>NZ_CP022960.1:0-94328 GCF_002269425.1 Pseudomonas sp. NS1(2017)
AAAAAGGCTACTCGAAAGAGTGGCCTTTTTTGTGTCTGCTCGTTTTTCCTTCCTGTACGAAAATTGTAAGACAAAAAAATCTTTACTCGTCGCGCACTTACCGTCCTTGGTCAACGTGTAACGACAAATTCACACTTATTTGACCCATCAGCCCATTAACGGTTGACACCCCGCCGCTGGGCTGTAGAATGCCGCCCACAGACGCGGGATGGAGCAGTCTGGTAGCTCGTCGGGCTCATAACCCGAAGGTCGTCGGTTCAAATCCGGCTCCCGCAACCAAACATCAAAAAAGGCTACTCGAAAGAGTGGCCTTTTTTGTATCCGGTGAAAAAGTTCTTCTGAAACAATGGCATGGCATCTTTCATGAAACCGCTCGCGGTTTGTAGAGTCCATCTCATTGCAAGCTATGCTCAATGCTCAAGCGCTGCCCTCTACGACCAATGGCCGCAGTCGCCGCACCCGGTGATACGCGTTAATATTTGTAATTATTTTGTCCATAGGGATTGGTAACTTGGCTGGATACCTCCATCCTGTCGCGCACAATCCACGAGGTGATTGATGCGCGCCAACTCGTCTGAACCACAAGACACTGTCACAGCAGAACAACCGATCACACCCACCCGTTTGCGTTGGCTGGATCTGGTGAGCAAGTACCGGCAACCCATCGGGCTGGCCGTCACTCTATTGTTGTTCGCCATCGCCCTGATCGCCTGCCGCCACCTGCTGTTGGAACTGGACCTCTACGCCCTCCACGATTCGATCCTGGAAGTGCCCAAGCCCGCCTTGCTGGGTGCGTTTGCGGCGGCCGTCGCCGGTTTCGTCATTCTATTGGGCTATGAATTTTCCGGCGCGCGCTACGCGGGCGTGAACCTGCCCGCCAAAACCCTGGCCCTCGGTGGCTTTACCGCCTTCGCCATCGGTAATGCGATTGGCCTGTCGATGCTCTCCGGTGGTTCGGTGCGTTACCGTTTATATGCACGCCATGGCATCGGGGCTTCGGAAGTCGCCCATATGACGGTGTTCGCCAGCCTGGCGCTCGGCACCGCACTGCCGCCACTGGCTGCATTGGCGACACTGAGCAACCTGCCCGCCGCATCGACCTACCTGCATTTGCCACAGGCTGTGCTGGGCGGTATTGCTGGCGCGGTGCTGTTGTTGTCGGCGGTGTTGTGCATCGGCATTTATCGCCGTCGCCTGCCGGAACAACCCTACCCGGATAACCTGCTGGTAAAAGCCGGTCGTCGCACCCTGCGCCTGCCAGGTCGCCGCCTGACCTTCCTGCAACTGATCATTACCGCGCTGGACGTGGCCGCTGCCGCCACTGTCCTTTATATGCTGCTGCCGGAAGCGCCGCCGTTCGGTCCCTTCCTGCTGGTGTACCTGCTGGCCCTCGCCGCCGGCGTGCTCAGCCATGTGCCGGGCGGTGTGGGCGTATTCGAAGCGATCCTGCTGGCGGCCTTCGCCGACAAACTGGGGGCCGCGCCATTGGCCGCCGCCCTGCTGCTGTATCGCATGATCTACGTGGTGTTGCCGCTGCTGATCGCCTGCGTGTTCCTGCTGGTCAACGAAGCACAGCGCCTGTTCCAGACCCAGCAAAGCCTGCGGGTTGCCTCGGGGCTGGCCGCGCCAGTGCTGGCCGTACTGGTTTTTTTGTCCGGCGTGGTCCTGCTGTTCTCTGGCGCCACGCCCGAAATCGACTCACGCCTGGAAAACATCGGCTTCCTGATTCCCCACCGCCTGATTGACGCGTCGCACTTTGGCGCCAGCCTGATCGGCGTGCTGTGCCTGTTGTTGGCCCAGGGCCTGCGCCGACGCTTGTCGGCGGCCTGGATGCTGACCATGGTGCTGCTGTTGGTCGGTGCCCTGCTTTCGCTGCTCAAGGGTTTCGACTGGGAAGAAGCCAGCCTGATGACCATGACCGCGATCCTGCTGGCGATCTTCCGCCGCTCTTTCTACCGTGCCAGCCGCCTCACCGAACTGCCCTTCTCGCCGCTGTACCTGGTGGCCAGTGTCTGCGTGCTGGGTGCTTCGATGTGGTTGCTGCTGTTCGCCTATCAAGACGTGCCGTACAGCCATCAGCTGTGGTGGCAGTTCACCCTGGACGCCAACGCCCCACGCGGCCTGCGTTCGCTGTTGGGTGCCGCTGTGGTGCTGGTGGTTGTGTCGCTGACCTGGCTGCTGCGCACCGCGCGCCCGGTGATCCACTTGCCGACGCCGGACGAACTGGAGCGCGCCAGCAAGATCCTGATGGCCTCGTCCCAGCCCGACGGAGGCCTGGCGCTTACCGGCGATAAAGCGCTGCTGTTCCACCCCAATGATGAAGCGTTCCTCATGTACGCCCGTCGCGGCCGCAGCCTGGTAGCCTTGTACGACCCGATTGGCCCGACCCAGCCACGGGCCGAGATGATCTGGCAGTTCCGTGACCTGTGCGACATTCACCATGCGCGCCCGGTGTTCTACCAGGTCCGCGCCGAGAACCTGCCGTACTACATGGACATCGGCCTCACCGCCATCAAGCTGGGCGAAGAAGCCCGCGTCGACCTGAAACGCTTTGACCTGGAAGCCAAGGGCAAAGAGATGAAGGACCTGCGCTACACCTGGAACCGCGGCTCGCGGGACGGCCTGTCCCTGGAGATCTGCGAACCGGGCACCGCGCCGATGGACGAGCTCAAGGTAATCTCCGATGCCTGGCTGACCGGCAAGAACGTACGGGAAAAAGGCTTTTCCCTGGGACGTTTCAGCGACGACTACCTCAAGCACTTTCGCATTGCGATCATTCGCTTCGAAGGGCGCCCGGTGGCCTTCGCCAACCTGCTCGAGACCTTCAACCACGACCTGGCCAGCCTCGATCTGATGCGCGCCCACCCGGAAGCGCCCAAGCTGACCATGGAGTTCATGATGGTCGGCCTGATTCAACACTATAAGAGTCACGGCTACGCCCGCTTCAGCCTCGGCATGGTGCCGTTGTCGGGCCTGCAACCACGACGCGGCGCCCCGCTGACCCAACGCCTGGGTTCGATGGTGTTCCGTCGTGGCGAGCAACTGTATAACTTCCAAGGTTTGCGCCGCTTCAAAGACAAGTTCCAGCCTGACTGGGAACCCCGTTACATGGCCGTGCCCGCAGGACTTGATCCGCTGGTGGCACTGGCCGATACCGCCGCCCTGATCGCGGGCGGCTTGACTGGATTGGTGAAACGCTGATGATTCGACGCTCCTGGCGGTATGTATTGGCCTTTGTAGTGCTGCTCGCCCTGGTCCTGGGTGGCGGCTATTGGTACTGGAACCGCCCTGCCCCGCAGCCGACCCTGGAGCAACTGCCCCAGGCCGATGGCTCGGTGATGACCCGGGTAACCCCGTACGGAACGCCGAAAGCCCGTGTGGCCGTGGCCGTAATGCCCGATGAAATCCTGACCGACAGCCAACTGGTCGCCTTGAGCCAAGGCGGCAAGGCGCAGATTGTCCAGGTGATCCTGCCCAAGGACGACTGCAAGCTGCAGGAACAAGCGCTGCAAAACGCCCTGGGCCAGCTCAAGGGCCCGGCGACGCTGGTCAGCGGCATCGGCCCTGGCGCCGCCCTCGCCTGGCGCTGGCTGGCCACCCAGAACGACGACAAGGCCAACGCCATCTCCGTCGGCTTCGCCTTGGTGCAGGAAGGCTGCAAGGATCCACTGCCAAAGACAGCCGCACACGGCAATTGGCTGGTGGCCTGGAACGACAACCCTGACGATGAAAGCGCCAGTTTCGTACGTGACACCCCGCGCGCCACCACCAGTATCAGCGACTACGATATTCACTACCCGCAAGTGCTGAACAACGAGTTGCGCAAGCAACTGGTAGGTTCGGACAACGGCGGCCTGGCGATTCCGGTGGTTGAAGTGCCGGCCGGCCAAGCCAAAGATACCGTCACCCTGTTCCTTTCCGGTGACGGCGGCTGGCGCGACCTGGACCGCGACGTGGCCGGCGAAATGGCCAAGATCGGCTACCCGGTGGTGGGTATCGATACTCTGCGTTATTACTGGCAGCACAAGACCCCGGAACAAAGCGCCAAGGACCTCACCGAACTGATGCAGCACTACCGTCAGAAATGGGGCACCAAGCGCTTCGTATTGACCGGTTATTCGTTCGGCGCAGACGTACTGCCAGCGATCTACAACCGTATGCCGGAAAACGAGCAGCAGCGTGTGGATGCAATCATCCTGCTGGCGTTTGCGCGCACCGGCAGCTTCGAAATTGAAGTGGAAGGCTGGTTGGGCAACGCCGGTAAAGAAGCCGCCACCGGGCCGGAAATGGCCAAGCTGCCACCTGAGAAAGTGGTGTGCATCTACGGAGCGGAAGAGGTCGACGAGAGCGGCTGCACGGACAAGACAGCCGTGGGTGAAGCGTTGAAGTTGCCAGGTGGGCATCACTTCGATGAGAACTACCCGGCGCTGGCCAAGCGGTTGGTGGATATCATCGTCAAACACCAAGCCAAAACCGAATAACCTGTAGGAGCGAGCTTGCTCGCGAAGAACGTCAACGATAACGCGGGCATCCTGGATGAACGCGTTGCCCTGAGGTTTTTCGCGAGCAAGCTCGCTCCTACTAGCGCACGGTGTTGATCGAGCCTAGCGCGGTTCGATGTGGGCAATCATCAGTTGCACCGTCTCATTCCCACGAAACTCGTTCACATCCAGCTTGTACGCCAACTCCACCCAACGCACGGTCGGGTTCGGCCAGACCTCACGGTCCACTCCGAAGGCAATGCCATCGAGTTTCACTGACCCGCATTCAGTCTTGAGCACCACCTTCAGGTGCCGCTCACCCACCACGCGCTGCTCCACCAACTGGAATACGCCGTGAAAGACCGGCTCGGGAAAGTGCTGCCCCCACGGCCCGGCATGTCGCAACGCGCGGGCCAGTTCCAAGTGAAACTCTTCCACCGCCAGGGTGCCGTCAGACAACAAGCGTCCCGTCAAATCTTCTTCACGCAGTTGCCGACGCACTTCAGCATCAAAGGCTTCGGCAAACAGTGGGAAATTTTCTTCGGGCAACGTCAGCCCCGCCGCCATGGCGTGACCGCCGTATTTGGCGATCAGGTTGGGATGCTGGCTCGCAACCACTGCCAGCGCATCACGGATATGAAAACCCTGCACAGAGCGCCCAGAGCCCTTGAGCAGGCCATCACCGGCGTCAGCGAAGGCGATGGTCGGGCGGAAGTAACGTTCTTTCATACGCGACGCGAGAATCCCGATCACACCCTGGTGCCATTCCGGGTCGAACAGGCACAAGCCATAGGGCATCGACTCCACCGGCAAGTCCTTGAGCTGGGCCAGCGCCTCGCGCTGCATGCCTTGCTCGATGGATTTGCGATCCTGGTTCATGCCGTCCAGTTGCGCGGCCATTTCCCGCGCGGCGGCAACGTCGGTGGTGAGCAGGCATTCGATGCCCAGGCTCATGTCATCCAGGCGACCCGCAGCGTTCAGGCGTGGCCCAAGGATAAATCCCAAATCGGTGGAGGTGATACGCGAAGCGTCGCGCTTGGCCACTTCCAGAATCGCCTTGATCCCCGGCCGCGCACGGCCAGCGCGGATACGCTCCAGGCCCTGATGCACCAGGATGCGGTTGTTGGCGTCCAGGGGCACTACGTCGGCGACGCTGCCCAGGGCAACGAGGTCGAGTAATTCACCGATGTTGGGTTGCGGCTTGTTGTCGTACCAGCCCAAGCTGCGCAGGCGTGCGCGCAGGGCCATCAGCACATAAAAGATCACACCCACGCCAGCCAGCGCCTTGCTCGGGAACTCACAGCCGGGCTGGTTCGGATTGACGATGGCATCTGCCGCCGGCAACTCATCACCAGGCAAGTGGTGGTCCGTCACCAACACCTGCAACCCCGCAGCTTTCGCCGCCGCCACGCCTTCGACGCTGGAAATGCCGTTGTCCACGGTGATCAGCAACTGCGGCTCGCGCTGCAGGGCGACTGCAACGATTTCCGGGGTCAGGCCGTAGCCGTACTCGAAACGGTTGGGCACCAGGTAATCGACATGGGCCGCACCGAGCAAACGCAGGCCCAGGGTGCCCACGGTGCTGGCGGTGGCGCCATCGGCGTCAAAGTCACCTACGATGAGGATGCGCTGGCGCTGCTCCAGGGCGGTCACCAGCAAGTCCACCGCCGCGTCGATACCCTTGAGCTGCTGGTAGGGAATCAACCGCGCCAGGCTTTTATCCAGCTCGGCCTCGGACTGCACCCCGCGCGCGGCGTAGAGACGAGTCAAGAGCGGTGGCAGTTCACCGAGAAACGGCAGGACAGCAGGTAACGGGCGAGGATCGATACGCATGGGAAGCAGGTGAATTCTCTTCAATAAACGGTAGGAGCGAGCTTGCTCGCGAAAATCATTAACGATGACACGGATTGCCTCGATGAACGCGGCGCCCTCAGGTTCTTCGCGAGCGAGCTCGCTCCTACAGGTTCAACCGCGTTCGCCGACCAGCCATTGCAGTTGCACTTCATGTTGGCCACGGTCGTCGGTGACGAACATCGTGCCTTCGCTGATCATCACGTCCCACTTGATGACGCGGGGCATGTCCTTGGCCAGGGTCTCCAGGACATCCTGGGGCACGGCGGCGATGTGTACGTTTTTCAGGTTATTCGCCACCGGCACCACCTTGCCCTCCCACACGCGCAAGCTGCCGTAGGCCAACAGGCTGGTGCGTTCGGTACGACGCGAGCACCAGGTGAGGCGGTCGGCATCGGGCTGGCCGACTTCGATCCAGTGCAAAACCCGATCATCCAGGCTTTTTTCCCACAGGGCTGGTTCGTCTACATCTGACAGGCCGCGCCCGAACGACAACTGCTCGTTGTACCAGAGGGCGTAGGCCAGCAGGCGCACGGTCATGCGCTCTTCGGTTTCCGATGGGTGGCGGGCGATGGTCTGTTTAACGCTCTCGTACACCGAGCGATCGAGGTCGGTGAGGTTGAGTTCGAATTTGTAGGTCGTGGACGGCTGGGCCATGAACGGGCTTCTAGAGACAGGGAAAGGCGGCCAGTCTAACCGATGGCGAGGCTATTCAACGAATCCTGCGCTGCCCAGGGCTACTCGCCTATGTTAAAAGGCATCAAACCAATGCCCTGCGCAGACAAGGAACCTCATGTCGTTCAACGCCAAACCGCTTGCCGGACTGAAAGTCATCGAACTCGGCACCCTGATCGCCGGCCCGTTTGCCTCCCGTATCTGTGCGGAGTTCGGCGCCGACGTGATCAAGGTCGAGTCTCCCGACGGCGGCGACCCGCTGCGCAAATGGCGCAAGTTGTACGAGGGCACATCGCTGTGGTGGTTCGTGCAGGCGCGTAACAAGCAGTCGCTGACACTGAACCTCAAGCACCCCGACGGCCTGTCCATCCTCAAGCAACTGTTGGCCGACGCCGACATCCTGATCGAGAATTTCCGCCCCGGCGTGCTGGAAAAACTCGGCCTGAGCTGGGAAACCCTGCACGCCCTCAATCCCAAGCTGGTGATGGTACGTCTCTCCGGCTTTGGCCAGACCGGGCCGATGAAAGACCAGCCGGGGTTTGGCGCCGTGGGCGAATCCATGGGCGGCTTGCGCTACATCACCGGTTTTGAAGACCGCCCGCCGGTCCGCACCGGTATTTCCATCGGCGACTCGATTGCCGCGCTGTGGGCAGTGATCGGCGCGCTAATGGCGCTGCGTCACCGCGAAGTCAACGGCGGCCTGGGCCAGGTGGTGGATGTGGCGCTGTACGAAGCGATCTTCGCCATGATGGAGAGCATGATTCCGGAGTTCGACGTGTTCGGCTTTATTCGCGAACGCACCGGCAACATCATGCCCGGTATCACGCCCTCCTCGATCCACACCAGCGCCGATGGCAAGCATGTGCAGATTGGCGCCAACGGCGATGCGATCTTCAAGCGCTTCATGTCCGCCATCGGCCGCGAGGACCTGGCCAACGATCCTGCACTCGCCAGCAATGATGGTCGCGATAGCCGCCGTGATGAGCTGTATGGGGTGATTGATCGCTGGGTGAACTCGCTGCCGCTGGATCAGGTGGTAGATATCCTGAATAAGGCCGAAGTGCCCGCCAGCCGTATCTACAGTGCCGAAGACATGCTTGGCGACCCGCAATTCCTGGCCAGAGAGATGTTTCTCAAGGCCCAGCTTCCCGACGGCAAGGACTTCAAGATGCCGGGTATCGTGCCCAAGTTGTCGGACACGCCGGGCAGCTGCGAATGGGTCGGACCGCAACTGGGTGAACATAACAGCGTGGTGCTGGGCGGACTGGGTTACGACGCTGCCGCCATTGTGCGTTTACGTGAGGAAGGCGCGATCTGATGGTTCGCAGGCTTGCTCAGCTTTGCCTCAGCGTCATGCTCGCCTGGGGCTCGACCGCCAACGCTGAAGACACGCTGGTCTGGCTACTCCGTGACTTGCCTCCCCTGACCATTTTCGAAGGCCCACGCAAAGGTCAGGGTGCACTGGACCAGTTACTGCCGATCCTCATCGAACACCTGCCGGAGTACCGGCACCAGGTGCTGCACGTCAATCGCGCACGGGGCATGCAAATGCTGCGTGAGCCCACGTTCACCTGTGATCCGTCATTGCTATGGACGGCCGAGCGGGCCAAGTACGTCGTATTTTCCAGCCAGGCGTTTGTGGTCGCCAGCAATGGCATCACGATCCGGCGCGACCAGCAGGAAGGCATGGCAGCCTACATCAGAGAAGGCCAGTTTGACCTGCAGGCGTTCCTCGATGCTCATAGGGCAAGGGTGGGTGCCGTGGCAGAGCGCAGTTACGGACCTGTCATCGATGAACGGCTCAAACATGCCGATGCGCACAAGCTCGCACTGCATTACGGCAATGACGCGCTGGGTAGCCTGTTGCAGATGCAACGTCTGGGTAGATTGGAGGCGGTGCTGGGTTATTGGCCGGAAATCCGTTATCACGCGATGCAACAGGGCATCGCCTCGGACGATCTGGTCTTCTACCCCATCAAAGATTCGGCGCCGTATCAGCGCATCCATATCGGTTGCTCGGACACGCCCCAAGGGCACCTGGCTATCGAGCGGATCAATCAGGCACTGCACGATCTCCCCCTGGAACAGGTGCAGCAGTCGTATGCCTCATGGCTGGACCCGGTCATGCGTGAACAGTATCTGCGGGATAACCCAAACTTTTTCCGGGACTCGCCGGAGCCCTGACAAATCACGGGCAAAAAGAAACCCCGAAGCGTGGGGAGACACTTCGGGGTTAAACGTGGCCTACAAAGACCAGTACAACAAGGCACAAACACCGGAGCACAATGTTTGCTCTTGCTGTTACGAAATCTGACCGGCCACGTTGTAGGAAGTTTCCACAGTTAAACAATTCTTCATGCGGCGGTGGCGCTGCGGGTCTGGGCTGCGTTGCGCAAGGCTGCGATGACCGAAGGCTCCAAACGCCCTTCGGCGATTTTGATGTCACGCAGCAGGCAATCCACCACATCCACCAGCACGCGCTTGTCCATCAATTGGGCGCGGTCGACTTCACGTTCGACCACGATGGCGCCAGCAGGATTCTTCACGGTTACCAGGCACTCGTCCTGCACACCAGAGGTGGTCAGCGTAACCTGATAAGGGCTCAGTGCTTCTTCGAGCAATAGGCTGATACTTTCCATCTCGATCACCACTCAATAGTTCGGGAACAATCGTTTCAACGGGAGCTGCATCTATCCTAAGTGACTGTTTGTGACGTAGGAAAGTTCGCTTTATCGTCTTTATGGGGCCGTCAGGGGGTGACGGATTCCAGCATGCGCTTGCAACATGACAGGGAAAAAACGGCGGCATATAACTGCTTACGCAATGGGCGGCTGTTTTGGGGTTGGCCGAGGGCTGAGACCCGAAGTGAATCCTATACTCGGTGAGCGCTGGTAATGCTGCTACGCAGATAAAAGCGCATGTCAAAAGGCCCTTATTGCGAAGGATGAAGACGATGTTGGAACACAACAGAGAACAGGCTGCGCTAGAGAAGATTCACGCTGACATTTCACGCATCTATGCCGAGCAACGCAAACTCAATGCCGAAGCTCACAAGATAACCCGTGAGAACTTCTGGTACCCGTTGGCTGTGGTCATGGCCATGTTCACGGTTTTCGGCACGGTATTAGCCATCGTACAAAAAATAATCACATTAGTGGTTTGAGCCAACCGGGCCTGCCAGATACAAAAAAACGCCGCTGACCCAAGGAAGGGAAAGCGGCGTTTTTGTTTGCGTGGGGCGCCTTACAACGGCTTGCCCCTATTGCCATGCTGGCTGACAAATGCCTGCACAGCCTTCAAGTCATTGGCCAGCACAGTGCAACGCTCTTCACGCTCAAACAAATCGGTCAGGTGCACTGGCAATTCCAGCGCCTTGCCCACACCCGCCTTCTCCACCGCTTCCGGGAATTTGACCGGGTGGGCGGTGCCCAGGATCACCATCGGGATGTCCAGGCTGCGACGGCACTCGCGGGCGGCCTTCACACCGATTGCGGTGTGCGGGTCCAGCAGCTCGCCGGTCTGGGCGTAGACTTCAGCGATGGTTTCGCACGTCTGCGCGTCGTCCACCGCCAGGGAATCGAACAGCTTGCGGGTTTCGGTCCAGCGCTCTTCGTCCACGCTGAAACCGCCACCGCTCTTGAAGGTGTCCATCAAACCGGCAATCGCTGCGCCGTTGCGACCGTGCATGTCGAACAGCAGGCGCTCGAAGTTTGACGAGACCATGATGTCCATCGACGGCGACAGCGTGGCGTGCAGGGTTTCCTTGACGTACTGGTTGCCGCTCATGAAGCGGTGCAGGATGTCGTTGCGGTTGGTGGCGACGATCAACTGGTTGATCGGCAGGCCCATGTTGCGCGCCAGGTAACCGGCGAAGATATCGCCGAAGTTGCCGGTCGGCACCGAGAACGATACCGAACGCGCCGGGCCGCCCAACTGCAGGGACGCGTGGAAGTAGTAAACGATCTGGGCCATGATCCGCGCCCAGTTGATCGAGTTCACGGCCACCAGGCGCGTGCCCTTCAGGAAGCTCTGGTCAGCGAAACTGTTCTTGACCATTTCCTGGCAGTCATCGAAGTTGCCTTCGATGGCGATGTTGTGGATGTTCTCACCAAAGATGGTAGTCATCTGGCGACGCTGCACTTCCGACACGCGCTGGTGCGGGTGCAGGATGAAGATGTCGACGTTTTCGCAGTGCTTGCAGCCTTCGATGGCCGCCGAGCCGGTATCACCGGAGGTGGCGCCGATGATCACCACGCGCTCGCCGCGCTTTTGCAGCACGTAGTCGAGCAGGCGACCCAGCAGTTGCAGGGCGAAATCCTTGAACGCCAGGGTCGGGCCGTGGAACAGCTCCAGTACCCATTCGTTGCCATTCAACTGGCGCAGAGGGGCGATGGCGTTGTGGGAAAACACGCCATATGTCTCTTCCAGAATCTTCTTGAAATCCGCATCCGGAATACTGCCGGTGACGAACGGGCGCATCACGCGAAACGCCAGCTCGTGGTACGGCAGGCCGGCCCAGGAAGCGATTTCCTCCTGGGTGAAACGTGGCAGGTTTTCCGGTACGTACAGGCCGCCGTCAGTGGCAAGGCCTGCCAGCAGGACGTCTTCGAAATTCAGGGCCGGTGCCTGGCCGCGGGTACTGATATAACGCATGACTGGCTCCTCTAGAGCATTCTTGAACAAGGGCCGCCGAACCTGCGGGGCCCTTGCAGCAAAACCATTAGTTCAGGTGTTCGACGCGGATCCGTACCACCGGGCCGACCACGCCTTGCAGGGCTTCCAGGGCAGCGATGGCATCATTGATGTGCTGTTCGAGCACGCGGTGAGTCAGCAGGATCATCGGCACCTGGCCGTTTTGCTCCTCGACTTCCTTCTGCATGATCGATTCGATGTTGATACCGCGCTCCGACAAGATGCTCGCAACCTGGGCCAACACGCCCGGATGGTCCTGGGCCTGGATGCGCAGGTAGTAGGCGCTTTCGCAGGCTTCGATCGGCAGGATCGGGTGGGCCGACAGCGAATCCGGCTGGAAGGCCAGGTGCGGCACACGGTTTTCCGGGTCGCTGGTCATGGCGCGGACCACATCCACCAGGTCGGCGATCACCGACGAAGCGGTCGGCTCCATGCCGGCGCCGGCGCCGTAGAACAGGGTCGAACCGGCCGCATCACCGTTGACCATCACGGCGTTCATCACGCCATTGACGTTGGCGATCAGGCGGTCGGCCGGGATCAGCGTCGGGTGCACACGCAGTTCGATGCCCGCAGGTGTGCTACGCGCGACGCCCAGGTGCTTGATGCGGTAGCCCAGGGCTTCGGCGTAGTTCACATCGGCGGTGGTCAGCTTGGTGATGCCTTCGGTGTAGGCCTTGTCGAACTGCAGCGGGATACCAAAGGCGATGGACGCCAGGATGGTCAGCTTGTGGGCAGCGTCGATACCTTCCACGTCGAAGGTCGGGTCGGCTTCGGCGTAACCCAGGGCCTGGGCTTCGGCCAGCACGTCTTCGAAGGTACGGCCCTTCTCGCGCATTTCGGTGAGGATGAAGTTACCGGTGCCGTTGATGATACCGGCCACCCAGTTGATGCGGTTGGCGGACAGGCCTTCACGGATCGCCTTGATTACCGGGATACCACCAGCCACGGCGGCTTCGAATGCGACGATCACGCCCTTCTCGCGCGCCTTGGCGAAGATCTCGTTGCCGTGCACGGCGATCAGCGCCTTGTTGGCGGTGACCACGTGCTTGCCGTTCTCGATGGCCTTGAGCACCAGCTCACGGGCCACGGTGTAGCCGCCGACCAGCTCGATGACGATATCGATTTCAGGGTTGGTGGCAACGGCGAAGACATCGTTGGTAATCGCAATACCGGTCGTTTCGAACTGGGGCTTTGGCGAACGCGTGGCAATTTGCGCCACTTCAATCCCGCGACCTGCACGGCGGGAAATTTCCTCAGCGTTACGCTGAAGTACGTTAAAGGTGCCGCCACCGACGGTCCCTAACCCACAGATGCCTACTTTGACCGGTTTCACTGAAGAACTCCCCATGAAACGGCCGACGCTAGGTCGGCCGTGGAAAACAGCCGCACGACTGCGGCTTGTAATTAACGACTCGCCGACGTGTCAGCAAGCCTTGATCGTCGACGTTTCGACGATACTGATTTATTTGGCACTGAGCGCCAGTTTGGCAACTTGTGGTGCCGGCTGGTAGCCCGGAATTACTTGGCCGTCAGCCAAAACGATGGCCGGTGTACCGTTCACGCCGATAGATTGACCGAGGGCGAACTGCTTGGAAACCGGGTTGGCACATTTGGCCGCTTTGATTTCCTTGCCATCGACCATCTTGTCCATGGCGGCTTTCTTGTCGGCCGAGCACCACACGGCTTGCAACTGCTCGTCACCCGGCGAACCCAGGCCCTGGCGCGGGAACGCGACGTAGCGCACTTCCACACCCAGCTTGTTCAGCGCAGGCACTTCGGCGTGCAGCTTGTGGCAATACGGGCAGGTAGTGTCGGTGAACACGGTGATGTGGGTCTTGGTCTCGCCGATGGCCGGGTAAACCACGGTTTCTGCTACCGGAATACCGTTGATCAGCTTGGACACGCCCAGGCGCTCGGCTTTCTCGGTGAGGTTCACCGGCTTGCCGTCCTTCAATTGGAACAGATAACCCTGGACGATGTACTGGCCGTCGGCACTGGCGTACAGCACGCGGCTGCCCTTGAGCTTGACTTCATACAGGCCGGCCATCGGGCTGGCGCTGATGCTTTCGATCGGGGTATCGAGTTGCAGGTTGGCCAGGCTCTTGCGGATGGTCTGCTCGGCAGCGTCATCGGCAAACGCAAAGGTGGAAACCAACGCAATGGCTGCGGCGGCAATAATCTGGGTCAAGCGCATGGGAACTCCTGAAGGCAGATGCAGGGACGGGAGCAGTAGCACCGATGTGGAAACTCGGGTATGGGCCGTCCCCTTTGCTAACCGGCAAAGCCTACCACAGTTGGGCCGCAGGGCAGCCCGTGACGGGATAAATTGGCGGTTTTCAGCCTCGCGGGTGGTGCTTGGCGTGCATATCCTGCAAACGTGCACGGGCAACATGGGTGTAGATCTGGGTTGTGGATAAGTCGCTGTGGCCAAGCAGCATTTGTACGACGCGCAAATCCGCACCGTGGTTGAGCAAATGCGTGGCAAATGCATGGCGCAACGTGTGGGGTGACAAGGTCTTGCCGATACCCGCGACCTTGGCCTGGTGCTTGATGCGATGCCAGAAGGTCTGCCGCGTCATCTGCTCGCCGCGCAGGCTGGGGAACAGCACGTCGCTGGGCCGCCCACCAAGCAGCTCACTGCGAGCATCACGCATATAGCGCTCGACCCACACAATCGCCTCCTCGCCCATGGGCACCAGCCTTTCCTTGCTGCCCTTACCCATTACCCGCAGCACGCCCTGGCGCAGGTTGACTTGCTCCAGGGTCAGGCTGATCAACTCGGTCACCCGCAGGCCACAGGCGTATAGAACCTCCAGCATGGCGCGGTCGCGTTGACCGATGGCTTCGCTGAGGTCGGGGGCGGCCAGCAAGGCCTCCACGTCAGTTTCTGACAGAGACTTAGGAAGAGGCCTACCTAATTGCGGCATGTCGACTTGTAGAGTCGGATCCACCGCTATCAACTTTTCACGCAACAGATAGCGATAAAAGCCACGCACTCCGGAGAGAAATCTCGCCGTGGAACGTGGCTTGTAGTTTTGCTCAAGGCGCCAGGCCAGGTGGTCGAGAATCAGCTCGCGCCCAGCATTGATCAGCTCGAGGTTTTTCTCCTGCAGCCAACCGTTGAACAGGGCCAGGTCACTGCGGTAGGCCTGGCGCGTATTGTCCGACAGGCCTTTTTCCAGCCAGAGGGCGTCGAGAAAATGGTCGATAAGCAGGTGGTCAATGGCAGGCATGGGCACTCAAGCGACGCGGCACGGGGCTTTGCGGCAATTAATTAGTGAACTGTGATTAGGGTCACTAGTCTTTCATAGCCCGCTACTTCAAGGAACAGGAAGCTTTAATGAACGAACAACAGATTTTGCTGGCCTTTGGCGGCATTGGCGTGGCCGCACTCGGCTGCCAATGGCTGGCCTGGCGCCTGAAACTGCCGGCCATTCTGTTCCTGTTACTGAGCGGGATTCTGGCAGGACCGGTACTGGGCTGGCTCGACCCACAGGAAATGTTCGGCCCGCTGCTGATGCCGCTGGTGTCGCTGGCGGTGGCGCTGATTCTGTTTGAAGGCAGCCTGACCCTGCACCTGTCGGAATGGAAGGAAATCGGCAGTGTGGTGCATCGCCTGGTCACGCTTGGCGCGCTGTCGACCTGGGCGGTGATCACCTTGGCGACTCACTGGCTGCTGGGTTTCGATTGGATGCTCGCACTGCTGTTCGGTACGCTGACCTTGGTCACAGGCCCGACTGTCATCGTTCCCATGCTGCGCGTGGTGCGCCCCAAGGCCTCCATCGCCAACATCCTGCGCTGGGAAGGCATTGTCATTGACCCTATCGGCGCCCTGCTGGCCGTCGTGGTGTACAGCTTCATTATCAGCCGAGCTTCCGGCGATGGCTTGAGCCATAGCCTGCTGACCTTCGGCGGGGTGATCGTCTGCGGCAGCCTGTTCGGGGTAGCTGGCGGCTGGGTATTGGGGCAGATCATGCGGCGGCAGTGGTTGCCGGAATACCTGCACAACCTGGCGACGTTGGCCGGGGTGCTGGGGGTATTTATCGCCTCCAACGAAGTCATGCATGAATCCGGCTTGCTGGCGGTGACCCTGATGGGCATGTGGATGGCCAACATGAAGGGCGTGGATGTGCGGCACATTCTGCACTTCAAGGAGAACCTCAGCGTGCTGCTGATTTCCGGCCTGTTTATCCTGCTGGCAGCACGCCTGGACTTGAACGCCTTGATTGCGCTGGGACCGTTCGTACTGATCCTGTTGCTGATCATTCAATTCATCGCCCGCCCTCTGAACGTCGCGCTGTCGACCGTCGGCTCGAAACTGAATTGGCGGGAGCGCGCGCTGCTGGCATGGATCGCCCCGCGCGGGATTGTGGCGGCCGCGGTGTCGGCAATCTTTGCGATTCGCCTGGATGAAGCCGGGCACGCCGGTGCGCTGCTGTTGGTGCCACTGACCTTTGCGGTGATCATCGGCACCGTGGTGCTGCAAAGTGCGACCGCACGCCCCTTGGCCCGCCTGCTGAAAGTTGCTGAGCCCGCCCCCAGCGGCTTCCTGATCGTCGGTGCGAACAGCCCGGCACGCATCCTCGGCAAGGCCTTGCAGCAACTTGGCAGCCGCGTGCTGCTGACGGACTCAAGCTGGGAAAATATCCGCGCCAGTCGGATGGAAGGGCTTCCCACCTATTTCGGTAACCCGGCCTCCCAGCATGCCGAATCGCACCTGGACCTGGTTGGGCTAGGGCATTTGCTGGCGCTCTCCCCGTCCGGCGAACTGAATACCCTGGCCGCGATGCGTTTTCGTCACGACTTCGGCCACCGCCTGTTCACCCTGAGCAGCAGCCAGGAGAGCCGCCGCACCGATAAACACCGAGCCAGCCATGAACACCGTGGCCAGTTGCTGGGCAGTCAACCCTTGACCTACACCAAGCTAGCCAGCCTGTTGGGCCAGGGCGCCGAGCTGTATAGCACGCATCTCACAGAAGGCTTCGGCTGGGAGCAGTACCAAGCGCTCCATCGAGAGCGCGCGACGTTACTGTTTGCGCGGGATACCAGCGGTTGGGTACACGTGGTCACCCCGGACATCAACTTGAAACCTGTCGCGGGTTGGACCTTGGTTGCAGTGATCCAACCCGAAAACAGCACAGCCGGCTGATCAGTCAGCAAACCCAGGCAATACCGGCACCGGGCGTTTGTCGGCGTCAATCGCGACAAAGCTGAACACGCCCTGGATCGCCTTCTCGCGGCCGTCGGCGCTCATGCTTTCGACGAACACTTCCACTTCAACCTTGAGGCTGGTGTTGCCGACCTTGATCACGCGGCCGATCAGCTCAACGATGGAGCCGGCCGGGATCGCGTGGTTGAAGTCGATGCGGTCGGTGGAGACCGTCACCAGCGGCAGGCGGCAGAAACGGGTGGCCGTGATGAACGACACTTCATCCATCCACGCCAAGGCGGTGCCGCCAAACAAGGTGTTGTGGTGGTTAGTGGTCGGCGGGAACACGGCCTTGGTCACGTGGGTCACGGACAGGTCGGTGCGGCGCTGGATTTCTTCGAGGCGGGTGGTCATGGACAGATACCGGCAAATGGACAAATTTCAGGCACAAAAAAGCAGCCCGTAGGCTGCTTTTTTCTGCATCGGGAAGCTGGACTTAAGCCAGTTTTTCCTTGATGCGAGCTGCTTTACCGGACAGGTCACGCAGGTAGTACAGCTTGGCTTTACGTACGTCACCGCGACGCTTGACGGCCATGCTGTCGATTTGCGGGCTGTAGGTCTGGAAAGTACGCTCTACGCCAACACCGTTGGAGATTTTACGAACAGTGAAAGCACTGTTCACACCACGGTTACGCTTGGCGATTACCACGCCTTCGAACGCTTGCAGACGCGAACGGTCGCCTTCCTTCACTTTCACCTGAACGACAATGGTGTCGCCCGGGGCAAAGGTAGGGATCTCTTTGGTCATCTGCTCTGCTTCGAGTGCAAGGATGATTTTGTTAGTCATGCTGTGCTCCTAAGGTAAGTCAATGGACCTACCATCGATACGTTGTTAACTATCGTCCCGCGCGAGGATGTATTCCTCGAGCAGCTTCTTCTCTTCTCCAGAAAGCGAGCGGCTTTCCAGAAGATCGGCGCGTCGTTCATAGGTCCGACCAAGGGACTGCTGTAAACGCCAACGCCGGATGTGTGCGTGATTGCCACTTAGCAATACGTCGGGAACACGCTGATCCGCATACACCTCCGGTCGGGTGTAGTGCGGGCAATCCAGCAAACCATCCGTGAAGGAATCTTCCTCCGCGGAGTCCGCATGCCCTAAAGCTCCAGGCAGCAGTCGTGTAACCGCATCTATCAGGACCATCGCCGGCAGCTCGCCGCCAGACAGGACATAGTCCCCAATCGACCACTCTTCATCGACATGAGCTTCAATAAAACGCTCGTCAATGCCTTCATAGCGACCGGCAATCAGGATCAGTGCTTCCTCATTCGCCAGTTCGCGGACCCCAGCCTGTTTCAGCTGACGGCCTTGAGGGGACAGGTAAATTACCTTCGCCTTCTCCCCGGCGGCGGCCTTGGCCTGAACCAACGCGTCTTCCAGGGGCTTGATCTTCATCACCATGCCCGGACCACCGCCAAATGGGCGATCGTCTACAGTGTGATGTCGATCCGTCGTGTAGTCTCGCGGGTTCCAACAGGTGAGCTGCAACAGCCCCTGTTTCACCGCCCGACTGGTGATGCCGTACTCGCTGATGGCGGAAAACATCTCGGGAAACAAACTGATCACTTCAATGCGCAAATTAGCCACGCTTAGAAGTCCGCGTCCCATTCCACCTTCATCTCGCCCGCGACCAGGTCGACGGCCAACACGCATTGCGCCGTATAGGGCAACAGGCGTTCGCGATCATCCAGGCTGCCAGCGCAAGGCTTGACCACCATTACATCATTGGCGCCGGTTTCCAGAAGATGATCGATTTTCCCGAACAATTGCCCGAGTTGATCAATAACCTTCAGACCTTCCAGCTGGTACCAGTAGTACTCGCCGTCGGTCAATTCAGGGAACAGGTCTCGCGGCACGCAGATCTCATAACCGGCCAGAAGACGAGCTTCTTCACGGTCATCAAGACCCTTGAGCTTTGCGACCAGGAACTTATCGCTCCCGCGTCCACTGACCAGCTCAACCTGCTTCACACTCCCTTCGCGCTTGAGCGTCCAGGTCTTGTACTGCAACAGGTTTTCAGTCGGATCAGTAAAGGAATACACCTTCACTTCGCCGCGAACGCCATGAACAGAGTAAATCTTGCCGATAACGATCAAATCATCAGCAACAGCTGGCGTCGCGTTCATATTGCTCAGGCTGCGGCCTTAGCCGAGTCCTTCAACAGTTTTGCAACGCGCTCGGATGGCTGTGCACCCACGCTCAGCCAGTAGGCTACGCGCTCCTGGTTCACGGACAGACGAACTTCTTGACCACGAGCAACAGGGTTGAAGAAACCAACCTGTTCCTTGTGCGAACCGTCACGCGGGTTGCGGCTGTCGGTTACGGTCAAGTGGTAAAACGGGCGCTTTTTGGAGCCGCCAAGGGCAAGACGGATTGTTAGCATGTGAACATCGTTCCTGTAGTCGGTGCTGCAAATCTAAATGCACAGCGGGCATAGGTGCCCGAAAGGCCGCATATTCTAAGGAATATCCGGACTTTTGCAAATGTCTTTTTCTGGCGCCTATCAGCGTGCCACTCAGATCTGCTATAGAGCCGTCGTTTAAAACGGCGAGTCAGCGCCCGCCAACGGCGGGTTTGCTGGAGATCCCACGTCCGTGTGGGTCGGAGCAAAAGCGGGCTTTTGCTCGAATACTTTACATTTTCGGCATGCCGCCGCCGGGCAACATACCGCCCATGCCGCGCATCATCTTGGCCATTCCGCCTTTTGCGGAGAATTTCTTCATCATCTTCTGCATCTGCTTGTGCTGCTTGATCAAGCGACCGATGTCCTGCACCTGAGTGCCGGAGCCCATGGCGATCCGACGTTTGCGCGAACCGCTGATCAGCTCAGGGTCGCGGCGCTCGGCCGGGGTCATGGAGTTGATGATGGCTTCCATCTGCTTGAACTGCTTCTCTGCCGCGCCCTGGGCATTGCCCATCTGCGCCAGGTTCACGCCGCCGATGTTCGGCAGCTTGTCCATCAGGCCGCCGAGGCCGCCCATGTTCTTCATCTGTTGCAACTGGTCGCGGAAGTCCTCGAGGTCGAAGCCCTTGCCCTTCTTCAGCTTTTTGGCCAGTTTGTCGGCCTTGTCCTTGTCGAGCGTGGCTTCGGCCTGCTCGATCAGGCTGAGCACGTCGCCCATGCCGAGGATGCGCGAGGCGATACGCTCCGGGTGGAACGGCTCGAGCGCTTCGCTCTTCTCGCCCATACCGATGAACTTGATCGGCTTGCCGGTGATGGCACGTACCGACAGCGCGGCACCGCCACGGGCGTCACCGTCGACCTTGGTGAGGATCACGCCGGTCAGCGGCAGTGCGTCACCAAAGGCCTTGGCGGTATTGGCCGCATCCTGGCCGGTCATGGCGTCGACCACGAACAGCGTCTCGACCGGGTTGATCGCGGCATGCAGCGCCTTGATCTCGCCCATCATCTCTTCGTCGATGTGCAGGCGACCGGCGGTATCGACGATGACCACGTCGATGAATTTCAGCTTGGCTTCTTTAATAGCCGCGTTGGCGATGTCGACCGGCTTCTGGCTCAGATCGGACGGGAAGAAGG
Source organism: Pseudomonas sp. NS1(2017) (assembly GCF_002269425.1). NCBI lineage: Bacteria > Pseudomonadati > Pseudomonadota > Gammaproteobacteria > Pseudomonadales > Pseudomonadaceae > Pseudomonas > Pseudomonas sp. NS1(2017). The sequence goes on from NZ_CP022960.1 coordinate 20,445, forward strand.
TCACGCCCACTTCGCCCGCGAGCATTTCCAACTGCTTGATGGCCGCCGGACGGTACACGTCAGCCGACACCACCATCACGGACTTCTTCTTGCGCTCTTTAAGGAAGCGCGCCAGCTTACCGGCGGTGGTGGTTTTACCCGCACCTTGCAGACCGGCCATCAGCACGACGGCCGGTGGCACGGCGCTGAGGTTCAAATCTTCGTTGGCCGCGCCCATCAGGCTTTCGAGTTCGGCCTGGACGATCTTCACAAACGCCTGGCCCGGGGTCAGGCTGCGGGACACTTCGGTGCCCACCGCGCGCTCTTTGACCGAGTTGACGAAGTCCTTCACCACCGGCAAGGCGACGTCGGCTTCCAGCAATGCCATGCGCACTTCACGCAGGGTGTCTTTAATATTGTCCTCGGTCAGCTTGGCCTTGCCGGTGACATGGCGCAGCGTCTGCGAGAGACGGTCAGTCAGATTTTCAAACATGCGCGATCCTTTCAGGCCCTACTCATCGAAATGCAGTGGTAGACCGAGGTAATGACGGCCCAGGCTGTGGTAAATCGCTATTAAAAACAGCGCTCGGCGAGCCTGCGGCGTGGGCAGGTCGCGGATTATAGCGAAGACTGCCGCCATGCACACCCGCTGTCTGGCTGGAGAGTCTTTCGTGTTACGCGGGGGTATGCCAAACTCAGCGCCTTTCGGGCTTGCCTAACAGGATTTATGCTCCCTTTGTCACCCAGTTTGCTACCCAGCCTCGCCGCCGCCCTTTTGTATGCCGCTGCGACTCTTTATCAGGGCACTCGTCTGGCCCAAGGCGCCAAGGCGGACAAACGCCTGCTCGTCGGCCTTGGCGTCCTCGCCCTGCTGGCCCATGCTGCCAGCCTGTTTACCCATTTGATGACGCCCGTCGGCCTGGGCCTGGATTTTTTCAGCGCCGCCAGCCTGATCGCGGCGGCCGTCATCGCATTGACCCTGCTGGCCTGCTACCGGATTCCCGTCGAGAACCTGCTGGTGCTGCTATTCCCGCTGGGCATGCTGACGGTGCTGCTGGCGCAATTCGCCCCGACCGGCACAGTGCAGGTGATTGATGAAGAGCCAGGCATCCTCGCGCATATCCTGCTGTCGATCCTGGCCTACGGCATGTTCACCATCGCGGTGTTCCAGGCCCTGCTCCTGCTGCTGCAGGACCACCAGCTCAAGCACAAGCACCCTTCGGGACTGATCAAGAACTTCCCGCCGCTGCAAACCATGGAAAGCCTGCTCTTCGGCTTCCTGTGGGCCGGTTGGACGCTGCTGTCGCTGTCGCTGATCTCCGGCTGGCTGTTCGTCGAAAACCTGTTCGCCCAGCACCTGGTGCACAAAACCCTGCTGGCGTGCCTGGCCTGGGTGGTGTTCAGCGTGTTGCTGTGGGGCCGCAACCACCTCGGATGGAGGGGGCACAAGGCGATCCGCTGGACCCTGGCCGGTTTCTGCCTGCTGATGCTGGCCTATTTCGGCAGCAAGCTGGTCCGCGAATACATCCTGCATATCTGACGGGCAGCCATCATGGACAACTTGCCCCTGGAGCCGATGCTCGCGGTAATCGCCCTGCTGGTCCTATGGGCCGCACTGTTCACCGCCATCGAAGCCGCGCAACAACACCTGCTGGCCCTGCGCCCCGGCACACGCCAGGGCGACAAGGCCGCCGCCCGTCTGAGCTTTCCGCGTAACAGCCTGATCCTGTGCAACAGCCTGTGTCGCGCCGCGGTGGTGATCCTCTGCACGCTGCTGGCCATCTATGCCTGGGCGCAGAATGGACCCTGGCTGGGCTGGATGATTTCCTGCGCGATCCTGTTGATACTGGCCGATTACCTGCCCCGCGCCCTCGCCGTCCGCCATCCACAGGCCGTGCTGGGCTTTGGTAATACGCTGTTGGGCGTGCCGCTGAAAATCCTCTACCCACTGGCCTGGCTGCTCAATGGCATCAGCTTGTTGCTGCTGCGCCCGTTCGCACGCAAATCCGGCGTGGTGAAAAAGAGCGACGAACCGCTGCCCGATCATGACGATGAGCCGGAAGCCGAGTCCGACGACAGCCGCACCCCAGGCATGCCGGGCATCCACGCCCTGGACAACATCACCGTCAACGACATCCTGGTGCCGCGCAGTGAAGTGGACGGCATCAACCTGGATGACTCGATCGAAGAAATCATTGAGCAACTGCGCACCTCCCAGCGCACGCGCCTGCCGGTGTTTCACAGCGACATCAACCAGGTCCAGGCGGTGCTCAATACCCGGCAGATCCAACACCTGCTGCCCGACGCCAGACTGACCAAAGAGGCCTTGCTCGCCGCCTGCCACGAGCCCTACTTCGTCCCCGAAAGCACACCCCTGCAACTGCAACTGCTGAACTTCCACAAGCAGCAGCGCCGCCTGGGCATGGTGGTGGATGAATACGGCGAAGTGCTGGGTATCGTGACCCTGGAAGATATCCTCGAAGAAATCGTCGGCGAATTCGAAAGCGAGCAGAGTGCCGACAACCCGCATATCGAGCCCCAGCCAGACGGCCGCTACATCATCGATGGCGCCGCCTCGATCCGCGAGCTGAACAAAAGCCTGAACTGGCACCTGCCCAGCGACGGCCCCAAGACCCTCAATGGCCTGGTCACCGAAGCGCTGGAGACCATTCCCGATTGCGCGGTGTGCCTGAAAATCGGGCGCTACCGCCTGGAAATCCTCGAGACCGAGGACAACCGCGTCAGCAAAGTGCTGATCTGGCACACCAGCCGGATGCCGGTCGCCGTTTAACCCCCTTGTTGGATCCGCAAACCCCTTCCTATAATCGGGACGGCTTACCAGAGCCGCGCCCGACCGCGTGCTACCCGCACCCAGCGTGTCCAGGCACCGCTTTATCGTGTCTGACCGGTGTTCGCTCCCATCCCGAGCTTTCCCGCGCACAACCCTGATCCATGGGTGTTCGACCAATAATAATCCGCGTCCAAACGCGCAATGACCATCAGGGACACCACCATGAGCACCACGTATAACGAGGCCGCGCCCGCCGCCGCCCCGACCAACTCGACCGCACGGGTTGCCACGGCGAGCATCGTCGGCACCGCCATCGAGTTCTACGATTTCTATATCTACGCCACGGCTGCTGCGCTGGTGATCGGCCCGGTGTTCTTCCCGCAGACCTCCGGCACCGCACAGATGCTGGCGTCGTTCCTGACCTTCGGTATCGCCTTTATCGCCCGCCCGCTGGGTTCGGCGCTGTTCGGCCACTTTGGTGACCGCATTGGGCGCAAATCCACACTGGTGGCTTCGCTACTGCTGATGGGCGTATGTACCACACTGATTGGCTTGCTGCCCGGCTATGACAGCATCGGGGCCTGGGCGCCGATCTTGTTGTGTGTACTGCGCTTCGGCCAGGGCCTGGGCTTGGGCGGTGAGTGGGGCGGCGCGGCGCTGCTGGCCACCGAGAATGCGCCCAAGGGCAAACGCGCCTGGTTCGGCATGTTCCCGCAACTGGGCCCTTCGATCGGCTTCCTGGCCGCCAACGGCTTGTTCCTGATCCTGGCGATGAGCCTGAACGACGAGCAGTTCCGCAGTTGGGGCTGGCGCATCCCGTTCATCCTCAGCGCTGCACTGGTGATGGTTGGCCTGTATGCACGGCTGAAGCTGCACGAGACGCCAGTGTTCGCCAACGCCGTCGCCAAGGAAGCGCCGGTCAAGGTGCCGCTGGTGGAATTGTTCAGCCAGCATTGGCTGCCGGTGTTGCTGGGCGCTGCGTCGATGGTGGTGTGTTACGCGCTGTTTTATATCACCACCGCGTTCTCCCTGAGCTATGGCGTTTCAACCCTGGGCTATAGCCGTGAGACCTTCCTCGGGCTGCTGTGCTTTGCGGTGCTGTTCATGGGACTGGCGACGCCATTGGCGGCGCTGGCCAGTGATCGCTATGGGCGCAAGCCGGTGCTCATCGTCGGCGCGATCCTGGCAATCCTGTCGGGCTTCACCATGGAGCCGCTGTTGACCCACGGTTCGACCTGGGCCGTAGCGCTGTTCCTGGCCTTGGAGCTGTTCCTGATGGGCGTGACCTTCGCGCCGATGGGCGCCATGCTGCCGGAACTGTTCCCGACTCGCGTGCGTTATACCGGTGCTTCGGCGGCGTATAACCTGGGTGGGATTGTGGGCGCGTCGGCCGCACCGTTTTTCGCGACCAAGCTGGTGGCGATGGGTGGGCTGAGTTATGTCGGTGGGTATGTGTCGGCGGCAGCGTTGCTCAGCTTGATTGCTGTGCTGTGCCTGAAAGAGACGCGGGATAATGACTTGAACAAGGTCGTCTGATAGACCGAATCACCTGTAGGAGCGAGCTTGCTCGCGAAAAAGGTACATCCGACGCCGCAATGCGCCTGAAATACCTTCGCGAGCAAGCTCGCTCCTACAAGGGTTGGGTTAGAGCTCTACAACAACAGCCTTCGAAGCACGGGTCGCTTTAGCACGAGCCGCTTCAATCGACTCATCCCGCGCCAATGCCACACCCATCCGACGCTGGCCATTCACTTCCGGTTTACCAAACAGACGCAATGCCGTATCCGGCTCGCTCAGCGCAGCACCCAGGTTGGCAAACGCAGTCTGGGTCGACTGCCCTTCCACCAGGATCACCGCCGAGGCCGAAGGCCCGAACTGACGGATCAACGGGATCGGCAAGCCCAGGATGGCGCGAGCGTGCAGGGCAAACTGCGACAGGTCCTGGGAAATCAGGGTCACCAAACCGGTGTCATGCGGACGCGGCGAGACTTCGCTGAACCACACCTGATCACCCTTGATGAACAGCTCAACGCCAAACAGGCCACGACCGCCCAAAGCCTCGGTCACTGCTTTGGCGACGCGCTCGGATTCGGCCAGAGCAATCGGGCTCATGGCCTGTGGCTGCCAGGACTCCTGGTAGTCGCCCTTCTCCTGACGGTGACCAACCGGCGCACAGAACGTGGTGCCGCCAATGTGGCGTACGGTCAACAGGGTGATTTCGTAGTCGAAATCGATAAAGCCTTCGATGATCACGCGGCCTTTACCGGCACGGCCACCTTCCTGGGCGTAATCCCAGGCTTTCTGCACGTCATCAGCGCTGCGTAGCAGGCTCTGGCCCTTGCCCGACGAACTCATCACCGGCTTGACCACGCACGGGAAGCCCAGGTCTTGCACGGCCTTGCTGTAGTCTTCGAAAGTATCGGCGAAGTGGTACGGCGAGGTCGGCAGGTCCAGCTCTTCAGCAGCCAGGCGGCGGATGCCTTCACGGTTCATGGTCAGCGAGGTGGCGCGCGCGGTCGGGATCACGGTGAAGCCTTCGGCTTCCAGTTCTACCAGGGTCGCGGTGGCGATGGCTTCGATTTCCGGCACGATGAAGTGCGGTTTCTCGGCCTCGATCACCGCACGCAACGCAGCACCGTCGAGCATGTTGATCACGTGGCTACGGTGCGCCACCTGCATGGCCGGCGCATTGGCGTAGCGATCCACGGCAATCACTTCAACGCCCAGGCGTTGCAGTTCGATTACCACTTCCTTGCCCAGCTCACCGCAGCCACACAGCAAAACGCGGGTCGCGGTTGGCGACAATGGAGTTCCGATTCGGGTCATCTCAGGTCCTCAGGGGAGCGGATCATTGGGAGAAAGGCCGGCATTTTACATGAACTGCAGCAATTGGCCTCAGTTGGCGACGGCGCGCTTGCGGATGCGCCAGGCCATGATCAGCCACACCACCGTGACCCCGGCGAATTTCGACACCAGCGCGGTGCCGGCGACCGCAGGGGTCAACGCACCAATCAGGCCGAAGAAGATAAAGGTGTCGAGGGGAATGCTCAGCGCCGAACTTATCCACAGGCGGTCGTGCAGCGGACGCTTGGTGATGCTGAACACCAGCCAGTCGATGCACTCGGACACCGCGAATGCCGTGGCGCTGGCCAGGGCGATGGCTGGGTCGGACGTGACGTACGACAGCACCAGTGCGGCCAGCATGGCGATGATTGCACCGTGGCCAAAGCGGGTTTGCACCATGTCACGCAGGATGAAGACCAGGCCACCCCAAGCGGACCAGATGACATCCAGGTGCGGGGCGGTGGAGAAGGCGAAGTTGATCAGCACGACGCTGCTGATGTAGGCGATCAGGAAGAGCATGGGGCGAAAACCTGTAGGAGCGAGCTTGCTCGCGAAAAACATTAACGATTACGCGGGGTACCTGACTATACGCGGTGTCATCGAGTTTTTCGCGAGCAAGCTCGCTCCTACAGGGGATAGCACTCAGGCGCCGGATTTCCCCGAAACCATAAACACCAACCCACTCGCCACCGCCCGCTCATGACACAACCCCAACACCACCCGGCGCTCGGCATTGTCCATGCGACTCCAACGCGTAATCTCATCCACCGTACGCTGGCAGCCGGTACAGACATCGTCATCATCCAACGCGCAAATGCTCACGCACGGCGATGCAACAGGGCGTTCAACCGGGTTCATTCTGGCTGCTCAGCCAGATCACGCGCATAGCGCTGTGAGTTATGCACATAGTGCGCGGCGCTGGCTTCGAGCATGCGCTTCTGCGCGTCGGTCAATTCACGCACCACCTTGCCCGGCGAGCCCATCACCAGCGAACCATCGGGAATTTCCTTGCCTTCGCCGATCAGCGAATTGGCGCCGATGATGCAATGCTTGCCGATCTTGGCGCCATTGAGGATCACCGCGTTGATGCCGATCAGGCTGTAATCATCCACCGTGCAACCGTGCAGCATGGCGTTATGGCCGATGGTCACGCCGGTGCCCAAGGTCAGCGGGTAGCCCATGTCGGTGTGCATCACGCTGCCGTCCTGCACGTTGCTGTTCTTGCCGATCAGGATCAGTTCGTTGTCGCCACGCAACACCGCGTTGAACCAGACGTTGGCGCCCTCCTCCAGCTTGACCTTGCCCACCAGCGTGGCATTCGGCGCCACCCAGCTGTGTGGATGCGTCTCGACGCGGGCGTCGCCCAGGCGGTATTTCATGGTGTTTCCTCACGGCGTTGCCATTCAAGCGATGGCTTAGATGTTGATGAAACTCTTGGGGGGCTGGTGCAGGCTGATCTGAGCGTCGTCATAGAGCAGGTTGATCAACTCAACGATCATGATCGCTGTCAGCCCCCAAATCTTATATTCGCCGAATCGATAGCTGGGCACGTACCAACTGCGACCCTGGTAATCGATCCTGTGGGTATGTTCGCGCGGGTCCTGTCGGAAGAAGTCCAAAGGCACGCTGAAGACGGCGGCAATTTCGGCATCGTTGGCCAGGTATTCGACGTAATCGGGGATGACGCCGACATACGGCGTAACCCGAATGCCATGCAGGGAGATCAATGGGCTGAGCGGGCCGATGACTTCCACCAGGCCGGGTGGCAGGCCGATCTCTTCTTCCGCTTCACGTAGCGCGGTGAAGATCAGGTCCGGGTCTTCGGGGTCGCGGCGCCCGCCGGGAAAGGCCACTTCGCCACCATGGGTCGACAGGCCGCTGGCGCGCAGGGTCAGGATCAGCTCAGGTTCGTCACTGCGGGTAATCGGTACCAGCACCGCGGCCTCGGGGAAACGCCCGTCGGTCTCAAGCGTATGGGGAGTGTGATTGCTTACCCGGCGAAGTAGCTCGTCCAGCATGAGTCATCTCGGTCTGTTGGCTACCTTGCATCATGCACCAAAGCTCGCGGGTGCCCAACCCCAAAACCCGCGCCGTGTCGCTAAACGACAACTTGTTGCAGCGCCCTGCCCGTCACGCCAAGATAGACGCACTTTCCAGGAACCCCAGCATGAATTTCTGCAGCCAGTGCGGTAAACCGGTTACCCAACGCATCCCCGAAGGCGACGGCCGCCTGCGTTTTGTGTGTGATCACTGCTCGACCATCCACTACCAGAACCCCAATATCGTCGCCGGCACCGTGCCAGTGTGGGGCGATAAAGTGCTGCTGTGCCGCCGCGCCATCGAACCGCGCCTGGGCTACTGGACCCTGCCCGCCGGCTTCATGGAAAACGGCGAGACCGTGGAACAGGCCGCCCTGCGCGAAACCCTGGAAGAAGCCTGCGCCCGCGTGCACAACCTGAACATCTATACGCTGATCGACGTGCCACACATCAACCAGGTACATATTTTCTACCGCGCCGACCTGCTCGACCTGGACTACGCCGCCGGCCCCGAAAGCCTGGAAGTGCAGCTGTTCGACGAAGCCGACATTCCTTGGTCCGAGCTGGCTTTCCGCACGGTCGGGCGTACCCTGGAATACTTTTTCGCTGATCGCAGGCAACAGTCGTTCCCGGTGCGCAGCGAGGCCGTGCCACCCATGGGCAAACCCGCGCCATGACACTAGGGATACCGTCTTTGATGCGTTGGGTGCTTGCCCTGCTCTGCCTGTCGTTCACCACGCTGTCGCCAGCCTCCACGGTGCAAACCCTGGGCGGCAAGCCTGTGGAAAAAGTCCTGGTGCTCAAGTCTGCCCATCAATTGCAGCTGATCAACGACGGCAAGCCGTTCAAGACCTACCGCATTTCCCTGGGCAAGAACCCCAAGGGCCACAAGCTGATCGAGGGCGACCGCCGCACGCCAGAGGGCCTCTACTGGATCGACTGGCGCAAGACCAGCGACCGCTTCAACCTGGCCATGCACATCTCCTACCCGAACATCAGCGACGCCGCCCGCGCCCGCCGTGAAGGCGTGAAGCCCGGGAGCATGATCATGATCCACGGCACCCCCGACACCGAGGACTACCCGGAACAGTGGTTCCACACCCTGGACTGGACCGACGGCTGCATCGGCATGCGCAACGTGGACATGCGTGAAGTGTGGAACCTGGTCAAAGACGGCACCCTCATCGAGATTCGTCCGTAATCCCGTACCGTTCGTAAAATAATTCGAAAAAAAATCCTGCCCTGCCATGCGCCCGCCGGTGAATACCAGTTCACCCCCGCGGGCTGCGCCGTTCTGCGCGCGATAAAGACCTCTCTAATACCACTTGATACCAGGCCCCATTGCAGGGCCCTAAAACCAATGCCTGCACCATTTTGACTGCATTGACATGGTATTTAAGTGGTATTAATTTCCGGCCCATACCGGGCGACAACACTCCAATAACCGCATCGGAAACCTTAACGATGAATCCCATCCTGGCCCTGCGCCCCGACGACAAACAATCCACGCCGCTGTACCTGCAATTGGCGCGCAAACTGGAAGCGGCGATCCATGCCGGCCAGTGGACGTCCGAGCAGGCACTGCCGTCAGAACGCGTACTCAGCGAGCAATTGAGCATTTCGCGCGTCACCGCACGCAAGGCGTTGGAAGTGTTGTTTGCCCAAGGGCTGATCCGTCGTAACCAAGGCTCCGGCACCTATATTTCGCCACGTTTGGAACAGCCGCTGTCGCGCCTGTCGGGGTTCAGCGAAATGCTGCGGCTCAAGGGTTTTGTGCCCAGCTCGCAATGGCTGGAGCGTGAACTGACCCAGCCGACCCACGAAGAGATGATTCGCCTGGGCCTGTCGCCCGCCGACAAAGTGGCGCGCCTCAAGCGCTTGCGTAAGGCGGATGACACGGTGATGGCAATTGAAATGACCACCATGCCCGCCTCGGTGCTGCCACAGCCACAAGCCATAGGCCACTCGTTGTACGAGTACCTGGAAGGTATCGGCAAACCGGTGGTGCGCGCCCTGCAGCATATCCAGGCGATCAACGCCTCGGACGAGTTCGCCAAGCTGGTCGGCATCGCCCCCGGCACCGCCATGCTGCTGATGACCCGGGTCGGCTACACCGCCGATAACACGCCGATCGAAATCACCGACACCTATTGCCGAAACGACTACTACGACTTCGTCGCAGAACTGCGTCGCCACGACTATTCCGCTGAACTGCGAATTTAGAGAACTGCCCATGTCCGAAGACAACATCCTCACGCCCAACGGCTGGATTCGCGGCCGCCTGGTGCACGCGCACGGCAAGGTCGTCGCCATCGAAGGCACGCCCTGCGACCCGGCTGAAAACGAGTTGCCCTACCTGCTGCCGGGCTTTATCGACCTGCATGTGCACGGCGGTGGAGGCGCGGACATCATGGAAGGCCGCGATGCCTTCGAGACGATCACTCGCACCCATGTTCGCTTTGGTACCACCTCGTTGCTGGCCACCACCATGACCGCTCCGGTGGAGGAAATCTCAAGCGTGCTCAGCCAGCTCGGCACCTTCTGCGAGCAACGTCCTACCGGCAGCGCCCGTGTACTCGGCGTACACCTGGAAGGGCCCTACATCAATCCCGGAAAACTCGGCGCCCAACCCAACTTCGCCCACACCGCATTGATGGCCGAAGTGGAAGCCTACCTGCGCCTGGCGCCGATCCGCGTGATCACCATCGCACCGGAAATCGCCGGCCACGACGGCCTGATCCGCGCCCTCAGCGAACGCGGCGTGCGCATGCAGATCGGCCACACCCTGGGCAGCTACGAAGAAGGCGTCGCCGCCCTCGCCGCCGGCGCCACCAGCTTTACCCATTTGTACAACGCGATGAGCCCGTTGCATCACCGCGAACCGGGCATCGTCGGCGCCGCGTTGGCCCACGCCAAATACGCCGAATTGATCCCGGATCTGCTCCACGTTCACCCCGGCGCCATGCGCGTGGCGTTGCGCTCGATCCCGTGCCTGTACTGCGTCACCGACTCCACCGCCGCCGCCGGCATGCCCGACGGTGAATACAAGCTGGGCAGCCACACCGTGACCAAATGCCTGGGCGGCGTACGCCTGGCCGACGGCACCCTGGCCGGCAGCACCCTGACCATGGACCAGGCGCTGCGCAACCTGGTGAAGATCGGCCTGCCCATCAGCGAAGCCTCACAACGCCTGTCGCAATTTCCTGCGGACTACCTGGGCCTGGAAGAACGCGGTCGCCTGCAACCCGGCAGCTTTGCCGACTGCGTGCGCCTGGACCGCTCCCTGACACTCACCGACGTAATGGTCGAAGGAGAAACCATTGACTTCAAAAATGCTTGAAGAGGCCCTGGCCTCCTGCGACGCCGTCGCCGCCCAACTGCAACGCCTGGACCCGGCGCTGGAAGAAATCGCCGGCCGCCTGCGCCGCCAGCCGCCGCAAGTGGCAATGACCATCGCCCGTGGCAGCTCGGACCATGCCGCCAGTTACTTCGCCTACCTGACCATGCAGCATGTCGGCATTCCAGTGGCGTCGTTGCCGATGTCGGTAGTGACCCTGCTGCAAGCGCCGATGAAAGTCAGCGGCCAGGTGGCGTTTGGTTTCTCTCAGTCGGGGCAAAGTCCGGACTTGGTGAACAGCCTGCGTCTGCTGCGCAAACGCGGGGCCCTGAGCATTTCGCTGGTCAACGCCGAAGACTCACCGCTGGAAGCCGCCTGCGAATTCCATGTGCCGCTGTGCGCCGGGCCGGAACACAGCGTGGCCGCGACTAAGAGTTTTATCGCCACCCTCAGCGCCAGCGCGCAGTTGATCGGCCACTGGAACCAGGAAACCGAGTTACTGCAAGCCTGCCGCGCCCTGCCCGATGACCTGCGTGCCGCCGCCAAGCAAGATTGGACGGTTGCCATCGACGCGCTGCGCGACTGCCAGCAATTGATGGTGATCGGTCGCGGCGCCGGTTTCGCCATCGCCCAGGAAGCTGCGCTCAAGCTCAAGGAAACCTCGGCGATCCAGGCCGAAGCCTTCAGCAGCGCCGAGGTGCGTCACGGGCCGATGGCCCTGATTGGCGACAACTACCCCCTGCTGGTCTTCGCCCCGCGTGGCGCAGAGCAAGCCGGTCTGCTGAGCCTGGCCGCCGACATGCGTCAACGCGGCGCCCGCGTATTGCTGGCTGCGCCGGATGACATCGTCGAGCGCGACCTGACCCTGAGCCGTGCCGAACACCCGACCCTGGACCCGATCCTGGCGATCCAGAGTTTCTACGTGATGGCGGCAGGTTTGGCAGAGGCCCGGGGCATGGACCCGGACCAGCCGCGTCACCTGAGCAAAGTTACCCGCACTCACTGAGTGGCGTTTTCCTGATGAGTACCGTGCCCATGTCCTACAACAATAATCAATTGACCCTCAGCGCCCCGTTAAGCGGGCCCGTGCTGACCCTGGGCAACGTTCCCGACGAAGTGTTCGCAAGCCACGCCATGGGCGATGGTATTGCCATCGACCCTCTGAACGATTGCCTGCATGCACCCTGTGACGGCGTGATCATCCATGTCGCACGCACCGGGCACGCCCTGACGATTCGCGCCGAGAACGGTGCCGAGGTGTTGATGCATGTGGGCATCGATACGGTGGAACTGAATGGCGAAGGCTTTGCGTTGCTGGTGAAGGAAGGCGCGAAGGTGAGCAAGGGGCAGGCATTGGTACAATTTGACCTGGACCGCATTGCGCGCCAGTGCAAAAGCCTGGTCAGCCTGATCATCCTGACCAATGGCGAGCGTTTCGAGTTGCGTTCGGTGGCCGGGCAATCGGTCAAGGTCGGTGAGCCGTTGTTGCAGGTCGTGGCGCGTTCGACGACAGCGGCTCAAACGGCTGTGGATAACTCGGACACTGAAGTCAGCGCCAGCGTGCGCATCACCCATCGCGGTGGTTTGCATGCGCGTCCTGCAGCGTTGATTCGCAAGACGGCCCAGGGTTTCAGCAGCCGGGCGCAGCTGCATTTCGGTGATAAATCAGCTTCGTGTGACAGCCTGATTGGCTTGATGGGCCTGGGTATTGGCGAAGGGGATGAAGTGCGTGTGAGCTGTCGCGGCAAAGATGCCGACGCCGCGTTGCAGGCCTTGGTCGCGGCGTTATCCGCCGTCATCAAGGAGGAACACCACGCGCCTGTTATTGCGGCGCCTCGTCGGGCGAATACCGAGGCCGGCGTGTTGCAAGGCGTGTGTGCTGCGCCGGGCCTGGTCTGCGGGCCGCTGTTCCGCCTTACCGGTATCGAACTGCCGGCAGACACCGGTAACCATGCTGCCGACGAACAACTGCAACGCCTGGACACTGCTCTGGAGCAAGTACGCAGCGAAATCCGCATCACTCTGGATCAAGCGCGCCAGCGCAAGAACGTCGAAGAAGAAGACATCTTCGCCGCCCACCTCGCGCTGATGGAAGACCCTAACCTGCTGGAAGCCGCGACCGGTTCCATTGAACAAGGCAGCGCAGCCACCCACGCCTGGCGCGATGCAATCCAGGCGCAATGCGCGGTATTGCTGGCCCTGGGCAAACCACTGTTTGCCGAACGCGCCAATGATCTGCGGGATTTGCAACATCGGGTGCTGCGTGCGCTGCTCGGTGAAGCCTGGCATTTCGAATTGCCCGCCGGGTCGATTGTCAGCGCCCACGAACTGACCCCCTCAGACCTGCTGCAACTCAGCGCGCAACAGGCCGTCGGCATTTGCATGGCCGAAGGCGGCGCCACCTCTCACGTGGCGATCCTGGCTCGCGGCAAAGGCTTGCCCTGTGTGGTCGCGTTGGGCGCCGAAGTCCTCGACGTGCCGCAAGGCCAACGCGTGGTGCTGGACGCCGCCAACGGCCGCCTGGAACTGGCGCCCAGCGACGCACGCCACGCCGAAGTGCACCAGATTCGCGACGCACAGAAACTGCGGCGCCAGCAGCAGCAGGCCCAGGCCCAACAGCCGGCGCGCACCACTGATGGCGTGACCATCGAAGTGGCCGCCAATGTTGCCTCCAGTGCCGAAGCACTGGTGGCGTTTGAAAATGGCGCCGATGGCGTCGGCCTGCTGCGCACCGAATTTCTCTTCGTTGACCGGCGCACTGCACCGGATGAACAGGAGCAGCGCCACGCCTACCAAGCAGTACTGGATGCCATGGGCGACAAGTCAGTGATCATCCGCACCATCGACGTGGGCGGCGACAAGCAGCTCGACTACCTGCCGCTGCCAGTCGAAGCGAATCCGGTGCTGGGCCTGCGCGGCATTCGCCTGGCCCAGGTACGCCCGGAACTACTCGACCAGCAACTGCGTGCGCTGCTGCAGGTCTCCCCGCTGGAGCGCTGCCGCATCCTGTTGCCGATGGTGAGTGAAGTGGATGAATTGCTGCAGATCCGCCAGCGTCTGGATGAGTTGTGCGTGGAGCTGGAACTGACTCAGCGCCCCGAACTGGGCGTGATGATCGAAGTTCCCGCCGCCGCGCTGATGGCCGAGCAGTTGGCCAAGCACGCGGACTTCCTGTCCATCGGCACCAATGACTTGTCCCAGTACACCCTGGCCATGGACCGCGACCACGCTGGCCTTGCCGCCCGCGTCGATGCGCTACACCCAGCGCTGCTGCGGCTGATCGCGCAGACCTGCGCGGGCGCTGCGAAACACGGCCGTTGGGTCGGCGTGTGCGGCGCCCTCGCCTCCGACCCGCTGGCCACGCCGGTGCTGGTCGGCCTGGGGGTCAGCGAGCTGTCGGTAAGCCCGCCGCAGATCGGAGAAATCAAGGACCGCGTCCGCCACCTGGACGCGGCGCAATGCCGGCAACTGAGCCAAGGGCTGCTCGACCTGAGCAGCGCCAAAGCCGTTCGCCAAGCCTGTCAACACCACTGGCCGCTGAGCTGACAACAACAAGAAAAAAGGAGACTCGCCATGTACCAACATTTCATCGAAGGCCTGCAACGCCTGGGCCGTGCACTGATGCTGCCGATTGCGATCCTGCCGATCGCCGGCCTCTTGCTGCGCCTGGGTGACACCGATCTTTTGAACATCGCGGTGATGCACGACGCCGGGCAAGCGATCTTCGCTAACCTGGCGCTGATCTTCGCTATCGGCATCGCCGTGGGGTTTGCCCGCGACAACAACGGCACGGCCGGTTTGGCGGGTGCGATTGGTTACCTGGTGATGGTCTCCACGCTCAAGGTGATGGACACGTCCATCAACATGGGCATGCTTGCCGGTATTGCCAGCGGCCTGATGGCGGGTGGGCTGTACAACCGCTTCAAGGACATCAAGCTGCCGGAGTACCTGGCGTTCTTTGGTGGGCGACGGTTTGTGCCGATTGTCACCGGGTTCAGTGCGGTCGGATTGGGCGTGATCTTTGGTTTGATCTGGCCGCCGATCCAGCACGGCATCAACAGCTTCGGCGTGTTGTTGATGGAAAGCGGCAGCCTGGGTGCGTTTGTGTTTGGCGTGTTCAACCGCCTGCTGATCGTCACCGGCCTGCATCACATCCTCAACAACATGGCGTGGTTTGTGTTTGGCAGCTTTACCGATCCGGTGACCGGCGCGGTAGTCACCGGCGACCTGACCCGCTACTTTGCCGGCGACCCGAAAGGCGGCCAGTTCATGACCGGCATGTTCCCGGTGATGCTGTTTGGCCTACCGGCTGCATGTTTGGCGATGTACCGCAATGCGCTGCCAGAGCGCCGTAAAGTGATGGGCGGGATTTTCCTGTCGATGGCGCTGACCTCGTTCCTCACCGGGGTGACCGAGCCGATTGAGTTCGCCTTCATGTTCCTGGCGCCGTTCCTGTACCTGATCCATGCGGTGCTGACCGGCCTGTCGATGGCGGTCACCAACATGCTGAATATCCACCTCGGTTTTACCTTCTCCGGTGGGTTTATCGACATGGTGCTGGGTTGGGGCAAGTCCACCAATGGTTGGCTGGTGTTCCCGGTTGGCTTGGCGTACGCGGTGGTCTATTACAGCGTGTTCAACTACTGCATTCGCCGCTTCAACCTGAAAACGCCGGGACGTGAAGACATCCAGGTGGTGCAGGCTGAGGTGATGACGGATAACCAGCGCGCCACGGCCTACATCCAGGCCTTGGGCGGTGCGCAGAATCTGCTGAGCGTCGGTGCCTGCACCACCCGCCTGCGGTTGGACATGGTGGATCGCAATAAGGCGGTCGATGCGCAACTGAAAGCACTGGGCGCCATGGCTGTTGTGCGACCGGGTAACGGCGGGAGTCTGCAGGTGGTGGTGGGGCCGATGGCCGATAGCATTGCTGATGAGATTCGCCTGGCCATGCCGTCGTTTGTTGCCAGTGCGCCGGTGAGCGTTGCGCCTGTGGATAAGCCGGCGGCGGTCAATGTGCAGGAAGCCGAGAAATGGCTGAGTGCATTGGGTGGCCGGGGGAATGTACGGCAGTTGGAAGCGGTGGCGATGACGCGGTTGCGGGTGGAGTTGGGGGATGATTCGGTGCTGTCCGAGGCTGACCTGACTGCGCTGGGTTGCCAAGGCGTTAGCCAACTGGACAGCGGTGTTTGGCATTTGTTGATTGGTGACAAGGCGTCGGGCTTGGGTGAAGCGTTGGAGCGGTTGGTCGCCCGCCCGATCAACGCCTGATCACCCTGTGGCGAGGGAGCTTGCTCCCGCCACAGGCACACAGCAAAAACCCGGCCTAAGCCGGGTTCTTTAATCGCAATCAGCGCCTAGGCAGACGCCCTACGCTGCTCCGCTTCGTAATGGCGGGTCTGAAAAGGCATCAGCGCTTGAACCTTCAAACCCAACCCCTCACTCAGCCCCCAGGACACAGCCAGTTCATCACGGCGGCTGCGCAGTGCAACAACGCCCAAAGGCTTCACATCCTGTTTGGAAGCGGTCGCCGAAAACAGCTCAATCGCGTGCAACGCTTCTAAAACCCGGCTATCCGTTACACACGAAAAGCGTGTGAAGCGCTCCAGCAGATACCCCGCACGACGAATCTCCAATTCGCTGGAGTGAGCATCTAGAAAGTTTTTCACTTCACCGACAAGGTTCGCGTCCGAGTACCAGACAGCCTTCGCGGCACTCACCAGCGCATCGTCATCCGCCTGATTCAAAGGACTTTTAACTAACGTGTCCAACGCGGACGAGAGGACGGGAGCGTTAAAAGGCTTCGCCATCTGCTGTCTCCAGATAATCGTGCAAAATAGTGTTGAGAATGGATCTGGGTGGTTCTTTGTTTCCAACATACATATCAATCGCCTGCAACGCCAGCCGACGGAGCTCAGCGGTCACGATGAAGCCCGACCTGAGCAGTGCCTTGATATCGCATACATCCTGATCGGTAGCTCTAGCCAATTTGGAGATAGCAATGTCGATAGGAGCTGCTATATGCAAGTGCAATGCGGATTGTGCAGGAAACTCGTCCAGGGGAAGACTTCGTTCCCAATAATCTTCGTGCAGCGGGCCAAAGCTAGTGTTGTATTGGAGGTCGTAGTTCAGTTCCATGACGCGGCCAGATCGCTCATCAAAAAACTGCTCTGGAAATTCCGCCAACAGTGTCTGAAGGCGCAGCTTATTTCGAAAACTCGCGCAATAAATCTCCGCATCAACATCCGTGGAAATACGGTGGTGCGTGTACAAATGAACAGCGCAACCGCCGAAGACGATGACCTTGACCGAGCCAGGTCCAGCCCCTTCAAGCATCAATTCCACTTCGATGGATTTGAACATTGAAACCAGGGCTTTCCCTAGTGGGCTACTGGTATTTAGGCGTGGAGCGTCGGTATCTTGCAATTCCATCATTGAATATCAAACCCGAGAGCAATGTTGCTGGACGGGCCTTGAAATCAGATCCCGATCACTGAGCCGACAGCGACCGAAGAAGGCTATTGAGCCAGGTTCCGAGGGACAACCTGAAAGGTTTGTCGGAAAGGTCTGCGGCGCCTGTACGGACGCCATCGCCGCAAGCCGGCTCCTACAGTTGAACGCGCTCCCTCTGTAGGAGCCGGCTTGCCGGCGATGGGATTTCACAGCCAACAAAAAACCCGCTGACCAAACTGGCCCAGCGGGTTTCTTGTTTTCACAGCCTGCGAATCAAAAATCCGCCAACTGCCACACCTCATACGCCGGTGTCTCATACGGGTGACTGAGTTTAAGCGCAGCCACAACAGCCACAATCAATTCATCCGCCACCACCAGCTCAACCTTCCATTCTTCAACCACTTCAACCTGACCCATCTGCCCAATAAACGGCTGGCTGCCGTCCAACGCACGGAATTGGCCCTGGCCCAGCACTTGCCAGGCGCAGCTGTCGTAGTTGCCGATGCGCCCGCCGCCGGCTGCGAAGACGGCGGTTTTCACCGTCTCCACATGGCTTGCGGGTACAAAGAAGGCGAGCTTGTACACCGTCTTAGTTCACCCACACGCGGGCGTTGCGGAACATGCGCATCCAGGCGCCGTCTTCGTTCCACTCTTCCGGGCGCCACGAGTTCTGCACGGCGCGGAATACACGCTCCGGGTGCGGCATCATGATGGTCACGCGGCCGTCGCGGCTGGTGAGGCCGGTGATCCCGCGCGGCGAGCCGTTCGGGTTGGCCGGGTAGGTCTCGGTGACCTTGCCGTGGTTGTCGACAAAACGCAGGGCGACGGTGCCGGACAGGTCGGCTTCCAGCAACGCTTCTTCGCTTTCGAACTCGGCATGGCCTTCACCGTGGGCGATGGCGATAGGCATGCGCGAACCGGCCATGCCTTGCAGGAAGATCGAGTTGGATTCCTGCACCTGCACCATGGCGACACGGGCTTCGAACTGCTCGGAACGGTTACGCACGAAGTGCGGCCAGAACTCGCTACCCGGAATCAGTTCGCTGAGGTTGGACATCATCTGGCAACCGTTGCACACACCCAGGGTGAAGCTGTCGTTGCGCTCGAAGAAGCCTTGGAACGCATCGCGGGCACGGCTGTTGAAGAGGGCCGACTTGGCCCAGCCTTCACCGGCACCCAGCACGTCGCCGTAGGAGAAACCGCCGCAGGCTACCAGGCCTTTGAACTCATTGAGGTCAACGCGACCAGCGAGGATGTCGCTCATGTGCACGTCAATCGCATTGAAGCCGGCGCGGTCGAACGCGGCCGCCATTTCCACCTGGCCGTTGACGCCCTGCTCACGCAGTACGGCAACCTGTGGGCGGATGCCTTTCTTGATGTAAGGCGCGGCGATGTCCTGGTTGACGTCGAAGCTGAGCTTGGTGCTCAGGCCCGGATTGTCTTCTTCCAGGATAACGTCGAATTCCTGCTCGGCGCACTCAACGTTGTCGCGCAGGCGTTGGATCTGGTAGCTGGTCTCGGCCCACTGGCGTTGCAGCAGACGACGCTGGCCGGCAAACACCGTGTCACCGTTGAACGAGATGTTGATCTCGCCGTTGTTGATCGGCTGGCCGATCACGGCCACGCAGTCGTCCAGGCCAGCGGCGCTGAATTGGGCGAGCACGTCCGGGGTAGCGTCCTGGCGAACCTGGATCACCGCGCCCAACTCTTCGTTGAACAGGATGCCGTTGATCTCGGATGCATCCTCGGCAACGCTGTCGAGCACGATATTCAGGCCGCAGTGACCGGCGAAGGCCATCTCGACAACGCTGGTCAGCAAACCACCGTCAGAACGGTCGTGGTAAGCCAGCAGGTGGCCGTCGGCGTTCAGACCCTGGATCACGGCGAAGAAGGCTTTCAGGTCTTCGGCGTCATCGACGTCCGGTGCCTGGCTGCCGAGCTTGCCATGGGTTTGCGCCAGGATGGACGCGCCCATGCGGTTCTGCCCGCGGCCCAGGTCGACCAGGATCAGATCGGTAGTGCCCTTGTCCATGCGCAGTTGCGGGGTCAGGGTCTGGCGGATGTCGGTGACCGGTGCGAAACCGGTGACGATCAACGACAGCGGCGAGGTAACCGTCTTGTCGATGCCATCTTCGTTCCAACGGGTGGCCATGGACATGGAGTCCTTGCCCACCGGAATGGTGATGCCCAGCTCCGGGCACAGCTCCATGCCGACTGCTTTAACAGTGTCATACAGACGCGCGTCTTCACCCGGGTGACCGGCAGCCGACATCCAGTTGGCCGACAGTTTGATGTCGGACAATTTACCGATGCGCGAGGCGGCGATGTTGGTGAGGGTTTCACCAATGGCCATGCGGCCCGACGCCGGGGCGTCGAGCAGGGCCAGCGGTGTGCGCTCGCCCATGGCCATGGCTTCACCGGTGTAGACGTCGAAGCTGGTGGCGGTGACGGCAACGTCAGCCACCGGAACCTGCCACGGGCCGACCATTTGGTCACGGGCCACCAGGCCAGTGATGGTGCGGTCGCCGATGGTGATCAGGAAGCTTTTGCTCGCCACGGCCGGGTGGTGCAGCACGCGTTCGATGCTGTCGGCCAGTTCCAGTTGGCTTGGGTCGAAATCATCGCCCAGCTCGGTTTCGCGCACGGCCGAACGGTGCATGCGCGGGGCTTTGCCCAGCAGCACTTCGAGAGGCATGTCCACCGGGCTGTTGCCGAAGTGGCTGTCGGTAACCGTCAGTTGCGGCTCGGCAGTGGCTTCGCCGACCACGGCAAACGGGCAACGCTCGCGTTCGCAGATGGCCTGGAAGCGTGCGAAGTCTTCAGCGCCGACTGCGAGCACATAGCGCTCCTGGGATTCATTGCTCCAGATTTCGTGCGGGGCCATGCCCGGCTCGTCGTTAGGAATGTTGCGCAGTTCGAAACGGCCGCCACGGTCGCCATCGTTGACCAGTTCCGGGAAGGCGTTGGACAAACCACCGGCACCGACGTCGTGGATGAAGCTGATCGGGTTCTTGTCACCCAACTGCCAGCAACGGTCGATGACTTCCTGGCAGCGGCGTTCCATCTCTGGGTTTTCGCGCTGTACGGAAGCGAAGTCCAGGTCTGCCGAGCTGGTGCCGGTGGCCATGGAGGAAGCCGCGCCGCCGCCCAGGCCAATCAGCATCGCCGGGCCGCCGAGTACGATCAGCTTGGAGCCGACCAGAATCTCGCCTTTCTTGACGTGTTCTTCACGGATGTTGCCCATGCCGCCAGCCAGCATGATCGGCTTGTGGTAGCCGCGCACTTCATCGCCACGCGGGGTGGTGATGGATTGTTCGAAGGTACGGAAGTAACCGGTCAGCGCCGGACGCCCGAATTCGTTGTTGAACGCGGCGCCGCCCAGCGGGCCTTCGATCATGATGTCCAGCGCGGTAACGATGCGCTCAGGTTTGCCGTACGGCACTTCCCATGGCTGTTCGAAGCCTGGGATCTGCAGGTTGGACACGGTGAAACCGGTCAGGCCCGCCTTTGGCTTGGCGCCACGGCCGGTTGCACCTTCGTCACGGATCTCGCCGCCGGAACCGGTGGCTGCGCCCGGGAACGGGGCAATCGCGGTCGGGTGGTTGTGGGTCTCGACCTTCATCAGGATGTGCACCGGCTCCTGCACCGCACCGTACTGGCGGGTTTCAGGGTCCGGGAAGAAACGGCCGGCGATGGAGCCGACGATCACCGAGGCGTTGTCCTTATAAGCAGAAAGGACCCCTTCGCTGTGCATCACGTAGGTGTTCTTGATCATGCCGAACAGGCTTTTTTCCTGGCTTTCGCCGTCGATGTCCCAACTGGCGTTGAAGATCTTGTGACGGCAGTGCTCGGAGTTGGCCTGGGCAAACATCATCAGTTCGATGTCGTGCGGGTTGCGCTTCAAGCCGTTGAAGGCGTTGACCAGATAGTCGATCTCGTCTTCGGCCAGGGCCAGGCCCAGCTCGGTGTTGGCCTTCTCGAGGGCGGCGCGGCCACCGCCGAGCACGTCAATCGCGGTGAGCGGCTTGGGCTCGGCGTGGCTGAACAGGCCGGCAGCCTGTTCCAGCTGGCTGACGATGATCTGGGTCATGCGGTCGTGCAGGCTGCTGGCGATCAGCTCGGCTTCGGCATCGCTGAACTGGCCGGCGACGTAGAACGCGATACCACGCTCCAGGCGCTGGATTTTTTCCAGGCCGCAGTTGCGGGCGATATCGCTGGCCTTGCTCGACCAGGGCGAGATGGTGCCGAACCGCGGCAGAACCAGGAACAAGCGGCCATTAGGCTCTTGAACCGGAACGCTTGGGCCGTACTTCAGAAGGCGTGCCAGCACTTGCTGTTCGTCGGCGGTCAACACGCCGGTAACGTCGGCGAAGTGAGCAAATTCAGCGTACAGGCCTGTAATAGCTGGAACCTTTTGGCTCAGTTGCTCAAGGAGTTTGCTGTGGCGAAAGGCAGAAAGGGCAGGAGCGCCGCGCAGGATCAACATCTTCGGGACAGCCTCGGGAAGGGGGTGTGCTTTGAGGCCGTGCATTCTAGCGTAAACCGCCGCCAACGGCACCCGAAACGCTACCGGTGGCTGCTGCCGGACGTCAGTTGGCCGGATTACACCCCGTTAGAGGGGGGATGCCGGGCATCCGGCGCAGTTATTTTAACCGTCACAATCGCGCGCCAAGCCCCGTTTCTGCGGGCTGCAGCACAGTTTTACCGGCGCTAGCAGACAAGACCCGCGCTGTCGAGATATGGCGCCGTGGGCCGTTTGCGTATACTGCGCAGATGTTCTCCCCAACTGCTTTGCGCCCGCGATGCGCCAAATGGCTCATCGCCACCGGACTCTTCCTGATGCTCAGCGCCTGTGTTGATAAACCCAGCACGCTCGAGCGAATCAAGGAGGATGGCGTATTGCGGGTGGTCACCCGGAACAGCCCGGCGACCTATTTCCAGGACCGCAACGGTGAAACCGGTTTCGAATACGAACTGGTCAAGCGCTTTGCCGATGACCTGGGCGTGAAGCTGGAGATCGAGACCGCCGACAACCTCGACGATCTGTTCGGCCAACTGGGCAAACCCAATGGCCCGGTTCTCGCAGCGGCCGGCCTGGTCAGCAGCGAGCAGCGCCAGACGCAGGTGCGTTTCTCCCACCCTTATTTAGAAGTCACCCCGCAGATCATCTACCGCAACGGCCAGTCGCGCCCGACCAACGCGGCCGATCTGGTGGGCAAGAAGATCATGGTGCTAAAAGGCAGCACCCACGCCGAACAGTTGGCGGCGCTGAAAAAGCAGAATCCTGCGATTGAATACGAAGAATCCGACGCCGTTGAAGTGGTCGACCTGCTGCGCATGGTGGACGAAGGGCAAATCGACCTGACCTTGGTGGACTCCAACGAAGTGGCGATGAACCAGGTGTACTTCCCCAACGTGCGCGTGGCGTTCGACCTGGGCAACGCCAGCAACCAGAGCTGGGCGGTGGCCGCCGGCGAAGACAACAGCCTGCTCAACGAGATCAACAGTTACCTGGATAAAGTCGAGAAGAACGGCACGTTGCAGCGTCTGAAAGACCGCTACTACGGGCACGTCGACGTCCTCGGGTATGTGGGCGCCTACACCTTCGCCCAACACCTGCAGCAGCGTTTACCCAAATACGAGAAGCACTTCCGCGCCTACGCCAAGGAAGAAAAGGTCGATTGGCGCCTGCTGGCTGCCATCGGCTATCAGGAATCGCTGTGGCAGCCGACCGTTACCTCCAAGACCGGCGTGCGCGGCCTGATGATGCTGACCCAGAACACCGCCCAGGCGATGGGCGTGTCCAACCGCCTGGACCCCAAGCAAAGCATCATGGGTGGCGCCAAGTACCTGGCCAAGATCAAGGATGAATTGGACGACAGCATTGCCGAGCCGGATCGCACCTGGTTTGCCCTCGCCGCCTACAACGTCGGCACCGGCCACCTGGAAGATGCGCGCACCTTGGCCAAGCGTGAAGGCCTGAACCCGAACAAATGGCTGGACGTGAAGAAGATGCTGCCGCGCCTGTCGCAGAAGCAGTGGTACAGCAAGACCCGCTATGGTTATGCCCGTGGTGGTGAGCCGGTGCACTTCGTGGCGAACATCCGGCGTTACTACGACATCCTCACCTGGGTGACCCAGCCGCAGTTGGAAGGCAACCAGGTGGTCGAAGGCAACTTGCATGTGCCGGGTGTGGACAAGACCAAGCCGCCGGAAGATAGCCTGTAGGAGCGAGCTTGCTCGCGAAGGGCGTCAACGATAACGCGTACTGCCTGATTTAACCCGGTGTGCTGGAGTTCTTCGCGAGCAAGCTCGCTCCTACAGGGTTTTGACGCTGGTCAGGCCGGTGAGCAGATGCACCACGCCGCCTGACAACACCATCACGCCCGCCACGCCCGCCGCCTTTAGCGCCACGGCATCCACCCGCGCCGCATCCTGCAACTGCACCCTCACCCGCGTCAGCGCCACCCGCTGCTGCGACTTGAGGTTATCCGCCCCGCCCAACGCATTCAGCACCTCGGCCGACAGCAGACTCTGCGTTGGCGCAACGACCGTCTCGGCAATCAAATCCGGCGTCAGGGCCTTCCAGAACGCCCGCTGTAATTTCTCGAACATACTCAGTGCTCCACGACAGGTGAGGTTTCAACGGTAGCCGCGTGATACTGGCGCAAGGCCTCACGCACCTGGGCGGCTTCTTCCAGGCCCAGCACCTGGCGGGCGATGATCTGGCAGTCGGCCAGGTCCAGCTCGCGCACGGTGGCCTTGATGGTGGGGATCAACGGCACGCTGACCGACAACTCGTCCACACCCAGCCCGATCAATACGGGCACCGCCAACGCTTCGGACGCCAACGCGCCGCACACACCCACCCACTTGCCATGGGCGTGGGCAGCCTTGACCGTGGTGGCGATCAAGCGCAGTACCGCCGGGTGGAAGCTGTCGGCCTGACTGGCCAGGCGCGGGTGGTCGCGGTCCATCGCCAGCGTGTACTGGGTCAGGTCGTTGGTGCCGATGGAGAAGAAATCCACATAGGGCGCGAACACATCCGCCATCAGCGCGGCGGATGGCACTTCAATCATGATGCCCAGCTTTGGCAACTCGGTGAGCCCCAGCGCCAGCGCTTCTTCTTCAAGGATTTTGCGCGCCAGGTGCAGTTCCGACAGCAGGCTGACCATCGGCAACATGATGTGCAGCCGTGCAAAACCGGCGCTGGCGAGGATTGCGCGAAATTGTTCGCGCAACAGTTCCGGGCGCTCCAGGCACAAACGGATTCCACGCAAGCCGAGGAACGGGTTGGTCTCGGCGTCCATCGGCACATAGGCCAAGGGTTTGTCGCCACCGACGTCGAGGGTGCGCACCACCAGGTTGCGCTCGGTGCCCAGGGCGCGGGCGATAGCGGTGTAGGTCGCGGCCTGTTCGTCGGGACTGGGGGCACGGTTACGATCCAGATACAGGAACTCCGAGCGCAACAGGCCGACGCCTTCTCCACCGAGGGTCAGGGATTGCTCGACTTCCTGCAACGACGCCACGTTTGCAGTGACTTCAACGTGGTGGCCGTCACGGGTCGTTGCGGGTAACGACGCCTGCGCCATATCGCGCTGATGGCGCAGCTCCTGTTGTTTACGCGCAACGTCCAGTTGCTCGATTTCGGCCAGGTTCGGGTCGAGGTGCAGCTCGCCCTTGTCGGCGTCGAGCAGCACCTGCTTGCCATTGGCCAACGCCAACACCTCGCCCGGCACACCGCAAATAGCCGGCAGGCCCAGGGCACGGGCGAGGATTGCGACGTGGCTGGTCGCGCCACCACCGACAGTGACAAACCCTAGCACCTTGCGTGTGTCCAGGCTGGCGGTCTGTGAAGGCGTGAGTTGTTCGGCAATGAGGATCGCGCGCTCGGGCAAGTCCCAGGCGCTGTCTTGGATGCCCAGGATCCGTTTCAGCACGCGCTGGCCGACGTCCGTCAGGTCTGCCGCACGCTCAGCGATCAGCGCGTTGCCCAATCCCTGGAAAAGCTTGACGGTCGCGAGCGTTGCACTGTTCCAGGCAAAGGCCGCGCTCTTGCCTTCCGCCAGCAGGCGGTGGGCATGTTCCAGCAAGGTCGGGTCTTCGAGCAATTCCTGATGGGCGCGGAAAATCTCGGCCTGGGCGCTGCCAGCCGCTTTGTCCTGCAACACCTGCAACGCTTCAGTGGCGGCGAGCAGGCTACGGGTCAAAGCAGCACGTTCGGCAGCTTCGCCCGTGCCTTGCTGCGTGATGACCAGTTCGGGCTCGGTCACTTGAACGACCTGACCAAACGCCGAGCCCGGTGATGCACACACGCCCCGCAGCAAGGTCGCCGACGACTGCGCTGCGGCTGATTCGGCAACACTCGCCACCGACTCGCCACACCCTTCGGCCAACAAGGCCACCAGCGCCTTGATCGCCGCCTCGGCGTCCTCGCCCGCCGCGCTCACTTGCAAGGTATCGCCCTGCACGGTTTGCAACGCCATGATCGCCACCAGCGATTTGGCGTTGGCGCTCTGGGTTTGCTTGTGCAGGTAGATGCTGGCGTTGAAACCTTTCGCCGCCTGGGCAAATACCGCGGCCGGGCGGGCGTGCAGGCCGTTGGCATTAGGCAAGGTCAGCGGCTTGGAGAACAGGGCATCGCCCTCCTCTTCGTCCGCTGCTTGCACAGCCTCACTTGGGGATAACTGCAACAGCGGCTGGCCCGTTTCCACCAGGCCGTCCGCCAACAGGCTGAAGGGCTCGCCGCTGACCACCAGCATCAAGGTCAGCAAACTGCGTGCATTGAGCGCCACGTAGTCGGCATCGAATTCGATCAACGGCTGCCCGACCTCCACCCGCTGGCCTTCCTGCACCAACCGGATGAAACCCTGGCCTGCCAGGTTCACGGTGTCCAGGCCGATATGCATCAGCACCTGGACGCCGTTGTCGTCGGTGACACTGACCGCATGCCCACTGTCCTGGATATTGCTGATCACCCCGGCCAGCGGCGCGCAGAGCGTCTGCGACGTGGGGTCGATGCACAGGCCATCGCCGATCAGGCGGCTGGAGAAAACCGGGTCCGGCACCTTGTCCAGCGCCAGCAGCACACCCGACAAGGGCGCCAGCAATTCCAGGGGTTGAGTTGTGGTCATGACTTCACCTGCTGTTTTGTTCTGTAAATAACCCTGTAGGAGCGAGCTTGCTCGCGAAGGACGTCAACGATGACGTACGCATCCTGGATGAACGCGGTGCCCTTGCGTTTTTCGCGAGCAAGCTCGCTCCTACAGAGAATTGATTATTTCCACCAATATTCGACTTGCACACCAAAGTTCGACCCATGTCGCGCCGTGCCATAGGAACCGGTATCGGATAACGCCGACCCCGCCGCCAATTCATTCGCCGCACGCTTGGCCGCTTCGTTCCAGGTTGCATAGGTGTAGTACAAGCGCACCTCCGGCCGCGCCCAGAAATCCGGGCCTTTGGGCGACCATGTGGGAGCGAAGGTAAATTTGCTCAGCTTGCGTGTGCCGCCCGTGGCCTCGACTTGATCATGCCCAAGCTCGGTGACCAGTTTGAATTGCTCGCTGATGGCGTATGCCGGGCGCACACCGAGGGACATCCAGGTCTGGTCGCTTGAGCCTGGGCGAATGTCTTTCTGATACACGGCCTCGATCTGCCCGCCAAAACGCGGGGTCACTTGCCAGTCGAAAAACTCCACGGCGCGGTAACTTTTGCTGCTGTTATCCAGGAAAGTATTGCCGGTGTAACCCAGGCCGGTGCCGGGGCCCTCGCCGTACTGCAAAGCGAATTTATTCTTGCCGCCGAGGAAAGGTTTTTGCACGTGCTGCGCGGTGATCGCCCAACCGCTGTTGGTGTCGCGTCCGCCAGCTTTCTCGATGTAGCTCAGGCCCAGCTCCAGCTCGCCGCCGGGGTTGGTCTTGAAACCTGCGACGTTGAAGTCGTGACGGGTGGCGTATTCCTTCTGGTACAGGTTGTCCTTGCGGGAAATGGCGTAGCTGTACTTGAGGTCGCCGATCAGCACGTCCTCGATACCGCCGCCCGTGGCGCTCTGGTTCCAGTAGTAGAAGTCTGAGATATGGATGTCGTTTCGTTTGTAGTAACGCCGACCAGCCCACACCGAACCACCATTGAGGCTGGGCAGGTTGGACCACTGCGCATACATCTGCGGCATGCGTGCCGAGCCATTGTTCTCGCCCTGGAACTTCAGCGCGCGGTCGTACTTGTTGTAGAGCGATGCCATGGCATCGACGCTGAGCACCGAGCCGTCGTCGAGGGTGAGCAGGTCCTGGCGCAGTTCCAGCTCGGCGTATTGTTCGCATTCGTTACCCAGGCGGTATTTGGATTGCGCCCCCGGCAGTTGAAAACATTGCTGTGGACCGCTGCCCGTTGAGGTGCCCGCGCCGCTGCGCAGGTAACCGGCAAATTCCAGGGCTTGAGCGCCAAGAGGCAGGCTTAAACAAGACGCGACGAGGCCCAGCCTTATTGTTGTTTTCATAAAGCACTCCGATATTTTTATTATGGTTTTTGCAGCGCCCCGTGCTCCCACACGGGGTTACAGCGGGTCTCAATCCTTGAGGTGCAGCACAAACGATTCATAAGGCCGCAGCGTTACCGTGGCGGTACGTTGCGGGCAGTCGGGGTAGTTGCTGATCAGCAAACGTTGTTCGCTCGCCGTACTGATCACGCTGTCCGGCAGCTGGATGTCGCACGGCGTGCCATAGAAGTTGTTCAGCACCAACAGGCGTTCGCCATGGCCTTCACGCGTGTAGGCCCACACCTGCAAGTGGTCTTGCAGCAGTTGGCGATACACGCCCTCCTGGATCAGCGGTTCACGACGACGCAAGGCAATCAGCGCGCGGTAGTGATGCAACACTGAGTCCGGGTCATCCAGTTGGCTTTCGACGTTGATCTGCGCCGCGTTGGCCGGAATGCCGATCCACGGTTCACCGCTGCTAAAACCGGCGTTTTCCCCGGCACTCCAGTGCATCGGCGTACGGCCGTTGTCACGGGACTTCTGCATGATCGCCGCCATGCTCGACGCCTCGGACTCACCCGCATCGCGCTTGAGACGGAAGATGTTCAAGGTCTCCACATCCCGGTATTGCGAGATGCTGTCGAAACCCGGATTGGTCATGCCCAGCTCTTCGCCCTGGTACACATACGGCGTGCCTTGGAGGAAGTGCAGCGCAGTCGCGAGCATCTTGGCCGAGACCACACGATGCTCGCCGTCATTGCCGAAACGCGAGACCACCCGCGGCTGGTCGTGGTTACACCAGAACAGCGCATTCCAGCCACCACCGGCCTGCATGCCCAGTTGCCAGTCAGAGAAGATCTGCTTGAGTTGCAGAAAGTCGAAATCGGCCTTCACCCACTTCTGCAGGTTCGGGTAATCGACTTTCAGGTGATGAAAGTTGAAGGTCATCGACAGCTCTTTCGACTCCGGCCGCGAGTAGCGGATGCAGTGTTCCAGGCTGGTGGACGACATCTCGCCGACGTTGATCAGGTCATGCCCTTCGAAGACTTCACGGTGCATTTCCTGCAGGTATTCGTGCACGTTCGGGCCGTCGGTGTAGAAGCGGCGGCCGTCGGTGTTGTCTTCGGGGAAGTCGGCAGGCTTGGAGATCAGGTTGATCACGTCCAGGCGGAAACCGCCCACGCCCTTGTCGCGCCAGAAGCGCATCAGCTTGAACACTTCGGCGCGCACCTTGGGGTTGTCCCAGTTGAGGTCGGCCTGGGTGTGGTCGAACAGGTGCAGGAAGTACTGACCGGTTTGCGCCTCGTACTCCCAGGCCGAACCGCCGAACTTGGATTCCCAGTTGTTCGGCTGGTCGCGCCAGATGTAGAAGTCGCGGTAAGGGTTGTCGAGGCTGCTGCGTGCCTGCTGGAACCATTCGTGTTCGATGGAGGTGTGGTTGACCACGATATCCAGCATTAACTTGATGCCGCGCTTGGCCGCCTCGCTTATCAGCAGGTCGCAATCGGCCATGGTCCCGTAGCTGGGGTCGATGGCGTAGTAGTCGCTGATGTCGTAGCCGTTGTCGCGTTGCGGCGAGCGCAGGAACGGGGTGATCCACAGGCAGTCGACGCCCAGCCATTTGAGGTAGTCGAGTTTGTCCACGATGCCCAGCAGGTCACCGGTGGCGTTACCCGCGTGGCTGTGGAAGCTTTTCGGGTAGATCTGGTAGATCACCGAGTGTTGCCAGTCTTGCATGGTGGACTCCTTCAATGTGAAAGCGCTGGTTCAGGCGACGCGATAACCAGGGCGCACGATCTTCATGCTCAACGCACAGGTCAGAACAAACGGCACCACGATCGCGATGACCATCCCGATCACAAAACTCGGGATGTACTGCGGAATGATCGAGATGAATCCAGGCAGGCCACCGACGCCGATGGCCGAGGCCTGCACCTTGTTCAGCGAGAGGAAAATACTGCCCAGTGCCGAGCCCAGCAGCGCGGCATAGAACGGGAACTTGAAGCGCAGGTTCACGCCGAACATCGCCGGTTCCGTGATGCCGAAGTACGCAGAAATCGCCGAGGTGGACGCCATGCTTTTGTCCCGCGCGTTGCGGGTCATGTAGAACACCCCGAGCGCGGCGCTGCCCTGGGCCAGGTTGGACATGACGATCATCGGCCAGATGAAGGTGCCGCCCTGAGTAGAAATAAGCTGCAGGTCAACGGCGAGGAACATGTGGTGCATGCCGGTGATCACCAACGGCGCGTACAGCAGGCCGAAAATCGCACCGCCGACCATGGGTGCCAGGTCGAACAAGGTGACCACGCCTTCAGTAATCAGGATGCCCAGGTGACGGGTCACCGGGCCGATAATGGCCAGGGCGAGCACGCCGGTGAAGACGATGGTGGTGATCGGCACGACCAGCAATTGAATCGCGTTGGGTACTCGCGCCCGCAGCCATTTCTCGATCACGCTCATCACATAGGCGGCCATCAGGATCGGCAGGATCTGCCCCTGGTACCCCACTTTCTCAATCTTGAACCAACCGAAAATATCGAAGTACGGCAGGCTCTGGCCGTCGAGACCGGCGACCGCCTTGCCGTAGTTCCAGGCGTTGAGCAGGTCCGGGTGCACCAGCATCAGGCCAAGCACGATGCCGAGGATTTCACTGCCGCCAAATCGCTTGGCGGCCGACCAGCCCACCAGCGCCGGCAGGAACACGAACGAAGTGTTGGCCATCAGGTTGATCAGGCTCCACAGGCCATCCAGGTTCGGATAGGCCTCCAGCAGCGTCTTGCCCTCGATGAACATGCCCTTGGCGCCCATCAGGTTGTTCACGCCCATCAACAAGCCGGCAATGATCAGCGCGGGCAGGATCGGCATGAACACGTCGGAGAACACCCGCACCAGACGCTGCATGGCGTTGGTCTTGTCGGCGCCCTTCTTCTTCACGTCGGCGATGGTGGCGGCGGCGAGGCCGGTCTGCTCGCGCAGGGCGGCGTAGACCTTTTCCACTTCACCGGGGCCGATCACTACCTGGAACAGACCGCCGGTGAAGAACGAGCCCTTGACCAGATCCACCTGGTTCAGCGCGCTGCTGTTGACCAGGCTCGGGTCCTTGAGCGCCAGGCGCAGGCGGGTGACGCAGTGGGCAGCTTGCTCAAGGTTGCCTGTGCCCCCGAGGTTCTCGAGAATCTCGCGGGCGATAGTCGAATAGTCGTGGCTCATGCTTGGTTTCCACTTTGATTTTTTTATTTGAGGGGCAGTCATTGGCAGCACGCCGAGGGCAAAAGTACTCGTCTGTACGAGTTAAAGCAACAACTCGTCTGTACGAGTTACATATTGTTTATTTTTTGTAGTCCCGCGTATCGCTGCAAGCCGCATAAACCCAAGGGTCTAATGGACAAACACCGGCTCTGCCACTAAGGTTCCTGCCTTGACCGCAACCCCGGCAAAGAGCCATCCCCATGAGTAAATACAACCAGATCTACACGGATCTGCTTGCCAGCATCACCACCGAACGCCTGCAGCGCGGCACACGCCTTCCCTCCGAAACAGAACTGATGGACAGCTACCAGGCCAGCCGAGGCACGGTGCGCCGGGCTATCGAGCAACTGCAGGAACGTGGGTTTGCGCAAAAGATTCACGGCAAGGGCACCTTCGTGTTGTCGCCCAACCCGATTGAGTTCCAATTGGGCGGCATCGTCAGCTTCCACGAAACCCACGCCGACCTGGGCGATGACGTACGCACCGAAGTGGTCGAATTCACGCAGTTCCCGCTGGAAGGTTCGCTGCTGCAACACATCGAAGCCGAACCCGGCACCCTGATCACCCGCATCAAACGGGTACGGCGCATCGGCGGCAAACGGGTGATCCTCGACATCAACCACTTCGTCGCTGACGTGATTCCGGGGTTGGACCGCTCGATTGCCGAACAGTCGATCTACGCGTTTATCGAACAGACGTTGCAGCTGCAAATCGCCTACGCCCAACGCACCATCGAAGCCCTGCCACGCGGCAAGGACGACCAGACACACCTCGACCTTGAAGGCCAGAGCCATGTGATCGTGGTGAGCAACCAGACATTTTTGCAGGACGGACGGCAGTTCGAGTACACCGAGTCGCGGCATACGTTGGATAAGTTTTACTTTTCGGATATTGCGCGGCGGTAAGCATCCGTCGGGAAGATCATTGCACTGCGATGCTTCTCGCCAGCCCTGCCGACCAGGCTGCGGTCATCTTCTCCCCAACCACCTCGAACTCTGGGTGAGTGCTTCGGTATTCTGAAAGCTCCGTAATCCCGCGGGTCATGCCGTCTTGCACTCTGGCAAGCAGTTCGTTGCAGCGAGATTCAGTCAAGCTGCACGCACTGCGTCCGAACTGGACCAGCATCTTGCGCTTCGGCCAGGCTTTCGAACCGCCGAGCAGCAAGCCCATGATGTCATTGCTGCTGTACACGGTGGTGGTCACCAGATCGTAAGCAGGTGCCAGCCAAACGTCCGCGTCCTCTGCGCAATTCTCGTACAACAGACCGTAGTTTTTCAGGTGTGCGTCACCATTCTGGATGCCGGCAGAAAGCGCCACCATCAAGAAGAAGTCTTCCAACGTTTTGGTGACACGGCTAGGCGTGACGAATGACCTGATCAGCTTCGCGCATCCCTGGTAGCTTCCGTCGTACTTTTTGGCAGTTCCCCATCCCGATAAAACGCACATGTCCTCAAACCCGAGATAGGCGCTTTCACTGATGTCGAACCGTTTTACCACCAGGAATTTCCCGTGCTGGCTGAGCTGAAACTCAGGCACGTCGAGGCCACAATGGAATGCCGCACGCATGCAGAAAAACTCATTGGCCGCCAATTGCGGAAAGTCGGATTCATTGAACGCCTTCACCAAGTGAGTCGCGCCCCGATGGGTGAGACGCTCAATACCGGGGGCCATGTCGTCAACATCGCGCACCAAAACCTTGGGTTGAACACCCGACACTCCCGAGTAGGCTGCGTAGGTTTTCAGAAGGTCGTCAAACAGGTCTTTGGCCCCGTTATAGACCAATAGCTCGGAGAGCTTGACCTCAGGCAGTGACTCGCCATCCGCGTCATGGGCAACGCTGATACGTCCCAGCTGGTGTGGGCCTACAATGCCCAGCAAAGCGAAGTCGTCAAAGCCGCGCACTGACTTGCTGAAGCGTCGCACCAGTTCATCCTTGAGGTGCCCCTCGGGGATGTGCATCTCGAACAGAGGATGGATCCCGTACTCCCAGTTGTAGCTCTCCAGGCGCACCGGCATCGTCAGAGAAACGGCATTCTCTTCGCCGACCGTTTCGTTATACGAGAAAACCGTATCGCGCCGGTTCTCCTCGCCCCGCCCGAGCGTCCCAGCAGGCACACCGCCAGCACCAATATAGAGCCGCTCACTTTGACGGGTCATGGATGTTCTCCGATTTCAGCTCATCAAGGGTCATGCGGCGACGCTTTGGAATGGCGGTCAACTCATACCCCAAGCCCTCAAGAATGGCTGCGACCTTGCGAATCCCCACTTCCGGGATGGTATTGTTCTCAATCCCCGAAATGGTGGCGCGACTCATACCATGACGTTGCGCGAGCTGGCTTTGTGAGAGGCCTGCGGCTTTGCGAAGTTTCTTGATTAACAATCCTAGATCGTTCATTACAAAGTGCATCCAATACAATGCAAAAATTAATTAATCAACACAAATGCATGCTATACGATGCAATTAGTTTTAAACAACCCTTATTCGCGTGGCACTGAGCTGAGCGTTCGCACACCAGAAATACCAATCTCTAGCCATCGCCGCCCAGACTTAACCTAGAGCTACGCCGCTATTGCCAAGGTGTGTTGTGAAATATGATAAGTAGACACTTTCGCTATCAACGAACATTGGCCGGTTTCTACAAAGCCTGGATGGTGATGGTCTGTGCGCTTCTTGTCGCCTGCCAATCGCCGCGCGAGGCACTGCAACAACTGGCGCAAGCGCGCGGCCGGCAAGTAGAGGTCCTGCCGGGGCGCGACTTTCCCCTCCTCATACTTGCGCCGCAAAGTGCAGAAAAGACAACGCGCCTGCGGGTCTACCTGGAAGGCGATGGCCATGCCTGGTCGACGGCCACCCAACCCAGCCTGGATCCGAGCCCGCACAATCTGTTGGTACCAAGGCTGGCGGTCGATGACCCGACACCGAATGCGTACCTGGCACGTCCCTGCCAGTTCGTCATGGCCGCAGCCTGCCAATCGGCCCTCTGGACCAATCGCCGATTTTCTCAGGAAGTGATCACTCGTCTCAGCCAGGCGCTGGACCAGTTAAAACAGCGGTACGGGAATAGGGAATTTGAACTGGTGGGGTATTCAGGTGGTGCCGCGCTTGCCTTATTGTTAGCGGCGCAGCGCAATGATGTTACCCAGGTGCAAACCCTGGCTGGCAACCTCAGCCCACGCTTGTGGGCAACGATGAAAGGATTGTCGCCACTCGACGGTTCGCTGGACCCGCTGGACTACCGTGAGCGGCTCGCCTTGTTACCCCAGCGCCATCTCATCGGCGAAGCAGACCTGATTATTCCAAGTGGGTTGGCTGATAGGTACCAACAGGCGCTTGACTCGCCCCTCTCCGAATACATCCATGTACGGGGAGCAAGCCATGACAAAGGGTGGGAAGCGACCTGGAGCCGATGGGTTAAAACGCCATTAATCCATTAAGGTCCTAAAATTGACGACAAGCAGGTCCGCTTAAAAACATCCGAATACCTTCCCCCTAGCGTCCAATCCAGGCGCGACCACAACGTCAACCTTAAAGTTCCATTTATTGCTGGATTACCCCGTACAGCCACAAAAAATAACGGTAACGTCGCATTTCTTAGCTTTTTTTCCTTCGCCGATCCTTTTTATGATGAATTGTCCTACACGCATCGTGTAAGTTTGCACGCGCTTGAATCAGCCATTCACTGACAAGCTGGCAGGGATGCCTAAAACAGACGCTGACGCGTGGGTTGTTCCCTGCCAGTTTCTGCCCTGTAAGGATACTGCCTTGAACACTTCCCACCTGCGCCGCTCGTTGTTGGCGCTGTCCGTCGCGGCGACCACTGCCACGGCCCATGCCGCACCCGCACCCGACTTCAATTACGACCTGAGCACAGGGGCCTACAGCAGCTTCGGTGATGTTTTCAATAACGCCACCTTCACCGGAACGTCGCAAAACGCAGGTGTGGAGCTGACGAACGTGACGTTGGCCGGCAACCTGGTCAACCAGGGCAACATCAACCTGACGGCTGCGAGCCCCACCGACTTCCCGTCTGGTATCGCCATGACCCTCAACTCCAACGTCGGTGGCGACGTGGTCAATAATGGCGACATTATGGTGAACGGCAACTCCGTCGTCGGGCTGGACCTGTACCTGGCGAAGATCGCAGGTGAAGTGAGCAACAACGGCAACATTACTGTGACGGGCGCAAATGCCGAAGGCATGCTGATCACCTCGACCCAGGCGCGCATCAATAACTCGGGCACTATCATCGCGCGGGGTATCGACTCTGAGGGGATCGACATCGAGAAAGCCCGCTTTACGGGCCAGATGACAGGCGCGCCCTTCCTGAGTGATATCAACAACAGCGGGACTATTTCCGCCGACGGGATCGGTATCCGCTTTCGCAGTCTCGACACCACCGACGGCTTCAGGATCTTCTCTATCAGGCAGACAGGTGGCCTGATCGAAGGCGGCACCGCAGCCATTCTGGCGGACGACAATGCCTCCCCTTCGTACTTCTACTGGCAGGGTGGTCAGGTCAAGGGTGACCTGCTGGGCCTCAGCGGTGTACTGGTGCAAGGGGACGCGATGTTCGATGGCTCGACCATCCGCGCCGGTTTCGTCGATATCGACGGTGGCCGCCTGACCCTGCTTCGCCCGCAGACCACGATTGTCGGCGACCTCGACATGGACAGCGACACGGCGCGCCTGCGCCTGCTGCTGGATAACAACACACAGCCCAATACACCGATCCTGAAAGTCACCGGCAATACCTTCTTCTCTCCAGGCAGCCAGATCGAACTGCAGGCGCGCTCCGACGACTTCCGCACGTCGGCCCAGGGCACCCGCTACACCCTCATCAATTCCAGCACTTGGGAAGACCCGCAGAACCTGTCCGTGGTGTCCTCCTCGGCGCTGCTTGAGGTGAAGAACTTCGGCATTGAAGGCCAGGATGTGAAAGCACTGGTTGCCACCCGCAGTGATGAGGTGATCACGCAAGACCTGTTGGACGCCCGTGGTTCGAACAATGCGGTGAGCGCCATCAAGCCGCTCAAGAACACCGTCATGGCCCAGATGGACGAAAGCGACCCGGTATTCCAGCAATTCGCCAACGCCACCACCAGCGAAGAGCTGGCGAAACTGGCCGAAAGCTTGGCCCCGGACGTCAGCCGTGGGGCGATCAACGCCGCGACCAACAGCCAGAACCTGGTCGCAGGCGCCATCAACCGCCGGGCCAGTAAAGCGCGGAGCGGTCTGTCTTCCGGTGACGTCCTGGCAGAACAAGGCGTATGGCTGCAAGCGCTGTCCAGCGATGCCAACCAGGACAGCCGTCACGGTATCGACGGCTACGACGCCAACACCAACGGCATTGCCGTGGGTGCGGACGGCAAGCTCAATGCCCAGACAACCGTGGGCCTGGCTTACAGCTACCTGACCAGCGACGTCAAATCCGACCGAGGCAACAAAACCGACGTCAGCGGCCATGCACTGACCCTGTATGGCAACTGGGCCCGCGACAACTTCTTTGTCGACACCTCGCTGATGTACGGCTGGAACGACAACGAGTCCAAACGCTACATCGCCGGTACCCGCGCCAAGGCCAACTACGACAGTGAGATCTTCGGCATCAACGCACTGGCTGGCTACACGTTCCAGCTCGACAAGCAGTGGCTGCTGGAACCACAGGTCGGTGCGCGCTATGCCAACATCTCGATGGATTCGTACCGTGAAAAAGGCAGCTCTGCCGCCCTCAACGTCGGCAGCCAGCGCTATGAAATCGGCGAAATGGGCCTGGGCGCTCGTCTGGCGGCCGCTTTTGACGTAGGTGTGGGCAGCTTCGAACCGGAAGCCAAGCTGATGGCCTGGCACGACTTCATCGGCGACAAGGCCAGCACCACCTCCACCTTTGTGCTCGGCGGCACCCCCTTCACCACCACCGGCGCGACGCCGGCGCGCGACAGCTACGAGCTGGGACTGGGTGCCAACTACCGCGTCGGCGCCTGGAGCGTGGGAGGGTCGTACAACTACCTGACCAGCAGTGGTTTCGACGCTGACACCTTCACGGCGAACGTGCGTTACGATTTCTGATCAACGTGTTTGCCTGAAATGAAAAAACCGGCCTAAGCCGGTTTTTTTCATACAACGCTACGGGATCATTCCCACTCAATCGTCGCCGGCGGCTTGCTCGACACGTCATACGTCACGCGCGAGATACCCTCGATCTCATTGATGATACGGCCGCTGACAGTTTCCAGCAGCTCGTACGGCAGGTGTGCCCAGCGGGCAGTCATGAAGTCGATGGTTTCTACCGCACGCAGGGCCACGACCCAGGCGTAACGGCGGCCATCGCCAACCACGCCAACCGATTTCACCGGCTGGAACACCACGAATGCCTGGCTGACTTTGTGGTACCAGTCGGCCTTGCGCAGTTCTTCGATGAAGATGTGGTCGGCGCGACGCAGCAGGTCGGCGTATTCCTTCTTCACTTCACCCAGGATCCGCACGCCCAGGCCTGGGCCTGGGAATGGGTGACGGTAGACCATGTCGTACGGCAGGCCGAGTTCCAGGCCCAGACGGCGGACTTCGTCCTTGAACAGTTCGCGCAGCGGCTCTACCAGCTTGAGGTTCATTTCCTCAGGCAGGCCACCCACGTTGTGGTGGGACTTGATCACGTGGGCCTTGCCGCTCTTGGCGCCAGCCGACTCGATCACGTCAGGGTAGATGGTGCCCTGGGCGAGGTACTTGATGTTGTCCAGTTTGTTGGACTGGGCATCGAACACGTCGATGAAGGTGCGGCCGATGATCTTGCGCTTCTTCTCCGGGTCGGACTCGCCGGCCAGGTTGTTGAGGAATTGGTCCTCGGCATTGGCGCGGATCACTTTAACGCCCATGTTCTCGGCGAACATGGCCATCACTTGCTCACCTTCGTGCAGGCGCAGCAGGCCGTTGTCGACGAAGACGCAGGTCAGTTGGTCGCCGATGGCTTTGTGCAGCAGGGCAGCAACCACCGAGGAGTCAACGCCGCCGGACAGGCCGAGCAATACGTTGTCGGTGCCGACCTGGGCGCGAACCTGGGCGATGGCGTCTTCAGCAATCTTGGACGGGGTCCACAGAGCTTCACACTCGCAGATGTCGAGGATGAAGCGCGACAGGATGCGGCCGCCTTGCTTGGTGTGGGTCACTTCCGGGTGGAACTGCACGCCGTAGTAACGACGCTCGTCGCTGAACATGCCGGCGATCGGGCAGCTCGGGGTGCTGGCCAGGATGTGGAAGTCTTCCGGCATCTTGGTGACCTTGTCACCGTGGCTCATCCACACGTCGAGGCCGAACAGGCCGTCGGCGTCGACGTGGTCTTCGATGCCGTCCAGCAGGCGGCTCTTGCCGACCACGTCGACACGGGCATAACCGAATTCACGCAGCTCGGAACCTTCAACCTTGCCGCCCAATTGCTCGGCCATGGTCTGCATGCCGTAGCAGATGCCGAAGACCGGGACGCCCAGGTCGAAGACGGCTTGCGGGCAGCGCGGGCTGTTGGCTTCGTGCACGGACTCTGGGCCACCGGCGAGGATGACGCCTTTCGGTGCGAATTCGCGGATCGCTTCGTCGTCCATGTCGAACGGATGCAGTTCGCAGTACACGCCGATTTCGCGCACGCGGCGGGCGATCAGCTGGGTGTACTGGGAACCGAAATCGAGGATCAGGATACGGTGGGCGTGAATGTCGAGGGCCATGAAGTCAGTCTCGTCTAATGAATCAGAAACAACTCGGGGCTGAAGAACAGCCCCGGTTACTTAACAGTTTGCTGGAAGCATCAACCTACGCGGTAGTTTGGCGCTTCCTTGGTGATCTGCACGTCGTGGACATGGGATTCAGCCATTCCGGCGCCGGTGATCCGTACGAACTCTGGCTTGGTGCGCATTTCTTCGATGTCGGCGCTGCCGGTGTAGCCCATCGAGGAACGCAGGCCACCCATCAGTTGGTGGATAATTGCGCTCAGAGTGCCTTTGTACGGCACGCGGCCTTCGATGCCTTCCGGAACGAGCTTCTCGGCGCCTGCCGAGGAGTCCTGGAAGTAACGGTCGGAAGAACCTTGCGCCTGGGACATGGCGCCCAGCGAACCCATGCCGCGGTAAGCCTTGTAGGAACGGCCCTGGAACAGTTCGATCTCGCCTGGTGCTTCTTCAGTACCGGCGAACATCGAGCCCATCATCACGCAGGAAGCACCGGCTACGATGGCCTTGGACAGGTCACCGGAGAAACGGATACCGCCATCGGCGATCAACGGAACGCCCGTGCCTTCAAGGGCAGCGGCGACGTTGGCGATGGCGCTGATTTGCGGCACGCCTACACCGGCAACGATACGGGTGGTGCAGATCGAGCCTGGGCCGATACCGACCTTGACCGCATCCGCGCCAGCTTCGGCCAAGGCCTTGGCGGCAGCGCCGGTGGCGATGTTGCCGCCGATCACTTGCACTTCAGGGAAATTCTGTTTGACCCAACGCACGCGGTCGATCACGCCTTTGGAGTGACCGTGGGCGGTGTCGACCACCACCACGTCAACGCCGGCAGCGACCAGGGCCGAAACACGGTCGCCGGTGTCTTTACCGGTGCCGACCGCCGCGCCAACACGCAGACGACCTTGGTCATCCTTGCTGGCCAACGGGTAAGCCTTGGCTTTTTCGATGTCGTTGACGGTCATCATGCCTTTGAGGGCGAATTTGTCGTCGACGATCAGCACGCGCTCGATGCGGTGCTTGTGCAGCAGCTCGCGCACATCGTTCTTGTCGGCGCCTTCCTTGACAGTGACCAGACGCTCTTTGGGCGTCATCACTTCACGGACGGTGACTTCAAGACGGTTCTCGAAACGCACGTCACGGGAAGTGACGATGCCGACCAGGTCGCCATCGTGCAGCACCGGAACGCCGGAGATGTTGTGCAGGCGGGT
Organism: Pseudomonas sp. NS1(2017); assembly: GCF_002269425.1. Classification (NCBI taxonomy): domain Bacteria; kingdom Pseudomonadati; phylum Pseudomonadota; class Gammaproteobacteria; order Pseudomonadales; family Pseudomonadaceae; genus Pseudomonas; species Pseudomonas sp. NS1(2017). The sequence continues at coordinate 60,538 of NZ_CP022960.1, forward strand.
CAGGTCGAACAGGTCACGCACGGTGGCGTCGGCTTCGATGGTGATCGGATCTTTCACCACACCGGCTTCGTAACGCTTGACCTTGCGCACTTCGGCAGCTTGCTGCTCGATGGTCATGTTCTTGTGGATGATGCCGATGCCGCCTTCCTGAGCCATCGCGATGGCCAGACGGGCTTCAGTGACGGTGTCCATGGCAGCGGAAACAAGGGGAATATTCAGCTCGATGCCACGGGTTAGGCGGGTCTTGAGACTGACTTCGTTAGGAAGCACCTCGGAATAACCGGGCACTAGGAGAATGTCGTCGAATGTCAGAGCTTCTTGGCTGATACGCAGCATCGCGGGGGCTCCCGAGCGGGAAAATGGAAGCGCGCCATTATATACATGCACCCTGCCGGGCTCAATGTAAAACTCTGACAAACTTGGTAATACTGATAGATGGAAAAAATCTGCTGCTTTTCTGTAGGAGCGAGCTTGCTCGCGAAGAACGCAAAGGCACCGCGTTAAAGCAAACCCACCACGTTATCGCTGACGTTTTTTCGCGAGCAAGCTCGCTCCTACAGGTGGGTTACAACTCGACTTTGACCCAACTCATCTTCTGGTCCAGCCAATCGGCAAATTCGTCGATAAAACTCTGCTTGAACCCCGCCTCTGCCCAGTTGTTGAAGATGAAGCCCAGGTTGGAAAACCCGCATTGCTGTAGGAACAGGAACCCGTTGATGTCGTCTTCATGCCCACACAGCGGGCAGGTGAAGTTGTCGGTGTGGCCGGGCATCCAGTCTTCGAGGCTTTCGAACAGGGCTTCGCCGACTTCCTTGCGGCATTCCGGGCAACCGGCTTCTTCGAGAAAACCCTTGGCCGGCGTGTAGATGCAGCGCTTGTAGATGATCTCCAGGCCGTTGATCGGCTCGTTGAACGGCAGCGCCTCGGGGTACAACACTACGGCGCGGGCGCCATCGGCCAGGGCATAGCCCATGCGGTTGCCGGTGCGGCCACAGGTGGTCAGCTCTTCCTTGATGATGTTCTTGCGCACCAGCCAGCGCACGATTGCCCGGGCGCGGGGTTCGTGGACGGGCAAGGTGGAGATTTTCGGGACAAGGATGCTTTGGGAGTTCATGAGAGTCCTGCGGTGTGGCCACTGGCGCCATCGCCGGCAAGCCGGCTCCTGTAGGAGCTGGCTTGCCGGCGATGAGGCCCTGAAAGGTTGGCAGCTTAATCCCTGCCCCACACAGGTCAAGTGCTCAGGTAGCGCCCGATCAGTGCAATACCGCTCGCCAGCACCAGCCAGGTCACCAATCTTACAAACGCCTCACGGGACATGCGCATCGTCAGCCTGCGCCCACACCACAGCCCGAGGGCCATCGCCGGCAACAGACACAGCGCCAACATCAATAGCGGCAAATCCGCATACACCCCGGCGATCAGAAACAGGCTCAGGCGCACCACCGTGCTGCAACTGATCAACGCACTCTGGGTGGCGCGCGCCGCGTCCTTGGGCAGACGGCTATTCAGATAGATCGCATAGAGAAAGCCGCCACTGCCAAACAATGCGCCGAATAAACCACCGACGGTGCCCATGGGAACCGACCAACCCGCCGCCATCTGCGTTGGCCGCGCCTTTACCGCCAGGCTGTAGAGGGCGTAGGCACTGATGAACAAGCCCATTAGCAGCAGTAACAGGTCCGAATGCAGATTGAGCAAAAACACCACGCCCAGTGTGCAACCGATCGCCATGCACGGTAGCAAGCGCAGCAACTCCGGCTTGTTCACGTCCCGCCGCGATTGCAGCAGGTTGCCAAACGCTGCGACAAAATCCAGCAACACCAGCAACGGGATGATCTTCGACAGCGGCATGAACAGGATCAGCAGCGGCCCTGCCACCAATGCGGTGCCAAATCCCGCGATACCGAACACGATATAGGCCACGACAATGCCCAGGCCGATCACCAGCCAATCCACACCGCCAAACGACCATTGGCTCATCAGCTCAACCGGGTTCATGGGTCATACCTTATTAGAGATAGCCTTCACTTTAGCCAGCGGCGAGGGATGCGACTAATATCTTCAAAGCCCTCCACCCATCTCGAAAAGGCATGACGTGTGATTTCCACCCGCCAACTGCGTTACTTCGTCGAAATCGCCGACAGCGGCAGCTTCAGTGCCGCCGCCGAGCGCCTGTTTGTGGCGCAGTCCGCCTTGAGCCGGCAGATCAAGGAGCTGGAAACCCAGCTGCAAACGCCCCTGTTCGAGCGCACTGCACGCCAACCACGACTCACCGCCGCGGGTGAAGCCTTCTACCCGCGAGCGCGCAACCTGCTGAGTGAGCTGATCAAGGCCAGTGAAATGGCGACACAAGTGGGCAACGGCGAACTGGGCACGCTGCGCCTGAGCCACTCAAGTACCGTGCCGATGAGCGGCCCATTGCTGCAAGGTATCAGCACCTGGCTGGAACGCTGCCCAGGGGTGTCGATGGACATCGTCAAACTGTCCTCCGAAGCGCAGTTGGAAGAAATCGCCGACGGTCGCCTGGAGGTCGGGTTGTTGCGCCTGCCTGTGTTGCGCCAGCGCGAGGGCGTGCGAGTCGTACCTTTATATCGCGAGCAACTGTTGCTGGCAGTGCCGCCGAATCATCGGCTGGCACGCAGCAATGCGCCCATCGAACTGGAGCAATTGAAGGACGAAGCGTTTATCTCGATCCCCCATCCCCAGCGGGGCGGCTTGAGTTATCTGTCAGCCGAGCTGTGCATGCGTGCCGGATTTTTCCCCAAGGCCGCGCGGGTGATGTCGCGCAAGACCACCCAGTTGCAGTTGATCCAGGCCGGCTTCGGTATTGCCTTGTTACCAAAATCCATGCAGGACATCGCCCCTGCCACTGTGCACTTTTTGCCCCTGGCCGACCCGGACTGCCTCAGCACCGTGGCCCTGGCCTGCGCGCAGAGGCCGAGCGCGCTGGTGGAGCAATTCTGCCAAACCTTGCACGAATGCCTATAAACTGCCGCCCATGATTAAAGATCCTTTTGCCCGTCTGGGCCTGGACCGCGAAGTCCTGACTGTCAGCCAGCTCAACGGCCGTGCGCGGGTGTTGCTGGAAGACGTGTTCACCAATATCTGGGTCGAAGGCGAGATCTCCAACCTCGCCCGCCCGGCTTCCGGCCATGTGTATTTCGCCCTCAAGGACAGCGGCGCCCAGGTGCGTTGCGCGCTGTTTCGCAACAACGCCGCGCGGGTGCGGCAGGCGCTGAAAGATGGCCTGGCGGTGAAGGTGCGCGGTAAAGTCTCTTTGTTTGAGGGCCGGGGTGATTACCAACTGATCCTCGATACCGTGGAGCCGGCCGGTGATGGGGCATTGCGCCTGGCGTTCGACGCGCTGAAGGAAAAGCTCAGCGCCGAAGGCCTGTTCAGCGCTGAGCGCAAAGTGCCACTGCCAGCGCACCCTCGGCGCATCGGCATCATCAGTTCGCCGACCGGCGCGGTGATCCGCGACATCATCAGCGTGTTCCGCCGTCGTGCGCCAAACATTGAACTGACCCTGATCCCCACCGCCGTGCAAGGCCGCGAAGCCATCCCGCAGATTGTGCGCGCACTGAAACTGGCGGATGCACGTGGCTTCGATGCGCTGATCCTGGCCCGTGGCGGCGGTTCGCTGGAAGACCTCTGGTGCTTCAACGAAGAAGCCGTGGCCCGTGCGGTGGATGCCTGCGTCACGCCAATCGTCAGCGCCGTCGGACATGAGACCGATGTGTCCATCAGCGACTTCGTGGCCGACGTGCGCGCCCCTACCCCCTCCGCCGCAGCCGAATTGCTCGCGCCGGACGCCAGCCATTTGGTGCGTCAGGTCGAGAACCTGCACCGCCGCCTGGTGATGCTGATGCGCAATCGCCTGAGCCATGACCGCCTGCGCCTGGAAGGCATGGCGCGACGTCTGCGTCACCCTGGCGAACGTCTGCGCCAGCAAGCCCAGCGCCTGGACGACCTGGACATGCGCCTGCGCCGTGCGTTCGAGCGCAGCCTCAATACCCGCCGCGAGCGCCTGATCCGCCTGGAAACCCGCCTCGCCGGCCAACACCCCGGTCGCCAACTGGCCCTGTTGCGCCAACGCCTGGACAGCCTTGCCGAACGCCTGCCCCGCGCAATGCGCGAAGGCCTCAAGGCGCGACGCCTGCAACTGCAAAGTCAGATGCAGACGCTGCACGTGGTCAGCCCGCTGGCGACCCTGGCCCGTGGCTACAGCATCCTGCTGGACGAGCGCGGCCAGGCCATTCGCAACGCCGCGCAGACCCACACCGGCCAGCGCCTCACCGCGCGTCTCGGTGAGGGCCAATTGCAAGTGCGGGTGGAAGACAACCACCTGACACCCGTCACCCTTTCGTTATTGGATTGATTGATGCCACGTCTCTTTAGTGTGTTGATGCTGCTGTGCCTTGCCTTTAATGCTCATGCCGATAGCTACATCACCCGCACCTTGAACAAACCGGTGCCGGGAGGCGTTGCCGTGGTCGAACTGGGCCCTTCCGCCGCTGCGCCCAAGGCCACGTACCTGGGCAAGCCGGTGTTGGTGGTGAAGGAGGCGGACAATTGGCTGGCAATTGTCGGCATCCCGCTGACGGTCAAGCCCGGCAACGAACGCATCAGCAGCGGCGGGCGTAACCTGCCGTTTATCGTCGGCTACAAGAAGTACCCCGAACAGCGCATCACCCTGAAAAACAAAAGCCAGGTGAACCCCGACCCGGCGCAGCTGAAACGCATCGAGGCGGAGCTGGCGGTGCAGATCAAGGCTTATCGCAGTTTCAGCCCTAACCTGCCGAGCAACCTGGTGTTGGACAAACCGGTGAACGGGCCGCTGTCGAGCAAGTTCGGCGTACGACGTTTCTTCAACGGTGAAGAGCGCAATCCCCATTCGGGCCTGGACTTTGCCGTGCCGGCCGGTACACCGATCAAGACGCCGGCCAACGGCAAAGTGATTCTTGTGGGCAACTACTTCTTCAACGGCAACACCGTGTTCGTCGACCACGGCCAGGGCTTTATCAGCATGTTCTGCCACATGTCGAAGATCGACGTGAAAGTCGGTGACCAGCTCACGCGTGGCGCGGTGGTGGGCAAAGTCGGTGCCACGGGCCGTGCGACCGGGCCGCACATGCACTGGAACGTCAGCCTGAACGACGCGCGGGTCGATCCGGCGATCTTCATTGGCGCGTTCCAGCCCTGAAACGCTCGATTGCGCGCCTGATAATAGGCGCGCAATTAAAAGCAGCCCTGGACATATTCCTAGGCACAAGATCTCGTTTCCTAAGCAGATAGCAGAACTTATCTCAATTTTCCGCGACTGCTTGCCATCTTTCACCCCGACGGTTAGGGTTGGGCTTATGAAAACCTCTCACACCCTCATTCAGCTCCGCCAGCACCGCAGCCTGTGCCTCGTCAGCGCACGACTGCCAGGCTGAATCGATCTGCCTCGTCTTCACGTTTTATCCCCAAAAACAGTTCTACGGCAGGCCGCCTTTTCTCGGCCCCTACAACAAAGGATTTCCCGATGAGCATGCTCAAAGACCCGTCTTCGAAGTACCGCGCGTTCCCGACCATCGACATCCCGGACCGCACCTGGCCGTCGAAGACCATCACCGAAGCGCCGATCTGGTGCAGCTCCGACCTGCGTGATGGCAACCAGTCGCTGATCGAGCCGATGGACGCGGTGAAAAAGCTGCGCTTCTGGAAGACTCTGGTTGCCGTCGGCGTGAAGGAAATCGAAGCCTCGTTCCCAGCCGCCTCGCAAACCGACTTCGACTTCGTACGTACCCTGATTGAAGACAACCACATCCCCGAGGACACCACCATCCAGGTGCTGACCCAGGGCCGTGAAGACTTGATCGCACGCACCTTCGAGTCCCTGCGGGGTGCCAAGAAAGCCATCGTGCACTTGTACAACGCCACGTCGCCGTCCTTCCGCCGCATCGTGTTCAACCAGGACAAGGACGGCATCAAGGCCATCGCGGTCAACGCCGCCAAGCTGTTCGTCAAATACGCCGCCCAGCAGCCGGAAACCCAGTGGACCTTCGAATACTCGCCGGAGACTTTCAGTGCCACTGAGCTGGAGTTCGCCAAGGAAGTCTGTGATGCGGTGATCGAGGTGTGGAACCCGACGCCTGAGCACAAGATGATCCTCAACCTGCCAGCCACCGTGGAATGCGCCACGCCGAACATCTATGCCGACCAGATCGAGTGGTTCGGTCGCCATATCAACCGTCGTGACAGTGTGATCATCAGCCTGCACACCCACAACGATCGTGGCACCGGCGTAGCCGCCACCGAGCTGGGCCTGATGGCCGGTGCCGACCGTGTCGAAGGCTGCCTGTTCGGCAACGGCGAGCGTACCGGCAACGTCGACCTGGTCACCGTGGCGCTGAACATGTACACCCAGGGCCTTGACCCGCAGCTGGACTTCTCCGACATCGACGGCGTGCGCAAGGTCGTCGAGGAATGCAACCAGATCCAGGTGCACCCACGTCACCCGTATGTCGGCGACCTGGTGCACACCGCGTTCTCCGGCTCTCACCAGGACGCAATCCGCAAAGGTTTCTCCCAGCAGAAAGACGATGCGCTGTGGGAAGTGCCGTACTTGCCGATCGACCCGGCCGACATCGGCCGCAGCTACGAAGCGGTGATTCGCGTGAACAGCCAGTCGGGCAAAGGCGGCATCGCCTACCTGCTGGAGCAGGAATACGACATCAGCTTGCCGCGTCGCATGCAGATCGAGTTCAGCCAAGTCGTGCAGGCCGAAACCGACCGCGTGGGCCTGGAGATGACGGCGCCGCAGATCTACGCCTTGCTGCAGCGTGAGTACCTGCAAGCCAACACCCCGTACGCGTTGGTCAGCCATCGCCTGCAGGAAGAAAACGGTAACAGTTTTGTTGAGGTGGAAGTCTCCGGCAAGGGCCAGGGCGAAACCAACCTGCACTGGAAAGGCAAAGGCAACGGTGCGCTGGAAGCGCTGGTGGCTGGCCTGCCGATCGGTGTGGAGATCATGGACTACAACGAACATGCGATCGGTGCAGGCACCAACGCCAAGGCGGCGGCCTACATCGAGCTGCGTGTGAACGGTGAGCGTCCGGTGCATGGCGTGGGTATTGATGAAAACATCACCACCGCCAGCTTCAAGGCGCTGTTCAGTGCGCTGAACCGTTCGTTGAGCCAGCAGGAAGCCAAAGCGGCGTAAGCGTTTCGCTGTCATACAAAAGGCCCCTGGGTGAGAACCCAGGGGCCTTTCTGTTTCCGGACCTTGTAGGAGCGAGCATGCTCGCGAAAAACGCAAGGGCACCGCTGGCTACCTGATAGCACTGCGTTATCGTTAAGGTTTTTCGCGAGCAAGCTCGCTCCTACAGGAACTGGAAGATGTCAGCATCCAGGTTGGCTGGAAACCGGGTGCGATACGCCGCCAATTCCGCCGCGTCCAGACTCACTGCAAACACCCCATCCGCCTCCCCCGCACTGAGCAAGGTCTCACCCTGGAAGTCCAACACCTGGCTGTCCCCAGTGTAAGCAAAGCCCTTCCCATCCGTGCCCACCCGATTGACTGCCGCCACGTAGCACAGGTTTTCAATAGCCCGCGCCGGCAGCAGTCGGTTCCAGTGTGAACGCCGCGCACCCGGCCAGTTGGCGGTGTACAGCAGCAGGTCGGTGTCCTGGGCATCGCGGCTCCACACCGGGAAGCGCAGGTCGTAGCAAATCAACGGGCGAATACGCCAGCCCTTCAATTCAAACTGCACCTGGCGTTCGCCCGGCGTGTAGTGATTGTGTTCACCGGCCATGCGGAACAGATGGCGCTTGTCGTAATGCAACACCTCGCCATCCGGCCGCGCCCACAGCAGGCGGTTGCGGTGGCTGCCGTCGGCGGCCTGGATGATCACACTGCCGGTAATCACCGCGTTGTACTTCGCCGCCTGGGCCTGGAGCCAATGATGGGTCGGGCCGTTTTCAGGCTCTGCAAGGGCTTGCGACTCCATCGAGAAGCCGGTGGTGAACATCTCCGGCAGCACAATCAAATCGGCGCCTTTGGCTTGCTCCAACAGCAGCTCGAAATGTTCGAGGTTGGCCTGGCGGTCATGCCAGGCCAGGCTGGTCTGCACCAGGGCGATGTTCAGGTTCGGCAGTGCACTCAGATCACGCATAGTTTTTCCGCCGCTTGGCGCAGCGTTTCCTCGCGTTTGGCAAAGCACAGGCGCACCAGGCGCTGGCCTTGGGGTGGGGTCTGGTAGAACACCGAGACCGGGATGGTGGCCACGCCGTGTTCGCGGGTCATCCACAGGGACATGGCGACGTCATCCAGGTCCGGGCGGATCTGTGAGTAATCCACCAGTTGGAAGTAGGTACCGGTCACTCGGGTAAGGCTGAAACGGGACGGCGCCAACAGGTCACAGAACAGGTCACGCTTGGCTTGGTAGAAAGCCGGCAATTCGTCGACGTGCTCCGGGTGTTCGGCCATGAAGTCGGCCAGGGCGTATTGCAGCGGGGTCACGCCGCAGAAATTGACGTATTGGTGCACCTTGCGCAATTCCGCGGTGAGGGCTGGCGGTGCGACGACATAGCCGGTTTTCCAGCCGGTGACGTGGTAGGTCTTGCCGAACGAGCTGACCACAAACGCGCGCTGGTAAAGCTCTTCGTGGGCCAACACGCTGACGTGAGACACGCCGTCGAATACCAGGTGTTCGTAGACTTCGTCGCTGACCAGATAGATATCACGGTCACGGATCAGTGCGGCCAATTGGTCCAGCTCGGCGCGGCTGATCAAGGCACCTGTCGGGTTGTGCGGGGTATTGAGAATGATCATGCGCGTGCGCGGTGACAGCGCCGCCTTGATCTTCTCGAAGTCGAGGGCAAAGGCGTCCAGGGTCAGTTGCACATGCACGCAGCGACCGCCAGCCAACTCCACCGAAGGCTCATAGCTGTCGTAGCTGGGGTCGAACACGATGACTTCATCGCCAGTGCGAATCACCGCCTGGATCGCGCAGAAGATCGCCTCGGTGGCGCCAGGGGTGATGGTCACTTCACTGTCGGCATTGACCGTGGCGCCGTAACTGCGAGCGATCTTGGCGGCCACTTGCTGACGCAGCACCGGCAGGCCGGTCATTGGCGCATATTGGTTATGCCCGAGGGCGATATGCTTACCCACCGCATCGAGCAAAGCCTGGGGGCCATTGAAGTCCGGGAAACCCTGGGACAGGTTGAGCGCGCCGGTTTCGGCAGCGAGTTGCGACATGGTGGTGAAAATGGTCGTGCCGACATTCGGCAGCTTGCTGGTGATCATCGAAAGGCCCCTGCAGGTGAGCCCCAAGTTTTAAGCTGCCAACTGCACCGGGTCAAGGCACAAACCAGCGCGCGCAAAAAAGGGCTCCAAAGGAGCCCTCTCTCACAACTTGAAGCTGCCGTTATTTCTTGTCACGGCGCTTCTTGTCGGCCTTCTTGTGGTGAGTCATCAAACGACGCTTCTTGTTCACCTGACGGTCAGTCAGTGTGTTCTTGTTGCCTTCGTATGGGTTCTCGCCACCCTTGAACTCGATACGAATCGGCGTACCGACCAGTTTCAAGACACGGCGGTAGGTGTTTTCCAGGTAACGCACATAGGACTTCGGCACCTTCTCGATCTGGTTACCGTGGATCACGATAATCGGCGGGTTGGCACCACCCAAGTGGGCGTAACGCAGTTTGATCCGGCGGTTGTTGACCATCGGCGGCGCGTGCTCGCCAACCGCGTCTTCCAGGATCTGGGTGAGGCGGTTGGTCGGCCAGCGGGTGACCGCGGACTTGAACGAGTTCTGTACGGACGCGTAGAGGTTGCCCACGCCGGTGCCGTGCAGTGCCGAGATAAAGTGGATATCGGCGAACTCGACGAAGAACAGGCGGCGTTGCAGCTCGATCTTGACGAAATCGCGCTCGCTCGGCGTCATGCCGTCCCACTTGTTGATCGCGATCACCAGTGCCCGACCAGCCTCCAGGGCAAAGCCCAGCAGGTTCAGGTCGTGGTCCACCACGCCTTCGCGGGCGTCCATCACAAAGATCACTACGTTGGCGTCTTTGATCGCTTGCAGGGTTTTCACCACCGAGAACTTTTCAACTTCCTCGTGGATCTTGCCGCGCTTGCGCACACCGGCGGTGTCGATCAGCGTGTACTTTTCCTCGTTGCGTTCGAACGGGATGTAGATGCTGTCGCGGGTGGTGCCGGGTTGGTCGTAGACGATAACCCGGTCTTCACCGAGCATGCGGTTGACCAGCGTCGACTTGCCAACGTTAGGGCGGCCGATGATGGCGATCTTGATACCGTCTTTTTCGCTCGGGCCAGGAATGCGCTTGGCTTCCTCACCTTCGGCAACGATCTCCTCTTCGCCCTCTTCTTCCTCGACATCATCCTTAGGGAAATCGCGCAGGGCGATTTCCAGCATCTGGGTGATACCGCGACCGTGGGCACCGGCGACCGGAATCGCATCGCCCAGGCCCATCGGGCTGAATTCGGCACGGGCCGCTTCAGGATCGATGTTGTCGATCTTGTTCGCGACCAGATAGGAACGCTTGTTGCGCTTGCGCAGGTGCTCGCCAATCATTTGGTCAGCAGCGGTGTAGCCCGCACGGGCGTCCACTAGGAACAACACGACATCGGCTTCTTCAATGGCCAGCAGAGACTGCTCGGCCATCTTTTCGTCCATGCCATGCTCGTCACCGGAGATACCACCGGTGTCGACAATAATGTAGGAGCGCCCTTGCCACTTTGCCTCACCGTATTGGCGATCACGGGTCAGACCGGACAAGTCGCCGACGATGGCGTCGCGAGTCCTGGTCAGGCGGTTGAACAAGGTGGACTTGCCGACGTTAGGTCGGCCCACCAGGGCGATTACGGGAACCATGCGGCTCTCCACTTCGTTATTTCAGAAAATACAAAAGCCGCTGCAGGGCAGCGGCTGGTGCTCGACTGTAGGAGCGAGCTTGCTCGCGAAAAACGCAAAGGCACCGCGTTTATTCAGACAGCACGCGTTATCGTTAACGATTTTCGCGAGCAAGCTCGCTCCTACAGGTGAAGCTACTTGAGGGGCTACCCCCCAAGCATAGTTCTTACTTAATGGTCAGGGCTTCCAGCTTGCCGCTGTTGCCAAACACATAAAGCATGTTACCCACGACCAGCGGACGCGCACGCAGGCCGTCGCTGTCGATACGCTCGCGACCCACGAAGCGACCGTCCACCTGGCTCAGCAGGTGCAGGTAGCCTTCGAAGTCACCGACTGCGACGTAGCTGGAGAACACTTCCGGTGCCGACAGTTGACGGCGAGCCAGGGAGTCGTTGCTCCACAGCGCGGTAGTAGAGCGTTCGTCGACACTTTCAACGGTGCCTGACGCCAGGCTTACGTAGACGCTGCCAAACCCTTGGGCGACACCGGCGTAGCTGGAAGCATCACGCTGCCAGTTAACGCGGCCGCTCTGCAGGTCCAGTGCGGCAACACGGCCCTGGTAGGTAGCGACGTAGAGGGTTTCACCGGACAGCAGCAGGCCGCCGTCGATGTCCACTACCCGGTCCAGCTCGGAACGACCTTGCGGGATGGCCACACGGGTTTCCCAGGCCGGCACGCCGTTCTGGGTATCCAGGGCGACCACTTTACCGGTCGACAGGCCTGCAACGGCCAGATTGTTGGTCACAATCGGACCACTGGTACCGCGCAACGTCAGTACCGCTGGGGTGCTGTCGTACAACCAACGCTGTTCGCCAGTGCTGGCGTCGAGGCCGATTACACGGTCGTCCTGGGTTTGCACCACGACGATATCGCCGTTGGTGGCAGGCGGTGCGAGGACTTCACTGGTCACGCGAGCGCGCCATTTCTCTTCACCGGTGCTGGAGTCCAGGGCCACGACTTCGCCTTTCAGCGTGCCGAGCATCACCATGCCGTAGCCCACGCCGACGGCGCCGGAGACTGGCAATTCGAGGTCTTTCTTCCACTTCACGTCGCCGTTCATGCGATCCATGGAGATCACCACGCCGGTCACGTCAGCGGCCACAATGTTGTCACCGTCGATTGCCGGTACCAACATGTTGTAGGTGTCGCCCTGACCGTCACCGATGGAGCGGCTCCACTGCTTTTGCAGGACCACTTCTTCCTTGAAGCTGGTCAGCTCGGCCGGAGGCAGTTCTTTTTTACTGTTGCTGCTGCAACCCGCGGCCAGAACGGCCAGAGCCAGCAATGCTGCATGTTTCCAACGGATCACGTCACGCATCCCCTTTGGCCAAGTCGTCCAGCTTGATTTGTAAGCCACCGACCGCCGCTTCATCAGACAGCGCCGCCTTGGCTTTTTGGTACGCAGCATTGGCTTCGTCGGTACGACCCAATTGGACCAACAGGTCGCCCTTGAGCTCTTCGCGAGTGGCTGCAAATGCCTTGTCAGCATCGCCGTCGAGCAGTTTGAGTGCTTCGTCAGCCTTGTTCTGTGCCGCCAGTACCTGAGCCAGGCGCTGACGTGCGATTTCACCCAGGGTTGGGTTGGTCGGCTTGTCGGCGATGGCCTTCAGCTCAGCGGCGGCGTCATCCAGCTTGCCGGTGTCGACCGCGACTTTCGCGACGAACAGGCTGCCGTACTGGGCGTAGGTGCTACCGCCGAATTCGTTCTTCAGCTTGCCAGCCAGGTCTGCAACCTGCGCAGGGTCGGGCTTGCCGTCCGGGGTCAGGGTGGTTTCCAGCAATTGCTGATAGAGGATCGAGGCGCCTTGGGACTGGTTAGCCTGATACTTGGTCCAGGCTTGCCAGCCGAACACCACCACTAAAGCCAGCAGACCGCCGGTAACCAGGGGCTTGCCGTTACGCTGCCACCAGTCCTTGAACTCGGCCAGTTGATCATCATCAGAACTCGACACCCCAATACTCCTTAATCGCTAAATTCGGCTGTTCGACAGCTTCAACCCTGCACGACGCAGGTGGCCAAGTGCGCAGCGAGCGCATCAAAGGCAATGTTCTGTTGCTCGCCCTGACCACGCAGGGGTTTGAAACCTATCACTTGCCGGGCCAATTCGTCATCGCCGAGGATCAATGCATACAGTGCACCGCTCTTGTCGGCCTTCTTGAACTGGCTCTTGAAGCTGCCGGCGCCGGCATTGACTTGCAGGCGCAGGTTGGGCAGTTGGTCGCGGACCTTTTCGCTCAGGGCCAGGGCAGCCAGTTCGGCGGCCTCGCCAAAGGCGCACAGGTACACGTCCACCTGACGGGAGATCTCTTCCGGGACCTGCTCCAGGGTTTCCAGCAGCAGGATCAGCCGCTCGATGCCCATGGCGAAGCCCACGCCGGTGGTAGGCTTGCCACCCATCTGCTCGACCAGGCCGTCGTAACGACCACCGGCACACACGGTGCCCTGGGCGCCGAGCTTGTCGGTGACCCACTCGAATACGGTCTTGCTGTAGTAATCGAGGCCGCGCACCAGCTTGGTGTTGATCACGAACGGAATACCGGCTGCTTCCAGGCGAGCCTTGAGGCCCTCGAAGTGGATACGGGACTCGTCGTCCAGGTAGTCGGCCATTTTCGGCGCGTTGACCAGCACGGCCTGGGTATCGGCGTTCTTGGTATCGAGGACGCGCAATGGGTTGGTCTTCAGACGGCGCTGGCTGTCTTCGTCCAACTTGTCCAGGTGGGCGGACAGGTACTCGACCAGGGCCACTTTGTAGCGGCCGCGGGATTCACTGGTGCCCAGGCTGTTGAGTTCAAGCTTGACCGCGTCGCGGATGCCCAGCAGGCCCCACAGGCGCCAGGTCAGCACGATCAGCTCGGCGTCGATGTCCGGGCCGTCGATGTTGAACACTTCCAGGCCGATCTGGTGAAACTGGCGATAACGGCCTTTCTGTGGGCGTTCGTGACGGAACATCGGGCCGATGTACCACAATTTCTGTGGCTGGCCAGCACCGGTGAGACCATGCTCAAGCACAGCGCGCACGCACGCAGCGGTGCCTTCCGGACGCAGGGTCAGGGAGTCGCCGTTGCGGTCTTCAAAGGTGTACATCTCTTTTTCGACGATGTCGGTCACTTCACCGATGGAGCGCTTGAACAGCTCGGTGAACTCGACGATCGGCATGCGGATCTGCTTGTAACCGTAGTTATCCAGCAGGCGCGCGACAGTGCCCTCGAAATAGCGCCACAGCGGCGTCTGTTCCGGCAGGATGTCGTTCATGCCACGAATGGCTTGCAGAGACTTGCTCACATCAAATCCTTAAATTCGTTCAATCAGCCGCGCGCGATCAGCGCTGCGTCAGCCGCGACCTTTTCGGCCGCTTTCTCGCGGATCAGCTTTTCCAGCTCATCCACCAGATTGTCATTCGTCAACTTCTGCGACGGCTTGCCGTCGATGTAGATCAGGTTCGGCGTACCACCGGTCAGCCCCACATGGGCCTCTTTGGCCTCGCCCGGCCCGTTGACCACACAGCCGATCACCGCAACATCCAGCGGCACCAGCAGGTCTTCAAGGCGCAATTCCAGATCGTTCATGGTTTTCACCACGTCGAAGTTCTGCCGCGAGCAGCTCGGGCAGGCAATGAAATTGATGCCACGGGAACGCAAACGCAGGGATTTGAGAATGTCGTAACCGACTTTCACTTCCTCTACAGGGTCTGCTGCCAGCGAGATGCGGATAGTATCGCCAATCCCTTCGGCGAGCAGCATACCGAGACCCACCGCAGATTTCACTGTGCCTGAACGTAAACCGCCCGCTTCAGTGATACCCAGGTGCAACGGCTGCACGATTTCCTTGGCCAGCAGGCGGTAGGCTTCTACCGCCATGAACACGTCGGAGGCCTTTACGCTGACCTTGAAGTCCTGGAAATTCAGGCGTTCAAGGTGCTCAACGTGGCGCAGCGCCGATTCAACCAGCGCCGCCGGAGTCGGTTCGCCGTATTTCTTTTGCAGGTCTTTTTCCAGGGAACCGGCGTTGACGCCGATACGGATTGGAATGCCACGGTCGCGGGCCGCATCAACCACCGCACGCACACGGTCTTCACGACCGATGTTGCCCGGGTTGATACGCAGGCAGTCCACACCCAGTTCGGCCACGCGCAAAGCGATCTTGTAGTCGAAGTGGATATCGGCCACCAACGGCACCTTGACCAGTTGCTTGATGCGGCCAAAGGCTTCGGCAGCGTCCATGTCTGGCACGGAGACGCGCACTATGTCCACGCCGGCCGCTTCCAGACGATTGATCTGGGCAACAGTGGCGGCCACATCATTGGTGTCGCTGTTGGTCATGCTTTGCACCGCGATGGGGGCGTCGCCACCCACCGGCACCGAGCCGACCCAGATCTTGCGCGATACGCGACGTTTGATTGGAGATTCGCCGTGCATGACTATTGTCCCAACTTCAGGCGAGCGGTCTCGCCACTGGTGAACGGCGCTACGTCCACAGGCTGGCCGTTGTAGGCCACTTGCGCGCCACGGGCAAAGCCCAGACGCAGCGTCAAAGGAGGCTTGCCGCCCTGGTCGAGCGTATCTCCCTTACGCTTCAGACCGCTGAACAGCACTTTGCCGTTGCCATCGGTGACTTGCGTCCAGCAGTCAGCGATGAAGGTAATCTGTACACGGCCATCACCGGCAATCAAGGCTGGGGTGGTGGGCGGCGAAATCGCAGGGGCAGCGGGAGCGGCGGGAGCCGGAGTCGCTGGCGTCTGCACTGGAGCGGCCGGCGTGTGAGCCGGGGCAGCAGGCGTTGCAGGAGCCGGTGCGGCAGCAGTCGCGGCTGGCGCGGTTTCCGGTGCGGCTGGCTGCTCGGTGGCAGCCGCTGCTTCCGGCGCGGCCTGGCTTTCGGCAACGGCCTGGTCTTCCGGCTCATCCAGCGGGTGAATCTGGGTGGTGCCGTCAGCGCTCTCGACTTCGACGTGCTCCATGGCGTTGCTGGTCAAGTCCTTGGTGCGCTGGGAGGTCTGGTCTTGCCACCAGACGAAACCGCCACCAATGACCGCGATCAGCAGCAACAGGCTGACAATGCGCAAAATCGTGTGGGAAACCCGCACCGGCTCTTCGATACGCCCCAGGCCGTGGACATTGCTGCCCTGGGAATCGGTGCCGGTGAATTGGTCGAACTCCTGAACCAGTATGGCCTGGTCGATACCCAGCAATTTGGCATAGGCGCGGATATAGCCGCGGGCAAAGGTGTGCCCAGGCAGCTTATCGAACGCGCCGGCTTCCAGGTTGCCCAGGGACGTCGTGGTCAAATTGAGCTTGAGGGCCACTTCTGCCAGCGACCAACCATTGCTTTCGCGGGCCTGACGCAAGGTGTCGCCTGGGTTTACGCGATTAGCTGCTACAACTTCCGGGTGCGCCGCTTTCATCATTGCTCCGACAGGTATTGCTGATATTCCGGCGTACCGGGATAGAGTCGTTCGAGTTGCTGGCCAAAACGTGCGGCCGTGTCGCGTTCTTCATGAACCGTCGCCAGGCGCACACCGAGCAATAGACTACGTGCATTTTGCCCGCTGAGCAGGCTAAAACGCTCGTAATAGTCACGTGCCGGCACATAATGCCTGTCATCAAAGGATAACTCAGCCATTTCGAGCAACGCCCGAGGCTGGCGACCGTTCAAATGCAGGGCTTTTTCCAGTTGCTGGCGGGCGCTATCGCGCTGACCGAGGCGCATCGAGGTCACCCCAAGGTTCTCGAACACCCGCGAACGCTCAGGATAGAGGGTATCGGCGCTGGCTTGCTGGAAATAAAGGGCGGCCTGGTCATAACGTTTCTGCGCGAACAGGAAGCTGCCGTAATTGTTCAGCAGCCGCGGATCCGCAGGCCGGGAAGCCAGTGCCTTATGGAAATACTGTTCGGCCAGTTCAGGCTCGGCCTGGGCCTGGAACACCAGGGCCAGTGCGCCATTGGCGTCGGCATCGTCGCTGTCCAGCTCCAGGGCCTTCTTCAGCGGTACCTTGGCCTGCTCACTCATGCCTTGTTGCAGATAACCCAAGCCCAGTTGCACATAGGCAACCCGCGCCTCGTCACGGCCTTTACCGGTTTGCAAAGGGCTCTCATGACCCGATGAAACACAACCGACCGCGAGACCGGTAACAAGCAAAAGCAGCGCAAGGCGCAAGGGCATAGAGATCCTCTCTCAGATTCGATTCACAGCAATCAGCGGTAAATCGTCGGCGGCTTTCACTTCGCGTCCGGCGATATAACGCTCGCTGCGGCGGGTACGGTCCATCACCTGCCCTACCAATTGGCCACAAGCGGCGTCGATGTCTTCACCACGCGTGGTGCGGACGGTCACGTTATAGCCAGCCTGGTGCAGTTGATCCTGGAAACGGCGGATGGCGTTGTTGCTCGGCCGCTCGTAGCCAGAATGTGGAAACGGGTTAAACGGAATCAGGTTGATCTTGCACGGGGTGTTCTTGAGCAACTCGATCATCTCGACCGCGTGTTCGACCTTGTCGTTGATGTCCTTGAGCATCGTGTACTCAATGGTCAACACGCGTTTTTCGCCCAAGGTCGCCATGTAACGCTGGCAAGATTCCAGCAGCATCTTAAGCGGATACTTCTTGTTGATTGGCACCAATTGGTTACGCAATGCGTCATTCGGTGCATGCAGCGACAACGCCAGGGAGACGTCGATGTGCTTGGCCAGCTCATCGATCATCGGTACCACGCCAGAGGTCGACAGGGTCACGCGGCGCTTGGAGATGCCGTAGCCCAGGTCGTCCATCATCAGGTGCATGGCCGAAATGACGTTGTCGAAGTTCAGCAGCGGCTCACCCATGCCCATCATCACCACGTTGGTGATGGCACGGTCGACGGTCGCCGGGACGCTGCCAAAGGATTTGTTGGCAATCCACACCTGGCCGATCACTTCGGCGGCGGTGAGGTTGCTATTGAAGCCTTGCTTGCCGGTGGAGCAGAAACTGCAGTCCAGGGCACAGCCTGCCTGGGACGAAACGCACAAGGTGCCGCGTTTGCCCTGGGGAATGTACACGGTCTCGACGCAGCTGCCGGACGCCACGCGCACCACCCACTTACGGGTGCCGTCGCTGGAGATGTCCTCGCTGACCACTTCGGGACCACGGACCTCAGCAATAGCCTTGAGCTTGTCGCGCAGGGCCTTGCTGACGTTCGTCATGGCGTCGAAATCGTCGACGCCAAAGTGGTGAATCCATTTCATTACCTGACCGGCACGGAAACGCTTCTCCCCGATTGAGTCGAAGAATTTCTCCATTTCCGGCTGGGTCAGACCCAGCAGGTTGGTTTTAACAGTCGATGTAGTCATGGATTCACCCTCACTCTTTAAGCCGATGCTTAACGAGCGGTTACTTCAGTAGCAGCGAAAAAGTACGAGATTTCGCGAGCAGCAGCAGCTTCGGAGTCCGAGCCGTGTACGGCGTTGGCGTCGATGGATTCAGCGAAGTCAGCACGGATAGTGCCGGCAGCAGCTTCTTTAGGGTTGGTAGCGCCCATCAGCTCACGGTTCAGAGCGATAGCGTTTTCACCTTCCAGAACCTGAACAACAACAGGACCGGAGATCATGAAGGCAACCAGGTCGCCGAAGAAACCACGAGCGCTGTGCTCAGCGTAGAAGCCTTCAGCTTCGGCTTTGGACAGTTGCTTGAGTTTCGAAGCTACAACCTTCAGGCCGGCTTTTTCGAAACGAGTGGTGATCTCGCCGATGACGTTTTTTGCAACAGCGTCAGGCTTGATGATGGAGAAAGTACGTTGAACAGCCATGGTGTAACTCCAGAAACGGTAATTTACGAAAAATTAAACCCGCGAATTATACGCGGGTTATTGGGTATTGCCTAACTGCGTAAAGGGAGGCGTCAGTCCTGTTCTTCTTTCCAGGCAGTCTGGATAGCTTCCAGAACCTTCTCACCGCCGCGATCACGCTCATCTTCAAACCCTGGCAATGCCATGACCATGTCACGCAAAGCTACAAAGTTCAGAGAGTAAGGATCCAGATCAGGGTTGGCATCGGCCAACAGGATAGCGATCTCTTGTACATCAACCCATTTAAGACTCATGACACTTCCTTGAATCAATGCGGCGCTTCGGCGGCATGGTTGAGCGAATACTTCGGAATTTCGACGGTAAGGTCTTCAGTCCCTACTTTCGCCTGACAGCTCAGGCGCGATGTCGGCTCCAGGCCCCACGCCCTATCAAGATAGTCCTCTTCCAGCTCATCGGCCTCTTCGAGACTGTTGAAACCTTCGCGGATAATGCAGTGACAGGTGGTGCAGGCATTGACGCCACCGCAAGCACTTTCGATCTCGATGTGGTTGTCATGGGCAACTTCGAGGATGGACTTGCCGGTCTCAGCCTCCACGACCATACCGTCCGGGCAATGCTCGGCGTGTGGCAGAAAAATGACCTGCGGCATTAATTATTCCTCGATTTCATTCAGGTTGCGTCCCGCCAGGGCGGCTTTGACCGTCTGGTCCATACGGCGGGCGGCAAAAGCATCGGTCACTTGGGACAGGCGCTTGGTCTGTTGCTCGATGGCGTAACCATCGTCGCCTTTCATCAATTCGGCCAGTTCCTGCATTTGCAGATCAATGACCATGCGCTCTTCGGCATCCAACAGACGCTCGCCGTCAGCATCCAGCGCGCCCTGCACCGCTTCGAGCAGGCGCTGGGCGTCGACTTGCTGCTCACGCAATACACGGGCGACCTTGTCGTCACCGGCATATTGGAACGAGTCCTTGAGCATCTTGGCGATTTCACCGTCGGTCAGGCCGTAGGACGGCTTGACCTGGATGCTCGCCTCAACGCCTGAGCCCAGCTCGCGCGCGGCCACATTCAACAGGCCATCGGCGTCAACCTGGAAGGTCACGCGGATCTTCGCCGCACCCGCGACCATCGCCGGGATGCCGCGCAGTTCAAAACGCGCCAGGGAGCGGCAGTCGCTGATCAGCTCGCGCTCGCCTTGCAGCACATGAATCATCATGGCCGTCTGGCCATCTTTGTACGTGGTGAAGTCTTGGGCGCGGGCGACGGGAATGGTGGTGTTGCGTGGAATCACCTTCTCCATCAGGCCGCCCATGGTTTCCAGACCCAGGGACAACGGAATCACGTCGAGCAGCAGCAGTTCGCCACCATCGCGCTTGTTGCCGGCCAGGGTGTCGGCCTGGATCGCGGCGCCGATGGCGACCACTTGATCCGGGTCGATTTCAGTCAGCGGCTGGCGACCGAAGGCTTCGGCGACAGCTTCACGCACGCGCGGCACGCGGGTGGAGCCACCGACCATGACCACGGCGCCGACGTTTTCCAACTCGATACCGGAGTCACGCACGGCTCGGCGGCAGGCTTTCAGGCTGCGGGCAACCATCGGCTCGATCAACGCATCAAAGGCTTCGCGCGTCAGTTGGGCCGACCAGGTGCCGTAGGAAACCTCCACGATTGCAGCATCCGTCAGCGCTTCTTTGGCGGCGCAGGCGGTTTGCAGCAGGTTACGCTGCGCGCCCGGATCCAGATCGGCGGACAAGCCAGCGCTGCTGATGATCCAGCCCGCAATGGCGTGGTCGAAGTCATCGCCGCCCAGGGCGCTGTCGCCACCGGTGGCCAGCACTTCGAAGACACCGCCGGTGAGGCGCAGGATCGAAATATCAAAGGTGCCGCCGCCCAGGTCATAAATAGCGACCAGGCCTTCTGCGTGCTGGTCCAGGCCATAAGCCACGGCCGCCGCAGTGGGCTCGTTGAGCAGGCGCAGCACGTTCAAGCCGGCGAGTTTCGCCGCGTCCTTGGTGGCTTGGCGCTGAGCGTCATCGAAATAAGCCGGAACGGTGATCACTGCACCGACCAGTTCGCCGCCCAGGGTTTTTTCCGCGCGCTGGCGCAGCACCTTGAGGATATCGGCGGACACTTCCACCGGGCTTTTCGGGCCCTGGATGGTGTCGATGAACGGCATGTGGGATTCACCGCCGACAAAGCGATACGGCAGCTGGTCGCCCAATTGCTTGACGTCGGACAGACCACGACCCATCAAGCGCTTGACCGACAACACGGTATTCAGAGGATCGGTAGACGCCGCCAACTTGGCCGATTCACCGACTTCAGTGCGATCAGCGTGGTAGCGCACGGCAGACGGCAGGATCACCTGCCCGTCAGCGTCGGGCAACGGCTCGGACAGACCGCTGCGCAAGGCAGCAACCAGAGAATTGGTGGTGCCCAGGTCAATCCCGACCGCCAGGCGACGCTGGTGCGGTTGAGGGCTTTGGCCGGGTTCGGCGATTTGCAGTAGGGCCATGGTAATCAGGTCTTATCTGTCTATCAGGCGTGCATCACGGGCAGCACACGGGGTTAATCGTCGAGGCGCTCTTCTAGCTGGCGCACTTCGTAGGTGAGCTTGTCGAGGAACTGCATGCGCCGCATCAGGCGTTCGGCCTGTTCACGTTGCGCTGCATCATCCCAACAGGCTGCGAAGCTTTCGTTGAGCTCATCCTGGGCCGTTTTCAGACGACGCTTGAAGACTGCGACGCCAGCAAGATCGGCTTCGTCCTGCAACTCTTCGAGCTCCTCGCGCCACTGCATCTGCTGCATCAAGAAGTCGGGGTCGTGCACCGTCACTTCAAGCGGCAACTCGCCACCGTTCATCGCAAGCAGGTAGCGTGCGCGCTTGGGTGGGTTTTTCAGGGTCTGATAGGCTTCGTTGAGGCTGGCCGACCGCTCCAGCGCCAGGCGCTGCTCACGCTCGGAAGCGTCAGCGAAGCGGTCCGGATGCACCCCACGCGCCAACTCTCGGTAGCGCGTGGCAAGCTGCTCAAGGTCCAGGCGAAAACTCGGCTGCAGCTCGAATAAAGCGAAATGACAAGGAGTACCCACGAATAGCCTCAGATGTTGAAGCTTTCGCCGCAGCCACATTCACCGCGCACGTTGGGGTTGTTGAACTTGAAGCCTTCGTTCAACCCTTCCTTGACGAAATCGAGTTCGGTGCCGTCCAGGTAGGTCAGGCTTTTAGGGTCGATGATCACTTTCTCGCCGTGACTTTCGAACACCTGGTCTTCCGCCACCACCTCGTCGACAAACTCCAGCACGTAGGCAAGGCCGGAACAGCCTGTGGTGCGAACACCCAGACGAATCCCCTCACCTTTACCGCGCCCATTCAGGGAGCGGCGAATGTGCTGTGCAGCCGCTTCTGTCATGCTGATAGCCATCGTTGACTCCTTACTCGTCGCCAAATGCTTAGATCAAGCCTTTCTTCTGCTTGTAGTCGCGAACGGCCGCCTTGATGGCGTCTTCTGCGAGTACCGAGCAGTGGATTTTCACTGGCGGCAGGGCCAGTTCTTCGGCCAGCTGGGTGTTGCTGATGGTGACAGCCTCATCCAGGGTCTTGCCTTTCATCCATTCGGTCGCCAGGGAGCTGGAGGCGATGGCCGAACCGCAGCCGTAGGTCTTGAACTTGGCGTCTTCGATAACGCCATTGTCGTTGACCTTGATCTGCAGGCGCATGACATCGCCGCACGCCGGAGCGCCGACCATGCCGGTGCCGACATCTGGGTCTTCCGCGTCCATCTTGCCGACGTTGCGCGGGTTTTCGTAGTGGTCGATGACCTTTTCGCTGTAAGCCATGGTACTGAATCCTCACTCATCAGGGCCGCTCTGGAACCCTGTAGAAACGCCTGCGTTTTCCGCCACGTTCCTACAGAGCTGGGGTGGCGGCTTCTATAGTTAGTGTGCCGCCCACTCGATCTTGGAAATATCGACGCCGTCTTTGTACATGTCCCACAGCGGCGACAGAACGCGCAGCTTGTTGACGGCTTCGCAGACTTTCTGCGCGGCGTAGTCGACTTGTTCTTCGGTGGTGAAGCGGCCGAACGTAAAGCGGATCGAGCTGTGTGCCAGTTCGTCGTTGCGGCCCAAGGCGCGCAGTACGTACGAAGGCTCAAGGGACGCCGAGGTGCAGGCCGAACCGGACGAAACCGCCAGGTCCTTGAGCGCCATGATCAGCGACTCGCCTTCGACGTAGTTGAAGCTCAAATTCAGGTTGTGCGGTACACGGGCGGTCATGCTGCCGTTGATGTACAGCTCTTCAAGGCCTTCAACCTGCTTGTAGAAGCGGTCGCTCAGGGCCTTGATGCGCACGTTTTCGGCAGCCATGTCTTCCTTGGCTACACGGAAGGCTTCGCCCATGCCGACGATCTGGTGGGTCGCCAGGGTGCCCGAACGCATGCCGCGCTCGTGACCGCCGCCGTGCATGGTGGCTTCGATACGCACGCGAGGCTTGCGGCTCACGTACAGGGCGCCGATGCCTTTAGGGCCGTAGGTCTTGTGGGCAGAGAACGACATCAGGTCGACTTTCAGTTTCGACAGGTCGATGTCGACCTTGCCGGTGGACTGAGCAGCGTCGACGTGCAGCAGGATACCCTTCGAGCGGGTCAGCTCGCCGATGGCCGCGATGTCATTGATGGTGCCGATTTCGTTGTTCACGTGGATCACGGAAACCAGGATGGTGTCTTCACGCAGGGCTGCTTCGATCATGGCCGGGGTGACGATACCGTCGGTGGTTGGCTCGAGGTAGGTGACCTCGAAACCTTCACGCTCCAGTTGGCGCATGGTGTCGAGGACAGCCTTGTGCTCAATCTTGGTGGTGATCAGGTGTTTGCCCTTGGTCGCATAGAAATGCGCCGCACCCTTGATTGCCAGGTTGTCGGACTCGGTGGCACCGGAGGTCCAGACGATTTCCCGAGGATCGGCGTTGACCAGGTCAGCGACTTGGCGACGAGCGTTCTCGACCGCTTCCTCGGCTTTCCAGCCGAATACGTGGGAACGGGACGCCGGGTTGCCGAAGTTTCCGTCAACCAGCAGGCATTCGCTCATCTTTTGCGCGACACGCGGATCAACCGGGGTGGTCGCTGAGTAATCAAGGTAAATCGGCAATTTCATGGACTTTCTCCTAAATCAGGCTGGCTGGCGTGCCGTTAGCTCTTCGGCTGTCACTCGACGGCGGACGCTTCGATCTTGTCCAGACGCGGCGCCTTGGTGTTGCAACGGCGCTGGTCCTGACGCTGGGCTACTTCTTGCACCTCACGGCGAGTCACAAGATCAGCCAAGCTGATACCACTCAAAAACTCATGGATCTGCAGGCTCAGGTCACACCACAAGTGGTGTGTCAGGCAGGTGTCGCCGGCGTGGCAGTCACCCAGGCCCTGGCATTTGGTGGCGTCGACGGATTCGTTGACCGCGTCGATCACCTGAGCCACCTGGATCCCCTGCATGTCGCGGGACAACTGATAGCCGCCACCCGGCCCGCGCACACTGGAAACCAGGTTGCTACGGCGCAGCTTGGCGAACAGTTGCTCGAGATAGGACAGGGAAATGCCTTGGCGCTCGGAGATATCGGCCAGGGACACCGGCCCAGTTTGCGCGTGCAAAGCCAGGTCGAGCATGGCAGTCACCGCGTATCGGCCTTTTGTAGTCAGTCTCATGGACAAGTACCAAGGTGTTTCAGAATGTGGGCAAGTATGCGATTCCCGAGTATTTAAGTCAACTATAAGACCTAGTACTTTAGTCAGGATTACCCGTAAAAAGGGCGCGCGAATCATAGCAGGATGGGGTGGGATCGACCAGCGCAACCGGGGCTGCGCCGATCAACAGCAAATACTTAGCCTGCCTTGGTGGAGGCTTCGTCCTTGATTTCGGCGAAGTCTTCTTCGCGCAGTTCAGGCAGGTCTTTCGCACAGTAGGGGCTGCCCAAGTCCTTCAACGCGCCGCACATGCCGTCCAGCTTGCCATCCACCGCCTGCAGGTGATCCAGCAACTGGCCAATGGCTCGCGCCACCGGGTCGGGCATATCCTCGCTGACGCCATAGGCATCGAAGCCGATCTTCTCAGCCATGGCCTTGCGCTTGGCTTCCTGCTCGTCGCCGGCTTCCGGCTTGACGATGATTCGGCCAGGAATACCTACAACGGTTGCACCTGGCGGCACAGCCTTGGTCACCACCGCATTGGAGCCGACCTTGGCGCCCGCGCCGACAGTGAACGGGCCGAGCACCTTCGCGCCCGCCCCTACCACCACACCATCACCCAAAGTTGGGTGGCGCTTGCCCTTGTTCCAGCTGGTGCCGCCAAGCGTCACGCCCTGGTAAAGGGTCACGTCATCGCCGATCTCGGCAGTCTCGCCAATCACGATGCCCATGCCATGGTCGATGAAGAAACGACGACCGACCTTGGCCCCCGGATGAATCTCGATCCCGGTCAGCCAGCGCCCGAAGTTCGACACCAACCGCGCCAGCCATTTCCAGCCCATGCCCCACAGGGCACCGGACAGGCGGTGAATCCAGATGGCGTGCATGCCCGGGTAGCAGGTCAGCACTTCAAAGGCGTTGCGCGCCGCCGGGTCACGGTGGAAAACACTCTGGATATCTTCTCGCAAACGCTCGAACATTTTTAATCCTTCCGCTTAAGAAGCTCGCCACGGGCCGCTTTCTGGGTTTCCGTGAGGATGCCACGCAATATATTCATTTCCGCCCGGCTGACCGAGCTGCGTCCGTAAAGGCGACGCAGGCGTGCCATCAAGTGCCGTGGTTTTTCCGGATCGAGGAATTCGATGGCCACCAGGGTTTGCTCCAGGTGCTCATAGAATCGCTCCAGCTCGTCCATGGTGGCCAACTCGCCACTCTTGGTCGACGCCACTTCATCCTTCTCTACCTTGCTCGGCTGCCCCTCAGCGGCCAGCCAGGCCATGCGCACTTCGTAGGTCAACACCTGCACCGCCGCCCCGAGGTTCAGCGAGCTGAACTCAGGGTCCGATGGGATGTGCACGTGGTAATGACATCGCTGCAGCTCTTCATTAGTCAGGCCGGAATCTTCACGACCAAAGACCAAGGCGATTTCAGCGCCACCGGCAGCCTCCTCGACCACTTTGGTGCCGCATTCACGCGGATCCAGCAGCGGCCAAGGGATGCGACGGTCGCGAGCGCTGGTGCCAAGTACCAGGTTGCAGCCGACCAAGGCGTCTTCCAAGGTGGCGACGACCTGGGCTTTTTCAAGAAGGTCATTGGCGCCGGATGCGCGGGCATCGGCCTCGTGGTGCGGGAACACGCGCGGGTCGACCAGCACCAGGCGCGTCAGCCCCATGTTTTTCATGGCTCGCGCCACCCCACCGATATTGCCGGGATGACTGGTATTGACCAAGACGACACGAATGTTTTGCAGCAAGGGAGGCGCTCTCGGACACGGGAAAGGGGAGCAAATCTTACAGAACAGCCTAAGGTTATGCCATGAAAGCTAACGTCGTCCTTCACCTGAAGAAAGTTTCTGCTAGAATGCTCGGCTTTCTTTAACAACCTTAGGTGACACATCCATGCAGCCCATGCTGAATATCGCGCTGCGCGCCGCCCGCAGCGCCAGTGAATTGATCTTCCGCTCCATCGAGCGCCTGGATACCATCAAGGTCGACGAAAAAGACGCCAAGGATTACGTATCCGAGGTGGATCGCGCCGCCGAACAGAAAATCATCGACGCGCTGCGCAAGGCTTACCCTACCCACGGCATCCTCGGCGAAGAAACCGGCTTGCACAAAGGCAGCGGTGAAGGCGAAGACTACCTGTGGATCATCGACCCACTGGATGGCACCACCAACTTCCTGCGCGGCATCCCGCACTTTGCCGTGAGCATCGCGTGCAAATACCGTGGTCGCCTGGAACACGCCGTCGTACTCGACCCGGTTCGCCAGGAAGAATTCACCGCCAGCCGTGGCCGTGGCGCCCAGCTGAATGGTCGTCGCCTGCGTGTCAGCGGTCGTACCAGCCTGGACGGCGCCCTACTGGGTACCGGCTTCCCGTTCCGTGATGACCAGATGGACAACCTGGAAAACTACCTGGGCATGTTCCGCGCCCTCGTTGGCCAGACCGCTGGCATTCGTCGCGCCGGCGCAGCGAGCCTGGACCTGGCCTATGTGGCTGCTGGTCGTTTCGACGCGTTCTGGGAGTCCGGCCTGTCCGAGTGGGACATGGCTGCAGGCGCCCTGCTGATCCAGGAAGCAGGCGGATTGGTGAGCGACTTCACTGGCGGTCATGATTTCCTTGAGAAAGGCCACGTGGTTGCCGGCAACACCAAATGCTTCAAGGCAGTATTGACGGCGATCCAGCCGCACCTGCCGGCTTCGCTGAAGCGTTAAGCTAGCGAGCACAAAAAAGCACCCCTCGGGGTGCTTTTTTTATGCCTGTAGAACCGGTTACTGCTGGTTCTGACCCAGGATCAGACGACCTTCTTTGTCGACTGGAATCTGGCTGCCTGGGTCGCGCTCCATACGCACAGAACCTTCCTTGCCATCCAGGTTGTAACGCACGTCGTACCCGACCACCTTGTCGCTGATGTCGTTGACGGTGTTACAACGGGTTTGCGTGGTGGTGTAGGTATCGCGATTCTGCATACCTTCCTGAACCTTGTTACCGGCGTAACCGCCACCCACCGCGCCGGCTACAGTCGCCAGCTTCTTGCCATTACCACCACCGATCTGGTTGCCCAGCAAACCACCCGCCAGGGCGCCTACGACCGTACCGGCGATTTGATGCTGATCCTGCACCGGACGTTGCCGGGTCACGGTGACGTCCTTGCAGACCTCACGGGGAGTTTTTATCTGGGTTTTAACCGGCTGCACCGCCAGCACTTGCGCATACTCAGGGCCGCTTTTTACCAGGCTGTAGGTGGCAACAGCACCCCCGGCAGTCACACCGACAGCACCCAATACCGCACCAACCAGCAACGACTTGTTCACGTGAACCTCCTGACCATCACAAGCGGACCGAAACGTCCGCGCTATACCCAGCCTTGGAGCAAAAAAAAAGGCGCGAGTTCAATACTCGCGCCTTTCTTGTATCAGCGGATCAACAAACGCCCATCAAGGGCGGTCGTCGACCTCCTTGCCAGTGCTGGCCGGAGGGATCAGGTCTTCACTGCTGAGGTTCAGCCAGATCAGTACCACGTTGGCGATGTAGATCGACGAGTAGGTACCCGCCAGAACGCCGATGAACAGCGCCAGGGAGAAGCCCCACAGGTTGTCGCCACCGAAGATCATCAACGCAGCGATCGCCAGCAAGGTGGAGATCGACGTCGCCATGGTCCGCAGCAGGGTCTGGGTGGTGGAGATGTTGATGTTCTCGATCAGCGACGCTTTGCGCAGCACTCGGAAGTTCTCACGAACCCGGTCAAATACCACGATGGTGTCGTTGAGGGAGTAGCCAATGATCGCCAGCACCGCGGCCAGTACGGTCAGGTCGAAGGTAATCTGGAAGTACGCCAGGATACCCACTGTGACGATCACGTCGTGGATCAGCGACACAATGGCGCCGACACCGAACTTCCACTGAAAGCGGAACGCCAGGTAGATCATGATGCCGACCAGCGCCATCAGCATGCCGAGGCCGCCCTGGTCGCGCAGTTCTTCACCGACCTGCGGGCCCACGAACTCGACGCGCTTGACCGACGCCGGGTTGTCGCCGCCGACCTTCTGCAAGGCCTCGGCTACCTGGTGACCCAGTTGCGGGTCTTCGCCAGGCATACGCACCAGCAGGTCGGTGGTGGCACCAAAGCTCTGCACGATGGCTTCGTGATAGCCGGCCTTGACCAGCTCGCCACGCACCAGGGTGACATCGGCCGGCTTCTCGTAGGTCAGCTCGATAAGCGTACCGCCGGTGAAGTCCAGACCGTAGTTCAGGCCCTTATGGAACCAGCTGAACAACGCCAGAACGGTAAGGAGCACAGTGACGCCGAACGCAATGTTGCGAACGCCCATGAAGTTGATTGTACGTAACATGGCAGCCCCTTAAATCCACAACTTCTTGAAGTCACGCCCGCCATAGATCAGGTTGACCATTGCGCGGGTCACCATGATGGCCGTGAACATCGAGGTAAAGATACCGAGGGACATGGTCACCGCAAAACCTTTGACCGGGCCGGTGCCCATGGCGAAGAGAATCCCGCCAACCAGCAATGTGGTCAGGTTGGAGTCGAGAATCGCGGTAAATGCCCGGCCGAAGCCTTCGTTGATTGCACGCTGTACGGTCATGCCATTGGCGATCTCTTCACGAATCCGCGAGAAGATCAGTACGTTGGCGTCTACCGCCATACCCATGGTGAGTACGATACCGGCGATACCTGGCAAGGTCAGCGTAGCGCCCAGCAGCGACATCAGGGCCAGCAGCATGACCATGTTGCCCGCCAGGGCCACGGTGGCGATAACACCGAAGAAGCGGTAGATGGCGATGATGAACAGGGACACGAACAGCATGCCCCACAAGGCTGCGTCGACACCTTTGGTGATGTTGTCGGCACCCAGGCTCGGGCCAATGGTACGCTCTTCAGCGAAGTACATCGGGGCAGCCAGGCCACCGGCACGCAACAGCAGCGCCAGTTCCGAGGATTCGCCCTGGCCGTTCAAGCCAGTGATACGGAATTGAGCACCCAGTGGCGACTGGATGGTCGCCAGGCTGATGATCTTCTTCTCTTCCTTGAAGGTCTGAACCGGCACGTCTTTCTCGACGCCGTTGACCATCTGCTTGGTATAGGTGGTCACCGGGCGTTGCTCGATGAAGATCACCGCCATGCTGCGACCGACGTTGCTGCGCGTGGCGCGGCTCATCAGTTCGCCGCCGTGACCATCCAGGCGGATGTTCACTTCAGGCGTACCGTGCTCGCCGAAACCAGCCTTGGCATCAGTTACCTGGTCACCGGTGATGATCAAGCCACGCTCGATCAACGCAGGAGGACGGTTGCCTTCACGGAACTCGAACTCTTCGGCAGTCGCACGGGTAGCACCCGGCTCAGCCGCGAGACGGAATTCCAGGTTGGCGGTTTTACCCAGGATACGCTTGGCTTCAGCGGTGTCCTGTACGCCTGGCAGTTCAACCACGATGCGGTTGGCACCCTGGCGCTGAACGATAGGCTCGGCCACACCCAGTTCGTTGACGCGGTTACGTACCGTGGTCAAGTTCTGCTTGATGGAGTATTCACGGATTTCCGCGATCTTGGCCGGGCTCATCGCCAGACGCAGTACAGCCTGGCCATTGAGGTCAGCCGGTACGATATCGAAATCGTTGAAGTTCTTGCGGATCAGTGCACGGGCCTGTTCGCGGGAAGCTTCGTCAGAGAAGCCCAGCTGGATGGCACCGTTGAGCTGCGGCAGGCTGCGATAACGCAGGCGCTCTTTACGCAGCAGGCTCTTCACGTCGCCTTCGTAGACTTTAAGACGGGCGTCGAGGGCTTTGTCCATGTCGACTTCCAGCAGGAAGTGCACACCACCGGACAAGTCCAGACCCAGCTTCATCGGGTGCGCGCCAATGCTGCGCAGCCATTGTGGCGTGGTCTGTGCCAGGTTGAGTGCAACGACGTAGTCATCACCCATGACCTTGCGCACGACGTCTTTAGCCGGCAATTGGTCTTCTTGCTTGGTCAGGCGCAACAAGCCGCCTTTCGAACCAGCCGCCAAAGTTGCCGCTTTAACCTGAATGCCCGCGTCAGTGAGCGCTTTGCTCGCACGGTCCAGATCAGCCTGATTGACTTGCAGCGAAGTGCTGGCGCCAGAGATCTGGATCGCCGGGTCATCAGGATAGAGATTGGGAGCGGAATAAATAAAACCGATCGCCAGCACCGCCAGGATCAGTACGTATTTCCACAGAGGGTATTTGTTCAGCATCACGCCGCCCGCTTATAACGCGGGGCGCCTTGCGCGCCCCGTCGATTGGTAAAGGTTGTTACTCAGATCGCTTTGAGCGTGCCTTTTGGCAGCGTGGCGGCGATGGCGCCCTTCTGGAACTTCATTTCTACGGTGTCGGAAACTTCCAGAACCACGAAAGCATCGGAAACCTTGGTGATCTTGCCGGCGATGCCGCCAGTGGTCACAACTTCGTCACCTTTCTGCAGGCTGCCCAGCAGGTTTTTCTGCTCTTTGGCGCGCTTGGCCTGTGGACGCCAGATCATCAGGTAGAAGATGACCAGGAAGCCGACCAGGAAAATCCACTCGAAACCACCGCCCATAGGACCGGCAGCAGCAGGCGCAGCGGCATCAGCCATGGCGTTAGAGATAAAAAAGCTCATTTAGCACTCCAGTTGCAAATAGTGAATCTTAGGGTCGGAAAACTCAGTCCAAGGGCGGCACAGGGAGCCCGCGCTTGGCATAGAAGGCATCGACGAAGGCGGCCAATGTACCCTGTTGAATAGCCTCGCGCAAACCAGCCATCAGGACTTGGTAGTGACGCAAATTGTGGATGGTATTCAACATGCTACCCAGCATTTCCCCACACTTGTCCAGATGGTGCAGATAAGCACGGGAGAAGTTCTGGCAGGTGTAGCAATCACAGGTGGGATCCAGCGGCGAATCATCATGGCGATGGAACGCGTTACGGATCTTCAACACGCCTGTATCGATGAACAGATGCCCATTGCGGGCATTACGGGTTGGCATCACGCAATCGAACATGTCCACACCGCGGCGCACACCCTCTACGAGATCTTCCGGTTTGCCAACGCCCATAAGGTAACGAGGTTTGTCAGCCGGCATCAGGCCCGGCAGGTAATCCAGCACCTTGATCATTTCGTGCTTGGGCTCGCCCACCGACAGACCGCCGATGGCCAGGCCGTCAAAGCCGATTTTGTCCAAGCCTTCCAGCGAGCGTTTGCGCAGGCTTTCGTGCATGCCACCCTGGACGATACCGAACAGCGCAGCAGTGTTGTCGCCGTGGGCATTCTTCGAACGCTGGGCCCAACGCAGGGACAACTCCATAGAAATCCGCGCGACGTCTTCGTCAGCCGGGTACGGGGTGCACTCGTCAAAAATCATCACGATGTCGGAGCCCAGGTCACGCTGGACCTGCATCGACTCTTCCGGGCCCATGAACACTTTGGAACCGTCCACCGGCGAGGCGAAGGTCACGCCCTCCTCCTTGATCTTGCGCATGGCGCCCAGGCTGAACACCTGGAAGCCACCCGAGTCGGTCAGGATCGGGCCTTGCCATTTCATGAAGTCATGCAGGTCGCCATGCTTCTTGATCACTTCCGTGCCCGGGCGCAGCCACAGGTGGAAGGTGTTGCCGAGGATGATCTCGGCACCGGTGGCGACGATGTCACGCGGCAGCATGCCTTTGACGGTGCCGTAGGTGCCGACCGGCATGAAAGCCGGGGTCTCGACGGTGCCGCGCGGGAAGGTCAGGCGACCGCGTCGGGCCTTGCCGTCAGTGGCAAGCAGTTCAAACGACATACGACTCATAAGGTTCCCTCTGGGCCGCGTGGCGCCGGGTTACGGGTGATAAACATCGCATCACCGTAGCTGAAAAAACGGTACTCGTTGGCGATGGCGGCTTGATAAGCGGCCATGGTTTCCGGGTAACCGGCAAATGCCGAAACCAGCATCAACAGCGTGGATTCGGGCAGATGGAAGTTGGTCACCAGGCAATCGACCACATGGAAGGGCCGGCCTGGGAAGATAAAGATATCGGTGTCGCCGCTGAACGGCTTCAGCACGCCATCACGGGCCGCGCTTTCCAACGAGCGCACGCTGGTGGTGCCCACTGCGACTACGCGTCCGCCACGCGCCTTGCACGCCGCGACAGCGTCCACCACTTCCTGGCTGACCTCCAACCACTCGCTGTGCATATGGTGGTCTTCGATGTTATCCACACGCACCGGCTGAAACGTGCCGGCCCCCACGTGCAGGGTCACATAGGCGGTCTCGACGCCCTGGGCGGCAATCGCATCCAGCAGCGGCTGATCGAAGTGCAGGCCCGCAGTCGGCGCGGCAACGGCGCCGAGGCGCTGGGAGTACACCGTCTGATAGCGCTCGCGGTCCGAATCTTCGTCGGGGCGATCTATATAGGGCGGCAGCGGCATATGGCCGACGCGCTCCAGCAGCGGCAATACCTCTTCGGCAAACTTGAGTTCGAACAGCGCCTCATGACGCGCCACCATCTCGGCTTCGCCACCGCCATCGATGAGGATGCTGGAACCCGGCTTCGGCGACTTGCTGGAGCGCACATGGGCCAGTACGCGATGACTGTCCAGTACCCGCTCCACCAGAATTTCCAGCTTGCCACCGGAAGCTTTCTGGCCAAACAGCCGCGCCGGAATCACCCGGGTATTGTTGAACACCATCAGATCGCCTGGGCGCAAATGCTCAAGCAAATCAGTGAATTGACGGTGTGCGAGGGCGCCACTCACCCCGTCCAGGGTCAGCAGTCGACTGGCGCGCCGCTCGGCCAAAGGGTGGCGAGCGATCAGCGAATCAGGGAGTTCAAAAGTAAAGTCAGCAACGCGCATGATGGAGTTCGTCTAGCAGGGCCGGGAAGTCTAGCGGAATTAGTCAAAATTGACCATGAAAGGTGATTGACCAACGGTAATCTCATCTCTATACTTCGCCGCCATTGAGCCCTGATGGCGGAATTGGTAGACGCGGCGGATTCAAAATCCGTTTTCGAAAGGAGTGGGAGTTCGAGTCTCCCTCGGGGCACCATCTTAAAAAAAGACCTTGAAATTCAAGGTCTTTTTTTTCGTCTGTAGAAAAGTGCATCTCTCGCAGAGTTGTTCTTTTGTGAGCGGATCTACGCTCCAAGCGTACTCTCCAGACGCGCCCTGACACGCCCTATGAGCGCAATGCCCGCCTACCATTCATCGCATGCCCATGAGCCTCTAGCAGCCACCAGGGAGCGCACAGCGCGTCGAACGTGTTTTGATGCCGCACTGCCGGGAACGCATGAAAAACCCAGACTAATGCAAGACTGAAAGCACCCGATGAAATGGCCACGCCAAGTACGTTGGGAATTTTCGACCGCCCAAAACAAAACCCCATCTGCTTTCGCAAATGGGGTTCTGGAATTTAATCTTGACGATGACCTA
>NZ_CP022960.1:94428-179355 GCF_002269425.1 Pseudomonas sp. NS1(2017)
GATTTCTTCAACAACTTCAACCACTTGCGCTTCAGATCTCTCGTCAGCGGGAGGCGAATAATACAGCTTTAAAATTCGTGGTCAACCCCCGCATGGAAATTCTTTTTCCTCACCGAAGACCCCGTCCGGGCGGCGCCGTCAGAAGCTGTACTTGAAACTGGTCATGAAATTCCGCGGTGCGCCATAAACACTCCAGCTGTCCGCATACGCATAGTAGCTACGATCAAATACGTTATTCACATTGAGTGTGGC
This sequence comes from Pseudomonas sp. NS1(2017), assembly GCF_002269425.1. Classification (NCBI taxonomy): domain Bacteria; kingdom Pseudomonadati; phylum Pseudomonadota; class Gammaproteobacteria; order Pseudomonadales; family Pseudomonadaceae; genus Pseudomonas; species Pseudomonas sp. NS1(2017). The sequence continues at coordinate 94,681 of NZ_CP022960.1, forward strand.
GCTCAGGTTCTTGCTGATGTCGTACCGTGCCATCACGTTGGTCAGCGCATAACTCCCCTGCTCGAACGTATGCAGATCCATCCCCGTCTTGCTCTGCCAGTTCACGCCACCGCCCACGGTGACCTTGTTGAACACCCCTGGCAGCCGGTAAGTGGTGAACGTCTTTAAACTATGCCGCGGGCTGGTTGTGACAATGCGCTGATCGTCCTGATTGGTGCTCACGCTGTACGCATACCCCGCCGACGCCTGCCAGCCTTCGCTCAACTCACCGTTAAGCTCCAGTTCCACGCCCTTGGTGGTCGTGCCTTGTTCCAGGCGGTAGATATCCGGCGCTCGCACATACACCGCCAAGTTGTCCTGGTCGATCTTGAACAGCGCCAGGCTGGCATTGAGTTTGTCGTCGTTGAAGCTGCCTTTTACCCCAACCTCGTATCCGGTGCCTTCCTGCGGGTCGAGGGCCTTGTTGTTTTCGTCGTGGATACCATAGGCCTGCGGGTTGAAGATTTTGGTGTAGCTGGCGTACACCGCCCACGCCTCGCTCAGGTCGTAGACAATTCCGGCGTAGGGCAGGAACACGCCGTTACGGGTTTCCTTGCTTTCGGTGTTCTGGGACGGGTCGGCGTAGACGCTGACTTCGTTGTTGCGCTTCCAGTCGGTGACACGGCTGCCTAGGATGACAGCAGTGTTGTCGGTGACATGGAAGCGCGAGGTCAGGTAGGCGGAGTACTGGTTTTCTTCGATGTGCGTCTTGCCCACTGGCGTGGTATCCGGTCGATTGGCGCCACTGCCGTTCCAGTTGAAAATGTTGGGCACAGTGCCGTCGTAGCCGGTCCAGGAGCCGAACCAACCGCCGTGACTTGGGGTATTTTCGTTGTAGCGCGACATCGTGACGCCAGCGATCAACTCATGCTCGCGCCCAAACAGGCTGAAAGGGCCGGTAAGGTAGGCATCAAGGTTGTTCTGACGCGGCGTGCCAGACCAGCGGTTTGGATATAGATAGGCGCCCTGCCCCGTGGCCTGGTCGATATCACCATTCATATAGTTGATCAGTTCGTCGAATTCATTCTGGGTGTGACTGACTTCCACTTTGCCACTCCAGCCGTTATCGAACTGGTGCTCTATAGATGTGAAGACGTTGGTCTGCTTGCGGTCGTTGTACGCCCAGTCCGGTGCGCTGTTGGCCGAACGGCTGAAGTTTGTGCGATTGCCATTGCTGTAGAACATCTGGAAGCCGGTGCGCAGCGGGTCGTTGACCTGGTTGTTGATGTAGCTGAAGCCCACCGTGAGCATGGTGGCGTCGCTCAGGTCGAACTCGGAAATGCCGTACACCAGTTGCGAGTCGGTGTTGACGCGGTCGACCCAGGAGTTCTGCTTCTTATAGTCCACCACCAGGCGCCCGCGAATATTGCCGCTGTCGTTCAAGGGCCCGGACACATCAAAGCCGGTGCCATAACGGTCCCAACTGCCCGCCTCGCCAGTGATGCTGGCCTGGGCTTCGGCGGTCGGGCGCTTGCGGATCAGGTTGATGGTCGCTGAGGGCGTACCCGAACCGCTGATCAAGCCGGTGGCGCCGCGCACCACTTCAACACGGTCGTACATCGCGGTGTTCTGCGTGGTGTTGTCCAAGCGCGCCGAGGTGGGGACGCCATCGATTTCGAAGTTGTTGATCTGGAAGCCACGGGACCAGTAAGTATCGTTCTCCGCGCCCACGCCGACGCGCAGCACAGTGATGCCCGGCGTCGCTTCCAGCACTTCGGTAAGGTTGGTGAGTTTCTGGTCGTCGAGGCGCTGGCGGGTGATCACCGTGAGCGATTGCGGGGTTTCTTTCTGGGTCAGGTTCAGCCGCGTCGAACTGCTGGACGAATACGTGGTGTACAAACCGGTGCCTTCGGTTGTCGAACCCGGCGCCATGCCGGAGATCGACACCGCGCCCAATTGCAAAGCCCCGCCTGCACCCGGCTGCAGTTGATAGCGCCCCTCGCCGGCCTGCACCACCGTCAGGTCACTCCCCGCCAATAGCGTTTGCAGCGCCTGGTCAACCGTGTAACTGCCGCGCAGCGCCGCACCGGTCTTGCCGGCGGTGAGCGCGGCATTGCCCGCCAGGTAGATGCCGGCCTGGGTGGCGAGTTGGTTGAGTTGGTCGGCCAGGGCACCGGCTGGTAGATCGTAGGTCTGCACGCTCGATTGTTCAGCGGCTACCGCCAGTGGCGCCATGCTCAGGCTAGAGGGAATGGCCAAGGCAAACGCGATAGCCAGCGCCAAAGGTTGTGGTGAGTTACGCAGGAATGAGGACATAAAACAGTTCCGGTCGAAGGAGGCATCAAGCCGTTGTCCTTCTCTAATTCGAATGAGCAGCCAAAACCGGAAGCACGAGATGCAAAAAAATGTCAGCGCGCAACCACCGTGGTCCACCAGGCGAAGCGCCGCTCGATGCGCACGGGCAAGACCTGCTCAAGCATGGCCAGCACCTGATCGGTGTCTTGCAGTGGATAAGTGCCCATCACCCGAAGGTGGGCGACCTGAGGGTCGATGCCCAGATGGCCATGTCGGTAGCTGGCCAGTTCACCAATGAAGTCCCCCAGCCGCATATCGTTCGCCATCAATACGCCTTTTGCCCAAGCCTCGCGCCCAGGTTGGGCACGTTGCGTTACGGCCAGACGCTGTCGATCAAATAGAACGCCCTGCCCCGCCGATAGGATGCGGCGTTGATCAGTGTCCCCACAGGCAGCCTCTACGCTGCCCTCGAACACATTGAGCAACGTGTGCCCGTCCTGCTCACGCACGCTGAAGCGCGTACCCAACGGACGCAAGCGGCCTTGGGGTGTTTCCACCACGAACGGTCGCCCGTCCTTGCCGGTGTTGATCAGGACTTCGCCACTATAGAGTTTCAACTCGCGCTGGCCGGCGCTGAAATTCACATCCAACGCCGTACCGCTGTTAAGCCAGATGCGCGTCCCGTCAGCCAACCGTTGCTCACCCAACACCGTGGTGCTTGTATGGAAATCCGTGTTCCAGCCCCCCGACAACCAGCGCTGTTGCCAGCCGGCCCAACCCAACAAAGTGCCGCCCATGAGCACCGACAACCCGCGCAACACTTGGCGCCGCGAACGCTGAGAATGCCGCAGACTCTCCAGCGTCTTGCTGGCTCCCACAGCATCGTCCTGCAACGGCGCAAAGCGCTGGCCTACACGTGCGACATAGCTCCAGGCCAGCCGGTTGACCTCACTGTGGGCATGCCATTGGCGCCAGGCCTCATACAACGGCAAGGCATCGGGCTCGGCACTCAGGCGGGCGAACCAGTCGGCGGCTTGTTGCAGGGTGGCGTGATCGAGGCCACCAGGGTTGGTGCTCATGACAAGGCACCATCCAGTTCAGCCTCCAGCACCATGCACTGGAACATGGCCTGGCCAATATATTTGGTGACCGTGCGCTCGCTCACCCCAATACGCAGCGCGATCTCGCGATAGTTCAAGCCCTCGATCTGAGCCAGGCAGAATGCCTCGGACACCTTAGGCGGTAAGCGATCAAGCATCGCCTGCAAATGCACCAGGGCCTCCAGCACCAACGCGCGATGTTCTTCCGAAGGGACACAGTCTTCAGGCCGGCTCGCCAACACCTCAAGCCAGGCCTGCTCTACCTGCTTGCGTCGGAAGAAATCCACACACACATTGCGCGACAAAGTGCTGAGATATGCACGCGCATGTCCATCGCTGCCGAATTCACGCGGATGGCTCAACAACCTGACGAAGACATCGTGAGCCAGCTCGGCGGCATCACTGACATTGCCGAGTTTTCGGGCCAGCCAGCGTTGAATCCAGCCGTGATGGGCCGAATACAGGCTGCCAACACTGAAAGGTGCGGCGACGGGCTCGGGAAGCGGGGGCATACAAAGCCCTACGAATAAGAATTGTTCCCAATGGTAATGAGAAAAACTGGCCACTACAACGAGCAAAAGCCACCGCACTGCAACAGTAGGCGTGTAGCCCAGGTCTTTTTTTTCCGTCACAGAACAGGGATCATCACCCTCCCCTACTCCCCCCAAAGACGCCGAGGAAGCGAAACCATGGAATTGACGCTGGAAGCGGTTGCGCTCTTTGCACTGAAGCTGGTGCACGAGACGGACGGCGGCAGCCCGGTTTTACGGGATGATCCGGTGATGGAGGGGTATGACCGCGAGGTGTTTGGGTTGTTGGTGCGGCAGGGGGATTTGGTTGGGATTCAGATGAAGCTCAATGAATGCCTGACGCTGGCGCTCGATTCCCTGGGTGGCGCCGAGACCGTGATGGGCCGCGAACTGCAACGGCTGGCGGTGGATGCACACCAAGCGTCGACATTGGATGAACTCAACGCCCCGCTCGGCGCACTCAAGGACTATCTCAAAGCCGTCCTATAAAGCACAACTCAACGCCGCCCTTCCACCGCCATCCGCACCGCCAACCCCATCAACACCGACCCCATCAACCAACGCTGCACCACCTGCCACCCCGGCCGAGTGACGAAAAACACCGCGATGGAACCCGCCATCGTGGCAATCACCGCATTGACGCTCACACTGATAAAAATCTGCGTAAAACCCAGCACCAGCGATTGCGCCAGCACACTGCCGTGACCGTTCGGGTCGATGAATTGGGGCAGCAACGACAAGTACATCACCGCCACCTTGGGGTTCAGCAGGTTGGTGACCAGGCCCATGGTGAACAGCTTGCGCGGGCTGTCCTTGGGCAGGTCCCGCACCTGGAACGGTGAACGCCCACCCGGTCGGATCGCCTGCCAAGCCATATACGCCAAGTACATCGCCCCGCCGAAGCGCAACGCGTCGTAGGCAAAGGGCACCGCCATCACCAAAGCGGTGATCCCCAATGCCGCGCACAGCATATAAACCAGAAACCCCAACGCCACGCCGCCCAGGGAGATCAACCCGGCCGTGCGCCCCTGGCAGATCGAACGAGAAATGAGGTAGATCATATTCGGGCCGGGGGTGAGCACCATGCCGAGTGATATCAGCGCATAGGCCAGCCAGTTGGACAGTTCAGGCATGATGGGGCTCCGTTTTTTGAAACATCTGGCCAAGGTTGTAAGGTTGGCCGCCATGGTAGGGCGTTCAAAATGCCCGCGTTAGATACAGATCCGCGAGCCAAACGGCATACACCCAAGAGGCAGGCCCATGATCGACTTCAACAACAAAGGTTTCTTCAAACTCAAGCAAAACAACGAATACGCCGAACGCGTCGCCGACCTGCTGCTGGACGGTGAAGAAGTGGTGGATGCGTATAAAGCCATGCGTGATGGGGTGGTGTTTACCACCAAGCGGATTATCGCGGTGAATGTGCAGGGGATTACCGGTAGCAAGAAGGATTTCACGTCGCTGCCGTACAAGAACATCGTCGCGTATTCGGTGGAGACGTCCGGGACGTTTGATCTGGATTCGGAGTTGGAGATTTACTTTTCGTCGCTTGGGAAGGTGAAATTCGAATTTACCGGGAAGACCTCGATCGTCGAAATCTCGCGGTTGATTTCCAAGCACCTGTTGGGCTGATCAACAGGTAAGAAAAGACCTTGGCGTCCCAAGGTCTTCTTTACTGCAAACCCGAATTGAACAGATGCACCCTGCGTGGTTTGTCTGCAACAAATGAAAATCGCAGTCACCAAAATGGATCGTCAGGCTGAACCCATCACCCTTCTTCCGACACACATCCTCCAAGCACTACTTCACCACTCCCTTGCACCACCTTCGCCAGCAACAGCAATGAAACCAACACGCCTATGGCTCCCACCACCGGTAGAGCCCCCAACATCCCGGCTTGAATTACCAATCCCCCCACGATTGCACCCGCTGCCATGCCGAACTGAATCATCGACGTGTAGAAACTGAAGATGATGCTGGTTGATTCCGGCGCCAGGCTGATCAGGCGCAATTGCAATGCAGGTCCCGAGGACCACGCGGACAAGGACCAGGTAATCAGCAGGACGCACATGGCCCAGGCGATGTGCCCGAAGAATGCAAACAGCGCCAACGTTGCGCAATGAATCAGCAGCCCGCCCAACAGGGTAAAGACATAGCCCGACTTATCGGTGAACCGGCCACCCAGTTGCGAACCGATGATGCTGGCCACGCCGCACACCAGCAGCATCACACTGATTCCGCCCTCGGCCATGTATGTAATGCCGGACAAGTATGGGGTGATATAGGAATAGATGATGGAAAACGCGCTGATCCAGAACAGCGTCATTACGTAGAGGATGGAAATCTGTTTGTTCTTGAATAGCTTGAGTTGCTGGATGAGTGGAATCGCTGTTTCGCCTTCGGTATTGGGAATCCAGAGGAGGACTGCGACCAACGAGAATAAAGTAAGCGCACCGATACCGACGAAAATGAACCGCCAATCCATGAGGCTGGAGATAACCCGCCCCAACGGGACACCGACCACCAAGGCCGCGCTGAAGCCCATGACGACAGTTGCGATAGCACTGGCCTTTTTACCCGGTGGCGCCAACAGTGCCGCCAGGGTCAACAGCACCACTTCCACCACGCCAGCGCTAAGGCCCGCGACTGCGCGGGCGACGTTGAGCAGGCTGTAGCTACTGAACGCCAGCATGATCACGTTGGACGCTGCGAACATGAGCATGAACAGGACCAACAGTTTTTTACGGTCCATGCGTGCTGTGAGGGTAATCACAATCGGTGTGCCAACGGCAAAGGCGATAGAGAACACCGTGATCATCTGGCCAATCACCGGGATCGGCAGCTTCAAGTCTTGGGAAATCAGCCCCAGGATCCCAGCGATGATGTATTCGGCCGTCCCCAGCAGAAAACTGATAAACGCGAGCAGGAAAATTCTCATGGCGTTGGACATATCAGCGATTTCCCACGGTTGACGAGTGGGAAGGTTTTCTCGAATCGAATGGGTTCTCGGTGTTCATTACGTCACCCTTGTGCCTGCCCCATGGCGGAGCTGATAGGAAATTTATTCAATTAGTCAATTAGCTAATACACTAATTTTGTAGACAAATGAAAACCTTTAAAGCCACGCGTTCATATCGTTTTTACCGCCTCCGCAAACGCGTCCATCCCCCGTGGAACACGCTTGAAATAGGTGAACTTGCCGACCCGTAAGGAGCTCAGGAAGCCCGCTTGCACCAGAACCTTCAGATGGGCTGACGCTGTGGGCGCGGAGATGCCCAGCTTTTCGGAGATGTACAGGCCGCAAACCCCCTCATGCTCATCAAACTCGCCTACGGCGAAGTGCAGTTTTGGCTCCTTGAGCAATTCAAGGATCTGCAACCGGTTTGGGTTGGCGAGGGCGTTCGTCTGGATCAGGATTGAAGTCATGGCGAAAGATTAGTTTATTAGCTAATCGTTTGGCAACAAGAAATGGAAGGCCTGCGGAATAATTTCCCGCAGACTTTTCCCACGCACCCTATCGAACAAAGCCAATATCTGCCACCGGCTCCCCCTCGTACGCTCACTCCCTCGCACAAGGAAGTGAGCCGACATGTCAGAACGCTTTTACCCACCCACAGAAGAAGAGTTACGCAAACGACGGATCCTGACCCCGCAGCCATCGCGTGTGCCGTATTCGCCGTCTGTTGATTACTTCGAGGCATCCCCTGCCCCGCCACCCGCGACAGCCAAACCTCCCGGCTGCGTCTTTATCAAGCCCTGCCAACTGCCTGACGGCATCACTCATTACTTCAACCCAGCCGGTTATGTCCCGCTGGAGCTGATCAAGGAGTACAGCCATTTAAGCCTGTTGGGTGGGCGTGAAGTGGACAGTCGAGGGACGGTTACCTTACGCAAGATCAGTGGTAGCGCTTTGCCTGCTGGGTTGGGGCAATTGGCATTGCGTTCAGCAGTTTTGGAGTCCGCGGCTACTGCCGTCGTGTCCGCTGCTGGTGGATTGTTGACAGGTTTGGTGGCGCTGGCTTGGCCGTCGGAACTGGGCGATAGCGCGCTCTACAGCGAAGCGCAATTGCGCTCGATGCAACGGGCGCGTTCGCAGATGCGGATGCATATCGAGCAAAAGGAGGACGGCACGCTCAAGGGGTATGGTTTTTACACAGGCAACAACCCTGACTGGCAGATGATTGATGTGGTGCAGTTCCAACACCGTGGCGATCAGTTTGTGGGGGATTTGGGTGAGGGAGCGGAGCTGATTTGGACACCTGCCGTTGATCCCAGTGACACGTTAGGTATTCCGGCTTTGGAGGCTGCGCCGCAAGCGCCAGTGATATGGATTTACCCGCCGACGGAGAAAGCGGCGCAGATTCTGGTGAACCCGATTTATCCGCCGGAGTATCGGGATTTCATTCTAGTGTTCCCGGTGGAGTCGGGGGTTCGGCCGCTGTATGTGGTAGTGAGCATTAAGGCTGGGGATCACAAGTACCACAAAGCTCCGAGTACAGAAAAAATAACTGGATTTGAGAACCTGATAAAAGCAAAACCCATGACTCCCAGACAGGGAGGCGCCGGCCTAAGAGAGCGCTGGATTGAGGAAAAAGGGCGGAGGATCTTTGAATGGGACTCTCAGCATGGGGAGTTGGAAGTTTATCTAGCAAGTGATGGGAGCCATATCGGTGCGTTCGACTACGTAACCGGCGAGCAGTTAAAAGGGCCGAAGAAAAAACGAAACATCAAAAAATATCTGTGAGGGATACATGGGACTAAAGGTGAGATTGGAATGGTTCGACAGAACCACCGAGTGTCTAAGCGGTATGGAGGAGTCAGCGAATTTAGGAGACGATTACTCCGTGATTTCCAAGCTTGGGCTATCGGTAGATGAGGACGTCAACAACGGTATGTTTGAGCTACGGCGTGAGTGGCTGCCACAGATACAGGCGCACTTTTCTCATGAAATTAAGCTTTCAGAAAGTGACTACTTCATCGCGTTTGATTACGAAGATGCAAGCGAATGACACAGACGTAGAAGATTCAGCTTCATGCGCCGACTGTCACTGACCAATAAAAAACTCCGCAACGTCCCCAGGCATCTCAGAGCTTGCGAATGGGGGTTGGTCGTCCCCCTCGCCCCTTACCCCTCCTTCACCTCACTCCCCGCCCCCCCAATCAACACCCGATTCCCCGGATCCGTAATATCAAACACCTGCAGCGCACACGCCGAACGGTTGAGCAGGAACTGAAACTCCACCAAATACACCTTCGCCTTCTCCGGGCTGAACGTGCTCATCACCGGCCCGCAGCTGTAATAAGCCCCATTGCCCTGGCTTCTCGCCGAGCTGGACACGGTGAGTTTCTTGCCAGGGTCCGCCTGAATCTCCAACTGTGGAAACCGCTTGAACCCCGCACTCGCCACCGTTTGGTTCAGCTTGGCGATCCAGTTGAAGACCTTGCCTTCACCGGTATCCATCACAGTGCCGAGAGTTTCCAGGCGTTGGTCGGGGTCGCCTTCGCGGCGGATGGCGAACTCGACGGGGTTGGTGCCGCCGCTGGCCTTCATGATGACCTTGGCGTGCTCCGCATCTACGGCCACGGTTTTCTGCCGCAGTTGAATGCCGTCCTTGAGCAAGCTGGGCGATGAGTCGCGTTGGTTGGATTGGCAGGCGCCCAGAGCCAGGGCGAGGGAGAGCAGCGCGATTCGCTTCACGGGGGATGTCCTTATCGGGGTGAAAGTGAGTAATGACTGGACCCGCGCTTAAGCAGAATGTTCCTCCACTATGCCGATTCGTTAAACACCAACTGCGCGCACAACCCACCTCGCTCCCGGTTATGCAGTGCCAACCGACAGCCGATCTTGCCCACGATCATTTCGACAATCGCCAAGCTCCCCCCCGCGCCATTGGCGTTGCCTCGACGTTCAGAAACGTGCGCGAGTGATCACTTGGGCTGGAAGGTTTCCAGATACGCCAGGATGTTTTCAATTTTCTCCTGGTCACTGATGCCCCAGAAAATCATGCGCGTGCCGCTCACCACTTTCTTCGGTGCTTCGATGTAGGCGGCGAGTTTGTCGCGCGTCCAGACCACGCCGGAGTTTTTCATCGCGTCGGAGTACTGATAGTCCGTGGTGGTCCCGGCCGGCCTTCCGATGATGCCGTTGAGCTCTGGCCCGAACCCACCTCGCGCACCTTCGCCGATGCTGTGGCAGCCTCCGCAGGTCTTGGTGAAGAGCTTGCCGCCGGCCTCGGCATCGCCGGCTGCGAAGGCGGGGCTCGCGTTGAGGACCAAGGCGAGGGTGAACACGGCGTACTTCATGGACGGCTCCACAACAGGTAGAGAGAGGATTATGCCTGTTTGTCCGGCCCCAATGGCCACTCAGGTCATGATTCACGTAGCGCCGCAGCCCTCTGAACGACCACCCATCGCCTCAAATACATCCAATCGAACCTATCGGGCGGTGGTCTACTCCACCTTACTGAACCCTGATGGTGGAGTAACGATCATGGCTCAGCCATCGATTTTGGTATTGGAAGACGACGAAATCATTCGGGCGTTGATGGTGGATGTGCTGGAGGATTTCGGCGCGGTGGTGACGTCGTTTCCCTCGGCAGATGAAGGGATGATTTATCTGGAACGGGGCGATGATCCGGTGGACCTGATTGTCAGCGACATTCAGATGCCCGGTTTGCTCAACGGCTATGACTTGAGTCGGGTGGTGGCCCATCGTTGGCCAACCGTGCCGGTGCTGCTTACCTCCGGCAACACCAAGTTGGCCGCGCAACTGGGTGGTTCTGTGCGTTTTTTACCCAAACCGTGGAGCACCGAGATTTTGCTCAGGTGCGTGCAAACCGCCCTGACCCAGCAAGGATCGTCCATGCATTGATAGCGTCACGACATCATTTAAACCGAACTTCGCGCCAAGCGCTGCGGTCATTGATGAGCAAGGAGCGACTTTTCTGATCCGCTGGTCAGCCTTTTCGCCTTGTGCGTTCAGAAGAAGGCTTTGAGGTGTGTAGAATCGTCGCCCATTTCCACGCGTCATTCATGGTCGAAAGGCCCACAGTTCGAGCTTATTGAATGCATTCACAGGCCCCTGACGTTGGTGCGCCCTCATTGCTGGAAGCGTTGCGCACAGGCACGGCCCTGCTGCATGTGGCGCTGGAAAAGCGTCTGCCGTTTTTCTCAGAACGACTGGATGCTGATTGGTACCTGCGCTTACTCCAGGCGTATTACGGGTTTTATGGTGCAGTCGAGTCAGCACTGTACGACAGTGGCTTGGTTCCTGACGGCTACGACTGCGCGTTGCGTGTGAAAACGCCGACGCTGGTCAGTGATCTCAATGCCCTAGGCCTGGATGACCGAGCTGTCGACACCCTGCCCCGTTGCCTTGAACTCCCCACGTTCGACACTCCCGCTGCCTGCCTGGGCGCCTTGTATGTACTCGAAGGCGCGACCCTGGGCGGCCAGGTACTACGCCGGGAAATGAACCAGCGCCTGAGTGTGAATGCAGACAACGGTGGTGCGTTTCTCAATATCTATGGGGTTGAGACCGGCCGACGCTGGAAAGACTTTCTTGATTACCTGGCCGACCAGCCACTCGACGCGCCAGCCAAACAGCGCGCAGTGGACGCTGCCCGATCAACATTCAGCTGCTTTGAGCAATGGCTCGACAGCCAGGAGGTACTGCTATGAAACCCGAAGATTTTGAAGAGCTGCTTGCCAACTGTGCCGACGAGCCCATCCGTTTCCCCGGCGCCATCCAGCCCCACGGTGTGCTGCTGACGTTGTCGGAGCCGGACCTGAACATCATCCAGGTCAGCGCCAACATCGCCACGTTGTTCGGCCATGCCGCCGAGGCGTTGCTGGGCCAGTCACTGCACACGCTGGTAGGCGCGGAGCACGCCAAGGCGGTTGCCGTCATGGCCGAAAACCATACGTTCTTCGACGCCCCCCCTTTGCATGTCACATTCAACGGCGCGGAATTCGAAGGCCTGCTGCACCGCCATCAAAATGTGCTGGTGCTGGAGTTCGAACCGCTGCTCAAGGATTTCCGCCCACGGGCGCTGAATGGTCGCACCAGTGACCTGGGCAAAATGCTGCAGCGCTTGCAGTCGGCGAAAACCCTGCAAGCGCTGTACGAAATCAGCGTGACTGAAATCCAGGCCATGACCGGGTACGACCGGGTACTCATCTATCGCTTTGAAGACGAAGGCCATGGCCAAGTGATCGCCGAAGCGTCGGCGCCGTCCATGGAGCTGTTCAACGGGCTGTTCTTCCCTGCGTCCGACATCCCGGAGCAAGCCCGCGAGCTGTATCGCACCAATTGGCTACGCATCATCCCGAACGCGGCCTACGAGCCCGTGCCCCTGCTGCCCAAGCTGCGTCCGGACACCGGCCAGCCATTGGACTTGAGCTTCGCCACCCTGCGCAGCGTGTCGCCGATTCATTGCCAGTACATGCAGAACATGGGCGTGTTGTCGTCCATGAGTATCTCGCTGATGAAGGGCGACAGGCTGTGGGGCCTGATCAGTTGCGGCAACCGTGAGCCGCTGCTGGTGCCCAATGACCTGCGCACGGCCTGCCAGACCATCGGCCAGGTGCTGTCGCTGCAGATCAGCGCCATGGAAGCCCTGGACCTGAGCCGTCAGCGTGAAGAGAAAGTCGAGGCCCTGGCCTTGCTTGATCAGGCGATGAAGCGCTCGGAAGCAAACGTGTTCGACGGCCTGGCCCAGCAAGGTCAGTTGCTGATGGACCTGACCCTGTCCGGCGGTGTCGCGATCATTGAAGACAAGCAACTGCACCGCTACGGCAACTGCCCGGAGCCGGCGCAGATCCGTGCTTTGCACAAGTGGCTGCAAGAGGGTGGCGAGCCAGTGTTCTCCAGCCATAACCTGTCGTCGGTGTACCCGCCGGCCGCCGAGTTCCAGCAGGTCGCCAGTGGCGTGCTGGCCATGAGCCTGCCCAAGCCTGTGGATAACGGCGTGCTGTGGTTCCGCCCGGAAGTGAAGGAGAACATCAACTGGAGCGGCGACCCGAAAAAACCGCTGGATCTGGAAAACTCCGACGCCGGCTTGCGCCTTCGCCCACGCACCTCGTTTGAAATCTGGAAAGTGGAAATGGCCGGCATCTCCACCAAGTGGAGCCATGGCGATCACTTTGCCGCCAACGACCTGCGCCGTTCGGCCCTGGAAAACGACCTGGCCCGCCAGGTGCTCCGCGAACAACAAGCTGTGCGCGCCCGCGATGAACTGGTGGCGGTGGTGTCCCACGACCTGCGCAACCCGATGACGGTGATCTCGATGCTGTGCGGCATGATGCAGAAGGCCTTCAGCTCTGACGGCCCACACACATCGCGACGAATTTCCTCTGCCATCGACACCATGCAGCAGGCCGCCGGACGCATGAATGTGTTGCTGGAAGACTTGCTCGACACCTCGAAAATCGAGGCCGGGCGTTACGTGGTGCGGCCAGTGATCCTGGATGTCAGCCAGATTTTCGACGAGGCCTACTCACTGCTGGCGCCCCTGGCGATGGAGAAAGGCATCGACCTGTCGTTCAACGCCGAGCCTGGGCTGCAAATCAATGCCGACCCGGAGCGTCTGTTCCAGGTGCTGTCGAACCTGATCGGCAATGCCATCAAGTTCACCCCGCGCCAGGGCAACATCGGTATCAGCGCCATGAGCAATGGCGAAGAAATCGTGTTCTCGGTGCGTGACTCCGGTGAAGGTATTGCACCGGAACAACTGCCTCACGTGTTCGATCGCTACTGGACGCAAACAGAAAACAACCCGACCGGCAGCGGGCTGGGACTGTACATCACGCAAGGCATCGTCCAGGCCCATGGCGGCAAGATCGTTGCCGAGAGTGAGGTGGGTCGCGGCAGTGAGTTCCGGTTCACGGTGCCGAAGGTGATTGACGACTCGCATACCTGATGGACCTTGGGCTAAACAGGTAACACCACCACCGCCTCCAACCCTCCACCCTGGCGCTCGGCCAGGGTCAAGGTGCCGCCATGTTCCAGCACAATCGCCCGAGCGGTAGAGAGCCCCAAGCCGACACCGCCCGTGCTTTTGTTGCGTGACCCCTCAAGGCGATAGAACGGCAGAAACACCTGCTCACGATGCTCAACGGGAATGCCTGGCCCACGATCGAGTACGCGAACCACCACCTCTCCATTCCTCTGCTGCAACTCGATCTCCGGCGCGGTGCCGTAGTGAGTCGCGTTGTCCATCAGGTTGGTCATCACGCGCTTGAGGCCCAACGGTCGGCCGAAGTACACCAGGCGCGGCGGGCCGCGAAAGGTCAGGTCAATGGCCTGGTCGCGGTAGTCGTCGATCAGGGTTTGCAGCAATTCCGCGAGGTCCAGTTGGGTGGCTTGTTCCAGGCGAGCATCGTCGCGGAAGAATTCCAGGGCGGTGTTGATCATGGCCTGCATTTCATCCACATCGCGAAACAGCTTTTGCTGCTGATCAGCATCCTCGATGAACTCACCACGCAGGCGCAGGCGGGTCAACGGCGCGCGCAAGTCGTGGGAAATGGCCGCGAGCATTTGGGTGCGGTCCTGGATGAAATGCCGCAACTGCGCCTGCATGCTGTTGAAGGCGAGGATCGCCTGGCGGATTTCGTGCGGGCCGACCGGCTCGATGGGTGGTGCCCGAAAGTCGGCACCAAAGCGCCGTGCGCCTTGAGTGAAGTGCTGCAGAGGGCGGGCCAGGCGGCGAGTCGCGACCAGGGTGACCAGCGCGGTCGAGATCAGCACCAGCAGCACCACGATCAGGCTGCGTGCACCATCATCCAAACCCCAACTGCGCGACGGCGCGCTGAACATCAGCCAGGAGCGGTCAGCCAATTGCACCAGCAGCGCATAGCGGCCGTTGCCGCCGGGCCAGTCAGACGGCTCATACGCCTCCATCGGACGAGGTGGCCCTTGGAGCAGGTGCTTGAACACCTGCTCGCCCGAGTGGAAATCAGGATCGGCCAGAACGGGTAACCCCAATGCCTGGCGCTGCGCGGCCCAGGTCACCCTGAACCCTTCGTCACCTACCGCTTGGGCCAGACGTGAACGTTGCGACGGATCGGAGGCCTCGACCACGCGCACGACCACGGCGATCCTTTCCAACAACCCGATTTCAGTCAGCGGTGGTCGCGCCCACACACCTGCCATTTGCACAAACAACGCGTTGAACGCCAATGCAGTCAACATCGCAATCAGGATGGTCAGGGCGATCCAGCGCGCCACAGTATCGCGTGGGCGCCTCATGAGCGGGTCACACTGGCGGTGAATTGGTAGCCACCGTTGCGCACCGTGCGAATCATCGCCGGGCGCTTGGTATCGAATTCCAGCTTGCGCCGCAAGCGGCTCACTTGTACGTCGATGCTGCGGTCGAACGCATCATGGCTGTGGCCGCGCGCCAGGTTCAGCAGTTGCTCGCGACTGAGCACCCGTTGCGGGTGCTCGACAAACACCAGCAGCAGGTCAAACTCGCCGGATGACAATGGGATCATCACCTGGTCGGGCGAACGCAGCTCGCGGCGCGTGAGGTCCAGTTGCCAGCCGGCAAAACGGATCAGCGGGCGCGCGGCATCGCCCAAGGGCGGCCGGCTCTCCCCCGCCCGGCGCAACACCGCACGCACTCGGGCCAGCAATTCACGCGCGTCGAAAGGCTTGCTCAGGTAATCATCGGCGCCCATTTCCAGGCCCACCACGCGGTCACTGAGTTCGCCCATGGCGGTGAGCATGATCACCGGCGTGGCGTATTGCTGGCGCAAGCGCTGGCACAGCAACAGGCCGTTGTCGCCGGGGAGCATCAGGTCGAGGATGATCAGGTCGGCGGGCTGGCGCTCCATGGCCGCCCACAGCTCGATGCCACTGGCCACGGTCTCGACCGCATAGCCGTGTTGCAGGAAAAATTTCTTCAGCAGGGCGAGGACTTCAAGGTCATCGTCCACGATCAACAGGTTGCTCACCGACGGTCTTCACTGGGCTTGGACAAGGTGCCATCTAAAACCATTCGGCGCGGCGCGTCATATATTTCAACCGTGCAATAAAGCGTCAACGCCGCAATAAACCAGACATCTTTGCGCAAGACCGCAATGCCAGCATCGGCTTCCTTTTTGCGGAGACTGTACCCATGCGCTCGCTGACGTACCCCCAGCATCTGGCCCGCCAGGCCGTGCTCTTGCTGACCGTGTCTTACCTGACGGGCTGTGCGAGCCCGGCGCCCGTAACGCCCACTACGCAGTGCGCACAGGTGAACTACCCGGTGTATGACCCGGCGGAGCCGGTCAACCGTGGCGTGTTTGCATTCAACCGTGCGGTGGACGACTACGCACTGACTCCCGTGGCTCGCGGCTACCGCTACCTGCCGGATTTTTTCCAGCAGGGTGTGCATAACTTCGCGAGCAACTTCAGCGAGCCAAAGGTGTTTATCAACGACCTGCTGCAAGGCAATCCCCGGCGCTCGGTCAATACCCTGGGGCGTTTCGCAGTGAACACGACGGTGGGCGTGGTGGGGCTGTTCGACGTGTCCGACAGCCTGGGCATCCCGCGCCACACCGCTGACTTCGGCCAGACATTCGGCGTGTGGGGCATGGGTAACGGCCCCATTGTCGAGTTGCCATTGCTGGGCACCAGCAACAGCCGGGACGCTGCGGGAAAGGTCTTGAGCTTCCTGGTTTCGCCACTGGGGGACAGCGACACGGTGCAGACCCTGGGCACCGTCAGCCTGGTCGGCGGTACGGTCGATACACGGGCATCATTGCTGCCACTCACCGATAGCCTGCAGAAACTGCCGGATTACTACAGCGCGTTGCGTAATGTGGTGGCGGACAATCGTGCGGCGTTTGTGCGGGAGGGCAAGCAAGGCGCTACCTCTCCCGGCCTAGACAGTTGCGCGAACAGTGCCTCGGATGACTTCTGAAAGCGCCAGCCACCCCCTGGTCATACCTTGCAGCAGCGCGTTTATAGCTGACCCGTTTCGTCCTCTATAAGTTTGGCCTCACTTCGCTCCAACAGGCGAAGTAACCCTCTACTCACTAGAAGGAAACATCCATGCTTAGCGCAATCAATCACTCACTGGGCAGCTTTCAATACTCTCCCCTGCAGCAGGATGATGCAGAGCCCCAGCGCAGGAAGCGCAGCATTGAAGCAACACATACGCAACAGAGCGCCGCTGATCCTGAAGGCACGGCCGCCAATGATCGGCGCCGTAAAACCGGAGGTGGGCTAGACAGCCTCGGTAGAGGCAATCTGCTTTAAACCGCATTGGACGAAGGGCAGTGCACGGCCCTTCGTACTCTCCCTTAACAAAACCATGACATTCACTGGATTAATCTTGCCGGTCCAATCCAGCCTGGAAATCTTGCCTGCATGCCGCTCACCGACACACTGCCCGCCGTACTGGCTGGTCCACTGCTGCGACGCCTCGAACCACGGCGCCTGGTGGTGTGGCTGGTGGGGAGTCAAGCACTGGCATTGACCCTGCGGCTCCATCTGCCCTCACGAATCCTGGAGGTCCCCCTTGACCACTGTCAGGTCGTACCCGTGGGGCGCCATGCCTTTATCCATCTGATCGATGTGACACTGGACAACGCACTGCCCCTGGACGTGGAGATCAGCTACGACCTGCTGTTCGACAACACCGGCATCGCCGACTGGGCACCGCACCTGCTGTACGCCAACGCCCAGTTCCCGAGCTTCGTGCTGCACAGTCGCATCCATCAATTGGTTCACGGCTCATGCCGCAAACCCCATCACAGCGCCGACGAGGGTCTGCTGTGTGTCGATCGCCTGTTGGCCGCAGCCCAAACGCCTGCCGACCGTCCGGCGCTGCTGATGATGAGCGGCGACCAAGTCTACGCCGACGATGTCGCCGGGCCGATGCTGCGTGCAATCCATGCATTGATTGCACGCTTGGGTTTGTTCGATGAATACCTGGAGGGCGCTGTGGTAGATGACAGCGCCAGCCTGTATGGACACGGCGCCAGTTACTACCATCGCGCCGATTTGCTGCCGGCGCTGGACAGCAACGAAACCCTGCGCGAACGCTTCTTTGGCGGTGTGAAAAAGCCGATCTTTACCAGCAGTACCGCTGACAATCACCTGGTGACCTTCGCCGAAGTCATCGCAATGTACTTGCTGGTGTGGTCGCCGACGCCCTGGACGCTGATTGCGCCCCAACCTCCGCATCTGAACGCCGAACGAAAGCAGCGTTACGCCCGTGAGCAGGTCCAGATAGAGCGATTCCGCGACGGCCTGCCAGGCGTCGCACGGGTCTTTGCGCACCTATCCACCTTGATGATCTTTGATGATCACGACATCACCGATGACTGGAACCTCAGCGCCCAGTGGGAAGAAACCGCCTACGGCCACCCCTTTTCGAAGCGCATCATCGGCAACGCCCTGCTGGCCTACCTATTGTGCCAAGGCTGGGGCAACCAACCGGATGCGTTTGGGGAACTGATCAACCAGACCCAAGCGCTCACTGCTCAGCCGCAAGCCAACCATCTTGACGCCACCGCGCAGGATGAACTACTCGAAACACTGCTGAAATTTCAACGCTGGCACTACGTACTGCCCACCACCCCTGCCTTGGTAGTGCTCGACACCCGCACCCGGCGCTGGCGCAGCGAATTTACGCTCAAGCAACCTTCCGGCCTGCTGGACTGGGAAGCCTTGAGCGAACTGCAACAGGAACTGCTGGACCACCCCTCGGCCATCATCGTCTCACCCGCGCCGATCTTCGGCGTCAAGCTGATCGAGACGGTGCAGAAAATCTTCAGTTGGTGCGGCCACCCTTTGCTCGTCGATGCGGAAAACTGGATGGCCCATCGTGGCGCCGCCCAGGTGATCCTCAATATCTTCCGCCACTCGCGCACGCCGGGTAACTACGTGATCCTCTCCGGTGACGTGCACTACTCGTTCGTCTACGAAGTGCTGATCCGCCATCGCAACGCCGGCCCCAGGATCTGGCAGATCACCAGCAGCGGTATCAAGAACGAATTCCCACCACGCTTACTGGAGTGGTTCGACCGCCTCAACCGCTGGCTCTACTCACCCCGTTCGCCCCTAAATTGGTTTACGCGCCGCCGTACCATGCAGGTGGTGCCACATATTCCTGAGCATGCCGAAGCCGGTGAGCGGCTATGGAATTCGGCGGGGATTGGCCAGGTGTTTTTCAATGAGCGAGGTCAGCCTGAAGCGATTTACCAACACAATGCGGATGGGAAGGTGCCGACGAGGATGGTGGCGCCAAAGTAAACTTTCCCACGGGCATAAAACCGAGTTCATACCAAACTATCAGGGATGTCCCAATCAGATGTTTTAACTGAATTTTCCTGAATAAATTCAGTTCCTTAATCCACCAAAAAAAGTGCCAGGCTCTGACCATTCTTCGCGATAAGTCTCTTCAATCGCCGATGGTCACATGAACCTTTTTTGGTACACTCGCCCGTGAGTGGCTGATGGATCTACCAAAGGAAGCAAGAAAACTCATCGGGATAGACATCAAGTCCGTCCAATATGGGTGGCCACAGGGGATGCCTCTGGTTCGAAAGCTTGAACACCAGCTTTGGGAAATAAGAGTCGACCTTGGAAAAGGTATCGCACGGGTTATTTTTACGCTGGTTGATTGCGAGATGGTACTGCTACACGGCTTCATCAAAAAAAGCCAGAAAACGCCTTTGGTAGAGATGGACACCGCACGACGTCGCAAAGGCAACCTATGAGGTTTTTCCATGAACAAGCATATCGGTTCAAATTTCGATGAGTTCCTCAAAGATGAAGGGCTCATTGAAGAGGTATCTGCCGGTGCATTAAAGCGCGTTATCGCCTGGCAATTAGTCGAAGCAATGAAGTCTCAGAAAGTCAGTAAAAAAGCACTGGCTGAGCGCATGCATACCAGCCGCACCGCAGTGGACCGGGCATTGGATCAGAACGATGCTGGTATGACGCTCGCCACATTGGCCAGTGCGGCAAGGGCACTGGGCCAGCGAGTTGAAGTTCGGCTTGTACCTGATCCAGACGCAAGCCCTTCGTTCACCTGAACCACTCTCCATCAAACGATCAAAATAGAGTAATGGCAATCCGCCTTCCTCCTTAAGCCGCACATCTGCCCTATTCAAAGCCTCCAGCCCGCGTTGTACAGTAGCCCCAGCCACGGAGTATCGGCGACAACCATGGCAGGCTTCAGGTGCCTGCCTACGCAAGGAAATGCGCAGATGAACGAGACCTCCGACAATAATCCGTTAAAGCAGGATTTCTCTCACTTCAACGCCGACATGCTGCACACCGTCCTGGAGCTGGTCAGTGACGGGATCTGGGATTGGAACGCCAATACCGGGTTCGTCTACCGCAACCCAGGCTGGTACGAAATGCTGGGCTATCATCGCCATGCACTGGAGAACAGCGTATTCACTTGGGAGAACGTGATCCACCCGGATGACTACCCCCAGGTGATGAAAGTGTTCGACGACTACATCCACCGTCGCGCCCCTCACTACCAGGCCGAGTATCGTTGCCGCAAAAAGGATGACAGCTACCTGTGGATCGAAGACCGCGGCTACGTGATTGCGCGCAATGAGGATGGCTCGGTGGCGCGCATGGTGGGCGCCCACCGCGATATTCATCTAAGGAAATGCGCCGTCGAACAGTTGGAACGGCGCAATCAATCCCTTGAAGCGCTGGTGGCCGAACGCACCCGCGAGCTGTCACGGGTCAATCAACAGTTGCAACTGCAGTTGGATGAAAACCGCGCCTTGGCCGAAAGGGATGCCCTGACTCTGGTCGCCAATCGCTACCGCCTTGAAAAAGTGTTGCTGGAAGAGTGCGACCGCGCCCAGCGCTTTCGCCTGCCGCTGGCACTGATCGCCATGGACATCGATGATTTCAAGTCGATCAATGATCGATACGGTCACGGTGTGGGCGATCAGACGCTGGTGCAGGTGGTTGAATGCCTGCAAAGCTGTATTCGCCCAGGTGACCTGTTGGCTCGATGGGGTGGCGATGAGTTTGTGCTGATCCTGCCGAAAACCTCGGTGGAAATCGCAAAAACAATGGCGGCGAGTGTGCGTCTGAAGTTGAAGAACAGCCCGCTCCGGGACGACTTCAAGGTCACCCTGAGCCTGGGCGTGGCCGAGCGTCAAACGGATGAGGCCCCCGCCGCCTTGATTGCGCGCGCCGATCAGGCGTTGTATCGCGCCAAAGCGGCGGGGAAGGATGGAGTGTCCGAATAACACCCCAGCGTGTCAGCGAACCGGCGGTGCGTACTGGATGCCGCCGTTGTTCCACAGTGCATTAAGCCCGCGCTTGATCTTCAGCACGCTGCCTTGGCCGATGTTGCGCTCGAACACTTCGCCATAGTTACCCACCTGCTTGACGATCTGAACTACCCAATCCTTGCGCAGTTTCAGGTCCTTGCCGTATTCGCCGTCCGCCCCCAGCAACCGCGCGACATCCGGGTTCTTGGTGGTCTTGGCCTGCTCTTCGACGTTCTGCGAGGTGATGCCCATTTCCTCGGCGTTGAGCATCGCGAACAGGGTCCATTTGACGATGCTGAACCACTCGTCATCGCCTTTGCGCACCAACGGCCCCAGCGGTTCCTTGGAGATCACTTCCGGCAACACCACGAACTCATCCGGGTGGGCCATCTTGATGCGCTGGGCGTACAGGCCCGACTGGTCGGTGGTCAGCACGTCGCAACGCCCGGCCTCAAGGCCCTTGGCGCTTTCATCAGCGGTATCGAAGGTGATCGGCGTGTATTTCATCCCGTGGGTGCGGAAGTAATCGGACACGTTGAGTTCGGTGGTGGTGCCGGCCTGGATGCACACCGTCGCGCCGTCCAGTTGCTTGGCTGCGGTGACGCCCAGTTTGTTGTTCACCAGGAAGCCAATGCCGTCGTAATAGGTGACGCCGGTGAACACCAGGCCCATGCCCGAGTCGCGGGAACTGGTCCAGGTGGTGTTGCGTGAGATCAGGTCGATTTCACCGGATTGCAGCGCGGTGAAGCGTTCCTTGGCGGTCAACTGGGTGAATTTCACTTTCGACGCATCGCCGAAAACAGCCGCCGCTACCGCGTGGCACACGTCCACATCGATACCGGTCATCTTGCCCTTGCTGTCTGGTACGCCGAAGCCCGGCAGCCCGTCACTGACGCCGCACTGGATAAAGCCTTTTTTCTGGATAGCGTCCAGGGTCGTGCCCGCCTGGGCGGTGCTCGCCAAGCCCAGCACGGCGGTGGCGCCGATGGCGGCCAAAGTAGTTTTGAATGGGTTCATGCAAGGCGCTCCCTGTCATTCCTTATTATTCGGCGCCCCACAGCCCGCGCCGGTTTATAGTGCTGCCGGGCAGTATCAACGGCTTTGCGCCACTGCCACAAACGACCTTTAGGCAAAGGCTCCTTCCGATTTGGAATGAAGTGCATGATTTCAAAACGCTTGACCCCTTCGATGACGGCCCTGCAATGCTTCGAAGCCGCCGCCCGCCATTTGAGTTTCACCCGCGCCGCCGAAGAGCTGCACCTGACCCAGAGTGCGGTGAGCAAGCAGGTGGCACAGTTGGAAGAGATGCTTTGCCACAATCTTTTCGAACGGGTGCGTCAACGCCTGTACCTGTCGCCGGCGGGCTCGTTGTACCTGGCCGAGGTGCACAAGATCCTCACCCAGGTGGACATCTCCAGCCGCTACATCCTCACCTACGGCGGCGAGACTGAAGTGCTGCGCATCGCCACCCAGCCAACCTTCGGTGACCGCTGGCTGGTGCCCAAGCTCAAGGATTTCGCGGCGAAACATCCGAATATCCATCTGGACGTGCGCAACGAGCTGGAGCCTTTCGACGTGTTGCAGGCCAAGGCCGACATCGCGTTCTTCTTCGGCCAAGGCTCATGGCCGGGGGCGACCTGCATTGAGCTGTTCCGTGAGGCCGTGGTGCCGGTGTGTGCGCCAGGATTCGTCGCCGAAGGCAGCGATGCGTCGTCGCGCCACACCTTGCTGCAATGCACCTCGCGTCCGGAAGCCTGGCACGAATGGTTCCTGGAACAGGGCCTGCACTCGCAGAACAGCTACCACGGCCCGCGCTTCGACACGTTCTACATGTGCATCCGCGCGGCGCAATCGGGCTATGGCGTGGCGCTGGTGCCGCAGTATCTGGTGGCGGATGAACTGGCCCAGGGCAGCCTGATGATTCCCTGGAACTACGCGATGCCCAGCAGCGGCGCGCACTTCATCGCCCATGCCGAACATGCTGGCGAGATTCCCAAGGTGAAAGCCTTCCTCAACTGGATGGTGGAGTACGTCGGCGCACATCCCGACTTTCAGTCATGACCCGGCGACTTTATTTCGTTTGCGGCAAAGGCGGGTGCCCGGCTTAGATAAAAACAAGCCCGTCACTGCCGAGTCCCCGATTCATGAGCCGCGAAACCATCAGCCAATCGATTTCCATCGTTCACCCCATCAGCCTCAGCCACGGTAAAAACGCTGAGGTCTGGGACACCTCGGGTAAACGCTATATCGATTTTGTCGGCGGCATTGGTGTGCTCAACCTCGGGCATTGCCATCCCGGCGTGGTCGAGGCGATTCGTGACCAGGCGACCCAGCTGACCCACTACGCGTTCAATGCCGCCCCTCACGCGCCCTACATCGAGCTGATGGATCGTCTTACCGCATTTATGCCGGTGGACTACCCAATCAGCGGCATGCTCACCAA
Organism: Pseudomonas sp. NS1(2017); assembly: GCF_002269425.1. NCBI lineage: Bacteria > Pseudomonadati > Pseudomonadota > Gammaproteobacteria > Pseudomonadales > Pseudomonadaceae > Pseudomonas > Pseudomonas sp. NS1(2017). The sequence goes on from NZ_CP022960.1 coordinate 118,272, forward strand.
CAGTGGCGCGGAAGCAGCGGAAAACGCACTGAAGATCGTGCGCGGCGCCACCGGCCGCACGGCGGTGATTGCGTTTGATGGCGCCTTCCACGGTCGTACCCTGGCCACACTCAACCTCAATGGCAAGGTTGCGCCCTACAAGCAAAAGGTCGGTGTACTACCCGGCCCGGTGTATCACCTGCCCTACCCCAGTGCCGATAACGGCGTGACCTGCGCCGAGGCACTGAAGGCCCTGGACCGCCTGCTCAGCGTGGAAATCGACGTCAACGACGTAGCCTGTTTCATCATTGAGCCGGTACAGGGCGAAGGGGGGTTCCTCGCGCTGGACATCGAATTCGCCCAGGCGCTGCGACGCTTTTGCGACGCGAACCATATCCTGCTGATTGCCGATGAAATCCAATCAGGCTTTGGCCGTACCGGCGAGCGTTTTGCTTTCTCGCGCCTGGGGATCGAGCCTGACTTGATCCTGCTAGGTAAAAGTATCGCCGGCGGTGTGCCGCTGGGCGCCGTCGTTGGGCGCAAGGCGCTGATGGACAATCTGCCCAAGGGTGGCCTGGGCGGTACCTACTCCGGCAACCCCATCGCCTGTGCGGCAGCATTGGCCACCCTCGACGCCATGACCGATGAACACCTGAAAACCTGGGGTTCACAGCAGCAAGAAGCCATCTTCAGTCGTTATGAGACCTGGCGTGCACAAGGCCTGACACCCTACCTCGGCCGCCTGACCGGCGTGGGCGCCATGCGCGGCATCGAACTGGCCAACGCCGACGGCACACCCGCACCGAAACAGCTGGCCCAGTTGCTCGGCCTGGCGCGGGACGCCGGTTTATTGCTGATGCCCAGTGGCAAGTCACGGCATATCATCCGCCTGCTGGCACCGCTGACCATCGAGCCTGCGGTGCTGGAGGAAGGCCTGGATATTCTCGAGGCCTGCCTCAAGCAGTTGGACTAGTAACGCGCATCGACAGGTTTACCGCCGTTCGGCCAGTCCTTGACCTTGTCCGGGAAGTCCGGCCGCGGTTGGCCTGAGAAATACGCCGCCACGTCCACCGCTTCCTGGTCCGACAAGCCACCCTGCCCCAACGGGAATTTTTCGTGAAAGCCGATCGGCATGTTGCGTTTGACGAACGCCGCTGCCGTGTAGGTGCGGGCCATGCCGGCACCTATATTGAACGATTGATCGCCCCACAGCGGCGGGTAGATCAGCTCTCCGTCGGCACGTGCCAGGCCCTGGCCGTTGTCGCCATGGCACACCGCACATTGCTTGGCGTAGACCTGTTTGCCATTGGCCAGGTCCGGCTTGATCGTCGGGTCGACCTTGCCCACACCGCGCCCGGCCACCTTGTCTTCGGGGCGGGTGTTGTTTTTCATCCAGTCGAAGTAGGCGACCATCGCTTGCATGTCTGCCGATTGCGGCGGCAGGGGTTTGCCATTCATCGAGCGGCGGAAGCAGCCATTGATGCGCTCTTCCAGGGTCACCACCTTGCCCGCGCGCGGCGCATAACTGGGGAAAAACGCAGAGACGCCCACAAACGGCGAGCCGTCCGCCACCGTGCCGGCGTTGAGATGGCAACTGGTGCAATTGAGTGAGTTGCCGACGTTGTTGGGCAGCAACTCCTTGGTTTGCAGGTGCAGGCGCATACCACGAACCACTTGGTCGGCGTTGGGCGCCGCAAGCAACTCGGCCAGACGCGGGGTTTTGAAGGCCGATGAATCGGTGGTGGCCGGGTTGAGTTGGTCACGCAGTTTCTTCACTTGGGCAGCGCTGATCGGCGTACCTTCGTTGCCCCAACGGGTGCGTACAAAGCTGAGGATCTCGGCGATTTCCTGATCCTTCAAACGGGCGAAACCCGGCATGGTGTAGACCCGTGGATGCGTCGCCGTTTGTGCGGTTTCCCAGCCGGTGAGGGTGATGTGCAGCAGTGACGTCGGGTTGCTGGACGCAATGCTCGGATTGCCGGCCAACGGTGGGAACAGACCTTTCACGCCCGTACCATCGCTGCGATGACAGTCGCTGCAGAACTGCATGTAACCCAGTCCGCCGCGACTGGTGAACAAATCTGCAGGTGGCACGGCAGGGGCCTGGGCCACGGACGGCATGGGCAAGTCGTCTTTACCGGGCGGTAGGGATTTCAAGTAGCTGGCGATTGCCGTCAGATCGTCGTCGCTGAAGTGCTGGGTGCTGTGGTGAATCACATCGGCCATGTTGCCGGCGACCGTGGCAAAACGGTTTTGTCCGGTCTTGAGCAGTTGCACGGTGTCTTCCACGGTCCACAGGTTGCGCAGGCTCAGGGCACGCCAATGCTCGACGGTTTCACCGGCCAAGTAGTGCTGGCCGCTGGAACCCTCGTCGCTCATGGCTTTTTCCTGGAACGCAATGCCCCGTGGCGTGTGGCATGAGCCGCAATGGCCCAGGCCCTGGACCAGGTAGGCGCCACGGTTGAGCAGCTCATTTCTTTGCGGATCCGGCATGAAGGGCTGTTTGTCGAGGAAGGCAAAGTTCCACAGTGCCAGCCCCCAGCGCTGGTTGAACGGGAAGCCCATGTCCGCCTCAAGATTGGCCTGCTGCACCGGCTCGACGCCTTGCATCAGGTAGGCAAACAGGGCACGCATGTCGGCTTCGCTCATCTTGGCGTAGGACGGGTATGGCATCGCCGGGTACAGGTTCATCCCCGTCGGCGTCACGCCTTCGCGCATGACGCGGTCGAACTGCTCGAAGGTGTAGGCGCCAATCCCTGTCTCACGGTCCGGCGTGATGTTGCTCGAATAGATCGTGCCCATCGGAGTATTCAGTTCCAGGCCGCCGGCCATCACCTTGCCTTGCTTGGCGGTGTGGCAGGCGATGCAGTCGCCCAGTTGCGCGACGTATTTGCCCTGTTCGATCAGCGAAGCGTCGGGAACGTTGGCGTGCAGGGGAAGAGACAAGCAGAGCGTCGCCCCCAGCAAGGCCAGGCGGGAAAGGGAAAGCGCCATCGCATTAGTCCTTTAATAACCTGGCGTGGAGCGGTCCCCTCAGCGCAGGTCAGTGGTCGTTTTTATGGGTTCATCAGGCCTCTGTGTTGTAACGGTTTTGTGGGCGGGGAGTGTTGATGTGGGTCAGGGGCAGATCACTGGACAAAGGCGTCAGTACTCAACGACTATCCGCCACCTCCCTACTGCACGGACGCACACCATGCTCGACATCCTCCAAGGCACGCCCATTTGGGTCTATGCCATTTACCTGTGGATTTGCTACTACGGCATCAAGGCCTGCGTGGGTGGACGCGAAAATCGTCGCTCGCTGGTGATCCTTCCGGTGGTGCTGGTGGTGTGGTCGTTGATGTCGTTGGCACCCTCAATCTTGTCGAGCGGCGCCTGGGTCGCCGGCGCGGTGCTGGGCAGCCTGGTGGGGATGGTGCTGTTCAACGTTGAAGGGGCGCAGCTGGATGCCAATGGCGAGACCCTGGTATTGCCGGGCACCTGGAAAACCCTGCTGATCTCGCAACTGTTCTTTGCGGTGAAGTACTACTTCGGTTACCAGCAAGCCGTGCATCCGCTGCTGCTGAGCACACCGACGATGTTGATGGCAGTTGGCGGCGTATCGGGGTTTACCGTAGGTCTGTTTTGCGGACGAGCCGTACGGCTGCAGCGGGTGCTGACGGCGTTGCGTCGGGATAAGGGCATTGTGCTGCCTTGACCTGACCTCCCTCCCCCCTGAAAATGCCCGACGCTTTTTTGTCCTCGTTTACTGAAGTAGTGAAATTTCAATGTCCGATTCTTACACCGAAAAATCCGCCCCCGAAGAATCCGTAGTCGCCTTGCCTTCCAAAGCCGACTACGAAAACGCCATCAATCTTTCACAGCATCTGCCTGCGGCCAAGATCATCAGTGAGATGGTGCTGGACGCTTTCCACACGTCCAAGGAAAGCGACCAGATCCGCGAACTGCGCGTGGCTATCCGTCAGGCCCACGATGCTTTCGACGACGACAAGGCCTACGACCTGATGGGCCAGCTCAAGCAACTCAAGGACGCCGAAGCCGCCGATAACGCTGCCCTGGAAGACCTGAGCAGCAAGTTTTCGATCAGCCGCATCCTGTCCAGCTTCAAGGACGATCCTGAATTCCAGGAGTTGGTCTACGGCCTGGCGTTGAAAGTGCTGAACCAGAGCCACCAGGCCATCAGCAACCCGAGCGCCGGCAAGAGCAAGGCCTCACGACCCAAGAAAGAAGCCGAAGTGTTTGTGATCAGTAAGGATGGCATCAGCGTCACCCTGCCGCTGCGCACGCCGCGGTCCAAGCTGAACGTCGACCGTGAGGCGTTCGAGTTCCTGGGTTTCAGCTTCGTGGGTGAAGGGGATGAAGCGGAGTTGGAAGTTGAGAGTTTTGTGGATAACACCGGCGCCGAGCAGCCGCTGAGCCGCAAGAGCGTGATCACTGCGCTGCAGCAGCAGAGTGCGTTTGATGGGTACAGCATCGCGCAGCAGTAACACCGCTAACCCCATGTGGGAGCGGGCTGGCTCGCTCCCACAGTTGTTTTGTGTTGCTTCAACTGACCTGCGCTGCAAACACCTCGCGAAACCGCGCCATACCCCGTTTGTCCCCCACCGTGACCCGTACCCACTGCGGCCAGCTGTCAAACACCCGACCAATCATCACGCCCTGCGCCGCCAGCTTCTCGATCACCTGCTCCGCGGGTTGCTTCACGTCGATCATGAAGCAATTGGCCTGGGAGGCGGTGCAGGTGAATCCACGCCCCTTCAACCAGGCCATGGTTTCATCACGCAGTTGATTGTTGAGCGCCTTGCGTTGTGGCAACAGCTTTACGTCCTCCAGGCTGGCAAGACCGCCGAGCAAGGTGGTGCCGGCCGGCACGTTGTCGCCGCCAAATACGGCGAGGCGCTCCAGCAACGCCGGATGCCCGACCGCCAAGCCCAGGCGGGCTCCGGCCATACCGTAGATTTTCGAGAAGGTGCGCAGCACCAGCAGCTCGTCGTGGTCCTTGACCCAACTGACCACGCTGGGTACGTCAGCGAAGTCGATGTAAGCCTCGTCCACCACCAGCACGCTGCCTTTGGGTTTGTTCGTCAACGCGTGGCGGATGGCGTCGACGGGCGTAACGGTGCCGGTGGGGTTATTGGGGTTGCACACGTAGAGCATGCCGGCTTGGGGATCGGCGGCGAGCATGGCCTCGATGTCGTGGCCGTGGTCGGCGTTCAGGCTGACTTCCTTCACCGGCGCCTTGTTCGCCTGCGCGGCCTGGCGCGGTACTTCGTAGGACGGCGCCGCCATCACCAGGCCGCGAGTTTCGGTGGTGAACGCCAGCACTGCATAGCGCAAGGCCGCCATCGAACCGGCAAAGACCGCCACCTGTTCTTCGGCAATCCCCTGCTGTTGGGCAAACAGTCCTGCCAACGCATACATATGCCCGTAGGGATAAAGCCCAGCGGTGGCGATACCTTGCCGCATCGCCTCACGCGCAGCGCTTGAGGGGCCATAGGGGCTTTCGTTGTAATTGAGCCGCACCTTGTCAGGCTTCGCCGGCGGTGGCGTCGCCATGGCCCAATCGAGGCGCCCCAGCAGTGGCAGGGCTGCGCCCAAGGCGAGAAGAGACCGACGACTAACGCTGACCATGTGGCAACTCCTTGTTGGCGAGGGATGGATTCGCACAGCACGTACAGAAGGGTATGACGATAAAAATACCCGGCGATTTAAACCTGCGCCCAAGAAAAAGCCCCGCGGTTCTCTCGAAGGCGGGGCTTTTTCACTGCGGGACCACTCAGTGAGCGTAAGTCAGCAACAGCTCTTTCGGCACTTGGAAATCCAGGGACATCATCACGCTGAGCGCGGTGATGGTGAAGATCGAGAACACGAACAGCTTGCGTGCCCAGACGGTGTCATCCACCGCCTTGTAGCCGGTCCAGGCCATGTACAACCAGTACATGCCCATGGCGGCGGCGACGGCAAGGTAGCTCATGCCGGCGTAGCCACTGAAGGTCAACATCAAGGTCGCCACGAGGAAGGCCAGGATGTACAGCAGGATGTGTTTCTTGGCGACCTGGATGCCACGTTTAACCGGAAGAACCGGAATCGACGCAGCCAGGTAGTCATTGAAGCGGAAAATCGCGATGGCGTAGGAATGCGGCATCTGCCACAGGCTGAACATCACCAGTAGCGTCAGCGCGGCCATGTCGAAGCTATTGGTTACAGCCACATAACCAATCACCGGCGGCATCGCCCCCGACAGACTGCCCACCAGCGTGCCGTGAACCGACTTGCGCTTGAGGTACAGGCTGTAGAGGCCGACGTAGATGACAAAGCCGATCACGGCAAACAGCGCCGCCAGCGGGTTGGCCACCTTGTACAACAACGCCACACCGGCAACACCCAGGACGGTCGCGTAGATCAGTGCCAGCTTCAGGGAGATAAGGCCCTGGACCAGCACGCGATTCTTGGTGCGCTCCATCTTGATATCGATGTCACGGTCGATGCAGTTGTTGAACACACAACCGGAAGCTACCACCAGGGATGTGCCGATCATTGCAGCCAGGAAGATGGCCAGATCGACATGTCCCTTGGAGGCCAGGAAGAAACCGCCCGCCACAGAAAGCACGTTACCGAAAATGATCCCCGGTTTGGTGATTTGGATAAAGTGCTTAAGCGACATCGGGTCTTACCTCACTTCGCCATCATGAACGTATGGATGCTGAACATGATCCATATCGACAGGCCAACCAGCAGTACGATTACGATCCCTGCGAACACGAACGCAACCACGTTGTCGCGCTGTTCTTTGGAACGGTCCAGGTGCAGGAAGTACACCAGGTGCACCAGTACCTGAATCACCGCGAATGCCAGCACGATCATCAAGGTGATCGACTTCGGCAGGGTCGGGTACATCACCAGACCGAACGGGATGAGCGTCAGGATTACCGACAGGATGAAGCCGATGGCGTACGACTTGACGCTACCGTGGCTCGCATCATGGCTGTCATGGTCATGGGAGTGTGCATTAGCCATTACAGAGTCCCCATCAGGTAAACAACGGTGAAGACGCAGATCCAGACCACGTCCAGGAAGTGCCAGAACAGGCTCAGGCAGGTCAGGCGAGTCTTGTTGGTGTTGGTCAGGCCGTGCTTATTGACCTGATACATCATCACCGCCATCCACAGCAGGCCGGCAGACACGTGCAGACCGTGGGTACCTACCAGCGTGAAGAACGCGGACAGGAAGCCGGAACGGTGCGGGCCGTAGCCTTCGGAGATCAGCAGGTGGAACTCGTTGATCTCCATGCCGATGAAGCCCAGACCGAACAGGAAGGTCAGTCCCAACCAGCTCAGTACGCCTTTCTTGTTGCCCTTGTAGAAGGCCAACATGGCGAAGCCGTAGGTGATCGAACTGAACAACAGCAAGGCGGTTTCGCCGAGCACGTAAGGCAGTTCGAAGATGTCGTGGCCCGACGGGCCACCCGCTACGTTGTTTACCAGTACCGCGTACACCGCGAAGATCGACGCAAACAAGATGCAGTCGGTCATCAGGTAGAGCCAGAAACCGAAAACGGTCATCGGCCCCGAGTCGTGGTGATGGTCATCGTGCCCATGGTCATCGACATGGGCGTGTCCAGCATTGGTCACTAAGTTCGACATGGTTTAAGCCTGTTCCAACGAGGTTTCTACACGGTTGGCCGGGATTTTCTTCTCGGCGACCAGGCGAGCGTGTTGCTCGGCTTCGATGCGTTCGATCGTCTCGACCGGCACCATGTAGCCTTGATCATCACGTGCAGCGTGGACAATGAAGTAGCCGATGGTGCCCACCAGGCTCGCGATTGCCAGCCACCAGATGTGCCAGATCATCGCGAAACCGAACACGGTCAACAGCGCGCCCATCACCACGCCAGTGGCGGTGTTGTTTGGCATGTGGATCGGTTCGTAGTGCTTAGGACGTTGGTACGCAGTACCGTCTTCCTTGGCTTCGGTGAACGCATCAATGGTGTTCGCAGTCGGGATCACGGCGAAGTTGTAGAACGGCGGTGGCGACGAAGTCGACCATTCCAGGGTGTGGCCATTCCATGGGTCACCGGAGTCGCAAGCGTTCTGCTTACGGTCACGGACACTCACGTACAGCTGGATCAGCTGGCAAGCGATACCCACAGCGATCATCACCGCACCGAACATGGCGACGTACAGGTACGGCACCCACTCAGGGTTGGTGGTGGCGTTCAGACGACGGGTCATGCCCATGAAGCCCAGAGCGTAGAGCGGCATGAACGCGACGAAGAATCCCGAGATCCAGAACCAGAATGCAGCCTTGCCCCAGCCTTCGTGCAGCTTGAAGCCGAACGCTTTCGGGAAGTAGAAGCTGAAACCAGCGATGTAACCGAATACCGCGCCGCCGATGATCACGTTGTGGAAGTGAGCGATCACGAACAGGCTGTTGTGCAGCACGAAGTCAGCACCCGGGATGGCCAGCAGTACGCCGGTCATGCCGCCGATGGCGAAGGTCACCATGAAGCCCAGGGTCCACAGGACCTGGCTGGTCATGCGCAGACGACCGTGGTAGATGGTGAACAGCCAGTTGAATAGCTTCACCCCCGTCGGGATGGAAATCAGCATCGTCGCCAGGCCGAAGAAGGCGTTGACGCTGGCCCCCGAACCCATGGTGAAGAAGTGGTGCAGCCACACCATGAAGCCCAGTACGGAGATTGCGCCCGATGCGTAAACCATCGAGTGGTGACCGAACAGGCGCTTGCCGGTAAAGGTCGAGATCACTTCGGAGAAGATACCGAACGCTGGCAGGATCAGGATGTACACCTCAGGGTGACCCCATGCCCAGAACAGGTTCACGTACATCATTGGATTGCCACCAAGTTCGTTGGTGAAAATGTGGAAATCCAGGTAACGGTCAAGCGACAGCAGCGCCATGGTAGCGGCCAGAATCGGGAACGAAGCCACGATCAGGACGTTGGCCCAGGTGCAGGTCCAGGTGAAGATCGGCATGTCCATCAGTTTCATGCCAGGGGCGCGCATTTTCAGGACGGTGGCCAGGAAGTTGACCCCCGTCAATGTCGTCCCGAGTCCTGATAACTGTAGGGCCCAGATGTAGTAGTCCACACCCACGCCAGGGCTGTATTGCAGGCCCGACAATGGCGGATACGCAACCCAACCGGTCTTGGCGAATTCGCCGACGCCCAGGGACACGTTGATCAGCACCACGCCGGAAACCAGCAGCCAGAAGCTCAGGGAGTTCAGGAACGGGTAGGCAACGTCACGCGCGCCAATCTGCAGCGGCAAGGCAAGGTTCATCAGGCCGGTGAAGAATGGCATCGCCATGAAGATGATCATGATCACACCGTGAGCGGTGAAGATCTGGTCATAGTGTTCAGGTGGCAGGTAGCCAGGCGAACCCTCGGTGGCCATGGCCAACTGGGTACGCATCATGATGGCGTCGGCAAAACCACGCAGCAGCATGACCATGGCAACGATGACGTACATGACGCCGATTTTCTTGTGGTCGACCGAAGTCAGCCACTCGGTCCACAGGTAGGTCCACTTCTTGAAGTACGTGATACCTGCAAACAGTGCCAGACCACCCAGCGCGATCATGGCGATAGTCACCATTACGATCGGCTCGTGGAACGGGACCGCATCCCAACTTAATTTACCAAACATCGTTTACTCCTCTGCCCCAGCAGTTGAATGCGAGCCCGTGTCAGAACCTTCAACCGCGGCCACTTCTTTCTTCTCGTGCTTGACCGGCTTGCCTGGCTTCATACCTTCGTACTTGTCGACGATTTTCTGAAACAGGTCCGGCTCATACGCGGAGTACAGAGCGACTGGGTTGTTCTGGCTTGGTTTGGTCAGGGCATCGTATTCAGCTTGATCAAGCTGTTTAGGTGCGGCCTTGACTTCGGCTACCCAGGCGTTGAAACCTTCCTGGCTCGTCGAGATCGCTTTGAATTTCATGCCGGTGAAGCCAGCGCCGCTGTAGTTTGCGGAGATGCCTTCCATTTCAGCTTTTTCGTTGGCGATCAGGTGCAGGCGAGTCTGCATGCCTGCCATCGCGTAGATCTGGCCGCCCAGGGCTGGGATGAAGAACGAGTTCATCACGGCGTCGGAGGTGATCCGGAAGTTAAGCGGAGTGTTCTCCGGGAACTGGATTTCGTTGACGGTGGCGATACCCAGGTCCGGGTAGATGAACAGCCACTTCCAGTCCAGCGCGACTACTTCGATGTTGATCGGCTTGACGTCGGATTCCAGCGGACGGTACGGGTCCAGCTCATGGGTCGACTTATAGGTGATGTAACCCAGGGCGATGATGATGAGGATTGGCACCAGCCACACTGCGACTTCAATCTTGGTGGAGTGCGACCACTTCGGCGCGTAGGTCGCGCTGGTGTTCGACGCGCGGTATTTCCAGGCGAAGGCGAAGGTCATGATGATCACAGGCACCACAACCAACAACATCAGCAGGGTGGCGGTGATGATCAGGTTTCGTTGATCCAGACCGATCTGTCCTTTTGGGTCCATCAAGGTCCACTTGCAGCCTCCCAGCATTAACATCATGCCAAGCAGCGGCAAAAAGCCTAGTAATCGGGGGTACCTGTTTTTACTCATCTCACGACCTCTAAAGCAGCTTGCGCAATGCAGTTGGGTTTTGATCGCCAACACTTCACCCTGCCAAGGGTTGGCATTTCTCTTCGATTGAATAAGAGCCTGCCCATCACGCCATTAGGTGGCGTTTCACGGACCTGCGGTGAGTTCTTATTCGATTTCGTGGTTAAAGGCCTTGTTACAGACCAATTCCATTTGGTGCGGATAGTTGAAAGGCTGTCGGAACCTTGGGGTCGCACAGAGCCGTCCATCTGCCCCTCGACCGCTCCAGTGCTCAAATATTGAACAGCACCGGACATTCAGTGCGGGCGATTGTAGTTAGCTAGCGATGTATAAACCATGTCTTATAAAGAAATAATTTTTATCGATTACAGCAATAATCCTTCACCAATATTGCAAAGGTTCGCGATCTTATCGCGTTCGATTCTCAACAAAAACCACAAAAATTGCCGTGTTATAGGGTAATCCGTTGCAGTCCTTACGCGCTGTAAGGGCATGCCAAACCGATGCAACCCCCCATAAAACAAGGCATTCGGACATCACCCAATTGCTGGCGTGGCCTGAGGTTCGTGGCCTCGCCGGAACCACGAACTGACAGCACATCTTGGCCGTTTTATGCAAATTTAAGCGGCCGTTTGGCGAGTCAGAAACGTCCTGCGGCAGCTTCCGTGTGACAACATGTCGCACACTGCGCGCACCCAAGATTGTCCCGCGTCACGTTCTATTCACAAATCCCTACAAACAAAAACGCCCCGGTCTTCCTTCAAGAAGGACCGGAGCGTTTCAGGGATGGGCTCAGGCTTTGCGCTGGCGATTCCGGTAAATGCCCAACGGCACCAGGATCACCGTCAATACGAACGCGACCAGCGCCCACTGCGCCAGGGACAGACCCAGCACAGGTGGATACGGGGTGCTGCAGAAGCCATCGACCTGGAACCCCAGGGGGAACACTTTGGCCAGTGGCAGGTCATCGACGATCGGTTGCAGCACATCAATGCCGCAGCTGACCTGGGGGAAGAACTGGGTGTACACGTGGTGACCGGCTGCGGCCACACCGCCGAGGGCGCTGAGTATCACCAGCCCTTCGAAAAACGTGAGCGCCCCTTTGGTGCGCATGGCCGCACCGATGAACGCGAAGATCGCGATCAACAGCAAGGCGTAGCGTTGCAGGATGCACAGCGGGCACGGCGCCTCGCCGAGTACCACCTGCATATAAAGCGCACCGCCGATCAGCGCCAGGCAGATGATGCCCAGCAACACCAGAAAGCGCCGCTCCCTGCCTAAACGCAATTCGTCACTCATTTCCGGTTCCCTTTGTTTGGTTGTGCCAATGGCCGCAAGTTTACACACAGGGAGTGGTTTAAACAGAGGGGGGTTAACGGGGGATTAATGCGCCTTTCTGTAGGAGCGAGCTTGCTCGCAAAAAACGCCAGGGCGCCGTATTCATTCTGGATGGGCGCGTTTTCGTTGGCGATCTTCGCGAGCAAGCTCGCTCCTACAGGGGGCTGGAGTTATTCCAGCGCCGCAGCCGGGCCGAAGAACTCATAGCGGCTTTGCTTCTCGGGTACACCCAGCGCCTTGAGATGACGCTTGATCGCGCCCATGAAGCCTTTAGGGCCAAGGAAGTAGGCATCGATGTCGCGCTGCTCCGGCAACCACGCCGCCAGTTGTTCCTGGCTGAGCAAACCCACCTTGTCCGCCGCCGGGCTCACACCATCATCCTCGGCGTAGCAATAGAAGCGCTTGAGCTGTGGGTGCTTGGCCGCTAGGGCATCGACCCAATCACGGAACGCATGCACCCCGCCGTTACGCGCGCAGTGGATGAAGTGCACCGGGCGCTGGGTAGCCAGGGCGGCTTCGAGCATCGGCAAGGTCGGCGTGATGCCCACTCCACCGCTGATCAGCACCAGCGGTTTGTCGCTGGCTGCCAGGGTGAACTCTCCCGAAGGCGGAAACAGGTCAATAGTCGCACCGACGTGCAGTTGGTCGTGCAGGTAGTTGGACACCCGCCCTCCGGCTTCGCGCTTGACGCTGATGCGGTACAGGCCCGAATCGGTCAGGGCTGACAGCGAATAGTTGCGGCGCACTTCCTCGCCATCCAGCACCAGTCTCATGCCGATGTATTGGCCCGGTGCAGCGGCAAGAATCGGACCGTTGTCCACCGGGGCAAAGTAGAAGGAGATAATCTCGTCACTCTCCACCACGCGCTTGACGATGATGAACGGCCGCGCCCCCCGCCAGCCACCCGGGGCCTGCGCTTTCTCTTCATAGATCGCCGCCTCGGCGCCGATCAGGATGTCGGCCAGTTGGCCATAGGCCGCGCCCCAGGCGTTCATCACCTCGGGCGTCGCAATCTCGCTGCCCAGCACTTCGGAAATCGCGCGCAGCAGGCAGGCGCCGACGATCGGGTAATGCTCCGGCAGGATCTGCAGGGCCACATGCTTGTTGATGATCTTGGCCACCAGGTCGCCCAGTTGATCCAACTGGTCGATATGCCGCGCATACATCAACACCCCGTTGGCCAAGGCGCGGGGTTGATCGCCGCTGGCCTGGTGGGCCTGGTTGAACAGCGGGCGAACTTCCGGGTACTCGGAAAGCATCATGCGGTAGAAATGGGTGATCAGCGCTTCGCCGCCGCTTTCCAGCAGGGGCACGGTGGATTTGACGATGGCACGGTCTTGGGCACTAAGCATGGGAGCCTCCTGGGCTTCTTTACTGATTGCCTTTACCTACTCAGTATTCGTGCCAACTAATAAACTCATATATTTCAATTAGTTATTCAGTATCTAGTCAATATGACTTCTTATAAAGTATAGTCATAAGGACTACAAGGAGTCATTATGACTGCGCAATCGCTGCTCACCACCCTGCTGCCCCTGGTCGCCGACCTGTCCCGTGAACTGCCCGAAGGCGAGCGTTATCGTCGTCTATTACAAGCCATGCGCGCCCTGCTGCCCTGTGACGCCGCCGCGCTGTTGCGCCTGGACGGCGAATGGCTGGTGCCGTTGGCCGTCGACGGTTTGAGCGCCGACACCCTGGGCCGGCGCTTCAAGGTCAGCGAACACCCGCGCTTCGCCGTGTTGCTGAGCAGCCCAGGCCCTACGCGTTTCGACAGTGACAGCGAATTGCCCGACCCCTATGACGGATTGGTGGATGGCCTTCACGGGCATCTGGAAGTCCACGATTGCATGGGTTGCCCGCTGTTCGTCGACGATCAGCCCTGGGGCCTGCTGACCCTGGACGCCCTCGACACCGAGCGCTTCGAGCGCGTGGAACTGGACGCCCTGCAAGCCTTCGCCAGCCTCGCCGCCGCCACCGTCAACGTGGCCGAACGTATCGAACGCCTGACCCTGCGCGCCGAAATCTACCGCGAGGCCAGCGGCCAGCAGCACAAGGAGATGATCGGCCAGAGCAAACCCCACAAGCGCCTGGTAGAAGAGATCAAGCTGGTGGGCGGCAGTGACCTCACCGTGCTGATCACCGGCGAAACCGGGGTAGGCAAGGAATTGGTGGCCCAGGCCATCCACGCGGCCTCGACGCGCGCGGATAAACCGCTGATCAGCCTCAACTGCGCCGCCCTGCCGGAAACCCTGGTGGAAAGCGAGCTGTTCGGCCATGTACGCGGGGCCTTTACCGGCGCGTTGAACGAGCGTCGCGGCAAGTTCGAACTGGCCAACGGCGGCACGCTGTTCCTCGATGAAGTGGGTGAATTGTCACTGACCGTGCAAGCCAAGCTGCTGCGGGTGCTGCAAAGCGGCCAGTTGCAGCGCCTGGGCTCGGACAAGGAACACCAGGTGGACGTGCGCCTGATCGCCGCCACCAACCGCGACCTCGCTGACGAAGTGCGCAATGGCCGCTACCGCGCCGACTTCTATCACCGCCTCAGCGTCTACCCGCTGCAAGTGCCGGCGTTGCGTGAACGCGGGCGCGATGTGTTGCTGCTGGCCGGTTTCTTCCTTGAACAGAACCGCTCACGCATGGGCCTCGGCAGCCTGCGCCTGACCAGCGATGCCCAGGCAGCGCTGCTGGCCTATAACTGGCCGGGGAATGTACGAGAGCTGGAGCATTTGATCGGACGCAGCGCGCTGAAAGCCTTGGGAAACTGTCGCGAGCGTCCGAAGATTCTCAGCTTGAATGCCCAGGACCTGGACCTGCCCGACGTCAGCGCCCCCGTGATCGAAGCACACACCGACGTGATACCCGTCGTAACCGGCGACCTGCGCCAGGCCACCGAACACTATCAACGCCAGATCATCAGCGCCTGCCTGGAGCGCCACCAGCACAACTGGGCCAGCGCCGCCCGAGAACTCGGCCTGGACCGCGCCAACCTCGGACGGATGGCCAAGCGCCTTGGAATGAAATAACCCAAACAACTCGGTCAAATGTGGGAGCGGGCTTGCTCGCGAATGCGGTCTGTCAGTCACCAAAGGTATCGACTGATCCACCGCTTTCGCGAGCAAGCCCGCTCCCACATTTAGATTTGTCGCGCCTTAAAGACAGGGTTCACACGCTTCGCCTTACGAAACACCAACACATTGCCCAGCATCACAAGGACCAACCCCGCCAACGCCGGCGCGGTCCACTGGTAGCCCTCGGCAAACGCCGAGACATTCAGCGCCACCACCGGGAACAACACGGTGCAATACGCCGCGCGCTCCGGCCCCATGCGCCCGACCAGGGTCAGGTACGCGGTAAAGCCGATTACCGAGCCTGGGATCACCAGGTACCACAGGGCTCCGACATACCGCGCGCTCCAGTCCATCTCAAACGGAATCCCGCGCACCATGCAATAGGTCGCCAGCATCAACGAACCATACAACATGCCCCAGGCATTGGTCGTCAGCGGCCTCAGACCGGCCTTCTGTTGCAGACTCGAGAGCATATTGCCCGCCGAGAAACACATCGTCCCCAGCAACGCCAACCCCAAGCCGAGCAAGGTTTGCGGGCTGGCGGTATGCCCCACCAGTTCCGGCCAGAACAGCAGGCCCAAGCCCATCAAACCCAGCCCGCCGCCCATCAACACATTGCGCGCCACCCGCTGGCCGAAAAACACCCGGGCATTCAGCGCATTCCACAGCGTGGCCGTGGAAAACACCACCGCCACCAGGCCGCTGGGAATCCACTGGCTGGCGGTAAGGAAGCACATGAAGTTGACGCAGAACAGACACAGGCCCTGCGCCACACAAATCAAATGCCCACGCCGATTCATCACCTGCAACTTGCGACTGAGCAGCAACAACACAAACAGCACCAGCGCCGCCAAACCGAAGCGATAGACGATGGACACCGGAATCGCCACCACGCCCAGTTGCCATTTGAGGGCGATCCAAGTGGTGCCCCAGATCAGCACGGTGAGTAAATACAGGGAAAGGTTCATAGCGGGCTCCATCGATTGAGCCACAGTGTGGCCCGCGATCCATGGCGCGCTCTTGCACAATCTTGCGCTTTTGTCGGGCGGTGGACGCACAGCACTCACCGCGCGGAGTAGGATGCAAGGCGTCGGAGAGTACGAACCATGCCTGATCTGGAATCCCTGCAAGTCTTTCAAGCCCTTAACCGCTCGCCCAATGCACGCCTCGAAGCCTGCGCCGAGCTCGGTGACGGCTTGTCTGCAGCCTTGTGGAGCAACCATCACGATGCCCAGGATTACCAGGCGCCCAGCCATCACACCTTGTCGTGCTACATCGGCGGCGGCACCGGCACCTTTCGGCGTGACCAGCCGGGCACCAAGGGCGGGCCCGACAAGCTGTGCATCCTGCCCGCCGAGCACCAGTCGGCGTGGGTGATCAACGGCGAAATCCGCCTGGCCCATGTGTACTTCAGCCCGGAGCAATTCGCCCTGGGCTGCGTCACCCTGCTCGACCGCGAACCGCGCACCCTGCAATTGCGCGAAAGCACCTTCCTGGAAGACGCCAGCCAGGCCCGGCGCTTTCACCAGTTGATCGCACTGAACTGGCACGAACCCGCCGAACGCCTGCTGACCAGCAGCCTGGCCCACGAAATGCTCAGCCATACCCTGCTCAGCCAGGTGGGTGCCCGCGAAGGATTACGGTTGAAAGGCGGGCTGGCGGCGCATCAGCGACGGCTGTTGGTGGAGTACATCGACCAGCACCTGGAAGACCCGATCAGCCTGGGCCAATTGGCCGGGATGTGTGCGCTGTCGGAATACCATTTCGCGCGGATGTTCCGCCAAAGCTTCGGCCTGCCGCCGCACCAATACCTGCTGGCGCGTCGCCTCACCCGCGCCCAGGCCCTGCTGCGCAGTGGCGCCCTGCCCTTGAGTGAAATTGCCTTGATGTGCGGTTTCTCCAGCGCCAGCCACTTCACCCATCGCTTCCGCCAAGCCATGGGCGCCACGCCCGGCGAGTACCGACAGGCGTTTTGCGCCTAGGTCATCAACCCCAATGTCTTGGCCTTGGCCACCGCTTGCGTGCGCCGCTCCACGCCGAGCTTGCTGTGGATACGCCGCGCGTGGGTCTTGACCGTATGCAGGGAGATAAACAGCCGGTCGGCGATTTCCAGGTTGGAGTTGCCCAGGGCGATCAACTGCAGCACCTCCAGCTCACGCTGGCTGAGCGGGCTCTCTGCCGCACCCGACACGGGCGCCTGTGGCTCCATGCCCAGCTCACTCAGTAATCCCGGCGAGCGCAGCCGCAGTTCGCGAATCGCTTGCTGCACTTGGCAGCGTGCCGCCAACGCCAGCCCGGTTTGCAGCGAGCGGCGCGCCAGCGCGCAATCACCGATTTGCCAGGCCACTTCGCCCAGCACCAGGTGCAGCTCGGTTTCCAGGCAGAGCATGCCGCGCTGGTGAGCGGTATCCAGTAGGGCCGTGAGCCGCGCCACCGGCTGATCGGCGCACCCCAGTTTCACTTCCGCCAGCACCAGCAGGTACTCCAGGCGCGGCACCAGTTCCAGGGTGGCCGGCGGTGCCTGCCTGGCCTGGGGCCCACGGAAGTGGCGAAGCACACGGCGCACCGCTTCCACCGTCAGTTCGGCACGCCCCTGCTGCAACCAGAAATGCCCGCTGACCAGCAGCAACACCGCGCGGTACACCGTGTCGGGCACCTGACGCTGCTGCATCAGCCGCTCGGCATCGCGCAATTGCACAAAGGCCTGGGCGTAATCGCCACGGTTGGCGGCCAGCAACGCCAGGCCGAGGAATCCGTAGAGCACGCGTTTGTCCTGGCTGTGCAGGCACATCTTCAAGCCCGCCTCGAAACACTCGGCAGCCAGGCTGTCCTGCCCTTGCCGCAACGCCAGGTGCCCGCGCCGCAGGGCGATGCGCCCGACCAAGGGCCCGGCCTTGAGTCGCTGTTTGAGCAACATCGCCTGCACATTTTCCAGCAGGCTTTGCGCCCGATAAGGGGCGCCGCGCTGCTCCAGCAGTTGCGCGTGATCCAGCTCCAACAGGGCTTCGAGCAGCAACGAGCCATGAGCACGGGCCAGGCACAAGGCTTCGCGGCTCAGGGCCTGGGCCACGTCCAGTTCACCGCGCAGCAAGGCTTGCTGGGTCAGGCCCGAAAGGCACATCAACCGCGACGTCCAGGCGCTGTCGGGCAAAGCTTGCAGCGCTTCGAGGAAGTGTTCGCGAGAACGTTCGGCATCGCCCCCCAGATGCAGCAACCAGCCCCACTGCGCCTGCCAGCGCGCCAGCAGGTAGCGCTGTTGCGCCGCCGTCGGTTGCGGCGCGAACCGCGCCAGTTGATGGATGCATTGCGCGGCCTGCTCGAAGCGACCGGCGAACAGCAACGCCGCCGTCAGTAGCCCGACCAATTGCGCCGAACCGAGCATCAGCTCATCGCCCTGCTGTTCATGCAGGCGCAACAGCAGCATCGCGTTCTGCTGGCGGAACAGGTCTTCGAAACTGAAGTGCTGCAACAGGCTCACCGCCACTTCATATTCTTCGGCGAGCAAGGCGTGTTCAAACGCGGCCTGCCAGTCCTGTTCGGCGGTGAACCATTGGCAGGCGCGGCGATGCCATGAACGCTTGGCTGGCCAGGGCTCGTCACGCAGCAAATCAGCGAGGGGTGGAAAGACCTGCAGCCACTCGGTGTCTTCCCAGGGTTGGACAAACGCGCCGAGGGCCTGCAGATCGTGCAGGTACTGATCACCGTCGCCAAAGCCGAACAGGTGTTCGCACAACCCCGCGTTGAAGCGCGGCAGATGCGCCAGCACGCGCCAGGCTTCCGCCAGTTCGGCTGGCAACGTGCTGAACAGCTCGTGTTGCAGGTAATCGAGCAAGGTCTTTTCCGGGTGGACGTCCCCCAGCAAGGCAATGCGCGTACCGGCACACCAGCCGGCACTGAACTGCAA
This sequence comes from Pseudomonas sp. NS1(2017), assembly GCF_002269425.1. Taxonomy (NCBI): domain Bacteria; kingdom Pseudomonadati; phylum Pseudomonadota; class Gammaproteobacteria; order Pseudomonadales; family Pseudomonadaceae; genus Pseudomonas; species Pseudomonas sp. NS1(2017). The sequence continues at coordinate 137,171 of NZ_CP022960.1, forward strand.
CACGCTGTCGACGGACTGCCCTGGGGCATGAACGAGCAATTGCTGGATCTCGGCAGGGCTGAACGCCAAGTCTGCGCCAAACTCCAGCAGCTCATCGTCCAGCAGCAACCTCGGCCAATTGCACAGCGGGCGACGCCGCGCGCCCAGCCACCACGTCAGGGCTGGACTGCTGGCGGTCAACAGGCGATCGAGCAAAGCGTCGGTGTCCGGCACGGGTAAGCGGCAGAAGTCATCGAGGAACACCCACGCCGGGGCCTGCCAACGCGCAAGGTCCGACAGCAGGGTCGCTTCATCGGTGAACGGCAAACCCAGGTTCTGCGCCAGGCGCTGGCAAAGATCGACGGGGCTCAGGGCAATACCATTGAGCGGCAACCAGTACACCGGGCAATCCTTGGGTGCCTGCAACGCGCACTCGGCGAACAGCGCGCTCTTGCCACTGCCGCCGGGCGCGCACAGCAACTTGACCCTGACCTGCGCCGCCAGCAAGGGCTCGGCCAAGCGTGGGCGCAACAAATGATGGGCGGACAGCCGAGGCATGAATCCAGGACGGTCCAGGCAGCGTGTCATGGCAGTCATTGCTGCATCCTGCTTTTTTATTGTTATGCAACGTGGCGCCTACCCTAGTCCTGTGGTCGGCGGTTGTTGAAGAAGTATTCAGCGGGGTGATTGGCAGGCATAAAAAAGCCGGGAGCCCAAAGGGTCCCGGCCAGGTAAAAGGGTGATCAACGAACCCCTTCGGCCCTCAATGCAGCCGGGGTGTAGTCCGCCGCCTTGGCCGCAAAACCGAACACGAAGCTGCGCTTCTCCTCGTTCTTCATGCCCAGCGCGATGTAGCGCCCGGCGATGATGTCGTAAAGGGTTTCCACGGTGTACGCCGGGGTCTGGTGGTCGTAATAGAACTGCGCATGACCTTCGGCGACACGCCACAGTTGGCCGCGGCCGTCGTAGTGATCCACCAGTGCCACCTGCCAGCTGTCCTCGTCGATGTACATGTGGCGCTTGGCGTAGATGTGCCGCTCACTCGGCTTGACCGTGCCGACCACTTCCCACACGCGGTGCAGTTCATAGCGGGTCAGGTCCTGGTTGATGTGGCCGGCCTTGATGATGTCGTCGTACTTGAGTGTCGGCTGGTCCAGCTTGTAGCTGTTGTAGGGGATGTACATCTCTTTCTTGCCCACCAGCTTCCAGTCATAGCGGTCCGGGGCGCCGGAGAACATGTCGAAGTTGTCCGAGGTGCGCAGACCGTCGGAGGCAGTGCCCGGCCCGTCATACGCCACTTGCGGCGCGCGGCGTACGCGACGCTGGCCGGCGTTGTAGATCCACGCCAGGCGCGGTTCCTTCACTTGGTCGAGGGTTTCATGCACCAGCAGCACGTTGCCCGCCAGGCGCGCCGGGGCCGTCACCGACTGCTTGAAGAAGGTCAGCACGTTGGCCGCCTTCGCCGGGTCCATGTCCGGGATCAGTTGCGGCACCGCCACTTCCTCTTCGAAGCGGATCGGCGTGTAGCTGCCGTTGGTCTGCGGCGTGGCCTGGGTGATGATGCGGCGCAGGTTGCCGCCGTGGTAGCGGGTGATGTGGTTCCACAGCACTTCCACGCCATTCTTCGGAATCGGAAACGCGTAATAGCGGTTACCGGTGAACCCTTCCAGTCCATTGCCGTCGTTGATCGGCTTGACGTTCAGCGCACTGCGCTTGATCGACTCGTAGATCTCCGGCGGCAGGTTGACCGTGCGGTGGGTTGGGTACACCGGGATCTTGTAGGTTTCGGGGTAGCGCTTGAACATCGCCACCTGGCCGTCGGAGAGTTTGTCCTTGTACTTGTCGACGGTGGCTGCGGTGATTACGAACAACGGTTTTTCACTGGCGAACGGGTCGGCCAGGAAACCCTTGCTGTCCACCGCACCGGCGTTTTTCGGGATGCCACCGGTCCAGGCCGGGATCGAGCCGTCGGCATTGCCGGCTTTTTCGGCGCCCACCGGGGTCAGGGTGGTGCCCAGCTTGGCCGCCTCTTCCGGCGACACCGCTGCCATTACGTGGGTAGCCAACAGGCTGAGGGCCAACACTGCAATTGTCTTACGCATGGATGCTTGTCCTTCTTTAAGCCAGATCAGAAGTTGACGCCGAAGCTGAGCGCGAGGAAGTCGCGGTCGGTCAGGGTGTTGTAGTCGCCGCCGAAAAAGTCGGTGTAACTGAGGCTGGCGGTGTAGGTGTTGCGATAGTCCGCATCCACGCCGACGCTGATCGCCTTGGCGCCTTTGTTGAACAGGCCATTGGGGCCGTAGCCGGCCACATCATGGGACCAGGACAGGTTGGGCTTGAGGTTGATCCCGGCGATCACGTTGTTGTAGTCCAGGATTGCCCGGGCGCGGTAACCCCAGGCGGTGGAGGTGACAAAACCGTCGGTGTCACCCTGAAACCCGTAGGCGCCGTACACCGAGTCGCGGCCGTAACGCAGTTTGGATTTATCTTCCAGGCCTGCAACGTGCACGATGGCCGCTTCACCGACGACCGTGAGGCGTTCAGCGCCCAGCACCTGGTCGAAAAACTGGGTCATGGTGCTCTGGATCTGGGTGATTTCCTTGCGGCGGTAGCCTTTGTTGTCGGAGCCGAAGTTGCTGCGAATAGGTGAGGCCGTTTGGCCGGCGATCGGGTTGATCAGGGCCAGGGTCAGGTCGGTGGTGTTGAGTTGTACCGGGGCATTGGGCCGGTAGCTGATTTCTCCGGTCCACGCCGTGCCGGTGGGCAAGGTGGTGGAGAAGCTGGCGCCGAACAGGCGGATATCTTCAGGGTAATCGAGGTAGTACTGGCCGCGACCGAGCATGGTGCTCTGGGCCAGGGCAGAACCAAAACCGGCAGGCGCGGCAGCGGCGATACCCCCGATAGTCGCGAGATTGGTGTTGGCCGTGATCGTGCCCACGGTCGGCGTGCGGCTGTGGTAATTCATGAAATACAGACCGTACTCGGTGTCATCGCCCAGCCAACGCAACGCGGCACCGAACTGGCCGGAATCCCGCGCATCACGGTCGCCTGCACGCTGTACCACCACGCCTTCGCGAGTCACCACGAAGCCTTGGCCGCGTGCCGCTGCAATCGGCTGCAAGGGCGCAATCGCCGGGTTGCCCACCGTGTAGTTATTGGTGCAACCGTCCGCCGCCACATCGCCACCAAAGAAAGTGCCGCAGTTATCCAGCACCGTCTGGTCCCACTCCAACTGGTAGAAACCTTCAACAGTCAGTTGGTTGGTCAGGCTTTGTGAAGCAAACAGCATGTTGACCGGAATCAACCCTTCCTTGATCTCGGCGCCCGGACGACGGAAGGCGGAAACGTCAATCGGGTTGATACTGTTGATGGAGTTGCCGATGAAGGTACTTTCCCCCCAACTGACCACCTGCTTACCGGCGCGCACGGTGCCCGGCAGGTCACCCAGCGAATAGTTGTGGTAGACGAAGGCATCGAGGATCTGCGCACCGCTGGATTTGGCGCCTTCCTTGCGGTTGTGGTCGCTGATCTGTTTGAACTCGCGGTCTTCGTCCTTCAGTTCGAAGTCGTACCAGTACTTGCCGCGCACGAACACGCCTGTGTCGCCGTACTTCAATTCCAGGTCGTGCAGGCCCTTGAAAATCTTGGAGAAGGTCTCGCCCTTCTTGAAATTCAAGCGACCGTCATCACCGGTAGACGCCTGGCCGGTGCCGCCATTGACCGTGCCCACCAGCTTTTTATCGGCGTCGCGCATGCCCCAGCTCGCGCCCACCGACAGCGAGGAATCGAATTGCCCTTCGATCTCGCCAATGTTGAACGAAACAGCCTGTGCCTGGGCACAGCACCCCAACGCAACCGCAGCGGCCAGCGCCTGTGGCCTGAAGATGGCGCGCATTGTTGTTCTTGTCATGCGTCTTCCCCGGTGAGTGACAGAAGGCCCCACCCTACTGCCGCCCATCAGGAGCGATAAGCGCACCAAGGAGGGATTCGTGTTGTCGCCCGAAAGGATGACAGGGCGCTCTGGCCTGGGCTTGGGGCACAGGCATGCATTGGGTGGATGGTGGCTTATCAGGGGAATGTATGGAGAGCGCTGAAACTGTTGCTTATTGTGCAACAGTCCTTGTCACGAATCGGCATTACTCATTTTGTTACAAGCGGCTATTCTTACCGGGCTTTCAGGGCAAACGGCCCGTTTCCACAACCGGAAGAAAAGCCAGATTCAAATGGATTGATGCCTGTTTTCAGTCTGTTACCCGTGTTCACTGACGTTGATTTGTCGCTCCTTGATCCAACGTCTTACTTCGGCCGCTGCCTATGCAGCGGCCTTTTTTATGCCTGGAATAAAACGGGGCGCCCTCAGCGCCCCGTAGGATTCAAGCTTATTCAAGCAACGATCACAGGCTGAATTTCTGCAAATTGGCCATCATCTCCTTCAACGCCTCGATGTTGTCCTTGGGGTGAGCCGCCCCTTCGAAGTCGCAAATCTGCTGCCAATGCGCCGCCACGTCTTCGGGCGAGAAGCCGGCCTCCGGATCAAAGCCCACGCCCAGGCTGCGCTCCCAGCGGGTCTTGCCGATCCAGCCACCGCCCACTTCAAACAGCCCCGAGGTTTCCTGGCAGGCGTCGCTGCCCAGGTAAACCACCAGCGGGCTGACCAGTTCCGGCTTGAGCCGCTCGAACACCTGCGGAGGGATCAGGCCTTCGGTCATCCGCGTGCCGCCCGTTGGGGCGATGGCGTTGACCAGGATGTTGTTTTTGCGGCCTTCCAGCGCCAGAGTGCGCGTCAGGCCGTACAGACCCAGCTTGGCCATGCCGTAGTTGGACTGGCCAAAGTTGCCGTAGATGCCTGAGGTGGACGCGGTAAAGATCACCCGACCGTAACCCTGCTCGCGCAGATGGGGCCAGGCGGCGCGGGTGACTTTGTAGGCGCCTTCGACATGCACCCGGTAAACCAGGTCCCAGTCGCTGTCGTCCATTTTGTGGAAGGTCTTGTCGCGCAGGATGCCCGCGTTGTTGACCACCACATCGACACGGCCAAACGCATCGAGGGCGTTCTGCACAATCTTGTCACCGTCGGTGACAGAGTCATGGTTGGCTTCAGCAATACCGCCAGCTTCGCGGATCTGCGCCACCACACGGTCGGCAGCCGAGGCATTGGCGCCTTCGCCCTGGGTGGAACCGCCCAGGTCGTTGACCAGCACCTTGGCGCCATGTTTGGCGAACAGCAGCGCATGCGCCCGGCCCAATCCGCCGCCGGCACCGGTGACGATCACGACCTTATCCTGGAACTGCACTGATTCACTCATACCGAACTCCAATGGCGACAATGGGAATAGATCGAGTGTCAGGCAAGGGGGCGCTGGTCACAATAAAGCCGGCCAGGGCTGAATGGTGTTCGATAAGGCTGGGGGATAATCGTCAGCTCAGGAATAGGCCAACCGCGGTGTCGGCTGCCCAATCCGGTCACGAAACGCCAGGTAGTGTTTGAGCACCTGCACCGGCGCCTCGATCTGTGGGTAGTGGCCGATGTTGGCCAGCAGCACCGTGTCGGCGTGGGGCACCAACTCGCGGTAACGCTCCACCATATGAGCGCCCGAAATCGGGTCGATTTCGCCATCGATCACCCGTAGCGGCACATCGCCCTGTTGCATCGCTGCCACCCAACGCTCACGCATACGGCGGCGTTGAGGGATGTAGGCAATGAGTTTGTGCAGGATGCGCGTGCCGTCATGGCAGTCGATCAGGCTCCAGAAATCATCCAGAGCGCTTTCGCTGGGGCGGGTGTTGGGGCCGAAGATCTGGCTGAAACTGTTCGCCAAGGCATTGCGCCCAAAGGCACGACCGATCATCCAACCCAGTGGGCTCAGCAAGAGCTTCTGTACCAGCGCCGGGCGATGGGTTTCGGGAAACAGCCCACCGTTGAGAAACACACAGCTGGCCATCTGAAAGCGCCCTTCGTAGTGCCGGGCCAGCAGTTCTTGGGCGACGCTGTCACCGTAGTCGTGGGCCAGCACATGCACCGGCTGCTCCACGCGCAAATGTTCCAGCAGGGCTTGTTGCAAATCCGCCTGCTCCAGCAGGCAGTAACCGTGGTCGAGTGGCTTGGCCGAGTCGCCGAAACCGAGCATGTCGCAGGCGATCACCAAGTTGCGCTGGGCCAAGGGCTGCCACACGTAGTGCCAGTCCCAACTGGCGGTGGGAAAGCCATGGATCAGCAGCAACGGCTCGCCCTGCCCCGCCACCCAATACCGGATGGTGCGGCCATGGAAGTCGAACGTTTGGCTGCGTTTGCGCCAGGCTCTCAGCGGGATCTCGGCGAGTGGCATCAGCTTCTATACCCAGGATCTTGAGTGTCCAGCTTGCGCAGCAACGCCGGCCAGGCCAGCGCGCCCCCCATACCTTGTGCGCTCTTTGTGACAGCCGCCACCATCGCCTTGGCGCCAGCGAGAATCTGCGGGCCGATGCTGATCAATTCAGCACCACCGTTTTGCGCCAGCACTTGGATATCGCAGGCGCGCTGGAACGTGAACATCATCAAAAAGGTATCGGCAATGGTGCTGCCGCAGGTCAGCAGGCCATGGTTGTGCAGCATCAGGAAGTTGTTGTCACCCAGATCGGCCTGCAGGCGGGCCTTCTCTTCGTGATTCAGCGCCACGCCTTCGTAGGCGTGATAGGCCAGGCTCGACAGCACGAATATCGATTGCTGGCTGATCGGCAACACGCCTTGCTTCTGCGCCGCCACCGCCACACCGGCAGCGGTGTGGGTGTGCAGCACGCAGGTCACGTCGTGGCGCACTTCGTGGATGGCGCTGTGAATGGTGTAGCCCGCCGGGTTGATCTCGTAGGGGCTGTCCATCAGCTTGTTGCCGGCCTGGTCGACCTTGACCAGGCTCGACGCGGTGATCTCGTGGAACATGAGGCCGTAGGGGTTGATCAGGAAGTCATCAGTGCCCGGCACCTTGGCCGAGATGTGGGTGAAGATCAGGTCATCCCAACCATGCATCGCCACCAGGCGATAGCAGGCAGCCAAGTCGACACGGGTCTGCCATTCGGCAGCGCTGACCTGATCTTTGACATTCTGTGACGATAGAACGGGGGCTAGGCTCACGGCAACGACCTCCTTGGCGCATTTTCTTGTTGTTTTTTTGAGTGATGGGCCAGTCTAGTCAGACGCCGTGGCCGCCGTAGTTGCCTTGGCAGCCAGCTTGATGACCGTACGAGTCAGCGTTGAGAATAGTTGAAATCCGTACACGCGACGTCAGAGAAGTGCCGCCAATAAAGGCGCGGCGAACAGGTTGAGCAAGCCCGTCAACACCATCACCAAGCCCGCGACGGAGCCCTCTTCACCGCCCACTTCGTGTGCTCGGCTCACGCCCGCGCCGTGAGCGCCCACGCCGAACAGCGCGCCGCGCGCCAAGGGTGTGCGCAATGGCAACCACTTGAGCAGCACACCGCCGAGCATGGCGCCGAACACACCGGTGAACATCACGAACACGGCCGTCAGTTCCGGCACGCCACCCAGGTCGGACGACACGGGCATGGCGAACGGTGTGGTGATGGAGCGCGGCACCAGGGACATCGTCACCGAGGTGTCCAACGCCAGCGCTTTGGCCAAGCCGAATGAGGTGGCGATGGAGGCCACGCTGCCGGCGATCATGCCCAGCAACAAGGCCGACCAGTATCGCGCCAGCAACGTGCGCTGCTGCCAGATCGGCACCGCGAAGGCCACGGTCACCGGGCCCAGCACCAGCATCAACCAATGGGTGTCAGCGGAGTATTCGGCGTAGGCGGTGTTCATCGGCACCGCCACGGCCAGCAAGAGTACCGGCACCAGGATCAGCGGCGACAACAGGTAACGCCCGGTGCGACGGTAGATCCAACGGCTGAAAATGTACGCACCCAAGGTCAAGGCGAGCCAGAACACTGGCATCAGCTCAAGCTTCATGGCGCAGCCTCCAGCGGCACACCAGTTCGACGGTAAACGCGGTCACCAGCATCACCGCCAAGGTGCTGAAGCCAATCACCAGCAGGATGCGCCAGCCGTCATTGCGCAACAGGCCGCCGTAGTCCAGCAGGCTCATCAGCGCAGGAATGAAGAACAGCAACATTTCAGCCATCAACACACCGGCGCCCAATTGCAGGGCCGCCGGTTTGACCAGGCCGCTGGCGAACGTTGCCAGCAGCAGGCCCAGGCCCACCACGCCGCCAGGAATCGGCAACGCCAGCCACACGGCCAGTTGGCAACCGAGCAGGTAAATGGCCAACAGCACGACCAGTTCAATCAATAGACGGGTGAAACGCTTCATGGGCTTTGGTTCCTCGCAGGCCTTCATTTTAGAGAGGCACACCCCATCCCCACAGCGAATTGTTAGACTGCCAGCTATTCCAAATGGGAATCCTGATCATGGAATTCAAACAGCTGCGCAGTTTTGTCGAAGTGATCCACCGCGGTGGCTTCACTCAAGCGGGAAAAACGCTGCACATCAGTCAATCCGCCGTCAGCAAACAAGTGGCGCAACTGGAGCAGAGCCTGGGCACACCGCTGTTGGAGCGCACCGGCTCACACATCCGCCTGACCGCCGCTGGAGAAGTGGTGCTGCTACGGGCTGAAGCCATGCTGCGCTTGCAGACGGAATTGCTGAGTGAGCTGGATGACATGCAGCAACTGGCCCGCGGCGAGTTGCGCCTGGGCCTGCCGCTATTGGCGGGGGACACGTTGTTTGCGGGACTGTTTGCCGAGTACCGCAGGCGCTACCCGAAGGTCACCATCCAGTTGCTGGAAGGCGGTAGCCGCACGATCGAACAGGCGATTCTCAATGGTGAACTGGATGTGGGTGGCTGCCTGAATTCCAGTGATCCAGCCTTCGCCCGGCAAGCCTTCTGCGATGAGCCGCTCGACGCCTTGCTGCCGATGGATCACCCGCTGGCACAGAACGCCCAGGTGCGCCTGGAGGAACTGGCGGACACGCCGTTCCTGATGTACCAGCGCAGCTTTGTGCTCAATGATCGGCTGATCCAGGCCTGCCAGCAGGTGGGCTTCACCCCGAGGGAAATCGGCCGTAGCGGCCAGGCAGACTTCCTCGCCGCCCTCGTCGCGGCCGGCCAGGGCGTGGTGCTGCTGCCCAGCGTGGTCGCCCGTGGGTTGGTGCGACCGGGCGTGGTGCGCCTGACGCTCAAGGCGCCCGACGACCTGCGCTGGGACATCGCGTTTACCTGGCGTGCGGGCGCCTATCTGTCGAAAGCCGCCCAGGCCTGGCTGGCGTTGCTGCGGGAATTTCCGGTCAGCCGCGCAGTGCAGTGACCAACTCGGCCAGCCACGGTTCGGCGTCGGCTTCCGGGGTGACGCTTTCGCTGGCGTCCAGGCGCAGCATCGGCAGCACTTCGCGCACGCCGAGTTCGCCAAACAGCTCGCGCATTTGCTCGCCGCCGCCGCAGAAGGTGTCGCCATAGCTGGCGTCGCCCAGGCCGATCACCGCGCCGGGCAGGCCGCGCCAGGCGGCGGGCAGTTGGTCGCGAATAGTCGAATACAAGGGTTGCAGGTTGTCGGGCAACTCGCCCATGCCGGTGGTGGATGTCACCGCAAGGAAAGCCTCGGGGCCGAAGGCTTGCACATCCGCCAGGCTGGCGCGCGGGTTGTGCCAGGCCTCGAAGCCGGCGGCCTTGAGAATGTCGGCGGCGTGGCGGGCGACTTCTTCAGCGGTGCCGTAGACCGAGCCGGAAAGGATGGCGACTTTCATCAATCTGATCCTGTAGTTGAGCGAAAGCCTGGGATATTAACAGCTAAGGCAAATATTTCGGCGCAGCCCGTGCAACATTCACCGCTTGCCATAAACTGCAAACTCCAAAATACAAGCCATGGACCGCTCAATGATTAACGCCAAGCTGATGCAACTGGTCGTCAATGCCTCCAATGACGGCATCGTCGTCGCCGAGCGTGAAGGTAAAGACAAGCCGCTGATCTACGTCAATCCGGCATTCGAGCGCCTGACCGGCTACACCCTGGATGAAATCCTCTATCAGGATTGCCGTTTCCTGCAATCGGGCGACCGTGACCAGCCTGCGCTGATGGCGATTCGGGAAGCGATGGAAAGTGGCGGGGCTTGCCGGGAAATCCTGCGCAACTACCGCAAGGACGGCACCCACTTCTGGAACGAGCTGTCGCTGTCGTCGGTGTACAACGACGCGGACAAACAGACGTACTTCGTCGGTGTGCAAAAGGACGTCACCCTGCAAGTCAAAGCCCAGCAGCGCGTCGCCCAACTGGAGACCGAACTGGCGCAGGTCAAGGCTGAACTGGCGGTGCTCAAAGCGACGAGTGGATCTAACAAAATTTAGAAAATGCGGTCATTAGGGGGGATAATGGCATTTTAATACCCCCTAATGAGCACGAGCGATGCAGCGTGACGCGCTTCTGACCCAGGATGAACTGGACTTCATTCAGAATATGCAACACAACCCGCAACTGAACCTGCGGGATGCGTCGTCGAGCCTGACCGTCAACGGCGGTGCGCAGATTCGCGACTTGCTGACCCGGCTCGCCGCTCATGACCATGTCACCCTCCAGGCGCAATTCGACAACCAGCAACTGACCTTCCCGTTGCACTTGGTGGAAGACGAGTTTCATGCAGTCCACTTACGTCTGGGCGTACCGAGCATTTTCGAAGACGGGCCGATGATTCGGCCGTGGCGCCTGGCGCTGGAGGCTCCCGTGGCGTTGGAAAATGTCAGGGGTAACCCGGGCGCGCTGTGGGTGCATGAAGTGTCGTTCAAGGGTGTGCTGGTGGAGATTCGGGGCCGGGTCAAGCCGCCGAAAACCTTTTCCCTGTGGTTCAGTCCTTCAGGTTACGAGCGCATTGCGTTGCGCGGAACCTTCGAACGGGAAACTGCACGCGGGCTGTTCGCTTATCGGCTGAGCCAGGGCGACGTCGACGAAACCGAGCGCCTGCGCCAGTTCATCCTGCACCAGCACCGCCTGGTCCATCCTGAAGTCCACGCCTGAGATCAGGTATCCAGGCCACCGCCCAGAAACTGCTGCAAGCGGCGCTGCATCAACCGGCCTTCATTACCCAGGCAGCCGATTGATGACCCGGCGAGGCTTTCCTGCGCCAAGTCCGCTGCATCACCGGCCAACAACAACGGGCAATCCAGGGTCAGCGCCAGACGCTTGAGCCGCAGCGGCAGCTCGCTGCTGGGGGCGCGATTGGAAAACAGCACCAAGGCTTGGGGCTGGGTCTTTTCACAGATCAGCGTCAACTCATCGAATGGCTGGCCCACGCCCAAGACCTTGACCGCTTGTTTTTCCCCAGACATCAACAACCCCGCGACCAGCAACTCCAGCTCGCGGCACTCCCCGGCAACGGCGGCCAGCAATACCCGGGGCCCCGGCGCAGCAGCAGCCATCTGCAAACGTTGCGCCGTACGCGAGCGCAGGAAATTATCAAAGAACAACCACTCGCTGGCCTGGCCGAAGCGGCCTTGGTGACGCAATATCGCCTGCCAGAGCGGCATGAGAATGTCCTGGAACACCACGGCGAGGGGATAGGCGGAAAAGATCTGGCCGTACAAACGGTCCAATTGGCGGTCATCGAACGCGCTGATTGCCTGGCGCAATTGCCCGTGCCACTGCTCCCACTCCACTTCCGCGCCGGGGGCGGCATCCGGTTCGCTGAACAACGCGTCGCGCGCCAGGATCCGGCCCACTTTGCTCACCGCCACACCGCGTTCAATCCAGTCGAGAATCCGGTGTACGGTGTCGATGTCTGTGCGCGAGTACAGCCGATGCCCGCTTTCGGTGCGGGTAGGCTGGATAAGACCGTAGCGCCGTTCCCAGGCGCGCAAGGTCACCGGGTTGACGCCGGTCAGCCGAGCGACTTCGCGGATCGGAAAAAGATCATCGGAAACGGTGCGGCTGTCAGAGGTCGTTTCGCGCTGAAGAGCAATAGTTTCGGGCATCAGAGGTCAAAAACATCCGTGTCGGTTTGGATCCCATTTAACGCTTTTTCGACTGAACGATTCAAGGAGCACGACGAGCCGACCAAAGTATCTGGCGTATTTCGCTAAAACAGGAATAATCCTTGCCTGTTTTTTCTACGTCGCTGCAACACCCCGCAGCCTCGTTCGTGTGCCGCCTACCCGGCCCAGCGCACTCGCTTATTTGGAGATACACAATGTCTACCTCTCCCGTCACCCTGATGGTTGCGCGCCGCGTGGCCAAGGGTCGCTATGAAGAACTGATGACCTGGCTGCGCGAAGGCGAGCAATTGGCCACGGACTTCCCCGGTTACCTGGGTTCAGGCGTCCTTGCACCGCCGCCCAACGATGATGAATTCCAGATCATTTTCCGCTTTGCCGATGAAAAGACCCTGCATGCCTGGGAATTTTCGGCCTCGCGCAGTACCTGGTTGAGCCGTGGCAGCGAGCTGTTTGCCAACCCGTCCGAGCACCGTGTACGCGGTATCGATGGCTGGTTTGGCGCAGTCGGCGCGCGCCCGCCGCGCTGGAAGCAGGCGGTGGCGATCTGGCTGGCGTTTTTCCCGGTGTCGCTGCTGTTCAACTTTGTCCTGGGTCCCTTGCTCAATGGGCTCGACCTGGCGCCGCGCGTACTGGTCAGCACCATGGCCCTTACGCCTCTGATGGTGTATTGGTTCATCCCGCTGTCGACCCATCTGTTGGCCAATTGGCTGCATCCTGTTCCGACCCCACGTAAGGCCGGCGAAGCCGCTGCTTGAGTACAGGGGCGCCCGGTCGCTGGTATAGTTTCAATCTGCCAGCGACTTGAGCCTCCCATGACTGCAACGAACGCCCCGATCCTGATCACCGGCGCCGGCCAGCGGGTCGGCCTGCATTGCGCCCTGCGCCTGCTGGACGACGGCCACCCAGTGATTTTCAGCTACCGCAGCGAACGGCCCGGCGTACAGGCCCTGCGCGAGCGCGGGGCGATCGGGGTGTTTGCCGATTTCTCCAGCGAGGCCGGCATCCTGGCGTTTATCGCTGAACTGAACACCCATACCCAGAGCCTGCGCGCGATCATCCACAACGCCTCGGCCTGGATCGCCGAAACGCCCGACGAAGAAAGTCGCGCCTTTACCGACATGTTCAGCGTGCACATGCTTGCGCCGTACTTGATCAACCTGCATTGTTCACCTTTGCTGCAACGCTCTTCCCCCGCCGACATCGTGCATATCAGCGATGACGTGGTGCGCAAGGGCAGCCGCCAGCACATTGCCTATTGCGCCACCAAGGCCGGCCTCGACAGCCTCACGTTGTCGTTTGCCGCGCAGTTCGCTCCGCAGATCAAGGTCAATGGCATTGCTCCGGCGATGGTGATGTTCAACGACGGCGACGACGCAGCCTACCGCGCCAAGGTACTGGCCAAGTCGGCACTGGGCATCGAACCCGGCCCCGAGGTGATCTACCAGAGCGTGCGCTATTTGCTGGATAACCCCTATGTCACCGGTACCACCCTGACCGTCAACGGCGGGCGGCATATCAAGTAAGCCGTTTGTGAGGATGTTGTATGACCCTGCCCCATCACTACCGCGAGATCCTCAAAGGCCTGGGCGAAGACCCGGAGCGCGAAGGCTTGCTCGACACCCCAAAGCGCGCCGCCAAGGCCATGCAGTACCTGTGTCACGGCTACGAGCAGAGCCTGGAAACGATCGTCAACGGTGCGCTGTTCACCTCCGACAATGACGAGATGGTGATCCTCAAGGACATCGAGTTGTACTCGTTGTGCGAGCACCACCTGCTGCCCTTCATCGGCAAGGCCCATGTGGCCTATATCCCCACCGGCAAGGTGCTGGGCCTGTCCAAGCTGGCGCGCATCGTCGACATGTTCGCCCGGCGCCTGCAGATCCAGGAAAACCTCACGCGGCAGATCGCCGACGCGATCCAGGACGTGACCCAGGCTGCCGGCGTGGCCGTGGTGATCGAAGCCCAGCACATGTGCATGATGATGCGCGGCGTGGAAAAACAGAATTCAACCATGAACACCTCGGTGATGCTCGGCGCGTTCCGCGAGTCGAACACCACGCGCATGGAGTTCCTGCAACTGATCGGACGGAGCAAGTAGCAATGCCACAACTTCAACCAGGCATGGCGCGCATCCGGGTCAAGGACCTGTGCCTGCGCACGTACATCGGCATCAACGAGGACGAGATCCTCAACAAGCAGGATGTGCTGATCAACCTGACCATCCTGTATGCCGCCCAGGAAGCCGTGCGCGACAACGACATTGATCATGCGCTGAACTACCGCACCATCACCAAGGCGATCATCGCCCACGTCGAGGGCAACCGCTTTGCCCTGCTGGAGCGCCTGACCCAGGAGCTGCTGGACCTGGTGATGAGCAATGAGTCTGTGCTGTACGCCGAAGTCGAAGTGGACAAGCCCCATGCCTTGCGCTTTGCCGAGTCGGTTTCGATTACCCTGGCGGCCAGCCGTTAACCCCTGAATTGTCAGTGAGCCCTATGAACGACCAACAACGCCTCGAACTCGAAGCCGCCGCCTTCCGCCGGCTGGTGGCGCACCTGGACAGCCGCAAGGATGTGCAGAACATCGACCTGATGAACCTCTCGGGCTTCTGCCGCAACTGCTTGTCCAAGTGGTACAAGGCCGAGGCGGACGAGCGCCAGATCGAGCTAAGCCTCGATGACGCCCGTGAAGTGGTGTACGGCATGCCGTACGCCGAGTGGAAAGCCCAATACCAGAAAGAAGCCAGCGCCGACCAACAGGCGGCGTTCGCCAAAGGAAAAACCCATGACTGATTTGAACACCCTGCGCGCCAGCCTCAACAGTGGCGAACATGTTTTTGCCGATACCCTGGCGTTTGTCGCTGCTGGTTACGACTATCAGCCGCAAGCCTTTACCAACGGCGACGTGGAAAACGCTGCCGGGCAGAACGAAGGATCGTGCAAGACCCTGGGCCTGGCGCTACTGGAGGGTCTGAGCGATCAGGAAGCACTGCTGGCGTTTGGTGAGCATTACCGCTCGGTAGTGGCGACGCCTAAGGGCAGTGACCACGGCAACATCCGTGCGCTGATTGCGAATGGATTGGCCGGCGTGAAGTTCAGCGCACAGCCACTGACCCGTCGCTGATCAAATCCTGCTCATAAAAAAACCGGCCTCGCAGCCGGTTTTTTTAGTTCAGCGGATTCAGAACGAAGCGTTCTGCAGACCGTCGAGGTAACGCTCGGCATCCAGTGCCGCCATGCAACCGGCGCCAGCCGAGGTGATGGCCTGGCGGTAGACGTGGTCGGCCACGTCACCGGCAGCGAAGATACCTTCGATGTTGGTGGCAGTCGCGTTGCCTTCACGGCCGCCCTGCACCACCAGGTAACCGTCTTTGGCTTCCAGCACACCTTCGAACAACGAAGTGTTCGGGGTGTGGCCGATGGCGATGAACACGCCGTCGACTTTCAGCTCGTCGAAGCTGCCGTCGTTGTTCTTCAGGCGGGCACCGGTCACGCCCATGTTGTCGCCCAGGACTTCGTCCAGGGTGGCGTTGAGCTTGAGGATGATCTTGCCTTCAGCCACACGGGCATGCAGCTTGTCGATCAGGATCTTCTCGGCGCGGAAGGTCTCGCGGCGGTGAACCAGGGTCACGGTGCTGGCGATGTTGGCCAGGTACAGTGCTTCTTCCACCGCGGTGTTGCCACCACCGACTACGGCGACCGGCTTGTTGCGGTAGAAGAAACCATCGCAGGTCGCGCAGGCCGAAACGCCTTTGCCCATGAACGCTTCTTCCGATGGCAGGCCCAGGTAGCGGGCGCTGGCGCCAGTGGCGATGATCAGCGCGTCACAGGTGTAAACGCCGCTGTCGCCGGTCAGGCTGTAAGGCTTCTTGGAGAAGTCGACCTGGTTGATGTGGTCAAACACGATCTCGGTTTCAAAACGTTCAGCGTGTTCTTTCATGCGCTCCATCAGCACCGGGCCGGTCAGGCCGTGGACGTCGCCTGGCCAGTTGTCGACTTCGGTGGTGGTGGTCAGTTGACCACCCGCCTGCATGCCAGTGATCAGCAGCGGCTTGAGGTTGGCACGGGCAGCGTAGACCGCAGCGCTGTAACCGGCAGGGCCGGAACCCAGGATAATCACTCGCGAATGACGGGTATCAGACATGACTCACTCCTATCGACCACCCAGACTACAAGGCGGCTGGAATAAAAAAGGGACCACGAAGCACTTGGGGAAGGCTTCAACTCGCAGACCCTGAAAAATAATGGGTGCAGCGTATCGAGGGGGGCAAGATTAAGGAAATACGGAATAACAATCCAGCTCATAGGTGGTCTCTATGCAGTCACCGCTGTTGATCAACACCTTTGTTACCACTGATGTCGCCGCTTTCGCCTGTTAAGCAAAGCCGGTAAGGTCGGCGCGTTCGTCACTTTGTTCGGAGTTCTCCATGCCCGCCCCTGCTCTTTCCGGCCCGCAATACCTGCGTGAAGGTCTCAAACTGGTGCTGAGCCCCGGCCTGCGTCTGTTTGTGCTGCTGCCGCTGGTGATCAACCTGGTGCTGTTCGTCGGCTTGATCTATTTCGCCGGTCATCAGTTCAGCCTGTGGGTCGATCATCTGATGCCGACGCTGCCGACTTGGCTGAGCTTTCTGAACTACCTGCTCTGGCCCCTGTTCGTCGTGCTGGTGGTGCTGATGGTGTTTTTCACTTTCACCATGCTCGCCAACATCATCGCGGCGCCCTTCAACGGTTTTCTCTCGGAGAAAGTGGAAGTGGTGGTACGCGGCACCGATGATTTCCCGGCCTTCAGCTGGGGCGAGTTGATCGCCATGGTCCCGCGCACCCTGGCCCGGGAGATGCGCAAGCTGGGCTACTTCCTGCCACGGGCCATCGGCCTGTTTATCCTGTCGTTCATACCCGTGGTCAACCTGATCGCCGCGCCGCTTTGGCTGTTGTTCGGCGTGTGGATGATGGCGATCCAATACATCGACTACCCTGCCGACAACCACAAGCTGGGCTGGAACGAGATGCTCGCCTGGCTGCGCCAGAAACGCTGGCAGAGCATGAGCTTCGGCGGGATCGTCTACCTGGTGCTGCTGGTGCCGGTGGTCAACCTGCTGATGATGCCGGCAGCGGTGGCGGGGGCGACATTGTTCTGGGTGCGTGAGCAAGGTGCCGAGGCGATGGTGCAGCAGCAAAAAGTGACCCAGTCATAAATCCATCATCTCGATGACACAATGACGACATGGCCCACGGTGACACTGTGGGTCATGACGACAGCCTCGCTTCACATCACCCTCATTACCGAAACCTTCCCGCCAGAGATCAACGGGGTGGCCAATACTCTTGGTCGCCTGTGCGAGGGTTTGCGTGCCCGTGGCCATCAAGTCGAGCTGGTGCGTCCGCGCCAGGGTGTCGATCAGAGCCGCGCCAGCGACGACGCCTTGCTGCTGTGCCGTGGCTGGCCGCTGCCGGGTTATCCGGGGCTGCAATGGGGGCAGTCGTCGATGCACAAATTGCTGCGGCGCTGGACCCGTCAGCGCCCGGACGTGCTGTACATCGCCACGGAAGGGCCGCTAGGTTTGTCCGCGCTGCGCGCCGCACGTCGCCTGGGGATCAGCGTGGTCAGCGGCTTTCACACCAACTTCCAGCAGTACTCGAACCAATATGGCATGAGCATGTTGAGCCGGATGGTCACTCACTATCTGCGCTGGTTCCATAACCGCTCGACCCTGACCCTGGTACCCAGCGCCAGCCAGCGCCTGGAGCTGGAGCGCAAGCATTTCGAGCGTCTGGGGATGTTAGCGCGCGGAGTGGACAGCCAGTTGTTCCACCCGGCCAAACGCGACAATGCATTGCGGGAAAGTTGGGCGCTGAACAGTGAGCAAACCGCCGTGCTCTATGTGGGCCGGCTGGCCCAGGAGAAAAACCTGGGGTTGCTCAAGCGCTGCTTCGAGACCTTGCAGGACACCTATCCTCTGCGTCAGATGAAGCTGATCATCGTCGGCGATGGCCCGCAACGCGCGACGATGGAAAAGGAACTGCCAGAGGCGATTTTCTGCGGCACCTTGCGCGGCGAAGAACTGGCACGGCATTACGCGTCAGGCGATGTGTTCCTGTTTCCCAGCCTGACTGAAACCTTCGGCAACGTGGTGCTGGAAGCGATGGCGTCGGGGTTGGGTGTGGTGGCCTACGATCAGGCAGCGGCGACCCAGCATATTCGCCATGGCTACAACGGCGTGCTGGCGATGCCGGGGGATGAGAACGCGTTTTGCGAGGCGGCCAATTGGCTACTGGAGGATGCCGAAAGCCTGCGTCGCATGCGCCTGAATGCGCGTCAGCATGCGAGTCGCCAGGGTTGGCCAGCGATCATCGAGCAATTCGAGCGTCAGTTACGGGGTGTGTGCGGCGAAAATTTCGCGCTTCCTACACAGCCTTACGTGCGATGAAACCCTAAGTATTTCCTTATATTTAAGTCAGGAACTGCTTAATGCGGAATACCAATTACTGATACCTGCTATCTGAGCAGGGCTTTCAATAATGGAGGTACGGTATATGTCAGTTTACGGAATGGGTGTACGCAATGGCGTCAACATGCCAAACGCCGAATGGACGCGTCAGCAACAATGGCTGGATAAATCCCGAGCAGAACCGCCTGTCTACGGCCAACCGGGGCATAAAGACCCGAACAAGACCGATCACACAAAAGAGCTGTACAAGGGGCCGCAGTACTAACGCCTAACGCCATAAAACTCCCTGTGTCATCACAGGGAGTCCAGCCGCTCACACCAGGGTCGTCAACGCCTCACGACTGAAGGGCAGGATGTCGCCCTCGCGGCCTTCGCGCACCTTCAACGCCCAATCCGGGTCGACCAGCAGCGCACGCCCTACCGCCACCAAGTCGAACTCATCGTTATTCAGGCGCTCCAGCAGCTTCTCGAGGCTGGCCGGTTGCGCAACCTTGTCGGTGTTGACCATGAACTGCAGGAACTCGCCATCCAGGCCGACGCTGCCCACGGTAATGGTCGGCTTGCCGGTGAGCTGGCGAGTCCAGCCGGCCAGGTTGAGGTCGGAACCTTCGAATTCAGGCTCCCAGAAACGGCGCGTGGAGCAGTGGAAAATATCCACACCTGCGTCAGATAACGGCTTGAGGAATTCGCCCAGCGCCTCAGGGGTTTGCACCAGGCGTGCAGTGTAGTCCTGCTGCTTCCACTGAGAGAAACGGAAGATGATCGGAAAGTCCGGGCCGACGGCGGCGCGGGTGGCCTGGATCAGTTCGATGGCAAAGCGCGAGCGGTTGGCAAGGCTGCCGCCGTATTCGTCAGTGCGCTGGTTGCTGCCTTCCCAGAAGAACTGATCGACCAGGTAGCCGTGGGCGCCGTGGATCTCAACGCCGTCCATGCCGATGCTTTGGGCATCCTTGGCGGCTTGGGCGAAGGCGTTGATCACCGCCTTGATGTCTTGATGGGTCATGCCGTGCACGACCACATTGCCGTCCTTGAGCTTTTCCATCGGCCCGTAGGCCGGCACGCTGGCATCCGGCTCGGTGCCGATACGACGCACGCTGCCCACATGCCACAGTTGCGGGACGATCTTGCCGCCTTCGGCGTGTACCGCGTCGACGACTTTCTTCCAGCCGGCCAGCGCCGCTTCACCGTAGAAATGCGGGACGTTGGGGTAACCGTTGGAGGCCTGGTGGCCGACCACGGTGCCCTCGGTGATGATCAGGCCCACACCGGCAGCGGCGCGGCGGCGGTAGTACTCGATCACCTTGGAGTTGGGAACGCCGCCTGGGGAGAACGAACGGGTCATCGGTGCCATGACCACACGGGTGGACAGTTGCAGAGCACCGAGCTGGAAGGGTTTGAACAAGGCTTGGACAGGCATGGGTGTACTCCACGTAAGGCGGGTTTATGACGTGGATAATATGGGGCTCGTGCAGGGCTGAACAGCACTATTGATCTGAGTGATTAAAGGGTAAAAGCGCCTTGATCACCGTAGGAGCGAGCTTGCTCGCGAAAATCGCCAACGCTAACGCGGGACATTCTGGGTGAACGTAGCGCTCTCAGGTTTTTCGCGAGCAAGCTCGCTCCTACAAGGGGAAGGGTTCAGCTCAGGGCTTTTTCGATGGCCTGGACGATCGTCGGATCATCCGGCGCAGTACGTGGGGAAAAGCGTGCGAGCACCCGCCCATCCTTGCCCAGCAGGAACTTCTCGAAGTTCCAGGTGATGTCCCCAGGAAACTCGGCCCCCTCCCCCGCCAGCAAGCGGTACAACTGATGACGATCAGGCCCGTTGACCTCAAGTTTGCTGCCCAACGGGAAGGTCACCCCGTAATTCAGGCTACAGAACTCCTGGATTTCTTCCTCGGTGCCCGGCTCCTGCCCGGCAAACTGGTTGCACGGCAGGCCAAGCACGGTAAACCCCTGGTCCTTGTACTGCTGGTAGAGGTTCTCCAGCGCGGCGTATTGCGGGGTCAAGCCACATTTGGAGGCCACGTTGACCACCAGCACCACTTGCCCCTTGAAGGGCGCCAGCGGTAGCTCTTGTCCGTCCAAAGCTTTGAGTTTCAGGTCGTGGAAAGCACTCATGACGAACTCCAGATATCCCATGTTCTTCGCATTGCGGCACGTCGAGATTACAACCCGCAAGCCTGCAATCATAGACGCCGATTGCAAAACCCGCCTGCGGGTTACTGAGCGGTCGGCCAGGGCAAAATAGGAATGGCGGTCACGGCGTTTTGCGGGCTGCCTTCGATCAGGCGGTCGCTGTACACCAGGTAAACCAAGGTGTTGCGCTTCTTGTCGAGGAAGCGCACCACCTGCATGGTCTTGAACACCAACGAGGTGCGTTCCTTGAACACTTCGTCGCCGTCCTTGAGCTCGCCCTTGAAGCGGATCGGGCCGACCTGACGGCAGGCAATCGAGGCTTCGGCGCGGTCTTCGGCCAGGCCAAGGCCGCCTTTGACACCGCCGGTCTTGGCGCGAGACAGGTAACAGGTTACGCCGTCGACCTTGGGGTCATCGAAGGCTTCAACCACGATCCGGTCGTTGGGGCCGACAAACTTGAACACTGTCGACACCTGACCGATTTCTTCAGCCGAGGCCAACAGTGGCATGGCCAACAGCAGGCCGAGCAATCCCTTCATGACACGCATGGTGTATTCCTTTGGTTAAACCAGGATCAGGTTGTCGCGGTGAACCAGTTCCGGTTCCGCCATGTAACCCAATAGTCCGACAATCGCATCGGAGGATTGTCCAATAATTTTCTGGGCTTCGAGGGCGCTGTAGTTGGCCAGACCACGGGCAATCTCACGACCGTCCGGCGCCACGCACACCACCATCTCGCCCCGGCGGAAGCTGCCCTGCACCAACTTGACGCCGACCGGCAGCAGGCTCTTGTTGCCTTGGGACAACGCCGATACGGCGCCATCGTCCAGCACCAGGGTGCCACGGGTTTGCAGATGACCGGCCAGCCATTGTTTGCGCGCCGCCAGCATGCCGCGTTCCGGCGACAACAGCGTACCGATGCGCTCGCCCGCCTTGAGCCGGTCCAGCACGCGCTCGATGCGCCCGCCAATGATGATGGTGTGGGCGCCGGAACGCGCCGCCAGGCGTGCTGCACGCAGCTTGGTCTGCATGCCGCCGCGGCCTAGGGCGCCGCCGACACTGCCGGCCACGGCGTCCAACGCCGGGTCATCGGCGCGAGCCTCATAAATAAGCTGGGCTTCGGGGTTGTTGCGCGGGTCGGCGTCGAACATGCCGTCGCGGTCGGTGAGGATCACCAGCAGGTCGGCTTCCACCAGGTTGGCCACCAGGGCGGCCAAGGTGTCGTTGTCGCCAAAGCGGATTTCGTCGGTCACCACGGTGTCGTTTTCGTTGATCACCGGAATGACTTTCAGCTCCACCAGCGCGCGCAAGGTGCTGCGGGCATTGAGGTAGCGCTTGCGGTCGGACAGGTCGTCGTGGGTCAGCAGGATCTGCGCCGTGTGACGGCCGTGCTCGGCAAAGCTGGATTCCCAGGCTTGCACCAGGCCCATCTGGCCGATGGCGGCGGCGGCTTGCAGTTCGTGCATCGCGCTGGGTCGCGCGGTCCAGCCGAGGCGGCTCATCCCGGCGGCAACCGCCCCGGACGACACCAGCACCAACTCCACACCGGCCTCATGCAAGGCCACCATCTGCTCGACCCAGACGCTCATGGCTGCGCGATCGAGCCCCTTGCCATCCGCCGTCAGCAACGCACTGCCGATCTTTACGACCCAGCGCTGCGCACCTGTCACTTTGCTCCGCATCATCTTCAACCTTAGATTGAGGGCTGCGCGACCCAGCGCGGCCCATAACGTTAAACCCGGATACTAAAACGCCGCTCTAACAGGAGCGGCGTTCAAGTTTATCGCAACGAATCAGTCGCGCACGTAAATGATTTCAGGACCGTCTTCATCATCCACGTCTTCTTCGTCCCAATCGTCGTCACCGATGTCATGGACCGACTTCACGCCGCTGCGGCGCAGGGCACGCTGGTCGTCCAGGGCTTGCAGCTGGGCACGGGCTTCGTCTTCGATCTGCTGATCGAGCTCAGCCAGTTCGGCCTTGAACACCGGATCGGCCGCCAGGCGGTCGGCGCGGTCTTCGAGGTAGCGCATGATGTCGCGGGTCAGGCGCTCGGTGCCTTCTTTGGCAATGGCCGAGATCACGTAGACCGGACCTTCCCACTCCAGGCGGTCAACGATTTCCTTGACGCGCTCTTCGTGCTCTTCTTCCAGGATCTGGTCGCACTTGTTCAGCACCAACCAGCGATCACGCTCGGCCAGGGCCGGGCTGAACTTGGTCAGTTCGCTGACGATCACTTCGGCGGCGTCTGGTGCGCTGGTGTCATCCAGCGGCGCCATGTCGACGAGGTGCAGCAGCAAACGGGTGCGCGACAAGTGCTTGAGGAAGCGAATCCCCAGACCGGCGCCGTCGGAAGCCCCTTCGATCAGGCCGGGAATGTCGGCGATCACGAAGCTTTTCCAACGGTCGACGCTGACCACACCGAGGTTTGGCACCAGGGTGGTGAACGGGTAGTCGGCGACTTTCGGCTTGGCGGCCGACACCGAGCGAATGAAGGTACTTTTGCCAGCGTTTGGCAGACCCAGCAGGCCCACGTCAGCCAGTACTTTCATTTCCAGCTTGAGATCACGCTGCTCGCCCGGCTTGCCTGGCGTGGTCTGGCGTGGCGCACGGTTGGTACTGGACTTGAATCGGGTGTTACCCAGACCGTGCCAGCCGCCCTGTACCACCATCAGCTTCTGGCCGGCCTTGGTCAGGTCGCCGATCACTTCCTGGGTCGCAGAATCGATAATCGTGGTACCGACCGGTACGCGCAGTACCAAGTCTTCACCTTTTTTACCGGTGCAGTCGGTGCTGCCGCCGTTGGAGCCACGCTCGGCATCGAAGTGCCGGGTGTAACGGTAGTCGACCAGGGTATTGAGGTTTTCGTCGGCCATCATGTAGATGGAACCGCCGTCACCGCCGTCACCGCCGTTGGGGCCACCGTTTTCGATGAATTTTTCGCGACGGAAACTCATGCAACCGTTACCGCCGTCGCCTGCTTTTACTCGGATGGAAACTTCATCAACGAACTTCATAACAAAACGCCTCTCGCCGCACGGACGAGCTTAAGAAACCAAGACATAAGACTCTTGCAAAAATGAGCGCAGCGACCTCAATCAGCGACCGCAAAACCAGCGCCTGAGCCCATTACAAACAGCTTTGCAAGAGACTCACCCCACAAACGAAAAAGCCCCGTCGCAAGACAGGGCTTTTCCAGCGATCTCGCAATTAAGCTGCGACAACGCTCACGTAACGGCGGTTGAACGCGCCTTTTACTTCAAACTTGATCACGCCTTCGATTTTCGCGAAGAGGGTGTGATCTTTACCCATGCCAACACCGTAACCGGCGTGGAATTGGGTGCCGCGCTGACGCACGATGATGTTGCCCGGAATGATTTTCTGGCCGCCATACATCTTCACGCCAAGGCGTTTGGCTTCTGAGTCGCGACCGTTACGGGTACTACCACCAGCTTTTTTGTGTGCCATGAGTCAATTCTCCTAGTGAGGAATTAGGCTGAAATTAAGCCTGAATACCGGTGATTTTGATCTCGGTGTACCACTGGCGGTGGCCCATACGCTTCATGTGGTGCTTACGACGACGGAACTTGATGATGCGGACTTTATCGTGACGACCTTGGGAGATCACTTCAGCCACAACGGTAGCGCCAGCAACAACTGGAGCGCCGATGTTCACGTCATCGCCATTGGCGACCAACAGAACGCGATCAAAAGTAACGGATTCGCCGGTAGCGACTTCCAGTTTTTCGATCTTCAGGTATTCACCTGGGGCGACTTTGTATTGCTTGCCACCAGTAACAATTACTGCGTACGACATGGTATTTCTCCGATAATCCTGCTCACCCAGCGCTTTATAAGAAGAGGTATTGGCTGGCATGGCTGCATGGGATGGACGTCCCGAATGCAATTGCGTAAGGCAGGTGCTGCCCAGGAAGTTCAGGGTGCGCGATTGTACGCAAGGTAAAGAGGTGTTGCAAGGGGCCGTCTATCGCGCCTTGACACTGGGGGGCCTGGGTCCTAGCATGCCGCGCAACCCTTCTGGAGCGACTGTCGCTGATGCAACCCCAAGCTTTCTACCGCGCGGTCGCGGACGATTTTAGCGCCGTCGACGGCATCATCAAGCAGCAGCTGACTTCTAAAGTGCCGCTGGTCTCCAAAATTGGCGACTATATTACGTCGGCGGGCGGTAAGCGCCTGCGTCCTTTATTAGTGCTGCTGTGCGGCAAGGCCCTGGGTCGCGAAGGCGATGACCTGCGCCTGCTGGCAGCCACGATCGAATTCCTGCACACCGCCACCCTGCTGCATGACGACGTCGTCGACATGTCCGGCATGCGCCGTGGCCGCGAGACCGCCAATGCCATGTGGGGCAATGCCCCAAGCGTGCTGGTGGGCGACTTCCTGTACTCGCGCTCGTTCGAAATGATGGTTGAACTCGGCTCGATGCCGGTGATGAAGATTCTTTCACAGGCCACCCGCATCATCGCCGAAGGCGAAGTGTTGCAGCTGTCGAAGGTCCGTGACGCCAGCACCACCGAAGAAACCTACATGGAAGTGATTCGCGGCAAAACCGCGATGCTCTTCGAAGCCTCCACCCACAGCGCCGCTGCGTTGTGCGAAGCAACGGTCGAACAGGCCGAGGCCTTGCGCACCTTT
This sequence comes from Pseudomonas sp. NS1(2017), assembly GCF_002269425.1. Lineage (NCBI taxonomy): Bacteria > Pseudomonadati > Pseudomonadota > Gammaproteobacteria > Pseudomonadales > Pseudomonadaceae > Pseudomonas > Pseudomonas sp. NS1(2017). The sequence continues at coordinate 162,363 of NZ_CP022960.1, forward strand.
GGTGACCACCTGGGCGTCGCGTTCCAACTGGTCGACGACCTGCTCGACTACAAGGGCGACGCTGAAACCCTGGGCAAGAACGTCGGTGATGACCTGGCCGAAGGCAAGCCGACCCTGCCGCTGATCTACACCATGCGCGAAGGCACGCCGGAACAGGCAGCCCTGGTGCGCAAGGCGATCCAGAAAGGCGGGATCGAAGACCTGGAGGCCATCCGCGCCGCCGTGGAAGCCTCTGGTTCGCTGGAGTACACCGCCCAACTGGCGCGTGACTACGTGGCCCGTGCAATCAAATGCCTGGAAGCCCTTCCCGCCAGCGAATACCGCGACGCCCTGGTCGAGCTGAGTGAGTTCGCGGTCGCGCGTACTCACTAAAACGCGGACCTATGTGGGGGGGCCCCCTCCCACATTTAGATTTCATACAACCTGTAAGACCGCAAAACCCTATATAATGTGCGCCCTTTAGCCATCCTGACTCTCAAGGAGCCTTAGTGAGCACGTTGCCACCCTGCCCGAAATGCAATTCCGAATACACCTACGAAGACGGCGCCCAGCTGATCTGCCCGGAATGCGCCCATGAGTGGTCCGCCAATGGCGAGGCCGAAGCGGCCAGCGATGACGCCGTGAAAAAAGACTCCGTCGGCAATGTGCTGCAGGACGGCGACACCATCACCGTGATCAAGGACCTCAAGGTCAAGGGTACTTCCCTGGTCGTGAAGGTTGGCACCAAGGTCAAGAACATCCGCCTGTGCGACGGCGACCACGATATCGACTGCAAGATCGACGGTATTGGCCCGATGAAGCTTAAGTCCGAGTTCGTGCGCAAAGTCTGAATATGCTCCATTCCATCCCGCGCCCGCCGCGGGATGGCGTTTTGCCCTCTTGTTTGATCCCGCGCAATATCCACACAGAAAAACCCAGAAACCGCCAATAGGCACTTGCTATTCTACGAATAAGAATTATTCTCATTGAAACCCATCAAGGAGATGAGACCCATGACTTATTTGATAGATGCCTGGCTGGACCGCCCACACCCTTACCTGCGGATCCTGCATCGGGAAACCGGTGAAGTTTGTGCGGTGCTGGAAGAAGAAGCGCTGAATGAACTGCAAGACCAGGGCGACCTGGACGTCAATGGGCTGAGTTCGAGCGAACCTGGCGTGTTGAAGGAAGTGGTGCGCAATCTGTTTCTGTTCTGCTATGCCCGAGCGTTGCGCCCGGCGACGGAACTGAATGGCAAGTTCCATCCATGAGCGACCACGCAAAACACTGTAGGAGCGAGCTTGCTCGCGAAGAACTTCAACGATAACGCAGCGCTCTCACGTTTTTCGCGAGCAAGCTCGCTCCTACAGGTAATCAAAAACAGGTCTTACAGAACGTCGAGCAGCTCGACGTCGAACACCAAAACGCTGTGCGGCGGGATGCTGCCAACGCCTTGAGCGCCGTAAGCCAGTTCGCTCGGCACGTACAGGCGCCATTTGCTGCCGGCATTCATCAGTTGCAGGGCTTCGGTCCAGCCGGCGATCACGCCGCCTACCGGGAATTCTGCAGGCTGGCCGCGCTCGTAGGAGCTGTCGAACACAGTGCCGTCAATCAGGGTACCGTGGTAGTGAGTGCGCACTTGGTCTTCACGGGTCGGCTTGGCGCCGTCACCTGCGGTCAACACTTCGAATTGCAGGCCGGAGGCCAGAGTGGTGATGCCATCGCGCTTGGCGTTTTCAGCCAGGAAAGCCAGGCCAGCGCCAGCAGCCGCTTCAGCCTTGGCAGCCGCTTCGGCTTGCATGACTTCGCGGATCACTTTGAAGCTGGCGGCCATTTGCTCTTGGTCCACACGGCTTGGTTGGCCGGCGAAAGCGTCGGTCAGGCCAGCCAGGATCGCGTCCAGGCTCACGCCCGGTGGCGGGTTGTCGCGCAGTTGGTCGCCCAACTGACGGCCGATACCGTAGCTGACGCGGGTTTCGTCGGTGGACAGATTAACTTCGGACATGAAGAGGCTCCGCTGTAGGACAACACGGTTTCCCGCGCAATCCAGAACTAAAAGGGCCCGCAGACTAGCACACAAGACCGACCTCTGATCAGCCCCCCCGACCCGCCTACCACAGTGCCAGCTCGTAAGTCAGGTAGAGCCGATAGTTGTCGCGGTCACTGGCATAGGTCGAGCGATAGGTTGCCTTGCGCACCTCCACCCCCAGGCCTTTGAGGGTGCTGTCCTGGATCACGTAACGCAGGTTGGTGTCCGATTCCCACTCCCGCGCCTCGCGCCCCTTGTAATCACCGTTTTCGCCTTTGTAATAACGCGTCATGAAACTCAGGCCTGGGAGTACTGCGGCAAAATCATAGTCGTAGCGCAGCATCCAGGTTTGCTCACCCGCTTGGATGAATTTGCCTACACCTGCATTACTGAAGGAATACACCGTCGAGACACTGGCATAAGGCAGTGCTGTGTCTCCGCTGACCTTCTGGTAACCCACGCCCAGCGCCTGTGCACCCAAGCGGTAGGTAAACAAACCGCTGAACATGTCACTGTCCACAACCCCATTGCGTGCTTCCCCCGCGTCGCTGCTGATGAAGTAGCGCAGGTCACTGGTCAACGTGCCACTGCCCAGCGGTTGCTTATGCACAAGACCGAAGAACTGCTGGCGATAGAACTCGCGCATTTCGCCGTAGTACCAAGTGCCACTGAGTGTCGGCGTGAAGGCGTACGTTGCACCGGCAAAATCAAAGTCACTGCCCTTTTTGCCGCTGTAGCCCTGGGGATAGATATCCACACTGTCGGTGGAGTTACGCTGCTTGAATTTGTCCAAGTGCCCGACATGCAGGTACAAATCCTGAATACCCTTGTACTCCACTTGGGTGCCTTGGAAAGTCTGCGGCAACAGGCGGCCATCGTTGTGCACCAGCACTGGAATCTTCGGCAGCAGCGTGCCGGTTTTCACCACTGCCTCGCCCCAGCGTAACTTGGCGGTAACGCCTAGGCTGGAGAACTCACTGGCAGCGTGACCGTCATCGTGCACAGGCAACAAGCCTGTTCCGGCATGGGTCGGGCTGGAGTCGAGGCGTAGCCCCGCCAACCCCAGGGCATCCAGGCCAAACCCTACAGTGCCTTCGGTGTAACCCGATTGAAGGTTGAGCAGAAAACCCTGTGCCCACTCCTTACGGTCTTCGCCGCCATCCCGATAACCGTCGTTGAAGTAGAAATTGCGCAAGGTCAGACGCCCATGGGAATCCTCCCAAAACCCCTGGGCCATCAGTGTTGGCGACACGCTCGCCAACACCCCCGCACAGACCACTCCTCCCCTCGTGAAAAGCTCACGCATTACGTTTCCCTCAATGCCGTATTGTCGATTTTTTATGGGCAGTTGCACCGTGCGACAGGCTGGACGCGATGTCGCATTGGGGCGGACACTAACGGCTCCTCCACAGCCCCACAACGTTATGCGAGATGCGCATCAGGCTATGCGTGAAGCAGTGCCCGCCCTCGCCACGGACAGGAAAAACACGGTGAATCTCAAGCAACTCGAAGCCTTCAAAGCGATCATGGCCACCGGTTCGACCATCGGCGCAGCGACGCGTATGGGCCTCTCGCAATCGGCGGTCAGCCGCTTGCTGAGCCAACTGGAGGACACGTTGGGTTTCGCGTTGTTTCTGCGTAAAAAAGGCCGCCTGATGGCTACGCCGGAAGCCGAGGAATTACTGACCGAGGTCGCCGGGCTGGTGGACGGCATGCAGCGTATCCAGCGCCTGGCCGATGAAATGCGCGTAGGTCGCTCGCGCAAGAGCCTGCTCAAGGTCGGGGTGCCCACCAGCATGACTCAGGAACTGTTGCCGCAAATCGTCGCAGAGTTCCTCAAGCACCATGAAGACACCGTCGTCGAGTTGCTGACCGGCTCCTATGACATGATCGAGCGCGCCGTGCTGGACCGTTCCGCCGACCTGGGGTTTGTGCGCCTGCCAACCGAGATCCCTGACTTCGACATCGAGCCGGTGCTGCATACCGAAGGCGTGTGCGTCATGCCGGCAGGCCACCCATTGGCCCGACATGCGTGCATCGAAGTGCAGCACCTGCGTGACGTTCCCCTGGTGATGCTGGGCCGGCAACGGGCGCTGCGGGCGGAGCTGAACCAGGTTTTTCGCGCCGCCAACCTTACCCCCCAGGTACGGGTAGAGGTGCACTCGGTAGGCGCCGCCTGCAGCTTTGTCGCCGAAGGCCTCGGGGTATCGATCGTCAATGGGTTGCTGGCCAGCCACTTCCGACACTTGCCGATTGTCACCCGTCCCTTTCGCCCTGTGCTGCCATACACATTCGGCCTGGCCTTTCGCGCCAATGAGCCCAGGTCACAGGTCGTGATCGCGTTTGCCGAGCACCTCAAGCAGCGCTTGGCTGCACAAAACGCATAGCCCAACCCACCGTACGCATAACGTTGTCGTCGCAAAAGCTTTGCCCTAGTGTCCGCCCCACAAGCGTCCCCCCTACAACAACAACGGCGCACGCCGGGGCTACCAGCATGAGCGAATCGCAAAGCATTCCTACCCACGCGGCGGTGGACAAAACCACGCAACGCAAACAGATCAACCCCGCCATCATCCTGCTGAGCATCGTCTTGCTCGCTATCGCGTTCACCTACGCGGTGAACTCAGGGCAGTTTCAGCGCCAGAATGGCCTGGTGGTGCCGGGCTCCTACCAGGTGCTGGAGAAACACGATTCTCTTGGCCAGTTGCTTGCACTGGAACCGCGCAAAGCCGGCGACACCGTAGCCCGCCCGGTATCGCTGGTAGAGGGCTTCATGGCGATTCCCCAAGGCATCGAGAAACGTGCGGCGCTGATTTTCATGGTGCTGTTCATTGGTGGGATGTTCGGTGTGCTGAACAAGGCCGGCGTGATCGATGCAGGGTTGGAACGCTTGCTGGGGCTGACTCGCGGCAATATCTACGTGCTGGTACCGAGCCTGATGCTGGTGTTTTCTGCAGGCAGTACCTTCATGGGGCTGGCCAAGGAATTTATCCTGATTGTGCCGCTGATGGTCGCCATGGCCAATCGGCTGGGGCTGTCGAACCTGATCGGGCTGGCCATCGTCACCATCTCGGTGAAGATCGGCTACCTGGCGTCGATCTCTAATCCGGTGGCATTGTCGGTCGCCCAGCCCATGGTCGGGTTGCCGATATTCAGTGGTTTGAGTATGCGCGTCCTGGCCTACGGGACCTTCCTGTTGGTGGGGATTGCCTTTGTGCTGTGGAGCATCCGCCGGCACGGTTTTGATGCCAGCGCGCAGATCACATTCGAACGCAAACCCTTGCCCATGCGCCACCTGATCAACCTGAGCGTGCTGCTGACGGGCATCGGTTTCCTGGTGTACGCCTCCAACCGCTGGGGCTGGAAATACCATGAGCTGTCGGCGTTCTACCTGTTGCTGACCGTGGCCTTCAGCGTCATCGCCGGGCTGGGCGCAAGCGTCGCCGCGAGTGCCTTTGTCGACGGTATGAAGAAAGTGCTGATTGCCGGCGTGCTGATCGGTTTGGCCACTGCGGTAGAAATCATCCTCAGCACCGGCCAGGTACTGGATACCATCGTCAACAGCCTGGCCAACCTGGTCGGTGACCACGGCCCGATCGTTTCGGCCTACGGCATGTTCTTCGCGCAGTTGGGGTTGGATGTACTGATCCCCTCTACTTCCGGCCAGGCCGCCGTGACCATGCCGATCTTCGGCCCGCTGGGCCAACTGTCCGGCGTCAGCCCGCAGACCACCGTATTTGCCTTTCTGATGGGCAACGGCCTGACCAACATGATCACCCCGACCTCCAGCGGCTTGCTGGTGTTACTGGCCACCGCCAATGTCGGCTGGGGTCAATGGGCGCGCTTCATCCTGCCGTTGTTCTTGATTTATGCCGTGCTGGCCATGGTGTTATTGGCCATTGCGGTCACCAGCGGGTACTGAACCGATGAGCGTTTTCCAAGGAAATGTTTTAGCCATGCAAACCCTGTACGACCAAATGATCCCGATGCGCGACGGCGTCCGGTTGGCCACCGACATCTACTTGCCAGCCACCGGTGAAGGTCCCTTTCCAGTGGTGATCGAACGCACGCCCTACGACAAGTGCAAACCTTCGCGCTCGGAAAAACAGCTCGACGGCCAGCACCTCTCACGGGAGCAGATGGCCGCACGGTTTACCGCGCAAGGGTTTGTCGTGATCTTCCAGGACTGCCGTGGGCGCTATGCCTCCGAAGGCGTGTTCACCAAATACATCGCCGAGGGCGAGGATGGTTTCGACACCCTGGCCTGGATCGTCCGCCAGCCCTGGTGCAACGGCAAGATCGGCAGCATGGGCCTGTCCTACGCAGCCCACACACAGTTGGCGATGGCCTGCCTGCACCCGCCTGGGTTGAGCAGCATGGTGCTGGACAGCGGCGGTTTCGCCAACGCTTACCAATGCGGGATTCGCCAGGGCGGTGCCTTCGAACTCAAGCAGGCCACCTGGGCTTTTCGCCAGGCCAAGGAAAGCCCCACGGCCCTGGCCAATCCCGCCATTCGCGAAGCGCTGGAGCAGGAGGATATTCATCAGTGGTTTACGCGCATGCCGTGGCAGCCCGGCCAGTCGCCCTTGCGCCATGTTCCGGAATACGAAGCCTATCTGCTGGAGCAGTGGGCCCAGGGCGATTTCAGTGAGTACTGGCAGAAGGTCGGCCTGTACGCCGAAGGCCATTACCCGCAACTGCCCGATATTCCGGTGCTGTTCATGTCCAGTTGGTACGACGCTTATGTCAGTTCAACCCTGGCCAACTACCGCGCCTTCAACCATGCCGGTACCGCGCCCCAGCGGTTGGTCATGGGCCCATGGCTGCATGGCGATCGCAATATCAGCCACAGCGGCGATGTGGAATTCGGGCCTGACGCCGCATTCGATGGCCAGGTCGATGAAGACTGGCTGGGCTGTCGCCTGGCCTGGTTCGAACAATCCCTCAAGCCATCGCCTCGGGCGCAGGCGCGCGTGCAGGTGTTTCTGATGGGCGGAGGCAGCGGCACGCGCGACCACAACGGCCGCCTGCAGCACGGCGGGCGCTGGATTCAGTCGGCACAATGGCCCTTGCCGGGCAGCCAGGCAATGACCCTGTACCTCAATGCACAGGGCCAATTGAGCCGTACCGCACCGGACGAACCAGACGCCCATTTGAGTTACCTTGCCGACCCCGCCAACCCAGTCCCGACCCTCGGCGGCGCACTGACTTCCGGCGGTCCGGTTTTTGTGGGTGGTGCTTTCGACCAACGCGAACGTGCCGATTTTTTTGGCACCCAGGGTGACAATAGCGCCCTGTCCCAGCGTGCAGACGTACTGAGTTTTCAAACGCCCCCCCTCGACGACGACCTGATCGTCGCGGGTGACGTGCAGATCGAACTGTGGATCGACAGTGACGCGCCCGACACCGACTTCACCGCCAAACTGGTGGACGTGTACCCGCCCTGCGCCGATTACCCCGACGGCTTTGCGATGAACATCACCGACGGCATCCGCCGCTGCCGCTATCGCGACGACTGGAAGCACCCCACCCCTCTGACCCCGGGTGAACGAGTCAGGGTGCTGATCGAACCTTTTGCCACGTGCAATCGATTCAAGCGTGGCCATCGACTGCGCCTGGACATCGCCAGCAGCAACTTCCCGCGCTTTGACGTCAACCCCAACAGCGGCGAACCCTCAGGCCAGGCCCGCCAGCCCCAGATCGCGCGCAATACCGTGCACCTGAGCCGCGATGCGGCCTCCTGCCTCAGGCTGACGGTGGTGCCCACGGCGCACTTACCGGTCTGACGAACACTGATACCGGTCGCCATGGCTGCACCGCCTTGGCGACCCTTCGTCGCCCCACAGAACAAAAGCATTTCAGATTCACGCCATGCCGCCGATATACCGCTACACCTTGGCTGGCTCAAACAACAATACCGTCCAGCAGACAGACATCACTTTTGCGGAGCATTCGATGAATAGCTGGTTCGGCAACATCAGCGTCAACCTCAAACTGGGCCTGGGCTTCGGCCTGGTGCTGGTCCTTACCTCGATCCTGGCCCTCACCGGCTGGACCAGCCTGGGCGGCCTGATCGACCGCAGCAACTGGATGAGCGACATCACCCAGCTGAACGCGTCGCTGACCAAACTACGCATCGTGCGCCTGCAATACATGCTCGCCAATGGCGACGAAGCCGTGGCCCAGAACGTACAGACCAACCTGGATGCCTTCGCCGCCCAACAACAGAAACTGCTGGACAGCTTCAAGAGCCCGGAGAATCTCAAGCTGCTCAACGAGCAGAAATCCATCATCACCGCTTACCAGCAATCGCTGAACAAAATGCGCGAGGCCTACCGTAACGGCAACGCCTCGCGCCAGGTGATGGGCGACAAGGCGGATATCGCCAATGCACAGATCAACGCATTGGAAACCAGCGTGAAGCAAATGCCCGACAGTTCGGAGCACCTTGCGCAGTTCCAGGCGGTGGCCGATGCCAAGATGCAATTCCAGTTGGCTCGCTACGAAGTGCGTGGCTACACCGGCAACGTCAGCCCGGAGACAGAAGCCCGCGCTGCCGCACAGATTGAAAAAGCCATCGCCGGTTTGAAAGACCTTAGCGCCGCCTTCGGCGCCAGCCAGCAAAGCGCGCTGACCGCATTGGAAACCGCCCTGGGCGCCTATCGCAGCGCTGTGCAGAACTACAAGGCAGCCAACGCCAACATCGTCACCGCCCGTGCCGAAATGACCACCCAGGGCGCTGATATCGTCACGATCAGCGACAAACTGTATGAAATCCAGCTGACCCGTCGCGACGCCGAAAGCGCCCAGGCCCGCAGCCTGCAACTGATCAGCACCTTGCTGGCGTTGCTGGTGGGCGTCATTGCCGCATGGGTTATCACCCGCCAGATCACCCGCCCAATCCAGGAAACCCTGGCGGTGGTGGAGCGCATTGCCTCCGGCGACTTGAGCCACAACATTCAGGTCACTCGTCGCGATGAACTGGGCGTGCTGCAACAAGGCATCCAGCGCATGGGCACGACCCTGCGCGAATTGATCAGCGGTATTCGCGACGGTGTGACCCAGATCGCCAGCGCTGCCGAAGAACTGTCGGCCGTGACCGAGCAGACCAGCGCCGGCGTAAACAGCCAGAAGATCGAGACCGACCAGGTCGCCACGGCGATGCACGAAATGACTGCCACCGTGCAGGAAGTGGCGCGCAACGCAGAGCAGGCTTCCCTGGCCGCCGCCGATGCCGACGGCCAAGCCCGCGCAGGCGACAAGGTGGTGGCTGAAGCCATCGCCCAGATCGAGCGTCTGGCCGCTGAAGTGGCACGTTCCACTGACGCCATGACCCACCTGCAGCAAGAGAGCAACAAGATCGGCAGCGTGATGGACGTGATCAAGGCCGTCGCAGAACAGACCAACCTGCTGGCGCTCAACGCCGCGATCGAAGCAGCGCGGGCGGGTGAAGCCGGGCGGGGGTTTGCCGTAGTGGCTGACGAAGTACGCGGCCTCGCACAGCGCACGCAAAAATCCACCGAGGAAATCGAAGGCCTGGTCGCCGGGTTACAGAACGGCACCCAGCAAGTGGCCAACGTGATGAACAACAGCCGCAGCCTCACTGACAGCAGTGTCGAGTTGACGCGCAAGGCCGGTGTGTCACTGGAGAACATCACCCGTACGGTGTCGAATATCCAGTCGATGAACCAGCAAATTGCCGCCGCCGCCGAGCAGCAAAGCGCCGTGGCTGAAGAGATCAGCCGCAGCATTGTGAATGTGCGGGATGTGTCGGAGCAGACCGCTACGGCAAGTGACGAGACCGCCAAGTCGAGTGTTGAACTGGCACGGTTGGGTAGCCAGTTGCAGCAGATGGTCAGCCATTTCCGGGTGTAAGAAACCAAAAAGCCGCCTCAGCCTAAACCGGGGCGGCTCCACTTCTCAGACCTTAGCGGTCATCGAAGCTGTCCCGCAGGAACTTCCAGACGTAATAAGCACGCAGGCAGTTCACTACGAGGTTCCACGTACGTCGTGCAAACTTAGACATACTCGGCCCTCCTTAAGTTGGGCCTTACCTCCAGCGCACTTACCGGAACACGTGAGCCTTCGGACGCAGGTCGAATGCGTCCTTTGAGGTGGCTGGGCTAATGGTCCTTCCGCATCAATCCGGCACGGATTACTAGCCCGTGGCGGCCGGTCCAGAATTCTCGCGCATACCCAACTCACCTAAAAAGCGACAAACGCAGAACGGGGAAGAGCCTAACCAATATTCCCGCTGAAGGTGTGTCGTGCCGTGACCAAATATTCAGTATCGTCCGATAGATTCATTGCAAGCTTTTGCAGCCAAGTCGAGCAGAAGTAAAACGCCTGAAAACCCTCCATGTCGGTTATCGTTCGGTCTTGCGCGGTGACATGACCAGCGTTAATATCGGCTTGCAGGTCGAATGCGTCCTTTGAGATCGCAACCCCAGCCACTAACTGGGTTTGCAAAAAAAACCGCCCTACTAAGGCGGTTTTTTATTGCCTGCGATTTATCCCTCAGCCCTCGCCATCCTCAACAAACACCACCCGATTCCCAAACGGATCCTTGATGCTCATCTCCCGCGAGCCCCAAGGCGTTTCCTCAACCCCTGGCTTGGCGTACCGGTAATCCTTGCCAATCAATTGCTGCTGGTAGGCGTCCACACCCTGAGCCTGAATCCGCACCGCTGCGCCTGGAGATGCGTCACCATGATGCTCGGTCAGATGCAACACACACTCGCCCAGCGAAACCTGCAAATACAGCGGAAAATTCGCCTCGAAACGATGCTGCCAATCCACCTTGAACCCCAAAAAATCGACATAGAATTCCAACGCCTTGGCCTCGTCGAAAATCCGCAGGATGGGGATGACTTTTCCTAAGTGCATGGCAACCGCTCCGTTTAAATGAGCGCCCACTATAGAGACGAAAAACCCCGACGCAAATCCCCGCTGCGTGCCAGGAACCGACCCGGCCGCTGACCGTTCGCCTGCCCGTCGCTATAGCTCAACACGCCGTTGACCCACACCCCATCAATGCCCTCGGCCGCGCGTTGCGGTTCCTTGAAGTCCGCTACATCGCGCACGCGCAACGGGTCGAACAACACCAGGTCGGCCCAGTGCCCTTCGCGGATTTCGCCCCGCTCAGACAAACCAAACCGCGCCGCCGACAACCCCGTCATCTTGTGCACGGCGGTGTGCAGTGGGAACAGCCCCACATCCCGGCTGAAATGCCCCAGCACCCGTGGAAACGCCCCCCACAAACGCGGATGTGGGAACGGATCTTCCGGCAGCCCATCCGACCCGACCATCGACAACGGATGCGCCAGAATGCGCCGCACATCCGCCTCATCCATCCCGTAATACACCGCCCCTGCCGGTTGTAGCCGACGGGCTGCGTCCATCAACGAAACATCCCACTCAGCGGCAATATCCTGCAAATCACGCCCGCCCATTTCCGGGTGTGGTGTCGACCAGGTGATGGTGATCCGAAACGCGTCGGTCACCTGCTTGAGGTCCAGGGTCGAAGAACTCGCCGCATAGGGATAGCAATCACAGCCCACCGGGTGGGTTTTCGCCGCCAGCTCCAGCGACGCCAATAGCTGCGGACTACGCCCCCAATTACCAGCGCCAGCACATTTGAGGTGGGAAATGATCACCGGCGCCTTGGCATGCCGGCCGATCAGGAACGCCTCGTCCATCGCCTCCAACACCGGTTCGAACTCACTGCGCAAATGGGTGGTGTACACCGCACCGAACGCGGTGAGTTCCTCAGTGAGTTGTAGCACCTCGTCGGTCGAGGCATTGAACGCACTGGCGTAGGCCAGGCCTGTGGATAAACCGAGGGCCCCGGCTTCGAGGCTCTGTTGCAACTGCACGCGCATGGCGGCGATCTCATCCGATGAAGCGGTGCGATGCAGGTCGTCCATATGGTTGCTGCGCAGCGCCGTATGGCCGACCAACGCCGCGACGTTGACCGCCGGGTGAGCGTTCTCGACCGCCGCCCGATAGTCGCTGAAACGCGGATAAACAAACGCCGAAGCACTGCCCAGCAAGTTCATCGGGTCCGGCGGATCACTGCGCAACGTCACCGGCGACGCGCTGATGCCACAGTTGCCGACAATCACCGTGGTCACACCCTGGCTGAGCTTGGGCAGCATCTGCGGCTGGCGAATCACCACGGTGTCATCGTGGGTGTGCACGTCGATAAACCCCGGCGCCAACACGCGTCCGTTCGCATCGATTTCATGCTCGGCCGTCGCGGCAGACAGGTCACCGATCGTCTCGATGCGCCCGTCGCGCAGTCCCACATCGGCGACGTAGCCGGGGGTGTTGCTGCCATCAATGATCAGCGCCTGGCGGATCATCGTGTCGTACTTCATATCAGTCTCCAAGCGGCAGGCTGTCGGGGCCGCCGCGATAATCGTCCAGGGCCAGCTTGATCCGGCGCAGGCGTTCCTGGTTGTCGTCCGGCAGGGCCAAGGCCAACTCGGTGGCGAGCAAGTCGATGGCCAGCAGCATTCCGTAACGCGCCGCGGTGGGCTTGTAGATAAAACTGGTTTCGGCCGGTTGCAGCGGCAACAACACATCCGCCAACTGCGCCAAGGGCGAATCCGCCAGGGTGATGGCGACGATGCGCGCGTCGTAGTTGCGTGCCAGCGTTACCACGTCCAGCAACTCGGGGGTGATGCCGGTCAGAGAGCACACGATCAACACATGTTCCGGTCCCAGCGTCGCCGCCGTAACGCGCATCATCACCGGGTCATGGCAGGCGGCAATCGGATAGCCCAGGCGTACCAGGCGCACCTGCAACTCGTCGCTGCACAGGCTCGACGGGCCGCCCATGCCGAACGCATGGATCATCCGCGCCTTGCCTAACAGGCTCACCGCATCCACAAAACTCGCCTGGTTGAACCCCGACAAGTGCTGACGCAAGGTCCCTTCGATATCCCCCAGAATCTGCCGATGAAATGCCGACTGCTCCGGCAACCCCGCAGGGTCGAGGAAGCGACTGCCGACACCACTGGCCTGGGCTAATTGCAGACGCAAATCCCGCAGATCCCGGCAACCCACACTGCGCGCGAAGCGCGACAAGGTGGCCGTGCTGACCTCGGCCCGCTGGGACAACGCTTCCAGGCTGGCCGACGCGGCAAAGCCCACGTCATCGAGCATCAGCTTGGCGATACGCCCTTCGCCGGCGCTGAAGGAGTCCTGGCGGGCGCGGATCTGGTAGAGGATGTCCATGGGGGCTCCGGGTTACAAGATGCAGGACAGACCATACGTAAGACCGAAGGCGACCACCGATATCAGAGTCTCCAAAACGGTCCAGGTCTTGAAGGTCTGGATCACCGTCATATTGAAGTATTCCTTGATCAGCCAGAAGCCGCCGTCGTTCACGTGGGAAAAGATCACCGAACCCGCACCAGTGGCCAGCACCAGCAATTCGGGGTGTGGATAACCCAGGCCCATCGCAACCGGCGCCACCACACCGGACGCGGTGGTCATGGCGACGGTGGCCGAGCCCGTGGCAATACGCATCAGCGCAGCAAACAGCCAGCCCATCACCAACGGCGACAGGTGGAAAGCATGGGCTAAACCCAGAATCTCGTTGGTCACACCCGCATCCACCAGGATGCGATTCAAACCACCGCCCGCCCCCACCAGCAAGGTGATGCTCGCGGTCGGCGCCAGGCATTCATTGGTGAACTTGAGGATCGACTCGCGGTTGAAGCCTTGGGCGATACCCAAGGTCCAGAAGCTGACAAGGGTCGCCACCAGCAGCGCGATCACCGAGTTACCGATAAACAACAGGAACTGGTTGAAACCGGTGCCCGGCGTGGAAATCACGTTGGCCCAGCCGCCGATCATCATCAGCACCACCGGCAACAGGATGGTGCCCATGGTCAGCGCAAAACTCGGCAAGCGGGTACGCGGTTCGCGGTCGATGAACTGGCGTTCCAGTGGGTTTTCCGCCGGCAGGTGAATACGCGGCACGATGAATTTGGCGTAGACGGGACCTGCGATGATTGCCGTCGGAATACCGATCAGGATGGCGTAGAGCACCGTCTGCCCCACCGACGCGTTGTACGCCAGCACTGCCATCATCGCCGCCGGGTGCGGTGGCACCAGCGCATGCACCACCGACAGGCCGGCGACCATCGGCAAACCGACCATCAGGATCGACACGCCCACACGCCGCGCCACGGTAAAGGCAATCGGCACCAGCAGCACAAAACCGACCTCGAAAAACAGCGGCAGCCCTACCAGGAAGGCGATGCACACCATGGCCCAGTGCGCATTGCGCTCGCCAAAGCGGTTGATCAACGTGCGCGCCACCTGCTCGGCGCCGCCAGACTCGGCCATCATCTTGCCGAGCATGGTGCCCAGCGCCACGACCAGGGCGATATGCCCCAAGGTCTTGCCGACGCCCGCTTCATACGAGCCCATGATGGTGTCTGCCGGCATCCCGGCCATCAGCGCCAGGCCAATGGACACCAGGGTGATGACGATAAACGGGTTGAGCCGGTAACGTGCAATCAGCACGATCAAAGCAATGATGGCGATGGCAGCGTATGCCAATAGCCCGAAGCCCGGTGATGCGGCCATGCGGTACTCCTCGGAAAGGGTCACGTCGAATTGGTTGTGAAACTCATAAATCATTACCGAGGAGTATTTTCAATTTTTATGAAAGTAATTTTCGCCCACAGATAAGCGCTGTCGCGTTGGGATATGCCCAACGGTCGCCTATGAAAATTCGGGGGGTGTTCTTACATGAAGATCAGAGGATGCCGGAAACTCAAACGCCGCCATCGAGTCATAGAATGCGCCTCCCCTCACGCCCAGGAAAATCGACCATGATTCGCACCTCCCTCGCCGCCAGTGCTTTGTTTCTCGCCCTATGCGGCACGGCCTCGGCCGCCGATAACGCGGCATTGAAAAAATGCATGGACAGCGCCAATACGACCGCGGACATGGTCAATTGCAACGCCAAGGAAGCCAAGGTCCAGGACACGCGCCTGAACAAGGCCTACAAGACCGCCCTCGCCGCCCAGGAAGGTGCGCGCAAGCAGCAACTGCAAGACGTGCAGCGCCTGTGGATAAAATACCGTGATGCCAATTGCGGCTTCGCCGGCTCCGCGACCGGTGGCACCATCGACCAGGTCAACGGCTCCGCCTGCCTGCTGGACATGACCCAGACCCGCGCCCAGGAGCTGGAAGACCTGGTCGGGCCGTAAGGAATGGCCCCCTCCCCCTGTAGGAGCGAGCTTGCTCGCGAAAATCGTCAACGATAACGTGGGTGACCTGAGTGCATGCGGCGCACTCAAGTCTTTCGCGAGCAAGCTCGCTCCTACAAGTGGGTGTTCAGTCGTGGTGAACCTTGGCGCGCTTGAGCAGTTTCTTGCAGCGCTCCGACAGATGCAGTACCCGCAAGTGCTTGCCGGCCTTGGTGTAACGCTCACGCAGGGTCATCAGCGCGGCAATCGCTGAATAGTCGACAAAGCTCAGGTGACGGCAATCCAGCGTCACCTGGGCCGGGTCGTTGGCCGGGTCGAACTGGTTGAGGAACGGCGTGGTCGAGGCAAAGAACAAGGTGCCATGCAGGCGATAGAGCTTGCTGCCATCGGCTTCCAGATGCTCATCGGCATACAGCTCGCGTGCCTGTTGCCAGGCGAAGTTCAGCGCCGCAATCACAATCCCGCACAGCACGGCCGTGGCCAGGTCGGTGAACACAGTGATCACCGTCACCGCGATAATCACCAGCACGTCATTGAACGGCACCTTGTTGATCACCCGCAAGGACGCCCAGGCGAAGGTCTGCTGCGACACCACGAACATCACACCCACCAGCGCCGCCAGCGGGATCCGCTCGATAAACGGCGACAGGAACAGGATGAACAGCAGGATCATCACCCCGGCAAACACACCGGAAAAACGCCCGCGCCCGCCGGAGCTGAGGTTGATCACGGTTTGCCCGATCATCGCGCAACCGCCCATGCCGCCAAACAGGCCCGAAACCATATTCGCCGCGCCCAGGGCCACGCTTTCGCGATCCGGGTAGCCACGGGTCTCGGTGATTTCGTCGGTGAGGTTTAGGGTCAGCAGGGTTTCCAGCAGGCCGACCATGGCCATCAGAAAGGCGTACGGCGCGATGATGCCGAGGGTTTCCAGGGTCCAGGGGATCTGCGGCAGGGCGAACGTCGGCAGGCCGCCGGCGATGTGGGCCATGTCGCCCAAGGTGCGGGTCGGCAAGCCCAGCAGGTACACCGCCAGGCCCACGCCGAGGATCGCCACCAACGCAGGCGGCACCGCGCGGGTGATGCGCGGCAGCAGGTAGACGATGGCCATGGTCACCAGCACCAGGCCGATCATCACGTACAGCGGCGTGCCGCTGAGCCAGTGTTCACCGCTCTTGAAATGCTCCAACTGCGCCAGGGCAATGATGATCGCCAGGCCGTTGACGAACCCCAGCATTACCGGGTGCGGCACCATGCGTACCAGCTTGCCCAGGCGCAGCAGGCCGAAGACGACCATGATCAACCCGCCCAGCAACACCGTCGCCAGCAGGTATTCCACGCCGTGTTGCACCACCAGTGCCACGATCACCACGGCCATCGAGCCCGCCGCACCAGACACCATGCCGGGGCGCCCACCAAACAACGCGGTCAATGTGCAGATGATAAAGGCGCCATAGAGCCCCATCAGCGGGTTGAGATGGGCCACCAGGGCAAAGGCGATGCATTCGGGCAGCAACGCAAAAGACGTGGTGAGGCCGGCCAGGGCATCGGCGCGCAGACGGGTGAGGTTCATGAGATACCAGGGCATTGCGGGGGATAAGGCGGGGAATGGTACGGAATTGAGCGGGGCAGAACCAGATTTTTAAGGCGAGCTACACCCTGTGGTTATGTCTGTGGTTATGTCTGTGGCTGTGTCTGTGGCTGTGTCTGTGGCGAGCGGGCTTGCCCCGCGTTGGGCTGCGTAGCAGCCCCA
>NZ_CP022960.1:179455-217930 GCF_002269425.1 Pseudomonas sp. NS1(2017)
GCTTCGCAGCCCAACGCGGGGCAAGCCCGCTCGCCACAACAAGCCCGCTCGCCACAGGGAGACTTACACCATCTCGTGGCGAATCCACTCCACCACCGAAGTGCGCTTCGGCACCCAGCCCAGCAACTCACGGGCATGCTTGCCCCGCACCCGGCTGTTGGAGCCCAGGCCATAGTTGGCCATTTCGTAGCCCCACTCGGCTTCAGCATCGGCCAACGGCCAATCCTGGGGTTCGCCCAGGTTCAGGGCTTCGGCGATGGCGGTAGTCATGTCGATAAACGCCGCCTCGCTGCTTTCCACAAAGTAGAAGGTGCCCGGCACGTTCTTGTTCAGTGCCAGCAGGTACAGCGCCACCACGTCTTCAATGTGCACGTTGGACCAGATGTTCTGCCCACTGCCCACGTGGCGCACTACCCCACTTTTGCGCGCCTGCTTGAGCAGACGCGGCAATTGCACGCTGTCGCGCTTCACGCCCAGGCTGTGGCCGTAGATCAGCGTGTTGCAGATCACCGCTGAGTTCACGCCGTCGTTGGCAGCCGCCAGGATCAAGTTGTCGATGGCAACGCGAGCAGCCTTGTCGACGGTCGGCTCCGGCAAGTTGTCTTCGAAGTAGATGACATCGCTGGACTTGCCGCCCGACGCATCACCGACAATGCTTGAACCGCTTGTGTGTAGCAATGGCTTGTTCGAACCCTTGAGCGCGGCCAGCAAGGTTTCAACGGCCGCGCGATGATCGCTGCTCGCGGCATTGATCACGGCATCAGCCTTTTGCGCTTGCTCGGTCAATACAGCGGCGTCATCCAGGGTGCCGATCACTGGGGTGATACCCAATGCGGTCATCTCGGCCGCCTGCTCGGCGCTGCGCACCAGGCCGGTGACGCTGTGACCAGCCTTGATCAGGCCAGTTGCGATGGAACCCCCGATAAAACCTGCTGCGCCGGTAACTAATACGTTCATGGAGAGTGCTCCTGAGTGAGTAAGTGATGGGTCCAGTATCAAGGGCCGATCCCTGACGAATAAGCCCCTATTGCCCAATTCACTCTTGCGCGAAGGTCACGAATCAGCAGGCATATCGCGCCAGCTTGGCTTGCATGAAGTCGAGGAAACACTGGATGCGCAAGGCCAGCTGCGAGTTACGGTAGAACACCGCGTGGATCGGCTGGCGATAACCGCTGTTGAACGCCTCCAGCACCGGCACCAGGCGCCCGGCTTCAATGTCGTCGATGGTCATGAAGTTCGACAGGCAGCAAATGCCCTGCCCTTCCAGCGCCAAATGGCGCACCGTCTCGCCACTGGACGCGGCCACGCCCGGCTGGATCAGCCAGCGGTCGCCTTCCACATGGCGCAGCGGCCAGTGGTTGAGGGTTTCGGTCTGGGTGAACCCCAGCAAAGTGTGGTCCGCCAATTCGGCGACCGTGGTCGGCGTGCCGTACTGCTTGAGGTAGTCAGGGCTGGCGAGGATATGCAGCGGCGTGCAGCCGAGCGCGCGCGCATGCAGGGTGGAGTCGGCCAACGCACCGATGCGGATGGCGATGTCGGTACTCTGCTCCAACAGGTCGATGATCAGGTCATCGCTGTTCAGCTCCAGCTGGATGTCCGGGTAAAGGCTGCGAAACTCCGCGATATACGGCACGATCCCATGCAGCATAAAGGGCACCGCCGCATTGATGCGCAGGCGCCCCGCCGGTTTTTTCTGGCGCGACGACAGGCGCTCTTCCAACTCATCCATCTGCGCCAGGATCACCTTGGCCTGTTCGAAGAAGTACTTGCCCTCCTCGGTCAGGTCCATGCGTCGCGTCGTGCGGTTGATCAGCGTGGTGTCGAGCTTGGCTTCCAGGCGCGACAAGGTGCGGCTGACCGCCGAGGGCGTCTGCCCGACCTGTTCTGCGGCAGCGGAAATCGAACCGCATTCAATCACGCTGACGAAGATCTGTAGCTCATCGGATCGGGCTTTCACAGGCGCTCCTCGTTATCGGTTCACAGCAGCTTACACCGAGAAATTGAACACCTGCGCCAGATGCTGCTCGTAGCGCGCCACGTCAGCCTCGATCGCCGGGCGCTTCATCACGTCCACGCACAGGAAGGTCGGCAGGCCGGTCATGCCAAGGAATTCATTGGCCTTGTGGAACGGGAAGTACACCGCGTCCACGCCCCTGGCTTCGAAGAAGTCGGTCGGGTCGTCGAAGGCTTGCTGCGGCGCATTCCAGGTCAGCGAGAGCATGTATTGCTTGCCCTGGATCAAGCCGCCGCTGCCGTACTTCTGCGACGAGTCGGAGCGCGTGCGACCGTCGCTGGCGTAGAGGCTGCCGTGGCCTTCGGTGAAGACTTCGTCGATGTATTTCTTGACGATCCACGGCGCGCCCATCCACCAGCCGGGCATCTGGTAGATGATCACGTCGGCCCAGAGGAATTTTGCGACTTCTTCGGCCACGTCGTAGCCTTCGTCAATGTGGGTGACTTTCACGTCGATACCGGCACGGTCCAGCACGGCCACGGCGGCATCATGCAGGGTGCTGTTGTAGCGGCCATCGGAGTGAGCGAATTTTTTGCCGCCGTTGAGCAGGAGGATTTTTTTCATGGGAGGGCATCCAGAAGGGTTAAAAATGTCTGCCGGCAGGCTATCGACATTGGCCCCTTGGAATAAGCGGCGGAACGGCAAAATACATTTGATCAGAAAGCACGAATGCACCACCCATTGTTAACCGCTGATCAGCAGATGCGCCCCCAGCAAGGCCATGCCCACGAAAAACACGCGCTTGAACAACACGGCACTGATGCGCTGCCGCACCGCCTGGCCGAGCCACATGCCCAGCAGTGCCGGCACCAATGCCAGCAGCGAGGCGTTGACCTCCCCGCCACCGAGGGTGCCGCGCCAGGCCAGCCCCGCCGCCAATGCCAGGGTGGAAACAGTGAACGACAGCCCCAGCGCCTGCACCAACTGATCACGGTTCAAGCCCAAGGCTTGCAGATAGGGCACGGCAGGAATCACGAACACGCCGGTCGCCGAGGTGATGATGCCGGTGATCACGCCGCACACAGGGCCCAGCCAACGTTCAGTCTCAGGTTTTACCTTGAACGTCGGCAGGAACAATCCGCTGAGTGCATACACCAGCAACGCACCGCCCAACGCATGCCCCACCCAGCTTCCCCCGCTCATGCCCAGCCACAAGGTGCCCAACCCGGTACCGAGGAAGATCAGCAGCAACATCGGCCACAGGCGTTTGAGCAGCGCACTCAAATGCCCGCCGAACGCCAGTTGCCACAGGTTGGTGATCGTCGAAGGGATAATCAGCAAGGCCGCAGCCTGCGCCGGTAACATAGCCAGGCCGAGCAAGCCCATGGAGACTGTCGGCAAGCCCAGGCCGATCACACCCTTGACGGTGCCGGCCAGCACGAAGGTGCCGATCACCAGCAGGGTCAGGGCGGGGCCGATTTCTTGGTAGAACGCGAGGAAGGTATTCATGGGGGGATTGTGCGGATTTTAGATGAGGTCGAAAATTCGCCATATACTGAGGCAGACTCTTGTTTTTCCTTAGGCTGGTGCCATGCACTTTGACTTGATCGACCTGCGCCTCTATCTGCACATCCTCGACACTGGCAACATCACCGCCGGCGCCGGGCGCAGCCATTTGTCCCTGGCCGCCGCGAGTGCGCGTATCCGGGCGATGGAGGCTTCGTTGGGTATCGAGTTCCTGGAGCGTAACCGTCGAGGCGTCACCCCAACACCCGCCGGCAAGGCCCTGGCCCGCCACGCACGCTTGTTGCTGCAACAAGCCGAACACCTGCAGCAGGACCTGGCGGAATACGCCAACGGCATCAAAGGCCAGGTGCGCTTGCTGTGCAACACCACTGCCCTCAGCGAATACCTGCCGGAACTGCTGGCAGACTTTCTATGCGAGCATCCCAACCTCGATATCGACCTGCAGGAGCTGCCGAGCCTGCGTATCACCCAGGCCTTGCGCCAGGGCACGGCGGATATTGGGATCATTTCCGACGCGGTGGACACCCACGGCCTGCAAACCCTGCCCTTTCGCGACGACCCGCTGGTGCTGATCGCGCCGCTGGATCACCCGTTCACCGCAGGGAGCTTTGTCGATAGCCTGCAACACGACTTTGTCGGCCTCGCCACTCACAGCGCGTTGACGGTGTACCTCGAAGAACAGGCATTGCACGCGGGTTTCCGCCTGCAAACTCGCATCCGTGCCGAAGGCTTTGACGGGGTGATTCGCATGGTCGCCCGTGGCGCTGGCTTGGGCATCATGCCCCAAGCCGCGCTGGAGCGCTGGCCGCAGAAGCGCAACTTCAAGGCCCACCCTCTGCAAGAAGGGTGGGCCTGTCGGAAACTGCTGTTATGCGCGCGCTCGTTCGAACAGCTGCCCGGTTATGCCAAGGCCTTGTTCGACGCCTTGGCCCTGCCCTTGCGGAAGAACCCGTAATACACCGCCGACAGGATCAGCAGGAACGGCACGCCAAACACCAGGGTCATCTTGAACGCGTCGGTGAAATACGTAGTAATCATCACCGCGCCCATCAGCACCAGCCCGAGCAGCGTGCTGTAGGGAAACAGCCGCAGTTGGAACGACAGCTTCGGCCCACCGTGGCGCTTGCGGTAGCGACGGAAAAACAGGTGCGTGAGGAAGATCATGAACCAGGTGAAAATCGCGCCAAACATCGAGATCGCCATCATCAGCGTGAACGAGCTTTCCGGGTACACCACGTTGAGCAACGTCGCCAGCGCAATGCCCGAACTGGACAGCAGCAACGCATTCAACGGGATGCCGCTCTTGCTCAACGCGCCCATGGACTTGGGGGCAAAGCCGGCGCGGGACAGGCTGAACATCATGCGGGTGGTGATGTAGAGCTGGCTGTTCATCGCCGAGAGCGCGGCGATCAGGATCACGAAGTTCATCACGCCGGTAGCACCGGGAATGCCGATGGTCTGCATCACCGTGACGAACGGGCTCTGGGTCTGCCCGGCCTGGTTCCACGGCACGATGGCCAGCATCAGCGCCAGGGTCAGCAGGTAAAACACCACCAGGCGCACGATGGTCGCGCGAAAGGCTTTCTTCACCGCCTGTTCCGGGTCAGCGGCTTCACCGGCGGCCACCGCGATCATCTCCACACTCAAATAGCTGAAGATCGACACGATCACCGCCATCCACATGCCGCTCAGGCCATGGGGGAAAAAGCCGCCGTGGGCCGTATAGTTCTGCACGCCGTACTCCGGATTGCCGGAGCCGAACACCACGTATACCGCGAGGATGATGAAGCCGACGATGGCGCTGATCTTGATCGTGGAAAACCAGTATTCGAAGTTGCCAAACGTCTTCACGCTGATCGCATTGAGCAGGATCAACACGCTGGAAAACGACACGATCCACACCCATTCCGGCACGTTGGCGAACCAGTACTTCATGTACATCGCCACCGCCGTGACCTCGGCGCCCACCGCCAACACAATCGCCGCCCAGTAGGCATAACGCACCAGGAACCCGGCGAGCGGGCTGATGTAGAACTCGGCGTAGGCACCGAAGGAGCCCGAGGTGGAGTGGGCCACCGTCATCTCCGCCAGGCACCCCATCAACAGCAAGGTGATCAACGCGCCGATGGCGTAGCTCACCAAGACGCTGGGCCCGGCATAACCGATGGCGTAGGCGCTGCCCATGAACAGCCCGGTGCCAATTGCCCCACCGATGGCGATCATGCTCATCTGGCCGGAAGTGAGCTGGCGCCGCAGGCCCAGTTCGCGGTGGGTGATCTCTGCAAAGCCGTTGTCTGGCGTGGTCACGTGGTGTGCCCCTTTATTATTGTGATTGCACAGGTGGTCGGTAAGTGTGTCAGGTGACGCTGTTGCGGACTTTGAATTGCGGCTGGTCCCAGGTGTGGCTGTCGAGGATGTCGCCAAGGATTTCCACAGCGTCAAACACCTCGGTAAAGCTCGTGTACAACGGCGTAAAACCAAACCGCATGATGCGCGGCTCACGGTAATCACCGATCACCCCACGGGCGATCAAGGCCTGGATCACCGCGTAGCCTTCGGGGTGTTCAAAGCTCACATGACTGCCGCGCTTGGCGTGCTCGCGTGGGGTGATCAACTTCAAGTCATGGGCAGCGCAACGGGCCTCGACCAACGCGATAAACAGGTCGGTCAACGCCAGGGACTTGCTGCGCAAACTCGCCATATCGGTCTGGGCAAAAATCTCCAGGCCACACTCAACCATGGCCAGCGAAGTGATCGGCTGCGTGCCACACAGGTAACGGGCGATGCCAGCACTCGGCGCGTAGGTCGACTCCATGGCGAACTGCCGGGTATGCCCGAACCAGCCTGACAACGGCTGACGCACCACATCCACCAACGCGGGGTTGACCCACACAAACGCCTGGGAACCCGGGCCGCCGTTGAGGTACTTGTAGGTGCAGCCGATCGCATAATCGGCGCCGGCCTGATGCAGGTCGATAGGCACCGCGCCGGCCGAATGCGCCAGGTCCCAGATGCTCAGCGCACCGCACTCATGGCTCAGGGCGGTCAACGCCTGCATGTCGTACATGTAGCCGGTCTTGTAGTTGACGTGGGTGAGCATCACCACTGCAACATCCTGATCGATCGCCTGGGGCAGTTCATCCGGGCTGTTCACCAGGCGCAGGGAATAACCCTGTTGCAGCAGTTCGGCCAGGCCCTCGGCGATGTACAGGTCGGTGGGGAAGTTGCTCGCCTCGCTGACGATCACCTTGCGATGCGGCTGGCGTTGGCGCTGCACGGTCAATGCGGCGCTCAGCACCTTGAACAGGTTGATCGAGGTGGTATCGGTGATCACCACTTCGTTGTCACGTGCGCCAATCAAGGGTGCCAGGCGATTGCCCAGGCGTTGGGACAAATCCGCCCAGCCGGCGCTGTTCCAACTGCGGATCAGCCCGTTGCCCCACTCTTCGGCGATCACCGCCTGCGCCCGCGCCAACGCCGCCACCGGGCGGGCGCCGAGGGAGTTGCCGTCAAGGTAGATCATGCCCTCCGGCAAGGCGAACTGGCTACGCAAGGGCGCCAGTGGGTCCTGGGCATCGAGGGCTTGGCAATGGCTTCGAGTGGTCATGGGCGATCCTGGTTTTTATAAGTAAGAATGGACCAAATAATGAACGAAGTTTTAGAGAATTTTCGTGCAAAGTGGTAGGTAACAGGCTAATTAAGCTGTAGGAAATTCGAATTTAACCCCCAAACACGCGGATTTATTCTAACCATGATTCTCGACGCCACCGACCTGCGCCTCCTGCATTTCCTGCAACAGGATGGCCGCATCAGCAACCAGGAACTGGCGGAAAAAGTCGCGCTGTCGCCGTCCGCCTGCCTGCGCCGTTTGCGCTTGCTGGAGAGCGAGGGAATCATCAGCGGCTACCGCGCAGTGCTGAATGCGGAGCAATTAGGGATCGAGCTGGAAGCCATCGTCCACCTGTCCTTGCGCCAGGATGTGGAGGATTGGCACGAGACGTTCATCAAGAAGGTGCAGGGCTGGCCGGAAGTGGCCAGCGCCTACGTGATCACCGGCGCCAGCAACTATGTGCTGCGGGTGCAGGCCCGCAACCTCAAGCATTTTTCGGATTTTATCGTGAACCACCTGAACCGCACGGCGGGGGTGATGGATATACGTTCGGAGATTGTGTTGCAGAAGATCAAGGATCGGGATGAGGTGTTGGATCTGGTCGTCCGTAAGTAGGCTGAGAATGCCTTCTGTAGGAGCGAGCTTGCTCGCGAAAAAGGTACATCCGCCGCAGCGATGTGCCTGGAATACCTTCGCGAGCAAGCTCGCTCCTACAGGGGGCGTGGCGTTTAGTCTTCGAGGGCACGCACGCGCTGCATGCGCTTTTGCTCTACCGGCGCATCCGCCACCTGCAACTCAAAGTCAAAATCAATCTGCGCAAACCGCC
Organism: Pseudomonas sp. NS1(2017); assembly: GCF_002269425.1. Taxonomy (NCBI): domain Bacteria; kingdom Pseudomonadati; phylum Pseudomonadota; class Gammaproteobacteria; order Pseudomonadales; family Pseudomonadaceae; genus Pseudomonas; species Pseudomonas sp. NS1(2017). The sequence continues at coordinate 187,373 of NZ_CP022960.1, forward strand.
CTTCCACGCCAAACTCTCGCGCCAACTGCGGATCTTCACTGAAGCGAATCTCGGCGATCAACTCATCCCGCGTCGCATAGGCAAAATCATCATGCAGGTACGGGTCATCCGACAGGTTGATCTGCGTGGTCAGGTGCCGATGCCCCGGCGCCGAAATGAAGAAGTGGATATGCGCTGGCCGCTGCCCGTGGCGCCCCAATTGATCGAGCAGTTGCTGGGTTGGCCCGGTGGGCGGGCAGCCGTAGCCCGACGGTACGATACTGCGAAACCGGTAGTTGCCCTGGGCATCGGTCTCGATGCGGCGACGCAGGTTGAACTCGGATTGCGTAGGGTCAAACCATGAATAGGTGCCACCGGTATTGGCCTGCCACACATCCACAATCGCCCCGGCCAGCGGCTTGCCCTCGGTGTCGCGCACTTGCCCGCGCATGAACAGCGGCACTGCGTCGTCCTTGCCATCATCCAATCGCGCCTCATACTTCGACAGCGGCGCACCGGCCACATACAACGGGCCTTCGATGGTGCGCGGCGTACCACCGGATTTGCCGGCCTCCTCATCGGCGGCGTCCATCAACAGGTCGAGGTAATGCTCCAGGCCCAGCCCGGCGGCGAGCAAGCCGGCTTCCTGGTTCCTGCCCAAGTCGTTCAGATAGTTGACCGCCTTCCAGAACTCTTCCGGGGTCACTTCCAGGTCTTCGATGATGTTCACGGTGTCGCGCAGGATCCGGTAGATCAGCGCCTTGGTACGCGGGTTACCGGCGTCATTGAGGTTGCCGCTGGCTTCTTCGAGAAACTGTTGGGCATGGGCAGTCTGGGACAGTCGGATGGACATGGTGCATTCCTCATCTTGTAGTTATTAGATTAAAAAATCGGCCTAGCGGTCATCCTCATGGATCGACGACGGGTGACGGCACAGGGCATTCACTTCGATGGCCATGTAGGGGAAAAGCGGCAGTTGCATCAGCAGGTCGTGCAGGTCCTGCACGCTGTCGACATCGAACACGCTGTAGTTGGCGTAGTGCCCGGCGATGCGCCACAGGTGGCGCCATTTGCCTTGCTGTTGCAGGCGCTGCGCCAAGGCTTTTTCTTCGGCCTTGAGCGCAGCGGCGCGCTCGGGGTTCATGTCGAGGGGCAGGTTCACGGTCATTTTTACGTGGAACAACATGGCAGGCGCCTCTTAGTGTTTGTCACGACGGAAGAACGCCAGGCGCTCTTCATCGATGGCCAGGCCCAGGCCCGGTGCGGTGGAGACATGCAGCTGGAAATCGCGGTACACCGGCGGTTCGGTGAGGATGTCTTCGGTGAGCAACAACGGGCCGAACAGTTCGGTGTCCCACGCCAGTTTGTTCAGCGTGAGAAAGGCATGGGCCGAGGCCAGGGTGCCGATACCGCCTTCGAGCATGGTGCCGCCGTACAGGCCGATGCCCGCCGCTTCGGCAATGGCGGCCGTACGCAGTACGGCGCGCGGGCCGCCGTTCTTGGCGATCTTCAAAGCAAACACCGAGGCCGCACCTTCGCGGGCCAGGTTGAAGGCATCCTCGACACATTCGATGGACTCATCCGCCATGATCGGCGCCGGGCTCGACAGGTTGAGCCGCGCCATACCGCCGCGATTGTTGCGTGAGATGGGTTGTTCGATCAGGTCGATACCGTTGTCGCCGAGCACCTTGCAGGCACGCAGTGCCACCGCTTCATCCCAGGCCTGGTTGACGTCCACGCGCACACTGGCGCGGTCGCCCAGGGCTTTTTTGATCGCGATCACATGGGCCAGGTCCTGGCTGACTTCACCGGCGCCGATCTTCAATTTAAAGATGCGGTGGCGGCGCAGGTCGAGCATCTTTTCCGCTTCGGCAATGTCCTTTTCCGTGTTGCCGCTGGCCAGGGTCCAGGCCACCGGCAAGGCATCGCGCACACGGCCGCCGAGCAGTTCGCTGACCGGCAGGTTCAAGCGTTTGCCCAGTGCATCGAGCAAGGCGCTTTCGATCCCGGACTTGGCAAAGGTGTTGCCGCGAATGCTGCGCTCCAGGCGCAACATGGCCGCGTTGATATTGCTCGCGTCTTGGCCGATCAGCAGCGGCGCGAAGTGGCGGTCGATGTTGACCTTGATGCTGTCGGGGCTTTCGTTGCCGTAGCTCAGGCCGCCAATGGTGGTGGCTTCGCCGATGCCTTCGATGCCGTCGGCGCAGCGCAGGCGGATGACCACCAAGGTCTGGTTTTGCATCGTGTGCATCGCCAGCTTGTGCGGGCGGATGGTCGGGAGGTCGACGATGATCGTTTCGATCGACTCGATGGTGCAAATCGGCATGGCTATACCCGTTGGGTTCTTTTTAGGTTTTAGCCGATTCTGTGCCGTATTTTTAAAGGCTTCCAATATAGAATGGGTCTCGAGCAATACCTTGAAGGTATGAAAGGAGCCGTCATGGAACTGCGTCACCTGCGCTATTTCCAGGTGCTGGGGGAAACCCTCAACTTCACCCGCGCCGCCGAACGTTTGCACATCGCCCAGCCGCCGTTGAGTCGGCAGATCCAGCAATTGGAGGATGAGTTGGGCGTGATCCTGCTCGAACGTGGCCGGCCGCTGCGGCTGACCGAAGCCGGGCGATTCTTCTATGAACACGCCAATGTGCTGCTGGAACAATTGAGCAAGGTCTGCGACAACACGCGACGTATCGGCCAGGGCGAAAAGACCTGGCTGGGCATCGGTTTTGCGCCCTCGACCTTGTATGGCGTGCTGCCGGAACTGATCCGCCGGCTGCGCACCCATGAGGCGCTGGAGCTGGAGTTGGGGTTGTCGGAAATGACCACCTTGCAGCAGGTCGAAGCACTCAAGGCCGGGCGCATCGATGTGGGATTCGGGCGGATTCGCATCGACGACCCGGCCATTGTCCAGCGCGTTTTGGTGGAGGATCGGCTGGTCGCCGTGCTGCCTGCCGGCCACCCGTTGCTGGGCGCGCCCGCCACCCTCGCCCAACTGGCCGCCGAGCCTTTTGTGCTCTACCCCGGCAACCCACGCCCCAGCTACGCCGACCATGTGATCGCACTGTTCGACGCCCATGGCCTGAGCCTCAAGGTGGCGCAGTGGACCAACGAGTTGCAGACCGCCATTGGCCTGGTCGGCGCCGGGATGGGCGTGACGCTGGTGCCCGCCTCGGTGCAAGTGCTGCACCGTGCGGACATCGGCTACACGCCGGTGGTGGAGGCCACGGCGACCTCGCCGATCATCCTCAGCCGACGGGTGAATGACCAGTCGCCGGGGCTCAGTCATTGCCTGCAACTGGTGGAAGAATTGCTGTAGGAGCGAGCTTGCTCGCGAAAAACGTCAACGATAACGTGGGGGGTCTGATTCCCCGCAGTGCTCTCAGGTTTTTCGCGAGCAAGCTCGCTCCTACAGGGGTTAGCGTAGGCGTCGCGCATCATTGCGCTGCAGGGTCTGGCTCGGCGACTCATCGAACAGCTTGCGGTACTCCGCCGAGAACCGCCCAAGGTGGGTAAAGCCCCAGCCCAGGGCAATCTCGGAGATGGTGCAGGTGGAGCCCTGTTCAAGAATGGCCTGGCGCACTGCAGAGAGCCGATGCTTTTTCAAATAGGCCATCGGCGACAGCGCAAAGTATTTGCGAAAGGCATCAAACAACTTGAACCGCGATACGCCAGCCGCGGCCTCCAGGTCTTCCAGATGCACGGCGTCCCGAGCATTGTCGTGGATGTACTGACGCGCACGGATCAGGTAATGCGGCAGTTTCACCCCCAGTACATCGCGCAGCTCTTCGGAGTAGTTGTTCGGCTGGGCCAGGATCAGCCCCTTGATCAACGAACTTTCCAGGTCACGGGTAAACGCCGGTTGCTCATACAATTCACTGCCGTGTTCCAGCTCGGCGATGAAGTAACGCGCCATGCGCCACCACGCCGCCGAAGCGCCGTCCACCGCGTCCATCACCGACTCAAAGCGCAGCGGCGCCTCAATCGGTCGTTGCAGCAAACCTTCCAGCGACTCACTCATTGCCGCACGCGTGATCACCACCTGCAACTTGCGACAGTCGCCGGAAATCGCCAGCACCTGGTGCTCGTTGGGCGAGATGATCACGCCCTGGTCGCGGTTGGAGTTCAGGCGCTCACCGTTCTTGCTCAACTCCTGCTCGCCCACCAACGGCAGGCTCAGGCTGTAGCTGCTGAAGTGCTCGGCGTCTTCGATGTCGATGGTCACGTCAGTGCCGTATTCGATCACACCCAAGGTGGTGGCGCGGGACTTGAACATATTGGCACTGTGGTGGAAACGCAGGCGCTCGGGCGTGGCGGTGGCCAGGCGATGGGGCCCGCAGATGCCGGACATCCAGCTGCGTGCGCCTTCCAGGTCGAAGCGTTGAATCGTTTGGCTGCTCATCAGGGTGCACCCACGGCGGTTAGGCTGTTGCGCGCTCTGGCGGCGCGTCGTTGTTGTTCGACAGCAAGTAATGCGCCACGCCGGCGTAATTGCCAGCGGGTGGATAGCAAGGGTCGATTAAGTGGATAAGACGCTTACTTTTACGGCCATTGCCCTGCCAGACAGTAGCGCATCCCGTCACCGCTGCGCACCGGGTTGGGTATTTGCTGCCCAATTATCCGGCGCAGGTTCCCCCACTAAGCGGATAGCCCGCGCCCTGCCCCGCTGCCTCTAATAAACCACCGATTAGCCCTATCAAAAGGTGCCTCCCATGAGTGGTGCAAGAAGCGTCGAGCAGTGGAAAACATTTATCGAAAGTTGTCTGGATTTTCGCCCGGCGGATGCAGTGTTCCGCATCGCCCGTGACATGTTCACCGAGCCGGAGCTGTTCGATCTGGAGATGGAGCTGATCTTCGAAAAAAACTGGATCTACGCCTGCCACGAAAGCGAACTGGCCAACAACCACGACTTCGTGACGATGCGCGCCGGGCGCCAGCCAATGATCATCACCCGCGACGGCGAGGGCCAACTCAACGCGCTGATCAATGCCTGCCAACATCGCGGCACCACTTTGACGCGGGTCGGCAAGGGCAACCAGTCCACCTTCACTTGCCCGTTCCATGCCTGGTGCTACAAGAGCGATGGCCGGCTGGTGAAGGTCAAGGCGCCGGGGGAATACCCTGAGGGTTTCGACAAGGCGACGCGCGGGCTGAAAAAGGCACGCATCGAGAGCTACAAAGGCTTTGTGTTCATCAGCCTGGATGTGGCGGGCACCGACAGTCTGGAAGACTTCCTGGGCGACGCCAAAGTGTTCTTCGACATGATGGTCGCCCAGTCCGCTACCGGTGAGTTGGAGGTATTGCCAGGCAAATCCGCCTACACCTACGACGGCAATTGGAAGCTGCAAAACGAGAACGGCCTGGACGGTTATCACGTCAGCACCGTGCACTACAACTACGTGGCCACGGTGCAGCATCGCCAGCAAGTAAACACCGAAAACGGCACCGGCGCAGGTAGCACCCTGGACTACAGCAAGCTTGGCGCGGGTGACGCCAACACCGACGACGGCTGGTTCGCGTTCAACAATGGCCACAGTGTGTTGTTCAGCGACATGCCCAACCCCAGCGTGCGCTCCGGCTACGCCACCATCATGCCGCGCCTGGTGGAAGAACACGGCCAGCCAAAGGCCGAGTGGATGATGCACCGCCTGCGCAACTTGAATATCTACCCGAGCCTGTTCTTCCTCGACCAGATCAGCTCGCAGCTGCGCATCATCCGCCCGGTGGCGTGGAACAAGACCGAGATCATCAGCCAGTGCCTGGGGGTGAAGGGCGAATCCGACGCCGACCGCGAAAACCGTATTCGCCAGTTCGAGGACTTTTTCAACGTGTCGGGCATGGGCACGCCGGATGACCTGGTGGAATTTCGCGAAGCCCAACGCGGTTTCCAGGGCCGTCTGGAACGCTGGAGCGACATCTCCCGCGGCAGCCACCGCTGGGAAACCGGCCCCACGCCGAACAGCGAAGCCATCGGTATCCAACCGGCCATGACCGGCACCGAATTCACCCATGAAGGCCTCTACGTGAACCAGCACCGCAACTGGCAGCAGTTCCTGCTCAAGGGCCTGGACAGACAAGCGCTGACACTGCGGGAGGTGAAGTGATGAATGCGCAACTGCAGTACCAGATCGAGCAGTTCTTCTACCGCAAATCCGAGCTGTGCGACGCCCAGGATTGGGACGCCTATGTGCAATTGTTCGACCCGCAGAGTGAGTTCCACCTGCCGCAATGGGACTCGGAACACGTCTACACCCGTGATCCCAAGCGCGAGATGTCGTTGATCTACTACGCCAACCGCTCGGGCCTGGAAGACCGTGTGTTCCGTTTGCGCACCGGCAAGGCCGCGTCGGCCACACCGATGCCGCGCACCTTGCACCTGATCAATAACGTGCGCATTGCCGAGCAGGCGGATGGAACGCTGGAGGTGAAATTGAACTGGCACACGTTGTTTTATCGATTGGCCACCTCAGAGCAGTTTTACGGGCATGCAACGTACAGCCTCAAGCCGAATGGCGACAGTTGGTTGATCACCCGCAAGCACGCGCTGCTGCTCAACGACACCATCAACTCGGTGCTGGATTTCTATCACCTCTAACGGTGGCGCATTCCCCCTGTAGGAGCGAGCTTGCTCGCGAAAACCTCAAGGACGCAGCGTGCATTCAGGATGCCCGCGTCATCGTTGGCGTTCTTCGCGAGCAAGCTCGCTCCTACAAGGGTTCACACATAAACCCACGGAGTCAGGTGGATGAATCACAAAGTGGCCTTCAGCTTTGCCGACGGCAAGACCCTGTTCTTCCCCGTCGGCGCCCATGAAATCCTGCTGGATGCGGCGCTGCGTAACGGCATCAAGATCCCGCTGGATTGCCGTGAAGGTGTGTGCGGCACGTGCCAGGGTCGTTGCGAGTCCGGCGATTACAGCCAGGACTATGTAGACGAAGAAGCGCTGTCCAGCCTCGACCTGCAACAGCGTAAGATGCTCAGTTGCCAGACGCGGGTAAAGTCCGACGCGACGTTCTATTTCGACTTCGATTCGAGCCTCTGCAACGCGCCGGGGCCGGTTCAGGTCAAGGGTACCGTGAGTGCGGTGGAGCAGGTGTCGGCCAGCACGGCGATCCTGCAGGTACAGTTGGATCAGGCACTGGATTTTCTGCCGGGCCAATATGCGCGCCTATTGGTGCCTGGCACGGACAGTTGGCGGTCCTATTCTTTCGCCAACCTGCCGGGCAATCACCTGCAATTCTTAGTGCGCCTGTTGCCCGATGGCGTGATGAGCAACTACCTGCGCGAGCGCTGCCAAGTGGGCGATGAGCTGTTGATGGAAGCGCCCCTCGGCGCCTTCTACCTGCGCCACGTCACCCAGCCATTGGTACTGGTGGCGGGTGGTACCGGGTTGTCGGCCTTGCTGGGCATGCTCGATGAACTGGCCACCAATGGTTGCGACCAACCCGTGCACCTGTATTACGGCGTGCGCGGTGCCGAGGACTTGTGCGAAGCGGCGCGTATCCAGGGTTACGCTGCAAAAATCGCAGGCTTTCGCTACACCGAAGTCCTCAGCGCCCCCTCCGACGATTGGCCCGGCAAGCGCGGCTACCTCACCGAGCATTTTGACCTGGCCGAATTGCGGGACAGTTCGGCGGATATGTACCTGTGCGGCCCCCCTCCAATGGTCGAATCCATCCAACAATGGCTGGCGGATCAGGCACTTGATGGCGTTCAGCTGTATTACGAAAAGTTTACGCAGAGTAATATCTGACCCTCAGCAGTTCTGAGGGGCTAATGCGGCGTGCACTTACCCTCAAGAAAAACAAGTAGAAGGGAATGTTAATGGCGGATGACATGGTTAACCCGGTAGGCCTAAAGCGTGGCCTGAAAAACCGGCACATTCAGCTGATCGCCTTGGGAGGGGCGATCGGCACGGGGTTGTTCCTCGGCTCGGCCGGGGTGCTCAAGTCGGCGGGACCGTCGATGATCCTGGGTTACGCGATTGCGGGTTTTATCGCGTTCCTGATCATGCGCCAGCTCGGCGAGATGATCGTCGAAGAGCCGGTGGCCGGCTCCTTCAGCCACTTCGCGCACAAATACTGGGGCGGTTACGCAGGCTTCCTGGCGGGCTGGAACTACTGGGTACTCTACGTGCTGGTGGGCATGGCCGAACTGACGGCGGTGGGCAAGTACATCCAGTTCTGGTGGCCGGAGATTCCGACCTGGGTCAGCGCGCTGGTGTTCTTCGTCGCGGTGAACCTGATCAACACCCTGAACGTGAAGTTCTTTGGTGAAGCCGAGTTCTGGTTCGCGATCATCAAGGTGGTGGCGATTGTCGGCATGATCGTGCTCGGTTGCTACCTGCTGTTCAGCGGCACCGGCGGCCCGCAAGCCACGGTCAGCAACCTGTGGAGCCACGGCGGGTTCTTCCCTAATGGCGGCATGGGGCTGTTGATGTCCATGGCGTTCATCATGTTCTCGTTCGGTGGCCTGGAGCTGGTGGGCATCACTGCCGCCGAAGCCAGCGAGCCGCGTAAAGTGATCCCGAAAGCGATCAACCAAGTGGTCTACCGGATCCTGATTTTCTACGTCGGCGCCCTGACCGTGCTGCTGTCGCTGTACCCGTGGGACCAACTGCTGCAAACCCTCGGCGCCTCGGGCGATGCCTACAGTGGTAGCCCGTTCGTGCAGATCTTCTCGCTGATCGGCAACGACACCGCCGCCCACATCCTCAACTTCGTGGTGCTGACCGCGGCGTTGTCGGTGTACAACAGCGGCGTGTATTGCAACAGCCGCATGCTGTTCGGCCTGGCCGAGCAAGGTGATGCACCGAAATCGTTGATGAAACTGAACAAGCAAGGCGTACCGATCCGCGCCCTGGCAATTTCAGCGTTGGTGACGATGCTGTGTGTAGTGGTCAACTATGTGGCACCGCAGAGCGCGCTGGAGCTGCTGTTCGCGCTGGTGGTTGCCTCGCTGATGATCAACTGGGCGCTGATCAGCATCACCCACATCAAGTTCCGCAAAGCCATGGGCGAACAAGGCCTGACGCCTTCGTTCAAGACCTTCTGGTTCCCGTTCAGCAACTACCTGTGCCTGGCGTTCATGGTGATGATCATCAGCGTGATGCTGGCGATTCCGGGCATCAGCGAGTCGGTGTATGCGATGCCGGTGTGGGTGGGGATTATCTACGTTGCTTACCGGTTGCGGATGAGAAACGCAAAAGCCGTGACCGCATAAAACCTGTAGGAGCCGGCTTGCCGGCGATAGGCCTCAAGCCTTGCGGTAATTTTGAGGACGCCATCGCCGGCAAGCCGGGCTCCTACAAAAGGCGTGTTTCAGCCAATAAAAAGCCCCGGAATTCCGGGGCTTTTTGTTTACAGCGTTGAGCGCACTCGCCACAACTCGGGGAACAGCACGGTGTCGAGCATCTTGCGCAAATACCCCACCCCTTCCGTGCCGCCCGTGCCCGGCTGGAAGCCGATGATCCGCTCCACCGTGGTCACATGGCGGAAGCGCCATTGGCGGAACGAGTCCTCCAGGTCGATAAATTTTTCGGCCAACTGGTACAAATCCCAATACCGGCTTGGATCGCGATACACCTCACGCCACGCCGCCTCCACCGATTCATCGTGAACCGTCGCCGCCGTCGGGTCGCGCTCGGCACGTTTCGGGTCAATCGCCAGGCCGGCCTTGATCATCAAGTTGATCGCTTCGTCGTACAGCGACGGCGTGGCAATCGCCACTTTCAACTCGTTCAACAGCTCTGGCCGATGGGCGTGGGGCCGCAACAGCGCCGCGCTTTTGTTGCCGAGGATAAATTCGATCTCACGGTACTGGAACGACTGGAACCCCGACGACTGCCCCAGGAACGGGCGGATCGACTTGTACTCCGACGGCGTCATCGTCGCCAGCACCGCCCAGGCATGCACCAGTTGATCAAAGATCCGCGACACCCGCGCCAGCATCTTGAACGCCGGCGGCAGCTCGCCCAGGCGCACGTGTTCACGGGCGGCCTTGAGTTCGTGGAGCATCAATTTCATCCACAGCTCGGACGTCTGGTGCTGGATGATGAAGAGCATTTCGTTGTGGTCCGGCGACAACGGATGCTGGGCGCTGAGGACTTTGCCCAGGTCCAGGTAATCGCCGTAGCTCATGGACTCGGAAAAATTCAGTTCGGCGTTATGCCATCCTTCGGGCGGTTGGTAATCGGCAGGCTCATATTCTGGAGAGAAGGGACATTGGCTCATCGCGTAAGCTCCTTGAGCGGACGGAGAATGGCGCGGACCGGGCTCGCGTCGAGGTTGGCGAAACGCAGCGGCAGGGCGATCAATTCATAGTCGCCCTCGGGTACGTCATCGAGCACGATGCCTTCGAGGATCGCCATGCCATGGCGGGCCACGGCGTTGTGGGAATCCATGGTCTTGGACTGCTGCGGGTCCAGGGATGGCGTATCGATGCCGATCAAGCGCACACCCAGGCTGGCGAGCAGCTCGATGGTTTGCGGAGCGATGGCAGTGAAATTCGAATCCCATTCAGTCAGCGGCGCTTGTGGATAAGTGCGCAGCAACACGCGCTCGGGCAAGTTATCCACACGGCCTTGCAACTGATGCGGCTGCACCAGCGCGCCGCTGTCCAGGCAATGCAGCACCCGGCATGGGCCCATGTACACATCCAGCGACACTTCGCCAATCGGCGCGCCGTCCGCGCTGTAATGCAGCGGCGCGTCCACATGGGCGCCGGTGTGTGGGGACAAGGTGATACGCCCCACATTCACCGGACACTCCGGGCCAAACTGCCACACGCGCTCTTCCTGGAACGGCGTATCCCCCGGCCAGGTCGGGGTCGCCGTACTCAAGGGCGGGCTGATATCCCACCACGTTTTTATTGGGTTCATTTCAAGGCTCTCGGCGGTTACTGGGGTGAATGATACGAGGGCCGGCTGCGAATTTTCTTGCGAATTCTGGCGTGAAGCGGGAAATCTTTCGCACTTACTGCGAGGAAATGATGAATTGGTGATGGGTTATATCAAATAAACACCGCTGCGCTTCTGGGCATCCCGATGTCGAGTTCAGACCACTGACGCAACGCCCAAGGCCTTAGGGTGCATCTTTCCATTCCCTGCCTCGGAGTCATCATGTCCAAGCCCATCACCGTACTGCGCGACACCCACCCCCTGCCGGTCCTGGACGCCTGCAAATGGGAAAAGCTCGAAGGCGACCCGCACACCGTCAACCTCAACGCCTACACCAGCGAAGACGGCAGCAAGATCATGGGCACCTGGATCTGCACCCCGGGCAAGTGGTACGTGGACTACGTGAAGTGGGAGTACTGCCACTTCCAGGAAGGCTACTGCATCATCACGCCGGAAGGCCTGGAGCCAATTCACCTGCGGGCTGGGGATATCTTTGTGGTGGAACCGGGGATGAAGGGGACGTGGGAAGTGGTGGAGACGGTGCGTAAGTATTTTGTGTTTGCGTGAGCCGCAAAAACCCGGGAGCCCACTACTAGTAGGCTCCCGGAAAACGCCCCAATTAGGGCTTGCGATAGCTGTTGATGATCGCCGAGAAGTCTTTACCCCCTTCCCCACGCTGGCTCATTGACTGATACAACTGCTGGGCCACAGCGCCCAGAATCACGGGTTGCTTGGCCTGACGCGCCGCTTCGGTGGCCAAGCCCAAATCCTTGAGCATCAGGTCAGCACCAAACCCCCCGGTATAACCCCGCGACGACGGCGCGGTTTCGATCACGCCCGGCCATGGGTTATAGGTATCTGAACTCCAGCAACGCCCGGTGGAGCTGTTGATGATGCCGGCCAGCACCTGGGTGTCGATGCCCAGCGCATCACCCAAGGCCATGGCTTCGCTGACGCCGACCATGCTGATCCCCAACAACAGGTTGTTGCAGATCTTGGCGATTTGCCCCGTGCCCACATCACCGCAGTGCACGATGTTGCGGCCCATCTGCGCCAGCACCGGCTGCAGGGTGGCGAACAGTTCCGGAGTGGCGCCGACCATGAAGGTTAGCGTCCCGGCTGCGGCGCCGCCGGTGCCGCCTGAGACGGGGGCGTCGGCCACGGCCACACCTTGCTTGGCCGCCACAGCCGCTACGTCGCGGATGGTCTGCGGGTCAATGGTGCTGCAATCCACCGCAGGTACGCCTTTGCCGATGCCGGCAAGTACACCGTCTTCATTCAGCCACACGCTGCGCACATGGGCAGCAGCGGGCAGCATGGTGATCACCAGTTCAGCGCCCGTGGCCGCATCACGCGGTGAATCGCTGATGGTGCCACCCAGCTCGGCCAGCTCCTTGAGCACCACCTGGTTCAAATCAAACAGGTTCAGCGCATGGCCGGCCTTGATCAGGTTGCGGGCCATGGGTGCGCCCATGTTGCCCAAGCCGATAAATGCAATCTTCATGGTCGTCTCCCGGAATCAGCGCAAGTTGATGGTGGTGTTGACGCCATCATTGACCGTGTCGTCATCGAACCAGCGGCTGGTGACGGTCTTGGTCTGGGTGTAGAACTGCACCACTTGCTTGCCGTATGGGCCGAGGTCGCCAAGCTTGGAACCGCGCGAACCGGTGAAGCTGAAGAAAGGCACCGGTACCGGGATGGGGATGTTGATACCGACCTGGCCCACGTCGATTTCGCTCTGGAACTTGCGCGCCGCCGCGCCGCTCTGGGTGAACAGGCCGGTGCCGTTGCCGAACGGGTTGGCGTTGACCAGGGCGATGGCCTCGTCGAGCGTCGCGACCTCCAGCACCACCAGCACCGGGCCGAAGATTTCCTGGGTGTAGATCTGCATATCGGTGGTCACGCCCGAGAACAGGGTCGGGCCGACAAAGTTGCCTTGCTCGAAGCCCGGCACCTTGATGTCGCGGCCGTCCAGTTCCAGCTTGGCGCCTTCTTTCACGCCGCTTTCAATCAGTTCCAGGATACGTGCCTTGGCGCGCTTGGAGATCACTGGGCCGACGTCGGTGCCCGCTTCGCTGCCCGCGTTGACCTTGAGCTTTTGCGCCAGCGCTTTCAAGTCCGGCAACCATTGCTTGGACGCGCCCACCAGCACCACCACCGAGGTGGCCATGCAACGCTGGCCTGCCGCACCGAAACCGGCGCCGACCAGGGCATTGAGGGTGTGTTCGCGGTTGGCATCCGGCAGCACCACGGCGTGGTTCTTGGCGCCCATCATCGACTGCACACGCTTGCCGTGTTTGCCGGCCAGGTCATACACGTGAGTGCCCACGGCGGTCGAGCCGACGAAGGACACGGCCTTGATGTCTTTATGAGTGCACAGCGCGTCCACCACGTCCTTGCCGCCGTGCACCACGTTGAGCACGCCAGCCGGCACGCCAGCTTCCAGCGCCAGCTCCACCAGCAGCATCGTCGACAGCGGGTCCTGCTCGGACGGTTTGAGCACGAAGGTGTTACCGCAGGCGATGGCCATCGGGAACATCCACAGCGGGATCATCGCCGGGAAGTTGAACGGAGTAATGCCGGCGCACACGCCAATGGGTTGGCGCAGGGTGTAGGTGTCGACGCCACCGGCAACGTTTTCAGCGAACTCGCCCATCTGCAGGGTGCCAATGGAGCAGGCGTGTTCCACCACTTCCAGGCCACGGAAAATATCGCCCTCGGCATCGGCAATGGTCTTGCCCTGCTCGTTGCTGAGCACCACGGCAATGCGCTTGGAATGTTCGCGGATCAAGGCTTGCAGCTTGAGCATGATGCGCATGCGTGCGCCGATCGGCGTCAGCTTCCAGGTTTGGAAGGCATGGTGGGCAGCGTCGATGGCAGCGTTGACTTCATCGGCAGTGGCGAACGGGACTTTGGCCAGCACCTCTTGGGTGGCCGGGTTGACGATGTCTTGCCACTCGGTGGTCTTGGACTCGACCCACTCGCCGTTGATCAGCAACTTGACCTGTTGCACGGAAATATCGGCAGATGCGTTCATGTGGTCTCCAATCTTATATTTATACAGAGACAAGGCGCGTAACCGCCTTGGGAAATGAGGCGTTCGGACTGTTTTTGGAGTATAGATGTGCAAATCTCTAATAAGAACGCACATAAAAGCCGGACCAATATGCAAAAAAACATCACGTCGCTGGGCTCCCTGAACTGGGATGACCTGAAGTTTTTCCTCGAAGTGGCCCGTACCCGCAAGGCCAGCGTGGCCGCCAAGCGCCTGGCGGTGGACTACACCACGGTGTCGCGGCGCATCAGTTCATTGGAAGTGTCACTCGGTACGTTGCTGTTCGAAAAGTCCCGGACCAACGGCTTCGTCCTCACCACCGAAGGCCAGCGCTTGCTGGGCTACGCCGAGTCCATCGAAAGCACCCTGCACATGGCCTGCGAGCAAGTCTCCGGCTCCGGCGTGGCGCTGTCGGGGCATGTGCGCATGGGCTGCACCGAAGGGTTCGGCAGCTTCTTCGTCACCCCGCAATTGAGCCACTTCGTCGACACCTACCCCGCCATCTCGGTAGACATCCTGCCCCTGCCCCACTTCATCAGCCTGTCCAAGCGCGAAGCCGACATCGTCATCGCCCTGGAACGCCCGGAACATGGGCCCTATGTGTGCTGCAAATTGTGCGACTACAAATTGCAGCTGTACGCGACCCAGGAATACCTCGACCAGCACCCACCGATCCGCAAACCGGCAGATTTGGCCGAGCATCCGTTTATCAGCTATGTGGATGACTTGGCCTTCAGCTCTGAGCTGCTGTACCTGGCCAACGTGGTGCCCGGCGCCAGCGCCAGCTTGCGCAGTACCAGCGTGATCGCGCAGTACGTGGCGGCGCAGCAAGGGCGGTCGATGGCGATATTGCCGTGTTTTCTGGCGGCGCAGGATCCACGGTTGTTGCCGGTGCTGGGGGAGCAGATTTCCATCACTCGCCAGTTCTGGATGTATTGCCGGGAGGATCTGAGGAAGTTGAAGCGGATTACGTTGTTGTGGGACTACATCAGGGAAGTGACGGAGCAGAATCACGGGTTGTTGATGGGGGAGACACGGGAGATCAGGTTCGCGGATTAAAGGGCCATCAACGATGATTCGCTTTAATTTGCAGGACGTTTCCTAGAGACTCTCTACCCCATTGCGCCTTACCGTTTGGGTCACTAGCCTCCTGACTTCGCTGCTCATCAGCGATCGGGTTTAGCGATCCGGATTCATGAGGCACCGCTTCCAACAGTATTAGCTGGCTCTCGCTAGCTTTTAGCGTTTTATGGTGGCTGTGTGCGGGAGACCTTGAGTCTACCCGGGGTCTCTCAACCCGGATCGCTAACCTGCACACAGCTGCCACCCTTTTCATGTTTAGCGATGTGATGTGGCGGCTCTACTTCAGCAGAGAGCAATCATCATGAGCAAAATCGTCCCCGATCCACCGCTTTCCTCCATCACCACCCTCGGCGTCGTCACCTTCGGGGACTACGGCGAAAACGAAAAACCCCTGTTCCGCGTCAACGCCGGCATGCCTATTGAGGAAGCGTTAGAGCACGCCTCCACCCTACTTTTCTACTCCAAGAAACTCGCGATGGAAGCCGCCATGGATGTGCGCGGCGAGCAATACGCGTGGGCCGCGCATTACCTGTGTGAGATGGGCAAAGCCGTGGTTGATGACCTGACGCAAGCGATGACACCGGGCCGTTAAGCGAACACCGTTCGAATGCGGGAGGAGCCCTGCTCCTCCCAACATTTAAACGGCGGTGGTCCCGGCTATTTGTGGATACCGAGCCCGAACTTCGCGCAGGAACTCACCCGCACGGGTCTTGAGCCATTCAATCAGACGCGCAATATCCGGCTCTGACTGCCGCCCATTTCGACAAATGATGTAGTAGGCCGCTGGGGACATCATCACGGGGCTTTTCAACGCAACCAATGCACCGTTTTCCAATTGGTCATACACCAACGCAGTCCTGCCCAGCGCAATCCCTGTGCCCTTTACCGCCAGACTGATCGCCAGGCTCGAATCCGGAAATCGAGGCCCATGGTGATAAGGCGGCGTCGGCAGGCCCTGAAACGCAAACCAGCTTTCCCAACCCGGACACACCTGATCGTCCACCCGATGAATCAGCGGGTATTGGGCCACATCCCCCGGCGCGATATCCCCCTTCAACCGTAGAAATTCCGGCGAGCAAACGGGGAACACCGCGTCACGCATCAGCAGTTCAACATGATGATCCGGGTAATCGCCATACCCCATCACCACCGCGACATCGTATTGATGCGCTTCCAGACTGGTGCTGTTGATGTCGGCGCTGGTCAACACCAGATCAAGGTTGAACGAAGCCTCAGTGTGAGAGCCGTGCATCCTGGGGATCAGCCATGTCGAGCAGAGCGAGGACGTGCATGAGAGGTACAGCGGTCGGGACTTTGCGGGGTTGAGTGAATGCAAGACCCCATCCAGCGCCTTGAAAAATCCGTCGGTGACCGGCAACAAAGCCTGCCCTGCTGACGTCAGCTTGACGCCGCGCGAATGCCGCTCAAACAACTGCACGCCCCACCATTCCTCCAAGCCTGCAATTTGATGGCTGATGGCGCTGGCGGTGAGGTTAAGCTGCGACGCCGCACGCGCAAAGCTACCGGTTTGCGCAGCGCTGACGAACGCTTGAAGCATCGGAGTGGGAGGCGGACGCTGGGCCATCAGGTGCTCACTTTGATCAAGATGATCCCGCAAACAATGACGAATGCCGACAGCATCCGTCGCCAACCGAACTGTTCGTGAAAGAACAGCGCGGCAATAATGGCGCCGATAATAACACTGGTTTCCCGCAGCGCTGAGACCTTGGCCACCGCGTCCAGCGACAACGCAAACAACACCAATCCGTAAGACGCCAGGTAAAAAACACCGCCCAACAGGCCGACTCGCCACTGCCCACGTATCGCACGCATCAAGGCCAAACGCTCCTTGGAAAACGCCAGCACCGGGATCGGAATGCTCTGGAGTACCGTCAGGTAGATGATGTATTGCAACACCGTTTCACTGGCTCTCACGCCTTTGGCGTCCACCACCGTGTAAGCCGCGATAAACGCCCCGGCACACACCGCCATCAGGATCGGCTTGAGCATCTGCGCCGTCATCCTGCGCACAAAGGTCAGGCTGATAATGCCTACACAAATCAACACCACACCCGCCAGCGCCTCGCGTGACAACTGCTCATGCAACAGAAAGTAGGAAAACAACGCGACCAGTACCGGCGGTATCCCACGCATCACCGGGTACACCTGCCCGAAATCTCCCGTTTCGTAGGCTTTGATCAGAAATAGCCGATAGACCGTATTGAGTCCCACGGAGACGAGGATGTAGCCCCACACCTCCAGGCTCGGCACGCTCACAAACGGCAACGCCAACAGGCATATCACCAGCGCGGTGCCATCCACCATGGCCAAGGTCATGAAGCGACTGCTGCCGGCGCGGACGACAGCGTTCCAAGTGGCGTGCATGAAGGCTGAGATCAAGACCAGCGTGATCGCGATATCGGAGTTGTCCATGGGGCTCGGCTTATGGCGGATAGTAGAGGATGTACGCTATGGGCATCGAGGTATCATTGTTTGCGCAACCACATCCGTAGCATGTAGCGATTTAGATCGCTCAAAGACTCAGCATCATCTATCACACAACGTGGCGTATTCCTGTCAATGAAGTGCGTGCGAGTATGAAGAAACTTATTATCGGCCGAAATAAGTACCTGCCCTGGTTCCAGCAACACTCGCTGCTGAACGGATGACTGATCGAGAACAGTATCCAGAAAGTCCAGCGCTTGACATTGAGCCACCGTTAACGGCACTCCCGCCTTGATGTGGGCGGATTCAATGTAGACTCGAAAGTATCTGATCAGTGGAATGCCTTCATTGGAAAAACTCAGAATGGGCGCCTTGAAAAGCTGCTCTTCATCTGACATACCGCGGTTTTCAAAAAAGAAGTTACATTTAAGCTCTTCCAATATTTCTGGAAACGCCATCAGCTCCGCGTATACCGCGCTTGCATCGATCAGGATGCTCTCGCCGCCCAAAAGCGCTTGCTGTCCGCAAGCCAGGATCAAGTAATCGATAGGTAGCGGATCGCTCACTCCATCGTTGTGTACGTAAGCACCTTGACGGGTTTGATGATATCTCGCCCCCTCCTCAATACTCTTACCGCCTCTGTCATAAACCTCAATCACCTTGTGACCCAGATGATTCTGTACCATGGGTACGCCGAGCAGCGAACCAAATGTCCATATCAGTGATTTAAAGGTCTCAAGTTTCTCGACCTTAAAACCATCAAGAATCAAGACATGGCATTCATGGTCGATCATGGTTCGGATTCTATCTAGCTCCTCACTCAAGACGGATGATTGTAGAGAATTGATGTAGGCAGTCTTGGTATCGAATCGAGCCCCCTGACTTTCAGATTCTAGTAATTCTCTTGCGCTCAAAAGTTCATCGAAGGCAAATTTTGAAAGTCTAACTTTGGAAACTGCTTGCCGGAAATCACTGACGTTTATGTTCATCGCAATCCTTTACGGTGGTTAGTTGGAGCGTTCATTTAACTAAGCCCACCATTTGCAAAAAAGCGAAACCTCGTCAGCCTAGCCATCAAAATTCGTCATGGCAGCGCTTTCCTACGGAGAAGTTACTTAGCAAACGCTGTTTCAGGCACACCACAAAACCAACTGTGGGAGTTGGCTTGCCAGCGATGGCAGTGTATCAGTCAGTACATCCGGTACTGAGACACCGCTATCGCCGGCAAGCCAGCTCCCACAGTTGATTGGGTTTCAAGTTGAGATGGGGGCAGTGACTCAGTCCGCAATCACCACAATCGACACCCGCCGATTCTCCGTGCGCCCCGCCACCGTGGTGTTCGGCGCCACCGGCTCGCTGCTACCCAGCCCGCGCAGTTGAATGTTCTCTTCCTTCATACCCACACCGGTCAACACCGCCGCCACGCTTTTTGCGCGGCGCAGGGACAGTTGCTGGTTGTAGGTTTCCTTGCCGGACGCATCGGTGTGGCCGTCGACGCGCACGCGTTCGATGCCGACGCTCAGCAAGGCCTTGCCGATGCGCTGGACGATGTCAGTGCTGGGTTGGTTGAGGGTCTCGACGTCGCTGCCGAACAGCACTTTGCCGGACAGGCCGAATGCCCAGCCTTCGTCCGTCAGTTCGAAGCCTTGCTGCTTGAGGACGGCCACTTGCGCCGGGGTCAGGCCTTTGGGGGGCGGCGTCTGGCAGCCGCCGAGGGCGAGCAGTGCCACCAGCAGGGTGATAAACATGAAGCGTGCGGTCGTGAACAAGGGGTCAACTCCTGTGTTGAACGTTGACGACGGGGTTATCCGACTCCGCCGTTTGCTGGCCGCCCGAGGATAAACGCTTGGCCTGGTACATCGCCGCGTCGGCGGCGTTGAGCAAGGTGCCAGGGGTGGCGCCATGATCCGGGTAGATCGCAATGCCGATACTGAGGGAGGTCAATACCTGGGTGTTGCCGGGCACGGGGATGGGCAGATCCATGCTGGCGATGATCTTTTCGGCAATGCGCTCGGCGTCTTGCGCCTTGTGCAGCGGCGCCAGCAGGATGGCGAACTCATCACCGCCCAGGCGCGCCACCAGGTCGTCTTCACGCAATTGCGCACGCACGCGCTCGGCGACGGCGACGAGGACGGCGTCGCCGGCGGCGTGGCCAAAGCTGTCGTTGATCTCTTTGAAACGGTCGCTGTCGAGGTACAGCACCGCCACCTGTTCCTTGGCCTTGGCCGCGCTGCGCAGGGCGCGGATCAAACGGCCTTCGAAGAACGCACGGTTGGGCAGGCCGGTCAGGCTGTCGTGGTTGGCCTGGTGGGCGAGGGATTCGTTCTCGCTTTGCAGATGGTTTTGCCAGGCTTCCATTTCGCCGAGCAAGGCATTGAAGTCACTGCCCAGGCTGTCGAGTTCGGCGATACGCGCCGGCGGCACGCGGCGGTCGAAGTCGCGCTCGCTGCGGGCGGCGTGGGCCACGGCAGCAAGGCTTTGCAGCGGGCCGGTAATGCCACGCAACAGGCGTTGCGCCAGGTGTAGGGCAATCCACGCGCTAAGCGCGGTGCAGATGAGGATCCCGGCCAGGCCGCTGAGCAGGAAACGCAGCAGGCTACCGCCGTGGCCGGTGAGATGAATGCTGCCGATGGCTTTGCCTTGATGCAGGATCGGCTGGCTGATGGGTTGTTCGAGCAGGGTATGCGCCAACTCCAACTCGACTCGTGAGAGCATGCCGGTTTCCGGGCGTATCCACTTCGCCAGCAGCTTGCCATTGGCATCGAAGACTTCGGCCTCAGCCACTTCTTCGGTGGAGGCGATCAGGCTGAGGGCTTCAGTGGCCGCCGCGCTGTCGTTGAACACCACCGCCGCTTCCACGGTGTAGTTGATGGAGCGAGCGATCAGGTGCAGGTTGTGCTCGGCATAGACCCGCAGTGCCAGTACGCCAAGCAGGGTCAGGGAAACACTTGCCAGCGTCACCGCCACCAGCGCCAGGATCATGTGCCCCCGGCCAATGACGGAACGCAGGGTCGGCCGCGCTTTGACGGCTGTCATGAGGCAGGCGCTCGGCGACGGGACAACTGCAGCACGCTCGGGTGAATGCGCACGCCACTGCGGGCGACGGAGTCGAGGTTGACCTCAAACGACACCTGCTCATCGCTCACCCGCAGGCAGAACAGACTGCCCACGGTGCATTGGTCGCCGCCTTCGCTGATGCTCAATACCGGATGGCCGATCAACGACGTGAACAACTGGCTGCGCTCATCGGCGCTGAGTTTGCCGATGTACACCGCGTCGCACGCATTGACGATATCGGGATGGCTGGCCAGCAGGCGCTGCACCACTACCGGACGGCCGGTGGCTTGTGTGGTGCCTTTGATCAGGTCGTCGGTGTATTGGGTCGGGCCGACGATGCACAGGCGCAATTGCGCAGGTTCTACCGGCCAGCGCGCATAACTGAGGATACCGAGTACCACTTGCGTCACTGCCTGGGCACGCTGAGCGGCAAGGCCCGCAGGGTCGGGCGCCTGGGCGAAGGTGTGTGGCGCGAACACGCACAGGACCGCCACCAGCAACATGCGTCTCCAGCTCAAACTGCGCTCTGTGGGCGAGACAGCCACGTTCATGCAGCGATTCTCTCAGGTGTTTTTTTAGATGATGCCGCAACGATAGCACAGCGGCGGAAAACCCCGCGAAGAGTAGGTCTTCGCAGGGGGCGCTATTTTTCCAGAAAAATCAGGCGACTGAACCAGAAATCTGACATGACCTAGCAGTCAGTTATTTTCGGATTCGTGACCCAACTCCAGCATCAACCCACTCAAACGCTTGACCTTGCGTCTGACGGCTTCTTCAAACACGCCGCCTCGGGGCTCGATCAGGCTGAACCAGCGCTTGGCACGGGTGATGCCGGTGTAGATCAGCTCTTTGGTGAGCACCGGGTTCAACGCATCCGGCAGGATCAGCGCGGTATGGGTGAATTCCGAGCCCTGGGATTTGTGTACGGTCATGGCGTACACGGTTTCCACATCGTTCAGACGGCTGGGCAGCACGAATCGCACACCGCCCTGGCCGTCGTTGCGTGGGAAGGCCACGCGCAGCACCTGGGGCCCGCCGTCACTTTCGGGCAGTTTGAGCGCGATGCCGATGTCGCCGTTCATCAGGCCCAGGCCGTAATCGTTGCGGGTCATCAGCACCGGGCGGCCTTCGTACCATTGCTCGTCGCCTTCGATCAGCCGCACCTTGCGCAGGGCGGCGGTGATGCGCAGGTTCAGGCCTTCCACGCCCCACGGGCCTTTGCGCACCGCACAGAGCAGTTGGAACGCGTCGAAGGCTTGCAGCAGTTGTTGCGCCCAGTGGGTCCAGGCTTCACTTTCACGCGGCGTATCCGGCGACGGGCGGGCGCTCTGCAACAGATTGAGGTAATAGCGATAGCCTTCGGCACCGTCGCCCTGCCCGTCCAGCACCAGGCGTTCGAGGGCGTGATCGTGTTCGCCCTTGAGGCTGACGCAGAACAGGTCAGCGTGACTGCGCGCGGCTAGTAGTTTGCGGGCTTCCTCTGCGTTTTGCTGGTTGACCCAACGCGCCAGTTGGCCGATGCCACTGCCTTCGCCGAAACGTCGCGAGTAACGCAGCATTACCACCTGCTGGGCCAAGGGGTGGCTTGCGTCGAGGTCTTCCTGCAGGCCGCTGGCGCTGAGGTCTTCACCGCTGACGGCTTGCAGCCATTGGCGGGTCTCGGCGCTGTAGAAACCGGCTTCGGCGTCGCGGCACAAGTCACCGAGGACAGCGCCCGCCTCTACCGACGCCAGTTGATCCTTGTCACCCAGCAACACCAAGCGTGCATGGGGCGGCAAGGCGTCGAGCAGGTTGGCCATCATTTCCAGATCGATCATCGAGGCTTCGTCCACCACTAGCACATCCAGGGGCAATGGATTGCCGAGGTGATGACGAAAATGCCGTGTGCCTGGGCGACTGCCCAGCAAGCGGTGGACGGTGGTGACCTGGGTCGGGATTTTTTCCTTCACGCTGTCCGGCACTTTCAGTGACAGCACTTGTTGGCTGATTGACTCGGTGAGACGTGCGGCGGCCTTACCGGTGGGGGCGGCCAGGCGAATGCGCAATGGACTGCCGGACTCCACTGCCGGCGCCTGCAACAGTGCGAGCAAGCGCACCACGGTGGTGGTCTTGCCAGTGCCAGGGCCGCCGGTGACGATGCTGAATGCGCCGCGTGTAGCCAGGGCGCAGGCGAGTTTTTGCCAGTCGATCACGCCGTCAGGCGGCGGTTGATCGAACAGGCTGTTGAGGCGCTGCGGCAAATCGACGGCCACGTTTTCCTGGGTGGCAAGACGCAGGCGCAAGGCACTGTCGATGCGCCGTTCGTAAGTCCAATAGCGGCGCAGGTACAGGCGCTTGCCGGACAGGACCAGAGGGCGACTCTGCGCGGATTCGCTGCCATCGACCGCCAGCGCGACCAGATGACTGGCGGCCAGTGCGTGGCACCAGTGGGCGCCGTCCAGGCCTTCCAGTAACTGCGACGGCAGCAACATTGCGCCGGTTTGCAGGTCGCCTTCAGGCGGCAACGACAGCGCAAAGTCCGGCGCCTTGAGGGTTTCGAACAGGTCGAGGCAGACGTGACCATGGCCCAGTTGATGGCTGGTCAGCGCGGCAGCCAGCAGCACCAACGGGTCGGCCTGTGGATCGAGTTCGTGCAGGAAGCCGACGAAGGCTTTGTCCAAGGCACGCAACCAGCCACGGTCGACCCAGCGCTCCAGCAGTTGCACCAGGTCAGCGGCGCGGCTGAGGGGCGTCAGGTCCTCCAGCGGTAGCGGCGACAGGCTCATAACAACACTCCTTGTTCCCAGGCGGGCTCAACCTTGGGCGGGATGGGCTTGCCCTGGAACAGCAGGTCCAGGCCTTCGATCAGTTCCCGCGGCGGTCGGGTGAAATACGCACCCTGGCTCGCGGACTGCGTGCCCCGTAGGAAAATGTACAGTGCGCCGCCGACATGGCGGTCGTAGTCGTAGTCCGGCAGCCGCGCCTTGAGTTGGCGGTGCAGGGCCAGCAGGTAAAGCACGTATTGCAGGTCGTACCGATGATCAAGGATCGACTGTTCCATGGCATCCAAGGTGTAGGCCGAATCGTCGGGGCCAAGCCAGTTGGATTTGTAGTCGGCCACGTAATAGCGGCCATCATGTTCGAAGGTCAAATCGATGAACCCCTTGAACATGCCGTTGAGCAGCACAGGCTCGGCGGCGACGCGGGAAACGCCGTTGTGGGTGTATTGGCACACCAGCTTGTCGAGGGCGAGTACGTCGACCTTGTGGCTGGCAAACCAGAATTCCATCTCAATCTGGTACTGCTGCAAAGCGCTGAGGGAGACGTAGCCGTTATCCACAGGCAGTGGCGTTTGCAGCAGGTGGCCGAGCCAACTGCTGAGGGTGATGATCCAACCTTCCCAATTGCGCCGGTTGCAGCGGGCGCCCACCGCCTTTTCGATGGCCTCGGGCGTAACGCTGAAACCCTCCTCCCCAGCCCATTCCAGCAGACCGTGCAGGAAGGTCCCTGGGTTAGGACCACGTGGGAAACGGTGAATATCGCCGCCGGACGCCGCCACTTCGCGAGGTGCATCGGGGTCGAGCCGTTCGTCATCGAACAGCTTTTGGGCCTGTGGGCTTTCCGGTGCTTCGAGCGTGGCGGCGCTCATGCTGTCGCCAATGCGCAAGGCGCTGTAGGAGGCTATCCACCAGTTTTCTGCAGCCTTACGCTTGGGCAGGAGCGGCGCTCGTAGCGTGGCTTCGTTGCGTGGTGGGTGGAAAAGGATGTCTTGCGCTTCGGGCACCTGGGCGTAGTTGATGGCGGTGCAACCTTCTTGAAGGTCCAGGAGCCAGCGCGCCAAGCCAGCGGACTCACCCAGCGATGCGCCGGCGCCGAGCAAATAACCCAGTGCCGAAAGGTGCAGCACGGAGCTGTTGCTGTTGCCGCGTTTGAGGTCGGCGATTCCGAGCCAGCACGCATGCTTGGCACGGGTCAGGGCGACGTAGAACAGGCGCAGGTCTTCGGCCAGGCGCTCATTGTCGGCTTGGGCGACCAGCTCAGGCGTAGGGCGCAGGCTGACTTGGGAGTTGCCGTTTTCATCGTGGTAGTGCAGCGGTAAGCGGCTGCCATCCACGGGTTTGGCTGAGCAGATGAAGGGCAGGAAAACCAGGTCGTATTCCAGGCCTTTGGATTTGTGGATAGTCACCACCTTGACCAGTTGCTCGTCACTTTCCAGGCGCAGGATCTGTTCTTCACCCGCCTGGCCAGAAAGTGCCAGGTGTTCGGCCAGATGGCGGATCAGTGCCTGTTCGCCGTCCAGTTCCGATGCGGCCTGTTGCAGCAATTCGCTGAGGTGCAGCAGGTTGGTCAGAACACGTTCGCCATCACTGCGCGCGATCAGGGTTTGCGGCAGTTTGAAGTCATGAAGCAGACGACGCAGCATCGGCAGCACGCCTTGGGTACGCCAGATCGCGCGGTAGCCCCGGAACTGCATGACGCGGCTTTCCCACGCCAGTTCGTCTTGGTTCAAACGCTCCAGTTCTGGCAGTGACAGGTTCAGGGTGACGCAGGCCAGTGCGGCGCGTAGCGGGCGTTCGACATCCGGCTCGGCGCAAGCCTTGAGCCAGGCCAGCAGGTCGTGGGCTTCCTGGGCGGCGAAGACCGAGTCCTTGTCGGACAGATAGACGCTGCGCACGCCACGGCCGGCCAACTCGGCGCGCACGGCCTGGGCCTCTTTGCCGTCGCGCACAAGGATGGCGATGTCTGACGGGCGCACGCCTTTGAAGCTGCCGTCCGGTTGTAGGAAACCTGCGCTGCCTTGCTGGCCGCCGTTGAGCAATTCAACAATGTGCGTGGCACAGGCCGCCGCAAGTTGCTGACGATACAGCACGTTGGAAATCGGCTGGTCGGTAGGCAAGTGCCAGAGATTCATGGCAGGCAGCGTTTGGCCATTTACCTGCAATTGTTCTTTGCGTCCCTGGGACAGTACCGAGTGGAACGGCACCGGGTTTTCACCATTGGGCTCGCGGAACAGGAATGCGCCGCGACCTGTTTCCGCACGCTGAAACACGTGGTTCACCGCCTCGACCATCGCGTGGCTGGAGCGGAAGTTGGTGCCCAAGGTGTGATGACGGCCGGTGGTGGACTGACGGGCGCGCAGGTAGGTGTAGATATCGGCGCCACGGAAGGCGTAGATCGCTTGCTTGGGGTCGCCGATCAGGAACAGGCCACTGTCGAGGTGGTTGTCTTCGATGCGGTAGATGCTGTCGAAGATGGCGTATTGCACCGGGTCGGTGTCCTGGAATTCGTCGATCAAGGCCACCGGAAATTGCTCGCGAATCACGCTGGCCAGGCGTTCGCCGCCGTCAGCTTGCAGCGCGGCGTTGAGGCGGATGAGCATGTCGTCGAAGCCCATTTCGGCGCGACGGCGTTTTTCTTCTTCGAAGCGTTTGCCGACCCAACCGGCCGCGTGTTGCAACACGGCGGCGTCGGGGGTTGGCAGCGCATCAAGCGCCGCCTTGAGGCCGGCCATAGCGTCGATACCGGGATGCTGCGGTGGCTCACCTTTCCAGGCTTCGGCCATGCCGTCGGGTGTCAGGCGCGTAAAGCCGGTGCCGATGTCGAGTTGTTCGAGGGTTTCGTCAGCAGCCCAGGCGCTGATCTTTTCGAACCAGGGCTCGAAGTAGCGCGCCTGCATCTTGCGACCGTCGACGGCTTTGGCGGCTACGGCTTGCAGGCAGATGTCGCGCAGCTCGGCGGCCCATTGTTGCCAAGGCGTCTTGAGGGTTGTCAGCGCTTCTCGGCGCTCTTGTAGGCAGGCCGTGATCAGTTCTGCGGGCTCGCGGGTTTCATCCGTTGGCCGTTCGCTGCCGAACAAAGCGCGCACTCGCGGCATCAACGCGGCGGGGCCACCCCAGTTGCTGCGCACCCAATTGAGTGCGTCGTCGTGCATCGGGTAGCAGAACAGTCGCCAGTAATCGCGCAATACTTCGCCGAGCAAGTCGCTGTGATCGGTTTCCAGGGTCTGGGTGAACAGGCTGCCGCTGTCGAAGGCGTGCTCACGCAGCATGCGTTGACACCAACTGTGGATAGTCGAGACGGCAGCTTCGTCCATCCACTGGGCGGCGATGTCCAGGCGGTTAGCGCAGGCTGGCCAGTGTTCGGGCAGGTAATCGGCGCGCAGATCGGCGATCAGGGCGTCTGGCTGTTCAATCTCTTCACGAAAAAAACGCGCGGCTTCGGCCAGGCGGATGCGGATGCGTTCGCGCAGTTCTTTGGTGGCGGCATCGGTGAAAGTCACCACCAGGATTTGCGGTGGCAGCAGTTCGCGGCCAAAGCCTGATTCATCGCCTCCATGGCCGAGGACCAGCCGCAGGTAGAGGGCGGAGATGGTGAAGGTCTTGCCGGTGCCGGCGCTGGCTTCAATCAGCTGGCTGCCTTTGAGCGGGAAGGCCAGGGCCAAGGGTTTGCTGGTCATGCGCCGGCCTCCTCGCCAGTGAGTGATCGCCACGGGGCATTGAGCAGCGGGCGATACAGGGCTTCGCACCAACCTTCGAATTCTTCGCTGGCGATGAGCGTGGCGTAGTCGGGGAATTGCCGGGTGAGCGCCGGTGTTTCGCGGCGCTCACCATCGGTGGTCAGGCCATCGCCTTCGTAAGCTTTGCTGGCGGCCGCCTGGGCCTTGGCAGGATCGGTTTGGCTAAGCCAAGCGAAAGCGGTTTTGACAGCGACGGGTAAGGGTTGGCTCATGTCGGTATGCCAGGCCAACAATAGGTTACCGAGGATTTCCTGGGCATTGGTTTTATCCAGCGGCGGCAGCAACAGAGTGTCATCGCTGGCCACCAAGCCGGTGCTCAGCGGCAGGCCGCAGGCGCAGGCAACCACGTGATTGACCCAGGGACGAATCAGGCGATGCCACTTGCGGGTCTTGATCGAGCCGATGCTGTTGGGGATGGTGGTAACGCTGAGCAACCCGCCATCGCTGCGTCGATGCAGACCACTGATCCAGCCTTCCAGCTGCACGCCATTATGCTCAAAACTGACCGGTTCGGCACCGGGGTGTGGGGTGGGCCAGAGGGCGAGCAGTTGCTGATAGCGTCGCAACAGATCGGGTAACGGCTCGATCAGCTCGTTGCGCAGGCATTCGCCGAAACCCACCATCGGCAACAGGCCACTGCCCTGCAGGCGCAGGGCCTGGGCGTTCAGGGCTTGGTCGAGATGATCGGGTTGGGTGAGTGCGGCGTTCAGCAGGCTGTCGCTCAGGCTGTAGCGTTGCAGGGCATCAAGGACGAAGGGTTCTTCGTCGGCCAGTGGCACTTCGGCGGCTTCGAAGAACACTTTCAGGCGTTGGCTGAAGAAGTGTTTGACCGGGTTGCGCAGGAAGTCTTGAAGCTGACCGAGGCTCAGGGGTTCGTCTTGTTGATACGGCGTGAGTCCGCCTTCTTTCAGGATCGCATCCGGCGTTTCGTGCAGCAATTGCCACTCACGGGCGTAGCTGAACAGCGCGTCGCCCTCATGGAAGTAACGGGCGCTGAACGGTTGCAGTGGGTGCTCTTGTGTCATGGCGTCGATCAGCGGTTCATCGCCATTAGCGTGGTGCCAGCCGCTGGCGAGATGGTCACGCAGTTGGCCGATGAGTACCGACGCAGGGCGGTCACTGTTATCGCGGATGCTGCGGCCCACCCAGCTTATGTATAACTGGTCGCGGGCTGACAGGAGCGCTTCAAGCAGCAGGTAGCGGTCGTCTTCACGCCGTGAACGGTCGCCGGGGCGGTAGTCGCTGCCCATCAGGTCGAAGTCCAGCGGAGGTTGGGCGCGTGGGTAATCACCATCATTCATGCCGAGCAGGCAAACGAGCTTGAATGGGATCGCTCGCATAGGCATCAAAGTACAGAAATTGACAGCTCCTGCGAGGAAACGTTGGGACAGGCGACCTTGGTCCAGACCCGCGAGCCAGGCTTCGCGGACTACGGTGAGAGGTAACTCGTCCTGCAGGCCTACAGATTCGCAGGTTTCCAGCCAGGTTTCCCTGAGTTGTTCGAGTTGGCCCAGGAGGTAGTCATCGTGTTCGCTGCTGGGCAGGAAGAACAGTTGCATCAGGCGTTGCAGGCGCTCGCCCCATTCCGCCGGAGCAGCAGGCAGTGACAGTGCTTGATGTGCGTCGTTGAGTGCGTCGAGCAAAGCGACCAAAGGCCCGATGAGCGCTGCGTCGAGGCCACCGATTTCATCGTAGGGCTCGATACCTTCACACGCGGCTCCGGTGCCTACGGCGTAACCGAGCAACATGCGGCGCAGGCCGAAACGCCAGCTGTTTTGTTCCAGCTCCTTTGGCAGACCCAGGCCGGCACGTTGTTCGGCGTTGAGACCCCAGCGGATGCCGGCACCTTCGATCCAGCGATGCAGCGTAGGCAGGTCGCGCTCCTTGATGGCAAAGCGTTCGCGCAGGGCCGGAACGTCGAGCAGGTCGAGGATCTCGCTGACGGGGAAGCGGCTGTCGGGCAGTTTCAGCAGGTGTTCGACGGCGATAAGCAGCGGGTCGCGGCCGCGTTGGCCCTGGTCGGTCAGGGTGAACGGGATGAAGCGTGGGTCATTGCGTTCGAGTTGGCCAAACACGGCGCGAATGTGCGCCGCGTAGCTGTCGACATCAGGGACCATGACGATGATGTCCCGGGGGCGCAACGTAGGGTCGGCGCTGAAGCGTTGGAGCAATTGGTCGTGGAGAATTTCCACTTCACGCTGGGCGCTGTGGGCGATGTGGAAGCGGATTGAGGTATCACGCTCCAGATCGACAGCAGACCATAGGTCGCGGGTTTCATTGAGTGGACGCAGCTCCAGGATGTCGTCCTGGAGCTGGTTGAGCAGTGTGGTGGGCTCGCTGTCACTGAACAGGTCGATGCGACCATCGCGGAATGCAGCGCGATAGCTGTTGGGGTCGTCGTAGCTGTCCAGCAGGCTGATGTAGTCACGGCCTTGCTTGCCCCAGGCGGCCAGTAGCGGGTGGGCGTGCTGGTGCAGGGTTTGTGGGTCGATGGTGACCGGCATGCCAGCTTTACGCGCCTGGCGTTTGTATTCGTTACGCAGCAGGTCTTTGTCGGCGACGATGTCGGACCAATGGTGGCGGCAGGGGTTATGCACGCAGAGCAGGACTTGGCTGAATCGCGCGAGGCCGGCGAGGGCTTCCAATGCCTGGGCGGGCAACGAGGAGATGCCGAAAACGATGACTCGGGATGGCAGGCCCGCGGGGGCTGTTTCCAGTGTATTGATGCGCTCGATAAAACGCTGGTGAACGCCGGCGCGGCTTTCGGCCATGCCTTCTTCACCAACATCCAACAGCAGTGCGCGCCATAGTTCGGCTTGCCAGCAGTTGGCTGGGTTGAGCGGTTTTGACTCGCCTCGACCGTTGCGCAGTTGGTGGCGGCCGGCAGCCCAGTCTTCGAGCCAATCGGCGCGGTAGACCTGATATTGGTCGAACAGGTCAGCCAGGCGCTCGGCGAGTTGGTAGCGTTTGCGCAAATCGGTGTCGTGGGTCAGAAAACGCTGCAGCGGTTCGAAGTGCGGTTGATTGATAAGCTCCGGAAGCAGGCGCATGAGGCGCCAGGTCAGCGGGGCTTTATCGAGCAGGGACTTTGGCGGAATTTCATCCTTGCCCAAGACCATGCGGTAGAGCTGCCACATAAAGCTGCCGGGCAGTTGAACATCGATTGCTGCGGCGATGCCGCAGCCGCCCATGTCGTCGTCTTCCGGATCTTCAGCCAAGGCCAGCTTGAGCCACTGGGCGATGCCGTTGCTTTGGACCAGGGCGATTTCGTTTTCCAAGGGCGCCAGGGGATAGCGGCGCATCCAACTGACCACCAGGCTGCGCAGTTCGTCCAGGCGGTTGCCGTGAACCACCATGAATCCAGGGCTGAGGGACGTCGCATCCGGCATAACGGCTTCCTTGGGAAAAGCAAAAATCGAGGGTGCGACTTTAGCACTGTGAGCAGTTGTTGGAGGAGTTGGGATGTTAGCTGTCTTTCCGACCGCCCAAAACAAAACCCCATCTGCTTTCGCAAATGGGGTTTCGGAATTTAATCTTGACGATGACCTA
>NZ_CP022960.1:218030-340883 GCF_002269425.1 Pseudomonas sp. NS1(2017)
AAAACCGTGTCCGGGATGAGTTGACCACTACAGAGAGACTCCGCAGCCGCTGCAGATGGGATTGCCGGCGCTGGATGCCTTTCCGACCAAGTTATGGAACCGACTGGCTTACCGTGCTCTGCGCCACTCTCCCATCGACGGTTTGATTTACCCTGATGCGAGAGGACATGTTTCTTTGCGCAACGCAGTCGCGGGTTATCTGGGTGTTTCGCGCGGAATTAGCTGTTCACCTGGACAGGTTTTCATTGTCGCGGGCTACCGAGCTTGCCTCGATTTGATCTGTAGAAGCCTGCTACACAGTGGAGATAGCTGCTGGGTCGAAGACCCCGGTTACTTTGCGACCCACCATTTCCTGCGCGAAGCTGGAGCAAACCTTGTTTCGGTTCCCGTCGATAATGAAGGGATGATTGTTCAGTCAGGTATACAACGAGGCAGCGACGCCCGTTTTGCAGTAGTAACCCCGACCCACCAAAGTCCGTTGTGTGTTCCAATGTCGATGCCTCGCCGGCAAAGTCTACTGGCTTGGGCCCACCACCAACAAAGCTGGATTATCGAAGATGACTATGACAGCGAATACCGCTATCTAGGCCGCCCCCTACCAGCCTTAAAAAGCCTGGATACCTACGATCGAGTCTTGTATTGCGGCACCTTCAGTAAAGTGCTGTTGCCGAGTCTGCGTCTCGCCTACCTAGTGGTACCAGAAAATCTTGTTTCCCGATTCGCTCAGATCGCGGACACCATGCATAGTCATTGCCCTCAGCTATGGCAGGTCACCACAGCCAACTTCATCAATGAAGGCCACTTCGCACGTCATTTGAAGAAAATGCGCGACCTTTATTCAACTCGACGAGGCTTGCTCGTGGATGCGTTGACCAGCGTCCTTGGCTCACGCCTATCGATCGACCATCAAGTCGGAGGGATGCACTTGGTGACACGTCTGGCTGAAGGCAAGGATGATCGTGCCATAATCGCTAAAGCAAAAAGCGCTGGATTGAGTGTTCACGCGCTCACTAACTGGTACTTAGACGCGCCATCTGAGTCGGGCTTGCTGTTAGGTTTCACCAACGTGAAAGACAGGGAGCAAGCCTTATTCTTGGCCACAAAGCTTGGCCAAACGATAGAAAACTGACTAAATTGTTCCAGTAGACGCCCCTCCCCTAAAACTACCTTTTGGGAATTTTATCAAGGGATCTTGTGGACCGGATTTGTAGCCCGAGAATCGGCCACAATCGCACTGAAAACACAGCGTTTAACGTGAGTAGAGCACCAAAAATCAAGTTGGCATCAACCTCTCTGTCTCTAAATCTGATCATCGACCGCATCAGCGGTTTTGAATGAAGGCAGCCTGCTCGTTTCTTCGCGTAACCATACGGTGAACGAATGCGTGTAGAGATTTTATTCGAATATACTCTTGGCGGTTTCGCGAAGGCATTTTATGAAGTTTTTGCAAGCGGGATTAACATCTTTATCGGCGCGAATTGAGAACCCCACCTCACCAAAATTAGCACTCTTTGTTAAGTCGAGGACGACTATCAATCCAGCCTTGACGAATTGTAGTGCTGCTGCTCGAGGCATCAACGCAATCATATCAGTTTCCAACAGCAAGCCTATGTTGGTCAGAATAGATAGAGAATTGACATGATGCGGAGGCAGACCCAGTTTCGAATCACGAAAAAATTTTTCGACGGCATTGTAGGAGGGTGATTCCTGAAGTGGGAAGATCCACTCTTCAGTCATCAAGTCAGCGATGCTCAAACCTTTGCTGTCAGCCAGTGGGTGGTCGCATCCGACCACCGCACAAAAAGATTCATGGAACAAAACTTCGTGTTTGAGCGGGAACGCATGGGATAGAGGCAATTCCTGCTCAGGGAGGCGTCCTACGACGATATCTAGATCTCCTGTCGCCAGCGCCGGAAACATTTGCGCCGTTGTTCCTTCGCGAACCGTGATCAACACGCCAGGAGTGGCTTTGCGCAATGCCACGATTGCCCGAGGTAATAACTTAGCAGAGGCCGATATTAGCGTTCCGACAATCACATGCCCTGCTTCACCGGTCCTGAATGCGTTGACCTCCTCAGTCATATAACGCGTCTCGGCAATCAATGACTTGACTCGCCGTCCCAGCATAACACCGAACTCGGTGGGTGTTACTCCTCTATTAGACCGCTCAAACAACGGGCTGCCAAAAAACAACTCAAGATCGTATATAGCTTTTGTTATGGCCGGTTGCGTAAGACTCATTGCATTTGCAGCCCGCACGAATGATCCTGATTCCAGCACCAACTCAAATATCATCAGTTGGTGAAACTTCAATTTGCGGCTTAAGGTGATCGTCGATATAGGTGAAGTTTCCATAACCCTCCTCATGTGAGGTCGATGGTTGCGTCCACAGAACGCCTCAGCCGACAGTATAGCGTGTTCACTCACATCGTTCCTAGGACGATCTCCTCACCGGGAAAAGGTGCCGAAATTGATCGCAAACCCAAGAAATCGACCTGTTAGTGTGCAGGCAAACACCGACACCCTTACGCTTGCCGCTGGGGGCCAGGCGGGTTCGAATATCAATCGCACAGCCCTCACACACCTGTTGCAAAAAGCTCCGAGGTCAGGATGAGCCCCACCGAATGCTACTCGTCCTCTTACCTTTCTAGCTCCCTTTGTGCTGAGGTGAGGGAAGACTCATGACTAAGGGGCCTAATACGTCCGCTAAAGCATCCAGCTTGCTTCGCTAATCCTCATGATTCTGGCGCAGCTACGCAAAGAACGCGTTTGGCTTTCGGCGTAAAGCTCAAGTTCATTAAGCGTCTTCCTACCAAGCGCTGAGTGAAACTTTTTCTGATTTGAGTTTGCCGAATAGTGTGGTGGAGCATCGCCACCCAAATTGGACTGAAAAATCCCTGCTGCGCTTACAGGCAGAAAGTCCTCATAAACTATCGGTTCAAACCTGATCCAACCCTCATCAACAAGCTGATTCAAGCTTTTCATCTGCAAATTATTACCCGAAGCTTCCATTGCCCTTTCGGCTGGAAAATACCGGAAATATGCGAGTCCCAGCGAACGCATCTCCTCATAATTGTCGGGAAATGCTTGAAAAGCCTTTTCCAGAATACGAACGTATTCAGCAGCGTTTGCCTCGTTTGGAACCTCGCCCAACTCGTTCCGAGCAACGCTTAAACGCTCGTCATAGAGAGCTCGCCCCTTAGGCGTGAGAGCAACGCCACGTTGTTCAATTTCCCCGAAGCGAGCAGAGTGACTACCTGACTCTCCTACCTCTTGCCCCACAAAGCTGATGGATTCCTCAAGCGCCTTAAAACTGGTTTGACGTAGGAGGATCGGGCATTTCCTTCGAGGCGGACCTTCAATCACCGCTTTCGGAACAATTCCCTTCATAAACATACCTCGCTGAACGGCATCGATGTCCATAGTACGAGGGGTCAGGTGATTGATATGGGGGCCTTTGAAGGCGACGACATCGGCGATCAAACGGTGCTGAGCACTCAGTTTCATGTATTGGTCAAGAGAGACAGTAGCTATGTTATGCCAGCGGAAGGTTTCGAGAGCACGGTCAACAAACTCCGAAGCGTCCGCAGCAGATAGTCCGCCTGCAGCTTCGCATTGCTCAATTAGTTCTAAAGCTCGAGGAGTAAAAATCTTGCGCTGACAGAGCAAATGCTGAGCGATCGCTCGGAGCTCCGTATCGTCTATCAATTCGACTCTGAGCAGAGAAGTAAATACTCTGAACGGGCAAGTGTTGAGTGCAGCGTCTTCAATTGCCCGAAATGCTGTGGAATGAACAGGGACCCCAGCGGGGGCCAGATCGTAGTACCCGACAGGTTCCATTCCCATCACAGCAAACAACCTACACAACATTGACAACTCTGCATCTGTGCCTACACGAATTGCGCCGTGCCGCTCGTTATGTAAGCGGTGAATTTCACCAGTCTGCGCCAGTTTTTTGAACAGTTCGGGGTCTGCGCTTATGACTTCCCTATTCACCTCGGAAACCAGTTCCATCAAAATACCATAGAGAGGCACTTCATCCCTGTACATCTGTGACATTGCATGGGAAAACGCTGACCTAATCTCGTCCGTACTCGAAAAATTAGAAGCATTCATCGAATGTGTTCTCCTCACAAAATACAACTGCGACGTTAAACCTTGATGGCACCTCAACATGCCTCTCAGCCAGCGTTGGGTAGCAACAAAATACTAGAATCCAATGCCACACCGTAAGAAAGAAAAACTCGATAGGTCTATCGATGTGCATTTCGTAATCCCTTGCAAGAGCAGGTTTGTTATTGATGAAGACCTGTAAAGCACAGGCTGGCTTCATCGCCGACAAGCCCGCTCCTACGAGACTCATGATCCATAGTGGGAGCAGCCTTGCCGGTGAAGCCATGGAGTGCTTTAACTTCTTGTGGACTCCGCGGTACTAACACTGGTCTGGCGACCAGGTGTGCGCAGCGAAATTTTCCCCATCATGTGATCAACACCTTTCTCGGCAACGGCCATTGCTGTCGCGTTGGTGTTGGCGCTGATGATTATCGGCATCATTGAACAGTCAAACACACGAACGTTTTGCACGCCTTTGACCTTCAGATCGGGGGTCAGGACAGACATTGGATCGTCTTCCTGGCCCATCCGGCAAGTACCAACGGGGTGGTAGTTACTTTCCGTAGTCTGGTGGATGTAGTCCAGCAGTGCTTCGTCGGACTGTATCTGGTTGACCGGCGAGAAAATCTCATCGATGACCGAGGAAAACGGAGCTGTCGCGACGATCTCTCTCAGGTATTTGAGCGACTGCAACATGCGGCGACGGTCCGAAGGATCGCTAAGCCAGCGAAGATCAACTTCAGGATGGTCGGCAGGGTTTGCCGAACGCAGCTTCACCGTGCCCCGCGAAAGCGGCTTGACTAGGTTCGCCATCAGAGTCACGGCGTCGGTTGGGCCACGCTTCACCGTTGGCCACATAGCGCCGATGCAATAAATCTGGATATCTGGATCGGCCTCGGGATCGTCGAGGTTAACGAATGCCATAGTTTCCGAGCCTGTGGAACCGATAGGTCCACTGTTTTTGAACGCAAAATACTGAATCGCGTTTTTAAGCGCTTTCAAGCCAGTATCTTCACCAAAGTAACCAATGGGACGTTTCGTGGTGGCCGAGAGAATCGCGACATGGTGGTCTTGCAGGTTCTGACCGACTCCAGGCGAATCGACCAGAGTCTTGATGCCGTGCTCCTCCAGATGTTTGCAAGGACCAATGCCCGACAACATGAGCAGTTGTGGTGAAACAAAGGCGCCTGCTGTCAGGATGACCTCACCAGTGGTTGAGGCCTGATGAGTAATGTCGTCAACCACATATTCCACACCCACCGCGCGAGTGCCCTCAAACAGAATTCGATTCACGCGCGCCGAGGTCACCAAGGTCAAGCGAGGATCGTTAAGGATCGGGCTTAAGAAGGCGTCCGCGGAACTGCAACGTCTCCCGCGATAAACCGTAGATTGCGTAAGACCAACACCATGGAGATTGCCGGAGTTGAAATCATCGGTATATGGAATGTTGAGATTTTGCATAGTACGCAGGAACAAGCTGTCAGCTTCGATGAGGTACGGAGCATCCGACACCTTCAATGGCCCCTCACTACCGTGCGCCTCATTCTGCAATCGCTGATTGCCTTCCTGACGGCGGAAATAGGGAATCAGATCATCCCATCCCCATCCGGCGCCACCTGTCGCTTTATCCCATAAATCATAATCAAGTCGGGAGCCTCGCGCATAAAGCATGACGTTGACCGAACTTCCTCCGCCGACAACGTTGCCTTGGGCGACATCGATGGCACGGCCGCCGAGTGACGGCTGGGGCATAGACCTTATGCGCTTAACAAAAGGTGTTTTACCGTAGATCATCTTCAAAGTGCCAGCGGGCATCTTAATGATCTGATTGTTGTTGCTAGGGCCCGCCTCCAATAAAAGAACGCGTGCGCCGTGTTCGAGAACCAACCTATTCACTGTAACACAACCGGAACTTCCGGCTCCAACAACGATAAAATCGAAACTATCTTTCATTATTCTTATCCTGATGATTAGTCGAGCACAACGCATCGCCGGTTAGGCAACATGATGATGGTGCGACGCAAGGCGCTATCACTTAATTAACAACAATAGTGCTAATATCTTTATTTGGTAGCAATAACTTGCACGCTGCAATAAGACTTCAACCCTTCAATGCCAAACTCAACGCCGAAACCTGATTCCTTATGACCACCGAACGGTAGATCACCAGCCAAACTAGCGTGCTGATTAATCCAGACCGTACCGGACTTCAACTGGCTAGCAACTTCTACTAATTGTTTAGTGTCAGTACCCCAGACTGATGAACCGAGTCCATAACTGGTGTCATTGGCACGACGAATTACGTCGTCTAAATCCGTGTATTTCATGACGGAGCGGATAGGACCGAACACTTCTTTTTTCACAAAGGAAGCATCGTCCGCGGGATTATCGAGCATCGTCACAGGAAAGAAATATCCCTGATCAGGTGCCTCACCTTGATACAGAACTTTCGTTCCGCTGCTCTCTATTTCTGCCCAGGTCGCCTGGATCTGTTGAAATTGCATCTTGTTTTGCACAGGTCCCAGCGCCGAATCTGGCGCATAGCCATCGCCAGTCTTAATTTGAGTGGCGTAGGAAATGAGCGCCTGAGTCACTGCCGGGTAAATCGACTCATGAATATAAAGACGCTTAAGACTGATGCATGCGTGTCCATTGAGCATAAACATGCTCCAGAACAGTGACTCGGCTATCTTTTCTGGATCAGCATCTGGAAGCACAATAGCAGGATCGTTACCGCCCAACTCCAGAGTCAAGCGCTTGAGAGTTGTCGCCACTGAGTTCATTACCCGCTTGCCAGTCTGAGTCGAACCGGTGAAGGTTACCTTGTCGAACCCTGGGTGCGCCGTCATCAGCGGACCAAGAGTATCGCCACCGGTGATGATGTTCAGCACGCCTGGTGGTAGCAGATCAATTCCGTAATCCGCGATGCGTAGCACTGTCAAAGGTGCGTACGGTGAAGGTTTCAGAACGATGGTATTGCCGGTCACCAGCGCTGCCAAAACTTTCAGAAAGGATAAAAGTACTGGTGCGTTCCATGGACTAATGGCGCAGACAACGCCTAGCGGAGTATATCGCTTGATCACATGGCCCATTGTTTTCGTATCGCTTTCTTCTGAAGGCAATTCCAGATTAATCAATGCCGGACCGTATTCATCTGTGAGCGTTTGCAGTTCCCAAGTGGATGTCGATAGCGGACGGCCATGCTCTGCCGTTAGCAGCGCTATCAGGTCCGGTTCGTGCTCCTTGATCCGAGCAATAAAGGAGCTCAGGAGCCCTCGCCGCTCGGCGTATGGAGTTGCTGCCCATGCAGGAAAAGCGCCGCGAGCAGCGGCAACCGCTTGATCCAATCCTTCCTGGCCCACGTCAGGGACCGAGGCGATAGCCTCCCCCGTGGCCGGATTCACAACATCCAGGGTGCCGCCGAGAGAAACCCGTTTGCCCCCTATGAAGTTGAAGAAACCAGCCTCCAGATTAGCCCTCTTTAACAACGACGCGCGAGTGGATTGTTCTTTTTGAAACTCAGCAGACATTTCGCTCATGGTTAATCTCTCGATGTGGTTTTCAGGCGTTGCAGCAGGTGCAGAACGCTCATGCTCGAAACGCAGTTCTAAAATCTATCGAGTAAATTGGCGCTTTAGTAATCAAAAAATCATGAGCGTCTATTACAAGATGGAATATCTTAAATCTAACCGTACTTGTATATCCGTTTAAAAATAATATAACCTTCATGACAGTTGACATTTTGAACTCATGTGCTGCATCCTGCTATAGCAGCTGGTACCTAGCGCCGGACTTAATAACTTCCTTAGAGTTTCCGAGAAAAAATCAGAGTTATCAATACTGCATCAATTAACACGACTGTGTTTTGCGAGAGATACCATGACGCACTCATCCGTTACACCCTCTGAATTTCGCCGTCTCTTACTTTCTGACGAACATCTCTTTTTGTGTACCGATGATCGTACCGAAGCAAATCGAGTGATATCCACACTATTTGGCCCATTCCGGAGCTATGCACCGTCCGGACTGAGGGATGCTGGGCCCGTTCTTGTCCATACGGTCAATTGGGGCACACTTAATATTTCCACAGTCAACTACGGCAGTGACGTGAATATTGAACCTGATGATCTGGGGGGATGGCTAATCGTTACGACGGTGATCGCGGGGCGCATTCGAGTTGTGACAGCCGGCAACAGTTACGATGTCGTCGCTGGTGCTACATTACTTACCGTCGATGAGGATCATTCCCGCTTCGAGTACGCGGCGGGCTCGACCGCATTCAAATTGCGGATTCCACGTAGACGTGTGGAGTCGTTGTGCTGGCGGATGATAGGTAGGCAGGGAAGAAGGCCATTGAAATTCGCCGTGGTCATGGATGGACTTCAAGTCAGTTGGCGCTGGTTGTCCTTGCTGGAATTTGTGGTAAGCACGCTTGAAAGAGGTGGTGATCGTCTCTTCCGTGAGCAGTTCGCACCCGCGACTGAGGAGCTGTTGATGATGACGCTGTTGTCGTGTCAGCCTCACAATTACCCGCCAGCGTTGGCGGAGCAGGCTACGACCATCGCTCCGAGCCAATGGCATCGCGCGGTGGCGTACATGGAGCATCATATTAGTGATGCTCTGACCCTTGCCGATATTGCCAATTCAGCCAGCTGCAGTATTCGTTCCCTAACCCGTACCTTCAAGGAGTTCAAGGGTACCACTGCGATGCGTTATCTAGTTGAACTGAGGCTTGATCGTGTGCATACGCAATTGTTGCCCGGCAACGATTCCGCGACAACGATCGAGTCCATCGCATCGCAGTGGGGATTTACCCACTTGGGAACCTTCTACCAGCAATACAAATCCCGCTTCGGCGAGTCGCCCTCCCAGACTCGCCGAACTCGGTTATCACGGGTCGATGTTCCAACCTCACGAGCTTAGTCAATCCCCTATGCCGAACAGCAGTCTTGGCTGCTTCAACTTTATAGCGAACTCCCGACCAGAAGCATTTTGAACAACGCCCTAGCTGGCCTTCTCCGCAGGTAAGCCCACTCACGCAATCGATTTATGCTTAGTACAAAGTCTGTAACCCTAGCGCTGTACGAAGTTAGCCAGATTCCGTATTCGCTGGCTACCTGCCGTTCTAGATAAGCCACGACGGTTCGCTACCTTGCTTTACGTTCGCCAAGATGCGACCGCAACTCGCACAGGCAGCGAAAGCGCTAAATAAAAATAATAAGGCTAATTCAATGAACATCCCGAGCATTCGTTTGGCAATAGGATTTGCTGCTTGCATGGCAGGAAATCTGGCAGTCGCAACTGAAAATGGTGCCGATACTTTTGCCCTTGGTGCCGAGGGCTTCACCACAGGCAATCTTCCTCCTCCTGGCGTTTACCTGCTGGCATACTATCAGAATTATCACGCGTCTCGCTTTAATGACAAACATGGTAAATCCCTGATTCCTGGTTTTGGAATAAATCTGGATGCGATTATTCCGCGCCTAATCTGGATGACTGAAACAAAGATCATGGGAGGACAATTAGGCTTTAGTGCAGCTCAACCGATACTGGATCTACGTGTCAGCCAGGGCGGAATGACCGATCAACGCCAAGCGATGGCAGACCTAGTCCTGGCAGTATTCCTCTCTTGGCACAATGGGTATCACCATTGGGTGACAGCCATGGAGGCGGCAGTTCCAACTGGCACCTACGACAAAAACCAGATGGCGAATGCCGGCAAAAACTACTACACCTTGCGACCGCTCATTCTATATAGCTACCACCAACCTAACGGATGGGACCTTTCCACTGAAGTGACCTACGGCTTCAACTCAACCAATCACGCCACTAACTACCACTCTGGCCAGTATTTCGCTGCAAACTATGCTGCGGGCTATGAGATCAGCCCACACTGGACGATTGGCCTTCAGGGGGATGCCTTCAAGCAACTAACATCCGATCGAGTAGACGGCTCCGATATAGGATTTCGAGGGCAGGAAGTCGCATACGGACCAGGTTTACATTACCAAGGGCAAGGCTGGTCTTTAGAGGCGAAATATCTAAAATAAGCCTTAGTAGAAAACAGACCAGAAGGGACGACGACCTTGGTCAAACTTGTCTGGTCGTTCTAGGCCAATAAAGCTTCGTAGGCCTGCTCTCCAGATGAATGAGACCGGTTCAATGGCTACTTATGGTTGCTTTTATATAAGCTTCATCGTGTATATAAACCGTAATGGCAGGCCTGCGAAAGAACTATGAATTAATGAAAGCAGGACTTGCCTGTGAATACTGTCTAAATATCAAAGCGATTTGAAAGTGCGAACAACCTAGTTGACTCGACACCAACAAACTTGGCTGATCGACAAGATACTCAAACATCAGTCCACACGGAACTACGTCTCTGATGTTGCTTTTCAAACAAGAACCCTAGCAGTGCGGAAGTCCTGGGACCAGACACAATAGGAGACATAAAAATTATCAAGTAGGCAGAACCGTCGGAAAGCAAAATCGTTTCACAAGCTCCTCCGACGTACAGACATCGGCGGTTGATTGTTTGAGTATTATCAGCGAAGTCTGTTGTACTTGCGAGGCAGACAATGCACCCCAGCCGGCATCCGGATGATCACGAGTAGCGCAGCAATCGGCAATAACGAAAGTACGGTAGTCACGAAACAGCGCATCCCTCGCTGTGGCATGAACACAGTTCTCGGTAGTGACACCCACAACCACCACGTTCTGGATCCACCGCTCTTTAAGAATCTGCTGCAGTTCAGTTTCAAAAAAAGCGCTGTAACGATGTTTTTTGATCAGTCGATCACCCTTCTTTGGTGCGCATTCTGGATAGATCTCGGCCCCAAGGCTGCCTTCAACCAACGCCTCTCCTCGGCCGCTTGGCGGATGGATTTCCCCATAACGTCCAATATCCGTACCGTCTTCCTTGTGTACATGGGCGGTGTAGATGATAGTGGCACCTCTGTCGCGCAAGGCGTCGACCAGTTTATTCAGTATCGGAATCAATGCTCGACCGGTAGACGTTTCCAACGGCGCACCGACGGCGATGAAGTCATTCTGCATGTCGATGACCAGAACCGCGGTCCTTATTGGATCGAAGATTTTGATGTCGTAGCCCATGTTGTCACCTCGTGTAATGCTCAAAACGGCTGCGTCAACAGCCGCCATGAACGTCTGACTTCCAGTCGAGCCTCAAAAAATGTTTAGCGGGTATTCCGTGATGATCCGAATTTCGTCGATCTCACCGCCTCTATCGGAACTGCGGTACGAAGCGTGGCGTAGCCGGAAACTCAAATTTTTTGCGGGGCCTTCTTGCACCACATACTTGGATTCGATATCTCGTTCCCAGGCATGGCCGTTATTGGTCGCCGCGGTATCGAATCCGGTGCCCTTTACGTATCGGGTCATAAAGGTCAAGCCCGGTATTCCGTAAGGCGCCAGATTCATGTCATAACGGACCTGCCAGGATTTTTCGTCTTGGTAGTTGAAGTCGGAATACTGGATCGAGTTGCCCACATACACCGTACTCAAACCATCGATACCATATTGGTAATCACCACGCCCGGACACACGCTGGTGACCAATCAAGAATCGATGCGCGCCCAAGGTGTAGGCGGCCGACAAACTCCATATCCGGTTATCCAATTCACCTGCCCGAGCTTCGCCACTGCTCTTGGTGTCGTAGATATTGAAGTCAAAATTCAAGGCCTGGGTCTTGGTGAGCGGGATAGCGTAGGTGGTGCTGCCATAGTATTTGCGCCAGTAATCTTCGACTTTTTGATAAAACAAACTGCCGGTCAAGCGATCGCTGAACTTGTAAAACCCGCCGACGTAGTCGAGGCTGGTGAGCCGGGCGCTGTCGGGCTTGCTGTCATTGCGATTGTTGAGGCCGGTGAAATGCCCCGCCGAAAACGTCAGATTTTTTATTTCGTTACTGGTCAGCGACAATCCAGTGGCTGACTCGGGCAACAGCCGCGCGTCGGAGGTAGAAAGGATCGGCAACGACATAAGCTGATTGCCGTACTTAAGCACACTGTTGGAGACCTGAACCTTTAG
Organism: Pseudomonas sp. NS1(2017); assembly: GCF_002269425.1. NCBI lineage: Bacteria > Pseudomonadati > Pseudomonadota > Gammaproteobacteria > Pseudomonadales > Pseudomonadaceae > Pseudomonas > Pseudomonas sp. NS1(2017). The sequence goes on from NZ_CP022960.1 coordinate 230,193, forward strand.
AGCGCCACCGAGTTTTGAGTAATTGTCTTTGGCGCCATCTTTGTCCTGTTCCAATAGGCCGGTACCACCGCCGGTGCGGCCATCGCCGGTGTCCAGTTTCATACCGAACTGGCCAAGCACGTCGACACCGAAGCCGACCGTCCCTTGCGTAAAACCTGACTGGAAAGTACCGATAAAACCTTGGGCCCATTCTTCACCGAAACTCTGTGGCGCACTGGATTGACGGAAGTTGCGATTCATGAACATGTTGCGGATGTTGATGGATGCTTTCGAACCTTCAACAAATCCGGTGGCATCCGACTGTTGGCTGGCCAGTACCGGCTGTATTGCTCCAGTTGTCACCATCAAAGCGACAGCATTTATTGTTTTTATGCGCATAGTAAGCTCCGTTAAAAGTCACTGATTGGCTTAAAGGGGCAAAATATTTTTATTATTGTGATACGCACAGCATAGTGCCGCTCGGTCACAGCTGTTCATTGTTGTTATATGCTGTTTAACACTTGCGACTTAGTCGGCGAATGAATTCAATACAGCAAGCGACGCTGATTATCCAGTCGCTCTGTACTTGGATTTGCAAAACACCAAAAAAGACACACTCTCTTTTTAGGCCATCCAAAAAACAAATGCCAATCAATATCCCCTCATCGTCCATTACCGTTAGTAATAGACAATCCGATAGGCGCCATCAAATTACGTGCCTGAAAACCAGACAAACGAAGGAGAATAGAATGAAAGGTGGTCCGATCAAGAGTGACGGAACAGGGGGATTACGCTCAGGGAAGAGGGTTATTCAAATATTCCCATGGCGGCCTCACGAAGACACTTAATAAAATTTTTACAGGCAGGGTTAACGTCTTTGTCAGCCCGTATCGAAAAACCGACTTGGCCAAAATTGGCGGTGCTGGTCATATCAAGGATGGCCAACAAGCCAGCTTTCAAGAATTGCAATGCAGCCGCACGGGGCATCAGCGCGATCATATCGGTTTCCAACAACAAGCCAATATTAGTCAGCGTCGAAAGAGAATGTACATGATGAGGCGGCAGGCCTAACCCGCCATCCCGGAAAAACTTAGCGACAGCATTGTAGGACGGGGACTCCTGCAACGGAAATATCCACTCCTCGCACATCAACTCGGCAACGTTCAGACCTTTTCGATCCGACAGTGCATGACCTTTTCCCACTACCGCGCAAAAGGATTCATCAAACAAGACCTCGTGCTTGAGCGCAAACGCATGCGCCAGCTCTTGCTCCGGAAGCCGACCGACCACAATGTCAAGGTCCCCAGTGGCCAAAGCGGGAAACATTTGTGCCGTTGTACCTTCACGGACCGTGATCGAAACACCTGGCGTAGCCTTGCGTAATTTCACTATGGCACGCGGTAAAAGCTTCGCCGACGCGGAGATAAGTGTACCGACAATAACGTGCCCGGCATCCCCTGTGCGGAAAGCGTTGACTTCTTCAGTCATGTAACGAGTTTCAGCAATCAATGACTTTACGCGACGACCTAACATGATGCCGAATTCGGTGGGCGTCACCCCTCGATTGGAGCGATCAAACAAAGGACCGCCAAAAAAAGACTCCAGATCGTAAATAGCTTTAGTGATCGCTGGCTGAGTAAGGCCCATGGTATTGGCAGCTCTTACAAATGAACCTGACTCCAGCACCAGCTCAAATATCATGAGCTGGTTGAATTTCAATTTTCGACTTAACGTGATTGCCGATATGGGTAAGATTTCCATAACGCTCCAGGTATAAAATCGACATTAGTGCCCATCGAATGCTAAAAACAGAGTATAACGCGATGGGCCATCCGATCCTCAGGAAAAGACTGATTTCCAGACTAAATACCTACAAATTTTCTTGCCAGTAAGCCCCGCTTACTTACCAGCGCTCTTGAACTTTCAGAACGGCGCGCTAGCAAATTCAGAGTGCTTATCGCGCCTTTTAAATAGAACGCTTTTATGTTTGCCGTCCTGATTTTCAGTAATAGGAAATGGTGTATCAGTACTGCTGACTACAGCGGAATGTTGAAAAACTGGCTGGCGTTGCCCGACAGAATCTTTTTCTTGGTTGACTCCTCAAAATCACTGGTCAAAATCAAGTCACCTATTTTTTGCTCCCCCAATGGGAATGGGTAATCGGACCCCAACATGACACGATCCTCGCCCATCACACTGACCAACAGCTCCAGTGCCGCCGGGTTAAATACCGCACTGTCGACAAAAAATCGGTCGGCGTATTCGGACGGCAGGCGCGGGCAGTCTTCGCGCACGATATCGCGATGTCGCCAAGCGTTATCAACGCGCCCTAGCAGAAATGCAAAACTGCCCCCGCCGTGCCCGAAGCAAATTTTCAGCGACTTTGGAATTCGCTCGAATGCACCGGACAATATCAGCGATAAAATCGCAAGCTGTGTTTCCGCCGGCATGGCAACCAACCACGGCAACATCCACTTCTTCATCCGCTGTCCACCCATCATGTCCCACGGATGAACCAGAATTGGGATGTTCTCGTTGGCACAGTGGGTCAAAAAGGATTCGAGTGTCGCATCGTCGAGATCCTTGTCTCCCAAATGGTTGCCAATCTGTACACCAAGATGCCCCGATGCCACAGCACGCGATGCTTCTCTACACGCCAAATCCAGATCTTGCAAGGGTACCTGAGCCAGAACTTTGAGACGCTGGGGGTTGTGACCGGCAAACTCTAAGGCCAAATCATTCATTCGCGCAGCCCATTGCGCCGTTTTTTTGGCCTCCCATGTGTAGCCGAACATCACAGGCGTGGCGCAAGTCACCTGGACATCCACGCCCTGCGCGTCCATTTCTTCAATCCGGACAGCGGGATCCCATAGAGCCTGGTAAACCGGACGGAAATTATTCTTGCCCATCATAATTGAACCGGTATCACCTTTAGCGCTTACTTGTAGCCAAGGTGCCTGTGCCGAATCGAACTCCGCAGCTTCTTGTTCCGAAATCCGTGGAAAAAAGTGCGAATGCATATCGATATGTGGACTTTTCAAGATTTTTCTCCACGCGCCATTGCATCAATCGCCGCCTTACCCGGGTGAACCTGGCCGCATTGCGGGCACTTGCGTAAGTTCTCATTGGCATAAAACACATCGAACAACGGGGGCAAATCGGTGACGATATTTTTAAGTTGTACTTCAACACGATGGACAAGCCCGTTACAGTTCAAGCAGTACCATTCAAAACCATCGATCGTGCCTTGTGGCCGTTGGCGTTCAATGACCAAACAGCGACTTTCCGGATCAGGCCGTTGCGGTGAGTGACGCAAATGTGGGGGCAAAAGAAAGATCGCACCCTCTTCCAGTTCAAGACGCTCCAACTGCCCCCGGTCCATGATGTTCAAGTAAGCGTTGCCCTTAAACTGATAGAAGAACTCTTCCATCGGGTCATCATGAAAATCGGTACGAAAATTAGGCCCTCCCACTACCGTTACCAAAAAATCGGCATCCTTCCACACTTGCTGGTTGCCAACTGGCGGTTTAAGCAAGTCTTTGTGATCGTCAAGCCAGCGCTGAAAATTCAATGGTTTACCGTATGTAAACATCGTCAAACTCCCTTCTGTGACAACGGTTTATAGGCGACAGCTTTAATTTCGATAACCAAGTGTGGGTGCGGCAACTGGTGCACGGCGACGGTGGTTCGCGCCGGGCCTTCATAACCGAAATACGTGCCGTAAACTTGATTGTAACCGGCGAAGTCGTTCATGTTGACCAAGTACGTCGATATTTCGACCACGTCGTCTAACGTCGCGTCAACACTGCCAAGAATGTCTCGAATATTCTCGATGACCGCAGTGGTTTGCGCCACGATATCGAGATGCGTGGTCCCCATTTCATCCACTTCGACACCGACTAACGTATTGTCCGGGCGACGGGAACTTGTGCCTGAAACAAAAAGAAAATCGCCAGCACGCTTTACGTGGGGAAACTTTCCACGGGGCAGGGCTTTTCCTTCAACCAATTTCGCTTCAGTACTCATGCTCGCGCTCCCGTATAAAACTCGACACGTCCCAGAGAAGTAACTTCTGCGCTGACATGGGTGCCGGCGGTCAACGCCTGAGCGGCGGTGGCAGCGCCCGCCATAATCAAGGACCCCGCTGGGAGTACCATTTCTGCGCGTGCAGCCAAACGCGAGGCCTGCACGACACTGCGCAGCGGATCACCCAGGATGGCGCCGGTGCTGCCTATCTGCATGGGCCTGCCGTTGAAACGCATCGCCACTCCCAAGTTGGCCAAATCGGTGAGATTGCGCGACATGGCACCGATCACCAGGCCGGCGGAGGAGCAGTTATCAGCGACTACGTCTTCCAGCGTGAATTTAAAATTGCGGTAACGGGAATCGATAATTTCAATCGCTGGGGCAACACCTTCGAGGTAGGACGAGGCTTCCAGTAACGTCAGAGGTCGGTCGATGTCACGCTTGGTCAAAAAGCAGACTTCGGGTTCAGCACGCGGATGGATGAAGTCAGACAGGTCAATCACTGCTCCTTCTTCATACAACATCGCGTCGGTGAGAAGACCCCAAATCAGGCTGTCGACGCCCATCTGAATCATCTTCGCGCGGCTGGTGAAGCCCAGTTTGATGCCGACCGGCAATTCGCCGCGAGCATGACGCAAAGCAATCGACGTCCGCTGAATCTCATATGCTTCATTCAGATTGAACCCATGGACCGGGGTCAGCGGATCAATTTCTTCACGGTATCTGGCTGCGTTATCAAGCGCCGTTGAAATGGCATAAATGTCCAGGTTGCTCATCACTTACCCCCTCCTTTGCTCAGTAAATCCAGGGCGACATCAACGATCATGTCTTCCTGCCCCCCCACCATGCGCCGATTGCCCAGCTCGACCAGGATGTCGACGGCCGAAACGCCATAACGCGCCGAAGCTGCTTCTGCATGACGCAAAAAGCTTGAGTAGACACCGGCGTAACCCAGCGCGAGAGTTTCACGGTCTACCCGTACCGGGCGGTCCTGCAGGGGACGTACCAGATCGTCAGCGGCGTCCATCAAGGTGAACAGGTCAGTGCCATGGTTCCAGCCCAACTTGTCGATGGCGGCGATGAAGACTTCCAGCGGGGCGTTACCTGCCCCGGCACCCATACCGGCCAGCGAGGCGTCGACCCGGTCACAACCGTTTTCCACGGCGACAATCGAGTTTGCGACCCCCAACGACAGATTGTGGTGCGCATGCATGCCGGTTTGGGTCGAGGGGTCAAGGACGTCTTTGAAGGCTTTGAAGCGCTCGGCAATACCCTGCATCGACAAGGCGCCGCCCGAGTCCACGACGTACACACATTCAGCGCCGTAACCTTCCATGAGCTTGGCTTGCTCCGCGAGCTTCTGCGGAGTCGCCATGTGCGACATCATCAGAAAACCAACCGTGTCCATGCCCAATTTGCGAGCATGCTCAATGTGCTGGCGAGAGATATCGGCTTCCGTGCAATGGGTCGCAACCCTGACGGTGCGCACGCCTGCCTTGAACGCAGCATCAAGGTCATGAAGAGTGCCAATGCCTGGCAGCAGCAAGGTCGCGAGCTTGGCGTACTTGAGCACCGAGGCGGTCGCTTCAATCCACTCCAGATCGCTGTGGGCACCAAAGCCATAATTGAAGCTTGAACCGGCGAGCCCGTCGCCGTGAGCCACTTCGATGCTATCGACCTTCGCCACGTCGAGTGCTTTGGCAATGGACATGACGTGATCAAGCGAATACTGGTGACGAATTGCATGCATGCCGTCACGCAGGGTGACGTCCTGGATAAAGATTTTCTTGGCGCTATTCATAGTCATACCCCTACCCGGCCGCGATCATGTTGGCGGCAATCTGCTCAGCAGCGGCGAGCGCGGCAGACGTCATGATGTCGAGATTGCCTGCGTACGCGGGTAGGTAATGCGCCGCGCCTTCAATTTCCAGAAACACCGACACCTTGATGCCGGAGACCAGGCCAACGCCCGGAATATTGATGGGCTTGTCAGCGGGAATCGTGTCGAATTGCACGTCCTGTTTCATGCGGTAGCCCGGCACGTAAGCCGCTACGTCTTTAACCATCTGTTCGATGGATTCGCGGATCGCATTAGTGTCGGCATCGCCTTCGGCCAGGCACAGAACGGTGTCGCGCATCATCAACGGTGGTTCGGCCGGGTTTAGCACAATGATCGCTTTACCGTGTTCGGCACCGCCCACACTGACGATCGCATGGGAGGTGGTTTCGGTGAACTCATCGATATTGGCGCGGGTACCAGGGCCTGCAGATTTACTGGCAATCGAGGCCACGATTTCGGCGTAACGAACCCGAGTGACCCGCGATATGGCGCGCACCACAGGAATCGTTGCCTGACCACCGCAAGTCACCATGTTGATGTTGGTGCTCGCCAGGTGATCCCTCAGATTGACCACAGGCACCACGTAAGGACCGATAGCGGCAGGTGTTAGATCAATGACCTTGATCCCGTGCTGCTGCAGTATTTCGTTGTGCTTGGCGTGTGCACCGGCCGAGGTCGCGTCGAACACGATACGAATCTGCTCGAATCCTGTCAGGTTAACCAAACCGTTGATGCCTTCGTGAGTGGTGGCAACACCCATCCGTGCAGCGCGAGCCAAGCCATCGGAAGCTGCATCGATGCCCACCATTGCGCCCATCGCCAAGTGTTTTGAATTACGCAAGACCTTGATCATCAAATCGGTGCCGATGTTTCCGGAGCCGATAATGGCAACTTGTAGCCGAGTGTTCTGGTCCATGTCTGTTACTCCTCCGCAGGGGCGAAGGAGGCGCGAACGCGACCCAGGCCTTGGATATTGGCTTCAAAAATATCGCCAGAAGCCGCAGCAACCATAGGCCCGAGGGCCCCGGTCATGATGATGTCGCCTGGTTGCAGCGGTTGCCCAAGACGCGCCATGGTGTCGGCCAGCCAAACGGCAGCCAGCAGCGGATTGCCCATGCAGGCCGCACCCATTCCAACGCTGACCTGATCGCCACGGCGTTCCATGACCATGCCGCAGGCGACGATGTCGAATGCATCCAGCTTGACCGGACGCGAGCCCAGCACAAACAGTCCGCTGGACGCGTTATCGGCAATGGTATCGGTGAGTTTGATGTCCCAGTTCGCGACACGGCTGCCGACGATCTCTATGGCCGGAAGAGCAAATGCAGTAGCGCGGATAATGTCAGCGATCGTGTGTTTGCCCTGGTCCAGAGGACGCTCGATGACCAGCGCAATTTCCGCCTCGACCTTAGCTTGCAGCACCCGGCGGTTAGCGATTTCTTCGCCATCAGCCAGACACATGTCAGCGAACAACATGCCGAAATCCGGCTGGTCGACACCGAGCTGCTGCTGGACGACCTTGGAAGTGAGGCCGATTTTGCGACCGACCAGACGCCGACCCTCTTTGAGCCGACGCTCGGTGTTGATCTGCTGCACGGCATACGCCAGCTCAACGTCGTCAATCCCGATCAAGTCGCGGACAGGCTCGCAAGGTATTCCGTCCAGCTCCGCCTGCCATAACCTCGACGCGGCGAGTTCAATATTATTTTTCATGGCTTCTTGATCACTGTGATGATTTAACGAAGGAAAATTCAATTTCGACACTGGCACCCAAAGGCAGCGCACTGACGCCGACACTGGTCCTTGCCGGCGGTATCAAACCGCCGGAAAACAAGGTTTCCCAGGCCGCGTTGATCTCGGCGAATGCGTCAAAACGGGTGGTGTAGATTCGAGCGATAAGTAGATCGCCCAAGGTCAATCCATAATCAGGCAACGCACTTTGCAGATTCGCGAGGATGCGGCTGGTTTGCGCGCCGGGACCACCCTCGACCAATTGACCGGAGGCAGGATCCAACGCAATCATTCCGGAGACCTGATAGGTGCTACCGATCGCCACACAGGGCGAATAGTGAAAACGAGGTGCAGCAATGGCGCTCGATTGCAGGGTTCGACGCATGTCCATGCCCCTTAAAGCTTGATGCAGATGTTGGCGATGTCGGAGTAGAAGTCCATCGAGAAACGACCGCCTTCACGGCCCAGACCGGACAGCTTCACTCCGCCAAAAGGCGTGCGCAGGTCACGCAGGTACCAGGTATTAACCCAGACCAGGCCGACATGGATTTGCCGGGAAACACGATGAGCGCGGGAAAGATTGGTGGTCCAGATGGCGCAGGCGAGTCCGTAGTCGCTATCGTTGACGCGGCCAATGACTTCGTCCTCGTCATCAAACGGCGAGATGTGGCACACCGGGCCGAAGATCTCCTCGGTAACGCAGCGCGCCTGGTCTGACAGCCCGGTCCAGATCGTCGGCAACACGTAAGCGCCTTGATCGCGCTCATCGTTGAACTGAGGAACCCCACCGCCCGTGACAATCGTGGCGCCCTCTTCAACCGCCAATTGGTAGTACGACAGCACCTTGTCGCGATGCCCGTGGGAAATCAGAGGGCCCATACTGACGCCTTCTTGATCCGGATAACCCACAATCAATTTCTCAGTTTCAATCTTGAGTGCCGCGACAAACTTGTCGAAGATCGAACGATGAACGTACACACGCTCTGAACACAGGCAGACTTGTCCCGAGTTGGTAAAGGAAGAGCGCAAAACACCCGCTACAGCGGCATCAAAATCGGCGTCGGCAAAGACCACGGCGGCGTTCTTTCCGCCCAATTCGAACGACACCTCCTTGACACCATCGGCCACCGATTTCATGATCGCCGAACCGGTTTTCGACTCACCAGTAAAGGTCAAGGCACTGATACCGGGATGTTGTGTCAGAAACTCACCGGCCGAATCTTTACCAAATCCGTGAATCAAGTTGAATACGCCAGGTGGAACACCGGCGTCATGCATGACTTCGGCCAATAAAGTGGCAGACGACGGCGATTCTTCCGACGGCTTTGCGACCACGGTATTACCGCAGGCAAGAGCCGGCGCAACTTTCCAGGTAAACAACAGCAGCGGCAAGTTCCAGGGCGAGATAATCCCAATCACACCCAACGGCTTGCGCACGGTGTAGTTCAGCGCGCCCGCACCGTCCGCTGTAGCCATCTCAAACAAGTCGGTGTTGCTGGTCTTCGCCAAATCGGCAAAGGTCCGGAAGTTGGCGATGGCACGTGGAATATCGAGGGTCCGCGCCTGATGAACCGGACGACCAGTGTCGGCCACTTCCGCCGCCACGAACTCCTCGAATCGAGCTTGGATGCCATCAGCGATTTTGTGAATCACCGCCGCACGGTCATGGACGCTCAGCTTCCCCCACGGGCCTTTCAGCGCTTTTTGCGCAGCAACAACAGCATCGCTGACCTGCTTCGCATCCGCCTCGAACACATTGGAAACAAGTTCGCCATTCACCGGATTAATATTGGCGAAACTCGAGACAGAAGTAACAAAGTTACCGTCGACATAATTAAGCAGTTGACAAGGCACGGTGCCAGGCACAACACGTGATGCTTGATTCGATAAGGTATTCATAGTTTTCTGCTCTGCAGGGGGTTGCAAGATGGTTTTATTTTATCGATATGCGTAGAAAACCAAATTCAAAAGATCACGGTCATTTATTCGTGAAAGTAATAGCCACCTAAAAAAAAGCGAAGCTGGCCCAGGAGCAACCCTCTGGCCAACTCCACTAAAATAGAACTATTGATGGTATCTAGACGCCTAAATATCGCTGCCAAAGGCCTTTGTCCAGACTCAGTTCCTTTGAAGAACCCTGCCAGGCGACTTGGCCCTTTTCGATAATGGTGTGATGGTCAGCCAGAGCAATTAGCTTCTCGACGTATTTGTCGATCACCAGCACGGTCTGCCCGCTTTTTTTCAACGCGTGGAGACAAGCCCAGATTTCATCTCGAATCAGCGGTGCCAGGCCCTCAGTCGCTTCGTCCAGTATCAACAAGTAAGGATTAGTCATCAGCGCACGGCCGATGGCCAACATTTGTTGTTCGCCACCAGACAGCTGCGAACCCATGTTGCGCTCGCGCTCAGCCAGCCGTGGGAAAAAGTTGTAGACCTTGTCCAGCGTCCATGGCTCAGAGGATTTGTTGCGATTACAGGCAAAGGCCACCAGGTTTTCTTTCACCGTCAGGTTCGGAAAGATATGCCGCCCTTCTGGCACCACCGCAATACCCTTGCGCCCAATGGCGTCCGCCGATTTGCGCTCGATCAATTCACCGCGAAAACGAATTGATCCCGAGTTGACCGGCGTCAGTCCCAAAATAGAGCGCACGCTGGTAGTCTTGCCCATGCCGTTGCGGCCGAGCAAGGTCGACATTTCACCTTCCCTGATCTTCAAACTCACGCCAAACAGAATCTGGCTCTCGCCGTAAGAAGTTTCTACGTTGCTGACTTCAAGGATCGCACTCATACCGCCTCCTCGCCAAGGTAAGCTCTTTTGACTTCAGGGTCTTCCCGCACAGCGTTCGGCACACCGGTGGCAATGACTCGACCATAAACCAGCGCGGACATTCGGTCGGCGAGCCGGAACACCGCAGCCATATCGTGCTCGATGAGCAGCACGGTCGATTTACCCTTAAGCGCCATGAGCAACTCCACCATTTTTTCCGAGTCTTCAGGGCCCATACCGGCCATGGGTTCATCGAGCAATAACAATTTTGGGCGGGTCCCGAGTGTGATGCCCAATTCCAGTTGCCGTTGCTCACCGTGGGCCAGACTGCCGGCGATGGTTTTGGCCTTCGACGATAAACCAACCTGTTCGAGGATCTGGTGGGCTTCGTTAAATAACGCAGCCTCGGAAATAGCCGCTCGCCAAAACCGAAAACTGCTGCCACTGCGTGCCTGCACCGACAGCGCAACGTTATCCAACACCGTCAGTTTTTTAAAAATACTGGTGATCTGATAAGACCGAGCCAAACCAGCCGCCACGCGTTTGTGCATGGGCATGTCGAATATGTCGACACCGTCGAAAATCATCGTCCCTTCATCGGAGTTCAGCGCCCCGGAAATCTGATGAATGAGTGTGGTCTTGCCGGCACCGTTCGGGCCGATGAGTGCATGGATTTCACCGCTATGGATGGATAGGTTGGTGCCGTTGGTGGCGACCAGGCCACCAAAGCGTTTTACCAAATTGCGGATTTCCAGGAGCGGCTGGTTCATGAGGACACCTTCCTGCTAAATATTCCGGCGATGCCGGTTTGTGCAAACAGCACGACCAGCAGAAGAATGACGCCTAATGGCAATTGCCAATGAATTGTGTAGTTGGACAGCGTCTCCTCCAATATTAATAGCAACGCTGCACCGAAAACACCGCCATACAAATAACCCACCCCCCCCATAATCACCATAATCATCAGCGTACCGGACTGGGTCCAAAGCATCAGGTTAGGACTGATGAAGCCATTCTGGTTGGCGACCAGCGCACCGGCCAAACCTGCCAGTGCGCCGGACAAGGTGAAGGCCACCAGCTTGAAGCGAAACACCGGATAGCCGATGGATTCCATTCGCGATTCGTTTTCGCGAATCGACTGCAGTACCCGTCCAAAGCGCGCGTTGACCGTACGTTGCACGGCGAACATCACCACCACCGAGATCAATAACACGACGTAGTAGAAAGTGACGTCAGATGATAGATCAAGTCCCAGTGGCAGGGTCGAACGCCCAGCCAGGGACATGCCGTCATCACCACCAAATGCGGCCAGAGATTGAAAGATGTAGTACAGCATCTGGGCGAACGACAAGGTGATCATGATGAAATACACGCCGCGGGTGCGTAGTGAAATCAGCCCAATCAGCAGCGCGCACGCGGCGCTAATCGCCACTGCGGCCGGCCACGCAGTCCAGGCGGAACTGATGCCCATGTCCATCAAAATGGCCACTGTATAAGCGCCAATCCCGAAAAAACCGGCGTGCCCGAACGCCACTAGACCGCCGAAACCCAGGACCAGATTGAGGCTGGTGGCGGCCAGGGCAAAGATCATGATCCGAGTGGCGAACGTCATGTAAAACGTCTGATCCAGCACACTGGCTACCCAAGGTAATACCAGCAAAATAAGTAGCGCCACGGCAGCCACGCCGAGCCGAACGCTGTGGTGAAGGGTCGAGGTCATAGGGTCACCCACGCGCAGGGAACAGGCCTTGTGGCTTCCAGAACAAAACGGCAGCCATAAGAACATAAATGATGATGGAGGCCACGGCTGCACCAATCGAGGAGGTCACCGCCGGCGACAGAAACTTGCTCAGTAACAGCGGTAGCAACGAGCGACTCAGGGTATCGACCGCACCGATCAGTAGGGCACCGACAAATGCCCCCCTAATCGAGCCGATACCTCCGATGACCACCACCACGAAGGCCAAAATCAGAATGCTTTCACCCATCCCGACCTGCACCGCCAACAATGGACCGAGCATTGCGCCCGCCAAGGCGCACAGCGCTGCACCGATGCCGAACACGGCGGTGAACAACCATTTGATGTTCACACCCATGCTGGTCGCCATTTCGCGATTCGAAGCCCCAGCCCGTACCCACATACCCAAGCGGGTTTTGGCCACTAGGAAGTACATGGCAACCGCGACCACCAATCCCACACCGATAATCATTAATCGCTGCGCCGGGTACTGCAGGCCGGGCATCAATTCGACAGGATGCGTAAAGGCAACCGGCGTATTGAGTGGGATCGGCTGAGCCCCCCAGATCATCCGTACCGATTCGTTACAGATCAGAATCAGAGCGAAGGTCGCCAGCACCTGGGACAAGTGATCCCGTCGGTACAGCCTTCGGAACAGGCTCACCTCCAGTACCATTCCGATGATCGCAGTTGCCACCAGCGCCACAGGTACGCCGATGAAGTAAGAACCGCTCGCGTCAGTCACAGTCGCGGTCAAATAAGCCCCAATCATGTATAGCGAGCCGTGGGCCAGGTTGATCATGTCCATGATCCCGAACACCAAGGTCAACCCCGCTGCCAGCAGAAAAAGCATGAGTCCGAACTGCAATCCATTCAGCGCTTCCTCAATGATCAGGGTGCTCATCGCTCAACCTTGGACGCGTCAGTATTCGGGTGCAGTTTCGCGACTAGACCAATGAGATTCGACGTAAATTGATCGACCAGCTTCGCAGTGTTGGAATCGACAAAGGCGTCCGTCGGATCGAACGCGTTTTGCGCAGAAGCGATCGCGACGTCTTCGGCCAAAACCACAGCGCCCATTTTCGCCATAATTCCACGCAAGTCGATGATCCCACGCAGGCCGCCGAATGGGCTGAGCGACGCCGCCATCAAGCCAACCGCTTTACCGCGAAACGGCGCCAGACCTTCGACGCCGTTGGCAGGCCTGGAACACCAGTCCAGGGTGTTCTTCAACAGTGCACTCACCGATCCGTTATATTCCGGCGACGCAATTAGCAACCCGTCGTGGGTCAGCAGGAGTTCGCGCAATTGTACGGCGTTCTCCGGGACCCCCGATGTCGCTTCCAGATCGCCGTCATAGATCGGCAGCGGAAATTCACGCAAATCGATGTGCGTGACCTGCGCGCCGTGTTCCTGCGCGGCGGCCACGGCGAGATTCAGTAATTTAACGTTAAACGAGGCTTTTCGGGTACTGCCGGAAAACGCCAATATTTTATTTGTTGGTTTCATAAGGTTCTTTCCGTTTAGTCAAGGTGTACTGAATGAAGCGTCACTGATGACGGGGCTAAAGCTTGCAGGCACCGACATAGGCGTCAGCGTGATTGTCGAAAATCGTCGCGATAGTTCTGTTAGTGATCAGCCCGGCATTGTCTTTCTGCACCTCGCGCAGATAGAAGGTGTCCATGGGGAACTGATTGGTATTAAATTTGAAATTGCCACGAAGCGATTTGAAATCAGTGGTCATCAAGGCGGTGTGCAGTGCTTCTTTATCAGTCAAATTGCCTTTGACGTCTCTCACAGCACTGTCCAGAAGCCGGACCACGTCATAGCCTTGAAAGGCGTACATGGTCGGGATTCGGCCATAGGCTTTTTTGAAGTCTGCAACGAAGGCATCATTTTGTGGGTTTTTCAAATCCCAGGCCCAGTGCGAAGCGTTTTTGAGACCAACGATGGGGGCACCCACGGCAGCAATCACGTCTTCATCAGCCGAGTGACCCGTCGAGAAATAGGGAATTTCCTTATCCAGGCCGGCACCCACATACTGTTTGATGAAGTTGATGCCCATACCACTTGGCAGATAGAAAAACACCGCATCCGGTTTGGTCGAGCGAATTTGTGCGAGCTCCGAGGCGAAGTCCAACTGCCCCAACTTCACATAAACCTCTGCAGCGACATCACCCTTGAAGAAACGCTTGAACCCTTCGAGGTTTTCTTTGCCGCCCGTGTAGTTTGGCGCAATAATGAATACTTTCTTATAGTGATTGGTAGTCATGTAGTTGCCCACCGCCTCACTCTGCCCATCGTTCTGCCAAGACAAACCAAAGAAGTACTTATTGCAACGCTCACCGGCAAACGCCGCCGGCCCCGCTGCCGCACTGATATAAAAGGTTTTAGATGCAAAGGCAGGCGGCCCCACGGCCAGCATGACGTTCGAATAAACAATACCGGTCAAGAAATCAACCTTATCTCGTTTGATCATTTTGTCGGCTAATTGCTTGCCAACATCGGGACTCGCCTGATCATCACCTTCCACTACTTCAACGGGTATTCCGCCGATTTTGTTCCCGCTCGTCTTTAACGCCAGATTAAAGCCATCACGGATCTCAAGCCCAAACCCAGAAAGAGGGCCGGACAGCGTACTGACAAAACCAATTTTTACGCTGTCAGCCGCCTGCACGGTCATGGTCATGGTCATGGTCATGGTCAACACAGAGAGTAACGCGAACGCCGCGAACTTATTCATCACCTGTCCTTCTTTTATAATTATTGGGAGGCTATTAAATAAAATTATTACTTATGCCGTGGGGGATCCATGTATTCAATTTCTCCACCTGGGAGAAAGAACAGCATTGTGACTTTGCCACCTTTAACTGTTGGAAAATGCTGGCTGCCGGGTGCGAACACTTTCCATCCTGCACCGTTGCCACAGAAGGTTGCACCATCGTCCTCCGGTCCGATCATGTTGATCTCGCCTTGGGGGTGAAGGTGATAGTTGCCCAACACGTTCTTCAACATGCCGGTCTCTACGCTGTAACCATTAGCGTTCTCAGTCGACTTGGCCAGTTGCCCGCGGCGATAGTCCGGACCGTCGATTTCGGCGTAGCAGGCCCAGCCTTCCTCTATACCCACGCGCAACAGCCGAAGCAGCTCTGAATACACCTCAGAGGTTGCACCGAAACGCTGATTGAGCTCGATTTCCAACTGCTCATCCAACGGCTTGTCTTTAAGAAAGGACAATACCGAGGCGACTGCCGCCATCATCTCGGGCTTACTCGGCCCTGATGGCAGAACGTCCCCTTTTTCCTGCGAGCTTGGCATTGTCACTGGGGAAATGGACATAATGACTCCTTGCATTAAAAAGATTACCTTGCCATTAAAAGCTTTGTACATAAGGTTCCATGCAACGGTAAAGACAAAGGCAATTAGGCTGGCGAAATTCAGTTTATGGCGTTAAAAAAACAAGGACAAATCAAGATGTCGTGACCTACCATTACCAATGGTAATAGCCAGACCGCCTTTCACCATCAATGCACACAAATGAATCAAAATCACCAACCTGAGAATGCGCATACCGTAGCGCATGCGATACTTCTGACACGACAGAATCCATCACCCATGCCAATCATCAAAAAGGTAAGAATGATTTTCGATTGGACCAAAACTCCGGAGTGGCGATGAGAACGACGCCAGATGCGCTCCGCAGCCATCGACCAGGGGCAGAATCAGCACACTGATTTCATCTACCAGCCCGGCGTTCACGTACGAGCCACTGACGTGCGGACCGCCTTCGACGGTCAGGCGCTTGATGCCGACTCCAAACCTAGGCCTACCCAGACCGAAGGAACCCATCTCTGCTATTACCAATGGCTATATCAACTCCCTGCATTCTCATTGGAATTTGTAATATTCAAAAGCTAAAATCCAACCTAGTTGGTAATGTTGCTTCTTACAATAATTAGTTGATCGTGTGGCGCGAGAGCGCGAAACTGGAGATACGCATGACGCACATAGCCATGTCGGAACTGACCAATATGCAAAAATATTGGCTGATTACCGGGAGCGTGGGCCCCCGCCCCATTGCGCTGGTGACAAGTTTGAACAGCGAAGGGTTGTGCAATGCGGCACCTTATAGTGCCTTCAATTATATGGGCGAAGATCCCCCTCTGTTTGTTATTGCTGTCGATCACTATGGTGAGGAGAGTCATCGCCCAGGTGAAAAGAAAGACACTCTGAAAAATATCATCGAGCGCGAGCAATTCGTAGTCAACATGGTTGACGAGACCATCGCCGAACGAATGGTATTGTGCGGCAGTGATTTTCCCTCTCACATCTCAGAAGCAGACACGGTAGGTTTTGGCTTGACTCCTTCTACCTCGATTGATGTACCGCGCATCACCGATGCTCCCATCGCTTGGGAATGCAAGCTGTATAAAATTCTCGAGTTTTCGACACGGCGCTCCATCGTATTTGGTGAAATTGTCGCGATGTATTTTCGTGAAGACTTAATCGACGAAGAGAAACTTAGGGTTCGAGTGGATCGCTTTGAACCGTACGGACGGCTCGGCGGACCAAACTACTGCCGAACTACTGATCGTGTACGTCTAACCGTACCAACATTCTTGCCTTCAGCCGGTAAACCGAGAGAGTGACACCAGTCGTAAGTTTTTCGTCCAAAGTACCCGAACCGCATTACGCACCTTTTATCTTGCCCCTCTCTTGGCAAATACCTGATCCTACGCAGACTAAAGGCATTCTCAATACAACCTAAGAGTACCTTTTGTCTGCGTATCTCAAGAATACAACGGGCAACGACCTGCATGGGTTGGCTGCCCCTAGCCAGACTACAAATGATACGAACAGCGCCTAATGACTACGTCAACTATGCTCTCAACGGCCGTTGTAGCGGTTTTTTCCGATCAAGCAACCCGCATATAATTGATATTTTATCTCACCCATGTTCAGGTTTCATTAAACCGTATCCTTTTGGTTTTCGGTACTATCCTGTTGGTGTTGACCTCATGTCACAGGGGAAACACACGTTACACATACCACTATTACCAATAGTTATACACGACACCAGCCTTAGAATTGGAACATGTCAAATTTTTAGGATAACCTGCTACTGCTCATATTCCGTGCAACATAGACATCGGGCCGTGTCTAAAATGTCACCATTGGAATACTCATAAATCAAGCCCATCTTTAAGATCCCGATTCTTCATGTGAACATTACTTAAAATCGAATTGTTGTGTAAGTAAGAAACCAGAAAAAACATACTGCCTTTAAGAGGTTACGTCTGCCTGCATGCTGTGTCAGGGAAATTCAGCCCAGTCTCACCTCCAATACTGTTAGTCGCTGGCATCCCAAAATACAAGAAGATTAGCTCAACAGGAGATTTGACGTGCACATTGGTGTTCCTCTCGAAACCCAGACGGGTGAAACACGGGTTGCTGCAACCCCAGAAACCATCAAGAAGCTGATCGGCCAGGGTCATAAGGTCACTGTGCAAAGCGGCGCCGGCATTAACGCCAGCGTTGTCGACAGTGCCTATGAAGCGGCAGGCGCAACCATTGGCAGTGCCACTGATACCTTCGGCGCCGAGCTGATTCTCAAGGTCGTCGCCCCCAGCGACAGCGAGCTGACCCAGATCAAGAGCGGCACGATTGTCGTCGGCATGCTTAATCCGTTCAACAACGAGACCATCGGCAAAATGGCCGAGTGTGGAATTACCGCATTCGCCCTGGAAGCCGCGCCGCGCACCTCGCGCGCGCAGAGCCTCGATGTGCTGTCCTCGCAAGCCAACATCGCCGGCTATAAAGCCGTGCTGCTCGGCGCCCATCACTATCCGCGCTTCATGCCGATGCTGATGACGGCTGCGGGCACGGTGAAGGCAGCTCGCGTGCTGATTCTGGGTGCCGGTGTAGCGGGGCTGCAGGCCATCGCCACCGCCAAGCGTCTGGGCGCGGTGATCGAAGCCTCGGATGTGCGTCCTGCGGTGAAAGAACAGATTGAATCCCTGGGTGCCAAGTTCGTCGACGTGCCTTACGAAACCGACGAAGAGCGCGAGGCTGCGGTGGGTGTCGGCGGTTACGCCCGGCCCATGCCTGCCAGCTGGATGCAGCGCCAGGCAGTCGCGGTTCACGAGCGCGCCAAATTGGCTGACATCGTGATCACTACGGCGTTGATCCCCGGTCGAAAGGCCCCGGTCCTGCTCAGTGCCGAAACCGTTGCGCAGATGAAGCCAGGCTCGGTGGTGATCGATCTGGCGGCCGCGCAAGGCGGCAACTGTCCGCTGACCGTAGCTGATCAAGTGGTGATCGAGCATGGCGTGACCATCATCGGTCATACCAACCTGCCGGCCATGGTCGCCGCAGATGCGTCCGCGCTGTACGCGCGCAACCTGTTGGACTTCATGAAGCTGCTGTTCACCCCTGAAGGGCAGCTGCAGATCAACCTCGAAGACGACATCGTCGCCGCGTGCCTGATGTGCCGCGACGGCCAAGTCATCCGCAAGAACGCCTAAACAGGGATTCAGACGATGGAAGAGCTTATCTCCCCCGGTATCTACAACCTGATCATCTTCGTGCTGGCGATTTATGTCGGTTATCACGTGGTCTGGAACGTTACACCTGCACTGCACACGCCGTTGATGGCGGTAACCAATGCGATTTCGGCAATCGTGATCGTCGGCGCCATGCTGGCGGCGGCTTTGACCGTGACGCCACTGGGCAAGACCATGGGCACCCTGGCGGTGGCTCTGGCGGCGGTGAACGTGTTTGGTGGCTTCCTGGTCACCCGCAGAATGCTTGAGATGTTCAAGAAAAAAGCTCCGAAAGTAAAAGAAGAGGCGCCGAAGTAATGAGCATGAACCTCGTAACGACGCTCTACTTGATCGCGTCGATCTGCTTCATCCAGGCCCTCAAAGGCCTGTCGCACCCAACCACGTCGCGGCGCGGCAACCTGTTTGGCATGCTCGGCATGGGCCTGGCGATTCTCACCACCGTGGGCCTCATCTATAAGCTGGGCGCTGAGCTCGCGACTGCCGGGATCGGCTACGTCATCGTCGGCCTGCTGATCGGCGGCACCGCCGGTTCGATCATGGCCAAGCGCGTTGAAATGACCAAGATGCCGGAACTGGTCGCTTTCATGCACAGCATGATCGGTCTGGCGGCGGTGTTCATTGCGATTGCTGCTGTTGTCGAGCCTCAATCCCTGGGCATCGTCAAGCAGCTGGGCGATTCGATTCCGGCGGGCAATCGTCTGGAGCTGTTCCTTGGCGCGGCCATCGGCGCAATCACCTTCTCCGGTTCGGTGATCGCCTTCGGCAAGCTCTCGGGCAAGTACAAGTTCCGCCTGTTCCAGGGCGCACCGGTACAGTTCAGCGGTCAGCACAAGCTCAACCTGCTGCTGGGTCTGGCGACGCTGGCCCTGGGCATCACCTTCATGTTGACCGGCAACCTCAGTGCCTTCGCGCTGATGCTGGCCCTGGCCTTCGTGATGGGCGTGCTGATCATCATCCCGATCGGCGGCGCGGACATGCCGGTGGTGGTGTCGATGCTCAACAGCTATTCCGGCTGGGCAGCGGCGGGTATCGGCTTCTCGCTGAACAACTCGATGCTGATCATCGCCGGCTCGCTGGTGGGTTCGTCCGGTGCGATTCTCTCCTACATCATGTGCAAGGCGATGAACCGATCGTTCTTCAATGTGCTGCTCGGCGGCTTCGGCAACACAGTCGATGCAGGTCCTGCCGGCGCCAAGGAAGCCCGTCCGGTGAAATTCGGTTCAGCTGACGACGCGACCTTCCTGCTGACCAACGCTGACACTGTGATCATCGTTCCGGGTTACGGCCTCGCGGTTGCTCGCGCGCAACATGCGCTCAAGGAACTGACCGAGAAGCTCACCCACCGTGGTATCACCGTGAAGTACGCGATCCACCCGGTGGCCGGGCGGATGCCAGGGCACATGAACGTATTGCTGGCCGAGGCCGAAGTGCCTTACGACCAGGTGTTCGAGATGGAAGACATCAACTCCGAGTTCGGTCAGGCCGATGTAGTGCTGGTGCTCGGGGCCAACGACGTGGTCAACCCGGCCGCGAAGAACGATCCGAAATCACCGATTGCCGGTATGCCGATCCTTGAAGCGTTCAAGGCCAAGACCATCATCGTCAACAAGCGCTCGATGGCCAGCGGCTATGCCGGTCTGGACAACGAACTGTTCTACCTCGACAAAACCATGATGGTCTTCGGCGACGCGAAGAAAGTCATCGAAGACATGGTCAAAGCCGTCGAGTAAATAACCTCTGCTTCATTTTCGCCCGATTTGTCGGGCGATATGAGGCCGATCTGCTTTCTTGAAAATCTCATTGGAGATGGTAGTAGCTTAGGTATCCCAGGCAGGTATGATCTATGGTACCGCCAACTGATTTGCGTATGCGCCGTCGACATTCTGGAGCTCCTCTGATCGGTTTGGTTTTTTTCATGCCATTCGATGAGACTCTGACTCCTACTGGCTGCATAAACCTGTTCGGCCCCGGTGGCGCGGTTATTCGCCACTCACTAAGGCGTCGGCTGACTTCTGCACCTTAAACAAGGAAGATAACTGGTACTGTCAATGGATGGGGACAATCAGGCCAACAAGAAACTTTTCTATCGTCCCATCGAGATTGCGATCAGATGGTGCGAAATGATGCCCGTCGAAGCAAAAATTCTTAGCAAAATCGAAGATTTGCTTCCTTTGGAACGGACGTTAGCATCATGGCCTGGCCTTTTAGAAAAATTAGAATTGCTAAACGATGCAATCCGTAACCAGGAGCTAGCTTATGGATGTATGGGGGTGACGGTTAGTTCAGGTGAAACGATAGAGCAGCCGCTACTGACAATTCGACATAATGATCTCAAACGTTGGCTTATCGAATACCATCCAGCAGAACAGCCGAACTTCATCTTTGACGAATCCGAAAAACAGTCAGTCTCACCGCACACCATCGAAGTTTATAAGGCGTTGCTCGTTGAGTTAGACATCTGTAAAGCTGAGCGTGAACGCACACGAGGCCTCCTCCAAGAATTAACGAAAGAGCGTGATTTGTTGCGTCGTGAAAACGCAAAATTAATACTGCACCGCAAAAGTGCCATGGAACCAAATGAACGATCTGAGCGTTCTTACCTGCGTCTCATCGGCGCGCTCATCAGCCTACTACTAGGTAAATCCCCAGGCGGCAAGTCTTACTCCAGCTTCGTCAGCCAAGCTTCCATTATTTCTGTTCTCACAGCACGAAATGAAGGCAAACCTGGGTTTAACAAGCGCACTCTTGAAGAAAGATTCGCAGCAGCCAGACGCACCGATGAAAACAACGATTAGGCACCGAAAATTGCGGTCCTGCTTATCGTAATTCGCGGTGCTTTTCATCTCATTGTGATTTTGAATGCCACTCACATCCTCATCAAGCCAATATTTGCTATGGAGTGTTTGTCATGAAAGATCCGTTGGTAACGTCCCCCAGTAGCGCCTCAGCTAGTACTGAACGCCACATTATGCGCCGAGACGAGGTGGAGCGAAAAACCGGCTTCAAGCGTGCGCACATTTACAATCTGATGAAGGAAGGCAAATTTCCTCAAGCCAAACGTATTGGCATGCGCGCAGTCGGCTGGGACTCAGAGGAGATCGAGCAGTGGATTGTTGAACGCTTAGGTCACCAGGCCTGATGCCATGCGTGTGGTATCGGTGGTTTCCACCAAAGGGGGCGTGGGTAAAACCACAGTAGCCGCCAATCTCGGCGGTCTATTGGCTGATGCCGGCGTCCGCGTCCTGCTGCTCGATCTGGATAGCCAACCCACCCTCTCCAGCTATTACGCCTTGAGCCAGAAGGCTGATGCAGGTGCGTACGAGCTCATCGCACTCAACCTAAGAACTCCTGCCCAGATTATTTCCAGGACAGTAATTGCAGGGCTCGATCTGATCCTCTCCAACGACGATCAAGGCCGACTGAATACATTGCTGCTGCACGCCCCCGACGGGCGATTACGTCTGCGCAATCTGCTCGACAATCTCCGTCTCAATTATGACCTGCTTTTGATTGACACTCAGGGCGCACGTAGCGTGCTGCTGGAGATGGCCATCCTCGCCTCCGATCTCGCCCTCTCTCCCATCACGCCGGAAATGCTCGCCGCTCGCGAACTGCACCGCGGCACCTTGAAGCTGCTCAGTGAGCTCGAACCGTTCCGCCTCCTGGGAATTACACCGCCCCCATTGCGACTGCTCTTGAACCAAGTGAATGCCATTCGAGTCGACAACCGGATGATCATCCGTGGCCTGCGCAAGACTTTCGCTGGGGCTACCAATATCTCGGTGCTAGACACCGTAATCCCGGACCGAGTGGCGTATCTCAATGCCGCTTCCCTCGGTTTGCCGGTCCACCGAATCGAGACGCGCCGATCACGTGAACGACGCTCGCCATCAGCGCTGGAAACCATGCAAGCGCTGGCCATTGAGTTGTTTCCGAAATGGCGCGAGGCGATCTCTACGATGACCAGATGCGCGGAGGCTCAGTGAGACGAAGCACCAGGCTGGCATTTCTCGCCAAGTCATTTTGTTTGTTCGACCTTGAGGCCAACAGCGGTTGGCTAGGAGTCTTTTAATGTTGGGTCAACTTCCCATCATCGTTCAACCATCTATTCGACCACACCCCTCACCTTGCGAGGAGTACTGCACTGTGGTCTTTCGCCTGCAGCGTGGACACTCGGCTATGGGTTGGTTCCTCGCAGAGCTTTCCCGACATTTCGAAGGTTCGGGGACTGCCGAGATCGTGAAATTCGAGGTCAGTGACCATTTGCGTAACTGGCGTTAACTGAGGCAGTTCAAATGAAGAAGCTCAGTCAGGAGGAAATCACCGACAAGCTGCACCAGGACCACTTCCCTCCGGGTCCAGAACTGGAGCGGCTGTCCGATCCAGTAATTGAGACACCTATGCTGGTCACCCTGGAGCAGTTGCGGCCCTACGAACACAACCCGCGTTTCATCCGTAATCCGCTTTACGACGATATCAAGGCCTCGATCCGTGAACGCGGGCTGGACCAACCGCCACCGATTACCCGTCGCCCGGGTGAAACCTATTTCATCATCCGCAATGGCGGTAATACCCGCTTGGCGATCCTCGGCGAACTGTGGCAGGAAACCCACGACGAGCGCTTCTTCCGCATTCATTGCCTGTTCCGGCCTTGGAGCAATGAAATCACCGCCCTACTCGGCCATCTGGCCGAAAGCGATCTGCACGGCCAACTCACCTTCATCGAACGGGCTCTGGCGGTGGCCAAACTCAAAACAATGCTCGAAGCAGATGGCGCTATGCTCTCGCAACGTGAACTGGCACGACGTCTTGCCGCTGGGGGTTACCCTATTTCACAGTCGCACATCAGCCGGATGCTCGACACCCTCGAACACTTATTGCCCGCCATTCCACAAACCCTGTATGCCGGTTTGGGCAAGCCCCAGATCGAACGCCTAATCGGTCTGCGAAGCCAGGCCGAACGAACCTGGAACCGTTATTCAACCGCTACCGTTGCGTTCGCCGATTTTTGGCTCGATACCCTGTGCTATTTCGATACCGACCCCGAGTCCTTCGACCTTGAGCAAATCCAGGATGAACTGCTGGAGCGCATGAGCCACTTGCTCGGACAGTCCTACCGTATGTTGGTCCTGGATCTGAGCGATACCCAGCGGGTCATCTCGACGCCGGCCGTTGTCCTCACCAAGCCCTCGGAGAACAGCCATCTGCCGAGCATTGATGTCGCCACGGCAGGAGCTCCCTCCTCCGAGCCCCATTCCCAATCAACGGATGCCAGACCCCAGACCGAACCAACGCGAGAGGAATTGCTTACACCGACTGGAACGAACGTCGTATCAGCGGTCAGTCCTCCATCACGCGTTCAACAGATTCGTGAACAGATCGATCGCGAGACAGCCACCGACACAGCATCTCCGGTCGACACCTATGCGATCGACGACATCTGGACCATCGCACCAGCACTGGATAGCCCCGAACAACTGCGATCCGCCATTGCCACACTGGCGCGGGAAATGGCCTCTTATGCCGGAGACCCCGAGAGCATCATCGGTCAGCCGCTTGGCTTGGGCTTCGCCCTCAACATCGAGCGAGTTGATCTTGGCACGCCTCGCGCAACCAGCGTTCACCTTCTGCTCCTGGCCCTGTCGCGCGCTCAAGACGACGTCAACTGGGAGGATCGCAAACAATTGCCCTCAGCCCTGTTCGGCCAGCTGTTGTTGGGGGTCTATCAACTCCCGCTGCCTGATCGTCCCCCTGTGGATGTGGGACTGGAACGACTGCCCGACGGTCTTCTCATCAAACTGTATCGGTTAATTCGTTTGGCCCGGCGCCTGATCGACTTAACGCTTACCCCTGAAGATGACTCGCCGAAGGAGCTGCCATGAACCTGTCCTTCAATGTGCTCAACCAGGCCATGCTGACCCAGGTGCTGCATGAGCTACGCCTGGGTAACCTGCAGCGCTGCAAGGCACTCGGCCTGGGTGAAGACGACATCTACTTGTTGCAATCCTTACCGCCCACCACCCTGTCGCGCCTGGCCCATGCCACCGTACCTTGGGTTGAGGTCAAGATTGACTCGCCGGTGCTGCACCGGTTGATTGAGCAAGCCGAACGTGACGAACAGAATGAGCGCTTGATCAACCGGGCGCTCAAGCTAGGCGCCAGCAGCACCATCATGTATCAGTGCTTCGGCTTGGCGCATTCGGAAACTGCCCTGCGCCGACGTCTGCTCAAGATAGAAACCCGTAAGGGCCGCCCTCAGCATTTGAGCGAAGCGCAGGAACATGCGCTCTGGCAGCGATGGTGCCAGCTACGCGCTCACTACGGTACCGAGGATCAGCTCGACGCCATGATGATGCTAGCGGAGGAGCAACAGATCAGCTTGACCATCGTGTGGCAGCAGATCGACCATTACAGCAACGAAACATGAACACTGTCCCTTCCGGCCGCTGGCAGCGTGTCCTGCAGCAATGCACCCAGCAGTTGAGTGAACGCTGGCCCGCACGCCCTACCGCCGAACCACCGTCTAACCAGGCTCTGCAGGCTGGCTTTATGTTCAGTGGCCAATCTCACGAAGTCGTGCCACGTCGCCTGCTGTTGGACAATCGGCTGACGCCGTTGGAACGGAATGCCTGGCAAGTGTTTCGCCTCATGCTGCAAGGCCAAGGCGTGGTCACGCCGCGCTATGAGGATTTGCAGCCCTACCTGTCGAGCGTGCCCTACAGTGCGTCATCCTCCCGTGAAACCATTGCTCGCGTGTTGACGATGCTCAGGTTGACACGCTGGCTCAGCTTGGTGAGTCGCGGACGCGATAAGCTCAGCGGACGCCTTCAAGGTTCTCTGTACGTTCTGCACGATGAGCCGTTAACCCCCGCCGAAGCCATGGAACTGGATCAGGATTACCTGGCGCTGGTCGGACATGCCCTCGGCCATGCAACCAAGGCTGTGCGCATTGTCGCCCAGCACATTATGGAAGAAATCCGCCAGGACACGGACATCGAGCAGGGTCGACTACCGACACGGCTCGACAGCTGGGGCGAACACTGGACGCAGCCAGAATTGGATCAGGCGACCGATGCCGCTCTGCACGATTCCGAACGGGGGGAAGATGCCCTCGTTCGGAATCGTGCAGGCCCTCGTTCGGATTCCGAACCGAGTCTGAACGCCAGTGTTTCCCGCACCGTTCGGAATCCGAACGCCGCCTGTACTGTATTAAAAGAAAGTATTTGTACTGTACCGCGCGCGACCCCAGCGGTGGATAACCTGCACTGGCCCGCTGCACTGCACCTGAACCCAAGCGAGCGTCAGGCCGTCGCCGTGGCGCTGAACAAGCTCAAACCCGCGGATCGTCAGGCGGTGCTCAACGAAGCGGGAGCACGCTGTTTGGCCGGCGGTATCCGCAAGCCAGCGGCGTATCTGATGGGCCTGATCCAGCGTGCGCTGAAAGGTGACTTTCGTCCTTGGGCAGGTCAGGCCGAACCGTCACCCATTGCAGAACCACCCCCACCCGCCCCCTCGCGGCCATCTCGACGACAGGGCGAACCCGCGTCAGCCCTGGCCCAAGCGTGCCTGAATGAACTGCGCCAACTGCGTGGCAAACACGGTGGACGTCAGTAGATTTGATGCCAGTGGCATCAAATCCATGGAGGTCCACTCTACGAACATGTCGGACCAAACTATGAAACTCTTCGGGAGAAGCTGAAACATCTCCTCCCACTGACGCCTCCATAGTTAGCCTTCTCAAACCAAACCGAACAGACCTCATTCAGCTTTTTGGCTGCCCTTAACCCTCATCTGTCGCAACGTTTCCGTCCAAGCCGATGCGAGGACACCACCGTGGCCGATCACTATCAACTCAATCTGGGTTCATTGCGCAGCAGCATCACCCTGACCCTGCACACTCACCACGCCGCGCGTATCTGGCAAGGTCGGGCCGCACGTGAAGGCGTCCACTCGATCATGGGCATGGCCGGCTACATCAGTGTCACCAACCTGATCAAACAAACCGCGGCCCAGGACGATCCCTATGCGGACTGGGCCATCGTGCAACTCGAAGAAAAACTGATGCAGGCCAAGGCTGGGATGCTGGAGCTGACCCAACAGCTGGACCGAATCAGACAGGACCTGCCGACACAGATCGACATGAGCGACAACCTCAACATCCACCCCGTCACCTTGCCGTTGTACATCGGCAGCCAGCTGGGTTTTCTGGCGGTCTACCTGCTGACCGACTACGACACCCTGGTGCGTCGTGCCCTGTTGTCTCATCACACCGCGTTGATCGGTCGCAGGGACATGGAAGCCTGGATCGATGATGGCGCCCATCTGCTGCGCAGCCTATTCGGCCAGGCCCAGCGCTATCGGCATGCCGGCGTCACACGCGATGACATGGCGGCGAACAACGCCCGAGCCATTGCGGCCATCGAGAAGATGGGTTTGCCCCCGATGGACATCCTGGAGGGTCATCGCCGCTCCCAGTTCGCGCCGCCAATCACTCGCCGTAGTGCGGTGGCAGTGGATGACGCCGACGCGTTGGCAGAGGACGTGGGAGCGTCGTCTGCGACAGTCAATGAGCCGGAGGACGACGCATGAATCCCATGATCCCGGCTCAACCAATGCCCTTCAAAGCGTTAACACCGGATGCCTATCGACAGCTCGAACACGCAGCCTCCCTAAAAGGCCTTTTAAAACCTTTTAAGGGTAAGGGGGAGTTGGAGCACCTGGCGCAGGTCGCGAGGGAAATCGAGGCGCAGTTACGTCACCTGATGGAGGCTGTGGTGCAGCAGGCCGGACAGCCCCCTTACTCGCTGCTGGACATTCGTTTAGTGCTGCAGAACACCAGCGCAGGCAGCACCTTTTTGCGTTGGCGCACCCGTGACTTTGCCCGTATGGGGGTGGCGGTCTGGGAACGCCAGGTGAGCAACAACGCCCTGCCGCTGGCCGTACACGAAGGATTGTACCGTTTCGAATGCAACCGCATTGCACTGAACCTGCAGATGAGCGTGGTGCATTCGCTCTACCGCCAGGCCTCGACCTGCGCGATCAATATGGCCAGTGCCGAACGGCTGCTGCGCCAGTTCACACCCGCAGTGGAGGTATCACAATGAGTACTTTTTTCGTTGGCGAAGGCAATATCGGCAGTGCGCCAGAGTTCCAGGAATTCGCCTCAGGCAATGACGAGCCACGGCGTTTGCTACGGCTGAATGTGTACTTCGACAACCCTATCCCACGCGAGGGCAGCTATGAAGATCGAGGCGGTTATTGGGCGCCGGTTGAGCTCTGGCACCGTGAGGCTGAACACTGGAGCACGCTGTACCAGAAAGGCATGCGCGTGCTGGTCGAAGGTCGTACCGTGCGCGATGAGTGGGAGGACAGCGAAGACAACGCGCGGGTAACCTTCAAGATCGAGGCCCGTCGAGTCGGTATTCTGCCTCACCGGGTACACGGCGTGGTCATGCGCGAGCGTTCCAGTGAACCGGCGGCCTCTCAAAATACAGAGCCGACCAGTTCACCGGCGTCGAAATCCAAGAAACGCAGGGGGCCGCCTACGTCTGACGGACAGACTCAGGCATAAAAATTGCACCTTTGCGCGAAGTTGCTGACCCGTCATTACACTCTGCTCGTGAAGCGCCATACTGCCGGTCAGTTGCAATGGGCTAGCAGCCTCGACCATTTAAGGCTGCCCTCTCCGACTAATATGAGGAACCTGCCATTCAGGTTTCTCATATCTCGCCACTGCTGTTTCCAATAACGCTGCTCCGAACTCAATCTGGAGCAGTTCTATGCTTCTCTTCCTCTGCGAGAAACCTTCCCAAGGTCGGGACATTGCCAAAGTACTCGGAGCCACCCGGCGCGGTGATGGTTGCCTGATCGGCGCCGACTCCACTGTCACCTGGTGTATTGGCCACTTGCTGGAGACAGCCCCACCTGAAGCTTATAGTGATCAGTACAAATCCTGGTCGCTGGATCATCTACCGATCATTCCCGTGCATTGGCAGGTCGAGGTCAAACCCAAGACAGCGGCACAGTTCAAGGTCATCAAACGCCTGCTCAGTGACGCTACCACCGTCATCATCGCGACCGACGCCGACCGCGAAGGTGAAATGATTGCCCGCGAATTGATGGAGCTTTGCAGGTATCGAGGACCCGTTCAGCGCCTCTGGTTGTCCGCCCTCAACGAGGCGTCGATTCGCAAAGCATTGTCCTCGCTGAAATCAGGTCAGGAGACCTTCCCGCTTTATCACTCCGCCCTCGCCCGCAGCCGCGCCGACTGGCTGATTGGCATGAACCTCAGTCGTTTATTTACCTTTCTCGGTCGGCGGGCAGGCTACGATGGCGTATTGTCAGTGGGACGCGTCCAGACACCCACTTTACGTCTGGTGGTCGATCGGGATCGTGCCATTGCCAGTTTCGTCCCGGTACCTTACTGGAATGTTGAAGTGCACCTATCGTCGAATGGCCAGCGATTCATCGCGTCGTGGTTACCGCCATGTTCAGGACGGGACGAGGCAGGTCGTTGCCTGCAGCAGGCGCTTGCCAGTCAGGCCGTCCAAGCGATCTCTAGCAGTAAGACCGCCACAGTGGTCTCGCTCCAGACTGAGCACTCCCGCGAACCGCCGCCCCTGCCCTTCGACTTGAGCACACTGCAAGAAGTCTGCTCACGCAAGCTGGGACTCGGCGCTCAGGAAACCCTGAACATCGCCCAAACCCTGTATGAAACCCACAAAGCCACCACCTACCCCCGCAGCGATTGCCGCTATTTGCCAGAGAATATGTTCAACGAGGCACCCACGGTACTTGATGCCCTGCTTAAAACGGATCCTGCACTCAGAACTGCATTTGGGTGCCTGGATCGATCATTACGCTCCCGCGTATGGAACGATACCAAGGTCACCGCGCACCACGGCATCATTCCCACCACCGAGCCGGCAAATCTGGTGCGGATGTCCGAACAAGAACGCCATGTCTACGAACTGATCCGTAGCCACTACCTCGCGCAGTTTCTTCCGCACCATGAGTTTGATCGTACCCAGGTCGAACTGGAGTGTGGCAAAGAGCGATTGGCTGCTGTCGGCAAACAAATCCTGGTCCAGGGCTGGAAAGGCTTGCTCACCGAAAACATCGAGGAGGATGAGCCCAGTCAAAAATCCCAAGTATTACCCATCTTGAAGCAGGGCACGCACTGCGCAGTGGACGATGTCGAACTCAAGTCCATGCGCACTGCCGCTCCCAAACCTCTTACCGAAGGCGATCTGATCAAGGCGATGAAAAACGTGGCCAAGCTGGTCAACGACCCACGCCTGAAACAAAAACTTCGGGACACCACCGGTATCGGTACCGAAGCCACGCGAGCCGGCATCATCAAGGGGTTGATTGAACGCGGCTATTTGCTGAAGAAAAAACGCGCTTTAATGGCCTCCGCAGCGGCCCATACTCTGATCGAGGCGGTACCCGCTGCAGTCGCGGATCCTGGTATGACCGCGATCTGGGAACAGGCGCTGGACGAAATCGAAGCGGGACGTCTGACCCTGGATGCGTTCGTCGCCAAGCAGGCGAACTGGATTGCGCAATTGGTCGCACACTACCGCTCGCTCACTTTGGCGGTACCGGTCGAAGCCGGCCCGGGCTGCCCCATGTGCAACGCCTCAATGCTTAGGCGAAAGGGAAAATCAGGGCCGTTCTGGTCATGCTCCCGCTATCCAGATTGCAAGGGCACTGTGTCGATCAGTAAAGATACGCGTCGCTCATGATGTGCCATGGGACGATCATCAGGAGAACGGTGAGTTCTCTGCCTTGACGTCGTCCCACCCTCTCTGCTGTAGTGCCCCAGGATCATCGCCAACGGCGACCCAAGACCGAATCGCTCCGGGCAGCTCGGTTGGACTCCTAGAGTTCGGAGCCTTCTTTTCTGCGGAATTTAATTCCCGTTTTGTGCTCGACCTGATCGTGGTGGCGGATGACCGCTGTTGCCTCTACCCGGCAATAGCGGTCATCCGCTTCGGCGATCGTATTCAGTCCCGGAGCCCACCGGGGAAACACGGGGCACCCTTTGTGCGCGGATGCGTGCCAGCATGTTCCGACCCAGGCCACGACAAGGGTCGGTTGGCGAATCATCGCGCAGTTAAACCAAGTTTTGCGAGGAGCTTGTGACTGCGTAAGACCGTCAAAGGTGGCTTTTCTGTTCCTCGCCTGGCGCCTCGCCAGGCCTACTCTTCATTTTTTCATTCCAGTGACTGCTACCGTATTCCAGGCGTAAAAAATCGGGTGGCAGCGCCTTGACGCTCCCCTGTGACAGGCTTATATAAAGGGCGTGGTTCGCTGTCGTTGACAGCCCAGCCCAGGTAGCTTGAACCTTCAAGGCTACGCCACGTTCGTGGTGGTTTACCCAAGTGCGATCAGCGTTCGGAAGCTCGCGCGATTACCGCTTCAGCGGTGATGAATGCCCACTACCCATGCCTGCGGATCACCACCGCAGACGCTCCTCTGCTGCACAGCTATTCCTCCAGACGCATCGTTCGGATCGTCATCGGCTTGCCGGTAGCGAGTCGTTCATTGCTCACCTTCACCTTACCCACCCTGACGGGGGCTCACTTCCCTGTTAGGGATTGTGCGTCGCCGTTTTCCCTTGAAACAGGAGAACCACCATGGCCCACGCCAACCACTCCCAAGAAGCGACCACTTACTTCAACCTTCACACCGTCGGTATCGGCTACCTCAATCGTGTTCGTGAAGTACAGGTCCGCCGCGGCCAACCCTTCATGGCCTGCGATATCGCCGCACTGCACGGAGCCACCGATGCGGTGGAGTACACCCGTTTCGACTGCAAAGTCGCTGGGGGTGAAGCTGAACGCTTGATTCGTCTCTATATGGACGCCGTCAAAGCCGAGAAAAAGGTCTTGCTGTCGTTCCGTATCGGCGATCTGTGGATCGATCCGTTTCTCTACGAGAAAGGCGATAAACAAGGCCAACCGGGCGCCAGCCTGAAAGGTCGTTTGCTGTTCATCGACTGGATCAAGGTCAGCGGCACGCTCGAGTACAAAGCACCCGCCAGGCAGGAAGCAACAGCACCTGCTGAGCAGGCGCCAAACAGTGAGCCATCCCCAACGTCGGCCGAAGCCGAAGCTGAGGAGATCGAAAGCACAACTGAGGCCCAGGTAGAACCTGACTCTCCACCCGCTCCCCGCACGGCCCGCCGTGATGCCTCCCGTACCGATCAGTCCGTCTGAACGGCCCACGATGTTCCTCATCAAGGCGCTCCCTCGAGCGCCTTTTCTTCAATCAGCACAGGAGAACCAACATGGAATCCTTCTGGCTTTGCGACGACTGCCTGTTCGCGGCTGCTTACGAGGACTACAGCACGTTATCGCTCTACTACACGACGGATGAAATCGAGAAACGCATCGCCGGTATCCATCGTGGACTGGTTCGGTTAATGCCCATCAGTGCCGACTTCGATCCCGAAACCGGCTGGGGAATAAAAGCCTTTTCCCCATTGCCCTGCGACGGTTGTGGTTCACACCTACACGGTCAACGCTACCGATTCACGCGGCTGTAACAGCGCGTCACCTGCTAACGCCCACAACTCTATACCTACCTCGGGGATACCACTCCCCTCGGGCGTGTACCCCCGATTGTTCCCTTCGGAGGTACCACCATGAGCACCCCACTCACTCTGATTGAGACCTCGGATTTCGAGGCTAATCGTATCGTCCAAGAAAACCAGGTCATCGACGAAGCACTGCATATTCTGGATCGTCGGCTGTTCGCCCGCGGCCCTAACCTGACGTCGCCTGACGCCGTGGCTTCATACCTAAAGCTGCATCTTGTGCAACAAGAGCATGAAGTCTTCGGTGTGATATTTCTCGATGCCAAGCACCGGGTGTTGGCGTTCGAAGCCCTCTTTCACGGCAGCATTGATGGCGCCAGCGTTTACCCCCGCCAAGTCGTTAAGCGTTCCCTAGCGCATAACGCTGCGGCGGCCATTTTTGTGCACAACCACCCTTCGGGGTGTACAGAACCCAGCCAGGCGGATCACGTCTTGACGGCACGGCTGAAAGAGGTCTTGGCCTTGATCGAAGTGCGCGTACTGGATCACTTCATCGTGGGTGAAGGTCGTCCACTTTCTCTTGCCGAACATGGCTGGCTTTAACCCTCACAGGCGTCTTCGGGCGCCTTGTCCATTATCATTCTGGAGAACCTTCATGAACCCCACACACCAAGCTGCAGCCCTGCTGACGGCCTCCAACCCATTTGCTCGCGGTTACGACAACCTTCATATCGAACGGCTGCTACTGATCACCTACGAAGACGACTGTCCTCCCTGCTGTCGACCCGTACACGACGCACAGGCCCATCTGCCCGACGACGAGCTGCAGCTGTTCCCCTGCCTGTTCAATGACGATTTCGCCGTGATCAGCGAAGGCCAATCCATTTCGGATGATTTGGATGAACGCTGCCAGTCCACCGGGCTAGTGCGCCAAGTAATCTACGCTGTGACGGGAGAAATGCTCAACGAGCGGCATCACCTCGGTGATCTGTACTCCCTGGAAGAGGCACAAGCCATGGTCCATCGCTTGAGCTTCGAAACGGGACACTACAGTCGAGCCTGGGAGATCAGTACCGCACACCTTCCTGAAGAAGCGATGCTTTATCTGGAGGGGTGGATCAGTCACTCCGCTCCGAGGCAAACCGGCCTCTTGTTCGAGTTTTTTACACTGCATGATTGCTCAGGCATAGGTTGCAAACTGATCGGCACGCCCTGGACCGACGATAACTTAGTAAAGATCGAGGGCCGTCCTTACTCATCACTGCGGCAAGACCAACTCGACGCCGGCACACCGGAAGCCTTGGTCAACGTACTGTATCTGGCGGCATTGGCGGATGTGCGCTTGTTGATCTTCGACCCCGACGCTGCCGTTTTGGATGGGCTCGCCATTTTTGATGAGTAGCAACGTGTTCAGCGTTAACACGACCCACGTTGAATCAACTTTCTCACTGAATCGCTCCTTCACCTCATGTCAGGTTCTGCACTGAATCTGACATGAGGTTTTTTCCATGGAGCGTTTTTTCACGCCTGTCTGCCTGCTGGGTTTGTTGAGCGCCTGCACCGCGCAAATCCCCAACCCTTTGCCGACCCATCCAGCGATCGACAGTGGCTCCAATCGGGCCCAGCACCCGAGGGGCATAGCCGAAGAAAGCCATCCGGCAGAGCTTCGTTATGGCCGCTACACGCTGGTCAGCACCGAGCCCACCACGGAACAACGCGATCTTCTTGCCCAAATCATCGAAGTGAACATCCCGTCCAGCCTGCACCCCTCGGTGCAGGATGCGTTGCAGTACGTGCTGCTGCGCTCTGGTTATGCGCTTTGCCCTGTTACTGCGTCGGTGAAGGTGCTGTTTACCCGGCCTCTGCCTGCAGCCCATTACCGGCTTGGTCCAATCCCTTTGCGCAGCGCGCTACAAGTGCTGGCTGGCCCCGCTTGGCAACTCACGACCGATGAAGTCAGCCGTTCGGTCTGCTTCGAACAGCAGAAAACGGAGGCCGGTGTCGCGCTGAACACACCCGTCGTGCCCCATCAATCGGAGACGCGGCCATGAAAGCCTCAACGTATCAAACCCTCATCATTGGGCTGCTTTGCCTGGCGGACGCCGGTCTGAGCGGTGGTTTGTATAACCAGTATCAGCGCGTGGCCGAACTACAGAGCACAAACACCCAACGCCTACAAACTCTGGACTCCCTGCAACGTGATTCAAGCGCCCTCAAGGACGCCCAGGAGAAGCTGCAGTACGCGCTGAAAGACCTGAAGCAGATGGTCGATACTGGTGAGCAACAGGCCAATACCCTCGATCCCATGCTGGATCAGTGGGCGCAAGAAATACAGGCGCTGCGCGATGGTCTGGCAGCCCGCGCCACCGTGGCAGACCTGACAGCGCTGCGCGCACGCCTTGAACAGGTCGAGCAGCAGTTCCAGGAGCACAAGACCCAGCCATCACCCCCACCGCCATCGCCTTCCGCGACCAAACCTAAACAGACCGCCCGCCCCAAGCCCGTCCCGCTCTCGCCACCGTTCTCGGTGTTGGGGGTCGAATCCCGTGGTGGTGAGCGTTTTTTGGCAGTCGCACCTCATGACAGTCGCTCTCTCATAGAAGTTCGGCTGCTGCATAGCGGCGAGCAGCTCGGAGCCTGGCACCTGAAAGTGCTGGAGCCGAACTCAGCCATCTTCGCGGTGGCCGCTCAGCCAGACCAGACCGTGCACCTCCCTTGAGAAACGATCATGAACAGAGCGCTACTGCCCACCGTCGTCTATCTCGCTTCGCTACTGGCCATGGGCGCTGCGATGGGCGACCCCATCACGACACAGTCACGGTTCCAGGACACGCAGTCCGCGCCCCTGGGACGCTCTGACTCTGAACAGGCTGCGAGCTGGGGGTTGACGGAACAGGAGTGGACGCGCTTCGAACAGATCCAAGCCGGCCCGCGTGGTTTCTGGAGCCCGAACCTCGATCCGTTGACTGCACTTGGAGTCGAGGCCCAGACCGACCAAGAGCGCCAGCGCTATGCCGAATTACAGGTAGCGCTGGAAGCCAAACGCGCCGAGCGTGAATTGGCCTACCAAAACGCTTACACCGCGGCCTGGACCAAGCTGTTTCCCGGGCTGCTGCCGATCCAAGGCATGGCATCTTCGTCCCCTACCAGCTCATCGGTCGCGCCGCGCCCAGCCCTTTTTGTGGAGGACCACTGCCCTGCATGCACCGCTGAAGCACAACGTTTGCAAAACAGTGATACGGCGTTCGATATCTACCTGGTGGGCAGCCAAGGCGAGGATGAACGCGTCCGTAGCTGGGCTCGGCAAGCGGACATCGATCCGGCCAAGATGCAACGACGGCAGATCACCCTGAACCATGACCGTGGTCGCTGGTTCAGCCTGGGTGCCCCGGGGCCATTGCCTGCCACATTTCAACAGGTGAACGGACAATGGCAACGCCTCGACTGAGTAGTCTTGCGCTGATGTTGGCGATGCTGGCGGCTCAGGCCGAGGAGCTCCCGCCTCCTGCCTATCAATTGGCGGCGCATGACGCCGACATCCCTTCGACGGTGCTGTTCGCGATTGCCCTGCAGGAGAGTGGTATCCGCGTCCGTGGTCGACTGCTGCCCTGGCCATGGACCCTGAACATCGCCGGTGGTCCTTACCGCTTCGCCACTCGACAGGCTGCCTGTCACGCCTTGCTTCAGGCGCTCGTTCGGCATGATGCCAAGCGGGTCGATGTCGGTCTCGGGCAAACCAACCTGGGTTACCACGGGCAACGTTTTTCCAGTCCTTGCGAAGCCCTCGACCCCTACCGAAATCTCGCCGTGACCGCCGCGCTGCTGCAGGAGCATCACGCCACCACCGGTGATTGGGTGTTGGCTGCAGGACGTTATCACCGTCCGGCAGGAGGCGCGCCGGCCGCACATTACCGCGCAGGTTTTTCCCGGCAACTTGAACGGCTGCTGACTTCCTTCGAACAGGGCACACCACCATGAAGCGAATCTCCGTTGTCTGTTATTGCACCCTGCTCTTGGTACCGTTCGCTCAGCCGGAACTGAGCGTAGCTGGGGATCGGCCTAGCGACTTCAACCGACCCCATTTTCAGGTTGCCAGGCCGCCAATCAACAACAAGATCCGGCCTGATCGGGCCATGCATGCGGACCTGTCCACGTTTACCGATGAAGCCTGGATACTGCCCATCCGCAGCTCCTACTTGAGCCCCGGCCAGATCACGTCTCGCGCCCTGAACATGCCGGGCTTGCGGCCATTTTTTCTGGTCGGTGACGATCCCCAGTCTCTGACTTGGCTGCGTCAACGCGCGGCTGAACTGCAGGAACTGGGTGCAGCCGGCCTCGCCGTCGAGGTGGCCGATACTGAAGCTTTGGCCCGGATTCGAGCAGCCGCTCCGGACATCACCATCCTGCCGGTCAACGGCAACGACATCGCCACCCGCCTGCAGATTGAGCACTACCCCGTCTTGATCACCGCCACCTTATTGGAACAGTGAGTCGGGTCATGGCCGAGCATGCGATGGAGTCCAAGCTGCGGCCAGCGGTGGAGCTGTACACGGTAGCGATCTGCGTCGCTGCCGCAGTGTTGTGCGTGTACTCGCCCTGGGCCGTGGCCCTGTCACCGGAGATCGGTCTGATTGCGGCGCTGGCCTATACCCTGTTCGGCCTGATCCGCCTGCGACAAGCCTGGGAGGTGCTGCGCTATCGGCGCAATATCCGACGGCTCCCCCGCTACGAACTGACCAGCCGGCAGGTTCCGGTTAGCCGTAAGCGCCTGTTCATGGGCCGCGGCTTTCGCTGGACCCGCCTGCACACCCAGCGCCTGGTCGAAGCCCAGGATCCGGCGGTCGCCCACTATGTCGACCAACCGACCTGTTACCGCTTGGCCCGTGGACTCGAACGTCGTCTGGAGCATGTACCGTTTCCTCTCTCTACATTGGCGCGTGTCACCGCTTGGGACAGTGCCTTCAATCCGTTACGTCCTTTACCCCCAGTCGGTGGCTCGCCGCTGTTGCATGGGGTCGAGCCCAATGAAACAGAAGTCAGTCTGCCGCTGGGCGAACGGGTCGGACACACCCTGGTGCTAGGCACTACTCGTGTCGGCAAGACGCGACTCGCCGAGGTGTACATCACCCAGGACATTCACCGCGTCGAACATGAAGTGGTCATCGTCTTCGATCCGAAGGGCGATGCCGACCTGCTCAAGCGCATGTACGTCGAAGCCAAACGCGCTGGTCGGGAGAAAGAGTTTTATGTCTTCCATCTGGGGTGGCCAGAAATCTCGGCCCGCTACAATGCGGTAGGACGCTTCGGGCGTATCTCGGAAGTGGCGTCACGCATCGCCGGGCAGCTCAGCGGCGAAGGTAACTCCGCGGCCTTTCGCGAGTTTGCCTGGCGTTTCGTCAACATCATCGCCCGTGCCCTGATCGAGTTAGGCCGGCGCCCGGACTACCTGCAAATCCAACGGCATGTTGTCAACATCGACGCGCTGTTCATCGAATACGCCCAGCAGTTTTTCGCCAAAACCGATCCGAAAGCCTGGGAAGTGATCGTCCAACTGGAAGGCAAGCTCACCGAGAAGAACATTCCCCGGCATATGGTGGGCCGCGAAAAACGCGTGGTGGCCATCGAGCAGTACCTGGCGGTGAAACGGGTATTTGATCCGGTAATGGACGGACTGCGTTCGGCGGTGCGGTATGACCGTACTTACTTCGACAAAATCGTTGCCTCGTTACTACCGCTGCTGGAGAAACTTACCACCGGCAAGACCGCCCAGTTACTGGCTCCTAACTACACCGACCTGGATGACCCGCGGCCAATCTTCGACTGGATGCAGATCATCCGAAAACGCGGCATCGTCTATGTCGGCCTGGATGCGCTGACCGATGCCGAGGTCGCTGCCGCCGTAGGTAACTCCATGTTCGCCGACTTGGTCTCGGTCGCCGGACACATCTACAAACACGGCGTCGACCATGGCCTGCCCCAATCAGGTAACTACAGTGACAAGTTGCCGATCAACCTGCACGCCGACGAGTTCAACGAGTTGATGGGCGATGAGTTCATTCCGCTGATCAACAAGGGTGGCGGTGCCGGTATCCAGGTAACCGCCTACACCCAGACCCTTAGCGATATCGAAGCGCGAATCGGTAACCGCGCCAAGGCCGGCCAGGTGATCGGCAATTTCAACACCCTGCAGATGCTCCGCGTGCGCGAAACCGCCACCGCTGAACTGCTCACCCAGCAGTTACCCAAGGTCAATGTGCTGACCAAAACCCTAGTGTCGGGCGCCACCGACACCTCCGATCCTGAGGCCAATACCGACTTCACTTCGTCCTCGCAGGATCGCGTCAGCAGCACCAGTGTGCCGTTGATCGAGCCCGCTCACATCGTCAGTTTGCCCAAGGGGCAAATGTTCTCCTTCCAGGCCGGTGGCCAGCTCTGGAAAGTCCGTATGCCTTTGCCAAAACCCTCCAATGACGACGCCATGCCCAAAGACCTGCAGGAACTCACTCAACGCATGCGGGCGATCTACAACACGCAGGCGGGGCAGTGGTGGAGCGCCAGTGGTGGCGGCCCAACTCCCAACTTCGATTTAGATCAGGTGGGGTAGCCCTACCCTGATGGTTTCGATTCAGCAAAACATATACAGAAGGCGCGTTAACGCCATCAGCCATGTGGCACTAATGGAGTGAATGATGGTGACTTCCGTACAGAACACGCCGCCACAACCGATCCAGCATCCGGGGATGATCGTCTCGGCCATCAGCCTGGTCCTGCGCATCATCGGCTTGCTGGTTGCCTCACTGCTGTTCTCGATTCTGATTGAGTTCGCCGGTTTGCTGCTGTTCTGGAGCGATCAGGGCTGGCGGCACAGCCAAGCCATGCTGAATAGCGAATTGAGCTGGCTCAGCGAACACTTCAAATATTCACTTATCATCCAACAACCCGGACAGGCGATTGTCCAGTGGCTGGATTTCCTAAATCAGTGGCTGTTGGTCAAGACTGGATTTGCGGATTTTGCCCGGCAGGCGCGGGTATCGAGCCAAGGCAACGGCTTCTGGAGCTGGGCCAATCAGGTCTACGTGAGCATCGAAAATTTCGTGCTGGCCGCGGTCTACGTCACCTTCACCTTTGTGGTGCGGCTGATAATTCTGGTCCTAGCCTTGCCGCTGTTCTTGCTGAGTATGTTCACTGGCTTTGTCGATGGCTTGATACGCCGCGACCTTCGCAAATTTGGCGCGGGGCGAGAAAGCAGCTTCGTCTACCACCGCGCTAAGCGAGCTGTATTACCACTGCTGCTCGTACCCTGGATTATTTACCTATCCCTACCGTTTTCGCTCAACCCCATGGCGGTTTTTTTGCCTTGTGCAGTGATACTTGGAATAGCAACCGCTATCACCGCTGCGACGTTCAAAAAATACATTTGATAGAGCGCACTGCTGGCGTGCTAAACCATTCCGGTAAATTTAGCCAACACTGCGACGATATAACCGCCAATGATAGACAAACCAACGATACCCCACGGCCGCTGCCACCAATCACCGTTGGACGATTGCGGCATTGATTGCTGGTAAAAATTGATGTGGCCGATCTGGTTTGCGTTGACTTGGGTTGCGGCTCCATTCTGCATCGAGTTGCGCCACTGGGCCTCCTCAAGACGTTCGAGCTGGGCCTGAACACGCCCTCTGAGATGTCTAGCTGAAAGCAGCAATTGCTTTCCAACAATCATCACACCCAGCAACCCGAGAAACAGCAAATTCCCATAGCTGAGTGGTTTTTCCTGATTGAGAGTAGGCGCGTTGTTCCATACAAAACCGATGAAGGGCGATGTGATTTGATAAATATCAGCTACCAAGTTTTGCATCAGCCCACCCAGATGCCCAAAAATCTCTGACTCAGCGAGTTTCTCCGCTTGACGGTGTAGAGAAATCAACAACGAGACAAAATAAAATAACGCACCGAAGACCATCAATGAGAAGCCCACGCCCTGCCGAATACGATACCGCCGAATTGCTTGTTGAATGTTCACTCTTTGCACTCACTCTTCGTTAACTGATTCCGTTGGAGCTTATCTGCGCCCCGCTAGCGACGTTGTTAGCGGAATCAAACGTTAACGGCCACCGATCGTTTTTCATGAGCAATCGAGACAGTGCTTGCAGTGTAATCGCGTCACTTTTCCGTTTTTATAGCCTTCGATACGGTGCCCCAAAGAGCTGTGTCGAAATAAATGACGCAGCGTGTTTCATATTTCTTACTGCTGAGCCCTGGAGGTTAGTTGAATGCTGGCTCCATCTCCAAATGGGCTACCCACATGTCAACCAAATTTTTCAGAATCTGCCCACTGGTCGTACTGATGACGTTCCATAGGGGCAGCTATGCCGCCTCTACTCATGAGCAAGATCAGTTCAGTTTAATTCTGCAGCAACTCGACACTATCGAACGCCTTGCGACACGGGCCGAGACAGCCAACACGGCTGAATCAGTCGAGCGCTATCGGTTCGACTATCCCCGTCTGTCGCAAGACATCCAACGCATCCGCCACGGAGTGCAGGGCTACCTGTCTCCCTCCCGCGCTCAGCCCCGAGATCCCAGTGAATTAGTCGGCGATTACCGCCTCGACACGCCGCCCACGGAGCCGTCGCCATGAGCATGACCGACGCGCAGAGCGCTGCCTTTCAAAACGCTTCCGGCTTCTCGCCGCATAGCAGTTCGACGCTGTGGCAGTCCCTGGTTCTCGTTCTGGCGTTGCTTTGGTGTGCCTGGGTGATGTGGACGGCTTACCGAGGTTGGGCCACTGGCAGTGTGCGCTTTGGAGCCTTCGGCGGCAGCGCCGCCCGCGTGCTGCTCGCCTTGCTGGTTCTGATGTTCTTCACCCTGTCCTAACACCGGAGATCACCATCATGCTCAAGTGCCTTGCCCCCCTGAAAAACAACCTGCGTAATCGTGCCAGCCAGCGCTTGATCGGGCTGCTCCTGGTGCTCGGTCCAAGCCTGGCTTTTGCCGAGCTCCCCACCATGGAAGCACCTTCTCGTGGTGAAGGTTCCGGGTTGATCGAAACGATCAAAAACTACGCCTACGACGGCGGCATCCTGCTCGGTCTGCTGATTGCCCTGCTCGCTTTTTTAGGAGTGGCCTGGCATTCGCTGACGGTGTATGCCGACGTGCAGAACCAACGCAAGACCTGGAAAGACTTGGGTGCGGTGGTCGGTATCGGTGCTCTGTTGGTGGTGATCATCATCTGGTTCCTGACCAAGGCTGCCGCGATTCTGTGAGGTTGGCATGAACAACGCTATCGAACGCCTTGCCGACGGCACCTTGGTCTTTCTGCCGGAGCGACTCAATCGTGATCCCGCCGTACTGCGCGGGTTGACCAATGATGAGATGTGGATGGCGCTCGGTGCCGGCGCAATCATTGGACTACTGCTGGGCGTTCCTCTGGTGATCGCCACCGCCTCCATTGCCGTAGCGCCGACCAGCATGATCGCAGGCATGACGGTGGTGCTATTTGCCGGTGGCACACTACTGCGTCGGGCCAAACGGGCCCGCCCCGAGACCTGGCTGTACCGCAAACTCGAATGGATACTCGCCAGCCGTTGGCGCCTGGGTCGCGGCAGTCTGATTCTCCACTCCGGCGCCTGGACGGTTCGCCGTTCGCGTCGACTGCGCCCTGCCCTGTCTCGGTGGAAGTCATGAGCCGATTTCGAAACAAGGTCGATGCCCAACAGGCCCACATCTTCAGCCTGCGCCTGGCGGTAATGATCCTTGCCCTGGTCTGTGCCGGGCTCTGGTACGGCTGGCGTTCGGCACCGACCGATCTGACCGTGCATGTACCACCGGATCTGCGTTCGGGCAGCACTCGCAAGTGGTGGGATATCCCCTCAGAGAATGTCTATGCCTTTGCCCTCTACATCTTTGGCCAACTCAACCGCTGGCCCTCGGATGGCGAGCAGGATTATCGCCGCGCCATCTATGGCTTGCAGTCCTACCTGACCCCCGCCTGCAAGGCCTTCCTCGACGGCGACTACGAGTACCGCAAGGCCGCCGGCGAACTACGCCAGCGGGTGCGTGGCGTCTACGAAATTCTGGGCCGAGGTTACAGCGAAGATCCGGAGCTCAGGGTCAAGCAACTCGACCGCGACAGCTGGCTGGTCAAGCTCGACCTCAACGCCGATGAGTATTACGCCGCCGAACCGGTGAAGCGGGTGGTGGTGCGTTATCCATTACGCGTGGTGCGTTTTGATCTTGATCCCGAACGCAACAAGTGGGGACTGGCACTCGATTGTTATCAGGGCACTCCGCAAAAAATCTCCCTGCCTGGAGGTGAGCCATGAAGCGGATGTCTACCCTGGGACTCACCGTCGTAATGATGCTATGGGGAGTTGCGGCGCAGGCCGTCGAGCTGATGCACTGGGAACGCCTACCCCTCGCGATCCCTCTGATGATCAATCAGGAACGAGTGGTCTTTATCGATGAGGATGTTCGAGTCGGCGTGCCCTCAACCCTGACAGGTAAGCTGCGCGTGCAATCAACTGGTGGCACGCTGTACCTGCGCGCGTCGGAAGCCATTGCACCGACCCGACTGCAACTGCAATCAGTCACGACGGGCGAGATCATCCTTCTAGATATCGCGGCCACACCCGGCGATCAACCGCTGGAGCCCGTGCGTATTCTCAAAAATGCTCCGGTGCAGACTACCGAGACGGAATCTAGCACCGTCCCTGCTCCAGATCGTACGCCAATCCCAGTCGTTTTGACGCGCTACGCCGCACAGAGCCTATACGCGCCGCTGCGCACTGTAGAATCCCTGCCCGGCGTACGCCGCGTATCGCTCAAGCTGCGCACCGAACTGCCAACCCTGCTGCCGACCGAAAACGTATCCAGCACACCTATCGCCGCCTGGCGGCTCGGTGATTACTGGGTGACGGCGGTGAAGTTGCGCAATCGTGGTTCAGAGACGGTACAACTCGATCCGCGTCGGCTTCAGGCCAAGCTGTTCGCTGCGGCTTTCCAGCATGTTTTTCTCGGACCGGTCGGCAGTGCTGAAGACACCACGATCGCCTACCTCGTCACTCGCGGTGCCGGCCTCGAGCACGTCGTGCTGCTCTCACCCGTTGATCGAGGTGCGGACGATGAAAGCTAACGCCTTGCTCAAATGGCTGGTACCGGCTGCGCTGCTGGCCGTGGTGTTGA
Organism: Pseudomonas sp. NS1(2017); assembly: GCF_002269425.1. Lineage (NCBI taxonomy): Bacteria > Pseudomonadati > Pseudomonadota > Gammaproteobacteria > Pseudomonadales > Pseudomonadaceae > Pseudomonas > Pseudomonas sp. NS1(2017). Next base: position 273,564 of record NZ_CP022960.1, read on the forward strand.
TCATCCTGAAAACCTGGGTCGCGGGTGGCAGCACGCCTTCTCCAGAAAACCCAGTTGATCAGGACAACCTTCAATTATCCACCGAGCAAGCCAAGTCGCTCGGCATTGCTGGCGATACTCCCCGGGATACGGTCGCCACCCTGGTCGGCCAGGTGAAAGCCATGCGCAGTGACATGCTCGGTTTGAAGAAACACAATGACTCATTGCAGACGGAAAACAACCGCCTTCGCGAGCGGGAAAACAGTGTCGATTCGCGTATCCAGACTGCGCTTGGCAGCGTAACCCAGCAGGTCGACGAAGGCCGCCGCCAAGTCAACGAGGCCCGACTCAAAGCGGAACAAGACAGTCGTCAGGCTCGCGGCCTGCTGACGCAATTGCAGGAACAGTTGTCGGGGCTGACCGGCAAAAGCAAGGACATGCCGATCGGATTGGGGCTTGAGCCCGACGACGGCGCTCAGTTTGAAGGGCGACACTCTACCAATGATGCGCTGCAGTGGATTGAACCCTCGGACGTTCCGTCCACAGATGCCCAAGGCAAAACCAAGACCTCCCGAGCATTGAGTCTGCCTACTACCTTCAACTCACTGGAAGGCATGAAAGATAACGCCATTGATCGCAGCCAGAAACAACTACGTGCAGCAATCCAGGGTGAACGTGACCTGACGAGATCCGTGGATCGTACCGAAGGCGCGAAGCCGGTCTACACGATCCCCGAAAACGCGACGCTGATGGGCTCGGTCGCCATGACCGCGCTGATCGGCCGAGTCCCGGTGGACGGCACCGTGAATGACCCCTATCCCTTCAAGGTGCTGGTCGGCCCGGAGAACCTGACTGCCAACGGCATCGACCTGCCGGACGTCGCGGGGGCCGTGATGAGCGGCACGGCGTCCGGGGACTGGACCCTGTCTTGCGTACGCGGACAGGTCGAGTCAATCACCTTTGTGTTTACCGATGGCACCATCCGTACTGTGCCTCAGCCGAAGGCGGTAGCCAGCCGCAATGCCTCCACCACCCAGAGCTCGAACACCGACAAGATCCGCGGTGGACTCGGTTATCTGTCCGATCCGTATGGCATCCCGTGCATCGCTGGCGAGCGCCGCTCGAACGCCCAGCAGTACCTCGGCAGCCAGAGCCTGATCACTGCGGCCGGCACCGGTGTCGCCGCCTTGCTCGGGGATGAGCAGAACAACAGCAGCGTGATCAGTTCGGGCGGCAGTACGCTCGGGGTCACCAGCAGCACGGGCAACAGCGCGCTGAACTCAATCCTCAGTGGTGGGGTCAGCGACATCCGCGAGTGGATCAACAAGCTGTATGGCGAGGCCTTTGCTGCCGTGTACGTGCCACCGGCCGCACAGGTCGCACTGCACCTCGACCATGAGATCACCATCGACTACGAGCCCAAGGGCCGGAGCGTTCGCCATGAAAAAGACCATGTTTCCCTGCCTGACCTGGATTAGCGTGTTCTGCTGGGTCCTGACGGGGTGTTCCACCGACAAGGAGACACTACTGCCCCATGGCGAGCAAACCATGCTGGACATCTGGAACAGCGCCGGTTCGCAAGGCACTCAGCAGCAACTACTGGATGCTCGGCAGCAGTTACGCCGTCCGCTCGCCCAGGCGAATTTATCCGCTTATCGCCAAGAACCGTACACGCGCACAGCGACGAACGAGATCCAAAATTTGTTCCCTCGCCTGCCCAATCCTGATCTGGTGCTGTACGTGTATCCGCATTTGAGTGGTACCGAGCAGGCACCGGTCCCAGGGTACTCGACTGTCTTTCCGTTCTACCAACGGGTGCAGTACGCATTGCCGGGTGAACGTCAGGAAGACTTGTAGTGCGTACTGGCGATTCGGGCAACCGCACTGCTGCGTGGAAAACTTGGCGCAATCCATTGCGCCCTCGCGCCACCCTGGCTGATGAAGCCGCACTGTACGCGCACAACCCCAGCTTCACCGATCACCTGCCGTGGGTCGAATACCTCGACACCGAACAGTGTTTTCTGCTCGATGACAATCGCTCGGTGGGTGCGGTGTTCGAGTTGCTGCCTATCGGCACTGAAGGGCGCGAACCCGATTGGTTGATGGCCGCCCGCGACGCACTCGAAGACGCCCTGCAGGATAGTTTTGATGAGTTGGATCAAGCGCCTTGGGTGGCGCAGTTTTTCTGCCAGGACGACAACGACTTCACCCCTTATCTGAACCGGCTCACTAGCTATATCCAGGACAGCGCGCGAGGGACGGTCTTCACGGAAGCGTGCCTAGAACTCACTCGCCGTCATCTGAAGGCCGTTGCCAAACCGGGTGGGCTGTTTGAGGACAAGGTCGTCACACGCCTCCCCTGGCGCGGCAATAACCGACGGGTGCGCCTGGTGGTCTATCGCTGGCTTGAGTCTGACGCTGAGGAGACGGGACTCACCCCGGTGCAAGCCCTGCAACAGGCTTGCGAACGTATCGCGGCTTCGTTGCAGGCGTGCGGGGTGCAATCGACGCGAGTCGATGGCCGAGGTCTGTATGCCTGGTTAGTGCCCTGGTTCAATCCAGCCCCCACGCTCACCGATGAATCGCCCGAGGAGTTCTACCGCCGCGTGGCCTATCCGGAGTCGGGCGGCGGTGAGTCGCTGGAACTGCCCTTCGACCATGACTTCGCCGAGCGGCTATTTTTCAATGAGCCGCGTTCGGATGTGCAGCGCGGACTCTGGTTTTTTGACGATCAGCCCCACCGGGTCATGGTAGTGGACAAGCTGCGCCGAGCGCCCTTGATTGGTCAACTCACCGGAGAAACCCGCAAGGGTGACGCGGTGAATGCCCTGTTCGACCAGTTGCCCGAAGGCACGGTGATGAGCCTGACCTTGGTGGTCAAACCACAGGATGTGCTCGAAGAGCAGTTGAACCGCCTAGCGCGCAAAGCCATCGGTGAAAACCTGGCCTCGACTCAGACCCGCCAGGATGTTGAAGAGGCTCGCGCGATCATCGGCCGCCAGCACAAGCTGTACCGGGGAACCCTGGCATTTTACGTGCGCGGTCACGATGAACAGCAATTGCACCAGCGCTCGGTCAGCCTGGCCAACGCACTACTGGGTGCGGGCCTGCAACCGGTACGTGAAGGCGATGAAGTCGCCGCCTGCAACAGTTACCTGCGTTGGTTACCAATGGCTTACAACCCGGCCCGCGACACGCGCAACTGGTACACCCGCCTGATGTTCGCCCAGCACCTGGCGAACCTGGTTCCGGTGTGGGGCCGCAGCACGGGCACCGGCCACCCGGGGATCACCCTGTTCAATCGTGGTGGCTCGCCGTTGAGCTTTGATCCGTTGTCACGCCTGGACCGTGCCATGAACGGCCATCTGTTGTTGTTCGGCCCCACCGGTGCCGGCAAGTCGGCCACCCTGGTCACCCTGCTGATGCAGGTCATGGCGGTGTACCGCCCTCGCTTATTTATCGTCGAGGCCGGCAACTCATTCGGCTTGCAGGGAGACTACTTCGCGACACAAGGCCTCTCCGTCAACAAGGTCCAATTGAAACCTGGCGCCTCGGTCAGTCTCGCCCCCTTTGCCGATGCCTGGCGCCTGGTCGAGCAACCGGATCAGGTGGCGAGTTTATCGATCGATGAGCTGGACGATGAGGCGGTAGCCAGTCGGGAAGACCAGCGCGATGTTCTCGGCGAATTGGAAATCACCGCTCGCCTGATGATCACCGGCGGCGAGGCCAAGGAAGAGGCGCGCCTGAGTCGAGCCGATCGCAGCTTGATCCGCGAGTGCATTCTTGATGCGGCGCAGACCTGTGTCGCGGCGGGTCGCCAGGTACTGACCCGCAACGTGCGCGACGCCTTACTGCGCGTCGCCGCTGACACACACTTGCCGGAGAAGCGTCGCGAGCGTGCCCAGGAAATGGGTGAGTCCATCGACCTGTTTTGCCAAGGTTTCGAGGGTGAACTGTTCGATCGCGAGGGCACGCCTTGGCCCGAGAGCGATGTGACCATTGTCGATCTCGCCACTTACGCTCGCGAAGGCTACGAGGCGCAGATGTCCATCAGCTACATCAGCCTGATGAACACCGTGAACCACCTAGCCGAACGCGACCAGTACCTGGGAAGGCCAATCATCATGGTCACCGACGAAGGCCATATCATCACCAAAAACCCGCTGCTGGCGCCCTTCGTGGTCAAGGGCACGAAGATGTGGCGCAAGCTCGGCGCTTGGTTCTGGCTGGCGACGCAAAACCTTGCCGACTTTCCCACGGCCGCGCAGACCATGCTCAACATGATCGAATGGTGGATTTGTTTGAACATGCCGCCGGCGGAAATCGAAGAGATTGCTCGCTTCAAGAAGCTTTCACCGGCGCAAAAAGCCTTGTTGCTCTCTGCCAGCAAGGAGCCGGGTAAATTCACCGAAGGGGTCGTGCTGTCGAAGAAGCTCGAAACGCTGTTTCGGGCCGTGCCGCCCAGTCTTTATCTCGCCCTGGCCATGACGGAACCGGAGGAGAAGGCCGAACGCTGGACTTTAATGCAGGAATACCAGTGTTCAGAGCTAGAGGCGGCTTTTCGGGTAGCTGAGCGCATTGACCAGGCCCGTGGAATTTGGAGGTAAGTATCGATTTGAAGCCCCAATAGCGTTACATCTACACAGGGCTGGAGAGCGGTTTTGTGCTGGATATGCCCGAACTATCTGAGTAAATTACTCGTCACCATTCAGCCAGCAGAAGGAGTCATACATGAATAAAAACGATCTCGTCGAGGCCATAGCGAGCTCCGCCGACCTTCCGAAGTCCACTGCCGGACGCGCGCTGGAAGCCCTCACAACCATCATATCCACTGCGTTGCAAAGCGGTGAGAACGTCACCTTGGTTGGTTTTGGTACCTTTACGGTGAAAGCGCGTGCAGCGCGCGACGGCCGTAACCCTCAAACTGGGGCCACCATCAAGATCGCAGCCGCGAAGACGCCTAGTTTCAAAGCCGGTAAGTCGCTGAAAGACGCGGTTAACTAGACGTTGGTGGCGATTACCCAATACCAACTCTGCGAGGGCGCTGGTATTGGGGCTTCAGTAGCCGAAACGCTTGCTTGCTGAACTCCGGAAGCCGTTTAGCCATGAGTATGAACGCGTCTTAAACGTCGTTTTTCTCAGCTTTGATTGGGGCTGGGTGACACACCGCTTAGCCGCTGCTGAATCCTCAACAAGAATCCGGCTTCAAAGGCATCCTGGCAGTCACCGACAGGAAAGGTCTTACGTGTTTGCGCCAGCTCCCACCACAGCGGAATCTCGCCGGGCGTATCAAGCCAAACCTGAGCGCATTGCACGCCACGTTCGATCATCGGAGCAAATTCGTTGCCCCAAGGTGTCAGAAGACTTGGACAACCATCCGCCGCGGGAATTGAAATGTAGTTTTCGTCCATACACACCCTAGAGTTCTGATTTTATTGTTAGACGCTGGACCCAGCCTCGAAATCTTAACGACACCAAATGAACGCTCGATAACAGGCCTGAACACCAAATGGCTAGATCAATGTCAATGTAGACTATATCCCGTGGATTGAGAGTCCCTCAAGGCGCAATTTGCGCGCATGACTCAAGACTACGAACAACTTCGTCTGCAGCTGGCGGAAAACATCCGCTTGATGCGGCGCGTAAAGAACCTTACCCAAGAGCAGCTCGCGCTCATGGCGGAGGTGGATCGCACCTACGTCAGTCAAATCGAACGATGCACGGGCAATCCGTCGCTGTTAGTCCTGTGCAAGCTCGCCAATATTTTCGAAATTACCGCAGATCAGTTACTTGTGGAACCCGATATCCTGCGCAGCGCCCTTCACGTCAAATAATAGTCTCACTGCTCACAAACCCGATAGATCCGCCTTCATAATTTCCACTGACAGTCTTCAGTCTCTAACCGAACCTGCCCAGGCATACACCGAGAGCCTGGATCATGCCTGTTGTCTGCTCGTCAATCCCGCCCACAAAGTTACGGCCCTTAGCGCTAAGCATCCTGCTGACGTGCGGCCCAAGCGTGGCGCTGGACAGCGGCAGCATCACGTCCTCTGTGCTTTCTCCAAACTGTCTCGAATACAGGGTCGTCGGCATTTGTTTCTGGCTCCTCTGCACGCCCTTCGGTTGTACAGTCAAAACCTCGACCAAGGTGCGTCATTTCATTCCTGAACTCGTGGTCTCAAGCTACTCCACCACGGGCAATAACCCCTGGACCGAGATGGCCACCCTCTCCTCTCCCGTCAGCGGTGCGGAAGGTGGCGGCAACCTGATCACCCCAAACACCCACCGCGATAACCTGCCCCGCTTCAAGAACGTCGATGGCATCGGCCACCCCGGTGGCTGGCTCGCAACGCAACTGGCTTCGCAATCCGGCTACGCCTGCGCCAGCGGCGCAACTGCGGTCATGCCCTACTACCTGAGCACCCTGGACTCACTGGCCTGGCGTCATGGCATCCCGGAAAGCTTCTACCCCGAGTCGCTCATGCCGGGGACCCGTGAAGTCGGTCGTCCGGCTTCGGGAAACATGTGGGGCAATGTTTATCCCCGGCAGGGCTTTCTGGTACAGCCCGACGATTTCAAGGCGGCCGCCGTCATGGCGCAACGGGCCGGCGATGTGATTACCCGCAACGGGCAACCGCATGTGTACTTACCCCTCACGCCCGCCAAACGCGACGGCTACTGGCCGCCTAGCCCGATCGTTGAAAACGACGCTTCGACCCACAAATGGCAATTGCTCTACCCTCGGACTCAGCCTACGTGTGCCATCTTCCCCAGCGATCCGGTACAGAGTGCGGATGGAGGATACGCCTGGTCGCTGTGGCGTCCCTATAGCTGCTGCAAACGTGAAGGTCAGACCTTTCTGTTCAGCATCGACTTCGAAGGAGGTGCTTCATGAGTCGGCTTCTCGCACGACCATGGTTGGGCGTGATGAGTCTGTTGCTCTGCGGACTGCTCGTCATGGCCACACATGCCCACGCTGCCGAGGGCGATTACCGCCTGGGCACTCAAGGCGAAGTACTCGACGACCGAGTGATGTACACCATTGGTGGCGGCTCGGCAGTTGGCTCTCCGAGTTCGCTCTACCGACCCAGTGGTCTCGGAGTCGGCGGGTCATGGCGAGCGAACATGATGTGCGGAAACATGAGCCTCACCAACACCCTGCAAAACCAACTGAACGGTGCCACCGAAGGTTTCCAGCAGATCATGGGCAGCATCGTGCAGAACGCGACCCAAGCCGTGATGTCTCTGCCAGCATTGATCATCCAGCGCGCCAACCCTGGTCTCTATGAGTTGCTCAGTAACGGGGTGATGCAGGGGCGTATCGACTTCGACCGCTCCAAGCTGACCTGCCAGGCCATGGCCGAGAAGATGGCGGACAAGGTCGGTCAAGCCAGTTGGGGCGCGCTGGCCAAGAACCAGGAAATGCAGGGCAATCTGGAGCAAACCGGCGGTGATGCGGTGGCAGCAGTGAAAAACACCGAGGCCCATAACGGCAACAATGGGGTGGCCTGGGTCGGCGGCTCAAAGGCTGGTGGTGATGAGCAGACGCCCATTCGGGTGACCGCCGACGTGGTCCGTGCAGGCTATAACCTGCTGCATAACCGTATGGTGGATGACAGTGCCTCGATCAGTAGCAGTGATTGCCTGGGAGGGGCTATTTGTCAGACCTGGGCCTCACCGCAGGAAGAATCTGAGTGGGCTGTTCGCGTGTTGGGCGAGAGCGAAGTCGCGACCTGCGACAGCTGCGAAACCCTGCGTGCGACCGCTGGCAGCGGATTGACGCCGCTGATCCAGGAGGCCTACAGCGAACGCCTCAAGGCCCTGCAAGGTTTGCTGTCGGGCTCTCTGCCGCCTACCCCTGACAATCTGACTAAAGCCTCCAGCCCGATGCTGCCGGTGACCCGTGGTGTGGTTGAAGCCCTGCGCGACGATCCCGACCAGGATCTGCTGGCGCGACGCCTGGCCAGCGAGACAGCCTTGTCCAGCGTACTCGACAAGGCATTGCTACTGCTGCGCACGCTGCTGGCGGGCAGTCACGAACCGAACATCGCCTCCGCCGAGCCGGCTCAAACCGCCTTGACGAAAAACATCGACGCTCTGGAGCGCGAAATACGCCTGCTGCAGACCGAACTGCAGGTCAGGCAGATGCTGGCCACCAACACCGCCAGCCTGGTGCTCGATCGGCATGCCGGTGGTGCCGATGCTTCGCGTACCGTCGAGCAAGGAGATCCTGAGCCGGGCCGACTCAATGATGCTGACGCTAGGCGCAAGTGAGCCATGAAACGCTCACCGCGATTCACTCTGTTTTCAGGTCTGGGGATTGCCGCAGTGATGATGCTGACCGTCGCGCTGGTCGCCTGGACCGGCCGCACTGCGCTGGATAGTGTCGAGGTCTGGCAGCAGGCATTCGAATCCGCACGGCCTTATCTGCGGTGGTGGCGCGCCCTGCTCTACGCCGCTCTCTTTGCGCTCTGGTGGGATCTGCTTCGGCGCTACCGATATCGACCACAGGATCGACTGCGCGTGAAACGCATCGGGACATTAGGGCTCGTGCTCTTTACCTGCGTCGAACTCACCCGACTGTGAGGTCACCACCATGCTCATGAGCACCAACAGCTACCTGGAGTTTTACCTCTCCCTGCTGTCCTGGATCATCAACAACGGCCTCTGGAGCGTCCTGTCCGACACCGGGCTATTCGCTGCACCCTTTGGTGCGATCATCTTGCAGGAATGGCTATCGGCCCGTCAGCAAGGCGCGGATGAAGGTAACAAGGGACTGCTCTCAGTTCCGCGGATCGAGAACCGGTTGTGGCTGGCCTACATCGTGGTGTTGTTCGGCTGCGCGCCGGTCTTTCCGTTGAGCCTCTCGTCAATGACGTTCGATGATGCGGCGAGCCAGCGCTGCGGCGTGAGTGTGGCCCAACCGACGGAAACCGCCTGGGGGACGACCTTCAATACCATCGGCGAACGCTCCGCCAACGTTCCGATCTGGTGGTTTCTGGTGCATGCCTTGAGCAAAGGGGTAACCGCGGCGGCCACCGCTTCCATTCCCTGCACACCGGATATCCGACAAATGCGTATGGAGATCGACAGCTCGCGTATCGACAGTCAGGTACTGCTGCAGGAAGTCGCCGATTTCACTCGCGACTGCTACGGCTATTCCCGCTCTCGGCTATTCACCAACCGTCCGCTGTTGGACAAGGTACAAAGTCACGACGCCTCCTGGATCGGCTCAAGCTATTTTCTCGACACACCCGGCTACTACGATACGGATCGCTCACGCACACCGAGAGTCAGCTGGCCGTATGACGACAACCGCGATGTTTCCTTGCCGCGGCTGGAGAATGGCGCGGGCTACCCCACCTGCAAGCAGTGGTGGAGTGATAGCGGTGTTGGCTTGCGCGAGCGCTTGATCGAGCAGGTCGACCCCTCGCTGCTGACTCAGCTGAAAGGTTGGTTGACTGGGCGTTCGAGCAACGAGATCGAGGATGCCACCCTGCGCGAGCTGGTCAGCCCGCGCCAGCAATCGATGTCCATGTCGCCCGGACAGGTGTATCAGGACTACGGCTCCAGCGCTCGTGGCGGTTCGATCAATCAGGGGCTCAATAACCTAGCCACCAATACCGGGCTGGCCCTCGGTTCCTTCAGCAACTTCCCGGCAATGAATGCACTACGCGCCGCCTTGCCGATGGTGCAGGCGTTCCTGATCATGGGCGTCATCATCAGCTTGCCGCTGATCCTGCTGGTCAGTACCTACCAGTTGAAAACTGTCATGACCGTGACGTTCGCGCTGTTCACCTTACACATGCTGAGCTTCTGGTGGGAACTCGCTCGCTGGGTCGACTCCAGCATGCTCGATACGCTGTACAACCAGGTTTCGGCTTCCAATCAAGTGCTGTTATCGCTGCCCACATCCGGCTTCATGGATGGAACCGTCACGGCACAGGTGATCGAGTATGTGATGGGGGCGATGTTCATCGTGCTACCAATGCTGTTTCTAGGGGCCATGAGCTGGGCAGGATATTCAGTCGGCAACGGGATTCAGGGCATGTTGGCGAACGGTAGCAAAGCCGCAAGTGATTCAGCGAGCAAAGGTACGGATCAAATATTGGGTGCTGCTAAACGTTCAATTAGATGACTTGCTGTCGCCTATATAATGCCCATTGTCATCGAAGTCACCGATGTAGAGATCAGCACCTAGGTAGTCTGGTCCTGGACTTTCCTCTTGATGATCGGAACCAACAAAAGCCCTGAACCATAGCAAAGTGATGACAGCCAGCATCATCACAAAAAAAGTAACCAGCCAAACACTGACAAAGAGCAATCCTCCGATCAATGCCAGTTTGGCAATCAGAAAGCTCCCGCGAACAAGTAATTTACCTGCGGGCATACCTGCCGTCACCGCACGCTCAGCCAGGCGGGACTCAAACGCTTTCAATTTGCGATAACCACGCTTTACCGACGTGCCACATGCGTACGCCCAGCTGTGGCCACGTGAATTCTGAACAGGTTGCTGAGTCGGCATGCTCTCGCCCTCTTCTGAGCGTTTTCATGGTTGAGACAGGAGTAACAGCCTACTACTGAAAACTGTCCGTGCCTGACCGTTTATCAGTTTGCCCAGCCGAAAAAATCTTCACTGGAAGACAGAAGACAAGCCCCGTGAAAAAGCCTATCTACAGTGATTGACCCAGATAAATCGTCCAGCTAAATACAAGGTACGGATCGCTGTTATCGACAGCACTTTCCCAGGTAGCCAGAACCTTCAAGGCTCCGTCACTTCGATGATGGTTCTCCCCAAGTGCGATTAGCGTTCGGTGGCTCGCACGGTGACCGTTGCTACGGTGATGAACGCCTACTGCTCTCCTGAGCGCCTTTCGAGCGCTGCTCGTGAGATAAGCCCTCTTGATTTTCTTCAACCCACTGCGGGGAAATCTTTCCCCGCACAGGGCAGGTTTCTTCGCGTTTTCAACGGAGACATACCATGCCCGACTCACTTACACCGCAAACACTGAACACCCTTCGGTTGCCCATCGTGTTCACCCCTGGCGCGTGGCAACGCGCAGTACTGCTCGAGCAATCCGATCACGCTGAGAAGCTGCAGGTCGATCGGTTGAGCCACGTATTGCGCGCAGCCTTCGAAGCCCACCTGGCCTATCCACACAAGCCCTACGTGCTGTTCGAGGTAATCCACATTGAACCAACCGATCACTTACACCACGACCCGTTGCTGCAATTGAGTCTGAGCCTACTCCAAGAACCGGGTCAGCCTGCCGCCTTGCTGATAGCGCTTGCAGGAGAACACCAGCGCTAAGCGCAATGGGCGGCGCCCACCTCCACATTCGGGCGGCATGCAAGACCTGCATCAATCCAACCCATCACCCAACCGGGGAACCCTCCCCCGACGGGCAAGGCGTTCCTCCGTTTTCTCTCGAGGAAATTGCCATGCGCGATATCTACCAAGACGTAACTGACAAGATCGTTACCGCGTTAGACCAAGGCGTTGCTCCCTGGATCAAACCCTGGTCCTCAAGTGGCTCCGCTTACATCGGTCATCAACCCTACCCCGTCAACGCCATCACACGACGTCCGTATTCGGGCATCAATTTACCGCTGCTCTGGGCCGAGGCCAGGTTGCAGGGGTTCACTCAAGATCGTTGGCTGACCTTCAACCAAGCCAAAAAGACCGGTGGGCACATTCGTAAGGGTGAGCACAGCACTCTGGCGGTGCTCTACAAGCCGATGGAGCGCGAGGAACAGACCGAGTCAGGCCAACCCGTACTCGATGAAAACGGTCAGCCCAAGGTCGCTCACTTCGGCATTCTCAGGACACATTTTCTGTTCAACATCGAGCAAACGGAGGGGCTCGAAATGCTCAATGAAACCCTGCTCGAGACGGAACAGAGTGATCCCTTCCAGCCCAACAGCGCCGCGGAAAATCTGCTATTAAGTTCAGGTGCACGCATCGTTCATCGGCCTGCCGACGAAGCCTTTTACCACCCGATCAGGGATCTCATCCAACTGCCGACAAAAGCACAATTTCACGATGAAGGCGGGTACTACGCCACGGCACTTCATGAGCTGACGCACTGGACCGGGCATCACTCTCGGTTGCAGCGCGAAGGCATGACGTCAGCCTGTCCGTTCGGCTCGCCAGGCTACGCGTTTGAGGAGTTGATCGCCGAGATGGGCGCTGCTTTTTTATGTGCCTACGCCGGTATACAGGGGGAGCTGCGGCACGAGGGCTACATCGACTCCTGGCTCGGCCTGCTCAAAGCTGACAAACGCGCGATCTTTCGCGCCAGTGGTCTGGCCCGAAGCGCCTCGGAGCATGTACTCAACCTGGAGCAGCAGCTGAAGCAGATGGTAATGGATGACTCACGATGCATGAACGATGGAGTTTGATCGTTAACTCACCGTTGCAATCGCATCACAGGGCCCAACGCGAGTTGGGCCCTTTTTCTGCGCCCAGAAAAATCCCCATGCCGCGGGGCTCTGATGCAAAGAGTCAGGGATGGGCACACACTCGCAGCCTGTCATTCCGCATCCAGGTTCTGCGCCAGAAAATCCACCAGCTCGAGCGGACTTCGGCTATCGATTACCTTGTAGATCAGATCACGCTTACTGCGCGGCAACTTCTTGACCACGCTCTTCGCCGAGGCCCGGACGGCTTCGTCGGTCCCATGGATACGTGCCGCGAGCAGCAGCACGAGCGTGGCGTCAGTGAGGTTCATGGCAAGACCCAAAAAATAGGCACCGCAGTGTACCGACTCTTGTCTTTTCCGTACTAGCCCCAACAAAACGATGCCTAGCAGTATCCATATTCCGATTGCCGCGCAAAGGGACACGCGCCAAAAGGACGGTAAGGGTTGGAAAGGAATGGGGGGTCAAGGGTAAGAGCCCTATCCGAAAAGGCTAAAAGGCCACTGACCCAGCCACTTCCCGGAGGTCACGATGCTCAGCCTGTTTCGCCGCAAAAGGCAGAAGCCCTCTCCGCCACTGACCGTCAACGTCGCCGAAGGTTACCTGCCCATCGAGTCGGCTCACAGCTTGTTAGCTGCGGAGCACCGCCGCCAGTTGCTCGATCGCATCTGGCAGTACACCGCCCTCTCCCACGCGCAGTTCATCCAGCTCTATTTAAATCCGATCCATCGCTACGCCGAACAGGTCCAGCAACTCCCGGCCAGCGAGACCCACCACCATGCGTATCTCGGCGGTATGCTCGACCATGGACTGGAACTGGTCGCTTGCAGTTTGAAACTGCGTCAGTCGTATCTGCTTCCCACTGGCGCCGCGCCCGAAGACCAGGCGGCCCAGACCGACGCGTGGTCGGCGGGCATCGCCTATGGCGCGCTGCTGCATGACATCGGGAAGATCGCCGTGGACCTGGTGGTCGAACGCCAGGATGGCCGTCTTTGGCATCCTTGGCAGGGTTCCCTGGATCAACCCTACCGTTTTCGCTACCTCAAAGGCCGCGACTATCACCTGCACGGCGCCGCCGCAGGCTTGCTCTACACCCAGATTCTCGACCGCACGATCCTGGACTGGCTCAGTGGCTTTCCGCCGCTATGGGCCAGTCTGCTGTATGTCCTGGCCGGTCAGTACGAACGTGCTGGCGTGCTCGGTGAGTTGGTGATGCAGGCCGACCGTGTCTCCACCGCGCAAAACATCGGTGGCAACCCAAGCAAGGCGCTGCAGGCCCCGATTCATTCGCTGCAACATCACTTGATCAGCGGACTGCGTCATCTGGTTCAGCACGAGCTGAAACTCAACCAGCCAGGTGCCGCAGGATGGCTGACCCAGGACGCACTCTGGCTCGTCAGCAAGACGGTCACGGACAAGCTGCGAGCCTATCTGCTGTCGCAATCGATTGAGGGCATTCCCTTCTCCAACATCGCGGTGTTCGACGAACTCCAGTCGCATGGGTTGGTCGAGTCCACCCCGGCAGGCAAAGCCATCTGGACCGCTCTTGTCGCACAAGGGAACTGGCAGCAAACCTTTACTTTTCTGCGCATCCAACCGGCTTTAATTTGGGGGAGCGAAGACCGCCCCGAGGCTTTCAGCGGAACGGTGAGCATGGCAGTCGATAACCACTCGACTGACGCTCCGGTATCACCGCCAGCACCCAAAGCTGTCAATACAAGATCAACTCAAAGCCCATCGCAGCCAGATCCCATTGCGATGGAGGATGCCGACTACCTCGGAACGCTGCTCGACATGTTCGAGCGGGAAGAGCCTGAGCTCAGCGACGCATCGTCAGCAAGCACTCTCGAAATCTCAATTCCCTCGACGGATAACCCTGGTCAGGTTTTCCTGAATTGGGTCAGGGAAGGCATTCAAAGTCATAAGCTGATCATCAACGACAGCAAGGCCAAGGTTCACACTGTGGACGGCATTGTGTTTCTGGTAACACCTGGCCTCTTCCAACGCTACGCTCAGGAGTTTCCTGGTATCTCACAGGGTGCCGAGCACGAAGGTGAAGAATGGCGCTGGGTGCAGAAGCAGTTCGAGAAACTGAAGGTCCACAGGAAGCGAGGCAACGGTCTAAACATCTGGATTTGCCAAGTACAAGGCCCTAGGAAAAAAACCACATTGAAGGGGTATTTGATTGAGGATCCAAAGCTATTTTTTGAATTGATACCGCCCGATAATCCCTTTCTTAAAATCGAAAAAGATTAAATTTCCAGAGTGCCCCACTAATGGGGACCGAAGCGCAGAGCTGACTCTGGAGTGACTCGCTGTTACACCGCTTTATTACCCATCGTGGGTGGTGCATTGCGTCCATGATGGATTGGATCCACCGCAGCCCCGGCTCGCCTAGCCTGTCCTACTTTATCTCTTCACCTTGTAGCAATTTTTGAGCAGGCTTTCACACAGGCCTGTCACGAGCACCACCGGTTCTTTGTTTGTCGTCTTGGGGAATCGACCCTTGTATAGGAAGGGGCGGCAGTAAATCACCCTATCAACGTTCGACTGCTACGCCGAGTTCTTCACGGAGGATTCGCGATGCCAAATTCAGACCTGCTCCCTTCACTGCTCGTCAAAATTAACGAAAACCAGCTCGCCCTTGAAGCGGCGATTCTGGAGCTTTCCAATTGGGTGGAGCGGCTCGTCAGAGGTAGCCGACAACGTTCGCGGCGCCTTGGCCGCGATTGACCGCAACGAAGAGTTCATAAAGATGACGCTTGCGCTCCTACTTACGCCACCGTGACCCCGGATCAATCAGGGATGATTTCCAAGTGATATCAAAATGTAATCGCTGACCGCTGGCAAAAGCGCTAGGATCAGACATTACATTGGCGCACTTTTTTTTCAGAAGGAAAAATCATGAATGGAATCGCTTCGGTGCTCGAGGCCAAAATTCTCAGCACAAGCCTACATCACCTCGATATCGAGACTGAGACATGTAATTCCGTTGCCATTCCCGTAGATAAAGCAGATCTCGAAGCCTATTTGAGCGCCTTGCTATTAGAAATTCATGGGCGTCCGCAGAACCGCCTGTACACATTGGCCAGTCCAACAACCGAATTCGCAACTTCCCTGAATGCATTTTTCGGCAGCAAAGACCTGGTAACCGCGCCTGAGACCCAGACACTAGCCGAACGTTTGCTGCGCATCGAAGTAAATACTGAAGAGCGTTATGGGCACCTGGATAGGTCAGGTAAGGGGCTTCTCAATAAAGGGAGTTTTCTCCAATTCCTTTATGTAGATGGAGGCTCGCTATCCTACTTAGGGGTGAAGATCGAGCATCAGCGATTTATTGATGAAACCGATCTGAAACAAAAAATTGGCCTTGGTGAATCCAATAAAATTTACAAGGCTTGCAAAGTAAGCATGGATGCCCAAGGAAAATTGGAACAAGTCTTCGTATTTGACACGCACTCCCGACCGTCAACCTACTGGTGGAAGGAGGTGCTGGAGCTACAACAGCTACGCAGTGATGCGCTCAATACCGAAACCGCTGTCAAGTGGGTGGTGAAGACACTTGGCAAGGTCAAGAGTGTATCGCCGGTCGATTATACGATCCTCCGCAACGCCACCATCGCGGCATTTAAGCAGACCGAAACGTTGAACTTCGATGATTTCGTGACCAAAACGTTTGCCAGCTATGCTCCACTGAGCACCACACTTGCCGAGGAGCTGCCAAACCTCGTGACCACGTTACGCTCGCTTCCGGAAAAACGAAAATTTGATGGGCAGTTCACTCTAGTCCCGTCAGCAGTACCCTTTCGCCGTCAAACTATCAAAGTCTCCGATCAAATCAGTGTGGCGTACGACGAGGATATTCCTGATCTTCCCGACAAGATCTGGTATTCGAAAACTCCGGCGGGCCAATCAGTCTTGGTGCTGGACGCACCTAATGTTGCAGGAATCTTCACCGAAAAGCCCTGGGACCTGAAATAAATGCTCAGCAGCCTTTTCACCTCTCGCCTAACTATTTCATCAGCAGAGGAACGGCTCGACCAATACAGACTTAACGCTGGTGAGCTCTGCACTATCTCTAAAGCTCGAGACATAGTAGATGATGCGTTTAAGTACTGGCGACTGCAGATTTCGCCCCGTGACAGGTTCTCCCTGACAATCGGATACGACGAGGACTCAAGGTGTGTAACGGACTTCTCCGAAGCAAGCTGCGCGCGCGTAAACGAGCTCTTCGAACTGAATGACGAAGATGACACATGCCGCATGTCAGTGGAGCTCATCGTACATAAAACGGTGCAACATCAACGACTGTCCTTATACGCACCGGCCTTGCTCGGCGCTTACTTAGAAAGCACCCCTACTCTCCAGGTATTAAAAGTTTTGGCTGGACGCATGGAGGGTGCACTGATTTTTGAATGCTTTGCTCCAATCGCGGCGGCTACCAGTTCAAGCATCTCGTTTCAATGTTCTGCGGATACGGCAGCCAATACCGGTGACCAACAGCAGGAGATCAACCGGAAGTCTGTCTTCGAAATTTTCCAGGACAATTGTTTTAGCAGAACCTTGCCGGGCATTTTTGTGCCGCAGGACTTCAATCTTACGACAGCAACCGGTGTGAGAGGCATTGATAATTTCTTTAAAAAAGCGCGAACTCTAGTCTCAGCGATATTTATTGCCAGCTCCGCAGAGTTAGATGATAAGGACCACCTCGAATATCGTATTTGTGGATACAAGACAATAGCGGGAACGGGACCACTAGATGACTTGACCGAAGGATCCGACATACTCTATAAATTGGTAACTTGGGCTTACGGAGATGGTGGAAACGCTGACAAAATCGGACTCGCCCGCAATGTCTTGTCGCTGTATATAACCGAATTGAAAAACCTATCCAATCATCCAGAAATAATTCACGCGATCCACTCAAACTATCAAATTTATTTAAAAGAAAACGTAGAAAGCTACCTTGAAGTAAAGGGCAAGATCACCGATATCCTCGTCGATGCAGTAAAAAAAACCCATGACCTCGTTGATTCGTTTATCGACTCGCTTAAAAATGGTATATTTGTATTATTAACATTTGTGCTAACCGTCGTGGTAGTCAACGGTCTCAAAGACACCAGTACCAGCGCGATATTCTCCTCGACCTACATTTGGGTCGTGGTTATCTTGTGCCTATTAATGAGCATTTGGGTTTTTAGTGCGCGTTCCAGTTCGCTCAGCCAGTTTGACAGGGCGTTCGACTCAATCGAAGAGTTGCTAAAACGAAACTACCATGGAGTACTTCAACTGGCCGAGGTTGACAATGCTTTGAACCCTGTTCGGATCAGCAACCGGGATTACTTGAGGAGTCAGTCGACACATTATGTCAGGGTGTGGTTGCTCATCGTCTTACTTCTGATTACCGGTTTCGTCATAGGAAACGTGCTTTTCGTTCAAGCGTCAACAGCGTCTAATTCAGCGCTCCCGCTTACACCAACCCAAGTACCAGTGCCGAACCCTGTAAATAAACAGGCCGCACCGTCTCCCGGTACGTTTGAACATACTAATCAACTGGATCGACTCAAGCCTACCAATGCGCTCGATCGCCGCGTCAATTTACGACATGGCAAATCCGATTAACAATGTATTTCTCCATCCCGGTTAATGTCGTGTACGCTCACTTTGAGCATTTTGAAAAAAACGTAACATTAGAGTTACCCAAGGAAATATTTAAAAATGTGGAATTTTTGCGGTGATATTGAGTACGAATGTCATAAGTGCAAAATCAAAAACACCATGCCTATTGATGACTTCAGCATTGAGTGCACAGGCGGCTCCGAAAGATCAATGGGAGCCGAAAGCATCTACGAGCTTATCTGCGAACTATCCTGTGCCAAATGTGGAAACAATATCTCATTAAACTTTGAAGCATCAGAATACCCGTCAGAAATCCTAAATTTCATCATTGACAACTCAACTGGCGCGAACACTTTAAACGAACCAAGAATTGAGTACTTACAAGAGTTCTACCAAGCCGATGACCTCGACTTGCTTTGGCAATCGATCCCCGAACTGATCACGACACTTAAAAGCAACCCAAAGCTAATAAGAGAAATATCACCTCGTGAATTCGAAGAGTTGATCGCGGAAATATTTCGAAAAAAAGGTTTTGAAGTTGAGCTTACCAAAAGAACTCGAGATGGCGGAAAAGACATTATTGCGATATCCACCGACCAACTTGGAATCAAAAACAAATACTTTATTGAATGCAAACGCTATGCGGAAGACAACAAAGTCGGTGTAGAAGTTGTGAGAGCGCTACATGGCGTGAAAAACATGAAAGAAGGACCAAATAAAACAGTCATAGCAACAACCTCTTTTTTACGAAAGACGCTAGAGATTTTGTTGACAATGAAATTTCCAGCAGTTGGGACATGACACTTGCAGATTTTGATGAAATTATGAAATGGATTAACGACCATTAAAAAATTTCGGCGGAGGAACCTCGCCCCCGCCTTTACTCTATGCCATCCATTGCGCTGGAAACGTAGGCGCGCCCGTAATTTTTACGATGAAGTCACTCACCGATAACAGTATGACCATCTGAGAATTCGGCCGGCTTCGTGCACACTCCATTTTCTAGTTATCACTCGAAAACAGATACCTTTCAACAGATATCAAACCCGAGCTCAACCATTCGCTGTTTCTCGTTGGGTTTCAGCACCTTCACGCCCCAAATCAATAGGTGACGAGGCCTGGAGCTAGCGACGTAGGCAAAACGCGCGGCTTCTGAAAGCGGATCTTTAAGCCAATCCTTCCAATGCGATTGGGAACCCGATTTGAGCGACGAGACAACAACAGTCACATCATGAGTCTCACCCTTCACCTGATGGATCGTGGCGTAGCGGCGTGTCGATGCCGGTTGCTGATGCGCCATGGATAGTCGAGCGGATAGCGCTTGGGACCCCAAACCCGCTGGTGCGACTAAGCTTACCTCCTTAAGGCCTGTAAGCTTTGCAGCGATAGCTTCCAACGCGAAAGGTTGGTCAGGGATCTGCCGAATCGCACGTTTCGCGAGTGCTGCCCATTGCTTCCAAGTCAGACCAATATCTGATGCCCCACAAACACTCAGGTATTTGAGGCAATTGAAAACAAATCGGCGCCACGCAAGCTTGGACTCTATCTCAATCGGACAATAGAGGCTCGCGGGAGTGACTTCGAGATTCAGCTTGAAAGCCAACCATCCTGCGAAAGACTTCAGTGCGCGCCTCACCTCCTCTAGGTTTTGGCTCTCGATCGATACACAGGACAAAGCCAAGTCTTCCAACACACTGAACTTTCCACCGCGTGAGAAACGTTGGAGTGTGCTGTGCCCCCGAGCAACGATCACCACATCTTGATAGCCTTGAGCAAGGGCGATGATCAGGGGAGTTAGCTCCGATGGGCACTGCTGATACTGAATCAGCTTCGGCTTCAATGGCTCGATGTTTGGGTTGCCAGCACTTTTTGCGACATTCAGCAGATCACTGCAAAGATCGACAATCGCCTGGCCGCTTCGCCAATTGGCAGTTAGTTCGTACTCAGTGAATTGCAGATCATCCAGCAGTTTCCGTACGCGCTCTGGATTTGATTTTCTGAACCCGTATATAGACTGATTCAAGTCACCCACAAAATGAAACTTCATTCCTCGCCTAGCTAATTGCCTGACAATGTCCAACTGCTCCGCGGACAGGTCCTGGCACTCGTCAACGACCGTAATAGGGAACCGGCGAACGACTTTGGCGAGATATTCTTCGAACTGAGTGCCTCTCAAAGCCATGAGGGCAATCATGTCGATGTCCCGGTAGGTTGCGAACCCGCCCTTCCAAAACCGCTTTTTGGTATCGACCAGATCCTGCTTGGTCTCAGCACTCAGCTCCGCAGCATTGAGCTGGACATCCGTCAGCTCTCCTGTAGCGAACACGAAGCGCTTACTGTCCAGGTCGTAGTCATATTTGCACGCTGAAATCGTCCTCCCACATATCTTGGTCTTCGTGCGAAAAATGTTGGCTGTCTTATCGATGAGCCGGATGCGATAGTCACCATCCCTCCCCGGATAACCTGTTATCTGACTCGCTATTTTTGCCACGATATGGGTGAGAAGGAAGCTGTCGAACGTAGAGACGCAATGGGGATGTGCCAGTGGCTCTCCCAAATGTTCGGTGAGCCGAAGTTTCAACTCATCAGTCGCGCTATTGGAAAAGGTCAACACAGCGATTCCGGATGGAAACCGCCGCCATTTCTGAATCGACTTGCACACCATGGCGGCAAGGACTTCAGTTTTGCCGCTTCCCGGACAAGCCTTTAGGTAGATATTCTCTTCCAGCGAAGCGCCTATATAAGCCCGCTGCTCATCGGTGGGGAACGTCATTCGGCGCCCTCTGGCTGTGCCTCACAAGCCCAGAGGATGGCTGCACGAATGTATTCGGGCACCACGAAATCCTCCAAGTTTTCCGCTAAGGCATCTGCCAGGACTTGAGCATAGAGGCCTTTACCCATGTCATCAGAGTCGATGCGATCCAGCAGTTGCCCAGCGTACTCTGCCTTTTGAGCGTTCGGCATGTCGCCAAAATTCAATTCCGATGCCTCGTCCAGTCCCTTTTTGACAGTGCCTTGAGTGGGCCAATGATTCGCGGCGACTGCAAACATCCTGCTCAGGTTGTTGCTCTCGAGGGCGATGTCATACTCGAAGGTCTTGTACTTACCGGCGTAAAGTCTTCCGTACTCGGATTTTGCAATGATCGGAATAAGCTTGAGGGCATGGTTACTGCCTGCCATAAAGCTCTCTTGATGAGGCAAGTAAGGAACAATTGTCTTTTTACCCTCATCGTCCTCAATGGTTTCGACCGACTTGGGAGGATCATTGTCGGTGAGCCCTGCACATCGAACCGGCACATTGCTGGCTTGGACTTTCTCATCCGCGTCACAGAACAGCTGCATGAAGTGATTGAAGTAGATGCCATTCAAGTTGATGATCGATACGCCGTAGTCGTCTAGGGAATCTCGGCCTTTCCCATATGCTCGTAGCACGATACGAGCCAACTCCGGTACAACGATCGCTTCGGCGATACCCTCAACCAAGATAACGCCTTTCGAAAACAGTAGGTTCGATTTGGTAACGTCCAACCAGCGATCAATGAATCGACGGCTTGGATCGGAAAGCCCGCACTTACGCAGAGGGACTGCGATCGGCTGGTCTTTGCGGGACAGATGAATAATGTTGTCGACGGACACCGCTGACGAGATGACGGTGGAGTGAGTGGTAACAATGACCTGGATCCCCTTCGCTGCCGCGACTGTTCGCAAGTGCCTCAGCAAACGGATTTGCAATTGAGGATGTAAATGCGCCTCTGGCTCTTCGATCAGTAGTAGGCGCAGGAACGTCTCTTCACCTCGGTCCTCATCTACCTCTAGGATCAGCTCCGCCAGAATCGATGCGATGTACAGCAAGTTGTTGTACCCGAGGCTGTTCTCTTCGAGTGACCTGAATTGAGTAGCATCGGCGCCATTAAGGTCTGGGTAATACAGCAGTCTGAGACCCTCAACAATTTTCGAGAAATTGACCTCCGAAAACTGGATGAGCGTGCCCTGAGAGAGATTCATGCCCAAGGCTTCCTTGAGGTTGTCTCCAATCCGCTGGTTGGCCTGCTTGATGGCGTAGTCATCGCTCTCGGCCAACTCTTGATTGAATTCTCCAACCCGCTGCTCGAGCGGATGAGCCACTCCTGCCTTGCGGCACTCGTCGATCTCCTTGCGGCAAAGCGCCTTCATCAACCGGGCAAGCCGTGACTGGCGACCTTCGCGAAGTTTGACTTCGGCGTCACGCAACGGCGGGAGATAGACGCAGTGGATCAGATCGAGGATTTCGACCTCTACAGGCTTGATCCGCTGATGCCCACCCCAGATGGAGTATCGATATCGGCCGCGCGACTCCCGGTTCGTTGCAGTGAAGGTAAGTTTGGCCTCAGGCTCCTGGCCGCACCAATCGATAAAGGCTGTGCTCTCATCTTGGTCCAGCCCGCTGAACGTGGCCTCAATACGAATAGCCTCGGTAGCTAATGCCCCTGGCTCGAAGCCGCGGTAGAAGTCTCGCTCATGGATGTTTCGCTTTCCCGACTCGGAGTCATTGAACAACTGCCGAATTGCACTGATGATCCCCGTTTTACCAGCCCCATTCTCCCCTACCAGGACGTTGAGGCCATCATGCAACTCAATGGTGAAGCCTGTGTTGAAACATTTAAAACCATCAATTTCCAAGGCGCGGAGATACATTCGAGTCCTTTCCTGTAATAGTCGAGGAGATTCTCCTGCCTCACCCACTCACGGGCTGAGGCGGACATTCTCTGCATGATGGCAGTACGCACATACCTGTTTGATGTTTACTTATGAGCGTAGGAGCTGGGCAGCGAAGTCAATTTGCGATCTATCAACCGTGTCAGTTACCCAGTAAATAGCGCGAAGTGCAGCCCTTCCCTGATGCATAAAAGTCCTGGGACACCGCCTAGAACAAGCCAACCACGCCAACACGGCGTTCCCACTGCATCTCTGCCTCTCGCTTGTACTTGTCTGTTGTTCTCTCAACCTCTACCCGAGCAAACAACCGAAGATTCATTGCCAACGCAAGCTTCTTCAGAGCATTAGCATCAACTTCGAGAAGAAAACCCGATGATTTAGGCTCGTGCAATCGGCGTCCTTGATCAAAGGCCTCCTGCCACTCGACTCCACGGCTAAACATGGCTCCCCTAAGTCGCGTACCAAGATAGTCGGCACACTCTTCAACATCTGGGAAACACGTCCTCCAGACACCAGAAAGTGCCGCAAGCTCACGAGTGTGCCTACCTCGAAAAACGCGCAACGAAGAGGACACTAGCGGCACGATCGGCTCCGTAACGCCCCCTTCACGCCAAGGCAACTCAAATCGGTACAAGTTGCGATTGCGAATCCGTGAGTCCGCGTATAACGCAGACAATGTGGCGCTAGGAAGCTCCATCCCAGTCGCGAGGGAACCGAACATTTCGACTCGGACAACACATGCCCTTTGGCATTGACTGCCTATCTCGCCGCCGCTGCGCTGCTCAGTGTACTCAAACAACCGGGCGAAGCCGTCCTCAACGCTAAGGGCGGCCTCTACGCAAGCATCAAGGTCAGCGAATTCCATGAAATCTGCATCACATGCCGCGACACTCAGCCAGTCTACTTTCTCGGGACGGGAGACAGGCTTGACCAAGCTATCGGTAGGGTCCCGCAACCTCAATACCTCTGCTGCTTCTGAGAGGTAAGTAGGATTGATCTCACGCGCATCCATGAGGCGAGAAACAGCGCGATTTACCGATGATCGGCATGCCTCGTCAAACGTCGCCGCAATCTCCAACTCATCAAAGTTGGTATTGATGTTATGCGCTCGATGTACCGCAGATTCCTGCTCCAACCCTTCGTGGGCGTCGGGATACGTCTCATGGAGAATTCGCAACGCCTCCGAGCGCATCAACTTCGGGTGGGCGAAGCCTTTCGAAAGAGTATTGATCACCCAACCTTGGTATTGGGTCCAAGGAACTGGAAAAAGGGCGCCACCAACAAGTTGCGGACTCAGCACCTCTGGAATACTAGGGTGCAAAAGCAACGCATGCGCCTTTTCAGCCAAGGGGTGAGCTGGGCTTGTCTGACGCTTATCTCCACTAAGCGCCAAAGCCAGCGAAGCGCGGATGTTGTAATGCGCCTCGCCAGAAGCTGCGTCATATAACCACGACGCCCATTGCTCCACCAGCTCTGGGTGCAACCGACCCAACGAGTCGAGCATCGAAATCACGTACTCTCGCTGCCCGTCGGTCAGGATGTGCCAGTAACTACGCATGAATTCAATCAGATCGGGTCTCTTGCCACACAGCTCCACCAAGGCTTCCACGGCCAGTAGCCGAACATCAATCTCAGGGTACTTTAGAAGCGCCAACAAATAGCCGACAGCCTCTCCCTCGAAACCGAACCCGTCCTCGGCAGATATCCAGTGATGTTCTATAGGCTTTGATATCAGACCGGCCGTGAGGCGCCGATTGTGAAGAGCCCAAGTGTCATACAGTGCAACGCCGTCCAAGGCCATTGCCGAATTCAAGCTATCAATGAGCCCTCCAAGCCTGTACACCAGTGACGTGGGGTACTTGTTGTACTGATGTCTGAAGCTGTCGAGCATGAAGCGGCAGCCCCTACTTGCATCAATTTCAAGTGACAACTCACATATTTCACGGCACAGATCCAAGTGCTCGAAAAAGAAATCCGCGATGGAGTCCCGTGCCTCTTCAAGTAACTCAAATGCTTCCTCCGGGTTCGCCAGACGATAGCGTTTCGCGACCTCAACCAAGGCCAGCGCGCGTGCGTCAGATGTCAATTTTTCTCGAGCGAGCGCCAACCAACTGGGCAGTTGAGTAAACGAAGCCCCCTGAATTCTGTCTGGCAGCAACGCACGAAGCTCGCCTTCAACACGGTAGCCAATGCCGACTGGGCGAAGCAATTTGTCAAGCCAGGCATCAAGATCGAAAGCCTCCTTAAATCGCGCGAAACTCAGTTGTGGTACTCCAACGAATAGCGAAAACCCGTCAACAGTCTCACGAACGACTTCTTCGGCAGCCTCGCGCAAATGTGCATCGTCCCTTCCATATAGACCAAGAATCTGCTGCTCGAATGATTCGAGGAATACCTCAAATTCCTGATCAAGGTCGGGGGGAACTGATTTCAGCGAAGACGTGGCGAGCAGCGCTCGGCGCCAATCATCACGCTCCTGAGACAACCTGGTCGCTGTCCTCTCCCTCAGCTCTTGATGAGCAAATTCCTCCAGTTTCACTCGGAATGCTGCGGTGTCGCCCGGGTCAAGTCTCTCCAATGTTGCTTTAACTTGCGTTCTGAAATCGTCGGAATAGTTTGTTTCTGACTGCTCCTCCGACGGTTCCTCAGGCTCCCAATACATCACCTCGTCACGCTGCGCATCCTCGTTGGCAGGTTCAAT
The DNA here is from genome assembly GCF_002269425.1 of Pseudomonas sp. NS1(2017). Lineage (NCBI taxonomy): Bacteria > Pseudomonadati > Pseudomonadota > Gammaproteobacteria > Pseudomonadales > Pseudomonadaceae > Pseudomonas > Pseudomonas sp. NS1(2017). The sequence continues at coordinate 298,978 of NZ_CP022960.1, forward strand.
AGCGTTTCGCATCACGGCCCATTCGCTTAACAGCCGAGGCCGATTTTTCTCGACCAAAAACATTTGACGTGCGAACTCATAGGTCTCATCTGCTACGTCATAACTGCGTTGTTTGAGTAATGCCGCAAAGAAACCCCGCATTGCGGGCAGCGTCTCATCATCGAAGTGCCCATAGTTCTGCCAGCGAGACATCGTTTTCAGGACTGCCAGCAATATCCGTTTATCGAATGACGACACGGCGTTAAGTTCCGACAACACACCACCTAGTGCACGCTCACGAAATATTTGTCGCTCCTCGGCTACCACCCCCCGAAAGACTTCAGCTGGCCACCATTGCGCAACAAGGCCCAACAGACCTTCGATAGCAATCGCCACCTGTTTCCCGGCCCCCGTGTCCTCTAAATGGTGGGCAAGTTCGAGCTGTTCCGCTAGACGATGTCGACTGCCTTCAGGGTCTTTATCGTGAGCAAGCTTCAGGGGGATGAGTATTTCACTGAACTGATAGTCCTTGCGGTTGTGAACACCGCATGCAACGGTTGCGACATCGTTCCAAAGACGGACGGCTTCCTCCCTGAATCCGCAGGCACCCCAAGTACGCGCAACGTCAAGAAGAGCTGGCACGAGCGTCATCGTCTCCTCTTCTGCACGTGCTGCTGCTTCAACACTATCCAAGAGCCTGCGCTGAATCTGGGCAGCGACTGCTGCACGGTTACCAATCAGGGACTCGGCCAATTTGCGGGTAGCGGATGGAAAACGCCTGCATCGTTCACCACCATTAACCTCAAGCCAGTAAGAGCCCAGAGCAGTTTGGTCTTCTTTGTCTAAGAACTCGGCGGCACAATCCCATACATGCTGATACAGCTCGTGGGCAGAACCAGCATATAAGTGACCATGGTAGTGGGTGTCTGAATCACTCTGGAAAGTTTCCGGATGAATCGCAAGCCGATCGCAAATTGCCTTAAGTGATACAAGGCCATCACCCACTGCTTTCCCTGAGGCTGATTTCACCCAAAACTCAGCCAATGAAATCAGCGAAGTAACGATGTCACCAATAGGCGCCCTCAAGTGGACGCAACTCGCACGAAGTGCGGCTGCACCATCGACTCGATTGAGCATGAAGCTTCGGAACGCTTCGAACATCCCAATCAGATCTGGATTAAAATGGTGATTCTTAGCCAGTGTGTTCGGCACTGTGGGGATGGAAATGCTTTCTACACCGACAAAAGGAATAAGGTAACGCGCAAACTGAACTTGCACCCACGTTAGAAACTCATGGGGTAGGCACTCTAGTTTTATGCCCTCCGCAACAACGATGGCGTCGGGGATAGAGCCAGACTTTGAATATGCCACCGCCAATGCTGCTTGGCATGCAGCGCCTAGGATACAATCTGGCAGCTTCTGGCTAGAGATAGCAATTAGCTTGTCGATTGAGACGCGATCAACAAGGCTCTGCAGTACCTTTAATTGCAACTCAAGATTGAGTTTGCCATTCTCTATAGCCTCCGCAGCCGCAATCGCGTGACTTCCTTGGCGCTTTGACTGCCAACGCAATTGAGCGATCTCTCCTAACAGCGCCGCAGGTTCCATAACTAAACTAGCCACACGATATATAGCAGCGGTTCCTGGGTAACCAGAATTGCCGCGGGTGGCAAGTGACTCGCGAACGATAGCTGTAGGGAGCGTACGGCCGATCCGGCATGCATAATGCTCAGCAAATAGCGCAAAATCAGCGGGGGAGACCATGCAAAACTCGCCGTCCCAAACCGCACTCAACGCGCCATCCGACAGCCCGATGTCCATAAGAGTCATCGCCATTTCGACAGGCTTGAGTTCCACATTCTGCTCAATCAACCCTGCCTGTTGCCTTAAGAAACCGATGCGTATGAAGGAAACGAGATCGTTAGATTGAATACTTGCTCGCCAAATCAGATCCAGATTCCGCTGGATTTCACTCATTGGTCTGTAACAACTCCAAGCCCGATTCACCCAATCGTCATCGCAGGCATTAAGCGCCTCTTCGTGAAGCCCCTCATCTAATAAATGCCGAAATCTATGACGCCAAGATTCATCAGTTGTAGGCTCCGCTTCATACCAATCCAGAATTGCACGTGTGATCTCAGATCTATAATCGGCAGTACGCTCGCTTACGAACTCGGCAAGGCTAGCGTGATTGATCGCAAACCCTTTTGCTTCTGACACCTTCAATACGTAGCTGATTGCCTGTAACTTCTGTTTTACCACCGCGAGAGAAAGTGGATGATTAACGCTTCCGAGCAATTTTCTTAGCGTTTCTGGTGTGGTGTATTCTTGCCGAACGACCAATATGGCAATCAAATAAACCGTGTCTAAGTCCGCAGACCATTCTTGCCACATGTGATCATGAAAGTGATCAATCCTGTCGTTCCGCAGCGTGGGCGCTTGTCGCAGATACTTTCGGCGCTCCGCGATATTCATATCGAATAGTATTTTTGCCAAATATTCCAAGTAGATTGGCACGCCAGCCGAAACAACAAAGATTTGCTCTAGCAACTCACTGTCATGCGAGACGCCTCTATGCAGCATAAATTCAGACACTTGCAGACGATCAAACCGCTTGACAACTATTCGTCTAACGGACTCCCGCCTAAGGTGACTAACAATGGCAGAAGGTAGCGCCTGCTCGTATCTTGTTGTAACTATGATCAATACGTTATCTGGAAGATGCCCATCCAAAACACTTGTTAAGGGCTTGGATAGTAGGGACTCGCGAGTTTTTCGATCGACATGGTCAACCCCATCAATCAGAAACACAACTCGCTCGTTGCTTTTAGAAAGCTCCTGCAACCAATCGTTCAACAGTTCGACCGATGCTGGCGCATAGGCTTTGGGGAACTTAAAGTCAGGATATGCATCCTTCAGACCAGAGCATACAGAACGAACAAAGGCATCTTCCTGCAATCGTTCATTTCCCACGGCCCGCTCGTCCGGGATAAAACAATAGTATCCAAACTTTATGCTCGAATTTGCACGGAGAAATTTCGTCAACGCCGTTGACTTTCCAGCCCCTGGTTCACCAACCACGACAATGAAACCAGAGGAGAGACTTTCTAGCGCCCTGTCCAGAGCCATGAAAAGTTCTGGGGTTGGCACCCATAATTCCTCATCGACAGGGAACCGATGGCTCAAGCGCTCTGCAAAGCGATCCGACAGACCCAACTTCTCCAAAACAAGGTCTGCCGTTATCCTCGCGCTTCCAATAGACCATTTGACACATTCATCTAGCAAAACGCCGAACTGTTGTTGCTCGATACCGAGCTGACTCAAACGAGTCCTAACACGAGCCGAAACTGTATCGCGGTCATCTTGCGAGAGTTTGAATCGCAAAGACCTCAAGAACGCTGCGAATATTTCAGCGTCGGAGATGCCTGACGCTAGTTTGAGCTTTTCAATAGTCTGTTCGTAATATTGATATGCTGGAACAGACTCTATCGACATGCCCGGAGCACTCGATATATAGGGCTCATGAAACTCAGTAATGAACTGTTGCAGGCTTTGAACAAAGCCCTGCGCAGGCTGTTTGTTAATACCAGCCCTTCGCGTAGATAAGAGCTCTACGACTTTCTCCCCTTGCTCAGAGTGAATCTGCTGATATCCGCGTGCCAGCTTTTCCCAAAGTGAGCCGCCCTCATCCTCCGCGACCAAGCTAGCCAAGGTGAATGAGGTACTTTGATCTTCTGACCACTTAACCTGAACGAATCGGGCCCCCGAATCTGTGTCGATGATGAGGTCATCGATGTGTTTCGCGCGAGCGGGGTTTTCTAAGGTGACACTGCGTACCCTGGAGCCAATGTCGATCAACTCAAGCAGCTGCAGTGCTGCGACCAAATTCTGGTAATAAAAGCCGGCCTGCGCCTCAGCTCCTGCCATGGTTACTCTCCGATCCACTTAAGCGCATCAGCGCCTTGTAACTTAGTATCCCTTCATCAAGGAGCGCACGATGCGGAATGACGATATGCTTGATTCAGACAATCAAACCTGACTACGAAGCACCGTAATCGCCTCATCAACACTCGCTACGACCTTACAAGCGTATCGAGCATCAAGAGCAATGTGCTTGGCTGTGACCATCGACTTCAGGCCTCGCTCAGTGAGGAACACATCGCAGTATCCAAGGGCCGCAGCCGCATGATGAAAATCGTAGAAGTCATTTGCTTCCAGTTGCTGCGTTTTATTCCATCGCACGGCCGCGTGAAGGCAAGTGTTGATGTGGATCGTCCTAAGGGCGTCTTTGACTTCATCCTTCTTGAAGGCTGCGATCAGCAGTGCGTACCACTGTCGAACAAGACCATCCCACTCAGATCCCTCTCTCGGCATTGATTGGCTCATGGCCCGTTCAGCAATTTTTCGAGCTATGTCAGCGGCTACTGGCGCGAACAAGTCAAGGGCTCCTCGCAGCTCAATCTGGTAAGTTTGTTGAAAACTACGAAGGTCCCGGGCATGGTGTGCACTAGCTGCATTTAAGGTGTCAGCGAGATCTCGGTATTCAGGTCCAAGTGGCATGCCATCACCAAGAACTTCCACCATTTGGGATAATGGAATATCCCACATATGATCGAAGAATGCCTTTTGAACCGCCAGCTCAGTATTTGCATCGAAACCGGTGTTTGCTGGATGAACAATTCCCAGCACATAGCTCAGCTTGGACCATACCATCCCTCCCAAGGGCGGAGAGTTCCCTGTCATGCTTGTCGATGAGATAAAGCGCTCAAGCTCCATAGATGAACGCGTGTCAAACGGGATCAGCGCAACGCCTAGACTCAGCTCGTCAATCAACTCTGCCGTAGCCCCCCTTGTGCGATGATCGCTTTGCTTGAGTAGCTCGGCAAACGTGCTCTCGCTGATGGGACAGAACGCCAAACCGCTAGCGACCCGCTCCTTCAGAATCGTCAACAGCTCGCGCTGCCGCTCTGTGCTGCCCTGCTCTGCTACGACGTTCCTAAGTAAAATCCAAAACTTAATATCTAGGTAAATAGCTTGGCGTGACTCTAAAGCGAGTGCGAGTTCGGCTCGACGACTATCCACGTGCTGATCGAGTGAGACCTCTGGAGCGTCCAAATGCTGCTGTATAGTGCTGCCCATTCGCTCTTCCCTGTAAGGCTCTGGCCATATCGTATTCTGAAACGCGCGATGGAGCCACGATCCCGACTCAACCACCATCGCCAGCAGCACGAGACGTGTGATGACGCCAGTAGATCAAAACCTTGCACCAGACGGCCATGGTAAAATGTTAACGTCCCGACACCGAGCGCTGGATGACTGTGGATGGCCGACAAAATGGCGATAACTCCCTAATAGCGATTTCCCATCCATCACCTGCGACAGGGGGCATATTTGGGGGCAAATTTATGATTCTACTGCCCTTAAACCCCAGGTAGAGCCCTATTGAAATGTTCTTCGGAGAGAACGACCTTGACTGTATTTACAGGCTTTGGGCTTACCACGCTTTGCGGCGCGACTTAGCATCAACCGCAACCGCTTTACAATCGGCACCCCTTTAACAAGCGTCTTCGCACCTTCTGGCTCTTGCACTGATACGAGCTGCCCGGGGATACGAGAGTCGAACGCCTCTCAAGTGGCATATCTACCGAGATCCAAGATATCCGTGGGAGTAAATGTGGGAGTATTTTTTAGACATGAAAAAGCCCAACCTTTTCAGATTGGGCTAACTCATTGAAAAATATGGTCGGGACGGAGTGATTCGAACACTCGACCCCTAGCACCCCATGCAAGAACCATAGACTTTTGGCATTGCTCTCATGAGGTGCCTGATTAAAGATGAAGGCAGGGCATTCCTTATCTGCTTTGTCGATCAGCTTAGCCACCAGATCAGCGTTGCGGCGCTGTTGCACTGACAGCTTTGCACTCGCTTCTTCCAGGTGATCAATGCTGCACTTCTCCATAAAGCTGAAATGTTTGCCCAGTAGCCCGCAGAGAATGTCCGAGATCTGTATGGCAGGTTCATTGTGTGAAATTGCGAACCGGTAGCTTACGGGCTGGCCACCCCACGAAATTTCTTTGCGCTCAAGGCTTTCCCGGACCCGCGGTTCTTCGTCAAATACGTGAACCGATCTCACGAATGTGGCAAGTCTATGGATGAAGGCTGTATCAAAACCACTCACCAGCTCATCCTTCTCGTTGCCGCAAAGATACAACAGCGTAGTGACCCTGGAAGCCTCTTGGAGAAGGTCTGAGAGCGCAATTCTTGCCATGTTTCTGAACGTGAAGCCGCCACTGAAGAGAAACTGGCGTACAGCTTTTAGGAATTCGGGTATTCGCGCTGACGGTACGTTCGGGTAGTCGAAGGTCTTTAGTAGCCGGAAATACCCAAGTGGCTCTAGCCTCACTATGGCGTGCAGATCGTTTTTCAGATCGTCCCGAATGGATGTGTAGGTCTCGAATTGATCATGATCTAGCAGCGAGTCAATCAGGTCGACTATCGACCAGTTCAAGATGCTGAAGTTAGAGAAGTGAATGTAAGCTTGCGACTCCAGAAGCCATGTGAGGAACTGCTCCAGCTTGTTGGAGCTGAGGCAGGTGATGTAATCCCCCTGGGCCAGGTGCTTTAGCTTCAACTCTTTGACTGATGGCTGAATTCTCAATTGTGCCCTCAGGGCATAATATCAGGCAGGCTGGCCCCTGGCCCCAGCGCTACACCCCGAGTACAAAGCAATCCAGAACCTCATGATTGAATCCGGTTCCAGTCAAGGGTAGGCTTCGGATATTGTTCGTTTCGTCGTAATACAGCGTGTAGGCCTTATTGATGTTCTTCATCAAGTCCTGCCCGGGAAATCTAAACAGGCCGGCATCGATCACTATTTTTTCGGAGCTGTCATCAATCATGGGTCTACCTGAGGTCGGTTCCGGCTGGAGGCGAAATGACACCCTAAGCCGTTTCGCGATACTGCGCACGATTTCCGTTCTATCAGTGATTGTCAGTAGAAGACCTTTTTAAACGGCCAGGAATGACCTGATCATCTGACGTTCATTGAACGACAGCGCAGCGCGCAACCTCATCAGCACCAAAGAACTGGTCGCGGCAAGTTGTTAGGATCAGCTTCTAGCTTCGACGCGAGATCGCGATCAGACACACGGCGCAACGTCTCGGCAGCCACAAACTGAGCGCGCATCGCAAGTACCATCAGCTCGATCCGGGTCATGCCGTGCGATGCATATCGGGTACCGACATAGTCAGGGAAATGCGCGATAGCGCCGCGAAGGCGATCGTCGTGCGCAGTCGAAACCTCGCCGATCAGCGCGTCGGCTAGCTTGACAAGGTGGTGCGACAATTTCCGGTATTGCGCCTCGGTCCAGCCGCGCGCGGCAAGTGCCCCTTTGAGCGCCAGTTCGGCGGTCAAGCAGATCGTCTGTACGGCAGCGTCGATATCGATGTCACCGGCGAGGATACGAGCGGTCGCCGCGAGGGACGAGCGCGCGTTAGCGAGTAGCTGAGGCGCATCCCCAGTCCCATGCTCCAGATCACTAACCCCATAGGCGAAATCCCACAGGTCGGCGACGCCATAAAAGGCACGCCAACCCTGTTCTGGGTATTGTTGGAAAATAAACTCCAGCTCATCGTGCGGTATCTCGATGCAGTCGAGGAGGTCAACTGAAACGGACCCATATCCGATGGCGATTAGAACCGGGTACATCTGGTCACGCAGCGCCACGCTGCCCTTGAGCATCGCTGGCATCGAGAAATCACCTGCGGGATAGAGCGTATGGTAGATCGCCATAAGCGGGTCCCACATCGCCTTGTCGAACACATCGCCGGAAATGCTATTGGCTTTCATCCAGGCCACCACCACGTGAAACGGCCGCTGGTGCAGTTTCAAGCCCTGCGTGATCAGTTCGTCGTCGCGTTGCCGCACAAACTCCTTGTCTATGGTCTTCGTCATAAAACTACTCCTCTCTGGGCTTAACACGGGGAGATGCGTTCAAAATGAACGCAACGATTCTGGACGCTTGAATCGTGCCTATCTCTACGGCCCCGGTTCGCGGCCGGGGCTTGGGGCGTACCTGGTCGTTTTCCTCTACGACGGACGTAGCTCACGCTGCTTGCGCATGATTGCCTTGGTGAGCGTCATTTTCAGTGCTTGTTCCTGCTCATTGTCCAGTGCGCCGGCCAGACGCAGACCAACACAAATACCATCGGCCCTCCCTTCCTCAAATGGGATTTGGCCGACAGTTCCTACCCGACTGATTTCCCTCAGCTGATAGACAACCGCATCATTGATGTGACCAGGTAGGGCCAGTTTGGCCAAGTCAATTTTCTCAAGCTCGTCCATATCGTCCATGCTAATTAGCCTTCATTGTTTAGACGCCAAGATTGGTGTCCTTCTATGTCCTCGGCCCCAGTTTGTTAGGCCAGAGCTTGGGGGGCAGTTGAGCATTTTCCAAGAATTGTTTGATCATAGTCGAATGGCTTCATCCGCATCCATACTCGGTAGCGAGCGCGATCATTACCATCCCAGTATCTGAGTCAGACCAATCTTTGGGATTGTTTTTGATTCAGGCAACAACTGCACGAACACCATCTTTGGTGGTGTACGCTTTTGGGAAACAGAGCCGCGCCTCAGGCAGAGCTTCACCCAACACCGCGATTGTATTACCAACGCCCTCTACCATCCCGAGGCATTGACCTATCAGAATAAACTCAGCGTTTGTAGTCTTTGCAACAGGCCGGGGCTCACTTACGAGTGAGCACTTTTTCAGTAACGATTCCCCATCAGCAAATGCCGTTAAGCTCGTAAGCGATAGCAATGCGGCAACCAAAATTCGTTTCATGTTTCCCTACTCGGCCCAGGGGAGCGAAAAGCGTCCCTCTCCTACGGCTTCGGCCCAGCACATGGCTGGGCTTGGGCGTACCTGGGCGTTTTCCGAGTTAATTGGACGTCTGAGCCAGCGCCTCGGCGTGGATCAGCTGGGCGTGCGCAGTGATGAGGTCAATCATTTCTTTGAATGCCTCTGTGGGCACCAGAATGTAACCATCGCGCTCGTTCAGGTGGAACGGCGAGAGCAAGAAGCCCGCGACCGTATCCGGGATCTGCAAAGCGCGAATTTCCTTGTGGGAAAGATCGCAAAATTCGTTATTGTTAACGCTCATGGCCCTTCTTTCCTTAACGTTTCTTCTGAGCGCGATGCCCCGGTGCCGTCTCCCAATAGCTCACAAAACGGATGTCCTCCACCTCGCTGCCGCTCAACCCCAGACCGCCATACCATCGGGCCTCAATAGCCCGGCGTCGACAAGATAGCGTTTGAGTATGAGCAACGACGGCGTGCACTCGGGCTGTGCGAGAAACTCATTGCCCAGCGCGGACGTGTACAGGCGCAGCCAATTGCGGGCGGGCACCCTTGGTAAGAACGCGGCCAAACCAGCGAAATTATCGCTGGAAAACACCAGACGCAGCGTACGCAGGATCGGCTGGTAATCCGGCGCAGAAAGCAGCGCAGCGAGGGTGTCATCGAGCAGGTGGGTAATCACGACTTTATTTAGCCGCTCCTCGACCTTGGCGTCCCCGAGCGCCACCCGTGGGTCAATTGCCACCGGGTAAATCGACTGAAACGACTTCGCGCCACTGAGCATGGACTCGTAGAGCACCTTGTCCGCCGTCGAACCGGTTACCAATACATCGTCGCCAAAGATCACATGCACCCCACTCCAGCGGTAGAAGTTCTCTGCGGGGATGACATGGTCCTGGACCAGGTTGACGCGTTCACGTTCTTCGGTGCTCAAGCTGGCGTAGTTCTCACAAGGCGGCGCGATCCGTGGAAGCTTGACGTTGATGATCGTGGGCAAATGCATATGAGCCAGTTTGACATTGATCTCGCTGACCACGATCTCATAGAGCACGTTCGCCGTGGACGGCACGTTGCGCCAGCCGGTGGTCATCAACACCACGTTGTCACCACTGGCCTTGGCGTTGAGAAACAGCCGGGCCCAATGGGAGTAGGGGTCGTCCAATTGCGTGCACCAGTAGTCAATGACCAACCAGGCCAGGTGGCGAATATCCTCAATGCTTCCATACTTGGCGCGGCTGTAGATCGCCACCAGCGCCGAGGCATCCGCCCCGGTCGTCATGTCGCGGAACGAGCCCGCGCCATCCTGCGTCAGGCAGTGCAAAGCATGACCGCCAAGTACCGAGACATAGCGGGGCATGCTGATCAGCCCGCGGGCCAGCAGGTCGGCAGCGAAAGCGCGAAAACCCCGTTTCGCATCCTCGAAGCGGGTCGATGCCAGCGCCTGTTCAAACTGACCCAACTGGGTTTCTACGGGAGCGCTGGCGATCTCACGCCAGCAGGTCGGGAGCGGTGCTTCGGTCATCATGTTCACGGTTGAATCAATCCATCGGAAATAGCCACGGTCGCAGTCAAGGTTCCCAGGGGGACATCGACTCGGCGGCGGCTCTCGTAGTAGCAAATGCTCTGTAAGCCAAGCGGTTGCAGGCTCTGGAGTAGTTCACGGATGCCAGCACCGGCATCTCGCGGGTCATGGGTATCAGAGCCGACGGTGAACGCCGCCTGGTGCTCGATCAGGTGAGGCAACAGGGCGCGCGACGGATAGGACCAGCGCCCATGCACCTCACGCCCCGATGCGTTGTCCAGGCTCGATTTGCGAATGCCCGAAGCGTTTAGCTCATACGCCACGCCGTTGCGCGCAAACAGCGGCAGTAAAGGCTCGAAATGGCGCAGTACGACCTCTTCGTCGACACCGCGCAACAGGGTGTCCGCATGCCCCACGGCATCAAACAGGCCGCTCCTCAGCAGTGCTTCCAGGTCCGCGAAATAACGATCCAGGAAGTTTTGGGCAGCCAGGCGCGGCAGCTCCCACACCTTTACCATTGGTTCGCCGGGCACTTCGACGTAGTGAATGGAGCCAATCACAAAGTCCAGTTCGTGGCGCGCCAGCAAGGCCCGGTTATAGATATCGGAGCCCGGCATATAGTCGAACTCAAGGCCACGCAAGATCTTGATTTCACCCCGGTACGCCGCCTGCGCCCGCTGGATATCGGCAAAGTAACTGTCGAGTTCGGACTCCAGCAGACGGTTATCGGAGTCCACCGGAAAAGGTGCGTGGTCGGTGATGGTCAATACCCTCACACCGGCTTTGATTGAAGCCCGGACAAGTTCGTCGACCGTGCCAATGGCATGTTTGGAATAGAAGGTATGGCTGTGGGAGTCGATCATGGGCACACCATCTGTTCAAGCAGGCCATCATGGTTCGCCAACTCCTTGACCAGCCAGTAAGGGTTGTTCGCTTTCGCCATAATCGCCTGCACCAACTCGCGGTCATCAAACCGTGCCAGCAGGTCGGTCAGCGGCTGGGTATACAGCGCCCGGGCCAAAGGGGTTTCACTGATATGGCTGGCGAGGTGCTCCCAGCGTACGTGATCAAAATGGATGTTGCCCAGACGCTGATTCTCGATACCGTAGAGATATAAATCACCGTTGGGCTTGACCGTCAGGTCCATGCCATTGGCAAGCGGCGGTTTGTTCAGGCTGCCAAAGGTAAAGCGCTTTTTGACCTTGATCTCGATGGCCTGGATGTAGTCGAGCAGATCCAGATAGCCTTCGGGTGTGCCTGGCGCGGGATGGACGAGGTTTTTGTAGTCGATGCCGAATGATTCGCCGTCCACCTTCAACACATCCTCCAGCGCATTGCAGGGTTCAATGGTTGCGTGAATACCCCAGCGCGCCAATTCGGCGACCAGAAAGTCACGGGTGAATACCCGGTCCGTGTCGATGGAGCGAAACGAAAAGCTCAAGCCCCCCGGACGCCGCGTGCGCAGGTAATCCAGACTCAGCCCATGGGCGCGCCATTTGACTTTCTCGATGTGGTGACTGTCGGCGCTCAAGCGGATGTTGCAGGTGTCGCCGTGGCTCAACACGATCTGGACGGTGGTGTCATAAAAATCGAGCATTTTGTCATGGGGAAAGAACCCGCTGGTGATGAACTCGAACGCCTTCCCACCATTAGAAAGGTGCAGGATTTCGTGGAATACCTTGATGTTATTGAGCGGCTCGCCTTCCCCGCTGATAGAGATGCGCTTGACCTGCGGGGCATTGATTAGGGCCGCTAGGTTCTCCCGGGCGAGCGTCGAAAGCTCCATGCCGATGCCGGTCTTGTGCTTGTCGGCATACATGCAGAATGCACAGCCGATTCCGCATATCTGGGTGATGTCGATGTAAAGGAGATGACCTTGCAGATCCATGCCTGAATTGCCTTATACGTACGAAGAGCAAAATGAAGTCAAGGGCGCCGTGGCCCCTGGATGTGTGTCGCCCGGCGCCCGACCTTGCGGAAATCTATCTCTGCGTTGAGTTTCTGCTCATACACCCACTGGCTTGCCTGGTGGCGCAGGTAGCGCTCGGTTGCACAGTCGCCACAGTTGGCCTTGAAGCCGGCCGGCTGCTGGAATACCAGCCGCACGGACGACCCGCAGACCGGGCAGGCCTGCAGCGCCACGAGTTCCTGCTGACGCAGCCCCAGGGCCTCGGCCTGCTGACCGGCGTTCGCAGCGGTCAGTGCCTGTTGCAACTGGGCCAGGTGTTTTTCCGACAAGACCTCGCGAAGCACCATCTGGGCCGATCCCATCTCCAGGCTGATGGCGCTCATCGCTCCCCCCGCCCCGCGCATCACGGTGCCCGGCACCTTGGTAATCGGCGTGCCATAGGCCTGCAGCAGCGGCTGCCAGAGAATCGCATCAACCAGATGGCCAAAGCGCTCCACGCCGTAGAGATCAAAGGGCGAAAGCGCTATCCAACCCGCCTCCAGCGCCGCCTCGTTGTTCACCTGCCCCAATGCGGGCCAGGCAATGACCCTCTGGGGCAGGCCAGGAGTATGGTCCGGGCGGTCGGTAAAGCTGAACCAGGGCACCACCGTCAGCAACACCTTGGCGTCCGTACCCAGGATGGAACTCACCAGTTCCCACTCCAGGCCTGAACTGCGAAGGCTCAGGGTTCGTCCCGCCCATTGCGCCTCATCCTTGCCATCCAGGTAAGGGGCCAGGGCGTGGCGCAACATTAGCCCCGCATAGCGTGAGTAAGCACTCGCCAACTGGCGATTTTGCTGAAGGCGCTCCTGGGGGGGCTTGCCTGCACGCCCCTGTACCTTGCGTAGTTCCTCCCACAAGACCGCCACATGACGATAGTGCGCGTCGTGACTGAGGATATTGGTCAAGTGCAGGCCACCGCTGGCTTGCGCCGACCGAGGCACCAGCGGATACAACCCAGTCTGTTTCAATCCGGCTATCGCCTTGGAGGCCGCCTTCAATTGCCGCAGGGTTTCACCCAGTAAATGTGAAGCTTCGCTGGTCATTTCCTGGTTACTGAAGGTTTGCCCCCAGAGTGCGCAAATGGCAATGGCCAGGCGATGATCAAGGCCATCGGCCCCATAGAATTCCAGCGCCTTGCTCAGGGTGCCCTGGATCTGCTCCAAGGTCGCGATGCGTCGCCACAGATGCCGCTCGATACGGTCCAGCAGGCGCGCATACACACGGTTTTCGTAAGTGTTGTAGTCGTCCTCGCTGAAACGCGCCAACACTTTCCTTGGGATGACACCGCTCAAGGTTTGCCGCTGCCAGCACTCCGAGTGAGACGCCAGGTGCACCAGCGCGCCTTTGGCCATGCGCTTGGCTCGGGCTACATCCGTGACCTCATTTTCGTAGTGAAGATCCAGGCGCGGGCGCAGTGATACCTGGTGCAAGTGGCCCTTGCTGATCACGTCCAGCAGCGACACCTCGAACGGCAACAGATGGCTTTGCTCATTGATCACCTCGGCCGGCATCAACGGCGACCTCAAGGTTGCCTGCCGCGAAAACTCTGGATCTAGGGACTCAAGCGCACTGGCAAACAGCTCGGCCTGAGGAGACAGCAGGGCGTTCGACGGCACGAACCCATGCAGCGCTTCGTCCAGCAGGCAGCGGTCGCTGCCATCGGGCACCAGGATGTCTTGCCGCAGTAGGGTGTGGCCGTTGATCGTCACGCCGGATTTGCCGGCCCAGCAGAAGCGCCCGGGCTCGACCAGACCGGGCAGCGTGGCCACGGGCTCGCCCAGCAGTCGGTCAAACCAGTTCAACGATGCCCTTCCCGGCGTTTGATGTCCGCCGTCAGCAGGTCCAGGGATTTGACCGGGTCGCCCTTGAGGTTCGCCTTGATCCAGAAGCTTTCAAGCGCGCTCATCAACTCCGTTACATCTGTGGTGCCAACGTCATAGCGCCCAGTCACCTTGCCCTTGCGCATCACACGGGTGGACAGCAGATGGTCGAGGGCCTGCCCCTCACTCGCTCCGGTCTCCAGCATGACCGGAATAAACCGCAGTGCCTGTTTCTCAAAGCGGTTGCCCCAACCTAGGTCAAAATGGCTGGCCAGTTGCTGGGTAAATTCATCGCGGGTCAGCCTACCGAGCAGGTCCTTTACAGGCATCTCATGGAGCAAGCACGCCCGATTGAAGGCTTTTTGCAACGAAAAGAATGAGTACCGCTTCTTCTCGTAAGGCTGGATGACAAACCCCGCATCCTGCTTGGGCAGGGTCATCACGTGGGCACGGTCGTAGGTCTTGTCGGCCAACTCGCTGGTGGATTCATCATGGTTGGCGGTACCGATAAACCAGACGTTATTCGGCACCAGTATTTTCCGGCCGTTCTTGAGGTTGAGCGGCGCACCCGACAGCGCGACTTCCGACAGACTGATCAGGCGCTCCCTTGGATCATTCTTCTCCAGCGCCGAAAGGAACTCGGAGAAATACTGCTCGGGCCTGGACAGGTTCATCTCGTCCAACAGCACCACGTTGCAGGCGTCGTCCCAGCGAGGGGTCTGCGCCTTGTACAAGGCTTGCAGACAATCCTTCTCATAGAAACGCCGCTCAAAGGCGTTGTAATGGCCCAGCAGGTCATCCCGGTCACGCCAACCCGCTTGTACGGCGATATCCGTGCAGAAGCCGCCCATGGCCTTGGCGAACGCCTTGGCCAAGCTAGTTTTGCCTGTGCCGCTAATGCCCTGGAACACATGAAGCTGGCTCATGGCCAAGCCGCCCAACAACACCCGGATGTCTTCAATGGGATAGAACAGTTTGACCGAGGCTTCTGCAGTGGCGATGCGGTGCTGCAATTCAACCGCGAACGGCCCGAGGTCCTGCACCTCCTCCAACTCAGCGCCAGCACGGTAGTCCTTGTGGGTGTCCATCAAGGACATGGCAGGGAATGGCGTCTGGGTTTTCTGTGCGTTGGTCAGTTGCTCAACGGTGGTGGCCAGGTCATTTATCCTGGCGTCCAGGACGGTTGCATGAGTCTCCAGCACGCGTCTTTTTCGCTCGCTCCATTCAAGGTCAGTGGCCGCGACACGCGTCATGCCAACTTCGCGATTGGCCTTCTCGTATTTGGGCATGATGTCGGCAATCTGCATGCCCAGGTCCGCCACATGCTGGCGAAGTTTATCGTTTTCGCCCTGCAGCTCTGCGGCATCGGATTGTTCCAGCCGGGTAAGCAGCGCCCTGTTGTCTTCACGCAGTGCACTCAGTTCGTCAAGCAGGACCGTCGCCGACTGATCCCCCAACTGAGCTTTCAACAACTGCAACTCGGACAGCTCGTTTGCACTCTTATCCACCATTGCCCAGGCCTTGCGCTCGCGCGTTTCCACGCGTTCCACCTCGCGTGCGAAGCCGTTGCGCTCCTGCTCCATCTCGCGCGCAACCTGATCCTGCTGGGTCGCCTTGGCCTCCTTGACGGCGGCCCACTCCCGGTCCAGGCGGCGCGTGCGGTCCTCCACCTGCTGCTCGCGTTGTGCAAGCGCATCTTCACGGGTATCCAACACATCGGCACGGGCAGCCTCGGCTTCAGTGCAACGGAATTTCACATCGGCGAGCTGCCTGGCGAGCTGGCGCAATTCCTGGTTCAGGGCCTGTTTTTCTTCCTGAAGCAGCCCAATTTCGCTGTCATGCTGTTCGCCCAACATGCGCTGGCGCTCTTCGAGGACCACCAGCGCCAGGCGGTTCTGCTCGGCAAACCCGGCCTCGGCGTTGACCTCACGCAGCTTGACCTCACGCTCGCGCTGCGCCAATTCGCCATCGGCTTGCGCCTGTCGCTGCCGCACGCGTTCAAACTCGGCCTGGCGAAGAGCCTGGGCCTCATGCTGTACCTCAAGGACGGCCTGACGTTCATCCAGCTGTTGCATCCGCGCATCACATTCCCGGCCGGCCTGGTTGGTCAGTTCCCAGCGCTCCTCATACTCTTCGAGCAGTGTATCTGCGCGCTTGCCCAGGTCCTTACAGAACTGGGCGAAGCGCTCGATCCAGGTCGAAAACGCCTTGCTGTCGTCATCGCTGATGTGGGCGACCAGCTTGCTCAAGAAGGCTTCATCCACCGAAAAATCAGGGGCCAGGGACACACCGGAATACAGCTTGGAGGCATTCCCGAAGGAGGCGCTCCACATTGGCACCTGCTTCTCCAATTGCACGCGATTGGCAGTCTTGGCTGGTGCGGATGCGCCGCCTATCGGGGCGCTGTAAGGGGCGTTACGATTATTTTTGGCCATTACATCCATTCCTTGAAACGTTCGGTAAAGCCCAGGGCGTATTGAATATGTTGTTGCGCCATCGGCACGGTCACGGGGGTGACTTTCTTGCCGGTAAATTTGCTGTGGGCGTGGCTGCCCTGGTTACGCAGGGTGGCCAGCGCCAGGAGCTGTTCGAGTTGCAGCTGCTCTTCGGTCAGCGTCTTGAAGGGATGCCCGGCATGGCTGCTGGCGCCCCAACCGGCGGCAAAGAGCAGTGCCTTTAGGGAGCTGCTGGGGCTGGAGCACGCCGAGATGACCTGATCCAATTTTTGCCGGGCCAATTGCCCAACGACCTCGGCGTTGAACGCGGGCAACCGAAACGACGTCAGGATTTGGCGAGTGACGCGATAGTCAGCACGCTGCTCTCCCCTGGGCATCAGGGCAGGATCGACCGGGAACGTGCCGATCAGCCATTGCATCACCACCTCCAACAGCTTCTGGCACTCGGTCATGGCCGCTTCAAGCTCATTCTCGGCGGTATCGCCCTGGGCCAGTTTTTCCTGGCGGGACAGCAGCGCTGCCAGGTAACGCTTGATATCCGTCTGGCGCTCGACCCAGGGAAACTCGGTTAACACCCGAAGATCCGCCTGCTTTTGCAGATCGGCCAGCCACTGTTCGACGCTCTGCTCGTCGCCGCGAGGTGCCTCCACCAGGCTGGACAGGTACTTGAGCAGCCCCTGGTTTGCCTTCACCAACGGTAACAAGCGGCTGTCCATCCACCAGGCCTGGTCACGCAGGTCGAACGGGTCCCTGATTGCCCACAACTGCCCACCATCCGGGTCTGGCGTAATCCACACCAGTACATGAGCGAGTCGGGCCTGGGCGTCCTGGCGCTCCACCCCTTGCAGCTTTATCTGCTCGGGCAGGTCGGCCTTGCCATACAGCTGCAGCGTTGCCCGGTAGTCCTCGCGATAATCCCGATAGGCTTTCATCAACGCTGGCGTGCTGCAGGCCGGCTGCACACGCTGGTTGGGCAGAAGCAGAAAAGGTGCAGTCGTTTGACCGGTTTTCCTGTTCAGGGCAAAGACCGGGAACTGTCCACGTGTTTCGGTCGGGACGATGTCCTTGAGCTGTGCCTCGAAGCGCGGCCACAGTTCACCGCCGAGCGCGTCCTGGAAGAGGTACCCGGATTTGAGATTGGCACTGGCCTCCTCCTCGTCCAGCAGCATGCGCAAGCCCTTAGGGGTAACGGCATCCGCACGGGTCACCAGCCAGCCATTGCTGACGGCTTGGGCGAGGATCAGCTTGACCAGGTCTTCATGCAGGTTGGTCAGCTCGGCAATCGCCTCTGCCCGCACCACTTGGGCCCTGATCAGGCCCAATACGGCACGTTGGAACAGGTTCAACCGTGCACGCGTGACTTCGGGGTACAGCACCCGATGCACCCATACCGGCCACAACACGGCACGAGCGCTGCCGTGGGGCCTTTCGCCGAACTTGAGGTAGGTTCCGGATTCACCGAAGGCTGCCATGCGCACCTCCACAGAGTTGGTGCAGCGCCACCAGGGCAGGCACGGCTTCCTCTGCATCGACATGGGTCGCCAGTGCCGCATCACCGACGCAGATCAGCATCTGGCGCTGGCGACTCATGGCCACGTTCATCCGGTTGGGTAACCGCAGGAAGCCGTATTGCTCATTGAGCAGGGTCTCCCGGGACTTCTCCGGGCTATCTTCGGCACGCCCGGCCGGCCCGCGCCGACCTTGCGGGCCGGTGCGTACACAGGACAACAGCACCACATCAAACTCCTTGCCCTGGAAGGCATCCACCGAACCAACCCGCAGCCGCTCTTCTGAGTACTCAGACCCATCACTGCGGACTTTTTTCGCCCACTTGAATTGCTCATGGGGCTCGATGCCGGTGCTCTTGCGTTCCATCAAGGGCACACCATCGATCTGCACCTGGGTCAGTTTTTCCATGATCAGGTCACGCTGTGCGGCATAAAACGTGATCACCCCCACGGAGAGGGCTTCACCGCCCGCGATCATCAAACGCTTAACCTCTTCCACGACCCGCTCGGCTTCGGTCTCGCGCATGGGGCTAGTCCCTCCCAGACGTTGCGCAAGGCCCGCGCTGGCCGGCACATCGATCCACTGGCAGACCTTGTTTTCGTAATGCCCACCGTCGTTGCCCAAGGCCCGGATAAAGTCCGGCGCAAACGCAAAATCATCATCCTTGCGCGTGGTCTTGACCGCCTCTAACCCGACTTTTTCATAAAACTGTGCACTGACAAAATCCCCCAGCACGCGGTGCATGCGAAACTGTGTGTCGAGCATCACCACGCGGCGAATGCCGTCTTTTTTCTCCAGGTCCTGCAACATCAGGCGCATCCTCTGGAAAAGACTCGAGCGCAAGGCCTCCAGCTGCAACGCTGTGAGTGCATGCTCCTCCTGCAACTGGCTCTCGACTTCTGGCTCCAGCATGTGCGGCAACTGGCGGTCATCGCCGACCAGCACGATGCGCCGCTTGGCCATGGCCATGGGCACGAACAGGTCCAGCGGGTTGGCACGCGCGGCCTCATCAACGATGACGGTGTCGAACTCGATGTCCATGCTGTCCAGGTCTGACACGGCCTTGAGGCTGGCCATCTGGCGTCCGGCCGCCTGCTGGCAGGTGGCGCCCACCACCATGGAGTATTCCTGGGCCGCCGCCACGGCGGCGGCACGGTCCATTTCCAAACTGCCAGCCAGTTGCTCCAGTACCCAGGCCACCCCCAGCTTGCGCTGGGAAATCTTGTCTTGCAGATGCTGTTCCAATTGGTCGATCAAGCTGACGCCCAGGGCATCGAGTTGGTGCTTGAGTTGCGCAGGTCGGTAATCCGGCAGGAAGCGATCCAACAAGCGGTTCTTGCCCTCGGCCAGGCGCTGCAATAAATCCTGCGAGGCCTGCCGGCAATCGGCGGCTTGCTCCAGCAGCTCGCGCATTCCCTCACCGAGCGCTACATCGTGGCGCTTCAACCAACTGAGCAAGTCCCACGCACGGTCGGCACCGTCATCACTGAAGGCGCCAGGCTTAACCCGCAGGGCGCGAATGCGGCGCAGGGTTGCGCTGTCGACTGCGTCGGCGCCGCGTCCGCGAGGCAGAGGGTTGATCTGATCGATATAGTCCTGCAACGCCTGTTCCAAGCGCGCCGGCAGGAGCAGGCCGTGTTGCACCAGTGAACGGGCCGTCGCCAACATGTCCTTGAATGCATCGGCCCGTTCTGCTGGTGAAAGGTTTGAGACACGGGTCATCAACAAGGCCTGTGACAGGCGGCTGACGGGCTCCAATTCCGGATAGCGTTCGTACTCCTGGGCAATTTTGCCCTGGACATGCTCGACTTGGCGTTCAAGCCAGGGATCGATGCGATTGTCTTCTTCAACATCTCGACGCTTGCCGCCGATGCGTGTGGCCGGCAACTTGAACACGTCGCTGCGCTCCAGGGCGTTATCCACGGCATCATGCTGAAAGCTGCTGATCAGAACCTGCCCGGCAATGTTCTGCTCGCGCGTTTCTTCCGCCAGCCTGCGCTGCAAGGCTGCGATCACCTGGGTCTTGCCGGTACCGGGAGGGCCGATGATGATCGCCAGTTCCGGCGTATTGAGTGCCTTGTCCAACGCATCGATCTGTTTGTCTGTGGGTTGGCCACCTTTAAACGACTCGTTGGCGTAGGCTGTCAGGCCCTTGAGCGTGCGGCGCCGCTCCGCCGGTATGGCCAAACCTTCGAGCAACCACCTGAGTGACGGCAAGCGCCTGCCGGAATCAATGGACTGCTTGGCGATAAGGCGTCGCTTGCCAACGGTGCGGTTACCGGCAACGGACAGGTACAGCCAGCCCTCGGGGCTCTTGGGTTTAACGTCGTTATGGGTCGACACCGGCGTGAACACCAGACACTGTGCTTCAAAGCGGATCCGCCCACGGGGTGTCGGGGCAAACGAGGCGGACGGCGCTTCATTGCTCAATTCTTCCGACCAGTCCGGCGGCGCGTCCCCCAGGTCGAACTGGGTATCGCGGGACAAGTCCAGGCCCTTGTGACGCTCGCAGAATAGTTGGTAAGCCTCTGGGGACTTGGGCCACAAGCGCCAGGCGTTTTCTCGCCCGTTCTGAAAACTTTCATAGCGCACAAACCGCAACGCCTTGAGGGTCTGGGCCTGTTGCAGCGCGCGTTGCCACTCCTTGTCGTTGTACAGGTTCCACAATTCCAGGTAGCCCGCATTGTCGCGCAGCATAGCGTTGAGCAACACTTGCTGGGCAGGGCTATTGAGCTGCGCCGCGACCGACGCGTCCCGAAAGGCAAAGTCACCCACCAGTAACGAAAACGAATCGCTGCGCCGCACATGGCGAGCCACGCGTTTTACCAGCAGCGCACCGTCGGCGGTGCGCTCGATATCGGCGCGCCACCCCATGCCCAACACCTGGAAGCTGCCCTTGGCTGCGGTGTTGTTGAAGCGCGAAAGGGCCAGCCAATCACCTTCGAGCGCACCTTTGACCACAAACTGCTCCTGCATCCACTGGCAGGCCTGTTCGACATCGTTCTGGCCGATTTCCTGATGGGTATACAGGCTGTCGGCAATCAGCCCGTCGACCCTGAACTCTAGGTTCATGGCCGATACATCGGCAGGTGCGCAGTACTGCACCTGCAATCGGTTTTTTTTGCACGCTGCCAGCATCCAGCGCACCTGGTCCCGTGACGCCAAAGGGCCGAACAGGGTGCTTTGCGACGGATTGCAGGTCACCACGATACGTTCGTCGCCCTGCACCACCAGCCAATCATCCTGGTAGCGCTGAACGGTGATCGCTTCGTTCACGCGCAAGGACTGGGTTTCCTCAGTCGTCGAGAGGCTCAACACATCCGCGCAAAACAATGGGAATTCTTGAAGGTTCATCGTTCATCACCACCGGAATTGCCAGACGACATGGGTTTCCCCGGGAGGGCCGATATGCAACTGGTACGGCTGGTCATACTGGCCACGACGTGCCGCCTTGAGCCCCTGGAATTCCCCGAGTTGCTTGGGATCGCCCTCGCCTTGCAGGTACAGCTCGCCGTCTGGCAACTGGTGGATCCCCAGGCCCTTGCCGGTGTATTCGAGGCGTACATGGTCGGTGGGCCAACGGTCATAACTGAACGAGGGTAACAACCGCTTGAGCTCTTGGTTTGCCCCCGGTTGCAGGTACACACGGCGACCGGTGGCGATGCGGTGGTCAGGCAGTTCGGCGTCCCTTTCTTCCGGCGCCAGGCAGATGAACTCCTCGAACACCACCAGGTTGGCGTCGACCGGTGCATCGCAAAAAAAGCAGGCCATGTGCGCAGGGTCAACGCCAGTGCCCGGCATCAACGAGGTGGAGGTGCATTCGGCGCACTCAACCATGCGTTCGTCGATCTCCACCAGGGCTTCCAACCATTCGGCGATACCCGGGCGGGCGATTGCATCTTGCTTGCCCTGCTCGAAGCAGCGACTGAACAGCGCGGGCAAGCGGCTGTGTTCGGCCAATTGCAACGGCAGGTTGGCAAAGCAGGCATTGTCGGGGTCATCCGAATCATTGATCCATGGATGCTCCCCTCGCAGTGCCGCGTCCTCTTCCTCCGGCTCACCCAGTTCGACCAGTTCGCCCTTAAAGGGATGGTTGTGGGTCAACACGCGATAGGCGATGACGGCAAAGCTCCAGCAGTCCGTCAGGCTCGACAGCATGGCCTCGCCGCGCACCACTTCCGGCGCGCCATAGTCGGGGGTGTGAAGGGTCAGGCCGCTGTGGGCCTGCAGGCTGATGTTGTCGCAGTCGATCAGCCAGGTTTCGGCAAACCCGGGATCATCCGACACAAAAATATTGGCCGGGGACAGGTCGCCGTAGAGCATGCCGCGCCCATGCAGCTGGTTCAAGGTCCTGGCCAACTGGCACAGAATACGCACCCGCCGACGCAGGCCGCCCTGGGCCAGGTAATCACTGGCGGCATCGTCCTCGGCGGCGACAAAACTGTCCAACAGGCTTTGCAATGGAACCAGCCCGTCCATCAGCTCCATGACATAGCCAAAGCGCGGCGGCTTGAGCAGTGCCAGCGGTCGCGCCAGTTTCAGGTCGCTGAGGTCCTGGCGGATCAACCATGCCATATGACGATGCCAGCGTTGCTTGGCATCGAGGTCAGTATGGATAAAGCCCTTGACCAGGACAGTGGGCAATTGTGTGCGATACACCACACCTTGCCCGCCACGGCTCATCTCGCTCAACAAGTCGTAGCGAGTGCCCTTTTCATCCAGGACATGCTTGGTACTGCGCTGGGTAGCGGTCATTGTTTGTGATCCGTTCGAAAGATACCGGCGATGCTCTTGTCATCACCGTGAAGTGGCGTGGACCAGGCGTGCATTTCTCGCTCCAGCCAGGTGCGCATGCGGCGTCTGTTGCTGCGCGCAAGGCGGCGGTAAATCACATCGAAAAAGGGTTCCAACTGCTCGGGGATCAGATCGTCACTGATGCCGTCCGTCATCAGCAGCACGCCATCGCCGGGCAGTACCAATTCGAACTCGCAAGTCTGCCACAGCCCCTCGCCTGCCTGGGCCAGGGTGTCGGTCTGGTTGCCGAACCCCTGGCGCGCCGCGCTGATCACCCGGAAGGCACCTCGGCTCTTGAGCAGCAGCAGCCCATCCCCTATCTGCCCGGCCTGCCCACGGCCGCGGGCATCGACCCGAGCCCACAGGCAGGTGGTTTCGTAATCGCGATAGCGGGTGCCGAAATGCTCAAGCCAGGACAAGCGAATGGCCTGGCCCAGTTTTTGTGCAGAAACGGCGAAGGCCTGCCTGGTATGTTGCTTGACCAGGCGTACCGCCTTGCTGGAGCCGATGTGGCTCAGGCGCCGGCTGCCCAGGCCGTCACAGACCGCGATGCACCACCCCTGACGCACGCCATAGACCCCCATGGCATCCTGGTTGACCACGCCGTCCTGCAGGTGCCCCGGCCCGATGACCTTGGCACCAGACGCTGCCAGGCGCATCAGAATTCCCAGTCTTGATCATCGGCAGACGGCAGCTCCAACGGGAGCGTTTGATTGGGGGTCGACGACTGGCTAAGGGCGCTGACGCTCATGGTCACGGCACGGAAGAAGCGATGAATATCCCGTGCCTCAGAGGCTTGAAACAGCGGCGCTTCCTGATCATTGGCGAAGTCGGCCAGCATGCTCACATCTGCATCGGCACCGATGCCCATGGCGAAGCGCGTGGCCTTGGAGGAGCGCTCACCATTTTGCAATTGCGCAAAAGGCGTCTCCCACTCGTCATTGGGGTAACCATCGGAGACCAACACAATCACCGGTTTGTAGGCGCGGGACGGCACGATGTCTTTGTCTTCGATCAGTTGGCTGGCCAGGCGCAATGCGCCGCCCAAGGGCGTGGCGCCATCCGCCGTGAGCTGGCTGAAACTTTGGATTTGATGGGCCGGGGTCAAGGGCAGGTTCAACTCTGCGCTGCTGCCGCCAAAGGTGATCACGCTCACCTGGATTTCAGCGCGCAGGCGGCTTTCATGGGCAAAGGTGGCGATCATGTCCTGGAGCGCGCTGTTCAACGCCTCGATCTTGCCGCCCTCCGACATGCTGCCACTGGTGTCCGCCAGCACAATCACAGGCAAAGGACGGGCAGCTTGGATCTGGAATTTCTTGAGCTCTGACATTTCAACGGTTCCTTGGTAATCAGTAAGTGACGTCCTGGTTATAGCGAGCTTCGTGCCAGAATAATTTATTTCTTTAAAAACAATAAGTTACGAAATGCAAGGATCAATAACGCCCGAAAAAAATAATATTCATTACTTCAAAGTAATTTTTCTTACCCTCGCTTGTTATTCGACACAGTGCTTTTCGATCCACTTGCTCAGGGTCTGCTGGCTCTTGAGCCCCAGGAGCAAGGCGGCTCGGGTTTTGTTCTGGCCCGTTGAGGCCAATGCGCCACGCACGTAGTGGCTCACGACTTTGGAAATGATGTGGTTGATGTCCACCCCTTGGGACACATCCATCGTCATCAGGTCGTTGTCCTGCGCCGGCAGTTTGAACAACGCCTGGTCAATATCGCCCCGGGTAATCAGCGAGTCCTGGCACCAGAGCGCAGCGCGCAGCAAGGTGGCGTGTAACTCCCTAACGTTGCCGCGCCACGGGTGCCGTTGGATGAGTTCCCTGGCCTCCAGCGAAACCTTTTTTTCCTTCAGGCTGGGATCTTGGCTGCCGATACCGGCCAGCAGCGCATCGGTCAAGAGCCGCAGGTCACCCTCGCGCTCGCGCAGCGCCGGCAGATGCAGGACACCTACAGCGATGCGATAAAACAGGTCCTCACGGAAACTGCCATGTGCGACGTCTGCCATCAGATTGCGGTGAGTGGCGGTGATCAGGCGCACATTCACCTGCACTTCACGACTGGCACCGACCGGCGTGAATGTGCCCTCTTGCAGTACACGCAATAGCCGCACCTGCACGGCCAAGGTCAGTTCACCGAACTCATCAAGAAATAGCGTCCCGCCATGAGCCTGTTCGAACACCCCAAGCCGATCTGCAATCGCGCCGGTAAACGCACCTTTTTTGTGGCCGAAGAGCACGGAATCAACCAGTTCAGAGGGAATAGCACCGCAGTTGACAGTTACGAACGGCTGGCTAGCGCGCGTTCCTGCGTTGTGGATGGCTCGGGCAAACAACTCTTTGCCGGTACCCGTCTCTCCATAGATAAGGACCGGCACGCCTTTCTCAGCAAGAACGTGGGCCTGTGCCTTGATGGCCAGCATGCGACCACTTTCCGCGACAATGCTGTCAAACGCGGCATCCACCGGCACTTGCTGCTCAGCCAGTTTGGCCAACTGGTTGCCGCTGATTGCGCTGGCCGCTGGAACATACTCGGCAGCGATTTCGAAGGGGATATCAACCTGCTGGACACCTTGTTCCAACGAAGATTGATAGAAGACTGCGGGGTAACGGGTCTTGCCCAACAGGATCCACACCGCCTGCATCGCAGGTGTTCCGGGGCTCAGCAAGATGGAAAGATGTGCCCCTTCTCCCACCAACCGCTGCAGATGCCGATTGGCCGCGTGATAAATCTCGCCGAAATGCACAGGGGAGGATAACGGCTCGACATAGGCCGTGACGGGAATATCGACTTGCTCGCGGAGCCAGCGAAGATAACGCTCAACCTGCTCCGCAGGGTACGCACACAAGAGTTCGACGACATCGAAATCGACAGCAGCGAGGGCCGAACAGACAGGCCCCGCCCCCTCGCCGATCACCGCTTTCAAATCGTTAGCGCCGATCCAACTGACCAAAACCTTATGCTTTACCGCAACCATCCCTGAGCTCCAACAAATCCTTTTGCTAACGAAGGCCCTCATCACGATCAAGGACTATCGCTACCAGATATCAAATCAAATGCCTTTATACTTAAAAAGTGGCCATTTAACATCTATCCGTTAGTAGGCACCCACATGATCCTATTTACTTCGATTTAGCATCAGGCTGATGCGGCAGGCTACACGCACTCTCCACCACGATGGAGGCGGCTCCAATCAGTGCTTATGCAATCAGCCAGATTTTGAATCTTGAATGCCTTGGAAGCAGAGGTACGTGCAAGAGTCGATTAACGAAATGATCAATCTTCTCGTTCGAGATGCGAAACTCGGCTATCACAGGTATGACGCTCTGGAAATTTACAAGCTGCAATTCGCCACCAAGGTGGCAAGGCTTTTACTTCTTCGGGCTGGGCTGTTCACGCCGACGATGAATTGACCTACGTGCCGAGACAAGACTGCCCCACCTCCAAACCTTCAAAAGTCCAGCACAGACAAGGATTCGCGAGGAGTCAGACTGGGTCAGTGAAATCTCAGCAACTGGGGAAATTCGGCGTAGGCGCTAACAGATCATTAAACTGAAGAGCAAGCACTGAATCAAGAAATAGGCATCTCTGTAACTATTTTCTTTCACGCGTCCTAACGGAAACATGCTTGCTCGACATTAGTGTAATGCTGAAATACGCATCGATACGTCAGCCTCTTTTCCATTTCTTCAGCCACTGGGTAGCGAGGTAAGTAGATTTTTAACTTCTGCCAACGTTGGTGCATAGGCTCCGGTATGTCGACACGATAGGGAGGCGCAAGCAGTTGAAAAACGCAGACGCTCCTTCAGATCGGTGATTCCCAGCAAATCTGCAGCCAACCAACCCGCCATGCTCGCATCGCCCGCCCCCACAGTATCGGCAACGTCCCCAAGAATCGCGGGCTGTTCGTATTGACGGTCCGACGTATGAAGAATCATTCCGTCTGCACCTCGGGTGAACAGGATCTGCGCCCTAAAGTTGAGCGCACGTAACTCATCCATGGCCTGATGTTCGGTCAATCCGGGATAGAGGTGACGAAGGTCTTCATCGGACAGCTTGATCATGTCAGCCAGGGCGGTCATCGTTGGGAAAGTGCTCTCCCGGTAATATCTGTCCATCAAATTGCGCCAGTTCGGATCAAAGCTAATTCGTTTGCCAGCGCGTTTCACCTGTTCGGCGAGGCTGACCAAACGATCTCCCAATGGCTGTCGAGCCAGACTGATGCAGCCAAAATGACAAACTTCGGTATGGTCAAGCCAACCTTGCGGCAGCAGGCCCGTATCGAAAAACAGATCGGCATCCCCGGCAAAAAAGTACCTAGGCGGGCGGCTTGACGGAACGATGGCGACCAAGGGCTCTCGGTCCACTCGTTGTATAAATCGCATATCTAGCCCTGCCACCTCTGACTGTAGGGCTATCTCGTCGCCCAACGAGTCCGTACTGACGGCCCCTGCAAAGGAGCTGCTGACACTCAGGCGACTGAGCGCTCGTGCAACGTTCCAAGGCGCACCGCCCGAAAAACCCTGCCACTGTCCGGGTACGCCCTGTACAATGTCAGTCAGGGCTTCACCAAATACGATTGCCCGAGGCAATACCATCGTCCTTTCCTTTCTGATTAAAGAGATTTCTCGGCCGACTGGCCTTACACAATGGGTTCTGGAGAACCGCAGGGAATGGTGAGAACTTTTTCCAACGTCTGTGTCACTCCCACATCCCGCAAGCTGTTGTAACACCATTCAAACGCCGCCACGAACTCGGGAGAGTTAGGAATCTGCACACCAAAAATCTCCTCAACTGTCAGCAATCGCTGAGTGATTAATGCATCATCGGCCACCAATACCTGACAAAACGCCGCCCGCGGATCCGCAATCAAGTAGATATTGCCATTCTCCTCCACCCCTTTCAAATACATAGCCCAGGCCGCCACCACCAGCGCCGCGCGCCGGGTATCCCGGCCCTCGGCAATCAAGCGGTTGATGGTCGGCACGGTGAACTTTGGAAGCTTCGACGAGCCATCCGAACACACCCGCTCCAGCTGATCGGCAATCGCCCGATTGGAGAAGCGTGAGACCAGGGTGTTCTGGTATTCGGTCAGGTCGATTCCCGGCACCGGCGCCAACTGCGGGGTCACATCCAGCTCCATGTAAGCGCGTATGTAGCGTACGAATAGCGAGTCATTCATGGTCTCATGGACGAACCGGTAACCCTTCAGGAACCCCAGATACGTCAGGGCCAGATGGCTGCCGTTGAGCAGCTTGATCTTCATCTCTTCGTAAGGCGTGACATCGTCGGTAAATTGCACACCGACCTTTTCCCAGGCCGGGCGCCCGTTGACGAACTTGTCTTCCAGCACCCATTGCGCAAAGGGTTCACAAACCACCGGCCAGGTGTCGTCAACACCGTGCTGGTCGGCCAGTTGCAGGCGATGTTCAACGCTGGTCATCGGCGTGATGCGGTCGACCATGGCGTTGGGGAAGCTGACGTTAGCCGCGATCCAGCCCGTTAGATCGGCATCGAGCAAAGCGGCAAAGGCCAGCAAAGCCTTGCGGGTCACGGCGCCGTTGTGCGGCAGGTTATCGCAGGACATCAAGGTGAAGGCTGGCGTGCCGGCGGCACGGCGTTTGGCCAGAGCGGCGCAGAGAAAGCCGAACACCGTTTTCGGGGCCGCCGGGCTGCTCAGGTCGTGCTGAATCTGCGGCAGATCGGCCATGAATTCGCCGTTGCTGTCGTCGATGCAATAACCGCCTTCGGTAATGGTCAGCGACACGATGCGGATTTGCGGGTCGGCGAGTTTTTCGATCAGTGCCTGGGCATTGTCCTCAGCCAACAGCATGTCGCGAATCGAGCCGATTACCCGCACTTCGGTGGCGTCGTTGTCTCCCAGTTCGAACAGGGTGAACAGACAGTCCTGGCCGTGCAGGTGGTCGTGGGCACGACGGTCTTCGCCGCGCAGGCCGACGCCGCAGATTGCCCATTCGAGGCCTTCGCCCAGGTTCATCAGCGCATCGGTATAATACGCCTGGTGGGCGCGATGGAAGCCGCCGACGCCGATATGGGCGATGCCCTGACGGGTGTCGCTCAGGTTGTAGGCGGGCAGAATCACCTCTGGGGCGAAACGGTTGAGGTTTTTTTTAGTGAGTTTCATACAGGATCCCTGAAATCAGGCGGCAGCGCGCAGTGGTCGGGTAACAGCCACGCCGTTGCCATCGAACAAATGGCAGTGGTCGGCATTCAAATGCAGGCTCAATGTTTCGCCGTAGCGGCTGGCTAGGTCGCCAAGCACGCGCATGGTCAAGGCCTCGCCGGACGCCGTGCGCATGTGGCAGAACGTGTCGCTGCCCAGATGTTCACCGACGTCGGCAGTGACCTGCAAGGTGCAGTCACCAGGCATGGCCAGTTCTAAATGCTCCGGGCGAATACCTTGAGTCACCGCGCCACTGACGCTCAGGCTGGCGCAGCTCACTCGCAATGTGATGCGGGTGCCGGCATCCAGCAAAACTTCACAGCCCTGGCGCTCGACAAGGCTGACGCTGCTCTTGAGAAATCCCTTTTTCGGCGTGCCGAGAAAACCGGCGACGACCAGGTTGGCCGGCTGATGGTAACGATCCAGACGCAAGCTGACCTGCTCGATCCTGCCACCATTGAACACCACTACCTTATCGGCCATGGTCATCGCTTCGACCTGATCGTGGGTCACGTAGATCATGGTCGCTTGCAAATCCTTGTGCAGGCGTAGCAGTTCAAGGTGCATCTGCACCCGCAGCGTGGCGTCAAGACTGGACAGTGGTTCATCGAACAGGAAAATTTTCGGGTTGCGCACGATGGCCCGGCCAATCGCAACGCGTTGCCGCTCGCCACCGGACAGTTGCTTCGGCTTAAGCTCAAGCATCGGCCCGAGTTCGAGAATACGTGCCGCTTCACTGACTTTTTTTAACACTTCGGCTTTTGGCACCCCGGCTAGGTCGAGGGCAAAGGACATGTTCTTGCGCACGCTCATGTGCGGATACAGGCCGTAGGCCTGGAACACCATCGCTAGGTCGCGCTTGGCCGGGCTGACTTCGGTGATGTCGCGGCCAAGCGCGATGGTGCCGCCGCAGACTTCCTCAAGGCCGGCAATCAGCCGCAACAGGGTGGGCTTGCCGCAGCCCGCGGGGGCGACGAAGACCACAAACTCCTTGTCGGTCACTTCCAGGCCGATGCCCTTGATGATAGAAAAGCCTTCGAAACGTTTTTGCAGATTCTTGATTTTCAGTTTGGCCATGGTGGGCCTCCATTTGAACTTATTTGGTGCGCCGTGCAGGATTTTTGTGGGGGCGAGCCTGCTCGCGACTATCCTTCAGACAACGGGTTATCATTGACATCTATTGCGAGCAAGCCCATTCCCACAAGGGGATTTATGAACAGCGGGCTTATTTCACTGCGCCGAAGGACAAACCGCGCACCAGCTGTTTCTGGCTGATCCAGCCAAAATTCAGGATCGGCGCGCAAGCCAGGGACGACACGGCGGACAACTTGGCCCAGAACAAGTCTTCGGGGCTGGAGTTGGAGGCGATCAGCGCAGTTAACGGCGCAACGGCCAACGAAGTCAGGCTCAGCGACTAAAATGCCTCGTTCCAGCACAGGATCAGCGACAGCAACACGGTGGAGGCCAGGCCGCCCTTGGCAATCGGCAGCAGAACGCGGACCATCTCCTGCCAGAGTGTGCGCAATCCAGGGGGCAGCTTCGAGGATGTCCTTGAAGTAGGTGTAAACCATCCACACCACAATCGGCAGGTTGATCGGGTCGTAGGGGGTCAGCGAAAAGTACAGGGTCATGCCCAGCGGCACGATCATCCACAACAGCAACAAGGCCACCGAGGGACTGACCAGAAACCGGCCAAGTTTGGCCACGCGACTTAATATCCGGGTGAGCTTTGGCATTTGAAATATTCATGGCGTAAGAACCGAGTCGTGTAGACCAGTGAAGTTCCAATGTGGGAGCGGGACTGCGTGGTTATTTCGGGTACCCGGCGCGCTTCATCTCCCGTTCGGTGGCCTGCTGGGCAGCGGCCAGGGCCTGGTCGATCAGCGCCGAGAACAACAATTTGCCGACCTAGATGCCAATGCCCAGGAACTCCGGGATGATCACTAACTGAATGCCGATGTACTGCACCGGTTTGGCGCTCGGCTTGCTCGGGGCCGCGGCTATGAGCAACTCCAGCGTGACTCTGACAAATGGCGCGGCGTTCAAGCACGCCTCGCTGTAGGCCGAGGCTCGGCTACCGGGCGGCTCGTTGGCGACGCCATCTTTTCCGCGACCAACGCCCCGAACTCCTTGAACGTAGCCCAGGCACTGAAGGTTTTTGCCGCCTCCTTGGCCTTGTAGCTGGTAGGGATCGCCAATGCCCAGAAGTACAACCAGGCCGAGCCTTTGTCGGTAACCTCGTGGGGCGCATGTCTCAAGCCGACGTGGTCGCTGACCTTGCTTTGGTTCTTGTCGGTGACGAACGAGCCGGCGACACTGGCATCGACCCAGATTACGCATTTTTCGCTGTTGAACAGCGCAAGGTTTTCGTTGAGACCGTTGCTTGACGCCACCTGTGTACCGGATTTTTTCATGGTGTTGACGTTGTTTTCGTATCTTTCGACGGTTGGCAGAATATGCGCTAATTACAGACTTCAATTGCGGGCAAAACAAATCATCCTTCGCATTTAGATTGATATTATTTTGCACTTAATTTTACAGCGAACGACACAGGGAAGGGCTGTACAGCGATGACAGACGATCGAATTCGTATAGGTTATCGGGTTGAAATACAGCACTCGTGGGAGCGAACTCAACTTTGGTTTTGCTCGGTCAACCGCTGCACCACCAACCGCCGGTAATGCGAAGGCGTCATGCCCTTCTGCTGCTGAAAGCGCCGGTTGAAATTGGAGATATTGTTGAAGCCTGATTCGAAGCACACGTCAGTCACCGATTTAACGCCATCGGCCAGTAGCTCGCAAGACTTGCTGATTCGCAGGCGATTGACAAACTCGATGAAACAGCGCCCGGTGGCCTGCCTGAACACCCGGCTGAAGTAGGTCGGTTTCATGCCCAGGTGCTCAGCCACTTCCTCCAGCGGCAGATCCCGGGCGTAATGGGCAAAGATGTAATCCACCGCTCGATTGGTACGATCGATGTGGTGCTCGTCGGCCAATTGCAGCGTCGTCGCACCTGATAAAAGTTGATAATCTTCGCAGGCGGCGAGCAACTCCAGGAGCATGAAAAAGTGTCCGAGGCGGGTCATACCTCGGGTGCTGGCAATGCATTGCATCAGGTCCATCGCCATGCCAATCGTGTGCTTGCAACGAAACTCGATGCCGTACTGCGCACGCTTCAACAGCGGCACCAGGATCTTGAGCTCGGCAAACACCTGATGGCCTTTGTCGAACAGCTCATCGGAAAAGTTGACCAACATGTCGCGCTTGGGCACCACTTCACCTTCGACAATCTGGCTGATCCAGTTGTGAGGTAGGTTGGGGCCAGTCAGGAACAGGGTTTGCGGATAGAAATTGCCGATGTAATCGCCGATGAACACCTTGCCGGAACTCGCGACTATCAGGTGCAGTTCGTACTCCTTGTGGAAATGCCAACGCACCAGCGGGCAGGGAAATCCGTGCTGGCGATAGATGATGGACAACCCGTTGTGGTCGTCCATCAGCTCGAAGGAAGGGTCAGTAATTTTCGCTGAGCGGTTCACATTAGACTGCTTTTTGTTTTATTGCATCTTACAAGGTCTATTTTCGCGACAGTTATAGCCACACCATTCATCCAATCGCGCATATGCCACAGAGTAACAACGCTTAGCCTAACGGGCTAACAAGCATGATAAACTATAGGAGAGCCTCTAGGGATAGCCTGAAACAGCCAAGCATTTCTAGCTTTCTTCAGATACCGTCAGCTTTGAACACAACGATGGATCAAAGACGATCAGATCACCGGTTAATTTCTGGATTTTTTAGCCACCGCAAGCGCCTCGTAGACACACCTCACCAACACCCGCCAGTAAATATCTACGCTTTATCAACAGACTCGACAACATGAACGGCGGCACCAACAGTGCCGCAGCTTTGCTCATACCACGAAAAAGCTCCTCACATGACTGAATTAGCACCTAATTGCCCAGAACGGAGCTCAACCTTCGCTCTGACGGCACTAGCTTTGCTTCTTTGATTTAGCATTTGGTTTCGTACGGAATACAGCGTTTGCCCAGCTTCCCGTACACGCCACGCCGGGCGTCAATCTACCACATGGCGACCTTAACGCTCAGAGCGCGCTCTACTCCGGTTCCAGCAACCGACGGAAGTTGAAAATAATAATTTCATACGCGCCTCCTTCAACGCCAGAACGCTGTAGCCGACCAGTTTTGCATCAAATGAATACGCAGCATCGTCATCAGGGGATAGGTCGGACGCTAACCACTCCCCTTCGGATGATGCGGCTCGATCAGGGCAAATAAATCCTTACACAGGACGATCCTATCCATCTCGGCGGGAATAATACTTTGCGGCCTGCTTGCGCACTCCAAAGTACTCGGCAGGGGCAAAGGCAATTTGCTTCATCGGAGTGGTAGCGGGTGAAGCTCCGCCATTTTGCCAAGCTCAAGAAATCTTCATCAGAGTTCCCCTAGGAACCTGCCGTCCAATACTTGGGCACGTCATCGCATTTTTCAACCGACGATCAACGGGACTTACTATTTCCTCGCGGCGTCTAATCTTATTTGCAAAAAACTCTGATTGCGCGCATTAGCTCCAGCAAAAGCCGCGCTTGGGCGCGGAAATCCGCACGTTAGCTAGATGTCAGTATTCGACCAGTATAGCTCGCGACAAACGCATGCCGCAGAAGAGATCGCAGATCATCCTCCACTACATTGAACCATCGCACTATACCTTAGCCCCCGAGCAACGCCAGCAGATCAGCAACAAGCTGATCATGCGTCCGCAACCGGACGAAGACATTTCCTTGCACGGGATGACGAAGGAGCAGGGCCTGTATAAGGGCATGCAATTATGGAGCGGCTCCAATTCCACAACTACAAAATAGTATCAGTTTTCGTGCTCATACTTAGTAGCAGTTATCTTTTACACGATGAGATCCTTGCAGTATTACCTGCCGATTTCGCTACAGCCTCTTCGGCGTTGTTTAACTTACAAATACAATAAAGGAAAGCGTTATGGCCACTCGCCAAGCGTCCCGAGGGCTGCTGTTCGGCATGCCTATATGTCTTATCTGGGGTTACGTCGCCATTGCCCTATTTATGTCTGGGGATGGCATTGAACTCGCCTTCCTGTCTCGTTACATTGTCGATCTCGGCTTCTCCCCCACCCGAGCATCCTTTCTTTTTACTGTTTATGGTCTGCTCGCCGCTTTGTCCAGCTGGAGTTCCGGCGTGCTGGCCGAAACCTTCGGTCCGCGTCGAATCATGTTGATCGGCGTCGTGGCCTGGCTGATCTTCCATGCGCTATTTCTGACGCTCGGCCTGAGCGCACAGAACTACCCATTAATGGTGCTTTTTTATGGAATTCGTGGGCTTGCTTACCCCTTGTTCATCTACGCATTCCTGGTCTGGATTGCTCAAGTGACGCCCGGGGCCCGCCTTGCTTCAGCGATGGGTTGGTATTGGACCATGTATTCCATCGGTATCGGTTTTCTCGGGATGTATCTGCCGAGCCTGAGCATTTCGCGGATTGGCTTTATCGGTACACTTTGGATGGCAACATTGTGGGTCGCGCTGGCTGCGGTATTGATTGTGTTCGTAGTTGAGGATCAAGGCAAGGCACGGGAAGGCACGCCGGCAAGCTTCGCCGACCGTTTGCGCGACCTGAGCCGAGGGGTGACCATCCTCTTCGATCAACGCAGCATTTTGATTGCAGCCATTGTACGGGTCATCTGCAACCTGACCTTGTTTGGATTCCCTGTGATTATGCCGCTTTACCTCACTTCGGAAGCCGTAGGCTTCACCATGGAGCAATGGTTGTATCTGTGGGGGCTGATGTTCGTTGTCACCATTTTCACTAACGTGATGTGGGGATGGATCGGGGACCGAATCGGCTGGCTATGGCAGATGCGTTGGTTCGGCTGTGTTGGCTGCGCGCTGGCGACCCTGGCTTTCTATTACTTGCCTCTGATGTATGGCGCTCACTTCGGACTGGCCAGTACCGCCGCAATTGCACTGGGTATTTGCGTCTCAGCGTTCGTTCCCATTGGACCTGTATTTCTTGCCATTGCCCCGGAACAGCAAGGGGCGGCTATGTCCGCCCACAACCTCGCCGCTGGAATGTCGAACTTTATGGGGCCGGCCATTGCAACGCTAACGATTTCCTGGCTTGGAGTCCAAGGGGTGGTGTGGGTCTATGCTTTGCTGTATCTGGTGGGCGCGGTATTGACATGTTGTATTCGAATCGACCAGCCAAAGCTTCAGACGGACGAGGAGCCAGCCCGTCATTTTTCAACTCACGCCACTGCCAACGAAGTTATTTTAACGAGGAAATAGTGCCAAGCAGTTATAATCTTCAATAAACAGAGCTAAAAAGAAGAGAAGAGTTATATTGACCTAGCTGCAATTATGAAGACACTAGTAAATACTATATCTATGCGACGTGATGGCAAAAACTTATGCACCCAACAATCACGCCTTACGCGATTAAACCGGTTGCCATTTGTGCGGCAACAACTAATCGATCTCACACGCCAATTGAGAGGCAGGCGTGTGAGCCATAAGCATATGGATGATACTCACTCACGAAGGACTTCAATCAACTTGCCGCAAAACGTCGCAAAGTCGAAAGTTCGTCTGAATGCATCAGTATTTTCGAAAAACAGGTTTGATAGCATCTCGACGAGCGTGCTCGCTGGCTTTTCTGTTTTGAGCGCGCAGCTCGCCCGCCCCATCAGCTGTTTTCGAGCCATCCACGGTTTTGCTGGGCGTACAGTGTGGTCAACTGAGCCGTATTCTTCGTCAGATAAGAAAGCTTCGGACAAGTTGATCAAGAACATTTGTCGTCCGTTCCACCCAACCCAACGAGCCATCGCAGCGACGCCCGGGCCGACGGTTTTATGTCGCCATCGCCAACAAATGTAGTCACTAAGGTGCGTTTCGTGTTCAGCTGGATATTCAACATTACTTCGTCAAGGATGAGCGAGCATTTCTGCCCACCTGTAGCTCCTACGGTGAGGTAAACAACCAAGGGGGCACTCTATTGACTGATCACGCACTCATAAATATCCATTGCTGATGGTGATTTACAGCAGCCTACTTCAAAAGGCCTCCGTCACCACCGCATCACGTCAAAGGTCGCGTCGCGAAGTCGAAAAAACCACTGATTTTAGGTGTCAATCTGCGGTCGGGTGTGAAGAGTAAATGCAAGGGCCGACTCGGCGGCGGGTAGTCGGGCGGCAACGCGATCAGTTCACTTTGCTGCTATGATTTGCGCATAAGCTCCACGGGTTGAAGCATTCTGCCCAATCCGGCCAGCGCACAGAAGTGGCTCGCCGCGATAAACCGGCTGCCCACCGGAACAGTAACCTTCCCTTCAGCTGCGTTAAACATCCAATGGGTACGCAGCTCAATATATGAAAACCCCGGGCACTCATGGGACTGAGGGTCCCACGGTATTTCAATCGCAGGCTTGCCTTTCGAGTAAGACGGCACGCCACACAGAATGAACCTTTAGGGCGTCGACGGCCTACGACCAGGCCGCTGTCCGAGAGCCACCCATCGGCCGCCCCCCCTTCTTTGATCTATTGCCATGCCGACTGGACAGAACAATAACGACTGGAAGCAGGGGTTTTCACCACCTCGCCTGAACGCATGATCGCGCCCGCGTCAACATGGCGCCTACCAGCAGATTGATTTCGGAAAGCCGGAGGGGGATTGAGCGGGCCACGGCCCAAGGATCACCCTACTTTCACACGTCGTAAGCCTGAGGCAGGCTTTGTGAACGTCGACATGGCGCTTGCGGAGCCATGCTTTTTGATCATGCCACGAACGATTGGCGAGACGTCATTCAATTCAAAATTGATGTTTCAACGGCGATTTTCACAGGGAAGTACAGCGATTGGCTGGGCAGTCTGCAATGGATGAGCCATGCCATCAATGACGCGGCGCTGCATGTTTACAGGAAAGCCGAACCAGGCAACCTTCAAGAATCCGGAGAAATTCCCGTCGATCTGTTGGCGCTTCTGGACACTCCCTGAGTCAAGCCCGAGCCCTCTCCTAAAAGCAGCGCGGTCGCAAGAAAAGTCCGCGACAACACCTTGTACGCCAAGAGTGCGACGCTCTATTGCCCAGCTGAATGCTCCTTTTTATCAACCGGGATTTTTTTGAGCCACTGTAGTGGCCAATCCATCCCGGACACAGTTTTGAGTTTTTCTTCAGCTTTCGCCGGAGCCAGTCCATCGTTGAAATGATGAAGTCGGATCCAGTTTTAGTGGCTCATCAGGTATTGGCCAATGTCTCGTTGAGCTTGCTGCCCGGTCAGGTAGCCCGTGGTCGGTATCCACACTGATTTCAAGCTGCGAAATACGCGCTCCATCGGTGCATTTTCCCAGCAGTTGCCTCGGCGGCTCATGCCCTGGCGAATGCGGTAGCGCCACAGTCTCTGGCGGAACTGGCGGCTGCCATATTGCGATCCCTGATCGGAGTGGAACATTAGCCCCTGAGGCTTTCCACGTTGTTCGTAAGCGACATCCAGCGCTTTGACCACCAGGCCTCCATCCGGCTTTTCTGATAAGGCCCAGTCAACCACTCTGCGTGCATAGAGATCCAAGACAACTGCCAGATAGTGCCATTTGCCCTGTGCCCAGACGTAAGTGATGTCTCCACACCAGACCTGATTTGGCGCTTCGACATCAATCGCTCGGTTCAAGGTATTCGGAATATCTGGCCGCTCCGCTGTGGCCATTTTGTATGCATGTGATCCTGGCTGCTTGCTGATCAACGCCAGCTCACGCATCAGGCTGCGTACCTTGAACCGCCCGATTTGCTTACCCTCTTCTTGCATCATTGCCATGATGGTACGGCTGCCGGACGCACTTCGACTTCTCGTGAACAACTCATTCACTCGACTGGGCAACCGCAGTCGCTCAACGTCCGGAGTTCGCCTTAATTAACGGGCTCATGATCGCTGAGCTGGCGGATCAGCGCGTACGCTCGAGATCTTCCGACATCAAGAGCGCGGTAGCCTTTTTTAGTATCGATTTCTCGCGTTCAAGGCGCGTGATCCAGGCTTCCAACTCTTAAATTTTTTGCTGCTCTGGCGTCAACGCTTTGCTGGCCGGCGTAACGCCGCCGCGCTCCTGCTGAAGCTAATTACCCCATCGGCGCAGTGCCGACTCGACCAAACCGAGCGAACGGGCCGCCTCGGCATGGCTGTAACCTTGATCGAGCACCAAGCAGGCAGCTTCGCGCTTGAACTCAGGGGTAAAGGTACGGTGCTGCTTGGTCATCGGAAACCTCTCTGTGGCGAGCATTCTTGCCTAAATGGGTGTCCGGGGTTAGTAGACCGCTACAACCAGCCTCGTCAAAATTATCGC
The DNA here is from genome assembly GCF_002269425.1 of Pseudomonas sp. NS1(2017). Lineage (NCBI taxonomy): Bacteria > Pseudomonadati > Pseudomonadota > Gammaproteobacteria > Pseudomonadales > Pseudomonadaceae > Pseudomonas > Pseudomonas sp. NS1(2017). The sequence goes on from NZ_CP022960.1 coordinate 337,427, forward strand.
TCTCCTGAGCATTTAAGCCAGCATGACCTACTTGTCACATGTCGTTAGCCGAGAAGTGGCTTGTGTTCACGCGAAGCTCAACATATCGTCAAACGCTGATAGCCATCGCGAAGCGCGTCGATGGTCAGAATCCGCCGCTTTGCGAGAGCCTGGAGTCTCGCGTTTCAAAAAGGGGGCTAGCCCGAAGTTGCTGACTGATACCTTAGGAAATATAGCGGTAGTAATCTCACAAATCTTTCACATCGAAGCGAATATCGTTATCTGAGTTCCGAGCCCCCCCCCCCCCTTTAAGACCGCTCCTCCCATCGCGGGCATTTCTTTGTCTGAAATTCGCCAAAGGCGCTTGTGGCCAGGTGATCTAAGCTTCATCAATGAATAGGTCAGGCTCCCCTGAATACTCACCGCACGGCATCCCTTTGTAATGGTCAAGCCGAACTCTAGACTGGCGGTCCTAGCTTGTTGGGTGTCACTAGATAATAATCGCTATACTTAACAATGCCTTAACATTGGATGGCTGTAATGCAATCTCCTTTGGAAGCATCCCTTTTGCCCGTTCCCGCGGGCTTTTTTTTGAGCTCTATTAGTAAATGCACGAGCAAACCGTCTTGCAGGATTAAGCCGGAAGCCACCTTTGCGGCGGCAGCGCTGCAATCTCACCTGTCCGCTGCGTAGGCGGGCGTGTCGGTACATCCTTCAGGTAGGCATCGGGATCATGCCCACTGCTCCGCACCGATTGAATCAAACTTATGATCGCATCGCCGCGTTTGCCGCTGCGTAGCGACCCTGCAAAGAGCCAGGCCTTACGCCCCGGCGCCCAAGGCAGTACCTGGTTCTTACACCAATTATTATCAATGGGCACGGCCCGGTCATCGCGGTAGCGCCATAGCGCCATCCAGCGTTTCAAGCTGTTATCCAAGGCTTTGCCATTGGTCGAACCGTTGTGAACGGTATCGCGCAGGGCAACCATCAAGGCACACAACACACCCATCACCGGAACTGCCTTTTCTTGCAGTATTCGGCGGCATATGTCCGACTCCAGACCCTTGATTTCCTCCTCGCTCTATTACAGCGGCTGCATGTAACGCAACTTGCAGCGACTCCAGTTCCGCCTCAATGGCAGCGAAATCGGTATCGATCAGATCGTCTGAGTCAACCAACCTGTTCCGGGCTCATTTGCTCCTTACGTTTGGCGAACTTGGAGTGCTTGAGCTGGGCGATCTCGTGGCTGAATTTTTCGATCACCGTTTTGTCGTGATCGCTCTTCTTGTCCATGACCTGGGAGGTCTTGCCCATCGTTTCGAACTGCTCGTCGAGCCCCGAGACGCGTTGCAGCAAATGCTCCGCAAATGCACGCAATTGTTCGGGGTTCAGTTGGTAGAGGTAGGGGATCAAAGTTATGCAGCCGATCTTGCCAGATCAGCGTAAACACAACGATAGCCTGATCAGACAATTACGCAACCGGACAGGGCATGGTTCAGCTTAGAGGATGGAAATTGCGTTTCCGAGGCCAACTCTCTGCCTTGGCAGACCCAGTATCAAAGCGTGCAGCTGTCAGGTGCTCAGCTCCATTTGTGAACCGTGAGGCATACCAGACCAAGCGAGTTTGCCCAGGTGGAGCCGCCGTGCCGCCAACCCGATGCCCAATCCGTTGCGCACCAGGTCTTTCATGCGGTTAGCGCGGCAATTGGCGAACAGATAAGCATAGTGCGGTTGCGCCGCACCGAACACTGAAATCACTCGGGCACTGACGGCGCCGGTGCCTGCATGCATGTCCATCGGCTCGGTGGTGAGCCAGGTGATACCGATGCGAATCATCGCAACAGCTCTCGAAGAAAATTCGTGCAGGTGGCAGCTTTTTCCACTGGCCAATTCATCTTTATGGGAGTGCGCGGTGCAGGATTGGAAAACTGATACCGGACGGCTGAGCACGCGTTCCAGCATCAAGCATCTGAGGATGCAGCGGGATGAACGTAGGCTGAAGAGCCAAGGCTTTTTGATTCTACAACCGAATCCATTTGTGGACGACGTTGGCATTGAGGCTGTAGCTCAAGACGATGTTTGCGGTGGAGGCCTGGATTCGGAGCACTTCCAATGACCTGGGCTTTGAAAGATTTGCTGTAGGTACGGCGTTGAGGGCGCATAAAAAATTCGCTTGATGGATCAAATATAATGTCCACTTAAGTGGACACCAAGGCTTTCGGCGGTTGTGTCAGGAAGATGTTTTGGTCGGACGGATACCTCTATTTACCGTTCTCATCCCAATAGATCGTGGGGGCTCCGCTTTGACTGCGCTAGTCATGTCCAGGCAGTGACAGCGGGCTGATAAGACAGTACTCGATTGCAGGATAAACCTTCTCCATTCATTCCCAGTAACATATCCCGCAAGCCCCATATCGTCCGCTACACCATGTCTTTGCTTTTTGCGGCTGGGTAGAGGACTTGGTCGGACGGCTACGTATTTCCTGCTGAAACAGAATCATAGTTGCGCGAGGGTTTACTCGATCTCGTGCCCCCCCATAAAATGACCGATCCGTGATATCCGCCCATTGCTGCGGGGCCGCTCATTCTGCGCGCTATCATCGCGCTCCGAGTACCAGTTGCCGACTCTGTCTCGCACCCTGGATGGACCCTCAGAGAAAGTGTCCATCGACGCCCTCCAGAGCAGCGTGAGTACGATCGACGATGGACTCGACATGGCGTATGGCAGCCAGCAAGCGCTATCGAGCCGCATCGACGCTGTGTAAAGCAGGACAACGCAGGCCCAAGAAGCTGCAACTTACGTCATTCGTTCATTCGAAACTGCTGGCGATCTCTTGGTAGTGGAAGCCAACCTTGAGTCGCTTGACGGCAAACTGCAGAAAATGAGCATACCTCAGGCTCAAGCGATCCCAACCGCCCTCAAAGCCCCTCCCTATAAATCGAAACTCGCACCGATAAAAGCCCCGCCCATCCTGCAAGACCCTCAGCCTTCAGCTGGTCGGTCTCGAACACCGAGGCGCAGGCCCCTTCCTGTCTATTACCCCCACCGGAAGCACGCGATTGATTCATATCTACCTGACTCGGCCAGGCGAGGTGATCAGTGACAGCACCTGACGCCTCAAGGTAGTAGATGAGCGAAGAGAAAACCTTCGACGCCGGCGGGACAACCAGAACCCAGTGCATCCGGCCATGAGTACAGCGTCATGAAGCTACCGATCGTTCGAACCATCATCTACATCAAGCATTTACTGCAGTGGGCATTGGGCCCACACGATACGTATCGCACCATGGGTGGCGACCGCTAGTGTTCAACAGTTCACTACCAAAAGCACGCTGTCCCCGGACAACCTTCATGATCAATCAGCGCCGGAGTGGGGCATGGCTGAGGCATCAATTTAATAGAGTGCCGATGTCCGGAATGTGGGGTCAAGTCCACTTCGATGATTGCGGATTTCGGAGCACTGTGACCGGCCGTTTC
>NZ_CP022960.1:340983-568413 GCF_002269425.1 Pseudomonas sp. NS1(2017)
GGCGAATTATAGACATCTGGAATCTGCCGTCAACCGTTAATTACACTTTTGTTGCAGAAAGTGATTTTTTCGCGATAAGGCGCGGGATTCGACGCATTACAGGCGGGATTCGTAGCACCAGGAGCAGCGCACCTATAGAAGCATAGATAGCCCATTCCTTGAGGTCCGCCCGCACGATCCACAACATGTGAAGCAAGCCAAGTCCCAGAATCACGTACACCAGACGGTGCAACTTCTTCCAACGACTGCCCAACCGACGCTGACTGTAACGATTCGACGTCACCGCCAATACCAACAGCGACAGGAAACCCAACGCGCCCACAATAATGTAAGGCCGCTTGCGTAACTCAACGCCTAGCTGCGACCAATCCAACCCAAGCACAAACACACAATAAGCAGCCAGATGCAGCACGACATAAGCAAAGCACCACAACCCAAGCTGCCGACGCACCGCTATCCACCCTGCCCAGCCACTGAGCTTCTGCAGCGGGGTCATTGCCAGGGTGATCAACAGCAGGATCAGCGTGCCGAGGCCCAGCCGATCAACCAGCACTTTGCCCGGATCCGGCCCCAGGACAGAACTCCATGCTTCATATAGCCAGAACAACGGCCATACCGCCGCCGCTATAAAGACGCCAATACGCCAGATTGGGTAACGCATCAGTAGTTCTTCCGCAGGTCGAGATCGGTATATAGAGATGCCACCTCATCCGAGTAACCATTGAACATCTGCGTCTCGCGCACATTAGGGCTGAACAGGCCACTCGGTAGACGACGCTCCCGCGCCTGAGTCCAACGCGGGTGGTCGACCGTAGGATTCACATTCGCATAAAAACCATACTCATCCGCTGCAATGCTCTGCCAGGTGGTTTTCGGCTGCTCGCTCACAAGGCTGATACGCACAATGGACTTCACACTCTTGAAGCCATACTTCCACGGCACGACCAAACGCAGCGGGGCGCCATTCTGGTTAGGCAGTTCGCGCCCGTACATTCCCACTGCAAGGATTGCCAGAGGATTCATCGCCTCATCCAGACGCAAGCCCTCTATATAAGGCCAATCGATCAAGCCAAAACTCGACCGCTGGCCCGGCATGCTCTTGGGATCTTGCAGCGTTTCAAAACGAATGTATTTGGCCTTGGAAGTCGGCTCAACCTGCTTGAGCAACGCCGAGATCGGAAAACCCATCCATGGAATAACCATTGACCACGCCTCAACACAGCGCAGACGGTAGATACGCTCTTCCAACTGATACGGCTTCATGAAGTCTTCCAGGGCATATCGACCTGGTCTCGCGACTTCGCCATCAATCACCACGCTCCAGGGCTCGGTCTTGAGTGAGCCCGCATTGGTTGCTGGGTCGCCCTTACCTGTACCGAACTCGTAGAAGTTGTTGTAGTGGGTCGCATCCTTGAACGGGGTGATCGCCTCGTCCTTTACCGTGACAGCCTGCCATTTCGTGCCCGGCAGTTTCTCGGCAAACCAGCTCGGTGCCCTGCCCGCTTCGACATCGGCATAGCGCGAGGCTTCGTCCGCACTCGCCCAACGCGGCAAGCTGCTGGCTGCAATGCCCGCAAGCGCACCACCGAGCAAGCTACGGCGAGAGAGATAAAAGGATTCAGGTGTGACATCCGATTCGTGGCAATCGGACGCTTTGGGCAATTTGATTAACATGGCAACTCCGCAGCATTGGAGAACTGATGCACCAATAGACTGCGGAGTATGGGGGAAATTACATTAAGGCAATGTTTTGTCGCGGCGCAGATGCAGCAAGTACTGAACCGGCCCCGAAGCGGCATAAACCAGGAACGCCAGCAACAAGATACGCGGCGGATCGCTGAACACCACGGCGAACACCAGCACAACCGCCAGAATCGCCACGAAAGGCACACGCCCCTTCAGGTCCAGCTCCTTGAAGCTGTTGTACTTGATGTTGCTGACCATCAGCATGCCGGCCGCAGCCACCATCAAGGCCACCAGGAACGACATCTTCGAACCCTGGATACCGTAATCGCTGAAAGCCCAGACGATACCCGCCACCACACCCGCAGCAGCCGGGCTGGCCAGACCGATGAAGTAACGCTTGTCGGCAGTTCCCACCTGGGTATTGAAGCGCGCCAGACGCAACGCAGCACCCGCGACATAGATGAAGGCAACCATCCAGCCGACCTTGCCCATGTCACCCAGCGCCCAGGCAAATGCCAGCAACGCGGGCGCAACACCAAACGCGACCATGTCCGACAACGAGTCGTACTCGGCACCGAAGGCACTTTGCGTATTGGTCATGCGGGCGACACGACCATCCAGGCCGTCGAGCACCATGGCAACAAAGATGGCGATGGCAGCAAAGCCGAAATACTTGCTGGCACTCGCCGCATCACCTGCGGCCAGCGCACTTTGCGCGCTCATGGAGTTGATGATGGAGTAGAACCCGGCAAACAGGTTTGCCGTGGTGAACAGGTTGGGCAAAAGATAGATGCCACGATGCCGGACCTTGCGGCCTTCAGCGTCATGCCCTTCTTCGACATGTTCATCGATCGGCAGCAGGCTTTCGGCGTCAGGAGCCTGGTTTGGCTCTTCGGGACGTTCGCTCATGGACTTTACCTTGCAACGGTGTGAAAAAATTCGACAGATACTTGCGGCGCGTGTTCGCCCGCAAACGATGCAGCTTTATACCAGAACCCGCCCCCCAAACGAAAAAACGCGGCCTAAGCCGCGTTTTCCCTTGATACGTACGACTTAGTTCTTGGCTTTGTCGACGATCTTGTTGGCACCGATCCACGGCATCATGGAGCGCAATTGCTCGCCGATGACTTCGATACCGTGAGCGGCGTTGTTACGACGCTTGGCGGTCATCGAAGGGTAGCCGGTAGCGCCTTCGCTGATGAACATTTTGGCGTATTCGCCGTCCTGAATACGTTTCAGGGCGTTGCGCATGGCCTGACGGGACTCGGCGTTGATCACTTCCGGGCCAGTCACGTACTCGCCGTACTCGGCGTTGTTGGAGATCGAGTAGTTCATGTTGGCGATACCGCCTTCGTACATGAGGTCAACGATCAGTTTCAGTTCGTGCAGGCATTCGAAGTAGGCCATTTCCGGCGCGTAGCCGGCTTCAACCAGGGTTTCGAAACCGGCTTTTACCAGTTCAACGGTACCGCCGCACAGAACGGCTTGTTCGCCGAACAGGTCGGTTTCAGTCTCGTCCTTGAAGGTGGTTTCGATGATGCCGGTACGACCACCACCGACGCCAGCAGCGTAGGACAGTGCCACGTTCTTGGCGTTGCCCGAAGCGTCTTGGTAGATCGCGATCAGGTCGGGGATGCCGCCGCCTTTGACAAACTCGGAACGCACGGTGTGGCCCGGGGCTTTCGGCGCGATCATGATCACGTCGAGGTCAGCGCGCGGCACAACCTGGTTGTAGTGGATCGCGAAGCCGTGGGAGAAGGCCAGGGTGGCGCCCTTCTTGATGTTCGGCTCGATTTCGTTCTTGTACAGCGCGGACTGGAACTCGTCCGGGGTCAGGATCATGACCAGGTCGGCAGCCGCAACGGCGGAAGCAACGTCAGTCACTTTCAGGCCGTGGGCCTCAGCCTTGGCAACAGTGGCCGAGCCTTTGCGCAGGCCAACAGTCACGTCAACGCCGGAGTCTTTCAGGTTGCAGGCTTGCGCGTGACCTTGGGAGCCGTAGCCGATGATGGCGACTTTCTTGCCCTGGATGATCGACAGGTCACAATCTTTATCGTAATAAACTTTCATGAGGTTCCTCTATATATCCAGGCCGTAAGGCCATTCGCTAATTTGGGTTAGATGCTGAGTACTTTGTCGCCACGGGCAATCCCGGTGACACCACTGCGTACCGTTTCCAGAATCGAGGCCGTCCCGATCGACTGGATGAAGCTGTCCAGCTTGTCGCTTGTACCGGTCAGTTGAACGGTATAAACGCTGGCGCTCACATCGACGATCTGCCCGCGATAAATGTCGGTGGTGCGCTTGATCTCGGCACGTTGGGCACCCGTGGCCTTGACTTTAACCAGCATCAGCTCGCGCTCGATGTGGGCACTTTCCGACAGGTCGACCAGCTTGACCACTTCGATCAGCTTGTTGAGGTTCTTGGTGATCTGTTCGATCACCTCATCGTGGCCCACAGTGGTCAACGTCAGGCGCGACAGGGTCGGGTCTTCGGTCGGGGCCACGGTCAGGCTTTCGATGTTGTAGTTGCGTTGCGAAAACAGGCCGACAACACGAGACAGAGCGCCGGGTTCGTTCTCCAAAAGCAGGGAGATAATGTGCCGCATGATTAAGTACGCTCCGTCTTGTTCAGCCACATGTCGCGCATAGAGCCGTCTTTGATCTGCATCGGGTAGACGTGCTCGCTGGTATCCACCTTGATATCGATGAACACCAGGCGATCCTTCATGGCGAACGCCTCTTCCATCTTGGGCTTCAGATCTTTCAAATCGGTGATGCGAATGCCGACGTGGCCATAGGCTTCAACCAATTTGACGAAATCCGGCAGCGATTCCATGTAGGAATGGGAGTGACGGCTGTTGTAGCTCATGTCCTGCCATTGACGAACCATGCCCAGCACGCCGTTGTTCAAGCAGACGATCTTCACCGGAAGGCCGTACTGCAGGCACGTCGACAGTTCCTGGATGTTCATCTGGATGCTGCCCTCACCGGTGACGCACGCGACGTCGGTGTCCGGGAAGCTCAGTTTCACACCCATGGCCGCAGGGAACCCAAAGCCCATCGTGCCCAGGCCACCGGAGTTGATCCAGCGGTTAGGCTTGTCGAACTTGTAGTACTGCGCGGCGAACATCTGGTGCTGGCCCACGTCGGAGGTCACAAAGGCGTCGCCCTTGGTCACTTCGCACAGGGTCTCGATCACGGTTTGTGGCTTGATGATGCTGCCGTCGCCCTTGTCGTAAGGGAACAGACCGCGGTCACCGCGCCATTCGTCGATCTGCTTCCACCAACTGGCAACAGACTCTTTGTTCGGCGTTTCTCCGATGTCCTTGAGCGCTGCAACCATTTCGGTCAATACGCTTTCCACCGGACCTACGATCGGCACGTCGGCCTTGATGGTCTTGGAGATGGACGCCGGGTCGATGTCGATGTGGATGATCTTGGCATTCGGGCAGAACTTGCTCGCGCCGTTGATCACTCGGTCATCAAAACGTGCGCCCACCGCCAGGATCACATCGGCGTGGTGCATGGCCAGGTTGGCGGTGTAGCTGCCGTGCATGCCGAGCATGCCGACGAACTGACGGTCCGAACCCGGGAAGGCGCCGAGGCCCATCAAGGTGTTGGTTACCGGCAGGTTGAGCAGCTTGGCCAGTTCGGTCAACGGTGCAGAACCGCCACCCAAGATGACGCCACCACCCGAGTACAACACAGGACGCTTGGCCGCCAGGAGCATTTCTGCCGCCTTGCGGATTTGCCCCGAGTGCCCACGGACGGCCGGGCTGTAGGAACGCAGCTTGGCTTTCTTCGGGAAGATGTATTCGAACTTTTCGGCCGGGTTAGTCATGTCTTTCGGAATGTCGACCACGACAGGGCCCGGACGACCGGACTGTGCGAGGTAGAAAGCCTTTTTCATGACTTCCGGGATTTCCGAGGGATGCTTGATCATGAAGCTGTGTTTCACGATCGGCCGGGAGATACCGATCATGTCGGTTTCCTGGAATGCATCGGTGCCTACCATGGTGCTGGGCACCTGGCCGGAAATGATCACCATCGGGATGGAGTCCATATACGCAGTCGCGATGCCGGTAATGGCATTGGTTGCGCCTGGGCCGGACGTTACCAGTACCACGCCGGCTTTACCGGTGGCACGGGCGTAACCGTCAGCCATATGGGTCGCGGCCTGTTCGTGGCGAACCAGGATGTGGGTAACAGCCGGTTCCTTGAACAGTGCGTCGTAGACATGCAGCAGAGCACCACCTGGGTACCCGTAGATATAGTCGACGCCTTCGTCACGCAAAAAGCGGACGAGCATCTCACCACCAGATAAAAGCTCCACGTTGTTCACCTCTAAAACGCCAGAATACCGTCCGTTGAAAACCGACGGGTCTTAATAGGTTTACTTCTCAACAGAGCATGAGCGACGGTGGTCGCCGACTACGTCAGCACTGACTGAGCAAGTATTGGGATCGTCCCAAGTGTTGCGGGCTTTTCCCACCCAGCGCGAGGTAACGCGTTGCGGGTGTAACAGGTCGGCGCGGATGTGCGCCTCATGATCTGCTGAGCGGGCCTGCTTCTGGCAGTCCCGATACAGCGGACTTTGGATTCTTCTGTTTCAGGCCCTTCAAGTCAAGCAATAATTGCGCTTTTTTCCAACTAAGCGCATGAGAACGCAGGAGAAAGGGCTTTGAGGAGGGATAAAACTCGCCTGAATGTCGTCAAGCGGTAGAAATGTGCGCAAGACTGCCGGAAAAACCGGCAGTCAGGCAATTAACGAGCGTCGACGATCAATTGGTCGAACTTTTTCAGCGCGTTACGCAAGCCAAGGCTCTCTAGCGGGCGATCGGCGTAGACCATTTCGGCCATCTCCAGAATGCCCGAAGCGTTGGGCAACGGCAGGTCCTGTTCGAGGATCTGCTTCATGCGCACCAGGAAGATCCATTGCAACCACTGGTGAAAATCCAGGGTATCCACGGAAAAGGGCTCGACACTGCTGAGCGCCTCGGCGCTGGGGGACACCTCGTCCCACCAGCCCTGCACGCGCAACTCTCGCTCTATCAGCAACAACTGTTCGGCGATGGCGGGAAACCGTGCATCCATCAGAGGCTGACCTTGGCTTTCTGACGCGCCTGGGCAGCGCCAGCGGCATCACCTTGTGCGGCACGCGCGTCGCCAATCAGCGCCCACAGGCTGGCTTGCAGGTCGGGACGACCGTTGGCGAGCGACAAGCCACGACGGGCGAACTGTTCGGCTTGCGGTGCATCACCCTGGGCCATGCGCACCTGGGCCAGGCGATACAACACTTGCGGCTCACGCGGCGCAACGCGTTGGGCACGCTCAAGACTCGACGATGCGCCATTCAAATCGCCACCCGCCTGCTGTTGCTGGGCAGTGGTCAACAAAGCCAACACCGGGCCATCCAATTGCTCGTCAGCCGACAGGCCTCCAGCGCTGGAGGACGATGGAATGCCACTCGGCGTCGACGGCATGTTGTAGGTGCCCTGGTTGATCGGGGCTGTCTGGATCGGCGTGGTATCGATCGGGCCTGATGTGCTTGGCCCTGGAGTCCACGGCTGCGTGCTGATGGGCGCCGATGTGGCTGCACCACCGCCGGGCACCATCACCACCACGCCCGAATCCTGCGGCATGGCTTGCGGCTTGGGTTGGGCAGGACGATTGGTGACGGTCTGGCGGAACCCGCCATTGGCCGAGATCCGGTCGTTATTGGAGACGGCCGTGCTCGAGTCCACCACGGGAATGGAGCCGCGCTGCACGCTGGAGCAACCGCCGAGCAAAGCCAGAGCTGTAATAGCTGGAAACAACCACTTGTTCACTTGAAACCCTCTTTGCTTAATTCATCCAGCCCTTGACCCAATCCATCACCGATTCCGCATCAGCGGGGGCACTGCCTCCGCATGCGGCGCCGGGTGGCGGTTCGCTGCCGCGAATATACGGCATCTGCACCGCGCCCGGACAGTTGGTATCGGAGCCTTGCCCCGTGTGCGGATCAATCCAGGCCTGCACGATGTTATCCGGCTGCGGCATATTCAACGGCAGCGGGTCGGCCTTGCGCATGAAACTAGTCCAGACCTGCAGCGCACCGGTAGCACCGGTGAATGGCGTCTTGCCGTTATCGTCACGCCCCAGCCACACCACCGCCAGCACGTCCTGACCAAAACCGGCAAACCAGCTGTCACGCGAATCGTTACTGGTGCCCGTCTTGCCCGCCAAGGTCAGGTTCGCCGGCAGCACGCTGTACACCGAGCGCCCCGTACCTTCACGCATCACACGTTGCATGGCGTTCTGGATCAGGTAGATGGAGCCTGCGTCGAAACGCTGCTGGATTTGGAACGGGTAGCGCTTGAGCGGCTCGCCCTCGGCGGTCAGAACACTGCGGATTCCGCGCATCGGGGTATTGAAACCGCCGTTGGCGAGGGTCTGGTACATGGTCGCGACTTCCATCGGGGTCATCGCACCCGCGCCCAGCAGGATCGACGGGAAGGCCGGGAACTCACGGGTGACGCCCAGCCGCGCAATGGTCTTGAGGACATTCGGCACGCCAACTTCAAGGCCGAGTCGCGAAGTGGAAATGTTGTAAGAGTGCGCAATCCCCTGATACAGGAACACCGTGCCGTGGGAGCGGCGGTCGAAATTCTGCGGCGTCCACACCTGACCACCCGCACCTTTGACGGACAGCGGATCATCCGACAACCAACTGGTCAGGGTGTACTTGCTCGGTTTTTCCAAGGCGGTCAGGTAGACAGCGGGCTTGACCAGCGAACCGATCGGCCGCACCGCATCCAGCGCACGGTTGAAGCCGGCAAAGCTGGCCTGGCGACTGCCGATCATGGCCTGGACTTCACCGGTTTCCGGGTTGGTCACAACCATGGCCGCTTCGACTTCATCGGAACCTTTACGGCCCGTCAGGCGCTTGAAGGTGTCGTTAACCGACGCTTCGGCCTTCATCTGCAGGATCGGGTCGAAACTGGTGAAGATCCGCAGGCCTTCTTCGGTCAAGTCTTCGTCGCGATAGTCTTCACGCAGTTGGCGTTTGACCAAGTCGATAAAGCCTGGGAAGGAGCTGTCTGCCAGCTTGCCGCGGGTGGTTACACCCAGTGGCATTTTCTTGGCCGCGGCGACTTGTTCAGCCGTGGCGACGCCCTGCTGCTCAAGTACGTCGAGCACCAGGTTGCGGCGTTCCAGCGCACGCTCGGGATTGCGGCGAGGGTTGTAGTAGGAAGGCCCCTTGACCATGCCCACCAACAACGCGACCTGGTGCAACTTCAATTCGGACAGCGGCTGACCAAAGAAGAACTGGCTGGCCAAACCGAAACCGTGCACGGCGCGCTGGCCATCCTGACCGACGAAAACCTCGTTGAGGTACGCCTCAAGGATTTCCTGCTTGCTGTAGTGCAGCTCCAGCAGCATCGCCATCATCGCTTCGGTGAGTTTGCGGGTCAGGCTGCGTTCGTTGGTCAGGTAGAAGTTCTTGACCAATTGTTGCGTCAGCGTACTGCCGCCCTGAGTCATCTTGCCGCCGGAGGTGTTCACCCAGACTGCGCGGGCAATCGACTTCGGCGACACACCCCAGTGACTGTAGAAATCGCGATCTTCAACGGCAACCAAGGTTTCCAGCAGATACGGTGGCACCTGATCAAGTTTGATCAGGATGCGATCTTCAAGGTTTTTCGGGTAAATGCCGCCGATCATCAACGGTTCCAAGCGAACCACCGGCAACTTTGAACCGTTGAGCGAAGAAAGTTCGGCTACATAATCGCCAGAGAAGCGCACACGCACCGGCTGGGCTTTCTCCAGGCCTTCGTAGAACTGGAAGCCACGGGTATTCAGGTCGACAGTGTTACCACTGACGGCTGCGGCACCCGGACCGTTGCTCACAGGTTCGCGGCGGTAGCCCAAGGCGTCGAGTTCGGTGAGGAAGTCATCCTTGCTCAGCTTCTGGCCAGTGAACAGTTCCAGCGGGCGCGCGTACACCTTGGCCGGAATGGTCCAGCGCTTGCCGGAGAACTTTTCCTGCACCACGGCGTCGAGGTACACCGCAAAGCCGGCGAGCACGACGAGGCCTACAAGGCCGAGCTTGAGCGCCCAGCCCAGCCAAGGGCGCAGGCCGCGGGAAGGAGGTTTTTTACGGGAACGGGGAGATCGGGTTCGAGTCATGGCGGCGGATTATACGCACTTTATTGATGATCAACATGAGCCGGACAGCGGTTTGCACGACCGCTCGTAGCGGCCATAATGCCCGCCATGTTTTTCCCCAGACTCTGAAGGATCGCCCGTGAGCCAGTCCCTGATCGCTGCCCTGCAAAACCCGGCTTTATACCCTCACCCGGTTGAAGCGTTCCAAGTCATCGAGACCCATATTTCCTGGGTCGTCCTGACCGGCCCGTACGCCTATAAGCTGAAGAAGCCGATGAACTTCGGCTTTCTCGACTTCACCGATCTGGAAAAACGCGGCCACTTCTGCCGGGAAGAATTGCGCCTCAACCAGCGCCTGACCGAAGATTTGTATCTTGAGGTGTTGCCAATCACCGGCACCGCCGAAGCGCCGCAATTGGGCGGCGACGGCCCGGTCGTCGAATACGCACTGAAAATGCGCCAGTTCCCGCAAAGCCAACTGCTCAGCACCTTGCAGGCCAACGGCGAACTGACCAGCGCGCACATCGATGAGATGGCCAAGCAAATCGCGCACTTCCACCTCACGGCGCCAAAAGTCCCGCAGGAACACCCGGCCGGCACCCCGGACGAGGTCATGGCACCGGTTCGCCAGAACTTCGACCAGATCCGTCCGTTCCTCAGCGACAAGGCCGACCTGACTCAGTTGGACGCTCTGCAGGCCTGGGCCGAAAGCAGCTTCGAGCGCCTCAAGCCACTGTTCTCCCAGCGCAAAAAAGACGGTTTCACCCGCGAATGCCACGGTGATATTCACCTGGGCAATGCCACCTTGATCGATGGTCATGTGGTGATCTTCGACTGCATCGAGTTCAACGAGCCGTTCCGCTTCACCGATGTGTATGCCGATACCGGCTTCCTGGCGATGGACCTTGAGGACCGTGGCCTCAAGTCCCTGGCTCGCCGCTTTATCAGTCAGTACCTGGAACTGACCGGCGACTATCAAGGCCTGGAAGTACTGAACTTCTACAAAGCCTATCGTGCTCTGGTCCGCGCCAAGATCGCGCTGTTCAGCATGCCGAGCGAAGCCAGCCCGGTGCAACGCGCCACGACCCTGCGCCAATACCGCAACTACGCCAACCTGGCGGAAAGCTACAGCACCATCCCGTCGCGGTTCCTGGCCATTACCCACGGTGTTTCAGCCGTAGGCAAAAGCCACGTGTCCATGCGCTTGGTGGAAGCATTGGGCGCCGTGCGCCTGCGTTCAGACGTGGAGCGCAAGCGCCTGTTCGGCGAGCAACAGGTGGAAAACACGCCACAGGCTGGTATCTATGCGGCCGACGCCAGTGCGGCAACTTACGCACGCTTGAATGACATTGCCGATACGGTGCTGCGCGCCGGTTACCCGGTGGTGCTGGATGCGACCTTCCTTAAATGCGAACAACGCGATGCAGCGGCCAAAGTAGCAGAGGCCACCGGCGCGCCCTTCCTGATCCTGGATTGCAATGCGCCGCAAGCCGTTATCGCCAGTTGGCTGGCACAACGTCAGGCGGACAAAAACGATCCTTCCGACGCGACACTGGCGATTATCGAAGAACAGCAGGCCAAGCGTGACCCGCTGACTACCGAGGAATTGCTCCTCAGCAAACGCGTCGAGACCAATGAAAGTGGCACCCTCGACGCATTGGTGGCGCATATTCGTCAGCGCCTGCCTGGCCTGTAAGAAAAATTTCTTGGTCGTGTCGTCTACTTAGGGGGCACGGCCAAGCAATAGTGGCACTATAATGGCGTCATAAATCCAACAGGAGTCGCCGTCATGAGTCACCCCAAGCTTCTTGATACGCCGCTTTACTCGCTCCTGCATAAAGACGATATCCGTGGCTTCAACCAGGAACGCCCTAAAGGCGGGGTCATCGACATGCGCGGCGGCGACTTCCGCGGGCTGGATTTGCGCGAGTTGAACACGGCTGGCGTGGATTTCACCGATGCTTACTTCCGCTCCGCCGACCTGCGCGGCCTGGACCTGCGCGACTGTCCACTGGAAGGCGCCAGCCTGGCCCACGCACAGATTTCCGGTACCTACTTCCCGCCAGAACTGACTGCCGATGAGATCCTCATGTCGGTTAATTTCGGTACTCGCCTGCGCTACCGCACCCGCTGAAACCCTCTGCTTAAGCCCCGGTTCGCTCAGCCGAGCCGGGGATTTCCCGCCTGTCTGCCCTCGTCGTACTTATAAGCTTTAGGCCGTTTCCGACTAAAGAACTACGCTTTTCCTACTGAGCGCTACACTCCTTTGCAGGCTTGCCTGGTCTCGAATACCCACCGCACCATTCGGCCGTCGCAAGGAGGCTTGATGAACGATGAGCTGCAACACCTGAAAAACCTCGGCAAGACGTCAGCACAGTGGCTGCATGCGGTGGGCATCCACAGCGCGTCGGACTTGCGCCGCCTGGGAGCAGTCGATGCATACCGGGCCGTCAGGACACGCGGATTCCGCGCGTCGAAAGTATTGCTGTATGCAATCGAAGGGGCCCTGATGGATGTGCACTGGAATGACATTCCTGCCGAACGCAAGGAAGCATTGAACCGTCAATTGGACGCGCTATCTGCACGCCAGAAGAATTAGCTCGTGAACTAACCCCAACATCTATAGGCATTCCGAACAAGCGTTTGAGAAAACGCAGAGCACAGGCAAAAACAACTGTTGACTCTCAAATGAGAATCGTTATGATTATCACAACTGATCGCGAGATCAGCCGATAACTGAAAGACCATTGGTTCGGACTCTCAGATTATCTCCTCATCAGGCTAATCACGGTTATTTGACCCGGCTCTTGCCGGGTCTTTTTTTGCCTATAAAAAGCCGACTTCAGCGCGCAATGATCAACGGATGCCCACGCTCCGGGTGTGGTTGCACCAGCACATCCAAGCCAAATACCGCTTTCAACGGTTCAGGCCGCATCACCTGCGCCGGCGTATCCAACGCGTGTGGCCGCCCCGCTTCCAGCAGCAGAATGCGATCGCAGTAACGCGCCGCCAGGTTCAAATCGTGAAGGATCACCAACACTGCCGCGCCCCGGTCAGCAAAGGTACGAATAGCCTGTAAGGTGGTGTGTTGATGCAAAGGATCCAGCATCGACGTCGGCTCATCCAACAGCAACGTCTGCCCTGCCCCGCCCGGCCATAACTGCGCCAGCACGCGTGCCAGATGCACCCGCTGGCGCTCGCCACCAGACAGCGCCAGGTAGCTGCGGCCACTCAAGTGGCCGACATCTGCTGCCTGCAACGCCGCCTCAATGATCTCATCATCGCGGGCTCGCCCGGTCTGATGAGGCAGGCGGCCCATGCCGACCACCTCTTCGACACGGAAAGCAAAGTCCAGCGTCGAGCTTTGCGGCAAAACCGCCAGACGCTGTGCCCGCTGCGCGCCACTCCACTCACTCAACGGGCGCTGATCCAGCCACACGTTGCCTTGGTCGGGGTGCAGCTCACCGCACAACCCACCGAGCAGCGTACTTTTGCCCGCACCATTGGGACCCAACACGCCGAGCACTTCGCCCGGTAACAGGTCGAGGGTGACATCCGCCAATACAGTTTTGCGACCGCGACGGATCTGCAGGTCTTCCACACGCAGCATCAGGCACGCCCCCGCAACAACAGGTAAAGAAAAAACGGCGCGCCGATAAATGCAGTGACGATACCGATCGGCAACTCAGCCGGCGCCAGCGCGAGCCGTGCGACCAGATCGGCAAACAACAACAGGCTCGCACCTGCCAGAACCGATGCCGGCAACAACACCCGATGGTCCGGCCCCGCCAGCAAACGCACCAGATGCGGCACCACCAACCCCACAAAACCGATCATGCCCGCGGCAGCCACCGCAGCCCCGACGCCCAGCGCCGTGCAGAAAACCAGTTCGCGCTTGAGCCCTTCTACATCGATGCCGAGATGATTGGCCTCCGACTCACCGAGCAACAGGGCATTCAGCGCTTTGGCCCGGCGCGGCAGCCACAGCGCCACACCTGCACTCACCAACAACAGCGGCCATAACCGTGAATAGCTGGCACCGTTGAGGCTGCCCAGGTTCCAAAACGTCAGAGTGCGCAAAGTGGCGTCGTCCGCCAGATAGGTAAACAATCCCACGGCCGAACTGGCGAGCGCTGTCAGGGCAATACCGGCGAGCAGCATGGTTGCGACGTTGGTCTGCCCGTTGCGCCGCCCCAGTCGATAGACCAGCGCGGTGACGCCCAGGCCGCCAAGGAATGCACAGAGTGACAAAAGATAAGGCCCGAACGCATCGGGCAGCCCACCAAAAAACGAACCGCCGACGATCGCCACCGCAGCCCCCAGCGCAGCACCGCTGGAAACCCCGACTAACCCCGGATCAGCCAGGGGATTGCGAAACAACCCCTGCATCGCCACCCCCGACAGCGCCAACACACCGCCGACAGCCAAGCCCAGCAGCGTACGCGGCAAACGGATCTGCCCCAGGATCAGCTCAGCCTGCTCCAGCCCTTGGGCCTCGATCGGCAAACCCATCAAGCGCAAGGCAGCTTTGAGCGTCTCCATCAACGGTAAGCTGACCGGCCCCAGTGCCAGCGAAAGCCAGATCGCCAAGACACACAACAGCGCCAGCCCAACAAACAGCGTCTTCGGTTTTACCAGAGTGGTCATGGGGCTGGCTTGGCCTGGGACGGGTAAAACCCGGCAGACAGGTCAGCGAGGCTTTGTGGCAAACGCGGCCCAAGCCCGCCGACCAGCAAGGTAGGATCCACCTCAAATACCCGCCCAGCCTTGGCCGCCGGCGTGGACGCCAGGATCGGATTCTCCTTGAACAGTGCCGCACGCGCCGCATCTCCGGTCAGGGCACGATCGGCAAACACCAGCACATCCGGGCTCAACCCCGCCAACGACTCCACCGAAAACGGTTTGTAGCCAGTATGCGTCGCCAGATTGCGCCCGCCCGCCTGCTGCAACATCCAGTCAGCCGCCGTGTCTTTGCCAGCGATCAGTGGCTTGCCGCCTGCATGACCCAGCAACAGCAATACGCCGGGGGCCTTTTGGGTGGCCTGAGCCTTGGTGACCCAGCGTTTCTGCTGGTCCAGCGCCTGCTCATATCCGGTAAACAATTCGTTGGCCTTGGCCTCGGCGCCCAGCAACTTGCCCAAGTGCTGAAGGTTGCCCTTCAGCGTCGGCAAGTCAGGCTCCGCCGAAAACATCTCCACCTGCACACCTGCGCTGCGAATCTGCGCCATTATCGGCGGCGGGCCCATTTCCTCAGTACCTACCAACACCTGCGGGCGCAAACTCAAGATGCCCTCGGCGGATAACTGTCGCTGGTAACCAATGCTCGGCAACGCCTTGAGAGACTCAGGGTGCTGGCTGGTGGTATCCACACCCACCAACTTCGACTCGCCGCCCAGCGCCGTTACCCACTCCGACAGCGCCCCACCGGCACTGACCCAGCGTTGTGGCAGTTCAGAGGCTTGAGCCCCCGGGTTGACCAGCAGTCCGACAACAAGCGCAATAGCGCTGGCACTCAGGCGCATAACAGGGTTTCCTTCCAAGGGCAGGGCCGCTCAAACGCTCATCAATGTGACAGATAACCCCTGCCCCGCATCGTATTGAGCGCCCGGTCAGCTAACGGGCGAAGCCGGCATTTGATAATTGTTTGCATTTGAACGTCAAGGCACTTAAGGATTGAAATGAAGTTTCTCTGCTCCTCCGATACCCTTGCGCCAGACAGCAGCCTCGGTTTTGAAATCGATGGTTGCAAATTGTTGGCCGTGCGCCGGGACGGCATTGCCTACTTCTATATCAATCGCTGCCCCCATCGCGGCATTCCACTGGAATGGCAGCCCGACCGGTTTCTCGACGACAGCGCCAGCCTGATCCAATGCGCCACCCACGGCGCGCTGTTCCTGATCGAGAACGGCGAGTGCATCGCAGGCCCTTGCGCCGGGCAAAGCCTGACCGCCCTGCCCGGACGCGAAGACGCCCAGGGGCTGTGGGTGCAACTCTAGTCGAGGAGCACGTCCAGGCGCCGGTCCACACAAATTTCTTCGGCTGTCACGCGCACGCCATACGCCAGCACTTCCACGCCGGCCGCCTTGGCTTCGCGCAGGGCAGCAGCGTAGGCCGCGTCGATCTCCACGGCCGGGCGCACAGCATCAATCCCCGAGAGGTTGACGCAATACAACTGCACCGCTCGCACACCGTCACGCGCCAGATGGGCCAGTTCGCGCAAATGCTTGGCGCCACGCTGGGTCACTGCATCCGGGAAAGCGGCAACCGAAGTGCCGTCAAAACCCAGGGTTACACTTTTGACTTCGACGTAGGCCGCACCGTCGGGATAGTCCAGGCGGAAGTCGATGCGGCTTTTCTCCTGACCGTAAGGCACTTCACGCTTCAAGGCGGTAAAACCGTTCAGCTCGGTGATGACACCCGCACGTAACGCCTCCTCGACCAACTGATTGGCACGCGCCGTGTTCACACACGCCAAGCGACCCTGGGGCGTCTCGGCGATTTCCCAGGTGCCCGGCAACTTGCGCTTGGGATCATTGGAGCGACTGAACCAGACCTGCCCACCTTCGACCATGCAATTGAGCATCGAGCCGGTGTTGGGGCAATGAATGGTCAACAACTCGCCGGTAACGGTTTCGATATCGGTGAGAAAACGCTTGTAGCGACGAATCAGCCGCGCTTCTTCGAGAGGAGGATGAAAGCGCATCAGCCTTGCCAGCTCCGCAAGCCACGAGCGATCCGTTCTACCGCTTCCTGTAGCCGTTCGAGGTTTTGCGTGTAGGCAAAACGCACATGGTGGCCGGCTTGATAGCGACCAAAATCCAGGCCGGGCGTAAACGCCACATGTTCGGTTTCGAGGAAGTGGCGGCAGAACGCGAAGGCATCACCGCCGAACGCGCTGATATCGGCATATAAATAAAACGCGCCCTCCGGCTCGACCGCGATGCCAAACCCCAGCTCGCGCAAGGCGGGCAGCAGGAAGTCACGACGACGGCCGAACTCAGCGCGGCGCTCTTCCAGAATGCTAAGGGTTTGCGCGGTGAAACAGGCCAATGCCGCATGCTGGGCCATGCTCGGCGCACTGATGTAGAGATTTTGCGCGAGCTTCTCCAATTCACCCACCGCCGCCGGTGGTGCTACCAGCCAACCGAGGCGCCAACCGGTCATGCCGAAATACTTCGAAAAACTATTCAGGACGAAAGCGTCATCGTCGACTTCCAGCACGCTGGCCGCATCGGTGCCATAGGTGAGGCCATGGTAAATCTCGTCCACCACCAAATGACCGTTGCGCACCTTGATCGCGCCGGAAAGCTCGGCCAATTCGTCGCGGGTGAGGATCGTGCCGGTCGGGTTGGCGGGCGATGCCACCAATGCGCCCACACTGTCCTGATCCCAATGCTTCGCCACCAGCTCAGCGGTCAACTGATAGCGCACTTCAGGACCGACCGGCACCAGTTGCGCCGCGCCCTCCACCAAACGCAGGAAGTGGCGATTGCAAGGATAGCCGGGGTCGGCGAGCAGCCAATGCTTGCCCGGGTCCACCAACAGGCTGCTGGCGAGCAGCAATGCGCCTGAGCCACCGGGCGTGATCAGGATGCGCTCGGGGTCCACGTTCAGCCCATAGCGCTGCTGGTAGAAACCACTGATGGCCTCGCGCAACTCGGGCAAGCCACGGGCGGCGGTATAGCGCGTCTTGCCGTTGGCCAACGCTGCCTGGCCGGCCTGGATGATCGGCTCGGCGGTGGTGTAGTCCGGCTCGCCGATTTCCAAGTGGATCACGTCATGGCCGGCGGCTTGCAGCTCATTGGCCCGCGCCAGCAATGCCATGACATGAAAAGGTTCGATAGCGCGACTGCGCGCACTGTAGGGCTGAGCCATTAGCCTTCCTTAACGGTGAGGACAAATTCTGGATTCTACCGAACCCGCGCCGTAAAACATGTTCTATTGCCTGCCCGACGGCCTGTGCCGGCCGGGCAAGCGCCTGCAAAACGACTAAAATCAACATTCGAGGCAATGCATACCCAGCAATGGCGGGCTGTCGCAGTTTGCAAGCGATTTGCCATAGGCCTCGACAACCGGGAGTGGCGCACCCCGAATCTATCTGGTAAGTTCGCCCGCTTGCAGCCGCAGGGCCGGCAGGTGTCGGTGACGTTGCAATCCTGCGCAATGGATTAGAAGAGTGAGAGGCGGTCTATTCATGTCCACCCAAGCAAAGCAACAGCAGCAGAGCCTCAGTGGCTTCACACCTTACGTCGAAGCGAAGGGTGAGGAGTACATGGGCAAGCCCATGCGCCAGCACTTCACCAAGATCCTGCAAAAGTGGAAGCAGGACTTGATGCAAGAGGTCGACCGCACCGTTGACCACATGAAGGACGAAGCCGCCAACTTCCCGGACCCGGCCGACCGTGCCAGCCAGGAAGAAGAGTTCGCCCTTGAACTGCGCGCCCGTGATCGCGAACGCAAGCTGATCAAGAAGATCGACAAGACGCTGCAACTGATCGAAGACGAAGAATACGGCTGGTGCGAATCCTGCGGTGTCGAGATCGGCATCCGTCGCCTGGAAGCCCGCCCAACCGCGGACCTCTGCGTAGACTGCAAGACCTTGGCTGAAATCAAGGAAAAACAGGTCGGCAAGTAATCCAGCCGAGCTAAACGAATGGGGCGTGCGAACGCTCCATTTTTGTTTCTGGCGTTTACCGAATTTCCAGTAGTATCCGGCCCATGACAGCCTCTACCTATATCGGGCGCTTTGCCCCCACACCCAGCGGCCACCTGCATTTCGGCTCCCTGGTCGCCGCCCTTGCCTCCTACCTCGACGCCCGCGCCAACCATGGCCTATGGCTGATGCGTATGGAAGACCTCGACCCACCCCGTGAAGAAGCTGGCGCACAGGCAGCAATCCTGCACGCGCTGGAAAGCTATGGCTTCGAGTGGGACGGTGGACTGGTCCGACAAAGCGAGCGGCATGATGCCTACGCCAAAGTACTGAACGACCTGTTCAACCACGGCCTGGCCTACGCGTGCACCTGCTCACGCAAACAGCTTGAACCCTACAACGGCATCTATCCGGGCCTGTGCCGCAATGCTGGCCACGACCAACAAGATGCGGCCATCCGTCTGCGTGTTCCCGAGCTTGAGTACCACTTTACCGACCGCGTCCAAGGCGAATTCCGACAGCACCTGGGCCGCGACGTAGGCGATTTCGTCATCCGTCGCCGCGACGGCCTCTACGCCTATCAACTGGCCGTCGTGCTCGACGATGCGTGGCAAGGTGTGACCGATATCGTGCGTGGCGCCGACCTGCTGGACTCGACGCCACGCCAACTCTACCTGCAAGAACTGCTCGGCCTGCGCCAACCGCGCTACCTGCATGTGCCGCTGATCATCCAGCCGGACGGCAATAAGTTGGGCAAATCCTACCGCTCCCCGCCATTGACGCCCGACCAGGCCACGCCTTTGCTATTGAGAGCCCTGCGCGCCCTCGGCCAGCAACCCGGTGACGAACTGTTGCACGCCAACCCGCGGGAACTGCTGGATTGGGGCATTACGCAC
This sequence comes from Pseudomonas sp. NS1(2017), assembly GCF_002269425.1. Classification (NCBI taxonomy): domain Bacteria; kingdom Pseudomonadati; phylum Pseudomonadota; class Gammaproteobacteria; order Pseudomonadales; family Pseudomonadaceae; genus Pseudomonas; species Pseudomonas sp. NS1(2017). The sequence goes on from NZ_CP022960.1 coordinate 360,370, forward strand.
TGGGATGCCACGCAGATCCCGCGCACACTCTCGCTGGCCGAAGCGCAATTGAGCTGAAGGCGCTTGCAGCTTGCCAAGCATCCGTTACCATCGCCGCACGTTTTTACACAGAGGCCAACATGTACATCTATCGATTGGTCCTGCTGCTGGTCGTCGGGATCTACCTGTTTTCCCCCGCCATCATGGATTGGTGGATCGACGCCACGGGCGCCTGGTATCGCCCGTATCTGCTGTGGCTGATCCTGATCGTCGTGACTTTCATCCTGCAGAGCCAAAAAGATGCCGATGAGCTTTAGCCTCACCCAGATGCTGCTGATCAGCGCCGCCTACCTGGCCGCGTTGTTCGGAGTCGCCTGGATCAGTGAGCGCGGAATGATTCCGCGGGCGATCATTCGCCATCCGTTGACCTACACCTTGTCCCTCGGCGTATACGCCAGCGCCTGGGCGTTCTATGGCACCGTGGGCCTGGCCTATCAGTACGGTTATGGCTTTCTGTCCAGCTACCTTGGGGTGTCCGGTGCGTTTCTGCTGGCGCCGGTACTGCTGTACCCGATCCTGAAGATCACCCGCACCTACCAATTGTCCTCCCTGGCCGACCTGTTTGCCTTCCGCTTTCGCAGCACTTGGGCCGGCGCGCTGACCACTATTTTCATGCTGATCGGCGTGTTGCCGTTGCTGGCCCTGCAAATCCAGGCGGTGGCCGACTCCATCAGCATCCTGACCCGCGAACCGGTGCAACATCGCGTAGCGCTGGCCTTCTGTGCGCTGATCACCCTGTTCACGATTTTCTTTGGTTCACGCCATATCGCCACCCGTGAAAAACACGAAGGGCTGGTGTTTGCGATTGCCTTTGAGTCGGTGATCAAGCTGATCGCCATCGGCGGCGTTGGCCTGTATGCGCTCTACGGCGTATTCGATGGCCCGCAACAGCTTGAGCTTTGGCTGCTGCAAAACCAGACCGCCCTCGCCGCCCTGCACACGCCGCTGCAGGAAGGCCCGTGGCGCACGTTGCTGCTGGTGTTTTTCGCCTCGGCCATCGTGATGCCGCACATGTACCACATGACCTTCACCGAGAACCTCAACCCGCGCTCGCTGGTCAGCGCCAGCTGGGGCTTGCCGTTGTTCCTGCTGTTGATGAGCCTGGCGGTGCCGCTGATCCTGTGGGCCGGTTTAAAACTGGGGGCCACCACCAACCCTGAATACTTCACCCTCGGCATCGGCATTGCGGCCAATAGTCCGGCACTGGCGATGCTCGCCTATGTCGGTGGTTTGTCGGCGGCGAGCGGGTTGATCATCGTCACGACCCTGGCACTGTCCGGCATGGCGCTCAACCACCTGGTGCTGCCGCTGTACCAGCCGCCGGCCGAGGGCAATATCTACCGCTGGCTGAAATGGACACGCCGCGCGCTGATCGTCGCGATCATCATGGCCGGCTACGGGTTCTACCTGTTGCTGGGCGCCGGGCAGGACCTGGCCAACCTGGGTATCGTCGCATTTGTCGCCACCTTGCAGTTCCTGCCGGGCGTGTTGTCGGTGCTGTACTGGCCGACCGCCAATCGCCGTGGCTTCATCGCTGGTTTGCTGGCCGGGATCCTGGTGTGGATCGTGACCATGCTGTTGCCGCTGGTCGGTAACCTGCAGGGCTTCTACATCCCGCTGCTGAACATGATTTATGTGCTCGATGACACCAGTTGGCACATGGCTGCGATTGCCTCCCTGGCCGCCAACGTCCTGATGTTTACCCTGATCTCGCTGTTCACCAACGCCAGCCCAGAAGAAACCAGCGCCGCAGAAGCCTGTGCGGTGGACAACGTGCGCCGCCCGCAACGCCGCGAACTGCATGCGGCCTCACCCCAGGAGTTCGCCACGCAACTGGCCAAGCCACTGGGTGCCAAGGCGGCGCAAAAAGAAGTCGAACAGGCGCTGCGCGATCTCTATCTGCCATTCGATGAGCGGCGCCCGTACGCGCTTCGCCGTTTGCGGGACCGTATCGAAGCCAACCTGTCCGGGCTGATGGGGCCGAGCGTGTCCCAGGACATGGTGGAAACCTTCCTGCCCTACAAGGCCGGCGGTGAAAACTACGTCACCGAAGATATCCACTTCATCGAGAGCCGGCTGGAGGATTACCACTCACGCCTCACCGGTCTCGCGGCCGAACTCGATGCCTTGCGCCGCTACCACCGCCAGACCCTGCAGGAATTGCCCATGGGCGTGTGCTCCCTGGCCAAGGATCAAGAGATCCTGATGTGGAACAAGGCCATGGAAGAACTCACTGGCATCGCTGCGCAGCGCGTGGTCGGTTCACGACTCAATACGTTGGGCGATCCCTGGAAAGAATTGCTGCAAGGTTTTATCAACCTGCCCGACGAGCACTTGCACAAGCAGCACCTGGCACTCGACGGCCAGACCCGCTGGCTCAACCTGCACAAAGCCGCTATCGACGAGCCTCTGGCGCCCGGTAACAGCGGCCTGGTGTTGCTGGTGGAAGACCTGACCGAAACCCAGATGCTCGAAGACAAGCTGGTGCACTCCGAGCGCCTGGCCAGCATTGGCCGGCTGGCGGCGGGCGTGGCCCATGAAATCGGCAATCCGATCACCGGTATCGCCTGCCTGGCGCAGAACCTGCGGGAAGAGCGCGAAGAAGACGGCGAGATCACCGAGATCAGCGGGCAGATCCTCGAACAGACCAAGCGCGTTTCACGCATCGTGCAGTCGCTGATGAGCTTCGCCCATGCCGGCGCCCATCAAAATCAGGACGAAGCGGTATGCCTGGCCGAAGTGGCGCAGGATGCCATTGGGCTGCTGGCCTTGAACCGGCGCAATTTCGAAGTACAGTTTTTCAATTTGTGCGATCCCGACCACTGGGTGGATGGCGACTCACAACGCCTGGCCCAAGTGCTGATCAACCTGTTGTCCAACGCCCGTGACGCCACCCCGGCCGGCGGTGCGGTACGCGTCAAGACCGAGGCTTTCGAACATACGGTCGATCTGATCGTCGAAGATGAAGGTAGCGGTATTCCACAGAACATCATGGACCGATTGTTCGAACCCTTCTTCACCACCAAGGACCCAGGTGAAGGTACCGGTCTGGGCCTTGCACTGGTCTATTCCATCGTTGAAGAGCATTATGGACAAATCACCATCGACAGCCCGGCTGACACCGAAAGCCAACGCGGCACCCGTATTCGGGTGACCTTGCCGCGTCATGTCGAAGCGACGTCCGCTGTGAACTGAGACCGTCGAGAGAATTGAATCAATGCCGCACATTTTGATCGTCGAAGACGAAACCATTATCCGCTCTGCCTTGCGTCGCCTGCTTGAACGTAATCAGTACCAGGTCAGCGAAGCCGGCTCGGTGCAGGAAGCCCAGGAGCGTTTCAGCATTCCCACGTTCGACCTGATTGTCAGTGACCTGCGCCTGCCAGGCGCGCCTGGCACCGAGTTGATCAAGCTCGGCCAGGGCACCCCGGTGCTGATCATGACCAGCTACGCCAGCCTGCGCTCGGCGGTCGACTCCATGAAGATGGGCGCGGTGGACTACATCGCCAAGCCTTTCGACCATGACGAGATGCTCCAGGCCGTGGCTCGCATCCTGCGTGACCGTCAGTCGGCCAGCAGCGCGCCGGCCGAACAGCGCCCTGCGGGCAAGACCACCGACAAGCCAGGCGTCGACAACAGCAACGGCGAGATCGGCATCATCGGCTCCTGCCCACCCATGCAGGACCTGTACGGCAAGATCCGCAAAGTCGCGCCGACGGACTCGAATGTCTTGATCCAGGGCGAGTCCGGCACCGGTAAAGAACTGGTGGCCCGTGCCCTGCACAATCTGTCCAAGCGTGCCAAGGCGCCGATGATCTCGGTGAACTGCGCAGCGATCCCCGAATCCCTGATTGAGTCCGAACTGTTCGGCCACGAGAAAGGCGCGTTTACCGGCGCCAGCGCCGGGCGGGCGGGCCTGGTGGAAGCGGCGGACGGCGGCACGCTGTTCCTCGATGAAATCGGTGAGCTGCCACTGGAAGCACAAGCGCGGTTACTGCGTGTGCTACAGGAAGGTGAAATTCGCCGCGTGGGCTCGGTGCAGTCGCAGAAGGTCGATGTGCGTCTGATCGCGGCGACTCACCGCGACCTCAAGAGCCTGGCCAAGATCGGCCAGTTCCGTGAAGACTTGTATTACCGTCTGCACGTGATCGCCCTCAAGCTGCCGGCCCTGCGTGAGCGTGGCGCCGACGTCAACGAGATCGCCAGTGCCTTCCTGCTGCGCCAGAGCGCGCGCATCAACCGTACCGACCTCAAGTTTGCGCCAGACGCCGAGCAAGCGATTCGCCATTACTCGTGGCCGGGTAACGTGCGGGAGCTGGAGAATGCGGTGGAGCGCGCGGTGATCCTGTCGGAGAGCCCGGAGATTTCCGCCGAACTGCTGGGCATCGATATCGAGCTGAGCGACCTGGAGGACGACGACTTCATCGGCCTGGCCCCACAGCAGGGCGGTAGCAATACCAGCCATGAACCGACGGAAGATTTGTCACTGGAAGATTACTTCCAGCATTTCGTCCTTGAGCACCAGGACCATATGACCGAGACCGAACTGGCGCGCAAACTGGGCGTTAGCCGTAAATGCCTGTGGGAACGCCGCCAGCGCCTGGGCATTCCACGGCGCAAGACTGGTGTGGCCAGCGAGAGTTGAGGGCGCGCGCCCACAGGTAACACCCACAGATGTGAAAAAACTGTTACCGCGGATATTTCGCGTAACAAAAGCCGGGGCTTACGGTAACGAAGCCCCGGCTTTTTTTGGCCCGTCAAAACCGAGAAACCACCTCAACCCCCTGATTTTGCTGGGCGAGGCAAAAGTTGGCACGCACCCTGCTATATGCTTAGTACAAAAACAATAACAAGCTTTGTACAAGACAATAAAAATAAGACGAATCGACTCACGCATAACAAAAACAACACGGCGGAGGCGCAGCTAACTGATTCTTTTGGAGAGGCGTTGCATTTGGGGCTTGCCCCGCAACCAGGCCGAGAACAACAAAAACTGCCCTAAGGCAGAGCCTGAACTGGTTGGATCGTAGATCAGCAACACAGCGACCAAAGCAATCCGTTTGCTCTTGACTCCCGATTGGGAGTGTCATGAAGGTGAAGCTTCATGACGAGGGCGATCAACAAAAACAAGAAGCCCGAAATCAATAATAAAAATAGAGCACGCAACTACTTCTGGGGGAGCTTCGGCTCCCCTTGTAGTTTCTGCGATATGACCTTTCAAGGCTTATGGCGCAATGCCTGTAGCTTGTTCCTACACCATCCCCTGACTAAATGCTAGAATCCCCGCCCATCATGCGGTCATTCTTCGTTATGGCCGAACATTCCTTCAAACAGTGCATCCCATGCTGAAGAAGTTGTTCCAGTCATTCCGTTCTCCCTTGCGTCGTACGCAACACAAACGCAGCACGCCTGAAGTGCTCAACAGCAGCCAGCATTCGCTGCAGCGCGCTCAATTCAGCCGTTATGCAGTGAACATCGTCGAACGTCTGCAGAACGCCGGCTACCAGGCTTATCTGGTGGGCGGGTGCGTACGCGACATGCTGCTCAATATCACGCCCAAGGACTTCGACGTCGCCACCAGCGCCACGCCTGAGCAAGTGCGTGCCGAATTCCGCAACGCGCGGATCATCGGCCGACGCTTCAAGCTGGTGCATATCCACTTCGGTCGCGAAATCATTGAAGTCGCGACGTTCCGCGCCGGTCATCCGCAAAACGATGAAGAGGAAGACACCAATCAGTCCTCCCGCAACGAAAGCGGGCGCATCCTGCGCGACAACGTCTACGGCACCCTGGAAGAAGACGCGCAGCGCCGCGACTTCACCATCAACGCCCTGTATTACGACCCTGTCAGCGAGCGCATCCTCGATTACGCCAATGGCGTACACGATATTCGCAATAACCTGATCCGCCTGATCGGCGACCCGGTCCAGCGTTACCAGGAAGACCCGGTACGCATGCTGCGAGCCGTGCGGTTTGCCGCCAAGCTGAACTTCGGCATCGAGCGCCATACCGCTGCGCCGATTCGCGAACTGGCGCCAATGCTGCGGGAGATCCCCTCGGCACGCCTGTTCGAAGAAGTGCTCAAGCTGTTCCTCTCAGGTCATGCCGCCGACACCTTTGAAATGCTGGTGGACCTGCAGTTGTTCGATCCATTGTTCCCGGCCAGCGCCGAGGCCTTGGAATACAACCCGACGTATACCCACACCCTGATCAGCGAGGCGCTGATCAACACCGACCTGCGTATCAAGCAGAACAAGCCGGTCACCCCGGCATTCCTGTTTGCCGCGCTGTTGTGGCCAGCCTTGCCTAAACGCGTACTGCGCTTGCAGGAGCGTGGCATGCCGCCGATCCCTGCCATGCAGGAAGCTGCGCATGAGCTGATCGCCGAACAGTGCCAACGCATCGCCATTCCGAAACGCTTCACGATGCCGATCCGCGAGATCTGGGACATGCAGGAGCGTCTGCCACGCCGCAGCGGCAAACGCGCCGACCTGTTGCTGGACAACCCACGCTTCCGCGCCGGCTACGACTTCCTGCTGCTGCGTGAAAGCGCCGGCGAGCAGACCGATGGCCTGGGCGAATGGTGGACCGATTACCAGGACGCCAATGACAGCGAGCGCCGCGACATGATTCGTGACCTCGGCAGCAAAGGCGACGGCGAAGGCCCGAAGAAGCGTCGTCGCAGTGGCAGCAAGCGCAAGCGCAGTTCGGCTGACGCCTCGGGCGAATAAACGTGGAACGCATCTACATCGGCATGGGCAGCAACCTGGCGGCCCCGGACCAGCAATTGCGCAGCGCTATCGAAGCGCTGGCGCAATTGCCGGGCACCACCGTCGCTGGTGTGTCCGCGTTTTATCAAAGTGACTCCCTGCTCCCAGGCCAGCCGCGCTACACCAACGCGGTTGCCGCCCTGGACAGCAATCTGGCGCCCCTTGAGTTGCTGGATGCACTGCAAGCCATCGAGAACGATCAAGGTCGCGAACGTCTTGAGCGCTGGGGCCCGCGCACGCTCGACCTGGACATCTTGCTGTTTGGCGATCACCTGATCGACGAACCGCGCCTCAAGGTGCCGCACTACCAGATGCACCTGCGTGCTTTTGTGCTGTACCCGTTGGCTGAACTGGCTCCCGCCAGCCTGGCGTTACCCGATGGCCAAACCCTCGATGACTTGATGGCAGCCTGCCCGTTTGTCGGTCTGGAACGCCTCACAGTTGCTGAATCGCGTCAGTAACAGCGGTAACACCGCCATCGTAACAATGCGGTAACACATCCAATTGACTTCCCGTGTCCTCCTCACGACTATAGGCGTCCCGCTGCCGCCAACCCGGCGCTAAAGGGCGCAATCCAGGCCATATAAGCACTGCTCTCAAGACCGTGCGCCTGTATAAACGAAGACTCACGCGCGTTACTCGCTGTTTCCAAGCGCCTGAATGAGGACCCTTTTCATGCCAGACATTACCCTGACCACCTTGCAGAGCCTCAAGCTCAAAGGTGAAAAAATCGCCATGCTGACCTGCTATGACGCCACCTTCGCCCACGCCAGTTGCCAGGCCGGGGTTGAAGTGTTGCTGGTGGGCGACTCCCTGGGCATGGTTCTTCAAGGGAATGACAGCACCCTGCCCGTCACCACCGATGAACTTGCGTACCACACCGCCAGCGTCAAGCGCGGTAACGATGGAGCCTTCATCATCGCCGACCTGCCGTTCATGGGTTACGCGACGCTCGAACAGACCTTTCAGAATGCCGGCAAGCTGATGCAAGCCGGTGCGCACATGATCAAAGTTGAAGGTGCGGTGTGGCTGGCCGAGTCGATCCGCCTGCTGGCGGAGCGCGGCGTGCCGGTGTGCGCACACATGGGCCTGACGCCACAGTCGGTGAACATCCTCGGCGGCTACAAGGTACAAGGCCGCAATGAGGCCCAGGCGCGGCAGATGCGGGCCGATGCCATCGCATTGGAACAGGCTGGCGCGGCAATGATCCTGCTCGAATGCGTGCCGAGCGAACTGGCGGCAGAAATCACCCAGGCCGTCAAAGTGCCGGTGATCGGGATTGGCGCAGGCTCGGCCACCGATGGCCAGGTGCTGGTGGTGCACGACATGCTCGGCCTGTCGATCAGCGGTCGAGTGCCGAAATTCGTCAAGAACTTCATGGCCGGCCAGGACAGCATTCACGCCGCATTGAGTGCCTACGTTGCCGAAGTCAAAGGCGTGACATTCCCTGGCGCTGAACACGGATTCTCTGCATGAACACCGTAAGAACCGTACGTGAACTGCGGGCCGCCGTTACCCACGCCCGCAATGCCGGCAAGCGCATTGGCTTTGTGCCGACTATGGGCAACCTGCACACAGGCCATGCCACGTTGGTGACCAAGGCCGCCCAGCAGGCGGATTTCGTGGTGGCCAGCATCTTCGTCAACCCGCTGCAGTTTGGTGCTGGCGAAGACTTGGACAAGTATCCACGCACCCTGGCCGCCGACCAGGAAAAGCTGCTGCAAGCAGGTTGCAACCTGTTGTTTGCGCCCACCGTCGAGGAAATGTACCCCGGCGGCATGACCGGCCAGACGCGCGTCAGCGTGCCGCACTTGTCTGAAGGCCTGTGCGGCGCCAGCCGTCCCGGGCATTTCGAAGGCGTGGCGACGGTGGTCAGCAAGCTGTTCAACATGGTCCAGCCGGACATGGCGGTGTTTGGCCAGAAGGATTACCAGCAACTGGCCGTGATCCGCGCCATGGTCCACGACCTGAACATGCCGATCCAGATCATCGGCGAGCCCACCGTGCGCGCCGACGACGGCCTCGCGCTGTCGTCGCGTAACGGCTACCTCACCGACGAGCAACGCGCCATTGCGCCGGTGCTGTACCGCAGCCTCAGCCAGATTGGCGCCGCGATCAAAGCCGGTGACCACGACTTCGCCAAGCTGCGCGCCGAACAGGTCCAGCAGATCGAAGCCGCCGGGTTGCGCCTGGACTACCTCGAAGTGCGCCAGGGCGTGCATTTGCGCCCGGCCACGGCCGAAGATCGGGATATCGTGATCCTGGTAGCCGCCTATCTCGGCGCTACCCGACTCATCGACAACCTGCACCTGACTCTCGACTGACCTCTTCCAATCGCCCTTCTCGCTGCGTCAATAAAAAGGGCCGGTATAAAAAAGTACCGGCCTTAGCGCAGACAAAGCCAAGACATATCGACACGCTAGGTTTAATGTAATCGCCCTGCGCTATGGTTAGCGCTGTCCGGAACCCAATGCTTGATCAAAGACTGGACGTTCCGGGCTTAGAAGTGTCCTAAAGGCAGTCCCCGTAATAAAAGGAAACCCGCAGCGATGGCGTACTACCGCACTCCTCATGACGTTACCGCTCTGCCCGCCTGGCAAGCGCTCAATCAACATCGCCAAGCCATGCAGGATTTCAGCATGCGCGAAGCGTTCAATGCCGATCCTCAGCGTTTTTCCCAGTTCACCCTGAGCAGCTGCGGACTTTTCCTCGATTACTCGAAAAACCTGATCACCAGCGAAACCCGCGACCTGCTCGTAGGCCTCGCCAAAGAAGTCGGCCTCAAAGACGCGATCGACTCGCTGTACGCTGGCGAGCCGGTCAACTCCTCCGAAGGCCGCCCGGCCCTGCACACCGCCCTGCGCCGCCCGGTGGGCGACAAGCTGTCGGTGAATGGCGTGAACATCATGCCGGACGTGCACAAGGTGCTGAACCAGATCACCGACTTGGTCGGGCGCATTCACGATGGCCTGTGGCGTGGCTACACCGAGAAGCCGATCACCGACGTGGTGAACATCGGTATCGGTGGCTCGTTCCTCGGCCCGGAGCTGGTCTCCGAAGCGCTGCTGTCCTACGCCCACAAAGGCGTGCGTTGCCACTACCTCGCGAACATCGACGGCAGCGAGTTCCACGAGCTGACCATGAAGCTGCGCGCCGAGACCACGCTGTTCATCGTCTCCTCGAAATCCTTCAACACCCTGGAAACCCTGAAAAACGCCCAGGCCGCCCGCGCCTGGTACCTGGCCCAGGGTGGCTCGGAAGCCGAGCTGTACCGCCACTTCATCGCCGTCTCGAGCAACAACGCGGCGGCGGTGGCCTTTGGTATCCGCGAAGAAAACATCTTCCCGATGTGGGACTGGGTCGGCGGTCGTTACTCACTGTGGTCGGCCATCGGCTTGCCCATCGCCCTGGCGATCGGCATGTCCAACTTCAAGGAACTGCTGTCCGGTGCCTACACCATGGACCAGCATTTCCAGAACGCCCCATTCGAACAGAACATGCCGGTGCTGCTGGGTCTGCTGGGCGTGTGGTACGGCAACTTCTGGGGTGCGCAGAGCCATGCGATCCTGCCGTACGACCACTACCTGCGTAACATCACCAAACACTTGCAACAGTTGGACATGGAATCCAATGGCAAGAGCGTGCGCCAGGACGGTACACCCGTCGCCACGGATACCGGCCCAGTGATCTGGGGTGGCGTAGGTTGCAACGGCCAGCACGCTTACCACCAGTTGCTGCACCAGGGGACCCAACTGATCCCGGCCGACTTTATCGTGCCGATCGTCAGCTTCAACCCGGTGTCCGACCACCATCAGTGGCTGTACGCCAACTGCCTGTCCCAGAGCCAGGCGCTGATGCTCGGCAAGACCCGCGCCGAAGCCGAAGCCGAGCTGCGCGACAAGGGCATCCCGGAAGACGAAGTGCAGAAGCTGGCACCGCATAAGGTGATCCCGGGCAACCGTCCGAGCAACACCATTGTGGTCGAGCGCATCAGCCCGCGTCGCTTGGGCGCTCTGGTTGCCATGTATGAGCACAAAGTGTTCGTGCAGAGCGTGATCTGGGGTATCAACGCCTTCGACCAATGGGGTGTGGAACTGGGTAAAGAGCTGGGCAAGGGCGTCTATAACCGCCTGACCGGCGCCGAGGAAACCCTGGCCGACGATGCGTCGACCCAGGGCCTGATCAACTACTTCCGCGGTCGTCACCGCGGCTGATCCAGGTATGGCAGGGCCAACGTCCGTTTGGACGTTGGCCTTGAACCCTCCCCTTGCAGGGTGCATCTTTATGACTTGTGGCCAAAACAAGAATAAGGATCGCTCATGTTCGATATCAGCACGTTCCCCGCCGCCGATGCCGTCCGCCGGGCTGCGCAACTCAGTCAAGAGGACTATCAGCGCCTCTACCGCCAATCCATCGAACAGCCGGACACCTTCTGGGCTGAACAGGCCAAAGGCTTTCTCGACTGGATCACCCCGTGGCACACCGTTCAACGCTCAGACATCAAGACGGGCGCCGCCCAGTGGTTTGCCGGCGGCCAACTGAACGTCAGCTACAACTGCATCGACCGTCACCTGGCGCAACGCGCCGATCAGCCGGCCTTCATCTGGGAAGGCGATGATCCGACAAAATCTTCCAACATCACCTACCGCCAACTGCACCAGAACGTCAGTCGCCTGGCCAATGTGCTGAAGAGCCGTGGTGTGAAAAAAGGTGATCGGGTGTGCATCTACATGCCGATGATCCCGGAAGCGGCCTACGCCATGCTCGCGTGTACGCGGATTGGCGCGGTGCATTCCGTGGTGTTTGGCGGCTTTTCGCCGGATGCCTTGCGTGACCGTATTCTCGACGCCGACTGCCGCACGGTGATCACCGCTGACGAAGGCGTGCGCGGTGGAAAGCCGGTGGCGCTGAAACAGAATGTCGACAAAGCCCTGACCAGTTGCCCGAACGTGAGCACGGTGCTGGTGGTGCAGCGCACCGGTGCGATCGTCAACTGGAGCGAAGGCCGCGACCTCAAGTATCAACAAGCCCTGAACGCCGCCAGCGACGATTGCCCGCCGGAGCCGATGGACGCTGAGGATCCGCTGTTCATCCTCTACACCTCCGGCAGCACCGGCAAACCCAAGGGCGTGCTACACACCACCGGCGGCTACCTGCTGCAAGCCGCGATGACCTTCAAATACGTGCTCGACTACCGCGAGGGCGAAGTGTTCTGGTGCACCGCCGATGTGGGCTGGGTCACCGGCCACAGCTACATCGTGTACGGCCCGCTGGCCAATGGCGCGACTTCGCTGATGTTCGAAGGTGTGCCGAGCTACCCGGACAGCTCGCGCTTCTGGCAGGTGATCGACAAGCACAAGGTCAATATTTTCTACACCGCCCCCACCGCCTTGCGTGCCTTGATGCGCGAGGGCCATGGGCCGCTGGAGAACACCTCCCGCGCCAGCCTGCGCCTGCTGGGCAGCGTCGGCGAACCGATCAACCCGGAAGCCTGGGACTGGTACTTCAACGCCGTCGGCGAACAACGCTGCCCGATCGTGGATACCTGGTGGCAGACCGAGACCGGCGGCATCATGCTCAGCCCCTTGGTCAGCGCGCAGCGCATCAAGCCCGGCTGCGCTACCCAGCCGATGTTTGGCGTACAGCCCGTGTTGCTTGACGAACAGGGCAAGGAATTCAGTGGGGCCGGCAGTGGCGTACTGGCGATCAAAGCGAGCTGGCCCGGACAGATCCGCAGCGTGTACGGCGATCCGCAGCGCATGATCGACACCTATTTCAAACCCTACCCCGGTTACTATTTCACCGGCGACGGCGCACGCCGTGATGACGACGGCGACTACTGGATCACCGGGCGCATCGACGATGTGATCAACGTGTCGGGCCATCGCATCGGCACCGCCGAGGTGGAAAGCGCCTTGGTGCTGCACGACCAGGTGGCCGAGGCCGCCGTGGTGGGCTACCCCCATGACGTTAAAGGTCAGGGCATCTATGCGTTTGTCACGCCCATGAATGGGGTGCAGCCCGATGACGCGCTAAAAAAACACTTGCTGGAGCTGGTCAGCAAGGAAATCGGCAGCTTTGCCAAGCCGGAACTGATCCAATGGGCCCCAGCCTTGCCGAAAACCCGCTCCGGCAAGATCATGCGCAGGATTTTGCGCAAGATCGCCTGCAACGAACTCGACAGCCTCGGTGATACCTCGACCCTGGCCGACCCGAGCGTGGTGGATGGCCTGATCGATAAACGCCTGAACCGATAGGAACCCCTGAGTCGCCATGGAATTTATCCGCAGCCGTATCGAAAACCAGTTGATGAGCCTGACTGGCCTGTCGCTGGGCCAACTGGACCTGGAAAACCCCAAGGGCGACCCCGGTCTGTTCGGGCCCGATTCGGTGAGCTGGCAGGTCCATGGCGACTTCAGCAGCATGCTTATCGGCGGTATCAGCGCCTTGATGCTGCAAGCCTTGCACCCACTGGCCCTGGCGGGCGTGTGGGACCATTCAAATTTTCGTCAGGACATGCTCGGACGCCTGCGGCGTACCTCGCAGTTCATCTCCGGCACCACCTTCGGCTCGCGCAAAGACGCCGAATGGCTGATCGAAAAGGTCCGTACCATTCACCTGCAGGTGGCCGGCCATGCCCCGGACGGGCGACCTTATGCGGCCAGTGACCCGGAATTGCTGACCTGGGTGCATGTGGCGGAGGTCAGTAACTTCCTCGCCGCTCACCTGCGCTATCGCAACCCGAAACTTTCAGGCCGAGATCAGGACCGTTACTACAGTGAAATTGCCTTGGTCGCCGAACAGTTGGGCGCGCGGCATGTTCCGCGTTCTCGGCAGGAAATTTCGGATTATCTGGCCCGCATCCGCCCACAATTACTGTGCGACGATCGCAGCCGCGAAGTACTGCGCTTGCTCTTGAATGCGCCCTCCCCGAGCCTGCTGGCCAAGCCCTTTGGCAGCCTGATGATGCAGGCCGGGATCGACCTGCTGCCGGATTGGGCCAGCGCCATGCTCGACCAGCACCAGAGCCCGCTGCAACGCCAGATGATCCGTGCCGGGGTCAAGCGCAGTGCGCCGATGCTGCGTTGGGCGATGCGCAACGGTTCGGTGCAACGCGCCCATCGGCGGATGGGGTTGATGTAGGCGACGGCGCATAGCTGTTAAACTTCGCGCCCTCATTTCCCCAGCAAGGCGCGCTCCATGTCTCCTCTGAATCAGGCGCTGCGCGCCGCCCTCGATCATCGCCAAGACCTGATCCATGAGCTGCACGCCCAAGGCACCGATTGCTATCGCCTGTTCCATGGCAGCCAGGAAGGCGCCGGCGGCCTGACCATCGACCGCTACGGCCCGCAATTGCTGGTGCAGAGCTTCCACCAATCCCTGGAAACCGCAGAGTTGCTGGACCTGCATCAACAGGTCAACCAATCCATGGGCCTGGAATTGTTGCTGGTGTACAACGACCGTTCCCGGGGTAATTCGCGCATCGACCGCGAAGACACGGTTTATCGTGCCGAGCCTGCTGCGCTGGAAGACCTGATCGGCCACGAGTGGGGCCTCAATTACGGCGTGCGCGGGCGCCATGCCGGGCAGGACCCGCTGCTGTTCCTGGATTTGCGTAATACCCGTGGCTGGGTCAAGGCCCACAGCGCCGGCAAAAGCGTGCTGAACCTGTTCGCCTACACCTGCGGCGTCGGCCTGAGCGCAGCCGCCGGTGGTGCACGTGAGGTGTGTAACCTGGACTTTGCCGAGGGCAATCTGGCGGTAGGTCGCGAAAACGGTTTGCTGAACCCGCAATTGCCGACCATGGAATTCGTCCAGTCCGACTACTTCCCGGCCATTCGCCAATTGGCCGGCCTGCCGATCACCCAACGACGCGGGCAAAAGCTGCCGAGTTACCCGCGTCTGGAACAACGTCAATACGACTTGGTGCTGCTCGACCCGCCAGCCTGGGCCAAGAGTGCTTTCGGCACCGTCGACCTGCTGCGCGACTACCAGAGCCTGCTCAAGCCCGCGTTGCTGGCTACCGCCGACAATGGCGTGTTGATCTGCTGCAACAACCTGGCGAAAGTCAGCATGGAGGACTGGCGCGAACAAGTGCTGCGTTGCGCGGAAAAGGCCGGACGCCCCGTACGAGACTGGAAAATCATGACGCCAGGCGCGGACTTTCCCTCACAGGATCAACAACCCCCGCTGAAAACCCTGATACTGCAGCTGTAAGACGTTTCCCAAAGGACCCGTTCTTCGGAACCGAAAACCCGTGCCATACTCCAAGGCACTCCTGTTTGACATAGATGGCGCCGCCCCATGCCCAAAGGATTGATTCGCGCCGCTGGCGCCTTGTTGATTGCCCTTGCCCTGTACAGCTTGCTGGGTTTCCTGATTCTCCCTGGTGTCGCGCTGCGCATTGCCAACCAGCAACTGGCCAATTACGCCACGGTGCCGGCGCGGATCGAGCGGATCGAGCTCAACCCGTTCAGCCTGGAAGTAACGGCATGGGGGCTGAAAATCGGTGAACCCGGCAAGGAACAGGTGGGTTTCGAGCGCCTCTACGCCAACCTGCAGATCGACAGCCTCTGGACACGCGCCCTGCATCTTGCGGATGTACAACTGGACAAACCCAAGACCGAGCTGTTGTTCGACAAGTCCGGCCAGTTGAACCTCGCGCAGTTGTTCAAGCTGCCGCCCAGCGAGCCCACCCCGACCGATCCGAATGCCAAGCCGTTTCCGCTGCGCATCGACAGCATCAAGCTGGCCGGCGGCTATGTGCATTTTGAAGATTTGCGCCCCAGCGAACCCATCGAATTCCTCTACGACAAGCTCGACTTCGAGCTGAAAAACCTCAGTACCCTGCCTGAAGACAACGCCGACATGACGTTGGTAGCGGCCGGGCCTGCAGGCGGGCAGATCGACTGGAAAGGTAATTTCAGCCTGGTGCCGATCACCTCCGAAGGCACGTTGAAAGTCACCGATGGCAAGATGAAAGCCTGGTGGCCCTACGTACGCGACGCCCTGCCATTGGTGCTGGAAGACGGTGTGCTCAACTTCAGCACCGAGTACAAGTTCAGCCTGGCCAAAGAGACTGAACTGAACCTGACCAACACAGCCGCCAGCATTGCACCCTTTGCCATCAAGGCACCGGACGGCCGCCCACTGGTGCGCCTGGAGCGCCTGGACGTCAGCGAAACCACCGTGGACCTGGCCAAGCAGCAGGTCGTCGTCGGCAAGATCCGCAGCAACAAACTGGAAACCTGGGCGGCGCTTGAGGCGGATGGGCAATTGGACTGGCAGAAATTGTTCGCCAGCCAACCCAGCAAACCGGCCAAGCCAGCGGAGCCCGCCACCGCACCAGCCACCGCCGACTCGCCAAAAGCTGAACCTGTTGCGCCAAGCAAACCCTGGCAAGTGCTGCTCAAGGACGTGCAACTGCGCAACTATCAGGTGCACCTGGCTGACCGCCAGGCCAAGCCGGCGGTCGCGCTGGAAGTCGGCCCGCTGAACGTCGATGTGCAGAATTTCGACAGCCTCAACCAGAGCCCCTTCACGCTGAAAGTCGACACCGGCCTGGGCAAGCAAGGCAAGGTCCAGGCGACGGGCGAGGTCAACCTCAACCCGGTCAGCGCCAAGTTGAAAGTGAATACCCAAGACATCGATCTGCGGGTCGCCCAGTCCTATATCAGCCCGTTCATCCGTCTGGAACTGCGTAGCGGTATGCTCGGCAGCAATCTCGATGTGAACCTGAAAAGCACTGATCCTTTGAAGCTCCAGGTCACAGGCAGAGCGCAGGTCGACCAGTTGCACACCCTGGACACCCTCAAGACCCGCGACTTCCTCAAATGGCAGCGCCTGGTGCTAGAAGGCGTGAACTATCAGCACGGTGACAGCCTGTCGATCGACAAGGTCAACCTGCTGCAGCCGTATGCACGTTTCATGATCAACGATGACCGCACCACCAACGTGGATGACCTGTTGATCCCGCAACCCGCCGACAAAACACCCAAGCCCGCCAGCAAGGAAAAACCCTTGGGCATTCGTATCGGCCAGATTGCGATCAATGACGGTTCGGCCAACTTTGCCGACTTCAGCCTCACACCCAACTTCGCCACGGCGATTCAACAGCTCAACGGGCAGATCGGCACCATCGACAGTCGCCAGGCCAAACCGGCCAGCGTCGATATCAAGGGTAAGGTGGATCGTTATGCGCCGGTGACCATCAAGGGCAGCGTGAACCCGTTCGACCCGATGGCGGCGCTGGATATTGCAACCAGCTTCAAACGCGTAGAACTCACCACACTCACGCCTTACTCTGGCAAGTTCGCCGGTTTCCGTATCCGCAAGGGACGGCTGAACCTCGATCTGCACTACGTGATCACCAAGGGCCAGCTAAAGGCCGAGAACAAAGTGGTGGTCGAGCAATTGCAACTAGGCGAGAAAGTTGACAGCGCCGATGCCGTGGACTTGCCGATTCGCCTGGCAATTGCGTTGCTCAAGGACACTGACGGCAAGATTTCCATCGAACTGCCGGTGACAGGCGACCTGAATAACCCGCAGTTCAGTGTGATGCCGATTGTCTGGCAGACCCTGCGAAACCTGGTGGTGCGTGCAGCGACGGCGCCCTTCAAGTTTATCGGCGGGCTGGTGACGGGTGGCGGCTCGGAAGACCTTGGCAACGTGTCGTTCGCCGCCGGCTCCAGCGAACTGAACAAGGATGCTGAAGGCGCCCTGAACACCTTGGCTAAAGCACTGAAAGAGCGCCCTACCCTGCGCCTGGAGATCGAAGGCACAGCGGCAGCCAGCAGCGATGGACCATTCATCGCTGCCGAGCGACTGGAGCGGGAATACCAATACAACTACTACAAGATTCTTCAACGTCGTGGCGACAAGGTTCCAGCTCAGGCGTCCCTGCTTGTCGTGCCCGAAAAGGAAAAAGCGCCGTTGCTGGAAGGCATCTACCGAACTCGCCTGAAACAGCAACCGCCGGCCGAATGGAAGGACCTGAGCAGCGATGATCGTAGCGCCAAACTTCGTGACGGCGTGATCAAGTTCTGGAGTGGCAGCGACGTGCTGCTGCGCCAACTCGGCCAGGACCGCGCCAGCACCATCAAGGACTACCTGGTGGACAAAGGTCAGTTGGAAGATGATCGGGTGTATTTCATTGATGCCAACTTGGGCCAGGCCGAGAAGGATGGTCGGGTAGTGACGCCGATGCATCTGGACGCCGAATAACACCCCTTGTAGGAGCTGACTTGCCGGCGATGCGACCTTGAAACCAGTGATGGACCCAAGGGCCTAATCGCCGGCAAGCCGGCTCCTACAATTATTGCCGCCCAAAATAGAACAGGCCCCGACACAAGTGCCGGGGCCTGTAATGACCACATCCGTGTGGTCGGTCGCATGAACTCCAGAGGTGCATCAGGTGGATATCTAGCTCACCCTAAGCCGCCGCCATTCAGTTCAGACGAAACAGGTGCGTTACTCTGCTTTCAGGCCGTCGGCCGATACAGCTTTAACGCCTTTGATTTTCTTGGTGATGTTCACCGCGGTAGTTTTCTGGGCTTCGGTCACGGCAGTGGCCGACGACAGGGAAACAACACCTTTGTTGGTTTCAACTTTGATGTCGGTGCCAGGAATGCCTTTCTCGGTTACCAGATCAGCTTTGACCTTGGTGGTGATCCAGGTATCGGAAGTCGACTCTTTAGCGCTAGCAGCTGCGCCCTTGGTTTTATCGATACCGTCAGCTTTGGTAGCGCCGCCAGCCAGCAGGCCATCAGCAGAAACAGCAGTGACACCTTTGATTTTCTTGGTGATGGCTACAGCGGTCGCTTTTTGCGAGTCCGAAATAGCGACTTCGGAGGACAGGGAAACCACGCCTTTGTTGGTTTCTACCTTGATGTCCGAACCAGGAATACCTTTCTCGGTCAGCAGGTCAGCTTTCACTTTGGTGGTGATCCAAGTATCCGAGGTGGACTCTTTAGCCTTGGTCACTTCACCGGCCGCCAGCGTCATAGGGGCTTGGGAAGTCTGAGCAAAGGCTACGTTAGCACCCATGGCCAGGGTCAGAGCGGTAGCAGTAGCGAGAGCGAACTTCTTCATACGAGTAACTCCTGTTTTATTAAAAGTCTGCAGTACGTAAACCTTGATGCTGCAGCGTTAACAGGGTTATTGCAGGCAGTGTGCCAAGTCTGAATAGCCAATAAAATACATATAAAACAACAACTTACAAAAACAACAAATTTCCGAAATCGTGCAAGTTGCATGAATGCCATCGTGCCTGCATGCAAGTTGCGGCTTTTGTCTTCAGCTAAACGGCTGATTTCCCGACATTTTCCAACGCCCATAAAAAAAGGACTCCGAGGAGTCCCTTTTTCAGCTGAAAGCTCGGGGTGATTAAACGCCCGAAGCCTTGGCTGCTGCTACGTCCTTGATGGACAGCTTGATACGGCCGCGGTTGTCCACGTCCAGTACCAGCACTTCCACTTCCTGGCCTTCCTTCAGGATGTCGGTCACTTTCTCAACACGAGCGTCGCTCAGCATGGAGATGTGAACCAGACCGTCCTTGCCCGGCAGGATGTTGACGAATGCGCCGAAGTCGACGATGCGTTCAACCTTACCGACGTAGATCTTGCCGATCTCGGCCTCAGCAGTGATGCCCAGGACGCGCTGACGTGCTGCTTCAGCCGCTTCCTTGGTTTCGCCGAAGATCTTGATCGAGCCGTCGTCTTCGATGTCGATCGAAGCCTTGGTCTCTTCACAGATCGCACGGATAGTCGCGCCGCCTTTACCGATGACATCACGGATTTTGTCGGTGTCGATTTTCATCGCGATCATGGTCGGAGCATTTTCCGACAGTTCGGTACGGGACTGACCAATGATCTGGTTCATCTGACCGAGGATGTTCAGGCGCGCTTCCAGGGCTTGGCCCAGGGCGATTTCCATGATTTCTTCGGTGATGCCCTTGATCTTGATGTCCATCTGCAGCGCGGTCACACCTTTGGCGGTACCGGCTACTTTGAAGTCCATGTCGCCCAGGTGGTCTTCGTCACCCAGGATGTCGGTCAGGATGGCGAACTTCTCGCCTTCTTTAACCAGGCCCATGGCGATACCAGCAACCGGCGCCTTCATCGGCACACCTGCGTCCATCAGCGCCAGGGAAGCACCGCAAACGGAAGCCATGGAGCTGGAACCGTTGGACTCGGTGATTTCCGACACAACACGGATGGTGTACGGGAATACGTCGGCAGCAGGCAGCATGGCGGCGATCGAACGACGGGCCAGACGGCCGTGACCGATTTCGCGACGACCAGCGCCACCCATGCGACCACACTCGCCCACCGAGAACGGAGGGAAGTTGTAGTGCAGCATGAACGGGTCTTTTTTCTCGCCTTCCAGGGTGTCCAGCAGTTGTGCGTCACGGGCGGTGCCCAGGGTCGCGACTACCAGAGCCTGGGTTTCACCACGGGTGAACAGCGCCGAACCGTGAGTCTTTGGCAGAACGCCGACTTCGATGTTCAGCGGGCGTACGGTGCGGGTGTCGCGACCGTCGATACGTGGCTTGCCGTTAACGATGTTTTCGCGAACGGTGCGGTATTCGATTTCACCGAAAGCCGCTTTCACATCGCTGGAGGAAGGCTGGCCTTCTTCACCGGACAGCTTGGCCACAACCTGGTCCTTCAACTCGCCCAGGCGAGCGTAACGGTCGGCCTTGACGGTGATGGTGTAGGCGTCGGAGATGGCAGCGCCGAACTCGGAGCGGATAGTGCCCAGCAGCTCGGTGGCTTCGGCTTGTGGAGCCCAGGTCCAGGTTGGCTTGGCAGCTTCGGCAGCCAGCTCGGTGACAGCCTTGATAACAGCCTGGAACTCGTCGTGGGCGAACAATACGGCACCCAGCATCTGGTCTTCGGTCAGCTCTTTGGCTTCCGATTCAACCATCAACACGGCTTCCGAGGTACCGGCAACGACCATGTCCAGGCTCGACGCTTTCTGTTGCTCGTAAGTCGGGTTCAGCAGGTAGCCGGTGCTTTCGTGGAAAGCAACGCGGGCTGCGCCGATCGGGCCATCGAAAGGAATACCGGAGATGGCCAGGGCAGCCGAAGTACCGATCATCGCAGCGATGTCCGGATCGGTCTTTTTGCTGGTGGAAACGACGGTGCAGACAACCTGCACTTCGTTCATGAAGCCTTCTGGGAACAGCGGACGGATCGGACGGTCGATCAGTCGGGAAGTCAGGGTTTCTTTCTCGGAAGGACGGCCTTCGCGCTTGAAGAAACCGCCAGGGATCTTACCGGCAGCGTAAGTCTTTTCCTGGTAGTGAACGGACAGAGGGAAGAAGCCTTTGCTCGGGTCAGCGGTCTTGGCGCCGACCACGGTCACCAGAACGGTAACGTCGTCGTCAACGGTAACCAGCACTGCGCCGGAGGCTTGACGGGCGATACGGCCTGTCTCGAGGGTAACGGTCGACTGACCGAACTGGAATTTTTTGATAACCGGGTTCACGGTGTCCTACCTTCTTTGTGGCTCTTGGGGGAACTTGTCTTCTTGCGAAATTCTTGGGCAATGTCGGGAATCGGCCCGAACCTGGTCCAGGGTAAAACGTGTGTCCAGATAAAACTTGAGGCTGGGAGCCTACCATGCGCCAGCGGGAATCCCACTGACACACGGCAGACAACCAACCTCTAGCGCAATCGCTTATTAGCGACGCAGACCCAGGCGACCGATCAGAGTCTGATAACGACCCAGATCCTTGCCTTTCAGGTAGTCCAGCAGCTTACGGCGCTGGTTTACCATGCGGATCAGACCACGACGGGAGTGGTGATCTTTACCGTTGGCCTTGAAGTGACCTTGCAGCTTGTTGATGTTGTGGGTCAGCAGTGCAACTTGCACTTCTGGCGAACCAGTGTCACCAACAGCTTGCTGATAGTCAGCAACGATTTGTGCTTTTTCTTGAACGTCGAGAGCCATGAGGCAATCCTTTTTTCAGGAAACTACCCAAAGGGCAGTTTCAACAGGCCAGGGACAAATCCCTGTATCTAAAAATGAGTGTTGACCGTGCCTGTTAACAGCCACACTCGTCCGGTCATTCTGACCGAATCAGTCGACGCGGCGCGATGCGCCCGTCTTCGCTCACTTCACCGATACCGATGAAGCGACCGTTATGATCCTGTACCCGCACCATGCCGAACTTCGGAGCATCCGGGGCACGTACCGGCTGGCCGTTGAGCCAGTAGAACGCGCTGTGCTCCGAAAAGTGCAGCAATGGCCAATTCAGCAAACCGCTGTCCGATGGCATCAGGAAGCGATCAACCGCTTCGTTGCCGCCTTCGGCGTGTACGGCCTCCAACTCTTCCAGCGTGACCGTCTGGGCCAGGCTGAAAGGGCCGGCCTGGGTGCGTCGCAGTTCTGCAACGTACGCACCGCAACCGAGCTGTTCACCGATATCTTCCACCAAGGTACGGATATAGGTGCCTTTGCTGCAGTCCACGGCCAAGCGGGCAGTGTCGCCTTCACAGGCGAGCAATTCCAAGCGCGCAATAGTAACAGAACGCGGTTCACGCTCCACTACTTCGCCCGCACGTGCCAGCTTGTAAAGAGGCTGGCCATCACGCTTGAGCGCCGAGTACATCGGCGGTATCTGACTGATTTGCCCACGAAAACCGGGTAAAGCCGCTTCTATATCTGCACGACCAACGGTCACGTCGCGAACCTGCAGAACATCACCTTCGGCGTCGGCCGTGGTGGTGGTCTTGCCCAATTGCATCAGGGTTTCGTACCCCTTGTCGGAATCGAGCAGGTATTGCGAGAACTTGGTGGCCTCGCCGAAGCACAACGGTAGTACACCGGTGGCCAAGGGATCGAGGCTGCCGGTGTGCCCGGCCTTTTCGGCGTTGAGCAGCCAGCGAACCTTCTGCAACGCGGCATTGGAGGTAAAGCCAATGGGCTTATCGAGCAGAATGATGCCGCTGACGTTACGACGGATACGTTTGACCTGAGCCACCGCTTACTCCTTGGCGTCTTCAGGTGTGGACGGGTGCTGGCTGTCTTCAGCCACGGCGCGCTCGATCAGTGCCGACAGGTGCGCCCCACGCACGACGCTTTCGTCGTAGTGGAAATGCAGCTGGGGAACACTGCGCAGCTTCATTTCACGGGCCAACTGCATGCGCAGGAAACCTGCGGCCGAGTTGAGCACCTTGATACTTTGTGCGATTTCTTCGCTGCTGTCCTGCCCCATCACCGTGATGAAGATCTTGGCGTGCCCCACGTCACGGCTCACTTCTACGGCGGTGATGGTGACCAGGCCAACGCGGGGGTCTTTGACTTCGCGACGGATCAGTTGGGCCAGCTCGCGCTGCATCTGATCGCCGATACGCTGGGTACGGCTGTATTCTTTTGCCATGTCTTGTTACCTGTTACTGCCACACGGTGAAACCCGTGGGGTCTGAAAGCGGCAAACGCCCGGCCTGACAAAAGCCAGACCGGGCGTTGCGTTTAGAGTCCGTACGCTGCGTTGGGCATTTGCATGCCCACACGCGGCGTGGCTCCGGAAGTGCGCGAGTTAGAGGCTGCGAGCAACCTGAACCTTCTCGAAGACTTCGATCTTGTCGCCAACCTTGACGTCGTTGTAGCTCTTGACGCCGATACCGCATTCCATGCCGGCACGTACTTCGGAAGCGTCATCCTTGAAGCGGCGCAGGGATTCCAGCTCGCCTTCGAAGATAACGATGTCTTCACGCAGTACACGGATTGGACGGTTACGGTGCACAACACCTTCGATAACCATGCAACCGGCGATCGCGCCGAATTTCGGCGAGCGGAACACGTCACGCACCTCGGCCACACCCAGGATGTTCTCCCGAACGTCGCTGCCAAGCATGCCGGTGAGGGCTTTCTTGACGTCTTCGATGATGTCGTAGATGACGTTGTAGTAACGCATGTCCAGGCCTTCTTGCTCGACGATCTTGCGAGCGCCAGCATCGGCACGCACGTTGAAGCCGAACAGTACAGCGTTGGAAGCCAGTGCCAGGTTGGCGTCGGACTCGGTGATACCACCGACACCGCCACCGACAACGCGCACTTGCACTTCGTCGTTACCCAGGCCGTTCAAGGCGCCGTTCAACGCTTCGAGGGAACCACGTACGTCAGATTTGAGGACGATGTTAAGCGTCTTCTTCTCTTCCTGGCCCATGTTCTCGAAGATGTTTTCCAGCTTGCCGGCGTGAGCACGGGCCAGCTTGACTTCACGGAACTTGCCTTGACGGAACAGAGCCACTTCACGGGCTTTCTTCTCGTCGGCAACCACGCTCATCTCGTCACCAGCGTCCGGGGTACCGTCCAGGCCGAGGATCTCGACCGGGATAGCAGGACCTGCTTCCTTGATTGGCTTGCCGTTCTCGTCGAGCATGGCACGTACACGGCCGTAGTTCGAACCGACCAGTACCATGTCGCCTTGGCGCAGGGTACCGTCTTGAACCAGAACGGTTGCAACCGGGCCACGGCCCTTGTCGAGACGGGACTCAACCACAACGCCACGGCCAGGAGCCGATGGCGTAGCGGTCAGTTCCAGAACCTCGGCTTGCAACAGTACGGCTTCGAGCAGTTCGTCAACGCCGGTACCCATCTTCGCGGAGACCGGTACGAATGGAGTGTCGCCGCCCCACTCTTCGGAGGTCACGCCGTGAACCGACAGTTCGCTACGGATGCGATCGAGATCGGCGCCCGGCTTGTCGATCTTGTTCACTGCGACTACCAACGGAACGCCAGCTGCCTTGGCATGCTGAACGGCTTCGATGGTTTGTGGCATCACGCCGTCGTCCGCTGCAACCACCAGGATCACGATATCGGTCGCCTTGGCACCACGGGCACGCATTGCGGTAAACGCGGCGTGACCAGGGGTGTCGAGGAACGTCACCATGCCACGGTCGGTTTCAACGTGGTACGCACCGATGTGCTGGGTGATACCACCGGCTTCGCCAGCAGCAACCTTGGCACGACGGATGTAGTCGAGCAGGGATGTTTTACCGTGGTCAACGTGGCCCATTACGGTCACGACTGGTGCACGGGAAACCGCCTCACCTTCAAACTTCAGGGACTCGGCCAGGGAATCTTCCAGGGCGGTGTCGCTGACCAGGGTCACTTTGTGGCCCAATTCCTCAGCCACAAGCTGGGCAGTTTCCTGATCCAGTACCTGGTTGATGGTGGCCGGAGTGCCCAGCTTGAACATGAACTTGATGATTTCAGCTGCCTTGACCGACATCTGTTGGGCCAGATCGCCCACAGTGATAGTCTCACCGATCTTCACTTCACGCACGACAGGGCCGGTTGGGCTCTGGAAACCGTGGGCGTTGCGTTTCTTCAGCTTGGCCTTGCCGCGACCACCACGACGGAAGCCATCGCTTTCTTCGTCGGTAGTACGTGGGGCAACGCGTGGAGCAGGCGCTTTCTCTTTGACCGAGGCACGATGCGGAGCGTTTTTGCGCTCGCCATCACCACCACCGCCACGACGATTGTTATCGTCGGCACGCGGCTTGTCTGGGCGACGAGGTTCGTCACGCTTACGAGCGTCAGCAGCAGGCGCTGGTGCAGCGGCAACCGGAGCGGCCTCACGCACAGCTTCTACAGGGGCGCTAGGCGCTGCGACCGCTTCAGTGGCAGCAGGTTGCGCAGCAGCAGGCTGGCGACGCGCTTCTTCTTCGGCGCGACGCTTGGCTTCTTCTTCAGCCTTCTGACGTGCAGCATTTTCTACCGCGCGACGTTCTTCCAGTTCGCGTTTGCGCTCGGCTTCGATTTCTTCCGGGCTGCGCTGTACGAAGACTTTCTTCTTGCGTACTTCAACGCTGATGCTCTTGCTACCCGCAACACGCAGGGTGCTGGTGGTTTTGCGCTGCAATGTAATCTTGCGCGGTTCTTCCACTTTCGCCTTGTGGCTGCTCTTCAAGTGAGTCAGCAAAGACTGCTTCTCACTGTCGCTCACACCTTCATCGGCGGCGGTGTGCGGCAGACCTGCCTCACGCATCTGCTGCAACAGGCGCTCTACCGGTGTTTTGACCTCATCGGCCAGTTGTTTCACCGTGACTTGCGTCATGCACTTCTCTCCTCAGGCCGCGCCTAGTTACTCGAACCAATGGGCTCGGGCGGCCATGATCAACTTGCCGGCACGATCATCGTCAATGCCGTCGATGTCGAGCAGATCGTCAATAGACTGCTCGGCCAGGTCTTCGCGGGTAATTACGCCGCGCACCGCCAGTTCCATCGCCAAATCCTTGTCCATACCCTCAAGCGAGAGCAGGTCTTCGGCCGGATGGGCGTCTGCCAGCTTTTCCTCAGTAGCGATGGCTTTAGTCAACAAACGATCCTTGGCCCGAGCGCGAAGCTCGTTGACGGTGTCTTCGTCAAAGCCGTCGATGTTGAGCATTTCTTCCAACGGTACGTAGGCAATCTCTTCCAGGCTGGTGAAGCCTTCATCTACCAGCACCTGTGCCAGGTCTTCATCGACTTCGAGCTCTTCGATGAAGTTGCGCAGGATGTCACCGGTTTCAGCTTGCTGCTTAGCCTGGATGTCCGATTCGGTCATCACGTTCAGGGTCCAGCCGGTCAGTTGGCTGGCCAGACGCACGTTCTGACCACCACGACCAATGGCCTGAGCCAGATTGTCTGCGCCAACGGCGATGTCCATTGCATGGGCATCCTCGTCAACGATAATTGCCGCCACTTCAGCCGGCGACATGGCGTTGATCACGAACTGCGCCGGGTTGTCGTCCCACAGGACGATGTCCACACGCTCACCGCCCAACTCGCCCGACACTGCCTGGACGCGCGAGCCGCGCATACCGATGCAAGCGCCTTGCGGGTCGATGCGTTTGTCCTTGGAGCGGACCGCGATCTTGGCACGCGAGCCCGGGTCGCGGGACGCAGCCATGACTTCGATCAGGCCTTCGGCGATTTCCGGCACTTCGATACGGAACAGCTCGATCAGCATTTCCGGCGCGGTACGCGACAGGATCAACTGAGGGCCGCGGTTCTCGGTGCGGATTTCCTTGAGCAGCGCACGCAGGCGCACGCCGACACGGAAGGTTTCGCGCGAAATGATGTCTTCGCGGGCCAGCAACGCTTCGGCGTTGTTGCCCAGGTCGACGATCACGTTGTCGCGGGTGACTTTTTTCACGGTGCCGGAGATGATTTCACCCAGGCGCTCGCGATAAGCGTCAACGACTTGAGCGCGCTCGGCTTCGCGAACCTTCTGCACGATGACCTGCTTGGCGGTCTGTGCAGCAATACGGCCGAATTCGATCGATTCGATCTTTTCTTCGACGACATCACCGACCTTGGCACCAGGATGCGTTTCGGCAACCTTGCTTGGCCAGGTTTCGATGGCCGGATCATCAAGATCGGCTTCTTCGACGACCGTCCAGCGACGGAAAGTCTCATAGGCACCGGTGTGGCGGTTGATTTCCACACGCAGATCAACTTCGTCTTCAAAACGCTTTTTGGTAGCAGTGGCCAGGGCCAGCTCCAGCGCTTCAAAAATCACGTTTGCCGGTACGCCCTTTTCATTGGATACCGACTCAACAACCAGCAGTACTTCTTTGCTCATCGTACGCCTCGCCTTTCGCAAGCCATTGGATCCGCGGGATCCGCGTCTCAGTCAAAACTGGGAATAATGTTGGCCTTGTCGATCATATCGATCGGCAACAGGAACTCATGGTCTTCTACCTGCACCACGACATCCTGTTCTTCTACACCGCGCAGAAGGCCCTGAAAGTTGCGTCGCCCTTCAAAGGGAGATCGCAGCTTGATCTTCACTTGTTCACCGGCAAATTTTGCAAACTGCTCAATAGTGAACAGTGGGCGTTCCATGCCTGGCGAGGAAACTTCGAGGGTGTATTCAACGGAGATCGGATCTTCAACATCCAGCACACCGCTGATCTGACGGCTGACAATGGCACAATCGTCCACCAGCACGCCGCCCTCTTTATCGATATAAACGCGCAACATTGAGTGGCGACCTTGAGCCGAAAACTCAATACCCCAGCATTCATAGCCTAGGGCCACGACCACCGGGGCCAGCAAGGCCTGCAACTCTTCTAGCTTGCTCGACACCTGAACCCCCTCGTGCATGTATGTGCATGCTGTGCAAAATAAAAAAATGGGCGAAACGCCCATCCTTGAAACGCCGTCGAACAGCGGCGTTGAAAGTGTCCAGCTAACAAAAAGCCCCTTAAAAGGGGCTCCGCTAAAACTGGTTGCGGGGGCCGGATTTGAACCGACGACCTTCGGGTTATGAGCCCGACGAGCTACCAGACTGCTCCACCCCGCGACAAAGCTGGGGCGGAAGTATACGACCGATCCCTTACAGGGTCAATGTAACCTTCCACCTACAAGAAAGCCCGCAACAGCGGGCTCTCCTGATAATTGGTACCGAGAAGGGGACTCGAACCCCTACACCCTATGGGCACAACCACCTCAAGGTTGCGTGTCTACCAATTCCACCACCTCGGCAATACAGCGTTTACAACCCTTCTTACTTCTGCTCTTGAGCTGGAGGTACGTCAGTCGCTGGAGTAGCCGACTTTTGCTCTTGAAGCACCGGGACATCATCAGAAGCCGGTTTTGCTTTTGGCACTTCCAACACTGCTGGATTTGGGAGACCTACTTGAGTCAGCACATGAGCTTTCTCTTTAGCAAAGTAACCTAACCCCAAGCTGGTTATGAAGAAACCTGCGGCAAGTATAGCAGTAAACTTACTAAGAAAGGTAGAGGAACCTTGGCTTCCGAACACAGTATTTGAAGCACCTGCACCGAAAGACGCACCAGCATCCGCACCTTTACCCTGTTGCAGCAAAACCAGAGCAACTACGCTCAGAGCAGCCAACAGATGAAAAACGACTACGACTGTTTCCAGCATTTTTTCAGTTTCCCGCGGCGCGACAGATCGCACCGAACTCATCTGCATTCAGGGAAGCTCCACCAATGAGCCCCCCATCGATATCCGGCATGCCGAACAGTTCGACCGCATTGGCCGCCTTCACGCTGCCGCCGTATAGAAGACGCACACCTTGTGCGACTTCAGAATTCTCTGCCGCCAACTGCGCGCGGATGGCTGCGTGCACATCCTGCGCCTGTTGCGGTGTAGCAGTCAGCCCGGTGCCAATGGCCCAGACCGGCTCGTAAGCAATCACTGCCTTTGCAAACGCACCAACACCCAGCTCCTCGATGATGCTGCCCAGCTGACGCGAGACAACCTCAAGAGTCTTGCCCGATTCGCGCTGCTCCAGGGTTTCCCCTATGCACAACACCGGAATCAAGCCACAAGCCTGTGCCGCTGCGAACTTGCGATTGAGTGTCCCATCACGCTCGCCCATCATCTGACGGCGCTCGGAGTGCCCGACAAGCACATAGGAACAACCCGCATCGACCAGCTGACTCGGCGAGATCTCACCAGTCAACGCACCTTGCATTGGCTCCACCGCGGAGTTCTGCGCGCCGACCTGGATCGACTTGCCTTTCAAGCCATCAACCACTTGGTTGATATGCAAGCAAGGCGGGAACACCGCAACATCAACACCGCTCGGCAAGGCCAAGTGACGAAGGCCATTGATCAGCTCAGCGACACTGGCGCGGGTACCGTGCATCTTCCAGTTACCAGCTACCATAGTGCGACGCATGCTGTACCTCGTCGGTCAAAGTGGGCGCAGATGTTACCCAACCACATCATCACTGGCAAGCCGAATTCAGGCGCAAACTTCAGTTACCAGTTTTGCCAGGTCTTCGGCATGGCCGCGAACCTGTGTTTCATCATCACCTTCGACCATGACGCGCACCAGAGGCTCTGTGCCGGACTTGCGCAACAACACACGACCGCGCCCCGCCATAGCAAGGGTCACGCGCTCGCACGCCTCTTTGACAGCCGGGTGCTCGATCGGGTTTTCGCCCCCAGAGAATCGCACGTTGAGCAGAACCTGAGGGCACTTACGCAGCGCCTGACGCGCTTGAGCCAAGCTCTCTCCGCGAGCCCGCAGAGCCATCAATACCTGCAACGCTGCAATGATCGCATCGCCGGTCGTGGTGTGCTGGAAGCAAACCACGTGCCCGGAGTTCTCGCCACCGATCAGCCAATTGCGCTCAAGCAACTCTGCGATAACGTAACGATCACCTACATTGGCGCGGACAAAGGGAATGCCCAAATCCGCAAGAGCCAGTTCCAGCCCCAGGTTACTCATCAAGGTTCCGACAACACCGCCTTGCAGCCTGTCACGCTCATGCATGTCACGCGCAATGATGAACAACAACTCATCACCGTCTACGATGGCGCCCGTATGATCGACCATCAGCACCCGATCACCATCGCCATCGAAAGCAATACCCAGATCAGCATGCTCAGCCAAGACAGCGGCCTGCAATTGCTCCATATGGGTTGAGCCGCAGTTTTCGTTGATGTTCAAGCCATCGGGCTGAGCCGACAAGACAGTCACCTGCGCACCCAGCTCTTTGAACACGCTCGGCGCCACCTTGTAGGTCGCCCCATGAGCACAGTCGACCACCAGCTTCAGACCGGCAAAACTGGTACTGCTCGGAACGCTGCTTTTGCAGAATTCGATATATCGGCCTGAGGCGTCATTGATACGCGACACCTTGCCCAGCTTGCTGGACTCAACCACTGTCATCGGTGCATCCAGCAGCTCTTCGATCATCAACTCGATCTCGTCCGGCAGCTTGGTGCCCTGGCCCGAGAAAAATTTGATGCCGTTGTCATCGTGCGGATTATGCGAGGCGCTGATCACGATACCGGCTTCAGCGTGGAAAGTACGCGTCAGGTAAGCGATCGCCGGCGTCGGCATGGGCCCCAGCAACATGACATCAGCGCCTGCAGCGGACAGACCCGCCTCCAGCGCAGACTCAAACATATAGCCTGAGATGCGGGTGTCCTTGCCCACCAGGATGCGGCACGCGCCCATGCTGCGGAACGCCATACCCGCCGCCCAACCGAGCTTAAGCATGAAATCAGGAGTGATCGGAAATTCGCCGACCCGACCACGGATACCGTCGGTACCAAAGTATTTTTTAGTCATAAGTGCTCCATCATTCTTATTCGGCGGATTCTACCGCGGCAATCATACGCACTACATCCACCGTCTCGGCAACATCATGCACACGTAATATTCGCGCCCCCTTGGTGACGGCAAGCGCCGCCAGCGCAAGACCACCGTACAAGCGCTCACCTACGGGTCGATTCAGGGCCATGCCAATCATGCTCTTGCGCGAAACACCGACCAACAGGGGCCGACCAAGGGCATGCAGAGATTCCATATGCTTGAACAGGCTTAGGTTGTGCTGCAGGGTCTTGGCGAAGCCGAAACCAGGATCAAGGATGATCTTTTCTGCGGCAATTCCCGCGACAGCGCACTGAACGACCCGCTCAGCGAGAAAACCACTCACGTCACCGACAAGATCGTCATAGTGAGGATTGTCCTGCATATTGCCGGGCTCTCCCAGCATATGCATCAGGCACACCGGCAACCCCGTTGCTGCAGCAGCATCAAGGGCCCCGTCACGCTGAAGGGAGCGCACATCGTTGATCAGCCCCGCCCCCAGGCGCGCAGTTTCGCGCATCACGGCAGGCGTCGAGGTATCAACCGAAATGATCACATCCAGTTCACGCGCAATACGCTCGACGATCGGCGCCACCCTCTCCAGCTCCTCCAAGGGAGAGACAACGCGAGCGCCAGGACGAGTCGATTCGCCACCGACATCAATCAGGGTCGCGCCCGCTGCAACCATTGCTTCAGCATGACGCAATGCTGCATCAAGCTGGCTGAAGCGGCCGCCATCGGAAAAGGAGTCGGGAGTTACATTGAGGATACCCATGACATGCGTATGGGCCAAATCAAGAACCCGGTTGCCGCAAGGCAACCGGGTGGAGGACAACACAGAAGTCATTTCAAACCTTAGACGTCAGCTGCCGGGCCGCCGATCGGAGTTTCCGGGCGTTCGTTCTGAACCACTGGCGGAGTACCAGAGGTGCCTGAACCGCCTTCCCAATCGCGAGGCTCACGAGGCGCGCGGCCAGCCATGATGTCGTCGATCTGGTCGGCATCAATGGTCTCGTACTTCATCAGCGCATCCGCCATGGCATCCAGCTTGTCGCGGTTGTCCGTGAGGATCTGCTTGGCCGTGCCGTAACACTGGTCAATGATGCTGCGCACTTCGGAGTCGATCAGCTTGGCTGTCTCGCCGGAGAAGCTGGCATTTTGACCGCCACCACCACGCCCCAGGAACACTTCGCCTTCTTCCTCGGCATACATCAGCGGGCCGAGCTTTTCCGACAAGCCCCACTTGGTCACCATGTTCCGTGCAATCTGGCTGGCACGCATG
Organism: Pseudomonas sp. NS1(2017); assembly: GCF_002269425.1. Taxonomy (NCBI): domain Bacteria; kingdom Pseudomonadati; phylum Pseudomonadota; class Gammaproteobacteria; order Pseudomonadales; family Pseudomonadaceae; genus Pseudomonas; species Pseudomonas sp. NS1(2017). The sequence continues at coordinate 392,538 of NZ_CP022960.1, forward strand.
ATGTCGTTGGACGCGCCGGTGGTCACACCGTCGAAGCCCAAGGTCATTTCTTCAGCAATCCGACCACCGTACAGCGAGCAGATCTGACTGATCAACGCACGCTTGGAGAGGCTGTAACGATCCTCTTCCGGCAGGAACATCGTGACGCCCAGCGCCCGACCACGAGGAATGATCGACACTTTGTAGACCGGGTCGTGCTCAGGCACAACGCGACCGACAATGGCGTGACCGGCTTCGTGATAAGCGGTGTTCTGTTTCTCTTTCTCGGACATGACCATGGATTTGCGCTCGGCGCCCATCATGATCTTGTCTTTCGCCAGTTCGAACTCTTTCATTTCAACGATGCGCTTGCCGGTACGGGCAGCGAACAGCGAAGCCTCGTTGACCAGGTTGGCCAAGTCAGCACCGGAGAAGCCGGGCGTACCACGGGCAATCACGGCCGGAGCCACGTCGTCACCCATGGGCACTTTGCGCATGTGTACTTTCAGGATCTGTTCGCGGCCACGAATATCCGGCAAACCGACCACAACCTGACGGTCGAAACGGCCTGGACGCAGCAACGCAGGGTCCAATACGTCCGGACGGTTGGTAGCCGCGATGACGATGATGCCGTCATTCATTTCAAAGCCGTCCATCTCAACCAGCAACTGGTTAAGAGTCTGCTCACGCTCATCGTGACCGCCGCCCATACCGGCACCACGATGGCGACCAACGGCGTCGATTTCATCGATGAAAATGATGCAAGGCGCATGCTTCTTAGCCTGTTCGAACATATCGCGAACACGGCTGGCACCGACACCAACGAACATTTCGACAAAGTCAGAACCGGAGATGGTGAAGAAAGGCACCTTGGCTTCGCCAGCAATCGCCTTGGCGAGCAAGGTTTTACCGGTACCCGGAGGACCGACCATCAGCACACCGCGAGGAATGCGGCCACCCAGGCGCTGGAACTTGCCCGGATCACGCAGGAACTCGACCAGTTCGCCCACTTCTTCCTTGGCTTCGTCGCAACCAGCAACGTCAGCCAGGGTGGTTTTCACCTGATCTTCGGAGAGCAGGCGTGCCTTGCTCTTGCCGAAGCTCATCGGCCCGCCCTTGCCTCCCGCACCGCCTTGCATCTGGCGCATGAAGAACATGAACACAGCGATGATCACCAGGATCGGGAAGCTGGCTACCAACAATTGGGTCCAGATGCTCTGCTGCTCAGGCTGCTTGCCCTCGACCACCACGTGGTTATCCACCAGGTCGCCGATCAGACCGTTGTCCTGGATTGCCGGACGAATGGTCTTGAAGCTGTCGCCATCATTGCGTTTGCCGGTGATCACGTAGCCATCAACCGCTACGCGCTCGACCTTGCCATCCTTAACTTGCTGGATGAAGTCGGAATAGTTGAGGGTCTGCGGCTCGTTAGGGCTGGAGAAGTTGTTCATCACCGTCACCAGGACAGCCGCGATGATCAACCACAGGATCAGATTCTTTGCCATATCGTTCAATTAACTACCCTCTGAAGCAAGCTCCGCTACTGGCGCGCGCTTCGCATGATATTCACCGGCCTAACTTACTACATTACCTACAACTCTGGCAGGCGCCGTCTGTAACCCTTTGTGAAACTTTGACTACACAATATTCGTAAAGCTTCGTGACGAAAGCGATATAAAAAAACCTATCGCCCTCCTCGAATTCCTCAAAAACGCTCTTCACTCGCAGCGCCTTCAACCCCGCGAAAGCCGCGGCAGAGCAGGTACTGCTCCCGAGACCTGTCTCGGGAAGAGTCAGGCTTACGCGTTTGCACCTTCTCGAACAACTTGCGGATGTTCTTGTGGTACTCATCGAAACCCTCGCCCTGGAAGACTTTCACCAGAAAATCACCACCAGGACGCAAAACCCGACCCGCCAAATCCAACGCCAGCTCACATAGGAACATTGCGCGCGGCATATCAACGGCCGGTAATCCACTCATATTGGGGGCCATGTCGGAAATCACAAGGTCTACCTGCGAATTTCCCACAGCCTCAAGGATCTGTGCGAGTACGGCATCCTGGGTAAAGTCACCATGAACAAAGGTCACATCCGGGATACTGTCCATTTCAAGAATGTCGGAAGCGATCAAGCGGCCCTGCCCACCAATCAGACGACTGGTCACCTGGGACCAACCACCTGGGGCTGCACCTAGATCGATAACGCTCATGCCTGGACGAATCAACTTGTCCTTGTCCTGGATCTCCAACAGCTTGTAGCTGGCCCGCGAACGGTAGCCGTCCTTTTGCGCCTTTTTGACGTAAGGATCGTTGAAATGTTCTTGTAGCCACTTAAGGCTGGTTTTGGAACGGGCCACGGGCCACCTCGAAAAATAAAACGGGTCGTGATTAACTGGGCGGTCCCGGACTCGCTCGGGTAAACTGGCCGCCGCTTTTTACAAGATCAGACGCAGGGGTCAGATTATGCCGCTCACTCAAGAGCAGAAGAAACAGTACAAATCCATTGGCCACCATCTGAAACCAGTTCTGATTGTGGCAGATAACGGTTTGACTGAAGGTGTGTTAGCCGAATTCGAACGTGCGCTGAACGATCATGAACTGATCAAGATCAAGGTCAACATCCTTGACCGCGAAGCGCGCCTGGCTGCCATTGCAGAACTGTGCAAGGTAGGCAAAGCGGACCTGGTTCAGGTCATCGGCAAGATGGCGCTGCTGTATCGCAAGAACTTCAGCGTCAACAAGCAACTGTCGAACGTACACCGCTTCAAGTAATAAAAAAGGGTCACGGGCGCGCTTCGCGCGCCCTGCCACTCCATCCTGGCGCCGGCTGCATCACCAGCACCAGACCGGAAAACCCTAGCACAAGATAGCTGAATAGCTGCCAGCGCAACGCTTCCGGCAGCCAGACATGCACAATGCAATACATCGCACACGCATACAGCGCCATCAACAGCAGTTGCCCGCGAATATCCCGCCACAAACTTCCCAAGCCCTCGGCCTTGACCAGCACCAATGCCTGGAGCGTCACGCACGCCGCTGCAAAACCCACCAGCAACGCACTCAGTAATCCATCGATCTCATCGATCAGCAACGGCGCCAGGCCAATCAGGCCCAGCGCCGGCAACACGCCAATGTGCAACAACCACAGGCCACCCACCCAAAGCATCTGGGAGAGCTGCCATAGCATGGCGCCCGCACGAAGCGGGCGCCGTCTTTCAGACGTGACGAACTTCAACAATCTCGTACTCGGTCACGCCGCCAGGCGTTTTAACAGACACCACATCGCCCTCTTCCTTGGCAATCAAGGCGCGGGCCAGCGGAGAACCGACAGAGATCTTGCCGAGCTTGAAGTCAGCTTCGTCTTCGCCAACGATGTGGTAGACCACGCTTTCATCAGTCTCGACGTTGGCGATTTCCACGGTCGTGCCGAAAATCACCTTGCCGGTCTTCGGAATGGTCGTCACGTCGATGACCACCGAGTTCTGCAGGCGGCCTTCGATATCACGGATCCGCGCCTCGACCATACCTTGCTGCTCGCGAGCAGCGTGGTATTCGGCGTTTTCCTTCAAGTCACCCAGCTCGCGGGCCGTACCGATGTCCTGGCTCAGCTTTGGACGTACGACCTTGGTCAGGTGGGCGTGCTCCTCTTCCAGGGCCTTGAAGCCCTGGACGGTCATTGGGTATTTGGTCATGCCTTCAATCCTGCGTGTAGATCCTGCAAGCGACGCACGGTCTTTTCCGGACCGAACTTGAGCGCTTCGCAGATGGCTTCGCCAGCAGCAATGGTGGTGGTGCAGTAGATCTTGTGCTGCAAGGCGTTACGACGAATGGAGTAGGAGTCCGCGATCGACTGGCGACCCTCGGTGGTGTTGATGATCAGGGTGACTTCGTCATTCTTGATCATGTCGACCACGTGCGGACGGCCTTCCGTCACCTTGTTCACGCGACGCACTTTCAGGCCGGCAGCCTCGATCAGCTTGGCGGTCCCGGCGGTGGCCACGACTTCGAAGCCCAAGTTGATCAGATCACGGGCCACGCCTGCAACCAGTGGCTTGTCATCATCACGCACGCTGATGAACGCAGTACCGCCGGTCGGCAGTACTTCGCTGGCACCCATCTGGGCCTTGGCAAACGCTTCACCGAAGGTGTCGCCCACGCCCATCACTTCACCGGTGGACTTCATCTCAGGGCCCAGGATCGGGTCCACACCAGGGAACTTGGCGAATGGGAACACCGCCTCTTTCACGCTGTAGAAGTTAGGAATGATTTCCTTGGTGAAGCCAATTTCCTTCAGGGTCTTACCAGCCATCACGCGGGCAGCGATCATGGCCAGGGACACACCGATGCACTTGGAAACAAATGGCACGGTACGCGAAGCGCGCGGGTTGACTTCGATGACGTAGATGTCCTCGCCTTGCAGCGCCAACTGTACGTTCATCAGGCCGACCACACCCAGCTCCAAGGCCATTTTCTTGACCTGTTCGCGCATCTCGTCCTGGATGTGCGCCGGCAGCGAGTACGGCGGCAGCGAGCATGCGGAGTCACCGGAGTGAACACCCGCCTGTTCGATGTGCTGCATGATCGCGCCGATTACCACGTCGGTGCCGTCGCAAACAGCGTCCACGTCCATCTCGATGGCGCAGTTGAGGAAGTGGTCCAGCAGCACCGGGCTGTCGTTGGACACTTTCACCGCATCGCGCAGGTAGCGCTTCAGCTCTTCTTCTTCGTAGACGATTTCCATCGCACGACCGCCCAGTACGTAGGACGGACGCACCACCAGCGGGTAGCCGATCTTGCTGGCTGCACGGATGGCTTCGTCTTCGCTGCGCACGGTGGCGTTTGGCGGCTGACGCAGGTTCAGGCGCTCAACCATTTGCTGGAAGCGCTCACGGTCTTCGGCACGGTCGATGGCGTCCGGGCTGGTGCCGATGATCGGCACACCAGCGGCTTCCAGGGCACGCGCCAGTTTCAGCGGGGTTTGGCCGCCGTACTGGACGATCACGCCTTTTGGCTTCTCGACGCGCACGATTTCCAGCACGTCTTCCAGGGTTACTGGCTCGAAGTACAGGCGATCGGAGGTGTCGTAGTCGGTGGAAACGGTTTCCGGGTTGCAGTTGACCATGATGGTCTCGTACCCGTCTTCGCGCAGGGCGAGAGCAGCGTGGACGCAGCAGTAGTCGAACTCAATGCCTTGGCCGATACGGTTCGGACCGCCACCCAGGATCATGATCTTGTCGCGACCCGACGGCGCAGCTTCACACTCTTCCTCGTAGGTGGAGTACAGGTAGGCGGTATCGGTGGAGAACTCGGCCGCGCAGGTGTCAACGCGCTTGTAGACCGGGAAGATCTCCAGCTTGTGGCGATGCGTACGCAGGTTCTTCTCGGTCACACCCAGCAGCTTGGCCAGACGCTGGTCGGAGAAACCTTTGCGCTTGAGGCGGAACATCATGTCGCGGTCGATGCTGGCCAGACCCAGGGTCTTGACCTTCTCTTCTTCCTTGATCAGATCTTCGATCTGTACCAGGAACCACGGGTCGATCATGTTCATGCCGAAGATGTCTTCGACGGTCATGCCGGCGCGGAAAGCATCAGCCACGTACCAGATACGCTCGGCGCCCGGCACAGTCAGCTCGCGCTTGAGCACGCTCATGCTTTCCGGGTTGCTCAGGTCGAGTTTCTCGTCCAGACCGCAAACACCTACTTCCAGGCCGCGCAGAGCTTTCTGCAGGGATTCCTGGAAGGTACGGCCGATGGCCATGACTTCACCCACAGACTTCATCTGGGTGGTCAGGCGCGCGTCAGCCTTGGCGAATTTTTCGAAGGCAAAGCGTGGCAGCTTGGTGACGACGTAGTCGATCGACGGCTCGAAGGACGCCGGGGTCTTGCCGCCGGTGATGTCGTTCGACAGCTCGTCCAGGGTGTAACCCACAGCCAGCTTGGCAGCGACCTTGGCGATCGGGAAACCGGTGGCTTTCGAGGCCAGGGCCGACGAACGGGAAACGCGCGGGTTCATCTCGATCACGACCATGCGGCCGGTGTCCGGGCAGATGCCGAACTGAACGTTGGAACCGCCGGTTTCCACGCCGATCTCGCGCAGTACCGCCAGGGAGGCGTTACGCAGGATCTGGTATTCCTTGTCTGTCAGGGTCTGTGCTGGAGCAACCGTGATCGAGTCACCGGTGTGCACGCCCATCGGGTCGAAGTTTTCGATGGAGCAGACGATGATGCAGTTGTCCTTCTTATCGCGGACAACCTCCATCTCGTATTCTTTCCAGCCGATCAGGGATTCGTCGATCAGCAGCTCTTTGGTCGGCGACAGGTCCAGACCGCGGGCGCAGATTTCTTCGAACTCTTCGCGGTTGTAAGCAATACCGCCACCGGTGCCGCCCATGGTGAAGGACGGACGGATGATGCACGGGAAGCCCAGCGTCTCGAGGACCGCATTGGCTTCCTCCATGCTGTGGGCGATACCGGAACGCGGGCACGCCAGGCCGATTGACTTCATGGCCTTGTCGAAACGCGAACGGTCTTCAGCCTTGTCGATGGTGTCGGCGTTGGCGCCGATCATCTCTACGCCGAATTTTTCTAGGACGCCTTCGCGCTCCAGGTCCAGGGCGCAGTTCAGTGCAGTCTGGCCACCCATGGTTGGCAGCAGCGCGTCCGGACGCTCTTTCTCGATGATCTTGGCAACGGTCTGCCACTTGATCGGCTCGATGTAAGTGGCGTCGGCCATGGCCGGGTCGGTCATGATGGTGGCCGGGTTGGAGTTCACCAGGATAACGCGGTAGCCCTCTTCGCGCAGGGCTTTACAGGCCTGGGCGCCGGAGTAGTCGAATTCGCAGGCCTGGCCGATCACGATCGGGCCAGCGCCGAGAATCAGGATGCTTTTTATGTCTGTACGTTTTGGCATGGGTTTGTCACTCAAATCCGCAGGTCAGTCGGCAAGCCGTCTTGAACAATCTTTGATAAGCCTGCGGGGGCCACCGACATTCGGGGCCGCCCGCAGGCCGCTCAGTCAGCGTCGCTTGGCCATCTCATTGATGAAACGGTCGAACAGCGGCGCTACGTCGTTCGGGCCCGGGCTCGCTTCAGGGTGGCCCTGGAAGCTGAACGCGCTCTTGTCGGTGCGCTCGATGCCCTGCAGGGAGCCGTCGAACAGCGACTTGTGAATGGCGCGCACGTTGCTCGGCAGGGTTGCTTCATCTACCGCAAAACCGTGGTTCTGGCTGGTGATCATCACAACGCCAGTGTCCAGGTCTTGTACCGGGTGGTTGGCACCGTGGTGGCCGTGGCCCATTTTCAGGGTCTTGGCGCCGGAGGCCAGGGCCAGCAGTTGGTGGCCAAGGCAGATACCGAACACCGGAATCTCGGTTTCAAGCACGTCCTTGATCGCCTGGATGGCGTAGTCGCATGGCTCAGGGTCACCTGGGCCGTTGGACAGGAATACGCCGTCCGGCTGCAGAGCGAGCACGTCGCTGGCCGGGGTTTGCGCCGGCACCACGGTCACGCGGCAGCCGCGCTCGACCAGCATGCGCAGGATGTTGTACTTGACGCCGTAGTCGTAGGCCACAACGTGATAAGGCAGGTCAGCGGCCTCAATGGTCGCATGGCTGTCGGTCTTCAAGTCCCAGACAGTGGAGCGCCACTCGTACTTCTCTTTGACACTGACGACTTTCGCCAGGTCCATGCCTTTCAGGCCTGGAAAACCCTGCGCTGCGGCAATCGCCGCCTCTTCGGAGATATTGTCACCGACCATGATGCAGCCGTTCTGCGAGCCTTTTTCACGCAGGATGCGCGTGAGGCGGCGTGTATCGATACCGGCGATCGCCACAACATTGTTGGCTTTCAGGTAATCGGACAGCGACATCGTGTTACGCCAGTTGCTCGCAACCAGTGGCAGGTCACGAATCACCAGACCGGCCGACCAGACACGATCAGACTCGACGTCTTCCGGTGTAGTACCGGTGTTGCCGATGTGCGGATAGGTCAGGGTAACGATCTGTTGGGCGTAGGAAGGATCGGTAAGGATTTCCTGATAGCCGGTCATGGCAGTGTTAAACACTACCTCTCCAACGGTTTGACCGTCGGCTCCAATGGCTTCGCCGCGAAAAATGCTGCCATCAGCAAGGGCGAGTATGGCTGGCTTAGTCAAGAAGACCTCCCGTAAATAAAGCCTGAAAGGGCGATCGCAGGTGTAAAAAAGCGGAGTGACGTATGGACACGTCACTCCGCTTATTCACTGAATTATTCTGCGCGCTTTTAGTGAACACACTAAAGCTGTAGCTTACAGAAAAAGGCTTTTTTGGTCCACCGCTAATGAGCCTTAAAGGCAGGGGAATGCGACAGGACGTCGCTTAGCGGGTAAAAACGGGGCCTAAGCATAAGCTTGAGGCCCCGTTTTAGCTACTGATCAGTGCAGATCCAGCACATCGCGCATGTCATACAGACCAGGCGTACGACCTTCCAACCAGAGCGCCGCACGTACCGCGCCCTTGGCAAACGTCATGCGGCTGGAGGCTTTGTGTGTGATTTCCAGGCGCTCACCTTCAGTGGCGAACAACACGGTGTGATCACCCACGACATCGCCACCGCGCACGGTCGCAAAACCAATGGTGTCACGCGCCCGCGCACCGGTATGGCCTTCGCGGCCGTACACCGCCACTTTCGACAGGTCACGACCCAGCGCATCGGCAATCGCCTCACCCATGCGTAGCGCAGTGCCCGACGGCGCGTCGATCTTGTGACGATGGTGAGTCTCGATGATCTCGATATCCGCCTCATCACCCAGCACGCGCGCCGCCAGATCCAGCAGCTTGAGCGACAGGTTCACGCCGACGCTGAAGTTGGCGGCGAAGACGATCGGGATATCCTTGCCCGCGTCTACCAGCAACTGCTTCTGCTCAGCCGTCAAACCGGTGGTGCCGATCACCATGGCCTTGCCCGCCTTGCGGCAGAAGGCCAGGTTTTTCAGCATTACGTCCGGCAGCGTGAAGTCGATCAGCACATCGAACTCATCCGCCACCTGCTCCAGGTTGCCGGACAACGAAACACCGATACGCCCCAGCGAGGCCAACTCACCCGCGTCCGCACCAATCAAGGTGCTGCCCGGACGAACGATCGCCGCGGTCAGCCCGGAGGCCGGCGAACGCTGCTGCACCGCTTCGACCAGCGTCTTGCCCATGCGCCCGGCAGCGCCCATTACGGCTATACGTCGCATACTCAATTCCTTACAGGTCGCCGAAGAAACGCTTCACACCATCGAAAAAGCCCGCGGTTTTCGGCGAGTGAGAGTCATCACCTTCCATCGAGCTGCGGAACTCTTCAAGCAGTTCGCGCTGACGGCGATTCAGGTTGACCGGTGTTTCCACCGCCACACGGCACATCAGGTCGCCAGCACCGCCACCACGCACCGGCGCAACGCCTTTGCCACGGATACGGAACTGCTTGCCGGTCTGGGTACCCTCAGGAATCTTGAGCTTGACCCGACCGTCGAGAGTCGGAATCTCAAGCTCGCCGCCCAAGGCAGCATCGACAAAGCTGATCGGCACTTCGCAGAACAGGTGCTTGCCGTCACGCTGGAAGATCGAGTGCTCGCGCACATTGATCACCACGTACAGGTCACCCGTCGGACCGCCTTGAGTACCTGCCTCACCCTCACCCGACAGGCGAATGCGATCACCGGTATCCACGCCCGCCGGCACTTTCACCGACAGGGTTTTGTACTCTTCGACGCGACCTTCACCGTGGCAGGAATCGCACGGGTCGGAAATGATCTTGCCCTGGCCATGGCAGCGCGGGCAGGTCTGCTGCACCGAGAAGAAGCCCTGCTGCATACGGACCTGGCCAATACCGCCGCAGGTCGGGCAGGTGATCGGCGAGGAGCCTTTCTTGGCGCCCGAACCATCGCACGGCTTGCAGTTCACCAGCGTCGGTACACGGATATTGACGCTGGTGCCGCGCACGGCTTCTTCCAGGTTCAATTCCAGGGTGTAGCGCAAATCACTGCCACGCTGGGCACCGCCACGCTGACCGCCCCGGCCACCGCCGAAGAAGTCGCTGAACACGTCCCCGAAAATATCGGAGAAGTTCTGACCACCAAACCCCGCACCGCCGCCACCCATGCTCGGGTCGACACCGGCATGGCCATACTGGTCGTAGGCCGCACGCTTGTTGGGATCAGACAGACATTCGTAGGCCTCATTGGCCTCTTTGAACATTTCTTCGGATTCTTTGCTATCCGGATTACGGTCCGGGTGGTGCTTCATCGCCAGGCGACGGTAGGCCTTCTTCAGGTCCGCCTCGCTGGAACCGCGCTCCACACCCAATACTTCGTAATAGTCACGCTTTGCCATAAGTCTTTGCACTCTTAAGGACGTTCAGCCAGACCCTCCTGAGCCTTGCCAAACTCGTTGAGCCCCAATACAGGCCCGGACCCAACTCACGTCAATTCAACGATCCTGGTCATTACTACTTTTTAGCCAGGGACCCGGCCAAAAGTGCGGTATTTACTGCTCGGAAAGCAGGAGCATTCCCGATCACACCGCCAGCATCCGAACGCTGTCGCATGCTGTAAAAATTCGCATACCCCAGACACGCCAACGCGGGAGCAAGCTCCCGCGCGGCGACATCCTACCAGTCACCGCTTGATAGCGGTCAACCGGGCGACCAACTTACTTCTGGTCTTTGACTTCTTCGAACTCGGCATCGACAACGTCGTCGTGCTTGGCTTCAGGCTCAGCCTGTTGCGCAGCACCGTCAGCTGGCTGACCTTGTTCGGCGTACATTTTCTGAGCAACCGGTGCAGAGACTTTCGACAACTCTTCGATCTTGGCTTCGATAGCGGCCTTGTCGTCGCCTTTAACGGCGGCTTCCAGGGCAACCACAGCAGCTTCGATTGCAGTCTTCTCTTCAGCAGTCACTTTATCGCCGGCATCAGCGACCATTTTGCGTGTCGAGTGAACCAGTGCATCACCCTGGTTACGGGCGCCAGCCAGTTCAGCAAACTTGGCATCCGCATCAGCGTTGGCTTCAGCATCACGGATCATCTGTTGAATTTCTTCATCAGACAGACCGGAGTTGGCCTTGATGGTGATCTTCTGCTCTTTACCAGTTGCCTTGTCTTTCGCGCCGACGTGCAGGATGCCGTTGGCGTCAATGTCGAAGGTCACTTCGATTTGTGGCACGCCACGTGGTGCTGGTGGAATCTCGGCCAGGTCGAACTTGCCCAGGGACTTGTTCTGAGCAGCCTGCTTACGCTCACCTTGCAACACGTGAATGGTCACGGCGCCTTGGTTGTCATCGGCAGTCGAGAACACTTGCGATTTCTTGGTAGGAATCGTGGTGTTTTTCTCGATCAGCGCAGTCATCACGCCGCCCATGGTTTCGATACCCAGGGTCAGCGGGCTGACGTCCAGCAGCAGCACGTCTTTCACGTCGCCGGCCAATACCGCGCCCTGGATGGCAGCACCCATGGCAACCGCTTCGTCCGGATTCACGTCTTTACGTGCTTCTTTACCGAAGAATTCGGTCACTTTCTGCTGAACCAGCGGCATACGGGTCTGACCGCCCACCAGAATCACGTCGTTGATAGCGCCGACGTCGATACCGGCGTCTTTCAGCGCGATGCGGCAAGGCTCGATGGTGCGCTGAACCAGGTCTTCAACCAGCGCTTCCAACTTGGCGCGAGAAATCTTCACGTTCAAGTGCTTAGGACCGGTGGCATCTGCAGTGATGTACGGCAGGTTCACGTCGGTAGACATGCTCGAGGACAGCTCGATCTTGGCTTTCTCGGCAGCTTCTTTCAGGCGCTGCATCGCCAGCGGGTCACCCTTGAGGTTCATGCCGCTTTCTTTCTTGAATTCGTCAACGAGGTAGTCGATCAGACGAATGTCAAAGTCTTCACCGCCCAGGAAGGTGTCGCCATTGGTGGCCAACACTTCGAACTGGTGCTCGCCGTCAACTTCAGCGATCTCGATGACCGAGACGTCGAAAGTACCACCGCCCAGGTCATAAACGATCACAGTGTGATCGCCCTTGGCCTTGTCCATACCGTAAGCCAGAGCAGCTGCGGTTGGTTCGTTGATGATACGTTTTACGTCCAGGCCCGCGATGCGGCCGGCGTCTTTGGTCGCCTGGCGCTGGCTGTCGTTGAAGTAGGCCGGAACGGTGATCACTGCTTCGGTCACTGTTTCGCCGAGGTAGTCTTCGGCGGTCTTCTTCATCTTTTTCAAGACTTCAGCCGAGATCTGCGGTGCCGACATTTTGTTGCCATTTACTTCAACCCAGGCGTCACCGTTGTCAGCCTTGGCGATTTTGTAAGGCACCATCTTGATGTCTTTCTGTACGACTTCTTCGTCGAACTTACGACCGATCAGACGCTTTACCGCGTACAGGGTGTTGTGCGGGTTGGTCACAGCCTGGCGCTTGGCCGACTGACCAACGAGGATCTCGCCATCATTTGCGTAAGCAATGATCGACGGCGTGGTACGCGCGCCTTCGGCGTTTTCAATAACTTTGGCTTTGCCGTTTTCCATGACGGAGACACAGGAGTTGGTGGTCCCCAGGTCGATACCGATAATTTTGCCCATGATTTACTCTCCCGAAACTTGAATTTGGTTGCCGCAGCAGTGGTGGCTAACTGCGGTAGCACTTAAACGCTTGACTTATAGATGGGGGCTTTGCAGCGTATTTCAAGCCTGCTCATCAATAGAAGGCGAAACCGGTGCAGGCGCCTTGCTCACGACGACCATCGCCGGGCGCAGCAAGCGACCATTGAGCAGATAACCCTTCTGGAACGTTTTGAGCACGCTGTTCGGCTCCAGGTCATGGCTTTCCTGCATGGCCATGGCTTGGTGATGCTCAGCGTTGAACGGCTCGCCGCCTTGTGGATCGATCGCTTCCAACTGATAACGCTTCAGGGTGTCCTGGAACATTTTCAGGGTCAGTTCGATCCCTTCGCGCATCGGGCGGATGTTTTCGTCGTCCGGGTTGGACAATTCAAGGCCACGCTCCAGGCTGTCGATAATCGGCAGCAAGTCATTGGCGAATTTTTCCAGCGCGAACTTGTGAGCCTTTTCTACATCCTGCTCGGCACGGCGGCGGACGTTCTGCAGATCAGCGGCAACACGCAAAGACTGGTCCTGCGCAGCGGCCAATTGCTCTTCGAGCACTTGCACACGAGTCGCCAGCTCATCGCCGACAGCCGAATTGGCGTCTGGAGTTTGCGTATCCTGCGTCTGTTCGTCAGCCATAGTTTTCTCCTTTCAAAATCATGCGCGAACTCAACTCGCGCTTCTGTTCCGGTATATGGGGCCACAATTTCCAGGTTCAAGGGCGCTGGCGTTACCAAAAGTCTTTCGACTGACCTTCATCAATTCCTGCCTGGTCATTCCTGGTTGCGCTTAAAAATATCCAGATTCAAGCAAATCGAGCTAAGCGTCAGGATTGTCAGCCCCAAACAAAACACTGTATAAATAACCAGACCTAAAGCCTGGGAGCGGCCGTCATGCTCGTGCACCTGTCCGTACATAACTACGCCATCGTTGAACACCTGGATCTCGAACTGGATCGCGGGATGAGCGTAATCACAGGCGAAACCGGCGCCGGCAAGTCGATCATGCTCGATGCCCTGGGCCTGACCCTGGGTGATCGCGCCGACAGCGGCGTGGTGCGCCCCGGCGCGGACAAAGCCGATATCCTGGCCACCTTCGACCTGGCGGATATTCCCGAGGCCGAGGCCTGGCTGGCCGAACGCGACCTTAATAATGAAGGCCCGTGCATCCTTCGGCGGGTCATCACAGCGGAAGGTCGGTCCCGCGGCTACATCAATGGCACCCCCTGCCCGCTTGGCGACCTAAAAGCCCTGGGCGAACTGCTGATCGATATCCACAGCCAGCATGAACACCAGTCCCTGCTGAAAACCGATACCCATCGCCGCCTGCTCGACGAGTACGCGGGCGCCACAGACCTGGCCCGCCAAGTGCAACTCGCCGCCCAGCGCTGGCGCCAGACTCGCCAGGAGCTGGAGCGACTCTCCAACTCCGGCGATGAGCAACGTGCTCGCCACCAATTGCTCAGCTACCAACTCGAAGAGCTGGAAAGCCTCGGCCTGGGCGAGACTGAACTGGAGCAGCTTGAGCAGGAACACAAGAACCTCACCAACGCGGAAACCCTGCTGGGCATTTGCCGCCAGGTGGTGGAGCAATGCAGTGAGAGTGACTCAGGCAATGTGCTCAACGCACTGACTGCCAGCCTCAATCGCCTCTCTAGCGTGAACAGCGCCTCCGGCTCGTTGAGCGAGGCGACAACCTTGCTGACCAGTGCACAGATCCAGGTTGAGGAAGCCGTCGGCGAGTTGAATCGCTTTCTGGATCACTTCGATGCCGACCCGGCGCGCCTGCAGGAGATAGAAGAGCGCCTCGACACCATCTATACCCTGGCGCGCAAACATCGCATCCAGCCCACCGAAGTGGCGACAATGCAGCAGAAGCTGCTGGATGAAATTGAGACCCTGAACGCCAACGATGAATCCATCGAGCGCCTCGGCGACGAGCTTGCCTCTTTCGCTCGCCACTATCAGGAGAAGGCGCGCGAACTCAGCGACTTGCGCCAGCAAGCAGCGACGGGCCTGGCCAGCGCAGTGGAGTTGGAGATCCAACGCCTGGGGATGCCTGGCGGGCGCTTCACCATTGAATTGCGCACCAACGCGAGTAACGAACTGCAGCCCCACGGGCTGGAGCAGGTGGAGCTGCTGGTCAGCGCCAACCCCGGGCAACCGCTCAAGGCACTGGCGAAAGTAGCCTCCGGCGGCGAACTGTCGCGAATCAGCCTGGCCATCCAGGTGATCACTGCGCAAACCTCTCGGGTGCCGACATTGGTATTCGACGAAGTCGATGTCGGGATTGGCGGGCCGACGGCAGAAATTGTTGGCCAGTTGTTGCGACGCCTGGGGGATAGAGGCCAAGTACTGACAGTCACCCACTTGCCGCAAGTGGCGGCCCAGGGGCATCAGCACCTGTTTGTGCACAAGGTCCGCGGCAGCGATGCAACACACACAGCCGTGTCCAAGCTGAATAAGTCGGAACGCGTTGAAGAAGTGGCGCGCATGCTCGGCGGGATCGATTTGACCAAGGAGTCTTTGGCGCACGCGAAGAAAATGGTCGTGGCGGCAAAGGCCTGACCGGATAGTTTTCGCTTCTATAGAAAGCACGAAGGCGACCCTGAGGTCGCCTTCGATCGTTTTGCAGAGAGAATCTGCAGCGCTTGTTACTTTTTCTTACGGATGTACAGGACCAGATTATGGTCAACCAGATCGAAGCCATGCTCCTCAGCAATCTTGTGCTGCAGCGCTTCGATTTCCGGACTGGTGAACTCGATAACCTCATTGGTATCCAGGTCAACCATGTGGTCGTGATGACCACCGTCAGCCAGTTCAAATACTGCATGACCGCCGTCGAAATTATGACGAACCACCAGCCCTGCGGCTTCAAACTGGGTCAGTACACGGTAAACCGTGGCCAGGCCGACGTCCTCGTTAGACTCCATCAGCGCCTTGTAGACATCCTCGGCACTCATGTGACGCTGCTCAGCAGAATCGAGCATTTGTAGAATCTTGACTCGTGGCAGAGTCACTTTGAGACCGGCTTTGCGTAGTTCGCTATTTTCAACCATGGTTAGCTTTCTCGCGGATGCTGCTTCGCAGCTTCTCTTAATACGGGTATGATCGGCGTTTACGTTGTCCCAGCCAAGATAGTGGAAGTCGCCCACCGATGCAAAACACCAAGCTCTTGCTAACCAGTTTCACCTTTGTGGGACTGCTCGCACTCGCCGGTTGTTCATTCCCCGGGGTTTACAAAATCGACATCCAGCAGGGCAATGTCGTCACGCAGGACATGATAGACCAGTTACGCCCCGGAATGACCCGACGGCAAGTACGGTTTATCATGGGTAACCCCCTGCTGACCGACACTTTCCATGCCGATCGCTGGGATTATCTCTACAGCCTGCAGCCTGGTGGCGGTGAACGCCAACAGGAGCGCGTCAGCGTCATTTTCAATGGCAATGACCAGCTTGTCAGCCTGTCGGGTGACTTCATGCCCGGCGTAAGCCGCGATGAAGCCTTGCTCGGCAAGGACAACGGCACCAACGTCACTGCGCCAGCGCAGGAAGGCGAGAAGCCGAAGTCCGAAGTGCCGGCCAAGCCAGGCTCTCTGCTCGACAAGATCCAGAAAGACGTCGATGGCGTGGAAACGGTTCCCGTCCCGACGCCACAACCTCTGGACACCAGCCCGCAGTAAGTTTGCGGCGCTCAACAAAAAGCCCGGCATGCCGGGCTTTTTGCTGCCTGCCATTTGGCCCGCCCTAGGAGTTCTGCTGCTTGGCCAGCGCCGCCTTGGCTGCGCGCAACCTGCGTATTTCTTTTGGGTCTGCCAGCAAGGGGCGGTAAATCTCAATGCGATCACCTGCCTGCACACAACGCACTTCAGCGTCCGCGACCACTTTGCCGAATATACCCAAAACGCAGTCAGCCAGATTCAACTCGGGGAATTGCTGAGCAATGCCTGACGCTTGCGCCGCCGAGCGCAGACTGGTGCCAGTCGGCACCGTCACCGTCAGCAGAACTTGACGATCCACAGCGGCGTACACCACTTCAATCTCAACCATGCAGTTGCTTGGCTCGCTGACAGAATGCATCCACCAGCGTATTGGCTGCCTGATTGAACAAAGGCCCCAAGGTCGCGCGCACGATAGGCCCGGCGTAATCAAAGGAAAGGTCCAGGCTGATCTTGCAGGCTTTGTCCGTCAGCGCCTTGAATACCCATACACCATGCAGCTGGGTAAACGGCCCTTCCTGCAAATTCATTTCAATGGATTTCCCAGGCACCAGCACATTGCGCGTCACAAAGTGCTGGCTAAGCCCGCCCTTCGCCACCCCAACACTGGCAACCATGTGCTCATCACTGCTTTCCAGCACTTCGGCCGTCGAGCACCACGGCAGGAATTCCGGGTAACGCGCCACGTCGTTGACCAGGTCATAGAGCGCCTGCGCCGGATAGGGCAGCAGGGCCGAACGTTGAATATGCGTCGTCATGTGAGCGTTACTTCCACTGCAGAGGCAAACATCGCGAAAGAACAGCCCGATCCGCGAGAGAAAAAAACGTGAGAACTGCGGGTATTGTCCGGGATTCGTCCAACACGCTCAAGCACGCAGGTTGACCGTAGCCGACAGCCTCGCAACTCCCTATAATGCCGCCCCTATGGCTAAACAAAAGAAACACCCTACAGGGACCATCGCGCAAAATAAAAAGGCGCGACACGATTACTTCATCGAACATCGGTTCGAGGCTGGTCTGGTCCTGGCCGGCTGGGAAGTAAAGAGTCTGCGTGCCAGCAAGCTGCAACTGGTCGACAGTTATGTGCTGCTCAAGGATGGCGAGGCGTGGCTGCTCGGCAGTCATATCACCCCGCTGACCACTGCGAGCACGCACGTGATTGCCGACCCGGTGCGCACGCGCAAGCTGCTGCTCAATGCCCGCGAACTGGAAAAGCTCGCTGCCGCCGTACAGCAGAAGGGCTACGCCTGCGTCTGCCTGTCCTGGTACTGGAGCAAGCACCTGGTCAAATGCGAGATTGCCTTGGGCAAGGGCAAGAAGGAATACGACAAGCGTGATACCGAACGCGAGCGCGACTCCAATCGCGAGCTGCATCGCGCTGTACGCAACAAGGGTAAGGAAGACTGATCCTTGCTGTGATGTAGCCTTGGGAGGTCCCCTCGGCTACGTCCCCTTGCGCCGCTCCGCACGCGCCACACGCTGAACTTCCTGACGCACTTCCTCCAACACTTCCTGCACATACAACAGGTGACGTGTTGAGACTTCCCGTGCCTGCTCGGCGCGCCCCTCGATAATCGCCAGGTACAGATCCCGGTGCTGGCTGATCAGCATGTCGCGGGTTTCCGTTCGCTGCTGGTACATACCCCCGATGTTGGTCACCACATTACGTTTGAGCAGGTCGAACAGACCACGGATGGTGTGCAGCAACACGGCGTTGTGGCTGGCCTCGGCGATCGCCAAGTGAAACCGCGCATCCGCCGCACCTTCTTCGGCCCGACTCACCTCATCGGACCGGGTGTAGCAATCCTGTAGCGCTTCGAAGGCAGCCGTAAGACGCTCGCGATCAACCTCTGTCGCGCGCAATGCGGCGTAGTAGGCGCAGGAGGCTTCAAGGGTCTGACGAAACTCCAGCAGATCACGCTGAGCCTCGGGGTTGTTCTCCAACAGGTGCAACAGCGGATCACTGAACGTGGAACCCAAGGATTCGGCCACATAGTTACCACCGCCCTGGCGGCTGACGAGCAAACCTTTGGCTGACAGCTTCTGGATCGCCTCCCGCAAAGAAGGGCGCGACACCCCGAATTGCTCAGCCAACGCGCGCTCGGCCGGCAAGCGCTCGCCCGACTTCAGCGTGCCCTCAAGGATCATGCCCTCAAGCTGCTCGACGATGTCATCGGACAAACGGCGCTGACGCACCTGATCAAACCCCATCACTCACTCTCCACCATCCCGACCACGCGCCGGGCCTCTATTCTCGCCTATCGCAGCGCTTGCAGCACCTATCAGAACGCCCTCGTTTCGCACGATCAGCACACCCTGCCCACCCACTTACGACCAAAGTTTCGCGGGCGGCAAATTGACACACCCCTGCCAAGGCTTTTACTCTAGCCAACAGCGATTGTAAATTGGTATTACCAATTATCCAAGCTGACCAAACAACAACAATCAGGGGCCACCCCACTATGCAAACCTGGCAACAGCTCTACAGCCCGCTCGGCAGCCTCGGCCTGTCCGCACTGGCAGCCGTCATTCCGATCGTATTCTTCTTCCTGGCCTTGGCTGTGTTCCGCCTCAAAGGCCACGTGGCGGGCAGCATCACCTTGGCGTTGTCGATACTGGTGGCGATCTTCGCCTTCCAGATGCCGGTGGACATGGCACTGGCCGCCGCCGGTTACGGCTTTGCCTACGGCCTGTGGCCCATCGCGTGGATCATCGTCGCGGCGGTATTCCTCTACAAACTCACGGTCAAAAGCGGCCAGTTCGAGATCATCCGCAGCTCGGTCCTGTCGATCACCGACGACCAACGCCTGCAAGTGCTGTTGATCGGCTTCTGCTTCGGCGCCTTCCTGGAAGGTGCGGCCGGTTTCGGCGCGCCCGTGGCGATCACTGCTGCGCTGCTGGTCGGCCTGGGCTTCAATCCACTGTACGCCGCCGGCCTGTGCCTGATCGCCAATACCGCACCCGTGGCCTTCGGCGCACTGGGCATTCCGATCATTGTTGCAGGCCAAGTGACCGGCATTGACGCGTTTAAGATCGGCGCCATGACCGGTCGCCAACTGCCGCTGCTGTCGTTGTTCGTGCCGTTCTGGCTGGTGTTCATGATGGACGGCGTGCGCGGTGTGCGTGAAACCTGGCCAGCCGCTCTGGTCGCAGGCTTGAGCTTTGCCATAACCCAGTACTTCACCTCCAACTTCATCGGCCCGGAACTGCCGGACATCACCTCGGCCCTGGCCAGCCTGATTTCGCTGACGTTGTTCCTGAAAGTCTGGCAGCCAAAACGCACCGCAGGCGCACAAATCGCCGGTGCCACCTCCAGCGCAGCGGTCACCGCCAGTGCCGGCGGTTTCGGCCTGCCACGCAACACCATCGTCTCGCCCTACAGCCTCGGGCAGATTTTCAAGGCCTGGTCGCCGTTCCTGATTCTCACCGTACTGGTCACTATCTGGACCCTCAAGCCGTTCAAGGCGATGTTCGCTGCCGGCGGCTCGATGTACAGCTGGGTGTTCAACTTCGCAATCCCGCACCTGGACCAACTGGTGATCAAGGTCGCGCCGATCGTGACCAACCCCACCGCGATCCCGGCCGTGTTCAAACTGGACCCGATTTCGGCGACCGGCACTGCGATTTTCTTCTCCGCTCTGGTCTCGATGTTGGTATTGAAAATTGACATCAAGACTGGTCTTACCACTTTAAAAGAGACCTTCTACGAACTGCGCTGGCCGATCCTGTCGATCGGGATGGTGCTGGCCTTCGCCTTTGTTACCAACTACTCCGGCATGTCCTCGACCATGGCACTGGTTTTGGCCGGTACCGGCGCGGCCTTCCCGTTCTTCTCGCCTTTCCTCGGCTGGCTGGGAGTTTTCCTGACAGGCTCTGATACCTCGTCCAACGCCCTGTTCAGCTCGCTGCAGGCCACCACCGCGCATCAGATCGGCGTCAACGACACGTTGCTGGTCGCCGCAAATACCAGCGGTGGCGTCACCGGCAAAATGATCTCGCCACAATCCATCGCCGTGGCGTGCGCCGCTACCGGCCTGGTGGGCAAGGAGTCCGACCTGTTCCGCTTTACTCTCAAGCACAGCCTGTTCTTCGCCACCATCGTCGGGCTGATCACCCTGGCCCAGGCCTACTGGTTCACCGGTATGCTGGTGCACTAAGACCTGCACGTAATGCCGCCGGATACGATTCCGGCGTCAGCTATTTCTGGAGGACCGATGAGCCTGCCTGCTGCTTTCCTGAGCGACGTCGCACAACTGATCCCGAAAGATCGGCGTTTCGACGACCCCCTTTCCACCCTCGCTTTCGGCACTGACGCCAGTTTTTACCGACTGATCCCACAACTGGTGATCCGCGTGGAGTCAGAAGACGAAGTCGTCGCGTTGCTGCAACTGGCTCAACGCGACCACATACCGGTGACCTTCCGCGCCGCTGGCACCAGCCTGTCCGGGCAAGCCATCAGCGATTCGGTACTGATCGTGCTGGGGGACAACTGGAATGGCCGCGAGATTCGCGGGCAAGGCACGCAAATCCGCCTGCAACCCGGTGTGATCGGCGCCCAGGCCAATGCCTGGCTGGCGCCGTTCGGGCGCAAGATCGGGCCGGACCCGGCGTCAATCAACGCCTGCAAGATCGGCGGCATCGTCGCCAACAATGCCAGCGGCATGTGCTGCGGCACCGCGCAGAACACCTACCACACCCTGGCCGGCATACGCCTGGTACTGGCTGACGGCAGCCGGCTAGATACTGAAGACGCCACCAGCGTTATGGCGTTTCGTGAACAACACGGCGCGCTGCTTGAGCGGCTGGCAACATTGGGTCGCGAGACGCGGGCCAATGCCGAATTAGCGGCCAGGATTCGCCACAAATACCGTCTGAAAAACACCACCGGACTGTCGCTCAATGCCCTGGTGGATTTCGATGAGCCGTTGGATATCCTCAGCCATCTGCTGGTGGGTTCCGAGGGCACCCTTGGTTTTATCAGCGCGGTCACCTACGACACGGTGATCGACCACCCGAACAAAGCCTCGGCGTTGATTGTGTTTCCCGATGTCGAGACCTGCTGTAACGCGGTCACCGTGCTCAAAACCCAGCCAGTCTCGGCCGTCGAGCTGTTGGACCGACGCAGCATGCGCTCGGTACAAAACAAGCCAGGCATGCCGGCTTTCGTACAGCAACTTTCGGAAAATGCCTGCGCCCTGCTGATCGAGTCCCGCGCGGCATCATCGACTTTGCTGCATGAGCAACTGGCGCTGATCATGGCTTCCCTGGCCCCATTCCCGGTAGAAAAACAGGTCGACTTCACCGAAGACCCCATCGAGAACGCTCGCCTGTGGGCAATCCGCAAAGACACCTTCCCTGCCGTCGGCGCCGTGCGCAAAACAGGCACCACCGTGATCATCGAAGACGTGACCTTCCCGGTTGAGCAACTGGCAATCGGCGTCAATCGCTTGATCGCGCTGTTCGACAAACATCACTACGAAGAAGCAATCCTTTTCGGACACGCGCTGGAAGGTAATCTGCACTTCGTGTTCACCCAAGGCTTCAACAGCGCGGAAGAAGTCACACGCTATCAAGCGTTCATGGACGACGTGGCGCAACTGGTGGCCGTCGAGTTTGGAGGTTCGCTTAAAGCTGAACACGGCACCGGGCGCAATATGGCGCCGTTCGTGGAACTGGAATGGGGCAGCGACGCCTATCAATTGATGTGGCAACTCAAACGCCTGCTCGACCCCAACGGCATCCTCAACCCGGACGTGGTGCTCAGCGAAGACCCGCAAATCCACCTCAAGCACCTCAAGCCGCTACCCGCCGCTGATGAGCTTGTGGATAAGTGCATCGAATGCGGCTTCTGCGAACCGGTGTGCCCGTCGAAAGGCCTGACCTTGAGCCCGCGCCAGCGCATCGTGATCTGGCGCGACATCCAGGCGAAGAAACGCGCCGGTGTCGACACCACGGAGTTGGAAGCTGCGTATCACTACCAGGGCATCGACACCTGCGCCGCGACCGGCCTTTGCGCCCAGCGCTGCCCTGTCGGAATCAATACCGGCGACCTCGTGAAAAAACTCCGCAGCCGTGACGCCAACAGCACGAAAACCGCCGAATGGCTCGCCACCCATTTCGCCACCGCGCTGCAAGGCGCGCGCTTTACCCTGCATGTGGCCAATGGCGCTCGGATGCTGCTCGGCGCACCGCGCCTGACGAAGCTATCGGCCCGCGTGACCCAGCTGTCCAAGGGGCAAATCCCGCAGTGGACCAACGCCATGCCGCAGCCGGAAAAAGCCATCCGCTTCAGCCCGGCGGTGACGGACGAACGACCACGGGTGGTCTACCTGGCGGCCTGCGTTTCACGCGCCATGGGTCCGGCAGCGGGGGATAAAGAACAAATGTCGCTGTACGACAAAACCCGCGGCCTGCTGGAAAAAGCCGGTTACCAAGTCGTGTTCCCCGACAATCAGGACAGCCTGTGCTGCGGCCAGCCCTTCGCCTCCAAAGGCTACGCCGAACAGGCCGAACACAAGCGCCAGGAGCTGATCGGCGCCCTGCTCCACGCCAGCCGTGGCGGGCTCGACCCGATCTACTGCGACACCAGCCCCTGCACCCTGCGCCTGGTGCAGGACCTGGGCGAAACGCGCCTGGACCTTTACGACCCCGTACGTTTTATCCGCACCCATCTGATGGACCGCCTCGACTTCACGCCCCAGGAAGCACCCATCGCTGTACACGTCACCTGCAGCACCCAACACCTAGGCGAGAGCCAGGCCCTGATCGACCTGGCCCGGCGCTGCTCCAACACGGTGGTCATCCCGGAAGGCATTCATTGCTGCGGGTTTGCCGGTGACAAGGGCTTCACCACGCCGGAACTCAACGCCCACTCACTGCGCACCCTCAAGGACGCGGTGCAATATTGCAGCGAAGGCATCTCCACCAGCCGCACTTGCGAGATCGGCCTGAGCCAGCACGGCGGCATTGATTATCACGGGTTGGTCTACCTGGTGGACCGCGTCACCCAAGCCCGCGCTCATTAAAGCTGCAAAAAAACAGAACCCCTGCGCGCCCGCGTAGTCATCTGCATAGGCCTCGACAAACGAGGCTCATCAGTGATGTCGCTGGCAGCCGTTGAACGCCAGCAGCGTCGAGCCCTTTTGCGCAAGGAGATACCCTATGAAGCGTTCCGCTCTTGCTGGCTTGTTCATTACCGCTGCGATGCTGGCTTCCCCTGCTTTTGCGGCGGGCGATAAAGACCTGTGCCAGATCAATCTGGACAAAATCAACAACGGTAAAGCGCTGCTCGCCACTGACACCAGCGGCAAAAGCGGCGAGATAGACACCGCCGTCTCCTCAGCCAAGGCGGCTCATGCCGCAGGCGATGAGAAGAAGTGCATCGAGATCACCTCAAAGGCACTGCAAGACCTGCAGAACAGCGAAAAAGGCGGCCAATAGGCTGCTCAATCACGGAAGGTCTACCTTCGGGTTGGCCTTCCGTGACGGTTTGGCGTACACTGCAAAGGCTTGTCACTCACTAAGAAACAACGAGTTACAAGCACGGGGCCGTTTAGGATTCGACGCCGGTTGCGAAACTTTAGGTGCATGCCGAGTTGGTAACAGAACTCGTAAATCCACTGTTGCAACTTCTTATAGTTGCCAATGACGAAAACTACGGCCAGGAATTCGCTCTCGCTGCGTAAGCAGCCTTAGCCCTGAGCTTCTGGTACCTTCGGGTCCAGCAATCACCAGGGGATGTCTGTAAACCCAAAGTGATTGTCATATAGAACAGAATCGCCGTGCAGTACGTTGTGGACGAAGCGGCTAAAACTTACACAACTCGCCCAAAGCACCCTGCCCTTCGGGTCGCTGAGGGTTAACTTAATAGAAACGGCTACGCATGTAGTACCGACAGCGGAGTACTGGCGGACGGGGGTTCAAATCCCCCCGGCTCCACCAATTCATCATCTAAAGACGTCCAGGGACGTCTTTTTTTGTGCCTGAAAATCAGATCAGAGGGTGTAAACCTTATCCAGGACGGGACACATACGTTAAAAGCTTACCGAGTCGCTTCATCGCGTCTTTGGGGGCCCACCTCCCTTCCAGGCAAAGCCTGCTGAAGAGCTTGTGAAACTCAAGCGAAAAGGAGTCTGAGAAATTGCTTTATCGATTGAGAGTGCCGAACGACGTTTGAAGGCAGGTCGGGATGAAAAAGTGGATTAACAGACAGCAGCGTGTATCCCCTGTTGTATCCCCACTAAAAACAGAACATCTCAACACCAATGGATTGAGGACATTTACCATTGAGTTCAAATGCCCCCGGCCCACCAATTGAAACACCAGCGAAGCCCGCCCAGTGCGGGCTTCGCTGTATCTGGAGTACCGAATATTGCTGAAAATCGCTGTGGATGAATGCCGATATTGGCGCGTCTCAGCAGCTTTTCATCAACACCTCCCCCCGCGTCCTGCCGACCGAACACCAATGGGACAGCGTCAGCCCCCTCTGAAAAGTGCTGATGCTTTATCTGCAAACAAACGAACGGGTGAAGAAAAGGACGCTGGTCGGTGGGCATGAGGGTCGCCGCGTCCAAATGAGCTACGCCCGCCGACAAGCACTGGAAGACCTGTTTGTAGTCGGCCTACTCTGCCACGCTCAAAGGATATAGCGAACGCTGGCAAGCAATTCGGCCAGCACACAGCATATGAGAGAAAAACACAAAAAAACCCGCGCAAACAACAAAAAACCCTACAATCCAAGGTCGGTTTTCCTACACATTTTTTGCCCCCACTGATACCCAAGAGATAGCCCCGTGAGTGACTCAGACAGCTCATCAGCGCCACTGGTTGACGTAGTGAAGCTTGCCGCATCCCTTCAGCGTTTCGCAGATGATCGCGACTGGCAGCAGTTCCACTCCCCAAAAAATCTCATCTTGGCGCTCACTGGCGAGGTAGGAGAGCTGTGCGAGATTTTCCAATGGATGAGCGATGCCGATTCGCTCTCCGTAGCTAAAGATCCCGAAATCGGCCTAGCCGTAAAAGACGAATTGGCGGACGTACTGATGTACCTAGTTCGCCTGAGCAGCGTACTCGGCGTTGATCTCAACGAAGCGGTGACACGGAAACTCGCCTCGAACGGCCAGAAGTACCCCGTGGATAAAGCCAAAAGTAGCAGCAAAAAGTACGACCGACTCTGATCAACCCGAATCTAAGGACAACCCGTGATCGTTTACGCTGCGACCAAACAGCAATTTCTAAAAGACAACGATAACGATGACATCGAGGACGTGATCCTCAGGCATTTCAAGGAAGCCACCGGCAAGACCGTTGGCAGATCGGAAATCAGGTCGTGGCAAGGATCTCTAACGTATATGGCCAAGGTCCTTAGGGATGAAGGACTGCCGAGCGACGCGGGCCTGGCCATTGAGCTGTACATTCCGCAGTCGTCGAAGCGAATCGATTTTCTGCTCACCGGTCGCGACGAAAATCAGGCAAAAAAAGCCGTCTTGATCGAACTGAAGCAATGGAGCAAGGCCAGCGCCACTACCAAGGATGCCATCGTCAAAACGGCATTGGGTGGTGGCCTCGTTGAGACCATTCACCCGTCCTATCAAGTATGGTCATACGCCGCGCTGCTGGAGGGCTTCAACGAGGCGGTGTATGACAAAAGCATCGAGATCCGTCCGTGTGCCTACCTTCATAACTACGTCAGCGACGGCATCATCGACTCAGCTCACTACGAGCCTCACATCAGCAAAGCCCCACTGTTCCTGAAAGGGCCGGATGAGCTCACCAAACTCAGAAACTTCCTGAAAAAGCATATTGCTCACGGCGACAACAAAGAGGTTCTCTACGAACTGTCCGATGGGAAAATCCGTCCGTCCAAAGCGCTAGCCGAGGCCCTCGAAGGGTTGATGACAGGCAAGCCAGAGTTCGTATTGATTGACGATCAAAAAGCAATTTTTGAATCAGCGCTTGCGGCAGCAAGCGAAGCCTCGGACCAGGCACCAAAGGTGCTGATCATTGAGGGGGGGCCGGGCACCGGGAAAACTGTTCTGGCTATCAATTTGCTGGTGAGGCTCACAGAATTGAGGCTGTTAAGCAAATATGTCTCGAAGAATGCCGCCCCACGCAAGGTCTACGAAAGCAAACTGGTTGGCACCATCAAACGCAGCCATTTCTCGAATTTCTTTTCAGGCTCTGGGGCGTTCATCGACACTGAGCCCAACACATTCGATGCGCTTATCGTGGACGAAGCTCACCGGCTGAATGAGAAAAGCGGGCTTTATGGGAACCTTGGCGAAAACCAGATCAAGGAGCTGATTGAATCAGCGAAATGCTCAATTTTCTTCATCGATGAAGACCAACGTGTGACCCTGAGCGACATAGGCAGCAAGCAGGCGATACGCGCCTTTGCCAAAGCCAAGGGGGCTGTGGTCGAGGAATATGTGCTGTCTTCACAGTTTCGCTGCAGTGGTTCTGACGGTTACATCGCGTGGCTGGATGACGTCCTTGGCATTCGCTCGACAGCAAATCCGACGCTCGACACCTCGGAGTACGAGTTCAAGGTGTTCGACTCGCCTCAGGCGCTGCATGACGCCATCGACGAGAAAAACCATGGAAATAAGGCTCGCGTAGTCGCGGGCTACTGTTGGCCTTGGTTGAGCAAGAAAGACCCCAACGCTGCCGATATCGTCATCGGTGACTACACGCGACAATGGAACCTGGATCAGGATGGCAGTCTGTGGATCATCGCTGAGAACTCCATCGAGCAGGTTGGCTGCATTCATACCTGCCAAGGTCTGGAAGTCGACTATATCGGAGTCATTATCGGGCCAGACCTGGTCGTACGTGATGGCAACGTTGTGACATCCCCGAATGAGCGCGACAAACACGATAAATCGATTCGCGGCTGGAAAAAAATGATGAAGGAGCAACCTGCTCTGGCGAAAAAAGAAACTGACCTGATCATCAAAAATACGTACCGAACCTTGATGACTCGCGGGATGAAGGGTTGCTACCTGTACTCCACCGACAAAGAGACTGCGCAATTCTTCAAGAGCCGACTTAGCCAACACAGCAGTCACTGACGGAATCGTTTGCTAGGAGCCTCTGTACCTACGAGTGGAGCATCGTACGCGCAGGGGCCATGATCATCAGCAGTTGGTCACCAGCCATAGCTAATGTTTACAAGGCCATTTGCTTGATAGATTCGATGCCGACTCATTAATGGCGTGGAGCTTTAAAAAGCACCGTCCATCGGAATCCAGACCACGCAGCGTTCCAACTAGTATTCCAAGCAAGTTGACCAATAAATTATTAATCAGAAAAAACAGATAGATACCGCCTTGTTTCAAATTACCCCGGCCCACCAATTCGAAGCATCGACAGAACCCACCTAGTGCGGGTTTTGTTGTTTCTGGGGCTTGGAAATCCCGACAGGATGAACCTTCAGAATTTTCCTTCAACCTATCGCGCCATTGATGAACTGGCGCAACGCCCCCCACGCAGATAGCCTCCTCCAGTCGCTGAAAAATCAGCGACCGGGTTTAGCAGCTCGTTTACTATCAAGGCTTGCAAAGCCACCATTCGTTCTAGCGATGCTTTCAGCATCTGCTGGTTCGTATTATGGCGGCTGTGCGTGGGGCACTTTCGGGTGCGCCGGGTTCCTTGATTCCTGGTCTGCTAACCCGCGTACAGTCGCCACCCTTTTCGTTTAGCAGCGATGTCTGGCGACTCCATCAATCAAGGAGTTTCAGCCATGAAAAAGATCACCCCCAATCCACCCCCAACAACCCTCTTCACCCTCGCCCCAGACATCTCCCCAGAAACCCTGCTGATCCAAGCCAGCGAAACCCTCGCCTCACTCAACGCCATGACCACCGACCTGGCCTTCGAACTCGAAGGTGCCAGCCGTCACAAGCTACTGGCCAGCCAGCAATTGATCGTGCTGAGCGAACTGTTGGTAGAGCGAGTACTGGTCCTCACCCAAGACACACCAGCATTCCAATAACAAAAAAGGCCGAGGAAACTCGGCCTTTTGCTGTCATCTGCTTCAGAAATCCCAACGCGTCGTGACCATCACGTTGCGTGGGTCGCCGTAATACGCCGAGTCATAGAACCCGATATTGGTGAAGTACTTTTTGTCGAACAGGTTGTTGACGTTGAGCGTGGCCGACAGGTTCTGGGTCAACTGATAACGCGCCATCACGTCCACCAGCCAGTATGGGTCCTGGGTGAATTTTTCTGAGCGGCCGCCACCGGGGTAGCCCCAGTTGCGCACGGTTTGCCAGCCGGCGCTCTGCCAGCGTGTGCCACCACCGAGGGTGAGTTTGTCCAGGCGGCCTTGGAGTTTGTAGCTGGTGTAGAGGGTGACCTGATCCTCTGGCTCCCAGGTCGCTACCTTTTTGCCATCGGCATCGCGGGCGATCTTGTGGGTGTAACCGGCCTGCAACTGCCAGCCTGGAGCGAGTTCGCCGGAGATTTCGGCTTCGTAGCCTTTGGTTTTGCTCTCTGTGCCCATGTACGCGTAGTCGACGGCCGGCTGCGAGTTCCAGACGGTATCGGCGATTGGGCGATTGGTTTCGTGCACCTCGAAGTAGGCGAGGCTGGCATTCAGGCGGCCATCGAAGAATTCGCCCTTGAGGCCTATCTCGTAGTTTTTGCCCTCGTCGGGTTGAAGCATGGTGTTGGTTCGATCGCGATACTGGGTCTGCGGCTTGAAGATTTCGGTGTAGCTGGCGTAGGCGGTGAGGTTTTCGTTGAGGTCGTACGTCAGGCCAGCGTAGGGCACCACCTTGCCGCTTTCTTCGGTGTCGCTGGTGCCCGTGACTTGATAGTTGGCAACCCGCGTGCCCAGCAACAGGTGCAGCGCGTCGGTCAGGCTGAAGCGGCCTGTGACATAGGTGCCGGTCTGGCGGGTGATTTCATCACTGAAGCGGGACGCCTTACCCCACGCAGGCTCAATGGCCTCGCCGTGCCAGTTGTAGAAGTCATAGGAGTTACCGAAATAAACGGGATTACGGTAGTCCTTGCCCTTCCACCGCGAACTGGAAACGGACTGCCCGATCACCAGTTCATGCTCACGCCCGAACAGCTCGAACGGTCCCGACGCGTAGACATCCAGGCTGTCGCTGGTGGTGTCGCCGGTGTATTTGGCGGCATAGATCGAACTCGCCGTCGCGGAATCCTGGGAGATGTAGCCCAGCGGCGCGTCGTAGCCGTTGACCTGATGGTTGTACTGGCCTTTGGTGACCCAGCCGTTGTCGAAGCTGTGTTCCAGGGTGGCGAATACGGTGTGGCTGTATTGTTGCCATGAGCCCCATTTGGGCCCGTTGTTGAACGAGCGCGGTAGGTCGAGTTTGTTGCCGGTGGCGTCGAAGATGGTGCGGGTGCCGGTCCAGCTGGAGCCTTTGGGGTCGCTGTCTTGATAGTCGGCACCCAGGGTCAGCAGGGTGTCCGGGGTCAGGTCGACTTCGAGGATACTGTAGAGCACGCTGGTCTTGCGCGAGTAGTGATCCAGGAACGATTTTTTGTCTTGATAGGCGGCCACCGCGCGACCGCGCACGTTACCGGTATCGGTCAGGGGGCCGCTGACGTCGACCTGGGAGCGGTAGTTATCCCAGGAGCCCGCGCCCAGTTCGATGCTGCTTTTGAACTCGGAGGTCGGCTTCTTGCGGATCAGGTTGATGGTGCCGCCAGGGCCGCCGGCACCGGTAAGTAAACCGGTGGCACCTTTCAGCACTTCAACGCGGTCGTAGATCGCCATGTCCGTCATGGTCTGGCCCGCCGAGTATTGGGCATCACGCAGGGTCGGTATGCCGTCGTACTGGAAGTTCTCGATGGAGAAACCGCGCGAGTAGTAGTTGGTGCGTTCGGTGTCGTAGGTCGACACGGTGATGCCCGGCGTGTGGCGCATCACGTCGTCGATCGACTTGAGGCCGAAGTCATCCATGACCTGGCGGGTCACCACCGAGATCGATTGCGGGGTTTCCCGTGGCGTCAGCACCAGGCGCGTGGCCGTGGCGATGGTGCCAGGGGTATACGAGCCCGTGCCTTCGGTGACGGTACCCAGTTGGTTGGCGTTGACTTGAGTGGTCTGCAACTCCATTTTGCCGTCCTGTGCGACCGGTTTGGCTACCACGCGATAGCCGCCCGACTCGCGCTCTGCCTGCAAATTCACCGGGCCCAGCAGGCGCTCAAGGGCTTCGTCCACAGAGAAATTGCCTTTCAAGCCCTTGCTTTGAATACCGGCCGCCAGCGCGGAATCGATGCCGATCATCACACCTGCCTGCTGCCCGAAAGCCCCCAACACGCGGTCAAGGCTGCCGGGCGAAATGTCATACGCCTGGGGCTGGGATTGTTCCTGGGCGGGCGCCGGTGTGGCGGCCATGATGCTGTGGCTTGCGGTTGCCACCGATAAACCGAGGATGACGGTGCGCAAGGCGCTGACGCGGCTGAGCATAAAGACTGTCCTGTCGTGAAAGGGTTGGGTGGACGCTTTTTTCTGCGTCTTACCTGTCTTGATGCTCGAGACTCAAAAAACTGCCACGCGATGTGAAAATAATTTCAGGTCAGGCCGGCACGACCGTGGCCAGGTAGCCAAACACCCGTTGCACACGCACGGGCAACACCTTGGCCAGCAGGTCCAGGCTGGCCTCGGGCTGATCCAGCGAGAACGAGCCGGATACCTGCAAGCGCGCCACTGCGGGATCGCAGCGCAGCACGCCGCGACGGTAGCGATCGAGCTGCTCAAGCACCTCGACCAGCGGCGTGCGTTCGGCGATCAACAGGCCTTTAGTCCAGGCGTCGGCAGTCGATGACACGGCTGTCGACGGCCCACTCTGAAGACGGTTGAAGCTCATTTGCTCGCCCATGCCGAGCCGGGTACTGACGCCGTGCAAGGGTTCGACAGAGGCGCTGCCTGAAAGCATCTGCACGAGCGTGCCCGGTTGACGTGGCAGGTCGTGGCTGAGGACCAATCGCGACGATGCCGACGGCCGTACCCAACCATTGGCCGTCTGGATCGCGGTGTCGGCGTGGGGGCCGGTGGTCAACAACAACCGACCGAGATTCAGGGTCAACCGGGCGCCTCGGACATCCACAGCGGTGCGGGTATCCAACTGCAACTCGCCGGCATGGGCCAGGCGCAAGAGCTGCCGCTCCCCGGTGGCGGTGTGGTAATCGCTGAACAGCTCCGGCAGCAAAACGCGCTCACGCACACTCAGGCCAAGGGCAGTCGCCACGCCAAGACCGGCGAAACCCTTGAGCAGGGTGCGACGCGATGGAACACCCCGTGCGTGCAGCAACTGCCGGGCCGTTGGCGCCGGCAGCGCGTGGGTATTGAGGCGCATGTCGCGGCTGAGCCCGGCCAAGCGCTGCCAAGCCAATTCATGCTGCGGGTGCTCGTTGCGCCATTGTTGGCAGGCGTGCTGCTCGGCGGCGCCGCTGGTACCGGATTGCAGGGCGACCATCCAGTTCAGGGCCTGGTCCAGCACCTGCTCGTCCAAGGGTTGATCGTTGGCGGACTTGAAGCGATTCATGCCGCGTACACCGCCAGGTAGCAATGGCGATAGGCTTTGAGCATGGCCTTTTGCACCACATTCACGCTGAGGTCCATCCGTTCGGCGATCTGTGGATAAGTCAGGCCATCGAGCTGCGAGAGCAGGAAAATCTCGCGCACCTTGCTGCTCAGCCCGTCCAGCACCTGGCCTACGGCATCCAGCGCTTCGAGTACCAGCAAGCGGGTTTCCGGCGAAGGCATGTGTTCGGGTTCGAGGGTCGTCAGCGACTGCTCATAGGCGCGCTCCAGTGCCTGGCGACGGAAATACTGCCCACATAAACGGCTCGCGACCGTCGTGAGGTAGGCACGCGGCTCACGGAAAATCGGCACGGTGCCGCTGCTCAAGATACGCACGAAGGTATCCTGCGCCAGATCCAGGGCCTGCTCCTGCCCGCCCAACTTGCGCCGCAGCAACTGCACCACCCAGCTGTGATGTTGAGCGTAGAGTTCGCCCACGACCTGATGGGCAGAAGAAGATGAGGCCATCGGTGTGATATCCAGGGGACGGCTGCGGAAAGACACACATGATAATACTTCTCATTAGAGACGGGTTAGGAGTTTCTTACTGAGCGTGGCACCTGCCCTCTTGGACTCCCCCGCACTTCCCATTACCCTGCTCTCCTCTATCAGACATCCGGAAGTCCGATACCCGTGTTCAAGCCACTCGCCGCTCTCGCCCTCGCCTGCACGCCTCTACTTGCCACCGCCGCCGACCTGGCCGGTGTCTGGACCGGCACCTTGGGCAAATCCGCGATCACCGTCTGTTTCAATGGAGCCCACGGCGCCAATGGCAGTTACTACTACCAACGCATTCTCACGCCCATTCAACTGACCCAAGCCAACGCCAGCGAGCCCTGGGTGGAAGAAGGACAAACCGGTTTCTGGCAGTTGGACGACCCGCAAGGCGATACGTTGACCGGCACCTGGAGCAAAGCCATTGGCGGCAAAAGCCTGGCGCTGATGCTCAAACGCGCGGACACGGACAGTTGTGCCAGCGACACCTATAACAACCCGCTTGAGGCCACGCCGCCTGCGGTGAAGGTCGAGAAGAAGACCTTCGCCGAACACGCCTATCAGGTGAAGACCCAAGGCGGGCAGGTGATCCTGAAACTCGAGGGCGATGGGGAAGCCATCGATAAGATCAACCGGGATCTCGCGCGCATGGCCATCAATCCGGACGGCCAGACCGATTTCTATAGAGAGCGGCGCAACTCACTGGACCAAAGCGGCAGCACCAGCACCAGCGAGATCACGGTGGAACCGTTCTACTGGTCATCGCACTGGATCACCGTGCGTTTCTATCGCTGGTCAGCGGGTTACGGACGCGGGAGGATCAGTTGGGGCCTGCACAGTTGGAACCTGCAAACCGGTGAAAAAGTCGACCCCTGGACGTGGCTGGGCGGCCATGAGCAATGGGACACGCCCTACTCGGGCCAGGTCAAACTGCCGGCCGCTTTCAGCACCTGGTTGGCCAAGCAGACCACCACGGACGAAGGATGCCCGGCCGTGACCAGCTATTCCTCGTTCGACTTGAGCTTCAACACCCAAGGGCTGCAACTGTCGACACCCGCTCAGGGCGATGGCTGCGATAACGAGCTGAGCTTCACTTGGGAGCAACTGCAGCCCGTGCTGAGCCCGCAAGGTCAAGCCGCACTGCCTAGCTTGATGGCTCCCTGACCGACCTTACAAAAATCCAACACTCGTTCACGAAATATTCAGAAACGTCCACGGATACTAGCCCATTGCAATGACCGTTCCCCCGGACGGTCCTCCTGCCTTGGTAGCCACAACCCATGACGCGTCCCGTCCCCCTGCTGCTTCTGCTTGCTGGTCTGCTGTTCTTCTTTGCCTTGGGTAACCATGAGCTGCAAGGCTCCACCGAAGCCCGCGTCGCCGGGATCGCCATGGCCATGCACCTGGACAATAACTGGGTAGTGCCCCAGTTGTTTCGCGAGCCCTTCCTGGAAAAACCCCCCCTGAGCCTGTGGCTCGACGCCGGTGCGATTCGCCTGTTCGGCGGCACTACCTGGGCCGTGCGCCTGGCCTCGGCGTTCGCCGGTTTATTCAGCGTGATGCTGCTTTACACCATGCTGCGCCGGTTCGGGCGTCCGCAGACGCTGGCGTTCAGCGCTGCGTTGATCCTGGCGACCATGGCCAGCTATTGGAGCAATGCGCGTGGCGTCGGTGAAGATTCGCTGCTCACCCTCGGCGTGACCACCGCGCTGCTGGCGTTCTACCAAGCCGTGCGACCTGATCGCCAGGGCTCCAGCACAGGCGCCTGGGCACTGTTTACCGGCGGTATGGTGATCGCCACCCTTAGCAAAGGCGTGCTGGGCCTGGCCATGCCGGGCATTGTGATTTTCGCGTACCTGGCCAGCACCAGCCTGATGGACAAACGCCTGCAGATTGGCAACTGGCTCAAGCCAGCGCTGTTTACCTTGCTGGCGCTGATACCGCTGGTGATCTGGCTGGGGCTCCTGTTCCAGCGCGGCGGCATGCAGGCGGTGGCCGAAGTGTTGCTGACCAACAGCGTCGGCCGGTTCAGCGGCTCGTTTGTCGAGGCCGGGCATTACGAGCCGTTCTACTACTACATCGCCAAGCTGCCCGAGGCGTTCCTGCCGTGGAATATTCTGGTGTACCTGGGTCTGTGGCATTTCCGCAAAAGCCTGGTGCGCAATCGCTACCACCTGTTCTTCAGCGTGTGGCTGGTGGCGCAGTTCACCCTGCTGACCCTGGCATCGAGCAAACGCACCGTTTACCTGATGGCACTTACCCCAGCCGCCGCCGTACTGGCTGCGGAATACGCACGGGTGCTGCTGGACTGGCTGAAAACCCACAAACCCGCGCTGCACAAACATCACAGAAGCGTGGTGGGCGGCGTGTTGACCCTGGCGGTGGGTTGCTACCTGATCGCCGCCTTCTGGTTCGCGCCCAAAGCCGACGTGCGCCAGTCATTCGTGCCAGTGATCAGTCAGGCTCAGGCTTACAAGGACGAAGGCAAGGAAGTGGCGCTGTTCCAGCCCAACGAACGCATCGCCGGGGCCAGCGTGTTCTACCTGCAGGCCTATTTGCCGATCCTGAAAACCGAGGCCGAATTGCACAGCTACCTCGGCGCCAAGCCTGGCAACGTTGCGTTGCTGGACCATACCAACGACCTGGCCACCCCGGTGAAGGTGATCAAGCAGATGTCGATCAACCGCCAGCCTTACTACTTCGTCGAGCAGTAAGGCCGGCGCGGGGCATCAGTGCTTGGTGAGCTTATCCAGGTAGCCCATGGCAAACGCCGAGACCACGAAGGTCATGTGGATGATCACGTACCACATCAGGTGCTGCGGATCGACGTTCTTGGCGTCCATGAAGATACGCAGCAGATGGATGGACGAAATCGCCACGATGGAGGCCGCCACTTTCATCTTCAACGACGAAGAGTCCATGGTGCCCAGCCAGTTGAGCTTTTCCTTGTTCTCATCGATATCCAGCTGCGAGACGAAGTTCTCGTAGCCGGAGATCATCACCATCACCAACAAGCCACCGACCAGCGCCATGTCGATCAACGACAACAGCAACAGGATCACTTCAGCTTCCAGCATCGTGAAGATATTAGGAATGACGTGAATGATTTCCTGGAAGAACTTCAGCGCCAGGATCAACAAGCCCAGGGACAGCCCGAGATAAATAGGCGCCAGCAGCCAGCGTGAGGCGTACATAGTATTTTCGATGAAGCGTTCCATGGGATCTCACACAGCTAGGCTAGAAATGGCGGCGAGTATACCAGCCGCCACAAGACAGCTGTAACCGCGAGAAAACTGACCTGTGCGGCATCTGTAAGAGAATTTTTCTGCTAGTGTCGAGCCCAATAACAACTCGGCTCGATGACGTCGGACAGGAAAAACTCAGATGATGGATGTGCGATCCCCTTTGGCCAGTATCGGCCTGTGCGCGGCATTGCTGCTGGCTGGCGGTTGCTCCCCCGGCGACGAGCAGAAACAGACCACCCTCGAAGAGAAAACCGCCAAGTTCGAACAATCCCTCGACAGCATCCAGGACCCCAAGCTGCGCGACGCCGTCGCCGACCTGGGCGGTTCGCTGCTGTTATTGGAACGGGCGCGGGTCAAGCTCGCCACCAAGCCCATCGAAGCCGAATACGGTGAAGACACCCTCGCCCTGCTCAAGCATTACCCCACGCCCCAGGCGCTGGTGGACACCTACATCAATGGCCTGTTCGTGCTGCGCAAGACCTCCCACTCCGACTATCTGACGGATTTACAGCCGGTCTTCCCCTTTAACTTCAACGTCCCCGACCAATTCCCTTTCCCCCACGGGCTGGAATGGCAGTCGGTGACCCTGAGCAACAACAAGGTCATCCCCTTCCAGCCGGAATGGTCGGAGACCGATCCGGGCATCCAACTGAGCCCCAGCAGCTCCAACTTGACCAACCCCGACGACCTGACGGTGACCTACCCGTTCATCGAGGGCATCGAGACGGAAAACAAGAGCCAGCCACAGCCTGTCAGCCTCAAGGGCACCGTTGAAGTGGTCGCACCGGGCAAAGTGTTGACGTTTGATCTGTCGAAAAAGGACGTGGGCCACAAGCGCACCGAAGGCAATATCACCCTCAACCTGGTTCTGCTGGAAAAGAACTACGCCGAGATCGAGCTGACCAACAGCCAACCACTGGCACCGGACGTCGGCGACGAATCGCCCAACCCTTTGCTGGTTCAGGCGCGGGACAGCACCGGGCAGTTTCTTACCCGCTCGGGTTCGATCAACGAAAGCAACGCCCAGGTCGCGTTCTACGAGAAACAACTGGCCGAGATGCAAAAGCAGAAGGCCTGGTCGGAAGCGTTCGAAAAACAGCTGACCGACGAGCAGAAAGCCTTCGAACACAAGCAAAGCAGCCATTACGCCAAGGTGTACTTCAATGGCGTGATCGACTCCCTGCAAGTCAACGTGTTGGATTTTTCCACCGCCACGCGCACCCGCAAAGACCTTGACCTGCCGGTGCTGCGCTTCGACAAGAACAGCCTGCAGAAAACCGTACAGGCCCTGCCGATGCCGGTCACCGTGTATGACGACAGCGCCGTCAGTTGGCTCAAAGACGCGAGCATG
Organism: Pseudomonas sp. NS1(2017); assembly: GCF_002269425.1. Classification (NCBI taxonomy): domain Bacteria; kingdom Pseudomonadati; phylum Pseudomonadota; class Gammaproteobacteria; order Pseudomonadales; family Pseudomonadaceae; genus Pseudomonas; species Pseudomonas sp. NS1(2017). The sequence continues at coordinate 429,497 of NZ_CP022960.1, forward strand.
ACCGAAGACCAGCTGAAAAACAGCGTCACCATCAGCCAGTCGGTCGAAGACGCCAGCGCGGCGCACATCGTGTTCGATCACCCGTTCACCTTCAACGACGACCTGGTGGGCAGCGAGCGCAACAGCAGCGAATCACCGGTGACCTTTTTCACCGCCGACGAAAAAGGCGAGCGCGGCGAGCCGATCGAGCTGCCGACCGAGGCCTTTGAGCTGAATCCGGCACGCGGCACGCTCACCTACGACCTCAACTTGTTCCCGGAAAACCCGGCCTTTGTGGTGGGTTCGATTCCGCTGTTTCTGGCGACCATCGAGAAGAACGAGATTGATGCAAGCAAGCTGCCCAAAGGACTCGAACTCAAGGACAACGCGCTGATCGTCGACCAGAAGGCCTTCCCCGCCGACAGTTGGCGCTTCTACGCCAAGGACGCCAGCGGCAATTACCTCAAGGAAATCCTCGGCGTCAGCCACCGCGCGGAGGAGTACGGCACGGCGATGTTTGACGTGCATTACTTCTACGGCCAGCCGACCACCCTGGAAAGCTACCAGCGCACCGACCTGAGCACTGTGCAATACGGCTTCGAGGTCAAACTGGACAAGCCCGAAAGCAAATAGCGTTCAGTGCCGGGTGTCACCATTAAGCTGTCGCAGATGGGCCTGCATGTGCAGGCACCAGATCTGCGGGTCAGCCGCCGTCTCGTAGCCGTGCTGGGTCAGGCTGTCCACGATGGATTCCAGAATATTTTCCGCCGCGAAGGGCCCGGGGAACGGGCCTTGGGACTTGATGGTGGAAGGTTGCTCACCGGTCATTCCGGCGGCAAACAACAACGTCCACATCCCGTTATCCCCCGCGAGAGGGCGAATGGAACATTCGATACGGGTGACCAGGCCGAAGCACTGGCGGGTGAGGCAAAGGTTGCGCGGCATGGCGGCGACCCTCGGTAGATCGGTGTTCAACCTGCGCCGGGGCGAGGCTGTTTCTATCCCGCGACTCCTGTGGATATCCCTTGAGCACAGAATAGAAGAAAACCACGACAAACCAAGGTTGTAGGGACCAACGGCCGTTGGCCCTACAATTGCGCCAAATTTGTGACGGTTCTGCTCGCCACAACAGCCCGCTCAGCCCAATACGCCACTACGTCATCAAGTCGGCTTGGCTTCGGCCAGCGCCTGTTGTGCCAGCTCCTTCTCCGCCTCCTTCAGGTCTTCCTCACTGATCATCTCGGCAATCGCGCGCAACCGCTCGACCACGCGCGCGTTCACCGTGCCTTCCGGGAATTGCCCCTCGGCATCCGGCTCACCGGCATCCTCGCCCACCAGCAGGCTCAGCGCCTCGTCGGCCTGTCGCACGGCATAGATATGGAATTGCCCTGCACGCACGGCCTGCAGCACCTTCTCATCCAGCATCAACGTGGCGACGTTGGCCTGGGGAATGATCGCGCCTTGCTCACCGGTCAATCCGCGCGCTTCACACAGGCGGAAGAAACCTTCGATCTTCTCGTTGACCCCACCCACCGCCTGCACTTCACCAAACTGGTTGATCGAGCCGGTGATGGCAAAGCACTGCTTGAGCGGCGTTTTCGACAAGGCCGAGATCAAGGTGCACGCCTCGCCCAAGGACGCGCTGTCGCCGTCCACATAGCCGTAGGACTGCTCCAGCGCGATGCTCGCCGAGATCGCCAGCGGGAATTCCTGGGCATACCGGCTGCCCAGGTAACCCGTGAGGATCATCACACCCTTGGAGTGAATCGGCTGGCCGAGGTTGACCTCACGCTCGATGTCGACAATGCCGCTGCCACCCGGATACACCGTGGCGGAAATCCGCGCCGGCACGCCGAAGGCCGAGTCACCGACTTCCAGCACCGTCAGCCCATTGCACTTGCCCACCGCCGCACCGGCCGTGTCGATGAGGATGACCCCGGCGAGCATGTCGTCGAGAATCCGCGCCGACACGCGCCCGGTGCGCGTGGCCTTGGCCTTGAGGGCGCGCTCGATATGGCCGGCATCGGTCATTTCGTCGCCCGCCAGGTGGCGAATGAAATCCGCCTCGCTGACCAACTGGAACAAGTCACCAATACGCGCCGACAAACGGCCCTGATGCTCCGCCAGCCGCGCGCTGTAAGTCGCCAACCGCGCCACCGCGTCCGACGTCAGCGGCGCCATGCCTTCTTCCGAGGTGCGGGTTTTAAGCAACTGGGCAAACTGCTCCAGGCTTTCGTCGACCATCGGAATGTCTTCGTCGAAGTCCACCAGTACGCGGAACATCTCCTGGAAATCCGGATCGGCGTCCTGCAACGCGTAGTACAACTGACGCGAACCGATGATGATCACTTTGACCTGCAACGGGATCATCTGCGGGTTGAGGGTCACGGTGGCCAGGCGGCCCAGTTCGCCCAGCGGTGATTCCATCTTCAGTTTGCGCGACTGCAGGGAACGCTTGAGCGCGTCCCACACAAACGGCTCGCTGAGCATTTTCTCGGCTTCCAGGATCAGGAAGCCGCCGTTGGCACGGTGCAGCGCGCCCGGACGCAGCTGGCGATAAGTGGTGTAGAGCGCGCCCTGGTCGGTGCTGTATTCGATGCGGCCGAACAGGTTGTCGTAGGTCGGGTGCGGTTCAAACACCACCGGGGCGCCACCGTTGACCGGATGGCCCACCACCAGGCTTGGGCAATATTGTTCTTCCAGCAGCTTGCGCGCCTGGGCGTCGGTCTTGGCGTCGTCCACCAATTGCTCGACCACGGTCTTGAGCAGGTACACCTGCATGGCTTGCAGGTAACCGCAGACAGCGGCGTTTTCTGCGTACTTTTCCGACAGCGGTGCAAGCAAAGGCTGCAGGGCCAGGGTGATGGTTTCTTCGTTGAACTGACGCAGTTGGTTGTTCGACTCACGCTTCCACTGCGGCAGGCTGGCCAATTCTTCGTTGAGGCGTTCTTCCAGCTCGGAAATGTCCGTGTGGAAACGCTCGCGGTCGGCTTCCGGCAACTGCGAGAACTCGGCCTCGTCCAGCGCCTTGCCGTCGAGCATCGGCGTGAAGGCGATGTTGGTGCTGTCACGGTAGAGCGCCACGTCCTTTTCCAGGGCCAGGCGTTCGATCACGTCCAAGGCTTTGTCGTAGCGCTGGTTGAAGGCACGGTCGATGGCGCTTTTACGCTGTTGATAGGTCGGGTGTTCGAAGACCGCCGGAAAGGTGGCGACGAGGTTGTCGACCAATCCGTTGATGTCGTTGATAAACGCCGCCGCAGCGCCGCCGGGCAATTCCAGGGCGCGCGGTTCGCGAGGTTCATCGAAATTGTTCACATAGACCCAATCCGCCGGGGTCTGCAGGCGTTTGCCTTCGGCTTTCAGGTAGCGTTTGACGAACGAAAAGCGGCCGGTACCGGGCTCGCCCATGACAAACACGTTGTAACCGGGGCGTGGCATGGCCACACCGAACTGCAAGGCTTCAACCGCACGTTCCTGGCCAAGCACACCGCGAAAGGGCTCCAAATCATTGGTGGTCGAGAAGCTGAACTGTTCAGCGGAGAAAGGGCGAGTCAGCGCTTCGGGCGCTAGACGCAAGCTGGCAGCAACAGGATCAGGCATCGGGCTTCCTTACATCAGGCGGGGCAGATGACGGCATTCTGGCTCCCGGTTGCGCGCTCTGGCAAGGCGCGCTTTCGGGAAAGCATAGACGTGGGATGCGACCTGCAGAAATATCGCGACATCGCTGATTGTTTTATAAAAATACACGGAACCCTTGGAACGTGCCTAAACTCCAAACTGCGCGGGTTGGACTAATAACTGGCCCCTAGGGCGCTGCGACGCGCCTGAACCCTTGTCCATTGGTTTGCACACAAAGAGAACAAAGCTATGAAACGGATCCTTCTTGGTACTCTCTTCACCGTCGTCTCCCTCAATGCAATGGCAGAAGCACCAGGTGGCCCGAACTGCGGTTGGGGCAACATGTTGTTCGAAGGCCAGCGCGGCACGCCAGCTCACTTCCTGGCTTCCACCACCAACGGTACGTCGGGTAACGCCACCTTCGGCATGACCTCGGGCACCAACGGCTGTAACACCAACAGCGCCCTGACCTACGGCGGCAAGTCCTGGATTGCCATGAATGGCATGATGAACGAGCTGTCCGAAGACATGGCCAAAGGTAACGGCGAAGCGCTGACTACCTACGCCGTGGTACTGGGTGTGGCACCGGAAGATCGCGAGCACTTCGCGGCCGTGACCCACGAGCACTTCCAGCAGATCTTCAGCAAGGCTGACGTGACCGCTGACGACGTGCACAACAACACCATTGCGGTACTGAAAAGCGATGCCCGTCTGGCGAAATACGCGACCCAGGCTTAAGCTCGACCCGCCCGCGCCTACCCTGGCGCGGGTTTTTATTTTGGACCCGCCTCCCCTTTGGGTCTCTTTTATATCCGACTTAAGTTGCCCCTATGCTCAAACGCTTTGCCTGGATGGCACTCTTCGCCTGCGCCCCGCTGTACGCGGCCCCGCACCTTGATGATCAACGTTTGCAGCAATTGGCCAATGATCCGTTCTGGCTTTCGCTTGGCCATTACGAAGCCGGCAAGATCAGTGGCTGGCGCAGTTATGTCAGCGACAAAAAGTTCTTCCTCGCGCCCGATGGCGCCCACCACCCGGACGCCGAGCTCAAGGCCACCGTTGATGCGCTCTACGCACCGGCCAGCCTGGGTGAAAAACACGCCCAATGCGTTTACCCCGCTCGGACCCGCTGGCTCAAGGATCAGTTGCACCTCACTGACCTGCCTGCCGTGGACTGCACAGAATTCAAGCAATGGTTCAAGGACGTCGCCCCCCATAGCGCGGTGATGATCTTCCCGGCGGCCTACCTCAACAGCCCGTCGTCGATGTTCGGCCACACGCTGCTACGCATCGACCAGGCCGACGTGCAAAGCAACAACACTGCCCTGCTCAGCTACGCGATCAACTTCGGCGCCTACATCGAAGGCTCCGATAACAGCATTCTTTATGCCTGGAAAGGCCTGATGGGCGGTTATCCCGGCCTGTTCGCCCTGGTGCCTTATCAGGAGAAACTGTCGGAATACCGCAGCCTTGAGAACCGCGACCTGTGGGAGTATCGCCTCAACCTCACGCAAGTCGAGACCGAGCGCATGGTCGAGCACGTGTGGGAGCTCAAACAGATCCAGTTCGATTACTTCTTCTTTGACGAAAACTGCTCCTATCGCCTGCTGGAATTGCTGCAAGTGGCGCGTCCCGGCCTGCGCCTGACCGAACAGTTCCCTCTGACCGCCATCCCGACCGATACCGTAAAGGCCGTGAAAGACGCAGGCCTGGTAGAAAAAATCGACTACCGCCCTTCCCGTGAACGCGAATTGCTGGAGCGCGCCAAGCCGCTGGACAGCGACGAGCAGCAATGGGTATTGAAGGTCAGCGACGACCAGAAGCAATTGCAGGACCCCGCTTTCAAGGCCATCGCTAAAGATCGCCAGGCCCTGATCATTGACGCCGCCTACCGCCTCGGCCGCTACCGCGCCAACGGCCTGGAGCGCGACACCGCCCGCTCCCAGCGCAGCTTCGAATTGTTGCGCGCGATCAACCAGAACCCGGCGCCCGACCTCAAGATCACTCCACCCGGCCTGCCGGAAAACGGCCATGAATCACGCACCTGGCAAGCCGGCATCGGCACCCGTGGCGACAAGGCCTTCGGTGAATACGGCCTGCGCATGGCCTACCACGACCTCAACGACAACGCCGAAGGTTTCCCCCTGGGCGCGCAGATCGAAATCCTGCAAATGAAACTGCGCCAGTACGAAGGCAACCGCTGGCAACTGCAGCAACTGGACCTGGCCACCATCCGCTCCCTGACCCCACGCAACGCCCTGTTGCAGCCGTGGTCATGGCAAGTCACCGGCGGCCTGGAACGTGTACCGGGCAAACACGACGACGAAACCCTGGTCGCCCACGTCAACGGTGGCGCCGGCGGCACCTGGCAACTGAGCGACGACATGCTCGGCTTCGCCCTCGGCACCGTGCGCGTGGAGCACAACAACGACTTCAACGAAGCCATCTCCCCCGCGGCTGGGTTCAATACCGGCGTGCTGTGGAAAAACCCGTTGGGTAACCTGAGCCTGGAAGCCAAGGGTGATTTCTTCACCAATGGCGAGGTGCGTCGCAGTATCAGCCTGAACCAGCAGTGGGAATTGTCGCGCAACCTCGGATTACGTCTGAGCGCTCAACGCGAATACAGCCACCTGTCGACGCCGGTAAATGAAGTGATGCTGGAAGTGAAGTGGTACCACTATTGACCACAGGACCTGTAGGAGCCGGCTTGCCGGCGATCGCATCACCTCAGGGCAACTGATACACCGAGGTGCCTGCATCGCCGGCAAGCCAGCTCCTACACAACAACAGTATTCTCACCTCCCTTTCACAGCTCCCCGACAAATCCCCTTCTAGACTCTCCCTATCAGCCGTGAAACGGCCAGGGAGTACGCCATGTGGCGGTCTGCGGTATTGCTGTGTGTGGTGATGTGGTTGGCCGGCTGCCAATCGACCCATGAGGAGTTGCTGGCCAACGGTTACCCACCGGCCTTTGCCGACGGTTTTGATGATGGCTGCAGCAGCGGTCGCCAGGCGGCTGGCGTTATCAGCGGGGAGTTTCGCAAGAATGTGCCGCGTTATCTGAAGGACCGTGAATACGCCGAAGGCTGGGAAGACGGTTTCCGTCAGTGTAAGGCCATGCGTGAGAACGAAGAGTTGCGTGACTACAAGGACAACCACTGGGATGACCGTGAGCGCGCCTGGCAACAGGAGAAAAACCGCGACGCCGCCAGGGCTTATCGTTCGCAATAGGTCGTTTCCAGACATCCAGCGAAACTAAAGCGCGGCGACCATGGCCCAAACTCCAGAGAGGGAGAACGTCATGAGTCGAGCTTTTGTAAATGAGGACAACGCTGCCGCCCAGGCTGATCAGCCGGTGGAACGTCAAGTCAGTGAGCAGCCCAATCGCCTGACTGCGCAAGGATTGGCGCAATTGCAGGCCAAGGTGGCGCAGTTGCAGCACGAGCACAGCCTTGAATCCGCCAAGGGCGATAAACAGCGCCAGGCCGACCTTGAGCGGGATCTGCGCTACTTCAACCAGCGGGTGCACAGCGCCCAGGTGGTCGCGCCGGCCACCTCCACCGATAAGGTGCAGATCGGCAGTTGGGTGACCTTCGCCAATGAACAGGACGAACAACAACGCATCCAGTTGGTCGGTGAAGACCAGGCCGATGCGAGCGCAGGCCTGATCAACTGGGGCTCGCCCCTGGGCCGCGCCTTACTGGGCGCCCAGGTCGGCGACGAAGTGCTGTGGCAGCGCCCCGTCGGCGATCAGTTGATCGAAGTGCTGCGGATTGAGCCCGAGGTTTAGACGATGCCTTGGGCCAGCATCGCGTCGGCGACTTTGACGAAGCCGGCGATGTTCGCGCCTTTCACGTAGTTGATCCGACCGTTTTCTTCTTCGCCGTAATGCACGCAGGCATGGTGGATCGACTGCATGATGTTGTGCAGCTTGCTGTCCACTTCACCGGCGGTCCACAGCAGGCGCATGGCATTCTGCGACATTTCCAGGCCACTCACGGCCACGCCGCCGGCATTCGACGCCTTGCCCGGCGCGAACAGGATGCCCGCCTCGATAAAGATATCCACAGCCTCAAGCGTGGTCGGCATGTTGGCGCCTTCGGCCACGCAGACACAACCATTGCGCAGCAAAGCGCGAGCGGCGTCGGCATCCAGTTCGTTTTGAGTCGCACAGGGCAATGCGATATCGCAGGCCAGTTCCCATGGGGTCTGGCCTTTGCGGAACTCCAGGCCAAAACGCTCGGCCAGTTCGCTGATGCGGCCGCGCTGGACGTTTTTCAGCTCCAGCAGGGCCGACCATTGCTCTTCGGTCAAACCGCTTTCGGCGTACAGGGTGCCTTCGGAGTCGGACAGGGAAATCACCTTGCCGCCCAGGTCCATGACTTTGCGCGCAGCATATTGCGCCACGTTGCCGGAGCCGGACACCGCCACACGCTTGCCTTCCACTCGCTGGTTGTTGCGCTTGAGCATTTCTTCGGCGAAGTACACGCAGCCGAAACCGGTGGCTTCCGGGCGGATCAGGCTGCCGCCGTAGGTCATGCCTTTGCCGGTCAACACGGAGGTGAACTGGTTGCTCAGACGCTTGTACTGGCCGAACAGGAAGCCGATCTCACGAGCGCCCACGCCGATATCGCCAGCGGGCACGTCCACGTCCGCGCCGATGTGGCGATACAGCTCGCTCATGAAGGCCTGGCAGAAGCGCATGACTTCAGCGTCGCTCTTGCCCTTGGGATCGAAGTCCGAGCCGCCTTTGCCGCCACCCATGGGCAGCGAGGTCAGGGAATTCTTGAAGGTCTGCTCGAAGGCGAGGAACTTCAACACGCCGAGGTTCACCGAGGGATGGAAGCGCAGGCCACCTTTATACGGGCCGATGGCGCTGTTCATCTGGATACGGAAACCGCGATTGACCTGGACCTTGCCATGATCATCCACCCACGACACCCGGAAGGTAATCGCGCGCTCCGGCTCGCAGATGCGCTCCAGGATGCCCGAGGTCAGGTAGTGAGGATTGGCTTCCAGAAACGGCCACAGACTGCGTAGGACTTCTTCTACGGCCTGGTGGAATTCCGGCTGGTCCGGGTCGCGTTTCTTGAGGCGGGCAAGGAAGGATTCGACGGATTCGATCATGGAAAGTCTCGGCAAATTTCTAGTTGTTAACGGAGATTGAGCCGGACTTTATCAATTCATTCCGCACTGCGACAGGGCAAAATGTCGCCTTTGTGAATTTAAATGGTGCGTTTTATATAACTGTATCCAGTTTTAGCGGCTTTTATGCACCCTTTCAGGGATTCAAATCAAACCGCACGCACCATCAAATTCCAGACAAAAAAAACGGAGCCCGAAGGCCCCGCTCTTTCAAACCACCGACCCGAATCAGGCCAGTTTTTTGTGACGCACACGGTGCGGCTGGGCAGCAGCGTCGCCCAAACGTTTTTTACGGTCCGCTTCGTACTCGGTGTAGTTACCTTCGAAGAACACCGCTTGCGAGTCATCTTCGTACGCCAGGATGTGGGTCGCGACGCGGTCAAGGAACCACCGATCGTGAGAGATCACAATGGCGGCGCCCGGGAAGTCCAGCAGCGCTTCTTCCAGGGAACGCAGGGTTTCAACGTCGAGGTCGTTGGACGGTTCGTCGAGCAGCAGGACGTTGCCGCCCTCTTTCAGGGTCAGGGCCAGGTGCAAGCGACCGCGTTCACCACCGGACAGGTCCTTGACGAACTTCTGTTGGTCGCCGCCCTTGAAGTTGAAACGGCCGACGTAGGTACGCGACGGGATTTCATAGTTGCCGATGCGGATCTGGTCGGACCCATCGGAAATCTGCTGGAACACGGTCTTGCTGCCATCCAGGTCTTCACGGCTCTGGTCCACACAGGCCAACTGCACGGTTTCGCCGACTTCGATGGTGCCCGAATCCGGGGTTTCCTTGCCCATCAGCATGCGGAACAGCGTGGATTTACCCGCACCGTTACCACCGATTACGCCGACGATCGCGCCTTTTGGCATGGAGAACGACAGGTTGTCGATCAGCACGCGGTCGCCATAGCCTTTGGAAACGTTCTTGAACTCGATGACCTTGTCACCCAGGCGCGGACCGGCCGGGATGTAGATCTCGTTGGTTTCCGAACGCTTCTGGAATTCCTGCGATTGCATTTCTTCGAAGCGTTGCAGACGTGCCTTGGATTTGGACTGGCGGGCCTTGGCGCCTTTGCGCACCCACTCCAGTTCTTCCTTCATGGCTTTTTCATGGGCCGATTGTTGCTTGGATTCGGCGGCCAGACGGTCGGACTTGGCTTCCAGCCAACCGGAGTAGTTGCCCTCGTAAGGGATACCCGCGCCACGGTCGAGCTCGAGGATCCAGCCGGCCACGTTGTCCAGGAAGTACCGGTCGTGCGTGATCGCGACCACGGTGCCTGGGAAGTCGTGTAGGAAGTGTTCCAGCCAGGCGACGGAATCGGCGTCCAAGTGGTTGGTCGGTTCGTCGAGCAGCAGCATGTCAGGGGCCGACAGCAACAGGCGGCACAGGGCCACACGACGTTTTTCACCACCGGACAGGAATTCGACCTTGGCATCCCACGCTGGCAGGCGCAGTGCGTCGGCGGCGACTTCCAGTTGGCGCTCCAGGTTGTGACCGTCGCCGGCTTGCAGGATGGCTTCGAGCTTGGCCTGTTCGGCGGCCAGTTTGTCGAAGTCGGCATCTTCTTCAGCGTAAGCCGCGTAGACCTCGTCCAGGCGCGCCTGGGCGTTCTTGATCACGCTGACGGCTTCTTCAACCACTTCACGCACGGTCTTGGTCGGGTCCAGGATCGGCTCTTGCGGCAGGTAGCCGATGTTCAGTTCTGGCATCGGGCGGGCTTCGCCTTCGAACTCGGTGTCGACGCCGGCCATGATTTTCAACAGGGTGGATTTACCCGAACCGTTGAGGCCGAGCACGCCAATCTTGGCGCCAGGGAAGAAGGACAGCGAAATGTTTTTCAGGATTTCCCGCTTCGGAGGGACAACTTTGCCCAGCCGATGCATGGTGAAGACGTATTGAGCCAAAATGTGGACCTCATAAAAGTAAGAACAGGCCTACGTAGCGTCATGGCGCTGTACATAGTGTTGCGAATCCTCAAGGTTAACCTAAGTGACCGAGCGTATCGAAGCCTATCTGTTAGATTAGCCGGCCAAAACCCTCAGGGGTTCCAGGAGACACCCTTCATGCTTGGCGTCCTATCCGCACTCGGGCTACTGCTATTAATGCCGGGGCCCACCAACACGCTGCTGCTGCGCTCGGGGTTACTCGTAGGATTCCGGCGCGCCTGGCCGCTGAGCCTGCTGGAATGCCTGGCCTACCTGACGCAGATCTCCTTTTGGGGCTACCTGCTCGGCCATATCGGCGACAACGCGCCCTGGGGCCTGAAGCTCATGCAGTTCGCCTCGGTCTGCTATTTGATCAGGACTTGCTACCTGCTGTGGTGCCATCCCGACGAAACACTCCACACCGAGCCGGAGGCACGGGTCTCCACGCTGAGTTTCTTTTTGCTCACGCTGATCAACCCCAAAGGATTGCTGATCGTGTCGTTTATCGTCCCGATGCAGACGTTCGCAGACTTAAACCTGTACGTGCATTTCGTCGCGCAGTTCACCGCCGTTGTGATACCGGTGGGCTGTGCCTGGGTGCTGCTGGGGGCCCGCATCAAACGCGGCGGATACGCGTGGTTGACGCCGCACACCATCAACCGCACGGCTTCTGTGGTTATCAGCCTGTTCACGCTGGCGATCCTGACGCGGCTGGCGGACAGCCTGATCCATACCAGCGGCGCTCTTTAGTGCCCGCCAGGCAGGGCTGGCACTTTGCCACAAGTCAAGGCATGCTAGCCGCCCTCCGGGCGTCCGGCTTATAGTGCACGTCGCGCGCCAGTCCAGCCAAACCGCAGGATCACAGCTTGTCCAAAGTCACGCCGCCAACTCCCCTGCGCGCCGCTCATATAGCGCCGGGAGCGCCCCTGCACGGCACCCTCAAAGGCGCATTGGCGACGCTCGTCCTCATGTTGCTCGCGTTATTGTTCTGGCAGTTGCTCGACCAGTTGCAGCAAAACCAGAAGAACCAGCAGCAATACACCATCGACTACAGCGCCGACCTGGCTGAACAAATCAGCCTGAACATGGCCCTCAGCGCGAAAATCGCTCTGAACCTGCTGCCGATGGTCGAGCCGCCGCGTGACAGCGAACAGCAGCAGGCCTTGATGCGCACCTTGCAACGCTCGCTGCCCGAGCTGCGCAGCGTCGCCCTGCTCGCCCCCAGCGGCGCAATGATCAGTGACAGCGCCACCGACAGCCAGGACGCCGCCTGGCTGGCAGAACTGGTGCAACGCAGCCACGCGCAGTCCTATTACCTGAGCAACAGCAACGACGGCACGATCATCTATCTGTTGCTGCACCAGCCCAGCGGCGGCTCGCGGATGTACTGGGCGCTGCGCCTGGCGCCCAACTACCTGAGCAACCTCACCCGCCAGGACGGCCAGGGTCAGCGCCCGCTATGGGTGATAGAGAATCGCATCAACCACCGGGTTGTCAGCCGAGACAGCGGCATGCCGGCGCAGTGGGCGTCCGCACTGACCCCGGACGAGCTGAATAAAAGTGTATTGGTCACGCCCTTGAGCAAAAGCGATTGGCAACTGCGTGGGCTGTTCGACCGCTCCGCCGTGTTGGAACAACTGCTGCCGGCATTCATTGGCAAATGCCTGCTGGGCCTGGCGTTCTCGCTGATCCCGGTGATCGTGCTGCTGAACATGCGCCGCCGCCAGCGCCAGGTGCATGAAGGCCGCCGGCGCTACCAGGACATTTTCGAAGGCACCGGCGTGGCCCTGTGCGTGCTCGACCTGTCGGGCCTGAATGCATTCTTTGACAAGACCCGATTGGAGACCCGCGAGCAACTGCACGCCTGGCTGCAGGACAACCCCGACGAACGCCAGCAACTGCTCAAGGAACTGCGCATCACCGAGGTCAACCAGGTGGCGGTGCGCCTGCTGAACGTGGGGTCCTGCGAAGAAGCCTGGGAACGCCTGATCGATGACTGCCCGCGCAATGCCACCTCCATCGGCTACCAGATACTTGAGGCGGTACTGACCCAACAGAACCAGTTGGAACTGGAAATCCAGCTCAAGGACGTGGCTGGCAACGAGCAATACCTGTGGCTGGTGATGCGCTTGCCGGAGCAGCAGGACGACTTCAAGGCAGTGATCCTCAGCATCAGCGATATCACCAGCCGCAAGTTGATTGAGTTGTCGCTGGTGGAGCGCGAGAGCTTCTGGTCGGACGTAGTACGCACCGTGCCTGACCACCTGTATGTGCAGGACGTGATCAGCCAGCGCATGATTTTCAGCAACCATCATCTGGGCCACACCCTCGGCTACAACAAGGCCGAACTGCAGCAAATGGGCGAGTACTTCTGGGAAATCCTGCTGCACCCCGAAGACGCCGAGCATTATCACGATTTGCGCCAGCAGCAGCGCCAGGTCGGCTACACCACCCAATTGCAATGCCAACTGCGCTTTCGCCACCGCAACAACCAATGGCGCCGCTTTGATATCCGCGAGCAGGCCCTGGCCCGCGATAAGACGGCGCAAATCACCCGCATCATCGGCGTGGCCAAGGACATCACCGACCAGATCGAGGCCAGCGAATCCCTGCGTGACAGTGAACAGCGCTACCGCATGCTGGCCGAAAGCATCAGCGACGTGATCTGCTCCACCGACAGCCAGTTGGCCCTCAACTACATCAGCCCCTCGGTCAACGCCGTGCTCGGTTATGACGTGGACTGGGTGTTCAAAAATGGCTGGCAGTCGATCATCGCCAACCCGCAGCAACTGACCGGCATTTACAGCCTGATGGAACAGGTCAGCCGTGCGCTGGGCGATCCTGAAGCGCTGAACCGCCTGCGGGATGAGATCCAGACCCAGTTGTTCCTGTTCGACTGCCTGCGCGCAGATGGTCGCAAAGTGCCGATCGAGCTGCGCCTGGTGCTGGTGTGGGACGAACACGGCGCCTTCGAGGGCATCCTCGGCGTGGGCCGCGACATCAGCCAGCAACGTCGTGCCGAGAAAGACCTGCGCATGGCGGCCACGGTTTTCGAACACTCGACCTCGGCGATCCTGATCACTGACCCCGCCGGTTATATCGTACAGGCCAACGAGGCGTTCAGCCGGGTCAGTGGCTATGCCGTCAGCGATGTGCTCGACCAGTTGCCGAATATGCTCACCGTCGACGAACAGCAGGAAGCCCACCTGCGCTACGTGCTCAAGCAGTTGCACCAGCACAGCACGTGGGAAGGCGAAGTGTGGCTCAAGCGGCGCAACGGCGAGCATTACCCGGCGTGGGTCGGCATTACCGCCGTGTTCGACGATGAAGGCGACCTGGCCAGTTATGTGTGCTTCTTCAGTGACATCAGCGAGCGCAAGGCCAGCGAGCAGCGCATCCACCGCCTGGCTTACTACGACGCCCTAACCCACCTGCCCAACCGCACGCTGTTCCAGGACCGCCTGCACACCGCGTTGCAGTCGGCCGAACGGCAGAAGTCGTGGGTGGTGCTGATGTTCCTCGACCTCGACCGCTTCAAACCGATCAACGACTCCCTGGGCCACGCCGCCGGCGACCGCATGCTCAAGGAAATGGCCACGCGCCTGCTGGGTTGCGTAGCCGAAGACGACACCGTGGCGCGCATGGGCGGCGACGAGTTCACGCTGCTGCTGCAACCGCGGATCAGCCGTGAAATGGCGCTGAACCGGGCGATTCATGTGGCCGAGCAGATCCTTGCCAGCCTGGTGAAGCCGTTCGTGCTGGAAGGCCGCGAGTTTTTTGTCACCGCCAGTATCGGCATCGCCCTGAGCCCCCAGGACGGCAACGAGCTGAGCCAGTTGATGAAAAACGCCGACACCGCGATGTATCACGCCAAGGAACGCGGCAAGAACAACTTCCAGTTCTACCAGGCCGACATGAACGCCAGCGCCCTGGAACGCCTGGAGCTGGAAAGCGACCTGCGCCACGCCCTGGACCAGAACGAATTTGTGCTTTATTACCAGCCGCAGTTCAGCGGCGACGGCAAACGCCTGACCGGTGCCGAAGCCCTGCTACGCTGGCGCCACCCGCGTCGTGGCCTGGTGCCGCCGGGGGACTTCATCCCGGTGTTGGAAGAGTTGGGCCTGGTGGTAGACGTCGGCGATTGGGTGATCAGCGAAGCCTGCCGACAGCTCAAGACCTGGCACCAGAACAAGGTGCGCGTGCCGAAAGTCTCGGTGAACATCTCGGCGCGACAATTCTCCGACGGCCAGTTGGGCACCCGTATCGCCACCATCCTCAAGGACACCGGCCTGCCGCCGGCGTGCCTGGAGCTGGAGCTGACCGAAAGTATCCTGATGCGGGAAGTCAACGAGGCCATGCAGATCCTCGACAGCCTGAAAAACCTCGGCCTGAGCATTGCGGTCGACGACTTCGGCACGGGCTATTCGTCGCTCAACTACCTCAAGCAATTCCCGATCGACGTGTTGAAGATCGACCGAACCTTCGTTGACGGCCTGCCGTCAGGCGAGCAAGACGCGCAGATCGCCCGCGCCATTATCGCCATGGCCCACAGCCTGAACCTGGCGGTAATCGCCGAAGGCGTGGAAACCCATGAGCAGTTGGACTTCCTGCGTGAGCATGGCTGCGATGAAGTGCAGGGCTACCTGTTCGGGCGGCCGATGCCGGCGAATCGGTTCGAGGCGCAGTTCAGTAACGATGCCCTCTTCATGTTCGACTGAAACCCTGTGGTGATGGCGGCCGTACCATCACCGCCTATCCCCAGATGAGCCCCGCTTATCCGCGACATGATGTCCTTTCATATGCCATCTAAAACCCATTGGGTTAGAATGCCTTCCTTTTCTGCCCCCGATCCTTGAGGACCGCCATGTTCAGCCGTGATTTGACTATTGCCAAGTACGACGCCGATCTCTTCGCCGCCATGGAGCAAGAAGCCGTGCGCCAGGAAGAGCACATTGAGCTGATCGCTTCGGAAAACTACACCAGCCCAGCGGTGATGGAGGCTCAAGGTTCGGTCTTGACCAACAAGTACGCCGAAGGTTACCCAGGCAAGCGCTACTACGGTGGTTGCGAGTACGTCGACGTGGTTGAGCAGTTGGCCATCGACCGTGCCAAAGAACTGTTCGGCGCCGATTACGCCAACGTCCAACCGCACGCCGGCTCCCAAGCCAACAGCGCCGTGTACCTGGCCCTGCTGCAAGGCGGCGACACCATCTTGGGCATGAGCCTGGCCCACGGCGGTCACCTGACCCACGGCGCCAGCGTTTCCTCCTCCGGCAAGCTGTACAACGCAGTGCAATATGGCATCAACACCGACAACGGCCTGATCGACTACGACGAAGTCGAGCGCCTGGCGGTTGAACACAAGCCAAAAATGATCGTGGCCGGTTTCTCTGCCTACTCGCAGATCCTGGACTTCCCACGTTTCCGCGAAATCGCTGACAAAGTGGGCGCGTATCTCTTTGTTGATATGGCTCACGTTGCAGGGCTGGTCGCCGCTGGCGTCTACCCGAACCCTGTGCCTTACGCTGACGTCGTGACCACCACGACCCACAAGACCCTGCGCGGTCCACGTGGCGGCCTGATCCTGGCTCGCGCCAACGCCGACATCGAGAAGAAGCTGAACTCCGCTGTATTCCCAGGCGCCCAAGGCGGCCCGCTGGAGCACGTGATCGCCGCCAAAGCGATCTGCTTCAAGGAAGCCCTGCAGCCTGAGTTCAAGGCTTACCAGCAGCAAGTGGTCAAGAACGCCCAGACCATGGCCAGCGTGTTCATCGAGCGCGGCTTCGACGTAGTCTCCGGCGGTACTGAAAACCACCTGTTCCTGCTGTCGCTGATCAAGCAGGACATTTCCGGTAAAGATGCTGACGCTGCCTTGGGCAAAGCCTTCATCACCGTGAACAAGAACTCCGTGCCGAACGACCCACGTTCGCCGTTCGTCACCTCCGGCCTGCGCTTCGGTACTCCGGCTGTGACCACGCGTGGTTTCAAGGAAGCAGAGTGCAAGGAACTGGCTGGCTGGATCTGCGACATCCTGGCTGACCTGAACAACGAAGCCGTGATCGACGCGGTGCGTGAGAAGGTCAAGGCCATCTGCAAGAAGCTGCCGGTGTACGGCGCGTAATAAAAAGAAGCCCACTGTAGGAGCGAGCTTGCTCGCGAAAAACGTCAACGATAACGCGTGCATCCTGAATGCACGCGGAGCCTATACGTTCTTCGCGAGCAAGCTCGCTCCTACAGGTGGGCTTTTTTATGCCTGATAGACGCGCTGGAAACCTTCGCGAATCTTGTCTTCCGGCAGTTCATCGGCAATAAACACAATCACACTCTCCCGCGCCTCACCCTCTTCCCACTCGGTGTCCCAATCAAAGCCGTAGAGCTTGAGCACGCCCTGGAACACCATGCGGCGGTCTTCCCCGGCAATGTTCAGCACGCCCTTGTAGCGCAGCAGTTGCTTGCCGTGGTCTTCCAGCAGTTCATTCATGAACTCGCTGAGGCGATCGATATCCAGCGGCTGGTCGGTGCGCAGCACCAGGCTGGAGATACGGTCGATGGACGGCGCAGCGCGCACCGGGCGCAGGCTCATGCCAGAGTTGAGGTTGAAACCGCGCACATCGAGCAGTTCAGCCAGGTCGATGTTGCCATGGTCCACCACGCGGATCGGCGCACGGCGGTTGATGCGGGTCAGGCGTTCACTGAGTGCATCGAAGGTGGCGTCATCCACTAGGTCGCGCTTGCTCACCAGCAGGCGGTCGGCAAAACCGATCTGGGCCTGGGCGATGGTCTGGGTCAGGTGGTGCTCGGCGTGGGCCGCGTCTACCAATGTGATGATGCCGTCGAGGATGTAGCGTTCGCGCAGTTCCTCGTCGATAAAGAAGGTCTGGGCCACAGGGGCCGGGTCGGCCAGGCCGGTGCACTCGATCACCAGGCGGTCGAAGGCGATCTCGCCGCTGTCCAGGCGTTCGAGTAGCAGGTAAAGGGCTTTGGTCAGGTCGGTGTGGATGGTGCAACACACGCAGCCGTTGGACAGGGTCATGACTTGCACTGGCTCTGCGCCCAGCAGCTGGGTGTCGATACCGGCGTCACTGAATTCGTTTTCGATCACGGCGATCTTAAGGCCGTGCTCGGCCTTGAGCAGGTGGCGCAGCAAAGTGGTCTTGCCGGCGCCGAGGAAGCCGCTGAGGACGGTGACTGGGATGGGAGAGGACAAAGAGATTCTCCTGAAAAATGGGGCGCAAAAACAACTGTAGGAGCGAGCTTGCTCGCGAAGAACGTCAACGATAACGCGTGCTGTCTGGATGCACGTGCTGTCCTTGGGTTTTTCGCGAGCAAGCTCGCTCCTACAGGGCGTTGCGTTAACTCAACAGCACTTGGGCCCACCCTTGCCGCCGTAACGGGCTTCCTGGCGTTCCCGGAAGAACGCCTTGTAGTCCATCACCGGCTTGTCCGGGTGTTTGGTTTGCATATGCTCGACGTACGTATCGTAGTCGGGCATGCCGACCATCAGGCGCGCGGCCTGACCGAGGTATTTACCGAGGCGATTGATGTCATTGAACATGGTTGCAATCCTCGATCACGCGTCCGGAACAGCCTGGAACGGGGCTTCTTTATCCGTACGTTCTTTGTTGCCCCAGGCGGCGACGCCGACCTTGAGCGCATAGAACAGGATGCTGAACACCACGAACAGGAACAGCGCCGTCAGCGTTGCGTTGGTGTAGGCGTTCCAGATCACGTGCTGCATCTGGTCGATGCTCTTCGCCGGGGCGAGGATCTGGCCGTTGGCCAATGCATCGCTGTATTTCTTCGCCAGCGACAGGAAGCCGATCGCCGGGTTGGCGTCGAACAGCTTGATGAAGCCCGCAGTGGTGGTGCAGATCAGCAGCCAGACAGCCGGCAGCATGGTCACCCAGATGTAGCGCTGGCGTTTCATTTTGATCAGCACAACGGTGGCCAGCATCAGCGCGATACCTGCCAGCATCTGGTTGGAGATACCGAACAGCGGCCACAAGGTGTTGATGCCGCCCAGTGGGTCGATCACGCCTTGGTACAGCAGGTAACCCCACATCGCCACGCAACCCGCGGTCGCGATCAGGTTGGCGGTCCAGGACTCGGTGCGTTTCAGCGCCGGCACGAAGGAACCCAGCAGGTCTTGCAGCATGAAGCGACCGGCACGGGTGCCCGCATCCACCGCCGTGAGGATGAACAACGCTTCGAACAGGATCGCAAAGTGGTACCAGAACGCCATGGTGTTTTCACCCGGCAGCACACTGTGCAGGATCTGCGCGATACCGACCGCCAGGGTCGGTGCACCGCCGGCACGTGCCAGGATGGTGGTTTCACCGATGTCATGGGCGACGGCCGTCAGTGCTTCCGGGGTGATGGCAAAGCCCCAGCTGCTGACGGTTTGCGCCACAGTCACTACATCACTGCCTACCACGGCGGCCGGGCTGTTCATGGCGAAGTACACGCCAGGCTCGATCACCGAAGCGGCAACCATCGCCATGATGGCCACGAACGACTCCATCAACATGCCACCGTAACCGATGTAGCGGGCGTTGGTTTCGTTATCCAACAGCTTCGGCGTAGTGCCCGAGGAGATCAGCGCGTGGAAACCCGAGACCGCACCACAGGCAATGGTGATGAACAGGAACGGGAACAGACCGCCCTTCCACACCGGGCCGGTGCCGTCGATGAACTGGGTCAGGGCCGGCATTTTCAGCTCTGGCATGGTGACCAGGATGCCGATCGCCAGGGCGATGATGGTGCCGATTTTGAGGAAAGTGGAGAGGTAATCACGCGGCGCCAGGATCAGCCACACCGGCAGCACTGCGGCGACAAAACCGTAGCCGATCAGCATCCAGGTAATTTGAATGCCGGTGAAGGTAAAGGCCTTGGCCCAGACCGGGTCAGCGGCAATCTGCCCGCCCAGCCAGATCGAACCGAGCAGCAACAGCACGCCGATGATCGAGATTTCGCCAATGCGACCCGGGCGGATGTAGCGCATGTAAATGCCCATGAACATCGCAATCGGGATGGTCGCCATCACCGTGAAGATGCCCCATGGGCTCTCGGCCAGGGCCTTGACCACGATCAGCGCCAGCACCGCGAGGATGATGATCATGATCAGGAAGCAGCCGAACAGCGCGATGGTCCCCGGAATGCGGCCCATCTCTTCGCGAACCATGTCCCCCAGGGAACGGCCGTTGCGACGGGTGGACAGGAACAGGACCATGAAGTCCTGCACCGCACCGGCCAGCACCACGCCGGCAATCAGCCAGAGCGTGCCGGGCAGGTAGCCCATTTGCGCCGCCAGCACCGGGCCGACCAGCGGACCTGCACCGGCAATCGCCGCAAAGTGGTGACCGAACAGGATGTGTTTGTTGGTCGGCACATAGTCCAGACCGTCATTATTGAGCACTGCGGGGGTGGCCCGCCGTGGATCGAGTTGCATCACGTTGTTAGCGATGAACAGACTGTAGTAACGGTACGCAACCAAGTAGATGGCAACAGCAGCGACCACAATCCACAAGGCGTTGATCGCCTCGCCGCGGCGCAAGGCCACTACGCCCAGGGCGCACGCTCCTACGATTGCCAGCACCAGCCAGGGTAGGTGGCGTAGCAGGCTATTATTATTTTTCATTTTTATATTCCAGCCAGGGTGGACAGAAAGGACAGCCATCCCGAGTTTAGCGCTGTTGGCCTCAAAGGCCACCCCCCTACGTTGGTCTAGAGCCTTGCGGCGGCAAAAAAAGCAGAAATAAATGCCCGATGATGGCTCGGGGCTACAATCCTTCTATCTCCAGAGGGTTTCACCATGACCGAGCAACCGTCTGAACGCCGCCGTTTCCGTCGCATCGCCTTTGATGCCAAGACGACCATTGCCCAGGACAGCTGGAATTGGCCGGTGCAACTGCTGGATTTATCGCTGCGCGGCTTGCTGGTGGAGCGCCCTGACGACTGGCGGGGTAATGGCAAGCGGCTATTTGACGTGGACATCCGGCTGGACCCACGGGCGCATATAAAGATGCAGGTGAAGCTGGCCCATGACGATCACGGGCAGCTTGGGTTTGTGTGCCAGCACATCGACCTGGACTCGATCAGCCATTTGCGACGACTGATCGAGTTGAACCTGGGTGATCAGCAAGAGTTGGAGCGCGAGCTGGGTGCCCTACTCGAATAGTGCATCCAATGCTTGTTCCAGGCGCGTCACGCCAATGATTTTTATCCCAGGCGGCGATTCCTTCGGCGCATTGCCTTTAGGCACGATTGCCCGTTTGAAGCCGTGCTTGGCAGCCTCCTTCAAGCGTTCCTGGCCGCTGGGCACCGGGCGCACCTCGCCCGACAGGCCCACCTCACCAAACACCAGCAAGTCATGGGGCAACGGCCGGTTACGCAGGCTGGACATCACCGCCGCCATCAACGCCAGGTCGGACGCGGTCTCCAGCACCTTGACCCCGCCGACCACGTTGAGGAACACGTCCTGGTCGTGGGTCGGGATGCCGCCGTGACGGTGCAATACGGCGAGCAGCATCGCCAGGCGGTTCTGATCCAGGCCCAACGTCACGCGGCGCGGGTTGGCCAGATGGCTGTCATCCACCAGCGCCTGCACTTCCACCAGCATCGGCCGGGTGCCTTCCCACGTTGCCATCACCACGCTGCCTGGGACTTCTTCCTGGGCACGCGTGAGAAAAATCGCGGAAGGGTTGGAGACTTCTTTAAGCCCCCGGTCCGTCATGGCGAACACGCCCAACTCATTGACCGCGCCGAAACGGTTCTTCACCGCCCGCAGCAAGCGCAGACGGCCGTCGGATTCGCCTTCGAAATACAGCACGGTGTCGACCATGTGTTCCAACACCCGTGGCCCGGCCAGTGCCCCCTCTTTGGTCACATGACCGACCAGGAAGATCGCCGTACCGCTCTGTTTGGCATAGCGCACCAGCAGCGCCGCACTTTCACGCACCTGGGAGACACCACCCGGCGCCGACTGCAATTGCTCGGTGAAAATCGTCTGGATCGAGTCGATCACCATGACCTTGGGCTTTTCGATACGCGCCGTGGCAATGATGCTTTCGATGCAGGTCTCGGTCATCACCCGCAGTTGATCCTGAGGCAGCCCCAGGCGACGGGCGCGCATGGCCACTTGTTGCTGGGATTCTTCGCCGGTGACATACAGCGCCGGCATGCGGCTGGCGATGCTGCAGAGGGTTTGCAGCAGGATCGTCGATTTGCCGATGCCCGGATCGCCGCCGATCAGCACCACCGAGCCGTCCACCAGGCCGCCGCCCAGCACCCGGTCCAACTCACCGGAGGCCGTGGAGAAACGCGGGATTTCTTCGACGCTGACTTCGGCCAACGTCTTGATCTGCGCCTGTTGCCCGGTCCAGCCGGCACGACCGGTGGGGGCTGCGGCGCCGCCGCTCTCGATCATGGTTTCAGTCAGGGTGTTCCATGCACCGCACTCGGTGCACTGGCCGGCCCACTTGGGAAAGGTCGCGCCGCACTCCGTGCAGCCGTACATGCGCTTGGCCTTTGCCATTTGAGAACCTCCAACCGAAAAACCGCGATGATAGCTCAGCGCGACGCCGGGGTCCGGATTTCACCGCTGGCCAATCGTGAAGCGCTGTTGCCGATCGGGTCTTCGGCGTTGAGGTCGGCACCCTTGGCCTTCAATTCATCCAGCAACTCGACGCGCTTGAACAGCCCGGCGTACATGGCCGCCGTCTGCCCGGCGCCGTTGCGTTGGTCGGGGTTGCAGTCGGTCGCCAGCAGGCGCTGGGCGATTTTCAGCTCGCCCTTGAAGATCGCCCCCATCAGCGCCGTGTTGCCGCGCTTGTCCTGCACGCAGGCGTCGGCTCCGGCATTGAGCAAGCGTTCCACGAACGGGCCCTGGCCGTGGTAAGCGGCGAGGATCAGCGCAGTGTAGCCCTTGTCATCCTGGGTGTTGAGGCTATAGCCGGAGTCGACAAAGGTGTTGAGCATGTCGAGGTCGCCTCGGCGGGCGGCGTCGAAATAGTAGTCTTGCAACTGGGCCTTGAGTGCGGCCGGGTCAGGAGACTCGGCATGGGCGACAAAGGCCAGCATGGCCATCAGTAATCCGATAGAAACTCGCATGGGTGTTCTCCTGCCAGGGGTCGACGCCCGCCATCGGGCGCCGACCAGAACCAACGGATCAGTCAGTCAGTTTGTCCGCCAGCGCCTTCACGCGCGCCAGATCACCTTTGGCAACCTTGGCCACGCCGGTGCCATATTCCGGGTCGGCCTTGTACAGGAACGACAAGATGATGTGCTTGCTCTCGTCATCGGTGGTCGCCAGCGAGCCACCAAAGTTCTCGATCAAGTCCTGGCGCTCTTTCTTAGTGAAGGAGCGGTACAGATCACCGGCCTGCTTGAAGTTCTGCTCGCGCTGGATCTTCGCCTGCTGGGTGCTGCCCGACAGGGCTGACTGGCTGTAGCGCGCGGTTTGCGGCTCGTCCCGTGGCAGCAGACGACTTGGCTGGTAGTTCACGCCAGTGGTGGTCTTGCCGAAGTTCATCGCGCCGTCCTGGTTACCGTTGTTGACGGTCACCCGTGGTGCGTTGATCGGCAGTTGCAGGGCGTTGGCGCCCAGGCGGTACATCTGGGTGTCGGCGTAGGAGAATACGCGGCCTTGCAGCAGACGGTCCTCGGACGGCTCGATGCCCGGCACCAGGTTGGCCGGGGCCATGGCCACTTGCTCGGTTTCCTGGAACACGTTGGCGGGGTTGCGGTTCAGCACCATCTGCCCGACTTTGCGCTCAGGCACATTCGGCCAGATCTTGGTGGCGTCCAGCGGGTCGAAATCGAACTTGGCCAGGTCCTCAGGCTTGAGCACCTGCACGTACAGGTCCCACTTGGGGAAATCGCCCTTGTTGATGTGAGTGACCAGGTCATTGGTCATGTGGCTGTAGTCACGACCCTGCACTTCGGTGACTTGCTTGGGGTCGAGGTTCTTGATGCCTTGCAGGCTCTTCCAGTGGAACTTGACGTAGTGCACTTCGCCCTTGGCGTTGATCAGCTTGTAGGCATGCACACCGTTGCCGTCCATTTCCCGATAGCTGGCCGGGGTGCCGGAGTCGGAGTACAGCTCGGTCAGCGTGCGGGTGGACTCGGGCACGTGGGAGAAGAAGTCGAAGCGACGGGAATCGTCATCCAGGTTGGTACGCGGGTCCGGCTTGAAGGCGTGGACCATGTCCGGGAACTTGATCGCGTCGCGGATGAAGAACGTCGGGAAGTTGTTGCCTACCAGGTCCCAGTTGCCCTCAGCGGTGTAGAACTTGGTGGCGAAACCACGTGGGTCGCGCAGGGTTTCCGGGGAGTGGTTGCCGTGGACCACGGCGGAGAAGCGCACGAACACCGGGGTGGCTTCGCCTGCCGCGAACACCTTGGCCTTGGTCAGGTCGCTGAGGTTGTCGGTGACGGTGAAAGTACCGTGGGCGCCGGTACCACGGGCGTGGACCACGCGCTCGGGGATGCGCTCGCGATCGAAACGCTGCAGCTTCTGGATCAACTGCACGTCTTGCAGCAACACCGGGCCATTGGCGCCGGCGGTCTGCGAGTTCTGGTTGTCGCCTACTGCAGCGCCGTTGTCGCGCGTCAGGCTGGCGGCGTGTACCGAAAGGGAAAGCAAACTGGCGGTCGCCAGTACCAGCGCGTGTCGCGCTGAAACGGGCCCGCGGCTCATTGGGGTCTTCATCGAGGTTTCCTCTGGTTTTTTTAGTGCACATTCAGTTGTGCTTGCCAGAGGCTAGTGACCCGAGAGTCAGAAGATAAATAGAAAACTCACAACAACCCGATTAACAAAATAATCTGTTAAGTCACTGATATCAGGCGTATTTCGCGCGCGATTGGTGGCACTTTGCAAACTATTTGCGTTTTAATGTGTCGATAAAAGCTAACAGTGTTAACGGTTGTGTCGGGCAAGCCTGCTACGACTGACTTACACTGAGTCCCACCCTTCTCATCTGTAACAAGGAATAACCTATGGGCGTGATCAGTGAGTTCAAGGCCTTCGCGGTCAAAGGTAACGTGGTCGACATGGCCGTCGGTATCATCATCGGCGCCGCCTTCGGCAAAATTGTTTCCTCGTTTGTAGGCGACGTGGTGATGCCACCTATCGGGCTGTTGATCGGTGGCGTGGACTTCGGTGACCTGGCGATAACGCTCAAGGCGGCACAGGGCGATGTGCCTGCGGTGGTGCTGGCCTACGGCAAGTTCATCCAGAGCGTCATCGACTTTGTGATCGTCGCGTTTGCGATCTTCATGGGTGTGAAGGCGATCAATCGCCTGAAGCGTGAAGAGGCCGTGGCGCCAAGCCTGCCGCCGACGCCGACCAAGGAAGAAGTGTTGCTGGGTGAGATCCGCGATCTGCTCAAGGCACAGAACGACAAGCCGCGTCTGTAAAGACCGATTTGAGAAAAAAGGCGCCTGCTAGAGGCGCCTTTTTTATTACCAGTAGTTTTCCACCGCCACCTGACCGGGGCGGCGGCTCAAGCTCAGGTTCATGTCACGCTGCTTGAGCAATTGGCGTGTGTCATCGACCATCTGCGGGTTGCCGCAGATCAGCACGCGGGAATGTTCCGGCGTCAACTCGACGCCGGCTGCACGTTCAAGCTCGCCATTTTCGATCAGTGTGGTGATGCGCCCATTCAACGCGCCGGGATGCTGCTCACGGGTGACGATGGGAACGTAGGTGAGTTTGTGTGCGTACTCGGCGAGGTATTCACGCTCACCCAGTTCCTGGATCAGCGTCTGATACGCAAGTTCCTTGGCTTCCCGTGCGCTGTACACCAGGATGATGCGCTCGAATTTCTCCCAAACCTCGAAGTCCTGCAGGATCGACAAAAACGGCGCCACTCCGGTGCCAGTCCCCAGCATCCACAAGTCGCGACCATCCACGAAACGGTTCAAGGTCAGGAAGCCCGTGGCCTGGCGCTCCACCATCAAGGTATCGCCTACCCGCAGGCGGCTCAGCTCGCTGGTGAACTCACCGCCGGGGACGACGATCGAGAAGAAATCCAGATGCTCGTCAAACGGTGAGGACACCAGCGAATAGGCGCGCCATACGGTGCTGCCATCCGCTTTGGTAACCCCCAAACGCACAAACTGCCCCGCCGTGAAACGAAAGCCCGGATCGCGGGTGGTGCGTAGGGTAAACAGGCTGGGGGTCAGCGATTGCACGTCGAGCAAGGTCTGGCGGGTAAATTTCTCAGCACTGGCCGTCATGGGGGGCTCCGTTCTACAGGTGCCCTAGTGTCCCTCAAAGTGACGAGCGCAAACACCGCTGATTTGTACTGGCATTCGCGCTTGTCAAGGCGTTGGCCTACGGACCAAGACAAACCATTTGGCTATTAGCAAACACTAAATGACCTATCAGATGACGCAGTGTTTTTAATAGCCATCAATTCGACAGCACTGACAACTCTCTAATTTGCATAAAAAAATTTAAGCATGAGCGCAACCTTCACAAATCTTTACTCTTTGTACAAGGTACGAGTCCTTCACAACAAAAGACTTTTAACTTTTTTTTCACTTAATTATGTAGGTCATATCCTACACTCAGTGTCGTGCAGCTGCGGGGTAAGGACGTATCCGCAGCCCGTAGGATCTCATGGAGAGTGACCAATGATTAGCTGGCGCAACACAAGACTCCCTAAACTGGAAGGCGAGAACCAGATAACCAGTGTTTTTGAAATGGCGCTCAATCACACATTAGAACTTGGCTTCCAATTTTGTTCCTTTACGATGAGTTCTCAACTACCTAATAACCAAACGAAACCAATTCATATAAATAACTATCCGAATGAATGGAATGACACCTATAAACAAGCACATTTTTTCGATGTAGACCCTGTTGTAGACCACTGCAAATGTTGCGTACTGCCCTTCCTCTGGGAAGAAAAGGCATTTGGTGCAACACCCAGTTTATGGCAACTGGCAAAATCCCATGGCGTGCACCTGGGCTGGACTCAGGCGGTACATGATTTCCAGGGTGTCTTCAGCATGCTGACCCTGGGACGTGGCAAAGGTGAAGTCAGCCCGGAAGAACTGTATGAAAAAGCCGGCCAGGTGCTGTGGCTGTGTCATGCCCTGCATGCGGTAGTGGCACAGAAATTTGCCGACGAACCCAGTTTCAAACCTCCCTGCAAATTGACCCCGCGGGAAACCGAAATCCTCAAATGGTCAGGCTTGGGCAAGACCGCCGGAGAAATCGCCAGAATCCTGTGCCTGTCAGAGCGTACGATAGGGTTTCACATCGCCAGCGCACTCAAAAAACTGGGGGTCAATAACAAGATCGCCGCAGTGCTCAGGGCATCCAAATGGGCTGTTTTTAATCGCCTGGAAACACCGCATGTAATCCCTCTGGAAAAAAAGTAACATTTACAGTCAATTCTGAGTGTTGATGCTGCCCCCCGGCCCGCACCGTAGTTCACTCAGAGGGTTCTGCAGCGATTGCCGAACTCCCATCGACGACCCAGAGCCTCCCCCGCCATGCCCCTGCTCGAAAGCCCCTTCGCCCAACTCGACCTGATCCGTCAGCCAGAGCAACATAACGATCCTCTGCAAGCCTTCGATGCCGCCGACGAATACCTGCTCAACCATCTGGCCGAGCAGCAACCGACTGCTGGGACTCGCGTGCTGGTGCTCAATGACAGCTTCGGCGCGCTGGCCGCCAGCCTCCAGGGGCTGGTTCAGGTCACGTCCAGCGGCGATTCGTTCCTGGCTGCCCAGGGCCTGGAGAAGAACCTGATACGTAACGGCAAGGCGTTTGATGCAGTGGCATTCATCCCCGCCAGCCAGGTTCCGGCTGGGCCTTTCGACTGTGTGCTGATCCGCGTACCGAAAACCCTGGCGCTGCTGGAAGAGCAACTGATCCGCCTGCAGGGCCGACTCGCGCCGGGCGCTCAGGTTATCGCCGGGGCAATGATCAAGCACCTGCCACGGGCAGCGGGCGAGTTGCTGGAGCGTTACATCGGGCCGATGCAGGCATCGCTTGCGGTGAAAAAGGCGCGACTGCTGATTGCCACTGTACAAGACCGTCCAACGGCAGTCTCGCCCTACCCCACCCGTTACACCTTGGACACGCCGTCTATCGAACTGCTGAACCACGCCAACGTGTTCTGCCGCGAAAGCCTGGACATCGGCACCCGCGCGTTCCTGCCCCACCTGCCGAAAAACCTGGGCAACGCCCGTGTGGCGGACTTGGGTTGCGGCAACGGCGTATTGGCGATCGCCAGCGCCCTGCAAAACCCCGAAGCGCAGTACACCTTGGTAGACGAGTCCTATATGGCCGTGCAATCGGCAGCCGAAAACTGGCACGCTGCTCTCGGTGAACGCAGTGTCGTCGTGCGTGCCGCTGACGGCCTGGCCGGCCAGGAACCCGGTTCACTGGACGTCGTTCTGTGCAACCCACCCTTCCATCAACAACAGGTGGTCGGTGACTTCCTCGCCTGGCGCATGTTCCAGCAGGCACGGGAAGCGCTGGTGGTCGGCGGTGCCCTCTATATAGTCGGCAATCGCCACCTGGGATATCACACCAAACTGGCGCGTTTGTTCCGGGGTGTCGAGCAAGTCGCGACCACGCCAAAATTCGTGATTCTCAAAGCCCGTAAGTAAACCCCGCAAATAAAAAAACCCTGCTTCTCTCGCGAAAAGCAAGGTTGGAAAGCCGAGCCGTCAGGCCCGGATCGGGATATTAGTGAGTGGTCAGGCCCGCCGCATTCATGAACATGCGCATCAGGCTGGCCACGACGAACAGGGCCAGCACACTGCCGGTCCAGATCATCGCCAGCCACCCCAGGCGCCGCCATAACGGCTGTTTCTCGGCCTGTTCGATCTCGTGCAACGAAGGTTTGCCGGACATGAAACGACCCTCCTAGTGATAACCGTCTTCGTGGGTGACCTTGCCGCGGAACACGTAGTAGCTCCAGAAGGTGTAGCCCAGGATGAACGGGATGATGAACAAGGTGCCGACCAACATGAAGCCCTGGCTCTGCGGCGGTGCGGCGGCGTCCCAGATCGACACGGAGGGCGGAATGATGTTCGGCCACAGGCTGATGCCCAAACCACTGTAGCCCAGGAAAATCAGCACCAGCGTCAGCAGGAATGGCGTGTAGTGCGCATTACGCGCCACCGCGCGGATCAGCCCGTACATGGTCACCAACACCAGAATCGGCACCGGCAGGAACCAGAACAGATTCGGCAGGGTGAACCAGCGCGAGGCGATTTCCGGGTGGGTCAACGGCGTCCAGATGCTCACGATGCCGATCACCGCCAACACCACAAAGGCCAATGGCCGTGCCAGGTTGTGCATCTTTTCCTGCAACGGGCCTTCGGTCTTCATGATCAGCCAGGTGCAGCCGAGCAAGGCGTAGGCCACGATCAGCGCCACACCGCAGAACATCGTGAACGGCGTGGCCCAGTCCAGTGAACCACCGGCGAACTGGCGATCCACCACCGGAATACCGTCGATAAACGCCCCCAGTGCCACGCCCTGGAAGAACGTCGCCGCCAACGAACCGCCGATAAACGCCTTGTCCCACAGGTGGCGCTTGTGATCCTTGGCCTTGAAGCGGAACTCAAAGGCCACGCCGCGGAAGATCAGCCCGATCAGCATCAGGATCAGCGGCAGGTACAGCGCCGACAACACCACTGAATAGGCCAATGGGAACGCGCCGAACAGCGCCGCGCCCCCCAGCACCAGCCAGGTTTCGTTGCCGTCCCAGACCGGGGCCACGGTGTTCATCATCACGTCACGGTCGGTCTTGCCGGGGATAAACGGAAACAGGATGCCGATACCCAGGTCGAAGCCGTCCATGACCACGTACATCATGATGCCGAAGATGATGATCACGGCCCAGATCAGCGGAAGATCAATACCCATCTCAATGCCCCTTGTGCTGGATGTGGGTGTGGTCGTCATCGTTGCCATCATCATCGGCGGCGGACAACGGACGGGCCGGTGTGCGTTTCTGGCCAGGGCCACCGTGGGTTGGCTCGGTGCTTTCGTGGGTCACAGGGCCTTTGCGCACCAGGCGCATCATGTAGCCTAGGCCTGCGCCGAACAGCGCGAAGTACACCACCACGAACAACACCAGGGTGATCGTCATCTGCGCCAGGCTATGCCCGGATGAAGCATCCGCCGTGCGCATCAAGCCATACACCACCCACGGCTGACGGCCGATCTCGGTGGTGAACCAGCCGGCAAGAATCGCGATCAGGCCGGAAGGCCCCATCCACAACGCCAGGTAGAGGAACGGTTTGGACGTGTACATCTTGTCGCCCCGGCGCAGCCAGAGGCTGAACAGACCGGTGAAAATCATCAGGAAGCCGAGGCCGACCATGACCCGGAATGACCAGAACACGATAGTCGAATTGGGGCGGTCCTCAGGCGGGAACTCCTTGAGGGCCGGCACCTGTTTGTCCAGGGAGTGAGTGAGGATCAGGCTGCCCAAGTACGGGATCTCGACGGCGTATTTGGTTCTTTCCTCCTTCATGTCCGGCCAGCCGAACAAGATCAACGGCGTCGGTTCGTTGCCGATGTTTTCCCAGTGACCTTCAATCGCGGCGATTTTCGCCGGCTGGTGCTTCAAGGTATTCAGCCCGTGGAAGTCACCGATCACCGCCTGGATAGGCGCGACGATCAGGGCCATCCACATGGCCATCGAGAGCATTTTGCGAATCGCCGGGTTGTCCTTGCCGCGCAGCAAGTGCCAAGCCGCCGAGGAACCGACGAAGAACGCAGTCGCTACGAACGCCGCCGTGGCCATGTGCGCCAGGCGATAAGGGAACGAGGGGTTGAAGACCACGGCGAACCAATCGGTCGGGATCACACGGCCATCAATTATTTCAAAGCCCTGGGGCGTCTGCATCCAGCTGTTGGACGACAGGATCCAGAACGTGGAAATCAGCGTACCGACAGCCACCATCACGGTGGAGAAGAAGTGCAGGTTGCGCCCCACCTTGTTCCAGCCGAACAGCATCACGCCGAGGAATCCAGCCTCAAGGAAGAAGGCCGTAAGCACTTCATAGGTAAGAAGTGGCCCAGTGACGGCGCCAGCGAAGTCCGAGAAGCGGCTCCAGTTGGTGCCGAACTGGTAGGCCATGACCAACCCGGAGACCACGCCCATGCCGAAGTTGACGGCAAAGATCTTCGACCAGAAATGGTAGAGGTCACGGTAGGTGTCGTTGTGCGTCTTGAGCCACAAGCCTTCCAGCACCGCGAGGTAACTGGCCAGGCCGATGGTGATCGCCGGGAACAGGATGTGGAAAGAAATGGTGAATGCAAATTGAATTCGGGCGAGATCTAGCGCCTCCAAACCGAACATAAGTCTTCCTCTGTCAGGTAATACCGGCTGCTGGCGGGAGCCTGCACCCACTGCCCCCACGGATATGGAGTCTGGCGAATTTCAATTCGTTTCTTTTTTTAACCCACCGCGTAGGGAATCTGGCCCTAAGGCCGCCAGATCGATGCCCAGGCGGACATTGATCTGGATCAAGCATTGCTGAAAGAGTAGTCCCATTTTCGATGTAGGACGGCGTGGTCTTTTGCCGCGTGACAGACTGCCTCAGATCAGTTCTTGCAACTATCTGTTACAACTTGATGATAATCTCGGCGCTTCCTCCGGCCCTGACCTGAACTCCCGATGCCTAGTGAACCCGCGTTGTTGTTGCGTCACCACCGCCCTTTCATCGCGTTCTGGCTCGCGCGCATCTTTACCGCCAGCGGTTTCCAGATGCTCACCGTGGCTATCGGTTGGAACCTCTACCAACTGACCGGCAATGTGCTGGACCTGGGCTTGGTCGGCCTGGTGGAATTCGTGCCCCGCGTACTGTTCATGCTGCACACCGGGCATGTGGCCGATCGCTATGAGCGGCGCAAGGTCGCCGCCATCTGCCAGACGGTGCAGGCGCTGATTGCCCTGAGCCTGGCCATCGGCGGGCTGACCGGCAACGTGACTCGCGAGATGATCTTCATCCTCGCCTTCCTGCTCGGTGCCGCGCGTTCGTTTGAAATGCCCACCACCCAGGCGATGCTGCCCAGCATCGTCCCAAGCATTTTATTCCCGCGAGCCGTGGCCTCGTCGCAGTCGGCCCAGCAACTGGCAACCATCGTCGCGCCGGCCCTCGGCGGTTTGCTTTACGCGTTTGGCAGCGTCTGGGTCTATGGCCCCACGGTAGTGCTGTACCTCATCGCCTGCATGCTGACCCTCAACCTGCCCGCCCGCCAGACACCACTCAACAAAGGCAAGGCCACCTTGGATTCTCTGCTGGCTGGCATCCGCTTCATCCGCAGCCGCCCGGATATCCTCGGTGCCATCTCCCTTGACCTGTTCGCCGTGCTGCTGGGTGGCGCCACCGCGTTGCTGCCGGTGTTTGCCAAGGACATCCTGTTGACCGGCGCCTGGGGCCTGGGCCTGCTGCGTTCGGCGCCGGCGGTGGGCGCGTTGTTGATGTCGCTGTGGCTGGCGCGCTTTTCCGTGGACCGCCATGTAGGCCGTGTGATGTTCACCGCCGTCGGCGTGTTCGGCGTGGCGACCATCGCCTTTGGCCTGTCCACTTCGTTCTGGTTCTCCCTGGCGGTGCTGGTGGTGCTGGGCGCGGCGGACATGATCAGCATGGTGATCCGCGCCTCATTCGTGCAGTTGGAGACGCCGGATGAAATGCGCGGGCGGGTCAGTGCGGTCAACGGCCTGTTTATCGGCGCGTCCAACCAGTTAGGCGAGTTCGAATCCGGGATTACCGCCCACTGGTTCGGCACAGTGCCCGCCGTGGTCATGGGCGGGATCGGTACGCTGGTGGTGACCGGGGTCTGGATCAAGTTGTTCCCGACCCTGGCCAACCGAGACCGCATGCATGTGCCCGTGGAAGAACCCACTATCAAGCCCGCCACATAACCCAATGCAGGAATGACGTGAGTGTGGGAGCGGGCTTGCTCGCGAAGGCGGAGTGTCAGGTGTTACATCTGTCACTGATACACCGCTTTCGCGAGCAAGCCCGCTCCCACATTTTGCTTCTTCAGTGTTTGGAAAGTTGCGTTACAGCACCTTATCCAGCGTGATCGGAAATTCCCGTACCCGCTTGCCGGTGGCGTGATAAATCGCATTGGCCACCGCCGCTGCGACCCCGACGATACCAATCTCACCGACGCCCTTGGACCCCAGGGCGTTGACGATCTCGTCGTGTTCCTCGACAAACACCACGTCAATGTCGCCAATATCGGCGTTAACCGGAATGTGGTACTCCGCCAGGCTGTGGTTCATGTAGCGCCCCAACTGATGGTCGATCTGGGTTTCTTCATGCAATGCCATGCCGATGCCCCATACGACACCGCCGAGGATCTGGCTACGGGCCATCTTCGGGTTGACCACACGTCCGGCGGCAATCGCGCTGACCACCCTGCGGACCTTGATGGTGCCCAGGTCTTCGTCCACTTGCACCTCGACGAAGACGGCTGAGTGGGTGGCGGTGCTGTAGCCCTCGCGTTTTTTGTCGGGCTCACTGTCGACCTGCACTTGCAGCGCGTCTTCGCCGCTGTCCTTGACCAACTGCGCCAGCGACACACTCACGTCGCCGGTATGCAGTTGACCGTCTTCGAAGCGCACGGCTTCAGCGTCCTTGAACACCGGGTAAGTCTGCCGTGCGATGTTCAGCAGATTGGCATTCAAGGCCTCGCAGGCTTGCTGCACGGCAGTGCCGACGGAGGACACGGTGAATGAACCGCCCTGCAACGGCGCGGTGGGCAATGATGAATCGCCCAGCAGGAACGCCACGTCTTCGACCGCCACACCGCTGGCCTGCGCCGCGATCTGGGTCATCACCGTGTAGGTACCAGTGCCGATATCGGTGGTGGCGCTGCTGACGGTCAGCTTGCCCTGTGCATCGATGCGCGCCTTGGCGCTGGCCTTCATCTGCATGGCTTCCCACACGCCGCCGGCCATGCCCCAACCAATCAACTGGCGGCCATCGCGCATGCTGCGCGGTTCCGGGTTGCGCTGGCTCCAGCCAAAACGCTCGGCGCCTTCGCGGTAACACTCGCGCAGGGCTTTGCTCGACCAGGGCTTGTCTTCGTTCTGGTTGCGCTCGGCGTAGTTGATCAGCCGCAGTTGCACCGGGTCCATCCCCAGTGCGCAGGCCAGTTCGTCCATGGCACACTCCAGGCCGATCACGCCGAGGGCTGCGCCCGGCGCGCGCATGTCCAAAGGCGTGAACACGTCCAGGGGCACCAACTTATAAGCAAGCTGCACGTTGTCGCAGTGGTAGAGCATGCCGCTCCATTCGACGACGTGTTCGCTGAAGTCTTCGAAACGCGAAGTCTGGCCAATGGCAGTGTGCCCCAACGCCAGCAGGCGCCCATCAGCGGCGGCGCCGAGTTGCAGGCGCTGCAGAGTGCGCGGGCGATAGCCGAACGTGAACATCTGCTGACGCGTCAGCGTGACCCGCACCGAACGCTTGAGCGCCAACGAGGCCATCACGGCCAGCGGCAATTGGTACTGCGGACGCAGCCCGGAACCAAACGCGCCGCCGACAAACGCGGCGAAGATGCGCACCTGGCTTTTATCCAGGCCGAAGACTTTTTGCACATAGGCCTGGCAGTTCTGCGGGCCCTGGGTCTTGTCATGGATATGCAGGGTGCCGTCCGGCTGATACAGCACCGTGCTGGCGTGGGGCTCCATCGGGTTGTGGTGTTCGATGGGCGTGCTGTAGTGCACGTCCAGGCTGATGGCGGCGCCGGTCCATTCGGCCTGAAAGTTGCCGCGTGGCTTGGGCGGGGTTTGCGGCGAGGCGTGAGCCTGTTCCTGCATGGCCAGCAGGTCGGTTTCGAAGGCTTCGGTCTCGTACTCGATATGCACCAGGGAGCCAGCATGCCGCGCCAGTTCAAGGTTGTCGGCGATCACCAGGGCCAGGGGCTGGCCGCTGTACAGCACGCGGTCGTTGTAGAGCGGACGAAACGGCGAGCCGTCGGCGGCGTCGGCATCCTGGAACGCGTCATCGTAACTGGCGATTTTGGGCCGATTGAGGTGATGGATCACCTCCACCACGCCCGGCAGGGCCATCGCCCTGGAAGCATCGATGCGCAACACACGGCCTTTGGCGACGGTACTGGACACCACGCTGCCATGCAGCAGGCCTTCCTCGGGAAACTCACCGGCATAACGCGCTTTACCTGTGACCTTGAGCAGACCGTCAACCCGGTCCAAGGGTTTGCCGATAGCGGTCATGGGCGTTCTCCTGCGACAGCCGCATCACTCAGGGCACGAATGATTCCCCGGCGTGCCAGTTTGATCTTGAAGCCGTTGTGTTCCAGGGGTTCTGCGTCTTGCAGCAGCGCGTCGGCGGCGTGGCTGAAGGTTTCGCGGCTGACGAGCTGGCCAATGAGCGCCGCTTCCACGGCACGATCACGCCAGGGTTTATGGGCTACGCCACCCAGGGCCAGACGTGCGTCGACGATACGGTCGCCGTCCAGCTCCAAAGCTGCAGCGACGGACACCAGGGCGAACGCATAGGAGGCGCGGTCGCGGATTTTCAGGTAGTTGCTGTGGTTTGCCAGATTGTCGGCGGGCAGTTCGATGGCGGTAATCAGCTCATCGTCAGCCAATTGATTGTCGCGCTGCGGCGCATCGCCGGGCAGGCGATGGAAGTCGGCAAACTCGATAACGCGAGCACCTGCACGACCCT
This sequence comes from Pseudomonas sp. NS1(2017), assembly GCF_002269425.1. NCBI lineage: Bacteria > Pseudomonadati > Pseudomonadota > Gammaproteobacteria > Pseudomonadales > Pseudomonadaceae > Pseudomonas > Pseudomonas sp. NS1(2017). The sequence goes on from NZ_CP022960.1 coordinate 464,843, forward strand.
CCACATGCACTCGCGCGTCCAGCGCCGCCAACGCCACGCACATGTCGGAAGGATGCGTCGCGACGCACTGTTCACTGGCGCCGAGAACGGCATGGATGCGATTCAACCCCGTGCGTGCCGGGCAGCCGCTGCCGGGCTCGCGCTTATTGCACGGCACAGTGGCGTCATAAAAGTAGTAGCAACGGGTGCGCTGCAACAAGTTGCCGCCCGTACTGGCCATATTGCGCAGTTGCGGCGAGGCGCCAGCGAGGATCGCCTGGGACAGCAGCGGGTAACGCTGTTCGATCAGCGGGTGCCAGGCCAGGTCGGCGTTGCTCACCAGGGCGCCAATAAGCAGTCCGCCCTCGGTGGTTGCTTGAATTTCATTTAACGGCAACCCCGTGATATCGATGAGATGCTCGGGACGGCTGATGTTTTCTTTCATCAAGTCCAGCAGGTTGGTGCCACCGGCGATAAAGCGCGAGGCGGCGCTGCTCAGGTGCACAGCCTCCTGCACATCGGCCGGCTTGCTGTAGTGGAAGGGATTCATCGCTCACCTCCCACGACTTCTTCAACGGCATCGCGAATATTGCTGTAGGCGCCGCAGCGACAGAGGTTGCCGCTCATCAGTTCCTGGATCTGCGCGGTGTCGTGGGCTCGTCCTTCATTAGCCAGGCCAACTGCGGAACAGATCTGGCCAGGGGTGCAGTAACCGCATTGGAAGGCATCGTGTTTGATGAAGGCTTGCTGCATCGGGTGCAGTTGGTCGCCGTCGGCCAAGCCCTCGATGGTGGTCAGCTCGGCGCCGTCGCACATCACCGCCAGGGTCAGGCAGGCGTTGATGCGCTTGCCGTCGCGCAACACCGTGCAGGCGCCGCACTGGCCGTGGTCGCAGCCTTTTTTGCTGCCGACCAGGTCGAGCTGTTCGCGCAACAGGTCAAGCAGCGTGGTCCACGGCAACACATCCAGCTGGCGGTCCTGGCCGTTGAGGCGCAGGCGTATCGAGTGGCTGACGAACGGCTGGGCCGCCGCGCCATTGGGGGTTGCGCTCATAAACACCTCACGGGTTGGTGTACGTCCGCGGCGTTCAGGGAAGTCGCCGTCTCAAGGGGTACGACTGCCCGAGGTATTGAGCGTTCAAGCGGATTGATCAGCGGATATTGAGCTGCGTGGTCAGGGTGTTTTGCGGGGGATTGATCGAGGAGTTGCTGTACTGGAACCAGCCTTGGGCCTCGACATTCAGGTCAAACACATAGATGTAGCCCATCAGTGTGCCCGCGCCGTCGCACACTTCGCTGATGTTGCCGACCTGGCAAACCGCCGTGCGCTGCCCATTCAATTCAGCGCCATCGAAGCGGCCCATGGGGTTGTTACCGAGGCCCACCTCCATGACGGACACCTTAGTAGGCCCACGGTGCGTACACATCTGCGTACTCTGCGCGCGCTCGGGGATGCTTTCCTTACACGCTGCCGACTCGACCTGGAACACACGCACTTCGCTCAACGGCGGTGCAGTCGCGCCCCAGGCCGGTGCTGCGCCGAGCAACAGGCTGATACAGGGGATCAGGGCTAGACTCCACGGGCTGGCGTTTTTCATGCTGCAAATGACCTTGGTTTAAACGTCGGCGCAGTATGCCTCAAGGCCTCGGCTGCTGGTATGATGCGCCGCTTTTTCCGATCCTCTCTGAAACCACAGGCGCTTGGCGCAGTTTGTGCTTTGACTTAGAGGTCAACAAATCACGACGCCACAGAGCGTCACAGGGAGCAGGCATGCTGGAAAAGCTGTTTCAACTCAAGGCACACAACACCAACGTGCGCACCGAGATCCTCGCGGGCATCACGACATTCCTGGCCATGGCCTACATCCTGTTCGTGAACCCGAGCATCCTCGGCGAGACCGGCATGGACAAGGGCGCGGTGTTTGTCGCGACCTGCCTGGCGGCCGCCATCGGTTCGACCGTGATGGGCCTGATCGCCAACTACCCGATCGCCCTCGCGCCCGGCATGGGCCTCAACGCCTTCTTTACCTACACCGTGGTCCTGCACATGGGCCATACATGGCAGGTGGCACTGGGTGCGGTGTTTATCTCGGCGGTGTTGTTCTTCCTGCTGTCGATCTTCCGTATTCGTGAATGGATCATCAACGCCATCCCACTGCCGCTGCGCTCGGCGATTGCCGCCGGTATCGGCCTGTTCCTGGCGCTGATCGCCCTGCATAACGCCGGGATCGTGGTCGGCAACCCCAACACCCTGGTGGGCCTGGGCGACCTGAAAAAACCCGCGCCGATCCTGGCTACGTTTGGCTTTATCCTGATCGTCGCCCTGGAAGCCCTGGCGGTGCGTGGTGCCGTGCTGATCGGCATCCTGGCGGTCACCATCGTTTCAATCCTGCTGGGCGTTACCGCGTTCGGCGGCGTTGTCTCGATGCCGCCATCCCTGGCCCCGACCTTCTTGCAGCTGGACATCAAAGGCGCGCTGGATATCGGCTTGGTCAGCGTGATCTTCGCCTTCCTGTTCGTTGACCTGTTCGACAACTCCGGCACCCTGATCGGCGTGGCCAAGCGCGCCGGCCTGATGGGCAAGGACGGCCACATGCCGAAAATGGGCCGTGCGTTGATTGCCGACAGTACGGCCGCCATGGCCGGCTCGCTGCTGGGTACGTCGACCACCACCAGCTACATCGAATCGGCTGCGGGCGTGAGCGCCGGTGGCCGTACCGGCTTGACCGCCATCGTGGTCGCGATTCTGTTCCTGCTGGCGTTGTTTTTCTCACCACTGGCCGCCAGCGTACCGGCCTTCGCTACTGCACCAGCATTGCTGTTCGTCGCAGTACTGATGACCCAGGGCCTGGCCGAAATCGACTGGGACGACATCACTGTGGCAGCGCCGGTGGTGGTCACCGCTCTGGCAATGCCTTTTACCTACTCCATTGCAAACGGCATTGCCTTCGGTTTCATCGCCTGGACCGCCATCAAGCTGCTTTCGGGCCGCTACCGTGAGCTGAACCCGGCACTGGTGATTCTGTCGATTCTGTTTGTGATCAAGCTGGGCTGGTTCAACGCATGACTTTTGACGCCACAAGCTACACCGCTCAACTGCAAGACAAGGTCACGCGTTTGCGTGACCTACTGGCCCCGTTCGACGCGCCAGAGCCGCAGGTCTTCGACTCGCCGCTGCAGAACTTCCGCCTGCGCGCGGAGTTCCGCCTGTGGCGCGAAGGCGGTGAGCGCCACTACGCGATGTTCTCCCAGGACGACAAGCGCACGCCGATCCTGATCGAAGAATTTCCTATCGCCAGCGCACGCATCAACCAGTTGATGCCGCAACTCAAGGCCGCCTGGCAAGCCAGTGCGGCCCTGAGCCACAAGCTGTTCCAGGTGGAATTTCTCACCACCCTGGCCGGCGACGCGATGATCACTCTGTGCTATCACCGCCCGCTGGATGAGCATTGGCACACCGCCGCGAACCAGCTGGCTGCCGACTTGAATGTCAGCATCATCGGCCGCTCCAAGGGCAAGCGCGATGTAATCGGCCATGACTACGTGGTGGAAAAACTCGACGTGGGCGGGCGCACCTTCAGCTACCGCCAACCCGAAGGCGCCTTCACCCAGCCCAACGGCACGGTGAACCAGAAGATGCTCAACTGGGCTTATGAAGCCCTAGGTGATCGCCCGGATGATCTGCTGGAGTTGTATTGCGGCAACGGCAACTTCACCCTGCCCCTGGCGACCCGCGTGCGCAAAGTGCTGGCCACCGAAATCAGCAAGACCTCGGTGAATGCAGCCCTGAGCAACCTCGATGAAAACGCGGTGGATAACGTCACCCTGGTGCGCCTGTCAGCCGAAGAACTCACTGAAGCGCTGAACGAAGTGCGTCCATTCCGTCGCCTGCACGGCATCGACCTGAAAAGCTACGAATTCGGCAGCGTGTTCGTCGACCCACCGCGCGCCGGCATGGACCCGGACACCTGCGAGTTGACCCGACGCTTCGACAACATTCTGTACATCTCCTGCAACCCGGAGACGTTGGCGGCGAACATTGCGCAACTGCATGACACGCACAAAATCACCCAGTGTGCGATGTTTGACCAATTCCCGTGGACGCACCATATGGAATCCGGGGTGTTACTGACTCGGCGGTAACTCAACGTCTTCCGGTTCCTTCTTGCGCGGCCGTCCGCCCTTCTTGCCATTGGCGCGGGCGGCGGCGGCTTTGGCGGCGCTGCTTTTGCGGCCGTTGCGCGAAGCCACCAGGCTGGTGGCCAGGTCCATCAGCGGTTTGCTGGTGGCGATCAGACCCGTGACTGAAACATCCAGGTCCTGGGCCTCACAGCACAGCGCCTTGCCGCCAAAGCCGACTTCCAGTTGCGCAAAGTCCTCTAGGGAAAACCCCGCGAACTCGGGCAGACCAGCCACCGGCAGTACAACGCGACTGCCGTCGCTGAAGCCGATGGAAATGCAGTTGTCTTCATAACGCACAGAGCTGGCGCGGGCATAAAGGTGCCGTGTCTTGCGCCCTCGGGCTATCGCCTTTTCGACGTCGGCCTCAGTGAGTGGTTTATAGGGTACCGCTTTGGCTTTTACGATTTGCTTCATAGCTCAATCTCCACAAAGCCCGGCGCCCTGACCAGGTTCAAAATTGTTTTCTGCCCCACGACATCGTGCTGGGCGCGCGCGATCACATAAACACCCGGTTGAATGATCAGCCCAGGCAACACTTCGCGAGCCTCCCAATCCCAAGAATGATTCTCAAGGCAGACCGTTTGCAGGTAGTCCCACCAGATCCTGCGTGCCCGCGCCAGGTAGTGCCGCTGCATGATCGCCCCGCGTATCTCTTTCAAAACCGCCATGGGTGGCTGCCGCCGCTCAGGCTCTACGTCCCACAACTCCACATCCCCATCCAGAAAACTGAAACGAAAGCGCGCATCCCATTCGTGCCCCCGCACATGCACATGGGGCGGGCAATGCTCATCCCTGATAAACACCGAAATCACATAGCCTTTGTAAGTGCCTACTTTCATCGTAACCCATCCGTTAGGTTATTTTCCGCCAGGTAACAATTTTCTCTTGTCACCCGACAACCGGCTCCATTTCCCAGAGCTGATTCACAGATTAGTAAGCACAAAAAACCCGGCGAATGCCGGGTTGTAACCACTCATGCCGAGGGCTGGAAATACCCCGCCAAGGCCCGCAAATCCTGCTCACTCAGCAACCCCGCGTAATACTTCAGCTGAATCCTCGCCAGCAGATACGCATGCCGCGCATTCGCCAAATCACGGCGGGCGGTGAAGAGTTGCTGCTCGGCGTCGAGCACGTCGAGGTTGACCCGCTCACCACCGGCCACACTCTTTTTCGTCGCGGCAACCAAGGCCGTGGCGGAGCTGACGGCCATCTCATAGGCGCGCACTTTGGCCGCACCGCTGGTGTTGAGGTTGAACTGCTTGCGCAACTCCACCAGGGTGGCCGAGGTTTGCGCGTCCAGCTCGTATTGGGCCTGGGACAGCTGGTTCGCCGCCTGGCGGGTGGACGCGGATACACCACCACCGGCAAACAGCGGCAAGCTGACCTGGATGCCGACGGTGTTGGTGTCGTACTTCTGGTTGTAGCTGCTTTCCGAGTCGGAGTTGGTCTGACGGCTGGTGGCGTACAGGCTGACCTTCGGCAAGTGTCCCGCGCGTTTGCGCTCCACTTCATAGGAGGCCACGTCCAGGGCATGGTGCTGGGATTTGAGCTCCGGGTTGTTGGCCATGGCCATCTCGCGCCAGGTTTCGAAACGATTGGGCTCCAGAGGCGGAATCTCGAACTGACGCGTCAGCGGCGCCAGTTCTTCGATCTGCAACGGTTGGCCGACGATCGCTTCCAGCTCGCGCAAGGCACTGTCCTGGACGTCTTGGGATTCGATCTCTTCAGCCTGGGCCAGGCTCAAACGCGCCTGGGTTTCCAGTACATCGGTGCGTGTACCTTCACCGCCTTTCAAAAGGCGATCATTGAGTTGCAGGCGTTCGGCATACGCGCGTTTCTGTGCACGGCTCAGCTCGATACGCTCCTGGGCCAGCAACGCCTGGCTGTAAGCATTGAGCACCCGCACCGCCAGTTCCTGGCTCTTGCCGCGAAAGCGTTCGTCGGCCATCAACGCCTGCGCGGTGCCCTGGCGAAAACGCGCATAGGCTTCGTAATCCAGCAGCGGTTGCTGCAAGGTCAGGGTCGACGCATAACTGCGGTAATCACGGTCGCTTTTGACATCTCCCGCCGTCACTTCGGACTCGTTGCGCGAGTTGGTATAGCTCCACGACAAGTTCGGCAACAAAGCGGCCCGACCGATCGCACGGTTTTCTTCACCGCCTTCACGCTCCTGGATCGCGGCCTGAAACGTCGGATCATTGCGTAGGGCCAAGTCGTAGGCATCCAGCAAACCCAGGGCGTGCGCCGCCGAGGAACAACCGAAACACAAGGTCAACAACAGCGCCTTCATTCTTCCACCAGGGCCATATGAGTGCGATCCATCAGGGGTTTGAACAGGTAGTTGAGCATCGAGCGTTCCCCGGTCTTGACGAAGGTTTCCACCGGCATGCCCGGGCGGATCTTCACGCCGTCCATTTGCTGCATGCCGGCCGCGCTGACTTGGGCGCGCAGCGTGTAATAGGGCTCGTCGGTGCGCTCATCGACCTGGCGGTCCGCCGAGACCAATGTCACCTCGCCGGCCACCCGGGGTGTAGTGGACTGGTTGAAGGCCGAGAACATCAGTTCCACCGGCAGGCCGGGGTGCACCTTGTCGACCATCTGCACCGGCACCCGTGCCTCCACCAGCAAGGGCTCGCCCTGGGGCACGATATCCATCAGCGCCTGGCCGGGCTTGATCACGCCGCCTTCGGTGTACACGTCCAACCCCACCACCACGCCGCTTGCGGGCGCACGCACCAGGCTGTTGGCCAATTCGAACTCGGCCGAAGCCAGGCGATTGCGCAGGTCATCGCTGCGGGTACGGGTCTCGGCCAACTGGCCGCGCAGGTCTTTCTGGAAGTCTTCGCCGAGCTGGCGGATGCGCAGGCGCAGTTCCATCACCTGGCGTTGCAGTTGGCCGATGCGGCCGTAGTCCTCGGCGATGGCGCCGTCGATCTGTGAGTACAGTCGCTCACTGTCGAGCAGGCGATTACGTGGAATGTAACCGTCGCGCGCCAACTCACGCAGGCCCTGCAGTTGCTCATTCAACGCCGCGCGCTGCTGGACTTTGCTCGCTTGCGAATCCCGCGTACCGCGCAGTTGCGACTCGGCCCCGGCGATGGTTTCACGCAGGCCTTGTTGCTCGGTGGCCAAGGCCTGGGCGCGGCTATTGAACAACTGCCGTTGCAGGCTCAAGGTGCCCACCGCCTCCGGATCGTTGAGCAATTCGGGGCCGAAGGTAATCGCCGACAACCCTTCACTTTCGGCACTCAAGCGCGCCTCGCTGGCCAGGGACGCCAGGTACTGGCTGCGCAGGGACTGCATCTGCCCGCGCAACGGGGTTTCCTTCAGGCGCAACAACACCTGGCCCGCGCTAACCACGTCACCGTCGCGCACGTCGATACGCTCGACGATGCCCCCGGCCGGGTGCTGCACGGTCTTGCGATGGCCCGACACCATGACCTTGCCCGGCACTGCCACGCCCTTGTCCAACGGCGCCAACGCGGCCCAGCCGAGGAAGCCGGCAAAACCGCCAAGTACCAACAGCCAACCCAGGCGCGAGTACTTTTTGTCATCCAGTGCCAGCACGTTGCTTGGTGCGTCGCTGACCAACACAGGTTTGCTCTGGTTCATGCCTGTTTTCCTTCACCGAGGCGGTAGCTCATGCTCATGGTCGATACCGGTTTGGGCGTTGCCGGTTTCTGCCGTGCCTCCAGCACACGCGCCGTCGGCCCAAAGGCCTGCAGCTGACCGTCCTTGAGGATCAGCAACTGGTCGGTCAGTGTCAGTACGTTGGGTTTGTGGGTGATCAGGATCACTGTTCGGCGCTGCTGCTTGAGCTGGGTGATCGCTTGGAGCAGCGCTTGCTCACCGACTTCATCAAGGTTGGCGTTGGGCTCATCCAGCACGATCAGTGCGGGCAAACCGTACAGCGCGCGGGCCAGCGCAACGCGTTGCTTCTGGCCGCCGGAAAGCCCGGCGCCGCCCTCCCCCAATTGCGTGTCGTAGCCCTGGGGCAGTTGCAGGATCAGCTCATGCACGCCGGCCATTTGTGCAGCCGCGAGGACTCTATCCGCATCGACCTCAGCAAACCGCGCGATGTTTTCCGCGATGCTGCCGGCGAATAGCTGGATGTCTTGAGGCAGATAGCCGATGTGCGGGCCCAATTGCTGCTTGTCCCACAAGGCCAGATCGGCACCGTCCAGCCGCACCTTGCCGGCCAGCGGCGCCCAGGCACCCACCAGTATCCGCGCCAGGGTGGATTTGCCGCAGCCCGACGGCCCGATCACGCCCAGGACTTCGCCTGCGGCCAGATTAAAGCCCAGATTGGCCAACGCGGGCCGACGGCTGCCGGGGGCGCAGGCGCTGATTTGTTCGACGCTCAGTTGGCCTTTGGGCACCGGCAGCGCCATGCGCTGCGGGCGCGCGGGATTCGCCGCCAGCATCTGCGACAACCGATCGAAGGCCAGGCGCGCCGAGCCCCACTGCTTCCACACGCCAATCAACTGGTCGATAGGGCTCAGCACACGGCCCATCAGGATCGAGCCGGCAATCATCATCCCCGGCGTGATTTCGCCCTGCACTGCCAGCAACGCGCCCAGGCCCAGCACCAGGGATTGCAACGCCAGGCGCACGCCCTTGGACCAGGCAGTGACGGTCGCGGTCTTTTCACTGGCCAGGTTCTGCTGCGCCAAAAACGCCTGATGCTGGCCGAACCAACGCGCACGCAAGGTGGCGAGCATGCCCATGGCTTCGATGGTGTCGGCATTGCGCAGGTTGGCCGTGGCCTGCTGGCTGGCGCTGATGGACAGTTGGCTGGCCAGGGCCATCGGCGCCTGGCTGACGTGATGGTTGACCCACGCCAGCACAATCAACAACAGCGCGCCGACCAACGCCAACACACCGAGCCAGGGGTGGAACAAAAAGATCACCAGCAGGTACACCGGAAACCAAGGCGCATCAAAGAACGCGAACAACGCCTGGCCGGTGGCGAACTGGCGCAGCGTGGTCAGGTCATGCAGCGCCTGGCCCGCCGCCTGGGTGCCGCCCTTGAGTTGCGCTTCGAACGCGGCGTCGTACACCCGCTGGATCAAGCGCATGTCCATCTGCGTACCGAGGCGGATCACCACCTGGCTGCGCACCCATTCCAACGCGCCCATCAGGCCGAACAGGCCGAGGATCATCAGCGTCAGCATCAACAGGGTCATCTCATTGCCCGAGGCCAGCACCCGGTCGTACACCTGCAACATGTACAGCGCCGGGGCGAGCATCAGCAGGTTGATCACCGCCGAGAACAGGCCGATGTTGAAGAAGCCACTTTTATAGGCCGTGAGGGCGGCCAGGGTTTCGTTGCCGGCGTGGCGCATCTGGGGATTCTCATGGGGTTGAGCGGGCAGCGCCGCCGCGTTGACAGGCAAAGCGACGCTGCGCAGAATTCGGCACCGCCGTCGCTGAAGAGTTAGAAGGCTTGGCGACAGCGGTGTGTAAAACGGCGAATGGGAGAGCGATCTGCCATTCGCTTTTTGGCTTAAGCGGCCAGGGCGAAGTCCTGAGGCACATCTTGCACGCCCACCAGCGCCACATCGGACGCTGCGACCGCAGCCGAGTCCACGTGGGCCACACCGGCAGCCGCCAACTGATCGAACGTCGAGTTGATCGACAGGCTTGGGTCGATGTCCTTGAGCAGGGAGTCGATCGCCGAAGCCAGTGCCGAGCTGTCGCCGCTCATCAGGCCGTACACGATTTTGTGCACCTGACCGTCACGGCCTTCGGATTGCAGGCTCGACAGGCCCAGGTTGGCGAAGCTGACTTCCTGCTCGGCGAGGCTGTAGGTACCGCCGGCCGCACCGCCCGTCAGGATGGTGCCCAGGTCCAGGGAGTCGATCGAACCCCACAAGGTGTGCGACGGCGGATTGAACAAGGTGTAATGCAGGTCACCGTTAGCAACCACAGCCGCGTTGCTGACGGTGCTCGACACACCGTATTGGGTGCCGTCGAACGGGCCAGGATTGAAACCACCAGTGTTCGAACCTTCTTTGACCGAACCCTCACGGTGGTTCAGGTCACCAAAGTAAGCCGACCAGTCGCTCAGGTACTGGGCAACGGTGTTAGTGGCGTAGGCCGTGCTGTATGAAATAGAAATGCTCATGCAAAACTCCAAGTCATGGGGTGGTATCTCCGCAGCAAGCCACTGCCTGCTGTGGTTTTGCCCGTCACTGGGCAAAATCGGTCAGAACTGATATTCAACGGTGCCCTGCAACGTGCGCCCACGCCCCAGGGTGAAGGCCAACACGTCGCCCAACGGCACCAGGTAGGCGCGGTCGGTGACGTTTTCCATGGCCAGGCGTAAGGTCAACTGGTCGGTGGCGCGGTAGCTGCTGTAGAGGTCATAGACGGTGTAGGGCTTCCAGTCAGCCGGGTACACGCCAGTTTGCGAAGTGGTCACGCCGACGCCGCCTTTGACGTAGTAACCGCCGCTGTAACGGGCGCGGACGCCCACATCCAACTTGCGCTCAAGGAATCGCGCGCCCAGCGTCACAGTGCCGCGGTCCATCGGCATGTGCTCGGAGGAGCCCAGGATCGCGCTGCAGCTCTGCCCCGCATTGGCCGCATCGTCGGGCACCATCGCAGTCACTGGCGCCCGGCTGCCGGGCCCTTTCTGGATCTTGGTCACGCCGCCCAGCCATGCCGTCTTGCTGCAGAACTTATTGCTGCCGAGCATGCGTGTGTAGTTGAACTGGCCGTAGGCGAACCCGGCGTCGTAATCCAACTGGTATTCCAGGCCGCGAAAACGCGTGGTTTCCAGGTTGTTCACATACGCCGCATTGCCGATATTGGCGATGCCATAACCCGGCGGCTGTACCCCCAGGGCCATGTAGGAGAAGTCATCCACGCGGGTGTTGAAGTAGGACACTTTCATGCCCACGCGGTCTTCGGAGAACAGCAGGTCTTCCTTCAACACATTGAAGCCAACCTCCCAGGACGTGGACGTCTCAGGCTTCAAGTAGGGGTTGGGGAAAATCGACTCCGAGCCCCCGCCATGGGGCCGGCCACTCACCAACGTTTCGGTGACTGCCGGCGGGCGCCAGCCCTTGCCGTAGGTGGCGAAGAGTTGCAGCCAATCCACGCCGGGCTTGATCGACAGGCCGAAGGTCGGCGAGAAATGTCCCTCTTCCCGATCCACGTCATAGGTCATGGGCAAGCCAACTTGCCGCGTGGTGCCGATGATGAACGTACGCGTGTTCAAACCGGTTTCGCCGCGCAGCCGATAGCGGTCGTAGCGCAACCCGGCGTTGAGGTTCAGCCAGTTGTCGTAGTCGTAGTCCAGGCGAGTGAACAGGCTGCCCATCGCCCGGTCGCCCCTGGGCGTGATGCTTTCCGCCGCCGAGGCCGTCACGGCCGAGTCGGCGGCCACCATTTGGTTGGAGTCCGGGCGGACCTTGTCGTAGAAAAACTCCAGGCCATAGTTGGCCTTGATCACGGACAGTTCGCTCAAGGCAAAGGTCGAGATGTTCTGTGCCTGGAAACCATAGGTGTTGGTCTGGTAGGTGACGTCGTAACCCTTGCTGCTGCCACGGGTCAGCGTGGACTGATCGTTGCGGGTATCGACGTAATAAAGCTTGGCCTTAAAATCAATCAGTGGATTGTCCGGCGTGTAGCTGTAGTCCAGCGCGAAGTTCTGCGCCGTGACGTCACTGCTGCCGAGCTTCTCCCAGAGCTGGGCTTTTTCGGCGGTCATCATGTTGACGTCGTCGTAGCCGACTTCGGTGGTCAGGTAGCTCAGCTGAAGGCGCTGATCCACCGGCAGGTTGAGGCCTAGCTTGAGCAGTCGCGAGCGCATCACCGAACCGGTGTATTCCACAGTGGAATGCTTGATCCGGTCTTCACTGGCCGGCAGGAAGGAACTGCCGGTACGCAGCTCGCCAATGCTGCCCTTGGTGCCGGGTTTGTAGTCACCGAGGTGGCGCTCACTGGCCGCCACCAGCATGTCCCACACATCGGTGCCCACGGCAAACGCCGAGCTGCCAATAAAGTGCGTGCCGTTGCTGCGCCCGCCCAGCCCCGTGGTCAAGCGGATACGCCCGCCGATTTCCTTGCCGCCTTTGAGCAGGTCCGCCGCTTCCACGGTGCGAAAGTTGGCGACCCCGCCGATCACGCCCGCCCCACCCATCGTTGAAGTGGCGCCCTTCTCGATCACCACTTCAGACAGCAACTCCGGGTCGACATACAGCGTGCCATTGCGTTGCTGGTGGCCGCTTTGTTGATAGTTCTGACGCATGCCGTCCACCGACATGTTGACCCGGCCGTAGTCCTGGATGCCGCGAATATTCACCGACAAGCCAGGGTCTTGCTGGCTGACCGCCGAGTAGACGCCCGGTGCCTCCTCCAGCATTTCAGCGGCGTGCCGAGGCGGGTTGCGGTCCAGTTGCTCGCGCCCGACCACACTCACCGAGCGAGGCGATGAATACACCCAGTCGTTGGGGTGCAGACCGGTGATTGTCGTGGTCGCCAGCGCCAAGGCGGCGCCGCTCTGCTCAACACGGGTCAAGGTGACTTGGCGCTCGCCGTTGAAGCGGTACTCCACCGGTGCATTGCCCAACAGACGCGCCAAGCCTTCCTGCACGCTGTACTGCCCCTTCACCGCCGTACTCTGCAAACCTTCCAGGCGCTGACTGTCGAACAGCACTTGCAGGCCGGCCTGGTCGGCGAACGCCAGCACGGCGCTGCCCAGGGACTGCGCAGGAATATCAATCGTCAGCACGGCGGGCTGTGCAGCCTTAACCTGAGGTTGCGCGGCGTACACCGGAGCCGCGATGGCGAACAGGCCCAAGTGGATGGCCAGGGCCAACCGGCTAACGGTGATACGCCCCTTGTTGAGTGCTGACATTTCTGTTGTTCCCTGCGCTAAGCGTTTTTGTTTATGCGAATGCTTCTCAACTAGCAAGACGTGCGACGCGCAGGAAGTCAGTAAGATTTTTTGAAAGTTTTTCAGGCAGGGGGATTTCAAGCGGTGGGAGCAAGCCCCCACCGGGTCATCAATAGATCAGGCTGAGGCCAGCCAGGTCCAGGCGTTGCACCTGGAGTTCCTGGGTAAGTGTGGCAAGGGCGGTGTCGAGCATGTCGAGGCGGAACACGCCGCTGATCTCACGCTCACCGAGGGCCGAGTCAGTCAACACCACGCGCCCGGGACGGTAGCGGTTGAGTTGTTCGATGACATTGGCCAACGGCTGACGATCAAAGATCAACACACCGCGCCGCCAACTGGTGGCGCGCGCAACATCGAGTTGGTCCAAGGGCACGATGCCTTGCTGAGGGCTGTAGCGTACGGCCAGGCCTTCCTGGACCACCCTGTCGGACGGCCCCTTTTTCGGTGTTGCGCTCAGGGACACCTCAACACTGTGTTCCAGCACGCCGACCCACGCTTGGCTGTCGTCTTCACGCTCCACCACAAACCGCGTGCCCAGCGCGCGGGTTTGCCCGCCGGCGCTTTGCACCACGAACGGCCGGGTTTCCTCGCCGACCATGGGCGCCACGTCAAAGATTGCCGAACCCTGGAGCAAGCTGATGCGACGTTGCACGCCGTCGTAGTCCAGGCGGATAGCGCTGGCGGAATCCAGCTCGACCTTGCTGCCGTCGGCCAGGTGCACGGTGCGCACCTCGCCTTTCGCAGTCACGTAGTCGGCTTGCATGCGCAACAACACGTCCGGCCCGCGCACCCAGCCAACACCGGCCACTATCACGACCAATGCGACGGCGGCCGCGCGTTGCCATGGGCTTCGCCGCCTGGAGCGGCGCACGGGCATCGTTGCCGCTGACGGACGCTGGCGGTGAACGGGATCTTCCCTGTACACATCGCCCAATGCCGCCCATGTCTGTTCGGCAAAACGCAACGCCGCTTCGTGGCGGCTGTCGCAGGCGATCCAATGCTGCAGCTCGGCCTGCTCCTGTTCGGTCAGGGCACCGGCGTGCAAGCGCACCGCCCACTCGGCGGCCGCCTCGGTAATGCTGTGCTGTTGCGGACCCTGGCTATTCACGTGTGAATCTCGAATTTTTCGTTATGTAACGCTGTGACGTCTGAGGTGGCGCATTTCGGTAACTCATTCGTCGGATGGCGCCACTTCGCCGTCCTGCAGGCGCTGCATCACGTAGGCCAACGCCTTGGCCAGGTGCTTTTGTACGGAGCTGTCAGAGATGTCCAGGTGCCGGGCGACCTGGGCGTGGGTCATGCCTTCGATGCGGTTGAGACGGAAAATCTGCTGGGTGCGTTCCGGCAATTCCGCCAGTGCCTGCTTCAATGCCTGTCGCTGTTGCTGCGCCATTGCCTGAGCCTCCAACCCGGCCACTTCATCTTCAATCTCGGCCAGCGCCTCATGGGGCACGGAGTCTGTCTTGCGCCGCGCTTCCTGGCGAATATGGTCGATCAGCAGATTGCTCGCCGTTCGATAGAGATAGCCCTGGGAGTTGTCGATGCGCTCGCCGGCCGGCTTTTCCGCCAGGCGCAGGAAACTCTCCTGCACCAGGTCTGCGGCCAACTGCGGGTCCCGTACCTTGCGCGCCAGATACCCGCGCAGGGTATCGGCATGCTTGAGAAACAGGCCCTTGAGATCCACGTCCGACAAACCGACTCCCTGGAATGTAAAGGAAACAGGCGGGCATATTAAGCGTTGTCGAGAATGATTTTCAATTGATATCTAATCTGATCCGCTTGTGCGAAAGGTCGGATTAACAGTTCGGTAATCGAACACATCCGCCTCCATCAATTGACCAAATTAACTAACCAGTACATTTTATCTGCACAACTAACAAGAACTGTGGAGATACATCCCATGTCGCCTATCGTGCTGGTGCTCAACGGCCCCAACCTCAACCTGCTCGGCACCCGCGAGCCCGCCACCTACGGCCATGAAACCCTGGCCGATGTCGCCGCCCTGTGTGGTCGCAGCGCCGAACAGCTCGGGCTGAGAATCGAATTCCGCCAGACCAACCACGAAGGCGAACTGCTCGACTGGATCCACGGCGCCCGCGCGCGTTGCGCCGGTATCGTGATCAACCCGGCGGCCTGGACCCACACCTCGGTGGCGATTCGTGACGCGCTGGTGGCCAGTGAAGTGCCGGTGATCGAAGTGCACCTCTCCAACGTGCATGCCCGTGAAGCGTTCCGGCATCATTCGTTTGTGTCACCGATTGCCAAGGCCGTCCTCGCAGGTTTCGGCAGCCACGGTTACCACCTGGCCCTGGAACACTTCAGCCAGTTGCTTAAAGGGTCGGCCCGATGAAACCGCGCATCCTCGCCGGCCTGATTGGCGCCGGCATCCAGGCCTCGCGCACGCCCGCCCTGCATGAGCAAGAAGGCGACGCCCAAGGCCTGCGCTACCTGTATCGCCTGATCGACCTTGAGCCACTGCACCTGGACACCAACGCCCTGCCCGACTTGCTGGACGCCGCCGAGTTGATGCACTTCACCGGGCTGAACATCACCTACCCGTGCAAGCAGGCGATCCTACCGCTGCTTGATGAACTGTCCGACGAGGCCCGCGGCATTGGTGCGGTCAACACCGTGGTGTTCAAGGACGGCAAGCGCATCGGCCACAACACCGATTGCCTGGGGTTCGCCGAAGGCTTTCGGCGCAACCTGAAGGATGTGGCACGCCAACGCGTGGTGCAGATGGGTGCCGGCGGCGCGGGCGCGGCGGTGGCGCATGCGCTGCTGGCCGAAGGTGTGGAGCACTTGAGTATTTTTGACGTGGACATCAGCCGCGCCCGCGACCTTGTGGATAACCTTGCGCAGCGTTTCGGCACCGGTCGGGCTCAAGTTGGCAGCCACTTGGAAAATGCCATGGCCGAGGCCGATGGATTGGTCAACACCACGCCGATGGGCATGGCCAAGCTGCCGGGCACACCGGTTCCGGCCACCTGGCTACGCGCTGAATTGTGGGTGGCGGAGATCGTGTATTTCCCGCTGGAAACCGAACTGCTGCGCGACGCCCGCGCCTTGGGTTGCCGCACCTTGGATGGCGGCAACATGGCGGTGTTTCAGGCGGTGAAGGCGTTTGAGCTGTTCAGTGGGGAAGTGCCGGATGCCGATAGGATGCTGGCGCATTTCCAGGCCATGAATACCTGACTGCCGAAACCGGATCAAAAAATGTGGGAGCGGGCTTGCTCAAGCCTGCAGGTAACGCATCACCGACTCACAAATCATGTCCCGGTGCCGCTGTTTAACCGCCTCATCCGACAGGTCGATCTGAAAAATCTCACTGAAGGTATGGCGGTTGGACACCCGGTAAAAGCTGAACGAGTTGATCAGCAGGTGCACGTCCAACGGCTCCAGCCCTTCCCGGAACAAGCCCAGCTCGGCCCCCCGGCGCAAGGTTTCGCCCAGCCCTTCAAGGATCTTGCTGTTCATCGCCTTGATGGTGTCGGTGCGCTTCACGTACTCGGCATTGTGGATATTTTCGATGCTGACAATACGCACGAAATCCACGTTCTGGTCATGGTGATCAAAGGTGAACTCCACCAGCCGCCGGATCGCCTCGCGCGGCTCCAGCGCCGTGAGGTTCATGCGGGTTTCGGTGTTGCGGATGTCGCCGTAGAGCTTCTCCAGCACCTCGACGTACAACTGCTCCTTGCTGCCGAAGTAGTAATAGATCATGCGCTTGGACGTGTGGATACGCTCGGCGATCGCGTCCACGCGAGCGCCGGAAAGGCCCTGCTGGACAAACTCGACGATGGCTTCCTGGAGTATGTTTTCGCGGGTCTTTTCCGGATTGTTCTTACGACTCTTGCGAGGTGCCTCGGTGGTCATGGTGCGCTCACGGCCAGTGTTATGCAGGCCGTGATTATGGGCCGCGATGCGGCCTGAAAGAAAGCACCTGACCCACCGTTATAAACGCGCCTGACGCACCGCACCGCTGCGCGATTTGGCCATCGCCGCCAGGCGTACCGCCACATTGGCCGCGCCGTAGCCGGCATAACCGTTCTTGCGCTGGATGATCTCGAAGAAAAACCGCCCTTCGAACGGCTCGGTGTACACGTGAAACAACTCACCGCCCTGGGCGTCGCGGTCGTACAGCACGTTGTAGTACGCCAACTCGCTGAGGAACTCATCATCGAAATCGAAACGCGCCGCCAGGTCGTCGTAGTAGTTAAGCGGGATATCCAGCAGCGGCACACCCGCCTCTTTGGCACGGCGCACCTCGGCGAAAATATCCGCGCAGTCGAAGGCAATGTGATGCACGCCCGAGCCGCGATAGCTCGACAGTGCGTGGGAAATCGCCGTGTTGCGATTCTCGGAGATGTTCAGCGGCAGGCGGATCGAACTGCAACGGCTGCGCAGGGCACGGCTTTTTACCAGACCGTAAGGGTCCGGCAGCACCACTTCGTCGTCGGCTTCGAAATCCAGCAGGCTCTTGTAGAACAGCACCCAACTGTCGAGGCTGTCGGCCGGCAAGGCCATGGCCATGTGGTCGATGCGCAGCAAGCCACCGCTGGATGACGCCGCAGGTTGCAGGTTGAAGTCGGTGTCGTAGAGGCCGCCTTCACTCTGGTCCACCAGGTAAATCAGGCTGCCATCCGGCGCACGCACCGCCGCCAGTTCAAGCTCGTTGGGCCCGACCAGGCCGCGATAGGGCTGGCCTTTGTACGCCACCGCCCGCTGCAGAGCCTTGGCGCTGTCCTTGACCCGAATCGCCGTGGCGCACAACGACGGTCCATGAGCCTCGAAGAAGTTGTGGGCGAAGGAATAGGGTTCACAGTTGAGGATCAGGTTGATATCACCTTGGCGCAGCAAGCTCACGCTCTTGGAGCGATGCTGCCCGGCCTTGACGAACCCCAGGCGCTCCAGCCAGACGGTCAGCTTGGCGCCGAGGCTTTCATCCACGGCAAATTCAAGGAACTCGATGCCGTCGTACTCGCTGGCGGCCGGGGTATCGAACAGAATCTCGACAGGCTGTGCAGGGGCTTCCTGCTTCAGGCGCTCGCGGGTTTTCTCTTCCAGGTACAGCAAGGAGCGCAGGCCATCCGCCGCATTCGCGCGGGTCGGCGCGGCGCGGAAGCCGTCGTTGAAAATCTCCAGGGACAGCGGCCCGGTGTAGCCACTCTTGATGATCGGCGCGAGGAACCCCGCCAGGTCGAATTCGCCCTGGCCGGGGAAGCAGCGGAAATGCCGGCTCCACTCCAGCACGTCCATGGCCAGGATCGGCGCGTCGGCCATTTGCACGAAGAAGATTTTGTCGCCGGGGATCTCGGCAATCCCGTTCGGGTCGCCTTTGAGGGACAGGGTGTGAAAGCTGTCGAGCAATACGCCGAGGCTGGGGTGATCGACCTGACGCACCAGGTTCCAGACCTGCTGCCAGGTGTTCACGTGCTTGCCCCAGGCCAACGCTTCGTAGCCAATACGCAGGCCACGGCGGCCGGCGTGTTCGGCGAGCAGGCTCAGGTCATCCAGCAAAATACGCTCGTCACCCACACTGTCGGCCGAGGCATTGCTGCACACCAGCACCAGGTCGGTGCCCAGTTCCTGCATCAAATCGAATTTGCGCTCGGCACGTTCCAGGTTGCGCGCCAGGCGGTCGCGGCGGCAGCCTTCAAAGTCGCGAAACGGTTGGAACAAGGTGATGGCAATGCCGAGGTCGGCGCACATCTGCCTAACTTCGCGGGGGCTGCCGTCGTAATACAACAAGTCGTTCTCAAAGATCTCGACGCCATCGAACCCGGCGGCGGCAATGGCTTCGAGCTTTTCCGGCAGGGTTCCGCTCAAGGAAACAGTGGCGATGGAACGTTGCATGGGCGACTCCCGGCAATTGTTGTTTATGGCAAATTATTCGCCCCTAGCCTAACCGCAGCAATTAAAATGTACGAACCAGTTAGTTTTTGGTGCGATTATCGAACACTATGCCCCTTTGGCGAATTGACGATTTTTTAGCCACTGCGCACCATCGATGACGTAACAGACCCAGAACACACCATAAAAATTTCAAAAAACGGGTACGACCTCATGCCTCTGCAAAACTCCGCCCTGGCCGCGCGTCACGGCACCCCGCACGCCGGCATCGGCGACAAGATCCGCGGCGCCCTCGCCGTGGGCAAAACGCGCTGGGGCATGTTGGCCCTGGTGTTTTTCGCCACCACCCTCAATTACATCGACCGCGCCGCGCTGGGCGTCATGCAGCCGATCCTCGCCAAAGAGATGAGCTGGACGGCGATGGACTACGCCAACATCAACTTCTGGTTCCAGGTCGGCTACGCCATCGGTTTTGTGCTGCAAGGTCGCTTGATCGACCGGGTCGGCGTGAAACGCGTGTTCTTCTGCGCCGTGCTGTTGTGGAGCCTGGCCACCGGCGCCCACGGCCTGGCGACCTCGGCAGTCGGCTTTATGGTGTGTCGCTTTATCCTCGGGTTGACCGAAGCCGCCAACTATCCGGCGTGCGTCAAGACCACGCGCTTGTGGTTCCCGGCGGGTGAACGTGCGGTGGCCACCGGTATCTTCAACGCCGGCACCAACGTTGGCGCGATGATGACGCCGATGCTGCTGCCATTGATCCTGCACGTGTGGGGCTGGCAGGCGGCGTTCCTGTGCATGGCATCGCTTGGCGCGATCTGGCTGGTGTTCTGGGGTTTGAAGTACTACAACCCGGAAGATCATCCGACGGTTAAGCAATCCGAATTGGACTACGTGCAACAGCAAGTCGAACCGGAACAACCGGGGGTACCGTTCAGCCGCATCTTGCGCATGCGCGGCACCTGGGCCTTCGCCATCGCCTATGCGCTCACCGCGCCGGTGTTCTGGTTCTACCTGTACTGGCTGCCGCCGTTCCTGAACCAGCAATACAACTTGGGCATCAACGTGACCCAAATGGGTATTCCGCTGATCATCATCTACCTGACGGCGGATTTTGGCAGCGTCGGTGGGGGGATTCTGTCGTCATTCCTGATCGGTCGCGGCATGAACTCGATCAAGGCGCGCTTGCTGTCGATGCTGCTGTTTGCCTGCTGCATTGTCGGCGTGATCATGGCGGCCGGCTCCAGCCAGCTGTGGGTCGCGGTGTTTGCCATCTCCCTGGCGATCGGTGCGCACCAGGCTTGGACCGCGAACATCTGGAGCCTGGTGATGGACTACACGCCCAAGCACATGATGAGCACGGTGTTCGGGTTCGGCGGCATGTGCGCGGCCATCGGCGGCATGTTCATGACCCAGATCGTCGGCCACATCCTGACCGTGACCAACAACAATTACACCGTGTTGTTCACCCTGATCCCGGCGATGTACTTCATTGCGCTGACCTGGATGTACTTCATGGCGCCACGCAAGATTCCTACCGTAGACGTCTAACTCTACCTACGCCGCTGCTGCCAGGCAGCGGCCAACCCGCTCATGCAGATCACCCCGATGCCGACCACCGTGGTCACATCGGGGGTATGGCTGAACACCAGCCAACCCAACAACCCCGCGAACACGATCTGGCAATAGCCGAACGGCGCCAGCAAGGCCGGCGCCGCGAAGCGGAACGCCTGGGTCAGCATCAAGTGCGCCGTCATTCCGCAAGTGCCCAGGGCCAGCATCAATGCGCCGTGCCACAGGGTCGGGATCTGCCAGAAGAACGGCACCATCGCACTCATCACCAAGGTATTGCACAGTCCCGCAAAGAAGTTGCTGGTGGTGGGCGTGTCGTATTGGCTGAGAATGCGCGTGAGCAGTTGGTAGAAGCAGAAGAACAGCGCCGAACACAGCGGCAGCAGTACTGCCGGGGTGAACAATTCGCCACCGGGGTGGATGATGATCAGCACGCCGACAAACCCGCAAATCACCGCCAGCCATTGGCCACGGGTCACGTGTTCACCGAGCAGCGGCACCGAGAGCGCCGTCACCAGGATCGGCGCCAGGAAGTTCACCGCCGTGGCTTCCGCCAGCGGGATGTAATGCAGCGCCGCGGTAAAAAACAGACTGGTGCCCAACAGGCACAACGCCCGCACCACCTGCATCCCGGGTCGCTTGCTGCGCAGCACGCGCAAGCCCGACTGCGGCAGGAAAATCCCGGCCATCAACAAGGTGTGCACCAGGTAACGCGCCCACACCACCATCACGATCGGGTAGAACCCCGCCAGGTATTTGGACAAGGCGTCGTGACTGGAAAACAGAAACGTCGCCAAAACAATCAGCAAAATGCCCTTGAAGGGATGGTTGACGCCGGATAAAGGGGTACTGACGGTCATCGGATTCTCGTGTGTGGCGCGCGGTCGAGCTCAACCCGGTAATCTAGCAGTCGGGTCGGAGCCTGCTCCAAGAGCATAACCAAACACCGTGCGAACAGCGCACTAAATCACCGGTTTCGAGTCCAACGCTGCACGTTGACCGTCCAGTTGTACACTTTTCAACCAAGGCCTTGCTGCTATGAAAAAAATCCTCTTTGCTCTTTCTGCCCTTGCCCTGCTCACCGCCTGCAATCAGGAAACCAAGGAAGCGCCCAAACCCGCGCCGGCTTCCGTACAAGCCACCCTGGTGCCGCAAACCCCGCCCACCGACAAATGGGTCGGCAAATGGATCGGCGTCGAAGGCCTCTACCTGACCATCGCCAAGGACGACAGCATCGGCCGAGGTCACTACCTGCTGACCATGAAATACGGCCTTGATGACGACGACGCCGGCACCTTCAAGGGTGAGGCCAACGAAGACGGCGTCGCCTTTACCCGCCCGGACGGCCCCCAGCAACTGAGCGCCGGCAACGGTGAAGCCACCGGAATGAAATGGTTGGCGGATAAAAAGGATTGCCTGATTGTCGATACCGGCGAAGGTTATTGCCGCGATTAACGGCCATACTCTTTCCCAATCAATGCAGGACCGTTCACCGAGAGGATTGCCCCATGCTATGGAAAAAAGGCCGACGCAGCGACAACGTGGTGGATGCCCGCGATGACAGTGGCGGCGGCGGTGGTGGCATGCGCTTTGGTGGCGGCAAGGGCCTGAGCCTGACGGCCATTGTGCTGATCGTCGGCATCGGCTGGCTGACCGGCCAGGACCCGTTGCAGATCCTCGGCCAGTTGACCGGCCAGATGGAACAGGCGCCGTCGGTGAGCACGCAATCGCGGCAGGCGCCGCCGGCCAACGATGAGCAAGCGGATTTTGTCCGCGCGGTGCTGGGCGATACCGAAGACACCTGGGGTCAGGTGTTCCAGGAAAACGGGTTGGCCTACAAGAACCCGAAACTGATTCTGTTCCGTGGCCGGGTGAATTCCGCCTGCGGGGGGGCTACCTCGGCCAGCGGCCCGTTTTATTGCCCGGCTGACCAGCAGGTGTACCTGGACCTGGATTTCTTCCGGGAAATGTCGCAACGCTTCCAGGCCGCCGGTGACTTTGCCCAGGCTTACGTAATCGCCCACGAAGTCGGGCACCACGTGCAGACGCTGCTGGGTATCTCTTCGAAGATCCAGGCGGCGCGCCAGCAAGGTCGGCAGATGCAAGGCGACGGCGGCCTGCTGGTCCGCCAGGAACTGCAAGCTGACTGCTTCGCGGGAGTATGGGCCAACCGTGCGCAAAAGCGCCTGAACTGGCTGGAGCCCGGCGATATTGAAGAAGCACTGAACGCGGCCAACGCCATCGGCGATGACCGCTTGCAGCAACAGGGTCAAGGGCGCGTCGTGCCGGACTCGTTTACCCACGGCACCTCGGCACAGCGGGTTCGCTGGTTCAAGACCGGCTTCGCCCAGGGCCAGATCACTCAATGCGACACTTTTACCGCCAAGAGTCTTTAAATGAATAAACGATTGGGATTGCTGCTGGGTTTGTTGGTCACCTGTTCCGCCTTCGCCGCCGAGCATGGCGTAAAAGAAGTCAGTCCCGATCGTTTCCACCTGGAGGCCGGCGACCTCAGTCTGGGTTTAAGCCAGGACTGGACTAAACCGCTGCCCCAGGTCACCCGCGCCTTGATCATCGTGCATGGTCGCCTGCGCAATGCGCAAACTTACCTGCAAAGCGGTGAAGACGCCGCCGAGCATGCGGGCCAGGCCGCTAAAACACTGGTGATTGCGCCGCAGTTCCTCAATGAATCCGACGTGAAGCGTAACCACCTGGACAACCAGGTGCTGCGTTGGAATGGCAACGACTGGATGGCCGGCGAGCCTTCCACTGGCCCAGGGCAAATCAGCTCCTACGGCGCCCTCGACCAGATCATCAAGCACCTGGGCAACCGCAAGCTGTTCCCGGCCCTCAAGGAAATCGTGGTGGCCGGCCACTCCGGCGGCGGCCAGGTGGTGCAGCGCTTTGCCCTCACCGGCCACGACCATCCGATGCTGCAAACCAACGGTATCCGCCTGCGGTACGTGGTGGCTAACCCGTCGTCCTACGCCTACTTCACCCCTCAGCGCCCAGTGAAGTTCGACACAGCCAGTTGCCCAGGCTTCAACGACTGGAAATATGGCCTGCAAAACCTGCCGGCCTACGCCAAGGGCCAGAGCGCCGAACAGCTGGAACAGGCGTATGTGTCACGCAACATCACCTACCTGCTGGGCCAGCAGGACACCGACCCGAACCACCCGGCGCTGGATAAAAGCTGCGCCGCCGAAACCCAAGGCGCGTATCGCCTGATTCGTGGGCACAACTATTTTGACTACCTCAAGCAGCGGCATCCGCAGTTGAGCCATCAACTGGTGGAAGTGCCGGGGGTGGGGCATAACGGGGATGGGATGTTTACGTCGCCGGAAGGCCAGACGGTGCTGTTCACGCAATAACATGTGGGAGGGGGCTTGCCCCCTCCCACAGTTGATCCCTATTGTCAGGGCTGGAGCATTTGGCGCAGCGCGGCGCAATCCTCGGCATGCCAATCGGCCAACTCCGGCCAAGGATTCTCCGGCAAATTCACCAACACCGTCCGCGTCCCCGCAGCACGGCCGCAATCCAGGTCAAAACGATAATCCCCCACCATCACCATCTCGTTCGGCGCCACGTCCCAAGCGGCCGCCAGTTTCAGCAAGCCATCCGGGTCAGGCTTGGGTTGCGCATCATCACGCCCCAGCACGTCCTCGATGGCAAAGCAGTCCGCCAGGCCGATCGCTTCCAGGGTGACGTGCGCCAACTCGCGCGCATTGCGGGTCAGGATGCCCAGGCGGTAACCACGCCCGGCCAACTCGCGCACCAGCTCAACTGCGCCTTCTGCTGCAACTGAACCCAGCGCCAACTCACGCTCATGCTCCAGCAACCAGGCATGCTTGGCCGCCGCGACATCGGCAGGCAACGCCGCCAGGTGCGTGAGGATGTCGTCCTCGGGCGGAATCTCCAGGGCCACGCGAATGGCCGCGAAGTCATGCACGGCGACCGTGAGGGTGCCGTCCATGTCGAACACCCAGTGTTTTACCTCCGACAGGCTCATGCCCAGTCCTTGCGATGGCGAATCAGGCCTTCCTGGGTCACCGACGCCACCAGTTGCCCGGCACGGTTGTACACGCTGCCACGGGAGAACCCACGGGAATTGCCGGCCCATGGGCTGTCCATGGCGTAAAGCAACCAGTCGTCGGCACGCAGGTCGGCGTGAAACCACAGCGCGTGGTCAAGGCTGGCGACTTGCATGTCTTTCTGCCACACGGTCTTGCCATGGGGCAGCAAGGAGGTGGTGAGCAGGCCGAAGTCCGAGGCATAGGCCAGCAGGTATTTGTGCAGCGCCGGCGAGTCCGCCAGGGCGCCATCGGCGCGAAACCACACGTATTTGACCGGGTCGGACGGCTGCGGGTTGAACGGGTCTTTTTCGGTGACCGGGCGCACTTCGATCGGCTTGGGGCACAGCAGCTTGTCGCGCATGTGCTCGGGGATCAGGTGCGCGCGTTGCTGGGTCAGCTCCAGCTCCGACGGCAGGTTTTCCGGGCCCACGACCACGGGCATGGTGGTCTGGTGGTCGAAGCCTTGTTCGTCGTACTGGAACGAGGTGGTGCAGGTGAAGATCGGGTGGCCCTTCTGGATCGCGGTCACGCGGCGCGTGCTGAAACTGCCGCCATCGCGCACACGGTCCACCGAATACACCACCGGCAACTTAGCGTCACCAGGGCGCAGGAAGTAACCGTGCAGGGAATGCACATGCCGCGCTTCTTCTACGGTCTGGCTCGCAGCCGACAACGACTGGCCGAGCACCTGGCCGCCGAACAGTTGGCGAAAACCCAGGTCCTGGCTGCGGCCGCGAAAGAGGTTTTCCTCGATCGGCTCCAGGGTCAGCAAGTCCACCAGATCTTCCAATACTTGGCTCATAGAGCAACTCCTAAAATCTACGGGGCATTCCGGGCTGCCTATCCGTGCAGCGTGTCCAACCATTGGGCGCGGGTGATGCGGTACAAAACATGATGGCGCAGCGGATCATCGGCTGCGACCTTGGGGTGTTCAAAATCTGCCTGGGGATCGTAATGCATACCGATGGCCTGCATGACTTTTTGTGATGGCAGATTGGCTTCCGTGGTGAAGGCGACGATTTCGTCCAGGTTCAAACGATCAAACCCACAGCGCAATGCGGTCCACGCGGCCTCGCTGGCATAGCCCAGGCCCCAGTGTTCGCGGGCCAGGCGCCAGCCGATTTCCACCGCCGGGGTAAAGTCGGCCTCGAAGCTGACATTCAGCAACCCGGTGAGGCCGATGAATTCCCCGGTGTCCTTGCGCTGCAACGCCCACAGGCCAAAGCCATACTCGGCGAAGTGCCCACGAATGCGGCCGATCAACGCGGCGCTTTCCAGGTGGCTCAGCTTGGCCGGGAAATAGCGCATCACCTGTGGGTCGGCGCACATACGCGCAAACTCCGTCAGGTCGCTGTCGCGCCATTGGCGCAGCACCAGGCGTGCGCTTTCCAATTCCAGTATCGGCTCCATGGGTCCCCTCCCTTGCCATGTGCGTGAGTGTACAACGCGGGTAAGATGCGTCGCAGGTTCCCGTCAGAAAATCCCATGCCTTTGCCATTGATCTACCACGATGACTACAGCCCCGAGTTCCCGGCGGACCACCGGTTCCCCATGGACAAATTCCGCCTGTTGCGCGACCACCTGGTGGACAGCGGCCTGACCGAGGACAGCCAACTGCTGCGCCCACAACTGTGCCCACCGGAGATTCTGGCCCTGGCCCATGACGCTGGGTATATCGAGCGCTACATGGGCGGCGAATTGTCCCGCGAAGACCAGCGTCGCCTCGGCCTGCCCTGGAACGAAGCCCTGGCCCGACGTACCGTTCGGGCGGTGGGCGGCTCGATTCTCGCGGCGGAACAAGCCCTGGAGCACGGCCTGGCCTGCCACCTGGCGGGCGGCACCCACCACGCTCACTACGATTACCCGGCGGGTTTCTGCATCTTCAATGACCTGGCGGTGATCAGCCATTACCTGCTGGCCAGTGGCCGGGTCAATCGCGTGCTGATCTTCGATTGCGACGTACATCAGGGCGATGGCACCGCGCGTATCCTCCACGACACGCCGGACGCCATCACCGTGTCGCTGCACTGCGAAAAGAACTTCCCCGCGCGCAAAGCCCAGAGCGACTGGGACATCCCGTTGCCCATGGGCATGGGCGATGCCGACTACCTCAAGGTGGTGGACGATGCGCTCAACTACCTGTTGCCGCTCTACCAACCCGACCTGGTGCTGTACGACGCCGGCGTGGATGTGCACAAGGACGACGCCCTCGGCTACCTCAAGCTGACAGACCAAGGCGTCGCCGCCCGTGATGAGAGCGTGATGCGCCACTGCCTGGGCCGCGACATCCCGGTGATGGGCGTGATCGGCGGCGGCTACAGCAAGGACCGCCCCGCCCTCGCCCGCCGCCACGGCATCCTGCACCACAGTGCACAACGGGTGTGGACGTCATCAGGTTGTCATTGAACTGTGGGCGTTACCCACAATCCCTGTGGAACCACCTGTGGATAACTTGAGCGTAAGGGCCTGAAAGCCATTAGCCGTATGGCCTGTAAGAAACTGTACGTTTTTTGACCAGATACTTTTCCACAGCCGTGAAACGTTGTGGAACTTGGCGTCAGCGGTCGTTTTGCAACAAAACTGCCGCACGCCGTCGTCAACCTGAAGGCCTCTCCCGCTTTCAGAGTACCCCGCGATGGCAACTTACAAGATCGGCAGCAGTGCGACGCCCGGCAATGACGACGCCCTGAAGAAAGTCGCCGCCTCCTTCGACGCCGCGATGTCCCGCGCTATGTCCGGCTTCAAGGAAGCCGCCCACCCCGGCAATTTCAAAGTCCTGGCGGTGACCGACAACACCAAGGACAAGAAAATCGCTGACGTCAAAGCCACCGGCGACCAAGAGGCGATCAAGCGCCTCAACGACCCGAACCTGGCCGACATCAGCAACACCGGCGTGCCGCTGGCCAACATCGCCAGCATCACCAAGATTTCCGACAACGTCCTGGAGCTGAAAACCCGCGACGGCAAGGACATCATCATTATCAAGCTGATGACCCCGTACCTGTTCGACGGCATGGCTGGCAAGGTCGACGCCGTGGACGCGCTGAACAAGAGCAAGGCCGACGGCTACCGTATCGCCCAGGCCGGCGACACCGCGCCGGGCCTGGACACCTACAAAGGCATCGGCCCGGCCGATGAAGTGGGCCCGGGGATGATTCGTTACGAAACCCTGTCAGGCGACAAGGTCGTCGTCAGTAAGGAAACCAACAGCGACCTGTATGAAAAGGTTAAGTCCGATGGCGAGACCTGGGGTCTGATCAACGACAGCAAAAAAGACGGTTATCGCCTGGCAAACGCCGATGAGGCCGGCAGCGTGAGCCTGGTGGGCAAGCCGGAGGAACTCGGCCACGGGTTGATCCGCTACGAAACCGCCTCCGGCGAAAAAATCATCGTGTCCCAGGCCATCAGCCCAGACCTGTATGCCTCGGTGGTCAAGGAGTCCAACGGCATCTTTGGCGTCGACGGCGCCGTGGACACCAACTGGATCGACAACTCCAAGTACGCCAGCGCCAAGGACTGGGACAAGATCGTCGGCAACACCAGCGGCACGCCGACCCAGGAAGAACGCGACCTCGACCGCCCACGCGCCGCGTCGAAAATGCTCAGCGACAACTGGGACAAATGGGGCCTGCACGACCGCCCCATCGACTTCTCCAACCCGCCCGCCGACCTGCCGCCCGAAGCCCAGGCCTGCCTCAAGTACCTGGCCGGCAGCCCGAGCCTGATGAACGCCCTCGACAGCGGCGGCCTGGGCAAAAGCGATGGGGTGATTACCCACGCCGATGTGGATAAGTTCATCAGCCAATCGAACAAAGATCTGTCAGCCGCTTCGAAATCCTACAGCACCTTCCTCAGCAAGAACCCCGACGCCACCGGTTTGGCCAAGGAAAACGCCAAGTCCGCCGCCATCGTCATGGCCAATATTTC
Organism: Pseudomonas sp. NS1(2017); assembly: GCF_002269425.1. Classification (NCBI taxonomy): domain Bacteria; kingdom Pseudomonadati; phylum Pseudomonadota; class Gammaproteobacteria; order Pseudomonadales; family Pseudomonadaceae; genus Pseudomonas; species Pseudomonas sp. NS1(2017). The sequence continues at coordinate 493,330 of NZ_CP022960.1, forward strand.
CCTGGTGAGCAGCGCGGGCCCGGAAATGCAGGGGCCCAACCAGCGTGCCAACAACGGCAGCCTGAACACCGCCAACCTCAAGGCGATCAAGGATGACTCGGGCCTGAGCCCCGAGCTGACCGGCGCCGCAGGCTATTGGTCCACCCCCGGCATGCTGCGCACCCTCGACATGGCCGGCGACCTGCCCGCCACCGCCAAGGCCGACGGCATCACCCAACAGAAAAACCTCGGCGCCTGGCTGGAAAACCAGGCGCCCAAGGACGACCACGGCGTGTTGATGATGCTCAGCAACGCCGCGGTGCGCAGCTCGGTGGCCGACGTCGACACCTCCAAACTGACCAAGGACGTGCTCGAACACCCGGAGAACTACGACGGCAAGACCAAAGCCGCTGTGATGATGGAAATCAGCGACGCCCGTGCGCGCATGGCCGCCAGCGACAAAGTGGGCGACGGCGACCTGTACGCGGGGATTACGGCGGACACCGAATACCACCTCAACCCGACCAAGTCCAAGGTCACCGACCAGCTCGACGCCGCCATCGGCAAGCTGTCCAGTGATCCGGATGTGAAGACCTTCCTCTCGCAAAACCAAGCGTCCGGCATGCGCGATATCGTCAACAGCGACCCGGCGATCAAACATGAGCTGCAGGCCTATCAGGACGGCCAGATCAACAGCGGCAACGTGCTCAACACCGCCCTGAACACCAAAGGGGCCGACGGCAAACCGCTGTCGTTGATGGACGCCATGAGCCTGGCCGGCACAGACGCCACCCTCACCGACCTGGCCCTGGGTGGCGACGGCCATGTGGACCTCAGTGTCATCGCGCAAAAGTCCGGCAAATCCGGGGACATCGAGCAGTTCTTCAAGGACCACATCCTCAACGGCAAAGACCTTGCAGACGCCCTCGCCCAGCCGAATGCCGACCCGATGACCGCCATCGGCCAGTACGCCGCCCACGCTGAGTTGGTCAAGGAATTCCTCGGTGACAAGGTCTCGGCCCAGGACTCGTCGACGGTGCAGCAATACGTCAACCAAGCGGTGTCCGACTCGCTGGTCAACGGCGCCAACGACGACGTGCTCAAGGGCGCATTCGGCGATGCCAATGGCAACTTCGACGAGGCCAAGACCACTGCCATCATCGAGAAAGCCATGGCCGACGACCCGGACATGTTCAAAGACGCCAGCGGTGCGCAAATCAAGCCGCAGGACGTGATCTCGTTGATCCGCTCGATGTGGGACGTGAACCGTCAGGGCCAGAAGATCAGCGACGTACTGCCCAAGGCCGTCGACGGGCTCAAGCTCAACGTCAGCGACTCCTATAAACAGGGCCTGCTGCACATCGGCAGCGCCTTGCTGGCCGGTGGCGTGCTGGCGGCGCGTTCAGCCACGGGCGGCAACAGCCCGGCGGACAACGCCGGGCGCGTGGCGGCGGGCATGCAGTTTGCCGGCCTGATCACCGAAGGCGGCACCAAGTACGCCAAGGAAGCCGGCTACGGCATGACCTGGAAACCCACCCCGATCGACCCGAGCAAGCCCCAAGGCATCGGCGATTTCCCCACTGGCAAAATGGTGCAGAACACCGACGGCCTCAACCGCCTGGGCAACCTGGGCAAGATCGTCGGCGGCAGCGGCAGCTTCATCGGCGGTGTGTTCGGCCTGATCAGCGGAGTCAACAGCGCGTTTGCCGGGGATAAACTCAACGCCGGTTTCTCCCTCACCAGCGGCGCCCTGGGCACCGGCGCGGCAGTCGCCTCGATCATCGAAGGCGGCGCGGGCCTGTTCGGCATTGCCGATGCGGCGGCCATCGCGGGGACCTTCGCCGGCGTACTGGGTTGGGCCACCGCCGGCCTGGGCATCGTGACCAGCTTTGTGTTCCCGATCATCGAGGTGGTAAAGCGGGAAAAACAACAGGACGCGTTCTTCGGCAACCTGGTACCGACCCTGGATAAATATGGCCTGACGGGCGGCCCGATCACCGACGCCGACCGCAAGGATGAATACCCGCCGTACGCAAACACTGGTTTTGCCTGAGTACTTTTTGCCTAACGGCACGGGGCGCGCATTGCTTACAATGGGCGCCCTTTGTTTTTGACCAGGCCTGCCGATGTCCGCTACTGCTCCTTCCCACGTTGCCATCATCGGCGGCGGCCCTACCGGGCTGATGGCCGCCGAAGTCCTGAGCCAGGCGGGCGTGCGGGTGGACCTGTACGACGGCATGCCCTCGGTGGGACGCAAGTTTCTGCTGGCCGGCGTGGGCGGCATGAACATCACCCACTCCGAAGCGTACCCGGCGTTTCTGTCGCGCTACGCCGAACGCGCGCCGCACATGGCGCCGTTACTGCGTAGTTTTGGGGCCGAGGCGTTGTGTGAATGGATTCATGGCTTGGGTAGCGAAACGTTTGTCGGCACCTCCGGTCGTGTGTTTCCCACCGACATGAAAGCCGCGCCCCTGTTGCGCGCCTGGCTCAAGCGCCTGCGCGACCAAGGCGTGGTTATCCACACCCGTCATCGTTGGCTGGGCTGGACCGCCGAGGGCGACTTACTTATCCACAGCCCCGAAGGCGAAAAAACTGTCCACAGCGACGCCGTGCTGCTGGCCCTTGGCGGCGGGAGTTGGTCACGGCTGGGATCTGACGGCGCCTGGCTCAAATTGCTGGAGGACAAAGGCGTGCCTTACGCCCCGTTGCAACCGAGCAACTGCGGTTTCGAGGTGTCGGCCTGGAGCGAGTTGATGGTCAGCAAATTCGCTGGCGCGCCGTTGAAAAATGTCGCCATCGGGTTGGGGGGTGACAAGCCTCGGTTGGGCGAATGCGTGATCACTGCCAGCGGGATCGAAGGCAGCCTGATCTACGCGCTGTCGGCGCCGATCCGCGAAGCGATCAACCGCGACGGCTCGGCCACCGTGCATATCGACCTGCTGCCGAGCAAGCCACTGGGCAAGGTTCAGGCCGCGTTGGCGAAACCGCGTGGCTCACGCTCGATGAGCAAGCATCTGCACAGTCAGTTGGGGTTGGATGGCGTCAAAGCCGCTCTGCTGCGTGAGTTGGCGCCGGCTGACCACTTCAATGATCCGGCGCAGTTGGCGGTGGATATCAAGGCGCTGCCCTTGACCCTGGTGAAGACCCGGCCGATGGATGAAGCGATCAGCACAGCGGGCGGCGTGCCGTTTGAGGCGTTGGATGAACGCTTGATGCTCAAGCAGTTGCCGGGGGTGTTTTGTGCGGGGGAGATGCTGGATTGGGAAGCGCCGACGGGCGGGTATTTGCTGACAGGATGCTTTGCCAGTGGGCGGATGGCCGGACGCGGCGTTCTCGAATGGTTGAAAAAACCACTGTAGGAGCGAGCTTGCTCGCGAAAAACTCAAGAACACCGCGTTAATCCAGATTCGACGCGTGATCGTTGCCGGTTTTCGCGAGCAAGCTCGCTCCTACAAATTTTACGGTTTGCGTTTGCGCGGCCCGGTATTAAAAACAGGCACCTTACGCACCGGCTTGATCGACGGCTCCGACGGCGCCACTTCCCCGCTGTCCACCCACTTGCCGAGGTTGCGCTTACCGCCACCGCCCGAGGTTTTAGGCTTCTTCGGTTTCTTTGGCTTCTTCACCACCTGCCCGCTGGCATCGGTGTCCGGCACGCGGTGTTCCGGTTCGAAGTCTTGTTCCATGTGGCGGGTCAAGGTCTGACGCGTCAGCATCTCGATGGCCGACAGCATGTTCACTTCATCGGCACACACCAGAGAAATCGCCTCACCGGTGTTGCCCGCACGCCCGGTACGGCCGATGCGGTGGATGTAGTCTTCGGCCACGATCGGCAGATCGAAGTTGACCACCAGCGGCAAGTCTTCGATATCCAGGCCACGGGCCGCCACGTCGGTGGCGACCAGGATCTGCACTTCGCTGGATTTGAAGCGATCCAGCGCACGCTGGCGCGTGGCTTGCGGCTTGTCGCCATGGATGCCGTCGGCATTGATGCCCAGGCCCTGCAACTTATCCACCAGCGCATCCACGCCGTTACGGGTCTTGGCGAACACCAGCACCTGCTTCCAGCGGCCTTTGCGCATCAGGTGCACAAACAGCTCCGGCTTGCGCTTCTTGTCCACCGGCACCACCCACTGCTTCACGGTGTTGGCGGCGACGTTGCGCGGGCTGACTTCGATGCTCAGCGGGTCGTTGAGCATCTGCCCGGCCAGCGTGCGGATCTCATCGGAGAAGGTCGCGGAGAACAACAGGGTCTGGCGCTTCTTCGGCAGCATGCGGTAGATGTTCGCGAGCTCTTCGGAGAAACCCAGGTCGAGCATGCGGTCGGCTTCGTCCAGCACCAGGGTTTGCAGTTGGTTGAGTTTCAGCGCGTTCTGGCGGAACAGGTCGATCAGGCGGCCCGGCGTGGCGACCAGGATGTCGACGCCTTTGCGCAGCTTCATCATCTGCGGGTTGATGCTCACGCCGCCGTACACCGCGTAAGTGGTGAGCGGCAGGTTTTGCGCATACTCGGCGACGCTGGCGTGCACCTGCTCGGCCAGCTCGCGGGTCGGGCACAGGATCAGCGCGCGTGCCGAATTGGCGGCGACTTTCGGCCCTTCCATCGTCAACAGTTGCAACAACGGCACGGCGAAACCGGCGGTCTTGCCGGTGCCGGTCTGGGCGGCGGCCATCAGGTCGCGACCGGCCAGCACCGCCGGAATGGCTTGCGCCTGCACCGGCGTCGGGGTCTGGTAGCCAAGCGTCTCAAGGGCGCGCAGCAAGGGTTCGATCAGGCCAAGGGTGGCGAAAGTCATGTGTTTACCGTAGGAAAAATTCAGCGCAAGGTCGCAATGCGCCGCAGTTTACCTTATTTCCGCCTTCGGCTTGCGCCACTGGGGCAGGCTGATCAGCAGGACGGCGCTGATAATCACCAGCATGGCCAAAGCTTCTTCCAGACCAATGGTCTCGCCGACGAACACGATGCCGAGCAATACGGCGACCGCCGGGTTCACATAGGCATAGCTGGTCGCCGCCGCCGGGCGCACATGCTTGAGCAGGTACATATAGGCGTTGAAGGCGATGATCGAGCCGAACACCGTCAGATAAGCCAGGGCCAGCCAGCCTTCCAGCGGCGGCACGGCCTGCAGGCGTTCACCGGATAGCGCGCTGACGAACAACAGCGCCACACCGGCGACCAGCATCTCCGCAGCACTGGCCATGGCGCCTTGGGGCAGTGGCAATTGCCGGCTCCACACCGAACCGAACGCCCAGGAGGCCGCCGCCACCAACAGCAACACAGCGCCCATCGGGCTTGATTGCAACGTGCTGCCCATATTGAGCATGGCGATGCCGATGATCCCCAGGATCACCCCCGCCCACTCCAACCGAGTGTTGCGCGCGCCCCAGAAATACCCACACAGCAAGGTGAACAACGGCACCGTCGCCACGGCCAGCGCCGCCACGCCGGACGACACGCCCATGTGTTCCGCCACGCTGACGCCGCCATTGCCCACGGTGAGCAGCAAAAGACCAATCATCCCGGCCGCCTTCCACTGCGGCCACGTCGGCGCCGGCACCCCACGCCAGCGCAGGAAGCCATACATCAACGCCCCCGCCGTGCAAAACCGAATCCCCGCCAGCAGCAACGGCGGCCAGTACTCCACGCCGATGCGAATCACCAGATAGGTGGAACCCCAGATCACATACAGCGCAAAAAAGGCGGCGATCAACGGTAAGGGAAAGCGACGTGGGCCAGGCATTGGGTGGCTCTATGGCAGGAGATGGGAGGCTTATTCTAAAAAGGCAGGTCGTTAAACATAAGTTACAAAACCTGTTTAAAACGCCAATACACTTTTCAAAGCATGGTTGTGAAGGCTATAAACCGTACTTTCGAAAGTCACGCGCAACCGGAGCCTTATCATGGACAAATACGACCGCATGCTCCTCAGCGCCCTGCTCGAAGACGGCCGCGCGTCCTACGCGCAACTGGCCCGCACAGTAAACCTCTCCGCCCCCGCCGTGGCAGAGCGCGTGGCCAAACTGGAGGCCAGTGGCGTGATCACCGGGTATCAGGCCAAGGTGGACCTGTCCAAAGTGGGCTTGCCGATTCAGTGCGTGATTGAGCTGCGGTTGACCAATCACGGCAGCCAGAAGGTGTATGACGCGTTGGCGGAAATCCCTGAATTGACGGAGTGCCATCGGGTGACGGGGGATCCGTGCGTGATCATGCAGGCGGCGGTGGGGTCGATGCCGGAGTTGGAGAGCTTGATCAACCGCGTGGCGAAGTTCGGGTTCAGCAAGACCTCGATTATTTTGTCGAGTGCGATAGAGCGGCGGGTGCCGTTGGGGCAGTTGGAGGGAAATGGGAAAAACGGAAAAGGGGCGTTAAGCCCCAATGATTAATCTACTGTGCAAAAATAAAAACTAAGGATTTAATTTGCCCTGAGCATAATCGCTAATTTTTTGCCGGAACGCTTGATAAGATGGTAGATCTCGAACTGGTCCATTTGCATCTAAATCAACTGTAAGTCGTGCTCGCATTTCCGCGAACCGTTTTTTGAATTTACTGAGGCGAGCCCCCTGCGTTCCGCTAGCTTCACATAAAGCATCCATCAGGATTTGCTTCGTGTCTCGAGCGGCTTCAAGTCTACGAGTCGCAGGTATACAGCCAATATCGCCGCGATAAGCAGCATTGCCGGCGACACGTTTTATGGCGTTTAAATCAGCAAGTAGCCAAGTTTCAAGCATGGTAACGGGAATGACTGAAATTATACGATTAAATTCTACAACTCCTTGGGCGGCTTGAAATATTTCAGTCTCCCTAATGTCGGACCCCACATTATCAGCATCACGATGAACAAATATTACATCGGCATGAGGATAATGCTTGACCAACGCTACAAGCTTATCTTTCACAGACCGACCTATTGGAGGGCTAAATAAACCGAGATCAGGTATTTCGCCACTAACCTCGGAGAACCCCTCATCAATTAAAATATTCTGAATATGCTCAACCAAACGCAAATCTGAGGTTCCTTCCCCAGTGAGAACAGATCTTATTTTCATACTTGGGAGTCTCTGGTTCTATTCTTCGAAGTCCATAGAAATCTGACTATCTGGAGGCAACGCAAGATAGGCTATAATTGAGCCCTTATCGATACACTCAGAACCGGACTTAAACCTCCAACTATCGCGCAAACTCTTGCAACGAATCGTTGATGCCGGCTTACCATTAGGCCCGCGAACTTTTACAACATCCGCGTAAATCAAATCATCTGGAGACTCAAGCTTAACCAATACCGGCGAGTGTGTAGCAATTAGAATTTGTCGCATTGGATTATCTTCCCCGGCAGGGAAGCTAGTATCAACAGCCAGCTCTTTCAAAAGAGCTAACATAGCTCCCATTTTTGCTGGATGGATCCCATTTTCAGGTTCCTCAAAACAAAGCAGCCCTTTAAAGTCGGGATCTTCCGCCATGATACAGAGAGCCATGAAGCGAAGCGTGCCGTCTGAAAGAGCTCGAGCGGGTAGAAATGCGCCAGAACGCTCTTTGACTTCTACAGTTAATAGCTGCCTGACCGGGTCTACGTCTACTCTAACATCAGAAGTAGGAACTATTTCAGAAAGTCGACTTGCAATGCGCGAATAGACATTCTCGTCCTTGCGATAGAGTTTGTACAAAGCGGCCGCAAGTTTCCCTCCATCTGCGCCCACACTACTATCTTCATGCATCTTATTCGATCGCCTCATCGCCGTTGGCTCGAGGGATAAAAATCGCCAAGATTGCATTTCTCGCCTAGCTGCAAGGATAGTAGGCCAAACAGCACTGTTAGTGTTTGCAACCACCGTTTTCGGTATATGTCGCGCAGGAATTTTTTGAGGCTGGCCGCTACTCCCACCATCTTGGTGAAGGTGTATCTCTACAATTCCATCTTCGACCTTCTGGGTTGAGATAAAGCCTGCACCCTTCCTCTTATTTAGCACTACGTGATCACGAAACTGAGACACGCTCAATGGAAAGTGAAGCAGATTAGTAGCTTCTCCTTTCTTAATATGAACCAGAGTCTCACGAGCTAGATATAGCCCAAGTGAACCCGACTTTTCTTCAAGGGGATCCCTCGCAATCTCAACTTCGTAGCGTAAAAAAGTAGATGTCGCTTGGGCTTTACGCCCAAAGTCATCCACCACATCCAGAGGTACAATCATTTCGACCGCGAGCTTTAAGCTTTCTACGCGATCATCACCACTCGTCCAAAAAATATCTAATGGATCGGTAGACTCAGAATCTCTAACAGCCAAGGCTGCTTCGACGATAGTATTATCACTCAATAAAGAAAGAAATTTTATAGCATCAAAAATATTAGATTTTCCGACACCATTTAGTCCAGCTATGCAGTTAAATGGGCCAAGTGACACGGAAAAATCTAACAGATTTTTGAAACCATGAGCTTCGAGTTTGGTAAGCATAGGAGCTCTCTATCATCGAGCAGCGGCTAAATTAGACAGAAGTATCTTTGATGTGCCTTACGGACTCAAGAGAAGAAACCAAATGTTTTCATTTAGGGCCATCCAATTCATGAAAATCAGCGATTTTCAGCAGGCACACTCAGTGCGGTAGTCACACACAACCTCCAATTCTTGGTGCCTAGGTACGATCAATCCCTTTCATTTGCGGGACGTTTCCTAGAGAATTCCACGGCCTTGTTTCCGTCGGATCAGGTCGCTAGTCTCGCCCAGTCATCGAATGTTCGGTGACCGGACGTGCAAGTCCGGTGGCAATAAGAATCACAAATCAACACAGTCTAGCGCCCGGCTTTTTGCTTAGCGTTTGCTCATTATGGCGGCTGTGCGTGGGAGACCTTCGGGTCTGCTGGGTTTTACTTCTTGCCCCGGTCTTGCACACCTACGCACAGTTGCCACCCTCTTCGCGTGCAAGCGAACGGTGACGACTTCCCGGCAAGGAGTTACACCATGGACAAAGTTACCCCCGACCCACCCAAATTCCTCAGCGAAGACGCCCAGCTCAACCGCCGGGCCATCGACTATTACCTCAAAGCCTGCGCCCCGGATGCGCCCCATTTCATTCTGAATGACAACCTGAGCTTCGAAGACGCCCTCGCTCATGCGGCGGATTTGCTGCATTGCGCGGTGGAGACGGTGCAGGAGTCGGCTGAGGTGCTGAGCGCGCAGCAGCGGGCGGTGATGCATTTGGTGGGGATGGCGAAGGGGGTGGTGGATCGGGCGTTGGAGTGTGTGCAGCCGCGATAGCCTAATTTTGTGGCGAGCGGGCTTGTCGTGGCGAGCGGGCTTGCCACAACAAGCCTGCCTGCCACAACAAGCCCATTTGCCACAACAATCCCGCTCGGCACAGATGCTCTGTCTACGGCGTTCTAGAACCCGCGATGCTTCTTCAGGTGCTCATTGATCTTCGCCGCCGGCACTTTCTGCAAGGTGCACAGCAGATCATGGGACAGCTCACGCAAGCCATGGGTCCCGCGCAGTTCCTGGGCCAGGTGGGCCGTGAGGTTTGCCGCCATCTCCGCATCCGCCATCGCCCGGTGAGCCTTGCCGGTGTGGGGCAACTGGGCGAACGCATTCAGGGTGCCGAGTTTGTGATTCGGCGCCGATGGCATCAGGCGGCGGGCCAGTAGCAGTGAGCAGGCGAACTTCTGCAAACGGGTGCGGCGAATCAGACCCAGCTCGTAATCCCAGAACTTCTGGTCGAACGCGGCGTTGTGCGCCAGCAACGGCGTGACGCCGACGAACTCATTGACCTCATTCATCACCCGCTCCGCCGGCGGCGCGCTGCGCAGCATGGCGTTGCTGATGCCGGTGAGTTGTTCGATGAACGCGGGCACATGCACGCCGGTTTTCATCAGGCTCTGGTAGCGGTCCACGATCTGGCCACGCTCAAGGATGACCACCGCGATTTCCGTGGCACGGCAGTGGCTGCTGGGGGTGATGCCGGTGGTTTCAAAGTCGATGACCGCTATACGTTCCAAACCTGTTCCAACTCCGTCTTGGCATTTATTTGAGCAACAGCGCGCCTTCGATCGGCACATAACGGCTGGCGGCGCGTATCAATGAATTGGCCGTCAGCCCCGGTACGCCATAGGCCACGGCTTCGACGCCATGCTTGTGGATAACCCGGTCGAGCAGCATGTCGAAATCACCGTCGCCGGAGGCCAGCACGATTTCGTCGACGTGATCAGCGGCGTCCATGATGTCGAGGGTGATGCCCACGTCCCAGTCGCCCTTGGCCGAGCCGTCGCTGCGCTGGATGTAGGGCTTGAGTTTTACCGTAAAGCCCAGGTTGCGCAGGATCTGCTGGAACTGCTGCTGCTTGCTGTCGCCACGGTCGATGGCATACGCGTACGCCTCGACGATCTGCCCGCGTGCGCTGATGTCAGCCCACAGCGCGGCGTAGTTGAAGTGGCAACCATAGGCCTGGCGGACGGTGTAATAGAGGTTTTGCACATCGGCGAACACTGCAATTTTCTTCACCGCACTTCCTCATGACAGCCAGGCGCCAGGGCCCGGAAAGGGTGCAAGTATGCCAGCCGCGAGAAGGTTTCCGGGAAAAATCAGACCGGGGCAACGAGTCGCCCCGGTCTGGGCGGGTCAGACGAAGGAATCGTCGTCGCCGAAGGAGGAAGAGTCGTCGGAATAATCGCTGTCGGCAAAGCTGTCCGAGTTGTTGCTGCCCCAGCTGTCATTGCCGGCGTACTTCTGGTCGTCGTTGCCCCAGTTGCCGTTGTCACTGGCAGGCGCAGGCTCTTCGCGGATGATTTCTTCCACGACTTGCGGCTGTTGCGAGTTGTGGTTGAACAGGCTGCTGATGCCTTCGGCCAGCAACACACCACCGGCCACGCCGGCTGCGGTTTTCATCGCGCCGCCGAGGAAGCCGCTGCCCGCCGGAGCGGCTGGAGCAGGCTGTTGATAATTCTGCTGAGGCGCAGGCTGGCTGAACCCAGGCCGCGTCGGCTCGCGCCAACCACCACCGGAAGACGGCGGTGCACTTTGAGCCGGCTGCTGATCACGGGAACCGCCACCGCCAAAGATGCTCGACAGGAAACCACCGCTGCTCGCCGGAGCAGCTTGCGCGGAAGATTTGGCCCGTTGCAGTTCATCCTGCAATTGCTGGATCTGTTGCGCCTGCTGCTTGTTCTGCGCGTCGAGGCTCTTGAGCGCATGTTCCTGCACCAGGATCGACTGGATCATGTAATACCCGGCCGCCGGTTGGCGCGTCATGTGCTCCTTGATCCGCGCTTCGGCCTGGGCGTCGCGGGGGGCTGAGTCCGTTTCGGCTTGTTGCAACCGTGAAAACAGTCCATCGATCAGGGTTTGCTCTTCGCTGTTCATGGCGACCTCGTTAGATTGCCGGTAGAAATCGTGGTCTCGCCTGTAATCAGGCGCCGTCCTAGTTATGGGGGTGTTACGAGTTGTTTCAATGGTCTTTACTCAAGGTTTACGTTTGCTTACCTCCGGTAATGATCGGTTAAAGTGTTGCCCTTGCTTTCAGGCCTGCGATGAACTTGATGAATCCGTTAGACGTGCTGCGCGACTCCTTCCGTTTCACCCAACGCAACTTGGGCGCCATCGTCCAACTGTGTCTGCCGTTGGTGATTTTCGAAGCCCTGCTGCAACAGGTGCTCAACCACGTCGTCGGCCCGGATGCGTTTCCCGGCTACAGCGTGGTGGTGGGGTTGCTGGTGTACCCGCTGTATACCGGCGCGCTGATCCTGTTTCTGGATGCTCGCACCCGTGGCGAGTCGCCGCGCACTAAAGATGTCTGGGCCATGGCCCTTACCCTGTGGCCGCGCTTTGCCCTGCTGACGGCGATGAGCACGCTGCTGATTCTGTTGGGGCTCTCGCTGTATTTCCTGCCGGGGCTGTGGCTGATGGTGGTACTGGCGTTTGCCGAGTACCTGCTGGTGCTGCGCGGCATGCCGGCGTTGGAGGCGATGAAGGAAAGCTTCCGCCTGAGCCGTGGGCATTTCTGGCTGATTCTGGTGTGCCTGCTGTGCGTGATGACGCCGCTGTGGTTGCTCAAAGGCGCCAGCGTTGCGGCCTACCCAACGCCAGCGCCGCTGCTGGGGCTGTTTCTGGACAGTGCCCACAGCTTTCTCCAACTGTTTACCAGCGTGGTGCTGTTTCGTTTATTCATGCTGATCGGTGGCGATGCCGACGCGCGGTGATATGCTCCGTGCCACCTCTGAAACGCTATAAGCCGAGCCGATGACCCGTTTATTGCGCATCACCTTGCTGAGCCTGCTGATCATCGCAGGCTTGCTGACCGCCCTGATCTACAGCCTGACCTGGCGCCCCGAGGCGAAGGAAACCCTGCCGGTGAGCTGCGTCGCGCCGCGTGCGCCGACACTATTGCCGGGGCAGGCACTCAAGGTCATGACCTGGAACGTGCAATACCTGGCCGGCAAAAATTATGTGTTCTGGTACGACACCGCCGACGGCAGCGGCCCCGACGACCGCCCCACCGTGGAAGACATGGCCGCCAGCCTCGACGAAGTGGCACGGGTGATTCGCGACGAACAACCCGACATCCTGCTGCTGCAGGAACTCGACGAAAACGCCAAGCCTTCCCACTACCAGGACCAACTGGCCCTGCTGCAAGAGCGCCTGGTCGACCTCTACCCGTGCAGCGCCCAGGCCTTCGACTGGAAAGCCGACTTCGTGCCAAACCTGCATATCTTCGGCAGCGTCGGTCGCAAACTGGCGACCCTGAGCCGTTACCAGATCGAACACGCCGAACGCCTGCAACTGCCGGCGCCCGAGGCCAACATCCTCAGCCGCCAGTTCCAACCCAAGCCGGCTTTGCTGCTGACTTACCTGCCCTTGAGCGATGGCGGCCAACTCGCGGTGCTCAACACCCGCCTGGATGGCGATGCCCCTGGGCGCAGCGCGGTGCAGGATCAGGTGAAAACTACGGTCAAACTGCTGGATAAATTCGAGGGCCGTGGCACGCCCTGGCTGATCGGCGGGGATTTCAATCTGCTGCCCTTGGGGCAATTCCTACGCCTGGACGCCACCAAACGCGGACAGTATTCGCCGGACAGCGAGCTGCATTTGCTGTGGGACAAATACCCAATGATCCCGAGCAATAGCCAATCCAGCGGGATTGATCGTGAGCAATGGCTGACGAACTTCCCCAACGACCCGAGCGTGGACGGCCCGGATCGTACGCTGGATTACCTGTTCTACAGCCCGCGGATCAAACGAGTGGAAGCCAAGGTGCGGCAGGAGGATACGTTGCGTATTTCCAACCATTTGCCGGTGATTGCGCGGTTTCTGCTGCCGGCCGCCCAGTAGTCACTTGCGCGGTTTGATCCGCGCCGTCGCCTCCGCCACCAGCGGGTCATCCGGCCAATAGTGCTTCGGGTACCGCCCCTTCAAATCCTTCTTCACCTCGGCATAGGTACTGCGCCAGAAGTTCGCCAGGTCCTGCGTGACCTGCACCGGCCGACGCGCCGGGGACAACAAATGCAGCTTCACCACTTGGCGCCCTCCAGCAATGCGCGGGGTGTCGGCCAGCCCGAACAATTCCTGCAAGCGCACCGCCAGGATCGGCGGCTGTTCGCTGTAGTCCAAACGCACTGACGAACCCGACGGCACTTTCACATGCTGCGGTGCCAGTTCGTCCAAACGTTGGGGCAGTGGCCAGGGCAGCAGGTTGTGCAGGAAGCTTGCGATATCCAGGTTGGCAAAATGGCTCAGGCGCGAGACTTTGCCCAGGTAGGGCATCAGCCAGTGTTCGAGGCTGGCGAGTAGCGCCTTGTCACTGAGGTCGGGCCATTCGCTGGTTTTGCCGACGTCGAGCTGGCGCAGCAACATGACGCGGGCCTGCCATTGGCGCAGTTCCGGCGTCCACGGCAGCAGTTCCAAGCCTTTGCGCCGTACCAGGTTGACCAGCGCCTGGCTGCGGGCGGATTCGTCGAGGCCGGTCAGCGGTTCGCGACTGAGCACCAGTTCACCGACTTTGCGTTGGCGTTCGGCGCGCAGGACGCCTTCGCGTTCGTCCCAGTCGAGCTGGTCGACATTACGCACTTGCTCGGCCAGCACCGTGTCGAACAGCGCCGGATCAAAATCCGCCGCCAGGTAGATACGCTCTTCGCGCTGGCCCTGGCGACTGCCCAGGTCGGCGATGACCAGCCAGGCCTGTTTCATCAGGCTGTCGGCTTCGGCGAACAGCGCCGCGCGGCCGTTGGCCAGGCGATATTCAGCACCGCCGGGACGACGCTGCTGGGCGACGCGGTCCGGGTAGGCCAGCGCCAGTAAGGCACCGAGCCAGCGCGGGTGATCGGGGTCGGCAACCGCTTGAGTCGCCTGGCCTCTTAAGTAACCGCGATATTGTCGCGCCAGTTGCTTGGCTCGCTGCACGCCGCCTTGGGTGCCGCGTGCGCGTTCTTCGCCGGACAACAGCGCCAATCGACTGTGCAAATCCGCACCGCCACCGCGCAGGATGTCGCGCTCTCCCAGCAATGCGGCCACGTCGCAGGCCGTCGCCGCCAATCCAAAATCCTGCCCGCGCAGCAGCAGATGGGCGATACGCGGATGGGCCGGCAACTCGGCCATCTTCTGCCCATGGGCAGTGAGTTTGTCTTCATTCAAGGCGCCGAGGCGCACCAGCAAATCCTGGGCCTGGGCATACGCGGCGGTTGGCGGCACATCCAGCCACACCAGTTGGTTGGGCGTGACGCCCCAGCGCGCCAGTTGCAAGGCGAGGCCGGCCAGGTCGGCGGCGAGGATTTCCGCACTGCCATAAGCGGCCAGGCCTTCGTGCTGGTCTTCGGACCACAGGCGATAACACACGCCCGGCTCCAGGCGCCCTGCCCGGCCAGCCCGCTGGGTGGCGCTGGCGCGAGAGATACGTTGGGTATCGAGGCGGGTCATGCCGCTGCCGGGGTCGAAACGCGGCACTCGCGCCAGCCCGGCGTCAATCACCACGCGCACGCCGTTGATGGTCAGGCTGGTCTCGGCGATGTTGGTCGCCAGCACCACTTTGCGTTTACCGGCGGGTGCCGGATCAATAGCGGCGCGTTGGGCGTTGAGGTCCAGTTCGCCATGCAGCGGGCACAACAACACATCGGTGCGTTCGCCGAGGGCGTCGGCCAGTTGCTGGTTGACCCGACGAATCTCCGCCTGCCCCGGCAGGAACACCAGCACGCTGCCGGTTTCGTCGTGCAGGGCTTCGAGAATGGTCTGCACCACACGCGGCTCGATGAACTCACCGGGCTGGTAAGGTCGGCCCCAGCGCATCTGCACCGGGAACATGCGCCCTTCGCTGCGCAGGATCGGCGCGTCGTCCAGCAGAGTGGCCAGGCGTTCGCCTTCTAAGGTGGCGGACATCAGCAGGATTTTCAGCGGTTGATCATCGCGAAACAGTTCGCGGCCGTTGAGGCTCAGGGCCAGCGCCAGGTCGGCGTCGAGGCTGCGTTCGTGGAATTCGTCGAAGATCAGCAAACCCACGCCGTCCAGCGCCGGGTCATCCTGCAGGCGGCGGGTGAGGATGCCTTCGGTGACCACTTCGATGCGCGTATTGGGGCCGACCTTGCTGTCCAGACGAATGCGATAGCCGACGGTTTCGCCGACCTTTTCACCCAACTCACTGGCCAAGCGTTCGGCCGCCGCACGGGCTGCAAGACGGCGGGGTTCGAGCATCAGGATGGTCTGCCCGGCCAGCCAGGGTTCGTTCAATAACGCCAAGGGCACGCGGGTGGTTTTACCGGCGCCGGGGGGCGCTTCGAGCACGGCTTCATGGCGATTCGCCAAGGCGTCACGCAGTGCAGGTAAAACTTCATCAATCGGCAACGAATTCATACTGGCTCCAAAGCAGAGCGGCGAGTATAACGGCGAACTGCCGGATGCTGGCGCGGGTCTCTTGTAGGAGCGAGCTTGCTCGCGAAAAACCAGAGAGCACCACGTATTTTCAGGCAGCACGCGTTATCGTTGACGTTTTTCGCGAGCAAGCTCGCTCCTACAGTGACCTACAGGAGATTTTCCATGCGTATCGCTTCCCGTGTCATTGGCGGTGTCCTCGCCGTCACCCTGTTGAGCCAATTGACGGCATGCGGTTCGATCTTCTACCCGGACCGCCGTGGCCAGATCGACGGCAAGATCGACCCGACCATTGCCGTGCTCGACGCAGTGGGCCTGCTGTTTTATGTGATCCCCGGCCTAATTGCGTTCGGCGTGGACTTCGCCACCGGCGCTATCTACTTCGAACCGGGCAAGACCGCCCAGGTCGATCCGCAGAAACTCCACGAAGCCATTGGCGCCGACGGCAAGGTCGACAACGCCAAGCTGCAAAGCATCATCCAGAAAGAAACCGGCCGCAGCCTGCCGCTCGACGACCCGCGCATGATCCAGTTCAAGGGCAGTGTGCAACAGCTCGCCAGCCTGGGCCTGCAACCCGCCGCTTAAGGATCCGAGCCGCCTATGACCAGCAGTCCCGAACACGCCAGGCTCCTGCGCCTGGCCACCCGCGCCTCGGTGGGCGTGGCTTGTGCGCTGATTATCACCAAGGCCATCGCCTGGTGGCTCAGCGGCTCGGTGAGCATGCTTGCCGGGTTGACCGACTCACTGCTGGACGGCGTGACTTCGCTGCTGAACCTGGTGGCGGTGCATTACGCGTTGCGCCCGGCCGATGACGATCACCGCTATGGGCACGGCAAGGCGGAGTCGCTGTCGGGCATGGCGCAGGCGCTATTTATCGGCGGCAGTGCGGTGTTGATCGCGTTCCAGGCGTACCAGCGGCTGCAACACCCGGAGCCGGTGGGCGCACCGTGGTTGAGCATTGGCGTGATCGTGTTTTCCCTGGTACTGACCGTGGCTTTGCTGATGCTGCAACACCGGGTGATCCGCGAAACCGGCTCCAACGCCGTGCGCGCGGACTCATTGCATTACCGCTCCGACCTGATGCTCAACGGCAGCATTTTGGTGGCGCTGGTGCTGGCAGGGTTTGGCTACCATCAGGTCGACGCCTGGTTCGGCCTGGGCATTGCCGCCTACATCTTGTGGAGCGCCATCCAGATCGCCCGTGAAAGCTTTGCGGTATTGATGGATGAAGAACTGCCACCAGACGTCAGTCAGCACATGCTCGAACTGGCCCGTGGCGTACCGGGCGTCTTGGGCGCGCATGATTTGCGCACGCGGATTTCCGGTAGCCACTGGTTTGTGCAGTTGCACTTGGAACTGCCGGGGGAGTTGACGCTGTCAGTGGCCCACGGCATCAGCGACCAGGCCGCCGATGCGATTCACAAGGCCTACCCGCGCGCCGAAGTGCTGGTGCACGCCGACCCGCGGGAAGTGGTCACAGGCAATAAAACCTAGTACTGCACCTGATAACCGCGGCTGCTCAGGCAGTTGCCCTGGGCCTGGCGGTAGGTTTGCACCACCGCCGGATCGGGGGCGTAGGTGACTTGCTGTGGGTCGAAGCCACTTTGCTGCACGGCCCAGCGATAACAGTCATACCCGTCCTGCTGCACCTGGGCCGGTGACTGGCCGTTGGCCGGATACGCCACCACATCATAACCATTGCCTTGCGGCGCGGGCTGCGGTGCCGGTACGGCGGCTGGCGGTTGCACCACCACATACTGCTGGGAGCTGCTTTCGTAGGTGTAGTAGGAACCCGCCGCGAGGAAGAACAGCGCGCTGCCGATCCACACTTCACGCGCGTAGTCCGGCAGGTAATGCACACGGATGCCGTAGGGCGGCGTCACCACCACATAGCGCGGGCCTTGCGGGCGATACCAATAGCCGCCGGAGTAGAAGTAGTCCTGGCCACGGTAAGGCACGCGGTAATTGCGATCAGGGAAGCGATCGATCACATAACCTGGGCGATGCTGCGGGCCTGGGCCCCAGCCGTTGCCATGGCCGTCGGGGCGACCGGGCCAGCGGTTGTCGCCGGGGCGCGAGCCTGGGCCGCCGGCGTCCCAGTGTTGGTTGCCGTCATTGCGTCGAGGGATGTCACGGTAATAGCCCGGACGCGGTTCCTGGGTCTGGCGCACGGTGTCGGGGCGACTCTGGATCGGCAGGTTGTTCGACGGCTGTGGTTGTGGCTGGGGCCGCCCCTGCTCATTGCCCTGGGGACGCCCTTGCCATTGGCCACCACCGTTCTGGCCTGCGCGATCAAAATGCTGATTCTGCGGGCGCGGCTGGTTGTTTTCGGGCCGTGGCTGATTGTTCTGCGGACGCGGCTGTTCGTTACCGCCTCCTGGCCGTCCGCCCTCCGGCCCTCTTTCATGCTGACCACCGCCCTCACCACGCGGCCCGGTATCACGTTCGTCGGCCACTGCCTGGGCGCCAACGGTGACCATCAGCAAACCTACACCTGCCAAACGCCAGATGCGCTTCATGCTATTCCTCACTGCGGATTAGGGCCTGTCCATGAGACTGGAAAAGCCAGGCCCGGTTCTCGGACAGGTTATCAGCAGGCAAAAGAAAAGGGGTGACCCGTCGGCCACCCCTTGAGAACTTCGTCCTGGCTCAACGCTTTTGACGTTGGCTCACCTCACGCCGTCTTGTGGACAGTGTGCAGCCTGGAGGCCGGCTCAACCCTGCTGGGGTGGCGGCCGCAGCGGGCCTGATTGGGCGGGCTGCTTTGGACTGTTGTCCAGGCGGTGATTCTGTTGATAAAGATACCCGCCAGCGCCCGGCAGATGATTGCGAAGATTGCGTCAATAAACAGTGCTTGCGCAATTTTTAACCCTTCATAGATAATTCACCGCAATAGTTACGACAAAGGCCAACCCAATGAGCAAGCTTGACCGATACGACCTGAGTATTTTGGCGGAATTGCAACGTGATGCGAGGATCTCCAACCAGGAGCTGGCCGAACGCATCGGCTTGTCGCCGTCGCCATGCTCGCGCCGGGTCAAGCAGTTGGAGGACGACGGCTACATCGCCCGCCAGGTCGCCTTGCTCGACCGCAAGATGCTCGGCCTGAGCCTGACCGCCTATGTGCTGATCGGCATGGACCGCCACACACCCGAACGTTTCGAGAATTTCGAAGCGGCGATCCGCACCCTGCCCCAGGTGCTGGAATGCAGTTTGGTCACCGGGATGGATGCGGACTATCAGTTGAAAGTGGTGGTGCCGGACATGGATCACTATCAGAAACTGCTGCTGGGTCACCTGACCCGTATTGAAGGTGTGACCAGCGTGCGCTCCAGCTTTGTGCTGAACCAGGTGCTCAACAGCACCGAATTGCCGCTGACGCACCTGCGCACCTGATTTCGCACATTACCTGTAGGAGCGAGCTTGCTCGCGAAAAACCTGAGAGTGCCACATTCACTCAGGGTTACCGAGTCATCGTTAACGATCTTCGCGAGCAAGCTCGCTCCTACAGGGACCTGCGTGCGACGCACCGACGCAGGTCAATGCTGAGCCGGAGCACTGCCGTATACTTGCCGCTTGCCCTGTCGGAAACGTCACCATGAACAACATCGACCCCGCCCTCTTCGAAGAATGGATGATGACCGGTCTGGTCACGATCCTGATCATTTTCATGGGCTTTATCGTCTGGGACCTGGCGAAGAAGTCCAAGGCCGGGCGTTTTGGCTCGTTTATCCTGTTCTTCGTGTTGGGCCTGGGCGTGGCCGCGTTCATCATCAAGAGCGTGGTGATCGGCCTGATCGAGTCCGGCGCCTTATAAGCGCGCCGGCACTTCCTTCCACTGGCCTTGATCCAGGCCGTCAATCGTCCAGTCGCCAATGCGCACGCGCACCAGACGCAGGGTGGGCAACCCCACGGCAGCGGTCATGCGCCGTACCTGGCGGTTACGCCCCTCGCGAATCACCAATTCAAGCCAGTACGTCGGTATGTTTTTGCGAAAGCGCACCGGCGGGTTACGCGGCCATAACTCAGGCTCGTCCAACCGCCGCGCTTCGGCCGGCAGGGTCTTGCCGTCATTCAGTTCGACGCCATCGCGCAGGCGTTGCAGCTGTTCTTCGGTCGGTTCGCCTTCCACCTGCACCCAGTAGGTTTTCGCCAGCTTGTGCTTGGGGTCGGCAATCCGCGCCTGCAACTGGCCATCGTTGGTCAGCAACAACAAGCCTTCGCTGTCACGGTCCAGGCGGCCCGCCGGGTAGATGCCGGGGATGTCGATGAAATCCTTGAGCGTCGCCCGCCCGCCTTCGTCGCTGAACTGGGTCAGCACGTCGAAGGGTTTATTGAACAGGATCAGTTTCGGCTCGGCCGGTGGCGCCTTGGCGACACGCCGCGCTGCGGAATACGGAGGTTTCACGCCAGGGCGGCGCGAATCGGGACGAGTGGGACGGGACATGGCAAAGGAACATCTAACGGTCAGGACCGACAATGCTAGTGGCCTGACCGTTAAATGACCATCCCAACCGCTTAGCGGAATGGCGGCTCGTCGAAGCTGCGCAGTTTGCGCGAGTGCAGCGAGTTGAGTTCGGTGCGCAGCAAATCCACCGCCTCGATGCCGATCTTCAAGTGCTGGCTGACCGCACGCTCATAGAATGCGTTGGCCGAACCGGGCAGCTTGATCTCACTGTGCAGTGGCTTATCCGACACACACAGCAAAGTGCCGTACGGCACCCGCAAGCGATAACCCTGGGCGGCGATGGTGCCGCTTTCCATGTCCACGGCCACGGCGCGGGACAAGTTGATCAGCGGCCGCTCCTGTGCCCAGCGCAGTTCCCAGTTACGGTCGTCGTAAGTCAACACGGTGCCGGTGCGCAGGCGTTTTTTCAGCTCTTCGCCTTTTTCACCGGTGACGTTGGCCGCCGCTTGCTGCAAGGCCAACTGCACTTCGGCCAGGGCCGGGATCGGGATGTTCGGCGGCACGACGCGGTCGAGAATCCCGTCGCGGCGCATGTAGGCGTGAGCCAGCACGTAATCGCCGATGGTCTGGGATTGGCGCAGGCCGCCACAGTGACCGATCATCAGCCAGCAATGCGGACGCAGCACGGCCAGGTGGTCGGTGATGTTCTTCGCGTTGGACGGGCCGACGCCAATATTCACCAGGGTCACGCCGTGGCCGTCAGTGGCTTGCAAGTGATAAGCCGGCATCTGATAACGGTGCCACACCACCCCGGCAGCAATCGCGGAGGCTTCACCGTGGTCCATCGCCTTGTCGATCACTACGTTGCCCGGCAGCACCATGCGGATAAAACGCGGGTCGCTGCGCAGTTGTTCCAGGCCATGCAGGATGAACTGGTCGACATAACGGTGGTAGTTGGTCAGTAGGATCCACGGCTGCACATGGCGCCAGTCGCTGCCGGTGTAGTGCACGAGGCGACGCAGGGAAAAGTCCACGCGCGCCGCATCGAACAGTGCCAGGGGCAGCGGGTCTGTGTTTTCCCAGTCATACAGGCCATCGGCGATGCCATCAGTGGCGGCCGACAGGTCGGTACTCGGAAATACGCGGGCCAGGGTCGCCGCAGTCACACCGGAGCCGGCCAGTTCATCGCCCTGCTCTACCACGTACGGGTACGGGATGTTCTGCTGGCTGACGCCCACTTCCACCGTCACGGTGAAGTCGTGCATCAGCGGCACCAGTTGCTCCAGCAGGTATTTACGGAACGCCGCAGGATGGGTGACGGTGACGCTGTAGGTTCCCGGCAACTGAACCTTGGCATATGCGCGGGTGGTCTGTGGGACTTCGCCGTGGCAGTGGTAGGTCAGGCGCAGTTCCGGGTAGCGAAACAACGCACGTTGTTCGGCGTCGGGTTCGACGCGGTCCTTGAGGTATTGCTTGAGGGCTTGATTGAGCGCGCCCGTGGCACGCTCATGCAGGGCCGCCAGCCGGTCCACGGCTTCTTCAGCGGTTTGAACGACAACAAAAGCTTCGGTCACGGTAAGCATCCTGTGTTCTGACGTGCAGGCCTTTATCTTGCCTGTATCCCCGTCAGACGCAAACTTTGAATGCAATCAACAAGGTGTGGACCTGGCGAAAATCGCCGCTACATCCACACCTCGCGGCAACGTGCCATACACCCGACCGGACGATTCGCCCAAGCGACTGGCGATAAACCCATCGCTGACGGCCGCATTGCCGGCTTCCAGCAACAGCTTGGCCTGCAACGCCACGGCGATGTCTTCGGTAAGCTGGCGCGCACGGTATTGGATGTCCTGGGTGTCCATAAAGGCTGACTTCAATTGCTCGATATGCCGCGTCAGCAGCCGGTCGCCATGCCCATCCCCCAGCTCGACAAACAGCGCTTCCAGCACGCCCGGCTCTTTCGACAACGCGCGCAGCACGTCCAGGCACTGCACGTTGCCGGAACCTTCCCACGTTGAATTCACCGGTGCCTCACGGTACAAGCGCGGCAAGATGCTGTCCTCGACATACCCGGCACCGCCCATGCACTCGGCGGCTTCATTGATCATGGCCGGGGCGCGTTTGCAGATCCAATACTTGCCCACGGCTGTGACGAGCCTGGCGAACTTGGCTTCCTGCTCATCGCCTAAATGATCCAATGCGCGGCCCATGCGCAGGCTCAGGGCCAACGCGGACTCGCTTTCCAACGCCAGGTCCGCCAGCACGTTTTGCATCAAGGGTTGTTCGCTGAGCACCCGCCCCCCCACCAAACGATGGGCACAATGATGGCTGGCCTGGGTCAGCGCCTGGCGCATCAATGCGCTGGAGCCGACCATGCAATCGAAGCGGGTCATGGCGACCATTTCGATGATAGTTGGCACGCCACGGCCTTCCTCACCGATCATCCAGGCCAGGGCACCACGGAACTCTACTTCGCTGGAGGCGTTGGAGCAGTTGCCCAGTTTGTTTTTCAGACGCTGGATGTAGAACTCGTTGCGCGTGTCATCCGGGCGGTGTCGGGGCAGCAGGAAGCAGGTCAGGCCCTTGTCAGTTTGCGCCAGGGTCAGGAAGGCATCGCACATCGGTGCCGAGCAGAACCACTTGTGGCCCACCAGTTCATAGGCCTGGCCCGGACCGCCGGCCCCCGCCGGATAGGCGCGAGTGGTGTTGGCGCGCACGTCAGTGCCACCCTGTTTCTCGGTCATGGCCATGCCGATAGTGGCACCGGCCTTGTGAGCGATGCCGACATTGCGCGGGTCGTATTGGGTATTGAGGATTTTCGGCAGCCAGGTCTTGGCCAAATCCGGTTGCAGGCGCAGGGCAGGCACGCAAGCGAAGGTCATGGTCAGCGGACAGCCGGTGCCGGCTTCGGCCTGGCTGTGCAGGTAGGTCATGGCGGCGCGGGCCACATGGGCGCCGGACTGCGGATGCGCCCACGGCAGCGACGGCAAGCCATGTTCGACGGCCGTGCGCATGAGTTCGTGGTAAGCCGGGTGAAACTCCACCAGGTCGATGCGATGGCCATATCGGTCATGGCTGTTGAACACCGGTTTGTTCTGGTTCGCCAGGAACCCGGCCTCCATCAACGGCCCACCGGCCAGCGCGCCATAGGCATCGATACGCGCTTCTGCCCAGCCAGCGCCAAAGCGGCGCGACCATTCCTGCAGGGGCAAATCGATACGGTACAGGTTGGTGCCGTCCAGGGACGGTGGCTGATTGGTGACGTCGTGGGTTTCGGCAAACTGATGCAGGTTCATGACGGGCCTCCTGGAAAAAGGCCCATTTCGATTGAGGCTGTTTGTAGGAGCGAGCTTGCTCGCGAAGAACGTGAGAGCACCGCGTTTTTACAGGGTGCTCGCGTTATCCTTGACATTCTTCGCGAGCAAGCTCGCTCCTACACGGTGCCCGTCGATTGAGGCCGGTTTTTTCAGTTAAGCACTGCCATGGCGCTTAAAAAAGTGGCATACCCGCCGAATGTCCGGCGCTTTCGCCCTCTGCCGGACACAACAACCGACGCTCCAACACCGCCTGTAAGGCCTCGAAACGCACAGGTTTGGCCAGGCGATCGGAGAGGCCGATGCCGTGGCAGCGCTCACGCTCCGACGCATTCAGCGACGTACTCAAGGCGATTACCGGTAACTCACCGCAGCCAGGCAATGCACGGATCTGACAACACAACGAGAAACCACCTTCAGGAATATCCAACAGTACCGCGTCGAAATCTCCTGCTTGCAAGGCGGCCAAAGCGTTCGGGCCAGTGTCCACGGTTTTCACCCGGTAACCGAGCTTGAGCAGCATGCCACGCACCACCAATTGGCCGACGCTGTTGTCATCCACCAACAATACCGAACACTCCTGAGGTGCGCGCTGCTTGTCCGGCGCAGGCTTGGATTCAGGTGCTAACGGGCTGACCTCCACTTCCAACTGGAAGCGGCTGCCTTTGCGCGGCTCGGAATGATGGGTGAGACGCCCGCCCAGCAGCTCGATCAGTTGCCGGCAGATTGCCAGGCCGATACCCAGGCCGCCGTACTCGCGCGTCATGGAGCCATCCAGTTGGAAGAAGCGCTGGTACAGGGTCGCCTCGTCAAGGAAGGCAAAGCCGATTCCGGTGTCGGTCACGATAAAGCTCAAGCGCAAGCCACCGTCACTCTGGGGCACACCGACCACGCGCAGGCGCACCGAGCCTTCGTGGGTGAACTTGAAGGCGTTGTCCAGCAGGCAATCCAGGCACTGCAGCAGTTTGTCGGCGTCGCCCAGTACGCGGTCCGGCAACTCGTCCGCCACATCGATGGAGAACGCCAGGCCTTTGCTCTGGGCGCTGGCGGTGAACTGCTGGCGCAAGGTGTCGAGCGTACCGCGCAGGCTGAATACCTGAGGTTGGGCGCTCAAGCGGCCGGCCTGCAATTCGGTGAGGGTGAGAATGCCGTTGACCATGCGCATCATGTCCCGCGCCGAACCGGCGGCGGTTTGATGGTATTGCGCCAGGTCCGCGTCCAGGGGCACGGTCTGCATCAGTTCGAGGGAGCCGATCACGCCGTTCATGGGCGTACGCAGTTCGTGGGTCAGGGTGGCGAGGAACTCGTCCTTGAGGCGGTTGCTGCGGGCCAATTGCTGGTTGAGCACTTCAAGTTTTTGGCTGGCATCGAGCAGGATCTGCGCTTGTTGCTCACGCATGGAATTGATGCGGTCGGCCAGGGCCAGGGACAGCAGCGCCACTTCAATCGCCGAGCCGATCTGGCTGGCGTACATGGTTAGGAATACGTTAGGCAGATAGCCCAGCACCATCAGCGTATTCACCACTCCACCTAGCAGGAACGCCGACCAGGCAATGATGAAATAGCGCGCCACGCGCTGGCCGCAATACCAGGCCTTGATGGCGGCGACAAAAATAGTCACGGTAAACACCAGGGCCAAACCGGTGGCCAGGCGCAGTGCCAGCGCGTAGCTGGTCATCAACGACAGCAGCATCACCACGCCACCGCAGGCCACCAGCGCCAGCAACAGCCGGTTGATCCAGCGACTGTGCTGGGCCGTGTGCAAAAAGCTGCGCGCAAACAGGCTGCCGAACAACGCCGCCGAGCCGATCAGGAAAGGCGTCGCGGCATTCGCCCACCAAGGATTGTTCGGCCAGAAATACTCCACCGCCGCACCATTGACCGACAGCTGATACATGCCAAACGAGGCGATATAAAAGATGTAATAGAGGTAGCTGGTGTCGCGCACGCTAAGGTAGATGAACAGGTTATAGACCAGCATCCCCAGCAACACGCCATAGATCAGGCCCAGCACATACAGGCGCAGCGGCTGTTGTTCCAGGTAGGCGGTGCTGGACCACAGCGTCAGAGGCGCCTGGATCGAGCCCTCGCTTTGCAAGCGCAGGTAAACAGTTTTTGCCTCGCCCGGCGTGAAGTCGACCTTGAACAAGTAGTTGTTCTGGCGAATCTCACGGGCGGAAAACGGCAGCGCATCCCCGGTACGCCCAGCCAGCCGATAAGTGCCGCTGTTGTCGGGCAAGTAGAGGTCAAGATGGTCGAGCGGCGGGTACGCCAGCTCCAGCAACCAGGTGCGCTGCGCTTCGGGATGAGTGGGTAGGTACTGCAGATTGACCTTGAGCCAGAACACCGAGCGCGAGTAGCCAGCATTCAGGGTGTCTTTATCGTGGGGCTTGAACTGCGCGGTGGCGGACGGCGCGATCACATCCGCGATGGTGAGGGCATCGGTCGGGTCTTCGAGCACTTGCATGGCTCGGCCCAACGGCAGGCTTTGCGTGTCCTGGTTGAACTCGATGGCGTTGGCGAGCATCGGCAACCCGCACAACAATAAAATCAGCAAATAGCGCATAGAGCCCCAGCGTGGCCTGTCCGGTTATGTCAAAAAGCCCCCCATTCCTTTTGAGAAGACGTACACCGGCAATACAGTTAGTAGTTTGGATCCACTCTAGCATAGCTGCTAAAGGCCACTAGGCACCATTGAAATAATTTTTTGAAAGGCTCTAGAACGCGGCTTTCAGCGATTTTAACCGAGTACAAAACCGCCAAAAAAGCGTCACTGCGATGGCAAAATTCAACCATCGCCAGACGGCCCCGCCAAAAGCGTTTGGTGGTAAGCTCGCGCATCATGAATATCTACAGCTCTCGTCCCGTTGTCCTCTGTCTCTCCGGCCATGACCCCAGTGGTGGCGCCGGCCTGCAGGCAGATATCGAAGCCCTGCTCGCCCAGGGTTGCCATGCGGCTCCGGCCGTCACCGCCTTGACCGTGCAAAACACCGTCAATGTCAGCGATTTCCGCGTGCTCGACCGCGAGTGGGTGCTGGCCCAGGCCAATGCAGTGCTCGGCGATTCCGAAGTGGCGGCAGTCAAGCTGGGCATGCTCGGCTCCACCGCGATGGTCGACACCGTAGTCGAATTGCTGCTGGCGCATCCGCACCTTCCGGTGGTGTGCGACCCGGTGCTGCGCGCCGGCGGTGGTGGCAGCCTGGGCAAGGACGAAGTCGGTTATGCAATGCGCGAGCGACTGTTCCCGCTGTCGCTGATCGCCACGCCCAACCTGCCGGAAGCGCGCATACTCGCGGAGCTGCCTGAAGGCACGGCGGACGAATGCGCCGAGAAGCTGCTGCCGTACATCAAGCACCTATTGATCACCGGCGGCCATGGCGACGAGCACGAAGTGCACAACCGCCTCTACAGCCGCGACGGCACGCGCCAGACCTTTACCTGCCAGCGCCTGCCCGGCAGCTATCACGGTTCGGGCTGTACGTTGGCCAGTGCGTTGTCCGGCCGGATTGCCCAAGGCGAAGGTTTGGTGAGCGCCGTGCAATCGGCCCTCAACTACACTTGGCGCACCTTGCGTGATGCCGAACAACTCGGCCAGGGCCAGTTTGTACCGCGCCGGCTGCCGCTGGATTTTTGCTCGTAAGACGACAGAGGGGCCTGCCCGATGAAACTACGTGGCCTTTACGCCATTACCGACAGCCAACTGTTGGCCGGTAAATTCCTCGCCTACGTCGAAGCAGCGTTGGACGGTGGCGTGACCCTGCTGCAATACCGCGACAAAAGCAGCGACGAAGCCCGGCGCCTGCGTGAAGCAGAAAAGCTGCGGGAGCTGTGCTCGCGCTACAAGACCCAGTTGATCATCAACGACGACGCCGAACTGGCTGCGCGCCTCGGCGTCGGCGTGCACCTGGGCCAGACCGACGGCCCGCTGACCCCGGCCCGTGCCCTGCTAGGCTCCAAAGCCATCATCGGTTCCACCTGTCACAGCCAGATCGAACTGGCCGAGCAGGCCGCCAAGGAAGGCGCCAGCTATGTCGCCTTCGGCCGCTTCTTCAATTCCAACACCAAGCCCGGCGCACCGGCCGCCACCACAGAGATGCTGGCCCAGGCCCGTGCACGTTTGCAGCTGCCGATCTGCGTGATTGGCGGCGTCACCCTGGAGAACGCCGAACCCTTGGTGGCCCACGGCGCCGATCTGCTTGCAGTGGTGCACGGCTTGTTTGGCGCCGACAGCACCCAGGAAGTCACGCGCCGCGCCCGTGCGTTCAACGCCCTTTTTCAGATTTGATTCAAGAGAGCCCGATCATGTCCCGTTCCGAAACGCTGTTTGCCAATGCCCAGAAACACATCCCCGGCGGTGTTAACTCCCCCGTGCGTGCGTTCAAGAGCGTGGGCGGCACGCCGCTGTTCTTCAAGCATGCCGAAGGCGCCTACGTCACCGACGAAGATGATAAGCGCTACGTGGACTACGTCGGCTCCTGGGGCCCGATGATCCTCGGCCACAGCCACCCGGACGTGTTGGACGCGGTGCGCAAGCAACTGGAACACGGCCTGTCCTACGGCGCGCCGACCGCCATGGAAACCGAGATGGCCGATCTGGTCTGCTCGATCGTACCGTCGATGGAAATGGTGCGCATGGTCAGCTCCGGCACCGAAGCCACCATGAGCGCGATCCGCCTGGCCCGTGGTTTCACCGGCCGCGACAGCATCATCAAGTTCGAAGGCTGCTACCACGGTCACTCCGACAGCCTGCTGGTGAAAGCCGGTTCCGGCCTGCTGACCCAAGGCGTGCCCAGCTCGGCCGGTGTGCCGGCGGCGTTCGCCAAACACACCCTGACCCTGCCGTTCAACGACATCGCCGCCGTCGAGCAGATGCTCAACGAAGTGGGCCAGGACGTGGCCTGCATCATCGTCGAGCCGGTGGCCGGCAACATGAACTGTGTACCCCCGGCGCCGGGCTTCCTCGAAGGCCTGCGCGAGCAGTGCGACAAGCACGGCGTGGTGCTGATTTTCGACGAAGTGATGACCGGTTTCCGCGTCGCCCTCGGCGGCGCACAGGCTCACTACGGCGTCACGCCGGACCTGAGCACCTTCGGCAAGATCATCGGCGGTGGCATGCCGGTGGGCTGCTTCGGCGGCAAGCGAGACATCATGCAGCACATCGCGCCACTGGGCCCCGTGTATCAGGCGGGCACCTTGTCGGGTAACCCGTTGGCCATGGCTGCCGGCCTGACCACCCTGCGCCTGATCAGCCGCCCGGGCTTCCACGCCGAGCTGACCGACTACACCACGCGCCTGCTCGACGGCCTGCAGCAGCGCGCCGATGCCGCCGGCATTCCGTTTGTCACCACCCAGGCGGGTGGGATGTTCGGTCTGTATTTCAGCGGCGCCGACGATATCGTCACCTTTGATGACGTGATGGGCAGCGACGCCGATCTGTTCAAGCGCTTCTTCCACCTGATGTTGGAAGGCGGCGTTTACCTGGCGCCAAGTGCTTTTGAAGCCGGCTTCACCTCGATCGCCCATGGCGAAGCCGAGTTGAAACTGACCCTCGATGCCGCCGAACGCGCCTTCGCTGCACTGAAATAATTGGCCGCAAAAATCAGGCACCGCGCAATCGGTGTCTGATTTGCTACTTTGCTTACAGAAATTTCCGAGTTTTTTCGAGAAATCACCTGCAATCCGGCAGATAACTTGCCCAAGCAGCAGAAAAACGAGTAAAGACTTTGTAAGCAGAGGCCTGCTTATTTCATAATGCGCGCTTATTGGATCCCCCGAGGGTCCGCGCGCCCCGTCAGAGGTAAGTCGATTCCCATGAAACGCACCGGCCGCACCCTGGTTCTGGGCTGCCTGTTGCTCCTTCAGCCGCTGCTGGCACATGCACAAGCAGGCGGCAACTCGTTGTTAATCCCAGCGATGGGTCGTTGCACCCTCAATACCCAGCCAGACAGCCAGGCCGAAGCCCTGAGCGCGTGCCAGAAACAGGCCGACGGCGGGGATGCGCAGGCGCAATACGAGTTGGGCGAGTACTTTCACGACAGCAAAAACCCGGCCCGCGACCTCAACAAAGCCTTGAGCTACTTCGAGAAAGCCTCGTTGCAGGGGCACGCCCAAGCGCAATTCGAATTGGGCAATATGTTCTTCAAAGGCGAAGGCGTGCCGGCCAACAACGTCCAAGCGTATATCGTGCTGAAAATGGCCGCGGTCAACGGCGCAGAAGACGCGCTGGATACAGCCGATGAAGTGGCCGAGCACATGCAGCGCGATGAGTTGGAAGTGGCGACCCAGGTGCTGGGGCAGATTTTCCGCAATTATCTGCAGGAATTGCAGAGTGCCGACGGGCGTTCGCCCTTCTCACCCCTGCCCTGACAGCGCCGTTACTTCTCTGGCATCGGCATTGGAAACGGCATCACGTTGCTGGTGCCACGTGCTTCACTGATCTTCGGCGTGCCCAAACGCTCGACCTCATCGATGCGCACAATCGAATGCATCGGCACAAAGCTGCGCACCACGCCTTCGAACTGCGCCTTGAGCTTCTCTTCGCCCGGGTCGACGACCAACTGGGTGCGCTCGCCAAAGACGAACTCTTCCACCTCCAGGAAACCCCACAGATCGCTCTGATAGATCTGCTTGGCGTACATTTCGAACACCTGGCCCTGGTTGAGGAAAATCACCTTGTAGATTGGAGCTTCACGTTTGGTCATGGTGGGCGAACAACACATCGGGGATATAAAAGAGGGCGCGAACTATAGCATGGCACCCGATGCACAACGCTAGGAACCAATGGGCATGCCCCCTATAATGCGCGGTTCTTTACCACCAGTTGACGATTCCCATGGCCAAGAAGCTTTACATCGAAACCCACGGTTGCCAGATGAACGAGTACGACAGCTCGCGCATGGTCGATCTGCTGGGCGAACACCAGGCCCTGGAAGTCACCGCCCGCGCCGAAGATGCCGACGTGATCCTGCTCAATACCTGCTCGATCCGCGAGCGGGCCCAGGACCGTGTGTACTCGCAACTGGGCCGCTGGCGCGAATTGAAACTGGCCAACCCGGACATGGTGATCGCCGTCGGCGGTTGCGTGGCCAGCCAGGAAGGCGCCGCGATCCGCGACCGCGCGCCCTATGTCGACGTGGTCTTCGGCCCGCAGACCTTGCACCGCCTGCCGGAAATGATCGACGCCGCGCGCTTTACCAAGCTGCCGCAGGTCGACGTGTCATTCCCTGAAATAGAAAAATTCGACCATTTGCCCGAGCCGCGCATCGACGGGCCGAGTGCCTACGTGTCGGTGATGGAAGGCTGCAGCAAGTACTGCACCTTCTGCGTGGTGCCCTACACCCGTGGCGAGGAAGTCAGCCGGCCATTTGACGATGTGCTGTCGGAAATTATCCACCTGGCCGAAAACGGCGTGCGCGAAGTGACCCTGCTGGGCCAGAACGTCAACGGCTATCGCGGCCAGACCCACGACGGCCGCCTGGCCGACCTGGCGGAATTGATCCGCGTGGTCGCCGCCGTGGACGGTATCGAGCGCATCCGCTACACCACCTCACACCCACTGGAGTTCTCCGACAGCCTGATCCAGGCCCACGCCGAAGTGCCGGAACTGGTCAAGCACCTGCACTTGCCGGTGCAATCGGGCTCGGACCGCATCCTCTCGGCGATGAAGCGCAACCACACGGCCCTGGAGTACAAATCCAAACTGCGCAAACTGCGCGCGGCGGTGCCGGGTATCTGCATCAGCTCGGACTTTATCGTCGGCTTCCCCGGCGAGACCGAGAAAGACTTCCAGCAGACCATGAAGCTGATCGAAGACGTCGGTTTCGACTTCTCCTACTCGTTCGTCTACAGCCAGCGCCCCGGCACCCCGGCGGCCGACTTGCTCGACGAAACCCCGGAAGCGCTGAAAAAAGAGCGCCTCAACGCGCTGCAACACCGCCTGAACCAGCAGGGCTTCGAGATCAGCCGACAAATGGTCGGTTCGACCCAGCGCATCCTGGTCACCGACTACTCGAAAAAAGACCCCGGCGAATTGCAGGGACGTACCGAGAACAACCGAATCGTAAACTTCCGTTGCGATAATCCGACCCTGATCGGCCAGTTTGCCGATGTGCACATCGACGCGGCGCAGCCGCATTCGCTGCGCGGGTCGTTGATCCCGTAATCACTCTTTGAATTATCGCCAGCCAACATGTGCCGTTTAAGTGCTTTCGCACACAGCCGGCTGGCGTTATTCTCTATTTCACCTCAACAGCCAAAGGGCGGCTAAAAGCGACCTTGAACGCACCCATAGCAGAACCCCATCGTTTTATTCTCGAGCCCTTTGAGGCTCTCCGTTTCGCCAACCTGTGCGGACAGTTCGACGAGCACCTGCGCCTGATCGAACAACGCCTGGGCATCGAGATCCGCAATCGCGGCAATCAGTTCGAGCTCATTGGTGAAGCCCTGCACACTAAATCCGCAGAAAACCTGCTGCGCCGTCTCTACCGCGAAACCAAGGGTAGCGAGCTGTCGCCAGAAATCGTGCACCTGTATTTGCAGGAATCGGCTGTGGAAGACTTGGCCAACAACCCAGTCGCTGAAGCCAGCGTGGCCCTGCGTACCAAAAAAGGCATGATTCGCCCAAAGGGCTTGAATCAGCAGAAGTACGTCAAGGCAATCCTGGGTAACGACATCAATTTCGGTATCGGCCCCGCCGGTACCGGCAAGACCTACCTGGCCGTGGCCTGTGCGGTCGACGCGCTGGAGCGCGAGCAAGTACGCCGCATCCTGCTGGTGCGCCCAGCGGTCGAGGCCGGCGAAAAACTCGGCTTCCTGCCCGGTGACTTGGCCCAGAAAATCGACCCGTACCTGCGCCCGCTCTATGACGCGCTGTACGAGATGCTCGGCT
Organism: Pseudomonas sp. NS1(2017); assembly: GCF_002269425.1. Classification (NCBI taxonomy): domain Bacteria; kingdom Pseudomonadati; phylum Pseudomonadota; class Gammaproteobacteria; order Pseudomonadales; family Pseudomonadaceae; genus Pseudomonas; species Pseudomonas sp. NS1(2017). The sequence continues at coordinate 525,752 of NZ_CP022960.1, forward strand.
TCGAATACGTGGCCAAGCTGATCGAGCGCCAGGTGATCGAGATCGCCCCGCTGGCCTACATGCGCGGCCGCACCTTGAGCAACAGTTTCATCATCCTCGACGAAAGCCAGAACACGACGGTCGAGCAGATGAAGATGTTCCTGACCCGCATCGGGTTCGGCTCCACGGCCATTATCACCGGCGACATCACCCAGGTTGACCTGCCCAAGGGCACCAAGTCGGGCTTGAGCCATGTGATTGAAGTACTCAAGGACGTGCCGGGCATCAGCTTCACGCACTTCTCGCCCAAGGACGTGGTGCGCCACCCGCTGGTACAGCGCATTGTCGAGGCCTACGAGCGCTTCGAACACCGCGATGACGGGCTGTCCAAGGATGTTCGCCGCGATGCTTGAGCTTGACCTGCAGCTGGCCACCGACGCGCCCGCCCCCAGCGAAGCCCAATTCCGCCAATGGTGCGCCCTGGCCTTGCGCCAGCGCACCGCCGACTCGGAGCTGACCATTCGTCTGGTGGACGAGCCCGAGGGCCGTGAACTGAATCACACCTGGCGCCAGAAGGACTACGCGACCAACGTGCTGTCCTTTCCCGCCGACGTACCGGATGAGCTGCTGGATATCCCGCTGTTGGGCGATCTGGTCATCTGTGTCGCCGTGGTGGAGCGCGAGGCAAAAGAACAAGGCAAGGAACTTGAGGCCCATTGGGCCCATCTAGTCATCCACGGCTGCTTGCATCTCTTGGGTTACGACCATATAGACGATGACGAAGCCGAGGAAATGGAAACACTGGAACAAACGTTGCTTGCAGAATTGGGTCATCCGGACCCGTATGCCGACGACGAAGTTTAAAAACACTCAACTGTAACAATAAAGGATTCAGAGTAATCGCTATGAGCGAAGACCGATCGAGCAACGGGCAGAAGTCATGGCTGGGTAAATTGACCCAGGCTTTTGCCCACGAGCCGAAAAACCGCCAGGAGCTGCTTGAGCTGCTGCGCGAGGCCCATCAGAACAAGTTGCTGGACAGCGAAGCGCTGGCCATCGTCGAAGGCGCCATCCAGGTGGCTGACCTGCAAGTACGCGACATCATGGTCCCGCGCTCGCAGATGATCAGCATCAAGGCGACCCAGACCCCACGGGAATTCCTCCCGGCCGTGATCGATTCGGCGCACTCGCGCTACCCGGTGATCGGTGAAAGCCATGACGACGTCATGGGTGTCCTGTTGGCCAAGGACCTGCTGCCGTTGATCCTCAAGGAGAATGGCGACAACTTCAACATCAAGGACCTGCTGCGGCCGGCCACCTTCGTGCCCGAATCCAAGCGCTTGAACGTGTTGCTGCGTGAATTCCGCGCCAACCACAATCACATGGCCATCGTGATCGACGAATACGGCGGTGTAGCTGGCCTGGTGACGATTGAAGACGTGTTGGAACAGATCGTCGGCGACATCGAAGACGAACACGACGTCGAAGAAGACAGCTACATCAAGCCACTGCCCAGCGGTGACTTCCTGATCAAGGCGCTGACGCCGATCGAGAACTTCAACGAGTTCTTCGACAGCGAATTCTCCGATGACGAGTTCGATACCGTGGGCGGCCTGGTGATGAGTGCGTTCGGGCATCTGCCAAAACGTAACGAAACCACCGAGATCGGCGCGTATCGCTTCCGTATCCTCAATGCGGACAGCCGTCGTATCCACCTGATTCGCCTGACACCTATTGCCCGCTAAGGAATGACATGCAGCGCCTAACCCGCCCCGGCTGGCCCGGTAATTTGCTGGCCGTGGTGGCCGGCGCCATCACCACCCTGGCGCTGGCGCCGTTCGACCTGTGGCCGTTTGCGCTGGTCGCGGTCGGCCTGTTCTATGTCGGGCTGCGGGACCTGAGCCCACGCCAGGCATTGGGCCGTGGCTGGTGTTTCGGTTTCGGCCTGTTCGGCGCCGGCACCAGTTGGATCTATTACAGCATCCACCACTTCGGCGGCGCTTCGGTGCTGCTGGCGGGTTTCCTGATGCTGCTGTTTACCGCCGCCATCGCGTGGTTCTTCGCCCTGCCTGCCTGGTTATGGGCGCGCTGGTTGCGTCGTAACGAAGCACCGCTGGCAGATGCGCTGACATTTGCAGCATTGTGGGTGGGCCAGGAAGCGTTTCGCGGCTGGTTCCTCACCGGTTTCCCGTGGCTGTACTCCGGCTACAGCCAGCTTGACGGCCCACTGACGGGCTTGGCCCCAGTGGGCGGCATGTGGCTGATCTCCTTTGCCCTGGCACTGACAGCAGCGCTGCTGTGCAACCTGCCGCGTCTGCTGGCTGGCAAGCGCAACGCCTTTATCGGCGCAGGCCTGGTGTTGCTGGTCGCGCCCTGGGCCATCGGCCTGGCGCTCAAGCATCACGCCTGGACCAGCCCCTCCGGTGCGCCACTGACCGTGGCCGCCCTCCAGGGCAACGTCGAACAAAGCATGAAATGGGACCCGGAGCAGCTCAACGCACAGCTCGCGTTGTACCGCGACATGAGCTTCAGCTCCAAGCCCGTCGACCTGCTGGTGTGGCCGGAAACCGCCGTGCCGGTACTCAAGGAGTCTGTCGAAGGCTACCTGGGCATGATGGGCAAATTCGCCGCCGACCGGCACACCGCGCTGATCACCGGCGTGCCGATCCGCCAGGAAGTGCATCACCAGAAGCGCTACTTCAACGGCATCACCGTGCTTGGTGAAGGGGACGGCACCTACCTCAAGCAGAAGCTGGTGCCCTTTGGCGAGTACGTGCCGCTGCAGGACATGCTGCGCGGCCTGATCGCGTTCTTTGATCTGCCAATGTCGGACTTCGCTCGCGGACCGTCCGACCAGGCGATGCTGCAGGCCAAAGGCTATCAGATTGCACCGTTCATCTGCTACGAAGTGGTGTACCCGGAGTTCGCCGCAGGCCTGTCGGCCCAGAGCGATCTGCTGCTGACCATCAGCAACGACACCTGGTTCGGCCGCTCCATCGGCCCGTTGCAGCACCTGCAAATGGCGCAGATGCGTGCACTGGAGGCCGGTCGCTGGATGATCCGCGCCACCAACAATGGCGTGACCGGTTTGATCAACCCGTTTGGGCAGATCACCGCGCAGATCCCGCAATTCGAACGTGGGATCCTCTACGGTGAAGTGGTGCCGATGCACAACCTCACGCCGTACCTGCAATGGCGTTCGTGGCCGTTGATTATTGTGTGCCTGGGGTTGTTTGGCTGGGCGCTGCTGGCGGGCAGGATGTCGAAGACCCTGTAGGTTTCGCGACGGGGTTATCGGTAGAACAGCCGGTAACCCAACTGCCCCACGGCTTCATTGATCAACTGCCCACTCTGCCAGATTGATTTGAATTCCGGCATCCAGCCGCCCAATGGCCGGGCGTTGTCCACACCGAGGAAACCGACCGGTCCTGGCACCACGGTGAAGCCTGCCTTCTCAAAGCTCCACACCGAACGCGGCATGTGCCAGGCCTGGGTCACCACCACCACGCGTTTAATGCCCTCCGGCAATAGAATCTCGGCACTCATCTGCGCATTTTCCCAAGTGGTACGGCTGCGCTCTTCCTTCCAGCGCACCGCTACGCCGAAGTCATCCTGCATCGACACCGCCATCAACTCCGCTTCGCTGGGCGGCGTGCCGTAATGCAGGCCGCCGGTAGTCAGCACCGGCAGCCCGGAAGCCTTGGCCAGTCGTGCGGCGTAGCACTGGCGCTCCAGGCCGATACCGGTGGGCTGGTCGGTGCCCCAGGCCGGGTCACCGCGCTCACGCCCGGAGCCCAGCACCACGATGGCGTCGGCGCGCTGGGCCAAGGTCGACCAGTCTTCCCGAGCCAACGCCGGTTCGGTTTCCAGGGCCCGAGCGCCCCACTCCACCATGACAGGCAGACTGATCAGCCACAGCCCCCCAAAACCCAGGGCAAAGCAGCACGCCGCCAAGCGCGGGCGGCTGCGGCGAAACCACCAGGCAAGCGCCAGCAACAGCAAGAGAATGCCGGGCGGCAGGAGCAGTTGTTTAATGAAATAACGAATAGGCATCGGGCATCTCCAGAGATGCCCGAAGCCTAAGGTGTAACGGGGTTTAGCGACAATCTTTACGGTGACATGCTTTACAGTGAAACGGCGTGGTGAAGCCGTCCAGGGGGGGGGGCAGTGAATTACTTGTAGCGGGCGGACCGGAGCTTTTCCGGGCCACGACCGGCCGACAAGTCCTTGAGCCACACCACCTTGGCTGAGCGCGTAGGCTCCTTGATTGGCGGGGTTGCCACCCAAGGAGGCGCACTGCGCCCATTCCTTTCCAGATACGCCTTGATCAGTTCCAGCTCCGCGAGGCTCAGACCGCGCAGTTCCAACTCCACAGGCCGTTCATCACGCAATCGGCCTGCTGTCCTCGCTGCATCCAATGCACGACCCAAACGGTCGATCAGTCCTTCGTAGACATCCGGTTTCGATACGATTCTTTGCGATTCAACCATCCCCTCACCTCATTGAAGAAAGACTTGCTCCCCAATAAACAGCGTAGTCCTCGTGGCTGCGCGCGCCTGGCGCCGCGACAGACGGCCCTGCCTGCGCAATCAGGGTTTCCCTCGATAGAGTGGGGTCATGTATGCTACGGCGCTTCCTGTAACTCCACTTCCCGCAGGGTTTGGGCACGGACGCGCCGCTTTTTGGTGTCGATCAACCTGAACGTTGCACCGAAGAGGATTAGGCCACCCCTATTCAGTTCAAAAGTAGCCATGCACGAACAATATCAGCCCCGTGAAATAGAAAATGCCGCCCAAACCTTCTGGGACGAGCAAAAGTCCTTTGAAGTCAGTGAACAGCCAGGCAAGGAGACTTTCTATTGCCTATCAATGTTCCCTTACCCCAGCGGCAAGCTACACATGGGGCACGTGCGCAACTACACCATCGGCGACGTGATTTCCCGTTACCAGCGCATGCAAGGCAAGAACGTCCTGCAACCCATGGGTTGGGACGCCTTCGGCATGCCGGCGGAAAACGCCGCGATGAAAAACAACGTGGCCCCCGCCAAGTGGACCTACGAAAACATCGCCTACATGAAGACCCAGCTGCGCAGCCTGGGCCTGGCGGTGGACTGGTCCCGCGAAGTGACCACCTGCAAGCCGGACTACTACCGCTGGGAACAATGGCTGTTCACTCGCCTGTTCGAAAAAGGCGTGATCTACAAAAAGAGCGGCACCGTAAACTGGGACCCGCTCGACCAGACCGTACTGGCCAACGAGCAAGTGATCGACGGTCGCGGCTGGCGTTCCGGCGCACTGATCGAAAAGCGCGAAATCCCGATGTACTACTTCAAGATCACCGCCTACGCGGATGAGCTCTTGTCGAGTCTCGACGACCTGCCGGGCTGGCCTGAACAGGTCAAGACCATGCAGCGCAACTGGATCGGCAAGTCCAAGGGCATGGAAGTGCAGTTCCCGTACAACGTCGATTCGATCGGCGAAGCGGGCGCACTCAAAGTCTTCACCACCCGTCCGGATACCCTGATGGGCGCGACCTATGTCGCCGTGGCCGCCGAGCACCCGCTGGCCACCCAAGCCGCACAGAACAATCCTGAGCTGCAGGCGTTCATCGCTGAATGCAAAGGTGGCAGCGTGGCCGAAGCCGACGTCGCCACCCAGGAGAAAAAAGGCCTGCCGACCGGGCTGTTTGTTGAACATCCATTGACGGGCGAGAAGCTGCCGGTGTGGGTCGCCAACTACGTACTGATGCACTACGGCGATGGCGCCGTAATGGCAGTGCCGGCGCACGACGAGCGCGATTTCGAATTCGCCACCAAGTACAGCCTGCCGATCAAATCCGTTGTGCGCACCAGCTCGGGCGATACCAACCCGGCCCCGTGGCAAGACGCCTACGGCGAGCACGGTGAGCTGATCAACTCCGGCGAGTTCAACGGCCTGGACTTCCAAGGCGCGTTCGACGCGATCGAAGTTGCACTGATCAAGAAAAACCTGGGCGCCTCGCGCACCCAGTTCCGCCTGCGCGACTGGGGCATCAGCCGCCAGCGCTACTGGGGCTGCCCGATCCCGATCATCCACTGCGAAAGCTGTGGCGACGTGCCGGTACCGGAAGACCAGCTGCCAGTGGTCCTGCCGGAAGACGTGGTGCCGGATGGCGCCGGTTCGCCACTGGCGCGCATGCCTGAGTTCTACGAGTGCAACTGCCCGAAATGCGGCCAGCCTGCCAAGCGTGAAACCGACACCATGGACACCTTCGTCGAGTCCTCGTGGTACTACGCGCGCTACGCCTCGCCTCACTACGAGGGCGGCCTGGTAGAAAAATCCGCAGCCGACCATTGGTTGCCGGTTGACCAGTACATCGGCGGTATCGAACACGCCATCCTTCACCTGCTGTACGCGCGCTTCTTCCACAAGCTGATGCGCGATGAAGGCCTGGTGAGCTCCGATGAGCCGTTCAAGAACCTGCTGACCCAGGGCATGGTGGTCGCCGAGACTTACTATCGTCGCGAAGCCAACGGTGCCTACACCTGGTTCAATCCGGCTGACGTTGAGCTTGAGCGCGACAGCAAAGCCAAGGTCATCAGCGCCAAGCTGATCGCCGACGGCCTGCCGGTGGAAATCGGTGGCACCGAGAAGATGGCCAAGTCGAAGAACAACGGCGTTGACCCACAGTCGATGATCGATCAGTTCGGCGCCGACACCTGCCGCCTGTTCATGATGTTCGCCTCGCCGCCTGACATGAGCGCCGAATGGTCCGACTCCGGCGTCGAAGGCTCGCACCGCTTCCTCAAGCGCGTCTGGCGCCTGGCGCACGCCCACATCAGCCAGGGCCTGCCGGGCAAGCTGGACGTGGCCGCCTTGAGCGACGAGCAGAAACTGATTCGCCGCAGCACCCACCTGGCCATCAAGCAAGCCAGCCAGGACGTGGGCCAGAACCACAAGTTCAACACGGCCATCGCCCAGGTGATGACGCTGATGAACGTGCTGGAAAAAGCGCCACAAGCCACCGAACAGGATCGCGCACTGGTACAGGAAGGCCTGGAAACGGTCACCCTGCTGCTGGCACCGATCACGCCGCACATCAGCCACGACCTGTGGAACCGCCTGGGCCACAGCGACGCCGTCATTGATGCGCGCTGGCCGGTGCAGGATGACAGCGCCCTGGTTCAGGACACGCTGCAACTGGTGATCCAGGTCAACGGTAAACTGCGTGGCCAGATCGACATGCCGGCTACCGCCAGCCGCGAAGACGTCGAGGCGGCTGCCCGCGTCAACGAGAACGTGCTGCGCTTTACCGAAGGCCTGACGATCCGCAAAGTGATCGTGGTGCCTGGCAAACTGGTCAATATCGTCGCTAGCTAATCGGATCGGGCGCAGGGTTCAAACCCTGCGCCGAACAAAGCCTTCAGGGCCTCGATAAGGCCCACATGGTTTCAAGGGGAGCAACAAAATGATCAAACGCAATTTGCTGGTGATGGGCCTTGCCGTGCTGCTGAGCGCTTGCGGCTTCCAACTGCGCGGCACCGGCACCAACGACCTGGCGATCAAGGAACTGGACGTCAGCGCCCGCAATGCCTACGGCGAAACCGTGACGCAGTTGCGCCAGGTTCTGGAAAACAGCGGCGTGCACGTCTATACCGGCGCGACGTATAAACTGTTCCTGGCGGACGAGAGAGAAACCCAGCGTAACCTGAGCTACGCCAGCGCCGGTCGTGCATCCGACATCGAGCTGAGCACCGAATTGAGCTTTCAAATCCAGGGTCGCGACCATCTGCCGTTGATGGGTGACAAGATCCAGGTCCAGAAGGTCGTGAGCCACGATGGCAACAACCTGGTGGGCTCGGACTCGGAAATCGTCCAGGTGCGCAAGGAAATGCGTCGCGAGCTGGTTCAGCGCATGATCCTGCGTCTGCAACTGCTGACGCCGGTGCAATTGGAAGCCCTGCAGCAACAAGCTGACAACAAGGCCAAGGCCGATGCTGACGCGCTGAAAGCCGCCAAAGAGTACGAAGACAACACGCCGAAACAATCGCCTGTTGAAGTCCCTGTCGAGTAAGCCAGACGGGGCGCCCCAAGCGCCCCGTTCGCCCTGCCTATGAAACTCGCTCCCGCCCAACTCGCCAAACACCTGCAAGGTGGCCTTGCGCCTGTCTACATCGTCAGCGGTGATGACCCACTGCTGTGCCAGGAAGCCGCCGACGCCATTCGCACCGCTGCACGCCAGCAAGGCTTCGACGAACGCCAGGTCTTCAGCGCCGACGCCAGTTTCGACTGGGGCACGCTGCTGCAAGCTGGCGCGAGCATGTCGCTGTTTGCCGAGAAACGCCTGCTGGAACTGCGCCTGCCTTCGGGCAAGCCTGGGGACAAGGGTGCCGCGGCCTTGATGGAGTACTGCTCGCGACCGGCGGAGGACACGGTGCTGTTGATCAGCCTGCCCAAGCTCGACGGCAGCGCGCAGAAAACCAAATGGGGCAAAGCGCTGGTGGAAGGGGCGCAGACCCAGTTCATCCAGATCTGGCCGGTGGACAGCAGCCAACTGCCGCAATGGATACGCCAACGCCTGTCCCAATCCGGGCTGTCGGCGACCCAGGACGCAGTGGAGCTGATCGCCGCCCGGGTCGAAGGCAACTTGCTGGCCGCCGCCCAGGAAATCGAAAAGCTCAAGCTGATGGCCGAAGACGGGCAGATTACCGTCGAGACCGTCCAGGGCGCCGTGGCCGATAGCGCGCGCTTTGATGTGTTCGGGCTGGTGGATGCAATCCTCAATGGCGAACCCGCCCACGCCCTGCGCATGCTCGAAGGCCTGCGCGGTGAAGGCGTGGAGCCTCCGGTGATTCTCTGGGCCCTGGCCAGGGAACTGCGCGTACTGGCCAATATTGCCCTGCAATACAGCCAGGGCACGCCGTTGGACAAGGCCTTCAGCCAAGCCCGACCGCCGGTCTGGGACAAGCGCAAACCGCTGATGAGCAAAGCGCTGCAACGGCACTCTGCACAACGCTGGGCGCAGCTCTTGCTGGAAGCGCAGCGCATCGACGCGCAAATCAAGGGCCAAGCGGCCGGTTCGCCGTGGATGAGCCTGAGCCGTTTGTCACTGTTGATGGCCGGCCAACGGCTGACCCTTCCCGCCGAGTAACAATTTTTCAGAACAACACAAAACCAATGTGGGAGCGGGCTTGCTCGCGAATGCGGTTTACCAGTCACCTGATTTATTGACTGATACACCGCTTTCGCGAGCAAGCCCGCTCCCACAGTTTTGACCGTGCCAGTTTTCCTACACATTGCAGGGCTTTACAGCGGCTGAACTTCGGCAGATCATTTGCGCCGTTCCACCCACCCCATGAGAGTAACCATCATGAGCAAAAAGCCATCCAAGCATGGCCCCAACAAGGCCAAATCCATCATCGCCCAGCCACTGTTCCGCAGCCGTCAAGAACGCGCCGGCAAAGGCAAAGGCAGCTACCGCCGCGAAGCCTTCCAGTCTAATAGCTGGGAGGCTTCTTACTTTCTGGCTGCCTGAAGGCAAGCGCCCCTCCGACATGATAAGGTCTGCACCTGATTTGTAATCCCTGGACCTGTGCATGCCCTCTAGTCTTTCCCGTCGTTGGCACTTTCGCCAATTGATCGCTGCCTCCAGCCTCATTCTGCTTGTCGCTTGCGCGGAGAAACCCACCGCCGCCGACGCTCAACCCCTACCCAAGCTCCAGACCGCCCCTGTGGTAGCGCCCGCTGTCGTGGCCCCGCTGGCTGTGGACAATCTGGATATTCAACCGACCCAGACTTTTGCCGAATGGCAGGCTGGCTTTCGTGTGCAAGCCTTGCAGGCGGGCATCACCGCAGCCGTATTCGATAACGCCTTCGCCAATGTCACCCCCGACATGGCGGTGATCCGCGCCGACCGCAGCCAGCCGGAATTTTCCCGCCCGGTGTGGGAATACCTCGACGGCGCCCTCTCGCCATTGCGCGTACGTAATGGCCAGGCGCTGCTGATCAAGTACGCCGATATCCTGCAAAGCATCGAGCAGCGTTATGGCGTCGACCGCCAGGCGCTGGTGTCGGTGTGGGGCATGGAGAGCAACTTCGGCCAGTTCCAGGGCAATAATTCGGTGATCCGTTCCCTGGCGACCCTGGCCTACGAAGGCCGTCGCCCGGCCTTTGCCCAGGCGCAATTGCTGGCCGCGTTGCAAATCATCCAGCACGGCGACATTCAAGCCGACCAGATGAAAGGCTCCTGGGCCGGCGCCATGGGCCAGACCCAATTTATCCCGACCACCTACAACACCCACGCCGTGGACTTCGATGGCGACGGTCGTCGCGACATCTGGAACAGCCCGGCCGACGCCCTCGCCTCCACCGCGCACTACCTGCAAAGCTCCGGCTGGCAGAAGGGCCAGCCGTGGGGTTTCGAGGTTAAACAGCTACCGACGAATTTCGACTACGCCCTGGCCGATGGTGGCATCCGCAAGACGGTCGCCGAGTGGATGAAACTCGGTATCCAGTTGCCCTTTGGTGCAAGCATGCCGCCAAATGTCGACCAACTGTCCGCCGCCCTGCTATTGCCGGCCGGTTACCGTGGCCCGGCATTCCTGGTGTTGGATAACTTCCGCGCGATCCTCAAGTACAACAACTCGTCGTCCTACGCATTGGCGGTTGGACTCTTGTCGGAACGCTTCGGTGGTGGTGGTGTGATTCGTGGCGACTGGCCGAAGGATGAGCGGCCATTGAGCCGCTCGCAGCGTATCAACCTGCAGACGGCCTTGAGTGCCAATGGCTATGACGCCGGCAACCCGGACGGGATTATCGGCGCCAATACGCGCAAGGCGATTCGTGCTGCGCAGCAGGCGTTGGGCTGGCCGGCGGATGGGTATCCGACGGTGAAGTTGCTGGAGTCGCTGCAGAACCGCTGAGTTCTCCTGTAGGAGCCCGGCTTGCCGGCGATTGCGGCCTAAAGTCCCCCATTGGACTTGAGGGCCCCATCGCCGGCAAGCCGGGCTCCTACACGTTTTGCATTTAGCGGATGACCACATCCTGCTCCAACACCAACCGCTGCTCCCCCGCATCCAACCGCACCAACGCGCCCATCGGCAGCGTCAGGTTCGGGTCGCAATGCCCACTGCGCCAGCCGGACAGTACCGGAATGCGTAACGGTTCGAAGGTCTGCTTGAGCAGCCGCTCCAGCGCAACGCCATCCACGCCCGCCACATCCCCCACCAGTACGCCGGCAACCTGCGCCAGCTTGCCGGCCAACCGCAGGTGCGTCAGCAGGCGGTCGATGCGGTAGATCGGCTCGTTGACGTCTTCGATCAGCAGGATGATGCCTTCGGCGTCGATCTCAAAGGGTGTGCCCATGACTGCCGCGATCATCGACAGGTTGCCACCCAGCAGACGTCCACAGGCGATGCCAGGTTCGATGGTGGTCAGCGGATAGGCTGCGGGGTGCGCAAGCACGCTGCCTGCACCTAGTTGACCGCGAAGCATGCTGAACAATGAAGACTCGGTAGGAGGCTGCTTGTCACCCAACAGGTCGGCGTTGAGCATCGGACCGTGGAAGGTCACGAAACCGGCGTAGCGACTGATGGCCAGGTGCAACGCGGTGATATCGCTGTAGCCTACGAATGGCTTGGGGTTGGCGCGCAGCAGGCCGAAGTCCAGGCTGTCGAGCAGGCGTGGTGTGCCGTAACCGCCGCGCAGGCAGAAGATGGCGTCGATGTCAGGGTTGGCAAAGGCGTTGTGCAGGTCGTTGAGGCGGGTTTCATCGCTGCCGGCAAGGTAGCCGTCACGTTCATAGACGCCGGGGAAGATTCGCAGGTCGTAGCCGCGAGTGCGCATCCATTGGCCGGCTTTTTCCACGTCCAGGGTGGCGGGGCCGGCGGGGGCGATCAAGGCGATGGTGCCCTCGGGTCGCAAGGCAGGTACGGCAATGCTCATCCACAACTCTCCTTGGCTGACGCGGAACCAAATGTGGGAGCGGGCTTGCTCGCGAAAGCGGTGTTTCAGTCAATAACTCTGTCGACTGACACTCCGCTTTCGCGAGCAAGCCCGCTCCCACATTGGACCAGCGGTGTTATCCAGGTCTGTATTACGAAACCAGGCTCGCCTTGACCAGCTTGGCCTGCTCGTCCGCATGGTACGAGGAACGTACTAGCGGGCCGGACGCCACGTTCTTGAAGCCCATCTTGTAACCTTCCTCAGCGAACCAGGCGAAGGTGTCCGGGTGCACAAAACGCTGCACCGGCAAGTGGCTGCGGGACGGTTGCAGGTACTGGCCCAGGGTCAGCATGTCGATGTCGTGTTCGCGCATGCGCTTCATGACTTCGATCACTTCCTCGTCGGTCTCGCCCAGGCCCAGCATCAGGCCGGATTTGGTCGGGATGTGCGGCATCATCTGCTTGAATTTCTGCAGCAGGGTCAGCGACCACTGGTAGTCCGAACCCGGACGCGCGGCCTTGTACAGGCGCGGCACGGTTTCCAGGTTGTGGTTGAATACATCCGGCGGCTCGGCGGCGGTGATTTCCAGCGCGACGTCCATGCGGCCACGGTAGTCCGGCACCAGGGTTTCAAGCATCACGTTCGGCGACAGCTTGCGGATTTCGCGGATGCAGTCGGCAAAGTGCTGGGCACCACCGTCACGCAGGTCGTCGCGGTCTACCGAGGTGATCACCACGTACTTGAGGCGCAGGTCGGCGATGGCGATGGCCAGGCTTTCCGGCTCGTTGACGTCCAGTGGCTTCGGACGGCCGTGGCCGACGTCGCAGAACGGGCAACGACGGGTGCAGATGTCACCCATGATCATGAAGGTCGCGGTGCCACCGGAGAAGCACTCGCCCAGGTTCGGGCAGGACGCTTCTTCGCACACGCTGTGCAGCTTGTGTTTGCGCAGCAGCGCCTTGATACGGTCGACTTCCGGCGAAACCGGGATGCGCACGCGGATCCAGTCAGGTTTCTTCGGCAGTTCGGTGGTCGGAATGATCTTCACCGGGATGCGTGCAACCTTCTCGGCGCCGCGCAGCTTGACGCCGGCTTCCACCTTGGCACGCGGGGCCGGGGCCGGACGGTCGGTAACGTCCACCGTCGGGATCATGGTTTGCACTGCATCAGTAGTCATAATCAGTCGATTCCGCCCGTAAGGGTCGTCTGCTCAGCATAGTCGAGGTGTTTGACGAGCTGCGCACGCAGCCGGGCACTCACCTCGGCAAATTTAATCGGTGAAGCATGGTCACTCAGTTGCGTCATCGCCAACCCGGCATAGCCACACGGGTTGATCCGCCGGAACGGGGCCAGGTCCATGTCCACATTCAGGGCCAGGCCATGAAAGGAACAGCCGTGGCGAATCCGCAGCCCCAGGGAGGCGATTTTCGCGCCGTCGACATACACACCCGGTGCATCGGGCTTGGCCGCGGCGGTCACGCCGTAACTGGCCAACAGCTCGATCAGGCATGTCTCCATGCGGCTGACCAGGTCGCGTACGCCAAACCCCAGCTTGCGCACATCCAGCAACAGGTATGCGACAAGTTGTCCGGGGCCATGGTAAGTCACTTGGCCACCTCGGTCGACCTGCACCACCGGAATATCCCCCGGCAGTAGCAGATGCTCGGCCTTGCCCGCCTGACCCTGAGTGAAGACCGGCGGGTGTTCCACCAACCAGATTTCATCGGGGGCCGTGGTGCCGCGCTCATTGGTGAACCGCTGCATGGCGTGCCAGACGGGCTCGTAGTCCATCCGGCCGAGCTCGCGAAAGCCCAGGACGTGAGACATCACAGCACCATGTGCACGAAGCCGGTGGCCCGCAGTTCGCTGTTGATGTTGTAGAGCTGGTCTTGATCGATCGCAACGATGTGCAACTGGATCGTGGTGTATTTGCCGGTTGAGCTGGAGCGCTCATCCACGCGCTGATCGTTGATCGTTGCGTGTTTGCGCACGATCTCGAGGATCAGGTCTTTACGGCCGACGCCGGTATCGCTGATCACCTTGATGGGGTAGTCCACCACCGGGAATTCGATCTTTGGCGCCTTTACTTCTTTATCGGTCATGGCGTAACGGCCTCGTAAGCGTAAGCCGTGGCGACGGGCAAAGCCCCGCGTCGGATCAACACGGGGCTTTGCAGGTGCACACTATCAGTTGAACAAGCTGTAGAAGAATAGACGGATGCTATCCCAGACGCGGCGGAAGATACCACCTTCGTCAACGGCGTCCAGTGCGATCAGGTCGGCACTGTGCACCACTTTGTCGTCCAGCTTGACTTCGACCTTGCCGATCACATCACCCTTGGCGATTGGGGCAACCAATTGCGGGTTCAGCGTCATGCTGGCAGCGAGCTTTTTCAGCTGGCCTTTAGGCATGGTCAGGGTCAGGTCGTCGGCCAGGCCGGCTTTGACCTGGGAGGTCGCGCCTTTCCACACCGGCGCGGTCGCCAGTTCAGCACCCTTCTGGTAGAAGGTCTGGGTTTCGAAGAAGCGGAAACCGTAGGTCAGCAGTTTTTGCGTCTCGGCCGCACGGGCCTGCTCGCTGTTGGTGCCGAAGACCACGGCGATCAGGCGCTGGCCGTCACGCACTGCGGACGACACCATGCAGTAGCCGGCTTCGTCGGTGTGACCGGTTTTCAGGCCATCGACGGTCTTGTCGCGCCACAGCAGCAGGTTGCGGTTAGGCTGCTTGATGTTGTTCCAGAAGAATTCCTTCTGGGAGTAAATCGCGTAGTGCACCGGGTCGACACGAATGATCGCGCGCGCCAGGATCGCCATGTCGTGAGCCGACGAGTAGTGCTCTGGGTTCGGCAGACCGGTCGGGTTCATGAAGTGGCTGTTGGTCATGCCCAGGTCGGCCACGGTTTTGTTCATCATGTCGGCGAATGCGTCTTCGCTGCCGGCAATGTGCTCGGCCAGGGCGACGCTGGCGTCGTTACCGGACTGGATGATGATGCCGTGCAGCAGGTCGCTCACAGTGACCTGCGAACCGACCTTGATGAACATCCGCGAACCGCCGGTACGCCAGGCGTTTTCGCTGACAGTAACCGGATCGTTCTCGCCGATCTGGCCGCGACGGATTTCCAGGGTCGCGATGTAGGCGGTCATCAGTTTGGTCAGGCTGGCCGGCGGCAGGCGCTGGTCACCGTTGCTCTCGACCAGCACGTTGCCACTGGCGGCATCCATGAGGACCCAGGACTTGGCGGCCAGTTGCGGGGAAGCCGGCACCATTTCAACGGCCCAGGCGGCCGGGGTGATGATCAGCGAAAGAAGCAGGCACGTGCGTTTGGCTAAGGTGGTGATGTTCATCCGTCTCTCGAAATTGCTTATGGAAACTTGCCCTCGCGGGCAAAACTTATTCAGACAGCCCGTTGCCAGACTGTCGCGTGTTCGGTTGCCCGCTCACCCCTTGCCCCTGGGTTTTTATTGTCTAACGAGCCAACAACCAGGGTTCGAGCCCGCGCACGAGCCTGAACCATCAATTTCTGTTTATTCTGCGGTGACCACGCTGGGTTGCCCCAGGTTGGCCATGCGTACGCTGTTCTGGACTTGTGCTACTTCGCTCGGCGAGCCAATCGGACCCATGCGCACACGGTGCAATGTCTGCTGGTTACGCACGATGGAGCTGATGAACACCGGCGCGTTGACCATGCCACTGAGCTTGGACCTTAACAGTTCTGCCGCATCCGGGTTGGCGAAAGCGCCGACCTGCAGGTATTGCCCGCCAGCCATGGAAGCGCCAGGCGCGGCATGGGGCACGACCACCGTGTCAGGCGCGTGCTGTGCCGGCGGCGGCGTCCACTGCTCGATCTTGCCGGTGGAAGCAGTCACTTGCGGCTGTTGGGTTTGCGGTTCATTGAGCATCAACGGCGCCGGTTTGCCACGCTGGGCCCAGTACTGCGCCGGATCGATACCTTCGACCTTCACGCGTGCAGTGCCGGTTTCGGCATAACCGAGTTTCTTTGCGGCGGCGTAGGACAAGTCGATGATGCGGTCCGAGTAGAACGGGCCACGGTCGTTGACCCGCAGGATCACTGTGCGATTGTTGTCCAGGTTGGTCACGCGCACATAGCTGGGCAGCGGCAGCGTCTTATGCGCCGCGCTCATGCCGTACAGGTCATACACTTCGCCGTTGGCGGTGTTCTGGCCATGGAACTTGGTGCCATACCACGAAGCAGTGCCCGATTGCACGTAGGTCTTGGATTCCTGCAACGGGAAGTAGCTCTTGCCTAGCACGGTATATGGGTTGGCCTTGTACGGACCGGTGTGCAGGGTCGGCGTGGCATCCGGGATCTTCGACACGTCGACGTCCCACCACGGCGCGCCGTCTTTGTGCGCGCGGTTGATGTCCAGACCCGGCTGGGAACGGACAACCGCGCCCCCGGACTTCGGCGCCGGGCCACGGCTGGTGGAGCAACTGACGACCAGCAGGGACAACGCGGCGAACGCCACCAGCTTGAGCGGTTGATTGAACGGCGATGCCCGCATTACTTGTTGCCCCGTGCTTGGACCAGCATGTCTGACAGCTGATGCACGGCCATGGCGTACATCACACTGCGGTTATAACGCGTGATTGCGTAGAAATTCTTCAGGCCCATCCAGTATTCCGGGCCATTTTCGCCTTCAAGGCGGAACGCCGTGACCGGCATATCATCCGGCAGCGCATTCTGACTCGACCAGCCCAGCGCCCGCAACTCCCCGACCGTCTTGGCCGGCTCGATGCCCTGGGTCAGGCCTTCATCGGCGCGGTCACCGGTGACATCGGCGCGGATCACTACCGGCTCGCCGGCCACCCAGCCGTGGCGCTTGAAGTAGCTGGCCACGCTGCCGATGGCGTCGTCGGGGTTGCTCCAGATATTGATATGCCCGTCGCCGTCAAAGTCCACGGCGTAGGCGCGGAAGCTGCTCGGCATGAACTGCGGCAAGCCCATCGCACCGGCGTAGGAGCCTTTGAGTGTCAGCGGGTCGACCTGTTCTTCACGGGCAAGCAGCAGGAACTCGCGCAGTTCCTTGCGGAAGAAGTCAGCGCGCGGCGGGTAATCGAAGCCCAGGGTCGACAAGGCGTCGATCACCCGGTAGCTGCCGGTATTACGCCCGTAGAAGGTTTCGATGCCAATGATCGAGACAATCACCTGGGCCGGCACGCCGTATTCCTGCTCGGCGCGTGCCAGTACCGCCTCGTGCTGGCGCCAGAAATCCACACCCCGCGCCACGCGGGCGTCGGTCAGGAACATCGGGCGGTATTCCTTCCACTGCTTCACACGTTCGGCAGGGCGAGAGATGGCGTCAAGGATCGCCTGCTTTTTCTGGGCTTCGCGGAACACGCCCATCAGTTGTTCACCAGCGAAACCATAGTCGCGGGTCATTTCACCGACAAACTCGGCGACCTGGGGTGAACCATCGTAGTCACCGGCCTGCGCCTCTTGCGTTGCGCCCAGCAGGCCAATCAGGCCCATCCAGGACGCGTGCCGAGTCACCCAGCCGCGCATTACTTGCATTGACATCTTCACCTTATTCAAACCTGCGCGATCCATTTGCGATGCGTATGAATCGACATCAAAACCCCAAACGCTGACAGCAATGTCACCAGCGAAGTTCCGCCGTAGCTAATGAACGGCAACGGCACCCCAACCACCGGCAACAGGCCACTGACCATACCGATGTTGACGAAAACGTAAACAAAAAAAGTCATGGTCAAGGCACCGGCCAGCAATTTGCCGAACAGTGTCTGCGCCTGGGCGGTGATCACCAGGCCTCGACCAATCAACAGCAAATAGATCAGCAACAGCGCGCAAATGCCCACCAGGCCGAACTCTTCGCCCATTACTGCAATGATGAAGTCGGTATGGCTTTCCGGCAAAAAGTCCAAATGCGACTGAGTGCCCAGTAACCAACCCTTACCAAATACTCCACCAGAACCGATGGCCGCCTTCGACTGGATGATGTTCCAGCCGGTGCCCAGCGGGTCACTTTCCGGGTCAAGGAAGGTGAGGATCCGCTGCTTCTGGTAGTCGTGCATAAAGAAGAACCACATGGCGATGGCCACGGGCACGGCGGCGGCCAGCACGCTGAGGATCCAGCGCCAGCGCAAACCGCCCATGAACAGCACGAACGCACCGCCCGCCAGGATCAGCAGCGAGGTGCCCAGGTCGGGCTGGCGCACGATCAGGATGAAGGGTACGCCGATCAGGATCAGGCTGATCCCCACGTGCTTGAGCTGCGGTGGCAAGGTGCGCTTGGACAGGTACCAGGCGATGGTCGCCGGCATCAGGATCTTCATGAATTCCGACGGCTGGAAGCGAATCACCCCCGGGATGTTGATCCAGCGGGTCGCGCCCATGGCGTTGTGGCCCATTACGTCCACTACCACCAGCAGCAACACGCCGGCCACATAGCCTAGCGGTACCCAACGCGCCATGAAGCGCGGCTCAAGCTGAGCGATCACCACCATCGACAACAAGCCCAGGCCGAACGACGAGGCCTGCTTGATCAGCAGGTCCCAGTTCTTGCCGCTGGCCGAATACAAGACGAACAGACTGCCGGCCGCCAGGGTCAGTAGCAGGATCAGCAACGGGCCATCAATGTGCATGCGCTGCAGCAACGTCGCACGGCGACGCATCACATCTTCGCTGGAGAGGATGCGGTCAAAATTACTCTTCACGGGCCGTAACCTCGGTACTTGAAGGGGGGCCGCCATATTCGGGCTTGAGCCTGCCGTCGTCGGCCAACAGCCAGGCGTCCATGATCTGGCGCACCACAGGCGCCGCGACGCCGGAGCCGGACTCGCCGTTCTCGACCATCACCGCCACCACGATTTTCGGGTCGTCCGCCGGGGCAAAGCCGACAAACAAGGCGTGGTCGCGATGGCGCTCCTGAACCTTGGTGCGGTCGTATTTCTCGCCCTGCTTGATCGCCACCACCTGGGCGGTACCGCTCTTGCCGGCAATGCGGTATTGCGCGCCGATTGCAGCCTTGCGCGCTGTACCACGAGCGCCGTGCATCACTTGCTGCATGCCGTGGTTGACCTTGGTCCAGTCCGACGCATCGCGCAGCACAATGTCGGGGATCGGGTTCTCATCCACCGGCTTTTCGCCTTCGATGGTCTTGGCCAGGTGCGGACGGTTCCAGATGCCTTTGTTCGCCACCAGTGCCGTAGCCTGGGCCAATTGCAGCGGCGTGGCCTGCATGTAGCCCTGGCCGATGCCGAGGATCAGGGTTTCACCCGGGAACCAAGCTTGACGGCGGGTCGCGCGCTTCCATTCCCGCGACGGCATCAGGCCAGGGGACTCTTCGAACATGTCGAGGGAGACTTTCTGACCGAGGCCGAACTTGCCCATGTAAGTGGACAAGCGATCGATCCCCAGCTTATGGGCCAGGTCGTAAAAATAGGTGTCGTTGGAGCGCATGATCGCGGTGTCCAAGTCGACATAGCCGTCACCGGTGCGGTTCCAGTTACGGTATTTGTGATCGTAGTTGGGCAGCATGTAGTAGCCGGGGTCATAGACTCGACTGGAGGCCGTCACCACACCCGCGTCCAACCCCGCAATCGCCACCGCCGGCTTGATCGTCGATCCCGGCGGATACAGGCCGCGCAGCACGCGGTTGAACAGTGGCCGATCGATGGAGTCGCGCAATTCGGCGTAGGCCTTGAAGCTGATGCCGGTCACGAACAGGTTGGGGTCAAAGCTCGGCTGACTGACCATCGCCAGCACTTCGCCGGTCTTCGGGTCCAGGGCAACCACCGCGCCACGACGACCGCCCAGGGCCATCTCGGCAGCTTCCTGCAGCTTGATGTCCAGGCTCAGCACGATATCCTTGCCCGGCACCGGGTCGGTACGCTTGAGCACCCGCAGCACGCGGCCACGGGCGTTGGTCTCGACTTCTTCGTAACCGACCTGGCCGTGCAATTCGGGCTCGTAGAAACGCTCGATGCCGGTCTTGCCGATATGGTGGGTGCCGCTGTAATTGACCGGATCGAGGGTTTTCAGCTCTTTCTCGTTGATCCGCCCCATGTAGCCAACGGAGTGGGCAAAGTGCGGCCCTTGCGGGTAATGCCGCACCAACTGCGCCACCACTTCCACACCCGGCAGACGGAACTGGTTCACCGCGATCCGCGCGATCTGTTCTTCGGTCAGCTCAAAGAGTATCGGCACCGGCTCGAACGGCCGGCGCCCCTGTTTCATGCGCTTTTCGAAGATCACCCGGTCTTCCGGCGTCAGCTGCAGCACCTCGACGATCACATCGAGGATCTGCTGCCAGTCGCCGGAACGCTCGCGCGTCATGCTCAGGCTGAAACTGGGCCGGTTATCCGCCACCACCACACCATTGCGGTCGAAAATCAGCCCACGGGTCGGTGGGATCGGCTGCACATGCACCCGGTTGTTTTCCGACAAGGTGGAGTGATAGTCGTACTGGATCACCTGCAGGTAATACAGGCGCGCGATCAGTACACCCAACAACACCACCACTGCAATTGCGCCAAACACCACGCGAGCGCGTACGAGACGTGCGTCTTTCTCGTGGTCCTTGATGCGGATCGGTTGGGTCATCGGGAGAGGCGCAGATTATTTGTGGTAAGGGTGCCCGGACAGAACTGTCCAGGCGCGATACAGCTGTTCACCGATCAGAATCCGTACCAACGGGTGCGGCAACGTCAGCGCCGACAGCGACCAACGCTGATCCGCCCGCGCACAGACTTCCGGCGCCAGCCCTTCGGGGCCGCCGACCATGAAGTTGACCGTACGCGAATCCAGGCGCCAGCGATCCAGTTCCACCGCCAATTGCTCGGTGCTCCAGGGTTTGCCGTGCACTTCAAGGGTGACGATGCGCTCATTGGGGCCCACCTTGGCCAACATGGCTTCGCCTTCCTGACGGATAAAGCGCGCCACATCGGCATTCTTGCCCCGGGTGTTAAGCGGTATTTCCACCAGTTCAAGCGACAGCTCAGCGGGCAGACGCTTGGCATACTCGTGCCAGCCTTCTTCCACCCACTTGGGCATGCGTGAACCGACAGCGATCAGACGCAGGCGCACAGCCGTTCCTTATTCCTGGTCTTTGTTCAGCTTGTCGAAGTGCGCGTGGCCCACTTCCGGGCTGTGGTGCTTGCCATCGGCGGCACGGCTCTGCTCGGCGCCTTTCCACAGACGCTCCAGGTCGTAGAACTGGCGGGCGTTGGAGGTCATCATGTGAACGATCACGTCGTCCATGTCCAGCAGCACCCAGTCGCTGTCGCCCTTGCCTTCTTCACCCAATGGCTTGACGCCTTGGGCTTTGACGGCTTCGCGGACCTTGTCCAGCATCGCGCCGATCTGGCGGTTCGAGGTACCGGTGGCGATGATCATGTAGTCGGTGATGCTCTGCTTGTCGCGCACGTCCAGCACTTGGATGTCCTGGGCTTTAACGTCTTCCAGGGCCGCCACGGCGACTTTTACCAGCTCTTCGCCGGCCAGCTCAGTGCCGGTGTGGGCTTCTACTGGCAGCGGAGCGCTTTTGAAGGTGCCTTTGCGCTTAACTTTGCTTACGTCTTTGTTCGTCATATAAAACTCGTTTTGCTCGTATGTTCGGGCGCTCGCTGCACATTAATTCGTGCGTTCAAGCGCGCCTTTTCAGTTCGACGCACGGTAAAGCCCGTGCGCATCGATGTAGGCCAGGACCGCGTCAGGCACCAGGAAACGTACCGACTTACCGCTGGCCAGCAGTTGACGGATCTGGGTGGCGGACACCGCAAGCGGGGTCTGCCAGACGAATGCAATATTCCCGTTCGGCCCGGTCAGGGCCAAGGGGTCACTTACCGACCGCGCGGCCAGCAGGTTGCGCAAGGCATCCGGCGGTTCGCTGTCAGCATCCGGGCGTTGCAAAACCAGGATGTGGCAATGCTGGAGGAGTTCCTCCCAGCGATGCCAAGAGGGCAGGCCGCAAAATGCGTCCCAGCCCAAAAGCAGAAACAACTGGTCATCCACGGCCAACTCGGCGCGTATCAGTTCCAGGGTGTCAACAGTGTAGGACGGTTTATCGCGCTTGAGCTCGCGGTCGTCCACCACCAGCGGCGATATGCCTTGCACCGCCAGGCGCACCATTTCCAGGCGCTGCTGCGGCGACACTTGCGGCGTATCGCGATGGGGCGGCCGAGCGTTGGGCATCACACGCAACTCGTCCAGCGCAAGGGCATCCGCGACTTCCAGGGCACTGCGCAAATGGCCGATGTGCACGGGGTCGAAAGTACCGCCGAGCAGCCCGATGCGTTTACCCATCAAGTGCGCACATGACCGTCGCCGAACACCACGTACTTCTCGCTGGTCAGGCCTTCCAGGCCAACCGGGCCGCGCGCGTGCAGCTTGTCGGTGGAGATACCGATCTCCGCCCCCAGGCCGTACTCGAAGCCGTCGGCAAACCGCGTCGAGGCATTGATCATCACCGAAGCGGAATCCACTTCGTTGAGGAAACGCCGGGCATCGCTGAAATGCTCGGAAACAATGGCGTCGGTGTGCTTGGAGCCGTAGGTGTTGATGTGTTCGATGGCTTCGTCCAGGTCGTCGACCAGCTTGATCGACAGGATCGGCGCCGTGTATTCGGTGTACCAGTCCAGTTCCGTCGCTTCGATCACGTCCGCGCCCAGCAGCGCACGGGTGCGCTCACAACCGCGCAGCTCAACACCCTTGTCACGGTAGATGGCAGCCAGCGGCGGCAGCACGCGCTCGGCAATGCCGACGTGCACCAGCAGGGTTTCCATGGTGTTGCACGGGGCGTAGCGGTGGGTCTTGGCGTTGTCGGCGATGCGGATCGCCTTATCGATGTCGGCGGCGATGTCGATGTAGACATGGCACACACCGTCCAAGTGCTTGATCACCGGCACCTTGGCATCACGGCTGACGCGTTCGATCAGGCTCTTGCCACCGCGCGGCACGATCACGTCGACGAATTCCGGCATGGTGATCAGCGCGCCCACGGCGGCGCGGTCGGTGGTTTCTACCACCTGCACCACTTCGGCGGGCAACTCGGCCACGGCCAGGCCCTGCTGGATGCACGCGGCGATGGCGCGGTTGGAATTGATCGCCTCGGAACCGCCACGCAGGATGGTGGCATTGCCGGACTTGAGGCACAGGCTCGCGGCGTCGATGGTCACGTTCGGGCGCGACTCATAAATGATGCCGATCACGCCCAGGGGCACGCGCATCTTGCCGACCTGGATGCCGGACGGCAGGTAACGCATATCGCGGATTTCACCGATGGGGTCAGGCAGCTTGGCTACCTGACGCAGGCCTTCGATCATGTCGTCGATACGTGCTGGGGTCAGCGCCAGGCGGTCCAGCAGGGCCGGTTCCAGGCCATTGGCGCGGCCGTTGGCCAGGTCTTGCTCGTTGGCGGCAGTGAGCTCGGAGCGCGAAGCATCCAGAGCGTCGGCGGCGGCCAGCAGGGCGCGGTTCTTCTGCGCGGTGCTCGCACGGGCGATCAACCGCGAGGCCTGACGGGCAGCGCGACCCAGGCGGGTCATGTAGTCAAGAACGGACTCAGTCATGGTCAGGGAGTCTTGGCAGGGAGGAAAGCGGCAGATTATAGCTGTGACGCCGCCCGACTGACAGCGGTGAGGGGCGGATGGTCGAAATGAACTGTAAAAACCTGGGGTTCAGCGGTAATTAAGGTGGGAGTTGTTATGATTCCGTCACATTTAGCCGTATTTACCCCTGACTGCCATGCCCAGCTCATCGCCCCAACTCCCCGCAAGCGCCCTGCCCGATGGCTTTTTCGACCGTGACGCACAAACGCTCGCGCGAGACTTGCTCGGAAAAGTCATACGCCATCGCGTGGGAAAAATCTGGCTTTCGGCGCGAATTATTGAAACCGAAGCCTATTACGTGGCGGAAAAAGGCAGTCACGCCTCGTTGGGCTACACAGAAAAGCGTAAGGCTTTGTTTCTGGATGGTGGCCATATCTACATGTACTACGCCCGTGGCGGCGATTCCCTGAACTTCAGCGCCCATGGACCGGGCAATGCCGTATTGATCAAATCGGCCTATCCGTGGGTCGATGATTTATCCGGCCCGGCGAGCCTTGCGCAGATGCTGCTGAACAACCCGAATGCCGACGGCAGCCCACGCCCTTCGCAAAAGCTGTGCGCTGGCCAGACCCTATTGTGTAAAGCCCTGGGGCTGAAGGTGCCGATGTGGGACGCCAAGCGCTTCGATCAGGAACTGCTCTACGTTGAAGACGTGGGCCAAACCCCGACCCAGATTATACAGACCACCCGCCTGGGCATCCCCAGCGGGCGCGATGAACACCTGATGTACCGCTTCGTCGATGCTGGCTACGCGCCTTATTGCACGCGGAACCCGCTGCGTCGGGGCCAGGTCGAAGGCCGAGATTATTTTTTGATTTGAGCATGGAGTGGATTGTATGGGCCAATGGCTCGATAGCATTACCGGCTGGTTGACCCTGAACCCCGAATGGCTGGCGGTCGCAGTCTTTATCGTCGCCTGCGTGGAGTGCCTGGCCATCGCCGGGTTGATCGTGCCAGGCACGGTACTGTTATTTGCGATTGCTGCCCTCGCCGGCAGTGGCGCGCTATCGCTGAGCGAAACGCTGCTGCTGGGTTTTCTGGGCGGGCTATTGGGTGACGCTGTTTCCTACTTCCTGGGCAGACATTTCCACCAGAACATCCGGCGCTTGCCCGGCTTGCGTCACCACCCTGAATGGATGAACGGCGCCGAAAGCTACTTTCACAAATACGGCATCGCCAGCCTGTTGGTCGGCCGTTTCATCGGCCCGTTACGGCCCATGCTGCCGATGGTGGCCGGGATGTGCGACATGCCCTTCCCACGCTTTGCAATTGTCAGCATCGTCGCGGCCGCGGGCTGGTCCGTGGCGTATCTGCTGCCAGGCTGGGCAACCGGCGCCGCTTTCCGCCTGCCGCTGCCGGAGGGCTTCTGGCCTGAAGCGGGCATTGTTGCAGCCTGTCTCGCGCTAGTGCTGGGCTTGAGCTTGAACAGCAGCCTGCGTAGCCATCGTCGTGCCACTTTGTGGATAGGCTGCGCCAGCCTCACCTTGTTGATCGCCGTGTTTATCGGCTATCCCCACCTCAACGATTTCGACCAGGGCCTGAGCGCCCTGGTGCAGGAACACCGCAGCCCCTGGCTGGATGAGGTGATGGTGCGCATCACCCAACTGGGCGAATTCAAGAAGATGTTCTTCGCCAGCGCCGTGTTCACTGGCCTGCTGCTACTGGCGCGACAATGGCGCCATGCCGTGTTTGTCGGCGCGACGTTGGCCGGGGCTGCGGTGATCAACACGGGGACTAAGTTGTTTTTCGCACGCGGCCGCCCGGAAATCCTGACAGACCCGCTGACCAGCTTCAGCATGCCCAGCGGCCACGCGTCTGGCGCGTTCGCGTTTTTCCTGGCCCTGGCGATCCTGGCAGGTCGCGGGCAACCCGTGCGGCTGCGCCTGACCTGGATGTTGCTGGGCTGTATTCCTGCCGCCTTCATTGCGCTGTCGCGGGTTTACCTTGGCGCCCACTGGCCCACGGACATCCTGGCCGGCACGTTGCTGGCGATGACTGTGTGTGCGTTCAGCCTGGGCATCAGCCAGTATCGAAGCCCGCTGCCGGCCATGTCGCAAAAAACCTGGTGGCTGTTGCTACCGGCGCTGGTCGCGGTGTTGAGCTTCATCGCGCTTACCGGCACGCCCCACGCGCTGCTGCGGTATGCCTACTGACCCTAGGCCGGGCCGAGCCAATCGATAGGAGCAACGCGGCGCTCACTGCATCGCTCACGCCGCTCCAATAACATTTCATCAGCGATGTCCGCTGCGCGCTCGGCGATGTATTCCGGGCCGCGCTTTGCATCCTGCTGGATCAACTGCCCGGTCACGCTGACAAAAAATGCATCCCAAACCGCTTGTTCCGAGTGCGTTAGCCGAATCATTGTCATCCCCTGATCATGGTTATGTGATCGGAAACTATTTCAGGCAGCGTGCGCGGAACAACCAAGGAATGTCTGACAACAACGCCAGACTTTTCCGAAATCAGGTAAACAGTTCGCCCTGCAACTCATCCAGCAGCATCTGGATCGCATCCAGCCGCTGCTGCGGGTCATCGAGCTGAAGCAGGTCGATCTTGTCAGCCTCGGTGAACGGCAGCAGATAGGCCAACTGATTGCCCAAGGCTTGCTGGCCGTCGGCGTGGGCGTCCATATCCAGTGAAGCGACCATCGGATGCTCGGCCAACGCCTGGAGCAGCGCCAGCAGGTCGGCGTCTTCCTCTTCCAAGGGCTGGTCCGGCAGCTCTTCGAGCCATTGCACTTCAGCCACCAGCAATTGGTCCTTCTGCACACCGGCATCGCGCACGCGGAACCTGCGGCCGCCTTCGACGCGAATCCCCAGCAGGCCGTTGTCCTGCTGTTTGAAGTCGCGGATCAGCGCTTCACAGCCGATCAATGCGTAGCCGTCCGGTGCCGTGCCCACCTCCTGGCCGTCAAGAATGCACACCACGCCGAAGCTTTCGCCCTTTTTCATGCAACGGGCGACCATGTCCAGGTAGCGCGCCTCGAACAGTTGCAGGTCGAGGGTGCAGCCAGGGAACAGCACGGTATTGAGCGGAAACAGCGCCAGACTCATAAAGGTTTCCTTAAACCCGGTTTAAACGATCACCGACACGGCCAGCGGCAGGAAAACCGCCGTGGCCACGCCCATCAAACTCATCGCCAACGCGGCAAAGGCGCCGCATTCTTCGCTTTCCTGCAGGGCCACCGAGGTGCCCACGGCGTGGGCCGTCATGCCCAGCGCCATGCCGCGCGCCTCGGGGCTGTGCACGCCCAGGCGGGACAAATACGCCGGGCCGATCATCGCGCCGATCACCCCGGTGATCAGCACAAACACCGCCGCCAACGCCGCCACGCCACCGATCTGCTCGGCCACCAACATGGCGATCGGCGAGGTCACCGACTTGGGTGCCATGGTCATCAACATCATGTGTTCGGCACCAAACCACCAGCCCAGCAGCACACACAGGCCGGTGGCAAGCACCCCGCCTATCACCAGCGTAGTAAAAATCGGCCAGAACAATTGGCGAATGCGCCGCAGGTTCAGGTAAAGCGGCACTGCCAGGGCCACCGTCGCCGGGCCGAGCAGGATGCCCATGATCTCAGTGCTCTTGCGGTACTCGGCGTAGCTCAGGCCACAGGTGATCAGCACGCCGATCACCAGCAGCATGGACACCAGCACCGGCTGCAGGAAGATCCAGCGGGTTTTCTCGAACCCTGCCAGTACCAGTTGATAGGCGCCGAGGGTGATACCGATGCCGAATAGCGGGTGATGAATCACCGCCGTCCACGCGCCGTGCCAGTCGAAGATCATTGATCCTTCTCCTTGCGTTTGACCATCTGCTGCATCAGCACGCCGACAAAGCCCATGGCAACCACCAGCGACAACACCAGCGCACCGACAATGGCCCAGAAATCCGCGGCAATGTCCTTGGCATACACCATCACCCCTACCGCCGGCGGCACCAGCAGCAATGGCAAGTAACGCAATAGACTGCTGGCCGCCAGGCTCAAGGGCTCGCCGACTTCGCCCTTCCAGATCAGGAAACCCAGCATCAGCAGCAGGCCGATGATCGGCCCCGGCAGCACCGGCAACAGCAAATGATTGATCGCCGTGCCGATCAGTTGAAACAGCACCAGCCAGGTCAGGCCACGTAACAGCATCCGTTCTTCCCCCTCAAGACTCGCCCGCATTATAAGCACGCCCGCCCTATGCACCGGCATTCGCCAAAAGCATGGTGGGTTGACCGAGCCGATTGGCCATGATGATCTACATTGGTTCTCTGTAACCCAAAAAAACCAATAACTCCTTCCTTGTAGGAGCGAGCTTGCTCGCGAAGGTCGTTAACGATTACGCGGGATTTCTGGCTTAACGCGGCGCGCTTGAGTTTTTCGCGAGCAAGCTCGCTCCTACAGTGGCTGGAGAACACACCGATGAACCAAGGAGAGACGCAATGCCCTATGTACCCGTAGCGCAGCTCAAAGATTATGTCGGCAAGGAACTGGGACGTTCCGAATGGCTCACCATCGACCAGGCGCGTATCAACCTGTTCGCCGAGGCCACTGGCGATCATCAGTTCATCCACGTCGACCCGGTCAAGGCCGCGCAAACCCCGTTCGGCAGCACCATCGCCCACGGTTTCCTGTCGCTGTCGCTGATGCCCAAGCTGATGGAAGACCTGCTGATCGTGCCCGAAGGCCTGAAGATGGCGGTCAACTATGGCCTGGACAGCGTGCGATTCATCCAGCCGGTCAAGGTCAATTCCAAGGTGCGCCTGAACGTGACGCTCAATGACGTCACCGAGAAAAAACCCGGCCAATGGCTGCTCAAGGCCACTGCCACCCTGGAAATCGAAGGCCAGGAAAAACCGGCTTACATTGCCGAGTCGTTGTCACTCTACTTCGTGTAAGCCCGTGCCTGTGGTGGGGATATAAACCTCACCACAGTGTATGTAAATTTATGTATGAAACTCGCAGCTGCGGCATACTCGGCGCTCAATTATCCGGATCCCGCTATGCGCCCACTCGCTCCCCTCGCCCTTGCCCTGTTGCTCACCGCTTGCGGAGACGGCGAATCGCTGTTGCCGCCCGATGCGCGCCTGCCCGACGGCGGCCGTTACCGGGGCGATGTGGTCGATGGCTTGCTGCAAGGCCAGGGCCGCGTGGACTACCCCAACGGCAGCTGGTACGCCGGCCAGTTCGACAAAGGCCAGTGGCATGGCCAGGGCGAATGGCATGGCAGCAATGGCGAAGTCTATAAAGGCCAATTCCAGCAAGGCCTGTTCGATGGCCAGGGCAGCCTGACCACGGCGGGCAGCCACTATGTGGGCGGCTTCAAGAACGGTCGACGCAACGGTGAAGGCACCCTCAAAGAGGGGCAGATGACCTATCGCGGCGAGTTCAAGGACGACCAGTATTCCGGGCTCGGCCGCCTGGAGCTGGCCGACGGCAGCCAATACCAGGGCCAGTTCGCCCACGGCAAGCCGAATGGCGAAGGCCAGCGCAACGACGACAGTGGCAACCAGTTCAGCGGCCACTTTGTCGATGGCCAGTTGGAAGGCAATGGCACGTTCAACAGCGCCGACGGCGACATCTATGTCGGCCAGTTCAAACAAAACCAACTGAACGGCAAGGGCCGCTATGAGAACGCCGACGGCGACGTGTGGATCGGCCAGTTCAAGGAAGGCGCGCTCAGCGGCAAGGGCGAATTGATCGGCGTCGACGGCAGCCACTATGTCGGCCAGTTCAGCGATTGGCGTTTCACCGGCGAAGGCCGCCTGAACCTCACCGACGGCAGCTTCTATATCGGCGGTTTCGACAGCGACAGCTATCAAGGCAAAGGCACCCTGGTCCTCACCGACGGCACCGTACAGGCCGGCGCCTGGGTCAACGGCATGCGCGTGCGGGACGCCGACGGCAAACTGCTGCCCGACCCGCTGGAAATCGGCGTGCTCGCCCAGGGCCGCTTGCTCGACGCCGCCCTCGCCGCCGTGCCCGCCTCCACACCGGCCGTGGAGCTGTACACCCTGGCCGTGGCCGGCGACGGCAAGCAGAGCGTGTTCCTGCGCGAAGCCGATTACGTCAGCAACATGCTCGCCACCCGTTTCGGTGCACGGGGGCAGATTCGCCTGGTCAACCACCGCGACCACATTGCCGACCGCCCGCTGGCCACTCGCGAAAGCCTGCGCCGCGCCGTGCAGACCCTGGCCGACCGCACCGGGCCGGAAGACCTGGTGTTTATCTACATGACCAGCCACGGCACCCACGAACACGAACTGGTGCTCGACCAACCGCGCATGGAGTTGGCCGACCTGCCCGCCGATGAGTTGGCCGCCGTGCTGGCACCGCTGAAGAACCGCGACAAGATCGTGGTGATTTCCGCCTGCTATTCCGGTGGTTTCATCCCGGCCTTGAAGGACGAGCGTACCCTGATCATGACCGCTTCCCGCGCCGACCGCGTGTCCTTCGGTTGCTCGGAAGAAGCCGACTTCACCTACTTTGGCGACGCCCTCTTCGCCCAGGCCTTCAACCAGACCGACGACTTGCAGCAAGCCTTCAAGCTGGCACAACTGCATGTGGCCGAACGCGAACAGGCGGACAACTTCGAAGCCTCCGAACCGCAGATCTGGGCCCCCAAGGGCGTGATCGCCCATTGGCAATTATTACGCAAACAGCAGGCACGAAAGGCGCTCGAAAGCGTCTCAATGAATAGCAAGGAAGCCAAAGGCAACTAAGCTGAACTGTGTAACAAGGGGGAAACACCATGTACCTGACGCCTCAGCATATCTTGCTCGCCGGAGCCTCCGGCCTTACCGGCGAACACCTGCTCGATCGCCTGCTCAACGAACCCACCGTGACCCGCGTGCTCGCGCCCAGCCGCAAGCCATTGGCCGAACACCCGCACCTGGAAAACCCGGTGGGCGACCCGGCGGTGTTCCTGCCGCAACTGAGTGGCCAGGTGGACCTGGCCTTCTGCTGCCTGGGCACCACCCTCAAACAAGCGGGCTCCGAAGCGGCGTTTCGCGCCGTCGACCTGGACATGGTCGTGGCCTTCGCCAAACGCGCGCGGGAAATGGGGGCACGCCACCTGATCGTGATCAGCGCGATTGGCGCCGACCCGAAATCCTCGATCTTCTACAACCGCGTCAAAGGGGAAATGGAAGAGGCCTTGAAAGCCCAGGACTGGCCACAACTGACCATCGTGCGGCCATCGTTGCTGTTGGGGGAACGACTGGAACCACGTTTGGCCGAACAACTGGCCGGGCCGTTGTCGAAGCTGATTCCTGGCAAATACCGCGGCATCGAAGTGTGCGAACTGGCCCGGGCCATGTGGCGCCTGGCGCTGGAAGAGCAGGATGGGGTGCGGGTGGTGGAGTCGGATGAATTGCGCAAACTCGGCAAATAATAGGTTTCAAATACCTGTAGGAGCGAGCTTGCTCGCGAAGAACGCACAGGCGCTGAGTTCTTCCAGGAGACCCGCGTTTTCGTTAACGATCTTCGCGAGCAAGCTCGCTCCTACAAGCCACCTGTAGCGTTGAAGCCAACGCCCAACACCGTCAACACCGACAGCGGCAACAACAAGGTATCAAGCAACGCACTCGCCGGCAGATCCACACCGGGATAAGCCGGCGCCTCGGCACCAAACCGGTCCTTGGCGCAGCAACCGCCATTCATTGCATACAAATCCAACCGCGTACCGGCATACACCACCGGCGCGCCAGGTTGCGCCGCGTCCAACGTGCGCGCCGTGGCGCAGCCCGTCAGTTGCAGCGCCAGCAGGATCAGCAGCGCCTTATTCATCACTGCTCAAATGGTGCTCGCCCCAGCGTGGCAGCATGTCCTGAGGAATGTTCAGCAGGTTGAGAATGCGCGCCACCACAAAATCCACCAGGTCATCGATGGTCTGCGGCTGGTGATAAAAACCCGGCGAGGCCGGCAGAATCGTCACGCCCATGTTCGACAGCTTGAGCATGTGTTCCAGGTGAATGCTCGAATACGGCGCTTCACGGGGCACCAGGATCAACTGGCGACGCTCCTTCAAGGTCACGTCCGCTGCGCGCTCGATCAGGTTGTTGCAGGCACCCGTGGCAATCGCCGACAACGTCCCAGTGGAACACGGCACCACCACCATCGCTGCCGGCGCACCCGAACCAGACGCCACGGGCGACATCCAGTCCTCTTTGCCGTAGACCTTGATCTGCCCCGCTGCCGCACCGGTGTATTCGGTGAGGAAGGCCTGCATCGTCTGTACCTTGGGCGGCAGCGCCACGTCGGTCTCGGTGGCCATCACCAGTTGCGCGGCCTTGGAGATCAGGAAGTGCACCTCACGGTCTTCACGCACCAGGCAATCCAGCAGGCGCAAACCATAAGGCGCACCGGAGGCGCCGGTCATCGCCAGGGTGACGCGTTCCGGGCCACTCATTTCAGCGCCCCGGCCAGTTTGCCGTGCAGGCCACCAAAGCCGCCGTTGCTCATGACCACCACGTGGGTGCCCGGCTTGGCCTGGTGCTTGACGTGTTCAATGATGCCTTCGATGGAGTCGCAGACGATGGAGGGCACGGTGCACAGGGCAGCAATCGCCGGCAGATCCCAGCCGAGGTTGGCCGGCGCGTACCAGACCACTTGGTCGGCATCATTGACGCTTTCTGGCAGGCCATCGCGGTGGGCACCGAGCTTCATGGAGTTGGAGCGTGGCTCGACAATCGCGATGATCGGCGCATCGCCGACACGTTTGCGCAGGCCATCCAACGTAGTAGCAATGGCTGTCGGGTGATGGGCAAAGTCGTCGTAGATAGTAATCCCATTCACGTCGGCGACTTTTTCCATGCGGCGCTTCACGCTTTTGAAAGCGCTCAACGCGGCAATGCCCATGGACGGCACCACGCCCACATGCCGCGCGGCCGCCAGGGTGACCAACGCGTTGGCAACGTTGTGCTGGCCGGTCATGTCCCACTCGACGATGCCTTGAGCTTGGCCTTCGAACAGCACTTCAAACTTGGAACCGTCTTCGCTGAGCAGCTTGACCTGCCACTGCCCGCCCGCGCCGGTGGTTTGCACCGGGGTCCAGCAGCCCATCTCGATCACACGCTGCAAGGCGGGTTCGGTGGTCGGGTGGATCACCAGGCCTTCGCTTGGAATGGTGCGTACCAAGTGATGGAACTGCCGCTCGATGGCTGGCAAATCGGGGAAGATGTCGGCGTGATCGAACTCCAGATTGTTCAGGATCGCCGTGCGCGGGCGGTAGTGAACGAACTTGGAGCGCTTGTCGAAGAAGGCGCTGTCGTATTCATCTGCCTCGATCACAAAGAACGGCGTGTCGCCCAGACGCGCCGACACCGAGAAATTCTGCGGCACGCCGCCGATCAGGAAGCCCGGGCTCATGCCCGCATGTTCCAGCACCCACGCCAGCATGCTGCTGGTGGTGGTCTTGCCGTGAGTGCCAGCGACCGCGAGTACCCAGCGGCCTTGCAACACATGGTCGGCCAGCCACTGCGGGCCAGACACATAAGGCAAACCTTTATTGAGTACGTACTCGACCGCCGGGTTGCCACGGGACATGGCATTGCCGATCACCACCAGGTCCGGGACCGGGTCGAATTGCGATGGGTCGTAGCCTTGGGTCAGCTCGATGCCCTGGGCCTCGAGTTGCGTGCTCATGGGCGGATATACATTGGCGTCGGAGCCTGTCACGTGATGGCCCAGCTCTTTGGCCAGAACCGCCATCGAGCCCATGAACGTGCCGCAAATACCGAGAATATGAATGTGCATAGTCAACCTCGTAAAACATCGAGGCAGGTTAGCGCAGGGAGGGGCAAATCGCACCTTTTATACGGCCAGGGGCCGAACGAAGAGCAGGTGGGCACTTCGCTCGGCCCTGGCGCTTTCAGACGGTGCCGTCAGCTTTATTATTGCCGTCTTTCATCGCAGCGAGAAATCGCAACCTTTCATAAGCCTCAGTCATGCGCTCGAGTTTCTTTTCAATCAGGTTAAGGCGTCCTTTCGGGTCGGTAGGTATCGGCTCTCCAGGCTTATAAGGTTTGAAAATCAAGCCATTTTGCCGAGTGGCCTTTTTCAGATGTTGCTCTGATAGACCGAGCAACTTTTCGAGGTTATCTAAGCGCCCGGCAGTATCGGTTGGCCAACTATCATTTTTCGTAAATACACTACTGGTATCCCCGAGCGTAAACATCACGGTGGAGGCCATCCCCAGCAACTTCATTTCAACTTCATCCACTTGTGCACTGGTCGGATCTGCTGTCGACAGCACAGGTTCGCTCGACGAAGTAGAGGCTGGGGTCTTCGACTGGCTGGTGGCTCCCGGCAAAAAGGGCGGCGGTAACACCCCTGGGGCATAGGTAGCCTTGATCGCCTCCCCCGTAGCGACAGAGCCCGCGTAGGCTGCGACATTGATAGGCGCGCTGATCAGCCCTGTGATACCCGCACTGATAAACGCATCACGGGCGACACGGCTAGCGTTGGGCCCTGTAGCAATCACTCCGGACTTGACCAGGCTCTCAGCGTCGATCAATCGCTTGGTGGCCTCAGCGACGCTGATCGGCGCTTGTTTGCGTAAGCCAGCCATCAACAAATCATCATTGGCTTTGATCTTATTGGCAACGATGACTGTCTGCCCCGCTCCCTTGAACCCGTCCACCGGTGGATGCTGACCGGGCTTCGGAGAAGGACCAGCCTTGGGCAAAGGTTTAGGCGCCGGCAGCGCAGGGGGCAGCGGAGGAGGAGGCGACGGGGACCGCCGTCCAAACCTCGGAAAACCTTTCAATGCCCTTTTGGCACGATTCAGAGGTTGATTCGGGGCCTCAGAGTTATGGTCGACAGCCGGAGGTGGGGGCTCCTCTGCCGAAGTGGGCTGTACAGGAATGAAGGGAACGGTTGGTGTTGTAATGATCATCGTATTCACCCAAGTGACTTTTATTATTTGAAACACCGATTGCAGGTGCCTTAACTGAGTGAACAACTTGCGCTGAACCGTTCCTATCAGAACACCCCAACACAGCGCGTAGGGCACTTCAAACTTAACAATAAAAGCGTCACATGACTGATTATCTCAGCGCATTAAAACTTACGGCTACGATCGCAGAATATCCTCTCAACGTTCCCCTGCCGCAGCGCGTGTGATCCCATGCTTACGTAACTTGCGATACAAGGTATTGCGGCTGACACCCAAGTGCTCGGCGACTTGCGTCATATGCCAGTGTTGACGAT
Source organism: Pseudomonas sp. NS1(2017) (assembly GCF_002269425.1). Classification (NCBI taxonomy): domain Bacteria; kingdom Pseudomonadati; phylum Pseudomonadota; class Gammaproteobacteria; order Pseudomonadales; family Pseudomonadaceae; genus Pseudomonas; species Pseudomonas sp. NS1(2017). The sequence continues at coordinate 560,441 of NZ_CP022960.1, forward strand.
CCAGCGTCGCCAGTAGGGTTTGGCGCTCGGCGTCCTCCAGAGGCGACTTGATGACCGTTTGCACGGATGCCTGACGGAACACCGCCGGCAGATCTGACAGCCCTATCCGCCCGTCATCACATAGCGCCACCACTGTGCGCAATACCGTACGCATCTGGCGGACATTGCCGGGCCAGGCAAACGCCAGCAACGCCTGACGCGCACCGGATTCGAGGCTGACCAATTGCCCGGCGGACTCTTCTGCCAGCAGGAAGTCCAGCAACTGAGGCCTGTCACGGCGTTCGCGCAAAGGCGGCAAGCCGACCTCCAGGCCGTTAAGGCGGTAATACAGATCTTCGCGAAAACTGCCGTTCTGCACACGCTCCAGTAAATTGCGGTGAGTGGCACTGATAACTCTGACGTTCACCGCCTGGGGCTCACCACCGATCGGCACCACCAGCCTATCCTCCAGCACCCTTAAGAGACGGGTTTGCAGCGCCAAGGGCATGTCGCCGATTTCATCGAGGAACAAGGTTCCTCCATCGGCCTGTTGCAACTTGCCTTGCATGCCCTCCTTACGCGCGCCGGTAAAGCTGCCGCCGCGATAGCCGAACAGCTCGCTTTCGATCAGGCTTTCCGGGATGGCGGCGCAGTTGAGGGCCACAAACGCCTGGTCAGCGCGCTGGCTGGCGTAGTGCACGGCCTTGGCAAAGGCTTCCTTGCCAGAACCGGTCTCGCCATTGATCAACAGCGGCACATCCCGCTCGAACACCCGCAGTGCCTTGCGAAAATCATTTTGCATCGCCGAATCGCCCAGGCAAATGCCGGGCAGCCGTGAAGGCTCAGGCTTGGCGATGGGGGTTGACGCGCTGCGCGCTTGCCCACGCAAAGCGGCGAACAGATGCCGGCCATCCCGCGTGCGCAACGGCCAACTGGCCGTGGCATTTGCGCTGGCGCGCCCGAGCAATTGATCCAGGGAGCAATCGAAAAATGCCTCTACTGGCTGCCCCTGCAACCCGTCACGCCGTTGCCCCAACAGGTTCAACGCACTCTGGTTGACCGCACAGATGCGCCCTTCTCCATCAAACGCCAGCAACCCTTCGCTGAACAACCCCACTGACTCCGCCTGCAGATGAAAACGCAGCAGCCAATGGTTTTCGAAATGACGCAGGAAGTAACAACTCTCGATCATCTTCGCCGACAGGTTCACCAGCGCCATCGTGTGGAACTGGCTTTGGCGCGACACCGCCTCCCGCGCCGAGGACACATCCAACACCGCCAGCAGATCCCCATGAGGGTCGAACACCGGGCTCGCCGAGCAGGTCAGCCCGGTATGCCGACCACGGAAGTGTTCGTCACGATGAATGGTCAGGGATTGGCGCTCCACCAGGCAGGTGCCGATGCCGTTGGTGCCCTCGCAGGCCTCACTCCAGTCGGCACCCAGCCACAACCCGGCACGCTCGAAGATCTTGCGCTCGGACGGCGCGGTGACACAGTTGAGGATCACACCGCGTGCATCCGTGAGCAACACAGCATGCCCGGCGCCGGAGAGCTGTTGATGCAGGCTGTTCATCTCACTGCCGGCAATGTGCAGCACTTGTTGCAGGCGCTCGCGGCTTTCCAGCAAGCGACCATGTTCAAGCACAGTGGGTGCAATGGTTTGCGCAGGGTCGAGGTGGTAGTCCTCCAGGCAACGCAGCCAGGAGCGGGCGATGGACGGATCGCTGGACGGGTCGCGGCCATGCGCCACGGTGAGGACTTGCTGGGCATGGCGGCTGAAATGATCGTTGTGCATTTCTTATTATTCTCCCTGCGTGAGAACTGCCAGCATCCCCCAGCCATCCAGGCAATGCAATCCCGGGCCGACCCACCAGTCACAGGCTGTACCGTTTATGGCACAAACTGTCACACCGGGTGTATCGAGCCTGCCACAGCAACGCCTTGCTACAAAGCCCAACCCCTTGATTTACCTAGCTTGCAAAGCGCTGGCCCAACCTTTGCTCTACGCTTTATCAAGCGCAATATCGCTGTACTCCAATAAACATAAAAGTCAGGAGATACCCACCATGCGTTACGCACACCCCGGTACTGAAGGCGCCATCGTTTCGTTCAAGGCCAAGTACGGCAACTACATCGGCGGCGAGTTCGTTGCGCCGGTCGATGGCAACTATTTCACCAACACCTCGCCGGTCAACGGCAAGGCCATCGCCGAATTCCCGCGCTCCACGGCCAAAGACATCGACAAGGCCCTGGACGCCGCCCATGCCGCCGCCGACGCCTGGGGCAAGACCTCGGCCCAGGACCGTTCGCTGGTCCTGCTGAAAATCGCCGACCGCATCGAACAGAACCTCGAACTGCTGGCCATCACCGAAACCTGGGACAACGGCAAGGCCGTGCGTGAAACCCTCAACGCCGACATCCCACTGGCCGCCGACCACTTCCGCTACTTCGCCGGCTGCATCCGCGCCCAGGAAGGCACCAGCGCCGAAATCAACGAACACACAGCGTCCTACCACTTCCATGAACCGCTGGGCGTGGTCGGCCAGATCATCCCGTGGAACTTCCCGATCCTGATGGCCGCGTGGAAACTCGCACCGGCCCTGGCCGCCGGTAACTGCGTGGTGCTCAAGCCCGCCGAGCAAACCCCGCTGGGCATCACCGTGCTGCTGGAGGTGATCGGAGACCTGTTGCCACCAGGCGTGTTGAACGTGGTTCAAGGCTTCGGTAAAGAAGCCGGCGAAGCCCTCGCCACCAGCAAGCGCATTGCCAAGATTGCCTTCACTGGCTCGACGCCCGTGGGCTCGCACATCATGCATGCGGCGGCCGAGAACATCATTCCGTCCACCGTGGAACTGGGCGGCAAGTCGCCGAACATCTTCTTCGCCGACATCATGAAAGCCGAGCCATCCTTTATCGAGAAAGCCGCTGAAGGCTTGGTGCTGGCGTTCTTCAACCAGGGTGAAGTGTGCACCTGCCCTTCCCGTGCGCTGGTGGAAGAGTCGATCTACGACGACTTCATGAAAGTCGTGATGAAGAAAATCGAGTCGATCAAACGCGGCGATCCGCTGGACACCGACACCATGGTCGGCGCCCAGGCGTCCGAGCAGCAGTTCGACAAGATCCTGTCCTACCTGGAAATCGCCAAGGGCGAAGGCGCACAACTGCTGACCGGCGGCAAGGTCGAGAAGCTCACCGGCGACATGGCCGGCGGTTATTACATCCAGCCGACCCTGCTCAAGGGCACCAACGAAATGCGTGTGTTCCAGGAAGAAATCTTCGGCCCGGTGGTGAGCATCACCACCTTCAAGGACGAAGCCGAAGCCCTGGCGATCGCCAACGACACCGAGTTCGGCCTGGGCGCCGGCGTGTGGACCCGCGACATCAACCGCGCCTACCGCATGGGCCGCGCGATCAAGGCGGGCCGCGTGTGGACCAACTGCTATCACCTGTACCCGGCGCATGCCGCGTTTGGTGGTTACAAGAAATCCGGTGTCGGCCGTGAGACGCACAAGATGATGCTGGATCATTACCAGCAGACCAAGAACTTGCTGGTGAGTTACGACATTAATCCACTCGGGTTCTTCTGACCCTCTCGTGGGCACCGGTCCACCGGTGCCCACGCCTGTTCGCGCTCAACCAAAACAATAAGAACGGACGGTACTTCTCATGCCTAGCGAACCCACTGGATCCTCCGTCGACTTCGAAAAAGTCGACTCCCAATACTTCCAACAACGCGAACTGAAAAAAGGCGCCGCCGGCTGGGTGTTGCTGGTCGGCCTTGGCGTTGCCTACGTGATTTCCGGCGACTACGCCGGTTGGAACTTCGGTCTGGCCCAGGGTGGCTGGGGCGGGATGTTCCTCGCCACATTGCTAATGGCCACCATGTACCTGTGCATGTGTTTTTCCCTGGCCGAACTGTCTTCCATGATTCCCACCGCTGGCGGCGGCTACGGCTTTGCCCGCAGCGCATTCGGGCCGTGGGGCGGGTTCCTCACGGGCACCGCGATCCTGATCGAATACGCCATTGCCCCCGCTGCCATCGCGGTGTTTATCGGTGCGTATTGCGAGTCGCTGTTCGGTATCGGCGGCTGGATGATTTACCTGGCGTTCTACATCATCTTTATCGGCATCCACATTTTTGGTGTGGGCGAAGCCCTGAAGTTGATGTTTGTGATCACCGCCGTGGCCGCAATAGCACTGGGTGTGTTCCTAATTGCGATGGTGCCGCACTTCAATGTCGCCAACCTGCTGGACATTCCGGTGACCGAGGCCAAGGGTGCCAGCACCTTCCTGCCGTTTGGCTATGTCGGTGTGTGGGCCGCAATTCCTTATGCCATCTGGTTCTTCCTGGCCGTAGAGGGTGTGCCCCTGGCCGCCGAAGAAACCAAGAACCCGAAACGCGACCTGCCGCGTGGCTTGATCGGCGCCATTGTGGTGCTGACCAGTTTTGCCCTGCTTATCCTCGTGATTGCACCGGGCGGCGCCGGTACCTACGCGCTGATCAAATCCGGCAACCCGCTGGTTGAAGCACTGGCATTGTCTTACGGCGGCTCCACCTGGATGGGCAGTTTCGTCAACCTCGTCGGCCTTGCCGGCCTGATCGCGAGCTTTTTCTCGATCATCTACGCCTATTCGCGGCAGATCTTCGCACTGTCCCGCGCCGGCTACCTGCCGCGCAAACTGTCCCAGACCAACAAAAGCAAGGCGCCAGTATTGGCCTTGGTGATCCCCGGCATCATCGGCTTCGGCTTGTCGCTGACCGGCCAGGGTGACCTGCTGATTCTGGTGGCGGTGTTTGGCGCGACCATTTCCTACGTACTGATGATGGCCGCGCACATCACCCTGCGCATCCGTCGCCCCAAAATGGACCGTCCGTACCGTACACCGGGCGGCATCTTTACCTCTGGCGTTGCGCTGGTGCTGGCCTGTGTGGCCGTGGTGGCGGGCTTTCTAGTGGATCCACGGGTGGTGATTGGCGCCGCGATCATCTATGGAGTATTAATTGCTTACTTTGCTTTCTACAGCCGGCATCACTTGGTAGCAGGCACGCCCGAAGAGGAATTCGCGGCGATCCAGGCCGCAGAGGCCGCCTTGCACTAACTGCCGTAAACCTCGACGCGGGCAGCCGCCCGCGTCGTCAAGGAGACACTGTATGGCAAGCTTTTCCCACGCGGTGGGTGCACAAACCTACCGCTTCGACAGCCTCAAGGACGTGATGGCCAAGGCCAGCCCCGCACGTTCCGGGGACTTCCTCGCCGGCGTCGCCGCACAGAATGACGGTGAACGGGTGGCGGCGCAGATGGCACTGGCGAATATCCCGTTGAAGCACTTCCTGCAAGAAGTGCTGATCCCCTATGAAAGCGACGAAGTCACCCGCCTGATCATCGACACCCACGATAAACAGGCGTTTGCCGCCGTCAGCCACCTGACCGTGGGCGGACTGCGCGACTGGTTGCTCAGCGATGCGGCCGACGAACATTCCCTCCGCGCCTTGGCGCCAGGTCTGACGCCAGAGATGGCGGCGGCCGTGTCCAAGATCATGCGTGTGCAGGACCTGGTGCTGGTGGCGCAGAAGATCCGCGTGGTCACGCAATTTCGCGGCACCATGGGCCTGCGCGGGCGTTTATCCACACGCCTGCAACCGAACCATCCTACAGACGAACCGGCGGGCATCGCCGCGAGCATTCTGGATGGCCTGTTGTACGGCAATGGCGACGCCATGATCGGCATCAACCCGGCCACCGACAGCATCGCCTCGATCTGCGCCATGCTGGAGATGCTCGACGCGATCATTCAGCGCTATGAGATCCCGACCCAGGCCTGCGTACTCACCCACGTCACCACCTCCATCGAGGCCATCAACCGTGGCGTGCCGCTGGATCTGGTATTCCAGTCGATCGCCGGCACTGAGGCGGCCAACGCCAGTTTCGGCATCAGCCTGAGCGTGTTGCAGGAAGGCTACGAAGCGGGCTTGAGCCTCAATCGCGGCACGTTGGGCCAGAACCTGATGTATTTCGAAACCGGCCAGGGCAGCGCCTTGTCGGCCAATGCGCACTTTGGCGTCGACCAACAAACCTGCGAGACCCGCGCCTACGCAGTAGCCCGACATTTCAAACCGTTTCTGGTGAATACAGTCGTAGGATTTATCGGCCCGGAGTACCTCTACAACGGCAAGCAGATCATCCGCGCCGGCCTCGAAGACCACTTCTGCGGCAAGCTGCTCGGTGTGCCCATGGGTTGCGACATCTGCTACACCAACCACGCCGAAGCCGACCAGGACGACATGGACACCCTGCTGACCCTGCTCGGCGTAGCCGGAATCAACTTCATCATGGGCATCCCCGGTTCCGACGACATCATGCTCAACTACCAGACCACCTCGTTCCACGACGCGCTGTACGCCCGGCAAACATTGGGTTTAAAACCGGCGCCGGAGTTTGAGCAGTGGCTGGCAAAAATGGGCATCTTCACGCAAGCCGACGGCAAGGTGCACTTCGGCAACAGCCTGCCACCGGCCTTTCGCCAAGCCTTGGCGCAACTGGGATGAAGGAGCCGCCTGTGCAACCCGACCTGCCTGACAACCCCTGGCTGGAACTGCGTCGCCTGACCCCGGCGCGCATCGCCCTGGGCCGCACCGGCACCAGCATTCCCACCAATGCGCAGCTGGATTTTCAGTTTGCCCACGCCCAGGCGCGGGACGCGGTGCATTTGCCTTTTGATCATGCGGGCCTCAGCAGCCAGTTGGCCGAACGCGGGCGTGAAACGCTGTTGCTGCACAGTGCCGCTGCCGACCGACACAGCTACCTGCAACGCCCGGACCTGGGGCGGCGCCTGAGTGATGAATCCGCCCAAGCGCTGCGCGACCATGCGTCAGCCAATCCCGGCGGCGTGGATTTAGCCGTGGTGGTGGCCGATGGTTTATCCGCCTTGGCCGTACATAAACATACCCTGCCCTTTCTGACACGCATGGAAGAACAAACCCACGCGGAAGGTTGGTCGTTGTCGCCGGTCATCCTGGTGGAACAAGGCCGCGTGGCGGTGGCCGATGAAATCGGGCAATTGCTTGGTGCCAAGATGGTGGTGATCCTGATCGGCGAACGGCCGGGGCTCAGTTCACCGGACAGCCTGGGCCTGTATTTCACCTACAACCCGAAGGTCGGCCTCACTGACGCCTATCGCAATTGCATCTCCAATGTGCGCCTGGAGGGCCTGAGCTATGGGATGGCGGCCCATCGTTTGCTGTACTTGATGCGAGAGGCGTGTCGTCGGCAGCTGTCGGGGGTCAATCTCAAGGACGAGGCGCAGGTTCAGACCATTGGATCGGATGATCCCGACCTGATGAAAGGCAATTTTCTACTCAGCTCACCGGATGACTGATCGCCGCACGATTGCGCTTTTTCGCGCCATTAGGCAGCATCGAGTCACGGCCGCTTGTGTGGTCATACCCCATTTGGAAGTTGAGGCCTGGCATGCGGATTACTCAAGCGACCCTGGAACACCTGGACCTGTTGACCCCGCTGTTCGTCAAATACCGTGAGTTCTACGGGGCCTTGCCCTTCCCGGATTCGTCACGGGCCTTTCTGGAGAAGCGTCTGCGCCGCAAGGAATCGGTGATTTACCTGGCTCTGGCGGATGATGACGACAAAAAACTGCTGGGCTTTTGCCAGCTGTACCCGAGCTTTTCGTCGTTGTCGCTCAAGCGGGTGTGGATCCTCAATGACATCTATGTGGCTGAAGACGCACGCCGGCAACTGGTGGCGGATAACCTGATGCGCACGGCGAAAAAGATGGCCAAGGAGACCCACGCGGTACGGTTGCGGGTATCGACCAGCAGCGACAATGAAGTGGCGCAGAAGACCTACGAGTCGATTGGGTTTCGCGAAGATACGGAGTTCAAGAACTACGTGCTGCCGATCAGCGAGGACTGACCAAGAGGCGCCTCCCACCTGAGCTGGCTTGTTGTGGCGAGCGGGCTTGCCCCGCGTTGGGCCGCG
>NZ_CP022960.1:568513-732931 GCF_002269425.1 Pseudomonas sp. NS1(2017)
CGCAGCCCAACGCGGGGCAAGCCCGCTCGCCACAGAAAGCTCGTTCCCCTATCCTGCTAGCCACGACATCCCCCGCTACAAAACCAACACGCTTTTCACCTCTCAATCCGTATAATGCGGACCTTTCAGGGTTGTAAGAATTGCGGCATACACTTGTAGCCTTATTACCCGAGCTTCCGCACAGGCCTGCTGAGCCGGGCCATCCACACAGGTGCCATCCATGGATTTCAACCCGCTCGACCTTATCCTGCATCTCGACGTCTACCTCGACCTGCTGGTAACCAATTACGGTCCGTGGATCTACGCCATTCTGTTTCTGGTCATCTTTTGCGAAACCGGTCTAGTGGTCATGCCGTTCCTGCCGGGTGATTCGTTGCTGTTCATCGCTGGCGCCGTGGCCGCAGGTGGCGGCATGGACCCGGTGTTGCTCGGTGGCCTATTGATGCTCGCGGCGATCCTGGGCGACAGCACCAATTATGTAATTGGACGAACGGCAGGAGAACGCTTGTTCAGCAACCCGAACTCGAAAATCTTCCGCCGCGACTACCTGCAAAAGACCCACGACTTCTACGACAAGCACGGCGGCAAAACCGTGACCCTGGCGCGCTTCCTGCCGATCCTGCGTACGTTCGCGCCATTCGTGGCCGGTATCGCCAAGATGCCTTACCCGCGCTTCTTCGGCTTCAGCGTATTCGGCACCATCCTGTGGGTCGGCGGCCTGGTAACCCTGGGTTACTTCTTCGGCAACGTCCCATTCATCAAGAAAAACCTGTCGCTGCTCGTAGTGTTCATCATCCTGCTTTCGCTGGTGCCGATGATCATTGGTGTGTTCCGCAGCCGCTTTGGTCGCACGTCCTCCGAAGCCAAGCCGCAGTAACCTGCTGTGTGGTCCCTCAGCGCCTGGCGTCGCCGGCGCTTGCTGGCCAAGCACCCGATTGCCGATGACACCTGGCAGCGGGTGCGCCACCACCTGACGTTCCTCGACGGCATCAGCGCCGAGCAGGACCAGTGGCTGCGCGAAGCCTGCGTGGTATTCCTTGCCGAAAAGCACCTGACCGCCCTGCCCGGCGTCGAACTGCACCAGGAACAACGCCTGCTGCTCGCCGCCCAGGCGCAATTGCCGCTGATGAACCTCGGCGACCTCGACTGGTACCAGGGCTTCCATGAAATCGTGCTGTACCCCGACGACTTCGTCAGCCCCCAGCGCCACCGCGACAGCAGTGGCATCGAACACGAATGGGACGGCGAACACAGCGGCGAAGCCTGGCAACAGGGCCCGGTGATCCTCGCCTGGCCCGGCGTGCTGGCCAGTGGCAACTGGGAAGGCTACAACCTGGTCATCCACGAACTGGCACACAAGCTCGACATGCTCAACGGCGACGCCAACGGCCTGCCGCCGCTGCACAACGACATGCGCGTGCAGGAATGGGCCAGCGTGATGCAAAGCGCCTACGACGACCTCAACCGTCAGTTGGACGCCAACCCGGACGCCGAGACCGAGATCGATCCCTACGCCGCCGAAAACCCGGCTGAATTCTTTGCCGTCACCAGCGAATATTTTTTCAGCGCCCCGGATTTGCTGGTCAGCCATTATCCCCAGGTGTACGCGCAACTCAGCCGCTTTTATCGCCAGGATCCGCTGGCCCGCCTCACCCAACTGCAAGCCAGCGACCCGCGCTACCAGCCACACGGCGAATGACCGTACGACGTCTGGCGCATGGCATCGGCGTCAGAATGTGCCTATAATCGCCGCCACTTTTAGGCCAATCCGGCCATGTTTAATGGCCAATTAACGGGGGCAACGCCCAATGAGCTACAGCAAGATTCCGGCTGGCAAAGACCTGCCGAACGACATCTACGTCGCCATCGAGATTCCGGCCAACCATGCGCCGATCAAATACGAAATCGACAAAGACAGCGACTGCCTGTTCGTTGACCGTTTCATGGCCACCCCGATGTTCTACCCGGCCAACTACGGTTTCATCCCTAACACCCTGGCTGACGACGGTGACCCCCTCGACGTGCTGGTCGTAACCCCTTACCCGGTTACCCCAGGCTCGGTGATCCGCGCGCGTCCAGTCGGCATCCTGAACATGACCGACGACGGCGGCGGCGATGCCAAAGTCATCGCAGTGCCACACGACAAGCTGTCCCAGCTGTACGTGGACGTGAAGGAATACACCGACCTGCCGCCGCTGTTGCTGGAGCAGATCAAACACTTCTTCGAGAACTACAAGGACCTCGAAAAAGGCAAATGGGTGAAGATCGACGGTTGGGGCAACGCAGACGCCGCCCGCGCCGAGATCCTGAAGTCGGTCGCTGCCTACAAAGGCTGATACCCGCTCCTCATTGCCCCGGCAATTGAAAAAGCCCCGATCATTCGGGGCTTTTTTTGTGGGAAAAATTAAACAGCAAGTTCAATTATTTATAGAACATGTTTAATTTTAGTTTTAATCCGAAGTATCAGGCTACAACTAAGCAAAGACCTACATGCCCCACTCAACGCATGGTTTATTTGATCTGTTTTCCCGATCAGTAAGCTTTGTGTTTATGAATACATCAGGTGATCGTTTAAAAGCACTACTGCGGGAAGTCCATCTTTCCGCCTCCGACTTCGCCAAGAACCGCGGCGTCACGCCTCAACACGTGAACAACTGGTTCAAGCGCGGTGTACCCATGGGCCGACTCAACGAGATCGCAGAACTGCTGTGCATCTCCAGCCGTTGGCTGCGCACCGGCGAAGGCCCCAAACACCCACCGGCCAACTTCCTGCTGGAAGGCCCGACTACCCGAAAAGGACTGCCCACCACCCGCGAAGGAAGCGGCAAATACCTCACAGGCCCCGCCTGTCATCCAGAAAAAATCGACGTGGAGATCGACCTCCACCCCTCATTCACCTCCACCGAACGCATCCGCGTCACCCTGCACACCCTGCAAGCCCTCACCGTCAACCCCGACCGCGCCCTGGGCGCCTACATGGTCGACAACAGCATGATCGACATCATCCAACAAGGCGCCACCCTCGCCATCGACCGAGGCCGCACCCAAATCATCGACGGCGAAATCTACGCCGTCGAACACGACGGCATGCTGCGCATCAAATACCTCTACAACCGACCTGGCGGTGGGTTGAGGATGCGTAGTCACAATGCCGGTGAACATCCCGACGAGTACCTTACGTACGAGCAACGGTTCGAGCAGAACTTCCAGATTGTGGGCTGGGTGTTCTGGTGGTCCACGTTGAATAACCGCCGTCCGCCCGTGCCGCTGGATGAGCATTTATTGGGCTGGGAAGGCTCTAAATCGGATCCGGAGGTGGGCAACTGAGGCGAATGTGGGTATCATGCGCCGCACATTTGGCAGGGGGTGGCTTTAGGCTATTCACCCTGCTCGGCGATGCGGAGGAGTTCCCGCTGATGCCCCTACTATTCAGCCCGACGCAATGTGGGCTGAGCGATTTGAAGGCTGGTGAGGCTTGTCAAAAACAAGCTGAAGCAGTCCCCGAGAAGCCGGCCACAAGCCGGCTTTTTAATGTCTGCAATATTCCTTATTAGTTAGCTGAGTAGCTCAATATCACGACCGCCTGACAAGCCAAGCCGGCATCGAATTGGATGCCCACACCACTCAAGGCTGATCCACTGGACAAACTCAGTTTTGAGATCCAACTGAATCAGTGTAACCGCAGTCTGGTTCATACCCTGGGTGTCGGTTGCAGGCCGGTCGATATTCAACATGTCGTTACCAGCGACACAAGCATGAAACATGTCGCAAAAATCTAAAAACAGCGACACGTTCTGCTCACATGCTTACACTGACGACATGAGAAAGGCGCTCACGAGAGCGGCCTAGCCGTTAATTGGACGACCTAGTGAGCGCACGCCCCGATGACTCAATCCCATTTTCCTTGGCAGGCCGATAAACCCTACAACCAGCTTCCGCCATTGCCGCCGACAACTGAGCTGGAAACCCGGGCAGTACTCAAACGTTGCATTGAAGCCCGCGCAGCTTTGGCCGAATTGAAACAAGCGGCCGAGCTGATTCCTAACCAAACGATGCTGATAAACACCCTCCCATTGCTGGAGGCCAAGGACAGTTCCGAGATCGAAAGCATCGTCACCACTACGGACTTGCTCTTCCAGCACGCCCAGGATGACGCCAACCATGCGGACCCCGCGACCAAAGAAGCGCTGCGCTACCGTAAAGCATTGCATAACGGCTACCAATCATTGGCTGAGCGACCGCTGTCTACCAGTACGGCAATAGAGATCTGTCGCACGCTCAAGGGCGTCAATATGGACATCCGTCGAGTCCCGGGCGTCCAACTTGCCAACGATCGAACCGGCGAGATCATCTATACCCCACCGGAGGGCGAAGACCGTTTGCGCGACTTACTCGCCAATTGGGAGCGTTTTCTACACAACGAGACCGATCTCGACCCTCTGGTTCGAATGGCGGTGGGGCACTACCAATTCGAAGCCATTCACCCGTTCACCGACGGCAATGGCCGTACTGGCCGAGTGCTCAATACCCTGTATTTGATTCACGAAGGTCTGTTGAATCTGCCGATTCTTTATCTGAGCCATTTCATCATTGCGCATAGAGCCGATTACTACCGACTACTGCTTGATGTCACTCGCGAGCAAGCCTGGGAGCCCTGGCTGCTGTACATGCTCACCGCTGTGGAAGAAACCGCTCGTTGGACCACCGCCAAAATTGCCGCCATTCGCAGCCTATCCGAGCACACCAGCCAGTTTGTTCGTGAGCGCCTACCAAAAACCTATTCCCGCGAGTTAGTGGATGTGATTTTTGAACAGCCCTACTGTCGCATCAGCAACGTCGTCGACAAGCAGATAGCACAACGTCAAGCTGCTTCTCGCTACCTAAAAGAATTGGTCTTTATTGGCGTTTTAGAAGAGGTTCAGGTCGGTAAGGAAAAGCTCTTCATTCATCCCAAGCTGATGCAGCTACTGATTCGCGACAGCAACGACTTCAGGCTCTATGCCTGAGCCGCACTTAAAGATTAAGTCGCCTGAACACTGAAGGCTGAACAGGCGACGCTGTCTTACTTAGGCTGCATACACTCCACAGCCCGATCCGCCACCATCTTCGCCATCTCCACCAAATGCATCACCGCCCTCTGCGGCGCACCCAGCGGCTCCCCGAGCACTTGCGATGTCGCTACCGCACATTGCAGCAACTCAGCTACACGCACCCAGGCGTCCTCAAAGCTCAGTTCTTCATTAACGACAAATGGGTTGGGCGCACGCGACGACGGCGAATCAGCGACAACGTTATCCATAGCAAATCTCCAATCGATAATTTGGAGCTGCCACTTCCCGCGACTAAACAAAAGGCGGCAGCTGTACGCAGGTTAGTCGACCGGTCGATTGGACCCGGCGCACCCGGAGGTGCCCTGCGTACAGCCACCATAAGATGCAGGCGAAGGGGTGCCTGACTTATGAGTTGCTCATACGCCAATCGAATCCGGGCGACTAAACCCGATCACTGAATTAACCAGTGACGACCCGCAGCCTAGTCACGCACTCCCGCTGGCGCAATGCGCTTGGGATTCTCTCGGAAACGTCCTTCAAATGAAAGGGACTGATACTGCTGGCCCTCCAACCATTGTCACCTCTGAGTTGACGGTATTACCCATTCCACCCGATTTATCCCCCAAGCCCCACCCATTAATCTGTGCCCATGTTGAACGCAACGCCCAACCAACCTAAACAAAAAAGGATTCAACCATGAGCACTGCAACCTACAACCGCCTCAACAAAGACGACGCCATTGTTCTGCTGGTCGACCACCAGACCGGCCTGATTTCCCTGGTGCAGGACTTCTCGCCCAACGAGTTCAAGAACAACGTGCTGGCCCTGGCCGACCTGGCCAAGTTCTTCAACCTGCCGACCATCCTCACCACCAGCTTCGAGCAAGGCCCGAATGGCCCGCTGGTGCCAGAGCTGAAAGAGATGTTCCCGGACGCGCCCTACATCGCCCGCCCAGGCCAGATCAATGCGTGGGACAACGAATATTTCGTCAAGGCGATCAAGGCCACTGGTCGTAAGCAGATCATCATTGCGGGTGTGGTGACGGATGTGTGCGTGGCGTTCCCGACCTTGTCGGCGCTGGCGGAAGGGTTTGAGGTGTTTGTGGTGACCGATGCATCGGGCACGTTCAATACCACGGTGCAGCAGGCGGCGTGGAGCCGGATGACGCAAGCGGGTGCGCAGTTGATGAACTGGTTCTCGGTGGCGTGTGAGTTGCACCGCGACTGGCGCAACGATATCGAAGGCCTGGGGAACCTGTTGTCCCAGCGCATTCCCAACTATCGCAACTTGATGAATGGTTACTCGGCGTTGACGGCGCGTAAGGACTAACTCAACCGCTGCACACACTAAGCCTGCCTTAAAACGCAGGCTTTTTTGGTTAACTAGCAATGCGCCATTAGCACACTCGCCCTAATTGTGACCGCGCCGCCTCACCACTAAAGTCCTTCGCTTATTTCGAGCCTCAAGGAAGGACGCTATTGAATACCTTAACCAAAGTCGGGCGCTGCCTGGCACTGCTGCCCGTCTTGCTGATCAGCACAACGTCGGTATTGGCCGATGAAGAAACACCGATCGGCGACTGGTCGATCATCTACGGCAGCGGCCGCGCCCATAAAAATGTGATGTATGTGGCCGACCGCACTTCGGTGGTGCCGTCGAACCACAACAAGGGCGCGAAACTGGTGGCCGTCACGGTGGTGTATGAAGAACCGGGCAAGCCGATGATCGATGTGTACAACATCGAGGTGCAGTGCTCCACGCGCAAGTTGCGCTTGCTCAATGGCCAATCGGTCGCACCATTTTCCTACACCCTTACGCACTTGAAAGTCTCCAACACGTGGCAGACGCCGAAGGAATTCTGGCTCGACCGCACGCTCGCGTATGTCTGCGAACCGGGCAAGAGCAAGGACACCATCGCCATGGGCAAGATGACCCATTTGCAGATGATCCAGACCACCAAGGCCATGTTCGATCAGTTGGGGCCGACTCAGGAGAAGAGCCAGATGATCGATGACCTCGACGACATGCTGGGCAACAAGCGCTGAGCAACACTCACCTACAAGAAGGATTCACGATGCCTACATGGACAAGGCTGTTGCTGGCTGGGCTTTTGTTGCCTGCGGTACTGTTTATCAACGGGTGCCACTTGATTGCACAATCGCGCTGGGAAGGACGGGACGTGCA
The DNA here is from genome assembly GCF_002269425.1 of Pseudomonas sp. NS1(2017). Lineage (NCBI taxonomy): Bacteria > Pseudomonadati > Pseudomonadota > Gammaproteobacteria > Pseudomonadales > Pseudomonadaceae > Pseudomonas > Pseudomonas sp. NS1(2017). The sequence continues at coordinate 575,749 of NZ_CP022960.1, forward strand.
AGAGGCGCTGGATTTATTCGGCAAGCCCGACTCGATGAAGAAGCAGAATGCGCCCAATGGCGACACGCAGGTGGTGATGACCTGGCACAAATCCTCTTCATGGACGACCACTGAAGCCGCCGGGACTTCAATGAATCACACCGGGAACGGGATGGTGTACACGGAGTATTACCAACAGGTCGGGCACAGTTCGGATTGCAAGCTGGAAGCCACGGTGGATAAGACGAAGAAGATCGTGCTGTTCAGGATTGAGGATGGTCGGATCCTGCATGGCAAGTGCCTGAATGTGCCATTTGTGCCGGGGTATATTCCGCCGGGATTTTGAGGCTATCAGTCGGTTTTAACCCGCCAGCTCCCGCTCGATCTGCTCGATGCTTGGCAGGCTGGTTCGCAGCTCTGCGGGCAACGATTCAACCAGTTGATATTCCGCTACACCAATCGGTCGATTGTTATCGCGCAACGCATATTCGGCGACGACTTCGTTCTTGCTCTTGCACAACAGCAGGCCGATGGTGGGCCCATCTTGCGGATGTTTAAGCTGGGCATCGACGGCAGCCAGATAAAAGCTCAGCGTCCCCAGGTGCTCGGGTTTGAACTTGCCGGCTTTCAGTTCGATGACCACGTAGCAGCGTAGCTTCACGTGATAGAACAGCAGGTCGACAAAGAACTCATCGCCCCCGACATCCAGCAGTACTTGCTGGCCGACAAAAGCGAAACCGGCGCCCAGCTCCAACAAAAAATCGGTGACGTGCTTGATCAAGGCGTTTTCTATGTCGCGCTCCTGCGCGTCGAGGGCCAGGCTGAGGAAGTCAAAACGGTAAGGGTCTTTCAGCGACTCACGCGCCAGGTCGGATTGCGGTTTGGGCAGGTGGGTCTCGAAGTTGCTGACCGCCTTGCCACTGCGCTCCAGCAAGCGGTTTTCGATTTGCATCACCAGCGAGTTACGCGACCAGTTGTTCTCTATCGCCTGGGTGATGTACCAGCGGCGGGTTTCGGGGCCGGGGAGTTTGTCCAGTAATGCCAAATGGTGATACCAGGGCAATTGTGCAAGCACCTCTTGCACAAATTCAGCATCTGGCCACGCATCGGCAAAAGCACGCATGTACTTGAGATTACGCGGCGAAAAGCCCTTCATTCGTGGAAAGGCCGCACGCAAATCCTGGGCAAGTCGATCTATGACTTTGCTGCCCCAGCCCTGCTCCGCCTGGCGGGTCAAAATGTCATGGCCGATCTGCCAATAGAGCAACACCAATTCCCGATTCACTGCCAGTGTTGCGCGCTGTTGCGCCGCATGAATACGGCCTTTCAGGTCAGTCAGCCAGTCACTGTAGCCTGCGGGTGGTGTGGTCAAGCCGATACAAGGTTCACTCATGCCATGTCACTCTGGAGTTTTGAGGCAGGCTAGTCAGGCGCATTGACGGTCACAAGGGGCGAAGCGCGTTCCAAGATGGACCTTTCAATAACTACAGAAACGTCCTGCTGGCCATTGCGGACTACTGACTTGACTCTCCCCTATACAGCAGCCTTTACCCTGGAACGCCCTGTTCAGGACCTTCCCATGACCCCGCGTACCCTGGTGATCCTCGGCCATCCTTCCGCTTCCAGCTTTTGTTCAGCCCTGGCCGATACCTACATCCAGACGGCAAAAACCGCCGGCCATGAAGTACGCGTCCTACGCTTGGGCGAACTGGCTTTCGACCCCACCCTTCACCATGGCTACACACAGATCCAGCCGCTGGAGCCCGACCTGCTCAGCGCGCAAGCCGACATCCTCTGGGCCACTCACCTGACATTTGTGTTTCCAATCTGGTGGGGTGGCATCCCCGCTTTGATGAAGGGCTTTATCGATCGAATCTTCTTACCCGGCTTTGCCTTTAAATACCGTGCAGGCAAGGCCTTCCCTGACAAGCTGCTACTCGGCCGTACTGCGCATTTGTTGGTGACCCTGGACACGCCGCCATGGTATTACCGCTGGTTCTATCGCATGCCGGGCATCCACCAGATGCGCAAGACCACGCTGGCGTTTTGTGGCATCAAGCCAATCAAGACGCAGATGTTCGGGCCGGTGCTGGGTTCTACATCGGCGCAGCGGGAAAAGTGGCTGACGCAAGCCGGCGCACTCTTGGGAAAAGGGAGTTTTCATGTACATCGGCAAAGCCGCGCAGTTGTCGGGCACGACCGTCAAAGCGATTCGTCACTATGAGGCAATCGGGCTGCTGCCTGCGCCGCAGCGCCAGGGGCAGTACCGAATTTACTCGGCACAAAGCGTTGAACTGTTGATGTTTATCAAGTGCGCGCAGCAACTGGGGTTCAAGCTCAAGGAATTGCAGGCGATTCTGCGCGATCATCAGGGCGATGCATTACCGTGGGAACGCGCAGACCAAGCCATCGCCAACAAGAAGCATCAACTGGCGGTGCAAATAGCCGAATTACAGAAGATGCACGCGGGTTTGCAGGCATTTGAGGCGCAGCTGCAAACAGCGCACGGGCAATGCGCCTTGAACACCTGACGTTCTTGCGACAACTTCTCATTAGCACTAACATCGCCTTCCCCTACTCCCAGAGCGGCGTCCTCCGCCATGTCCGAAGACCCTGGCAATCGCAACCTCGGCCCGCTCTACCGCCGGCACCGTAGTGAGCTGCTGGCTTACCTCGCTCGCCGGGTCAACTGTCGCGAAACCGCCAACGATCTGCTGCAGGACGCGTTCATCCGCTTGATGAACAGCGAAGTGACCAAGATTGGGAATGTGCGCGCCTTTTTGTACCGCATTGCCAACAACCTGAGCATCGACCACGCGCGACGCACCCGTGTGCGCGGTATCAGTGATGAGCAGGATTTGCAGGATCTGGCGAGTGACGCCGATCCGCAAAGCAGTGCAATTGCCGGAAATACCCTGGAACATTTGCAGCGTTTAATCGATGGGCTACCCTCGCCCACACGGGAAGTGTTTCTGCTGGCCCGGGTCGAGCAGTTGAGTTACAAGGAGATCGCCATTCGCCTGGGCCTGGATGCCCGTGCGGTCGAGCGGCATTTGAACAAGGCCATGGCGCATTGCGCCGCTGTCCTGCAAGCCAACGAGTCCCGATGATCAATCAGCCAAGCCCCTCGCCGTCCGAACGTGATCAGCAAGCGCTGGATTGGTGGACGCGCCTGCGTGGCGACCACGTCACGGCCCAGCAGCGCAACACGTTCGAGCTCTGGCGTGCGGACCCGTTGAATGCCAACGCCTATCAGAATGTGGAGACGCTGTGGAAATTACTGGAGCAACCTGCACACGCGGTTCGGCGTCGCGAGCGGCGTAAGCCGGTGCCGCGACGGGCGATCTATGCGGCGGCGGCCTGCCTGGTACTCGCGTTCGCCACGGTGATGTTGATGACACCGCCAATGAGTACGTGGGGCAGCGATTACGCCACGACAACCGGACAGCAACAAGACATCACCCTGGCTGACGGCTCACAGCTGCATCTGGACAGCGACAGCGCAGTCGACATCACACTGACCAGCGATGAACGACGCGTGAACCTGTTGCGCGGCCGGGTGTTTCTGGACGTGAGTCACGACGGTCGCCCCTTTGTGGTTCGGGCTGGAAACACGCGGGTGAAGGTGTTGGGCACCGCGTTCTCCGTCAGCCACGGATCGGCCGAGGACGAGGTCACGCTGCTGCGCGGCCGCGTTGAAGTGATGGCTGGCGGCAGGCATCAGCCGCTGCAACCGGACGAACAACTGAAGGTCATCAGCGGCCAGATCCAAGCGCCTCTTGCTGTCGACGCCGACCGCCTGCTGGCTTGGCGCGACGGCCAACTGCGGGTGCGCAATGCGCCGCTGCGCGAGGTGCTGGACGAGTTGATGCGTTACCAGGGCGGCCGTGTGATCTGGCTTGATGACCAGGCGGCACAGCGCCCTATCAGCGCCAGCTTCAATCTCAAGCAAATCGACAGTGCCATCGACGCGTTGATCACCACGCAAAAATTGCGCGCCACCTCCCTGACTCGTCGCATCCTGATCGTCCGCGGCTGAGGCCTTCGAAAAATTATTTACGCTGCCCACGGTAATTTGGATTTCTGCTGCGTCTCACCCCGCACTTAGGAAGCATTATCATTTGTAGCTCGGGGGAGGATGTATGCAGTATTCACAGGTAACAGGGTTCAACTACTTACCGCTGGCGGTCGCCTTGATGGCAGCCGGCTTGCCTTTGTCCTACGCTCAAGCCGCCACGCCTGCGGCGAGCGAAGCCACCAGCCAGCGCTTGAATTTCAATATCACCGCACAATCGCTCACCGACGCACTGGATCAGTTCGCCCAGCAAAGTGGCTATCAGGTGATCTACGACGCGGCGCAAGCCACCGGTCTGCGCTCCACGACACTGAGTGGCGAACATACGCCGCAGCAAGCCCTGGCCATTCTCACCAGCGGCACTCACGCCCGTTACAGCAAGCCCAATGCCAGCAGTTTCGTCATTGATATCCCGGCCAGCGCCGGCGATACCTTGCAATTATCGCCTGTGAGTATTTCCGGCAAGGCGCCTGGTTCGACCACCGAAGGCACCGGCTCCTACACCACGCAATCCTCGAGTAGCTCCAACCGCCTGAACATCGCACTCAAGGAAACACCCCAATCGGTCACGGTGATTACCCAGCAGCGTATTGCGGACCAAAAGCTGTCGAACCTGACCGACGCGATGGAGGCCACGTCCGGCATCACCGTGGTCCGCGAAGGCCAAGGCGCGGATTCCGACGCTTACTACTCGCGCGGTTTTGCCATCACCAACTTTGAGGTCGATGGCGTGCCCACCTCATCGAGGATGGACAACTACACCCAGAACACCGCCATGTACGACCGGGTTGAAGTGGTGCGCGGCGCCACCGGCCTGATCAGCGGCATGGGCCAACCGTCCGCCACCATCAACCTGATCCGCAAGCGCCCCACCGCCACACCCCAGGCCAGTATCAGCGGCGAAGCCGGCACGTGGGACCGTTATGGCACATCGGTGGACGTGTCCGGCCCGCTCAACGACGCCGGCAACATCCGTGGCCGCATGGTGCTGGACTACAAGAACCAACATTCCTGGGTCGACCGCTATAAACAGGACACCAACCTGGTTTATGGCATCAGCGAATTCGATCTCAACGAAAGCACCCTGCTGACCCTGGGTTTCAGCTACCAGACCGTGCACACCAACGCGCCGCCCCGCAGCGGTTTCCCACTGTTCGACAGCGCCGGCGGGCGTACGGATTTCAAGCGGTCCTACAACACCGCCGCCAATTGGTCCTACTACGATCACGACCAGACCAGCTATTTCGCTTCTCTGGAGCATCAGTTCGATAACGGTTGGAGCGCCAAACTCGACTTCACCCGCACCGAGAACAAATACGACTCGGCCATCGATTTTCTCTCCGGCAACCCAGACCCAGCCACTGGCCTGGGCGGCGTGGTGATCCCCAATAAATTCCAGGGCAACCCCAAGCAGAATGCGATCGATGCCTATGTCACCGGCCCGTTCGAGTTTCTGGGGCGCGAGCACGAATTGATCGCGGGCATGCAGTTGTCGCAGATCCGCAATACCAACGCCCCGGACTACGGCGGATGGATGCGCGCCTGGACCGGCTACAACGGCAATATCGGGCCGATCTACGAGTGGGACGGCAACGCACCCAAGCCCAATTTCGAGAAGAAAGGCGAAGAGGACTTCAAAGAAAACCAGTACTCGGCCTACCTGACCTCGCGCTGGCACCTGAATGACGCTACCAGCCTGATTCTGGGCGGACGCCTGATCAATTGGAAACAGACTGACGACGTGACCTACACCGCCGCCGGCTACAACGACATCCATCTTGATCGTGAAGAAAACGGCGTGTTTATCCCCTACGGTGGCATTGTCTACGACCTGAGCGACATGTGGTCGGTGTACGCCAGCTACACCAAGATCTTCAGCCCGCAAAGCGACCAGACCGTCACGGGTTCCTACCTGGCGCCGCTGGAAGGCACCGGTTATGAACTCGGGGTCAAGGGCAGCTTCAACGACGACATGCTCAACGCCAGCCTGGCGCTGTTCAAACTCGAGCAGGACAACCTGTCGCAACCCGACGGCAACAACCTCACACCCACAAGTTTCCAGGCCTACAAAGCCGTGCAAGGCACCACCACCCAGGGCGTGGAGCTGGAACTCAACGGCGAACTGGCCCAGGGCTGGAACGTCGCCGGCGGCTATACCTACAGCGTCAGCACCGACGCGGATGACAAGCGCATCGCCACGCAAATCCCCCGTCACAGCGTGAAGATGTTCACCACGTACCGCCTGTCCGGCCCGCTGGACAAACTGACAGTTGGCGGCGGCTTCAACTGGCAGAGCAAAACCGGCTTCGATCTGCGCTACTACACACAGGACAGCTACGCCGTGGCCAACCTGATGGCACGCTACGAGATCACGCCAAACCTGTCGGCCTCGGTGAACCTCAACAACGTGTTCGACAAGGAGTATTTCACTACCACCAGCGCCGGGGTTTATGGGGCGCCACGCAATGTGATGACGGGGTTCAAGTACGACTTCTAACGGCAGGCCAAGTGGACGGTGAGCCGAATAAAATGCACAATCGGCTCACTAAATGAGCCGAATAATGTTTCTATTCGGCTCACGCACTCAGGTACTCCTCAATGGACCAACCGCTCTGGATCTGGCAACACACCGACTGGCCCCACTTCCACTGGCAACCTAAGCAATTGGCGGCCCTGTTGCGCGAGTGCGGCCAGGCGCAAGGCAAGCTGCTGGGCATGCTCGGCACCGTCAGCCAGGCGGTCAACGCGCACAACGAGCTGGATGCGTTGCTGCAAAACATTCTGACCTCTTCGGCCATCGAGGGGGAACAATTGAATGTGGGCTCGGTACGTTCATCACTGGCACGACGCCTGGGCCTGAAGCCGTTGAAGGACGCCAGCGTCAGCCGTCGCAGTGAAGGCTTGGCCGATCTGATGATGGACGCCACCGAGCAATACGCCCAGCCGTTTACCCTCGCCCGTCTTTTGAATTGGCATCATTTGCTATTCCCTGCACCCGAAGCGGGTTATGCCGCACGTGCACTGAATGTTGGAGCATTGCGTGGCGATGAGCCGATGCAGGTGGTGTCGGGGCGGCTTGATCGGCCGACGGTGCACTTCGAGGCACCGCCGCGCAAAGGCCTGGAGCAAGCGCTGGAAGACTTCCTCGAATGGTTCGAAACCAGCCGTGAGCAAACGGAACTGGACCCGCTGGTCCGCGCCGGCGTGGCGCATTTCTGGTTTGTCACGTTGCACCCGTTTGATGACGGCAATGGTCGACTGACACGTGCCATCACCGACTTGGCGTTGGCTCAGGGCGAACACCAGGCCATCCGCTTTTATGCCATGTCGGCCAGCATTCTGGAGGACCGCGCAGGCTATTACAAAGCACTGGAGTCGAGCCAAAAAGCCACGCTGGATATCACCGAATGGCTGGAATGGTTCCTCAAGACCCTGTTGCGCAGCCTGCAGCAAGCCATGGTGCGGATTGACCGGGTATTGGATAAAAGCCGATTCTGGCAGCAGCACCGCGACCTCGCGCTGTCTGCCGAACAGATCAAGGTGCTCAATCGTCTGCTCGATGGCGGTGAAAAGGGCTTTGAGCATGGTATCAGCGCCGCGCAGTACCAAGCGGTGGCGAAGGTGTCCAAGGCCACCGCGACGCGTCACCTGGCGGATCTGCTGGAAAAAAACTGCCTGGTGCGATTGCCCGGTGGAGGCCGCAGCACGCGCTATCAAATCAATGGCGGGGGCGATTGAAGCGCCCCCACTCATTTGCCTGCTCATTTGCCCAGAATCCCCATGTCTGCTAGTGTCGCGCCGGTTTACCGTCTACCGGAATAGCCGCCATGGCCCGCAAAAAAGTTGCACTCGATTTCGAACAATCCCTCGCCGACCTGCAAACCCTGGTCGAGCGTCTGGAGAACGGCGAGTTGTCGCTGGAAGACTCGTTGACAGCGTTTGAGCAAGGCATCGGCCTGACCCGCGACTGCCAGAGCGCCTTGGCGCAGGCGGAGCAGAAGGTACAAGTGCTGCTGGAACGTGACGGGGAGTTGGCCGAAGAACCTTTCGATGCGGAACAGCCCGAATGATCGACGCGTATCAGGCCAGTAGCCAAGCCCGGGTCAATGCGGCGTTGGAACCCTTGTTTGTTGCGCCAAGCCCCGAACTCAAGCGTCTTTACGAAGCCATGCGCTACAGCGTGATGAATGGTGGCAAGCGCGTGCGTCCGTTGCTGGCGTATGCGGCGTGCGAAGCCTTGGGCGCAGACGCCGAGCAGGCCAATGGCGCGGCCTGTGCGGTGGAGTTGATCCACGCCTACTCCCTGGTGCATGACGATTTGCCAGCGATGGACGACGACGATCTGCGTCGCGGCCAGCCGACCACCCATAAAGCCTTTGATGAAGCCTGCGCGATCCTCGCCGGTGACGGCCTGCAAAGCCTGGCGTTCAGCGCACTGCTGGACCCGACGCTGAGCAGCGTCAACGCCGAGATCCGCTTGCGCATGGTCACGGCGCTGGCTGTGGCGGCGGGCCCGGCCGGCATGGTCGGCGGCCAGGCCATCGACTTGGGTTCGGTCGGCCAGAAGCTCGACCAGCAAGCCCTGGAATACATGCACCGCCACAAGACCGGCGCCTTGATCGAAGCCGCCGTGCACTTGGGCGCGCTGGCCAGTGGGCGTGCCGAAGCCGCTCAATTGGCGGCGTTGAAGACCTACGCGCTGGCCATCGGCCTGGCGTTCCAGGTGCAGGACGATATTCTCGACGTAGAAAGTGACACGGCCACCCTGGGCAAACGCCAAGGCGCCGATATCGCACGGGATAAACCGACCTATCCTGCATTGCTCGGGCTGGAAGCCGCCAAGGCTTATTCCCTGGAACTGCGTGACCAGGCCCTGGACGCCCTGCGACCTTTCGACGCGGCAGCCGAGCCACTGCGTGACTTGGCGCGGTATATCGTCGAACGCCGGCACTGATAACGGCGGCCTTTGCGGCCGCATATCGGCCAAGTTCGGCGCTCTGCGTGGGCAGTTCGCGATGCTTGAGGTAAACTGCCGCCTCTTCTATACCTATAACGATTCGCCTGATGCCCACGACGTTTCAAGAGATTCCCCGCAAGCGCCCGTCCACGCCCCTGCTTGACCGTGCTGTCACGCCGGCCGGCCTGCGTCGACTGGGTGAAGCCGAGCTGGAAACCCTGGCCGATGAGTTGCGCCTGGAATTGCTCTACACGGTCGGCCAGACCGGTGGGCATTTCGGTGCCGGCCTGGGCGTCATCGAGCTGACCATCGCCCTGCATTACGTGTTCGATACCCCGGATGACCGGCTGGTGTGGGACGTGGGCCATCAGGCGTATCCGCACAAGATCCTCACCGGTCGCCGCGAGCAGATGGGCACCCTGCGCCAGAAGGACGGCATTGCCGCCTTCCCGCGCCGCGCCGAGAGCGAGTACGACACCTTTGGCGTCGGCCACTCCAGCACCTCCATCAGCGCCGCGCTGGGCATGGCGATTGCCGCCCGCCTGCAAGGCAGCGATCGCAAGGCGATTGCGGTAATTGGTGATGGCGCGCTGACCGCCGGCATGGCGTTCGAAGCGCTGAACCATGCGCCGGAAGTGGACGCCAACATGTTGGTGATCCTCAACGACAACGACATGTCGATCTCGCGCAATGTCGGTGGCCTGTCCAATTACCTGGCCAAGATCCTCTCCAGCCGCACCTACGCCAGCATGCGCGAAGGCAGCAAGAAGGTGCTATCGCGTCTGCCTGGCGCGTGGGAAATTGCCCGCCGTACCGAAGAATATGCCAAGGGCATGCTGGTACCGGGCACCCTGTTCGAAGAGCTGGGCTGGAACTACATCGGCCCGATCGACGGCCACGACCTGCCGACCCTGATAGCCACGCTGCGCAACATGCGTGACCTCAAGGGCCCACAGTTCCTGCACATCGTCACCAAGAAAGGCAAAGGCTTCGCCCCGGCGGAAGTCGACCCGATCGGCTACCACGCCATCACCAAGCTGGAACCGCTTGACGCGCCTGCCGCCGCGCCGAAAAAGGCCAGCGGGCCGAAGTATTCCGGTGTGTTCGGCGAATGGCTGTGCGACATGGCCGCCGCCGACCCGCGCCTGGTAGGCATCACCCCGGCGATGAAGGAAGGCTCCGACCTGGTGGCCTTCAGCGAGCGTTTCCCGCTGCGCTACTTCGATGTGGCGATTGCCGAACAGCACGCGGTGACCTTCGCCGCCGGCATGGCCTGTGAAGGCGCCAAGCCGGTGGTGGCGATCTATTCCACCTTCCTGCAGCGCGGTTATGACCAGTTGGTACATGACGTGGCGGTGCAGAACCTCGACGTACTGTTCGCCATCGACCGCGCTGGTTTGGTGGGCGAAGACGGCCCGACTCACGCTGGCAGCTTCGACTTGTCTTACCTGCGCTGCATCCCCGGCATGTTGGTGATGACACCGAGCGACGAGAACGAACTGCGCAAGATGCTCAGCACCGGCCACCTGTACAACGGCCCGGCGGCTGTGCGTTACCCTCGCGGTAATGGCCCGAATGCAGTGATCGAGAAAGACCTTGAGCCTATCGAGATCGGCAAGGGCATCGTGCGTCGCCAAGGCAGCAAGACTGCGTTCCTGGTGTTCGGCGTGCAACTGGCGGAAGCGCTGAAAGTAGCCGAGAAAATCGACGCTACCGTGGTCGACATGCGCTTCGTCAAACCGCTGGATGAAGCCCTGGTGCGCGAGATCGCCGGCAGCCATGAGCTGCTGGTGACCGTCGAAGAAAACGCCATCATGGGCGGTGCCGGTGCGGCCGTCAGCGAGTTCCTGGCGCGGGAGAATATCCTCAAGTCAGTGCTGCACCTGGGCTTGCCGGATGTGTATGTCGAACACGCCAAGCCGGCGCAGATGCTGGCGGAATGCGGGCTGGATGAAGCCGGTATCGAGGCCTCGGTTCGCGAGCGCATGGCGTTGCTCGGCCTATAACCCACGAAAGGTGGGAGCCTGCTCCCACCTTTGCTATGGATAGCCATGAAAAGCCTGCGCTTCGCCCTGCCCCTGCTGCTTTTGCCCGCCACTGATTTGCTCGCCGAGACGTTCGAGCGCGACGACGCCCTGAAACTCCCCAACGTAGTCATCAGCGCCAACCGCCAGGTCCAGGCCCGCAACGATAGCAGCGCCGCCAACACCGTCTTCACCCGCGACGATATCGACCGCCTGCAACCCACCAGCCTCACGGATCTGCTCAGCCGTGTGCCCGGCGTGCAAATCGCTCCAACCGGCGGGCGTGGCAGTTTGCCCGGGGTTTATATTCGCGGCACCAAATCCGCACAAAGTCTGGTGTTGGTGGACGGCCAGCGCATCGCCAACACCACCTCCGGCGACAGCGGCCTGCAGTACCTGAACGTCGACCAGATTGAACGGGTTGAAGTACTGCGCGGCTCGCGCTCGGTGATTTATGGCAGCGATGCGATTGGCGGCGTGATCCAGGTGTTCACTCGACGTAATGCCGAGCAGGGTCTAAAGCCGCGCTTGAAAATGGGCTTTGGCAGTCACCAAACGTGGGAGCGCAGCCTCGGTCTGTCCGGTGGCGATGAACACACGCGCTTCAACCTCGGCGCGAGCCTGGATGAGACCGCCGGCATTAACTCGACGCACACGTCATTTCCCAGCGATGGCGACCATGATGCCTACCGCAACCAGTCCATCAGCCTGAACCTTAGCCACGCCTTCAACGATGGGCTGGAAGCGGGTTTCAACCTGTTGGATAACCGTGGCAAATCAGAGTACGACAACAGCTTCGGCCGCTACGACGTCGCCACCGGGCAAACGCTGGGGCAAAAGCCCTACACCGACTACACCGCGAGCAGCGCCAGCGGCTACGTGGATGCCAAGCTCAACGAGCGCTGGCAATCGCGCCTGGAACTGGGCCACAGCGAGAACCGCGATACCAAGCGCGACACCCTCAGTGACGATTTCAGCGTGTTCAACACCTACCGCGACTCGGTCAACTGGCAGAACGATCTGACACTGAATGAACAGAACAGCCTGATACTCGGTGGCGACTGGTACGAAGACCGCCTCCATGGCTCCACCACCTTTACCGAGAACAGCCGCTGGAACCGCGCAGCCTTTTTGCAGCATCGCTTCCACGGCGAAGGGTTTTCCACCGAGCTGGGCCTGCGGCGCGACCAGAACCAGCAGTTTGGCGGGCAGAACAGTTGGAGCGGCACCCTGACCTTACCGATCAACTCGGACAATGACCTGCTGCTGAGCTACAGCGAGGGCTTCCGCGCCCCGACGTTCAATGACTTGTACTACCCGGACGAATACGGCTTCAAGAACAGTAACCCTGACCTGAAGCCCGAAACCTCGAAAAGCTACGAAGTGCAATGGCGCAGCCAACTCAGCGACACCAGCCGCCTGGAAGCTTCGCTGTACCGCACCGATATCCAGGATGCGATCGTGTTCGGCAGCGACGGCCCGCAAAACGTCAGTTCGGCGCGCATCAACGGCTTCGAAGCCGCGCTCAAGCAAGAGCTGTTCGGCTGGCAAAGCAGCTTGGGACTGGCAATGATTGATCCACGAGACCGCGATTCCGGGCATACGTTGGCACGTCGCGCCAGGCGCACCGTGAGCCTGGACCTGGATCGCCAGTTCGACCAATTCGGCGTCGGCGCCAGCTGGCAGGCGGTCAGCAGCAGCTACGACGACCCGAGGAACGAGCAGCCGTTGGGAGGCTATGGGTTGCTCGGGTTGCGCGCCAGTTGGGCGGTGAACCGTGAAATCACGCTGAACATGAAGGTCGATAACCTGCTGGACAAAGCCTACAGCCGGGCGCTGTATCAGTATCAAGGCCAGCAATTTGGCTACCGGGAAGAGGGCCGTGCACTGATGGTTGGCGTGACCTGGACGCCGGACCTCTAGCGAGGCGCGATCACCTCACACAACCGCGCCACCGCCTCCAACATCTGCCCGCTGGGCCGCTCCAGGCCTTTATCCGGCACCACGCGCACCCGCTCGGCCATCGCCGGCCAGACCTTCCACGCATCCTTCTGCGCCTGGTCGCCCACCAGTATCATCTCGGGATCACGCTGCAACACCGACTCGATACTCACCTGCGGCGCGGGCAGCTTGAGCTCATCGAACACATTGCGCGCACCGCATACACTCAACGCATCGCTGATGATCTGTCCGCCGCCCACGGTGTACAGCGGCTGGTTCCACACCTGGTAAAACACGCGCAATGGCTCGGCACGCTGATAGCGCTGACGCAGTTCGACCAAGCGTTGGCGTAATTGCGAGGCCAATTGCCGGCCGGCTTCAGCACGGCCCAATTGCTCGGCGATGGCCTGGACCTGGGTGGTGAGTTGTTCAAGGCTATGGGGCTCAGCGACATAAACCGGGATGTTCAGCCGCTGCAACTGCTCGCGCTGGGCTGGGCCGACGCTGCCGGGCCACAGCAGGATCAAGTCGGGCTTGAGGCTGAGCAGGCGTTCCATGTCCAATTGGCCGTAATGCCCCACCGACGCCACGTGCGCCAAGGCGGCCGGACGCTCACCGCCATCGAGCACGCCTACCAGCACGTCGGCGGCGCCCAGCTCAGCAACGATTTCAGACAGGGACGGTGCCAGGCTGACCACCCGCTCGGCCGCCAGAGCCTGGGCAGAGCACGCCAGCAGCAAAACCGCCAGCCAGTGACGTCTCATCCCAGTTGACGGGGGATGCGGTAGAGGTAGAACAGCACCAGCGTCGACAGCGCCAGCAGGAACAGCGGCACCGCTTCCAGGCCGACGAACACCGCCAGCGCGCCGATCCAGGCCGGGACGGCTGCCACCAGCAATGCCGTACGCCGACGGGCCGCCAAGGTAATCCAGGCAGCCGGTTCTTCCGGGGTATCGAGGGCTTTGGAGGTGGCGATCAACGCGTGTTTATAGCCGTGGAAGTAACGCAGGCTGAGAAACATCGAGGCCACGCCGGCAATGAAGAACGGCATGGCCAGCACCGGGAGCAAGGATTCGGCTTGGCCGAACACCAGGTTGATCACAAACAGGGGGAGCAGCGCCAGGGCCAGGTACTGCCACCAATTGAAGGACAGTCGCCGTTTCACCTGGCCACGGGTCACGCGCGGTCGACCTCGCCCTGGTGCTCGTTGCCCATCATGTGGTCGAGCTTGCTGGCCTTGGTGGCCAGGTAGAGTTTGTTGTGCGGGTTGTGCCCGGTGTGCAGCGGCACGCGCTCGGCCACGGTGATGCCCATATCGGTCAAGGCTTTGACCTTGCGCGGGTTGTTGGTCATCAGGCGCAGGGATTTGACGCCCAGGTGCTCCAGCATCGGCAGGCAGATTGCGTAGTCACGCTGGTCGGCAGCAAAGCCCAGGCGCTCGTTGGCTTCAACAGTATCGGCGCCGCCATCTTGCAGCTCGTAGGCGCGGATCTTGTTCATCAGGCCAATGCCACGGCCTTCCTGACGCAGGTACAGCAGCACGCCACGGCCTTCACGGGCGATGGCCCGCATGGCGGCTTCCAGTTGCGAACCGCAGTCGCAACGCTGGCTGAACAGCGCGTCGCCGGTCAGGCATTCGGAATGCACACGACCCAGCACTGGCGCGCCATCCGCGATATCGCCCAGGCTCAGCACAACGTGCTCGCGCCCGGTGGCTTCTTCAAGAAAGCCGTTCATGGTGAACGTGGCAAAAGGGGTAGGCAGCTTGGAAGCGGCGACGAAAACGACGGGCACCGTGTGCTCCTGATTTCAGTTTTTACGATGGCGGCCATTGTAACAGCAGGTTCCTACAGACGCTTAAGCTGAATTATCGCTGATAAAGATCAATCGGTTCGATTGGCCTTCTTATTGATTCTATGTAGGAGCGAGCTTGCTCGCGAAAAATCGTCAACGATGACGCAAGCATTCTGAGTGACCGCGGTGTGCTTGCGTTTTTCGCGAGCAAGCTCACTCCTACAGGGGATCTAGAAGGGATACGGCTGTTTCCAGTGCTCGAAAATCGCCTTTAACTCGCCGCTTTTCACCAGGGCCGCCATGCGCTGGTCGAAGACGCCCATCAAGGCGCGACCTCGCTCGTTATCGGCAAACCCGATGTATAGCGGGAGTTCGGCGATGTGAGTCAGTGTAAACTTGGACGGGTCATCCGCCTGATTCAGCACGTACTTGGCCTCAGTCAGCGCATCGATGTAGAAGTCAGCCCGCGCGTGTTGCAGCATCGGCAAAATACCGTCGCGGCGCTCGATCTGGTTGAAGCGATGCACGTTGGGCAAGTACTCCTCGTACTTGTAGCCACGCACCCAGGCCAGGCGGTAATTGCCCAGCGTGGCTACCGTCGGCGCCGGCGTGCTGGCCAGGCCGAGGGCGTAGATGTGGTCGGAATCGAAGTTCCAATGGGGGTACAACACCCCCGTGGCTTCATCGCGATAGGACCCGACCCAGCCATCCACTTCGCCGCGCTGGGCCAGGCCGACCGAGCGGGTGTAGGGCACCGAGCGCGTCTGCAGCGTGATCCCGGCGGGCTCGAACACCTGGCGCAGCACGTCCCAGGCCAGGCCGCTGCCGTCTTTGTTGGTGTAGTCGTTCCATTCCTCACTGGCCAGCATGACCTTGCCGGGCACGTCCTGCGCCTGGACTAACGACGTAAAGGCACACAGCACTATCAGCAGCCAGCGGCGCACATCCATGGGGGCGACCTCCTACAGAGCCTTGCATCCGTGATTACGCTATAGAGGGTAGCGCAGCTCGCCGATTCAGGGCGCCCCGCGAAAATGTTGATAACCACGAATGGCCGGCGTGATGTCTTGCCCGTTGGCGTCCAGCAGCGTCACGCCCTGCCCCGCCTCGACCCGGCCGATCACATGGACCGGCCAGCCGTCGGCCAGCAACGGCGCCAGCTCGGCGGGTGGCAGGGTAAACGCCAGCACATAGTCATCGCCCCCGCTCAACGCCGCTATGCGCGCCGCGTCATCGCCGACGAACGCCAACAGCGCCTGAGACAAAGGCAAGCGCTGACGCTCGATCAACAGACTGACAGCCGAGGCCGTGGCGATATGACCGCAATCAGCCAGGAGGCCGTCGGAAATATCCATGGCAGACGTAGCCTTGCCGCGCAGCGCCAGCCCCAGGGCCAACTGCGGTTGCGGCGACCAGTAGTGGGCCAGCAGTGGATCGGCGATGGCCGCGTCAGCATTGCGCTCGCCCAATACCAGCGGCAAGGCGCCGGCCGCATTGCCCAGCTCGCCGCCGACACACAACAGATCGCCCGGCTGCGCACCGCTGCGGACCAACGCTTGCCCGGCGGGTACGCGACCAAACACGGTCAGGGTCAGGCTTAACGGCCCACGGGTGGTATCGCCACCCACCAGGCCCACGCCACAGCTCTGCGCCATCAGGTTCAAACCCTGGGCATAGCGTTGCAGCCAATCGGCATCGACCGTCGGTGTGGTGAGAGCAAGGGTAAAGGCGAGGGGGTTGGCGCCCATGGCGGCCAGGTCGCTCACCGCAACGGCCAACGAGCGCTGGCCCAGCAGGAACGGGTCGCAGGGGTCGGCAAAATGCACCCCGGCCACCAAGGTATCGGTGGAGATTGCCAGCTGCTCCCCGGCAGGGAGCGCCAGCAAGGCGCAGTCGTCACCAATCCCAAGTGCAATGCCCTCGCCGCCTTGCGCACAGGGCGCGGCGGCGAAGTAGTTGCGGATCAGCTCAAACTCACCCATCAAGGATTCAAGCGCGGTTTAGCGCTTGTACGCCTTCACTTCGGCTTCACGCAGGCGCGGCGCCAGCTTATCGAGCACGCCGTTGACAAACTTGTGGCCGTCGGTCGAACCATAGACTTTCGCCAGCTCGATCCCTTCGTTGATCACCACGCGGTACGGCACGTCGACGCGATACAGCAGTTCCCAGGCAGACAGGCG
Organism: Pseudomonas sp. NS1(2017); assembly: GCF_002269425.1. Lineage (NCBI taxonomy): Bacteria > Pseudomonadati > Pseudomonadota > Gammaproteobacteria > Pseudomonadales > Pseudomonadaceae > Pseudomonas > Pseudomonas sp. NS1(2017). The sequence continues at coordinate 592,699 of NZ_CP022960.1, forward strand.
CATCACGCACAGTTCAACCGGGTCCAACTCCTCGATGGTCAGGTCCAGGCAAGGTGCCAGGGCCGTGTCGATCTCGGTCAGGTGCGCATGCACACCGTGCAGGATGTCGTGGAAGTACGGCAGGTCGGCAAAGGTGAAATCGTTGTCGACGCGAAACTGTGCTTCGATCTCGTTCAACGGAGCGCCCGCCAGGTGACGCTGGTACAGCGCCTGGGTCGCCAATTGACGAGCAGCGCGACGCTTCTCGTTCTTGGACGGCTTGCCAGCATCGGCTGGACGTGGCTCACGCGGGTTGAAGTTGTCGCTCTCGTCGGAAATCACTTGGCCTCCAACTGCGACAGCAGGCTGACCATTTCCAGGGCGGACAGGGCAGCTTCAGCGCCTTTGTTACCGGCCTTGGTGCCGGAACGCTCGATGGCTTGCTCGATGGAATCCACGGTCAGCACGCCGAAAGCGACTGGCACGCCGAACTCCATGGACACCTGGGCCAAGCCCTTGGTGCATTCGCCAGCGACGTATTCGAAGTGCGGAGTACCGCCACGAATGACCGCGCCCAGGGCGATGATCGCCGCGTATTCACCCTGTTGAGCAACTTTTTGCGCAACCAGTGGAATTTCGAAGGCGCCAGGCGCGCGGATGATAGTGATGTCGCTCTCGCTCACACCGTGGCGAACCAGGGCGTCAACGGCACCGCTTACCAGGCTTTCAACCACGAAGCTGTTGAAGCGGCCAACCACCAGGGCGTAGCGGCCTTTGGGGGCGATGAAGGTACCTTCGATGGTCTTCAGGGTCATTCGACAAATCTCTTAAAGAGCCGGGACGCGTGTATGACGCGTCCCTTAGTGATATTTGAACCGCGAACAAGGGGCGAAAATCGCCAGCCTTTATTCGGAGGGCACGTATTCTACTACTTCCAGGTCGAAACCGGATATCGCATTAAATTTCATTGGCGCACTCATCAAGCGCATTTTGCGCACGCCCAGGTCACGCAGGATCTGCGAACCGGCACCGACGATGCTGTAGGTGGTCGGTTTTTTCACCGGCGCGTGGTCAGCCGTTTCGCGGATATGCGCCAGCAGCACATCACCATCCAGCGGGTGACCGAGCAACAGCACCACACCGCTGCCAGCCTCGGAGACCGCAGCCATGGCGGCGCGCAGGCTCCAGCGGCCCGGTTGCTTGACCATCAGTAGGTCACGCAATGGGTCCATATTGTGTACGCGCACCAGGGTCGGTTCTTCGGCGCAAATGGTGCCCAGGGTCAGGGCCATGTGCACGTCGCCTTCGACTGAATCACGGTAGGTCACCAAATTGAATTGGCCCAGTTCGCTGTCCAGTGGCTGCTCGGCAATCCGCTGAACGGTACGTTCGTGGATCATGCGGTAGTGAATCAGGTCGGCAATGGTGCCGATCTTGAGGTTGTGTTCGGCGGCAAAGGCTTCGAGTTCGGTGCGACGGGCCATGGTGCCGTCGTCGTTCATCACTTCGCAGATCACTCCGCTCGGCTCGAAACCGGCCATGCGCGCCAGGTCGCAGGCGGCTTCGGTGTGGCCGGCACGGGCCAGGGTGCCGCCCGGTTGGGCCATCAACGGGAAGATGTGGCCAGGGCTGACGATGTCTTCGGCCTTGGCGTCTTTCGCGGCGGCGGCCTGCACGGTACGTGCGCGGTCGGCGGCGGAGATGCCCGTGGTGACGCCGGTGGTGGCTTCAATCGAGACGGTGAACTTGGTACCAAAACCCGAGCCATTGCGCGGCGCCATCAACGGCAGCTTGAGCAGTTCGCAGCGCTCGCGGCTCATGGGCATGCAGATCAGCCCGCGGGCGTGCTTGGCCATGAAGTTGATGTGCTCAGGCAGGCAGGCCTCGGCGGCCATGATGATGTCGCCTTCGTTTTCGCGGTCTTCGTCATCCATCAGGATGACCATCTTGCCTTGGCGGATGTCTTCAACCAGTTCTTCGATGCTATTGAGCGCCACGCGGCACCCCCTTGGTCAGGATTTCAGGTAGCCGTTAGCGGCCAGAAAACTTTCGGTGATGTTACTGCCGGTAGGCTCTGCGGCCTTATCGCCCAACAACAGGCGCTCCAGGTAACGGGCAAGCAAGTCCACTTCCAGGTTCACCCGGCGACCTGGCTGGTAAGACGCCATGATGGTTTCGCTGAGGGTGTGGGGAATGATGGTCAGTTCAAATTCGGCGCCGTTCACAGCGTTCACGGTCAGGCTGGTGCCGTCGACGGTGATTGAGCCTTTGTGGGCGATGTACTTGGCCAGTTCCTTCGGCGCACGAATTCGGAATTCGACTGCACGGGCGTTCTCGCTGCGCGCGACCACTTCGCCGACGCCGTCGACGTGGCCGCTGACCAGGTGACCGCCCAGGCGGGTGGTCGGGGTCAGGGCTTTTTCCAGGTTGACCGGGCTGCCGGCCTTGAGGTCGTTCATCGCAGTGCAGTCCAGGGTTTCCCGGCTGACATCGGCGGCAAAACCGTTGCCTGGCAGCTCGATGACGGTCAGGCACACGCCGTTGATGGCGATGCTGTCGCCCAGCTTGACGTCGCCCAGGTCGAGCTTGCCGGTTTCAACCGACAAGCGAACGTCGCCGCCTTTTGGGGTCATCGCACGAATGCTGCCGATGGATTCGATAATGCCGGTGAACATGGCCTTCTCCTGGAAAACGTTACTGCGCTGGGCGCAGGCAGAAAATTATACGCTCGCTGCTGGCACAGGGATGGCAGTGACTCGCCAGTCGTCGCCTACAGCGCGCATTTCAGTGATCTTGAGTTGGAGGGCGTCGGCCAGTTTCTCAAGCGGCCAGTCCAACAAAGGCCGCGCGGCGGAGCCGAGGAATTTGCCGGCGATGAATATCACGTACTCATCCACCAGGCCTTGCTGGGCAAACGCACCGGCCAGGCTTGGGCCAGCTTCCACCAGTACTTCGTTGACGCCACGGGCGGCCAGCGCCACCAGCGCCGAGCGCAGGTCGACCTGGCCGTCGACGCCCGGCACCACCAGGCACTCGGGGCCACGAGGAAACTGGTTTTCCGCGGTCACGCAGGTGATGACCAACGCCGGACCGGCCTTGAAGAATGGCGCATTGAGCGGCACGCGCAGGCGGCCGTCGATCAGCACGCGCAACGGCGGACGCGACATGGCCAGGGCGGTGGTGGCTTCATCCAGGCCGAGTTCGGCGGCGCGCACCGTCAGGCGGGCGCCGTCGGCCAGCACCGTGTCGGCGCCGGTCAGCACCACGCTGGCCTCGGCGCGCAGGCGTTGCACAGCGGCGCGGGCAGCCGGACCGGTGATCCATTGGCTTTCGCCACTGGCCATGGCGGTGCGGCCATCCAGGCTCATCGCCAGCTTGACCCGCACGAAGGGCAGGCCGTGTTCCATGCGCTTGAGGAAACCCGGATTCAGCGCGCGTGCTTCAGCTTCCAACACACCGCTGCGCACCTCGATACCGGCTTGAGCCAAGCGCTGCATGCCGCGCCCCGCCACTTCCGGGTTCGGGTCCTGCATCCCGGCCACCACGCGGGCGACACCGGCGGTGACCAACGCATCCGCGCAGGGCGGCGTACGCCCGTGGTGACTGCACGGTTCTAGGGTCACGTACACCGTGGCGCCACGGGCCTTGGCGCCGGCGGCGCGCAGGGCGTTCGGTTCGGCATGGGGTTCGCCGGTCCGCTCATGCCAGCCTTCGCCGACAATCTGCCCATCACGCACAATCACGCAACCCACGCGCGGGTTGGGATGGGTGGTGTAGAGGCCCTTGCGCGCCAGCTCCAGGGCACGGGCCATGTAATGAGCATCGAGCACAGCTTGTTCGGCAGATGGTGGGTTCATTCTTTGACAGGCTCACGGGCCAGGCGGTCGATCTCTTCGCGGAACTCGTTGAGGTCCTGGAAGCGTCGATACACCGAGGCGAAACGGATGTAGGCAACTTCGTCGAGCTTTTGCAGCTCGCCCATCACCAGCTCTCCCACCACCAGGCTCTTGACCTCGCGTTCGCCGGTGGCGCGCAGCTTGTGCTTGATATGCACCAGCGCCGCCTCCAACCGCTCGACACTCACCGGGCGTTTTTCCAGGGCGCGCTGCATACCGGCGCGCAGTTTTTCTTCGTCGAAAGGCTGGCGGCTACCGTCGGACTTGATCAGACGTGGCAATACCAGTTCGGCGGTTTCGAAGGTGGTGAAACGTTCACCGCAGGCCAGGCATTCGCGCCGGCGACGCACTTGATCGCCCTCGGCGACCAGACGCGAGTCAATGACCTTGGTGTCGTTGGCACCGCAGAAGGGACAGTGCATGGTAGGCAGGCAACAAATAAAGGGAGGGCCATGGTAGCGCATCCCCGTGGCAAGACAAGCCATAGCCTTTACGGTATATAGGCTGACTATTATGTTTCATATTTTTAAAGCCACGGATTTTGTCCTTTCTGGAGCCGTACATGCAGTTACGACCACTTGTTTTGCTCACCCTGTTCAGTTTCCTGGTCGCCTGCAGCAGCGAAGCCCCCAAGCCGGCCGCACCTCAGCCCACACCGGCACAAGAGAAAAAAGTCCCCGGTCTTGAAGACATGGGCCCCCTGCCCGCCTACCAGCGGGAAATCAGTGGCAGCCTGACCAACATTCCGGCGGGCGCCGAAGTCGAGATGGCGTTGCTGGTGATCGATGACCGTTCACGCCCTCAGCAACTGCTCGCCAGCAGCGTATTGAGCGGCAACGGCAAGCCCCTGGCCTTCCGCCTGCGCTTCAACCCCGAGGCATTCCCGGCCGGTGCGCGGGTTGAACTGCGTGGTCGTGCCAGCCAGTCCGGCCAACTGATCCTGCACCTGCCCGCCGTGCGCATCACCCAGGCGATCACCCAGACCACCGGCCCCCTGCAACTCGTCAAGGCACCATGACGCCACCGCTGGGCCTGCAAGCCGCGCTGAGCGAACTGATCGGCGACGCGCACCTGGTGCCCTGCCCGCTGCCGGGCACCGCGTTGTCGTTGTGGCTGCTGGATGCGGACAACATGGACCGCGCTTTCAGCCCCGAGGAAACCCGACGCATCCTGCATGAACCGCCCTACTGGAGCTTTTGCTGGGCCAGTGGCTTGGCGCTGGCGCGGTACCTGGCGACGAACCCGCAGTGGGTCGCGGGCAAGCGCGTGCTGGATTTTGGCGCGGGCTCCGGCGTGGCCGGGATTGCGGCGGTCAAAGCCGGCGCGCTGGAAGTGGTGGCCTGCGACCTCGACCCGTTGGCGCTGGCGTCCTGCCGGGCGAATGCCGAACTCAACGGCGTAGAGTTGGGTTATTCGGCAGACTTTTTTGTCGAAGCCGACCGCTTCGACCTGATCCTGGTGGCCGATGTGCTCTACGACCGGGCGAACCTGCCGCTGCTGGATCAGTTCCTCACGCGGGGCCGCGAAGCGTTGGTGGCGGATTCGCGCGTACGGGATTTTCAGCACCCGGATTATCAAAGGCTGGAGATCCTAGATGCACTGACCTTGCCGGACTTGGCGGAGCCTTGGGAGTTTCGCAAGGTGAGCCTGTACCATTCGCGGCGCCAGCCCTTATAGTTGCCCCATTCCCGCTTTATTCGAGACGCCCCATGAGTCAGCCCACGCCGTATATCTTCGATGTCACCACCGCCACCTTCGACCAGGCAGTGATCCAGAACTCCTTCGAAAAACCCGTGCTGGTGGATTTCTGGGCCGAGTGGTGCGCGCCGTGCAAGGCATTGATGCCAATGCTCGCGAAAGTTGCCGAGAGTTATCAGGGTGAGTTGCTGCTGGCCAAGATCGATTGCGAGGCCGAGCAGGATATCGTTGCGCGCTTTGGCATTCAAAGCCTGCCGACGGTGGTGCTGTTCAAGGACGGCCAGCCGGTGGACGGGTTTGCCGGGGCGCAGCCGGAGTCGGCGGTGCGCGCGATGCTGGAGCCGCATGTACAGATGCCGCCACCGGCGGCAGCGGATCCGTTGGAGCAGGCCCAGGCGCTGTTTGCCGAAGGTCGTATCAGCGATGCCGAAGCCGTGCTGGTGACGTTGCTGGGCGAGGACAACACCAACGCTGCGGCGCTGATTCTCTACGCACGCTGCCTGGCCGAGCGCGGTGAATTGGGCGAAGCCCAGACCGTGCTGGACGCGGTGAAAAGCGACGACCACAAAGCCGCCCTCGCCGGTGCCAAGGCGCAGATCACTTTCCTGCGTCAGGCTGCCGACCTGCCCGACGCCGCCGAGTTGAAAAGCCGCCTGGCGCAAGACCCGCAGGATGACGAAGCGGCCTATCAGTTGGCGATCCAGCAACTGTCGCGCCAGCAGTACGACGCGGCGCTGGAAGGTCTGCTCAAGCTGTTCATTCGCAACCGCAGCTACAGCGAAGGCCTGCCGCACAAGACCTTGCTGCAGGTGTTCGAACTGCTGGGCAATGATCACCCGCTGGTGACCGTGTACCGTCGCAAGTTGTTTGCCGCGCTGTACTAATCGCCGACCCAGCTGTACAGCGGCGTATCGGCGCCGCTGGCCACTTTAACGTTCGAACTGTGGCGCAGGCGCACCAGCAGACGCTTGCCGGAGGCGGCATCGCCGGCCAAACCTTCCAACTGATCGAGCAACTCTAGGCCGCTGAGCTGCCCGGCTTTGCGCAACAGGTCCTGGGCGTTCTGCCACAGGTCGTCATTCTGCTTCACCGGTGTCGCTGTTGCTGCGGCGGGTACAGGCGCCGCCTGCAACTGTGCGCCGAGCCGAGCCCAATCGCCGTCGTCCAGTTCCAGGGTCAAGTCCACCGGCAAGTCGCCGACGGTTCCACGAATTCGCAACATCGTCCTTCCTCCTGCAGTTTTTCTGACAGGCATGCTCCCATGCGGCTTGCGCAACGCCAAGCGGGCGGTCAAACTCAGCGGTAATTGTTATAAGATCACATAACAAAACTTTCATGTTCTGGAGCCTTCTCATGCGCCGTCTGTTGCTTGCTTTGCCGTTTGCCCTGCTGCCACTGGCGGTTGCCCACGCTCATGATGATCACGACCATGAACACGGCAGCCTTGGCGCCCACGAACATGGCGTCGGTCGCCTCAATGCGGTGCTCGACGGCCAGGCCCTGGAGCTGGAGCTGGACAGCCCGGCGATGAATCTGGTGGGTTTCGAACACCTGGCCACCACTCCGGCAGACAAAGCCAAGGTCGTCGCCGTGCGCAAACAGCTGGAAAACCCTATCGCCCTGTTCAACTTGCCCAAGGGCGCCGGTTGCGTGGTCAGCAGCCAGGAACTCAACAGCCCGTTGTTCGGCGACAAGCCGGAAGCGGATCATGACGACGACGATGATGACCACGCCACCGACGGCAAAGGCGCGGCTGCCCATGAGCATCATCACGACCACAGCGAAATCCACGCCCACTACCAGTTCACCTGCGCCACGCCGACGGCCCTGAGCAACCTTGACCTGACCCAGGTATTCAAGACCTTCCCCGCCACCCAGAAAATTCAGGTACAACTGATCGGTCCGAGTGGCCAGCAAGGTGTTGAAGCGACGGCCACAGCAGCCACCCTCAAGTTGTAGGAGCAAGCTTGCTCGCGAAAAACCCAAGGGCGCCGCGTTTGTCCTGAATGCCCGCGTTATCGTTAACGACCTTCGCGAGCAAGCTCGCTCCTACAGAAAGCCCAATGCATACACCTGTGATCATGACCCACCCATTGATTGAACTGCGCGACCTGGGCTTCAACTGGCCCGGTCACCCCCAGTTGCTGGACATCCCCGCGTTCCGCCTGGAAGCGGGGGAAACCCTGTTTCTCAAGGGCCCTAGCGGCAGTGGCAAAACCACGCTGCTGGGCCTGCTCGGCGGTGTACAGAAACCCAGCCAGGGCAGCATCCGCCTGCTCGGCCAGGAGCTGACCGAGCTGTCGGCCGGCGCCCGCGACCGCTTCCGCGTCGACCACACCGGCTACATCTTCCAGCAGTTCAACTTGCTGCCGTTTCTGTCGGTGCGCGAGAACGTCGAGCTGCCTTGCCACTTTTCCAAGTTGCGTGCACAGCGGGCGAAGCAGCGCCACGGCAGTGTCGACCAAGCCGCCGCTGCTTTACTTGCGCACCTTGGGTTGAAAGACAAAACCCTGCTGGAGCGCCGCGCCGACTCGCTGTCCATCGGCCAGCAACAACGGGTCGCCGCTGCCCGTGCATTGATCGGCCAACCGGAACTGGTGATTGCCGACGAACCCACGTCGGCCCTGGACTACGACGCCCGCGAAGCCTTCCTGCAGTTGTTGTTCGCCGAATGCCGTGAAGCCGGCGCCAGCCTGTTGTTTGTCAGTCATGACCAGAGCCTGGCTTCGTTGTTCGACCGCAACCTGTCGCTGGCCGATCTCAATCGCGCCGCCACGCCCGCAGAGGTTTGAGATGTATCTGTTCCGTCTAGCCATGGCCAGCCTGGCTAACCGCCGCTTTACCGCGATCCTCACCGCCTTCGCCATCGCGCTTTCAGTCTGTTTGTTGCTCGCAGTGGAGCGGGTGCGCGTTGAAGCGCGCAACAGTTTCGCCAGCACCATCAGCGGCACCGACCTGATCGTCGGTGCCCGTTCCGGCTCGGTGAACCTGCTGTTGTACTCGGTGTTTCGCATCGGCAACGCCACCAACAACATCCGCTGGGACAGCTTCGAACATTTCGCCGCCAGCCCCCAGGTGAAGTGGGCGATCCCGATTTCACTCGGTGACTCCCATCGCGGCTACCGCGTGATGGGCACCAACGAATCCTACTTCGAGCACTACCAATACGGGCGCAAGCAAAACCTCGAACTGGCTAGCGGCCGTGCCTTCGCCACCGACCCGTTTGAAGTGGTGCTCGGTGCCGAGGTGGCTGACGCGCTGCACTACAAACTCGGCGACAAACTGGTGCTGGCCCATGGTGTGGCGGTGGTCAGCCTGGTGAAACACGATGACAAACCCTTCACCGTCGTCGGCATACTCAAGCGCACCGGCACCCCGGTAGACCGCACGTTGCACATCAGCCTCGGCGGCATGGAAGCGATCCATATCGACTGGCACAACGGCGTACCGGCCCAAGGCAAAGGCCGTATCAGTGCCGACCAGGCGCGCAACATGGACCTCACGCCGCAGGCCATCACCGCGTTCATGCTCGGCCTGAACAACAAGATTTCCACCTTTGCCCTGCAACGGGAGATCAACGAATTCCGTGGCGAGCCGATGCTGGCGATCCTGCCCGGCGTGGCGCTGCAAGAGCTGTGGAGCATGATGGGCACCGCCGAAAAAGCGCTGTTCGTGATCTCACTGTTCGTGGTGCTCACCGGCTTGATCGGCATGCTCACGGCGATCCTTACCAGCCTCAACGAACGGCGCCGCGAAATGGCGATCTTGCGTTCGGTGGGCGCACGTCCCTGGCATATCGCGACACTGCTGATCTTCGAGGCCTTCGCCCTGGCGTTGTCTGGCGTGGTGGCGGGGGTTGGCTTGCTCTACGTGTGCATCGCCGCCTCGCGCGGGTATCTGCAGGCCAACTACGGCCTGGACCTGCCGATGTCGTGGCCCAGCGAATATGAATGGACGCTGCTCGCCGGTATCCTGGGCGCCGCGCTGTTGATGGGCAGCGTGCCCGCGTGGCGCGCCTATCGGCAATCCCTGGCCGATGGCCTGTCCATACGTTTATGAGGAAGGCCTTGATGCGTCGCATCCTGTTTGCATTGTTTCTGCTGATCGCCCTGCCCGCGTGGGCCGCCGAGCCCAAAGAGCTGACGTGGTCGGAGCTGATTCCACCGGATGCCGAACCGGAAGTGCCGAACATGCAGCCGCTGCACAACCTTTCCAGCATGGCGGATGCGTTGGAGTCGGCGCCGGCTGCCAAGCAGGAAATGCCCAACGCGCCAGTGGTGCCTGCGCTCAATGGCCAACACATTCGCTTGCCCGGCTACATCGTGCCACTGGAAGTCAGCGAAAACGGGCGCACTACCGAATTCTTGCTGGTGCCGTATTTCGGCGCGTGCATCCATGTGCCGCCGCCACCGTCGAACCAGATCGTGCATGTCAAAAGCGAAATCGGCGTGAAGCTCGATGAGCTGTACCAGCCGTACTGGATTGAAGGTGAGATGCAGGTCAAACCGTCCACCAGCGAGCTGGCCGATGCCGGTTACCAGATGGAAGCCGAGAAAATTTACATGTACGAGCTGCCTGAATAAGGCTGATCGCCCTTTCATTGAGCTGAGTCAAAAGACCGGACGGAACGATCTTTACCATTGGACGTACAACTTTTAAACGTCCTTTGGAGCTCCCATGAACAAGTCTCTGCTCGGCGCGTCCCTCTTCGCGCTCGCCCTCGTCGCCCCCGTTGCACACGCTCACGAAGCCGGCGACATTCTGGTGCGCGCCGGTGCAATCACCGTGAACCCGAAGGCGGACAGCGGCCACGTCAAAGTTGACCAGGGCCCGTTGGCAGGCACCAACCTGGGCGGCAAGGCGACCATGAGCAGCGACACCCAGCTGGGCCTGAACTTCGCCTACATGCTGACCAACCACGTCGGTATCGAACTGCTGGCTGCCACGCCGTTCGAGCATGATGTGAAGATCAAAGGCACCGCCCTGAGCCCCGCCAACGGCAAGCTCGGCACCCTGAAACACCTGCCGCCAACCTTGAGTGTCGTGTACTACCCACTCGACAACAAGTCGGCCTTCCAACCGTACGTGGGCGCCGGTATCAACTACACCTGGATCTACGACGAACACGTCGGCAGCCGTGCCCAAGGCGCAGGGTTCAGCAACTTCAAGGCTGAAAACTCCTGGGGCTGGGCCGCACAGATCGGTGCGGACTACATGATCAACGACAAGTGGATGATCAACGCCCAGGCGCGCTACATCGACATCAGCACCAAGGCCACCGTGGAAAACAATGGCGTGGCGCCTGGCACCCGCGCCAAGGTCAATGTGGACGTGGACCCGATGGTTTACATGGTGGGTATTGGCTACAAGTTCTAAACCCGCCGCACAAAAAAAGGCGCCTGTTTCAGGCGCCTTTTTTTATTGGCCGTGACGGTAGAACCGATCCAGCAACGCCGGCAACCCCGCCCGCCATGCCCGTGGCTTGATGCCGAAGGTGTGGAGGATTTTCTTGCAGGCGAGCACCGCGTGTTGCGGTTCTTCGCTCGCATCCGGCCGGGCCGCGTGCGCCTGGGCGGTAGGGGATTCAATCGCCAGCGGGTGAAAGTTGCGCGCTTCGGTGAGGATCGCCTGGCCCAGCGCCAACGGCGTGGTCGCCTCTTGGCCGGCGTAGTGATAGGTGCCCCATAGCGGCGCCGCGCAATCGAGCTGCTTGAGCACCGAGATGATCACCCGCGCGGCATCGTCCACGGGCGTCGGGTTACCGCGACGGTCGTCCGCCATCAGCAATTCATCCGGTTTCTCGGCACGAGCCAAAAAGCGCCCGAGGGTGCCATCGACACTGTCATCCAGCAGCCAGCCAAACCGCAACAACACATGTTGCGGGCAAGTGGCGCGCACACTCTGTTCGATACGCCACAACGCCTGGCCGCGCAGGCCCAGGGGCACCGGCTCGTCCTTTTCGCTGTAGGCGGTGGCGCGGGAGCCATCGAACACGCGGTAGCTGGACGGTTGCAGCAAAGTAATGTTGTGGTGCTGGCACAACTCGGCCAGGCGTTCGATGGCGAACTCCTGGGCGGCCAGACGGGTTTCGCTGACCGCTTCGGCCTGGAACCAGTCGAAATAGTAGGCGAGGTTGATCAACGCATCGGGACGGGTGTCGTCGAGCAATTGGGTGAGGCTCGCGGCATCCCAGCCGTCTTGGGGCGGTTTGGGTGCGAGGAAACCGATGTCTTCCTCTGCACCGAGGCGAATCAGCGCCTGCCCGAGGGCATTCCCGCCGCCCAGTAACATAAGGCGCATTCGCATAGATTGAGCAGGCCCGGTCTGTTTGGAACGAAGGTTTTCTGGTCTTGGCCAGAATCGTTGCATTTTGCGGGTTTGTAGCGCAACCGTCACGGATTAACTGTCTTCGCGCCCGCCTCCGTCGGTTCATGCTCAAGGGCCGCCCGCGCAGGCACCATGACCTGCTGTGGATAAGTTTGCGCGAAATGCACCTCGTCACAGTTATCCACAAGCTTTTTCAGGCGCTGGTTGAATGCACGGCTTACTGCATATTGCCCGCCCGACACCGTGCGGAACTGCGCCGTGAGCACCACGCCGTTGAGGTCCATCTTGTCGACGCCGAACACCTCCAGCGGCCCTTGCAGGTTGTACTTGAGGAACACATCATCCCGGATTGACTGCCCTGCCTCGCGGATCAGCTCCACCGCCTTGTCCACGTCCGTGTCGTAGGTGAACTGCACCGAGAAGAACGCGTAGGCAAATTGCCGCGATTGGTTGGTGACCGCCTTGATCTGTCCGAACGGCACCGAATGCACAAAACCCTTGCCATCGCGCAGGCGCAGGGTGCGGATGGTCAGGCCTTCGACGGTGCCGGCGTGGCCGGAGTCAAGCACCACCCAGTCGCCGATGGACAGCGTGTCTTCAATAATAATGAACAGCCCGGTGATCACATCCTGCACCAGTTGTTGCGAGCCAAAACCAATGGCCAGGCCGACCACCCCTGCACCGGCCAGCAGCGGCGCGACGTTGATGCCGAGGTTGGCCATGGTGGTGATCGCACAAATCACCACCAGAATGATTTTCACCGCATTGCGCAGCAGCGGCAGGATGGTTTTCACCCGCGTGCTCGGTTGGCGACTGGAGCGTTTGTTGACCGGCGGTTTCAGCGCTTCCTGGATCGCCGTGTCGAGCACCACCCAGAACAGCCAGGTCATCAGCAGGATCAGGCCGATGCTGCTGAGGGAATCGCTGATGGCCCGCCCCACCGAATTGCGTTGGGCGAATTCGAACAGCGACACGCCCCAGATCCGCCCGAGGATTTCGATAAACGCGATGGCCATGACAATGCGCAGGATCGCGTGCAACAGGCTGAGGAAGCGTTCCTTGTACGCACTGCTGCGTTGGATCGCCACTTGGCTGCGGGACTTGAACAGGTGTTGCAGCACGGTGCTGAGGAACACCGTGCCGATCAGCAGGATCGTGGTGAACAGCGCACAACGCAGGACTTTCTGGTTGTCGTCACCGGCGCCGATCAGGTTGATCGCCGACACCAGCACCATCAACAGGATCGGCCAGTACCACAGGCCGGAAAATATTCGCAGCGACTGTTGCAGTGCCGGGTGTTTTAGGCGCTGAGCCAGAGGTCGATTGCGGATCAGATGGGCGACCGGACGACGCAGCCGGATCACCAGCATGCCGAAAATCACCGCCGCAAACAGCCCGGTAAACACTGCGATGCTGCTGGTGATATTGCCGCCCAGCTGACGGGCGATTTGCGGGCTGGTCAGCGCATCGCTGAGGGCGGCGAGGAAGCCGATCAGGAACAACGGTCTGGGGCAGTAGCTGCGAATGATCCGTACCGCCGGGCGCTTGTGTCCGACGTTGAACATCACAATGACGCACAACAGCATCGAGGTGGAAAAGATACCGCTACTGGTGGCGTAGGCAAAACACAGCGCCAGCGCACGGCCCACGGAGGTGGGTAGAAAGTGACTGACATACAGGGTCAGCGGCAGGCATATCAGCGCGGGAACCGTATAGGGGATCACATACCCGAGCACCGCCAGCAGGCGTTCGCGCCGCTCGAAGAACGAGCGACGACCCAGGCGCTGTACGATAAATCGCCCCAGCAGCGTCATCGCCACAAAAGCGCCGACCCACACGCCAGACAACAGCAGGAAATCCCCCGCCACACTCCAAGGTGAGCGCGCAGCGGTCTGGTCGACCAGCCGCCCCACCTCGTCTGCCGCTCGATCCGCCCGCAGGCGCCACTCATCGATCAGGTTCTGATTGAGGTCGAGCTTTTGCTGTACGTCATCAATGCTGGAACTGATAGCCCCCAGCAGCCCGCCCTCCACCAGCAATTCCGGCTTGGCCGGCGCTTCAGGTTCCGGCGCGGTGGCCGCCGCTTGCAGTGCGCCACTGCCGCAAAACAGCAGCGCACCGAGCAGTAATGCAGTCTTGAGATTCAGCAAAACACCGAGCTCCTTCAGAAGGGTCTGTAAGGAACTGACGGGTTTGCGCCTTGATCGTTCCCCTTCAGCGGCATCTTTATGCCGTCTGTAGGACGCTGGAAACTTTCAGCCAAAAATCACAGTCAGCCATAAACGGGGGCCAGGCCCCCACTTCTTTCACAGGAGCAATCATGGCTGCGATTCCCGACTGGGTGCCCATCACCCCCAGCGTCGCCATCACTCGCTTCACGGTGCTGACGGTCAATATCCACAAGGGCTTTACCGCCCTGAATCGACGTTTCATCCTGCCCGAGCTGCGTGAAGCGGTGCGCAGCGTGGGCGCGGATATGGTGTTTTTGCAGGAAATCCACGGCACCCACGAACGCCATCTACAGCGCTTCAGCGACTGGCCGAACATGCCGCAGTACGAATTCCTCGCCGACAGCATCTGGCCGCAGTTCGCCTACGGTCGCAATGCGGTCTACCCCCACGGTGACCACGGCAACGCGCTGCTGTCGAAATTCCAGATCGTGCGCTACGACAACCTCGATATCTCCCAAAGCGGTCATGAAAACCGTGGCCTGCTGCATTGCGTGCTGCGCCTGCCGGGCACGGGCCAGGAGGTGCATGCGATCTGTATTCACCTGGGTTTGCGCGAGGTGCATCGCCAGCAGCAATTGCGTTTGATCGAGCAGCGTATCAGCGAGCTTCCAGCCGATGCGCCGCTGGTGGTGGCCGGTGATTTCAACGATTGGCGCCAGAAGGCCGACCTGAGCAAGGCCGGCCTGAAGGAGGTGTTCGTCGAGGTTAACGGCAAGCCCGCACGCACCTTCCCGGCGCGCCTGCCGTTGTTGCCGCTGGACCGGATTTACGTGCGTAACCTGAAGGTGCATAACCCTCGTGTGCTGACAACGCGGCCCTGGTCTCATTTATCAGACCATGTGCCGCTGTCGGTGGAGATCGAGCTATGAACGTGGCCGTTGAACATATCTCCACCGACCAGCCGCCGGACGAAGCCAAGGCCCGCGACCTGGACTACGGCTGGCAGAGGGGTAACCAGGTCGAATTGCTGGAGAACGGCGAGGCGTATTTTCCCAAGGTGTTCGAAGCCCTGCGCGCGGCCCGCCGGGAAATTCTGTTGGAGACCTTCATTCTTTTCGAAGACAAGGTGGGTCATGAGCTGCACGGTATCCTGATCGAGGCCGCGCAGCGTGGAGTCAAGGTGGTGGTGAGCCTCGATGGCTTTGGCTGTGGCGAATTGAGCCCGTCATTTCTGGGCGAATTGGCGGACGCTGGAGTGACGGTGCAGATGTTTGACCCGGCGTCCAAGACCCTGGGTATTCGCACCAACTGGTTTCGCCGCCTGCACCGCAAGATTGTGGTGGTGGATGCGGAAATAGCGTTTATCGGCGGGATCAATTTTTCCGCCGATCACTTGGGCGATTTCGGCCCCGAAGCCAAGCAGGATTACGCCGTTCAAGTGATAGGCCCGGCAGTGGCCGACCTGCATCATTTTGCCTTGGCGCAAAGTGGTCGCCAGGTGCGTACGCGACGTGGCTGGCGACGGCGCCAGCAGCGGCCTTCGCTGTGGTCTACCGACCAGGGCGATGGCCTGGTGCGCTTGATTTACCGCGACAACGTGCAGCATCGCGATGACATTGAAGAGGCGTACATCCACGCGCTGAGCAAGGCGCAAACACGCGTGGTGATCGCCAACGCCTACTTCTTCCCCGGCTACCGCCTGCTGCGGGAAATCCGCAACGCTGCGCGCCGTGGCGTGCAGGTGCAACTGATCATGCAGGGCCAGCCCGACGTGCTGCTGGCCAAGCTGGCGGCGCGGATGCTCTACGACTATCTGCTCAAAGATGGCGTGGTGATCCACGAATACTGCCAGCGCCCGCTGCACGGCAAGGTGGCGTTGGTGGATGACGAATGGAGCACCGTGGGGTCAAGCAACCTCGACCCGCTAAGCCTGTCGCTGAACCTGGAAGCCAACGTGTTGATTCGTGACCGCGCGTTCAATCAACAACTTTACGAACGCCTGGAAACACTCGCCAAAGACCACTGCCAGACCATGCCGGAAAACCGCAAACCGCGCCTGTGGCTGTGGCGGTTGACCGTGGGCTTCCTGGTGTTTCATGTGATGCGCCACTTCCCGGCGTTGACGGGCTGGTTGCCGGCGCACAAGCCACGCTTGAAACCCATCGAGAGCCAGGCCAATGACCGCTGAATCCCGATTCAAGCGCTGGAAGAAACCACTGACCATCGCCTTCTTCCTGGTGCTGATCGTGCTGTTCACCCTGCTCGCGCGCCGTATCGACTGGAGCGAAGTGGTGCAGACCCTGGGCGACTTCAAGGTGCGCACACTGGTGATCGCAGGCGCACTGACGCTGTGCAGTTTTCTGGTGTACGCCAGCTTCGACTTGATCGGCCGCACCTACATCCGCCAGAACCTGGTGTGGAAGCAGATCCTGCCGGTGGGCATTATCAGCTACGCATTCAACCTCAACTTGAGCGCGTGGGTCGGCGGCATCGCCATGCGTTATCGGCTGTATTCGCGCTTGGGCGTGAGCACCGGCAATATCGCCAAGATCCTCGGCCTGAGCCTGGCCACCAATTGGTTTGGCTACATGGCGATCGCCGGGGTGGTGTTCAGCAGCGGTCTGGTGACCATGCCGCCGGGGTGGAAGGTCAGCACCACGGCCTTGCAAGGCATTGGTGCGTTGTTGGTACTGGCCAGCCTGGGTTATCTGGTGGCCTGCCAGTTTTCGAAGAAACGTGCGTGGACGATTCGCGGCATGGAAATTAACCTGCCGTCAGTGCGCATGGCGTGCTTGCAGTTGCTGCTGGGCGCGTTGAATTGGTCGCTGATGGCGGCGGTGATCTTCACCTTATTGCCGGCCAAGCTGGATTATCCGCTGGTGCTGGGTGTGTTGCTGATCAGCGCGATTGCCGGAGTGCTCACCCATATTCCGGCCGGGCTGGGTGTGCTGGAGGCGGTATTTATTGCACTGTTGCAGCATGAGGCGTCGCGGGGCAGTTTGCTGGCTGGGTTGATCGCGTATCGGGCGATTTACTTCATCTTGCCGCTGCTGATCGCGCTGGTGATGTACCTCGGTGTGGAGGCCAAGGCGAAGGCGTTGCGGGTGAAGAAAACACCCGCTTGAACGCTTTACTGGGACTGGATAATGCTCAACCGTTCGCCCACCACCATCTCGGTAATCCAGTCCACCAGGATTGAGGTGTAAGCCTGCTGGGACACCGGATCGCTGAGGGAATGGTCGGCGCCGTCGATGATTCGGTGGGTCAGGGAGTGGGTCTGCTGGCACGCCGCGCGGTAGCTCATGATGGTGGCATGGGGCACGTGGTCATCGGTTTCCGATTCGACGATCAACACATCACCGGTAAACGCCGAACACGCGTGCAAGGCGCGATTGGTTTCGGCGTGGACCAACGTACTGCGGTAATCCATCAGGTCGGCCTTATCCAGATCACGCTTGGGCTTGAGCCATTCCTGATCGCGGTACAACGCCGGTACGCGCAGCGCCAGCCAGCGCACCGGGCGCAATGAGGTGAGAATCGCCGCGAGGTAGCCGCCGTAACTGGTACCTACCACTGCCACTGCCGAGGTGTCGATGGCCGGGTGGGAAAGCAGTCGGTCATAGGCCGCCAGCAGGTCGCGCAGGTTGTCTTCGCGGGTGACGCGGGACAATGGAATACCGGTGCCGGCGTGCCCGCGCAGGTCGAAGGTCAGGCACACGCAACCCAAGCCGGCAATGCCTTTGGCGCGTTCCAGGTCGCGCTCCTGGCTGCCGCCCCAACCGTGCACAAACAACACGCCGGGGACTTTGGACTTGGGACTGAGGAAGGTGCCGCTCATCTGTTCGTCGTCGATATCGATCGCAATGCTTTCGCTTCTAGCCGTCATAAGAGGTAACCGTCACGTACTTGAGAAGAAACTCGCTGCTTTGCGCCGGGCCGCGATACACCTCGATGGCATTGGCCGGCAGCGGTTGGTCCACGTAGGTTTCCACCGAGGACACATGGATCGCACGCAGGCCAGGGTTGTTGATAAAACTTTGCAGCGCTGCGACTTCGGCGCTGCTGGCCCCGCCCATGCGCCAGGATTGTTCGAGCACGCCGCTGCGGCGTTGGCCGTTACTGTCGAGGCCCTGGGCGATGTCGTAGTTGCGTCGCGATGCGTAGAAGCCGGGGTAGGCTTCATCCGCAGCAGTGTCGAATACCTGGGCTTGTTCGATGGCTTCGCGTACGTCGTCCGGCAGTTGGAGCTGTAATAGGTCTTCGTAGTAACCCGGCACCACCAGCAGGTTGGAGCCGCCATAGACCTCTTCGCCCTGCCCGTCTTTTGTCAGGTATTGTTCGCCGCAGTAGCTGAACACGTGATCGCCGATAAAACTTTGGCCAACACTGTGAGTGACCACATCGTGCAGGTCCTGCTCCAGAACAACCCCTTCGTTAAAGAGTTTCGCGGCGTCGGATCGCGCCAGCACGGCCTCGAATTCATCCAGGCTGTGGATAACTTCCTGGCCTCGGCCCGCGCAGGCGTGCACGGGTTTCAAGCGGATGGGGCCGCTGTGGAGCAAGCGTGTGGCTGCGAGCCGCGCATCTTCCAGTGCGAAGACGCTCAAGCCGTCCAGCACGACATTGCGTACACGCTCGCAGAACAACGCCGACCAACCTTCCGGCGCTTTGGCGTCAGGGCCGAGCAAGCCATGACTGATGGCTTTGGTGCAGATGAAGTCGTGGTCGACGTAGCCGCCCCACAGATCCTCCGGGCCTTTGATATTCAGCGCTTGCGCCTGGGCCGGGCCGACCAGGGTTTGTGTGGGCAGCAGGTACAACGCCCGCCCCGCGTGCAGATCAGCGTCGTAGCTGCCGCCGAATTTGAGCCCGAGAATCTGCGCCAACCAGCGCGCCAGGGCGCGATTGGTTTCGACCTCATGCAGAGGCGCACCCTCACGTGTGGAGTGCGCAACCACCAGCTTCTTGCGTTGAGTCGGGGTCATGCGTCCCCCTTGGCCATCCCGCCATGTGTGTAGAGGGAACGTTGCAGAGATCAGGCCAAGGCGCGTTCGGACGGGATTGCATTCAAATCAATCGGTTGCCGAAAAACCGATGGCAGTTGGCCTGCTTTATTCTGCACGACGACTCGTTAATGCGGCGGCGTTCTGCACGATTCACACACCGAAACGGCTGCGGTAGTCGCTGGGCGAAAGGCCGGTGATCTTCTTGAAGGTGGTGCGAAAGGCACCGGGGTCCTGGTAACCCACGGTCCAGGCGATATGGTCGATGGTGCCATTGGTGAATTCGAGCATCTGCCGCGCCTTGCCCACCCGCAAGTGCTGACAGTACTCGGTGGGTTTCAAGCCCGTCGCGTTGCGAAAGCGCCGCAGGAAGGTGCGCTCTTCCAAACCGGCTTCCTGGGCCATTACCGTAAGGGAAACATCCACCGCGCCACTGGCTTGAAGCCAGTGCTGAACCTTGAGGATGGCCGCGTCACCGTGGCCGAGTATCGGCGCGAAGTTGCTGCCGCATTGGCTGGCGCTGTCACTGTGCTCGATCACCAGGAAACGCGCGGTATCGGCCGCGATACTCGGCCCCATCAGGCGATCGACCAACCGCAGGCCGAGTTCGGACCAGGCCATCAAGCCGGCGGTGGTGATCAGGTCGCCGTCATCGACGATGGGTTTATCCGCCTCCAGGCGCACCGCCGGGTAACGGACCGCGAAGGATTTGGCGGACGACCAATGCGTGGTGGCGCTGCGTCCGTCGAGCAAGCCGCTGCGCGCCAGCATGATCGAGCCAATGCACACACCGCCCAGTACCGTGCCTGCCGCGTGTTGCTGGCGGATCCATTCCAGCAGCGCGGGCGGCGCCTGGTCTTCGGTGAATTCACCTATCGACGGCGGCACCAATACGGCCATCATCGGCTGGTCAGGGCCAGGATGGCTGCTGAATACGCGCGCCGGTTTGCCGGTAACATCCACCTGCCAATGGCTGACCCGCAGCAACGGCAATTGCGCGGACTGATGCTCGGCGGCGATGCGGTTGGCCACGCCGAACAGGTCGGTCAAGCCATGCACGGCCGCCAACTGCGCACCTTGGTAAATCAACACGCCCAGCTCGACGACCGCCATTGTCAGTTTTCCCCCTGTTATTGTCGGTGCAGCCAATCCCCGGTGCGTGCGCCAGCTAAGATACTGGGCCCATCAACCCATCACGAGGCAACACACATGGCCAAGCAAGCGCTCATCCTAATCGATATCCAGAACGACTACTTCCCTCAGGGCAAGTGGCCACTCGACGGCGTGGACGCCGCAGCAGATAAGGCCGCGCAGGTGCTGCAGGCGTTTCGCCAGGCGGGTGATGCGGTGATTCATGTGCGCCATGAGTTCACCTCCGAGGACGCGCCATTCTTCACGCCGGGTTCCGACGGTGCGCACCTGCACAGCAAAGTGCTGAACGAAGGCAATGAGCCAGTGGTGCTTAAACACTTTGTGAATGCGTTTCGCGAAACCAACCTGCGCGAACTGCTGGAGCAACGCAGCATCACGGACCTGGTGGTGGTCGGCAGCATGAGCCATATGTGCATCGACGCGGTGGTACGTGCAGCAGCGGACCTCGGCTATAAGGTCACGCTGGTCCATGACGCCTGCGCCACGCGGGATCTGGAGTTCAATGGCAAGGTGATCCCGGCTGCGCAGGTGCATGACGCTTATATGGCATCACTGGCGTTCGGCTACGCAACCGTAGTATCGACCGATGAGTTTCTCGCCCCCGTGTAGGAGCCGGCTTGCCGGCGATAGCGTGACCACGGCCTACGCAGTGGCAATGATGAACAGGCGCGGAAACGGCAGCAGCACAGTGCCGTCAGCCAGGGCTGGATAGGCCTGAGTAATTCGCGCCTGATATTCCTGCAGGAAGGCAGCTTTTTCGCTGTCAGTCAAAGGGGCGAGGAAGGGTCTCAGGGCCGACGCCTTGAACCACTCCACCACCGCTGCGTGATCCGCCAATGGGTGCTGATAGGTGGTGCGCCATACATCGACGGTACTGCAATGTTTGCTCAGCAGTTCGTAGTAGTAGCTCGCGGTGTGGCGCTCGTTGTGTTTGACCGTTCCGATCTTGGCCGACCACGGCCCCTCGGCCGCGACTTCGCGGGCGAGCCGGTGGGCGGGTTCGTCGAGGTTGTCCGGGGTTTGCACTGCCAGCGTGCCACCCGGCGCCAACTGGTGGACCAGGTGCGGGTAAAGCGTAGCGTGGTCCGGCAACCATTGCAGGGATGCATTGGCCAGGATCACATCGAAAGTTTGCGCAGATTTCCAGTCCCCGATATCTGCCAGTTCAAAGTTCAGCGACGGCAGCCTTTTGCGGGCGTCGGCCAGCATGTCGTCGGAGCTGTCCATGCCGGTGACGTGCGCTTGCGGGAAGCGTTCGGCCAGCACCTCGGTGGAGTTTCCGGGGCCGCAGCCCAAGTCCACGGCGGTGCGGACGTCAGTGTTTGGAATGGCCGCAACCAGGTCGCGAACGGGACGGGTGCGCTGCTGTTCGAACATTGTGTATTGCTTGGCTGACCAGGTCATCGCGGCTTTCCTTCTTTTTGAGGTTGGCCACAGCCTAAATCTTGTGAGCCATGAGAACAAATGCCAGGATTGAAGCCCTCCCATACCTTAAAAGTATTCCTATGCTGGAACTTCGCCAACTCAAGGCCTTCGTTGCCATCGCTGAAGAAGGCTATATCACCCGCGCGGCGGAACGCCTGGGCATGCAGCAGCCACCGTTGACGCGGATGTTGCAAAGCCTTGAGGCCGAATTGGGTGTAGTCCTGATGGAGCGCCTGCCCCGTGGCGTACGGCCAACTACCGCCGGGCTCGCGTTGCTGGATGAGGCGCGGGAGATCCTTGCGCACGCTGAAGGAATTGCAGAGGTGGTACGCCGTGCCGCACGCGGTGAACGTGGCCGGCTTGCCATCGGCTTCACCAGCTCGGCGGCGCTCCATCCTTTTGTGCCGAGTGTGCTGCGGCTGTTTCGCGAAACCTTTGTCGGCGTCACAGTGGTGCTGGAGGAAGCTGGCACCGGCGAACTGCTCGATGCGTTGGTACACGAAAAACTCGACGCGGCGTTTATCCGCTCGCCTCTCAGCGGGACTCAATCGCTGCAGGACGAACCCATCCTGGTGGAACCGATGCTGCTGGCGCTGCCCACCGATCATCCGCTGGCGCTTGGTGCAGGCTCTCCCCTACCCTTGAAGGCACTGGCGACCGAATCCTTCGTGCTTTATCGCCGCCGCGTGGGGTTGGGGTTGTATGACGCGATTCTGGTCGCGTGTCGTGAAGCGGGGTTCAGCCCGCAGGTGGTCCAGGAAGCACCGCGCATGACGGCGACATTGAGCTTGGTGGCGGCAGGACTTGGCGTGTCCATCGTGCCAGCGTCGATGCAGCGGTTGCGCGGGGACGGCATCGTATATCGGGAGCTGACGGAGTGCCAGAGCCTGGTGGCGCCGCTGCATCTGGCGACGCGGATAGGGGATGCATCGTCGGTGCTCGAGAGATTCCGAGCGTTGGTGATCAGCACGGCTTCAAAAGACGCATCCCATCCCGACACGCCGCCCGCGAAACTGGACTAGTCTTTCGTTTTCGACCCGCTCAAGCTCCGCGTTCTGTTGGTCGTCAATGCAGATGCCAGCGCAGTGTCCACGGACGAATTTACTGGCTAACCCCCCATTAAATACGTTCAAGTTGGAGCTACGCCATGGCTTATCTTAAAACTCGCGAAGGTAACGATCTCTACTACAAGGACTGGGGCAGCGGCCAACCCGTTGTGTTCTGCCACGGATGGCCGCTCAATAGTGATAGTTGGGAATCGCAGATGCTGCATTTCGCCAACAACGGTTTTCGCGCCATTGCACATGACCGCCGAGGGCATGGCCGTTCAAGCCAGCCGTGGGACGGCAATGATATGGACCATTACGCAGATGATTTAGCGGAGCTGATCGAGCATCTGGATCTGACAAATGTAATCCTTTTCGGTTTCTCCACCGGAGGCGGCGAAGTGGCACGCTATATCGCGCGCCATGGCACTGGGCGTGTGGCAAAGGCCGGTTTGATCTGCGCCGTAACGCCATTGATGCTCAAAACCGCCAGCAACCCCCAAGGGACACCCATTGAAGTTTTCGACGGCATGCGTGCCAACTCCATCGCCAACCGCTCGCAGCTCTACCTTGATCTGGCCAGCGGCCCATTTTTCGGATTCAACCGGGCGGGCGTTACTCCCTCTCAAGGCTTGATCAATTCATTCTGGATGCAGGGGGTCATGGGCGGGCACAAGAATACTTTTGACAGCATCAAGGCATTTTCAGAAACCGACTTTCGCGAAGACTTGAGGCATTTCACTATACCCACGCTCATCATCCACGGTGGTGACGATCAAATCGTGCCGATTCAGGCTGCGGCTCTGGAGAGCAAGCGCTTGATTCCACACGCTCAGTTACTGGTGTACGCAGGCGCACCCCATGGGCTAACCGACACGCACAAGCAGCGAGTCAACGGAGATATGTTGCGTTTTGCACAGCTCTGAACCGTTAGCGATGCAAAAAAAAACCGCACGGCCTTCTCGGCGGTACGGTTTTTTAGTTTGCAGCTTTTGGCTTTAATGCACCCTAGAACGGGATATCGTCATCAAAGCTATCGAAATCCGGAGCCGGCTGCGGAGCGGCCTGTTGTGGCGCTGGACGCGACTCACGCTGTGGCTGCTGGCTTGGCTGTGGACGCGACTGCTGTGGACGCGGTGCCGAGTTGGACATGCCGCCCTGGCCCTGTTGGTCGCCCTGTGGACGGCCGCCCAGCAGTTGCATGGTACCTTGCATGTCGACCACGATTTCAGTGGTGTAACGCTTGATGCCGTCTTTTTCCCACTCGCGGGTTTGCAGCTTGCCTTCGATGTACACCTGCGAACCTTTACGCAGGTACTCACCAGCGATCTCGGCCACCTTGCCGAACATCGACACACGGTGCCATTCGGTTTTCTCGACCTTCTGGCCGGTTTGCTTGTCGGTCCACTGTTCGCTGGTCGCCAGACTCAGGTTGGTCACGGCGTTACCGTTAGGCAAGTAGCGAACTTCGGGATCCTGGCCGCATGTACCGACCAATATGACTTTGTTAACCCCACGGGCCATAACGTTCTCCTAGGCTGGGCGCGCTGTCGGCACTGGGTTGACCAGTTGCTCAAGCGTCGCGCGATCCAATAATTCGGTGTCCAATTTGATGTAAATGGCCGCCTCTTCCGCGACCACGACTGCATCTGTTACCCCTACGACTGCCTTGAGGCGCTCTACCAGACCGCTTTCGCGGATCGCCTCGGGCGATAGCGGCAAACGCAGACTTGTGACGTAGGGAGGTTCGCGCATGGTAACAGCAAAGGCCAGCCAAAGTGCAGCCAGCCCGGCGCATCCGAGGAAGACAACCGACAAACCGCCATGCTGGAACATCCAGCCCCCCATGATGCCGCCCAGTGCAGAACCGAGGAACTGGCTGGTGGAATACACCCCCATCGCCGTGCCCTTGCCACCGGCCGGTGAAACTTTGCTGATCAGCGAAGGCAATGAAGCCTCCAGCAGGTTGAACGCGGTGAAAAACACCACCGTGCCGATTACCAGCGCCCGCAGGCTGTCGCCGAACTGCCAGAAGAATAGCTCAGTGAGCATCAGCGTCGTGACGGCGCCGAGCAGGATTCGTTTCATTTTGCGTTTTTTCTCGCCATAGATGATGAATGGGATCATGGCGAAGAACGAAATCAGCAGCGCAGTGAGGTAGACCCACCAGTGCTGCTCCTTGGGCAAGCCGGCTTTTTCAACCAGCGCCAGGGGCAAGGCGACGAAGCTGCACATCAGCATCGCGTGCAATACGAAGATACCTAAATCCAGGCGCAGCAGGTCCGGATGCTTGAGCGTCGGCAACAGCGCCTTGCGTGCGACGCCCGACTCGCGATGCTGCAATGTGCCGGTGGAGCGCGGCACCATGAAGGCCACGATCACGATGCCGAACAGCGCCATACCGCCGGTGGCGAGGAACAGTCCATGCAAGCCGAACGCACGGGTCAGCAAGGGACCGACCACCATGGCCACGGCAAACGACAGGCCGATAGTCATGCCGATCATGGCCATGGCTTTGGTGCGGTGTTGTTCGCGGGTCAGGTCCGATAGCAAGGCCATCACTGCGGCGGAAATCGCTCCGGCGCCTTGCAGGATCCGTCCGGCAATCACCCCCCAGATAGAGTCGGATTGAGCCGCGAGCACACTGCCGAGGGCAAACACAATCAGCCCGAGGTAAATCACCGGACGACGGCCAATGCGGTCGGAAATGATCCCGAACGGAATCTGGAAAATCGCCTGGGTCAGGCCATAGGCGCCAATGGCCAGGCCAATCAATGCGGGGGTCGCGCCTGCGAGATCCATTCCATAGGTCGCCAGCACCGGCAACACCATAAACATGCCCAGCATACGGAAGGCGAACACCAGGGCCAGACCGCTTGCCGCTCGGGTCTCGCCGCTACTCATGCGTTCGCTGTGGGGATCGTGCATGGAAAAACCTCGTGTGAACCGGCGGCGATTCTACCAGTCCCATCGATTGAGAGGGTATATGCGGCGGTTTGCCGCGCAGCTTTCATCTAAGGCTGCAAGCGGCCTTTTGACAGTGTATATTCATCCAGTCTTTAGCCGTATACTCCGGCATTATTTACGCCCGCCGTGCGAGGCCATCTTGGACAAGATCCTGATTCGTGGGGCTAGAACCCACAACCTGAAGAACATCGACCTGACCCTGCCCAGGGACAAACTGATCGTCATCACCGGCTTGTCCGGGTCCGGCAAATCGTCCCTGGCGTTCGACACGCTGTATGCCGAAGGCCAGCGTCGCTATGTGGAATCGCTGTCGGCCTACGCTCGCCAGTTCCTGTCGATGATGGAAAAACCCGACGTCGACACCATTGAAGGCCTGTCGCCGGCGATCTCCATCGAACAGAAGTCGACCTCCCATAACCCGCGCTCCACCGTGGGCACCATTACCGAAATCTACGATTACCTGCGCCTGCTGTATGCACGCGTGGGTATTCCGCGTTGCCCGGACCATGACATTCCCCTGGAAGCCCAGACCGTCAGCCAGATGGTCGACCTGGTGTTGGCTCAGCCGGAAGGCGCCAAGCTGATGCTGTTGGCGCCGGTGATCCGTGAGCGCAAGGGTGAACACCTTTCCGTCTTCGAAGAACTGCGGGCCCAGGGTTTTGTGCGCGCGCGCATCAACGGCAAGCTTTATGAGCTGGACGAAGCGCCGAAGCTCGACAAACAGAAGAAGCATTCGATTGATGTTGTAGTCGATCGCTTCAAGGTACGGGCCGACCTGCAGCAGCGCCTTGCGGAATCCTTCGAAACCGCGTTGAAGCTGGCCGACGGCATCGCCCTGGTGGCGCCAATGGACGACGAGCCGGGCGAAGAGATCATCTTCTCCGCGCGCTTTGCCTGCCCGATCTGCGGCCATGCCATCAGCGAACTGGAACCCAAGCTGTTTTCCTTCAATAACCCGGCCGGCGCCTGCCCGACTTGCGATGGCCTGGGCGTGAAACAGTTCTTCGACATCAAGCGCCTGGTCAACGGTGACCTAACGCTGGCGGAGGGGGCGATACGTGGCTGGGACCGGCGCAACGTCTATTATTTCCAGATGCTCGGGTCGTTGGCGTCGCACTACAAGTTCAGCCTGGAAGTGCCGTTCAACCAACTGCCGGCGGATCAGCAGAAGGTCATCCTGCACGGCAGCGGCTCGCAGAACGTCGACTTCAAATACCTGAACGACCGTGGCGACATCGTCAAACGCTCCCACCCGTTCGAAGGCATCGTGCCAAACCTGGAGCGTCGCTACCGCGAGACCGAATCGGCTAGCGTGCGTGAAGAGTTGGCGAAATTCCTCAGCACCCAGCCTTGCCCGGATTGCCGCGGCACTCGCCTGCGTCGTGAGGCGCGGCATGTGTGGGTGGGCGAGAAGACACTGCCGGCGGTGACCAACCTGCCAATCGGCGATGCCTGTGAATACTTTGGTGTGCTTAAGCTCACCGGCCGCCGCGGGGAAATCGCCGACAAGATCCTCAAGGAAATTCGCGAGCGCTTGCAGTTCCTGGTCAACGTGGGTCTGGACTATCTGTCGCTGGATCGCAGTGCCGACACCTTGTCCGGCGGTGAAGCCCAGCGGATACGCCTGGCCAGCCAGATTGGTGCCGGCCTTGTGGGTGTGTTGTACATCCTCGATGAACCTTCGATTGGCTTGCACCAGCGCGACAACGATCGCCTGCTGGGCACGTTGAAACACCTGCGGGATATCGGCAATACGGTGATTGTGGTCGAGCACGATGAAGATGCGATCCGCCTGGCGGATTACGTGGTCGATATCGGCCCCGGCGCGGGTGTGCATGGCGGGCATATTGTCGCCGAAGGTACGCCGGCGGAAGTCATGGCTCACCCGGACTCGCTGACCGGTAAGTACTTATCTGGCCGCGTGAAGATCGAAGTGCCGGCCAAACGTACACCGCGTAACAAGAAGCTGGCGCTGCACCTCAAGGGCGCACGCGGCAACAACTTGCGCAATGTAGACCTGGAAATTCCACTGGGCCTGCTGACGTGTGTGACCGGCGTTTCCGGCTCGGGTAAATCGACGCTGATCAACAATACGTTGTTCCCCTTGAGTGCCACCGCCCTGAATGGCGCGACCACCTTGGAAGCGGCGGCCCACGACAGCATCAAAGGCCTGGAGCACCTGGATAAGGTGGTCGATATCGACCAAAGCCCGATTGGTCGTACACCGCGTTCCAACCCGGCGACCTACACCGGTTTGTTCACGCCGATTCGTGAGCTGTTTGCTGGCGTTCCGGAATCGCGCTCACGGGGTTACGGGCCGGGCCGGTTCTCGTTCAACGTCAAGGGCGGGCGCTGTGAAGCGTGCCAGGGCGATGGCTTGATCAAGGTGGAGATGCACTTCCTCCCGGACATCTACGTGCCGTGCGATGTGTGCAAGAGCAAGCGCTACAACCGCGAAACCTTGGAGATCAAGTACAAGGGCAAGAGCATCCACGAAACCCTGGAGATGACCATCGAGGAAGCACGGGTGTTCTTCGACGCGGTCCCGGCGTTGGCGCGCAAGCTGCAAACACTGATGGACGTGGGCTTGTCCTACATCAAACTGGGGCAGTCGGCGACCACGCTGTCGGGGGGTGAGGCGCAGCGGGTGAAGTTGTCTCGCGAGCTGTCCAAGCGCGATACCGGTAAAACCCTGTATATCCTCGATGAGCCGACCACCGGCCTGCACTTCGCGGATATCCAGCAACTGTTGGACGTGCTGCACCGCCTGCGCGACCACGGCAACACCGTGGTGGTGATCGAGCACAACCTTGATGTGATCAAGACGGCCGATTGGCTGGTGGACCTGGGGCCGGAAGGCGGCTCCAAAGGTGGCCAGATCATTGCCGTGGGCACGCCGGAGCAAGTCTCCGAAATGCCGCAGTCGCACACCGGTTACTACTTGAAACCATTGTTGGAGCGCGACCGGGCCTGACTTTTCGGGCCCAATGAAAAGCCCCTGTCACTTTGCGGTGACAGGGGCTTTTTTGTAGCCGGGAATCAGAACTGCGATTGCAGGTAATTCTCCAGGCCAATCAGCTTGATCAGGCCCAACTGCTTTTCGAGCCAGTAGGTGTGATCTTCTTCGGTGTCATTCAACTGTACCCGCAGGATTTCCCGGGTGACATAGTCGTTGTGCTGCTCACAGAGCTCGATGCCTTTGCAGAGCGCGGCACGGACCTTGTACTCGAGGCGCAGGTCGGCAGCGAGCATGTCAGGGACTGTGGTGCCCACATCCAGGTCATCCGGACGCATACGCGGCGTGCCTTCGAGCATGAGGATACGGCGCATCAGTGCGTCGGCGTGCTGTGCCTCTTCTTCCATCTCGTGGTTGATACGTTCGTAGAGCTCAGTAAAGCCCCAGTCTTCGTACATGCGCGAATGGATGAAATATTGGTCACGAGCAGCCAGTTCGCCCGTCAGCAACGTGTTGAGGTAATCGATTACGTCGGGGTGACCTTGCATCGCCCTACATCTCCCTGCTTGAAAGTCTGTAGTTTGAACCATGATGACTTGAAGGTCACGGGATCAACGGCAGAAAAGTGATGTTTTTCGGAGAAAAGTAGCTGAAATAACGCAAAAACCGCCCAAATGAGGGCGGTTCTGCTTATCGTTTAGAGTCAGTTAAGCGATACACCCAACGCCTTTGCGATTGCTTCTCCATAAGCCGGATCGGCCTTGTAGAAGTGCTGCAGTTGGCGCTGAACCACGTCACTGGAAACGCCACCCATCGCGCCGGCAATGTTGTTGGTGAGCAAGGCTTTCTGCTCATCGTTCATCAGGCGGAACAGCGCACCGGCGTGGCTGTAGTAATCGGTGTCTTCGCGGTGATCGTAGCGGTCTGCCGCGCCGCTAAGGGCCAGTGCCGGCTCCGCATACTGAGGTGCTTGTTTCGGCGCATCGGCGTAGCTGTTTGGCTCGTAGTTAGGCGCCGCGCCACCGTTGCTGCCGAAGGCCATCGAACCATCACGCTGGTAGCTATTTACTTGGTTACGCGGAGCATTCACCGGCAGTTGCTGATGATTGGTGCCAACGCGATAGCGGTGGGCATCGGCGTACGCAAAAACACGACCTTGAAGCATACGGTCTGGCGACAGGCCGACGCCTGGAACCATGTTGCTTGGGCCGAAGGCAGCTTGTTCCACTTCAGCGAAGTAGTTCTGCGGGTTACGGTTCAGTTCCAGCTCGCCGACTTCGATCAGCGGGAACTCCTTCTGCGACCAGGTTTTGGTCACATCGAAAGGGTTCTCGTAATGAGCGTTGGCTTGGGCCTCGGTCATGATCTGAAGGCAGACGCGCCATTTCGGGAAGTCACCGCGTTCGATCGCACCGAACAGATCGCGCTGCGCGTAATCTGGGTCGGTACCGGCCAGGCGTGCAGCTTCAGCCGGCGCCAGGTTTTTGATGCCCTGCTTGGTCTTGTAGTGCCACTTGACCCAGTGACGCTCACCCTTAGCGTTGATCAGGCTGTAGGTATGACTGCCGAAGCCGTGCATGTGGCGGTAGCCGTCAGGGATGCCACGGTCCGAGAACAGGATAGTGACCTGGTGCAGCGCCTCAGGGGAATGCGACCAGAAATCCCACATCATTTGCGCGCTTTTCAGATTGCTTTGCGGCAAACGTTTCTGGGTGTGGATGAAATCCGGGAACTTCAAGGGATCGCGAATGAAGAACACAGGGGTGTTGTTACCCACGATGTCCCAGTTGCCTTCTTCGGTGTAGAACTTCAAAGCGAAACCGCGTGGATCGCGCTCGGTATCAGCCGAACCACGCTCACCGCCAACGGTGGAGAACCGCAGGAAGGTTGGGGTTTGCTTGCCAACGGACTCGAACAGCTTGGCGCTGGTGTATTGCGTGATATCTGTAGTGACCGTGAAAGTACCGTAAGCACCCGAGCCCTTGGCGTGCACACGACGCTCGGGAATGTTTTCACGGTTGAAGTGAGCGAGCTTCTCGATCAGGTGAAAATCGTCGAGCAGCAACGGGCCACGCGGGCCGGCGGAACGGGAATTCTGGTTGTCCGCAACGGGGGCGCCGCTCGCGGTGGTAAGGATTTTATTCTGGCTCATGCTCAATTTCCCTCAGGTCGGACTTGGAACTGCCGGCTAATCGGCTTGGGAGGAGTATTGATCATCAACATGACGTCTACAAATTCATTAAATTGTAGGCATCAATAGATATTTTCTACCGAACACTCCACCCCCCATAGTGCCGAGCACAACCCACGGAAGCTTGTATCGAGCGCGCTTTTTGTTACAGACACAAAAAACCGGGCACTAGGCCCGGTTCTTCGATGCAGCTTGTCGTCTTACTCGGCGCTTACAGCTTCGCCGGCAGTAGCACGATCAACCAACTCGACGTACGCCATAGGCGCGTTGTCGCCAGCGCGGAAACCGCACTTGAGGATGCGCAGGTAGCCACCCTCACGGGTAGCGTAACGCTTGCCCAGGTCGTTGAAGAGCTTACCAACGATAGCTTTCGAACGAGTACGGTCGAAAGCCAGACGGCGGTTAGCCAGGCTGTCTGTCTTGGCCAAAGTGATCAGCGGCTCAGCAACGCGACGCAGTTCTTTAGCTTTCGGCAGTGTAGTTTTGATCAGCTCGTGCTCGAACAGCGACACCGCCATGTTTTGGAACATGGCCTTGCGGTGCGAGCTGGTACGGCTCAGGTGACGACCACTTTTACGATGACGCATGGTTCATTCCTTACCAAACTCACGTTCGGTGATTACGACGATCAGGCAGTCGCCTTGTCGTCCTTCTTAAGACTTGCAGGCGGCCAGTTGTCGAGGCGCATGCCGAGGGACAGACCGCGGGAGGCCAGAACGTCCTTGATTTCAGTCAAGGATTTCTTGCCCAGGTTCGGAGTCTTCAACAGTTCTACTTCGGTACGCTGAATCAGGTCGCCGATGTAGTAAATGTTTTCCGCCTTAAGGCAGTTAGCCGAACGTACAGTCAGTTCCAGATCGTCAACCGGGCGAAGCAGGATCGGATCGATCTCGTCTTCCTGCTCGATTACCACTGGTTCGCTGTCACCCTTGAGGTCGACGAACGCAGCCAACTGCTGTTGCAGAATGGTTGCAGCGCGGCGAATAGCCTCTTCAGGATCCAGAGTACCGTTGGTTTCCAGATCAATAACCAGCTTGTCCAGGTTAGTACGCTGCTCGACACGGGCGTTTTCCACCACGTATGCGATACGGCGAACCGGGCTGAACGAAGAGTCAAGCTGCAAGCGACCAATGCTGCGGCTTTCGTCTTCATCGCTCTGACGCGAGTCGGCCGGTTCATAACCACGACCACGAGCTACGGTGAGCTTCATGTTCAGGGCGCCGTTAGACGCCAGGTTAGCGATTACGTGATCGGGGTTAACGATCTCGACATCATGATCCAGCTGAATATCGGCAGCGGTAACCACCCCCGAACCCTTCTTCGACAAGGTCAGCGTAACTTCGTCACGGCCGTGCAGCTTGATAGCCAGACCTTTAAGGTTCAACAGGATTTCAATTACGTCTTCCTGTACACCTTCGATGGCGCTGTACTCGTGGAGCACACCGTCAATCTCGGCCTCGACTACTGCACAGCCGGGCATTGAGGACAACAGGATGCGGCGCAGCGCGTTGCCCAGGGTGTGGCCAAAACCACGCTCGAGAGGCTCGAGAGTAATTTTGGCGCGGGTTGGACTGACAACCTGCACATCAATGTGGCGGGGTGTCAGGAACTCATTTACCGAAATCTGCATGGATGCACCTATTTTCTAGCCCTTACTTGGAGTAGAGCTCGACAATCAGGCTTTCGTTGATGTCGGCGGACAGATCACTGCGAGCAGGAACGTTCTTGAAAACGCCCGACTTCTTCTCAGTGTCTACTTCTACCCATTCTACGCGGCCACGTTGGGCACACAGATCGAGAGCTTGGACAATGCGAAGTTGGTTTTTTGCTTTCTCGCGAACTGCGACCACGTCACCAGCACGAACCTGGTAGGACGGAACGTTTACGGTCTGACCGTTAACGCTGATCGACTTGTGCGATACCAGCTGACGGGATTCGGCACGAGTCGAACCAAAGCCCATACGGTATACAACGTTGTCCAGACGGCATTCGAGCAGTTGCAGCAGGTTTTCACCGGTTGCACCTTTCTTGCCAGCAGCTTCTTTGTAGTAGCCGCTGAACTGACGCTCGAGAACGCCGTAGATACGACGGACCTTCTGCTTTTCACGCAGTTGGGTGCCGTAATCGGACTGGCGACCGCGGCGTTGGCCGTGGATACCAGGTGCTGCTTCAATGTTGCACTTCGATTCGATCGCGCGCACGCCGCTCTTCAGGAAGAGATCGGTGCCTTCGCGACGAGCGAGTTTGCATTTTGGACCAATGTAACGAGCCATTCTTTACAATCTCCTGGATTACACGCGGCGCTTCTTCGGCGGACGGCACCCGTTGTGCGGGATTGGCGTCACGTCGGTGATGCTGGCGATCTTATAGCCACAGCCGTTCAAAGCACGGACAGCAGACTCACGACCTGGACCTGGACCCTTGACGTTAACGTCGAGGTTTTTCAGGCCATATTCCAGCGCAGCTTGACCAGCACGTTCAGCAGCTACTTGAGCAGCAAACGGGGTGGACTTGCGGGAACCGCGGAAACCCGAACCACCGGAGGTAGCCCAAGAAAGCGCGTTACCTTGACGGTCGGTGATGGTCACGATTGTGTTGTTAAAAGAAGCATGGATGTGGGCGATGCCATCAACCACTGTCTTTTTAACTTTTTTACGAGGACGAGCAGCAGGTTTTGCCATGATAATTTTCCTGTCGATTCGCTGGGGCGATTACTTGCGGATCGGCTTACGCGGACCTTTACGGGTACGCGCGTTAGTCTTGGTACGCTGACCGCGTACTGGAAGACCACGACGATGACGCAGACCGCGATAGCAACCGAGGTCCATCAAACGCTTGATTTTCATGTTGATTTCGCGACGCAGGTCACCTTCAGTGGTGAACTTCGCCACTTCGCCACGCAGCTGTTCAATCTGCTCGTCGCTCAGATCCTTGATCTTAGCGGCTGGGTTTACCCCAGCAACTGCGCAAATTTTCTGCGCAGTAGTGCGACCAACACCATAGATGTAGGTCAGCGAGATAACAGTGTGCTTGTTATCTGGAATGTTAACGCCTGCAATACGGGCCATTCAGTGGGACTCCAATTGACAGCTACCTACGCCCCGGAAGCCAAGAAATAGGGCGCGAGATAATATCGCTGTAATAACAAATAATCAACCCGGCAGCGCACTAGCTGCCGGGCTTCAAGCGGATCACACTCAGCCTTGGCGCTGTTTGTGACGCGGTTCCGCGCTGCAAATTACTCGAACAACACCTTCGCGGCGAATAATCTTGCAGTTACGGCACAGCTTTTTCACCGATGCACGAACTTTCATCACCAACTCCTCGAACCTTATGGGGTACTCAGCGCAACATGCCGCTGCCGTAGCCCTTCAGGTTGGCTTTCTTCATCAGGGATTCGTACTGGTGCGAAACGAGGTGCGATTGTACTTGGGACATGAAGTCCATCACAACCACGACCACGATCAGCAACGAGGTCCCGCCAAGGTAGAACGGAACGTTTGCTGCAACCACCAGAAACTGGGGCAACAAGCACACGGCCGTCATATATAGAGCACCGAACAGGGTCAAACGAGTCAGAACGCCATCAATGTAGCGTGCAGACTGCTCACCTGGACGGATGCCCGGAATAAAGGCACCGGACTTCTTCAGGTTTTCCGCTACGTCTTTCGGATTGAACATCAACGCCGTATAGAAGAAGCAGAAGAAAATAATCCCTGCACTAAACAGCAGAATATTCAACGGCTGACCAGGAGCGATCGACTGAGAGAGGTCCTGCAGCCAGCCCATGTTTTCGGACTGACCAAACCAGGTACCCAACGAAGCCGGAAACAGCAAAATGCTGCTCGCGAAAATTGCCGGAATAACACCGGCCATATTCACTTTCAGCGGCAAGTGGCTGGTCTGCGCAGCAAAGACCTTACGGCCCTGCTGACGCTTGGCGTAGTGAACAGCAATACGACGCTGGCCACGCTCAATGAACACCACAAAACCGATAATCGCTACTGCCAGCAAACCGATGGCAACCAGGGCGAAAATGTTGATATCACCCTGACGTGCAGACTCGAAAGACTGCCCAATCGCTCTCGGAAGACCGGCGACGATACCTGCGAAAATCAACATCGAGATACCGTTGCCAACACCACGCTCAGTAATCTGCTCACCCAGCCACATCATGAACATCGCACCAGCCACAAATGTGGATACCGCGACGAAATGGAAGCCAAAGTCACCAGTGAACGCAACGCCCTGCCCTGCCAGGCCAACGGACATGCCGATAGCTTGAACCAGGGCGAGGACGACAGTGCCGTAGCGGGTGTACTGGCTAATCTTGCGACGGCCAGCTTCACCTTCCTTCTTCAACTGCTCCAGCTGCGGGCTGACGGCGGTCATCAGTTGCATGATGATCGATGCCGAAATGTACGGCATGATCCCCAGTGCAAAGATGCTCATCCGCTCCAGCGCGCCGCCGGAAAACATGTTGAACAAGCTAAGAATGGTCCCCTCATTCTGTCGAAACAGGTCTGCGAGTCGGTCCGGGTTGATACCTGGAACCGGGATGTGTGCGCCTATTCGGTAGACGATAATCGCCAGGAACAGAAAACGCAGACGAGCCCAAAGTTCAGACATACCGCCTTTGCCGAGCGCTGAGAGAGCACCTTGCTTAGCCATTTATTCCTCGAACTTGCCGCCAGCTGCTTCGATAGCCGAACGCGCACCTTTGGTGGCGCCGATTCCCTTGCCGATAGTGACAGCGCGAGTCACTTCACCGGACAGCATGATTTTCACACGCTGTACGTTGACGTTGATCACGTTGGCATCTTTCAGGGTCTGCACAGTAACGATGTCGCCTTCCACTTTAGCCAGCTCGGACAGACGCACTTCTGCGCGGTCCATGGCTTTCAGGGATACGAAACCGAACTTAGGCAGGCGACGATGCAGCGGCTGTTGACCGCCTTCAAAGCCTGGAGCGATGGTGCCACCGGAGCGGGAGGTTTGACCTTTGTGGCCACGGCCACCAGTCTTACCCAAACCGCTACCGATACCACGGCCCGGACGATGCTTTTCGCGACGGGAACCCGGCGCTGGACTCAGATCATTGAGTTTCATCGATTAACCCTCTACACGCAGCATGTAGTAAGCCTTGTTGATCATCCCGCGATTCTCGGGAGTATCCTGGACTTCTACAGTGTGACCGATGCGACGCAGACCCAGACCTTTAACACACAGTTTGTGGTTAGGGATGCGGCCGGTCATGCTTTTGATCAGCGTTACTTTAACGGTAGCCATGATCAGAAGATCTCCTTGACAGTCAGACCACGCTTGGCAGCGATGGACTCAGGAGATTGCATAGCTTTCAAACCTTTGAAAGTGGCGTGAACCACGTTTACCGGGTTAGTCGAGCCGTAGCACTTGGCCAGAACGTTCTGAACACCAGCAACTTCGAGGACAGCACGCATAGCGCCGCCAGCGATGATACCGGTACCTTCAGAAGCAGGCTGCATGTACACCTTCGAAGCGCCATGGGCAGACTTCATTGCGTACTGCAGCGTGGTGCCGTTCAGATCAACTTGGATCATGTTGCGACGAGCAGCTTCCATTGCCTTCTGGATCGCAGCAGGCACTTCACGTGACTTGCCACGGCCGAAGCCAACACGGCCTTTACCATCACCTACCACGGTCAACGCGGTGAAGGTGAAGATACGGCCGCCTTTAACGGTTTTGGCTACGCGGTTAACTTGAACCAGCTTCTCAATGTAGCCTTCGTCGCGCTTTTGGTCGTTATTTGACATAACTTAGAACTCCAGCCCAGCTTCACGAGCAGCATCAGCCAGCGCTTTCACGCGACCGTGGTACTTGAAGCCAGAGCGGTCGAAAGCCACTTGCGAGACGCCAGCGGCCTTAGCACGCGTAGCGACCAGCTGGCCAACCTTTGTGGCCGCGTCGATGTTGCCAGTGGCACCATCACGCAGTTCTTTATCCAAAGTCGAGGCGCTTGCCAGGACTTTGTTGCCGTCGGCCGAGATGACCTGGGCGTAGATGTGCTGCGACGAGCGGAACACGCAGAGACGCACGACTTCGAGTTCGTGCATTTTCAGGCGTGCTTTGCGAGCGCGACGCAGTCGAGTAACTTTTTTGTCGGTCATTTGCTATGCCCTACTTCTTCTTGGCTTCTTTACGACGGACGACTTCGTCCGCGTAGCGCACACCTTTGCCTTTGTACGGCTCTGGTGGACGGAAGTCGCGGATCTCAGCGGCCACTTGACCTACCAGCTGCTTGTCGATGCCCTTGATCAGGATATCGGTCTGGCTAGGGGTCTCAGCAGTGATGCCCGCTGGCAGTTCGTAATCCACAGGGTGCGAGAAGCCAAGGGCCAGGTTCAAAACCGTGCCTTTTGCTTGCGCTTTGTAACCAACACCGACCAGCTGGAGCTTACGCTCGAAGCCTTGGCTTACGCCTTGGACCATGTTGTTTACCAACGCACGCGTGGTACCGGCCATTGCGCGAGTTTGTTGATCGCCATTGCGAGCAGCGAAACGCAGCTCACCAGCTTCTTCAACGATCTCAACGGACGAATGGATGTTCAGTTCAAGAGTACCCTTGGCACCCTTCACCGAAAGCTGTTGGCCTGCGAATTTGACTTCGACACCGGCTGGCAGCTTAACGGGGTTCTTAGCGACGCGAGACATGCTTATCCCCCCTTAGAACACAGTGCAAAGAACTTCGCCGCCGACACCGGCAGCGCGCGCAGCACGATCCGTCATCACACCTTTGTTGGTGGAGACGATAGACACGCCCAGACCGCCACGAACTTTCGGCAGATCTTCAGCGGACTTGTACTGACGCAGGCCTGGACGGCTAACGCGCTTCACTTCCTCGATGACCGAACGGCCTTCGAAGTACTTCAGCTCGATGGACAGCAGTGCTTTTACATCGCTGCTGATCTGATAACCCGCAATGTAGCCTTCGTCTTTCAGGACTTTGGCAACAGCTACCTTCAACTTGGAAGATGGCATGCTTACGACGGACTTTTCAGCCATCTGGGCATTACGGATACGAGTTAGCATGTCCGCTAACGGGTCCTGCATACTCATGGGCTAGACGCTCCTAATACAAAAAAATTAGCCTTGCGGCTACATATGTCGCCGAGAATCTCCGGGTAAAAAACACGGGCTCAGGCGAGCCGCGTATTTTAGACACACTCCGGAAATGAAACAAGCCCCAAAAGGGGCTTGTTCCAGATTCAAGGTCACCGGTGGTCAGTATCTTGCGATATTGGCCACCTGGACGTTGAAAGTACTTACCAGCTGGCTTTAACCAGACCTGGCACGTCACCACGCATTGCCGCTTCACGCAGTTTGTTACGGCCGAGGCCGAACTTGCGGTAAACGCCGTGTGGACGACCGGTCAGGCGGCAGCGGTTACGCATGCGCGAAGCGCTTGCGTCACGTGGCTGCTTCTGCAGAGCAACTGTAGCTTCCCAACGTGCTTCTGGACTTGCGTTCAGATCAACGATGATTGCTTTCAGTGCTGCACGCTTCTTGGCGTACTTGGCAACCGTGAGCTGACGCTTCAGCTCGCGGTTTTTCATGCTCATCTTGGCCATGGTCCTACTCCAATCAGTTGCGGAACGGGAATTTGAAAGCACGCAACAGGGCGCGACCTTCATCATCGTTCTTGGCAGTGGTGGTCAGGGTGATGTCCAGACCGCGGAGAGCATCGATCTTGTCGTAGTCGATTTCCGGGAAGATGATCTGCTCTTTCACGCCCATGCTGTAGTTACCACGACCATCGAAGGACTTGGCATTCAGGCCGCGGAAGTCGCGGACCCGAGGCAGGGAGATCGACAGCAGACGATCCAGGAATTCGTACATACGCTCACGGCGCAGGGTCACTTTGACGCCGATCGGCCAACCTTCACGGACTTTAAAGCCAGCGATGGATTTCCGAGCGTAGGTCACAACGACTTTCTGGCCGGTGATCTTTTCCAGGTCAGCAACAGCGTGCTCGATGACTTTTTTGTCGCCGATCGCTTCGCCCAGACCCATGTTCAGGGTGATTTTGGTAACGCGCGGAACTTCCATCACGTTCCCAAGCTTAAGTTCTTCCTTAAGCTTAGGGGCGATTTCCTTCCGGTAAATCTCTTGTAGTCGTGCCATGGTCTAATCTACCTAGCAGTGTTCAAGCATCAACCGCTTTTTGGGTCGACTTGAAGACACGAATTTTCTTACCGTCTTCTACTTTGAAACCAACGCGGTCAGCCTTGTTGGTTTCGCCGTTGAAGATGGCGACGTTAGAAGCGTCCAGCGGAGCTTCTTTCTCGACGATACCGCCCTGCACGCCCGACATCGGGTTAGGCTTGGTATGACGCTTAACCAGGTTCAGACCACCGATAACCAGACGGTTATTAGCGAGAACCTTAAGCACCTTACCGCGCTTACCTTTGTCTTTGCCGGCGATCACGATGATCTCGTCGTCACGACGAATCTTTTGCATGTCGGATCTCCTTACAGCACTTCTGGGGCGAGCGAGACGATCTTCATGAACTTCTCAGTACGAAGTTCACGGGTCACTGGCCCAAAGATACGGGTGCCGATCGGCTCTTGCTTGTTGTTCAGAAGAACAGCAGCGTTGCCATCAAAGCGGATAATGGAGCCATCAGCACGACGTACGCCGTGACGAGTGCGGACTACAACAGCAGTCATCACTTGGCCTTTTTTCACTTTACCGCGAGGAATTGCTTCCTTGACGGTAACTTTGATGATGTCACCGATACCAGCGTAACGACGATGGGAGCCACCCAGCACCTTGATGCACATAACACGGCGAGCGCCGCTGTTATCGGCCACATCGAGCATGGATTGAGTCTGAATCATATAATTTCTCCGACCCCTAGTCCTTAGACTTCCACAGCGCGTTCGAGAACATCAACCAGTGCCCAAGACTTGGTCTTGGCCAGCGGACGAGTTTCACGAATAGTGACTTTGTCGCCGATGTGGCACTGATTGGTTTCGTCGTGCGCGTGCAGCTTAGTCGAACGCTTAACATATTTACCGTAGATCGGGTGCTTAACGCGACGCTCGATCAGAACGGTGATGGTTTTGTCCATCTTGTCGCTGACAACACGGCCAGTCAGCGTACGGACAGTCTTTTCGGCTTCAGCCATGATCACTTACCTGCCTGCTGGTTGAGCACAGTCTTCACGCGAGCGATGTCACGCTTAACTTGCGAGAGCAGATGAGACTGCCCCAACTGGCCAGTTGCTTTCTGCATACGCAGATTGAACTGGTCGCGCAGCAGGCCGAGCAGTTGCTCGTTCAGCTGCTGTGCGGATTTTTCACGAAGTTCATTCGCTTTCATCACATCACCGTCCGTTTAACAAAGGAGGTGGCGAGCGGCAGCTTTGCAGCAGCCAGGGCGAAAGCCTCACGCGCCAGCTCTTCAGAAACACCCTCGATTTCATACAGGACTTTGCCTGGCTGAATCTGGGCTACCCAGTATTCCACGTTACCCTTACCTTTACCCATCCGAACCTCGAGAGGTTTTTTGGAGATCGGCTTGTCCGGGAATACACGGATCCAGATCTTGCCGCCACGTTTAACGTGACGGGTCAGAGCACGACGCGCTGACTCGATCTGACGAGCGGTGAGACGACCACGAGCTACAGACTTCAGCGCGAACTCGCCGAAGCTGACTTTGCTACCGCGCTGAGCCAGACCACGGTTGTGGCCTGTCATCTGCTTGCGGAACTTCGTACGCTTAGGTTGCAACATTTGGCGTACCCCTTACTTAGCAGCTTTTTTACGAGGCGCTGGTGCTTGTGGTTTCAGTTCTTCTTGGCGACCACCAATTACTTCGCCTTTGAAGATCCAAACCTTTACACCGATCACACCGTAAGTGGTGTGAGCTTCGTAGTTGGCATAGTCGATGTCGGCACGCAGGGTGTGCAGTGGCACACGACCTTCGCGATACCATTCAGTACGTGCGATTTCAGCACCGCCGAGACGACCGCTCACTTGGATTTTGATGCCTTTGGCACCAATGCGCATGGCGTTCTGTACAGCGCGCTTCATAGCGCGACGGAACATTACGCGACGCTCCAGCTGCTGAGCTACGCTCTGCGCAACCAGCATACCGTCGAGCTCCGGCTTGCGGATCTCTTCGATATTGATGTGCACAGGCACACCCATTTGCTTGGTCAGGTCCTGACGCAGTTTCTCAACATCTTCACCTTTCTTCCCGATAACGATACCTGGACGAGCGGTGTGGATGGTGATACGTGCAGTTTGGGCCGGACGATGGATATCGATACGGCTTACGGACGCGCTTTTTAGTTTGTCTTGGAGATACTCACGCACCTTCAGATCAGCGAACAAATAGTCCGCATAAGTCCGACCGTCTGCGTACCAGACGGAGGTGTGCTCCTTGACGATTCCCAGGCGAATGCCAATGGGATGTACTTTCTGACCCATCTCTTCGACTCCGTTACTTGTCAGCAACCTTGACAGTGATATGGCAAGACCGCTTGACGATGCGATCAGCACGGCCTTTGGCACGTGGCATGATGCGCTTCAGCGAACGCCCTTCGTTGACGAAAACGGTGCTGACCTTCAGGTCATCAACGTCTGCGCCTTCGTTATGCTCGGCGTTGGCTACGGCCGACTCCAGCACTTTCTTCATGATCTCGGCGGCTTTCTTACTGCTGAAAGCCAACAGGTTGAGCGCTTCGCCCACCTTCTTCCCGCGGATCTGGTCGGCGACCAAGCGGGCTTTCTGGGCGGAGATTCGAGCGCCCGACAACTTAGCGGCTACTTCCATTTCCTAACCCCTTAACGCTTGGCTTTCTTGTCTGCCACGTGCCCACGATAAGTGCGGGTACCGGCAAACTCGCCTAGTTTGTGGCCGACCATGTCTTCGTTCACGAGAACTGGGACGTGCAAGCGACCGTTGTGTACAGCGATGGTCAGACCGACCATTTGTGGCAGGATCATCGAACGACGCGACCAGGTCTTAACTGGTTTGCGATCGTTCTTTTCCGCCGCCACTTCGATCTTCTTCAGTAGGTGAAGATCAATAAAAGGACCTTTTTTCAGAGAACGTGGCACTGTCGTATCCCTCTATTTACTTGCGACGACGGACGATCATTTTGTCGGTACGCTTATTACCACGAGTCTTCGCGCCCTTAGTCGGGAAGCCCCATGGCGATACCGGATGACGACCACCAGAGGTACGACCTTCACCACCACCGTGTGGGTGGTCAACCGGGTTCATGGCAACACCACGAACGGTTGGGCGAACGCCACGCCAGCGTTTGGCACCAGCTTTACCCAGCGAACGCAGGCTGTGCTCGGAGTTCGAGACTTCGCCCAGGGTCGCGCGGCATTCAGCCAGCACTTTACGCATCTCACCAGAACGCAGACGCAGGGTCACGTAGACACCTTCACGAGCGATCAGCTGAGCCGAAGCACCAGCGGAACGAGCGATTTGCGCGCCTTTACCTGGCTTCAATTCGATGCCGTGTACGGTGCTACCAACTGGAATGTTGCGCAGTTGCAGAGCGTTGCCCGGCTTGATCGGTGCTAGAGCACCTGCGATCAGCTGGTCGCCAGCGCTCACGCCTTTAGGGGCGATGATGTAGCGACGCTCGCCATCTGCGTACAGCAGCAGAGCGATGTGAGCAGTACGGTTTGGATCGTATTCGATACGCTCGACAGTGGCAGCGATGCCATCTTTGTCGTTGCGACGGAAGTCGACCAGACGATAATGCTGCTTATGGCCACCACCGATGTGACGAGTGGTAATACGACCATTGTTGTTACGACCACCAGACTTCGATTTTTTCTCGAGCAGCGGTGCGTGAGGAGCGCCTTTATGCAGCTCCTGGTTGACCACCTTGACCACAAAACGGCGGCCAGGGGAAGTCGGTTTGCATTTAACGATTGCCATGATGCACCCCTTCCTTACTCAGCACTGCTGCTGAAATCGAGATCTTGGCCTGGCTGAAGGGAGATAACTGCCTTCTTCCAGTCATTACGCTTGCCCAGACCGCGAGCAGTGCGCTTGCTCTTACCCAGAACATTCAGGGTAGTAACACGCTCTACTTTCACGCTGAACAGGCTTTCGACGGCCTTCTTGATTTCCAGCTTGGTTGCGTCAGTTGCAACCTTGAAAACGAACTGGCCTTTCTTGTCAGCCAGAACCGTAGCCTTTTCGGAAACGTGCGGGCCAAGCAGAACTTTAAATACGCGTTCCTGGTTCATCCCAGCAGCTCCTCGAATTTCTTCACGGCCGACACGGTGATCAACACCTTGTCGTATGCGATCAGACTAACTGGATCGGAACCTTGCACGTCACGTACATCAACGTGTGGCAGGTTGCGAGCAGCCAGGTACAGGTTCTGATCAACAGCTTCCGACACGATCAAAACGTCGGTCAGGCTCATGTTGTTCAGTTTGCCCAGCAGATCTTTGGTTTTCGGGCTTTCAACAGCGAAGTCCTGAACCACGACCAGACGGTCAGTACGCACGAGTTCAGCAAGGATGGAGCGCAGAGCTGCGCGGTACATCTTCTTGTTGAGCTTCTGCGAGTGATCCTGTGGACGAGCTGCGAAAGTGGTACCACCGCCACGCCAGATTGGGCTACGGATAGTACCGGCACGAGCACGGCCAGTACCTTTCTGACGCCAAGGGCGCTTACCGCCACCACGAACGTCGGAACGGGTCTTTTGCTGCTTGCTACCTTGACGGCCGCCGGCCATGTAGGCCACGACTGCTTGGTGAACCAGCGTCTCGTTGAACTCGCCGCCAAACGTCAGTTCGGAAACTTCGATCGCTTGAGCGTCATTTACATTTAATTGCATGTCAGCTTCCCCTTAACCGCGAGCCTTGGCCGCCGGACGTACAACCAGGTTGCCGCCAGTAGCGCCAGGAACAGCACCCTTGACCAACAACAGATTGCGTTCAGCGTCGACGCGCACTACTTCGAGGGACTGCACGGTCACGCGCTCAGCGCCCATATGACCGGACATTTTCTTGCCCTTGAATACACGACCAGGAGTCTGGC
Source organism: Pseudomonas sp. NS1(2017) (assembly GCF_002269425.1). Lineage (NCBI taxonomy): Bacteria > Pseudomonadati > Pseudomonadota > Gammaproteobacteria > Pseudomonadales > Pseudomonadaceae > Pseudomonas > Pseudomonas sp. NS1(2017). Next base: position 636,573 of record NZ_CP022960.1, read on the forward strand.
ACTGGCCAATAGAGCCCGGGACGCGGTGGGAAACGGAGTTACCGTGAGTGTTGTCTTGGCCACGGAAATTCCAACGCTTGATCGTACCCTGGAAGCCTTTACCTTTGGACTGACCGGTTACATCAACCAGTTGACCAGCAGCGAAGATTTCAGCGTTGATCAGATCGCCAGCCTGGTAGTCGCCGTCTTCGAGACGGAACTCCATAACAGTGCGACCAGCTGCAACGTTTGCTTTAGCGAAGTGACCTGCTTGAGCAGCAGTCACACGCGAAGCACGACGCTCGCCGACAGTGACTTGCACTGCACGATAGCCATCGGTCTCTTCAGTTTTGAACTGGGTGACGCGATTCGGTTCGATCTCAATGACCGTGACCGGAATGGAGACACCTTCTTCGGTGAAAATACGGGTCATACCGCATTTACGACCGACTACACCAATAGTCATGTTGTAAACCTCATGAGTGTACGGGGCTTTCACCCGCTATGGCCGCCCATTTCAGAGCGTTACACGACTAAGACCCGAGTCTTAGCCGAGGCTGATCTGTACTTCCACACCGGCCGCCAGATCGAGCTTCATAAGTGCATCAACGGTTTTATCCGTTGGCTGGACGATGTCCAGTACGCGCTTATGAGTACGGATCTCGTACTGGTCACGCGCGTCTTTGTTGACGTGCGGGGAGACCAGAACGGTGAACCGCTCTTTACGGGTAGGCAGTGGAATTGGACCACGCACTTGTGCACCAGTACGTTTCGCGGTTTCCACGATTTCCTGGGTGGATTGGTCGATCAGGCGATGGTCAAAAGCCTTCAACCTGATACGGATTTGCTGATTTTGCATTGGATTTCAGACTCCGGCTGCTATTCCCAGCGAGCGCAATACGCCCGTTAAAAGGAGGCGCAATTCTATAGACGGCCCTGATAGGTGTCAACCCAATAAAAAAGGCCCCCGCTGAGCGGGGGCCTTTTCAAAACATCAGAGCTATCTCAGAAGAGATAATTACTCGATGATTTTAGCTACAACGCCAGCACCAACGGTACGGCCGCCTTCACGGATTGCGAAACGCAGGCCGTCTTCCATAGCGATGGTTTTGATCAGGGTAACAACCATTTTGATGTTGTCGCCTGGCATTACCATTTCTACGCCTTCCGGCAGTTCGCAGTTACCAGTTACGTCGGTAGTACGGAAGTAGAACTGTGGACGGTAGCCTTTGAAGAACGGAGTGTGACGACCGCCTTCTTCTTTGCTCAGCACGTACACTTCAGCTTCGAACTTGGTGTGCGGCTTAACCGAACCTGGCTTAACCAGAACCTGGCCACGCTCAACGTCGTCACGCTTGGTACCACGCAGCAGAACGCCGCAGTTCTCGCCAGCACGACCTTCGTCGAGCAGTTTACGGAACATTTCAACACCGGTGCAGGTGGTGACGGTAGTGTCACGCAGACCAACGATTTCCAGTGGATCTTGAACCTTAACGATACCGCGCTCGATACGACCAGTTACAACAGTACCGCGACCGGAGATCGAGAATACGTCTTCGATTGGCATCAGGAACGGCTTGTCGATAACACGGACTGGATCTGGGATGTAGCTGTCCAGAGTCTCAACCAGTTTACGAACGGACGTGGTGCCCATTTCGTTGTCGTCTTTGCCTTCCAGAGCCATACGAGCAGAACCGATGATGATCGGAGTGTCGTCGCCTGGGAAGTCGTAAGTGCTCAGCAGATCGCGCACTTCCATCTCAACCAGTTCCAGCAGCTCAGCGTCGTCTACCAGGTCAGCCTTGTTCAGGTAAACCACGATGTACGGAACGCCTACCTGACGGGACAGCAGGATGTGCTCACGGGTTTGTGGCATCGGACCATCAGCGGCCGAGCAAACCAGGATAGCGCCGTCCATTTGAGCAGCACCGGTGATCATGTTCTTCACATAGTCAGCGTGACCTGGGCAGTCAACGTGAGCGTAGTGACGGATCAGCGAGTTGTATTCAACGTGCGCAGTGTTGATGGTGATACCACGAGCTTTTTCTTCTGGCGCGCTGTCGATTTTATCGAAATCAACGATTGCGGAACCGAAAACTTCGGAGCAAACGCGAGTCAGAGCAGCAGTCAGAGTGGTTTTACCGTGGTCAACGTGACCGATGGTGCCAACGTTGACGTGCGGTAGGGAACGATCAAATTTTTCTTTAGCCACGACAATTAACTCCTTGCCTAAAGGACTGAATCAGCCTTGTTTTTTGGATACAGTTTCAGCGATGTGCGCCGGAGCTGTGTTGTATTTTTTGAATTCCATAGAGTAGCTTGCGCGACCCTGGGACATGGAGCGAACGTCGGTCGCATAACCGAACATCTCACCCAACGGAACCTCGGCGCGAATCACTTTGCCGGAAACCGTGTCTTCCATACCCAAGATCATGCCGCGACGACGGTTAAGGTCGCCCATGACATCACCCATATAGTCTTCAGGTGTAACAACTTCTACCGCCATGATTGGCTCAAGCAACTCACCACCGCCCTTCTGGGCCAGTTGCTTGGTTGCCATGGAAGCAGCCACCTTAAACGCCATCTCGTTGGAGTCGACGTCGTGGTAAGAACCGTCAAAAACGGTTGCTTTCAGGCCGATCAGCGGATAGCCGGCAACAACACCGTTCTTCATCTGCTCTTCGATGCCCTTCTGGATAGCAGGGATGTATTCCTTAGGAACCACACCACCCACTACTTCGTTCACGAATTGCAGACCTTCCTGACCTTCGTCAGCAGGAGCAAAACGGATCCAGCAGTGACCGAACTGACCACGACCGCCGGACTGACGAACGAACTTGCCTTCGATTTCACAGTTCTTCGTGATGCGCTCACGATAGGAAACCTGAGGCTTACCGATGTTGGCTTCGACGTTGAACTCACGGCGCATCCGGTCAACCAGGATGTCCAGGTGCAGCTCGCCCATGCCGGAGATGATCGTTTGACCAGTCTCTTCATCAGTCTTGACGCGGAAAGATGGATCTTCCTGAGCAAGTTTGCCCAGAGCGATACCCATTTTTTCCTGGTCATCCTTGGTCTTAGGCTCTACGGCAACCGAAATAACCGGCTCCGGGAAGTCCATGCGAACCAGGATGATTGGCTTGGCAGCGTCGCACAAAGTCTCACCCGTGGTGACGTCCTTCATGCCGATCAGGGCCGCGATGTCACCAGCGCGTACTTCCTTGATCTCTTCACGGGCGTTTGCGTGCATTTGCACCATACGACCCACGCGCTCTTTCTTGCCTTTAACCGAGTTGATCACGCCGTCGCCGGAGGCCAACACGCCCGAGTAAACGCGGACGAAGGTCAAAGTACCCACGAATGGGTCGGTTGCGATCTTGAACGCCAGAGCCGAGAACGGCTCGCTGTCATCGGCGTGACGTTCCATCTCTTCTTCCTCGTTATCAGGGTTGGTACCCTTGATAGCAGGAATGTCGGTTGGAGCCGGCAGGTAGTCGATAACGGCGTCGAGAACCAGGGGAACCCCCTTGTTCTTGAAGGAAGAACCGCAAACAGCCAAGACGATCTCGCCAGCGATAGTACGCTGACGCAGAGCAGCCTTGATTTCCACGTTGGTGAGTTCTTCACCTTCGAGGTACTTGTTCATCAGCTCTTCGTTGGCTTCGGCAGCAGCCTCAACCATGTTGTTGCGCCACTCGTCAGCCAGCTCCTGCAGTTCTGCAGGGATAGGCTTACGAACAGGAACCATACCTTTGTCGGAATCATTCCAGTAAACAGCTTCCATGTTGATCAGATCGATCTGACCCTGGAAGTTGTCTTCGGAACCGATAGCCAATTGGATTGGCACCGGGGTGTGACCCAGACGCTGCTTGATCTGACCGATCACGCGCAGGAAGTTGGCACCAGCACGGTCCATCTTGTTTACATAAACAAGACGTGGAACGCCGTACTTGTTGGCTTGACGCCATACGGTTTCCGACTGAGGCTCAACACCCGAGGTACCGCAGAACACAACGACAGCGCCGTCGAGTACGCGCAGGGAACGCTCAACTTCAATGGTGAAGTCTACGTGGCCCGGGGTATCGATTACGTTGAAACGGTGCTCGTCTTTGTACTGCTTCTCGGAACCTTTCCAGAAGGCGGTAATAGCAGCAGAAGTAATGGTAATACCACGCTCCTGCTCCTGAACCATCCAGTCTGTGGTCGCGGCGCCGTCATGCACCTCGCCCATTTTGTGACTTTTGCCGGTGTAAAACAGTACGCGCTCGGTGGTGGTGGTTTTACCAGCATCCACGTGAGCAACGATACCGATGTTACGGTAGCGGCTAATCGGAGTAGTACGAGCCATAAAGCCCTCGCAAAATTAGTGAAGCTAAGATTAGAAGCGGTAGTGCGAGAAAGCTTTGTTAGCTTCAGCCATACGGTGCACGTCTTCACGCTTCTTAACAGCAGCACCTTTACCTTCAGCAGCGTCCAACAGCTCGCCGGCCAAACGCAGAGCCATAGACTTCTCGCCGCGCTTACGGGCGAAGTCTACCAACCAGCGCATTGCCAGAGCGTTACGACGGGACGGGCGAACTTCGACCGGAACCTGGTAAGTAGCACCGCCTACACGGCGCGACTTCACTTCGACCAGCGGAGCGATGGCGTCGAGAGCTTTCTCGAAGATTTCCAGGGGGTCGCTGTTCTTGCGTTCTTTAACCTTTTCCAGCGCGCCATAAACGATACGCTCAGCAACGGCTTTCTTGCCGCTTTCCATCACGTGGTTCATGAACTTGGCCAGAATTTGGCTTCCGTATTTTGGATCGTCAAGCACTTCGCGCTTGGCTGCTACGCGTCTTCTTGGCATGGATAAGCCCTCAAACGGTCTTCAGGTTCGTTCGGAATCGGTGCCCTTGCGGGACGCCTCCGACCTTACTCTTATCGACTCAGAAAATAAGATGATTCAGTTTTACAAAAAGCCGCTACTACTTAGGCTTCTTGGTACCGTACTTCGAACGACCCTGGTTACGACCTTTAACGCCGGAAGTATCCAAGGAGCCGCGTACGGTGTGGTAACGAACACCTGGCAAGTCTTTTACACGACCGCCGCGGATCAGTACCACGCTGTGCTCTTGCAGGTTGTGACCTTCACCACCGATGTACGAGGAAACCTCGAAACCGTTGGTCAGGCGCACACGGCATACTTTACGCAGTGCCGAGTTAGGTTTTTTCGGCGTGGTGGTATACACACGGGTGCATACGCCACGACGTTGCGGGCAGTTCTGCAGCGCAGGTACGTCGGATTTCTCGACGATACGCTTACGCGGCTGACGTACCAGCTGGTTGATAGTTGCCATCTACTAGCTCCACTGTTGTCTTGCGACGCTATTGTCTTGCAAGAAAAGCAAAATGGCAGGAACGAATTCCCGCCAAATTTAGGGGTACAAGAGTCTAAAGAGGATCTTGCCCCCAGTCAAGGCAAGGCCCCGACATCCCCACTCACCGAACCGGGGCAAAAATGCCTCGATCCGACGAATGGGGCTGCCGGGGCCCAGACTTATCTAGTGCAGAACTCAGTTACCGCTAGAGTTCAGCGCTTCGGTCAGTGCAGCTTCCACTTCACTGGCGCTTACGCGCAGCGGCTTGTCAGCATCACGGCGACGCTTACGCTCGCTGTGGTAAGCCAAACCGGTACCGGCCGGGATCAGACGACCCACAACCACGTTTTCTTTCAGGCCGCGCAGGTAATCGCGCTTGCCGGTTACCGCTGCTTCGGTCAGTACGCGAGTGGTCTCCTGGAAGGAGGCCGCCGAGATGAACGACTCAGTGGACAACGACGCCTTGGTGATACCCAGCAGCACGCGGGTGAACTTGGAGACAAACTTGTCTTCCGCGCCCAGACGCTCGTTCTCTACCAGTACGTGAGTCAGTTCCATCTGGTCGCCCTTGATGAAACTTGAATCGCCGGATTCAGCGATTTCAACTTTACGCAGCATCTGACGCAGGATGGTCTCGATGTGCTTATCGTTGATCTTCACGCCTTGCAGGCGGTAAACGTCCTGGATCTCGTTAACGATGTACTTGGCCAGCGCACTCACACCCAGCAGACGCAGGATGTCGTGTGGATCGCTCGGGCCGTCGGAGATAACTTCGCCGCGGTTTACCTGTTCGCCTTCGAAGACGTTCAGGTGACGCCACTTCGGAATCAGCTCTTCGTACGGATCGGTACCGTCGTTCGGGGTAATGACCAGACGGCGCTTGCCCTTGGTCTCTTTACCGAACGCGATGGTGCCGCTGACTTCAGCCAGAATCGACGCTTCTTTCGGACGACGAGCTTCGAACAAGTCGGCAACACGCGGCAGACCACCGGTGATGTCACGGGTCTTCGAAGTTTCTTGCGGGATACGCGCGATAACATCACCGATCGCGATCTTCGCACCATCCGCTACACCGACCAGGGCGTTGGCTGGCAGGAAGTACTGAGCGATTACGTCAGTGCCTGGCAGCAACAGATCCTTGCCATTGTCATCGACCATCTTCACGGCAGGACGGATGTCTTTACCGGCAGCTGGACGATCTTTCGCGTCGAGTACTTCAATGTTGGTCATACCGGTCAATTCGTCAGTCTGACGCTTGATCGTGATGCCTTCTTCCATGCCCACGTAGGTCACGGTACCTTTCATTTCGGTAACGATTGGGTGAGTGTGCGGATCCCACTTGGCCACGATTGCGCCAGCGTCGACCTTGTCACCTTCTTTAACCGAAATCACAGCACCGTACGGCAGCTTGTAACGCTCGCGCTCACGACCGTAGTCATCAGCGATTGCCAGCTCACCGGAACGGGACACAGCAACCAAGTGACCATCCACTCGCTCAACGTGTTTCAGGTTGTGCAGACGGACGGTACCGCCATTCTTCACCTGAACGCTGTCGGCTGCGGAGGTCCGGCTTGCCGCACCACCGATGTGGAACGTACGCATGGTCAGCTGGGTACCCGGCTCACCGATGGACTGGGCAGCGATAACGCCGACCGCTTCACCGATGTTCACCTGGTGACCACGAGCCAAGTCACGGCCGTAGCACTTGGCGCAAATGCCGTAGCGGGTTTCGCAGCTGATCGGCGAGCGAACGATCACTTCGTCGATGCTGTTGAGTTCGATGAACTCGACCCACTTTTCGTCTACCAGGGTGCCAGCAGGAACGATAACTTCCTCGGTACCTGGCTTGAATACGTCACGGGCAATAACACGACCCAATACGCGCTCACCCAGCGGCTCTACAACGTCACCGCCTTCAATGTGCGGAGTCATCAGCAGGCCGTGCTCGGTGCCGCAATCGATCTCGGTTACAACCAGATCTTGTGCAACGTCTACCAGACGACGCGTCAGGTAACCGGAGTTAGCGGTTTTCAACGCGGTATCCGCCAGACCTTTACGAGCACCGTGAGTCGAGATGAAGTACTGAAGTACGCTCAAACCTTCACGGAAGTTCGCTGTAATCGGCGTTTCGATGATGGAGCCGTCCGGCTTGGCCATCAGGCCACGCATACCGGCGAGCTGACGGATCTGCGCAGCAGAACCCCGTGCGCCCGAGTCGGCCATCATGTACATCGAGTTGAAGGACTCTTGATCGACTTCCACGCCGTGACGGTCGATAACCTTCTCTTTCGAGAGGTTGGCCATCATCGCCTTGGACACTTCGTCGTTCGCCTTCGACCAAAGGTCGATCACTTTGTTGTACTTCTCGCCCTGGGTTACCAGGCCGGAGGCGTACTGGCTTTCGATCTCTTTCACTTCATCAGTAGCAGCATTGATGATGCGGGCTTTTTCATCCGGGATAACGAAGTCGTTAACGCCGATGGAAACGCCGGAGATGGTCGAATAAGCAAAGCCGGTGTACATCAACTGGTCAGCGAAGATCACGGTCTCTTTCAAACCAACCACGCGGTAGCACTGGTTGATCAGCTTGGAGATCGCCTTTTTCTTCATCGGCAGGTTGACGACGTCGTACGACAGACCTTTTGGCACAACTTGATACAGCAGCGCACGGCCGACAGTGGTGTCGACGATACGGGTGCCGCTCACGCTGCCGCCATCACGGTCGTTGACGGTTTCGTTGATCCGCACTTTGACCTTGGCGTGCAGTGCGGCTTCGCCGGCACGGAACACACGGTCAACTTCTTGCAGGTCAGCGAACACACGACCTTCGCCTTTGGCGTTGATCGCTTCACGGGTCATGTAGTACAGACCCAATACAACGTCCTGCGACGGAACGATGATTGGCTCACCGTTGGCTGGCGACAGAATATTGTTGGTCGACATCATCAACGCACGCGCTTCCAACTGGGCTTCCAGTGTCAGCGGTACGTGCACGGCCATTTGGTCGCCGTCGAAGTCGGCGTTGTACGCAGCACAGACCAGAGGGTGCAGCTGGATAGCCTTACCTTCGATCAGTACCGGTTCAAACGCCTGGATACCCAGACGGTGAAGGGTCGGTGCACGGTTGAGGAGAACCGGGTGTTCGCGGATCACTTCAGCGAGAACGTCCCAAACCTCAGGCAGTTCGCGCTCGACCATTTTCTTGGCCGCTTTGATGGTGGTCGCGAGACCGCGCATTTCCAGCTTGCCGAAGATGAATGGCTTGAACAGCTCAAGTGCCATCTTCTTAGGCAGACCGCACTGGTGCAGACGCAGGGTCGGGCCTACGGTAATTACCGAACGACCGGAGTAGTCAACACGCTTACCGAGCAAGTTCTGACGGAAACGACCTTGCTTACCCTTGATCATGTCAGCCAAGGATTTCAGAGGACGTTTGTTCGAACCGGTGATAGCGCGGCCACGACGACCGTTGTCGAGCAAGGCGTCGACCGCTTCTTGCAACATACGCTTTTCGTTGCGCACGATGATGTCCGGAGCGGACAGATCAAGCAGGCGCTTCAAGCGGTTGTTACGGTTGATCACGCGGCGGTACAGGTCGTTGAGGTCGGACGTCGCGAAACGACCACCGTCCAACGGTACCAGCGGACGCAGGTCTGGCGGCAGAACCGGCAGAACGGTCAGCACCATCCACTCTGGCAAGTTGCCGGAACCCTGGAAGGCCTCCATCAACTTCAGGCGCTTGGACAGTTTCTTGATCTTGGTTTCGGAGTTGGTTTGCGGAATTTCTTCACGCAGGCGGCCAATCTCGTGTTCCAGGTCGATAGCGTGCAGCAGTTCGCGGACAGCTTCGGCACCCATGCGGGCATCGAAATCGTCGCCGAACTCTTCCAGCGCTTCGAAGTACTGCTCGTCGTTCAGCAGCTGACCTTTTTCAAGGGTGGTCATGCCTGGATCGATAACGACATAGCTCTCGAAGTAGAGAACGCGTTCGATATCACGCAGGGTCATGTCCATCAGCAAGCCAATACGGGACGGCAGCGATTTCAGGAACCAGATGTGGGCAACCGGCGAAGCCAGCTCGATGTGCGCCATGCGCTCACGACGAACCTTGGCCAGCGCAACTTCAACGCCGCACTTCTCGCAGATCACGCCACGGTGCTTCAAGCGCTTGTACTTACCGCACAGGCACTCGTAATCCTTTACCGGGCCAAAGATCTTGGCGCAGAACAGGCCGTCACGCTCAGGTTTGAACGTACGGTAGTTGATGGTTTCCGGCTTTTTAACTTCACCGAACGACCACGAACGGATCATCTCAGGCGATGCCAATCCAATACGGATGGCGTCGAACTCTTCGACTTGACCCTGGTTTTTCAGCAAATTCAGTAGGTCTTTCAAGGCCTTTCCTCCTGGCGGAGCAGAGAGCGGGCTAAACAGCCCCGCTCTCGATTCGCGTCACGTGTTATTCGGTTTCCAGATCGATATCGATGCCGAGGGAACGAATTTCTTTGATCAACACGTTGAAGGACTCGGGCATGCCCGGCTCCATACGGTGATCGCCGTCCACGATGTTTTTGTACATCTTGGTCCGACCGTTCACATCGTCCGACTTCACTGTGAGCATTTCTTGCAGAGTGTAAGCAGCACCATATGCTTCCAGTGCCCAGACCTCCATCTCCCCGAAACGCTGACCACCGAACTGAGCCTTACCACCCAGCGGCTGCTGGGTAACGAGGCTGTACGAACCGGTAGAACGAGCGTGCATCTTGTCGTCTACCAAGTGGTTCAGCTTCAGCATGTACATGTAGCCAACAGTAACCGGGCGCTCGAACTTGTTGCCGGTACGGCCGTCGAACAGCTGCATCTGGCCGCTTTCTGGCAGGTCTGCCAGTTTCAGCATGGCCTTGATTTCGCTTTCCTTGGCACCGTCGAACACCGGGGTAGCCATTGGAACGCCGCCGCGCAGGTTCTTCGCCAGATCCAGGATTTCCTGGTCGGAGAAGGTGTCCAGCTCTTCGTTGCGACCGCCGATCTCGTTGTAGATCTCGTGCAGGAACTTACGCAGGTCTGCGACCTTGCGCTGCTCTTCGATCATACGGTTGATCTTCTCGCCCAGACCTTTGGCCGCGAGGCCCAGGTGGGTTTCAAGGATCTGACCAACGTTCATACGCGAAGGTACGCCCAACGGGTTGAGGACAACGTCGACCGGGGTGCCATTGGCATCGTGCGGCATGTCTTCAACCGGCATGATCACGGAGACCACACCTTTGTTACCGTGACGACCGGCCATCTTGTCGCCCGGCTGGATGCGACGACGGATTGCCAGGTAAACCTTGACGATTTTCAGCACGCCTGGAGCCAGGTCATCGCCCTGCTGCAGTTTGCGCTTCTTGTCTTCGAACTTGTCGTCCAGCAGACGGCGACGATCAACGATGTAGGCCTGGGCCTTCTCGAGCTGCTCGTTAAGAGCGTCTTCAGCCATGCGCAGTTTGAACCACTGGCCGTGCTCAAGACCGTCGAGGATTTCGTCAGTGATGTCCTGACCTTTCTTCAGACCTGCGCCGCCTTCAGCCTTGTGGCCTACCAGGGCGGAGCGCAGACGTTCGAAGGTCGCGCCTTCAACGATACGGAACTCTTCGTTCAGGTCCTTGCGGATCTCGTCGAGCTGGGTCTTCTCGATGGACAGTGCACGAGCATCACGCTCAACGCCGTCACGGGTGAAGACCTGTACGTCGATGACAGTACCTTTGGTACCAGTAGGTACACGCAGGGAGGTGTCTTTAACGTCGCTGGCTTTTTCACCGAAGATGGCACGCAACAGCTTCTCTTCCGGAGTCAGTTGGGTCTCGCCTTTCGGAGTGACCTTACCGACCAGGATGTCGCCTGCGCCTACTTCAGCACCTACGTAAACGATACCGGCTTCGTCCAGTTTGTTCAGTGCAGCTTCACCCACGTTCGGGATGTCTGCAGTGATTTCCTCTGGCCCAAGCTTGGTGTCACGTGCCACACAGGTCAGTTCCTGAATGTGGATCGTGGTGAAACGGTCTTCCTGAACAACACGCTCGGACAGGCAGATGGAGTCTTCGAAGTTGAAGCCGTTCCATGCCATGAACGCGATGCGCATGTTCTGACCCAGTGCCAGCTCACCCATATCGGTGGACGGGCCGTCGGCCATGATGTCGCTACGCTGAACGCGATCACCCTTGCTCACCAGCGGACGCTGGTTGATGCAGGTGTTCTGGTTCGAGCGGGTGTATTTGGTCAGGTTGTAGATGTCGACACCGGCTTCGCCAGTTTCAACTTCGTCATCGGCAACACGAACCACAATACGGCTGGCATCAACAGAGTCGATCACGCCGCCACGACGAGCCACGACGCAAACGCCGGAGTCACGGGCTACGTTACGCTCCATGCCGGTACCAACCAGCGGCTTGTCAGCGCGCAGGGTCGGTACAGCTTGACGCTGCATGTTGGAACCCATCAACGCACGGTTGGCGTCATCGTGCTCCAGGAACGGGATCAGCGACGCTGCAACCGAAACTACCTGCTTCGGCGATACGTCCATCAAGGTGACGTCTTCCGGCGCCTTGACGGTGAACTCGTTCAAGTGACGAACAGCTACCAGCTCGTCGACCAGGACTTTCTTGTCGTTCATCGTGGCCGAAGCCTGAGCGATCACGTGATCAGCTTCTTCGATGGCGGACAGGAAAACGATCTCGTCGGTGACCAGAGCGTCTTTCACCACACGGTACGGGCTCTCGAGGAAGCCGTACTGGTTGGTGCGCGCATAAGCGGCCAGGGAGTTGATCAGACCGATGTTCGGACCTTCCGGCGTTTCGATCGGGCAAACACGACCGTAGTGCGTCGGGTGTACGTCACGAACTTCAAAGCCAGCACGCTCACGGGTCAGACCGCCCGGGCCCAGTGCGGAAACACGGCGCTTGTGGGTGATCTCGGAGAGCGGGTTGTTCTGGTCCATGAACTGCGAGAGCTGGCTGGAACCGAAGAACTCTTTCACCGCCGCAGCCACTGGCTTGGCGTTGATCAGGTCCTGCGGCATCAGGCCTTCGCTTTCAGCCATCGACAGACGCTCTTTGACCGCACGCTCAACACGTACCAGGCCAACGCGGAACTGGTTTTCGGCCATTTCGCCTACACAGCGAACACGACGGTTACCCAGGTGGTCGATGTCATCGACGATGCCTTTACCGTTACGGATGTCGACCAGGGTCTTCAGTACCGCGACGATGTCTTCCTTGCACAGCACGCCCGAACCTTCGATTTCGGTACGACCGATACGACGGTTGAACTTCATCCGGCCGACCGCAGACAGGTCATAGCGCTCAGGGCTGAAGAACAGGTTGTTGAACAGGGTCTCGGCAGCGTCTTTGGTTGGTGGCTCACCAGGACGCATCATGCGATAGATCTCGACCAGCGCTTCCAATTGGTTGCTGGTGGAATCGATCTTCAGCGTGTCGGAGATGAACGGACCGCAGTCGATGTCGTTGGTGTACAGGGTCTCGATGCGAACGACCTGAGCCTTGGCGATTTTGGCCAGGATCTCGGTGTTCAGCTCGGTGTTGCACTCAGCCAGGATTTCGCCTGTAGCCGGGTGAACGATGACCTTGGCGGTAGTACGACCCAGGACGTAGTCCAGAGGCACTTCCAGCTCTTTGATACCGGCTTTTTCGATCTGGTTGATGTGGCGCGCAGTGATACGGCGGCCAGCTTCAACAATGACCTTGCCTTTTTCATCCTGGATGTCCAGGACGGCAATTTCACCACGCAGACGCGAAGCGATTAGCTCCAACTTGAGGGTTTCATCCTTCAGGCTGAACACGTTGGTGGTATAGAAAGCGTCCAGCACTTGCTCAGTGGTGTAACCGAGCGCGCGCAGCAGTACCGAGGCTGGCAGCTTGCGACGACGGTCGATACGCACGAACACGCAGTCTTTCGGGTCGAATTCGAAGTCCAACCACGAACCGCGGTACGGAATGATCCGCGCGGAGTACAGGAGCTTGCCGGAGCTGTGCGTCTTGCCGCGGTCGTGGTCGAAGAACACGCCCGGGGAACGGTGCAGCTGGGAAACGATCACACGCTCGGTACCGTTGATAACGAAGGTACCGTTCTCGGTCATCAATGGGATTTCGCCCATGTAGACTTCTTGCTCTTTGATGTCCTTGATCGCTTTGTTCGACGATTCTTTGTCGAAAATGATCAGGCGCACTTTTACCCGCAAAGGTACGGCGTAAGTAACACCGCGCAACACGCATTCTTTGACATCAAATGCCGGTTCGCCCAGGCGATAACCGACGTACTCCAGCGCAGCATTGCCGGAGTAGCTGATGATCGGGAAAACGGATTTGAAGGCCGCATGCAGGCCCACGTCGCGGAACTGATCTTTGGTCGCTCCCGCCTGCAAGAATTCACGATACGAATCCAGCTGGATAGCCAGAAGGTACGGGACATCCATGACGTCCGGCAACTTGCTAAAGTCCTTGCGGATACGTTTTTTCTCAGTATATGAGTAAGCCATCAGCGTTCCCCAGCTTGGTCACCTGCTTGTTTGGCCCTCCCGACGGGAGCAGCCAGAAAATCTCGCAAACCCCATGGTTTGCACCACCGCATCGGGTGGCTACAGCGCGTTAATGGCGGCGACCGAGTCGACAGCCAAGAACGGAAAAAGGCCGGTGGCAAGAGCCACCAGCCATCAGCCTTCAGCTTAACGCTTGGGCTGGAGACGCAAGGTCGATGCTTACTTCAGCTCGACTTTAGCGCCTGCTTCTTCCAGTACTGCTTTGGCTTTTTCAGCTGCGTCTTTGGCAACAGCTTCCAGAACCTGGGCAGGAGCGCCGTCAACTACAGCCTTGGCTTCTTTCAGGCCCAGACCGGTCAGTTCACGTACTGCCTTGATCACGTTTACTTTCTTCTCGCCAGCTTCCAGCAGCATGACGTTGAATTCGGTTTGCTCTTCAGCAACAGCAGCAACAGCGGCTGGGCCAGCGGAAGCAGCGGCAGCGGAAACGCCGAATTTTTCTTCGAAAGCTTTGATCAGCTCAACAACCTGCAGAACCGACATTTCAGCTACGGCGTTGAGGATATCGTCTTGGGAGATAGACATTGCTGTATTTCCTGAATTGGGGGACGGCCTACTCGGCCATCGAAATAAACAAAAAACCGCGAGAGAAGTCGCTCAGCCTTAGGCTGCGGCAGCTTCTTTTTGCTCGCGAACTGCGGCCAGAGTACGAGCCAGCTTGCTGGTAGCGCCTTGAATCACGCTCATCAGCTGCGAAATAGCTTCGTTACGGGTCGGCAGTGTTGCCAGTACGTCGATTTGGTTAGCTGCGAGGAACTTGCCCTCGAACGCAGCTGCCTTGATCTCGAACTTGTCCTGACCCTTGGCGAACTCTTTGAACAAACGGGCAGCAGCGCCAGGATGGTCGGTGGAGAACGCAATCAGGGTCGGGCCGGTGAACACGTCGTTGAGGACACTGTATTCAGTGTCAGCAACAGCGCGCTTGAGCAGGGTGTTACGTACAACACGTACGTATACGCCAGCTTCACGAGCCTCTTTACGGAGTCCGGTCATAGCGCCTACTGTCACACCACGGGCATCAGCCACGACAGCGGACAGAGCAGCTTTGGCAGCCTCGTTGACTTCAGCGACGATGGCCTTCTTGTCTTCGAGATTAATTGCCACGGGTTTAACTCCTGCTTGTTACCGTTTCATCTGGCCGGAGCCGGATGTCGTTTTGGTGTCTGATTCGGTAAGGAACCGGGAGCACCATCTGCGTAGGCTTGTGGTTTAAGACTTGCGTCGCCTACGGTCTTGGATAGCCCCCGCCAGGCAGGGACCCCAATTTTTTCAATTGGCGCGATCTCTCGCGCCAACTTGTGTCTTATACGTCCAGCGAGCCTTGGTCGATGACCAGACCTGGGCCCATAGTGGTGCTCAGGGTAACGCGCTTGACGTAGATACCTTTCGAGGAAGCTGGCTTGATACGCTTCAGATCAGCGATCAGGGCTTCAACGTTTTCCTTCAGCTTGACGGCATCGAAGCCGACTTTGCCAACGGAGGTGTGAATGATGCCGTTTTTGTCGGTGCGATAACGAACCTGACCAGCCTTGGCGTTCTTAACCGCGGTAGCTACGTCTGGCGTTACGGTGCCGACTTTAGGGTTAGGCATCAGGCCACGTGGACCCAGGATCTGACCCAACTGACCTACAACGCGCATTGCATCCGGGGAAGCAATAACGACGTCATAGTTCAGGTCGCCGCCTTTCATTTCGGCAGCCAGGTCGTCCATGCCAACGCGATCAGCGCCGGCGGCCAGAGCAGCTTCAGCTGCTGGGCCTTGAGTGAAGACAGCTACACGTACAGTCTTGCCAGTACCGTGTGGCAGCACAGTTGCGCTACGAACGACCTGGTCGGATTTACGTGGGTCAACACCCAGGTTTACAGCAACGTCAACGGACTCGCTGAACTTGACAGTCGACAGCTCGGTCAGCAGGGCAGCAGCGTCTACAAAATTGTAGGACTTGCCCGCTTCGATTTTGCCGGCGATAGCCTTTTGGCGCTTGGTCAGCTTAGCCATTACACACCCTCCACGTTAAGGCCCATGCTACGAGCAGAACCGGCGATGGTACGCACGGCTGCATCCATATCAGCTGCAGTCAGATCCGCGTTTTTGGTTTTCGCGATTTCTTCCAGCTGAGCACGAGTTACAGTGCCGACCTTAACGGTGTTAGGACGAGCGGAACCGCTAGTCAGACCAGCAGCTTTCTTCAACAGAACCGAAGCCGGGGTCGACTTGGTTTCGAAAGTGAAGCTACGGTCGCTGTATACAGTGATGATCACTGGAGTCGGCAGACCTGGCTCAAGACCCTGAGTACGGGCGTTGAAGGCCTTGCAGAATTCCATGATGTTCACGCCGTGCTGACCCAGAGCTGGACCGACAGGTGGACTAGGGTTGGCCTGAGCGGCCTTCACTTGCAGCTTGATGTAAGCGGTAATCTTCTTGGCCATGAGGCACTCCAATTACGGGTTCAAACGCCTCGAAAGGCTCCCCGGTTACTTGCGCGTTTATCCCAGTGACGACAAAACCCCACAGCCTACGGCTGCGGGGTTGGGATGCTTGCTCAGCTAGACCTTCTCGACCTGGCTGAACTCTAGCTCTACCGGAGTAGAGCGACCGAAAATGAGCACCGCCACTTGGATCCGGCTCTTTTCGTAGTTAACTTCTTCGACAGTACCGTTGAAATCAGCAAACGGACCATCTGTGACACGAACAACCTCACCCGGCTCGAACAACGTCTTCGGCTTGGGTTTGTCGCTACCATCAGCAACGCGACGCAGAATCGCTTCCGC
The DNA here is from genome assembly GCF_002269425.1 of Pseudomonas sp. NS1(2017). Classification (NCBI taxonomy): domain Bacteria; kingdom Pseudomonadati; phylum Pseudomonadota; class Gammaproteobacteria; order Pseudomonadales; family Pseudomonadaceae; genus Pseudomonas; species Pseudomonas sp. NS1(2017). The sequence continues at coordinate 653,277 of NZ_CP022960.1, forward strand.
CTCTTTGTCAGTGATAGGAGCAGGCTTATCAGCGGTACCGCCGATGAAACCCATGACACGAGGGGTATCCTTGACCAAGTGCCAAGTACCTTCATTCATGTCCATCTGAACCAGCACGTAGCCAGGGAAGAACTTGCGTTCACTTTTACGCTTCTGGCCATTCCGCATTTCAACCACTTCTTCAGTGGGAACCAGAATTTCGCCGAAGCCATCTTCCATGCCTGCCAGCTTTACGCGCTCTAGCAAAGAGCGCATAACATGCTTCTCGTAACCCGAGTAAGCATGCACAACGTACCAACGCTTAGCCACGGGACACCCTTAGCCAACAATCAAGGAAACAAGCCAGCCGAGCAGGGAGTCAAGCCCCCACAACAGCAACGCCATAACCAGAACAACAGCCACAACGATCAACGTGGTCTGCGTGGTTTCTTGGCGAGTCGGCCAAACGACTTTACGAATTTCGGTGCGAGCTTCCTTCACCAGGACCGCGAAAGACTTGCCTTTAGCAGTCTGCAGGCCTACAAAGGCAGCTACAGCAGCAAGGGCAAGCAAAGCGAGCACGCGGTACAGGATCGGCGAAGCAGAATAGTACTGATTGCCAACAACGCCTACGACCACCAAGGCGACTACAGCGAGCCACTTGACCAGATCGAAACGAGAGCTTTGAGCTTCAGCCTTAGGAGTCATCTATGAAGATCCTGTGAAAAGAAAGCCAGATACACCACGTGAATCTGGCAGGTCAGGAGGGAATCGAACCCCCAACCTACGGTTTTGGAGACCGTCGCTCTGCCAATTGAGCTACTGACCTAAAACAAAATCAGGCCGACCATTATGCAGGCCTGAAAAAGACTTTACAACAACCAACCCCACAAGACTTGAAATCACCTGGCGATAAAGCCAGACGCAACACCAACAAGCCGAGGCAGCTGTTAAAACAAAGGCAGATATTTTCATATCTGCCTTGTTATATGGAGCTCTTGAGCGGATTTGAACCGCTGACCTCACCCTTACCAAGGGTGTGCTCTACCAACTGAGCTACAAGAGCAAAACACCTTGCACAACCTGCAAACTTGGAGCGGGTAGCGGGAATCGAACCCGCATCATCAGCTTGGAAGGCTGAGGTTCTACCACTAAACTATACCCGCGGAGCTTGCAGCTCACGCTAAAAATGGTGGAGGGGGAAGGATTCGAACCTTCGAAGTCGTAGACGTCAGATTTACAGTCTGATCCCTTTGGCCGCTCGGGAACCCCTCCTAAGCGAGCCGGCATTTTACATTACGCCGACCTTCTGTCAAGCATTTTCTCATTTAAAAATATGAGGTTAGCTGCATTGACCTTCGCTTCACGCTGTAGACCTTAAAGGTCTTCACTGCGAAGCGGGCGCCATTCTATGCAAACTATTCGAGAGATGCAACGCCTTCGCACAACATTATTTTATGTTTTAACTCATTGAATTCCTTAGCAAGGTTTTCAAAAGGCAGATCCTCAGCCAGGCGTCGGCTTTCAGGGGCTACGCGCAGCCAATAGCCGGAAGCTTCAGCAGTATTCAGCAATTGAAGCTTGGCCTTTATATCCAGGCTTGTCAGCCGCTGCTCTACCGACTGAGCCTGTCGCTGATCCGTAAAACCACCGATATACAAACAGGTATTTTGCGCCTCTGCTGCCTTTGCACGATCTCTGCGCACCACAGCATCAGAGGACTCACTGAGCAGGCGAATGTCCTGCTGCCCACCCTTATAAAGGCTCAGAGGCGTAACATCTTTGGCACGCAACGGCGCTTCTTGCTGATGCCATATGTAGTAGAAGGCGTTGAGGACAAGTAAAAGCAAAAACAACCAACGCATAATCACCTCAGGACAAAGGACAAGCCATCGCCAAACCGACAAAAACCAGATCCGGAACGAGCCGGGCTTGCGGCACTGCACCTGCCACCAAATCGGCGTCCCCCCCGGTGAGAAACACCGTGAAATCATCGCCCCAGTAGCTTCGCGCCAACTCCAATTGAGTCAGTACAAACCCTCTGAGCATAAGCGTACAACCTCGCTCTACTGCTTCTACGGTCGTACGACCAGGAGAGAGGCGCTCTAGCGCCCTTTCAGCCGCTGCATCGTCGTAACGTATCTTTCGTGTATGAGTTCGCAGCTGATTGCGCATGAGCGGCATACCTGGACAAATGAAACCACCAAGGTGCTCGCCATCCGCCGCAATAAAATCCGCCGTGGCTGCCGTACCAAAATCAAGCACCAGGCATGCGCCGTGCGCCAGCTTGAATCCACCCAGCATTGCGAGCCAACGATCAAGACCCAGGCGCTCAAAATCTTCGTAGCCGTTACGCACTCCGGCCATCTCGCGCGCGGGAGCAGCACAGGAGACAGCAACGCCGAAAGCCTCATGCAGGGCCGCAACCAGCTTGCTTGTTTCTTCCAGGGCACGAACGCTCACCAGCCGGCAACGCGTCAGCAACAATCCGGGAAGCGCCACGAGGCTTTCGATCAAAGCCAGATCCGAACCAACAACTCCCTCCGAAGAAGCATTCGCGCTATCGGCATCAAGCACACGCCATTTGATAAAGCTATTCCCACAGTCGAGCTCAAGAATCATCACGCAACCTCAGGCTTAACTCACCACCACTGTATATTTTCTCAACACCATCAACGCTCAAGCGCAGTGCACCCTGGCGGTCTACGCCCAGCACAACGCCATCGACTTGGCTGACACCCGCGATAAGGGACACCCGCCGCCCCTGCCAGGCGTGATTCTGCTCCCACTCATCTTTGAGTGCGACAAAACCACCCTTGCGGTGCCGTTCAAGGTAGCTTTTCAGTTGCAACCCCAATTGCGCCACCAGCGCATTGCGATTCACCGGAGAGCCTGTCTGCAGCTGCACCGAAGTCCATTGCTGGTCCACCTCGTCAGCCCTTTGCATATTCACATTGATGCCTATTCCGAGGACAACGTGGCAGATATCAGCAGGGTCTCCTACCAACTCCAGCAAAATCCCGGCAATTTTCTTCTGCCCTACCAGAACGTCGTTTGGCCACTTCAGAGTTGCGCCCTGCACACCCGACTCGCGCAAGGCCTGCATGACCGCCAAGCCCACAACCAGGCTCAGCCCCTCCAACTGCCGCAGGCCCGACTCGATGCGCAATACGAGGCTGTAATACACATTTTGTGCAAATGGACTTACCCACTTCCGCCCCCTCCTACCCCGGCCGGCCGTTTGCTGTTCCGCAAGCACCAGGAACGGCGCCGCGCATCCGGCATCAACAAGACGCAAGGCTTCAGCGTTCGTGGAGTCAATGGAGTCAGAGATATGAACGGGCCACGCCAAGGAGGGCGCATTCAACGCAATATCTTCAGCAGTCAAGAACACCAACGGCGACGCCAACTGATACCCCTTGCCCCGAACCTTATGTATGGGCAGATTGAGTTCTGCTTCCAGGTGCTGGAGTTGCTTCCAGACAGCACTGCGGCTGACACCCAGGGCGGCGCCCAGCGCTTCCCCCGAGTGGAATCGGCCATCTTTCAGAAGTTTTAACAACGTCAGCATGCAGGTATCGCCTCACAATGAGGCACGCATAATAGCCATGCGCAGGGTCATTGCATAGAAACGCAGCCCCTTAGCTCTAAAGGTCGTCGAAATGAACCCCCTCGTGCTTTTCGACCACCCAAAACAAAACCCCATCTGCTTTCGCAAATGGGGTTTCGGAATTTAATCTTGACGATGACCTACTCTCACATGGGGAAACCCCACACTACCATCGGCGATGCATCGTTTCACTGCTGAGTTCGGGATGGGATCAGGTGGTTCCAATGCTCTATGGTCGTCAAGAAATTCGGGTACTGAGTCGCGGCTTATGCCTCGCTTCAGCAAATTGGGTATGTGACAGCTTTCGGTGTTTTGTGAGCGTCGAACTTTCGGTTCATTTCGTCTTCACACACCGCAATCTGATGCTCTTTCGAGTAGTCAAATTGCTTGGGTGTTATATGGTCAAGCCTCACGGGCAATTAGTATTGGTTAGCTCAACGCCTCACAGCGCTTACACACCCAACCTATCAACGTCGTAGTCTTCGACGGCCCTTCAGGGAACTCAAGGTTCCAGTGAGATCTCATCTTGAGGCTAGTTTCCCGCTTAGATGCTTTCAGCGGTTATCTATTCCGAACATAGCTACCCGGCAATGCCACTGGCGTGACAACCGGAACACCAGAGGTTCGTCCACTCCGGTCCTCTCGTACTAGGAGCAGCCCCTCTCAAATCTCAAACGTCCACGGCAGATAGGGACCGAACTGTCTCACGACGTTCTAAACCCAGCTCGCGTACCACTTTAAATGGCGAACAGCCATACCCTTGGGACCGGCTTCAGCCCCAGGATGTGATGAGCCGACATCGAGGTGCCAAACACCGCCGTCGATATGAACTCTTGGGCGGTATCAGCCTGTTATCCCCGGAGTACCTTTTATCCGTTGAGCGATGGCCCTTCCATACAGAACCACCGGATCACTAAGACCTACTTTCGTACCTGCTCGACGTGTCTGTCTCGCAGTCAAGCGCGCTTTTGCCTTTATACTCTACGACCGATTTCCGACCGGTCTGAGCGCACCTTCGTACTCCTCCGTTACTCTTTAGGAGGAGACCGCCCCAGTCAAACTACCCACCATACACTGTCCTCGATCCGGATAACGGACCTGAGTTAGAACCTCAAAGTTGCCAGGGTGGTATTTCAAGGATGGCTCCACGCAGACTGGCGTCCACGCTTCAAAGCCTCCCACCTATCCTACACAAGCAAATTCAAAGTCCAGTGCAAAGCTATAGTAAAGGTTCACGGGGTCTTTCCGTCTAGCCGCGGATACACTGCATCTTCACAGCGATTTCAATTTCACTGAGTCTCGGGTGGAGACAGCGCCGCCATCGTTACGCCATTCGTGCAGGTCGGAACTTACCCGACAAGGAATTTCGCTACCTTAGGACCGTTATAGTTACGGCCGCCGTTTACCGGGGCTTCGATCAAGAGCTTCGCGTTAGCTAACCCCATCAATTAACCTTCCGGCACCGGGCAGGCGTCACACCCTATACGTCCACTTTCGTGTTTGCAGAGTGCTGTGTTTTTAATAAACAGTCGCAGCGGCCTGGTATCTTCGACCGGCATGAGCTTACGGAGCAAGTCCTTCACCCTCACCGGCGCACCTTCTCCCGAAGTTACGGTGCCATTTTGCCTAGTTCCTTCACCCGAGTTCTCTCAAGCGCCTTGGTATTCTCTACCCAACCACCTGTGTCGGTTTGGGGTACGGTTCCTGGTTACCTGAAGCTTAGAAGCTTTTCTTGGAAGCATGGCATCAACCACTTCGTTAACTAAAAGTTAACTCGTCATCAGCTCTCGGCCTTAGAATCCCGGATTTACCTAAGATTCCAGCCTACCACCTTAAACTTGGACAACCAACGCCAAGCTGGCCTAGCCTTCTCCGTCCCTCCATCGCAATAACCAGAAGTACAGGAATATTAACCTGTTTTCCATCGACTACGCTTTTCAGCCTCGCCTTAGGGACCGACTAACCCTGCGTCGATTAACGTTGCGCAGGAAACCTTGGTCTTTCGGCGTGGGTGTTTTTCACACCCATTGTCGTTACTCATGTCAGCATTCGCACTTCTGATACCTCCAGCAAGCTTCTCAACTCACCTTCACAGGCTTACAGAACGCTCCTCTACCGCATCACTTACGTGATACCCGTAGCTTCGGTGTATGGTTTGAGCCCCGTTACATCTTCCGCGCAGGCCGACTCGACTAGTGAGCTATTACGCTTTCTTTAAAGGGTGGCTGCTTCTAAGCCAACCTCCTAGCTGTCTAAGCCTTCCCACATCGTTTCCCACTTAACCATAACTTTGGGACCTTAGCTGACGGTCTGGGTTGTTTCCCTTTTCACGACGGACGTTAGCACCCGCCGTGTGTCTCCCATGCTCGGCACTTGTAGGTATTCGGAGTTTGCATCGGTTTGGTAAGTCGGGATGACCCCCTAGCCGAAACAGTGCTCTACCCCCTACAGTGATACATGAGGCGCTACCTAAATAGCTTTCGAGGAGAACCAGCTATCTCCGAGCTTGATTAGCCTTTCACTCCGATCCACAGGTCATCCGCTAACTTTTCAACGGTAGTCGGTTCGGTCCTCCAGTTAGTGTTACCCAACCTTCAACCTGCCCATGGATAGATCGCCCGGTTTCGGGTCTATTCCCAGCGACTAGACGCCCTATTAAGACTCGCTTTCGCTACGCCTCCCCTATTCGGTTAAGCTCGCCACTGAAAATAAGTCGCTGACCCATTATACAAAAGGTACGCAGTCACCCAACAAAGTGGGCTCCCACTGCTTGTACGCATACGGTTTCAGGATCTATTTCACTCCCCTCTCCGGGGTTCTTTTCGCCTTTCCCTCACGGTACTAGTTCACTATCGGTCAGTCAGTAGTATTTAGCCTTGGAGGATGGTCCCCCCATATTCAGACAAAGTTTCTCGTGCTCCGTCCTACTCGATTTCATGACTAAGAGATTTTCGCGTACAGGGCTATCACCCACTATGGCCGCACTTTCCAGAGCGTTCCGCTAATCTCAAAGCCACTTAAGGGCTAGTCCCCGTTCGCTCGCCACTACTAAGGGAATCTCGGTTGATTTCTTTTCCTCAGGGTACTTAGATGTTTCAGTTCCCCTGGTTCGCCTCTTGCACCTATGTATTCAGTACAAGATAACCATCTTATGATGGCTGGGTTCCCCCATTCAGACATCTCCGGATCAAAGTCTGTTTGCCGACTCCCCGAAGCTTTTCGCAGGCTACCACGTCTTTCATCGCCTCTGACTGCCAAGGCATCCACCGTATGCGCTTCTTCACTTGACCATATAACCCCAAGCAATCTGGTTATACTGTGAAGACGACATTCGCCGAAAATTCGAATTTCTCAATTAAGAGAACTCACAAATTTTACCTTAGCCTGATCCGTTACCAGTGAAAGTAACGTTCAGTCTATCTTTCTATCACATACCCAAATTTTTAAAGAACGATCTAATCAAAGACTAGAAATCAACATTCACCATCACACTGATGGAATGCTCATTTCTAAGCTTTCATAACGCAGAAGCAGTAGTGGTGGAGCCAAACGGGATCGAACCGTTGACCTCCTGCGTGCAAGGCAGGCGCTCTCCCAGCTGAGCTATGGCCCCATATTTCTACAGGCGTTTCCCACACAAAATTGGTGGGTCTGGGCAGATTCGAACTGCCGACCTCACCCTTATCAGGGGTGCGCTCTAACCAACTGAGCTACAGACCCAATTTCGGGCTGCTTCTTTATCGTCTTCTTCAATGAATCAAGCAATTCGTGTGGGAACTTATGGAGCAGCTGATGTCGTCGATTAAGGAGGTGATCCAGCCGCAGGTTCCCCTACGGCTACCTTGTTACGACTTCACCCCAGTCATGAATCACACCGTGGTAACCGTCCTCCCGAAGGTTAGACTAGCTACTTCTGGTGCAACCCACTCCCATGGTGTGACGGGCGGTGTGTACAAGGCCCGGGAACGTATTCACCGCGACATTCTGATTCGCGATTACTAGCGATTCCGACTTCACGCAGTCGAGTTGCAGACTGCGATCCGGACTACGATCGGTTTTATGGGATTAGCTCCACCTCGCGGCTTGGCAACCCTCTGTACCGACCATTGTAGCACGTGTGTAGCCCAGGCCGTAAGGGCCATGATGACTTGACGTCATCCCCACCTTCCTCCGGTTTGTCACCGGCAGTCTCCTTAGAGTGCCCACCATGACGTGCTGGTAACTAAGGACAAGGGTTGCGCTCGTTACGGGACTTAACCCAACATCTCACGACACGAGCTGACGACAGCCATGCAGCACCTGTCTCAATGTTCCCGAAGGCACCAATCTATCTCTAGAAAGTTCATTGGATGTCAAGGCCTGGTAAGGTTCTTCGCGTTGCTTCGAATTAAACCACATGCTCCACCGCTTGTGCGGGCCCCCGTCAATTCATTTGAGTTTTAACCTTGCGGCCGTACTCCCCAGGCGGTCAACTTAATGCGTTAGCTGCGCCACTAAAAGCTCAAGGCTTCCAACGGCTAGTTGACATCGTTTACGGCGTGGACTACCAGGGTATCTAATCCTGTTTGCTCCCCACGCTTTCGCACCTCAGTGTCAGTATTAGTCCAGGTGGTCGCCTTCGCCACTGGTGTTCCTTCCTATATCTACGCATTTCACCGCTACACAGGAAATTCCACCACCCTCTACCATACTCTAGTCAGTCAGTTTTGAATGCAGTTCCCAGGTTGAGCCCGGGGATTTCACATCCAACTTAACAAACCACCTACGCGCGCTTTACGCCCAGTAATTCCGATTAACGCTTGCACCCTCTGTATTACCGCGGCTGCTGGCACAGAGTTAGCCGGTGCTTATTCTGTCGGTAACGTCAAAACACTAACGTATTAGGTTAATGCCCTTCCTCCCAACTTAAAGTGCTTTACAATCCGAAGACCTTCTTCACACACGCGGCATGGCTGGATCAGGCTTTCGCCCATTGTCCAATATTCCCCACTGCTGCCTCCCGTAGGAGTCTGGACCGTGTCTCAGTTCCAGTGTGACTGATCATCCTCTCAGACCAGTTACGGATCGTCGCCTTGGTGAGCCATTACCTCACCAACTAGCTAATCCGACCTAGGCTCATCTGATAGCGCAAGGCCCGAAGGTCCCCTGCTTTCTCCCGTAGGACGTATGCGGTATTAGCGTTCGTTTCCGAACGTTATCCCCCACTACCAGGCAGATTCCTAGGCATTACTCACCCGTCCGCCGCTCTCAAGAGAAGCAAGCTTCTCTCTACCGCTCGACTTGCATGTGTTAGGCCTGCCGCCAGCGTTCAATCTGAGCCATGATCAAACTCTTCAGTTCAAACATCTTTGGGTTTTTAAGAAACCCTAAACTTGGCTCAGCAATCGTTGGTTACATCTTTGATTTCTCGCGGAGTAACTTGTGATGCTGATAATCTTGTTGACTATCAGTCTGACTCCACAAGCACCCACACGAATTGCTTGATTCAGTTGTTAAAGAGCGGTTGGTTAAGATCTTTCGTCTCAACCGAGGCGCGCATTCTACAGCAGCCTCATTTGCTGTCAAGTGATTATTTTCAGAAGCTTTCGAAGATTTCTTCAGCAACTTCAACCACTTGCGCTTCCGATCTCTCGTCAGCGGGAGGCGAATTCTACAGCGTTACACGCTGCTGTCAACACCTCTTTTTCAACTTCCTTTTGGCTTCGATGAATTGAAGCAACTTGCTGCCGAAACTTACATAACTCATTGTTTACCAAGGAGTTTTCCGTTTCGACTGCGCCGGAAGTGGGGCGAATTATAGACAGTTATAATTCGCCGTCAACACCTAATTTCAGACTTATTCGGATTTGAGCGTAATACGCGCAAATGCCTTCTTGCCGGCCTGGCAAACGTGGGTAGCACCCAGCTCGTATATAAAGGTGCGATCCACAACCTCACCATCTATACGCACACCACCGGAACCCAGGAGGTCACGCGCAACCGCAGAGTTCTTGACCAGACCTGCCTTATTAAGCACAGCCGCGATCGGCATCGCCTCGGCAGCAGACAGCTCAATCTCCGGCAGATCATCCGGCAGCTCGCCATCTTTCATGCGATTGCCCGCGGCACGGTGAGCATTGGCAGCAGCCTCTTCACCATGAAAACGCGCAACAATCTCTTCAGCCAGCTTGATCTTCACGTCACGAGGATTGGCGCCTGCCTCTACATCAGCACGCAGCGCATTGATCTCATCCATCGAGCGGAAGCTCAACAACTCGAAGTAACGCCACATCAGCGCATCCGGAATGGAGACCAGCTTGCCGTACATCACACCCGGCGCTTCCTGGATGCCGACATAGTTGCCCAAGGACTTGGACATCTTCTTGACGCCATCCAACCCTTCGAGCAAAGGCATGGTCAGAATGCATTGAGCTTCCTGCCCATACGCACGCTGCAGTTCACGCCCCATCAACAGGTTGAATTTCTGATCGGTGCCACCCAGCTCAACGTCCGCACGTAAGGCTACCGAGTCATAGCCCTGAACCAGCGGATAGAGGAACTCATGAATGGCGATCGGCTGATTGGTGGAGTAGCGCTTGTCGAAGTCATCACGCTCAAGCATCCGCGCAACGGTGTACTGAGAGGTCAGACGAATGAAGTCCGCCGGCCCCATCTGATCCATCCAGGTGGAGTTGAATGCCACTTCGGTCTTGGCCGGATCGAGAATCTTGAACACCTGGGTTTTGTAGGTCTCGGCGTTGTCGAGCACCTGCTCACGCGTCAGCGGCGGGCGCGTCGCGCTCTTGCCACTCGGATCACCGATCATTCCGGTGAAGTCACCGATAAGGAAGATGACCTGATGCCCCAACTCCTGGAACTGGCGCAGCTTATTAATAAGCACGGTATGACCCAGGTGCAGATCCGGCGCGGTCGGATCAAAGCCAGCCTTAATACGCAGGGGCTGGCCACGCTTGAGCTTTTCGATCAACTCAGCTTCAACCAACAGTTCTTCCGCACCACGTTTTATCAGCGCTAGCTGCTCTTCAACCGACTTCATAACAGACCCGCAAGGCTCAGATTCAAAAGGGAACCAACCATACAAGATCAGGGACTAATTACAAGTTTTGCCCTGCGAACGGACACCGTTCAGCAAGCCCAGCGTTCGCTAGCTTGCGCCACAGATGATTTGGTTATATTTTATACAGTTATTTCATCTTCATCATGTCATTCATCTTTTCCATTTCATCTTCAAAGTCAAATTACCTATGACCACTGAACCGTCTAAAGCGCCGCCGCTTTACCCGAAGACCCACCTGCTCGCCGCAAGTGGTATCGCCGCCCTTCTCAGCCTGGCACTCCTGGTATTCCCTTCCAGTGACGTAGAAGCCAAACGAACATCCCTGAGCCTTGACCTGGAAAGTCCCGTTGAACAACTGACACAAGATCAAGACGCTTCCGACGCGCAACAAGCCACAAATGCACCGACCGAATCGCCTTTCGCCCAGATAGAAAGCAGCCCCGAAGATACCCAGCAAGCCGCCCAAGAGCCGCCTGCGCCGGTGGCCGACGCCGCCAAAAACCCACAACACCGCGAAGTGATCGTGGCCAAGGGCGACACATTGTCGACCCTGTTTGAGAAAGTCGGCCTCCCCGCTGCCGCCGTTAATGAAGTACTGGCCAGCGACAAGCAAGCCAAGCAATTCACCCAGCTCAAACGCGGCCAGAAACTTGAGTTCGAACTGACGCCTGACGGCCAACTGCACAACCTGCATAGCAATGTCAGCGACCTTGAAAGCATCACCCTGACCAAAGGCGCCAAGGGCTTTGCCTTCAACCGCATCACCACCAAACCCGTGATGCGCTCCGCCTACGTACACGGCGTCATCAACAGCTCGCTGTCACAATCCGCAGCCCGCGCCGGCCTGTCCCACAGCATGACCATGGACATGGCCAGCGTGTTTGGCTACGACATCGACTTCGCCCAGGACATCCGTCAAGGCGACGAATTCGACGTGATCTACGAGCAGAAAGTCGCCAACGGCAAGGTCGTCGGCACTGGCAACATTCTCTCCGCGCGCTTTACCAACCGCGGCAAGACCTACACCGCCGTGCGTTACACCAACAAACAAGGCAACAGCAGCTACTACACCGCCGACGGCAATAGCATGCGCAAGGCCTTCATCCGCACCCCGGTGGACTTCGCTCGTATTAGCTCGCGTTTCTCCATGGGTCGCAAGCATCCAATTCTGAACAAAATCCGCGCCCATAAAGGTGTGGACTATGCGGCCCCGCGTGGCACGCCAATCAAGGCTGCCGGCGACGGCAAGGTATTGCTGGCCGGTCGTCGCGGCGGTTACGGTAATACCGTGATCATCCAGCACGGCAACACCTACCGTACGCTGTATGGTCACATGCAAGGTTTCGCCAAGGGTGTGCAAACTGGCGGTACCGTGAAGCAAGGCCAGGTGATCGGCTATATCGGCACTACCGGCCTCTCCACTGGCCCGCACTTGCACTATGAGTTCCAGGTCAATGGCGTCCACGTCGATCCACTGGGCCAGAAACTGCCGATGGCCGACCCGATCGCCAAGGCCGAGCGCGCCCGCTTCATGCAACAAAGCCAGCCCTTGATGGCGCGCATGGATCAAGAGCGCTCCACCCTGCTGGCTTCGGCGAAGCGTTAAGGTATGCCGCTCTATATAGGCGTGATGTCCGGGACCAGCCTCGACGGCCTGGACATTGCCTTGATCGAGCAAGACCCGGCGATCACGTTGATCGCCACGCACTACATCCCAATGCCAGATACCCTGCGCACTGAGCTGCTTGCCCTATGCGCCAGCGGGCCGGATGAAATCGCCCGCTCCGCCATTGCCCAACAGAAATGGGTGACCTTGGCCGCACAAGGTATTCACGCTCTACTCGATCAGCAAAAGCTCAAGCCGCAGGACATTCGTGCGATTGGCAGCCATGGCCAGACCATCCGCCATGAGCCTGCCCGGGGTTTTACCGTGCAAATCGGTAATCCGGCCTTGCTCACCGAGTTGACGAATATCACCGTGGTCAGCGATTTCCGCAGCCGTGATGTGGCCGCCGGTGGCCAGGGCGCCCCGTTGGTACCCGCCTTCCACGAAGCGTTGTTTGGTGAGCGCACTGGTAACCGCGCCGTATTGAATGTCGGAGGTTTCAGCAACCTCAGCCTTATCGAGACCGGCAAGCCTGTCGCCGGCTTCGACTGCGGCCCGGGCAACGTCCTACTGGATGCGTGGATTCACCAACAACGCGGCGAACACTTTGATCGCGATGGTCAGTGGGCCGCCAGCGGCAAGGTCGAGCCCCAGTTGCTCAACGCCCTGCTTAGCGACCCCTTCTTCGTGACCAAGGGCCCCAAGAGCACTGGGCGCGAAGTGTTCAACCTGGAATGGCTGCGCCAACACCTTGGCCGCTTGCCTGCATTTGAGCCTCAGAATGTACAGTCAACGCTGCTTGAGTTGACCGCCCTGACGATCGTTGAGTCCCTACAGTCGGCACAATCCCAGACAGAAACATTGCTGGTATGTGGCGGCGGCGCTCACAACGCCACGCTGATGAACCGTCTGGCCACCCTGCTTCCATCAGCCCACGTCAGCAGCACCGCCACCTACGGCGTGGCCCCCGACTGGGTCGAAGCCATGGCCTTCGCCTGGCTGGCGCATTGCTGCCTTGAAGGCATTGCCGCCAACCGCCCGAGCGTCACCGGCGCACGCGGACTTCGAGTACTGGGCGCGATCTACCCCGCCTAAAATATCCGGACAGCAAAACGCCGCTTGGCCTATCACAACCAAGCGGCGTTTTTGTATGCGCTACAGATCAGATCGAGAACGAAGACCCGCAACCACAGGTCGTGGTGGCGTTAGGGTTCTTGATCACGAAACGCGAACCTTCCAGACCTTCCTGGTAATCCACCTCGGCACCTGCCAGGTATTGGAAGCTCATCGGATCCACGACCAGGCTCACGCCCTCGCGTTCAACGATGGTGTCATCATCGGCCACATCTTCATCGAAGGTAAAACCGTACTGAAACCCTGAACAACCGCCGCCCGTAACGAATACGCGCAGCTTCAAGCGATCATTACCCTCTTCATCGACCAGGCTCTTCACCTTGTGCGCAGCACCGTGGGTGAATTGCAAAGCCGTGGGGGTGAAGGATTCAACGCTCATGCTGATAATCTCCCGGCGTTCCGCCGCCATATGCGTAATGGCGGCATTATCCGCTTCTCCTAGAAAAGCGGTCAACTATTGTTACGGTATATCAATCCGCGCTGCCGCCCTTAAAAACACAAAAGGCCCGATCAACGGGCCTTTTGCTTAACAGCCAGGAAGCCTTAAGGCAGCATGCCCGCGTGGGACAAGCCGAGCTTCTCATCCAGGCCAAACAGGATGTTCATGTTCTGCACCGCTTGGCCCGACGCGCCCTTGACCAGGTTATCGATCACCGACAACACCACCACCAAGTCGCCATCCTGCGGACGGTGCACGGCAATACGGCACACGTTGGCGCCGCGTACGCTACGGGTCTCCGGGTGGCTGCCAGCAGGCATCACGTCGACGAACGGTTCGTTGGCATAACGTTTCTCGAACAGCGCCTGCAGGTCTACCGAACGGTCAACCACAGTGGCATACAGTGTGGAGTGAATGCCGCGAATCATCGGCGTCAGATGAGGCACGAAGGTCAGACCCACATCTTTACCCGCCGCACGACGCAAGCCCTGGCGGATTTCCGGCAAGTGACGGTGACCTTTCACCGCATAGGCCTTCATGCTTTCCGACGTCTCGGAGTACAGCGAACCGACCGCCGCACCGCGACCGGCGCCACTGACGCCTGACTTGCAATCCGCGATCAAACGCGAAGCATCCGCCAGCCCGGCTTCCAGCAAAGGCAGGAAACCCAGTTGAGTAGCAGTCGGGTAGCAACCCGGCACCGCAATCAGGCGCGCTTGCTTGATCTGCTCACGATTGACCTCCGGCAGGCCGTACACCGCCTCTTCCAACAGTTCCGGGGCGCCGTGTGGCTGGCCGTACCACTTGGCCCACTCGTCGGCGTCCTGCAGACGGAAGTCTGCCGACAGATCGATCACTTTGGTGCCCGCCGCCAGCAGTTCACCGGCCAATGCGTGGGCAACGCCGTGCGGGGTGGCGAAGAACACCACGTCGCAGGCGCCCAAGGTCTTGATGTCCGGAACGCTGAACGCCAGGCCGTCGTAGTGGCCTCGCAGGTTCGGGTACATATCGGCCACGGCCAGCCCGGCCTCGGATCGGGAAGTGATGACCACCACCTCAGCTTGCGGATGCTGTGCCAACAGACGCAGCAATTCGACACCGGTGTAACCCGTGCCGCCGACGATACCGACCTTGACCATAAACCTGCCCTCAACGAACCCACTGGAAAGCCGTCGATAATAGGGGCCGTATCGTCCTGCGACAACCGTCAACGTGACGTACGGGCGCATGAGCCACTACTATCTCGGCTACCGTGAACCTGGGAATAACTAAAAATGCTTTATCTATGGGTCAAAGCCTTTCATATCGTCAGCATTGTCTGCTGGTTTGCCGGGCTGTTTTACCTGCCGCGCCTGTTCGTTTACCACGCGCAGAGCGATGACACTGTCAGCAAGGAACGTTTCAGCGTCATGGAGCGCAAGCTGTACCGCGGCATCATGGGGCCGGCAATGGTTGCCGCGCTGATCTTCGGCGGTTGGCTGATCTACCTGAACCCGAGCATCTTTCACTCGGGCGGTTGGATTCACGCCAAGCTGACGCTGGTCGTACTGCTTATTGGCTACCACCACATGTGCGGCGCACAGGTAAAACGTTTTGCGCGTGGCGAAAATACCCGCAGCCATGTCTTTTATCGCTGGTTCAATGAAGTGCCCGTTCTGATATTGCTGGCTATCGTAATTTTGGTCGTGGTCAAACCGTTCTAATTTCAATTACTCGGGGTACCTCCAATGTCATTGCCCGCTCTGCTTGAACAACGTCTGCGCCTGCCCGTCGTGGCGGCGCCGATGTTCCTGATTTCCAACCCGCAACTGGTCTTGGCGTGCTGCCGCAATGGGGTGGTCGGAAGTTTCCCGGCGCTCAACCAACGCGAAAGCAGTGGGTTCAAGGCCTGGCTGGAGGAAATTGAAGCGGGCCTGGCACAGTTGGACAATCCCGCGCCTTACGCCGTCAACCTGATCGTGCACAACAGCAACCCACGGCTCGAGGCGGACCTGGCGATCTGCGTCGAACACAAAGTTCCGATCGTCATCACCAGCCTGGGCGCCGTGAAGGAGTTGGTAGACGCCGTACACAGCTACGGTGGCCTGGTGTTCCATGACGTCACCACCCGACGTCATGCCGAGAAGGCGGCCGAAGCCGGCGTAGATGGCCTGATCGCCGTGGCGGCCGGCGCGGGTGGCCACGCTGGCACCTGGAGTCCGTTCTCGCTGATTGCCGAAATTCGCCAGTTCTTCGACAAAACCTTGCTGCTGGCCGGCTGCCTCAACCACGGGCACGAGATTCTCGCCGCCCAGTTGCTCGGCGCAGACCTGGCCTACTTCGGCACACGTTTTATCGGCACCACCGAAAGCCACGCCCCGGATGCTTATAAAGAGATGCTGCTCACATCGCGCGCAGCCGACATCGTGCACACTCCCGCTGTCTCCGGCGTGCCCGCCAGCTTTATGCGCCAGAGCCTGGAAAATGCCGGTTTCGACCTCGCCGCCTTGCAAGGCAAAGGCGAAGTCAACTTCGGTTCCAAACTCAAGCCGTTGAGCGACGAGGCCAAGGCATGGAAGACTGTCTGGTCAGCCGGCCAAGGTGTCGGTGAGATTGATGATTTGCCCAGCGTCGATGAACTGGTTGCCCGTCTGGATGCCGAATACCGCAAGGCCCGCGAACAGGCAGCTCAATTGCGCTGGCCGCGCTGACCCACTGCAAGGCCTGCTGCTTGAGCCGGCCTGCACCACCTCCCTGAATAAAGTGACAAGGAAGCCCGCATGAGCGACAACCGTTTCAAGATTGTGTTTGATGGAGCCCTGCTCCCGGGTGTCGAAAGCACCACGGCCAAGCTGAACCTGGCTGAGCTGTTCAAGAGCGACGTCGAAGCCATCGAGAAGCTCTTCACCGGTCGCCCTGTCGCGCTCAAACGTGACCTGTCGCGCCCGGATGCGGAAACCTACCTCACCGCACTGAAAAACGCCGGGGTCGATGCGCGCATTGAGCCCGAACAGCCCGTGGCCTTCAGCCTGGCCGAAACTCACGAGACAGACTCTGGCAGTTTCTCGCGCCCTGCGGCCTCACCGTATGCACCGCCGCGCTCCGCCGTGGGTGATGACCTGCCGGAGTACGCCACCCTCAAGGTGTTCACTATCCACGGGCGCATCGGCCGTCTGCGTTATCTCGCCTGGACCCTGGTGTTGACCCTGACGCTGCTGGTTGCCGGCGGCATCATCAGCACCGTCAGCTTTGCCGTTGCCACCGCTTCCCCGACCGCAGGCACTATCCTCGGCGTATTGCTGGGCCTCGCGCTGTTTGTTGCTCTGGTTTGGGTCAGTGTACAAATCGGCGTGCAACGCCTGCACGACCTGGGTTGGTCGGGCTGGCTGTACTTCCTCAACCTGGTTCCGCTGGTGAACAGCGTTTTCCCGATCCTGCTGCTGGTATTGCCGGGCAATGCAGGCGCCAACCAGTACGGCGCGCCACCACCACGCAACTCCACGGCGGTAAAAGTCCTGGCCACCCTGTGGCTGGCGTTTATCCCGGTCATGCTTGCCATCGTGGTGACCCTGGGCATGAACGGTTACCTGAACCAGCTCGAAGCCAACATGGACAGCAGCTACGAAAGCAGCTCCATTACCTCCGATGAAGATGCCGACCAAGCCACTACCGTCGAAGAAGACGAAGCGCAGAGTGCTGACGAAGCGGGCGAACCTGTAGACTCTCCAGAACAGTGAAGAAACGCCCCCGGCCTGTGATGCCTTTGTCACAGGCGCGGCGGCGTTGCGATGGAGAAAGGCATGACCCGTTACGCTCTGATCACCGGCGCCTCCAGCGGCATTGGCCTGGCCATGGCCGAAGCCCTGGCCCGTCGCGGCCGCAGCTTGATTCTGGTGGCCCGCCAGCGTGATCAGTTGGAAAGCATTGCAATCGAATTGACCCAACGGTTTGGTGTCGAGGTGCTGTTCCGAGCCTGCGACCTGGGCGAGCCGTTGCGCTTGTCCGGGTTCCTGCTGGAGCTTGAAGAAGGCGAGCGGCAGATCGACCTGCTGGTGAACTGCGCCGGCATCGGCACCAGCGGGCCATTCCTGGCCCA
Source organism: Pseudomonas sp. NS1(2017) (assembly GCF_002269425.1). Taxonomy (NCBI): domain Bacteria; kingdom Pseudomonadati; phylum Pseudomonadota; class Gammaproteobacteria; order Pseudomonadales; family Pseudomonadaceae; genus Pseudomonas; species Pseudomonas sp. NS1(2017). The sequence goes on from NZ_CP022960.1 coordinate 671,177, forward strand.
GGACTGGATGACCGAACAAGACCTCATGGAGGTCAACATCCTCGCCCTGACCCGTATGTGCCACGCACTCGGTAACACCATGGCGCTGCACGGCGGCGGGCAGATTCTCAATGTGGCGTCCATCGCGGCGTTCCAGCCCGGCCCGTGGATGAGCACTTATTACGCCAGCAAGGCCTATGTACTGCATTTCTCCGAAGGCCTGCGCGAAGAACTGAAAACCTGCGGCATCAAGGTCTCGGTGCTGTGCCCCGGGCCTACGCGCACCGCGTTCTTCGGGACTGCGCAAATGGACACCGCCAAGCTCGATCGCAGCCAGCAACTGATGAGCCCCGAAGAAGTGGCGCTCTATACCGTGCGGGCCCTGGAAAAGAACAAAGCCATCATCATTCCCGGCCGTCGCAACCGCTGGATCGCCTTCAGCCCGCGTTTCAGCCCACGCTGGCTGACCCGCAAGATTGCCGGCGCCATCAACAAGGCCTATTGCCCACGTTGATTGGCTGAGTACACTCACCCTGCACATTCATAATGGAGAAACAGCTGTGGATACTCTGTTCACCAAGATCATCAACAGAGAAATACCCGCGGATATCATCTACGAAGATGATCAAGTCCTGGCGTTCAAGGACATCCATCCGGCGGCACCTGTGCATTTCCTGGTCATTCCCAAGAAACACATCCCGACCCTCAATGACCTGACTGAAGAAGATAAAGTCCTGGCCGGTCATATCCTGTTCACCGCCCAGCGCCTGGCCGTGGAACAAGGCTGTGAAGAAGGTTTCCGGGTAGTGATGAACTGCAACCCGAAAGGTGGGCAGACCGTCTATCACATCCATATGCATGTGCTGGGTCAGCGCCAGATGAACTGGCCGCCGGGCTGATCAGCCCTTCAGCAAAGGTCGCGGCCCCAGGCTGCGACCCCATGCCCTTGACGCAGCGCAAACGCTTCCCCCTCTCTTGCGGTAAACTGGCCGCCGAGATTCTTCCCGGAGGTCAGCATGACTACCCAACGTCACTACTCGCCGATTGACCGTCTGTTGCTGCAAGCCGACACGGCCATGCGCACGCTGCTGCCATTCAGCGGCCAACCGTATCGCCCCTCGCCCGCCATTGTGCAACCCGACGCACAGATGAGCGAGAGCGAGACCCGCCACGTTGCCGGCCTGATGCGTATCAATCATACCGGCGAAGTCTGCGCCCAGGCGCTGTACCAGGGCCAGGCCCTGACCGCCAAGCTGCCGCAGGTCCGTGCCGCCATGGAACATGCCGCAGAAGAAGAAATCGACCACTTGGCCTGGTGCGAGCAGCGCATTCGCCAACTGGGCAGTCACCCGAGCGTGCTGAACCCGCTGTTTTATGGCTTATCGTTCGGGATTGGCGCCGCTGCCGGCCTGATCAGCGACAAAGTCAGCCTGGGTTTTGTCGCCGCCACTGAGCACCAAGTGTGCAAACACTTGGATGAGCATCTGGAACAATTGCCAGCCGAGGACGAAAAGTCCCGCGCGATTCTTGAGCAGATGCGCATCGATGAAGAACACCACGCGGAAAGCGCGTTGGATGCGGGCGGTTTCCGGTTCCCGGCGCCGGTGCGGTTCGGCATGAGTCTCTTGGCCAAAGTCATGACCAAAAGCACCTACCGAATCTAAAGCTTCACCCTGTAGGAGCGATCTTGCTCGCGAAACCCCCAGGCGACTCGGACATTCTGGATGCCCGCGTAATCGTTGAAGTTTTTCGCGAGCAAGCTCGCTCCTACATTAGTCCTCGATCAATCAACCCAACTCGATGATTTCGTAATCATGGGTGATGGCCACACCGGCCGCGCCCAGCATGATCGACGCCGAACAATACTTCTCGGCTGACAGCTCGATAGCCCGTTTGACCTGGGCTTCTTTCAGCGCCCGGCCCTTCACTACGAAATGCATGTGGATCTTGGTGAATACCTTGGGGTCTTCAGTGGCACGCTCGGCTTCCAGGAAGGCTTCGCAGCTTTCCACGGCCTGGCGGGATTTCTTCAGGATGCTGACCACGTCGAAATTGCTGCAACCGCCTACGCCCAGCAGGAGCATTTCCATCGGGCGTACGCCCAGGTTACGGCCACCGGCTTCCGGCGGGCCGTCCATGACCACCACATGGCCACTGCCCGACTCACCGAGGAACATGGCTTCGCCCGCCCATTGGATGCGTGCCTTCATCGCCCAGACTCCACTGCTAAAAAAGGGTCGCCAGCTTAGCACAGGGCCCGCCTGCGTCAGCGTTTGCAACAAAAGCGATCAATAGCAGGCTTTGCGCGGAAAATTGGCTAATCGAGTCAGAATGTGTCTGTTAAGCTGACGCCAAATCGATGGCGTAATGCCACCCTTTATACAGCGCGTATCAGTGCCGATACCCGATGAATACAACAACTCAAACTATCTAGCGCAGTCTTTTCGGGATACAACCATGGTTGCCCTTACTCCCATACCCAAGATCAAGAATCTCGACAAACTGTTGATGCATTGCCAGCGCCGCCGCTACCCGGCCAAGCACAACATCATCTGCGCCGGCGAACGCTCCGAAACCCTGTTCTTCATCATCAAAGGCTCGGTCACCATCCTGATCGAGGATGAAGACGGCCGCGAAATGATCATCGCCTACCTGAACACCGGCGATTTTTTTGGGGAGTTAGGGCTGTTCGAACAAGCCGGCAAGGAACAGGAACGCAGCGCCTGGGTGCGCGCCAAGGTCGAATGCGAAGTGGCCGAGATCAGCTACGCCAAGTTCCGCGAGTTGTCCCAGCACGATCCTGACATTCTGTACGCCCTGAGCGGCCAGATTGCCCAGCGTCTGCGCGACACCACGCGCAAGGTCGGCGACCTGGCATTCTTTGACGTCACCGGCCGAGTAGCCCGCTGCCTGCTGGACCTGTGCAAGCAACCCGACGCCATGACGCACCCCGACGGCATGCAGATCAAGGTCACGCGCCAGGAAATCGGGCGCATTGTCGGCTGTTCGCGGGAGATGGTCGGTCGCGTGCTCAAGGACCTGGAAGAGCGCAACCTGGTGCACGTCAAAGGCAAGACGATGGTGGTGTTCGGTACCCGCTAGACCGGCAGGAAGCTGGCCAGCATTTGACGGTACAGGGCGTCCAGCCGGCTGAGCGCATTCGGTGCCGGAAAGGCTTCGTGCAGGGCAATATGGCTGTCGGCACGCACCCGCTGGTCGAGGCCGCAAGCTTCATTGAAGCGATTGACCGCCGCGATCAGCTCTTCGCGATCGTTCTCCAACAACAGCGCACCGTGCACCAAGCCCACCGGGCGACCACCACTTTGTCGCCAGCGCTGGGCGGTGCCGACCATTTTGCGGCCGTTGAGGTTGACGTTGTAGCGGCCGTCGCAAAACGCGCCGTCGATTTCACCGACGGACGCATCGCCTCCCAACTCGATCAGCAAATCGCAGATCGGTTGGCATAAACGCAAGTAACCCGTTTCGATACGATTCTGGTCGCCTTCACTGCGTGGCGGTGCGTAGACCAGGGCGATGTTGACCGTGGCACTCGACTGCGGCACCGGTTCTCCACCGGTTTCACGCAGCAATACCGGCCAACCGGCATCCGCGGAAACCTGGCTGGCGGTCTCAAATGCCGGCAAGCGGCTCAAACGACGCGGCATGACCAAGGCTTGGTCGTTGGGTTGCCAGAACAACAACCCATATTCCCGCTCACCCGCGCAAACAGCCGACAGCAGGTCTTGCTCGGCGGCAAGCCCTGCTTCGACGGTCATCGCCACCGGCTGAGTCATCATCAATCCAGGGTCGAACCGCTGACCGCCACGCCACGTTCCGGGAAGAACAGGCGCTGCAATTCAGCCCCCGGGCTCTCGGCACGCATGAAAGTTTCGCCCACCAGGAACGAATACACCCCACTGATCTCCATCAGCTCCACATCGGCACGGTTGACGATGCCACTCTCGGTAATCACCAAACGGTCGCGCGGAATGCGCGGCAGCAGGTCGAGGGTGTTTTCCAGGCTGACTTCAAAGGTGTGCAGGTTACGGTTGTTGACCCCTACCAGCGGTGTGTCGAGGGTTTTCAGGGCGCGTTCCAGTTCGTCACCGTCGTGCACTTCCACCAGCACATCCAGGCCAACGCTTTTGGCCACGGCCGCCAGTTCGGCCATCTTCACGTCATCCAGGGCGGAGACGATCAACAGCACACAGTCGGCGCCCAAAGCACGAGCTTCGACAATCTGATACGGGTCGACCATGAAATCCTTGCGGATCACCGGCAACTTGCACGCGGCGCGGGCCTGCTGCAGGAACAGGTCGGAACCCTGGAAGTAGTCGATATCGGTCAGTACGGACAGGCAGGTCGCACCGCCCTTCTCATAGCTCTTGGCGATCTCTTCAGGAATGAAGATCTCACGAATCACGCCCTTGCTCGGCGAAGCTTTTTTGATTTCAGCAATGACGGCGGGCTGCTTGAGCTTGGCCTGGGCAATCAGCGCATTGGCAAAGCCACGCGGCGCATCGGCGATCTTCGCCTGGGCTTCCAGCTCGTCCAGGCTCACGCGGGCACGGCGCTCAGCCACTTCTTCAGCCTTGCGGGCCAGGATCTTTTCCAGAACGGTCGGCACACTCATCCTTCATTCTCCATCTTGAATACCGCGGTGAATGCGCCCAGCTCTTCGAGCTTCTCGCGAGCCAGGCCGGTGTGCAGCGCATCGTGGGCCAAGGCGACACCTTCTTTAAGACTATAGGCGTGGTCCGCCGCATACAGCGCAGCACCCGCATTCAACACTATCATCTCGGCAGCTTTTTGACCGTTCTCGGTCTTGCGACGCCCCAGGGCATCGCGAATCAACTCCAGGGAGGCCGCCGGGTTTTCCACCGCCAGGCCATGCAGGCTCTGGCTCTTCATGCCCAGGTCTTCCGGCTCGACCCAATACTCGGTGACCTGGTCATTTTTCAGCTCTGCCACGAAAGTCGGTGCCGCCAGGCTGAATTCGTCCAGGCCGTCCTTGGAATGCACCACCAACACATGCTTGCTGCCCAGGCGTTGCAGTACTTCGGCCAATGGCCGGCACAGCGCCTGGCTGAACACACCCACCACCTGGTGTTTCACACCGGCCGGATTCGTAAGCGGGCCGAGCATGTTGAACAGGGTGCGCAGGCCGAGGTCCTTGCGCGGGCCAGCGGCGTGCTTCATCGCACCATGATGGGATTGGGCAAACATGAAGCCGATGCCGACGCTGTCGATGCAGCGCGCCACTTGTACCGGCGTCAGGTTCAGGTAGATCCCGGCCGCCTCCAGCAGGTCGGCGCTGCCGCTCTTGCCGGACACTGCGCGGTTACCATGCTTGGCCACGGTGCAACCCGCCGCCGCGACCACGAACGAAGAAGCCGTCGACACGTTGAAGATGTTCGCACCGTCACCGCCGGTGCCGACCACATCGACCACACCATCGAGGGTCTTGAGCTCGACCTTGTCCGCCAACTCGCGCATCACCGACACGGCGCCGACGATCTCGTCGATGCTCTCGCTCTTCATGCGCATGGCCATCATGAACGCGCCGATCTGCGCGTCGGTGCATTGACCGGTCATGATTTCGCGCATCACATCGCTCATTTCAGCGGTGCTCAGGTCCAGGTGGCCGACGATACGGCTCAGGGCAGTCTTGATATCCATGGAAAGTCCTTAGCGCGTGCCGCCGCTCTGCTTGAGAAAGTTGGCGAACAGCTCGTAGCCCTGCTCGGTCAGGATCGATTCGGGGTGAAATTGCACCCCTTCGATATTCAGTGTCTTGTGGCGCAGGCCCATGATCTCGTCGATCGAACCGTCTTCCAACTGGGTCCAGGCGGTCAGCTCCAGGCATTCCGGCAGGGTTTCGCGCTTGACCACCAGCGAGTGGTAGCGGGTCACGGTCACCGGCAGGTTGAGACCCTGAAACACGCCTGCATCTTTATGGAACACCGGGCTGGTCTTGCCGTGCATCACCTGGCGCGCGCGCACCACGTCACCGCCAAAGGCCTGGCCGATGGACTGGTGGCCCAGGCACACGCCCAGGATCGGCAACTTGCCGGCGAAATACTGGATCGCCTCCAGGGAGATGCCCGCCTCGGTCGGCGTACACGGGCCTGGCGAAACCACGATGCGCTCCGGGTTCAGGGCAGCAATCTCGGCCACGGTCAGCTCATCGTTGCGCACCACCTTGACCTCGGCACCCAGCTCGCCCAGGTACTGCACAACGTTGTAGGTAAAGGAGTCGTAGTTATCAATCATCAGCAACATGGGGAAAACCTCAGGAATTGGGGGTCTGTTCAGCCAGCGCAACGGCGCGGAACATCGCGCGGCGCTTGTTCAGGGTTTCTTCCCATTCGAGGGCCGGCACCGAGTCGGCGACGATTCCGCCACCGGCCTGCACGTGCAGTTCCCCGTCCTTGATCACGGCCGTGCGGATCGCAATGGCCGTGTCCATGTTGCCGTTCCAGGCGAAATAACCCACGGCGCCGCCGTAGACACCACGCTTGACCGGCTCCAGCTCGTCGATGATTTCCATCGCGCGGATCTTCGGCGCACCCGACAAGGTGCCCGCCGGCAGAATCGCGCGCAGTGCGTCCATCGCCGTCAGGCCGGCTTTCAGCTCGCCGGTGACGTTGGACACAATGTGCATCACATTCGAATAACGCTCGATCACCATCTTCTCGGTGAGCTTCACCGAGCCGATTTCCGAGACACGCCCGGTGTCGTTGCGGCCCAGGTCGATGAGCATCAGGTGCTCGGCGATTTCCTTGTCGTCGCTCAACAGGTCTTCTTCGAGCGCCAGGTCAGCCTCTTCGGTCGCACCACGCGGGCGGGTACCGGCAATCGGGCGCACGGTGATCAGGTTGTCTTCGACACGCACCAGCACTTCCGGCGAACTGCCCACCACGTGGAAGTCGCCAAAGTTGAAGAAATACATGTACGGCGTGGGGTTGAAGCAACGCAGCGCGCGGTACAGATCGATCGGCGCGGCCTTGAAGTCGATGGACATACGCTGCGACGGCACCACCTGCATGCAGTCACCGGCGAGGATGTATTCCTTGATGGTATCGACGGCGCGCTCGTAGTCATCCTGGGTAAAGCTTGAACGAAAGATCGGATCGGCCGCCGGCGGACGGCTGAGGTCCAGGCCGCGACGGGGGGTGATCGGCTGGCGCAGTTTTTCCAGCAGGGCTTCGAGGCTGACGCGGCCTTGTTCGAACGCGTCGGCCTGGGATGGGTCGGCGAGCACAATCGCGTGCATCTTGCCGGCGAGGTTGTCGAACACCACCACGGCATCGGAAACCATCAGCAGAATGTCCGGCACGCCCAGCGGATCCGGGTTCGGGCATTTGCCCAAGCGTTTTTCCACATAACGCACGCAGTCATAACCGAAGTAACCCACCAGGCCGCCGTTGAAACGCGGCAGGCCAGCAATGGTCGGCACGTTGTAGCGCGCCTTGAACGCTTCGACGAACGCCAGCGGGTCTTCTACGTCATGGCTTTCGATCTCGACGCCATCATGGGTAATGCTCACATGATGGTCGTGAACCCGCAGCACCGTACGGCACGGCAGGCCGATGATCGAGTAACGCCCCCACTTCTCGCCGCCCTGTACGGACTCGAGCAGGTAGGAATTGGGCTCGTCGGCCAGTTTCAGGTAGATCGACAGCGGCGTGTCGAAGTCGGCCAGGGTTTCGCAGGCCAGGGGGATGCGGTTATAGCCGGCAGCGGCCAAACGCAGGAATTCTTCGCGGGTCATGATATGCCTCGTGGCTTGAGGGTCTAACAGTCAGGTATGCAAACGCGCCGCAGAGTGCGGCCAGGATCAGTCAGGCGCGCCAACGCCAGCGGGCCAGGGCCTTGATGACTTTCATCCAGAGTTTGCGAGTGACCACCACGATGGAATTTCCAGAAGGGGACGGATCGGTATCGGGCAACGTTATCTCAGCGCCAGCTCCCAAGCAACCGGGGATTAACAGGCGCAGGTCATCAATGACCAATGAAGGCGACTCTTCGGCGATCGGCCGACCATGGTTATAGCCGTAACTGAGGGCCACGCACTGCACGCCCGCGGCCTTTGCCGCCAGCACATCACTGCGTGAATCGCCGACAAACAACGACTGCGAGGCCGGGATATTGGCCATTTTCATCACGAAAAACAGCGCCGCCGGGTCGGGTTTTTTCTGCGGTAGGGTATCGCCACCGATGATCCAGCGGAAATACCGGCCGATTTTCATCTGGTCCAACAATGGCGCAACGAAGCGCTCCGGCTTGTTGGTGATCAGGGCCATTTCCACGCCCTGCTTGCTCAGCCACTTGAGGGTGTCGCGCACGCCGGGGTAAACCACGGTCAGTTCATGGCCGTCTTCATAGGCGGCGTTGAACAGTTCCAGCGCATGCTCGGCCTCGACTTCATCGACACCTTCAGCATCAATGTTGTTGGCCAAGGCCCGGCGCACCAGCATCTGCACACCGTTACCGACCCATTCGCGCACCGACTCGATCCCGGCCGGCTTGCGCCCCAGCTTGAGCAGCATGTCGTCCACCGCCGCCGCCAGGTCGGGCACCGAGTCGATCAAAGTGCCGTCCAGATCGAACATCACCAGCCGTGGCAATTGGCCGGGGAACAGCTGCTCAAAGCCGCTCATGGACGCGCCAGCGCCAGCTCGGCACGCATCTTGTCGATGACTTCCTGGTAGTCCGGCGCGTTGAAGATCGCCGAGCCGGCCACAAAGGTGTCAGCGCCAGCGGCGGCGATTTCACGGATATTGTTGACGTTGACCCCACCGTCGATTTCCAGGCGGATATCGCGGCCGGAGGCATCGATCAGCGCACGGGCTTCACGCAGCTTGTTCAGCGTGCCGGGGATGAACTTCTGGCCGCCGAAGCCTGGGTTGACGCTCATCAACAGGATCATGTCGACCTTGTCCATCACGTACTCAAGCACGCTCAGCGGAGTGGCCGGGTTGAACACCAGGCCCGCCTTGCAACCGCCTTCGTGGATCAGTTGCAGGGTGCGGTCGACGTGCAGCGAGGCTTCCGGGTGGAAGGTGATGTAGGTGGCGCCGGCGTCGACGAAGTCGCCGATGATGCGGTCCACCGGGCTGACCATCAGGTGTGCATCGATCGGCGCAGTGATGCCGTACTTGCGCAGCGCGGCGCAGACCATCGGGCCGATGGTCAGGTTGGGCACGTAGTGGTTGTCCATGACGTCGAAGTGCACGAAGTCGGCACCGGCGGCCAATACCTTGTCCACTTCCTCACCCAGGCGGGCGAAGTCGGCGGAGAGAATCGATGGAGCAATAACGAAGGGCTGCATGACGCACCTTTTTGAGCTAAATCACGATGGCGCGCATTGTATACCTCATGCTTTGCCGCGCGCACCGTGACCTAACTCAACGGTTAGTAAGCGGCCCGGTAGATTTTCTCGATATCGGACGCGCTGAGCTTGCGCGGATTGTTGCGCATCAGCCGCTCAATCCCCGCTGCTTCAACGGCCATGGCGGGGATTGCATCTTCGGGAACCCCGAAACTGTGCAGCCCGGCCGGGATCTCGACCGCGGCACACAGTCGCGTCATCGCCTCAACGGCCTGGTCGGCGGCATCGTTGACACTCAAGCCGGTGATATTCACGCCCATGGCCTGGGCAATCTCCTGCATGCGCTCCACGCAGGCCAGCTTGTTCCAGTGCATCACATAGGGCAGCAACAGTGCATTGCTCACGCCATGGGCGATATTAAAACGCCCACCCAGTGGATACGCCAACGCGTGCACCGCGCCGACTCCGGCATTGCCGAACGCCATGCCGGCCATCAGGCTGGCGGTGGCCATGTCGTCGCGGGCCTGCAGGTTGGCCGGGTTGGCGTAGGCCTTGGGCAATGCACTGGCGATCAGCTTGATGGCGCCGATGGCCAAGGCGTCGGTGATCGGCGAGGCGTTCAGCGACAGGTAGGACTCGATGGCGTGCACCAGCGCGTCCACGCCACTGGCGGCGGTGACGCTGCGCGGACAGGTCAGGGTCATTTGCGGGCTGATCAGCGCGACGTCCGGCAACAGATAATCGCTGACAATGCCCTTTTTCAGTTGCGCGGCCTTGTCGGAGAGAATCGCCACATTGGTCACCTCCGAGCCGGTGCCGGCGGTGGTGGGGATAGCGATCAGCGGCGGGCCCTTGCGTGGCACCTGGTCGACGCCGAACAAATCCGCCAGCGCGCCGTGGTAGCCGGCATACGCCGCAACACTTTTCGCAATGTCGATGGCGCTGCCGCCACCCACACCGATCAGGCCGTCGTGCCCGCCCTCGCGGTAGACGCGCATGCAGTCTTCGACGATGGCAATTTCCGGGTCGGGCATGACGCGGTCGAAAATCTCGTAGGTGCGTTCTCCCAAATGCTCAAGTGCCAGCGCGACAGTGCCGGACTTGACCAGTGCCGCGTCGGTGACGATCAGCGGGTTGTCCACATCCAGACGGGTGAGCTCAGCGGCGAGTTGTTCGATGGCGCCAGCGCCGGTCAGCAGTTTGTGGGCGATCTTGAATGAGGAAGTACTCATGTGCGCGGCCTCTTATTCGGAAATGGGCTGGCACAAGAGTAGCTCCCTATGGCGTGTTGTCAGCCATTCATCGGGCGAATGGTCGTTACACCTGCGCGGTACGCAATTTCTCGCTACGGCCGCGCAGCCATTCCAGGGTCAGCAACAGCAACACCGAGAACGCAATCAGCAGGGTTGCCGCGGCCGCAATCGTCGGGCTGAGGTTTTCGCGGATGCCGCTGAACATCTGGCGTGGCAGGGTCGCTTGTTCGGGGCCGGCGAGAAACAGCGTAACTACCACCTCATCAAACGAAGTGGAGAAAGCAAACAGCGCCCCGGAAATCACTCCCGGCGCGATCAACGGCAAGGTCACCCGACGGAACGCAGTCAATGGCGAAGCCCCCAGGCTGGCCGCCGCCCGCACCAGATTGTGATTGAAGCCCTGCAATGTGGCCGACACGGTGATGATGACAAACGGCACACCCAGCACCGCATGCACCACGATCAGCGAGAAAAAGCTATTGCCCAGCCCCAGCGGTGCAAAGAACAGATAACTCGCCACGCCAATGATCACCACCGGCACCACCATCGGTGAAATCACCAACGCCATGACCAACGGCTTGCCGGGGAAATTCCCACGGGTCAGGCCGATGGCCGCCAGGGTGCCGAATACCATCGCCAGCACCGTGGCCGCAGGGGCAACGATAATGCTGTTCTTCAGCGCCCGCATCCACTCGGCGGAGGCAAAGAAGTCTTGATACCAATGCAGCGAAAAGCCTTGCAGCGGGTACACCAGGAAACTGCCGCTGTTGAACGACAGCGGGATGATCACCAGCACCGGCAGAATCAAAAACAACAGGATCAAGCCGCAGAGGATCCGCAAGCTGTAGAACCACACCCGCTCAACGGGCGACATATAAGGGCTCAGCATCACAAGGTCTCCTCAGCTCAGGCGCAGGCGGCTGGCGCCTACCAGGCGGTTATAAATCAGGTACAGCACCACCGTGGCCAGCAGCAGCAAGCCGCCCAACGCCGTGGCCATGCCCCAGTTGATGCTGGTGTTGGTGTAGAACGCCACGAAGTAGCTGACCATCTGGTCGTTCGGGCTACCCAGCAGTGCTGGGGTGATGTAGTAACCAATCGCCAGGATGAACACCAACAGGCAGCCAGCACCGACACCGGCGTAGGTCTGTGGGAAATACACGCGCCAGAAGCTGGTGAATGGGTGGCAGCCCAGGGAAATCGCCGCGCGCATGTAGGTGGGCGAGATGCCCTTCATCACGCTGTAGATCGGCAGGATCATGAACGGCAACAAGATGTGCACCATGGAGATGTAGACGCCGGTGCGGTTGAACACCAGCTCCAGCGGCTTATCGATCAGGCCCATGCCCATCAGTGCGCTGTTGATCAGGCCGCCGGATTGCAGCAGCACGATCCACGCGGCGACTCGTACCAGGATCGAGGTCCAGAACGGCAGCAACACCAGGATCATCAGCAGATTGCTTTTACGTGCTGGCAGGTTGGCCAGCAGGTAGGCCAGCGGATAGGCAAGCAGTAGGCAGACCGCCGTGATCACCAGGCCCATCCAGAAGGTGCGGGCGAAAATATCCAGATAGATCGCCTGGTCCGGCGTGGCCGGCGCCACTTCACCGAGGTCATCGATGCGGTGATCGACGGCCGCCAGCAGATAGAACGGGGTAAGACTGCTGGTATTGCGCCGGATCGCCTGCCAGTACGCCGGGTCACCCCAGCGTTCATCAAGGCTTTCCAGCGCTTCTTTATAGGAGGCAGGTACGTCACTGAACGGCAGCGCCCGCGCGGTTTTGGTCAGCAGGCTGCGATAGCCGGCCAGTTCCATGTTCAAGCGCTTGGACAGATCACCCAAGGTCTGGTTTTGACGAGCTTCGCCCAAGTCTTCACTGAGGGCCTGGTACACCGGTTCGCCCGGCAAGCCCCGGCCGTCCCAGGCCGTCACTGCCACCACGGTACGCGGCAAACCGCCCACCACTTCCGGGTTGCCGACGCTTTTGAACAGCAGCGCAACGATCGGCACCAGGAACACCAGCAGCAGGAACAGCACCAGCGGCGCAATCAACGCCTGGGCCTTCCAGCGATTAAGCCGCTCGGCACGCGCCAGGCGCTGCTTGAGGGTGGGGCTGTTGACCTCGTTCGAGGGAACGGCGATGGCCATGGCAAACTCCGAAAATCTACGGTTGGGACCTTGGTCAACACGGTCCCTGTAGGAGCTGGCTTGCCTGCGATGGCATTGCCTCGGTGCATCTGTTGCACCAAGGTGTCTGCATCGCAGGCAAGCCAGCTCCTACATGAGCCGGTTTCGCCCGAGGGTTATGCGGTGTTACTTGGCAGCCCAAGAGTTGAAGCGCTGCTCCAACTGCTCACCGTTATCCGCCCAGAAGCTCACGTCGATCTGCACCTGGTTGGCGATGTTTTCCGGGGTGGTCGGCATATCTTTGAGGATGTCCTTGGCCAGCAATGGCACGGCTTGGGTGTTGGCCGGGCCGTAGGCGATGTTTTCCGAGTAGGTCTTCTGCTGCTGAGGCTGCACCGAGAAGGCGATGAATTTCTTCGCTGCTTCAGCACGGTCTTTCGCCAGGCCTTTAGGAATCGCCCATGCGTCGAAGTCGTAGATCCCACCGTTCCACACCACTTTCAGGTTGCTTTCTTTTTGTACGGCGGCGATGCGGCCGTTGTAGGCCGAGCTCATCACCACGTCGCCGGAAGCGAGGTATTGCGGCGGCTGGGCGCCGGCTTCCCACCATTGGATGTACGGCTTGAGTTCGTCGAGCTTCTTGAAGGCACGGTCCTGGCCATCTTTGCCGGCCAGCACTTTGTAGACGTCCTTCGGCGCGACGCCATCGGCCATCAGCGCAAATTCCAGGGTGTACTTGGCGCCTTTGCGCAGGCCGCGTTTGCCCGGGAACTGCTTCACGTCCCAAAAATCTTTCCAACCGCCTGGCGGTGCCTTCAGCTTGTCAGCGTTGTAGGCCAGCACCGTCGACCACACAAAAAAGCCCACGCCGCAGGGCTGGATGGCCCCCTTCACATAATCCGCAGTGTTACCAAACAGTTTCGGGTCCAGCGGCTCGAACATGTCTTCGTCACAGCCACGGGACAATTCCGGCGACTCCACTTCCACCAGGTCCCAGGACACGCTCTTGGTGTCGACCATGGCTTTGACCTTGGCCATTTCACCGTTGTACTCGCCAGCGATGATCTTGCCATTGCCCGCGCTTTCCCACGGTGCGTAGAACGCTTTGACCTGGGCCGCCTTGTTCGCGCCGCCAAAGGACACGACCGTCAGGTCCGGGCCTGCCATGGCCTGTGTCGCGCCCATCAAGCCCAAAGCCAGGGCGGAATACTTCAGGGATCTCAACATTGTTGTTCTCTCCACGTGCAGGGTTGGTGAAGCCAGGGGGCGATCAATTCGCCTCTAGAAGTGGGTCGAGTGCGCGAACGTGCTCGACTTGCCAGCCAATCGGTACCACGTCGCCGACCGCCAGGGCTGGGTCCAGCTCGGCAATCGGTTGTTTCACAAAAAAATCGGCTTTGCCGCAGACTTCCAGGCGCACACGCACGTGGTCGCCCAGGTAGATGAATTCCGCCACCCGCCCAGAGAAGCGGTTGACGCAAGATTCGCTGGAACCATTGAGGCTAACGCGCTCCGGGCGCACCGACAGGGTCACCGGACCGCCGACCTGGCCGACATTCACCGCCAGCGCCTCGACCTTCTCACCGCGCGCCAGCTCCACCACGCAGCGCTCGCCGGTATGGCTGTGCAAGCGGCCGTTGAGTCGGTTGTTCTCGCCGATGAAGTTGGCGACGAAGGTGTTCTTCGGTTCTTCGTAAAGGGTGCGCGGCGCGGCGATCTGCTGGATCTCGCCCTGGTGGAATACCGCCACGCGGTCAGACATGGTCAGCGCCTCGCCTTGGTCGTGGGTCACGTACACCACAGTCACGCCGAGGCGCTGGTGCAGGTGCTTGATCTCCATCTGCATGTGTTCGCGCAGTTGCTTGTCGAGGGCGCCGAGGGGTTCGTCCATCAGCACCAGCTGTGGTTCGAACACCAGCGCCCGAGCCAAGGCCACGCGCTGTTGCTGACCACCGGACAATTGCGCCGGGTAGCGCTGGGCGAACGCATCGAGTTGGACCATGCTCAATACGCGTTTGACCCGCTCGCTGATATCGGTCTTGCTCAAGCCCCGCACCGACAGCGGGAACGCCAGGTTCTCGGCCACGGTCATGTGCGGAAACAGCGCATAGTTCTGGAACACCATGCCGATGTCGCGCTTGTGCGGCGGCACGTTGTTGATGGAGCGCCCGGCCAGCTGGATTTCGCCGGCCGTCGGCGTTTCAAAGCCGGCGAGCATCATCAGGCTGGTGGTCTTGCCCGAACCGGAAGGCCCGAGCAGGGTGAGGAACTCGCCCTTGCGAATCTCCAGGTTGAGGTCTTTGACGATCAGGTTCTCGCCGTCGTAGCTCTTCTGCACGCCACGAAAGCTGACCAGCACATCATTTGAATCCACCTCGCTCATACCCGCACCTTTTTGTTTTGGACTGCTGTGAGACAAGCGTAGTCCAGGCGCAAGGCCCCGGAAATCGGGGGCCAGGAGAGAATCGCATCAGCCGGATGGAAGGTTGGGGGTAGGGATTGCCCTACACGGATGGCGCGCACGGGACGGTGCAGCGGCAAGGGGCGAGCTGCAAGCGGCAAGAATGGGCTCGGCGGGGTTTTCGCGGTGTCGTTATCAGGTATGAGGTTAGAGCAGCTTGTGTTCCATGGCGTACTTCACCAACTCCGCAAGAGAGGTGATATTGAGCTTTTGCATCAGCCGCGCCTTGTGGGTGCTGATGGTCTTGCTGCTCAGCGCCAGTTGCTGGGCGATGTCGTTGACGTTGGCGCCCTGGGCCAGGCGCTCGAACACCGAGAACTCGCGCTCCGAGAGCAATGAATGCAGCGGTCGCGTATCGGTGAGGCCGACTTCGAAGACCATCCGGTCGGCCAGGTCCGGGTCGATGTAACGCCCACCGGCCGCCACCTTGCGAATCGCCGTGAGCAACAGCGCCGGGTCACTGTCCTTGGTGGCGTAACCGGCAGCACCCACCTTCAAGGCGCGAGCAGCCATTTGCGCTTCGTCATGCATCGACAGCACCAGGATTGCCGGCGGATTGTTCAGCGCACGGATCCGCGCAATCGCTTCCAGGCCGTTGACGCCGGGCATCGAGATATCCAGCAACACCACCTCGCAGGCCACGTGGCGCAGGGTTTCCAGCAATTGCTCGCCATTGCTGGCCTCCCCCACCACCAACAGGTCTTTGGCCAGGCCGATCAATTGCTTGATGCCTTCACGAACGATCGTGTGGTCTTCGGCTACCAGTACGCGAATCACAGGGACTTCCTCATGGTGTTATGCATCCAACGGCACCGTGACACTCAGTGTGGTGCCTTCCCCCAATTCGCTGTCCAGGCTCAACTGCCCGCCCATGATCAGCACGCGCTCGCGCATGCCTACCAGGCCAAACGACACCGGACGGCCCTGGGCCTGGACGAAACCGACGCCATCGTCGCTGATGGTCAGGCGCAAGTCCGTGCCCTCCAGGGCAAGGGTCAGTTCCACAGTATGCGCCTGGGCATGGCGCATCACATTGGTCAGCGCCTCCTGCAGGATGCGGAACAAGCCAATGGCCTTGGCATCGCTGAGGGTCGGCAGGTTATCTGGAACCTGCACCAAGCAGGGAATTTGCGTGCGCGCTTCGAAGCGCCGCGCCTGCCATTCAATGGCCGAAGCGATACCCGCATCCAGAATCGGCGGGCGCAGGGCCGTCGCTACATCGCGCACTAACTGGAACAGTTGGGCGATCAAACGCTTCATGCTGTTCAAGCGTTCATGCAAACCCGGATCTAGCTGCGCATAGGCCAACTCGCACATGGAGGTTTCGAGCTTGAGCACGGTGAGCATTTGCCCGAGCTCGTCGTGCACTTCACGGGCGATACGGGCCTTTTCTTCTTCGCGTACGGTTTCCAGGTGGGCGGACAGTTCGCGAAGTTGCGCACGGGAGGCATCCAGTTCCAGCTCGATGCGCTTGCTCTCGCTGATGTCCCACACGATCCCATCCCACACCACCGAGCCGTCTTCCAGGCGTCGGGTGACCGCCTTGATCTCGGCCCAACGCTGCTCGCCCTCGCGCGGAAGAATCCGACCTTGCCAGAACCAGTTGCTCTCAGTGTCGGTAGCCTGATCCAGCGTGCCGAGGTAACTGACGCGGTCGTCTGGATGCACCACGCTGCGAATCCCCACTTCCGGCCGACTCAGCACCGAAGGCGCGTAACCCACCAGGCTTTCGCTGCCCTCACTGATGTAGGCAAATTCGATTTCGTCGCTCAACGGCAAGCGCTCCAGGCGGAACACCAGCCCCGGCACGTTCGCCGCGATTCCCTGCAGGCGTGCCTCACTCTCCTGCAAGGCCGCCAACGCGCGACGACGCTCGGTGACGTCATTCAGATAAACCACCAGGTATTCGCCGTCGGCAAATCGTAGGAAGCTCAAGGACACATCCGCAGGCAACACGCTGCCATCCGCCCGCAGGCAGTCAGTGGCAAAACTCTGCGGCCCCTCTTCACTGGCGCGGGCGCGTCGCCACAGATTCAGCCAGCGATCCATGGTGAGGGAGGGATCGAACTCGACCAGCGGCCGCTCGATCAGCGCACCGGGACCGTAGCCGAGCATGCTTTCGGCCGCACGATTGGCGTAGCGCACATGGCTGTCCCAGTTGACCCAGAGAATGCCGACGGTGCTCTGGTCGATGGAAAACTGTGTCAGTCGCAAGGCCTCGGCACCGGCAGCCCGGGCAGCGCTTTCTTCCCGCGCGGCCAACAGGCCGTGTTCCAGCACCCGTTGCTGGCGGCGTTGCCAGAACACCACCGCCAGGCTGGCGAGCAACAGCAGCCCCAGCAACAGGCTGAGGTTTTGCCACAGGCCAGGGGATTCCGTCAGTCGTGGGTATTTGGGTTGCAGCCAGCGGTTGTGCAGTTGATCAAGGTCGCGGGCGGGAATCGTACGCAAGGCACTTTGCATGATGCCGGCCAGTTCCGGCCATTCCCGCCGCGTGGCCACGCGCAGTAATTGCGGCAGGCCGATATCGCCCACCACTGCCAGCCCGGCAAACTCCGCCTCGCCGGACAAGCGGCTCAATTGCGCCTCATCCACCACCGCATAACGCGCTTGCTGGCTCACCAATAATTGCAGGGCCTGACGCTCCATGGGCACGCCTTGCAGATTGAGGCTGGGGTAGGTACTGCGCAGGTAATCAGCCACTGCGCTGGGCATGCGCACGGCGACGCGGGATTGCTCATCGAGCTTTTCCAGCTCCACGGCGCCGCCGCCCTCACGGATGCCGACGATGTGTTGCGGCACGCGCATATAAGGGTCGGTGAACAACCACAGACGCAAACCCGCCGGGGTTTGTTGCAGGCCCGGGGCGATGTCCACCTCGCCCTCGCGCACGGCGACTTCCAGTTGTTCCTGATTGGGGAAATTGCGCCAGGTCAGCTCGATATTCAGCGCCTTGGCCAGCCACTGCATCAACTCGACATTCGCCCCGGACAGCCGTTGCAAACGCCGATCGTATTGCGCGTAGGGTGCTTGCAACACCAGGCCCACCCGCAGCTCCGGGTGCTGGGCCAGCCATTCGCGTTGCTGCACATTGAGCTGTGCCTGGGGCGCGACGGGCGCAGGGGCGGCAGTTGCCATCAAGGCAAGGCACAAACAGCCGATAACCAGCAGACAGCGAAAACCCATGATCCACGTCTCACATCACTGACAAATACTGACCAACCCATTAGGCTGCTGGAATCACTTCTGGCCGGGAATTTACGATGCCCTTTTTTCACCGTTCAGCACTGCCAGCATTGTGCCTGTCGCTGCTTTTTACCAGTGCCTTTTCTGTACAGGCCGCTGACGCCCCCGCACCTGCCGCGGAAAAACCGGTCGAGCGCCAACCCTTGTCCGAGCGCAGCCAGGCAGAAGCCAGCGCTCTGGAACGCAAGATCCCGCAACAAGAACAGCAGCAATTGCAGGCGGGCAGCGATTCATTCCTCGCCCTGTGGAAACCCGCCAACAGCGCCGAGCCCGAAGGCGTGGTGATTATCGTACCGGGCGCTGGCGAAAATGCTGACTGGCCGCAAGCAATCAGCCCGTTGCGGCATAAGTTTCCGGATGCCAATTGGGGCAGTCTCAGCCTGTCGTTACCAGATGTAAGCGTGGATACGCTGCCACCGCGTGTGATGGAAGCGCCGCAGGCGACTGTCGACACCAGCAGCAAGGAAGCGAGCACCGCCGACAAGCCCATCGAGCAAGCCGCCAGCGCCGAAGCCGAAGGCACGGACCCGGCGGTGGTGCCCGGTGCCGATGAGCAGGACAAGACCGACGCTTCACGCATCTTCGCGCGCATCGACGCCGCCGTGGCCTTCGCCCAGACCCAGAGCGCACGCAGTGTGGTGCTGCTCGGCCATGGCACCGGTGCCTGGTGGGCCGCACGTTATTTAAGCGAGAAGCAACCGTCACAGGTACAGAAGTTCATCATGGTCGCGGCGCAGACGCCTACCGGGCGCCAGCCTGATGTCCAGCAACTGGCCCCCGGCCTGAAGTTGCCGACCGCCGATGTCTTCTATCAGGACAACGCCCAATCACGCAAAAACGCCCTGGCCCGTGCCCAGGCCGCCAAGCGTTTGAAAAATGACGGTTACAAGCAGGTGTCGTTGAAAGCCTTGCCCGGCAACAGCGCCGCCGGGCAGGAACAGTTGTATCGACGCATTCGTGGCTGGTTGAGCCCGCAGGTAAGCGCCGATTGAAAGCTACCTGAAGTCCCGGCGCTCGCGAATCAATGCATAGGCATTGTGCAGTTCGCGAGTGCGTTCAGTGGCATCACGCACTTGCGCGGGGCTGGCACCGGTGCCGGCGATCTTGTCCGGGTGATGACGGCTGAGCAGGCGACGATAAGCTCGCTTGATCACCGATGGCTCGGTGGTGGCCGTCACGCCCAGCAGGCGCAACGCGTCCTGATAAGTCGGGCCCCGGCTGACCAGCGGCTTGCGCTCCGGGGTGTAGTCGGCCGCCAGTGCCTGCAACTGTTGCGGCGTCCAGCCCAGCCATTTGCCCCAGAGGTCGATCAGGTCTCGCTCGGCGTCATCCGCCTTGCCGTCTGCCCAGACCATGCGCCAGCAGGCGCGCAATACGCCTTCCGCCGCATGGGGTTGAGCCTTGAGCACACGCAGATAACTGCGCACGCGGTCGGAGCCGGACTTGCCGCGATTGAACGCCGCAATCGCGCGGCGCTGGGCCGAATCAGTCATGTCGAGCGAGCGCATCTCCTGACGCGCCTGCTGGATATGCCCATCCACCACCCGACCATTGCTCTTGGCCAAACGCCCCAGCAACACAAATAACAGCTCGTCATTGCGCAACGCCGGGCGCCCACCCAGGCGCTCACGCAACTGCGCCCAACTGTGCAATTGCAGGCGACGGTCCAGCGCCTGCCCCAACAGCGCACCCAACATGGCCCCCGGAATACTGGCAATGGCAAAGCCAGCCCCGGCGCCGATCAGCGTCCCTGGCCACAGCATGTTACTGCCCCGCTGTCAGCAGGGTTTCGACCTGCGCCAGGCGCTCCAGCGTGCCGACATCAATCCAGCGTCCCGCCATGTGTTCCCCCGTTACCAGACCTTTGGTCATGGCTGCCCGCAGCAGCGGCGCCAGCTTGAAGGCACCCGCGCTGCAACCCGCGAACAGCTTGGGGTCGAGCACTGAAATGCCACTGAAGGTCAGGTTATCGGCACCGGCCGCTGCATCATGAAGCAAACCGTGATCCAGATAGAAATCACCGCCCGAGGGGTGATGGGCCGGGTTGTCGACCATCACCAGATGAGCCAGGCCCTTGAGCGGCTGCTTGAGCTGGGTAAAGTCGTAGTCGGTCCAGATATCGCCATTGACCACCAGGAAGGGTTCATCCCCCAGCAACGGTAATGCCTGGAAAATCCCACCGCCGGTTTCCAGCGGCTCGCCTTCGGGGGAGTAACGGATACGCAAGCCAAACTGCGCGCCGTCCCCCAAGTAGCTTTCGATCTGCTGGCCGAGCCAGGCATGGTTGATCACGATATCGGTGAAACCAGCCTTGGCCAGGGCCTCCAGGTGATACTCGATCAGGCGCTTGCCGCCGGCCTGCACCAGCGGCTTGGGCGTGTGCAAGGTCAGCGGGCGCATCCGCTCGCCCTTGCCGGCGGCCAGGATCATCGCCTTCATACGCGGGCCTCGGCGGGGTGGCGCAGGCTGGCGAGCAACTCACCCAGCTCACTCAGCTCCGGACGGTCCGCCAGCACTGCTTCTATATAAGCAAAGAAGCGCGGCACGTCAGCCAGGTAGCGTGGCTTGCCGTCGCGATGGCAAATGCGCGCAAAGATACCGATGACCTTGAGGTGACGCTGTACCCCCATCAGGTCACTGGTGCGCAGGAAATCGTCGAAATCCGCCTGCACCGGGATGCTCAGTTGCGCCGCACGCTCCCAATACCCGCGCTGCCATTCCCGCACGCGGGCCTTGGGCCAACTGAGGAAGGCGTCCTTGAACAAACAGGTGATGTCATAGGTGACCGGTCCGTAGACCGCATCTTGAAAATCCAGCACGCCGGGGTTGGGTTCGCTGATCATCAGGTTGCGCGGCATATAGTCGCGATGCACCAACACTTTTGGCTGCGCCAGGGCGCTGTCGATCAGGTGATCACTGACCCGCTGCCAAAGCGCTTGCTGCTGCGTATCCATTTCGATACCCAGGTGGCGGCGCACGTACCACTCTGGAAACAATTCCAGCTCGCGGCGCAGCAAGGCGACGTCGTAGCTGGGCAAAGGCACGTCCATCGGCAATTGCTGGAAGGCCAACAAGGCGTCGATGGCATGGGCAAACAATTGATCGGCGTTTTTGTCGTCAATCACGTCGAGATAGGTTTTTCTGCCCAGGTCATTGAGCAAAAGAAAGCCGCGCGGCAAATCTTCTGCGTAAATTTTTGGAACATTTATCCCCGACTTTGCCAGCAAATGTGCGATATCGACGAAAGGTTTGCAGTTTTCCTGGGGGGGCGGAGCGTCCATGACCACGAAGGTCCGACCGCCGCCTTCCCAACGGAAATAGCGCCTGAAACTCGCGTCGCTGCTGGCCGCGGTCAATGTGGCCGGGGGTACGGCACCCCAGCCTTGAGCGTTGAAAAGGATCGGCAACTGCTCATCCAGCCAGACTTCCAGCTGTTGTAAACGTAGATCTTGCTCGGGCATTACAAGGGTCTCCGACGGCGCTAGCCGTCAAGCGGGGCATGCTTTATTATCACGCATCTTTTTCAGACCATCGAGAGGCGTGCGGCCCAAACCGCGGGCAGATGGCACGCAGGAAGCCCGGACTAATAAGATGGCATTGAAATCCCCCGCGTTTCGTAGAAAATTTCCGTTGCTGGTAACCGGCAGTCTGCTGGCCTTGCAACCCTTCGCCACCTCATTCGTGGTCGCCGCGGAACAGTATGACTGCTCAGTCTCTGCTTCGGGTGCCTGGGATTGCGCGCCGAAAACCGCCGCAGCCCCGCTACCACCGCGCCCGGTGCATGATGGCGCCGCCATCAGCTCCGCCAACAGCACGGCGCAGGCCGATGCTGGCGGCAACGCCGAGGCCGAGCCCAAGACCGCACTGGTCACCGAATCCAAGGGCCGTGGCCTGCGCTCGCGCAGCGCCGACTACAGCCACCTGGACTGGGTGCCCCGCGAGAAGCTGACCGCAGCGCAGCTGGCCGAAACCGGCCCGTACTGCGGCGGTGCGTACATCGAGCCGACTCGTCCTGGCATGAACGACAAGACGAACAAGAGCGATGCGCCCACCTTCATCGGCGCCAAGGCCTCGCGTTACGAGCAGGAACAGCAAGTCGCGACCCTGGCCGGTGACGTGGTCATGCGCCAGGGCAGCATGCAGTTGGAATCTGAAGAAGCCAGCCTGTACCAGGCCGAGAACCGTGGCGAGCTGAACGGCAAGGTCCGTCTGCGCGACAACGGTGCGCTGATCGTGGGCGACCACGCCGAAGTGCAACTCGACACCGGCGCGGCCCAGATCGACAACGCCGAATACGTGCTGCACAAGTCGCGCATCCGCGGTAACGCGCTGTACGCCAAGCGTGCTGAAAACGCGATCATCCGTCTCAAGGACGGTACGTACACCACCTGCGAGCCAGACAGCAACGCCTGGCAGCTCAGGGGCAACAACATCACGTTGAACCCGGCCACCGGTTTCGGTACCGCCACCAACGCGACGTTGCGGATCAAGAACATCCCGATCCTCTACACCCCTTACATCTATTTCCCGATCGACGACCGTCGTCAATCCGGCTTCCTGCCGCCGAGCTTCAGCACCGGCAGCGAAACCGGCTTCACCCTGGTGACGCCGTACTACTTCAACCTGGCGCCCAACTACGACGCCACGTTGTACCCGCAATACATGACCAAGCGCGGCTTGTTGATGGAAGGCGAATTCCGCTACCTCACCAAATCCAGCGAAGGCCAGTTCGGCGGCGCGTACCTGAACGACGACAACGACGAACGCAAAAAGCAGACCGATTACGAAAAAACCCGCTACATGCTCAATTGGCAGCACAAGGGCGGGTTGGATTCGCGTGTAGCGACCCAGGTGGATTACACCCGCATCAGCGATCCTTACTACTTCCAGGATTTGAAGTCGTTCCAGGAAGGCGTTGAAAGCCGGGATGCCCTCAATCAACAGGGTTCCGTGACCTACCGCGGCGACACTTACCAGGCGCGCCTGAACCTCCAGGCTTACCAGCTGGCAACGATCTCCCAGATCACGCCGTATGACCGGTTGCCGCAGATCACCTTCAATGGTGCGCTGCCGTACCATCCGGGCGGGCTGAACTTTACCTATGAGACTGAAGCTGTTCGCTTTGAACGCAGCCTTGAAAAAGGCACGTTTACCGATCAGGACGGACTTGTGTCGCCTCGTCTGGATACCTACGTCACCGGCCTGACCCGCGCCAACGGCACGCGGTTGAATGTTGCGCCAGCCGTCGACTACCCGATGAACTGGACCTACGGGTTTATCACGCCAAAGCTCAAGTACGTTTACACCAAGTACGATCTTGACCTGGACAACATCGGCAAGAACCAGATCATCGCCCAGCAAGCAGCTGCCACTGCGGCCAAACCGTACGCTGGTGGCGACTTCAAGAGTTCGCAAGACCGCGCCGTGCCCATTGCCAGCGTCGACAGCGGCCTCTATTTCGACCGCAACACCAACTGGTTCGGCAAAGATTATCGCCAGACCCTTGAGCCGCGTGCGTTCTACCTGTACGTACCGAACAAGGACCAGGCTGATATCCCAGTCTTCGACACCAGCGAATACTCGTTCAGCTACGCGTCGCTGTTCCGCGATAACCGCTTCAGCGGCACCGACCGTATCGGCGACGAGAACAAGCTGTCCCTGGGCTTGACCAGCCGCTGGATCGAAGAGAACGGCTTCGAGCGTCAGCGCGTATCCGTCGGCCAGGCCGTGTACTTCAAGGACCGTGAAGTTCAACTGCCGGGTATCCTGGCGGCTGACCGTGCCGATGCACAGTCGGATGTTTCGCCGGTTGCCCTGGACTACGAGTTCCGCTTCAACCGCGACTGGCGCGCCACTGCCGACTACAACTGGGACACCGAGGAACACAGCCCTCGTTCCGGCAGCGCAATGCTCCACTACCAGCCGGAAGACAACCCGAACAAGATCATCAACGTCGGTTATCGCTACCGTAACGACCAGGTCGTCTACAACCAGCTGACCGGCAAATGGCAGTTCGGTGGTGACTACGGCCAGCCAGGCGATGCGAACTTCGTGAAGGATTACTACAAAATCCAGCAACACGACTTTTCGATGATGTGGCCGATCATTCCTCAGTGGAACCTGATCACCCGCTGGCAGTATGACTACGCTCGCAACCGTACCCTTGAAGCCTTCGGTGGTTTCGAGTACGACAACTGCTGCTGGAAACTGCGCGTCATCAACCGTTACTGGGTTTCCAACGACGAATACAGCCAGATCGCCCCGCTTAACGAAAAGGGTGACCACGGGCTCTTCTTCCAGATCGTCCTCAAAGGACTCGGCGGCCTGACCGGCGCCAAGGTAGAGAGCTTCCTCGACAAAGGCATTGAAGGTTATCGTGAACGTGAAGACCAAGCTTTCTGATTGTCTGCGCCCGCTAGTGCTGGGCGCACTGTTCCTGGGTACCGCATCGGCGCACGCTGCGGTTCAAGAACTGGATAAGGTAGTGGCCATCGTCGATAACGACGTGATCATGCAGAGCCAACTGGACCAGCGCGTCAAGGAAGTCCAGCAAACCATCGCCAAACGTGGCGGCGGCGTGCCACCGACCAGCGTCCTGGACCAGCAGGTACTCGAGCGTTTGATCGTCGAGAACCTGCAACTGCAGATCGGCGATCGTTCCGGCATCCGTATTTCGGACGAAGAACTGAACCAGGCCGTGGGCACCATTGCCCAGCGCAACAACATGAGCATCGACCAGTTCCGTGCAGCCTTGGCCCATGACGGTTTGTCCTATGAGGACGCCCGTGACCAAATCCGCCGTGAAATGATCATCAGCCGTGTGCGTCAGCGCCGCGTGGCCGAGCGGGTTCAGGTGTCCGAGCAGGAGGTGAAGAACTTCCTGGCGTCGGACCTGGGCAAGATGCAGCTTTCCGAAGAACTGCACCTGGCCAACATCCTGATCCCGACACCGGACAGCGCCAACTCCGAGCAGCTCAATGCAGCGGCCGCCAAGACCCAAGCTATCTATGATCGCTTGAAGGCGGGTGCCGACTTCGCCCAAATGGCGATCGCCCAGTCCGGTAGCGACAACGCACTGGAAGGCGGCGACATGGGCTGGCGTAAAGCGGCTCAATTGCCTCCTCCGTTCGACCGCGAGCTGAGCGCAATGGAAGTCGGTGGCATCACCCAACCTGCGCGCACACCGGGTGGCTTCATCATCCTGAAGCTCCTGGAAAAACGTGGCGGCGAAACATCGCTCAAGGATGAGGTGCACGTTCGCCACATCCTGGTCAAACCAAGCGAAATTCGCACCGAAGCCCAAACCAAGGAACTGGCCCAGAAGATCTATGACCGCATCCAGAGCGGTGAAGACTTCGCCACCCTGGCCAAGAGTTTCTCGGAAGACCCGGGTTCTGCCCTCAACGGCGGCGACCTGAACTGGATCGATCCGAAAGCGCTGGTGCCGGAGTTCCAACAGGTGATGGCCGATACCCCGCAGGGCGTATTGTCCAAGCCGTTCAAGACCCAATATGGCTGGCATGTGCTGGAAGTCCTTGGCCGTCGCGCCACCGACAACACCAACCAGGCCCGCGAGCAACAAGCGCTGAACGTACTGCGTAACCGCAAATACGACGAAGAGCTGCAAACCTGGCTGCGTCAGATCCGCGACGAAGCCTATGTTGAGAACAAGCTGCCAGGCGCCCAGACAGGCACCGACCAGGCAGTTCAGTGAAACCCCAGCGTTTCGCGGTGACACCCGGCGAGCCGGCCGGCATTGGTCCTGACCTGTGCCTGCTGCTCGCCTCGCAACCCCAGCCACACCCCCTGATTGCCATTACCAGCCGCGACCTGCTCCTTGAGCGGGCCGCGCAGCTGGGTGTGGCTGTCACACTGCTGGACACAGCGCCTGGCAACTGGCCCGATCTGCCCGCCCCTGCTGGCAGCCTGTATGTGTGGGACACCCCGCTGCTGGCCAACGTGGTCGCCGGGCAACTGAACAAAGCCAACGCGGCGTTCGTGCTGGAAACCCTCACTCGCGCAGGGCAAGGCTGCATCGATGGCGACTTCGCCGGCATGATCACTGCGCCCGTGCACAAAGGTGTGATCAACGAGTCCGGCATCGCTTTTTCGGGCCACACCGAGTTCCTCGCCGAGCTGACCCACACCGAACAAGTCGTCATGATGCTGGCCACGCGTGGCCTTAGGGTCGCCTTGGTGACCACGCACCTGCCGCTGCGCGAGATTGCCGATGCCATCACCGTCGAGCGGGTGGAACGCGTCACGCGGATCCTGCACGCCGACCTGCAACAAAAATTCGGCATCGCCCAACCGCGCATCCTGGTCTGCGGGCTCAACCCCCACGCCGGCGAAGGCGGCCACTTGGGCCATGAAGAAATCGACATCATCGAACCCACCCTGGAGCGTCTGCGCCAAGAAGGCATGGACCTGCGCGGCCCACTGCCTGCGGACACTCTGTTTACCCCCAAATATCTGGAGCACTGCGACGCAGTGCTGGCGATGTACCATGACCAGGGGCTGCCGGTGCTTAAATACAAAGGCTTCGGCGCCGCAGTCAACGTGACACTGGGCCTGCCGATCATCCGCACCTCCGTCGACCATGGCACTGCCCTGGACCTGGCGGGCAGCGGCAAGATCGATACCGGCAGCCTGCACGTGGCCCTGGAAACCGCCTATCAGATGGCCGAGACCCGTATATGACTGAGCATTACCAACACCGGGCGCGCAAGCGCTTCGGGCAAAACTTCCTGCACGACGCTGGCGTGATCGACCGCATCCTGCGTTCCATCCATGCCAAGCCTGAAGACCGTCTGCTGGAAATCGGCCCGGGCCAGGGCGCACTGACCCAAGGCCTGCTGGCCAGCGGCGGCCAACTCGACGTGGTGGAATTGGACAAGGACCTGATCCCGATCCTCAACCAGCAGTTCGCCGGCAAGCCCAATTTCAACCTGCATCAGGGTGATGCGCTGAAGTTCGACTTCAACACCCTCAATGCCGCGCCCAACAGCCTGCGTGTGGTGGGTAACCTGCCGTACAACATCTCCACGCCGCTGATTTTCCACCTGCTGAACAACGCCGGCATCATCCGCGACATGCACTTCATGCTGCAAAAGGAAGTGGTTGAACGTCTGGCCGCGGGTCCTGGTGGTGGCGATTGGGGCCGCCTGTCGATCATGGTTCAGTACCACTGCCGCGTCGAACACCTGTTCAACGTCGGCCCTGGCGCGTTCAACCCGCCGCCGAAGGTCGACTCGGCCATCGTGCGCCTGGTACCACATGCCGTGCTGCCACACCCGGCCAAGGACCATAAGCTGCTGGAGCGCGTCGTGCGCGAAGCCTTCAACCAGCGCCGCAAGACCCTGCGCAACACTCTCAAGGCGCTGCTGAGCAATGCCGAGATCGAAGCTGCCGGCGTCGATGGCGGCCTGCGCCCCGAGCAACTGGACCTGGCCGCCTTTGTGCGCCTGGCCGACCAGTTGGCCATCCAGCCTGCGCCAACCGCAGACTGACAGCGCCGGGCAAGGCCAGACACATGTCTGGCCTAGTGCCCTCCTGTTGGCCTAGACTGACCCGCATCTGCTGTCCTCCGCTTTTAAGGCCTCTTGCATGTCCGATCCTCGCTACCAGATCGACGTCAGCGTCGTCACCCGCTTCCTGGCGGACCAATCCCAACCTGAACACAACCGCTTCGCCTTTGCCTACACCATCACGGTGAAAAACAACGGGCTGGTGCCGGCCAAGCTGCTGTCGCGCCACTGGGTAATCACCGACGGTGACGGTCAGGTCGAAGAAGTGCGCGGCGCCGGTGTGGTGGGCCAGCAACCGTTGATCGACAGTGGCGCCAGCCATACCTACAGCAGCGGCACGGTAATGACCTCCAAAGTCGGCACCATGCAAGGCTCGTATCAGATGAAAGCCACCGACGGCCAACTGTTCGACGCCATCATCAAGCCCTTCCGCCTTGCCGTGCCGGGAGCCCTGCACTGATGGCGACGTACGCGGTCGGCGACCTGCAAGGTTGCCTGGAGCCGCTCAAGTGCCTGCTGGAGCGCGTGGCCTTCGACCCGGCCAACGATCGCCTGTGGCTGGTGGGTGACTTGGTCAATCGCGGCCCGCAATCCCTGGAAACGCTGCGCTATTTATATAGCCTGCGCGACTCTTTGGTCTGCGTATTGGGCAACCACGACCTGCATCTGCTGGCCGCGGGCAATAACATCGAGCGCCTGAAAAAGGGCGATACCCTGCGGGAAATCCTCGAAGCGCCGGATCACACCGAGCTGCTCGACTGGCTGCGCCGGCAGAAAATCCTGCATTACGACGAAGCCCGCAACATGGCCCTGGTCCATGCAGGCATCCCGCCGCAATGGACACTGAAGAAAGCCCTCAAGTGCGCCGCCGAAGTCGAAAGCGCCCTGGCCGATGACAACCTCTATACCGCCTACCTCGACGGCATGTACGGCAACGAGCCGGTAAAGTGGGACAACGACCTCAGCGGCGTCACGCGCCTGCGGGTCATCACCAACTACTTCACGCGCATGCGCTTCTGCACCGCCGAGGGCAAACTCGACCTCAAGAGCAAGGAAGGCGCTGACACCGCGTTGCCGGGCTACAAGCCGTGGTTCGCTCACAAAGAGCGCAAGACCCGTGACACCAAGATCATTTTTGGCCATTGGGCGGCCCTTGAGGGCAAGTGCGACGAACCCGGCGTGTTCGCCCTCGACACCGGTTGCGTGTGGGGTGGCGCCATGACCCTGATGAACATCGACACCGGCGAGCGTTATAGCTGCCAGTGCGAATCCCCTCTTCCCGTTACACTGCCGGCTACTGCCAAGCCGTAGGAGCCCGCCATGAGCGAATTCAAACGTATCCCCCCCGAACAAGCCCAGGCCCTGCGCGAGCAAGGCGCCGTGGTTGTCGACATCCGTGACCAGCCGACTTATGCGGCCGCCCACATCACTGGCGCCCAACACCTGGACAACGTCAACATCGCCGACTTCATCCGCGCCGCCGACCTCGACGCGCCGGTAATCGTGGCCTGTTATCACGGCAATTCCAGCCGGAGCGCGGCAGCCTATCTGATCAGCCAGGGCTTCTCCGACGTCTACAGCCTGGACGGCGGCTTTGAACTGTGGCGTACGACTTATCCTGCGGAAATTTCTTCGGGCAATTCGCAATAATTTTTTTCACACCCCGCTACCCCGCGTGACGCTTGGGCTCGCGCCGTTTCTGACGAACGGCGCAGCCAAACTAATTGCGCATCGCGCCTTGACCTCTCCGATTCCGAACTATCCTTAAGCGCAGGCCATCCGAATCAGGGGAGAGCCGGTACACCGGCGTGCGGGTCATCGGTAGCGTTTCAGGGTGTTCTGGGGGGAAAACGGCCATTGGCGTCTGCCAATGTCTGCCAGCATCGACTGATTGATCCGGCGTCGGCTCCACGTATCGAGCGAGGTGACGACGTCATGAGTATATTCAGCCACTTCCAACAACGCTTCGCGTCCACACAGCAGGAAGAACTCACGCTGCAAGAGTATCTCGAGCTGTGCAAACAGGATCGCAGCACCTACGCGTCTGCCGCCGAACGCCTGCTGCTGGCAATTGGCGAGCC
This sequence comes from Pseudomonas sp. NS1(2017), assembly GCF_002269425.1. Taxonomy (NCBI): domain Bacteria; kingdom Pseudomonadati; phylum Pseudomonadota; class Gammaproteobacteria; order Pseudomonadales; family Pseudomonadaceae; genus Pseudomonas; species Pseudomonas sp. NS1(2017). The sequence goes on from NZ_CP022960.1 coordinate 701,186, forward strand.
GGAGCTGATAGACACCTCGAACAATTCGCGCCTGTCGCGAATATTTTCCAACAAGGTGATCCGCCGCTATCCGGCCTTTGAAGACTTCCATGGGATGGAAGAATGCATCGACCAGATCGTCTCCTACTTCCGGCATGCCGCCCAAGGCCTGGAAGAGAAGAAACAGATCCTCTACCTGCTCGGCCCCGTCGGCGGCGGTAAATCGTCCCTGGCCGAAAAGCTCAAACAACTGATCGAGAAGGTGCCCTTCTACGCCATCAAGGGCTCGCCGGTCTTCGAGTCGCCTTTGGGGCTGTTCAACGCCACGGAAGATGGCGCGATCCTCGAAGAAGACTTCGGCATCCCACGTCGCTACCTCAACACCATCATGTCGCCCTGGGCCACCAAGCGCCTGGCCGAATTCGGCGGTGACATCAGCCAGTTCCGCGTGGTCAAGCTCTACCCATCGATCCTCAACCAGATCGGCGTGGCCAAGACCGAGCCGGGCGACGAGAACAACCAGGACATCTCGGCGCTGGTGGGCAAGGTCGATATCCGCAAACTCGAAGAATATCCACAGAACGACGCCGATGCCTACAGCTACTCGGGCGCGCTGTGCCGGGCCAACCAGGGCCTGATGGAGTTCGTGGAAATGTTCAAGGCACCGATCAAGGTGCTGCACCCACTGCTGACCGCCACCCAGGAAGGCAACTACAACAGTACCGAAGGCTTGGGCGCGATTCCGTTTACCGGGATCCTGCTGGCCCACTCCAACGAATCCGAGTGGCACACCTTCCGTAACAACAAGAACAACGAAGCCTTCATCGACCGGATCTACATCGTCAAGGTGCCGTACTGCCTGCGGGTCAGCGATGAAATCAAGATCTACGACAAATTGCTGTTCAACAGTTCGCTGGCCAAGGCCCATTGCGCGCCCGACACCCTGAAGATGCTTGCCCAATTCACCGTGTTGTCGCGCCTCAAGGAGCCGGAGAACTCGAACATCTATTCGAAGATGCGCGTGTACGACGGCGAAAACCTCAAGGACACCGATCCCAAGGCCAAATCGATCCAGGAGTACCGCGACACCGCCGGTGTGGATGAAGGCATGAACGGTTTGTCGACGCGCTTTGCGTTCAAGATCCTGTCCAAGGTCTTCAACTTCGACCCACACGAGATTGCGGCCAACCCGGTGCACCTGCTTTACGTGCTGGAACAGCAGATCGAACAGGAACAATTCCAGGCCGAAACCCGCGAACGTTACCTGCGTTTCCTCAAGGAATACCTGGCACCGCGCTACATCGAGTTCATCGGCAAGGAAATCCAGACCGCGTACCTGGAGTCCTACAGCGAGTACGGCCAGAACATCTTCGACCGCTACGTGCTGTACGCAGACTTCTGGATTCAGGACCAGGAATACCGCGACCCGGAAACCGGCGAGATCCTCAACCGCGTGGCCCTCAACGAGGAACTCGAAAAAATCGAGAAACCGGCCGGCATCAGCAATCCGAAGGATTTCCGCAACGAAATCGTCAACTTCGTGCTGCGCGCCCGCGCCAACAACAACGGCAAGAACCCGACCTGGCTCAGCTACGAGAAGCTGCGCGTGGTCATCGAGAAAAAAATGTTCTCCAACACCGAGGACCTGCTGCCGGTCATCAGCTTCAACGCCAAGGCCAGCAAGGAGGATCAGCAAAAACACAACGACTTCGTCACACGCATGGTCGAGCGCGGCTACACCGACAAACAGGTACGGCTGCTCTCCGAGTGGTACCTGCGGGTTCGCAAATCGCAGTAAGGCAGCGACAGGCGTGAACTGCCGGGCCACTGGCCTGGCAGCTGACCGCTTGTCTCTAAGCTTCCAGCTCGCGGCTTGAAGCTTGTAACGTGAAGCTGCCCGGAGGGCTCCCCATGAGCTACGTGATCGACCGACGCCTCAATGGCAAGAACAAGAGCACGGTAAACCGTCAGCGTTTCCTGCGGCGTTACCGTGACCACATCAAAAAGGCCGTCGAAGAGGCCGTCAGCCGCCGCTCCATCACGGACATGGAGCATGGCGAGCAAATCAGCATCCCCGGACGGGACATCGACGAACCGGTGCTGCACCACGGCCGGGGCGGCAAACAGACCGTCGTTCATCCCGGCAACAAGGAATTCACCACTGGCGAACATATCCAGCGCCCCCAAGGTGGTGGTGGCGGTAAAGGCCCGGGCAAGGCGGGCAATTCCGGCGAAGGCATGGATGAGTTCGTGTTTCAGATCACCCAGGAAGAATTCCTCGAATTCATGTTCGAAGACCTGGAACTGCCCAACCTGGTCAAACGCAACCTGACCGGCACCGACACCTTCAAGACCGTTCGCGCCGGGATCAGCAATGAGGGCAATCCGTCACGCATCAACATCATCCGCACCCTGCGCTCGGCCCATGCGCGGCGTATCGCTCTGTCAGGCAGCAGCCGCGCCAAACTGAGGGACGCCAAGGAAGAGCTGGCGCGATTGAAGCGTGAAGAGCCGGACAACTTCGGCGATATTCAGGAAATAGAGGCGGAAATCGAGAAACTAAGCGCGCGCATTCACCGCGTGCCATTCCTCGACACCTTCGACTTGAAATACAACCTGCTGGTCAAACAACCCAACCCCAGCTCCAAGGCAGTGATGTTCTGCCTGATGGACGTGTCGGGCTCCATGACCCAAGCCACCAAGGACATCGCCAAGCGCTTCTTCATCCTGTTGTACCTGTTCCTGAAGCGGAATTACGACAAGATCGACGTTGTGTTCATCCGCCACCACACCAGCGCCCGGGAAGTCGACGAAGAGGAATTTTTCTATTCACGGGAAACCGGCGGCACCATCGTTTCCAGCGCCTTGAAGCTGATGCAGGAGATCATGGCCGAGCGCTACCCGGCCAACGAATGGAACATCTACGCCGCCCAGGCCTCGGACGGTGACAACTGGAACGACGACTCCCCAATCTGCCGTGACATCCTGATCAACCAGATCATGCCGTTCGTGCAGTACTACACTTATGTTGAAATCACCCCCCGTGAGCACCAGGCCCTGTGGTTCGAATACGAGCGCATCGGCGAAGCCTTTGCCGACACGTTCGCCCAGCAGCAACTGGTCTCGGCCGGCGATATCTACCCGGTCTTCCGTGAACTCTTCCAGCGCAGGTTAGTGACATGACCGCCAAAAAAGAGCAAAGACGCCAACCGATCTCCACGGGTTCCGAATGGACCTTTGAACTGATCCAGGCCTATGACCGGGAAATCAGCCGCATTGCGGCGGGTTATGCCCTGGACACCTACCCCAATCAGATCGAAGTGATCACCGCCGAGCAGATGATGGATGCCTACGCCTCGGTCGGCATGCCGCTGGGTTATCACCATTGGTCCTACGGCAAACACTTCCTCAGCACCGAAAAGTCCTATACCCGGGGCCAGATGGGCCTGGCCTACGAGATCGTGATCAACTCCGACCCGTGCATCGCCTACCTGATGGAAGAGAACACCATCTGCATGCAGGCGTTGGTAGTGGCACATGCCTGCTATGGGCATAACAGCTTCTTCAAGGGCAACTACCTGTTCCGCACCTGGACCGACGCCAGTTCGATCATCGATTACCTGGTGTTCGCCAAGCAGTACATCATGCAATGCGAAGAGCGCCACGGCATCGATGCGGTGGAAGACCTGCTCGATTCCTGTCATGCGCTGATGAACTACGGCGTCGACCGCTACAAACGCCCGTATCCGATCTCCGCCGAGGAAGAACGCCTGCGCCAGAAGGAGCGCGAGGAACACCTGCAGAAACAGATCAACGACCTGTGGCGCACCATTCCGAAAAAAACCGGCAAGAACAGCGATAAGGACAATGCACGCTTCCCCGCCGAACCTCAGGAAAACATCCTGTATTTCCTGGAAAAACACGCGCCGCTGCTGGAACCCTGGCAGCGGGAAATCGTGCGCATCGTGCGCAAGATCGCCCAATACTTTTATCCACAGCGCCAGACCCAGGTGATGAACGAAGGCTGGGCCACGTTCTGGCACTACACCCTGATGAACGACCTGTACGACGAAGGCCTGGTGACGGACGGTTTCATGATGGAGTTCCTCACTTCCCATACCAGCGTGGTGTTCCAACCCGGCTTCGACAGCCCCTATTACAGCGGCATCAACCCCTACGCCCTGGGATTTGCCATGTACCGTGACATCCGGCGCATGTGCGAACACCCCACCGAAGAGGACCGCCGCTGGTTCCCGGAAATCGCCGGCAGCGATTGGCTGTCCACCATAAAATTCGCCATGAGCAGCTTCAAGGATGAGAGTTTTATCCTGCAGTACCTGTCGCCGCAGGTGATTCGGGACCTGAAACTGTTCAGCATTCTCGATGATGACCTCAAGGATGACCTGGTGGTACCGGCCATCCACGATGAACCCGGCTACCGCACCATCCGCGAAACCCTGGCAGCGCAGTACAACCTGGGCAACCGCGAGCCCAACGTGCAGATCTACAGCATCGATGTGCGCGGCGACCGCTCGCTGACCTTGCGTCACCAGCAGCACGACCGCAAACCCCTGGGCGAGTCCACCGAGGAAGTGCTCAAGCACCTGCACAGGCTTTGGGGCTTTGATATTCACCTGGAAACCTTGCAGGGCGACCAAGTGATGAAAACCCACCACGTGCCACCGCGTAGCGATCACAACGACAACGACTACGGCCGCCTGGACCTGGCCGTCGTTCACCTCTGAAGCAGCAAAGCCTCCATTGGCCTGGCACAGGCGGTATCCTGTGCCACTAATGGAGGCTTTTTCATGAAAATCTACAAAGTCGGCGGTGCGGTGCGGGATCGCCTCTTGGGCATCCCGGTGACCGATATCGACCGCGTCGTGGTGGGCGCGACTGCCGAAGAGATGCTCGCCTTGGGCTATAAGCCGGTGGGTTCGGACTTCCCGGTGTTCCTCGACCCGAATAATGGCGACGAGTACGCCCTGGCCCGCACCGAACGCAAGAGCGGCCGGGGTTATGGTGGCTTTGTGTTCCACGCCAGCCCCGACGTCACACTGGAAGAAGACCTGATTCGCCGCGACCTGACCATTAATGCTATGGCGGAAGACGACGACGGTAACTTGACCGACCCTTATCACGGTCAGCGAGATCTTGAAGCCCGCGTTCTGCGCCATGTTTCTCCGGCGTTCGCCGAAGATCCCCTGCGAGTGTTGCGTGTTGCACGCTTCACCGCACGTTACGCGGCACTGGGGTTTACCGTCGCATCAGAAACACTTGAACTGATGCACCAGCTCAGCGAATCCGGCGAACTGGAAGCGCTGACGCCTGAGCGCAGTTGGAAAGAAATCTCCCGCGCACTGATGGAAGACCAACCCCACGTGTTCATTCAGGTACTGCGCGACTGCGATGCACTGAAAACCTTGATGCCAGAAGTGAATGCCCTGTTCGGCGTCCCACAACCCGAAGCCCATCACCCGGAAATCGACACCGGCATTCACACCTTGAGCGTGCTGGAACAAGCGGCCTTGCACCAGCAGCCCCTTACCGTGCGCTGGGCCTGCCTACTGCACGACCTGGGCAAAGGCACGACGCCTGTGGATAAGTTGCCGCAGCACATCGCCCATGAGCAGCGGGGTTTGAAGCTGATCAAGGCCGTCAATGAACGCTTCAAGGTGCCAAGGGATTGCCAGGAATTGGCGTTGCTGGTGGGCCAGTATCACACCCACGGTCATCGTGCGCTGGAGCTGAAAGCCTCGACGTTGCTGGAGTTGCTGCAAAGTTTCGACGTTTACCGTCGGCCGCAGCGTTTTGAGGAATTCGTGGTCGCTTGCGAAATGGACGCCCGAGGCCGCAAGGGTCTGGAGCAGAGAAGTTATCCACAAGCGGATTACTTGCGCGGCGCGGCGAAGGTTGCGCGCGAAGTGGCGGTGGCGCCTTTGCTGGAGAAAGGCTTCAAAGGCCCGGAACTGGGCGAAGCGCTCAAGCGCGAACGGCTCAGGGCCTTGAAGGCCTACAAGGAACAGCACCCCCTTATGTAGGAGCGAGCTTGCTCGCGAAAAACCTGAGAGCGCTGCGTTATCGTTGACGTTCTTCGCGAGCAAGCTCGCTCCTACAGGAGAGCGTTTGGTGTGAGCTGCTGGCCTTGCCATTCAAATGCGACAGGCGCCAGCACCTGGTCAATCTGCGCCTCGCGCCACAACTCGGCCAACGTCTTGCCCGCCTCAGGGTGCACACGTTCCGGCGCCATCAACGACAGCGGCCACAGCACAAACGCGTTCTTGAGAATTTCTGCACGCGGCAGGATCAAGCCATCGAAGTTACCTACCAGATCGCCATACAACAGCACATCGATATCCAGCGGCAAGCCCTTGCGATCCGGCGCATAACGACCATTATCCGCCTCGATGAATTTCAATCGGCGGTCCAACTCCATCAGCGACAGATCGGTGTAGGCCGACACCACCAGATTGAAGAACGGCCCACTCTTGATGCCCACCGGCTGGCTTTCAAACACCGCTGAACAGCGCATATCCGTCAAAAAACCCGCCAGCGCATCCAGGCCAGCGCAGAGGTGAGACTCGCGCTCGATATTGCTGCCTAGACCTAGGTAAACCTGAGTTAGCGGCATCCGCGCTCGATCTCCACGCCCACACCCTTGGCCGCCGGTACGGCGCCTGGCTTGGTCAGCTTGAGGTGCAACCAGGGAATCTGGAATTCACTCATCAATACTTCGGCCAAGCGCTCGGCAAAAGTTTCCACCAGTTGGTACTGGGATTGCTCGGCAAAGGCCTGGATACGCGCGGATACACTGGCGTAATCCAGCGCCAACGTCAGGTCATCACCAGCCGCGGCCGGGCGGTTATCCCAGGCAAAGCTCAGGTCCAGGCGCAGGCATTGGCGGATTCCGCGCTCCCAGTCGTAGGCCCCGATCACGGTGTCGACTTCCAGGCCTTCGATAAACACTCTGTCCAAGCACTCTTCTCCGCAGCACGACAAGGGCGCGATGCCCCGTTAGAATCAGGGCGTCCTCGCCCGGAATAGTTAGCATGTTTTGGTTACTGGCGATTTTCGCCTACCTGCTCGGCTCGCTGTCCTTCGCCATTTTGCTCAGCCGCCTGACGGGAAATCCCGACCCGCGAATGAGTGGCTCAGGCAATGCCGGCGCCACCAATATGTTGCGCCTGGCCGGCAAGAAACTCGCCGTACTGACGCTGCTGGGCGACCTGTGCAAGGGCCTGTTGCCCGTGCTGATCGCCAGCCTCGCCGGCCTGACCCTGCAACAGCAGGCCTGGATCGGCGTATGCGCGGTCCTCGGCCATCTGTTTCCTCTGTACTTCCGCTTTCGCGGTGGCAAAGGCGTCGCCACGGCAGCCGGCATGTTGCTCGGGATCTACCCGCCGGCGGCGTTGCTGGCCGTACTCGCCTGGCTGCTGACGTTCTACCTGACCCGCACCAGCTCGCTCGCCGCGCTGATCGCCACCCCGCTCACCCTGCCGCTACTGGCCTGGCAAGAACCGGCGGCACTGCTGCCGATGAGCGTGCTGACGCTGCTGATCGTCTGGCGCCACCGGGGCAATTTACGCGACCTGTTTGCCGGGCGCGAACGGCATTTTTAAATACCGTCGATGCGCCCGGCTCACCTTGCAGCCTTACAACGGCGACAACTGCTCCATCGGCCAGCGCGCCTGCACGCTGATTGCCAGGCTTTCGTGCTGCCCAGCCTGCAGGCGCTGGCAACCGGCATAGGCGATCATCGCGCCGTTGTCGGTGCAGAACTCGGGGCGAGCGTAGAACACGTCGCCCTTCATGTCGCCGAGCATTTTTTCCAGCGACGTGCGCAAGGCCTTGTTGGCGCTGACGCCGCCAGCGATCACCAGGCGCTTCATGCCCGCCTGTTTCAGGGCGCGCTTGCACTTGATGGTCAAAGTCTCCACCACGGCCTGCTGGAACGCCAGAGCGATGTCGCAACGGACTTGCTCGCTGTCGTCTCCGGCGCTGACGCTGTGCTGCCAGGTGTTCAGCGCAGAGGTTTTCAAACCGCTGAAGCTGAACATCAGGCCTGGGCGATCACACATCGGTCGCGGGAAGGTGTAGCGACCGGCGACCCCTTTTTCGGCGAGACGGGCGATTTCCGGGCCACCGGGGTAATTGAGGCCCATCATCTTCGCGGTCTTGTCGAAGGCTTCACCGGCAGCATCGTCCAAGGATTCACCCAAAAGGGTGTATTGGCCGATTCCATCCACCTGAACCAACTGCGTATGACCGCCCGAAACCAACAATGCGACGAACGGGAACTCTGGCGGTGTTTTTTCCAACATCGGTGCCAGTAGATGGCCTTCCATATGGTGCACGCCGAGGGCCGGAATGCCCCAGGCAAACGCCAGCGCCTGGGCGCAAGAGGCCCCAACCAGCAGGGCTCCGACCAATCCGGGGCCTGCGGTGTAGGCGATTGCATCGATCTCGGTCGGCACGCAGCCGGCCTCATCCAATACCTGGCGGATCAGGGGCAGCATGCGTTTGACGTGATCACGGCTAGCCAGCTCCGGCACCACGCCACCATAGGCACGGTGCAGGTCGATCTGACTGAACAGCGCATCGGCCAAGAGCCCGCGTTCACTGTCGTAAAGTGCGACACCGGTTTCGTCGCAGGAGGTTTCAAGTCCCAGTACTAGCATGGGTTTGCGCCTTGTAGAGGCTGAATTCGAAGGCGCGCATAATAGTCGCCACTCCCCCTCCCGACTAGCGGTTTTCGATCAGAGGCTTTGCATTCCGGGCAATGAGGGGTTAACATCCGCAACCCTTAAAAACCGACGACCTCAGCCGCGAATTTTTTGCGACGAGAACGTTGATCCCGGTAATGAAAGAAGGTAGCTCTGGATGCCAGCCGTCAAAGTTAAAGAGAACGAACCCTTCGACGTAGCTCTGCGTCGTTTCAAGCGCTCCTGCGAAAAAGCCGGTGTACTGGCTGAAGTTCGTAGCCGCGAATTTTACGAGAAGCCAACTTCTGAGCGTAAGCGTAAAGCAGCAGCCGCTGTTAAGCGTCACGCCAAGAAAGTTCAGCGCGAACAGCGCCGCGCCGTTCGTCTGTACTAATACACAGACGTTCGTAGCAAGCTTCTGCCAAGCCCGGCCCTCAGCCGGGCTAATGGCATTTGCGGATATCGCTTGATGCTTCACTGTTGACGCCGCACATGCGACCGATACAACTGCTTCACACGTCAGGACTGGCTCTTTTGCCAGCGGTGCACGTCTCTTCTGACGAGCCTATCAAGGCTACTGACGAGCACACTTATTCTTCAAACAGGCGATCAACTGTATCGACTGTGCCCGACGATGAGCTTCCGAGGCCGCCATTGGCCTAGACCGGATGCCGGGGCAACATTTCCATGCCAAAAACCTGATTGAAACTAACGTCAGTGAATGAACGGCAGATACACTTCCTGAATGCCCAAGCAGACAACTGATGAACGAGCCACGCACTGCGTGCGCTTGAGCAATCATTGGGCCCTCATTGACACGCAGTGATGACGAGAACGCCATGGCCGGGCTGATTCCCCAGAGCTTTATTGACGACCTTCTGAACCGCACCGACATCGTCGATGTTGTCAGCTCGCGCGTGCAACTGAAAAAAGCCGGCAAGAACTACACCGCCTGCTGCCCGTTCCACAAAGAGAAAACCCCGTCATTCAGCGTCAGCCCCGACAAGCAGTTCTATTACTGCTTCGGCTGCGGCGCAGGCGGCAACGCCCTGGGTTTTCTCATGGACCACGACAACCTGGATTTTCCCCAGGCCATCGAGGACCTGGCAAAAGCCGCCGGCATGGAAGTCCCACGCGAAGAAAGTGGCCGCCCACACAAGCCGCGCCAGCCCACCGATTCGCCGCTGTACCCGCTGCTGACAGCCGCTGCCGAGTTTTATCGTCAAGCGCTTAAAAGCCATCCGCAGCGCAAGGCCGCTGTCGATTACCTGAAAGGCCGCGGCCTCACCGGGGAAATCGCACGGGACTTCGGTTTGGGGTTCGCACCGCCCGGCTGGGACAACCTGTACAAACACCTGAGCAGCGACACTCTCCAGCAAAAGGCCATGATCGACGCCGGCCTGCTGGTGGAAAACGCCGAGACCGGCAAGCGCTACGACCGTTTCCGCGACCGGGTGATGTTCCCGATCCGCGACAGCCGGGGCCGCATCATCGCCTTTGGTGGCCGGGTACTGGGGGACGACAAACCCAAATACCTGAACTCCCCGGAAACCCCGGTATTCCACAAGGGCCAGGAACTCTACGGCCTGTTCGAGGCGCGCAAGAACAATCGCAATCTCGATGAAATCATCGTGGTTGAGGGCTATATGGACGTGATCGCACTCGCCCAACAAGGCCTGCGCAATGCCGTCGCCACGCTGGGCACCGCAACCAGCGAAGAACACATGAAGCGCCTGTTTCGCGTAGTGCCCAGCGTGCTGTTTTGTTTCGATGGAGACCAGGCTGGCCGCAATGCCGCCTGGCGCGCACTTGAAGCTACGCTGTCGAGCCTGCAGGACGGACGTCGCGCACGCTTCCTCTTCCTGCCCGAAGGCGAAGACCCGGATACCCTGGTCCGCTCCGAAGGCACCGACGCGTTCCGCGCGCGCATCAACCAGCATGCACAGCCGCTGGCCGACTACTTCTTCCAACAACTGACCGAAGAAGCCGACCCGCGCTCCCTTGAAGGCAAGGCCCACATGGCCACCCTCGCGGCGCCGCTGATCGACAAAGTACCCGGCGCCAACCTGAAATCGCTGATGCGCATGCGCTTGCAGGAAATCACCGGGTTAAGCGGGGAAGCCGTCAGCCAACTGGTGCACAACGCCCCGCATGATGCGCCGCCACCGGCCTATGACCCAGGCATGGATTACGACGCCATGCCGGACTATTCCGACTTCCATCAACCGCAGGAGGCCTACGCGCCCCAGCAAGAGTGGACACCGAAAAAGTCTGGCAGCGACGGCAAGAAATGGGAAAAGAAACCCTGGAGCAAGAACGGCAAGCGCGGTGATCGCGATGAAGCCTACGCTCCGCGAACTCCTGTCGCCGTAGAGGCTCCAACGCTCATTGCGCTGCGCACGCTCATCCATCACCCACAACTGGCGGAAAAAGTTGAAAGCGCTGATCACTTTGCCAACGCGAGCAACACTTACGCCCAGGTACTGATCGCCCTGATCGAGGCGGTACAGAAAAATCCTAAGCTAAACTCAATCCAGTTGATGGCGCGCTGGCACGGCACCGAACAGGGCCGACTGCTGAAAGCCCTCGCGGAAAAGGAGTGGCTAATTGACGGCGATAACCTTGAACAACAGTTTTTAGACACCATTACTAGGTTATCCGCGGGTCAGCACACACAGACCCTCGATGACCTGATCAAGAAAGCAAGGCAGCCGGATTTATCGGCTGAAGAGAAGATTCAGATAGCAAAACAGATGCGCGACCTCTTAAAACAGAACGTTTGCGCATCAAACCCGACCTCAACTGGCGCGTGAGGTCATAGCTCAGGTATAATCCTCGGCTTGTTTTTTGCCCGCCAAGACCTTCAGTGGATAGGGTGTTATGTCCGGAAAAGCGCAACAGCAGTCTCGTATCAAAGAGTTGATCGTTCTCGGTCGTGAGCAGGGTTACCTGACTTACGCGGAGGTCAACGACCACCTGCCTGAGGATATTTCAGATCCAGAGCAGGTGGAAGACATCATCCGCATGATTAACGACATGGGGATCAACGTATTCGAAGCTGCGCCAGATAAGGATTCCCTTATGCTGGCGGACGCCGATACCGACGAGGCTGCCGCTGAAGAAGCGGCTGCCGCGCTGGCTGCTGTGGAGACCGATATCGGTCGTACCACCGACCCTGTGCGCATGTATATGCGTGAAATGGGTACCGTCGAGCTGCTGACACGCGAAGGCGAAATCGAAATCGCCAAGCGTATCGAAGAGGGCATCCGTGAAGTGATGGGCGCAATCGCGCACTTCCCTGGCACGGTTGACCATATTCTCTCCGAGTACACCCGCGTCACCACCGAAGGTGGCCGCCTGTCCGACGTGCTGAGTGGCTACATCGACCCGGACGACGGCATTGCGCCGCCTGCCGCCGAAGTGCCACCGCCTGTCGATGCCAAGGCTGCGAAAGCGGACGACGACTCCGAAGACGACGACGCTGAAGCCAGCGGCGACGACGAAGACGAAGTTGAAAGCGGTCCAGACCCGATCATCGCTGCCCAGCGTTTCGGTGCGGTTTCCGATCAAATGGAAATCACCCGCAAGGCCCTGAAAAAGCACGGTCGCGCCAACAAGCAGGCCATCGCCGAGCTGCTGGCCCTGGCTGAGCTGTTCATGCCGATCAAGCTGGTGCCGAAGCAATTCGAAGGCCTGGTTGAGCGGGTTCGCAGCGCCCTGGAGCGTCTGCGTGCACAAGAGCGTGCGATCATGCAGCTCTGTGTCCGTGACGCGCGCATGCCGCGTGCCGACTTCCTGCGTCAGTTCCCGAGCAACGAAGTAGATGAAAGCTGGACCGACGCACTGGCCAAGGGCAAGGCGAAATACGCCGAAGCCATTGGTCGCCTGCAGCCGGACATCATCCGTTGCCAGCAGAAGCTGCAAGCATTGGAGACCGAAACCGGTCTGACGATTGCCGAGATCAAGGACATCAACCGTCGCATGTCGATCGGTGAGGCCAAGGCCCGCCGCGCGAAGAAAGAGATGGTTGAAGCGAACTTGCGTCTGGTGATCTCCATCGCCAAGAAGTACACCAACCGTGGCCTGCAATTCCTCGACCTGATCCAGGAAGGCAACATCGGCTTGATGAAGGCTGTGGACAAGTTCGAATACCGTCGTGGTTACAAGTTCTCGACCTATGCCACCTGGTGGATCCGTCAGGCGATCACTCGCTCGATCGCCGACCAGGCCCGCACCATCCGTATTCCGGTGCACATGATCGAGACGATCAACAAGCTCAACCGTATTTCCCGGCAGATGTTGCAGGAAATGGGTCGCGAACCGACCCCGGAAGAGCTGGGCGAACGCATGGAAATGCCTGAGGATAAGATCCGCAAGGTATTGAAGATCGCTAAAGAGCCGATCTCCATGGAAACCCCGATTGGTGATGACGAAGACTCCCATCTGGGTGACTTCATCGAAGACTCGACCATGCAGTCGCCAATCGATGTCGCCACCGTTGAGAGCCTGAAAGAAGCGACTCGCGACGTACTGTCCGGCCTCACTGCACGTGAAGCCAAGGTACTGCGCATGCGTTTCGGCATCGACATGAATACCGACCACACCCTTGAGGAAGTCGGTAAGCAGTTTGACGTGACCCGTGAGCGGATCCGTCAAATCGAAGCCAAGGCGCTGCGCAAGTTGCGCCACCCGACGCGAAGCGAGCATCTGCGCTCCTTCCTCGACGAGTGATACCAGAACCCCCGGCCCAGGCCGGGGGTTTTGTTTTGTATCGATAAAACCTCGCGCAACACCCCTCCCCCGCAATGCCCGTCTACACTCGAAACATTCCCCGTGCCATAACGAGACCGTTATGCCCAGATTGCCGGCTGTGTTTTTGCTGTGGCTGCTGACTTGGACCGCAACGGCTGGCGCATTGACTCTTAGCGATGATGAGCGTGACTGGCTGGCGGACCATCAGGAGTTGCGCCTCGGGGTGGATGCGTCATGGCCACCCTTTGAATACCGTGACGAGAGTGGCCGCTACCAAGGCTTGGCGGCAGATTATGTGCGCCTGATCCAGGATCGCCTCGGCGTGCGCGTCAAGTTGATTGAGCCTGCAAACTGGAGTGCGGTCCTGGAGCAGGCCCGCAACAACCAACTCGACCTGCTGCCGGGCATCATGTCCACACCGGAACGCCAGGGCTATATGGCGTTCACCCGGCCTTACCTGGACTTCCCCATCGTTATCCTGGCCCATGAGGGCGGCGCCAAACCGCGCACCCTGAAAGACCTCTACGGCTTGAAGATTGCCGTGGTGGAAAACTACGCCCCCCATGAGCTGCTGCGCACCCATCATCCCGATCTAAACCTGGTCGCCATGCCAAATGTCAGCTCGACGCTGCAAGCCCTGGCCACCGATGAAGTAGATGCAGTGGTCGGCGATCTCGCCTCCAGTGTCTGGAGCCTGCGCCAACTCAAGCTCGACGGCTTATACGTCAGTGGCGAAACGCCCTACCGCTACCAACTGGCGATGGGCGTACCGCGTGACAATAAAATGCTGGTGGGCATCCTGGACAAGGTGCTCGCCGACCTCAGCCCGCAAGAAACCGACGCCATCCAGCAACATTGGGTCGGCAGCTTTACCGATCACCGTACCTTCTGGACCGACCTGCTGCTTTACGGCCTGCCTGCCGTGCTGTTGCTGAGCACCGTATTGGCCGTGGTGATTAGGATCAATCGCCGACTCAGTTCGGAAATTTCCCGCCGCGTAGCCCTCGAACAGGAACTGCGCAGCAGCGAATATCACTATCGCGGCTTGGTCGAGAGCCTTTCAGCCATTGCCTGGGAAGCCAGTATCACCGACTTCACCTACAGCTACGTGTCGCCCCACGCCGAAGATTTGCTGGGTTACCCACGCGCGCATTGGCTGATTCCAGGGTTCTGGCGCAATATCATTCACCCCGCCGACCTGATCCGCACCGAGGCCTACTGCTATCGGGAAACCCGCGCCAACCGCGACCACAGCATTGATTACCGGGTGATCACCGCTGACGGCCGTTGCCTATGGGTGCGCGACATTGTCAGCCTGATCGAACATGGTCATGAGCCGGTTTTGCGCGGCTTGATGATCGATATCAGCGAGGCCAAGCGCACTGAGGAGGCCTTGCAGCTATCCGAGCAGAAATTCGCCTCGGTGTTTCAGCAGTGCCCGGACATGCTGGTCATTGCTCGGTTATCCGATGGCTGCCTGCTGGAGGTGAACAAGGCGTTCGAAGACCAGATTGGCCTGACGGCCGAACAGGTCATCGGTAAAACCGCTACCGAGCTGAATATCTGGGGTATCCAGGGTGTCGGTCCCGACCTGCTGCAACGGGTGCAAACCACTAGCATCCGCAACCTGGAAATGCCCTTTCTGCGCAGCAATGGCCAGGCCTTTACCGGCCTGATTTCCGCCGAACCGTTCCAACTCGACACCACAGAGGCCATCGTGGTGGTGGTGCGCGACATCACCCAACTCAAGGAAACCCAGCAACAACTGCAAACCTCCGAAGAGAAATTCGCCAAGGCTTTCCACGCCTCCCCCGACGGCTTACTGCTGAGCCGACAGCGCGATGGCCTGCTGATTGAGGTCAACGACGGTTTCAGTCGGATCACCGGTTTCAACAGTGTCACATCCCTGGACCAATCAAGCTTGGACCTGGGTATATGGGTCGACCTCAACGAACGCAAACACATGCTGGAGATGATGCAGCGCGATGGTTTTGTGCGTGACTTCATCTGCCATATCCGCCGCAGCGATGGGCAGATCCGCTTGTGCGAGCTTTCCAGCCGCCCACTGCCGATCGGCGATGAAGACTGCATGCTGACCATCGCCCGAGATATCACCGAACGCCAGCTGATGCAGGAAAAATTGCAACAAGCCGCCACGGTGTTCGAGAGCACCGCCGAAGGCGTGTTGATCACTGACACCCGGCAGAACATCAGCGCCGTCAACCGTGCCTTCACCGAGATCACTGGCTACAGCGAAGCCGAAGCCCTCGGCCACACCCCGCGCCTGCTTGCTTCCGGCCTGCATGACAGCGCCTTTTACGCCGCTATGTGGCACCAGTTGACTGCCCAGGGCCACTGGCAGGGCGAGATTTCCAACCGTCGTAAGAACGGCGAAGTGTACCCAAGCTGGCTGACGATCAGCGCCGTGCGCAACCGCGACCAATTGATCACGCACTTCGTCGCCGTGTTTGCCGACATCTCCAGCCTCAAACTCGCCCAGGCCCGCCTCGACTACCAGGCGCACCACGACCCTTTGACCGGCCTGCCCAACCGCACGCTGTTCGAAAGCCGGTTGCAAGCGGCCCTCAACGGCCATCAGGAAACCGGTAAACAGGGCGCCGTGTTGTTTCTCGACCTGGACCGTTTCAAACACATCAACGACAGCCTCGGACACCCCATCGGCGACTTGCTGCTCAAAGACATCGCCGTACGCCTCAAGGAGCAACTGCGCGACATCGACACCGTCGCCCGCCTGGGCGGTGACGAATTCATCATCCTGCTCCCCGGCCTGCAGCACGCCAGCGACGCCCAATACCTGGCCAATAAACTGCTGGCCTGCTTCACGCCGCCGTTCCAGGCGGGTGAGCACGAGTTTTTTATCAGCGCCAGCATCGGCACCAGCCTGTACCCCGAGGACGGCACCGACGTCGCCACCCTGGTCAAGAACGCCGACGCGGCGATGTATCGCTCAAAGGCCAAGGGCCGCAACCGGGTCGAAAGCTATACCCGCGACCTTACCGCCCAGGCCAACGAGCGCGTGGCACTGGAGCACGAACTGCGCCGCGCCATCGAGCGCGATGAGCTGAGCCTCTACTACCAGCCCAAGCTGAGCCTGACGACCCACGAACTGATCGGTGCCGAAGCCCTGATACGCTGGCGCCACCCCACCTTTGGCGACGTGCCCCCCGAACACTTCATCGCCTTGGCCGAAGAAAACGGCATGATCCTGCAGATTGGCGACTGGGTACTGGAACAAGCCTGCCGGCAAATGCACGCCTGGCAAGGCCACTTCGACGATTTCGGTCCGTTGTCGGTCAACCTGGCCGGCGCGCAGTTGCGTCACCCCGGCTTATTGGGCCGTATCAAACAGTTGCTGCATGACTACCGACTCGCCCCCGGTCGTCTGCAACTGGAAATCACCGAAAACTTCATCATGAGCCAGGCTGAAGAGGCCCTGGAGGTGCTGCACCAGCTCAAAGACCTCGGCGTACAGCTTGCGATTGATGACTTTGGCACCGGCTACTCGTCCCTCAGCTACCTCAAGCGCCTGCCCCTGGACTTCCTCAAGATCGACCAATCCTTCGTCCGCGGCCTGCCCGACGACCCCCATGACGCCGCCATCGTGCGCGCCATCATCGCCCTGGGCCACAGCATGCAATTCACCATCATCGCCGAAGGCGTGGAGAACCCCGCACAGCAAGCCTTCCTCGCCGCTGAAGGCTGCGAACAGATGCAAGGCTACATCGTCAGCCTGCCGCTACCGCCCGAGCTTTTTGCTGCTACGTTTCTTCGTATGAGCATTGAGGATTATTCGGATGGCACAGCGGGGAAACCATCGTTATAATCCGCGACCTACTGAGGGCCTATAGCTCAGTTGGTCAGAGCAGAGGACTCATAATCCTTTGGTCCACGGTTCAAGTCCGTGTGGGCCCACCAACTTGAAAGCCGCGCACTGCGCGGCTTTCGCCTTTTCTAGCCATTGAAAATTTCGGAGTGATCCATTTCAAAAAATGGGTTTCGTCCAAAATCCGTCCAATTCACTTTCGGACGGCTGTTTCCTCGGGCTCTTCACCGTCCATTTTCTTCTCGAAAATGCTCGCCAACGGATTCAACGAAACCACCTCAGCCATATGCCCTGGACTGAAGTGCGCGTACTTCTGAGTCATGGCCAGCGTCGCATGCCCCAACACCCGCTGAAGCGTCAGGATGTCCCCACCATTCATCATGTAATGACTGGCGAAGGTATGTCGCAGAACATGCGTCATTTGCCCATCAGGAAGCTCTAGACCAATGGCCTCAACGGCACGGCGGAAGGTGTTGTAACAGGGCGTGAAAGGCAACGCGGCTTTGAGTCGATCCTCGAGGCGCTGGGAGATAGGCACCGATCGGTTCTTGCTGGATTTCGTGCGACTGTAGTGGATCAGCTTATGGCGCACCTGGCGCAGCTGAAGCTTCTCCGCTTCGCCCCACCTGGCGCCGGTGGCCAGGCAGACTTCCGCGATCAGCCCAGCATCTGAATCACGCTTGGCCAGATCACCCAGCAGCGCCTCAATCTGCTCGCTCAGTAAGTAAACCATCTCGGTTTCATCGAATTTCAGCTTGCGAACCTTACCCAGCGGATTGTCACTGTCCCACTCACCCAGCCGCGCCAGCTCGTTGAAAACAGCCGTCAGATAGGCCAACTCGTGGTTGAGCATGTTCGCGCTGATTGGTTTCGGGTCTTCGTCAGGCTTGGTATAGCCCGCACCAGGTTTCGCCCTGGAGTGCTTCCCCTCGGCTCGCTCGGCCCGGTACTGGGCAAAGTGGGCAGAGGTGAATTTGTGCGCCTTGGGGTTACCCATGCGATTGACCATGCTGGTCAACAGCGACAATCGCTGTGAACCAGTCTTGAGAGTTTGCCCATGGACGGTGTACCAGCGGTTAACTAGGTCAAGCATGCTTCTGGAGTCATGTTTGGCTGGCTTCGCGGTGCCGCCCGAGGCGCCCTCACCCATCACCTTGTTCTGGTAATGCAGTGCCTCGTTTTTGGTACGGAAGATCCGCCGGGTGCGATAGCCGTAGCTACCATCGGGGCGGCAGTCCACCTCGTAACGGCCATCTGATAATTTTTTTATCGGCACGGATTTACACGGGGCTGATCTGCCCAGCCTCCGGGATCGTCAGGCCGGTCATAAGCCACATTGTGTATTTGGTGAACTGGGGATGCTGAGTGATTTTCAGAAGCTCCGACGAAGCCACCGTTTTGCTTCGCCCGTATTCATATCCTTTCCAAGTGTTGATACCAATCCCTGAAAGGTCACACATCTCAGACTGAGTCAGTCGCTCCCGAGTACGTATCAGGCGCAGCTTTTCACCGAGATTCATTGGCCAATCACCGGGCTGATCTGCCCGCAAGCAGGTGCTGTCTGATCCGTCACCAGCCATAGCGCGTACTTGATAAACCGGGGATGGGTTGTGATCTTCAGTAATTCGCCCGAGCTCACCTCCTTTCGTGCCCCATATTCGTATCCCTTCCATGTCCCAAGCTTGATCCCCGTCACTTCGCAGATTTCCGACTGAGTCAGTCGCTCGGTTAAACGAATTTCCTTGAGCTTTTGCCCGAGTTCCATGTACGCCCCTTGACCTTACTCATTTGAGTACTTAGTATCCTCATATGTGTACTTTTACTGCACATATGACTAAGGAGCTTATCAAATGCAGATCACCATAGACACGCCTTACACCACAGTTCGCGAGCTTGCTCGGCGGTCGGGGCAATCAGAACGGGCAATCCGTAACGACATTGAGCGCGGCCGGATTCTCGTCCGTGCCAAGACAGAAGGATCAAAGGAGGCATTGCTGATCAATATGGTGGCTCTGGCCATGGAAGCTGCGGATCAAGCAGAACGAGTGTCCGCCAAACAAACCGCCTCCAAGCGCTGAGGGGCGGTAATGAACGCAAGAACACGCATCACTCAGGACCAGTTCGACGAGATTTATCGGCGCGACGTGATCGAGGCCCTGGAGGGCGACAGGGAACTGGACTTTAAGGACATCGGCGACAAGTACCTGCAGAAGGGCACCTGCCCGAATTGCGGCAAGGAAAAGCTGTTCATCAGCCGTGACAAGCCCTATCAGTTGAAGTGCAACCGCGATAACGAATGCCAGTTCGAACAGAAAACCCGGGAGCGTTACAGCTACCTGTTCGAAAACCTGAGCGAGCGTTTCCCAGCGACGGAAACCAACCCTAACGCCACGGCCGACGCCTACCTGCAGCGCAACCGCGGTTTCGATATCGGCAAGCTGGCTGGCTGGTATTCACAAGCTCGACGCAAAATGAAGTCAGGCGAGTGGGCCGACACCGTGCGTTTTCCGCTGTGCAACGGCTACTGGGAACGGATCATCGACGAACGCATGGTTGCCGCCAACAAAGGCGATAAAGCCGGCATTAAGTTCGAGATGAGCTACCAGAACAATGGTTGGACGCCACCAGGTCAGACTATCGAGAAGAGCGATCGGGTGTACGTCGTGGAAGGGATCTTCCACGCCATCGCGCTTCATCTGGCTGGGTACAAGGCTATTGCGTCAATCAGTTGCGTGAACTTCCCTTGGGAGATCGTCGAGGCCCACAAAGGCAAACTGGTGACATGGGTCATCGGCCTTGATGACGACAAAGCCGGCCATAAATACATCCCCAAGTACCTGAAAATGCTGCGAGGCATGAGCGAGATCGGTTGGGTAGCGCTCGCTGGCGAACGCGATTGGGACGACGTCTACCGGGATGGTGAACTGAACGACAAGTTTATGGAGGACGCTTGTTATCGGGGCCAACTGTTCAGTGCTGAAAACACCAACAAACTCGCTTACTTGCTGTACCTGCGGCGCCCGGCCGGCTTCTATCTTCTGGAGTTTCGACACCAGCTCTACTCGGCCCGCGTCAACCAGGGCGACCTGAGCAAGGATCTGGGCGAGGACAAGATCGAGGGCAACCGCGAAATCTTTTCCCGCAATGTAAAAATCGCGCAGATCTCGAACTGCGTTCCCAGCTTGGACTACCTGGAAAAGGACATCATCACCGGCGAGCAACGTTACTACTTTGACTTTCAGTTTCCCGATCGGACCCGCAGCGTCCAGGCCCCGCTGCCGTCGAGCGCCATCGCAGAACCGCGCGGATTTGTCCGGGCAATGCTCGACTTCACACCAGGTGGAAACTTTGAGGGCGGCGCCCGTGAGCTGGCCATGCTCAAAGCCAAATGGCTGAACGATGAAAAACGCCCGGTACGTACCGTGCGCAGCCTCCCATTTATTGGCTATGACGAGGACTCCGGCACCTACTGCTATCCCCAGTTCGGCTTTCACGGGGGCAGAGAGCTGCAGGTCAATAGCCACGGTTTCATCGAGGTCAAAGGTGCAGGCGTGAAAACCGCCTTGGTAAACACCAGGTTCGAACGTGGAGCCGACTTTGATCCTGAGTGGTTCCCAGACTTCTTGGCGGTCCATAGCTTAAATGGCCTGGCCGCGTTGTCCTGGTGGACAGCCTCGCTGTTCGTTCAGCAGATCG
Source organism: Pseudomonas sp. NS1(2017) (assembly GCF_002269425.1). NCBI lineage: Bacteria > Pseudomonadati > Pseudomonadota > Gammaproteobacteria > Pseudomonadales > Pseudomonadaceae > Pseudomonas > Pseudomonas sp. NS1(2017). Next base: position 722,159 of record NZ_CP022960.1, read on the forward strand.
GCACCCAACAAGCGTCATTTCCGTTTTTGGAGCTGACCGGCGAGCCTGGCGCAGGCAAGTCCACATTGCTGCGTTTCCTGTGGCGCTTGATCGGCCGCGACAACATGGAGGGCATCAAGCCCAGCGGAACGGGTGCCAGTGCAGTGGGCCTGTCCCGCGCCTTCTCCGAAGTCAGCAACCTGCCTGTTGTGCTGATCGAATCTGACCGGACTTACAACGACGCTCAAGGTCGGACCGTAACGGTGCAATTCGCATGGGACGAAGTGAAGCCGATGTTCGACTATCACGCCCCGTTGCGGGTTACCGGAGCTAAGACCAGCGGCAACGAAACACGCATCAGCATTTGGCGCGGCGCCTTGGCCATCTCTCAGAACGAGAGTGTGGACGGCTCCGAGGCGATCCTTTCGCGCATCGTGCATATGCACTGCACCAAGGACCATCACTCGCTGGCACTCAAGCCTATGGCTGACCGGCTTAAAACGATGAAAGCCAAGGAGCTGGGCGGTTTTCTACGCCGTGTCTTGTCTTTTGAAAAACAGTGGCTGGAACGTTACTTCGAGGCATTCCCGCGCTACGAGCAACGCCTGCAGTCGATCAGTGCCCTAACCGAAGCGCGGATAGTCCTGTGCCATGCCCAGGTCCTTGCTGCCGCCTACGCTACTCAGGCGCTGTTCCCCAGCTGGACCGACAGGGACACCGAAAGTCTCGCCAGTCACTTGGAGGCGCGTGCGATCGCCAGGCAACAGCGTTGCCGATCGGAACACCCAACTGCTGCCCAGTTCTGGCAGATCTACCACTACCTAAACGAAGACGTGGTGACGATCACCGACGCAGACGGAACCCGGGAAGAGATCCGCGAAACCCTGAACCACAGCAACGACCGGCAGGTAATCGCCGTAAACATCCAGCACTTCCAGCAGGCATGTCGCCAAGCGGGCCAAGAGGTCATTTCCGAAGCCATGCTTCGGCGCGCCTTACCTCAAAGCGCTACGCATCCCTTCATCGAGATCCGCAAAGTTCGGTCGCACCTGGAGAAGCGTTCTATCTGGTGTTGGCTGTTCAGTAAGCGGGGGAATGCCTGATGAAACGTATGGCAAGCAGTGTGTGGGGGGCACTGGACGGTGTAGAGGACATGGCTTGCGCAAAAGCAGAAGCGGTCCGGAACATCCGGAACATTCAATTTTATAAGAAATATATTCAATTAATTCAGTTAGTTACATACAAAAATCTGTTCCGGCGCCACTGGAACAAACCGGAACGCACCGGAACAAATTTGTTCCGGCATGTTCCGGCAATGTTCCGGCCAGCACTTTTACCGGAACACCGCTGTAGCCCTTACGCCACAAGGGCTACAGCGGTTCTGCCAAAAAACGTGTTCCGGAATGTTCCGGTAGTGCCGGAACATTTTTACGGACCTACAGGCCACGTAAATCAAGGGCTCCAGCGAATCACTTTTGAAATGTTCCGGATGTTCCGGACCCTCGACAGCCATGCGCACGTTTTTCTTTTCTGACTTGGTTCAACACCCAGAAACAAGCCATCAAGGCTCGATAAAAAAGGAGCAAGACCATGCAACTACAAGTCATCACCGGCCATATGCGCACCGGCAAAACCACCAAGCTGCAGGCGATTCAATCCGAGCTGGCCAGCCAAGGTATCGACGCCCCAATCATCGTCGGTGCGAGCTGCACTACGCCGTACTTCCTTAATCAGCTCACTGAGCGGGCGATGGCTGGTGCCAAGCACTTTCTGGCCGACGACTGCACCAGGGCTCAGATCAAAGCAGTGCACGACCTGCGCGCTCGCGGCATCAATTCCGGGTTGCCGGAATACCTGGTTATCCACCTGGTGCAACAAGCGTAAGGGGTTGGGCCATGAATATTCGTTACTGCGCAAACACGTTGCCCGGCCATCTTCCTTTGCCCACGAGCTACGTGGATATGTGCACCGCTGAGCAGTTGGCCGAATTGGCCGCCGCCGCTCACTGGCGGGATCACCCAGAGGAAACACCAACGTTCGTCACCGTCATTCACCTGCAGGAGGTGGACGGTCACGACTTGGGATTGTTTGAAGTGCGCTGTGAGCAGCGCCCGGTATTCACGGCAAGCCAGTTGCGGCAAGCCTGATAGAGACGGTGTCGAGGAGTTCGCAGCTCCCCGACACCAACCACCACAAGAGGAGCAACACCATGCAAGCACAGCACCCAAGCAGCAGCAATTGCAAGGCTATCACACCGGCAGAGCAAGGCAGCAGCACCTTTAAGCCGCCACGCCCATTGTTGGCCACCGCCGTAATCGGCGCCGCGCTCATCGGCTACCTGGTCCACAAAACACCGAACGCCCGCCTTCGACTCGAAAGCCTGGCCGACATGGCCCAGACCTTGGGCGATCTGTCAGAGCGTGACGCCGCAGTGGTCGCACGGCTACTCGCAAAACCCCTTGTCGTAGGAGATTTCGCATGAGCGATTCGACAGCAACGGAAAACGCTATCAAGCGCTACATCGTCAAAGACACCTGGAAGGACTTCGAGGTGACCCTCGAAGTGGATCACAGCATCCTGACCGAAGAACGCGCCACGATGATCAATGAGTTTTGGATGGATCACGACGACCGCCTGGACCAAGAAAATGGCAATGTCGTGAGAGCCGTGATTCGGCTCGCCGGCACTTCACTCATCAACACGTTTCTGGATGGCGGTGCCAGCTTCTCCGACACGTCGACCGGGGACTACGTCAGCTCGAGCTTTCACGATGAGGAAGGATGGGGTGGCACGATTGCAGGCAGTGCATACGGCTGGTGTGGCATCCGAGTCATCGCAGCTGATGTTGAGCAGCCCAGTTTTGATGACGTTGCTTTGGTAGAGGTGGCCCTGTGAGCGATTCACGTGAGCATGACAAATTTGTGGTGCGCCTGCCGGAGGGCCTACGCCCTGAGATCGCGGCCGTCGCCCGACTCAATCACCGCAGCATGAACGGGGAAATCATCAACCGCCTGCAGCGAACCCTCATCTTGGAACAACTCCAGGAAAGGCAAAGCGAACTCATCGCCCAGTTGCTCAAACGCATTGATACGTTGGAATCAAAGGAGGCGTCCCCATGCTGATCGACGGACAGTTCATCGCCATCAGTGAGGCACAGTACGACCACGCCCGCAAACAGCTGGAGCTGCCTTCCGACTTTCACCTGGTCGAAGCCACTGCCCTCCTCCACCACGACACAGGGAATGGCATTGCGCACATTCCATTGCCGGCAGGATTTGTTGTCGCAGCCTTCGAAGACCGTCAAGGTCACCGCCGTTACGGAGTTGTCACGCTCACGCCTCAACCGCAATAATCCGACACACTTTAGCGGCTAAAATTCGCACAGTGTTTCAGCTTCACCAGGGCGCTTCGGCGCCCTTTTTTACGGTTGAATTTTATACTCCACAACCGTATTACAAGCTTGATAGTCAATCATCCACAGTGCATGAAATTGGTAGTTCATGCATCGATATATCGAACGGAAAAAGTTCAGCCTCAGTGTTTTTTCCAATCAACGGCAGCCCCGAAAGCACACCACACCAACGCCATTGCGTTTAAACGCATTTACGTCAATGCGCTTTAACGCCTTACATACATATGTAAGTACGTATGCACGAAACTACAGTTTCATGCAGATCGTTAATTCGTTATTTCGTTACTTGTACATTTGATCATTTGTACATTTGTCCGGTGTTTCGTGACTACTTACGATGATATTGCACCATGCCATTCCAAAAAAATCGGCACCAAACCCAATCAGCGCTTGCTTCCCAGGCACAGTCGAACGATGTAGGTTGGTTTTATTGGCAACTTGCAAATTGAGTCAACACAAGTCAACACAACCAAAAATATTATTTGACAATCTAATTTTCAAATACGTAAAGTGCGCCGCATCTGACCCGCCCTGCATGGAGCCATAAAAATGGACGAGCGTACTATTACATCCACCCGAGACATCATAGAAGAGGTAGCAAAAGTTATAATTTCGCTAAGTGTTGCGGTGGGCGCAAAGCCTTTGGATGAAGAGGAAAGCGGCGGAGTTGTAGCGACCATGATGTGGAGTCATGGTCGGTTGCTGGAATGTTCCAGAGATTTAGGGATGGTATTCAATCAAGCGGGCAAAGAACTTAGTTGATCGAATAGCTGCCGCTGTTTGGACACAGGGAGCTCACGTAGTCGGTCGAAAATCAACTGGTCGACCGACGCCGCCGATGGACGCAAAGGGTGTGAATAGCTGAGGCTCATCACAAAGGAATGGCCGCAACGCGGATCGAGGCACTGGCAATACAACTTGGCGTACTCAACCGACATGTTCTCACGTGATCCGATCCGAGCTTTCCCGCCACAATCCCTACAAATTATCCGCATTGCATCCCTTCCCCAAGGTGTACGTATGCACATTATTGTGCCACATCTGTAGTGGCACATTCTCTAAAACAGTCCCGCATCAAGTAGTTGCAGTAGGTTCCGGCGCCTCTCTCCAGGCAATCCGTCGATCCTCCCGCAACGTATCGTTGAGCTGATTGAATAGCTGGCAGATCGGCCGGATCTCGTTGCTGGTATACACCCGATCGATCTTTTCAATATCGCCAAAGCCGGCGCTGTTTTCCGGGATGATCCCCGCCAGTGCCGGGTTCATTCGCCAAGCGGCGATCACATCGTTACGGGTTATGTTTTTGACCTTCTCTAGTTCGTCCTTGGCCTGAAAGTCACCCACGGGGATGATCTGAATTGCCTTCTCAGCGCCGCCCGGGATGTTCACGAACATCGACCGGAAGTTGCCCACGCCCTTGCTCGCACTGATCTGATCGCGCAAAGACTCCTCGTCTTCCTCGGTCAGGTTCGGGTCGTTGGTGTAGAAGATGTAACCGGCGTGCGCACCGTTGCTGTAGTAGCGCCGACGGAACAGGGTCGCAGCCTCGTTGAGCAACAGCGCCTGCATGCCACCCAGGTAGTCGGGCACGCCATAGATGTTCTGTTCCACGTCGTAGTTGAGTACGTGCTCAATCTCGTCCTGGTCAAATTCCACCTCTTTGCCGTCCGGCAGCAGCATCACAAACCCGCCACCGACCCTGACCCGCATGTTGATTGCCGGTAGGTGTTCCATTTCCAGCACTTGGCCGAAGGCATTCCGGTTGCGCAGAAAATACGCCTCACCGAACACCATGAAATCCAACCCTGCGCGGCTCATGGTCTGAACCGAACAACCCTCTGAAGCAATGAACTCACGCAGCAGCAGGTTGCGCTTGAACCCGGGAATGGCGCCGTGATGAGCGTTGGCGCGCAGCAGCTTGGCCAGGCCTTGGCGTGACACCGGCGGCGTGTAGGTCTTGCCGTCGTGGCTGGCGAACACGCCCAGGTAATGCCCGATGTTTTCGGTCAGGACCTGTTCCGGTGCACCGAATGAAAATGCCCGCATCGGACCTGGTGCTGGTTTTTGCGGCTGGTTTTTTGCTGGTTTGCCCATGGGTGCTTGGTCCGCTGAGTGTGTAGCGGCTGCGCCGCTGTTTGTTGGTGTTGAGGGGTTCGTGGGCCAGGGCATGCATGATTGCCCAGGCGATATCTGCATGACCGGAAGCGTCGGTGCGCGATGCGCTGTAGGTGACCTGGCCACCGCCTGTGGTGCCGCGCTTGATCGTCAGGAACGCCTGAGCGATGTCATTCCAGCCTGCATCCCACTCGATCCGGCTGCCCTGAATCGTGTCCTGTGCTTTAAGCACCAGAGTGTTTTTGGTTTCGAGGCTGTAGTGGATTGAGGTCGCACGTGGGTAAAAATCGCGCACCAGGTCGAACACGCCGTAACCGATGCCGGTGGTGTCGATGCCGATGTGCTGGACGTTGAAACGCTCGGTGAGTTTTTTGACCTGCTCGGCCTGGTACTTGAACGACTGCCCACGCCAGCTGTGTTTCTCCAGAATCCGGAACTTGCCGCCGTCCTCGAGCGGCGGGGCGATGACCACACAACTGGCATCGTCGCGGGTGCGGCTCGGGTCGTAGCCAATCCACACGGGACTGTTGCCGAATGGGCGCGGGTCGTCCGGATCGTAGTCGGTCCACAACGACAGGTCGGAGTAGCAGCGTTCAAGGTCGACCAGGGAAAAGGCGCTTTGCGTGCTGTCGATGAACTTGCACATGAACAGCTGTTGAAATTTGTCCTCGTCGTACTCCAACTGCAGCTGCTCGAGGTCGAACAGATCGCAGCCGCCGGCAATTGCGTCGAGGATGGTGATGACCTTGCGCCATTGCCCGTCCGGACACAGCGTGCCAGCCGCGGCTTGGGCTTCGCTGGGCCATGGATCCTTGGCGTTTTTGCGTTTGCTGTTGCGGAATTTCTCGCCGGTCCAGAACGGGTACGCCTGGTGCGACACTGCGCTGGGGGTGGAAAAGTAGGTCTTACGCCACTTTTTATGGGTGGCCATGGCGCTGGCGACGGTGTTCAGCTTCTCGAAATCGCGGATCCAGAAGTACTCGTCGACGTAGACGTGGCCATGGTGACCCTGGGCCGTGCTGCTGTTGGTGCTGAGAAAGCGCAGTTCGGCCCATGGCTTGCCGTCTTTGCTCAGCACGATCGGGTTGCCGGTCAGCTCCAGGCCGAACCATTCCTGGGCAAATGAAATGATGTAGCTGCGGAAGATCTCGGACTGGGCGCGGCTGGCAGACAGGAAAATCTGATTGTCACCGGTCAGCACCGCGTCCATGAATGCTTCGCCGGCGAAGTAGTACGTCAGACCCACTTGGCGGCTTTTCAGGATGTTGCGGATCCGCGCTGTCAGTGGGTTCTGTTTGGCGGCGAACAGCTCTTTCTGGTAGCCGTACATTTTGCTGATGAACTTGTCGAGAAAGTCCACTTCCGTCAGCTCGCCGACTTCGTTTTTGGCTTTCTTCTCGCGCTTCTTTCCGCCCTTTTCGCCGCGATCACCTCGGTCACGTCGCTCGTTGCGCTGTCCTTCTCGACGCTGCCCATCGTCCGCCGGCAGATCGCCGATCGGCGCCGGTACCGGTTTTGCGGATTGCTTCAATAGCCGCTCGCGAACGGTGGTCAACCGGTCGAGCTCATCCAGATCGCCTTTGGTCAACGACGTGGTTTTGTCCAGGATGAGGGTGATCCGCCGGCCAACGGCCGTCAGTGGTTCTTCATCCGACAACATGTCGTCCCACTCACCCTGGCGGATCCAGTAGTAAATGATCCGGATGTTGGGCAGGGACAATTGCGCCTGAATTTCACGCGGCTTGCAGCGGCGCAAATAAAGGCGTTTGGCAGCTTCTTTAAGTTCGGGGGCGTATGGCATGGCCGCAGTCTATGCGGCGAAAACGTGAGAAACGCGGGGTTAAAATCCGCGTTCCTCCGATATCGGCGAAATAGGACCAGCGCAAAAGTGAACCGTTTGTTTGGTGGTCTGCCGGTGCCTATCGTGGCGGCTCAAATCACCGATTGAGCGCAGTTATCGCCCATGCCCCGTTCTCTTGTTTCGTTCTGGAAACGTGTCGCCACCAGCGGCCCGACCGTAGATGGCCGCGAGATCCTTCCCCAGGAACTGCGCGATATCGCTGATACCTACAAAGCCGCCACTTACACGGCGGTGATCTGGTGCGATCACGAACGCTGGTATGGCTCTCATGGCACCGTCTTTGCCGTGCGCCTGATCGAAGAGGCCGAGGATCTGGCACCTGGTCAAGTCGCCCTCGAGGCGCAGTTGAAGCCCAACGACAAATTGCTGTGGCTCAACGACCAAGGCGAAAAGCTGTTCACCAGTATCGAGATCACCCCCAACTTCGCGAACACCGGTAAAGCCTACCTGACCGGCCTAGCGGTGACCGACGAACCGGCCAGCCTGGGGACTCAAGAACTCTACTTTTCGAAGAAGACCAGTAAGGCCGCCTATTACGCCGCCTCCCTGGAGCTTGGCCCATTCCGCGAGCCCCAGGCGCAAGGCGAAATCAGCAAGCTCGCCGCCATGTTTGCGGGCCTGTTCAAGCGCTTCGGCCTCGAAGAAAACCCCGCATCCCCGCAAACCCCAACCGAGAGCAAACCCCCAATGGATGAAGCTACAGCCAAGGCGCTGAAGGCACTGCTGGAGCAGCTGTTGCTTGTTGCTGCAGGCATTCAGGCCGTGATCGAGCCAGTCACAGAAGAAGTCGTGGATCCTATCGTTGACGAAGTCGACGATGTTGAAACCGCTGTTTCCGACATCGTCGAGCAGGCAGCCGCTGATCGTGAGTTCGCCCGTAATGGCAACGCGGACAAGCGTTTAGCCAACATCGAGAAACTGCTGAACAAGGCGTTTAACACCGTCAGCACTCGCCAGGTTCCACGCGTCACCGGCCCTGCCGGCGCCAAAAAGCGGGTGCTGTGATATGAGCCAACAATCTCTGTCCAACCGCGCCCTGAAGCAATACGCCGCCCTGCGTGAAGCGATCGGCGAAACCTACAGCGTCGACGTGACTCGCCAGTTCAACGTCGAGCCGAGCATCGCCCAGGAACTGAACGACAAGATCACTGAGCGTGCCGATTTCCTCGAGCGCATCAACGTCGTGCCGGTTACCGAAATCAAGGGCCAAAAGGTCATGTTCGGGGTGAATGGTCCTGTGACCAGCCGCACCAACACCAAGACCACCGATCGCGAAGCCAAAGACGTTTCCGACCTGAACGGTTTGGGCTATGAGCTGTTCGCCACCGAATCGGATGTCGGCCTGCCGTTCGCCAAGATCGACAGCTGGGCGAAATTCCCGGACTTCGCCGATCGCTACTCGGCAGCGGTACAGAAGCAGATCGCCCTGGACCGCATCATGATCGGTTGGCACGGCGTCACCGCTGCTACCCAGACCAACCTGGCCACCAACCCGATGCTGCAGGACGTCAACAAGGGTTGGCTGCAACTGGCTCGCGAGCAGATTCCTGAGCAGGTTCTGCAGGAAGGCGCGGCCGACGGAAAAATCACTCTCGGCGCCGGCGGCGACTACGAAAACCTCGATGCCCTGGTGCATGACACCAAACAAATGATCAGCTCGGTGTTCCGTGATGGCGGCGACCTGGTGGCGATCGTCGGCAGTGATCTGCTGGCTGCAGACAAGGCCAAGCTGTATTCCAACCAGGCGGGCAAACCCACCGAGAAGGAACGCATCGAAAGCGCCCAGGTGATTGCGACCTACGGCGGGCTGCCGACTTTCACCGTCCCGCACTTCCCGGTCAACGCCGTGGTCGTCACCAGCTGGGACAACCTGTCGATTTACTTCCAGGACAGCAGCTGGCGTCGTCACCTGATCGAGAACCCGAAACGCTCCCGCGTCGAGGATTACAACGGCCGCAACGAAGGCTACGTGATCGAGCAGCTGGAGAAATTCGCGGCTGCTGAAAACGTGGAGTTGATCTGATGAGCCTGGCACTGGCGCACAAGCGCCGCGTTCAAGCCGAAGGCCCTGCAGCTGCTGCACGCGCCGGTGCCGAAGCGGTGGTGTATTCATCCGCCACCGCGCTGTCCAGCCCAGCCAACGCCAAGAAGCACCTGAAGTTGATGGAAGACGCATTGGCCCAGGACCTGGAGCGTGTCAGTGCGATCAACAGCCGCGAACTGCGTCAGCAGCTTAAGCGTGACGAGCTGCTGCCCAAGTACCTGGACTATGTGCAGCGCTACCGCGATTCCGGATTGAGTTTCCCGAACTCGGTGGTGATGCAGGTCCTGGTCTGGCTGTTCGACACGGTGCAATTCGAAGCAGGCCTGGATCTGGCGAACTTCGCCATGGAGCAAAACCAGCCGATGCCTGAGCGTTTCAAGCGCGACGTGCCGACCTTTGTCGCCGATGCGGTGATCGAGTGGGCTGAGGCCGAGCAGAAGGCCGGTCGCAGTCCGGAACCGTATGTGTCCGACCTACTGCCGCGTGTCGATGGCGAATGGCAGCTCACCGAGCAGATTCCGGCCAAGTACCACAAGTTGCTTGGGATCCGCGCCCTGGACGCCAGGGAATGGACGAAGGCCATCACCCACTTTGAACGCGCCACGGAGCTGCACGCTGCCGTTGGTGTGGGTACACGCCTCGACGGTGCCCGCAAGGCCCTGGCAAAAGAACTGGCTACCAAAGCCACCGAATAACCGACTCCCCCCCCGGCGAGAAACTGTGGATGTGAGCCAACCATTTATGGCCCTGACCCACTGAAACAGTTTTCCCGCCCCTATTCGAGCGCCCAGCAATGAGCTTTTCAGGCAACCCCACTAAGTTTGTGGAACAGCAGATCGGCAACGACGGCTTCTGGCCTGACCTGTCCGTGACGGAGTTCCAAAAGGCCTATCGCCTTCCTGGTGAGTATCTGGGTGAGATGCTGGGCGCTGATTTGACCACTGCAATGGTTGAGGTCAACAACGACCTGGCTATCTGCAAATCCCGTTGGCAGTCCGCTGGAGTCTCCAGCTTGGAATCTGCTGACCCTATGGTGCTGCCGGAACGCACATTTCAAGCAGCGACGTACAAGCGCGCCGTTTATTGCCGCGCCAAGGCCAGCCTACTGACCCAGTTCGCCACTGTGACCCGCCGTGAGAGCGCTGAGAACACTGGAAAGGAACTGCCGGAGCGGTCGGAAACCTTCCTCGCCTTTAGCCAGGCCGCTGTGCGGTCGCTCCAGGGCCGTGGCCGCATCACGGCGGCGCTGCTGTGATCAAGCTCCAGACCCTGACCCGCTACCTGCTCGATCGCAACCTGGTCGCGCCGGAACAGCTCGATAGCTGGACTGACCAGGTGCAGTTGGAATTGATCTGGAAGCCG
>NZ_CP022960.1:733031-926525 GCF_002269425.1 Pseudomonas sp. NS1(2017)
GACCGATGGCAAGATCCGCGATCATTCACTGGAGCGCGAAGTGGAAACCCTGGGCAACAGTGAGAAGTACCAAAGCCACGTCCAGGCGGTGGAAAACCATTCCACTGAGGAAGTGGGGGGCATCAAACGGATTAACGCCCTGGGCGCGCTCAAGCTCAACTCAGCCGGTACCGCCACGCTCGCCGCCGTCGACGACATGCACCAGGCGACCGGGCGCGACCTTAACCTGGTGGTGGGCAAGAAGCACAACGCTGCAGTGGGTAGCGACATGTTTGAGAAGATCGCTGGCCTACGCAAAAGCGTGGCTGGGGCCAGTCAGCGCTTGGTCGCACCGAAGAACCACGTCGGGTCTGAAAACGTGAACATCTTCAAGATCCTGTGTGACACGCTCGACCTGGTCCAGCAGATGGCCAGTGAGATCGCGGCTCACCAGCATGGGCCGACGCCAGTCCCGACCACAGCAGCGGCCTTCACTGCAGACGCCGCGAAAGCCGCTCTGTTATCGGCTGAGCTAGGATCAGTCACACTTTAATTCTTCGCATATTTAGATTAAGTTGTTTTCTCCATTTTACTGGGCAGGCTCATGGAGGGTTGCTTGTTGGTGTCTTCTGAGAATTATCTTGTATTTGCATGGTGGAACACTAGCTTAGCCCCTTCAGGTAAAAGTAGGTCAACATCAGCGCAAAGAGATCTGGCATGTCAAGTGATACTAAATTTAATTAATGTATTGCGAGCGGATTTTATCGCTTTAGGTGAAATGTCTGATGAAGATCTTGCCTATATGGCCGAGGCGTGCGGCCTGCTGGGCTATAGTTTTCACTCCGGAATAACTAAGGTTGGAAGGTCAAAATTCGATGTTTGCTATATCTGCAATGATCAGAAAATTGCTGTTCTTGTAGTTAAAGATATAATTTCACAGAAAGGAGATACGACCCTAAAAATTGCCAAGCGAATTGATGTGGGTGTCTTGCAAGATGGAACAGTATTTAACTTATTCATTTCCCATTGGCCTAGTAGGCTCTGGTGCGAGCGACATCACGCTAATAGACAAACATTTGGTGTGAGACTCCGAGATTCATTTGAGAGCGTGTTAGAAGACTCTGATTGCAGCCCTTATGTAATCATGCTGGGCGATTATAATGATGAGCCTTTTGATGAATCTCTTAGCGAGCAAGTGATGGCTAGCCGGGATGTCGACCTTGTACGTCGAAAGAAACATTTGTTATATAACCCTTTTTGGAGGCACTTGTGCAAGCAGACATTGGGTCACCATGGGGCGGGCAGCTATTATTACAAAAAAGGCCAGACAACTAAGTGGCACACGTTTGATCAGTTGATGTTTTCTCAAGCATTTCTTGCCTCGAGAGAGTGGCGATATAGTGACGGTAGTGATTTAATTGTGGAAATCCCGGAGTTGGTAGAGATGGTCAAAAATCCGGATTTCATATTCGATCATCTTCCTGTATATGGAATTGTCGAAAAGGTCGCGCAAAATGGTTAATTTTATAGATTCTTTCAATCAAGGTATGTCGGCAGCGCAAAAAGCAATTGCAAACAAAGACGAGATCGATAGTGTTATTGATGCGCTGAGTGAGCAATTACTTCAAGCTAGTGGAGGCAAGATTAAAATCAGCATTGCAGAGAAAGCTACTCCTCTGTTCGCGATGTTTGCCGCTTCTGCTGAAGATCTTCTCGCGAGAAGAAAGCGCTGGTCAGTTGTGGCATCCAACCCGCTAGCTTCTTATCAGCCTAAAGAACTCGCTGAGTGGAAATTCGACGAGAATGGTTATCCATGTCGTTTAATAACAACCGAAACGGAAATGTTCTGTGAGGACAGGGAAGCGTTGGAGGATGCTTTGAACAAACTGCTCTCGGCGCCCGGTACTGGCAAAAAATTGAAAGCTGTAATGGAGCAAAAACCTAAAGAGTAGATTTTGTTCTGCATGACTTACCACGGAGAATAGCTAACGTCGTGACTTAATACGGAGTTAGAAACCGCCTGTAGGGGCGGTTTTTTTACTTTCAGGGGCTGCGCTCACCGAGAGCGTCACTTTCGCAGCATTCTATAACGGAGAGTTAATCATCATCACTCGCTATGTGTTCCGCCATCAATTCTCGTATGGTTTCCTCTGATACGGCCGCAACTTGCCTTTTAGCTAGAAATGTTTGTTCGTCAATGGCTAGGTGACTTACTAGGAGCAGCGTGCCAAGAAATAAGGTCGTCTTAGGAGAATCATCAAGAGTTTCCGCTAGTGAGGTCTGTTGCGTGCCACCTTTGGCTGTCCACGCTATTGCGGTCCTCCAAGACTTTTTCTGTTCTCTATCAAGACCTGCAAAGTAGTCTTTGAGATTCACATCAAGGTTTTCGACTCTGTGGACCAAAGAATTACGTAACTCGGAAAACTTCCGAAGAAACGCAAACTGACTGCTTGTGATTAATCCAAGCGCTGTAGCGATACGTCCTTTCCCAGTCTGATTATCTGACAGAGGTAGCCGCTCGATCACCGATCTAAGGCTTTCCTGATTCGTGTGAGCCAGGATCACTTGCGTGATCATCGCCTCAATCGCTGCATGCAGTTTTATCACCATAGCCCAGTCAGTATCGTCAATGAACGGCATCAACTGTTCAGTGACTCTTTCCAGCGACTCATCCACCCCTTGTCCCATCTCCCGGACCAGACGTTCTACATCGCTCATGTAAACGTACATCCTTGCCCTCTCCTGTGCCTCGGTATGCAATCAGATCAGTATCTATCAGTCCACCAACGAAAAATCCCCGTCCGAATAAAAAAACGTCTGAAAAAGCACTTATCCCCCTCCCGCCGACGGGCTTTGTGTCCGTTTTTTGTGCAAACCCGGTGGGTAGTGCAATCAGTACGCTGGGCCAGGCTGGCAGCGGGTCTTAGCGGGGGTAGACTCATTGCACGGTGTGAAAGGTTTTGTAAGGTTGTGCAGTACCCCATGAGTTTACCGTCCAATCCCCGTCCAATTTGGTCGTAACTCTATTCGGCACATATGTACAAAAGCGTTATAAAACTACTGATTTTGCTGGTTTTCTGTAATGAACACGGTGTTTTAACTCGGGCTCATAATCCTTTGGTCCACGGTTCAAGTCCGTGTGGGCCCACCAAACAAGAAAGCCGCGCATTGCGCGGCTTTTGTGTGTCTGGAAGTCTGTAACATATAGCCCCATTGCCGCCTGCACTGGAGTGCCCACCTTGCCCGTCCTCGATGAAATCGACCGCCAACTGATTGCCGCCTTGCAGATCAACGCCCGCGAGAGCGTGGCCATGCTCGCCCGGCAGTTGGGCATCGCGCGCACTACCGTGACGTCGCGCCTGGCGCGCCTGGAGAAAACCCAGGTGATCACCGGTTATGGCGTGCGCCTCGGGCAGCGGGTGGTCGATGGTGGTTTGCAGGCTTATGTGGGCATCACCGTACAAGCGCGCTCGGGCAAAGAGGTGTTGCGCCGGTTGAGTGCCATGGCCCAGGTGCAGCAGTTGTGCGCGGTGAGTGGCGAGTTCGATTACGTCGCGTGGCTGCGCACCGATTCGCCGGAACAGTTGGACCAATTGCTCGATCAGATCGGCAGCGTCGACGGCGTGGAGAAAACCACCACTTCGATCATCCTCAGTAACAAATTGGATCGCGGACAACCAATCTGATCACTGATCTCGTCACTATGACTAAAAACAGATCAATTCGACGACACATTGCGTCTTAATAACGAGCGCAACGCTCCCTAAACTGACTGCCATCTTTTCCTATACTCAACGGGCCGCGTCCCGTCGAGTCGTCAGTAAGGTCAGCCATGAGCATTCCGTCCAGCACCATTAGCAAAACCAATCGCCACCCCGCCGACGGTAAAAAACCCATCACCATTTTCGGCCCGGACTTCCCGTTCGCCTTTGATGACTGGATTGAACACCCGGCCGGCCTCGGCAGCATTCCTGCTGCCAACCACGGCGCCGAAGTGGCGATCGTCGGCGCCGGGATCGCGGGCCTGGTGGCCGCTTACGAGCTGATGAAACTCGGCCTCAAGCCGGTGGTGTACGAAGCCTCGAAAATGGGCGGCCGCCTGCGCTCCCAGGCCTTTGAAGGCGCCGAAGGCATCATCGCTGAGCTTGGCGGCATGCGCTTCCCGGTGTCATCCACCGCCTTCTACCACTACGTGGACAAGCTCGGCCTGGAAACCAAACCTTTCCCCAACCCGTTGACGCCGGCCTCCGGCAGCACGGTCATCGACCTTGAGGGCCAGACCCACTACGCGCAAAAACTCTCCGACTTGCCGGTGCTGTTCCAGGAAGTGGCGGACGCCTGGGCTGATGCTCTGGAAGCCGGTTCGCAGTTCGGTGATATCCAGCAAGCCATCCGCGACCGTGACGTGCCGCGCCTCAAGGAGCTGTGGAACAAGCTCGTGCCGCTGTGGGATGACCGCACCTTCTACGACTTCGTCGCCACCTCCAAGGCATTTGCCAAATTATCCTTCCATCACCGCGAAGTGTTTGGCCAGGTCGGTTTCGGCACCGGCGGCTGGGACTCGGACTTCCCCAACTCAATGCTGGAAATCTTCCGCGTGGTGATGACCAACTGCGATGACCACCAGCATCTGGTGGTCGGCGGCGTGGCCCAGGTGCCGATGGGCATCTGGCGTCATGTGCCGGAGCGCTGCGCGCACTGGCCGGCGGGCACCAGCCTGAGTTCACTGCATCGCGGCGCGCCACGCGCGGGGGTAAAGCGCATTGCCCATGCCGCCGATGGCCGTTTCGCCGTCACCGACAACTATGGCGACACCCGCGAATACGCCGCGGTGCTGACCACCTGCCAAAGCTGGCTGCTGACCACCCAGATCGAATGCGACGAAACCCTGTTCTCGCAAAAGATGTGGATGGCCCTGGACCGCACGCGCTACATGCAATCGTCGAAAACCTTCGTGATGGTCGACCGTCCGTTCTGGAAGGATAAGGATCCGGAAACCGGCCGCGACCTGATGAGCATGACCCTCACCGATCGCCTGACCCGTGGCACCTACCTGTTCGATAACGGCGACGACAAGCCGGGAGTGATCTGCCTGTCGTACTCGTGGATGAGCGACGCGCTGAAAATGCTGCCGCAGCCCATCGACAAGCGTGTGAAGCTGGCCCTCGACGCCCTGAAGAAGATCTACCCGAAAGTCGATATCAAGGCGCGCATCATCGGCGACCCGATCACCGTGTCATGGGAAGCCGACCCGCATTTCCTCGGGGCCTTCAAAGGCGCGCTGCCCGGCCACTATCGCTACAACCAGCGCATGTATGCGCACTTTATGCAGAAGGACATGCCCGCCGAACAACGTGGGATTTTTATCGCCGGTGATGACGTGTCCTGGACGCCTGCTTGGGTCGAAGGCGCGGTGCAGACTTCGCTGAATGCGGTGTGGGGCATAATGACCCACTTCGGTGGCAGCACTCATCCGGAGAACCCAGGGCCAGGTGACGTATTCGATGAAATCGGGCCAATCGCCCTGGCCGATTAAGGAGTTGAACATGCGCGTCGCCCTGTACCAATGCCCACCGCTACCGTTGGATGTGGCCGGTAACCTCAAGCGCCTGCACGCTTTGGCGCATGAGGCCTCCAGTGCCGATGTGCTGGTGCTGCCGGAGATGTTCCTCACCGGCTACAACATCGGCGCCGAGGCCGTTGGCGCCTTGGCCGAGGCGCAGGATGGTCCGTCGGCACAAGCGATCGCCGAACTGGCCAAAAGCGCCGGGCTGGCGATTCTCTACGGTTACCCGGAACGGGCTGCGGATGGCCAGATCTACAACGCCGTGCAGCTGATCGACGCGCACGGCCAGCGCTTGTGCAACTACCGCAAGACGCACCTGTTTGGCGACCTGGACCACTCGATGTTCAGTGCCGGTGGCGATGACTTCCCGCTGGTGGAGCTGAACGGCTGGAAGCTGGGTTTCCTGATCTGTTACGACCTGGAGTTCCCGGAAAACACCCGACGCCTGGCCCTGACCGGTGCCGAACTGATCCTGGTGCCCACCGCCAACATGGTGCCATTTGACTTTGTCGCCGATGTCACCGTGAGGGCGCGGGCCTTCGAAAACCAGTGTTATGTGGTCTACGCCAACTACTGCGGGCACGAAGGCGAGATCCAGTACTGCGGGCAAAGCAGCATCGCCGCGCCGAATGGCCAGCGCATTGCCCAGGCGGGCCTGGATGAAGCCTTGATCGTCGGGGAGCTGGATCGTCAGTCGATCCTGGATGCCCGTGCCGCCAATCACTACCTGCAGGACCGTCGCCCCGAGCTGTATGGCGCGCTGCACAAGCCCTGATCCAGCCGGTTTGTTAGCATAGGCAGATTCTACGTTTCGGAACTGCCCATGCCTGCGCCGGCCTACCCTCAGCACCTTCACCTGACCCTTGCCAATGGCTTGCGGGTTTCTTTGCAGCATGCGCCACGTCTGAAACGTTGCGCCGCCGTTTTGCGCGTAGCCACAGGCAGCCATGACGTGCCGCTGGCTTGGCCGGGGTTGGCGCATTTCCTAGAGCATTTGCTGTTCCTGGGCACCGAGCGCTTTCCCACGAACGATGGGCTGATGGCCTACGTGCAACGTCATGGCGGCCAGGTCAATGCCAGCACCCGTGAGCGCACCACGGATTTTTTCTTTGAATTGCCGCATGCAACGTTTGCCGGTGGGTTGGAGCGCTTGGCTGACATGCTGACCCATCCACGCCTGGCGCTGGAGGACCAGATGCGTGAGCGCGAGGTGCTGCACGCCGAGTTCGTCGCCTGGTCCCAGGACGCCAAGGCGCAGCAGCAGGTCGCTTTGCTTGAAGGACTCGCGGCGGATCATCCGCTGCGGGGCTTCCACGCAGGCAACCCCGACAGCCTGCCGGTGGAGCGTGAGGCATTTCAGCAAGCGTTGCAGGAATTCCACACACAGTTCTATCAGAGCGGGCAGATGACCTTGAGCTTGGCGGGCCCGCAATCACTGGAAGTGCTGGAAGCCTTGGCACAGCAGTTCAGCGAGCAACTCACCTCAGGACCGTTACGCCCACAATCCGCTCCACCAGCATTGATGCAGGGCGATGCTTGGAGCTATCAGCACATCACCCACCATCACCTGCACCACGTCATCCCCTGCGATGCGCCACGGGAAGCACTGGCGTTTCTCTGCTCCTGGCTCAACGCCTCGGCACCCGGCGGATTGCTGGCTGAATTGAAGACGCAGCAACTGGCGAGTGCACTGCAGGCGTCAGTGATTTATCACTTCGCCGGGCAGGCTGTGTTGGATATCGACCTCGCCATCCAAGGTGAATCAGCCACGCAGATCGAGGCGTTGCTGCACGACTGGCTGAGCTTTTTCGCACACAGCGACTGGACTTCATTGCGTGAAGAGTTCGCGCTGCTGGCCGCTCGTCAACGGCAGGTCCAAGGCGCCCTTGCGTTGGCCCGGAACGACAGCCAAGACCTATCGGAACAGGACGTTGTCGCCCTCAAGTCCCTGCTTGATTCGTTGCACCTGCCACCCTCCACACACACTTGGCAGTTGCCGCCGAACAACCCATTCCTGCGCCCACCGGCGAAGGAAGAACGCGCCGGCCTGATTCGCGGCCAGACCAGCGCTCACCGTGGCTTGCGCACCTTTGCCCAGGATCGCTCCCGTGGACGTAGGGAAGTGTCGGCGTTGACATTCAGTCAGGCATTGGCAGGCGATGGCGATGGCGATGAAGGTGCGCTGTATCTGCAATGGCGATCAGCGCCTTCCGGCCTGGAAAACGCTTTGCAGCCGTTGCGCGAGCATGCCGGTCAGGCAGGCGTCGAATTGTCGTTCGAAAGCCTGGGCCAGGACTGGCAGGTGAAAATGATTGGGCTACTGGAGCCCATGCCAGCCGTGTTGGACGTGTTGGCGAAAGGCCTGAATGAACCGCAAGAGGCTCAACCCGACTCACCACAGATGATTGCCATCCGTGAATTGCTCAAGGCGCTCCCCGCTTGCTGCAACGGCCACAATCCCGAATCGGCATCCTGGTCCACTTCGCGCTGGCAAGGCCTGGGACTGGGTTTCTCCGCAGCGCATGAAGCCGCGATCAAGACCGCAACGGCTCGGCTGCCAGGGCAACCCGCGAATATTAATCACCGCGCGCCGTCCCCCAGCAATCAACGTATCTGGCACGCGATAAAAACCGACTCTGACGAAGCTGCACTGCTGCTGTTTTGCCCAACGCCAAGTCAGTCCCTGGCGGATGAAGCCGCCTGGCGACTGCTTGGCCATCTAATCCAAGGCCCGTTCTACCAGCGCCTGCGCGTCGAGCTGCAAATCGGCTACGCCGTGTTCAGCGGCATCCGACAGATCAATGGCCAGACCGGCCTGCTATTCGGCGTGCAATCCCCCAGCGTGTCGCGGGAAGTCATCGTTGATCACCTGCAAGTACTCCTGAAACAACTGCCGGCACTGATCGATAGCAGCGACGACATGGGCAACACGGCGTTGGCGCAGCAATTCTCAGCACAGACACTGCCCAACGCCCAAGCCGCCGAGCTGCTGTGGCATGCCCATTTGGCGGGCCACTCGTCGGAATACCTGACCGACCTTCAATCCCACATCCAAACCTGCACCCGCGAAGCAGTGCAGCTTGCCGCCCAGCAACTGAACGACGCTGCAGGCGGCTGGCGTTGCGTGGCCAACGGTCCGCACATCTCGGAAATCTGGCAAGCGGCAGACTGATCATTGCCGCCCCTGCAAAAGGCTTTTTCCACCAAGACAGCGCTAACTTGAAAAGAATTGCGTAACATTCATACGCACACATCTGAACATCTCCGATTGGAGGTGGACTATATGTATTCCTTGGTAGTAAACGTCCCATCCCTTCGTAGGAGTAAGAATATGACTTGGTCCAAACCTGCTTACACTGATCTGCGCATCGGCTTCGAAGTCACCATGTACTTCGCCAGCCGTTAATCCGCTGGGTAATACAACGCCTCGGTTCGCCCGGGGCGTTTTTGTTTTGAGCTTGATGGAGCTGCCATGTTTGTCCAGATTCTAGGTTCCGCCGCCGGCGGTGGATTCCCGCAGTGGAACTGCAATTGCGTGAACTGCGCGGGTTTTCGTGATGGCAGCCTGCGGGCCCAGGCGCGCACCCAGTCGTCCATCGCGATCTCCGACGATGGTGTGAACTGGGTGCTGTGCAATGCCTCGCCAGATATCCGCGCGCAGCTCCAGGGTTTCGCACCGATGCAGCCCGGCCGCGCCCTGCGGGACACCGGCATCAGCGCAATCATCCTGATGGACAGCCAGATCGACCACACCACCGGCCTGTTGAGCCTGCGCGAAGGCTGCCCACACCAAGTGTGGTGCACCGACATGGTCCATGAAGACCTGAGCACCGGCTTCCCGCTGTTCACCATGCTCACCCACTGGAACGGCGGCCTGGCCTGGAACCGCATCGAGCTGGACGCCAGCTTCAGCATCCCGGCCTGCCCCAACCTGCGCTTTACCCCACTGCCGCTGCGCAGTGCCGCGCCGCCCTACTCGCCGCACCGCTTCGACCCGCACCCCGGCGATAACATCGGTCTGATCGTCGAAGACCTGCGCACCGGCGGCAAACTCTTCTACGCGCCAGGCCTGGGCAAGGTCGACGCGCCGTTGCTGGAGATTATGGCCGGCAGCGACTGCCTGTTGGTGGATGGCACGATGTGGGACGACGACGAAATGCAGCGCCGTGGCGTCGGCACCCGCACTGGCCGCGAGATGGGCCACCTGGCGCAAAACGGCCCCGGCGGCATGCTGGAAGTGCTGGAGCAATTGCCCAAGCAGCGCAAAGTACTTATCCACATCAACAACACCAACCCGATCCTCGATGAAGACTCTGCCGAGCGAGCGGAACTGGTACGGCGCAATGTCGAAGTGGCTTACGACGGCATGAGCATTGAATTGTAGGAGCGATCGAAATGACTGACACGCCGTTGACCACCGTTGAATTCGAAGCCGCCCTGCGGGCCAAGGGCGCCTTCTACCATATCCATCACCCGTACCACGTGGCGATGTACGAAGGCAGTGCGACCCGCGAGCAGATCCAGGGCTGGGTCGCCAACCGTTTCTACTATCAGGTCAACATTCCCCTGAAAGACGCTGCGATCCTGGCCAACTGCCCGGACCGCGAGATCCGCCGCGAGTGGATCCAGCGCCTGCTCGACCACGACGGTGCACCGGGTGAAGACGGCGGCATCGAAGCCTGGCTGCGCCTGGGCCAGGCGGTTGGCCTCGACCCGGACCAACTGCGCTCGCAGGAATTGGTACTGCCCGGCGTACGATTTGCGGTAGACGCCTACGTCAACTTCGCCCGTCGCGCCAGTTGGCAGGAAGCCGCCAGCAGTTCGCTGACTGAGCTGTTCGCGCCGCAAATCCACCAGTCGCGCCTCGACAGCTGGCCGCAGCATTACCCGTGGATCGACCCTGCCGGTTATGAATATTTCCGCACCCGCCTCGGCCAGGCCCGTCGCGATGTGGAACATGGTTTGGCGATCACCCTGCAGCACTACACCACCCGTGAAGGCCAAGAGCGCATGCTGGAAATTCTCCAGTTCAAACTGGATATTTTGTGGAGCATGCTGGATGCCATGAGCATGGCCTACGAACTCAAGCGTCCGCCGTATCACAGCGTGACCGACCAACGGGTGTGGCATAAAGGGATCACCCTATGAGCTTTGATCGCAGCAAGAAACCCACCTGGCGCCAGGGCTATCGCTATCAGTACGAGCCTGCGCAAAAGGGCCATGTGTTGCTCTACCCCGAAGGCATGATCAAGCTCAACGACAGCGCCGCGCTGATCGGAGGCTTGATCGACGGTGAGCGCGACGTAGCGGCGATCATCGCCGAGCTGGATAAACAGTTCCCCGGCGTGCCAGAACTCGATAAAGACATCGAGGATTTCATGGAGGTCGCCCGTGCAGAGCACTGGATTACCCTTGCCTGAAAAACCGCCGGTTGGCTTGCCGCTGTGGTTACTGGCCGAGCTGACCTACCGCTGCCCGTTGCAGTGCCCGTACTGTTCCAACCCGCTGGACTTTGCCGAGCAGGGCAAGGAACTGAGTACCGAGCAATGGTTCAAGGTGTTTCGCGAAGCCCGCGAGATGGGCGCGGCACAACTGGGGTTTTCCGGTGGCGAGCCGTTGGTACGTCAAGACTTGGCCGAGCTGATCGCCGAAGCACGCAGACTGGGGTTCTACACCAACCTGATCACCTCCGGCATCGGCTTGACCGAACAGAAGATCAGCGACTTCAAGAAAGCCGGCCTGGACCATATCCAGATCAGCTTCCAGGCCAGCGACGAACAGGTGAACAACCTGCTGGCCGGCTCGAAAAAAGCCTTCGCGCAAAAACTGGAAATGGCCCGCGCGGTAAAAGCCCACGGCTACCCGATGGTGCTGAACTTCGTCACCCATCGGCACAATATCGACAAGATCGACCGCATCATCGAGCTGTGTATTGCGCTGGAAGCGGACTTCGTCGAGCTCGCCACCTGCCAGTTCTACGGCTGGGCCCAACTCAATCGTGTCGGGCTGTTGCCGACCCAGGCACAACTGGTGCGCGCCGAGCGCATCACCAACGAATACCGCGCCAAGCTGGAAGCCGAAGGTCACCCGTGCAAGCTGATCTTCGTCACACCGGATTACTACGAAGAACGCCCGAAAGCCTGCATGAACGGCTGGGGCAGTATCTTTCTGACCGTGACACCGGACGGCACCGCCCTGCCCTGTCACGGCGCCCGACAGATGCCAGTGCAATTTCCCAATGTGCGCGACCACAGCATGCAGCACATCTGGTACGACTCGTTCGGCTTCAACCGCTTTCGCGGCTACGACTGGATGCCCGAGCCATGCCGGTCATGCGATGAAAAGGAAAAAGATTTCGGCGGCTGCCGATGCCAGGCCTTCATGCTCACGGGGGACGCGAGCAATGCCGACCCGGTGTGCAGCAAGTCCGAGCAGCACGGCATCATCCTGCAAGCGCGCGAAGATGCCGAACACGCTACCCAGACCATCGAGCAGCTGGCCTTTCGCAACGAGCGCAACTCACGGCTCATCGCAAAAGGCTGACGGCCTCAGCGCTTGGCGATGATGTACACCGCATGCACGATGCCAGGGATGTAGCCGCACAGGGTCAGCAGGATATTCAGCCAGAACGCGCCAGCGAAACCCACTTGCAGGAACACACCCAGTGGCGGCAACAGAATGGCGATGATGATACGAATGAAATCCATGGGGTCAGCTCCAGAAAATCGGCTCGTGTGAGCCGTGTAGCTAATCGACCTTGGGCGTTCGTGAGGGTTCAGTGGGATCTGGCGTTGGGCCACTGTCAGGCAAGAATCTCCAAACCGTGCTTCTTCACAATGCTCAGCAGTTTGAGCGCCATGCCGCTGGGTTGCTTCTCGCCTGATTCCCACTTTTTCACGGTGGACGCGCTGGTGTTCAGGTAGCGGGCGAACACAGGCTGGCTCACATGGCTGCTTTCACGAAGCTGCTTGATTTGTTCGGCCGGAATTTGCTCAGGGACCGCAGATAAGCAGGCCTCGTCATATTCGCGAAGCGTGGTTTTGCTGATGGCGCCAATTGCGTACAGTGCTAGGGCTGACTGGTGAACAGACTCAAGTACTTCGCTTTCATATTTTTTGGTCATGATTTATCTCCACAAAATCCTTGGCATCCAGAAGGTATCGGAGCTGTGCTTCGCTTAAGTTTTCATAGACCTTAGCCAGCGCACGAAGCCGACCCAATTCCTTAGGGCTGATATTGCTCTGTCTCTGCTTATCAAAAAGAGATTGATAAACCCAGTAATGCCGGCCCTTTGCCAACACAATGGAGCGGTGCCGGTTTTCCTTGAGGCGCTTCTTCCAAACACCACCACCCAAATTATCCGCTTGGCCCTTGAGCAATTCGCCAAACGCTTCTCTTAGCTCAGAATCATAGATCCAGGCCCTGCTCGCTGCATCAGCAAAGTTACGGGTTTTGAACAACCTAAGCCTCATGGATATCCCTTCCCACAAACATACCACCCAGTGGTATAGATTGAAAACGAAGCACTCTAAAACGCTCCGCGCCCCATCGGCAGTCCTTGCCGACGCCCGCTAAAAAGCCATTGTTTTCACAAACGCTCAATCAACATTTTCAATCCAAAAATGACACACCCAAAAAAACGCCCCCAGCCAAAAGAATCAGGCCGGAGGCGCCGCGTAGACCGCGAGACGGTTCAGGAGTAGGGGGTTAAACGGCGATGCCCTTGCGGCATTGCAGTTGGGCGGTACGCACGCGGGAGAAGGCGCGGGCCAGGCGCAGGAGCATTTCGTCGATGTTGCTTTTGCTCACAGTCAGGGCCGGGGTGAAGCGCAGGCAGTTGGGTTGCGGAGCTTGGAGGATCAGACCTTCGTGCAGCGCCGCTTTTACAACAGCATCCGCAGAATCATCCGACAACGTCAGGCCCCACATCAGGCCATGGCCACGCAATTGACCATGGTCGTAGCGGTAGGCCAGGCGGGCAAGACCTTCGCCCAGGTAAAAGCCGGTCTCACGCACGTGATCCATAAAGCCGTGCTCCAGCACGGAGTCGAGTACAGCCAGTCCGGCCGACGCCATCAGCGCGTTGCCATGGTGGGTGCCTTCCAGCTCGCCCACTTCGAAGCAACAGGCTTTGCCCCGTGCCAGCAGCGCTGCGAGGGGCACCCCGCCGCCCAGGCCTTTGCCGAGGGTGGTGATGTCGGCACGTACGCCGTATTGCTGCTCGGCGAGCAAGCTGCCGCAGCGGCCCATGCCGGTTTGTACTTCGTCGAGGATCAGCAGGATCCCCAGTTCACGGCACAAACGCTCGACGCCTTTGAGGTAATGCTCGGTCGCAGGGATGACGCCCGCTTCGCCCTGGATCGGTTCGAGCAGGATGGCGACGGTTTGCGCATCGACTGCCGCATGCAGCGCCGGCAGGTCGTTGAAGGGCACATGGCTGAAGCCGGGCAATTGCGGTTCAAAACGATTTTCCGGGCCTCCCGCCGAAGCCGACATCGCGGCAAAACTGCGGCCATGGCAACCGGCGCTGGCACTGAGGATGCGATACGCTCCCCCGCGATGCAGCTGGCCCCATTTGCGCGCCAGCTTGATCGCCGCTTCAACGGCTTCCGCGCCGGTGTTGAGCAGGTAAGCCTGATCGCTGCCGGTGCGATGGCACAGACGCTCAGCGAGGTTGAGTTGAGCGCGGTTATGCAGGCCGCTGCCGGGGTTGATCAGCGCCTGGGTCTGGTCGGCCAGTGCCTTGATCAGCACCTGCGGGCTGTGGCCGAGGCTGTTGGCCGCGTTGCCCTGGCTGAAATCCAGGTAGGCATGGTCGTCGCTGTCCCACAGCCAGGAACCCTGGCCGCGTACGAAAACTTGCGGCGGGCGAGCGACGGAGGGCATCAGGGAGTCGCAAGAAGAAGTATCGCTGGGCGCTTCGAAAATCAAATCGTCCAGGCTCGGTGCGGGGCGACGGAACAGATTCATAGCTCACCCCCAATAGCAACCGGACCTTGGTCGGTGCGACACGCCAATACTGCCTTGAGGTTTTTTGCCTTTCCTATGCAAACGTCATCAACATAAACGCTGTTCATTGCCCGATCCGGCCCTGTAAGCCCTGCGAATAGGCGCTAGACTAGGCTCCTCGGGGGCCAACAGCCATTTCGTTTTTCCAGCTTTTTCGATAAGTAAGTCTTATGGATTTCAAGCAACTGCGTTATTTCGTCGCGGTGTATGAGGAAGGCCACGTAGGCCGTGCCGCCGAGCGCCTGTCGATCTCCCAGCCGGCGCTGTCCCAGCAGATTCGCCAGTTGGAGCAGAACCTGGATGTGAGTCTGTTCGAGCGCAGCAGCAAGCGGCTGCTGCCGACGCTGGCGGCGCACACGCTGTACAACCATGCCTTGCCGCTGATCGATGGCATGCAACAGGCGGTTGAAGCCCTGCGCAACTTCAAGGGCCAGGCGATGCGCACCCTGGCCATCGGCGTGCTGCAAACCGTGCACACCAGCCTGGTGCCGCAAATGCTCGAGCGCGTGCGCAAGGCCCAGCCACATCTGGTGGTGCAGATCTACGAATTGACCGGACTTGAGATCGAGCGACGACTGCTCAACGGCTCGCTGGATATCGGCATAAGCTACTTGCCGCCACGCCAGCCGGGGCTGCACGGCGTGTTGCTGTACGAAGATGAGCTGAAAGTCGTCATCCCCGAAGACCATCCCCTGCGGGAATTCAAGAAAGTCTCGCTGAAGCAGGCGGCGGAGCTGCCGATGTTGCTGCTGGGGGAAGAGTTCCAGGTCCGGCAGATCTGGCAAGGACAGCTGTCCAACCTCGGAAGACGCCCGCAAGTTCAGGCAGAGTTGAACACCATGGTGGGGATTCTCGACAGTCTGCCGCACACAAAACTGGCGACGGTGCTGCCGGGGCGCTCGCAGGACGAACACAACAGTCAGTCGCTGCTATGGAAACCCTTGAGTGAACCCAGGGTGCCGCTGAAAGTCGGCCTGGTGTGCCGCGATGTCCAACGCCAGCAGGCAACGGTGGCGTTACTGCGCACCCTGCTAGAAGACGTGATGAACGCGCCACAGGCGCCCGCCTGAGTTTTTCGCGGGCAAAAGAAAACCCCGCCGAAGCGGGGCTTTGCAGACTGTTTCCCTGACATCCATTTCACTCCGCCGTCCTGGCAGAATCCTACGTGTCCGTGTTGTTGCTTTGCGCTTCCTGCGCGACGTCCATGTGAAGTAGATTATCCGTGGATCCAATATGGCGATAGAGGACGATTAGCAGCACGTCATGTAAGAGAATGCTTACACGCCCTCCAAGCCCTTAGAACAGTGCCTCATCCAGCAAAAACAGCGATTCGCTACCGGATTTTACCGACGCACTCAGCGAGTGGATGCGTGGCAACAAGCGGGCGAAATAGAAACGTGCAGTGCCCAGCTTGCTGGCGTAAAAATCTTCTTCAGACTCCTTGCCCAACGCGGCCTTGGCCATGCGTGCCCACATATAGGCGTAGGCCATGTAGCCGAAGGCGTGCAGGTACTCCACCGACGCCGCGCCGATTTCATTCGGGTTGGTCTTGGCGCGGTCCAGCACCCAGGCGGTCAGCTCATCCAGGTTATCCACCGCTGCGCCCAGCGGTTTGGTGAACTCACTCAGCTCGGCACCCGCCGAGGTAATGAACGCGCGGATCTCATCGGCAAACAGGGTGTAGAACGCCCCGCCGCTGCCGACGATCTTGCGCCCCATCAAGTCCAGGGCCTGGATGCCGTTGGTGCCTTCGTAGATCTGGGTGATGCGCACGTCCCGCACCAATTGCTCCTGGCCCCACTCGCGAATGTAGCCATGGCCGCCGAACACTTGTTGGCCGAGCACGGTGGTTTCCAGGCCCAGGTCGCTCAAGAACGCCTTGGCTACCGGGGTCAGCAGCGCAACCAGGTTATCGGCGCGCTCACGCGCAACGGCATCGTCGCTGAACTTGGCGATGTCCAGTTGCGTCGCCACATAGGTGGAGAACGCCCGGCCGCCTTCGTTCGCGGCCTTCATGGTCAACAGCATGCGCCGTACGTCGGGGTGCACGATGATCGGGTCGGCCACTTTGTCTTTATGCTGTGCGCCGGTCGGTGCACGGCTTTGCACGCGGTCGCGCGCATAGTCGATGGCGTTCTGGTAGGAACGCTCGCCGGACGCCAGGCCCTGGATGCCCACACCCAGACGCTCGTAGTTCATCATGGTGAACATCGCCGCCAAGCCACGGTTCGGCTCACCCACCAGGTAGCCCACGGCCTCGTCGAAGTTCATCACGCAGGTCGCCGACGCCTGGATCCCCATCTTGTGCTCGATGGAACCACAACTCACGGTGTTACGTGCGCCCAGGCTGCCGTCGGCATTGACCATGAACTTCGGCACCAGGAACAGCGAGATGCCCTTGGGACCGGCCGGTGCGTCCGGCAGCTTGGCCAGCACCAGGTGGATGATGTTGTCGGTGAGGTCGTGTTCGCCACCGGTGATAAAGATCTTGGTGCCGCTGACTGTGTAGGAACCGTCCGCCTGTGGTTCGGCCTTGGTGCGGATAATCCCCAGGTCAGTACCGGCATGGGCTTCGGTCAGGCACATGGAGCCGGCCCATTCACCGGAATACATCTTCGGCAGATAAGCGGCTTTCAGTGCTTCGCTGGCGTGGGTGTTGATCGACACGCAGGCGCCGGAGGTCAGCATCGGGTACAAACCGAACGCCAGGCTCGACGAGTTGATCATCTCTTCAACCTGGGCCGACACCGCCTTGGGCATACCCATGCCGCCGAACATCGGGTCACCACCTACCCCAACCCAGCCGCCTTCGGCATAGGTTTTGTAGGCCTGTGGAAAACCGTCCGGCGTGAACACCGCGGTGTTGTCCCAGCGGCAACCCTGCTCATCGCCACCGCGGCTGAGCGGGGCGATGGATTTAGCGGTGACCTTGCCGGCTTCTTCGAGGATGGCCTCTACGGTTTCGGCGTCAACGGTGTCTGCCAATGCCGGCAATTGGGCCCAAGTGGTGGCGACCTCAAAGACTTCGTTGAGGACGAAGCGCATATCACGCAGCGGCGCTTTGTAATCAGCCATGGCAAACCTCGTGAGAACGTGAAAAGTAATTCGGTAAGAGTCGGTTTTACAGGCTCAGAGTGTACCCGAACAACTTTTCAGACACATAGGGTCCACTTGTGACTGATCGGTATTTTTAAGTCACTACGGCGCAAATGCCTCCGCAGGCAGACTCATCAGGCATTCGCTGCCCGCTTCCACCGCAGCACGGTGGGTGGCGGTACGCGGTAGCAGGCGCTTGAAATAGAAGTCGCAGGTCGCGAGCTTGGCCTTGGAGAAATCCGAGTCCGGTTGCTCAAGGGCAGCCATCGCCATACGCAGCCACAGGTAGGCAAGGATCACGTAGCCGCTGTACATCAAGTAATCCACGGCCGCCGCACCGACTTCATCGGGATTCTTCATCGCGGCCATGCCGACTTTAGTGGTCAGTTCGCCCCACTCTCCATTCAGCTGGCTAAGCTGCGCCACATAGGCCTTGAGCTGCGGGTGCTCGGCATTCGCCGCGCAGAACTTATGCACAATCTTGGTAAAGCCACGCAGCAACTTACCCTGGCTGCCCAGCACCTTGCGCCCCAACAGGTCGAGGGCCTAAATGCCGTTGGTGCCTTCATAGATCGGCGCAATCCGTGCGTCGCGGGCCAGTTGTTCCATGCCCCATTCGCGGATGTAGCCGTGGCCGCCGAAGATCTGCATGCCGTGGTTGGTCACCTCAAGGCCGGTGTCGGTCATGAAGGCTTTGCAGATCGGCGTGAGGAACGCCAGCAGGTCTTCGGCGTCCTGACGCTGGGTGGCGTCGCGGCTCAGGTGCGCGGTGTCGAGCAACTGTGCGGTGAAGTAGGTCAGAGCGCGGTTGCCTTCGTTGAAGGCCTTCATGGTCAGCAGCATGCGGCGCACATCGGGGTGCACGATGATCGGGTCGGCGGCTTTATCCGGAGCCTTGGCGCCGGTCAACGAGCGCATCTGCAGGCGGTCGTTGGCGTATTTGATCGCGCCCTGGAAGCTCGCCTCGCCATTGCACAAGCCCTGCATGCCGGTGCCCAGGCGCGCGTGATTCATCATGGTGAACATGCAGTTGAGGCCTTTGTTCGCCTCATCGATCAGAAAGCCCTTCGCGCCGTCGAAGTTCAACACGCAGGTGGCCGAACCCTTGATGCCCATCTTGTGTTCGATGGAGCCGCAGTGCACCGCGTTGCGCTCGCCCGAATCCGCATGGAACTTGGGCACGATAAACAGCGAGATGCCCTTGGTGCCCGCCGGCGCGTCCGGCAGTTTGGCCAGTACCAGGTGGATGATGTTGGCGCTCATGTCATGTTCGCCGGCCGAGATGAAGATCTTGCTGTCGGTGACCGCATAGCTGCCGTCCGCCTGGGGCACGGCGCGGGTCTTGATCAGGCCCAGGTCGGTGCCGCAATGGGCTTCGGTGAGGCACATGGTGCCGGTCCATTCGCCGGCGGTGAGTTTGGTGAGGAACGTGTCTTTCTGCTCGGCGGTGCCGTGGGCGTGGATCGCCGACATCGCGCCGTGGGTCAGACCTGGGTACATACCCCAAGAGGTATTGCTGGAGCCGATCATCTCGCTGAGTACTAGGCCCAGCGACGACGGCAAGCCCTGGCCGCCGTAGGCCGGGTCTGCCGCCAGGCCGTGCCAGCCGCCTTCCACATACTGGGCGAAGGCTTCCTTGAAACCCTTGGGCGTAGTGACCACGCCGTTGTCGAAATGACAGCCTTCTTCGTCGCCGCTGCGGTTGAGCGGTGCGAGCACGTTTTCGCAGAATTTGGCGCCTTCTTCGAGAATCGCGCTGATCATGTCCGGGCTGGCGTCGGTCGCGCCCAAGGCGGCGTAATGGCCGTGGAAATCAAACACGTTGTCGATCAGAAAACGCATGTCACGAAGGGGAGCTTTGTAGTCAGGCATGGCAATGTCTCCGTCAGCAGATGGTTTCAACCTACTGCCGGGCATTGCCTCGGACAATCACTGTAGCGCTGCTGAATACAGCGCCATCACTCAACCGGCAGCGCCCTCTGTGCGCACCGCGCCACGACGGGTTTGCCCGGCTGCAACCACGCAGTTACGTCCGGCCCCCTTGGCGGCGTACAGCGCCTGGTCGGCGGATTTGAGCACCTCTTCGGGCGTGCGCTGCTCGGCCTGGCGCTCGGCCACGCCGATGCTGATGGTCACCGAAACGCTCGATGCACCGCTGCCCGCACGGCGTTGACGGCCCTGGTGGTCGTCCTGAGGGCGGTCGGCATTGCGCAGCTTGATATCGTAATCCGCGATGATCTCGCGGATCTCCTCCAGGTGCGGCAAGCACTCCTCGACCGTCTTGCCGGCGAACACCACGGCGAACTCTTCACCACCGTAGCGATAAGCCCGCCCGCCGCCGTTGACCTTGGACAACTTGCTCGCCACCAGTCGCAGCACCTGGTCACCGACATCATGGCCGTGGGTGTCGTTGAAGCGCTTGAAGTGATCGACGTCGCTCATCGCCAACACATAGTTGCGCCCCAGCCTCTGCATGCGCTCGTTCAGCGCGCGGCGCCCCGGCAAGCCGGTGAGCTCATCGCGGAAGGCCATTTGATAAGCCTCGTGGGCCACGCCGGCAGCAATCATCAGCATCACCTGGCTGCACATGATGTTCAGGGTAAACGGCAAGATGAAAGTCTGCGGCAACATCCAGAATAGGCCCAGCAGGCCCACCAGTTGCGCCGCGTGCAGCGGGCGCGGCTGGTACCAGTACTGTGCCGCAAGGGTCAGGAAACCGATCAGAAACATCGGATACGACAGCTGGATCAGGCTCATCCAACTGCCATGCAGCGCCGGCCAGCGAATTTCCGCCAACCAGTTCAGCACGGCTTGGGGATAACTCTGCTCCAGCGCCAGCGCCACGCTACCCACCGCCAGCAGCACCGCGCCACGGGCGACGAAGTCGCGGAACAGGTGGGTCTTCTCCTGCCACAGGGCATAGATGCTGAACAACAACGGCAACAGCAAGCAGCACAGGTGAAACACCACGGCCGCGTCTTCGCGCACGCGACCGTTGTCGCGGTAGAAATCGGTCTGGGTATCCAGCAGGAAGTAGGCGATGTACACCGTGATCATCAGGAACAGTTCGCGCTGACGGCGATACACCGCGCAATACGAACCGCCGAGCAACAGCACCAGGGTCGGCAACACATTGAAGAGCGACGTGAAGAAGACGTTGAGGTCCTTGACGTACGCAGCCGAGAGCCCGGCCAGCAAGAGCAGCAACGAAGGTAAAAAATGACTGAAACGTACAGCGGACACGCGCGACAAGGGTAAAACTCCGACCCGCAAAAAGATGATGGCACTGTGCCTTTACGCCGACAGTTAAGCACAACCTGGCACGCATGTATCACATTGCCATCACTGTAACGGCAGCCACTGGCATTCCCTGAGTTTTTTGTTGCAACGCTTTCTGTAGGAGCGGGCTTGCCCGCGAAGGTCGTCAACGATGATGGGGGGCGTCTGAATAAACGCGGTGCTTGTGGTTTTTTCGCGAGCAAGCTCGCTCCTACAAAGAAACGAAAAAGCCGCCGCTCCCGTGAAGGAGCGGCGGCTCTTGAAGTGAACCCGGTAAGGCTTAGTAAGCCAGGCCGAAGTCTTCTTCTTTCATGTCCATCAGGTTGTTTGCGCCCGACAGCATGGTGGCTTTATGGGCCAGGGTACGCGGCAGAATGCGCTGGAAGTAGAAGCGCGCAGTCTGCAGCTTGGCGGTGTAGAACGCCTCTTCGGTGGTGCCGGCAGCCAGTTTTTCGGCAGCCAGGCGCGCCATGTCAGCCCAGAAGTAAGCCAGGCACGCGTAACCGGAGTACATCAGGTAGTCCACCGAGGCGGCACCCACTTCTTCGCGGTCTTTCATCGCGGCCATGCCGACCTTCATGGTCAACTCGCCCCACTCTTTGTTCAGTGCAGCCAGCGGAGCAACGAACTCTTTGACGGCTTCGTTACCTTCGTTGGCCTGGCAGAACTTGTGCACGATCTTGGTGAAGCCCTTGAGCGCTTCGCCTTGGGTCATCAGCACTTTACGGCCCAGCAGGTCGAGGGCCTGGATACCGGTGGTGCCTTCGTACAGCATCGAAATACGGCTGTCGCGAACGTTCTGCTCCATGCCCCACTCGGCGATGAAGCCGTGGCCACCGTAGATCTGTACGCCGTGGTTGGCAGACTCGAAGCCGACTTCGGTCATGAACGCCTTGGCGATCGGAGTCATGAAGGCCAGCAGGCCGTCGGCCTGTTTCTTGGCTTCGTCGTCGGTGCCGTATTTGACGATGTCCACTTGCTTGGCGGTGAAGTACACCATCGCACGGTTGCCTTCGGCGAAGGCTTTCATGGTCAGCAGCATGCGGCGCACGTCAGGGTGCACGATGATCGGGTCGGCGGCTTTGTCCGGCGCCTTCGGGCCAGTCAGGGAGCGCATTTGCAGGCGATCGCGAGCGTACTTCAGGCCGCCCTGGAAGCCGATCTCGGCGTGGGACAAGCCTTGCAGCGCGGTTCCCAGGCGAGCGGTGTTCATAAAGGTGAACATGCAGTTCAGGCCTTTGTTCGCCGGGCCGATCAGGAAACCGGTGGCCGCGTCGAAGTTCATCACGCAGGTGGCGTTGCCGTGGATGCCCATCTTGTGTTCCAGGGATCCACAGGTCACGGCGTTGCGCGCGCCGATCGAACCGTCGGCGTTCGGCAGGAACTTCGGCACGATGAACAGCGAGATACCTTTGGTGCCAGCCGGTGCGTCCGGCAGGCGGGCCAGTACGATGTGGACGATGTTGTCGGCCATGTCGTGTTCACCGGCCGAGATGAAGATCTTGGTACCGGAGACTTTGTAGGAACCGTCAGCCTGAGGCTCGGCCTTGGTGCGCAGCATGCCCAGGTCGGTGCCGCAGTGTGGCTCGGTCAGGCACATGGTGCCGGTCCACTCGCCCGACACCAGTTTGGTCAGGTAAGCCTCTTGCTGCTCGGGAGTACCGTGCTCGGAGATGGTGTTCATCGCACCGTGGGACAGGCCCGGGTACATGCCCCACGACCAGTTGGCGGCGCCGACCATTTCACTGACTGCCAGACCCAGGGATTCCGGCAGGCCTTGGCCGCCGTGCTCCACGTCGTGGGCCAAGCTTGGCCAGCCGCCTTCGACGAATTGTTTGTAGGCTTCTTTGAAACCGGTTGGGGTTTTAACGCCCGACTCACTCCAGGTGCAGCCTTCGATGTCGCCCACGCGGTTCAGCGGTGCCAGTACTTGCTCACAAAACTTGGCGCCCTCTTCAAGGATGGCGTCAACCATGTCTGGGGTAGCGTCCTGGCAAGCCGGCAGGCTCTGATAGTGCGCTTCATAGCCAAGCAGTTCGTCACGAACGAAGCGAATATCACGCAAGGGGGCCTTGTAGTCAGGCATAGCGATAAACCTCTGCTGATGTATCTGGAATGAACAACCGCGTGGAATTGTTGTGGCGGTCAAACAGGTGTTTGAAACATACGTTTACCACCTGGGGATGTCAAGCGTCGTCCGGATGCCGTTTGTCATGACGTGAATCAACGGCGCGCACGGCGACGCCTGCGGCGGGGTGCCACATGACTTTAGGAGAGATAGAGGATTTTTGTAGGAGCGAGCTTGCTCGCGAAAAACGTCAACGATGACGGGTGCGGTCTGGATGCACGCGGTGCTTGGGATTTCTTCGCGAGCAAGCTCGCTCCTACAAGGACCGCGTAGGACGGATGGGATTAAGCGTAGGTGTCGATCAGGGTGCCGAGCATTTCATCCGAAGCCTTGGCGACTTTGGCGCCGAGCTCCACCTGAAACTTGCCTTGGGCCATTTCGACCATGTTGCTGGCCGAGTTGGACGGCTGGGCGCGGTCATTGGCTTGCAGTCGGTCGCTTTGCGCATCCGAGGGCTGGGTCGTCGCGGCGCTGGCAATTTTACCGGCGGCCTGGTCGACACGGTTCTGCCCGGTCTGAATGCTGCTCAGGCCCGAATAAAACGCGCTGCTTCCAGAGATTTCCATGGCGTAAGCCTGCCTTTAGAGAATCGTGAACCGTGATTGAAGCAGAGTCGCCCGCAAAACGCCCGTCAAAAACACTAATGGCATAATGCCTTAGCGATAGCCAAAATCAGTCAAGCAGGTCCAGCTGCAAGTATTCCGCCACCGCTTCAGCCCCCGCCTGCTTGAGTTTCGGCACGCGGCCCAGGCACGGTGCAGGCAGCCGCTCGGCCAGGGTGGCGAGGTTTTCTTCCAGACGAGAGGTCTTGGGGTCGATGATATTCGCCACCCACCCGGCCAGTTGCAAACCGTCACGGGCGATGGCTTCGGCGGTGAGCAGGGCATGGCTGATGCATCCCAGGCGCACGCCCACCACCAGGATCACCGGCAGCTTGAGCGCCATGGCCAAATCCGACAGGTTCGCCTGATCAGCCAGAGGCACCCGCCAACCGCCTGCGCCTTCGATCAAGGTGAAATCCGCTTCTCGCGCCAGTATCTGCTGCATGGGTTTGAGCAAGGATTGCACAGTCAGCGATACGCCCGCCTCCCGCGCCGCCAGATGCGGCGCGATGGCCGGCTCGAACGCCACCGGGTTGACCTCGGCGTACGTCAGGGGCAACGAGCATTCGGCCAACAACGCCAGTGCATCGGCGTTGCGCAAGCCTTTGGGCGTGACCTGGCAGCCGGAAGCCACGGGTTTGCCGGCGGCAGTGCTTCTGCCAGCTTGTCGCGCCGCGTGCAGCAGGCCAGCAGCGACGGTGGTCTTGCCGACATCGGTGTCGGTGCCGGTGATGAAGTAGGCGGCGTTCATAGAGGTTTCTCCAGTACGGCATACACCACTTGGTAAGTCGCCGGCAGGCCCTGGGCCTGGCGGAACCGCTCATACGCCTGCACCAGTGCAACAATCCGCGCGCGCCCCGTCAACCCTCCCGGCCGGCCAGGGTTGAGGTTATGCGCACCCAGGGCTTTCAATTCATGGGTGAGGCTGCGCACGTCCGGGTAATGCAGCACATGGGCGCGGCGCTCCAGGCTCACCACCCGCAGGCCGCTGGCCGCGCACAGTTGTTGATAAGCCTCGAACGTACGGAAGCGGTTGACGTGAACCAGGCCATCCGCCGCGCGCCAGCTTTCGCGCAGCTCTTCCAGGGTGCCCACACACAGGCTGGCAAAAGCGAGCGTGCCTCCCGGTTGCAACACGCGAGAGGCCTCACTGAGCACGGCTTCGAAGTTCGCGCACCACTGCACCGCGAGGGAGGAGAAGATCAGCTCCAAGCTGTCAGTTTTAAGCGGCAAGCGCTCGGCATCGCCGGCGATGAAGTGCTGGGCACCACCCAATGGGCGTGCGTGATTGAGCATGCCTTCGGCGATGTCCAGTGCAATGCCTTGGCTGGCGGGCAAACGTTCGGCCAGCACGCGGCTGAAATAACCAGTGCCGCAGCCCATATCCAGCCAGCGTTGTGGCGCAATGTCGGCCGGCAAGCGCGCCAGCAATTGGCTGCCCACCGACCGCTGCAACTCGGCAACGCTGTCGTAACTGGCGGCTGCACGGGAAAAGGACGCCGCCACCTGGCGTTTGTCGGGTAACGCGCCTGGCAGCGGGGCGTGGGATAAATCAGTCATCGACACACTCATGCAAAAAAGCCTGGATGGCCCCCGCAACACCGTGAGGGTCTTCCAGAAGAAAAGCGTGGCCGGCCTGTTCAATCAGGCCGATTTCAACATCAGGCAGCAGTGCCAGCAGGTCGCTGGCGGCTTCGGCGGGCACCAATCCGTCCAGCCCGGCGAACAGGTGCAACTGCGGGCCGCGATACGCCAGCAAGGCTTCACGGGTGTCGAGTTGAGCGAGCAGTTCGAGGCCGGGCATCAGCACCGTTGATGGGGTATTGGGTGCGCCGCTGACCAGCAAGCGCGACAACCCACGTGGGTCTTCGGCGCCTTTGGCGCACAGCAAACCGAAGCGCTTGAGGGTAACTTGGGAGTCGGCATGGCAACCGGCGAGAAACGCATCGAAGGTCTCGGCGGGCATCGCGCTGGGCCAACCTTCATGGGCGACGAAACACGGATTGCTCGCCAGCGTCAGCAGGCCGCAACAACGTTCGCCACGCCGCGCCGCCAGCTCCGAAGCCAGCATGCCGCCCAAGGACCAGCCACCCAGCCAGGCGTTGTCCGGCAGCGTGGCATCAAGTTCGTCGAGCCACTCATCCAGGTCGCTGGAACCCAACGCGGGCAAGGGCTCGATCTGCACCTGCAGGTGTTCGTCCAGACCTTGCAATGCAGCGGCCAACGGCTCCAGCGGTGATACACCGAGGCCCCAGCCGGGCAGCAATATCAGTCGATTACGCATGGTCGGGCTCCGAACGGCTTAAAACGCGGAAACACGCTTCCAATGCGTTTAACAATAGCTGCACCTGCGCCTCGGTGTGGGCCGCCGTCAACGTCACGCGCAAACGCGCACTGCCGGCCGGCACGGTCGGTGGGCGGATCGCCGTCACCATCAGGCCGCGCTCGCGCAGCATTTGCGACAGGCGCACGGCCTTGGCGCTGTCGCCGATCAGAATCGGCTGGATCGGAGTGAAGCTGTCCATCAAGTCCAGACCGAGCTGCTCGGCACCCTGGCGGAACTGACGGATCAGGCCGTTGAGGTGCTCACGCCGCCAATGTTCGGTGCGCAGCAGCTCCAGGCTTTTCAAGGTGGCGCAGGCCAGGGCCGGCGGTTGGCTGGTGGTGTAGATGTACGGGCGCGCGAACTGGATCAGGCTTTCGATCAGCTCTTCACTGCCCGCCACAAAAGCGCCGGCTGTGCCGAACGCCTTGCCGAGGGTGCCAACCAGTACCGGCACGTCCTCCTGGCTCAGACCGAAGTGCTCGACGATACCGCCGCCGTTGGCGCCCAATGGGCCAAAACCATGGGCATCATCCACCATCAACCAGGCGCCTTTGGCCTTGGTTTCACGGGCCAGCGCGGGTAGGTCGGCCAGGTCACCGTCCATGCTGAACACGCCATCGGTGACCACCAGGGTATTGCCGGTGGCTTTCTCCAGGCGCTTAGCCAAGCTTGCGGCGTCGTTATGCAGGTAGCGATTGAAACGCGCCCCCGAGAGCAGGCCCGCATCCAGCAGCGAGGCATGGTTGAGTCGGTCTTCCAGCACCGTATCGCCCTGCCCCACCAACGCCGTGACCGCACCGAGGTTGGCCATGTAGCCGGTGGTAAACAGCAGCGCACGCGGGCGACCGGTGAGATCGGCCAAGGCTTCTTCCAGCTCATGGTGCGGCGTCGCATGCCCGACCACCAGGTGCGAAGCACCGCCGCCCACGCCCCAGCGGGATGCACCGGCGCGCCAAGCCTCGATCACTTGCGGGTGATTGGCCAGGCCCAAGTAATCGTTATTGCAGAACGCCAGCAACGGCTTGCCGTCCACCACCACTTCCGGGCCTTGGGGGCTGTCGAGCAGCGGGCGTTGGCGGTAAAGATGTTCGGCACGGCGGGCAGCGAGGCGCGCGGCGAGATCGAAGGACATCTCTCACACCACAGCGTTATAGAACTGCTCGCTGCTCTTCTGCTCCACCAGCGCCTGCTCGATCGCCGCCTGATGCACTTCATCCGCGTGTTCTTCACGGGCTTCCGGCAGGATGCCCAGGCGCGAGAACAGTTGCATGTCCTTGTCCGCCTGTGGGTTGGCGGTGGTCAGCAGTTTGTCGCCGTAGAAAATAGAGTTGGCGCCGGCGAAGAACGCCAGGGCCTGCATCTGCTCATTCATTGCTTCACGACCAGCGGACAGCCGCACATGGGACTGCGGCATCAGGATGCGCGCCACGGCGAGCATGCGGATGAAGTCGAACGGGTCGATGTCTTCGGCGTTTTCCAGCGGCGTACCGGCCACCTTCACCAGCATGTTGATCGGCACCGACTCCGGATGCTCCGGCAGGTTGGCCAGTTGGATCAGCAAGTTGGCGCGGTCATCGAGGGACTCGCCCATGCCGAGGATGCCACCGGAGCAGATCTTCATCCCCGAATCCCGCACGTAGGCCAGGGTTTGCAGGCGTTCGCTGTAGGTGCGGGTGGTGATGATGCTGCCGTAGAACTCCGGCGAGGTATCGAGGTTGTGGTTGTAGTAGTCCAGGCCGGCCTGGGCCAGGGCTTCGGTCTGGTCCTGATCGAGGCGGCCGAGGGTCATGCAGGTTTCCAGGCCCATGGCCTTCACGCCTTTGACCATCTGCAGCACGTAGGGCATGTCTTTGGCCGACGGGTGCTTCCAGGCGGCGCCCATGCAGAAGCGGGTCGAGCCGATGGCTTTGGCGCGGGCAGCCTCTTCGAGGACCTTCTGCACTTCCATCAGCTTCTCTTTTTCCAGGCCAGTGTTGTAGTGGCCAGACTGCGGACAATATTTGCAATCTTCCGGGCAGGCGCCGGTCTTGATCGACAGCAGCGTCGACACTTGTACACGGTTGGCGTCGAAATGCGCGCGGTGCACGGTCTGCGCCTGGAACAGCAGGTCATTGAACGGCTGCACGAACAGCGCTTTGACTTCGGCGAGGGACCAATCGTGACGCAAGGTGGCGGTGGTGCTGGCGCTCATGGGCGATTCCTTGATTATGCTTTGGCAAGCGCTGCGGGAAGGGCAATACCCACAGGCACGACACGGATGCTCGGCATATTTAAGGAAGATTCATGCACTGTCAACCTGACTACAAACACAAGGTTTACATCTGGTTAAAAAACACCCAGACATGTTTAATCTGCGATGAGGCAACGGAATCAGCCGACTCTGTGTGCAACGTCTGCGAAACCGAGCTGCCGTGGCTGATAGAACACTGCACCCTGTGCGCCCTACCCCTGCCGATGGAGGGCTTGATCTGCGGCCAATGCCAGAAACATCCGCCGGCCTTTAAACAGGTGATCGCGCCCTGGACCTACAGCTTTCCGATCGACAGCCTGATCAGCCGCTTCAAGCACCAAGCGCGCTGGCCTCTGGGGCAGATGCTGGCTCGGCTGTTGACCCAGCACCTGCAACATCGCTTCGACAACACCGAACTCACTCGCCCCGACTGCCTGCTGCCGGTACCGATGGCGCGCAAGCGCCTGCGGGAACGCGGCTATAACCAGGCGTTGATGCTGGCGCGCTGGCTCAGCAGCGACCTGAACATCCCCTACGATGAACACCTGTTATTACGCCCTCATGAAACCGTCGCCCAACAGGCCCTCGATGCCAAGACCCGACAACGCAACCTGCTCGGCGCTTTCGCCCTGGCGCCCGACGCACAGGTGCAAGGCCGTCACTTTGCACTGGTGGACGACGTGCTCACCACAGGCGCCACCGCCCACAGCCTGGCGCGGTTGTTGATGAATACCGGGGCGCTGCAGGTCGATGTGTACTGCCTGGCCCGCACGCCCAAACCGGGCAGTTGACTTGACTCCGTCCCACCTTGGCCGCAACGTTCAGTCCATCACATCGAAGCGTATCCCCATGTCTCTGCCAACGTCCCTCAGCCAACACATCATCCGCCGTCCCCAGCGCATTGCCTTGCTGGCGCATATCGCCGAGCAGGGCTCCATCACCCGCGCCGCAAAAAGTGCCGGCTTGAGTTACAAGGCGGCGTGGGATGCCATCGACGAGTTGAACAACCTGGCGCAAAAACCGCTGGTGGAACGCAGCGTCGGCGGCAAGGGCGGCGGCGGCGCCAAGTTGACGGCGGAAGGTGAGCGCGTGCTGCGTCTTTATCAACGCCTGCAAGTACTGCAGGCCGAAGTGCTGGGCTCGGACGAAGCCGCCAGCGATTTCAACCTGCTCGGCCGTTTGATGCTGCGCACCAGCGCGCGTAATCAATTGCATGGTCAGGTCGTCGCCATCGAGCAGCATGGCCGCAATGATCTGATCCGCCTGCAACTGGCCGGCGGGCTGACCCTGGCTGCACAGATCACCCATGACAGCACGCAGCGGCTGGAGCTGGAAACCGGGGTAGAAGTGGTCGCATTGATCAAGGCCGGCTGGCTGGAATTGCTGGCACTCGAGGCTCCCGCAACAACTGGACACAATTGCATGAGCGGCATCGTCGACGCCGTTCTCGACGCCGAGGACGGGCCCAGCGAAGTGCGCGTCACCCTGCCCAACGGCCAGGTTTTATGCGCCCTGGCGCAGCCCGCCACGCTCAAGGCGCTGCGCG
The DNA here is from genome assembly GCF_002269425.1 of Pseudomonas sp. NS1(2017). Classification (NCBI taxonomy): domain Bacteria; kingdom Pseudomonadati; phylum Pseudomonadota; class Gammaproteobacteria; order Pseudomonadales; family Pseudomonadaceae; genus Pseudomonas; species Pseudomonas sp. NS1(2017). Next base: position 762,793 of record NZ_CP022960.1, read on the forward strand.
TGACCGAAGGCAAAGCGATCCAGGTGCAATTTGCGCCGAGCAATGTGCTGCTCGGCACGCCGGTGTAAGCGGCCCGCTATTTAAACTGCAACAATTTCGTCACGCCCGCTCCTTATGGTGTCTGCAAAAACCGCAGGGAGCCTGAGATGAGCCTATTAGAAGAAAACCAAGCCACCGACCTTGAACAGATGATCGGCCTCACCCGTCGCCGCTTTATCGGCGCTGGTGCCCTGTGTGGCGCCGCGATGTTCCTGGGTGGCAACCTGCTGACCCGCAGCGCCCTCGCCGTCAACGCCGCCAGCGCCAGCCCGTTGCTGGGGTTCACCAGCATCGCCGCCGCCACCAGCGACGCCATTACTTTGCCGCCGGGCTATAGCGCTTCGGTGCTGATCAGTTGGGGCCAGCCGTTGAGCAAGAGCGCGCCGGCCTTCGACCCGTCCGGTAACGGCACGGCCAAGGCCCAGGAACAGCAGTTCGGCGACAACAATGACGGCATGAGCCTGTTTGCCTTCCCCGGCGACGAGAATCGCGCGCTGATGGCGATCAACAACGAATACACCAACTACCGCTACCTCTTCGCCCACGGCGGCGCGCCGCAGTCGGCCGAAGACGTGCACAAGGCCCAGGCCAGCGAAGGCGTGTCGGTGATCGAAGTGCGGCGCAAGGGCGACACCTGGCAGTTCGTGCAGGACTCGCGCTACAACCGCCGCATCCACGGCAATTCGCCGATCCGCCTCAGCGGCCCGGCCGCCGGTCACGACTGGCTCAAAACCAGCGCCGACAAATCTGGCAAAAAGGCCCTGGGCACCTTCCAGAACTGCGCCAACGGCAAGACGCCGTGGGGCACTTATCTGACGTGTGAAGAGAATTTCACCGACTGCTTCGGCAGCAGCAACCCACAACAGACCTTCGATGCCGGGCAGAAACGTTATGGCGTTGTCGCCGCCAGCAAGGACATCAACTGGCACCAGCACGACCCGCGTTTCGATATGGCGAAGAACCCCAACGAACTCAACCGTCACGGCTGGGTCGTGGAAATCGACCCGTTCGACCCGCAATCCACCCCGGCCAAACGCACTGCCCTGGGCCGCTTCAAGCATGAAAACGCTGCCCTGGCGGAAACCCGCGACGGCCGCGCCGTGGTGTACATGGGCGACGATGAGCGCGGCGAGTTCATCTACAAGTTCGTCAGCCGCGACAAGATCAACCACAAGAACCCCAAGGCCAACAAAGACCTGCTCGACCACGGCACCTTGTATGTGGCGATCTTCGACGCGGGCGACGGCAACGCCGACCACCCCAAGGGCAAGGGCCAATGGGTCGAGCTGACCCACGGCAAAAACGGCATCGACGCCAGCACCGGCTTCGCCAACCAGGCCGAAGTGCTGATCCACGCGCGCCTCGCCGCCAGCGTGGTGAAAGCCACACGCATGGACCGCCCCGAATGGATCGTGGTCAGCCCCACCGACGGCCAGGTCTATTGCACCCTGACAAACAACGCGAAGCGCGGTGAAGACGGCCAGCCGGTGGGCGGTCCCAACCCGCGCGAGAAGAACGTCTACGGCCAAATCCTGCGCTGGAAGGCCGACGCCAATAACCACGGCGCCACCGAATTCAGCTGGGACCTGTTTGTGGTAGCCGGCAACCCGGGCGTGCACGCCGGTACGCCCAAAGGTGGCTCGTCGAATATCAACCCGCAGAACATGTTCAACAGTCCAGACGGGTTGGGCTTCGACAAGGCCGGGCGCCTGTGGATTCTTACGGATGGGGACTACAGCAACGCGGGTGACTTCGCCGGCATGGGCAATAACCAGATGCTGTGTGCCGACCCTTCCACCGGGGAAATTCGCCGCTTCATGGTAGGACCGGTGGCCTGTGAAGTGACGGGCATCAGCTTCTCGCCGGATCAGAAGACGCTGTTCGTGGGGATCCAGCACCCAGGCGAAACCGGCGGCTCGACCTGGCCGGAGCATCTGCCGAATGGCAAGCCGCGCTCGTCGGTGATGGCGATTCGGCGGGATGATGGCGGCATCGTCGGCGCCTGATAGACCACAGTCCCTGTAGGAGCGGGCTTGCCCGCGAAAAACGTCAACGATAACGCGCAAAGCCTGATGCCCCGAGGCGCGCTCAGGTTTTTCGCGAGCAAGCTCGCTCCTACAGGGTTACCATACCCGGCCGGACGCGGCGCCCTGCTGCGCGCAGGAGTTCGCATGGCCCACCCGTTTGAAACACTCACACCCGACCTGGTGCTCGACGCTGTCGAAAGCATCGGTTTCCTCAGCGATGCTCGCGTCCTGGCGCTCAACAGCTACGAAAACCGCGTCTATCAAGTGGGCATCGAAGACTCGGAACCGCTGATCGCCAAGTTCTATCGGCCGCAGCGCTGGACCAACGAGGCGATCCTCGAAGAACACCGCTTCACCTTCGAACTGGCCGAATGCGAAGTCCCGGTGGTCGCGCCACTGATCCACAACGGCGAAAGCCTGTTCGAGCACGCCGGTTTCCGCTTCACCCTGTTCCCCCGCCGTGGCGGCCGTGCGCCGGAGCCGGGCAATCTCGATCAGCTGTATCGCCTTGGGCAATTGCTCGGCCGTTTGCATGCGGTGGGCTCCACCCGCCCGTTCGAACACCGCGAAGCCTTGGGTGTGAAGAACTTCGGTCACGACTCACTCACCACCTTGCTTGAAGGCAATTTCATCCCCAAGAGCCTGCTGCCGGCCTACGAGTCCGTGGCCCGCGACCTGCTCAAGCGTGTGGAAGAGGTGTACAAGGCCACGCCGCACAAAAACATCCGCATGCACGGCGATTGCCACCCCGGCAACATGATGTGCCGCGACGAGATGTTCCATATCGTCGACCTGGACGACTGCCGCATGGGCCCGGCGGTACAGGACCTGTGGATGATGCTCGCCGGTGATCGTCAGGAATGTCTGGGGCAGTTGTCGGAATTGATGGACGGCTACCAGGAATTCCATGACTTCGACCCGCGTGAACTGGCGCTGATCGAACCGCTGCGTGCCTTGCGCCTGATGCACTACAGCGCCTGGCTGGCACGGCGCTGGGACGACCCGGCGTTTCCCCACAGTTTTCCGTGGTTTGGCAGCGAGCGTTATTGGGGCGATCAGGTGTTGGCGTTGCGTGAGCAATTGGCCGCCTTGAATGAAGAGCCGTTGAAGCTGTTTTGACGGACAAATATCCTTACAATCGCGCTTTGTTAGCTGCCTAAGCAAGGATTCTGCAATGCAAGCCGCCAACCCCCGCAAGGGGTACATCCTGGGCCTGAGTGCCTACGTCATCTGGGGTCTGTTCCCGCTCTACTTCAAAGCCATCGCCAGCGTGCCCGCCGCCGAGATCATCGTGCACCGCGTGTTGTGGTCGGCACTGTTCGGCGGTTTGCTGTTGATGGTGTGGAAGCACCCCGGTTGGTTCCGCGAATTGCGCGACAACCCCAAGCGCCTGGCGATCCTGGCCCTCAGTGGCTCACTGATCGCGGGTAACTGGCTGACGTATGTGTGGTCGGTGAACACCGGGCGCATGCTGGAAGCGAGCCTGGGTTACTACATCAACCCGTTGGTGAATGTGGTGCTGGGTATGCTGATCCTGGGTGAACGCCTGCGCCGCTTGCAGTGGGTCGCCGTCGGGCTGGCGGCCGTGGGTGTGGCGCAACAGGTATGGCAGGTCGGCAGCTTGCCGTGGGTGTCGCTGGTGCTGGCGTTGACCTTCGGTTTCTACGGGCTGATTCGCAAGCAGGCGCCGGTCAAGGCGCTACCGGGGCTGGTGGTGGAAACCTGGATGCTGGTGCCGATTGCGATTGCCTGGCTGCTGTTCAACCCGACCGCCCATAGCGCGCAGATGGCATTCTGGAGTACGTCCGAAGCCTGGTGGCTGGTGGCGGCCGGCCCGGTGACGCTGATCCCGCTGGTGTGTTTCAACGCCGCCGCACGGCATTTGCCCTACACCGCGCTGGGCTTTTTGCAGTACGTCGCACCGACCCTGGTGTTGCTGGAAGCCGTGCTGCTGTTCGGCGAACACCTGGCACCGAGCACCCTGACCGCCTTCGCCTTCATCTGGGCGGGCCTGGTGGTGTACAGCGTGGATATCTGGCTTAGCGCGCGCAAACGCTGATCAAATAACGTACAAACCCCTGCAAGCCACAGCGGGCGTGGCTTGCAGACATCCACCCCAAGGTTATCCACAACCTGATCCCCGCCATTTGTGCACAAGCTTTTGAAATTGCTCATTTTTTGCTCAATCAGCGAAGAGCCCCGGCCGGTGTGGGCTGGCGAGGGGTCTCTACAGGTTATCCACAGGCCCATGCAAGATTTCCATGCATAACCCTGTGGGCAGATTATTCCTCGTGGTGCAGTTCCACCATCAAGTCATCGGCCAGGGTTTCCAGGGACAGCTGCAAGGTGTCCAGGGATAACGCGGTCGGCACCTGCAACAGCGCCTCGGCGGTAAACAACGGATCACCGCTCATGGGTGCCGGGCGCACATCGGTGCTCAGGCTCTCCAGGTTCACGCCTTGCTTGCTCAGCAGCGCGGTGATCTCGCGCACAATGCCCGCACGGTCATTGCCCACCAGCGTCATCATGATCGACTTGGACGCCGAGGCCTGCCCGCTGCTGCCCTCGCCCACCAGCACGCGAATGCCATGGGTCGATAAATCCTCCAGCGCCCCAACCAACGCCTGACGGTTCTCTGTAGGCACGCCAACCCGCAGGATCCCGGCAAACTGCCCGGCCATGTGCGCCATGCGGCTTTCCAGCCAGTTGCCACCGTGGGCAGCGATGTTCTGCGCGATGCGCTCGACGAGGCCGGGTTTGTCGGCGGCGATAATTGTGAGTACAAGATGGTCCATGGCAACGCCCTCTGGAATTCAATCTACAAGGTGGACCCGAAGGCCCTCGATAACAAATCGTGTACCATTTTTATATTTATCTGGAACAATCCAATAGTTTTTTGAGAACATCCGATTCTCCGCTGTGACCGTACGACCAAAGTGGGTCGCTAAACGACGTATTTAGTCTAATTTTCACAACCGCAAGTCATCATGTAGTATGCGCAACCTGGCACTACATAATGAAAATCTAAAAAGCGCTTAAGCTGTGCAGAGTGAGGCAAGCAATGACTGAACACGTTCAAGTCGGTGGCCTGCAGGTCGCCAAAGTCCTGTTCGACTTCGTGAACAACGAAGCCATTCCCGGCACCGGCATTACTGCCGACCAGTTCTGGGCCGGTGCCGACAAGGTCATCCATGACCTGGCCCCGAAGAACAAAGCCCTACTCGCCAAACGCGACGATTTCCAAGCGCGGATCGATACCTGGCACCAGACTCATGCCGGCCAGGCGCACGACCCGGTGGCCTACAAAGCCTTCCTGCAAGACATTGGATACCTGCTGCCAGAAGCCGCGGATTTCCAGGCCACGACCCAAAACGTCGATGACGAGATCGCCCGCATGGCCGGCCCGCAGCTGGTAGTGCCGGTGATGAACGCCCGCTTTGCCCTCAACGCCTCGAATGCGCGCTGGGGCTCGCTGTACGACGCGCTGTATGGCACCGACGCCATCAGCGAAGCCGACGGCGCCGAAAAGGGCCAGGGCTACAACAAGGTACGTGGCGACAAGGTCATCGCCTTCGCCCGCACCTTCCTCGATGAGGCCGCACCGCTCAGCGCCGGCAGCCATGTCGATTCCACCGGTTACAAGATTGTCGACGGCACGCTGATCGTCAGCCTCAAGGGCGGCAGCAACAGCGGCCTGCGCGACGACGCACAGTTGATCGGTTTCCAGGGCCCTGCGGCTGAGCCGATTGCGATCCTGCTGAAACATAATGGCCTGCACTTCGAAATCCAGATCGACGCCAGCACCCCGGTCGGCCAGACCGACGCCGCCGGCGTCAACGATGTGCTGATGGAAGCCGCGCTGACCACCATCATGGACTGCGAAGACTCCGTCGCCGCCGTCGATGCCGACGACAAAGTGGTGATCTACCGCAACTGGCTCGGCCTGATGAAGGGTGACCTGACGGAAGAAGTCGCCAAGGGCGGCAAGACCTTCACCCGCACGATGAACGCCGACCGCGTTTATACCGGCGTGGATGGCCAGGACGTGACGCTGCACGGCCGCTCGCTGTTGTTCGTGCGCAACGTGGGTCACCTGATGACCATCGATGCGATCCTCGACAAAGACGGCAACGAAGTGCCGGAAGGCATCCTCGACGGCCTGGTCACCAGCCTCGCCGCGACCCACAGCCTCAACGGCAACAACAGCCGCAAGAACAGCCGCACCGGTTCGGTGTACATCGTTAAGCCGAAGATGCACGGCCCGGAAGAAGCCGCGTTCACCAACGAGCTGTTCGGCCGCATCGAAGACGTACTGAGCCTGCCGCGCAACACGCTGAAAGTCGGGATCATGGACGAGGAGCGCCGTACTACGGTTAATCTCAAGGCCTGTATCAAGGCAGCCAGCGAGCGCGTGGTGTTTATCAACACTGGCTTCCTCGACCGTACCGGCGACGAGATCCACACCTCCATGGAAGCCGGCGCGATGGTGCGCAAGGCGGCGATGAAGGCAGAAAAATGGATCGGCGCCTACGAAAACTGGAACGTCGATATCGGTTTGAGCACTGGCCTGCAAGGTCGCGCGCAGATCGGTAAAGGCATGTGGGCCATGCCCGACCTGATGGCGGCGATGCTCGAACAGAAAATTGCCCACCCATTGGCCGGCGCCAACACCGCTTGGGTACCGTCGCCAACGGCGGCTGCGCTGCACGCGTTGCACTACCACAAGGTTGATGTATTCGCCCGCCAGGCCGAGCTTGCCAAGCGTGAGCGTGCGTCGGTGGACGACATCCTGACCATTCCTCTGGCCAGCAACACCGATTGGTCCGACGAAGAGATCCGCAACGAACTGGACAACAACGCCCAGGGCATCCTGGGTTATGTGGTCCGTTGGATCGACCAGGGCGTCGGTTGCTCGAAAGTGCCGGACATCAACGATGTGGGCCTGATGGAAGACCGCGCCACCCTGCGTATCTCCAGCCAGCACATCGCCAACTGGCTGCGCCACGGCATCGTCAACCAAGACCAGGTGATGGAAAGCCTCAAGCGCATGGCGCCGGTGGTGGACCGTCAGAACGCGGGGGATAAGTTGTACCGTCCACTGGCACCGGATTTCGACAGCAACATCGCGTTCCAGGCAGCGGTGGAGTTGGTGATTGAAGGGACGAAGCAGCCGAATGGCTATACCGAGCCGGTGTTGCACCGTCGGCGTCGGGAGTTCAAGGCTAAGAACGGCCTGTAAATGAAAAAGCCCTGATCACACGATCAGGGCTTTTTTTATGCACCGGAGTTTTACTGCGCCATCCCCAACTCCCGCTTCACCATCTTTGCCAACTTCACGCTATCAATCGGCTTCAGCAAAAAATCCACCACACTCAAATGCATCGCATCAATCACGTCCGGCGCTTCCGCGTCCCCCGACATGATGATGATCGGCAGCGCCGCACGCGTAGATTCACGCACTTGTCGGATCAGTTCCAGGCCATTGCTGGGCGCCATGCGCAGGTCGGTGATCAGCAAACCGATGGAACTGCTCGACTTCAACAAATCCCACGCCGCCTCACCACTGTCGGCGGTCATGCAGCGAATACCGTCCAGCCCCAGGATTTCCGCCAGCAGTTCGCGTGCGTCCTTGTCGTCGTCAACAATCAACACGCGTTGTGGCGGTAAATCAGGCTCCAGCATCACGGCGCTCAGCGCCTCGCGCTCGGCATCACTCAAAATATCGTGGTCGGACATACGGTTCTCAGCAGTTCTCATCAATCTCCCAGCACACTCGTCAGACATCTGCAGAAGGGCGATCAATGTGCACTTCGTCGGAAAGTTTGCCTAGTGGGCGTTCTACGGGTTTTGGACGATATTCATGTAAGGTTTTTCCCTAGGTTTGTACCCTTTGTATCGACCTAGACTTACGTCCAATGGGCACCCGCCGCGCAGGAGTCGACCATGAGGGACGATAACGACAAAAAATCTGCGGTCATTGTTATGAGTAAAGCTGATGCCTTCGCCCAGGCGGGGAAAACTGCTGTGTTGCAAAATATCCACGGCACCCTGCAGTTCCTGCAACGCTTCCCGCCGTTCAACCAGATGGAAAACGCCCACTTGGCGTTTTTGGTGGAACAGTGCCAGTTACGCTTCTATGGACCCGGCGACAGCATCCTCAAACCGTCGGGCGGGCCGGTCGAGCACTTTTATATCGTCAAGCAGGGCCGTGTGGTCGGCGAACGGCCGGACAGCGCCGAAACCACGTTTGAAATCACCACAGGCGAATGCTTCCCCCTCGCCGCGTTATTGGGCGAACGGGCAACCCGCACCGAGCACAAGGCCGCCGAAGACACCTTCTGCCTGCAACTGAACAAACCGGCGTTCATCAAGCTGTTCGCACTCTCCAGCCCGTTTCGCGATTTTGCCCTGCGGGGCGTCAGCAGCCTGTTGGACCAGGTGAATCAGCAGGTGCAGCAAAAAGCGGTGGAAACCCTCGGCACTCAATACTCCCTGAACACGCGGCTCGGCGAGTTGGCGATGCGCCATCCTGTTACGTGCAGCCCCGCCACGCCGCTGCGCGAAGCCGTCACGCTGATGCATGAGCAACAGGTCGGCAGCATCGTGATCGTGGATGAACACAAAGCGCCCCTGGGGATTTTCACCCTGCGCGACCTGCGCCAGGTGGTGGCCGATGGCACCAGCGATTTCAGTCAGGGCATCGAAGGGCATATGACCCAGGCGCCTTTCTTCCTGACGCCGGACCACAGCGCTTTCGACGCGGCAATCGCCATGACCGAGCGGCATATCGCCCATGTGTGTCTGGTCAAGGACCAGCGCCTGTGCGGCGTGGTGTCCGAGCGCGACCTGTTTTCCCTGCAACGTGTTGATCTGGTGCACTTGGCGCGCACCATCCGCAATGCACCGCGTGTGGACAACCTGGTAGCGATTCGCGGCGAGATCGGCCAGTTGGTGGAGCGCATGCTGGCCCATGGCGCGTCGTCGACCCAGATCACCCACATTATTACGCTGCTCAACGATCACACTGTTTGCCGGGTGATCGAGTTGACGCTCGCTGAAAAAGGCGACCCTGGCGTGCCCTTCAGTTGGTTGTGCTTTGGCAGCGAAGGCCGCCGCGAGCAGACGCTGTACACCGATCAGGACAACGGCATTCTGTTTGACGCCAAGGACGCGGCCGAAGCCGCGGCGATCCGAGGCCGGTTGTTGCCGCTGGCGCAGCAGATCAACCAGAGCCTGGCCTTGTGTGGGTTCAGCCTGTGCAAAGGCAACATCATGGCCGGCAACCCGGAGCTGTGTTTGTCGCGAGCGGAATGGGCGCGGCGGTTTGCGGCGTTCATCCGCGAGGCGACGCCAGAGAATCTGCTGGGCTCCAGCATCTATTTCGATCTGCGGGTGGTGTGGGGCGATGAACGTGGCTGCGAGCAATTGCGCCAAGGCATTCTCGACCAAGTGGCGGACAACCGCTTGTTCCAACGCATGCTGGCCGAAAACGCGTTGCGCCAGCGGCCACCCGTAGGACGTTTCCGCGAATTTGTACTCACGCGTAAAGGCGGCGAAAAAGCCACGCTCGACCTCAAGGTGCAGGGCCTGAGCCCTTTTGTCGACGGCGCGCGCCTGCTGGCCCTGGCCAACGGCATCCACGCCAACAACACTTTGGAGCGCCTGCGCCAACTGGTGATCAAGGAGGTGATTGAGCCCCTGGACGGCGCGGCGTATGAAGAGGCCTACCACTTTATCCAGCAAACCCGCATGCAGCAGCACCAACTGCAAACCCGCGAGAATCAGCCGTACTCCAACCGTGTCGACCCTGACAGCCTCAATCATCTGGACCGGCGCATCCTGCGTGAATCACTGCGCCAGGCCCAGCGCCTGCAAAGCAGCCTGACATTGCGGTATCAGCTGTGAGCTTGTTCAACTGGCTGCGCAAGAAAACGCCGGGGCTCGACAGCGCGCAACAGCAGCGCCTGGCGCAACTGCGCAAACCCACGCCGCTGGGGGAAGACACCCTGCGCAGCCAGCGCTGGGTGGTGGTGGACCTGGAAACCAGCGGCCTCAACCTCAACCGTGACCAGGTGTTGTCCATCGGCGCGGTGGTGATCGAAGACGGCGCGGTGGATTTCTCGCAACTGTTCGAACGCACCTTGCAACGGGCTGAAACCAAACTCAGCCCCAGTGTGTTGATCCACGGCCTCGGCCCCAGTGCGATTGCCGCCGGCAGCGATCCGGTCGACGCGTTACTGGACTTCATGGACTTTGTGGGCGACAGCCCATTGCTCGCCTTCCATGCGCCATTCGATCAACACATGCTGTGCCGGGCGCTCAAGGACAGCCTGGGTTACCGCCTGGCCCATCCGTTTCTCGATGTTGCAGACATCGCCCCGCTGCTGTGCCCGGATGCGCATATCCGTGAAGCCGGGTTGGACGATTGGATCAACCACTTCCATCTGCATGTGGGTGAACGTCATCACGCCAGCGCCGACGCCCTGGCCACGGCGGAGCTGATGCTGATCCTGTTCAGCCGCGCGCGCCAGCAGCACATCGACACGCCTCAGGGGCTGCAAGAGCGTTTGAGCCAATGGAAACGGCGTCAACACGCGCCATCGTTTTAATGTCATCTCCCGACAGACGCCAATTGCGCCCACTCCACGGCTCTGACACAATCGCGAATAATTCTCGTTAGTTTAAACATCGCGTTTACCAGGTGATGCCTTGTCGTCGATCCAGAACCCACACAGTGAGCTTGTTGGCGCGTTGTATCGCGACCATCGTGGCTGGCTGCTGGCCTGGCTTCGACGCAACGTGGCCTGCCCGAGCCGCGCCGAAGACCTGAGCCAGGACACCTTCATGCGCCTGCTCGGCCGTGATGAGCTGCGCGAACCCCGCGAACCCCGGGCGTTTCTGGTGGCAATCGCCAAGGGCTTGTTGTTCGACTATTTCCGTCGCGCCGCCCTGGAGCAGGCTTACCTCACCGAACTGATGCTGATCCCGGAAAGCGAACACCCGTCGCCGGAAGAACAGCAACTGATCCTCGAAGACCTCAAAGCCATCGACCGCCTGCTCGGCAAGCTGTCGAGCAAGGCCCGCGCCGCCTTCCTCTATAACCGCCTCGACGGCATGGGCCACGCCGAAATCGCCCAGCGCCTCGGCGTGTCGGTACCCCGCGTGCGGCAGTACCTGGCCCAGGGCATTCGCCAGTGCTACGTCGCGCTGTATGGCGAGCCGCTGTGACGGTGATCAGTTCCAAACCGGTCTCGGCCCGCGTGCTGGATGCGGCGATTGCCTGGCAGCTGTCCCTCGATTCGGGCGATGGCAGCGCAATTGAGCGTGAAGAATTCAATAAATGGCTGGCCGGCGACGAAGAACACGCCCGCGCCTGGCGCCAGTTGGGCATGCTCGACCAGCGTTTCAGCGTGGCCTCGGGCCCGGCGCGGGCGGCGTTGCTGCAATCGCGTGAAGGCATTCGCCAACGTGTGCGCAAGCTGGGCAGTGGCCTTGCAAGTATCGCGCTGGTGATTGGCCTGGCGCTGTTTGCCGGTGAACGCTATGTACCGATCCACTATTGGCTGGCCGACCAACGCACCGCCACTGGCGAGCAGCGCACGTTGAAGCTGGCGGACGGCACGCTGATCAACCTCAACACCCACAGCGCCATCGACGTGCGTTTTGATGAAAAACGCCGGCTGATCGTGTTGCAGGAGGGCGAAATCCTGGTCGAGACCGGCCACAACGACGCGCGCCCATTCTATGTGCAAACCCGCGACGGCAGCCTGCGGGCGCTGGGCACGCGGTTTATCGTCAAGCGCGAAGACGACGCCACGCGCTTGAGCGTGCTGCAATCGGCCGTGGCCGCCCAGCCCGAGGCGCTGCAGCAGGAACAGATCTTCAAGGAAGGCCAGCAAGTGCTGATGCGCAGCGATGGCCTTGGCCCTGCGCTTGCCGTTACCCCCGCCACCGACGCCTGGACCCGCGGCATGCTGGTGGTCGACAACGCGCGCCTGGGTGATGTGGTTGCGGAACTCAGCCGTTACCGCACCGGTTACCTGGGTGTGGATAAAAACGTGGCTGACCTGCGCATCACCGGCAGCTTCCCGTTGCACGACACCACGCTGGCGCTCAATGCACTGCTGCCGACATTGCCGGTGCAGATCGAGCAGCATACGCCGTGGTGGGTCACGGTGAACGCCAAGGCGAAAAACACCGAATCACTTAGTGGGAAATGAATAGACCGTCATTTCGAACGTGTCTAAAAAACTGTAATCCCTCACAGGTTTCATCCGTACCGTAACGTCCTTCAATAGACATCCCTAGTTGTTCTATGAGGATGAAACCATGTCGACGCTCCCACACATCACCCGGCACACTTTTGCCTTCTGCTTCCCCGGCCAAGGCAACGACCCCTGCGGTGCCTTGGCTGACCTGCACCAACACGCCGAGGAATTGCGTACCTCGATAGATGCCATACTGGCGCTCATCGAACACGAAGCGGCGCAGCACGAACCCGGCCTGCAGCCCGGCTTGGTCACCCAAGTGTTACTGACCCATCAGCATGCCTTGCCGCTGCCTTCCGGAGTCACGCAACTGGCCCTGTATGGTGCGGCCGTGGTGCTCAACCAACTGCTCCACGACGCAGGCGTGCGACCGGCACTGATTGTCGCACAGAGTTTTGGTGAGATTGCTGCGCGAGTGTGCGCCGGTGTACTGAGCATTGAGCAGGGCGTGCGTGCGGTCTGCGCCCTCAATGCGGCCTACCGTAGTGAAGAAGGCCGCGGCGGCATGTTGCTGGTCAACTTGTCGCCGGAGATGACGCAAGCGCTGCTCGACAGGTGGCCTGAACTGAAGCTGGAGTTGGGATCGGTCAATGCCCCTGAGCAATGCATCATCAGCGGAAAAATGGACGCATTGCACGCTCTGCTTGAACGTTACGGCGACAGCACCCCGCCGTTGCGCTGGGTGTCGATCGCCTACGCTTCCCATTACTCGGCGCATCGGCATGTCGCAGAACTCATGAACGCACTGCTCCAACCCCTGGAGCAACAGCCGTTCAGGATCCCCATCTATTCGACCGTTTTGGAGGGCTGTTACCAGCAAGGGGATGACCTGCACAAGCTGTTCACGTTGGGCGTGACCGACCCCACCGACCTGCCCAAAACACTGGCCGCGTTGCCACTCGACAAATGCTGCGTGTTTATCGACATGGGTGTAAACCGAGGTATGTCGATGTGCATCCTCAAAAGCCTGCGCGATGCCAAGACCTACACGCCCCTCGCCGCACCACCTAATGAACTTCGCCAACTACTGGCCGACTCACATACCCTGGACACTCTGCGCCAGCTGGTCAACGGGCCCGTCACCGCCCAGGCCCATGCGCACATGGCTCACACGTTCAACGACCCTGAGTTGCATCCGCAAACCAACCTGACCTTCCACGACGGCCACCGCCAGACCTATCGGCGCTTGCAGCATCTGCTCAAGCAATTGCCCGACGGTATCCACGGGTTCAAACAACCGGAGTGGTTGATGGCCCTGGCTACCCACGCGGCGATCAATGATCCGTCACTGTTCATGGGGTGCGTGATTCAGCAGGGTTTGTGCATCGGCACACTCCTGGCGTTCGAACAGGACCACCCGCATGCCGCCAGGTGGCGGCGCGAGCTGGAGAAGGGCGAAAGTCTGGGGGTCTACGCGCTGACTGAAATCGGCCGTAGCAACTCACACATGGGCCCCTGCCTGGAGGCGGTATTCGACACCGACACGCGCACGTTTGTGTTGAACACACCCAACAACGCTGCGCTGAAATTTGCCAATGTCGGTATCAATGACCTCAACAAGTTGGGCGTGGTGTTTGCCGAGTTGAAGGTTCAGGACCAGCGCTGCGGTGTCTTCGCCTTTGTCTTGCCATTAAGCGACACACAGGGTCCATGCCCTGGCATTGAAATGTCTTCACCAGCAGAAATTCGCGCCGTACCGTTGGATTACGGCTTGTTGCGTTTTAATCAGGTCCGCGTCTCTTTTGACGCGTGGCTGTGTGACGGAGCGAACATTGATCAGTCCAACCGCTTTCAAGACCCACTGGGCAGCACTGACCGCCGTCTGATCCGCTCACTGTTCGCCCCCAAGAACGTGTGGGCGATGGTCGGCACCGGCTTGAGCTCCGTCATGCTGGCCTGTGCAACCCTGGCCCTGACTCACGCCAACCGGCGCACCACCCAGGCGAGAATCGGCAACGGCACAGGCTTGCTGGACTTTCGCACACAGCGCCGGGCGTTATTCGGCTGCCTGGCGACAGCGTACGTCATGAAATGCTTTGCCAATGACTCCGCCCGCCTATGGATCGAAGGCACCGCCACCCAGGCCTCCCTGCAAACAACCGGCACGGGCGATGTGACATGGACACCCTGGGCCGCCATCAGCCAGACCCTGGCGCTGACCAAGGCCCTGTGTGCGCCCGCCGCTGAGGCCGTGGCCACTGAATGCCGATTGCGCTGCGGCGTGGCCGGGGCGCTCAACCTCAATCGTTTCGCCGACTATGAAGGCATGGCCAAGATCTACCAGGACGCCGGTGGCAACAACCGCATGATCCTGCTGGATGCCGCTAAGGTCCTGATTGGCCAACCCTTGACCGAGCCCGCCCATCCGGACCCGCACGCTAACCTGGACGACGTTGACTACGGGCTGAGCATGGTCCGCACCCTGGAATACCGTTTGCTCATGGAGGTGGCCCACCATGTCGCCGCACACCGGGCTCAGGGAGAGGACGACATGCAGGTCTGGAACTCAAAACTGATGGTGGTTGCACGCGCTGGCGAGGTGCATGCCCAGCGCCTTGCCATCGAGAGTGCGCTAAAGGCCGGCAACTCACTGCCGCCTGGGCTTGCAAAAGATCTGGTGAGCGCGTTGTACGACCTGTACGTACTCGACTACCTGAACAAACACGCGGCCTGGTTTCTCAGCGAAGGATTCATGGACGGCAAGCGCTACCGGGCACTGGAGGAACACCTCAATCAACGCAGCGACTTCCTGGCCACCCACGTCACGCTGTTGATCGAGGCCTTCGGCCAGGGTGATGCGACGCGTGCGGCAATCGCCAGTGCAGAAACTTACCCGGACGCCTTGGCCGCTAAACTGCGATGGGTGCAGGGCTAAACCTCACAACACACCTGAACCTTCAGGGCCATGCAGTGCGAAGAGTTGTGACCACTCACAGATTTATTTTCATTTGGCCCTATCACTTTTCGATTCTCGTTCGGCACCTAGGCAATTGAGAAATATTTCCATTCAGGAGCCACCCCATGTCCCGCACGCTAGACACCTTGTTGCGCCCCAGCCTGTTAGCCGTGGCCATTGCCCTCAGTGCCCCGCTGGCCAGCACTTCGCTGATCGCCGCGGAGCAGGCGTCTAGCGTGCGTACCTACAATCTGCCGGCGGCCCCCCTGGCCACCACCCTGAACCAGATCGCCAGCCAGGGCGGCCTGGCGCTGACCCTCAGCCCGGCCTTGGCGTCGGGCAAGACCTCGGCGCCGGTCCAGGGCCAGTTCGATGCGCCGGGTGCGCTGCGTGAAGCGTTGCGGGGGACAGGGCTGCAATTGGAGCAAAGCACTGCCGGGACTTATACCCTAGTGGCGGTTCCGGAGGGCGTAGTAGCGCTTCCAGAAACCAACATCACCGGGCAGGGCAGCTATGAAAGTGCGTGGGGCCCTGTGGACGGTTATGTAGCGACGCGTACCGCTGCGGGCACTAAAACTGATACCCCAATTGCAGAGTTACCCCGTTCGGTGACCGTGATCACTCGCCAACAAATGGAAGACCGCTCCGTACTCAACCTCAATGACGCTTTGCGCTACACCGCTGGCGTGCAGAGTTCCGGCTATGGCTCGGACTCCCGCAGCGACTGGTTGCTGGTACGCGGTTTTGTTCCAACTCAGTTCCTCGACGGCCTGCCATTGCCCAAAGGCAACTACGCTACGCCAAAAATCGATACATGGAACCTGGAACGCATTGCAGTCCTGCGCGGTCCGGCATCATCGATTTACGGGCAAACCCCACCAGGCGGCTTGCTGGACATGGTCAGCCGCCGCCCTCAGGCCGAACGTTCGAATGAAGTCGAAGTGCAGGCCGGCAGCAACAACCACAAGCAGATCAACTTCGACAGCACCGGCAAGATCGATGACGAAGGTCAATTTCTCTACCGCATCAGCGGCGTGGTGCGCGACAGCAATACCGCCGTGGACCACATCCCGGACAAGCGCTACAACGTTGCCCCCAGCCTGACTTGGAACATCAACGATGACACCAAGCTAACGCTGCTCACCCAGTTCACCCGCGACGATACCGGGATCACCGGGCAATTCCTGCCGCTGCAAGGCACCAAGCTTAGCTCGCCGGCCGGTAAAATTTCCCACCACAAGAACCTGGGTGACCCGGACTGGGAATTCTACGACCGTACGTACTACGCGCTGGGATACGCCTTTGAAACGCGCCTGAACGATACCTGGCAGTTCCACCAGAACTTGCGCTACACCAAGAATGACTTGTCGTTCCAGGGAATCACCGCTGGGGGTGCGTTCTATCCAAATGGCCCGGAAGTCGCGGTCGATGCAGACGGCAACGTGAGTCGCTCCGCCGGCAAGGTCGATGAAAACATCGGTCAGTTCGCCCTAGACAACAACTTCCAGGCCGACTTCCAGACGGGCGCCGTCAGTCATACGCTGTTGCTCGGGCTCGACCATCAAAGATCCACCAGCGATGCTCGTTGGCTGTGGGGTTCTGCAGGTGTGCCCACCATTAACTTCAATCGTCCGGTATATGGGCAGGACTTTTCCAAAGTCCAGTACTTCACCATGTACGACTACACCCAAAAGACCCAACAAACCGGCTTGTACGTCCAGGACCAAATGGCCCTCGACAACTGGCGTCTGACCCTTGGTGGCCGTGAAGACTGGGTGCATACCGGCACCACCTTCCATAACCTGAATGACGCCACCAACACTCAGCGTGACAAGCACTTCAGCGGCAACGCGGCGCTGAGCTACGTGTTTGACAACGGCCTCACGCCTTATCTGTCGTACGCCGAATCGTTCCAGGCCGGCTCAGGCACACAAGTGGGCAGCACCGGAGCATTCAAACCCACCGAAGGCAAACAATACGAAGCGGGTATCAAATATCAGCCTCCGGGCACCAAGGCCCTGTTTACAGCGGCTGTATTCGACCTGACCCAGCAGAACTCCTCCGTGACCGAAGGCAGTATCACCCGGCAAATCGGTGAAGTGCGTGTTCGGGGCCTGGAACTGGAAGCCAGCGCCGACGTCACCGAAAACCTCAAGCTGGTAGGTTCCTATACCTACAACGACAGCGAAATCACCAAAGGCGCGACCGGCGAAGAAGGTAATCGCATGAATCAGCTGCCACGCAACCAGGCTACTGGTTGGGCTGACTACACCTGGCACAGCGGGCTGATGGACGGCTTTGGTGTTGGCGCAGGCGTACGCTATGTCGGTGACACCTACGGCAACGCGACCAATACAGACCTGGGCCACGTCGGCTCCTACACCGTTTATGACGCCTCGGTACACTATGACCTGGGCCGCTTGAATAGCACCATGAAGGGTGTGACCGTGGCGGTCGACGCCAAGAACATCTTCAACAAGGACTACCTGTCCACCTGCGATGGTTTCTACTGCTACTACGGCGACCAGCGTAACGTGGTCGCCAGCGTAAACTACAAATTCTAAGACGGTAAAAACCGCCAATGAAGGGCCGCCTGAACCGCGGCCCTTTTGCCTTTGGAGCCGTGATGAAAAGCAAAACCATCCGCCGCTGGTCCTTCATCCACACCTGGACCAGCCTGATCTGCACGGTGTTCCTGCTGCTGCTCGCGCTCACTGGCCTGCCGCTGGTGTTTCACCATGAGATCGACCATCTGCTGGGCAACGAGCCGGAACTGGCGCAGATGCCCGCCGACACGCCGCAGCTCAACCTCGAACAACTCGTCAGCGCCGCCCAGGCCCATCGCCCCGGCGATGCCCTGCAATACCTGGCCTGGGACGAAGATGACAAGAACGGCGTGATCGCGATCATGGCCGCCACCGCTGGTACCGAGCCCAACTCGTCCCACACCTTCATGCTTGATGCGCGCACCGGTGAAACCGTGGAAACCCCGGCGGCCAACGGTGGGCTCACCTTATTCCTGCTGCGCTTGCATGTGGACATGTTCCCCGGCCTGCCGGGCAAGTTGCTGCTGGCGTTCATGGGCATTCTGTTTGTCGTGGCGATCATCTCGGGCACGGTGCTGTACCTGCCGTTCATGCGCCGCTTGAAGTTCGCCACCGTGCGCCAGGACAAATCCACGCGCCTGCGCTGGCTCGACCTGCATAACCTGATCGGCGTGGTCACCCTGACCTGGGCCTTGGTGGTGGGCGTGACCGGCGTAATCAGCGCCTGCGCCGACCTGATCATCGCCGCCTGGCGCCAAGACAGCCTCAGCGCCATGATCGAACCCTACAAAAACGCACCGCCACTGACCCTGCGCGCCCCCGCTACCGAACTGCTTGCCATCGCCGCCAAGGCCGCACCCGGCATGGAGCCGGACTTCATCGCCTTCCCCGGCACACGCTTTTCCAGTGAGCACCATTATGCCGTGTTCATGAAGGGCAGCACCCACCTCACCTCGCACCTGCTCACGCCCGTGCTGATCGACGCCAGCACCCTGGCCGTCACCGCCATCGCCGAGCGGCCGTGGTACATGGACGCCATGGGCATGTCCCAGCCGCTGCATTTCGGTGACTACGGCGGCATGCCGATGAAAATCCTCTGGGCGGCGCTGGATGTACTGACCATCATCGTGCTGGTCAGTGGGATTTACTTGTGGGTCGTGCGGCGTAAGGCGGGCAAGGCATGAAGCCGCGTCAGTCGAGTTTCTGGAAAGTGTTTGGTATTCCACTGGGGATTGGCTTGCTCAGCGCCGCCGGTTTGTTTGCGGCGCTGCTCGGGGACGGGCTGTGGGATTCGCTCAGTTGGGTCGGGTTGGGGGTTCCGGCAGTCATTGCGCTATGGGGACTGGTGCGCCGCTGAGGCCGGCGCGATGTCGAGATAACCCCCCATTGCAATAATTAGACATTAATAACAATTTATACGCTTTGTTTAAACTCAATTAATCTTTGCCCCAGTCCACACATCCAGTGTCGTCAGCCTGCGGGGCAACACCCAATGACGTTTCCCATCTATAGCCTTCCCGATCTGCGCGCAGTGCTAAAGCGCAGTGACATGCTGCGTGTGACACGCGACGCCTGTATTCAACATTCCCAAAACAACATCGTCAGTACCATGCCCGGCGAATTGCTGTTTCAGGCGCCTCCCGGGGATTGCCATGTCAGGCTCGGCTATTTACGAGGCGGTGAGACCTTCGTGGTCAAACTGGCCATGGGCTTCTATGAAAACCCATCCAGGGGGCTGGAAACCAATAACGGGCTGATGCTGGTCTTCAGCTCACACACCGGCAAGCTCGTCGCCATCCTCAATGACGAGGGCTGGTTGACCAGTTGGCGGACAGCCGCAGCCGGGGCCTTGGCTGCAAAGGCTGGCGCGCCCTCACAGGTCTCCGCGCTGGGTATTCTCGGTACCGGGCACCAGGCCGAACAACAGGCCCACTGGGCTGCACAGCTCCTCGGGAAGCCGCGTGTATTCATCTGGGGGCGGGACCCGAACAAAGCCACCCGCCTGGTTGAGAAGCTGGTGCATCAGGGCTTGACCGCCCAAACGGCCGCAAAGGTGGAGGACGTATTCGAACACTGCAATGTCGTAATTACCTGCACACCGTCGACTCAGGCAATCGTTCCGGTGTCCGCTGTAAAACCCGGAACCCATATCGTCGCCATGGGCGCAGACAGCCAGGGAAAACAGGAGCTTGACCCTCAAATACTCGCGTTGGCCCGGGTCATCATGACCGACGACCACCAGCAATGTGCCGAACGCGGAGAACTTGCCCACGCCCTTCGCGCCGGGTTGATCACCCACACCGCCGACATCTCGCTGGGGCACGTGCTGGCCGGCAACCTCCCTGGGCGCATAAGCGCTGACGACGTGACCGTCGCTGACTTGACCGGCCTTGCAGCCCAGGACATTGCCATCGCCAGCCTCGCGCTTGGTCTGATCCAGGCCACGCCGTCTCCCTGATCCTCCCCCATATGACACCTGAACCAACAATAACAATAAGGTAGGTATTCACATGAAAAAGCTGATGAGCACGATGACCGCAGCCACCGCCTGGCTGCTCTGCACCGCCGCGGGTGTTGCACAGGCAGAAACACTGCGCATTGCCAGTGAAGGGGCTTATCCACCGTTCAACTACGTGGACTCAACCAATACACTGCATGGCTTCGATATCGACATTGCCAACGCGTTGTGTGAGCGAATGAAGGTGCAGTGCACCTTTGTCACCCAGGACTGGGAGGGCATGATTCCCGGCCTGCTGGCGAAAAAATACGATGCGATCGTTGCCTCGATGAATGTCACCGAGGAGCGCAAAAAGACGGTCGCCTTCACCGACCGTTATTACCGCACACCGCTGTCGATCGCCGTGCCCAAAGACTCGGACATCAGCAACGCCCAGTCCAATTTCAAAGGCCTGACGGTGGGAACCCAGTCGTATTCGACACAAAGTATCTACGCCGAAGAACACTATGCCGCGGCCGGTGCCACCGTGAAGCTCTACCCCTCCCAGGACGAAGCCGCCAGCGACCTGGCAGCCGGGCGCCTGGACGCCGTCATCGCCGACAAATACCCGTTGCTGGCCTGGATAGAAGGCGCGGGCAAAGCGTGCTGCAAATTCCTCGGGGACGTCGACGGTACCAATACCGACGCTGCAATTGTTGTACGCCAGGGCGATGTGGCACTGCGTGAGCGACTGAACAATGCACTGGACGAAATCGTCACCGATGGCACCTATAAAAAGATTTCCAGCCGTTACTTCGCCTTCGATATCTATTGATCTGCGGGGGCTCGCATGCTCGAACAATTGTCACTGTTATCGTTCGCCAGCGGCGGCTGGGGCTGGGCGCTGCTCGTCGGTGCCTTGGTCACCCTCGCGCTGGCCCTCGCCTGCGTGCCGCTCGGCTTACCCTTGGGCCTCGGAGTGGCCTTGGCGGCGCGCTCCAAACGACGCTGGTTGCGGACGGGAGCCACGGTATTTTCCACGGTATTCCGTGGGCTGCCCGAGCTATTGACACTGCTGCTCATTTATTACGGCTGCCAAATAGCTGCACAACACGTGCTCGCCGCCGTGGGCTATCAAGGCGAGGTGATGATAAACACCTTTGTCGCGGCCATGATTGCCTTCAGCCTGGTGTTTGCCGCGTTTTCCAGCGAGATCTGGTTGAGCGCTTTCAAGACCGTGGACAAAGGTCAATTCGAGGCCGCAGCGGTGTTGGGCCTGTCCACAGCCACAACCTTTCGCACCGTGGTCCTGCCACAACTGACGCGCACTGCCTTGCCCGGTCTGTCGAACAATTGGCTGTCCCTGCTCAAGGACACCTCGCTGGTGTCGACCATCTCCCTGGTCGACCTGATGCGCCAGACCAGCCTGGCGGTCAGCGTGACCAAAGAGCCCATGCTGTTCTACACAGTGGCCTGCTTGGCATATCTGCTTTTTTCGGCGCTGTCCGGCCGCGTGTTCCATGTTCTGGAGCGACATTTCAGCCGCCATCAGCGGAGTACTCTGTCATGACCATCGAGCATTGGCTGAGCAGGCTTCTCAACCTGGAACTGCTTGAGCGTTACGCCCCCCGTTTTATCGACGGCCTGCTGGTCACCGCTAAACTCGTGGCGATTTCTTTCAGTCTCGGCGCACTGCTGGGCCTGCTGATTGCGCTGGGCCGTTTGTCGAGCCATCGCTGGCTGCGCGGCTTCACTGGCGTCTATGTGTATTGCTTTCGCGGCTCTCCGCTGCTCGCCCAATTATTCCTGCTGTATTACGGCCTGGGGTCATTCAAACACTTCTGGCAAGACGTCGGCCTCTGGTGGTTCTTCCGGGATGCCTGGCTGTGCACCCTGCTGGCCTTCACCCTGAACACCGCGGCCTATCAAGCCGAGATCATGCGCGGGGCCCTGACCGCTGTCGCACCGGGCCAGCGCGAAGCCGCGCAAACCCTGGGCCTGTCGCGCTGGACCACCTTGAGAAAAGTCATCCTGCCGCAGTCGCTGCTGGTGGCCATAGGGCCGCTGGGTAACGAATTGATCCTGATGATCAAGGCCAGCGCCATTGCCTCACTGGTCACGCTTTATGACCTGATGGGCGTGACCAAATTGGTGTTCTCACGCAGCTTTGATTTCCAGGTCTACCTGTGGGCAGCAGCGCTGTACCTGGCAATCGTCGAACTGGTCAGACGAGCGCTCAAGCACCTTGAGCGGTCACTGAGCAAGCACATCGGGTAATCCGATTTCAACACCCCCACCCTTACGGTCCAGAGGGCAAGCCATGAATTCGTACACCATCGCGCCAGACGGTCTTCACCCTTCAACCAAGGCACCGCCAGAACCCGCGGTGCACATCAGCGGGTTGAACAAGTGGTATGGCAACTTCCAGGTCTTGCACGCCATTGATCTGACCGTCCGCCAGGGTGAGCGCATTGTCCTGTGCGGGCCTTCCGGCTCGGGAAAGTCGACCTTGATTCGCTGCATCAGCCGCCTTGAAGTTGCCCAAAGTGGTGTTATTCGAGCCTTGGGAACCGACCTCGGCAAACCTACGCCAGCCAGGCATAAAACGCTGCAAGAGATAGGAATGGTCTTCCAGAACTTCAACCTGTTTCCCCACATGACCGTCCTGCAGAACTGCACACTGGCCCCCATGTCGGTGCGCGGCCTGACACGCAGGACCGCCGAAGAACTCGCCCGGCATTACCTTGGCAAGGTCGGTATCGCCAACCAGGCGGACAAGTATCCCAGCCAACTGTCAGGCGGCCAGCAACAGCGGGTGGCGATTGCCCGGGCATTGTGCATGGAGCCGAAAATCATGCTGTTCGACGAACCCACCTCGGCACTCGACCCGGAAATGGTCAACGAAGTGCTGGAGGTCATCGTCACATTGGCCGGCACCGGCATGACGATGCTGTGCGTCACCCACGAAATGGGCTTTGCCCGCCAAGTGGCCGAGCGGGTGCTATTCCTTGACGCAGGACGCATTGTCGAAGACCTGCCCCCGGAGGAGTTTTTTAACGCCCCCAGGAGCGACAGGGCTCAAGCATTCCTGGCGCAGATCCACCACTGAGAGCCGCGCCAACGCACCTGTCAAAGGTATGGACGACTCCGTACAATCACTCCCTCCACCTCCTGTGCTTGGATCGCCATGGCCAGTATCGCCTTCATGAATGCAGCGGCAGACGGCATCGCTGCTTTGCTTTTCCCCGACCTGGAAGCGGTGGTTCACGATGTCCGCAGCGGTTTGATCGTGCACATTGCCAACGGGTTCTCCAAGCGCAAAGTCGGTGATGCATCGCTGATTTGTGATCTTCCGGACCTGGCCCCTGGGCTGGATGTGCTAGGACCGTATGAGAAGGCAGGCCCCAACAATCGCACGCTACGCTCGATTTCTATCGTTGCCCGCTCGGAGAGCGGCGATATCGTCGCGCTCCTGTGTCTGAACTTCGATGTCACGGCGTTATCGCAGGTGCAGAAGCTGTTGAGTGGTTTTGCCGTGGGCCTGCAACCCCAAGCCCGCCCCGCCCCTTTGTTCAGCGCTGACTGGCGGGAAACACTCAACGACATCGTCGAAAAGATATCCGTCGAACACTGCGTGCGGCGAAGTGACTTCGGGCGCAGCGAAATCATGCTCGTCCTCGCACAAGCGCAAGCCAATGGGCTGCTGGACATACGCAACTTCGTCGATTATTTCGGCGAGTACTTCGAGATCTCCCGAGCGACGGTTTACAACTACTTGAAAGCCATTGCGCAAGAAAGCAATTGAACACAGGCCCCACTGCCCTTACCGAGGAATGCCCATGTCCACACCCAGCATGACCTTGTTCCACAACCCCGCATCACCCTTCGTGCGTAAGGTTCGCGTGTTGCTGGCTGAAACCGGCCAACAGGACCGCGTTGCGCTGCGCGGCTGCATGCCGACCCCGGTCAACCCGGATGCGCAGGTGGTGCAAGGCAACCCCGTGGGCAAGATCCCGGCCCTGCGCCTGGCTGACGGCACGGTATTGCACGACAGCCGGGTGATCCTTGATTACTTCGACCACCAGCACGTCGGCAACCCACTGATTCCTCGCGACGGCTCGGCCCGCTGGCGCCGCCTGACCCTGGCCTCGATGGCCGACGGCATCATGGATGCCGCCGTGCTGGTGCGTTACGAAACCGCCCTGCGCCCAGCGGAAAAGCACTGGGACCAGTGGCTCGATGAGCAGCGCAACAAAATCCGCCGCAGCCTCTCTGAGTTGGAGGCTGATGCGATTGCCGAACTGACCAGCCACTTCGACATTGCCGCCATCAGCGTGGCCTGCGCCTTGGGTTACCTCGACTTCCGTCATCCGGACATGCAATGGCGCCTGGATAACCCGCAGCTTGCAGCCTGGTATGCCGAGGTCAGCCAGCGGCCTTCGATGCAGCAGACCCAACCACCGGTTTAACCAGCCCCCTGTAGGAGCGAGCTTGCTCGCGAAAGTCGTCAACGATAACGCAGTCAACCTGGCTAAACGCGGTGTCTTTGCGTTCTTCGCGAGCAAGCTCGCTCCTACAATGAGCAGCGGCGTGATTAAGAAAATCGACCATCCGCGCCTTCATATACTGATCCTCCCGTAACCCGATCATTGCACAGCCTCCAAATCAAATTCCAAAGGCTGTGCCGCCTTACGCTTGCCCACGCCATACCAATCCAACTTACGCGTCAGCACCATCACCGTGCCCAGCAGGCCGAACAGCAGCAACGAGCCCATCAGCAACGCATAATCCTCGGCACTCAGCAGCCCGTACAACAAGCCATACAACGCCGCCAGCCCCGCTGAAAACCCCAGGCCGTGAGCGACGCTGCGCAGCACATGGCACACATAGAAGCCAATCAACAACACGCAGGCGCTGGCAGAGATGAGATAAGCCAGCGCGAACCCAATGTGCTCGGACAACGACAGCAACAAAAGGTAGAAAAACGCCAGCGCAAACCCCACCAACGCGTACTGCACCGGATGCACCGCCAGGTTCTTGAGTACTTCGAACAGGAAAAAGCCGGCGAAGGTCAGGGCGATGAACAGCAGCGCGTATTTGATCGCACGGTCGCTCTTGAGGTACTGGTCCACCGGATCGATGAAGTTCACGCCGAAGCTGCGGTTGTTGAAGTCTTCACAGCCCTGCTTGTCCAGGCAGGTTTGCAGCGCTTGCTCAAGGTTGGTGGAGAAGAACGAGGTCTGCCAGTTGGCGGTAAAGCCCTTGTCGGTAATCTCGCGTTGTGCCGGCAGGAAATTGCCGATGAAACTGGGATGTGGCCAGTTGGAAGCGAGTGATACCTGGCTGATCTTGCCCACCGGCACCACTTGCAGTTGCTCGGTGCCTTGCAGGCGCAGGTCAAAAGCAAAGTCCACGACATTGGGCTTTTTGCTGTCGTGCTCCGGCAGTGTCACGTGCACGCCTTCGCCCAGCCAGTCCACCTGGGAGCCCGGTTCGAACTCCAATTGCTGGCTGCCCAGCTCCAGCTTCAGCGCGTTTTCGATACCGCGAATATCGCTGATGCCCACCGCCAGAAACGCCGGCTCAAAGCGGTAATCGGCGAAGTCTTCGGTGATACCCAACTGCGCAGGCAATTCGAAACGCCCGCTGATGCGGTTGTCGGCATGGAACAACCGCGCCTGGTAGATGCCCCGTGCGCGCAGTTCGGTCTGCACCTTGCCGTCGAGTTCAAATCGATCCGGCAGGAAATACAGACGACCACGCTCTTCACGGGTGACTTCATAACGTTTGTTGAGCTTTTCATTGAGCTTCCACTCACGCACGGTCTTGCGATAGGGCACTACCATCACCGGGCCGGTGAGGCGCTGGCTGTAGCTGGAGCTGCGGGCAATGTCATCCAACACCTGATCACGCGTGAACTGGCGATCAGCAATGATGCCGTTGATCATCAACAACGGAATCAGCAATAACAGCATCAGCAGCGCAATCGCGCCAAGTTTGAAAAGCAGGCTGCGGTTCATGGGTCTCTCCCTGTTTTGATGGGGAGAGTCTGGGCAGACTGTGTGGGGGATTTATGTGGGCAATGTGGAGACTGTGTGGAGATGCAGCACCACCTGCACGCCGCCGTCGACATTGCCGATCTGCAACGCGCCGCCGTGCAGCTTCACTACTTCCTCGACAAAGTTGAGACCCAGGCCCGTGCTTTTGCGCCCACTGGCCGGGCGTGGCAGCGAGTAGAAACGCTCACTCAGGCGCGGCAGGGCGTAGTCGGGAATCGGTGCGGCGTGGTTGAACAGGCTGACTTGCACATCGTTGTGTCGCGTCTGTGCGCTGAACTTCAACAAGCCGCCGGGCGGCGTGAAGTCCAGGGCGTTGTCCAGTAAATTGCCCAGGGCCTGACGCAACAAGAAAGGTTCGCCGTACACCCTCACATCCACCGCAATTGTCTGCTCGACCTGCAACCCGGCGCCTTCAATCCGCGCGCACTGGGCCTTGAGTACTTCATCGACCATCGCCGCCAACGGAATACGCGCCTGCTCTTCCAGGCCCTGGCGCTGCTCGACCTGCGCCAGGTTCAGCAGGCGCTCGATCAACTGCTGCAGGCGCGCGCTTTCGCTGTCGATATTGCCGACGAAGCGCTGCTGTTGTTCGCGGGTCATATCACCCTGCAACAACTCCGCCGCGCCGCGAATCGCGGCCAAGGGGCTTTTCAATTCGTGGGTCAGGGTGTGTACGTAATGTTCGACGTAGGCCTTGCCTTCCAACTGCGTGCGCATGTGCTCGACGGCGGTGGACAGTTGCTTGAGCTCACCGCCACGGTAATGGGGCAGCTCGGCACGCCGCCCCTCGCTGACGGCTTCGGCGTAGGCAGTCAGACGGCGCAACGCGACGCTCAGCCACCACGACAGCAGCGCGCCCAGCAGCAGGCCCAGGACAACCAAGCCCGCGCCGTACCACAGCAGACGACGCTCGGTGCGGTCGACATAAGGCTGCAATGAACTGTTTGGCTTAGCCACGGTAACCACGCCAATGATCTGGCCGTTATCACGAATCGGCGCGCCCACGTGCATCACCGACGAGGCAGGGTCATCCAGTTCGCTGCGGGTGGAGCGCGCGCCGTACTCGCCACGCAGGGTCAGGTACACGTCGTTCCACTTGGAATAGTCTTGCCCCACCGCTTCGCCCGTGGAGTCGAGCAACACGGTGCCCTTGGCATCGGTCACGTAGATGCGATGATTGACCTGGTTCTTCGGCAAGCCCCAAATGGTCGCCCCCGGCTGGCGGTTGCCATACGCCTTGAGCAGCTCCGGCCAGTGGCTTTGGCCGAGGGTGCCGTTCTTCACGTCATTACGCACGATCTCGGCCAGCAGGTTGGCGGTGTCCACCAGGGTTTCTTCGGTGGACTGGCGCACGCCGGGGCGGATTTCCTTCATCACGGTGCTGAGCACGAAGTAGCCGGTCAGGCCGATAAACAGTGCATACACCAGGAAGATCCGCAGCCCCAGGCGCATCAGCTATTGCTCGGGCTGTAGCTGTAGCCGAGGCCGCGATGGGTCTGGATCGGCTCGGCATCGGCGGCCACGCTGCGCAACTTGCTGCGCAGGCTTTTGATATGGCTGTCGATATTGCGCTCGTAGCCGGCATCCGCCGCCACGCCCACCGCGTCCAACAGTTGCTCGCGGCTGAACACACGCTCGGGTTGTTCCAGCAGGCTTTGCAGCAGGCGGAACTCGTGTCGTGTGAGGCTCAACGGTTGGCCGCGATAGCTGATCTGCATACGCTCCAGATCCACCTGGAACACCGCGGGCGCAGCACCTGGACCAATACGTTTCAGGATCGCCCGGACCCGTGCCGTCACTTCGCGTGGGCTGAAGGGCTTGACCACATAATCGTCGGCGCCGATCTCCAGGCCGACCACACGGTCGATCTCGCCATCCCGCGCGCTGAGGAACATCACCGGCACTTCACTGAACCGGCGCAGTTGCTTGCAGGTTTCAAAGCCGGTGATATCCGGCAGGCCGATGTCGAGGATGATCAGGTCGGCAGGCGTCTGGCGCTGATGCTCCAGCGCCGCCTGGCCGAGGGTCAGCCAGGTGGTGGTGAAGCCCTCGCCTTGCAGGGCGAAAATCAGCGTGTCGGCTATCGCCGCTTCGTCTTCGACAATCAGGATATGCGCCATGTGGTCCGTCAGCAGTCCGGTTTGTCGGCAGTGTAACGACGGGCAGGGTTTACCGCAGCGCCGAATTCACGCAGGGCCTTGGCGCCGATCAGCAACGGGTAGTTGAAGCTGCTGCGGTCGGTGAGGTTGACCTCGACAGTGCGCTTGACGTCGCCCAGGCACATTTCCAGGTCGATCACCGGGCGCTTGGCCACAGTGGCTTCGTCCTTGTCGTCGTCTTCGTCGGCGCGGCTCTTGATCTTGCTGATGCGCGAGACTTTGTGTTCGTAGACTTTGTTGGAGGCATCCTTGCCGCCGAGGCGGAAGCGCACCCAATCGTCGCCGTTACGGGTGAAGGTCTGGATGTCGCGGGCCGACAGCGAGGCGGTCAGCGCGCCAGTGTCCATCTTGGCCTTGAAGGTTTCGCCGATTTCCGGCAATTGGATGTATTCGTAGCGACCGTAGAGGGTCGGTTCGGCGGCCATGACCGGCAGGGCAACCAGGGCGAGCGAGGCAAATAGCAGTTTCACGAAGTGATTTCCTCGAAAAGAAGTAGGCGGATTCTAGACCGCAAAGGCAGTACTTAGTTAGCTCGCCCCAGCATAGCCGGCACATTGTGAAACATTCGTCCGGCGAATTGGGATTTGGCCTCTAGACTCAAGCTGCTTATCATGGCCCGCCCACAGGATTTCAAGAGTTACTTATGCGCCGCCTGCTCACCGGCTGTTTTGTCTCATTGCTACTGCTGCTCAACACCCTGATCCTGATCGGGCCGTTGATGGTGTTTGCCCTGCTCAAGCTGGTGGCTCCCGGCCGCTATCGTGACTACATGTCGTGGGCGGTAATGTGGATCGCCGAGACCTGGGCCGAGATCGACAAGTTGATCTTCGCGCTGTGCATCCCGACCCAATGGGATATTCGCGGCGGAGAGGACCTACGGGGCGATACGTCCTACCTGGTGATCAGCAACCACCAATCCTGGGTGGATATACCGGCACTGATCCAGGCCCTGAACCGCCGCACGCCGTTCTTCAAATTCTTCCTGAAAAAAGAGCTGATCTGGGTGCCCTTCCTCGGCCTGGCCTGGTGGGCGCTGGATTACCCATTCATGAAGCGCTATACCAAGGCCTTCCTGGCCAAGCACCCGGAACTGGCGGGGCAGGATTTAAAAATCACCAAGGAAGCCTGTGAGTTGTTCAAGCGCCAGCCGGTAACGGTGGTCAATTACCTGGAAGGCACGCGCTTCAACGAAACCAAGCGCAAGCAGCAGGATTCACCCTTCACCCGCTTGCTCAAGCCCAAGGCGGGCGGCGTGGCGTTCGTATTGGCGGCGATGGGTGAGCAGCTGGATGCGGTGCTCGACGTGACCGTGGTCTATCCGCAGCAAAAGATTCCGGGGTTCTGGGATTTGATCAGTGGCGATGTGCCCAAGGTGATCATTGATATCCGCACCCGCGAACTGGATCCGGCGTTGTGGCAAGGGGATTACGAGAATGATCCGGCGTTTCGCCAGACCGTCCAGAACTGGGTGAACCAGCTCTGGATGGAGAAGGACGCGCGCATCGAGCAACTGCGCGCGGAACGTTAGTTAGCCGCCAGTGCCCCAGGCCGAGGCCAGCTTGCCCAGCACCGACTGGTCGGCGCCCTGACCGCCCAGGTATTGCAGGATCACGGGGGCAAATTTGCCAACCATGCTGTTGTCCATGCCCAGTGCGCTGAAGGCGGTGTTCAGGTCGTTAGTGTTCTTCACGTTACCCAGCAAGCCATCCAGGCCGCTGGTCTTGCTGCCGCCGGTCTGGCCGAGCATCCCGCTCAAGGCGCCGAGGCTGCCCAAGGCGTTGTTGCCCGACAACTGGTCGAGGCCCGGCACGCTGTTGCCCAGTTGTGAATAATCGTTGCCGCTCAGTTTGTTCTTGGCCAGGCCCAGCATGGCGCCCGTACCGCCGACCGCTTGTTCGGGGGTGATGTTCAGTTGCGAGGTCAGTGCGCTCAACAAGCCGGCCGTCTCGGACGACGGTGCCGCAGCGGCTGCCTTGTTGTTGCCGCCCTGCATGCCGGAAATCGCATTGGCTGCGTCGCCAAGGCTGAAGCCTGCAGCGAATACCGGGCCGGCTGCCAGGGTCATCAGGCAGGAAAGGGCGAAACCGCGTGAAATCTTCATCGAAACAACCTCTGGGTGTAGGAGCTGAAAGCAGGCGTTTGACTGACAGTCTGGAACGATTGTTCCCACACCAGGGTTAGTTCAGATTTTTCTGCATCCGAATGGCCTCGGCCCGCGTATAGCCTGCATACGCCACTCGGAGTTGGATGGAATGAATGCCCAGGCTGAACTACCCTCCGCTTACCGCGTGCCGTCCCGTCACCCTCGAACGAGGGTCTGGAGAAGCCCTATTAGCGCCGATGATGCTGACCCCTTGCGCCCTTTGCTGGCGCAATGTGCCCTGGGTAACCGCCAAGCGTTCGAAACCCTCTACCGCAGCGTTTCGCCGCGCCTGCACGGCGTGGCCCTGCGCTTCATGGGCCGTACGGACCTGGCCGAAGAAGTGCTGCAGGAAGCCTTCGTGCGTATCTGGTACAACGCTTCGCGCTACGAGGCGCACCTGTCTGCGCCGATGACCTGGATGGTCAACATCACCCGCAACCTGGCCATCGACCAGTTGCGCAAGCACCGCGAACAGCCGCTGGCCGACGGTCAGCAAGACGCCTTGGTCGACGACGCCCCCAGCGCCCACGACCAACTCGACCATGAACGCCAAGCCCACGCCCTGAACCGCTGCCTGGACACCCTCGACGGCATGCAACGCCGGTCGATCAGCGTGGCGTACTTCCAGGGCCTGTCGTACTCGGAGCTGGCGACACAGTTGGCAGCGCCCCTGGGCTCGGTCAAATCCTGGATCCGCCGCGGCATGGAACGCCTGCGCAGGTGCCTTGAATCATGAACTACCAGACCACCGCCCGGCGCCGCGCCCTGGCCGCCGACTACGCCATCGGGCTGATGCCCGCCACGGCGCGTCGACGCTTTGATGCACTGTTGCTGGAGGATGCCGCGCTGCGCGTCGAGCTCGGCCATTGGCAGGACGCGCTCGCCAGCCTGACCGGCGCCGTGCCCGAACGGCCGGTGCCGGCGCACGTATGGGCAGGTATCAAGGCACGCATCGAGCCGCAGGTATTGCATGTGCCGGCGAAGCAAGCGTTCTGGAAAAACATCCGTGTCCTGTCCGCCGCCTGCGCGGTGCTCGTCGCCATTACCGTAGGTGTGCTGTACCAACGTGACACGGGGGCGCAATACAACGCCACCCTGGTCAACGCCAGCCAACAGCCAGCCCTGCAGATCAAGGCATTCGCTGACCACCTGCAAGTGGAACCGCTGACACTGGCCGCGATAGCACCGACGCTGAGCCTGGAATTGTGGGCGATTGCGCCGGGTGGCAAACCGATCTCACTGGGCCTGCTGCCCGCTGCGGGCAAAGGCCGGATTCAACTGAGCGAGGCACAGCGAGCCTTGCTCACCGCACCTGTAACCCTGGCCGTGAGCTTGGAGCCCCAGGGTGGTTCGCCTAGCGGCCAACCCACCGGACCGGTGTTGTATCAGGGCCAATTGGCATCACTTTGAGCTGAACCGGGGCCAGGAACCCATCGCGCATACCAGGGTCCATGGCAGGACTGAAAGCCTTGCCAGGAATAGCCCCATGAGTGCGACCCGCCCCCCTGTGATTGAGCCAAAGCCCCCATTCTGGAGCCGCCCACGCCTGTTTATCGGCGTCTGCGTGGCCATCGTCACCGGCCTCGGTGCCGCGCTCTACACCCAGGACAACGTCAAGTCCGCCGCCACGCTGGTGACCACCGCCCAGCAGCCGGCCGCGCAGATAATGGCGCACAAGGACTACCTCGAAGTCGAACCGATCGCGACGGGGGCGCCTGAGCCCGACCGCAGCCTGGAACTCTGGGCCATGCCCGAAGGTGGCGCGCCGGTTTCGCTAGGGCTTTTACCGGAGGATGGCAAAGGCATTATCGGCCTCAACCCGCGCCAGCAGAAAAGCATTAGCGAGCCGGTGGAGTTGATGGTGAGTTCGGAAACCAAGGGCGGGTCGTTGAGCAAGCAGCCCACGGGGCCGACGGTTTACCAGGGAGCGTTGGCCGCTCGCTGAATCGATGCGCTGCATCTCGGAATGAAAACCCGGTTGCTAATCACGAATCACTCTAGATAACTGTCACTTTTAACAGTTGCCGTCACTGAATATTCACTTGCAGCATGATTCCTCCCAGCCCCACCGGAGGTCGTCATGAAAAGTGCAATGCTTGCAGGTGTATTTGCCGCCACGGCACTGCTGAACACATCGTATGCAGCGACCTCCACCTGTCCGACACCCCAGCAGATCAAACAGAACCCCATGGACAACGGCGGCTATCGCTACGAGATGCGCCAGCCTGATGGACACACGTGGTCAGGTGAGAACCCGCAAGCTACAGCGTCCTACCTGACTGACTCAACATTCCACGATGCCCGTTACACAGCAGAGGACCACTCCGTCACCTGCACCTACAAAGGACCGATGAATAACGACGCGAGCTTTTCGGTCACGCTCAAACCTGTCTTGAATTGGAACCTTATCCCTAAAGGCGATTGGAGAGGCACGTATTGCGAAGCGCTGGAAATTGCCAAGTGCTCATTCACGCATCAGTGAAAAACGCCACCGAATAATTCCTACAGTGACTGTCCACACGTCCACGACCCGCGGTCCAGGTTCTGATGGAACTCACCCATCGATACAGCCCACCCAAGCTAGCCTTCCCATTCACATTCAACGGGTAGGCTCACCACACTACAAGGAGCTGTAATGATCACGATCGGATTGATTCCCAATTTTTATGTTGCCTTCAGCGCACTCAACCATTTGCCATCTCGCAGCCAAACCCAGGCTCCACAGCCCCTGGCTACCGGCATCGACCAATGCCCTTCCCCCCGCGACATCCAATCCAAACCCTACACAGACCCTGATGTTCCCGCGCCCTATGGCGAGGGCTACCAATACACTGCCACCACCAACGGCAAGCCCTGGACAGGGCAAACGGCAGCCACTCAGGATGACTACCTGGCGCCGGAGTACGAACTCAAGGCCGAGGCCATCAATGAACGAAACGGCAAGATCCATTGCGACTATGGTGGCAAACGCCTGATCAAGAACGGTGAGGTGGCCGATCCCAACCTGCGACTCACAACCACCCAGTAACCCATAAAAAATGGCGACCTCCAGGGTCGCCATTTATTCAGCCTTGAACCTTACGCCGCACTGAACAGCTTGTGCGGATCAATCACAAACTTCTTCGGCACACCCGCATCGAACTCGCCATACCCACGTGGCGCATCATCCAGGCTGATGACCTGCACGCCGACGATTTCGGCAATGTTGATACGGTCCCACATGATCGCCTGCATCAGCGCGCGGTTGTACTTCATCACCGGGGTCTGGCCGGTGTGGAAGCTGTGGGACTTGGCCCAGCCGAGGCCGAAGCGAATGCTCAGGCTGCCCATCTTGGCAGCGGCATCCACCGCACCTGGATCTTCGGTGACGTACAGGCCCGGAATACCGATCTTGCCGGCCACGCGCACCACGCCCATCAGCGAGTTGAGCACGGTGGCCGGGGCTTCGGCTTTCACGCCTTCATGGCCGTGGCCACGGGCTTCGAAACCAACGGCGTCGACGGCGCAATCCACTTCCGGCTCGCCCAGCAGCGCAGCGATCTGTTCGTGCAGTGGGGTATCGGTGGACAGGTCGGCCACTTCAAAACCTTGGGCCTTGGCGTGAGCCAGGCGGATCGGGTTGACGTCGCCGATGATCACCACCGCCGCGCCCAACAGGCGTGCAGAAGCCGCAGCGGCCAGACCAACCGGGCCAGCGCCCGCGATGTACACGGTGCTGCCTGGGCCAACGCCAGCCGTGACGGCGCCGTGGTAGCCCGTCGGGAGAATGTCGGAGAGACACGTCAGGTCGCGGATTTTCTCCATGGCCTTGTCGCGGTCCGGCAGTTTCAGCAGGTTGAAGTCGGCATACGGCACCAGCACGTATTCAGCCTGGCCGCCGGTCCAGTCGCCCATGTCGACATAGCCGTAGGCACCGCCGGCACGGGCCGGGTTGACGGTCAGGCAGACGCCGGTGTGTTGCTCTTTGCAGGAACGGCAGCGGCCGCAAGCCACGTTGAAGGGAACCGAAACCAGGTCGCCGATCTTCAGGTTCTCGACGTCGCTGCCCTTCTCGATCACTTCACCGGTAATTTCATGACCGAGCACCAGGCCGGTCTGGGCAGTGGTGCGGCCGCGCACCATGTGTTGGTCGGAGCCGCAGATGTTGGTGGAGACCACGCGCAGGATGACGCCGTGCTCAATCTTCCTGCCACGGGGGTCCTGCATTTTGGGATAGTCGATTTTCTGTACTTCGACCTTGCCGTTGCCGAGATACACGACACCACGATTACCAGACATGCTTTCACCTCGCTGTTGTTTTTATGGAACTGCGTTGCCCGTTGGGTGGGCAGCGCGTTAAGTGCTCGGGTACAGATGCTGTTTTTGCGTTGTTTGTTAGAGCCTCTTCGCGAGCAAGCCCGCTCCCACATTTGGATGCATTCCAACTTTGGAACACGGTCGAATGTGGGAGCGGGCTTGCTCGCGAAGGCGTCCATCAGAGCACCACTGTTCTATTGGCGTTAAGAAACACCCGCCGCTCAATGTGATACCCAACGGCTCGGGCTAACGTCAGCCCTTCAATATCCCGCCCCTTGGCAATCAAATCCTCGGGATAGTGGCTGTGATCCACCACCTCCACGCCCTGGGCAATGATCGGGCCTTCGTCCAGATCGTTGTTGATGTAATGCGCCGTGGCGCCCACCAACTTCACGCCCTTGTTGTACGCCTGGTGGTACGGCTTGGCGCCCTTGAACCCCGGCAACAACGAGTGGTGAATGTTGATGGCCTTGCCATCCAACTTGCGACACAGCTCCGGCGACAGCACTTGCATGTAGCGCGCAAGGATCACCAATTCCGCGCCGGTGTCTTCCACCACCTGCCACACCTGACGCTCCTGGGACGGTTTGTCGTTGGGGTCGAGGGGGAAATGGTAGTAGGGAATCTGGTGCCAGTCGGCCAAAGGCTTCAAATCAGGGTGGTTGGACACCACCGCGACCACGTCCATCGACAGTTGGCCGATGCGCTGGCGATACAGCAGATCGTTCAGGCAGTGATCGGCCTTGGAGACCATGATCACCACTTTTGGTCGGTAATTCGGCGCCGTCAGCTCGAAGATCATGCCGAAGGCGTCACCACGCGTGGCCAGGCCATCGCGGAAACCTTGTTCGTCAAAACCGTCGGGCTGGCGGAACTCCACACGGATGAAGAACCGGCCCGAAAGCCGGTCATCGAACGAGTGGTGCTCGGTAACGTAGCAACCCTGCTCGAACAGGTAGCGGGTGACCGCGTCCACCGTGCCGAGCACGCTGGGGCAGTCGGCGGTCAAAATCCATGTATCAGGTGCGCGGCTCATGGGGTATTCCTCAGGCTTGGACGCTCAGGCCGAATTCGGCGGATGCATCCTGTAACCACAACCACCAGTAATCCGAGAAGCTGCGACGGATCAGCAGTTCCCAGGTGTCTTCAGCCGTGTGGCGGATCACCAGTTGCGACTTGGCGAACACCGTGCCCACCGCCTTGCCCACCGGGAAGTTGTTGGGGTGCACGTCGTAGCTGGTGGACTTCATCAGCACGTCGCGTACGTTCGGGCCGCTCAGTTCAAGGATCTGCTGGCCGCCGCTGACGTTGACGACCTGGATGTGCAAATCACCCAGGGCGGCACGCAGGTTTTGCTCGGCGGCGAACTCTTCACCGCTTGGCACGATCAGCAGCCACTCATCCGGGCCGAGCCACTGCAGGCTGGTTTCACCCTTGACGATCACTTGCAAGGCGCCGGGCAACTCAATGCCCAGGGCCTTGTGCACGCCGGCGGCGAACGCTGCGTCATGGCCGTCGCCCCGGATAGTCAGGTGACCCAAGAGTTTCTTTTCACGCACGGTCACGCCGGCGTTCTTGCGACCCTTGCCAACCAGGCTGGCGAGGTCGGCATGGTGCAGCGACGACTCGGCCTGGGCGCCGGTGGTGGGGCGTTGTTGGTAAACATTGGCTGCTGTCATAAAGCACCTATCCAAATTCTGTTGTGAGGCTACTGGCGTCTTCGCGACACGGTCCGTCAGATATTTTGACGATCGCCCTTAGGATCGAAGAACACCGAAGACACAATCTCCGCCTCGATCACGCTGCCATCCGCCTGCGGTGAAAACACCCGCTCGCCGATGCGCTTCAAGCCACCCTTCACCACCGCCATCGCAAACGAATAACCCAGGGAGTTATGCGCATAGCTCGATGTCACGTGGCCGACCATCTTCATCGGAATCGACTGCTTCGGATCAAACACCAACTGCGCGCCTTCCGGCAGCCAAACGGTCGGGTCGATCGGTTTCAAGCCCACCAGTTGCTTACGCTCCTCACGCACGCAGTCTTCACGGTTCATGCCGCGCCAGCCGATCCACGAGAACGGTTTGGTGCGACCCACACACCAGCCCATGTTCAGGTCATCCGGGGTCATCGAGCCGTCGGTGTCCTGGCCGACGATGATGAAGCCCTTCTCCGCCCGCAGCACGTGCATGGTTTCGGTGCCGTACGGGGTCAGGTTGTACTTCTTGCCGGCGTCGACGATTTTTTCCAGTACGCCCATGGCGTAGTCGGCCTGCACGTTGACTTCGTACGACAGCTCACCGGTAAACGAGATCCGGAACACACGGGCCGGTACGCCACCGACCAAACCTTCCTTCCAGGTCATGAACGGGAAGCCGTCCTTGTCCAGGTCGATGTCGGTGACTTCCGCCAGCAGCTTGCGGCTGTTGGGGCCGGACAGGGTCATGGTGGCCCAGTGGTCGGTGACCGAGGTGAAGTACACCTTGAGGTCTGGCCATTCGGTCTGTTGGTAGATTTCCAGCCACTGGAGTACGCGGGCGGCGCCGCCGGTGGTGGTGGTCATCAGGAAGTGGTTGTCGGCGAGGCAGGCGGTCACGCCGTCGTCGAAGACCATGCCGTCTTCCTTGCACATCAGGCCGTAACGCGCCTTGCCCACGTCGAGCTTGGTCCAGGCGTTGGAGTAGATGCGG
This sequence comes from Pseudomonas sp. NS1(2017), assembly GCF_002269425.1. Lineage (NCBI taxonomy): Bacteria > Pseudomonadati > Pseudomonadota > Gammaproteobacteria > Pseudomonadales > Pseudomonadaceae > Pseudomonas > Pseudomonas sp. NS1(2017). The sequence continues at coordinate 800,353 of NZ_CP022960.1, forward strand.
TTGAGGAACTCACGCGCGTCCGGGCCCTGGATGTCGATCTTGCCGAGGGTCGACGCATCCAGCAGGCCGACGCTGTCGCGCACGGCCAGGCATTCGCGTTTCACCGCCGCATGCAGGTCTTCACCGTTGCGTGGGAAGTACCACGGGCGTTTCCACTGGCCGACGTCTTCAAACTCGGCGCCGTTCTTCACGTGCCAGGCTTGCAGCGCGGTGTAGCGCACCGGTTCGAAAATGTGCCCACAGTGACGACCCGCGACGGCGCCGAACGTGACCGGCGTGTAGTTCGGGCGGAACATAGTGGTGCCCATCTGCGGGATGGTCACGTTCAGCGAGCGGGCAGCAATCGCCAGGCCGTTGACGTTGCCCAGCTTGCCCTGGTCAGTGCCGAAGCCCAGCGCGGTGTAGCGTTTGACGTGCTCTACCGACTCGAAACCTTCGCGGGTCGCCAGTTCGATGGCGGCGGCGGTCACGTCGTTTTGCAGGTCGACGAATTGCTTTGGCGCCCGTGCGGTTGGCTTGTCGTGCGGCACTTGGTAGATCGCCAGCGTCGGCTCTTCCAGGCGGCTGAGGGCTTTTGGCAGGGTGCCTTCCACCGGCGCGAAACCGGCTTCGCTGGCTGCGCGCACGCCGCCTTCAAAACCGTCAGCCAGGGAATCGCCAAGGCCATAGACGCCGTTGATACCACCGACGCACACGCGTTTCTGCGGTGCTTCGCCCGGCACAAAACCGAGGATGTCTTCACGCCAGGTCGGCTTGCCGCCCAGGTGCGAAGCCAGGTGGACCACCGGGCTGTAGCCGCCGGAGCTGGCGACCAGGTCGCAGTCCAGCCACTCGCCAGGGCTGGTGACTTTATGCGCTTTCACATCGATCGCAGCAACGCGAGCGGCGGTGACGTGCTTGCTGCCACGCGCCTCGATCACAGCGCTGCCGGTGAGGATTCGAATACCTTTGGCACGGGCTTCTTCAACCAGTGCGCCGCGTGGGTTGTGGCGCACATCGGCCACGGCCACCACTTGCAGACCAGCGTCGAGCCAGTCCAGCGCAACGCGGTAGGCGTGATCGTTGTTGGTGGACAGCACCAATTTCTTGCCCGGTGCCACTCCGTAGCGGCGCACGTAGGTAGAGACTGCGCCGGCCAGCATGTTGCCTGGTACGTCGTTGTTGCCGTAGACCAGTGGACGCTCGCACGCACCGGTCGCCAGCACCACACGCTTGGCCCGCACACGGTGGATGCGTTGGCGCACCACACCAATCGGCGCACGGTCACCGAGGTGGTCGGTGAGGCGCTCGTGAATGGTCAGGAAGTTATGGTCGTGGTAGCCGTTGACGGTGGCGCGGGGCAGCAGCACCACGTCCGGCAGGGCTTTCAATTCAGCAATGACGCTGGCAACCCATTCCGCCGCCGGCTTGCCGTCGAGGCTTTCGCGCGAGTCCAGCAGCGAACCACCGAACTCTTCCTGCTCATCGGCGATGATCACGCGGGCACCACTGCGTGCGGCGGCCAATGCTGCGGCCAAACCCGCAGGGCCCGCGCCGACGATCAGCACATCACAGTGACGGTTGAAGTTGTCATAGGTGTCCGGATCGTTCTCGGTCGGCGAGCGGCCAAGGCCAGCGGCCTTACGGATGTACTTCTCGTATGTCATCCAGAACGATTGCGGGTACATGAAGGTTTTGTAGTAGAAACCCGGCGGCATCAGCTTGCCGCCGACCTTGCCAAGAATGCCCATCACGTCATTGTTGACGTTCGGCCAGCCGTTGGTGCTGGTGGCGACCAAACCTTGGTACAGCGCCTGTTGCGTGGCGCGCACGTTAGGAATCTGGGTGGCTTCGGTAGCGCCGATCTGCAGCACCGCGTTCGGCTCTTCGGCGCCCGCAGCGAAAATGCCGCGAGGGCGCGAGTACTTGAAGCTGCGGCCGATAATGTCGACGCCGTTGGCCAGCAGCGCTGCGGCCAATGTGTCGCCTTCAAAGCCTTTGTAGCTTTGGCCGTTGAACGTAAACGTGAGGACTTTATTACGGTCGATCCGGCCACCGTTGGACAGGCGATTGGTCTGGCTCATACCTTCTCTCCAGAGGCCTTGGCGGTGAATTGTGGCTTCTCACCGATCTTGTAGGTTTCAAGAATTTCGTAGGTCAGGGTGTCGCGGGTCGCGTTGAAGTACTGGCGGCAACCGGCGGCGTGAATCCACAGTTCGTGGTGCAGGCCACGGGGGTTGTCGCGAAAGAACATGTAGTCGCCCCACTCTTCATCGGTGCAGGCGTTCGGGTCCAGCGGGCGCGGTATGTGCGCTTGGCCGGACGCGTGGAATTCCTCTTCGGAGCGCAGTTCGCCACAGTGAGGACAGAAGATATGCAACATAGGGAATTTCTCCTGTTAGTGGGCGACGGCCGCAGCGCCGTGTTCGTCGATCAACGCACCGTTGTGGAAACGGTCGATGGAAAAAGGTGCCGCCAACGGGTGCATCTCACCCTTGGCCAGGCTCGCGGCAAACACGTTGCCTGAGCCCGGCGTGGCCTTGAAGCCACCGGTGCCCCAACCGCAGTTGAAGAACATGTTCGGCACCGGCGTTTTGGAGATGATCGGGCACGCATCCGGCGTGGTATCGACGATGCCGCCCCACTGACGGTTCATGCGCACGCGCGACAGCACCGGGAACATCTCGACGATGGCCTGGATGGTGTGTTCGATCACCGGGTACGAGCCGCGCTGGCCGTAGCCGTTGTAGCCGTCGATACCGGCGCCGATCACCAGGTCGCCCTTGTCGGATTGACTGATGTAGCCGTGCACGGCGTTGGACATGATCACGCTGTCGATAATCGGCTTGATCGGCTCCGACACCAACGCTTGCAGCGGGTGGGATTCGATCGGCAGGCGAAAGCCCGCCAGCGAGGCCATGTGCCCGGAGTTACCGGCAGTGACCACACCGACGCGCTTGGCGCCGATGAAGCCCTTGTTGGTTTCCACGCCGATGCACACGCCATTTTCCTTGCGGAAGCCGATCACTTCGGTCTGCTGGATCAAATCCACGCCGAGGGCGTCGGCGGCACGGGCAAAGCCCCAGGCCACGGCATCGTGACGGGCCACGCCGCCGCGACGTTGTACAGTGGCGCCGAGGACCGGGTAGCGAGTGTTCTTGGAGCAATCGAGGTACGGGATCTCGTCGGCCACTTGCTTGGCGTTGAGCAGTTCGCCGTCCACGCCATTGAGGCGGTTGGCGCTGACGCGGCGCTCGGAATCACGGATGTCTTGCAGGGTGTGGCACAGGTTGTACACGCCACGCTGGGAGAACATCACGTTGTAGTTCAGGTCCTGGGACAGGCCTTCCCACAGTTTCATTGCGTGTTCGTACAGGTGGGCCGACTCATCCCACAGGTAGTTGGAACGCACGATGGTGGTGTTGCGCGCGGTGTTACCGCCGCCCAGCCAGCCTTTCTCGACCACGGCCACATTGGTGATGCCGTGCTCCTTGGCCAGGTAGTAGGCGGTCGCCAGGCCATGCCCGCCGCCGCCGACGATGACCACGTCGTAGACCTTTTTAGGGGTCGGCGTGCGCCACATTTTCTGCCAGTTTTCGTGGTGGCTGAGTGAGTGCTTGAAGAGGCCGAAGCCCGAGTAGCGTTGCATAGTCATTACTCCAAAACCGCGCTCAGCGATAAACCGGGAAATCAGCGCACAGGGCAGACACGTGCTTGGCCACGTTGGCCTCGACATCGGCGTCGCCGAGGTTGTCGAGGATGTCGCAGATCCAGCCAGCCAGTTCGATGCATTGCGGCACCTTGAAACCACGCGTGGTCACCGCTGGGGTGCCGATGCGCAGGCCCGAGGTCACGAACGGCGACTGCGGGTCATTCGGCACCGCGTTCTTGTTGACGGTGATGTGGGCGCGACCGAGGGCGGCGTCCGCCTCTTTGCCGGTGAGGCCCTGACGGATCAGGCTGACCAGGAACAGGTGGTTATCGGTGCCGCCGGACACCACGTCATAGCCGCGCTTGATGAACACCTCGGCCATGGCCTGTGCGTTGTCGATCACTTGTTGCTGGTAAGCCTTGAAGCCTGGCTCCAGCGCTTCCTTGAAGCACACGGCCTTGCCGGCGATGACGTGCATCAGCGGGCCGCCCTGGGCACCTGGGAATACCGCAGCGTTGAGTTTCTTTTCGATTTCTTCGTTGGACTTGGCCAGGATCAAGCCACCACGCGGACCGCGCAGGGTCTTGTGGGTGGTGGTGGTGACCACATCAGCGTAGGGCAGCGGGTTCGGGTACAGGCCAGCGGCAACCAGGCCGGCGACGTGGGCCATGTCGACGAACAGCAGTGCGCCCACCTTGTCGGCGATCTGACGGAAACGTGGAAAATCCAGCGTCTTGGAGTAGGCAGAGAAACCGGCTACGACCATTTTAGGTTTGTGCTCCACCGCCAGGCGCTCGACTTCGTCGTAGTCGATCAGGCCGGTGTCGGTGTTGATGCCATATTGCACTGCGTTGTACAGCTTGCCCGAGGACGACACTTTGGCGCCGTGGGTCAGGTGACCACCGTGGGCCAGGCTCATGCCCAGGATAGTGTCGCCGGCTTGCAGCAGGGCCAGGTACACCGCGCTGTTGGCGGACGAACCGGAGTGTGGCTGCACGTTGGCGTAATCGGCACCGAACAGTTGCTTGGCGCGTTCGATGGCCAGGGCTTCTACTTTGTCCACGTGCTCGCAGCCACCGTAGTAGCGCTTGCCTGGGTAACCTTCGGCGTATTTGTTGGTAAGGCCGCTGCCTTGAGCTTCCATCACGCGTTTGCTGGTGTAGTTCTCTGACGCGATCAGCTCGATATGATCTTCCTGGCGCTGCTCCTCGGCGTTCATGGCCGCCAGCAGTGCGTCGTCATATCCCTGAATCTGGTCTTGTTTGCTGAACATCGCGTCTCTCCCAGCCTTTCGTATTGTTGAGGCCCGTGCAGGGCCCTTTGATGCGATGGTAGGGCTGGCGTCAGCAGGTCAAATGCCTACGCACGCCACGCAAAGGTGCGTTTACGACATGGAATGAATTCTGCGACTCAAGCAAGGCTGTGGCGCAGAGCCAGCAGTAGCAGGAAATGCGCGGGATAGAGGGCGTACGCCCAGCGGCGCATAGGCGGCGGGGAGGCGGCGGGGAGGCGGCGGGGAGGCGTTTTTGGCGTGTCGCAACAGGACCAGGCCGAGTAGTGGCGCAATCAGGCAAGTGGCCAATCCCGCCAACGCGACGAGGGAGCCACTAGCGAGCAGAACCTGCCATTGATTGGCCGCGACGCAGACCACGCCAGGTAATACGCTTAAATACCAGGGACGACGGAACACCAGCAGCATCGCCAGCGGCAGTAATACGCCAAAAAAACCGAACATCAGCTGCGTGGAAAACACGGCGGCAATCGTGACGGCAATCAGCGCCAATCCTCGATCAAAAAACGCTTTCTGCTGCCATCCTCGGGCAACCAACAAACCCAACGCCAAGGTCGGCAATACGTTCAACGTATCGACATCCTCGATAAACATCCGATACGGCACTTCACTGATCACACTAAACAGCAACAGCCAGCCCAAGTAGCGCCATTGGCCTGTCACAGGCGCGCTCCTGACCCGGTGCAGATTCGCCGCAATCGCCAGGCAAAACCACGGGAACGCCAGGCGCCCCGGCACATACAGGCCATCCAGGCTCAAACCGACATAGCGCAAGTGGTCCATCACCATGCTCAACAGCGCCAGCCACTTGAGCAAATCCAAAGCGCCATCACGGACACGTCCGACAGGAATTGTTTGAGTACCGTGCATAATTCCCCAGTGACTTTGCATTTACAGTACGTGCGCACCCGCGACAATCTTGGTTACAGTGCGCACCAACATCGACCACAGGAATGGGCCATGACCGACAAGAGCCAACAATTCGCCAGTGACAACTATTCGGGTATCTGCCCGGAAGCCTGGGCCGCCATGGAACAAGCCAACCAGGGCCATCAGCGCGCCTACGGCGATGATGAATGGACCCACCGCGCCGCTGACGGTTTCCGCAACTTGTTCGAAACCGACTGCGAAGTGTTCTTCGCCTTCAACGGCACCGCCGCCAACTCCCTGGCGCTGTCGTCCTTGTGCCAGAGCTACCATAGCGTGATTTGCTCGGAAACCGCCCACGTCGAGACCGACGAATGCGGCGCGCCGGAGTTTTTCTCCAACGGTTCCAAGCTGCTTACCGCTCGCACCGAAAACGGTAAGCTGACCCCGGAGTCGATCCGCGAGATCGCCCTCAAGCGCCAGGACATTCACTACCCCAAACCACGCGTGGTCACCCTGACCCAAGCCACGGAAGTCGGCAGCGTGTATACCCCGGATGAAATACGCGCCATCAGCGTGACCTGCAAAGAGTTGGGGCTGAACCTGCACATGGACGGCGCGCGCTTCTCCAACGCCTGCGCGTTCCTCGGCTGCTCGCCCGCCGACCTGACCTGGAAAGCTGGCGTGGACGTGCTGTGCTTTGGCGGCACCAAGAACGGTATGGCCGTGGGTGAAGCGATCCTATTCTTCAACCACAAGCTGGCCGAAGACTTCGACTACCGCTGCAAACAGGCCGGCCAACTGGCCTCGAAAATGCGCTTCCTGTCCGCGCCGTGGGTAGGCCTGCTGGAAAACGACGCCTGGCTCAAACACGCGCGTCACGCCAACCACTGCGCTCAACTGCTGAGCAGCCTGGTGGCGGATATTCCTGGCGTGGAGTTGATGTTCCCGGTGCAGGCCAACGGCGTGTTCCTGCAACTCTCGGAACCGGCGATTGCCGCGTTGACCGCCAAGGGCTGGCGTTTCTACACCTTTATCGGCAAAGGCGGCGCACGTTTCATGTGTGCGTGGGATACCGAGGAAGAACGTGTAAGAGAATTGGCGGCGGATATTCGGAAAGTGATGGAAGCCTGAAAACACGGGGCTTTCAGCGCTTCTTCAGAGACTGTTTGTACGTATTTCTGACAGTATCTATCTACCCCCTGTCTTGGATAGGATCTTGTCACCCCGAACAAACGGACGCGTTACTTCGGGGCTGACTGCCTGCCGAATAATCGGTCGGAAATGGAAATCCAGCAGAGGGTTACATCATGGAATATCAGAACAACGGCAACAGCCTGCAGAGCGACGGCACGATCAGCACCACCGTCATTGATTGGGATGAGTTCAGGAAATACGCAAAAGTCGGTGACACCATCCGAGAGCCATCAAGGACATTGAGGATCTACGAAAAAGCCTATGAATTGACAGCATCAGGCCAGCACTTCGTAATCCATATCTACGCCCAATAACCTTTAACGCCTAAGGCCCGCGCCGGAGACTCATGACCTCCGACGCGGAACCGAAATGGCTTACAACGCCTTACTTACAACGCCTTCGGCTGGAGCGCCGTCCATTGTTCGATGGGGCCGGGGTTTTCGAGAGGGGTTCCACCGTTGAATTTCACCGCCAGTTTATTTACGGCGTTCAAGGCTGTCGTCACCGCCCCTTCCGCCCACCCCCCTGTCCACGAAACGTCGTCACCCGCGAGAATGAACCCGTCGGGATTCGAGCTCGACACACCGTTCATGAACTGAGAAAACAACAGGCGCTGGTATTCATACTGCCCCGGTAGGTTCATTTTGAAAGCGCACAGAAAGAACGGCTGCTCTTCCCAGTTGATTTCGACAAAGGGGTTGGTCATGCCGAACTCATTCGCCAGGTCCAACTGATGAGGGGCATACATACTGTCCAGCAGGGTTGTGCACAGTTGCACGTGGGACGGCAGCGGCGCACTGCGATCCCCCTGGAATTTGAGGCTGTCGTCATTCCAGGTGTATGACAAAAACATGCCGCTCCCCCTGTAAGGTCCAAGGCTTTGGCCATAGTCCAGCAGGTAGGTGCCACGGGTGATTCGATCCGATAAGGTCACGCTCATTTTGTGTTGAACATCACTACCGACATCGGTCCAGAACGGCCGTTTTGTCTGGGCGAAGATTTTTGCTGACTGCATGTAATGGGTATACATCACCGCTTCCCATTCCTTTGGGGATAACAGGTCATTCATTTGGTCGAAGCGCGCCGCGCCATCCATATAGCGGAATTTGTCGAGGATCCGTTTATGAGGCGTGTAGACCACGGCAGGAAAAGTGTATTGACGGGCGCCTCCGATATTATGGTCATACACCCACACGTCGAACTCGCCATCCGGCCGCCTTATGATCTGCCGCACTTCCTGTTTGAAAGGCTGGGCAATGACCTCGGTAGTCAGACTTTGGACGGTGGTGTCTGCAGGCCAATGGACCATAGCGTCGCCGAGGGCATCCGGGGCACGGTTCCACAGTCGTGTAGGCAGCTCGCTGGAGCCGTCGTACATCAGCTTGTGGTTGGTATCCAGCCCGGTATACAGCACCCGCAACACTTCCAGGAAACAGTTCGGATAGTCGGTGTTCCAACCGCCGGTGCCGAAGCCGATCTGACCGAACAGATCGATGTCTTCACGACTCCAACCAGCTTGTTCGACCATAGCAGCAAAAAAGCTGAGGTTGTCCCAACCTGCATCCAGAATGGCATTCCACAAGGTCTTGATCTTGACCTGATCAATGCTGCCCTCGGACATCGCCGTTTCCATTTCAGTGAAATTAATCGGGTCCTGCTCAAGGAAAACCTTGAATAACTTGTCCTCGATATCGGCATACTCCAGCGGCAGGTTATCGCCTTCGTAATAGACTTGTCGTTGCTGATAGTCCACCACGGTACTGGGGGTTGCAGGCGAACCTGGGTTGGGAAAGTCAGTCGAGTTGGCCGTCATGCCAACCTTGTCGAAATAGTGCATCAACGCCTTGCCTGACACAGGAAAGCGCATGGCACCCATTTCGCAGATCATACTGTTGTCGGGATCTTGCGGATCGCCCGTCACGTAGGCATACAGCCGCCCACCGATGCGGTCACTGGCCTCCACCACCACGGGGTGCAACCCCATGCGCATGGCTTCATAGGCCGCGACCATTCCCGCGACGCCGGCGCCGACGATCAACACCTTGCTGCCATACGCCAGACTGGAAACCCGCGCCAACGGCGTGCCGTTGCTGGAGGCGGTCTCTAGGAACTTGGCGTAATGAAAAGGAAAGTCTGGGGGAAGTGCAGTGACATCGTTGGCAAGCAAGCGCGCAGCGCCTTTACCACTGCGGGAGGGAATAGCAGACATGGTAATCATCCTTGAGATTTAAATAGGATGTCCACCTACTGCTTCACTGCGAAGGGCGACTACGACGAATCTGTTCACGAGCGTAGTCAATCGTAGGAGATTTCTCTATATCATTTAGGAATAAAAAATGAATCCGTAAGGCAAGCCTCATTCCAGGGGTGTTTGCACGCTCAGTTCAAAGATTCATGAAGTGATTATTTGAGAATGCCGATTCAATTGTTTTTTTTCTTACAGGACTCTGCGCAGCTCACTCAATAAAAAACAGACCGTGATACCTATGAACATGCCCTCTGACCGATCGGCTGCTCCCCCTTCCAGCACGCTTAAAATCGAAACCCGCTCCATCGACTACGTGCCGCGCAATGAACGCCACGGCAAGGTCTGGCACCAGGCGCCGTTCTGGTTCACCGGCAACTTCGTACTCACCACCATGGTCACCGGGTTTACCGGCGCCGCCTTGGGGCTGAGCCTGGTATACGCGATCCTGGCGATCGTAATCGGCGTATGTCTGGGCACGTTTGCCATGGCGTTCCACGCCAACCAGGGACCGCGCATGGGCTTGCCGCAGATGATCCAGTCGCGCGCCCAGTTCGGCCTGCGGGGTGCCATCGTGCCGTTTATCGCGGTGGTCTTCGTATATATCGGCTTCAACGTGTTCAACGTGATCCTGGCCACGGACGCCATCAATACCGTGCTGCCGGGCAACCGCGCGCCTTGGTATGCGTTGATGATCATCCTCGCCGTGGTGATCGCGGTCATCGGTCATGACCTGCTGCACACCGTGCAACGCTGGCTGACCTACGTGATGATCAGCGTGTTCGCGGTCCTGACCGTTGCGGCCTTGCTGCACCTGCAAGCCGATTCAGCCGTGGTCGACGCACATTTTTCCTGGTCCGCCTTCTTGATCCAGTTGTCAGCCGCTGCGGGTTACCAGATCAGCTACGCCGTGTATGTCTCGGATTATTCGCGCTACCTGCCCCATAACACGCCGTCGCGCAGTGTCATCCTCTGGACCTACCTGGGGGCAGCCGGGTCGGCGCTATGGTTGATGTCGCTGGGCGCCCTCCTCGCCTCGGCGCTGCCCTCGCCCGACGCTATTGGCAGCGTGCAGGCCGTGGGCAACCAGCTGCTACCTGGGTTTGGCACCTTTACCGTGCTGATTGCAGTGCCGGCGCTGGTCGGGATCATGGCCGTCAACTGCTATGGCGCGATGCTCACCGGGATCAGCGCCATTGACGGCTTTGTACCGATCAAGCCACGCATCAAGAGCCGCATCGTCGGGATCAGCCTGGTGGCCGCCGTCATTTTCGTGATCGCCTTGAGCATCCCCGAAAGCTACTTGCACAGCTTCAACACCTTCGTGCTCTTGATGCTGTACTTCCTGGTGCCCTGGACGGCAGTCAACCTCGCTGACTTCTACGTCGTGCGAAAAGGGCGCTACGCCATCAGCGACATTTTCAACCCGGCCGGCATCTATGGCCGCTGGTCGAGTGCCGGCCTTGTTGCGTATTTCCTAGGCCTGGCGGCAATGATTCCGTTTATGTCGCTGGGGTTTTATCAAGGCCCGATCAGCGTGAGCCTGGACGGCGCGGATGTTGCGTTCGTGGTCGGCCTGGCCGTCTCGGCAGTGATTTACTGCGTGATGAGCCGCCGACTCGATCACGCCGCGGAGTCACGGGCCATGCAAGCCAGTGAGCGCGTGCTGGAAGGAGACATGTCGTGACACAGCTGCGCGTCGTTTGCCATCAACTGGCGCCGCGTATCGGCGATGCCGAGTACAACCGGGCACTGACCGAACGCGCGATTCGTGAAGCGGCCAGCCTAAAGGCTCAGTTGATTATCCTGCCGGAACTGATCCAGAGCGGCTACGCGTTCACCGACCGGAAGGAAGCCCACACGGCCTCCGAAGCACTCGACGGACCGACCTTGAGCCTGTGGAAAACCCTGGCGCGCGAACTTGGGATCATCATCGTCGCAGGGTTTTGCGAGCGCTTGAGCGGCGGACATGTCGCCAACAGTGCGGCGCTGATCGAACCCACCGGCCGGTTGACGGTGTATCGCAAGGCCCACCTGTGGGACCGCGAGAAACTGATCTTCACCCCCGGTGATGCGCCACCTCCGGTGGTCGACACCGCCATTGGGCGGATCGGCATGATGATTTGCTACGACCTGGAACTGCCCGAATGGGTGCGCCTGCCGGCGCTGGCGCAAGCCGACCTGCTCTGCGTCCCGGTAAACTGGCCCGACGGGCCGCGCCCCGTGGGTGAGCGCCCGGCTGAGATCGTAAGAATCCAGGCCAACGCGGCGGTCAACCGCATGTTCATTGCCGCGTGCGACCGTTATGGCGAAGAACGTAGCGTCAACTGGGTGGGCGGCTCGGTCATTGTCGACGCTGATGGCTACCCGCTGGCCGGGGCAGCCTCACACCCAGAGGAACAGCGACTGGTGGCGGACCTGCCGCTGGAACAGGCCCGGAACAAGTCAATCAGCGCCCGCAACAATGTCCACCAGGATCGTCGTCCAGAACTCTACTGAGGGTCAGAACTCGATGCGCACATCCCCCTTCGGCACACTGCAGCACGACAGGATGTAACCCTCGGCTTCGTCTTCCTCAGTGATGCCGCCGTTGTGGTCCATTTCAACCTCGCCGCCCAGCTTCATCACCTTGCAGGTGCCGCAGATGCCCATGCCGCAGGCTTTCGGGATCAACAGGCCAAGCTTGGCGGCTGCGGCATGCACGGTTTCACCGGGGGCGACGCGAATGCTTTTGCCCGACGCGATGAACTCCACTTGGTGCAGATCCGCCAAGTCGATTTCCGGCGCGTCGGCGGCTTGTTCGGCTTGTTCGACCGCATCCGCACGGGCTTCCGGCGGCGTAGCGCCGAAGGATTCCTCGTGGTAACGCGTCATGTCGAAACCCGCCACTTCCAGCAGGCGCTTTACAGCGTTCATGTACGGCGTAGGGCCGCAGCAGAACACTTCGCGCTCCAGGAAGTCCGGCACCATCAGTTCGAGCATCTTGTGGTTCAGGTAACCGCGATACCCCGCCCAAGGCTCACCCAAGCCGTGTTTCTCACAGATCAGGTGCAGGCTGAAGTTGTCGATCCGCGACGCCATGTGCTCCAGCTCGCGGTGGTAGATGATGTCCTTGGGCGAACGGGCGCTGTGGATAAACGTCATGTCGACGTTGGCGTTGGTGTCGTAGAACCAGCGCGCCATGGACATGACTGGCGTTATCCCCACGCCGCCGCTGAGGTACAACACTTTCGGGCTTGGGAAATCGATGGCATTGAACAAGCCTACCGGCCCGTGCACCGCAAGCTCTTGCCCTTCATGCAGAGTGTCGTGCAACCAGTTGGACACCTTGCCGCCTGGCACGCGCTTGATGGTCACCGAGAAGCTGTAAGGCACCGACGGTGAACTGGAAATGGTGTAGGAGCGCATGATCGGCTGGCCTTCGATTTCCAGCTCCAGGGTGACGAATTGCCCCGGCTTGAAAAAGAACAGGATCGGCTGGTCAGCCATGAAACAGAAGGTGCGCACGTCCCAGGTTTCCTGGATGACTTTGACGCAACGGACAATGTGCCGGCCATTGGCCCAGGTCTGGGTGGTTACCGGATTCAGGAAATTATTGGACATGTTGTTCTCCACCGCCGACATCGGCCTTATGGTGGCGATTCTGCGTAACGCCAGAACCACCCATTTACCTATCTGCGACATTCACATACTTATCGCGACCAGCCCCCAACGACCTAGGGTTGCGCGTCGGGAACAGATTGGGCCATGTCGCCCATGGATAAGGTTCGGCCCATCGCCGGCCCCACACTCGCTCCCAACACAGACGCTTTTTTTACGCCTTGCTGCAAACCTGATTAGCCACTTATCTCGGCCACACAGAATGGCCATGAGGACACACACGATGGACGTCACCGCAACCTTAAGCTTGGGCGATCCGCTGGAACCCGCACGCAAGGCCACCGCGCAAATGCTGCAAGAGCGCGAGCGCACTTTCTCGCTGCCGCAGCCGTTCTACTCTGATGAGCGGTTGTTTGATATCGACATGCAGGAGATCTTCCAGAAAGAGTGGTTGATCGCCGGCATGACCTGCGAAATCCCCGCCAAGGGCAACTACCTGACCCTGCAAATCGGCAAGAACCCGATCATCGTGATCCGGGGCGCCGAAGGCGTGGTGCACGCGTTCCACAACGTGTGTCGTCACCGTGGCTCGCGCTTGTGCACCAGCGACAAGGGCAAGGTCGCCAAACTGGTCTGCCACTACCACCAGTGGACGTATGAGCTTGATGGCCGCCTGCTGTTCGCCGGCACCGAGATGGGCGCCGACTTCGACATGAAGCAGTACGGCCTCAAGCCGGTCAACGTGAAGACCGCCGGCGGCTATATCTTCATCAGCCTGGCGGAGAACCCGCCGGCCATTGATGACTTCCTGTCGACGCTGAACCATTACATGGAACCGTACGACATGGAGAACACCAAGGTGGCGATTACCACCACCTTGATGGAGAAAGCCAACTGGAAGCTGGTGCTGGAAAACAACCGCGAGTGCTACCACTGCAACGCGTCGCACCCGGAACTGCTGAAAACCCTGCTGGAATGGGACGACGTCACAGACCCCCGCGCCGACCAGGCGTTCAAAGACCATGTTGCCGCCTCTGCTGCTGCCTGGGATGCGGAGAAGATCCCTTACGCCCACGCCAGCTTCGGCCTGCGTAACCGCATCGTGCGCATGCCGTTGCTCAAGGGCACCGTGTCGATGACCCTGGACGGCAAGCAAGGCTGCGCCAAACTCATGGGCCGCATCAAGAACCCGGACCTGGGCTCGATGCGCATCTTGCACCTGCCGCACTCCTGGAACCACTGCATGGGCGATCACATCATCGTGTTCACCGTGTGGCCAATCAGCGCCCAGGAAACCATGGTCACCACCAAGTGGCTGGTGCACAAGGACGCCGTGGAAGGCGTGGACTACGACGTGGAACGCATGCGCCAGGTGTGGGACGCCACCAACGACCAGGACCGTCGCCTGGCCGAAGAAAACCAGCGCGGCATCAACTCCACCGCCTACCAGCCAGGTCCGTACTCCAAGACCTATGAGTTCGGCGTGGTGAACTTCGTGGACTGGTACAGCGAGCGCCTGTTGAACAACCTGGGGGCTGAACCAGCACCGTATCTCAAAGGTGTTGCAGTTCACGAGTAACCTTTAGATCTTCAGGGGGCTGGATTGTACAAAAAACACCCAACCCTCTGATAACCCTTGATTCTCCTGCCCTCCAGCCTTTACCCAACAACTTATCCACAAAGCCACCCACAGCAATTGTGGGCAACTACGCTTGCCTTCTGAAATTAAGTGAAGAAAATCCGTGACTTATTCAAGCCAGTCGGTTTTAACCGGCTTTGTTCATTTATTGACCAATCCAGCACAAGCCACGACTTACGTGGCCTGTCGCGGTACGCGAACACCTTATCCACAGAAGCACCAACAGACTTTGGGGGCAACTTGGACAGTGCTGTGGAAAACCACCTCAAACCTTCACAAATCGGGGTTTCCAGGGTTTTTAGCCGGTAAAAAACCAAATCGATCACATTTTGATCAATTCGGTGAAAGCCTTGATTAATAAGGGCTTCAGCCGAGAGCGAACATGTTATCCACAGAAGCGCCAACAGACTATGGGGGCAAGTCGGACCGGAGAAATGCACAGGAACAGCGAAAAACCCGAGTAAAAACCGTCAGTTAGCTTGGTTATTTTTCGTACAGAGGGCTGCAGGGCTTGATTCACAGGGGGTGTGGACAACCGCGAACAGGTTATCCACAGACGGATCAACAGGGATTGTGGGTAAGCCACATTTCCTTGTAGGAGCGAGCTTGCTCGCGAAGAACCTGAGGGCGCCGCGTCAAATCGGGCACGTTGCGTTATCGTTAACGTTCTTCGCGAGCAAGCTCGCTCCTACAAGGTTCAGCGAACCACACCCTCCTCAACCAGCAGCTTGAGGATGGCTTCGGCGCCCGCTTCCGGGCTCAGGCCCTTGAGCACTTGCCCACCACCACCACTGGCCTTGGCCGTGGCGGCTTTCATGCGATCAGCACCGCTCTTGGCCTTGATCACCTTGAGGCGCTTGGGGCGCGGCTTGGCCGGTTGCAGCACGGCGCCTGTGAATAACTCGTCTTGTTCGATTTCGACTTCATGGGCCGCCAGCTCACCGCGCTGCGCTGGGCCGTACGCACTCTGCCGAGGCTTGGGCGCGGCGTTATCAACTGTCGCCAGAAACGGCAGGCGCACCTTCAGGCGTCGCCGCTGGCCGCGTGGCAAGGCTTGCAGCACATGGGCCACGCCGCCGTCGATGGACTCGACCTGCGCCAGCCCGACAATCAACGGCCAACCCAATTGCTCGGCCAGCAGGTACGGCAGCATGCCCGAGCCCTCGCCGGTTTCGGCCTGGCTGCCGGCAAGCACCACCTGGGCACCGGCGTCGCGCAGGTATTCGCTGAGCACGGGCAAGGCATCGCTGCCCGCCGGTTGCTCCAGTACGTGCAACTGCGGCAACCCCATGCCCAGGTAGCTGCGCAGGGTCGGCTCAGCAATGTTGCCGGCGTGCAGCACCTGCAACTTATCCCCAGCCATTTGCAGGCCCAATTCCACTGCGCGCGCGTCTTGCTCGGCGCGGCGCGGGCGACCGGAGGTCGGGTGGGCGCCGATGGATACCAGGCTGATAACATTCGTATTCATGCTCATATCCTCAAGCCGCATCGCGCTTGGCGCCGTTGCGGTAGGCCTCTACCGCCGCGATCAAGGCGTGCAGAATCGCGGCGCTTTCGCCGATGACCGAGAGATCGGCCCGCTTGATCATGTCGCAACCAGGGTCGAGGTTAATCGCCACCACCTTGTCGCAGGCACCGATGCCTTGCAGGTGCTGGATCGCGCCGGAAATACCCACAGCCACGTAGACCCGCGCCGTCACCCAGGTGCCGCTGGCGCCGACTTGGCGATCACGCGCCATGAAGCCATCGTCCACCGCCACCCGCGAGGCGCCTTCGGTGGCGCCCAGGGCCGCAGCGGTCTGGTGGAACAGGGCCCAGTCCTTCACGCCGTTGCCGCCGGAGAAAATGAATTCTGCCTCGGCCATGGGAATCGCCGCCGGGTCCACCGCCACTGCGCCGAGGTCTTCGATGCGTGGCAGGCTGCGCGCCAGGGGTGTGGATAACTCCACGGGCAACACTTCATGCCGTGTCTCACTGACAGGGTCGGCGCATTCAGCGGCGGCCAGAATCAGGCGTGGCAGCGGACGAGCCAAGTCTTCCTGGCCCGCACCGGCGCGGCCGATGCATTCGTTGCCCTTGATCTGCCAAACCCGCGTAGCCGGGCGTTCCTTGAGGCTGGCAGCAAAACGTCGGCCCAGTTCGCCACCACCGCTGCGGCTGTCGGGCAGCAACCAGTGGCGCGGGTTGAACTGGTTATCCACAGCACGCAAACCCTGCACGCGTTGCTCCGGTGAATAACCGTCGAATTCGTGGCCTTCCAGCACCAGCAGGCGATCAACGCCTGCGGTGGCGAACGTGCCTTCCTTGTGTTCGCCAAACACCACCGCCAGCACCGCACCGTCGCTGCCCGCCAGTTGTCGGGCCAGGCCGAGCAAGTCACGGTCGTGGCTGCTCAAGCGGCCACCGACCATGTCCGGCACCACGTTGATGTAGAACGCAGGCGCCGCCACCTGATGCAGCGGCAACTGCACTTCCACTGCCGCCGTACGCTTGGCAGCGCCGCCCTGTTGGGCGCCGCTGCGGTCGATACGCTTGATGCCATTGGGGCCGATGAAACCGATGCCATGGACGTTCTTGCGGATGACGCCGTTGGGGCCCATCCAACTGTGTAGTACCGGTTGCATCGCTGCGTGCAATGGGTGCAGACGGTTGCGGGCGATCCACTCAGCGCGTGGGTCGCGGCGGATAATGTCGCTCATTAATGCACCTCCGCAGGTTCACGCTTGATAGGGGTTTTGACCGGTGCGGCGTCTTCAAGCAACGCGTCGGCAACCAGCTCGGCGATATCCTTGATCAGCGGACGTGGCTCAACCACACCCTCAAGCATCGCCGTGCACTGTGGACAACCCACCGCCACCAGCTCGGCGCCGGTTTCGCGGATGTCTTCCATGCGCATATCCGGGATCCGTTGCTTGCCGGGAATGTCGGTGATCGGCGCACCGCCGCCGCCACCGCAGCAGCGTGAACGGAAGCCCGAGCGTTGCATCTCCTTGACCTCGATGCCCAACGCCCGCAGCACTTGGCGCGGCGCCTCGTACTCGCCGTTGTAGCGGCCCAGGTAACAAGGGTCGTGATAGGTCACGCTGTTGCCCTTGTGCTGGCCCAGGTTCAGCGCGCCTTCGCCGATCAGCTCGGCCATAAAGGTGCTGTGATGCTGCACCAGGTAGTTGCCATTGAAGGCACCATATTCGTTTTTCAGCACATGGAAGCTGTGCGGGTCGCAGGTGACGATGCGCTTGAAGCTGTATTTGGCCAGGGTCTGGATATTGCGCGAAGCCAGCAACTGGAAGGTCGCTTCATCGCCAAGACGACGGGCCACGTCGCCGCTATCGCGTTCTTCCAGGCCCAGCACCGCAAAGTCGACCTTGGCGGCTTTGAGCACTTTGACGAAGGCGCGCAGGGTACGTTGGTTACGCATGTCAAAGGCACCGTCACCGACCCAGAACAGCACCTCGGCGCTGCCTTTTTCGCTGAGCAGCGGCAGGTTCAGGTCGGCCGCCCAGTTCAGGCGACCACCTGGTGCGAAACCGCCCGGGTTGTCGGTGGCGATCAGGTTTTCCAGGACTTCCGCGCCCTTGTTCGGCGTGGCGCCTTTTTCCAGGGTGAGGTGGCGGCGCATGTCGACGATGGCGTCGACGTGCTCGATCATCATCGGGCACTCTTCCACGCAAGCGCGGCAGGTGGTGCACGACCACAGGGTCTCGGCGTCCACCAGGCCATTGACGATCGGCTGGTGCGGGTTGCCGCTGTGTTCGCCCACCGGTTTGCCGGGATAGGGGCTACCGGCGAATTTGGCATCGGTGCCACCGGCCAGGCCGACCACCATGTCCTGGATCAGCTTTTTCGGGTTCAGCGGCTGGCCGGCGGCGAAGGCCGGGCACGCAGCTTCGCACTTGCCGCACTGCACACAGGCGTCGAAACCCAGCAGTTGGTTCCAGGTAAAATCCTTAGGTTTCTCCACGCCCAGCGGCGCGGATTTATCGCTGAGGTCCAGCGGTTTCAAGCCGGTGGAACGGCCGCCGCCAAAGCGCTCGGCGCGACGGTGCCAGGCCAGGTGCAAGGCACCGGCGAAAGCGTGTTTCATCGGGCCGCCCCAGGTCATGCCGAAGAACATCTCGGACACGCCCCACAGCACGCCCACGCTGAGCAACGCGGCGAGCAACCAGCCGCCGAAGTCCGCCGGGAGGATTCCGGCTACCGGCAGGGTCACCAGGAAGAAACTCACCGAGAACGCCATCAGGCTTTTCGGCAGGCGCATCCATGGGCCTTTCGAAAGACGTGCAGGCGGATTGCGGCGGCGCAGGTAAACGAAGGTGGCGCCGACAAACATCAGTACCGAGGCCAGCAGCAAGGCGTAACCAAGGATGCGATTCTGCAGGCCGAAGCCATGGACCAGAATGGCGAGCAACGCCGACAGCACAAAACCCAGCGCGGTGGCGACGTGGGTATTGGCGATGTATTTGTCGCGGGCGACCACGTGGTGCAGGTCGACCATGTAGCGCTTGGGCATGGCCAGCAGGCCGCCCAGCAGGTCGACCTTGGACGCGCGGCCACGGCGCCACATGTTCACCCGGCGCAGGGCGCCGAGGACAGCAAGGCCCAGGGCGGCGAACAAGAGAATAGGCAGCAAGGTGTTCAACATGGTGAAGCTCCCGCAAGGCTCCTGTAGGAGCGAGCTTGCTCGCGAAGGTCGTCAACGATTACGCGTCCATCCTGGATGAACACGTTGTCCTGGCGTTTTTCGCGAGCAAGCTCGCTCCTACAGGGAGGTTGCCTAGAAATCCTTGCACAAGCGCAGGGCGTCATAGATCGCAGCGTGGGTATTGCGCTGCGCCACACAGTCACCAATGCGGAACAGCAAGTACCCATCCCCCGCCTCGCTCAGGCACGGCTGCGGCTTGATCGCAAACAAGGCTTCGACGTCGATCTGGCCCTTGTTGCGCGAGCCTTCCTTGAGTGCGTAGTAGATGGCTTCATCCGGGCGCACGCCGTTCTCGACGACCACCTGGTCCACCACCCGCTCCTCTTTGGCGCCGGTGTATTCGTTCTCCAGCACCGCCACCAGCTTGTCGCCTTCGCGGTAGACCTTTTCCAGCATCATGTCGCCGGTCATGATCACTTCCTTCGGGTACATGCTGCGGTAGTAGGTCGGGAACGACGTACCGCCGATGGCCACGCCCGGCTTGATGTCGTCGGTGACGATCTCAACCTGGCTGCCTTTGTCCGCGAGGAAATCCGCCACCGACATGCCGGTGAATTCGCAGATGGTGTCGTACACCAGCACGTTCTTGCCCGGCGCGACTTTGCCGTCGAGCACGTCCCAACTGCTCACCACCAAGCCTTCGGCTGCGCCCCAGTGTTCGTTCTGTTCCACGTTCGGATGTCCGCCTACCGCCAGCACCACCACATCCGGACGTACGTCCAGGATAGTGTCGGCATCGGCGGCCACGCCCAGGCGCAGGTCGACCTTCAACCGCGCCAGTTCCAGTTGGTACCAGCGGGTGATACCGGCGATCTGGTCACGCTGCGGCGCCTTGGACGCCGTGGTGATCTGCCCGCCAATAAACTCTTTCTTTTCGAACAGGGTCACGTCATGGCCGCGCTCGGCCGCTACGCGTGCAGCCTCCATCCCGGCCGGGCCGGCACCGACCACCACCACCTTGCGTTTGACGCCGGTGGTTTTTTCGATGATGTGTGGCACGCCCATGTATTCACGAGAGGTCGCGGCGTTCTGGATGCACAGCACGTCCAACCCTTGGTACTGGCGGTCGATGCAGTAGTTGGCGCCGACGCACTGCTTGATCTGGTCGATCTGGCCCATCTTGATCTTGGCGATCAGGTGCGGGTCGGCGATGTGCGCACGGGTCATGCCGACCATGTCCACATAGCCGCCTTCCAGAATTCGCGTGGCCTGGTTTGGGTCCTTGATGTTCTGCGCATGCAGCACCGGAACCTTGACCACCTCCTTGATACCGGCGGCCAAGTGCAGGAACGGCTCCGGTGGATAACTCATGTTGGGGATCACGTTGGCCAGGGTGTTGTGCGTGTCGCAACCCGAGCCCACCACGCCGATGAAATCCAGCATGCCGGTGTCGTCGTAATACTTGGCGATCTGCTTCATGTCCTCATGGGACAGGCCGTCCGGGTGGAACTCGTCACCGCACAGGCGCATGCCTACGCAGAAGTCGTCACCGACCTCGGCGCGTACGGCTTTCAATACTTCCAGGCCGAACTTCATGCGGCCTTCGAAGGTGCCGCCCCACTCGTCAGTACGCTTGTTGACCCGCGGGCTCCAGAACTGGTCGATCATGTGCTGGTGCACAGCGGACAACTCAACACCGTCCAGGCCACCGGCCTTGGCGCGTTTGGCGGCGCTGGCGTAATTACCGATCACGCGCCAGATTTCTTCCGGCTCGATGGTCTTGCAGGTCGCACGGTGCACCGGCTCACGCACGCCGGACGGCGACATCAGCGTCGGCCAGTTGAAGCCATCCCAACGCGAGCGACGGCCCATGTGGGTAATCTGGATCATGATCTTGGCGCCATGCTTGTGCATGGCGTCGGCCAGGTTCTGGAAGTGCGGGATGATGCGGTCGGTGGACAGGTTGACCGAACTCCACCATTCCTGCGGGCTGTCGATGGCCACCACCGAGGACCCGCCGCAGATCGCCAGGCCGATACCGCCCTTGGCTTTCTCTTCGTAGTACTTCACATAGCGGTCAGTGGTCATGCCGCCGTCGGTCGCGTAGACCTCGGCGTGGGCGGTGCTGAGCACGCGGTTGCGGATGGTCAGTTTGCCGATCTGGATCGGCTGGAACATTGCTTCGAAAGCCATGGCACGGTCCTCGGCTTACAACGGCTTGACGGTGAACAGGCCGTCATCGTGGCCCTCTTCGGAGCCTCCGTAGACTTGTTCGGCGACAGTGCGGATCTGGCTGCCGCGCGCTTGCAGAATCTGGTCCATGGCACCGGCAAACCAGCCAGTGAACATGTAGTCGACTTTGCGCCCGACCTTGCCGTACACGTACACAAAGGCGGAGTGTTCCAGCTTGACGCTGCAGGTGCCCTTGTCGAGGTCGATGTCCTGGATCTTGAACAGGCCCCAGCCGCGTTGCGACAGGCGCTTCATGTAGTGCTCGAACACCGCAACGCCTTCCAGGCCGTGGCATTCGGCTTCTTTTTCACACCAGTGCCAGGCGGACTTGTAGCCGGCCTTGTAGAGGATTTCGGCGTAGGCATCGGCGCCCAGTACTTCTTCGATACCGATGTGGTTGTTGACGAAGAAATGGCGCGGCACGTACAGCATCGGCAGGGCGTCGGAGGTCCAGACACCGGTTTCGCTGTCGACTTCGATAGGCAATTGCGGGGCGATCTTGGCCATGGAAACTTAACTCCAGAAAAATTCTTGTTAATGCCCCCGGCGCGAACGGCCGGGGGAAAAGATGCGTTGGCGGTGGCTTATTCGCCCCAGACGTCTTTCAAGACGTTGACCCAGTTTTCGCCCATGATCTTGCGTACCACGCGCTCGGGGTGGCCGCGCTTGAGCAGGGTCTCGGTGAGGTTGGGGAACTCGCCCACGGTGCGGATGCCCAGCGGGTTGATGATCTTGCCGAAGCTGGTCAGGCGGCGGGCGTAGCCCTTGTCATGGGTCAGCATTTCGAAGAAATCCTGGCCATGGCCCTGGGTGAAGTCAGTGCCGATGCCGATGGCGTCTTCGCCGACGATGTTCATGGTGTATTCGATGGCTTCGGCATAGTCGTCGATGGTCGAATCGATGCCCTTGGCCAGGAACGGCGCGAACATGGTCACGCCGACAAAACCACCGTGGTCGGCGATGAACTTGAGCTCTTCATCGGACTTGTTGCGCGGGTGCTCTTTAAGGCCGGACGGCAGGCAGTGGGAGTAGCACACCGGTTTCTTCGATTCGAGGATGACTTCTTCGCTGGTTTTGGAGCCGACGTGGGACAAGTCGCACATGATGCCGACGCGGTTCATCTCAGCAACGATTTCACGGCCGAAACCCGACAGGCCGCCATCACGCTCGTAGCAACCGGTGCCGACCAGGTTCTGGGTGTTGTAGCACATCTGCACCACACCGACGCCGAGTTGCTTGAAGATCTCGACATAGCCAAGCTGGTCTTCGAAGGCATGGGCGTTCTGGAAGCCGAAGATGATGCCGGTCTTGCCCTGCTCCTTGGCGCGGCGGATGTCGGCGGTGGTTTTCACCGGGATCACCAGGTCGCTGTTTTCACGGATCAGGGTCTGGCTGGCCACGATATTGTTGATGGTGGCCTGGAACCCTTCCCACACCGACACGGTGCAGTTGGCAGCGGTGAGGCCGCCTTTGCGCATGTCCTCGAACAGGTCGCGGTTCCACTTGGCAATAATCAGCCCGTCGATAACGATGCTGTCGGCGTGCAATTCGGCTGGGCTCATCAGGCGTCCCCTTATTGGCGATTCATGCGCCGAATCGTCTGCCGGCGCTTTGGGGCCAGCATATGCCCAGGGGCCGACAGAGCCGGGTGCAAAAACGACAGGGGAATTGCCGAAAGCGTCAAACCGCGACAAAGGCTGCTATGACGCGTCTGACTGACGGCTGTTCTTTGTCTTACGCTTGAGCCAGAATTCCCGCATCACCTGATATGAGACGGCGCAATGAAATCGATTTTCCTGGCTTTGGCACTCATCGCAACCGGCGTCCACGCGGCCGAAGACACCGACAGCACGCCGTGCGACGGCATTGAAAACGACAAGCAAACCCTGGAATGCGCCTCCTATAACAAAACCACCGCCGAGCAATTGCTCAAGGATAACTATCAGGGCCTGTTGGAACGCATGGCTTCCACCTATGGCAGCGACAAGACCAAGCTGGCGGACATTACCGCTCGTCTGAAGGATGCCCAGCAGAAGTGGGAAAAATTACGGGATGCCGATTGCGCCGTGGACACCTTCCCGGCAGTGAACGGCACCAAGGCGTATGCGATTGAGCAGAATGATTGTTTGGCACGGATGAGTGATGAGCGGTCGGAGTTTTTGGAGTCGATCGGGCAGGAGTGACGGCTAGAAGGCTTTCCCGATTGAGTTGAAGGCCATTTGCACGCGATCCCGCTGGGCTTTGTCGATATTGAGGTCAGCGCAATGCTGGTTCCACTGCGATAGGGCCTCCAACGTCTGCTCGATGTAGAGGTCAGGCTCAAGAAAGCTGAAGGGCGCACAGACCTTCTTGATTACCGTACGTGATGGCTGACCTGCGCCTGCAAAAGCGCTGGTGTGCTCATTCCCCCGACCGCTGGTATTGGCAAACGTCAGGTCGTAGGCCGGCGCCATCTGCCAGCCTGCCGATGAGCCAAAGAAAGAGAAGTTTTTTGCATGATCGTCACGGTTGTGGGCCAGCGCGTTGAACACCATCAGCCGCGCCATTTTTTCTACATCCCTGGCGTTTTTGGTGATGGTGAAGGTCAGGCGCAACAGGTCACCATAATCCAGGCTCGGCATACGGAAGTCGGCATACAGAATCGCCGCGGCGGTGAGCATATGTCGCTTTGTAAGACCCACGCGATCAAAACGCCGTGTGACGAAAAACCTCTCTATTGCGGTAGCTGTCTCTATCTCAAGTAACGCTGAGTCAGAGATTTCGACCCCCGCCATACGGGCCGTCATAGCGTAGGCCTGTTCGATAGCGCCACTGTCACGATGCTCTTCCTGGCTACGGAATTTGATCAACCAGTGTTCATAACCTTCCGGCATCTCACCAAATGAAGAGACAGCTTGCGTCTTGTCGGATGAAAGCCCAATGACTGCCTTAGGACGTGCCCCCCCGGGGGAGCCACCCGCGAGGCGCAGTGATTCAATCACCTCTTTCGCTTCACCGGACAGCACCTCCTGTGAAGCCTGGTAAAGGGAGGCCAGGTCAAGTTCGTGCTGCTCTGGCCCCTTTTCGAACACCGGTTTGTACTCCAGCGCCCCCATACCCCGATTACCCATATAGGCGAGCCGGTCCAATGGGCCAATCGCGCGGCGCTCAATGCCCAATTGCGTGCGAAAGAAACGGTCCATCAACAAGAGCCCCCAACCATCGGGCAGCGAATCGCTGAACACCCCTTGCAGGCCACCAAACATCAGGGTGTCTGCCGCCAACTGAGGCGCGGAAGAAAAGTCCATGTACAACGGCGCCAGGTTGAAGCCGTTAGCCAGCCAACTCGGATCATACGAAAAATAAATGCCCCGGCCAGGCTCATCTACCAGCTCTCCCACTCGTGAACCCTGCAACATCACGTGCAGTGCAGAAACTTTTTTCATCGACGTCCTCGCAGCCTGGTTTGGCTTTTCAGTTCCTGAAGACTGAGTGGTGGCGGTGCACTGAACAGATTCGCCATTTGCTCCCCTACTCCCAGACTCATCGCGATCAGTAACAAAGCATCCAGTGACACCTTGCCGGTCGTTTCAAACCGCTTGAGTGTGGATTCAGCCACTCCGGACTGGGCTGCCAAGGCTCGGCGAGAAAGGTTTTTTCTCAGCCGCAGAGCCTTGGCATTACCGGCGATCTGCAAGGCAATCTCGCCAGGGGCGTAGAGAATATGAGTAAGGGCCATGGTTCGACCTCGAATGAGTGTTGCCAAGTGTAGCAGGCATGAAATAATCAGATTAAACAATGGATACCAGGTTATCCAATAAATGAGAAAAAATCCTATAACGGACAATATATAGCCCTTTATATCAAAAAGTCCTTGACCTGATTTGCAGCATCTTTGACCCCCATCGAAAGGTAAGCGACCATCTGCGCCATCTCACCTCCTTCAAGGCCAAACCATGAAAACCTGCGGCATCGAAATCAAAGGCAGCGAAGCCATCATCGCCGTCGCCTCCCTGGACAACCAGGCGCTGAGCCACGTTGCCCTGGCGACCAAGAAAATCGCCCTGGACGACGACGATGAAGCGGCCAACGTCAAAGCCTTCGCCGCTCATGTGAAAACGTTCGTGCAGGAAAACGCCATCACCCGTATCGCCATCAAGAAGCGCAGCAAGAAGGGTGAATTCGCCGGCGGCCCGACCACGTTCAAGATTGAAGGGGTGTTTCAGTTGCTGGACGGTGTTGAAGTGACGCTGCTGTCGCCGCAGACCATTAATGCGCAGAACAAGAAGCACAATTTTGATCTGCCCGCGACACTGAACAAGTACCAGCACGAAGCCTACAAAGCGGCGTGCTCGGCCCTGTTAAAGAAATAAGCCACACACAACCCTTGTAGGAGCCGGCTTGCCGGCGATAGCGGTGCGTCAGCCAACAGATACAGGGCTGACTGGACGCCATCGCCGGCAAGCTGGCTCCTACAGTGTTGTGGCGTTTTTGCGTTTTTGCCGCAACCAGTCACCAAAGGTCTTGTCCTCCAGGGCATACCCTCCCCGGCTCGACTTCCACACCAGTTCCTTGTCACGCAGGGCATCGATGCAAGCCTGAATCGTCTGGGTACCTGGCACCACATCGCTGCCCATGTTTTCCAACGCTTTGCTGACCGCCGTGAGGGTGCTGTCGGTGAACGGCGCGAAGGGTTCGTTCGTTTGCGAGCGCTCTACCATCACTTCCAGCACGGCACGCTGGGGAATGGTGAGCGTGTTCCAGGCGCTTTCGAATTCGGTCCACACACCTGCGCGCAACAATTCGGCTCGGCTGTGCAGCAGTTGACCCAAATTGCTCGCCTCGCCCAGCTCCAGCGCCACTTCACCGATGATCGTGCGCAACATCTCGGGGCGCCGGCCAACCAGCTCAAACGCCTCATCAATATCGGCCGCGCTGAATTGGTTGGTTTTCGCCAAGTGCGCGTTGAGGTGCGCGGTATAGGCCTGGGTGAACGCTTTGCCCAGCAACGGGAACGGCGTAATGCTGGAACCGAAGAATGGCTGGCTTTTTCCCAATACCAAATGGGCAAGCTTGTCGCGATTGGAGCCGGTGAACACCAGATGCAAACCACTGCCTTCCTCGTCACGCCCCTGGTTGAGCTGATCCCGGGCAGCCTTCAGCGCGAACATCGCATTGATGCCTGAATCGCTGGTCAAGGCGTGCTGCGCTTCGTCAATCACCAGCACGACGGTTTTTTCCGCCGCGTGATGGAGCAGCTCCAAGGCCTGGGTCAGCGTCGCGCCGACGGGCAATTGAGGCTTGCTGAAGTCCCAGGACAGCGTGCGCAGAAAGCTCAGTTTCTCGATCCCAAGGTTCTTGGCGAGCTTGCGAATGCCCTTTTCATAGGGCACCAGCGCTGCGGCAATGGCGTTTGCAATCAACTCCGCGGGGTCTTTTTCTTTGTCAGCCCACAGATCGACGTACACCGCCAGCCATCCTCGAAGCTGACATTCCGGGATCAGGTCTTCGCGCAAAAAAGTACTTTTGCCCGTGCGACGCGGCGCCGCGAGAAACAGGCCAGAGGTGAAATCCTGGATACCGGCCCCCACCAGACCATCGGCAATACTGGTTGCCAGCGTGGGACGGCGGAATACAAAGCCGCTGTGCTTGGACATGGTTTTATACTCAATTATGGAAATGACTATAAATTATAGTCGCAAGTATAATTGACTATAATTGGCCGTCAAACCACCTCTCGTCGCCGATCCTCCCGTGGACACTTGGCAAACCGCGCCCGATAACTGCGGGTGAAATACGACGGCGATTCAAACCCGCACGCAATACTCACTTCCAGCACGCTCATACCGCTTTGACGTAAGAGCTGCCGGGCTTTTTCCAGGCGCAGGCCGAGGTAGAAGTTGCTGGGGGTGTCGTTCAGGTGCAGACGGAACAGGCGCTCCAGTTGGCGACGTGTCACTTTGATCGCCTCGGCCAGGGCTAATGTGCTCAGGGGCGGCTCAGTGTGCTGCTCCATCTCGCCGATCACCTGCACCAGCTTCTTGTTGTTAATGCCGTAGCGCGTGGCGATCTGCATGCGCTGGTGGTCTTTGCGTGGGCGGATGCGGCCGAGCACGAATTGTTCGGAGACCTGGATCGCCAGTTCGGGGCCGTGGGCCTGGGCGATCAGGTCGAGCATCAGGTCGATGGAGGCTGTGCCGCCAGCGCAGGTGATACGGCGGCGGTCTATCTCGAACAGTTCCTGGGTCACGGTGAGCTGTGGATAAGACTCCTTGAAGGCGTCGATGGCTTCCCAGTGCAAGGTCAGGCGGTGGCCGTCGAGCAGGCCCGCTTCGGCGAGGACGCAGGCGCCGGTGTCGATGGCGCCGAGGGTCACGCCGTCGTGGTCGAGGCGGCGCAGCCAGTGTTCCAGCGCGGGGGTAGCGAATTGCAGCGGTTCGAAGCCCGCGACCACCAGCAAGGTCGCGCCTTTCTTCAGCGGTTCCAACGCGGCATCGGCGTTGACCGACATGCCATTGCTCGCCAGCACCGCGCCGCCATCGGCACTCAACACATGCCAGCGGTACAGCTCGCCACGAAAGCGATTAGCCACCCGCAGCGGTTCCAGCGCGGAGATAAAGCCGATGGCCGAGAAGCCCGGCATCAGCAGAAAGTAGAAATCCTGGGACATGGTGGCGCTCTCGTCGTGCGGGCAGCGTGGCACTGTGATACTCCCGTTCTCGGGTGGATTCAAGGGGGCAGGTCGCTGCAGTGCAAGAGCTGGTCGCCGCCGTGCGTTTTGTCGCCCCCAAAGCTACGTAACTTGGCTCCACGGTGCACAAAGACACCGGACCCCACAATAACGACCTGCCGAGGGATCCACCATGAACCGACTGATCAGCCGCTGTGTGCTTGCACTCAGCGCCAGCGCCATCTTGAGCACGAACGTACTGGCTGCCGATGCGGCATCTTGCCAGAACGTGCGCATGGGCGTGGTGAACTGGACCGACGTAATCGCCACCAGCGCCATGACCCAAGTGTTGCTCGACGGCCTCGGCTACAAGACCAAACAGACCAGCGCCTCCCAGCAAATCATCTTCGCCGGCATCCGCGACCAGCGCCTGGACTTGTTCCTAGGCTACTGGAACCCGCTGATGACCCAGACCATCACACCGTTCGTCGACGCCAAGCAAGTCAAGGTCCTCGACAAACCCAGCCTGGAAGACGCGCGCGCCACCCTCGCCGTGCCGACTTACCTGGCGGACAAGGGCCTGAAAACCTTCGCCGACATCGCCAAGTTCGAAAAAGAACTGGGCGGCAAGATCTACGGCATCGAGCCAGGCTCGGGCGCCAACACCCAGATCAAGGCGATGATCGCCAAGAACCAGTTCGGCCTGGGCAAGTTCCAGCTGGTGGAATCCAGTGAGGCCGGCATGCTCGCCGCTGTCGACCGTGCGGTACGCCGCAAGGAAGCCGTGGTGTTCTTCGGCTGGGCGCCGCACCCGATGAACGTCAACGTCGCCATGACCTACCTCACCGGCAGCGACGACGCCCTGGGCCCGAACGAAGGCATGGCCACCGTGTGGAGCGTCACCGCGCCGAACTACGCCGAGCAGTGCCCCAACGTGCACAAACTGCTGACCAACCTCACCTTCACCGCCGCCGACGAGAGCCGGATGATGCAGCCGTTGCTGGATCACAAGGACGCCATCGAGTCCGCCAAGCAGTGGCTCAAGGATCACCCGCAAGACCAGGCGCGCTGGCTGGAAGGGGTGACTACCTTCGACGGCAAGCCGGCCGCGGCCAACCTGCAACTGACCAGCAAATAACCTTTTCTGAACCACCGTTTCGCAGCTCAACCGGGCTGCGAACGGCACCACCACGCCTGTAAGGAACCGCCTAATGAACCACGACGTCATCATCACCTGCGCACTCACCGGTGCTGGCGACACGACCAGCCGCAGCCCACACGTGCCGGTCACCCCCAAACAAATCGCCGCCGCCGCCGTGGAAGCTGCCAAGGCCGGCGCCACCGTTGTGCACTGCCATGTGCGCGACCCTGAAACCGGCAAGTTCAGCCGTGACGTTGCCCTGTACCGCGAAGTGATGGAGCGCATCCGCGAGGCTGACATCGACATTATCGTCAACCTCACTGCCGGCATGGGCGGCGACCTGGAGATCGGCGGCGGCGAGAACCCGATGGAGTTCGGCCCCAACACCGACCTGGTCGGCCCGTTGACCCGCCTGGCTCACGTCGAAGAGTTGCTGCCGGAAATCTGCACCCTGGACTGCGGCACGCTGAACTTTGGCGATGGCGACACTATTTACGTCTCCACCCCGGCGCAACTGCGGGCCGGCGCCAAGCGCATCCAGGAACTGGGCGTGAAGGCCGAGCTGGAAATCTTCGACACCGGTCACCTGTGGTTCGCCAAACAGATGATCAAGGAAGGCCTGCTCGACAACCCACTGTTCCAACTGTGCCTGGGCATCCCATGGGGCGCACCGGCAGACACCACCACCATGAAAGCCATGGTCGACAACCTGCCCGCCGACGCGGTGTGGGCCGGCTTTGGTATCGGCCGTATGCAAATGCCGATGGCGGCGCAAGCCGTGCTGCTGGGCGGCAACGTGCGGGTCGGCCTGGAAGACAACCTGTGGCTGGACAAAGGCGTGCTCGCCACCAACGGCCAGTTGGTGGAGCGCGCCAGTGAAATCCTCAGCCGTCTGGGTGCACGGGTCATGACCCCGGCCGAGGGCCGAATCAAGATGGGTTTGACCAAGCGCGGTTGATTGCAGCCACCACTATTTTAGGAATTTGCCATGAGCTTTATCACCGAAATCAAAACCTTCGCCGCCTTGGGCAGCGGTGTCATCGGCAGCGGCTGGGTATCCCGCGCCCTGGCCCATGGCCTGGATGTCGTCGCCTGGGACCCGGCGCCCGGTGCCGAAGCCGCACTGCGCAAACGCGTCGCCAACGCCTGGGGCGCTCTGGAAAAACAAGGCCTGGCGCCGGGCGCGTCCCAGGATCGCCTGCGCTTTGTCGCCACCATTGAAGAGTGTGTGAAAGACGCCGACTTCATCCAGGAAAGCGCCCCGGAACGCCTGGAACTGAAACTCGACCTGCACAGCAAGATCAGCGCTGCGGCCAAACCGAATGCGTTGATTGGGTCGAGCACGTCCGGCCTGTTGCCGAGCGAGTTCTACGAGGGCTCGACCCACCCGGAGCGGTGCGTGGTCGGCCACCCGTTCAACCCGGTTTACCTGCTGCCGCTGGTGGAGGTGGTCGGCGGCAAGAACACCGCGCCAGAGGCAATCCAGGCCGCGATCAAGGTGTACGAATCCCTCGGCATGCGCCCCCTGCACGTGCGCAAGGAAGTCCCAGGCTTTATCGCCGACCGTCTGCTCGAAGCGCTGTGGCGTGAAGCCCTGCATCTGGTCAATGACGGCGTGGCCACCACCGGCGAAATCGACGACGCGATCCGCTTTGGCGCGGGCTTGCGCTGGTCGTTCATGGGTACCTTCTTGACCTACACCCTGGCCGGCGGCGGCGCCGGCATGCGCCACTTCATGGCGCAGTTCGGCCCGGCGCTGCAATTGCCGTGGACCTACCTGCCGGCGCCGGAGCTGACCGACAAGCTGATCGACGATGTAGTCGACGGCACCAGCGATCAACTGGGCACACACAGCATTTCGGCGCTGGAGCGCTATCGTGATGATTGCCTGCTGGCGGTGCTGGAGGCGGTGAAAACCACCAAAGCCAAGCACGGCATGACTTTCGCCGAATAACGGAACCCCTGACATGCCCGCACTCACCACCTACACCACCCAGGTCCACCCCGACTGGGTGGACTACAACGGCCACCTGCGCGACGCGTTCTACTTGCTGATCTTCAGCTACGCCACCGACGCGCTGATGGACACCCTGGGCCTGGACAGTGAAAACCGCGAAGCCAGCGGCCATTCGCTGTTCACCCTGGAGCTGCACCTCAACTACCTGCACGAAGTGAAACTGGGTGCCGACGTGGAGGTGCATACCCAACTGATCGCCTTTGATGCCAAGCGCCTGCACCTCTATCACAGCCTGCATTTAGTGGGCGATGAAAAGGAGCTGGCGGGCAACGAGCAGATGCTGCTGCACGTTGATCTGGCCGGCCCGAATTCGGCGCCGTTCACCGAGGCCACGCTGGAAAAACTTACGGCTATCAGTGCGCAGCAGGCTGACCTGCCGCGCCCTGCCCTGCTTGGCCGAGTGATTGGACTGCCCCCCAAGAAGCAATAAGGAGCCACCATGCAAACTGCCGCCGCTGTCGCCGATTTCCGTACCTACCCGAAGATCTGCGACATCGCGGACGTGCGGGTGCTGGAAGATCAACTCCTTGTGCATTGGGCCGATGGGCGGGTCAGCCCGTTTCATCATCAATGGCTGCGGGACAACTGCCCCTGTGCAGAATGCGTGTACAGCGTGACCCGCGAACAAGTACTGGAGATTGTCGACGTGGACGCCAATCTCAAGGCTGCCTCGGCCCGTCTTGATCAAGGCAATCTGTGGGTGGAATGGAGCGGCGGCCACCGCAGCCAGTACGATCCCGGCTGGCTGCGGGCTCATGCCTATGACGACGAATCCCGTGCCGAACGCCGTGCGGCAAAGCCCCATTCGCAGCTGTGGGACAGTCGCTTCCAGCTGCCGGTGTTCGAATACAAGGCAGTCATGGAAAACCCGAACGCGCTACTGCAATGGTTGCTGGCGCTGCGCGATTCAGGCCTGACGCAAATCCGGGGCGTCCCAACCGAGCCCGGCTCGCTAGCGTTGGTCGCCAAGCGCATATCCTTCATCCGCGAGAGCAACTTCGGCGTGCTGTTCAATGTGCAATCCAAGGCCGACGCCGACAGCAATGCCTACACCGCTTTCAACCTGCCCTTGCACACCGATCTACCCACAAGGGAGCTGCAACCGGGCCTGCAATTCCTGCATTGCCTGGTGAACGATGCCAGCGGTGGCGAGAGCATTTTTGTCGACGGATTTGCCATCGCCAATACCCTGCGTGCGGAAGATCCCGAAGCGTTCCGGGCGCTGTGTGAAATCCCGGTGGAGTTCCGCAACAAGGACCGGCACAGCGACTATCGCCGCCTGGCGCCGATCATTGCGCTGGATGCGGTGGGGGATGTGGCGGAGATTCGCATGGCCAATTTTTTGCGTGGGCCTTTCGAGACCAGCGTTGCACAGATGCCGCTGCTGTATCGCGCGTATCGACGTTTTATCGCCATGACGCGGGAAGATCGCTTTCGTGTGGTCAAGCGCTTGAATCCGGGGGAGCTGTGGTGCTTCGACAACCGCCGCACCTTGCATGCACGTAATGCCTTTGACCCCACTTCAGGGGCGCGGCACTTCCAGGGTTGCTACATCGATCGGGATGAGTTGCTCTCGCGGATCCTGGTATTGCAGCGTTAAAAAAAAGCCCCGATCCAGCCGTGACTGGATCGGGGCAGAGTGCCTTGTGTGAGCGTTACATCCTGAGGGTGACCAAACCTTCAAGCTGAGTGCTTGAGTTCAGTGTGCCCATTAATGCGTTCGGTAAATGGCCCGAAAACGACATGCTCATAGCCATCTGAGGCATTCGTGCAATCTGCCCTTGCCGACCCCTCGGGCGGCTACCAGAATCGAGGTCAAACCCCGTTCCCTTCACCAGGATAAACGTCATGATGCACGCGGATTTGATTGACCAGGATGACCTGCTGGGCCAGCTGCGCTCACTGGGTTTTGAAGTGTCCAGCGGCGCCACCGCCGAACAGGCCTGCGAGTGCGCGGTGCGTGGTTTGAGCGAGGCGCGAGCCAAGGCGCTCAAGGGCATGGTTGAGCAGATGTACACCGGCAGCGCGACGATTCTGCCGGCGGTGCGGCAGGCGATCGATAAGCAGTTGTTGCCGGCGTTGGTGCAATTCAAGCAGAACTCTGGCGCCTGACAACGACCCTGTAGGAGCGAGCTTGCTCGCGAAGATCGCCAATGATGGCGCGGGCATTCAGGATGTCCACAGCGCTCTTGCGTTTTTCGCGAGCAAGCTCGCTCCTACCGTTACAGCCTTACGCTGGCAAACGTCGACTCATTACGCGCCTGACTCAACGCCGACATCGGCCCCGACAACGGTGACAACACCAGCGCCTGCGGAATCGGCATCATCGCCACTTGCTGGGTGGTGTTGGAACCCACACGCTCATCCCGTGGCGGAATGCCGAAGTATTCGCGGTAGCACTTGGAGAAGTGCGGCGTGGAGACAAACCCGCACACCGACGCCACTTCGATGATCGACATCGGCGTTTGCTTGAGCAACTGCCGTGCACGGATCAGGCGCAGCTTGAGGTAGTAGCGCGACGGCGAACAGTGCAGGTATTTCTGGAACAGGCGCTCCAACTGGCGACGCGACACGGCGACGTACACCGCCAGTTCGTCCAGGTCGATCGGCTCTTCCAGGTTGGCTTCCATCAGCGCGACGATTTCCTGCAGCTTCGGCTGGTTGGTGCCGAGCATGTGCTTGAGCGGCACACGCTGGTGATCCTGTTCGTTGCGGATGCGTTCGTACACAAACATCTCGGAGATCGCGGCCGACAGCTCACGGCCGTGGTCGCGGCTGATCAGGTGCAGCATCATGTCCAGTGGCGCGGTGCCGCCGGAGCTGGTGAAACGGTTGCGGTCGAGGGTGAACAGGCGTGTGCTCATGGCCACGCGGGGGAAGGCTTCCTGCATCGAGGCCAGGCATTCCCAGTGCACGCTGCAATCAAAGCCATCGAGCAGACCGGCGCAGGCCAAGGCCCAACTGCCGGTGCACACCGCGCCAAGGCGACGGGACTGACGCGCCTGGCTTTGCAGCCACGACACATGTTCACGGGTCACAGTACGTTGGATACCCACGCCGCCGCACACGATCACGGTGTCCAGGGCTGGGGCTTTGTGCATGGAAGCATCGGGGGTGATTTGCAGACCGTCGCTGGCCCACACCTGGTTTCCGTCGACGCTCAAGGTCGTCCAGCGATACAGCTCGCGGCCGGAGAGCTGGTTGGCCATGCGCAGGGGTTCGACTGCGGAGGCCAGGGAAATCAGCGTGAAATTGTCCAGCAGCAAAAAGCCGATGGATTGAGGCGCACGGTTCTGGGGTTGGGCCCCGGAGTTGAACGACGTCATCGCGGTATCTCCTCACACAAAGCGGGTGATGGCCTCAGGCGAGGCTCTTGTTATTGCGCTCTTCATCCAGCGAGGAGAGAGGCTTTGAATTGATAGAGCAAATGCCATGCCTAAAATTGAATGGCCGTCCAATAACTCCTAAAAACGACCTGATGACGCGTCTAGATAAGCCCGCGCCGCGAGTACGGATATAGCCGAAATCAGCCGTAGGAAGGAGTCTGCCCACGGGGCGTGAGCAGATCGGTAGCACTTGTGGGAAGGCGCTTTGCGGGTGTGGGAGAAGTCTGTCACCCCAAGCACGGGTAACCGGTGGTCAGGAGGGAAATCGTTCGGTAGCTACTTATCTGTTTGCGACGCGCCAAAAGGTGGCGTGCTCGTCGGGTGATGTTCAATGTAGGAGCGAGCTTGCTCGCGAAGGTGGTTAACGATAACGCGGGCATTCTGGAGGGACGCGGCGCTCTCGGGTTCTTCGCGAGCAAGCTCGCCCCTACAGAGGGATGGGGTCAGCTCAACATTCGACGGCGCTGACCGCCAACCCACCCCGCGATGTCTCTTTGTACTTGTCATGCATATCCGCCCCAGTATCGCGCATGGTGCGGATCACCCGGTCCAGGGAGATAAAGTGCTGGCCATCGCCACGCAGCGCCATTTGCGCCGCGTTGATCGCCTTCACCGCCGCAATTGCATTGCGCTCGATGCACGGCACTTGCACCAGCCCACCCACCGGGTCGCAGGTAAGGCCCAAGTTGTGTTCCAAGCCGATTTCGGCGGCGTTGCACAGCTGTTCCGGCGTGGCGCCAAGGATCTCGGCCAAACCAGCAGCCGCCATCGCGCAGGCCGAACCCACTTCACCCTGGCAACCGACTTCAGCACCGGAGATCGAGGCGTTCTTCTTACACAGGATGCCCACCGCCGCCGCACCGAGCAGGTAGTCGACCACATTGGCTTCGGTGACTTCCTCGCTGAACTTCATGAAGTAGTGCAACACCGCCGGGATGATCCCCGCCGCGCCGTTGGTGGGTGCGGTGACCATGCGTCCACCGGCGGCGTTTTCCTCGTTGACTGCCAGGGCGAACAGGTTGACCCACTCCATGGCACTCAAGGTCGAGCCGATCACGTTCGGCTTACCCAACTCTTGCAGGCTGCGATGCAACTTGGCGGCACGGCGGCGCACGTTCAGGCCGCCAGGCAGGATGCCTTCGTGCTTGAGGCCCTGCTCCACGCAATCCTGCATGGCGCGCCAGAGTTTCATCAGGCCGCTGCGGATTTCTTCTTCGGAGCGCCAGGTTTTTTCG
Organism: Pseudomonas sp. NS1(2017); assembly: GCF_002269425.1. NCBI lineage: Bacteria > Pseudomonadati > Pseudomonadota > Gammaproteobacteria > Pseudomonadales > Pseudomonadaceae > Pseudomonas > Pseudomonas sp. NS1(2017). Next base: position 836,125 of record NZ_CP022960.1, read on the forward strand.
TTAGCCAGCATCAATTCGGCGACGCGCAGGTTGTGGGTCTTGCACAACTGCAACAGTTCGACCGCGCTGGAAAAGTCGTAAGGCAACACGGTTCGGTCCATATCGGCCACGCCGCTTTGCGCCTGGGCTTCATCCACCACGAAACCGCCGCCCACCGAATAGTAGGTGTCGCGGTGCAATTCACCGCTGTCGCCGAACACCACCAGTGTCATGGCGTTGGGGTGGAACGGCAGGTTCTCGTCGAGCAGGCGCATGTCCCGCGCCCAGACGAAGGGCACCGGCAAACGACCATCCAGCAGCAATGTATCGGTCTCGCGCAGAGTGTGAATGCGCAGGCCAATCTGCGACGGATCGATAGCGTCAGGCCATTCGCCCATCAGGCCCATGATGGTCGCTGTGTCGCTGCCGTGGCCGATGCCGGTGGCGGACAAGGAGCCGTAGAGCTGAACTTCGACGCGCCGCACTTGTTCCAACAGTTCACGTTCACGCAAGCCTTGAACGAACAACGCCGCGGCGCGCATGGGGCCGACGGTGTGAGAACTCGAAGGCCCGATGCCGATCTTGAACAGGTCGAAAACACTGATAGCCATTGCCGTGGAACTCCTCGATAAGCACGGGCCAGCTGCTACGCTCAAATCGCCCAGATGGCGGCATCATCAGCCTTTTGTTCGTCATCACGGCGTCTCACACCGACGTAACCATGCTCACCAGCGTCGCTTGCGTACGATCACCTGTTTTGGCCGTTTTTAGCGGTGCAGATAGACGAAAACTGCAGTTTCGCCTTAAGAAAAATCTGTAAGCGACGTCACCGACACTGGATACGACCATCCCTGTACTGGATACGACGCCCCCTGTAGGCGTCAGATTTTCACTGGTACATGATCAGTCTCGACTCGTTTGCAAGGCACCGTGCCAGAGCTGTTGTCGCACGCACCAACCGCAACACTTATAAAGCGCGGCGAATGCCGCCAGAAAAAACACAGGAGTCTACCCAGATGAAAGGTTCACCCCAGTTGTTGTTGGCCGCCATGCTGAGTCTGCCAGTCATGGCGCACGCCGCAGAACCGGCACAATGTCAGACCGTCAACTTCTCCGATGTCGGCTGGACCGACATCACCGTCACCACCGCGACCACCAGCGAAATCCTCAAGGGCCTGGGCTACAAGCCGCGCACCACGATGATTTCGGTACCCGTGACCTACAAGTCACTGGCCGACGGCAAGAACATGGACATCTTCCTCGGCAACTGGATGCCGACCATGGAAAACGACATCAAGCAGTACCGTGATGCCGGCACCGTGGAAACCGTGCGCGCCAACCTGGAAAACGCCAAGTACACCCTGGCCGTCCCGGAAGCGCTGTACAACAAGGGCCTCAAGGACTTCGCCGACATCGCCAAATTCAAGGATGAGCTGGGCGGCAAGATCTACGGCATCGAGCCAGGCAACGACGGCAACCGCACCATCCAGACGCTGATCGACAAAGACGCCTTCGGCCTGAAAACCGCCGGCTTCAAAGTCGTCGAATCCAGCGAAGCCGGCATGCTCTCCCAGGTCGAACGCGCCACCAAGCGCGACCAGGCCATCGTGTTCCTTGGATGGGAACCGCACCCGATGAACACCCGCTTCAAGATGAAGTACCTGACCGGCGGTGACGACTCGTTCGGCCCCAACTACGGCCAGGCCACCATCTACACCAACACCCGCAAGGGCTACACCCAGGAATGCAGCAACGTCGGCCAGTTGCTGAAAAACCTGGTGTTCACCTTGGACATGGAAAGCACCCTGATGGGTAAAGTCCTGGACGACAAACAAAAGCCTGACGCCGCCGCCAAGGCCTGGCTGAAAGCCAACCCGCAAGTGCTCGACACCTGGCTCGCCGGTGTCACCACCGCAGATGGCAAACCAGGACTCGACGCCGTTAAAGCCTACCTCGCCAAGTAATGTTGTCCCCGGGGCGGTGCGCTGCCCCGGGATGTTTTCCCTCTTCGCATGTGGACATTCACTACCATGCTGACTGAACAGAAAATCCCACTAGGCCAGTACATCGCTGCCTTCGTCGAATGGTTGACCCAACACGGCGCCAACTACTTCGACGCAATCGCATCGACACTGGAAACGATGATCCACGGCGTGACGTTCGCGCTGACCTGGTTCAATCCGCTGGCATTGATCGGTCTGATTGCGCTGCTGGCTCACTTTATCCAACGTAAATGGGGACTGACTGTTTTTGTCATCGCCTCCTTCCTGCTGATCCTCAACCTGGGGTACTGGCAGGAAACCATGGAGACCCTGGCGCAAGTGCTGTTCGCCACCCTGGTCTGCGTGGTCATCGGTGTGCCGCTGGGCATTGTTGCCGCGCACAAACCGTTGTTCTACACCATGATGCGGCCGGTGCTCGATCTGATGCAGACCGTACCGACCTTCGTCTACCTCATCCCTACCCTGACCCTCTTCGGGCTGGGTGTGGTGCCTGGGCTGATTTCCACGGTGGTGTTCGCGATTGCCGCGCCGATCCGCCTGACCTACCTGGGTATCCGTGATGTACCGCAAGAGTTGATGGACGCCGGCAAGGCCTTTGGCTGCTCGCGCCGTCAGTTGCTCTCGCGCATTGAACTGCCCCACGCCATGCCGAGCATTGCCGCCGGCATTACCCAATGCATCATGCTGTCGTTGTCGATGGTGGTGATCGCGGCCCTGGTGGGCGCCGACGGCCTCGGCAAACCCGTGGTCAACGCGCTGAACACCGCCGATATCGCCCTGGGCTTTGAAGCCGGCCTGGCGATCGTGCTGCTGGCCATCATGCTCGACCGCATCTGCAAACAACCCGACGCTAAAGTAGGGGGTGATGCATGAGCATTATCCGATTCGACAATGTCGACGTGATCTTTTCAAAAGACCCACGCGAGGCGCTCAAGCTGCTGGACCAGGGCATGAGCCGTAACGAAATCCTGAAAAAGACCGGGCAGATTGTCGGCGTTGAAAAAGCCAGCCTGGATGTCGAGAAAGGCGAGATCTGCGTACTGATGGGCCTGTCGGGCTCCGGCAAATCCAGCTTGTTGCGCTGCATCAACGGCCTCAACACCGTGAGCCGTGGCCAACTGTTCGTGGAGCATGAAGGTCGCCAGATCGACATCGCCTCCTGCACACCCGCCGAGCTGAAAATGATGCGCACCAAACGCATCGCCATGGTGTTCCAGAAGTTTGCCCTGATGCCATGGCTGACAGTGCGCGAAAACATCAGCTTCGGCCTGGAAATGCAGGGCCGGCCGGAGAAAGACCGACGCAAGCTGGTGGATGAGAAACTTGAGCTGGTAGGCCTGACCCAATGGCGCAACAAGAAGCCGGACGAACTCTCCGGCGGCATGCAGCAGCGCGTCGGCCTGGCCCGTGCATTGGCGATGGACGCCGACATCCTGCTGATGGACGAACCCTTCTCCGCCCTCGACCCGCTGATCCGCCAAGGCCTGCAGGACGAGTTGCTGGAACTGCAACGCAAGCTGAGCAAGACCATCGTGTTCGTGAGCCACGACCTCGACGAGGCGCTCAAACTGGGCAGCCGCATCGCAATCATGAAAGACGGCAAGATCATCCAGTACAGCGTGCCGGAAGAGATCGTGCTGAACCCGGCGGACGACTATGTGCGTACCTTCGTCGCGCATACCAACCCGCTGAACGTGTTGTGCGGCCGCAGCCTGATGCGCACGCTGGACAACTGCAAGCGCGTCAACGGTTCGGTGTGCCTGGACCCGGGCGGCGACTCGTGGCTGGACCTGGCCGAAGGCAACACCATCAAGGGCGCCCGCCAGAATGGTGCGGTGATGAACCTGCAGAACTGGGCACCGGGGCAAGCGGTAGAAGGTTTGGGCCGGTTGCCGACGCTGGTGGACTCGAATATCGGCATGCGCGACGCGTTGCAGATCCGTTATCACACCGGGAACAAGCTGGTGTTGCATGACAACAACCAGGTGGTGGGGATTCTCGGAGACAGCGAGTTGTACCACGCCCTGCTGGGCAAGAACCTGGGGTAATCCCCCAGGTACAAAAACGCCGCGAGGATCGCGGCGTTTTGTTTTACAGGTGGATGATCAACCTTCAGCTATAGACACGGCCAAGGAGCTGCCGATGGCTTTCAAACTGATCGAGCACGTCCCGGGTGATCTGTTCCTGGGCGAAGCCCATCAGGTCGTATTCCTGAGGTCCGTTGTGCAGGTAGACCTCGGCGCGGTAGTAACGCGTGCGCTCTTCCTCGGGCAGGTCGCTCGGTGCCGACGAGTAAGCATCCAGGCTCACTTCGTAGACAAACGGGTTGCCCTCTTCCATCTCGATGCGCACACCGATGCAGCGCTTGGATTTACCCAGCAGTGTCTGCACCTCCAGCCCCTGTTCACGCAACGCCGTCGCCGCTTCCTCCAGCGCTGGCGTGACGTGCTTGTCCATAAAGCGTTGCACGGTGCCTTGGCTCGGCTGCAGGTCCAGCGCGGTCAAACGCTCGCTGAAACCACGGCGGCCACGCTCGGCCAGTTGCGCCTGCTCCTGTTCGATAGCCACGTCCTGGCGCATCGCCTTGTGCAAGCCGAACATAAAGAAGATCAACACCACCGAGAACGGCAGCCCCGCCAGCACCACCATGGTCTGCATGGCTTCGAAGTTGCCGGCGAACAACAGGCCGATGGTCACCAGGGTGATCACCGCCGACCAGAAGATCCGCAGCCAGTGCGGCGCGTCTTCATCCACGTTGCCGCCTTTGCACGACAGGTTGGCCATCATCACCGCGCCGGAATCCGCCGGGGTCAGGAACAGCACGAAGCCCACGAAGATCGACACACCGATGACGACTTTCGACGCCGGGTAATGCTCAAGCAACTGGTAGATCGCCATGGACGGCTGTTCCAGTGCGGTCTTGCCCAACTCCACCGCACCGTGGTTCAGCACCAGGTCCAAGGCCGAGTTACCGAAGATCGACAACCACGCCAGGGTGAAACCCAGCGGGATCAGCAGCACGCCAGCCACCAGTTCACGCACGGTACGACCACGGGAAATACGCGCGATGAACATGCCCACGAATGGCGCCCAGGAAATCCACCAGGCCCAGTAGAACAGGGTCCACAGGCCCATCCAGCGCTCGGTCTTGTCGGCGTCGCCTTCGTACACGTAGAGGTCGAAGGTTTTCAGGATGATGCCGTTGAGGTAGTCACCGGTGTTCTGCACCAAGCCGTTGAGCAAGTGCAAGGTCGGGCCAAACAACAGCACGAAGATCAACAGGCCGCTGAACAACACGATGTTGAGGTTGGACAGGCGACGAATGCCATTCTCCACACCCGACACGGCGGCGATGGTCGCCACGGTGCTCATCACGATGATCACGATCAGCAGGTTGGTGTTGCTATGTTCCATGCCGAACAGGTTTTCCAACCCGGACGACACCTGCATCGAACCAATCCCCAGGTTCGTCACCAGGCCCAACAGGGTCACGAACATGCCGAAACCGTCCACTGCGTGGCCGGCCGCGCCTTTCACCCAACGCTCGCCCACCAGCGGGTACAACGCCGAACGCAAGGCCAGCGGCTGGTTATGGCGATACGCGAAGTACGCCACGGCCAGGCCGACCAGGGCATAGATCGCCCAGCCGTGCAGGCCCCAGTGCAGGAAGGTCAATTGCAGCGCCTGGCGTGCGGCGCCATTGCTGGCGGCGGCGCCTTCGGGCGGGTTGAAGTAGTGGTCCAGCGGCTCGGAAGCGCCGAAGTACAGCAGCGAAATGCCGATACCCGACGAGAACAACATGCCGGCCCAGGCGCCGTAGCTGAAGTCCGGGGTGTCGTCCTTGCTGCCCAGTTTCAATTTGCCGTAGGAGGAAAATGCCAAGCCGACCACAAACACCAGGTAGGCGGCGATGACCACCATGTAGTACCAGCCGAAGCTTTTCGACAGCCACGCCTGGGCGACACCGAGCATGCGCCCGGCCTCCTGCGGGGCGATGATCAGGATGGCAGTCAACAACAGAATCAACGCGGTGGAGGTGTAGAACACCCAACCGTTGACCCGCACCTTTTCCGGCGGGGTCTTTATAAGAGAGGCAGAACTCATGGCGCAGATGCTCCGGGCAGTGCGAGAGAGAAACACAAGGCAACGGTTATCCCGGGACATCGATTTTTCGGCAGTCGACGGACGGGTGTTATAAAGACACCCCTTAAATCCCTGCACCCCGTGAGCGCAGTGCCCAGGGACGTTTCAGGGGTTTAACCAGGTGCCAGATGTCGTGCCTACGTGTAGGAAATACCTGTAGGACGCGACCATTTGTCGCAGATCTTATTCTTTGTTGATTGAACGTTCAATCAAAACAAAATAGACTGGCCCTCAAGCCGACGGACGTTGATCGCCCATCGGCAGGCCTAAGGAGAGGTGCTACATGCCCAAGGTCGGTATGCAACCCATACGCCGCCAGCAGTTGATCGAAGCCACGCTGACGGCCATCGATCAGGTCGGAATGGGAGATGCCAGCATTGCGCTGATCGCCCGTTTGGCCGGCGTCTCGAACGGCATCATCAGTCACTACTTTCAGGACAAGAACGGCCTGATCGCCGCGACGATGCGGTACTTGATGAATGCGTTGATCGAGAACGTCCACGAACGCAGGCGTGCCCTGAAGGATGACAGCCCACGGGCGCACCTCCAGGTGATCATCGAAGGCAACTTCGACGCCAGCCAGGTCAACGGCCCGGCAATGAAAACCTGGCTGGCCTTCTGGGCCACCAGCATGCATCACCCGTCATTGCACAGGTTGCAGCGGATCAACGATCAACGTCTGTATTCCAACCTGTGCTGCCAGTTCCGCCGAGTGCTGCCGCTGCCGCGCGCACGCAAAGCAGCCCGAGGCCTGGCGGCCCTGATCGACGGTTTGTGGTTGCGCGGCGCCCTGTCGGGAGACGCTTTCGACACGGAGCAGGCGCAACGGATCGCTTACGAATACATGGATTTCCAATTGGCCAAGCAGGTGAGTTAGAGCACACATAACCGCTCAACCCCTGAACTGCTGTCGCTCAGTGTTGCCACACCTTTATGGCCCACTGTTCGGCGGTTAACGCCAACCACTTATGCACTTGCGAGGACTTTATGGCCCGTTTCGACCTGCAAAAACTCTACATTGACGGCGGCTACAGCGACGCTGGCAGCGATGCCACCTTCGAAGCCATCAACCCGGCTAACGGTGAAGTTCTCGCCCAAGTGCAACGCGCCACTAAAGAAGACGTTGAACGTGCCGTGGTCAGCGCCGAAAAAGGCCAGAAAATCTGGGCCGCCATGACCGCCATGGAGCGTTCGCGCATCCTGCGTCGTGCCGTCGACATCCTGCGCGAGCGCAACGATGAACTGGCCGCCCTGGAAACCCTGGACACCGGTAAATCCTTCTCCGAAACCAAGTACGTCGACATCGTCACCGGCGCTGACGTGCTGGAATACTACGCAGGCCTGGTGCCAGCCATCGAAGGCGAGCAGATCCCGCTGCGCGACACATCTTTCGTCTACACCCGCCGCGAGCCGCTGGGCGTGGTCGCCGGTATTGGCGCGTGGAACTACCCGATCCAGATCGCCCTGTGGAAATCCGCGCCAGCGCTGGCTGCCGGTAACGCGATGATCTTCAAACCGAGCGAAGTCACCTCGCTGACCACCCTGAAACTGGCCGAGATCTACACCGAAGCCGGCGTTCCGGCAGGCGTGTTCAACGTCCTGACCGGCAGCGGCCGTGAAGTCGGCACCTGGCTGACCGAGCACCCGCGCATCGAGAAAGTCTCGTTCACCGGCGGCACCGACACCGGCAAGAAAGTCATGGCCAGCGCTTCCAGCTCTTCGCTCAAAGACGTGACCATGGAGCTGGGCGGCAAGTCCCCGCTGATCATCTTCGACGACGCCGACCTCGACCGCGCCGCCGACACCGCGATGATGGCCAACTTCTACAGCTCCGGCCAGGTCTGCACCAACGGCACTCGCGTGTTCGTACCGAAGCACCTGCAAGCGGCGTTCGAAGCCAAGATCGTTGAGCGTGTCGCGCGCATTCGCGTCGGCAACCCGGAAGACGAAAACACCAACTTCGGTCCGCTGGTCAGCTTTGCCCACATGGAAAGCGTGCTGGGCTACATCGCCAAGGGCAAAGAGCAAGGCGCCCGCCTGCTGTGCGGCGGCGACCGCCTGACCGACGGCGACTTCGCCAAAGGCGCCTTCGTGGCCCCGACCGTGTTCACCGACTGCACCGACGACATGGTCATCGTGCGTGAAGAAATCTTCGGCCCAGTGATGAGCATCCTCACCTACGAAACCGAAGAAGAAGTGATCCGCCGCGCCAACGACACCGACTTCGGCCTGGCCGCAGGTCTTGTGACCAAGGACCTGAACCGAGCCCACCGCGTGATTCATCAGCTGGAAGCGGGTATCTGCTGGATCAACGCCTGGGGCGAATCCGACGCGAAGATGCCGGTCGGCGGCTACAAGCAATCCGGTGTGGGCCGTGAGAACGGCATCAGCTCGCTGAACAACTTCACCCGCATCAAATCGGTACAGGTTGAGCTGGGCGACTACGCCTCGGTGTTCTAACCGCGGCGCCGCCAATCGCCCGCAAGCGGGCTCCTACAAGGATTGCGCATGACCTGTAGGAGCCCGCTTGCCGGCGATCGAGGGCAACGCCCTCGCCTGACCTGACCACACTTCAAAGAGGGTGCATCCAATGTCCCAAGAATACGATTACATCATTGTGGGTGCCGGCTCCGCCGGTAACACCCTGGCGACACGTCTGACCGAAGACGAAGGCGTCACCGTCCTGCTGCTGGAAGCCGGCGGCCCCGACTACCGCTTTGACTTCCGCACACAAATGCCTGCGGCACTGGCCTTCCCACTGCAAGGCCGCCGCTACAACTGGGCCTACGAGACCGATCCAGAGCCACACATGGACGGCCGTCGTATGGAGTGCGGTCGCGGCAAGGGCCTCGGCGGCTCTTCGCTGATCAACGGCATGTGCTACATCCGTGGCAACGCCATGGATTACGACAACTGGGCGAAATTGCCAGGCCTGGAAAACTGGACCTACCTCGACTGCCTACCCTATTTCCGCAAGGCCGAAACCCGCGACATCGGCCCGAACGATTGGCACGGCGGCGATGGCCCGGTCAGCGTGACCACGCCGAAAGCCGGCAACAACCCACTGTTCCACGCCATGGTTGAAGCCGGCGTGCAGGCCGGTTACCCGCGTACCGTTGACTTGAACGGCTACCAGCAAGAAGGCTTCGGCCCGATGGACCGTACCGTCACGCCTAAAGGCCGCCGTGCCAGCACCGCGCGCGGTTACCTGGACACCGCCAAGAAGCGTTCGACGCTGACCATTGTCACCCACGCCCTGACCGACAAAGTGTTGTTCGAAGGCAAGCGTGCCGTGGGCGTGCGTTACCTGATCGGCGCCGCCGAAGAGCGCGTTGAAGCTCGCGCCCGTAAAGAAGTGCTGGTGTGCAGCGGCGCAATCGCGTCGCCGCAATTGCTGCAACGCTCCGGTGTTGGCCCGGCCAAACTGCTGGAAAGCCTCGACATCCCGGTGGTCCACGACCTGCCAGGCGTCGGCGAAAACCTGCAGGACCACCTTGAGCTGTACCTGCAATACGCGTGCACTCAGCCCGTTTCGCTGTACCCGTCGCTGCTCTGGTACAACCAGCCGGCCATCGGCGCCGAATGGCTGTTCAACGGCACCGGTATCGGCGCCAGCAACCAGTTCGAAGCGGGCGGTTTCATCCGTACCCGTGAAGAATTCGAATGGCCGAACATCCAGTACCACTTCCTGCCGGTGGCGATTAACTACAACGGCAGCAACGGTGTGAAAGAGCACGGTTTCCAGGCGCACATGGGTTCCATGCGTTCGCCGAGCCGTGGTCGCATCCAGCTGAAGTCGAAGAATCCACGGGACTACCCGAGCATCCTCTTCAACTACATGGCCACCGAACAGGACTGGCAAGAATTCCGCGACGGCATCCGCCTGACCCGTGAAATCATGCAGCAGCCGGCACTGGACCAGTACCGTGGCCGCGAGATCAGCCCGGGCATCGACGTGCAAACCGATGAGCAACTGGACACGTTCATCCGCGAACACGCCGAGACTGCGTTCCACCCGTCCTGCTCGTGCAAGATGGGCACCGATGAGATGGCCGTGGTGGACGGCGAAGGCCGCGTGCATGGCATGCAGGGTCTGCGTGTGGTCGATGCGTCGATCATGCCGATCATCACCACCGGCAACCTGAACGCGCCGACGATCATGATCGCCGAGAAAATCGCCGACAAGATCCGTGGCCGCCAGCCGCTGCCACGCAGCACCGCCGACTACTACGTAGCAGGCGATGCGCCAGTGCGTGGCAAGCCGATGCGTGAAGTGGGGCCTTCGGCGCAATAACCCCGCGCATGGGCCTGTAGGAGCGAGCTTGCTCGCGAAGATCCCGAGAACGCCGTGTTAAATCAGACACGCTGCGTTATCGTTAACCTTCTTCGCGAGCAAGCTCGCTCCTACATTTTTAAATGCGAGGGCCTAGCCCTATGTTTGAACAACATGCCACGCTGAAAAAACACTTCGCAGCCCTGCGCACCTGCGCCGAATTCTTCTCCCTGCGCTACGTACGCGAATCCGGCCAATACCTGGCCGTACGCAAAAACGTCGCCGAACCACCCCACCTGAACCACGACGAAGGCGCCATGCTCACCGTGCGTCTCAACGGTGTGGAAGCCTACGCCGCAACCAACGACATTTCCCTGCCCGGCCTGCAAGCCGCCCTTGAGCGTGCCGAACAGCAAGCCCGGTTGATCAAGCCCCACGCCCTGCTCGACCTGCGCGACCAGCATGTCTCCAGCGATGTGGCGGACTACCTGTCCCCCGAGCTCAACCAGCCCTTCCCGTCCTTGAGCGACTGCTACCAACTGCTGGGCGACGAATCCGCCGCTGTGCCCAAGGACGAGCGCCTGGTGAGTTGGGAAGTCAGTCTCGGCCTGACCCACGTCGAGCAGATCTACCTCAACAACGCCGGCGCTGAGCTGCGCCAGGCCCAGCGCTTCGTGTTCCCCGGCGTCAACGTGACCGCTTACGACGGCAACGACAGCCAGAGCCGCACCCTCGGCGGCAGCAACTTCGGTCAGCAAGGCGGCTTTGATGTGATCAGCCGCTTCGGCCTAGTCGGTGCCGCGCCACGCATTGCCGACGAAGCCCTGCAACTGCTGCTCGCGCCCAACACGCCCAACGGCCCGCGCGACCTGTTGCTGATGCCTGACCAGATGATCCTGCAGATCCACGAATCCATCGGCCACCCGTTGGAGCTGGATCGCATCCTGGGTGACGAGCGCAATTACGCCGGCACCAGTTTTGTGAAGGCCAGCGACTTCGGCCATCTGCACTATGGCTCCAAGTTGCTCAACGTGACGTTCGACCCGGACATCCCCGAGCAACTCGCCAGCTACAGCCATGACGACGACGGCACGCCCGCCAGCAAGCAGTTCCTGATCCGCGAAGGGCTGCTGCTCAAGCCGCTGGGCGGTGCGCTGTCGCAATTCCGTTCGGGTATGAGTGGCGTGGCCAATAGCCGGGCCAGCAGTTGGAACCGTGCGCCCATCGACCGCATGGCCAACCTGAACATTGAGGCGGGCGACAAGAGCCTGGCGCAACTGATCGGCGGTATCGAAAACGGTGTGCTGATGTCGACCAACCGTTCATGGTCCATCGACGATGCGCGCAACAAATTCCAGTTCGGCTGCGAATGGGGTCAATTGATCGAGAACGGCGAGTTGAAAGGTGTGGTGAAGAACCCCAACTACCGCGCCATTTCTGCCAACTTCTGGCGCAACCTCAGCGCGGTCGGTGACGCCAGCACCTTCAAGGTCCTGGGCACGCCGAACTGCGGCAAAGGCGAACCCAATCAGGTGATCCGCGTCGGCCATGCGTCGCCGGCCTGCGTATTCAGTGATGTCGACGTATTTGGGGGAGACGCCTGATGAACAACTTCAAGGCATTGGTGGACTGGCTCAAGCACGCCATCACCGACAGCGAACAATTCCACCTGGGCTATGCGGATGAAGCGTCCGAATTCGTGCGTTTCAATCACGCCAAGGTGCGCCAGGCCGGCCAGGTGCAACAGGCCAGTCTCAACCTGAAACTGATCAACGACGGCCGCCACGCCGACCTCGGCATCACCCTGGCCGGCGAGCCCGAACTGGACCGCCAACGCTTGGCCGACGGCCTGCAACAGTTGCGCGAAACCCTGCCGCTGCTGCCACAAGACCCGTACCTGCTGCTGAACCACAACGCCTGGCAAAGCAGCAACGAACAAACCCGCCCGCTGCCGGAACTGGCCCAGGTACTGGAAGACATCAGCCAGGCCGCCCACGGCGTGGACCTGGTCGGCTTTTATGCGGCCGGCCCCATCAGCCGGGGCTTTGCCAGTTCGTCGGGCGCCTTCGGCTGGCACCAGGCCAATAGTTTCAACTTCGATTTCAGCCTGTTTCACGCCAATGGCGAAGCGGTGAAAGCCAGCTACGCCGGGCACACCTGGGACAGCGCCGAGTTTGCCGCGCGCTTCCAGCAGGCCCGCGAGCAGCTTGAGTTCCTCGGCCGGCCACTGCACAAGCTAGCCCCTGGGCAATACCGCGCCTACCTCGCCCCGGCGGCGATTGAAGAGATCATCAGCATCATCACCTGGGGCGGGTTTTCCGCCCAGGCCATCGCCAGCAAGGGCAGTTCGCTGCAAAAGCTGTACGCCGGTGAACAGTCCCTGAGCCCACTGGTGACGGTAGCGGAACAGATCAGTGGCTCCCTGAGCCAGGCGTTTTCCACCGAAGGTTACCCGCGCGGCGACGTCACGCTGATCAAGGCGGGGAAAGCCGACGGCCAATTGATCAACTCGCGCAGCGCAGCCGAATACGGCTTGAGCACCAACGGCGCAAGCAGCGACGAATCGCCCAGTGCCTTGCAGATGGCCGCCGGCAGCCTGGCCCAGGCCGATATCCTCAAGCAATTGGGCACCGGGTTGTACATCAGCAACCTGTGGTACCTGAACTATTCGGACCTGCCGGCGGCCCGCCTGACCGGCATGACACGCTTTGCCACCTTCTGGGTGGAAGACGGCGAGATCAAGGCGCCGGTTAGCACCATGCGTTTTGATGACAGCGTCTACCACCTGCTCGGTTCGCAGCTCGAAGCCCTGACCGCCGATCGGGAACTGCTGCTGTCGGCCAGCACCTACAGCCAGCGCAACACCGCCTCCAACCTGTTGCCGGGAGCGTTGGTAAAACGCCTGACGCTTACTCTGTAAGCGTCTTACGCCTGTAGGCAGAGGCATTCCTACAGGCGTTTCTCCTCCACCGTAGGACACCTTCCTTTCCTCCAGAATCCTCGTTATAAGGGTTAATGGCATCCCGCCACCCCCACCCACGAGAGCACGACCTTGCCCGGGAAGGGCAAGCTGGAGCGTTGACATGAACCATGGAAGTTTTGTCATTGAAAAGCTGTTCAAGCACTACAACGTTCATGTTGAGCAGCTAGGAAACGATTCTGGAAAAAAGACCGTCTTGATGGTCAACGGCGCGCTGTCCACCACGCGCTCCTTCGCCCGCACCAGCAAATGCCTGGCCGAGCATTTCAATGTGGTGCTGTTCGATCTGCCGTTCTCCGGCTACTCCCGCGAACACAACACTGAGCTGGACCTGGTGACCAAGGACGACGAAGTGCAGATGCTGCGCGCCCTGGTCGAGCGCTTTCAGGTCAACCACCTGGTGTCGGCCTCCTGGGGCGGCATCTCGACGTTGCTGACCCTGGCGCACAACCCACCCTCCATCGAAAGCTCAGTGGTGATGGCCCTCGCGCCCAACCTCAACCAAGCCATGCTCGATTATGTGGAACGCGTACGTGTATTGATCGAGGCCGACGACAAGTCCGCCGTCGGCCACTTGCTCAATGAAACCGTGGGCAAATACCTGTCACCCCGGCTCAAGCGCAACAACCACCGGCACCTGTCGACCATGGCCACCACCGAATACCGCCAGGCGCGTTTTCATATCCACCAAGTGTTGGCCTTGGGCGATGGCAACTACCTGCCGGCACTGCGTCAGATCGAAACGCCGGTGCACTTCCTCAACGGTGCCCTCGACGAATACACCCCCGCCGCCGAGGCCCAGTTGTTCAAGCAATACGTGGGGCGCAGCAGTTTCGCTGTGGCCGAACATACTGGCCACTTGCTCGACCTTGAATCCAACGAAGCCGCCGTGGCGGTGCACCGTGAACTGCTGGATTTCCTGGTGGGAAAACGCGCGACGAATGGCGCATAATCGCCAACACATAGCCTGCTAACCAAAAAGGGTTTCCATGCCGAACCGCGTCCCGCTCGATGCCAAGACCGCCCGCTGGCTCCCCTGGGTGGTCGCGATTGCCTTCTTCATGCAGTCGCTCGACGGGACGATCCTCAACACGGCATTACCGGCGATGGCCCGGGACCTCGCGGAAAACCCGCTGCGCATGCAAGGGGTGGTGATCGCCTACATGCTCACCGTCGCCTTGCTGATCCCGGCGTCGGGCTGGATCGCCGACCGCTTCGGCACCAAGAAAATCTTCTTCGGCGCAATCATGCTGTTCAGCATTGGCTCGCTGCTGTGCGCGCTGTCCAGCAGCTTGACCATGCTAGTGGGCGCTCGGGTGATCCAAGGCCTGGGCGGTGCGCTGATGCTGCCCGTGGGCCGGCTGGTGGTGCTGCGCGCTTACCCGCGCTCCGAACTGGTGCGCATCATGGGCTTCATCACCATTCCCGGTTTGCTCGGCCCGTTGCTCGGCCCGACCATGGGCGGCTGGATGGTGCAATACCTGACATGGCACTGGATCTTCCTGATCAACCTGCCGGTGGGCATGATCGGCTGCTACGCCGTGTGGAAATTCATCCCCGACTTGCGTGGCAGTGAACGCACGCGCTTCGACGGGATCGGCTTCCTGCTGTTTGGCGCCGCGATGGTGCTGATCACCATCGCCATGGAAGGCCTGGGCGAACTGCACTTGCCGCACTTGCGCGTGATGTTGCTGCTGTTCGGCGGCCTCGCGTGTCTGGCAGCCTATTGGCTGCGCGCCGGGCATATCGATAATCCGCTGTTCTCGCCGGTGCTGTTCAAGACCCGCACCTTTGCCGTGGGCATCCTCGGCAATCTATTTGCGCGGTTGGGCAGCGGCGCCCTGCCGTTCCTGGTGCCGTTGCTGTTACAGGTGGCGCTGGGGTATTCACCGTCGGAAGCCGGCATGAGCATGTTGCCCCTGGCGGCGGCGGCGATGTTTGCCAAGTCCGTGGCACGCCCGCTGATCGAACGCCTGGGTTACCGCATCGTGCTGACCGGCAACACCCTGGCCCTGGGCATCATGCTGGCGAGCATGGGATTGGTCACGGAACACACGCCCTACCCGCTGCTACTGGGGATGCTGGCGGTGCTCGGGGCGATCAACTCGCTGCAATTCACCGCGATGAATACTGTCACCCTGATTGACCTCGATGACGCCCAGGCCAGCAGCGGCAACAGTTTGCTGTCGGTGGTGGCTCAATTGTCGTTGAGCCTCGGGGTTGCGTGTGCCGGCGCGCTGCTCGGCGGATTTACCGCCGAAACCGGCAATGACGGCGTGAGCACAGTACTCGGCGCGTTCCAACTGACCTTCCTCACGGTAGGCATCATGGCGATGCTGGCGGCGGCGATCTTCCTGCAACTGTCGCCAAAAGACGGCAAACGCGCAGCCAGCCCCGAGCAGCATATTGAGCATTGAGGCAGCGGCAAGCTTCAAGCCTTAAGCTTCAAGCTTGCCGCTTGCAGCTCATAACTTGCCGCTGGCCCCCTACGCCTCGTCGAGAACATACAAATAAACCCGAGGGGGCCTGTTACACTGCGCGACATTTTGTTTTGCAGAGCCAGTCCCGTGACTACCATCGCCACCGCTTTTAATACTTTGCCCCTGTCCGCCGCCATGCTGGCTAACCTCGACTCGCTGGGTTATGTCGAGATGACGCAGATCCAGGCGCAAAGCTTGCCGGTGATCCTCAAGGGGCTGGACCTGATTGCCCAGGCCAAGACCGGCAGCGGCAAGACCGCCGCCTTCGGCATCGGCCTGTTGAACCCGATCAACCCGCGTTACTTCGGCTGCCAGGCGCTAGTGATGTGCCCGACCCGTGAGCTGGCCGACCAGGTCGCCAAGGAAATCCGCCGCCTGGCCCGTGCCGAAGACAACATCAAGGTACTGACCCTGTGCGGCGGCGTGTCCCTTGGCCCGCAGATCGCTTCCCTGGAACACGGCGCCCACGTCATCGTCGGCACGCCGGGCCGCATCCAGCAGCACTTGCGCAAGGGCTCGCTGGTCCTCGACGGCCTGAACACGCTGATCCTCGACGAAGCCGACCGCATGCTCGACATGGGCTTCTACGACGCCATCGAAGACATCATCAGCAAAACCCCGCCACGCCGACAGACCCTGCTGTTCTCGGCCACTTACCCGGTGAGCATCAAGCAGCTTGCTTCCAAATTCATGCGTGCGCCGCAGCAAGTGAAGGCCGAAGCGTTCCACTCCGATGACCAGATCGAGCAGCGTTTCTATGAGATCTCGCCGGAAGAGCGCATGGACGCGGTGACCAAGGTGTTGGCGCACTTCCGCCCAGCGTCTTGCGTAGCGTTCTGCTTCACCAAGCAGCAAGTGCAGGAAACCGTGGATCACCTGACGGCCAAGGGCATTTCCGCCGTCGGCCTGCATGGCGACCTGGAACAGCGCGACCGTGACCAGGTACTGGCAATGTTCGCCAACCGCAGTACCTCAGTGTTGGTCGCTACCGACGTGGCTGCCCGTGGCTTGGACATTGATTCGCTGGACATGGTGATCAACGTTGAACTGGCCCGCGACTCGGAAATCCACATCCACCGCGTCGGCCGTACCGGCCGTGCCGGTGAGACCGGCATTGCGATCAGCCTGGTGGCGCCGTCCGAGGCGCACCGCGCCCAGGCCATCGAGCAACTGCAGAAGTCGCCGCTGAACTGGGACCAACTGGACAACCTCAAGCCGCAAAGCGGTGGTCCGTTGCTGCCGCAGATGAGCACCTTGTGCATCGCTGCAGGCCGTAAAGACAAGGTTCGCCCAGGCGACATCCTCGGTGCACTGACCGGTGAAGCCGGCATCCCGGGAGCCCAGGTCGGCAAGATCGCGATCTTTGACTTCCAGGCTTTCGTGGCCGTGGAGCGCGGGATCGCCAAGCAGGCGTTGCAGCGTTTGAACGACGGCAAGATCAAAGGCCGTTCGTTGCGCGTGCGGATCCTGTAAGAACACCACCGCCCCCCCTGTAGGAGCGAGCTTGCTCGCGAAAAACCTAAGCGCGCCGCGTTTAACCAGACAACACGCGTTTTCGTTGACGTTTTTCGCGAGCAAGCTCGCTCCTACAGTGATCGTATCGATTCATGTATGAGGACACCGTTTTGCGCTCGACCGAAGTTGTGATCATTGGCGCCGGCGCCGCAGGCTTGATGTGCGCACTGACCGCCGCCGGACGTGGCCGCAAGGTGATGTTGATCGACCACGCGAACAAGGCCGGCAAGAAGATCCTGATGTCGGGTGGTGGCCGCTGCAACTTCACCAATATGTATACCGAGCCGGCCAACTTCCTCTCGCACAACGCGCATTTCTGCAAATCCGCCCTGGCCCGCTACACCCAGTGGGACTTTATCGGGCTGGTGGCCAAGCACGGCGTGCCGTACCACGAGAAAAAGCTCGGCCAGCTGTTCTGCGATAACAAGTCCAGCGACATCCTCGGCATGCTGCTGGACGAGTGCATCCAGGTCGGCGTAAGCCTGCACCTGGACACCTCGATCCAGGAAATCGCCAAGCTCGACAGCGGCTACCAGTTGCAGACCACCCTGGGTGAGCTGCGCAGTGAATCCCTGGTGATCGCCACCGGCGGCCTGTCGATTCCCACCCTGGGCGCCACAGGCTTTGGTTATCAGGTGGCCAAGCAATTTGGCCACGAACTGCTGCCGACGCGCGCCGGGCTGGTACCGTTCACCATCACCGATCAGCTCAAGGACTTGTGCGGCGAGTTGTCGGGCACGTCGGTGGATTGCCTGGTGAGCTGTAACGGCCAGAGCTTTCGCGAAAACATCCTGTTCACCCACCGCGGCCTGAGTGGGCCGGCGATCCTGCAGATTTCTTCGTATTGGGAATCCGGCGACACGGTGGAAATCAACCTGCTGCCCGACCATGACGCCCACACCTGGCTGCAACAGCAACAGGTCGAGCGTCCCAACAGTGAGCTGAAAACCCTGCTGGGCGAGATCTTCACCAAGAAGATGGCCAACCTGCTGGCGGACACCTGGTTTGCGTCCAAGCCGATGAAGCAGTACACCCACGCCGAAATTGCCGACATCGCGCAAAAACTCGGCAACTGGCAATTGGTGCCGGCAGGTACCGAGGGTTATCGCACGGCCGAAGTGACCCTGGGCGGTGTGGACACACGGGAAGTGTCGTCCAAGACCATGGAATCCCTGAAAAGCCCCGGACTGTACTTTATCGGTGAAGTGCTGGATGTGACCGGTCACCTGGGTGGCTTCAACTTCCAGTGGGCCTGGGCTTCGGGTTACGCGGCGGCGCAGTACGCCTGATCGGCGCAGTGGAATAAATTTTGCTGTTGGATGTGATCGCCACGCTTGCCGTGGCGTCCTTGATAGCTCAATTTAGCGGCATCGTCCCGGAAGACTCCAGACTTCATGTCATCGACCTCGTTCAAGCAGTCCATGCGGCGCCTGTGGGCGCTGGATAAATTCAGTTACAGCATCCGAGTGTTCATCGCCCTCACCGGCAGCATGGCGCTGTGCTGGTATCAGGATGAGATGACGCTGCTGATCCCGTTGTTCCTGGGGATTATCGCCAGCGCCCTGGCCGAGACCGATGACAGTTGGCAAGGCCGTCTCAATGCCCTGGCGGTGACGCTGGTGTGTTTCAGCATCGCCGCGCTGTCGGTGGAGCTGCTGTTCCCTTATCCCTGGATCTTCGCGATCTCCCTGGCCCTGGCCACCTTCTGCCTGACCATGCTCGGCGCCTTGGGCGAACGTTATGGCGCGATTGCCTCCGCGACGCTGATCCTCTCGGTGTACACCATGATCGGCGTGGACCAGCGCGGTGGCGCGGTCTCGGATTTCTGGCATGAGCCGTTGCTGCTGGTGGCCGGTGCCGCATGGTACGGCGCGCTGTCGGTGCTGTGGCAAGCGTTGTTTTCCAACCAGCCGGTGCAGCAAAGCCTGGCGCGGTTGTTTCGCGAACTGGGGCGCTACCTCAAGCTCAAGTCGTCGTTGTTCGAACCAATTCGCCAACTGGATGTGGAAGCGCGTCGCCTGGAACTGGCCCAGCAAAATGGGCGAGTCGTTGCCGCGCTAAATGCGGCGAAGGAAATCATCCTGCACCGCGTGGGCAATGGCCGCCCTGGCTCAAAAGTCAGCCGCTACCTCAAGCTGTACTTCCTCGCCCAAGACATCCACGAACGCGCCAGCTCGTCCCACTACCCTTACAACGCTCTGGCCGAAGCCTTCTTCCACAGTGACGTGCTGTTCCGCTGCCAACGCCTGCTGCGCCAGCAGGGCAAGGCCTGTCAGGCCCTGGCCGAGTCGATCCAGCTGCGCCAGCCGTTCATCTATGACGACAGCTTCGCCGAGGCCTTGGGCGATTTGAACGCCTCCCTGGAACACCTGCGCATCCAGAGCAACCCGGCCTGGCGCGGCCTGCTGCGCTCGTTGCGCGCGCTGGCGGCCAACTTGTCCACCCTGGATCGCCTGCTGGGCGACGCCAGCAACCCCGACAGCCTGGCGGACGCCACCGACAGCAACCTGCTGGACCGCGCCCCGCGCAACCTCAAGGAAATGTGGACGCGCCTGCGCACGCAGATGACGCCCACCTCCTTGCTGTTCCGCCATGCCCTGCGCCTGTCCCTGGCGCTGACCGTGGGCTACGGCATGTTGCATGCGATTCACGCCTCCCAAGGCTACTGGATCATCCTGACCACGCTGTTCGTGTGCCAGCCGAATTACGGCGCCACACGGCGCAAGCTCGGCCAGCGAATCATCGGCACCGCCATCGGCCTAACCGTGGCCTGGGCGCTGTTCGATCTGTTCCCGAGCCCGCTGGTGCAGTCGATGTTCGCCATCGCCGCTGGCCTGGTGTTCTTTATCAACCGCACCACCCGCTACACCCTGGCCACCGCCGCCATCACCTTGATGGTGCTGTTCTGCTTCAACCAGGTGGGTGACGGCTACGGGCTGTTCCTGCCGCGTCTGTTCGATACCTTGCTCGGCAGCTTGATTGCTGGCCTGGCGGTATTCCTGTTCCTGCCGGACTGGCAGGGCCGGCGCCTGAACAAAGTGCTGGCCAACACCCTGACCTGCAACAGCATCTATTTGCGCCAGATCATGCAGCAGTACGCCGCCGGCAAAAGCGACGATCTGGCCTACCGCTTGGCGCGACGCAATGCACACAACGCCGATGCGGCGCTGTCGACCACCCTGGCGAACATGTTGATGGAGCCTGGGCACTTCCGTAAGGAGGCGGATGTGGGCTTCCGCTTCCTGGTGCTGTCGCACACGTTGCTCAGCTATTTGTCGGGGCTGGGCGCGCACCGCGAAACCCAGTTGCCAGCGGAGGTGCGCGAGCATCTGATCGATGGCGCCGGGAATACCTTGGCGGCGAGTATTGATGAAATCGCCACGGGGCTTGCGAACAAGCAGCCGATTGCGATTCAGAGCGATGCAGAGGAAGCGTTGGCGGCGGATCTTGAGCAAATGCCGGATGAGATTGATGAAGGGCAGCGGTTGGTGCAGACGCAACTGGCTTTGATTTGTCGGCAGTTGGGGCCGTTGCGCACGTTGGCGGCGCACCTGATCAAAGAAGTGTAGGAGCGAGCTTGCTCGCGAAGATCGTCAACGATGACGCAGCGCATCTGGTTTTACGCGGTGCTGTCGGGTTTTTCGCGAGCAAGCTCGCTCCTACATCCCATGCTGCTTCATCAACCGCGCATAACTGCCATCCGCCTTCATCTTGGCAATCTCCCGGTCAAAGCTGGCGACGATCTGTTCATGCTCGGGGTTCTTCAAGCTCACTAAGATATGCAGACTGTTTTCACTCAAGGGCTTGGGTAAAAACTCCACCGAATTGCGCACCCGCGCCGACTCGCGGGAAAGGTAATAACGCGCCACATATTCATCCTCCACGGTCAGCCGCACCCGCTGCGCCGCAAGCATGCGCACCGCCATGGCGAAGTTATGCACCGGCACTTTCTGCAACTGCGCATCGCCATCGAACGCCGCCGAATAGGCATATCCACGCACCACGGCGATGGGGTAGTCGTGCAGTTGCTCAAGGTTCTGGAATTCAATGGGATCGTCACGCCGCTTGATGAAACGCACGCGATTGAGCAGGTATTCGCTGGAGAATTGCCCCAGTTGTGTGCGCGCATCGTCGTACCAGGCATTCACCAAGACGTCATAACGACCGTCGCCCACGCCCATCAACGCCCGGGCCCAAGGCACCTGTTCGAAATCACTGGCATAACCCGCGCGGGCCAGGGCGGTGCTGACGATATCAGTGGCCAGCCCGCCATTGATCAAGGTGGCGTCGGTAAAGGGTGGCCAGGCGTCCGCTACCAGGCGCAGACGCTGTGCGAGGGCCGGCTGGGCCAACAACAACACTCCAATCAAAGCAACGGCACGAGAGAATCGCGGCATGCTCAAAGTCCTTGGCAGGCAGGCGGTGGCCTTAGCTCAGGCGGGGCCTGAGGTTCTAACAGTAGCTCAGATTACACAAAGAAACCGGCGCAGGACGCACTCAGTGATGGCAATTTGATTTCACTCACAAAAATAGCCGATTTAGACACAAACGCCTGCCGCGCTTACTATCCGCAACAGACATCTATAAGAGAACATGCCATGACCGTTGAATGGGTTTGCAAGCACCACGATGACCTGGGCAAGGAGCAGCTTTACGCCATCCTGCGCCTGCGCAACGAGGTCTTCGTTGTCGAGCAGAAATGCGTCTACCAGGATCTCGACGGGCAGGATCTTTCCGGCGACACCCACCATTTGATGGCCTGGCAGGATGACCTGTTGGTGGCCTACCTGCGCCTGCTGGACCCAGAGACTCAAGGCGGTGACGTGGTGGTCGGCCGCGTGATTGTGGCACCGGTGGCGCGTGGCACCGGGCTGGGGCATCGGATGATGGAAGAAACACTCAAGCGGATTGAGGACATCTGGCCTGAAACACCGATATTCCTGTCAGCCCAGGCGCATTTGCAGGGCTACTACGGGCGTTATGGGTTTGTGGTGGCCGGAGAGGAATACCTGGAAGATGATATTCCGCACATCGGCATGAGAAAGGATTAGGGGTAACCCAGCACTTGCTTGATCTGCGCGAGATTGGCCTCGATCCAGCGCCGATCAATCGCTCCCCAGTCGCGAATCCGATAGTGCCCGGCGTGGTTGCGGGCACCGTCCTCCTGCTCGAATTCACACACAATGTCCAAGTCGGCCAACGCCGCTATCGTGTCCTGCGCCGTGCGCCGGGGCATGCCGGTGGCGTCGGTCAGCGCCGGGACATTACTGGCCTGCCCGCTGTCGATCAGGTAAGCCACATACAGGCGGCGATAGAAGCTGCTCTTGGTCTTGCTCACATCCATGGTCGGTCGCCTTGTACGGTCAGGGTTTGCCCTGCAGGTCGCGGTACGTGAGGTAGACGCGCAGGTCGAATTCCACCTGATGGTAGCCCGGCATCATGTACTCACAGAGTTTGTAGAACGCTTTGTTGTGGTCCGATTCCTTGAAGTGCGCCAGTTCGTGCACGACGATCATGCGCAGAAACTCCGGCGCGGCCTCCTTGAACAACGCGGCAATGCGAATCTCTTTCTTGGATTTAAGGTTGCCGCCCTGCACCCGGGAGATCGTTGTATGCAGGCCGAGGGCGCGGTGCGTCAGGTCCAGGCGGTTATCGAACAACACCTTGTCGATGGCCGGTGCATTGCGCAGGTGTTCCTGCTTCAAGGCCAGGGCGTAGGCGTACAGGGCCTTGTCGCTCTGTACGGCGTGGCGTTCGGGGTAACGTTGTTCCAGATAGGCACCCAACTGGTCCTTGGCAATCAGTTGGCGCACTTGTTCCTGGAGGGCGGCGGGATAGGCCTGGAGGTATTTCAGCGCGGTCATGGGGTCTGCAACAGGTTCGGATGGCCGTCAGTGTAACGAATTCAGCCCAGACGGGCGCGGCTCCAGCCCGTCACTTCCTCGGCCATCAACGGCTGCGCCGCCAACGGGCCCTGGATAAACGGGCAACCGTTGGCCTTGAGCCATTGGGCTTGCTCCTGGGTTTCGACACCTTCAGCGACTACCACAACCTCAAAATGCCCGCACAGCTCGATGATGCTGCGTGCCATCACCGCGTCCCGTGCGGAACCCGGCAGGCGCGCAACCAATTGCGGGTCGAGTTTGAGCGTATCGAACGCCAAATCGCGCAGATGCGCCAGGGAGCAATTGCCCAGGCCAAAGTCATCCAGAGCGGTGCGCACGCCGATCTGGCGCAACAGTTTGAGCTGCTTGGTCGACTCCTCAAGGTTACTCATCAGGCAGTCTTCACTGATTTCCACCTCCAGTTGTCGACCCTGCAACCCATGTCGCTCCATCACCTGCTGCAGTTGGCTGGCCAGGTTGGGCATATTGAACTGGTTGCTGGAGAGGCTCACGCTCAGCACCAGTTCATCACCAAATGTTGCCTGCCACACCTGGCGCTGCGCGGCGACCTGTTGATAAATCCAGGTGCTGAGCTGGCTGATCAACCGCGCCTCTTCCAGCAACGGCAGAAACAACCCCGGCGGCACATCGCCAACACTCGGATGCTGCCAGCGCAATAGCGCTTCAACGCCACGCAGGCGGCCGTCCTCCAGACAAACTTGAGGCTGATAGACCAGGGTGAAATCCTTGTTCTGAATCGCCGTGCGCACACTGTCTTCGAGCATCAGGCGCGAGCGGGCGCGGCCGTTCATTTCCTGGTCGTAATAGCGATATTGCTGACGGCCCGCGCGCTTGGCTTCGTACATGGCAATGTCGGCGGCGCGCAGCAGGCCATTCAAGTCCGAGCCACAATCCGGGAACGTGGCGATACCGATGCTGACACCCAGCATCACATCCAGGCCATCGATCTGCTGGCACACCGACACCCGTTCGATCAGTTTTTCCGCAATCTTCGCGGCTTGCTCCGGGAATTCCAGTTCCAGCAGCGCCGTGAATTCATCCCCGCCCATGCGCCCGAGCATATCGCCAGATCGCAAACAGGCCTGCATCTGTTCCGAGACCCAGCGCAACACCCGGTCGCCTGCGTCATGTCCCAACGAGTCATTAACCCGCTTGAAGCCATCCAGGTCCAGATACAGCAACACCAGAGATAGCTCATTACGCTCGCTGCGCAGCAATGTGTTCTCTGCTGCCTGGTGGAAACCACGCCGGTTCAACAACCCGGTCAACGGGTCGGTGACGGCCTGGAACTCCAGTTGCTGGTGCAGATGACGCACTTCGGACATGTCCAGCACGGTCACTACCATGGCCTTCTGCTCGGCAGGCAACGGCGCGCAAGACAGCGCCACCGGTACCTGCTGACCGCGACCGGTGCGTAAGATAGCGTCGTGCTGGCGCCACGTTTCGCCTTTGCGGTACGCCTCGAACATCGGGAACCCCAGCCAGGCCGGCACATGGGGTTTTTGCAGGAAACTCAGGAAGCTCTCTCCCTGCAATTCCGTCATGGTGGCATTCAGCAGCCGCGAAATAGCCGGGTTGGCGTACTCGATCACACTGCCCTCACCCACCACCAGAATGCCCTCGGCGGCGTTATCCAGCACCGATGCATTAAAGGCACGGGCGGACTCCAGGTCATGGCTCAGCCGCTGCAAGGCGCGACGATTACGCTGGTGCTCCAACAGGGCCTGGACCTTGGGCTTGAGAATATTCGGGTCAAACGGCTTGAACAGGTAATCGACGGCGCCACTGGCATAGCCCTCCAGCACTGCGGCGGGCGACTGGGCGTTGGCCGTAAGGAAGATGATCGGTGTCATGCGCGTGCGTTGGCTGCCGCGCATCAGGCGAGCCACTTCGAAGCCGTCCATGCCGGGCATGCGCACGTCCAGCAAGACCAGATCGACGTCGTGGGCGAGCAGCAACTCCAAGGCTTCCAGGCCAGAACCTGCGGTGATCACCCGCCAGTCTTCACGCTGCAAAAGCGCACGCATACTGACCAGGTTTTCCGGGTAGTCATCGACGACCAAAAGAACTGAACTGCCATCGGCGTGGTGTGGAGCGCATTCCATGCTACGTCTCTTCCTTGGGAGCCACTCCGGTCAATTCTGACAGAAAACCCGGACAAACTCTGAGGCCTCACTCTAGCCCCGCTTCCAAAAAAGCAGAAGTAACGACGGTGCCATCATTGCGCCAATTTTCAGGAAGCCGACTAACGGTCAACCGCTACAGCCCACGATTCACGGGAAACATGGCTTTTTGGCATTCATTTGACGCCAATAAGTTGCCATCAATCATTTAACAAGACGGTTAACACCACCTATAAAGAACCTGACTGGCCCACGGGCCAAAGCCTTCACCTTCTGTAAAAAGGCAAATGCCATGATCGACCTTTCAACCTGGAACCTCAGCATCCCGGTCGGCTCCCCGCCCGCGACCATCGACACCCCGAAGCTGATGAACGGCTTCAAAGACCAGTATTTCCAGGCCGAAGGCAGCAACGTGCAATTCTGGACACCCGTCACCGGCACTCGCACCGAGAACGCCGTGTACCCGCGCAGCGAATTGCGTGAAACCTACGCCGATGGGCGGCTACGCAACTGGACCTACCCCGACGCGGACAACTTCCTGCGCGCCACGCTGGCGGTCAATCAGGTGCCCTCCTCCGGCAAGATCGTCATCGGGCAGATTCACGCCTATGACAGCCAGAAACCGCTGATCAAGCTGGAATATCAATTCAAGGAAAAGACCCAGACCGGCAACATCGTCGCCAAAGTGCGCATGCGGCCGGACGAGGATGAAGGACGGGTGATCATCGTGGCGTCGAATGTGCCGCTGGAGAAGAGCTTTACCTATGTGATCAACCTCAACAAAGCCGGACTGCTCAGCGTGTATGCGGCGGATGGGGAGTGGAATGAGCGCATTGGTGCCGCGTGGGGGGCGAAGCCGTTGTATTTCAAGGCAGGCGCCTATGTGCAGGACAACAGTGGGGACAGCAAGGAAGGCGCACGGGTGACGTTTGCCAAGCTGGATATTGACCACGATTGAATTGCAGCCACAAAAAAGCCCGCATCGCTGCGGGCTTCTTTTATAAACGCTGAGGTTTAGTTCACCTTGGCGTTCAACTCACCTTTCAAATAACGCTGGTACATCGCTTCCAACGAGATCGGCTTGATCTTCGAAGCATTACCGGCAGTACCAAAGGCCTCATAACGCGCGATACACACATCACGCATCGCGGTCACGGTCGCGCCGAAGAACTTACGCGGGTCGAACTCGCTTGGGTTGGTGGCCATCAGGCGACGCATCGCACCGGTGGACGCCAGGCGCAGGTCGGTGTCGATGTTGACCTTGCGCACGCCGTACTTGATGCCTTCAACGATTTCTTCAACCGGCACGCCGTAGGTTTCTTTGATGTCGCCGCCGTACTGGTTGATGATCGCCAGCCACTCTTGCGGCACCGAGGAAGAACCGTGCATCACCAGGTGGGTGTTGGGGATGCGCTTGTGGATTTCCTTGATGCGGTCGATGGCCAGCACGTCGCCGGTAGGCGGCTTGGTGAACTTGTAGGCACCGTGGCTGGTACCGATGGCGATGGCCAGGGCGTCGACCTGGGTCTTTTTCACGAAGTCTGCGGCTTCTTCCGGGTCGGTCAGCATTTGGCTGTGATCCAGCACGCCTTCGGCGCCGATGCCGTCTTCTTCGCCGGCCATGCCGGTTTCCAGGGAACCCAGGCAACCCAGTTCGCCTTCAACCGATACGCCGCAGGCGTGGGCCATGGCCACGGTTTGTTGGGTGACGCGTACGTTGTACTCGTAGTCGGTCGGGGTCTTGCCGTCTTCGCCGAGGGAGCCGTCCATCATCACCGAGCTGAAGCCCAGTTGGATGGAGCGCTGGCACACGTCCGGGCTGGTACCGTGGTCCTGGTGCATGCACACCGGGATGTGCGGGAATTCTTCGATCGCGGCGAGGATCAGGTGACGCAGGAACGGGGCGCCAGCGTATTTGCGCGCACCGGCCGAAGCCTGGACGATCACGGGGGAGTCGGTCTTGTCAGCGGCTTCCATGATGGCGCGCATCTGCTCAAGGTTGTTGACGTTAAAGGCTGGGACGCCGTAGCCGAACTCGGCTGCGTGGTCCAGCATTTGACGCATGCTGATAAGTGCCATTGTGTTGTCTCTCCCGGTCGAGGGTCGTTAATCGTGCAAGCCTGCCGTAGCGGCGGCTGCTATTCAAGTTATTGCCGGCCAGGTTTTCAATACCTGGCCTGCTGAATCGTTATTGCTGTCAGGCTTACTGCGCTTTGCAGCCACGCCCGATCAAATCATCGGTGGCGACCCAGTAAACCAGGCCTTCCTCACCTTTTGTGTGAAACGCCAATTGGCCGTCGCTGTACAGCACGCCCGAGGCGGCAACGTCCTGCTTGAGGCGGTAAACCTGGTCGGAACCGCCCAAACGGACATCCACCTCGGATTTGGCCTGATTAGCAAAGCGCCAGTTCACCTCAGCCTTGCTGTCGCAGCTCCAGGTGGTCCACTTGTCGGCAGTTTCTGCCTTGTTGCTGAACATGTTCATGCTGCTGCAGCCGGCCAACAGGGCCAGGGCTGCCAGGGCGAAAACGCCTTTCATTGCCAATCCTCGTGAGGCGACCGATGGCCGCCAGTTGATCAGACCCGTCAAGGGCAACCCTGTTCCTGACCGTTGGGCGCGGCGTCGTATTTCTCCAGCCGTTCGTTGCCGATGCGCTTGTTGATCACCGGCATGGTCTCGGCTTGCCAGTCCGCCTGGTAGCAGCTCTTTTTTTGCTGCGCCGCAGGCTTGCCAGCGTCCGGCTCTGCGCTTGGCGTGCTGCCGCAGCCAGCCAACAGGCCCGCTGCGATCACCATTGCCAACGACTTGATCATGGGAACACTCCTTTTCCGGATCACGAGCCTCAGCCTTTGGCTCGGGTTTCCAACACTTCCACGGCCGGCAGAACTTTGCCTTCGACGAATTCAAGGAATGCGCCGCCACCGGTAGAAATGTAGGAGATTTGGTCAGCAACGCCATATTTATCGATGGCCGCCAGGGTGTCGCCGCCGCCGGCGATGGAGAAGGCCGAGCTTTCTGCGATGGCCTTGGCCAGCACTTTGGTGCCGTTACCGAACTGGTCGAATTCGAACACACCCACTGGACCGTTCCACAGGATGGTCTGCGAGGCTTTCAGCAGTTCGGCGAAGTTGGCTGCGGTTTGTGGGCCGATGTCCAGGATCATGTCGTCAGCGGCCACATCAGCGATCAGCTTGACGGTGGCTTCGGCGCTTTCGGCAAATTCCTTGGCGACCACGACGTCGACTGGCAGTGGCACGCTGACTTTGGCGGCGATGGCACGGGCCGTGTCGAGCAGGTCCGGTTCGTACAGGGACTTGCCCACCGGGTGACCGGCTGCAGCCAGGAAGGTGTTGGCGATACCGCCGCCAACGATCAGTTGGTTGCAGATCTGGCTCAGGCTGTTGAGCACGTCCAGTTTGGTGGACACCTTGGAGCCGGCCACGATGGCAGCCATTGGCTGAGCCGGAGCGCCCAGCGCCTTGCCCAGTGCGTCCAGCTCAGCAGCCAGCAGCGGGCCAGCGGCGGCAACCTTGGCGAACTTGGCCACGCCGTGGGTCGAACCCTCAGCACGGTGAGCGGTGCCAAACGCGTCCATCACGAACACGTCGCACAGCGCCGCATATTGCTGGGCCAGTTCGTCGCTGTTCTTTTTCTCGCCCTTGTTGAAGCGTACGTTTTCGAACAGCACGATGTCGCCAGCTTTGACGTCCACACCGCCCAGGTAATCAGTCACCAGCGGCACGTCGCGGCCCAGGGCCTTGCTGAGGTAATCGGCGACAGGCTTGAGGCTGTTTTCGGCGGAGAACTCACCTTCGGTCGGACGACCCAGGTGGGAGCAGACCATCACGGCCGC
Source organism: Pseudomonas sp. NS1(2017) (assembly GCF_002269425.1). Classification (NCBI taxonomy): domain Bacteria; kingdom Pseudomonadati; phylum Pseudomonadota; class Gammaproteobacteria; order Pseudomonadales; family Pseudomonadaceae; genus Pseudomonas; species Pseudomonas sp. NS1(2017). Next base: position 865,381 of record NZ_CP022960.1, read on the forward strand.
GCCTTTTTCCAGGGCCAGCTTGATGGTCGGCAGCGAGGCCAGGATTCGCGCATCGCTGGTGACAACACCGTCCTTGACTGGGACGTTGAGGTCTTCGCGGATCAGTACGCGCTTACCTTGCAGATCGAGGTCGGTCATCTTCAACACGGTCATGGGTCGCAGTTCCTGAATTACTGTTGAGGTTGTTTAGAGGCGATGTGCAGATAATGTTCCGCAACATCCAACATTCGGTTGGCAAAGCCCCATTCGTTGTCGAACCAGGCCAGGATATTCACCAGCCGTGGGCCGGAAACGCGGGTCTGGCTGGCATCGACAATCGCCGAATGCGGGTCATGGTTGAAATCACAACTGGCGTGGGGCAACTCGGTGTAGGCCAGCAAGCCTTTGAGCGGGCCGCTGGTGGCGGCGTCGCGCAGGATCCGGTTGACCTCCATCGCATCGGTGTCGCTGACGGTTTGCATGGTGATGTCCAGGCAGGACACGTTCACCGTCGGCACCCGTACGGCTTTGGCCTGGATTCGCCCGGCAAGTTCCGGCAGCAGTCGCTCGATACCGCGCGCCAGGCCGGTGGACACCGGAATCACTGACTGGAACGCCGAGCGCGTACGACGCAGGTCTTCATGATGGTAGGCGTCGATCACCGGCTGGTCGTTCATCGCCGAGTGGATCGTGGTGATCGACACGTAGTCCAGGCCGATCGCCTGATCCAGCAAGCGCAACAGCGGCACGCTGCAGTTGGTGGTGCAGGAGGCGTTGGACACCAGCAACTCGGCGCCGGTCAGGCAATCCTGGTTGATACCGTAGACGATGGTGGCGTCGACGTCCGACTCGCTCGCCATCGGCTGGGAAAACAGCACACGCGGTGCGCCGGCGTCGAGGAAACGCTGGCCATCGGCGCGGGTGTGATAGACACCGGAACATTCCAGCACCAGGTCGACGCCCAGTGCTTTCCAGTCGATGCCTTCGGGAGTGGCACTGCGCAGGACCTGCACGCAGTTGCCATTAATGTGCAGACAATCGCCTTCGACCCGCACTTCGCCAGGGAAGCGGCCGTGGGTGGAGTCAAAGCGTGTCAGGTATTCGATGCTGGCCATGTCGGCCAGATCATTGATCGCGACAATTTCAAACCCGGCCGCCGCCCCTCGCTCGAACAGAGCACGCAAGACGCAACGACCAATGCGGCCGTAGCCGTTGAGTGCAACTTTGTAGGGACGCGGTTGAGGCATGGGGTTCTCGATTACCTTGGGTAAAGGGGTGGCTGTCACACCGCTTTCGCGAGCAAGCCCGCTCCCACATTTTGACCGCATTCTCATGCTGGAACTCGGTCAAGTGTGGGAGCGGGCTTGCTCGCGAAGGCGTCAGTACAGCCACCCCGATTTACAGCCTTAGTCTTCCAGCAGCTCTTCAGCCTGACCCAGGATGTTTTCCAGGGTGAAACCGAACTCTTCGAACAACGCTGGCGCCGGCGCCGACTCACCGTAGGTGGTCATGCCGATCACGCGGCCTTCCAGGCCCACGTATTTGTACCAGTAGTCGGCGTGAGCCGCTTCGATAGCGATACGCGCGCTGACCTGCAACGGCAGCACCGATTGCTTGTAGCCGGCGTCCTGGGCTTCGAACACGCTGGTGCACGGCATGGACACAACGCGTACGTTGCGGCCTTGGGCAGTCAGCTTGTCATAGGCTTGAACGGTCAGGCCCACTTCGGAACCGGTGGAGATCAGGATCAGCTCCGGCTCGCCGATGCAGTCCTTGAGCACGTAGCCGCCACGGCTGATGTCGGCGATCTGCGCGTCGGTACGCACTTGGTGCTGCAGGTTCTGACGCGAGAAGATCAGCGCCGAAGGGCCGTCCTTACGCTCGATGGCGTGCTTCCAGGCCACGGCGGATTCCACCGCGTCGGCTGGGCGCCAGCAATCCAGGTTCGGCGTGGTGCGCAGGCTGGTCAGTTGCTCGACCGGCTGGTGCGTCGGGCCGTCTTCACCGAGGCCGATGGAGTCGTGGGTGTAGACGTGGATCACGCGCTTCTTCATCAGCGCGGCCATGCGTACGGCGTTGCGGGCGTATTCCATGAACATCAGGAAGGTCGCGCCGTAAGGCACCAGGCCGCCGTGCAGGGATACGCCGTTCATGATGGCGCTCATGCCGAACTCACGTACGCCGTAGTACATGTAGTTGCCGCTGGCGTCTTCCGCCGACACGCCTTTGCAGCCTTTCCACAGGGTCAGGTTGGAACCGGCCAGGTCAGCCGAACCGCCGAGGATCTCCGGCAGCAGCGGGCCAAAGGCGTTCAGGGTGTTCTGGCTGGCTTTACGGCTGGCGATGGTCTCGCCCTTGGCCGCGACTTCGGCGATGTAGGCCGAGGCTTTTTCCGAGAAGTCGGCAGGCAGGTCACCGGCAAGGCGACGGACCAGCTCATTGGCCAGCTCAGGGAATTCGGCGGAGTAGGCCGCGAAACGCTGGTCCCACTCGGCTTCGGTGGCCAGGCCTTTTTCCTTGGCATCCCATTCGGCGTAGATGTCGGCCGGAATTTCGAACGGGCCGTGGTTCCACTTCAGGGCTTCACGGGTCAAGGCGATTTCCGCGTCACCCAGCGGGGCGCCGTGGCAGTCTTCTTTACCCTGCTTGTTCGGCGAACCGAAACCGATGGTGGTCTTGCAGCAGATCAGGGTCGGCTGCGCGCTCTTGCGGGCGGTGTCGATGGCGGTCTTGATCTCTTCCGGATCGTGGCCGTCGACGTTGCGGATCACCTGCCAGTTGTAGGCTTCGAAACGCTTAGGGGTGTCATCGGTAAACCAGCCTTCGACTTCGCCGTCGATGGAGATGCCGTTGTCATCGTAGAACGCGATCAGCTTGCCCAGGCCCAGGGTGCCAGCCAGGGAAGCGACTTCGTGGGAAATGCCTTCCATCATGCAGCCATCACCCAGGAACACATAGGTGTGGTGATCGACGATGTCGTGGCCAGGGCGGTTGAACTGCGCGCCCAGGACTTTCTCAGCCAGCGCGAAGCCAACGGCGTTGGCCAGGCCTTGGCCCAGGGGACCGGTGGTGGTCTCAACGCCTGGGGTGTAGCCGAATTCCGGGTGGCCCGGGGTGCGGCTGTGCAGTTGACGGAAGCTTTTCAGGTCGTCGATGGTGACGTCGTAGCCGGTCAGGTGCAGCAGCGAGTAGATCAGCATCGAACCGTGGCCGTTGGACAGCACGAAGCGGTCGCGGTCGGCGAACGATGGATTGGTCGGGTTGTGTTTCAGGTAGTCACGCCAAAGCACCTCGGCGATATCCGCCATGCCCATCGGGGCACCGGGATGGCCGCTGTTGGCTTTTTGCACGGCATCCATGCTGAGGGCACGAATGGCGTTGGCACGCTCACGACGGCTGGGCATCGCTGATCTCCTGGGGTTTGCTGAAAAGAAACGGAAAAAAGGACCGGCATTTTCCCTCAGCCACCGCCTGTGGGCAATGACAGATAGTCACTTGAGGACGTTTTTCCTGTGCTTTGGGCATCAATCCCTTGCAGAAACCTTTAGCCGGTTCGTCTAAAGGTTATAGCGGCGGCTTATAACCGCCACTTATCGATCAATATCAAAACTTTTTGATATTGGCCTTGCGATGCACTCGACCCGTCACTAGACTGCTGGCCTTATGAATCTACCCATGCCCTCACTGCGCCCCGACGACGGCGATGAACTGGCAGCCTTGTGCAAGGCCGCTGGCGATCCGTTGCGTCTAAACGTGTTGCGCGCACTGGCCAACGATTCCTTCGGCGTACTGGAACTGGCGCAGATCTTTGCCATTGGCCAATCCGGCATGAGCCATCACTTGAAGGTGCTGGCCCAGGCCGACCTGGTGGCCACCCGCCGCGAAGGCAATGCGATTTTCTACCGCCGCGCCCTGCCCCATACCGAGCTGCTGGGCGGCAAGCTGCACGCAGCCCTGCTTGAAGAAGTGGATAACCTGAGCCTGCCCAGCGACGTACAGTCGCGCATCGGCCAGGTGCATGGGCAACGCGCCGCCGCCAGCCAGGATTTTTTCGCACGGGTTGCCGAGAAATTTCGCGCCCAGCAAGACCTGATTGCTGGCCTTGCCCAATACCGCGACAGCGTATTGGCGCTGCTCGACAAATTGAGCTTCAGTGATGACGCCACGGCACTGGAAGTCGGCCCTGGCGACGGCGGCTTCCTGCCAGAGCTGGCGCGGCGCTTCCAGCAAGTCACCGCACTGGACAACAGCCCGGCGATGCTCGAACTGGCACGCCAGCTCTGTGAGCGCGAGTCGCTGGGCAATGTCAGCCTGCAGTTGGCCGACGCATTGAACAGCACAACGATCAAGGCCGACTGCGTGGTGTTGAACATGGTCTTGCACCATTTCGCCGCCCCCGCTGACGCCCTCAAGCAAATGGCCGGGCTGCTGCACCCCGGCGGTAGCCTGCTGGTTACGGATTTATGCAGCCACAACCAGAATTGGGCCAGGGAGGCCTGCGGTGATCTCTGGCTGGGTTTTGAACAGGATGATCTGGCCCGTTGGGCCACCGCTGCGGGACTTGTTCCCGGGGAAAGCCTCTATGTAGGTTTACGTAATGGTTTCCAGATTCAGGTCCGCCATTTTCAGCGGCCGGCTGGCGACACTCACCATCGGTAAATATCAGGAAAACATCGAGATGAGCGAATACTCCCTTTTCACCTCCGAGTCCGTGTCTGAAGGGCATCCGGACAAAATCGCCGACCAGATTTCTGACGCGGTGCTGGACGCCATCATTGCTGAAGACAAGTTCGCCCGTGTGGCGTGCGAGACTCTGGTGAAAACCGGTGTAGCGATCATCGCTGGCGAAGTGACCACCACGGCCTGGGTTGACCTGGAGCAGATCGTTCGTGACGTGATCACCGACATCGGCTACACCAGCTCCGACGTCGGTTTCGACGGCGCGACCTGCGGCGTGATGAACATCATCGGCAAGCAATCCCCGGACATCAACCAGGGTGTCGACCGTGCCAAGCCTGAAGATCAAGGCGCCGGCGACCAAGGCCTGATGTTCGGCTATGCCAGCAACGAAACCGACGTGCTGATGCCTGCGCCGATCACCTTCTCGCATCAGCTGGTGCAGCGTCAGGCCGAAGCGCGTAAATCCGGCTTGCTGCCGTGGCTGCGCCCGGACGCCAAGTCACAGGTGACCTGCCGTTACGAAGGCGGCAAAGTCGTCGGTATCGACGCTGTCGTACTGTCGACCCAGCACAACCCGGACGTGTCCTACGCCGACCTGCGCGAAGGCGTGATGGAGCTGATCGTCAAGCACGTGCTGCCGGCCGAACTGCTGAGCAAGGACACCCAGTTCCACATCAACCCGACTGGCCAGTTCATCATCGGCGGCCCAGTGGGCGACTGTGGCCTGACCGGTCGCAAGATCATCGTCGACAGCTACGGCGGCATGGCCCGTCACGGCGGTGGCGCGTTCTCGGGTAAAGATCCATCCAAGGTTGACCGTTCGGCAGCCTATGCAGGTCGTTACGTGGCCAAGAACATCGTCGCCGCCGGCCTGGCCGAGCGTTGCGAGATCCAGGTTTCCTACGCCATTGGTGTGGCCCAGCCTACGTCGATCTCGCTGAATACCTTCGGCACCGGCAAGATCAGCGATGACAAGATCGTGAAGCTGGTGCGTGAGATCTTCGACCTGCGCCCTTACGCGATCACCACCATGCTCGACCTGCTGCACCCGATGTACCAGGAAACCGCAGCCTACGGCCACTTCGGGCGTACCCCTGCGCAGAAGACTGTCGGCGACGACACCTTCACCACCTTCACCTGGGAAAAAACCGACCGCGCCAACGACCTGCGCACTGCCGCCGGCCTGTAATCGCTCTCGATGCACAAGAGCCCCGCCGGGTTATTCCGGCGGGGCTTTTTTATTGCGCGACGACCTTCACGCTTTTTGGATCCAAAGCTTGCAGGCCCAATGATGGCCCCTTAGAATCCGCGCCCTCTCGGGCCCGTCACCTTATTTGGATATTGCCCTGCGCCAGCCCGGGATTCATCAGCGCGCAGGCAATCGAACATTGAGGTTTTTCATGCGCATTTCCACGCTCGCCCCTGCCGCCCTTCTGCTCAGCCTGTTCGCCCTGCCGGTCAATGCCGCCGACCTGAGCGCACTGAGTGGCGCCCTGAGCGCCCAACTGGGTGGCGGCAACTCCGGCGATTGCCAGAAACAAGCCAACGACCTGCAAGCCAAGATCGATGCCGCCGAAGCCCAGAAAGACACCCTGAAAGTGAAGGCCTTCAAAGCCGCCCAGGACCAGATCAACAAAGGTTGTGACAAACTTTCTGAAGCCCAGGCCAAAGCCGACGCCAAGCAGCAAACACAGGAGGCCAAGGCGGATAAGCCCGACGCCGTGAAAGCCTTGGGTGGTCTGTTCAAGTAAATAGAAACACCCAGTAAAAAGCCCCGCAGCGTCGGGGCTTTTTTGTGCCTGAGTGGATCATTTAGGCTGGGCACCCTTTTCGAGCAAGGATGCTCATGATGCATTTACTGCTAGCACTTTTACTCAGCATTTTACCCAGCGTGGGGTGGGCCGAGGAGTGTCCCGACACAGACCGGGCACAGGTCAACACCCTGGCCGAACAGATACGCTTGTGGGACGACAGCTACCACCGCCTCAACCAATCCCCCGTCAGCGACGAACTCTATGACCAGGCGCGTCAACGCCTGGCCCGCTGGCGCCAATGTTTCCCCGATGCCCTCACGAAACCCGACAAGCCACTGGCGAGTTCACGCGGCACCCGAGCTCACCCCATTGCCCATACTGGTCTTGAGAAGCTGCCAGATGAACAGGCGGTCGGTACCTGGCTGCAAACACGCGAAGAGGTATGGATTCAACCCAAGGTGGATGGCGTGGCGGTGACGCTGGTCTATCAACGAGGTCGCCTGCGGCACGTCATCAGCCGGGGCGACGGCTTGATGGGCCGCGACTGGTCAGTGTCCGCGCGCAAGATCCCCGGCATTGTCCAGCAACTGCCGGAGCCTATCGACCTGGTGCTGCAAGGCGAACTCTATTGGCGACTCGACGACCATGTGCAATCGGCAAACGGCGGGCTCAATGCCCGCAGCAAGGTGGCCGGGCTGATGAACCGCCTGCAACTGAGCGACGCCGACGCGGCCGGCATAGGACTGTTCGTGTGGGCGTGGCCGGAGGGGCCTGACTCGTTTACCGAGCGCCTGGCCACACTGGCACGCTGGGGTTTTACCGATAGCCGACGCTACAGTCAGCCCATCCGGGATATCGCCGACGCCACGCACTGGCGCGCCTATTGGTACAACCATCCATTGCCATTCGCCAGCGATGGGGTGGTGCTGCACCAGGCGCAGCGCGCACCCGCCCAACGCTGGCAGGCCAGTGAACCTTATTGGGCGGTGGCCTGGAAGTACCCGGCGGCCAAGGCCCTGGCACTGGTGCGCAACGTGCAATTCAAGATCGGCCGCACCGGACGCATCACGCCCATGCTTGAGCTGGAACCCGTGCGGTTGGATGACCGGCAGATCAGCCGGGTGAGCACCGGCTCATTGAAGCGTTGGCAAGCGCTGGATATCCGACCTGGCGACCAGGTCTCCATCAGCCTGGCGGGCCAGGTGATCCCGCGACTGGATGAAGTCATCCTGCGAAACCCTCATAGGGCAGACCTGAAAGTGCCTGACCCACGGGACTATCATGCTTTGAGCTGCTGGCAACTGGACCCTGGCTGCGAAGAGCAGTTACTCGCACGCCTGACCTGGCTGAGCAGCAATCAAGGCCTTGCATTACCCCATATAGGGCGTGAGACCTGGAACATATTGATCCAGGCCGGTCTAATCGCAGGCTTTCTCGATTGGTTAACCCTGGATGCGGCAGAGCTTGCTAACATTGATGGCTTGGGTGATCGCAGCCGCGCGCGCGTGCTCGAAAGCCTCCATAACGCGCGGCAACAGTCCTTTGCTCAATGGCTCAAAGCCTTAGGCGTACCGCCTGCGGCACGCAACAACCTGGAAGGCGACTGGCAGACGCTGGTCGCGCGCGACACCCAGGCCTGGCAGGCCATTGATGGCATCGGCCCGGGCCGTGCGGCGCAACTGAGCGCTTTTTTCCGCGACCCGCAAGTACAGGCCTTGGCAGACACATTACACGTGGCCGGCATCGACGGTTTTTGAACCCGAGCCGACCATCAGATTACGACCTTGGAGTCCCACATGAAATTTCTAGCACCCTTTGCCCTGTTGACCTTGGCAAGCTTCATGGCGACCCCCGTGCTGGCCGCCGAAGAGGCGCCTCAGCTCACCGGCTGCGCCGCCAAGCGCCAAGCCATCAGCGCCCAGATCGAACAGGCCAAGGCCCACGGCAACAGCGCCCAGCAAGCCGGCCTGGAAAAAGCCCTGAGCGAAGTCACCGCCAATTGCACCGACGCGTCCTTGAAGAAGGAGCGCGAAAACAAGGTGCTGGATGCCAAGCATGAAGTCAGCCGCCGTCAGGCCGACCTCGACAAGGCCATGAAAAAAGGCGACGCAGACAAGATCAACAAACGTAAGGACAAACTCGCCGAGTCCCGCAAAGAACTGCAGGACGCGGTGGAAGAACTCGATCAGTAAAACCGGTCAGTGGTCCCGGAACTGCTTATGGCAGGCGCTGCAGGCATCTTCGACTTTCTGCACCGCCGGCCCCAGGTTGCTGGCCTTGTAAGGCTGAACCTGGCTCGCGGTCACCAATTCACCGGTGGCCGCTTCCAGGTCGCGGGCCAGTTGCTGGAATTGCGCCTGCTTCTGCCAGACATCATCCTTGGCACTGGTGTGATCTTCTTCGCGCACGCTCGGAAAATGCTTCCAAGGCTCATGGGACAACGCGTCCAACTTGACCGCGCCTTCGGCAAATTTGGCGCCGTCGAACGGGATGCGCCCGCGCAGCATGCCACCCAGGTCTTCGCCTGTCTTGAGCATCTGTTTGAAGATCGCCTTGCGCTGGCCCAGCGGCGAATTCGGGTCTACGCCGCCACAGGCGGACAATGTCAGGCAGGCCAGCAATACAACGGTCAGTCTTTTAAAAGTCATGGTGGCTTCGAGGTCACGGGAAACGGCGGCCAGTATCCTCGCCCCGCCCGCAAAGACCAATAGCCCTATTAATAATAAGGGTTGCCCAGCAGCGTTGCGACGCGGGCAACCGCTTCAGGAAGTGTTTGTATGAACCTCAGCTTGAAACCCTGGAGCCGACGCCTGGCGTGGGCTCTGCCGATGATCGCACTGCTGGCCGGCTGCGACGCGGGCAAAGAAACAGCCAAAGATGAAACACCCAAGCCTCACGCCGTCGCCACTTATGTCAATGCGCCGTGGGAAGCGTTGCCGGCGGTGTCCGACAGCGACTTGCTGGCGGGATTTGAATCCTGGCGCAGCGCCTGCCAACGCCTCAAGGCGGACCCGATCTGGGGTGCGACGTGCGCAGCCGCTGCGACCGTGCCCGCTAATGCTGCGGCGGTGCGGGGCTTCCTCAAGGAGCGTCTGGATGTGTTCGGCCTGCGCTCTGCCGACAACACGCCCAACGGCTTGATCACCGGCTACTACGAACCGGTCTACCCCGGCAGCCTGACTAAAACCGCCAAAGCCAACGTGCCGGTATACGGCGTGCCGGACGACCTGATCATCGTCAACCTGGAAAGTATCTACCCCGAACTCAAGGGCAAGCGCCTGCGCGGTCGCCTGGAAGGTCGTGTGCTCAAGCCTTACGACGATGCCAGCGCCATCAACGGCCAGGGTTCCACCGCCAAACCGATTGCCTGGCTGACGGACCCGATGGACCTGCAGTTCCTGCAAATCCAGGGCTCGGGCCGCATCCAACTGGCCGGCGGGCGCCAACTGCGCGTCGGTTATGGCGACCAAAACGGCTACCCCTATCGCCCTATCGGCCGCTGGTTGGTGGAGCAAGGCGAGCTGAAGAAAGAAGACGTCACCATGGGTGCCATCAGCGCCTGGGCCAAGGCGCACCCGCAACGCATTCCGGAACTGCTGGCGAGCAACCCGAGCTATGTGTTCTTCAGCGCGCGCCCCGACAGCAACGAAGGCCCACGTGGCTCCTTGAACGTGCCATTGACCGCCGGCTACAGCGTGGCGGTGGATCGCAAGGTGATTCCGCTGGGCAGTCTGTTATGGCTGTCGACCACCAAGCCCGACGGATCGCCAATCGCACGCCCCGTCGCTGCACAGGACACCGGTGGCGCGATCACGGGTGAAGTGCGTGCAGATTTGTTCTGGGGCACCGGCGATGCGGCGGGTGAACTGGCCGGGAACATGAAGCAGCAGGGGCAGATCTGGATGTTGTGGCCAAAGGGTGCAGCGTTGCCCCAGGTGCCGGATGCGCCGGCGGGGAACTGACCTTCGCTGAAACCCCACTGTAGGAGCGAGCTTGCTCGCGAAGACCCCAAGTGCGCCGCGTTAAATCTGGAAGGGTGCGTTATCGTTGACGTTTTTCGCGAGCAAGCTCGCTCCTACATCGAGACAAAGAAGAAACTCGCAATCAACGCCATCCCCACGAACCACACCAGCGAACGCAGCATCGCCCAGTCTGCCAGGTAGCAGATGATGTACAGCAGGCGGCTGGTGATAAACAGCACAGCCAGAACATTGATGGTCACCAATTCGGCCGTGCCGGCCAGGTGCGCGATGATCACTGCCGCCGCGAAGGCCGGCGTGACTTCAAAACTGTTGAGCTGAGCACTGTGGGCACGCTTGGCAAACCCTTCAAGGGTGTCCAGGAAAGCACGCGGGTCATGATTCTGCCGTGGGCCGAACTTGCCACCGCTGAACTTGGCCACACCTGTGCACAGGTAGGGTAGAAAAATTGCGATCAACACACACCAGAAAGCGACCGTCATCACACATTCCTTTTGTAGTTTTAAATAGCGATTAGAGTTTTAGCACTAAAAATACCAAACCGCACTCACCCGCTATGAGCCCTGGCTCGCCCAAAGGTTCTATGGCGTTTTATCCAATGCCTTGCAACATCGCGCCGCTGGCGCGGTCCATCCCCCCAACAATGCACTGCCACCCAACTTCCAAGGACCCCGGATGCTTGAACTTGTCGCCGCCTTTATTTGCCTCACCACCCTGCTCACTTATGTGAACTTCCGCTTTATCGGCCTGCCACCCACCATCGGAGTAATGGTCACGGCCCTAGTGTTTTCGCTGATCCTGCAAGGGTTGAGCGTTCTCGGTTACCCAGGCCTGGAAGAGCGTATCCAGCAGTTGATCGGCCAGATCGACTTCGGCGACTTGCTGATGAACTGGATGCTCTCGTTCCTGCTGTTCGCCGGCGCCTTGCACGTGAACCTGAACGACCTGCGCAGCTACCGCTGGCCCATCGGCCTGCTGGCGACCTTCGGCGTACTGATCGCAACCGTAGTGATCGGCAGCCTGGCGTACTACATCTTCGCCCTGTTCGGCTGGCATGTGAGCTTCCTTTACTGCCTGCTGTTCGGCGCGCTGATCTCGCCTACCGACCCGATTGCGGTGTTGGGTGTGCTGCGTACAGCCAACGCCTCGAAACCGCTGAAAACCACCATCGTTGGTGAGTCGCTGTTCAACGATGGCACCGCCGTGGTGGTCTTCACCGTATTGCTGGGCATCGCTCAATTGGGTGAAGCACCGACCGTCGGGGCCACTGCCATGCTGTTCGCCCATGAAGCCATCGGCGGCGTGGTATTCGGCGGACTGATCGGCTACCTGGTCTACCTGATGATCAAGAGCATCGAGCAGCACCAGATCGAAGTCATGCTGACCCTCGCCCTGGTGATCGGCGGTTCAGCAATGGCCACCGAGCTGCATGTCTCTGCGCCGATTGCAATGGTGGTCGCCGGCCTGATCATCGGCAACCTGGGCCGCAAGCTGGCGATGAACGACATGACCCGTCGCTACCTCGACGGCTTCTGGGAGCTGCTCGACGACATGCTCAATGCGCTGCTGTTCGCGCTGATCGGCATGGAACTGCTGCTGTTGCCGTTCAATTGGCTGCATGTATTCGCCGCCAGCCTGCTGGCCGTGGCAATCCTGCTGTCGCGCTTGCTGACGGTGGCTCCGGCAATTCTGCTACTGCGGCGTTGGCGCACCGTGCCACGCGGCACCATCCGCATCCTGACTTGGGGCGGTTTGCGTGGCGGCGTCTCGGTGGCACTGGCACTGGCTTTGCCGCTGGGTCCGGAACGTGACCTGCTGCTTAGCATCACCTACATCGTGGTGTTGTCATCGATCTTGCTGCAGGGCTTGACCATTGGTCGAGTCGTAAAACGCGTAGCCGAGCCGCAGTGAGCCCGTGAGACTCCACGTTGCTAGTGCGCAGACGCTCTGCGCAGGTGTTCAAGCAGATGCCCCATCGCCACCGGGCGGCGCGGCGTCGAGCTATGCATGACAACCAAGTCCCGCGCATAGCGAGGCGCGTCGTCGACCGGCAAGACGGATAGGCCACTGCATGACATCCCCGCCCACTGCGGTACCAGTGATACCCCCATGCCTTGGGCAACGAGTATGGCAATGGTTTCCAAGGCATCCAGCTCGCACAACACCTGTGGATCAAAGGACTGGTCCTCCAGGTAACGCTGGGCAATCTGCCCACCCCACGACCGAGCGTCGTAGCGGATCAGTGGCTGTTCACGCAGCAATGCTTCCAACGTCCGCGTCCCCCACTCCGTGGGCGCAATCAGAACCAACGGTTCGACCCGCAACAAAGTCGCCGCCAACGCCTTGGGTGGCTGAAACGGTGGCCTGACAAGCAGCACCGCGTCCAATTCTTGGGTCAGCAATCGTTCATAGAGGCTTCTGGAGTCTCCTGGTGTGATCTTTAGCCTGAGCCTCGGTGCCGACAGCGCCATTCGCTCGATCGCCTCTGGCAGGACGCCGGTTAATGCCGTTGAAACAGCACCGACCTTGATCTCTCCCGATAAGCCATCCTGGCTCAGGTCCTCCTGCAACTCACGCGCCTGCTCAATGACGGCCTGAATTTTTGGTAACAACAGCAGGCACTGGTCCGAGGCACACGCACCGTGCGCCGTGCGCATAAGCAGCGTGCAACCCAGTGTCCGCTCAAGCGCCTTGATCCGTTGGCTGATCGCCGCCGCCGTACGGTTTTCACGTCGTGCGGCCGCAGCAATGGAGCCGGCTTCAATGACGGCAACCAGGCTTCTCAGGAATCGAACATCCATAAGTTTTCCTTTCGCTCAGACCAAGGCGAATCCGTTTTACCCGGATACACGGCCTGTTTAATTTGAGGGCTCCCCCACCCGGAGATTCCCCATGAACAGACCTTTCCACGCTGCATACCATGTTTATGACCTAAACCAGGCGCGCATTTTTTATCGAGATGTTTTGGGCTGCACGGAAGGCCGTAGCAGCGAGACCTGGATCGACTTCGATTTTTTCGGCAACCAGCTTTCACTGCACCTGGGCACGCCCTTTCCCACCACGCGTACCGGCCTGGTAGGTGAGCATCATGTCCTGATGCCGCATCTTGGCGTCGTGCTGCCGCTTGATGAGTGGACGGTACTGGCCGAACGCCTCACCCAACTGGGTATGCCCTTCGAGATCCCGCCCGTGATCCGCTTCGCCGGCGAGCCGGGCGAACAACGCACCCTGTTTTTTCTCGACCCCAGTGGCAACCCCATCGAAGTAAAAGGCTTCAAGGACTTCGCAGGATTGTTCGCGCAGTAAATCCCTGATAACGAAAACAATAAAGGGCAACCCCATGACCATCAGAAAACCAACCAGCCTTGTCACCCGCATCATGATCGGCCTCGCGGCCGGGATAATTGTCGGCATCCTGCTCAACCAGTTTCCCGAACATAAGGCCTGGTTCATTGACAATCTGCTGCAACCGGCAGGCGACTTGTTCATCAGGCTAATGAAGATGATCGTCGTACCTTTGGTCTTCGCTTGCATGACGGTCGGCATTGCCGGCATGGGCAATCCTGCCGCCCTGGGGCGCGTCGGCATCAAGACCTTCGTGTATTTCTTCACGATCACCAGTATTGCAATCGTGTTCGGCCTGGTGGTTGCCAATGTCGTCGAGCCAGGCGCAGGTGCCGAGTTCGCCAGCACGCTGCAGACGCCGGTAACAGGGCTGGTCGCCAACGGCACGACGCAGAATCTGGGTCAAACGCTGCTGGCGATTGTGCCGGATAATGTCGTCCTGGCCATGTCACAGGGCAAGCTGCTCTCGGTGCTGTTTTTCGCCATTCTGTTCGGCTGTGCGCTGTCCCTGCTGCCGGAGGAGCGCAAAGCACCGTTGATCAGCGTGATGCAAGGCGTCTCCGACACCATGTTCAAAGTCACCCACCTGGTCATGCACTACTCGCCGATTGGCATTTTCGGGCTGATCGCGGTCACTGTCGCCAGCTATGGCCTCAATGCCTTGCTGCCATTGGCCAAGCTGATCGGCACGACGTATGTGGCGGTGCTGTTATTTGCACTGTGCGTGTTGGGCGCCGTCGCACGGCTGGCGGGGGTACGCTTTTTCCACTTGGTGCGAGAAATACGCAGTGAGTTGCTGCTGGCCTATAGCAGCGCCGCCTCGGCAACGGTGATGCCTCAACTGATCGAGAAGATGGAGCGCTATGGCGCGCCACGCCCTATCACCAGCATGGTTATCCCGCTGGGCTACTCGTTCAACCTGGACGGTGCATCGCTGTTTGCCGCCCTGGGCACATTGTTCATCGCCCAAGCGTATGGCATCGACTTGAGCCTGGCAGATCAGGGCATGCTGATATTGATCATGGTGTTGACGTCGAAGGGTGCCGCCGGCGTACCCGGCTTCATGTTTATCATCCTTACTGCGACCTTGACCACGGCAGGGCTCCCCGTGGAGGGCGTGGCGATCATCGCAGGGGTCTATCGCCTGATGGATATGCCGGTCACGGCATTGAACGTGTTGGGCAACGCGTTGGCCCCTCTGGTGATTGCCCGCTGGGAGGGTCAATTGAAGGCGCCTGACAGTACAACAGCGGTCGAGCCCGCCAGCGCACCGTTCAACGCCTGAAGGCTCTAAACCATGTACTCCGCAGAGAATGTGCTGGATTCTTTGCGGGGCAAAATCACCTCTTTTCCCTACGCTGAAGCCCTTCTTGGCTGGAGTGAACAGCAGAAGGCACCTTGCTTTCGCTGCGAATCTGCGCATGGCTGATCAGCGCAAAGATAAAGCTGCCACCAATGATATTGCCCGCCAGTGTCGGCCCGGCGAATACCAGCCAGAAGTCCTTCCACGGCAACTCGCCGGCAAACACCAGGTATGAAACCTCGGCCGAGCCGACAACGATGTGGGTGAAGTCGCCCAAAGCCATCAGGTAAGTGATGAGGATAATGATCCACATCTTGGCGCTTTCCATGGACGGAATCATCCACACCATGGTGGCGATCATCCAGCCGGAGACGATGCCCTTGGCGAACATCTGGCCAGCGTCGTTCTCCATGATCTTACGGCCGATTTCGAGGAAGGCCAGGTCGGTCTTGGTGTCGAATATCGGCAGGTGCAGCATCACATAAGCCACCAGCAAAGTGCCGCACAGGTTGCCCACCAGCACCACTGTCCATAGCCGCAATAGTCGCCCGGCGTTGCCCAGCGTAGGCTTGCTCATCACCGGCAGTACGGCCGTCAAGGTGTTCTCGGTGAACAATTGCTGACGCGCGAGGATCACCGCAAGAAAGCCTGCGCAGTAACCAAAGCTGGCGATCACCTTAAAGGCTTCGCCATCCGGCAGGCGCGAGTTGAGCAACCCCATGGCCATCAGCGACAATCCCATGGTCAGCCCGGCGGCGAGCGCCGACCACCACAAGGCCGCGACACTGCGCTCCAGTTCCTGATCGCCCTGGGTGCGGATGATTTCATGCAGAACCGCCGCGCGAGGCGGCTGGTTCTTGTCGACGTCCTGCTGCTCTTCCTGCGACAGGTTGGGGGTCTTGCCGTCTGCTTGAGTGGCCATGATGTTCCAGAGTCCGAGGGGTGCCTGTAGCTACGACACGCCGCGACGGTGGCTGTTCAGTGGCCAGGCAACTAAACCGGGATGCGCCAGGCCTTGGCTGCTTCCACAGTGGAAGAGCTGAACGGGACACTCCAGGGTTTATTGCGCGCCTTGTAGTATTTGACGATGCCGTCGAGCACGTTGTTGAACGCCTGTGGTGTCTTGGCATCCGCCAAGTCACGTGCCGCCCGTCCTAGCAGCTCGACGTTGGCCGCTGGCTGGCCCGGGCGGTAAAGCGACGGGTAGATGACCTCACGCGTAAAGTTCTCGGCTTTCACCGCGATATCGCGCCGCTTCATTTCAGCCACACCACTGGCCACGACTTTGGACGGGGGGGAAGCCGTGTCTTGCTTGGCGGCCACCTGCAACAGTTGCTGGAAATTGTGTTGCCCTGCCGCGTTGAGCCGCCGCCCCAACCACTCGATGTGCTCCGGCCGATGGGCGAGTACATCGAGATTGCGCAATGCAGCCGCCAACTTCGGCGTGATCTTCAGCGAGTCGCTGGCTTGATTCGCTTCAGCAATCGCACTGTCCAAGGCCTGCAACACTTGCAACGCAGTCTTGCGAAACAGCAGCACATCGGCAGCCGCCGGATCTTTCGCCAACTGACCCTGCACACTGGCCAGCATCTCGTCGTCCATCGCCAGCACCGCGTCCTCCAATGAAGCAAACGGATATTGCTCACGCACCTCCCCGCGTTTTTCCAGATGCACCGCCACCGCCTGACGGGCCTTTGCCTGCAGGTGTTCTTTCTGCTCGGGCGTCATGGTGAAGTTGACGGTGCCGTTGAGCATGCCGCGAAAGTCGCCTTTGTCCGTGTTCAGCGGCAAGGTCACCGTTTGGTCGGCATAGGCTTTGAGCCGTTCGTCCTGATACGCCTCGGCGGCCGAGTGTGGCGTGCCGGTGATTTTGTCGACGATGCTGCTGATAAATCCGCCGCTTTTTTTCGGCGTGGCTTCCTCGGACTCAAACTTGACGACCAAGGACTCAGGCTGGTTCAACGGACCTTGCGGCGGTGGCTGCCCGACCACGCCAGGTGCGGGCGTATTGGCGAGCAGCCCACCGTCCTGGAAAGCCGTGACCTCAGCCACTTGCTGGAACCCATGGCCTTGCTCTTGCGGGCTCTTGAACAACCCCGGCAGCGCGCCTGAAATACGGGCGGCGCGGGCGATATCCATGTCCGGTGTCAGGCTGGCGTTGAACACCACCAATTGCGGGCGGCCGTCGAACATGCCGGTGCCGGTGATGTTGAGTTGCTTGATCGCGGGAATATGGCGGCTCAACACGTCAAGGTCACGAAAGGTCGGCGCACCACCGGCGCTCAGCCTGTCGGCAATCTTCATGACTTCGGCGGGCCGGGTTTCCCTGGGCATGTCAGCGATATGGGCAAGGATAGATTTGCGCGACTCATTGCGCATCATCTCTTCAAGGGGAGACGCCTCGGTTTGCAGGCGCGGCAGCATGGTCAGCAACAGTTGGGAAATGTTGCCGGCCGCGCCAGGCAAACGTCCGGCTAGTTGCCCGAGTTTGGTGCTGATCGTTTGCAGCCAGGCCGTCACCGGGTCTTTGCTGTTGAGCAGGCTGGGCAGGTCGATGCTGTTCGACAGCTCGCCGAACGCCTTGGCGTCCATGCCACTGGCCAGCAGCGTTGCGGAAATCGCCCCGGCGGACGAGCCGGAAATCACCTTCATCCCTTGCAGCTTCTTGCCCTCTTCCAGCGCCTGCACCATCCCCGGAAAAGCGATGCCCTTGGCGCCGCCGCCGCTGAGCACCAGATGGCTGGGCGGGGGCGTTGACACTGCCACCTCCACTCGCCCATCGCTATGACGATAAAGGCTCAACTTGCGTGGGCCTACGCCTGCGACCAGAGGCGTCTTCACGTCCTGGTCGATTTTTCGAGGCGACAGCGGTTGGATCTGGACAGGCGAACTGGACACTTTCATACACAGGCTCTCTCTTCAGGATGTAGCCCTGAGTGATGAGAGCGCCTGGGAAAGATCCGTGCGGAATGATTTGGTAAAGCAAATCAAACCCGCGCAGGGGTTACTCGTCCTGAAACTGATCCTTCACGTATTTGATCTCGGTACGCCCATGAGGCGCTGGCAAGCCGTCTTCACCAAGATTGACGAAGACCATTTTCTCCACGGTCAGGATGCTTTTGCGGGTGATCTTGTTGCGCACTTCGCACGTCAGGGTGATGGAAGTACGGCCAAACTCGGTGGCGGTGATGCCCAATTCGATGATGTCGCCCTGGCGCGAAGCGCTGACAAAGTTTATTTCGGAGATGTACTTGGTCACCACGCGCTGGTTGCCCAGTTGTACGATGGCGTAGATCGCCGCTTCTTCGTCGATCCAGCGCAGCAGGCTGCCACCGAACAGGGTGCCGTTGGGGTTGAGGTCTTCGGGTTTTACCCATTTGCGGGTGTGGAAGTTCATGGTCACTCCAAAGCGTCTTGCCGAATGATGGGCAACATCATGGCAGAGCCTGGGCCCAAGCTCTATGCGCCATTGCCTATCAACCCCATCGGCGATCTTCATATGGCCGACGGAAAGGCTTGGGAAGTCTGGCGCACACAGCTATAATCGGCGCCGTTTCAAAACGGTCATCTCTAGTTGATACCGTTCTCCCGCCACCTGTCCGAGGGGCGCTGCAGCAGGTTCAACCTGTCAGGCTCGGATGGGGCGTTGTCCGGCCTGGTTAGCCAGCTGGATACTAAACGCACAACGGCGCCCATTCGCACACTACGAATGGAGGCTCTTCATGAGCGCAGTAAACACGCCTGCAGATTTCAACGACTACAAAGTCGCCGACATGTCCCTCGCTGCCTGGGGCCGTCGCGAAACCTTTATCGCCGAATCCGAAATGCCAGCCCTGATGGGTCTGCGCCGCAAGTACGCCGCTGAGCAGCCGCTCAAAGGCGCGAAGATCCTCGGCTGCATCCACATGACCATCCAGACTGCCGTGCTGATCGAAACCCTGGTTGCCCTGGGTGCCGAAGTGCGTTGGTCGTCCTGCAACATTTTCTCGACTCAAGACCAGGCCGCTGCCGCTATCGCCGCTGCCGGTATCGCCGTATTCGCCTGGAAAGGCGAGACCGAAGAAGAGTACGAGTGGTGCCTGGAGCAAACCATCCTCAAGGATGGCGCACCTTGGGATGCCAACATGATCCTTGACGACGGTGGCGACCTGACCGAGCTGCTGCACAAGAAGTATCCGCAGATCCTGGACCGCGTCCACGGTGTGACCGAAGAAACCACCACCGGCGTACACCGTCTGCTGGACATGCTGGCCAAGGGCGAGCTGAAAATCCCGGCCATCAACGTCAACGACTCGGTGACCAAGAGCAAGAACGACAACAAGTACGGCTGCCGTCACAGCCTGAACGATGCTATCAAGCGCGGTACCGACCATCTGCTGTCGGGCAAGCAAGCCCTGGTGATCGGCTACGGTGACGTGGGCAAGGGTTCGTCCCAGTCCCTGCGTCAGGAAGGCATGATCGTTAAAGTCTCCGAAGTTGACCCGATCTGCGCCATGCAAGCCTGCATGGACGGTTTCGAAGTGGTTTCGCCGTTCATCAACGGTCAGAACGACGGCACCGAGGCCAGCATCGACAAGGCGCTGCTGGGCAAAATCGACCTGATCGTGACCACCACCGGCAACGTGAATGTTTGCGACGCGAACATGCTCAAGGCCCTGAAGAAGCGTGCTGTTGTCTGCAACATCGGCCACTTCGACAACGAAATCGACACCGCTTTCATGCGCAAGAACTGGGCATGGGAAGAAGTGAAGCCACAGGTACACAAGGTTCACCGTACCGGTGCAGGCGATTTCGACCCGCAGAACGACGACTACCTGATCCTGCTGGCTGAAGGCCGCCTGGTTAACCTGGGCAACGCCACTGGCCACCCAAGCCGCATCATGGACGGCTCGTTCGCCAACCAGGTACTGGCGCAGATCTTCCTGTTCGGCCAGAAGTACGCCGACCTGTCGCCTGCCCAGAAGGCCGAGCGCCTGACCGTGGAAGTATTGCCGAAGAAACTCGACGAAGAAGTGGCCCTGGAAATGGTCCGCGGCTTCGGCGGCGTAGTGACTCAACTGACCAAGACCCAGGCCGACTACATCGGCGTGACCGTCGAAGGCCCGTTCAAGCCGCACGCTTACCGTTACTGATTTGCCTGCTGCCCGCCCTCCGTGTGAGGGCGAGCTTTTGTAAGAGCTGGCTTGCCGGCGATGGTTTCACCTCGGTTTTGCTGAGCCACCGAGGCGCCTGCATCGCCGGCAAGCCAGCTCCTACATGAATTGCGCACGTCTTTCAGGCCTTTGAGTTTCCAAGGATACGACCATGTCCCAAGATCGTCGCTACAGCTTCGAGTTCTTCCCGACCAAGACCGATGCTGGGCATGAAAAACTGATGGCCACGGCCACCCAGTTGGCCAGCTACAACCCCGACTTCTTTTCCTGCACCTACGGCGCCGGCGGCTCGACCCGTGACCGCACGATCAACACCGTCCTGCAGCTGGAAAGCCAAGTCAAAGTTCCCGCCGCTCCGCACTTGTCGTGTGTGGGCGACAGCAAGGCCGACCTGCGCGGCCTGCTGATCCAATACAAAAGCGCTGGCATCAAGCGCATCGTCGCCCTGCGCGGCGACCTGCCGTCCGGCATGGGCATGGCCAGTGGTGAGTTGCGCCACGCCAATGACCTGGTGAGCTTCATCCGTGAAGAAACCGGCGATCACTTCCATATCGAAGTGGCGGCTTATCCGGAGATGCACCCCCAGGCACATAGTTTCGAAGACGATCTGCAGAATTTCGTGCGCAAGGCCAACGCCGGCGCCGACAGCGCGATCACCCAGTACTTCTTCAACGCCGACAGCTACTTCTATTTCGTCGAGCGCGTGCGGGCGATGGGCGTGAATATCCCGATCGTGCCAGGCATCATGCCGATCACCAATTACAGCAAGCTGGCGCGCTTCTCCGACGCCTGCGGTGCCGAGATCCCACGCTGGGTACGTAAGCAACTGGAAGCCTATGGCGACGACGTCAAGAGCATCCAGGCGTTTGGCGAGCAGGTCATCACCACAATGTGTGAAGAATTGTTGCAAGGTGGCGCACCCGGCTTGCATTTCTATACCCTGAACCAGGCTGAGCCGAGCCTTGCTATCTGGAACAACCTCAAGCTGCCGCGCTGAGGTCGTTCCAGCTACATCCGGCCCTCGTTTATACGGGGGCTTTTTTTGTTCAAACACTCCCGGAATGGAAGCCAGCAGTAAATGAATACAGCATCCCCGACTCCTCGCCCGCAGCTGGTTTACCTGGTATTCGGCGCCGAGACCTATCATCAGGAAGCGGTATTCAGCATCGCCAGCGCACTTGCGCATCTGGGCACTACACAGAACATGCCGTTGGATATCCAGGTGTTCAGCGATAACCCAACGCCCTACGCGGGCTTGCCGGTGCAGGTCCATACACTGGACGATGCCACGCGCAAACGCTGGAGTGAGCCCCATGGTTACCATTTCCGTACCAAACATGTGTTATTGCGCAAGGTACTCGAAACCGCAGAACGCGCGCTGCTGATCGACACGGACACGTTTTTCCACGATTCGCCCATGGCGCTGTTTGAACGCGTCGCCCCCGGCACCTTGCTGTGCAACGCGTTCCACTCCAAATACGGCGACAACTGCGAAAGTGTGCTGTATGAAGCCCTGGCCGAATACCTGGCGGACAAGGGTGTCGCCGACGACGATATGTGGCTGCTCAACTCCGGCGTCATGGGCCTGGGCCGGCAGGACGCGCACCTGCTGGATCAGTCGATCGAGCTGATGGACGAGCTGTTTCCAATGGCCCAAGGTGCCTACACCCTGGAAGAGTTCTGCCTGTCGGTGGCCGCGTACCGCCAAGTCAACGTGCGCCAGTGCCCGGACCTGATCCACCACTATTGGAGCCGCAAACAGCTGTTTCGCGCCAAGGTCAAAGCGTGGATCACCAAGCACGCCGCCGCGCCCATCAGCGCCGAGGCGCTGGCCGATACACGCAAGGTTTCCGCCCACCTGCCCCGCCCACCGCGCCTGCAGCGCCTGATGTACAAGCTGATCACCCTGGCACTGCCCAAGCGCAAGCAGCAATTCATCCGCGAGATTCTCTACGGCTGCTACGAACACGAAAATGAATTCGACCAGGCCTGTGGCCCGGTTTGGTGGGACAAGGCGCGGCAGAACCAGGAAGAACGCCAAAAATGCCCGGTGGACGCGCACCAACTGGAGCATTGGTTCGCCAACCCCCTGGTGCGTCTTATTCTCGGCGAGCGGCGCACCGCTATCTATGAGCACCTGATGACCTCAGAGGCGAAATAACATCGCCCGCAGATGCGTGTGCCAGAGCTTCTCTTTAAGGCAGGAGCATCGTAACCTCAGGGCATGCCCATCATTCTGAAGCTTGTGACCGCTGCCCTTTTTACTTGCCTGAGCCTGGCCGCTTACGGCGAGAAACTGCGCATTGTCACCGAGCCCTGGGCGCCCTACGTGTATGAACAACAGGGCACCATGCAGGGGCTGGACTACGAAGCCACGGTGATCGTGTTCCAACGCTTGGGCGTGGAAGTGCAATGGCAGTTCCTGCCCTGGAAGCGCTGCCTGGCGATGCTCGACCAAGGCCATGCCGACGGAGCGCTGGATATTTTCCATAGCCACGAGCGCGACGCCTTGCTGCTGTACCCCAGCGAACCGCTGTCGGAGGTGGAATTCGTACTGTTCTACGCCAACGAGCGCCCCCACCCCGCCCAAAGCCTCGAAGACCTGCGCGGCCTTACCGTCGGCACATCGCCGGGCTACCTGTACGGTGCCGGGTTCACTGAATCCACCCTCTTCAATCGCGAACCGGCCCCCAGCCATGAGGCCAACTTCGGTAAGTTGATGCTCGGCCGTATCGACCTGCTGATCACCGACCGTCGCGTGGGCCAGCATGTGATCAAGGCGCTGGGGCTGGAGGGTAAGGTCAGCCAGGCGCCGGTCGTGATCAGTCGCCAGCAGCAGTTCCTCGCTGTGCGCCGTGGCGCGGGCATGGACCTGCTGGTGCAACGCTTTGCGGCCGAGCTCAGGCGCTTCAAACAAGAGCCGGCCTATAGCGCCTTGAGTGCCAAATATGGTGGAATCCTGACAATTACGGCACCTGGACGCACCGTTGAGCAGCAGGAAAGCAGCGCGCCGTGATTGCTCTGTTATACTCCGGCCTTTCCGCCAGGCTCACGCCCGGCCGCTGAGGTCTTGAAAAAGGCACCCAACCCCGCTACAGCGCAGCTTTCAGCCCGCGCGAGCCGGTGGAGTGCCCGCCAGACGCAGCAGGACCGGACGGGGTTGCGCTCCCCTAAGCGCCATTCACGCCCGGCAAGATTATCCCTTTGGGCCAAGCCCTAACTAAAACAGGATTACTCATGTCCTTTGCTTCCCTCGGTCTCTCCGAGGCTTTAGTCCGCGCCATCGAGGCAGCGGGCTATACCGAGCCTACTCCGGTGCAACAGCGGGCCATTCCCGCCGTGTTGCAAGGTCGCGACCTGATGGTTGCGGCTCAGACAGGTACTGGTAAAACCGGCGGCTTCGCCCTCCCGATTCTGGAGCGGTTGTTCCCCAACGGTCACCCGGACAAATCCCAGCGTCATGGCCCGCGCCAACCACGCGTACTGGTCCTGACCCCAACCCGCGAACTCGCCGCCCAGGTGCACGACAGCTTCAAGCTGTATGCCCGCGACTTGAAGTTCGTCAGCGCCTGCATCTTCGGCGGTGTCGGCATGAACCCACAGGTTCAGGCCATGTCCCGTGGCGTCGACGTACTGGTGGCCTGCCCTGGTCGCTTGCTCGACCTGTGTGGCCAAGGCAGCGTCGACTTGTCCCACGTGGAAATCCTCGTGTTGGACGAAGCCGACCGCATGCTCGACATGGGCTTTGTCCATGACGTGAAAAAGGTCCTCGCCCGCCTGCCGGCCAAACGTCAGAACCTGCTGTTCTCTGCAACGTTCTCCCAGGACATCACTGCCCTGGCCGGCAAGCTGCTGCACAATCCGGAGCGCATCGAAGTCACGCCGCCGAACACCACGGTCGAGCGTATCGAGCAACGTGTGTTCCGCCTGGCCGCCAGCCACAAGCGTGCGCTGCTGGCCCACCTGATCACCGCCGGCGCGTGGGAACAGGTGCTGGTCTTCACCCGTACCAAGCACGGCGCCAACCGCCTGGCCGAGTACCTGGACAAGCACGGCCTCACCGCCGTCGCCATCCACGGCAACAAGAGCCAGAACGCGCGCACCAAGGCCCTGGCTGACTTCAAGGCCGGCACCGTACGCATCCTGGTCGCCACCGATATCGCTGCCCGCGGCCTGGATATCGATCAGTTGCCACACGTGGTCAACTTCGAGCTGCCGAACGTCGATGAAGATTACGTGCACCGTATCGGCCGCACCGGCCGTGCCGGTCGTTCGGGTGAAGCCATCTCCCTGGTTGCGCCGGACGAAGAAAAACTGCTGAAAAGCATCGAACGCATGACCAAGCAGAAAATCGCCGACGGCGACCTGATGGGCTTCGACGCCAGCGCCGTTGAGGCCGAGAAGCCTGAAGCGCGCGAGCGTCCGGACGTGCGCAACCCGCGCAACCCACGCGGTCCGAAGGGCGATGGCCCGAACGGTGGCGGCGGCGGCGGCGGTCGTCGCGACAAGGGCAAGGACAAAGGCGGTAAGGAAAAAGCGCCCACAAATGGCCGTGGCGAGCGTCCAGCCCGCGAGCAAAAGCCACGTGAAGGTACCCCAGCCCGCGAACAGCGCCAGCCGAGCCAACCGCCACGCGCCGCTGCCGACCGTGCACCGGACGAGTTCCTCGACGACGACGTGGATAACTTCGGTAACCGCGTTGACTACGTGCCACAGGCCAAACCGGCCCAAGGCCGTGGCCGTCGTCCAGGTGCTCCGGCACAGGGCGCTGGCACTGGCGCTCCACGTGGCGGCCAGCCACAAGGTGGTCGCCAGAACGGCCCGCGCAACAGCAGCGGCGGCACCACCGGTACGCCACCTGCCAAGCGCAACGGCCCGCGTAACGGTGCCCCCCGTGACGGCCAGGCTCGCCGCGAAGACTCGCGCAGCAACAACCGTCGCCCAGCCCGTGACGACCAGCCTCGCTCGTCCGAACCGGCCGTGCAGAACCCACGCGGTGGCCCGGCGCCAAAGATCATCCACAAGGAGTCGAAGGCGGATCGCTTCCCGACACCCGAGCAGTTGGATCAACTGCCAGGCCGTCCTCGTGGTGAAAAGCCAGCACTGCTGACCCGCAACCGCTGAGTTTTGTAGCCCAATAAAAAATGCCCTGTATCTTTCGATGCGGGGCATTTTTTTGTGCAGGCAGAAATTACTTCTGCTTCACACCTTCCAGCGAGATGTCCAGGTCCACAGTCTGCGAGGACGGGCCTGGGCCTTTGATGCCAAAGTCGTTCAGGTTGACAGTGGTCTTGGCGTTGAAGCCGGCACGCTCGCCGCCCCACGGGTCTTTGCCCTCACCGTTGAAGGTAGCCTTGAAGGTCACCGGCTTGGTCACGCCGTGGAAGGTCAGGTCGCCGGTCACGTCAGCAGTTTTGTCGCCGGTGGACTTGACTGCGGTGGAGACAAACTTGGCGTCAGCGAACTTGGCCACGTCCAGGAAATCTTTGCTGGCGATGTGCTTGTCACGCTCGGCGTGGTTGGACCACAGGCTGGCGGTTTTCACGTCGACCGCGATTTTGCTGGCCTCAGGCTTGGCGGCATCCCAGCTAAAGGTGCCATCCCAATCCTTGAAGGTACCGTGGATGAAGCTATAGCCCAGGTGGCTGATTTTCCAGTCGATGAAGGCGTGCTGGCCTTCTTTATCGATCTTGTAGTCAGCAGCCATCACCTGGCCTGCGGACAGCAGGGCAGTACCGATTGCCAGAGCGGCGAGGGTCTTTTTCAACATGCGTTCTATTCCTTGTGAGTCGAGGTTGAACATCAGGCTTTGCGCCCCAGCATACGAACCAGGGTCGCATCACGGTCAATGAAGTGGTGTTTCAACGCAGCAACGCCGTGCAAGCCGGCGAAGACCACCAACACCCAAGCGAGGTACAGATGCACCAAGCCGGCGTTATCTGCCTGGTCCGGTAGTCCGGAAACAACGGCAGGAATCTCAAACAGGCCAAACACCGGGATACCGACACCGTCTGCGGTGGAAATCAGGTAACCGGCGATCATCACGGCAAACAACCCGAGATACAGGAACCCGTGGCCGAAGGCAGCGCCGATACGGGTCATGCGGCTGTAGCTGGCCAGCGGTGGCGGCGGCGGGCTCACCAGGCGCCAGACAATACGCACCAGCATGATGGCGAACAGCGTGATGCCAATGCTCTTGTGCAAATCCGGCGCGTCTTTACGCCAGGCGCTGTAGTAGTCGAGACCGACCATCCACAAGCCCAGGGCGAACAAGCCAAACACCACCAGGGCCACGCCCCAGTGCAAAACCATGCTGACCCAGCCATAGCGGGCCGGAGAATTGCGTAACTGCATGTACTTAATCCCGTAGTAGTGCGCCCAAGACTAGCGATTTACCTATCGAATTAAAGCGGAAAATTTCGCTTTGAAATATCGAGAAATACGATCTTGAGGGTATGAAGCGTAAATTAACATCGGATTAAGGACTATCCAGAAGAAACGTGACAGACCGTCCTGCCTTTACCGTCAATTCATAGGTAATGGCTTGTGACACAGCCATGCATTGCATAGGCTTGCGCGATTGTTTTACCTGCGCCCGCCGCAGGACCGCTTCGAGGAGATGACCGATGGGCTTGAACAACCAGTGGATGCAACGCGACCTGGCGGTGCTGTGGCATCCCTGCACCCAGATGAAAGACCACCAGCAACTGCCGCTGATCCCGATCAAGCGCGGTGAAGGCGTGTGGCTGGAAGACTTCGAAGGCAAGCGCTACCTCGATGCCGTCAGTTCCTGGTGGGTCAACGTGTTTGGCCACGCCAACCCGCGCATCAACCAGCGCATCAAGGACCAGGTCGACCAACTGGAACATGTGATCCTGGCCGGTTTCAGCCACCAGCCGGTGATCGAGCTGTCCGAGCGCCTGGTGCAAATGACGCCTGAAGGCCTGACCCGCTGCTTCTATGCCGACAACGGCTCGTCCTGCATCGAAGTCGCGCTGAAGATGAGCTTCCACTATTGGCTCAACCGCGGCCTTCCAAATAAAAAGCGCTTCGTCACCCTGACCAACAGCTACCACGGCGAAACCATTGCCGCGATGTCGGTAGGCGACGTGCCGCTGTTTACCGAAACCTACAAGGCGCTGCTGCTCGACACCATCAAAGTGCCAAGCCCCGATTGCTACCTGCGCCCCGAAGGCGTGAGCTGGGAAGACCACTCGCGCACGATGGCCCAAGTGATGGAACAGACCCTCGCCGAGCACCACGACACCGTCGCCGCCGTGATCATCGAACCGCTGATCCAGGGTGCCGGCGGCATGCGCATGTACCACCCGGTGTATCTCAAATTGCTGCGCGAAGCCTGCGATCGCTACGGCGTGCACTTGATACACGACGAAATCGCCGTAGGCTTCGGTCGCACCGGCAGCATGTTCGCCTGTGAGCAGGCCGGCATCCGCCCGGACTTCCTGTGCCTCTCCAAGGCCCTCACCGGCGGTTACCTGCCGTTGGCCGCCGTGGTCACCACCGATGACGTGTACGACGCGTTCTACGACGACTACCCGACTCTGCGCGCCTTCCTGCACTCCCACAGCTACACCGGCAACCCGCTGGCGTGTGCGGCAGCCTTGGCGACCCTGGATATCTTCGAAGAAGACAACGTCATCGAGAACAACAAGGCCCTGGCCCAACGCATGGCCACCGCCACCGCGCATCTGGTGGACCACCCGCATGTGTCGGAAGTACGCCAGACCGGCATGGTGCTGGCCATCGAGATGGTCCAGGACAAAGCCACCAAGGCCGCCTACCCCTGGCAGGAACGCCGTGGCCTGAAGGTGTTCGAGCACGCCCTGGAGCGCGGCGCGCTGTTGCGGCCTCTGGGCAGCGTGGTGTACTTCTTGCCGCCCTATGTGATTACGCCGGAACAGATCGACTTCCTCGCCGAAGTGGCCAGCGAAGGCATCGATATCGCCACCAATAGTAGGGTCAGCGTTGCCGTGCCGAAAGATTTCCACCCAGGCTTCCGTGATCCGGGCTGATTGCCGAACTCCTTGTAGGAGCGAGCTTGCTCGCGAAGGCACTCCAGGCGCATCGCTGCGTCGGATGTACGTTCTTCGCGAGCAAGCTCGCTCCTACATAAACCTCTTCAGAGAACAGAAATGAGACTGTCCCGCTTTTTCACCGACACCCCGCTGAGCATTGGCGATCACGAACTGCCGGAAGCCCAGGCGCACTACATCAGCCGTGTGCTGCGCATGGGCGAAGGTGACGCCGTGCAATTGTTCGACGGCTCCGGCCAGGAGTTCCGGGGCAGCCTGCTGGAGGTCGGCAAGAAACGCGTTACCGTGCAACTCACCGAAAGCTTTGCGGGCCAAGCTGAATCGCCGCTGCATATCCACCTCGGCCAGGGCCTGTCCCGTGGCGAGCGCATGGATTGGGCGATCCAGAAAGCCACCGAACTGGGCGTCAACGCCATCACGCCGATTTTCAGCGAGCGCTGCGAAGTGCGCCTCAAGGACGAACGCGCCGACAAACGCCTGCTGCACTGGCGCCAGGTGGCGATCAGCGCCTGCGAGCAATGCGGGCGCTCCACGGTGCCGGTGATTCACCCACCGCTGCTGCTGACGGATTGGTTGAAACAGACCGAAGCGGACTTGAAGTTGGTGCTGCACCCGGTGGCCGAGCCGATGGTCAGCCACGCCAAGCCTTCCAGCCTGGCCTTTCTGATCGGCCCTGAAGGTGGGCTGACCGACAATGAAGTCGACATCGCCCAAGCTGCCGGCTACCACGCCGCCCGCCTCGGCCCGCGTGTATTGCGCACCGAGACGGCGCCGGTGGTGGCGTTGGCAGTCGCCCAACAGTTGTGGGGCGACTTCTAGGGTTTACTCCACCGGGTCACTGATCGGCTTGGCAATGATCGCCTTCAATTCGCTGGTCATCGGGAATTCCAGGTTCAGGCCCTTGGGCGGAATCGGCTGCTCAAACCAGCGCTGGTAAATCCCGTTGATCTCGCCACTGCGGTACAGGTCGGCGAGTGTTTCGTTGACCACCGCCAGAAACTGCGGGTCGTCCTTGCGCACCATGCAACTGTAGATTTCTCGCGATTGCTCCTCGCCCACCACGACCCAGTTGTGTGGGTCCTTGGCCTTGGCGCGCTCGCCGTAGAGCAACGCGTCGTCCATGTAGAACGCCGCAGCGCGACCGGTCTCAAGCATCTTGAACGCTTCGCCGTGGTCCTTGGCGCTGATCACGAACATGTTGGTCTTGTGCTCGGCGTTGTAACTCTTGAGGAAGCGCTCGTTGGTGGTGCCCGCGGTGGTCACCACGTTCTTGCCTGCCAGGTCGGGAAAGCCTTTGATGCCGCTGTCCTTGGCCGTGAGCAATTGCCCCTTCACGTAGATAAACCCGTAGGAAAACGCCACCTGCTTCTGCCGCTCGGCGGTCACGCCGGTGGAGCCGCATTCCAGATCGACCGTGCCGTTCTGCACCAGCGGGATGCGGGTCTGGGAAGTCACCAGGTTGTACTTCACATTGAGCGTGGCCACCCCGGTTTTCTGCTGGATGCGCTCGACGATCTTGTTCGCCAGCTCCACCGAATAGCCCATGGGCTTGCCACTGTGATCCCCCACGTAGGAAAACGGCACCGACGCATCGCGATAGCCCAAGGTTATGGACTTGGCGCTGGCGATCTTGGCCAGCGCACCGTCCAGGAGCGCTTGATTCGCATAGGCCTGTGCGCTGAACAAAAGCCCCAAGGTGCAGCCGGTCAACAGGATCTTTTTCATTGTTATTCTCCGTTGGTCTTTGAAGTTACTTACGTACAGCGATCACACTGATTTCCACCAGCACACTCGGGCGCGCCAGTTCTGCTTGCAGGGTGGTGCGCGTCGGCGCCATGCCGGGCGACAGCCAGGCCGACCACTCGTCGTTCATCGGCGCAAAACCTGCCCGGATGTCTTTCAGGTAAATCGTCGCGTTGAGCAGGTGATCCTTGTCGCTGCCTGCCTGGGCCAACAGCGCATCGATCTTGGCCAGCACTTCGCGGGTCTGCGTGGCCACATCCTGGCCTTCACCGGGCACTTGGCCCGAGAGAAACACCAGGTCCTTGAAAATGGCCGCGCCACTCAGGCGTTCATTGCTGCTGATTCGGGTGATGGTCATCGGTGCATCCTTATG
The DNA here is from genome assembly GCF_002269425.1 of Pseudomonas sp. NS1(2017). Taxonomy (NCBI): domain Bacteria; kingdom Pseudomonadati; phylum Pseudomonadota; class Gammaproteobacteria; order Pseudomonadales; family Pseudomonadaceae; genus Pseudomonas; species Pseudomonas sp. NS1(2017). The sequence continues at coordinate 895,745 of NZ_CP022960.1, forward strand.
CAGCGCGGGGCGCAAGGCCCTGCATATCAATCGAAGGGGCGCGCTGGCTGATCAGCTCGGCCAGCAGTTGGCCGCTACCGCAGGCCAGGGTAAAACCGAGAGCGCCGTGGCCAAGGTTCAGCCACAGGTTGCGGCAGGTGCTGGCGCCAATCAGCGGTACGCCTGTCGGCGTCGCCGGACGCATGCCGGCCCATTCCACCGCGCGGGCGTAGTCGCCGGCGTCAGGAAACGTCTCCAGTGCCTGGCGCTTCATCAACGCCAGGCGTTTGGGCTCAAGGCTGGCGTCGAAGCCAACGATATCCACCATCGCGGCTACCCGCAGTTGCTCACCAATACGCGCATACACGATCTTACGGTCGTAATCGGTGATGCTCACATTCGGCGCCTGATGTTGCGTGCCAATCGGCACGCTGAGGCTGTAGCCCTTGAGCGGGTACATCGGCAACGGCACCCCCAGCTCGGCGCTGCGATACCCGGCCGCCAGCACCAGATGTTCGACAGGCATCACCTCATCGCCCAACTCGATGGCCTGCACTGTGCCCTCGGCGTGGCGAATACCGGTGACCTTGCGGCCCAGCAAAAAGCGGCATCGTCCCGACGCTTCCAACCGCGCCGCCAACTGCTGGCAGAAGGCGTGACAATCACCCACTTCTTCATTGGGCGTGTAGATCCCCCCGACAAAACCACCACCCGCCAGCGCGGGTTCCAGGCGTGCGCAATCGGCGGCCGAAAGCACTTGCTGTTGCAGGATATCGGCGACCTTGCTGCGCGCCTTTTCAAAAGAGCCGGCATTGCGAAAGGTCACCAGCTTGCCGTTGCGCCGCCAATCGAAGCCATCCAGGTGATCTTCGTCACGCCACCGCTGCAAGGTGTCCTGGCTCAGGGACGCCAGGCGCAACAGGTGAGCGGCATTGCGTTTGTTCACCGAGCCACGGCAAGCACCGAGAAACGCCGCCATCCAGCGCCACTGTTGCGGGTCGAGACGCGGGCGCAGCTTCAAGGGAGAGTCACCGCGCAACAACCAACCAATGGCTTGCAGCGGCACACCGGCATCGGCCAGTGGCGCGACGTAGCGATAAGACAGCTGCCCACCGTTGGCAAAGCTGGTCTCGCTGCCCAGGGTCCGGCGCGCATCGATCACCGTCACCTCATGACCTGCACGCACCAACGCATAGGCGCTGGCCAGACCAATCACTCCACCCCCGATGATGCACACCATTGCCGCCACCCGCCGTTGAATCAAGAGGCCTCAAGCCTAGGGGCAGGTGACAGGTCGCCGACAATGAATAAAGATGGCTCACCTATAAACAAAGGTTATGGACTCGCCATGCGCTTGCGTCATATCGAAATCTTCCAGGCCATCCGCCAGACCGGCTCCGTCAGCGCCGCCGCGCAGTTGTTGCACGTGTCGCAACCGGCGGTGACCAAGGTGCTGCAACACGCTGAATTGCAACTGGGCTTCCCGCTGTTCCTGCGAGTGCGCGGCAAATTACAGCCCACCCCGGAAGCCCTGGCGCTGGAAAGCGAAGTGGAGAAAGTCACCGAAAGCCTGCAAGGGGTGCGGCGCCTGGCCAAGAGTTTGCGCCGTGCACCGGGCCAGAGCGTGCGCATCGGCGCGATCCCGGCGCTGGCCCTCTCGTTGCTGCCACCGGCGATTCTGGAATGGAAGCGCGACTATCCGGACATGGCCTGCGAGCTGTCCAGCGACCACAGCCGCGAGTTGGTGCAAAAGCTGCTGATGCGCGAGATCGACCTGGCGCTGACGCTCAACTTCTCCGGCCATCCGGGGTTGACCACGCAGGTGCTGGCCAACGGTGTGCTGGTGGCGCTGGCATCCAAAGGCTATTGGTCCGACGCCGAGCTGAGCCAGCCGCTCCCCCTGACGGACCTGGCAGGCACCGCATTGATTGGTCTTTCCAGCGCCGACCCGCTGGCAGCGAAACTCGACAGCTACCTGGAAAACGTCGACCCACCGCCGCGGGTGACGATCTCCGTACAAACCTACTCCCTGGCCCGTGCCATGGTGGAGTCCGGCGCCGGCCTGACGGTGATCGACCCCTTCACTGCCCTCGGTGCCTCGACAGCCACCACGTGCATCCGCACACTCACCCCGCCGCTGCCGATTACCCTGTACGCCCTCACCCGCGCCGATGAACCACCGCCGCACATGCTGGCCAATCTGCTGCAGATTTTTGGCCACCGAGCCCGTGAGCTTCTGGAGCGTTTATAGGACGTAATGCATGATCGCCACGAAGTGCAACAAACTCCCGCCGATCACAAACAAATGCCAGATCCCATGGGAATGACGCAGGCGGTCCTCCAAGGCAAAAAAGATGATGCCGACGGTGTATAAAACGCCGCCCGACGCCAGCCAGATAAACCCCGCCGTGCCCAATGCGGCGAGCAGCGGCTTGACCGCCACCAGCACGATCCAACCCATCACCGCGTAAATCACGATCGACAGGATGCGTGCCTCGGAGCGCGGCTTGATCTCCTGCAGGATGCCAATCACCGCCAGCCCCCACACGATGCCAAACAGCGTCCAGCCCCACGGCCCTCTCAAGGTCACCAGGCAAAACGGCGTGTAACTGCCGGCGATCAACAGGTAGATCGAAAAGTGATCAACCTTTTGCATGATCTCTTTTCGACGCCCACGCACGCTGTGGTACACCGTGGACGCGCTGTACAGCACCATCAGCGTGAAGCCGTAAATCGCTACGCTGACGATCTTCCAGGGGCTGCCGTCCAGGCTTGCCACTACCAACATCCATACGGCGCCAATACACGCCGCGACTGCACCGAGCAAATGGCTCCAGGCGTTGAATCGTTCCCCGTGGTACATGTGCCGCTGACCTCCTGTAACCATTAAGGGCTGAGCGGCAAGCGTCCAGCCTTGCGCATAAGAGTGCAAGTGGCGTGTGACGTTCCGGGGACGGCGCGCGGTTTTGCGGGCACAATCGAGGGTAATCGAACAAGAGCCACGGCCATGCTGATCGACGAAGAATTCACCCTCAAAAAGCTCGAGATCTTCCTGGCGTTCATGCGCACCGGCAACCTGGCCCGCGCTGCCGCCGAGCTGCAGACCAGCAACGTCAGCGTGCACCGCGCCATCCATTCCCTGGAAAATGCCCTGCGCTGCCCGCTGTTCAAACACGAAGGGCGCAACCTCACGCCGCTGGAAAGCGCCTACGTCTTGGAAGAACGCGCGCAGAAGCTGGTGGCCGATGTGGTCGACAGCGTGCGCCTCACCCGAGAAGCCGCTGGCTTCTCTGCCGAGCGCTTCAAGCTCGGCTCGCTGTATTCGCTGACGGTGAAGACCGTGCCGCAATTGATCATGGGCCTGAAGATCCGCCGCAGCGAACTCAATATCGACCTGATCCTGGGCTCCAATTTCGACCTGCTCTACAAGCTCAAAAACATGGAAGTGGACGCTATCCTCATCTCCCTCGACGAACACGCCAACGACCCGGACTGCGAACAGATCGCGCTGTTCTCCGACGACATATTCCTCGCCACCCCGGCTGACTCACCGTTCGACCGCGATCAACAGATCGACCTGGCGGATGTGCGCGATGCAACCTTCATCACCCTCACCCAAGGCTTCGCCACGCACCAGGATGGCAATCGTGTGTTCAAACAGGCGGGGTTCGAGCCGAAGGTGGCGATGCAGGTCAATGACATCTTCACGTTGCTGAGCATGGTCAGTTCGGGCGTGGGTTATGCGCTGCTGCCGGGCAGGATTGCGGCGGTGTATGAGAACCGCGTGAAATTGATACCGCTGCAACCCCGGTATCGGTTGCAGCAGCATATTGGCGTGGTGTTCCTGAAGGCCAAGGAGCGTGATCCGAACTTGCTGGCGTTGTTGGCGGAGTGCCGCATGTACGCCAATCGGCAGGCTTGAGACATTCCTTGTGGTGAGCGGGCTTGCCACAAAAGCGGTCGATCGCATGGCAGAGGTTAGCCGACCAGACCGCGCACGATGAAGTACAGCAACGAAGGCCCAAGCAAACACCCAAGCCCGGTATGGAACGTCGCCGTCAGCGCGCCATACGGCACCAAGCGCCGATCTGTCGCCGCCAAGCCAGCCGTCACACCACTGACAGTGCCGGCCAACCCACCAAATACCATCGCCGAACGCGGGTTATCCAAGCCCATCCAGCGCGCCGCCACAGGCGTGCCGACCATCACCAGGATCGCCTTGATCAACCCGGTGGCAATCGACAGCGCCATCACATCCGAGGTCGCACCAATCGCCGCACCGGTCACTGGGCCGACGATATAGGTCACGGCACCCGCGCCAATGGTGGTCATGCTGATCGCATCGCGATAACCAAAGGCCCAGGCCATGCTCGCGCCGACGATAAACGGCAGGATCGTGCCCAGCAGCAACGCGATCACACCGATCATTCCGGCTTTGCGCGCCTCGGTGGCTTGCACTTCAAACGCCGTGGCGACGATGGCGAAGTCGCGCAACATCGCGCCACCCATCAAGCCGATGCCGGAGAACAGCGCCAGGTCCGCCAGGCCTTTCTGGCCGCCGGTGATCGTGCCGCCGACCCAGGCCAGGACCAGGCCGATGACAATGGCAATTGCCGAGCCATGGATGCGCCCGAAGGTCAGCCGCTTGGACAGCACCACCGAGATCCACATCACCACACCAACGAAGGCAAACGCGGTAATCAGGCCGTTGTGTTCCAAACCTTTTTCAATGAGATCCCACATATCAGCGACCTCCTACTGGCGCGATCATCGGCTCTTCATCGGGCAGCGGTTCACCCTTGTGGGTACGGCTGATCAGCGCGATGGTGCAACCACACACCACCACAGAACCAATCGCCGCGAGCACCGCCACCGGCCCACCGTGCAGGGCGGTGACCACGTTTTGTTGCGCGGCCATCGCCACCACCACCGGGATGTACATCGCGCCCCAGAAGCCCACGCCCATTTCGCAGTCCTTGGTCATGCCGCCGCGCTTTTGCATCCACAGGCGGGCGCAGATCAACAGGATCATCGCGATCCCCACCCCGCCCACATTGGATTTGACGCCCAGCAACACGCCGAGCATGTCGCCCATGATCACGCCCGCAAGCGTGCAGATCGCCAGCAATGCCACACCGTAGATAATCATTGTTGTTGTCCTCAAAGTGCTCGATCGAAATTGTTGTTGTTGTGCTTCGAAAGCCTTGGGTGCTGCTTTATCGGTGGCGGCGCTCCTCCTCTTGCAGCAGGGCCTGCAAGGTGTCCAGGCGTGCGCCTTCGCAGGCGATCGCCGTGCCTTGTTCGAATACGCGGCGTGACAGGCCGGTGAGCACGGCGCCCGGTGGCAGTTCGATCTGCAGGCGCACGCCACGCTCGTAGGCGCTTTGCACGGTGCCGCGCCAGTCGACGATGCGGCACATGTTGAAGGCCAGGTCGTCGCGCAATTGTTCGGGGTTGTGGATCGGCCGCGCACGGGTGCTGCTCAGGTAGGTGATGCGCGGAGCCTTGAGCGGCACGAAGGCTTGCGCCAAAGCCTGGGCCGGTTGCTCCAGCAACGCGCAATGAGACGGCACGCTGACGGCCAGGCGCTTGGCGATGCCGTTGCCTTTGATGCGACTGGCGACAAGCTTCATGGCTTGGTCGCTGCCGGCGATCACCGTCTGGTTGTCGGCGTTGATATTGGCCAGGTACACCGGGGTTTCGGGGCTGTGGATTTCGGCCAGCAGGCTTTCGACGGTGGATAACTCCGGGCCGATGATCGCGGTCATGCCATAGCCCTGTGGATAAGCGTTTTGCATCAACTCGCCGCGCAGGCTTACCAGTGTGAGGGCGTCGGCGAAATCCAGCGCACCGGCAATCACTGCCGCCGGGTAGGCACCGATGGACAGCCCTGCGACGTAATCCGGGGCGTGTTGCAGCAGGCGGGCGTGGGCCACGCCGGCGATCAGCAGGCAGAGTTGTACCGCGCGGGTATTCGCCAAGGCCTCAGCCGAATCCAATGCCCGAACGTCTTCACCCAAGGCATCGCTGGCGTGTTCCAACACATCGGCCGGCAACGCCTGGAGCATGCCCGGACGTTGGGCGCCCTGGCCGGGGAACACTAAAAGGCTGCTCATGCCACAGCCTGCCAAGGATCAATAACGAGGTGCGCACCGCTGGCGGTTTTCAACAGCACCCGCCGCGATGGACCGGCCCATTCGCGCAGGGCGATAGCGCCGAAAGGTGTTTGCAGTTGCATATCCACAGCGCACGCGGCTTTGTCCAAGGCTGCCAGCAAGTCGCGTGCATCGTTGCGATCCAGCGGCTCGGGCGTGCGCAGCATCAGGTCCAGATCACTCTGGGCATGCAGCGCTTCAATGCCCGTGGCCAGCTCAAAACCCGCGCTGCCGGTGACGCCCCAATTCAAGGGCGTCAGCACTGGCCGCAACTGTTCGAGCGCCTGCAAGGCCGGTAAGTCCCGTGTCGAGACAACGTCACGCAGCGCTTGCGGCGTGACTCGCCGCTGCACCGCGGCAATCGGCATCTCGGCAGCAAACCGCTGCTCGCGCAAACGCCCGCGCACGCCCACCGCGACCCAGCCCGGCGTGACGGTGGCGCGACGCACCACCACAGTGCCTACTGCCTCCACCGCCCACGCCGGAGCATCAGCAGGCAGATGCGCCGGGGTCATGCCCCAGAGCAAGTCGTGGGCGTTCACCACTGTTCCCGCAGCAGTTGGCGTACGTGGCTGGAAGCCGCGCGGTTGGTCGCACCAAGGCGGACGCTCAAGTCGGTGCTGCCAATATCCTTGATCGCACTCACCAGGCAATCGCTGACCCGCGCCACATCCTCCGGCGTGGGTTGTTCAATCTGGTTGACCGACAAGGTTTCCCACAGCAACCCCAGACTGGCGTAACTGTCGATGTCGTAGGCCATGGGCGGCACGCTGGCGGCCAGGGCTTCCAGCTCTTCAACGCTGCGCAGCGTCACGCGCGCGGCCGAGGCCTTGCCCATGGCGTGCACCATCACACCGGGATCGCGCAGGGCAATCAGGCGATTGGCTTGATACCCATGGGCGAGAAACGCACCGGACATCGCCTTGCCCACCAACAGCGCAATCACCGGGTGCCCCGCCAGACGCGCGCGGGCATAGCTGTCGGCGGCGGCGGCCAGGGCTTGGTGGATGCCGAGGGCTTCTTCGCGACGGCCATAGGCTTGGCTCGGTACATCGACGATGGCGATGATCGGGCGCTTGTCGCCACGGGCGATGGCTTCATCGACGGCCTTCGCCAGCCCCCAGCCTTCCAGCAGGCCGACTTCGCCGTTGCGGGCGCGGGGGAAGCGGTTTTGCGCGTCGGTGACCACAGCGATGTAGCGCACAGGCTGCTCACCCAGCACACCATCAGCGACTTTCAACGAGCGTGGCAAACCCTCAACGGCTGTCGCTCCGGCGCTCAATGCGTTGAACCACTGCAAACCTCTCATGAGCGTTCTCCTTGATACAGCGCAAGTACCGTTGCCGGGTCGATCTGCGGCGTGGCGTCCAGTTCGGCCAAGCGCGCCAGGTAATAGTCGGCCTGGCGGCTGCGTTGTTGGGTGGGCAGGCCTTTTTGTAGTAATGCGCTGACGGTCTGTTGAATCTCGGCCACATCGTCCGCGACATAGCGATCGGCCAAGCCGCTGTTGAAGCGTTGCTCACCGCCCGTAAGGCTCCAGATGAAAGGCCGGTCGCGGGAGTCGTACTCCTCAAGCCCCGCTTCCTGTTCGATGACTTGCGGGCCATTCAAACCCAGGCGCGCTTCGCGGGTGACGACAAGGTAACTGCACAATCCAGCCGCAATGGACATGCCGCCAAAGCAACCGACACTGCCCGCCACCACGCCGATCACCGGCTGGTATTGGCGCAGGTCGACAATCGCCGCGTGGATATCCGCGATGGCCGCCAGTCCCAGGTTGGCCTCCTGCAAACGTACGCCACCGGTTTCCAGCAGCAGCACGGCGCGGGTGGGAATGCCCTTGCGATTGTCCTCGGCCGCCAGCTCCAAGGCACCCGCAATTTTTGCGCCGCCGACTTCACCGAGGCTGCCACCTTGGAAGTTGCCTTCGATGGCAGCAACTACCACAGGCTTTCCGTCGATGCTGCCCTTGGCGATCACCACACCGTCATCGGCCTGCGGCACTACACCTTGGCGACTGAGCCACGGCGACATGACGCGCTGGAACGGGTCGATCAATTCGCGGTAGGAACCGACGTCCAGCAACGCCTTGGCCCGCTGCCGCGCGCCCAGTTCAACGAAGCTGTGTTTGGCGAGTAAGTCAGTCATGGCCGACCTCCTCGAAACCCTGCTCCAGGCGCAAGCGCACCACGCCGGGGGTAGCACCGAAATCGTGGATATCAATGTTCAAGGCCGGTGGCGTGTGTTCCTGGAAGATGCGTTCGAACAGATGCTGCCAGCGTTGTTCGGCGCCATTCACCGAGGTCTGCACCTGGATGGTCAGCGTGCCCGGCGTACCCGGCTCCAGCAGCACTTCCAGGTCGCCCGAGCCAACGCATCCCACCAGCGCACGGCCTTTTGGCGGCTGCCCGGCGGGGAATTCAAAGGATAAGGTTTCCATCACAACGCTCCGTCGAGGCGGTCGATAAACAGACAGGCGGCCAGCAAGTCGGCGGCGCCGCCGGGGGAGGCATTCAGGGCCAGCAGTTGAAGGTCTAACTCATGCAGTTGGCGACGCCCGGCCAGCGTTGCGCTGCCACCTGCATCAAGTACCGCTTGAGCACCCTGCTGCATCGCTAGCAGGCCTTCGGGACCGGCGCGGTAAAGCACGCAGGTGTCGGCCAGTTCGGTCATGATCGCCAGCAAGGCGTCCAGGCGGGCGTTCTGTTCGCCTGCATTGTGCTGGCGGCTTTTATGCAGCTGCGGCAAGCCACGTTGCACCACCGAGGGGAAGCCGAGCTGGGCTTCTTCACGGGCACCGCGCGCGCCGTAGCGCTGGGCGACCTGGACGCCGTGACTCATGGTTTGCGGCGCGTAGCGGTCGTTGAGCAAGGCTAATCTGGCGGCGTTCAGGGTGATGGCGCGTGGCTCCAGCGCTGCCGCTGCGGTGAGTAAACCGAGGGCCCAGATCGCGCCGCGATGGGTGTTCACGCCGTGGGTGGTGACGAGCATCGCTTGCTCACCGTCGCGGCCAATACGCCCAAGGGCTTCGCGCAGGGGCAAGCCGACTTCACCGAACTCAATCGCGGCTTCAGCCATCTCCTTGAACATCGGCCACAGCGACAACGCCGAGGCGTGCATCAGGCCCAGGTGCAGATCGCTATGGGCGCCGTTGCCGCGACGGTCCACCAAGGCAGGTTTGGGCGACAGGTCCGCTTCATCGATCAGTGCATCGACGGCCATATCCGCCAGGCGTTCAGCGAGGGTCAGTTCATGCAGTTTGAGTGCGCGCATTTACCAGCTCCTGAATTTGGCGGGCGGGTTGTACAGGCCACCGGACCAGTCCACCAGGTCGGCCACACTCTTGGCGGCCAACAATTCGCGGGTGGCGTCGGTGCGGCGAATCCCTAAGTCTTCGGGCAAGGCAATCAAGCCTTCGCGGCGCATGCGCGCGGTGTCCTTGGGGTTGTGGCGCATGCCGATGGCGGTGACGCCTGCAACGGCAGCGATCATCGCCTGGCGCTCTTCAAGGGAACGCGCCTTGTACAGGTAGGCGATGCCTTCTTCGGTGAGCAGGTGGGTGACGTCATCGCCATAGATCATGATCGGCGCCAGGGGCATGCCGCTTTTGCGGGCGACCTCCACGGCATCGAGGGTGTCGACGAAGGTGGGTTTGCCGCCTTCCTGGAAGGTCTCGACCATTTGCACCACGAGTTTTTTACCGCGTTCCAAAAGCGCTTCTGGGGCATCGTCGTGGCGCATATCCAGCCAGGCGGGCGTGCCATGGCGACGACCGCGTGGGTCGTGACCCATGTTCGGTGCGCCACCAAATCCGGCGAGGCGGCCACGGGTCACGGTAGAGGAATGGCCGTCACCGTCGACTTGCAACGTCGCACCGATAAACAGGTCCACCGCGTATTGGCCGGCGAGTTGGCAGAACATACGGTTGGAACGCATCGAGCCGTCGCGGCCGGTGAAGAACACATCCGGCCGGGCGGCGATGTAGTTTTCCATGCCCAATTCAGTGCCGAAGCAATGCACGCTTTCCACCCAGCCACTTTCAATCGCGGGGATCAGCGTTGGGTGTGGGTTGAGGGTCCAGTTGCGGCAGATTTTACCCTTGAGGCCGAGGGATTCGCCGTAGGTCGGCAGAATCAACTCAATGGCGGCAGTATTGAAACCAATGCCGTGGTTGAGGGACTGCACGTTGTGTTTTTCGTAGATGCCACGGATCGCCATCATCGCCATCAGCACGTGCACCGGTTTGATATGGCGCGGGTCGCGGGTGAACAGCGGCTCGATGTAAAACGGCTTGTCGGCCACCACCACAAAATCCACCCAGCTCGCCGGGATATCCACGCGCGGCAAATCGGTGACGTCGTCCACCAACTGGTTGACCTGCACGATCACGATGCCATCGCTGAACGCGGCGGGCTCGATCAGCGCCGGGGTGTCTTCAGTGCTGGCGCCGGTGTAGATGTTGCCGGCGCGGTCGGCCATAAAACCGGCCGAAAGCACCACGTTAGGGATCAGGTCCACCACCAGCCGCGCATAGAGTTCGATGTAGGTGTGGATCGCGCCGATTTCCAGCAGACCGTCTTCCAGCAATTGGCTGATGCGCAGGGATTGGGTGCCGGCGAAGGAGAAATCCAGCTTGCGGGCGATGCCTTTTTCAAACAGATCCAGGTGCTCGGAACGGCCGACACTGGGCATGATCATGTGCAAATCGTGGAGCTTGGCCGGGTCGGCCTTGGCCAGGGAGCGCGAGAGGAAGTCGGCCTGTTTCTGGTTGTTGCCTTCCAGTACCACGCGGTCGCCGGGGAGGATCAGCGCCTCAAGCGCCTCGACGATCTTGTCGCTGGGCAGTACCGCACCGTCTGCAAACTGTTTGACCAGCCCGAGCCGCCGCTGCTTCTCGTCGCGCCGCCGCGTCCAGCGCGAGTCGGGGGTGATGGTTGTTGTCATGGTCGCTCCACGGGTTGGCTGTCGTGGAACTACCTTAGGGACGACCAACAGCGCGATCAATCAAGCTGGTTAAGCAACCGTTACGGTCAGAGTAACGATTATCGAATTCTTACATTTCCGAAGGAACCATTCGCCTTTCAATTCTCACAGATCTGACGACTTACAAGGAAAGTAGGCATAAAACTCACAACTGCCTTGCGAGATCCGTCTCATGACCCTCTCTGTTCAAACGGTGGCGCCCCGTCCCTCCGAAACACTCCTCAAACCTTCACCCGCCAATACCCAATCGGCAGCCGGTATCACTGCCCAACAGCAACCTGCACCACTTTCAACCATCTCTACCTATGCACCAGACGGTTTGCTCTTACCCACGTCACCCGGCATACCACCGGCCACGGCCGAGCGTAATGCGCTGGCGGTACACTTCAAGGTCAGCGATACAGAGATTCTCATCGATCAACACGACAACCTGAGTGCCACAATTCAACGCCTATACAGCCAACAACCCAGCTTTAAAGCCTTTGTGCAGGCGCAACTTGAAAAAGCCTTTCCGGGCGTGCGGCCGCTCAATGCCGAGATGATCGCCTATAATCGCTACACCAGCAGCGGCGACGTCAAAACACTGACCTCCTCCCAACCGTTAGTGAGCGCCCTTTTCGACGAGATTAGAGCTGTCCTGGCCGACCCGGATAAGGTCATGCCAGACGAAAGCGGCGTGCGCAGCGAGTTCATCACAAGACAGACACCCGGAGACAGCGCCAGCCCAGCGATCACTTCCGGCACGCTGCACTCCATCGCCCGAGACATTGCCACGCAATACCCCAAGACCCTCCAGACGTTCTGGGCCACGCCCCGTCCAAACGAAAAACAACCACGCATTGTGGAGCCGCCGCAAAACCAACTGTTAACCCTGCACAAGCAACAACTGTCGACCCTGGCAGCGTTACGCATGAGTGACGGAACACTGAGCCCAACCAGCAAACAACTGATTGATACCGCACTGCAATTCCCCACGCTGGCCGAACGCGAGAGTGCCTTCGCCAACGGCGCCCGACCTGGCGTATACCCCATCACCGTCGATGACGGCACTGAGAAGGGTGCGCTGCTGGCTGGCGCCTTCCTCATCACCAAGACCGATAACTCTTGGGCCACTATGCCTACATGGCCGAATGGTCGGGCGCTCCCGCTCAACGATGCCAATGGTCCGGTGGTGCTGTATACACCCAGTGAAGGGTTCGAGGAGTTCACAACCCCTGCCCAGGCACGCCAGGCCTTGGCCAACCGCCTTGACCAAGGCGGCCCCCAAACCGACTTATTGTTGCAACAGCTGCCGTTGGCACTGCAAAACCGTGAAGAGCCAAGCGATGACTTGATGCGCAGCGCCGAACCCTTGACCGGGGACGTGTTGGCCGAGGGGGTACCCTGGATGCTCAAGCGTCAGCAAGAAGACATTCAAGCCCGAGCTATCCAGACATTCACCCCCCTCGGCACCAACCCGCTGACAGACCCGACTTCATCGCAGGCTCTCGATGATTCCGCCGACTGGTCGTACCTACTCGACGGCAGCAACGCCATGTCAGCACGCGACGACAAACTGGCAGATAAACTACAGCCCGAGTGGTTGAAAAAACTGAGCCCTACCCAAGTAGCGTTGTTCGACTACTTGGAAAATGCCGAGCAAAAAAGCACCCGTGCGCTGGCACCCTTGCTGGAAAGAATCCCCAATATTGGAGCCTTCTCCCGGGACCGGATTGGTGCGGCCCTCCAAAAGCTATACCCGTCCGTGCAAGTGGATGCAGACAAGCTAATGGTCAAGGTGGAAACCAAGACCAGGTTTCACCTGGGTCGACCCAGTCACAATGAAACGCCGTTTGTCAAAAGCCACACCGTGTCACTGACGGATCTGGCGCTAAAAAACCCGACCGAGTTCCCAGTAGCTGAAAGCACTCAGTTCACCCAAACCACCTTTAAGTTGCCGCTGTACGATACCCAAGGCAAACCTATTCTGGACGCTGACGGCACGCAGGTCACCTGGGACACCGAGCAGCTTAAGACGCTGGTCAATACCGCAGACGTGGGTGGCGAATACACCAAGCTGCTAAAGACAGAACTGGCAACGGATGCCGAGTCAGGGCCCGCAGGCGAGGTTCGCAAAGCCTGGAAAGCCAACCTGAGCGATAGCCTGGAAAAGGATGCGCTGCTCGCAGAACTCAACCCGGACGCCTATGAGGCAAACGCCAAACAGGACACCACCACCAAACGAGGCGCGCAATGGGTTGCCGCCGTCCTGGGCTATCCCGACGACGCTGACCGGCCTCAGGTCGATGGAAAAACCATCGTCGCCAATACCCTTCTCCAGCGCGGGCTGCCGGTACAGGGGGCAATGGTGATCGGCAATCAGACAGATAAGGCGATGGTGCTGTACACACCCAATGCGCCGGACGGCGTATCGTTTCGCGAACTCGAAGACCAGGCTGCACTGAATACCCTGTTGGACAAAAACGAATGGAGGGTCTACACCGCAAACAGAAAGTCGCCGGTCAAAAAGGATGACGTTGAAAAAGCCTATGCTGCGCTCAAGAGGGGCCCTATCGACTACCTGACGAACCCCTTCAAAATCGTCGATACAACGGTCCAGACGCTCAAATTGCAGGGCTCGGCTTCGGCACTCCAGCCCATTAAAGGCAATTTCCAGGATGATCTGTACAAACAGCACGTACAACTGGTCATCGATAAAGCAGACCACCAATCGGTGAGCAGCGCGGAAGTCGCGACTCAATCGAAAATCAACAAGGCCCAGTTCGGGATTGAAGTGGGTATGGCACTGCTCGATGTGGTTCCAGTCATCGGCAAAGGCCTATCAGCGGGGGCCCGGCTGGCAAAGACCGGCCTCAGAGTCTTACGCGCCAATGGCAAAGCTTTGCCACGGATGATCAAGAGTCCTCGCCTGGGACGTGCGGTGTATGCAGATATTCCGGCGACGGCGACACGCCTCCCGAATGTTCGTACTGCGCCATTGCGCCCGGTCCCCAATAATACGCCGCCGCCCCAACCCAGGCTCGCCCCCGTAGTTAACACGCCACCCTCTGCGGGACCCGCTGCACCCCGCGACCTGAGCGCTTTCACCGTGCCGGATGACGTGATCAAGGGCGTTCCCGTGAGCGCAAGTGGTACGTATAGGGTCGGCGAAAATTTCTACGTGCGTTACACCGACGGAACTGGGGTCAACAAGGTGTACCTGATCGATTCGGGCTTTCATGCACGCACCGGAACGGTCTCCATCCTGGACCCCAATGAACCCTTGACGAGATCAACGTTCTTCCGGCGGCGGGAGAACCTGGTGCGTGCCAGCAATGGTGAGTGGCGATCGAGCAGGTTACCGGCCGGGGCCCCGTTCCCAGGGCAAACAGCGAGGGCTCCCAAACGTCCTCTAGGGCCAACCGCTCACAATTCGGGTAACACGCCGAGCAGCCAGCCACTCACCAAACGCCCTAGAGTACCCGAGAGCTTCCCGGGTGAAAAAGCACTCATGGAGCCACCGGTCAAAGGCAAGAACGTTTTCTATCACTACACAGGGCATAAGCCTCATGCCGCCATCAGCGCCAGTCGCAACCTTGAACCTTCAAGCTCCACATTGACCGGCGAGGCCCTGCCCCGGGGAAAAGGCCGGCATTACTTTACGGACCTTGCGCCGGACGACATGCCCACCAAGCAGATCTCAGAGACCATCTTCGGACGCCGTAAATATGGCAACGCGCTGGACAAGATGACGCACTACTACGAAGTGAATACCTCGGGCTTAAACGTAATCAAAAGCACGGAAAACCCGCATATATTTTATGTGGATGTGCCGTTTTCCATTCCGCTGACCTATAGAGGAGGACCGAATGGGGAGTTGACTACTCGCATTATTTCTCATGGGAAAACGCCCTTGAAAGTCTGATCCCTCCTCACAAGCGCCTCCAACTGGCAGTCCGCGATCGAGGCAAGCCCCCCACCTTTGCTCAGCAGTGTTTCAGAGTGAGTGGCTGACAGGGGGGCACTTGCTCCAGTGTCCTTAAGGTTGGGTGAATGACGACTCAATGAATACGGGCATTACGCTCTTCGCCATTCGATGCGATGGAACCATAGGGTTCTAAACAACGCCACCGCCGCGAAGAAGTGAAACCCCAACACCGCCGCCCCACTCCATTGCCAAAGGCCCGACAGCGCTTGCCCGTAAACCGGTAGCAGCAGTAACAGCAATGCCACCAGCGCGCATGCCCCCAGTTGCTCCCAGTGTTCCAACCGGCTTGGTCGGGAGACGATCGCGTAACCCAGCAATGCGCCCAGGCACACAATCAGCAGGCTAAAGAGGTCGTGCTCTGCCACGGGAGGCCATGCCAGCAAGTCGAGCGGCAGGCAGACCGCGAACAACGTGAACGAGCAAATTCCGACAAACACAAAGGCATACTCCAGGGCATCCAACAGGCGATCACGGATAAAGCCCCGGGCTTGATCGTCTTCATCCTTGGTCGGCCCCTGGGAGATCGCCACCGCCAGCAGACCTGAGCCGAGGCCGCCCAGCGTCATCACCACGAAATTACTCACCACCCCTTTGATCGCTTTGTCCGCACCGATGAGTTTGAGGCTTTCGAGATACACCAGAATAAACACCGCGCCTGCCGACGTGACCAAAAAACCCCACAGCTTCCCGCGGTTGTTTTGAACGTTCATGGTCAGAGCTGCCGTGAGCACCACGACGACGAACCACATCAACAAAGCGCCGGTAAAACGATTGAGGTTGTACAGCCAGGCGAACCCATCCAATAGCCACATTGCGTCGATACTTCCGTCGAAAAACTCCTTTGGCTATCGGCAGGGGGGTGGGGTTCTTTATGCAAGGGCTATCTACATCAGCCTGTTGATCGTTGCAGGAAAAATCCGAGAGCCAGTTGGCCTACAACTTCATGTCTATTCTCACAGCCCCCATACCTTCGAGCGGGTAACTACGGTATTCATAAACCTCCCCACGAACAGTGAGGCGGATGAGGCCAGCCTGTCGGGTGACTTGAACATCCGGCTCTTTAGTTTTCAGAAAGGGATGTGCCGACACCAGTGTCGTGAGTATTTCCCGATCATTACCCAGATCCTTGTGGACGTAGTACAGGTAGGAAAAGCCCACCGTAGCGCCACCCTGATTGTTTCGCACACCGTAAATGGAGCTTCCGTTATTCAGAGAATACTTGAGCACAACCTCATCCAATTCCGGTGGACCCGGGCTCATCAACCAACCAACACCCAAGTACCCGAGACACACCACCAGCAGCCCGTTGAGCAAGCCCTGGACTGGCCACTTAATACCCTTGAGCTCTGGCATATTCGATACCCTCCTTGATCCAATGCTGGTCACTGTGATCATCACCATACGGCGCATCGCCCCACCAGTCTCCGAACTCCGCCCGAGAAGTCCCTGCTGCTTTTTGCGCCGCACCAGCCGCTCTCAACAGCACACTCTCCGGAATACCCAGCACAATGCCGGTGACGCCGTAGTTGAAGTTACCGAACGCCTCGTACTCACGGCTTTTCTGTTTGTAATCCCAAGGGCCACGCCCCCGAACCTGTGTGTAAAACCAAGAATAGGCGAAGGCCGAACCAGGCTTCAAATGCATCCGGCGGTTGTTGGCCAAGGCGATATTGTCTTGCAGCGAAACGCCCGAAGGTATGGGAGGGACGGCCATTTGCGAATCCTTGCTGATGGGGTTGAGCGATAAAAACTAGCACTCAAAAATCAGTAAAAATACGAAGGTGAGACTTACAGAAATTTCAGACACGCTACCAGTCCGAGCCCTACCTACGGTTGTCGTCCCGACAAGCAACAAGGAATGTTCTGACAGCGTTTTCAGGTTGTTGCTCGGAACCTGTGTCTCTAGCCTTTTCGCTCCGAATCGTTCCGCGGACAGACATCATGAAGCCGACCGTTAAAACCGATGCAAGGCCATTGCAGAGCGTGATGTATCACATCACAATCGCGCCATGATCGTCAGTTGGAAACACAAAGGTCTCAGGGCCTTCTATGAGACAGGCTCGACCAGTGGCATCAACGCAAATCATGCAAAGCGCTTACGCCGCGTTCTGTTCATTCTGGACAAAGCCGAACACCCAGATGCACTGAACTTGCCTGGTTGGCGTTTCCATCGGTTGAAAGGCGACCTGATCGACTATTGGTCTGTCAGCATTAGTGGTAACTGGCGCATCATTTTTCGGATGTTCGACGACCAAGTCGAACTGGTTGATTATCTTGATTACCACTGAGTAGAGGTATCGAAATGGGCATGCACAACCCCCCTCACCCAGGTGAAATCCTGCTTGAAGATGTAATCCCTGCCCTGGACATCACCATCACCGAAATGGCCCGGCGCCTGGGATTCGCCCGTGAGACGTTTTCGAGGATTTTGCATGGGCGTGCGCCTGTCAGTCCTGACTTGGCGGTGCGGCTTGAGCGGGCAGGTGTGAGCACTGGGCAGTTATGGCTGTCGATGCAAAGCGCCTATGACTTGTGGCAGGCCGAGCATCGGGAGCAGCCGGTGATTGAGCGGTTTGCGCGGATTGATTGAGGTCTGCAGACACGCCCAATCCCCTGTTGGAGCTGGCTTGCCAGCGATAGCGGAGGGTCGGTTTTTGATGAGTGGGCTTGTGGACCGCTATCGCCGGCAAGCCGGCTCCTACAGAGATTTACGCCAGACCAGATTCGACCAGCAAGGCTTCCAACCCCATCAGATCCGGCACCTTCGCCACATGCTCCCCCACCTGCACCGCCGCCAGCTCCAGCGGGCACAGCGGCACGTCCACGTAGCTCAACTCACTGTCGAGCTTGTACGACCGGGGAATCCCCTGGATCACCAGCGCAATAAACTTCAGCGTCGGCCGCCCACCCAACGCATTCAACACCACGATCCGCGAGCGTTCGCCGGTCACACTCGCTTCACCGCACACCGCTTCGAAGCTGATCAGCGGGATCTGCCGATCGCGCCAGGTCACTTGGCGCAAATACCACGGCGGCGCATCGCTGGCCGGCTCGCCGCGCTGGAAGTCGATCAGTTCGGCGATGGCGACGTTGGGCAGCACCAGATGGCGGTCGGCCAGGGGCAGCAGCAGGCCGGTGAGTTGGCTGGTGCGGTGGTCAAGCATGGGACTTGCTCCAGTAGGCGATGCTTTCGAGCAGCACCGATTCCTGGTACGGCTTGCCGAGGTAGTCATTCACGCCGATGGCCATGGCGCGGTCGCGGTGTTTCTGGCCAGTGCGCGAGGTGATCATGATGATCGGCAGACGCATCAGCCGGGGGTCGTTGCGCACTTGGGTAGCCACTTCGAAGCCGTCCATGCGCGGCATTTCGATGTCGAGCAGCATCAGGTCCGGGCTGTGCTCTTCCAGCACGGCGAGGGCGTCGATGCCGTCTTTGGCGGTGAGCACGTTCATGCCGTTGCGTTCCAGCAGGCGGCTGGTGACTTTGCGCACGGTGACCGAGTCGTCTACCACCAGCACCAGCAACGGACGCTTTTTCAGCGGGTCGCTGAGGATCAGCGGCGCGTCGACCGACTGGGCCGGCAAGGCCGGTTGGCGGGCACGGATATGCGCCAGCAAGTCGATGATCAACACCACGCGGCCGTCGCCCAGAATGGTCGCGCCGGACAAACCCTGCACGCCCGCGAACTGCGGCCCCAGGCCCTTGACCACGATTTCCCGCGTGCCGGCCATGGCATCCACATGGATCGCCACGCGCCGCTCGTTGCATTGCACCAGCAGTACCGGCACCGGTTGATACTGGCCCAACAGTTTAGGGCGACTGACGGTGTGCAACAGGTCGCCCAGGTAAAACAGCTCGTAACGCTGGCCGGCGTATTCATAACGCGGCGGGTCTTGCTGGTAATGCCCGGCCAGTTCATGGGGCAACACACGCACCAAGCCTTCGATGGTGTTGAGCGGAATCGCATATTGATCGTCCGCGCACTGCACCATCAGCGCACGGTTGACCGACACGGTGAACGGCAAGCGAATACGGAAGTGCACACCTTCCCCCGGCGTCGAATCAATGACCATCGAGCCGCCCAACTGACGCACTTCCTCATGCACCACATCCATGCCCACGCCGCGCCCGGAAATCTGCGTGATCTTTTCCGCCGTGGAAAAGCCCGGTTGCAGGATGAACTGCAACACGTCGCGGTCGCTGATCTCATGATTGGGATCAAGCAAACCGCGCTTGATCGCCTTGCGCCGCACCGCCTCCAGTGGCACCCCGGCGCCGTCGTCGCGCATGTCGAAGACGATGTCGCCGCCTTCGTGGGTCAGGTCCAGGGTGATGCGGCCTTTCTCCGGCTTGCCGGCCAGCAGCCGTGCATCGCGGGATTCCAGGCCATGGTCGACGGCGTTGCGCAGCATGTGTTCCAGCGGCGCGGCCATGCGTTCCAGCACGTTGCGGTCCATCTCGCCCTCGGCGTTGCCGACGATGAACTCCACGTCCTTGCCCAGCTCGCCCGCTACCTGACGCACGATGCGTTTGAGGCGCGGCAGCATGCGTTCGAACGGCACCATGCGCGTGCGCATCAGGCCTTCCTGCAACTCGGTGTTGATGCGTGCCTGCTGCTGCAACAGGTCGTGGGCGTCTTCGTTGCGGCGCTCAAGGGTGTCCTTGAGGTCGAGCAGGTCAGAGGCAGACTCGGACAGCGCACGGGACAATTGCTGCAATTGCGAATGGCGGTCCATTTCCAACGGATCGAATTCTTCGTAGCCCAGGCGCTCGGCCTCGGCTTGCTGGCGGCTGAGGATGCGGCCCTGGGTTTCGGTGTCGAGGCGACGCAGTTGGTCGCGCATGCGCTCAATCGTAGTTTCCACTTCGGTCAGGGCGATGCGTGCGTCGTTGACTTGCTGTTCGATGCGGCCACGGAAGATCGAGGTTTCACCGGCCAGGTTGACCAGGTCGTCGAGCAGCTCGGCAGAGATCTTCACCATATCGGCCATCGGATCGACGACGGCCTCCGCCTTGCCCGCCGGCAACGCCAATGGCGTCACGGGCTCATCGCTCGGGTGCACCAGGCTTTTGATGCGTTCGATGAGCTTGTCCACTGAGCCGACCGGCAAACCGTCTGCCACCGCATCGATCATCTGCGCCAGGCGGTCGTGGCAGCCTTGCAGCAACGCGAACAATTCCGGGGATGGCGCGAGCAAACCGGCGGACAGGCCTTCGTAGAGAAATTCCAGTTCATGGGCCAGGTCGCCGATGGGCGCGATCTCGACCATACGCGCGCCACCCTTGAGGGTGTGCAGGTCGCGCAGCAGGGTCTCCACTTCCTGGCGATTACCGGGCTCAGCCTGCCAACGCGACAGCGCAGCACTGGAGCTGTCGAGGATGTCGGCCGCTTCTTCGAGAAAAATATCCAGCAGCTCAGGGTCGGCGCCGGACGCGGGCGGCGCGGCGACCGGTGCCGCAGGCGCGCTGCCTTGGCGCAGTGCGCGCACCCTGGCGACCAGCTCGGCGCTGTCGCTCAGAGGCTGGTGATGGTGCAGCTCTTCAAGCTGCGAGGCGAGGTGTTCATGGCTGGCCATCAGCAGTTGGGACAGTTCGGCAGAGTAGCTATAGCGACGGTCCACCAGGCCTTCGTACAGGCATTCCAACTCGTGGGCCAAGTCGCCAATCGGCTCGATTTCAGCCATGCGCGCACCGCCCTTGAGGGTGTGCAGATCGCGTTGCAACGACGACAACGGCGCGACGTTGTCGGGCTCCAGCAACCAGCGCTTGAGCGACTGCCCGGCGCTGTCGAGGATGTCCACGGCTTCTTCGAGGAAGATCTCGACGATCTCGTCGTCCACCGTCGTTTGCTGATCCAACTGCTGTGTGGCGGCGCCCAGTTCGGCAATGCTCAGCGCGCGGCTGCCATCGCTTTTGATCAGGCCGGTGGCCGATGGGTCGAGGGCTTCATCCAATAACTCGCGCAGGGCGCGGACACGGGCCGGCGCGGGGCTGATTTCCTGGCCGGCGGCCAGTTGGTCGAGCATGCTGATCAGCGCTTCATGGGCCTGTTCGGCCTCATGGAAAAACCGCTCGCTGACCGCCAGGCTGCTTTCCTCCACGGCGCCGTACAGGTCGAGCAACGCTTCGCAGAGTGCGTCGATGGCATGCAGGTCTGCGACGTGCGCGCCCTCCCCCAGCGTGGTCAATTCATCCAGCAGCGCAGTGAGTTCCTGGCGTTCGCCGGGGTGTTGCTGCCAGCGACGCAGCAGGCTCTCGGCGTCGAGCAGGATGTCCATGCCCTGGGCCAGGAAGTTGGCGATCAGTTGTGGGTCGCGCTTGATGCGCACGTCGAGCAGCGCTTCAAGCTGCTGATCCAGCAGGCTTTGGGTGCGGTTGATCAGGTCCTCTGCACCGTTGATCGGCACCAGGGGATCGCTGTCCAAGTCACGCAGCCCCCGCTGGAACAGGCCTTCGGCTTCCAGCAGCAACTCCACTTCATCCAGGTCCAGCGGCAGGCGGTGGGCCTTGTACTCACGGGTCAGGTGGTCGAGCGGGCGCGCCAGCTCGGCAATCGGCAACACCCCAGCCATGTAGGCGCTGCCCTTGAGTGTGTGCAGGGCGCGTTGCAGTTCATCGCTGACTTGCAGCGGTACATGCTCGGCGGCCTGTTGCAGGAAGTGGTTGAGGCTGTCCAGATGGCTTTGGGCTTCGTTGCGGAAGATCTCCAGCAGCATCGGGTCATGAGGCTCGGCGGCCAGCGCGGGTGTACCGCTGGCCAAGGCGTGGGCACGGGCGGCCAGGGCGTCGACTTCATCGCGTTGACGCTGGTCGTCGATGGCAAAGTCAGCGATCAACTCCGGCAGCAAGGCCACCGCTTCGTCCAGCACCTGCTGCACATTTGGACCGAGGGTCACGCTGCGCTCCAGCACACGGTTCAGCAGGTTTTCCACCGCCCAGGCCAACTCGGCCAAGACCAGGGCGCGCACCATGCGCCCGCTGCCTTTGAGGGTGTGGAAGGCGCGGCGCATTTCGGCCTGGGCGGTTTTGTCCGCGCTGTTGGGCAGGTAACGGTGCAGCACCTCGAGGACTTCGTCGGTCTCCTCAAGGAAGACTTCACGCAGTTCATCGTCGATGGGTTCTTCATCGGCCGGCGGCGGCAACAGGCTGCCGGGGCGCTGCAGGGCCGGCGGGTTCAGCCGCGACGTGGGGCTGGCGAGTGCGTCGAACTGCGATTGGCTCGGCGTAACCTCGGCCGAGAGCGCGCCATCCGGTACAACCAGGGCCTGACGCCAGGGTTTCTCGGCGGGCAGGTAACCCAACGCAGTCAGACCTTGGGTGGCCAGCTCCAGCACACGCTCGCCCGCCGCATCCGGGTCCTGGAGCATGCGCTCCAGATAATATTCCAGGCTGCTGATCACGTCGGCGAAATGCGCCAGTTGCATCTCGGAAGGCGGTGCATGAGTGCCCATCAACTGCTCGTCGACGTAATCGGTGCAGCCACGCATCAGGCTTGCCGCGCGGGGCAACGGGATCATCGCCAGGGCGCCGCGCACCTGGCTCAGCAGCTCCGGCAGGGACTCCAGGCGTTGGCGGTCCCAATCCGCTTCGATGCAGTCGATCACCAGCTCCTTGGCTTGCTTGAGGCACTGGCAGGATTCGCGGATCACCAACTGGTGGATCTGGGTCAGGTCGGTGGTGGGCAAGCGGCTTTCTTCGCGGCTTTCCGGCTCGACGGTGCCGACCATGCCCGCCAACGTGGCTTCGACGTAGAGCAAGGCGCCGGCGACGTCCATCAACACAGCGTCATTGGGTTCGCGTTGGCCTTGGGCCAGGCTCAGCACCACGGCGAGTTGGTCGATGATGACTTTACGTGGCTGGCCGAAGCCCAGCACCGCCAGGGTGTCGGCGATCTGCCGCAACGGCGCCAGCAGTGCATCAAGGTCGCTGGTGTGCTGACGGTCGCTGCGTACGAACAAGTCGAGGCGTTCTTTGACCCGCACCAATTCCTCACACAAAGCGCCCAGCACCGAGCCCATGGCGTTGCGGTCCGGTCCGGCAAGGCGTGCGCGCTCGGCATCGACCACGGCGCTGTCAGGCAAGGCTTCATCCAGGCCGTAGCGTTCTTTCAGGCTTTGCATGCGGGGCGTCGGCCGGGTGACCTTGGCCACATAGAACAGCAGGCTCTTGAGCAATTCATCCGGCGCCGGCTGGTTGATCCCGCCGATACCCTGGGCCAGCAGGCGCTTGAGTTGTTTGTCACTGGCCTTGAGCAGGCTGCGCAACGCCGGGCTGTTGGCGATCACGCCGGTGAGCATGCCTTCGACCAACGCCGAGGTGACCTGCCACAGCGGCAACAGCGGCGCGCCTTGGCACAGTGCTTCGAGGCGTGCGAACACCCGCGCCATGTCTTCCAGGTTGCTGGGGCCATGGTCTTCACGCAGCAGCCCAGCCAGCGCCTGCTGCAAAAGCTGGTGCCACTGGCGCAGTTGCTCTTTCAGGTCGGGCACCGCGCGTTGGGCCAAGGCCTCATCCGGCAGTGGCGCGATGGTCAGCAGTTGCGGGCTGAACAGGCTGGTTTCCGACAGCAGGCTTTCGCCGCGCGCACTGCGCAGGTCATTGAGCAGTGGCAACACCACCAGCGGCAGGTCGCGGCGGGCGCTGTGCACGCGGTCAAGGTACAACGGCAATTGAGTCAGGGCCTGTTGCAGCAGGCGGATGCTTTCGTCGCGCTGACCGACACTCCCGGCTTGAAGGGCCAGCGCCAGTGCTTCGATTTCCTCGGCCAGTAGCGCCGCGCCGTAGAACTCGACCATCTGCAACGCGCCATGCACTAGATGGACACACGCCAGGCACTCGCTGATCGCTTCGGCGTCTGTAGTCTCGACATAAGCGTCGAGCGCCGAACGGGCCTGTTTCAGGGTTTCGGCAATGTCGCCCTTGACCCATTCGAGGGCCACGTAGTCGTGCCGATCAACCATAACTGCTCCGCGTTGAAATCATGAATGGCTGTGGGGCTGTTCATCCACCGGACGCGCCGGCGGCAAGGTGAACCCCGACACCGACCGCCGCAACTGGCTGGCCATTTTCGCCAGGTTGCCGATGCTTTCGGCGGTGGCCGTGGAGCCCGACGAGGTCTGGGTGGTGATCTGCTGGATCACGTTCATGGTCAGGGAGATCTGCCCGGCCGATGAGGTCTGTTGCTGCGCCGCGTTGGAGATGCTCTGGATCAGCGCCGCCAGGGTCTTCGACACGCCTTCGATTTCTTCCAGCGCCACCCCGGCGTCCTGGGCCAGCCGCGCGCCGCGCACCACTTCGGTGGTGGTCTGTTCCATGGAAATGACCGCTTCGTTGGTGTCGGCCTGGATCGCCCGCACCAACGTTTCAATCTGCCGGGTCGCCGCCGATGAGCGCTCGGCCAGGCGCTGCACTTCGTCTGCCACCACCGCAAAGCCGCGCCCGGCATCACCGGCCATGCTGGCCTGGATAGCGGCGTTGAGGGCGAGGATGTTGGTCTGGTCGGCAATGTCGTCGATCAGGCTGACAATGTCGCCAATCTCTTGGGACGACTCGCCCAGGCGCTTGATGCGCTTGGCGGTGTCCTGGATCTGCTCACGGATGTTGTCCATGCCGTGGATGGTGTTATGCACCACCTCGTTGCCCTTGTTGGCGATTTCCACCGAGCGCTCTGCCACCGCCGAGGATTCGGCAGCGTTGGCGGAGACTTGGTCGATGGACTGGGCCATCTGGTTGATCGCGGTCGACGCCTCGGCAATCTGCTGGGCCTGATGCTCCGAGGCCTGGGCCAAGTGCATCGCGGTGGCCTGGGTATCCTGCACGGCACCGGCGACTTGCCCGGCGGTGAGGTTGATGGTGGCGACCAGGTCGCGCAGTTGGTCAACGGAATAGTTGATGGAATCGGCGATGGTGCCGGTGAAGTCTTCGGTCACCGAGGCGGTCACGGTGAGGTCGCCGTCGGCCAGGTCTTCGATTTCGTCCAGCAGGCGCATGATCGCGTTCTGGTTGCGTTCGTTCTTCTCGGCGGTTTCGTGCAATTGGCGGTTGGTTTCGCGCACCATCACCAGGCCGATCAGGATGATCGAGGCCAGCGCCAGCAGGCCCAGCACGTAACCGCCGATGGTGTCGAAGCTGCGCCCACTCGCGAGGTTCTCGAACCCGGTGGCCAGGTGCGAGGCCTCATCGAGCAGGGTTTGCGACAGGTTGAAGATATTGCTCGCCGAGGCCCGCACCTGGAACAACTGTGGCGAGGTTTCGAGGATTTCATCCACGGAGCCGGAAACGAATTCGAACAGCTCGGCGATTTCCACCAACCGCGCGCGGGCGTCGCGGTCTTCGACCTGAGTGATGCGCAGGCCGGGGTTGCCCTGGAGCATGCCGTTAAGCACCTGGCCGAAGCGGTTGGCGTCACGGCCAAAGGCGTCGGCGGCCTGCACGGCGGTTTCGTCGCCGGCCAGCACGGTGTTCACCGCGCCGAGGATACGTTCGGCCAGCAGTGATTGGCGCTGGGCCAACGCCACCTGGCTGGCCGGCGCGCCGCGTTGCAGGAGGATATCGACGACCTTTTCCGATTCCATCTGCAGTTGCGGCACGGTTTCGGCCAGCGTTGCGGCCACTTGATGCAACGACAGCACGGTCTGCTCGCTGGCGAGAATTGCGTCGGTGTTTTTCAGCAGCGCTTCCCAGTCGGTCTGCACCGCGCGCATTTCGGCACGCACCGCGCTGGGCGCGGCGGGCAGGCCGGTTTGCGGGTCACCTTTTTTCAGGAAGCCCCAGCGCTGGGCGAAGTCGTTGCGCGCATCGCCCAGCAACTTGAACGCCGCAGCCTTGCCGGCGGCGGCTTCGGTGGCGTTCTTGGCGATACGCTGGGACAGCACGCGCAGCTCACCGGCGTGACCGATGTACTGTTTGTCGTAGGTGGACTGGGTGTTGAGGTACGCGAAGTTGGCGAACAGCAACATGATGAACACGATCAGTGCGATGAACAGCACGATGATCTGCGAGCGGCTGCGTGAGCCGGCCTGGGGTTTGAGTGCGGTAGCGGTGGTCATGCGGCAACATCCATGAAGCCAGGGGCCTGGGCCAGAGCAAAGGGGCTGAACACCTGCCACGACGGATCGCCGTCGAACCGGCCTTGAATAAACGCTGCGTCGGGCGCGGTGTTTGCCCGCCACGCGTCTTGTGCGAAATGCTGCATCCCCACCACCTCGTCGACCAGCAGCCCGACAAACACGTCGTTGAACTCCACCACCAGCACCCGCCGTTGCTTGCGCGCCTTGGACAACTCAAGGCCGAGGAACCCACCCAAGTCCATCACCGGCAACAAGCGCCCGCGCAGGTTGGCCACGCCCTTGACCCAGGCCTTGACCCCGGGCATCAGCGTGCAACGCGGTTCATGCAGGACTTCGGCGACTTCGCCCATGGGCGCCACATACCAGTGCTGGCCCAGGCGAAAGCCGATCCCGCTCCAGCGTTGCAGGCGAGTTTCCTGGGACGGCAGGTCAGCGGCCAGCAGGCGGCAGCGGCGGTCGATGTCCAACAGCAGCTCGAAGGCGGTTTGCGACTCGGTCATGATGGCAAACCGTCAGCCGGCCAGCACCTTATTCAGGGTGGCAATCAGGGTTTCTTCATCCACCGGCTTGGTCAGGTAATCCTTGGCGCCCTGGCGCGCGCCCCAGATCTTGTCGGTTTCCTGGTCTTTGGTGGTGATGATGATGATCGGGATGCCGTTGGTTTCCGGCTCCTTGGACAGCTGGCGGGTGGCCTGGAAGCCATTGAGGCCCGGCATCACGATGTCCATCAGCACGGCATCGGGTTTTTCCTGGCGGGCCAGGGCCACGCCGTCCGCGCCGTTTTCGGCCTTGAGGACCTGGTGGCCATGCTTTTCCAGCATGCCGGTCAGTTTGTACATTTCGGTCGGCGAATCGTCGACGATCAGAACACGTGCCATGGTTTTCCCCACTACATAGGTGGACGCCAGCCCTTGTGAGGCGGTGTCAGTGTGCTTGTTCTACTGCGGCGAACCCCGGCACGTAGGCCTTGATCGCGCCCAGCAGTTCTTCCTTGCTGAAAGGCTTGGTCAAAAACTGATCGACACCGACGATGCGCCCCTTGGCCTTGTCGAACAGGCCGTCCTTGGACGACAGCATGATCACCGGGATCGACTTGAACGCCGGGTTGTTCTTCACCAGCGCGCAGGTCTGATAGCCATCCAGGCGCGGCATCATGATGTCGACAAAAATAATATGCGGGTGATGATCAACAATCCGGGCCAGGGCATCGAAACCGTCGATGGCCGTGATGACATCGCACCCCACGTTCTTCAACAAGGTTTCAGCGGTGCGGCGGATCGTCTTCGAATCGTCGATCACCATCACTCTCAAGGCGTTGGAATGCTGTTCCATATCTGCTCTGCCATCGCCACAGCGAATCGGTTTTCGGTGTGTACTGCCTGATGTTGCACAGGATGAGCGCCGCAAGCCTTGGAATTCAAGGGCTGCTGCGCCGTGGCAGTCTTTTTAGCACAGTCTCCGGGCGCAATCTATCGAGCAACCGGCCAGGTGGTTTTTCCTTGACCCACAACAGCCGCAGCGCCACTCTGACGCCACTTTTATGCGCCCTTATTTGCTAGAGGAAATCCCCCATGAGCGTTCGCGTCGGCATTGTCATGGACCCTATCGCCAGCATTTCCTATAAAAAGGACAGCTCGCTGGCCATGCTCCTGGCCGCCCAGGCCCGCGGCTGGACCCTGTTCTATATGGAGCAGCGCGATCTTTACCAGGGCGACGGCGAGGCCCGCGCGCGCATGCGCCCGCTGCAGGTATTTGCCAACCCCGAGAAGTGGTTCGAGCTGGCCGACGAAATCGACAGCCCGCTGAGCGATCTGGACGTGATCCTGATGCGCAAGGACCCGCCGTTCGACATGGAATTCGTCTACTCCACCTACCTGCTGGAACAGGCCGAGCGCGCTGGTGTGCTGATCGTCAACAAGCCGCAAAGCCTGCGCGACTGCAACGAAAAGCTGTTCGCCACCCTGTTCCCACAGTGCACGCCGCCGACCGTGGTCAGCCGCCGCGCCGACGTGCTGCGTGAATTCGCCGCCAAACATGGCGATGTGATCCTCAAGCCGCTGGACGGCATGGGCGGCACCTCGATCTTCCGTCACCGTGCCGGTGACCCGAACCTGTCGGTGATCCTGGAAACCCTGACTGCCCTGGGCACCCAGCAGATCATGGGCCAGGCCTACCTGCCGGCAATCAAGGACGGTGACAAGCGCATCCTGATGATCGACGGCGAGCCGGTGGATTACTGCCTGGCGCGCATCCCGGCAGCCGGCGAGACCCGTGGCAACCTGGCGGCCGGTGGCCGTGGTGAAGCGCGGCCATTGTCGGACAAGGACCGCTGGATTGCTGCGCAAGTGGGCCCAACCCTGCGGGAAAAGGGACTGCTGTTTGTAGGCCTGGACGTCATCGGCGAGCACCTGACCGAAATCAACGTCACCAGCCCGACCTGCATCCGCGAGATCGACAACGCGTTCGGCACCAATATCGGCGAAATGCTGATGGCCGCCATCGAGCGCAAGCTACAAGCCAAGTGACATAGAACAGCCGGACACAAACCAACATTGCGTTATCATGCGCCACCTGTGAAACGCGCGATGTTGGTTCCTTTGTCATGACACTCCCGTCCGATCTGCCCCCCGAACTCTCCCATAGTGGCGTGCGCCCGGCTGATCGGCTCGGATTTACCCTGTTCCTGGCCGCGTTGATTCACCTGGCCCTGATCCTCGGCGTGGGTTTCACCATGGTCGAGCCCAAGCAGATCAGCAAAACCCTGGAAATCACCCTCGCCACGTTCAAAAGTGAAAAGAAGCCCGAGAAGGCTGACTTCCTCGCCCAGGACAATCAACAAGGCAGTGGCACCCTCGACAAGAAAGCCGTGCCCAAGACCACCGAAGTGGCGCCGTTCCAGGACAACAAGGTGAATAAAGTCACCCCGCCGCCGGTGCCCAAGCCCGAGGTCAAGCAGGCCGCGCCCAAGGCGGCAGTGACCACCGTCGCGCCCAAGCCGCAAAAAGCCCCGACCCAGCGCGAAAAGACCAAGACCGAACCCACGCCCGAGCCCGTAAAGCCGGCGCCGACCTTCGACAGCTCGACCCTGTCCGACGAAATCTCCAGCCTCGAAGCCGAACTGGCCAACGAACAGCAGCTGTACGCCAAGCGCCCGCGCATCTACCGGCTGAACGCCGCCTCGACCATGCGCGACAAAGGCGCCTGGTACAAAGACGAGTGGCGCAAGAAGGTCGAGCGCATCGGCAACCTCAACTACCCAGAAGAAGCCAGGCGCCAGCAGATCTACGGCAATTTGCGTCTATTGGTTTCAATCAACCGCGACGGCACGTTATATGAAGTGCAGGTGCTGGAGTCGTCCGGCCAGCCGCTGCTGGACCAGGCCGCCCAGCGCATCGTGCGCCTGGCCGCGCCTTTCGCGCCGTTCAGCGGTGATTTGAACGACGTCGACCGCCTGGAAATCATCCGCACCTGGAAGTTCGCCAAGGGCGATCGATTGTCGAGCAATTGATGACAATTGCCACCTGTGGCACATCACCAGCTTGTCAGTTCGCCCCTCCACCGCCACACTATCGAACATGAAAAACGTCAGCCCGACCTACCTCAAGCATCAATTCCTGATCGCCATGCCCCATATGGCCGACCCGAACTTTGCGCAGACCTTGACCTACATCGTCGAGCACACGGCCAATGGTGCGATGGGGCTGGTGGTCAACCGCCCGCAAGAGCTGAACCTGGCGGATATCCTTGAGCAACTGCGCCCGGAAGTCGATCCGCCCACGCGTTGCCAGGGTGTGCCGATCTACATCGGCGGGCCGGTGCAGACCGATCGCGGTTTTGTGCTGCACCCGACCGGGCCGAAGTTCCAGGCCACGGTCGACCTGGACGGCGTGTCACTGTCCACCTCCCAGGACGTGTTGTTCGCCATCGCCGACGGTGTGGGCCCCGAGCAAAGTGTGATCACCCTTGGTTACGCGGGCTGGGAAGCCGGCCAGTTGGAGGCTGAACTCGCCAGCAACGCTTGGCTGACCTGCCCCTTCGACGCCGAAATCCTGTTCAACACCCCCAGCGAACTGCGCCTGGAAGCGGCTGCCGCCAAGCTGCGGGTCAACCTCAGCCTGTTGACCAGCCAGGCGGGGCACGCCTGATGGCTTTGCGTTTGATATTGGGTTTTGACTACGGCACCAAACAGATCGGCGTTGCGGTCGGCCAGGTCATCACCGGCCAGGCCCGTGAACTGTGTACCTTGAAAGCCCAGAACGGCGTGCCGGACTGGAACCAGGTCGAAGCCCTCATTAAAGAGTGGAAGCCCGATGCGGTCGTGGTCGGCCTGCCGTTGAACATGGATGGCACCTCCAGCGACATGTGCCTGCGCGCCGAAAAGTTCGCCCGCCGCCTCAATGGCCGCTACAACCTGCCCTTCTATACCCACGATGAACGCCTCACCACCTTTGAAGCCAAGGGTGAGCGCCGTGACCGTGGCGGGCAAAAGGGCAGCTACCGCGACAATCCCGTGGACGCCATCGCCGCCGCCCTGTTGTTGCAGGGATGGTTGGATGAAAATACTGCATTATTTGAATCCTGAATTGCCGCATTGCTTTTTGTAGGAGCGAGCTTGCTCGCGAAAAAC
>NZ_CP022960.1:926625-972464 GCF_002269425.1 Pseudomonas sp. NS1(2017)
GGAGCGAGCTTGCTCGCGAAAAACGTCAACGATTACGCGCGCATCCAGTGATGCACGCGGCGCCTGTGAGTTCTTCGCGAGCAAGCTCGCTCCTACAGTGTCTTTTACGTTTGAGCCCGGACCTTGCCTGCGCCAAGGTCCTGAAGGAGCCTGCATGAGCCTGCCGAACCCCGCCGAACTGATCAGCCAGATGGCCACAAGCCTCACGGCCCATCTGCAACACCGCAACATCAGCGAGCCGCGCTTCATCGGCATTCGCACCGGTGGTGTGTGGGTGGCCCAGGCATTGCTGGAAGCACTGGGCAGCGACTCGCCCCTCGGCACCCTCGACGTGTCCTTCTACCGTGACGATTTCAGCCAGAACGGCCTGCACCCACAAGTGCGCCCGTCGGCCCTGCCATTCGAGATTGAAGGCCAGCACCTGGTGCTGATCGACGACGTGCTGATGAGCGGCCGCACCATCCGCGCCGCCATGAACGAACTGTTCGACTATGGCCGCCCGGCCAGCGTGACCCTGGTGTGCCTGCTCGACCTGGATGCCGGCGAACTGCCGATCAGCCCGGATGTGGTCGGCGCCACACTGTCGCTGCAAGCCCACCAACGGGTAAAATTGTCCGGTCCCACGCCGCTCGAACTCGAACTGCAAGACCTCGCCCTTTAAACCGCCTTGTAAAGAGTCCCCGCGATGACGCCTCTCGATGCCAAGCGCCCGCTGCAGCTCAATGCTCAGGGCCAGTTGCAACACTTCTTGTCCCTTGACGGTTTGCCCCGCGAACTGCTCACCGAAATCCTCGACACCGCCGACTCGTTCCTTGAAGTCGGTGGCCGCGCGGTGAAGAAGGTCCCGCTGCTGCGCGGCAAGACCATCTGCAATGTGTTCTTCGAGAACTCCACGCGCACCCGTACCACCTTTGAACTGGCGGCCCAGCGGCTGTCGGCCGACGTGATCACGCTGAACGTGTCCACCTCGTCAGCGAGCAAGGGCGAAACCCTGCTCGACACCCTGCGCAACCTGGAAGCCATGGCCGCCGACATGTTCGTGGTCCGCCACGGCGATTCCGGCGCCGCGCACTTCATCGCCGAACACGTGTGCCCGCAGGTGGCGATCATCAACGGCGGCGACGGCCGTCACGCCCACCCGACCCAAGGCATGCTCGACATGCTCACCATCCGTCGGCACAAGGGCAGCTTTGAAAACCTCTCGGTGGCCATTGTCGGCGACATCCTGCACTCGCGGGTTGCACGCTCGAACATGCTGGCCCTCAAAGCCCTGGGTTGCCCGGATATCCGCGTGATCGCCCCGAAAACCCTGCTGCCGATCGGCATCGAGCAGTACGGCGTGAAGGTCTACACCGATATGGCCGCAGGCCTCAAGGATGTGGACGTGGTGATCATGCTGCGCCTGCAACGCGAGCGCATGGCCGGTGGCCTGCTGCCGAGCGAAGGCGAGTTCTACCGCCTGTTCGGCCTGACCACCGCACGCCTGGCCGGCGCCAAGCCGGATGCCATCGTGATGCACCCAGGCCCGATCAACCGTGGGGTGGAGATTGAGTCGGCGGTGGCCGACGGCCCTCAGTCGGTGATCCTGAACCAGGTCACCTACGGCATCGCCGTCCGCATGGCCGTGCTGTCCATGGCCATGAGCGGGCAAACCGCGCAACGTCAATTCGAGCAGGAGAACGCCCAGTGAAGCTCAGCATTCTTAGCGCTCGCGTTATCGATCCGGCCAGTGGCCTGGATCAGGTTACTGATCTGCACTTGGAAGCCGGCAAGCTTATCGCCATCGGCGCCGCCCCTGCGGGTTTCAGCGCGACTGAAACCCTCGACGCCAAAGGCCTGGTGGCCGCGCCTGGTCTGGTCGACCTGAACGTCGCCCTGCGCGAGCCGGGTTACAGCCGCAAGGGCAACATCATCAGCGAAACCCGCGCCGCCGCTGCCGGTGGCGTGACCAGCCTGTGCTGCCCGCCGCACACCAAACCGATCCTCGACACCTCGGCCGTGACCGAGCTGATCCTCGACCGCGCCCGCGAAGCCGGCAATTGCAAGGTGTTCCCTATCGGCGCCTTGAGCAAAGGCCTGGAAGGCGAACAACTCGCCGAACTGATCGCCCTGCGCGACGCCGGTTGCGTGGCGTTCGGCAATGGCCTGGAAAGCTTCCGCAGCACCCGCACGCTGCTGCGCGCTCTGGAATACGCGGCCACCTTCGACCTGACGGTGATCTTCCATTCCCAGGACCGCGACCTGGCCGAAGGCGGCCTGGCCCATGAAGGCGCCGTGGCCAGCTTCCTCGGCCTGCCGGGCATTCCGGAAACCGCCGAGACCGTGGCCCTGGCCCGTGACCTGTTGCTGGTGGAACAAAGCGGGGTGCGTGCGCACTTCAGCCAGTTGACCAGCGCTCGCGGAGTCGCCCTGATCGCCCAGGCCCAGGCCCGTGGTTTGCCGGTGACGGCAGATGTGGCGCTGTATCAGCTGATTCTGACGGATGAAGCGCTAATCGACTTCTCCAGCCTGTACCACGTGCAGCCGCCGCTGCGCACCCTGGCCGACCGCGACGGGTTGCGCGCGGCGGTGAAATCGGGTGTGGTTTCGGCGATTTCCAGCCATCACCAGCCCCATGAGCGGGATGCCAAGCTGGCACCGTTTGGCGCGACAGAGCCGGGTATCAGCAGTGTTGAACTGTTGCTGCCGTTGGCGATGACGTTGGTGGAAGATGGGTTGCTGGACTTGCCGACCTTGCTGGCACGCCTGAGTGCCGGCCCGGCTGAGGCATTGCGCCTGCCGGCGGGCAAGCTGGCGGTGGGTTCGGCGGCGGACCTGGTGCTGTTTGACCCGGCCAGCTCCACGGTTGCCGGGGAGCGGTGGTTGTCCAAGGGTGAAAACTGCCCGTTCATCGGCCATAGCCTGCCGGCGACGGTGCGTTACACCCTGGTTGACGGCCGCATCAGCTACCAGGCTTGACGCTACCAACACTGTAGGAGCGAGCTTGCTCGCGAAGAACGGACAGGCAACGCGGGCTACCTGAGAGCGCTGCGTTTTCGTTAACGTTCTTCGCGAGCAAGCTCGCTCCTACCGCTTATTTACCGCCCGGAATTGCGTTCGGCATTGCGGATCGAAATCTGCGTATTCAACGTCCAGAAGTCATACAGCACCCCCACCAGGAACAAGCCGCCGGTCAGCAGGTAGATCAGGCCGGTGATCCATTTGCCCTGGTACATGCGGTGCACGCCAAATACCCCCAGAAACGCCAACAGGATCCAGGCCACGTTGTATTCGATGGGCCCGGCGGTAAAACGCATGTCCGCTTCACGGTCCATGGCCGGGATCAGGAACAGGTCGATCAACCAGCCGATTCCCAGCAAGCCGAAGGTGAAAAACCAGATCGTGCCGGTGACGGGTTTGCCGTAATAGAAGCGATGCGCTCCGGTAAAACCGAAAATCCACAGCAGGTAACCGATCACCTTACTGTGGGTGTCTTGCTGCGGGCCAATCTGCTGATAGGTGTTCATCGCGTACCTCTTTTGCCTCAATAGATAAATTTTTTCATTTTCTTTGTGACTTTTTTACAGGCGCCCGACGTACGGCAAATGGTATCTTCCCTGCCCTGAAAGCCTTATGCCACCTGACTTGTGTAGGACAATTGCGGCGAATCGTCGCGTTTTTCCTGATTTTGACGTCAAGGTTCAGTCGACAAACGGCCTGAGAACGACACAAAAAGCTGTTATAAAGTTGCGCGCAAACCCATAAGAGCCACGCCTAATGCGACCATTTTTCAAGACATGGCTAACCATTTGCCTATTAATGCCACTGGCCGCCCACGCCACCAATCGTGAGCAACGACTTCCTAACGTTAACGGTTTCACCCCTAAAGTCCACAGCACGCCAAGCACCGCCAAGTCGGTAAAGCTGACCGTCAACCGCCCGACTCAACTGAGCAAGGCCCACAACGGTAAAGCAGTCCCGGGCCTGGTCGGCGTCAACACCAAGCAGAGCAGCACCGTCCTCAGCCGCGCCGTCAACGTGCTCGGTACTCCTTATCGTTGGGGCGGCAGCAGCCCAAGTAAAGGGTTCGACTGCAGCGGTTTGGTGAAATATGCGTTTAACGACGTCGCTGCCGTGGACCTGCCGCGTACTTCCAACGCCATGGCCGCCGGCCACGGGCAGAAGGTTGATCGCAAGGACCTGAAACCCGGTGACCTGTTGTTTTTCAAACTGAAGAGCCGCCAGGTGAACCACGTTGCCATCTACCTGGGCAACGATCGCTTCATCCACGCACCGCGTCGTGGCAAGGCGGTCAGTATCGACACGCTGAAGAAGCCGTTCTGGGACAAGAACTACGTGATTGCCAAGCGCGTGTTGCCGAAAGAGCAGAACAACAACCTGCGGGTCGTCCAGCGCTGATCGATCTACTGTAGGAGCGAGCTTGCTCGCGAAGAACGATAACGATGACGCGGGCATTCAGAATGAACGCGGCGCCTGTCAGTTTTTCGCGAGCAAGCTCGCTCCTACAGGTCTGTCGGCACCCTCGCCTTCTCCCGTGCGTCCTCGCGGCTGATCACCCCGCCCACGACCAGCGCCTTCAAACTCATATCCAGCGTCTTCATCCCCAACGCCCCACCGGTCTGGATCGCTGAAACCATCTGCGCCACCTTGTCCTCCCGAATCAAATTGCGAATGGCCGGCGTGCCCAGCATGATTTCATGGGCCGCCACGCGTCCGCCGCCGATCTTCTTTACCAGCACCTGGGACACCACCGCCTGCAACGACTCCGACAGCATCGAGCGGACCATGGCCTTTTCCCCAGCCGGGAACACGTCCACCAGCCGGTCTACGGTCTTTGCCGCCGAACTGGTGTGCAGGGTGCCAAACACCAGGTGCCCGGTCTCAGCCGCCGTCAGCGCCAGACGGATAGTTTCCAGGTCACGCAGTTCGCCCACCAGGATCACGTCCGGGTCTTCCCGCAGCGCCGAGCGCAGGGCGGTGGAAAAACCATGGGTGTC
The DNA here is from genome assembly GCF_002269425.1 of Pseudomonas sp. NS1(2017). Lineage (NCBI taxonomy): Bacteria > Pseudomonadati > Pseudomonadota > Gammaproteobacteria > Pseudomonadales > Pseudomonadaceae > Pseudomonas > Pseudomonas sp. NS1(2017). The sequence continues at coordinate 931,623 of NZ_CP022960.1, forward strand.
GCGATGCACCTGGCGCTGATTGATCAACGCCATTTTCGGCGTGTGGATAAATTCGATGGGGTCTTCAAGGGTAAGAATGTGATGGCGCCGATGCTGATTGAGGAAATCGATCATCGCCGCCAGAGTCGTAGACTTGCCCGAGCCGGTCGGGCCGGTAACCAGCACCAAGCCCCGTGGCAACTGGGCGATACGCTGAAACACTTCGCCAAGGCCAAGGCTTTCCAGGCTCTGGACCTCAGACGGGATGGTGCGAAACACCGCACTCATGCCGCGATCCTGCCGGAACACATTGGCCCGGAAGCGCGCCACGCCAGGCAGTTCGAAGGCAAAATCTGTTTCTAGAGATGTTTCGAAATCCTTTTGCTGGTGCTGAGCGAGCAAAGGGCTCAATAAGTCCGCTACTTGCGTAGGTGAAAGCACCGGCCCCTCCAGCGGCCAGACCTCGCCATCCAGGCGCAGCATCGGCGTCAGGCCGGCGGACACATGCAAGTCGGAGGCGCCACGGCGCACGCTGGCCGTGAGTAATTCAGTGATATCCATAGGGCTTTCCATTTCCAGTAGAATGCCGCGGACTCCATATCCACGGGCGCATCTTGAATGTCGACGATAGCAGACAACATCGGCCAGGTTAGCCAGCGCATCCGCGGCGCAGCCGACGCCGTGCAACGTGACGCAAGCAGCATCCACCTGCTGGCCGTGAGCAAGACCAAACCCGCGCAAGCCGTGCGCGAAGCCTATGCCGCCGGCATGCGCGACTTTGGCGAGAACTATCTGCAAGAAGCCTTGGGCAAACAGGCCGAATTAACCGACCTGCCCTTGAGTTGGCACTTCATCGGCCCCATTCAATCGAACAAGACGCGCGCTATCGCCGAGAACTTCGCTTGGGTGCATTCCGTGGACCGCCTCAAAATCGCTCAACGTTTGTCCGAACAACGCCCGGCCGACCTGCCGCCGCTGAACATCTGCATCCAGGTCAACGTCAGTGGCGAGGCCAGCAAGTCCGGCTGTACGCCCGCCGACCTGCCAGCCCTGGCCGACGCCATCAGCGCCCTGCCGCGCTTGAAGCTGCGCGGCCTGATGGCGATTCCTGAGCCGACTGAAGATCGGACCGCGCAAGACGCAGCGTTCGCCGCGGTACGCGACCTGCAAAACAGCCTGAACCTGCCGCTGGACACACTTTCCATGGGCATGAGCCACGACCTAGAGTCGGCCATTGCCCAAGGCGCCACCTGGGTGCGGATCGGTACCGCCCTGTTTGGTGCCCGCGACTACGGCCAGCCATGAAATGGCTGACTTCCCTCTGAGTAAGGACCTGTCATGAGCAACACGCGTATTGCCTTTATCGGCGCCGGTAACATGGCGGCCAGCCTGATCGGTGGCCTGCGGGCCAAGGGCCTGGACGCCGCGCAGATCCGCGCCAGCGACCCAGGCGCCGACACCCGTGCCCGTGCCAGCGCCGAGCACGGCATTGAAACCTTTGCCGATAACGCCGAGGCCATCCAGGGCGTCGATGTGATTGTGCTGGCCGTTAAGCCGCAGGCCATGAAAGCCGTGTGCGAAAGCCTGCGTCCGAGCCTGCAGCCGCAGCAACTGGTGGTGTCCATCGCCGCCGGCATCACCTGCGCCAGCATGAACACCTGGCTCGGTGCCCAGCCGATCGTGCGCTGCATGCCCAATACGCCAGCACTGGTCAGCCAAGGTGTGAGCGGGCTGTATGCCACCGCGCAAGTGAGCGCCGAACAACGTGACCAGGCGCAGGAGCTGCTGTCTGCCGTGGGCCTCGCCCTGTGGCTGGAGCAGGAACAGCAACTGGACGCGGTCACCGCCGTGTCCGGCAGCGGCCCGGCGTACTTCTTCCTGCTGATCGAGGCCATGACTGCCGCTGGCGTGAAACTGGGCCTGTCCAAGGACGTCGCCGAGCAACTGGCCGAGCAGACTGCCCTGGGCGCCGCGCATATGGCGGTGGCCAGCGATGTGGACGCCGCCGAGTTGCGCCGTCGCGTGACCTCGCCAGGCGGTACCACACAGGCGGCCATCGAGTCGTTCCAGGCCGGGGGCTTTGAAGCCCTGGTGGAAAAAGCATTGGGTGCCGCTGCGCACCGCTCGGCGGAACTCGCCGAACAACTGGGCAAATAAGGAGCCAACATGATTGGTTTGAACACCGCAGCCGTCTATGTGCTGCAAACCCTTGGCAGTCTGTACCTGCTGATCGTACTGATGCGCTTCGTGCTGCAACTGGTGCGTGCGAACTTCTACAACCCGCTCTGCCAGTTCATCGTCAAGGCCACGCAGCCGCTGCTCAAGCCGCTGCGCCGGATCATTCCGAGCCTGTTCGGCCTGGACATGTCGTCGCTGGTCCTGGCGATCCTGGTACAGCTGGCCTTGATGGCGCTGACCCTGCTCCTGACCTACGGCACCACCGGCAACTTCGTGCAACTGCTGGTCTGGGCCATCATCGGCGTGACCGCGCTGTTCCTGAAAATCTTCTTCTTCGCCCTGATCATCAGCGTGATCCTGTCCTGGGTCGCCCCCGGCAGCCACAACCCTGGCGCCGAGCTGGTGAACCAGATCTGCGAACCTGCCCTGGCGCCGTTCCGCAAGCTGCTGCCGAACCTGGGTGGCCTGGATATTTCGCCGATCCTGGCGTTCATGGTGCTCAAGTTGCTGGACATGCTGGTGATCAACAACCTGGCAGCCATGACCGGCATGCCAGAGATTCTGCGCCTGCTGATCTGATGTTCCCTGGCGAGGGAGGCCCCTCCCTCGCCATTGCTTGCCGCTAGGTGCAGCGGTCTTTAGACTTACGCCTCATTTAAACGAGAGCAGGGTCGATGCCAGCTGCCTTCCCCCCCGATTCTGTTGGACTGGTCGTGCCCCAAGTGGCGCACTTCAGCGAACCGTTGGCCCTGGCCTGCGGGCGTTCGCTGCCTGCCTATGACCTGATCTATGAAACCTACGGCCAACTGAATGCCACGGCGAGCAACGCCGTGCTGATCTGCCACGCCTTGTCCGGCCATCATCATGCCGCCGGTTTTCACTCGGTCGACGAGCGCAAGCCCGGCTGGTGGGACAGTTGCATCGGCCCCGGCAAGCCCATCGACACCAACAAGTTCTTTGTGGTCAGCCTGAACAACCTCGGGGGCTGCAACGGTTCCACCGGCCCGAGCAGCATCAACCCGGAAACCGGCAAACCGTTCGGCGCCGATTTCCCCGTGCTGACGGTGGAAGACTGGGTGCACAGCCAGGCGCGTCTCGCCGACCTGCTGGGCATCCACCAATGGGCCGCCGTGATCGGCGGCAGCCTCGGCGGTATGCAGGCGCTGCAATGGACCATCACCTACCCGGATCGCGTGCGCCATTGCCTGGCCATCGCCTCGGCCCCCAAATTGTCAGCGCAGAACATCGCCTTCAACGAAGTGGCGCGCCAGGCCATCCTGACTGACCCTGAGTTCCACGGCGGTTCGTTCCAGGAAGCCGGGGTGATCCCCAAGCGCGGCCTGATGCTGGCGCGGATGGTGGGGCATATCACCTACCTGTCCGATGACTCCATGGGCGAGAAATTCGGCCGTGGCCTCAAGAGCGAGAAGCTCAACTACGACTTCCACAGCGTCGAGTTCCAGGTGGAAAGCTACCTGCGTTATCAGGGTGAGGAGTTCTCCGGGCGTTTCGACGCCAACACCTACCTGCTGATGACCAAGGCGCTGGACTATTTCGACCCGGCGGCCAACCATGACGACGACCTGGCGAAAACCTTCGAAGGCGCCACGGCCAAGTTCTGCGTGATGTCGTTCACCACCGACTGGCGCTTCTCGCCGGCCCGCTCCCGTGAGCTGGTGGACGCGCTGATGGCCGCGCGCAAAGACGTCTGCTACCTGGAAATCGATGCGCCGCAAGGCCACGACGCCTTCCTGATTCCGATCCCGCGTTACTTGCAGGCGTTCGGCAATTACATGAACCGGATTACTGTGTGAGAACGCCATGAGAGCCGACCTGGAAATCATCCAAGAATGGATCCCCGCCGGCAGCCGCGTGCTCGACCTTGGCTGCGGCGATGGCGAACTGCTGAGCTGGCTGCGCGACAACAAGCAAGTCACCGGCTACGGCCTGGAAAACGACCCGGACAATATCGCCCAGTGCGTGGCCAAGGGCATCAACGTGATCGAGCAGGACCTGGACAAGGGCCTGGGCAACTTTGCCAGCAACAGCTTCGACATCGTGGTGATGACCCAGGCACTGCAAGCCGTGCACTACCCGGACCGCATCCTCGACGAAATGCTGCGCGTCGGCCGCCAGTGCATCATCACTTTCCCCAACTTCGGCCACTGGCGCTGCCGCTGGTACCTGGCCACCAAGGGCCGCATGCCGGTGTCGGACTTCCTGCCCTACACCTGGTACAACACGCCGAACATCCACTTCTGCACCTTCGAAGACTTCGAAGCGCTGTGTGGCGAACGTGAAGCCAAGGTGATCAACCGCCTCGCTGTCGATCAACAGCACCGCCACGGCTGGGCGAGTAAACTATGGCCCAACCTGTTGGGCGAAATTGGTATTTACCGGGTCAGCAGCCCTGGCTTGACCGACCACAAGATTGCCGTCTAATCATCTTCAAGAGGGACGCTCATGAGTCGTTTGGCTATTTTTCTATTGACCGCCTGCCTGGGCGCCAGCGCCGTGGCCGCAGACGCAATAGACGCTAACCGCAAGAAAGACTTCGGTGACATCACCGTGCACTACAACACCTTCACCTCCAGCTTCCTGCAACCGGAAACGGCCCAGGCTGCTGGCGTGGTACGCAGCAAGGAGAAGGGCCTGATCAACGTGACCGTGATCAAGGGCGTGACCCCGGTGGCCGCGCAAGTCACCGGCACCATCAAGGACCTGGGCGGCAAGAGCGAGATCCTGACCTTCAAGCAGATCAACGAGAAAGGCGGCGTCAACTATCTCGCGCCCTACTCCGTGACCCAGCGGGAATACAAGACGTTTACCATCAATGTTGAAACCGGTGGCAAAGCCCATAGCTTCCAATTCAACCAAGAACTGTTCCCGGCCGAATGATGAAACTCACCCAACTCGTACTGGCCAGCCATAACGCCGGCAAACTCAAAGAATTGCAGGCGATGCTCGGCGACTCCGTGCACCTGCGCTCCATTGGCGAATTCAGCCAGGTGGAGCCGGAAGAGACCGGCTTGTCGTTCGTCGAGAACGCCATCCTCAAGGCGCGTAATGCCGCACGTATCTCCGGCCTGCCGGCACTGGCGGACGACTCGGGCCTGGCGGTGGACTTCCTCGGCGGCGCCCCTGGCATCTATTCGGCGCGTTATGCCGACGGCAAGGGCGATGCGGCCAACAACGCCAAGCTGCTGGACGCGCTCAAGGACGTGCCGGACGCCGAGCGCGGCGCGCAGTTCGTCTGCGTGCTGGCCCTGGTGCGCCACGCCGACGACCCGCTGCCGATCCTGTGTGAAGGCCTGTGGCACGGGCGCATCCTGCATGCGGCCAGTGGCGAACATGGCTTTGGCTATGACCCGCTGTTCTGGGTGCCGGAGCGCAATGTCTCCAGCGCCGAATTGAGCCCAGCCGACAAGAACCAGATCAGCCACCGTGCTCGCGCAATGGATTTGCTGCGCCAACGCCTGAGCCTGAAATGACCCAGAACACCTCTGCGCAGCCGCTGATCCACGGCGGCGCGCAAACACCTCGGGCGGCCTTGCCGGTACTGCCGCCCCTGGCGCTGTATATCCACATCCCGTGGTGTGTGCGCAAATGCCCTTATTGCGACTTCAACTCCCACACCGCCAGCAAGGTGCTGCCGGAAGAGGAGTATGTGGATGCACTGCTGGCCGACCTCGATCAGGACCTGCACGCCGTGTACGGTCGCGAGCTGAGTTCGATCTTCTTTGGCGGGGGTACGCCGAGCCTTTTCAGCGCCGCCGCATTGGGCCGCCTGCTCAAGGGTGTGGAAGCGCGCATCCCGTTTGCCAGTGATATCGAAATCACCCTGGAAGCCAACCCAGGGACCTTCGAACAAGAGAAGTTCGTCGCCTATCGCAAGCTGGGGATCAACCGCCTGTCCATCGGCATTCAGAGCTTCCAGCAGGAAAAGCTTGAGGCCCTCGGCCGTATCCACAATGGCGACGAAGCCGTGCGCGCCGCCGGCATGGCGCGTCAGGCCGGGTTTGATAACTTCAATCTGGACCTGATGCACGGTTTGCCCGATCAGTCCCTGGACGACGCCCTGAGCGACTTGCGCCAGGCCATCGCGCTGAAGCCGACGCATCTGTCCTGGTACCAACTTACGTTAGAGCCGAACACCGTATTCTGGAACCAACCACCTGCGCTGCCGGAAGACGACACGTTGTGGGACATTCAGGAGGCCGGCCAGGCGCTGCTTGCCGAACACGGTTACGCGCAATATGAAGTGTCGGCCTACGCCCAACCGGGTCGCCCGGCGCGGCATAACCTGAATTACTGGAGCTTCGGCGACTTTATCGGCATCGGCGCCGGTGCCCACGGCAAGCTCAGCCACCCCGACGGGCGCATCGTGCGCACCTGGAAGACCCGAGCACCGAAGGACTACCTCAACCCGGCCAAAAGCTTTCAGGCCGGCGCGAAGGAACTGACCAACGAAGAATTGCCATTCGAGTTCCTGATGAACGCGTTGCGCCTCACCGAGGGCGTCGAGGCCAAGCTTTACGCCGAGCGCACCGGCCTCGATCTGGCGAGCCTCGATGAAGGCCGTCGCGAGGCCGAACAAAGTGGCTTAATGCAGGTCGAACCGTCACGCCTGGCGGCGACCGACCGTGGGCAACTCTTTCTCAATGACCTGTTGCAGAAGTTTTTGAGCTGATCGCTCTTAAGGAAATCGAATGGATTTGGTACTCGACCTGCTCGCCACCGTATCCCGCTGGAGCCGTAGCAACCTGTCGGAAATCTCCCTGGCCCTTGTGGGCTGCCTGCTGGTGCTGTTTGGCGCCGATATCAAAGGCTGGGTGGAAGCGCGTTTGGGCAGCATCGCCGGCGCGTTGCGCGTACCGTTGATGGCGCTGGTGTGCATGATCGGCAGCGGCGCCGCACTGATCTACGCCACGCCGTGGATTGTGCGGGGGTTGAGCCAGTTCAATAACTACAGCCTGGCGCCAGTGTTGGTGGTGGTGCTGGTGTTGATTGGCGTAGTAGCAGACCGCCGCTGATCCAGACCCAACACCACACTGTAGGAGCGAGCTTGCTCGCGAAGAACGTCAACGATAACGCAGCGCTATCAGGTAGCCCGCGTCGCCGATGGTTTTTTCGCGAGCAAGCTCGCTCCTACAAGGGTTGCGTTTAGGTCAGGCCAGCTTCTCGAACTTCAAATCCCAAACCCCATGCCCCAGCCGCTCGCCGCGGCGTTCGAACTTGGTGATCGGACGCTCAGCCGGGCGTGGCACGCATTTGCCGTCTTCGGCGATGTTGCGGTAGCCAGGGGCGACGTTCATCACTTCCAGCATGTATTCCGCATACGGCTCCCAGTCGGTGGCCATATGCAGGATGCCGCCAACCTTAAGCTTGCTGCGTACCAGTTCCGCAAAGGAGGCCTGGACGATACGGCGCTTGTGGTGACGGGCCTTGTGCCACGGGTCGGGGAAGAACAGCATCAGGCGGTCGAGGCTGTTGTCGGCGATGCAGCGGTTGAGCACTTCGATCGCGTCGCAGTCATACACACGCAGGTTGGTCAGCCCTTGGGTGAGCACGCCATTGAGCAGCGCGCCGACACCTGGGCGGTGCACTTCCACACCGATGAAATCCTGGTCTGGCGCGGCGGCGGCCATTTCCAGCAGGGAGTGGCCCATGCCGAAGCCGATTTCCAGGGAACGCGGGGCCGAACGGCCGAACACCTGGTCGTAATCCACCGGCGCGTCGGCCAGGGGCAACACGAACAGCGGCGTACCTTGCTCCAGGCCCTTTTGCTGGCCTTCGGTCATGCGGCCGGCGCGCATCACAAAACTCTTGATGCGGCGGTGCTTGGACTCGTCGCCTTCTTCTACAGTGTTCGGCGTTTCGTTTGATTCAGTCATCAATGGCTCTTACTTGATCAGACCATCCAGCGGCGAGGAGGCGCTGGCGTAGAGTTTTTTCGGCATGCGGCCGGCGAGGTAGGCCAGGCGGCCCGCGACGATGGCGTGGTTCATGGCTTGCGCCATCATGATCGGCTGCTGGGCGTGGGCAATGGCGGAGTTCATCAGCACCGCGTCGCAGCCCAGCTCCATGGCGATGGTTGCGTCTGAGGCCGTGCCTACGCCCGCATCCACCAGCACCGGGATCTTGGCCTCTTCGAGGATGATCTGCAGGTTGTACGGATTGCAGATACCCAGGCCGGAACCGATCAGGCCCGCCAACGGCATCACGGCGATGCAGCCGATTTCTGCCAGTTGGCGCGCGATGATCGGGTCATCGCTGGTGTAGACCATCACATCGAAACCTTCCTTGACCAGGGTTTCGGCGGCCTTGAGGGTTTCGATCACGTTGGGGAACAGGGTTTTCTGGTCGGCCAGCACTTCCAGCTTCACCAGGTTATGGCCGTCGAGCAGCTCACGGGCCAGGCGGCAGGTGCGCACGGCTTCGATGGCGTCGTAGCAACCGGCGGTGTTCGGCAGGAAGGTGTAGCGATCCGGCGACAGCACTTCGAGCAGGTTTGGCTCGCCTTCGATCTGGCCGAGGTTGGTGCGGCGCACGGCGAAGGTGACGATCTCGGCGCCCGAGGCTTCGATGGCCAGGCGGGTTTCTTCCATGTCGCGGTATTTGCCGGTGCCGACCAACAGACGGGACTGGAAGGTACGACCGGCCAGGACGAAGGGCTTGTCGCTACGAACGATGCTCATGGGAAATCCTCGAAATGGGGTGAGGTTCTGCAGAATTCAGGAAGTTGCGCGACTAGCCGCCGCCGATGGCGTGGACCACTTCGACCTGGTCACCTTCGGTGAGCGCGGTCTCGGCGTGCTGGCTACGCGGGACGATATCCAGGTTGAGTTCGACTGCGACACGACGTCCGGTCAGGTCCAGACGGGTCAGCAGGGCCGCAACGGTTTCACCGTCGGGCAGTTCAAAGGATTCGCCGTTCAACTGAATGCGCATGCCACGGGCCGCCATCGTTTTAAGGGGCCCGCATTCTAGCCCGATTGGCGTTGCCGGCCCAAGCCCCTTGGTCAGGCGGCCTGCAAGCGCCACGCCGCCAGACCGAGGAAAAACCAACCTAAAAGGAACGCTAGCCCGCCAAACGGCGTAATGATGCCTAGCTTGCTGATCCCGGTCAGGGTCAGCACATACAGGCTGCCGGAGAACAGCAGGATGCCGACGGTAAACGAGATGCCCGCCCAGCTGACCAACCGGCCAGGAATATGCGCCGCCAGCAACGCCACGCCGAACAACGCCAGGGTATGCACCAGTTGGTAAGTCACGCCAGTATGGAAGATCGCCAGGTACTCGGCGCTCAAGCGGTTTTTCAGGCCATGGGCGGCGAACGCACCGAGGGCCACGCCGGTGAAGCCGAAAAAGGCAGCCAACATCAGAAAGCCACGCAACATGAGGAACTCCAGTCAGACTCAAAGGGCCGGGTCTGTATAATGGCCCGCTCAACGGGTTCGGCCAAGCCATCTCTATGCTGCGTCTCCTCTTCAAACGCTTTCTCAACGTCGTGAAATGGTTTGCCATCGGCAGTGTGCTGCTGGTGTTGCTGTTTCGTGTCGTCCCGCCGCCGTTCACCGCGCTGATGGTGGAACGCAAGGTTGAATCCTGGTTCGACGGCGAACCCATCGACCTGCAGCGCAGCTGGGTGCCGTGGGATGAGATCTCCGACGACCTCAAAGTGGCGGTGATGGCCGGCGAAGACCAGCGCTTCCCGCAGCATTGGGGGTTTGACTTCGGTGCGATCCAGGCGGCGATCCTGCACAACGAGCGCGGCGGCTCGATTCGCGGCGCCAGTACGTTGAGCCAGCAGGTGTCGAAGAACCTGTTCCTGTGGGCCGGCCGCAGTTATTTGCGCAAAGGCCTGGAAGCCTGGTTTACCGGGCTGATCGAGGTGTTGTGGCCCAAACAGCGGATTCTTGAGGTGTATCTCAACAGTGTTGAGTGGGATGAAGGCGTGTTTGGCGCGCAAGCTGCGGCGCAGCATCACTTCGGCGTGAGTGCCAATGGGCTTTCGCGCCAGCAGGCCAGCTACCTGGCGGCAGTGCTGCCTAACCCTCGGGTGTGGAGTGCCAGTCATCCGACGGCGTATGTGGCGCGGCGCGCGGCGTGGATTCGGCAGCAGATGAGTCAGTTGGGTGGGGATGGCTATTTGGTGGAGTTGAACAATTCACGCAAAGCACCTTGGTCCGACTGACCCTACACCTCAAACAAAAATGCCCCGATCTTTCGATCGGGGCATTTTTTTGTCTTTTCGCTGCGTTTTAGGCGGCGATCGACAACTTCAGCTTGTTCATCGCGCTCTTCTCAAGCTGACGAATCCGCTCGGCCGACACGTTGTACTTCTGTGCCAGGTCGTGCAGCGTGGCTTTGTCTTCCGCCAGCCAGCGCTGGTAGAGGATGTCGCGGCTGCGGTCGTCCAGCACTTCCAGCGCTTCGTGCAGGTTGTGGTTGGAGTTGTCGCTCCAGTCCGCATCCTCCAGTTGACGCGCCGGGTCGTACCGGTGGTCTTCCAGGTAGTTGGCCGGCGATTGGAAGGCGCTGTCGTCGTCCGCTTCAGCAGCGGGGTCGAAGGCCATGTCATGGCCGGTCAGGCGGCTTTCCATCTCGCGCACTTCACGGGGCTCCACGCCGAGGCTTTCGGCCACGCGATGGACTTCCTCGTTGTTCAGCCACGCCAGGCGTTTCTTCTGGCTGCGCAGGTTGAAGAACAGCTTGCGCTGGGCCTTGGTGGTCGCCACTTTCACGATGCGCCAGTTGCGCAGGATGAACTCGTGGATTTCCGCCTTGATCCAGTGCACAGCAAACGACACCAGACGCACACCCATTTCCGGGTTGAAGCGTTTCACAGCCTTCATCAGGCCAACGTTGCCTTCCTGAATCAGGTCAGCCTGGGCCAAGCCGTAGCCGCTGTAGCTACGGGCGATATGTACGACAAAACGCAGGTGGGCGAGCACCATCTGCCGAGCCGCCCCCAAATCCTGCTCATAGTAGAGACTCTCGGCCAGTTCACGCTCCTGCTCGGGCGTCAGCAATGGAATGCTGTTGACCGTGTGCACATAGGCTTCCAGGTTCGCACCCGGGACCAAGGCATAAGCAGGTTGCAAAGAAGTGGTCATACGAAAAAACCTCCGACTCACATAACTCGTGCAGTGAAGCACTGCGAAAATTGACCGGGAACCGTAGGACAAGTTCCCTAAACCACCAATACGGTCAATACAAACGAAACCACATTAATCTGACATTAACTACTTCGGTGCCAACTCGCGTAAATGACGAGCGACCGCAATCCAAGCACCGATATACCCCAACAATACCGCGCCAAGCAAGAGACTCAGACCATCGGCTACCGGCACGCCGGCCAGCGCGAAATCACTGCCGTAGAGTCCGGCCAGCCCGACCACCGCGTCATTCAGCCAGTCCAGGCCAAAAGCCAGCACGCCCCAGGACAAAATCCCGGCACCGAAGCCATAAAGCGCGCCCATGTACAGAAAAGGACGACGCACATAGCTGTCCGTGCCGCCGACCAGTTTAATCACTTCTATCTCGGTGCGACGGTTTTCAATATGAAGACGAATGGTATTACCTATCACCAAAAGTAATGCAGACACCAACAGCACCGTCAGGCCGAACACGAAGCGGTCGCCCAGCTTGAGGATCGCCGCCAGGCGCTCTACCCAGACTAGATCAAGCTGCGCCTGCTGCACCTTGGGCATCTCTGCGAGTTTTTGTCGCAGGGCTTCCAGCGCCGGCTTGTCGACTTCATTCGGCGTCACCAGCACCACGCCCGGCAGCGGGTTCTGTGGCAGCTCTTTAAGCGCCTCGCCCAGGCCGGATTGTTGCTGGAACTCTTCAAGGGCTTGGTCGCGGCTGATGTACTCGGCATCCGCCACACCTGGGATGTTCTTGATGTCGTCGCGCAACGCTTCGCCGTCTTTGGCGCTGGCGTCGATGTTCAGGTACAGCGAGATCTGCGCCGCGCGCTGCCAGGAACCGCCGAGGCGCTCCACATTATTGAGCAGCAGCGACAACCCCATCGGCAGGCTCAAGGCCACTGCCATCACCAGGCAGGTGAAAAAGCTGCCGATCGGCTGCTTGCCCAGGCGGCGCAGGCTGTCGACCAGGCTGGCGCGATGGCTTTCGACCCAAGCGCGCAGCAGGGTGCTGAAGTCCGGGCCGTCATCGTCGTGATCGTGTTTTTTCTTCGGTGGTTGCGGATCGGCCGGTTTCGGCGCCACGCGCTCGGAGACTTTAGGGCTGCGTGTCGCACTCATACGCCGGCCTCCCCGTCACCGATCAAGCGGCCGCGTTGCAGGGTAAGCATGCGATGGCGCATGCGCGCGATCAGCGCCAGGTCGTGACTGGCGATCAGCACGCTGGTGCCCAGGCGGTTGATGTCTTCGAACACCCCCATGATCTCGGCCGCCAGGCGCGGATCGAGGTTACCGGTGGGTTCGTCCGCCAGCAGCAGGGCCGGGCGGTGGACGATGGCGCGGGCGATGCCCACGCGCTGTTGCTGGCCGGTGGAAAGGTCGCCGGGGTAGAGGTCGGTCTTGTCCGACAGCGCCACGCGCTCCAAGGCCGAATCCACGCGCTTGACGATCTCGGCCTTGGACAGCCCGAGGATCTGCAACGGCAGCGCCACGTTATTGAACACGGTGCGGTCGAACAGCAACTGATGGTTCTGGAACACCACGCCGATCTGGCGGCGCAGGAACGGAATCTGCGCATTGCTAATGGTGGCCAGGTCCTGGCCCGCCAGCAGCAGTTTGCCGGTGGTCGGGCGTTCCATGGCCAGCAGCAGGCGCAACAGGGTACTTTTGCCGGCACCGGAGTGGCCGGTTACAAACAGAAACTCGCCGCGACGCACTCGAAAGCTCAGCTCATGCAAGCCCACATGCCCGTTGGCATAGCGTTTACCGACCTGCTCGAATCGAATCATGAACGCTCCCGCTCGGCAAACAGTGCCTGTACAAAGGGTTCGGCTTCAAAGGTGCGCAGGTCGTCGATGCCTTCACCGACGCCGATATAACGAATCGGCAACCCGAACTGTTTGGCCAGGGCGAAGATCACGCCGCCCTTGGCCGTGCCGTCGAGCTTAGTCAATGCCAGGCCAGTCAGTTGCACCGTCTGGTTGAATTGTTTGGCCTGGCTGATGGCGTTCTGGCCGGTACCGGCATCCAGCACCAACAGAACCTCGTGCGGGGCGTCTGCATCGAGCTTGCCGATCACGCGACGGACTTTCTTCAGCTCTTCCATCAAGTTGTCTTTGGTGTGCAGGCGACCGGCGGTATCGGCGATCAGCACATCAATGTTACGGGCCTTGGCGGCTTGCACGGCGTCGAAGATCACCGAAGCGGAATCCGCGCCAGTGTGCTGGGCGATCACCGGGATCTTGTTGCGCTCGCCCCACACCTGCAACTGCTCAACCGCTGCGGCGCGGAAGGTGTCACCGGCGGCCAGCATGACTTTCTTGCCTTCGGACTGCAGCTTCTTGGCCAGCTTGCCGATGGTGGTGGTCTTGCCGGCACCGTTGACGCCCACTACCAGAATCACGAACGGCTTGTTCGGGGTGATTACCAGCGGTGCCTCAACAGGCTTTAGCATCGCCGCCAGTTCGGCCTGCAGGGATTTGTACAGCGCGTCGGCATCGGTCAGTTGCTTGCGCGCGACCTTCTGGGTGAGGCTCTGGATGATCACGGCGGTGGCTTCGACGCCCACGTCGGCGGTGAGCAGGCGGGTTTCGATGTCTTCCAGCAGTTCGTCATCGATGACTTTTTTGCCGAGGAACAGGCTGGCCATGCCTTCGCCAATGCTGGCGCTGGTCTTGCTCAGGCCCTGCTTGAGGCGGGCGAAGAAGCCGGTCTTGCTGGTTTCGACGGCAGCTGCCACGGGTTCTGGCTCGATCACCGCGGGCGCAGCGACCTCGACCACAGCCGGAATGGGCGGCGTGACGTGCTCAGCCTGCACATCTTCAACCAAGGCCACAGGTTCTTCGGCCACCGGCAGTTCCAGCCACGGCTTGTGCTCTGGCTCTGGCTCTGGCTCTGGCTCTGGCTCAGCTTCCACCACCGGCTGCAACACCGGCTCGGCCATCGGCAACACCACTGGCGCCGGGGTTTCAACAACCGGTTCGGCTTCTACTACAGGCTCAGGGATGGGTTCAGGCTGAACCGGCGGCTGTTCGTCGACGGTTTCCTGCGGCTTTTTGCGCAGCCATCCGAACAGGCCTTTTTTCTCGCCAGCCGCAGCTGGGGTCTTCTTGTCGTCGTTGGAACCAAACATGGAGACGGCTATCTCAAGGTAGCGACGCGCCACTAGGCGCGTCGGTAAATAAAATTCGATGCGTAACAGACTGTTTTTTAGCCAGCTCGTTCATGCGCAACATTTTGAAGGCCAAAATAGGGCCTCAACAAGACAGCCGCAGTGGCCGTCACTCAGTCGGATCAGTATCCTAGCACCTCCTCGCCCGCCGACGCTAAGACCAAGCGGGCAGCCCAACAGGTTTAAAAACGAATGAATGCTCTAGCCCGCCGCGCCGCAGGCCTGCTGTTCAGCACAGTTTGTCTGCCTCTTTCAGCCTTGGCTGCCGACCCACAACCCACCCATGAATTCACCCTGGATAACGGCCTGAAGGTGGTCGTACGCGAAGATCATCGCGCGCCTGTGGTGGTTTCCCAGGTTTGGTACAAGGTCGGTTCGAGCTACGAAACCCCGGGCCAGACCGGTTTGTCCCACGCCCTGGAACATATGATGTTCAAGGGCAGCGCCAAAGTCGGCCCCGGCGAAGCCTCGCTGATCCTGCGCGACCTGGGCGCCGAAGAGAACGCCTTCACCAGCGACGATTACACCGCCTACTACCAAGTACTGGCCCGTGATCGCCTGGGCGTCGCCTTCGAGCTGGAAGCCGACCGCATGGCCAGCCTGCGCCTGCCGGCCGACGAATTCAGCCGCGAAATCGAGGTTATCAAAGAGGAGCGCCGCCTGCGCACCGACGATAACCCGATGTCCAAGGCCTACGAGCGCTTCAAGGCCATGGCCTTCCCCGCCAGCGGCTACCACACGCCGACCATCGGCTGGATGGCCGACCTGGACCGCATGAAGGTCGAAGAGCTGCGCCACTGGTACCAATCCTGGTACGTGCCGAACAATGCCACCTTGGTGGTGGTCGGCGACGTCACCCCGGACGAAGTGAAAAACCTGGCCCAGCGCTACTTTGGCCCTATTCCCAAGCGTGACGTGCCACCGGCCAAGATCCCGATGGAACTGGCCGAACCCGGCGAGCGCCTGTTGACCATGAAAGTGCAGACCCAACTGCCGAGCGTGATCCTGGGCTTCAACGTGCCCGGCCTGGCCACCGCCGAAGACAAACGCTCGGTGCAGGCCCTGCGCCTGATCTCGGCGTTGCTGGACGGCGGCTACAGTGCACGGATCTCGGAACAGTTGGAGCGAGGTGAAGAGCTGGTCTCTGCCGCCTCCACCAACTACGACGCCTACACCCGTGGCGACACCCTGTTCATGCTGACCGCCACCCCCAACCAGCAGAAGAAAAAGACCGTCGCCCAAGCCGAAGCCGGCCTGTGGCGCCTGCTGGAAGAGCTGAAGGCCAAGCCGCCGACCGCCGAAGAACTGGAACGTATCCGCGCCCAGGTCATTGCCGGCCTGGTCTACCAGCGTGATTCCATCACCAGCCAGGCCACAGCCATTGGCTCCCTGGAGACCGTGGGCCTGTCCTGGAAACTGATGGACACGGAACTGGCCGACCTGCAAAGCGTGACCCCGGACGATATCCAGAAAGCCGCGCGCACCTATTTCACCCGCGAACGTCTCAGCGTCGCCCATGTCTTGCCTCTGGAGACCGCTCATGAGTGATCGCAAAAGCAGCCGCCTGATCTTCCCCAGCCTGATCGTTGTCACGCTGATCGCCGCCAGTGCCGTGTATTTCCTGCGCCCGAGTGACTCCGTCGCCAGCCCGGCACTGGAAAAAGCCCAGTCGAGCAACAAGCTGCAATCCCTGGCAGAGCTGGATGACAAGGCACCGACCAACCGCAAGCTCGACGTACAAACCTGGAACACCGCCGAAGGCGCCAAGGTGCTGTTCGTCGAGGCCCATGAACTGCCGATGTTCGACGTGCGCATCCTGTTCGCCGCCGGCAGCAGCCAGGACGGCAATGTGCCGGGCCTGGCGTTGATGACCAACGCCATGCTCAACGAAGGCGTACCAGGCAAGGATGTAAGCCAGATCGCCCGTGACTTCGAGGGCCTGGGCGCAGACTTTGGCAATGGCGCCTACCGCGACATGGCGCTGGTGTCCCTGCGCAGCCTCAGCGACAGCGATAAACGCGACGCCGCCCTGAGCCTGTTTGACCAGGTGATCGGCAAGCCCACCTTCCCAGCCGACTCCCTGGCGCGGATCAAGAACCAGATCCTCGCCGGCTTCGAGTACCAGAAGCAGAACCCAGGCAAGCTGGCGAGTCTGGAGCTGTTCAAGCGCTTGTACGGCGATCACCCTTACGCACACCCGAGCGAAGGCACGCCAGAAAGCGTTCCGAAGATTACCCTGGCGCAGTTGCAGGCATTCCACGCCAAAGGCTATGCGGCCGGCAACGCGGTGATCGCGGTGGTGGGCGACCTGACCCGCGCCGAGGCCGAAGCCATGACCGGCAAGATTTCCGCCTCGCTGCCTAAAGGCCCGGCCTTGCCGAAAATCGCCCAACCGACCGAACCCAAGCCAGGCTTGAACCGCATCGAATTCCCGTCCAAGCAGACGCACCTGTTGTTCGCGCAACTGGGCATCGACCGCGCAGACCCGGACTATGCAGCCCTGTCCCTGGGTAACCAGATCCTCGGCGGCGGTGGTTTTGGCACCCGACTGATGAGCGAAGTGCGTGAAAAACGCGGCCTCACCTATGGCGTGTACTCCGGTTTCTCGCCCATGCAGGTGCGCGGCCCGTTCATGATCCAGCTGCAGACCCGCGCCGAAATGAGCGGCGGCACCCTGCGCCTAGTGGAAGACGTGGTGAAGGACTACCTCGACAACGGCCCGACGCAAAAAGAACTGGATGACGCCAAGCGTGAGCTGGCTGGCAGCTTCCCACTGTCCACCGCGAGCAACGCCGATATCGTCGGGCAGCTGGGTGCGATGGGTTTCTACAACCTGCCGCTGACCTATCTGGAAGATTTCATGAAACAATCCCAGGCCCTGACCGTAGAGCAGGTCAAGGCTGCCATGAACAAACACTTGAGCGCCGACAAGATGGTCATCGTGACCGCCGGCCCGACGATTGCGCAAAAGCCACTACCGCCCCCCACTGACAAACCCGCCGAGCAGCCGCTCGGGGTTCCGGAGCATTAATGGCCAGTTCATCTCGCCCGAAAAAACCTGTCCACAACGTGCATAACGGTGTGGGCCAGCTGCGCATCATTGGCGGCGAATGGCGCAGCCGCAAGCTGAGCTTCCCTGACGTGGTCGGCCTGCGCCCGACGCCGGACCGCGTGCGTGAAACCCTGTTCAACTGGCTCGCGCCGTACATCGCGGGCGCCAAGGTGCTGGACCCGTTCGCCGGCAGTGGCGCGCTGTTCCTGGAGTCGCTGTCCCGTGGCGCTGCCCTGGGCCAGGCGCTGGACGCCAGCAACGTGGCGGTCTCCAGCCTCAAGGAACACCTGGGCACCCTGCGCTGCACCACCGGCCAGGTCCAGACCGCCGACGCCCTGCGCTACCTGGAAACCCAGCCGGCCAGCCAGTTCGACGTGGTGTTCCTCGACCCTCCGTTCAACCAGAACCTGCTGCCGACCGTGTGCACGCTGCTGGAAGAACGCCAGTGGCTGGCACCGGATGCGTGGATCTACACTGAGAGCGAGACCGCGCCTTCGACACTGGGCCTGCCGGCAGGCTGGCGCCTGCACCGGGAACAGAAGTCCGGGCGGGTGTATTACGCGTTGTGGCATCGTACTGCACACACTGACTCACTGTAGGAGCGGGCTTGCCCGCGAAGATCGACAACGATCACGCTGGCATCCTGAATGAACGCGGCGCCCTTACGTTTTTCGCGAGCAAGCTCGCTCCTACAGGGGGTTTGGGCAGCCCCGTCCGGCATAGAGCATTTCATGACGCCTTCTTCCGATCTGTTCACCCCCGCCTTCGGCCTCGGCAACCCCCACCTGCAAACACTGTGGGGGCCGTTGTGGCGTTCCACCACCCACATCGACCGCCAACGCGAGCGCCTGTGGCTGGACGACGGCGACTTCCTCGACCTCGACTGGCACGGCCCCCACGACGCGCAAGCGCCGTTGGTGCTGGTGCTGCACGGCCTGACCGGCTCATCCAACTCGCCCTACGTGGCCGGCCTGCAAAAAGCCCTGGCTGCGCAAGGCTGGGCCAGCGTCGCGCTGAATTGGCGTGGTTGCTCGGGGGAACCGAACTTGTTGGCGCGCAGCTATCACTCGGGTGCCAGCGAAGACCTGGCGGCGGCGATTACCCATCTGCGCGCCAAGCGGCCGTTGGCGCCGCTGTATGCAGTGGGTTATTCGCTGGGCGGCAATGTGCTGCTCAAGCATTTGGGTGAAACCGGCGCGGCATCGGGACTGCAAGGCGCTGCGGCGGTGTCGGTGCCGTTTCGCCTGGACCAATGTGCGGACCGCATCGGCCTGGGCTTCTCGCGGGTGTATCAGAGGCATTTCATGCGTGAGATGCTGGCGTATATCCGCGTCAAACAGAGCCGCTTTCTACAGGATGGCCGGGCAGACGGGCTCAAAACCCTGGAAGCCTTGGGCTCACTGGAGAAGATGCGTACGTTCTGGGATTTCGATGGCCGGGTGACTGCGCCGCTCCATGGGTTTCTGAGTGCCGAGGACTATTACCGCCGCGCGTCGAGCCGTTATTACCTGGGCGATATCCGCACGCCCACCCTGATCATTCAGGCTGCCGATGACCCGTTTGTGTTCGCCCACAGCCTGCCTGAGGCGAGCGAATTGTCGGCATGCACGGAGTTTGAGCTGCTGGCCAAGGGTGGGCATGTGGGGTTTGTCGACGGCACACTCAAGCGCCCCGGGTATTACCTGGAGCGCCGTATTCCTGACTGGCTGCTCAGTCGCCGGTAGCGATTGCCCGCGCTGGATCGGTAATCCACTCGCTCCACGACCCCGCATACAACTTGCCCAACGGATAACCCGCCAGGCTCAAGGCGAACAGATTGTGGCAGGCCGTCACGCCGGAACCGCAATACGCCACCAGCTCATCCGGCGAGCGGCCTTGCAGTTGGGCGGCGAAACGCTGCTTGAGCTGTTCAGCCGGAAGGAAGCGGCCATCGGCGCCAAGGTTTTCGTTGAAGGCCGCACATTGCGCGCCAGGGATGTGCCCGGCGATCGGGTCGATCGGCTCCACTTCGCCGCGAAAACGTGGTTGAGCGCGGGCGTCGATCAGGGTCAGACCCGGCTGGCCCAGGCGTTTTTGCAGGTGCTCAGCGTCCAGCAGCAGACGGTTGTCCGGCGTACCGGCGAAGCTCCCAGGCTCAACCAGCGGCGCGTCCAGGCTCAACGGGAAACCGGCGGCATGCCAAGCTTTGAGGCCGCCATCCAGGATAAACACGCCGTCGCGCTTGCCCAGCCAGGTCAGCAGCCACCAGGCGCGGGCGGCATAGGCACCGGGGCCGTCGTCATACAGCACGATATCGGTATCTGCGCTGATGCCCCAGGCCCGCAACTGCTGAACCAAAGTGTCCGCCGCCGGCAATGGGTGACGGCCGGTGACGCCTTTGGTCACCGGGCCACTGAGGTGTCGCTCCAGGTCGGCGTATTGCGCGCCTTCGATATGCCCTTCGGCATAGCTGCAACGCCCGTAGTCCGGGTCTTCCAAGGCAAAACGGCAATCCAGGATCACCACCCCGCCGGCCTTCAGGCGCTCGGCCAGTTGTTGGGGGCTGATCAGTTGGGCAAGCGGCATGACGGACTCCTAGTGAACAGATTCGGGAAAGGTCCTACTTCACTTCTTCCAATGCCTGATTCAACGGCACGTAAAATTCCTTGAACAAGGCATCTACCGCCTCTTTGGCCTGGGGCGTGACAAACCCCGCCTCCAGCACCAGCACCTGATACACCCCGCGCTTGATCGCCTCGGCGCTCAAATGGGCAGAGTTTTCATTGGTGGTGCACAGGAAACGCACCCACGAGGTGAGGATGATCCAGGCGTTGAGGGTCAGGGCTTCGGTTTGCACCGGGTCCATATTGAGGATGCCGGCGTCGACAAACCCTTGGTAAATAGCCCCGCCCTGGGTCAGGCAGCGCTGGGAAAAGCGCCGATATCCGGTGGCCAGTTCCGGATCGCTTTCCAGCAGGTGTTCGAGGTCGCGGTGCAGGAAACGGTAGCGCCACATGCCGGCCAGCACGGCCTGCAGGTAGAAACGCTTGTCTTCGACAGTAACGGCGCGGCCTTGGGGCGGGCGCAGGAAACTGTCCACCAGCGCTTCATATTCGCGAAACAGCACGGCGATGATCGCCTGCTTGTTGGGGAAGTGGTAGTACAGGTTGCCCGGCGAAATTTCCATATGGGCGGCGATGTGGTTGGTGCTCACACTGCGCTCGCCCTGCTGGTTAAAAAGCTCCAGGCTGGTTTGCACAATGCGCTCGCTGGTCTTTACTCGTGGTGCCATAGGGGATCAGCTTCTGTACACGTGATGGGGCATCTTACGGCCTAATCTTGCAGGGATAAATCCGCATCTACGTAATGATATTTGACAATTTAGAGCAATGACTCTAAAAATCCAGGCAGACCTATAACAATCGGGAACGCCGCCATGTCTGCCAACGTTGCCTATCTGCAAGATTCCCAAGTGCTGGATCAGCTCCAGGACCTGTTCGACACCCAGCGCCGTGCCTACGCCGCCAACCCGATGCCGCCGGCCGCACAGCGCCAGCAATGGCTCAAGGCCCTGCGTGACCTGCTCAGCGATGAGCGCCAGGCGCTGATCAACGCGATCAGCCAGGACTTCAGTCATCGCAGCGCCGATGAAACCCTGTTCGCCGAACTGATGCCCAGCCTGCATGGCATTCATTACGCCAGCAAACACCTCAAAGGCTGGATGAAACCTTCCCGCCGTGCCGTAGGCATTGCCTTCCAGCCCGCGTCAGCCAAAGTCATTTATCAACCCTTGGGCGTGGTCGGCGTGATCGTGCCCTGGAATTACCCGCTGTACCTGGCCATCGGCCCGCTGGTCGGCGCGTTGGCGGCGGGCAATCGGGTGATGCTCAAGCTCAGCGAGTCCACCCCCGCCACCGGCGAGTTGCTCAAGGCACTGCTGGCGAAGATCTTCCCCGAGGACCTGGTGTGCGTGGTGCTGGGTGAGGCCGAAGTCGGCATGGCCTTCTCCAAGCTGCCCTTCGACCACCTGCTGTTTACCGGCGCCACCAGCATTGGCAAGCACGTGATGCGTGCGGCGGCCGAACACCTCACGCCGGTCACCCTGGAATTGGGTGGCAAGTCGCCGGCCATTGTGTCCGCCGATGTGCCGCTCAAGGACGCCGCCGAACGCATCGCCTTCGGCAAAGCGCTGAACGCTGGGCAAACCTGCGTGGCACCGGATTACGTGTTGGTGCCGGAAGATCGCGTCGAGGGTTTCGTGGAGGCCTACACCCAGGCCGTTCGCGGGTTCTATCCGACCCTGGTCGACAACCCGGACTACACGGCCATCATCAACGAACGACAACTTGCCCGGCTCAACGCCTACGTCAAGGACGCCACCGACAAAGGCGCCACCCTGATTCCGCTGTACGACCAAGGCCAGGCGCGGCGCATGGCCCATAGCCTTTTGCTGAATGTCAGCGACGACATGACAGTGATGCAGGACGAAATCTTCGGCCCGGTGCTGCCGATCGTGCCCTATCGCGGCATCGACCAAGCCTTTGCCTACATCAACCAACGCCCTCGCCCACTGGCCCTGTATTACTTCGGCTACAACAAGGGCGAGCAGGATCGTGTGCTCCACGAAACCCATTCCGGCGGCGTCTGCCTGAACGACACCTTGCTGCATGTGGCCCAGGACGACATGCCGTTCGGCGGCATCGGCCCGTCGGGCATGGGCCATTACCACGGCCACGAGGGCTTCCTCACCTTCAGCAAAGCCAAAGGCGTGCTGGTGAAACAGCGCCTGAACGCGGCGAAGTTGATCTATCCGCCTTACGGCAAATCGATCCAGAAGTTGATCCAGAAGCTGTTCGTCCGCTGAAACCGCCACCCACGGGATAACAATAACAATGAACCCTAGCCTGACTGAAACACCCGCGCTGTCGCGGCGCGGCGTCCTGAAAATCGGCCTGTGTGCCAGCGCCTTCCTGGCTACCGCCGGGCTGGGCGCCAGCCTCAGCGGTTGCTCTAGTAGCACGCCGGCCAGCGGTTTCGTGATGTTGCGTAGCAGTGATCTGCCGTTCCTGCGCGCCGTGATCCCGGTGTTGCTGGAAGGTGTCGCCAGTGCTCAGGCAGTTGCCAGCGGCGTTGAAGACACCCTCAAGAAACTCGACTTCAGCCTGCAACGCCTGTCGCCGGAGATGTTCAAGCTCACCCAGCAACTGTTCGACGTGCTGGGCATGGCCATCACCCGTGGCCCGCTGACCGGGATCTGGGGCAGTTGGGAAAACGCCAGCAGCGAGCAAATCCGCAACTTTCTGCACCGCTGGGAAAACAGCTACCTCAACCTGCTGCGCATGGGCCAGGGCTCGCTGCTCAAGCTGGTGATCATGGCCTGGTACTTCCAGCCGGCGTCCTGGGCCCATTGCGGCTACCCCGGCCCTCCAAAAATCTGACGTTCCTTGTAGGAGCCGGCTTGCCGGCGATAGCGTCCTCAAGACCGCCATCGCCGGCAAGCCGGCTCCTACAGGGGGTTAAACACAACAATAAGAGTGCCTGTTTATGCCCGTACCCGACCTGTTCCGCGACGGCATGGCCCGTGGCTGGAAAACCCACAATGGCGCCGCCCTCGACAACGACCTGACCCTGGAAGCCGATGTGGCGATCATCGGCAGCGGTGCCGGTGGCGGCACCACCGCCGAAATCCTCAGCGCCGCCGGCTACAAAGTACTGCTGATCGAAGAAGGCCCGCTCAAGACCAGCAGCGACTTCAAGCTGTTGGAAGACGAGGCCTACACCAGCCTGTATCAGGAGGGCATCGGCCGCATGAGCAAGGATGGCGCGATCACCATCCTGCAGGGCCGTGCAGTGGGCGGCACGACGCTGATCAACTGGACGTCGAGCTTCCGTACGCCGGACGCCACCCTCAGCCACTGGGCCAGCGAATACGCGGTGAAGGGCCACAGCAGCGCCGAAATGGCACCATGGTTCGAAAAGATGGAGCAGCGCCTGGGCATCGCGCCCTGGGCCCTGCCGCCCAATCCCAATAACGACGTGATCCGCAAAGGCTGCGAAAAGCTCGGTTATAGCTGGCACGTGATCCCACGCAATGTGCGCGGCTGCTTCAACCTGGGGTATTGCGGCATGGGTTGCCCGGTCAATGCCAAGCAGTCGATGTTGGTAACCACAATTCCGTCCACCCTGGAAAAGGGCGGCGAACTGCTCTACCTGGCCCGCGCCGAACGCCTGATCTACAGCGGCGACACGATCAGCAGCCTGGAATGCGTGGCCATGGATAACCTGTGCGTGACGCCGACTGGCCGCAAAATCACCGTGAAGGCCAAGCACTATGTGCTCTCCGGCGGCGGCATCAACAGCCCGGCGTTGTTGATGCGCTCGGATGCACCCGACCCGCACAAGCGCCTCGGCAAACGCACCTTCCTGCACCTGGTGAATTTTTCCGCCGGGTTGTTCGACGAGGTGATCAACCCGTTCTACGGCGCGCCGCAGTCAATCTACTCCGACCATTTCCAGTGGCAGGATGGCACCACTGGCAAAATGTCTTACAAGCTGGAGGCACCGCCCTTACATCCTGCGCTAGCCAGTACGTTGCTCGGTGGTTATGGCACTCAGAACGCCTTGGACATGAGCCAATTGCCCAATACCCATGCGATGCTGGCGCTGCTGCGCGATGGTTTCCACCCCGACAGCCCGGGCGGCAGCGTGGAACTGCGCGGTGACGGCACGCCGGTGCTCGACTACCAGGTATCGGATTACGCCTGGGATGGATTGCGCCGTGCGTTCCACAGCATGGCCGAGATCCAGTTCGCCGCGGGCGCGAAGTCGGTCAAGCCGCTGCATCACGATGCGCGCTACGTGAAAACACTGGGCGAAGCCCGAACGATGATCGAGGAGCTCAACCTGGAATTGCACCGCACCTGTCTGGGCAGCGCCCATGTGATGGGCGGTTGTGCCATGGGGGAGGATCCGAAAAATGCAGTGGCCGACAGCCTCGGTCGCCACCACCAATTGCGCAACCTGTCGATCCACGATGGGTCTTTATTCCCCACCAGCATTGGGGCCAACCCACAATTATCGGTGTACGGTTTAACTGCCCAACTGGCGACAGCTTTGGCCGAACGTCTGAAAACGGCATGAAAAAACGCGCGATTAGCGGTATGTATCTACATAAGTCGACTTGGCCGACCGGGATGGCTGCGATACCATCCGGTTCCCCAACGGACTCCGCCAGGACGACGCGATGAACCGAGTGTTGTACCCAGGAACCTTCGACCCGATTACCAAAGGCCATGGCGATCTGGTCGAACGTGCCTCACGCTTGTTCGACCATGTGATCATCGCGGTCGCAGCCAGCCCCAAGAAAAACCCGCTGTTTCCCCTGGAACAGCGCGTGGAGCTGGCGCGTGAGGTCACCAAGCACCTGCCCAACGTGGAAGTGGTGGGCTTTTCCACGCTGCTGGCGCATTTCGCCAAAGAACAGAACGCCAATGTGTTCCTGCGCGGCCTGCGTGCGGTGTCGGACTTCGAATACGAATTCCAGTTGGCCAACATGAACCGCCAACTGGCGCCGGACGTGGAAAGCCTGTTCCTCACGCCGTCGGAACGTTATTCGTTCATTTCCTCGACGTTGGTCCGTGAAATCGCCGCTTTGGGCGGGGATATCACCAAGTTCGTGCATCCGGCCGTGGCGGATGCGCTGACCCTGCGTTTCAAGAAGTAATCTTGCTGAAGGGCTTTCTGTGGCGAGCGGGCTTGCCCCGCGTTGGGCTGCGAGCAGCCCCAAAACCCGGCGATGAGGTTTCTGCCTGAAACTACGTGGTGCCTTTACTGGGGCCGCTTCGCAGCCCAACGCGGGGTAAGCCCGCTCGCCACAAGTTACCTGCGACGGATAAATGGCGGCTGGCCATAGGTCATGTGCACTCGCACTGCGGGCGCCAATGCGGCACAATTGCGCGCATTAGTTTTCAGATGCCTTGGCTGATAGCCCTGGCAGGAGTTTCCATGTCCCTGATCATCACCGACGATTGCATCAACTGCGACGTCTGCGAACCCGAGTGCCCGAACGCCGCGATTTCCCAGGGCGAAGAGATCTACGTGATCGACCCCAACCTGTGCACCCAGTGCGTCGGCCACTACGACGAGCCTCAGTGCCAGCAAGTGTGCCCGGTGGATTGCATCCCGCTGGATGAAGCGCATCCGGAGACGGAAGAGCAGTTGATGGCCAAGTACCGGTTGATTACCGGTAAAGCCTAAGACTGGCACTTGGGGCAAAACACGCTCGCGCGCTGCCCCAGCACCACATTGCGCAATTCGCTCCCGCAGACCTTGCACGCCTCGCCGCCCCGGCCATAGACGAACAATTCCTGCTGGAAATACCCTGGTTGCCCGTCGCCGCCGATAAAGTCGCGCAGCGTGGTGCCGCCGCGCTCGATGGCAGCCGCCAGCACGCGTTTGATCTCGATCGCCAGCTTCAAGTAACGCGCCCGCGAAATGCCGCCCGCCTCGCGACGCGGGTCGATCCCCGCCGCAAACAGCGCTTCCGTCGCGTAGATATTGCCCACGCCCACCACCACCGCGTTGTCCATGATGAACGGTTTCACCGCCATCGAACGGCCACGGGACAACTGGAACAAGCGCTCGCCATCAAACAGGTCAGTCAGCGGCTCGGGCCCCAGGCGGATCAGCAGCTCGTGGTTGTGCGGGTCCTGGCTCCAGAGCATCGCGCCGAAACGTCGGGGGTCGGTGTAACGCAGGGCCAGGCCCGACTCCAACTCGATATCCACATGCTCATGCTTGGCCGCCGGCATGCCGACTTCCACCAGGCGCAAGTTGCCCGACATGCCCAGGTGGCTGATCAAGGTGCCCACTTCGGCATTGATCAGCAGGTACTTGGCCCGCCGTTCCACCAGCACGATGCGCTGCCCGGACAGGCGCACATCGAGGTCTTCCGGGATCGGCCAGCGCAGGCGCCGCTCACGCACCACCACGCGGCTGACCCGCTGGCCTTCCAGGTGTGGCGCGATGCCGCGCCGGGTGGTTTCGACTTCGGGTAACTCGGGCATGTGTACCTCTTGAAGAAAGGGTCAGTGGGCGCCCAGCTCGCGGATCGACAACTTCATGCTTTCGAAGTCGTAGTCCGACAGGCCCACGTAGTCCAGCACCAGATGGCCGATGGCATTCCACTCATGGTCCACCGCCTGGTTGCCCAGCACGCGATAGGACGAGCAGATGTGCTCGGCCATCTTCAGGATCGCCAGCAGGTTTTTCAGCTGCGAATTGCGCGACGACTCATCGCTGAACACCGCCAGGGCGTTGTGGTGGTTGGCGATGGCGTCGGTCACGTGCTCCGGCAGACGCCAGGATTTGGCGGTGTAGTAACCGACCACGGCGTGGTTGGTGTTGAACGCGTTGTTCTCGGTGTCGACCACGCGGCAGTCGGGGCCGGCATTGGCATAAGCCTGCTCCAGCACCGACATGTAGTTGGGGAAACGCTTGAGCATCAGCGGCACGCCGCAATCGTGGAACAGGCCCAAGGCATAGGCTTCGTCCACCGCCTGGGCGCCGGTACGCTTGGCCAGGGTGAGGCAGGTCATCGCCACATCCTGGGCGGTGTCCCAGAAGCGGTTGAGGGTGACGATGGTGTCGTCGCTCATTTCGCCCTTGATCGACAGCGCGTTGATCAGGTTGATGATCGAACGGCTGCCCAGCAGGTTCACCGCGCGCTGGATCGAGGCGATCTTGTTGCTCAGGCCGAAATACGACGAGTTGACGATCTTCAGCAATGCGCCGGAAAGACCCGGGTCTTGGGCGATCAACCGTGCGATCACTTCCAGGTCCGGATCGGGCATGTACTGCTCCATCTGCAAATCCACCATGATTTGCGGTTGGGGCGGCACGCTGATGCCTTGCAGGGCCTGCTGGATCTGTTCGGAGGAAAGCTCTTGGGACATAAGTACACACTCTGGGCTAGGCGGGGATTCTAACCCTTATCCGCCGCGTGCCGACACCTTCCCGCACATCCGGCTACCCGGCCATTTCCTACACAACAAGGTATACTCCCGCTCTTTTTTCCGGAGCGACGTCATGTCCCTGCCAAGCCTGCGTCTCAAAGCCAACGCCGATCGTCGTTTGCGCAACGGCCACCTGTGGGTCTACAGCAACGAAATCGACGTGGCTGCCACCCCACTCCACGGCTTCCAGGCAGGCGACCAGGCTATCCTGGAAGCGGCCGGCGGCAAGACCCTGGGCATCGTGGCCATGAGCCCGAACAACCTGATTTGCGCCCGCCTGCTTTCGCGCGACATCAAGTTGCCGCTGGACAAGTCGCTGCTGGTACACCGCCTGAACGTCGCCCTGTCCCTGCGTGATCGCCTGTTCGACAAGCCGTTCTACCGCCTGGTCTACGGTGATTCCGACCTGTTGCCAGGCCTGGTGGTCGACCGTTTCGGCGACATCCTGGTGGTGCAGATCGCCTCGGCGACCATGGAAGCGCATAAAGAAGACGTGATTGCTGCACTGACCCAAGTGCTCAAGCCAAGCGGCATCCTGTTCAAGAACGACTCCGCCGCGCGCGACGCCGAAGGCCTCAACCGCTACGTCGAAACCGTGTTCGGCCTGGTGCCGGAGTGGGTTGCGCTGGAAGAAAACGGCGTGAAATTCGAAGCCCCGGTGATCCAGGGCCAGAAAACCGGCTGGTTCTACGACCACCGCATGAACCGCGCACGCCTGGCCCCGTATGCCAAAGGCAAGCGCGTGCTCGACCTGTACAGCTACATCGGCGGCTGGGGCGTGCAAGCTGCGGCCTTCGGCGCCAGCGAAGTGTTCTGCGTCGACGCCTCCGCCTTCGCCCTCGACGGCGTGGAGCGCAATGCCGCACTGAACGGTTTTGCCGAGAAAATGACCTGCATCGAAGGCGACGTGTTTGAAGCCTTGAAAGAACTGAAAGCCAGCGAAGAGCGCTTCGACGTGATCGTCGCCGACCCACCGGCCTTCATCAAGCGCAAGAAAGACATGAAAAACGGCGAAGGCGCCTATCGCCGCCTGAACGAACAGGCCATGCGTCTGCTCAGCAAGGACGGCATCCTGGTCAGCGCGTCGTGCTCCATGCACTTGCCGGAAGATGACCTGCAGAACATCCTGCTGACCAGCGCACGTCATTTGGATCGCAATATCCAGATGCTGGAGCGTGGCGGTCAGGGTCCGGATCATCCGGTGCACCCGGCGATTGCCGAGACCCGTTACATCAAAAGCATTACTTGCCGGTTGCTGCCAAACAGCTGATGCCGTTGGCCTGTAGGCGCTTTAGGGCTCCTACAGGCTTTTAAGAAGCTTCGTACCTCTCCAGTCTTTGACTTTCCCTTACATAAACTTGATCCTCGACCGCCTCACGGAATCGAGGCTCGCCCATGTCAACGGAAATCACACACGCTGAAAAACCCTTCATTGTTTTCTGGCTGATGACCATGACGCTGTTGAGCGTCTTCCCGCTTGACGTCGTGCTGCCTTCCTTTCCCGCCCTGGCGGAACACTTCTCCACCTCAACCACCCAGATCGCCCGCTCAGTCAGTCTGTTCGCCATTGGCTTTTCCTGCTCCATGCTGTTGATCGGCCCACTGTCCGACAGAATCGGCCGCAAGAAGCTGCTGCTGGCCAGCATGGCCGTTGCAATCATGGGCGCGGCCGGGTGTCTGACGGCCAAAAACACGCCTCAATTCCTGTTCTTTCGCGTCATTCAAGCCATAGGCTGTGGTGGTTTCATACTGTCCCAAGCGCTGGTGCAAGACCTTTTCTTCGGCAGAGAACAGGAGCGGCTGCGGATCGCAATGGTCACGGCCGGGGGCATCTTCATTTCGATTTCCCCGCTGATGGGCGCCTGGCTGCAACTGCACGGAGGCTGGCAAGCCAGCTTCTATGTGTTTATAGCGCTTTGTGCAGTCACCTTGATCATGGCTCATCGACTGCTCCACGGCGGTGTGCCTCAAGCGGCACCGAGCCACCAGAGCTTGTTCAAGGCCTACGCCAAGGTCTTCGCCAACCGCCACTTCGCCAGCTATGCCACGATCTCCGCGATTACCTTCTCCTGCCACTTCTCGTTCATCGTGGTGTCACCGCTGATTTTCATGGACCAGCTGCAGCTGTCGCCCCATGAATACTCCTTGACCCTGCTTCTCTACGGCGCCGCTTACGTATTGGGTGGCGTCAGTGCAGGCTTCCTGCACAAACGGCTCCCGGCTGCGACCCAGATGGCCATCGGGCTGGTGCTGATCGCAATCTCGGGCGTGGTCATGCTGTTCCTGGCCTATCAGTTCGGCCTATCAACACTGACCGTGCTGATGCCCATGCTGCTCTGCACCGCAGGCACCACCATCACCCGACCTATTGCCAACTCCAAGGCCATGAGCTTGTTTCCAGACAACGCTGGTACGGCGGCTTCAGCCGTTGCTGCGGAGTTATTCATTGCCGGTGGTCTTATCAGTGCCTTCATCAGCACCTTTGCCCACCACCTGAGCACGGCGCTGGGTCTGTGCTTTCTGATCCTGAGCATCATCGCCTTGGTCTTGAACACATGGGCGCGGCGCCACCCGCACGTCCCGTAGCGGTTATCTTCACGGTTTCGGCCATTCCCTCCAGCCGCCAGCGGTGTAGAATCGGCCCTATTCATCGCCAGTCATCCCCCGGCGGGTTTATGAGCTCGAGGCCCAAGCAAGCGGCGATCCCGCGACGCGAGTGGCAACTTCCGGACACACGGCCATTTTTCGGGTGTTCCAGACGTCAATAGAAGCTCACTCCCCTTTGATACCGATTAGCCGCCCGGAGTGCTCCATGCCAGATTACCGCTCGAAAACATCCACCCACGGCCGCAACATGGCCGGCGCGCGCGCACTGTGGCGTGCCACGGGGATGAAAGATGACGACTTCAAGAAGCCGATCATCGCGATTGCCAACTCGTTCACCCAATTCGTACCGGGCCACGTCCACCTCAAGGACCTGGGCCAACTGGTCGCCCGCGAGATCGAACGCGCTGGCGGTGTCGCCAAGGAATTCAACACCATTGCCGTGGATGACGGCATCGCCATGGGCCATGACGGCATGCTGTATTCCCTGCCGAGCCGCGAGATCATCGCCGACTCCGTGGAATACATGGTCAACGCCCACTGCGCCGACGCCATCGTCTGCATCTCGAACTGCGACAAGATCACCCCCGGTATGCTGATGGCGTCCCTGCGCCTGAACATCCCGGTGATCTTCGTTTCCGGCGGCCCGATGGAAGCCGGCAAGACCAAGCTCGCCTCCCACGGCCTCGACCTGGTCGACGCCATGGTCATCGCCGCCGATTCCAGCGCTTCTGACGAGAAGGTCGCGGAATACGAGCGCAGCGCCTGCCCGACCTGTGGTTCGTGCTCCGGCATGTTCACCGCCAACTCGATGAACTGCCTGGTGGAAGCCCTGGGCCTGGCCTTGCCGGGCAACGGTTCCACCCTCGCCACCCACAGCGACCGTGAACAACTGTTCCTGCAGGCCGGCCGTACCATCGTCGAGCTGTGCAAGCGCTACTACCACGACAACGATGAGTCGGTGTTGCCGCGCAACATCGCCAACTTCAAGGCGTTCGAAAACGCCATGACCCTGGACATCGCCATGGGCGGTTCCACCAACACCATCCTGCACTTGCTGGCCGCGGCCCAGGAAGCCGAGATCGATTTCGACCTGCGCGACATCGACCGCCTGTCCCGCCACGTGCCGCAACTGTGCAAAGTCGCACCGAACATCCAGAAGTACCACATGGAAGACGTGCACCGCGCCGGCGGGATCTTCTCGATCCTCGGCTCGCTGGCCCGTGGCGGCCTGCTGCACACCGACCTGCCGACCGTGCACAGCAAATCCATCGCCGAAGGCATCGCCAAGTGGGACATCACCCAGACGGACGACGAAGCCGTGCACACCTTCTTCAAGGCAGGCCCGGCCGGCATCCCGACGCAAACCGCGTTCAGCCAGTCGACCCGCTGGGACACCCTGGACGACGACCGTGAAAACGGCTGCATCCGCAGTGTCGAGCACGCCTACTCGCAAGAAGGCGGCCTGGCCGTGCTGTACGGCAACATCGCCCTCGACGGCTGCGTGGTGAAAACCGCCGGTGTGGATGAATCCATCCACGTCTTCGAAGGCCGCGCCAAGATCTACGAAAGCCAGGACAGTTCGGTTCGCGGCATCCTCGCCGACGAAGTGAAGGAAGGCGACATCGTGATCATCCGCTACGAAGGCCCGAAAGGCGGCCCGGGCATGCAGGAGATGCTGTACCCGACGTCCTACCTGAAATCCAAGGGCCTGGGCAAAGCCTGCGCCCTGCTGACCGACGGCCGTTTCTCTGGCGGTACGTCGGGCTTGTCCATCGGCCACGCTTCGCCAGAAGCCGCTGCCGGCGGCGCGATTGGCCTGGTGCAGGACGGCGACAAGGTGCTGATCGACATTCCGAACCGTTCGATCAACCTGTTGATCAGCGATGAAGAACTGGCGGCACGCCGGGTTGAGCAGGACAAGAAGGGTTGGAAGCCGGTGGAAAAGCGTCCGCGCAAAGTGACCACCGCGTTGAAGGCTTATGCCCTGCTGGCCACCAGTGCCGACAAGGGTGCTGTGCGTAACAAGGCGATGCTTGACGGCCTGTAAGCTGCGCTCATAAAAATGCCCCGCCAAGTGCGGGGCATTTTTTTGCCTGGCGTTCTGACGCTGTAGTTTTTCATACGCCGGCCGATAACAGGCGCAACTGTATTCTCAAGGAACTTACCCGCATGGATGCCCGCTCTATCGCTCTACACCCGGCTGCATGGGCGCTTTCCCTATTGGCGTTGGCCGGTTGCAGCTCGCTGCAAAAGCCTCAGGTGGACCCAGGCCTGGCACTCTTCAACGAAGCCATGACACTGCCGGCGCTCGACTACACCATCCTGCGCAACGGCGACAGGGTCGCGTACTCCGTCGATTTGCAGCAAAACCCGATCTCTGTGCAGTTCGACGCCTATTGCACACAAGGCCCTGGAAGAATGTTCTACCCCACGCGCTCGGGCCTGCGGGCATTTACTCCCTCACCGGCAGCAGGCTTCGACCTGCCGACGGTACAGGCCCAACAACTGCAGCAAAGCGCTCAATTGCAGAGCGTATGCAAGGCACGCCCCGTCCCCGACTGGCGGATGCTGCAAACCTCTGCCGATCAGGGCTGGCTGCTGATCGACCGTAACAGCGTGCAGCGCCAAGGCAGTCAGATATCCGCCTGGGCCGCCCAGGATTACCTGCACTATCAGGTCGCCAAGAATGCATCGTTGTTTACTCAACGGCAGGAGCGGCTGACGCTCGATTGCACACAACGCACCATTACGTTGGTGAGCCAGTTCAACCTTGATGAAACGCGCCAGATGATCAACGGCGAAATCCGTCGACAATTCAAGCCGCAAGCCTTGGATCAAGCTTCCGGCGAACATGCCCAGCTCTTCAAGGCTCTGTGCCAGGCGCCGGTGGAGCTGACCCATTTACCCGTTTTCAAGGCGCGCCAGCCATTGCCACCCGTTGCCAGCGCAACCAATGCCAACCCGGCCGTGTTGGCGGCCATCCGAGCGCTCGGCCTGCCTGCGCCAACCCGAACCCTGAGCGAGCTGGCGTATGACTATGACGCCGTGCTCTTCAACAACACCCGAGTGGGCGACCAGACCAAACAGGCATTTATCAGTGTCGACAACGCATCCGGCCAGACGCTGGTACAAACGCGCGACTCGGCACTCGGCTTTAACCAGGAGCTGACCTTCCAAGGCCTGTTTGATCTGGACAGCCAAGGTCTCGACCGCAAAACCGGCAGTGACAAGGTGAAGACCCGCCTCTTGGTTGGCCTGAGCTTTCAAGGCGATTGGCGTAACTTGCCCCTCGCCAGTGAGGTGAGCTACACCCAGACATGGTCAAAATCCGTCAACCCCGATGGCAGTCCTTCGTCAGAGACCAGTGAACCAAGAACCGTGACCTGCAAGGTCGCTCGGGAAATCCCGGCTGCCACCCTGACCCCGGACCTGAAGGGGCAAGCTCAGGTACTCGACTGCGTTCAGATGAAAGGTTGGACTTATCAGGCAGCCTATCTGAGCGACTATGGGCTGTTCATCAAATTGCGTGAGAACGCGTTGGTTGCGCAATGGAACTGGCATCTGAAATCGGTGAAGTGACGCGCGATAGGTGGGTTGTTTGAGCCTATGAAAATGCCCCGCCACGTGCGGGGCATTTTTATTCCGGTTGCACTCAGAACTGCGGCGTGTAGGTCATGGTGAACATCACATTGCGCGGGTCGCCATAGTAGTTGCTGCCCCAGTTCGCGTTGTAAGCCGGGATGTAGTACTTCTTGTCGAACATATTGTTCAGGTTCGCCGCGACGGTGAATTCCTGGTTGATCTTGTAGGCCACCCGCGAATCCCAGAGTGCATTGCCCGGCACGCTGAAGGTGCGATCGTAGGCGACGGTGCTGCTTTGCGCCGTCACGCCAGCGCCGACGCTGACCTTCTGCCAGTCCCCTGGCAATTGGTAATCGCCCCAAACCTTGAGCAGGTGCTTGGGCGTCCAGGTGCTGAAGACCTTGCCTTCGTAGGTGTCGTCCTTGAGGAACTTGGTGGTGTTGTAGGTATAGCTGGAGACCAGTTGCAGACCCGGCAGCACTTCACCGCCCAATGTGGCTTCAAAGCCCTGGCTGCGGACCTTGCCCGACGCCACCGAGCAGTACCAACCATTGCAGTTCATCGGCCCTTGCAGGTCCTGGACCGCACGGTTTTCCTGGTCATAGCGGAAGATCGCAAACGAGGTGTTGAGGCGGCCATCGGCCAGTTCACCCTTGATGCCCAGCTCGTAGTTCTTGCCCTCGATAGGCTTGAGCAGCGAGCCGGAGGTGGTCAGGTTGGTTTGCGGCTCGAACGCATCGGCGTAGCTGGCGTAGGCCGACCATTGATCGTTCAGGGCATAGACCAGGCCAGCATACGGGGTGACCTTGCCGGATGTTTGCGTGGTGCTATCCTCGGCGGCGCCGTATACGCCCTGGCGACCAGCCTGACCGATGTAGGAGTACTCGTACCAACTGGTGCGCGCGCCGAGGATCAGCGTCAGCGGGTCCAGCACCTTGACGCGCCAGGTGCCGTAGATGCCTTTCTGGCGAATGTCATACCAGCTCTTCGAGGCGTTCCCGGCCTGAAACAACTGGTATTTGTCGCGCTGCACACGGTTGTGGTCGATGTTGAAAATATCCGCGCCATTCGTTGCCGCCCGCGCCCACTGGTCGTCGGTGGTGAGTTTGGAATAGTTGGCGCCAAGGACCATTTCCTGTTGGAACCCCAGGCCGTCGAACTTGCCGTTGACATACACATCCGCGCCGCGACTTTTGGTATTGAAGTCGGTCACCCAGTCGATGTAGCGCACATTGCCCGTGTCTCCGGGGTTGGGGACGGTATCCCACGTCGCCTGGTAGGTCGCGTCGTTGTGTTCGTCCATTGCCACCAGCGCAGCCTTCACTTTCCAGTCATCGTTGAAACGATGCTCCAGGTCGGCGAACACCTGAGTCTGGTTGTTGACGGCACGGTTCCAGCTGGCGCCGACAAAGGTCGAACGTGGCAGGCCGATATCGCTGCCATTGGCGTAGCGGGGCAACGACATGAAGTTGGGGCGTGAGTGGCCTTTCTGGTTGCTGATGCCCACGCCCACGGTAGTGTCTGGCGTGAAGTCGTAGTCGACGGCGCCATAGACGGTCTGGTTCCAGCCGCCCGCGTAGTCGACGAAGGAGTTGGTGGTGTCGTAATCCGCCACAAACCGGCCGCGCAACGTGCCTTCAGGATTGAGCGGGCCACCGGCGTCCACTTGAGTGCCGTAATGGTCCCAGGAGCCGGCCTTGGCGGTGACGGTTACCGTCGGCGCCAACTGGCCGCGTTTGCGCACCAGATTCATGGTGCCGCCCGGGCTGTTCGCGCCTTGCAGCAAGGCGGCCGGGCCGCGCAGGGTTTCAACGCGATCATAGATCGCCATGTTTTCCGTGAGGTAGCTGCCCAGCGTGTAGGTGTTACGCGGGATACCTACGCCATCGTATTGCAGGGTGCCTATTTCAAAGCCACGGGAGAAGATGAACATGCCAGGGCCGGGAGATTTGGTCGCCGTCAGCCCGGGCGTGCGCTTGACCACTTCGGAGAGTTTGGTGGTGTTCTGGTCGTCCATCTGCTTGCGGGTCATAACGCTGACCGATTGCGGGATGTCCTTGAGTTTCTGCTCGCCCTTGCCCAGGGTCACAGCGCCCGTGGTGTAGGACCCCGTACCTTCGGTGGTGGTGCCCAGGCGTTCGGCGCTGATGGTGGTGGCACCGACTTCAAGGGCGCCGCCTGTGTCCACGCGCTTTTCCAGAGTGACGGTATCCGCGTTGATAAACGCTGCGCTCAACCCCGTGCCGCCCAGCAGTTGGCCCAAGGCTTCACGTTGCCCCCAGTTGCCCTTCACGCCCGGTGACACAACACCTTGAGTCAACTCCCCCGACACCAACACCTGCACCCGTGTCACCGCCGAAAACGCTGCCAGCGCACCGTCCAGGCTTTGCCCCGGAATATCAAAACGGTAGGTCTGTGCCTGAGTGGTCTCAGCGGCCTGCAAGTACAGCGGTGCAGTGCCGCAGGCCATGGAAATGGCCAGTGCCAGCAAAGGCCGTGCGGCGTATCGGTGTGCCATGGATGGTGCTCCCCGGTGCAAAAAAGTCGGTGATCGGCGCCGCACTACTTGAGAGTGCTTACTATTTACGCCTCAGTGATCAAGGACGATGGCTTGCGGAGAAACCCTGAAACTATTTTGAAAAAGTTGTCGTCAGGACGCTTTGCCTTCACGCAACACCAGCAAATACGGGGTGTAGTGCTCGGCCTGCAGGTTGAGGGTGTATTCCAGCGCCTTGATCACGGCGTCGGGTTTGTCG
Source organism: Pseudomonas sp. NS1(2017) (assembly GCF_002269425.1). NCBI lineage: Bacteria > Pseudomonadati > Pseudomonadota > Gammaproteobacteria > Pseudomonadales > Pseudomonadaceae > Pseudomonas > Pseudomonas sp. NS1(2017). The sequence goes on from NZ_CP022960.1 coordinate 968,093, forward strand.
ATCTCGAACACGCCGGACACCACGCGATTGCGCAGCGCATCGCCCAGCACCAGGGTTTTGCCGGGCCAGTAGCGATTCAACTCGCTGACCACTTCCGACAGGGGCTGCTGGCGGAACACCAGTTGCCGTTGGCGCCAGGCGAAACCGCTGGCTGGGTCGAAGCCATGTACCTCTGCGAGGTGCTGGTCCTGATACTCCACCGCCCGGCCTGGCTCCAGGAAGACCGGATCACCACTGCCCGCACTGACCTGCACCTTGCCCTGCGCCACCTGCACCCGCGTCTGCGCATCACGGCGCGCCACGCTGAATTGGGTGCCGACCACCTTCACCCAGCCATCGCCGGACTGCACCACGAAAGGCCGCGCCGGGTCCTTGGTCACGCTGAAAAACCCCTCACCACGCAGCAGACGAATCTGACGTTCACCGCCGCTCATGCGCACTTGAATCGCGCTGTCAGTGTTGAGTTGCAACTGGGAGCCGTCGGCCAGTTCGACAGTGCGCGATTCGCCGGTGCGGGTGGCGTAGTCCGCGCGCAGGCGGTCGAGCCAGGGGGTGTTTTGCACGGTCAGGCCCACTGCCAGCAATATGGCAGCGGCATATGCCCAACGGCGCGCAGGTTGACGCCAGGCAGCCTGTTCGGCGCGGCGGAGCACCCGCGCCGGTTCACGCAAACCGCCGAGCATGGCCTGCACTTCCTGCCAAGCGTCATCCTGTGGCTGGCCCTGCCCAAGCCAGGCGGCAAACGCATCCATTTCGCAGGCCGTGACATCTTCGGCCTGCAGGCGGAAATACCAGCCGGCGGCTTCTTCGAACAGCTCGTCGGCAGAGGGTGTGGCGGTCATGACCGACGTCCTTGTGTGTCGCTGGCGAGCCGCGTCTTGATGTAGGCGCGGCATTCAATCAAGGCGCGACGCAGTTGGTATTCCACACTGCGCGGGGTGATCGACAGGCGTTCGCCAATCTCGCGGTAGGAAAGTTCGTCGACATGATAGAGCAGGAAGATCTGCCGAGTCGCCTCGGGCAACGCCAGGATAGCGTCCTGCATCAGTTGCTCCTGCTGATAGGCGGCCAATTGCTCATCGGCACCTGGGTTGGTGCACGGCAGTTCTTCGCTGGGCTCGCCGGCGTCCAGGCGCTCGCGGCGGATGGCCTGGCGCTGGTGATCGCGTACCAGGTTACTGGCGATGGTGAAGAGGAACGCGGGGAGGTTGTCGATCTTCTCGCCGGAATCCAGGCGGGCCAGGCGCAGGAACGATTCCTGAGTCAGGTCGGCGGCCACCTGGGCACTGCCGGTGCGGCGGGTGACGAAGGCTTCGAGGGCTTTCTTCTGCTCCGCGAACAGGCGCGCGATCTGCGAATTCCAGGAGGACACAGCACTACCTTGAGAAGAACGGAGGGTTCAGGAAGTGCGCACGCTAGCAGAGGATGAGATTGGTTCGCAATTGATATCTATTTTGTCGACCTCTGTAGGAGCCGGCTTGCCGGCGATGACGGCCTTGAGTCTTGCATTGATCTCACTGACGCCATCGCCGGCAAGCCGGGCTCCTACAAGGTTGCGTCGGGCTACTGGATTTCGTCAGGCTTGACGATCACCCAGTTCTTGTCCGCCGTCACCGGCAACCCTTCCTTGGCCTGCGCCGCCGCGTGCTTGGCGATCATGCCGTTCAGCTGGGTCATGTACTTGTCCTTGCGGTTGATCCACAGGTGGATGCCGCCCTTGGCCACGTCCACATCGTGGAACAGCATGTAGCCATCGCTGGTCGGCGTGTCACCACCTACCAACACCGGTTTTTTCCACTCGTCGATGTAGGTGAGGATTGCCGCGTGCTTGCCCGCCATCCAAGTCGCCGGGGTCCACAGGTAAGGGGTGAGTTCCAGGCCGAGGTTGGCCTTCTCGTCATATTTGCCGGCGGTGATCTGTTTGCGCGCAGTGGTCAGTTCGCCGGTCTTGCGGTCCTTGAGCAGGGTGGTCACGCCGATGACGTTCTCGGGTTTGACGTTGTAGCCGTACTTCGGATCGGCGGCGACCATGCGCACCAGTTCTTCCGAGGCGGCGGTCATCACATACACCTCGATGCCGTTTTCCATCAGCTTGTTGTACAGCTCGGCCTGGCCGGTGAAGACTTTGGGCGGTTGCACCTCGGACTTCTTCACCACGTCGCCTTCAAAATAGCTGACGGGCACGGGCTTGCCGGAAGCCATCAGCTCATCGACCTGCACTTTGAGTTCCTTGAGGGTGAACCCCGAAAACACCTGGGCGACCCACGGGTAGCAGACCATGTCGTCCACTTCGCAGAGGCGATAGTAGTAACTGAACAGACTTTCCTTATGGTCGGCGGTGTCTTTGAACGGCATCAGCTTGAGCGAAGGATCAAGGCTGTCGCGGGTGATCAGGCCTTTGTTTTCCATGTAGGGCAGCAGGGATTCTTCGAGGTCGTAGCGGTAACTGGTGTTGTCCATGTCGAACACCGCGAAGTTACCCTTGTTGGCGTTGGCGGCGATCATTTCGTTTAGTTGCTTGGCGGCCGGGGCTGGCCAGTGTTTCAACTCGGTGGCGGCCATGGTTTGGCCGGCAAGGCCAAGGCACAGCGCGGCGGCAAACAATCTCGAAGCGAGCTTCATATGCGTTTTCTCCCTGAGTGAAAGACACCGACGCTAACAAATCCCTGTGACAGTTACCGCCCGAGCGCGACCGCTTGCGTCGTGATCGCGCCAACGGCATGTGCCTGAGCGTCAAACGCTTATTCCAAAAACGACAGTCACCATTCCATATCGGTATTAAATCAATATATTTCAAGCTGTTAGGCTTTCCGGTTCGCAATCGCAGGCTCACGCGATTGGCTGCCTTTTCAACGGAGCTTCAATGAATCTGCCCCTGATTCTCAACTTACTGGTGTTCGTGGCCCTGTTGCTGGGCCTGGCACAAACCCGTCGCACTAACTGGAGCCTCGCCAAGAAGGTGTTGTTCGCCCTCGTGCTTGGCGTGGTGTTCGGCACCGTTCTGCACACGATCTATGGCGACGGCAACCCGGTGCTCAAAGCCTCCATCGGCTGGTTCGACCTGGTCGGCAACGGCTATGTGCAACTGCTGCAAATGATCGTGATTCCGCTGGTGTTCGCCTCGATCCTCAGCGCCGTGGCGCGCCTGCACAACGCCTCGTCGTTGGGCAAGATCAGCTTCCTGACCATCGGCACGCTGCTGTTCACCACGGCGATTGCGGCGCTGATCGGTATCGGCCTGACCAACCTGTTCGGCCTCACCGCCGAGGGCCTGGTGGCCGGCACCCAGGAAATGGCGCGCCTGCAAGTGATCCAGAGTGATTACGCAGGCAAGGTCGCCGACCTGAATATCCCGCAACTGCTGCTGTCGTTCGTGCCGGCCAACCCGTTTGCCGACCTGGCCCGGGCCAAGCCGACCTCGATCATCAGCGTGGTGATTTTCGCCGCCTTCCTGGGGGTTGCCGCGCTGCAACTGCTCAAGGATGACGTGGAAAAAGGCCAGAAAGTCCTCAACGCCATCGACACCCTGCAAGCCTGGGTGATGCGCCTCGTGCGGCTGGTGATGAAGCTCACGCCCTACGGCGTATTGGCGCTGATGACCAAGGTGGTGGCCGGTTCCAACCTGCAGGACATCATCAAGCTTGGCAGTTTTGTCGTGGTGTCGTACCTGGCGCTGGGCCTGATGTTCGTGGTGCACGGCCTGCTGCTGTCCCTGGCCGGGATCAACCCGTTGCGTTTCTTCCGCAAAGTGTGGCCGGTGCTGACCTTTGCCTTCACCAGCCGCTCCAGCGCAGCGGCGATCCCGCTGAGCATTGAAGCGCAGACCCGTCGCCTGGGCATCCCACAGTCCATCGCCGGTTTCGCTGCCTCGTTTGGCGCGACTATTGGCCAGAACGGTTGCGCGGGGCTTTACCCGGCGATGTTGGCCGTGATGGTGGCGCCGACTGTGGGCATCAACCCGCTGGACCCGCTGTGGATCGCGACCCTAGTGGCGATTGTGACCCTGAGTTCGGCTGGCGTTGCCGGCGTGGGCGGCGGTGCGACGTTCGCCGCGCTGATCGTGCTGCCGGCGATGGGCTTGCCGGTGTCACTGGTGGCGCTGCTGATTTCCGTAGAGCCGCTGATCGACATGGGCCGTACGGCGTTGAACGTGAATGGTTCGATGACGGCGGGCGCGATTACCAGCCAGGTCATGGGGCAGACGGATAAGGCGTTGTTGAATGCGGACGAGCATGCGGAACTAGCGCAGGCATAAAGGCATATCACCTGTAGGAGCGAGCTTGCTCGCGAAGAACGTCAACGATGACGCGAGCATTCTGAATGAACGCGGCGCCTTCAAGTTCTTCGCGAGCAAGCTCGCTCCTACAGTCAG
>NZ_CP022960.1:972564-987856 GCF_002269425.1 Pseudomonas sp. NS1(2017)
GTTCTTCGCGAGCAAGCTCGCTCCTACAGTCAGTTTCGCTCCCACACCTCAAAGTTGTACGCCGGCTTTTCGCCTTCCGCTGGATTCTTCAGGTTCGACACCAGCTTCCACTGGCCTGCATCAAACTCCGGAAACCATGCATCCCCTTCCGGACTCAACGCCACCCGCGTGAGGTACAGGCGATCCGCCTGCTCCAGCCCCTGCGCATACAACTGCGCACCGCCGATCAGCATCAGCTCGTCCGCACCTTGCGCCTTGGCCCATTCTTCTGCGCGCTCTACCGCCGCCTCCAGTGACGGAAAAACTTCCGCACCTTCCAGCGCCAGATCGGTCTGACGGCTAACCACGATGTTCAAGCGCCCCGGCAGCGGTCGGCCCAGGGAATCCCAGGTCTTGCGCCCCATGATGATCGGCTTGCCCAGGGTAGTGGCCTTGAAATATTTGAAATCCCCTGGCAAATGCCAGGGCATGCTGTTGTCGACGCCGATCACACGGTTTTCACCGAGGGCTGCGATCAGGCTTAAAGGGAGAGTTTTTTTCATGCCGACGAGAATACCAGAGCCCCGAGCCAGGGGTTATGCTCCAGGCTCACAAACACAACAGGACTACGCGTGACTCCACTGCACACACTCTGGCTGACAGAAACCGTGCGCCTGCGCGAAGAACACGCGGGCCCGCTGGAAGACCTGGAAGCCAACCGCCTGGCCCGCACGACCGGGGGCGACCTGTCGAGACGTATCCAGCAGCGCGCCTTGCACTTGGCCGAACGCGATGGGCTCACGAACGCCCTCACCCGCTGGCTGCAAGGTGCGCGTCTGGCGCTGGTGCTGCTGGCAATTGTCGCGGTGATCAGCGGCGCAGGGCTGGCGTTTGCTGCACTGGGCAACGGTCTAACACCGGTAAATGTGTTCTGGGCCTTGGGCAGCCTGCTTGGTTTGAACCTGATCCTGCTGATCAGTTGGGCGTTGGGCCTGCTGTTTGCCGGTGAACACAGTGCCAGCCTCGGGCGACTGTGGTTGTGGCTCAGCGAAAAGCTCGCCCGTGATGCCAAGGCTGCACAGTTGGCGCCAGCACTTTTACTGTTGCTGCAACGGCAAAAACTCAATCGCTGGGCCGTGGGCGTGCTGGTCAACAGCCTGTGGTTGCTGGCATTGCTCAGCGCCATGGTGATTCTCCTGACGCTACTCGCCACCCGCCGCTACGGCTTCGTGTGGGAAACCACCATTCTCGGTGCCGACACCTTCGTCGCCGTCACCCAGGCCCTCGGCACCTTGCCTGCTCTGTTGGGCTTCAATGTGCCGACCGTCGAGATGATCCGCGCCAGCGGCGACTCCGCCCTGAATATCGAAAGCGCCCGCCAAGCCTGGGCCGCTTGGCTGGTCGGCGTGCTGCTGGTCTATGGCCTGCTGCCCCGTCTGATCCTCGCGTTGCTGTGCCTGTGGCGCTGGAAACGCGGACGCGCCGCCCTGCGCCTGGACCTCAACCTGCCCGGCTACAGCCAATTACGCGAACGCCTGATGCCGAGCAGCGAGCGCCTTGGGGTCAACGATGTTGCACCCGAGCAGTTGCACCCCATCAGCGGCGGCGTCAGTGAACTGGAAAGCGACGGCGCCCTGCTGGTTGCCATTGAACTGGACGATCAACATCCCTGGCCGCCCAAACTGCCCGCCAGCGTGAAGAACGCCGGCATCCTCGACAGCCGCGAATCACGCCACAAACTGCTGGAGCAACTCTCGCGCTTCCCGCCCGCACGCCTGGCCATCGCCTGCGACCCACGCCGCTCGCCGGATCGCGGCAGCCTGGCGCTGATCGCCGAACTCGCGCGCAGCGCCACCGCCACCCGCGTCTGGTTGCTGCAAGCGCCGCCCGGCCAGGCGCTGGACGCCGAACGCCTGGGCGACTGGCACGCCGCGTTGCAGCAACTTGAGCTGCCGTTCGCCGACTGCGCACCGTTGGACTGGCTGGAGACGGGTCATGACTAAGCCTTTGAAACTCGCCGTGGTCGGCCACACCAATGTCGGTAAGACCTCGTTACTGCGAACGCTGACCCGGGACGTGGGCTTCGGCGAAGTCTCCCATCGCCCCAGCACCACGCGGCATGTCGAAGGCGCACGCTTGTCGGTGGATGGGGAGGCTTTACTGGAGTTGTACGACACACCCGGCCTGGAAGACGCCATCGCCCTGCTCGATTACCTGGAGCGCCTGGATCGCCCCGGCGAACGCCTCGACGGCCCGGCCCGCCTGGCGCGCTTCCTCGATGGCAGCGAAGCACGCCAGCGTTTCGAACAGGAAGCCAAGGTGCTGCGCCAACTGCTGGCCTCGGACGCCGGCCTGTATGTGATCGACGCCCGCGAGCCGGTGCTGGCCAAGTACCGCGACGAGCTACAGGTGCTGGCCAGTTGCGGCAAGCCGTTGCTGCCGGTGCTCAATTTCGTCAGCAGCAGCGACCATCGCGAGCCGGACTGGCGCGAAGCCCTGGCTCGGCTGGGCCTGCATGCGCTGGTGCGATTCGACAGCGTGGCGCCCCCGGAAGACGGTGAACGTCGGCTGTATGAAAGCCTCGCGCTGTTGCTGGAAAGCGCACGGCCACAGTTGCAGCGCTTGATTCTTGATCAGGAGGCCCAGCGCCAGGCCCGCCAGCAAAGTGCTGCTCGATTGATCGCAGAATTGCTGATCGACTGCGCCGCCTGTCGCCGCAGTGTGGTTACCGAAGATGAGCAACAAGCCATCAGCGACCTGCGCAAAGCCGTGCGCCAACGTGAACAGAAATGTGTGGAAGCCCTGCTCAAATTATTTGGCTTCCGCCCACAAGACGCTGCCGCCAGTGACTTGCCGCTGCTGGATGGGCGCTGGGGCGATGACCTGTTCAACCCGGAAACCCTCAAGCAACTCGGCGTGCGCGTCGGTGGAGGGATCGCCGCAGGCGCGGCAGCCGGTGCGGGTGTGGACCTGCTGGTCGGCGGCCTGACCTTGGGCGCCGCCGCCCTGGCCGGCGCGATTGCCGGTGGCGCGCTGCAGACCGCGCGCAGCTATGGCAGCCGGTTGCTGGGCAAAATCAAAGGCCAGCGAGAGCTGACCGTTGATGACAGCGTGCTGCGCCTGCTCGCCCTGCGTCAGCGCCAGCTGCTCAAGGCCCTGAACCTGCGCGGCCATGCGGCGATGCACAGCATCAAGGTTGACACCCCCCAGGATAAGACCTGGCGCGAAGGCAAGTTGCCGGACGCGCTGCACAAAGCCCGCGCCCACCCGCAATGGTCGTCCCTTAACCTTAACGCCAAACTGAGCCAGACCGAGCGCCAAGAGCAGGTCGAGGCGTTGGCCACACGACTGGACGAAGCGTGAGGCCGTTACTGCTCGTACCACGCCAAAGCCAAGAAGGCCTTGCATAGCGAGCGGATAACCTCTTTATCCGCCTTATCGGCGACTCCGTTGCGGTCGACATCACTGTTGGTGAACGACTCAAGCACGCCGTCGCTGTCACCGTCATAAGCGGCGGCCTTATACACCAGCGACGTTTTGCCTCCCGTCCCCATTCTCTCGTGGAAGTCCAACTTGACCGCATTCGGCCTTCCGGTTTTGCCAAAATGGTCGACGTAAAGGGTTAGCGTGCGCTGCAAATGGCTACCTGCGCTAACCCAGTTGAGCTTCAAAAAAGTACTGGCGAAGACCTCAAGCTGACGTTTATCCAGGTCCAACGCATTGGGATCTACAGGGCCCAGACGCAGGTCGTCGACCTTGCCGTCCACCGTCTTATCCACACCGATGACCTCATAGGTCATCTCATCCGGACAGCCCGTGTGATGCTGATAAAACTGCAGGATGACCGTATCGGCGGCCCCCTTGCATTCCTTGCCTTGGGCGGTGGCTTTCAAGTAGCGCATCAGTGTTGCTCCTTAAATTAAGAAGCAAACACCATAATGACGCGACCACGCTGCCTCCAGACGGCACATCTGCGTTTGCCGTAAGGTCAATCTACACAGCCAGTAGTCGTAAAGCGGGTTCAGCTCGATCGCCTCTTTCGCCCGTGACCCCATAGCCGAAACTGAGCCAGGTTCAGCGCTCAATGAGCCGGGATATCTATGACCCTGATCTCAAATAATTCGGGTTCGTGCCAATTGAACTTGAGGTAGAGATCGGCGAGTAGCTGGACCCATTGGTTGTCAACGGCGTCGATCACACCATCATGGTTGATATCGGCGTGAATGTTCCATTCAAGCTTTCCGTCGTTATCAAAGTCATACGTGGCGTTCCAGGCAACCAGTTTGTGTGGGTTACTCATCCCCGACCCCTCCTGCACGTGCAGGCGCACAGTGTCGGGCGTGCCGTCATTGTAAAAGTCTTCGGAAAAAATTTTCATGTAACGCTCTGAGGCAGTCCCGGCGTTAAACCAGTTGAGCTTCAAATAGACAGTGGCAAAGCGGTCCAGCAACATTTTATCAAGACGACTTTCCCGGCCATCGTTCGTCACATCCCCTCTGCTGTAGTCGACTTTTCCGTCAGCCGAGAAGTCGTAGGCCACAGCGCTATTGACCAGGCTGTCTTCACTACCAGGCGTGCTCTGGTGAAACTCGAGCAACACCGTGTCCGCCCGGCCAGTTCCTGTTCGGTCCTGTGCGAAAACCTTCAAATAGCGCATTGCACCTCCGCTGCATGCCATTCGAAGGCCAGGAAGGTCGCACACAGGGTTCGAATCAGCGCGGGATCGGCGCTGTCAGCGATACCATTGCAATCAACGCCAGACTTGGAAAGCAATTCCAGCACACCGTCGGAGTTGTCGTCATAGGCAGCGATCGCATAGACCAGTGACCCTTTGCTCTGAGCCGCCGTGCGTTCATGGAAGTCCAGTTTGATCGCATCCGGGCCCCCGGTTTTCCCAAAGCGATCAACGTACATCGTGAGCGTACGTTGCCAGTGGCTACGCTTGTTGAACCAGTTCAACTTCAAAAAGCTGTCAGCAAAGGTATCCACCCGATGTTTTTCCAACATTCGAGGCCGACTGTCGGGGTTCAGGTCTTCTGCCCATTGCAGATCCACCTTGCGATCTGCGCTCATGTCCACCGCGAAGATTTCATGGACCAATTCATCAGGGCATCCAGCCACCTGCTGATAGAAGTGCAGGATGACCGTATCAGCACGGCCATTTCCGCTCATGTCCTGGGCAGTCACTTTCAAGTAACGCGCGGGCCCACTTCGCTGTTGGGGCTCAATCACATCCGTGCTGGCTTCGTCATACCACTTGAAGGCCAGGAAGCTGTTGCACATCGACCGAATCAGCTCCTTGTCGGCAGTATTGGCAATGCCGTCGTTATTTACATCGGTGGGAGTAAATGACTCCAGCACGCCGTTACCATCACCGTCATAGCCTGCGGCCCGAAATGTAAGCGTGGGTTTTCGAACAGGACTGAGCCGGTCGAAAAAGCCCATCTCGACAGCATTGGGTACACCTTCAGGGGAGTACTGAGTAGCTACCAACACGAGTACGCGCTTTGAGTTTTCACCTGTGTTGAACCAGCGCAGCTTGAGAAACGTCTGCGCGAATGCCTTGAGCAACAATTTGTCGGCGACATTGCCCATACCAGCCGCGTTGGTATCTGCCACGAATTGAAAGTCTGTCACGCCATCGGCATTGATATCGACTGCAACGGCTTCATGTATCAGTTCATCAGGCTTGTTGGAACTACGCTCATAAAAATGCAGCAGGATCGTATCGGCCACACCGTTGCCGCTGCGGTCTTGAGCGATCGCCTTCAAATAACGCATGAGAATGCTCCTCTGGGAAGAAGCACTCACTTTAAGAACGTGGCTCAGCCAACTACAGGCGGCGAATCTGCGTTGGGCGTGCGGTGTGTCGACACGACCAGTAGCCGTTCGGCCTTCGCCTTGAGCATCTGCAAATCCAGCACAGGCACCTGCATTTGCTTGGCCTGTTCGTCCCAGTGGCGCATGCGCAGACTCACCGCCCAAAGAGGGTCCTGCTCGAACGCCTGGGCCTCCTCGGCACTCATCACCCCACCCTGATACGCCAAGGTGCGACGGCTGGCTTCGCTCAGGCGCGCGTAGTAGTCCGGCTGGCTGAAGGTCAGGTAGCGCTTGGCTTGCACGTGATATTCCACCAACTTGGCCATGCGTTCGCTGAACCCTGCGCGACGCAGATAATCCGCCCCCAACCGTTCATGGCTGACCACGCCATAACCGCCCATGTTTTCCTCGCCCTGGCCGCAGAGATGCCCGATGTCGTGGAAAAACGCCGCCAGCACCACTTCATCATCAAAGCCTTCGGCCATGGCGAGTTGCGCGGCCTGGGACATGTGCTCGATCTGCGACACCGGTTCGCCGATGTAATCCGCCGTGCCGTGCTGCTCATACAAGCCGAAGACGTCGGCGATGGTCTGTTCCGGGTTCATCACGCAGCTCCCCACAAGGTACTGATATTGCGCTCGGCCATCGCCGGCCCCACGCTCATGCCCACGCCCGTGTGCATCAACGCGGCGCTCACTCCCGGCGCCACGCGCAGGAATGAAAACGGCCCCGGCCCCCGCGAGCCGTACACACCCTGCCAACGCTCCACCACCTGGATTTTGCAGCCCAAGGTCTGCTCAGCCAGTTCGATCATCCAGTCATCCACCTGCTCGGCGTTGAAGGGCGACGCGTCGCTGCCGTAGTCATGAGAATCACCGATGATCAGTTCGCCATGGGGCGTCGGACTGATCAGCAGGTGAATGCCGTGTTCGTGCAGGTGCGGTGCATCGCGCAGGATTTGCGCCTGAACCGGCGCCGCTTCCGGCAGGTCGGCGAAAGCCCCGTAGTGCACGCAGCTCAAGCCGGTGAGCAACGCGTGTTGCAGGTTCAGGTTCACGGTGGGCCGGGCACGCAACATTTGCAGGCGGCAGATGCTCGGGTTGAGTTCGGCCATCGCTTCGGCCAGCAGGGTTTGATAGTCGTGGCCGGAGCACACGATGATCTGTTCGCCCCGGAAACTACCCGCCGTGCTGTGCAACTGGCCCGGCTCCACGTCGCGTACCAGTGTGGAGAAGTAGAACTCCACGTTCAGTTCTTGCGCCAGGTAGTTGATCAGCGCCGGGATCGCTTCACGGGAATACAGTTGCTGGTCGTCTTTGCCGTGCAGCGCAGCGCGGTGATGGCGGAACTGGCCGCCATACAGGTCCTTCATCGCCGCGCCTTGCAGCAGTTCGACGTTGTACCCGTGCTCTTGTGCACGCCCCTCACAGAAGGCTTCCAGCAAGTGTTCTTCCGCTTCGGTGCGGGCGAACAGGTACGCGCCGTTGCGCTTGAGTTGCAGCCCGGCGACCTTCGCCCAATGGCCCCAGATGTCACGGCTTTGCCGTGCCAGGTCCAGCATCGGCCCCGGCGGTTGGCCGGTGACCAGGGCCTGGCCGAAGTTGCGCACCGAGGCGCCCAGTGGCGTGGCGCTGCGTTCGAACACCTTGACCTTGAGCCCGCGTTTGGCGGCGGCGAAGGCGTGGGACAGGCCGAGGATGCCGGCGCCGATAATCAGTAGATCACTGTGCTTCGTCATGGATTTCGCAGCCCTCTGTAGGAGCGAGCTTGCTCGCGAAGAGCGTCAACGATGACGCAGCGCTTCTGGTTGCTCGCGTCGCCTATTCGTTCTTCGCGAGCAAGCTCGCTCCTACAGGTAGAGGTGAAAATTATTGTTTTTCCGACTTGCCGTCATAGCGCTTGCGCCATTCGGTCAGGATGCTGTCTCGGTTTTTCGAAGCCCAGGCGAAGTCGTTCTTGATCAGGCGCTGTTCATAGTCGGCCGGCAATTCGGTCTGCGGCTTGGCAATGCCAGGCTGGGCGAGGACGGCGAAGTTGTCCTTGTACAAGTCCATGGCAGCCGGGCTGGCGGAGAAATCCGCGAGCTTCTTCGCGGCGTCGGCGTTGTGGGTGCCCTTCATGACGGCAGTGGCTTCGATGTCCCAGCCCAGGCCTTCTTTCGGCAGGATGATGTCCAGCGGCGCGCCCTGACGCTTCAACTGCACAGCCGGGTATTCGAAGGAAATGCCGATCGGGAACTCACCCGAAGCCGCAAGCTTGCACGGCTTGGAGCCGGAGTGAACGTACTGGCCGATGTTCTGGTGCAGGTCGTCCATGTACTGCCAGCCTTGCTTCTCGCCGTAGGTCTGCAGCCAGGCGCTGACGTCCAGGAAACCGGTGCCGGACGAGGCCGGGTTGGGCATGACAATCTTGCCATTGTACTCAGGCTTGGTCAGGTCCTGCCAACTCACCGGCTTGGTCAGGCCCTGCTTTTCGGCTTCGACGGTGTTGAAGCAAATCGTTGCGGCCCACACGTCCATGCCGACCCAGGCCGGCGGGTTGGCGGCGTCGCGGTAGTTTTTGCCGATCTTGTCCAGGTCCTTCGGCGCGTAGTTGTCCAGCATGCCCTGCTGATCGAGGATCGCCAGGCTGGAAGCGGCCAGGCCCCAGACGGCGTCGGCTTGCGGGCGGTCTTTCTCGGCCAGCAGCTTGGCGGTGATGATGCCGGTGGAGTCGCGTACCCATTTGATTTCAATATCAGGGTTGGCCTGTTCAAAGGCCTTTTTGTAGGTCTTCAACTGCTCGGCTTCAAGGGCCGTGTACACGGTCAACTCGGTCTTGGCGAAGGCATTCAGGCTGAATGCAGTCAGTACGGCAGCGACCAGCGCCAGGGGCTTGAACATGGAGCACCTCCTTCAGGGATATTTATTGGCCGGGTGCGCTTTGGCGCCAGGCTTGGGAGCGGCGCAACGCGCCACGTGAGGCCCACGCCAGCAGCAGCGAAACGCCGGCCGAAGTGAACAGGATCAAGGTCGACATGGCCGCCGCGCCGCCCACATTGCCGGCGTCGTCCATGTTCAACACGGCGACGGCGGCGAGGATGGTGTCGGGGCTGTAGAGGAAGATCGCGGCTGACACGGTGGTCATCGCCGACACAAACAGGTAGCGCACGATGTCCAGCAACGCCGGCAGGCAGATCGGCACCGTCACTTTCAGGTAATGCCGGTACAGCGGCGCCTTGAGGGACAAGGCGGCGGCTTCGAACTCGGCGTCCAGTTGGCGCAGCGCCGTGGTGGCGGTCATCTGCGCGGTGGTCAGATAGTGAGCAATGGTGCACACCACCAGCAACGTCATGGTGCCGTAGAACACATGCAGCGGGTTGCCGTTGAGGTTGAAAAAGAACACGTAACCCAGGCCCAGCACCAAGCCCGGTACGGCCATCGGCACAAAGCTGAGCATGCGCAGGGCCAGGTTCAGCCCCTTCTGGCCCTTGGTCTTTTCCATCAGGTAGGCGCCGGTGAAGATCAACACGCTACCGATCAATGCGCTGCACAGCGCCATGGTCAGGCTGTTGCGATAGGCCAGCCAGCCGCCGCCAGCCGTGTCTTCGAACTGGTAGTGGTTGAGCGACAGCGACAGGTTGTACGGCCAGAACTTCACCAGCGACGAATACACCGCCATGCCGAACACCAGCAGTAACACGGCGCAGATCAGCAGCACGATGGCCAGGTAGCAGCCGTCCCTCATGCGCGATGGCGCCGGTTGGAACACTTGGGCACGGCCGCTCATGGAATCGCCATGACGGCGGCGCAGCCAGGCATCCACAGCAAAGCTGAACAGCGCCGGCAGCAGCAACACCATGCCGATCAGCGCGCCGCGACCGAACTGTTGCTGGCCGACCACCGCCTTGTAGGCTTCCAGCGCCAACACCTGATAATCGCCACCCACCACCACGGGCACGCCGAAGTCAGTGATGGTCAGGGTGAACACCAGACAGAACGCGGCGAACACGGCCTGGCGCGTGGCCGGCCAGGTAATGCTGCGAAACGCCCGCGCCGGGCTGGCGCCCATGCTGGAGGCCGCATCGAACAGGCGCGCATCCGCCAGGGACAGCGCCGACAGCAGAATCATCAAGGCGTGTGGGAAGGTGTAGATCACTTCCCCAAGAACGATGCCCCAGAAGCCGTAGATATTGTCCGAGAGCAACCCGCGCAGCATGCCCTGGTTGCCGAACAGGTAGACCAGCGCAATGCCCGGCAACATCGACGGCGCCATCAACGGCAGCAACGACATGCCGCGCCAGATCGCCTTGCCGGGGATCAACGTGCGTTGCAGGGCGTAGGCAAACAGGTAGGCCAGCGGTACGACAATGGCCGCCACGCTGAGGGAAACTTTCAGGCTATTGCCCAGCAGCCAGTGGAAGTTGGCGCTGGTGATCAGTTCCTGCGCAGCCACCAGACCACCGCCCTGCCCGGCTTCACTGCTGAACCCGCGCCAGAAGATCGCCAGCAGCGGCATCAAGACAGCCAGGCCCAGCAGCAACAGCCACAGCAGTTTGCCGCCGACGACGAAAATTTTGTCGCCGGTTTCGGCGCGGGACACCGGTCGTGGCAGCGTCATGACAGCGGCCATCTCAGGCAAACACCTGCAGGCTGCGCGGCGGCAACGCCACCCAGATGTCCTGGGCGCCCAGGCGCGGCATGGCTTCCGGGGCCAATTCAGCGAGCAGCGGATGACCGGGCAGTTGCTCCAACTCGAAACTCATGCGGCAACGGTTGCCGAGGAAAGTGATCTCGCGGACCTTGGCCGGAAACAGGTTTTCTTCATGCACCGGCGGGTTGACGCTGATCGCCTCAGGGCGGCAGAACAAGCGGCCGGACTTGGCCACACCGGCATCGTCGGCCAGGCGCATGTTCATCCCACCGACCTGGGCGTGACTGGCACTGTTGCGGCTGAACGGCAACCAGTTGCCCTGGCCGACAAACTCCGCCACAAACGGCGTGGCCGGGCGGTCGTAGATCTCCTGAGGCGTGGCGTATTGCTCGACCTTGCCGTTGTTCATCACGGCGATACGGTCGGCCATCAGCATGGCTTCGTCCTGGTTGTGGGTGACCATCAATGTGGTGATGCCCAGGCGCCGTTGCAGTTGGCGCAGTTCGGTGCACAGATGCTCACGGACGCGGGCGTCGAGGGCCGACATCGGCTCGTCCAGC
This sequence comes from Pseudomonas sp. NS1(2017), assembly GCF_002269425.1. Lineage (NCBI taxonomy): Bacteria > Pseudomonadati > Pseudomonadota > Gammaproteobacteria > Pseudomonadales > Pseudomonadaceae > Pseudomonas > Pseudomonas sp. NS1(2017). Next base: position 983,556 of record NZ_CP022960.1, read on the forward strand.
AACAACAACGAAGGTGCAGGCGCCAAAGCTCGGGCCAAGGCGACGCGTTGTTGCTGCCCACCGGAGAGTTGGCCGGGGTATTTCTTTTCGCTGCCGACCAGGCCGACCAATTCCAGCATCTGCCCGACACGCTTGCGCACTTCCTCGCGACCGCTGCCGGTGAGGCCGTAGCCGATGTTCGCTTCGACGGTAAGGTTGGGAAAAAGCGCGTAGGACTGGAACAGAATGCCGTAGTCCCGCGCCTGGGGCGGCAGCAGGGAAACATCACGACTGCCCAGGTAAAGTTCGCCGCTGTCCTGGCGCTCCAGGCCAGCGATGCAGCGCAGCAAAGTGGTCTTGCCGCAACCGGACGGGCCCAGCAGGCACACCAGCTCGCCGGCGGCGACGTCCAGGGAGACGTTGTCCAGCGCGGTGAAGGCGCCGAAGCGTTTCTGGATACCGCGCACTTTCATCGGCGCGCCGGGTTGGGTCAGGGCTGTGTTCATGCAAGGCACCTCATCGAACTGATGAAGCCCATGCTAGGCAGGCAATGCGTCCCTCATGTGGCAGAAAGGCAAAAGGGAGTGATAGTGGTATTGGTGGATTTTGGTTAAAGCGGCGACATTTCCTGCGCCAACCCCAGAAACGCCGCCGGCAACCGCGCGCCTTTGCGTTCCTTGAGGCAGTAGAGATACTCCGGAATCTGCGGCGCATTCTCGAAGGTCAGCACCCGCAACTGTGGATCATGCGGCACTTCCTGCCGCGCAATGATGCTGATGCCAATGTTGCGCAGCACCGCCTCACGGATCGACTCACGGCTGCCAATTTCCAGCAACGGGCCGTAGCTCACGTTGGCGCTTTGCAAGAGTTCTTCAGTCAGGCGCCGCGTGGTTGAGCCCGCTTCACGCATCAGCAAGGTGTGCCCGGCCAAAGCGCTCAGCGGCACGTGATCCAGCTTGGCCAGGGGATGGTTGCGATGCACCGCCAGCACCAGCGGGTCGGTGCCCAGCACACGGCGGATCAGGCGCGGGTCCTCCAGCAGTTGCGAGGAAGCGGCGACGTCGACGCGGTAGTCATCCAAGGCTTCAAGCACTTGTTGGGAGTTGCCGATTTCCACCGACACTTCCACTTGCGGCAGACGCTCACGGAAGGCTTTGACCAGGTCGAGGATGTAGTAAGGCGCCGTGGCGGCAATCCTCAATGCGCCCTGGACCTGGCCATTGTTGCGTAGGAAAAATTCGATGTCCGCTTCCTGCTGCAACAGCGCCTTGACCATCGGCAGCAGGCGCGCACCCTCGTCGCTGACGGTGAGGCGGCGGCCGCCGCGGTAGAACAGCTCGACGCCGTACTGGCTTTCCAGGTTACGGATCTGGGTGGTGACCGTGGGTTGGCTCAGGCCGAGTTTTTTCGCCGCCTGGGTGATGCTGCCCAGGCGGGCGACCATGAAAAAAGCCTTCAGCTCGGCACTCAGCACACCACCCTCTCATCTCTACTTGCGCAACAGGCGCAGGCCATTGAACACCACCAGCAGGCTCACGCCCATGTCGGCGAACACCGCCATCCACATGGTGGCCATGCCCAGGAAGGTGACCGCCAGGAAGATCGCCTTGATCACCAACGCCAGGGCGATGTTCTGCTTGAGGATACTCGACGTTTGCCGCGACAGACGAATGAATGCCGGAATCTTGCGCAAATCATCGTCCATCAAGGCCACGTCGGCGGTTTCGATGGCGGTATCGGTACCCGCTGCGGCCATGGCAAAACCGATCTCGGCACGGGCCAACGCCGGGGCGTCGTTGATGCCGTCACCGACCATACCCACGCGATGGCCTTGGCCATAGAGGGTTTCGATGGCTTGCAGCTTGTCCGTCGGCAACAGGTCACCCTGGGCCTGGTCGATGCCCACCTGGGCGGCAATCGCCTGGGCGGTGTGGGTGTTGTCGCCGGTGAGCATCAGGGTCTTGATGCCCAATTCGTGCAGTTGTTGGATGGCTTCGCGGCTGCTGTCCTTGACCGTGTCGGCCACAGCGAACAGTGCTAGTGGGCCGGATTTGTCGAGCAACAGCACAACGGACTTGCCCTGTTTTTCCAGGGCGAAGAGTTTTTCTTCCAGCTCCGGCGAGCACAGGCCCAGGTCTTCCACCAGGCGGTGATTGCCCAGGTGGTAGGTTTGGCCGTTGATGTCACCACGCACGCCTCGACCGGCCAGGGCCTCGAAGTTATCCACAATATGGGTGGGCAGGTTTTTATCCACAGCCGCGTTGGCGATCGCCAGCGACACCGGGTGATCGGAACGCCCAGCCAGACTGGCGGCCAAGGCTGGCGCGCTATCTGCAACATTGGGGAACAACGCCAGGTAATCAGTTTGCACCGGCTTGCCGTGAGTGATCGTGCCGGTCTTGTCGAGGGCCAGATAGTCGAGTTTGTAACCACCCTCCAGATACACGCCGCCCTTGATCAAGATGCCTTTGCGCGCCGCCGCCGCCAGGCCACTGACGATGGTCACCGGGGTGGAAATCACCAGCGCACACGGGCACGCCACCACCAGCAGCACCAGCGCGCGATAGATCCAGTCAAACCAGGCGCCGGCCATGAACAGCGGCGGAATAATGGCCACGCCGAGGGCGAACAGGAACACCGCCGGGGTGTAGATCTTCGAGAAGCTGTCGACAAAGCGCTGGGTCGGCGCGCGGGCGCCTTGGGCCTGTTCCACCGCGTGAATGATGCGCGCCAGGGTGGAGTTGTCGGCCGCTGCAGTGACTTTGTATTCCAGGGAACCGGCCTGGTTGATGGTGCCGGCGAAGACTTTATCGCCCACGGTCTTTTCGATCGGCAGGCTTTCACCGGTGATCGGCGCCTGGTCGATGGTGGATTGGCCGGCGGTGACTTCACCGTCCAGGCCGATGCGCTCGCCGGGTTTTACCCGCACGATTGCCCCCAATTCTATGCTTTTGACTTCCTTTTCAACCCAGGAACCATCGTTCTGCTGCACCGTGGCTTGTTCCGGCGTCATCTGCATCAAGCCGCTGATGGCATTGCGCGCGCGGTCCAGGGACTTGGCTTCGATCAACTCGGCCACGGTGAACAGGAACATCACCATGGCGGCTTCCGGCCATTGCCCGATCAGGATCGCACCGGTGACGGCGATGCTCATCAGGGCATTGATGTTCAGGTTGAGGTTTTTCAGGGCAATCCAGCCCTTTTTGTACGTGGTGAGGCCGCCGCTGAGGATCGACACCAGCGCCACCAGCGCGATCACCCAGGTGGGCGCGACGCCGCTGAAGTGCAGCACTTCGGCCCCCAACGCACCGACGCCGGACAACGCCAGGGGCCACCAATGTTTCTTGGCCGGTGGCTCTGCGGCCGGGGTGCCCTCTTCGATCGGATCAGCCTGCATCCCCAGGGATTTGATCGCTTCGATGATCGGTGCAGTACTCGGCAAGTCGTGAGTGACGCCGAGGATACGGTTGATCAGGTTGAATTCCAGCTGCTGCACACCGGCCAGCTTGCCCAGCTTGTTCTGGATCAGCGTCTGCTCGGTGGGGCAGTCCATGGCTTCGATGCGAAAGGTGCTCAACCGCGAGCCGGCTGTGGGCGCCTCGCTCAGTTGCACCAACGCCGGGGCCGGAGTGCCGGAACAGCAGGAGCCGCCGTGGCCGTGGTCATGTACAGGCGTGAGTTTTTTCGGGGCATGATCGTGGTCGTGATCATGCTCGTGTTTGTGCGGGGTGTGAATGGAATCGCTCATTCTGTCGCGTCCGTAAAGGTGCCTGTTGCCAAGTAAAGACCCTGTAGCCACTATAGGGTCAAGCACCCATTTGGAGATTGCTGCGATGAAGATCGGCGAACTGGCCAAACTGACCGACTGCCCGGTGGAAACCATCCGTTACTACGAGAAGGAAGGCCTGCTGCCACCCCCGGCGCGCACTGACGCCAACTACCGCGTTTACACCCACGCGCACACCGAGCGACTGGTGTTTATCCGCAACTGTCGCAGCCTGGACATGACCCTCGAAGAAATCCGCAGCCTGCTGGGCTTGCGCGACAGCCCACAGGACCAGTGTGAAAACGTGAATGCGTTGATCGACGAGCATATCCACCATGTGAAAGCACGGATCGATGGGCTGTTGGCGTTGCAGGAGCAATTGCTGGACTTGCGCCAACGCTGCGGCGGCGGGCCCGAGTGCGGGATTCTGCAGCGGCTGGAAGTCAGCGGGAGTGTGGCAGCAAGCGAGGCTGAGCCCTCGCATGTAGGCAGAAGCCACGGCCACTGATCCTGGAAGGGACCGTCACTGTAGGAGCGAGCTTGCTCGCGAAGAACT
>NZ_CP022960.1:987956-1099731 GCF_002269425.1 Pseudomonas sp. NS1(2017)
TCACTGTAGGAGCGAGCTTGCTCGCGAAGAACTTGAAACCGCCGCGCTAGACCCTACACGCTGCGTTATCGTTGACGTTTTTCGCGAGCAAGCTCGCTCCTACAGTGACCGAGACAGCCTTTTAGATGGCCACGTCGGCCTTGATGCTTGGGTCGGCGTCGTAACCGACGATTTCGAAGTCTTCGAACTTGTAGTCGTAGATCGACGCCGGTTTGCGCTTGATCACCAGCTCCGGCAGCTTCTTCGGCGTACGCGCCAGTTGGGTGCGGATCTGCTCCATATGGTTGCTGTAGGCATGGGTGTCGCCGGTGGTGACGATGATCTCGTGAGGGATCAGGTCGCACTGCTGGGCCAGCATATGGGTAAGCAAGGCCAGCGCGGCGGTGTTGTACGGCAGGCCGAGGAACACGTCGGAGCTGCGGATGTACAACTGCATCGACAGGTGACCGTCGTGCACAAACGCCTGGTACAGCAGGTGGCACGGCGGCAGTGCTTGCTTGCCGTTGCGCGCGTTTTCCTGCGGGCTCTGGGTCTCGTCGGGCAGGTACTCGACGTTCCAGCCGTGGAACAGGATGCGCCGGCTGTTCGGGTTGGTCTTCAGCGTGTGGACCATGTAATCGATCTGGTTGATCGTGCCACCATCCTTGGTCGGCCAGGCGGTCCACTGTTCGCCGTACACCGGGCCCAGGTCACCGTCTTCGGTGGCCCATTCGTCCCAGATCTTTACGCCGTTTTCGTTGAGCCACTTGATGTTGGTGTTGCCGCTCAACATCCAGATCAGCTCGTTGGCGATGCTTTTGAAGTGAAGCTTCTTGGTGGTCAGCAGCGGGAAGCCGTCGGCCAAGTTATGCCGATACTGACGGGCAAACACGGCCTTGGTGCCGGTGCCGGTGCGATCGCCCTTGGTCAATCCATTGGTCACGACGTCGTTCAGTAGCTCGAGATATTGCTTCATTTTTTTACCCGTATCGTTGAAGCCGAGGTTGCGCAACCGCCTCGGCATTCGAATTTAAAGCGCGGTGTTCTTCAAAGGTTGCGGGCGATTGTACGCCCACCACAGCAAGCCCAGGCCGCCGAGGATCATCGGCAGGCTGAGGATCTGGCCCATGGTCACCCAACCGAACGCCAGGTAGCCCAACTGCGCATCCGGCACGCGCACGAACTCGACGATGAAGCGGAATATCCCGTAGAACAGCGCGAACATGCCGGAAACCGCCATGGTCGGGCGTGGCTTGCGCGAAAAGATGTACAGGATAAGGAACAGCGCCACGCCTTCCAACGCGAACTGGTAAAGCTGCGACGGATGGCGCGGCAACTGCGCCGGGTCGCTGAACGGCGGGAACACCATGGCCCACGGCACGTCGGTCGGCTTGCCCCACAACTCGGCGTTGATAAAGTTGCCGATACGCCCGGCGCCCAGGCCGATCGGCACCATCGGCGCGACGAAGTCCATCAGTTGGAAGAACGACTTGCCGTTGCGGCGACCAAACCACCAGGCGGCGATCATCACGCCGATAAAGCCGCCGTGGAACGCCATGCCGCCCTTCCACACTTCGAAGATCAGCGTCGGGTTGGCGATGTACGCGGAGAGATCATAGAACAGCACATACCCCAGGCGTCCGCCGACAATCACCCCCATCGACAGCCAGAAAATCAGGTCGGAGAGCTTCTCCTTGGTCCAGGTCGGGTCGAACCGGTTCAGACGGCGGGAAGCCAGGAACCAGGCACCGCCAATGCCGATCAGGTACATCAACCCGTACCAGTGGATTTTCAGCGGACCGATGGCCAGGGCCACCGGGTCGATCTGCGGGTAAGGCAGCATTGCGACTCCTCGTTAATCATTCGTTATAGCGCCCGGGACCATGCCGGGCCGCGATTAAGCCTGCATTATTCAAATTCTTTAAAGCAAAAAGTTTATGCCGACACAGAACAGCAGTCCGGCGAATAGCCGTTTCAGCAAACGCGGCGACAGCTTGTGCGCCAAGCGTGCACCAAAGCGGGCAAACACCATGCTGGTCAGGGCAATGCCCAGCAGCGCCGGCAAATACACGAACCCTAGACTATGAGCGGGCAACAGCGGGTCATGCCAGCCCAGAATCATGAAACTTAATGCACTGGCCAGCGCAATCGGCAGGCCGCAGGCCGATGAAGTGGCCACCGCCTGCTGCATCGGTACGCTGCGCCAGGTCAAAAACGGCACGGTCAGCGAGCCGCCGCCAATCCCGAAAATCGCCGAGGCCCAGCCGATAAACGTACCGGCGACGGTCAAGCCAACCTTGCCCGGCACCGTTCGACTGGCCTTGGGCTTCACATCCAGCGCCAGTTGCACGGCCACCAGCAAGGCGAACACGCCAATGATCTTTTGCAGGTGCGGGCCGGAAATCGCTTCGGCGGTCAGTGCACCAAAGCCCGCGCCGATCAGGATGCCCACGGTCATCCACACAAAGATCGGCCAACGCACCGCGCCCCGTCGGTGATGCTCGCGCACGGCATTCACCGAGGTAAAGATGATGGTCGCCAGCGAAGTGCCCACGGCCAGGTGGGTCAGCACCTGCGGGTCGAAGCCCTGCAAGGTGAAGCTGAACACCAGCACCGGCACGATGATGATCCCGCCGCCCACGCCAAACAGCCCGGCGAGTACGCCCGCACAGGCGCCGAGCAGCAAATACAGCAGAAATTCCATGGGAGCCCCCCAACCAAGTCCGGCATGTTAACGGATGGAAGGCATGCGACCCAACTGGATACGATGGAACGCCTCTGCTTGAGTGGGTAGAGTGGCTAAAAACACAAAAGGGATCGCCTGATGTGCCTGATTGTTTTCGCCTGGCGGCCGGGCCACGCCCAACCGCTGATCGTCGCGGCCAACCGCGATGAGTTCTACGCCCGCCCCAGCCTGCCGCTGGCCCAGTGGCTGGATGCGCCGGAGGTCTACGCCGGCCGCGATCAGGAAGCCGGTGGTACCTGGTTGGGAGTGAATGCCGACGGCCGCTTTGCGGCGCTGACCAATATCCGCGACCCGCACCAGCCACCGGCCCGCAAATCCCGTGGCGAGTTGGTCGCGCGGTTTCTCAGCGGTTCGCTGCCGATTGAAGAGTATTTGGCCGATGTTAACGGCCGTTCAATTGAATATGCCGGGTTTAACCTGCTGGTGGGCACGCGGGATGAGTTGTGGCACTACAACGCCAATCACACTGAGCCGACGCGATTGGAGGCCGGGGTGTATGGATTGTCCAACGCTGGGCTGGATACGCCGTGGCCCAAGCTGCTCAAGGCCAAGGCAGCGTTGAGCGCGGTGCTGGATGATCCGCAGCCGGAGGCGTTGCTGGAGATATTGAGCGACCCGCAGACGGCGCCTTTTGCAGACCTGCCGGATACCGGGGTGGGCTTGGCGACGGAGAGTCTGTTGTCGAGCGTGTTTATCGCCAGCCCAAGTTATGGGACGCGGGCGAGTACGGCGCTGATCGTGAATGCCGACGGGACGCGGCGGATGCTAGAACGCAGTTTCGGGCCGCACGGTGGGCGACTAGGCGAGGTAGAGCTCTACCTGTAGGAGCGAGCTTGCTCGCGAAAAACCTGAGAGCGCTGCGGGGAATCAGACCCCCCGCGTTATCGTTGACGTTTTTCGCGAGCAAGCTCGCTCCTACAAGGTTTTTGCGGAGGCCGGGTTGATCATCCGCGTCAGCCCCAGATTCTTCAGCGCCAACTGCAACGAGCTGTGGATAACTTGCGGGTTGTCGATGGTCATCAGCTCTGCCAGCAAATCCTTGGCCATCCCCAAGTCAACCTGACGCAGCATCCACTTCACCTTCGGCAAGTTGGTGGCGTTCATCGACAGGCTGTCAAAACCCATCGCCATCAACAGCACTGCCGCCGCCGGGTCGCCGGCCATCTCACCGCAGATACTCACCGGCTTGCCTTCGGCGTGGGCGTCGCGCACCACGTGTTGCAGGGCTTGCAGCACCGCCGGGTGCAGGTAGTCGTAGAGGTCGGCCACCCGTGGGTTGTTGCGGTCCACGGCCAGCAGGTATTGGGTCAGGTCGTTGGAACCCACTGACAGGAAGTCCACCTGCCGCGCCAGTTCCTTGGCCTGGTACACCGCCGCCGGGATTTCGATCATCACGCCAATCGGCGGCATCGGTACGTCGGCGCCTTCGTCGCGCACTTCGCCCCAGGCGCGGTGGATCAGGTGCAGCGCCTCTTCAAGCTCATGAGTGCCGGAAATCATCGGCAACAGGATGCGCAGGTTGTTCAGGCCTTCGCTGGCCTTGAGCATGGCGCGGGTCTGTACGAGGAAAATTTCAGGGTGGTCGAGGGTCACGCGAATGCCGCGCCAGCCCAGGAAGGGGTTGTCTTCCTTGATCGGGAAATAAGACAGTGACTTGTCGCCGCCGATATCCAGGCTGCGCATAGTCACCGGCAACGGGTGGAAGGCCTGCAGTTGCTCGCGATAAATCGCCAGCTGCTCCTTCTCGCTCGGGAAACGCTGGTTGATCATGAACGGCACTTCGGTGCGGTACAGCCCCACCCCTTCGGCGCCTCGCTGTTGCGCCCGGGCCACGTCGGCCAGCAGGCCGGTGTTGACCAGCAACGGCACACGATGACCATCGGTGGTCACGCATGGCAGCTCGCGCAACGAATCGAGGCCCAGCGCCAGTTGTTTCTCTTCCTCAACCACCTCGGCGTATTGCTTGCGCAGTACTTCGCTGGGGTTGGTGAACACTTCACCGCGATGGCCATCGACGATCATGCCGATGCCGTCGACCTTGGCGTATGGCAGGTCGACCAGGCCCATCACCGTCGGGATGCCCATGGCACGCGCCAGGATCGCGACGTGGGAGTTACCCGAACCCAATACCGAGACCAGGCCCACCAACTTGCCCTCTGGCACTTCGCCGAGCATGGTGGCGGTCAGTTCTTCACTGATCAGGATGGTGTTGTCGGGGTAAACCAGGTTGGTGGTGCGGTCTTCCTGCAGCTTGGCCAGCAGACGGCGACCGAGGTCGCGCACATCCGAGGCCCGCTCACGCAGGTAGTCGTCATCCATCATTTCGAAACGGTTGACGTGATCGGTGACCACCTGGCGCAGTGCGCCCTGGGCCCACTGGCCGGTCTTGATCACGGTCTTGACTTCGTTACCCAGGGACGCGTCGTCGAGCATCATCTGGTACACGTCGAACAGCGCACGCTCTTCGGGGCGCAGCTGGGTGGCCAGCTTGTTCGACAGGTTGCGCATGTCGGCGCGCACGCCTTCCAGGGCGGTCTTGAACAGTTTGATTTCAGCGTCGATGTCGTTGACGGTCTTGTCCGGCACCACATCCAGGTCTGCCGGCGGCAACATGACCACCGCCGTACCGACCGCCGCGCCCGGCGAACCCGGCACACCGACGAACTTGGCTTCCTGGATGCCCTTGCCTTCACGCCCCAGGCCGCGAATCGAGCCGGTGGCTTCAGCGTGGGCGATTACGCCCGCGAGCTGCGCGCTCATGGTCACGAGGAAGGCTTCTTCACCTTCGTCGAACTGGCGGCGTTCTTTTTGCTGGATGACCAACACGCCGACGACGCGGCGGTGGTGAATGATCGGTGCACCGAGGAACGAGGCGTAACGCTCTTCGCCGGTTTCGGCAAAGTAGCGATAACGCGGGTGATCGGCCGCGTTTTCAAGGTTCAGGGGTTCTTCACGCGTCCCCACCAGGCCCACCAGACCTTCATTGGGCGCCATGCTGACCTTGCCGATCGAGCGCTTGTTCAAGCCCTCGGTGGCCATCAGCACAAAACGGTTGGTCTCGGGGTCCAGCAGGTAAACCGAGCAGACCTGGCTGCCCATGGCTTCCTTGACGCGCAACACAATAATCCCCAACGCCGCCTTGAGATCCTTGGCGGAGTTAACTTCCTGGACGATCTTGCGCAGCGTATTGAGCATGGCTCGGGGTCGAACTCCGTCGTCAGTCGCGCGCTAAAAGGCGCGGGGCAAGCTCTTTGAGAGCGCGACGATAAACTTCGCGCTTGAATGTCACCACCTGGCCCAACGGGTACCAATAGCTGACCCAGCGCCAACCATCGAACTCCGGTTTACCGGTCAAATCCATCCGCACCCGCTGCTCATTGGAGATCAGCCGCAGGAGAAACCATTTCTGCTTCTGGCCGATGCACAGCGGTTGGCTGTGGGTACGCACCAGGCGTTGCGGCAAACGATAGCGCAACCAGCCACGGGTACAGGCCAGAATTTGTACATCTTCGCGCTCAAGGCCGACTTCTTCGTTCAACTCACGGTACAAGGCGTCTTCAGGGGTTTCGTCGGGGTTGATTCCGCCTTGAGGAAACTGCCAGGCATCTTGGTTGATTCGGCGAGCCCATAGCACCTGTCCGGCATCATTCGTAAGAATAATCCCGACATTAGGACGGAAACCATCGGGGTCGATCACGGCAACAACCTCGCAAACGCATGTCGCCGCATTGTTCCACAAAGGTTGATGAAGCGGCAACGAGGCTTCTTACCTTATGTGCACTCTTGTGAAAAGACCGTATTCTGGACGCCTTTTTACAGACATTTCAGCGAGTAACTGCAATGCGCCTGGCTTTATTCGACTTGGACAACACCCTCCTCGGCGGTGACAGCGATCACGCTTGGGGCGATTACCTGTGTGAACGCGGGATTCTTGACCCGGTGGCCTACAAGGCCCGCAACGACGAGTTCTACCAGGATTACCTGGCCGGCAAGCTCGACAACGCCGCCTACCTGAACTTCAGCCTGGAAATCCTCGGCCGCACCGAGAGGGCCCAACTGGACGAGTGGCACAACGACTTCATGCGCGACTGCATCGAACCGCTGATGCTGCCTAAAGCCGTGGAACTGCTGGCCAAGCACCGCGCCGCCGGTGACAAGCTGGTGATCATCACCGCCACCAACCGTTTCGTCACCGCACCGATTGCCGCACGCCTGGGCGTGGAAACCCTGATCGCCACCGAATGCGAGATGGAAAACGGCCGCTACACCGGGCGCAGCACCGATATTCCGTGCTTTCGCGAGGGCAAGGTGACGCGCTTGAACCGTTGGCTGGAAGAAACCGGGTACAGCCTGGAAGACAGCTACTTCTACAGTGATTCGATGAATGACCTGCCTCTGCTGGAGCAGGTGACTCATGCGGTGGCGGTGGATCCGGACCCGAATCTGCGGGCTGAAGCCGAAAAGCGTGGATGGCCGGTGATCACATTGCGTAGCTGATCGGCTTCACCTGTAGGAGCGAGCTTGCTCGCGAGAATCGTCAATGATGACGCGGGCATCCTGAATGAACGCGGTGTCCTTGCGTTTTTCGCGAGCAAGCTCGCTCCTACACAGGCTTGGCACCCATCAACCCGGCAATCGCCACAAACCCCACCAAACTGACCACCGCCAGCACCAGCGTGAAGTTCAGGCTACCACCCTCGCCCTTGCGCAGGCGATTGAGCCGCGCCACCAGCCAGAACCAGGCCAGCGCCGCCACGGTGTAGAGGAGGCTGGAGCCCAGGATCCAGGTCTGCCCAAGGGGCCAGCCGATCAGGTGCACCAGCCACCAGCCGGTAAACGGCATGCTCACCACACACACGCCCATCAACAACCAGACGAACGCCCATGGGCGCTGCACGGTCACCGCGGGGCCCGCGCTGCGTTTGCGCCAGGCCAGTACCGCCAGGCCCAGGCCGCTGAGCAGCAGCAATACCGTGGCCGCGATGTGGATAACTTTCAGGGTGATCAGGGTTTCCATGTCTCTTATCTCTCAAAGGCCGCCCCAATCAGCGTAGTCGCTCAACCGAGGAACAGTTTATAGGCCGGGTTATCGCTTTCATCCCAGTACGGGTAGCCGATGGCTTCCAGGGCTGCCGGTACCAGGTGACGCTCGTCCGCCGGCACTTGCAGGCCGGCGACCACACGGCCGTCGGCTGCGCCGTGGTTGCGATAGTGGAACATCGAGATGTTCCAGCGCCCGCCCAATTTGTTAAGAAAGTTGAACAAGGCCCCCGGACGCTCCGGGAATTCGAAGCGAAACACCACTTCATTGCTGACGTGAGCCGCATGGCCGCCGACCATATGGCGGATGTGCAACTTGGCCAGCTCGTTCTCGGTCAGGTCCAGCACCGGGAAGCCCTGGCCTGTCAGGCTGGCGATCAGCGCGCTGCGCGGGTCGTTTTCCGGGTGGGTCTGCACGCCGACAAAGATGTGCGCTTCGCTGCCGGAGTGGAAGCGGTAGTTGAATTCGGTGATCTGACGCTTGCCCACGGCCTCGCAGAACGCCTTGAAGCTGCCAGGTTTCTCGGGGATGGTCACGGCGATGATCGCTTCGCGGCCCTCACCCAACTCGGCGCGCTCGGCCACATGGCGCAGGCGGTCGAAGTTGACGTTGGCGCCGGAGTCGATCGCCACCAGGGTCTGCCCGGTGACGCCACGGGTCTCGACGTACTTCTTGATACCCGCCACACCCAATGCCCCTGCCGGCTCGGTGATGGAACGGGTGTCGTCGTAGATGTCCTTGATCGCCGCACAGATTTCATCGGTGCTCACGGTGATCACTTCATCCACGTAATCCTTGCAGATGTCGAAGGTGTGCTGGCCGATCTGCGCCACCGCCACGCCATCGGCGAAGAGACCAACGGTTGGCAGTACCACGCGCTCGCCCGCAGCCAGGGCGGCTTGCAGGCAATTGGAGTCGTCCGGCTCGACGCCGATGATCTTGATGTCGGGGCGCAGGTATTTCACGTACGCCGCAATCCCGGCAATCAGCCCGCCGCCGCCCACCGGGACGAAAATCGCGTCCAGAGGCCCCGGGTGCTGGCGCAGGATCTCCATCGCCACGGTGCCCTGCCCGGCAATGGTGTGCGGATCATCGTAAGGGTGGATGTAGACGTAGCCTTTTTCGTCGACCAGCTTGAGTGAGTAGGCCAGGGCTTCCGGGAAGGAATCGCCATGCAGCACCACTTTGCCGCCACGGGAGCGCACGCCTTCGACTTTGATCTCCGGGGTGGTCTTGGGCATCACGATGGTGGCTTTCACCCCCAGCACCTTGGCTGCCAGGGCCAAGCCCTGGGCATGATTGCCCGCCGACGCCGTGACCACGCCGCGCGCGCGCTCCTCAGCCGTCAGCTGGGTCAGCTTGTTGTAGGCGCCGCGAATCTTGAACGAGAACACCGGCTGCAAGTCTTCACGCTTGAGCCAGACCTTGTTGCCCAGCCGCTCGGAGAGCTGGCGGGCGGTCTGCAACGGGGTTTCTACGGCAACGTCGTAAACGCGCGAGGTGAGGATCTTTTTGACGTACTGTTCAAGCATCGGCGGGCTTCTACTTTCACGGTTTGGCAGGGCCAAGGAGTCTAACCCGGCTTTTGGCCGGGCGACCACACGAATCCCGAGGTTTTGTTGGGTTATACTCGCGCCCCTCGTTAACTCCCCGCCCGTTCCGGAGCCCGCATGACCCAGGATCAACTCAAACAGGCAGTGGCCCAGGCCGCTGTCGATTTAATCCTTCCTAAACTCGACGACAAGAGCATCGTCGGTGTCGGCACCGGCTCCACCGCCAACTGCTTCATCGACGCATTGGCCCAGCACAAGGGCGCGTTCGATGGCGCCGTGGCCAGCTCCGAAGCCACCGCCGCGCGCCTGAAAGGCCACGGCATTCCGGTGTACGAGCTCAACACCGTGAGCGACCTGGAGTTCTACATCGACGGCGCCGACGAAAGCGACGAACACCTGAACCTGATCAAGGGCGGCGGCGCAGCCCTGACCCGCGAGAAGATTGTCGCGGCCGTGGCCAAGACCTTTATCTGCATCGCCGACGCCAGCAAGCTGGTGCCGGTACTCGGCGCGTTCCCACTGCCGGTGGAAGTGATCCCGATGGCCCGCAGCCACGTGGCCCGCGAGCTGGTGAAGCTGGGCGGCGACCCGGTGTACCGCGAAGGTGTGTTGACCGACAACGGCAACATCATCCTCGACGTGTTCAACATGCAGATCACCCACCCGGTGGAGCTGGAAACTCAGATCAACGCGATCGTCGGCGTGGTCACCAACGGTCTGTTCGCCGCGCGTCCGGCGGACGTGCTGCTGCTGGGCACCGCCGAAGGCGTGAAAACCCTCAAGGCTTCTTGAACACGTAAAACAGGTTCGGCTCGCTCACGAGGTACAACGCGCCCTCGTCATCCATGGCGATCCCTTCGGCCTGAGGCACCCGCTTTTTCAGGCCATGGCGCCCGTTCAGCAGTGACAGACTGCTCAGCGGGCGACCGTCGATATCCAGTTCAAGCACCAGGAACGACTCATCCGACAGCGCCAGTAAATGGCCGCTGCGCTCGTCGTATTGCAGGCTCGACAGGTCACGCACAAACAATCCGGCATCACGCTTGGGGTTGTTGATCACGTGCACCGAATAGGTTTTTTCCGGCTTGAAGTGGGGAAAACCGTGGACCTCGTAGATCAGCATCGGGTCGCGCTCCTTGGCCACGAACAGGCGCTTGCCCACCGAGTCATAGGCCAGCCCCTCAAAACCCTTGTTACCACCCACGTGCAGGCCCAAGGTCATCTGCTCCGCATCGGCGGCGTCGAGGAATTGGGTGTCGTCGTCCACATGCACTTTGATCAGCCGCTGCTGGCGCTCATCGCTGATCACGTAAATGTTGTCGCTGATGAATTCCACCGCCTCGGCATCGCCAAACCCTATCAAGGGAATCCGCCGCAGGATCTTGCCCTCAAGGGACAACTCGATCAGTTCGGCGTTTTTATTGGTGACGGTAAACAGGCTTTTGCGCACCGGGTCGAAGGTCAAGGCCGACACATCGTCCTCCAACCCCTCGATCACTTGGGCTTCCAGGGTCACACGGTAGTCCGCCAGGCCAATGGAGCGCTCATCCGTCGGCTGGCGCCACGCCTGCCAGTTGAACCAGGCGCGCTCGAACAGGCGGAAATGTTGCGCAACGGCCCCGGCGCTGACCAAGGCGATCAGCGCAAGCATGATGAGAAGGGGTTTGGGGCGGGCTAGTCGTCGCATCGGGCGGGCTCAAAATCAAAAGTGGCGAATGAATATCACGCCTGTCTGAATTTAAACTTAAACGCGCCCGGCTGTCTGGCGAATGCCGCTCATAGAGACATATCCGACGTAATCGGTGTGCTATTTCTGCTTTTCGAAGCGATAGAACAGGTTGGGCTCACTGACGATGTACAGCGTGCCGTCCTCGTCCATGGTCACGCCTTCCGCCCGAGGAATGGTGTGTTTGAGGCCATTGAAGCCGCCGAGCAGGGTCATGAAGCTGACTTGCTCACCCTTCTCGTCCAGCTCCAGCAGCAAGTGGGAGTCGGCCGACAGCACCAGCAGATGCCCGGTACGCGGGTCGACGGCCAGGGCCGAGAGGTTGCGCATGTCCAATTCCTTGCTGGCCAGCTTTTGCTTATCGCCAGACAGAGCCGGGCCGCCATCGCTTTTCCAGGTAAACAGCGCCGGCGGGCGCTCCTCGCCCAGTACCAACTGCTGGTGGCGCTTGTCCCAGGTGATGGCTTCAAAGGCTTTGTTCTGGTCCTTGGACGGGCCCAGGTCATAACTCGGGAAATCGGCCTTGTTCAACGCAGTGGTGGCGGCGTCGACTTTGACGAGGGTCAGCGTGTGCTGGCGCTCATCGACCACGGCGATCAGGCCGTTTTCCATCACTGTCACGCCTTCCGGGTTATCCCAACCGTTGAGCGGCATCTTGCGCAGCACGTCGCCTTGCAGGCTCAACTCAGCGAGGAACGGGTTTTTGCCCATTACGGAAAACAGGGTTTTGGTCAGGGGGTTGTAGGAGACGTCGGACGCCTCGTCCTTTTCCATACCCGGTAAAAGCTTACCGTCGATCACGGCATGGTAGTCCGGCAGCCACACGCTTTCCTGACGTTCGGCCGGCGTTTCGAAACGTTCCAGCACCCACAGCACGCCGCGATCATCCCAGTGCATGGCCCAGGCAACGCCATAGGAGATCACCCCCACCAGCAACAGCCAGGAATACCAGCGCAAGGCAAAGCGAGAACGCGGCTTGGGTGTAGCGGAGGGCAGGGACACGGCCATTGAGCGCTTTTTCCGGAAAGTCAGCGTTAGGTGATAGCACAGGAATGACAGGCCCGCGCGCAAGAGGCTGAGGATTATCCGGATGGTGTGTGAAAAAAATGCAAAAAGCGAATGACCTGTAGGAGCCGGCTTGCCGGCGATGGGATCGACGGGGTGTGCCAGTTGCACCGCACTGACCCCATCGCCGGCAAGCCGGCTCCTACAAGAGCGGGTTCAGCGAACGCTGCTTTCGAAGCGGTTCACACCCGACAGTTCCAACACTAGCTCATCGCCCACATTCAGCGGGCCCACGCCGGCCGGTGTGCCGGTGAGGATCACATCGCCCGCTTGCAGGGAGAAGCAGCCGGCCATGTGCTGGATCATCGGGATGATCGGGTTGAGCATCTGCGCACTGTTGCCATCCTGGCGCACTTCGCCATTGATGCTCAGGCGGATGCCGATGTCGGTCACGTCCGGGAAGGTGCTGCCCACCACGAACGGCGCGATTACCGCCGCACCATCGAAGGACTTGGCGATTTCCCACGGCAGGCCCTTGGCTTTCAGCTCGGCCTGTTTGTCACGCAAGGTCAGGTCCAGGGCCGGGGCGAAGCCGGAAATCGCATCCAGCACTTCTTCACGGCTGGGCTTGGTCGACAAGGGTTTGCCGATCAATACCGCGATTTCCGCCTCGTAGTGCACCGAGCCGCGTTCGGTCGGGATGCTGAAACCGCCTTCCAGCGGCACCACGCAGCTGCCCGGCTTGATGAACAGCAGCGGCTCGGTGGGTACCGGGTTGTCCAGTTCCTTGGCATGTTCGGCATAGTTACGCCCGATACACACCACTTTGCCGAGCGGAAAGTGGATGTTGGTGCCGTCGACATACTTGTGCTGGTAGCTCATGGAACGACTCCTTCAGGGCGATTAAACAGCGAAGATCTTGCCAGGGTTCATGATCCCGTTCGGGTCGAACACGGCTTTGACGGCCTTCATGTATTCGATTTCAACCGGCGAGCGGCTGTAAGTCAGGTAGTCACGTTTGGTCATGCCTACGCCGTGTTCGGCGGAGATCGAACCGTTGTACTTCTCGACGGTTTCAAACACCCACTTGTTCACGGTGGCGCACTTGGCGAAGAACTCGTCCTTGCTCAGGTTTTCTGGCTTGAGGATGTTCAGGTGCAGGTTGCCGTCGCCAATGTGGCCGAACCAGACGATTTCGAAGTCGGGGTAGTGTTCGCCGACGATCGCGTCGATTTCCTTCAAGAACGCCGGCACTTTGGAGACAGTTACCGAGATATCGTTCTTGTACGGGGTCCAGTGGGAAATGGTCTCGGAGATGTACTCGCGCAATTTCCACAGATTGTGCAGTTGGGTTTCGCTCTGGCTCATCACGCCGTCCAGCACCCAGCCCTGTTCCACGCAGTGTTCGAAGGTTTCCAGCGCGTGGTTGGCGACTTCTTCGGTGGTGGCTTCGAATTCCAGCAGTGCGTAGAACGGGCACTCGGTTTCGAAGGGCGCCGGCACGTCGCCACGGCCCATGACCTTGGCCAGGGCCTTGTCGGAGAAGAATTCGAAGGCGGTCAGGTCCAGCTTGCTCTGGAACGCGTGCAAGACCGGCATGATCGAGTCGAAGTCGGTCGTGCCCAACACCATGGCGGTGAGGTTTTTCGGTGCACGGTCCAGGCGCATGGTGGCTTCGACCACAAAGCCCAGGGTGCCTTCAGCGCCGATGAACAGCTGGCGCATGTCGTAGCCGGTGGCGTTCTTGATCAGGTCGCGGTTCAGTTCCAGTACGTCACCCTTGCCGGTGACGACTTTCATGCCGGCCACCCAGTTACGGGTCATGCCGTAGCGAATCACCTTGATCCCGCCGGCATTGGTGCCGATATTGCCGCCAATCTGGCTGGAACCGGACGATGCAAAGTCCACCGGGTAGTACAGGCCCTTTTCTTCAGCGACGTTCTGCAATTGCTTGGTGACCACGCCCGGCTGGCACACGGCGGTGCGGTCGGTGAGGTTCACGTCGAGGATCTGGTTCATATAGTCGAACGACACGACCACTTCGCCATTCGCCGCCACGGCAGCGGCCGACAAACCGGTACGCCCGCCCGATGGCACCAGCGCCACCTTGTGGGTATTGGCCCAACGCACAATGGCCTGGACCTGCTCAGTGGTCTTGGGGAAGACAATGGCGGTCGGCGCGGGTGCGAAGTGCTTGGTCCAATCCTTGCCGTAAGCCTCCAGGGAGTCTGCATCGGTCAGCACTTTGCCGGGCTCAACCAGGGTCTTTAGCTCATCAATCAGGGCAGGATGGGTCATCGACAGAACTCTCGAACAATTCATGGTCATCCTGAGAACGCTTCACGTCGCAGGAATAGGTGTTTAGCGGGGCGCGTATGCTAGCATACCGCCCCCGCAGGACAGAGCCCAAGGGCGTTTCTGCGGTGACGGCTTTCCTGCCGTCCGGGTCAGCTTGTGCTGCTCGATTCCCTGCCATTTTTCTCCGGGATACAGGTTTACGCAGATGAGCAAGACTTCTCTCGATAAGAGCAAGATCAAGTTCCTTCTTCTGGAAGGCGTCCACCCATCGGCTGTCGACGTTCTGAAAGCCGCCGGGTACACCAGCATTGAGTACATCACCAGTTCTCTGCCGGAAGCCCAACTCAAGGAAAAGATCGCCGACGCGCACTTCATCGGCATTCGCTCCCGCACTCAGCTGACCGAAGAGATCTTCGATCACGCCAAGAAACTCGTGGCGGTCGGCTGTTTCTGCATCGGCACCAACCAGGTCGACCTCAACGCAGCGCGCGAGCGCGGCATCGCGGTGTTCAACGCACCGTACTCCAACACCCGTTCCGTTGCGGAACTGGTGCTGGCCGAGGCCATCCTGTTGTTGCGCGGCATTCCTGAGAAGAACGCTTCCTGCCACCGTGGCGGCTGGATCAAGAGCGCGGCCAACTCCTTCGAAATCCGCGGCAAGAAGCTGGGTATCGTCGGTTACGGCTCGATCGGTACTCAGTTGTCGGTCCTGGCTGAAGGCCTCGGCATGCAGGTGTTCTTCTACGACACCCTGACCAAGCTGCCATTGGGCAACGCCACGCAAGTGGCCAGCCTGACCGAGCTGTTGGGCATGTCCGACATCGTGACCCTGCACGTTCCGGAAACCGCTGAGACCCAGTGGATGATCGGCGAGAAGGAAATCCGCGCCATCAAGAAAGGCGGCATCCTGATCAACGCTGCCCGTGGCACCGTGGTCGAGCTGGACGCCCTGGCCGACGCGATCAAGGACAAGCACCTGATCGGCGCCGCCATCGACGTGTTCCCGGTGGAGCCGCGCTCCAACGACGACATCTTCGAAAGCCCGCTGCGTGGCCTGGACAACGTGATCCTGACCCCGCACATCGGCGGTTCCACCGCTGAAGCGCAGGCCAACATCGGCCTGGAAGTTTCGGAGAAGCTGGTCAAGTACAGCGACAACGGTACCTCGGTATCGTCCGTGAACTTCCCGGAAGTGGCCCTGCCGGCTCACCCTGGCAAGCACCGCCTGCTGCACATCCACCAGAACATCCCTGGCGTGATGATGGAGATCAACAAGGTCTTCGCGGAAAACGGCATCAACATCTCCGGTCAGTTCCTGCAGACCAACGAGAAGGTTGGCTACGTGGTGATCGACGTCGACGCCGAGTACTCGGACCTGGCGCAAGAGAAACTGCAGCACATCAACGGCACCATTCGTAGCCGCGTGTTGTTCTAAGGTTTCGCCGCAACATGAAAAAGGGAGCCCCTCGGGGCTCCCTTTTTTGCATCTGAACAAATCTTACTTAACGTTAACCGTGATCACTTTCGAGGCTACAGTGGGCTCGAACTGGCGGTGCACGTTATCGCCCGCCACCAGCTGCAAGGTGTGCTTGCCAGGTGCGAGGGTCAGCTCGGTTTCGGTTTGCGCCTTGCCGAAGTGAATCGACGTGGCCGTGGCCGGAATGGCTTCGTCGGCCTTGAGCGACGTCACATCCTGGTCGACCAGCAGGTGGTGGTGGCCGGCGCCCGGTACTTGCTTGTCGATCGGTTCCAGGTCCAGGCCCTTGACGCCGAATTTGACGGTGAAGGTTTTGTCGACGGTTGCGCCGTCTTTGGGCGAGACGATAAACACCTCGGCGCCTTTGGGCGCAGGCGTACGAGGCACATCAGCGGCATTGGCCAACATCGAGGCACCCAGCAGCAGGCTGGCAATCGTTGCACGGGACAAAAGGGCTTTCATTCGCTTCTCCAGTTTTTCTGTGAAATCTGTAGGGTTATGACAACTTCGCGACAAATTGCTGTCCAAGGCACTCAACACCATAGCAAAGCGATGCTGAACGGCGCCTCGCACATTAAAAATCTCTAGGAGTGACCATGCGCTTTTCGCCTGGCCTGTTACTTTTGCTTCCCCTTCTGAGCCCCTTGGCGCATGCCGAACTGCTCGATGATGTATTTGATCGGGGCGAACTGCGTATTGCAGTCGTGGCCGAAAACCCGCCATTTAGTTTCAAGGAAGGTGACAAACTCACCGGCTTGGAAGTGGAACTCGGCGAGCAACTGGCCAAGGAGATGGACGTGCGCGCGTCGTTCATCATCACCGATGCGACTGACCTGCTCCCGGGAGTGGAGAGCGGCAAGTACGACGTGGCGATGAACTATATTGCTGTGACTCCCGAATTGCAGGATCGGTTCGATTTCAGTGAGCCTTACGGCGAATCCCGGGGGCGCATGACAGGCCCGTCGACCCTCTACGCGATGCCGTTCCAGAAGGGCAACCCGGCATTCAAGTCAAGCCTGAACAACGCACTGCAACGATTCAAATCCGACGATCGATTCAGGAAATTGTTGCAGAAGTGGCTTGTCGATTACCCAAACCGCCCGGCCGCCCAGACTCAATAATCGCCAGTGTTCAATGCCTGGGCTGCCTGCACCAATTCCAGTTCACTGAACACCAGCACGCCGTGGCGTTTGAGCAGCGCAGCCGTCACACCTTCGCCACTCACCTTCACGCCGCTGAAGGTGCCGTCGTAAGTCAGCAGATTGCCGCACGACGGGCTATTGGCCTTGAGCACTGCGATGCGGATGTGGTGGCGCTGCACCAGCGCCAAGGCCTGGCGCGCACCGTCGAGGAAGGCCTCACTGAAATCTTCGCCCTCAGCCGTCAGCACCTGGGCACGCCCCTCCCAGACATCCACGCCTTGCCCGCCGGGAATCTCGGCGGGTGGACGTGGCGTTGGCAAACCACCCGACACTTCCGGGCAGATGGCAACCACACGCCCCTCGGCCTGCCACACCGCCAGTTGATCGAACGGCCCGCTGGCGCCACCGTCGTAGCGCACCTTGTGCCCCAGAAGGCAGCGGCTGATCAATATCTTTTCCATGCTCAGAACGGCTCGTTGCCCCGCCGACGAAACCAGCCGGTAAGGGACAGGCGTTCGCGCGTGGCGGGCATGACTTCGTGGGGCACTTCGCCCGACAGGAACACCACCAGGCAACCGCCGGTGGGCACCACATCGTATTCGACGCCGTCCTTGAGGTACATGCGCAACTGGCCACCATGCTCGGGCAGCCAGGCATCGTTCAAGTAGATCACTGCCGAGACCATGCGCCGGTCATCGTCGCGAAAACGGTCCAGGTGCTTGAGGTAGAACGCACCCGGCGGGTACATCGCGAAATGGCTTTCGAAATCTTCGAGGCCGAGGAATAGGCCACGGTTCATCGCCAAACGCAGGCTGTCCATCAGCGCCATGTAGGTGTCGCAGACCGCCGCGTCACCGTCTTCCAGCCACTGGATATGGTCACCGCGAATGCCTTCGCGAATCTCCTGGGCCGGGCCGCGCCCCACCGCCGCCGGGGCCAGTTCACCCTCGGCCGCACGTTTACGGCACTCAGCCGCCAGTTCCAGGGTCAGAGCCTGGGGCAGGAAGCCGTCCTGCCGGGACCAGCCCTTTTCGGCCAGGTCGTCGACAATACGTTGCAGCAAGGGGTGATCGAGGGGTATTTGCATGGCGCGCATAGTATCCATACGCCTGTGAATCCGACAGAGCCGCCGAGCGTCTGAAGATACTTTAGTCAGGTGACTGATAGGACTTCTCGACAAATCCTACGCCCGACACGGACAATAGTGGCCGACTGACAGGAGTCCATATGCGTCGTTTGTTTTTTTCCTTGCTGATGTTCTGCGTTTTGCCCGCCTGGGCAGACGGCCATGACCAGTTGTACAAGGTCGCCGGCTGGGCCGAACAACGTGCGCATTTCAATGACGCCCTCAGCGCCGCCCAGCAGCGCTACCGCAACAGCCTGCCGCCGGCGGTGTACCAGGCGCTGGTGGACAACAGCAATAAACGCTTTGCCGCCCAGGCTGTGGACCAGCGTGCCGAAGCGCAATTGCGCAAGAATCTGGCGGATCCCAAACCTGCCCTGGCGTTTTTCCAATCGCCCCTGGGCCGTAAGATTGTCGCCGCCGAGTTACTGGCCACGCGCCGCGATCAGTTGGCGAAAAACGCCCAGGGCCTGCCGAAAATCGAAGCCGATGCCACCCGTAGCCTGATCATCGGCCACCTGGCCCAGGCCCTGCCGGCCCGTGAAGCCGGCGCGGAAGTCAGCCTGGCGATTGCCGGGGTGGCGGCCGACAGCTTGAGCCAGATGATTCCCGGCCTGCTGGGTGGTGGGCAAGCCCAGGGCATGTTGAACGGCCAGCGCGAGCGGCTGATGCAACAGATCGACAAGGATCTGAACAACACGCTGCTGTACGTCTATCGGGATTTGTCCGACCCTGAACTGGAAGAGTTCGCGACGTTTGCCGAGTCGCCGGAGGGTAAGGCGTATTACCAGGCTGCCCTCGCAGCCATTCGCGCCGGGCTGGCTGTCGGCCAAAGCACTTCAAGCCTGGCGCCCTGACCCCCTGTAGGAGCGAGCTTGCTCGCGAAGGTCGTTAACGATTACGCGGGGCATCTGAATAAACGCGGTGCGTGTGCGTTCTTCGCGAGCAAGCTCGCTCCTACAGGTGGTCCGTTAAGTATCGGAAGTACTCGTCACGAATCTCCGGAATCTCATTGGCCAGGTGATGCCTACCACGCGGCAGCATCAACACCTCGGGCTGGTCGAACTTGCCCCGCAACACCTGCAGGTTGTGCTGCCAGTCGACCGTCATGTCTTCCCCACCTTGAACAATCACCAGCCGCCGAGGGCTGCGCGGTGCGGCTTCAATGCGTTTGATCCAGCGCGCCAAGGCGCCGACCCAGGCGGTCGGCAGTTGGCGCGGCTGCAGCGGGTCGGCTTCCAGGAACGGCTTGAATGCAGGGTCGTTGGTGTTCTCGCTGAATCGCCGCGCGATGCCTTTGACGAACGGACGCAGCAGGTAATAGCTGATCTGCGACCACCCCCAGGCACGTGGCCGCACCAGCGGTGACAGCAGGAAAGTCTTGCCCTGGGCCGGGCTGTCGGCGCCATGGTTGAGCAGGTGATCCACCACCACCGCGCCGCCGGTGCTTTGCCCGAACAGGTGCCAGGGTTGCGGCAGTTGCAGCACTTGCGCCTGGGTGAACAGCGCCTTCACCACCTGTTGATACACCGCAAAATCATCGATGCTGGCACGCACGCCACTGGACAGGCCATGCCCCGGCAAATCGCAGGCGATCACCACGAAGCCCTGCTCCAGCGCCCACTTCACCACATGGCGGTACAGCCCCATGTGGTCGTAGAAACCGTGGAACATGAACATCGTCGCCACCGGCGCGGGCGGCCACCACACCTGGGCCACCACCTCAAACCCCTCCACCTCGAAACGCCCAATGCGACTCACGGCCTGGTCCAGACCGTAAAAACGCTGGTAGACCCGAGCCTCGGCGCTGAGCGGTTGCGCATCCACCAGGGGTCGCAGGCTTTCGCGCAGATGATCGGGGTCAAAGGTGACAGGCATAAAGGGTTCCAGACTGACGGCAAAGATGAATATCGAGCTGCGATATTCATCTGTCAGGACAAGCATGGCAAGCTACGCGACCTTCGAGGATACATCTGAATGCGACAGCCCTACCGCACCGCCTTGTTCGCGAGCCTGATCCTGGTGATCTGCGCCGGCGTGCTATGGGCGGCGTATGACTGGTTCCAAGGCCGCTACCTGCGCGCCTTCAGCGAGCACACGGCGGTGTTTTCCGGCGACCCGTTGAAGCTGCCCGCCGACCTTGCCGGCCCCGGCCCGATCCGCCTGGTGCACTTCTGGGACCCGGCGTGCCCGTGCAACGTCGGCAACCAGCAGCACTTGGGCGAGCTGATCGAGCAGTACGCGCCCCAAGGCGTCGAGTTCTATGCCCTGCAAAAGCCCGGCAGCCACGGCCAATTGCCCGACAACCTGCGCCGCATGAAAACCCTCACCGTCCTGCCCGGCGCCGAGCAAGTGCCGGCCAGCCCGGCCGTGGGTATCTGGGATCGCAGCGGCAAGCTCGCGTACTTCGGGCCCTACAGCGAAGGCCTCACGTGTAATTCCAGCAACAGTTTTATTGAGCCGATCTTGAAGGCCCTTGAAACAGGACGCGAGATAAATGCCACGCACACCCTGGCGGTGGGCTGCTATTGTTCGTGGCCAAAAGGCTCGTAACTCGCCACCCCACTCTTGGTAAGGAATGTTCATGAAGCGCGTCTTGCGGGTTCTCGCGGTTCTTGTCGTGCTGGTCGCCGTCGGCGCCGGCGGGTACCTGTACAGCAAGCAGCCCACCCGCCAGGGCACGGTCACACTGGCCAACCTGCAAGGCTCGGTCACGGTGCGTTACGACGACCGTGGCGTGCCACACATCCAAGCCGAGAACGAAACCGACCTGTACCGCGCCCTGGGCTACGTGCACGCCCAGGACCGACTGTTCCAGATGGAGATCATGCGGCGCCTGGCCCGAGGCGAACTGGCCGAGGTGCTGGGGCCCAAGGTGCTGGAGACCGACAAGCTATTCCGCAGCCTGCGCATTCGCGACCGAGCGGCCACCTATGTGGCGCAACTCGACCACGAATCGGCGCATTGGAAGGCCCTGCAAGCCTATCTGGACGGGATCAACCAGTATCAGGACAGCCACGCCAGCCCGATGGAGTTCGACGTGCTGGGCATCCCTAAACGACCGTTTACCGCCGAGGACACCATCAGCGTCGCCGGGTACATGGCCTACAGCTTTGCCGCCGCGTTTCGTACCGAGCCCGTGCTGACGTACATCCGCGACCAACTGGGCAGTGACTACCTGAAAGTCTTCGACCTGGACTGGCAACCCAAAGGCGCCCTCAACCTCGCCGCCAGCGATTGGCAGGCCCTCGGCGCCCTCGCCTCCCTGAGCGAACAGGCCCTGGCCGACAACGGCCTGCCGCAGTTCGAAGGCAGCAACGCCTGGGCCATCAGCGGCAGCCGCACCAAGAGCGGCAAGCCTTTGCTCGCCGGTGACCCGCACATCCGGTTCTCGGTGCCGTCGGTGTGGTACGAGGCGCAGTTGTCGGCGCCGGGTTTCGAGCTGTATGGCTATCACAATGCACTGGTGCCGGTGGCGTTCCTGGGGCACAACCTGGATTTCGGCTGGAGCCTGACCATGTTCCAGAACGACGACCTCGACCTCATTGCCGAGAAGGTCAACCCGGACAACCCCAACCAGGTCTGGTACCACGACCAGTGGGTCGACATGACCAGCACCGAGCAGCAGATCGCAGTGAAGGGCCAGGCGCCGGTGACGTTGACCCTGCGCCAATCGCCCCACGGCCCGATCATCAATGACGTGCTGGGCGAAAACGCCGGCAAGACGCCGATTGCCATGTGGTGGGCGTTCCTCGATACCCAGAATCCGATCCTTGAGGGCTTCTACCAGCTCAACCGCGCCGACACGCTGGTGAAGGCACGCGCGGCGGCGGCCAAGGTGTCTGCACCGGGGCTGAACATTGTGTGGGCGAATGCCAAGGGTGATATTGGCTGGTGGGCGGCGGCGCAGTTGCCGATCCGACCGGCCGGGGTCAACGCCGGGTTTATCCTCGACGGCAGCACCGTCCAGGCCGACAAGCTGGGCTTCTACCCCTTCAGCGCCAACCCCCAGGAAGAAAACCCGGCGCGCGGATACGTGGTGTCAGCCAATGCCCAGCCGGTCTCGCCGACCGGCATGGAGATTCCCGGTTACTACAACCTGGCCGATCGCGGCCAACAGTTGAACGCGCAGTTGAGCGACAAGAGCGTGAAGTGGGATGTGAACAACAGCCAGGCCTTGCAGCTCGGCACCACCACCGCCTTCGGCCCGCGCCTGCTGACGCCGCTGTTGCCGGTGCTGCGTGAGGTGGTCAAAGACCCGGCGCAGTTGAAACTGGTGGAGCAGCTTGCAAGCTGGAAGGGTGACTACCCGCTGGACTCGACCAGCGCCACGCTGTTCAACCAATTCCTGTTCAACCTGGCCGACGCCGCCTTTCACCCGAAACTCGGCGACGGCATGTTCAAGACCCTGCTCGGCACCCGCGTGATCGACGCCGCCCTGCCACGCCTGGCCGCCGCGCCGGATTCGCCGTGGTGGGACGGCAAGCGCGCCGACACCGTCAAGCTCGCCTGGGACAACAGCCTTGCGCACCTCAAGGCCAACTTCGGCGATGACCCGAGCCAATGGCAGTGGGGCAAGGCCCATACCCTGACCCATGGCCATCCGCTGGGCTCGCAGAAGCCGTTGGACCTGATCTTCAACGTCGGCCCGTTCCCGGCGCCGGGCACCCACGAAGTGCCGAACAACCAGTCAGCCAACATCGGCCCGGCACCGTGGCCCGTCACCTACGGGCCTTCGACTCGCCGCCTGATCGACTTCGCCGACGCGGCCCACGCCCTGACCATCAACCCGGTCGGCCAAAGCGGTGTGCCGTTTGACCGGCATTACGGCGACCAGGCGGAAACCTACATCGAAGGCGGCTACGAACAGGCGCACTTCACTGACGAGGAAGTCACCGCCAACACCCGAGGCACCCTCAAGTTGCTACCCGCCCGATGACCGCAGGCGCCCCGGCGCCTCGCCATAGGTTTCCTTGAATTTCTTGCTGAACGCCGCCTGGGACTGGTAACCCACCTGGGCGGCGATATCCAGCAGGCTCAGGTGCGACTGGCGCAACAGGTTGAAGGCCAGCTCCATGCGCAACTGGGTCAGCAGCACCCACGGCGACACGCCTGCCACTTTCACGAACGCACGCATGAAGGTGGCGCGTGACATCGTCGCAGCCGCCGCCAGGCTGTCGATCGTCCACTCATGCCCCGGATCGGCCAGCATCGCTTGCCAGGCCTTGCTCAGGCGCTTGTCGGCGAGCAGCGCGAAGGTGCCGGCCACGGGTGCCTGACGGGCCAGCCAAGTACGCAGGATCAGGGTAAACAGCGCCGACGACAACGCATCGATAAAGGAGCGCGCGCCCAATTGCTGGCCGTCCGCTTCACTGCGCAATAACGCGATCAACGCCGCCAGTTGCCCGTCGCCCTGCCATTCACGACTGGACACCACCAGGTACTCCGGCAACGCGCCGAGCAGCAGTGACTGGCGGTTGTAGTGGAAGCTGCCACAGAGCATGTCCAGGTCCGGCCGGTCGCCGCCCAAACGATGCACCGGGAGCAGACCACCGTTGACCACTTGCGGTTGCATCGGCCGGATCCGCGCACCCTGGCTGCGCAGCAAGTGCGTGGCACCGCCGGGCATCAGCAGGATATCGCCCTCTTCCAGCGTCACTTGTTGCCCTCCCGACAACTCGGCACGACAAGTGCCGCTGAGCACGATGTGGTAAGGCGCCACGCCGAGGCTTTCCGGCGAGTGGTCCAGGGCCCAGTCCCCCTGGAATTGACAGCGTAGATCCAAACTGCCGCGCAGGTTGGCCAGCGCGATGAGTGTGTCGATCGAATTCATTTGCGAGCATCGGTCAAAAAGATGAGCGGATTGAACAATAACGCCACCTCCGAACGGAAGAGACTGGTTCCACACCAACCAAACCTGTTCAGGAGTTACCGCAATGTTCAATAACTGGTCCGACTTGCTGCCTACCGTGAAGAAAGCCTTTGGCGCGCTGGGCAAGAGCAACCCGAAGATGGTCAAAGCCTACATGGCGCTGGGCGAAGCCGCCGAAGAAAACAACGTGCTCGACGCCAAGACCCGTGAACTGATCTCCATCGCCGTGGCCATCACCACCCGCTGCGATGGCTGCATCGGCGTGCATGCCGACGCGGCGATCAAGGCCGGCGCCACCCGCGAAGAAGTCGCCGCAACCCTGGCCACCGCGATCTCGCTGAATGCGGGCGCGGCGTACATCTACTCGCTGCGCGCTTTGGAAGCCTACGACACCCTCAAACCGGCGCCGCAAAGTTAAGCCGGAACTGTTGCGGCGTCACGCCCAGCCGGCGGTTGAACACACTGCGCATGTGCTGGGCGTCGCGAAAACCGCATTGGTAGGCGACGGTCTTGAGCGGTGCGGGGCTGCTTTCAAGCATGACCCGCGCCGCGTCGACCCGCGCCCGTTCGACAAACTCCGCCGGCGTGATCCGCGCCTCGCGGGCAAACACCCGGGAGAAATTACGCGCGCTCATATTGGCTGCCTTGGCCAGGTCGGCAATGGTCAAATCCCCCGTCAGGTTCGCCAACACGTACAGCTGCACCAGCGCCACCGCCGAGGTGGTTTCGGCGTGGGGGGTGAGGAACGGACTGAATTGTGACTGCCCGCCCGAGCGCTGGGTGAACACCACCAGGCGCTTGGCCACACTCAACGCGACTTCCGGGCCGTGATCCTGGGCCAGTAAATACAACGACAGATCGATGCCCGCCGTGACCCCGGCCGAGGTGTAGAGATTGCCGTCCTGCACATAGAGGCGGTCGGCGTCGACCTGGGCCGTGGGGCACAGGCGCGCTAGGTCCGCTGCGTCATTCCAGTGGGTGGTGACGGTTTTGCCATCCAACAGCCCGGCGCGCGCCAGCATGAAGGCGCCGTTGCAGATCGAGCCAAAACGTTGCGCACGGGCACTGGCGCCACGCAGCCAGTCATCGAACTCGGCGCCGAAGTCTTCGAAGGGCAACTGGGGGCCGCCGGCGACCAGCAGCAGGTCGTAGGCTCGCAGGGCTTCGCTGTAGTGATGGTGGGCCTGCAATGACAGGCCGTTGGAAGCGGCCATGTTGCCGTGGCTGAAGCCGATCACTTCCAACTGGTAATGGTCCTGGGGCGGTAAAAAGCGGTTGGCCTCGCAGAACACATCCATGGGACCGGTCACGTCCAATGACTGGACGCCGGGGAAGATCAGGATGGCGACGGTTTTGCCCATGGTCGGTAAGCCTTGTGATGACCTGTAGGAGCGAGCTTGCTCGCGAAGAACGTTAACGATAACGCGTTCTGCCTGGATGGGCGCGGCGCCCTGGCGTTTTTCGCGAGCAAGCTCGCTCCTACAGAGATACGACCTGGCGCGATATCAAGGCACATTGGCCGGGATCGCACCCTCGCCGCAATGGCCCCTTCGCTGGCACGCGACCAGACTGGAATCTTTCCAGAGGAGAACCACCATGACTACCACCATCGCCGGCATCCAGATCCCGGACAGCGCCCTGGCCAAGGCCACCACCGAATACATCCGCGACGTCGAATCCGACCTGCTCTACCACCACTCTCGCCGGGTGTTCCTGTTCGGCGCGTTGAGCGGCGAACGCAAGCAACTCGCCTACAACCCGGAACTGCTCTACGTCGGCGCGATGTTCCATGACCTGGGCCTGGTGGAAGGCCATCGCAGTGACAACGAGCGCTTCGAAGTCGACGGCGCCAACGCGGCGGCGGCCTTTCTCAAGCCTTACGGGCTGAGCGATGACGACATCGAACAGGTGTGGCTGTCCATCGCCCTGCACACCACACCGGGCGTACCGCAGCATCTGCGTCCGACCGTGGCGCTGGTGACGGCCGGTGTGGAAATGGACGTGCTGGGCATGGACTACGCCGCATTTTCCAGCGTGCAGCGCGAAGCCGTGGTGCATGCGCATCCACGTGGTGAAGGGTTCAAGGAGTGCATCATCTGCGCGTTTGCCGACGGCTTGCGCCATCGTCCGCAGACCACGTTTGGCAACGTGAAGACGGATGTGCTGGTGGATCAGGAGCCGGGGTTCAAGCCGATGAATTTTGTGGAGGTGATCCGCAAATCGCCGTGGACTGCCTGAAACACAACCTTATAAACACCACAAAACCACTGTAGGAGCTGGCTTGCCAGCGATGGCGGCGTGCCAGCTGACTCATCTGTCGACTGACACACCGCCATCGCCGGCAAGCCGGCTCCTACACGTGGGTTTTAGACCGGTGAAGGCGCCCGACGCTTGTCCGGCTGCTGCCAGCCATCCGCCGCCGCTTCTTCAATCGCTTGTTGGATAGCTTTCTTGCGGTGCTCTTCGGCTCGACGGCTGAAGAACCACACCAGGAAGGTCACCAGCGACACCGCCAACAGGATCAGGCTGGCGACGGCGTTGATCTCGGGTTTAACCCCAAGGCGCACTGCCGAGAACACCTCCATCGGCAAGGTGGTCGAACCCGGCCCCGACACGAAGCTGGCCAATACCAGGTCATCCAGCGACAGCGCGAACGACATCATGCCGCCCGCCGCCAACGACGGCGCGATCATGGGGATGGTGATCAGGAAGAACACCTTCCACGGCCGCGCGCCCAGGTCCATCGCCGCTTCTTCGATCGACAGGTCCAGCTCACGCAGTCGCGCCGACACCACCACCGCCACATACGCCGCACAGAAGGTGGTGTGGGCGATCCAGATGGTGACGATGCCACGCTCCTGGGGCCAGCCGATCATTTGCGCCATCGCCACAAACAGCAGCAACAGCGACAGACCGGTGATCACTTCGGGCATGACCAACGGCGCGGTCACCAGGCCGCCGAACAGCGTGCGGCCCTTGAACTGGCTGATGCGCGTCAGCACGAAGGCCGCCAACGTACCCAGCGCCACCGCGGCCACCGCCGTGTAGCAGGCGATTTCCAGGGAGCGCGCCACCGAGCCCATCAACTGGGTGTTGTCCAGCAGGCCCACGTACCACTTGATCGACCAACCGCCCCACACTGTCACCAGCTTGGATTCGTTGAACGAGTAGATCACCAGGATCAGCATCGGCAGGTAGATGAACAACAACCCCGCCACCAGCATAAAGCTGGAGAATCTGAAGCGCTTCATATCTTGCCCTCCATCTCTTTGGCTTGGCTGCGGTTGAACAGGATGATCGGCACGATCAGGATCGCCAGCATCACCACCGCCAGGGCAGACGCCACCGGCCAGTCACGGTTGTTGAAGAACTCTTGCCACAACACTTTACCGATCATCAGGGTTTCCGGGCCGCCCAGCAGTTCCGGGATCACAAACTCACCCACCACGGGGATGAACACCAGCATGCAGCCGGCGATGATGCCGTTCTTGGACAGCGGCACGGTGATCTTCCAGAAGCTGTTGAAGGTGCTCGAACCCAGGTCGGATGCGGCTTCCAGCAGGCTCTGGTCGTGTTTCACCAGGTTGGCGTACAGCGGCAGGATCATGAACGGCAGGTACGAATAGACCACGCCGATATACACCGCGATGTTGGTGTTGAGGATCTGCAGCGGCTCGTTGATCAACCCGATGGACATCAGGAAGCCATTGAGCAAACCGTTGTTGCTGAGGATGCCCATCCACGCATACACGCGGATCAGGATCGCAGTCCAGGTCGGCATCATGATCAGCAGCACCAGGACGGTCTGCATCTCTTTGCGCGCACTGGCAATGGCGTAGGCCATCGGGTAGCCGATCAGCAGGCACAGCAGCGTGCTGAAGAACGCCATTTTCAGCGAGCCCAGGTACGCGGCGATGTACAACTCGTCGTCGCCGAGCATCGCGTAGTTGCCCAGGTTGAGCACCAACTGCAGTTTCTGCTCAACGAAGGTGTAGATCTCGGTGTACGGCGGGATCGCGACGTCGGCTTCGGCAAAACTGATCTTCAGGACGATGAAGAACGGCAGCATGAAGAACAGGAACAGCCACAGGAAGGGAATGCCAATGACCGCATGACGGCCACTGGGCGTTATTCGTTGCAGGCGGCGCTTGAGCTTCTTCATGTTCATGAGCGAAGTACCACGCCGCTGTCGTCTTCCCACCACACGTAGACCTGGTCACCCCAGGTTGGCCGCTGGCCACGGCGCTCGGCGTTGGCCACGAAGGACTGCACCAGCTTGCCGCTCGGCAGCTCCACGTAGAACACCGAGTGGCCACCCAGATAAGCGATGTCGTGCACCTTGCCGCTGGACCAGTTGTGCTCGCAGGTCGGCATTTCGGTGGTGACCAGCAGTTTTTCCGGACGGATCGCGTAGGTCACCGACTTGTCTTCCACCGACGTGGCGATGCCGTAGCCCACGTAGATGTCGCGGTCCAGGTCAGCACACTTGAGCACCGCGTGGCCTTCGGCGTCATCCACCACTTGGGTGTCGAAGATGTTGACGTTGCCGATGAACTCGCACACCAAGCGGCTGGTAGGCGTTTCGTAGATGTCGATCGGGCTGCCGATCTGGGCGATCCAGCCCAGGTGCATGATCGCAATGCGCTCGGCCATGGTCATGGCCTCTTCCTGGTCGTGGGTCACCATCACGCAGGTCACACCGACGCGCTCGATGATTTCCACCAGTTCCAGCTGCATCTGCGAACGCAGTTTCTTGTCGAGGGCGCCCATGGGCTCATCGAGCAGCAGCAGTTTCGGACGCTTGGCCAGGGAACGGGCCAGGGCCACACGCTGACGCTGGCCACCGGACAACTGGTGCGGCTTGCGCTTGGCGTACTGGCTCATCTGCACCAGCTTGAGCATCTCGGCCACACGGGCGTCGACTTCAGCCTTGGGGATCTTGTCCTGTTGCAGGCCGAACGCGATGTTCTGCGCCACGGTCATGTGCGGGAACAAGGCATAGGACTGGAACATCATGTTGATCGGCCGCTCGTAGGGCGGCATGTCAGTGATGTCTTCGCCATCGAGGTAGATACGCCCCTCGGTCGGGCGCTCGAAACCCGCGAGCATGCGCAGCAAGGTGGACTTGCCCGAACCCGAACCGCCGAGCAGGGCGAAGATCTCGCCTTTCTTGATTTCCAGGGACACATCGTCCACGGCAATCGTCTCGTCGAACTTCTTCGTGACCCGGTCGATTTTGACCAGCACCTTCTTCGGTGTCTGGTCCCCTTCGAGGGCTTTCTTATAGGCGCCGGAGGCAACTGCCATTTACGAAACTCCCAGAAAAAAAAGAGTGCGGAACGTCCAATACGGACGAACCTTGATAGGTTGAGCCTTACTTACCCGTCTTGACCTTGGTCCAGCTACGGGTCATCAAACGTTGCACTTTCGGGGGTAGCTCGAAGTTGACAAAGGTCCTGTCGAGTACCGCCTGCGGTGGGTAAACCGCTTCGTCCGTGCGTATCGATTGCTCCATCAATTTGTCCGCCCCTGGGTTAGGGTTGGCATAACCGACGTAATCACTGACCTGGGCGATCACCTCAGGTTGCAGCAAATAGTTGATGAAGGCGTGGGCCTCTTTGACGTTGGTGGCATCCTTGGGGATGGCCAGCACGTCGAACCACAGGTTGCCGCCTTCTTTCGGAATCGCGTAGGCGATGTTCACGCCCTTGCCAGCCTCGGCCGCACGGGCCTTGGCCTGGAACACATCACCGGAGAAACCCGCCGCCACGCAGATGTTGCCGTTGGCCAGGTCCGAGATGTATTTGGAAGAATGGAAGTAGGTCACGTACGGCCGCACTTTCAGCAACTTCTCTTCGGCCTTCTTGTAGTCATCCGGGTTCGTGCTGTTGGGGTTCAGGCCCATGTAGTTGAGCACCGCCGGCAGCATTTCGTCCGCCGAGTCCATGAACGACACGCCACAGGTCGCCAGCTTCTTCATGTTCTCAGGCTCGAACAGCACCGCCCAGGAGTCGATATGGTCGACGCCCAGCACTTCCTTCACTTTATCGACGTTGTAGCCGATGCCATTGGTGCCCCACAGGTACGGCACGGCGTACTGGTTGCCCGGGTCATTCTTTTCCAGGCGCTTGAGCAGCGCCGGGTCGAGGTTGGCGTAATTCGTCAGCAATGACTTGTCGAGCTTCTGGAACGCCCCGGCTTTGATCTGCTTGCCCAGGAAGTGGTTGGACGGCACCACCACGTCGTAACCGGTACGCCCGGCCAGCAGCTTGCCTTCCAGGGTTTCGTTGGAGTCAAACACGTCATACACGGGCTTGATGCCGCTGGCTTTTTCGAAGTTGGCCAGGGTGTCGGTGCCGATGTAATCCGACCAGTTATAAATATGCACCGTCGGTGCGGCCTGCACGCTCAACGTCAGCGTGATACCTGCACCCACCAGCATGGCTTTGCGAAATAAAGAAATTGGCAAGTGGAGGTCCTCTTAAATAGTTGGGCCCAAAGTTGTTGCCCGGCAACAAAACCGGCGCGCAACTTACCCTCGATAAACCGATCCGGCAAAACTTTCTGTCATTTAATTGTTTCGATAACCACCGCGCCAGGCGCGGTGGTTAACAAAGACCGGTTATTTACCGGACTTGATCTTGGTCCAGCTGCGTGTCATTTCACGCTGGGTTGCAGCCGGCAGGTCAGCAATGGCGTAGAGCTTGGCCTGCACGTCCGCTGGCGGGTAGATGCCCGGGTCGCTGGTGATTTCTTTGTCGACCAGTGCGGTAGCCTTCTCGTTACCGTTCGGGAAGTGAACGCTGTTGGTGATTTCAGCCATGACTTCCGGTTTGAGCAGGTAGTTCATGAACTTGTAGGCGGCGTCGACGTTCTCGGCATCTTTAGGGATGGCGACCATGTCGAAGAAGCTGCCAGCGCCTTCTTTCGGAATATCGTAGGCCACCTTGACCTTGCCACCGGCTTCAGCCGCGCGGGACTTGGCCTGTTCGATGTCACCCGAGTAACCCACGGCCACGCAGATGTTGCCGTTGGCCAGGTCGGAGATGTACTTGGACGAGTGGAAGTAGCCGATCGAAGGACGGATTTTCAGGAACAGGTCTTCAGCCTGCTTCAGGTCGGCCTTCTTCTGGGTGTCGGTCGGCAGGCCCAGGTAATGCAGCGCCACCGGCAGCATTTCGGTTGGCGAATCGAGGAAGCTCACGCCGCAGCTTTTCAGCTTGGCGATGTTCTCTGGCTTGAGCAGCACGTCCCACGAATCGATCTTGTCCACGCCCAGCGCGGCCTTGACCTTCTCCGGGTTGTAGCCGATGCCGATGGAGCCCCACATGTACGGGAAGGCGTGCTTGTTGTCCGGGTCGCTGACCGACACGGCTTTAAGCAGGGATTTGTTCAGGTTGTCGTAGTTGGACAGCTTGGACTTGTCCAGCTCCTGGTAGACACCGGCCTTGATCTGCTTGGCGAGGAAGTTGTTCGACGGTACGACGATGTCGTAACCGGACTTGCCTGCCAGCAACTTGGCTTCCAGGGTTTCGTTGCTGTCGAAAACGTCGTACACCACTTTGATGCCGGACTCTTTTTCAAAGTTGGCGATGGTGTCCGGTGCAATGTAGTCGGACCAGTTGTAGACGTGCAGCACTTTATCGTCAGCCTGGGCCGCGCCCGCCATTGCGCCCATCAGGGACAAGGCGAGGAGGGTCTTGCCAGCGTTCTTCAAACCTAATGCCTTCATTTGGTGATGCTCCAATTTTTTCTTTTTTGGGCCACAAGCTTCATATGTTTCGAGGCCCAGCCAAAGGGCAACAAAACAGGGCGACAGTCTGGCAAGTTCGAGGGCCGGCTTTCAACCAATGCCCCCATTTTTATAACCACTCAGACGCAGTGCCCGAAAGCCGCTGCGTTCTGAGCCTAGCACTTAGCCCTGCAATGCCGCCAAAGTCAGGTCCAGGCACTGACGAGCCTTGGTCACCAACTCGTCGATTTCTGCCTTGCTGATCACCAGCGGTGGCGAAATGATCATGGTGTCGCCCACGGCGCGCATGATCAGGCCATTCTCGAAGCAGAACGTGCGGCAGATCATGCCGACGCCCTTGCCTTCGTAGCGCTTGCGCGTGGCCTTGTCCTGCACCAGTTCAATGGCGCCGAGCATACCCACACCACGCACTTCGCCCACCAGCGGATGGTCCGCCAATTCCCTCAGACGTTTCTGCAAATACGGTGCCGTTTCGTCGTGGACACGGTTAACGATTTTTTCATCGCGCATGATGCGGATGTTTTCCAGCGCCACCGCGGCGGCAACCGGGTGACCGGAATAGGTGAAACCGTGGTTGAAATCACCGCCTTCATTAAGGACGTCCACCACTTCATCGCGCACGATCAGGCCGCCCATGGGGATGTAACCCGAGGTCAGGCCCTTGGCGATGGTCATCATGTGCGGCTTGAGGTCGTAGAAGTCGCTACCGAACCACTCACCGGTACGGCCGAAACCGCAGATCACTTCGTCGGCGATGAACAGGATGTCGTACTTGGCGAGGATTTCCTTGATGCGCGGCCAGTAGGTGGCCGGCGGTACGATCACGCCACCGGCACCCTGGATCGGCTCGGCAATAAAGGCGCCGACGTTGTCCACGCCCAGCTCCAGAATCTTTTCTTCCAACTGGTTGGCAGCCCACACGCCGAATTCTTCGGGGCTCATGTCGCCGCCTTCGCCAAACCAGTAAGGCTGGGCGATGTGGGTGATGCCAGGAATCGGCAAGTCGCCCTGCTCATGCATATAGGTCATGCCGCCCAGGCTGGCGCCGGCCACGGTGGAACCGTGATAGCCATTCTTGCGGCTGATGATGGTTTTCTTGTTTGGCTGGCCCTTGATCGCCCAGTAGTGGCGGACCATACGCAACATGGTGTCGTTGCCTTCGGAGCCGGAACCGGTGAAGAACACGTGGTTCATGCCGGCAGGCGCGATGTCGGAAATGGCCTTGGCCAATTCCAGCACCGGCGGGTGAGCGGTCTGGAAGAACAGGTTGTAGTACGGCAGTTCTTTCATCTGCTTGGCGGCGGCGTCAGCCAGTTCATCGCGACCGTAACCGATTGCCACGCACCACAGGCCGGCCATGCCGTCGAGGATCTTGTTGCCTTCGCTGTCCCACAGGTAGACGCCGTGGGCTTTGGTAATGATGCGCGGGCCTTTCTCTTTCAATTGCTTGAAGTCGCTGAACGGCGCCAGGTGGTGATCACTGCTCAAGGCTTGCCATTCACGGGTTTGCGGGTTGTTGCTGGACATACCAATCTCCTAGACTTTTCAGTGAAGGGCGCGCCGTTTAAAAGGCGCGCCCGGCGCATCAGACGGCGAAGAGCAGGAATTCCCGCTCCCACGAACTGATCACGCGCTTGAAGTTTTCATGCTCGGCCCGCTTGACCGCGACGTAGCCTGTGATGAATTTTTGACCCAGGTATTTCTCGATGGTCTTGCTGTTTTCCATACGCTCCAGGGCGTCTTCGATGGTCAACGGCAGGCGCAGGTTGCGCCGCTCGTAACCACGACCCACCACTGGCGCGCTTGGGTTATGGCCTTCGACCATGCCGATGTAGCCGCACAACAGGCTGGCGGCAATCGCCAGGTACGGGTTGGCGTCAGCGCCCGGCAGGCGGTTTTCCACACGACGGTTCTGCGGGCCGGCATCCGGAACACGCAAGCCCACGGTGCGGTTTTCTTCGCCCCATTCCACGTTCACCGGCGCCGAGGTGTCGGGCAGGAAGCGGCGGAACGAGTTCACGTTGGGGGCAAACAACGGCAGCAGTTCAGGGATGAATTTCTGCAGGCCGCCAATGTGGTTGAGGAACAGCTGGCTCATGGTCCCGTCTTCATTGGAGAAGACGTTTTTGCCGGTGGCGATGTCGATGATGCTCTGGTGCAGGTGCATCGCGCTGCCGGGCTCGCCGGTCATCGGCTTGGCCATGAAGGTGGCGGCCACGTCGTGCTTGAGCGCGGCTTCACGCATGGTGCGCTTGAACACCAGGATCTGGTCGGCCAGGGACAGCGCATCGCCGTGACGGAAGTTGATTTCCATCTGCGCGGTGCCGTCTTCGTGGATCAGGGTGTCGAGGTCCAGTTCCTGCAGTTCGCACCAGTCGTAGACGTCTTCGAACAAGGGGTCGAATTCGTTGGCTGCTTCTATAGAGAAGGACTGGCGACCGGTCTCCGGGCGACCGGAACGACCAATCGGCGGTTGCAGCGGGAAGTCCGGGTCTTCGCAGCGTTTGGTCAGGTAGAACTCCATCTCCGGCGCCACGATGGGCTGCCAGCCCCTGTCGGCGTAGAGCTTGAGGACTTTCTTGAGTACGTTGCGCGGCGACAGCTCGATCGGGTTGCCTTGCTTGTCGTAGGTGTCGTGGATCACCTGGGCGGTGGGCTCGATGGCCCAGGGCACCAGGTACACAGCGTTCTGGTCAGGGCGGCAGATCATGTCGATGTCAGCCGGGTCGAGCAATTCGTAATAGATGTCGTCTTCGACATAGTCGCCGGTCACGGTCTGCAACAGAACGCTCTCGGGCAGGCGCATGCCTTTTTCGGCGATGAACTTGTTGGTCGGCGAGATCTTGCCCCGGGTGATGCCGGTGAGGTCGCCAATCATGCATTCGACTTCTGTGATCTTGTGGTCTTTCAACCAATCGGTGAGCTGGTCGAGGTTGTTACTCATAAATGCCTCTGGGCTGGGTTTCCTGGCATCCATTAAAGGCCAGGCGTTGGTTGACGCAGCATCCGCGTCGTTTTTTCATTCAGGGTAGGAGCTTACCTGCCATTTGCTGCAGCGTTGCATTCCTCACGCCAAAGTTGTGCGCAATCTTGAGCAGCACGCGAGGCGCACGCCGTTCGGTGGCAAATGAGGAGGCAAAAAAGAGGTCGGCCCGGGCGTCAAGAATATTGGCCGGTGCGCGGGTATTCACGCGGGAAGAATGGACGGATGACACAGCCCGGCTGAAGCAGGCCAAGACGCCGTTGGGCGGCAGGTGAAACATGAAGCACCCCGGTATTATTGCTGTTATGGGTTTGAATCGAGCTTAGCCT
The DNA here is from genome assembly GCF_002269425.1 of Pseudomonas sp. NS1(2017). Lineage (NCBI taxonomy): Bacteria > Pseudomonadati > Pseudomonadota > Gammaproteobacteria > Pseudomonadales > Pseudomonadaceae > Pseudomonas > Pseudomonas sp. NS1(2017). The sequence continues at coordinate 1,022,984 of NZ_CP022960.1, forward strand.
TGTTCATTTTTTTACACAACACCCCCGTAAAAAATACAACACGGGCCGCTCAAGCCTGCGAGTCCCAAGACCTTCAAACCCGAAAAACCGCCCCAAAACGCCCCAAAAAAGCCATCGCAGCGCTTTTTTAGGGCAAAAAAGGCCTCGCTTGACTTCGGCATGCCGTTCGGGTTGACTGAAACCAGAAAAGATCAATGATTGATATTTTTAACAACAAAGGTGTTGCATCATGTCGGTACCCCCGCGTGCCGTTCAGCTTAACGAAGCGAACGCGTTCCTTAAGGATCATCCTGAGGTTCTGTACGTAGACCTTCTAATTGCGGATATGAATGGTGTGGTGCGCGGCAAGCGCATCGAACGCACCAGCCTCCACAAGGTTTACGAGAAGGGCATTAACCTGCCTGCCTCTTTATTTGCCCTGGATATCAACGGCTCTACGGTGGAAAGCACCGGCCTGGGCCTGGACATCGGTGATGCTGACCGAATCTGTTATCCGATCCCCGACACCCTGTGCAATGAACCCTGGCAAAAGCGCCCTACCGCGCAACTGCTGATGACCATGCACGAACTTGAAGGTGAACCTTTCTTCGCCGATCCGCGCGAAGTGCTCCGCCAAGTTGTAACCAAATTCGACGACCTCGGTCTGACCATCTGCGCCGCCTTCGAACTTGAGTTCTACCTGATCGACCAGGAGAACGTGAACGGCCGCCCACAACCGCCCCGCTCGCCGATCTCCGGCAAACGCCCGCACTCGACACAGGTCTACCTGATCGACGACCTCGACGAATACGTCGACTGCCTCCAGGACATTCTGGAAGGTGCGAAGGAGCAAGGCATCCCGGCCGACGCCATCGTCAAGGAAAGTGCCCCGGCGCAGTTCGAAGTGAACCTGCACCACGTGGCCGACCCGATCAAGGCCTGCGACTACGCGGTACTGCTCAAGCGCCTGATCAAGAACATCGCCTACGACCATGAGATGGACACCACCTTCATGGCCAAGCCTTACCCGGGCCAGGCAGGCAACGGTTTGCACGTACACATCTCCATTCTGGACAAGGACGGCAAGAACATTTTTGCCAGCGAGGATCCCGAGCAGAACGCCGCATTGCGTCACGCGATCGGCGGTGTGCTCGAGACCCTGCCCGCCCAAATGGCGTTCCTGTGCCCCAACGTCAACTCCTACCGTCGTTTCGGCGCACAGTTCTACGTGCCGAACTCGCCGTGCTGGGGCCTGGATAACCGCACCGTGGCGATCCGCGTACCGACCGGCTCGTCCGACGCCGTACGTATCGAACACCGTGTGGCCGGTGCCGACGCCAACCCTTACCTGCTGATGGCTTCGGTCCTGGCAGGCGTGCACCACGGCCTGACCAACAAGATCGAGCCTGGCGCACCCGTGGAAGGCAACAGCTACGAGCAAAACGAGCAGAGCCTGCCGAACAACCTGCGCGATGCATTGCGCGAGTTGGACGACAGCGAGGTGATGGCCAAGTACATCGATCCTAAATACATCGATATCTTCGTCGCCTGTAAGGAAAGTGAGCTGGAAGAGTTCGAACACTCCATCTCCGACCTTGAGTACAACTGGTACTTGCATACCGTGTAAGCGGTTGCGACTGTAAATGTGTTGAGTTGGCTCGCTGTAGTGAGCTGCCTTGTTGTGGCGAGCAGGCTTGCCCTGCGTTGGGCTGCGAAGCAGCCCTAAATCCAGACGCCGAGTTCTTTCAGAAGGAACTCGGCGTTTTTTATTGGGGCCGCTGCGCGGCCCAACGCGGGGCAAGCCCGCTCGCCACACGTACACAGTCGCCTCACAGGTATGGATCATCCTTATGCTCTGCGTACAATGCGCTCTGCCTTGTAGGAGACTTCCATGACCACCCGCCCCGCCGCCCCCCGCAAACCCCGCGCCCGCAGCCAGGCCCGGATCGATGCGATCCTCGACGCTGCCCGCACCCTGCTGGCGGCCGAAGGCGTGGCGAGTTTGTCGATCTATAGCGTGGCCGAGCGGGCGCAGATTCCGCCGTCGTCGGTGTATCACTTTTTCGCCAGTGTGCCGGCCTTGCTGGAAGCCTTGACCGCTGACGTTCACGGCGCATTCCGGGCGGCTATCCAGGCCCCCATCGACCATGACTCACTCAAGCATTGGCGCGACCTGTCCTACATCGTTGAGCAGCGCATGCTCACTGTCTACGATCAGGATGCCGCCGCCCGCCAGTTGATCCTGGCCCAACATGGGCTGACGGAGGTGACCCAGGCGGATCGTCAGCATGATCTGGAGTTGGGCGATTTGATGCTCACGGTGTTCAACCGTCACTTTGAAGTGCCGGCGCTACCGAATGATGTGGACGTGTTTGCGTTGGCCCTGGAGTTGAGCGACCGCGTCTATGCGCGCTCGGTGCATCAGCATGGGTTGATCACGCCGCGCATGGCGGAGGAAGGGATGCGGGTTTTTGATGCGTATGTGGGGCTGTATTTGCCGGCCTATTTGCCCAAACGCTGATTTCTTGGGTGACTGGAATGGCCTCATCGGGGGCAAGCCCCCGATGGCGACCTCAAGAACGATCACAACTTGGCAATCGATACCTCGGTGGATTTAACGAAGGCAATCACTTCACTGCCAATCACCAGCTCCAGCTCTTTGACCGAGCGGGTGGTGATCACGGACGTCACGATGCCGGACGCCGTCTGCACGTCGATTTCCGACAGCACGTCGCCTTCGACGATTTCCTTGATGGTGCCTTTGAACTGGTTACGCACGTTGATTGCTTTAATAGTCATGATGTTCTTCCTTTGTTTATTGAGCCCAACGCAATTGCGTAGGCAGCGGTGAAACAGGTTCGGGTTCCGGTGGCGAGCCCGGCAGGGACAACACACGGTTGAGCACTTCAGCTTCCAGCGCAGCCAGGCGGTGTGAGCCGCGGGCACGTGGGCGTGGCAGGTCGACGATCAGGTCCAAGCCGATTTCACCGTCTTCGATCAGGATCACCCGGTCGGCAATCGCCACGGCTTCGCTGACGTCGTGGGTGACCAGCAACACAGTGAAGCCGTGCTTCTGCCAGAGGTTTTCGATCAGTTGCTGCATCTCGATACGGGTCAAGGCATCCAGCGCACCCAACGGCTCATCCAGCAGCAGCAAGCGCGGTTGGTGGATCAGCGCACGGGCCAGGGCCACGCGTTGTTTCTGCCCGCCGGACAGCGCCGCCGGCCATTCATTGGCGCGTTCGGCCAGGCCAACCGCTTCCAGGGCTTCCAACGCTTTGGGGCGCCAGTTGCCTTTAAGGCCCAGGCCCACGTTGTCGATGATCTTCTTCCACGGCAGCAGGCGCGCTTCCTGGAACATCAACCGCGTGTCTTCAATCGCTTCACTGAGCGGCGCAGAACCGGCCAGCAGCTCACCGCCGCTGGCTTTGTCCAGACCGGCCAGCAGGCGCAGCAAGGTACTTTTGCCGCAACCACTGCGGCCGACCACCGCCACGAATTGGCCGGCCGGAATATGCAGGTCGATCTCCTTGAGCACTTCCCGCGCACCAAAAGCCTTGCGCAGCTTGCGTACTGCCAGGGGAATTCCCTTGAGCAGGCGCGGAGGTTGTTGAGCGGTCATGCCGCACCTCCTTTATTCACTTGATACGCCGGGTGCCAGCGCAGCCACACACGCTCCAGGCCGCGAGCCGCCAGATCCGCGAGTTTGCCGAGGATGGCGTACATGACGATGGCCAACACCACCACGTCGGTTTGCAGGAATTCGCGGGCGTTCATCGCCAGGTAACCGATACCGGAACTGGCGGAGATGGTTTCCGCCACGATCAGCGTCAGCCACATGAAGCCCAGGGCAAAGCGCACGCCCACCAGGATCGACGGCAATGCGCCCGGCAGGATTACCTGGCGGAACAGGCTGAACCCGGACAAGCCGTAGCTTCGCGACATTTCCACCAGTGCCGGATCGACGTTGCGGATGCCGTGGTAGGTGTTGAGGTAAATCGGAAACAGCGTGCCGAGGGCGACCAGGAAAATCTTCGCCGTCTCATCAATGCCAAACCACAGGATCACCAGCGGAATCAGCGCCAAGTGCGGCACGTTGCGGATCATCTGCACCGAGCTGTCCAGCAGGCGTTCGCCCCACTTCGACAGGCCGGTGATAAAGCCCAGGGCCAGGCCGATGCTGCCGCCAATCACGAAGCCCAGACCCGCACGCCAGCCACTGATGGCCAGGTGAGTCCAGATTTCGCCACTGGCGACCAAGTGGACACCGGCGGCGATGACGGCACTCGGCGCTGGCAGAATGCGGGTCGACAACCAACCCGCCGAGACCGACAACTGCCACACCGCGAGTAACAAAATCGGGAGCACCCAGGGCGCTATCCGATGGCTCAGTTTTTCATAGTTCATGGGCTGCCTCAGCTCGCCGACGCAGCTTTGGGAAGGATGTCGTTGGCGACCATTTCGCCGAACGGGCTGACGTAGCCGGCGCTTTTCGGCAACTCGGGACGTTCAATATCCAGGTGGGGGAACAGCAGTTCCGCGACACGATACGACTCTTCCAGGTGTGGATAACCGGAGAAGATGAAGGTGTCGATGCCCAGGGCTGCGTATTCCTTCACGCGTTCCGCCACGGTGGGGCCATCGCCCACCAGGGCGGTGCCTGCGCCGCCACGCACCAGGCCGACACCGGCCCACAGGTTGGGGCTGACTTCCAGGTTGTCGCGATTGCCACCATGCAAGGCCGCCATGCGTTGCTGACCGACAGAGTCGAACCTCGCCAGGGAAGCCTGGGCACGCGCGATGGTGTCATCGTCCAGATGGGAGATCAGTTTGTCGGCGGCTTTCCACGCTTCGTCGTTGGTTTCACGCACGATCACGTGCAGGCGAATACCAAAACGCACGGTGCGCCCAAGCTTCGCCGCTTTGGCGCGAACCTGTTCGATTTTTTCCGCAACAGCCGCGGGTGGCTCACCCCAGGTCAACACCATCTCCACCTGCTCGGCCGCCAGGTCCTGGGCTGCTTCGGAAGAACCGCCGAAGTACAGCGGCGGACGCGGTTGCTGGATCGGCGGGTAGAGCAGCTTGGCACCTTTGACGCTGATGTGCTCGCCGTCGTAGTCCACGGTTTCGCCTTCCAGCACACGGCGCCAGATGCGGGTGAATTCCACCGAGGCCTGGTAACGCTCTTCATGACTGAGGAACAAGCCATCACCGGCCAATTCTTCCGGGTCACCCCCGGTCACCAGGTTGAACAAGGCACGGCCGCCGGACAGTCGGTCCAGGGTCGCGGCCTGACGCGCGGCCACCGTCGGGGAAATGATCCCGGGGCGCAGGGCGACCAGGAATTTCAGACGCTGGGTCACCGGGATCAGCGAGGCCGCCACCAACCACGAGTCTTCGCAGGAGCGACCGGTAGGGATCAGCACCCCGCCGAAACCCAGGCGGTCAGCGGCCTGGGCCACTTGCTGCAGGTAACCGTGGTCGACGGCGCGAGCGCCTTCGGCGGTGCCAAGGTAATGGCCGTCGCCGTGGGTAGGCAGGAACCAGAAAATATTGAGGCTCATGGAGTTGTCTCCTGAAGAAGTCGGATTACGGCGCTTTGGCCACGGCGGCGGGGGGTGTCCAGATCACGTCCTTGATGTTCAAGGGCTTGGGGATCAATTTGAGCTGGTAGAAGCTGTCGGCGATTTTCTGCTGGGCGGCGACCACTTCCGGGGTCAGGAACAGCGCACCGTAGCCTTGGCGTTTCACCGAGGTCAGGGTGATGTCGGCTGGAAGGCCGAGCAGCGGGGCAACTTGTTCAGTCACTTCCTGCGGGTTGGCCTTGGACCACTCGCCCACGGCGCGCACTTCTTCGATCAGCGCCTTGACCACTTCAGGGTGTTTTTCAGCGTAAGGCTTGGTCGCGAGATAAAACTGGTGGTTGTCGGCAATGCCAGTACCGTCACGAAGGGTGCGGGCTTGCAGTTGTTTCTCGGCGGCGGCCTGGTACGGGTCCCAGATCACCCAAGCATCCACGCTGCCACGCTCGAAGGCGGCACGCGCATCGGCGGGCGGCAGGAACACAGTCTGCACGTCGGTGTATTTCAGGCCGGCGTCTTCCAGGGCACGTACCAGCAGGTAATGCACGTTGGAGCCTTTGTTCAGGACGATTTTCTTGCCCTTGAGCTCTGCCACGGATTTGATCGGTGAGTCTTTCGGCACCAGGATCGCTTCGCTGGTCGGCGCGGGTGGTTCGTAGGCGACGTAGAGCAGATCGGCGCCAGCGGCCTGGGCGAAGACGGGTGGGGTTTCGCCGGTGACGCCGAAGTCGATGGAGCCGACGTTCAGGCCTTCCAGCAATTGCGGGCCACCAGGAAACTCGGTCCACTGCACGTTCACGCCTTGGGCAGCCAGGCGTTTTTCCAAGGTGCCCTTGGCTTTGAGCAGCACCAGCGTGCCGTACTTTTGATAGCCGATCCGCAGGGTCTCGGCGGCTTGGGCTTGAACAATGGCGCCGAAGGACACAGCCGCAGCAAACAGTGCGACCAGACCACGACGCAAGATGACAGTGCGCATGGCGCTCTCTCCAATAATGCGTTTAAGGGGGTTGGCTGCACCTGCTTGGCCGTTGGCGGCTGAGTAAGGTGAGTACTTCTATGTTTCGATACGGCTTAAATGCTCCAGCGAGCACTCAACAAACGTTCATTCAACACATGGGGGTCCAGCGGTTTCGGGCGACGGGCCATGGCGCCGTAAAGTGTCTCCAAGGCTTCATGTAAACGGTGTTCAAGTACCGGCACCAGTTGCGCCTGGGCGCTGCCTTCGGCGTAGGCGATCTGGCTGTCTTCGGCGAAGATGCCGTGGAGCAACTCCTGGGCCTTGAGCGCCGATAGCACCGGCTTCAAGGCGTAGTCCACCGCCAGCATGTGGGCGATGCTGCCACCGGTGGCCATCGGCAATACGATCTTGTGGGCCAGGGCGCGTTCGGGCAGCAGGTCCAGCACGGTTTTCAGCGCACCGGAAAACGAGGCCTTGTAGACCGGCGTGGCGATCACCAGGCCGTCAGCATTAGCCACTTGTTGCAGCAGGTCGATGACCTTGGGGCTGTCGAAGCGCGCATGCAGCAAGTCTTCAGCCGGGAAGTCCCGTATCTGGTAACTCACCACTTCTACGCCTTTGTCTTGCAACCACTGACGGGTTTTATCCAGCAACACCCCGGAGCGGGAACGCTGGCTGGGACTGCCTCCAAGTGTTACGACCAACATGCAGGAATTCCTTGAGCAGGTGTCGGCGGTTCGCTGTGTGGCGATGGCGCCAAGATGGAACAGACCTTATCAGCAGATTCATATATCTTTAAATCTTATTTTTTCATGTGTTTATTCTCTAAATGCATATAGGTTCTTTCAATCTCCAGACGAAAAAAAAGGCCGTCGAAACGGCCTCAAAACCCCTGCTATGTGATCAGCGATTCGGTTGTGGCGTCAGGCGCAGGTACGGCTTCACCGCGCGATAACCCTTCGGAAAGCGTTTCTTGATTTCCTCCTCATCCTTGAGCGACGGCACGATCACCACTTCATCACCGTCCTGCCAGTTGGCGGGCGTGGCGACCTTGTGATTGTCGGTCAACTGCAACGAGTCGATGACCCGCAGGATTTCGTGGAAATTGCGCCCGGTGCTGGCCGGGTAGGTGATGGTCAGGCGGATCTTCTTGTTCGGGTCGATCACGAACAAGGAGCGCACGGTGAGCGTGTCACTGGCGTTGGGATGGATCAGGTCGTACAGGTCGGACACCTTGCGATCGGCGTCAGCCAGGATCGGGAAGTTGACGATGGTGTTCTGGGTCTCGTTGATGTCTTCGATCCACTTGTGGTGCGAATCCACCGGGTCGACCGACAGGGCGATGGCCTTGACGCCGCGCTGGGCGAATTCGTCCTTGAGCTTGGCGGTGAAACCCAGCTCGGTGGTGCACACCGGGGTGAAATCCGCCGGGTGGGAAAACAACACACCCCAGCTATCGCCCAGCCATTCGTGGAAACGAATCTTGCCGGCGCTGGAATCCTGTTCGAAGTCGGGGGCGATATCGCCCAGTCTTAGGCTCATGGTGTGGCTCCTGGTGAGTGCTTATGGAGCCCACTGTGCATGGAATATCGATTATTTAAAAAGAATAAATATCGATTTATCTAGACGATAAAGGAATATTAAAAATCTGTTCATTGGACGTATTCGAAGGCGAGGAGCACCATCGTTTCCAAGGTTCGAGAAGGCCTTGAGACGCTGTACAAAGAGGGGTTCAGGAAGGGCTTGCGGGGGTTTAGCCCGACTTGAAAGTAAAACACCTTGCCCGGTGTTGCACCGGGCAAGGCATTACACACTTACAACAGCTTCACGCTACTAGAACAGTGGCAGCGAGTAGCTGACGATCAGACGGTTTTCGTCTTGGGAACGGGTGTTCGCCAGGTCGGTACGCCACATAGCGTTTTTCCAGGCAACGCCGAGGTTTTTCAGCGGACCTTCTGGAATCACGTAGGCAACGGTGATGTCGCGCTCCCACTCGGACTGACCGGTCAGCTCGGCACGAGCGGCCGTAACGGTGTCGATATCAGTACCTTTGAGGTAGACAACGCCGGCAGTCAGGCCAGGCACGCCGACTTTTGCGAAGTCATAGGCGTAGCGAGCTTGCCAGGTACGCTCGCCGGCACGGGCGAACTTCTGGATTTGCATGTCGGTCGTGATGTAAGCGGACGAACCGTCACCCTGGTTCAGCCAAGGGAAGTCGCTGCTGCCATTGCTGACTTGGTAACCACCACCGAAGGTGTGACCGGCAACGGTGTACAGGAACAGGCCGCTGTACAGGTTGTTGTCGACCTTACCTTTACCTGAGACGGCACCATTGTAGTTACCGCTGGTGTAGTAGGCAGGAGTGTTGCCGTTTTTGCCGTCGTCAGAACTGTTGAAGTAACGCAGGTCAGACTTCAACACGCCCGGGCCGATAGACCAGTTATGGGTCAGACCCAGGAAGTGCTGCTTGTAGAAGTCTTCCAGGTTGCCGTAGTAGTACTGGGCAGTCAGGTCTTTGGTCAGCTTGTAGTCACCACCGGCGTAGTAGAACTTGTTGCTGAACACGCCTGTCTTGTAGTTAGAGCTGGCGTTGGCGCTGGCAATCGACAGGTTTTCGTTATTGCTGGAGTTACGGCCCTTGGCCTTTTCGATCTGACCAGCAACCAAGGTCAAATCCTTGATGTCGTTAGTCGTGATCTGGCCACCTTGGAAGGTTTGCGGCAGCAGACGACCATCGTTGGTCACGATAACCGGCAGCTTAGGCTGCAGGGTGCCCAGCTTCAGTTCGGTTTGGGAGATCTTCACCTTACCGGTCACGCCCAGGCTGGCGTAATCGTGGACAGCCTTGTTGCCGTCGCTTGGGAAGATGGTGCCACCGGAAGCGGTGCCACCGTAGTTGCCGTGTTCTGCACGGCTGGAGTCGAGACGCACGCCGTACAGGCCAATAGCGTCAACACCAAATTGGACGGTGCCTTGGGTGTAACCCGAGATGAAACGCAGGTCGAAGCCCTGGCCCCATTCAGCGTTTTTGCTCGCCGAGTTGGAAGTGCCACGGTGACCGTCACGGTTATCCGTGTTGATGTAGAAGTTACGCAGCCCCAGTGTTGCCTTGCTGTCTTCGATGAAACCGGCGGAGTTTGCCTGTTGGGCAACCGCAGCCAAAGCTACGGCCAACGCCAATGTTGACTTCTTCATGTACCGCTCCTCTCATTTCTAATTTTTGTATTTCTTTGGTCTCGGGTCTGACGCCCTCGATCCACAGATGCGCGATTAGCGCCAGATAGTGACTACCAAGTCAATCGTAACCTTGTGTGTCTACTACCTTCGTCTAATCGCAGTTGATTTGGTCCCTGCAGGGTAATGAGTTTTTCATACACCCAAAAAGAATTGTTTCATTCTTTTTCATACGATTTGGGAATAAGCCATTTTATGACGCGGACAAGTCAGGGTAGACAAACCGCTCCATAAGCTAATTCCTAAAGGGTATTTGTTAGCGCTTTTTTAGATCGATTAGTGTGGCCGTACTGTTGCATACGTCACCCACGATCAAAAAGGCGACGCCATCATGGCCAAACGCACATCCTCCCGTCAATTTGTTACAGTTTTTGTGTCACTAATACTTTCTTTTGGTGTCAACGCCGCCGATTTAACCATCGGTTACCAAACCGGTATTGACCCCAGCAAAGTCCCACAGGCCGACGGCCTCTATGAGAAGGCCATCGGTGAAAAAATAGCCTGGCGCCGGTTCAACAGTGGACCGGAAGTCGTAACCGCTATCGCCTCAGGCGATGTGCAGATTGGCAATCTCGGTTCCAGCCCCCTCGCGGCCGCGGCTTCTCGCAACCTACCCATCGTCGCGTTCATCGTATCGGCCCAGATCAATACTTCTGAAGCATTGGTGGTGCGTAACGGCAGCCACATTGACGCACCCAAGGATCTGATCGGCAAAACCATCGCCACGCCATTTGTCTCAACCTCGCATTACAGCCTGCTCGGCGCGCTGAAGCACTGGGGTCTGGACACCAAGCAAGTCAAGGTGGTGAACCTGCAACCGGCTGAAATTGCCGCCGCGTGGAAACGTGGCGATATCGACGGCGCATTCGTGTGGTCGCCGGCCCTGGGCGAAATCCGCAAGACCGGCAAAACCCTGACAGACGCGGCCCAGGTGGGTCAGTGGGGCGCGCCGACGTTTGAGGTGTGGGTGGCGCGCAAGGATTTCGCGGAAAAACATCCTGACGTAGTGGCCAAGTTTGCCAAGGTCACCCTGGATTCGTTTGCCGAGTACGCAGCCCATAAAGACGGCTGGACGGTGGATTCTGAGCCGGTACAGAAAATAGCGAAATTGACAGGCTCAAATGCGGCGGACATTCCTGAACTGCTGGCCGGCACCACCTTCCCGGATGCGCAGGCACAGCAAACTGACGCGCTGCTAAAGGGCGGCACGGCGAATGCGATTGGGGAGACAGCGAAGTTTTTGAAGGAACAAGGAAAGGTTGAGGCAGTGTTGCCAGACTATTCAGCGTACGTGACCGATAAATTCGTCAAACCGTGACCCTGTAGGAGCCGGCTTGCCGGCGATGGCGCCCTTGAAAACGCCATCGCCGGCAAGCCGGCTCCTACAGAATGGGGATTACAGGGCCTTCTCGAAAATCTTCGAATTACGCTGATAGTTGTACAGCGACGCCCGCGCCGATGGCAGGCGATCCACGCTGCTCGGCACAAACCCCCGCTCACGGAACCAGTGGGCGGTACGGGTGGTGAGTACAAACAAGGTCTTCAAACCCTGCGCACGAGCGCGGGCCTGGATGCGCTCCAACAACACATCGCCCCTCGCGCCATGACGGTATTCCGGATTCACCGCCAGGCACGCCAGCTCACCTGCGTCCGAATCTGCGATCTGGTACAGCGCCGCACAGGCGATGATCATGCCTTCGCGTTCCACCACACTGAACTGTTCGATCTCACGCTCCAGCACTTCCCGCGAACGACGCACCAGGATGCCCTGCTCTTCCAACGGGCTGATCAGGTCGAGCAAACCGCCCACGTCTTCAATCGCCGCTTCGCGCACTTGCTCAAATTGTTCCTGGGCTACCAGCGTACCGCCGCCGTCCCGGGTGAACAGTTCGGTGAGCAAGGCACCGTCTTCGGCGTAGCTGACAATATGACTGCGCCCTACCCCACCCCGGCACGCTTCGGCGGCCGCATCGAGTAATTCAGCCTGATAGTTGCTGCTGCCCAGGCGTTGCAAGTGAGCCGGCACTTGTTGCGGGCGCAGCTCACGGACCAGGCGACCGTGTTCATCGATCAGGCCCATATCTGCGCCGAACAGCAACAGCTTGTCGGCACCCAGGTCAATGGCGGCGCGGGTGGCAACGTCTTCGCAGGCCAGGTTGAAGATTTCACCGGTCGGCGAGTAGCCCAACGGCGACAGCAACACGATGGAGCGTTCGTCCAACAGGCGGTTGATGCCCTTGCGATCGACACGGCGCACTTCGCCGGTGTGGTGGTAGTCCACGCCGTCCAATACACCAATGGGGCGTGCGGTCACGAAATTACCGCTGGTTACCCGCAGGCGCGAGCCCTGCATCGGCGACGAGGCCATGTCCATCGACAGGCGCGCTTCAATGGCGATGCGTAGGTGGCCGACCGCGTCGATCACACACTCCAGCGTCGCCGCGTCAGTGATGCGCATGCCTTCGTGATAAGTCGGGATCAGGCCACGTGCTTCAAGGCGCACTTCGATCTGTGGGCGCGAACCGTGGACCAGCACCAAGCGCACGCCCAGGCTGTGCAGCAGCACCAGGTCGTGGACGATATTGCCGAAGTTGGGATGTTCCACACCGTCGCCAGGCAGCATGACCACAAAGGTGCAGTCGCGGTGGGCGTTGATGTAAGGAGAAGCGTGACGAAGCCAATTAACGTAGTCGGGCATAACACCTGGGCCTGTAATAAAAAGCAGCCGAAAAAGGATGAATCGTGAAAGCGCACAGCGGGCTGATGGTTATCGTCGGAACAGGCTTGGCGACACGCTCACTCTCCTTTCTATGTACGAACAGGTTGGGGTTAATTTATGCAGGCTTCAGGCAGTAATGTTCGATCAGTTCCCGCAATAGACGCACTGTAGGCGTCAAGCGTGACATTTCGAGGTACTCGCCCGGTTGGTGGGCGCAGGCGATATCGCCAGGGCCGAGCACCAGGGTTTCACACCCAAGGCGCTGAAGATAAGGCGCTTCGGTGCCGAACGCTACTGCTTCGGCACGATGGCCGGTCAATCGTTCCGCGACCCGCACCAGTTCGGCATCTTCGGGCTGCTCGAAAGGCGGCACTTCGGGGAACAGCGGCGCGTAATCGATCTTGACCTGATGGCGTTCAGCCAAGGGCACGAGCTTTTGCCGGATGGCATCGCGCAGCACTTGCGGGTCCATGCCGGGCAGAGGGCGCAGGTCGAACTCCAGGGAACACTGGCCGCAGATACGGTTGGGGTTGTCGCCGCCATGGATACAGCCGAAGTTAAGGGTCGGCTGCGGCACGCTGAACTGCGGGTTGCGGTATTCGCGCTGCCAGGCCAGGCGTAGGCCACGCAGTTCGCCAATAGCGTCGTGCATGGCCTCGAGGGCGCTGTGGCCCAGGCTGGGATCCGACGAATGGCCGCTTTGGCCAAGGATGTCGATGCGCTCCATCATTACGCCTTTGTGCAGGCGGATCGGCTTGAGCCCGGTCGGCTCGCCAATCACCGCTGCGCGGCCCAACGGGCGCCCCGCCTCGGCCAGTGCACGGGCGCCGGACATGGAGCTTTCTTCATCACAGGTGGCGAGAATCAGCAGCGGCTGCTTGAACGGCTGATCCAACAACGGCAGCACCGCCTCGATGGCCAGGGCGAAAAAGCCTTTCATGTCGCAACTGCCCAATCCTACCCAGCGGCCATCGACTTCCGTCAGCTTGAGCGGATCGGTCTTCCACAGCGCGGCGTCATAGGGAACGGTATCGCTATGGCCCGCCAGCACCAGCCCGCCGGGGCCGCTGCCGTAACTGGCCAGGAGGTTGAACTTGCCGGGGCTGACTTGTTGGATGTCGATGGCAAAACCCAGGTCGCCCAGCCAACTGGCGAGCAAGTCGATCACCGGGCGGTTGGTCTGGTCGAGAGAGGCCTGGGTGCAACTGACCGAAGGCGCAGCAATCAGCGCGGCGAACTGCTCTTTCATGGACGGTAATGGCATGCGCGGCCTCTCGACTTCCCGGATGAGCCCCACTATAGAGCCATCTGCACGACACAATAAACCGTTGCGGCACGTTGCCGGGCTCAGTCCTGTACACTGCACGACCTTGGCAGCCACTCTTTTCCCCGGCTGCGCTCCCGATCCTGGATGTACCGGCCATGCAAAAAGAAACTGAAATCAAGCTTCGCGTCAGCCGCGAGACCCTCGCCGCGCTGCGTGAGCACCCGCTGCTGAAAAAACGCAACAAAAGTGGCTGGGAACGCCGTGAGTTGATGAACCAGTATTTCGACACCCCCGAGCGCGACCTGGCCCAGGCCAAAGTCGCCCTGCGCCTGCGCAAGGACGGTGACGACATCATCCAGACCCTCAAGACCCGTGGCCAGAGCGTCGCCGGCTTGTCGGAACGTAACGAATACAATTGGGAATTGCCCAAAGCCAAGCTCGACGTGAAAAAACTCGACGGCGAATGCTGGCCCGAGCAACTGGCCGAGCTGGATAAAAAAACCCTCAAGCCGATCTTCACCACCGACTTCGTGCGTGAACGCGCCGAAATCGCCTGGGGCCGTGGCAAGGCCAAGGTGGTCATCGAAGCCGCCCTGGACCTGGGCCACGTGGTGGTTGGCAAGCAGAAAGAAGAAATCTGCGAGCTGGAGCTGGAACTGCGCGAAGGCGAACCGGCGGCCCTGCTTGAGTTGGCTGCCGAACTGGCCGCCACATTGGCCCTGATGCCGTGCGATATCAGCAAGGCCGAGCGCGGCTACCGCCTGTACGACGCCAGCAGCTATTCCCTGAGCCTGCCGGCGCCGCAGATCCACGCTGAAATGCCATTGGACGATGCCTTCGCCGCGATCATGTGGCACCTGCTGGGCAGCAGCCAGCGCCTGGCCGAGCAATACCGCTTCAATGGCCACTGGCGCCTGCTGCAAGACTGGGTCGACAACCTCGGCGAACTGCGCGCCCTGGTCGGCAGCCTCGGCCAGGCTGCACCACGTCAATCCACCAGCGAACTGCGCAGCGCACTGGATGCCCTGCTGGAAGACTGGCGCCCACTGGTGCAGGCCGGTGACGACGACGAAGACATCCGCAAAGCCGCGCCGGAACAGTTCATCGAAGAACTGGAAGACGTGCGCTGGGGCCTGTTCTCACTGAACGCTTCACGCTGGCTGCTGGCCCGGACCTGGACCGCCGACCGCAACGTGCGTGGCAACCGCCAGGGCGCTGCACAAATCACCAACTGGCTGCCACGCCTGCTGGCCGAAGACGCCGTCGCCCTGCAACTGCCGCGCTACCAGCAACAGCCGGAAGACCTGGCCGAGCAACTGCCGCGCATCGAACGCATCCAGGCCTGGCTGCACCATGCGCGTCATGTGGTCGACATCCCGGAACTGGACCGTCTGTACGGCGAGCTGAACAAGTTGGCGCAACTGGCCAACCAGCCGATCACCGATGAGTCGCTGGATGCGCGGATGCATCAGGCGATTGCGGTGTACCAGAACCGTGCGTGGAAGACGCTGCTGCGTCTGTAAAATCGTTACCTCCAGCCTGTCAGCGCAACACTGGCAGGCTGGTGGTGGACTTGATCTCCGACAACGCCACAATCGAATTGACCTCCTGAATCCCAGGCACCATCGACAACTTCTCGAAGAAAAACCGCTCGTACGCCTCGATGTCGGAGGTGACGATGCGCAACAGAAAATCCACCGCCCCCATCAGCACATAACACTCCAGCACTTCCGGAAACCCGCGAATCGCGTCGGTGAACTCAGTGAAGTTGGAGCGGCCGTGGGCGTTGAGTTTGACCTCGGCAAAGATCTGCGTGTTGAGGCCGATCTTCTTGCGGTCCAGTAACGTCACCTGGCCGCGAATTACCCCCTCTTCCTTGAGGCGTTGAATACGCCGCCAGCACGGTGACTGGGATAAGCCGACCTGCTCGGCGATCTGCGCGCTGGACAGCGAGGCGTCCTCTTGCAGCAGGGCCAGGATACGGCGGTCGTAGGCGTCCAACTCGCTGTGCATATAAATACCTTTAATGATGCTTATCTTGAATTGTTCAATTCGATTAATCCTGAAACAGGCTCATCTTAGATAAGAAATCTCCGTTGGCGAATGTAAAAATTTCTACATTCGAATCTGGAGCTTTCCCATGCACGCTGTTGAAACCACCCACCCTGTTACCCGCGTCGATGCGTGGGCCGTCACCAGCGTTCATTGCCAGGCGCACTACCGGATCGTCGCAGAGGCGGAGCCTGATGTTTTATGCCGGGTCCTCAACTATTTCGCGCTGCAATGCCTCACGCCGCGACAGGTCATGGTGAACCGGGAAGGTGACCTGCTGAACCTCGACATCGTGATGGACGGCCTGAGCTGGCACCGGGCACAGGTGATCGGTGAAAAGATTCGAAACCTGATCAGCGTGTGCACGCTGGATATGTGGTCGGCTGACTCCGTGGGGCCTCAAGCGGTGGTGGCGGTCGCCCAGTAAAAGCCTGCAATACACGCTGGGAGGCAGATACTCATCGGCTGGCTAGCCTGGGATTTACACCCACTGCCACCCAGGAAAACCTTCATGCCGGTTGATCAACGATTGGAACTGCATCAGCTGTTGCCGGCTTTGGTCGAAGGGCGGCTGATCACGCCTGAACTCGCCCAACGATTGTCGGCGCTGCCGGCCAGCAACACCCAGCATCCTCTAGAGAGCATCGCAGCCCAAGGCCCATGCCTGGAAACCCTGACCGAATGGCTCGCCCAACAAGCCGGCCAACCTTACCTGCGTATCGACCCGTTGAAGATCGACGTGGCGACGGTGGTGCCGTTGATGTCCCACGCCTTCGCCCAACGCCACGCCATTCTCGCGGTAGCGGTGGACGCGCACTCCGTCACCGTCGCCAGTGCCCAGCCCCATGTCACCAGCTGGGAGGCAGGGCTTTCGCAGGTGCTCAAGCGCTCGATCAGGCGCGTGGTTGCCAATCCCCAGGACATTACACGCTGCATCGGTGAGTTCTACCGGCTGGCGCAATCCGTCAGCGGTGCCGATCAAAAGATCACTGCGCCTGGCAATGTCGACCTGCTTAACCTCGGTGCCAGTGATCAGGAGCCGGATGCCAACGACGCGCATATCGTCAATATCGTCGATTGGCTGCTGCAGTACGCGTTCGCCCAGCGGGCCAGTGATATCCATATCGAGCCCTGCCGTGAACAAGGGCGTGTGCGCTTTCGCATCGATGGGTTACTGCACGACGTCTACCAGTTTCCGCCCCAAGTGACGATGGCCGTGGTCAGCCGCCTGAAAAGTCTGGGCCGCATGAACGTGGCAGAAAAACGCAGGCCCCAGGACGGACGGGTCAAGACCAAAAGCCCGACGGGCGCGGAAGTTGAGCTGCGTCTGTCCACCTTGCCCACGGCGTTTGGCGAAAAGCTGGTGATGCGGATTTTCGACCCGCAGGTCCTGCTCAAGGGCTTTGACCAGCTGGGTTTGTCGGCTGATGACCAGCAACGCTGGCAATCCATGACGAGCCAGACCCACGGCATCATCCTGGTAACCGGCCCGACCGGTTCAGGCAAAACCAGCACCCTTTACACCACGCTCAGGCAACTGGCGACCCGGGAGGTCAACCTGTGCACGGTGGAAGACCCCGTCGAGATGGTCGAGCCTGCGTTCAACCAAATGCAGGTGCAGCACAACATCGACCTGACCTTCGCCAGCGGCATCCGCGCCCTGCTGCGCCAGGACCCGGACATCATCATGATCGGCGAGATCCGCGACAAGGAGACCGCCGAGATGGCGATCCAGGCCGCGCTGACCGGACATCTGGTGCTGTCGACGCTGCATACCAACGACGCACCCAGCGCCATCAGCCGTTTGCAGGAGCTGGGCATTGCTCATTATCTGATCAAAGCAACCTTGTTGGGTGTGATGGCGCAACGGTTGGTGCGGATGTTGTGCCCTCACTGCAAGCACGCGGTGGGCGACGTCCACGAGGCTACCGGGTGTGTTGAATGTCGAAACAGCGGTTATCGGGGGCGAGCCGGTGTTTACGAAATCATGGTGCTGAATGAAACACTCAAAACCCTGATCACACCCGGTGCCGATGTGCAGGCCTTGCGCCAGGCGGCCATTGCCCAAGGCATGTGCGGCCTGCGCATGG
This sequence comes from Pseudomonas sp. NS1(2017), assembly GCF_002269425.1. NCBI lineage: Bacteria > Pseudomonadati > Pseudomonadota > Gammaproteobacteria > Pseudomonadales > Pseudomonadaceae > Pseudomonas > Pseudomonas sp. NS1(2017). The sequence continues at coordinate 1,040,865 of NZ_CP022960.1, forward strand.
CCGGGATGCGAAAGGTCGAAGCGGGACTGACCACGATGGCGGAGGTATTGCGAGTAACGCCTGGGGATTCCGTAACAAATCCTTTGTTTGATAAGCAGTGAAACCGTTCTTATCGGTGACAACACCGTTACAATCGGCCCAACGTCGTTTCACTGACACATTCAGATAGGGAATCGCTATGCAGATCGGAACCGTACTGCTTCTTTTCGTGGGTTTGGCCATCGCCATCCTGCTCATGGGCTTCAAGGTCGTCCCCCAGGGTTACCAGTGGACAGTCGAGCGTTTCGGCCGCTACACAAACACCCTCAAACCTGGCCTGAACATCATCATCCCGGTCATGGACCGCATCGGTCGCAAGATCAACGTGATGGAAAGCGTGCTGGATATCCCGCCCCAGGAAGTCATCACCGCTGATAACGCCACCGTGCAGATCGACGCCGTGTGCTTCTTCCAGGTGGTCAACACTGCCCAGGCCGCCTACGAGGTCAACAACCTCGAACACGCCATCCGCAACCTGTTGCAAACCAACATCCGTACCGTGCTCGGTTCCATGGAACTGGATGCCATGCTCAGCCAGCGTGACGGCATCAACGAAAAACTGCTGAAGACCGTGGATGAAGCCACGGCGCCATGGGGCATCAAGATCACCCGTATCGAGATCAAGGACATCAGCCCGCCTGCCGACCTGATGGCCGCCATGTCGGGCCAGATGAAAGCCGAACGGATCAAGCGTGCGCAAATCCTTGAGGCTGAAGGCCTGCGAGCGTCGGCAATCCTGACCGCCGAAGGCAAGAAGCAGGCGCAGATCCTGGAGGCCGAAGGTAGCCGACAGGCGGCATTCCTTGAGTCCGAAGCCCGTGAGCGTCAGGCCGAAGCTGAAGCCCGCGCGACCCAGGTGGTGTCGGAAGCGATTGCGTCGGGCAACGTGCAGGCGGTCAACTACTTTGTCGCGCAGAAATACATCGATGCACTGGGCAAGCTGGCATCGGCCAACAACAGCAAGGTCATCCTGATGCCGCTGGAAGCCAGCCAGGTGATCGGTGCGGTCGGCGGTATCGGCGAAATCGTCAAGGCAACGTTCGACAACAAGAAAGGCTGAGGCCAGCGCCATGTGGGATTTCCTGCAGCATCTGTCGTTTTGGGATTGGCTGGCGCTGGGTACGGTCCTGTTGATTCTTGAAGTATTCGGCGCCGGTGGTTACCTGCTGTGGATGGGCATCGCCGCGGCGGCCGTAGGCGTGATCAAGTTTCTAATACCGCCTCTGGGCCTGGAGTGGCAACTTCTGTTGTTTGCCGTGTTATCGATCCTGACAGCCGTGTATTGGTGGAAGCGCCAGCGCAGCAGTGCTAAAGCCAGCGACCAGCCGGGCCTCAACGAACGCGGTTCGGAACTGATCGGCCGCACCTTCATGGTGCATCAAGCGATTGTGGATGGCCGGGGCAAGGTAAAAGTCGGTGACGGCGTGTGGATGGTGACGGGTCCAGACAGCCCCGTAGGCGCTCAAGTCCGGGTGGTTGGCCAGGAGGGTGTGGTGTTAAGGGTTGAAACTGTTTAGTCAGTGATGGAACTCGGTTGGGTTAACTACAATCATAAAGTACAGATAACCCACCCGGAGTCACCCATCATGCGTCTCAAATATGCTGTCGCAACCCTTGCTGTGCTTTCCCTCCCAGTCGGTTCAGCCATGGCCGACAGTTTCTGGCGCAATGTCATCTCGTCGGGTGCCACCACCGGCTCGACGTACCTGACCTTCAAGGACCACAAATTGGTGGTCGCCGCACAAGACGACGCAGGCAGCTTTGTTGCCAGCGACGGCGGCATCCGTGGCCCGTACCTGGAAGCCGCCATGCAGAAAGTCCGCGCCGACAACCCTGGCCTGCAAGCCACGGACATGGAGTTGGCCAACGCCATCCTCGCGAAAAACGCCGTTACCGAATAACTCGGGCTCGATAAAAAATGCCGCTTTAAACAGCGGTATTTTTTTGTCTTCAATTCCTACGCTCATCGCCGCTAAGCACTACGTAAGCATTCCTGCTTTCACAGCTAACCAAAGAGAAGTCCTGTCGAGCCTCATCCTGCCAGGCAACAAGCTAAGGATTCCTTTTTAAATAAAGCGAATCACTGCCCATGCACAAGATTGCCTACGCACTGCTGCTTTCTGTCTTTGCTACCGCCTACGTCCAAGCAGAAAGCTGGTACGGATCAGCCAAATTCAACAACGCTCGCCAGAACCTCTCCAGCTCACTGCTCACCAGCCCTCGTGTGACTGAACGGGTGGACGCGCCGGATAGCAGCAAGTCATTCGTGGCCTCTTTCGCCGCTGGTTATGCCTTTGAGAATGGCTGGCGCATGGAGGGGGAATACACAATGCCGAACAACTCGACATTCAAATCCTACTGGGCCCCCTTCAATGCCAACGTCAACAGCCTGCATGTCCAGAGCCAACGCTTGATGCTCAATGGCTATAAAGACATCCCTATAAACCAGTGGTTGTCGTTTTACGGTATGGCCGGAGTGGGTGTCGCTCGCATTGAAGCCGAAGGCTATCAAACCAACGAGACCCGTCGCTTTGCCAATAATCGCCAACACAACTTTGCCTACAGTGTAGGCATGGGGCTGGAAGCCAAGGTCAGTGAGCAAATCACACTGGGGGCTGGTTATCGTTACATCGCCATGGGCGATATTGAAACCGGCTACAACACCTTCGCAAACCGGGTGAACGCGCGGGATGAGCAGCTCAAGGGCAAACTCAAGGAACAAAATGTGTTCCTGGAAGCGCGCTACACCTTCTAAAGCCCGGTAGAGAATGCCGCAGTTGAAGCGGCATTTTTTTACCCGGACGGCGACGATTCATTCACAGACGACAGGCTATATTCAGTCAAGCCGTGCAACCATGCCGGTACTGATACCTCGCCTACTCATCGCCAATCTGAAACGGATGCCTTCGTCGTCATGAGCCAACAGCCCTTTCTGCCGTTCTCCAAACCCACCATTGATGAAGCCACCATCTCGGCGGTCGGCGATGTGCTGCGCTCTGGCTGGATCACCAGCGGGCCGAAAGTGCAGGCATTCGAAGCTCAGTTGTCGGAATACTTTGGCGGCCGGCCGGTGCGCACCTTCAACTCGGGCACCTGCACCATGGAGATTGCCTTGCGCATTGCCGGTATCGGGCCGGGTGATGAAGTCATCACCACGCCGATCTCCTGGGTGGCCACGGCCAACGTGATCCTGGAAGTCGGCGCCACGCCGGTGTTTGCCGATATCGACCCGGTCACCCGCAACATCGACCTGGCTCAGGTGGAAGCCGCGATTACCCCGCGCACCAAGGCGATCATCCCGGTTTACCTGGCCGGCCTGCCCCTGGACATGCCGATGCTGTACGCACTGGCGAACAAGTACAACCTGCGCATCGTCGAAGACGCGGCCCAGGCACTGGGATCGAGCTGGGATGGCGAGCGCATCGGCGCCACCGGTGATTTCGTGTCGTTCAGCTTCCAGGCCAACAAGAACATTACCTCTTCCGAGGGCGGTTGCCTGGTGTTGAACAACGCCGAGGAAGCGCGTCTGGCGGAGAAGTATCGCCTGCAAGGCGTGACCCGCACCGGCTTCGATGGCTTGGATGTAGATGTGCTGGGCGGCAAGTTCAATATGACCGACATCGCCGCCGCCATTGGCCTGGGGCAGTTTGCCCATATCGAGAAGATCACCGTGCATCGCCAGAACCTGGCGCGGCACTATTTCAAATGCTTTGGCAGTGATTTTGAAGAGCAGTACGGCGCACAACTGCCACCGGCCGACTTCGAAAACAGCAACTGGCACCTGTTCCAACTGGTGCTGCCAGAGCGCCAGGACGGCCTGCCGGCCCGCGCCACCTTCATGGAGCAGATGCAGGCCCACGGCGTCGGCATTGGCTATCACTACCCGCCGATTCACCTGCTGAGTCTTTATCGGGCACAGGGCTTCAAGGAAGGTATGTTCCCGGTAGCAGAAAAGGTCGGTCGTTTGATCGTGTCGTTGCCGATGTTCACGGCGATGACGGAGGCGGATGTGGAGCGGTCGGTAGCGGCAGTGAAGGCGGTTCTACAGCGCTGAAAGCACATTGCGGGAGCCGGATAACCGGCTCCCGCAACAGGATCACTCGCCGATGGCGGCTTTGTAGCCAGCAGCATCCAGCAGTTTTTCCAGATCAGCCGGGTTGTTCGGCTTGAGCTTGAAGATCCACGCGCCGTACGGGTCGGAGTTCAGCAGCTCAGGGCTACCGCTCAGCTCTTCATTGACGGCAATCACTTCGCCTGCAACCGGAGCGTAGATGTCCGAGGCGGCCTTCACCGACTCAACCACACCCGCTTGGCCAGCAGCGTCGAACTGCGCGCCCACTTCGGCCAACTCAACAAACACCACATCACCCAACGCTTCCTGAGCATGGTCGGAAATACCGACGGTCACGGTGCCGTCAGCTTCCAGGCGTGCCCATTCGTGGCTTTCGGCAAAACGCAGGTCGGCAGGGATATCGCTCATAATCTGTGTCCTCAAGAAGTAATGTCAGCGGCCATTGGCCTGCCAGAAATAGGTTAGATCAAGGTTTTGCCATGGCGCACGAAGGTCGGTTTGACCACTCGAACCGGGTACCACTTGCCGCGGATTTCCACTTCGGCCCGATCAGCAGTTGCCGTCGGTACTCGCGCCAGGGCAATGGATTTGCTCAGCGTAGGAGAGAAACTACCACTGGTGATCTCCCCTTCGCCAATATTGGCGATACGAACCACCTGGTGGGCACGTAAAACCCCGCGCTCTTCCAGTACCAGCCCGACCAGTTTGAACTGCACACCCGCCGTTTTTTCCGCTTCCAGCGCGGCGCGGCCGATGAAATTGCGCTCGACCGGCTCCCAGGCAATGCTCCAGGCCATGTTCGACGCCAACGGCGAAACATCCTGATGGATGTCCTGACCGTAGAGGTTCATGCCCGCTTCCAGGCGCAAGGTATCGCGGGCGCCAAGGCCGATGGGGGAAATACCAGCACCTACCAGGTCGTTGAAAAAGCCCGGTGCCTGATCGGCCGGCAGGACAATCTCCAGGCCATCTTCGCCGGTGTAACCCGTGCGGGCGATAAACCAATCGCCGTCGGCCTGGCCTTCGAAAGGCTTGAGCTGGTGAATCAGCGTGCTGCGAGACTGGGTCACCAGCTCGGCAATCTTCTGCCGGGCGTGGGGGCCTTGGATGGCGAGCATGGCCAACTCAGGGCGCTCATGCAGTTGCACCTGGTAATTGCCCAGTTGTGCGTGCATCCAGGCCATGTCCTGGTCGCGGGTGGCGGCATTCACCACCAGCCGATAAGCGGACTCGGTGCGGTAGACGATCATGTCGTCCACCACGCCGCCCTTTTCGTTGAGCATGGCGCTGTACAACGCACGGCCGCAGCCGTGCAGGCGTTCGACATCATTGGCCAGCAGGTACTGGAGCCATTCCTTGGCCTGGGGGCCGGTGACATCGATCACGGTCATATGAGATACATCGAACACCCCGCAGTCGCGTCGCACCTGATGGTGTTCTTCAACTTGCGAGCCGTAGTGCAGAGGCATATCCCAACCGCCAAAATCGACCATTTTCGCGCCGAGGGCGAGATGCAGGTCATACAGAGGCGTACGCTGTCCCATGGGTTTCTCCTTCCGGGCGTGGCGAAGGTGCGCGGAGCTACTGTTCGCGCCGAACACCTTGAATTACAAGGCCCGCAGCCACGTCCAGCGACCCGCTCCGAAAGACGAAGCGCACCGAATGCCGCGCATTGTAGCCGCAAGCTGTAGGACTGGCACCTAACCGATTTGCCGGGCTGAGCGTCGAATCAGCCCGATCACCGGCAACAGGCCGACCAGCACCAGTGTCAACGCGGGCAAAGAAGCCCGTGCCCATTCGCCTTCACTGGTCATCTCAAAGATCCGCACCGCCAGCGTGTCCCAGCCGAACGGGCGCATCAGCAGGGTCGCGGGCATTTCCTTGAGCACATCGACGAACACTAGCAGCGCTGCGCTCAAGGTCCCCGGCAGCAGCAACGGCAGATACACTTTGCAAAACAGTCGTGGGCCGCTGACACCAAGGCTGCGCGCTGCCTCTGGCAACGAGGGCCGGATGCGCGCCAGGCTGTTTTCCAGCGGCCCATAGGCCACCGCCAGGAATCGCACCAGATACGCCAGCACCAGCGCCGACAGGCCGCCCAACAGCAATGGCTTGCCCGCCCCGCCGAGCCAACCGGAGAGTGGCACCACCAACTCCCGGTCCAGATAGCTGAACGCCAACATGATCGACACCGCCAGCACCGAACCCGGCAAGGCATAGCCGACGTTGGCCAGGCTGATACCGGAGCGGATAGCACGGGTCGGCGCCAGGCGGTTGGCGAAGGCCAGCACCAACGCCACACTGACCGTGATCAAGGCGGCGATCCCGCCCAGATAAAGCGTGTGAACTATCAAGCCGGAGTAGCGCTCATCCAGATCGAAGCGACCGCGCTGCCAGAACCAGGCGACCAGTTGCAGCATCGGGATGACAAAAGCGCAGGCGAACACCAACCCGCACCAGCCAGTGGCCGCTGCCGCCTTGAACCCGCGCAAGTGATACAGCGCCTTGCCCCGTGGCCGCTCGTTGCTCGGTCGGCTGGCGCCCCGTGCGCGCCGCTCGCCATACAGCACCAGCATCACTACCAGCAGCAACAGGCTGGCCAACTGGGCGGCGCTGGAGAGGCTGAAAAAGCCGTACCAGGTCTTGTAGATGGCTGTCGTAAACGTATCGAAGTTGAACACCGAGACCGCGCCGAAATCCGCCAGGGTTTCCATCAATGCCAGGGCCACCCCGGCACCAATCGCCGGCCGCGCCATGGGCAGGGCCACGTGCCAGAACGCTCGCCACGGCGATTGCCCCAACACCCGTGCCGCTTCCATCAGGCCTTTGCCCTGGGCCAGGAACGCGGTGCGCGCCAGCAGATAAACGTAGGGATAGAACACCAGCACCAACACGATGATCACACCGCTGGTGGAGCGCACCCGTGGCAGCCTCAAGCCCATGCCGAACCACTCGCGCAGCAGGGTTTGCACCGGACCTGAGAAGTCCAGCAGGCCGACAAACACAAAAGCCAGGACGTATGCTGGAATGGCGAACGGCAACATCAGCGCCCAATCGAGCCAGCGCCGACCCGGGAATTCACAAAGGCTGGTCAGCCAGGCCAGGCTCACGCCCAGCAGGGTCACGCCGACGCCGACACCCAACACCAGGGTCAGGGTATTGCCCAGCAGACGTGGCATCTGGGTTTCCCAGAGGTGCGACCAGATTTGTGCGTCGATGCTTTGCCAGGACAGCAACAGCACGCTCAGCGGCAGCAGCACCAGGGCAGCGACGGTGAAGACCGGCAGGTACCAGCGGCGTTGGGCGGGGTGGGCCAAAGTCAGTTCTCAGTAAATGAATATCTGGGCGTCACCACACTCCAAATGTGGGAGCGGGCTTGCTCGCGAAGGCGGTGTATCAGTCACATACGTATCGACTGACACGACGCATTCGCGAGCAAGCCCGCTCCCACATTTAGGACTGCGGTGTCCTACAGAGTGTACTTAGTTCCAGCCAGCCCGATCCATCAACCGGATCGCCTCGGCTTGGCGCTTGCCCGCCACTTCAACCGGCAAGGTGTCCGCCACGAACTTGCCCCAGGTTGCCACTTCCGCCGACGGCGGTACCGCTGGGTTGGCCGGGAATTCCTGGTTCACGTCGGCAAAGATCTTCTGCGCCTCAGGCGTGGTCATCCACTCCACCAGTGCCTTGGCGGCTTCTGGGTGCGGTGCGTGTTGGGTCAGGCCGATGCCCGACAGGTTCACGTGCACGCCACGGTCGCCCTGGTTCGGCCAGAACAGTTTTACCGCCAGATCTGGCTTCTGTTTGTGCAGGCGGCCGTAGTAGTAGGTGTTGACGATGCCCACGTCGCATTGCCCGGCGTTGATGGCTTCAAGCACAGCGATGTCATCGGAGAACACATCGGTAGAGAGGTTGTTCACCCAACCTTTGACGATTTCCTCGGTCTTGGCCGCGCCATGGGTTTCGATCAGGGTGGCGGTCAGTGACTGGTTGTAGACCTTTTTCGCCGTGCGCAGGCATAGGCGGCCTTCCCACTGCTTGTCGGCCAGGGCTTCGTAGGTGGTGAGGTCGCCCGGTTTTACCCGGTCGGTGGAATAGGCGATGGTCCGCGCGCGCAGGCTCAGGCCAGTCCAAGTGTGTTTGGAAGAACGGTATTGCAGGGGGATATTCTTGTCGATCACCGAGGAGGTGAACGGTTGCAGGATGCCCATTTGCTCAGCCTGCCAGAGGTTGCCGGCATCGACGGTGAGCAGCAGGTCGGCGGTGGCGTTTTCGCCCTCGGCCTTGATGCGCTGCATCAGCGGGGCTTCCTTGTCGGTGATGAACTTCACCTGCACGCCGGTTTTCTTGGTGTAGGCGTCGAACACCGGTTTGATCAGTTCGTCGATGCGCGAGGAGTAGACCACCACTTCGTCGGCGGCCTGCACGGTGGTGCTGCCGATCAGGGTGAGTGCCAGGGCAGTCAGGAGGCGCTTGGGTGCCAACATGGGTGCGGTCTCTCATTTGCAAAAAGAGGGCAAATGATAAGGACTCACATTTGGTAGCGCTCGGTGGAGGCGTTACCAGATGTTGCACAACCGCTTCAGGGCTTGGCCAGCTCCGGCAGATCCCCGCTCAGCCCCAGCGCCTGGCGCACAAACACAGCCTTGGCTTCGGGCATCTGGTCGACCATCTTCAATCCGGCATTACGCAACCAGCGCAGCGGCAGTTGATCGGCCTGGAACAATCGCTCAAACCCTTCCATTGCCGCCATCAATGCCAGGTTGTGCGGCATGCGTCGACGCTCGTAGCGGCTCAGCACTTTCACATCGGCCAGGCGCTCGCCGCGCTCGGTGGCCGACAACAAGACTTCAGCCAATGTCGCCGCATCCAGGAAACCCAGGTTCACACCCTGCCCCGCCAAGGGATGGATGACGTGCGCCGCGTCGCCAATCAACGCCAGGCCTTCGGCCACATAGCGCTTGGCGTGACGCTGGCGCAGTGGCACGCAGACGCGCGGGTCGGCGCTCAGCACCGTGCCGAGCCGCCCTTCGAAGGCGCGCTCCAGCTCACGACAGAAGCTTTCATCATCCAGCGCCATCAAGCGCTCAGACTCGGCGGGCGTGGTCGACCAAACGATCGAACACCAATCTTCCTGCCCGTCCCGCACCAACGGTAAGAATGCCAGCGGGCCGGTGTCGGTAAAGCGCTGCCACGCGGTGCGCTGGTGCGGTTGGCTGCTGCGCACGCTGGTGACGATGGCGTTATGCAGGTAATCCCATTCACGGGTGGCGGTGCCGGTCAGGCGGCGCACGGCGGAGTTGGCGCCATCGGCAGCCACCACCAGCGGCGCGCGCAACGTGCGGCCGTCAGCCAGGGTCAGCAGCCAGTCATCGCCGGAACGGCGCATCTGTTCCAGGCGCGCATTGGCCAATAGGCCCAGGTCGCAGTCATGCAGACGGTCCAGCAGCGCATCCTGCACCACGCGGTTCTCGACGATATGCCCAAGCACCTCGGCATGCACGCTGGCGGCCGAAAAGTGAATCTGCCCGGTGCCGCTGCCGTCCCACACCTGCATCTCACCATAAGGGCTGGCGCGGCGCGACACGATGCCGTCCCATACGCCCAGGCGTTCAAGGATGCGCTGGCTGGCGGCCGACAAGGCGCTCACGCGCGGTTCGAATGCGGCCTCGCGGTCGAACGGCTTGACGCTCAGCGGGCTGCCGTCGAGCAGCAGCACCTGCAGGCCACTGCCCTGCAACGCCAGCGCCAGGGCGCTTCCGACCATTCCGGCCCCGACAATCAGCACATCTGCGCGCATGTCCATGCTTTAAGCCTGTCTCGCTGGCGGCTTGCGCCGCACGTAAAGGGTTTTGTCGACTCGCGCCACCAGAGTGCCGGAGCCGTCATGAATCTGGACCTTGAGGTGGGGCAAGTACTTCTCGCCCCCTTCGGTCTGCCGGCGGATCTCATCGAGCAAGGCATCATCGATGGAAAACTCGGCATACACCGGGCCTTTGCCCGGCGAAATGAAATCGATACTCGCCGCCTTATCCCACACGATGTAGTCGCGGCCCAGGTTTTCCATCAACAGCAGCATGTAGAACGGGTCGACCATCGAATACAGGCTGCCGCCAAACTGCGTGCCGACGTAGTTGCGGTTATACCAGCCCAGGCCCATGCGCACTTTGACATGCCGGAAGTCCGCGCTCAGTTCTTGCACCCGCACACCCGCGCCGAGGTACGGCGGGTACAGGCTCAGGAACCAGCGCAATAACCGCGCCTTGCCCAGGCGCTCAATCAACCAGTTACGCATCGGGACGGGTACCCAGGCCCATGGCCTGACGGGCGAACCAGCGCTTGGCCGGCGGCAGCAAGTCCAGGCCCAGCAGGCCCATGTTGCGGCCCAGGGCGACCAGCGGTTGGGCGCTGCCGAACAGGCGCGTGACCTGGTCGGAGAAGCCCACGGTGAGTTTCTGGTCGAGGCGCTGGCGCTCGCGATAAGCCTGCAAGGTGGCCAGGTCACCCGGCACCTGCGGTCCCGCCAGCAAGGCCTCGGCCAGCGCATTCGCGTCGCGCAGGGACAGGTTGAAACCCTGCCCGGCAATCGGGTGCAAGCTGTGAGCGGCATTGCCGAGAATCGCCAAGTGCGAGCGTACTTGCTCCTCGGCTTCCACCAATGTCAGCGGGTACAGATGACGGGCGCCCACTTGCTTAAGCGTACCCAGGCGGTAGCCGAACACGCCCTGCAATTCACTCAAGAAGCTGCGCTCATCGAGATTGGCCAGGCGCTGGGCGTCCATCCCAATGCGCGTCCACACCAATGCGCAGCGGTTGTCCGGCAGCGGCAACAAGGCCATCGGGCCTTCGTCGGTGAAACGTTCGAAGGCTTCGCCGTTATGAGATTCGCTTGGAGTGATGTTGGCGATCAACGCGCTCTGGTTGTATGGGCGCGTTTTCACGCCGATGCCCAATTGCTCGCGCAAGCCGGAACGGCCACCGTCAGCCAGTACGGCGAGGTCGCACTCCAGCACGGTTTCATCGTTGAGCGTCAGGCGATAGCCATCGGGCAGCGGTTCCATGCGCGTGACTTCGGCCGGGCAGCGCCAACTGACCACGTCTTTGTCCAGGCCTTGCCACAGGCATTGGCCCAGCCAGGCGTTTTCCACCACGTAGCCGAGGGCCGGCACGCCCTCCTCCATCGCGGACAAACGCGCGGTGGAGAAACGACCGCGATCAGACACATGGATCTGCTTGATCGGCTCGGCGCGGCGCGAAATTTCCTGCCACAGGCCCAGGCGCTGATAAATCTGCCGGGCGCCGTAGGAGAGCGCCGAAGAACGCGCATCGTAGCTCGGCTGGTAGCTGTCGCCCGGCGCGAAGGGTTCGATCAGCACGATCTTCCAGCCCCGCGCCTTGGCCCCGGCCTGCAACGCCAGCGCCAGGCTCGCGCCGACCAGGCCGCCGCCAATGATTGCCAGGTTGACCCGGCTCATCGGGCAGCCGCCATCAACGCTTCAATTTCAGCGACGGTCTTGGGCACGCCACCGGTCAGGATTTCACAGCCTTGCTTGGTCACTACCACGTCGTCCTCGATGCGTACGCCAATGCCACGCCATTTCTTTGCCACATTCGGGTTGTCCGGCGAAATATAAATGCCCGGCTCTACGGTCAGCGCCATGCCGACTTCCAGCACCCGCCATTCACCGCCCACTTTGTACTCGCCCACGTCATGCACATCCATGCCCAGCCAGTGGCCAGCGCGGTGCATGTAGAAGGCTTTATAGGCTTCGCTGGCGATCAGCTCGTCAACGTCACCCTGCAACAACCCCAGCTTCACCAATCCGGCAGTGATCACCTGCACGGTGGCCTCATGCGCCTGGTTCCAATGCTTGTCCGGGGCGATCTCGGCAAACGCGGCTTCTTGGGACGCCAGCACAATTTCGTAGATCGCCTTCTGTTCCGGCGAAAACCTGCCATTGACCGGCCAGGTGCGGGTGATGTCGCTGGCGTAGCAGTCGATCTCGCAGCCAGCGTCGATCAGCACCAGGTCACCGTCCTTGAGCACCGCGTCATTCTGCTGGTAATGCAGGATGCAGCTGTTGCGCCCGGCGGCGACGATGGAGCCGTAGGCCGGCATTTTCGCGCCGCCTTTGCGGAATTCATAATCCAGCTCGGCTTCCAGGCTGAACTCATAAAGACCGGCGCGGCTGGCCTGCATCGCCTTCACGTGGGCGGCGCAGGAGATTCGCGCCGCCTCGCGCATCACCTTCACTTCTGCCGCCGATTTATACAGGCGCATGTCGTGGAGCAGATGATCCAGGGCAACGAATTCGTTCGGTGGCTGGGCGCCCAGGTGGGCCTTGGAGCGGATCACGTTGATCCATTCCATCAGGTGCCGGTCGAACTCGGCATTGCTGCCCATGGCCGAGTACACCCGGTCGCGACCTTCGATGAGGCCGGGCAGGATGTCGTCGATATCGGTGATGGGGAACGCGTCGTCGGCGCCAAAGTCGCGGATCGCGCCTTCGGTGCCGGCGCGCAGGCCGTCCCACAGTTCGCGTTCAGCATTGCGCTCGCGGCAGAACAGCACGTACTCGCCGTGTTGACGACCGGGCATCAGCACGATCACCGCCTCCGGCTCGGGGAAACCGCTCAGGTACTGGAAGTCGCTGTCCTGGCGGTACACGTGTTCGACATCGCGGTTGCGGATCGCCACGGCAGCGGCCGGCAGGATCGCGATGCTGTTGGGTTCCATCTGCGCCATGAGCGCCTTGCGGCGTCGGGTGTATTCCGCTCGGGGGATATGGATCATGGGCAGATGGGCTTCCTTTCTTAGTGCAGCGACGGCTTGGGCGAAGCAGGTTCAGCGGACTTCTTGGTCTCGGTGAACAGCAGCAGCGGCGCGACGCGCAGGTATTCCATGACTTCCATGTAGTCGCCTTCGCCGTCTTCGGACTCTTCCAGGGCGTCTTGCACCTGGGAGATCGCCGCCAGGTCCTGCAACACTTCCTTGGCGTCGGTGCTCAGTTCCAGGCCGCCGGCGTTCACGCCGAAACCGTGGAGGAAGCCTTGGCACCATTGGCCCAGGGCAGCGGCGCGCTCGGCGAGCGGTGCGTCGTCGGTCGGCAGCAGCAGGACCACGGTGACGTCATCACCGGTCAGCTCGCCCTTGACCATCTCTTGCAGGCCGATCAGCGCGTTACGCACGTTGTCGGTCGGTTCGGTTTCCAGCAGCTCGGCCACGTCAGCCAGCCAGTTGTCGGCATCAAAGCCAACGCCAGTGCAGCTGCGGCCCAGCAACACACCGTGCAGTTCGGCAGGCGAGCAGGGATGGCCGCTGGTGCTCAGCAGTTTGGAAAAAGCGTCGTACGGGGAGTTCTGAATAGGCATGGTGAGCTAGGCGCCAGACGGCGCAATGTCTAGAATGGAGCGCTGTATCCTAGCACCGGCAGACGTACCAAGACTATCAAGGGCGTCAGATCGTTTATCCTGCAGTTGCCATTCATCAGACAAATCCAGTGGAACCCAATGGAAGACACCGACCTGCAAGCGCTGATGGCCAGACTCGAATTGCTAATTACCCGGGTCGAGCAACTAAAGAGCCAAAACGGACTCCTATTAGCTCAGGAAAAGACCTGGCGCGAGGAACGCGCTCACCTCATTGAAAAAAACGAAATCGCCCGGCGTAAGGTCGAATCGATGATTTCGCGCCTGAAGGCCCTGGAGCAAGACTCATGAGTTCAAGCAATAGCGTCACCGTGCAGATCCTCGACAAAGAATATTCGATCATCTGCCCCCAGGAAGAGCGCAACAACCTGGTGAGCGCCGCCCGCTACCTGGATGGCAAGATGCGTGAAATCCGCAGCAGCGGCAAAGTGATCGGCGCCGACCGCATCGCCGTAATGGCCGCGCTGAACATTACCCACGATTTGCTGCATAAGCAGGAGCGCCCTGACGTGCAGGCCAGCGGCTCGACGCGTGAGCAGGTGCGTGACCTGCTGGAGCGTGTCGATCTGGTGCTTTCCAGCGATTCAGACGCACCCAAGGGCTGATTGCCGCGACTGTTTAAGGTATACTCGCCCCACTCCCTGGCGTGTTTGCCAGTCGGCGATGTCCCTGAGCCGATTCGCACTACCCTGGAAGTTGCACGTTGGGCTGGTGTGCATGTCCGCTAGACGGAAAGCCTTAAAGCCTACTGCATCTTCCACCTTGAACTTTCGGGTTCAAGGGCTAAGTCGACAGCGGCTCTGTCGGGGAGCCTGAATTCCCAAACTCAATGCCAGTCCTCGGACTGGCATTGTTTTATGAGCCGAAAACCATGACCGAACCTGCGCCGCTTTCCCGTCCGCAACTTCGACGCATGTTGCGTAAAGCCCGCCGCGCCCTCACGCCAAGCGAGCAGCGCAAGGCCGCCCAGGGCCTGTATCGGCAACTGGCACAGCACCCGCTGTTTCGCCGGGCCAAACATATCTCTTTGTATCTACCGACGGACGGTGAAATCGATCCGCGCCTGCTGCTGCGCGCCGCACAGCGCCGGGGCAAGGCCACTTACCTGCCGGTGCTCAGTGCCTGGCCGCGAACCAAGATGGTGTTCCAGCGTGTCCGGCCTGGGGAAAAGCTGCTGCCCAATCGTTTTCGCATCCTGGAGCCACGGGTGAACATCAGCCGCCAACGCAAAGTCTGGGCGCTGGACCTGGTGCTGCTGCCGTTGGTGGGGTTCGATGATGCCGGTGGGCGCCTGGGCATGGGCGGCGGGTTCTACGATCGCAGCCTGGCCTACCTGGCGCGCCGTCAAAGCTGGCGCAAGCCGACGCTGCTGGGCCTGGCCCATGAATGCCAGAAGGTCGATCGATTGGCACAGGCAAGCTGGGATGTGCCGTTGGCGGGCACCGTCACCGATAAGCATTGGTACATTGCGAAGACGCCACTGGAATCAGCGGCGCCTTGAAAGAAGAGTCAGCGTTTGAACGGTTGCGGCTGCTGCTGAGCCAGTTCAACGGGAGCATCGGTCTTGTTCGACCATAAGCTTTGGGCATACCCGGTGGTCACGACGCCCAGACCAAACAAAATCACCAAAATCCATAGTAAATCCGGTTTACGTTGCATCGATTGCCCCCCTGCAGGCACCTCGTACACGATGACAACAACGTTCCAAAGTAGTCCGTTGCAGCTGCGTCAAGCTTTAAAAGCCGGCATTCTGCGGTAACGTGAACCAACACGCAAACCTTGACGCCAACCGACTGTCGGTTTGTCATCAAATTGCCTGACAACTTGCCCACTGCTTATTTCAGGAGCCCCAAAATGGCCTATTGGCTGATGAAATCCGAGCCCGACGAACTCTCCATCAAAGGCCTGGAAAAGCTCGGCGAAGCGCGCTGGGATGGGGTTCGCAACTACCAGGCGCGCAACTTCCTGCGTGCCATGGCGGTGGGTGACCAATTTTTCTTCTACCACTCCAGTTGCCCGGAGCCGGGCATTGCCGGCATCGGCAAAATCGTCGAGGCGGCCTACCCGGACCCCACCGCGCTGGAGCCCGATAGCCACTACTTCGACGCCAAGGCCACTCCGGAAAAAAATCCGTGGAGCGCGATCAACGTCGCCCACGTCCAGACCTTCCCCAAGGTGCTGGGCCTGGGCTACCTGAAACAGCAAACCGCCCTCGCCGAACTGCCTTTGGTGCAAAAAGGCAGCCGCCTTTCGGTGATGGCCGTCACGCCCGAGCAATGGGCCGCCGTACTGGCGCTGCGCTAAGCACTGTAGGAGCGAGCTTGCTCGCGAAAAACGCCAGGACACCGCGTCAAATCAGAGAGTACGCGTTATCGTTGACGTTTTTCGCGGGCAAGCCCGCTCCTACAGTTGATGGGTATCAACACTACGCAGGGGCGAACCGCTCACACTAGGACGCTAATGCCGCAGGAAGCAGCCATGTCGACGAATCACCACACCTCCCGTCTTTTCGCTATCGCCCTCATCGCCCTGTTGCTGGGCGCCGGCGGCTTCGGTTACTGGCGCTCCACCCAGGACCGCCTGCCCGAAGGCCTGAGCATGGGCAACGGCCGCCTGGAATCCACCGAAGTGCAGATCGCCGCCAAGATCCCAGGGCGCCTGGCAGAGGTGCGGGTGGACGAAGGCGACAAGGTCCTCAAAGGCCAACTGCTCGCACGCATGGACACCCGCACGCTGGAAGCCCAGCGCGCCCAGGCCGAAGCCGAAGTGCTGCGCGCCAAGGAAAACTTCGCGGCCGCCGAGGCCAACGTGCAATTGCGTCAGAGCGAGCAACTGCTGGCCAACCAGGAACTCAAGCGCACGCAGGAACTGTACAAGCGCGGTTTCGCCAGCAGCCAGTTGATTGACCAACAGCAGGCGCGGCAGAACACCGGCAATGCGGCCGTGATCGCAGCACAAGCCCAAGTCAACTCGGTGAAGGCCGCGATCGGCGCCGCCGAAGCCCAGGTCGCCCAGCTCACCAGTGAGATCGACGACAGCAGCCTGCGCGCGCCCATCGACGGCATTATCCAGCTGCGCCTGGCCGAGCCGGGCGAAGTGCTCGGCGCGGGCGGGCGTGTCCTGTTGCTGATTGATCCCAACGATCAATACATGAACCTCTACCTGCCCGCCTCCGTCACCGGCCGCCTCACCGTTGGCAGCGATGCGCGTATTCTGCTCGACGCGCTGCCTGACCAACCGTTACCGGCCAAGATCAGCTTTGTCGCCGCCAAATCTCAGTTCACCCCCAAAGAAGTTGAGACCCGCAATGAACGCCAGAAACTGGTGTTCCGCGTCAAACTGCGCCTGACCCAGCCCAGCGCCGTGCCCCAGGCCAAACCCGGCATGCCCGGCGCCGGCTACGTGCGCACGGCTGATATCGACTGGCCGGCCAACCTGCGATGACCGGCCTGGCACTGCACGCCACCGGGATCAACCATCGTTACGGCAAGCAACAGGCACTGATCGACATCACGTTCAGCCTGCCGGCCGGTACGCGTTGCGGGTTGATCGGGCCGGATGGCGCGGGCAAGTCGAGCCTGCTGGGCTTGATCGCCGGGGTCAAAAAGCTCCAGGACGGTCAACTGCAAGTGCTGGACGGTGCGATTGAAGACCGCCGCCACCGCAACAGCCTGTACCCGCGCATCGCCTTTATGCCTCAAGGGTTGGGCGGCAACTTGTATCCCGAGTTGTCCATCAGCGAGAACATCCGTTTCTTTGCCACGTTGTTTGGCCTGTCGAAAGCCGACTGCGACCAGCGCATGCACAACCTGCTGCTGGCCACCGACCTTGCGCGCTTCGCTGAACGCCCGGCGGGCAAGCTCTCCGGTGGGATGAAGCAGAAACTCGGCCTGTGTTGCGCGCTGATCCACGACCCGGACCTGTTGATCCTCGACGAGCCCACCACCGGCGTCGACCCACTGTCACGCCGGCGCTTCTGGGAGCTGGTCGAAAGCGTCCGCCAAGAACGCCCGGAACTGACGCTGCTGGTGGCCACGGCCTATATGGAAGAAGCCGAGCAATTCGAACATTGCCTGATGCTCGATCGCGGCAAGCTGATTGCGGACGGCCTGAGCCGTGAATTGGCGGGCGCAACCGCCAGCGGCAAACTGGACGACGCCTTCACCCACTTCCAGGGCGACAGCGCCCACAACAACCAGCCGCTGGTGATTCCGCCCAGGGAAAGCAACAACACCGATATCGCCATCGAAGCCCACGACCTGACCCTGCGTTTCGGTGATTTCACCGCCGTGAACAAGGTCAGCTTCGCCATTGGCCGCGGCGAGATCTTCGGCTTCCTCGGCTCCAACGGCTGCGGCAAGACGACCACCATGAAGGTGCTCACCGGGCTGATGCCCGCTACCGAAGGCAGCGCGACGCTGCTGGGTAACCCGGTGAACGCCAAGGACCTGGCGACCCGCAAGCGCGTGGGCTTCATGTCGCAAAGCTTCTCGCTGTATGGCGAACTCAGCGTGCGCCAGAACCTGGTGCTACATGCACAATTGTTCGACTTGCCCAAGGCCGACAGCGGTCCGCGCATTGATGAGCTGATCCAGCGGTTTGACCTGGGGGATGTCGCCGAACAACCGTCGGGCGAGTTGCCACTCGGCCTGCGCCAGCGTCTGTCATTGGCCGTGGCGGTGCTGCATCGCCCGGAAGTGCTGATCCTCGACGAACCTACGTCGGGCGTCGACCCGGCGGCGCGGGATGACTTCTGGCGATTGCTGATCGAGCTATCCCGCGAACAAGGTGTGACGATTTTCCTGTCCACGCACTTTATGAACGAAGCCCAGCGCTGCGACCGCATTTCCCTGATGCACGCGGGTAAAGTGCTCGCCTGCGATACGCCGCAAGCGCTGCAACGGCAATTCCAGGGCGACACCTTGGAAGCCGCGTTCGTCACCTGCCTGGAGCAAGCCCAGGGTGAACCGGAGCCCACTGCACCCGCCGCAACCGTCAGCGAAACCAGCGCGCCGCCGGTGAGCAAACGCGGTTTCAGCCTGGCCCGCCTGTTGGCGGTGGCCAGCCGCGAAGGCAAAGAACTGCTGCGCGACAAGGTACGCATGGCCTTCGCGTTGCTGGGCGCGATGTTCATGATGGTGATCTTCGGCTACGGCATTTCCCTGGATGTGGAGAAACTCGCGTTCGCCGTCTACGACCAGGACCAGACACCGCAAAGCCGTGCCTACCTGGAGGCGTTCCGCAGCTCACGCTATTTCGCCGAGCAGCCGCCGATTCAGGACTCAACTGAATTGCACCGGCGCCTGCAACGTTCGGAAATCAAACTGGCCCTGGAGATCCCACCCGGCTTTGGCCGCGATCTCTACGCCGGCCGCCAGCCCAGCGTGGCCGCCTGGCTCGATGGCGGCATGCCGTTTCGCGCGGAAACCAGCCGCAACTATGTCGAGGCCGTGCACCAGGAAAACCTGCAGCAACTGGCCGAACTGAGCAGCCTGCCGCGCAACAACCCAGCGGCCGCCAAGCTGGAAACGCGTTTCCGCTATAACCAAGACGTGGTCAGCGTGAATGCCATCGGCCCCGGTGTGATGGCGCTGATCCTGGCGTTTATCCCGGCGATGCTCACCGCGCTCGGCATCGTGCGCGAGAAGGAACTGGGCTCGATCACCAACTTCTACGCCACGCCCCTGACGCGCCTGGAGTTTCTGCTCGGCAAACAGGCGCCTTACCTGGCCGTGAGCCTGGTCAACCTGGCGGTATTGGTGGCGATGAACCGCTGGCTGTTCGGCGTGCCGTTCAAGGGCAGCGGCCTGACGCTGGCGTTCGGCGGCCTGCTCTATGTGCTGGCGACCACCAGCATGGGCCTGCTGATTTCGGCGTTCACCCGCACCCAGATCGCGGCAATCCTCGGCACCATGATCATCACCAGCCTGCCGACCATCCAATTCTCCGGGCTGATCGTGCCGCGCTCGTCCCTGGAAGGCGCAGCGGCGTTGATGGGCATGCTGTTTCCGGCGGGGCACTTCCTGGATGTCGCCGTGGGCACCTTCACCAAGGCCTTGGACCTGCGCCAGTTGTGGCCGCAATGCCTGGCGCTGTTCGGGTTCTTTGTCGGGTTTACCGGGCTGAGCCTGGTCATGCTCAAGAAGCAGGAGGCCTGATGCATAAGTTCGCGCATATCCTGCGCCTGGGGATCAAGGAACTGACCAGCCTGCGCCATGACAGCGTGTTGCTGCTGTTTCTGTTCTACGCCTTCACCGTCGCCATCTATATGCCCGCCGCCGGCTCGGTGATCGGCGTGCACAACGCCAGCGTGGCGTTTGTCGATGAAGACCACAACTCGCTGTCGCGGCAACTGGCCGAGGCGCTGCAGCCGCCCGAATTTCAAGCGCCCACGCCGTTGGCCTATGACCAGTTGGACAGGGTCATGGACAGCGGCGAATACACCTTCGTGATCAATGTGCCGGCGAACTTCCAGGCTGACCTGTTGGCCGGTCGCCAACCCGGCGTGCAGGTGAACGTGGACGCCACGGCCATGAGCCAGGCGTTCATGGGTGCGGGCTATATCGGGCGGATTTTTCAGCGGGAACTGCTGACCTACAGCGGGCAAGCCGCCGCCAGCCAGGCGCCCGCCCAGCTCACGACGCGCGCGCTGTTCAACACCAACCTGGAGGGCGGCTGGTTTCTGGCGGTGATCCAGATCGTCAACAACATCACCATCCTCGCCATTATCCTGACGGGCACCGCGCTGCTGCGCGAACGCGAACACGGCACCCTCGACCATCTGCTGGTATTGCCGCTGACAGCGCTGGAAATCATGCTGGCGAAAATCTGGAGCAACATGCTGGTGGTGGTGCTGTGCACTTGGCTGTCGCTGGAAGTGGTGGTCAAAGGGTTGCTCGGCGTGCCGCTGGCCGGGTCATTGAGCTTGTTTCTGGTCGTGACCGCGTTGTACTTGTTTGCCAGCACGGCCTTGGGGATTTTCCTGGCGACGCTTGCGCGATCGACGCCGCAGTTCGGCCTGCTGGCGATCCCGGTGATCATCCCGATGCTGCTGCTCTCCGGCGGCAGTACGCCGTTGGACAGCATGCCCGAGTGGTTGCAGTGGGTGATGCAGGGCTCGCCGTCGACGCATTTTGTGAGTTTGAGCGCGGCGATTCTGTTCCGCGATGCGGGCGTGAGCGTCGTGTGGCCAGATTTTTTGGCGCTGGCGGGGATTGGGTTGGTGTTTTTTGCGGTGGCACTGGCGCGATTCAGGAAGAGCCTGGCTTCCTGAAACCGCACCCTATTGGTGATTACTGGATGATCAAGTTGTTGAACAGCAGGTCTTCCACCACCGGTTTGCCGGTCTCGTCATTCATCACTTGCTGGGTTTGCTTGAGGGCTTCCTGGCGCAGTTTTTCCTTGCCTTCAACGGTGCTCATGGCCTCGTTGGTCTGCTGGGTGAACAGCGCCACCAGTTGATTACGGATCAACGCGTCGTTGGCTTTGACGGCAGCAGCCGCTTCGGGGCCGGTCACGCGCAGGGCGATGTCGGCCTTGAACACCTTGAGTTTCGCCGTGCCATCCAGGCCGTAGTTGCCCACAAATGGCGGGCTCAGGCTGATATAGCTGACCTTCGGCGCCTCGCCTTCTTTGGCTTCTTCGGCTTGGGCCGCCATCGGCAACGTCAGGGCCAGCATCAACAGGATCCACGCTTTCACAGTTCATTCCTCACATTCGGTTGCCGGGTAGCATAACGCTAGCAAGGCAGAGCACAAGCTTATGGCGGCTTATCAGGCCCGGGCATGCTCGTTGACCCACGCGCCTGCCCTCCTACACTTATCGGCCACGACGCCAAAAGGAATAGTCCGATGAAAGCTGTGCTGTGCAAAGCCTTCGGCCCCGCCGAAACCCTGGTGCTGGAAGAGATCGCCAGCCCGGTGATCAAGAAGAACGAAATCCTGCTGGACGTGCATGCCGCCGGGGTCAACTTCCCGGACACGCTGATCATCGAGGGCAAGTACCAGTTCAAGCCGCCGTTCCCGTTTTCGCCGGGTGGCGAGGCGGCGGGCGTGGTCAGTGAAGTCGGGGAAAAGGTCAGCCACCTGAAAGCCGGTGACCGGGTGATGGCGCTGACCGGCTGGGGCAGTTTTGCCGAGCAGGTCGCGGTGCCGGGCTATAACGTGTTGCCGATCCCGCCGAGCATGGACTTCAACACCGCCGCCGCCTTCAGCATGACCTACGGCACCTCCATGCACGCGCTGAAACAACGCGCCAACCTGCAACCCGGCGAAACCCTGCTGGTGCTCGGCGCCTCCGGTGGCGTGGGCCTGGCCGCCGTTGAAATCGGCAAGGCCATGGGCGCGCGGGTAATCGCCGCCGCCAGTAGTGCCGACAAACTCGCAGTGGCCAAGGCCGCCGGCGCCGATGAGCTGATCAACTACAGCGAAGCCAGCCTGAAAGACGAGATCAAGCGCCTCACCGACGGCAACGGCGCCGATGTGATCTACGATCCGGTGGGTGGCGACCTGTTCGACCAGGCCATCCGTGCCATTGCCTGGAACGGCCGCCTGCTGGTGGTGGGTTTCGCCAGCGGGCGCATTCCGGAACTGCCGGTGAACCTGGCGCTGCTCAAGGGTGCGGCGGTGGTCGGAGTGTTCTGGGGTTCGTTTGCCCAGCGCCAACCGCAAGACAATGCGGCGAATTTCCAGCAGTTGTTCAGTTGGTATGGCGAAGGCAAGCTCAAGCCGCTGGTGTCGCAGGTGTATCCGCTGGAACAAGCCGCCCAGGCGATCAATGACCTGGGGCAGCGCAAGGCTGTTGGTAAAGTGGTCGTCCAAACCCGCTGACCCGTCGTTGGGGCTGCCCGCCAGCCCCACACTGATAAAACGACCACCACTTATCTATTCGCGACATGTTCGTAAGAGAACATGCAATTGCTCTCATTTCCTGTGTTTGCAGATAAGAGGCGATGCTATTTTCGGTAACGAAACTGTAACATTCGCATCCGCAGTCAAAACAAGAAATTTGGAGCTCTTGAATGTTTGCTTTCTTTCGTCCTGCCGCCCATCAGGCGCCCCTGCCTGAAGAAAAAATAGACAGTACCTACCGACGCCTGCGCTGGCAGATATTCGCGGGTATTTTCTTCGGTTACGCCGGCTATTACCTGCTGCGCAAAAACTTCTCCCTGGCCATGCCCTACTTGATCGACGAGGGTTACACCCGTGGCGAACTGGGCCTGGCGATGTCGGCCATCGCGATTGCCTACGGCTTGTCCAAGTTCCTCATGGGCCTGGTGTCCGACCGCTCCAACCCACGCTACTTCCTGCCCTTCGGCCTGCTGGTTTCGGCCGGGGTGATGTTCATTTTCGGTTTCGCACCTTGGGCGACGTCCAGCGTGACCATGATGTTCATTTTGCTGTTCATCAACGGCTGGGCCCAAGGCATGGGCTGGCCGCCAAGTGGGCGCACCATGGTGCACTGGTGGTCGCAGAAAGAACGCGGCGGCGTGGTGTCGGTATGGAACGTGGCGCACAACGTCGGTGGCGGCCTGATCGGCCCGCTGTTCCTGCTGGGCATGGCTTGGTTCAACGACTGGCACGCAGCCTTCTACGTACCGGCCACTGTGGCCCTGCTGGTGGCGGCCTTTGCCTTCATCACCATGCGCGACACCCCGCAATCGGTGGGCCTGCCGCCTATCGAGAAGTACAAGAACGACTACCCGGAAGGCTACGACGCCAGCCACGAAGACGAATTCAGCGCCAAGGAAATCTTCGTCAAGTACGTGCTGCGCAACAAAATGCTGTGGTACATCGCCTTCGCCAACGTGTTCGTCTACCTGCTGCGCTACGGCGTGCTGGACTGGGCGCCGACCTACTTGAAAGAAGCCAAGCACTTCACCGTGGATAAATCCTCGTGGGCGTACTTCTTCTATGAGTGGGCCGGTATCCCAGGCACGCTGCTGTGCGGCTGGATGTCGGACAAGATCTTCCGTGGCAACCGTGGCCTGACCGGCATCGTGTTCATGGCACTGGTGACCGTGGCGACCCTGGTGTACTGGCTCAACCCGCCGGGCAACCCAATGGTCGACATGATCGCGCTGTTCTCCATCGGCTTCCTGATCTACGGCCCGGTGATGCTGATCGGCCTGCAGGCGCTGGAACTGGCACCGAAGAAAGCCGCCGGCACCGCTGCGGGTTTCACCGGTCTGTTCGGTTACCTGGGGGGTTCAGTGGCGGCGAGTGCGGCCATGGGCTACACCGTAGACCACTTCGGCTGGGACGGTGGTTTCGTGCTGCTGATTGGCGCGTGCATCTTGGCAATCGCCTTCCTGATCCCAACGCTGTGGCACACCAACAGCGTCAGCTCGGCGCGTTAAGCGCCTGAGCAACCCTTTGCACAACGCTTGAGCCGCGCCTCCAGGTTCTTATCTGGCATGGCGTGGCTACGCAGGGCGTTGACGGTCTGCTCGACATAATCGCGAGTGGTGCCGTAACGCCCGCAAGCACTCTGCAATACATGGTTCAGCACGATGTCGGGCAAGTTGCCAGCGTAGCTGGGCAAGTGCCGCTCCAAGACAAATCCCAATGCCTGCACCGTGCTGCCATCTTCGAGACGGCAACTGAGCCAATGCGGCCGGTAGGAGGGATAAGGCATCTCGCGCTGCCATAAGGCGTAAAGCGAGGCCTCCAGCTGATCTTCCGGCAGGCGGTAGGCAAACCCGCTGCAAGAGCCACCGCGATCCAAACCGAAAACCAACCCTGGCAGTTCCGGCGTGCCCCGATGCTCATGGGACCACAGGTACAGGCCCCGGTGATAACCGTGGACCCGTGCCCGCACCCGCTCGGTCGACGAGCATTCAGGGCGCCAGATCAGCGAACCATAAGCGAAAAGCCAGACCGGCCCACCCTTGTGCTGGGCCATGGTGGCCTGCATTGAGCTCATCAACTGTTCGTGAGTGAGTTGCGGCCCAAGATCGAGCCGCGGAGGGTAAGCCAATTGCAAAAGATCGGATTCAATGACGGTCATGGCAAATCGCTTAGGTCTCCTGTGTATTACCAGTTATAGGCAACTTTACCGTAATAGAACGCGCCGCTGTAACCGTACGGCGAAAAAGTGCTATAGGCCAAATTGCCACCACTGCTGGCGAAGGCATTGACCTTTTCCGGGTATTTATCGGTGACGTTGTCGCCGCCGAGGGTGAAGGTCCAGTTCTTCAACTTATAGTCCGCCGACAAATCCAACACCCAGGCCGCCTTGAAGGTCTGGTCGTTGGCCTTGTCGGCCTGGTAGCTGGTGAATTCACCATAGCGCACCAGGTTGCTGTGCAGCGCCCAATTGCCGAAGGTGAAGTCGTTACCCAGGCTCAACTTGTGTTCCGGCGTGGTATCGCCCAGCAAACCGCTCTTCTCGCGACGGTCCACGCGCACCAGATTGGCGCCCAGGCTGTCGAGGATGGCCGGGTTGGGCTTCACGTCCGTGACCTTGGTGTGGTTGTAGTTGTAGCCCACGGTACTGTTCCAGCGGATGCCGTTATCGAACTGGTAGCGGTAGTTGGCCACCAGATCGACGCCGTCGGTGCTGGTGTCCGTAGCGTTGGTGAAGTAGCGGGCGGTGGTGTAGTTGATGTTGCCCACGCCATTGGCGCGCAGATAAGCCTGGGTGGCCGGGTCCAGGTTGAGGTTGGACGACAGGCTGATGCGGTCACGAATATCGATGCGGTACACATCCACCGTCACGGTCAGGTCATCGGCGGGCTCCAGTACCAGGCCAAGGCTGTAGTTACGCGACTTCTCGGCCTTCAGGTCCTCCGCGCCCAGCAGGCGTGCGACCTGGCTGGAGGCTGGGAAAGTACCGGCCTCGCGGATGTCGCTGCCGATCAACTGCGACGAAGTAAACGCGAAGTTCTGCTGAGCCAGGGACGGCGCGCGGAAACCGTTGGAAATGCTGCCGCGCAAGGCCACCTGTGGGGTGAAATCGTAGCGGGCCGACAGCGAGCCGCTGACATTGGAACCGAAGTCACTGTAATCCTCATGCCGTACGGCCGCCGACGCGCTGAGTTTTTCGGTGAAGTTGGTTTCCAGGTCCAGGTACTGCGCCCAGTTGTGACGTGAACTGCTGCCGGCGTCGGCATCACGGAAGCCGCCGAGACCCGAACTGCCGGTCTGGTAGTAGGACGCCGGCTCACCCGCCTCAATCTCATAACCCTGGCGCAGGTATTCCCCGCCAAAAGCCACGGAGACCGGGTACGGCAGGAAGCCCAGGTCAAATTCACGGGACAGGTCCAGGCTGACTTGTTTCTGGTCGTTGCTCAGGGTGCCGTTGTCGAACTTGCGCGGCGTGGCTAGGCCCAGTGAGGTGTTGATGGTTTCGGTGCTCAGTTCGTACTGGTTCTTGCCGTAGTTGGCCGACATGTCGTAATGCCAGTCATAGGCCAACAGCCCACGCAGGCCCACCACCAACGACGTGTCTTCCAGGTTGCCCTTGATCAACGGCAGGTAGCCATTGGGGTTGAGCGCCGGAATATTGTTGGACGCATTGCTCGCCCGGTAGAACGCCGCCGTCTCGCCGCGACGTTTGCTGTAGCCGCCGAAGGTGTAGAACCCGGCCGCATCGTTGAAAGAATATTCCGAGTTGAACTGGAATTTGCCTTCGTTGGTGGCCGGCTCACCCTGGCGAAACACCTGCTGACCGTAGGTCGTGGAGCCTACGCTGGCTGGACGCAAATCCTTGCCGGCACGGTTGGTGTAGTCGTTGTCGGCGCCTTCGGCCGAGAGGTTGATAAAGCCGTTGTCACCCAATGCCACGCCGGTATTGCCACTGAGGTTGCGCTGGATGCCGTCGCCCTTCTTGTACTCGCCGAACTTGGAGGAGATCGAACCGCCATGGTCGGCGTGTTTGAGGATCACGTTGATCACCCCGGCAATCGCGTCCGAGCCATAGCGCGCGGAGGCGCCGTCGCGCAGCACTTCGATATGGTCGACCGCCGACAGCGGGATCGCATTCAAATCCGCCGGCGCCGAGCCGCGGCCCACCGCCCCGCCCAAGTTGACGAAAGCACTGGTATGGCGGCGCTTGCCATTGACCAACACCAGCACCTGATCCGGCGACAACCCACGCAACTGCGCAGGGCGCACCAGTTCGGCGCCGTCCACCAGGCTCGGACGCGGGAAGTTGATCGACGGAATCAGCCGCGCCAACACCGCCCCCAGCTCATCGGAACCGGTGCTGCGCAGGGTGTCGCCGGAAATCACATCGATAGGCGACAGCGACGCACTGGCCGTGCGCTCTTGGGCGCGGGTGCCGGTGACGATCACGGTGTCGAGCTTGGGTGCATCGGTGGCGGACGTTTCGGCCGCGAAGACTGGATTGAAACTCACGGCGGTCAGCAAATTGGCCGACAAAATCGCCGAGTACAGCGCGTGTTGCTTGTAGCTCCCCATACCGCTCCCCTTGAATCAAAAACCAGAACGTCGTGTCCTGAGTTCATACGATCGATCCGGCTGGCGGGCGGTGGCGGTCAGTTATTGGTGGTTGTGATTGAGTCGGTAGTCCGTTGCGATATAGCTTAAGGATATTTATGTAACAAATTAAATACCTTTAAAGCATAAGCGAATGCATAAGCAAAATGGCCCATTCGTCAGGATTGCATGGGCCAATCCCGCTACTTTCAGCCCCGGTTCAGCCTGGGAACACGCCAAGCCGTCAAAATGGCGCACAGATCACGACCCACCTAGCCGCCCATCAAACCGACTATCGAGGTCGCACCCATGAAAAAATTTCGATTGCCTGGCCTGCTGTTCCTGGCCCAGGCCACCACCGCGTTGGCAGGCGAAGCGCCGGTCACCGAAGACGACAAAGGCTTCTGGTACGCGCAAACCAGCGTCTACACCCGGCATTTCGCGCCCGACCCCGAGCACAACAACAACCAGGACTTGATTGGCCTGGAGCGCAATGAAGCCTCAGGTTTTGTGTATGGCGGGGCGACGTTTCGCAACTCGTTTCGGCAGCGTTCGTACTATGCGTATGCGGGCAAGCGCTACGACATGGCCGACTATCCGGTGTATTTGAAGCTGACGGGCGGGGCGATCCAGGGTTATCGCGGCAAGTACCGCGACAAGATCCCGTTGAACCGATTCGGCGTGGCGCCGGTGATCATTCCGTCGGTAGGCGCGCATTACGGGCCGGTGGCGGCGGAGGTGGTGTTGCTGGGGTTCAATGCGGCGATGGTCACCACTGGCGTACGCTTTTAGGGGCGTGGCGCATAGGCAAACACATCGGCACGCATCTGGT
This sequence comes from Pseudomonas sp. NS1(2017), assembly GCF_002269425.1. Taxonomy (NCBI): domain Bacteria; kingdom Pseudomonadati; phylum Pseudomonadota; class Gammaproteobacteria; order Pseudomonadales; family Pseudomonadaceae; genus Pseudomonas; species Pseudomonas sp. NS1(2017). The sequence goes on from NZ_CP022960.1 coordinate 1,068,676, forward strand.
GCGCATCCATGCCAGCCTCGACCAGCGCATCCAGCGTGCCGTAGATCATGGCCGGTGAACCGCTGGCGTAGACGTGCACAGCCTTGAGGTCGGTGATGTCTTCGCACACCGCTTCATGCAACAGCCCGCAGCGCCCTTCCCAGCCGCACAGGTCGCTGACGACTTTGTGCAGGAACAGGTTGGGCAGTTGCAGCCACTGGTCCCAGTGCTCAATCTCGTAGAAATCTTCCGGACGGCGCACGCCCCAGTACAGGTGCACCGGGTGTTTGAAGCCGGAAGCACGGCAGTGTTCAATCAGGCTGTGCATCTGCGCCATGCCGGTACCGGCAGCGATCAACACCAGCGGCCCATCCGGCAGCTCGGCCAGGTGGGTATCACCAAAAGGCAGCTCGACGCGCGCCATCTGGTTGCGTTGCAGTTGCTCAAGCAAGGTGCGCGCGCTGTCCTCGCGGGCCAGTACATGCAGCTCCAGCTCGCGCCCGGCGTGGGGCGCCGAGGCCAGGGAAAACGCTGACTTCTCGCCGTTCTCACGCTCGATCATCAGGTATTGCCCGGCGTGGTAACGCACCGCCTTGCCGGCCGGCGCACGCAGGCGCACGCGCCACACATCGCCACCCACCTCGACGCATTCACTCAATTGGCACGACAACTTGCGCAACGGCAACTCTCCCGGCGCCAGCACGCCATCCCACAACACAATGCAATCTTCCAGCGGCTCGGCGATGCAGGTGTAGAACTCGCCGTGATCACGTACTTCACCGGCCTGCTGCACGCGGCCTTCCACCAACAACGCGGCGCACACATGGCACACGCCGTTGCGACAGGCCTGGGGGCATTCGTACCCTAGGCGGCGCGCGCCTTCGAGGATTCGCTCGCCGGGGACCAGCTCCAGCACGGCGCCGGAAGGTTGCAGGGTTACACGCATCAATCTATTCCCAATTCTTTCCAGATCGCATCGACACGGGCGGTGACGGCTTCATCCTTGACGATCACCCGGCCCCACTCGCGGGTGGTTTCACCCGGCCACTTGTGGGTGGCGTCCAGGCCCATCTTTGAACCCAGACCCGACACCGGCGAGGCGAAGTCGAGGTAGTCGATCGGCGTGTTATCGATCATCACCGTGTCGCGCTTGGGGTCCATGCGCGTGGTGATGGCCCAGATCACGTCGTTCCAATCGCGGGCATTGATGTCGTCGTCGGTGACAATAACGAACTTGGTGTACATGAACTGTCGCAAAAACGACCACACACCGAGCATTACCCGCTTGGCATGACCTGGGTACGACTTCTTCATGGTCACGATGGCCATGCGGTACGAGCAGCCTTCCGGCGGCAGGTAGAAATCGGTGATCTCCGGGAATTGCTTCTGCAGGATCGGCACGAACACTTCGTTGAGCGCAACGCCCAGAATGGCCGGCTCATCCGGCGGACGACCGGTATAGGTGCTGTGGTAGATCGGCTTGATGCGATGGGTGATGCGCTCGACGGTGAACACCGGGAAGCTGTCGACTTCGTTGTAGTAGCCGGTGTGGTCGCCGTAAGGGCCTTCATCGGCCATTTCGCCCGGATGAATCACACCTTCGAGGATGATTTCGGCCGTGGCCGGCACTTGCAGGTCATTGCCACGGCACTTCACCAGTTCGGTGCGATTACCCCGCAGCAGGCCAGCGAACGCGTATTCGGACAGGCTGTCGGGCACCGGGGTCACGGCGCCGAGGATGGTCGCCGGGTCGGCACCCAGCGCCACGGAGACCGGGAACGGCTTACCGGGGTGTTTTTCGCACCATTCGCGGAAGTCCAGCGCGCCGCCACGGTGGCTCAGCCAACGCATGATCACCTTATTGCGGCCGATCACCTGCTGGCGGTAGATACCGAGGTTCTGGCGGTCCTTGTTCGGGCCCTTGGTGACGGTCAGGCCCCAAGTGATCAGCGGGCCGACATCGCCGGGCCAGCAGGTTTGCACCGGGAGCATGGCCAGGTCGACGTCGTTGCCTTCGATGACGACCTCTTGGCACACCGCGTCCTTGACCACTTTAGGGGCCATGGCAATGATCTTGCGGAAGATCGGCAGCTTCGACCAAGCATCCTTGAGCCCCTTGGGCGGCTCGGGCTCCTTGAGGAAGGCCAGCAGCTTGCCGATTTCACGCAGCTCGCTGACGGACTCGGCGCCCATGCCAAAGGCCACGCGCTCGGGCGTGCCGAACAGGTTGCCGAGCACCGGGATATCAAAGCCGGTCGGGTTCTCGAACAGCAGCGCCGGGCCCTTGTTACGCAGGGTACGGTCGCAAATCTCAGTCATTTCCAGCACCGGGGAAATCGGCATCTGGATACGTTTCAACTCTCCGCGCTGCTCAAGTTGCTGCACGAAATCCCGAAGATCCTTGAATTTCATTAACCATGCCACCCGTAAAATAGGCGTACATCCTACCTGCTATGGCGGCCGCTGGCAGCTTATCGCGGTGCATTTGGGTGCCAACGGCGCTTAAAAAGCAGGCGAAAAAAAATGGCGCCCCTGAGGGCGCCATTCTTTCGGACCTGAAACGTCGTATTACTTACGCTTCATCGACAGGAAGAACTCGTCGTTGGTCTTGGTGGTTTTCAGCTTGTCGACCAGGAACTCGATGGCTGCAACTTCATCCATCGGGTGCAGCAGCTTGCGCAGGATCCACATGCGCTGCAGTTCGTCGTCGGCGGTCAGCAACTCTTCGCGGCGAGTGCCGGAACGGTTGATGTTGATCGCCGGGAACACGCGTTTTTCCGCGATGCGACGGTCCAGGGGCAGTTCCATGTTACCGGTACCCTTGAACTCTTCGTAGATCACTTCGTCCATCTTCGAACCGGTTTCAACCAGTGCGGTGGCGATAATGGTCAGCGAGCCGCCTTCTTCGATGTTCCGCGCGGCGCCGAAGAAACGCTTCGGTTTCTCCAGGGCGTGGGCATCGACACCACCGGTCAATACCTTGCCAGAGCTTGGGATCACGGTGTTGTAGGCACGGGCCAGACGGGTGATGGAGTCGAGCAGGATCACCACGTCCTTCTTGTGTTCGACCAGGCGCTTGGCCTTCTCGATCACCATTTCGGCAACCTGCACGTGGCGGGTTGGCGGCTCATCGAACGTGGAGGCAACCACTTCGCCGCGCACGGTGCGCTGCATTTCGGTCACTTCTTCCGGACGCTCATCGATCAACAGCACGATCAGGTGAACTTCAGGATTGTTACGCGCGATGTTCGCTGCAATGTTCTGCAGCATGATGGTCTTACCGGCTTTCGGCGGTGCGACGATCAGGCCACGCTGGCCCTTGCCGATCGGGGCGCACAGGTCGATCACACGACCGGTCAAGTCTTCGGTGGAACCGTTACCGGCTTCCATCTTCATGCGCACGGTCGGGAACAGCGGCGTCAGGTTCTCGAAGAGAATCTTGTTTTTCGCGTTCTCGGGACGATCGAAGTTGATCGTGTCGACCTTGAGCAGGGCGAAATAACGCTCGCCTTCCTTCGGAGGGCGGATCTTGCCAACGATGGTGTCACCGGTGCGCAAGTTGAAGCGACGGATCTGGCTCGGCGAGACGTAGATATCGTCTGGGCCGGCAAGATAGGAGGCGTCAGCAGAGCGGAGGAAGCCGAAGCCGTCCTGGAGAATCTCCAGCACGCCATCACCGGAGATTTCCTCGCCGCTTTTCGCGTGCTTTTTCAGCAGGGAGAAGATCACGTCCTGCTTGCGCGAACGGGCCATATTTTCTATGCCCATTTCTTCGGCCAGCTGGAGCAGGTCGGTAATCGGCTTTTGCTTGAGTTCAGTCAGATTCATATAGGAATGACGTAATCATTTATGGAGGGGGGAAATTAAGCTTTTGGCTTAATGAGGCCGCGCCGCGGAGAAGGCGACAGGATCGCGTACTAATCGAAAAGGAGTGCGTCGGCGACGGCATGCAGGGGGCAGTGGAGAAACCAGTGCGGGGCCGAATGTACCACCTGGGTTTCGGAGCGTCTAGCCCTGTTTCACGAAAAAGCCCCGCTAATTTGCGGGGCTTTTTTGACGACGCTTAGATGTTCGCGTCGAGGAAAGCTTGCAGCTGAGACTTCGACAGCGCGCCTACTTTGGTCGCTTCGACGTTGCCGTTCTTGAACAGCATCAGGGTCGGGATACCACGCACGCCGTGCTTGGCCGGGGTTTCCTGGTTGTCGTCGATGTTCAGCTTGGCAATGGTGAGCTTGCCTTCGTAGGTGGTCGCAATGTCGTCCAGGACTGGAGCGATCATTTTGCAAGGGCCGCACCATTCAGCCCAGTAGTCAACCAGCACCGGGCCAGCAGCCTTGAGTACTTCGGCCTCAAAGGTCGCGTCGGTGACGTGCTTGATAAGATCGTTGCTCATGGATGTCTCCGGATTGTAAGCAAAAAAAACGTGGCCCATCATAGCCGCCCTTCCCCCGTTCAGGAAGCCGCCTCTGATTGAGTCTTGCTATGGTGGTGCATGAGTTTGGGTATAGCCCAACTCATGGCGTCACGGGAGTCACGAAGGCGATGCCCGTGCGTAAGGCCGCATTGCGCACGTGCTCCTGCATGGTTTTCTGCGCCGCCGCGCTGGCACGCCGGGCCAGGGCACGCAGGATCCGGCGGTGTTCCTGCCAGGTTTCCATGGCCCGCTCCGGCCGGATGAACGGTAGCTTCTGACTCTCCAGGAACACCTCGGCGCTGGCACTCAGGATGCTCACCATCGCCTGATTACCGCTGGCCAGCAGGATGCGCTGGTGGAATTCGAAGTCCAGTCGGGCGGCGGCCTCGAAGTCGCCAGTCTTGAGTACCTTGCGCATGGCCTCGACGTTATCTTCCAGGCTGTCCAGCTCATCGATAGTCAATGTGACCGCCGCCAACCCCGCCGCGAACCCTTCCAAGGCATAACGCAGTTGGAAGATATCCAGCGGCGTGGCCTGGGCCGCAAAGGGCCAGGCAAACCCCGGTGATTCCTCGGCGGCCTGCACGAACACGCCCTTGCCGGGCTGCACACTGACCACACCCAGCGCGCTCAGGGATGACAACGCCTCGCGCAACGAGGCCCGGCTCACGCCCAACTGCACCGCCAGATCCCGTTGCGACGGCAAGGCATCACCCGGCCCGAAGCCTTGCTCCTTGATCAGTTTGCGGATGGCCTGCAGGGCCGCTTCCGGTACGGCTTGGGCGATGGAATTCATAGAAAACTCAAGGTTCCAGACAACTGAGCGGCTAGTTGTAAAGCTATTCGCGGCCGGCGGCAAGCCACGCCCCAAAGGGGCTCGCGAGGTTTTATCGCCGCTCGAAAAAGGTGCGAAAACCGCTGCAACTGTTCAGACCAGTAAGACCACCCCAACTCAACAAATCCATGGCTTGCAGGGACTATTCAGGGTGATGGCATGGGCTGTGCACTGAGCAAATCCAGAAAATTCCTTCGCCCTTCTCGGAGAGTTGCCATGACCAAGCGCTACAGCGCCCTGCTTACTGCCCTGTTTGCCAGCCTGATGCTGAGCCAGGCACCCGCCCAGGCCAACGGTCTGGACGACATCGTCGCCCGTGGCACCCTCAAGGTCGCCGTACCCCAGGACTTCCCGCCGTTCGGCTCGGTCGGTCCCGACATGAAGCCTCGCGGCCTGGACATCGACACCGCCAAGCTGCTGGCCGACCAGCTCAAGGTCAAGCTGGAACTCACCCCAGTCAACAGCACCAACCGCATTCCCTTCCTTACCACCGGCAAGGTCGACCTGGTGATCTCCAGCCTGGGCAAGAACGCCGAGCGGGAAAAGGTCATCGACTTCTCCAAGGCTTACGCACCGTTCTACCTGGCCGTGTTCGGCCCGCCTGAAGCGGCCATCAGCAGCACCGACGACCTCAAGGGCAAGACCATCAGCGTGACCCGTGGCGCCATTGAAGACATCGAGCTGACCGCCGTCGCGCCCAAGGAAGCCACGATCAAGCGTTTCGAAGACAACAATTCGACCATCGCCGCCTACCTGGCCGGCCAGGTCGACCTGATCGCCAGCGGCAACGTGGTGATGGTGGCGATCAGCGAACGCAACCCGAAACGCGTGCCCGCGCTGAAAGTGAAGCTCAAGGATTCGCCGGTGTACGTGGGCGTGAACAAGAACGAGCCGGCACTGCTGGAGAAGGTCAACCAGATCCTGGTCGCGGCCAAGGCCGATGGCAGCCTGGAAAAGAACGCACTGCAATGGCTTAAAGAGCCACTGCCCGCCGATCTCTGAAGCGACGGAGCTGACTCATGGCGTATCAATTTGACTTCGTGCCGGTGCTGGCCAATACCGACCTGCTGTTGCGCGGCGCGCTGTTCACCCTGGAACTGACGGCCATTGGCGCTATCCTCGGCGTAGCCCTGGGCACCGTCGGCGCCGTGGTGCGGGCGTGGAAGATCCAGCCGTTTGCGTGGATCTTCGGTGTGTATGTCGAGTTGATCCGCAACACGCCGTTCCTGGTGCAACTGTTCTTCATCTTCTTCGGCCTGCCGTCCCTGGGGCTGAAGATCACCGAGTGGCAAGCTGCCGTGCTGGCGATGGTGATCAACCTGGGCGCCTACTCCACCGAAATCATCCGCGCCGGCATTCAAGCCATCCCGCGCGGGCAGCTCGAAGCCGCCGCCGCATTGGCCATGACACGCTTCGAAGCCTTCCGCCACGTAGTGCTTCTGCCGGCGCTGGGCAAGGTGTGGCCGGCCCTGAGCAGCCAGATCATCATCGTGATGCTCGGTTCCGCGGTGTGCTCGCAGATCGCCACGGAAGAACTCAGTTTTGCCGCCAACTTCATCCAGTCGCGCAACTTCCGCGCCTTTGAAACCTATGCCCTGACCACCCTGGTGTATCTGTGCATGGCGCTGATGATTCGCCAGTTGCTCAACTGGATCGGCCGCCGCTACGTGATGAGGAACAGCCGATGAGTGATTTTTCGTTCTGGGACATCGTGCGCAACCTGGCGACGGGCCTTCAATGGACATTGCTGCTGTCGCTGGTGGCGTTTGTCGGCGGCGGCGTGATTGGCTTGCTGGTGATGACCCTGCGCATCAGCCGCAAAGCCTTTCCACGCAACCTTGCGCGCACCTATATCGAACTGTTCCAGGGCACGCCGCTGCTGATGCAGCTATTCCTGGTGTTTTTCGGCATCGCCCTGCTCGGTGTGGACATCTCGCCCTGGCTGGCAGCCGCCATAGCCCTGACGTTGTTTACCAGCGCCTACCTCGCCGAAATCTGGCGGGGCTGCGTCGACTCCATCGCCCACGGGCAATGGGAAGCCTCGGCCAGCCTGGCGCTCAACCCGCTTGAGCAACTGCGCTACGTGATCCTGCCCCAAGCGCTGCGGATTGCCGTCGCGCCCACCGTGGGGTTTTCGGTGCAGGTGGTCAAAGGCACCGCCGTGACCTCGATCATCGGCTTCACCGAACTGACCAAGACCGGCGGCATGCTCGCCAACGCGACCTTTGAGCCCTTCATGGTCTACGGCCTGGTGGCCCTTGGTTACTTTTTGCTCTGCTACCCCTTGTCCCTCAGTGCGCGCTACCTGGAAAGGAGACTGCATGCCTCTGCTTAGAATTTCCGCCCTGCATAAGTACTACGGCGATCACCATGTACTCAAAGGCATCGACCTGACCGTTGAAGAAGGCCAGGTGGTGGCGATCATCGGCCGCAGCGGTTCGGGCAAATCCACTTTGCTGCGTACCCTCAACGGCCTGGAGTCGATCAACGACGGCGTGATCGAAGTCGATGGCGAATACCTCGACGCCGCACGCGCCGACCTGCGCAGCCTGCGGCAGAAAGTCGGCATGGTGTTCCAGCAGTTCAACCTGTTCCCGCACCTGACGGTGGGCGAGAACGTCATGCTTGCGCCGCAGGTTGTGCAAAAAGTGCCGAAGGCCAAGGCGGCTCAATTGGCCAGGCAAATGCTGGAGCGCGTCGGGCTGGGCGAAAAGTTCGACGCCTTCCCCGATCGCCTGTCTGGCGGCCAGCAACAACGCGTGGCGATTGCCCGCGCCCTGGCCATGTCGCCCAAGGTGCTGTTGTGCGACGAAATCACCTCGGCCCTCGACCCGGAACTGGTCAATGAAGTGCTCAGCGTGGTGCGCCAACTGGCCAAGGACGGCATGACCCTGATCATGGTGACCCACGAAATGCGCTTCGCCCGTGAAGTCGGCGACAAGCTGGTGTTCATGCACCAGGGCAAGGTGCACGAGGTGGGCGACCCAAAAATGTTGTTCGCCAGCCCGCAAACCGCCGAGCTGGCGAACTTCATCGGTTCTACCGAACAGCCGGGCTGACCAGTTCGAATTGGCCGCGGCCTTCCAGCAGCATCTCCCGACGCACCGAGAGGGCGTCGGCCGGCAGTTGAACCGCTATTTCCACCTGGGCTGTCAGCCGACGGCCCGTCACCGGCATACCGCCTGCGCTTGCAGCTAACACACGACCCGGTAACAACTGCGCGCTGGAGCTGTCATCGGGCAGCCACGACACCGGCTTGCCGTCGACCTGAGCCTGCCTCAGGTTCAAGGTAAAACGCCCCTGCCGACCAAACTGGAAGCCTTGGGTATCGGCGGCTACACCACTGAAACGCAACGCCATCGCTGAAGGGTCCGTGCAAAGCACGCTCAAGTGCAGCGTGCGCGGTGTGTCCAGCGTCATTAGCGCCCTGCCGGAGGTAGCTTGCGCTGGGCGAATCACACCATAGTCGACGCGGGGCTCACTCAGGGTTATCCGGCAATTTTCAGCCTGCACCTGGGTCGCCACAAGGGCGACCCACAACAGCCACAGGTTCCTGCGCTTAGCGAACATGGCAGACCACCGGTGCGGTTTCATAGAGTTTGTCATCGTCAGGCTCTTGCTCCGGGTTGACTTGCAGCACGCAGGACTGCGAATCCGGCAGTGAAACCTTCAAGGTTTGCGGCCCATCGATATTGCTGAGGAAAATCATGCCCTCACCCACCACGCTGGTCACAAAGCTGTCGTCCTGGCCGAACACTGCGGCGCCTTGAGGCAGTGGCCGGCCCTCTTCGTCCTGGGCTTCAAGCAACAGACGACGGACTTTCACCACATCAAAGTTGAGAATGTTGACTGAACCCCGACCGGCAGCGAGCACCTTGGTGCCGTTCTTCAAGTCGACGCGCTTGGGCAGCGATTGGGTCTGCACCTGCAGATGGTTGTTGCTGTAGGCCTGCAGCCCGGGGATCACCGCCTGGCCGCTGAAATCGGTCCATACCGGTCCTTGGGGCGTCGAAACCTTGGCCGTCCCGATATCGCCCACCGAGACAATGCCAAAGGTGTCCTGCACTGCATACGGCGAGAACGTCACCCCATGCTCATGGGCCACGATGCCGCCCTGTAGTTGGCCGGAATAGTGGGTGTTCGACGGATCGCGGTCGATACCCAAGCTCACGCGGGTATACAGCGGTAAGACGTCCACACGACCGCGCACGCTTTGCTCACGCTCTTTCATGTCCCGATCAACACCAACCTCGTAGTTCACATAGTCGTTGACCCGCTCGCTGAGGGCGGTGCCGGCATCCAGCCGGTCACCTCGACGACTGACATAAGAACTCACACGCCGATCAGCACCCAGGGGCACCGTGACCTGCAGCCTGACCGACGTGCCTTCGTCCTGCCGCTCGTCGCGACGGCTGCCCCGAACCGGGTCCAGGCGCCGAGGCTCGGTTGCACCTACCTGGGCGTCGGCGATCAGTGCGACACCCACGCCGTTGAACGTGTTGTTCCACGAGGCAAAGAGGTGATCGCTGGATTGCCCGTCGAATTGCGAATTGCGGGTAAAACCGAAGGAGAAGCCCCCCAGGGACGGGGCCGCCCAGTTCAACCCTGCCGTGTACTGGCGCTTGAAACGCGCATCGAGGTTGTACCCCCGCGACGCCTGACCGGCGTCCAGTACCTCCCGGTAGCCGCGGCTCTGCGCCGAAGCGCTCAGGTTGATATCAAGATTGGCGAATAAAGGAGTCCCCAAAGACAGCGTGCTACGCGCGCCACCCACCTCATCTTGAGCATCACGGGACAGGTTATGACGCACGCCCACGGTCATCTGATGGAAAAACACACTGCTCAGCGATCCGCCAGCCGACTGGTACTCGTCGGTACTCAGCAAACCGAAGCCCAGCGACGAGCGCTGGCCCAGCCCCCAGGTGCCGCTGCCCATGGCGACCACTGGATAATCCTGGTTGTCGATGGACGTTTCACGCACCTTGCCGAGGGAAAAGTAATATCCCGGCTCGATCGGAGCCCCACCCCGAAAGGACGCAGCGGGCACCACGAAACTGCGCTTTGCACCACGCACGTCAATCACGCTCACGTCGAGGTCGCTGGTGCTGTTCAGCAACGGTAAACCGGTCAGCCGGAACGGACCTTCCGGCACCAGGGTGGAATGGATCAATGCGCCTGATTGACGAACTTCAACCCGCGACTGGCTTTGAGCCAGCCCTTCAACCACGACATTGCTGTCGCCCGCACCGCTGCGCTGCTGTCCGTCCGGGGAGAACTGCAAGCCGGTCAGTTGCACACCGCCAAAAATCGGGTTGTTGCTGGAAATCTGCCCCACCTGGAATGTCGACTGCAACGCCGCGACATCACGCTGGGCATAGGCGTTCACCTGTTCGGTGCGCGTCTTGCCATTGTCGGAAACATAAAACTGGCGGCTACGTACAATCCAATTACCCAGATTGAATCCCGCCTCGGTATAGGCCGATACGAAGCGGCTTGACCCACTGCGCGAGTGGGTATCGAAACCCAATATGTCGTAGTTGAAGATGGCGGCCGCGCCACCCTCGGAAAAACTCCCGCCCTCCCACTCCGGCGCACGCAAGGACTGGGTCGGCACCACCAGGGTGACTTCGTCGCTGCTGGGGCGCAGCCGCACCATGGTCGCGGGGTATTCCCCAACGAAATCATGGCAGGCCTGGTCAGGGGTGATGCCCTCGCGCAAAAGCCTGGACGGGGTAACCAGACCGGCCTTTGCCAGCAACGCGGGGGTGAAGCACAACTGCCCCTGGTAATCGAAACGGGCGTCAACCAAGCCCAACGGGGTGCCATTGACTCGCAGTCCGACCACATGGATACCTTCACGAAAGCGCGCTGCGCTGCGAAAGTATTCAGACACCTGAGGATCAATCCCAAGGGAGGTCAACGCGGCCACGTCAAAACCCTGCCCCAGCTCAACCGCTGCGCTAGTGCCTGGCAGACTCCAGAGGGTCGCGAGCCCCAGCAGAATTCTGGAACGAAGCTGGGAAACATTGCTCGGCACGCTATTGGCAGAGCGACGGGTATGCCTGATCTTTTTCATAGGCCCGTCAATCCGCATCTGCTGTGACGGGCGCGCGGTAACTGTCCACCGTAAACCCGTAGACCGTGGCCGGATGAATCTCCACGGCCATTACTCCCGCCACCGAGCCGGCCGACGCGAGCGTCAGCACTTCGCCCGGCAGGATGTAGGTTCGCGGCAACGTTGCCACGCTTGCCTGCGGGTGCAGTTGTACTTCCATCCCCAGGCGCACGACGTAAGCGCTGTTGTTGTGGACCCTCAACTGATTCCCTTCACGCGTCCATGTCAGCAGCTGCCAGGGCGCGTCATGCCTGGGCAAGCCTTTGGGATGCAGGATCAATGGCAGGCTCACGCGCACGGTGATACCAATGGTCGCACCGCCGGGTGCACGTGCTTCGGGAATACCTTCAAAGGACACTCGTTTCAGACGCTGGGTCTTGAGCGGTTGCTTTGCAGTACTGATAAAGCGGACAAGTTGGGTGTCGCCCGCTTCGACCCGCGTAATCGGGGGCGTTACGATCAACAAGGGTTCCGGGTCTTCGGGTATGTTTTGTATGACCGAATGAAGTAACGCGGGGCCAGGGTCCGTGTTTTTTACGTTAAGCGCTGCCTCACCCTCTTCTTCATTTAGAATGACAACGGTTGTTTCGGGCTGCATTCCGTCTGCAACTGCCAAACCACACAAAAAAAGGCACAAGCTTATAGAGCGCAACAACGACTTCAGGATTATTGATAAAGCATTCACCGATTTTCCCCACCACCATAAAGTCGAATACCAACAAACGCGCACGTTAAAACAGCCGACACTTAACAGAGACAAGTCAGTATCTTTGCGCTCATGCCGGCTGTTAATGACGTACTTAGATGAAGTCCACTAACAGACTGGTGCGACCATCCAGCGTCACCTCACGGGTCAAGTCCAAATCCTGCGTGCGGTTGATAACGGCTTTCACTTCAAGCGTGCCTGTAAGAGTGCTGACGGATACAGGCACCGCGGTGGCACCGTCACGCCATGAATACTGGGTCGGCGTTTGGCTGATTTTACCGTCACTGTTCTGCCAACTCGCCCCCTGACCGCTCCGCATGATAGGGCTCAGGCTCCTGCCGGACGATTTCAGATCCTTGAGCGTAACGGAGTACCCACCGGTGCGCTTGTTATTGCGGGCGCCGAGGCCGAAGTTCTGAGCCTCGGAGAACCCCGCCCCAAGGATGCCTATCACCTTGCTATTGGTTTGCAGGTCGCTCAGTGCCACGCGGACCGGCGCTGAGTTCTGGCCGCAAGTGATGGTCAAGCCGACAGACTTCGCGGCAAGAGGGGTGAACCCCGTCGGCAACAAGCTTGAGGCGGGAATTTCCCGGTAATCAACGACACCGCCACCGGCGAGACTAAGGTTGCAAGCCGCCGGTTTGATAGTCCCTCGTACAATCAGCTCAGCAACATTCGTTGCGTGAGCGCCGATACTTGCGACCAAGCAAAGAACACCCACTGTCACACCAAGCATTTTTTTCATATTCAACCTGTCATCTGTAATGAGTAGGTGCATTTACAACAGCCGAAAACTCCGACCATAAATAAATAACACCACGGCAACATTGCCGAATGACAGTCTGTAGCGTTGGCACCTAATTAATGAATCAGAGAACACGTCAATATTTGTGGGAGGCGTAAAAATAAAAAGTGGGCCAAACCTAAGTACCAAGTAGGTTTAGAGTCAATTCCGATAAGCTATTAATCTCCACCTTGTAGGCAAAGTCGTAAACACCACATTTACAATCAATAGTTAACAACTCCTACAAAGAAAATCTCCACTTCTCTTTTAACTTAGAAAACCACCCTACATGTCCCACAAGAATTCCTCACAGACACCCGCAGGAAAATTACCGAAGCCGTACGCGTTGGCACCAAAGGTCGATCGTGGCACGATGGCTGGGTTATCGACCGAGACCCACAAACCATGCCGCAATCCCAAGCCAAGAATCTGTCCCTGATCGCCGCCATCGACCTGGGCTCCAACAGCTTTCACATGGTCGTGGCCAAGGCCCAGAACGGCGAAATCCGCATCCTTGAGCGGCTCGGCGAGAAAGTGCAACTGGCTGCCGGCATCGACGACGAACGCCAGCTCAATGAAGAATCCATGCAGCGCGGGCTCGATTGCCTGAAGCGATTTGCCCAGTTGATCAACGGCATGCCCTTGGGCGCCGTGCGAATCGTCGGCACCAACGCGTTGCGTGAAGCCCGCAACCGTGGCGAATTCATCCGCCGCGCCGAGGAGATCCTGGGGCATCCCGTCGAAGTCATCTCCGGTCGTGAAGAAGCGCGCCTGATCTATCTAGGCGTGTCCCACACCCTGGCCGACACCCCCGGCAAACGCCTGGTCGCCGACATCGGCGGCGGCAGTACCGAATTCATCATTGGGCAAAGATTCGAGCCCTTGTTGCGCGAAAGCCTGCAGATGGGTTGCGTCAGCTACACCCAACGCTACTTCAAGGACGGCAAGATCACCCCGGCGCGCTACGCCCAGGCCTACACGGCGGCGCGGCTGGAGATCATGAGCATCGAGCACGCCCTGCACCGCCTGACCTGGGATGAAGCCATCGGCTCGTCTGGCACCATCCGCGCCATCGGTCTGGCCCTGAAAGCCGGCGGCCATGGCACCGGCGAAGTCAACGCCGAGGGCTTGGCGTGGCTCAAGCGCAAGCTGTTCAAGCTGGGGGACGCCGAAAAAATCGACTTCGACGGCATCAAGCCCGATCGCCGCACCATCTTCCCGGCCGGCCTGGCGATTCTGGAAGCGATCTTCGACGCCCTCGAACTGCAACGCATGGACCACTGTGACGGCGCCCTGCGCGAAGGCGTGCTGTATGACCTGCTGGGCCGCCACCACCACGAAGACGTGCGTGAGCGCACGCTCACTTCATTGATGGAGCGTTATCACGTCGACCTGGAACAAGCCGCCCGCGTGGAGCGCAAAGCCCTGCATGCCTTCGACCAGGTGGCCGAGGACTGGGACCTGGAAGACGGCGTCTGGCGCGAGCTACTGGGCTGGGCCGCCAAGGTGCATGAAGTGGGCCTGGACATTGCCCATTACCACTACCACAAGCACGGCGCCTACCTGATCGAGCACTCGGACCTGGCCGGCTTCTCCCGCGAAGACCAGCAGATGCTGGCTTTGCTGGTACGCGGCCATCGCCGCAACATCCCCAAGGACAAATTCGCTGAATTTGGTGACGAAGGCATCAAGCTGATCCGCCTGTGCGTGCTGCTGCGCTTTGCGATCCTGTTCCACCACATTCGCGGCACCCAGGAAATGCCCCAGGTGACCCTGCGCGCCAATGGCGACAGCCTGGATGTGGTATTCCCGAAGGGCTGGCTGGATGAAAACCAGCTGACCCAGGCGGACTTTGCCCAGGAAGCCGAGTGGTTGACGCGGGTGGGGTTCAGCCTGAACCTGCGTTGATAGCCCATTGTAGGAGCTGGCTTGCCAGCGATGACGGCTTCGAGGCTGGCGGTGACGGTACTGAGGTCATCGCCGGCAAGCCGGCTCCTACAGAGGTGACGTATCGGCATAAAAAAACGGCCCTCGAAAGGGCCGTTTTTTATGCTGCCAGGCTAAGCCTCAATTCACCGTCAGAATCGGGCTACCCAACTTCTCCAACAACGTCGCCTGCGCACTGCGCGGGTTCTGGTTGCCGGTCGGCGTGTTGCGCACGTAGCGGCCGTCCGACTGCAGGCTCCAGCTGTGAGTGTTGTCGGTGAGGTAACTTTCCAGCTCCTTCTTGACCCGCATGATCAGCTTCTTGCCTTCCACCGGGAAGCACGTTTCTACCCGCTTATCGAGGTTGCGCTCCATCCAGTCGGCACTGGAGAGGAACATCTGCTCTTCGCCGCCATTGAGGAAGTAGAAGACCCGCGTGTGTTCCAGGAAGCGGCCGATGATCGAGCGCACATGAATGTTGTGCGACACGCCGACAATGCCCGGACGCAGGCAGCACATGCCGCGCACTACGAGGTCGATGCGCACGCCGGACTGGCTGGCCTTATACAGCGCGCGGATGATCTTCGGATCGGTCAGCGAGTTGAACTTGGCGATGATGTGCGCCGGCTTGCCGTCGAGGGCGAACTGGGTTTCGCGGGCAATCATGTCGAGCATGCCCTTCTTGAGGGTGAACGGCGCGTGCAGCAGCTTCTTCATGCGCAGGGTCTTGCCCATGCCGATCAGCTGGCTGAACAACTTGCCGACGTCTTCGCACAAGGCGTCGTCGGAGGTCAGCAGGCTGTAGTCGGTATAGAGCTTGGCGTTGCCGGCGTGGTAGTTACCGGTGCCCAAGTGCGCGTAACGCACGATTTCACCGGCCTCGCGGCGCAGGATCAGCATCATCTTGGCGTGGGTCTTGAAGCCGACCACACCGTAGATCACCACTGCACCGGCCGCTTGCAGACGACTGGCCAGTTGCAGGTTGGACTCTTCGTCAAACCGCGCACGCAGCTCGATCACCGCCGTGACTTCCTTGCCGTTACGCGCAGCGTCGACCAAGGCATCGACGATTTCCGAGTTGGCGCCGGAACGGTACAGGGTCTGGCGTACCGCCAATACGTGCGGGTCCTTGGCAGCCTGGCGCAGCAGGTCGACCACCGGGGTAAAGGACTCGAAGGGGTGCAGCAGCAGGATGTCCTGCTTGCTCACCACGCTGAAAATGTTCTCGCTGTTTTGCAGCAGTTTCGGGATCTGCGGCGTGAACGGCGTGTATTGCAGCTCCGGATGACTGTCCAGGCCGGTGATGCTGAACAGCCGCGTCAGGTTGACCGGGCCGTTGACCTGGTACAGCTCGGACTCGGCCAGGTTGAACTGCTTGAGCAGGTAGTCCGACAGGTGCTTAGGGCAGGTGTCGGCGACTTCCAGGCGCACCGCGTCGCCGTAGCGTCGCGAGAACAGCTCGCCGCGCAGGGCACGGGCCAAGTCTTCGACGTCTTCGGAGTCCAACGCCAGGTCGGCGTTTCGGGTAAGGCGGAACTGATAGCAGCCTTTTACCTTCATGCCCTGGAACAGGTCATCGGCGTGCGCATGGATCATCGACGACAGGAATACATAGTTATCGCCAGGGCCCCCTACCTCTTCCGGTACCTTGATGATCCGTGGCAACAGACGCGGCGCCGGGATGATCGCCAGGCCGGAATCGCGACCGAAGGCGTCGATACCTTCAAGCTCGACAATGAAGTTGAGGCTCTTGTTCACCAGCAACGGGAACGGGTGCGTCGGGTCGAGGCCGATCGGGGTGATGATCGGCGAGATCTCGTCACGGAAGTAACGGCGCACCCAGGTCTTGATCTTGGTGGTCCAGTGACGGCGACGGATGAAGCGGACCTGGTGTTTCTCCAGTTCCGGCAACAGGATGTCGTTGAGGATCGCGTATTGGCGGTCTACATGGCCGTGCACCAGCTCGCTGATGCGCGCCAGGGCCTGGTGCGGCTGCAGGCCATCGGCGCCGGCTTGTTCACGGGCGAAGGTGATTTGTTTCTTGAGGCCGGCGACGCGGATCTCGAAGAACTCGTCCAAGTTGCTGGAGAAGATCAGCAGGAACTTCAGCCGCTCCAACAGCGGGTAGGACTCATCCAGCGCCTGCTCCAGCACGCGGATGTTGAATTGCAGTTGTGACAGCTCGCGGTGGATGTACAGGCTGCTGTCATCCAGGTTGGTCACCGCCGCCACCGGGGCCGGCACGGGCGGCTCGGCTACCACGGCAGGCGCGGCGGGCTCATGCTCCGGCGGGGTTTCGGTGACTTGTTCAACCACCGGGTGAGCGTCTTTTACGGCAACTTCTGAGAGTCCTTCGGTATTCATCGAATGTTCCTGTGAGGGCTATTGTTGCTCTCTAAGCAATTGGGCGGCGCGGGCGGCGAAGTAGGTCAGAATGCCATCAGCCCCGGCGCGTTTAAAGGCTGTCAGGGATTCAAGGATCACCCCTTCACTCAGCCATCCATTCTGTATTGCAGCCATGTGCATCGCGTACTCGCCGCTGACCTGGTAGACAAACGTCGGCACTTTGAATTCTTCTTTGACCCGGTAAAGGATGTCCAAGTACGGCATCCCCGGCTTGACCATCACCATGTCAGCGCCTTCGGCCAGGTCGGCCGCCACTTCGTGCAGGGCTTCATGGCTGTTGGCCGGGTCCATCTGGTACGAAGCCTTGTTGGCCTTGCCCAGGTTAAGCGCCGAACCTACCGCATCGCGGAACGGCCCGTAATAGGCGCTGGCGTACTTGGCCGAGTAGGCCATGATGCGCACATTGACGTGACCGGCCAGCTCCAGGGCTTCGCGAATGGCCTGGATGCGCCCGTCCATCATGTCCGACGGGGCAACCACCTGGGCGCCGGCAGCGGCGTGGGACAGGGCTTGCTTGACCAGTGCATCAACGGTGATGTCGTTCTGAACATAGCCGTCTTCGTCCAGAATGCCATCCTGGCCATGGGTGGTAAACGGGTCCAACGCCACGTCGGTGATCACCCCAAGCTCCGGGAAACGCTCGCGCAGGGCGCGGGTGGCGCGCTGGGCGATCCCGTCCGGGTTCCAGGCTTCGGCAGCATCCAGGGACTTGAGTTCAGACGGCGTAACCGGGAACAACGCCAACGCCGGAATCCCCAGTTCGACCCAACCGGCAGCTTCTTCAAGCAGCAAATCAATGGTCAAACGCTCCACACCGGGCATCGAAGCCACCGCTTCCCGACGATTTTCACCGTCCAGTACAAAGACCGGCAAGATCAGATCATTCGCCGTCAGTACGTTTTCACGTACAAGGCGGCGAGAAAAATCATCACGACGATTGCGACGCAGACGGGTGGCGGGGAACAGACGATTGGCAGGGGTAAAGCTCACGACAGACTCCTGAGCCCGGGTTCACGGGCGAGCGTTGCAGTTATAAGCGGCCATTATGACGAAGGTATGACAGTTGTGCTTAAGGATGCGACCTGTAGTCGCATTCGTCATTTCCGTAGGAATTGTTCACTTCGTGACACATCTCGATACTTTCATGAATCTTCGTGAAGGCGTAGGCTGCGCGTTCATTTCGCCAGCACCCCAGACCATGCTTCAACAATTTCTGCATGACTTCGGCTACTTTGCGCTCTTCCTGGGCACCTTCTTTGAAGGCGAGACCATTCTTGTTCTCGCAGGCTTCCTGGCGTTCCGTGGCTACATGGATATCAACCTGGTGGTGGTCGTTGCCTTTTTCGGCAGCTACGCCGGCGACCAGCTTTGGTATTACATGGGCCGCAAACACGGTCGCAAGTTGTTGGCGCGCAAGCCGCGCTGGCAATTGATGGGTGACAAGGCCCTGGAGCATATCCGCAAGCACCCGGATATCTGGGTGCTGAGCTTCCGCTTCGTCTACGGGTTGCGCACGGTCATGCCGGTGGCGATCGGCCTGTCCGGCTACCCACCTCTGCGCTACCTGATCCTCAACGGGATTGGCGCGGCGATCTGGGCGTTGGCTCTCGGCGCTGCGGCCTATCACTTCGGCGCGGTGCTGGAAGGTATGTTGGGCAGCATCAAGAAGTACGAGCTGTGGGTGCTGGGCGCGTTGCTGCTACTGGGCTTCGGCCTGTGGCTGCGCCGCCGCATCAAGAATGCGCGCATCGCTCGCGAGGCCTGTGCCGAGGCCAAGGCCCGGCTCGCGGCCGAGCCGGTCCCGGTCGAAACGCCTAAGACACCAGCCGAGTAAACCGGCTTCTGCAGCAGTAGAGGCCAATCACGCTGAGCAGGCTGTAGCTCAGCAGGCCCAGCCAGCCCAGGTTGCTGGCGGGCCACAGCCCAACCAGCGGCGCCAGCCACACCAGCGGCACATTCAGCACCAGCCGTGAAAGCTCCGCCTTCAGCGCCCACGGGCGATTCTCCAAGGCCACACCCAAGGTAAACAACCCCAGCGCCATGGCACTCCAACCCAGGATCAGCGCCGCCGTGGGCAAACCTTCGCCGAAATTCATCAAATAGCTGCCAAAACCCACATACGCCGCAAATTGCAGGGCGATGTAGACCTGCTGGCGACCATCCAGCGGCACTTCGAATTTACGGAACTGGGTCAGGTCATGCTTGGCCAGCGGGTACTTGGCCTTCACATCCGCCGGGCGCCAACCGGTGCGCATGAACCAGATGCGCAACTTGTCCCACCAGCGCTCGGTACGTCGCGCATCACTCCACAACTGCGCATAAAACTGCAGGTTGGCCCACAGCGGATTCCAGCTGGCCAAGGGCGTGGTCACGCCGAAAATCACTGGTTCGTTGTCGTCCTCTTCCTGGAAGGTGCCGAACAGCCGGTCCCAAATAATGAACACCCCGCCGTAGTTGCGATCCATGTAGAGAGCGTTCTGTGCATGGTGGGCCCGATGATTGGACGGCGTGACGAAAAACCATTCATACCAGCCAAGCTTGGGCACATGCCGGGTGTGTACCCAGAATTGATAGAGCAAATTGAGCGACGCCACGCTGATAAACACCACCAATGGCACACCGAGTACGGCCAGTGGCAGGTAGAAAATCCAGCTCAGCAGGAAGCCAGTGCTGGTCTGGCGCAGGGCGGTGCTGAGGTTGTAGTCCTCGCTCTGGTGATGCACCGAGTGCGCCGCCCACAGGATGTTGCGTTCATGGCCCATGCGATGCAGCCAGTAGTAGCAGAAGTCGTAGAACACAAAGGCGAATACCCAGGTCCAGACGCTTTGGGCCGGGAGATCAATCAATGCAAGATGTTTGAGGGCGAACGCGTAGGTCAAAATCCCTACACCCTTGGTCAACAGCCCTGTGGTGGTGGACAGCACGCCGGTGCTGAGGCTGTTGATGGCATCCGCCACCCGGTAGTTGCGCTCGCCGCGCCAGTGGTCGGCAAGCAGCTCCACCACGATCAAGGCGATGAAAAACGGTACCGCATAAGGCACGAAGTCCATGGTCTGGTCCGGTTTGTTTTTGTTACATCTAGATTAGGTGCAGCGGCGCAAGAGCCCATTGGCAACAGGTGACAAATTAGTAGACATTTAACGCCATGACCCTAGGAGAAATGCCCATGAGCAAAAAGATTGCAGTGATCCTTTCCGGCTGCGGCGTGTATGACGGCGCAGAGATCCACGAAAGCGTGATCACCTTGCTGCGCCTGGACCAGCGCGGTGCTCAGGTCCAATGTTTTGCCCCGAACATCGCGCAACTGCATGTGATCAACCACCTCACCGGCGAAGAAATGCCCGAGTCGCGCAATGTGCTGGTGGAGTCGGCCCGGATTGCCCGCGGTGATGTGAAAGACATCCGCGAAGCCAATGCTGAAGACTTCGATGCGCTGATCGTGCCCGGCGGGTTTGGCGCGGCGAAGAACCTGTCGAACTTTGCCGTGGAAGGCGCAGGCTGCAGCGTCAACCCACAGGTGCTGGAGCTGGCCGAGGCTTTTGCCGAAGCGGGCAAGCCAGTGGGGCTGATCTGCATCTCACCGGCCCTGGCGGCAAAGATCTATGGCCCGGGAGTGACCTGCACCATCGGCAACTGCGCCGACACCGCCGCCGCGCTGGACAAGATGGGCGCCACCCATCAGGAGTGCACGGTGGAAGATATTGTCGAAGACAAGGCGCGCAAACTGGTGAGCACGCCGGCCTATATGCTTGGCAAAAACATCAGCGAGGTCGCTTCAGGGATCAACAAGCTGGTGGACCGGGTGCTGGAGTTGACCCACGAAAACGACTGATTGCCCCAACTGTGGCGAGCTGGCTTGCGTGGTGAGCGGGCTTGTTGTGGCGAGCGGGCTTGCCCCGCGTTGGGTGGCGAAGCCGCCCTAATCCAGGCAATGCGGAAAGTCAGTTAGAACACGGTTGTATGTTTTAGGGCTGCTGCGCACCCCAGCGCGGGGCAAGCCCGCTCGCCACAAAAACTCTTCGCCGCAGGGTCAGGGTTGGCGCATCAGGCGCGTGAGGATTCGGTCCAGGGCATTGGCAAACGCCTGCTTTTCTTTTTCACCGTGAGGCGGTGGCCCCCCACCCATCTGGCCCTGTTCACGCAGATCCGTGAACAGGTTGCGCACCGCCAGGCGTTCGCTCATGTTCGCCGGGCTGAACTCCTTGCCCCGTGGATCGAGGGCGGTGACGCCCTTTTTCACCAGGCGGTCGGCCAACGGCACGTCGCTGCAGATCACCAACTCGCCAGGCACCGCGTGCTCTACGAGATAGTCATCCGCCGCGTCCGGACCGCTGGGCACCACAATCAGCTTCACACACGCAAAGCTCGGCTTGATCTGGCTCTGCCCGGCCACCAGCACCACCTCGAACTGACGCTTGAGGGCGAACTTCACCACCTGGTCCTTGGCTGCCCGAGGGCAGGCGTCGGCATCGATCCACACGCGCATGTCAGGCCGCCACTCGGCGTTTCTCGGCCAACCGACTGCGACCATACAGCACCACAATCGCCAGGATCGCCACCGCCTGCGCACTCAGCGAGTACGCATCGGCGTGGATGCCCAGCCAGTCGAAGTCAAAGAACGCCACCGGTCGCGTGCCGAAGATGCCGGCTTCCTGCAATGCCTTCACGCCATGCCCGGCGAACACCACCGACAGCGCACACAGCAACGCCGCGTTGATGCCGAAGAACAGCGCCAGCGGCAGCTTGGCCGAACCGCGCAGAATCACCCACGCCAGGCCCACCAGCAGCACCAGCGCCGTTGCACCACCTGCCAGCACGGCGTTGTGCCCGGCCGGGCCGGCTTGCAGCCACAGGGTTTCGTAGAACAAGATCACTTCAAACAGCTCGCGATACACCGAGAAGAACGCCAGCATCGCAAAGCCAAAACGCCCGCCCCCGCCTACCAGGCTGCTTTTGATGTAGTCCTGCCAGGCGGCCGCGTGGCGGCGGTCGTGCATCCACACGCCGAGCCACAGCACCATCACGCTGGCGAACAGCGCCGTGCAGCCTTCCAGCAATTCACGCTGGGCGCCGCTCACGTCAATCACATACGCGGCGAGCGCCCAGGTCGCCAGGCCCGCCAACAGCGCCAGCCCCCAGCCCACGTTGACGCTACGCACCGCCGACTGCTGGCCGGTGTTGCGCAGGAACGCGAGGATCGCGGCGAGCACCAGGATGGCTTCCAGGCCTTCGCGCAGCAGGATCAGCAGGCCGGAGATGTAGCTCAGCGACCAGCTCAGGCCGTCGCTGCCCAGCAAACCGGCGGACTCGGTGAGCTTGCCTTTGGCCACATCCAGGCGCTGCTGCACCTGCTCGACCGGCAAACCGTCCTGCAACGACTGCCGATAGGCCATCAGGGCCTTCTCGGTGTCCTTGCGCACGTTGGCGTCGACGTTATCCAGCGAGCTTTCCACCAGCTCGAAGCCTTCCAGGTAGGCAGCTACCGACAGGTCGTAGGCCTGTTCGTGGTCGCCGTTGCGGAACGCGGCCAAGCTCTTGTCCAGTGTAGTGGCGGTGTAATCGAGCAACTGCGCCGGGCCACGCTTGACCTGCGGCGGTTGCGCACGCTGGGCGCGGAATGTCGTCGCGGCAGCCTCACCGTTGGCGGCCAGGACTTCGTTCGGAGTCTGGCGCGCCAGGTCGGCGAGGTTGAACGGTTGCTCGCTTTTCGCGGCGGCCGGGTCGGCGGTGAAGCCAGCAATGTAAGTGGCCAGGTCCCAGCGCTGACGGTCGTCCAGTTGATCAGCGAAGGACGGCATATCGGTGCCTTCGACGCCCAGGCCGAGGGTGTTGTAGATCGCGTAGAGGCTCAAGCGGTCCAGGCGCACAGGGTCGCGCAGATTGGCCGGTGGCGGCGTCATACCGACGCTGGCCGGGCCATCACCAGCGCCCGCGGTGCCGTGGCACACCGAGCAATGCTGGGCGTAGAGCGGCGCACCTCGCGTTGGATCAGGGGTGATTGCCGGGGCCTGGCTGACTTCATAGGCCACGGCCAGTTGGGCACCCAATTGGCGGGCTTGCCGAGCAACCGTTGCGCCGTCCTGATGGGCGGTTACCGCCGCTAACAGTTCGTCGACGCCTTTGACCAACGCCGCGCGTTCCGGGCGTTGCGGCAGTTCTGCCACCAGCCCCTGCAACACCCCGAGAAACTCCACCTGTTCGCGGTATTCGGATTCATCGATAACCTTGCCCGCCTCCACCGTCGGTGGATAGTCAGCACCAATGTAGTCCAGCAAATGCAGGGCTTGCGGGGCGCCCTCGGCAGTTGCGGCCAACAGGTTGAAGCTGCACGACATCAACGCCGGCACTAGTAGCCAGGCGAGAAAACGGAAGGGGGCAGTCATGAACGAATCTCAAATGGAAATACGAAGTAACACATTGTTAGGGCTTAAGGGGTTTGACTCAAGGCGTAAGTGATTTGTCGTTGGTAAAAGCGAGGCATTTTAAGAAGCGGACTGGTGGCGCATTGGGCGACTTCGTCGGGCAAATAGCCATTGTTTTGCCAGTAATGGCGCTTATAATGCCGCGCCCTGTTAGTGCGAAAGGGAATTTCGTTCCTCGTTTTTATGAGGAATTACCACAGTGGTTACTACTTTCAGGGAAGAAGGCTGCATGGCATTTCGCGCTTTACCTTTGCTTGCGCTCTCGGCGGTGGCGTTGTTGTCGGGCTGTTCGATGTTCCGCAGCTATGACACCGAGTTGCAGGCTACCAATCAGCAGTTGGCCACCGGGAATGTCGACGCGGCGTTGACGCTGCTGGAAAAGAACAACAGCGGTGAAGACAAGGACTTGCTGTATTTCTTCGAGAAGGGTGAGTTGCTGCGGGCCAAGGGTGATTTGACGGGGAGTCAGACCGCCTGGCGCAGCGCTGATCTGCAGGTCTACAAATGGGAAGAGGCGGTCAAGTTCGACAGCGCCAAGTACCTGGCCCAATTCGGCAGTTTCCTCGCCAACGACAAGGTGCGGCGCTACGAAGGTTATGACTACGAAAAGGTCATGCTGACCACGCAGATGGCCCTGAACCTGCTGGCCTTGAACGACTTCGATGGCGCACGCACTGAGATCAAGAAAACTCACGAACGCGAAGCGGTAATCGCGGACCTGCGAGATAAGGAATACCTCAAGCGCGAAGACGAAGCGGAGCGTGAAGGTGTCACCACCCAGGTGAAAGACCTGCGCGGCTACCCGGTGGAAGCCCTGGATGCTCCGGAAGTGGTCGGCCTGAAGAACAGCTACCAAAGCGCGTTCAGCCATTACCTGGCTGGTTTCGTCTACGAAGCCCTGGGCGAGAAAGATCTGGCGGCCCCCGGTTACCGTAAGGCGGCTGAGTTGCGCCCCAATACCCCATTACTTGAACAGGCCTTGCTGGACCTGGACAAATCCAAGGTCGGCGCCGATGAAACCGACGTGCTGATTGTGGTGCAGAGCGGCCTGGCGCCGGCCCGCGATTCGATTCGCCTGCCGATCCCGATCCCGATCAACGGCAATCTGGTGATCACCCCGCTGTCGTTCCCGGTGATCAAGGCCGACACGTCCACCGCGACCTTCGCCCAGATCGGCGTCGACGGCCAGCAACGGAACCTCACAGCCCTCAACAGCACCACGGCCATGTCCCGCCGTGCCCTGCGCGATGACATGCCGGGGATCATCCTGCGCACCACGGTGCGTGCGGTCAGCCGTGGCGTGGCGCAAAACAACCTGAACAAGACCAACCCCATGGCGGGCCTGGTGCTGGGTATCGCCTCGGCGGTCACCGAAGGCGCCGACACCCGCACCTGGCGCACCCTGCCGGACATGACCCAGGTGACGCGCCTGCGCCTCAAGCACGGCGAGCACCAAGTCAGCCTGCCCAACGCCTTTGGCGGCACGCTGGTGACGGTCAAGGCCGACCAGCGTTATCAGGTGATCACCCTGCGCGTGGTGGGTAATCAGGTATTCGCCGGTGGCCTGGCCACCCATGTGGTGCCGAGCACCGCTACCCAGGCCGTCGCCCTCAAACAACCTTAAGGAGCACGCTATGCGTCATTTCATCCTCGGTGCCCTGGCGCTGGTCCTGCTGGCCGGCTGCGCCACCCCGCCACCGCCGGAGCCTGGCAGCGCCGCCAGCAAAATCGTGGTGATGGGCAAGTTCAAGGGCATCGCCGTCGGTGCCATCCGCGTTGCGCGCGAAAACGGTTTCCTCACCGCCAAGGTGCAGTTGAGCAACATCACCAGCAGCAACCAGACGATGTATTACCGCTTCGCCTGGCTGGGCGCTGACGGCTTCCCGGTGGGCGACGAAGAAACCTGGAAAGTACTGAACCTGTACGCCAACCAGGCGACCTTCCTGCCGGCCATTGCCAACCTGCCGCAGGCGGCGGACTTCCGCCTTGAAGTGAAGACGCCTTGAGCCGTTCCCCTTTTACGTTTCAGAGAGAATTCCCCATGTTTGCACGCTTCTCGATGCTCGCTGTCGTTGCCCTGCTGGCCAGCGGCTGCTCCAACACCTCGCCCGTATTGGGCAGCAAGAACATCAGCTACGGCGACACCAAGGCCGTGGAAACGGTGACCAACGAGTTCGGCTCCACCGACCTGCAGATGATCGCCGAAAGCATGACCCGCTCCCTGGCCCAGTCCGGCATCTTGCAGGGCCGCCCGGTGGTGCAGGTGTATGACGTGAAGAACAAGACCAGCGAGTACATCGACACTCGCGAGATCACCACGTCGATCAAGACCCAGCTTATGAAAACGGGTACTGCCCGCTTCGCCAGCGACAACACCGACATGCAGAGCCAGGTCGACCAGCTCAAGCTGCAGAACCAGAGCGGCCTGTACAAGAAGTCGACCGTCAGCAAGACCGGCAACATGGTCGCCGCCAAGTACCGTCTGGAAGGCTCCATCAGCTCCATCGTCAAGCGCAGCTCGGACTACAAGGACGTGTTCTACAAATTCAGCCTGCAACTGGTCGACGTCGAGAGCGGCCTGGCCGAATGGATGGACGAAAAAGAAATTCGCAAGACCACGGAGCGCTAAGCAATGCGTGCATGGATCGGCATGATCGGCCTGCTGTGCGCCTTTGGCGCCTCGGCCGCCCCGAAGATCGCGGTGACCGACCTGGCCTACGAGGCGCGGGTCGAGGAATACATCCACCAAGTATCGGCCAGCAACAACTTCCAGGCAAGCAGCCACCACGCCAGCGGTGCGTCGAACTACAGCGAGTACGAAAGCCGTACCAGCTATATCGAACAGACCGAGCTGCGCAAATTCAGCGGTGACATCAAGGGCGAGATTCTCAAGTCGCGTCAGTTCCAGCTGGTGCAAGGCACGCCTTACACCGCAGATGCCAAGGGTGACGTCTACGACGTGATCAAGCGCATCAAGGCCGGTCACTTCAAAGGCGCCGACTACGTGCTGTTCGGCACCTTGTCGGACATCGACTTCACCCAGGACATCAACGCCCTGGACCACACCAACAGCTACTCGGCCGTGCTGGGTCTGACACTGGTGGCGGATTTCAGCCTGATCAATACACGCACCTACGAGATAACCTCGGCGTTCACCGCCATGGGCGAAGGCCAGGACACCAAGCTGGTGAACAGCCGCGATGTGCGCGTGAGCCTGAACCGGCCGCGTGTGGTGAAGGACGTGTCGAAAGCACTGGGTGAGGATGTGGCGCGGCAGTTGGCGGAGCAATTGGGGGGCGGGTATCAAGACCCGGGCAAGCCGGCGCTGCGCAACAACCTGCCAAGGGATGAGGCACCCAAAATCCTGCGTTGAACCCCGTAGGAGCCGGCTTGCCGGCTCCTACAACGGTTACGCGGTCGCGCGATGAAGGCTGGCGAGAAAGCCGGCAGCGCCGACAAACAACCCGGCAAACGTACGGTTCATGCGTTTCTGCTGCTTAGGCGTACGCAACAGGCGCAATACCTTCGACGCCAACCCCGTATAGCCCGCCATCACCACCATATCGACGCAGATCATCGTCGCCCCCAGGATCAGGTACTGGGTCAGCAGCGGCGCCTGCGGGTTCACGAACTGCGGCAGCACCGCCAGCATGAACACCAGAGCCTTGGGGTTGCTGGCATTGACCAGAAAACCACGGAACATCATCGCCATCGGCTTGCCGATCGGGCGCACCGCCGCGTCATCGGTCATGTCCATGGGAAGCGCGCGCCATTGCTTGATGGCCAGGTACACCAGGTACGCCACGCCAAACCACTTGATCGCATAGAACGCGGTGGAGGACGTCGCCAGAATGGCACCCAGGCCGCAAGCGACGACGGCAATCTGCATTGCCAGCCCAAGTTGCAGGCCAATCGCGTTCCAGTAACCGCGCAGGAAACCGTATTGCAGGCCGCTGGACATCGAGGCGATAGCGCCGGCGCCGGGGGAAAGGGAGATGATCCAACTGGCCAGGAAAAAGGCCAGCCACGTATCGAGTGCCATTGCACACCTCAGGAGGGAGTTTGCTGTTGTGCCTTAAGCTAACTCCGCCGACCAAAGGCTGGCTATAGATTTTTTGTAGGAGCGAGCTTGCTCGCGAAAAACCCACAGGCAATGCGAGCCAACTGAATGCGCTGCGTTATCGTTGACGATCCTTCGCGAGCAAGCTCGCTCCTACAGAGGAGATAGAGGAGTGCCCGGCCAACGCCGCACAGAGCGCTGAAAGAACAGGCTGTTGGGCACTTGAACCATTGCGCTGTCGGTACCGGCCTCTGCCACTTCGACCAACGTGGTGTAGAGCAGGTTGATTGCCACGACCCGGCCCTTCACGCCCGGCTTGTCGACGGTATCCACCAGTTCGACAATATCACCCAGGCGAAACGGCCCGACGGTAAAGATCAGAATGGCGCACAGCAGGTTGGACAGCACCGACCACATGGCGAAGAACGCCACGGCGGCAACCGCGACAAACCCCGACAACGCCGTCCACAACACCGTGGCGGACACACCCAGGCGCCCCAGCACAAAGATCAGCGCACTCCCCATGATCAGCCAGCGCAGACCACCGCGCAGCGGCATCAGCAGTTGCGGCGGGAACGGGTAGCGCTCACCCAGGCGAGTCAGGCCTTTGGCAACAAAGCGCTGGGCGAGGTAACCGGCCAACAGGATCAGCAGGATTTGCACGCCGATCCATACGGGCTCAACCCACTGCGTCGGTATCGGCAACTGCAACGCTTCCATCAGGACAGCGCCTCCAGCTCCGCTTGCAGGGTTTCGAGCAATTCGAGGGCTTCCATCCAGGTTTCCTCCAATTGCCCTTCACGTACCTTGAGCTTGGCCTGTTCGGCCAGCAGGTCGCGCAACTCATCCTTGCGGGCGGCCTCGTAGACGGCGCTGTCGCCCAGGCTGGCTTCGATCTTGGCCAGGCGCTCATGCACCTTGCCCAGTTCGGCTTCCAGCTTGTCAGCCTCACGCTTGTGCGGCGCCAGTTGCTGACGCAAGGCGGCGGCGGCCTGGCGCTGAGCCTTCTTGTCAGTCTTGTCCGGGTTGACCGGGGTGTTGCTGACCGGCGCGTTGCGCAGGCGGTAGTCCGTCAGCCAGCGCGCGTAGTCGTCCAGGTCGCCGTCGAATTCCTCGACTTTGCCGTCCGCCACCAGCAGGAAGTTATCCGTGGTGCTTTTGAGCAAATGGCGATCGTGAGACACCACCAGTACCGCGCCGCTGAACTCCTGCAGCGCCATGGTCAGCGCCAAGCGCATTTCCAGGTCAAGGTGGTTGGTCGGTTCGTCGAGCAGCAGCAGGTTCGGACGGTCCCAGGCGATCAACGCCAGGGCCAGTCGGGCTTTTTCGCCACCGGAGAAGTTCAGCACCGGCTCGTCGATACGCGCACCACGGAAGTCGAACCCCCCGAGGAAGTCGCGCAGGGTCTGCTCGCGTTCGGTCGGCGCCAGGCGCTGCAGGTGCAGCAACGGGCTGGCCTTGGAATCGAGAGAGTCCAGCTGATGCTGGGCGAAGTAGCCCACCACCGTGTTCTCGCCACGGGTGAGGCGGCCGGCCAGGGGGGAAAGCTCACCGGACAGGTTCTTGATCAGCGTCGACTTACCCGCGCCGTTGGGGCCAAGCAAACCGATGCGCGCACCCGGCGTGAGCTGCAGCTTCACTTTTTCCAGGATGGTTTTGTCGCCATAACCCAGGCGTGCATCGGAAAGATCCAGCAACGGGCTGGAGATTTTCACCGATTCGCGGAACACGAAGTCGAACGGCGAGTCGACGTGGGCCGCCGACAGCTCTTCCATGCGTTCCAGGGCCTTGATTCGGCTCTGGGCCTGACGGGCCTTGGTGGCCTGGGCCTTGAACCGGGCGATGTAGCTTTCCATATGCGCACGCTGCGCCTGTTGCTTCTCGAACGCCTGTTGCTGCTGGGCCAGACGTTCGGCGCGAGCGCGTTCGAATGCGGTGTAGCCGCCACGGTAGAGCGTGATTTTTTTCTGTTCGACGTGGGCGATGTTGTCGACCACGGCATCGAGGAAATCCCGGTCGTGGGAAATCAGCAGCAAAGTGCCCTGGTAGCTCTTGAGGAAGTCTTCCAGCCACAGGATCGCATCGAGGTCCAAGTGGTTGGTCGGTTCGTCGAGCAACAGTAGGTCCGAGGGGCACATCAGCGCCTGGGCCAGGTTCAGGCGCATGCGCCAGCCGCCGGAGAAGTCTGCGACCGGACGGTCCATTTGTTCGTTGGTAAAACCAAGGCCTGCGAGCATCTTGCGGGCGCGGGCGTCGGCGGTGTAGCCGTCGGCACTGTCGAGTTCCGAGTGCAGGCGGGCCTGGGCGGCACCGTCCTGGGCTTTCTCGGCCTCGGCGAGGTCGTGTTGCACCTGGCGCAGACGCAGGTCGCCATCGAGCACATAGTCGATCGCAATGCGGTCCAGGGTGTCGATCTCCTGGCGCATATGGGCGATGCGCCAGTCGGCCGGCAGCAGGCAGTCCCCGGAATCCGGGGTTAGCTCACCCAGCAACAGGGCGAACAACGTGGATTTGCCGGCGCCGTTGGCACCGATCAGGCCGGCTTTGTGACCGGCGTGCAGGGTCAGCTCGGCGTCTTCGAGAAGACGTTGCGGGCCACGCTGTAATGTTAGGCTTTGAAGTCGGATCATAATGGCGGCGGAGTCTACCAGCTTCGTTCGCCGCTGGCTTGGGTGTGAATATGTGCACTGACCTGTGGAGCTTTGCCCTTTCGACTTACGCCCGCCCAGGGTGCGAAGCCGCTTGCCTGCGTTTACAGGATCGAGGTGCGGATGTGTGCCTGTTGCTGTGTGGCGCGTGGCTGGAGCAGCGCACGGTGACAGTGACCGCCGAACGCATAGAAGCGCTGAAAAAAATTGCCAGGCCTTGGCAGACACAAGTGATTGAACCGTTACGACAAGTGCGCACGCAGTGGCGCACCCTGGCGCAGCAGGATGAGGATTTGGCAGGGTTGCGCGAGCGGGTCAAAGCTCTGGAATTGGAGGCTGAACGGCAATTGCTGGCGCGTTTGGAAGCGCTGGCGCGAGGGTGGCCGATGGAAAATGCCAGAGGTCAGCAACGATGGCTGGAAAGACTGGCGGCTGAGGATGCCGCCAACCTTGACCACGACGCGCTGCAGCAGCTGCGCGTCGTGGTCACCAACGCTTAGGAAGCGCTGGTTGGAGTGGTGCTTGGCGCCACCGGGGCAGGCGTGCTGCTGGCCGGTGCAGTTGGAGCGGTGGACGCTACCGGGGTAGCAGCAGGCGTTGCTGGCTTGGCCGGTGCTGGTTTCGCGGCAACTGGCTTGGCAGCGGCCACTTTGGCAGCCGGTTTCGCAGCAGCAGGTTTGGCCGCTGGTTTCGCGGCTGGTTTCGCAGCAGCAGGTTTAGCGGCCGGCTTGGCGGCCGGTTTTGCAGCAGCAGTTTTGGCA
>NZ_CP022960.1:1099831-1435002 GCF_002269425.1 Pseudomonas sp. NS1(2017)
GGTTTTGCAGCAGCAGTTTTGGCAGCTGGCTTGGCGGCTGGTTTTGCAGCAGCAGTTTTGGCAACTGGCTTGGCAACCGCTTTTGCAGGTGTACGAGCGCCCAGCGCTTTAGCCACAGCTTCCTTCACACGACCAACGCCCTGGGCCAGTTTCAGGCTTTCCTGAGCATCTTTTTTCAGCTGGGAAATGTAGGCGCGTGTTTCAGCTTGGCGATCCTTGAGGGCGTCGAGCAAGTCCTCAAGTTCTTTGACAGCGTCTTTGGCTTTGGCTTGTGCCTTGGCCTTGCCGGCAGTGGCGGCGTCTTGCAGTTTGGTACGGGATTTGTGCAGCTTCTCTTGCGCTTTACCGCGTTGTTTTTCCAGCTTGGCGAGCAGTTTTTCTGCATCGGCCAGAGCTTGGGAACAAGCGCTTTCCAGATGTTCGAGCAAGCTGCCCGAGAGTTGTTGGAGTAAATGCAACGGGGTATTAACAGGCTTCTGTTTGGCCGACATGGTTTACCTCCTGGCTGACGTGGGTGCGGCTCATACTAGCCCTCTGCTCTTACCGCCGCTAGGGCATGTTGACAGTATCGTTTGCCTTGCGTTGCACCGTGTGAAAATTCTTATCGATATAACGAAAATGCGCGGCACTTTTTACCCTTTCACACTGGCATAATCCGTCGCACTTTCGGCGGGAGAATGCCCATGTCGCGTTACCTTTTTCTTGTGCTGGGCTTGGCGGTTTCGGTGGCCAATGCGAGCGATCAATCGCCGGCAAAAAACACTGAGCAGAATCAGCACGACCTCGCCTACAGCCTCGGCGCCAGTCTCGGTGAGCGCCTGCGCCAGGAAGTCCCCGACCTGCAGATCCAGGCGTTGATCGATGGTCTCAAGCAAGCCTATCAAGGCAAACCCCTGGCGCTGGACAACGCGCGCATCGAACAAATTCTTGCCCAGCATGAAGCACAAACCGAAACCGACGTGCAGGCCCCTCAAAGCGAAAAAGCGCTCGCGGCCGAACAACAATTCCTGAGCAAAGAAAAAGCGGTAAAAGGCGTGCGTGAATTGGCGGATGGAATCCTCCTCACCGAACTCACCTCTGGCACGGGTGAAAAACCCAAAGCCAGCGACCAGGTTCAAGTGAAATACGTGGGGCGGTTACCCGATGGCACGGTGTTCGACCAGAGCACACAACCGCAATGGTTTCGTCTGAACAGTGTGATCAGCGGTTGGAGCAGCGCCTTGCAGCAGATGCCCGTGGGAGCGAAATGGCGCCTGGTGATTCCATCAGCCCAGGCCTATGGCGCCGACGGCGCTGGCGAATTGATCCCACCTTACACGCCCCTGGTGTTCGAGATCGAGTTGCTCGGCACCCGTCCTTGAACCCATAAAAAACGGTGCGTCATGCGCACCGTTTTTCGTATATCGCTATCGAGGGTCAAGCCTGGGTAGCAGACTCTTCCTTGTGAGCGTTGTGCAGCACTTCAATCAAGCAGTCTTCCAGCTCGAATCGCTCGTGAAGCAACGCGCCCAACTCTTTGAATTTATCCGCCACGCAGTTACCGGCATCACACAGGTCGGTGAACTCAAGCAGTTTCTCGGTGATGACATCGATGCGCGGGTAAAGGGTCTCAGCCAAATCCAGGCCGCGCTGATCGTCGAAGGCCTCTGCCTCCTTGGTCAGTTGTTCGTAGACACCGAAATGGCCGGCTGACACGTAATCCACCAGCACACCACAGAAATCCTGCAACGGTTCACGGTTCTGCGCCAGTGCCTCGGGCTTGGCGCCGAGCGCATCAAAGGCCCGAACCAGTTCATGACGTGCCTTCAGCCAGCTGTCGATCAGCTTGTGCACCCCACCCCAGCGTTCCTGAGCATTCTGACAACTTTCCAGCATGATGATCTCTCTTCCCTATAGGGGCGCTGCCGCCTGGTGCCCGCGCAACACTTCAAGGATAAAGCAGCAGCCGGACAAGGCCGCATCTGACAAACGGTTTCAATCATACGTGCGGGCCAGATTATGCCCGCATGACTGTGGCTTCAAGGTACGCAGGAGAGAAAGTTCATACAAGTGTTTAATCCCGTCCTACGAACCGCAACTGACCTTCAGCGTCTCGCCGGACGCAGGCGGTGGCTTAAAAGCAGTCGTGAAAACTGCATGGCACCGAGGATCAACATCCCGACGAAGAACAACAGGCTCCATTCCGGCAGGCTCAAATCAAACAGCGTCCAGTTGATCTCCACGCAGTCGACGGTACCTTTGACAGTCAATTGCAGGGCCTGCCAAAACGACAGGTTTTCGATCATATAGTGCAGGCTAGGCCAGCAATTAGCCGCCTGCTCCGGTGCGGCGTTTTGTAGCAGCACCTGACGCACAGCGGTAATGGCGCCGAGTAATGCAAAGGCCATGCTTGCCAACCCGTACAGGTAGGTCACGGAGCGTTTGGGGTTATGGATCACGGCGACCAGATTGTTCAATGTAAAGGCAGCCAGGAACCCCCTTTGCATCTGGCATAGAAAGCAAGGGCGCAAGGAGACACCGAACTCGAGATAAAAGGACGCGCCCAATGTCAGCGCACCGGCCAGGAACGCGAGGAAAAACAAGGGGCGTGAAGGGGCCAAAAACATGCTTTATCCGCACCGCGAAAGATAGGTCGCTACGGTAGAGTAAAGGCCTGACCCCTTTCAATACGTGCAGGAGCAGACAATTCCGCGAGAGGGTAAGGACTTTGCGCCTGAACATGGAAGAGATTGCCCCGCAGGGCGTCGGACTTTGCTCACAAACACGCTACCTGCACGCCAGTCCAGCGTCATCAAGGGTTGGCTACAGGGCTTCTGGGCCAACCCTCGTGCATCAAACCCGGGCCGGGACAGGCAGCGGTGATGCCAGCAAACGGTTATCCAGCAACCCCAGCCCCTCTTGGAACAGCTGGTTACTGCGCTCGGTGTCACCCAGTTGCGCCAACAACCGCGCCAACTCGGCACAGGCCTCGGGATTGCGCTGCACCTGCAGGCTGCTTTCCAGATA
Organism: Pseudomonas sp. NS1(2017); assembly: GCF_002269425.1. Classification (NCBI taxonomy): domain Bacteria; kingdom Pseudomonadati; phylum Pseudomonadota; class Gammaproteobacteria; order Pseudomonadales; family Pseudomonadaceae; genus Pseudomonas; species Pseudomonas sp. NS1(2017). Next base: position 1,102,838 of record NZ_CP022960.1, read on the forward strand.
GTCCCGCGCTTTGCCCCACAGGCTATTTTGCAGGCACAGGCGGCCCAGCGTCAGCAGCAGGCTGGCGTCACCTGGATGGTCCTTGAGCCAACCTTCGGCAAACTTCAATTGCTTGGCGGGGTCGCTGCCACGCAGCAAGCCGTAGAGCCGAATCAGATGGCTGTCGTAACCGCGCTTGATCGCGCCGCGCAGCGCTTCCTCGGCTTTGGCATCGGCGCCCAGCTGGCGCAGTTGCTCGGCGTAAGCCAGTACCAGTTGCGGCTCCTGGCGCTGGGCGGAAGTGAGTTGCTGCCAGGCGCGCTCAAGGGACTGCAAGCCGGCCTCGCCCTGCTCTTCACGCTGGGCCGCGAGGCTCAGGTTCTCACCCCAAGCGCGACGCTCAAGCTCGGCGAGCTCACTGGCGGGCAGCACTTTATCCTTGCGCAGTTCCGGCAGCAGGCGGATCACAGACGACCAATCGCCCCGCTGCTGATGCAGACGCTGCAGTTGACGCAGGACCTGGGCGTTATGGGGATGGCGTTCGTGCATGGCCTGCAAAGTGGTCAGTGCGCCGTCAGTATCGCCGCGATCCTGTTGCAGTTGCGCATGGCTCAAGGCAACCGCCAACTCGGCCTGGGGCTGACGCTCAAGGGCGCGCTCCAACAAACCATCGGACTCTTCGTAACGTCCCTGTTCATTCGCCGCACGGGCCGCGCCGAGGTAATACAGCAGTGGCTGACGTTCCGCTTCGGCAGCACGGTGCAAGTGGCGCTCGGCACTGGCCCAGCGGCCTTCGGCGAGGTCCATCTGGCCCTGCTCGATGGCAATCTGCACGCGACGACTGCGGTTACGCCGCGACCACGGGTTGACCACGCCACCGGAGGTGGTGACCAGGCTCAGCAGCACACGGATCAGGTAGATCGCCAGGCCGATGGCAAACACCGCTACCAGGGTCGCCCACAAGCTCGACTCGTAATGCAGCACATGAGGGTAGGTAATCAGCACGTAGCCAGTGTGTTTCGAAATGCCCACTGCCAGTGCCAGCGCGATGGCAATCGCCAGCACCAGGATCACATAGAAACGTTTCATCGGCTCTACTCCTGCTTCGCCGGCGTGGCCGCCGCCTTGGCTTCGTCGGCAGACAGATGTCGACGTTCAAGGTACGCCTGCACGGCAGCAAGGCTCGCGGCCAGGTCCGGCGTCACCACCGATACCGCCTTGGGCTCAAGCTCGGCGATACGCGCCAGCATCGCCTTGCTCTGCGGGTTGTCCTGGTTGAAGTTGTCCTGTAACACGCTGCGCGCCTCGCCCAGCGAGCGACTGTAGACCGCCGACTCACCGTTGAGCGCTGCCCATTGCGCCTGCTCCAGTGCCAGGCTCAGGGCCAGGCGCACCTGGTTCAGACCTTGGCCGGCCAGCAGCGGACGGATATTGTCGTCCGGGTTGAAGTCGATGCGGAAGTAACGGGAAATCTGCTCCCACCATTGGCTCCAGCGGCTTTCCGTATCGGTGGTCGGACGCCCCTGGGAAGCAGGTTCGGTCAGCTGATATTCAGGTGCGATAGCCGCCAGTTGCACGACCTGATCACGCAAGGCCGCCAATTGCAGGTACAGCCCGGTGCGGTCCGGCTGCTCGGTGCTGCGCAGCGCGGCAAGGCTCTTGGCCAATTGCTCGCGGGCGGCATAGGAGCCCGGATCGCTTTGCTCGCGAAGAATCTCGTCGGCACCCTGGACCAACGCCTGGGCGCTGTTGATATCTTGAAGGGCAGAAAGGCGCAGGCTCGCCAGGCGGATCAAGTGTTCCGCCTCAGCCAGGCGCCAGTCCTTGCGGCTGGACCCCAGCACAGTTTCCAGACGTTGGTTCAGGCGCTGCTGATCACCCTGCAACTGGGCCACCAGGCGACGGCGCTCCTCCAGCTCATCCGCACCCGGCAACTGCGCCAGCCGCGCGGCCAGTTGTTGCTGGCTTTGCTTGAGGGACTGGGATTGGTCATCGAGGGTCTGCACCTGGCCCAGTTGCTGCTGGCTGCTGGCTTGCAGCGCGCGGACCTGCCAGATCCCCCAACCGCCGGCGGCAACACCGGCAGCGCCGAGCAGCAGGGCGACGATGGCCAGGCCATTGCCACGGCGCGGCGCGGAGACCGGTGACTCAACCGGCGCATCAACTGCGGGTTGGGTTTCATCTTTAGGCAAGGCTGTTTCGCTCACGTATCCGTCCTTTGCGTTTCAGAGAGTGGGAACGGGATAGCTCCGTATCGCCACTAACAAAGCCGCGGCACTCGCACCGCGACAATCCACAACTTTTTCTGCGCCAGCGGCCCGCGCCATCTCTTGGACTCGTGGGCTTGGCACGAACAACGGCAGCTGTGCCACCTGGGGCCAATCGGCTCCGGCCAGGGCTTGCAGGTGTAAAAAACCCTGCCCACTGCTGACCACCAGGCCGTTCAAGCGTTCCAACTGGATGCGTTGCATCAGTGCACCGGCCTCATAGGCCGGCAAGAAACGGCGATACAACTCCAGATAGTCGACACTAGCACCTTGTTCACGCAAACGCTCCGCCAGCAGCTCGCGACCGCCCTCACCGCGCAGGATCAACACCTGGGCATCCGGACGGGCGATAGCCTCGCGCAGCGCGGGCAATTGAAGCAAAGCCTCGCTGTCGTCGCCAGTCGGTGGATACTTAACATTCAGGCCCTGTTCGGCCAATACCTGCGCCGTGGCAGCGCCGACACTGAACCACGTCAACTGCGGCCATGCGCGATCCAGCTGCGCCACGGCAAGGCGCGCCGCAGGCTTGCTGACGACGATCACTGCGCAGTAGCGCCCCAGGTCATGGAAGACGGCTTGCTGCTCAGGTGTTACGGGGAGCGGCTCGATATCCAGCAAAGGCAGGCTGCTGCTGAAAATACCCGCTTCGGACAACGAGGCCGCCAAGGCCATCGACTCCTCGGCAGGCCGCGTCAGCAGCACGCGCCATTCGGTCACTGCGGGCCGGCCTCGCCATAGACCTTCTGCAGGATGGCGCCAGCGCCCTTCTCCAGCAGCTCTTCGGCTACCTGGATACCCAAGGCCGTGGCGTCACGCTGCGGGCCTCGCACCTCGGCGGTCAGCAGCGTGCCGCCTTCCGGGTCGCCCACCAGGCCACGCAGCCACAGGTTTTCACCTTCGAGCACGGCGTAGCAGGCGATAGGCACCTGGCAACCACCGTTGAGGTGCTTGTTAAGGGCTCGTTCGGCGGTGACGCGCACTTCGGTGTCGTGGTGATCAAGGGGCTTGAGCAGGGCGTGGATTTCACTGTCCGCAGTGCGGCACTCGATACCCACGGCGCCCTGGCCACCGGCTGGCAAGCTGTCTTCGACGCTGATGGCCGAGGTGATGCGGTCTTCAAAACCCAGGCGAATCAGGCCGGCCGCTGCGAGGATGATCGCGTCATATTCACCGGCGTCCAGCTTGGCCAGGCGAGTGTTGACGTTGCCGCGCAGAAAGCGGATCTGCAAGTCCGGACGACGGGTCAGCAGTTGGGCCTGGCGACGCAGGCTGGACGTGCCAACAATGCTGCCCAAAGGCAATTCGTCCAGGGAAGCGTAGGTGTTGGAAACGAAGGCATCACGCGGGTCTTCGCGCTCGCAGATGCAAAACAGACCCAGGCCTTCAGGGAAGTCCATAGGTACGTCTTTCATCGAATGCACGGCGATGTCGGCTTCGTTTTCCAACAGCGCGGTTTCCAGTTCCTTGACGAACAGGCCCTTGCCGCCGATCTTCGACAGTGGCGAGTCGAGCAGCTTGTCGCCGCGACTGACCATGGGCACCAGGGACACCACGAGGCCTGGGTGGGCCTGTTCAAGGCGTGCTTTGACGTATTCGGCCTGCCACAAGGCCAGGGCGCTTTTACGGGTGGCGATGCGGATTTCGCGAGAGGACATGGATCAATCCGTACTGAATAGATACGGCAGATAATAACAGCTCAGGCAAATACGCTTTGATTTGAATCAGCAAGTGCGGGGCCTCCCTGGCCGCGTCGCACCGGGATATGAATTGCAGGCCTCGCCACAGCCCTCGGGCTAAAGCTGCTGCATCATCTTGCGCACACCGGCCACATGCCGTCGGCTGACGATCAGCGCGTCGCCATTAAGGCCTTTCAGGAACAACTGAAAGTGCCCCAGCGGCGTGCGCTGCAGGCGTTCGATGCGCTCCCGGGCCACCAGTGCATTGCGGTGGATCCGCACGAAGCGGTCGCCGAATTCATCTTCAAGCGCCTTGAGGGGCTCATCGAGCAGCACTTCGCCGCCCTGGTGGCGCAGGGTTACGTACTTGTGATCGGCGATAAAATAGACCACCTCGCCCAAGGGGATCAGTTCGATGCCTTTGCGGGTGCGTGCGCTGATATGGCTGCGCGGCCCGTTACCACTCTGGGCGGCCGGCTGAGTCAGGGCGGCGAGTTGAACGCGGGTTGGGCGTTCGGCCTTTTTCAACGCCTTGAGCAAGGCTTCGCCAGCCACCGGCTTGGTGAGGAAGCTGACTCCGCTGGCTTCCAGCGTCTGCGCGGCAAACTCATCGCCTGTTGCGCAAAACACCACGGCGGGTGGCGACTCTCGCTCGCTCAGTCGGGCGGCAACTTGCAGGCCATCAAGACCCGGCATACGGATATCGAGCAACACCACATCCGGCTTGAGACTGTCGATCAGCGTCAACGCCTCTTCGCCCGTGGTGGCGCTCGGTTCGAGTACTGCGTAACCCTCGAGATCACTGACCAAACGGCTCAGTCGCTCGCGGGCTTGGGGTTCGTCATCAACGATCAGGACATTCATATTGCGCTGGATTCCTGCGTGAGTCTCGCACAAGGATAGCGTAGACAGGTGCGGTGACTTGCGTCACAGCGATCCACGCTAAGACTAGCGCGAGCGGCAAAAAGTGCCCTGAGAGTGGCACCCATATTTACCCGGACCTGTTCAATAGCGCCCAAGACCTGCTGCCTTCGGGCATCGTCGTAGGGTTTGCTGATACACAATCCGAATACCCCCCTTTTTAAATGGATAGTCTGGGCTCTGACCGCAGCACCCGACTTTGGTGCATTCACACACTATCAGTCCAACTGTAGACGCTCACTGAGACGACATTGCTCAATCGTCAAATATCGTTTCAATAAGTACCTGTACCCAGTCTCGTCCTGGACGCGTTCGGCGGCAAGGCACTTAGCCATCCTTTGCGCAAATAAAAATGCCGACGACCCGCAGCACCGCGTCCACGGGCAACCCTGTTATTATCGCCGGCACACTTCCATGCCTCTTTATTAAGCAGATTACGAGCGAATCCATGAGCACCGACAAGACCAACCAGTCCTGGGGCGGCCGCTTCAGTGAACCCGTCGACGCCTTCGTCGCCCGCTTCACCGCCTCCGTCACCTTCGACCAACGCCTGTACCGCCACGACATCATGGGCTCCATCGCCCACGCGACGATGCTGGCCAAGGTCGGCGTGCTGACCGACGCCGAGCGCGACAGCATCATCGACGGCCTGACCACCATCCGTGGCGAGATCGAAGCCGGCACGTTCGACTGGCACGTCGACCTGGAAGACGTGCACATGAACATCGAGGCCCGCCTCACCGACCGCATCGGTGTGACCGGCAAGAAGCTGCACACTGGCCGCAGCCGGAATGACCAGGTGGCCACCGATATCCGCCTGTGGCTGCGTGACGAAATCGACCTGATCCTGGGCGAGATCACCCGCTTGCAAAAAGGTCTGCTGGAACAGGCCGAGCGCGAGTCGGACACCATCATGCCGGGCTTCACTCACCTGCAGACCGCACAGCCTGTGACCTTCGGCCACCACCTGCTGGCCTGGTTCGAAATGCTCAGCCGCGACTACGAGCGTCTGGTTGATTGCCGCAAGCGTGCCAACCGCATGCCTTTGGGCAGCGCTGCACTGGCCGGCACCACCTACCCGATCGATCGCGAATACACCGCGCAGTTGCTGGGCTTTGACGCCGTGGGCGGCAACTCCCTGGATGGCGTGTCGGACCGTGACTTCGCGATCGAATTCTGCGCCGCCGCGAGCATCGCGATGATGCACCTGTCGCGTTTCTCCGAAGAGCTGGTGCTGTGGACCAGCGCGCAATTCCAGTTCATCGACCTGCCGGACCGTTTCTGTACCGGCAGCTCGATCATGCCGCAAAAGAAAAACCCGGACGTGCCTGAGCTGGTGCGTGGCAAGAGTGGCCGCGTGTTCGGCGCCTTGATGGGCCTGCTGACCCTGATGAAAGGCCAGCCCCTGGCCTACAACAAGGACAACCAGGAAGACAAGGAACCGCTGTTCGACGCCGCCGACACCCTGCGCGACTCGCTGCGCGCGTTTGCCGACATGATCCCGGCGATCAAGCCCAAGCACGCGATCATGCGTGAAGCGGCGTTGCGCGGGTTCTCCACCGCGACCGACCTGGCGGACTACCTCGTACGCCGTGGCCTGCCGTTCCGCGACTGCCACGAAATCGTCGGCCACGCGGTTAAGTACGGCGTGGACACCGGCAAGGACCTGGCGGAAATGAGCCTGGAAGAACTGCGTCAGTTCAGCGACCAAATCGAGCAGGACGTGTTTGCCGTGCTGACCCTGGAAGGCTCGGTGAATGCCCGTAACCACGTGGGCGGGACTGCGCCGGCGCAGGTAAAGGCAGCCGTCGCACGCGGCCAGGCCCTCCTCGCCAGTCGCTGATCCCCTTGTAGGAGCCGGCTTGCCGGCGATGAGGCCCTTGAGATCTCACCTGATCGTGAGGACGTCATCGCCGGCAAGCCGGCTCCTACAGGTTTGATTGTCGCTATTTTTTTGCCGCAATCATCGCCATGAAGGCCGGCATCGCCGCTTCCCTGTCCGCTGCCACCTTCTGGGCATTTGGCATGGCATGCAGCTTGTCCAGCAACGCCTTGGCCTTCGGCATTTCAGCCAGCATATCCAGCCCAAACAGCTTCTCGCCCACCGCGCAGGCGAGGTTCACGCTGTACATGAAATACAAATCGGCAATCGTAAAGCTCTCCCCCGCGACATACGGCGCGAACTTGCCGTGCCTGCCCAACGAACCAAAACCCAACAGCAACTCGGCCTTGGACTTCTCCTTGATCGCCTCCGGCACCGGCATGCCAAAGAAGGCTTCTGCAAAACACGCACGGGCAGGTAACTCGATGTACAACTCGATTTCCCGGCACAGCGCCAGCACCTGAGCACGCTGGAACGGCTCGGCCGGCAGCAGCGCGGGTCCTTCCTGGGTATGCTCGATGTACTCAAGGATCACGCTGGTTTCGTTGATGAAACCCTGTTTCACGCCCAGCACCGGCACCTTGCCCCGCGGGCTCACGGCCAGGGCTTCAGGGGTTTGGCCGGCGTAAAAAGCTACCTCTTTGAAAGGCAGCCCTTTCTCCAGCAGCGCCAGCTTGACCATGTTGTAGTAGTTGCTGACCGAAAATCCGTAAAGCTTGAGCATGTCTGTGCCTCCAGGCCGGGAATGGGGTTGGCTGCACTGTTATAGATCCCGGCGCCCACCCTGACCAGCAGCATCACCCACCTGAATGGGGGTAGACTGGCGCCCTTTCCTTGAGGAGCCTGCCATGAGCGAGCCGACCGATATCGACAACGACGAAGAAGCATTCGCCGAAACCACCCTGATCGAAGCGATCGAGAACCAGATCGAGAGCGAAAACCCACCGGCCGCCAAGGCCACGTTCAACAAGCTGACCCTGGTGGGCTACGAGCGTGAAGAAATCCTGCAACTGATGGCCCACGTGCTCGCGGTCGAGATCGACGCGCTGCTGGAAGAGGACCGCGCCTTCAATACCGAATGGTATGAAACTGCACTGCGTGCCCTGCCGGAATTGCCGCCCGAAAAGCAATAAATCCAACACGCGGCAACACACTGGACAGTTCGGCAAAGTGCGTTCACCTTATGGCCTGCTAGCCTCTAATAAATTCTTAGAAAGTCTGGAGTCCTTATGTCGTATACCCCTGAGTTGGTTGCCGAACTGGAAATCCTTGTACTCTTCCCCCTGGACAGCACCAAAGAAGGTCTGAAAGTCCACCAGACCGCTGCGCCTACTGCCATCGCCGCTGCCAAACGCCTTCACGCGAAAGGACTTATCGACCAGCCGGACGGGGGCTACCTGACCAGCCTTGGCCGGGACGCCGCAGAGCAGGCCCAGACCCTGCTGACTATCTTGACCACTGCCACCACCAAAGAAGCCGCCTGATACCGGATACCGCCCATGGAGTCCGCCCTTTGCGGATTCCGAGGGCGTTGCTGTGCACGTGCAAAAATTCTGACGTCAAAAACCATTTCCCTCTAAACCTCCTACGCTACTGGCTGTAAACTCCTACACGGCCGCCCACGTCGGGCCCTGCGAGCCACCGAGTTCGACATGACCCGCACCCATGAAATCCGCCCCGACCTGGACGAAGGCATCGACCGCAAGGTGCTGGCCCAGTTGCGCGCGCGGTTCATGGCCCTCAATGAAGGCCGTATGGCCCGGGCCATCGAGGGGCTGACGCCGCGCCAGCAAAGCGTGCTGAACCTGTTGCCGCTGTTTTTCCACGTCAACCATCCGCTGCTGCCGGGCTATGTGTCAGGCAGTACGCCGGCGGGTCTGTCGAATTACGAACCGGACGCCCAAGCCCTCACCGAAGCCCAGCGCCTGACACGCTCTTTCTCCTACAAGACACGCCACGGCAACCCGCCGCGACCGATCCACGGCCTGTTCCTGATGGGCAGCCTGGGCACCCTGGCCCAGGCCGACCAGAGCGATATGGATGTGTGGGTGTGTCACGCCGCCGACCTGAGCGAGACTGAGCTGGCCGAACTGCGCAAAAAGTGCCAGTTGCTGGAGGCCTGGGCCCTGACCATGGGCGCCGAGGCGCACTTCTTTCTGATCGAGCCGACACGCTTCGTGCTCGGTGAACGCGACACGCAACTGAGCTCCGACGACTGCGGCACCACCCAGCATTACCTGCTGCTGGATGAGTTCTACCGCACCGCCATCTGGCTGGCCGGACGCACACCGATCTGGTGGCTGGTGCCGGTGTATGAAGAAACCCGTTATGCCGAGTTCACCCACACGCTGATTTCCAAACGCTTTATCCGCGCCGATGAAACCCTCGACCTGGGTCACCTGGCGCGCATTCCCCCAGGCGAATTCATTGGTGCCGGGCTGTGGCAACTGTTCAAGGGCATCGAGTCGCCCTACAAGTCCGTGCTCAAGCTATTGCTGACCGAGGTCTACGCCAGCGAACACCCGAACGTGCACTGCCTGAGCCTGCGCTTCAAGCGTGCGGTGTTCGCCAACCAGATGGACCTGGATGAGTTGGACCCGTACATCGTGGTATACCGCCGCATCGAGGAATATCTCAAGGCCCGCAACGAACCCGAGCGCCTGGAACTGGTGCGGCGCGCGCTGTACCTGAAGGTCAACCGCAAGCTCAGCGCGGGCCAGCGCACCACCAGTTGGCAACGCCTGCTGCTGGAGCGCCTGGCTCATGAATGGGGTTGGGACCAGCGCCAATTGGCGTTGCTCGACAGCCGCAGTCAATGGAAAGTGCGCCAGGTCGCTTCCGAACGCCGCGCCTTGGTGAACGAGCTCAATTACAGTTACCGCTTCCTGACCCAATTTACCCGCACCGAACAAACGGTCAGCCTGATCAACAAGCGCGACCTCAATGTACTGGGCCGGCGCCTGTACGCCGCCTTTGAACGCAAGGCCGGCAAGGTCGAGTTCATCAACCCCGGCATTGCCCCGGACTTGGCCGAAGACACCCTGACCCTGGTGCAATCGCCCAACCGCAAGGAGCCGGGCCAGCACCACTGGGGCCTTTACAACGGTAACCTCACGGCGCTGGAATGGGAGCATTTTGCGCCGATCAAGCGCAGCCGCGACCTACTGGAAATGCTCACTTGGTGCCATCGAAACGGCGTGATCGACAGCAGCACGCGCCTGGCGCTGCACCCCGGCACCAGCGACATGACCGAATTCGAGCTGTTCAACCTGCTGGGAAGCCTGCAACAGACCATCGCCCTGCCCCTGGCCAGCGTGGACGAAGAGCGCCTGCTGCGCTCGGCAGTGCCCGAGGAAGTGTTGCTGCTGATCAACGTCGGCGTCGACCCGCTCAAGCATCACCGCGACCTGAATATCCTCATGACTACCGAGCGCACCGACTCCCTGAGCTATGCCGGTGTGCGCGAAAATCTGGTGCTGACGCTGGACCAGGTCACGCTTAACAGCTGGAACGAGGTGATGGTCAGCCGCTACGACGGCCCCCACGCGCTGCTCGACTGCCTGCGCGACTACCTCAACCAGCTGCCGTCGGACCACCTGCCACGCCTGCGGGTGCGCTGCTTCTGTCACAACCGTGCGCAATTTATTGCCCAGCGCGTGGAGGAAATCTTCGACACCGCGCAGAACCTGCTGCTCGGCCAGGGCAATCACCGCTATTTGCTCCAAGTGCAGCAGCATTATCACGTGATGGAGTTGATGCCGGGTCAGGCCAATCATGTATCGCTGGCGACCCAGGATGCGCTGATCGCCTACCTCAGCGAAGAATTGGCCAGCTACAGCCCGTTGCACCTGGATGCCATGGCCCTGGAAGACCACGACCTGGCGTTGCTGCTGCCGATGGGCATGGCCGATTGCGTGCAGGTGTTCTACCGGGCCAACGAAGGCTTCGCCGAGCTGTATGTGCTGGATGAATTCAACGCGCTCTGGCAACAGCGCCTGCCGTTTCACGATGAACAGAGCCTGTTGGCGCCGTTGCAGCGCTTCTTGCAGTCGATCATTTATCGCCGGGACGCGCTGTCGCCGCTGGACCCGCAAGAGCCGCTGGGCGCGGTGCAGGTCTTGTATTACCAGCTATTGCCCTCTGGCAACGGCCGCGCGCGCGGCATCGAACCTCGACCCGCACCGCTGAACCCGGCGAACAAACCGTTTTACGACGTGCAGGCGATTATCGGCAAGGCCGCGCCGGGCCAGGTGGGCATTACCTTGTACTGCAATCAGCGGGAGTTTTCCGAACTGGAATTTGGCGACCAACTGTTTGCAGTGGTCGCCCAGGAAATCGTCGGGCAACGCCGGGAGATCGAGCGTTACCGCTGCTACATCACCGACCTGGACCTGTCCGGCCTGCTCGGCGATGTGCAAAGCCCGAGCAACCTGTACCTGCGTTACAAGGCCGAGCTGGAGCTGTCGCTCAACGTGGCGCTGAGTCAGATTTAGAGAGGGAAGGCGCCGCCGTCTTTAGGTTGTCCTTCAACATTGAGCAGTTCCAGCTTGAGGGTCTTGCCGCCCGGTGCCGGCCAATCGATGTGCTGGCCAACCTGCAAACCGAGCAACGCGCTGCCCACCGGCGCCAGGATCGAGATCTTGCCTTCGTCCGCATTGGCGTCTTTCGGGTAGACCAGCGTCAGATGGTAGTCCTTGCCGCTGCTTTGCTCACGGCAATGCACGCTGGAGTTCATGGTCACGACACCCGCAGGCACTTCATCGTGGCCAACCACGTCTTCGGCGCGGTCGAGTTCGGCTTGCAACGCTTCGACGCCGGGAGATTCGTCGCCCAAGCGGTCGATCAGTTGCTCCAGACGCTGCACGTCAAGACGGGTGAGGATGATGGACGGTGCGGTGGTCATGATTCAGGCAGACTCCTTTTTTCTGCACAAAAAAGCAAAACCCCGCCAGGAAAAGGCGGGGTTCTCACGGGCCTCGATGAGTTGAGGCGTACCCGGACACTACCACAGCGTCACAAATAAACAAGACGACCTCAGGCGCGTGTCCTGCGCTGCTCGGCCTCGGCGCAGATCACCCGGCGGCGGGCATCGTCGGCAGAGCGCCATTCACGGATGTCTTCCACGTGGCGGAAGCAACCGAGGCAGACTTTTTGCTCATCCAGGCGACACAAACTGATACAAGGTGACGGCACCGCCGGGCTGATATTACTGAACAGCGGCTTCGGCGGACGGACAGGTGCAGGCTGGGTCACAGTCAGTTCTCGTCCTGCCCCAACTCATCAAAGTCCAGCGCTTCGCCGGTATATTCCTCGACCAGCCGCGCGAGCATTTCACCCAACAGCTCCTCACTTTTGTCGCACTGCCATTTGCCGCTTTCTTCGTCGTAGTCGAAGTGCACACCACCGGAGCGCGCCGCCAGCCACAGCTGACGCAACGGCTCCTGGCGGCTGAAGATCAGTTGCTGGCCGCTTTCGAACTTGACGGTCAGCACGCCGGCCGAGTTTTCCAGGTCCACGTCCAGGTCGCTGTCGTCGAAAATATCTTCCAGCGCCTGCTGGGTCGAATCCACCAGGTCGTGAAAACGGGCTTCGGTCAAACTCATTGTGGCAACCTCAAAAGTGTCTGGTTTTGCTCAAGCGCCGCACGATACGGGCGAGCCCCGCCGATTGCAAAGGATACCGATTTCAACACGATTGACGGTGTGAAAAATCCTCACGCAGCGTAGTACGCTTCCCAGCTGTGTCGGCAAACCCCCGCCGGACGGGTATTCCAGCGCATAGGCAAGCTGGCGGGTGGTCGGTATACTCGGGCGCAATTAATGCATATTCAAGGATTTCGCCATGAAGCGCCTGATCTCTTCCCTTGCTGCGCTCGTCGCGGTCGCTTGCCTCGTTAGTGCCTGTGGTCAAAAAGGCCCGCTGTACCTGCCCGATGACAGTAAAGACCCGAATGAACAGGCGCAATCGTCGCAAAAGCCTTCCAAAGCGCATAAGCACGACACCTACGAATAAGGGAATCCCATGGACGCTTTTAACTACCGGGACGGCGAGCTGTTCGCGGAAGGCGTGGCGTTGTCCGCGATTGCCCAGCGCTTTGGCACCCCGACCTATGTGTATTCCCGTGCACATATCGAAGCCCAATACCGCTCCTTCACCGACGCCCTCGACGGCGTGCCGCACTTGGTGTGCTACGCGGTCAAGGCCAACTCCAACCTCGGCGTACTGAATGTCCTGGCGCGTCTCGGCGCTGGTTTCGACATCGTGTCCCGTGGCGAGCTGGAACGCGTACTGGCCGCTGGTGGCAAGGCTGACAAGATCGTGTTCTCCGGCGTCGGCAAGACCCGCGATGACATGCGCCGTGCCCTGGAAGTTGGCGTGCATTGCTTCAACATCGAATCCACCGACGAGCTGGAACGCCTGCAGGTCGTGGCCGCCGAGATGGGCGTTCGCGCGCCGATCTCCCTGCGCGTCAACCCTGACGTCGATGCCGGCACCCACCCGTATATTTCCACCGGTCTCAAAGAGAACAAGTTCGGCATCGCCATTGCCGACGCCGAGGACGTATACATCCGCGCCGCGCAACTGCCGAACCTGGAAGTGCTGGGTGTCGACTGCCATATCGGCTCGCAACTGACCACATTGCCGCCGTTCCTGGATGCGCTCGACCGCCTGCTGGCGTTGATCGACCGTCTCGGTGAATGCGGCATCTACCTGCACCACATCGACCTCGGTGGTGGCGTGGGCGTGCGTTATCGCGACGAAGAGCCGCCGCTGATTGCCGACTATATCCAGGCGGTGCGCGAGCGCATCGAAGGCCGTGACCTGACGCTAATGTTCGAGCCTGGCCGCTATATCGTCGCCAATGCCGGCGTGCTGCTGACCCAGGTCGAGTACCTCAAGCACACGGAGCACAAGGATTTCGCCATCGTCGACGCGGCGATGAACGACCTGATCCGCCCGGCGCTGTACCAGGCCTGGATGAATGTCACCGCCGTGACGCCGCGCGCCAGCGAAGCCCGCGCCTACGACATCGTCGGTCCGATCTGCGAGACCGGCGACTTCCTGGCCAAGGACCGTCAGCTGGCCCTGGAAGAAGGCGATCTGCTGGCCGTGCATTCGGCCGGTGCCTACGGGTTTGTCATGAGTTCCAACTACAACACCCGCGGCCGTACCGCCGAGGTGCTGGTGGACGGTGATCAAGCGTTTGAAGTGCGTCGCCGCGAGACGGTAGCCGAGTTGTATGCTGGCGAAAGCCTGCTGCCGGAGTAAGCCATGCTGCTGCGTTTTACCAAGATGCACGGGCTGGGCAATGATTTCATGGTCCTCGACCTGGTCAGCCAGCACGCGCATATCCTGCCCAAGCACGCTAAACAGTGGGGCGACCGTCACACCGGCATTGGTTTCGACCAATTGCTGATCGTCGAAGCGCCTAGCAACCCGGAGGTGGATTTCCGTTATCGGATCTTCAACTCCGACGGTTCCGAAGTGGAGCAGTGCGGCAACGGTGCGCGCTGCTTCGCACGCTTTGTGTTGGACAAGCGCCTGACCGCCAAGCGGCAGATCCGCGTCGAGACCAAGAGCGGCGTGATCGAGCTGGATATCCGCAGCGACGGCCAGATCAGCGTCAACATGGGCGCGCCACGCCTGGTGCCGGCGGACATTCCGTTCCAGGCCACCGAGCAGGCCGTCAGCTATGCGCTGGACGTTGACGGCAAGACCGTCGACATCGCTGCCGTGTCCATGGGCAACCCCCATGCCGTGCTGCGGGTCAATGACATCAACAACGCCCCCGTGCATGAATTGGGGCCGAAGATCGAACACCACCCGCGCTTTCCGGCGCGGGTCAACGTGGGCTTCCTGCAGGTGATCGACCGTACCCGCGCGCAATTGCGCGTGTGGGAACGCGGCGCCGGCGAAACCCAGGCTTGCGGCACCGGTGCTTGCGCCGCTGCCGTAGCCGCGATCAGCCAGGGGTGGATGGATTCGCCGCTGTTGATCGACCTGCCCGGCGGACGCTTGTCCATCGAGTGGGCAGGCCCTGGCCACCCGGTGATGATGACCGGGCCGGCCTCGCGCGTATACGAAGGACAGGTCCGTCTATGAGTGAGCCAATCCAATGACCGATAAGCCTCAAGTACCCGCACAAGCATCCCCGAGCGAAAGTCTGGAGGCCGCTGCCGTCGCGGCGTACCTTGAGGCTAATCCGGACTTCTTCGTCGAGCACGAAGAACTGCTGCCGGGCCTGCGCATCCCCCACCAGCGCGGCGATACCGTGTCGCTGGTGGAGCGGCAGATGAAGATCCTGCGCGAGCGCAACATCGAGATGCGCCACAAGCTCTCGCACCTGATGGACGTCGCCCGCGACAACGACCGCCTGTTCGAGAAAACCCGCCGCCTGATCCTGACCCTGATGGACGCCACCAGCCTGGAAGAAACGGTGATCGCCGTGGAAGACAGCCTGCGCCAGGACTTCCAGGTGCCGTTCGTGAGCCTGATCCTGTTCAGCGACAACCCGATGCCGGTGGGTCGCTGGGTCAGCGGCAGCGACGCACAAACCGCCATCGGCGGCCTGCTATCCGAAGGCAAGACCATCAGTGGCACCTTGCGCGAGCATGAGCTGGACTTCCTGTTTGGTGCCGAACAGCGCCTGCAGATCGGTTCCACGGCGGTGGTCGCGCTCAGCCATCAAGGCCTGCACGGCGTGTTGGCCATCGCCAGCCGTGACCCTCAGCACTACAAGAGTTCAGTCGGCACCCTGTTCTTGACCTACATCGCCGAAGTACTGGGCCGCGTCCTGCCGCGCTTCACTACCGCCCTGCGCGCGGTGCGCTAGCCATGGAACGGCAACTGGACGCTTATTGCGCTCACCTGCGCAACGAGCGCCAGGTGTCGCCCCATACCCTGGAAGCCTACCGGCGGGACTTGAACAAGGTCCTGGCCTATTGCGCGAAACAACAGATCAACAGTTGGAAGGCCCTGGATATCCAGAGCCTGCGCAGCCTGATCGCACGCCTGCACCAGGCGGGTCAATCCTCGCGCAGCCTGTCGCGCCTGCTCTCGGCGGTGCGCGGGCTCTATCACTATTTGAACCGCGAAGGCTTGTGCGATCACGACCCGGCCAACGGCCTGTCACCGCCTAAGGGCGAACGGCGCCTGCCCAAGACCCTGGATACCGACCGCGCCCTGCAATTGCTGGATGGCGCCGTCGAGGATGACTTCCTGGCACATCGCGACCAGGCCATCCTTGAGCTGTTCTATTCATCGGGCCTGCGCCTGTCGGAGCTGACCGGCCTGAATCTCGACCAATTGGACCTGGCGGACGGCCTGGTGCAAGTGCTCGGCAAGGGCAGCAAGACGCGCGTCCTGCCGGTAGGCCGCAAAGCCCGGGAAGCCTTGCAACTGTGGCTGCCGCTGCGCCTGCTGACCAACCCCGCAGATGACGCGGTGTTTGTCAGCCAGCAAGGCCGACGCCTGGGGCCACGGGCGATTCAGGTGCGCGTCAAGGCCGCCGGTGAACGCGAGCTGGGCCAGAACCTGCATCCACACATGCTGCGACACTCCTTTGCCAGCCATATGCTGGAATCGTCCCAGGACCTGCGCGCGGTTCAGGAGCTGCTCGGCCACTCCGACATCAAGACCACACAGATCTACACCCATCTGGACTTCCAACACCTGGCAACGGTGTACGACAGCGCCCATCCACGGGCTAAACGAATCAAGGGCGGCGACTCATGAGTATCAAGCTGATCACCTTCGACCTGGACGACACACTCTGGGACAACGTACCCGTCATCATCAGCGCCGAAGCGTCGATGCGTGAATGGCTGGCGATCAACGCCGCCAAGGTTGGTGACTTGCCGCTGGAGCACTTCGCCAGTCTTCGCCTGCAGGTGCTGGAGCGTTATCCCGAGCTGAAACACCGGATCAGCATCCTGCGCCACCGGGTGTTGATGCATGCATTTGAAGAAGCCGGCTATCCACAGCCTGAAGCTACGGAAATGGCGGATGTGTGCTTCGAAGCGTTCATTCACGCGCGGCACCAACTTACCCCCTTCCCCGAAGCGGAGCCCATGCTCCGGGCGCTGCGCCAGCACTTCCTGCTGGGGGTGATCACCAACGGCAATGCCGACGTGCAGCGTGTGGGCCTGGCGGACTACTTCCACTTTGCCCTGCGCGCTGAAGACATCGGCATCGCCAAGCCGGATGCGCGATTGTTTCAGGAAGCCTTACAACGCGGTGGCGTGGACGCCAGCGCGGCTGTGCACATTGGCGATCATCCCGGGGATGACATTGCCGGGGCACAGCAGGCGGGGCTTCGGGCGGTGTGGTTCAACCCGACGGGTAAGGTGTGGGAAGCCGACAAGCGCCCGGATGCGGAGATTCGCAGCCTGACAGAACTGCCGCCGCTGCTCGCAAGCTGGAACACATAAACCTGTAGGAGCGAACTTGCTCGCGAAGAACGCCCAGGCACTGCATTCATTCATTCAGAATGCCCGCGTTATCGTTGACGTTTTTCGCGAGCAAGCTCGCTCCTACAGACACCCATGAAAAAGCCCGCAGCGACGGCGGGCTTTTTCTTACAAGCGGGTGCTGACCTCAGATAGGTCGGCTGCCGTACTTGTTATCCGGCTTCTTCGGTGGGTCTGCCACCACGTTGGCCTCGACTTCCTGCACTTTGCCGCCTTTAGCGAGGAACTCTTCCATCGCACGGGCCAGGGCATCACGCTCTTTGTTCTTGGCTTCAACGCTTGGCAATTCATCTACCGACACAGCAGCCTTGGCTTTGCCTTTGGCAGCCGGGGCAGGTGCATCATCGCCACCGTCGTCGTCAGCAACGTCTTCCGCCGCCGCTTCCAGACCTTCTTCGGTGTCGTCTTCGTCACCTACTTCGAGTTCGTCGTTTTCCAGATCATCGTCGCTCATGTTCTACCTCATGACTTGCGAAAAGCAGATTAGTTATAGCCCAGCTTCATCCTCTGTCGAGGCCGCCGAGGAAAAATCAACATCCACTGGATAACCAGTGGCTTATGCCCCATCACCGTGCAAAGCGACGAGGACTTTACGAGCACCGCCATGATCACGGTGCTCGCCCAGATAAATACAGTTCTGCGCCCATCGGCGCGCATTCTAGCGCGCTCTGGGAAAAAACAAAGTGTCGAATACGCCTACATGCCTGTAAGACATTCGCACGCTGAAAAGTGCCGTGTGCATCCCATCACAAACCCGGCGTAAAAACCGTTACACATTGGTATGACTGACAAACGCCAGGCAAAAAAATGCCCGGCAAGCCGGGCATCTTTTTTTCACGCTATTACAAGTTGTAGCCGCGTTCGTTGTGTTGCGCCAGGTCGAGGCCGACCGCCTCTTCCTCTTCGGTCACCCGCAGGCCCATGACCATGTCCAGCACCTTGAGGATGATGTAGGTCACGATCGCCGTGTAGATCACAGTGAAGCCAACGCCTTTGCACTGGATCCAGACTTGCGCAGCGATGTCAGTCACCGTGCCGAAGCCGCCCAGCGCAGGGGCTGCGAACACACCGGTGAGGATCGCACCCACGATACCGCCGATACCGTGCACGCCGAAGGCGTCCAGGGAGTCGTCGTAGCCCAGCTTGCGCTTGAGGCTGGTGGCGCAGAAGAAGCAGATCACACCGGCAACCAAGCCGATCACCAGGGCGCCCATCGGGCCCACGGTGCCTGCGGCTGGGGTGATTGCAACCAGGCCAGCGACCACGCCCGAGGCAATGCCCAGTGCGCTTGGCTTACCGTGGGTGATCCACTCGGCGAACATCCAGCCCAGTGCAGCAGCAGCGGTAGCGATCTGGGTGACCAGCATCGCCATGCCCGCAGTGCCGTTGGCCGCAGCCGCGGAGCCGGCGTTGAAGCCGAACCAGCCGATCCACAGCATCGCCGCGCCGATCAGGGTGTAACCCAGGTTATGCGGAGCCATCGGGGTGGTCGGGAAGCCTTTACGCTTGCCGAGCACGATGCACGCCACCAGGCCAGCCACACCGGCGTTGATATGCACCACGGTGCCGCCGGCGAAGTCCAGCACGCCCCAGTCCCACATCAGGCCACCGTTGCCGCTCCACACCATGTGCGCGATCGGCGCGTAGACCAGGGTGAACCAGATCGCCATGAAGATCAGCATCGCAGAGAACTTCATACGCTCGGCAAAGGCACCGACGATCAGCGCCGGGGTGATGATGGCGAAGGTCATCTGGAAGGTGATGAACACGGCTTCCGGGAACAATGCCGCAGGGCCGGTGATGCTGGCCGGGGTCACGCCCGCCAGGAACGCCTTGCCCATGCCGCCGAAGAAGGAGTTGAAGTTGACCACACCCTGTTCCATACCGGTGGTATCGAACGCGATGCTGTAGCCGTAGACGACCCACAGGATGCTGATCAGGCCGGTGATCGCGAAGCACTGCATCATCACCGACAGAATATTCTTGGAACGGACCATGCCGCCGTAGAACAGCGCCAGGCCAGGGATAGTCATGAACAGCACCAAAGCGGTGGCGGTCAGCATCCAGGCGGTGTCGCCGGAATTGAGGACTGGAGCAGCCACTTCGTCTGCCGCCATGGCCAGGCTTGGCATTACGATGGACAACAGGGCTCCGAGCCCTGCGAATTTACGCAGAGTCATATTGTTTTCTCCTGGGGCGTTGGGGTTTGGCGGCTTAGATTGCGTCGGTATCGGTTTCGCCGGTACGGATGCGAATAGCCTGTTCCAGATTGACCACGAAGATCTTGCCGTCACCGATCTTGCCGGTGTTGGCGGCCTTGGTTATCGCCTCGATAACCCGGTCAAGATCCTTGTCGTCAATGGCGACATCAATCTTCACCTTCGGCAGGAAATCGACCACGTATTCCGCGCCGCGATACAGCTCGGTGTGACCCTTCTGCCGACCGAAGCCTTTGACCTCAGTAACGGTAATGCCCTGCACGCCGATCTCGGACAACGACTCGCGTACATCGTCCAACTTGAACGGCTTGATGATGGCAGTGACTAGCTTCATGAAAACTCTCTCCCGAATTGGTGGACTTGCCCCAGGAAAACAAACCCGTCTCAAGTCTAAGCGCAGTGCCTGGCTTTGTAACGCGTCGTCGCCTCGGCATTTGCCTTTGCGACGCCAGCGAACCACTGGTGACGAAACCTGTACCCCTGATCCGTCGGCGCACTGCATTCGTCACAGCGACTGCATCAGTGCATGGGTCATGATCGTCTAAGCAGAAACCTTGCCAGCTCCGTAAAAATCACTGAAATCAGTCCTTTGCCCACTTATGCCCACCTGCGAGCCTCTTCGGCGGTTGCGATGCGCACAAAAACAGTGCGCCGCCGCCCGGCCCTCTGCGCGAAAAGCGTGCGCCCGCTGTCGTGAAAAAGACTATAGACGCTGCGTGATACACTGCCGGCCAACAGTTTTCCGGAATATTTCCCATGCTCGCGCCCAAAGACCTCCTCGACGCCCTGAGCGGCCACGCCTCTCGCCTGTTCAGCGGTGACACGCCGTTGCCCCGCAATGAAATCGAAAGCCAATTCAAGGCATTGCTGCAAAGTGGGTTCAGCAAACTCGACCTGGTGAGCCGGGAAGAGTTTGATAGCCAAATGGTAGTGCTGGCCCGAACGCGTGCGCGGTTGGAAAGCCTGGAGGCCAAAGTGGCCGAGCTGGAAGCGCGGTTGACGCCAGCCGGCGAATAACCGGCATCAATCGGTCCATGTGGGGCTTGCCGGCCCTCGACCGGCGCCTGCTGAAAATACAATTCAGCTTTTTGCTGGTGGTACTCGGTGGCCGCTGCAACCAACTCGCCGTGGCGTGGTGGGCCTTGCAGGAATCCGGTTCCGCCCTCGCCTTCGCCAACATGATCGCCTGCTCCATCGCGGCAGAGGTGCTGGCTCGCCCACTGTTGGGATGGCTGGGCGACAAGTACAACAAGATCCTGATCCTCAGGCTGGCCTCCCTGACCAGCGTGCTGACCGCGCTGTGGATGGTTTTTCTGTCTGCGACGCAGCTGTTCAACCCCTGGAGCGTCGGCGCCCTGATGCTGGTCAGCAGTACCGTCGCCGGTATGCGTGACCCGTTGCAGTCATCGATCATTCCCTTGTTTGCGCGTGACGATCAGGTCTCACTGGCCATGCGCACCAAAAGCATGCTCTCGTCCATTTCCAACCTGCTTGGACCAGTCATGGCCAGCGCGTTGATTTTCAGCTTCGGCACCACGCTGGCGTTTACCGTCGACTTCTTTGCGATGCTTGGCGCGGCAGTGTTGATTGCCTCGATCCCACTCCGGCTCGACGGCAGCGCCCCCGATGAGCAAACCCCGGCTGCCAGCGGCTGGCGCATGATTTACTCGGGCTTCAAGGCGGTCTATCAGGTGAAGGTCGAGTTCTACCTGGCCCTTGTGGCGATGCTCATCAACTTTGCCCTGTTTCCGTTTTTTACCATCCTGCTGCCGCTCTACGTGAAGACGGTTATCCACTTCCCGATCACTTACCTCGGCCTGCTGGATGCGTGCTTCGGCCTGGGCATCCTGGCGGGCAGCTACAAGATCACCGGTTGGTTGACCTATCGGGTGTCCCGCGACCTGTGTGTCGCTGCAGGCTTTGCGCTGTTGGGCGGCAATATGTGGCTGGCCGGCACGCTCTCATCGATAGTCGTCGTGCCCCTGGCGTTTTTCTGCGGTGGGGTGGGCCTGATGCTGATCAACATTCCGACCTCTGCGGTGAGGCTGCTGGCGACCCCCAAGCAACATCGCAACCGGATGTTCGCCACCGTGTCCTTCCTGTCCGCGGCAGCCAGCCCGTTGGGCAGTTTCGCCATGAATGGCTTGATCGCTTACCTCGGCGTCGCCCTGACCATCGCGTCGCTGGGGGCGATGGTGCTGGGGTTGTCACTGCTGGTGTTCCTGATTCCCGATTTCCGCACCTTTATGCGCACCCCAGACACTCAACTCAACAGCGCTTACCTGGATAAGTATCCCGGCGCCTTTGCACGTTGATACGTCCTGTAAAAGTCTGATTCGTTGTACTTCCGTTCCCTCGACTACCTTTGAGAAACCGCAGGAAGCGGTCTCCATTGTTCAAGGAACGAGCATGTCCCTCGCCATCGTCCACAGCCGCGCCCAGATCGGCGTCGAAGCCCCTGCCGTCACCGTCGAGGTGCATATGGCCAATGGTTTGCCGTCCCTGACGTTGGTGGGCCTGCCGGAAACGGCGGTCAAGGAAAGCAAGGACCGGGTGCGCAGCGCCATTCTCAATTCTGCGCTGCAATACCCTGCCCGCCGCATCACGCTGAACCTGGCGCCCGCCGACCTGCCCAAGGACGGCGGGCGTTTTGACCTGGCGATTGCCCTGGGAATCCTGGCGGCCAGCGTGCAGGTGCCGGCGTTGATGCTCGACGACGTGGAATGCCTGGGAGAACTGGCACTGTCCGGTGAAGTGCGGGCAGTGAAAGGCGTGTTGCCGGCGGCCTTGGCGGCACGCAAGGCCGGGCGCACCGTGATAGTGCCGCGGGCGAATGCCGAGGAGGCTTGCCTGGCGTCGGGGTTGAAAGTGATCGCGGTGGATCATTTGCTGCAGGTGGTGGCGCACCTGAATGGGCATCAGCCTATCGAGCCCTACAAATCCGACGGTTTGTTGTACCTGAACAAGCCTTACCCGGACTTGAGCGAAGTACAGGGTCAGCTCGCTGCCAAGCGCGCACTGCTGATTGCGGCGGCGGGGGCGCACAACCTGCTGTTCAGCGGCCCGCCCGGCACCGGCAAGACCTTGCTCGCCAGCCGACTCCCGGGTTTGTTGCCACCGCTGAGTGAACAGGAAGCCCTGGAAGTGGCGGCGATTCAGTCGGTCGTCAGCCTCGCGCCGCTGAGCCATTGGCCGCATCGACCGTTTCGCCAGCCGCATCACTCTGCATCGGGTCCGGCATTAGTAGGCGGAGGGTCGAAGCCGCAACCGGGAGAAATCACCCTGGCCCATCACGGCGTGCTGTTCCTGGATGAGCTACCAGAGTTCGACCGCAAAGTGTTGGAGGTGCTGCGCGAGCCACTGGAATCAGGGCACATCGTGATTTCCCGTGCCCGCGACCGCGTGAGCTTCCCGGCCCGCTTCCAACTGGTCGCCGCCATGAACCCCTGCCCTTGCGGGTACCTGGGTGAACCCAGCGGGCGTTGTCGCTGTACACCGGAGCAGATCCAGCGTTACCGCAACAAGCTATCTGGGCCCTTGTTGGACCGCATCGACTTGCACCTCACTGTGGCACGAGAAACCACCGCGTTGAATCCTGCCCGGCAGGCGGGCGATAACACGGCCGAGGCGTCGGCACGGGTCGCCCAGGCCCGCGATCGCCAACAACAACGCCAAGGCTGTGCGAATGCTTTCCTTGATCTGCCGGGGCTACGCAAGCACTGCACGCTGGCGAAGGTCGACGAATGCTGGCTGGAAAACGCCTGTGAACGGCTGACGCTTTCCCTGCGCGCAGCCCATCGGCTGCTCAAAGTGGCACGCACCCTAGCCGACCTTGAGCACGCCGATAGCATCACCCGGGCGCATCTGGCGGAAGCGTTGCAGTATCGGCCCGCGGCCGTTGGCTAGGGTGATTCGGGGAAGTCCAGCAGCAACCGCGCCACTTCCATCACTTCATCCAAGGCCGCTTCGGCCGACTCCGTGGAGGGCTTTAGCATCAGGTCGTCGGCGTAGCCCATCGCCACGGCAAAGATCTGGCGGGCAGCACGTTGTGGCGAATCACAACGCAGGACATTGGCAGCGACACCTCGCTCGATCACTTCGGCGAGCATGCCTTGCCATTGAGCATTGATTACCAGGTAAGCCTGGGCCATTTGCGGGTCTTGCATCGCTTCGTCCCAGGCATCCAGCCACAGCGCCCAGCCTGCATCGGCTGTACTCGGAAGGCAGTCACGCAAAAAACCCACGAAGGCTTCCAGAGGTGGCGCTTCTGCCAGAGGCGCACGCACTTCGTCCAACTGTTCGTTGGCAAACCGCACAAAGGCTTCGCGGCGCAGCTCTTTCCAGTCGCTGAAGTAGTGATAGACGTGGCTACGGGACAGCCCGGCATGTTCGGCCAGGTCGCGGGTGGACACATCGGCAAACCCCTTGCTGCGAAACAGCTCCAAGGCGGCGGCGATGATCTGGTCTTTGCGGTCGATACGCGACATAGGCAATTCCTTTCGGCGCCAGCAGATAAGCGGCGCTTGCTTTTTGAGCGATCGCTCAAGGATACTTGAGCAGTCGCTCAATAATAGCGTCTATCATCCCTTTGGTGCACCCATGACATCCGTCACCCCTCAAATCCTGATCGAAGAAAGCAAGAAAATCGGCCAGCAATCCGCCGGCCAGACCCTCAAGGCGATCGCCAAAGCCTATCCCGGCAAGCTGTTCAGCACGCTGTCATTGGTCGCACTGGAAAATGCCCTGCTGCTGGCATACCCGTTGTTTGCCGGGTTTGCGGTGGATGCAATCATCCGTGGCGATGCCAGCAACGCGCTGTTCTATGCCGCCGTGGTCCTAGCGTTCTGGGTCGTCGGTGCGGCACGCCGGGCGCTGGATACACGGACTTTTACCCGAATCTACGCGGACCTGGCGGTGCCGGTGATTCTGAACCAGCGCCTACAGAACCACAGCACCTCCAAGTCAGCGGCACGGGTGGTGCTCGCACGGGAATTCGTCGACTTCTTTGAGAAGCACGTGCCGATCATCGCCACGGCGCTGGTATCGATTATTGGCGCGGCGGTGATGCTGATCGTGATCGAGCCCTGGGTCGGCCTCGCGTGCCTGGGCGCACTGCTGCTGTGCATCACGCTGTTGCCGCGCTTTGCCCAACGTAACCAAGCGCTCCATGAGCGCCTGAACAACCGTTTGGAAAAGGAAATCGGCCTGGTGGAAAAAGTCGGTGCGCCGACCTTGCGCCGCCACTATCAGGTGCTGTCGCGCCTGCGAATCTGGCTGTCAGACCGCGAGGCCGCTGCGTACCTGTTTCTCGGTACGCTGGCCGCCTTGCTCTTTGTGGTCGCCATCAGCCAGTTGGCCTTGTCCCCCGCCGTCAAGGCCGGCCATGTGTACGCGGTCATGACTTACCTGTGGACCTTCGTCACCAGCATGGACGAAGCCCCAGGCATGGTCGACCAACTGGCGCGCCTCAAGGACATCGGCAAGCGCGTGGACCCAGGGCTGGGCGACCGCTAGGTCTCAACGAAACCGATCCACCTCATGCCGCAAGCCTGCCGCCAGTGTCTCCAGTTCCTTGGCGGTGATCGCCAGGTTCGACACCACTTCGCGCTGCTCGCTGTTGGCCAGCGCGATGCTTTGCAGGTTGCTGCTGAGCAAGGTCGCGGTGCTGCTCTGCTCTTGGGTGGCGGTGGTGATCGCCGCGAACTGCTGACCGGCCGAGCGGCTTTGCTCGTCGATACGCGCCAGGGCCGACGCCACGTCGGCGTTACGCGACAGGCCTTCCTGCATCAACACATTGCCGCGCTCCATGGTGCTGATGGCGTTGCCGGTTTCCTGCTGGATACTCTGGATCATCCCGGAGATCTCGTCAGTGGCCTCTCGAGTACGCGACGCCAGGTTGCGCACCTCGTCGGCGACCACGGCAAAGCCACGGCCTTGCTCACCCGCGCGTGCAGCCTCGATGGCGGCGTTGAGTGCCAGCAGGTTGGTTTGCTCGGCAATCGAAGTGATCACGCCGACGATCCCGCCGATTTCCTGGGAGCGCTGGCCGAGGGTGTTGATCACCGTGGCTGTACTGTTCAGGGCGGTTGCGATGTGTTCCAGGGACGAAGACGCCTCTTGCATCGAGTTGCGACCGATACGGGTTTGCTGGGCGTTTTCCTGGGCGAGACGTTCGGTGCTGCCCATGTTGTCGGCGATGTTCAGCGAGGTGGCGCTGAACTCTTCTACCGCGCCGGCCATGCTGGTGATCTCGCCGGACTGCTGCTCCATGCCTTCATACGCGCCACCGGACAACCCGGACAACGCCTGGGCGCGGCTGTTGACCTCTTCGGCCGCCTTGCGGATATGCGAGACCATGGTCGACAGCGCTTCACCCATCTGGTTGAAGCTGCGCGCCAGTTGGCCGATTTCGTCATGGCTGGACACATTCAGGCGTGCGCTCAAGTCGCCCGCACCCAGGGCTTCGGCCTGGCGCACCAGGTCGCCCAATGGCGCTAATTTGCTACGCAGCAGCCACACCGTTGCGCCGACCGCCAGCAACATGGCCAGGACGCTGCCGATCACCAGGCGGATGCCGACGTCCCAGGTCACCGAGCGAATCTCGGCCTTGGGCATGCTCGCAACCACCGCCCACGGCCCGCCATCGAAGGGCACCGAGACGCTGTAGAAATCTTCGTTCTTGTCCGCCCAGAAGCGGCCCGCACCTGGCATTTTGGCCAGGTCCAGCATCACTGGGATCGCCTGGTCCAGCGCCTGCACGCCCGCCGGCGGCACCAGCCAGCGCTTCTGCTCGTCCAGCAACGCCAGGGAACCGGTCTGGCCGATACGGAAGCGCTTGAGGTTATCGAACTGGGCATTCTGCGCATCGGTGTAGTCAAACCCGATGAACAGCACGGCGATGAGCTGGCCGCTGCTGTCACGCACCGGACTGTACTGGGTCATGTAGGAGCGGTCGAACAATACTGCACGGCCGATGTAGGTCTGGCCGCTGAGCACGCGTTGATAGGCCGGGCCCTGACGATCCAGCACCGTACCGATGGCACGGTTGCCGTCCTGCTTGGTCAACGAGGTGCTGATGCGGATGAAGTCTTCGCCGCTGCGCACAAACACCGTGGCCACGCCGCCGGACATCTGCTTGAACTCATCCACTTCATCGAAGTTGTTGTTCAACACTTCACTGCCCAGGTACAGGCTAGGGGTCTGTACCCCAGCCACAGTCACCGGCTGGTCTGCATGCACACTCAAGCCCGCGCCGAAGCGCTTTTCAAACAGCCCGCTCAAACGCTGGGTGCTTTCGCGCAAGGTGCTGTGGAAGGTATTGAGTTGGTCGGCGAGCAAGCGCGCCTCACTGGCCAGGTGTTCCTCACGGGTCGCGAGGTTGGCGGAGTCGAGAGAACGCAAGGCAAACACCGTACTGCCGCTGATGACGACAGCCAGAATCACGGCTAACGCGAGGCCTAACTGGGAGGCAATCCGAGCACGAGGTTGAGACATGACAGCTCCTGGCCGAGGCCAGGATCATCCTGATCTCATAGCGCTGCTCGGCAAATTATCTAGTGGGAAGCGTTGGTGCACGATGGTTCCAACACACCTACTTCGGCGGGCCGAGGCAATACTTGAGCGAATCACAGGGGTATCGCGCAAACGATTGCACGAACGGTCTGTCGCCGCTCAGTCGAGACGTTCGACCTGGGGCAATTCCATGGCCTTGACCTCTGCCTGCAGAAACTCCGCCAAACGCCGTAATCGCTCGCCGCCGGGGCGGGTTTTCGGCCACACCAGGTAATAATTTTCGCGACTGGCGACCGCCGTCGGCCAGGGCAGGCTCAGCCGCCCCTGGGCCACATCTTCGGCCACCATCAGCAAGTCGCCCATGGAGACGCCGTAACCTCGCGCGGCGGCGATCATGCCCAGTTCGAGGGTGTCGAACACCTGTCCGCCCTTGAGCGATACCTGGGATGACAAGCCCATGCGCTCCAGCCAGTTGCGCCAGTCACGACGGTCAGGCGTGGGGTGCAGCAACTCGGCGGTGGCCAGGCGCGCGGCATCCCAGGGCCCATCCTCCAGCAGATTTGGCGCACCGACCGGAATCAGCAATTCCGGGAACAGATAACTGGCCTCCCAATCCGCCGGAAAATGCCCGTAGCTCAGCAGCACCGCACAGTCGAACGGCTCCTGGTTGAAGTCCACCTCGTCCACGCTCATCCACGCGCTGGTCAGTTGCACTTCGTTGCCTGGCTGCAACGCCCGGAAGCGGCTGAGCCGCGCCAACAGCCAACGCATGGTCAGGGTGGACGGCGCCTTCATGCGCAGGATGTCGTCTTCGGCATTCAAGGTATGGCAGGCCCGCTCCAGCGCGGCGAAACCCTCGCGCACGCCGGGCAATAGCAGGCGCGCCGCTTCGGTGAGCTGCAAAGTGCGACCACTGCGCTGGAACAGGCGGCAGGCGAAGTGCTCTTCCAACGTGCGGATATGTCGGCTCACCGCACTTTGCGTAATCGACAACTCCTCCGCCGCGCGGGTGAAGGAGTTGTGCCGGGAAGCGGCCTCAAAGGCCCGCAAAGCGTAAAGAGGAGGAAGACGACGAGACATTGGGAAGGCTCCGACAGCGCAATGCGCAAACCCTACCAGAATCGAACCGGCATGAGTTTTAATCATGTGAACGATCGCATTTATCCCTTTGTGCAATCAGCTGAGAGCGCCGAGAATCAACCCTTCCCCAATCCTCCGATTTCTCGAGTGTGATGATCATGCAACATCCAGCACGTACCGAACTCTGGGCCATTCTGCGGCTGTCAGGGCCGTTGATTGCCTCACAGTTGGCGCACATGCTGATGGTGCTGACCGACACCCTGATGATGGCGCGCCTGAGCCCCGAAGCCCTGGCCGGTGGCGGCCTGGGCGCGGCAAGCTATTCGTTCGTGTCGATCTTCTGCATCGGCGTGATTGCCGCCGTGGGCACGCTTGTCGCCATCCGTCACGGCGCCGGTGATATCGAAGGCGCCACCCGCCTGACCCAGGCCGGGCTGTGGCTCGCCTGGCTGATGGCCTTGGCGGCCGGCTTGCTGCTGTGGAACCTCAAGCCGCTGCTGCTGATGTTCGGCCAGACGGAAACCAACGTGCAGTCGGCCGGGCAATTCCTGACGATCCTGCCGTTCGCGCTGCCCGGTTACCTGAGCTTCATGGCCTTGCGCGGCTTTACCAGCGCCATCGGCAAAGCCACTCCGGTGATGGTCATCAGCCTCGGCGGCACAGTACTGAATTATCTGCTCAACCACGCACTGATCGAGGGCATGTTCGGCCTGCCCAAGCTCGGCCTGATGGGCATCGGCTTGGTCACCGCCATCGTCGCGAACGGCATGGCACTGGCGCTGATGTGGTACATCCGCAGCAACCGCGCCTATGCCGCCTACCCACTGGCCCCCGGCCTGATGCGCCTCAATACCCAGTACCTGCGCGAGTTGTGGCGCCTGGGCCTGCCGATTGGCGGCACCTACGCGGTGGAAGTCGGGCTGTTTGCGTTCGCGGCGCTGTGCATGGGCACCATGGGCAGCACGCAGTTGGCGGCGCACCAGATCGCGTTGCAGATTGTGTCGGTGGCGTTCATGGTGCCGGCGGGGATGTCCTACGCGGTGACCATGCGCATCGGCCAGCATTACGGCGCCGGGCAGTTGCTGCAGGCGCGCCTGGCCGGGCGTGTCGGCATAGGATTTGGTGCAGCGGTGATGTTGGGATTTGCCGCCGTGCTGTGGCTTTATTCCGACCCGTTGATCGGACTGCTCATTGACCATAACGACCCGGCGTTCCACGACGTGATCGTCCTGGCCGTCAGCCTGCTGGCCGTGGCGGCGTGGTTCGAGTTGTTCGACGGCGTGCAAACCATCGCCATGGGCTGCATTCGCGGACTCAAGGACGCCAAGACCACCTTCCTGATCGGGGCGGGCTGCTATTGGCTGATTGGGGCACCGTCGGCCTGGCTGATGGCCTTCACCCTAGGCTGGGGGCCGACCGGCGTATGGTGGGGCTTGGCCCTGGGCCTGGCGTGCGCCGCAGTCAGCCTGACCTGGGCGTTTGAAGCGAAGATGAAGCGGATGATTCGGCAGGAAGGCGCCGAGCCCGCAACCCGTGGTGGGTTCCAGGCTGCACAGCCAGATTAAAGGCCCTCGCCCACGCGGGCTTGCTGGCCATTGCCGAAGGTCAGGTATTCCACCAACTCCGGCAACGGCAGCGGCTTGCTGATCAGGTATCCCTGGGCCTGGTCGCAGCCAAACAACCTCAACAACGCCAACTGCTCCGGCGTTTCCACGCCTTCGGCAACCACTTCCAGATTGAGGTTGTGCGCCAGGTTGATCATGGCGTGCACCAGCTTGCGGTTCTCTTCGCGCTCTTCCATGCCACCAACGAAGCTTTTGTCGATCTTCAACAAGGCGATCGGCAGGCTGTTGAGGTGCACGAACGACGAAAAGCCGGTGCCAAAGTCATCCAGGGAAAACCGCACACCCAGGCGGCCGAGGGCGTCCATGGTCTGCTTGACCAGGTCGCTGCGGCGCATCACGGCGGTTTCGGTGAGTTCAAACTCCAGCCACTGCGCCTCCACGCCCCGCTCGGCAATCAGCCGACTGAGGGTGGAGAGCAACTGGCTGTCCTGGAACTGGCGGAACGACAGGTTGACCGCCATGTGCAGCGGCGGCAGGCCGCGTTCGCGCAGGTCCTGCATGTCGCGCAGGGCGCGGGAGATCACCCAGTAACCCAACGGCACGATCAGGCCGCTTTGCTCGGCCAGGGGCACGAACTCACTCGGCGGCAACAGGCCGCGCTCGCCATGCCGCCAGCGCACCAGGGCTTCAAGGCCGACGATATGCCCGTCGTCCAGGTCCAGGCGCGGCTGGTAATGCAGCTCCAGTTCATCACGACGCAGGGCACGGCGCAGCTCACTTTCCAGGTCGGCCAGGCTGCGTGCGTTGCGGTTGATGCGTTCGTTGAAAATATGAAAGGTGCAGCCCTGGGTGCTCTTCGCCTGCTGCATGGCGATATGCGCGTGCCACATCAGCGGGTCGGCGCCAGCACGTGCGCGGGCATGGGCCACGCCCAGGCTGCAGCCGATCAGCAGGCTTTCGCCATCCACCCAGTAGGGTTCGGCCATGACTTCGGTGATGCGCTCGGCCATCCACTCGGCACGCTGAGGTGCGCGACGGGTGTCGATCAATAGCGCGAATTCGTCGCTGCCCAGGCGCGCCAATTGGTCCCCGACCTCAAGCTGGCTCTTGAGCCGCGAGACCACTTGCAGGATCAGCCGGTCGCCGGCCTGGTGGCCGAGGGCATCGTTGGCGTGACGAAAATTGTCGAGGTCCAAATGGCCGAGGGCCAGGCCACGGCCTTCATTCTCGGCCAGGCGCGCGGTCAGCAGGGTCTGGAAGCCCTGGCGGTTGGCGATCCCGGTGAGCGGGTCCTGTTCGGCCAGGCGTTGCAGGGTGTTTTCCAATACACCGCGCTCGCGGACGTGGCGCAGGCAGCGGCGCACTGTATCGGCATCCAATACATCCCGTACCAGCCAATCGCTGACGCCAAGCGGCGAGACCAACGGTTCCTGCTCCAGCAGCAATACACACGGCAGGCTGCAGCGGCCAGGGCCGGGTTGCAGGCTGGGCGTGGTCAACAGCACGGCGCTGTGGTCGTCATCGAACAGACGGCTCACGGACTCCCAATTTGGCGCGCTGATCAGCACAGCCCCATCGCCCATCGGCGCCAGGCACTCGCGCAACAACGCTGCCCACGCCGGCTCATCGGCCAGCAGCAGCAAACGCAAGGGTTCGACAGGCGTAGACAAGCTAGCTCCCTAGACTCTGCAAAATTTCGTGGCGGCGGGCATTATGACGTGCGGCCAGATAATCACCAATGATAGGGGTTATCAAACACGCGAACTGTAAACATTAGTCGCAAATAACCCCGACATCCTGCGGCAAAGTATCAAAACCGGCAAATTTAGATCGAGTGGTACGTCACACTGTCGTTCTGACAGAGCAGAATCCTGCGAGCCTGTTAAAATGCCCGCCCTTTTGAACAACGACTCCTGAAATTCTGTATGTCCCGACTCAATCCCCGGCAGCAAGAAGCCGTGAACTACGTCGGCGGCCCTCTATTGGTGCTCGCCGGTGCAGGCTCCGGCAAGACCAGCGTGATCACCCGCAAGATCGCGCACCTGATCCAGCAGTGCGGCATCCGCGCCCAGTACATCGTCGCCATGACGTTTACCAACAAGGCGGCGCGGGAAATGAAGGAGCGCGTCGGTACCCTGCTCAAGGGTGGCGAAGGCCGCGGCCTCACCGTGTGCACCTTCCACAACCTGGGCCTGAACATCATCCGCAAGGAGCATGTACGCCTTGGCTATAAGCCCGGCTTCTCGATCTTCGACGAAACCGACGTGAAGTCGCTGATGACCGACATCATGCAAAAGGAATACGCAGGCGACGACGGCGTGGACGAGATCAAGAACATGATCGGCGCCTGGAAAAACGACCTGATCCTGCCCGCCCAAGCCCTGGAAAACGCACGCAATCCCAAGGAGCAGACCGCCGCCATCGTCTACACCCACTACCAACGCACGCTCAAGGCGTTCAACGCGGTGGACTTCGACGACCTGATCCTGCTGCCGGTGAAGCTGTTCGAAGAACACGCCGACATCCTCGAAAAATGGCAGAACAAGGTGCGCTACCTGCTGGTAGACGAATACCAGGACACCAACGCCAGCCAATACCTGCTGGTGAAAATGCTGATCGGCAAGCGCAACCAGTTCACCGTGGTCGGCGACGATGACCAGTCGATCTACGCCTGGCGCGGTGCCCGCCCGGAAAACCTGATGCTGCTCAAGGACGATTACCCGTCCCTGAAAGTGGTGATGCTGGAGCAGAACTACCGCTCCACCAGCCGCATCCTGCGCTGCGCCAACGTGCTGATCTCGAACAACCCCCACGAGTTTGAAAAACAACTGTGGAGTGAGATGGGCCACGGCGACGAGATCCGCGTGATCCGCTGCCGCAACGAAGACGCCGAAGCCGAGCGCGTGGCCGTGGAGATCCTCAGCCTGCACTTGCGCACCGACCGCCCCTACAGCGATTTTGCGATCCTGTACCGCGGCAACTACCAGGCCAAGTTGATCGAGCTGAAGTTACAGCATCACCAGGTGCCGTATCGCCTGTCGGGCGGCAACAGCTTTTTCGGACGCCAGGAAGTGAAAGACCTGATGGCCTACTTCCGCCTGATCGTAAACCCGGACGACGACAACGCCTTCCTGCGCGTGATCAACGTGCCGCGCCGCGAGATCGGCTCTACCACCCTGGAAAAACTCGGTAACTACGCCACCGAACGCAAGATCTCGATGTACGCCGCCACCGACGAAATCGGCTTGGGCGAACACCTGGACTCGCGCTTCACCGATCGCCTGTCGCGCTTCAAACGCTTCATGGACAAGGTGCGCGAGCAGTGCGCCGGCGAAGACCCGATCAGCGCCCTGCGCAGCATGGTCATGGACATCGACTACGAAAACTGGCTGCGCACCAACAGTTCCAGCGACAAGGCGGCGGACTACCGCATGAGCAACGTCTGGTTCCTGATCGAAGCACTGAAGAACACCCTGGAAAAAGACGAAGACGGCGAAATGACCGTCGAAGACGCCATCGGCAAGCTGGTGCTGCGCGACATGCTCGAGCGCCAGCAGGAAGAGGAAGACGGCGCCGAAGGCGTGCAGATGATGACCTTGCATGCGTCCAAGGGCCTGGAATTCCCCTACGTGTTCATCATGGGCATGGAAGAGGAAATCCTCCCGCACCGCTCCAGCATCGAAGCCGACACCATCGAAGAAGAACGCCGCCTGGCCTACGTGGGAATTACCCGCGCGCGTCAGACGCTGGCCTTCACCTTTGCCGCCAAGCGCAAGCAATACGGCGAAATCATCGATTGTGCCCCCAGCCGGTTCCTGGATGAACTGCCGCCGGACGACCTGGCCTGGGAAGGCAATGACGACACCCCGACCGAGGTGAAGGCCGTTCGCGGCAACACCGCCTTGGCGGATATACGCGCGATGTTAAAGCGCTAGAATCGACTACTTTTTAATCTACTTTCGGCGCGCACCGCGCCATTAGAGGAAGCTTTCCGTGGAAGCACTGCACAAGAAAATTCGCGAAGAAGGCATCGTGCTTTCCGATCAGGTACTCAAGGTCGACGCCTTTCTGAACCACCAGATCGACCCGGCACTGATGAAACTGATCGGCGACGAATTCGCCGCACTGTTCAAGGATTCGGGCATCACCAAGATCGTCACCATCGAAGCCTCCGGCATCGCCCCAGCGATCATGACCGGCCTGAACCTGGGCGTACCGGTGATCTTTGCACGCAAGCAGCAATCCCTGACCCTCACGGAAAACCTGCTGTCGGCGACGGTGTATTCCTTCACCAAGAAGGTCGAAAGCACCGTGGCGATCTCCCCGCGTCACCTGACCAGCAGCGACCGCGTGCTGGTGATCGATGACTTCCTGGCCAATGGCAAGGCGTCCCAGGCGCTGATCTCGATCATCAAGCAGGCTGGCGCGACCGTCGCCGGTTTGGGGATTGTGATTGAGAAGTCATTCCAGGGTGGCCGTGCAGAGTTGGACGCGCAGGGTTATCGGGTTGAGTCGCTGGCGCGGGTGAAGTCGTTGGAAGGC
Source organism: Pseudomonas sp. NS1(2017) (assembly GCF_002269425.1). Taxonomy (NCBI): domain Bacteria; kingdom Pseudomonadati; phylum Pseudomonadota; class Gammaproteobacteria; order Pseudomonadales; family Pseudomonadaceae; genus Pseudomonas; species Pseudomonas sp. NS1(2017). The sequence continues at coordinate 1,136,950 of NZ_CP022960.1, forward strand.
GGCGTAGTGACCTTCATCGAATAATCAACGCCGCGCCCGTAGGAGCGAGCTTGCTCGCGAAAAACGCCCAGACGACGCGTTCATCCAGAATGCCCGCATCATCGTTGACGTCCTTCGCGAGCAAGCGCGCTCCTACAATGCAGAGGCTTGAAGTCCTGCGAGCAAAAGCCGCTGATACAGATCCTCTTTCAGCCCCTCCGGCTTATCCAACCGCATCCGCTCCAGATGCTTGGGAAACGCCTCCGGCTCCGGCGCATCCAACGCCGCCTTGCCCAGCTCCAGCATCTCCGTCAGCTTGAATTTGCTCTTGAGCCAGTTCAACGCCCGCAACAAATCGCGCTCTTCCTCCGTGAAATCGCTGCCCAGCGGATACTCCGGGAACAGCCGGCGATGCCGCGCTTGAATACCTTGCAGCCGCTCCGGCGTGTTGTCGGCAAAACGCGGATCCAACCGGAAATCCTTCGGCAACTTGCCGGCCTTCTGTGCCTGTTCGATCAAATCGTCCTGGAAGCGTGAGTCGGTGATATTGAGCAACGCCTCGATCACCTTGGCATCTGTCTGCCCGCGCAAATCAGCAATGCCGTACTCGGTAATGACGATATCCCGCAGATGTCGAGGAATCGTGCAGTGGCCATAATCCCAGACGATATTGGAACTCACCTCACCCGCCGACTCGCGCCAGCTGCGCAGGATCAGGATCGAACGCGCACCTTCCAGCGCATGCCCTTGGGCAACAAAGTTGTACTGCCCGCCCACGCCGCTGAGCACGCGACCGTCCTCCAACTGATCGGCCACGCCCGCGCCGAGCAACGTCACCATGATCGCGCTGTTGATAAACCGCGCATCCAGGCGTTGCAGGCGCTTGAGTTCTTCCTGGCCGTACAGTTCGTTGATGTAGCTGATGCGGGTCATGTTGAATTCGAGGCGTTTGGCGTGGGTCATTTCCTGCAGGCGCTGATAGAAACTTCTCGGGCCGAGGAAAAAACCACCGTGGATCGAAATGCCATCCGGCTGTGCGGCGTCATCCAGTAAGCCGGCATTGGCCTGTTCCTGTGTCGCCACGTCGGGGTAGACCTTGCGGCGGATAATCCCTGCGTCCGCCAGCACCAGCAGGCCGTTGACGAACATTTCGCTGCAACCGTAAAGGCCACGGGCGAAGGGGTCGACGCCGCCTTCGTGACTAATCAGCGGCGCCCACTGGTAAACGTCCAAGTCCGTCAGCAGCAATCGGTAGCCCTCGTTATCCGCCTGGCGTGCCAGCAGTGCGGCGGTCAGCGCGTCGCCCATGGAGCCGATGCCGATCTGTAAGGTGCCGCCATCGCGCACCAGGGTGCTGGCATGCAGGCCGATAAAGTGGTCCTGGAAACCGACGGGCATGTTCGGCGTGGAGAACAGCGTGGTGCTGTCTTTTTCATCGATCAGGTAATCGAAGGCGTCCATACCCAGTTCGGCATCGCCGGGCATGTAGGGCAAGTCGCTGTGGACCTGGCCGACGATCAGCACAGTTTCACCGGCATCGCGGCGTTTGGCGATCATTGGCAGCAGGTCGAGGGTGATATCCGGGTTGCAGCTCAGGCTCAGGCGATCCGGATGCTCACTGCTGCTGGCGACCAATTGCGCCACCAGGTTCAAGCCCGCTGCGTTGATATCGCGGGCGGCGTGGCTGTAGTTGCTGCTCACGTAGTCCTGCTGCGCCGACTCGCTGTGCAGCAAGCTGCCAGGCTGCATGAAGAACTGCTGCACATGGATATTTTTCGGAAGGCTGTCTTTGTGCAGGTCGGCCAGGAAATCCAGCTCGGGATAATCGCCAAACACCCGCTCGATAAAGGGTTCGAGAAAGCGCTTCTGCAAACCATCGCCCATCGTCGGCCGGCCCAGGCTCAGCGCGGTGTAGATCGTCAGTGCCCGCTGCGGCAACTTGGCGACGCGCCGGTACAGCGCGTTGGCAAACAGGTTCGGCTTGCCCAAGCCCAACGGCATGCCCATGTGGATATGCGCCGGCAACCGCTCCAGCACATCGTCAACTGCTTGCTCGATTGAACACAACTGCACCATCCGACCCTCCTGAACATTCCATGATTAGGGGTTGGACCGAGCTTGCCGGGTCTTTGCTGCAAAGAACAGCGCTGAAACATAAATCACAGATACAAAAAAGCCGCTCGTAAGCGGCTTTTTGACGAAGATCGGTTTATTTCAACCCGGACATCTTCTCGATCGCACCCTTGAGGTCATCATCCGAGCAATCGGCGCAGGTGCCTTTGGGTGGCATGGCGTTGATACCGGTGATTGCCTTGGCCAGGATGCCATCCAGGCCGCCCTGATGGTCGGCGCGTTCTTTCCAGGCGGCGGTATCGCCGATTTTCGGCGCGCCCAACAGGCCGGTGCCGTGGCAAGCGTTGCAATGCTTGGCGATGATGTCATCCGGCGTCTTCGCAGCGCCACCGCCTGCGGCAACCGCCACTTCCATGCCCTTGCACTCCTGGCCCTGGACACACACCTGGCCGACAGGCTCCAGGCGCTTGGCAATGTCATCATTGGTCGCAGCTTGAGCGCTGACAGCCCATAGGGCCAGTACGGTTGCTGGTGCAGCCAGCATTTTCATAATTAGGTTCACGCGTTCACCCTCAATGGTGGCTATTCACGCCTGCGGCCACGGTTTCGCAGGCGGCGAAAGTATAACGGTTAGCCCGCCCGGCCGAAACAACCCTATTAAATAAAGGGAGATTCGGCTTCACGGATACAGCTACGGGAGTCTCTGCAACGCTGGCAGGACGCCTCTTTTCTTAAAAGTTCGCGGGTGTGGCTGCGCTGATTAGTCGCGCCGGCACGTCGAACGGATTGCGAAAACGATGAGGCTTGGTGCTTTCAAAGTAGTAGCTATCGCCCGCTTCGAGCACAAAAGTTTCAAGACCGACCACCAACTCCAGGCGACCTTCCACCAGAATCCCGGTTTCTTCGCCTTCGTGGGTGAGCATTTCTTCGCCCGTGTCGGCGCCCGGTGGGTAGATTTCGTTGAGAAATGCAATCGCCCGGCTGGGGTGCGCCCGGCCTACCAGTTTCATGGTGACGGCGCCGTCAGAGATGTCGATCAGCTCATTGGCTTTATAGACGATCTGCGTCGGTATTTCCTGGAGGATCTCCTCGGAAAAGAACTCGACCATGGACATGGGGATGCCGCCCAGCACCTTGCGCAAGGAGCTGATCGAGGGGCTGACGCTGTTTTTTTCGATCATCGAAATGGTGCTGTTGGTGACACCCGCGCGCTTGGCGAGCTCGCGCTGGGAAAGACCCTTCAGTTTACGGATGGATTGCAGTCGTTCGCCGACGTCCAATGCAGGAGCCTCCTAGGATTCAGGCTTTGTTGTAATTGAGCGTTATCATGGCGACAGCGTTCAGTATTTACAACACTTGGGCCTAAATCCCGGGCGGTTGTGTTCGTACCGGACGATCAAGCGCCGGAATAGAGCCTTGGCACGCGGCGCAGGTTGCAGAACAGTTGGTAGGGAATGGTCTCGGCGGCCACCGCGACATCACTGGCAAGGATGTTTTTACCCCACAGTTCCACGGTGGAACCGAGCCCGGCCTGCGGCACGTCCGTCAGGTCGATGCACAGCATGTCCATCGACACACGCCCCAACAGTTGGCTGCGCTGCCCCGCCACCAACACCGGCGTGCCGGTCGGCGCGTGACGCGGGTAGCCATCGGCATAACCCATGGCAACCACGCCGACGCGCATCGGCTTGGGCGTGATGAATTTGGCGCCGTAACCCACCGGCTCACCAGCCGGCAGTTCACGCACGCAGATCACCTTGGATTCCAGGGTCATTACGGGCTGCAAACGGGCCGCCACGGCCTGGTCTTCGCCAAACGGCGTGGCACCGTAAAGCATGATGCCGGGGCGCACCCAGTCGCTGGACACATTTGGCCAGCCCATCACCGATGGCGAATTGCGCAGGCTGACCTCAGCCGACAAGCCCTGGCGCGCCGCCTCGAACACCGCTAACTGTTCATCGCTGCGCACACAGTCGAGTTCATCGGCGCGCGCGAAGTGGCTCATCAACACGATCTTGGCGACTTTGCCACTGGCCAGCAGGCGTTGGTACGCCTCGTGATAATCCTTCGGATGCAGGCCAACGCGGTGCATGCCGGAATCGAGTTTGAGCCAGATAGTCAGCGGCTTGCTCAGCTTGGCCTGTTCGATCGCATCCAACTGCCACAGCGAATGCACCACGCACCAGAAGTCATGCTCGATGATCAGCGGCAGCTCGTCGGCTTCAAAAAAACCTTCCAGCAACAGCACCGGCGCACGAATTCCGGCGGCACGCAGCTCCAGGGCTTCCTCGATACACGCCACGGCAAACCCATCTGCTTCGCCTTCCAGCGCCTGGGCCACGCGCACGGCGCCATGTCCGTAGGCATCGGCCTTGATCACGGCAAGGGCCTTGGCCCCCGTGACTTCACGGGCCAATTGGTAGTTGTGGCGCAGGGCTTGGAGGTCGATCAAGGCACGGGCAGGACGCATGGCGGCAGGCTTCTAGGCGGCAGAGTGAAGAAAAACCGGCACCGACCAACAGCATCGGCACCGGGAGAGGGATCGTTGTTTAAGGCAGGGCCGCCACGACGGACAGCTCTACCAGGATTTCCGGTTCGCACAGCTTGGCTTCAACCGTGGCGCGGGCAGGTGCAACACCCTTGGGCAGCCACTTGTCCCACACTGAATTCATGCCAGCGAAATCCGCGTCGATGTCTTTCAGGTAGATCGTCACCGACAGCAGCTTGCTCTTGTCAGTGCCGGCCAGGTCGAGCAAACGCTCGATATTGGCCAGGGTTTCACGGGTCTGCTGTTCAATCCCAGCGTTCATGTCGTCGCCGACTTGCCCGGCCAGATACACGGTACCGCTGTGGACAACGATCTGGCTCATGCGCTCATTGGTGAGCTGGCGCTGGATTGACATGTTGTGCGGACTCCTGGTGGTTGCCATAACGGGAAATATCGAGGCCTTCGGCGCTGATCTGCGGGGTTTTCTTCGCCATCAGGTCGGCGAGCAAGCGGCCGGAGCCACAGGCCATGGTCCAACCGAGGGTGCCGTGGCCGGTATTCAGGAACAGGTTCTTGAACGGCGTGGCACCGACAATCGGCGTGCCGTCGGGGGTGGTCGGGCGCAAGCCGGTCCAGAAACTGGCTTCGGTCAAATCGCCGCCCTGAGGATAAAGGTCGTTGACGATCATCTCCAGGGTTTCGCGCCGACGTGGATTCAGCGATAGGTCAAAACCAGCGATTTCAGCCATGCCACCGACACGGATGCGGTTGTCGAAACGGGTGATCGCGACCTTGTAGGTCTCGTCGAGAATGGTCGAAGTCGGCGCCATCGCTGGGTTGGTGATTGGCACGGTCAACGAGTAACCCTTGAGCGGGTACACCGGCGCCTTGATCCCCAGCGGCTTGAGCAATTTCGGCGAGTAACTCCCAAGGGCCAGCACGTAGCGATCGGCGGTTTCCAGCTTGCCATCGATCCACACGCCGTTGATGCGGTCACCGGCGTAGTCGAGGCGCTGGATGTCTTGTTCGAAGCGGAACTCCACGCCCAGTTGCTTGCACATGTCGACCAGGCGGGTGGTGAACATCTGACAGTCGCCAGTCTGGTCGTTCGGCAGGCGCAGGGCACCGGCGAGGATATCGGTGACGCTGGCCAGGGCCGGCTCAACGCGGGCGATGCCGGCGCGGTCGAGCACTTCAAACGGCACGCCGGACTCCTTCAGCACGGCGATGTCCTTGGCCGCGCCATCCAGTTGTGCCTGGGTACGGAACAGTTGGGTCGTGCCGAGGCTACGGCCTTCGTAGGCAATGCCGGTTTCTGCGCGCAGTTCGTCGAGGCAGTCGCGGCTGTACTCGGACAGGCGCACCATGCGCTCCTTGTTCACCGCATAACGGTTGGCGGTGCAGTTGCGCAGCATCTGCGCCATCCACAGGTATTGGTCGATATCGGCGGTGGCCTTGATCGCCAGCGGCGCGTGGCGCTGCAACAGCCATTTGATGGCCTTGAGCGGCACGCCCGGCGCAGCCCATGGCGACGCATAACCTGGGGACACCTGGCCGGCGTTGGCGAAACTGGTTTCCATGGCAGCGGCGGGCTGACGGTCGACGACCACCACTTCAAAGCCGGCCCGCGCCAAATAGTAGGCACTGGTCACACCAATGACGCCGCTACCCAAGACCAGAACGCGCATTTTTATATCCTCATCGCGGGCATGGCCGCTGACGTGTGTTATTCGAGCAATGATGAGCGCAGTTTAAAAAACAATTGCCAGTGCATTTCACTATATAACTGCCTATATTTGGCGACAATTCTCGGCAAAAACCCTTTTCACAGAGGCGTATCCCCTATGCGAACCAACACCCAGACCAAGCGGGAGCTGGACAAGATCGACCGCAACATCCTGCGCATCCTGCAAACCGACGGGCGTATTTCGTTCACGGAGTTGGGGGAAAAGGTTGGGTTGTCGACTACGCCCTGCACCGAGCGCGTGCGCCGGCTGGAGCGTGAAGGGATCATCATGGGCTACAACGCGCGGCTCAACCCGCAGCATTTGAAGGGCAGTTTGCTGGTATTTGTCGAGATCAGCCTGGATTACAAGTCTGGCGACACCTTTGAGGAGTTCCGCCGCGCGGTGCTGAAACTGCCCCATGTGCTGGAGTGTCACTTGGTCTCAGGCGACTTCGATTACCTGGTAAAGGCACGGATTTCCGAGATGGCGTCGTACCGCAAACTGCTGGGGGATATCCTGCTCAAGCTGCCTCATGTAAGGGAGTCCAAGAGCTATATCGTGATGGAAGAGGTGAAGGAAAGCCTTAACCTGCCGATCCCGGACTGAAGAGCGGGCTAAACCAAAACCTGCCGTGTGCTCGCCATGTACTCATGGATCTGTTTCTCCACCCGCGGATGAATCAGCTCTACCGGGCGCCGCCCATTCGGGCACGGCAAGGTCTTGGTGGTGCCGAACAGCCGGCAGATCAACGGCCGCTCGTCGTAGACCGTGCAGCCGTTGGGCCCCAGGTGCACGCAGTTCAGTTCATCCATGGCCGCATCCTGCTCGGCGGCGGTCTTGCGCGGCAGACGCGACATTTCCTCGGGCGAGGTGGTCACCGGCCCACAGCAGTCGTGGCAACCGGGGACGCACTCGAACGAAGGAATCTGACGACGCAGCGCGCTGATTTTCTGACTGTTGCAACTCATCGAAACACATACCGAACGGCGAATAGGCGTGGATTCTGCCGCAAAGCGCCCTGCGCAGACAGCTTCATCCGACCGCTGTATCCTGCGTCAAATTTTCCAAACAGGGAGGCTCCCCATGACTGCCAGCGCCCGGCACACCACTTCCTATTACGCCGCCAGCAGCGTGCCGCAACCCGATTACCCGGTGCTGACAGGCGAAGTGACAGCCGATGTGTGCGTGGTGGGCGGCGGTTTTTCCGGGCTGAACACGGCGTTGGAGCTGGCCGAGCGGGGGTTCAGCGTGGTGCTGCTGGAGGCACGCAAGATCGCCTGGGGCGCCAGCGGACGTAACGGCGGTCAGTTGATCCGTGGCGTCGGCCATGGCCTGGATCAGTTCACCAATGTGATCGGCACCGATGGCGTGCGCCAGATGAAGCTGATGGGGCTGGAAGCCGTGGAGATCGTGCGTGAGCGCGTCGAACGCTTCCAGATCCCCTGCGACCTGACCTGGGGTTACTGCGACCTCGCCAACAAGCCGCGCGACCTGCAAGGCCTGGCCGAAGATGCCGAAGAGCTGCGTGGCCTGGGTTACCGCCACGAAGTACGCCTGCTGCAAGCTAACCAGATGAGCAGCGTAATCGGTTCGGAGCGCTACGTGGGCGGCATGATCGATATGGGTTCCGGTCACCTGCACCCGCTGAACCTGGCCCTTGGCGAAGCCGCCGCCGCGCAGCAACTGGGCGTGAAGCTGTTCGAGCAGTCTGAAGTCACCCGTATCGACTACGGCCCCGAAGTCAACGTGCACACCGCCCAGGGCAACGTGCGCGCCAAGACCCTGGTGCTGGCGTGCAATGCTTACCTCAATGGCCTCAACCCACACCTGAGCGGCAAAGTGTTGCCCGCCGGCAGCTACATCATCGCCACCGAGCCGTTGAGCGAAGTGCAGGCCGCCCACCTGCTGCCGCAAAACATGGCGGTGTGCGACCAACGCGTCACCGTGGATTACTTCCGGCTGTCCGCCGACCGTCGCCTGCTGTTCGGCGGCGCCTGTCACTACTCCGGGCGCGATCCGAAGGACATCGGCGCCTACATGCGTCCGAAAATGCTCCAGGTTTTCCCGCAATTGGCTGACGTTAAAATCGATTATCAATGGGGCGGCATGATCGGCATCGGCGCCAACCGCTTGCCGCAGATTGGCCGCCTGGCCGACCAACCCAACGTGTATTACGCCCAGGCCTACGCCGGCCATGGCCTCAACGCCACCCACCTGGCGGGCAAGTTGCTGGCCGAAGCTATCAGTGGCCAGCAACAGGGGCGCTTCGACCTGTTCGCCCAGGTGCCGCACATCACCTTCCCCGGCGGCAAGCACCTGCGCTCGCCGCTGTTGGCCCTGGGGATGCTGTGGCATCGCCTCAAAGAGCTGGTGTGATTCAGTCGCGCCAGAAGGGTTTCAGACCTTCCTGGCGCGCCTGTTCGGCGGTCAACCCGACATCGCGCAGTTGTTCGCGGGTCAGATGCAGCAATGCCTTGCGCGTGTGACGACGGTGCCAGAACAGACCCCAGCGGCTGATATCGCGCGGCGCCGTCGCCCGCTCTTGCCCTGCCTGCAGTTCCTGACCGTGTAGCGCCAGCCGCACATCGCTCATGCCGTTCATTTTTCTGCCCCTCATTTGCCTTGTTGCCTTGAGTGACAAGGATGGGCGCAAGGCGAAAACCATTACAGATCCAACCCGACCTTATTAAATCCATACAGATACTGCCTATGGGCGGCTGAATCCTGTATTTTCGGGCTATCTGTAATGGTTTCTCGGGAGCGACCGCCATGACCCTGTACATGAACCTCGCCGAATTACTGGGCACCCGTATCGAACAGGGCTTCTATCGCCCTGGAGACAGGCTGCCTTCTGTACGGGCTTTAAGCGTGGAACACGGGGTCAGCCTGAGCACCGTGCAACAGGCCTATCGCTTGCTGGAAGACAACGGCCTGGCAATGCCGAAGCCGAAATCCGGCTACTTCGTGCCAGTCGGTCGCGAGTTGCCAGCCCTGCCCGAAGTTGGCCGTCCGGCACAGCGGCCTGTGGAGATATCCCAGTGGGACCAGGTACTGGAGCTGGTTCGCGCAGTCCCGCGCAAAGATGTCATACAGATGGGGCGCGGCATGCCGGACGTATTGTCGCCGACCATGAAGCCGCTGCTGCGTAGCCTTGCTCGCGTAAGCCGCCGCCAGGATCTGCCGGGCCTGTATTACGACAACATCCTCGGCTGTATGGAGTTGCGCGAGCAGGTCGCGCGACTGTCACTGGATTCCGGCTGCCAACTGACGGCCGAGGACATCGTGATCACCACCGGTTGCCATGAGGCGCTGTCCGCCAGCATCCATGCGATCTGCGAGCCTGGCGACATCGTCGCGGTGGACTCGCCGAGCTTCCACGGCGCCATGCAGACCCTCAAGGGCCTGGGCATGAAAGCCCTGGAAATCCCCACCGACCCGATCACCGGCATCAGCCTCGAAGCCCTGGAATTGGCGCTGGAACAGTGGCCGATCAAGGCCATCCAGCTGACCCCCAACTGCAACAATCCCCTCGGCTACATCATGCCCGAGGCACGTAAAAAAGCACTGCTGACCCTGGCCCAGCGCTTTGACGTGGCGATCATCGAGGACGATGTGTATGGCGAGCTGGCCTACAGTTACCCACGCCCGCGCACCATCAAGTCCTTCGATGAGGATGGCCGTGTCTTGTTGTGCAGCTCGTTTTCGAAAACCCTGGCGCCGGGTTTGCGCATCGGCTGGGTCGCGCCGGGTCGCTATCTGGAACGGGTGCTGCACATGAAATACATCAGCACCGGCTGCACCGCGACACAACCGCAGATCGCCATTGCCGAATTCCTCAAAGGTGGCCACTTCGAACCGCATTTGCGGCGGATGCGCACCCAATACCAGCGCAATCGTGACTTGATGATCGACTGGGTCAGCCGTTATTTCCCAGCAGGCACCCGCGCCAGTCGCCCCCAAGGCAGTTTCATGCTCTGGGTCGAACTGCCGGAAGGCTTCGATACGCTGAAACTCAACCGAATCCTGATTGAACAAGGCGTACAGGTGGCCGTCGGCAGCATCTTTTCGGCGTCGGGCAAGTACCGGAACTGCCTGCGCATGAACTACGGTGCCAAGCCCACGCCGCAGATTGAAGAAGCCGTGCGCAAGGTGGGTGCTGCCGCCATCAAGATGCTGGCCGAGGCCGCCGACTGACCTTTCGCGGGAATTTGCCGTCATATGCCGACAACCGCCCTGATCTGGAAGCAACTCCCTTGATGACTCAACGGCTATTACCGTTTTTCCTGTTGGGAGCCCTGGCTCTGGGCGGCTGCGCGACGGTGAGTACTCCGCGCATCCCCAGCGACGCCCTGCCCGCCGCGCAATCGTCGTTCGGCCGCTCGATCCAGGCCCAGGCCGCGCCCTATCAAGGCCGCTCCGGCTTTCGCCTGCTGCCCAACAGCAGCGAGGCGTTCATGGCCCGCGCCGAGCTGATCCGCAACGCCCAGACCAGCCTCGACCTGCAGTACTACATCGTGCACGACGGCATCAGCACGCGCATGCTGGTGGACGAACTGCTCAAGGCCGCCGACCGCGGCGTGCGCGTGCGCATCCTGCTGGACGACACCACCAGCGACGGCCTCGACCAGATCATCGCCACCCTTGCCGCCCATCCCAAGATCGAGATCCGTCTGTTCAACCCGTTACACCTAGGGCGCAGCACAGGCGTTACGCGGGCCATGGGCCGGCTGTTCAACCTCTCGCTGCAACACCGGCGCATGCACAACAAGTTGTGGCTGGCGGACAACAGCGTGGCCATCGTCGGCGGGCGCAACCTGGGGGATGAGTATTTCGACGCGGAACCCAACCTGAACTTCACCGACATCGACATGCTCAGCGTGGGCCCGGTGGCCGAACAGCTGGGTCACAGTTTCGACCAGTACTGGAACAGCGCGCTGAGCAAGCCGATTGATGACTTCGTCTCCAATACGCCCTCCAAAGGCGACTTGGCCGCTGCGCGCGTGCGCCTGGAAGCGTCCCTGGCCGAATCACGCCAGCAGAACCACGCGCTGTACAACCGCTTGCGCACCTACCAAACCCAGCCGCGTATGGACACCTGGCGCCGTGAGCTGATCTGGGCCTGGAACCAGGCGCTGTGGGACGCGCCGAGCAAGGTGCTGGCCAAGGCCGACCCGGATCCCCGCCTGTTGCTCACTACCCAACTGGCGCCGGAGCTGGAAGGCGTCAATCACGAGCTGATGATGATTTCGGCTTATTTCGTGCCAGGGCAACCGGGGCTGGTGTACCTGACCGGGCGTGCCGATGCGGGCGTGGCGGTGAGCCTGCTGACCAATTCCCTGGAAGCCACCGACGTGCCTGCCGTGCACGGCGGTTATGCACCCTATCGCAAGGCGCTGCTGGAGCATGGCGTGAAGCTCTATGAGCTGCGCCGCCAACCGGGCGATCCCAGTGGCGGCAGCGGCCCACATTTGTTTCGCCGGGGCACCTTCCGCGGTTCGGATTCGAGCCTGCACAGCAAGGCGATGATCTTTGATCGGGAGAAGTCGTTTATCGGCTCATTCAACTTCGACCCGCGCTCGGTGCTGTGGAACACCGAAGTCGGGGTGCTGGTCGATAGCCCAGAGCTGGCAGAGCACGTGCGCAACCTGGCACTGCAAGGCATGGCGCCGCCCTTGAGCTATGAGGCGAAACTGCAGGATGGCCAAGTGGTGTGGGTGACCGAAGATAATGGCCAACTGCACACCCTGACCCACGAACCGGGCAGTTGGTGGCGACGCTTCAATGCCTGGTTTGCCACCAGCGTCGGCCTGGAGCGCATGTTGTAGGAGCGAGCTCGCTCGCGAAAAACGTTAACGATAACGCCTGCCGTCTGGTTTACCGCGGCGTCCTTGAGTTCTTCGCGAGCAAGCTCGCTCCTACACCGGCTGCGCCGCTCCAAATGCACCCTGGCGCAGCAACAACAGCACAAGCCCCAGCGCCCCGGCCGCCATCAGCAACGGCAATGCATGCCCACTGATCCACTGGCTGCCGGCTCCCGCCACCAGTGGGCCGATCAGGCAACCGATCCCCCACAACTGCGCCACATGCGCATTGGCACGCACCAGCGCATCGTCGCGGTAGCGCTCGCCGATCAGGATCAACGACAGGGTAAACAAGCCTCCAGCACTCGCGCCGAACAACACCCAGATCGGCCAGATCAACAGTGTGTGCATCAACAGCGGAACCGCCAGGCTCGACACCAGCAACAACACCGCACAGCTCAGGAACAGCGTACGTCGCGGCAGGTAGTCGGCCAGCGCACCGATGGGCAACTGCAGCAGTGCATCGCCGACCACCACCGTGCTGACCATGGCCAGGGCGATCTCGGCGGTAAAGCCTTGTTGCAGGCAATACACCGGCAACAACGTCAGAATCATCGCCTCGAAGGCGGCGAATAACGCCACCGCCCAGGCAATCGCCGGCAGGCTCAGGCAGAAGCGCCACAGGTCGGCGAAGGTCACGCTGAAGGACTCGGCGGTCGGCGCGCCGGATCGCCCCAGCAACAGGAATGGCGCCACCACCAACAAGCCCACGCCGACCCAGAAACCGTAGTCATGATCGGTGCCGATCAAGCCCAGCAGCAACGGGCCTGACAGTTGGCTCAAGGCATAACTGCAGCCATACAGCGCCACCAGCCGGCCGCGCCACTGCTCCACCACCAACTGGTTGATCCAGCTTTCGCCGAGGATAAACACGATGGTCAGAATCACCCCGATCATCAGGCGCAGCACCAGCCAGACCGGGTAACTGGGCAGGATCGCCAGCAAGCCGATGGACACCGCGCCCGCCCACAGGCACAGGCGCATGAGGTTGGCGGTGCCCAGCCATGAGGCCATGCGGCTGGAGACCTTCGCGCCGAGCAGTACGCCAAAGGCCGGCATGGCTGCCATCACGCCGATGGCGAAACTGCCGTAGCCCCAGCTTTCGAGGCGCAGGGACACCAGCGGCATGCTGACGCCCAGGGCCAGGCCGACGCTGAGTACCGAGGCCAGGACGGCGAAATAAGTCGCCCAACGCATGTCCACGCTCCTGTGGATAATTTTCAGGGAGTGCAAAACGAACTGTAGGAGCGAGCTTGCTCGCGAAAAACGTTAACGATGACGCGCCTATCCTGGATAAACGCGGCGCCTTCTAGTTCTTCGCGAGCACGCTCGCTCCTACAGGGATCAGCGATGTTGCTTAGAGCTTGATCCAGGTCGCCTTCAGCTCGGTGTACTTGTCGAATGCGTGCAGCGACTTGTCGCGACCGTTGCCCGATTGCTTGAAGCCACCAAACGGCGCGGTCATGTCGCCGCCATCGTACTGGTTGACCCACACACTACCGGCGCGCAGGGCTTTGGCGGTGAGGTGTGCCTTGGAGATATCCGCCGTCCACACCGCTGCGGCCAGGCCGTAGATGGTGTCGTTGGCAATGGCGACCGCTTCTTCGGCGCTGTCGAAGGTGATCACCGACAGGACCGGACCAAAGATCTCTTCTTTGGCGATCTTCATGGCGTTGGTCACGCCATCAAAAATCGTCGGCTCCACATAAGTGCCGCCGGTTTCTTCCAGCGTGCGCTTGCCACCGGCGACCAACTTGGCGCCATCGGCATGGCCGGCTTCGATGTAGGACAGCACGGTGTTCATCTGCTGGGTGTCCACCAGTGCGCCGACGTTGGTGGCTGGGTCCAGTGGGTTGCCAGGCTTCCAGCCCTTGAGGGCTTCGATCACCAGCGGCAGGAATGTGTCCTTGATGGAGCGTTCGACCAGCAGGCGCGAACCGGCGGTGCAGACTTCGCCCTGGTTGAAGGCGATGGCGCCGGCGGCGGATTCGGCGGCGGCTTGCAGGTCGGGCGCATCGGCAAACACAATGTTTGGGCTCTTGCCACCGGCTTCCAGCCACACGCGCTTCATGTTCGATTCGCCGGAGCGGATCAACAGTTGCTTGGCGATCTTGGTCGAACCGGTGAACACCAGGGTGTCGACGTCCATGTGCAGCGCCAGCGCGTTGCCGACCGTGTGGCCATAACCTGGCAGCACGTTGAACACACCTTTTGGAATACCGGCTTCAACGGCCAGGGCCGCGATGCGAATGGCAGTCAGCGGGGATTTTTCGGACGGCTTGAGGATCACCGAGTTACCGGTGGACAGCGCCGGGCCAAGCTTCCAGCAGGCCATCATCAGCGGGAAGTTCCACGGCACGATCGCGCCGACCACACCAACGGGCTCACGAGTCACCAGACCCAGTTGGTCGTGCGGAGTGGCGGCAACTTCGTCGTAGATCTTGTCGATGGCCTCGCCGCTCCAGCTCAGGGCATTCGCCGCGCCGGGTACGTCAATGTTCAGGGAGTCGCTGATCGGCTTGCCCATGTCCAGGGTTTCGAGCAGCGCCAGCTCTTCGGCATTGGCCTTGAGCAATGCTGCGAAACGCAGCATGGCGGATTTGCGTTTGGCCGGCGCCAGGCGCGACCACACACCGGAATTGAAGGTGGCGCGGGCGTTTTCGACGGCGCGCTGGGCGTCGGCCACGTCACAGCTGGCAACGGTGGCCAGCAGGCGGCCGTCGACCGGGCTGATGCATTCGAAGGTGTCACCGGAAACGGCGGCGGTGTACTCGCCATTGATGTAGGCGCGGCCTTCGATCTTCAGATCCTTGGCGCGTTGTTCCCAGTCGGCACGGGTCAGGGTGGTCATGCGAGTGTCCTCCTCTTATTGAATACAAGGGCCAGGGGATGTCCCACGGCAGCCTCAAAGAATTCTTGCCCGCCAGCCAATGGTTCGGCGCAAGGCAGCTGCCACCCTAAACCAGCGGCTGGGGATGTTTCAATATATTTGACATAACGCCGGTAAACGCCCTTGCGATGTTCATTTTAATAAACATAGACTTTGGGCTCTCCAACCGCAGGCCAGACGGGACACGCACATGAGCATCCAGGACATCGTCGACTTCAGCCAAGCCAAGACCGCCGCCGAGCGCTACCGCCCTGCCGCCGAAAAAATCCTCAAGGGTGATCCCCAGCAAACGATCTACAACCACTACAACAGCCCCTGCGGACAGATGAGCGCAGGTGTGTGGGAAGGTGAAGTCGGCCACTGGAAGGTCAACTACACCGAGCATGAATACTGCGAAATTGTGCAGGGCGTTTCAGTACTGCGTGATGCCGATGGCAACGCCAAGACCCTGCGCGCCGGCGACCGCTTCGTGATCCCGGCCGGGTTCAGCGGCACCTGGGAAGTGCTGGAGCCGTGCCGCAAGATCTACGTGGTGTTCGAACAGAAAGCCTGACTGGCAAATCGCAGGCAAAAAAAAGCCCGGATCGTGAGATACGGGCTTTTTTTCACAAGGAGGAAAATCAATTACTTGATTTTGCCTTCTTTGTAGATCACGTGCTTGCGAACGCGCGGGTCGAACATTTTCTTTTCGAGCTTGTCCGGGGTAGTACGCTTGTTCTTGTCGGTAGTGTAGAAGTGACCAGTACCGGCGCTAGAGATCATTCGAATCAATTCACGCATGATATAGCTCCTTAGATTGTGCCAGCGCGGCGCAATTCAGCCAGCACGACAGTGATGCCACGCTTGTCGATGATGCGCATGCCTTTAGCAGATACGCGCAGACGGACGAAACGTTTCTCTTCTTCAACCCAGAAGCGGTGATGCTGCAGGTTCGGCAGGAAACGACGACGGGTTTTGTTATTTGCGTGGGAAATGTTATTCCCAGTCACCGGACCCTTACCGGTAACTTGACAGACTCTCGACATGCCTCAGCCCTCTAAAACCACATGCCCAACCCGGCATGGGTTGGCCGCTTAATCTCTCAGTCATTTGGCGCCAGGCGCCGCGTTTCTTTAGGGTCTTACCGGCTACACCTACAAGCGAAGGAACCGGGCCCCTAGAAAAGAGCGCTGCTTTATACCAGAAAGACCCAGGTGCAACAACAGCCCGAGTGTTTTTACTGGCGTAAATCTTGGCGGCAGACGCCTGAACCGTTGCCAGGAGGGGCCGCTGTCACAGCCGACCGCTCGTCGCACAGAATGATTTACAGCGCCCGCGCGCACGATGCAGTGCTCGGCAAAACGCGCTGAGGTGCCATCAAAACAGCATTTGGGGCAAAAGCACAGGCAAAAATGGGCTAGTCATTTACCAATCAGACCACTACGGTAGGACTTTTCCAGACTGCACTCGCAGATGGGCCTTCGATCTGCAAAGGAAACCGAACATGCGCCTCGCTGCCCTACCGCTATTGCTCGCCCCTCTCTTTATCGCGCCGCTGGCCTCTGCCGCCAGTAACTTGAGCGTCTGCACCGAGGCCAGCCCCGAAGGGTTCGATGTGGTGCAATACAACTCGCTGACCACCACCAACGCCTCGGCCGATGTGCTGATGAACCGCCTGGTGGACTACGACGCGGCCAGCGGGAAACTGGTGCCTAGCCTGGCGGACAGCTGGGAGGTCTCACCAGATGGCCTGACCTATACCTTCAAGCTGCACCCGAATGTGAAATTCCACCGCACCGAATACTTCACCCCCAGCCGCACCCTGACCGCCGAAGACGTGCGCTTCAGCTTCGAGCGCATGCTTGACCCGGCCAACCCCTGGCACAAGATCGCCCAGAGTGGCTTCCCCCATGCGCAATCGTTGCAACTGCCAACGCTGGTCAAGAAAATCGACGCCCTCGACCCGCTGACCGTGCGCTTCACCCTGGATCACGCCGACTCCACCTTCATCGCCGCCCTGAGCATGGGTTTTGCCTCGATCTACCCGGCGGAATACGCCGACAAATTGCTCAAGGCGGGCACGCCGGAGAAGCTCAACAGCCAGCCGATCGGCACTGGGCCGTTCATCTTCAGCCGGTTCCAGAAAGATGCCGTGGTGCGCTACAAGGCCAACCCGGATTACTTTGCCGGCAAACCGTCTGTGGATAACTTGATCTTCGCCATCACTCCCGACGCCAACGTGCGCCTGCAGAAATTGCATCGCGACGAGTGCCAGATTGCCCTGTCACCCAAGCCACTGGATGTGGGCGAAGCCGAAAAAGACCCGGCGCTGAAAGTGGAGAAAACGGCGGCCTTCATGACCGCCTTCGTGGCTATCAACAGCCAGCACCCACCCTTGGACAAGCCGGAAGTGCGCCAGGCGATCAACCTGGCGTTCGACAAGAACAGCTACCTCAAGGCCGTATTTGAAGGCACCGCCGAAGCCGCCAACGGCCCCTACCCGCCTAACACCTGGAGCTACGCCAAGGAACTGCCGGGTTATCCACAGGACCTCGCCAAGGCCAAGGCACTGCTGGACCGCGCCGGGCTCAAGGACGGTTTCAAGACCACTATCTGGACCCGTCCCACCGGCAGCCTGCTGAACCCTAATCCGAACCTTGGCGCACAGCTGTTACAGGCTGACCTGGCCAAGGTCGGCATCCAGGCCGAGATCCGCGTGATCGAATGGGGCGAGCTGATCCGCCGCGCCAAGGCCGGCGAGCACGACCTGCTGTTCATGGGCTGGGCCGGCGACAACGGCGACCCGGATAACTTCCTGACCCCGCAGTTCTCCTGCGCAGCGGTGAAATCCGGCACCAACTTCGCGCGCTACTGCGACCCCGCATTGGACAAGCTGATCAGTGCCGGCAAAACCACCAGCGAGCAAGGCGTGCGCAGCAAGCTCTACCAGCAGGCTCAGGCGCAGATCCAGCAACAGGCGCTGTGGTTGCCGCTCGCGCACCCCACCGCGTTTGCCCTGGCCCGCAAGAGTGTCGAGGGCTACCAAGTGAGCCCGTTCGGGCGCCAGGATTTCTCGAAGGTCAGCGTCAAGCCCTGAGCACCGGCCCGCCCCGATGGGGCGGGCTTACATCCACCCATACTCCGCCATCGACAACGGGTCGCCATCCCCCACGATGATGTGATCCAGCACCCGCACATCCACCACTTCCAAGGCTTTTTGCAGCAGCTTGGTCAATTTTCGATCAGCCGCACTCGGTTCAAGGCTGCCCGAAGGATGGTTGTGGCACAGGATCAGTGCCGCCGCGTTGTACGCGAGGGCGCGCTTGACCACTTGCCGGGGGTAGACCATCGCCGCATCGATGGTGCCCTGGGACAACGCCTCGAAACCCAGCACCCGGTGCTTTGAATCGAGAAACAGACACCCGAAGGTCTCATGAGGCTCATGGCGCAACAACGCCTTGAGATAATCACGCACGGCCACCGGGCTTTCCAGCACCGAGTCTTTGCGCAGGCGCTCGGCCATGTGGCGACGGGCCATTTCCAGCACCGCCTGCAACTGGGCGAACTTCGCCGGCCCCAACCCCAATTGCTGGCTGAACAGCGCCTGGCTGGCCTCCAGCAACGGGCGCAAACCACCAAATTGCGCCAACAGGTGGCGCGCCAGGTCCACCGCGCTGCGACCGGATACCCCGGTACGCAGGAATATCGCGAGCAGTTCGGCATCCGACAGGCTCGCCGCGCCCCCCTCCAAAAGCTTTTCCCGGGGCCGCTCTGCCACCGGCCAATCGCGAATACTCATTCCACCTCCCTCTCCATACGCGCCGTGGCATGTGCGCCGCTGTTGCCCAGCGGACGCTGTGTTATCGTAGGCCCTCTTTTTTGCATGTGATTTCCCCTGGGGAGGGGGCATCGCAGGCGTCACTGAACTGGCATCACTGAACTGGAAAGGCAAACCAATGCAGCGTCTGTATCGGAAACGCATCGTTCTCGGCGTTGGCGGCGGCATTGCCGCCTACAAGAGCGCAGAACTGGTTCGCAGGCTCCTGGACCAAGGCGCCGAAGTGCGCGTGGTCATGACCCGCGGTGGCAGTGAGTTCATCACCCCACTGACCATGCAGGCGCTCTCCGGCCACCCGGTTCACCTGGACCTGTTGGACCCTGCAGCCGAAGCCGCCATGGGCCATATCGAGCTGGCCAAATGGGCCGACCTGGTGCTGATCGCCCCGGCCACCGCCGACCTGATCGCCCGCCTGGCCCAAGGCATTGCCGATGACCTGCTGACCACCCTGGTACTGGCCACCGACGCCACCGTCGCCATCGCTCCGGCCATGAACCAGGCCATGTGGCGCGACCCGGCGACCCAGGCCAACACCCAGCTCCTGCAAAGCCGTGGCCTCAAGGTGTTCGGCCCGGCGTCTGGCAGCCAGGCCTGCGGCGACGTCGGCATGGGGCGCATGCTTGAAGCCACCGACCTGGCGCTGTGCGCCGCCGAGTGTTTCCAGCACCTGGCCCTGACCGGCAAGCACGTGCTGATCACCGCTGGCCCGACCCAGGAAAACATCGACCCGGTGCGCTACATCACCAACCATAGCTCAGGAAAAATGGGCTTTGCCTTGGCTGAAGCGGCGGTCGAGGCAGGCGCACGTGTCACCCTGATCACCGGCCCGGTGCATTTGCCGACCCCGGATCGGGTCACGCGAATCGACGTAGTCAGCGCCCGCGATATGCTGGCGGCCTGTGAGGCGGCCATTCCGTGCGACCTGTTCATCGCCTCGGCAGCGGTTGCGGACTACCGCCCGGAAGTGGTCGCCCCGCAAAAACTCAAGAAAGACCCTACAAGCGGCGACGGCCTGCTCCTGCAAATGGTGCGCAACCCAGACATCCTGGCCACCATCGCCACGCGCCCGGACCGTCCGTTCAGCGTCGGCTTCGCCGCCGAGACCGAGCATTTGCTGGACTACGCCGCACGCAAATTGAAAGACAAAAACCTCGACCTGATCGTTGCCAACGATGTCGCCAACCCGAGCATCGGCTTCAACAGCGAGGAAAACGCCTGCAGCGTGATCGACCGCGACTTGCACGCCACCCTTTTCGCCCAGACCAGCAAGGGCAAGATTGCCCGCCAACTGATCTCTTTTATCGCCCAACGGCTGAACCAGGTTTAATTTCCATGCACGCTTTGCAAGCCAAGATCCTCGACCCACGCATCGGCAACGAATTCCCACTGCCGGCCTACGCCACCCCAGGCTCCGCCGGCCTCGACCTGCGCGCCATGCTCAAGCAAGACACCGTCCTTGAGCCGGGCCAGACCATTCTGATTCCGACCGGCCTGTCGATTTACGTGGGCGACCCTGGCCTGGCAGCGCTGATCCTGCCGCGCTCCGGCCTGGGCCACAAACACGGCATCGTGCTGGGCAACCTGGTGGGCCTGATCGACTCGGACTACCAGGGCGAACTGATGGTGTCGTGCTGGAACCGTGGCCAGACCGCGTTCAACATCGCCGTCGGCGAACGCATTGCCCAGTTGGTACTTGTTCCGGTGGTGCAGGCGCACTTCGAACTGGTACAGGAGTTTGATGAAACCCAACGCGGCGCAGGCGGTTTTGGGCATTCCGGCAGTCACTGACTAAGCTAATTCTGGCTGGGCGCTGTTGCCCGGCCCGACGCCACCGCAAGGCTTTTCAGGACGCAGAATGCGCGGATTTTATCAGCGAGATTTCCTTATAGAAATCAAAGCATTACGCAAGCATAAACACGGAGCCAGCGCTCCGATGGCATTTTTGCACCACGAACTCTCTGCCGAAAACACCGTCATACCCTTCAGTTTGAGCCTGCCGGTCAGCCACATTAAGGCCAGCTTTGCCCCCTTCAGATGGAGTTTCCCCCCGCGATGAGTACCGCAGCCCGCGTAGCCCCAGCATTTCCCGACAGTATCTTTCGCGCCTATGACATCCGTGGCGTGGTGCCCAAGACCCTGACGGCCGAAACCGCCTACTGGATTGGCCGCGCCATCGGCTCCCAGAGCCTGGCCCAGGATGAACCCAACGTTTCGGTCGGCCGTGACGGTCGCCTGTCCGGCCCGGAGCTGGTGGAGCAACTGATCCAGGGCTTGGCCGACAGTGGTTGCCATGTCAGCGACGTGGGCCTGGTGCCAACGCCCGCGCTGTACTACGCCGCCAACGTATTGGCCGGCAAGTCCGGGGTGATGCTCACCGGTAGCCACAACCCGTCGGACTACAACGGTTTCAAGATCGTCATCGCTGGCGACACCCTGGCCAACGAACAGATCCAGGCCCTGCACGATCGCCTGAAAAACAACGATCTGACCAGCGGCAAGGGCACCATCACCAAAGTCGACATCCTGCAACGCTACTCTGATGAAATCACCCGTGACGTCAAACTCGCGCGCCGCCTCAAAGTGGTGGTGGATTGCGGCAACGGCGCGGCTGGCGTGATCGCCCCGCAACTGCTCGAAGCCCTGAACTGTGAAGTGATCCCGTTGTTCTGCGAGGTCGACGGCAACTTCCCCAACCACCACCCAGACCCGGGCAAGCCTGAGAACCTGGTGGACCTGATCGCCAAGGTCAAGGAAACCGGGGCTGACGTCGGCCTGGCCTTCGACGGCGACGGCGACCGCGTCGGCGTGGTGACCGAAACCGGCGAGATCGTGTTCCCCGATCGCCTGTTGATGCTGTTTGCCCGCGACGTGGTGGCACGCAATGCCAACGCCGAGATCATCTTCGACGTGAAGTGCACCCGCCGCCTCACGCCGCTGATCAAGGAATATGGCGGTCGCCCGCTAATGTGGAAGACCGGTCACTCGTTGATCAAAAAGAAAATGAAGGAAACCGGCGCGCTGTTGGCCGGCGAAATGAGCGGCCACGTGTTCTTCAAGGAGCGTTGGTTCGGCTTCGACGACGGGATTTACAGCGCTGCGCGCCTGCTGGAGATCCTCAGCAAGGAAAAATCCACCGCCGAAGAGTTGTTCCAGACCTTCCCGAACGATATTTCTACGCCAGAGATCAATATCCATGTGACCGAGGAGAGCAAATTCAGCATCATTGACGCACTGCACGATGCGCAATGGGGCGAAGGCGCCAACCTGACCACCATTGATGGTGTGCGAGTCGATTACGCCAAAGGCTGGGGCCTGGTTCGCGCGTCCAACACCACACCGGTGCTGGTCCTGCGTTTCGAGGCGGATACCGAGGCTGAGTTGCAGCGCATCAAGGACGTGTTCCACGCCCAGTTGAAACGTGTTGCCCCTGATCTCCAATTACCGTTCTGATTTTTTACCGGAGCCCTGAATGACCCTCGAACGCGAAGCCGCTGCCAACACTGCCAAGGTCCTGTCCGAAGCGTTGCCTTATATCCGACGCTATGTCGGCAAGACGCTGGTGATCAAGTACGGCGGCAATGCCATGGAAAGCGACGAGTTGAAAACCGGCTTTGCCCGCGACATCGTGTTGATGAAAGCCGTGGGGATCAACCCGGTCGTGGTGCACGGCGGCGGCCCGCAAATCGGCGACCTGCTCAAGCGCTTGTCGATCGAGAGTCACTTCATCGATGGCATGCGCGTCACTGACGCGCAGACCATGGACGTGGTGGAGATGGTCCTCGGCGGCCAGGTCAACAAAGACATCGTCAACCTGATCAACCGTCATGGCGGCAGCGCCATCGGCCTGACCGGCAAGGACGCGGAGCTGATCCGCGCGAAAAAACTGACCGTGACCCGTCAGACGCCGGAAATGACCCAGCCGGAAATCATCGATATCGGCCAAGTGGGCGAAGTGGTTGGCGTGAACACCGACCTGCTGAACCTGCTGGTGAAAGGCGACTTCATTCCGGTGATCGCGCCGATCGGCGTGGGTGCCAATGGCGAGTCCTACAACATCAACGCCGACCTGGTGGCCGGCAAGGTGGCCGAAGCGCTGAAAGCTGAAAAGCTGATGCTGCTCACCAACATCGCCGGCCTGATGGACAAGGAAGGCAAGGTATTGACCGGCTTGACCACGCAACAAGTGGACGAGTTGATCGCCGACGGCACCATCTACGGCGGCATGCTGCCGAAGATCCGTTGCGCGCTGGAAGCGGTGCAAGGCGGCGTTGGCAGCTCGCTGATCATCGATGGCCGGGTACCGAATGCGGTACTGCTGGAGATCTTCACGGATACCGGCATGGGCACGCTCATCAGTAACCGCAAGCGGCCTTAAGCATCAAAAAAGCCCCACCTCCTGTAGGAGCGAGCTTGCTCGCGAAAAACCTGAAGGCGCCGCGTCATCGTTAACGTTCTTCGCGAGCAAGCTCGCTCCTACAGGGGTGAGGCTTTTTGTTGGGCGGTGATTACTGAACGCCGAACTGCTCGCGATACGCCTTCACCGCCGGCAAATGTTGCTTGAGCTGCGGGTCATCTTCCAGGAACTGCAGCACCTGGTTCAGCGACACGATGCTCACTACAGGAATGCCAAAATCGCGTTCCACTTCCTGGATCGCCGACAATTCACCGTTGCCACGCTCCTGACGGTTCAGCGCGATCAGCACGCCGGCAGCCTTGGCGCCGTCCTGGGAAGCGATGATCTGCATCACTTCGCGAATTGCAGTACCAGCGGTGATCACGTCGTCGATGATCAGCACGTCGCCCTTGAGCGGAGCCCCGACCAGGCTGCCGCCTTCACCGTGGGCCTTGGCCTCTTTGCGGTTGAAACACCATGGCAGGTCCTGGCCATGATGCTCAGCCAAAGCCACGGCCGTTGCCGCCGCCAGGGGGATACCCTTGTAGGCTGGGCCGAACAGCACGTCGAAGGAAATACCGCTTTCAACGATGGCTGCCGCGTAGAAACGACCCAGTTGGGCCAGGGCCGAACCCGAGTTGAACAAGCCTGCATTGAAGAAATACGGGCTGGTGCGCCCGGACTTCAGAGTGAACTCACCGAAGCGCAAAACGCCGCGATCGATAGCAAAACGAATGAAATCGCGTTGATACGCCTGCATGAAAAAAGCCTCAGATACCACGGATTTAGCTAATTGGGTGGACGGCGTGTATCATACACGCACGCGATTTTTGGGGCCATTTATGCGGATCATCAGTGTGAACGTTAATGGTATTCAGGCTGCAGTCGAGCGTGGTTTGCTCAGTTGGCTGCAAGCCCAGAATGCCGACGTCATCTGCCTGCAGGATACCCGTGCCTCCGCCTTTGAACTGGACGACCCAGCCTTCCAACTGGATGGCTACTTCCTTTATGCCTGCGATGCCGAAGTGCCCACCCAAGGTGGCGTGGCTTTGTATTCGCGGTTGCAACCCAAGGCGGTCATCAGCGGCCTCGGCTTCGAGACAGCCGACCGCTACGGGCGCTACCTGCAAGCCGATTTCGATAAGGTCAGCATCGCGACCTTGCTGCTCCCTTCGGGGCAGAACGGCGATGAAGACTTGAACCAGAAGTTCAAGCTAATGGACGATTTCGCCCGTTACCTGGATAAACAGCGACGCAAACGTCGCGAGTACATTTATTGTGGCTCGCTGTACGTGGCGCAACAGAAGCTGGATATCAAGAACTGGCGCGACAGCCAGCAATCTCCGGGCTTCCTGGCGCCGGAACGCGCCTGGATGGACGAGATTGTCGGCAACATGGGTTATGTGGATGCCCTGCGGGAAGTCAGCCGCGAAGGCGACCAGTACAGTTGGTGGCCGGACAACGAACAGGCTGAGATGCTCAACCTGGGCTGGCGTTTCGACTACCAGTTGCTGACCCCGGGTCTGCGCCGGTTCGTGCGCAGTGCACGCCTGCCGCGCCAGCCACGTTTCTCGCAGCACGCGCCGCTGATCGTGGACTACGACTGGACACTGACCATCTGAGGTCTTTTTCCAGGCACAAAAAAACCGACATCGCTGTCGGTTTTTTTGTGGGCGCTCATTATTTGATCACGCGCCAGGTCAACGGGTAGCGATAGGCAATCCCTTTGTTGGCCTTGATGCTGCCGATGATGGTCAGCACGACCGTGGCGATCGCCAGGGCAAACATCAGGAAAAACCCAACTATCGTGAACGCCAGTACGATGCAGGCTATCCAGGCGATGGCCACGGTGATCTGGAAGTTCAAGGCTTCCTTGCCCTGGTCATCAATGAACGCATCCTTTTCCTTCTTCATCTGCCACAGGATCAGCGGGCCCACGACACTGCCGAAGGGGAACACAAACCCGAGAAAGGCCGCGAGATGGCACAACATCGCCCCCTGCCGCGCTTCGTAGGAAGGCATCGGCACAAGTTCCTGGTTGTCATTCATGGCGTTTCTCCTTGAGGCGGGCTCAGTCAGCCAGTGCGGCGTTCTGCAGCTCGAAGATTTCAGTCATGCCTTTCTGGGCCAGGGCCAGCATGGCGTTCAGCTCGGCCGGCTGGAATGGCGCGCCTTCGGCGGTACCCTGTACTTCGATGAAACCACCGGTGCTGGTCATGACCACGTTCAGATCGGTCTCGGCAGCCGAGTCTTCCAGGTAGTCCAGGTCCAGCACAGGCTCACCCTGGTACATGCCCACCGACACAGCGGCGATCATTTGCTTGAGCGGGTCACCGCCTTTCAGGCCGCCACGCTTCTTGATCACTTTGAGTGCATCAACCAGGGCCACCATGGCGCCGGTGATGGACGCGGTGCGGGTGCCGCCGTCGGCCTGGATCACGTCGCAGTCGACGTACAGGGTCACGTCGCCCAGCTTGGACATGTCCAGGGCTGCGCGCAGGGAGCGACCGATCAGGCGCTGGATTTCCAGGGTACGGCCGCCCTGCTTGCCACGGCTGGCTTCACGCTGGTTACGCTCACCGGTGGCGCGCGGCAGCATGCCGTACTCGGCGGTCAACCAACCCTGGCCCTGGCCCTTGAGGAAACGCGGCACGCCGTTCTCGACGCTGACGGTGCAGATGACCTTGGTATCGCCAAACTCGACCAGTACAGAACCCTCGGCGTGTTTGGTGTAGTTGCGGGTGATGCGGATCGAGCGGAGCTGATCGGCAGCGCGACCACTTGGACGTTTCATAGGGAGACACCTGTACTGAGGACGAAAAACTGCCGAGCATTATAGAGCCGCGAGCCGTTTCGGGGCACTGCTAAAAAATTCGGTTACGAATGCTCGGGTTTGGGCGTGTCCGCCCCACTGCGCTACAATCCTGCGCCTTCAGACTGTAGGAGCGAGCTTGCTCGCGAAAAACGTCAACGATAACGCGCCCTTCCAGATTTAACGCGGCGCACTTGGGTTCTTCGCGAGCAAGCTCGCTCCTACAAAAAGCCCAATCATCGGCCCGTGTTTGCGGGCTGCAACGCGAGGTACCTCCATGGTGCACAGCATGACCGCCTTCGCCCGCGTCGAAAAAGCCGGCGTCCAAGGCACCCTGAGCTGGGAACTGCGCTCGGTCAACAGCCGTTACCTGGAGCCGCACCTGCGCCTGCCGGAGTCGTTCCGCGATCTCGAAGGCGCCGTGCGTGAAGCGCTGCGCCAGGGTATATCCCGCGGCAAGCTGGAATGCACCCTGCGGTTTACCGAAGAAACCACCGGCAAAGCCTTGCAGATTGACCGCGACCGCGCCGCGCAACTGGTCGCCGCCGCCGAAACCATCGCCGGCCTGATCAAGCAGCCGGCCGCGCTCAACCCGCTGGAAGTGCTGGCCTGGCCCGGTGTACTGGTGGCCGATGCCACCGACCCGCAAGCCCTTAACGCCGAAGCCCTCGCCCTGTTCAACCAAGGCCTCAAGGAGCTGAAAGCCGGCCGCGAGCGCGAGGGTGCCGAGCTGGCGCGCTTGATCAGCGAGCGCCTGACCGCCATTGAAGAAGACGTGGTCACGCTGCGTGAACTGGTCCCGCAGATGCTCGCCACCCAGCGCCAGAAGGTGCTCGACCGCTTCACCGACATGAAGGCCGACCTCGACCCGACGCGCCTGGAACAGGAAATGGTCCTGCTCGCGCAGAAGAGCGACGTCGCCGAAGAACTCGACCGCCTGAGCACCCACATCCTCGAAGTGCGCCGCGTGCTCAAGTCCGGCGGTGCCGCCGGTCGGCGCCTGGACTTCCTGATGCAGGAACTCAATCGCGAAGCCAATACACTGGGCTCCAAGGCGTTCGACCCGCGCAGCACCACGGCGGCGGTCAACCTCAAAGTGTTGATCGAGCAGATGCGCGAACAAGTACAGAATATTGAGTAAGGCAACCTCCATGACCCACAGCACCGGCACCCTGTACATCATTTCCGCCCCTTCGGGCGCGGGCAAAAGCAGCCTGGTCAAGGCCCTGACCGACGCTGACGAGCAGATCCGCATCTCGGTTTCCCACACCACCCGCGCCATGCGTCCGGGCGAGGTGAACGGCGTGCACTATCACTTCGTCGAGCGCACCGAGTTCGTCAAGATGATCGAACACGGCGACTTCCTGGAGCGTGCCGAAGTGTTCGGCAACCTCTACGGCACGTCGCAAAGTCACCTGCAGCAGACCCTGGACGAAGGCCACGACCTGATCCTGGAAATCGACTGGCAGGGCGCCGAGCAAGTCCGCAAGCTGATGCCCCAGGCGCGCTCGATCTTCATCCTGCCGCCTTCGCTGGAAGCCTTGCACCAGCGTCTGACCAACCGTGGCCAGGACAGTGACGAGATCATCGAGGGCCGCATGCGTGAAGCCGTCAGCGAAATGAGCCACTACGTCGACTACGACTACCTGATCATCAACGACGATTTTGCCCACGCACTGGACGATTTGAAGGCGATTTTCCGCACCAATCAGCTCCAGCAAAAGCGCCAGCAACAGCGTTTCGGCAAATTACTGGCCGAACTGCTCGGTTGATTGGCTCTTCCCAAAACCGCTGCAAGGGCTTTACATTGGCACTTGTAGCGGTTTTGCGAGGGCCTGCGAAAAATCAGCGCTTCCCTAAACGCTGGTGATTTTTTAAACTGTTTAGTCCGCTCGCCCAACCGGGCAGCGCGCATCTTGCATTCGCTCCGAGGAATACCATGGCCCGCGTAACCGTTGAAGACTGCCTAGAACACGTGGATAACCGCTTTGAGCTGGTCATGCTCTCTACCAAGCGTGCCCGTCAACTGGCCACTGGCGGCAAAGAGCCCCTGGTCCAGTGGGAAAACGACAAGCCTACCGTTGTAGCCCTGCGTGAAATCGCGGAAGGCCTGATGAGCTACGAGTTCATCGCCAACGCTGAAATCGTTGAAGACGAACCGCTGTTTGCAGCGTTCGAGGACGAGTCCAACGAGGCCGTCTAAGCCTATGCCTGGTCGACGTAGCACGGCGCGGGGTCACAGCCAACGGCAGGAGTTCACACTTTGCCGAGCATAGACGCCCTCGCCGATCGCTTATCGGCCTACCTCGGCCCAGACCAGGTCAACCTAGTCCGCCGAGCGTATTTCTACGCCGAACAAGCCCACGACGGCCAACGCCGCCGTAGCGGCGAGGCGTATGTCACCCATCCTCTTGCGGTGGCAAATATTCTTGCCGACATGCACATGGACCATCAGAGCCTGATGGCCGCGATGCTGCATGACGTGATCGAAGACACCGGCATCGCCAAGGAAGCGCTCAGCGCACAATTTGGCGAAACCGTGGCCGAACTGGTCGATGGGGTCAGCAAATTGACCCAGATGAACTTCGAGACCAAGGCCGAAGCCCAGGCGGAAAACTTCCAGAAGATGGCCATGGCCATGGCCCGCGATATCCGGGTGATTCTGGTCAAGCTGGCCGACCGGCTGCACAACATGCGCACGCTGGAAGTGCTGTCCGGCGAAAAACGCCGGCGCATCGCCAAGGAAACCCTGGAAATCTACGCGCCCATCGCCAACCGGCTGGGCATGCATGCCATTCGTATCGAATTCGAAGACCTCGGCTTCAAAGCCATGCACCCGATGCGTTCGGCGCGCATCTACCAGGCGGTCAAGCGCGCCCGGGGCAACCGCAAGGAAATCGTCAACAAGATCGAAGAGTCCCTGAGCCATTGCCTGGCGATCGACGAGATCGAAGGCGAGGTCAGCGGCCGGCAGAAACACATCTACGGCATCTACAAGAAGATGCGCGGCAAGCGTCGGGCCTTCAACGAGATCATGGACGTGTATGCGTTCCGGATCATCGTCGACAAGGTCGACACCTGCTACCGCGTGCTGGGCGCTGTACATAATTTGTACAAACCGCTGCCGGGGCGCTTCAAGGATTACATCGCGATTCCCAAGGCCAACGGCTATCAGTCGCTGCATACCACGTTGTTTGGTATGCACGGGGTGCCGATCGAGATCCAGATCCGCACCCGCGAAATGGAAGAGATGGCCAACAACGGCATCGCCGCCCATTGGCTGTACAAATCCAGTGGCGACGAACAGCCAAAAGGCACCCATGCCCGCGCCCGCCAGTGGGTCAAGGGCGTGCTGGAAATGCAGCAACGTGCCGGCAACTCCCTCGAATTTATCGAAAGCGTGAAGATCGACCTGTTTCCGGACGAGGTCTACGTGTTCACGCCCAAAGGCCGGATCATGGAGCTGCCCAAAGGCTCCACCGCGGTCGATTTTGCCTACGCCGTGCACACCGACGTGGGCAACAGCTGCATCGCCTGTCGGATCAATCGTCGTCTCGCACCGCTGTCCGAGCCGCTGCAAAGTGGCTCCACGGTCGAGATCGTCAGCGCACCGGGCGCACGCCCGAACCCGGCGTGGCTAAACTTTGTGGTCACCGGCAAGGCGCGTACGCACATCCGTCACGCCCTGAAACTGCAACGCCGCTCCGAATCCATCAGCCTGGGCGAACGCCTGCTGAACAAGGTGCTCAACGGTTTCGACAGCGCCCTGGACAAGATCCCGCAAGAGCGCGTGCAAGCGATGCTCCACGAGTATCGCCAGGAAACCATCGAAGACCTGTTGGAAGATATCGGCCTGGGCAACCGCATGGCCTACGTGGTCGCCCGCCGCCTGCTCGGCGAAGGCGAACAATTGCCAAGCCCCGAAGGTCCGCTGGCGATTCGCGGCACCGAGGGCCTGGTGCTCAGCTACGCCAAGTGCTGCACGCCGATCCCGGGCGACCCGATTGTCGGCCACTTGTCGGCGGGCAAAGGCATGGTGGTGCACCTGGACAACTGCCGCAACATCACCGAAATCCGCCACAACCCGGAAAAATGCATCCAGCTCTCCTGGGCCAAGGATGTCACCGGCGAATTCAACGTCGAGCTGCGGGTGGAGCTGGAACACCAGCGCGGCCTGATCGCCCTGCTCGCCAGCAGCGTCAACGCAGCCGACGGCAATATCGAGAAAATCAGCATGGACGAGCGCGATGGTCGCATCAGCGTGGTCCAGTTGGTGGTCAGCGTTCACGACCGCGTGCACCTGGCCCGCGTGATCAAGAAACTGCGCGCCTTGACCGGGGTCATCCGCATCACCCGTATGCGTGCCTAATAAACCTCCCACAAGGAGTCACACATGACCAAGACCGTTATCACCAGCGACAAAGCCCCAGCCGCCATCGGCACTTACTCCCAGGCGATCAAGGCAGGCAACACCGTCTACATGTCCGGCCAGATTCCACTGGACCCAAAGACCATGGAACTGGTTGAAGGCTTCGAAGCACAGACCGTGCAGGTCTTCGAAAACCTCAAGTCGGTGGCCGAGGCTGCCGGCGGCTCGTTCAAAGACATCGTCAAGCTGAACATCTTCCTCACTGACCTGAGCCACTTCGCCAAGGTCAACGAGATCATGGGCAAGTACTTCGAACAGCCGTACCCAGCCCGCGCCGCCATCGGCGTTGCCGCCCTGCCAAAGGGTGCGCAGGTTGAGATGGACGCGATTCTGGTCATCGAGTAAAACACCCGGCGCAGCCCCCATAGGCTGCGCCGACTTCGTTTTAAAAGGATTTCATGATGCGCAAAGCGCTTGTAGCCTCATCACTGCTCGCCCTGTTGCTCGGCGGCTGCGCCAGCAACCCTGCCGACCGGGATGTGAGCGGCACCTGGATCAACCAGGTCGCCATCGATGCGGCAGCCAAAGGCGGCCCTTTGCGTGAAGCCCTGCAGAGCTTTGGCCCGAACCTCGAATGGGAGGTCAATACCAAGGCCTCGCAGGCACGCTACTACAACGGTTTTGAAGTAGCGGAAGGCAAATTGCTGGGTGAAAAGTCCGGTGCGTGGAGCGTGGATTTCTACGGCAGCTCCGCCACCGAACTCAAGCGCAAAGGCAAACAGCTGCTGCAAGGGGCCAACGACAACGAGCCTGAACAGCTGTTCGCCCGCCCCAAAGAGCCCGCACCGGAAGGCGCGCCACTGGGCGCAAACTTCGAGCGTGCGCTGTACGCCGCTTACATGGGGGGTGACTGGAAGATCCTCGACGGCTTCGGAAGCGGCGCCATCGTACAATTCCAGGCTAACGGCAAGGTCGCCGGCCTGCCGAATGTCGATCAGTACTCGCTGTGCCTGGCGGGCGATTGCGCGTCCATGAGCGGTGGCTACGACAGCATCTGGCTGCAACTGAACGGCCAGGGCAACCCGTGGATTTTTGTGCGCAAGGGTAAGCAACTGGAGATCTTCCAGGCGATCAATACCGCACAGGCGGATGAGGTGCCTCAGTTCACCCCTGGCCCTCGCCAATGGCTGCTGGAAAAACAGTGATAAAAAAGGAGCCCTTGGGCTCCTTTTTCATTTAACGCTGGCCTTCGAGGATCGCCGCGTAACCTTCCCGGTAACTCGGGTAGGTCGGCGTCCAGCCCAACGCCTTGGCTCGGGCATTGCTGCATTGCTTGCTGCCGGCGCGGCGCACGCTCGCATCATCAGCCCATTCGGTCACACCCAAGTACTCACGCAACCAATCCACCACCTCGGCCAGCGGCGCAGGCGCATCGTCGACACCGATGTATACCTTCTCCAACGAGCCGCCTTTTTCCACATGATGCAACAAAAACGCCAGCAAACCCGCTGCGTCATCTGCGTGAATACGGTTGCCATATAATGGTGGGTCGATTGCCACGCGGTAGCCTTGGCGAACCTGGGTCAACAGCCATTCGCGGCCCGGTCCATAGATACCCGTCAGACGCACAATGCTGGCGGGGATGCCACTGTCGAGCGCAACTTGCTCAGCCTCCAGCATGACTTGCCCGGAATATCCCTTCGCCTGCGTCTCCGACGTTTCGTCGACCCACTCGCCATTCTGCTGCCCGTAAACGCTGCTGCTGGACACAAACAGCAGGTGCTTAGGCGCCTGGCCGTAATCGCCCAGCCACTCCAGCACATGTTTCAGCCCTTCTACATAAGCGGCGCGATAGCCGGCTTCGTCGTGGTCTGTCGCAGCGGCGCAGTACACCAGGTAATCCACCCCGCCGATCGGCCAGGTGTCGGGGCAGTCCTTGTTGAACAGGTCCCCGGCGATGCCGATCACCCCGTCGGGCAGCCGCGAAATATCGCGGCGCAGGCCATGGACCTCCCATTCCGAGGCGAGCAACTGGCTGGCCAGCCGGCTCCCCACATCGCCACATCCGGCAATCACAACAGAAGGCGCAGACATCACAAAACTCCGTACTGAAAGGTCTAGGTTAGCCTTCGCAGATGACAGACGGCCAGAAAAAGCACAAATAAAGTTACTGTATTACTTCTGTTAA
This sequence comes from Pseudomonas sp. NS1(2017), assembly GCF_002269425.1. Classification (NCBI taxonomy): domain Bacteria; kingdom Pseudomonadati; phylum Pseudomonadota; class Gammaproteobacteria; order Pseudomonadales; family Pseudomonadaceae; genus Pseudomonas; species Pseudomonas sp. NS1(2017). The sequence goes on from NZ_CP022960.1 coordinate 1,169,547, forward strand.
CAAGAATTACTTGCAATAATAACCGCCCATTTGTCCTCGACCCCTTGGGTCTGGAAGGACGATCACTCATTTTTTCTCTCAGGTCCGGCCAGCATGACACGTAATACAACCCCCGCTTCGCCAACCAAGCTTCACAGCCCATCCCGCGCCTGGCGCGCGATTGCTGCGCTGCTGTTCAGCGTACTGCTGGCACCGACCGCCGCATTCGCTGATGCCTCCGCACCCGCTACCCCAGCTGCCGCTGAGCAAAACGCCGCGGCACCGGCCGCAGCGCCCGCCGCCACCGACCCGGCCCTGGCAGCGGACCCAGCCGCCGCCGACGACACCGGTGTGGTGCTGGAAGAAGACAACACCCTGGGCATGGCCCATGACCTGTCGCCGTGGGGCATGTATCAGAATGCTGACGTGGTGGTGAAAGCCGTCATGATCGGCCTGGCCATCGCGTCGATCATCACCTGGACCATCTGGATCGCCAAGGGCTTCGAGCTGCTGGGCGCCAAACGTCGTCTGCGTACTGAAATCGTCCACCTGAAAAAGGCCACCACCCTCAAGGAAGCCAGCGAAAGCGCGACCAAGAAGGGCACCCTGGCCAATACCCTGGTGCACGACGCGCTGGAAGAAATGCGCCTGTCCGCCAACACCCGCGAAAAAGAAGGTATCAAGGAACGTGTTGCCTTCCGCCTGGAGCGCCTGGTGGCGGCCTGCGGTCGCAACATGAGCAGCGGCACCGGCGTGCTGGCAACCATCGGTTCCACCGCGCCGTTCGTCGGCTTGTTCGGTACCGTGTGGGGCATCATGAACAGCTTCATCGGCATCGCCAAAACCCAGACCACCAACCTTGCCGTCGTTGCCCCTGGCATCGCCGAAGCCCTGCTGGCGACCGCCCTGGGCCTGGTTGCCGCAATTCCTGCGGTGGTGATCTACAACGTCTTCGCCCGTTCGATTGCCGGCTACAAGGCCCAGGTATCGGACGCGTCGGCAGAAGTCCTGCTGCTGGTCAGCCGCGACCTCGATCACCTGCCTACCGAGCGCAGCTCGCAACCGCACATGGTGAAAGTGGGGTAATCGGCCATGGGCCTGCATTTGAATCAAGGCGACGACGAACTCGTCGAGAACCACGAAATCAACGTCACGCCGTTTATCGACGTGATGCTGGTGCTGCTGATCATCTTCATGGTGGCGGCACCGTTGGCGACCGTGGACATCAAGGTCGACCTACCCGCGTCCAGCGCCAAACCTGCGCCACGGCCAGAGAAACCGATCTTCCTCAGCGTCAAGGCGGACCAACGCCTGTTCCTGGGCGAAGAAGAAGTCAAAGCTGAAACCCTGGGCCCGGTGCTCGACGCCAAGACCCAAGGCAAGAAAGACACGACGATCTTCTTCCAGGCCGACAAGGGCGTGGACTACGGCGACCTGATGAGTGTGATGGATGCCCTGCGGGCAGCCGGCTACCTCAAGGTCGGCCTGGTCGGACTTGAGACGGCAGCCAAGAAATGATCACGACGCGCCACAAACTGACGCGTTATGGCACCAGCCTCGCCGTCGTACTGGGCGTGCATGCCGTCGCGATCGCTATCGCGCTTCATTGGTCCGCGCCGCGCACGGTGCAGTTGCCACCGGCTGCCATGGTCATCGACCTGGCACCGATGCCAGCCCCGCCGCCGCCAGCGCCGCCCAAGGTGGTAACGCCGCCGCAACCGCCTGCACCGGTGGAAGAGCTGCCCCTGCCGAAACTGGCCGAGGCACCCAAGCCAACGATCCAGGTGCCCAAGCCGGTCAAGCCCAAGCCTAAACCGCAGCCGCCCAAGCCCGTGGAGAAGAAGATCGAGCCGCCCAAGGAGAAACCCTCCGAGGATCCGCCGAGCGACGCTCCGCCGACCCAGGCACCGGCTGAGAAATCGGCCCAGCCTGTACCAGGCCCTTCTCCGCAGCAAATCGCAGCGAAGGCTTCCTGGGAAGGCACGCTGCTGGCGCACCTGCAGAAGTACAAAAAGTATCCGCCAGGCGCCCAGGCCCGTGGCAAGGAAGGCTTGAACCGCCTGAAGTTCGTGGTGGATGCCGAAGGCAACGTGCTGTCCTACGAGTTGGTGGGCCGCTCCGGCAACGCCGACCTGGACCGCGCCACCCTGGACATGATCCGTCGTGCCCAGCCGCTGCCCAAGCCGCCGGCGGACATGCTCAAAGGCGGCAGCATCGAGATCGTTGCACCGTTCGTGTACAACATCGAGAAGCGTCGTCGCTGAAAATGATGGTGGTGAGGGGCAATCCTCACCACCTTCAGCAAAATCTGCGTAACTCCCCGCTCAATCCCCAGCAAAGTTCTGATAACGTGCGTCTATCGATTGCAGCCGGTATGCTTGGCCCGCAACCTCATGGACGCCCGCTATGACTCTTACAGAATTACGCTACATCGTTACCCTCGCCCAAGAGCAGCACTTCGGCCATGCGGCCGAGCGTTGCCATGTCAGCCAGCCGACGCTGTCGGTGGGCGTGAAAAAGCTTGAAGACGAACTCGGTGTGCTGATTTTCGAGCGCAGCAAGAGCGCCGTGCGCCTAACGCCTGTGGGCGAAGGCATTGTGGCCCAGGCCCAGAAGGTGCTGGAGCAGGCGCAGAGCATTCGCGAACTGGCCCAGGCCGGCAAGAACCAGCTGACCGCACCGCTGAAAGTCGGCGCCATCTACACCGTCGGCCCGTACCTCTTCCCGCACCTGATCCCGCAACTGCACCGCGTCGCGCCGCAGATGCCGTTGTATATCGAAGAAAACTTCACCCACGTGCTGCGCGACAAACTGCGCAACGGCGAGCTGGACGCGATCATCATCGCCCTGCCGTTCAACGAAGCGGACGTGTTGACACTGCCGCTCTACGACGAGCCGTTCCAGGTGCTGATGCCGGCCGACCACCCGTGGACCAAAAAAGACACCATTGACGCCGCCCTGCTCAACGACAAGAGCCTGCTGCTGCTGGGCGAAGGCCACTGCTTCCGTGACCAGGTATTGGAAGCCTGCCCGACCCTGACCAAGGGCAACGACGGCGCCAAGCACACCACCGTGGAATCCAGCTCCCTGGAAACCATCCGGCACATGGTCGCCTCCGGCCTGGGCATTTCGATCCTGCCGCTATCGGCGGTAGACAGCCACCACTACGCCCCCGGCGTGATCGAAGTGCGCCCACTGACGCCGCCGGTGCCGTTCCGCACCGTGGCGATCGCCTGGCGCGCCAGCTTCCCACGACCGAAAGCGATTGAGATCCTCGCCGATTCTATCCGCCTGTGCTCGGTGGCCAAGCCGACGGCTGCGAGCTAAGCAACGGTATGACTGAGCTGTCGCAGGTGTCGGTGACGGCACTCAAGGGTGTCGGTGAAGCCATGGCCGAGAAGTTGGCCAAGGTCGGCCTGGAAAACCTCCAGGACGTGTTGTTCCACCTGCCCCTGCGCTATCAGGACCGCACCCGCGTGGTGCCCATCGGCCAGTTGCGCCCTGGGCAGGACGCGGTGGTCGAAGGCACGGTCAGCGGCGCCGACGTGGTGATGGGCAAGCGTCGCAGCCTGGTGGTGCGCCTGCAGGACGGCACCGGTGGCCTGAGCCTGCGCTTCTACCATTTCAGCAACGCGCAGAAAGAAGGCCTAAAACGCGGCACCCGCGTACGCTGCTACGGCGAAGCGCGGCCTGGTGCATCGGGCCTGGAGATCTATCACCCGGAATACCGCGCCATCACCGGCGACGAACCGCCGCCAGTCGACACCACGCTCACACCGATCTACCCGCTCACCGAAGGTCTGACCCAGCAACGCCTGCGCCAACTGTGCATGCAGACCCTGACGATGCTCGGCCCGAAAAGCCTGCCCGACTGGCTGCCGCTGGAGCTGGCTCGCGACTATCAGCTGGCGTCGCTGGACGATGCGATTCGCTACTTGCATCACCCGCCTGCCGATGCCGATGTCGACGAGCTGGCTCTGGGTCATCACTGGGCCCAGCACCGTCTGGCGTTTGAAGAACTGCTGACCCACCAACTGTCCCAGCAGCGCCTGCGCGAAAGCATGCGTTCCCTGCGTGCGCCGGCGATGCCCAAGGCCACGCGTTTGCCCGCGCAATACCTGGCCAACCTGGGCTTTGCGCCGACCGGCGCCCAACAACGCGTCGGTAATGAAATCGCCTACGACTTAAGCCAGCAGGAACCCATGCTGCGCCTGATCCAGGGCGATGTGGGCGCAGGCAAGACCGTGGTCGCCGCTCTCGCCGCCTTGCAAGCGCTGGAAGCCGGCTACCAAGTGGCGTTGATGGCGCCCACCGAAATTCTTGCCGAGCAGCACTTCATCACCTTCAAACGCTGGCTCGAGCCGCTGGGCCTGGAAGTGGCGTGGCTGGCCGGCAAGCTCAAGGGCAAGGTACGCGCAGCGGCACTGGAGCAGATTGCCGGTGGTGCACCCATGGTGGTGGGCACCCATGCACTGTTTCAGGATGAAGTGCAATTCAAGAATCTGGCGCTGGTGATCATCGACGAACAACATCGATTCGGCGTGCAACAACGCCTGGCCCTGCGCCAGAAAGGCGTGGGCGGGCGCATGAACCCACACCAGTTGATCATGACCGCCACGCCGATCCCGCGCACCCTGGCCATGAGCGCCTACGCCGACCTCGACACCTCGATCCTCGACGAACTGCCGCCCGGCCGGACGCCGGTCAACACCGTGTTGGTCACCGACACCCGACGTGTCGAAGTGATCGAGCGCGTACGCGGCGCCTGTGCCGAAGGGCGCCAGGCGTACTGGGTGTGCACGCTGATCGAAGAGTCCGAAGAGCTGACGTGCCAGGCCGCCGAGACTACTTTTGAAGACCTCACCAGTGCTCTGGGCGAGCTTAAGGTCGGTTTGATCCATGGCCGCATGAAGCCCGCAGAAAAAGCCGCCGTGATGGCCGAATTCAAGGCCGGCAACCTGCAACTGTTGGTGGCTACCACGGTGATCGAGGTCGGTGTGGACGTGCCCAACGCCAGCTTGATGATTATCGAGAACCCCGAGCGCCTTGGCCTGGCGCAACTGCACCAGTTGCGCGGCCGGGTCGGCCGGGGCAGCGCCGCCAGCCATTGCGTGCTGCTCTACCACCCGCCGCTGTCACAGATTGGTCGCCAGCGCCTGGGCATCATGCGTGAAACCAACGACGGTTTTATCATTGCCGAAAAAGACCTCGAGCTGCGCGGCCCCGGTGAAATGCTTGGCACCCGCCAGACCGGCCTGCTGCAATTCAAGGTCGCCGACCTGATGCGCGATGCCGACCTGCTGCCGGCCGTGCGCGATGCGGCGCAAGCGCTGCTCGAACGTTGGCCGGATCATGTCAGCCCATTGCTGGACCGCTGGCTACGCCATGGGCAGCAATACGGCCAAGTGTGACGCCTGACTCACTTAACCGACCAACACTTGTATCAAGCTGGTTATACTTCGTGGACTGTAAGAAATTGGATCAGGCCATGTCAGAAGTTGCCCTCGCCACAGCCCCACTGACCGCCCCGCCGGTCATTCGGGCTCTGCTCGCAAAACTCGCCATCCCCTACACGGAAGTCACCGACCTACCGGGCCTGAATCCTGCGCGAAAGGTCCAGGCCGTGCTGCTGGAAGACGCGGTGGGCGCACTGATGGTGCTGTTCCCGCAGAACCAATTGCTCGACCTCAACCGCCTCGCCGAACTCACCGGTCGCCGCCTCACGGCGGTGTCGCCGGATCGCGTCGAACGCATGCTGGGCAAGCACGAACTGAGCTTGCTGCCAGGCCTGCCGCCGCTCACCAGTTCGCCGTGTCTGTATGAAGGCAGCCTGCTCAACGAGCCGAGCCTGCTGGTGCATTCAGGTGAAGCAGGCCTGTTGCTGGAGATCTCCAGCGACGCCTTCAAGACGATGCTCACCAAGGCCAGCGCCGGCCACTTCGGCGAGCCGCTGAGCAACATCCGCCCCAACCTTGACCGCCCGAATGATGACCGTGAGGAAATCACCCAGGCGATGCAGGCGTTCACCGCCCGCCGCATCCAGCAACGCCTGGAAGCGACCATCGAGATTCCACCGCTGGCCGACACGGCGCAGAAGATCATCAAGCTGCGTGTCGACCCGAATGCCACCATTGACGACATCACCGGCGTGGTCGAAACCGACCCGGCGCTGGCCGCGCAGGTCGTGAGCTGGGCCGCGTCGCCCTACTACGCGTCGCCGGGCAAGATCCGCTCCGTGGAAGACGCCATCGTGCGCGTGCTGGGTTTTGACCTGGTGATCAACCTGGCGCTGGGCCTGGCCCTGGGCAAGACCCTGAGCCTGCCCAAGGATCACCCGCACCAGTCCACACCGTACTGGCACCAGTCGATCTACACCGCCGCCGTGATCGAAGGCCTGACCCGCGCCATGCCGCGCGCACAGCGCCCGGAAGCCGGCCTGACCTACCTCGCGGGCCTGCTACACAACTTCGGTTACCTGCTGCTGGCTCACGTGTTCCCGCCGCACTTTTCGCTGATCTGCCGTCACCTGGAGGTCAACCCGCACCTGTGCCACAGCTATGTCGAGCAACACTTGCTGGGTATCAGCCGCGAGCAGATCGGTGCCTGGCTGATGCGCTATTGGGACATGCCGGACGAACTGTCCACCGCCCTGCGCTTCCAGCACGACCCGACCTACGATGGTCAGTACGCTGAATACCCGAACCTGGTGTGTCTGGCGGTACGCTTGTTGCGCAGCCGTGGGATTGGCTCCGGGCCGGATGAGGCGATTCCGGATGCGCTGCTTGAGCGTCTGGGCTTGAGCCGTGACAAAGCAGAGGAAGTGGTGGGCAAAGTGCTGGATGCCGAGGTGTTGTTGCGCGAATTGGCCTCTCAGTTCAGCCAGAACTGAGCCACCCACTCCCTGTAGGAGCGAGCTTGCTCGCGAAAAACCTGAGAACACCGCGGGGCTCCAGACACCCCGCGTCATCGTTCACGGTCTTCGCGAGCAAACTCGCTCCTACAGTAGTTACTTCTTTTTCTTCGGTTTCAAATATTTGGTCAACCCCTGGAACCAGATCACCAGCGCCGGGTTGCCCTTGATCTGGATCGACTTGTCCTGAATCCCCGTCATGAACGCCAATTGCTTGTTCTTCGCCTGCATCGTGGCGAAGCCGTAGGCGGCATCTTTGAAGGCGATGGCGAACGCCGGCGACGGGTGAACACCCGAGCGGCTGGTGATGCGCTGGTCTTTGACGATGAAGTGACGGGCAACCTTGCCGTCGAGGGTCTGCAACTGGAACGCCAGGTCTTTATCGCCCAACTGTTGCTGGAAGGCAGGATTGGTGCGGCTGGCTTTGCCCATCATCAGGCCCAGCACCCACAGGAGAAGACGAAATTTCATGCACACGGCCTCGGTGTATTTATTGAGTGGCCGCAGCAGTTTAACGATTTGCAAAAAGAACGCCACCGATCTTGCGCATTAGCGGAAGATCGGCTGGCGTTTGACGCTTATAGCAGCATGTTGCTTAAACGTTCGGGCACGGCACTGGCGCCCAGTCGGCCAGGTTAGGATCGCGGCAGGTGCCTTCGATCTGCGCCTTACCGGCGCTGGCGACCTGCTTGCTTTCAGCTTGCTTGGCCTGCACGGTCTGGATGCTCTTCTCAGTGGTTACCGCTTCTTTCGGCACAACCGGCAGGTCCTTCTTCTTCGCGACTTTCGGTGGTGTCTTGCCACCCTTCTTGGCCGGGACGACCGCAGGGGCTACATCTGCCTGGGCCACGGTCACTACGTCGTTACGCTGCACACCCACTTGCTGCAGGTCTTTTTCGTAGGCCTGGGTGTAGTTGTTCAGGTCTTCGCTGGCTTTGCCGTTGACCGCGACGATCAGGTCATTGGATTCCTTCAGGCCCGCCACGATTTCCGCCAGGCGCTTGCGGCCTTCGGTGTCGTTGACGGTCTTGGCCTTGCGGTCGGCCACCAGCTTGGTGAACGCGCTCTGGTAGCACTGTTGCGACGCTTTGGCGTAGGCGGTGCTGCGGTCGATGTCGGAGGCGCTTTTGTTGAAGTCGGTGGAGTAGGAGGCAATGCGCTGGTTGTCATCGCTGATCTGCTTCTGACGCTCGGTGTAGTAACCCGCCGCGCCGCCGGCCAATGCGCCGCCCGCAGCACCGATGGCCGCGTTACGGCCGCGCTTGTCGGAGTCGCCGGTCAGGGCGCCCAGCAGTGCACCGCCAGCAGCGCCGATGGCCGCGCCGGTCACGACCGACTTGGTCATGTTCGAATCGGTCGCGCGCAGGTGCTGCACCGGCTCATAGCAGTTCGGGTAGTACTCGACCTTGGTGCTCGACGCGACCTTGGAGGCCGGCGACGTGGCACAACCGGTCAACACAGTGCTGAAACCGGCCGCGATCAGCAGCAAGTGACGCTTGGAAACCGCCTTACGGGAAAAAAGCATAGGTGTGTTCTCGTTTAAGTTTGACTTGCCCAGCACGGCCCACCGCCGCCTGAGTCCCTTCCAAGCTCGCCATACAGCCAGCGCTCATCGCTGACCGCTCGCTGCGAGCAATTCCTTCAAGATCGTTGCCGGGTCGGCCCGCTGTTGCTTGCGGTAGTTGCCGACATGGCGAACGAACAGTGTTGCGCGCGTCACCAGGCTCTTGCCGAGCACTGGCTTGCGATCCAACTCTTCCTTGATCCGTTGAAACTGCGCCTGGATCACCGCATCGGTGTAACGCGTGCCGGTGGCCAGGTTGTCGATATAGATCGCCACCGCGCCATCGAGCGCGCTACGCCCATTGGCAATCGCCATGTCGAACAGCTGCGCGCTGGCCTCGTCCTTGTTGTCCAGGGACTGTTGGCGGCTCTTCTGCAGGTTGGCCAGGCGGATGTTGTAGTTGGCGATGGTTTCGGCCACCAACGCGGCCGACTGGATCAGGTTGCCCGCCGCCTCTTCGCGTTGCTGGGCGATCAACGAGACGTTGCGCTTGAGCTCTTCGTTGACCAGCCCCAGCTCGGCTTGCAGCTTGGGGTCGGCACTGGCGGCGATGATGCTGTCCAGGCGTTTGGTCGGGTCCTGGGCGTCGTCGATGGCGTCGGTCAGCGAGGCCAGACGGCCTTCTTTCTGCCACTGGGCGAACAGCTCCTTGTAACGCGAGCGCGGCGCCGACAAAGCGCCGATCGCCACGCGGAAACCAGTGGTCTCGTTGCTTTGCTCGGTGCCGTCGGCGGCGAACAGCGGGTACTCGCGGCGCATGCCGGTGAACAGCGTGCCCTCGCCTTCCAGGTAGTTGCCACCCTTGACCACAAAGCCGCCGTAGGTGCCCTGGCGACGCCCGGCGTGCACCAGTTGGAAGGATTCCTGGACCATTTCCGCCGCGTTGCCGATCACATCGAACAGACCGATCGGGTTGGGCAACTTGGTGCCGATAGGCATCAGGCGCGCGGCCTGGCCGGTACCGCCGGCGACCTGGTTGAACACGGCGTAATCGCCGAGCGGGCCGTCGCTGTCACTGCCTTCAGTACGGCGCGGGAACAGCCGCGCTTCCAAGTCCTGGCGGCTGACGGCATGACCGCCACGCGCGGCGAATTCCCACTCCACTTCGGTGGGCAGGCGCACAAAACCCAAGCCGCCGTCGTCCGCCGAAGAGCCGCGCCCGCTGACCGGCAGCAACTCACGGTGGTATTTCATCAGCCAGGCGCTGTACACCGCCGAAAAACGCTCGGCCTCAAAGCGCGACAGCTTCACCTTGGGCAAGCGCCCGGCCATGCCGGTGGGTGCGTCGCACGCAGGCGCGGGCTCACCACTGGCCAACGACTGCGCCTGGGACATCACCTGGGCGTACTGGCGTGCGGTCACTTCGTACTTGCCGATGAAGTACAGCATAGGCTTGAGCGGGGTCTTGGCGTCGGTCTTCGGCATCAACGGCGCGATGACTTTGTTCCAGTCTTTGGGCAGGTCCTTGAGGGTGAACTGGCCATTGATGAAGTCGCGGCGGTAGCCGGAAATGAATGACTGCTGATAGCCCGCCTCGCCTTCGGCAAAGGGGTAGCCGAGGCTGATCTCGCGGTCATCCAGGGTGCCTTGGGCCAGCACGTAGGCGTAGCGGAACACCATGTTGCCTTCGCACGGCAGCGGTAGGCTGACGTCGCCCTCCAGCGGTTTGGGGTTGTCGAGTTTGTCACTCGCCTCATCGGCCCAGGCCATCGAGGCCAAGGTCAGCGCCACAGAGGCGCCCAGTAACTTATACATCTCTGATTCCTTCAGAAGCCTGGATCCGCGCCACTCGCCAACCACCACAGGCCGCCGCCACGGCGCTGACGCCCATGACTGCAACCAGGGCCAGGCCGTAATGACGCGCCAACAGGTGGCTGGCGTGTTCGCCCGGCACCTGCACAAATAACCTGTTCAACGCCGCCTCGGCCATGCCATACAGGCCGGCACTGAGCACAGCGGCGAAACCTGCGCTGTACAGCGCCTGCACCACCACAAACAGCAACAGCCCACCGGTGGAAAACCCCAACAGGCGCAACACCGACAATTCCCGACGCTTGCGCGCCACCGCGGCCAACGCCCCAGCAAAGATCGCCGCAAACGCGCCCGCCAACGCCAACCCGCAGATCACCCAGAACACGATCGACAGGTTGCGGCTCAACGACTGCACCTGCGCGATGGTCTGCGCCTGGGTCGATACCAGCAGGTTCTGCCCGGCGAAAAACACCCGCAACGGTTCTACGTCGGTGAGGTTGCGCGCATACAGGCGGAATGCCGGGTACACGCGTTGTTCACTCACACCGACCGCTTCACCCTCCCAGCCCAACGCCGGTACTGCACGGCCATCACGGTAATCTTCTGCGGCTTCCAGCACTTTCAAATCGGCAAACAACCCGTCACGGGTGAAAGCTTCCAGCGGCAATACCGCCAGCACCTGCAAGCGCGTGCGCTGGGCCTCGAAGCGCCCTGCTACTTGCCGCGCAAAACTGGCTTCCAGCCAATCCCCCGGCCGCGCCGCCAGCTTCTCGGCAGCGGTGTGGCTCAGCACGATCTGGTCCAGGCCCTTGGGCACCGGCAGACCCGTCAGCAAGGGATCACCCGAGGCGGTCGGCAGCATTTCCAGGGCCAAGGTGCCCACCTGCGCGGTCGCCGCAATTTGTCGCGTACGCGGCAGTGCAAACGCCACATCGCTGCGCTGGCCGAGTTGCTCGATAAAGGCGCTGCTGAATCGACCACCGCCCAACGGAATAATTTCACGGGTGGCGGGGTCGGTCTGCAAACGTTCGGTCAAACTGCTAACCAGTCCAAATTTCAGGCCGAATAACACCAGCAACGGTGCGATGACGGCGACCAGCGCCAGCACCGAACAGGCCGACAGCCAGGCATCGTTGCGATAGTCCTGCCAGGCCAGCGACGCCACCAGACCGAGGCGCATCAGCACACCTCCCCTAGGGTCGCGGTGACGCCGCCGTCGGTGTCGCGACGGCAACTGATGCGCCGCACCTGCAAGCCACTGGCGCGGGCCAGGGGTTCGTCATGGGTGGCGATCACACAGGCGGCACGGTGCTCGCGCGCCTGGGCCAGCAGCGCCTGCATCACGCGCTCGGCATTCAAGGGGTCGAGGGACGCCGTCGGTTCATCCGCCAACACCAGTTGCGGCGCATGGGCCAGGGCGCGGGCACAACTGACGCGCTGGCGCTGGCCCACCGAGAGCGTCGCCGGTTTCTTGGCCAACTGGTCGCCGATCTCCAATTGCTCGGCCAGGCGCGCCACGCTGCCGTCGTCTTTCAAGCCCAGCAGTTGCCGTGACAAGGCGATATTGCCGCGCACATCGAGAAACCCCAGCAAGCCGCCGGTTTGCAGCACGTAACCCAGATGCTGGCTACGCAGCGCAGCCAGCGTGGATTGCTGATCACCGCGCCACAATCCGGCAATGTCCTGCTGATGAAATTCAAACTGCCCGACCTGATCCGGCGCCAATACCAACGCCAGCAAATCCAGCAAGGTGCTTTTGCCACAACCGCTGGGCCCGACAATCGCCAATTGCTCACCCGCACGCAGCGTCAGCGCCGGAATCACCAGGCTGTAGCGCTGACTGCCGACACCCCGGCTCTTGTGCACCGCGTTCAGGTTCAGCATCACGGCAACGTCGACAACGGCACGCGGTACAACGCGTCACCCGGCTCGGCATCGCCGAAACGGACCCAGTTGGCCAGGTCATTGTGGAAGGTTTCGTAGAGGCGGATCTTCGAGTCCAGCTCGTCGATAAAGTCTTCCTGCTCGGCCACGCTCAACGACAACCACAGGTCCTGGGTCATGTTCAGCGACTTGCTGCGGTACGGCAGGCCTTCCAGGTATTCGCCGAGGATGCCGCCGTCGGCCAGGTTGCCGCCCTTGCGCAGGGCTTGTGGGTCGCGGCTCATGTAGGCCGAGGCGCTGGCGATTTCCTGGAAGAAATCCCTGGGTGAAGTCTGGGTCTTGCGCGCTGCATCGACGATGAGTTTCAGCGACTGCTGCAGGTCGTTGAGCTGCAGCTTGGTCAGCATCACGCACACCTGGAACGCCGGCAGCGCCGGGTTGGTCAGGTCACGGTCGGCGGTCCAGGCGCTGACCAATTGTGGCGCCTGGCTTGCAGTTTTGCGCCCGAGGAAATCCATGTGCATGGCATAACCGACGGCTGCGGATTTGTCCGCCAGGCTCGGTGCGCTGTTCAGCAACGGCACCGGCTGCGGCGTGTTGCTGCGCACCTGGTGCACGAGGTTGGCGAACACCGTGCCGATCTCATCCACACGCTCTCCGAGCTTGCGCACATCACCACCGGGCACCGCCGTGTAGAGGTCGCCGATCTGCGGGTTGGCATCAGCGGTAAGGATGCGGTACTGGCTCTCGGCACCGGCATGGGTTTTCTTGCCGGCGTCGGTACGCAGGTGCAGGGCGTAGATCTTGATCTGTTTGCCCAGCGCGGCCTGGCGTACCTCGGCTTCGTTCATCTGGGTGGCGGCAAACGGGTCGTTCTTGCGCAGCGCGCCGGCGTCGGTGACCAGCAGGATGATGCGTCCGCCATAGCCGGACCAATCCATGCCATCCACTGCCTGCATCACGCCGGCGAACGCATCTTCGTTGAACGAATGGCTGGACACGGTGGACGCCCTGACCTGGCGCGCCATGTCGAGGAAACGTTGCGGGTCGCGGCCCTGATCGAGGGTGATCAAGGTCTTGGCGACGTATTCCAAGCCAGGGGTTTTCTTGATGCTGCTGCGAAAGCCGACCATACCGAAGCTCACGCTGTCCAACTCGCCGCGTTCGCCGATGCGCGTTTGCAGTTCGTGCACCACGTCGCGGACCTGGTCGATGTAGGGCTGCATGGAAACGGTGGTATCCACCACCAGCACAACAGCCGTGCGGAAGGCGTCGGCATTGGCGTTGATCACCGGCGTGGCCGGTTTAGCGGCGCTGCTGCCTGGGTCGATGGAGGCCACATTGAGCAACTGCACCGGCTGGCCGTTTTCGTCGAAGCTCTCTTTGGAATCGAAGATCGGCAGCAGGTAGAACTGGTTTTGCGGCACTGCACTGGCGGTCGGTTCCAGGGCCAGGATCTGGCTGTTGTCCTCACTGTTTTTCTGCGCCTTGGCCAGTGCGCCTTTGGCGGCGGCCGGGTCAGCCAGCAACTTTTCCACTTCAGCGGATTGGCGCAGGAACATCACCGGCGCGCGGCCTGAACGCTCGGTGAACTTCAAGACCAGGCTCTGCTTCCAGTCGCTGACCTGGGACGCAGGCAACCAACCATCACTGCGGCCATCGGTGGCGGCGCCGACGCGCACCCACGGTCTGCCGTCAACGTCCTTGCGCTGGTAGACATAGAGCACGGAAAACGCCGGCAAGGCCTTGCCCGGCGCACTGGCGGCGTCGGTTGAAAGCTTGGCGCCGGGTTTGCTGAGGACGCGCTGGAACAGGGTTTTCTTGCCCGCCATCAGCAACGGACGCTGGCCGCCATCCACTTCTGCCACAGGCGGCGCCACTGGCGGCACAACCACCGCAGCCGGGGGTTTGGCCACAGGTTCATCGCTGCCGCTCAACCACCAATAACTGGCACCGCCAATCGCCAACGCAACCGCCACTGCAACAGCGGCGAGTGCCAACACCGGCCCACGGCGCTGCTCGCTGTGCTGGGACGGCGGCACCACCGGTTGGCGCACCGGCTGGGGTTTCTCGGTGGGGATCTCGATGGATTCCGGGGTGATGCCAGCCAGATCAAAACTCATCGGGATCGGCAACGGCCGCACCAACGTAGCCTCTGGCGATTCCGACGGCAGGTTATCCAACGCCCGCAACAACGCCGCCGCATCCGCGAAACGCTCCGCCGGATCCTTGGCCAACAGCTTGCGCAGCACCTCCTGATAACGACCGTGGTGCACCGGCAATTCGGGCAGCGGTTCAGTCAGGTGCGCGAGCGCCGTGGAGAGTGCATCAGTGCCGGTGTACGGCAGCTTGCCGACGAGAATCTCGTACAGCACCACACCCAACGCGTACAGGTCGGCGCGACCATCAATCTCTTGGCCCCGCGCCTGTTCTGGGCTCATATAGCTCGGCGTGCCCACGGCAAACCCGGCCTGGGTGAACTGAGTGCGATCATCCAGCGACTTGGCGATTCCGAAGTCCGACAGCACCGCAGTACCATCGGCACGGAACAGAATGTTCGCCGGTTTCACATCGCGGTGCACCAGGCCCTGGGCGTGGGCATAGCCCAGCGCCGAGGCGATCTGGCGGATCAGCGTCACGCCCTGCTCCGGCGCCATGCCGGCGGCGATGCGCTCCTTGAGCGTGCCGTTGGGCAGGTATTCCATGGCCATGTAATACAGCTCACCGACGTTGCCGATGTCATGGATGGTCACCGTGTGCGGATGCGACAAGCGCGCCAGGGTCTTGCCCTCACGCAGGAAGCGTTCGCAGAAGCTCGGGTCAGCCGCCAATGCCGCCGCCATTACCTTCAACGCCACTTTGCGCTCCAGGGAGCGCTGGGTCGCCAGGTACACGCTGGCCATGGCGCCTTCGCCGATCTCGCCTTCGATGTCATAACCGGGAATGACGATGTTCATGCCGATACCTTCACAACGATGGCGGTGATGTTGTCCGGCGCACCCCGGTTGAGCCCCAGGTGCACTAGGCTGCGCACGATTTCATCCGGCGTGTCGTGGCCGAGGACTTCGCGGATCTCATGGTCTTCGACGGTCTTGTTCAGGCCATCGCTGCACAGCAAATAGCTGTCACCGGGGGCAATCAGCAGGTCAACCACCGCCAGTTCCAGGTGCGCTTCCACGCCAATCGCACGGGTGACGATATTGGCGCGTGGATGCGTGCGGGCGTCGGCTTCGCTGAGCAGGCCGCTGTCTTGCAGGTCTTGCACGTAGCTGTGGTCGCGGGAGATGCCTTCCAGCACGCCGTCGCGCAGGCGGTACAAGCGGCTGTCGCCAGCCCACAGGCAAACGCCGCGCAGGCCACGGGCGGCCAACAGCACCACGGTGCTGCCCATCATGGTCACGCCACGGTGGGCGGTTTCTTCGCGCACGGCGGCGTTGATGCGCAGCAGGTCGTTGCGCAGCGCCGCCGTGTATTCATCCAGCGAGCGCCCCACCGGCACGCTGCGCAGGCTGTCGACGATCAGGCTGCTCACGTAGTCCCCCGCCGCGTGCCCGCCCATGCCGTCGGCCACCACCCACAGGCGGTTTTCCGGCAGGTCCAGGCAGGCGTCTTCGTTGACCTGGCGGACCATGCCCACATGGCTTTTGCTCGCGGATTTGTACGTCGACCCCATCTACACCACACCTTCTTGTCCGAGCAAAAACTGCGCAAAATCGCCGGCGGCAGGCAGGCCCTGACACCGCAACAAACCAGGGGAAATCGTCTGCGAGCCACGGCCCCACCACAGGCTCGCGCCTTCGCAGGCCTGTTCGGCCAGGGCGGTCATGCGCCCGTGAGGCACGGTGGCGGCCACCCGTTGCAAGCCGGCGAAACGGCCACCCACCGCGCGCGGCTCGCCCGCCGGAAAGCCCAGGCTGTCGAGGCCGTCATTAAAACTTTCGAAGGTGGCGCCGGCATCCAGGGTGCTGAGCAGCAACGCTTCGGCCTGCTCAAACCAGGTGTCCGGCCCGCCCACCAGGGACGCAGGATTGGTGTCGTGGTCGAGCAAGGTCACCACCGCCAGCGGGAAGTAACGCCCGACCCGGTCGATGCTCGGCATCACCACACCCGCCGCCGCGTCCGGTCCGCATACACCCGGCGCCAGCACAAAGCGCCACAACGGGCTGACCAGGTAGGTGTTGAGCCAGTCGCCGCCCAGGCTGCTCTGGCTGGCGAGCAGACCCGCCGCCAACCAGCTGTCCCACGGGCCGATAAAACTCTGGGGTAGTGCGCGGCTGACAAAGTCACCACGACTGGCCAACTTGCCGTAGAAACCCAGCGTCGTCATAGCCGCTCCGGCAGGCTGAAGCCACTGAGCACGCGGCTCTTGAACGGGTTGAAGGCGCTGTTGGCGCGCAGTTCATAGGCAATGCTCGCACCGTCGACACGCAGGCGCAGGTTGAACCGGTCCGGGGAATTACCAGCGGTGAGGTCCGACTGTTCCAGCAAGCGGAACCAGGCCCACGGCCCGTCCAGGGTCACGCCGGAACGGCCACTGGCCGACGGCGGCATGATGGAGAGACGCACCACGCCAATGCTGCCGGGGTTTGGCCATTGCATCGCCACTGGGCGGCTTGGGCCGTGGTCGTAGCTCAGTTGCTGACCGTCCAGGTCCAGCAGGAACTGGGTGATGGTCGGGTCCATCGACACCGGCTTGAGTTCGAACCGCACAATCGGCTGGGTGCCGCCAGCGCGGAAGAACGCATCGCGGATCGTCGCTGCGCGCTGGAAGGTTTGCAGCACGCCCGGAGCAATGCCGAGCTTCTGCGCCGCGCCCGGCTGCCAGCGCCAGGTCTGCGCGGAAGTGTCTACGTAAGGCTGCAGGTATTTGCGGAAGTAGTTGTCCATCACCCCGCCGACGCCGAAGAACATGCCGAAATCATCCAGCGTCGCGTCTCGCGCACTGCCCGGCGACATCGGGTAGCGGCCGGCCAGGGACTGGCGATACACGTTGACCACTTCGCTGAGCCAGGCCGCGTTCAGTTGATTGCGCACCCCGCCCATCATGCTGTTGGTGGTGGAATTGACCACCGACTTGACCATGCCCTGCACCAGCGGCGGCTGGCGTTCGGCATTCAGGCTGACCCGCGTGGCCGCCGCTGCCGCCTGGTTCTTCGCCTCACCGAGCAACGCATCGCCGCTGGCGCCGACCATGGCGCTGACCTGCACGTACAGCGCGTTCATGTCGGTGAGCAGGCCATCGATGGCCGCTGGCTCGCCTTCATTCTTGCTGACGATGCTGTTGAGTTCGGCAAAGTGTGCGGTCACCGGATCATCCGCAGCAGCAGGTGCATTGGCGGTCGATTGTTCCTGGCCGAGCAGGCTGCCCAGGCGCTCCTTGAGCTTGTCGACGCCGCCTTCCACCGGCACGCCTTTAGCGGCCAATTGGCGCTCTTCGGCTTGCAGATCGGTTTCCTTGGCCACCGCCACCAGCAGTTTTTTCAGCGGCGAGCTCGGGCCGGATATCACCCGCAATACGTCGGCCGCCTGGGCCACGCTGGTGATCGGCACAAAGTCGATGTCCGCCAGCAACGCATCCCACTGGCGCTGGTAATCCTGGAAATACAGGCGGCGTACGTCGGCGGCGAGGCTCACCACGTTCTGCTGGTCGGCCTGTTCGTGCCCCAACACCCACTGCTCTTCAGCCAGGGTGCCGGTCTGGTTCAGGCTGCTCAGCAAAAACGCCTGGCGATAGCCCTTGGCGGTGAAGAACCCACTCAACGGCTCGCCCAGCGGTTTGCCACTTTTGCGGCTAAACACCAGCGCCGCGTCACGGCCGGCAGCTTCGTTGATGCGAAAGTCCGGGATGCCTTCTGGCAGTTTCTGGCGCTTGACCCGGTCATACACCCGCTGGGCCACCGGCAGTTGTTGCAACTGACGGCGCAGGTCATCGATCAAGCGCGGGTCGAGGCGTGCATTCGGCGGATGGCGTTCGAACAGCGACTGCAAGTGCCCGGCCAATGCCTGGCGTTGGTCCGCCGGCAAGTCGCGCGGCAGGTTACGGTCCCAGTCGAGGGCGATCCAAGCCTTGATGAAGTCCGGGTCGTAATGCTCGGCATCGGCGAGCATCAGGTAGGCCTTGAGGCCTTCGTAGAGGAAGTCGGAATTGCCACCGCCATGCAGTTGTTCTTCGATGCGCGTCACCAGGCGTGGCGCGAACACGGCGATCAACAGCTTGCGGTAGACGCTGGCGGACTCGGCTTCAAGCATGTCGCCCTGGTACAGCCCGAGGCCTTCGGACCAGCTCGGCGAGTCGCCGGCCAGGTTCTTCACGGCGTTGAGCAATGGCAGCACCGCGAGGATGTCACGCTGCGCGGGGCTCAGGTTCTGCACGGACTGGCCCAGCGGTGCGACCTTCTGGTCGACCTGGGCGATATACGCCTGGTTGGCGCGGTAACTCACCCACCACAAACCGCTGACCACCACGACAGTCGCCACGGTGGCGGCCAGCACGCCGCGTGCAATCCACTTGCGTCGGCGCTCGACCTTGGGGTTCACCCCGACCAGTCCACGCTCGGCAAACGCCACGGCGGTGAAGAGTTTTTCGATGAAGTAACTGCGCCCTGTGCCGCTCTGACGCGCCAGGTGCTGGCGGTCCAGGTTCATGCTTTGAGCCATGGCGCCGATCAGGCGGTCGATCGGGCTGCCTTCCTGGGTGCCGCTGGTGAAATACACACCGCGCAGCAACACGCGCTCTTCAAAGGCATTGGGCTTGAACACGCCTTCGAGGAAGCTTTGCAGGCAATCCTTCAACGCACCGAACTGCTGCGAGAAGCCGTAGATCAGGTCGCGGCGCGCCGGGTCGCGTTCCTGTTGCAGGCGTTCGACCAGACGTTCGTTGAGGCGCTGTTCCAGGCCGGCGAACTCGCTTTGCAGATGTGCCAGCGGGCTGTCGCTGTTCTTGCCGTCGTCCAGGGCAAAGGTCATACCCCACACCTGCGCGCGCTCTTCCTTGCTCAGGTTGTCGAAGAACTCCATGAAGCCCGGCACCAGGTCGAGCTTGGTCAGCATCAGGTAGATCGGAAAGCGCACGCCCAACTGGGTGTACAACTCCTGGATCCGCAGGCGGATGGCGGCGGCATGGGCGGCGCGCTCGGCGTCGGTGCCGAGCAACAGGTCCGACAGGCTGATGGCGATAAAGGCGCCATCGATCGGGCGACGTGAGCGCTGTTTTTTCAGCAGGTCGAGGAAGCCCAGCCACGCGGCTTTATCCACCGTGGAGTTGCTGTCCTGGGTGGTGTAGCGCCCGGCGGTGTCGAGCAACACAGCCTGATCGGTAAACCACCAGTCGCAGTTGCGCGTGCCGCCAACACCCCGCACGGCACCGGCGCCCAACTGTGCCGCCAGCGGGAAATGCAGTCCGGAGTTGACCAGCGCCGTGGTCTTGCCCGAGCCCGGTGGGCCGATGATCACGTACCACGGCAGTTCGTAGAGATTGCGGCGCTCATCGCCGCCCAGCTTGGCCTTTTTCAGCAGCGCCAGGGCCTCGTCCATGCGCTGGCGAAGGGTGGTGAGTTCTTCGGCGGTGGCAACGCTGTTCGGGTCAGCCGGGGTTTCGGCGGCCAGGCTGCGCATCACTTCGGCGGCCTGACGCCGCGCCTGGATAATGCGGAACACGCGGTAGGCAATCCACACCGCGAACACCAGGATAATCAGCGCCCAGCGGCGCCCTTCCGGCACCAGCAAGTCGAGCAACGGCCCGACAAACCAGATGATCAGGCTCAGGGCGATCAGGCCCAGCACGGGGATCACCCAGCGAATCATGAAACTGAAAAACGCCTTCACTCGACGCCCTCCGCCAATACGGTGATTTCAACCCGACGATTGCGGGCGCGGCCTTCTGCGGTGGCGTTGGTCGCCACTGGCTCGGTGTCGCTTCGGCCCTCGGCGCTGAAGCGCTCCGCCTGGCCGGTCTTGGCCGCGAGGATTTCCAGCACAGACTTGGCCCGCGCTTCCGACAGCGCCCAGTTGGACGGGAAGCGCAGCGTGGCAATCGGGCGGTTGTCGCTGTGCCCGGTCACGCGCACCTGGCCTTTGACTTTGCGGATGGCATCGGCGATGCGCAGCATCAGGGGCTGGTAGTCATCGACGATGCTGGAGCTGGCGGACGCAAACAGCTCGTCGCCACGAATAGTCACCACCGAACGGTCGACCGCATCTTCCACGGCAACGCGCCCGGCCTTGATGTCTTCCACCAGGAAACCGGCCAGGCGTGGGCGCTCGATCACTTTGGGTTGTGCCACCGGGCGGTCGATGGCCTGCACCGGGATTTCGCCCAATGCGTGAATGTTCTTGAACACCGGCTCGGCATCCGACGCCAGCTTCATGCGCAAGCCAAACAGCAGCGCCAGCAGCAACGCCAGGCCGATGGCCACGGCGATCCACGGCGGCATGAATTGCGCCAGGCGATTCCGCGCCACGGTCACGCCCCGCCAGTGTGGCGACAGTTCACGTTCGTGTTCGCCACGGGCGCTGCGAATGGCGGCAGCCGTGCGTTCACGCAGGGTTTCCAACTGACTGCGGCCGTCGTTCATTACGCGATAACGGCCTTCAAAACCCAGGCACATGCACAGGTACAGCAGCTCCAGCAGGTACAGGCGTTCCCTTGGACTTTGCAGGCAATGGTCGAGCAACTGAAAGACTTTCTCACCGCCCCAAGCTTCGTTATGCACGGTGATCAGCAGGCTCTGTTTGCCCCAGTCGCTGGTGCTGCCCCAAGGCGTGCTCAACACCGCTTCATCCAGCGCGGTGCACAGCGCGTAACGCGCCAGCAGCACTTCGTTGCGGGCGATACCGGCCGCTTCGGCGCGTTCTTCGAACTGGCGCAGATACGCCAGCAACTGTGCGCGCAGGCTGGCCGGCGCCGGGTGGGCGATGGTGTTACGCAGGCGCGTCAGCAGGGCCAACAACGGGCCGGCGGCGCTTTCCAGCGGGTTGAGGCCCTGGCTCTTGCCGGTGAGCATCGGCGCGGCCGGCATGGCCAGAGGTGAAGGTTCGGCACGCGCAGGCTCCGGCGCCCGGCCGCCCGGACGCGGCATGAACTGGGTGCGGTCATCATCATTGGGATGCATCGCGGATTATCCTCGGATCGCCCAAAAGGCCAGGTTCAAGCCCGGGAACTGCCCGGCGATGTGGAAGGCAAAACCACCGGAGTTGCCCAGCTGTTGCCAGGCCTCGCTGCCGCGATCCAGCTCGTAGTAGGTGGACCCTGCGTGGTACGGCAATTGGCGCGGCGCCACGGGCAGAGGCAACAGGGTGATGCCCGGCAGTTGCAGGTTGACCAGGTCGCGGATGTGCTCCACCGAGCCAACCTTGCTCTGCTGGCCGAAGCGCGCGCGCAGGGTTTCGCCGGGAACATCGGCACGCACCACGAGGATGAAGCTGGCGTTGTCGAGCAGGGTCTTGTCGGCCAGCATCGCCACATGGACGCCGTAGGCTTTCTCCACAATCGGGATCGGCGTGGCCTTGCTGTCGATCAGCATCGACAGCGCTTCACGCAGGGCGGCCATCACCGGAGCAAAGCTCAGCGCCAGGTCGTCGTGCTGGTACTGCGGGTACTCCTGGGGACGGCGGCCCGAGGTCGAGAAGGTCGAGAACTCACCGGCCAAGCTCACCAATTCACTGAAGAAACGCTCCGGGTGCAGCGGGCTCAACTGGCTCAAATGCTGGATCAGCGGTTGGGCGCGGTTGACCAGTTGCAGCAGCATGAAATCGGCAATCTCCGACGCGCCACCGGCGCCCGAAGCGACCACGCGCCCCGCCAGGGCTTCGCCGCGCTGATGCAGCAGGCCAAGCAGCTCGCTGCGAAATGCCGTCAGCGGTTTGCTCGCCGCCACGTCCAGCACGGGCGGGATGTAGGTGTCGTCGATGACCAGCGCGCGGTCGGCGCGTTTTTCCTTGATGCGCACCAGGCCGATGGCGGCGTAATCGCTGATGCCATCCTGGGCGGTCAGCAGGCGCAGAGCCCGGGAGCCCAAGGCCACCGGTGCGCGGTTTTCGAAGGGTGCATTATCGTCACGCACTTCGCGGACCTGGCTCACATAACGCGCCGCCTCCAGGGCTTCGCCTTCCTCCACAGTATCGCGGGCACCGGCACGCTTGAGCGGCAGCGCCAGGTACACCAGGCCATCGCGCAGGTTGTCATCGACGTTCAGCGGGCTCGGCGCCAGATCGTCCTGGGGAATGTTGAACGGCGTGCCGTCGGGCAACAGGCCACGCGCCGAGACGATCGCCAGCTTGCCCTGGGCCAGCAGGCCCTGGTCGATCAGCAGCTCGGAAAAACCCCAGGCCCCGGCCGACAAAGGGCGACTGCGGGCGTCGATCAGGTTTTCCAGGTAACGGTCATGCTGCTGGAAGTGCTGCGTTCCGATGAACATGCCTTCCGACCAGACCACGCGATTGTTCCAGGACATGGGGGCTCCGATTGCTTCTTATTGGGCTGGGCTGGATGGGGTGACCACGACGTCGGCGCGCACGGCACGCACATCGAGGCTGATCTGGTATTCGGTGTATTGGCGCGCGGGCACGTTGATCACCGTGCGCCACTGCGCGCGGTCCAGCTCGCGATAGCCCACCAGCAAGCCGATCTGGCGTGTGGACGGGTCGAGGTCGCGCTGGATGCTCAGTTGCTCGCCGGGCTGCACCATCACTTCGTCCTGGTCCAGCAGGTCCAGGCCCAGGGTGGATTGGGCACGGTCGGCCAATGCGAAGTAATCGG
Organism: Pseudomonas sp. NS1(2017); assembly: GCF_002269425.1. Lineage (NCBI taxonomy): Bacteria > Pseudomonadati > Pseudomonadota > Gammaproteobacteria > Pseudomonadales > Pseudomonadaceae > Pseudomonas > Pseudomonas sp. NS1(2017). The sequence goes on from NZ_CP022960.1 coordinate 1,192,392, forward strand.
AGCGGGCGAAGGTGGCGGCGTTTTTCAGTTCGAAGATGCGCACCCGCACTGGCGCGGCCTGGCCGTTGGCGCCGGGGTTGAGCCCGTTGATCGCATGAAAGTGCAGCTCGACGGCGGCCGTCTCCGCTTCGGTCTCAGCGCTGGTTTCGGGTTTGGCGGCGTCTTTGGCACACGCCGTCAGCAGCAGCAAAGTGGCGGCTGCGAGTAAAAACCTGGGAATCATCCTGCGTCCTCAATGACGTGTTTAGCTATCCGTTTATCCATGTGTTGCGGCGCGGTTTTATCGACGCTGTCGTGCGCTGTGCTCTTCGTAGGCCCGGCTGAACTCGCGGCCGAACAGGTCCTGGAAATCTTCCTGGGCCTCGCGGGAAATATTGCTGTAGAGCTCGGTGAACTGCTGCCAGTACTGGGCTTGGCGTGAGCCGTTGAAAATACTTGAGAGCCCGCCGGGCTTGCCCATGCGCTCTTCCAATTGCGCCGGTTCAAAGCGCGTGAGCAGGTGTTTGATCGCCGCTTCCACACCGGCCATCACCGCCAGTTGGTGGGCGCGCAGGTCGTTGAAACTGTCACGCACGGCGGCATCCGGCGCCATAAACGCCTGGTTGCCGTGGCGAAGCAAAAGCAGTAACGCTTCGTCAGCATTCGGGGCGAATTTCAACGGATTGTTTTCAGCGGGCTGGATCATGGTCTGCTGCATGCGGAACTCGCCCTTGAGGCTGGCGCGGGCACGCAACACGTCGATCAGGCCTTCGACCATCAGGCGGTAGCTGCGGCCGATATTTTCCATCTGGGCCTCGGCCTGGGCTTTGTCCAGGCGCAGTTGATCGAGGCCAGCGCCGCGCAGAAAGGCTTGCAGGAGGTCGGTTTGCTGAGTGTTTGCCACAGGCTCGACCGCAGGTGGCGGTTGAATGACAGGAGCAGGCGGTGGCGCAACGGGCGCAGGTGCATCGCCAAACAGGTCCCAATCTTCGGGAATCACCGAGCCCGAAACCGCGGGTTTCTCGAGCGCAACCGGCGTCGGCGGACGGAAGTCATGCTGCTCGGAAGGTACATGGTCCGCCACGGTCGGCGGCGGCACGGCGGTGGGGCTGAGGAAGTCGAACAGGTCCGGCAGCGTGTCCATCGACGAAGCGCCCTGGAACTGCGGCGCGATCACCGGCACTGGAGCAGGCTTGTTCGCCACGGCGCCCATCAGCGCTTCAAAGCTGCTCGGTGAATCGCCGGCAAACGGCTGGCTGTCGACGGCCTGCACGTTGAAATCGATGCGCGCCTGGATCTCGTAATCACCGATGCGGATCAACTCGCCATCTTGCAACAGTTCGCTATTACCTCTACGCAAACGAATACCGGCGTGAACTAACTCCACTCCGTTTGTACTGTTATCGGTTAAGTAGTAACGGCCATCTTTGTATTGAATAACGCAATGTTGCGAAGAGACCAGACGCTCTGGATCAGGCAATACCCAGTCATTATCCAAGCTGCGGCCGATAGCCATCGAGCCCTGATTGATGGACTTTTCGGAGCACTGCCCAGGGGTAATCTTGTGATAACTAGTGATAGTCAAACACAGCGACATCTTGCCTCCTTGCTGATACTTCGCGCGCGGTCGATTCCCAGGACAGCGCCTCCCGGGATATCGCCATCAGGTCGAGCAATCGACCGTCTAAAACCAGCCAATGCCAGCATGATCGCTGATCTTAACTGGGCTCTATGACAAAAATCCTGTCCCGGTGCGTCGTTCGACCCACCAGTCGCGCAGGTTGTTAAGCACCGCACATCTGTCACAGAGGGCGAATAGCTTACCTTGACAAGGCATAAGTACTACACCAAAAATGCACAACTTCTTGAATACCAGTGATGGCACATTAGTGGCATCTTGCTTATATGACCAAGAAAACATGCAAAGTTCCTCGCGCAACTAATGCATGAATTGCCCGCCATCTAACGGGCTGATAGGGAGATCAAATTCAGTGGATGTGCCGTTGCTGCTCACCGCCGTTTCCGCGACTTCGCCCTGTGGCGAAGACATGGAATATGACGCGCAATTTCTGCAATTGGAGCGTGATGCCAAGGGCCAACCCGAGCGCAGCATGGGCGACTCCATCCTGCCCGCTGAACCGCCGGAATGGCGCAGCATCCAGCAGCAAAGCCTCGACTTGCTCGCGCGCAGCAAAGACCTGCGCATCACCCATTTCCTGCTGCAAAGCGCCCTCGCCCTCCAGGGTGTGGTGGGCCTTGCAGAAGCACTGACGCTGATCGACGCGTTGCTGCGCGATTACTGGGCCGACCTGCACCCGCGCCTGGATGCCGACGATGACAACGACCCCACCGTGCGCATCAACGCCCTCACCGGCCTGACCTGCGACACCAACATTCGCTTGCTGCGCGAAAGCATCCTGACACGCTCGCGCACTTTCGGGCCCGTGAGCCTGCGCGCGGCGCTCAACGCCAGTGGCCTGCTGAGCTTCCCCGACGAGCAACTCGGCGCCCAGCAGCTTAACGCCGCGTTCCTCGACAGCGACCCCGAGCACCTGCAAGCCACCCGCGACTCGCTGATTGCGGCGCGTGCGGCGTGTGAAGCCATCGAACGGCAGGTCAATGATCAGGTCGGCTCCGCCCAGGGCGTGGACCTCAGTGCCCTGAAGCAACCGCTCAAACAAGCGTTGCAGATCCTCAATCAAGCGGTGCCCGGCACCGACAGCAACAGCGAACCCGAGGCCGTCAGTGACGACAATGCCCCCTCGGCCGACTTCGCCGCTGCGCCCGCAGCACCGCGCCCGGTTGGCGATATCGCCAGCCGCGACGACGTGCTGCGCAGCCTCGACAAGATCCTTGCGTACTACACCCGGCACGAGCCTTCGAGCCCGCTGCCGGTGCTGTTGAACCGGGCCAAGAATCTGGTGCACGCCGACTTCGCGGCCATCGTGCGCAATCTGATTCCCGACGGCATGTCCCAATTTGAAAACCTGCGCGGCCCGGACGGCGAGTAAGCCGCCCGACTGTGCAGTAACAACACCGTCGCTCAAGCGACCAGGAGCAGCAACGTGGCGAAGCAAAGTTCTCAGAAATTCATCGCGCGCAACCGCGCGCCTCGAGTGCAGATCGAGTACGACGTCGAGCTTTACGGCGCCGAGAAAAAGGTCCAGCTGCCCTTCGTGATGGGCGTGATGGCCGACCTCGCTGGCAAGCCCGCCGAGCCTCTGGCGCCGGTGGCCGACCGCAAGTTCCTTGAAGTGGACGTCGACAATTTCGACTCTCGCCTCAAGGCCATGCAGCCGCGCGTGGCGTTCCACGTACCGAACGAGCTGACCGGCGAAGGCAACCTGAGCCTGGACATCACCTTCGAAAGCATGGACGACTTCAGCCCGGCCGCCGTGGCCCGCAAGGTCGACTCGCTGAACCAACTGCTCGAAGCCCGCACCCAGCTGGCCAACCTGCTGACCTACATGGACGGCAAGACCGGCGCTGAAGAAATCATCATGAAGGCGATCAAGGACCCGGCACTGCTCCAGGCACTTGCCAGCGCGCCGAAGCCTGCAGGGGATCAGTAATCATGACCGACAATACCGCCCGCGAAGGCAGCCAGATCCTGGGTGCCACCGAAGAAGCCAGCGAGTTCGCCAACCTGCTGCTGCAAGAGTTCAAGCCCAAGACCGAGCGCGCCCGCGAAGCCGTGGAAACCGCCGTGCGCACCTTGGCCGAACAGGCCCTGGCGCAGACCGACCTGGTGTCCAATGACGCGATCAAGTCGATCGAATCGATCATCGCTGCCATCGACGCCAAGCTGACCGCACAGGTCAACCAGATCATCCACCACCAGGATTTCCAGCAGTTGGAAAGCGCCTGGCGTGGCCTGCACTACCTGGTCAACAACACCGAGAGCGATGAGCAACTGAAGATCCGCGTGCTCAACATCTCCAAGCCGGACCTGCACAAGACCCTGAAGAAATTCAAAGGCACCGCGTGGGACCAGAGCCCGATCTTCAAGAAGATGTACGAAGAAGAATACGGCCAGTTCGGCGGCGAACCTTACGGCTGCCTGGTGGGCGACTACTACTTCGACCAGTCGCCACCGGACGTGGAACTGCTGGGCGAATTGTCGAAAGTCTGCGCCGCCATGCACTCCCCGTTCATCGCTGCGGCCTCGCCGACTGTGATGGGCATGGGTTCGTGGCAAGAACTGTCGAACCCGCGCGACCTGACCAAGATCTTCACCACCCCGGAATACGCCGGCTGGCGTTCCCTGCGTGAATCGGAAGACTCGCGCTACATCGGCCTGACCATGCCGCGTTTCCTGGCGCGCCTGCCGTACGGCGCCAAGACCGACCCGGTGGAAGCCTTCGCCTTCGAAGAAAACACCGACGGTGCCGACAGCTCCAAGTACACCTGGGCCAACGCCGCGTACGCGATGGCGGTGAACATCAACCGTTCGTTCAAGCACTACGGCTGGTGCTCGCGCATCCGTGGCATCGAGTCTGGCGGTGAAGTGGAAAACCTGCCGGCGCACACGTTCCCGACCGATGACGGTGGCGTGGACATGAAGTGCCCGACTGAAATCGCCATCAGCGACCGCCGTGAAGCGGAGCTGGCGAAGAACGGTTTCATGCCGCTGCTGCACAAGAAAAACACCGACTTCGCCGCGTTCATTGGCGCCCAGTCGCTGCAGAAACCGGCCGAATACGATGACCCGGACGCCACCGCCAACGCCAACCTGGCCGCGCGCCTGCCGTACCTGTTCGCCACCTGCCGTTTCGCCCACTACTTGAAGTGCATCGTGCGCGACAAGATCGGCTCCTTCAAAGAGAAGGACGAAATGCAGCGCTGGTTGCAGGACTGGATCCTCAACTACGTGGACGGTGACCCTGCGCACTCCACTGAAACCACCAAGGCCCAGCACCCATTGGCGGCTGCCGAAGTGATCGTGGAAGAAGTGGAAGGCAACCCGGGGTACTACAACTCCAAGTTCTACCTGCGCCCGCACTACCAGCTTGAAGGGCTGACGGTGTCGTTGCGCCTGGTATCGAAGCTGCCTTCGGCGAAAAGCGCGTAAACATTCGGGACCGGCTCGCTCCCTGTAGGAGCGAGCTTGCTCGCGAAAAACTTAAAGACGCCGCGTTCATTCAGGATGCCAGCGTCAGCGTTAACGACCTTCGCGAGCAAGCTCGCTCCTACAGGGGTCGGGGACGTCAACACATTCTGTGGCTGAGACCACACAGGGAGAAAACATGGCTGTTGATATTTTCATCAAGATCGGCGACATCAAGGGCGAGTCCATGGACAAGGCCCACAAGGACGAAATCGACGTGCTGAACTGGAGCTGGGGCATGGCCCAGTCCGGCAACATGCACGTGGGCGGTGGCGGCGGCGCGGGCAAGGTGAATATCCAGGACCTGTCGCTGACCAAATACGTCGACAAGGCGTCGCCGAACCTGATGATGCACTGCGCCAGCGGCAAGCACATCGACAAGGTCAAGCTGACCGTGCGCAAGGCCGGCGGCGAAAGCCAGGTCGAGTACATGGTGATCAACCTGGAAGAAGTGCTGGTGACCTCCCTCAGCACCGGCGGTTCGGGCACCGATGACCGCCTGACCGAGAACGTCACCCTGAACTTCGCCCAAGTGATGGTCGACTACCAGCCGCAGAAAGCCGACGGCACCAAAGATGGCGGCGCGATCAAGTTTGGCTGGAACATCCGTTCCAACACCAAGCGCTGATAGCCCTTGAGGCCGTGGCTTCGCGCCACGGCCACAGCCCACTTGTCCCTCTCACAACCCGTCCGTGGAGCCGCTTTGGTGGTCACTGAAATCGCTTCCCGCGACCGTCTGCAACCGTCCCTGTTGGACCGGCTGACTGACGACGATCCAACCAACCCCAAGGAAAGCGCCGACAAACGCGTGCTGTCCCTGACCCAATTGAAAGCCTCGGTGCTGCGCGACCTGGCGTGGCTGCTCAACACCACGTCGTTGCTCGACGCCGATGCCACGTTGCACACACCGGCCGGTACGTCAGTGGTCAACTACGGCCTGCCGGCGCTGGCGGGCAACAGTGTTTCCAGTGTGGACATCAAGGCGCTTGAAGCCCTGATCTACCAGGCCATCGCCAACTTCGAACCGCGCATTCTGCGCCACACCCTGCGCGTCAAAGCTCGTGTCGGCCATGGCGAGATGAACCATAACGCGCTGAGTTTCGAGATTGAAGGCGACCTGTGGGCACAGCCCGTGCCGTTGCGCCTGCTGCTGCAAACCGACCTCGACCTGGAATCCGGCCACGTACGCGTGGTCAACGCTGACCAGCGGAGACGCCCATGAACCCGCGTCTGCTGGAGCTGTACAACCAGGAACTGCACCACGTGCGCGAAAGCGCCGCCGAGTTCGCCAAGGAATACCCGAAGATCGCCAGTCGGCTGACCCTGTCCGGTATGGACTGCGCCGACCCGTACGTCGAACGTTTGCTCGAAGGCTTTGCCTACCTCACGGCCCGCGTGCAGCTCAAGCTCGACGCCGAGTACCCGACCTTCACCCACAACCTGCTGGAAATCGCCTACCCGCATTACCTGGCACCCACGCCGTCGATGACCGTGGTGCAATTGCAGACCGACCCGGATGAAGGTTCGCTGGCCAGTGGTTTCCCGCTGCCTCGCGACACCGTATTGCGCGCTGCGCTGGGCCGCGAAACCCAGACCTGCTGCGAGTACCGCACCGCGCACCCGGTGACGCTGTGGCCGTTGCAGGTGAGCAACGCCGAATACTTCGGCAACCCTGCCGCCGTGTTGGGGCGCCTGGCCGCCAGTGAGCCGAAGGCCAAGGCCGGTCTGCGCCTGACCCTGCGCACCGGCGCCGAATTGCCCTTCAACAGCCTCGACCTGGATAACCTGCCGCTCTACCTCAGCGGTGCCGACGAGCAACCGTTCCGCCTTTACGAGCAACTGCTGGGCAATGCCTGCGCGGTGTTTGCACGCAAGCCGGGGGGCGATTGGGTCGAGCGCCTGCCGCAGGATGCACTGCGCTCCCGTGGTTTTGACGATGCCGACGCCGCCATGCCGGTGGTCGCACGCGCGTTCCAGGGCTATCGCTTGTTGCAGGAATACTTCGCCCTGCCCCACCGTTACCTGTTCGTCGAGTTCGCCGAGCTGAGCCGTGCGGTCAAGCGTTGCGACGGCCAGGAGCTGGAGCTGATCGTGTTGTTCGACCGTCATGAGCCCAGCCTGGAAGGCAGCGTCGGCGCGGGGCAGTTCCTGCCGTTCTGCACGCCAGCGATCAACCTGTTCCCCAAGCGCGTCGACCGTATCCACTTGTCCGACCGGGTCAACGAACACCATGTGATCGCCGACCGCACACGGCCGATGGATTTCGAGATTCACTCGTTGAGCGGCATCACCGGTCACGGTACCGGGCCGGAGCAGCCGTTTTTGCCGTTCTATGCGGTGCGCGATCCGTCACGCTATGGCCGTGATCAGGCGTATTACACGGTGCGCCGCGAGCCTCGCGTCTTATCCAGCGACCAGCGCCGCAACGGCCCGCGCTCCACCTATGTGGGCAGCGAGACCTTTGTCAGCCTGGTGGACAGCCGCCAAGCGCCCTACGGCCATGACTTGCGCCAACTCGGCGTGACTGCGCTGTGCACTAACCGCGACTTGCCCCTGTTCATGAGCATCGGCAACGGCAAGACCGACTTCACCCTGGCCGACAGCGCCCCGGTGCTGTCCGTGCGTTGCGTGGCTGGCCCGAGCCGCCCGCGCGCCAGCCATGCCCATGACGCCAAGGCCTGGCGTTTGATCAGCCAGTTGTCGCTCAACTACCTGTCCCTGAGCGAACAGGGCCAAGGCGCCGCGGCCTTGCGCGAACTGCTGCGCCTGTACGGCGACAGCAACGACGCCGCCCTGCAATTGCAGATCGAAGGCCTGCGCGAGGTCAGCAGCAAAGCCGTGACCCGACGTTTGCCGATGCCCGGCCCGATCGTGTTTGGCCGTGGCCTGGAAATCACCTTGGAATTCGATGAAAACGCGTTTCGCGGCACCGGCGTGTTCCTGCTCGGTGCGGTGCTGGAGCGCTTCCTGGCACGTTACGTGTCGATCAACAGTTTTACCGAGACGGTGATCCGTACCACCGAACGCGGCGAGATCATGCGATGGAAAGCCAAGCCCGGACGTCGTCCGACCCTGTGAGTACCCTGGATGCGATGCATCAGGAGCCCTGGGAATACGATTTCTTCCAGGCGCTGCGCCGTATCGAGTGCGAATCGCCAGAACTGCCGCGGCTGGGCCATTCCCTGCGCCTGGCGGATGACCCGCTGCGCCTGGGGCAACAGGCTGATTGCACCTTTGCGCCGGCCACCCTGGCCTCGGTCGATCCCGGTGGCGACGGCAAGCCGGCGCGGCTGGAGCAATTCTTCTTCGGCCTTGGCGGCCCCAATGGCCCGCTGCCGCTGCACATCACCGAGTACGTGCGCGAGCGTCAGCGCAACAACGCCGACAGCACCAGCAAACAGTTCCTCGATGTGTTCCACCATCGCCTGCTCAGCCTGTTTTACCGGGCCTGGGCCGAGGCGCGGCCGACCGTCAGCCACGACCGACCGGATGATGATTACTGGTCCGCGCGCCTCGCTGCTTTGAGTGGACGGGGCATGCCAAGCCTGCTGAATCAGGGGCTCATCCCGGACACCGCGAAGCTGCATTACAGCGGCCACCTGTCGGCGCAAACCCGCTATCCAGACGGTCTGAAAGCGATTCTCAGCGAGTACTTCGGCCTGCCGGTGGAGATTGAAGAGTACGTCGGCCAATGGTTGGAACTGCCCGAGCGCAGCCGCGTCAGCGTGAGCGCCAACCGCCTGGGCGTGGACTTTTGCCTGGGCAGTTTCGTGTGGGACCGCCAGCACAAGTTCCGCATCCGCCTGGGCCCGCTCACGCTGGATGACTACATGGGCATGCTGCCTGGGCACCAGCCGTTCAACGAGCTGGTGGCGTGGGTGGCCGAGTACCTGGGCCATGAACTGGACTGGGACCTCAACCTGGTTTTGCAACAACCCGAAGTGCCGGCGCTGCAACTCAATGGTCAGTTCCGCCTGGGCTTCAACACCTGGCTCGGCAAGCCCGAGCATGACGCCAACGACCTAATCCTGGCCCGGCATTACGCCGATCACGCCACCACCTCAAGGAATCCAGAGCATGGGTGAAATCAGTCGCGCCGCACTGTTCGGCAAACTCAACAGCGTGGCCTACAAGGCCATCGAAGCCGCCACCGTGTTCTGCAAACTGCGGGGCAACCCGTATGTGGAACTGGCCCACTGGTTCCACCAGTTGCTGCAATTGCAGGACTCGGACCTGCACCGCATCATCCGTCAGTTCAACGTGGAGCCGGCGCGCCTGGCCCGTGACCTGACCGAAGCGCTGGACCGTTTGCCGCGTGGCTCGACGTCGATCACCGACCTCTCCTCCCATGTGGAAGAAGCCGTGGAACGCGGTTGGGTCTACGGCAGCCTGATGTTTGGTGAAAGCCAGGTGCGTACCGGCTACCTGGTGCTGGGCATCCTGAAGACGCCTAGCCTGCGTCATGCGCTGTTGGGCTTGTCTGCCGAGTTCGACAAGATCAAGGCCGAGGCCCTGAGCGAGCGTTTCGACGAGTACGTCGGTGATTCGCCGGAGAACGCGCTGAGCGCCAGTGATGGTTTCAATGCCGGTGCCGTGCCCGGTGAAGCCAGCGGTGCCATGGCGCCGAGCGCGATGGGCAAGCAGGAAGCCCTCAAGCGCTTCACCGTCGACCTGACCGAACAGGCGCGCAGCGGCAAGCTCGACCCGATTGTAGGCCGTGACGAAGAGATCCGCCAACTGGTCGACATTCTCATGCGCCGCCGCCAGAACAACCCGATCCTCACCGGTGAAGCCGGCGTGGGCAAGACCGCTGTGGTCGAAGGTTTCGCCCTGCGCATCGTCGCCGGTGACGTGCCGCCAGCCCTGAAAGACGTGGAAATGCGCAGCCTTGACGTGGGCCTGCTGCAAGCTGGTGCGAGCATGAAAGGCGAGTTCGAACAGCGTCTGCGCCAGGTCATCGAAGACGTGCAGGCGTCGCCCAAGCCGATCATCCTGTTCATCGACGAAGCGCACACGCTGGTCGGTGCTGGCGGCGCCGCCGGCACCGGTGACGCGGCCAACCTGCTCAAGCCAGCCCTGGCCCGCGGCACCTTGCGTACTGTGGCCGCCACCACCTGGGCCGAGTACAAGAAGCACATTGAGAAAGACCCGGCCCTGACCCGCCGTTTCCAAGTGGTGCAGGTGGCCGAACCGTCGGAAGACAAAGCGCTGCTGATGATGCGTGGCGTGGCGTCGACCATGGAAAAACACCATCAGGTGCAGATCCTCGATGAAGCGCTGGAAGCTTCGGTGAAGCTGTCCCACCGCTACATCCCGGCGCGCCAGTTGCCGGACAAATCCGTGAGCCTGCTGGACACCGCCTGCGCCCGCGTCGCCATCAGTCTGCACGCGGTGCCTGCGGAGGTGGACGACAGCCGCCGTCGCATCGAGGCACTGGAAACCGAGTTGCAAATCATCGCCCGTGAGCATGCCATCGGCATTGCGATTGGTGCGCGCCAAACCAACACCGAGGCGCTGTTGAGCGCTGAGCGTGAGCGTCTGGCGACCTTGGAAAGCCGTTGGGCTGAAGAGAAAACCTTGGTGGACGAGTTGCTAGCCACCCGTGCAACGCTGCGTGAAAAGGCGGGCGTGGTGGACAGTGGCAACGATGAATTGCGCGCTCAGCTGGTCGACCTGCAACAGCGCCTGAGTACCCTGCAAGGCGAAACCCCGCTGATCCTGCCCACCGTGGATTACCAGGCCGTGGCCTCGGTGGTCGCTGACTGGACCGGCATCCCAGTGGGCCGCATGGCGCGCAATGAATTGGAGACGGTGCTCAACCTCGACCAGCACCTGAAAAAACGCATCATCGGCCAGGACCATGCCTTGCAGATGATCGCCAAGCGCATCCAGACCTCCCGCGCCGGCCTCGACAACCCCGGAAAACCGGTGGGCGTGTTCATGCTGGCCGGCACCTCCGGTGTGGGCAAGACCGAAACCGCCCTGGCCCTGGCCGAAGCTATGTACGGCGGCGAGCAGAACGTCATCACCATCAACATGAGCGAATTCCAGGAAGCCCACACAGTGTCGACCCTCAAGGGCGCTCCACCGGGTTATATCGGCTACGGCGAAGGCGGTGTGCTGACCGAAGCCGTGCGGCGCAAGCCCTACAGTGTGGTGCTGCTGGACGAGGTGGAAAAAGCCCACCCGGACGTGCATGAGATCTTCTTCCAGGTGTTCGACAAGGGCGTGATGGAGGACGGCGAAGGCCGGGTGATCGACTTCAAGAACACCCTGATCCTGCTGACCACCAACGCCGGTACCGAGCTGATTTCCCACGTGTGCAAAGACCCGGCGAACGTACCGGAGCCGGAAGAAATCGCCAAGGCCCTGCGCCAGCCGCTGCTGGAAATCTTCCCGCCGGCGCTGCTCGGCCGTCTGGTGACCATCCCTTACTACCCGCTCAGCGACGAGATGCTCAAGGCGATCACCCGCCTGCAACTGGGCCGCATCAAGAAACGCGTAGAGAGCACCCACAAGGTGGCGTTCGATTACGACGACGCGGTGGTCGACCTGATCGTCTCGCGTTGCACCGAGACCGAAAGTGGCGGGCGCATGATCGACACCATTCTGACCAATAGCCTGCTGCCGGACATGAGCCGTGAGTTCCTCACGCGCATGCTCGAAGGCAAGCCGCTGGCGGGTGTGCGCATCAGCAGCCGGGATAATGAATTGCACTACGACTTCAGCGACGCGGCCTAAACGCCGCACACCTGACACCTGTAGGAGCGAGCTTGCTCGCGAAGAACCCGAGAGCGCCGCGGTCATTCAGAATGCCCGCGTCATCGTTGACCACCTTCGCGAGCAAGCTCGCTCCTACAGTTGAAATTGAACGGAAGAAACGATGCTATTCAACCAAGCCTCACGCCTGGCCAAAATCACCAGTCCCCTCGGGCCGGATGTGCTGCTGCTCAATGAAATGGGCGGCGGCGAGGAGCTGGGCAGGCTGTTCAATTACGAGCTGCAACTGACGTCCGTGGACGCCAACATCGATCTCAACCAGTTGCTCGGCAAACCCATGAGCGTGGGCCTGCAATTGGCGGACGGTGGCGAGCGGCACTTCCACGGCATCGTCGCGCGGTGCAGCCAGAATATCGACCAAGGCCAGTTCGCCAGTTATCAGGTGACGCTGCGCCCATGGTTTTGGCTGCTCAGCCGCACCTCCGACTGCCGGATTTTCCAGAACCTGAGCATCCCGCAGATCATCAAGCAGGTGTTTCGCGACCTGGGCTTTTCCGACTTCGAAGACGCCCTGAGCCGGCCGTACCGCGAGTGGGAATACTGCGTGCAGTACCGCGAGACCAGCTTCGACTTCGTCAGCCGTTTGATGGAACAGGAAGGCATCTACTACTTCTTCCGCCATGAGCAGGACCGCCATGTACTCGTGCTGGCCGACGCCTACGGCGCCCACACCACGGTGCCCGGCTACGCGTCGATTCCGTACTACCCCAAGGACGAGCAGCAGCGCGAACGCGACCATATGCACAACTGGCACTTGGCGCACGAAGTACAATCGGGTTCGCTGGAGCTCAACGACTACGATTTCCAGCGCCCCAGCGCCAGCATCGACGTGCGCTCGGCCATGCCGCGCCCGCACACCGCCGGCGACTATCCGCTGTACGACTACCCCGGCACCTATGTGCAAAGCGAAGACGGCGAGCACTATGCGCGGACCCGCATCGAAGCGCTGCAAACCCTGCATGAGCAGATCGAGTTCAGCGGCAATGCTCGCGGCCTGGGCTCGGGGCATTTATTCAGCCTGACCGGCTTCAGTCGTCAGGACCAGAACCGTGAATACCTGATCGTCGGCTGCCGCTACTACATCGTCCAGGAAAGCCTGGAAAGCGGCGGCGGTTCGGGCTCGGCACAGTTCGAAAGCAGCCTCACCTGCATCGACGCCCAGCAGAGCTTCCGCCCGCTGGCCAACACCCATCGGCCCATCGTCAAAGGCCCGCAGACCGCGCTGGTAGTCGGCCCCAAGGGCGAGGAAATCTGGACCGACCAGTACGGCCGCGTGAAGGTGCATTTCTACTGGGACCGTCATGACCAATCCAACGAGAACAGCTCGTGCTGGATTCGTGTGTCGCAATCCTGGGCCGGCAAGAACTGGGGCTCGATGCAGATCCCACGGATCGGCCAGGAAGTGATCGTGAGCTTCCTTGAGGGCGACCCCGACCGGCCGATCATCACCGGGCGGGTCTACAACGCCGAGCAGACCGTGCCTTACGACCTGCCGGAAAACGCGACCCAGAGCGGCATGAAAAGCCGTTCGAGCAAGGGCGGCACGCCGGCCAACTTCAATGAAATCCGCATGGAGGACAAGAAGGGGTTGGAGCAGTTGTACATCCATGCCGAGCGCAACCAAGACATCGTGGTCGAGGTGGATGAAAGCCATTCGGTGGGGCATGACCGCAACAAGAGCATCGGCCATAACGAGACGGTGACCATCGGCAACAACCGCCTGCGCATCGTCAAGCAGGAAGACATCCTCTCGGTGGGCCAGAGGAAGACCGACAGCATCAGCCAGAGCTATGTCATCGAAGTCGGTGAAAACCTGCGCCTGGTCTGCGGCGAAAGCATCCTGGAGTTGAACGCCAGCGGGCAGATCAACCTCACCGGCGTGCAAATCAGCTTCTATGCCAGCGGCGATGCCGAGTTCAACACCGGCGGCGTGCTGCACCTGAACAACGGCGGCGGCCCCGGCGCGACTCCGGACGGCCAGGGCCAGAAAGCCGCCATCGACGCCAATATCAAAGCCGCGTTCCCCGCGCCCAAAAGCTCCTGACGAGACCTGTTTGCCATGACGTACCGGATCAACGAATTCCAGTTTCAACTACCCGCCAGTGAGCTGCAGGACGCAACGATCAATATCCTCAAGTTTCCTGAATTGGGCACCTCCCTGATCGTCAGCCGCAGCCTGCTCGCCGAGGGTGAAACCCTGCACAGCAACTTCAATGACCAACTCCAGCGCCTGGAAAAACAGGTGCAGGACCTGCGTTATCAACCGGGCGTGGACGTGCGCCTGGGCGCGGCCCAAGAGGTGGAAGGCATCGAGCTGCGCAGCCAATTCAACAAGGGCAATGACAAGGTGTTCCAGTACCAGCTGGCGTTGGTACTGCCGGGTACGCGCAAGATGCTCGCGTTGAGTTACGTGAAGGCGGACACGCTTGGGGATGCCGAGGCGGCGCACTGGGCGTTGATCAAAAACTCGCTGTCGTTCGACGCTATTTCTTGATGAGCGGCCTGCATGTCTGACGCGTTATGGGCGGCCCGGATGGGCGATGCGCTCTCCCACACCTCAATGATGGCGGACATCCTTGGCGGCGTGCTGGAGGTAGCGGCCAATATCGCGATCACCGCCGTGGCGACCGCCGCCGTGGTTGCCGCCACCGGGATTACCGTCGCGACCGGAGGGCTTGGCTGCTTCCTGCTGGGTGCCGTAGTGGGCACGATTGTCGGCCTGGCCATGAGCAAGACCGGGGCGGACAAGGGCCTGACGAATTTATGCGATACCTTCGCCAACGCACTGTTCCCGCCCACGGTGCAGGCCAATATTCTCACCGGCGCCACCGACACTCTCACCAACAACATCCCGGCCGCCCGCGCCGCCGGGGCGATCAGTTCCCATGTCGCGCCAGCCGGCACCGAGCTGGAAGAACCCACGCCTGAAGCAGAAGCCAGCTATCTGGACATGGCCGAGAGTTTCTTCTCGCAGATGTGGCGTCCCACGGTTGCGACACCCGCTCCCGGCGCCGTGCCCAAGCCGCTGGACCTGGTGGTGTGCATGAAGCACCCGCCTATGCCGCCGCAATTCCTGGCCGAGGGCTCGGATAAGGTCACGATCAACGGCCAACCGGCAGTGCGCAGCGGTGATCGCAGCACCTGCGATGCAACGGTGGTGTCGTCCGGCCTGATTTCCTCCAACGTGACCATTGGCGGCGGCTCGGTGGTGGTGCGCGAGATTCGCAGTGGCAAGACGCCGGGCGTGGGGCTGGCGGTCACGGCGCTGTTGATGCTCAAGGGTGGCAAGGGCAAGTTCTTCAGCAAGTTGCCGTGCATGCTGATCGGCGGGGCCACGTCGATGGCCGTCAGCAGCGCGATGGGGGCCGTGGCGAACGCAGCGATGGGCTCGTCGAACCCGGTGCATGCGGCCACAGGCGCGAAGGTGCTAGGCGATGCCGAGGAGCTGGATTTCGTACTGCCCGGCATCCTACCGATCGACTGGCAGCGCTTCTACAACAGCCGCGATGAGCGCTCGGGTGGAATGTTCGGTGCAGGCTGGAGCGTGCCCTATGAAGTGTGCGTCGAGATCCTGCCCCATTCAGAGGGCGGTGAAACGCTGATTTATACCGACGAGCAAGGTCGACCTATCGACATGGGCTCCATCCCCCTGGGCGGTGCCGTGTTCAGCGCGGGTGAAGGGCTGGCCGTGCGGCGGCATCTCAATGGGCAGCTGTTGATCGAGAGCGATGAGGGCTTGTATCGCTTGTTCGAGCCCACTGCCGACCCATCGCTGCTGCGCCTGACTCAACTGGGCGACCGTAACGACAACCGCATCCATGTCGACTACGACGAAGCCGGTCGCCTGGTGCGGCTGCGTGATACGTTCGATCTCGTGCAGGTTGAGTTGATCCATGATCAAGGCCAGTTAGCGCGCATCGAACGTCTATACCCCGACCAGCGCCGAGAAGTGCTCGTCAGCTACGGCTTCGACACAGCGGGGAACCTGGCTGAAGTGCGTGATGCAACGGGCCAGGTTCAGCGTCGTTTCGCCTACGACAGTGGTCGCAGGATGGTGGAGCACCAACTGCCGACCGGGCTTCGTTGCTTCTACGAATGGTCTTTGGTTGAAGGTTTGGAATGGCGCGTGGTCCGGCACTGGACCGATGAGGGCGACGCTTACCAGTTCGACTATGACTTGCAGGCCGGTATCACCCGTATTACCGACGGCTTGCAACGCGTTAGTACCCGGCATTGGAACACCCAACACCAGATCATTCGGTACAGCGACAACCTTGACCACACCTGGCTGTTCGAATGGAACGACGAGCGCCAGTTGCTGAGCGCCACCGACCCTCAGGGCGGGCGCTTTGAGTACAGCTACGATGAGGCCGGCAACCTGATCGGCGAAACCGACCCGCTGGGCCGCAGCGATTCGACTTTATGGCTGGAGCATTGGGCGCTGCCACTGGTGGAAACCGATGCCGCCGACAACAGCTGGCACTATCGCTATGACTCACGCGGCAACTGCATCGCCGAAACCGATCCGCTGGGCTATATCACCCGTTACCGCTACGACGCCCACGGCCAGCCCGTGGAAATCATCGACGCCACCGGCAAAAGCAAAAAACTGCGCTGGAACCCTTTCGGGCAATTGGCCGAGCACATCGACTGCTCGGGTTACCCCAGCCGGTTCAGCTACGACGAGCGCGGCTATCTGCAGGTCATCACCGATGCCCTGGGTGAGCGTACCCAATTCAGCTATGACGCCCAGGGGCGTTTGCTCACCACCCAATTGCCAGACGGCCGTACCGAGCACTATCAGCGTGATGTCAGCGGTCATCTGGTGGGTTACACCGACCCAGCCGGACACACCACGCTCTATCAACACAACCGCCGTGGCCAAGTCCGCCAACGCACCGACGCCCATGGCCGGCAGGTGCAGTTCGGCTATGACAGCTATGGACGGCTGCAAGCGCTGATCAACGAAAACGGCGAGCGTTATCGTTTTGCCTGGGATGCCGGCGACCGTCTGGTTGAACAGCAGGACCTCGACGGCAGTGCCAAGCTCTACAGCTATGACCCGCTGGATAACGTCGCGGCGGTGACTGCCGTGCCGGCGCCTTACGGAAACGGTCTGGCCCTGGTGCCCGAAACGCCGCCCGCGCCTATCGTCCATCGATTGGAACGCGATGCAGTGGGCCGGCTGATTGCCAAGACCACCGACGATGGCCGCACCGACTACAGCTACGACGCAGTGGACCAGCTCACGGCTGTCACCTTCACCGACTCGCAGGGCAACGCCCAAGCCCTGGGTTTTGCCTACGACGCCCTCGGCCAACTGCTTTGCGAGCAGAGTTCAGCGGGCAACCTGCAACATCATTACGACGAGCTCGGCAACCTGATCCAGACCCAACTGCCGGACGGCCGCTGGCTCAATCGCCTGCACTACGGCGGTGGCCATCTGCACCAGATCAACCTCGACGGCCAGGTCATCAGCGACTTCGAACGCGACCGCCTGCACCGCGAAGTACTGCGCACCCAGGGCCAGCTCACCACTCGCAGCGAATATGACCGAAGTGGCCGCCTGCGTTCGCGCCAACGCCGCTTGGCAAGTCAGCCCTCGTTGATGCCAGCGGCCGCGCAAAAGCAGTTCGAATACGACCCCGCCGACAACCTGATCGGCAAACTCGACCAACAACCCGCCGCGCAGCACCGCCAACTGCTGCACTACGACGCCACCGGTCGCATCATCGCCAGCCAGGACAGCCTGCACGGCCAGCGTGAAACCTTCGCCTACGACGCCGCCGCCAACCTGCTCGACGGCCCGCAGGCGGGTGCCGGGTTGGTGGTGCATAACAAGTTGCTGACCTATCAGGACAAGCGTTATCGCTATGATGCGTTTGGGCGGATTATCGAAAAGCGCAGCGCGAAACGGGGTGTGCAGCGGTTTGCCTACGATGCTGAAAGCCGCTTGATTGAAGTGCGTAACGATGACGGCAGCGTCGTGCGAATGACCTACGACCCGCTGGGCCGACGCATCGAAAAAACCGAGCATGGCAGTGACGGGTATCCGCTGGGAGAAACGCAGTTTGTGTGGGATGGACTGCGGTTGTTGCAGGAGCATAAACACAGCCAGACCAGCCTCTATGTTTATGACGATGACGGCTATGAACCGCTGGCCCGCGTCGACGGCATGGGCCCGTTGCAGAAGATTCGCTACTACCACAACGACCTGAATGGGTTGCCGGAACAACTGACCGAGACCGATGGGCACAGCGTCTGGCAGGCGACTTATCGGGTGTGGGGCAACACGCTGGAGGAAGTGCGCGAGCCTTATTACATTGAAGAGCAGAATCTGCGGTTCCAGGGGCAGTATCTGGACCGGGAGACGGGGCTGCATTTCAATACGTTCAGGTTTTATGATCCGGATGTGGGGCGGTTTACTACGCCGGATCCGATTGGGTTGCTGGGTGGCCTGAACCTCTACTCGTACGGTGCAAACCCTATTACCTGGCTGGATCCACTAGGCTGGACCCCAACGCCCCTAAACAAACCTGGTTTCTATGTTTACGGGCTCTACGCCCCCGGTGCTAAAACGCCTTACTACATCGGTCACACCGAGCAGGATCCTGCGGCGCGTGAAAGTCAGCACGACAGGTCCACGCGGCTTGGAAAAGGAGAGCTGCGTGTGTTGAAAGGTCAGGACGGCAAGATGACTTACTCTCAAGCCAAAGGTTACGAACAGGCCTACCGAGAGAAATACAAAACAAAAGGCAAATTCCCCGGCAATGTCATCGAACCCATCAATAAAAGCCGCACTGATGCACGGGGCAAAAGTCACTATAAAAACTACAGGGCTGCGGCCAAAGCGCTGGGCATCAAGCCGAGCAAAATCAAATCTTGTACCTAAAAGAGGCTGCTGTATGAAAACCCTCAAGGCACCCAAACCGGGTGATCTTTTCTACATCCCAGCCCTCAACGATTCAGATGAGCCTGGCTTTGTGATTGCACGCTATATCGAGCTGATTCCTCCTGCGCTGGGACATCTGATTGAGGTTTTTGAGAAATTCTATACACAAATCCCAACCTCGATCAGCGAGGTGGACACCTCAAAACATTTGTTTCGACCGATTTTCTGCAGCATGCATTTTTCAGATATCCCTCGCTGGAAGATTCTTTTCAGTGACCCGGACTACACGAAATCGACCTCTGGTTATGACAGAATTCAATTCGCGTTTGAGTCAGAAATCTGGACTGGCGGCGTAAGCACGCCCGCATCTGAGGAACAGCTGGTAAATATTGAACCCTCAATTTGCTGGCGTATGCATCACATTATTTTCAGAGTAATTGCTCATCTGCGTGGAGCGCTTACAGAGGGTGAGGCTATGGACTATGAGCACATACCCGACGACTTACGCATTGATAGCGTTACCGCTTCAGAGCGAGTAAACAAGGCAGTCCTGCATACGCAAGAATTATTTGACTCCAAATAAGAGTAGACCGCTTACTCAACGATAAAGGCGATGGCGATAAAGGGAACAGATCTATTTAATCCGGATAGGAACTGTAAATAAATCTGCCCCCTTTGTCGTACTCTGCAACAACAAAGTCGGCTGACATCGAAGGCCACAGATCAACTTTTAAACTTTGACGCTGTGGCCTGAGATTGTTGATTGGCACTGCCGACGTGTTACTCTTCGTCTTCTACAATTGCGTTCCTCGATGCAATCAACACCTTGGTCATCTTGTTCATATAAGCGTAACGCTCTTCAATATTTTTTATACGAGACTCATCAGTCGGCGCTTGCGACGAGTCGGACGCAACATAAGGTTTATAAATAATCCCGTAGCGTTCACCAATGTCTTCCATCTGTTCTTCTATGGCGTCCATTCTTTTCTCAAGTGCCGCAAGCCTTGAGGGAGTATCAGTGGGCGCACTGGGGTCTTTACCCATAGCCTTCGCGTCTTTCCCTTCGTTGATGGAAAGAATATTGTTGACCATCAGCTCGGTTTTTATTTCGGCGCCCTCAAGACGCGCGTCCAATTTTTGCTGTTGCGTCGCGGACGGGTCTACCGTAGTGACAGTGCCATCCGCGTTCTTTTTTTCTGCACCCGGCATTTCAGCTTGCGCATCAATTCTGTCCGCGATGGCTTTAGAGCCTACATGCTCTGCCACACTGAAGGGCAAATGAATCAATGTACCTACGGTTGCACTTATTAAGGCGTTACGCGCGCTGTACGCCAATTGACTGGATAATGGCGTAAATGCATTTGCGTTGTGCAAGTTGCCAATGGCTTTCGAGTTATTGGCGGCGCCCTGCACACCATTTGGCCCACCTATTGGCTTCTTGGGTGGCACGGCGACTTTAGGGGGCTTGGGGGGCTTGGGTGCCGCGGGTGGCTTAGGTGGTTTGGGGCGCTTTGGGGCCCTGAAAAACTTTAACCTAGAACCTGCTCGCTTATATCGGGCTTGATTCTCTTGATCACTCGCGACGGGGTACTGGGACGAGCGACCACCTCCGTTATTCAGGCTCCGTTCAACGTCAGAACTGTCTGGAGCTGTCAGATGATTGCCTGAAACTGCTGGAGTCGTAACACCATGAGTTTTTGGCTGAATCATTGGAGCAAGTAGTGGAATGTATGACTTTTCGGACACGTTCATAAATAGACCTCTTAACAATTATTAGAGAGGGCTCCCTGCAACCTCGAAATTTAAGTGACGCTCTGCACAAACAAGTTCCAAAACACTATAACTATTTAAATGACAAAAACATTCGAAAATGCACATCGCAACTTGCGCAGCAAGTTCCGAAAACACATAAAATGAAACCCTATCAACAGTTCGCCCACTTTTCTTCTTCCCACAAAAAATGGGCACCCAACCTCGTCGGCGTGCCCATTTTTCCTACCGCCCCGCCCCCTTTCGAGACGGTACTGCCGGTTACTCGTTAACGGTATCTTTCAGCGATTTGCCCGGTTTGAACGCAACCGTGTTGCTGGCCTTGATTTTCACCGGTTCACCGGTTTGCGGGTTTTTGCCAGTGCGGGCGCCGCGATGGCGTTGCAGGAAGGTGCCGAAGCCAACCAGGGTGACGCTGTCCTTGCGGTGCAGGGCGCCGGTGATTTCTTCGAGAACGGCGTTGAGGACGCGGTTGGCCTGTTCTTTGGTGAGATCCGCTTTTTCAGCGATGGCGGCTGCGAGTTCTGGTTTACGCATAAGTGAAGCCTCTTTGACGGTTTTTTGTTGTTATGTCCGTGCTGCTCTCTTCTGGAGCAGCGCCCAAAGCGCCGCAGGCTCTACTCTGCGGCAGACGGGAGTGAGGATGGCATGCCATCGCACGCTCCGCCAGTCTTGCGGCGACCTTTCTAGGGTGAAAAACGCGGTTATTCCGACAGAACGACCGGTATTTACGCCAGCAACGGCGGAAGCTCTTTATTGAGGGCGAGTTTTTCCATCACAGCGCTGCCGGTCAGGGCATAGCCCAGCAGGCGGCCGCTGGCGTCGCGGCACAGGGCCTTGATATCGGCGCCCTCGCCTTCAACGCTCCACACGCCTTCGGTACCCCGTGGCGGTGGCGAGACCACCAGCGGGCACACCGGCGTCTTGACGGTCACCGGCATCGGGCCGTAGCTGACTGCCGTGGCGTTGCCGGCCAGGGTCTGGGCCAGCGCGCGGGCGCAGCTCATCAGCGGCATCACGTACAGCAGGTTCAGTCCGTCGACTTCGGCGCAATCGCCCAGGGCGTAGATGTTGGCGTGTGAGGTCTTGAGGTGGCGGTCCACCATGATCCCGCGATTGGTCTGCAGGCCGGCGGCGGCGGCCAGATCCACCCGTGGGCGCAGGCCGATGGCTGAGACCACCAGGTCGCAGGCGATCACTTCACCGTCCGACAGGTGGGCTTCCAGGCCGTCAGCGGTGCGCAGCAGGCGATTGAGCACTGGACCGAGATGGAAACGCGCGCCGAGACTTTGCAGTCCGGCCTGGACCGCTGCGGCGGCGGCCGGGTGCAGCAGGGTCGGCATGACTTGCTCGCACGGCGCCACCAGGTCGATTTCATAACCGCCCAGGATCAGGTCGTTGGCAAATTCACAGCCAATCAAGCCGGCGCCGAGCAGCAGCACACGGCGCTTACCGGCAGCCGCGGTACGGAAGCGTGCGTAATCTTCGAGGTCATTGATCGGGAAAATCAGCTCAGCCGCATCGCCTTCCACCGGTACACGCACGGTTTCGGCGCCCCAGGCCAGGATCAGGTCGCGGTAAGCCACCGCTTCCTCACCAATCCACAAGCGCTTGTGGCCAGGGTCGATGCCGCTGACGCGAGTGTGGGTGCGCACTTCGGCCTTGAGTTGTTCGGCCATTGCGCCAGGTTCAGCCATGCTCAGGCCATCGGCTTCCTTGTTCTTGCCAAAACCAGTGGAGAGCATGGGCTTGGAGTAGGAGCGCCCGTCATCGGCGGTGATCAGCAACAAGGGGGTCTCGCTGTCGAGCTTGCGAAACTCCCGGGCCACGTTGTAACCGGCCAATCCTGTGCCGATGATCACGACAGGTGCGCTCATTCCCTTCTCCTTGTAGTACTTATCTGAAAACCAAAAATCAGCCGATTTCGATCATTTCGAAATCCATTTTGCCCACGCCGCAGTCCGGGCACAGCCAGTCTTCCGGGACGTCTTCCCAACGGGTGCCAGGCAGAATTCCGTCATCCGGCCAGCCGTCTTTCTCGTCATAGATCAGGCCACAGACTACACATTGCCACTTCTTCATCACTTGCTTCCTCAGGGTCAGGCATCTTGGCCGACGGTCGATAGACCCGCGTTGCCGTGCGGCTCAGGGCGTTTTGTACTGATCGGGGCCGGCAGATGCAAGCACGATCGACGCAAACAGCCGGTTCGGTCCGGCAAAAACCAGAGGCGTCATGGTAAGCTCGCCGCCTCTTTTGCTGCCAATACTGACTCACCGTGCCGCACTCAATCGACCCTCCCGATGCTTGCCAATGGCTGATCCAGAGCCTTCTGCACCCCGCGCCCGCGCCCTTGACCCTCAACTGGCTGTTCAACGAAGACTCGCTGACGCGGCGGCTGACGTGGCTGTCCAACGACGGTTTCAGCGTGACGCCGCTGTTCGAGGGCTGGCAACCGTTACGAGACGATGAATGCGCCGCCCTGGCACTGCCACCGGCCAGTATCGGCTGGGTACGCGAGGTGTATTTGCGTGGTCACGGCCAGCCTTGGGTGTTCGCGCGCAGTGTGGCGGCACGCAGCGCCCTGCAGGGCGACGGCTTGCATATGGATGAATTGGGCAGCCGCTCACTGGGCGAATTGTTGTTCTGCGACCAGGCATTCACGCGCCAGGCCATCGAGGTGTGCCATTACCCACAACAATGGCTGCCTGTGGCGGATCAGGTCGACGGCCTATGGGCGCGCCGTTCACGTTTTGATCGCGGGCCGCTGAGCGTGTTGGTTGCGGAGATCTTTCTGCCCAGCTTCTGGCACGCGTTGCACGCCCATCCGGAGAACTGCTGATGTACCAGCGTCTGCTCAAATCCCTGAACCACTTGAACCCGAGGGCCTGGGATTTCATCCAACTGACCCGCATGGACAAGCCCATCGGCATCTACCTGCTGCTGTGGCCGACGCTGTGGGCGCTGTGGATTGCAGGCAAGGGCTCGCCCTCCCTGCTCAATATCGTGATTTTCGTGTTGGGCGTGGTGCTGACCCGCGCCGGTGGTTGCGTGATCAATGACTGGGCCGACCGCAAGGTCGACGGCCATGTAAAGCGCACCGAGCAGCGCCCACTGGTGAGCGGCAAGATCAGTTCGAAAGAGGCGCTGGTGTTTTTCGCGGTGCTGATGGGCATCAGTTTCCTGCTAGTGCTGCTGACCAACGCCACCACCATCCTGCTGTCACTCGGTGGCCTGGCCCTAGCGGCGAGCTACCCGTTCATGAAGCGCTACACCTACTACCCGCAGGTGGTGCTGGGGGCGGCGTTTTCCTGGGGCATGCCGATGGCGTTCACTGCCGAGACCGGCAGCCTGCCCGCCACCGCGTGGCTGCTGTACATCGCCAACCTGCTGTGGACGGTGGGCTACGACACGTATTACGCGATGACCGACCGCGATGACGACTTGAAGATCGGCGTGAAATCCACGGCCATCCTGTTTGGTGAAGCCGATCGCGTGATCATTCTGACCTTGCAGGGCCTGTCGCTGGCGTGCCTGTTGCTGGCCGGAGCGCGGTTTGAGCTGGGCGGCTGGTTTCACCTGGGGCTGCTGGCGGCGGCGGGCTGTTTTGCCTGGGAGTTCTGGTATACGCGGGACAAGGATCGGATGAAGTGCTTCAAGGCGTTTTTGCACAACCACTGGGCAGGGTTGGCGATTTTTGTCGGGATTGTGGCGGATTACGCATTTCGATGAGGGGCCAGGCCCCTCACCGTTAGAGGTATGCATCAAGGTTTGGCGACTTTCCAGGCCCCGTCCATTTTGCCGTCACCGGTCATGTCGCCCGCCTTCTTGTCCATGATGAAGGTATAGAGCGGCTTCCCGCTGTAAGCCCATTGGCTTTTCTGATCATCACGGGTGACGACGGTCCATTTCCCCATGGGCTTATCGGTGGACTCAGCCATCAGTGGAGGCCAGTTGGTGGCGCACTTGTCGTTGCACATGGACTTGCCATCGGCGTCCTTGGCAAAGGTGTAAAGCGTCATGCCCTTGTGGTCGACCAACATCCCGTCTTTCGTCATCGCCGGTTCCGCCGCGAATGCCAGGGTCGGCAGCGTCAACGCCGCCGTTACCAGCAGGGCTTTCCAGGAAATCATGCTGTAAGTCATCGGAACCTTCCTTTTGTGGTTGTCAGGATTCGGACCCAAAGCGTAGTCCAGAGAGGCGGGAATTGCCCGAGCGACTAAATTACTGTCACACGACTGCAATAATTCCGTTATCTAATGCGGCGCAAGACAGTTAAATGACAAGAGGATTTTTGAGCATGGTTGGCAGGAGCATTCTGATTGTTGACGACGAAGCGCCCATCCGCGAGATGATCGCCGTTGCGTTGGAAATGGCCGGCTACGACTGCCTGGAGGCGGAGAACTCCCAGCAGGCCCATGCCATTATCGTCGACCGCAAGCCGGACTTGATCCTGCTGGACTGGATGCTGCCCGGCACCTCCGGCATCGAACTGGCCCGCCGCCTCAAGCGTGACGAGCTGACCGGGGACATCCCGATCATCATGCTCACTGCCAAGGGCGAAGAGGACAACAAGATCCAGGGCCTGGAAGTCGGCGCCGATGACTACATCACCAAGCCGTTTTCCCCACGCGAGTTGGTCGCACGTCTGAAAGCCGTATTGCGCCGCGCCGGCCCAACCGATGGCGAGGCGCCTATCGAAGTCGGCGGCCTGCTGCTGGACCCGATCAGCCACCGCGTGACCATCGACGGCAAGCCGGCCGAGATGGGGCCGACCGAATACCGCCTGCTGCAATTCTTCATGACCCACCAGGAACGCGCCTACACCCGTGGCCAATTGCTGGACCAGGTGTGGGGCGGCAATGTGTATGTGGAAGAGCGCACCGTGGACGTGCATATCCGTCGCCTGCGCAAAGCCTTGGGCGATGCCTACGAGAATCTGGTACAAACCGTGCGCGGCACCGGTTATCGATTTTCCACCAAGGGCTGAGCCTGACTTAACAGCTGACAAGGACGCATGTTCAAGTGAACCAAAACTGGCATGGCACCCTGATCCGCCACATGCTTTTGCTGATCACCGGCTGCCTGTTGGTGGGTTTGGTCAGCGGTTACTACGGCTGGAGCCTGGCAGCCGGCATTGCCTTGTACCTGGGTTGGACCCTCAAGCAATTGCTGCGCCTGCATGAATGGCTGCGCCAGCACAAACCCGATGAAGCACCACCCGATGGCTACGGCCTGTGGGGCGAAGTGTTCGACAGCATCTACCACTTGCAACGCCGCGATCAACGGGTTCGGGGGCGCCTGCAAGCGGTGATTGACCGGGTGCAGGAATCCACGGCCGCGTTGAAAGATGCAGTGATCATGCTCGACAGCGACGGCAACCTGGAATGGTGGAACCGCGCCGCCGAGACCCTGCTGGGCCTCAAGACGCCCCAGGACAGCGGCCAGCCCGTAACCAACCTGGTGCGCCACCCGCGCTTCAAGGAGTACTTCGAACAGGAGAACTACGAAGAAGCCCTGGAAATCCCCTCGCCCACCAATGACCGCGTGCGCATCCAGCTGTACCTGACGCGTTATGGCAACAACGAGCACCTGATGCTGGTGCGCGACGTCACCCGCATTCACCAGCTGGAACAGATGCGCAAAGACTTCGTCGCAAACGTTTCCCACGAGTTACGCACACCGCTGACGGTGATCTGTGGCTACCTGGAGACACTGCTGGACAACGTCGACGAGATCAACCCGCGCTGGAGCCGTGCCCTGCAGCAAATGCAGCAGCAAGGTTCACGCATGCAGACACTGCTCAACGACCTGCTGTTGCTGGCCAAGTTGGAGGCGACCGATTACCCGTCGGATAACCATCCTGTCGCCGTGCAAAGCCTGCTGCAGACCATCAAGAACGACGCCCAGGCCCTGTCCGGCCAACGCGGGCAGCAGATCACCCTGGAAGCCGACCCCGTCGTGCTGCTCAAAGGCAGCGAAGGCGAGCTGCGCAGCGCGTTTTCCAACCTGGTGTTCAACGCCGTGAAGTACACCCAGGACAAAGGCAACATCCGCATCCGCTGGTGGGCCGACGAACAGGGCGCGCACCTGAGCGTGCAGGACTCCGGCATCGGCATCGACGCCAAGCACTTGCCGCGCCTGACCGAGCGCTTCTACCGCGTCGACTCCAGCCGCAACTCCAACACTGGCGGCACCGGGCTTGGCCTAGCGATCGTCAAGCACGTGCTGCTGCGTCACCGGGCACGCCTGGAGATCAGCAGCGTGTTGGGCCATGGCAGTACGTTTACCTGCCATTTTCCGCCAGCACAGATGACACGATCGAAGGCAATTGATCAGGACACCTGACGGCCCGCCCGGCAGTGGGCACTAGGCAAGCGCCCCGTCAGCCGCTACATTGGCCGACTTGCGCCTGTCTTCCAGGCCCACCTGCCACCTCTTATTGAACACACGGAACCTGCAAAACCCCATCATGGACCCTTCCCCTGGTATCACCCTCGCTACACTCTTCGCCGACTTCGGCATGATTCTTTTTGCACTGATCCTGGTACTGCTCAACGGTTTCTTCGTTGCGGCGGAATTTGCCATGGTCAAACTGCGCGCCACCCGGGTCGAGGCCATCGCCCACAAGAACGGCTGGCGCGGACAGATCCTGCGCACCGTGCACAGCCAGCTCGACGCGTACCTGTCGGCCTGCCAGCTGGGTATCACCCTCGCTTCCCTGGGCTTGGGCTGGGTCGGTGAGCCGGCCTTCGCGCACATCCTTGAGCCGCTGCTGGGCGCCGTGGGCGTCGAGTCGCCGGAAGTGATCAAGGGCGTGTCGTTCTTTGCCGCCTTCTTCGTGATTTCCTACCTGCACATCGTGGTCGGTGAGCTGGCGCCCAAGTCCTGGGCGATTCGCAAGCCCGAACTGCTGTCGCTGTGGACGGCGGTGCCGCTGTACCTGTTCTACTGGGCCATGTACCCGGCGATCTACCTGCTCAACGCCAGCGCCAACGCCATCCTGCGCATCGCCGGCCAAGGCGAGCCTGGCCCGCACCACGAACACCATTACAGCCGCGAAGAACTCAAGCTGATCCTGCACTCCAGCCGTGGACAGGACCCGAGCGACCAAGGCATGCGCGTGCTGGCCTCCGCCGTGGAAATGGGCGAGCTGGAAGTGGTGGACTGGGCCAACTCCCGAGAAGACCTGGTGACCCTGGACTTCAACGCCCCGCTCAAGGAAATCCTCGCGCTGTTCCGTCGCCACAAATTCAGCCGCTACCCTGTGTATGACGCGGTGCGCAACGAATTCGTGGGCCTGCTGCACATCAAGGACCTGCTGCTGGAACTGGCGGCCCTGGACCACATCCCCGAGTCGTTCAACCTGGCCGAGCTGACCCGCCCGCTGGAGCGTGTGTCGCGGCACATGCCGCTGTCGCAACTGCTGGAACAGTTCCGCAAAGGCGGCGCGCACTTCGCCCTGGTGGAAGAAGCCGACGGCAAGATCATCGGCTACCTGACCATGGAAGACGTGCTGGAAGTGCTGGTGGGCGATATCCAGGACGAACACCGCAAGGCCGAGCGCGGCATCCTGGCCTACCAGCCGGGCAAGCTGCTGGTGCGTGGCGACACGCCGCTGTTCAAGGTCGAGCGCCTGCTGGGTGTCGACCTGGACCACATCGAAGCCGAAACCCTGGCCGGTCTGATCTACGACACCCTCAAGCGCGTGCCGGAAGAGGAGGAAGTGCTGGAGGTGGAAGGCTTGCGCATCATCATCAAGAAGATGAAAGGGCCGAAGATCGTGTTGGCCAAGGTGCTGCTGCTGGACTAACTGTAGGAGCGGGCTTGCCCGCGAAAATCGTCAACGATAACGCGCTGAGCCTGAAACCCTGCGGCGCTCTGACGTTTTTCGCGAGCAAGCTCGCTCCTACATCCTTCAATTGCCCAATGCAAAATTGGGCAATGCGCCGACCGGCTGGTTGAACTCATACGGGATCGACACCAGCCCCGCCTCGGTGGCGCGCTGTACCACGAAATGCAAGTGCGGCCCGCTGCTGTTGCCGGTATTGCCCGACAGGGCCAGCGGGCTACCCACCGCCACACGTTGACCTGCCCGGACACTGACCGAACCTTGCTTGAGGTGCAGGTACACCGCCTCACTGCCGTCGTCATGACGCACTCGTACAAAATTCCCGGACGCATCATTGCCACGCCCGACCTGCTCATTCTCGGTCTTCACCACCATTCCGCCGCGTGCCGCAATGATTGGCGTGCCTTCGGGCATGGCGATGTCCATCGCGTAGCGGCTCTTACTATCGGTATGGCTGAAAGTGCCGTTGGGGCCTTGAGTCAGGCGAAATGGGCCGCCGCGCCAGGGCAAGGGATAGCGGTAGGCCTGAGGCGGGTAGCGGGCTGGAGGCCTGTCGAGTATCGGCCGCTCAAGCTTGCGCTCCCGGATCACGAACGCCTGGGCGCCTGGCGTATACCGGTCGCTGATAAACACCACGCCATCGGCATCGACGGATTTGTAGAGGGTCATGGCCTGGGTCGACAGAGCGACCGCTGCCAGCCCACCGCAGAGCAATAAGCGCATGAGCATGGCGTGAACCTGCCGGGATGACTTAGCGGCAGGTTAGCGAGGTTTGATGACAACTTTAGGCTGGCAGCCCGTTGAAACAAATATCCACGTTCATTTGGGCAGCGGCCGACAGATTGACCAAGGCATCCAGAGAGAGCTTGTCGATCTTGCCGGTGAGGACGTCGTTAAGTCGGGGCTGACTGATGCCCAATCTGTGTGCCGCGTCTTTTTGAGAAAGCTCCCAGCTGCGAATGGTCTGGCACAGCTCCAAGAGCAATTTTGACCGCAGCCGCATATTGGCGGCTTGCTGTGGCGTATCCTCCAAAGCGTCCCAAACACAGCTGAAACGCTCACCGTAAACTTTTTGATTGGTCATGGGCTCAACCTAACTCCTGCAATCTGGCGCGAGCCAGCTCGATATCATGCCCTTCGGTTTTTTGTGTGGTCTTGCGCAGCGCGTGCAGCACATAGATGGCCTCTGGCCGGTTGACCACATAAAACACTCGAAAAGCTCCTGACTCCTCAGTAATCCGAATCTCACTGACGCCTCTCCCGATGGTTTTCATCGGTTTGCAATCAAAGGGCTGCTCGCCCTGTTGCAAGAGATCCAACTGAAAGCCTGCCACCCTGCGGGCGTCGAGAGGAAACGTTTTGAGGTCCTTGAGCGAACTTCCTAGAAACACCACATCCTTGTGCCTTGGCATTGGCTTCTCCTTTTCTGGAAAGGAAAAGCGTAATCGACGATTCGGCCAAGGGGCTTAGAGGTTTGTTTCAAGGCATAGCGAAGACTCGATAACACTGAGACGTTACCGAGAGCCTATATCGAAACAGATATAAATCAAGACAGGGAACGGGAATCAGACAGTCGGTCGATTCCCGGTATTCAGAAGATTACGCACCCGGCACAAAGTGCTTCTGCGCCGTGCCGCGTGCGATCAGGCGGGAGATGTAATCAAGCTTCTGCGCGTCCTGGTCGATAAACCGGAAGGTCAGCTGCAGCCAATCGCTGTCAGGCTTGGGCTCAAAGGCGACGATGGCGTGCAGGTAGCCATTGAGACGAGCGACTTCGGCGTTGTCGCCCTGCTCCAGGTCGAGCACGGCGCTTTCCAGTACCTGAGGCAGGACTTCGCCACGGCGCACCACCAGCAGCGCTTCCTTGATGCTCAGCGCTTTGATTACGCATTGTTGGTTGCCGCTGGACAGGCGCAGTTGGCCCTGGCCACGACCGCCGGCCGGCGCCGCTGAAGGTGCCTGTACCGGTGGGCTGTTGAGCAAGCCTTTGCTCGGCGCTGGGGCGGCTGCAACCACTGGCGCTGCACGCGCCGCTTCGGGCTTGCCGCCGGTCAGTGCGCTGAGGGAATCGTTGCCGAACGCCGAGTTCATCTTGGTGGGTGCGCTGGCGACCAGCGCGTCGAGCCGACCGATCTTGTGCAGGGCTTGCTTGACCTTGTTCAGCAACTGTTCGTTGGTGAACGGCTTGCTGACGTAGCCAGAAACTCCGGCCTGGATGGCCTGGACCACGTTTTCCTTGTCGCCACGGCTGGTCACCATCACGAATGGCATAGCCTTGAGGTGAGGCTGCTCACGGCACCAGGTCAACAGTTCAAGGCCGGACATCTCCGGCATTTCCCAGTCGCACAGCACCAGGTCGAAGCTCTCGCGCATCAGGATGGCCTGGGCCTTTTTGCCGTTCACCGCGTCTTCAAGCTTGATCCCGGGGAAGTAGTTGCGCAGGCACTTCTTCACCAGGTCGCGGATAAACGAGGCGTCATCCACCACCAATACACTGACTTTACTCATCGACCCTTCATCCTAATTAAAACTTCGGCACGCAAGACGCCTGACTGATGGCATTTTGCCAAAACTCGGTAGTCACGTTGGGAATTTATCTCGCTCAACGTGCAAAAAATTCAGTGGCCACAAACAAAAACGCCCGACCAAAGGCCGGGCGTTAATTTCTCGGGCAACCTTACTTATCGTCAGTTTGGCCCGGAACATTAGGGATAAGATCGGCCGAACCTTCAACTTCGGCCTTCATGCGCTTGAGGCCCATGTGACGTACGTCGGTGCCGCGCACCAGGTAAATCACCAGTTCCGAGATATTACGCGCGTGGTCGCCGATACGCTCCAGGGAACGCAGCACCCAGATAATGCTCAAGACACGCGAGATAGAGCGTGGGTCTTCCATCATGTAAGTCGCCAGCTCACGCAGCGCGGTCTTGTATTCGCGGTCGATGACCTTGTCGTACTGGGCCACCGACAGTGCCAGCTCAGCATCGAAGCGAGCAAAGGCGTCGAGAGCATCGCGCACCATGTTGCGCACCTGGTCGCCGATGTGGCGCACTTCCACATAACCGCGTGGCGCTTCACCTTCTTCGCAGAGCTGGATGGCGCGGCGGGCGATCTTGGTGGCTTCGTCGCCGATGCGCTCCAGGTCGATCACCGACTTGGAGATGCTGATGATCAAACGCAGGTCGGACGCCGCCGGCTGGCGACGGGCCAGAATGCGCAGGCATTCTTCGTCGATGTTGCGTTCCATCTGGTTGATCTGGTCATCGATCTCACGCACTTGCTGGGCCAGGCCCGAGTCGGCCTCGATCAGCGCGGTAACGGCGTCGTTGACTTGCTTCTCCACCAGCCCGCCCATCGCCAGGAGGTGGCTGCGCACTTCCTCGAGCTCGGCGTTGAACTGCGCGGAGATGTGGTGGGTAAGGCCTTCTTTGCTAATCATGTTGGCGTCCTTGGAGCGTCCGGTAAGGTGCGGAGAACCGCAGCGTCAGTGCGAGGAAAATCCCGGCATCCTAGCCGTAGCGACCGGTGATGTAGTCTTCGGTCTGCTTCTTCGCCGGATTGGTGAACAGGGTGTCGGTATCGCCGAACTCCACCAGCTTGCCCATGTACATGAACGCGGTGTAGTCGGAAACCCGCGCCGCCTGTTGCATGTTGTGGGTCACGATGACGATGGTGAACTTGGACTTGAGCTCGTAGATCAGCTCTTCGACTTTCAGTGTGGAGATCGGGTCGAGTGCCGAGCAAGGTTCGTCGAGCAGCAGTACTTCCGGCTCAACGGCGATGGTGCGGGCAATGACCAGACGCTGTTGCTGACCGCCGGACAGGCCGAGGGCCGATTCGTGCAGACGGTCCTTCACTTCGTCCCACAGTGCCGCGCCTTTCAAGGCCCACTCAACCGCTTCGTCGAGGATGCGTTTCTTGTTGATGCCCTGGATGCGCAGGCCGTAGACCACGTTTTCGTAGATGGTCTTGGGGAACGGGTTGGGCTTCTGGAACACCATGCCCACACGGCGACGCAGCTCGGCCACGTCTTCGCCCTTGCGGTAGATGTTGGTGCCGTAGAGGTTGATCGCACCGTCTACGCGGCAGCCGTCCACCAGGTCGTTCATGCGGTTGAAGGTGCGCAGCAGCGTGGACTTGCCGCAGCCCGACGGGCCGATGAAGGCGGTCACGCGCTGCTTGGGGATGTTCATGCTGACGTCGAACAGCGCCTGCTTTTCACCGTAGTACAGGCTCAGGCCCGGCACTTCGATGGCCACGGTTTCCTGGGCCAGGCTCAGGCTCTGCTTGTCGCGACCCAGGGCAGACATGTTGATGCCGTGGGTGTGGGTATCTTGTTGCATGGGATGCTCCCTGTGCTACCAATTCGTTGTGTTGAACCGCAGGCATCGGGCCTGCGGCAAGCAATATTCAGATCAGCTATCCAACGCTTTGTATTTTTCGCGCAGGTGGTTACGGATCCACACCGCCGACAAGTTGAGCGTGGCGATCACCAGCACCAGCAGCAACGCGGTGGCGTACACCAGTGGCCGCGCGGCTTCGACGTTGGGGCTCTGGAAGCCGACGTCATAGATATGGAAGCCCAGGTGCATGATCTTCTGGTCCAGGTGCAGGTACGGGTAGTTGCCGTCCAGCGGCAGCGACGGCGCCAGTTTCACCACGCCGACCAGCATCAGCGGCGCCACTTCGCCAGCGGCGCGGGCCACGGCGAGGATCATGCCGGTCATCATCGCCGGGCTGGCCATTGGCAGAACGATCTTCCACAGCGTTTCCGCCTTGGTCGCGCCCAGTGCCAGGGAGCCTTCACGTACGGTGCGAGGAATCCGCGCCAGGCCTTCTTCGGTGGCCACGATCACCACCGGTACCGCCAGCAGCGCCAGGGTCAGCGAGGCCCACAACAGGCCCGGCGTGCCAAAGGTCGGCGCCGGCAGGGCTTCGGCGAAGAACAGGCGGTCAACCGAACCACCCAATACATACACGAAGAAGCCCAGGCCGAACACGCCGTAGACGATGGCCGGTACACCGGCCAGGTTGTTCACGGCGATACGGATGACGCGGGTCAGGGTGTTCTGCTTGGCGTATTCACGCAGGTACACCGCCGCCAGCACGCCGAACGGGGTGACGATCATCGCCATGATCAGGGTCATCATCACGGTGCCGAAGATGGCCGGGAAGATCCCGCCTTCGGTGTTGGCTTCCCGTGGGTCATCGCTGAGGAATTCCCAGACCTTGCTGAAGTAGAAGCCGATCTTGGTAATCGTACCCATGGCGTTCGGCTGGTAGGCGTGCACCACTTTGCCGATGCCGATTTCGATTTCCTTGCCGTTGCCGTCGCGAGCGGTCAGCGCGTCGCGGTTGAACTGGGCGTGCAGGTCGGCCAGGCGGGCTTCGATGTCCTGGTAGCGGGCATTCAGCTCGGCGCGGTCGGCATCCATGTCGGCCTGGGCGGCGGCGTCGAGCTTGCCTTCCAGCTCCAGTTTGCGGCCATGCAGGCGGATACGTTCGAGACCGGCGTTGATCGCGCCGATGTCGGATTTCTCCAGGGTCTTGAGCTGGGCGGCCAGTTTGTTGACGCGATCCACACGGGCCTGCAGCTCCGGCCATGCGGCCTCGCCTTCGGCGATGACCTTGCCGTCTTGCTTGACGTTGACCAGGGTGCCGTAGAAATTGCCCCACTCACGGCGCTCGATGGTCATCAGGTTCGCCGGCGTGGTCTGGTCCTTGAGCCACTCGCCGACGATCCAGGTGAAGTCGTTACCGTTCAGGTCACGGTTGCCAACCTTGATCAGCTCGCGGGTCATAAACTCCGGGCCTTGGTCCGGCACCGGCAGGCCAGCGCTTTTCAGGCGCTCGCGGGGGACTTCTTCTTTCTGCACCACTTCGCCGATGACGATATGGTTGGCCTGGCCCGGCACGCTGTAGTTGGCCTGGATCAGGTCGGCCGGCCAGAAGTGGCCGAGGCCACGCACGGCGATCACCGCCAGCAAACCAATGGTCATGATGACCGCGATGGACACCGCGCCACCGCTGATCCAGACGCCGGGAGCGCCGCTCTTGAACCATCCATTCAGGGAGTTCTGTTTCACAGACTTCTACCTTTCTTAAAGCGACGAGTATTTCTTGCGCAGACGCTGACGGATCAGCTCCGCGAGGGTGTTCATGATGAAGGTGAACAGCAGCAGTACCAGTGCCGAGAGGAACAGCACGCGGTAGTGACTGCCGCCCACTTCCGACTCGGGCATTTCCACTGCGACGTTGGCCGCCAAGGTGCGCAGACCTTCGAACAGGTTCATCTCCATCACCGGGGTGTTACCGGTGGCCATCAACACGATCATGGTCTCGCCGACAGCGCGGCCCATGCCGATCATCAGTGCCGAGAAAATGCCCGGGCTGGCGGTCAGGATCACCACGCGTGTCATGGTCTGCCACGGCGTGGCGCCCAAGGCCAGCGAGCCCAGGGTCAGGCCGCGTGGCACGCTGAACACGGCGTCTTCGGCGATGGAATAGATGTTCGGGATCACGGCGAAGCCCATGGCCAAACCCACTACCAGAGCGTTGCGCTGGTCGTAAGTGATACCCAGGTCGTGGGAGATCCACATGCGCATGTCGCCACCGAAGAACCAGGTTTCCAGGTACGGGCTCATGTACAGCGAGAGCCAACCGACGAACAGGATCACCGGGATCAGGATCGCGCTTTCCCAGCCATCGGGAACGCGCAGACGCAGGGATTCAGGCAAACGGCTGAAGATGAAGCCGGCCACCAGGATGCCAATCGGCAACAGCATCAACAGGCTGAAGATGCCCGGTAGATGCCCTTCCACATACGGCGCCAGGAACAGGCCGGCGAAGAAGCCGAGGATCACCGTCGGCATCGCCTCCATCAACTCGATCACCGGCTTGACCTTGCGGCGCAGGCTCGGGGCCATGAAGTAGGCGGTGTAGATCGCTGCCGCAACGGCCAGTGGCGCAGCCAGCAGCATGGCGTAGAACGCCGCCTTCAAGGTGCCGAAGGTCAGCGGGGCCAGGCTCATTTTGGGCTCGAAGTCGGTGTTGGCGGCGGTCGATTGCCAGACGTATTTAGGCTCGTCGTAGTTTTCGTACCAAACCTTGCTCCACAGTGCGCTCCACGATACTTCCGGGTGCGGGTTGTCGAGCATCAAAGGCTGTAGCTTGCCGCCGGCTTCCACGATCACGCGGTTGGCCCGTGGCGACATGCCGTACACGCCTTGGCCATCCACTACCGGATCCACCAGCAATGTGCGGTGCGCGGTGCTGTGGAACACGCCGAAGTTGCCGGCAGCGTCGAGGGCGGTGAAGCCTTTGCGGCGCTCTTCGGCGGAGATTTCCACGATAGGCGTGGTGCCCATCTGGAAGGTGCGGATCTGCTTGAAGCGCTGCTCGCCATCCGGATCGCGGGCCATGAACCACTGGGCCAGGCCGCCCTTGGAGTTGCCGATGATCAACGAGATACCGCCCACCAGCTGCGTGCTGGCGGTGATTTCGGCCGTGCCGTCTTCGAGCAATTTGTAGCGCCCGTTGAGGCTCTTGTCGCGCAGACTGAACACATCGGCCAGGGCGCGGCCGTTGATCACGTACAGCCATTGCTGACGTGGGTCAATGAAGATCGCCTTCACCGGCTCGGTCATCTGCGGCAGCTCGATGCGCTTCTGCTCGCTGGTGACTTCGCCGGTCATCATGTTTTCTTCGCGGCTCAGGGACAGCACGTTCAAGTGCGAACCGGCGGAACCTGCAATCACCAAGGTGGAATCAGTGGCGTTAAGGGCGACATGCTCCAGTGGGCGACCGGCGTCATCCAGCACGATCGGCGTTTCACCGTAGGGGTATTCGATCGCAGGCGTAATGGTTTTCTTGCCGTCCGGGTAGGACACCTTATAGGTGTGGCGGAACACCATGGACTGGCCATTGGACAGACCCAGGATCACCAACGGGCTACCGGGCTGGTCTTCACCGATAGACGCAACGCTGGTGCCGGCAGGCAGTGGCAGGTCGACACGCTTGAGTTCGGCGCCGGTTTCCACATTAAAGAACAGTGCCTGGCCCTTGTCGGAAACCCGCATGGCGACTTGGTTCTGCTCTTCGAGGGAGATCATCAGCGGCTTGCCCGCGTCCTGGATCCAGGCCGGAGTCAGGGCGTCTTCCTTGGTCAATGAGGCACCTTGAAACAGCGGCGCAACGACATAGGCCAGGAAGAAGAAAATCAGGGTGATAGCGCCGAGGACGGCGAGGCCGCCGACCAACACATACCAACGGGTCAGGCGATCCTTGAGCGCGCGAATGCGGCGCTTGCGTTGCAGCTCAGGCGTATTGAAGTCAATGCGCTTGGGGGGAGAAGTCGTCGTCATGGTGGAATTGGCCAGATCATTCATGCGCACACCCTAGCGATCCTGTATGACAGAAAGATGACAGTGCAGTGACGCAACAAATCCGCCGCGAAGCAAGGCTGGCAGCGGACTAGAAAATTCGGATGCGGGGCCGGTACTCCGGCCCCGCAGAGGCAATCAGTTGCCTTCTTTCAGACCCAGGTCAGCAAGGGCCTTGGCGGCGACTTTGGCTGGCAGTGGGATGTAGCCGTCTTTCACCACAACTTCCTGGCCCTGTTTGGACAGAACCAGCTTCACGAACTCAGCTTCCAGCGGGGCCAGAGGCTTGTTCGGGGCTTTGTTGACGTAAACGTAGAGGAAACGCGACAGCGGGTATTTGCCGTTCAGGGCGTTTTCTTCACTGTCTTCGATGAAGTCAGTGCTGCCTTTCTTGGCCAGGGCCACAGTCTTCACGCTAGCGGTCTTGTAGCCGATGCCCGAGTAACCGATGCCGTTCAGCGAGGAGCTGATCGACTGCACGACCGAAGCCGAGCCCGGTTGTTCGTTCACGTTTGGCTTGTAGTCGCCTTTGCACAGGGCTTCTTCTTTGAAGTAGCCGTAGGTGCCGGATACCGAGTTACGACCGAACAGTTGAACCGGCTTGTTGGCCAGGTCGCCGGTCACACCCAGGTCACCCCAGGTTTTCACGTCGGCTTTGCCACCGCACAGGCGAGTCGAGGAGAAGATCGCGTCGACTTGTTCCATGGTCAGGTGCTGGATCGGGTTGTCCTTGTGCACGAACACGGCCAGGGCATCCACGGCAACCGGGATAGCGGTTGGCTTGTAGCCGTACTTCTGCTCGAAGGCCGCCAGTTCGGTGTCCTTCATCTTGCGGCTCATCGGGCCCAGGTTGGAGGTGCCCTCAGTCAGCGCAGGTGGCGCAGTCGCAGAGCCGGCAGCTTGAATCTGGATGTTGACGTTCGGGTATTCCTTTTTGTAACCCTCGGCCCACAGGGTCATCAGGTTAGCCAGGGTATCGGAACCGACGCTGGACAAGTTGCCCGACACACCAGTGGTCTTCACGTACGCCGGGATTGCCGGATCAACACCAGCGGCCACCGCGTTGGCGGTCGCAACGCCAGCAGCGACAAAAGTCATTGCCGCCATCAAACGTTTCAGTTTCATGCCTTGCTCCTAGCAGATAGGGATAGTTGGATCGGGGCCAAGTATCGGGAGGCCGTGTGAACACTCTATGTCTGGAATGTGACAGTTAGATGAAAGGCCACTATTGGACACGACTCTGGCTTAAACCGGGAACACTCAGAAATGTTGGTCAAGATCCCGCTCGGACTTTTCCGACAGCCCTTTAGGGTTGCTGCTCGGACGCGTGCCCCCTAACCTGCCAGCGCATTCAAAACTCCACCAAAGGTTGACAAATACACAGTCAGGAATAGCCTTGTCAACCTAAGGAGACTTTTATGATCAATGACCGAATTCGTCGCGCAAGGCTGCTTAAGGGCATGTCACTTGAAGCGCTAGCACTCCAGTTGGGCGACATCACCAAACAAGGCCTGAGTAAATATGAAAAGGGATTAAGTACTCCCAACTCACAGCGGCTTTTGCAATTGGCCAAAGTACTGGAAGTGAGTCCGGAGTATTTTTTCCGCCCTGAAGCCTTGCCTCTGGCCCCGCTTGAGTTCCGCAAACTGGCCAAGATGCCTCAATACCGCCAGGTGCAGGTCGAGGAGCAGGTCCGGGAGCATCTGGAACGCTATATTGCCCTGGAAGAATGCTTCGAGCCGCAGGATATGCAGACTGCCAAAACCCCAGCGTATTTACTGCCGGTCTCTTCTATAGAAGACGCCGAGATCGCGGCTGACGAACTGCGAAAATATTGGGGCATAGGCGGTGACCCGATCGCTAACCTGACCGAACAACTGGAAGAACATGGCATCAAGGTAGTAATGCTGGATGGACCCGATGATTTCGATGGTGCCTGTGTCGCCACCTGTGACGGTGAGCATGTACTCATTGCCTTGAACACTCATCGCGCGGGTGAGCGCATCCGATTCACTGCCGCTCATGAATTGGGGCATTGGGTAATGCAACTGCCCGAAGACATGCCTGAGCGCGACAAAGAAAACTGTTGTCACCGTTTCGCCGGAGCCTTTCTTTATCCTTCCAAGGCCGTTATCCACGACTTCGGTAGTAGACCGCGCTCCAGAGTTCATACCCAGGAACTACTGATTGCCAAGCGCCAGTACGGACTATCAATGCACGCCGCGCTACGTCGCCTGAAAGATCTCAACCTGGTGGGCGACACCGGCTACAAATTACTCACCCTTCAATTCAGCACTAACGGCTGGCGCAAGGCTGAACCCGAGCCGTTGCCCTGTAAACCACCGCAACGCTTCGAGTCTTTGGTGTTCTGGGCGTTGGCAGAAGAGCTGATATCCAGGTCCCGAGCCGCAGAGTTATTGCGCAGACCCTTGAAGGCACTGGAGAGTGCATGAGCCTGATCTATATCAGCGACACGAATATCTGGATCGATTTCAGAAATGCCGGACTGCTGGAACAAATGTTCAGACTCCCCTTCACTCTCTGCTGTACCGACTTCGTTCTATACGAGTTGGAAGACTTCCCGCACGACGAACTACTCGCCCAAGGGTTATTGGTGGAACCGTTTGATGAGGGAGGCGTACAAAAGTTACTCAAGCTGAAAACCGAGCACTGCAACAGCTCGTTAGCCGATGTGTCCTGCTATTTATTAGCCCTGACAACAAGCAGGCCGTTGCTGACGGGCGATGGGAAGCTGCGTCGCCAGGCGCAGAAAGATGGTATCCAAGTACGCGGCGCGCTCTGGCTACTCGACCTCATGGTCGAACACCACGCAATCACATCATCAATAGCCGCACAGGCACTGGAAAATATGCTTTGGCATGGTGCCCGTTTGCCAGGTGCCGAATGCGAAACGAGGCTCTCGCGCTGGCGAGAGCCTGATAAGGGCTAGCGCGAACGCTTCCACAGATACCCACCCACCACCATCCCCATCAAGCACAGGGCGGCAACGTAGTAAGCCGGGCCCATCGGGCTTTCCTTCATCAGCAGCGACACCGCCAACGGCGTCAGCCCGCCGAACACCGCGTAGGCCACGTTGTAGGAAAACGACAAGCCACTGAACCGCACCACAGGCGGGAAGGCCTTGACCATCACATACGGCACCACGCCGATGGTGCCCACGAACAGGCCGGTCAAGGCGTACAGCGGGAACAACCAATCCGGGTGCGCCATGAGGCTGTGATACAGCGTCCAGGACGTCGCCAGCAGCAGTGCACAACCGGTGACCAGCACGCGGCCGGCGCCGAAGCGGTCAGCCAAGGCGCCCGAGGCGATGCAACCCAGGCTCAGGGTAACAATGGCCAGACTGTTGGCCTGCAGCGCCACGGTCGGGCTGAAGTGGTAGACGGTCTGCAGCACGGTCGGGGTCATCAGGATGACCACCACAACGCCAGCCGACAGCAGCCAGGTCAGCAGCATCGACAGCACGATGGCACCCCGGTGATCACGCAGTACTGCACGCAATGGCAGCTCGGCGGCCAGGGTCTTGCGCTGCTGCATTTCGGCGAAGATCGGCGTCTCATGCAGCCAGCGGCGCAGGTACACCGACAACAGGCCGAACACGCCGCCGAGCAGGAACGGGATGCGCCAGGCGAAATCCGAGACCTGCTCCGGGCTATAAAGAGTGTTGATCGCGGTGGCCACCAGCGAACCCAGCAGAATGCCGGCAGTCAGGCCGCTGGTCAGGGTGCCGCAGGCGTAGCCGATATGGCGCGGCGGTACGTGTTCGGAGACGAACACCCAGGCGCCTGGCACTTCACCACCAATCGCAGCGCCCTGGATGATGCGCATCAGCAGCAACAGCACCGGTGCCCACAGGCCGATCTGCGCGTAGGTTGGCAGCAGGCCCATGATCAGGGTCGGCACGGCCATCATGAAGATGCTCAGGGTGAACATCTTCTTGCGGCCAAGCAGGTCGCCGAAGTGCGCCATGATGATGCCGCCCAGGGGGCGGGCCAGGTAACCGGCAGCGAAGATGCCGAAGGTCTGCATCATGCGCAGCCATTCGGGCATGTCCACGGGGAAGAAGAGTTTCCCGACCACGGTGGCGAAAAACACGAAAATGATGAAATCATAAAACTCCAGCGCCCCGCCCAAGGCAGACAGCGACAGGGTTTTGTAGTCGTTGCGGGTCAGCGGGCGCGAAGGTTGCGCACTGCTTGCGGGCACGGAGGACATGGCAAGGCTTCT
This sequence comes from Pseudomonas sp. NS1(2017), assembly GCF_002269425.1. Lineage (NCBI taxonomy): Bacteria > Pseudomonadati > Pseudomonadota > Gammaproteobacteria > Pseudomonadales > Pseudomonadaceae > Pseudomonas > Pseudomonas sp. NS1(2017). Next base: position 1,233,399 of record NZ_CP022960.1, read on the forward strand.
CTTATAGTAATCAGGACGGCAAGCGGGACTTGCGGCAGGTTTGGCAAGATAGCAAATCGCTAGAAAAAGCACAGCGTTGAGCGAATAACAGTTCAAAGGCGCGGAATATTCCCGTTTCCTGCTCTTTATCTGCGCCCAGAAGCACAGTTGCCGGAAAAAGCCGCGATACAGCCGCTAAATGCCGACCAAATGAGCCTCCAGAGGTCGTCGTGGCGTCAGGGTCTCGATATACTCGGCCCTTGCAAACGCAAGAACCGCAGTCTTGAGGGGCTGCTGTGCCAAAACGCCGTTGGGTGCCATCCAGCCGATTTGGCAGAGTTTCCCTTTAGTACGCCTTACGAGAAACGCATCACGCGGTGTATGTTGGTGCTGAAACGTTTTTTTCGAAGACGGCTATCCACTTGAAATACCCATGAAGCGTTACGGGTCAGAGGCCCTCGGCATGATCGAACTCGAACAAGAAGATCCTATCCCGCAAGGCGATCTCGCCCTGCAAATCACCGCGCTCCCGCGTGAAACCAACGGTTTTGGCGACATCTTCGGCGGCTGGCTGGTCGCGCAGATGGACCTGGCCGGCACGGCCATGGCCAGCAAGGTCGCAGGTGGGCGTGTGGCAACCGTGGCCATTGATCGCATGGCGTTCCTGGTACCGGTCGCGGTGGGCGCGCAGCTCTCCTTTTATACCCAGGCCCTGGAAATCGGCCGCAGCTCGATCCAGATGATGGTCGAAGTGTGGAGCGACGACCCGCTGTCCAGCGAATGGCGCAAAGTGACCGAGGCGGTATTTGTATTCGTCGCCATCGACGGCAGCGGTCGCACGCGCTCGGTTCCGTCGCGCGCACGTTAAACCTCGCCGGGATTTGACGGTCAATTGCCCCATTGCCTGCCATGAAGAGTGTTTTGTTATGCCGACGCCCCACGTTGAAACCGTGAAAATCGACGAGCTGGACTGCTGGCGCATTCGCCACAACGGTGCCGAACTGATGGTGGCCCAGCAGGGCGCGCACATCTTCAGCTACGGGCGCGATGGCGAACAGCCGCTGATCTGGCCGAACCCTGAAGCGGTGTTCAAGCAGGGCAAGGGCATCCGTACTGGCGTGCCGGTGTGCTGGCCATGGTTTGGTGTATTCGACCGCAACCCGCAGAGCGTCAAGGCGATGCGCCAGAGTGACCAGACCGCCGGCGCCCACGGTTTCGTGCGCACCGCGTTATGGGAGTTGGCCGTAACCGAGCTTGAAGGTGAAGCGCTCCGCGTTGATCTGGTACTGCCGGTCACTGCAGGCGGCTTTCCTGGCTGGCCCCATCAGGTTGACCTGACACTGAGCCTGCAGCTGGATGAGCAACTGCATATCCGCCTGACCAGCCATAACCGTGGCACCGACACCGTAACCCTCAGTCAGGCGCTGCATACCTACTTCGCCGTCAGCGATGTGCGCAACGTGCAGGTCGAAGGGCTGGACGGGCTGACGTATATCGATACCGCGGACAACTGGGCCGAGAAGACGCAATCCGGTCCGCTGCACTTCACCGCCGAGACCGATCGCATCTACCTCGACACGCCGTCCCAGTTGAGTATTGTCGACAAGGACTGGCAGCGCCGTATTCAGCTCACTGCCGAGGGTTCGAAGTCGACTGTGATCTGGAACCCCTGGACCGAACGCGCCAAGGCGTTTGACGACATGGCCGATGATGGCTGGCAGGGCATGCTGTGCATCGAGACGGCGAATGTGCTGGATGATGTGGTAAGCCTGGCGCCAGGCGAAAGTCATACCTTGGGCGTGAGCATCACCGGTATCGCCCTGTAAACCCAACCCATGTAGGAGCTGGCTTGCCAGCGATGAGGCCCGCAAAATCACCTTCGATCTCAAGGGTCTCATCGCCGGCAAGCCGGCTCCTACGGGTTTGGCGGTGTGTTAGAGATCGGACTCCTTCACCACCCGCACCTTCCCCGCCTCCAGCGCATACGCTGCGTCCGCCAGGTCGTTATTGACCTTCTCCACCTTCAGCGTGCCGGTGACCCAAAGCGGCGTATAGATATCATCCAGCTTCAAGCCCTTGGGGTAGCGCACCAGCACCAGTTGATTGGGCGGCGGTGGCGGCACGTGGATGCACGCACCTGGGTACGGCACCAGGAAGAACAAGGTGCTCCTGCCCTTGGCATCGGTCTCCAGCGGCACCGGGTAGCCGCCGATGCGGATGTTCTTGCCATTCATGGCCGCCACGGTCTTGGTGGAATACATCACCGCCGGCAAGCCCTTGCTCTGCTTCAAGCCACCTTTATCGGTAAAGGTGCCCTGGGCTTCGGGGGAGTTGTGGTCGATCTCGGGCATGGCTTCGAGGGCTTTCTGGTCGGAAAGCGGCATCAGGTCAAGCCAGTCGGTTTCCGGCAGTTCACCGGCGTGCGCCAGGCCAGGGCCCAGCAAAAGGAGAATCAACAGAAGACGGCGCATGGAGAAGCTCGGCAAGTACAAGTGCCGAGCATTCTAGCCCCCTGCGCCTGCGCAGCGCAGAGGACTTTGTCGGCTGATTACTTCTTTTTGATCAGGCCGTAGATCACCAGCAGGATGATCGCGCCAACCAGGGCACCGATGAAGCCTGCACCTTGGCCCGCTTGGTAGATACCCAGCGCCTGACCACCGTAGGTCGCGGCCAGGGAGCCGGCGATACCCAGCAGGATGGTCATGATCCAGCCCATGCTGTCGTCGCCAGGCTTGAGGAAACGCGCCAGCAGGCCGACGATCAAGCCGATAAAGATGGTTCCGATGATACCCATGGCATTTCCCTCTGATTGAAGTGAGCTATGCCAAAGCCTAGTCAGGCTTTGGCATCCTGCAATCAGAGAGACGACGGTCACCAATGGTTCCCGTCGGACTTGCCTTATTGCTCGGCGATCAGCGCTTCAACCTTGAGGATCTGCGCTTGCAGCGTTGCGCGGTCCTTGCAACGCAGATTGGCGTGGCCGACCTTGCGCCCGGCCTTGAAGGCCTTGCCGTAGTGGTGCAGGTGGCAGTCGTCGATGGCGATGACTTTATCCACCGCCGGCACGGTGCCGATGAAGTTGAGCATGGCGCTCTCACCGACCTTGGCCGTGGAGCCCAGCGGCAAGCCCGCTACCGCCCGCAGGTGGTTTTCGAACTGGCTGCACTCGGCGCCTTCGGTGGTCCAGTGCCCGGAGTTGTGCACGCGCGGAGCGATTTCGTTGGCCTTGAGGCCACCGTCGACTTCAAAGAACTCGAACGCCATCACGCCGACGTAATCCAGCTGCTTGAGCACACGGCTGGAATAATCTTCCGCCAGGGCCTGCAACGGGTGGTCGGTGCTGGCCACGGACAGCTTGAGGATGCCGCTGTCGTGGGTGTTGTGCACCAACGGGTAGAAGCGGGTTTCGCCATCACGGGCACGCACGGCGATCAGCGAGACTTCACCGGTGAACGGCACGAAGCCTTCCAGCAGGCAGGCGACGCTGCCCAGTTCGGCGAAGGTGCCCACTACGTCAGCGGCGGTACGCAGAACTTTCTGGCCCTTGCCGTCATAACCCAGGGTGCGGGTTTTCAGCACGGCCGGCAGGCCGATGCTGGCGACGGCGGCATCCAGGTCCGCCTGGGACTGGATGTCGGCGAAGGCCGGGGTCGGGATGCCCAGGTCCTTGAACATGCTTTTCTCGAACCAGCGGTCGCGAGCGATGCGCAAGGCTTCGGCGCTCGGGTACACCGGCACGAACTGCGACAGGAAGGCCACGGTTTCAGCCGGGACGCTTTCGAACTCGAAGGTCACCAGGTCGACTTCGTCGGCCAGTTGGCGCAGGTGGTCCGGGTCGCTGTAGTCAGCCCGCAGGTGTTCACCCAACGCGGCCGCGCAGGCGTCCGGGGCCGGATCCAGGAAAGCGAAGTTCATCCCCAGCGGGGTTCCCGCCAGGGCCAGCATGCGGCCCAGTTGGCCGCCACCGATTACACCGATTTTCATCGTCAACAACCTCAGGCGATGCGTGGGTCTGGATTGTCCAGCACGCTGTCTGTCTGCTCAGCACGGAATTTTTTCAGCACCGCGTGGAACTGCGGGTGCTTGGCGCCCAGGATGCTGGCGGACAGCAGGGCCGCGTTGATCGCGCCGGCCTTGCCGATCGCCAGGGTCGCCACCGGAATGCCGGCTGGCATCTGCACGATGGACAACAGCGAGTCCACGCCCGAGAGCATCGCCGACTGCACCGGCACGCCAAGCACCGGCAGGTGGGTCTTTGCCGCACACATGCCTGGCAGGTGCGCTGCACCGCCGGCACCGGCGATGATCACCTCGATGCCACGGGATTCTGCTTCATCGGCATACTGGAACAGCAAGTCCGGGGTGCGGTGGGCAGAGACCACTTTCACTTCATACGGAATGCCGAGTTTTTCCAGCATATCGGCGGTGTGGCTAAGGGTGGACCAATCGGACTTGGAGCCCATGATCACGCCAACCAATGCACTCATCGTCGTGCCTCTTCTCTCTGGGCGCCCGCAGGCGCGTCAAAAAACAACAAGCCACGCGGGAAATCCGGCGTGGCTTGGTGTACGAATTAAGGCCGGTTGGACCGGCCGAAGGCCGCGCAGTATACCGTAATAATCGAGATAAACAGCCCCTCGGATGACCATCTGTCTAGCGGCGCAAACCAGCGGTTTTATTGACTCTAAGGTCAGCGCTCCCCGGCCGGATTCTGTGCTGCTCCACCTTCCAGTTTTCGCCACAATAACCGCACATTTGCCTTACGCACCAAGGCACAGCGATACAGGCGAATTTCCAGCGGAACATGCCATTGCGGGCCGCCGCACACCACTAGCTCACCGCGCGCCAACTCCGCCCGTACGCTCAGTTGCGGCACCCAGGCGATGCCCAGCCCTTCCAAAGCCATGCTCTTGAGGCTGTCAGCCATGGCGGTTTCATACACGGTGGTGAAGCGTAGGGCGCGCTGGCGCAACAGCAGGTGCACCGAGCGGCCAAGAAACGCACCGGCGCTATAGGCCAACAACGGCACGCTGCCCTCGCCTTCCAGGTCGAACAGCGGCTTGCCATCGGCATCGGCGGCGCATACCGGCAGCATTTCAGTGTTGCCCAGGTGCAGGGAGGGGAAGATTTCCGAGTCCATCTGCATCGCGGCATCCGGATCGTAGAACGCCAGCATCAGGTCACAACCACCTTCGCGCAGGGCGTGCACGGCATCACCGACGTTAGTGGCGACCAAACGCGTGGCAATGTTCAAGCCTTCGTTACGCAATTGCGCAATCCAGCGTGGAAAGAAACCCAGCGCCAGGGAGTGTGCCGCTGCCACTTGCATGACTTCGCCCTGCCCGCCTTCCAGATGATGCAAATGGCGCAGCACTTCACCGAGCTGTTCGACCACCGTGCGTGCGGTGACCAGGAACAACTGCCCCGCCGCCGTCAGCTCGACCGGCGTGCGCGAACGGTTGACCAGCGTCAGCCCCAACGCCGCTTCCAGGCTACGGATCCGTCGGCTGAACGCCGGCTGGGTCACAAAGCGTCGCTCCGCCGCCTGGGAAAAGCTGCGGGTGGCCGCCAAGGCGCTGAAGTCTTCCAGCCATTTGCTCTCTAGGTTCATCACTTCCTCCCACGGGTACGCACCATTTTGGCACACACGCCCGTCATGATAGCCGGGTCACACCTGCATTATGCCGTTTGTGCATAGGCCAGTGTTTAACAGCATTGGCCCAAAAACTTCCACAAGCCTAGCATTCGCAGCGTTCCGGCCAGTTCCGGGTCCCTATCGAGATGATTTCCGTCATGTCCTCTGCTGCATCATTCCGTACCGAAAAAGACCTGCTTGGCGTACTTGAAGTACCGGCTCAAGCGTATTACGGCATCCAGACCCTGCGAGCGGTGAACAACTTCCGCCTCTCGGGCGTTCCGATTTCGCATTACCCGAAATTGGTGGTCGGTCTGGCAATGGTCAAGCAAGCGGCGGCTGACGCCAACCGCGAGCTGGGTCAGCTCAGCGAAGCCAAGCACGCTGCCATCAGCGAAGCCTGTGCCCGTCTGATCCGCGGCGATTTCCACGAAGAGTTCGTGGTGGACATGATTCAAGGCGGCGCTGGCACTTCAACCAACATGAATGCCAACGAAGTCATCGCCAACATCGCGTTGGAGGCCATGGGCCACAACAAGGGCGAGTACCAGTACCTGCACCCGAACAACGACGTGAACATGGCGCAGTCGACCAACGACGCCTACCCGACCGCGATCCGACTGGGTCTGCTGCTGGGCCATGACGCGCTGCTGGCCAGCCTCGACAGCCTGATCCAGGCCTTCGCCGCCAAAGGCGTCGAGTTCGGCCACGTGCTGAAAATGGGCCGTACCCAATTGCAAGACGCCGTGCCGATGACCCTCGGCCAGGAATTCCGCGCCTTCGCCACCACCCTGAGCGAAGACCTGGCCCGCCTGAAAACCCTGGCGCCAGAGCTGCTGACCGAAGTGAACCTGGGCGGCACCGCCATCGGCACCGGCATCAACGCCGACCCGCGCTACCAGGCCCTGGCCGTGCAACGCCTGGCCACTATCAGCGGTCAGCCGCTGGTGCCAGCAGCCGACCTGATCGAAGCCACCTCCGACATGGGCGCCTTCGTCCTGTTCTCCGGCATGCTCAAGCGTACGGCGGTGAAGCTGTCGAAGATCTGCAACGACTTGCGCCTGCTGTCCAGCGGTCCACGTACCGGGATCAACGAGATCAACCTGCCGGCCCGTCAGCCAGGCAGCTCGATCATGCCCGGCAAGGTCAACCCGGTGATCCCGGAAGCCGTGAATCAGGTTGCATTCCAAGTCATCGGCAACGACCTGGCCCTGACCATGGCAGCCGAAGGCGGCCAACTGCAACTGAACGTGATGGAGCCGCTGATCGCTTTCAAGATCTTCGACTCGATCCGCCTTCTGCAACGCGCCATGGACATGCTGCGCGAGCACTGCATCGTCGGCATCACCGCCAACGAAGCGCGCTGCCGTGAACTGGTGGAGCACTCCATCGGCCTGGTCACTGCGCTGAACCCGTACATCGGCTATGAAAACGCCACCCGCATTGCGCGTATCGCTCTTGAAAGCGGCCGCGGCGTGCTGGAACTGGTGCGCGAAGAAGGCTTGCTCGACGACGCCATGCTCGACGACATCCTGCGCCCCGAAAACATGATTGCCCCACGCTTGGTCCCCCTGAAGGCCTAAGCGTTTGTTGCACCGCTCACCAGGTTGAGGGACTAGACACCTCTCACCTTTTGAGGGCCTGAAGGCTCGTTCTTCAGGCCCTTTTTTTTGCTTGTAGGAGCGAGCTTGCTCGCGAAAAACGGCAAGACACCACGTCCATCCAGGAGGTACGCATTATCGTTCACGACCTTCGCGAGCAAGCTCGCTCCTACAAACCTTTAATCGACTCGGGCAGACGGATCACGTTCGCCTAGGTATAGTGCCGCCCCTCTTCGCGTCTGCGGCCGTCGGTAACGAGGCCCGGTACAGCGCGAAACCGCATGAATAACAACACCCGCAAAAGGATTGGGGTCGGAGCGTCGTGCACTGCCTGGTGCGAAACGATGCGTCGGACCGTCCTGCGTTTGCCATTAGAAAAATCAGCGAGGAACACTCCATGCTCGAAGTCATCAACGACTTCCTCTCAGGGAAAGTACTGATCGTGCTCATTGTCGGGCTCGGCGGTTATTTCACGATTCGCTCGCGTTTCGTTCAACTGCGTCACTTTTTCCACATGTTCTCGGTGTTCAAAGACAGCCTGAAGAGCAGCTCCGGTCAGCTCAGTTCCTTCCAGGCGCTGATGCTCAGCCTGGCCGGCCGTGTGGGTGCAGGCAACATTGCCGGCGTCGGCATTGCCGTGACCCTGGGTGGCCCCGGTGCCGTGTTCTGGATGTGGGTCACCGCGTTGGTGGGCATGTCGTCGAGCTTCATCGAGTGCTCCCTCGGCCAGTTGTACAAGCGCACTGACGCTGAAGGCACCTACCGTGGCGGCCCGGCCTACTACATCCAGCACGGCCTGCAGAAGCGCTGGCTGGGTATGGTCATGGCGTTCCTGCTGCTGGTGACCTTCGGCTTCGCCTTCAACGGCCTGCAAGCCCACGCCGTGACTCACTCGCTGAACAACGCTTTCGGCCTGGACACCACCTACACCGGCCTTGCGCTGGCTGTATTGCTGGGCCTGGTGTTCATCGGCGGGATCAAGCGTATTGCCTCGATTGCCGACCTGCTAGTGCCGGTCAAGACCCTGGTCTACATCGCTGTGACGCTTTACGTGATCGTGCTGCAATTCGACCACGTTCCGGCCATGCTCGCGACCATCGTCAAGAGCGCCTTCGGTCTCGACCAAGCCTTCGGTGGCCTGGTCGGCAGTGCAATTATCATGGGCGTAAAGCGTGGCGTGTTCGCCAACGAAGCCGGTCTGGGCAGTGCGCCTAACGTGGCGGCAGTCGCTTCTGTAGAACACCCGATTGCCCAGGGCGTGGTCCAGGCGTTCAGCGTGTTCCTCGATACCTTCGTGATCTGCACCTGTACTGCGCTGCTGATCCTGCTTTCCGGCTTCTACACCCCAGGTTTCGAAGGCGACGGCATTGCCCTGACCCAGAATTCCCTGGCCGCTGTGGTCGGCGACTGGGGCCGCATGTTCATCTCCGTGGCCCTAGCGTTGTTCGTGTTCACTTCGATCATGTACAACTACTACCTCGGCGAGAGCAACCTGCGCTTCCTGGTCGGTAACAACCGCAAGGTGCTGATGGGCTACCGCGCACTGGTGCTTGTGTTGATTTTCTGGGGTTCCATCGAGAACCTGAGCACCGTGTTCGCCTTCGCTGACATCACCATGACCATGCTCGCGTTCGTCAACCTGTTCGCCCTGGCGTTCCTGTTCAAGATCGCCATGCGCATCCTGAACGACTACGACAACCAGCGCGCAGCGGGCATCAAGACCCCGGTGTTCGATTCCAGTCAATTCCCTGACCTGGACCTGGACCGCAAGGCCTGGCCGGCCAATCCGGTAAAACCGGAAGCGGCGCCATCGGCAGAGCTGAACGCTCAAACGCAACGCTAAGCGTAGATAGATGACACGCCGCCTCGCCTTGGGCATGCTCTGGGCCCGGCGGCGTTTTTCGTTCAGGAGAATCTCAATGTCAGCATCCAACAACGTCATGGTGCTCTACACCGGCGGCACCATCGGCATGCAGGCCAGCGCCAATGGCCTGGCCCCCGCATCCGGCTTCGAAGCCCGCATGCGCGAACAGCTTGCCAACGAGCAACTGCCCAACTGGCGTTTTCGGGAAATGTCGCCACTGATCGACAGCGCCAACATGACCCCGGACTACTGGCAGCGTTTGCGCACGGCCGTGGTTGAAGCGGTGGATGAAGGTTGCGATGGCGTACTGATCCTGCATGGCACCGACACCCTGGCCTACAGCGCGGCGGCCATGAGCTTCCAATTGCTCGGCCTGCCTGCGCCAGTGGTGTTTACCGGCTCGATGTTGCCCGCCGGGGTGCCCGACAGCGATGCCTGGGAAAACGTCAGCGGCGCGTTGATTGCCCTGGGGGCAGGCCTGGCACCCGGCGTTCACCTGTATTTCCATGGCGCACTGATGGCGCCGACCCGCTGCGCGAAGATCCGCAGTTTTGGCCGTCATCCGTTTGCCGCATTGCAACGCAACGGCGGCGTGGCCCAGGCCGATGTAATCCCGGTGGCGCTGCATTTTCGCCAGCCGAAAGCGTTGGCCAATGTCGGCGTGCTGCCGCTGGTGCCTGGCATTGCTGCCGCGCAACTGGATGCGCTGATCGACAGCGGCATCCAGGCACTGATCCTTGAATGCTTCGGCAGCGGCACCGGGCCAAGCGACAACCCCGCGTTCCTCGCCAGCCTGCAACGCGCGCAGACTGAAGGGATTGCGGTCGTAGCCATCACCCAATGCCATGAAGGCGGCGTAGAGCTGGACGTCTACGAAGCCGGCAGTCGCCTGCGCGGCGTGGGCGTATTGTCCGGCGGCGGCATGACCCGGGAAGCAGCGTTCGGCAAGCTCAATGCGCTGATCGGTGCCGGGCTCGCTACCCAGGAAGTCCGCCGCCTGGTGGAGCTGGACCTGTGCGGCGAGTTGCGCTGAGCGGCATGTAACTTGCTCCTCTTCCAGCCATCCCGTGGCTGGAAGACTCTATGTTGCACTCCCACCTCACTACCCTCAACGCCGTCTCGCTGGTCATTAATGCGTTCAAGGCCGAAGGCTTGCCCGCTGAAACGTTGCTCGCGGGCAGCGGCATTTGCGCCGCGGACTTGAGCCGCGCCGACGCCTGCATCACCACCAACCAGGAGATGCGTGTATGTACCAACGCAGTCGCGCTGCGGCGGGATATTGGCCTCGAATTGGGCCGCAAGATGCATGTGTCGTCCTACGGCATGCTCGGTTATGCCCTGCTCACCTGTGCCACCTTCGGTGACGCTTTGCGCCTGGCTCTGCGCTACCCGGCGCTGTTGGGAACACTTTTCGAGCTGAGCCTGGAAAACGACGGTGAGCGTATCTGGCTGACTGCCGCCGATTACCGGGAAACGCCCGCGCTGGAAATGTTCAACGTCGAATTCTGCCTGGTTTCGCTGAAACTCATCTGCGACGACCTGCTGGGCCAGCCGCTGCCGTTACTCGGTGCGAGTTTCGAATACAGCGCGCCGGACTATCACGCGCGCTACCACGAGTGCTTCGCGTGCTCGCTGCATTTTGAAGCCAGCACCAACGCCTTCGCGTTTGATAAGCGCTGGCTCGACCAACCGCTACCACTGGCCGACGCCGTCACCCATCAAGCCGTGACCGATCGCTGTCGCAAGCAGAACCTGGAGTTCACCGGACGTCAGGCCTGGCTGGGTCGAATCCGCCGCCTGCTCGCCGCCCAGCTCCACGCCGCGCCCGGCATTGAAGGTTTGGCTGAGCAGATGAACTGTTCCGCGCGAACCTTGCGTCGGCATCTGCACGACTTGGGCAGCAGCTACCAAGAACTGCTCGACGAGCTGCGCTTCGACCGCGCCAAACAGTTGCTGGGGCAGGACGAGCTGCCAATCTACCGAATCGCGGAACAACTCGGTTTCAGTGAAACCGCCAGCTTTCGCCACGCATTTGTACGCTGGAGTGGCGTGGCCCCCAGTCAATTTCGCCCCTGACGCATCGCAATGGCGCGCCGATGCGCGCTAACGGGGCGATTTGCGGACACACAATTTGGCCGTATTTATCCCCTTTTGGCCGCTCTTGCCGTTTTCTTAAAACCGCCCCACCGCAAGACTGCATTGACTGACACAGCTTGCGGAGAACAACAAATGCTGACGATCTACTCAGACGATCACCACCTGCACCACGGCCGTTGTGAACTGATGGACGGGCAACTGATGCCCTGCTTCGAAATGCCCTCGCGGGCCGACCACGTGCTGCAACGGGTAAAAGACCGCGAACTGGGCCCGGTCCACGCCCCGCAGGACTTTGGCTTGGCACCGCTGCAACGCATCCACAGCCGCGATTACCTCGACTTCTTCCAAGGCGCCTGGCAACGCTGGACCGCCTACGGCCAAGACGGCGACCTGTTGCCCTACACCTGGCCCGCCCGCACCTTGCGCCGTGTGTTGCCCACCAGCCTGCACGGCCAACTCGGTTACTACAGCTTCGACGGCGGCGCGCCGATCACCGCCGGCACCTGGCAAGCAGCGTATAGCGCGGCGCAAGTGGCGCTCACGGCGCAACAGGCGATCCAGCAAGGCGCGCGCAGTGCTTTCGCGCTGTGTCGCCCGCCAGGCCATCACGCTGCCAGCGATTTGATGGGCGGTTATTGCTACCTCAACAACGCCGCCATCGCCGCCCAGGCCTTTCTCGATCACGGCCACCAGAGGGTCGCGATCCTCGACGTCGACTACCACCATGGCAACGGCACGCAGTCGATCTTCTATGCGCGCAGCGACGTGCTGTTCACCTCGATCCACGGCCACCCGGAAGCAGAGTTCCCGTTTTTTCTCGGTTATGCCGATGAGTTGGGCGAAGGTGCAGGTGAAGGCTTCAACGTCAATTACCCGCTGCCGGCAGGGTCCGGCTGGGACCAGTGGAGCACAGCGCTTGAAGAGGCCTGCGCCGAGATTGAACGCTATGGCGCCGACATCATCGTCGTGTCCCTGGGCGTGGACACCTTCAAGGACGACCCTATCTCGCAGTTCAAACTCGACAGCCCGGACTACCTGGCGATGGGCGCACGTATCGCCCACCTGGGCAAACCCACGCTGTTCGTGATGGAAGGCGGCTACGCCGTCGAAGAAATCGGCATCAACGCCGTTAACGTCCTCGAAGGTTTTGAACAAGGATCAGCACCATGAAGATGCTCAAGTACGTTGCCCTCTGCGCCGCCGTGCTTGGCGGCGCGGCCCACGCCGAAGAGAAAACCCTGCGGGTCTACAACTGGTTCGACTACATCACGCCCAAGGCGCTCGAAGACTTCAAGACACAAAACCCCACGGTCAAATTGGTGTACGACATCTTCGATACCAACGAAGCCCTGGAAGCCAAACTGCTCACCGGAAACTCCGGCTATGACGTGGTAGTGCCGTCCAATGTGTTCCTGGCCAAGCAAATCGAGGCCGGAGTTTTCCAACCGCTGGACCGCAGCCAACTGCCCAACTGGAACCACCTCGACCCCAAGCTGATGAAGCTGATCGAAGCCAATGACCCGGGCAACAAATTCGCCGTGCCCTACATGTACGGCACCATCCTGATCGGCTTCAACCCCGACAAGGTCAAGGCAGCATTGGGCAGCGACGCACCGGTCGACAGCTGGGACCTGATATTCAAGGAAGAGAACATCAGCAAGCTCAAGCAATGTGGTGTCGCCCTGCTGGACTCGCCCTCGGAGATCCTGCCCCTGGCGCTGCAACACCTGGGCCTGGATCCCAACAGCAGCAACCCCAAGGACTATGAGAAAGCCGAAGCGCTGCTGATGAAGATCCGTCCGTACATCACTTATTTCCACTCGTCCAAGTACATGGCCGACATTGCCAACGGTGACATCTGCGTGGCCGTCGGCTATTCCGGCAGCTTCTCCCAGGCCGCCAACCGCGCCAAGGAAGCCAAGAACGGCGTGACCGTGGACATGCGCCTACCCAAAGAAGGCGCGCCAATCTGGTTCGACATGCTCGCCATTCCCAAAGGTGCGAAAAACCCGCAGGACGCCTATACCTTCATCAACTACCTGCTGCAACCGCAGGTGATCGCCCCAATCAGCGATTTTGTCGGCTACCCCAACCCGAACAAGGACGCTACCGAGCAGGTCGATGCAGCGATCCGCAACAACCCCAACCTGTACCCCACCGAAGCGGCGATGGCCACGCTGTATACCTTGAAGCCTCTGGGCCGTGACGCCGAACGCGCCAGGACGCGGGCCTGGACCAAGATCAAATCGGGTACCTAACTACCACCGCCTGACGGGCAGGCGCCCTAACGTAGGCGAGGTCTTGAGCTGCATTGTGCAGCTCATCGCCTCGTCTATCAGGAGCGCCCCTTGCCCTCTTTACCCTCCACGCCCAGTGGCAATGATTTGCTGGCCCAACTGACCACCGGCCCCTCGTTGCGCGAAGTCGCAGCGACCACCCTGCGTTCGAGCTTGCGTGAGCTGTACCCGGACCTCAAGATTGACCCCGACCTGTCCATGCTGGTCACGCCACACTGGTTTATCAGTGGTGAGCTGATTGTGCCTGCAGCGCCGGACCTTCAGTCATTGACCGGGGCGTTGCACCGCAGCACAAAATCCGGCACCCCGGTGACCTGGATCGACGGCGAACACTACCTGGTCTATCAATCCATCACCGGGCCAAACGTTCACCTACCGGTCAAGGTCGACGCCATCGGCCGCCTGATCAACGAGCTGGCACCGCTGCTCATGGTCGCGTACCAGGAGCAGCAACTCGCGTTCTGGAACCAGAGCGTCAACCACAGCGGCCCGCGCTGGCGCACGCTGGCCAACTCGCTGCGTGCGATTTGGAATGTGCAAAGCGTCGAAGGTTGGGACGAGGACCAGTGCGCGCTCGCCAGGACGGTTTTTCACTACCCCGATTACGCCCAGCGCCTGCCCCATGACAAGTACGGCACCAAGGTTTACTTGATCGATGTCGACATTCAACGCGGCGCACAGGTCAAACACTTCAACCTGTCGGCGCTGACGGTGCTGGTCGGCCGCCTCGGCGAGCGGGACATTATCCTCAGCTATTCGATCATCGACGGTTACGCTTCTTTCAGAACCTTGAAGGCATTTGGCGATGCCCTGAGCCTGCAGATTGGTATTGCGCCGCCCGCAGCGGTGCAATGGCGTTTGTTCGAACCCTCGGGTGATGTTTTTGAACAACAGGCCTGCTCATTTATCTCGTTGCAGATACAGGCGCTGGGCGCCGTGTCCTTTGAGGACGGTGAACTGGTGACCAGCGCTGCACTGGAGCCGCCAAGCGACGAAGTTGACTCGTTCGAGCTGATGGACCCCGCCCGGGTTGACTGGGTGCGCGATGCCTTGCCCACCTGGATGCTCAAGGCTTTGCCGTCCGAACAAACGGCCTTCGGGCGCTACATGATGGACCTGGCGGCCCTGCACATTCAGGACGCCGGTAAAAAGTTTAACGATGGCATCAAGCCCATCGACGAATTCGCCTTGGATGCCATTCACACGCTGATGGTCAGGGACCATCCTGGCGTTGCACGCTCGACGCTCAATAACGTGCGGATCAACGTCACCAGCCAAGTAGTTTGGGGCACGTTGGTGGTGCCGGGAGATACCCAAACCCAAACCTTTACCCTGGCCGAACTGGCCCTGGAAAACCTGATCGCGCTGCCCTTGGGCAACAAAACCGTCAGCTCTCAAAACGGCAATGGCGTACCCGCCTGGATGACGGCAACCTATCTGGAAACGCTGATCACCCAGGCAAATGTCGGCCAGCAGTACCCAGCCTTGGTCAAACGCACCTTGCTGGGCGACTCTGCCGAATCACTACGCCGCCAAAAGCTCTACAGCGCCCAATTACGCCTGCAACTTCCGCTGCTGGCGTTGCAGTACAGGGTTCGCAAGGTTTACGGCCTGACCGAACAGGGCTATCGCTACGTCTGCGCTGCAATGAATGAAGACCGTGCAGCCCGTGAAGTCGACGGCACGCCGATCGTCATCCGCCCATTGTCACTGCACCCCAAGCGCCGCCTGACCAACACCGTCGACATAGTCGACAACATGTTCATCATTGGCCCCCGAGACCGGAAAAAAGGCCCTTGCCTGCTCTATTGTCCGATGAGCAAGGAACAACTGATGGAGTTCCCGTCACCGGCCAACCTGCTGTACGCCATCAAACAACAAACCCCGTTACGCCAATCGGTCCTGGCCTGGCTTCCCGACCGAGTGCGGACGGCTTACGCGCAGTTCGTGTTTCCGGGCAACCTGCCTTCACCTTGGGTGTTCACCAGTGTGATAAATGACCCGCTGAACGCGCTGGTGATGACCGGACCTATCGACCTGGGGGGCGAGGTGCTGCATGACGACGATTTCGCGACGCTGTTCAAAGCCAACGCCAACGCGCTGGTCACCCTGGCCGATCGCCAATCGGTATCCAACGCCGAGGCACGCTGGGAAAGCTTCAAGCACGCCGGATGGCTGATCTTCAATAGCGTATTGCCGTTCATGGGCGGCACCGTGGGCGCCGCGACCTGGATCTGGCAACTGATGGATGACCTGCAACAGTTGGTCGACGCTGAAGAGATTGGTGATCGTTCCGCCGGGCTCTCCGCCGTGGTGGATATCCTGCTGACGCTGGGCGTGGTGCTGGTGACGCATGTTGCCACGCGGTATCGCCCTGAGTCGCCGGTCGAGAAACCGGCCACGCAGGCAGAGTTGCCACCGGCTACGGCCGACGTCGAGGTCATTCAAAAGCCTGCTATCGACGCGGCGGAACTGCCCCTAGGCCACGAGCACACCCTGCATATCAGCGGTGCCCTAAGCCGTAACGCGCTAAGCCTGGGGGCTTACCTGGACGGTTTTGCGCT
This sequence comes from Pseudomonas sp. NS1(2017), assembly GCF_002269425.1. Lineage (NCBI taxonomy): Bacteria > Pseudomonadati > Pseudomonadota > Gammaproteobacteria > Pseudomonadales > Pseudomonadaceae > Pseudomonas > Pseudomonas sp. NS1(2017). The sequence continues at coordinate 1,249,436 of NZ_CP022960.1, forward strand.
GCCTAAGCCAGATCAGTTGGGCGAGCAACACAAGGTCGCCGGGGCGCATCTGAACCTCTATGCCAAAGGCGAACACTGGTACGCCCCGGTCGGTGCGCGATGGTTTGAGGTGGTGGTCGATGAGAACGACGAAGTGTTGGTCGTTGATCCGAAACAACCAGCCCGACGCGGCCCGCCACTGATCGGCAACCGCCTGGGCCAATGGTTTGTCGACACGCGCTTGCGCCTGCGCGGCGGCGGCCTGCGTGCTCGACGTAAAAAGGGTGAAGCCCTGAGGCCGCCGAAAATCGCGGATTTGCGTGAGCAACTGGCAACCTTTGACCGGGAGCACCCCCAGCGGCATAGGGATCTCGAAGCGTTGCACGGCGCGATTGACCGTGCGGCGGATGACACCGCAAAGGAGGCGTCCAGAACCACCTTTATCGAACAGGTGGACGTGCAGCTCAAAACGTTGGATGTGCCGATTTCACAACTCAAATCCTTGAACATTCTCGACACGGTACCCAACTATCAGGAGGCCATGGCAGGCTATCTGAACCACCAGATACTGCTCGCGCGCTCGGCTGCCGCCGAACAGCAGATTCCGTTTCGCGAGGAACTCAACACCATTCACGAGCACATCGACGCTGAAGGCGCGCAAGAAGACGCCTTGCCTGAGGCCCGCTTTCGGAGCACGTTTACATCGACCCAGGGCATGATCGATCGACTGGAATATATACGCGCACGCTTCAAGGACGCCCGCAGCCTGGGTGCGCCGGGAGTCAAGCTGATCCAGCTCAACGAACCCCACCTGCCTACCTATGACCTAAATGACCTCAGGGCTTACAAGATCACCTTGGGTAAATATCTGTGCATAAAGGCAGGCGAGTCGGTAACCCAAGCTGATGCCAAGGAGGCCGTAAGCGGCATCATCGAAGCCGCAGAGCTGGCGGTACAAACGCTGAGGGAGGCCCTGCACCCAGCCAACTTCGTCCCCCAGGAGCAGTTGATCGAAACCCTGGACAGCCTGCAGGAGCAATTTGCCAGGGTTGACCAGAACCTGGTGGACCTGCCGGCAGAATTCCCCAACGACCTCAACAAACCCGACCTGGAAAACCTGCGCACACAAATCAACGAATTTGCCCAGCAGGCAGAAAAACGATTGACCGAGGAGCTTCGCTCGCGAAAAACTCTGGCCCCCACCCCAGGCCCGTCTCGCCCCTCACCCAAGGCAAAAAAGAAATACATCAAAACCCGCTACCAGGGAATGCTGGCCGGCGAAGAGCGTGAGAGCCCCGCCGAAGACGGCAAGCCCCTGGTCGACGTGAAGGAGCCGCTGACCGGTAAAGTGATCGCCACCTTCCATGAAAAAGAGCCAGGGGTTTGGGTTGAACGAGAGCGCACGCCCAAACCTGCCACCCGGGCCCAGGCTCGCGACGTGGCGATGAGCATCAACGCTGGCCAGGACTTGGCCGACGGCGTCGACGCCTTTATCACCGACAAGGAAGCCTGGGCCAAGGAAACCACTCAGTTGCCGGTGGAAATTGAAGAGCGCTTCCATCGCAGGGCCGCCAAACTGGAACGGGCCAGCCAAGACATCGAAGCGGCGTTGACCGCCAGTAATCAGACCGAGAGCAGCACACCCTCAGCGGTGGTGACCAACCGCAATCTCGAAGAGGCCGTCAAAAAGCTCTACCGGGAGGGTAAACGCATCAAAATCGACGTACTCAAACGCCGTCCACCGCAAGCGGCGCATGTGGAATTGTTGTTGCGCGAAGGTGAAGTGACGGTCGACCCGCCCGCAGGCCCGCGCATCAAACTCAGCGGGCGCGACAAGGGTTTCCTGCAGGAATATGCGGTGGTAGACACCAAGACCAAACGTCCGTTGTGGTACGCGCACTTTCACTACACCACGCTGACCGGGGCGGAGGAAGCCTATACCGCGGCCCACCTGAAAACCCGGTCGCAACGGCTCATGAAAGGCAAGTTCGAACCCTTGAGCGACATCGCCATCTACCGCAGTGAAATCGGCCCACAACTGGCCCGCTCGTTGTTCCTCAAGGCCAGGCCGATTCGGCTCATGGGCTAGCCGATCCAGGCCTTGCGCAATCGACTCAGCGCGTGACTGATCGCCGCCTCGGGCACTGCGGCAAACCCCAGCACCAGCCCGGCACGCTGATCGGGCGGGATGCTGGAGTCGGGTAGCCAATAGCTGCTCAGGCCATTGACCTCCACCTCCACGGCGCGGGCCTGCTCCACCAATTGGTGCTCACGGGCCAAGCTGTCCACCCGCACGGTGAGGTGCAGGCCTGCGGCCGTATTGGGCAGGTTGTCCACGCCCGGCAGCTCGCTTGGCCAGCCGTTCAGCAATGCGTTACGCCGACTGAGTGCGGCTCGGCGCATACGCCGGATATGCCGCTGGAAATGCCCGGCCGCCATGAATTCGGCCATCACCGCCTGGGTACTCACTTCGGAATGGCGCATGTCCACCGCACGCCGCCGGGAGAATGCGTCCACCAGTCCCACCGGCAAAACCAGATAGCCCAGGCGCAACGCGGGAAACGCCACCTTGCCGAACGTGCCGACGTAGAGCACCCTCCCGCTACGATCCAGGGCCGCCAAGGGCGACAATGGTGCGCCGCTGTAACGGTACTCGCCGTCGTAGTCATCCTCGATGATCCAGCCACTCGTGCGCTCGGCCCAGGCGAGCAATTCCAGGCGCCGCGCCAGGCTCATCACCACCCCCAACGGGTACTGATGGGACGGTGTGACGTAAGCCACACGGCAGCCCTGCAGGGTGTTGAGCACCTGGCAATCAATGCCCTCGCCATCCACCGGCACGCCGTGCAACTTTCCGCCCGCCAGGGCGAACGCATGCCCGGCGGCGCGATAGCCAGGGTTTTCCACCGCCACGCCGTCACCGCGCTCTACCAGCAACTGTGCACAAAGGCTGATCGCCTGCTGCGCACCACTGGTGATCACTATTTGTTCAGCCGTGCACTGCATGCCCCGTGAGCTACGCAGGTAGGCGGCGATCAAACCGCGCAGGCGACCATCACCCGCCGGGTCGCCATAACAGAGCTGTTCCAGGTCCGGCTTGCGCCAGAACGCCCCGTTCAGCTTGGCCCACACCTCAAATGGGAACAGATCGAACGCCGGTACACCTACCCGGAATGCCCGTGGCGGTCCCGCTGGAGGCTGGGGCAGATGGTTGGTTTTTATCTGCGCCAAGCCACCGCTGTGGATAACTTCACTGTCCAGATCCTCCGGTAAATTGGCCCATTTTGTGGATAAGGCTGGGGATAAGCCTGTCGATAACCCTGTGGATACTTTTGTGGATAGTTTTTTAGCCGTGGGTAATTGGGCTACGTAAGTGCCGTCACCGACCCGACTCTCAATAAACCCCTCTGCATACAACTGGTCATAGGCGCGCACCACGCTGTTACGGGAAATCGACAATGCTGCCGCCAAGTCTCGGGTAGCCGGCAAGCGCGTGCCGCTGACCAGCCGCCCGTCCAGTACGCGCTGGCGCAGGGCTTCATACAGTTGACGCGTCAGCCCTTGGCGGCGGTCCAACTCAATACCGGCGGGGTTGAATGACAAGGGCGGTGAGACAGGCGACATATTGGACCTATGAAATGGCTGCCAGATGGATCTTTAAACCAGCCATTAGCCTGCCTAGGATGCAAGCATTCGCCAAGGAATATTTCCATGTACACACCGCGCGCCTTTGCCCTCGATGATTTGCCCGAAATCCAGCAACTGATCCAGCACACTCGCCTGGCACAGCTTGTGACCTTTGGTGAGCAAGGCTTGCTGGCCAGCCACTTACCGCTGTTGCTCAACCCCGATGAGGGCCCGAACGGCACGCTGTACGGGCACCTGGCCAAAGCCAATCCTCAATGGAAGGATTTGCAGAACGGCAGCGAAGCCCTGGTCATTTTTGCCGGTGCCGAGGCCTATATCAGCCCGGCGTTTTATCCGGCCAAGGCCGAGCACGGCAAAGTAGTGCCTACCTGGAACTACATCGCGGTGCACGCCTATGGCACGCCTGAGGTGTTCAGCGACGCAGAGCGCTTGCTCAGCGTGGTCACGGCGCTGACGGATCGCCATGAATCAGGCCGCGCCCAACCCTGGAAAGTCAGCGACGCCCCGGCCGACTACATTGAAGGCATGCTCAAGGCCATCGTCGGCTTCGCCCTGCCAGTGGAGCGCCTGATCGGCAAACGCAAACTCAGCCAGAACCGCAGCCCGGCCGACATGGCCGGCGTGCGCGAAGGTCTTGCTGCCAGTGCGGACGTGCGCGACCAGACACTCGCCCGCTTTATTCCCCAAGGAGTTTCAGAATGAGCCCGATCGACATTCGCCCCGTCACCGCCGCCGACCACGCCGCGTGGTTGCCGTTGTGGCAAGCGTACTTGACGTTCTACAACACCGAGCTGCCGGACGCCGTGAGCCAAAGCACCTGGCAACGGCTGATCGACGCCAACGAGCCGACCCATTCGGCGTTGGCCTGGCAGGATGGCAAGGCGGTGGGCATGGTCAACTTCATCTACCACCGCTCCAATTGGAGCATCGAAAACTCCTGCTACCTGCAGGATCTGCTGGTGGACCCGGCCCAACGCGGCACCGGTGTCGGCCGCAAGCTGATCGAATTCGTCTACGCCACCGCCAAGGCCGATGGATGTGCCAAGGTGCACTGGCTGACTCACGAAACCAACGCCACTGCGATCCAGCTGTACGAACGCATCGCCGAACGCCCGGGTTTCATCCAATTTCGCAAAGGCCTTTAAGGAGCGCAACATGTCCACTTCCCTCGCCGACTGGAAAGGCGTCCCGGCACCGACCGTGCAACTGCTTGAAGGGCGTTTTATCCGCCTGGAAAAACTCGACCCCACGTGCCATGGCGATGATTTATTTCAAGCGCTGCAAGGTCCCGATGCCGACCCGAAACTCTGGGATTACCTGCCCTACGGCCCTTTCCCGGAACGCAGCGCCTTCAATGACTGGCTGAACAACCACGCAGCCCACAAAGACCCGTATTTTTTCAGCGTGATCGATCGCTCAACGGGCCAAGTGCAGGGCATCCTCAGCCTGATGTCCATCGTCCCCGAGCACGGTCGCATCGAAATCGGCCACGTCACCTTTGGCGCGCCGATGCAGCGCTCGCCCAAGAGCACCGAGGCGGTATACCTGCTGGCCAAATACGCGTTCGACCAAGGCAACCGCCGCCTGGAGTGGAAGTGCAACAACGCCAATGGCCGTTCCAAATACGCAGCTGAGCGATTGGGGTTCAGCTTCGAGGGCGTGTTCCGCCAGCACACAGTGGTGAAAGGCAAGAACCGGGATACCGCGTGGTACTCGATCATCGATTCGGAGTGGCCGAAGATTGAGGCGGGTTTTGAGGAGTGGTTGTCGCAGGCCAATCAGAGCGGTGATGGACAAGTGAAAAGCCTGGCGCAGTGCCGCGCCTGATGACGTAGAGGATTGTTCCCACAGGGGTGGGAACAGTCGCATCAAAGATCGCGCCGAACCTTCACCACGCCCATCCTCAACCCGAACGGCCTGAACACCGCATTCAGCGACTTCAGGGTCTGATTGCCCTCGCCATGCTCGATATGCACCAAGGTCCGCACCGAGATTTTGCACATCCTGGCAAATTGGCTTTGGTGCAGGCCAGTGACTTCGGTGCGCAGACGGCGTACGGCGTCGCCTATTTCAAGCGAACCATTGGTTAGGCCTTGTTCAATACTTTCAATGACGCGCGCCCGCTGATCAATCGAAAGGCTCATCTCAACCCCCAGGTTTTCAAGCGCTGATCAAGGTCACGCAAGCCAAAACAACACGGACTGGCGAAGCCGTTTTGGGGCTCGGCAAAATCCAAGGTCATCGCATCCTGCCAACGGCCCGTTTCAAAAACCTGGAGGGTAAGCCTGAGAGGGGTGTCTATCGGCAATTTAATGCACCTGAAAGTTAAGGGTCGCCATTTAAACTGCAATATAGTGCATAAAATTAAAGAGCGTCGCCTAAAAAGCGCAATAAAATGCAAACCCATCAACCGCTAAGCTCAGAGCGGCCAATGGCAGATGCGTTTTTAATCGCGCCGCACTAGAGACAACTCCCGCAAACCAGAGGTCGGTAGCCTGACAGTTATCGCCTCGCCATCTCGCTAAATTCCCGGCCTCATTCATCAGAGGTTGGGAATTCATGCCCTTTACACAGCACAAACTTGCATTTGTCATCGCCCTCGCCCTCAGCGCCGCCAGCCTTCAATCCGCGCAAGCGCGAGGCGATATCGGATATAACCCATACGCGTTTCAACCCTACGATGCGCTGCCGGATGAGTGGGATGACGAATCCGAAATCGAAGCCGCCCCAGTCGATAACTACCTCACCCAGAGAGCCACCTCGCACAATGGCTTGCAAGTGGCCAAGGTGCTGGAGCCTGCGCTGATTAGGTTACTGGAGTCCGGGAAGCTGACCTCCGAGCAAATCAAAGCCCTGGAAAAATTTGGCGATGGGCTGGAAAAGCAACCCGGCGGGATCGGCGCAAGCCTTGAGCAATTGGCCGGTAGCCAGAACGCCAACCTCGCTGGTGCAACGCAAAACACCACGCAGCAACTGAGTAACCAATTGCTCTCGACGCTGCGCACGCTGCCAACTGACGACAACGGTCACTTCTGGGTGCAGGGCGTGGGCAACGGCGGCAGCCTCGACAAACAAGGCGGCAGCGCCGGCCTGAAACACGATACACACGGCCTGTTGTTGGGTGCCGACTGGGCAGTGGATCATGCTTGGCGGGTTGGGGTCATGGGCGTCAAATCCAGCAGCAATCTCAATGCACAACGCTTCTCCGCCGACCTGGACAGCTGGCACCTGGGTGGTTATGCCGTGCGTACGGACGGGCCACTGGCCCTACGTCTGGGAGCGATCTACAGCGACCATGCCGGCCGGAACAAACGTAATGTCAACCTGCTCGACTACAAGGAGCAGCTAAAGGGCAGCTACAACGCTCAAAGCCAAACCCTGTTCTCCGAGCTGGGCTATCAACTGGGCAGTGCCGATGTCAGCGTCGAGCCCTTCGCTGGCATCGGCTTCCAACGCTACCACCGCGACAGTTTCAAGGAAACGGGAGGTTTGACGGCGTTGAACGTGGGCGCGCAAACCCAACAAAACCTGAGCAGCACCTTCGGCCTGCGCCTGGCAACGGTGTATCGGTTCGATAGGCAGATCAGCCTCACCCCCCACCTCAGCACAGGCTGGAAGCACCTCTACGGCGAAGTCGACAGCAAAGTCCACCATTCCTACCGTGCCCTGCCAGGACTGATAGACGGCTTCACCGTCAAGGGCACCTCGCTCGACCGAAATAGCCTGGACATGCAAGCCGGCCTGGACCTCGCGTTGTCGACACAACACACCTTAGGCCTGACCTACAGCGCCCAAGCCGGTACAAACAGCCGTAACCAAGGCTTGATGGGCCAATGGAGGATGAGCTTCTAACCCCGTCAAATTTCGGGCAAAAAAAAGGGGAGCACCTGCCCCCCCGAGGATTAAACGGTCGTGTCGAAGGCTGTATCAGCCTTCGATCTCAATCAGGATTTCGCCAGGGTTGACCCGGTCGCCCTTGGCCACATGAACGGCGGTCACCTTGCCGGCAATGGCTGCCTGCACTTCGGTTTCCATCTTCATGGCTTCGGTGATCAGCACGGCCTGGCCGGCCTTGACCACGTCGCCTTCCTTGACCAGCACGTCGACGATATTGCCCGGCATCGCGGTGCTGACATGGCCCGGCGCGGTGGCGTGTTTGCGGTTGCTGCTGCCGCCGCTGACAAACTCGTTGAGCGGTTCGAACACCACTTCTTCCGGCATGCCGTCGATAGACAGGTAGAAGTGACGCTTGCCTTCAGCCTTCACGCCCACACCGGTGATGTCCACGCGGTAGCTTTCGCCGTGCACGTCGATGACGAACTCGGTCGGCACGCCTTCACCACCGGCACGGGCCACGCCGCCGGCTTCTGGGATGGGCAGCAACACTTCCGGCGCCAGGGTGCCGGCATCGCGTTCTTCGAGGAACTTGCGCCCGATGTCCGGGAACATGGCGTAGGTCAGCACGTCTTCTTCGGACTTGGCCAACGCGCCGATTTCGCCGCGCAACTTGGTCATCTCCGGCTTGAGCAGGTCAGCCGGGCGCACGTCGATCACTTCTTCGCTGCCGATGGCCTGGCGACGCAGTTTCTCGTTCACGGTGCCCGGCGCCTTGCCGTAGCCGCCCTGCAGGTAGAGCTTCACTTCGTTGGTGATGGTCTTGTAGCGCTCGCCGGCCAGCACGTTGAAGAACGCCTGGGTGCCGACGATCTGCGAGGTCGGCGTCACCAGCGGTGGGAAGCCGAGGTCTTCACGCACGCGCGGGATTTCGGCCAGCACTTCGCTCATGCGGTTGAGGGCGCCCTGCTCTTTCAACTGGTTGGCCAGGTTGGAAATCATCCCGCCCGGCACCTGATTGACTTGCACACGGGTGTCGACGGCGGTGAATTCGCTTTCGAACTGGTGGTATTTCTTACGCACGGCGTAGAAGTACAGACCGATTTCCTGCAGCAGTTCCAGGCTCAGGCCGGTGTCGAATTCGCTGCCTTTAAGAGCGGCGACCATCGACTCGGTCCCTGGGTGGCTGGTGCCCCAGGCAAAGCTGGAGATGGCGGTGTCGATGTGGTCGGCACCGTTTTCAATGGCTTTCAGTTGGCACATCGCGGCCAAACCGGCGGTGTCATGCGAGTGGATAAAGATCGGCAGTGTCTGCTCGGCCTTCAGCGCCTTGACCAGCTCGCCGGTGGCATACGGCGTCAGCAGACCGGCCATGTCCTTGATCGCGATGGAATCGCAACCCATGGCTTCCAGTTGCTTGGCCTGGGCCACGAACGCTTCAACGGTGTGCACCGGGCTGGTGGTGTAGGCGATGGTGCCTTGGGCGTGTTTGCCGGCGGCTTTCACCGCTTCGATCGCCACGCGCAGGTTACGCACGTCGTTCATGGCGTCGAAGATGCGGAACACGTCGATGCCATTCACCGCGGCTTTGGCGACGAAGGCTTTGACCACGTCGTCGCTGTAATGGCGGTAGCCCAGCAGGTTCTGACCACGCAGCAGCATTTGCAGGCGCGTGTTGGGCAACGCGGCGCGCAGTTTGCGCAGGCGCTCCCACGGGTCTTCTTTCAGGAAGCGCACGCAGGCGTCGAAGGTCGCGCCGCCCCAGACTTCCAGGGACCAGTAGCCGACTTTGTCGAGCTTGTCGCAGATCGGCAGCATGTCGTCGGTGCGCATGCGGGTCGCGAGCAACGATTGGTGGGCGTCGCGCAGGATGGTGTCGGTGACAAAGATTTTCTTGGACATTGTTGTATTCCTCACAGGCCTGCGTGGGCGGCGATGGCGGCGGCGATGGCCAGGGCCAGCTCTTCGGGTTTGCGCTTGATCGAGTAGTTGGTCAGTTCAGGGTGGGCCTCAACGAAGCTGGTGTTGAACTGGCCGCTGCGGAATTCCGGGTTGCGCAGGATTTCCTGGTAATAGGCGGCGGTGGTCTTCACGCCTTGCAGGCGCATGTCGTCCAGGGCACGCAGGCCGCGGTCCATGGCTTCTTCCCAGGTCAACGCCCACACCACCAGTTTCAGGCACATGGAGTCGTAGAACGGCGGGATGGTGTAGCCGGTGTAGATCGCCGTATCGGTACGCACGCCAGGACCGCCGGGCGCGTAGTAACGGGTGATCTTGCCGAAGCTCGGGAGGAAGTTGTTCTTTGGGTCTTCGGCGTTGATACGGAACTGCAACGCGAAACCACGGTGCTGGATGTCTTCCTGTTTCACCGACAGCGGCAGGCCCGAGGCGATGCGGATTTGTTCGCGGACGATGTCGATCCCGGTGATTTCTTCGGTGATGGTGTGTTCCACCTGCACGCGGGTGTTCATCTCCATGAAATACACCTCGCCCTCGGCGAGCAGGAACTCCACGGTGCCGGCGTTCTCGTAGCCCACCGCCTTGGCGGCACGTACCGACAGGTCGCCGATGTAGGCGCGCTGTTCCGGTGTCAGTTGCGGGCTTGGAGCGATTTCAATGAGCTTCTGGTTACGACGCTGGATCGAGCAATCGCGCTCGAACAGGTGCACCACGTTGCCGAAGCTGTCACCGAGGATCTGCGCTTCGATGTGCTTGGGATTGACGATGCACTTTTCCAGGAACACTTCCGCCGAACCGAACGCCTTGGTGGCCTCGGAGATGACACGGGGGAAGGCTTGTTCAAGTTCTTCGCGGCTGTTGCAACGACGGATACCACGGCCACCACCACCGGAAGTGGCCTTGAGCATTACCGGGTAACCGATGCGGTCGCCTTCGGTGAGTGCTTCGTGGATGTCCGCAACGTTACCTTCGGTGCCCGGCGTGACCGGCACACCGGCCTTGATCATGCTGCGGCGCGCTTCAGTCTTGTCGCCCATGCGGCGAATCACTTCCGCCGACGGACCGATGAATTTGATACCACGTTCGGCGCAGATATCCGCCAGTTCGGCGTTCTCCGACAAAAAGCCGTAACCGGGGTGCAGCGCATCACAACCGGTTTCCACCGCCAGGTTCACCAACTTGCGCGGGTTCAGGTAGCCAGCCAGGGGCTCGGCACCAATGCTGTGGGCTTCGTCGGCACGCTTGACGTGCAACGCGTGGCGGTCGGCGTCGGAGTAGACCGCGACCGAGCGAATGCCCATCTCGGCGCAGGCACGCACGATGCGTACGGCAATTTCACCACGGTTGGCGATCAGGATCTTTTTTATCACTTGGAAATTCCCTTGAGCCGATTGCTGCGTTCTTCGACCCGCTGGATCCGGGTCGGCGCGTGACCAAATGTTTCATGACAGTCGCGAGACACACACTAAGCCTGCCGAGGGATTAACAAAAATCAATAATTATTGGGTCGTGCATAAGTAAAGACTTATAGTTGAGCACATCAGGTTTTGCGGGAGCGTACTAGAAATGCGTAAGTCATTGATGCGTATGACATTGCGTCAATTGCAGATCTTCAATGAAGTGTGCGATTTGCGCTCCTACAGCCGCGCCGCCGAGGAAATGTCCCTCACACAACCCGCCGTTAGCCTACAAATTCGCCAGTTGGAAGAGCTGATCGGCCAGCCGCTGTTCGATTATGTCGGCAAAAAGCTCTACATGACCGAAGCCGCCGAGGCGCTACAGCGTGCCAGCCGCGACATTTTCGGGCGCCTGGAAAACCTCGATATGCAGCTCTCGGACATGCAGGGTTCGCTGCAAGGCCAGTTGAAGCTGGCGATTGAGTCCAGTGCCAAGTACTTCGTGCCGCACCTGTTTGCCGCCTTCAAGCGCCAGCACCCGGAAGTGCAGTTACACCTCACCGTGGTGAACCGCGCCCAAGTGATCCGCAGGCTTTCGGACAACCGCGATGACCTGGTGATCATGTCCATGGTGCCTCAGGACATGGGCCTGGAATTCCTGCCGTTCCTCAACAACCCGATCGTCGCCGTAGCGCCACCTGATCACCCGCTGAGCCTGCAAGGTCCACTGCGCCTGCAGGACCTGGAACCCTACACGCTGCTGCTGCGCGAACCGGGTTCCGGTACGCGACTGGCGTGCGAGGAGTATTTCAAGGAGAAACGCGTGCACTTCACCCAGACGGTGGAAGTGGCCTCGGCCGAGGCGCAGCGCGAGTGTGTCTGCGCGGGGTTAGGCGTGGCGTTGTTGACGCGTCACGCGGTCAACATGGAACTGGCCACCGGCGGGCTCAAGGAGCTGCCGGTGGAAGAGCTGCCGCTGTACCGCAGTTGGTGCCTGGTGCAGGCCAAGGCCAAGCGCCTGTCACCGGTGGCCCATGCGTTCCTGGGCTTTATCCGCAGCGAACGGGCGCAGATCAGCGTATTGGCTGAGCGTTTCGCTGGGCAGCCGCGGGTGCCTGCCAGTGGAGTTCCGGATAGTCACTGATGCTCTGGAGCAGTTGGCGCTCCTCGCAACGGTCTTCGATTGCGCGACGGAACGCCATGCGGCGTTGGTCTTCCTGCTGACGACGGGTTTTGACGGAGCTGTTGCTGTCTTCGTAAGGCCGGGCCATTTGGAGTCTCCCAATGCGAGTGCGGGGAGCTCAGGATGGCCCTGGGCGATGACGGTTTGGCGGCGCGGGGATTACAAACTGATGAAAGTTTGATCAATCATCCAATGCTTTGACGGATTTCGGTGACAGGCGAAGGCTGCGCAGACTGCGCTTCACGCTCTTGAGGTGGTTGACCAGGCTCGGCCCACGCGCCATGGCCACGCCCATCGCCAGCACGTCGATCACCACCAGGTGGGCGATTCGCGAAGTCAGTGGCGTGTAGATCTCGGTGTCTTCATGCACGTCGATCGCCAGATTGACCGTGGACAGTTCCGCCAACGGCGTCTGGCTCGGGCACAGGGTGATCAGCGACGCGCCGCTTTCACGCACCAGGTTGGCGGTGATCAGCAGGTCTTTGGAACGGCCCGACTGGGAAATGCAGATAGCCACGTCGGTAGGCTTCAAAGTCACCGCCGACATCGCCTGCATATGCGGGTCGCTGTAGGCCGCTGCGGTGAGCAACAGGCGGAAAAACTTGTGCTGGGCATCGGCAGCCACCGCGCCAGAGGCACCAAAACCATAGAACTCGACACGCTGGGCCTGGGACATGGCGGTCACGGCCTTTTGCAACTCCACCGGGTCGAGCTTCTCGCGCACTTCCATGAGGGTGTGCAGGGTGGTGTCGAAAATTTTCAGGCTGTAGTCGGCGACGGAGTCGTCTTCATGGATCGCGAACTGGCCGAAGCTGGCACCAGCGGCCAGGCTTTGCGCCAGCTTGAGTTTCAAGTCCTGGAAACCGGAGCAACCGATGGCGCGGCAGAAGCGCACGATGGTCGGTTCGCTGATGCCCACGCTGTGCGCCAGGTCGGCCATGGAACTGTGCATCACAGCCGCAGGGTCAAGCAGCACGTGATCGGCAACCTTGAGTTCCGATTTGCGTAACAGGTGGCGCGACTGGGCGATATGTTGCAACAGGTTCAAAGGGCAGGACTCTTGTTATGGGCAGGGCCAGGGATGTAGCAAGTTTGTAGTTATACTACAAGAATTGTCGTTTTGCCCGTCCGACGCATCACTAAATCGCCCTGCTCCCCTTTGAATCTAGGGGCGGCCAAGTTGTAGCCCCAGGGGCGCCCCAGGCATCACTAGGGAAAATCTGCATTTTTCCGTAACAAATCTGCCAGCCCTTCGGCCTGCATCGGCCGACTGATCAAATAGCCCTGCACTTCGTCACAACGCTCACCGCGCAGGAAATCCAACTGCTGCTGATCTTCCACGCCTTCAGCCACCACCTTGAGCGCAAGGCCGTGGGCCATGGCGATAATGGCGCGGGTGATGGCGGCGTCTTCACGCCCCTGGCCCAGCCCACGGATGAAGGTCTGGTCGATCTTCACGTAGTCCACGGGAATGCGCTTGAGGTAGCTGAGGGACGAATAACCGGTGCCGAAATCGTCGATCGCCAGCTTCACGCCCAGGTCCCGCAGTTGCTGGAAGGTCGCGATGATGTGTTCGACGCTGTCGAGCAACTGGCTTTCGGTCAGCTCCAGCTCCAGGTACTGCGGGTCCAGGCCGGTTTCTTCGAGCACCTGGCGCACCAGGCTGACCAGCTTGCCCTGGCGCAGTTGATGCACCGACAGGTTCACCGACACTCGGATCGGCGCCAGGCCCTGGCGCTGCCATTCACACGCCTGCCAGCAAGCCTCGCGCAGCACGAACTCGCCCAGCGGCACGATCAGGCCGGTCTCTTCGGCCAGGCCGATAAAATCCCCCGGCGGCACCATGCCCCACTGCGGATGGTCCCAGCGGATCAACGCTTCGGCGGCATTCAGCTTGCCGGTGGCCAGGCACAGTTTCGGTTGGTAGAACACCGTGAGCTGCCGCTCTTCGATGGCCTTGCGCAGATGGTTTTCCAGCTGCAAACGCTCCAGCGTGCTGGCTTGCAGGCTGTCGGTGTAGAACTGGAAATTATTGCCGCCCAGGTGCTTGGCATGTTGCATGGCCATGTTGGATTGGCTGACCAATGCGGAAATTTCCCGCGCGTTGTCTGGCAACAAGCTGACGCCCATCGAAGCACTGACCACCAACTCATGGCCTTCCACCGTCACCGGCACACGCAGTTTGGCCAGCAACCGCGTGGCAACCCGCGCCAGGCTCGACAAGTTGCCGTAGGCGTCGAACAACACGGCGAATTCGTCGCCGGACAGGCGCGCGATGGTGTCAGCCTCGGGTAGCGCATTGATCAGGCGACGCGCCATTTTCTGCAGTAACTGGTCGGCGACTTCATGACCCAGGCTGTCATTGAGCAGCTTGAAGCGGTCGAGATTGATGTGCAGCAGCGCCAGGCTACGCCCGCCCTGGCGGACCCGCTGGTGGGCCTCGCGCAGCCGTTCGCGGAACAGCGAGCGGTTGGCCAGCCCGGTCAATTCGTCGTAATGCGTGAGGTAGCGCATGCGCTCTTCGGACTCGCGCCGCGCCGAGAGATCGGCGAAGAAGCCCACGATGTGGCTGACTTTTCCCCGGATATCGCGCACCACATTCAACTGCAGCCACTGCGGGTACAGCTCGCCGTTCTTGCGCGTCTCCACCAGTTCACCCTGCCAGGTGCCGTGGCTGAGCAACGCCTGGCGGATCACCGGGAAGTGACGGCGAGCGTCACGGCTGCTGGGCAGTTCGACCACATTGCGGCCGATCATATCGTCGGTTTCAAAGCCGGTGACACGACTGAACGCCTGGTTGACCGCAATCAGCTTGTAGTCCGGATCGAGGATCACAATGCCTTCGCTGGCGGCCTCGAATACCGTCGACGCCAAACGCTGCTGTTCTTCCAAGGCCTTGCCGGCAGTGATATCGCGACGAGTACCGAGCATGCGCGTGACCCGCCCACTGGGGGCGCGCTCTACGGCGCGTCCACGGTCTTCGATCCACACCCAGTGCCCATCGCCGTGGCGCACGCGGTATTCCACCTGGTAGTCCTCGCTGCGGCCCTTGAGGTGTTCTACCAAGGCACGCTTGAGCAGCGGCAGGTCTTCGGGATGCAGGCGCGGCTTGAGGTGGCTGAGCATCGCCGTGACGTATTCCGGCTCCAGGCCAAACAGTTCCTTGAGCTGGGTGTGATGGACTTCGTCGGTTTGCAGGTTCCAGTCCCACAGGCCCAACTCACTGGCTTGCAGCGCCATGGCCAGGCGCGCTTCGCTTTTATTCAGGGCCAGGCTGGCAGCGTCCAGCTCCTGGCTGCGTTGGGCCACGCGGTCTTGCAGGCCGATCTGGGCCTCGCGCAACTCCTGTTCGACCTGACGGCGCTGTTCGACTTCGCGCACCAGTTCCTGATTGAGTTGCTCGCTGCGCTGTTGTGCCTGCTGCAGATGCTCGATCAACGCCTGGTTCTGGAAGCGGCGCAGCAACCCGCGCTGGATCAGGCGGTTGACCTGCCATGCCACCAGGCTCAAGGACGCCAGCAGGATCAGGCCAAGCACGCCCCAACCGCGCTGCTGCGGATCGCCCGTCCAGAACAAATAGACGATAGCCGGCACCAGGCACGGCAAGGCAAACGACAAGAACGCCGGCAAGCTCACGGCATAGGCCACGCTGGCCGACAGCGTCGCCGCGCCGATCAGGCCGAACACCCAGGCCTGTTGCATGAAGCTGTCCACCGGCACCAGCGCGATGGCGGCCGTAGCCAAGGTCAGGCCGCTGACGGCCGAGCCAAGCATGAACATACGCCGCCACACCGGTTGGGCCTGGCGACTGGGCATAGCCGAATCGAACGCCGCCACTTGGATCACGCGCATCGCCACCAAGGCCAGCAGCCAGACCAGCCAGATGCTGTCCAACAGGTATTGCTTGGGGTTCCACAACAGCCAGGCGCAGACCAGGCCATTGACCAACATCAATAGGGTCGGCAGCAGCGAGCCTTGATACAGCAGGCGCGTGCGCTCGACCGCCATTTCCGTGGCGTAGTGTTTGCGAAGAACCTGCGCGGGGGCCGTCGAGGGGCCGAGCAGGTCGGGGCTGAGGGTCATAGGCAGTGTTCTTATAATGGTGAGCCCGAAACGTCGACGGAGCATACACAAGCAAGCGCCTGGGCCAAACTGCTCTGCGTCATAAAAACTGCACGGTCGCGCAGCGCAAACTTCCGAGCCAGACGGCTTGAGCGAGACGCCGCGCGGGCTGTGGCCATTGACCGACCGGTCATCACCCTGAAGGTTTTCCGTCGACCACCCGGCATTGGTATTTGCCCCACTCACCCGGGCACCCTAGAATGCGCCGATGCGCGATGATCTCTCCCTTTTGCTGAACTCCCTCAACGATGCCCAACGCCAGGCCGTAGCGGCCCCCGTTGGCCGTCAGTTGGTCCTGGCCGGTGCTGGCTCCGGTAAAACCCGAGTGCTGGTGCACCGTATCGCCTGGTTGATCCAGGTCGAAAACGCGTCCCCGCATTCCATCCTGTCGGTGACCTTCACCAACAAGGCCGCCGCCGAGATGCGCCACCGCATCGAGCAGTTGATGGGCATCAGCCCGGCCGGCATGTGGGTAGGCACCTTCCACGGCCTGGCGCACCGCCTGTTGCGGGCGCACTGGCAGGAGGCGGGCCTGGCCCAGACCTTCCAGATCCTCGACAGCGATGACCAGCAACGCCTGGTCAAGCGCGTGATCCGCGAGCTCGGCCTCGACGAACAGCGTTGGCCAGCGCGTCAGGCGCAGTGGTTCATCAACGGCCAGAAAGACGAAGGCCTGCGCCCGCAACATATCCAGGCCAGCGGCGATTTGTTCCTGGCGACCATGCGCAGCATTTATGAAGCCTACGAGGCCGCCTGCGTGCGCGCCGGGGTCATCGACTTCTCCGAACTCCTGCTGCGCGCCCTCGACCTTTGGCGCGACAACCCAGGCCTGTTGGCCCATTATCAGAAGCGCTTCCGCCACATCCTGGTGGACGAGTTCCAGGACACCAACGCCGTGCAGTACGCCTGGTTGCGCTTGCTGGCCAAGGGCGGCGACAGCCTGATGGTGGTGGGCGACGACGACCAGTCGATCTACGGCTGGCGTGGCGCGAAAATCGAGAACATCTATCAGTATTCCGAAGACTTCCCGGACGCGGTGACCATCCGTCTGGAACAGAACTATCGCTCCACCGCCGGGATTCTCAAAGCGGCCAACGCCTTGATCGCCAACAACACCGGGCGCCTGGGCAAAGAGCTGTGGACCGACGGCGGCGAAGGCGAGGCGATCAACCTGTACGCCGCGTTCAACGAGCACGATGAAGCGCGCTACGTGGTGGAAACCATCGAAAGCGCACTGAAAACCGGCCTGGCGCGCAGTGATATCGCGATCCTGTACCGCTCCAACGCCCAATCGCGGGTCTTGGAAGAAGCCTTGCTGCGCGAACGCATCCCGTACCGCATCTATGGCGGCCAACGCTTCTTCGAGCGTGCCGAAATCAAGAACGCCATGGCTTACCTGCGTTTGCTGGAAGGTCGCGGCAACGATGCGGCGCTGGAACGGGTGATCAACATCCCGGCCCGTGGCATCGGCGAGAAAACCGTCGAGGCGATTCGTGACCACGCGCGCCATGCCGATGTGTCGATGTGGGAAGCCATGCGCTTGCTCATCGTCAACAAAGGCCTGACTGGCCGCGCGGCAGGCGCGCTGGGCGTGTTTGTCGAGTTGATCGAGAACCTGGCGGCCAAATGCGCGGAAATGCCGTTGCACCTGATGACCCAGACCGTGATCGAACAGTCCGGGCTCATCGCCTACCACGAAGCGGAAAAAGGCGAGAAAGGCCAGGCCCGGGTAGAAAACCTTGAGGAACTGGTGAGCGCCGCCCGTGCGTTCGAAAACACCGAGGAAGACGAGGAGCTGACGCCGCTGGCCGCGTTCCTCGGCCACGCATCACTGGAAGCCGGTGATACCCAGGCGGATGAGCATGAAGACAGCATCCAGCTGATGACCTTGCACAGCGCCAAGGGCCTGGAATTCCCGTATGTGTTCCTGGTGGGCATGGAAGAAGGCCTGTTCCCGCACAAGATGAGCCTGGAAGAACCCGGCCGGCTTGAGGAAGAACGCCGCCTGGCCTACGTGGGCATCACGCGCGCCATGCAGAACCTGGTGATGACCTACGCCGAGACCCGGCGCCTGTACGGCAGCGAGACCTACAACAAGGTGTCGCGCTTCGTACGTGAAGTGCCGAAGGGTCTGATCCAGGAAGTGCGGCTGTCCAACAGCGTCAGCCGCCCGTTCGGTGGTGGTCAGCAGCAGAACGCCAGCACGCTGTTCGCCGGTTCCGAGATCCCGGAAACCCAGTTCAGCCTTGGCCAGCAGGTCAGGCATTCAGTGTTTGGCGAAGGCGTGATCCTCAATTTCGAGGGCGCGGGTGCACAGGCGCGGGTGCAGGTGAATTTCGCCGAAGGCAGCAAGTGGCTGATGATGGGTTACGCGAAGCTCGAAGCCATCTGAAACATTTCCCAACATGAAGCTTATTGGCCCGCCCTTGTTTTTAACAGGCGCGGGCCAATATCTGCAATAAGTCCTACAGACCATTCTGATTCGGCCCTACGCAAAAGCCCGAAACATT
Source organism: Pseudomonas sp. NS1(2017) (assembly GCF_002269425.1). Lineage (NCBI taxonomy): Bacteria > Pseudomonadati > Pseudomonadota > Gammaproteobacteria > Pseudomonadales > Pseudomonadaceae > Pseudomonas > Pseudomonas sp. NS1(2017). The sequence continues at coordinate 1,268,068 of NZ_CP022960.1, forward strand.
ATGTCGCTAGCCACTGCCGCTGCACCTGTGCAACATGGCGCGCGTGCAATCCACAAATGGGAATTCCCTTTATGAAACGTTTTCTTAGCATCGCCATGGCGTTGTGCATCGGCCTGACGATGAGCATCGACGCCAACGCCAAACGCTTCGGTGGCGGCAAAAGTTCCGGTGCGGCACCGACTCACCAGACCAGCCAAATGGCTCCATCCGCCGGCGGCATGGGCGGTGCAGCCGCGACCGCAGGCGCAGCCGGTGCTGCCGGCGCCGCTGCCAAGGCCGGCGGTGCTTCGCGCTGGTTGGGCCCTCTGGCCGGTATCGCTGCCGGTGGCCTGCTCGCTTCCATGTTCATGGGCGGCGGCTTCCAGGGCATGCAGATCTTCGACATGCTGATCCTGGCGGTCATCGCCTTCGTGATCTTCCGCTTTATCGCCGCCCGTCGCCGCAAGCAGCAGGAGCACCTGGCTCCAGCCGGCGCGCCGATGCAGCGTGAAGTGTTCGAGCAAAAACCAGCCATGGGCTCGATCTTCGGTGGCTCGGCAGCGCCTGCTGCAGCCCGTCCGGTGATCAACGCGCCGGCCTGGTTCAACGAAGAGCGTTTCGTCGAAGCGGCCCGTAGCCACTTCCAGTCCCTGCAGCAGCACTGGGACGCCAACGAAATGGACAAGATCGCCGAGTTCGTGACCCCGCAATTGCTGGAGTTCCTCAAGCGCGAACGTGCCGAGATCGGCGATGCGTTCCAGTCGACCTACATCGACGACCTGCGCGTCCAGCTGGAAGGTGTGGATGACCGCGCCGACAAGACCATCGCCACCCTGACGTTCAGCGGTGTGTCGAAGTCCTCGCGTTTCGACCAAGGCGAAGTGTTCAGCGAAAGCTGGAACATGGAGCGTCCACAAGGCGAGAACCAGCCTTGGCTGGTCGCCGGTATCCGCCAGAACGGCTGATACCCATGCGCTTAAGCATGCAGTAACAAAAACCCCGGACATGTTCCGGGGTTTTCTATTTCACGGTTGCACTTATAGCGAGCTACTGTATAAAACGCCCCTATAAACCGCGCCATCTAGCAAGAGGATCCCGGCCGTGGAAGAAATCATCGAACAATTGCGTGAAGCTAACGAACCGGTCCCGGTTCCTTTGGAGCTGCCTGACGAAGACCTGTTGGTGGAGATCGAGGAACAACTGTTCATCGACATCCCCTTTGTCTTCCGTGAATTTCTGCTGACCGTCAGCGACGTGGTGTACGGCAGCCTGGAACCGGTGACCGTCACCGACCCGCAATCCCACACCTACCTGCCCGATGTGGCGGCCAACGCCTGGGATGCCGGTGTTGATCGCAGCATGATCCCGATCTGCCAGGACGGTGATGACTACTACTGCGTCGAAGAAGACGGCACCGTGGTGCTGTGGTCCGGTGAAGAAGAACTCGTCACCGAAGAAACCTGGGAATCGGTATGGCACTGGGCGCGGGACGTCTGGCTGGAAAGCTGAGCCTCCTGTAGGAGCGAGCTTGCTCGCGAGAAACCCGAGAGCACCACTGCACGTCAGGTTTCCCGCGTTATCGTTAACGACCTTCGCGAGCAAGCTCGCTCCTACAGCGTGTCCTTGTGGTTATCGAGCGTCTCCAACAAGGCGACCTGCATCCGCGTATGCACGCGGATGAACCACCGCCAGAGCACAGCCGCCACTGCAGCCGTGACCACGGCGATCAGCACCAGCAACTTGTTGGTCGGCAGAATACTGGCCGACAAGGCTGCCAATAGCAGGAAGATCACCAGCAGCGACAGGATCGGGATCAACTCCGCGATCACCCGCCGTACGCGCTGGGTATGCCGCCCGGCCATTTCCGGCTTCACACTCATCTCCGCCAACAGCATCGACAGCGCCTTGAGCTTGCGATACGCCGCGATCAGGAATGGCAGCGACAATAGCAACGCCCCGCCCCAGATCAACGCCTTCTGCCAGCTCGGATCACTGATCCAGCCCTCCAGATACCCTCCGATACGCGCTGCGAAAAAGCTGCCGGCAAAGAAGATCGCCACCACCAGCGCCAGATTCACCCCGACTTGAAGGATGATCTTGCGGATCATCGACGCCAGCATCGCGCCTTCGCCCTGGGGCTGGATACTGCGCAACCATTCACCGTACATACCGAACACCCGGCTCAATCGCTTGGGCATGACCGCTGCAATCTTCAAGGACAGTGGGTCGGCACCGCGAATCAGATAGGGCGTGAGCAGTGTGGTAATGGCTGAAACCGCCACGGCGACGGGGTAGAGGAAGTCACTGGTCACCTGCAATGTCATCCCCAACGCCGCGATGATGAATGAAAACTCGCCAATCTGTGACAGCCCCATGCCCACGCGCAGTGAGGTACGGCCGTCATTGCCGGCGATAAACGCCCCCAGACCACAGGACAACATCTTGCCCAGCACCACCGCCACGGTGATCACCGCGATCGGCCAGGCGTATTGCAGCAGGATCTGCGGGTCGATCATCAAGCCGATGGCCACGAAGAAGATGGCGCTGAACATGTCGCGAACCGGCTCGATCAGTCGCTCGATCTTAATCAACTGACGGGATTCGGCCATGATCGCACCGATCAGGAACGCGCCCAGCACCATGCTGTATTCCAGCTTGACCACCAGCAGGCAGAAACCGAAACACAGTCCCAATACGGTGATCAGCAGCATCTCGTTGCTTTCGAACTTGGCCACGTAGGCCAGTAAACGCGGCACCAGCAAAATGCCGATGACCAACGCAACAATCATGAACAGCGACAGCTTACCGACCGTGGAAAACACCTCGCCGGAGCTGACCGTGCCGCTGACGGCAATGCTCGACAGCAAGGCGATGATGCCGATGCCGAGGATGTCCTCGACGATCAGCACGCCGAAAATAAGTTGGGCAAAGCGCTGATTCTTCATCTTCAGGTCATTGAGCGCCTTGACGATGATGGTGGTGGAGGAAATCGCCAGGATCGCGCCGAGGAACAGCGAGTCCATGGTGTTCCAGTCGAACCAGCGGCCGATCTCGTAGCCGATCCAGATCATCAGGATGATTTCCAGGAAAGCCGCGATGAAGGCAGTGGCACCGACCTTGAACAGCTTGCGCAGGCTGAATTCCAGACCCAGGCAGAACATCAGGAAGATCACCCCCAGCTCGGCGAGGGTCTTGATGGTGTCTTCGTCGTGGATCAGGCCGAACGGCGGGGTGTGCGGGCCGATGATGAATCCGGCGACGATGTAACCCAGCACCACCGGCTGCTTGAGGCGGTGAAACAGGATGGTGACAACCCCTGCCACCAGCATGATCACGGCCAGGTCCTGGATAAAGCTGATGGCGTGCATGGCGAGGGGCTCCTTGAGGGTACTGGCGCTTTTCCCACTTCCGCGCGCGCATTTGAACTGTCGCAAAGCGGAAGGAAAAGTCGACATTGATCGTAAGAAATGCCCTGAGGCGGGCTTTTGAAGGTTAACACCGCGACTTCCGGCAGAAAGCCGGTGCAATATATGGAAACAGATCGGTACGCGCGTGACGGCAAACCGCCCACTGGCGTCCCGTTAAGGAAGGCGCAGCAAAGATTCCAGCACCCGCAGAGGTGCCCCCCCAACCAATGCCTACAACCCGTGAGTGTGCTATGGAACCCGGAAACGCCCAGCTGTCGATGACGGTATTGATGACCCCTGATATGGCCAACTTTTCAGGCAATGTCCACGGCGGCACCCTGCTCAAGTACCTCGACGAAGTGGCCTACGCCTGCGCGAGCCGTTACGCCGGCCGCTATGTCGTGACGTTGTCGGTGGACCAAGTGATTTTCCGCGAGCCAATTCATGTCGGCGAGCTGGTGACCTTCCTCGCGTCGGTCAACTACACCGGCAACACCTCGATGGAGGTGGGCATCAAGGTGGTGACCGAAAACATCCGTGAACGCTCGGTGCGCCACACCAACAGCTGCTTCTTCACCATGGTGGCCGTGGACGACCAGCGCAAACCGGCCGCCGTGCCGCCGCTGCAACCGCAGAACAGCGAAGACAAGCGCCGGTTCGTTCAGGCACAGCAGCGCCGGCAGATTCGTCAGGAGCTGGAAAAGCGCTACCAGGAAATCAAGGCAGACGCGTAATCACAGGCCGATCGGTGTCGCCTCGAACCGCACGCGGGGATGGGCGATACGGTCCTGAGCACGCACCAGCTCCAGTTCATAACTGGCGCAAGCCTGGGTTTCCAGCAGCACTTCATGCACCGCTGCGGCCGTGAACTCGAACGCCGCCAACAGGCTATCGCCCAACAGTACCCGCGCCAGGAACAACCCCGAGGTCAGGTCGCCCACGCCCACGGGCTGACGTGGAAACGCCAGCAGCGGCCGGCGCAGGTGCCAACTGCCCTCGGCGGTCACCAGCAGCATCTCGAAACCGTCCGGCAGCTTGCCGGGGTAATCCAGGTGCTTAACCAATACCGCCTTCGGCCCGCGTGCCAGCAGCGCCTTGGCCATGGCCAGGCAATCGAACAGCGATTGCGGCTTGCGCCCGGCAAAGCTGTCCAGCTCCAGCTGGTTAGGGCACAGAAAGTCGGCCATGGCGGCGGCTTCGTCCAGTAGGAAGTCGCTGACTTCCTGGGGCACGATACAGCCCTTTTCCGGATGGCCCATCACCGGGTCGCACAAATACAGGGCCTTGGGGTTAATGGCCTTGATGCGCGCCACACCGCTGAGAATCGCCCGGCCCTGGTCCGCACTACCCAGGTAGCCGGACAACACGGCGTCGCAGTTGCCCAGTTCGCCGATCGCGGCGATGCCTTCCACCAGCGCCGGAATCTGCTGCGGCGCCAACACTTCGCCCGCCCATTGGCCATACTGGGTGTGGTTGGAGAACTGCACCGTGTTCAACGGCCAGACATTCACCCCGACGCGCTGCATGGGGAATACGGCGGCGCTGTTTCCGGCGTGGCCAAAGACCACATGAGACTGGATCGCAAGCAGGTGAGGTGTGCGTTTCATGCGCGGGATTTCCGTAAAGCCATTGAAATTCTGGCCGCGCAGTATGCGACTAAACGCAGCCTGTACGACAGACCGGCGACACAGTTAAGCTGCTCTCACTTTGTTGGAGTCTTTCGCATGCTGACCCTGGGAAACATCTTCGTGTTGATGCTGCTGGCGACCGGTGCCGCCTGGGTGTGGCACAACCACGGCCTGCGTGAGCGGGCGCTGGAGCGGGTCAAGCAGCATTGCGCCAAGCTCGACATCGAACTGTTGGACGGCGCGGTGGCGCTCAAGCGCATCGGGTTTGTGAAAGATGCCAACGGGCGGCGGCGCCTGGCGCGTATCTACAACTTTGAATTCACCGTGACCGGCGAAACCCGCCACCCGGGGACCATCACCCAATTTGGCGCCCACAGTGCGCAGATCGAACTGGCGCCCTACCCGTTCGAGATCAAGACGCCGCTGCCCAGTGCCGAAGTGATCGAACTGAGCCAGTGGCGCCAGGACCACGCCAAGAACCGTCAGTAACGGCAGGCCTTTAGTGCGGCCTGCAAGGCAGCCAGGTCCTGTGGCTCGCTGAAAATCAATTCGATACGTGAATCGCGGCGCCACTCGCTGGCCTGCCAAATCAGCTCGCTGTTATCCACCGCGTTGGTCGAAACCCATCCTTCGGCGCTGTGGATAACCAGTTTGGCGCGGCGCCATTCAAGGCTTGTCAGCCACTGGTCGAGGCAGCGGGTATCGAACTGCTGGCTCGGGTGCCAGCGCCAGCCGACACTCCAGCCACCCTCTTGAGCCTGACTCAGGCAGATCGGTTGAGTGGGATCGCTCCACATCGCCGGCATTTGCGCGAGGCCATCTGGCATGTCGACGTTATCCACAGCGACTGAAGCCTGCGCGTTCAGGCCGGGTAATTGTTGCAGGGGCAATTGCGCCTGACGGGTCCAGTAGAGCGGGCATTCGGGCAACCGCAGCTCGATCGCTCGGCGCTGCCCAGCGTCCAGCCCTTCATCCTTGTTCAACACCAGCAACCCTGCACTTGTCAGAGCCTCTTGCTGCGCTGGCGGTAATGGTTTTCCCGCGGCCAGTGCCTGGGCATCCAGCACCAGCACACAGGGCTGGACGGCCAGCACGCCCTGCCATGGCGCCTGTCGCAACTGCTTGAGCAACTGCGCCGGATGCCCCAGGCCCGACGGTTCGATAAACAGCCGGTCGGGCTTGGCCTTACGCAACAGACGACCCAGTCCTACTTGGAACGGTGCACCATTCACACAACACAGACAGCCTCCGGCGACTTCGCCCAAGGCAATGCCGTCGTCATCCTGGGTGAGCAAGGCCGCGTCCAGGCCGATCTGCCCGAACTCGTTGATCAGCACGGCCCAGCGCTCGTTGGCCGGGCGCTGGGCGAGCAGGTGCTTGATGAGGCTGGTCTTGCCGGCGCCCAAAGGCCCGGCAATTACGTGGGTGGGAATGTTCTGCAGCATGAAGGGCATCGTTCGGACCGTGTAGAGCGTTTGATCCTACGCGGTTATGCGAGCCAATCCAGTGTCAGGATCAATCGGCGCTCATCGGCCTTGAGCGCCGGTGACCGGTGGATCAGGCCGTAATTCTCATTACCGTGCCATTTGGTGCCCTTGAGCAGGGCGACTTCGCCGCAATGGATCTGTTCGACACGCTCGTTGGGCTCGGCCTCCGGCTGGCTCAGCCTGCGCCGGTCCATCACGCCTTCGCGCAACCACTGGCTGCCGATCCCGGCATAGGTGGTGATCAGCCGCACTGGCACATGGTCGACGTGAAAACGTGGGCACATCGCCCTATCCAGCAACCTCAAACGCACACCAATACGTTTGGCGCCCAGCAAGCAGGCGAATGCGCTGACCAGCCACGACACGTCGGCAATAAAGCCTTCGTAGCCTTCAAGATCACGGCAACTGGACGCCAGTCCCTGCAAGTTGGGTACGGCGTCTTCGTTGTTGAGCTCGATCACCATGGAATCGGCCAACGGCTCGTTGAGCGCCACCAGCAAGGCGCCGAACTCGGCGATGTGCAACGGCAACTGCCGCTCCCACACGGCCAGGTTGACGCCATCTTCCAGGATGTCGGACAGCGCCAACGGGGTTTCGCCACGGGTCTGGCGAATCACGGGACGCAGGGGAATCACCGGGGCCAGCATCAGGCGGCTGCCTCCTCATACCAAGGGCCAAAAGGATCGGCCAGCAGGCGCCAACCGTCGACGCCCTGGCCCATTTCTTCATCGTTGAGCAGGCACGCGTCCAGCTCGGCACGCAGTTGGGTGAAGTCGATGTTCTGCCCGATAAACACCAGTTCCTGGCGGCAATCACCGGTGCTCAGTTGCCAGTTGCCCATGATCGCCGCGATGCTTTCTTCGTCCTGCGGCCACTGGCTTTTTGGCACAAAGCGCCACCAGCGTCCGGCAAAACCATGGCGCATCAAACCACCGGCCTGGGACCAGCTGCCCGCATCCTGATGCTTGCTGGCCAGCCAGAAAAAACCCTTGGAGCGAAGCAGTTTGCCGTTGACCCACGGGCGGTCGATGAAGTCGAAGAAACGCTGTGGATGAAAGGGACGGCGCGCACGGTAAGCGGTGGAAGCAATACCGTATTCCTCGGTTTCCGGTACATGTTCACCACGCAATTCCTGCAACCAGCCCGGCGCTTGGGCTGCACGTTCGAAATCGAAACGGCCAGTGTTGAGGATCTTATTCAGCGGCACTTCGCCCATGACCATAGGGATGATTTCAGCCTGAGCGTTCAGGCGCTCAAGAATCGCCATCAACTCTTCGCGTTCGCGGCTGCTGATCAGGTCGATCTTGCTGATGAGGATCACGTCGGCGAATTCGATCTGTTCGATCAGCAGGTCGGTGATGGAACGCTCGTCTTCTTCACCGAGGGTTTCACCCCGCGAAGCGAGGCTTTCGGCCGCCTGGTAGTCGAGCAGGAAGTTCATGCCGTCGACCACGGTGACCATGGTGTCCAGGCGTGCGATGTCGGCCAGGCTTTGCTCGTTTTCATCGCGAAAGGTGAAGGTCTCGGCCACGGGCAAGGGTTCGGAGATGCCGGTGGACTCGATCAGCAGGTAATCGAAGCGACCTTCCTTGGCGAGTTTTCCCACTTCCAGCAGCAGGTCTTCTCGCAAGGTGCAGCAGATGCAGCCGTTGCTCATCTCCACCAGTTTTTCTTCGGCGCGGTTGAGCGTGACGTCGCGCTGGACTTCGCTGCCGTCGATGTTGATTTCGCTCATGTCGTTGACGATCACCGCCACCCGCAGGTTTTCGCGGTTGCGCAGGACGTAGTTGAGCAGCGTGCTTTTACCGGCGCCGAGAAATCCGGACAACACAGTAACGGGGAGACGATTGGGCATCAGGTATTCCTCATCAGGGTTGGCCGGTCAAATCGCCCGTTTGTGGCGTTCGCGCAGCTCTTCACGTTCTTTGGCTTCGATACACAGGGTGGCGGTAGGGCGCAGCAACAAGCGCTGTAGGCCGATGGGCTCGCCGGTTTCGCGGCACCAGCCGTATTCGCCGCGCGCCAGCAAGTCGAGGGCGTCGTCGATCTTGTCCAGCAGCTTCTTTTCCCGCTCCAGCAGGCGCAGTTGCCATTGGCGCTGTTCTTCGGCGCTGCCGACATCGGCAGGGTCGCTGTTGGTTTCCTGCTCGCGCAGTACCAGGAACTCGGCGTCGATGCGGGCTTGCAGCTCATTGCGCTGGGCCAGCAGCAACTCACGGAAGAACCCTTGCTGGGCTTCATTCATGTAGTTGGCGGAAGGTTGGGCCAGGAGGTCTTGTTCGGTCATGGGGAGCGGTTCACGGGTCAGGCTGTTTTTTAATGTTATAGTATAACAATACAAATAAGCCAATCCCCTCTTGCTCGCCACGACGAAGGGCGCAATGCTTGAATACTTCCCGACCTCGAGAAACCCGATGAAACGCTTGGTGTGCGCCCTGTTATTGGTTGCCGCAGGACCTGTCTGCGCCCAGGTGCCGAGCCTGCTGGCCAACTGCACGCGCAGCGCCAACCTGCTCGCTTGCGTTGACCCTTTAGGCAACGCCTACAGCGTGGCGACGGTCGGCAGCACCACGTATTTGCGCGGGTACGAGGTGATCGGCAAACGCTATTGGGCACAGACCAACAGCCGCTACGGGCAACTGACGTTCTTTACCGGGTTGGCGTCGGATGGTGAGGCGTGGGTCGGCTACACACGGCGCGTGGGCTGGACCACCCTCAACCGGTTTTCCAGTTCGGGTGGCGCCAGCGCCAAATTCACCTGTAGCCGTATAACCGGCTGTTAGACCTGGCCGTTCTTCTGTTCCTGCACCCACGCCATGTAGCTGTTCATCGGTGGGTTCTTCTGGAAGTATTTTTTCAGGCCTTCGAACAGGCCATCGGCAACCGCCTGTTGATGACGCGCGGTGACCAGCCGCGCACTGTCCCGCGCGTTGGAAATAAACCCGGTTTCCACCAGGATCGACGGCACGTCCGGTGACTTGAGCACCGCGAATCCGGCTTGTTCCACGCGCTTCTGATGCAGGCTGGTGATGCCTTCCAGGCTGCCCAGGATCGAGCTGCCCAGTTGCAGGCTGGACGCGATGGTGGCGTTCATCGACATATCCAGGATCACCCCGGCGAGCATCGGGTCCTTGTCTTTCAGATTGAGCAGGCTGGTGGCGCCGAGCAAGTCAGCGCCGTTTTCCCGCTGCGCCATGAATCGTGCCGTAGCGGAGGTGGCGCCGCCTTCGGACAAGGCATACACCGAAGCGCCCGATGCGGTGACCCGCGGCGCCGCATCTGCATGCACCGAGATAAACATGTCGGCATTGTGCTTGCGGGCGATTTCCACGCGCTTGCGCAGCGGTACGAAGAAGTCGTCGTTGCGTACCAACTTCACGGCAAAACCCTTCTCGCGTTTCAAACGCTTGGCCAATAGTTGGGCAATCGACAGCACCACATCTTTTTCGCGCTGGCCCTTGGAGCCGACGGCGCCCGGGTCTTTGCCGCCGTGTCCGGGGTCAACCACCACGATGATGTCACGCTTGGGGTGGGCCTTATCCACACGTGGGGCGGGTTCGGCAGCGATCTGACGAGGCGCCTGGGTAGCGCTGGTCAGATCAAGCACCAGTCGATGACCCTGCCCGTCCTGCGGCGGCAGCACAAAACTGTTGAGCTGCATTGGGGCGGACAAATCCAGCACGATTCGCGTATCGCCTTTGCCGAAATGCCCGGAGCGGATCGAAGTAATCCCGCTGTTCCTCAGCACCAACTGAGAGAAATCACCACTGAGCCCGGCGCCGCTGAGGTCGATGATCAAGCGTTCCGGCGCGCTCAGGGTGAACGTCTTGTATTGGACCGGACCGCTGAGATCGAACACCAGCCGCAGCTTGTCGTCCGAGCGCCACAGGCGGGCGTTGTTGATCTGCGTGGCGTGGGCGGTAAATGGCAAGGTGAACAGCGGGCTGGCCAGAAGCAGGTTTAGGAGCTGGCGTCTGTGCATGAAAAATACCGCAAATAAAGGAGCGTCCTTGCTCGACATGACTGAAAAAAGGCTAAAGCAGAAAAATCATCGTCGACTCAATAGTTATAATATAATATGTCTTTTTATTTCCAACGATGGACCTGCTCATGAATGCGCTGACTCTGCCGGATATCGCCGCGCAGGCTTCACGCCAAGCCTTGCCACTCGACTGGGTGGGCATGTGCGGTATCGCCCTGCCGATTCTCATCGACGGCCAGCACCTGACCGCCACCGCCGATGCCGGCGTGAGCCTGGACGATGGCGCCGCCCGTGGCATTCATATGTCACGCCTGTACCTGGCCCTGGAGATGCTCGACCAGCAGCCGCTTACGCCTGCACTTCTGCGTAATGTACTGCAGCGTTTTCTCGACAGTCATGAAGGTTTATCTAATAACGCCTACCTGCGCATCCACACCGATTTGCTGCTCAAACGCCCGGCGCTGGTCAGCCCGCTGGCCGGCTGGAAAGGCTACCCGGTGAGCATCGAAGCGCGTCTGGAAAACCAGATGTTCCACGTGGAACTAAAAATTGACGTTACTTATTCCTCGACCTGTCCATGCTCCGCTGCCCTCGCCAGGCAGTTGATTCAGCAACAATTTCTCGACGACTTCGCCAACACACCGTTGCAGCATGAAGACGTATTGACTTGGCTCGGCAGCGCCAACGGCATCGTCGCCACGCCTCACAGCCAGCGCAGCAGTGCGCAATTGCATGTCGAGCTGCAAGGCGAGCAACTGCCACTGACAGACTTAATCGACACCGTCGAAGCCGCCCTCGGCACCGCCGTACAAACCGCCGTAAAACGCGCGGACGAACAAGCCTTCGCCCTGGCCAACGGGCAGAACCTGATGTTCTGCGAAGACGCCGCCCGCCGCCTGAACCTCGCCTTGAAACGCTCGGATGCCGTCAAAGCCTTCCACCTGAAAGTGATCCACGCCGAAAGCCTGCACGCGCACGATGCCGTGGCTGAAAGCCGCTGGACGAGACGCCCTGCATGATCACCTGCACCGCTTTACGCTGGGGCGCACCCGGCCACCCGCTGACGCCCGCCATCGACCTCACCCTGGAAAAAGGCAGCCTCACCGGCATCATCGGCGCCAACGGCACCGGTAAAAGCAGCCTGCTTAAAGTCATTGCCGGCCTGCAGAAACCCCTGGCGGGCAAGGTCACAGTGGATGTTCCACGCCGTGGCGGCCTGTCGTTCCTGCCCCAGCAGCAACACTTGGATCGACAGTTTCCCATCAGCTTGCAGGAACTGGTCGCTGCCGGTTTCTGGGGTACGCAACTTTCCCCGCAACAACGCAGCCAGCGCCTGGAAGCGGTATTGGAAGACTGGTGCCTTGGCGGCCTCGAACATCGCCCCTTGATGGCGCTGTCCGGCGGCGAACTGCAACGCGCCCTGCTCGCCCGCATGAGCCTGGCCGAAGCGCCGGTTCTGCTACTCGACGAGCCCCACGCCGCCCTCGATGAAGAAGGCCAGGCGCTGTGTTGGAAACACATCCACGCGTGGCATGAGCAAGGTCGCACGCTGATCGTGGTCTGCCATGACCTCGCCTCCGTGCGCCACCACACCCAGCAAGTGGTGCAGATCAAAAGCACCGGCTGCGTGTTCGGCCCGAGCAAAGAGCTGATCCGCCCGCAGCCACAGATGCAGGTGGCCTGATGCATTTCGCCGCCCACCTGTGGATGCCTTTTGTTGATTTCGTCTTTATGCGCCGCGCCCTCATCGGCGGGTTGGTGCTCGCCTGCAGCACCGCACCGCTGGGCGTGTTCCTGATCCTACGGCGCATGAGCCTGATCGGTGACGCCGTCGCCCACGGCATCCTGCCCGGCGCTGCCCTCGGCTTCTGGTTCGCCGGCCTCAGCCTGCCCGCCCTGACCATCGGCGGCCTCGGCGCGGGCCTGAGCATGGCCGGCCTGTCCGCTTGGATCACTCGCCGCACCGGCCTGCGCGAAGACGCCAGCCTCGCCGCCATCTACCCCATCTCCCTGGCCGCGGGCGTGCTGATCCTCGGCATCGCCGGCAAACGCCTCGACCTGCTGCACCTGCTGTTTGGCTCCGCCCTGGCGGTGGACGAAACCACCCTCACCGGCATGCTGTGGGTTTCCAGCTTCAGCCTGATCGCCATGGCCGCGATCTACAAACCGTTGCTGCTGGACACCCTCGATCCGTTGTTCCTGCAGACCGTCAGCCGCCTCGGCCCGCTGGCCCACGGCTTGTTCCTGACCCTGGTGGTGCTGAACCTGGTGATCGGCTTCCAGGCCATCGGCGCCTTGATGGTGGTGGGCCTGATGATGTTGCCGGCCATCGCTTCACGTTTCTGGAGCCGGCGCCTGCCGGTGTTGATCGCGGTATCGGCAGTGCTGGGATGCCTGTCGGTGTGGCTGGGTTTGTTGCTGTCGTTCTACTACTCGTTGCCCAGCGGCCCGGCCATCGTGCTGGTGGCCGGCGCCGGGTATCTGCTGTCCGTGGTCTTCGGTCCGGTGCACGGCTTGCTGCGCCGCCCGCCCTTACTGTCATCCCAATGAGGTGTTTACCGATGCGCGCTCTACTCGTGCTGTTCAGTCTCGTCCTGTCGTTGTCGACGGCGCAGGCCGCCGACAAGCTTCAGGTGGTTACCAGCTTCAGCATCCTCGATGACATCACTCACCAGATTGGTGGTGATCACATCCAGATCAGCAACATGGTTGGCCCCGACGCCGACGCCCATACCTACGAGCCCACTCCCGACGATGCCAAGGCATTGCTCAAGGCCAAGGTGATCATCAAGAACGGCCTGGGCTTCGAACCCTGGCTGGACCGCCTGGTGACCAGCACCGAAACCAAAGCCACGGTGGTGACCGCCAGCAAAGGCGTGATCTCCCACACCATGGACGAGGATGGCGAAACCATCCCCGACCCGCACGCCTGGCACAACCTGGCCAACGCCGAAATCTATGTGAACAACATCACCAAGGCGCTGATCGCTGCCGACCCGGCCAACAAGGCCGACTACCAGCACAACAGCCAAACCTACCTGAAAGAAATCTATCGCCTGCTGGCCGAAGCCAAGACCAAGTTCGGCGCTCTACCCGCCGGTAACCGTCGCATCGTCACCTCCCACGACGCCTTCGGTTACCTGGGCCAGGCTTACGGCATCGAGTTCCTCGCGCCACAGGGCCTGTCCACCGAACGCGAGCCGTCCGCCGCCGAAGTGGCCGCGCTGATCACCCAGATCCGCAAAGACAAAGTCAAAGCCGTGTTCATGGAAAACATCAAGGATTCGCGCCTGCTCAAGCAGATCGCTGACGAAAGCGGCGCGCAGATCGGCGGCACGCTGTACTCAGACGCCCTTGCCGCAGAAGGCCCGGCCAGCACCTTTACCGGACTGTTCGAATACAACCTCAACACGCTGTGCGCGGCTCTGAGCAAGCCATGACCTTGAGCATGCTCGACCTGGAAGGGGCTGCCGTCGGCAGCCGCTTTCCCCTCGAACCCGTGCTCGACGCCCTGCCATGGAACAGCGACGGCTTGATCGCTGCCATCGCCCAACAACACGGCAGCGGCGAGGTGTTGATGCTGGCCTGGATGAACCGCCAGGCCCTCAAGGAAACCCTGGGCACCGGGCAGGTTTGTTACTGGTCGCGCTCACGCCAGCGGTTGTGGCGCAAGGGCGAAAGCTCCGGTCACTGGCAACAGTTGGTGGAAGCACGCCTGGATTGCGACGGCGACGCGGTCCTGCTGATCGTCGATCAGCAAGGCCCGGCCTGCCACACCGGACGGCCGACCTGCTTCTACAACGCCATCGACGGCGACTACGTCCACATCATTACGGAGCCCTTAGCATGATCCGCAAAAACCCGTCCGGCGATCTGCCCGTGATTGCCGAGTCGGCCTACGTCGACAAGACCGCCATCATCTGCGGCAAGGTCATCATTGGCGAAAACGTTTTCGTCGGCCCCTACGCCGTGATCCGCGCCGACGAAGTCGACGCCAGCGGTGGCATGGACCCGATCATCATCGGCGCCAACTCCAATATCCAGGACGGCGTGGTCATCCACTCCAAATCCGGCGCAGCGGTGACCATCGGAGAGTTCACCTCGATTGCACACCGCTCCATCGTCCACGGCCCCTGCACCGTCGGCGACCGCGTGTTCATCGGCTTCAACAGCGTGCTGTTCAACTGCGCTGTGGGCGACGGCTGCGTGGTGCGCCACAACTCGGTGGTCGACGGCCGCGATTTGCCCGCCGCCTTCTACGTGCCCTCCACCACTCGCATCGGGCCCAACACCGACCTCTCGCAATTCCCGCCGGTGAGCGTGAGCGCCTCGGAGTTTTCCGAAGACGTGGCGCGCACCAACGTTGATTTGGTGCGCGGCTATAAAGCCCTGCAAAACGAGTTCTGAACCATGAGCCGCCTGCTGATCCGCAACGCCCGCCTGGTGAACGAAGGCCAGGTATTCGACGCCGATGTGTTGGTTGCCAATGGTCGTATCGAAAAGATCGCCAGCAGCATCCAGGACAGCAACGCGCCTGTCGCCATCGACGCCCAAGGCCAATGGCTGCTGCCCGGCATGATCGATGACCAAGTGCACTTTCGCGAACCTGGCGCGCCGGACAAAGGCAGTTTCTACAGCGAATCTCGCGCAGCGGTCGCCGGTGGTATCACCAGTTTCATGGACATGCCCAACACCCACCCGGCCACCCTCGACCTGGACGCCCTGGCCGACAAGAAACGCCGCGCCGCCCTGCA
The DNA here is from genome assembly GCF_002269425.1 of Pseudomonas sp. NS1(2017). NCBI lineage: Bacteria > Pseudomonadati > Pseudomonadota > Gammaproteobacteria > Pseudomonadales > Pseudomonadaceae > Pseudomonas > Pseudomonas sp. NS1(2017). The sequence goes on from NZ_CP022960.1 coordinate 1,283,305, forward strand.
CTCGGTGGCCAATTATGGCTTTCACTTCGGCGTGAGCAACGACAACCTCGATACCGTCGCCGCCCTCGACCCACGTGAGGTGGCCGGGGTCAAAGTGTTCATGGGCGCTTCAACCGGCAATATGCTGGTGGACGACCCTCGGATCCTGGAACGCCTGTTCGCCGAAGTGCCCACCATCCTGCTGGCTCATTGCGAACACACGCCAAGTATCCAGGCCAACGAACTGCGCCTGCGCGAACGTTTCGGCGAGCACATCCCCGCCGTCGCGCACCCGCTGATCCGCGATGCCGAGGCGTGCTATCGCTCGTCATCCTTTGCCGTGGAATTGGCCAAGCGCCATGGCACCCGCCTGCATGTGCTGCACCTGACCAGCGCCCGCGAACTGGCGCTGTTCGAAGACAAGCCCTTGAGTGAAAAACGCATCACCGCCGAGGTCTGCCTGCACCACCTGCTGTTCGATGACCGCGACTATCACCGCCTCGGCCACCAGATCAAATGCAACCCGGCGATCAAGACCCGCGCCGACCGCGACGCCTTGCGCCTGGCGTTGCTGAGCGACCGCCTGGACGTGATCGGCAGCGATCACGCGCCGCATACCTGGGCACAGAAGCAGTTGGCCTATCGTGAAGCACCGTCAGGCTTGCCACTGGTTCAACACGCGCTGCCGGCGCTGTTGGAGTTGGTGGCCGATGGGCTGCTGCCGCTGACCACGCTGGTCGCAAAAACCAGCCACCGTGTCGCCGATCTGTTCGCGATTCCCGATCGCGGCTACCTGCGCGAAGGTTATTGGGCCGATCTGGTGCTGATCAAACCCGAGCCCGAGGGCAAGCCGGTCAGCAGCCAACCGATCCTGGCCCGCTGCGGCTGGACGCCCTTCGCCGACCGCAGCTTTCGTCACAGCGTCAGCACCACCCTGGTTTCCGGCCACTTGGCTTTTCATAACGGTCAGGTAATCGACAGCTGCCAAGGATTACCTTTGCATTTCCAGCGCTAGAGACGACGGCGATGATCCGGATTACCCTGCCAGACGGCACCCAACGCGAGTACGACGAGGCGCTGTCGGTTTACGAGGTAGCCGCCAGTATCGGCTTGGGGCTGGCCAAAACCTCAGTCGCCGGTCGCGTTGACGGTGTGCTGGTGGGTTGCGAACACCTGCTGGAACAGGACGCCCGACTCCAGATCATCACCACCCAGGATCCCGAGGGGCTGGAGATACTGCGTCGCTCCTGCGCAAGTCTGTTGGCGATGGCCACTCAGCAACTGTTTCCCATCGCTCAACTGACAGCCGGGTCGCCCATCGACGATGGTTTTTTCTACGACTTGGCCTACGAACGCGCCTTCACACCAATCGACCTTGAACAGATCGAAGCGCGCATGCGTCACTTGGCGAACACCAATCATTCGGTGCGGCGCCTGGGCGATTTTGAAGCCCTGTGTCACGGTCTTCATGTGCCCAGCACCGGTGTGATCCGAGCCTTCAAGCTGACCAAGGTCACCATCCACGCATCGCAACAACGCATTTACGGCACCTGTTGGGCCAGCCAACAGGCTGCGGTGCTCACCCTGAGTGAAAGCCAGGCCGACTTCGGCCAGCAGGTCTGTGAAGCATTGAGACGTGTGGGTATACGGGCGGTGGTGGACCGACGCAACGAGAAGGTCAGCTACAAGATGCGCGAGCACAGCCTGCACCAAGTGCCGTATCTGGTGATTGTTGGCGAGAGGGAAGAAGCCGGCGGCTACGTCAGTCTGCGTAGCCGCCTGGGGGAAGACCTCGGTCAGATGAGTGTCGAAGCCCTGTGCGAAAGGCTCAAGCGCGAGGCTTGACCGTCCTGCAATCGTTGCCCAACCACTGGGCGTGGCTGTCCAGGCTGCCCTTCTGTTGAATGCCGGTGGCATTGAAGGTGCCGTTGACGGTGGTGGTGAATTCTTTCTGGCTCTGGAAGGTTGCTACACCCGTGCCTTGGGCTTTCGGGCAACTGAAACGGAATTTCCACTGGTTGCCGGTCTTGTCGGTCACTTCCTGCTTGCAGCCCGATTGCGGGTCGGTCAGCGGGATCGAATCAGAGGCAACCTGCGCCGGGGTGAGGCACACTTGCACGCCTTTGCCGGCCATGGTGATGCCTTGTTTTTCGAGCATGGCGCGCTGTTCCGGGGTCATCTGTTGCTTGAGCTGACCGAGGATCAGTGACAGGTCCGGCAAGTCCTGGTTATCGACTTTCATATTGCTGGTGGTCAGTTCCCACAAGCCCGGCGCCAGCATCTGCGCCTGCGCCGCCACCGGCAGCGACACACCAATCATCATGGCCAAAGACAGCAGACGAGCATTCATCGGGTAACTCCTGGGTAATGTTGGGCGTTAGACGCCGCAAAGGTGCCAGGGTTGCACGGCAAATAAAATAGCGACATTCCTGACCAGACATGGTCTGTTAGGCACTTGGATTGCCTGGAGTAACGTCGTCCATGGATTTTTTTGGCCCGCACCTGCTCGCCTACTTCATCGCCACGCTGCACTTTCTCGGGACCCTCGCCGCGATCCACGCGGTGCTGACCGTCAGGACTGCCCAAGGCTCGATCGCCTGGGCCTTGTCGCTGATGTTCATGCCTTACCTCACGCTCATCCCCTATCTGATTTTTGGCCGCAGCACCTTCGACGCCTACATTCAGGCCCGTCGCCAAGCCAACCAGGAAATGCACACCGCCATCACCGAGCTGAACTGGCGCCCGTGGGTAGAGGAAGCCCTGGCGGCACGCAACTCCAGCGCCTACGCCTCGCTGCGCGCCATGCCCAAGCTGGGCCGCATGCCGTGCCTGGCCAACAATGAAGTGCGTTTGCTGATCAATGGCGACGCCACCTTCAGCGCAATCTTCGCGGCGATCCGCACTGCCAAGACGGCGGTGTTGTTCCAGTTTTTCATCATTCATGACGACGAACTCGGCCGCCAACTGCACGCCCTGCTGAAGGAAAAGGCCGCAGAAGGCGTCGCCATCTACGTGCTGTACGACCGCATCGGCAGCCACGCCCTGCCCCATCGTTATGTGCAATCGCTGCGCGACGCCGGGGTGAACGTCAAAGCCTTCGCCACCCGCAGCGGCTGGCTCAATCGCTTTCAGGTCAACTTCCGCAACCACCGCAAGATCGTGGTGGTGGACGGCATCACCGGGTTTGTCGGCGGGCATAACGTCGGTGATGAATACCTGGGCAAGAAGCCGCCGCTGGCGCCGTGGCGCGATACCCATGTGCAGGTGACCGGCCCGGTGGTGGCATGCTTGCAAGAGTCGTTTGCCGAAGACTGGTTCTGGGCTGCGCGAGAACTACCGCCGCTGATATTACCGGACGCCTACCCCGAAGACGGCGTGCTCTGCCAATTGCTCGCCAGCGGTCCGGCCGACCCCTATGAAACCTGCTCACTGTTCTTCGTCGAAGCCATTCACGCGGCGACCGAGCGCGTCTGGATCACCAGCCCCTATTTCATCCCCGACGAAGCGGTGTTCTCTGCACTGCGCCTGGCCGTGCTGCGCGGTGTCGACGTGCGCCTGCTGCTGCCCTCACGACCTGATCACCGTATCGTCTACGCGGCGTCCAGCCTGTACGCGATCGAAGCCGTGCGCGCCGGCGTGCGGGTATTCCGCTATACGCCAGGCTTCCTGCATCAGAAGGTGGTGTTGGTAGACGACGAAATCGCCGCCATCGGCAGTGCGAACATGGACAACCGTTCGTTCCGGCTGAATTTTGAAGTGATGTTGCTGACGGTCGACGAGGCCTTCGCCAAGGAAGTCGAGCACATGCTGCTGGACGACTTCGCCCTGGCCCATGAAGTCAGCCAGGAAGAAAGCCGCGAAACCCGGCGCCTTCAGCAACTGGGCATGCGGGTGGCGCGGCTTATTTCACCGATCTTGTAACGGGCTCAGCGGTAGATATCTTCCCGTGTCCACGGCAAGTCATGGCTGCCATCGGCATGGGGTTTCACCGCCAGAATCTGGTGCAGGTTGATCCAGCCCCGCGCAAACGCATAGGCGCAACCGGCCAGGTACAGCCGCCAGATACGCAACGCTTGCTCCGGCACCATCTTGGCCGCCGCTTCCAGGTTGTCTTCCAGGCGCTCGCTCCAATGGTCCAGGGTGCGTGCGTAGTGCAGGCGCAGGCTTTCGACGTCGACCACTTCCAGCCCGACTTCGCTGATCTCCGCCGTCATCATCGCCAAATGCGGCAGTTCGCCGTTGGGGAACACGTAACGCTCGATGAACTCCCCGGCACCGCGCCCCACAGGGCGACCATCGGTATGCTTGGCGGTGATGCCGTGGTTCATCACCAGGCCGCCTTCGCGCACAGCGCCGAACAGGGTCTTGCAGTACTCCGCCAGGTTGGCGTGGCCGACGTGTTCGAACATGCCCACGCTCACCACTTTGTCGAAACGACCGTCTTGCGGCAGGTCACGGTAGTCGAGCAGTTGCAGGTCCACCTGATCTTCCAGGCCTTCGGCTTTTACCCGTTCCCGGGCCAGCGCCAACTGCTCCTTGCTCAGGGTGATGCCAAACACCTTGACCCCGAACTCCCGCGCGGCAAACCGTGCGAGTCCGCCCCAACCACAGCCGACATCCAGCAAGTACTCGCCCGGCTGCAGCCGCAACTTGCGACACAGGTGGCGGAATTTGTCTTGTTGGGCCTGGTCGATGGATTCGCTGCCGGTTTCGAAATAACCGCAGGAATACGCCATGTCCTGGTCCAGCCACAGCTGGTAGAACTCGTTGGACAGGTCGTAATGGTAGGAAATGGCCGCTGCGTCAGTGGCCTTGTCGTGGATCGAGCGCACCGGACGACTCCCCTCGTCGTCCTCGATCAGGGCGTGACTCAATTCGTCACACACCCGTATGACCTCGGCGATGGAGCCTTCCAGCTCCAATTTCCCCTCGACGAAGGCTTCTCCCAGTGAATCGAGCGTTGGATGAGTCAGCTTGGTCACGACCGTGGGGTCCTTCACCACGATGGTCACACTGGGCTCGGGGCCCAAGTTGAATTCATGGCCGTCCCAGAGTCGAAGACGCAGCGGTAGCTGAAGATTCTGTAAGGCCGGTGGAAGTTGCGCGAGCATGAGTAGTCCCCCCTTGTTTCAGACGTCTGCTGAGAGGTTAGACCATCCGAAGACAAAGTAGGAGGCTATCGATTTGATAGCGCTCCTCTATGGGGCTCGGCGCTCGAGCAACCCGTCCTGGACCCACTGCTTCAGCCACGTGACGGCCTGCAGTGGCGCACCCTCTGCATGAGTGACTGCCAACTCGGCGCACAGTTCGGCAAAGGTCCAACCGGTGGTCGCCATCCCTGTCAGGGCAAAGGCTTCGGCGGGTTCCAGGCTTCGGTAATGGCAGACATTCTGATGGCGCCACACCAGACACGTCTGCGCCGGGGCTAGCGCATGGCTGTCGGGGAAGTCGGATTCGTCCTTGCTGGCACGCCAGATCGCTACGCTGTTGAACTGACACAGCAGCGGTTGCACCGTCGGCGCCAGGGAAACCTGCAACACCGGCCACGCCTCTGGCGGCAACGACGCCATGTCGTTCAGCGTCAGCGGTTCGCCCTGCGGCGCATCAAATGCCAGGGTGAATGCCCACTCCAACTGCGCCAGCTCCGCCAATGGCGCACTCTGCTCCGCCACCAGATGCTCAAGGATAAACATCGGGAAACGCTCGCCCAGCCAGCGCAGGCTGTAATGGGCCGAGGGGTAGCGACGCAGGTAGGCCTCGGTCAACGCGGCAAACTCGTCATCGCCCAGCCAATAAAGGAGAGCGCTGAAGTCATGCCGCAAGACTTCCTGCAACCGCGAGAGATAGGCGTTGTGGTAGATCGCCAGGCCCGTGTCCACATCCAGCGTCGGTCCGCCCAGCAACGTGGCGGCGAAGTCACTGCGGGCAGCCGGCGTTTCAGTCAGCAGGTGTTGTTCGAAGGCCAACTGCCAATCGGTCAGGCGCATAGCGGTCTCCTAGCCAGGGCCGTCGCACCCAGTTCACGGGCTTTGCTCAGTTCAGTGAGCAACTCTTCAAAGGGGGGGAAATGGTCGTCCCGCTCCAGCAGCGTCGACACAGGCCCCAGATGCTCAAGCGTCTGTTGATAAAGCGCCCACACAGGATCACACACCGGATGGTCATGGGTGTCGACTACGTAGTCGCCGTAGTCCATATGCCCCGCCAGGTGTAGCTGGCGAATGCTTTCCGGTGGCAGGTTGCGAATAAACGTCCAGGCATCGAAACCATGATTGCGCGAGCTGACGTACACATTGTTAACGTCGAGCAAAAGCTGGCAGCCCGACAGGTGGGCCAGGGCATTGAGGAATTCCCATTCGGTGAATTCGTCCGCTTTCGAACGCACGTAACTGGAGACGTTTTCCAGCACCAACGGGCGTTGCAACACGTCCTGCACTTGGCGCACACGGGCGGCCACGTGGTAGAGGCTTTCTTCGGTGTAAGGCAGCGGCAGCAGGTCATGCAACTGGTGGGCGCTGCCGCGGCTCCAGCACAGGTGATCGGAAACCCACGCCGGCTGGATACGCTCGGCGAGCTGTTTGATCTGCTTCAGGTAATCGGTATCAAGGGCATGCGGCCCGCCGATGGACAGGGACACCCCGTGCATGACCAGGGGATAACGCTCGGCTATCGCATCCAGGTAATACAAGGCTTTACCGCCCTGGACCAGGTAATTCTCGGAGATCACTTCGAACCAATCCACCGCCGGCGATTGTTCAAGGATCTGTTGGTAGTACTCACTGCGTAAACCCAGGCCGTAACCGAGGCTCGGAAGAGAGGTAGGCATAAGACACTCCTGGGAAAGTGTCCGCAGCGGTGGGGGCGACCGCTGCGGGTGCACTTGGCGGTCGGTTATTCGCCGACTTTGCCGCCAGCCTTGGTGCAGGCATCGGCACTGGCCATTGCCTTGAAACCCTGACCTTTGCAAGAACCCTGGCCTTTGCAGGCGTGGTCCTTGGTTTTGCAGTCGTTCTGCCCTTTGCACGCGTTGATGCCGTAGCAGTGAACGGCGGTGTCAGCGGCTTGAGCCTGAGTGACAACACCGGCAAACATAGTGGCAGCGGCCATTGCGAGAGCGGCACCAGCAGCAGCGGATTTGATGTTCATTGTTGTATTCCTCATGATCGTAGGGGTGTCGGTCTGAACGGATTGTTCAGTCTCGACACACCACTAGAGTGAGGTCGCTCAGCCGCGTTACAGCCGTGTGCAAATATTTCTGAAAATTATTCTTCGAGCTTTAAAAGGGGCTCCTGGAAGCGTAGCAAACGCCCGGCGTTCCCCAGTACCAACAAGGTGCTGAGGTTATGCAGCACCGCTGCAATCATGGCGCCCGCCGCCCCCAACCAGCCAAACGCGGCAAACACGACAATGGCCAAGGTCCAACCCAGGCCGATGATCACGTTGACCTGCAAGGTCTGCCGGCACTGGCGGCTTAAGCGCACACAGGTGCCCAGGCGCCGCAGGTCGCTGCCGATCAGCACCACGTCCGCCGACGCCAGGGCAATATCCGCCCCGCCCGCGCCCATGGCCACACCGACCACACCGGCCTTGAGCGCCAGGGAATCGTTGATGCCGTCGCCCACCACCATCGGGCGAAAGCCGCTGCCGATCTCACCCAGCACGCGGTTGAGCTTGTCTTCCGGCAGGGCCTGGGCTTCGACGTCGCTGATGCCGACCTCCAGCGCCAGGCTGTTGGCCACGCTTTGACGATCGCCGGTCAGCAGCAGTTGGCGACCGAGACCGAGGTCACGCAGTTCTTGCAGGGCCTGGCGAGCCTCCGGCTTGACGCTGTCGGCCAGCAGCAACCAGGCGAGGAACTGCCCATTCAGCGCCAGCCCGGCGATGGGGCCATCGTGGTTCGGTACAGCGGTGGTGACGATGCCCAGTTGCTCGAACAACTCCGGCCGACCCAAGGCCGCTTCGCCCTGATCGGTCTGCGCCACGACGCCCAGCCCCTGGCGCTCACGAATATCCGTCAACGCCAGCAGTTGTTCCTGCGTTGCCAACCCCGCCAACGCGCGGCTGACCGGATGGCTGCTGGCCGAGCCCAGGCTGGCTGCCAGATTGAGCAGCACTTGCCGATCCGGCGCGGTGGTTTCGATGGATTGCAGGCGCAGGGTGCCGAAGGTCAGCGTCCCGGTCTTGTCGACCACCAACGAGGTCAGGTCCGCCAGCTCTTCCAGAAACGCCGAGCTGCGAATCAGAATCCCATGCCGCGCCGCCACCGCGATCCCGGCAATCGCCGTGGCCGGCGCCGACAGCACCAACGCGCACGGGCACGCGGCCACCAGCACCGCGAGCATCGCCTGGGCGTCGTTGGTTACGAACCAGGTCACCGCCGCCAGCAACAACACCAGCACCATATAGCTGCCGGCATAGCGCTCCAGCAGCCGCGTGATCGGCGGCTTGGACCGCTCGGCGTTCTGCATCAACGCGATGACTTTGCCCAAGGTGGATTCATTACCCGTGCGCGTCACTTGCAGGCGCAGTAAGCCATCCAGGTTGATCGCCCCGCCAAACACCTGCACACCGACGCTGGCTTCCAACGGCACCGATTCACCGGTAATCGGCGCGGTGTCCAGGCTCGCCTGGCCCGACAGCACCACACCGTCAGCCGGCACCCGATCACCGGCGCGCACCTCGACCACATCGCCGGTGTTCAGCGTACCGTTATCCACCTCAACAATGCTGCCGTCGGCCTGCACCAAGCGCGCATGGCTGCGCGTCAGCTTGCCCAACGCATGGATCGCTTCCTGGGAACCGATCACGCTGCGCTCTTCCAACACATGGCCGAAGATCATGATGATCGGCAGCAACGCCGCCGTCAGCAGATCCCCTGTGGCCCAAGCACCGAGCATCGCCAGGGCGATCAGTTGATCGGTGATGCCATGCAGGCTCGGAAACCGCAGGCTGTACCAGGCCGAACGCATCACCGGCACCGCCACCAACAACGACGCCACACCCAGCAGCAGTTGGCTCACGCCGGTCTGGTCCGGCGCCAGCCAGCGCCATACCAGGCCCAGCACCAGCAACCCCAACGCCAGCATGGCCAGGGTCAATTGCCGGGCAGCGCTGCGCTGTTCGGCGGAGGTCAGCATGGGTGCGCTCATTGTTCGGCTCCCTGGATAATCAAGCGGGAGTCGTCTTTCGGATCGACCGTGGTCACAGAGCCGGCCTGGCCGAGAATTTTCGGCAAGCGCTCGCGGTACAGGCGCAGCAGCAAGCCCGGGTCTTTCACCTGGGCCAGGCTGGCAACGGTTGCGGTTTGCGCCTGGGCATTGGCCAGGCGTTCGCTGGCCTGGGCGTGGGCGACTTGCACCAAGCGGTCGGCCTGCTGGGTGGCGGTCTGGGTAAGTTTTTCCGCGTCGGTGCGGGCGTTGGCCACGGCTTTGTCGGCTTGCTGGCTGGCGGTCAGTACGGCGTTGAACGCATTGACTGCCGGGCCCGGCAGGCTCGATTGCACATCGACGCGGGTCACTTGGATACCCAACCCCAAACCTGTGGATGCCAATTCCACCAGGCGGTTGTTGATGCCTTGCACCAAGTCACCACGCAACCGCTCACGGCGCTCGGCAGCGCCGTTGTCGGTGCCGATCAGTTCAGGTCGCGCCACCAGAATCGTGTCCAGGTCCCGCGCCGCGGTGAGGGCCACCGCGCTGCGCGTCACCAGTCGATCCAGGGCCGGCAGCACATGATCGCCCTGCAACACAAAGGCATAGGGTTCGGTGACTTTGTAGAACACCCGCACATCCAGTTGCACCACGCCGGCATCGCCGGTCAGCAGGTAACCGGAACCGGCCAGCGCATCACTCAAGGGCGTGGCGAAGCTGGCCACACGGTCGGCCTGGATCGCCGCGTCGGAGCGCAGCAGGTTCTCCACCCGGCGTTCGATCACGCGGTCAGCCGCCGGTAGCAACACCACCTGCTCGAACGGCTGCGGCCACGCCAGCAACAGCCCGGCGTTCTGAATACGGTCGAGCGCGCCGAAATGCAGGACCACCGCACGGTTCTGCGGGTCGATCTGGCGCACATTGGAAAACGCCCAGGCCAACGCCGCCAATACCGTCACCGCGTACAGCGCCAGGAAGGTCAGGCGCCCGGCCTGGATCCAGGGGCTGTCCGGGCTGTCACGCATCGTCATGGCTGGACGTCCTTCGGCCCGTCCACCAAGGCGCGGAACGGCGCCGCGTCGGTGCGCAGGATGATCTTGGTGCCTGGCGTGACAACGGTGCCCAAGGTGTCCAGAGAGCGCAGCAGGTTGTACAGCTGTGGATTACCCGCGTAGGCGCGGCCATAAATCTGCGCCGCTTCGACCCGCGACTGCGCTTCGATATCGGCGGCTTTCACCGTGGCATCGGCCTGCACAATGCGCGCATCACGCTCGGCGGCGGAGCGAATCTGCGCGGCCTCGCGCTTGCCCACGGCGGTGCGTTCGGTGGCGATGGTTTCACGCTCTGCGCGCATGCGGTCGACGGTGGCAGTGAGCGTGACCGACGGCAAGGTCAGCCGTTCGATGCCGACCTGGGCCACGCGCACGCCATAGGTGGTGAGCAATTGTTGATCAATCTGCAGGCGCAACTGCGCTTCGAAATCAGCGATGCGCACCTGGCTGGCATCGGTGTTGATCAGGCTGGACAGGTCGAAGCTGGCGGCCGTGGTTTCTAGCGCCGAACCCACGAAGGTACGAATCTGCCGCGCCGCTTCATCCGGCTGGTTCTGCACCGCGCGCATGAAGCGCTGCACGTTGTCCGCGTCGCCCTGCACCTGCCACGCCACGTACGCCTGCACGATGATGCGCAGGCCATCGCGGGTGCCCACATCCTGCAAACCGCTGGAGGTGGTGCGCAGGCGCAAATCCACCGGGATCGCCGCTTCGAACGGCGCCGGCCAACGCCAGCCCAGGCCCGGTTCCAACAACACCCGCGACGGGTTACCGAAACGGGTAATCACCGTGGCCTCGCCGGAACGCACCTGCACCAGGCTGGCGGCGGCAACCGCAAACAGCACCAGCAACAGCGCCCAGGCCATACGCCGCCAAGGGAACGGGCCGGCCGCTTGTTCGTCACCGTGATGATGGTGGTGGTGATGGCCGTGATGATGACCGTGATCGTGAGAATGAGCGCTCAACAGACAGACTCCTTATTGAACGGCTTTACGCGGCACCGAAGGATCGGCCGGCAAGGTAAAAGAACGCAGATCGATCGTTGGCGCGCCGTCGGCACCCAGGCGATGATCCAGAATCAGCAGCTTGGCGTGAGCCAGGCCCTGGCTGAGTTGGCCGAGGTACTGTTCCAACACGAACGCCTGGCCGGCGGTGGCATAGGCCTTTTGTTCGGCGGCAAAACGCAGGTTGGCCGCCTGGGCGCCCGCGTTCACTTCGCGGGCGGTGGCGGTGGCCTGGTCGCGAGCGGTGCTGGCTTGCAGCAACGCCTGGTTGGTTTGCTCACTGGCCGCACCGCGTTCGCGGGAGATCAGGGCCTGGGCGCCGATCTGTGCAGCCTGCACACCGTGGTAAGCGTTGGCGGCACCGGCCGGCGGGTGGATCGCCTCCACCACCGTGGCGAGAATTTCTACGCCGCTGTCGAGTGTTTGCAGGTCGGCCTGCACGGCGCGGCCGATTTCGTCGGCCAGGCGGGTGCGTTGTTCGCCGAGCAATTCGTCGAGGGTGCGCGAGGCAAAATCATGCACAAGGATGCGGCTGGCGGTGCTGCGGATCAGGGTCGGCACGTCCGCGCTGTTATAGGTGGCGGCGAGCGCGGCCTGGTCGGTGAGGCCGATGCGGTAGACGAACCGCACATCCATATTGACGATCTGGAAGCTCTGTTTGTCGCCGCTGCTGCTGGCGATCACCTGGGACTTGTCATTCACATGGCTGGCGTCCCACAAGCGGTTGGCAATCAGCGGCGCGGGGCCTTCGGCAGGCGCCAGCTCCGGTGTAGCGGCTTCGCTGACGCTTGTGGCCAGTTCATGCACCACGCCGTTTTCCACACTGATCACGCGGCCCAGTGGCCACGGCAATCCCGCATGCAAGCCAGGGCCGAAGACCTGCACCGGCTTGCCGAAACGTTCATAGATCCCACGGCCTTGCAGGGGCACTTCGTGCACGCCAGTGAGCGCCCAGCCTACCGCCAGCACCACCAGCAACACCGGCAGGAACGCCCGGCGCATGTAGGTAAACGCCCAGATCTGGCGCAAGTCGATGCCGAAGCGGTTGTGCAATTCATGTTGCAGCGCGAGCAAGGGTTGCGGCGGCCAGCGTAACAATCCGGCGATAAAGCTTTGCGCCATCAAGCGCGGCTCCACGCGTGGCTGACGTGGGCTGAACAGGGACAACACAGCTCTTAATAGAAACTCCAGCGAGACGAGCGCCGGCAGCAAGCCGATCAATACGGCCAACCTCAGGGGCCAGACGGCGTTGGCCCCGGCAAACAGCAGGCACACCGCACTGACCACCAGGCAAATAATCGCCACCCGGCTCAACTGCGCCAGTTGCGAGGCTTCCGGCCATTGCGCGGTGGTCTCCTGGGCCAGACGGCGTTCAAACACCAGCACGCCAAACGCCAACCCCAACGCCAGCGCGGCGCCGATGCTTGCCGATTGACCGACCGCTGCGGCGGGCAGCGCCAGGTTCCAGAACTCGACAATGCTGACCAGTGCCAGCAACGACCAGCCGCCGAGCCACAACACTGGCGCACCGATCTGCTTGCCAAAGCGCTCCAGGAGGCGCGCGTAGCGGCTTGCGTCTTCAACCGGCACATCAACCGACGGTTCTTCCAACGCCTGCGCACGCCAATCCGCCACCCACCACGCTGATTGCAAACCGGCTACCAACAACAACAACGCCGACGCACAGTTGATCAACACCACCGGCCAGATCGACAGCGGCGCAAACAACGCGACAAACAGTGCCAGCACCCAGCCGGCAACGGCCAACACCGTCAGGCTGATACCGGCCTGGCGCAATCGCCGGGCATGGAACAGCCCTTGTTGAAAACGCGGGAGGCCTTCCACCGAAGCGCCGTCAGCTTCCAGATCCACTTGCATCCACTTATGTCCGCTCGCACACAATTAGTTACGATATAACACAAGGCGTGAAATTTTTGTTTGCTTAGAAGCAGACCGTGACTAAACCCCCAGAAACACGCGCCATCACTGGTGCAGGCCACGAAGAATCGGGCACACTCCAGAACAGTTTTTCGCGGGTCCACGGACAAGGAAGCGTCACTCCCCATGATTTCGATCTATCAGCTCAAGCCGCGTTTTCAAAACCTGCTGCGCCCTCTTGTGCAGCGCCTCTATGACAATGGCACCACCGCCAACCAGATCACCGTGCTGGCCGGCGTGATTTCCTTGCTGGTCGGCCTGCTGATTGCCAGCTTCGCCCAACACCTGTGGCTGTTTGCGCTGATCCCGCTGTGGATGATCCTGCGCATGGCGCTCAACGCCATCGACGGCATGCTTGCCCGTGAATTCGGCCAACAGTCGCGCCTGGGCGCCTACCTGAATGAATTGTGCGACGTGATCGCCGACAGCGCGTTGATCCTGCCGTTTGCACTGATCCCCGGCGTGAGCCTGGCGCCGGTGCTGCTGGTGGCGCTACTGGCGGTGTTCAGCGAATACGCCGGCGTGCTGGGGCCGATGGTGGGCGCATCGCGGCGCTATGACGGGCCGATGGGCAAAAGCGATCGTGCGTTTGTACTCGGGGTACTGGCCACCGGCGTCGCGCTGGGCTGGCTGGGCGCGGGTTGGGTCGACACGGTGATGTGGCTGGTGGCCGCCCTGCTCGCCTACACCTTGGTCAACCGGGTGCGTCAGGGCCTCAAAGAACAATAAGAAATTTCACCGATTGCATAAGGATTTTTGCGATGCGCGAACAGCAACAGCACACCTTCAGTACCCACGACGGCGTCGAGCTTTTCTACCGGCACTGGCCGGCCACGCAGACTACCGGGCCGCGCAAGGCCATCGTGTTGTTCCATCGCGGCCATGAGCATTCGGGACGTATCGCCCACCTGGTAGATGAGCTGAACCTGCCGCAATTCGACTTCTTCGCCTGGGACGCCCGTGGTCATGGCCAATCTCCCGGCGAACGCGGTGACAGCCCCAGCTTCGCCACCAGCGCCCGTGATGTGCAGACTTTCTGCGACCACATCGGCGCCACCTATGGCATCGAGGAAGACAACTTCGCCGTCATTGCGCAAAGCGTCGGCGCGGTGATTGCCGCGACGTGGGCGCATGACTACGCGCCAAAAATCCGCGCGCTGGTGCTCGCGTCCCCGGCGTTCAAGGTCAAGCTCTACGTGCCATTCGCCCGGCCAGGCCTGGCGCTGATGCGCAAATTCCGTGGCAACTTTTTCGTCAACAGTTACGTCAAGGCCAAGTTCCTCAGCCATGACCCGGAGCGCGTGGCGTCCTACGACAGCGATCCGCTGATTACCAAGGCCATTTCGGTGAATGTGCTGCTAGGCCTGTACGAAGCGGCCGACCGGGTTGTCGCCGATGCCCAGGCGATCCAGGTGCCGACGCAACTGCTGATCTCGGGTTCGGACTTTGTGGTGCACCGCAAACCCCAACAGCAATTTTTCGACCGCCTCGGCAGCCTGAAAAAAGAGCTGCACATTCTCCCCGGTTTCTTCCACGACACCCTCGGCGAACGCGACCGCGCCACTGCGGTGAGCAGCGCCCGGCGTTTCATCCTGCAGAACTTCGAACATCCGCTGGACCGCGCGTCACTGCTGGACGCCGACAAGCTGGGCGCTACTTGCGCCGAGTCCGAAGCCCTGGCCGCGCCGCTACCGCGCAACTCTTTGCGCGACCTGTACTGGCGCATGACCCGCGCCAGCATGGGCCTGGGCAAGAACCTGTCGGACGGTGTGAAGCTGGGCTTCGACACCGGTTTCGACTCCGGTAGCACCCTGGACTATGTGTACCGCAACACGCCCACCGGCAAGGGCGGGCTGGGGCGGATGATCGACAGCAACTACCTCAACTCCATCGGCTGGCGCGGCATTCGCCAGCGCAAGTTGAATGTGGAGGAACTGCTGCGTCTGGCGATGGCCAAGTTGCGTGGAGAAGATCGCGAAGTGCGCATTGTGGATATCGCCGCCGGTCATGGCCGCTACATCCTGGAAGCCTTGCAGGGTGTGTCGCCGCTGCCGGAATCGATCCTGCTGCGTGACTACAGCGACATCAACGTACGCGACGGGGGTGCGCTGATTCGCGAAAAAGGCCTGGGCGACATCGCGCAATTCGTCAAAGGCGATGCTTTTGACCGTCTGGATCTGGCCGCGCTGGACCCCAAGCCGACGCTGGCGGTGGTGTCCGGGTTGTATGAGCTGTTTGCCGATAACGGCATGGTCGGCGGTTCGCTGGCGGGCCTCGCTGAGGCGGTAGAGCCCGGCGGCTATCTGGTCTACACCGGCCAGCCATGGCACCCGCAACTGGAGCTGATCGCCCGTGCGCTGACCAGCCACCGCCAGGGCCAGGCCTGGGTAATGCGCCGCCGCAGCCAAGCGGAAATGGATCAACTGGTGGAAGCCGCCGGCTTCCGCAAGATCACCCAGCGAGTGGATGAGTGGGGCATTTTCACCGTGTCCCTGGCACAGAAGATCTGAGCATGCGCGAACCCGGCTTATTGAAACCCGCAGTCCTGTGGCTGCTGCTGTTGGCGCCGCTGTTTTTCAGCACCTACGGCTTTGCCACCTGGGTCACCAGCCAGCGCAGTGACGTCGGCACGCTGGTGTTCGGCTGGGAAACCCATATGCCGTTCTGGGCCTGGACCATAGTGCCCTACTGGTCCATCGACCTGCTCTACGGGTTTTCCCTGTTGCTACCCAACACCCGGCATGAGTTGAAGCAACATGCACTGCGCTTGCTGAGTGCCCAGGTGATCGCCGTGAGCTGCTTCCTGCTCTGGCCGCTGCGCTTCACCTTCGAGCGGCCGGAGCTGGACGGCGTGTTTGGCTGGCTGTTTGCAGTACTGGCGGGGTTCGACAAGCCGTTCAACCAGGCGCCGTCCCTGCATATCGCGCTGCTGGTGATCCTGTGGGTCATGTACCAACGCCATACCCAGCGAATCTGGCGTTGGCTGGTGCATGGCTGGTTCGCGTTGATCGGCATTTCGGTGCTGACCACTTATCAACATCACTTTATCGACTTACCCACAGGCGCCCTCGCCGGTTGGCTGTGTGTGTGGTTGTGGCCGGTGGAACATCCGAGCCCATTGTTGAATGCACGGCTGACGCGGGATCCCAAGCGCTGGCGGTTGGGTGTGCGCTATGGCGTGGGCGCGTTGGCCTTGGCGATCCTTGCATTTGTGATGGGTGGCGCATGGCTGTGGATACTTTGGCCAGCGGTCTCCCTCGCCTTGATCAAAGCGAATTACTTCGTGCTCGGCGCTGCGGGCTTCCAGAAACGCGCCGACGGCCAACTGACACCTGCTGCGCGTTGGCTGTACGCGCCCTATCTGGCCGCTGCCTGGATCAACTCGCGCCTGTGGACACGCAAGCATCCACAACCGGACCTGATTGTGGATAACGTCTGGCTCGGGCGTATTCCTACAACGAGCGAGCAAGAACCCTTCAAGGCCATCGTCGATCTCTGTGCCGAATTGCCGATTAATCCACAGGGCCGCGCTTACCAATCGATTCCCGTGCTGGACCTGATTGCCCCGAGCCCCACCGAATGCCTGCAAGCCGCGCAAGCCATCGAGCGCTTGCGCGCAAGTGGCCCATTGCTAGTGTGCTGCGCTCTCGGCTACTCGCGCAGCGCCACCGCCGTCGCGGCCTGGCTACTGCACACCGGGCGCGCCGCGACGATAGAGGATGCGCTGACTATCATTCGTACAGCGCGGGCCGATGTGGTCCTGCACCCCGCACACCGTGAAGCTTTGGAGGGTTTACCCCATGCCCGCTGATATGGAACTGCAGGTTGTCGCCAGCTTGTTGCGTCGAGGTCGCTCGCTGGATCAGTTATCCACAGGCCTGACCCTGGTTGGCGTCGCGTTCGGCCTGGCTCAACTGCTGATGGCGAGTATTGCGCCGATCTGCCTGCTGCTGAGCCTGTGGATGATTATCCTCGGGCTGCTGCAAAAGTACTGGGCGCTGCGCGTGGCCTTCGACGCCGATCTGTTCGCCCTGCTGGCCCGCGACATCGACCGCACCCCGGACCTCGACCAGGCCTTGCAAACCCTTGGCCTGCAATCAGCCAAGCGCGTTGGCCGGCCCTGGACCGAGCGCCGTCGTGGCGCGCTCAAACTGTTGCGCAAACAAGCCTGGCTGCTGGGCGCGCAAGCGCTGCTGACCCTGGGCGTGATCCTCGCCAGCCCTTGGCTGCCTTTCGCCGGATAAGGAATCCCCATGTTCGAACCCGTGGTCGCCACGTTGATTACCTCCATGGCCCGCACCGTCACCGGTGCCCGCAGCCTGTGGCTGGGGTGCGCGCCGGTGCCGGTGCAACGCATCTACTTCGCCAACCACAGCAGCCACGGCGACTTCGTGTTGCTGTGGGCCTCGCTGCCGCAGAACCTGCGTAAATTCACGCGCCCGGTGGCCGGCAGCGATTACTGGAATACCAGCGCTCTGCGTCGCTACATTATCAACCGCGTGTTCAACGGCGTGCTGATCGACCGCGAACGCAAGGACCCTGTGGATAACCCTTTGCAACCCATGCTCAACGCCCTGGAAGGCGGCGATTCGCTGATCATCTTCCCCGAAGGTACACGCAACCTTGAAGACGGCCTGCTGCCGTTCAAAAGTGGCTTGTATCACCTGGCGAAAAGTTACCCACAGGCCGAATTGGTCCCGGTGTGGATCGCCAACCTTAACCGAGTCATGCCCAAGGGCCGCGTGCTGCCGCTGCCCCTGCTGTGCACCACCAGCTTCGGCGCGCCGCTGCAACTGGAAGACGGCGAAGACAAAGCCGCCTTCCTCGCCCGAACCCGCGATGCTCTGCTCGCCCTTGCACCGGAGCCTGTCTGACATGGATAGCCAAACCCTGATGTTGTTCGGTGGCATCGGCGCGATCCTGGTGCTCGCCTCACTGATCGGCCTGATCCTCAAGCTGCGCACTCGTGGTAGCCCCAATGCCGTCATCGACAACCTCAACGCCCGCATCAACGCCTGGTGGGTGATGGTGGTGGTGATCGGCATCGCCTTCTGGCTCGGCACCGGCGCGGTGATCCTGCTGTTCTACGCGGTGTCGTTCTACGCCCTGCGCGAATTCCTCACCCTCACCCCCACCCGCCGCAGCGACTACCCGGCGCTGGTCGCCGCGTTCTACCTGGCGCTGCCGCTGCAGTACCTGCTGATCTACTCGGACTGGTACGGGCTGTTCTCGATCTTCATCCCGGTCTACGTGTTCCTGCTGCTGCCGATCCTCGCCTCCTTGGGTGGCGACAGCACGCACTTCCTTGAACGGGCGTCGAAAGTGCAGTGGGGCCTGATGATCGCGGTGTTCTGCGTGTCCTTCGTGCCCGCCCTGCTCACCCTCGACATCCCTGGCTACGAAGGCCGCAACCTGCTGCTGATTGCCTACCTGGTGATCGTGGTGCAACTGTCGGACGTATTGCAGTACGTGTGTGGGAAGTTGTTCGGCAAGCACAAGATCGCGCCGAACCTGTCACCGTCGAAAACCGTGGAAGGCTTTGTCGGCGGCATCCTGCTCTCATCCCTGATCGGCGCGGCACTGTGGTGGACCACGCCGTTCAATCCGTGGCAGTCGTTTTTGATTGCGCTGCTGATCAACCTGCTCGGGTTTGCCGGCGGCATCGTGATGTCGGCGATCAAACGCGATCGCGGCGTGAAGGACTGGGGCCATATGATCGAAGGGCACGGCGGGATGCTGGATCGGTTGGATTCGGTGTGCTTTGCAGCGCCGATTTTCTTTCATCTTGTACGGTATTGGTGGACGTAAATTTCGTTGCCATTAACAATTTGAACGAATTTTTAAGCCTATAGGCAAACAAAATTATGTATTTTGTTAGCCTATAGGCTTATTTTTTAGTTTATTTGTATGCCTATAGGCTAATATTAATTACAAACTCGATAGCCTATAAGCTTACATAAGGTCATTCACCATGAGTGCTTCCAAGCTCTACAAACTGCGCCTTTCTCAGGTAGAACGTGCCATTGAGCCGTTTAATGACGTTAAAAATGCGACTGTTCCACCAGGCGGTTGGCTGCGGGCTATCCGAGAATCATTAGGCCGCTCATTAAAAACGCAGGCCGAAATTGCCGGCGTATCCTCAGGGACGTTGACCAAGTCCGAGCGCTCGGAGGCTGAAGATCGGATATCGCTCGCACAGCTAAGAAAGCTAGCAGCAGCACTGGACTGTGAACTGGTCTACGGCCTGGTCCCCAAGAAGCCCCTGCACGAAGTCATCCAAGACCGCGCCGAATTCATGGCGAAGCAAGAAATCCTAGGCGTTGCACATTCCATGAGCCTCGAAGACCAACGCCCCTCTGATGCATTCATCGAACGTCAGATTGATGAACGCCGCAGAGAACTACTCGACGGTTCGTGGGCCCGCCTATGGCAATAGAACTGGAACTGAAACCAGGCCAAACGCCTCTCGATCCCGACGAAGCCGCTGGCCTGAAACCGAGGCATATCGCCACCCAGGGCGAACTGGATGAATGGGAGGCGCAGAACATCCTCAAAGCCTCACGTTGGATAGCGCGGCAAAAAAAGCTGAATGTACTGAACGACCATTTCTGCCGTGAGCTTCACGTGAAAATGTTCGATGACACTTGGAAATGGGCCGGTACCTTCCGCAAATCCGATAAGAATATCGGCTGTGATTGGACGCAGATCGCCGTCAACTTGCGGCAGTTGCTCGACAACATGGCTTACTGGCTGGAACACAATGTCTTCCCGCCAGAAGAGGTTGCCGTGCGCTTTCACCATCGACTTGTTTGGCTACACGCCTTTCCGAATGGCAACGGTAGACATGCTCGCCTCATGACCGACTGCCTGCTGAGGCAATGTGGTATTGCTCCCTTCTCCTGGGGTCGCGGTAACTTGGTGACCGCTAATGAAGTGCGCCAACGCTACATCCAAGCGCTTCGCGCTGCCGACAACAATGATTACACGCTACTGTTGGCATTCGTGCGCAGTTGAAGCGCCGCTTGAGGATAACGGGCAACGTTAGGGTGAATCGTGAATCCGCTGTAACCCTGTGGGGAGGGAGCTTGCTCCCGTTGGGTCGCGAA
Organism: Pseudomonas sp. NS1(2017); assembly: GCF_002269425.1. Classification (NCBI taxonomy): domain Bacteria; kingdom Pseudomonadati; phylum Pseudomonadota; class Gammaproteobacteria; order Pseudomonadales; family Pseudomonadaceae; genus Pseudomonas; species Pseudomonas sp. NS1(2017). The sequence goes on from NZ_CP022960.1 coordinate 1,303,530, forward strand.
GCGGCCCCAGCTTTTGATTAGGACTGCTGCGCAGTCCAACGGGACGGTGCGACGGTTCGACAAGCTCCCTCGCCACAAGTACGGTGTTCGCCCATCAGAAGCGCCTAACCCGGCAAATGCCCCAGTGGCAACGCCCCCGGGGTTTTCACGGTCTGAATCGCGAAGTTGCTGCGAATGTCCCTCACCCCCGGCAGCTTCAGCAAACTACCCGTGACGAACCGCTCATAGCCGCGCAAATCCGGCACCACCACCTGCAACAGAAAGTCCGACTCCCCCGACACCAGGAACGCCGAGATCACCTCTGGCAACGCCGTGACCGCCTCACGGAACGCGTTGGCCTCGGTGTCATTATGCCGCTCCACCTTCACGCCCACGAACACCATCATCCCCAGGCCCACTTCATCGCGATCCAGTGTGGCCTGGTAGCCGCGAATCACACCGGCTTCTTCCAGCAACCGCACGCGTCGCAGGCAGGGTGAGGCAGACAGCCCGATCTCGTCGGCCAGTTGCACATTGCTCAGGCGGCCGTCGCGTTGCAGGGCTTCAAGAATCTTGCGGTCAAAAGCGTCGAGTTTCAGATTTGGCATAAGTGGATGGCCAATAGAGTGATAAGTGGCAGATAGTGCCACGACTAGACGCTTTTCTAGCTGACTACGCAAGCACATGCCCCGCCCTTCGGCCCTAGAATTGACCGACACACAAGGGGGTGGAACATGGCGGAACTCTGGTTGTTTCTGGTGGCTCTTTCGGTGGCGTATCTGCTGCCAGGGCCGGACATGATCCTGCTGCTGCAGACCGGCGCGCGCCAAGGCAAAGCCTTGGCGCTGACCACCGCGATTGGCCTGGGACTGGCCCGCGCCTGCCATGTGGCCCTGGCAGGCATGGGCTTGGCGACCTTGTTCAAAGTGGCGCCCTGGACCTTTGATGTGGTGCGGCTGGGTGGCGCGGCCTATCTGTTATGGCTGGGGGTGCAGTGCCTGCGGGCAAATATGCTGCCGACGCTCGATACGGCCAACGCCACCCTGAAAACCCACGCCTGGCGTGCCGCACTGCAACGCGGCTTGCTGACCAACCTGCTCAACCCCAAGGCGCTGCTGTTCTGTTCGGTGCTGCTGCCGCAATTCATCGACCCGCAAGCTGGCCCCGTGGCGGCGCAATTCGCGTTGCTGGGCGTGATCCTGGTCGCGGTCGGTTTCGCCTTCGACTGTTGCTACGCCTTGGCCGGCGCGCGCATTGGCCAGTGGCTGGCACGCAATCGCTCGGCGCAGCGTGTGCAGCAATGGCTATTCGGCAGTCTTTTGATCGGTTTTGCGGTGCGTCTCACTTTTGTGCAACACGCCTAGCGGTGCGGCGTATCGGCGTCATCTTTTGTATCAAAGACGCGTGTAAGATACGCCGCACTTAGCCAGGGATGCTCACCATGTTCGATTCGTTCAAAGCGATCAGCCGCCGTATTGTCGGTGCGTTATTGACTGCGGTGGGGGCCGTCTTTGGTCAATGGCATCCGCCGTTCTGGCTGCGCGCCATCGGCCGTGGGCTGGCGAACCTGGGCAGCAAGGCGCGCGCTTATCCGCGTCAAACCGGTGCCGGCTTAGTGGGCCTGGTGTTGCTGGCCGCCGCTGGTTTCTACGGCTGGCACTGGTATTCCAACCTGCCACAGCCGCATACCGCGAGCTACTCGCTGCATAAACCCAACCTCACCGACTACACCCAGCAAACGCCGGTTGTGGATAACTTGCAGGTGCGCTTTGGCGAATCCGTGGCTCCGTTGTCGGCCATCGGCAAACCGGTCACCGAGGGTATTACCCTTAAACCTGCGATGGCGGGCACCTGGCGTTGGGCGGATGACCGCAGCCTGTTGTTTGTGCCGGAAAAAGACTGGCCCATCGACGCCCATTACACCCTCGATATAGCGAAGAAAAACCTGCTCGCCGACGGCGTGTTGCTCGACCAGTACAGCACGCAGTTTTCCACCCAACCGTTCCGCGCCACCCTGGCGCAAAACGAGCTGTACCAGGACCCGTCCAACCCAACGCTGAAACAGCTGGTGGCGACCTTCCATTTTTCCCACCCGGTGGATGAAGACAACCTACGCAAACGCGTTACGGTAACCCTCGGCAAAGGCCTGGCCTACCGCGACGCCCAGTTGCCCAACCGCCCTGAAATCACCTTCGACGAGAAAAAACTCAACGCGTACGTGCGCTCCGCCGCCCTGGCCACGCCACTGGAAAGCACGCCAGTCAGCGCCAAGCTCGACGAAGGCATCAAGGCCCGCGACGGTGGCAACGCCAGCACCGCGCCGCTGGTGTCGGAAGTCACCGTGCCCGGCCGCTATCGCCTGACCTTTACCGGCGCCGAAGTGAGCTTTGTCGACAACGCACGGGGTGAACCAGAGCCGGTATTGATGTTCAGCAGTTCCAGCGCGGTAGCCGATGAGACCATCGCCGGTAAGGTACAGGCCTGGTTGTTGCCGGAAAAAGCCCAGGACGACACGCGCCCCTACAGCAGCAACGACATCGACGACGCCCTGCTCGCCCGCAGTACCAAGCTCAACCTGACCCACGTGCCCAGCGTCGAACCGCTGAATACCCTGCACGCCTTCAAATTCAAGGCCCCGGCCGGGCGCGCGGTGTATGTGCGCGTACCCGCAAACCTGGAGGCCATCGGCGGCTATTTGGCGAAGAATCCTACGGCGTCGCTGATCAGCATGCCGGCTTACCCACGCACCTTGCAGTTCCTGTCTGACGGCGCCTTGCTCAGCCTCAATGGCGAAAAACGCCTGGGCTTCATGGCCCGCGGTGTGCCTGGCGCCCATGTGGAAATCGCCCGCCTGCTGCCCAACCAGTTGCAACACCTGGTGGACCAAAGCAGCGGCAGCTTTGCCCGGCCGAACTTCGGCAACGAATACTTCGATCGCATGGTCGAGCGTCAGTCGTTGGATATCCCGCTGTCATCCAATGACCCGGCGAAAACCGTCTACGACAACGTGGACCTCAGCCACTACCTCACCGCCAATGGCGGCCGTCGCGGGATTTTCGTACTCAAGCTGAGCCCGCAGGATGACCCGGCCCAACGCACGTTCGAGTACGACCGCAGCAACACCAGCGACCTGCGTTTTATCGTGGTGACGGACCTGGGCATCATCGCCAAGCGCTCCAGCGATGGCAGCCATGACGTGTATGTGCAGTCCATCGGCAACGGTTCGCCGGTGTCCGACGCGCAAGTCGACATCATTGGGCGTAACGGTCTGCCGGTGAGCAGTGGCCGCACCGACACCGAAGGCCACGCGCACTTCGCCAAGCTGGATGAGTTGCGCCGTGAGAAAACGCCGCTGATGTATGTGGTCACTCGCGGCAATGACCAGTCGTTTTTGCCGATCGCCCGTCAGTCCCAGCAACTGGATCTGTCGCGCTTCGATGTAGGCGGTTTGGAAGAAGACGGTGCGATCGATCGCCTCAGCGCCTACCTGTTTACCGACCGCGGCCTGTACCGTCCGGGCGAAACCGCGCACCTGGGCATGATCGTGCGCAGCGGCAACTGGAAAGGCGCCCTGCTGGGCCTGCCGGTGGAACTGCAAATCACCGACCCCCGTGGCCTGGAAGTGATTCGCCAGCCGTTGAAGCTGTCCGCCAGCGGTTTTGAAACCTTTGATTTCCCCAGCAGCGAAGTCGCCCCTGCCGGGGAATACACCGCGACCCTCCAGTTGATCGGCGAGAAGCAGACCCGCACCGACCTGGGCAGCGTGAGCTTCAAGGTCCGCGACTTTGAGCCGGACCGCATGAAGGTCAGCCTGAGCCTGCACGACACGCCTGTGCAGGGCTGGATTCCACCGGACCAGGTGGTGGCCAAGGTCACCGCGATGCATCTGTTTGGCGCCCCGGCGTCCGGCCGTCGCGTGACCGCCAAAATGTCCCTGAGCCCGACGCTCGCGGCGTTTGATCGTTACCCGGATTTCCGTTTCCGCCTCAACGACTCCCTGGAAGACGCCACCACTGAAGACCTGGCCGAAACCACCGTCGACGATAACGGCCAGGCCGTGCTCGACCTCAACCTGCAGCGCTTCGCCAATAGCACCTATCGCCTGCAGGTGATGAGCCAGGTGTTCGAAGCCGAAGGCGGGCGCAATGTGGCGGCGCAAAGTGCCTTGTTGGTGTCGTCCGCGTCCTACCTTGTAGGTGTGAAAAGTCAGGATTCGCTGTCGTACGTCGCCAAGGATGCGCCGCGCCAAGTGCAATGGCTGGCTGTCGCGCCGGACCTTTCGCCCCTGGCGGTGGACGGCCTGACCACTGAAGTGGTCGAACATCGTTATGTGTCGGTGCTGGTGAAACAATCCAACGGCACCTACAAGTACGAGTCGCGCATCAAGAACATCAGCCAGCCGGCCTCACCGCTGGTGATGACCCAGGAGGGCGCCAAGCAGGCCTTGAACACCGGCACACCGGGTGACTTCACCCTGCAATTGAAAGACGCCAACGGCAACCTGCTCAACCAGATCGACTACAGCGTGGCCGGACGAGGCAACACCTCGCGTTCGCTGGAACGCAATGCCGAGCTGCAACTGCGCCTGGATAAACGCAGCTATGCCACCGGTGATGAAATTGCGATCAGCATCCGTGCGCCGTATACCGGTGCCGGCTTGATCACCATCGAGCGGGACAAGGTCTACACCCAGCAGTGGTTCAAGGCCGACAGCACCAACAGCGTGCAACATATCCGCGTGCCTGCAGGGCTTGAAGGCAATGCCTACGTCAACGTGCAGTTTGTACGGGATATGGGTTCGGCCGAGGTGTACATGAGCCCGCTGTCCTATGGCGTGGTGCCCTTCAGCATCAACCTGGATGCGCGGCGCATGGCGCTGAAGGTTGAAGGCCCGGCGAAGATCGAGCCGGGGCAGATGCTCGACATCAAGGTCAACGCCGACCGCCCAGGCCGCGCGGTGGTGTACGCGGTGGACGAAGGCATCCTGCAAGTGGCGCGCTACCAGACGCCGGACCCGCTGGGCTTCTTCTTCCAGAAGCGAGCGCTGGAGGTCGGCACCAGTCAGATTCTTGACCTGATCCTGCCGGAATTCAGCCGCCTGCTCAGTGGGGCAGCGCCCGGTGGCGATACGGAAGGCGCCCTGGCCAATCACCTCAACCCGTTCAAGCGTAAACACCAGCCGCCTGTGGCTTGGTGGTCTGGACTGGTCGACCTGCCCGCTGGCGAAACCGTGCTGCATTACCAGGTGCCGGACAGCTTCAACGGCAAGCTGCACCTGTTTGCGGTGGCTGTGGATAACGACAGTGTCGGTGTCAGCGAAGCCAATACCGATGTACGTGGTCCCATCGTGATCACGCCAAACGTGCCGGCGTTTGTGGCGCCGGGGGATGTGTTCAACGTCAGCGCCGGGGTGTTCAGCAACCTCGACGCGGCGGCAGAGGTGAAGTTTGAACTGCAGACCAGCGATGGCCTGAAGGTACAGGGCGACAAGGGCAGCACCTTGTCCCTGCAACCGCGCAAGGAAGGCACCGCCGAGTTCAAGATCAAGGTTGGCGAGACCCTGGGTTCAGCGGACCTGCGATTTGTCGCAGTGTTGCCGGACGGCAAACGTATCCAGGTGGCCGAGACCACTTCGATCCGCCCACTGAGCGAACATCGCGTCGCCCTGAGCCTGGGTCGCTTTGAGAGCGCCAGCAAAGAGCTCAAACCTACCCGCGAATTGTTCAGCCAACTGCGCGACGTACAGTTGGGCGTGGCGGCCTCACCACTGGTGTGGGCCAACGGCCTCAAGCATTACCTGGACGACTACGGCTACGCCTGCACCGAGCAACTGGTGTCCAAGGCCATGCCGGCGCTGATCTGGGGCGGCAACGCACCTGAAGCCGAACAGGCCTTCGGCAGCGCGGTGCGCATGCTGCGCCAGCGCCAGAACCAGGCCGGCGGCTTTGGTTTGTGGGCAGCGAACCCGGACGTGGCGCCGTACGCCAGCCTGTATGCCACCGACTTCCTGATCGAAGCCAAGGAGCGTGGCCTGCCGGTGCCGGAAGATTTGCTGGTGCGTTCGAATGCGTACCTGACAGACCTGGCCAACGGTCCTAGCGAAGGCCTGTCGGAATTGCGCAACCGCGCCTACGCCAGTTACCTGCTGAGCCGTCAGGGGATTCTGGTAAGCGGCGCCTTGAGCGATATCCGCGAGCGCTACGAGGGCTACTTCAAGGACAGCTGGCAGAACGACCTGGGCGCCGCCTACCTGGCGGCCAGCTACAAGCTGCTCAAGCAGGATCGCCAGGCTGACACGCTGTTCCGCAAAATCCCCTGGCGCTCGCTTGTGGATAAGTGGGACAGCGACGGTTTGTACTACGACCCGCTGGTGCACGACGCCGAACACCTGCACCTGCTGGCGCGACATTTCCCAGAGCTGATGGACGATGTGCCTACAGCGCTGTTGGATAAACTCGGTAAGCGCCTCAACGAGCAGCGTTACAACTCGCTGTCGGCGGCCCTGCTGCTGCGCGCCTTGGACAACTACGGCCAGCGTGCGCAAAGCGACATGACGCTCAAGGCCACCGCCTGGCTGGGGGACAAGCAGAAGCAATTACTGGAGATGGCCGGTCAGCCACCCCGCGCCGCCGTGCCGGGTGCGACGCAGAAGCTGGTGATGGAAAAATCCGACGGCCCGGCGGCGTTCTACATGCTCAGCGAAGCCGGTTTCGACAAGGGCGCCAAGCTCAAGCCGATCACCAATGGCCTGGAGATCATCCACGAGTACCTCGACCTCAAGGGCGAGCCGGTGAGCAAGGTCGCGGTAGGCGATGAGTTCCTGGTGCGCCTGCGTCTGCGCGCGACCGACCGTGACCAGGTGCAGCAAGTGGCCGTGGTCGACCTGCTGCCGGGTGGCGTCGAGCCTGTGTATAACTTGCCGCCGGCGCCAGAAGCCGCCAGCAGCGAGGAAGGCGAAGAGTCTGAGTACGTGGAAGAGGACAGCCAGGAAGAAGAAAGCTGGCAAGCCCCCATCGGCGAAACCGAACTGAGCAACTGGCAGCCGGAGTACGTGGACGTACGTGATGATCGAGTGGTGTTGTATGGCACCGCGCTGCGTGATGTAGGCACTTTCGTCTACCGCGTGCGCGCTACCAACGCGGGCACTTTCAATACGCCTCCGGCCTATGCCGAAGGCATGTACGAAACCACCCTGCAAGGGCGCGGCAAAGTAGGCCAGCTTGAAATTACCAAGCCTTAAGCGCCTGACACTGCCGCTGTTCGCAGCGGCGGTGGTCCTGGTGGGGCTGCGATTGTGGCCCCATGCTCCGCTGGAACAGACGGTGACCTCATCGCGGGTGGTGTTGGCCGATGATGGCTCGCTGCTGCGCATGACCTTGGCGGACGACGGGCAATACCGACTTTGGCTACCGCTGGAGCGGATTTCTCCTTCATTGGTCGAAGCCTTGCTGCTCAAGGAAGACCGCAATTTCTACTGGCACCCGGGGATCAATCCCCCGGCGTTGCTGCGCGCGGCCATGGCCACCTACAGCGGTGGCCAGCGCCAGGGCGGCTCGACCTTGAGCATGCAATTGGCACGGCGCCTGTGGGACTTGAACACCCGCCAGGTGCCGGGCAAGTTGCAGCAGATGGCCTTGGCACTGTGGCTGGAGGCGCGCTACAGCAAGCACGACATCCTTGAGGCCTATCTGAACCTGGCGCCGATGGGCGGCAATATCGAAGGTGCCGAGGCGGCCAGCCGTATTTACTTCGGCAAGTCGGCGACGCAGTTGTCGCTTTCCGAGGCGTTGGCGCTGGCGGTGATCCCACAACAACCGGGTCGACGCGCGCGCTTCGGCCCGTCGCTGCAACAGGCGCGGCAGCGCTTGATGGCTGACTGGCGCGAGACTTATCCACAAGACCCGCGCAATGACAGCTTGTTGGACTTGCCCCTGGAAGCACGCAGCCGCCAGCAGATTCCGTTCCTGGCGCCGCATTTGAGTGAACAACTGCTGGCGTCCCAGCCCGGCAATGAGCTGAACAGCACCCTCAACCTGCCGCTGCAACAATTGCTCGAACGCCTGATCACCGGCTTCATCGCCGAACGGCGCAGCACCGGTGTGGAAAACGCTACGGCGATCTTGATCGACAGCCGCGACCAGAGCGTCAAGGCATTGGTCGGGTCGGCGGATTACTTATCCACAAGCCTTCACGGCCAGGTCAATGGCGTGCTGTCGCGGCGCTCACCAGGGTCGACACTCAAGCCGTTCCTGTACGGGCTGGCGCTGGACCAAGGGGTGATTCACCCCATGAGCATCCTCAAGGACCTGCCGAGTAACTTCGGCTACTTCCAGCCGGAAAATTTCGACGGCAGTTTTGTCGGGCCACTGACAGCGCGGGATGCGCTGATCCGTAGTCGCAATATCCCGGCGGTGTGGCTCGCCAGCCAGGTCAAGTCGCCCTCCCTGTATGGACTATTACAACGCGCCGGGATCAAAGGCCTGCGTGACGAAAGCCATTACGGCCTGGCCCTGGCCCTCGGTGGCGGTGAAATGACCCCGGAAGAATTGGCGCGTCTGTACGTGATGTTGGCCGGGGACGGGCATCTGCGGCCATTGCGCTATTTGCAGGAACAGCCCCAGACCACCGGCGCCCCACTGCTGACGCCCCAGGCGGCGTTCATGGTTCGCGATATGCTGCGCCGAAACCCTCGCCCGGATGGTCTGCCCGGACGCCACTGGCGTACCGCGTGGAAAACCGGCACTTCCTGGGGTTTTCATGATGCGTGGAGTGCAGGACTGGTGGGCCCCTACGTGCTGGTGGTGTGGGTGGGTAATTTCGATGGCCGGCCGAACCCAGCATTTATCGGTGCCAAGACTGCCGCGCCCTTATTTTTTCGCATCGCAGACTCCCTGCCCCTGGCGTTGCCCAACGTGGTCATCAAGGCCGACAAACCGCCCGCCGGGCTGGTGCGCATCGATGTCTGCGCCGCATCCGGCGAGTTGCCCAACCGCTGGTGCCCGCAAACCCGCAAGACCTGGTACATCCCCGGCGTATCGCCGATTCGGGTGTCCAACCTGCACCGCCCGGTGCTGATCGACACCCGCACCGGCAAAGCCGCCTGCCCGCCATTTGACGCGCAATACACCCGCGAAGAAGTCTTCGAATTCTGGCCCAGCGACGTGCAACGCCTGTACCGCGCCGCCGGCCTGCCGCGACGCACGCCGCCCAACGTGATGAAAAACTGCCAGCCCAACCGCCTCAGTGACCAGAGCGAAGCCCCGCAGATCCGTTCGCCGCTGACCCAGGTGAGCTATCAACTGCGCCTGTCCCAGCCCCAGGAAAGCATCCCGCTGAATGCCAACGCCGCCAGCGACGCAGCGACGCTGTACTGGTTTGCTGATCAAACCCTGATCGGCCAGGGCCCACCGCAAAGCACACTGAACTGGCGGCCGGGCAAGTCGGGGGAGTATCGGTTGCGGGTCAGTGATGATCAGGGGCGCAGTACGAGTCGAGGGTTGAAGGTGGAGTTTGTGCCCTGATCAGGCATCTTCATCACTGAAACTGCCCTTGCTCACGCGTTTGGCAAAATGCCTGTACGCAACCCCCATTTTGCGCTGCTCAAACAACGAGAACACCAGGGTGCCCAGTAGGATTAGCATCCACACCAGAAACTGCTTCAGCGCATCCACATGGGCGACGAACAGCAGCAGGGTGACCACGCCGCCAATCACCATGCCCAACGCCATCCAAGCGCCAAGCACACGGCCTACCGCCAGGCGCATGCCTTTGGGCAGCAACAGCCGGGTCCATATCAACACCACGAAAATCGTCAGCGTGAAGCCAAACGCAGCCATGAAGGGGATCGGAAAACCACCCTCGCGGTACAACCAGGCCAGCAGCTTATACACAGGGCCAAGTGACTCCATCTGTTGATAAGTGTCCGGGCCCGGCAACTGCAATTGGGCGAAATGCGCGGGGGTCATGGCCATCACGCCAACCCCGAGCATCGCCACCACCGCGCCGTAGAAGCTGCCGACACGCCACAACGGCGCCAGCACCCGACGGTTTTCCACGTCCTCGGTCAGCGCCACGCCGAATACAGCCTTGGACTGTTTGCCCTGGGCGATCACGGTCTGGCCATCGCGCTCGCAGGCGTCGCCGATCAGCATCACGTCCAAGTCCTGGACCAGCAGGATTTCGCCTTGGCGGCGCGAGCTGCCGATCAGTTCGTAGTCGTCCGGTGATTTGTTGCCGAACAGGTCGATGCCTTCGGCAATGACGCGGATTTCTCCCGTGGCATCCTGCACACGGAAGTCGTTGCAGCGCGCCTCGCTCTTGGCCCGGCTCCAACTCCAGCGCCCGTCGTCGTCCTTTTCGCCCTCTTCGATGATCCACACGTAGCCCGCGCAGGGCTTGCCGTGCACCGGAGACACCAGCGGTTTATCCACAATCACCTTGCCACGGATCTCTACCAGGCCCATGGCCAGAGAACGTATCTGGCTGGTGGCCAGTCGTTGTTCGGTCTTGTAGAAGTTAGGGCCGAAGCTGGCCAGCAGGCACACCAGGGCGAATAACGGGAAAAACATCGCCACCACGGTCATCGGCGCGTAGACCAACAAGCAGGCAAACCCTGCCAGGCATAACAGCGCCAACAGGGTTTTCCAGCGCGACTTCTTTTTCTCTTCGCCCGCCTGCGTGGTTTTCATGCCCCCGGCACCTCAAGCTTCACGCCTTCGTAACGGGTTTCTTCGGCACTGATGGCCAGCAGTGGAATGCGCTGGTAGCTGAGCATCCGCGCGAAAAACAGGTCGGGGAACACTGCGATAGCGATGTTGTAGAGATTGACCGACTCATTGAAGAATTCACGACGGTCGGCGATGCGCTCTTCGACAGCCGAAATAGCCTGCTGAAGCTCGACCATATTGGGACCGGAAATCAGCGTCGGGTAACCCTCCGCCACCGCAATCACCGACTTGAGCGCCGCGTTCAACTGGTTGGACGCGTCAACCTTGTCATTCAGGCTACTGGCGCTGAGGTATTGCTGGCGCGCGTCACTGAGGCGGGTAAACAGCGCGTGCTCATGGTTCATCGCGGTCTGCACTACACGCATCAGGTCCGGGATCTGATCCGCCCGTTGCTTGAGCAGCACATCGATATTGGCGAAAGCCTTGTCCACATCGTTACGCCGCATCACCAGGCCGTTGTAGACGCCCACCATCCAGCCGACCAGGCCGACAACAATGATCAGCACGGCGATGCCGGCGATTAGGAGTTCGATGTTCATGGTGAAGGCATCCCTGGCTGAGTTATCCACAGGGTCGCATTTTAGGGGTAAAGCGCGGCGCCCCATGTGGAATTAGTCCACAAAAGGGACAGAAGGCTCACACCTACTTTTGCCATTTAATAAAAGCGCCGATGGAGATCAGGAAAGATCATCTGCGCAAACCACACGGGAAGCCCAGGAAAGATCGAACGTGACTTGGCCGAAGGCGCCTCGACCACGCCCATATCGATCAATTTTTTAAGTTGATCACTCGCCACTCGATCATGAAGCCCAGAAAAGGTCTTGAAATCTGCTCGGGCAACTTCACCCTGAGTCAGCAAGATATGAATAGCCTTGGCCATATCCTGCTTTACCCCGCACTCGATGAAGCGACTCTCGAGTCCAATCACTCTTTCAAGTCGCTGGCGCAAGCTGACAAGCCCCATGGATTGCTCTACGTAATCCATCTGGTCGATACACACTTGCAGCATGAACTCTACAAACTCGAACAACCCGCGTTGGGTCAACTGACCTCGACCATCGAGATCGCCTCGACGAGGCTGATCGGCAGCGCGTAAGCGTCCATAGTATTCATCTTGTTTTCGTGCCAGCCCTCGAGAAAGCGACCAAAGGGGCGACGCAAGCCCAAGTCGCATCAACTGCAAATGCGTGGCCATGCGGACCACCCGGCCATTGCCATCCTCAAATGGATGAACAAATGCGAGACGATGGTGGTAAGCCAGTGCGCTGAGAACTCGGGAGGTCTGGTCGGGTTGTCCGCCGTATACCTGCTGCAGGCGTTGGAGCATTGGCGTAACGGACTCCCAAGCAGGCGCAGCATGGTCATCTACCATCACGTTGCGTTGTGCGACATCCCGCAATTGACCGGGTACAAGTAGTCGGCCATCACTGAGCCGCAAATCCTCATCACTGGCACTGGCAAAAAGGCGGCGATGGATGACAGAAATGAGCTCAGGGGCAAAGAAAACACCCCAAGAGGCTTCGATTGATTTTGGCCGACGTACCGCTCGTTCCAACAACTCCTGAACACCGATATGACTTTCGGCCAGCTCACGCAGTTGTTTGGAGTCACGCCGGGGGACTCGCGCAGACAACGTTGCAGGCTCAGTGAACTGGCCTTCAATGAGATTGCTGTAATAGCTGTTGGTGATTCGCATCAGGCCGCCGATCCGGATGGCGGTATTTTCGGGGAGTAGACCCGTGAGTTTCCCTGCACGAAACGAAAGCGTTTCAGCCGTCCGTAAAATTGACGCAGGGAAACCAGGCGATGGCCAGACAGGTTCCAACCAGTGGTTTCCGGAGATGAATTGCGGCGTCATTTTTCTCACCTTTTTCCGATTTATTTTCGGATCCGTTTTTCCTTAAAGATCAATATTAACGGGATAGAAAGACAGTTTTATACAGCTATTCCAGAGAATTTTTCCGATTTATTTTCTGATCTCTCAACTGACTCAATGAGTTCCACATAGCTGGACTCCCCTCCACCCGTCGCCCCCGACAACCAACCCCATACAAAGCTCAATGTGGTAACCCCGACAGCATCCAAACCGACCGTGCCACGCGACCAACCCGACAGCAGCTCACCGTCCAAGGTCAGGCACTGAAACAGCAGTTCGATAGTGTCCGGGCCTGTCACTCGCCCCACTTGTGTGCCCAGGCGAATCCGCCCGCCCTGGTAAGTGCTGGAGATGGCATCCCCCTCGACAAGGTAATGAAATACCGTGCCCGAGCCGGAAAGCCCCTGGGTATTGTTGGCGACGATGAAGCGGTGATTGTGCAAGCGCTGGTGGAGCTGGGAGGGGGTTTGCATCGAGGGCGCGTCCTTTCGCGGGAGCCTGGAGACCCGGGCGGGCCTCCAGGATATGGCGGGTTACTCCACGGTTACCGACTTCGCCAGGTTGCGCGGCTGGTCGACGTCAGTGCCTTTCAACACAGCAACGTAGTACGACAGCAACTGCAGCGGGATGGTGTAGAGGATTGGCGACAGGGTGTCGTTGATGTGCGGCATGTTGATGACGTGGGTGCCTTCGCCGTTGGTCATGCCAGCTTTTTCGTCGGCGAACACCACCAGTTGGCCGCCACGGGCGCGGACTTCCTGCAGGTTGGACTTGAGCTTTTCCAGCAGCTCGTTGTTCGGCGCCACGGTGACCACCGGCATGTCGTCATCCACCAGGGCCAATGGGCCGTGCTTGAGTTCGCCGGCCGGGTAGGCTTCGGCGTGGATGTACGAGATTTCCTTGAGCTTGAGCGAACCTTCCATCGCCACCGGGTATTGCGCGCCACGGCCGAGGAACAGGGTGTGGTTCTTGTCGGCGAACAGTTCGGCGACTTTTTCCACGGTGCTGTCCATGGCCAGGGCTTCGCCGAGGCGGGTTGGCAGGCGGCGCAGTTCTTCAACCAGCGTGGCCTCGACGCCTTCGGCCAGAGTGCCGCGCACTTGGCCCAGGGACAGGGTCAGCAGCAGCAGGCCCACCAACTGGGTGGTGAAGGCTTTGGTGGATGCCACGCCGATTTCGCGACCGGCTTGGGTCAGCAAGGTCAGGTCGGATTCACGCACCAGGGAGCTGATGCTGACGTTGCAGATCGCCAGGCTGGCCAGGAAGCCCAGTTCCTTGGCATTGCGCAGGGCGGCCAGGGTGTCGGCAGTTTCGCCGGACTGGGAGATGGTCACGAACAGGGTGTCGGGTTGCACCACCACCTTGCGGTAGCGGAACTCGCTGGCGACTTCGACCTGGCACGGGATGCCGGCCAGTTCTTCCAGCCAGTAACGCGCAACCATGCCGGCGTGGTAGCTGGTGCCGCAGGCGACGATCTGCACGTTGCGCACTTTGGCGAACAGCTCGGCGGCCTGTGGGCCGAAGGCGTTGACCAGCACTTGGTTCTGGCTCAGGCGACCTTCCAGGGTGCGTTGCACCACAGCCGGTTGCTCGTGGATTTCCTTGAGCATGAAGTGGCGGTATTCGCCCTTGTCGGCGGCTTCGGCGCCGTCTCGATATTGCACAGCTTCACGCTCGACGGATTGACCGTTGACGTCCCAGATCTGCACGCTTTCACGGCGAATGTCGGCGATATCGCCTTCTTCCAGGTACATGAAGCGGTCGGTGACCTGGCGCAGGGCCAGTTGGTCGGAGGCAAGGAAGTTTTCGCCCAGGCCCAGGCCGATCACCAACGGGCTGCCACTGCGAGCGGCAACCACGCGGTCCGGTTGGCTCGCACTGACCACGGCCAGACCGTAGGCGCCGTGCAGTTCCTTGACTGTGGCCTTGAGGGCGGTGGTCAAGTCGCTATGATCCTTGAGCTTGTGATTGAGCAAGTGGGCGATGACTTCGGTGTCGGTGTCCGAGGTGAACACGTAGCCCAGGCCTTTCAGTTGTTCGCGCAACACTTCGTGGTTTTCGATAATGCCGTTGTGCACCACGGCGAGGTCGCCGGAAAAGTGCGGGTGAGCGTTGCGTTCGCACGGCGCACCGTGGGTCGCCCAACGGGTGTGGGCGATACCCAGACGGCCAACCAGCGGCTCGCCGGCCAGGGCCTGCTCCAACTCGCTGACCTTGCCCGGACGGCGCATGCGCTCCAGCTTGCCGGCGTTGGTGAAGACCGCCACACCGGCGCTGTCATAGCCGCGGTATTCCAGGCGCTTGAGGCCTTCGATCAGAATCGGGGTGATGTTGCGTTCAGCGACTGCGCCTACGATGCCACACATGGTGTTTCTCCTAGATGATTGCCGCGCATATCAGCGTAATGCCGCGGGCTTGGATCTGGTCGCGGGCCTCAAGCGGCAGGCGATCATCGGTGATAAGGGTATGGACGCTGCTCCAGGGCAGTTCCAGGTTGGGAATCTTGCGGCCGATCTTGTCGGATTCGACCATGACCACCACTTCCCGGGCGACCTCGGCCATGACGCGGCTCAGGCCCAGCAATTCATTGAAGGTGGTGGTGCCGCGTTGCAGATCGATGCCATCGGCGCCGATAAACAGTTGGTCAAAGTCATAGGAACGCAGCACTTGCTCGGCGACCTGGCCCTGGAACGAGTCCGAATGCGGGTCCCAGGTACCGCCGGTCATCAGCAGCACCGGTTCGTGTTCAAGTTCGCTCAACGCGCGGGCGACGTGCAGGGAGTTGGTCATCACCACCAGGCCGGGCTGGTGGCCCAACTCGGGAATCATGGCGGCGGTGGTGCTGCCGCTGTCGATGATGATCCGCGCATGTTCACGCAGACGCATCACGGCGGCACGGGCGATGGCGCGCTTGTACACCGAGATGGGTTGGGTGGCGTCGCCCACCAGTTCCTGGGGCATGGTGATGGCGCCACCGTAGCGGCGCAGCAACAGGCCGTTGCTTTCGAGCGCGGCCAGGTCCTTGCGGATCGTAACTTCCGACGTTTCGAAACGCTTGGCCAACTCGTCCACGCTGACTTCGCCCTGTTCATTGAGCAAGGTCAGGATATTGTGGCGTCGTTGGGGGGTATTTCGTTTCGACATTTTGACTTTAAGTTTCGTTTCGAAAGATAACGAAGGCAATCAAAACCTATTCGGAGAAAATCGTCAATATGCGGGTATAAAAAAACCTGTGGGTGGTTAGCCAACAGGTTTCAATGAGTGTGGATAACTCAGGTCTTTTTGATTTTGACCGGGCGCTTCCAGCCGTCGATGTTGCGTTGACGGGCGCGGGCTACGCCAAGCTGCAAGTTATCCACATCCTGATTGATGGTGGAACCAGCCGCCGTGGTGGCGCCGTCACCCACTGTCACCGGAGCAACCAATGAGTTATTGGAACCGATAAACACGTCTTCACCCAGCACTGTCTGGTGCTTGTTGGCGCCGTCGTAGTTGCAGGTGATCGTGCCGGCGCCGATGTTGGTGCGCGCGCCGATGACGGCATCGCCCAGGTAAGTCAGGTGACCCGCCTTGGCGCCTTCGCCCAGGTGAGCATTTTTCAGCTCGACGAAGTTACCCACATGGGCCTTGGCTTCCAGCACGCTGCCGGGACGCAAACGCGCAAACGGACCCGCATCGCTGCCCTCCCCCATCACCGCGCCGTCCAGGTGACTGTTGGCCTTGACCACCACGCCTTTGCGCAGGGTGCTGTCCTTGATCACACAGTTCGGGCCAATCACCACGTCGTCCTCGATGATCACGCGGCCTTCGAGGATCACGTTGATGTCGATCAGCACATCGCGGCCAACGGTCACTTCACCGCGTACATCGAAGCGTGCCGGGTCACGCAACGTCACGCCTTGGGCCATCAGGCGGCGACCTTCGCGCAATTGGTAGTGACGCTCCAGTTCGGCGAGTTGCTTGCGGTCGTTGGCGCCCTGCACTTCCATCGGGTCGTGGGGTTGCTCAGTGGCAACCAACAGGCCATCGCTTACCGCCATCTCGATGACGTCGGTCAGGTAGTACTCGCCCTGGGCGTTGTTGTTGGACAGGCGGCTCATCCAATCGCCGAGTTTATCGGCAGGGACCGCCAGGATCCCCGTGTTGCCCTCGGTAATGGCGCGCTGGGCTTCGCTGGCATCTTTGTGCTCAACGATAGCGGCAACCTTACCATCGGCGTTGCGCACGATGCGTCCGTAGCCGGTGGGGTCATCCAGTTCAACCGTCAGCAGGCCCATCTGGCCAGGCACGACGTGCTTGAGCAGGCGTTGCAGGGTTTCGACTTCGATCAGCGGCACGTCACCGTAGAGAATCAGCACGGTGTCGGCGCTGATGAAGGGCACGGCTTGAGCGGTGGCGTGGCCGGTGCCCAGTTGTTTGTCTTGCAATACGAAATTCAAATCGTCCGCGGCGAGGCGTTCACGCACCGCATCGGCACCGTGGCCGATCACCACGTGAATGCGCTGTGGGTCGAGCTGCCGGGCGCTGTGGATAACATGGCCAAGCATGGAATTGCCGGCAACCGGGTGCAGCACCTTGGGCAGGGCCGAACGCATACGGGTGCCCTGGCCTGCGGCGAGAATGACGATTTCAAGAGACATGAGTGGCTACCAATCCTGGGCGGTCCGGCTTCAGACCAGAGAAGTGTTTTGCAAAAAAAGAAAAAGGGTAGCCGAGGCTACCCTTTTTAATCAATCGCGCTTGAAGCATGACGGCATGGCCGCTTACTTCTTGCGGATCTGCTGGAGCGTGCGCAGCTGAGCTGCAGCCTCGGCCAGACGTACAGCAGCAGCGCTGTAGTCGAAGTCCGCACCCTTTTCGTTCAGGGCCTTCTCAGCAGCCTTGACGGCTTCCTGAGCGGAGGCTTCATCCAGGTCGCCAGCACGTTGCACGGTGTCGGCAAGTACCTTGACCATGTTCGGCTGAACCTCGAGGAAACCACCCGAGATGTAAAACACCTCTTTTTCCCCGCCTTGCTTGGTCAGAGTGATCGGACCTGGCTTCAAGCTGGTGATCAACGGCGCGTGACCCATGGCAATACCAAGGTCACCGAGTTCGCCGTGTGCAATCACCATCTCTACCAGACCGGAGAAGATTTCCCCTTCCGCGCTGACGATATCGCAATGGACTGTCATAGCCATCTGATTGCCTCAACCTGATGAGCGCCCGTTTCCGGGCGCCTGGATTACAGTTTCTTGGCTTTCTCGATCGCTTCTTCGATGCCGCCGACCATGTAGAACGCTTGTTCTGGCAGGTGGTCGTAGTCACCGTTGAGGATGCCTTTGAAGCCAGCAATGGTGTCTTTCAGGGAAACGTATTTACCCGATGCACCGGTGAAGACTTCAGCCACGAAGAACGGCTGCGACAAGAAACGCTGGATCTTACGAGCACGGTTTACCAACTGCTTGTCGGCTTCCGACAGCTCGTCCATACCCAGGATCGCAATGATGTCCTTCAGTTCTTTGTAACGCTGCAGCACGTACTGAACGCCGCGAGCGGTGTCGTAGTGCTCCTGGCCGATCACGTTCGGGTCCAGCTGGCGCGAAGTCGAGTCGAGTGGATCGACCGCTGGGTAGATACCCAGGGAAGCGATGTCACGGGACAGTACGACGGTGGCGTCCAAGTGGGCGAAGGTGGTCGCTGGCGACGGGTCGGTCAAGTCATCCGCAGGTACGTATACCGCTTGGATCGAAGTGATCGAACCTTCTTTGGTCGAAGTGATACGTTCTTGCAGAACGCCCATCTCTTCGGCCAGGGTCGGCTGGTAGCCTACTGCGGAAGGCATACGGCCCAGCAGTGCGGATACTTCAGTACCGGCCAGGGTGTAACGGTAGATGTTGTCGACGAACAGCAGAACGTCGTTACCTTCGTCACGGAACTTCTCGGCCATGGTCAGACCGGTCAATGCTACGCGCAGACGGTTTCCCGGCGGCTCGTTCATCTGACCGTAAACCAGTGCCACTTTGTCCAGAACGTTGGAGTCCTTCATCTCGTGGTAGAAGTCGTTACCCTCACGGGTACGCTCACCCACACCGGCGAACACGGAGTAACCGCTGTGCTCGATGGCGATGTTACGGATCAGTTCCATCATGTTTACGGTCTTGCCTACACCGGCACCACCGAACAGACCGACTTTACCGCCTTTGGCGAACGGGCAAACCAGGTCGATAACCTTGATGCCGGTTTCCAGCAGGTCGTTGCCGCCAGCTTGTTCGGCGAACGAAGGTGCTGGACGGTGAATGCCCCAACGCTCTTCGGTGTCGATCGGACCCGCTTCGTCAATCGGGTTGCCCAGTACGTCCATGATCCGGCCCAGGGTCGCTTTACCGACCGGTACGGAGATGGCTGCGCCAGAGTCGACAACGTCCAGACCGCGCTTCAAGCCTTCGGTGGAACCCATCGCAATGGTACGAACTACGCCGTCGCCCAGCTGCTGCTGAACTTCCAGAGTAGTGTCCGCGCCTTGTACTTTCAGCGCGTTGTAGATGCTCGGTACGCTGTCGCGTGGAAATTCCACGTCGATAACGGCGCCGATGATTTGAACGATACGTCCGCTACTCATAGCTGGATCCTCTGAATATTTGAACCGTTAAACCGCGGCAGCGCCGCCGACGATTTCCGAGATCTCTTGGGTGATCGCAGCCTGACGCGCCTTGTTGTAGATCAGCTGCAAATCGCTGATCAGATCACCGGCGTTATCGGTAGCGTTTTTCATCGCGATCATCCGCGCCGCTTGTTCAGCTGCGTTGTTCTCGACCACCGCCTGGTACACCTGCGACTCCACGTAGCGCACCATCAAGCCGTCAAGCAGCTCTTTGGCGTCTGGTTCGTAGAGGTAGTCCCAGTGGTGCTTGAGTTCCTGATCCGGAGTCGCCACCAGTGGGATCAATTGCTCCACGGTTGGCTGCTGGGTCATGGTGTTGATGAACTTGTTGGATACCACGGAGAGGCGGTCAATCCGGCCTTCCAGGTATGCATCCAGCATCACCTTCACACTGCCGATCAAATCATTGATCGACGGCTCTTCACCCAGGTGGCTGATAGCTGCTACGACGTTGCCGCCGAAGTTGCGGAAAAAGGCCGCACCCTTGCTACCAACAACACACAGATCGATCTCGACGCCTTTTTCGCGGTTTACCGCCATGTCCTTGACCAGGGCCTTGAACAGGTTGGTATTCAAACCACCGCACAAACCACGGTCACTGCTCACAACCACATAACCGACACGCTTAACTTCGCGCTCGATCATGAAGGGGTGGCGGTATTCCGGGTTGGCGTTGGCCAGATGCCCAATTACCTGGCGGATACGCTCCGCATAAGGACGGCTAGCAGCCATGCGCATTTGTGCCTTGCGCATTTTGCTGACCGCCACTTTTTCCATGGCGCTGGTAATTTTTTGCGTGCTTTTGATGCTCGCAATCTTACTGCGAATCTCTTTTGCGCCTGCCATGTAACACCTATCAGGTTAGCAAGCGGGAGCCTTGCGGCTCCCGCTGCGGCTTACCAGGTTTGGGTGGCCTTGAACTTCTCGATACCGGCTTTGAGGCCAGCGTCGATTTCGTCATTGAAGTCACCCTTCACGTTGATCTTGGCCAACAAGTCGGCGTGATCGCGGTTGAAGTAAGCAATCAGCGCTTGTTCAAAGCTGCCGACCTTGGCGATTTCGACGTCAGTCAGGAACCCACGCTCAGCGGCATACAGCGACAACGCCATGTCAGCGATCGACATTGGGGCGTATTGCTTCTGCTTCATCAGCTCGGTAACGCGCTGACCATGCTCAAGTTGCTTACGGGTCGCTTCGTCCAGGTCAGAAGCGAACTGGGCGAATGCCGCCAGTTCACGGTACTGAGCCAGAGCGGTACGGATACCACCGGAGAGCTTCTTGATGATCTTGGTCTGAGCGGCACCACCCACACGGGATACCGAAACACCGGCGTTCACTGCAGGGCGGATGCCCGAGTTGAACATGGCCGATTCCAGGAAGATCTGACCGTCGGTGATGGAAATCACGTTGGTCGGAACGAACGCGGAAACGTCGCCAGCCTGGGTTTCGATGATCGGCAGTGCGGTCAGGGAACCGGTTTTGCCGGTCACTGCGCCGTTGGTGAACTTCTCTACGTACTCTTCCGAAACGCGGGATGCGCGCTCCAGCAGACGGGAGTGGAGATAGAACACGTCGCCTGGGTAAGCTTCACGGCCTGGTGGACGGCGCAGCAGCAGGGAAATCTGGCGGTAAGCCACTGCTTGCTTGGACAGATCGTCATAAACGATCAGCGCGTCTTCACCGCGGTCGCGGAAGAATTCACCCATGGTGCAACCGGCATACGGTGCCAGGTATTGCAGTGCAGGCGATTCCGAAGCACTGGCAGCCACGATGATCGTGTTTTTCAGTGCGCCGTTCTCTTCCAGCTTGCGAACCACGTTGGCGATGGTCGATTGCTTCTGACCGATGGCTACGTAGACGCAGAAAATACCGCTGTCTTTCTGGTTGATGATCGCGTCGATCGCCAGAGCGGTTTTACCGATCTGACGGTCACCGATGATCAGCTCACGCTGGCCACGGCCGACAGGGATCATGGCATCGACAGCCTTGTAGCCAGTCTGTACAGGCTGGTCTACCGACTTACGCCAGATCACGCCTGGAGCAACTTTCTCGACCGCGTCGGTCTCGGTGTTGCCCAGTGGACCTTTGCCGTCAACAGGGTTACCCAGTGCGTCGACTACGCGACCCAGCAGTTCCTTACCAACCGGAACCTCCAGGATGCGGCCAGTGCACTTGGCGCTCATGCCTTCAGCCAGAGACTGGTAAGCGCCCAGGATAACGGCACCTACGGAGTCCTGCTCCAGGTTGAGGGCCATACCGAAGACGCCGCCCGGAAACTCGATCATCTCGCCGGACATTACGTCGGCCAGACCGTGAATCCGCACGATACCGTCAGATACGCTGACGACAGTGCCTTCGTTACGGGCTTGGGAGGTCACATCGAGCTTGTCGATGCGGCCCTTGATAATTTCACTTATTTCGGAAGGATTGAGTTGCTGCATTGCTCTGCTGCCCCTTCAAACTCAAGATTTCAATGCTTCGGCAAGATTCGCGAGTTTGCCGCGAATCGAGCCATCGATAACCAGGTCGCCGGCGCGAATGACAATGCCCCCAATGAGGGATTTGTCTTCCGCAACTTGCAGGCGCACTTCCCGGTCGAGTCGTGCACTGAGAACCTTGGCGAGTTTGTCTTGCTGTTCTTGGTTCAATGCAAAAGCACTGGTCACTTCAACGTCTACCGACTTCTCTTGCTCGGCCTTGTACAGGTCGAAAAGAGCGGCAATCTCCGGCAGAAGCAGGAGACGGTCGTTTTCGGCAACGACGTGGATGAAGTTCTGCACTTTCACATCGAACTTGTCGCCGCACACTTCAATAAAAGTGGCGGCCTTGTCTGCGCTCGTCAGTCGCGGGGCCTTGAGCACGCGCTGCATGGTGTCGTCTTGCGACACTGCTGCAGCCAGGCCGAGCATGGCTGACCAAGAGGCCAGCTGCTGGTGGGCCTGGGCGTGCTCGAAGGCTGCCTTAGCGTAAGGTCGGGCCAACGTGGTCAATTCTGCCATGATCGCCCTCGCTTAAATTTCAGCAGCCAGTTTGTTTACCAGCTCCGCGTGCGCGTTTTGATCGATTGTGGCACCCAGGATCTTCTCAGCACCGCCGACGGCCAGAGCACCCAGTTGGGCACGCAGCGCATCTTTGACACCGTTCAGTTCCTGCTCGATCTCGGCCTGAGCCTGAACCTTCACACGGTCAGCGTCGATACGGGCTTTTTCAACAGCCTCTTCAACGATCTGGTTACCGCGTTTCTTGGCTTGCTCAATGATTTCGGCTGCTTGAGCTTTCGCTTCGCGCAGTTGTTGACCCGCTTTATCTTGGGCCAACTCCAGGTCGCGAGCTGCTCGTGCTGCAGCGTCCAGCCCATCCGCGATCTTCTTCTGACGTTCGTGCAGAGCTGCGATGACCGGAGGCCATACGAACTTCATGCAGAAAACGACAAAAATCAAGAACGCTAAGGACTGACCAATAATGGTTGCATTAATGTTCACGCCAATACCTCGCTCATTCGTTGCACAACACACCAATCACTCGAAAAGACGAGTGATTAACCGGCGAGTTGACCAACGAAAGGGTTCGCGAAGGTGAAGAACAGAGCGATACCAACACCGATCATGGTCACGGCGTCGAGCAGGCCGGCGACGATGAACATTTTAACTTGCAGCATTGGAACCATTTCTGGCTGACGCGCTGCGCCTTCCAGGAACTTGCCGCCCAGCAGGCCGAAACCAATGGCAGTACCCAGGGCGCCCAGGCCGATCAACAGTGCAACAGCGATAGCGGTTAGACCAACTACAGTTTCCATCTTTCCTCCCGACTTTTACGTCGTATGGTTTAGGTTTTTTAGATTTTAAAGCGGTAAAACAAATCGTTTCATAGCCCGGTAGGGCCTACCTTCCCGTTTGACCGGGAAGGACATCAGACTAGTCGAGACTGGTCTTAATGGTTCTCTTCGTGCGCCATCGACAGGTAGACGATGGTCAGCATCATGAAGATGAAGGCCTGCAGGGTGATGATCAGGATGTGGAACACAGCCCACGCCCACTGCAGAACAATGCCCAGGCCGCTAAGCCAGAGCAGGCCGCTGCCGAACATCACAGCGATCAGAATGAATACCAGCTCGCCGGCATACATGTTGCCGAACAGTCGCAGGGCCAGGGAAATCGGCTTGGCGATCAGGGTCACGAATTCCAGCAGGAAGTTCACCGGGATCAGCAGGGCTTGAACGAAGATGTTCTTGCTGCCGAACGGGTGCAGGGTCAGTTCGCCGATGAAGCCGCCGATGCCCTTGATCTTGATGCTGTAGAAAATGATCAACGCGAAGACCGACAGGGCCATGCCCAGGGTAGCGTTCGGGTCAGTGGTCGATACGGCACGGAATGGAATGTGCGGGTCGCCGCTGATCGCCATGGCCAGCTGAGGAATCCAGTCAACCGGGATCAGGTCGACGGCGTTCATCAGGAACACCCAGACGAAGATGGTCAGTGCCAGCGGTGCGATCACCGGGCTACGGCCATGGAAGCTGTCTTTCACGCTGCCATCGACGAATTCGACCAGTACTTCAACGAAGTTCTGCAAAGCACCTGGCTGACCGGAAGTCGCCTTCTTTGCCGCCATGCGGAAAATGAAGACGAAGATCAGACCCAATGCGACCGACCAGCCCAGAGTGTCCAGGTGGAAAGCCCAGAAGCCCATTTCTTTGGCCTCTGCTGCGGAGTGGGCAAAGCCCCAGCCGCCATTAGGAAGCTGACCGAAGGTCAGGTTCTGCAAGTGGTGCTGGATATAGCCCGAAGCGGTTGTTTCTGCCATGGTTGCCTCAAACGCCCTAAGGTTTCGAAAGTCTTGTTTTCATTAGCAGGGGAGCGAACCAGCTGACCAGTTGGGTCAACACGAAGACGCCGAATACAGCCAGCGGCGCCAATGGCTTCACACCTGCAAAGGTCAGTGCAAACAGCACTGCCGTCAAAATCAGTTTCCCTGCCTCGCCGGCATAAAATGACCGGACGATAGCCTGGGCTGCTCGGGCGCCGGAAAACCGAAAGGCCCTGTGAGCAAAATACATATTGGGCAGCAAGGCTATCAGGCCTCCGCAGAGTCCTGAATATCCGGCAACGACTCCATGCCAATACCAAAGCGCCAATGCGGCGATCAGCGAAATGACAAATTGAGCCAATAAAACCGGAAAAACGGCCAAGCGATGGAACGGCAACGTGTTTGGCGTGCGGGTTTCCATCACTCTTGCTCCTCAATGGTCGGCTGCCGGAAATCAATAACTTGGCATAATTTGTGCCGACAAAATGCGCGCAGAGTATAGGGGCGGTTCTGCCCCTATTCAACTGTCGGGTAGTGATTTCCGATCACACGCTACATAAGCAAATGTTTCAGCGGATGTGGGCAAGGACGCCCTGAAGCTCATCAAGCGAGTTATAACCGATGACCAATTGCCCTTTGCCTTTCTTGCCGTGGCGAATTTGCACCGCAGAGCCCAGCCGCTCGGCCAGGCGCTGCTCGAGACGGGCGATATCCGGATCAGGTTTGGCCGTTTCGACCGGTGCAGGTTTGCCGCTGAGCCACTGGCGAACCAACGCCTCGGTCTGGCGAACGGTGAGCCCCCGTGCGACAACGTGTCGCGCCCCTTCAACCTGTTGATTTTCCGGCAAACCGAGCAAAGCACGGGCGTGCCCCATTTCCAGGTCGCCGTGGGACAACATGGTCTTAATGACTTCCGGCAGCGCAATCAGGCGAAGCAAGTTGGACACGGTCACGCGGGATTTACCCACCGCCTCGGCCACTTGTTGCTGGGTCAGCTGGAATTCCTGCTGCAAACGCTGCAGGGCGATCGCTTCTTCGATCGGGTTGAGGTCTTCGCGCTGGATGTTCTCGATCAGCGCCATGGCGATGGCGGTTTCATCCGGCACGTCGCGAACCATGGCCGGGATGGTTTCCTTGCCGGCCTGCTGGCTGGCGCGCCAGCGGCGCTCACCGGCGATGATTTCAAAGCGGCCGCCGCCAATCGGGCGCACCACGATTGGCTGCATCACGCCCTGGGCCTTGATCGAATTGGCCAGCTCTTCCAGTGCCTGCGGGTCCATGTCCCGGCGTGGCTGGTATTTGCCGCGCTGGATCAGGTCCAGCGGCAGGTGCTGCAGCTCGCGCTCGTCGGCCTGCACCGCTTGTTCTTCAAGCGATGTGACGGTCGGACCACTCAACAGTGCATCCAGTCCACGTCCGAGACCTCGTTTCTTGACGGCCATGGGGATTCCTTAAGTTGGCTGGGCTGCAGCGGTGCGTGAGTTGCGGCGTTGGCGACGAACCATCTCGCCGGCCAGCGCCAGGTAGGCAATGGCACCACGGGAGGACTTGTCGTACGCCAGCGCGGGCATGCCGTAGCTTGGCGCTTCGGCCAGACGGATGTTGCGCGGGATCACCGTGTCGTAAAGCTGATCACCGAAATGTTCCTTGAGCTGCGCCGACACATCGTTCATCAGGCTCAAGCGCGGATCGAACATGGTCCGCAGCAAGCCTTCGATCTGCAGGTTCGGGTTGAGCAACTCGGCGATGCGCTTGATGTTATCCACAAGGTCGCTCAACCCTTCCAGTGCGTAGTACTCGCACTGCATGGGGATAATCACCCCATCGGCGGCCACCAGCGCATTCAAGGTCAGCATCGACAGTGACGGCGGGCAGTCGATCAAAATGTAGTCGTAATTCTCGCGGATCGGCGCCAAGGCGCTACGCAGACGGCTTTCCTTCATCTGCATTTCCAGCAGCACCACTTCCGCCGCGGTCAAATCGCGGTTGGCCGGCAGCAGTTGATAACCGCCGTGTTCGGAGTAGTGCATAGCCTGGGCCAGGTCACACTCGCCAATCAGCAAGTCGTAGACCGAGTTTTCCAGGCCGTGTTTATCCACACCGCTACCCATGGTGGCGTTGCCCTGTGGATCGAGATCGATCAGCAGCACCCGGCGCTTGGTGGCGACCAGGGATGCTGCGAGGTTGATGCAGGTGGTGGTTTTGCCCACGCCACCTTTCTGGTTCGCTATCGCGAATACCTTAGCCATTCTTGCTTGTGTTCCCAATCATGCCGTGCGGCGCAGTATCAGCAGATGGCGTTGGCCTTGGCAACCGGGTACGGCCAAGGCGTGTTCGCTATCGAGGTGGAAGTCTGCCGGCAATGCTAACAGCTCATCGCTTGGATGGACGCCCTTCATTGCCAGCCAGCGGGTATCGCGGTCGCCGAGGTGGCGGGTCCAGTTGCTGAAGTTCTCCATGCTGCTGAAGGCCCTGGAAACAATTCCGTTGAAAGGCTGTTCAGGCGTGAAGGCTTCGACGCGACTGTGGATAACGTGCAGGTTATCCAGCTTGAGTTCGAGTTTGACCTGGGTCAGGAAACGGGTTTTCTTGCCGTTGCTGTCCAGGCAGGTCACTTGGGACTCGGGAAACAGGATGGCCAGGGGAATCCCCGGCATGCCACCGCCACTGCCGACGTCGAGCCAGCGACCGTTTTCGATAAAGGGCATCACGCTCAAGCTGTCGAGCAAGTGACGGGACACCATTTCGTCGGGATCACGCACCGCGGTCAGGTTGTAAGCCTTGTTCCATTTGATCAACAACGCCAAATACCCCAACAGCAGCTCGTGCTGGGTTTCGGTCAAGTCGACGCCCAACTGGCGTGCGCCTGTGGATAACTCTTCTGCGTGTTGCGAGGTGACCAACGAACTCAAGCGCTTTGCTCCAACTGACGGCCCGCGCCGCGTTTTTTCAAATGAATCATCAACAGCGAAATGGCTGCCGGGGTTACGCCCGGGATACGTGAAGCCTGGCCCAATGTCTCGGGACGAGTTATCCCCAGCTTGCTTTGGATTTCTTTCGACAAGCCGGAAATACCGGTGTAGTCGATATCCACAGGCAGCTTGGTGTCTTCACTGGCGCGCAGGCGAGCGATCTCGTCCTGTTGGCGGTCAATGTAACCGGCGTATTTGGTCTTGATTTCGACCTGCTCGGCGACCTGTGGATCTTCCGCGCCCTGGCCGGTCACTTCGACCAGACCAGCGTAGTCGATTTCCGGACGGGACAGCAGGTTGAGCAAGTTGTACTCGTGGGTCAGCGGCGTGCCGAATTTTTCAGCGATCGCGTCGCCTTGTTCAGTGCCAGGGCGAACCCAAGTGCTTTTCAGGCGCTGTTCTTCCAATGCAATGCTTTCGCGTTTTTTGCAGAAGGCTTCCCAACGCACATCATCGACCAGTCCGAGTTCGCGACCTTTTTCGGTCAGGCGCAGGTCCGCGTTGTCTTCACGCAGGATCAAACGGTATTCCGCCCGGGAAGTGAACATCCGGTACGGTTCCTGGGTGCCCAGGGTAATCAGGTCATCGACCAGTACGCCGATATACGCTTCGTCGCGACGCGGGCACCAGCTGTCTTTGCCTTGCGCACGCAATGCTGCGTTGGTCCCGGCCAGCAAACCTTGGGCGCCGGCCTCTTCGTAACCGGTGGTGCCGTTGATTTGGCCTGCGAAGAACAGACCGCCAATCACTTTGGTTTCCAGGCTGTACTTCAGGTCGCGCGGGTCGAAGTAGTCGTATTCGATGGCGTAGCCCGGACGCACGATGTGTGCGTTTTCCATGCCACGGATCGATTGCACTATCTGGATTTGCACGTCGAACGGCAGGGAAGTGGAAATCCCGTTCGGGTACAGCTCATGAGTGGTCAAGCCTTCGGGCTCGATGAAGACTTGGTGGCTTTCCTTGTCGGCAAAGCGGTGGATCTTGTCTTCGATCGACGGGCAATAACGTGGGCCGATGCCTTCGATTACCCCGGAGTACATCGGCGAACGATCGAGGTTCGCGGCGATGATTTCGTGGGTGCGGGCATTGGTGTGGGTAATCCAGCAGCTCACCTGTTTCGGGTGCTGTTCTTTGGAGCCCATGAACGACATGACCGGGATCGGCGTGTCGCCGGCTTGTTCGGTCATCACCGAGAAATCCACAGAACGCCCATCGATACGCGGCGGAGTCCCGGTTTTCAGGCGGCCTACACGCAGCGGTAATTCACGCAGGCGTTTTGCAAGGGCAATCGACGGCGGATCACCAGCGCGACCGCCGGAATAGTTCTGCATACCGATGTGGATAAGTCCGCCGAGGAACGTGCCGGTGGTCAACACCACGGATTCTGCGAAGAAACGCAGGCCCATTTGGGTGACAACACCGCGCACCTGGTCTTGTTCGACGATCAGGTCATCTGCGGCTTGCTGAAATATCCACAGGTTCGGTTGGTTTTCCAGGGTTTCGCGCACAGCAGCCTTGTACAGGATGCGGTCGGCTTGAGCCCGGGTAGCCCTTACGGCTGGGCCTTTGCGGCTGTTGAGCACACGAAACTGAATACCACCCTTATCGGTAGCCATGGCCATCACGCCGCCAAGGGCATCGATTTCCTTGACCAAATGGCTTTTGCCGATCCCACCAATGGCGGGGTTGCAACTCATGGCGCCGAGGGTTTCCACGTTATGCGTCAACAACAGGGTTTTTACCCCCATGCGTGCTGACGCCAGTGCTGCCTCGGTACCGGCATGACCGCCGCCGATGACGATCACTTCAAAACGGGAAGGGAAATCCACCACGCACCTCGTGCCTGCTTATGTAGGTAATCAGGAATTGTCTGTTGAAAGAGTTTTAGAGCTTTGGCGGCAAGTATAGGGACTTAGCCCTTCCTAAAGAACCCTTTGCACAAAATTTAACCAGCTGTGGATGAATCACAGACAATAGAAATTAAAAAGAGAGAAATTTATTAGATCTTTGTTTTTATGTTTATTTCTACGTAGCTATCTTTCTGTGGATAGATCTCTATAGGCCTTTGTTTACGTTGTGTACAGCGATTCAAAAGTCTGTGGTCATGTGCCAATGAGGGGCTTGGATAAGTGCTTTAAGCCTGTGGATTAAACAGGTGCTTATCCACAGGCGGTTTTTTACTCAGGTTTCAGGCCCTGTTATCAACTGGGCACAGAGGCGGTTATTCACAGGGCTTAATCCACAGAAAAGTGCCAACAGACCAAATAACGCCCACGCAAAAGCCGCCACAACCTGGGTGGTCATTCAAAAAATGGATTGGAATGCCCCGAAGTGGGCGAAATAGACAGGCGCGAATGGCCTGTCTATGGGAAACGAGGTGCTATTTACCGATGCAGAAGCTGGAAAAGATCCGCCCAAGCAAATCATCGGAGCTGAATGCACCGGTGATTTCACCCAATAGCTGCTGTGCCTGACGTAAATCTTCAGCCAGCAGTTCCCCTGCGCCCGCCAAAGTCAGCTGTGCCCGGCCGTGCTCCAACGCTGCGCTCGCATGACGCAACGCCTCCAGGTGCCTGCGGCGCGCGCTGAAGCTGCTTTCCGAGGTCTGCTCGTAGCCCATGCAGGCTTTGAGGTGCTCGCGCAGCAGTTCCAGGCCATCCCCCGCTGCTTTAGCGCTCAGGCTGATGGTGACATGGCCATCAGTGCTGGTTTCCATGGCGATGGCTTCACCGGTCAGGTCGGCCTTGTTACGGATCAAGGTGACTTTGGCCGGGTCCGGCCGTTGCTCAAGGAATTCCGGCCACAGTGCAAAAGGATCCACAGCCTCAGGCGCGGTGGCATCGACCACCAACAGCACCCGATCCGCTTCACTGATGGCTTTGAGCGCTCGTTCTACGCCAATCTTTTCTACCTGGTCATCGGTATCGCGCAAGCCAGCGGTGTCGACCACGTGCAGGGGCATACCGTCGATGTGGATATGTTCACGCAAGATATCCCGCGTCGTGCCAGCGATCTCGGTCACGATCGCCGCTTCACGCCCCGCCAGGGCGTTGAGCAGGCTGGATTTGCCGGCATTGGGCCGACCGGCAATTACCACGGTCATGCCATCGCGCAACAAAGCGCCCTGCCCGGCTTCACGCAGTACTGTGGATAACTCATCTCGGACTTTATCCAGCATCGCCAAGACGTGGCCATCGGCGAGAAAGTCGATTTCTTCCTCCGGGAAATCAATCGCCGCCTCCACGTAGATACGCAGGCTGATCAACTGCTCGGTCAAGTTATGCACACGCAGAGAAAATGCGCCCTGCAGCGAGCGCAGTGCGTTGCGTGCCGCCTGTGCAGAACTGGCTTCGATCAAGTCAGCGATGGCTTCGGCCTGGGCCAGGTCGAGTTTGTCGTTCAGGAAGGCGCGTTCACTGAACTCTCCTGGCCGGGCCAAACGACAGCCCAATTGCAAGCAGCGCTGCAGCAACATATCCAGTACAACCGGGCCGCCGTGTCCCTGCAATTCCAGGACATCTTCGCCGGTGAATGAGTTTGGCCCCGGAAAGTAAATCGCCAGCCCCTCATCCAACACACTTTTGTCGGCATCGAGGAAGGGTCCGTAATGGGCATATCGCGGCTTCAACTCGCGGCCGCTGATAGCCTCGGCCGCCTTACCGGCGAGCGGTCCGGAGATACGAACGATACCGACACCGCCGCGACCTTGAGCGGTAGCGACAGCAGCGATGGTTTCACGAGGAGCGCTCATCAGCAGGTTCCAGAACTAAAGTGACGGAAAGCAAAACGCCCCACTAGGGGGCGTCTTGAGTGGTTATCCACAGAGTAAATTATGCAGAGGCTTTTGCGGTAGCCGCTTCGATTTTACGTGTGATGTACCACTGTTGAGAGATCGACAACACGTTGTTGACTACCCAGTACAGCACCAGACCAGCAGGGAACCACAGGAAGAAGAAGGTGAAGATGATTGGCATCATTTTCATTACCTTGGCCTGCATCGGATCCGGCGGAGTCGGGTTCAAACGCTGCTGGATGAACATGGTCGCGCCCATGATGATCGGCAGGATAAAGAACGGGTCTTTGATCGACAGGTCAGTTATCCACAGCATGAACGGTGCCTGGCGCATTTCCACGCTTTCCAGGAGAACCCAGTACAGCGACAGGAACACCGGCATTTGCACAAGAATCGGCAAGCATCCACCCAGCGGGTTGATCTTCTCTTTCTTGTACAGCTCCATCATGGCCTGCGACATTTTCTGCCGATCATCGCCATGTTGTTCTTTCAGCGCCGCCAGTTTCGGTGCTACGGCACGCATGCGCGCCATCGACTTGTAGCTGGCTGCCGACAGTGGGAAGAAGATCCCCTTGATCAGCATGGTCAGGAAGATGATCGAGAAGCCCCAGTTACCCACAATGCTGTGGATATGTTGCAGCAACCAGAAAATCGGCTGGGCGATGAACCACAGGAAGCCGTAATCCACAGTCAGTTCCAGACCTGGGGACAACTCTTTCAGCACAGCCTGGCTTTTTGGGCCGGCGTACAGGGTAGCGCTGGTTTCTGCCTTGGCACCGGGTGCTACGGTCAACGCCGGGCCAGTGAAGCCAATGATGTAGTTGCCTTGGCTGTCCTTGCGGGTTTGAACCAGGTTCGCGTCGCCCTTGCTCGGGATCCAGGCGGTCACAAAGTAGTGTTGCAGCCAGGCTACCCAACCACCTTGAACAGTTTCTTTCAGCGAGCCCTTGTCGATATCTTTCATCGACACTTTTTTGTACGGCTCGTTACTTGTCCACAGGGCGGCGCCCAGGTAAGTCGCGGTGCCGGTGGCAGTGCTGGAAGAAGGATCGGAACTGGCGTCACGCTTGAGCTGGGCAAACAGGTTGCCGCTCCATGGTTTGTCGCTTTCGTTGTCGATCAGGTAAGTGACCTTCAAGTCGTACAGACCACGGGTAAAGCTGAAACGCTTGATGTAGTTGACGCCGTCGAGGCTGAATTTCAGGTCAACGTTCAACTGGTTCTGGCCATCAGCCAGTTGATAAGTCTTCTGTTCGGTCGAATAAACCGGACGACCGGTAGCACGCGCATCCGGACCGTTGGTGCCGGTCAGGCCACTTTGCGCCAGATAAGTACGTTCACCACCGTTATCGAACAGTTGGAACGGAACATCCGGATGGTCTTGGCGACGTGGATACAGCGGCAGTTTCAACTGCGCGATATCACCACCTTGTGGGTCGATAGCCAGGTCGAGCACATCCGTTTTGACATGGATGAGGTCTTTATTGGTGACCACTGGCGTTTCTAAAGGGGCGCTTGTCTCGCCATTCGCGCTGGGAACATCGGCACTCGCGGACGCATTGTTACCCAGCGGGGTGTCCGGAATAGCCGGCGCAGCCTGATTGGTAGCAACATTCTGAGTCGGCAGGGCAGCTTGGCCATAGTCCTGGTTCCACTGAAGAACCATGACGTAGGACACGATTGCCAGGGCGACGATCAGGATCGTGCGTTTAATATCCATGATTACTCGGCCATCGAAGAAGAACGGGAGGTAGGGATAGGTGGAACCGGGTCATAACCACCGGGATTCCACGGATGACAGCGACCTAAACGACGAAAGGTCAGCCAGCCACCGCGCAGAAGACCATGATTTTCTATGGCCTCTAACGCGTAGCAGGAACAACTGGGGTAGAAACGACAGTGGTTGGCCATCAGAGGACTAATGGCATAGCGATAAAACTGGATCGGAACGAGGGCCAGTTTACGCATCGGTACTGTCTACCCCTACAGTTTCGGTGTTGGTCACTGGAGCTGGTTTGTTGGTACGCGCCAGACGTTTCCAGAGCTTGCCGAAATGCTGAATCAATTCGGGGTTTTCTACATCACCCAAGCCTTTGCGCGCGACGATAACAATATCCCAACCAACCAGAGTGTCCTGGTGGAGGCGAAACGATTCGCGCATCAGACGCTTGAGGCGATTGCGCTCAACGGAGAGCTTTACGCTCTTCTTGCCGATCACCAACCCGAGACGGGGGTGATCAAGATCGTTGTTACGCGCAAGGAGCAGGAGATTTTTCCCCGGAACCTTGCCGGTGGGGGAGTCAAAGACTGCCTTGAAATGCCGGGGGGTTAGCAGACGCTTTTCCCGACTGAAGTCCTGACTCACCACCAGTACCGGATTATCAAACTGCCAGACGCGCACGACCTTTGGCGCGGCGACGCGACAGGACAGCACGGCCGTTCTTGGTGGCCATGCGAGCACGGAAGCCGTGGGTACGGGCGCGTTTGATGGTGCTTGGTTGGAAAGTACGTTTCATGGCGTTGTTACCTGGTTCGTCCACAACGGGCCGGAATGGCCCCCGTTTTAAGAGACCGGCGATTCTAGAGAAAGCAAGCCTCTAGGTCAATTTCCAACCAGCTTTTCCTTTAATTAGATATCTACCGCCCATCTGCCTCTTCTATCCGCTCGGCTTTCCCAAGTCAGGGCATAAATATAAAAATAAAGAAGGAAGTTATTTAAAGCTTTTCTGTAAAGCTTATAAAAGCTAGGCAGGCCTTCCTCTGTGGATAACTACCTTGAGGCCTTATTCCACCTGATGTACAGAGAATGACAACACGGGGGAGAAACGGTGCTCTGCCTGTGCTGCGCTGTCGGATAAGCTGTGGGCGAAAGGGGTTGTTATCCACAGGCCAGTTACCCACAGACTTTCGACCCCACTTGTACAACGACCTTAGGTAGGCTTATCCACAGAGCTTATGCACAGACCATTGGTCGCCTTTATTACCGTTAAGACGTTGATTTTGGCCGGCCTGTGATCAAGCTACATGTGGATAAGTGGGCGGCTCGCCGCTACAATGGCGGCTGTTTTTGCCTCACCGGCTTTCAACTTAGGGGATATCCGTGTCAGTGGAACTTTGGCAGCAGTGCGTGGAGCTTTTGCGCGAAGAGCTGCCTGCCCAGCAATTCAACACCTGGATCCGTCCGCTACAGGTCGAAGCCGAAGGCGACGAGTTGCGTGTCTACGCGCCCAATCGTTTTGTTCTCGACTGGGTCAACGAGAAGTACCTGAGCCGCGTTCTCGAATTGCTCGATGAACATGGCAACGGCCTTGCGCCCGTGCTCTCCTTATTAATAGGCAGCAAACGTAGCTCGGCGCCTCGCGCTGCGCCGAATGCGCCACTGGCTGCGGCTGCGTCGCAAGCCCAGGCTACGGCGGCACCTGCTGTCAGTGCGCCGGCGCCTGCACCCTCTAAATCATCTGCGCAAAAAAACGCAGCAGAGAGTGAAGAGCCGTCCCGCGACAGCTTTGACCCGATGGCAGGCGCAGCCTCCCAGCAAGCCCCGGTCCGCGCTGAACAGCGCACCGTGCAGGTCGAAGGCGCGCTCAAGCACACCAGCTACCTGAACCGCACGTTTACCTTCGAGAACTTCGTCGAAGGTAAGTCCAACCAGCTGGCTCGCGCCGCCGCCTGGCAGGTTGCTGACAACCCCAAGCACGGTTACAACCCGCTCTTCCTTTATGGCGGTGTTGGCTTGGGTAAAACTCACTTGATGCATGCTGTGGGTAACCACCTATTAAAGAAGAACCCGAATGCCAAGGTCGTGTACCTGCACTCGGAGCGTTTCGTGGCTGACATGGTCAAGGCCTTGCAGCTCAACGCCATCAACGAGTTCAAGCGGTTCTACCGCTCGGTTGATGCGTTGCTGATCGATGACATTCAATTCTTTGCCCGCAAAGAGCGTTCCCAGGAAGAGTTCTTCCACACCTTTAACGCCCTGCTCGAAGGTGGCCAACAGGTCATCTTGACCAGTGACCGTTATCCGAAAGAAATCGAAGGCCTGGAAGAACGTCTGAAATCTCGCTTCGGCTGGGGCCTGACCGTTGCGGTAGAGCCACCGGAGCTGGAAACCCGCGTTGCAATCCTGATGAAAAAAGCCGACCAGGCCAAGGTGGACTTGCCCCACGATGCGGCGTTCTTCATCGCTCAACGCATCCGCTCCAACGTGCGTGAGTTGGAAGGCGCGCTCAAGCGGGTCATCGCACACTCTCACTTCATGGGCCGCGACATCACCATCGAGCTGATTCGCGAATCCCTGAAGGACTTGCTGGCACTGCAGGACAAACTGGTGAGTGTGGATAACATCCAGCGCACCGTGGCCGAGTACTACAAGATCAAGATTTCCGACTTGCTGTCCAAGCGCCGTTCGCGCTCGGTGGCACGTCCTCGGCAGGTGGCCATGGCGCTCTCCAAAGAGCTGACCAACCACAGCCTGCCGGAAATCGGTGATGTGTTTGGCGGACGCGACCACACTACGGTCTTGCACGCGTGCCGCAAGATCAACGAACTTAAGGAATCCGACGCGGATATTCGCGAGGACTACAAGAACCTGCTGCGTACACTGACCACTTGATGACACCAGCGCAGCTTATTAAGGCAAGGGACTAGACCATGCATTTCACCATTCAACGCGAAGCCCTGTTGAAACCCCTGCAACTGGTCGCAGGCGTCGTCGAGCGCCGACAGACCTTGCCGGTGCTTTCCAACGTATTGCTGGTAGTCGAAGGCCAGCAATTGTCCTTGACCGGTACTGACCTGGAGGTCGAGCTGGTCGGTCGTGTGCAGCTGGAAGAGCCTGCCGAGCCGGGCGAGATCACCGTACCGGCGCGCAAGCTGATGGACATCTGCAAAAGCCTGCCGAACGATGCGCTGATCGACATCAAGGTCGATGATGCGAAGTTGGTGGTCAAGGCCGGCCGCAGCCGTTTCACCCTGTCCACGTTGCCGGCGAATGATTTCCCGACCGTTGAAGAAGGCCCAGGCTCGCTGACCTGCAGCCTGGAGCAGAGCAAACTGCGTCGTTTGATCGAGCGCACCAGCTTCGCCATGGCCCAGCAGGACGTGCGTTACTACCTCAACGGCATGCTGTTGGAAGTGTCGGAAGGCATCATCCGCGCTGTGGCTACCGATGGTCACCGTCTGGCCATGTGCTCGATGCGCGCCGATATCGGTCAACCAGACCGTCACCAGGTCATTGTGCCGCGCAAAGGTATCCTTGAACTGGCACGTCTGCTCACTGAGCCGGAAGGCAACGTCAGCATCGTGTTGGGTCAGCACCACATTCGTGCGACCACCGGCGAGTTCACCTTCACTTCCAAGCTGGTTGACGGCAAGTTCCCGGATTACGAGCGCGTGCTGCCTAAAGGTGGCGACAAGCTGGTACTGGGTGATCGTCAGGCCCTGCGTGAAGCGTTCAGCCGTACCGCGATTCTTTCCAACGAGAAGTACCGTGGTATCCGCCTGCAACTGGCCAACGGTCAGCTGAAAATCCAGGCGAACAACCCGGAGCAGGAAGAAGCGGAAGAAGAAGTGGGCGTCGACTACAACGGCGGCTCCCTGGAAATCGGCTTTAACGTGAGCTACCTTTTGGACGTACTGGGTGTGATGACCACTGAACAGGTTCGCCTGATTCTGTCGGACTCCAACAGCAGCGCCCTGGTGCAGGAATCTGACAACGACGACTCGGCTTACGTTGTCATGCCGATGCGCCTGTAATCATGTTCAGCAGAAGCTAGATGTCCCTCAGTCGCGTCTCGGTCACCGCGGTGCGCAATCTGCACCCGGTGACCTTCTCCCCCTCCCCCCGCATCAATATCCTCCACGGCGCCAACGGCAGTGGCAAAACCAGCGTGCTGGAAGCCATTCACCTGCTGGGGCTCGCCCGATCCTTTCGCAGCGCTCGCTTGTTACCGGTGATTCAGTACGAGCAATTGGCGTGCACTGTGTTTGGCCAAGTCGAACTCGCTGAAGGTGGGCACAGCAGTCTGGGGATATCCCGTGATCGCGGCGGAGAGTTCCAGATTCGCATTGACGGGCAAAATGCACGCAGTGCTGCGCAGTTGGCAGAGATCCTGCCGCTGCAATTGATCAACCCCGACAGTTTCCGTCTGTTGGAAGGTGCACCAAAAATCCGCAGGCAATTCCTCGATTGGGGAGTGTTCCACGTGGAACCGCGTTTCATGGCCACTTGGCAGCGCCTGCAGAAGGCCCTGCGGCAGCGGAACTCATGGCTGCGGCATGGTACACTTGACGCCGCTTCGCAAGCGGCCTGGGACCGGGAACTGTGCCTGGCCAGCGACGAAATAGATGAATACCGCCGTGCCTATATCAAAGCCTTGAAACCAGTCTTTGAGCAGACCTTGAGTGAGTTGCTGGATCTCGAGGGGCTGACGCTGAGTTACTACCGTGGTTGGGATAAAGAACGTGAGCTGAGTGCAGTGCTCGCGACATCCCTGCAGCGTGATCAGCAAATTGGCCATACCCAGGCCGGACCTCAACGGGCTGATTTGCGTCTTAGGTTAGGCGCTCACAATGCCGCGGACATCTTGTCCCGTGGCCAGCAGAAGTTGGTGGTGTGTGCGCTGCGTATCGCCCAGGGCCATCTGGTTAGCCAGGCCCGACGCGGACAATGTATTTATCTGGTGGATGACTTGCCGTCGGAACTCGACGAGCAACACCGCCGCGCGCTATGCCGCTTGTTGGAAGAATTACGCTGCCAGGTGTTTATCACCTGTGTAGACCACGAATTATTGAGGGAAGGCTGGCAGATGGAAACGCCAGTCGCTTTGTTCCACGTGGAACAAGGCCGTATCACCCAGACCCACGACCATCGGGAGTGAAGGCATGAGCGAAGAAAACACGTACGACTCGACCAGCATTAAAGTGCTGAAAGGTTTGGATGCCGTACGCAAACGTCCCGGTATGTACATTGGCGACACTGATGACGGTAGCGGTCTGCACCACATGGTGTTCGAGGTGGTCGACAACTCCATCGACGAAGCTCTGGCCGGTCACTGCGACGACATCAGCATCATCATCCACCCGGATGAATCGATTACCGTGCGCGACAACGGTCGCGGCATCCCGGTAGACGTGCACAAAGAAGAAGGCGTTTCGGCAGCAGAGGTCATTATGACCGTGCTCCACGCCGGCGGTAAGTTCGACGACAACTCCTATAAAGTTTCCGGCGGTTTGCACGGTGTAGGTGTGTCGGTAGTAAACGCCCTTTCCGAAGAGCTGATCCTGACCGTTCGCCGCAGCGGCAAGATCTGGGAACAGACGTACATCCACGGTGTTCCGAAAGAGCCGATGAAAATCGTCGGTGACAGTGAAACCACCGGTACTCAGATTCACTTCAAACCATCGGCTGAAACCTTCAAGAATATCCACTTCAGCTGGGACATCCTGGCCAAGCGGATTCGTGAACTGTCCTTCCTGAACTCCGGCGTGGGTATCGTCCTCAAGGACGAACGCAGCGGCAAGGAAGAGCTGTTCAAATACGAAGGCGGCCTGCGTGCGTTCGTTGAATACCTGAACACCAACAAGACTGCGGTCAACCAGGTGTTCCACTTCAACATTCAGCGTGAAGACGGCATCGGCGTGGAAATCGCCCTGCAGTGGAACGACAGCTTCAACGAGAACCTGTTGTGCTTCACCAATAACATTCCTCAGCGCGACGGTGGTACTCACTTGGTGGGTTTCCGTTCCGCACTGACGCGTAACCTGAACACCTACATCGAAGCCGAAGGCTTGGCCAAGAAGCACAAAGTCGCCACCACCGGTGACGATGCGCGTGAAGGCCTGACCGCGATTATCTCGGTAAAAGTGCCGGATCCCAAGTTCAGCTCCCAGACCAAAGACAAGCTGGTGTCTTCCGAAGTGAAGACTGCCGTGGAACAGGAGATGGGCAAATACTTCTCCGACTTCCTGCTGGAGAACCCGAACGAAGCCAAGCTGGTCGTCGGCAAGATGATCGACGCCGCACGTGCCCGTGAAGCGGCGCGTAAGGCCCGTGAGATGACCCGCCGTAAAGGTGCATTGGACATCGCTGGCCTGCCAGGCAAACTGGCTGACTGTCAGGAGAAGGACCCTGCCCTCTCCGAACTGTACCTGGTGGAAGGTGACTCTGCTGGCGGTTCCGCCAAGCAGGGTCGTAACCGTCGCACCCAGGCCATCCTGCCGTTGAAAGGTAAGATCCTCAACGTCGAGAAGGCTCGCTTCGACAAGATGATTTCTTCCCAGGAAGTCGGCACCTTGATCACGGCATTGGGCTGCGGTATTGGCCGTGACGAGTACAACATCGACAAACTGCGTTACCACAACATCATCATCATGACCGATGCTGACGTCGACGGTTCGCACATCCGTACCCTGCTGCTGACCTTCTTCTTCCGTCAGTTGCCGGAGCTGATCGAGCGTGGCTACATCTACATCGCTCAGCCGCCGTTGTACAAAGTGAAAAAGGGCAAGCAAGAGCAGTACATCAAAGACGACGACGCCATGGAAGAGTACATGACGCAGTCGGCCCTTGAAGATGCCAGCCTGCACTTGAACGACGAAGCGCCGGGTATCTCCGGTGAGTCGCTGGAACGTCTGGTAAACGACTTCCGCATGGTGATGAAGACCCTCAAGCGTCTGTCGCGCCTGTACCCTCAGGAACTGACCGAGCACTTCATCTACCTGCCGGCCGTCAGCCTGGAACAGTTGGGTGATCATGCAGCAATGCAGGATTGGCTGGCTCAGTACGAAGTGCGCCTGCGTACTGTCGAGAAGTCTGGCCTAGTGTACAAAGCCAGCCTGCGTGAAGACCGTGAACGTAACGTCTGGCTGCCAGAGGTCGAGCTGATCTCCCATGGCCTGTCGAACTACGTCACCTTCAACCGCGACTTCTTCGGCAGCAACGATTACAAAACCGTGGTGACCCTGGGCGCACAACTGAGCACCCTGTTGGACGACGGCGCTTATATTCAGCGTGGCGAACGCAAGAAGCAGGTCAAGGAATTCAAGGAAGCCCTTGATTGGCTGATGGCGGAAAGCACCAAGCGCCACACCATCCAGCGATACAAAGGTCTGGGTGAAATGAACCCGGATCAACTGTGGGAAACCACCATGGACCCAGCCCAGCGTCGCATGCTGCGCGTGACCATCGAAGACGCCATTGGCGCGGACCAGATCTTCAACACTCTGATGGGTGATGCGGTCGAGCCTCGTCGTGACTTCATCGAAAGCAATGCCCTGGCGGTTTCCAACCTGGACTTCTGATCCCGGTAAGCCTGCCAAACTAAAAAGGCCAACGCTTAGCGTTGGCCTTTTTTATTGGGTGAAAATCAGCGAATTTGAAAATGCTCCACGTGGAACATCAGCGTAATCAGCCTTGAGAAGCTGCCGCTACACTCTCCAATCGATACCCATACCCATAGATCGTCAGCAACTGCCAACCCCGATCCGCTGTCAGCCCCAGCTTGTTTCGTAGCCGGTAGATATGCGTATCCAGCGGCCGTGAAGACACCATTTCTTCATGGGTCCAGAACCGCTCGTAGAGGTATTCGCGAGAAAGGGGGCGTGCCAGGTTGGCAAACAGACAGCTAGCCAAACGGTACTCACGCTCCGTGAGGTTGATCGGTTTACCCGCGCGGGTCACGGTCAATTCAGCATCATCAAAGGTCAAGTCATTGAAACTCTGCACTTCGTGGGTGGCAGACTTTTGCAGTCCATGCCGACGCAGAACCGCCGTGACCCGTGCTTTCAGTTCATTAGGACGGAAAGGTTTGCTGACGTAATCATCGGCGCCACTGTTGAGCGCGGTGACGATGTCGCTCTCGGCATCACGGCTGGTGAGCATGATGACGGCGGGCGGCGACTCCATGTGTTCGCGGGTCCATCGCAGCAATGCGATCCCTGTGATGTCCGGCAATTGCCAGTCGAGTATCAGCAGGTCGAAGGTTTCCCGGCGCAGTTGGCGGAGCAGGTCTTCTCCACGTTCGAAGCAATGCAGGGACCAGGGCTGTTCGGTGGTGCTGGGGATTTGTCGCAGTGTCTGTTCCACCCGGCGCAGTTCGGCGGGCTCGTCATCCAGTATTGCGACACGCATGGGTGGGTCCTTTCATTTGAAGAGAGCGGCAGCCGTCGGCCAGTGTTTGAATCTGAAGAATTGTGCGCAGATTCATCGACCCCTCGGATCTCTCTATACGCTGGGATCAATGAGCGATTAACCCATTGAAAGTCCTCGATACCAATGTGGGAAAGATACCGGCTCCTGACGCTGAGGAAAAGGATCAGCCGACGCATGCGCTGCCGTAAACTCTTGTGCACTGATGTCCGATACCCGCTGGGATTGGCGGCGCCCCCACCGACAGAGCCTTTATGAACATCCAGCAGAAAACTTTTCCAGCATGCCGAAAATGAGCTTCACTGGGCTCAAAGCCTCGTTCTTCACGTGCGCTTGTCGGCTTACGACGAAAACGGCCTTGAGGGAGAAACCGGGGTCTATGACATCTTCTACTACCCACCCACTGCTCAGGTGCGTTGACCGATGATGCTCTGGGGCAAGGCCGAGAAACGCCAACCCACCCATGCTCAGCGCTTGTTCCACGGACTGGTGCGCGAGTGGTTGTGGATAGGTTTGCTGCTGCTGCCTATCACCGCCTACCTGTCGCTGAGCCCTGGCCTTGCCTTGAATAATCCGTTGTACGACAGCCTGCGTCGCCTCACGCCACTGCCAGTCGATCCGCGTGTCTTGCTGGTGACGATAGATGACTCCAGCCTGAAAAAGCTCGGCCGATGGCCTTGGCCACGCAGCGTGCACGCCGACCTGATCGACCGCCTGAGCGCCGCGCAACCCGCAGGCATTTTGTTCGATGTGATCTTCAGTGAGCCTGGAGATCCTGCCAATGACAAACGCCTGGCCGAGTCGGTCTGTAACGCTGGCAATGTCTTGCTGCCTCTGGTGCGTGAAGGGGCTGCGAACTATAGCCAGCCGGACACGCAGGTGATGCCCCTGCTCAAATGCGCCAAAGGCTTGGGCCACATCAATGTTGAAGCGGACAGCGATGGCGTGGTCCGCAGCCTCTACCTGCGTGAAGGTCCGGCCGAGGCCACGGCGCCGCAATTGGCCTGGTTGGCCTATGAGATGAGTGGCGAGTTGTCTGAAATGCCGGGCGAGCCTCTGCAATCGCTCACTGAACACTGGCATCGGGAACACGCTATTCGCATCCCGTTTATTGCCACCCATACCCATTTTCCCAGCGTGTCCTACGCCAGCGTACTGCGCGGTGAAGTCGCTCCCGAGCAATTGCGTGGTCGTCTGATTCTAGTGGGGTCGACTGCATCCGGTATGGGCGATCGTTTCGTCACACCTGTGTCTTCGACGATTGGCACCACGGCAGGCGTAGAGATCCAGGCCAACGTGCTGAATGGCTTGCTTCAAGGCCGCAGCATCGTTGATCTGCCGGGCTGGCTCGCGGCCTTGATGGCGACCTCGTTGGTGGCATTGCTACTGGGCCTGCTGCTCTATCGCCCACGCTATGCGTTATGGATGACGTTGGGATGCATGGCCGTCGCATTACTCGGTTCCCTGGCCCTGTTGCGCCTGGGGCACTGGTGGTCGCCTGCGGCCTGCCTGATTGGCTTGCTGCTCAGTTACCTGATCTGGAACTGGCGCCGCCTCAGTGTGATCCTCGCCTACTTCGGCTGGGAACTGGCACGTCTGGACAACGAACCCAAAGTCCTGCCCGAACGCCGCCGTGCACCCGCCAGTAAAGGCGACGTGCTGCAGGCGCGTATCTTTGCCCTGGAGCAAGCTGTAAGCCGTACGCGTGACACACGGCGCTTTATGGCCGATGGCCTGGAGTGCCTGCCGGTGGCGACGCTGATTACCGATCCCAAGGGCAATATCCTGCTGGCCAACCGCATTGCGCGGGAAGTGTTCGGTAATGAGCTGGTTACCCATAACCTGCTGGAGCAGCTGGCCGATCTGGGCTACCCGCCGCTGCACAATGGCGTGCGCCCTGCCCTATCAGTGCTGGAGCTTGTGGAATTCCGAGACATCCACCAACGCAGCCTGCGCATGGAGCTTGCGCCCCTGCTGCCGGCTGAAGGCGACGTCGCCCTTGGTTGGTTGCTGAGCCTGACGGATTTGAGTAAGGAGCGCGAAGCGCAGCAACACCGCGAGACGATGTTGCGGTTCCTCTCTCACGACCTGCGCGCCCCCCATTCAGCGATCCTTGCGCTGCTGGATGTGCATAACGGTGAATCCCCGGTTTTTGCCCAGA
Organism: Pseudomonas sp. NS1(2017); assembly: GCF_002269425.1. NCBI lineage: Bacteria > Pseudomonadati > Pseudomonadota > Gammaproteobacteria > Pseudomonadales > Pseudomonadaceae > Pseudomonas > Pseudomonas sp. NS1(2017). Next base: position 1,346,631 of record NZ_CP022960.1, read on the forward strand.
TCGAACAGCAGGTTCGCCGGGCCTTGGGCCTCACCGAATCCTTCGTGCAACTGGCGAAAGCCGAGGCTGACGGTTACCAGTTCCAGCCGACGCTGTTTGCCATGCTGGTCATGGATGCCTTTGACCAAGTGGCGCTGATTGCCCAGCTCAAGGGGATTCATCTGGTTCACGACTTGGACGAGGCCGATGAAGGCATGGTGTCGGCTGATCAGTCACTGCTCACACGGGCGTTGTTCAATGTGCTGGAGAACGCCATCAAGTATTCACCTTCCGGGACGACCGTGAGGTTGAGGCACAGCAGCGCAGAAGGCTGGTTGGAATGCCGTATCAGTGACCAGGGCCCGGGGATTGCTGCAGAGGACCTGCCGGAGCTGTTCAGCCAGTACCGTCGCTTCGACTCGGCTCAAGGCAGCGAAGGCCTGGGGTTGGGGCTGACGATGGTCAAGGCCGTGGTAGAGCGTCACGGTGGTCACATCGGTTGCGAAAGTGTGGTGGGTAAAGGCACCACATTCAGCATTCGACTGCCGTTGCTGGAAGACTGAAAAACGTACTTTATGCTGTGCATAAAAAACCGGTCGCAAGGACCGGTTTTTTTATGCGGAAAAAACTTATGCACCTTTTTCGCGATTTTATGAGTTTGGGAAATATGTAGGTAAATCAGCTTCTTATAAGACAAAAAAGCTGATTCGCCAACAAACCGTACACAGGTTATCCACAGATGCTCAGATGACCGGCGTGTCGACTACAACCGGCTCCGGCGGCAGCGAACCCATGGCCCGTTGCTGGGCTTCATTCCACGCCTGGGCACGGTCATTCAACGCGGCGATGGCGCGGGGTCCTTCACCTTCAGCGTACATCGGTTCGCCAATCACCACGGTAATGGTGCCTTCGCGTTTAGCCCAGCCGGTCTTTGGCCAGAACTTGCCGGCGTTATGCGCAATTGGCAGCACCGGCAGATGCGCGTTGACCGCCAATGCCGTACCACCGCGTGAGAATTTACCTACCGTGCCGTAGGGCACACGTGTGCCTTCGGGGAAGATCAGCACCCAAACACCATCCTTGAGCAGCTCGTCGCCCTTCTTGGCCACGTGCTTGAGCGCGGCCTTGGGGTTATCACGGTCGATGGCGATCGGACGCAGCATGGCCATGGCCCAGCCGAAGAACGGCACGTACAACAGCTCACGCTTGAGCACCTGGCTCAGCGGCGAGAAGTACGCCGACAGGAAGAACGTCTCCCAGGTGCTCTGGTGGTTCGACAGAATCACGCAAGGCTGGTCCGGGACATTTTCCGCACCCTTGACCTCGAAACGGATGTTCAGGAACACCTTGGTCAGCCACAACGCGCAGCGGCACCAATAGACGTTGATAAAGCGATAGCGCGCCTTGAATGGCAAAAAGGGCGCAATAAAAAAGCTCAGGGTGCACCAGAGAAACGAACTGGTGCCCAGCAGCAGGTAAAAGAAAAAGGTTCTGATGGCCTGCAAAATCGACATGGCGGCATTTACCGTTGCGGGACACGGCCCGCCTGCTAAAAGCGCACTCCCGAGCAATCCTTGTTCAGGAAGTCGAGGGTGGCTAGTTGTTGATAAGTTCTGCGGCAACGGCCGCCAGATCGTCAAAAATCAAGGTGCCTACCGGCAGGTTTTTCGCCTGGGTCTTTTCGCCTTTTCCGGTCTTAACCAAAACTGGCTGAGAGTCGACGGCTTTGGCCGCCTCCAGGTCACCGAGGCTGTCCCCGACGAACCATATCCCAGCTAACGGCACCTTGTAATGTTCTGCAATGGTTTTCAACATGCCCGGCTTGGGTTTGCGGCAATCGCAACCCTCATCCGGCCCGTGGGGGCAATACACCACCAACCCCACCTCACCGCCCTGCCCGGCCACCAACGTGCGCAAGCGCGCGTGCATGGCGTCCAGGGTGTCGATGTCGTAGTAACCACGGGCGATGCCGGACTGGTTGGTGGCGATGGCCACCGTCCAGCCGGCTTTGCTCAACTGCGCGATGGCCTCGATCGAGCCGGGCAGTGGAATCCACTCCTCGACCGACTTGATGTAAGCGTCGGAGTCGTAATTGATCACCCCGTCCCGATCGAGAATCAGCAGTTTCAACATGGTCAGCTCAGCGTCGAAATGTCAGCGATATTGACGAACAGACCGCGCAGGCGCGCCAGCATGGCGTAGCGGTTTTTGCGCACGCCAGCATCTTCGGCATTGATCATCACGGCTTCGAAGAACGCATCCACCGGGTCACGCAAGGTGGCCAGGCGCGCGAGCGCTTCGGCGTAGTTGCGCTCGGCGATCAGCGGTTTCACTGCCGTCTCCGCTTTGGCAATGGCCGAGTTCAGCGAGAACTCCTTGGCATCGGCAAACAGACCAGGGTCGACGTCAGCATTGCCAAGGCCTTCGGCCTTGCTCAGCAGGTTCGACACACGCTTGTTCACGGCGGCCAGGGCGTCGGCTTCCGGCAGTTTGCGGAAGGCCTGCACGGCTTGTACGCGCTGGTCGAAGTCCAGCGCCGAACCCGGTTGCAGGGCACGTACCGCGAGGTACACCGACACGTCCACGCCTTCGTCTTCGTAACGCGCACGCAGGCGGTCGAACACGAACTCCAGCACTTGCTCGGCCAGGCCGGCTTGCTTGACCTTGGCACCGAACTGGCCGACGGCAAACACCACGGCCTGGGTCAGGTCGAGGTCCAGCTTCTTGTCGATCAGGATACGCAGCACACCCAGGGCCGCACGGCGCAGGGCATAGGGGTCTTTGCTGCCGGTGGGCAACATGCCGATACCGAAGATACCCACAAGGGTATCCAGCTTGTCGGCGATGGCCACGGCTGCACCGGTCAGGGTGGTCGGCAGTTCAGCGCCGGCACCGCGTGGCATGTACTGCTCGTTCAGCGCCAAGGCAACATCGTCTGGCTCGCCGTCGTTGAGGGCGTAGTAGTAGCCGGCAACACCTTGCATCTCCGGGAACTCGCCGACCATCTCGGTCGCCAGGTCGCACTTGGACAGCAGGCCCGCACGCGCAGCCCAGGCCGAATCGCCACCAATGCGTGGCGCAATGTAGGCGGCCAGTTTGGAAACACGTACGGCTTTGTCGTAGACGCTGCCGAGTTTTTCCTGGAACACCACGTTCTGCAGGCGCAGGTTGAAGTCTTCCAGCTTCTGCTTCTTGTCTTGCTTGAAGAAGAACTCGGCGTCAGTCAGGCGCGGGCGAACGACTTTCTCGTTACCGGCGATGATCTGCTGCGGGTCCTTGCTTTCGATGTTGGCCACGGTGATGAAACGCGGCAGCAACTTGCCGTCCACGTCCAGCAGGCAGAAATACTTCTGGTTGTCCTGCATGGTGGTGATCAGCGCTTCTTGCGGCACGTCGAGGAAGCGCTCTTCGAACGAACACACCAACGGCACCGGCCATTCAACCAGCGCGGTCACTTCGTCGAGCAGGCTTGGCGGCACGATGGCAGTGCCTTCCTGCAGGCGGGCCAGCTCTTCGGTACGCTTGCTGATCAGCTCGCGACGCTCGTTGGCATCGGCCAGCACGTAAGCAGCACGCAGGTCGGCGGCGTAGTTGGCCGGCGAGGTGATGCGTACAGCTTCAGGGTGATGGAAGCGGTGACCACGGGAATCACGACCGGCTTTCTGGGCAAGGAGGGTGCAATCGATGACTTGGTCACCGAGCAGCATCACCAGCCATTGGGTCGGACGTACGAACTCTTCCTTGCGAGCGCCCCAGCGCATGCGCTTCGGGATCGGCAGGTCGTTCAACGAGTCTTCAACGATGGTCGGCAACAGGCTGGCGGTCGGCTTGCCGGTGATGACCTGGCTGAAACGCAGTTTCGGGCCGCTCTGGTCGATCTCGCTCAGCTCGACGCCACACTTCTTGGCAAAACCAAGGGCGGCTTGAGTCGGATTGCCTTCGGCATCGAAAGCGGCCTGGCGCGGTGGGCCGTCGAGGTTGATGTTGCGATCCGGCTGCTGGGTTTCCAGCGCGGTCAGCAACACGGCCAGGCGACGCGGCGCGGCGTAGACTTTTTTCGCGGCGAATTTCAGGCCAGCGCTGTGCAGGCCTTTTTCGATACCAGCCAGGAACGCATCGGCCAGGGTGTTCAGTGCCTTGGGTGGCAGCTCTTCGGTGCCCAGTTCAACCAGGAAATCTTGAGCACTCATTGTGCAGCCTCCAGCTTAGCCAACACTTCATCACGCAGGTCCGGGGTTGCCATCGGGAAGCCCAGCTTGGCGCGAGCCAGCAGGTAGGCTTGGGCGACGGAACGCGCCAGGGTGCGTACACGCAGGATGTATTGCTGGCGCGCGGTGACCGAGATGGCACGGCGGGCATCCAGCAGGTTGAAGGTATGGGAGGCCTTCAACACCATTTCGTAGCTTGGCAACGGCAGCGGCTGGTCGAGTTCGATCAGGCGCTTGGCTTCGCTTTCATAGAAGTCGAACAGTTCGAACAGCTTGTCGACGTTGGCGTGTTCGAAGTTGTAGGTGGACTGCTCCACCTCGTTCTGGTGGAACACGTCGCCGTAGGTCACTTTGCCGAACGGGCCGTCAGCCCACACCAGGTCGTAGACCGAGTCAACGCCTTGCAGGTACATGGCCAGGCGCTCGAGGCCGTAGGTGATTTCGCCGGTGACCGGGTAGCACTCGATGCCGCCCGCTTGCTGGAAGTAAGTGAACTGCGTGACTTCCATGCCGTTGAGCCAGACTTCCCAGCCCAGGCCCCAGGCGCCTAGCGTTGGCGATTCCCAGTTGTCTTCGACAAAACGGATGTCATGGACCAGTGGGTCCAGGCCAACATGCTTGAGCGAGCCCAGGTACAGTTCCTGGAAGTTGTCCGGGTTCGGCTTCAGTACCACCTGGAACTGGTAGTAGTGCTGCAGACGGTTCGGGTTTTCGCCGTAGCGGCCGTCAGTCGGGCGACGACTGGGCTGCACATAAGCGGCGTTCCAGGTTTCCGGGCCAATGGCCCGCAGGAATGTAGCGGTGTGGAAAGTGCCGGCGCCTACTTCCATATCGTAGGGCTGAAGTACCACACAACCTTGCTCGGCCCAGTATTGCTGGAGGGCGAGGATCAAGTCTTGGAAGGTACGCACGGCTGGCGTAGGCTGGCTCACGAAATTCACCTGTTACTTGGGCTGCGATTTAAAGAGCGGGAGTATACCCGATTCGGCCGCGCCACCATCCCCTGGAGCCTTATGCCACGCTGCTTTTGGTGTTCTGAAGATCCGCTGTACATGGCATATCACGATCAGGAGTGGGGAACGCCGCTGCGCGATGCGCAGGGCTTGTTCGAGTTGCTTTTGCTCGAAGGGTTCCAGGCGGGCCTTTCCTGGATCACCGTTTTACGCAAACGCGAGCATTATCGAAAGGTCTTGTTTGGTTTTGATGCTCAGCGGTTGGCGCGGTTGACCGATGCTGAGATCGAAGCGCTGATGCAGGATCCGGGCATTGTGCGCAATCGCCTGAAGCTCAACGCCACCCGCCGCAATGCCGCTGCCTGGCTGGCGCTAGAGGATCCGGTGGAGTTGCTCTGGTCCTTTGTGGGCGGCACACCCAAGGTCAATCATTTCAAGGGCCGCAGCGAAGTGCCGGCGATTACACCCGAGGCTGAAGCCATGAGCAAAGCCCTGAAGAAAGCCGGTTTCACCTTTGTCGGGCCGACCATTTGCTACGCGTTCATGCAGGCCTCGGGCATGGTCATGGACCACACTCAAGACTGCGACCGTTACGCGGACTTGGTCAACGCCGGTTAGAATGCCGGCTTTGCGCACCACACACGATCAGGAGTGACCTGTGGAAAAGTTGAAAGGCGCCTTGCTGGTAGGCGCTCTCCGGTTGTTTGCCCTGCTGCCCTGGCGCGCTGTCCAGGCCGTCGGCACGGCAATTGGCTGGATCATGTGGAAAACCCCCAACCGCTCCCGCGACACGGTGCGGATCAACCTGTCCAAATGCTTTCCGGATATGAACCCAGCCGAGCGCGAAGCGCTGGTCGGGCGCAGCCTGATGGACATCGGCAAGTCCCTGACCGAAAGCGCCTGCGCCTGGATCTGGCCGGCCCAGCGTTCCATTGATCTGGTGCGAGAAGTCGAAGGCCTGGAAGTGCTGCACGAAGCCCTGGCCTCGGGCAAAGGCGTGGTCGGCATCACCAGCCACCTGGGCAACTGGGAAGTGCTGAACCACTTCTATTGCAGCCAATGCAAACCGATCATTTTCTACCGCCCGCCCAAACTCAAGGCGGTGGACGAATTGCTGCGCAAGCAGCGCGTGCAACTGGGCAACCGCGTGGCGGCGTCGACCAAGGAAGGCATCCTCAGCGTGATCAAGGAAGTGCGCAAGGGCGGCCAGGTGGGCATCCCGGCGGATCCTGAGCCGGCGGAATCCGCAGGGATCTTCGTGCCGTTCTTTGCCACCCAGGCGCTGACCAGCAAGTTCGTGCCGAACATGCTCGCGGGCCACAAGGCCGTCGGCGTGTTCCTGCATGCGCTGCGGCTGCCGGATGGTTCGGGTTACAAAGTGATCCTGGAAGCGGCGCCGGAAGACATGTACAGCACCGACACTGCTACGTCCTGTGCGGCGATGAGCAAGGTGGTGGAGCGGTATGTTGGTGCTTATCCGAGCCAGTACATGTGGAGCATGAAGCGCTTCAAGAAACGCCCGCCGGGTGAAGCGCGGTGGTACTGACGGCTACCCGCACACTGTAGGAGCGAGCTTGCTCGCGAAGATCTCTAACGATAACGCGTACACGCATGAATGCTCGCGGTGCTTTTGAGTTCTTCGCGAGCAAGCTCGCTCCTACAGTTGTTTTTCCAACTTCTTGAGAAATACGGTCATCTCTTTTTCGGCCTGTTTGTCGCCATGGGCCTTGGCCGCTTCGATGCCCTTCTCCCACGCCAGCCGCGCAGCCGCACGATCTTCCAGCCCCAACTGTGCCTTACCCAACAACTTCCACGCCGCCGAATACTTCGGATCGAACTCGACGCACTTCTGCAGATGCTCCGCCGCCTTGGCGTTGTCCTTCAAGTCCAGGTAACCCTTGCCTAAACCAAAGCGCAGCAGGGAGTTATCCACACCCTTGGCGAGCATTTTTTCCAGGGATTCGAGCATGCAGGCGTACTCCGCGTAATCAGAAAAAGCTCAGGCCCACGTGGAACAACTTCTCCACATCGCGGATATGTTTCTTGTCCACCAGAAACAGAATCACATGGTCCCCGGTTTCGATCACCGTATCGTCGTGGGCAATGATCACCTCTTCGTCACGAATGATCGCACCAATGGTGGTGCCAGGCGGCAAGCCGATATCGCGGATGGCCTTGCCGATCACTTTGCTCGACTTCGAGTCGCCATGGGCAATCGCCTCGATAGCCTCCGCCGCACCCCGGCGCAGGGAGTGCACGCTGACGATATCGCCACGACGCACGTGGGCCAGCAAGGTGCCGATGGTCGCCAACTGCGGGCTGATGGCGATGTCGATATCGCCACCCTGGATCAGGTCCACATAAGCCGGGTTGTTGATGATGGTCATCACCTTCTTCGCGCCCAGCCGCTTGGCCAGCAACGACGACATGATGTTGGCTTCATCATCGTTGGTCAGGGCCAGGAAGATATCCGCGTCGGCGATGTTCTCTTCCATCAGCAGGTCGCGGTCCGAGGCACTGCCTTGCAGTACGACGGTGCTGTCGAGGGTGTCGGACAAATGCCGGCAACGTGCCGGGCTCATCTCGATGATCTTCACCTGATAGCGGCTTTCGATGGCTTCGGCCAAACGTTCGCCGATCTGCCCGCCGCCGGCGATGACGATGCGTTTGTAGGTCTCGTCTAGGCGGCGCATTTCGCTCATGACGGCACGAATATTCGCTTTGGCGGCGATGAAAAACACTTCGTCGTCGGCCTCGATCACGGTATCGCCCTGGGGCAGTATCGGGCGGTCGCGCCGGAAAATCGCCGCGACGCGGGTTTCCACATTGGGCATGTGCTCACGCAACTGACGCAGTTGCTGGCCCACCAGCGGGCCGCCGTAATAGGCCTTTACCGCGACCAGTTGCGCCTTGCCGCCGGCAAAGTCGATCACCTGCAAGGCGCCCGGAATTTCGATCAGGCGCTTGATGTAGTGGGTCACCACTTGTTCCGGGCTGATCAGCACGTCGACGGGAATCGCGTCGTTGTCGAACAGACCGGCGCGGGTCAGGTAGGCCGCTTCGCGTACACGGGCGATCTTGGTCGGGGTATGGAACAGGGTGTGGGCGACCTGGCAGGCGACCATGTTGGTTTCGTCGCTGTTGGTCACGGCCACCAGCATATCGGCATCGTCGGCTCCCGCCTGGCGCAGCACTGTCGGGAACGACGCGCGGCCCTGCACCGTGCGGATGTCCAGGCGGTCGCCGAGGTTGCGCAGGCGCTCGCTGTCGGTGTCGACCACAGTGATGTCGTTGGCTTCGCTGGCCAAATGTTCGGCCAGCGTACCGCCCACCTGCCCTGCTCCAAGGATGATGATTTTCATCCAGTCACTCCCATAAACCCATTCAGCCGCGCGCGGCGGCGATCTTGATCAGTTTGGCGTAGTAGAAGCCATCGTGTCCGCCTTCTTGCGCGAGCAACTGGCGACCGTGGGGCTGCTTGATGCCGGCCGTGGTGGCGAGGTCCAGCTCCCGGGCGCCGCTGGTGCGGGCGAGGAAGGCTTCGATCACCTCGGTGTTTTCCGTCGGCAAGGTGGAACAGGTGGCGTAGAGCAGGATGCCGCCGACGTCCAGGGTCGGCCACAGCGCGTCGAGCAGCTCGCCTTGCAGCACGGCCAGGGCGGCGATGTCGTCGGGTTGGCGAGTGAGCTTGATGTCCGGGTGGCGGCGGATCACGCCGGTGGCGGAACAGGGTGCATCGAGCAGGATGCGCTGGAACGGCTTGCCGTCCCACCAGGTGGCGGTGTCACGGCCGTCGGCGGCGATCAGCTCGGCGCTGAGGCCCAGACGAGCAAGGTTCTCCCGCACGCGCACCAGACGCTTGGCCTCCAGGTCGACAGCGACGACACCGGCCAGGTCTTTTTCGACTTCCAGGATGTGACAGGTCTTACCGCCTGGCGCGCAGCACGCGTCGAGCACGCGCTGGCCCGGCGCCAGGTCGAGCAGGTCGGCGGCCAGTTGAGCGGCTTCATCCTGCACGCTGATCCAGCCTTCGGCAAAGCCCGGCAGGCTGCGCACATCAATGGCGGCTTCAAGCACGATGCCGTCGACGCTGTACACACATGGCGTGGCGTTGATGCCGGCGTCGGTGAGCAATTGCAGGTAGGCGTCACGGCTGCGATGACGACGGTTGACCCGCAGGATCATCGGCGGGTGCGCATTGTTCGCTGCGCAGATGGCTTCCCATTGCTCCGGCCAGAAGGCTTTCAGGGACTTTTGCAGCCAGCGCGGGTGGGCGGTGCGCACCACCGGGTCATGTTCCAGCTCGGCCAGCAGCGCTTCGCTTTCGCGCTGGGCGCGGCGCAGCACGGCGTTGAGCAGCGCCTTGGCCCAAGGTTTTTTCAGCTTGTCGGCGCAACCGACCGTTTCGCCGATAGCAGCGTGGGCGGGCACGCGGGTGTAGAGCAGTTGATAGAGGCCCACCAGCAGCAGCGCCTCGACATCCGCATCGGCCGCCTTGAACGGCTTTTGCAGTAGTTTGGTTGCCAGTGCCGACAAACGCGGCTGCCAGCGTGCTGTGCCAAAGGCCAGGTCCTGGGTGAAACCGCGATCGCGGTCTTCGACCTTGTCCAACTGAGTCGGCAACGAACTGTTCAGCGAAGCCTTGCCTTGGAGGACGGCAGCGAGAGCCTTGGCGGCGGCCAGACGTGGGTTCATTGGGCAGCCCCGAGGAGAGTACCCACGGCAAATTTCTCACGACGGCTGTTGAACAAATCGCTGAAATTCAGCGCCTTGCCACCGGGCAATTGCAGGCGAGTCAGGCACAGTGCCTGTTCACCGCAGGCGACCAACAGGCCGTCCTTGCTGGCGCCGATGATCTCACCGGGAGCGCCTTTGCCCTCGGCCAAGGTGGCAGCCAACACTTTCAAGGCTTCGCCGTTGAGCGTGCTATGGCAGATCGGCCACGGGTTGAAGGCGCGCACCAGGCGCTCCAGCTCCACGGCCGGGCGGCTCCAGTCGATGCGCGCTTCGTCTTTGTTGAGTTTGTGGGCATAGGTGGCGAGGCTGTCGTCCTGCACTTCGCCTTCCAGGGTGCCGGCAGCCAGGCCGGCGATGGCCTGGATCACGGCGGGCGGGCCCAGTTCGGCAAGGCGGTCGTGCAGGCTGCCACCGGTGTCTTCGCCGGTGATCGGGGTGGTGACCTTGAGCAGCATCGGGCCGGTGTCCAGCCCTGCTTCCATGCGCATCACGGTCACGCCGCTTTCGCTGTCACCGGCTTCCACGGCGCGCTGGATCGGCGCCGCACCCCGCCAGCGTGGCAGCAACGAGGCATGGCTGTTGATGCAACCCAGGCGCGGAATATCCAGCACCGCTTGCGGCAGGATCAAGCCGTAGGCCACGACCACCAACAGGTCCGGCTTCAGCGCCGCCAGTTCGGCCTGGGCCTCGGCATTACGCAGGGTCGGCGGTTGCAGCACGGGAATGTTGTGCTCCAGCGCCAGTTGCTTGACCGGGCTCGGCATCAGTTTTTGCCCACGACCGGCCGGGCGATCCGGCTGGGTGTACACCGCGACGATGTCATAAGGGCTGGCAAGCAGGGCCTTGAGGTGTTCGGCGGCAAATTCAGGCGTGCCGGCAAAAACAATGCGCAGTGGCTCGGTCATGGGAGGTCTCGGTTAAAAGCAGTCACAAAAGAAAAAGGCTTGCCGCAGCAAGCCTTTGGAAGGGGGCATCAAGCTTGCTGGCGATGCTTTTTTTCCAGCTTCTTCTTGATCCGGTCGCGCTTGAGCGTGGACAGGTAATCGACAAACAGCTTGCCGTTGAGGTGGTCGCATTCGTGCTGGATGCACACTGCGAGCAGGCCTTCGGCAATCAGCTCAAATGGCTTGCCGTCGCGGTCCAGGGCCTTGATCTTCACGCGCAGCGGGCGTTCGACGTTCTCGTAGAACTCCGGCACGGAGAGGCAGCCTTCCTGGTATTCGCCCATCTCGTCGGTCAGCGGTTCGAACTCCGGGTTGATGTACACCATCGGTTCGCTGCGATCTTCCGACAGGTCCATGACCACGACGCGCTGATGCACGTTGACCTGGGTCGCGGCGAGGCCGATACCCGGGGCTTCATACATTGTTTCAAACATGTCATCGACCAACTGACGAACCTTGTCGTCCACTACGGCCACCGGTTTGGCGATCGTGCGCAGGCGCGAGTCGGGGAATTCGAGGATGTTCAAAATAGCCATAAGCGTAATTGCTGCACATGTGAGGTAGAGGCAAATCGGCGTTGGGATGGACCCAGACAGCCGGTGTGAAACCCTTAAAAGCCGCGAAGGCCAAGGCATTTCACGCGAACGCACATAATAAAGGAGATTCACCCCATGAGGAAATCGCTACTCGTCTTGCTGCTATGGGCCCCGTTTTCCATGGCCCTGCTGCCCCAGCCCGTCCAGCGGCTGGAACAACCGACGCAACAGGCTATCCAGCGCTTCCTGCTGCATAACCGCATCCTTGATACACCCCACGACCTGGACAATGCGCCGTACATCGTTGCTGCCGAGGCTGGTCGCGTGCTCGGCGCCAATGGCGAGCGGGTGTTTGCCAGGGGCGATCTGGACCCCTCCCAGCCCAACTACGGCATATTCCGGCGTGGCAAGGTCTACACCGACCCGCAGACCCGAGAGCTGTTGGGGATCAACGCCGACGACATCGGCACCGCCCGTTTTGTCACCGCAGGCGACCTCACCACCCTGGCTGTGCAGCGTGTCACCCAAGAGGTGCGTCCCGGTGACCGCCTGTTGCGTGCACAACCTCCCGCCGATCCAGCAGCCCTTGCGGTCTCGCCAACCACGCCCTTTATCAAAGGGCAGATCATCGATATCCCCAGAGGCGTGACCCAGATCGGCGTGTTGGATGCCGTAACCCTGGACAAAGGCCGTCGTGACGGCCTGGTTGAAGGCCAACTGCTCAGCGTGATCAAGGCCGGTGCCACCGTCCGCGAGACCCTCACGGGCGCTCCGACAAAACTTCCGGATGAACACGCAGGCACCCTGCTGGTGTTTCGTACGTACGAAAAACTCAGTTACGGCCTGGTCCTCAAGGCCTCACGCCCACTGGCAGTGATGGACCGTTTCGAGACTGCCCATCAAACACAATAAATAGCCTGCTAAATAAGTTACCAACAGAGTTATCCACAGCTTGTTCCGGTCAAGGATGATCAGATGTATCCGACAAACAACCATGAAATATCTCCGTCAGAACTGGAAGCGCGTCTACGCTTGCACAGGCTGCCGGAATTGGGTCCGAAGCGTTTTCGCTTGTTGATCGAAGCGTTCGGCTCTGCCTCAAAAGCCATCAGTGCGCCTGCCAGCGCCTGGCGTTCTCTGGGGCTGCCGGCCATCAGCGCTGATGCCCGGCGCAGTCATGAAATCCGCGACGGCGCGAGTGCGGCATTGGCCTGGTTGGCCTGTCCGGCCCAGCATTTGCTGATGTGGGACCAGCCGGACTACCCCGCGCTGCTTGCCCAGATCGATGACGCTCCGCCGCTGTTATTCGTCGCCGGTGACCCTGCAATCCTGGAAAAACCGCAACTGGCGATGGTGGGTAGTCGTCGTGCATCGCGCCCCGGCATGGACACGGCGGCAGCATTTTCGCGCAGTCTGGCGAGCGCCGGTTTTGTCATCACCAGTGGCCTTGCGTTAGGCATTGACGGCGCAGCCCATCAGGCGGCATTGGATGTGGGTGGCCAGACAATCGGTGTGCTCGGCACCGGGCTGGAAAATTTTTATCCACAGCGCCATCGGCGGCTGGCAGCGGCGATGATTGAGCAAGGCAGCGCCGTGGTTTCCGAATTTCCCCTGGATGCGCCGCCCCAGGCGAGTAACTTTCCCCGACGCAATCGGATCATCAGTGGCCTGTCTCTGGGTGTACTGGTGGTGGAAGCCAGCATGGCCAGCGGATCGCTGATCACAGCGAAACTGGCGGCGGAGCAAGGGCGCGAGGTGTATGCGATTCCGGGTTCCATCCATCATCCCGGCGCCAAGGGCTGTCATCAGTTGATCCGTGATGGTGCGGTGCTGGTGGAGACTATCGAACACATCCTGGAAGGTTTGCGTGGTTGGCAGGCGTTGTCACGCCCTACCCCGATGCCTGTTGTCCATCCGTTGGTGGCACTGCTGCACGCGGCGCCGCACACCAGTGAAGCCTTGGCGATTGCCAGTGGGCGCCCGCTGTCCCAGGTGCTGGCGAGCCTTACGGAGCTTGAGCTGGAAGGCCAGGTCATCTGCGAAAGCGGGCGCTGGCTTGCACGCTGCTAGGTTTTGTAAAGAAGATCGGTAAACTGCGCAGAGCTTTAGTCTGGAGAGTGAACAATGGTCAACCGGTGGCGTGTGCTGGAAACCGCACGAGAAATTCGCGCAGGCGCGGTGATTGCCTATCCAACCGAAGCGGTTTGGGGCTTGGGCTGCGATCCGTGGAACGAAGAAGCAGTAGACCGTTTGCTCGCCATCAAGAACCGTTCGGTGGACAAGGGCCTGATCCTGGTGGCGGACAACATCCGTCAGTTCGACTTTCTGTTCGAAGACTTCCCGCAGGACTGGATCGACCGCATGGCCAGTACCTGGCCAGGTCCGAATACCTGGCTGGTGCCCCATCAGGATTTGTTGCCGGAATGGGTCACGGGTGTGCACGACACCGTGGCGCTGCGGGTGACTGACCATCCGCTGGTGCGGGACTTGTGCTCGCTGGTTGGGCCTTTGATTTCAACCTCGGCCAACCCGCAGGGTCGCCCGGCGGCTCGCACGCGGATTCGCGTGGAGCAATACTTCCGTGGCCAGGTGGATCTGGTGCTGGGTGGCGCCCTGGGTGGGCGCAAGAACCCGAGCCTGATTCGTGATCTGGTGACCGGCGAAGTGGTGCGGCCTTCTTGAGACCTCGCCGGCAAGCCGGCTCCTACGGGGATTGTGTGCTTTCTGTAGGAGCCGGCTTGCCGGCGATAGCACCCTGAAGCCTTACGGCAACAGAATGGTCGACCCTGTCGTCCGCCGCCCCGACAACTCCGTCTGCGCCTTCGCCGCCTCCGCCAGCGCATACCGCTGGTTGATATCAATACGAACCTTGCCGCTCTTGATCATCGAGAACAGGTCATCCGCCATCGCCTGCAGGTTCCGCGGGTTGTTGGCGTAGGTCGCCAGGGTCGGCCGGGTGACGTACAGCGAGCCCTTGGCCGCCAGGATCCCCAGGTTCACCCCATCCACCGCGCCCGACGCATTGCCGAAACTCACCACCAGCCCTCGTGGCGCCACGCTGTCCAGCGAGGTCAGCCAGGTGTCCTTGCCGACGCCGTCGTACACCACCGGGACTTTTTTGCCGTCGGTCAATTCCAGCACGCGTTGTGCGACGTCTTCCTTGCTGTAGTCGATGGTTTCCCAGGCGCCGAGGGATTTGGCCAATGCGGCTTTTTCCGACGAGCTGACCGTACCGATCAGCTTCACGCCCAGTGCCTTGGCCCATTGGCAGGCCAGGGAGCCCACGCCACCGGCTGCGGCGTGGAACAGGATGGTTTCGCCGCCCTTCAGCTCATAGGTCTGGCGCAGCAGGTACTGCACGGTCAGGCCCTTGAGCATGGCACCCGCAGCTTGTTCGAAGCTGATGTCGTCCGGCAGGTGCACCAGGTTGGCGGCGGGCAACACATGCAGTTGGCTGTAAGCGCCCAACGGGCCACTGCCGTAGGCCACACGGTCGCCGACCTTGAATTGAGTGACTTCGCTGCCGACCGCGTCGACCACCCCAGCGCCCTCTGCGCCCAACCCCGATGGCAACGCGGGCGGCGCATACAGGCCACTGCGGAAATAGGTGTCGATGAAGTTCAGGCCAATCGCCTCATTACGCACGCGAACCTGCTGCGGGCCGGGCTCTGCCGGCGTGTAGTCCACAAACTCAAGTACTTCGGGGCCGCCATGGGCGCTGAACTGGATACGTTTGGCCATCTGCACTTCTCCTGGGTTCGAATCGCGTAGCCCCCTATCGGACTCCTAAGCTTGATCTTCGTCAACTGCGGCGCAACCGGGTGCAGTGGTATCCTGTGCGCCCATTTGCCGCCGACGCCCAATGGCCTCGCGTAGCTTTGCCCGATTCAAGGTGATGCCATGACTACCCGCACCGAGGCTGTAAAGGCCTACCTGCTTGACCTGCAAGACCGCATTTGCAGCGCCCTGGAAACCTTCGAGACGGACACTCGCTTTATCGAAGACGCCTGGACCCGGCCTGCCGGCGGCGGCGGACGCACCCGTGTGATCGAAAACGGTTCGGTGATCGAAAAAGGCGGCGTCAACTTTTCCCACGTGTTTGGCAGCGGTCTCCCACCATCCGCCAGTGCGCATCGGCCTGAGCTGGCCGGCCGTGGCTTTGAGGCCCTGGGTGTGTCGCTGGTGATCCACCCGCACAACCCACACGTACCGACTTCCCACGCCAACGTGCGCTTTTTCATCGCTGAAAAAGAAGGCGAAGAGCCGGTGTGGTGGTTCGGCGGTGGTTTCGACCTCACGCCTTACTATGGCAACGACGAAGACTGCATCCACTGGCACCGCGTGGCCGAGCAGGCCTGTGCGCCGTTCGGCCCGGACGTGTATTCGCGCTACAAAGCCTGGTGCGACACCTACTTCCGCATCAAGCATCGCAACGAACCACGCGGCATCGGCGGCCTGTTCTTCGATGATCTGAACGAATGGGACTTCGACACCTGCTTCGCCTTCATCCGCGCCATCGGCGACGCCTACATCGACGCCTACTTGCCGATCGTGCAGCGCCGCAAGGCCACCGCCTACACCGAGCTGCAGCGCGAATTCCAGGAGTTCCGTCGCGGCCGCTACGTTGAATTCAATCTGGTCTACGACCGTGGCACCCTGTTTGGCCTGCAATCGGGCGGGCGTACCGAGTCGATCCTGATGTCGCTGCCGCCGCAGGTGCGCTGGAGCTACGACTGGAAGGCCGAGGCCGGCAGCGAAGAAGCGCGTCTCACCGACTACTTCCTGCAAGACCGTGACTGGCTGGGCCTTACCGCGCCCAAGGCGGCTGTCTGATGGACCGCTATGTCGTGTTCGGCAATCCCATTGGCCACAGCAAGTCGCCGCTGATCCATCGCATGTTCGCCGAGCAGACCGGCGAGCAACTGGACTACAGCACCTTGCTGGCGCCGCTGGAGGATTTCACCAGCTATGCCCGTGAGTTTTTTCAACAAGGCCGTGGCGCCAACGTCACCGTACCGTTCAAGGAAGACGCCTACCGCTTGGCCAACACCTTGACCGAACGCGCCCAACGCGCGGGCGCGGTGAACACACTGAGCAAGCTGGGCGATGGCAGTCTGTTGGGCGACAACACCGACGGCGCTGGTCTGGTGCGCGACCTGACGGTCAACGCCGGGTTGAGCCTGCAAGGCAAACGCATCCTGTTGTTGGGCGCCGGAGGCGCGGTGCGCGGCGCATTGGAACCGTTGTTGGCCGAACAGCCCGCTTCGTTGATCATCGCCAACCGAACCGTGGAAAAGGCCGAAATGCTCGCTGAGTTGTTCGACGACCTAGGCCCGGTGTCCGCCAGTGGTTTCGATTGGTTGCGTGAGCCGGTGGACGTGATCATCAACGCCACCTCCGCCAGCCTGTCAGGCGATGTACCGCCGATTGCGGGCAGCCTGATCGAGCCAGGCAAGACGTTTTGCTACGACATGATGTACGCCAAGGAACCGACCGCGTTTTGCCGCTGGGCCACCGAACAAGGCGCAGCCGTGGCGATGGATGGCCTGGGCATGCTGGTGGAACAGGCAGCGGAAGCGTTCTTCCTGTGGCGCGGTGTGCGCCCGGATTCGGCGCCGGTGCTGGCGGAACTGCGTCGACAACTGGCGCTGTAGTCACTCCTGGAACTGGATGGGGCATTGGTCGGCTCCTTCCAGTTTGCGCAACTCCTCCAACACCTGCGGCCTGGCCTGGCGCAATGTCAGACTGCGCCCCAACCCGCGCAAACGCCGCGCTTCCTGGTGCAGCATCTCCACCCCGGAATAGTCGATAAAGTTGATCTGCTGCGCCTCGATCACCACCCGTTCGCCCTGCAGGCTTTGCAGGCGTACTTGCAGGTAGTGGCTGGCGCCGAAAAAGATCGAACCGCCCACCCGCAGCACATCCTCATCACCATCGCGCCATTGCTGAACCCGTGGCTGCGAGGTGCGCTTGAGGTAGAAAAACAGCGACGCCAGCACCCCGGCGTAAATCGCCGTTTGCAGCTCTAGCAGTAGGGTGGCGACGCAGGTCAGGCTCATCACCACGAACTCGGCGCGACTGACGCGGAATAACGCGCGAATGCCGCGACGGTCCACCAAACCCCAACTGATCAGCAAGATGCTCGCGGCCATGCTCGGGATCGGAATATGGGCGATCAATGCCGCGCCAAACAGCGCAAACAGTGCCACCCACAACGCGGAAAACACGCCCGCCAGCGGCGAACAGGCGCCCGCCTCGTAGCTGAGGCCGGAGCGTGTGAACGAACCGGCTGACAAATACCCGGAGAAAAATCCGCCAACGATGTTGGATAAACCCTGCGCCCGCACTTCCTGGTTGGCATCGAGCAATTGCTGCGAACGCGCCGACAGCGAGCGGGCAATCGACAGGCTGGTCACCAGCCCCAACATACCCACCGCCACGGCGCTCGGCAGCAGGCGCAGGATCACGTCCAGGTCCATCGGCAACGGGCTGAACGGCGGCAGTTTGCCGATAAACGAACTGACCAGCGCCACATGCCCGAACATCGCCGGCCACAGCCACGCCACCAGGCTACCCAGCGCCAAGGCGATCAACAGGGTCGGCCAGCGCGGTACGAGGTACTTGAGCAGTGCACCCACCAGCAGCGTGCCGAGTCCGAGGATGAGTGAGGCATGATCCCATTCGCCGCTGTGATGGATCAGTGCCAGCAGACTATTGATCGCCGTGGCCTGGCTCGGCAAATCCAGCCCCAGCAGATTGGGCAGTTGCCCGAGCGCAATCACCACGGCGGCACCCAGGGTGAAACCGAGCACCACTGAATGGGAGACAAAATTCACCAGCGCGCCAAAACGCAGCATGCCCAGTAGCCACTGGAAAACCCCGGCGAGGAAGGTGAGCAACAGGATCAGGGTGATGTAGTCCTGCGAGCCCGGCACGGCCAGCGGGCTGACGCTGGCGTAGAGCACAATGGAAATCGCCGCCGTGGGGCCGCAGATCAGGTGCCAGGAGGAACCCCAGAGGCAGGCGATCAGCACCGGGATGATTGCGGCGTACAGGCCGTATTCGGGTGGGAGACCGGCGATCAGCGCGTAGGCAATTGACTGTGGCAAGGCGAGAACCGCACCACTGAGGCCCACCATCGCATCCCGGCCAACACTGGCGCGGCTCTGGCGCGGGAGCCAGGCGAGGAAAGGGAAAAGTGTATGGCGGTTGGGCCGGGGCATCGGGCTGCTCGAAATACTGTAGGAGCTGGCTTGCCAGCGAAGATGGGTAACGATAACGCGGGTTGTCTGAAAAAACGCGGCGTTTTCGAGTGCTTCGCCGGCAAGCCGGCTCCTACAGGGGGTGATGTTGCATTCAGAGTTTGGCTTTTACGGCCGCCAGCGCGTCCTTGCCATCCACGGTCTTCACGCCCTCCAGCCACTTATCCAATACCGCCGGGTTGGCCTTGATCCACGCCTTGGCCGCATCGGCATTGCTGACCTTGTTGTTGGCCACCTCGGCCATGATGCTGTTCTCCATCTCCTGGGTAAAACTCAGGTTGGTCAGCAGTTTTCCGACGTTCGGGCAGGCCTGTGCGTAGTCCTTGCGGGTCAAGGTATACACGCTGCCGGTGTCACCAAAATATTTCTCGCCGCCCTTGAGGTAGTGCATTTTCAACTGCACGTTCATTGGGTGCGGGGTCCAGCCGAGGAAGGTCACGAATTTCTGCTTCTTAACGGCGCGCGACACTTCGGCGAGCATCGCCTGTTCGCTGGACTCCACCAACTTCCACTGGCCGAGTGAGAAGTCGTTTTTCTTGATGATGTCCTGCAAGGAGATATTCGCCGGCGCGCCGGAGCCGATGCCGTAGATCTTCTTGTCGAACTTGTCGGCAAATTTGTTCAGGTCGGCAAAGTCATGCACCCCGGCGTCCCACACATAGTCCGGCACGGCGAGGGTGAACTCAGTGCCGTCGAGGTTCTTCGCCAGTTGCACCACGTCGCCATTGGCCACGAACTTGTCATAGAAACCCTGCTGCGCTGGCATCCAGTTGCCCAGGAACACGTCCACCTGGCCATCCTTGAGCCCGCCAAAGGTGATTGGCACCGCCAGGGTGTCGACCTTGGGTTTGTAGCCCATGCCCGTCAGCAGAAAACCGGTGATGGCATTGGTGGCCGCGATGTCGCTCCAGCCCGGATCGGCCATCTTTACCGTTTCACAACTGGCGTCTGCATAAACATTGGCGCTTCCCAGCGCCAGGAGCCCCAGCATCACAGTTAACTTTTGCATGGCCTTCCCTCAGTGTTATTGGTTTTGGCAGGGTTGTGGATAACGTGCCTTGCGCTCCAGGTCGTCGAGGTCGATATGGTTGCGCATGTATTGCTGACTGGCGTCCACCAGTGGCTGGTGATCCCAGCTCTTCAGCTTGCCCTGGGTCAGTGCTTCAAACACCAGACGGCGGCGGCGTTGGCTGGCGAGCACCTGTTGGTGGATCGCCGGGATGTCCCATTTGGCCCGCGCCTCGTCCAGGAAGGCTGCAAACAGTGCCCGGTGTTGCGGCGACTGGCTGAGGTCTTCCTGCTCCCGTGGGTCGTTGCGTACATCGAACAGTAGACAAGGGTCGTCTTCGCTGTAGATGAATTTGTAGGCGCCCCGGCGAATCATCATCAGCGGGCTGATGGTGCCTTCGGCCATGTACTCGCCAAACACTTCGTCGTGCCCGCCCTGCCCTTGCAAGTGCGGGACCAGCGAGCGGCCGTCCAGTGGCAGGCGCGGGTCCAGCTCGCCGCCGGCCAGTTCCACCAGGGTCGGCAGCAGGTCGGCGGTGGACACGGCTTTACTCACGCGGCCTGCCGCGAACTGCCCCGGCGCACTGACTAGCAGCGGCACGCGGGCGGCCATTTCAAACCAGTGCATTTTGTACCAGAGGCCACGTTCGCCGAGCATGTCGCCGTGGTCGCCGGAGAACACGATGATGGTGTCGTCGGCCAGGCCGGTGTCTTCCAGGGTCTGCAGCAGCTTGCCGACATTGCTGTCGATGTAGCTGCACGCGCCGAAGTAGGCACGGCGTGCATCGCGGATCTTATCCACAGGCAGCGGCTTGTCCCACAGGTCGTAGACCTTGAGCAGGCGCTGGGAGTGTGGGTCGAGATCGCCTTGCGCAGGGGTCGTAGGCAAAGGGATGTCGGCATCGTCGTACAGGTCCCAGAACGGTTTGGGAATGGTGTACGGGTCGTGAGGGTGAGTCATCGATACCGTCAGGCAGAACGGCTGGTCGCCGTCCTCGCGGATATGGTCGAACAGGTATTGCTGGGCCTTGAACACCACCTCTTCGTCGAAATCCAGCTGGTTGGTGCGCACACACGGCCCGGCCTGCAGCACCGACGACATGTTGTGATACCAGGTGGGGCGCACATCCGGCTCATCCCAGTTCACCGCCCAGCCATAGTCGGCGGGGTAGATGTCGCTGGTCAGGCGTTCTTCGTAGCCATGCAACTGGTCGGGGCCGCAGAAGTGCATCTTGCCCGACAGCGCGGTGCGGTAGCCGAGGCGGCGCAGGTAGTGCGCGTAGGTCGGCACATCGGCGGGGAAATCGGCGGCGTTGTCGTAGGCGCCGATCTTGCTCGGCAACTGGCCGCTGACGAGGGTGAAACGCGACGGCGCGCACAACGGGCTGTTGCAATAGGCGGCATCGAACACCACGCCTTGTGCGGCGAGGCGGCTCAAGTTCGGTAGTTTGATAGGCGAAGAACCGTAGAACGGAAGCATCGGCGCGGCCATTTGATCGGCCATGATGAAAAGAATGTTCTTGCGCTTCATGATCTATCGGCATTCCATAGGCGGTGTTTATGCCAATGAGCATGCAGCCCACGAAAATTGGGGTAAAGCCCATGAAAAGCAATGTCTAGGATAAGCACAGCTTATGTATGAAGCCCTTGGTGACCTGTCCCTCGATTTGCTGCGCGCTTTCGAAGCCGCCGCACGTCATCGCAGCTTTACCGCCGCTGCGGTGGAACTGGGCACCACCCAGCCGGCCATCAGCCAACAGATCAAGCGCCTGGAAGAACAGTTGGCTATCCGCCTGTTTGATCGCATCTACCGGGGGATCGAACTGACCGACGCCGGCGCCCTGCTGTTCGAGCATGTGCAAGGTGGTTTGCAAGGCATCAACCAGGGCTTGAGCCTGATCACCCAGCAGGATCAGCATGAAGTGTTGCAAGTCGCCACCGACTTCGCCTTCGCCGCCTATTGGCTGATGCCGCGCCTGCATCGATTTCACCAGGCCAACCCCCAAGTTGATGTGAGCCTGGTGACCAGCGAGCGCAATCACGCCACTTTGCGCAGCGATATCGACGTGGCGGTGTTGTTTGGCGACGGCCGTTTCAAGCAGGGCGACAGCCTGTGGCTGTTCAACGAGGAAGTGTTCCCGGTGTGCAGCCCTCAGTGGCTCAAGGAACAGGCCACGCCGCTGACTGTGCAGAATTTGCACGATTTCCCGCTGCTGCACCTGCGTCAGGAAAACAACAGCCAGTGGTTCGACTGGAGCGGTGTGTTTCGCGAACTGGGCATCGCCAGCGTACCAACGCCGGGCCAACTGCGTTTCGACAACTACACCCTACTCATTCAGGCGGCGATCGCCGGCCAGGGCGTGGCCATCGGCTGGCGGCACCTTGTGGATAACCTGCTGGAACAGGGCTGGTTGTGCCGGCCGGTCAGCGACACGGTGATCTCGCGCTTTGGCTATTACGTGGTGCAACCCCAGCGCAAACGTCGGGGGCAGTTGGTCGAGCGCTTCGTCGACTGGCTGGTGGCAGAACAAGCCAGCAGCGCCCAGTCGCTGACCGGGCTGGCCCTGCCGTCCATTGCGGTCTAGCATCGGGCGCATATTGGATCCGGAGTCCGCCATGCAACGTATCAAGGGCTACCACGCCCATATCTACTTCGACGCCAGCACGATCGAACAGGCGCGCAGCCTGTGCGAAGACGCCGCCAAACTCTTCCCACTGCGCATGGGCCGTGTGCACGAACGACCGGTGGGCCCGCACCCGGATTGGAGCTGCCAGCTGGCGTTCGATCCTGAGTACATCGGTGTGGTGCTGCCGTGGTTGGTGATCCATCGCAACGGGCTGGTGGTGTTCCTGCACCCCGAAACCGGTGATGACCTGAAGGACCACACTGACTATGCCGTCTGGATGGGGGCGATGCGGGAGCTGAACTTGTCAGCCTTTTCTTAAGTTAAGTCCCTAAATATGGGATTGATATTTATATATTGAGACTTTCGTACCCGTAGGTTTATATTCGCTGCATCCGCTCAGAACTCAGGTGAAGCGATGCAGGCGCAATTGATCGCGCTCGATTGGGGGACCAGCTCCCTTCGTGCTTACAAACTCGGCCCCGCAGGCACAGTGCTGGAACAGCGCTCGCTGGCGTGGGGCATCATGCATTTGCCCAGCGAGCCCCGGGACATTGCCGGCGTGCGTTGCAGCAACGGCTTCGAGTTGGCGTTCGACGCGGCGTGCGGGGATTGGCTCGACGCCCAACCGGGGTTACCGGTAATTGCCTGTGGGATGGTCGGCAGCGCCCAGGGCTGGAGCGAAGCGGCCTATCGCAATACCCCGGTCGATGTCGCCAGCCTCGGCCAGGCGCTGCACCAAGTGCACAGCCTGCGCGGCGTGGACGTGCACATCGTGCCAGGCGTGATCGAGCAGGTCGGCTTGCCCAACGTAATGCGCGGCGAAGAAACCCAGGTGCTGGGCGTTCTGCAAGGGCTGGGCGCCGATGTGTTGATCGGCCTGCCGGGCAGCCATTCCAAGTGGGTCGAGGTGGTCGACGGCTGCATCACGCACTTCGATACCTTCATGACAGGGGAGCTGTTTGCGGTGTTGAGCAAACACAGCATCCTTGGACGTACTCAGCTGCCGTCCGAACAATTCCAGGTCGAAGCCTTCGACCGAGGCGTGCACGTGGCGCTTTACGAAGACGGCCAGCGCGGCGTGCTGTCCACCTTGTTCAGTGCCCGCACCCTGGGGCTCACCGGCGAACTCGCCCCTGAGCAGCAACCCGATTACCTGTCCGGCTTGCTTATCGGCCATGAACTCGCCGGTCTGCCCGACAGCGCCAAACACAAGCCGATCATCCTGGTCGGCGCCGCGCCCCTTTGCGCCCGCTATCAACGCGCCCTCGCCCTCTGCGGCTTTGCCCACGTCAGCCTGGCGCAGGAAGCCACCGAGCGCGGCCTGTGGCAACTGGCCGTGGCGGCCGGGCTCACTCAACCTGTATTGGAGGCCTGACATGCTCAAGCAAGCACTCGCGCAAAACGGTTTGATCGCCATCCTGCGCGGCATTCGCCCGGACGAAGCCCAGGCTGTCGGCCAGGTGCTGTACCAGGCGGGGTTTCGGGTGATCGAAGTCCCGCTGAATTCGCCTGATCCCTACACCAGTATCCGCACCCTGCGCGACAGTTTGCCCGCCGATTGCCTGATCGGTGCTGGCACGGTGTTGACGCCGGAGCAGGTTGAGCAAGTGAAGGCGGCCGGCGGCCAAGTGATCGTCATGCCCCACAGCGATGCCAAGGTGTTGCGTGCTGCGAAAGCCGCAGGCCTGTTTCTGTCGCCGGGCGTGGCTACGCCGACCGAAGCCTTCGCGGCACTGGCCGAAGGCGCCGACGTGCTGAAGCTGTTCCCCGCCGAGCAAATGGGCCCTTCGGTGATCAAGGCGTGGCTGGCGGTATTGCCGGCTGGCACCTTGCTGCTGCCGGTGGGAGGCATCACCCCGGACAACATGCAGGTGTTCACCGACGCCGGCGCCAAAGGTTTCGGGCTGGGTTCCGGGTTGTTCAAACCGGGTATGACCGTGGATCAGGTAGCGAGCCGCGCCCAGGCTTATGTCGCCGCCTGGAAAGCCCTTAGCTGAATCAAGTTTCGCGCCTACCGGCGCCGCATCTATAAGAGAGATAACAGATGAAAATCACCAAACTGACGACCTTTATCGTCCCACCGCGCTGGTGCTTCCTGAAAGTCGAGACCGACCAGGGCGTGACCGGCTGGGGTGAGCCTGTTGTAGAAGGCCGCGCCCACACCGTGGCCGCTGCCGTCGAAGAATTGTCCGACTACCTGATCGGCAAAGACCCACGCAATATCGAAGACATCTGGACCGTGCTCTATCGCGGCGGCTTCTACCGCGGCGGCGCCGTGCACATGAGCGCCCTCGCCGGCATCGACCAGGCGTTGTGGGACATCAAGGGCAAGGCGCTCGGTGTGTCCGTCAGCGACTTGCTCGGCGGCCAAGTGCGCGACAAGATCCGCGTTTACTCGTGGATCGGCGGCGACCGCCCCGCAGGCACCGCCCGCGCCGCCAAAGAGGCAGTGGCCCGTGGCTTCACCGCGGTGAAGATGAACGGCACCGAAGAACTGCAGTTCGTCGACAGCTTTGAAAAAGTCGACCTGGCCCTGGCCAACGTCGCCGCCGTACGGGATGCGGTGGGACCCAATGTCGGCATCGGCGTCGACTTCCATGGCCGGGTGCACAAGCCCATGGCCAAGGTGCTGATGAAGGAACTCGACCCGTACAAATTGATGTTCATCGAAGAGCCGGTGCTCAGCGAGAACTACGAAGCGCTGAAAGAGCTGGCACCGCTGACCAGCACGCCGATTGCCCTGGGCGAGCGCCTGTTCTCGCGTTGGGATTTCAAGCGTGTGCTCAGCGAAGGCTACGTCGACATCATCCAGCCGGATGCGTCCCATGCCGGTGGCATCACCGAAACCCGCAAGATCGCCAACATGGCCGAAGCCTACGACGTGGCCCTGGCCCTGCACTGCCCGCTGGGCCCGATTGCCCTGGCGGCGTGCCTGCAATTGGACGCGGTCTGCTACAACGCGTTTATCCAGGAGCAAAGCCTGGGCATTCACTACAACGAGAGCAATGACCTGCTCGATTACGTGCGCGACCCGGGCGTGTTCGACTATGACCAGGGCTTTGTGAAGATCCCCAACGGGCCGGGCCTGGGCATCGAGATCAATGAGGAATACGTGATCGAACGCGCGGCCATCGGCCACCGCTGGCGCAACCCGATCTGGCGCCACGCCGACGGCAGCTTCGCCGAGTGGTAAGCACCCTGTAGGAGCCGGGCTGCCGGCTCCTGCAAGCCCTCAATAAACATAAGAAGAGGCAACCCCCCATGCACCCTGAATCCTTCACCGGGCAGGCTTCTTTAGTCACGCCTACCCGAAAGCGCTTCTTCATCATGGTGTTGCTGTTTATCACCGTGGTCATCAACTACCTCGACCGCAGCAACCTGTCCATCGCCGCTCCGGCCCTGACCAGCGAACTGGGGATCGACCCGGTGCACGTCGGGCTGATTTTCTCCGCGTTCGGCTGGACCTATGCCGCCATGCAGATCCCCGGCGGCTGGCTGGTGGACCGCGTGCCGCCGCGCATCCTCTACACGGCGGCACTGCTGTTGTGGTCCATCGCCACCGTCATGCTTGGCTTCGCCGCCAGCTTTATCGCGCTGTTCGTGTTGCGCATGGCGGTGGGCGCGTTGGAAGCGCCGGCCTACCCGATCAACAGCCGCGTGGTCACCACCTGGTTCCCTGAGCGTGAGCGCGCTACGGCGATTGGCGTTTATACCTCCGGGCAGTTTGTTGGGCTGGCATTCCTCACGCCGGTACTGGCGTGGCTGCAACATGCGTTTGGCTGGCACATGGTGTTTGTGGTGACCGGTGGCGTCGGCATCCTGTGGGCGGCGATCTGGTATGCGGTGTACCGCGAGCCGAAGGATTTCAAAAGCGCGAACGCTGCTGAAATCGAGCTGATCCGTGAAGGTGGCGGCCTGGTAGACATGCAGGAAAAAGCCGCCAAGGCGCCGTTCAGCTGGATCGACCTGGGCATCGTGTTGAGCAAGCGCAAGCTGTGGGGCATCTACCTGGGGCAGTTCTGCCTCAACTCC
Organism: Pseudomonas sp. NS1(2017); assembly: GCF_002269425.1. NCBI lineage: Bacteria > Pseudomonadati > Pseudomonadota > Gammaproteobacteria > Pseudomonadales > Pseudomonadaceae > Pseudomonas > Pseudomonas sp. NS1(2017). The sequence goes on from NZ_CP022960.1 coordinate 1,372,917, forward strand.
ACGCTGTGGTTCTTTCTGACGTGGTTCCCGACTTATCTGGTGAAGTATCGCGGCATGGATTTCATCAAGTCCGGCTTGCTGGCGTCGTTGCCATTCCTGGCGGCGTTTGTGGGCGTGCTGTGTTCCGGGATCTTTTCCGATTGGTTGATTCGTCGCGGCGCGTCGGTGGGGTTTGCGCGCAAGTTGCCGATCATCGGCGGGCTGCTGATCTCCACGGCGATCATCGGTGCCAACTATGTGGATTCGACGGTGTGGGTGATTGCGTTCCTGGCGGTGGCGTTCTTTGGTAATGGGTTGGCGTCGATTACCTGGTCGCTGGTGTCGACCCTTGCACCGGCCCGCCTGTTGGGGTTGACCGGTGGGGTGTTCAACTTCATCGGCAACCTGTCGGCGATTGCCACGCCGATCGTGATTGGCTTTCTAGCCAGTGGCGATTCGTTTGCGCCGGCGATTACCTATATCGCGGTGCTGGCGTTGCTCGGGGCGCTTTCCTATGTGTTGCTGGTGGGTAAGGTCGAACGGATCGAGTTGTAAGAAAAGCGGGCGACCTTGGGGTCGCCCTTTTTTTGGATTACGGCACCGACATCTCGTTGCGAAACACGTTGTGCGGGTCCCAGCGTAGTTTGGTATCCCTCAAGCGGCGCTCGATGACAGTGTTGGGGAAGAAAATCCCATACCAGGACGGGTTTTTTGGATTGGCGGGGTCGCCCCCCAGGTGCGTCATGTCGAGGTCGGGGTAATTGATGTAGCAGCCCTCGAACTCGGGATTGACCGGCACACCCTTATCATTGGCGAAAGCCTTGAAAAACAGCCCCTGGATCCAGCGCGCGTGGGCCTGGTCCGCCGCCTCGCTGGCCCCGCGCCAATAACATTGCGGTTGCCACTTCAAATAGGAAGAGCGCTGCGCCGCCGAGGTTTCGCGGCGCACGGCCGGGTCTGGCTCATTAATGCGCCCACCGAAGGATTGGATCTGGATCAGGCTTTGGGTCAGGTGGTTATCGGGGTCATCCAAGGTCAGGGTGTCCCAGATGGCCTGCAGTACCTGCGGGGTGAACACGCCTTTCTGGTAGGCCGACTTATAGCGCCCACGCTGGTTATCTCCCGAGCCATTCAAGGTCTGCTGGCACACCAGCCAGTCCAGGTGCTGGGTGGCGTCTTGGGCAGATGCTAGCGAGTTGATGGTGCGCCCGGTGGCGCTGCCGCGTGGCAGATGGGTCACGTAAAACGGCACCAGCGACTCGCTGGCAGGCAGTGCAATGGCTGTGAGCATTTTGCTGACGAAATCGTCGAAGTACGTCCGGTCGTCCGACGCTCCGTCCTTGTCCACATAGTGAATACCCAAAGTCACATTGCCGGTGTGCTGGTGGCGCATTTCCAGCTTGGTCGCCAGGCCCCAGGTGTCCGGGTTGCTTTGATTGTCGGCGAACCAGGCTTGGTAGGCCGCTAGCAGGTTGTCGAGAGCGGTCTTGGTTAACACGGACCAATCCCATTCCAGCACCAACCACAGCACTTCCGTGGGGGCGTCCGGCAATGTCTTGAAGTAATAGCTGGTGATGATGCCGAACTGCCCGCCCCCTGCCCCGCAGCAGGCGGCGAACAGGTTGAGCTCGTCGGGGTCGGTGCTGTGGCGTGATACGTGTACCGGTATCAAACCGTTGCCCTGGGCGTTGGGAACTAGCATATCGACGCCATCCAGCCAGTCGCATACCAAACCGTGTTTGCGCGACAGCAAACCGTAGCCGCCTCCGCAAATATGCCCGCCCAGTCCGACCGAATAACACGAGCCGCCGGGCAAGGTCTTGTTGGCCAGCTTGTACAGCGCAACATAGGCGTCCCAGTTCTGGCCACCGGATTCCAGGCGAACGGTGTAGCGCTCGGGCTGGCTGGGGATCAACGTGGAACCGATGTGCCCGTTGGCATCGTAGGTCAGGTGGTTCATCGGACTGATGTCCAAGATCGACAATACTTCATTGGGACTGCCGGGCATCTTGTTGGAGACAAAGCCTTCGTAGCAATGGCCGCCGCTGCGCACCGTGATCCGGCCATTGGGAACAGCCAATGCTTGGGCAGCGGCGTCGATAACGTCCTGAGGGCTGTGGCAGATATAGATGCGGTCGGCCCCATTGGGCGATGACTCACCCTGCACATTGCCCAGGGGCCAGCGCAGATTGAAACCCTTTTGCAGCGTTGAATGACGACGGTCAGAGGGGGTAATGAGATCAAATGCCATGATGTACTCCTGGGAGCCAAGGATGACTTCTGATGCGGCTAACTTAACGACCGTAGGGCAAGGAATACTAGGCTTGCGGGGAGGTTAGACGGCAATAGGCATGAGGTGGTCAAGGGGTGACGGGATGTCACCCCTCAAGCCTAGTGCAAGAAATCAGTTCAGCACGCCATCGAGGATTTCATAAACAATGCCGGTGCCTACGGCGATCAATACCACGTCCGGTCCCGAACGGCGCCATTCATAACCGGGATACACCGGCAGGCGCTCCAAGGCGCGGCGGTCGAGGCGCTCGCCGTAGTAGCCCCGGGGCAGCGGCTGGCCACGCACCAGGCGTACATTCGGCGGTGGCGGTGCGCCACGGGCGAACTGGCCGTGGTTATCGTGGATGATCTGGCGGACCGGGCCGAAATCCTGGGGCGGGCCGCCGCGACGGTTGTCCTGCGGGTCGCGATGGTCGTCGCCGCGTTGTTCGTGCTGGCCCTGTGGGCCGCCACGGTCCGGGCCACCTTGGTCATAAGGCGCGGCCTGCACCAGGGCGCTGGCGCCAAGCACCAGCACGCCAAGGCTGGCAATCACGGTTTTGGGCATTTTCATCGGGTATTCCTCAGGGCACGCAAACAAAAAAGGGATTTCGAACGCGGTTCGAAATCCCTTGGTCTTGCTGTTTAGGCCGTGCCCGGGCGGGTTGATTCCTCTGTATCAGGAACTTTACCTACTGCTTACGGGGCCCTTACTTACGAGCGTTACGCACGCCTTCCGACAATGCCGCACACAGGCTCAACACGCCGTCGATGGCTTGCTGGTCATTCTTGGCATTGGCGATATGGTCGATCAGTGCCGAGCCTACGACCACACCGTCAGCCAGGCGGGCGATGGCCGCCGCTTGTTCCGGCGTGCGGATACCAAAACCGATGCTGATCGGCAGGTCGGTATGGCGGCGCAGGCGGGTTACGGCCTCTTCAACGTGTTCCAGGGTCGCAGCGCCGGCGCCGGTTACACCGGCCACCGACACGTAGTACACAAAGCCGGAGCTGCCGTTGAGCACGGTCGGCAGACGCACGTCATCGGTGGTCGGCGTGGTCAGGCGGATAAAGTCGATGCCTGCGGCTTGGGCCGGGTCGCACAGCTCGCCGTTATGTTCAGGTGGCATGTCGACCACGATCAGGCCGTCCACGCCGGCTTCCTTGGCGTCGGCGATGAACTGCGGCACGCCGTATTTGTGGATCGGGTTGAAGTAGCCCATTAACACCAGCGGCGTGTCGTTGTTGTCTTGGCGGAATTCGCGGACCATCTGCAGGGTTTTCACCAGGTTTTGCTTGGCGTTCAACGCGCGAATGTTGGCCAGCTGGATCGCCGGGCCGTCGGCCATCGGATCGGTGAAGGGCATGCCCAACTCGATCACGTCGGCGCCGGCGGCTGGTAAGCCTTTGAGGATCGCCAGCGAGGTGTCGTAGCCAGGGTCGCCAGCGGTAACGAAGGTCACCAGGGCGGCGCGATTCTGTTCTTTAAGCTGTGCGAAGCGGGTTTGCAGGCGGCTCATCAGTGTTTCTCCTGCTGAGAGGTTTCCATGTGGTGCATCACGGTCTGCATGTCTTTGTCGCCACGGCCGGACAGGTTGACCACCATCAGGTGATCCTTCGGCAGGGCCGGTGCGCGTTTGAACACTTCGGCCAAGGCGTGGGCGCTTTCCAGGGCAGGAATGATCCCTTCCAGGCGGCAGCATTTGTGGAAGGCATCGAGGGCTTCGTCGTCGGTCACCGAGGTGTACTGAACGCGACCGATGTCATGCAACCACGCGTGTTCCGGGCCGATGCCGGGGTAATCCAGGCCAGCGGAGATCGAATGGGCGTCGATGATCTGGCCGTCGTCATCCTGCAGCAGGAACGTACGGTTGCCGTGCAGTACGCCGGGTACACCACCGTTGAGGCTGGCGGCATGCTTGCCGGTCTCGATGCCGTGGCCGGCGGCTTCAACGCCGATGATTTCGACACTGGTGTCGTCCAGGAACGGGTGGAACAGGCCCATGGCGTTGGAACCACCGCCGATGCACGCCACCAGGCTGTCCGGCAGGCGGCCTTCTTGGGCTTGCAACTGGTCGCGGGTTTCCTTGCCGATCACGGCCTGGAAGTCGCGCACCATCGCCGGGTACGGGTGCGGGCCGGCCACGGTGCCGATCAGGTAGAAGGTGCTGTCGACGTTGGTCACCCAGTCACGCAGGGCTTCGTTCATGGCGTCTTTCAGGGTGCCGGTGCCGGCGACCACCGGGATCACTTCGGCGCCCAGCAGCTTCATGCGGAACACGTTGGCTTGCTGGCGCTCGATGTCGGTGGTGCCCATGTAGATCACGCATTGCAGGCCGAAGCGCGCCGCCACGGTGGCAGTGGCCACACCGTGCATGCCGGCGCCGGTTTCGGCGATGATGCGCTTCTTGCCCATGCGCCGGGCCAGCAGGATCTGGCCGATGCAGTTGTTGATCTTGTGCGCGCCGGTGTGGTTCAGCTCTTCGCGCTTGAGGTAGATCTTGGCGCCGCCGCAGAATTCGGTCAGGCGTTCGGCGAAGTACAGCGGGCTTGGACGACCGACGTAGTCACGCTGGAAGTAGGCCAATTCCTCTTTGAATGCAGGATCTTCCTTGGCCGCTTCGTATTCGCGGGCCAGGTCGAGGATCAACGGCATCAGGGTTTCAGCGACGTAGCGGCCGCCGAACGCGCCAAACAGGCCGTTGGCGTCAGGGCCGTTGCGTAGATCGGTCTGGGACTGAGTCATGGGACGCTCCAGGAAAGAATCGGTGTGGGAAACAATGAGAGCCACTCTACCCCTGACGCCCTATGCTGAAAACCGATAAGATCGCCGCAACCTGTCAGGAAAACTCACAGATGAGCCGAGACCTTCCGCCCCTCAATGCCCTGCGTGCCTTTGAAGCGACTGCGCGATTGAATAGCGTCAGTCAGGCCGCCGAGCAATTGCACGTGACCCACGGTGCCGTCAGCCGGCAGTTGAAGGTGCTGGAGGAGCATTTGGGTATCAGCTTGTTCGTCAAAGAAGGTCGCGGCCTTAAACTCACAGATGCAGGCGTCCGGCTACGGGATGCCAGCGCCGAGGCCTTCGAGCGCCTGAGGGATGTGTGTGCCGAGCTGACCCAGGCCAGCGCCGATGCGCCTTTTGTACTCGGCTGTTCGGGCAGCCTGCTGGCGCGCTGGTTGATCCCGCGCCTGGGCCGCTTGAACGCCGACTTGCCGCACCTGCGCTTGCACCTGTCGGCGGGTGATGGGGATCTGGACCCGCGCCGCCCAGGCCTGGATGCGCTTTTGGTGTTCGCTGAACCGCCATGGCCGGCGGATATGCAGGTGTATGAGCTGGCCAGTGAACGCATCGGCCCGGTGATGAGCCCGCGCTTTGCCGGCTATGATCGCTTGCGCGAGGCGCCCGCCGAGGCCTTGTGTGGTGAAAAGCTGTTGCACACCACGTCACGCCCGCAAGCCTGGCCCAGTTGGGCGGCGCAGCACGGCATCGAGCCCGGCGCGTTGAAACACGGCCAGGGGTTTGAGCATTTATATTATTTACTGGAGGCGGCAGTGGCAGGATTGGGTGTAGCCATCGCCCCGCAGCCGCTGGTGGCCGAGGACTTGCGTGCGGGTCGCCTGGTGGCACCGTGGGGTTTCAGCGAAACCCCGGCGCACCTGGCGCTGTGGCTGCCCAAGCGCGCCGCAGACGGGCGCGCCGGGCAACTGGCGCAATGGTTCAAGGCTGAGCTACTGCGGGAACCGGTTTAATCGCCGCGTTTGCACAGCAGGTAAGCCGCGAGCAGGCCCAGTGCACCGACGGCGACGCCGGCTGTAGTCCATGGGTGCTCTTGTGCGTAGTCCCGGGTTGCAACACCGGTTTCGCGGATTTTGACTTTGCTTTCTTCGTAGGCGTCGCTGATCAGGTGGCGGGAGTGCTTTAGGGCATTCTCGGCATTGCTTTTCAGGGCCTTCAAGGTTTTGCGCGACTCGTCGGATGCATCGTCCTTGAGACTTTCCAGAGATTTGAGCAGGCTCGAAATCTCGGCTTCCATGCTTTCCAGCGACGCTTTGCGTAAAGAAGTGTTGGCCATGTGGACTCTCCTGAAGTGATTGAGTGGCGTGTGTAGATACCGACTGCGGCCGTTTCAGAAAGTGCAGTAAATCTGAACTTTCGGGTACGAACAGTCGCCAGAAGCAGTACGAACATTGACTGCTACGCTTGCTGAACGACCCTTAGGAGAACTGCCATGAGTGATCATCACACCTACAAGAAAGTTGAACTGGTGGGCTCGTCCACCTCCAGCATTGAAGACGCCATCAACAATGCGCTGGCCGAGGCCAACAAGAGCATCAAGCATCTGGAATGGTTCGAGGTGACTGAAACCCGTGGTCACATCAAGGACGGCAAGGCCGCGCACTTCCAGGTCACCCTCAAGGTGGGGTTCCGAATTGCCAGTAGTTGATCGCATCGGTTGAACTTGCTGACTGGCCGATTGCCATAACCTGCGCTACAACCAATGGGTGCCGATGCCACAAGCGTCGGCACGCTCTTTTCGATCAGCGCAAGGAAAGTAACGGATGAAGAAGTTCCTGTTAGCGGTAGGTTTGTTGAGCATTGCAGGCACGGCCCTGGCGGCGGGCAAGCCTTGTGAAGAGCTCAAAAGCGAAATTGCAGCGAAAATCGACGCCAAGGGCGCTACGGGTTATTCGCTGGAAGTGGTGGATAAAGGCGCTGCGCCGAGCGATCACACAGTGGTCGGCACCTGCGAGGGTGGCACCAAGGAAATTGCCTACAAGCGCGGTTAATCCCGTGTTGCAGACATAAAAAACCGACGCGCTGCGTCGGTTTTTTTTCGCCTGAAAGTTTTAGCCCTTCATCACCTGCGCCAGCAGCTCGTAGGAATGAATCCGGTCGGCGTGTTCGTACAGGTCGCAAGTAAAGATCAACTCGTCGGCGCCGGTCTGCTCGATCAGCACTTCCAGTTTGGCGCGGATCTTCGCCGGGCTGCCTACCATGGCCAGGCCCAGGAAGCTGCCGACCGCGTCTTTTTCATGGGGCAACCACAGGCCGTCCATGGTTTTTACCGGCGGGCGCTGCACCAGGCTTTGCCCGCGCATGAGGGCGAGGATGCGTTGGTAGACCGAAGTTGCCAAGTAATCAGCCTGCTCGTCGGTATCCGCCGCCACCAAGGGAATGCCGAGCATCACGTAGGGTTTATCCAGCACGGCTGAAGGTTTGAAGTGATTGCGGTACACGCGAATCGCCTCATGCATCAGGCGTGGTGCGAAATGCGAGGCGAAGGCGTAGGGCAAACCGCGTTCGCCTGCCAGCTGTGCACTGAACAAGCTGGAGCCGAGCAGCCACACCGGCACATTGGTGCCCGTGCCAGGCACGGCGATGATCCGTTGGTCGGGGGTGCGTGGGCCCAGGTAGGCCATCAGCTCGGCCACGTCTTCCGGGAATTCATCGGCGCTGCCGGAGCGCTCACGGCGCAGGGCGCGGGCGGTCATCTGGTCGGAGCCAGGGGCGCGGCCCAGGCCCAGGTCGATACGACCGGGGTAGAGGCTCTCCAGGGTGCCGAACTGTTCGGCAATTACCAGCGGCGCATGGTTGGGCAGCATTACACCGCCGGAACCGACGCGAATCGTCGAAGTGCCACCTGCCAGGTAGCCCAGCAGCACCGAAGTGGCCGAACTGGCGATACCGTCCATATTGTGGTGCTCGGCCACCCAGAAACGGTTGTAGCCGAATTTTTCCACGTGCTGGGCCAGGTCCAGGGAATTGCGCAGCGACTGCGCCGGGCTGCCATTGGCGCGCACGGGCACCAGGTCGAGGGTTGAAAACTTTACGTCGGACAGCGATTTCATAAGCCTGCTTCTCCTAGGGGGCCGCAGGCTTTTTAGACGAACCAAAACCTGCCGCTTCATGTGCATACCCATGCAATAAGGGCATATACCCGAGATTCAATAGCACGCCAGGAAAATTCCTACTGTATTGCTAGGTTTCTCCTACATGATGAACTTTGCCAGTCCGACTACTCTCAGAACCCTTACTGACGCAAAACCACCGTTCGAGGAGACCGCTATGAGTATCGTGAAAAAAGCATCCGCACATTGGGAAGGTGACCTGAAGACGGGCCTGGGTTCCATTTCCACGGAAACCGGCGTCCTACGTGAAGCGCCCTACGGCTTCAAGGCGCGTTTCGAGGGGGGCAAGGGCACCAACCCGGAAGAACTGATCGGTGCGGCCCACGCCGGCTGTTTCTCCATGGCCTTCTCCATGATTCTCGGCGATGCCGGGCTCAAGGCTGACAGCATCGACACCCAGGCCGAAGTGACCCTGGACCAGGTGGACGGTGGTTTTGCGATCACCGCCGTGCACCTGATCCTCAAGGCCAAGATTCCCGGCGCAAGCCAGGCGCAGTTCGATGAATTGAGTAAAAAAGCCAAGGAAGGGTGCCCGGTGTCCAAGGTGCTGAATGCGAAAATCAGCCTGGATGCCACGCTGGTCGGCTAAGCCTTCTACTTCAGGAGCGAGCAGGCTCGCTCCTGAAGCCCCAAATATGATCGAATAGCCTGCAGCCTAAGCGCACATCCGTGCGCAGTGCATTCAGGGAGCTTCACACATGAAACGTTTTGCCTTGGCAATCATCTGCGGTGTATTGGCCACTTCGGCCGTGGCCGCGCCAAAAGATTGTGAAGAGCTCAGGAAAGAGATTGAAGTGAAGATCCAGGCCAAGGCGATTCCTTCGTACACCCTGGAAATCATCACCGCCGAAGAAGCCAAGAATCACGACAGTGCGATGATTGTCGGTTCGTGCGAAAACGGCACCAAGCGCATCATCTACCAGAAAAACAACGACTGATCAGATGCAGTTGACGCTGCGTTCTTCTGCGAGCAACTGACGCGCCGAGTCATACAGCCGGATATTCGGCGTGAAGGCCAACGAGCGCCCTTCTAGCACGTAACGCTGGCCGGCCTGGAAGTGGTCATATTCCAGGGTCATGAAGCAGGTGCGATACATCATCTGGCTAAGCCCACCCAATCCGCCGCCGGCCGGGACTTCAAAGTCGAAGCGCACCATCAATTCGTGATGGCCGGGCGGGAATTGGAAGTAACGCCCGTCCTCCAGGTTTTTGCCGTCCAAACGCTGCGCCATCACCAGCTTGGACCCCGGCGTCGGCGTGGTGAAGTCGACCCAGGCTTGTTGCGGATCCTTCGGTGGCACTGGCGTTGTGGTGCAGGCACCGAGGAACAGGGCGGCAACGGGAAGCAAGAGCTGGCGCATGGCAGGCACTCAATGGAAGGAAGTATTGAGCCTGGCGCCGATGGCAACAGACTCCCTATGAGTATAAACACGTCATGCCATGGAAAAATTCCGCACAGGCGCGATAGTCTGGCGGGCAAATTACCCAGGAGCGGTCGGGGCATGGTCAGGCGTTTTCTTCCAGGGGTGATGGTCTTGCTGCTCAGCGGCTGCTCCAGCGTGAGTTATTACAGCCAGTTGGCCAGCGGCCAATGGCAATTGCTGCGGGCCCGAGAGCCGGTGGCGCAGGTCATTGCCGACTCTTCCCGCCCGCCGCTGTTACGCGAACACCTGGTGCAATCACAAAAAGCACGCACGTTCGCCAGTGAGCATTTGCACCTGCCTGACAACCAGAGCTACAGGTTGTATGCCGATATCGGTCGGCCCTATGTGGTCTGGAATGTGTTTGCCACGCAGGAATTTTCCCTGTCCCCCGAAACCCATTGCTTCCCCATTGCCGGTTGTGTGGCTTATCGCGGCTATTACAACCAAGGTGCGGCGCGTGGTGAGGCGGCGTTGTTGAAGCAGCGCGGCATGGACGTGTCGATCGGCGGCGTCGAGGCCTATTCTACTTTGGGCTGGTTCAACGACCCGATCATGAATTCGATGATGAACTGGGGCGATGAGCGCTTGGCCACGCTGATCTTCCACGAGCTGGCGCACCAGCGGTTTTATGTAAAGGACGACACCGAGTTCAACGAGTCGTTTGCCAATTTCGTCGAGCAGGAAGGCACACGGCAATGGCGTGCTGCGCGGGGTTTGGCGCCGCAGAGCCTGTCGACGTCGAAGCAGCGTGATCAGTTTATCCAGTTGGTTCTCGATACCCGGCAACGTTTGGAAAGGCTCTACGCCCAACCGTTGGCCGCTGATGCGATGCGCCAGGCCAAGGCGGCCGAGTTCGAGCGTTTGCGTAGCGAGTATCGGCAATTGCGCGATAGCCAGTGGGGCGGGGATAAACGTTATGACGCGTGGATCAACCAGCCCATGAACAACGCACGGTTGTTGCCGTTCGGTCTGTATGACCAGTGGGTGCCGGCGTTTGCGGCGCTGTTTGCGCGGGAAAATGGGGATTGGGTGAGGTTTTATAAGGCGGTGGAAACGATGGGCGGGTTGCCAGTGGAGCAGCGTAGAGCAGCGTTGAAACAGCTAGAGGGTGTTGGTCTTTAGGGCCTCTTCGCGAGCAAGCCCGCTCCCACAATTGACCGATTTCCAGCATGAGAATGCGGTCGAATGTGGGAGCGGGCTTGCTCGCGAAGGCTATTTCAGCTGCGCTGCATAAACGCCTGATGCATTTCGGCCAACGTCTGAAAATGCCAAGTCGGCGCCTCGGCATTCAGTTCTTCAAAACTGCCAAACCCATACCCCACCGCTGCCGAATCCAGCCCGTTGCTGCGTGCGCCGATCAGGTCATGCTTGCGGTCACCAATCATCAGGGTGGTAGCCGGGTCCAGGCCTTCCTCGCTCATCAGGTGGGCGATCAGTTCGACCTTGTTGGTGCGCGTACCGTCCAGTTCGCTGCCGTAGATCACCTTGAAGTGCTTGGCGAAATCGAAGTGCCGCGCGATCTCGCGGGCGAATACCCAAGGCTTGGAGGTGGCGACGTAGAGCTGGCGCCCCTGGCCGCTCAAGTCCTCCAGCAACGGCATTACGCCGTCGAACACGCGGTTCTCATACAGGCCGGTCACCTTGAAGCGCTCACGGTAGAAATTCACTGCCTCCCAGGCCTTGGCTTCATCAAAACCGTAGAACTGCATGAACGCTTGCAGCAGCGGCGGGCCGATAAAGTGTTCCAGCTGGGTCAGGTCGGGCTCGTCGATCCCCAGTTTGCCGAGGGCATATTGGATCGAGCGAGTAATGCCTTCGCGCGGGTCGGTGAGGGTGCCGTCCAGGTCGAACAGCACGGTTTGGTAATTCATTGATCGAATCCTTCAGCCAGGTGCAGGTCTTTGAGCTTCACGTAGTTCGCCGCGCTGTAGGTGAAAAAGGCGCGTTCCTTGTCAGTCAGCGGGCGGATTTGTTTAACCGGGCTGCCCACGTACAGGAAGCCGCTTTCGAGTTTCTTGCCTGGCGGCACCAGGCTGCCGGCGCCGATGATCACGTCGTCTTCCACCACGGCGCCGTCCATCACGATGCTGCCCATGCCGATCAGGATGCGGTTGCCCACGGTGCAGCCATGCAGCATGACTTTGTGGGCGATGGTCACGTCGTCGCCGATCAGCAGCGGGAAGCCATCCGGATTGAAGGGCCCTGCGTGGGTGATGTGCAGCACGCAGCCATCCTGCACGCTGGTGCGCGCACCGATGCGGATGCGGTGCATGTCGCCGCGGATCACGGTCAGCGGCCAGACCGAGCTGTCGGCGCCGATTTCAACATCGCCGATCACCACCGCCGAAATATCGACAAAAGCCCCGGCGCTCAGGGCTGGCGTGTGGTTCTGATAGGTGCGAAGGGTCACGATAGCCTCTCTCTCTTCTGCTGATAGCTGCGGTGGACGTTGATTGTAATTAAGATGGCCCCATCTTTGTTCTTACATGTTTCTTCAGCCAAGGTGCCAACCGTGAGCGCGAACAACCCGCTTCTGCAGTCCTACGACCTGCCGCCGTTCTCGGCGATCCGTGCCGAGCACGTCCAGCCGGCCATCGAACAGATCCTCGCCGACAACCGTGTCGCCATCGAAGGCATCCTGCAAAGCCAGGGGAAAAATCCGACGTGGGCCGGCCTGGTCCTGGCCATGGATGAACTGAATGACCGCCTGGGCGCCGCCTGGAGCCCGGTCAGCCACCTCAACGCCGTGTGCAACAGCGCTGAACTGCGCGAAGCCTACGAAAGTTGCCTGCCGGCGTTGAGCGCCTACTCCACCGAGATGGGCCAGAACCGCGAGCTGTTCCAGGCCTTCGAAGCCCTGGCCAACAGCCCGGAAGCCGCCGGTTTCGATGTGGCGCAGAAAACTATCCTGGAACACTCGCTGCGTGACTTCCGCCTGTCCGGCATCGATCTGCCGCCCGAGCAGCAAAAGCGCTACGCCGAAGTGCAGAGCAAACTGTCCGAGCTGGGCAGCAAATTTTCCAACCAGTTGCTGGACGCCACCCAGGCCTGGACCAAACACGTCACCGACGAAGCCACCCTCGCCGGCCTGACCGATTCGGCCAAGGCGCAAATGGCTGCCGCCGCCCAGGCCAAAAGCCTCGACGGCTGGTTGATCACCCTGGAATTCCCAAGCTACTACGCGGTGATGACCTACGCCCAGGACCGCGCCCTGCGTGAAGAAGTCTACGCGGCTTACTGCACCCGTGCGTCGGATCAAGGCCCGAATGCCGGTCAGAACGATAACGGCCCGGTGATGGAACAGATCCTCGACCTGCGTCAGGAGCTGGCCAAGCTGCTGGGTTATGCGTCGTTCTCCGAACTGAGTCTGGCCACCAAAATGGCCGAGTCCAGCGACCAGGTGCTGAGCTTCCTGCGCGACCTGGCCAAGCGCAGCAAGCCGTTTGCCGCCCAGGACCTGCAACAGCTCAAGGCCTACGCCGCCGAACAAGGCTGCGCCGAGCTGCAAAGCTGGGACAGTGGTTTCTACGGCGAAAAACTCCGTGAGCAACGCTACAGCGTGTCCCAGGAAGCCCTGCGCGCGTACTTCCCGATCGACAAAGTGCTCGGCGGCCTGTTCGCCATTGTGCAGCGCCTGTACGGCATCGAAATCGCCGAGCAAAAAGGCTTCGACACCTGGCACCCGGATGTCCGCCTGTTTGAAATCAAGGAAAACGGCCAGCACGTGGGCCGCTTCTTCTTCGACCTCTACGCCCGCGCCAACAAGCGTGGCGGCGCGTGGATGGACGGTGCGCGCGACCGTCGCCGCAAAATCGACGGCGTGCTGCAAAGCCCGGTGGCCAACCTGGTGTGCAACTTCACCCCGGCCGACAGCGGCAAGCCTGCCCTGCTGACCCACGATGAAGTGACCACCCTGTTCCACGAGTTTGGCCACGGCCTGCATCACCTGCTGACCCGCGTTGAACACGCGGGTGTGTCCGGCATCAACGGCGTGGCCTGGGATGCGGTGGAATTGCCGAGCCAGTTCATGGAGAACTGGTGCTGGGAGCCGGAAGGCCTGGCACTGATCTCCGGTCACTACGAAACCGGCGAAGCGCTGCCTCAGGACCTGCTGGAAAAAATGCTCGCGGCCAAGAACTTCCAGTCCGGCCTGATGATGGTGCGCCAGTTGGAATTCTCGCTGTTCGACTTCGAACTGCACGCCACCCACGGTGACGGCCGCAGCGTGGCCCAGGTGCTCGAAGGCGTACGCGATGAGGTGTCGGTGATGCGTCCGCCGGCCTACAACCGTTTCCCCAATAGCTTCGCGCACATTTTCGCTGGCGGATACGCGGCGGGTTACTACAGCTACAAGTGGGCTGAAGTGCTGTCGGCGGATGCCTTCTCCAAGTTTGAAGAAGAGGGTGTGCTCAACGCTGAGACCGGCCGCGCCTTCCGCGAAGCGATCCTGGCGCGTGGCGGTTCCCAGGAACCGATGGTGCTGTTCGTCGACTTCCGCGGACGAGCGCCGTCGATTGACGCACTCTTGCGCCACAGCGGCCTGAGTGAGGACGCGGCAGCATGAGTGAAGGGCCTGTGATCACCAAAAAGCAATTTATCGCCGGGGCGGTCTGCCCGGCGTGCAGCGAGCCGGACAAGTTGAAGATGTGGACCGAGGACAACGTGCCCCATCGCGCTTGCGTGGCCTGCGGTTATACCGACACGCTGAATGACCAGGGGTTGTCGGTGCCCAAGGAATTGGGCACGCGGGTGAATACGTCTGCGTTGAAAGCTCCGGCGGACCCCAAGGTGCAGGCGGTGCAGTTCTTTCCTAATCCGAAGCTGAAAAAATGACCCATTTGATGTTTCTCGCCCTGAAACCAAGGTTTTGGGGCGAGGAGCGTTAAGCATCTACACCCTTCTCTCCTGCGGTGTATTCCAGGATGACAACTCCCACTTGTTGTCTTCAAGGATGCCCGATGCAAGACCCCAATCCCCTGTTGCAGGACTATCACCTGCCGCCTTTCTCGGCCATTCGCGCCGAACATCTTGTACCTGCCGTTGATGCGATCGTGCTGCGCGCTCGCACCGAGGTGGGCCGCATCATTGCCAGCCAGCGACACAGCCCGAACTGGGACGATCTGGTGCTGGCCATAGAGGCGGTGACGTCGCGGATCGACGAGGTGTTAACGGTGATTTACATACTCGACAGCGTAAACACTGAACAAAAATGGAAGCGAGCCACCGCGCAAGCCACTTTCCGGGCCATAGAGTTCGTGCGCGATCTAACCAGTAACCGCGCGCTCTTTGACTGCTACAAAGCGTTGGCGGCCAGTTCAGCGGCAGGACTGTTCGATGCGTCCCGTCAGAGTTTGCTGAGGCGTACGCTGAAAAAGTTTGAACAGGCCGGTATCGAATTGGAATCGGTCTCGCAGCAGAGGCTGGTGACGCTTAACCTTGAAATTGCCGGGCTTCAGCAGTTGTTCATTAGCCGGTTGGAACAGGCAAACAACGCTTGGCGCAAACACGTCACCGACGAATCACACCTGCTGGGGCTTACGCCGACATTCAAGGCGCGTAGGGCGCAAAAGGCCCGTGCCGCCAACCTGGAAGGTTGGCTGATTACCCTGAATGAAGAAACCTACCGAGACCTCATGGCGTACGCGCAAAATCGCGCTTTGCGAGAGGAGGTTTTCATCGCCTATAACACGCGTGCGTCCGATATCGGCCCGCATGCCGGGCAGTTCGACAATGGCCCGCTGCTGCAAATGCTAATGGTCAGCCGTCATCAAAAAGCCCAGCTTTTGGGCCACGCCAACTTCGTTCGATTGGCGCTTGAACTCCAGGTATTGGATACCGAAGATCAGGTGCTGACGTTTATTCGTGATCAAATTGCGTCGCAACGTATGGCCTTCGAGCATGACAAACGACTGCTCACCACGCTGGGCCGTGAACTTGGGTTGGCCGATCTGCAGCCCTGGGATTACGCCTATCTGGCGCAGATCATCCGGCAACAGGCCAGCGGCGTTGCTCAAGAGACGTTGCGCGCTTATTTCCCGCTGGATACCACCCTGATCCGCCTGTTTGCTTTGATAAAGCGCCTGTTCGACATCGAAATCAGTGAGCTCGATGGCTTCGACTCCTGGGCTCCCGGGGTTCGACTCTTGCAAGTGCACGCCTATGGCGAAGTATTGGGGCAGATATATTTCGTACCGTTTTTGCAAAACAGCGATGATTTTCCCAGGGCGTTTTCGTTGAAAAACCGCTGGACTACAGCTGAAGGGCAAAGAGTGCAACCGGTGGTTGTGCTCTGCAGCCAGTTTGAAGTGACCCCTGACGAGCCCTGCTTGCTTGCGCACCAGCAGCTCAAGATCCTGTTCCATGAGTTCGGCCATTGCTTGCAGCAGGTGCTGATGGGCGTGGGTTATCGCACTAAAATGGGCATTGATGACCTGGGCATCGACAGTGCGGAGTTCTGCGGCCAGTTCTTCGAGCGCTGGTGTGATTCCCCTGAATGTCTTGTCTGGCTGTCAGGCCATGTCGAAACCGGCGCGCAGTTGCCTGAGGCCATGGCCCGACAGCAAGTGGTGTATGCCAACACTCAAACGTCTTGGGAGCGCGCAGAGTCGCTGACCCTGGCGCTGTTTGATATTGAAGTGCATCGCACCCACGGCGACGGACGCGCAATTGAGCAGGTATTTGCAAGCGCCAACCGTGAGGTCGGGCACCTGCCAGCGCTGGACGCTGTTCGTTACGTCAATGGCTTCAGCCATATGGTGTCGGGTTACGAGGGCGGGTTTTATGCTTACCAATGGTCTGAAGTGCTGGCACGTGCAGCCTTCAAAAGGTTTGAGCAAGAAGGTGTGTTCAACCCGCAGACGGGTCGTGCGTTTCGCGAGCTAGTGCTTGCTCCCGGTCACTCTAGATCGTTGGTTGATTCGGTGCGTTTATTTTTAGACGTTACACCCGGCAACGCAGTTTGAATCCAGGAGCCAGTGTTGGCAGTGTTCATCCAACTCTTCACCGAACACAGGGCAAAGGCACTGGTACTGCATTCTCCATTGAGTAATGCCTTGCGTAACTTGTCGACATCGGCCCTCATCATGTAGCGAACGCCGTCCTTGAAGCCATTGCTGGTGCCAAAACCACCCAGGGTCATTTCGTTCAGTGCATCCTCCTTGCTCCACCCCTGAATCACCACCCGATACATCGCCGCCATCAGGCCGGTACGGTCAGAGCCGTGCTTGCAATGCATCAGCACCGGGCCGTTGGTTTCGGCTTCCTGGATGGCTCTCAACGCCGCCAGTACGTCGGAATCATCCACATGGTTGGTGCGATAAGTCAGCTGTACCTGGCGGATATCAGGCGATTTGAGCCAGTCAGCATCGGATTCCGGCAGGAAATTGATCACGGTGCCGATCTTGAGCTTTTCCAGCAGCGGCGCTGCGTTACTGTCGGGTAACCCGCTGCGATAGAGCGTGGGCGTCATCTGATGGAGGTTGTATTGACTGCCCACCGGTTGTGCCCACTCGGGGGAACGGATGGAGATGGGCTCGTCGGCTTGAGCGAAAGCGCTGGAGAACAGCGCGATGAACGCGAGGCCGAAGGCCGGCAGCCATTGATTCTTGAGCATGGATGACATGACCGAGCAGGAAAAAGGTGAATGCCGCTCAGGTTGGTCCAAGGGGGGTCAATGAGGCGTGAGGGGGGCGTCAAAGAATCGTGAATCATCAGTCTTTAGTCGCTGAAACGCTTCTCTCGATGCATAGCCTGCTATCATTTGTAACTATTGTTTACCGAAAAAAAAGCCAAGCCGCTCACCAGAAGCCGGCTGATAAACCCGTGACCACATGATGAGGTGCCACCATGTCTGATCAAGATCAAGACAACCCCCGGCGTGACTTTCTGCGCAAATCCTTGACCTTGATCCCGGTGGTCACGGTTGCCAGCACCGGCCTTGGCGGTTCGATGCTGATGGCCACGCCTGAGCCGGCCCAAGCCGCGCCGGCCAAGCCTGCGGCCAGCGAAAAGGCCTATGAGCCGACTTATTTCACTGCCGAGGAATGGGCGTTCATCAACGCCGCGGTCGCGCAGTTAATCCCTGCTGATGCCCAAGGCCCAGGTGCTCTGGAAGCCGGTGCGCCGGAATATATCGACCGCCAGATGAACACGCCGTACGCCAGCGGCGCCCTGTGGTTTATGCAAGGCCCGTTCAACGCGGATGCGCCGCCGGAGATGGGCTGGCAGTCCAAACTGGTGCCCAAAGAGATCTATCGCCTGGGCATTGCCGCGACGGATACTTGGTCGAAGGCGTTCAACGGCAAAGTTTTTGCCGCGCAAGACAGCGCTACCCGAGACGATATGTTACGGCGTCTGGAGGCGGGCGGTAGTGAGGTGACGGCGCATTTTGATGCGGTGCCGCCAAAGATCTTCTTCAACTTGTTGCTGCAAAACACCAAGGAAGGCTTCTTCTGCGACCCGATCCACGGCGGCAACAAAGGCATGGTCGGCTGGACCATGATCGGCTTCCCCGGCGCGCGCGCCGACTTCATGGACTGGGTTGAACGCAACGAGCAATACCCCTTCCCGGCAGTTTCCATCCGCGGCGAGAGGGCATAAACGTGGCGACCATCATGAAGAAAGTGGATGCAGTAATCGTAGGCTTCGGCTGGACCGGCGCGATCATGGCTAAGGAGCTGACGGAGGCGGGCCTCAACGTGGTAGCGCTGGAGCGCGGCCCGATGCAGGACACTTACCCGGACGGCAACTATCCCCAGGTCATCGACGAATTGACCTACAGCGTGCGTAAGAAACTCTTC
Source organism: Pseudomonas sp. NS1(2017) (assembly GCF_002269425.1). NCBI lineage: Bacteria > Pseudomonadati > Pseudomonadota > Gammaproteobacteria > Pseudomonadales > Pseudomonadaceae > Pseudomonas > Pseudomonas sp. NS1(2017). The sequence goes on from NZ_CP022960.1 coordinate 1,391,302, forward strand.
CAGGATATCTCCAAGGAGACAGTGACCATTCGCCATAGCGTGAATGACGTTGCCCTGCCCAACCGTCAGTTGGGTGCGTTCCTGCCGGGTAATGGCGTGGGCGGCGCTGGCCTGCATTGGTCCGGCGTGCATTTTCGAGTCGACCCGATCGAGTTGCGCATGCGCAGCCATTATGAAGAGCGCTACGGCAAGCACTTCATTCCCAAGGACATGACCATCCAGGACTTCGGCGTGAGCTATGAAGAGCTGGAGCCGTTTTTCGACTACGCGGAAAAAGTCTTCGGCACCTCTGGGCAAGCCTGGACCGTGAAAGGCCAACTGGTCGGCGAAGGCCGTGGCGGTAACCCGTATGCGCCGGACCGCTCTAACCCGTTCCCGTTGGAATCGCAGAAAAACACCGTCTCCGCACAGCTGTTTCAGAAAGCGGCTGCCAGCGTCGGTTACAAACCCTACAACCTGCCGTCTGCCAACACCTCGGGGCCATACACCAACCCCTATGGCGCGCAGATGGGACCGTGCAACTTCTGCGGTTTTTGCAGCGGCTACGTGTGCTACATGTACTCCAAGGCATCGCCGAATGTGAACATTCTGCCGGCGTTACGTCAGGTGCCGAACTTTGAACTGCGGCCCAATGCCCACGTGCTCAAGGTCAACCTCGACAGCACCAAGAGCAAGGCCACTGGCGTGACTTACATCGACGCCCAGGGCCGTGAATGCGAGCAACCGGCGGACTTGGTGATCCTCGGTGCGTTCCAGTTTCACAACGTGCGCTTGATGCTGCTCTCCGGTATCGGCAAGCCGTACGATCCAATCACCAACGAGGGCGTGGTGGGCAGAAACTTCGCCTACCAGAACATGGCGACCATCAAGGCGTTCTTCGACAAAGACACTCACACCAACAACTTCATCGGTGCGGGTGGCAACGGCGTGGCCATTGATGACTTCAACGCCGACAACTTCGACCACGGGCCCCATGGCTTTGTGGGCGGTTCGCCGATGTGGGTCAACCAGGCTGGCAGCCGACCGATTGCCGGTACGTCCAACCCGCCGGGCACTCCGGCCTGGGGCAGTGCCTGGAAGCGCGCCACCGCCGATTACTACACCCACCAGGTGTCGATGGATGCCCACGGTGCCCATCAGTCCTACCGGGGTAACTACCTGGATCTGGACCCGGTGTACCGCGATGCCTACGGCCAGCCCTTGCTGCGGATGACGTTTGATTGGCAGGAAAACGACATCAAGATGAACCGCTTCATGGTCGAGAAAATGGGCAAGGTCGCTGAGGCGATGAACCCCAAGGCCATTGCTGTGCTCGGCAAAAAAGTCGGCGAGCACTTCAACACGGCGTCGTACCAGACCACCCACTTGAACGGTGGCGCGATCATGGGCACCGATCCGAAAACCAGTGCGTTGAATCGCTACCTGCAGTGCTGGGATGTACACAACGTGTTTGTCCCAGGCGCATCCGCTTTCCCACAAGGTTTGGGCTACAACCCTACAGGCTTGGTGGCGGCGTTGACCTACTGGTCGGCGCGGGCAATCCGTGAGCAGTATCTGAAAAACCCCGGCCCACTGGTTCAGGCATAAGGAGCGATGACCATGAAAGCACTTGTTATCGCGACCTTCGCGCTCTTCAGCAGCTGCTCTGTCAGCGCCGCTGAAACGGACTTGATCAAGCAAGGTGAATACCTGGCCCGCGCGGGTGACTGCGTGGCTTGCCACACGGCCAAAGGTGGTAAACCCTTTGCCGGCGGCCTGCCGATGGAAACCCCGATTGGCGTGATCTATTCCACCAACATCACCCCGGACAAGACCGGCCTGGGCGACTACAGCTTCGAAGACTTCGACAAGGCCGTGCGCCATGGCGTCGCCAAGGGCGGCATTACGCTTTACCCGGCGATGCCCTACCCGTCTTACGCACGCGTCAGCGACAGCGATATGCAGGCGCTATATGCGTACTTCATGAAAGGTGTCGAGCCCGTAGCCCAGGAGAACAAGGACAGCGACATTCCGTGGCCTTTGAGCATGCGCTGGCCGTTGGCGGCATGGCGCTGGATGTTTGCGCCTTCAGTCGAGGAGCATCAGGCCCAAGCCGCGGCCGACCCGGTGATCAGCCGGGGCGCCTACCTGGTGGAAGGCCTTGGCCATTGCGGTGCGTGCCACACGCCACGGGCGCTGACCATGCAGGAAAAAGCCCTGAGTGCCACTGACGGAAACGCCTTCCTGTCCGGCAGCGCGCCGCTGGAAGGTTGGATCGCCAAGAGCCTGCGCGGTGACCACAAGGATGGCCTCGGCAGCTGGAGCGAGGAACAACTGGTGCAGTTCCTCAAGACCGGCCGCAGTGACCGCAGCGCGGTGTTTGGTGGCATGAGCGACGTGGTCGTCCACAGCATGCAGTACATGTCGGAAAATGACCTGACCGCTATCGCCCGTTACCTCAAGAGCCTGCCGGCGGTGGATCCCGAGGATCAGCCGCATCAGTACGACAAGCAAGCGGCCGAGGCGTTGTGGAAAGGCGATGACAGCCAGCGCGGCGCCTCGGTGTATATCGACAACTGCGCGGCTTGCCACCGTACCGACGGCCATGGCTACACGCGGGTGTTTCCGGCGCTGGCGGGCAACCCAGTGTTGCAAACGGCGGATGCCACGTCGTTGATCAACATCGTGTTGAACGGCGGCACTTTGCCGGCGACCCACGCGGCACCGTCGACCTTCACCATGCCGGCGTTCGCCTGGCGTCTGTCGGACCAGGAAGTGGCGGATGTGGTCAGTTTCATCCGAGGCAGTTGGGGCAATCAGGGCGCGCCGGTGAAGGCCAGCGATGTGAGGGACCTGCGCCACAACGATATGCGCACCACCTCCGGCGATGACTTGGGGCAAGTGACGCAGAAGCACTGAGGCTTGCCTGACCGCCAAACGGCACTGGTCAGAACCCTCATGCCTCGATACTGTATATAAAAACAGTATCGAGGCGCTTTCATGTCTACTCCGCTGCCGCCCCGTGGCCGGGGCACGGCCACCAACCTGCATAACCGCTTTGCGCCTACGGTGAGCGTCGCCGAGGATGATGGCTGGTTTCAGGAAGTGCCACCGACCCAGGGCACCGAAGTGCGTATCGAGACGGCCAAGAGCATCATCACCCGTAACAACTCGCCGGACTTGCCGTTCGATCGCTCCATCAACCCTTATCGTGGCTGCGAGCATGGCTGTATCTACTGCTACGCACGGCCCAGCCATGCCTATTGGGACATGTCGCCGGGGTTGGATTTCGAAACCAAACTGATCGCCAAGACCAACGCCGCGCACGTGTTGGAGCAGCAGCTTTCGAAGCCAGGTTACGTGTGCGCGCCGATCAACCTGGGCTCCAATACCGACCCGTACCAGCCGATCGAGCGCGAGTACAGGATTACCCGGCAAACCCTCGAGGTGCTGCTGCGCTATCGACACCCGGTGACCATCATCACCAAGGGCTCGCTGATTCTGCGAGACCTGGACCTGCTCACCGAGTTGGCGCGCCAGCGATTGGTGGCGGTGATGATCAGCCTCACCAGCCTGGACGATGAACTCAAGCGCATCCTGGAACCACGCACGGCAGCACCCAAGGCGCGGTTGCGGGCGATTCGGGTGATGCGTGAGGCGGGGATTCCGGTGGGCGTGCTGTGTTCGCCGATGATCCCGATGATCAACGACAGCGAATTGGAGAGCCTGCTGACCGAGGCCCATGCTGCGGGCGCGCAAAGCGCGGCGTACATGATGCTGCGCTTGCCGCTGGAGGTGGCACCGCTGTTCGAGGAGTGGCTGGCGGCGCACTACCCGCAGCGCGCGGCCCATGTGATGAGTTTGGTGCGCCAGGTGCGTGGCGGTGAGGTGTATGACAGTCGCTTCGGCGTACGCATGCGCGGTGAAGGACCGTTTGCCGATTTGCTGGCCCAGCGCTTCAGCAAAGCGATCAAGCGCCTGGGGCTCGATCGACGGGAAGGTTTCAATCTGGATTGCACGGCCTTTTGCCCGCCGGGCAGACAGATGGCTTTGTTGTAGACTGAAGAGGTGAAGCGCGAATCTCTTGTAGGAATGGTCGCGTTTTGACATCACCGAAACCCCCGATCTAGAGCGGTTCATTCAGTTTGAGTTAAGTTTCGACGGTTACCTTGTTCAGCGAGTGACTGATGAGTCGATGGCTCGGTTTTGAGGTGTTTGCAACTGTTCTCCTGGCCCGGCGTCGAACTGACCTGAACACTCCCCCTGCATTAATCAAGAGGATGAATCATGAGTGACAAGGATAAACAGCCGTTGGCTGCGTCGGCTTCTGCCTCTCCGGTGGCTGAAACCGCCGATGCAGCGCTGCAGCATATTGTTGACGGTTTTTTGCATTTCCATCACGACGTCTTCCCCCAGCAGGAAGAACTCTTCAAGAAACTCGCCACGGCCCAAAGCCCGCGTGCGATGTTCATCACGTGCGCCGACTCGCGCATCGTGCCCGAGCTGATCACCCAGAGTTCGCCTGGCGACCTGTTCGTGACGCGTAATGTCGGTAACGTGGTGCCGCCTTACGGCCAGATGAACGGCGGTGTGTCCACGGCTATCGAGTACGCGGTACTGGCCCTGGGCGTGCAGCACATCATTGTCTGCGGACACTCCGATTGCGGCGCCATGCGTGCGGTACTCAACCCCGCCAGCCTGGAGAAGATGCCAACAGTCAGGGCCTGGCTGCGGCACGCCGAGGTCGCAAGGTCCATGGTCGAGGACAACTGCGACTGTGCCAATGAAGGCGAGAGCATGAAGGTGCTGACTGAAGAAAACGTCATCGCCCAGTTGCAACACTTGCGCACCCACCCTTCCGTGGCTTCGCGCATGGCCAATGGTCAGCTGTTTATCCATGGCTGGATCTACAACATCGAGACCAGTGAAATCCGGGCCTACGATGCGGACCAGTCAGCGTTCCGCTCGTTGAGCGGCGACGGGCCGATTCCTTCCGCGACGCCTAAAGCGCGCTTCTAAAACACTTCCCTGCCGGGTAAAGCGGTGGCTGCCATGGACGCAGCCAGGCTTTGCCGCGCCCGGCGAATGCCTCGGGAGAGTCATCATGCGTGCTGCTCAATTGAAAGCTGTACTGCCACGGGAGCTGCTGGCTTCCGTGGTTGTGTTTCTGGTCGCCCTGCCCCTGTGCATGGGGATCGCGATTGCCTCTGGCATGCCGCCGGCAAAAGGTCTGATCACCGGGATCATCGGTGGCCTGGTGGTGGGTTGGCTGGCGGGCTCGCCGCTGCAGGTCAGTGGTCCGGCGGCGGGCTTGGCGGTGCTGGTGTTCGAGCTGGTGCGCCAGCACGGCATGCTGATGCTGGGGCCGATCCTGTTGCTGGCGGGCTTCCTGCAACTGGTGGCCGGGCGGTTGCGCCTGGGCTGCTGGTTCCGCGTCACGGCGCCGGCGGTGGTGTACGGCATGCTGGCGGGGATTGGCGTGTTGATTGTGCTATCCCAGATTCACGTGATGCTCGACGGCGCGCCCAAGCCTTCCGGGCTGGATAACCTGGCGGGGTTCCCGGCGGCGTTGGCCGAGGCGATCCCAACCCTGGGCGGTGGCCTGGGCTGGCAGGCGGGATTGCTCGGCTTGTCGACGATGCTGGTGATGTACGCCTGGGACAAATTACGCCCGCAACGCCTGCGCTTTGTGCCGGGGGCCTTGTTGGGTGTGGGCCTGACTACCGTGGTCAGCCTGGTGCTGGCGCTGCAGGTCAAGCGCGTGGAAGTCCCGGAAAATCTCGCAGATGCCATTGACTGGCTGCGCCCCAGCGACCTGCTCAACCTCGCCGACCCTCAACTGCTGATCGCCGCCTTTGCCGTGGCGTTTATTGCGAGCGCCGAAACCCTGCTTTCCGCTGCTGCGGTCGACCGCATGCACAGTGGTCAGCGTTCTGATTTCGATAAGGAATTGTCCGCCCAAGGTGTAGGCAACATGCTCTGTGGTTTGGTCGGCGCCTTGCCGATGACCGGTGTGATCGTGCGCAGCTCGGCCAATGTGCAGGCCGGTGCGACCACCCGTCTGTCGGCGATGTTCCACGGCCTGTGGCTGCTGGCGTTCGTGCTGTTGCTGTCGAGTGTGCTGCAAAGCATTCCGGTGGCGAGCCTGGCGGGTGTGCTGGTGTACACCGGGATCAAGCTGGTGGATATCAAGGCGTTCAAGGCACTGGGGCGTTATGGGCGGATGCCGATGTTTACCTACGCGGCCACGGCGTTGGCGATCATCTTTACCGACCTGCTGACCGGCGTGCTGGTGGGCTTCGGATTGACGCTGGTCAAGCTGGCGTTCAAGGCGTCCCGGCTCAAGGTCAGCCTGATCGACTTGCCCCAGGAGGGCGAAATGGAGCTGCGTCTGACGGGTGCGGCGACTTTCCTGAAAGTGCCGGCGCTGACCCAGGTGCTGTCGGCGGTGCCGGCGGGGACGACCTTGCATGTGCCGTTGAGCAACCTGAGTTACATCGACCATTCCTGCCTGGAGCTGCTGGAGGAATGGGGGCGAGCCAATGCGGCCAAGGGCTCGACGCTGGTGATCGAGGCGCGTGGGTTGAAGCGAAGGCTGGAAGGTCGGGTCAGGATGACGACGGGGATAGGTTCCGCGCCAGCCTAACCAGCAAGCAACCCTGTGGGAGCCGGGCAATCCCGGCTCCCACATTTGATCGTTTGCGACCCAGGAAATTAAGCCGGCTGATCCAACGCCAACTCAACCCCCAACTGCCGCGACAGGCACGGCCAGCGCTTCCACGCCGCTTCCGTATTCGGGCTCTTGAGTGTCTCGCGATAAGCCTCCACCGACTCCAGCGCAAAGCTGTCTTCGTTGAGCATTTCATCCACCGCGTGATGCACTGCTTCATCCAGTTGGTTGGCGAAGGTCTCGCCGATCAGCTGGTGGGCGATGACATTGGCCACGGTAGTGTCGGCCGGAATCAACGGCTGGCCAAAGTGCTTGATGTACAGATCATTCACCTCTTCAACCAACCGATGAGCCAGGTAAGCCTCGTCCAGCAGGCCGTCGAGCCCTTCGTGGCCGGCCAGGATCGCGGGTGGTTGCAGGAAGAAATGCTCGGCAATCTTCAGCACCGGCTTGATCTGGCTCTCGATACCGGCCTCGCGGGCCACGTCATTGGCGGCGTCCAGCAAATCCGGGACGAGGTCGATGTAGGCGCTGACAAAGCGGGTCATGACAATGTTGCGATCACCGTCAGCCAGGGAAATGGCCGAATGCAGGTGCGGCAATTGTTTTTCCAGTTGCTGGGCAAGCTGGCCCGTGCTGGCTTCGTGTTGATGGGCACGGGAAATCTGCTCGCGCAATGCGGCGGTGTTCATGAAAGCTCCAGTGATGCAGGCGTAGGAAAAGGGAGAGGATAAGGTAGCTCGTTTATACGAGCGCCTAAGACGCATTTGTCATAATTATTTCATGGTTATGCGCGCGCGTTATATCGAATTGCCATCGTTCGTCGGATAAACGATTCCGCCCCCGGTTTTATTAGTCCCGACCGGCCATTTCTACTCATTTGCCCCTACACATTGCGGGGTTGCAGAGCCTGTCTATACTCGGATTTGTACGCGATTAGCTGATGACGCCAGACTGCATAAGCAGGCAAGGCCAGGCGGTTGTAAGCAGTATGGAAGCCGCTCCCTTCGACGCAGGTGCAAACCGGCGGGATAACAAGAACGATAAGGGGAACCCGCAATGATGCGACATCCACACGTTTGGATGGGCCTCCTGTTGTGGTCAGTATTCGGCCAGGCACATGCCGCCTGGACAACGAATATGGCGCCAGGGGCGACAGAAGTCAGTCACGCTGTGTTCGACCTGCACATGACCATTTTCTGGATCTGTGTGGTGATCGGCATCATCGTGTTTGGCGCGATGTTCTGGTCGATGATCGTTCATCGCCGGTCCACGGGTCAGGTCGCGGCCAAGTTCCACGAGAGCACCACCGTGGAAATCCTCTGGACGGTCGTGCCCTTGCTGATCCTGATCGCGATGGCCATTCCAGCCACCAAGACCCTGATCAATATCTACGACAGCAGTGAGTCGGATATCGATATCCAGGTCACCGGCTACCAGTGGAAGTGGCATTACAAATACCTGGGCCAGGACGTGGAGTTCTTCAGCAACCTGGCCACGCCCGCCGAGCAGATCCATAACCAGGCCACCAAGGGCGAACATTATCTGCTGGAAGTCGACCAGCCGCTGGTGCTGCCGGTGGGCGCCAAGGTGCGTTTTCTGGTGACGGCCGCCGACGTGATCCACTCCTGGTGGGTGCCGGCCTTTGCGGTCAAGCGCGACGCCATTCCCGGCTTCGTCAACGAGGCCTGGACCCGCGTTGAGAAACCCGGCATCTATCGTGGCCAGTGCGCCGAACTGTGCGGCAAGGACCACGGCTTCATGCCCATTGTGGTCGAGGTCAAGTCCAAGGCCGACTACGAGACCTGGCTCGGCGAGCGCAAGGCAGAGGCCGCCAAGCTCAAGGAGCTGACCTCCAAAGAGTGGACGCTGGAAGAGCTGGTGGCGCGTGGCGACAAGGTCTACCACACCACCTGCGTGGCCTGTCACCAGGCCGAAGGCCAGGGCTTGCCGCCGATGTTCCCGGCGCTCAAGGGTTCGAAGATCGCCACCGGCCCTGCGGCAGACCACCTGAGTATTGTCTACCACGGCAAGCCCGGCACCGCGATGGCGGCCTTCGGCAAGCAGCTCTCCGAAGTGGATATCGCCGCCGTGGTGACCTACGAGCGCAATGCCTGGGGCAACAACAAAGGCGACATGGTCACGCCTAAAGACGTGCTGGCCATCAAGCAGGCGGAAAGCAAATGACCTCTCTCAAGGCGTTTACCTCGACCCGCCCCGCCCACCCGCTTGCAGGAGAACGGCCATGAGCGCTGTGATCGATGACCATGGTCACGCCGACCATGCCCACGGCCCCGCCAAGGGGTTGATGCGCTGGGTGCTGACCACCAACCACAAAGACATCGGCACCATGTACCTGTGGTTCGCCTTTGCCATGTTCCTGCTCGGCGGCTCGTTCGCCATGGTGATCCGCGCCGAGTTGTTCCAGCCCGGTCTGCAGATTGTGCAGCCGGCCTTCTTCAACCAGATGACCACCATGCACGGGTTGATCATGGTGTTCGGCGCGGTGATGCCGGCGTTCGTCGGCCTGGCCAACTGGATGATCCCGCTGATGATCGGCGCGCCCGACATGGCCCTGCCGCGCATGAACAACTTCAGCTTCTGGCTGTTGCCGGCAGCGTTCCTGCTGCTGGTCTCGACGCTGTTCACGCCCGGTGGCGGGCCGAACTTCGGCTGGACCTTCTACGCGCCGCTCTCCACCACCTACGCGCCGGAAAGCGTGACGTTCTTTATTTTCGCGATCCACTTGATGGGCATCAGTTCGATCATGGGCGCGATCAACGTGGTCGCCACCATTCTCAACCTGCGTGCGCCCGGCATGACCTTGATGAAAATGCCGTTGTTCGTGTGGACGTGGCTGATCACCGCGTTCCTGCTGATCGCGGTGATGCCGGTGCTGGCGGGTTGCGTGACCATGATGCTGATGGACATCCACTTCGGCACCAGCTTCTTCAGTGCAGCCGGCGGCGGTGACCCGGTATTGTTCCAGCACGTGTTCTGGTTCTTCGGTCACCCTGAGGTGTACATCATGATCCTGCCGGCCTTCGGCGCCGTCAGCTCGATCATCCCTACCTTCTCGCGCAAGCCGCTGTTCGGCTACACCTCGATGGTCTACGCCACGGCGAGCATCGCGTTTTTGTCGTTCATCGTGTGGGCGCACCACATGTTCGTGGTGGGCATTCCGCTGGTGGGCGAGTTGTTCTTCATGTACGCGACGCTGCTGATCGCCGTGCCCACGGGGGTGAAGGTGTTCAACTGGGTCAGCACCATGTGGCAAGGCTCGCTGACCTTCGAGACGCCGATGCTGTTTGCCGTGGCCTTTGTGATCTTGTTCACCATCGGCGGCTTTTCCGGGCTGATGCTGGCGATTGCACCGGCGGATTTCCAGTACCACGACACCTATTTCGTGGTGGCGCATTTCCATTACGTACTGGTGCCTGGCGCGATCTTCGGCATCTTTGCCTCGGCCTACTACTGGCTGCCGAAATGGACCGGCCACATGTACGACGAAACCCTGGGCAAGCTGCACTTCTGGCTGTCCTTCGTGGGCATGAACATGGCGTTTTTCCCGATGCACTTCGTCGGGCTGGCGGGGATGCCGAGGCGGGTGCCGGACTACAACTTGCAGTTCGCCGATTTCAACATGGTCTCGTCGATTGGCGCGTTCATGTTCGGCGCCACGCAGATCTTCTTCCTGTTCATTGTGATCAAGTGCATCCGTGGCGGTACACCCGCACCGGCCAAGCCTTGGGACGGCGCTGAAGGCCTGGAATGGAGCGTCCCTTCGCCGGCGCCGTACCACACCTTCACCACGCCGCCGGAGGTCAAATGAACAGGATGACGGGAGGCTGCCATGGCTGAGTCCGTGCCCACCAAGCGCCTGGTCACCCGCCTGCTGATCCTGGTGGTGGCGATGTTCGCCTTCGGCTTTGCGCTGGTGCCGATCTACGACGTGATGTGCAAGGCGTTCGGCATCAACGGCAAGACAGCCGGGCAATACGAGGGCGAGCAGATCGTCGACCCCACGCGCCAGGTTCGTGTGCAGTTTTTGTCCACCAACGCCATCGACATGGTCTGGGATTTTTACGCCAAGGCTGACGAAGTGGTGGTCAATCCGGGGGCGGTGACCGAGATGCTGTTCGTGGCCCACAACCCCACCGACAAGCCGATGACGGCCCAGGCCGTGCCCAGTATTTCCCCCGCCGAAGCGGCGATGTACTTCCACAAGACCGAGTGCTTTTGCTTCACCCAGCAAGTGCTGCAACCGGGCCAGCGCATCGAGATGCCGGTGCGTTTCATTGTCGACCGCGACATGCCCAAGGATGTGAAGCATCTGACCCTGGCGTACACGCTGTTTGATATCACTGCGCGCCAACCGCCGGTGGCTGCCCACAGCGGCGGCTAGCTACTGTTTGCCCCCTCAATCAGGAGAGCGAATACATGTCGTCTCATGATACGTACTACGTACCAGCGCAAAGCAAATGGCCAATAATTGCCACGTTTGGCCTGTTGATCACGGTGTACGGACTGGGTCTGTGGTTCAACGACCTCAAGGCCGCGCGGGCGGAATCCCACGGCCCGTGGATCTTTTTCGTCGGCGGGCTGTTATTGGCCTACATGCTGTTCGGCTGGTTCGGCGCGGTGATCAAGGAAAGCCGCGCCGGTTTGTACAGTTCGCAGATGGACCGCTCGTTCCGCTGGGGCATGACCTGGTTCATCTTTTCCGAGGTGATGTTCTTTATCGCCTTCTTCGGTGCGCTGTTTTACGTGCGGCATATGTCGGCGCCCTGGCTGGCGGGTGAAGGTTCAAAGGGCGTAGCGCACATGTTATGGCCGAACTTCGAGTTTGCCTGGCCGTTGCTGAACAACCCTGACCCGAAAATGTACCCGGCACCGGAAGGCACCATCAGCCCGTGGGGCCTGCCGCTGGTGAACACCATTCTGCTGGTGAGTTCCAGCGTGACCATCACCATCGCCCACCACGCGCTGCGTAAAGGCCATCGTGGCGCGCTAAAAATCTGGCTGGCGATCACTGTGCTGTTGGGCCTGGCGTTCCTGGGGTTTCAGGCCGAGGAATACATCCACGCCTATAAAGAGCTGGGCCTGACCTTGGGTTCCGGCGTATACGGCGCGACGTTCTTCATGCTCACCGGGTTCCACGGCGCTCACGTCACCATCGGCACCATCATTCTGTTCGTGATGCTGATGCGCATCCTCAAGGGGCATTTCAATGCCGAGCACCAGTTCGGTTTCGAGGCGGCCAGTTGGTATTGGCACTTTGTGGATGTGGTGTGGATCGGCCTGTATTTCTTCGTCTATGTGCTGTGAAGCGCTTTACCACGGCGCATGAGACACCAGTTGGCCGCTGAAAAAGCCCCAGGCGATCAGCGCCACGGTGATCACGGCCAGTACGACACGCACGGTCAAGGCAGTGACGAGGCGATTGGAGTTGCCCTCGTCCTTGACCAGGAAGAACAAGCCACTGAACAGGCTCACAACGGTCGCGATCAGCATCAGGGCAATAGCGGCTTTGAGCATGGTCGGGCTCCAACGGGATGGGCGGGCAATGAAAACAAGTATAGCCAGCGCCATAAAATGCTTTCGGCCGGGAATCGCACCGACATTGGTGGTGTTGGTGCTGCTGCCGTTGATGGTCGGCCTGGGGTTCTGGCAGTTGTCTCGCGGCCATGAAAAACAGTTGCTGGTGGACAGCTACGCCGAGCGGCGCGCGGCTGATCCGATCAGCAGCGCGCAACTTAGCGACATGGCGGACCCGGCCTTCCGCCGCGTTCGTCTGCGCGGCCAATTCGACGCCGAACACAGCGTATTCCTCGACAATCGCATGCGCGACGGCAAGGCCGGCGTAGAGCTGCTGCAACCCTTCCACGACCAGGCCAGTGGCCTGTGGCTGTTGCTCAATCGCGGTTGGCTGCCCTGGCCGGATCGGCGCACGCCACCCGCCTTCACCACGCCGGATCAGCCGGTGAATCTCGATGCCTGGGTGTACGTCGCTCCCGGCGAAACTTTCCAGTTGCACCCGGACCCCACGACCGCGCAATGGCCACGCCTGCTCACGGCCTTGCACCCTGCCGCGCTCTGGGCCGAGTTGGGTCGCAACGGTTTCGCCTATGAGTTGCGGGCCGAAGCCGGCCCCGGCACCTACGAAACCACCTGGCCGATCGTCGCCATGGGCCCGGAAAAACACCTGGCGTATGCCGTGCAGTGGTTCGCCATGTCGCTGGCGTTGCTGGCGCTTTACCTCTACCTCGGATGGCACAACAAAAAGGAGAAGCCCCATGGGAGCGGCCACGAATCCACTCAACATGTCTGAAGCACCGGACCGGCGCAAAGGCCGCTGGCAGTTGATCCTGATCCTGATGATGGTGATCGGCCCGATGGCGCTGGCCACCTTTATGTACAAGCTGCAGTTCTGGGTACCGGAAAGCCGCAGCTACCACGGCGAGATGATCGGCAATGGCCAGACCCGCGCCGATATTGGCGTACAGGCCGACGAGCAGCGCTGGCAACTGCTGGTGACCGCGCCCACTGCCTGCGCGGCGGATTGCCAGCAACTGGTGTACCTCTCACGCCAACTGCAAATCAGCCTGGGCCGTGATGCCTCCCGCGCCAGCCATGCCTTGGCCAGCGCGCAGCCGGTGAGCGCGGAGTATGAAACCAAGCTGAAAGTTGAATACCCGCAACTGCAACGCTACCCGCTGGACCTGTCGACCTTCAGCAAAGACGCCGCAGCGCCGGGTGACGCGCAACTGTGGATCGTCGATCCCCACGGCAACCTGGTGTTGCGTTACGACGCCAAGGTCAAGGGCAAGGATTTGCTCAACGACCTGCGCCACCTGCTGAAACTGTCGAACATCGGATAAGGGCACCGTCATGGCCAAACCTGGATTTCGCCTCGCGTTGTTTGCCACCTTGTTGGCTTTGATCGTCGTGGTGCTCGGCGCCTATACGCGCCTGACCCACGCGGGCCTGGGTTGCCCGGATTGGCCGGGCTGCTACGGCTTCATCAGCGTGCCCAAGACCGAAGCCCAGTTGGCCCATGCCGAGCTGCATTTTCCCGATACGCCGGTGGAGGCCGACAAGGGCTGGGCCGAGATGACTCACCGCTACTTCGCTGGCACCCTGGGCTTGCTGATTGTGTTGCTGGCCGCGCGTTCCTGGAGTCATCGGCGTGATCCGGGCCAGCCGGTGAAGCTGCCGCTGTTCCTGCTGGCGGTGGTGTTTGCCCAGGCGGCGTTTGGCATGTGGACGGTGACATTGAAGTTATGGCCTCAAGTGGTGACGGGCCATTTATTGGGCGGCTTTGCGACCTTGAGCCTGCTGTTTCTGCTGACCCTGCGTTTGTCCGGCGTATTGCCCGCGTTGATCGTGCCCAAGCGCCTGCAATATTGGGCGACGGCGGGCCTGGTGCTGGTGATCGGCCAGATCGCGCTGGGGGGCTGGGTCAGTTCCAACTACGCGGCGGTGGCTTGTGTTGATTTGCCGACGTGCCATGGTGAATGGTGGCCGGCGGCGGATTTCGCCAACGGATTTCATCTCACCCAGCACATCGGGCCCAACTACCTGGGCGGGCAGTTGGACAGTGAAGCGCGCACCGCCATCCACCTGACCCATCGTATCGGCGCCGTCATCGTCAGCCTGGTGTTGCTGGGCCTGGCGTGGCAATTGCGCGCGGTGGGCATGACGCGTTTGGCGGGCTTATTGCTGGTCGCCCTGGCCGCGCAAATCTGCCTGGGCCTGAGCAATGTGGCTTTCGGGCTGCCGCTGGCAGTGGCTGTAAGCCATAACGCCGGGGGCGCCGCGTTGTTGCTCAGTCTGGTGCTGGTCAATTACCACGCCCGCACCAGCTTGGTCCGGGTGCGCAACCAACTGCCGTTCGGCTGGCGTTTTATCCCACGCAAACACGTATCGGGCCTCATCACCCTTAAAGGAGAGATGCCATGGCGACCTTGATCGGCGCGCGTCACGGCCTGGCAATCTGGCGTGACTACCTGGAGCTGACCAAGCCGAAAGTGGTGGTGTTGATGCTCATCACCTCATTGGTGGGCATGTTCCTGGCGACCCGTGCGGGTGTGCCGTGGACGGTGTTGGTGTTCGGCAACCTGGGGATTGGCCTGTGTGCGGGCGGCGCGGCGGCGGTGAACCATGTGGTGGATCGGCGGATCGACGCGGTGATGGCGCGCACCCACAAGCGGCCGCTGGCGGAAGGGCGTGTGTCGCCGCTGGCGGCGCTGGCTTTTGCATTGTTTCTGGCTATTGCAGGATTGGCGCTGCTGCTGGCGTTTACCAACCCATTGGCGGCTTGGCTAACCTTGGCTTCGCTGCTCGGCTACGCCGTGATCTATACCGGTTTTCTCAAGCGGGCGACGCCGCAGAATATTGTCATCGGCGGCCTGGCTGGTGCTGCGCCGCCCTTGCTGGGCTGGGTCGCGGTCACCGGGCATATCAGCGCCGAGCCCCTGCTGCTGGTGCTGATCATCTTCGCTTGGACTCCGCCGCACTTCTGGGCGCTGGCCATTCACCGCAAGGAGGAATACGCCAAGGCCGATATTCCGATGTTGCCGGTCACTCACGGTGAGCATTACACCAAGGTGCATATCCTGCTCTACACCTTCGCCCTGCTGGCAGTGAGCCTGATGCCCTATGTGATCCACATGAGCGGCCTGCTTTACCTGGCGTGTGCACTGGTATTGGGCGGGCGCTTTCTGCAATGGGCCTGGGTGTTGTACCGTGGCGGTCGGCCGCACGCGGCGATCAACACCTTCAAGTACTCTATCTGGTACTTGCTGCTGCTGTTTATCGCGCTGCTCCTCGACCACTACCTACTGTTGAACCTATGACTCGAACTCAAAAAACTGTCTTCATCCTGGTGGCCCTGGTGGCATTGATCATGGGCCTGACCGTTAACAAAGTGCTCTCGGGCAAGGGCCAGGGCGACCCGACTGCCTTGATCGACGCCGGCATCATCCTGTTGCCGCAAAGCCGTCAGTTGCCACCGGTGACCATGACCAACCAGGAAGGCCAGCCGGTGGTGGTCAACGAATTGAAAGGCAAGTGGAGCCTATTGTTCTTCGGCTACACCTTCTGCCCGGACATCTGCCCGACCACCCTCGCCCAACTGCGCCAGATCAAGAGCGAGCTGCCCAAGGACGTTGTGGATAAGTTGCAGGTGATTTTGGTCAGCGTCGATCCGCATCGGGATACGCCGACTCAGCTGAAGCAGTACCTGGGTTACTTTGATCCGCAGTTTGTCGGGTTGACCGGTGCGAATGTGGAGGAGGTGCAGAAGGTCTCGAATGCGGTGAGCATTCCGTTCATTCCGGCGGATACCAGCAAGCCCAACTACACCGTCGACCATAGCGGCAACCTGGCGCTGATCGGGCCGGATGGGACGCAGCGTGGGTTTATTCGTGCGCCGTTGAACAACCAGAAGTTGGTGGCGCAGTTGCCGGTGTTGTTGAAGCGACCGTAAGCCTTGCGCTTATACTGCTAACAACACCGTCCCTTGTAGGAGCCGGCTTGCCAGCTCCTACAGTGGGTACGGGGCGTTAGAACGCCGGCTTGATCGCGCCTTTGTACTTCTCTTCGATGAACTTCTTCACTTCAGGCGTGTGCAGGGCTGCAACCAGCTTCTTCACGGCGTCCGAGTCTTTGTTGTCTTCGCGGGTCACCAGGATGTTCACGTAAGGCGAGTCGCTGCCTTCGATGACCAGTGCGTCCTTGGACGGGTCCAGCTTGGCTTCCAGCGCGTAGTTGGTGTTGATCAGCGCCAGGTCGACCTGGGTCAGCACGCGCGGCAGGGTCGCGGCTTCCAGTTCACGGAATTTCAGGTTTTTGCTGTTACCGGTGATGTCCTTGATGGTCGACAGGATGTTGGTCGGGTCCTTCAGGGTGATCAGGCCGTTCTTGGCCAGCAGCAACAGCGCGCGGCCGCCGTTGGTGGCGTCGTTCGGGATCACGACATTAGCGCCGCTTGGCAGCTCATCCAGCTTCTTGTACTTGCTGGAGTAGGCGCCCAGGGGTTCCAGGTGCACGGCGCCAACGCTCACCAGGTGAGTGCCCTTGGCCTTGTTGAACTCATCCAGGTACGGCTGGTGCTGGAAGAAGTTGGCGTCCAAGCGCTTTTCAGCGACTTGTACGTTCGGCTGCACGTAGTCGGTGAAGACTTTGACCTGCAGGTCTACGCCTTCTTTGGCGAGGGCAGGTTTCACGAATTCCAGGATTTCCGCATGAGGCACCGGCGACGCAGCGACCGTGATGGTCTCGGCGTGGGCGGAAAACGCGGCAACGGCGGCGAAAGCAACCAGTAGTTTTTTCATCCAACAAGCTCCTTGTTCGGGCATGTACCGGCGTGCGGCCGGCAATGGCCGTTATTTTCGAGAAAAGTGCACCACCAGCTTGTCGCCGACGGTTTGCAGAATTTGCACCAGGATCAGCAGCATCACCACGGTGACCACCATCACATCGGTCTGGAAACGCTGGTAACCGAAACGGATTGCCAGGTCACCCAAGCCACCGGCACCGACCACACCGGCCATCGCCGTGTAGGACACCAGTGTAATCGCCGTCACCGTAATCGCTGCGAAAATGCCAGGACGGGCTTCGGGCAGCAAGGCGTTGGTGATGATCTGGCGCGTGCTGGCGCCCATGGACTGGGTGGCTTCGATGATGCCGCGGTCCACTTCACGCAGCGCGGTCTCCACCAGGCGCGCAAAGAATGGCGTTGCGCCCACGACCAGCGGCGGAATCGCACCCGCCACGCCCAGCGAAGTGCCGGTGATCAGGACGGTGAACGGAATCATCACGATCAACAGGATGATGAACGGCAGCGAACGCAGTATGTTCACGATCAGCGACAGCAGCGCGTACAGGCCTTTCTGTTCGAACAGTTGACGCGGGCTGGTCAGGAACAACAGCACGCCTAGCGGCAGGCCGAGCACCACGGTGAAGAACAGCGAACCGAACAGCATGGTCATGGTGTCGCCGGTGGCGAGCCAGATTTCAGACCAGTCGATATTGGCGAAGAAACTCAACAGGATCTCCATTAGCGCAGGACCTCCATGTGGACGTCAGCGGCGGTGAAGCGCGCGAATGCGGCTTCCATGTCACCACCGGTGACGGCGAGGGTCAATTGCCCGTAAGGGATGTCTTTGATGCGGTCGATACGGCCAGCGAGGATGCTGTAGTCCACACCCGTTTCGCGGGCGACGGTGCCCAGCAGCGGCGCGTAGGTCGCTTCGCCCTGGAACGTCAGGCGCACAATACGGCCCGGGACGTGGGCGAAATCATCGCGTTGCTCGTTTTCGTCGACCTGCTCGGACTCTTGCACGAAGCGCTTGGTCGTCGGGTGCTTGGGGTGCAGGAATACGTCGGCCACCGAGCCTTGTTCGACGATCACGCCAGCGTCCATCACTGCCACCTGGTCGCAAACGCGGCGGATCACGTCCATTTCATGGGTGATCAGCACGATGGTCAGCTTCAACTCGCGGTTGATCTCGGCGAGCAGTTGCAGCACCGAGGCGGTGGTCTGCGGGTCGAGGGCGCTGGTGGCTTCGTCGCACAGCAGGATCTTGGGCTTGGTCGCCAGGGCGCGGGCGATGCCGACACGTTGCTTCTGGCCACCGGACAACTGCGCCGGGTATTTCTTGGCGTGGTCCGACAAGCCCACGCGCGCGAGCAATTCAGCGACACGCAGGTCAATGTCCTTGCGCGACAGTTCGCCGGCCAGGGTCAGTGGCAGTGCCACGTTGTCGGCGACGGTCTTGGACGCCAGCAGGTTGAAGTGCTGAAAGATCATCCCGACCTGCTGGCGGAAACGGCGCAGGCCGTTGGCGTCCAGGGCAGTGACTTCTTCGCCATCCACCGTGATCTTGCCGCCGCTCGGTTCTTCGAGGCGGTTGATCAGGCGCAGCAGTGTACTTTTGCCCGCGCCGGAATGACCGATCAGACCAAACACCTGGCCGTTCTCGACGGTCAGGCTGGTGGGGTGCAGCGCGGGAATGTCCCTACCGGCGACGCGGTAGGTTTTATGGACGTTTTGAAACTCGATCACGTAGCGAACCTTGTGGGGCGCATGGAAAAGGGATCAGCGGTTAGCCGGGCGCGCATTTTAGCCTGTCCGTATAGCGTTTCTTAGCATTTATTTCGCATTCATCCAGCGATTTGGCAATAACGCGATCAAAGGTCATAAAAAAGGAACGGCCCAAAACCTCGTCAGTCACTACTTAAGCAATGCGATTCCCGGGTGCCGTGCCTGGGTCTGAATAAGGAGTTTTGACTGATGAGTACGAAAAAGCCAAAGAGCGAACTCGCCGGAACCGACACCCTGGACCGTAAGAACACCAACGCCAAGCTGGAAGCCTTGGAAGAATTTCGCTCCGACGCTACCGGCCAGGCCCTGCGTACCAACCAGGGCGTGAAGATCGCCGACAACCAGAACAGCTTGAAGGTCGGCGCGCGCGGGCCTTCGCTGCTCGAAGATTTCATCATGCGTGAAAAGATCACGCATTTTGACCATGAGCGCATCCCGGAGCGCATCGTGCATGCTCGCGGCACCGGCGCCCATGGTTACTTCCAGACCTATGAGAACCATTCGGCGCTGACCAAGGCCGGTTTCCTGCGTGATCCTGGGCATAAAACCCCGGTGTTCCTGCGCTTTTCCACCGTGCAAGGCCCGCGTGGCTCGGGTGATACGGTGCGCGACGTGCGCGGTTTCGCCGTGAAGTTTTTCACCGACGAAGGCAACTTCGACCTGGTCGGTAACAACATGCCGGTGTTTTTCATCCAGGACGCGATCAAGTTTCCTGACTTTGTCCATGCGGTAAAACCCGAGCCCCACAACGAGATTCCTACAGGCGGTTCGGCCCACGATACCTTTTGGGACTTCGTGTCGCTGCAGCCGGAATCGGCGCATATGGTGATTTGGGCAATGTCCGACCGGGCGATTCCTAAAAGCCTACGGGCCATGCAGGGCTTTGGCGTGCACACCTTTCGTTTCATCAACGCTGAAGGGACATCCAACTTCGTTAAATTCCACTGGCGTCCTACGGCCGGCACCTGCTCACTGGTGTGGGACGAAGCGCAAAAGCTCGCCGGTAAAGATACCGACTACCACCGCCGCGACCTCTGGGAAGCGATTGAAATGGGTGATTACCCCGAGTGGGAGCTGGGCGTGCAGGTGATTCCCGAGGAGAAGGAGCATGCGTTCGACTTCGACATTCTCGACCCGACTAAGCTGATCCCTGAAGAATTGGTGCCAATCACCCCGCTGGGCAAGATGGTGCTGAACCGCAACCCGGATAACTTCTTTGCTGAAGTCGAGCAAGTCGCTTTCTGCCCAGGTCATATCGTGCCGGGCATCGATTTCTCCAATGACCCGTTGTTGCAGGGCCGTCTGTTTTCCTACACCGATACGCAGATCAGCCGACTCGGTGGTCCGAACTTTCATGAGTTGCCTATCAACCGTCCGGTGGCGCCGTTCCATAACGGCCAGCGCGATGCCATGCACCGCACCACCATCGACAAAGGGCGTGCGGCGTACGAACCCAACTCCATCGATGGCGGCTGGCCCAAGGAAACCCCGCCTGCGGCGCAGGACGGCGGCTTCGAGTCGTACCATGAGCGCATCGATGCCCATAAGGTGCGTGAGCGCAGCGAGTCGTTCGGCGATCACTTCTCCCAGGCGCGACTGTTTTTCCACAGCATGAGCAAGCATGAACAGGAGCACATCATTGCGGCCTACAGCTTTGAGCTGGGCAAGGTGGAGCGTGAGTTCATTCGCGCGCGCCAGGTGAATGAGATCCTGGCGAATATCGACCTTGAACTGGCCAAGCGTGTGGCGCAGAACCTCGGGTTGCCGGTGCCGAAGAAAGGCACGGTGACGGAGCGCAAGACGTCGCTGTCGCGCTCACCGGCCTTGAGCCAGGCGAACCTGCTGTCGGGCGACATCAAGACGCGCAAGGTGGCAATCCTCGCGGCGAATGGCGTGGATGGTGCGGCGATCGAGGCGTTGAAGAAAGTGCTGAAGGCCGAAGGCGCCCACGCCAAATTGCTCGGGCCGACCTCGGCGCCGGTCACCACGGCGGACGGCAAGAGTTTGCCGGTGGATGCGTCCATGGAGGGCTTGCCGTCCGTGGCGTTCGACGCGGTGTTTGTACCCGGCGGCGCCAAATCGGTGAAGGCGTTGAGCGAGGACGGCGTGGCGTTGCACTACCTGCTGGAGGCGTACAAGCATTTGAAAGCGATTGCGGTGGTGGGAGAAGCCAAGCAGTTGCTGGACCTGTTGAAGCTGGAGGTTGATGCGGGGTTGATCGTCGGCGGGGATGCCAAGGCATTGAAGGCGTTTGTGGCCGCGATTGCCCAGCATCGGGTCTGGGATCGGGAGCCTAAGGCTAAGGCGATTCCGGCTTAAGCGTTAAAAGGATCGCTCCCACTGGGTGGGAGCGATCATCTTTTCTTACTCCGCCTTGCGCGGAATCAACACAACCTGCGCCGGAATCTTCTTCAAGATCTGCCGGTGAATCTTCAGGTCATACCCCGAATCAATTCGCTTCACCCGTTTGGTCAGCAGCGTGGCCAACCACGGGTAATCCTGGGTGCGCGGCGCCTGGATGGTCACATCGCACTGGTAATTCACCACGTCGGTGGCGATGGCATCCAACTGATGGCGCAGTTCTTCGATATCGGTGAGGTTCAACGCCACGGTGGTGCTTTCGGCCGCCGGGTCGATGACCTTGGCCGCAGGCTTGGCTTCGGCGGCCTTCAGGGCGGCTTCGGCTTTATCCAGCTCGGCCTTGCGGGCGTGGGTGATGGCGCTGTTGACGCCGCCGGTCAGTGCGGGCGCCTTGGGCATCAGGGCGCGGGCGCGGCTCAGGGCGGTTGCAGCTGCGTTGACGTCACCCTTTTGCAGCACGATCTGGCTGCGTTGCAGGTAGGCTTCCGCCAACTGACGCTGATAGTTTTCCAGCGCCGGGTCGTTGGGCGACTGCGCTTGCAGTGCCGCCAACTGGTCTTCGGCAGTGGCCAACTCGCTGCTGGCCAGGTTTTGTTCCAGCTGCGCGATGGCCGCAGCGCGTGCGTCCGGGGCCTCGGGGGCGGCGGGCGGTGTGCTTTGACAGGCGCCCAGCAGCAGGGAAAATGCGGCAAGGAGCAGATAACGGGAGGTGAACGGCTTCATTCCTGCGACTCTCTATTTGCGCAAAAAGCGAGCAAGTCTACACCCCTCGACGGGGCAGGACAAAACTCAGCAGAAACAGGGCGGCGGCCGTGACCACAATCGATGGCCCGGCCGGCGTGTCCTTGAACCAGGACAGCGCCAGGCCCCCGCACACTGCAAGCATCCCCAGCAAACTAGCACCGATGGCCATCTGCTCCGGAGAACGGGCATGGCGCTGGGCAGCAGCTGCGGGAATGATCAGCAGCGATGTGATCAACAATACGCCGACAATCTTCATCGCGACAGCAATCACCACGGCGATCAACAACATCAGGGCCATGCGCAGGGTCGGCACGGGCAGACCTTCCACCGTGGCCAGCTCTTCATGCACGGTGATTGCCAGCAGCGGCCGCCACAGGGCCACCAGCAGCACCAGCACGGCTGCGCTGCCGCCGAGGATCCATGCAAGGTCGGTGGTGCTGATTGCCAGCAGGTCGCCGAACAGGTAGGCCATCAGGTCGATGCGCACTTCATGCATGAAGCTCAGCACCACCAGGCCCAGGGACAGCGTGCTGGGCGCCAGGATGCCCAATAAGGTGTCGGAGGCCAGCGGCTGGCGCTGTTGCAGGGTCACCAGCAGCACTGCCAGTAGCAGGCAGCCCACGGTCACGGCGATGGTCGGGCTGACATCCAGCAAGAAGCCCATGGCGACGCCCAAGAGCGCGGCATGTGACAACGTGTCGCCAAAATAGGCCATGCGTCGCCACACCACGAACGAGCCCAATGGGCCCGCCACCAACGCCAAAGCCAAGCCTGCCAGCAGGGCGTAGAGCAGAAAATCAGCCATGCTTGCAGCTATCTCCATGAACGTGGGTATGAGGTGTGGTGGGATCGTCGACCACGGCGCCATGCAGGTCATGGGCGTGGTCGTGATGGTGGTGGTAGATCGCCAGGCTCTGGGCGTTCTTGCCGAACAGCTCGACGAAGGCCGGGTCGCCGCTGACTTGTTCCGGATGGCCGGAGCAGCACACGTGACGGTTGAGGCACACGACCTGGTCGGTGGTACTCATCACCAGGTGCAAATCATGGGACACCATCAACACGCCGCAGCCATGGCGGTCGCGCAGGCGGGTGATCAGGCTATACAGCTCGGCCTGGCCGGCGACGTCGACGCCTTGCACGGGTTCATCCAGCACCAGCAGTTCCGGCTCGCGCAACAGGGCGCGGGCCAGCAGTACGCGCTGCATTTCGCCGCCAGAGATGCTTTGCACCGGGCTGTCGATCACCTGCTCGGCGCCGACTTCCTTGAGCGCCGCTTGCGCACGGGCACGGTCCACACCCGGCACCAGGCGCAGGAAGCGCAACACGGACAACGGCAGGGTTGGATCCACGTGCAGCTTTTGCGGCATGTAGCCGACACGCAGCCTGGGCTTGCGCCACACACTGCCGGTGTCGGGCTTGAGCAGGCCGAGCACGGCGCGCACCAGGGTAGTCTTGCCGGCGCCGTTGGGGCCGATCAGGGTGACGATCTGCCCAGGCTCCACGCTCAGTGCGATGTTATCCAGCACGGCTTGCCCGGCGAACGTGACCCCGACCTGTTCCAGGCGGATTAACGCGTTGCTCATCAAGCCCCCTGGCAGCCCGAGCACAGGCCGACCACTTCGACCGTTTGCCCTTCGACCCGGAAGCCGACCTCGGCAGAGCTCTTGACGATGGCGTCGCTGATGCTTTTTTGTTCAAGCTCGATGGCGGCGTGGCACTCGCGGCAGATCAGGAACTGGCCCTGGTGCGCGTGTTCCGGGTGGCTGCAACCGACAAAGGCGTTCAACGAGGCAATGCGGTGCACCAGGCCGTTTTCCAGCAGGAAATCCAGCGCGCGGTACACGGTCGGCGGCGCGGCGCGGCGGCCATCCTGCTCACTGAGCACGCCCAGGATGTCGTAGGCGCCCAGCGGCTTATGGCTCTGCCACACCAGTTCCAGCACGCGGCGACGCAAGGCGGTCAGGCGCAGACCCTTCTGTGTGCACAGGGTATCGGCCTCTGACAGCGCGGTATGCACGCAATGAGAGTGGTCGTGGGGACGGCTGGCAAGCGGTGTTTTAGGCATGAGCGGCGACAGACATTTGATAGAGACGTTATTATGTTACCCGTTCCTACGCCATTGAGTGGTCATCGTGTCCCGACTTTTTCCCGTTTTTGTCGTATTTGTCACCAGTTTGTTCGTCGCGAGCGCCGCTCAGGCCGAGGTCAAGGTGCTGACCAGCATCAAACCGTTGCAACTGATTGCCGCGGCTGTGCAGGACGGGGTGGCGGTTCCTGAGGTTTTATTGCCGCCGGGTGCATCGCCGCATAACTATGCGCTGCGCCCATCCGACGTACGGCGTGTGCAGTCGGTGGACCTGCTGTACTGGATCGGCCCGGATATGGAGAGTTTCCTGCCGCGTGTGCTGAAAGGTCGTACGGCCGCGACAGTGGCAGTGCAGGACCTGCCAGGCATGAAGCTGCGTCGTTTTGCCGAAGATAGCCACTCACACGCCGATGAAGCCGACGAACATGACCACGATCACCGTCCAGGCAGCCTGGACGCGCACTTGTGGCTGTCGACGGTGAACGCTCGGGTGATTGCAGCGCGCATGGCGACTGACCTGGCTGCCGCCGATCCGGCCAATGCTGCGCGTTACCAGAGCAACGTAAAGGCGTTCGATGAGCGCCTCGATGCCCTGGATGCTCGCCTGAAGGTCCGCTTGGCGCCGATTGATGGCAAACCTTACTTCGTGTTCCACGAAGCCTTCGATTACTTCGAAGACACTTACGGCCTCAAGCACACCGGCGTGTTCAGCGTGGCTGCTGAGGTACAACCCGGCGCCCAGCATGTGGCGGCGATGCGTACGCGTTTGCAGGAAGTGGGCAAGACTTGCGTGTTCAGCGAGCCGCCGCTGCGTCCACGGCTGGCGGAAACGCTCGTCTCCGGTTTGCCGGTGAAGCTGGCGGAGTTGGATGCGTTGGGTGGTTATACCCCGGCTACCGCTCAGGGGTATGAGCAGGTGCTGGAGAAGCTGGGTAATGATTTGGCTGGGTGTCTGGAGTCGCTGTAACGCCACACTGT
This sequence comes from Pseudomonas sp. NS1(2017), assembly GCF_002269425.1. Lineage (NCBI taxonomy): Bacteria > Pseudomonadati > Pseudomonadota > Gammaproteobacteria > Pseudomonadales > Pseudomonadaceae > Pseudomonas > Pseudomonas sp. NS1(2017). Next base: position 1,416,229 of record NZ_CP022960.1, read on the forward strand.
AGGAGCGAGCTTGCTCGCGAAAAACGTTAACGATGACGCGTTTACCCTGGATAAACGCGGCGTTCTCGGGTTTTTCGCGAGCAGGCTCGCTCCTACAGGTAGAGGTGTTACATCGCAAATGGGAGTTGGACAGTCACTTGCTGACGCTGCACCAAGCGATGCTCGAACTCCGCCGGATCATGAATCAACACATCCTGCCCGGCGAACGACTCGGCCGCGATCAGGCGTGACAGCCAGAACCGCACACACGCCACGCGCAGCATCGTCGGCCACAACTCGGCTTCCTTGGCGGTGAACGGGCGCAGCCCTGCGTAGGCGCCTAGCAATGTCCGGGCGCGCTGCCCATCTATTACGCCGTCCGCGTCCGAGCACCAGTCATTCAGTGCGATTGCCACGTCGTACAGCATCGGGCCGGAGCAGGCGTTGTAGAAGTCGATCAAGCCTGTAAGGTGCGTGCCTTCGAACATCGCGTTATCGCGGAACAGGTCGGCATGAACGTTGGCGCGCGGCAGGGCGAGGATCTGGGCCTTGTGGGCTTCGATCTCACTCAGCGCATCCTGCAGCAGGCGCTGTTGCGCGTCGTTCAAGTGCGAAATCAACTGCGCGCCTTCACTGAGCATCCAGTCCAGGCCGCGATCGGTTTTGCGCTCCAGCACCTTCTCGCCCTGTGTTGCCAGGTGCAGATGACCCAGCAGATCACCGACCTGGGCGCAGTGCTGGGCGTTGGCGTCCTTGATGTGCTTGCCGGCCAGGCGCGGTTGCAGCAGCGCCGGTTTGCCTTTCAGCTCGCGCAGGGCCACACCGTCGGTGGTGCGCAGGGCGTAGGGCACGGGCAGGTCGGCGTCGTGGAGCACGTCGAGCAGTTCGATGAAGAACGGCATTTCCGCGACCGGACCGCGTTCAACCAGGGTCAGGACGAACTCGCCCTGCTCCAGGCTGATAAAGAAATTGGTGTTTTCACTACCGGCGGCAATCCCCTGGAAGTCGATCAGGCGGCCGAGGCCGTAAGGGGCGAGAAAGGTTTCCAGCTCGGGCCGAGCCAGGGGGGTGAACACAGACATGGTTAAAACTGCCAGTACGGGCGCCGCAGGGCGCGGCGCCAATTTAAGTTAAGAAATCATTTCCATTCGAAAATCTTCCATGACGGGATCAGCATATCCGGCTGGTCAGAGCGGATGAAGTTCGCGTCGGTTCCGTCCGCGCGCACCAGGAAATACGGAGGCGCGCCCTTAGGCGTTACCTTGATTGCGTACAGGAAACCGTTCTGGCGGTACTCCTGGATGGTCTTGTCGCCTTCCGTGCGAATGGTAACTTCCGGATCGCCCCCAGGGGCACTGTCTGCCGCCATGGCAGCCATCGGAGCGAGTGCAATCAAGCCGGTCAACAGCAGGCGATTGAATGTACGCATGATAACCTTGTCCCTTTGTCGTCATTGGTCCGGCTATTCTAGCGCCTGACCCGCCGAAAAGGTTGATTCTGCTCATGAGCCAAGCACCCCTCGTCCTGGTGGACGGTTCTTCTTATTTGTACCGCGCCTTCCACGCGTTGCCACCGCTGACCACCTCCAAAGGCCTGCCCACCGGTGCGGTCAAGGGCGTGTTGAACATGCTCAAGAGCCTGCGCAAGCAGTATCCGGGCAGCCCGTTCGCGGTGGTGTTCGACGCGAAGGGTGGGACCTTTCGCGATGACATGTACGCCGAATACAAGGCCAACCGCCCGAGCATGCCCGATGACATGCGCCTGCAGATCGAGCCCCTGCACCAGAGCGTGATCGCCCTGGGATTCCCGTTGCTCTGCGTCGAAGGCGTCGAAGCTGATGACGTGATCGGCACCCTGGCTCGCAGCAGCGCGGCTGCCAACCGCCCGGTGGTGATCTCGACCGGTGACAAGGACATGGCGCAGCTGGTTGACGGGCACATTACCTTGGTCAACACCATGACCGGTAGCGCGATGGATATCGACGGCGTAAAGGAGAAATTCGGCGTCGCACCGGAGCAGATCATCGACTATCTGGCGTTGATGGGCGATTCGTCCGACAACATTCCAGGCGTTCCGGGTATTGGTCCCAAGACGGCTTCCGGCCTGCTCGTCGGTGTGAACGGCGGTATCAAAGAGCTTTATGAGCAGTTGGATATCGTGCCGACCCTGCCTATCCGTGGCGCCAAGACGCTGCCGGCCAAGCTGGAAGAGCATCGCGAGAGTGCATTTCTTTCTTACCAATTGGCGACAATCAAGTGCGACGTACCGCTGGATGTCGGCCTGGATGACCTGCACCTGATCGAGCCGGATCGCGAGAAGCTGCTGGAGCTGTACTCGCTGTTGGAATTCAAGAGCTGGATTGACGAAATCCAGCGCGATGTGAAGCGTGTGGAGCTCAAGGCTGCGCCTGTTGTTGAGGACGTCGTTGAAGCCGTCGCGCCGACAGAGGCGAGCTACACCACCATTCTCGACCAGGCGACCTTCGACATCTGGTTGAAGAAGCTCAACGACGCGAAGTTGATCGCCTTCGACACCGAAACCACCGGTATCGACGCCCAACAGGCGCAGTTGGTCGGCGTGTCCTTCGCCGTCCAGCCCCATGAAGCGGCCTACATCCCGCTGACCCACTCCTACATCGGCGCGCCGGAGCAGTTGGATCGTGACACCGTGCTGCTGGCCCTCAAGCCGCTGCTGGAAGACCCGGCCAAGCTCAAGGTCGGCCAGCATGCCAAGTTCGACATGAACATCCTGGCCAACTGCGCCATCGGTGGCGACCCGGCGCACGGCATTACCGTACGCGGCATCGCCTTCGACACCATGCTTGAGTCCTACGTGCTCAATTCCACGGCAACCCGTCACGACATGGACAGCCTGGCCAAAAAGTACCTGGACTACGACACCGTCGCTTTCCAGGACATCGCCGGCAAAGGCGCCAAACAGCTGACATTCGACCAGATCGCGCTGGAGCAGGCTGGCCCGTATGCGGCAGAAGACGCCGATATCACCTTGCGCCTGCACCAGGCGCTGTTTGCGCAACTGTCGGCCATCCCGAGCCTGGCGAGTGTGCTCACGGATATCGAAATCCCATTGGTGCCGGTGTTGGCGCGTATCGAGCGCCAAGGCGCGCTGGTTGACAAGGATCTGCTGGGCATCCAGAGCATCGAGCTGGGCAACAAGATGGTCGAGCTGGAGCGCCAGGCGTTCGAGATCGCTGGCGAGGCGTTCAACCTGGGCTCGCCCAAACAGCTCGGCGCGATCCTTTACGAGAAACTCGGCCTGCCGGTATTGAAAAAAACCGGCAAGGGCCAGGCCTCCACGGCTGAAGAAGTGCTGGCCAAACTGGCCGAAGATGACTACCCGCTGCCCAAGGTGCTGATGCAGTACCGCAGCATGAGCAAGCTGAAAAGCACCTATACCGACCGCCTGCCGGAGCAGATCAACCCGCGCACCGGGCGCATCCACACGTCCTATCACCAGGCGGTGGCGGCCACCGGGCGCTTGTCGTCCAGTGATCCGAACCTGCAGAACATCCCGGTGCGTACCGCTGAAGGGCGGCGGATCCGCCAGGCGTTCGTCGCGCCCAAGGGCTACAAAATGTTGGCGGCGGACTACTCGCAGATCGAACTGCGGATCATGGCGCACCTGTCCAAGGACGAAGGCCTGATGAACGCCTTCCGCGACAACCTGGACGTGCACACCGCTACGGCGGCAGAAGTGTTCAAGGTTGAGCTGGACGAGGTCACCTCGGATCAGCGTCGCAGCGCCAAGGCAATCAACTTCGGCCTGATCTACGGTATGGGCGCGCAGAAGCTGGGCAAGGACATTGGCGTCGATACCAAGACGGCCAAGGCGTATATCGATGTGTATTTCGCCCGTTATCCCGGGGTTCGCGAGTACATGGAGCGCACCCGCGCCCAGGCGGCTGATCAGGGTTATGTCGAGACGTTCTTCGGCCGCCGCCTGTACTTGCCGGACATCAACTCCAATAAGCCCCAAGAGCGCGCAGCGGCAGAACGTACCGCGATCAATGCGCCGATGCAGGGCACAGCGGCGGACATTATCAAGAAAGCCATGGTGCGGGTGGACAATTGGCTGACCGACTCAGGCTTGGATGCCAAGGTGATCCTGCAGGTGCACGATGAACTGGTGCTGGAGGTGCGTGAGGACCTGGTAGCGCAAGTCAGCGAGAAGATTCGCGAGCACATGAGCGCTGCCGCGCAGTTGGATGTGCCGCTGCTGGTGGAGGTGGGCGTGGGCAACAACTGGGACGAAGCGCACTGATTTCGGGACTCTGCCATCACCTTGCGTGATGGCAGAGTGCTTTAGTGCGGAAATCGCCATCGGTTATTTCAAATAGTTTTTCGAACCTGCCGGAACTTAACCCGTGAACTGCTACTCAGAGTTACTGAATGGGTGGTGAAGCCCTTCAATGCTCCTATGTTGTGTTAAGTGTTGGCAGATATCTGGACCCCGCCCTAGCGGTCCGGAACTTGAACCCCGAACTTCCCCTCCCCATAAGAAGTCCGGGGTTTTTTTTGCCTGCAGAAAAGTTACTCGGCCAGTTCCGCGCCCTTGTCGGCCAATTCCATCCAGCCTGCCAGCACCGTGTAGGCTTCTTCCAGGCCCATGCGTTTTGGCGCCGAGAACAGCTGGATGGTGATCGCATCACCCCAACCTTTACGGATTTCGGACTGCACTTTGAGCAGGGTGTTCTTGGCTGCGCCGTAGGTCAGCTTGTCGGCCTTGGTCAGCAGGATGTGCATCGGCATGCCGCTGGCGACGGCCCAGTCGAGCATCAACAGGTCGAAGTCGGTCATCGGATGGCGGATGTCCATCATCAGAATCAAACCCTTCAAACTCTCGCGGCCACCCAGGTAAGCCTCCAGGTGACGCTGCCAGTGCAGCTTCAGCGGGATAGGTACTTTCGCGTAACCGTAACCCGGCAGGTCGACCAGACGCCGATCTTCGTCTAGCTTGAAGAAATTGAGAAGTTGCGTGCGGCCCGGGGTTTTCGACGTGCGTGCCAGGCTGGCGTGGGTCAGGGTGTTCAGCGCGCTGGACTTACCGGCGTTGGAACGACCGGCAAAGGCGACTTCAAAGCCCTCGTCATCGGGGCATTGGTCAACTTTGGCGGCGCTGAGCATGAACGTGGACTGTTGGCACAGACCGAGGATGGGATTCTTGAGTTGCATGAGATTTCCGATGTGGGCGGTGCCGAAAAAGGGTGCGGCAAGCGGTGTCGTTTCCGTTTCAGTAGCGCCAGTATATAATGCCGCAGATTTTGTGTGTGCTTTGTCCCAGCGAAGGATGAGGTTCACGGGAGCGATAGACCTTTATTGCGCATTAGAACGCAAAACGCTCTCAAACCCTGAAATGGTCGACGTATGACCAAGTGGTTGCTCGCTATCGGTGTCCTGGTCCCGCTTTACGGCGCTCAGGCTACACAGGATCCGGAAGCGGTGTACAACCGAGTGTGCGTGGACACGCTGGTCAACACGTGACCCAGGGTTTCAAGGCAATGCCGCCGCGTGGTTTGTGCATGGACTGCAGTACTGAGGATTACCAGGCCATCATTCAGGTGATGGTGAGTAAACCCGGTAGATAACTCTTAAACCCCTTAGCCGTAGTTGGATTAGCTGATGAACAAACTGATCGTGAGTCTGCTGTTGACCTTGGGCATCACCGGTGTTGCCCATGCTGCAGGCGACGCTACAGCGGGCCAGGCGAAAGCCGCCGTGTGTGGTGCTTGCCATGGACCGGATGGTAACAGCCCGGCGCCGAACTTCCCCAAACTGGCCGGCCAGGGTGAACGTTACCTGACCAAGCAGATGCAGGATATCAAGTCCGGCAAGCGCACGGTCCTGGAAATGACCGGCTTGTTGACCAACCTCAGCGATCAGGACCTGGCAGACCTCGCGGCGTATTTTGCCAGCCAGAAAGGCAGTGTGGGAGCTGCTGATCCGAAACTAGTGGCGCGTGGCGAGAAACTGTTCCGCGGCGGCGACCTGGAAAAAGGCCTGCCTGCCTGCACCGGTTGCCACTCGCCCAATGGCGCGGGCATCGCCGCCGCCGGCTTCCCGCACCTGAGCGGCCAGCACGCCACTTATATCGCCAAGCAACTGACCGATTTCCGCAAGGAAGAAGCCGGGCGAGCCAACGATGGCGACGCCGCAATCATGCGCACCATCGCCCGCAAGCTGAGTGATGAAGACATCGCGGCGGTCTCCAGCTACATCCAGGGCCTGCACTAAGGTGCACGCAACGTTAACACTCGATTAATCCCGCGATGCAAGCATAAAAAGGGTGGCCCAGGCTGCCCTTTTTTGTGGCCGCTACCGTTACACTAACGAACTCATGCCCGCGTAGACCTGTCACAACAAAGGTCGCGTGAGGCGACTTTATTTGTCCAGGAGTAAAGCATGCGTAATCTGATCCTCAGCGCCGCTCTCGTCACTGCCAGCCTCTTCGGCATGACCGCACAAGCTGCCGACGTGCCGCTTGAAGCCGGTAAAACCTACGTTGAATTGGCTAATCCGGTTCCGGTTTCGGAGCCAGGGAAGATCGAAGTGGTGGAGCTGTTCTGGTACGGCTGCCCGCATTGCTACGCCTTTGAGCCGACCATCAACCCATGGGTTGAGAAACTGCCTTCCGACGTGAACTTCAAACGCATCCCTGCACTGTTCGGTGGCCCGTGGGACGCCCACGGTCAGCTCTTCATTACGCTGGACACCATGGGCGTAGAGCACAAAGTCCACAACGCTGTGTTCAATGCTATCCAGAAAGAAGGGAAGCGTCTGACCAAGCCAGAAGATATGGCTGACTTCGTGGCCACTCAAGGTGTCGACAAAGCCAAGTTCCTTGAGACCTTCAACTCCTTTGCGGTCAAGGGCAAGATGGCTCAATACAAAGAGCTGGCGCAGAAGTACGGTGTGCAAGGTGTTCCTACCATGATCGTCAACGGCAAATACCGTTTCGACCTGGGCACCTCCGGTGGTCCTGAGCAGACCCTCAATGTTGCCGACCAGCTGATCGCCAAAGAGCGCGCAGCCAAGTAAGGGGCCCGTCATGCGCCGCTGGGGTACCGAACGTGGGGTTGGCCTGCATGACCCGCAGGTCAACGAACATCACCTGGAATCCACGGGCCTGCCGGCAGACAGCCGTCTGCGCCTGCTGAGCTTCAATATCCAGGTGGGTATCAGTACCGAGAAGTACCGGCATTACCTCACCCGTGGCTGGCAGCACCTGCTGCCCCACAATGGGCGTGCCGGCAACCTGCAGAAGATCGGCAACCTGCTGAGCGACTTCGATCTGGTTGCCCTGCAGGAAGCCGACGGCGGCAGCATGCGCTCCGGTTACATCAACCAGGTCGAGCATCTGGCCCAGCTCGGTGCCTTCCCCTATTGGTATCAGCAACTCAATCGCAACCTCGGGCGCCTGGCGCAGCACAGCAATGGCGTGCTCAGCCGCTTGAAACCCTCCGCCATCGAAGATCACCCGCTGCCAGGCCCCAAGGGCCGGGGCGCGATTCTCGTGCGGTTTGGCGAAGGCCCGGAAGCCTTGGTGGTGGTGATGATGCACCTGGCGCTGGGTGCCCGTACCCGCACCATGCAACTGGCCTACATCCGAGAGCTGATCGGCAATTACAAACACCAGGTGCTGATGGGGGACATGAACACCCACGCCAGCGATCTGTTGCAGAATTCTCCGTTGCGCGACCTCGGGCTACTGGCGCCACAAGCCGAAGCCACGTTCCCCAGCTGGCGCCCGCAACGCTGTCTTGACCATATCCTGCTCAGTCCTACCCTCACACTTGAAAGTGTGCAGGTGCTGGCGCAGCCCATTTCCGATCACCTGCCGGTCGCGGTAGAGATTCGTCTGCCGGGTTCGCTCACGGCTGATGCATTACCCGCGTTGAGCCCTGCCCCTCGCGGACCCCTTGCATGAGCGACGACGCCCAGCGCTGGAAAGAAAAATACCTTAAAAGCATCGAGCAACAAGAAAAGCTCGAACGCCGTTGGGCCGCCCGTCTCGACCTGCTGCGCCGTGGGCTGGTGCGCAGCACCCTGGCCGCTGAAGGCACTGACCGCGCGGTTGACCAATGCATGAAGGAAATGCGCGACGTTGTCCGTACCGATGATATGGACGCCGCCCTTGCCGCCTTGCTGCCGCGCCTGGAAAAGGCCGTGCTGGATTCGGAACAGCGCCGTGAAACCCGGGTGGACCAGATCAGCACGGCGCTGACGTCCCTGGTCACGCAACTGCAAAAGCTGCCGCTACCGCGTGAAGTGGCCCGTCCGCTGAAGACGTTCGCCAAGCAGCTAGACGGCCGAGTCAGCCAGGCGCGCGAGATTCCCTTGCTGCTCAGCGAATTGAGTGGCCTGCAAGGCCAGGCGTTGAACAACCTGGAGCCGGACGGCGAAACCCCGCGTCCGGGGCCAGGGCTTTTGCAGCGCTTGTTCGGCTCCAAAGAAGTCGTGAACGAGGCGGTGGAAAATGAACCGACGCCCCGACCGGCCCCGCAGCCTGCGGTAGCCAAGCAGGCGGCTGCCGAGCCACAGCCGCCCGAGCAATCCGAAGAGCTGACGCAAGCGTTGCGCGCCTTTGCGCCGCAGCCTCAAGAAACGCTCGCCCCCGTCATTGAGCCTGTAGCACCCGTTAAGGTGGCCCAGCCCTCCAGCGAAACCTTCGTCTATGAAGCCCCGCCTCAAGCCGCACCCATTGAAGCGCCAGTAGCGCGGGTCGAGCCCGAGCCTCAAGTCGAAGAGCCTGCGCCGGAAAGCGCGCTCGCCGCCTTCATCGAAACGCCTGAGGTTCAGGTCGAAGCGCCGGATGAGACCGTCATCGGCAGCCTGTCGCTTCCTCCGGTGTTGGAGGTCGAAGAGCCAGATCCCGACGAGCTGCAAGCGGATGGCACCTATGCCTTGCCCGACTCGCCGGAACCGTCCTACAGTTCTGTGGCCAAGCACATCGAGGACACCCTGCTCGGCCTGCTGGAGGAACTCTCGCTGCCCGAGCGCCACCGACCCCAGGCCGAAGCCATGCGCGAGCGCCTGGCCCACGGCCTGAACTGGTACGAACTGCTGCCGATCCTCGACGACCTGGCCGTATTGATGCTGGCGATCACCGACAGCGGTCAGCATGAGTTCGAGGCATATCTCAAGCAGCTCAACGAGCGTCTTGAAGCCTTCCAGGGGCACTTGCAGGTCGCCAGTGACGGCCATGCCGATAGCCGTTCCGCCGCCCGCGAGCTGGACACGCAGATCCGCGAGCAGGTCGATGGCTTGCAAAGCAGCGTGCAGGAAGCTGCCGACCTGGACAGCCTCAAGCACGTGCTGGAAAGCCACCTTGAAGGCCTGCTGGGCACAATGGACGAGCACCAGCAACAGCGTGACCAGCGCGAGCAGGAAACGGCAGCGCGTCTGAAAGGCTTGGCCGAGCGTGTTGCCAATATGGAGCAGGAAGCCCAGGGCTACCGCGAGCACCTGGAGGTGCAGCGCCAGAAGGCCCTGATCGATCCGCTCACCGGGCTGCCCAACCGCGCGGCCTGGAGCGAACGCCTGGATCAGGAGGTCAACACTTGGCACCAGCGCGGCAACAACCTGTCGCTGGCGATGCTGGACCTGGATCATTTCAAACGCATCAACGATGGTTACGGCCATTTGGCCGGCGATAAGGTACTGAAGATCATCGCCAACGTGCTGCGCAAGCGCCTGCGTCCGAGCGACTTTATCGCGCGTTTTGGCGGGGAAGAGTTTGTGTTGCTGATGCCAAACTCTTCTCTGTCGGATGCGCTGGCGGCGGGCGAAGTGTTGCGCGCAGCGATTGAAGCGTGCCCGTTTCACTTCAAGGGCGAACCGGTGACCATCACCGTTTCAATGGGGGTGGCGCAGTTCCAGCCGGGAGAGCGCAGTGACCTGGCGCTCAAACGTGCCGATGAAGCGCTGTACCGAGCCAAGGCGGCGGGACGGAACCAGGTGCAGGCCGCCTAAAAGATGTTCCATTTTGTAATTTGACGGTTGGGTCACAACGGGTACGTTACACTGTTGCATTATCGTCTTCAGTGTAATGTCTTCCGCCATGAAATCCTTGTACTTCGCCTTTGTATTTCTTCTGCTCGCAGGTTGCGCCAGCGGCCCGCGCCTGGACACCAGCCATCCTTCGGTGAACCACGACAACCGCGTGCAGTTCGTGATTGTCCACTACACCTCCACCAACCTTGAACGCTCCCTGGCATTGCTTACCCACGGCCAGGTCAGCAGCCATTACCTGATCGGCGACGACGCCTCCGGCACCATCTACAAGCTGGTGGATGAAAGCCAGCGCGCCTGGCATGCCGGCGAAAGCGAATGGATGGGCCGCACCTGGCTCAACTCCAGCTCCATCGGTATCGAGATCGTGAACCCTGGCTACAAGGACACCCCGACCGGTCGCTTGTGGTACCCGTACTCCGAAGCGCAGGTTAAATCCCTGGTGGTGTTGCTCAAGGACATCAGCAAGCGCAACGGCATCGACCCCAAGAACATCATTGGCCACAGTGACATTGCACCGCTGCGCAAGCTGGACCCGGGCCCATTGTTCCCTTGGAAACGCCTGGCCGATGAAGGGTTGGGCGTGTGGCCGAATGCCCAGGCTGTTGCGCGGTTCCAGATGCAATACGCGGCGGAGCTACCGAGCATCACCTGGTTCCAGGAAGAATTGGCCCGCCTGGGTTACCAGACGCCTCAGACCGGGGAGCTGGATGTCGCCACGCGCCATGTCATTGCGGCGTTCCAGATGCATTTCCGGCCGACGCTGTTTGACGGCACGCCGGATGCGGAGAGTGCCGCAATCCTGCGCGCGTTGAATCGAACTTAAAGCGGCAACGCCATATAGAACTGAGTGCCCTGCCCCGGCCGCGAATACACGCCCATGCGGCCGCCGTGCAGTTGCACGATTTCCTTGCACAGCGCCAGGCCCAGGCCGGCGCCGCCTTTCTTGCGGCCCACTTGGACAAAGGGTTCGAAGATCCGTCCCTGCTGCCCATAGGCGATGCCTTCGCCGTTGTCCTCGACGCTGACAATCACTCGCTCACCATGACGGCGCGCCTGCAGGCGAATCTGCCCACCCGCCGTCGTGTGGCGCAAGGCGTTGCCCAGCAGGTTGTCCAACACCCGCTCAAGCTGTGCCTGGTCTGCATACAACCGAGGCAGGTCGGATTGAGCTTCTACCAGCAATTCGATGTTCTGAGCATTGGCTGGCTCTACGAAGCGTGCACGGGCGTGCTCCAGCAGGTCAGTCACATCGCACGGCCCCAGCGTCAGCTTCTGCAGACCGTTCTGGTAGCGCGAGAAATTCAGCAGGTCATTGATCAACTGCATCAGGCGCTGCATTTCTTCATTGACCGTATCCAGCAAGTCCGCTTCACGGGACTCCGCCGGAAACTTCGCACGCTCGCGAAACAGCCCGAATGCCATGTGCATGCCGGTCACCGGCGTACGCAGCTCATGGGAGGCGCGTAGTACGAACTCGCTGCGTACCCGTTCGAAGGCGCGTTGTTCGGTGACGTCGTGCAGCACCATCACTGCGCCGAGGATATGCCCCTGGGTATGGCTCACCGGGGTCAGGCTGTACGTCAGCAGGCGCAGTTCGCCTTCCACTTCCACTTCCAAATCGTCCGGCGCCCGCTCCAGATTACCGCCGCGCAGTACCAGTTGCAGTTGCTCATCCAGCTCGGGGCGTGCCAGTGCCTCGCCAAGACCTTGACCGAGGCGTTCCTCGTCCCAGCCCAATTGACGCTGGGCAACGGGGTTGAGGTGTTCCAGACGGCCTTGGCGATCAATCATCAGCAGGCCATCGTCGATGCTGTCGAGTACAGCTTGCAGACGTTGTTGGCCGGCCAGCAACTCATCGACGTTGGTTGCCTGATGCTGGCGCAACGCTTCGGCCATGATGCCGAAGCGGCGTGTCAGCTGATTCATTTCCGCTGCGGACGAGATCGGCAGTGTGACCTCGAAATCGCCCTGGCCGATCTTGTCGGCGGCTTTGGCCAGCGCTTCGATCGGCCCGCCGAAGCGCCGGGCAATGCCATGGGCGGTCACAAACCCGATGATCAGCACTGCAAGCCCTACCAAGCCCAGCAAGCCGGCGATCAGCAACGCGCGCTCACGTGATTTGTGCTCGCTGTTGCTGATGTTCTCCAACGCCTGCTTGTGTTCGTTGATCAGGCCGTTGCGCAACGTATTGAAGGTTTCGGTGAGCTTTTCCTTGGAGCCTGGAGGAGGCGTCGGTTGCTGGGATTCGTCAAAGGCGTCCAGCAGATCCTGATACTGGCCTCGGGCCTCACTGAACCCCGTCCCGCGATCGTCGCGCTGCTCATGGGCGATGCCCTGGTCCAGCAGGTCGAAGTAGCGTTGCTTGGAGGCTTGCAGTGCCTCAGGGTCGGGGCGTTCCTCCAGCATCATGATCAGTTGATCGCCCAAGCTCTGGCGCAGCTTCAGCCCCAAGTCCAGCGTGATGAAGTTGCTGCGAATCAGGGATTCCTGGGTCTTGGCCATTTGCATGACGCTGACCAGGCCCAGGATCAAACCCAGCAGGGCGACGGTGATCAACGCTGAGATACTCAGGAACAGCCGAGTGCGCAGCTTCATCGCTAACTTCATAAGGTGCAGCTCACAGGTTGTACTGTTTGCGTTTGCGGTACAGGGTCGACGCGTCGATGCCCAAGGTACGGGCGGCCTGGTCCAGGGTGTCGCTGGTGGCGAGCACGGCACCGATATGGGCTTTTTCCAACTGATCCAGGCTCAGCGCCGCGCCGATGCGTGGGGCGTTGTTGCCAGGCTGTTCGGCCATGCCCAGGTGGGTGATCTCCACCTTCTCTTGCGGGCAAATGATACTGGCGCGCTCCACTACGTTGCGCAGTTCGCGGATATTGCCCGGCCAGCGGTAGTTGAGCAGTGCTTCGCGCGCTTCATCGCTGAAGCCACGCGCCGGTCGAGCGTATTCCTTGACGAAGCGCGCCAGGAAGCGGTCGGCCAGGGTCAGGATGTCCTCACTGCGCTCGCGCAGCGGCGGCAAGTGCAAGGTGATGACATTGAGGCGGTACAGCAAGTCTTCGCGGAAGCGCCCGTCGCGGACCATGTCTTCCAGATTCAGGTTGGTGGCGGCCAGGATACGCACATCGGCACGGCGAGTGACCGGATCGCCGACGCGCTCGTATTCCTTATCCTGAATAAAGCGCAGCAACTTGGGTTGCAATGTGAGGGGAAAATCGCCGATTTCATCGAGAAACAGCGTGCCGCCGTCTGCCTGGTTGACGCGGCCCAAAGTGCTTTCACTGGCACCAGTAAACGCACCGCGGCTATGACCAAACAACTCGCTTTCCATCAGCTCGGCCGTCAGCGATGGGCAGTTGATGGTGACGCAGGACTTTTTCGAACGCTTGCTCCAACCGTGGATGGCGCGGGCGAGTTCGCCTTTACCGGTGCCGGATTCACCCAGGATGAGAATGTTGGCGTCGGTGCCGGCCACTTGGCGTGCGGTTTCCAGCACCACCATCATTGCCGGGCTGTGGGAATCGAGGCCGTCTTTGGGCTGGCGTACTTCGCCTTCTAGGGCTTCAAGGCGCGCGGAGAGTTGGCGTACTTCCAACTGCTTGGCGGTGGCGAGGCGCAGTTGATCAGGGCTGCAAGGCTTGACCAGGTAATCGGCAGCGCCGGCCTGGATAGCATCAACGGCGGTATCAACAGCCGAGTGCGCGGTCACAATCACCACACGCATCCAAGGCGCCTGAATGCGCATCTGGGCCAGCACATCCAGGCCATTGTCTTCGCCCAGGCGCAGGTCGAGGAAGCATAGGTCGAACACCTGGCGCTGCATCAAGGCATCGGCCTGAGCGGCGCTGTTCGCGGTGGCTACGGTGTAGCCTTCATCTTCCAGGCAATAACGGAAGGTGCGGAGGATCGCGGATTCGTCATCCACTAAAAGAATGCGGCCTTGAAGTTCCTTGGCTGATTCCATCTGTCCCGCGCTCCTTAAACTATGAATGATGGTGTTTAGTCCCGGAATAATCGGGCAAGTTGCATGGTTTATTCTGATCGATAAAAGGCAGCGTCGTGCAGCTATCTGCATCGTTACCTACAAAGCCCCGGCTGATGGCGTTTTCATGCCGTCTTGCCACTTCGGCAACAATCATTTCGTTTTCTATCCATTGATCCGACCGCTGGCCATCGTGCATTTCGCACGGCGCTCAGAGAGGCATCGTGCAGGATGCTGGGGGTCAACCCAATCGATAATATTCAACTCATTGATTTTATTGAGTTTTATTTTGTAAAAAAGCTGGCATGCACTCTGCAATATCTCTCCCAACGAATAATCAAAATGCGGGAGAACAGCAGCATGACTCGCCAAAGCCTCAGCCAATTGCGTGTATCGCCACTGCGCTTGCAACAAGGTCTGTTTGCCAGCCTGGCCCTGATGGTCACGCTGATTGGCGGCCAGCAACTGCAACATTGGCAGCAGAGTCAGCAGCAGATCCCCCAGTTTGAACGTCCGGCCATGACCCAAACCCACTTCCGTTCCGTTGGCAGTGCTGCTGCCGATGCAACAGCCCCGCAATTGCGGATGGTTGACCAGGAGTCTGCCCTGAGTGAACTGCCATCCCAAGAGCGTTGGGTGTTCTAGGCAACAACAGCCGTTCGTATTGAGCGGCTGCACGGCACTACCGCTGTTACCCCTATAAAAGCGTAAGGAGAATCACCATGTTGAGTTGGGCAATCACATTTCTGATCATCGCCATTGTGGCTGCAGTCCTGGGCTTCGGTGGTATCGCGGGCACCGCCACGGGTATCGCAAAAATTCTGTTTGTGGTCTTCCTGGTGATGTTCATCGCTTCCTTCTTCTTTGGTCGTCGCGGCCGAGGCTGAACATGACCACTCTGTCCCTTAAAGCTATTGCTGCCGCCCTGCTCTTGGGCGGCAGCGGCTTGGCGATGGCCGCCAATGACGGCCAATCCCGGGCCAACGAATTGCTCAGCGCGGACCCGCAATACCGCGAAACCTGGCAAGGCGTGGTGAAGAAAGAAGAACGTTTGCCGGAATGGGTGATGAACCTGTCGGGTACCGCTGAACAGATGAACGCCGTGGAAGAAGATGGCGACAAGTATTTGGTCGGGCCGCTCTGCGAATCCGCTGACACGTGCCTGAACAAACGCCTGATCGTTGCCTTCAGCCTCGACAAAGAAGATGCCTACGCCATGTTGGTGGAAGTCCCGGCCGGTCTGCCGGCGGACAAATCCCCGACGCGGCACGCCGATTACCGTTTTATCGGTAAGCCGGATGAAGGCATGAAGAAGTTGCTCATGGAGCAGCTTAAGAAAGATCCGAATTGGTATTAGGTTCCGTCTGACGCGTCTGTCGTCTGCGGAGCCTGCGTCCATAGAAAGAAGCCCCTCGCTTCTTTCTGTTTGCATCGCTCGCCAAGGGCGGTGCATGACCAAGGGGTCGGGTTGCTCTGATCAATCGCGATCGGCGTGACCTACGGGTACAGGGAGTGCCTGCGCAAGGGCCGGGTCAGGCGAAAAGCTGCGACGCAGGTTCACAAGCTCATGGCTTGCTGAACTTGCGGCGGGCTTATTTCTCTTTTGTTATGCCCTCCATAGTCGAATATTCCCCTTCTGCTTGTTCAGAACCATTTCTTGGTATGTCCGCTCGACCATCTATCGATAAAATTTGATGGGGCCTATAGGACGTTTCCGACACTAAGCAGCGGAATTCCCAGGCATTTCTGCCAGCGCTTCAAGGATGTCCTGATTCTCTGAGCGAGCCGGGTTTGGCCGGTTCACGGCATATTTGTCGGACAAAATGTCACATTTGAACTGACCGTTCGGACAGTTATTATAGAAAAAGGCCATGCCGATTCGGCATAGGGTAGGCGTTTACGGCATTAGACGTCGCTCCCTTGCATGGGAATAGTTGCGCCTTTTTTCGCCTGCCAGTAAGCCATTTCGGCCACGCTGCGGTGACCTTCCATGGAGGCAGATGCACACACTTTTTCGCTCTCGAGCGTTGCAGATGGCGCATTTGCCTTAAGTTCACTTGAAGTAAGGGTAATGACATGAAGAAGGCAAAGCTAAGCCTCGCCTGGCAGATCCTCATCGGTTTGGTGCTGGGGATCGCAATCGGTGCAGTGCTCAACCATTTCAGTGCTGAAAAGGCCTGGTGGATCAGCAATGTGTTGCAGCCAGCGGGCGATATCTTTATCCGCCTGATCAAGATGATCGTGATCCCGATTGTGATCTCCTCGCTGATCGTCGGCATTGCCGGTGTCGGTGACGCGAAGAAGCTCGGGCGTATCGGCGTCAAAACCATCCTTTACTTCGAAATCGTCACCACCATCGCCATCGTGGTCGGCTTGCTTCTGGCCAACCTGTTCCACCCCGGCGCCGGCATCGATATGAGTACCCTGGGTACCGTCGACATCTCCAAGTACACCGCCACCGCCGCCGAAGTGCAGCATGAGCATGCGTTCATCGAGACCATCCTCAACTTGATCCCGTCGAACATCTTCGCGGCCGTCGCCCGCGGCGAAATGCTGCCGATCATCTTCTTCTCGGTGCTGTTCGGCCTGGGCTTGTCGAGCCTCAAGCCTGAGCTGCGTGAGCCACTGGTGACCATGTTCCAGGGCGTGTCCGAGAGCATGTTCAAAGTCACCCACATGATCATGAAGTACGCCCCGATCGGCGTATTCGCACTGATCGCCGTGACCGTCGCCAACTTCGGCTTCGCCTCCTTGCTGCCGCTGGCCAAGCTGGTGATCCTGGTTTACGTCGCCATCCTGTTCTTTGCCTTTGCAGTACTGGGCCTGATCGCTCGCCTGTTTGGTTTCTCGATCCTCAAGCTGATCCGCATCTTCAAGGATGAGCTGGTCCTGGCCTACTCCACCGCCAGCTCCGAAACCGTGCTGCCGCGCGTGATCGAGAAGATGGAAGCCTACGGCGCGCCGAAAGCCATCTGCAGCTTCGTGGTGCCGACCGGTTACTCGTTCAACCTCGACGGTTCGACCCTGTACCAGAGCATCGCGGCCATCTTTATTGCCCAGCTGTATGGCATCGACCTGTCGGTTGGCCAGCAGTTGATGCTGGTCCTGACCCTGATGGTCACCTCCAAAGGTATCGCCGGCGTGCCGGGCGTGTCCTTCGTGGTGCTGCTGGCCACACTGGGCAGCGTGGGCATTCCGCTGGAAGGCCTGGCGTTCATCGCCGGTGTCGACCGCATCATGGACATGGCGCGTACGGCCTTGAACGTGATCGGCAACGCCCTGGCCGTATTGGTCATCTCCCGTTGGGAAGGCATGTACGACGACGCCAAGGGCGAGCGCTACTGGAACTCGCTGCCGCACTGGCGCAGCAAGGAAGCCGCGCCGGCCGCCCAAGCGACCCGCAGCTGATAGCACAACAGCTCTAAGACAAACCCCGGATCATTCCGGGGTTTGTCGTTTCTGCCAGCCCCGCTATCATTCGCTCCATTCTTCGGGGGATTCAACTGATGCTCAATGGCCTGTGGCTTGGCTTCTTTGTCGTGGCAATGGTGTCGGCACTGGCGCAATGGCTGGTCGGCGGTAACGCCGGAATTTTCGCGGCAATGGTCGAAAGCATTTTCGCCATGGCCAAACTGTCGGTGGAAGTCATGGTGCTGCTGTTCGGCACCCTGACCCTGTGGCTGGGTTTCTTGCGCATCGCCGAGAAGGCCGGAATCGTCGATTGGCTGGCCAAGGCCCTTGGCCCGCTGTTCCGCCGCCTGATGCCGGAGGTGCCCGCCGGCCACCCTGCCATCGGCTTGATCACCCTCAACTTCGCGGCCAACGGCCTGGGCCTGGATAACGCGGCGACGCCTATCGGCTTGAAAGCGATGAAGGCGCTGCAGGAACTCAACCCGATACCTAATACCGCGAGTAACGCACAGATCCTGTTCCTGGTGCTCAATGCGTCGTCGCTGACGCTGCTGCCGGTGACCATCTTCATGTACCGCGCCCAGCAAGGCGCAGCGGACCCGACGCTGGTGTTCCTGCCGATCCTGTTGGCGACCAGCGCCTCAACCCTGGTCGGCCTGCTCTCGGTGGCGATCATGCAGCGCCTGCGGCTGTGGGACCCGGTGGTGCTGGCCTATCTGATTCCGGGTGCGCTGGTATTGGGCGGCTTCATGGCATTGCTGGCGACCCTTTCCGCGACGGCGCTGGCTGGCTTGTCGTCGATCCTCGGCAACCTCACGCTGTTCGGCTTGATCATGCTGTTCCTGGTGATCGGCGCGTTACGCAAGGTCAAGGTGTACGAGGCATTTGTCGAAGGCGCCAAGGAAGGCTTCGACGTGGCCAAGAACCTGCTGCCCTACCTGGTGGCGATGCTGTGTGCCGTGGGTGTGTTGCGCGCTTCGGGCGCCCTGGATTTCGGCCTGGAAGGCATTCGCCATGTGGTCGCCTGGACCGGTATGGACACACGCTTTGTCGATGCCTTGCCGACTGCGATGGTCAAGCCATTTTCCGGCAGCGCTGCGCGGGCGATGTTGATCGAGACCATGCAGACTCAAGGTGTGGACAGCTTCCCGGCACTGGTGGCGGCGACGATCCAGGGCAGTACCGAGACCACCTTCTATGTGTTGGCGGTGTACTTTGGGTCGGTAGGGATCCAGCGCGCCCGGCATGCCGTGGGGTGTGCGTTGCTGGCGGAGTTGGCGGGTGTCGTGGCGGCGATTGCGGTGTGCTACTGGTTCTTTGGCTGAGGCTTACACCCAAACCTGTAGGAGCGAGCTTGCTCGCGAAGAACGT
>NZ_CP022960.1:1435102-1458249 GCF_002269425.1 Pseudomonas sp. NS1(2017)
TTTTCGCGAGCAAGCTCGCTCCTACAGTGGGTGCGCTGCCGTGCCTTGACTCACCACCCAATCCACCACCTGCTTGTTCAACTGATCCCCCGCCTGCCCAAACCCGGCCACCACCGCTGGCACCTTGGTGTCGCTCACCGGCTGCCGCACCTCAAACCTGCGGCTTGCAACAATCCGCTGATCACGCCCACGCACCAACCGCGCATCCAGGCGAATCACCACCTCCACCGCACTGTCGTGGTATTCACTCTGGAATGCCTGCAGTTGCCCGCCCAGCTCATAGTCGGACTGCAGATTGGTATCGTCGGTGCTCAGCAGCGTCACCCGGCCATCGCGCTGGAAGCCGTCCATGAAGCGGTTGCGCAGCAGCACCGGCGACGGGTCGCTCCAGCGCGAGTTGGCATAACTGCTGATCAGGTCGCCATTGGGCACCACGGCAATGCGCGGGCTGTCGAGAAATTCGCTGGTCTGCGGCTTGTTCACGCGCAATGACCAACTGACCGGCGCGGCCTTGCTGGCTGTCTGGGCCGAGGACAGGCGATACACATCGGAAGGGTCGGCCTTGGGCAGGATCGAGCACGCGCTCATCAGCGCCAGGGCCACAGGGGCGATCATTTGGTAAGCACGCTTCATGGCGTGAACTCCTTGTTCTTGTCGCTGCCCAGCAGGTAACCGCTGGGGTTGGCTTCCAGGCGTCGGGAGATGGCGCGTAGCGAACCGAGGGTTTCGCGCAGTTCGCGCACGGCCGGCGCCAGTTCGTTGAGGCCTTGCATGCCGCTGTTCACCGAGTCCTTGTTGTTGGTCAGCAAGGTGTTGATGGTCGCGGTGCTTTGCTCAAGGGATTTCATGGCCTGCTCGGCACTGCCGAAGGCCTGCTTGCCTTGTTCGTTGAGCAAACCGTTGGCGTTGCGCATCAGCACGGTGGTCTGCTCCAGGGCGGCGCTCGCCTGTTTGCTCACTTGCATCAGTTGCTGCATCACCACCTTGATATCGCCGCGCTGGTCGGCGATGGCGCCGGTGGTTTGTTGCAGGTTGTCTAGGGTGTTGCTCAGGCGTTCGACGTTTTCGCGGGAGAACATGTGGTTGGCGTTATGCAGCAGCAAGTTGACGCTGGTCATCAGGTCGTTGCTGTTGTTCAGCAGGCGCGCGATGGGCGATGGTGAGGCGATGATCTGTGGCAGGTTACCGTCCTTGCCCTTGAGTTCGGGACTCTGCGGGGTGCCGCCACTGAGCTGGATGATCGAGGTACCCGTGATGCCGGTCAGGGCCAGCTTGGCCTGGGTGTCTTCCTTGACCGGCGTCTGCCCGGCCAGGCGGATACGTGCCAGCACGCGGCGCGGATCCTTGGGGTCCAGGCTCAGGCTGATGACATCGCCCACCTTGATCCCGCTGTACTGCACCGAACTGCCCTGGGACAAGCCGCTGACCGCCTCGTTGAAGATCACTTCGTAGTCCTGGAAGGCGCTGTCGACGCTGGACTTGGCCAGCCACAGGCCGAACAGCATCGCGCCGACCACCACGATCACGCTGAACAGACCGATCATCACATGATGGGCTCGGGTTTCCATGTCATACCTCGTTAAGCGATTGAGCGGCATCCAATGCCGCGCGGCCACGGGGGCCGTGGAAATATTCGTGGATCCATGCGTCGTCCGTTTCCGAGACAACATCAATGGCATCGGCCACCAGCACTTTCTTCTGCGCCAGCACCGCCACGCGGTCGGTGATGGTGTACAGCGTGTCCAGGTCGTGGGTGACCAGGAACACACTCAGGCCCAGCGCATCGCGCAGGGTCAGGATCAGTTGGTCGAATTGCGCCGCGCCAATCGGGTCGAGGCCGGCGGTGGGCTCGTCGAGGAACAGGATGTCCGGGTCCAACGCCAACGCGCGGGCCAGAGCGGCGCGCTTGATCATGCCGCCGGACAGCGACGCCGGGTACTTGTCGGCCGCCGACAATGGCAACCCGGCCAGGGCAAGTTTCACCGCGGCCAAGTGCTCGGCGTCGCGCCGGCTGAGGCCGGCATGTTCGATCAACGGCAGCGCGACGTTTTCGGTCACGGTCAGCGAAGAAAACAGCGCGCCCTTCTGGAACAGCACGCCAAAGCGCCGTTCCACCAGGGAGCGCTCATGTTCCGGCAGGCTCGGCAGGTTCTTGCCGAACACCCGCACTTCGCCTTCGCTGGGTCGACGCAGGCCGACGATACTGCGCAGCAGCACCGACTTGCCGCTGCCGGAGCCGCCGACCACGGCGAGAATCTCGCCCTTGTATAAATCCAGGTCGAGGTGCTCGTGCACGCTCTGGCTGCCAAAGCGATTGCACAGGCCGCGCACTTCAATCACCGCCTCGGTGGGCGCTCGGTGTAGACGACTCACCAGCCCATCTCCATGAAGAACAGCGCGGCGACCGCATCCAGCACGATCACCACAAAGATCGATTGCACCACGCTGGAGGTGGTGTGGGCGCCGACGGACTCGGCGCTGCCGCTGACCTTGAAGCCTTCCAGGCAGCCAATGGCGGCGATCAGGAACGCGAAGACCGGCGCTTTCACCATGCCCACCAGGAAGTGCTGCACGCCAATGTCCGATTGCAGCAGCGACAGGAACATTGCCGGCGAAATATCCAGGGCCACGGCGCAGACCACGCCGCCGCCGACAATCCCCGAGAGCATCGCCAGGAAGGTCAGCATCGGCAGCGCCACCAGCAATGCCAGCACGCGAGGCAGCACCAGCAGCTCCATCGGGTCCAGCCCCAGGGTGCGGATCGCGTCGATTTCTTCGTTGGCCTTCATCGAGCCGATCTGGGCGGTAAAGGCACTGGCGGTGCGGCCGGCGATCAGGATCGCGGTCAGCAACACGCCGAATTCCCGCAGGAAAGAGAACGCCACCAAGTCGACGGTAAAAATAGTTGCGCCAAAACTCTTGAGCACGGTGGCGCCGAGGAATGCCACCACGGCACCCACCAGAAAGGTCAGCAGGGCCACGATGGGTGCGGCGTCGAGGCCGACTTGTTCCAGGTGCGCGACCATGGGCGTGATGCGCCAGCGCTTGGGGCGGAAAATGCCACGGGCGAAGGTTTCGAGGATCAGGCCGATAAAACCCAGCAGTTTCTTGCTGTCCTGCCAGACGGTGTCCACCGCCCTGCCAATGCGCGCCAGCACCTGGATGCCGGCGGTTTCTTCGGGCGCCTTGTCCGGCACGCAAAAGTCATTCAGGGAGCGGTAGACGGTCTTGAGCAGGGCGCGGTCAGCGGCAGACAGACTGCAATCGGTCTGCTCGGCGGATTGCTCGATGCGGCTTGGCCCCAGCAACTCCACCAGCAACGACGCGCCGGCAGTATCCAGGGCGCCGAGGCCGTTGAGGTCGATGCGTGCGCCGGCATCGTATTGGCCGTCGAGCGTGTCCGACAGCTTCTTCAGGTTGGCGTAGTGGGCAAGCGTCCAGTCCCCCGTAATCCTCAGTTGTGGCGGGGTGGTGGACGTGTCGAGGTGGGCTGCACCGGCCGTCGTAGGGGGGGTCATAAGCTCCGAGCTTTGTTTGGCTATCCACAATTCCTACGTAATAGCACGAACCTGCCTACTTTGGGTTGTCCGTTTGTGCTGAGTCCGTCACTTTGAAGCGCAACACGCCGATCACCTGCCCGTCTTCGGTCAGTACCCGCACTTGCCAGCGGCCCACGGCGTCGCCGGGGAAATTCTGTTTGTGGGTCCAGGCGCGATAGCCCTCTTTGCGCCCGCCGTGGATATCCAGGGCGATGCGGTCGACCTCTTTGCCGTTGAATTGCCACACATGGTAGATGCGCTCATCCAACCCGCGCGGCGCATTGATCGCGGTGTAGGCGTACAACCCACCGCCGCGCAGTTGGGCGGCGGTGACTTCCTTGAGGTCGTCGCCCGGCGTGCGGTCTTGCAGTTGGGTGCTGATGGCCACTTCGGTCATCCACAAGGTGGCCGGCGGCACCCAACTGCGCAGGAACCACCCGGCGCACCCAATGGCGGCCGTGACCCCGAGTAACATCGCCCAGCCTTTAAGGCTGCGTAGCGGCATGCTCACAGCCAGGGTTGGAATCGACAATGCCATGGCCACGCCCAAGGCGAGTTTGTAACTTTCGGCCGTGGTCAGGTGCAGGATGATCGGCAGCGCGGTGAGCAGTGCGGCGAACAGGGTGAAGGTGTGCAGCGCGAGGAACAGTGAGCGTTTGGGCGCCAGCCATTTGTAGTACAGCGGGTCGACGATCGACACCAGCGCCGCCGCGCCGAGCAGGCCGGTGAACACCGATTGACCGCTGTTCCATGCCGTGGTGATGAAAAAGAACGGCAATACAAAGAACAGACTTTCCTGATGGATCATCTGGGTCGCGTAGCGCAGCAGCGGTTCGGGGATTTCGCGCTTGAAGACTTTGGTGAACAGCTGGGTGAAGCTGTTTTCCAGCATCAGCCACAACCAGCTCACCAGCATGATCACCGCGATCCAACTGGCCATGCCCTGCTGGCGATCCACCAGAATGAAGCTGCCCACGCCCGAGATGAAGCCGCCGAGTGCAATCACCCCTGGGTAGCGCTTCATCAGCTCGAGAATGCGCTGGATTACGTGGGTCAGGTTTGGCATCTGGCGGTTCGCAGTCTTTGTAGGAAAAAATCCTAGACAGAATAACGTCTTAGCCCGTCGTACGTTGCGTCATTACGCGATCCGTTTGCGATAAAGCCGCACGCCGATCAACACAAAGGCGATCAGCCCGAGGACACCGGCGCCGATCCAGCTCAGCATGTCGTAGCTGAGCAGCGGCTTCTCGATACGCCAGTAGCCGGGTTGCTTGAACACTTGGCGCATGGCCTGGTTGGTCTGGTCCAGGCTCACGGCCTTGATGCGTTTGACCGGGTCGCTGAAGTGACCGTTGTTGTAATCGCCGGAAGCGCTCCAGTAATAGTCGGCCAGTGCGCTGTTGCCCTGCACGGCCCAGGCCTGACGGGCGACGGCGGCTTGTTGCAGGCGGGCAAACACCGCCGGGTCGAGGCCGTCTTTGAGCAACTGCGCCCTGAGGTCCTGAAGGACCTGTTCGGCTTCGGGCAGGTTTTCCCGTTCCAGGTCGGCGTTCAGGCTGAGGAAGCCGACGCCGCCGAGCACTTCGCGTTCACTCCACGGGCCGTAGGACAAACCGTGGTTGAGGCGCAGTTGGCGGTACAGCGCCCAGTCGAGGTAGTCCTTGAGCAGGTCGTAGGTTTCATCATGCCCATTGTCCAGTACCGGCTCCGGGAACAGCCAGTGCAGTTTGGCGCTATCGCCGACCCAGCCGTGGATCAGTTCGCGGTGGGTGGCGGCGGCACGCTGGATTTCCGGGAGTGCCGGGTGTTCCGTGGGTTCGACCGGGTCGAGTTGGCCATAGGTACGTTCCAGATAGGCCGGTAGCAATTTGTCGAGGTCGCCGACGATGATCAGGGTCATGTTGTTGGGCGCGTACCAGTTTTTGCGCAGGTTCTCCAACTGGTCGCGAGTCAGATGGTCGACCTCGGCGCGTTCGGCGCATTTGAGGCCCAGTTCGACGGCCAGTTGATTACTGGCGGTGTGGCCTAGATCCTGGCGGTCCAGCAGGCGTTGCAGGTGTGAGTAGTGGCCGCCGTCTTCGCGCTCCACCACCCGCTTGGCGGCGTCGATATTGGCGTCGGTCAATTCGGTGCGCGTGATAATCGCCAGCAACAGGTCCAGCACCTTGCGCTGGTTTTGCGCGGGCGCCTCGATCACGAAGGTGGTGTCGGCGTTGCTGGTATAGGCGTTCCACTCGCCGCCCAGGGCTTGCATGCGGTCTTCCAGCTCACCTTCTCCACCGCCGTCGATGCCGCTGAACAGCAAGTGTTCCAGCAGGTGCGGCAGCTCTTTGTCCTCGCAACTGAAGTCATCCAGACCCACGCCCACCACCAGGCGGATCGCCACATGCCCACGTTCGGTGCCCGGCTTGAGCAGCAATTGCAGGCCGTTGGGCAAGGTGTAGCCCTCGACTTGCAGGCGGTCAAAGGCGAAGGCATGGGCAGAACCCATGAGCAGGCAGGCGAACAACAGGCGACGCATAACAAGCTTCCTGGCGAGTGAGGTCAGTTTTAACTGACTTCGCGGGCCATCATCCGTTCAAGGCGAGTGTGTGATGTCGGCAATATCTTCGGCGGAGAGCGCGCCGGTGTCGGACGTTTCCAACACTACATAAGCACTGCTGCAAAACAACGAGTTGAGGCGTTTCATGTCCGCAATCAGCTCCAGGTGTAGGGAGCTGGTCTCCAGACTCTGTACGATTTTTCTCTGCAGGCGACTCACGTGCGCGTGGGCCAGGCGGCGTTCCTGGGCGCGGAAGCGGCGTTTTTCGCGCAGCAATTGGCGGGCACTTTCCGGGTCGGCGCTGAGGAACACTGACAGGCCCAGGCGCAGGTTGGCGATCAACTGGCTGTGCAGGCCGGTGAGTTCTTCCAGGCCCACTTCCGAGAACTGGCGACGCTGGGAGGTTTTCTGCTGCTGCACTTTGCGCAGCATGCGTTCGATCAGGTCGCCGGCCAGTTTGAGGTTGATCGACAGTTCTATGATTTCGGCCCAGCGGCGGCTGTCTTGTTCACTGAGGTCTTCGCGGGGCATTTGTGCCAGGTAGAGTTTGATTGCGCTGTACAGCGACTCGACATCATCGCTGAGGCTGCGCATTTCCTGGGTGATGGCGGTCTGTTTGCCGCGCAGCACTTCCTGCATGGCGGTCAGCATGTTGTCGATCAGGTCGCCCAGGCGCAGGGTTTCACGGGCGGCATTGGCCAGGGCCAGGCTCGGGGTGCTGAGTGCCGTCAGGTCCAGATGGCGCGGCTTGGCCTTGCCGTTGACCTCTTCGCGCTCGGGCAGCAGCCAGGCGCACAGCTTTGCCATCGGGCCGATGGTCGGCAGCAGGATCAGGCAACGACTGACGTTGTAGAGCAGGTGGAAGGTGATGACCATGCCTTGGGCGCTGTAGTCCAAGCCATCCATCCACAGCACCAGCGGGTCCAGCACAGGAATGATCAGCAACAGGCCGATCAATTTGTACAGCAGGCTGCCCAGCGCCACCTGGCGCCCGGCCGCGTTCTGCATGCTGGTGCTGAGAAAGGCCAACACGCCGCTGCCGATGTTGGCGCCGATCACCAGGCCGATGGCCACGTGCAAGCCGATCACTCCGGCACCGGCCAGGGTCGCGGTCAGTAGGACGGCCGCCAGGCTGGAGTAGGAAATCATCGCGAACAAGGCGCCGACCAAGGCGTCGAGGAGGATGTCGCCGGTCAAGGACGCGAACAGCACTTTCACGCCCTGGGCATGGGTGATGGGCCCAGCGGCTTCGACGATCAGTTGCAGCGCCAGGATGATCAACCCGAGGCCGATCCCCACGCGGCCCAACTGCCCTGCCCGCGTCTGTTTGCGCGACAGGAAGAAAATCACCCCGAGAAAGATCAGCAGCGGCGACAGCCAGGACAAATCGAACGTCAGCACCCGCGCCATCAATGCCGTACCGACATCGGCGCCGAGCATGGTCGCCAGGGCGGGCATCAGCCCCATCAGGCCTTGGCCGACAAAGGAAGTCACCAGCATGGCCGTGGCGTTGCTGCTCTGCACCATGGCCGTCACCAGGATACCGGCGATAAACGCCAGCCAGCGCTTGGACATGTTCTGCCCGATGACTTGGCGCAAGTTGGACCCGTAGACCCGCAGGATGCCGGTACGGACGATGTGCGTGCCCCAGATCAGCAGGGTCACGGCGGAAAGCAGATTGAGCAAGGTCAGCATGCTCGGCCCCCCGTGTGGGTGCGCTCTAAAGTGAGCGAAGGAAAGTTGCCGCGTGCCGCTCTACGTCTTGTACTTAAGCTGTAGTTGGCGAATGGGCTCTGCGCCAGCATCGCATAGCTAAAGTGGGGATTGAAACAAAACTGTCATGAAATCAACTTTTTGTGGATGCAAAAAAGGGGCTTAAAAAGCCCCTTTTTGTCTGGCTCGGGTTTATTGACCCGGAATGTCTTTGCGCAGTTTCACTGGATCCTGCTGTTTTTTCTTTTTCGCGATGGCTGTGCGCATCTTGATGTTCACCGCTTCCACCGCCAGCGAGAACGCCATGGCGAAGTAGACGTAGCCTTTTGGCACGTGCACATCAAAGGATTCGGCGATCAGCACGGTACCTACGACCAGCAGGAACGACAGCGCCAGCATTTTCAGCGACGGGTGCTTGTCGATGAACTCGCTGATGGTGCCAGCAGCCAACATCATCACCAATACCGCCACGACAATCGCCGCGACCATGACCGGGACATGGGACACCATGCCGACGGCGGTGATCACCGAGTCCAGGGAGAACACGATGTCGATGATGGCGATCTGGATGATGGTGTAGATGAACTTGCCACCGGCGCCCTTCGGCTCGTCGTGGGTTTCGTCTTCACCTTCCAGCGCGTGGTACATCTCCTGGGAGCTTTTCCACAGCAGGAACAGGCCACCGAAGAACAGGATCAGGTCGCGACCGGAAATGCCCTGGCCGAATACCACGAACAGGTCGGCGGTCAGTTGCATCACCCAGGTGATCGACAGCAGCAGCAGGATGCGCGTGATCATGGCCAGCGCCAGGCCGAAGATCCGGGTGCGCGCCTGCATATGCTTGGGCATGCGGCTGACCAGGATCGAAATCATGATGATGTTATCGATGCCCAGGACGATCTCGAGGGCCGTCAGGGTGAAGAAGGCAATCCAGATTTCCGGATTGGTCAGCCATTCCATGTGTATTCCTTTGAGCAAGTGTTAAACCGCGCAAGCTGCAGCGCCGCGCGGTTGAGTTGGTACGATTATAGAGTGCTGAACAGCGGAATAATCCCCATCAGCAACGCGGCGACCATTATGCACAGGCATACCAGCACTGCCCACTTGAGGGTGAAGCGCTGGTGATCGCCAAATTCGATACCCGCCAAAGCGACCAGCAGGTAGGTCGAAGGTACCAGCGGGCTCAACAGGTGCACAGGTTGCCCGACGATCGACGCACGGCCCATTTCTGCTGCCGTGATGCCGTAGTGGCTGGCGGCTTCGGCGAGTACGGGCAATACGCCGTAGTAGAACGCATCGTTGGACATGAAGAACGTAAACGGCATGCTCACCAGCGCGGTGATCACGGCCAGGTACGGGCCCAGCGCTTCAGGGATAACGGCCAGCAGGCTCTTGGACATGGCATCGACCATGCCGGTGCCCGACAGGATGCCGGTGAAGATACCGGCCGCGAAGATCAGCCCCACCACCGCCAATACGCTGCCGGAGTGTGCGGCGACGCGGTCTTTTTGCATCTGCAGGCATGGGTAGTTGACGATCATCGCGATACTGAACGCCACCATGAACAGCACTGGCAGTGGCAACAGGCCGGCGATCAACGTGCACATCAGGGCGAACGTCAGCGCGCCGTTGAACCAGATCAGTTTCGGGCGTCGGGCGTCCGGGAATTGCGACACGCTGATTTCACTGTGGTCGATCTCGTCGCCTTGCAGGTGCAATTCACCCAGGCGTGCACGTTCGCGCAGGCCGTACATGTAGGCGATCACCAGGATTGCGACGACGCCGGCGGCCATTGCCGGGATCATCGGTACGAAAATGTCCGACGGGTCCACATGCAGCGCACTGGCCGCGCGTGCAGTCGGGCCACCCCAGGGGGTCATGTTCATCACGCCACCGGCGAGGATGATCAAGCCAGCCATGATCCGCGGGCTCATGCCGATGCGCTGGTACAGCGGCAGCATGGCGGCCACGCAGATCATGTAGGTGGTAGCGCCGTCACCGTCGAGGGACACGACCAGGGCCAGCACGGCGGTGCCGACCGAGACTTTCAGCGGGTCGCCCTTGACCATCTTGAGGATCTTGCGCACGGCCGGGTCGAACAGGCCGGAGTCGATCATCAGGGCAAAGTAGAGAATGGCGAACATCAGCATCACGCCGGTCGGCGCGAGCTTGGTGATGCCCGCGAGCATCATCGGGCCGATCTCCGGCGCAAAACCACCGAACAGCGCGAACAGGATCGGCACGATGATCAAGGCGATCAGCGCGGACAGGCGCTTGGTCATGATCAGGAACATGAACGTGATGACCATGGCAAAGCCAAGGAAAGTCAGCATAGGAGTACTCCAGGCGTAGCGCGGCTAGGGAATGGCGAACCGAGGGGGTCAGCGCAGAACGAAAGGCACGAGGCGTACGGGTGGAGTGGGGGCGAACAGGCGGGTACGAGCGGACATCGGGAATCACCATTGTTGTTGTTAACAGCCGGTCTGTTGCCGGCAGTGGAGGCGATCCTAGACGGGTAAGCTTTCAGCCAGCTTTCGCCGGCTGAAAGGGTGATGAAGGGTTATTCGGCGTTTCAGGGCAGCTCCAGGCCGCCCGCCGCCTTGTGCAAGGCCCGCAAATGCTCGCCTACCTGCTTGAGGTTGGCTTCGCAGGCGGCAATCTCGGCGGAGCGGGAAGGCTCCAGCAGCGCCCTCACCTCTTTATCCAACTCGCCAGTCAGTGATTGCAGTTGCTTCTGGCGCTCGGCGCTTTCCGATTCCAGGCGCTTGGCTTCCGAAGGCTGCGGCAGGCCATAGCCGCCGCTGCCCAAGAGTTCTGCCGGGCGACTGAGGAAGCCGCTGTTGGCGAGGATCTGTTGCAGCGTGGCGTTGGCTTTCTCCATGCCGCCGTTTTTCAGCTCGCGGGCGCCGAGGTACCGTTGCTTGACTTCGTCCTGGGCCAGCATCAACTGCTTGCGAAAGCTCGCCTGCTCAAGCAGCAACAGCGCAGCACTGGTGCGCAGATCGGCCTGGCCGAACCACTGGCGGCGCTCCTCTGCGCTGAGAGACAGCCAGTCTTCGACCTGGGTCTGTTTGATCGGCAGGTGTTTGCGCAGCACATCGAACATCGCCTGGTAGCGTTCGCGGAAGGAGTCGAAGTGATAGCCCAGGCGTAACGCCCGGCGTTTGTCGTCCAGTACGCTGGTGTCGGCCAGGCCACGAGCACTCAACACCTCAAGCAAACCGTTGGGGGTGATGTTGTCCAGGCCGGTCAGTTGCGGGTTGGCGCTGCCACTGCGTAACAGTTTCAGGCTCTCCACTGCACAGTTGTTGGAAATGAAGAAGTAGTTGCCGTCGTAGCTCCAGTGCATCTCGGCGGCATGCTCGACGGTATCGTTGATTTCCTGGCGGGTCAGTTTCAACGGCACGGAGGCCAGGCCGCGCAACTCGGTCTTGGTGTACTCGTCGATCACTTGCGCCAACGGCAGGACAAACAGGCGCGACGGGTATTTGCCGACCAGTCCGTCCCAGCTCGACAGCTGTACGTCACCCACGAACGCCCGGTAGGACAACACCAGGTGCTGGTCCAGGTCCAACCGGCAATCCGGTCCACGTGGGCGACCCGGTGCGCAGATCACCAGGCGCAACATGCTGTGGCCCCAGCGGCTCACCAGGTTCTGGTTGGCTTCGGCCAGCAGGTAGTCGATTTCGTAGACGCGCTCCGGGTCGACATGGCCCAGCGGCGTCTTGGCGAAATCGTTGCCGGCGTTCAGGAAAGCATAGGTGTTGGCGCAAGTATCTTGGTTCGGCGGCGCCCAGCCAAAGTGTTCTTTGTAATAACGGAACAGCGAGGGGCGGCGGCAGGCGTAGCTCGGGTCAAGCAGGAAGTACTCCATGTTGACTGCGACGAATTCCAAGGGGCTGGTGGTTTCGTAGATGTCCGGGCTGCGCGCGACCTGATGGTTGTTCTGTTCGCGCTCGCCACGACGACCGACGTATTGCGGCCAGCCGGCAAGGTCCAGCAGGCGCGGGTCATCGCTGAGGGTAAAACGTCGGCCATTCTGGCCACGGCATTGATCAGGCAGGCCGATCAGGCCGGTGAGATTGTTCTGGCGGCTGCAGCGGTTGATCAGTGCGCGGTCTGCTTTGGACCACAGGCGTGCACGGTCATAAATGTGCGTCAGTTCATGCAGCACGGTGGCGAGCATTTCGCGGCGCACAGTGCCGTGGGGGCGATTGGTTTTCTGGGTGGCGGCGCTGCCGTCGGTCAGGCTGGCGAGCAAGTTGCGGTTGAGGTCCAGCTCGGACACCAGGGAGGCTTGCCCGTAGGCGTTCTCGGGCATCTTGTCGGTCCAGCCGACATCGATGCGGCGGTCCAACTGCTCGATGAAGCTAGGCGGTAAAGCACGCATCGCTTCGTCGAGCAACGCCTGGCTGGCCTGTTGTTCAGCCGGGCTCAAGCCATCGGTCTTGAGCCGCAGTTGCAGGCCGGCCTGGGCTGCGCTAGCACACAGCAGTACAACCCCGGCCAGGAGCCAGGCGGCCATTCGCCTCACAGTGCGAGGATAGCTTCGGCGAGGGTCTGGTCACTGGCGTCGCGGGCTTCCGGCAGACGGGTGCGCAGGGTGTCGAAGGCGGCTTCCAGGCGTGCACCACGGATCTCGCCGTTGGTAGCGACGAAGCTGGCAGCGTCATCGTGGGCTTCGCGCACGACTTTGGAGTCGCGGATGGAGGTGGTGGTGTCCGAGGTGAAATCAATGGTGCGGCCAGAGGCGCGAACAATGATGTTACTGGTGGCCACCAGGGTCTGTGCCTGGGCAACGTCGGCCAATACCAGCAGGCCAAGGGCGGCGGCGATCAGCGGGCTACGCATGAGATGACTCCGAATACAAAGATAGAAATATAAAGATGATTATTGGACGAGAATTGCTTGCGCCAGTTCAAGGTCGCTGGCGTTAAGTTTTGGTTGGCTGCGGCGCAGATAATCCAGCGCTGACTCCAACCGTGCCCCCCGCCATTGGCCGTCAGTGGCGATAAACGCGGCAGCGTCATCCTGGGCGGCCATTATCACTTTTCTGTCGAAGGGCGCGGAAGTCACCTTGCTGGTGGCGTACGCGCTGGCGACGGTGCTTTGGGTGGTCAGGTCGAAGGCCGAAGCCACGGCCGACCAAGCGCCACAAAACAATACTGGAACTATTAAAAGGCGGTATGAAAAAGCCATGGGACTCGACAACTGAAAACGAGCGCCAAGGCTAGCGTAATGCCCGGGCGAGAGCCAGCGCCCAGGCATTAGCCCTGCATTCAGATCGCCAGGATGGCCTGGGCCAACTGTGCGTCAGTTGCGGTGTTCAACTGCGGCGCTTGTTGGCGGATCTGGGCCAGGGCGCTTTCCAGTTTCACACCACGGATGGCGCCTTCGCTGGCGACAAAGCTGGCGGCGTCGTCACGGGCGGCGCGCACGACTTTGTTGTCGCGCAGGGACGAGGTGGCATCGGAAGTAGCGTCGGAGGTGGCTTTAAGCGCGCCGACGATGGAGTCGGTGGTCACGATGAAGCTGGTCGCGTTGGCGTTGGCAGCCAGGGCCAACAGGGCGGCGGCACTCAGCAGGCGAAGACGGGACATGGGATGACTCCTGTAGATGAACGGATAAGGTGGCGCAGGGCAACCATTGGGGATCAGACGCCCGTACTACGCGGTTCGCCACGTGGTGACTGGATATTAAGCCGCCGTTTATCCGTTCGGGAAGCGTCTTGACTGCCTAGTCACGCCAGAACGGTTTGGACAGCTCGTTCATTCGATCGCCGCGGCTGATGCCCAGGTCGGACAGTTCACGGCTATCCAGCTGAGACAGTTGGCGCCGTTCATAGGCCTGGCGCAGCCATTTGGCGAGGGTCGAAGCGGCTCGACGTAACAACCGCTTATAGCTGTGGGTTGGATTGTTCATGGCGTGCACCTTTCATGAGGTCTTGGAACACCATGTTCAGTGAGAGCATGTGACCGATACAGATACACTGGAGTTAAATTGTACTGCTTAACTGTTGTATTTTTTAAACTGTACCTGTCCGCGAATTGTGTCACTGTTTTCCCGCTGAAAACCCAAACCCCGGAAACAACAAAGCCCGCCTCCGGTTTCCCGTGGCGGGCTTTGCTTTGACAAATCAGGGTGCTGGCGGTGGACCCGGTAGGTCAGGGCCAGCGAGCGCTAAGTTAGCGCCAGAACGGCTTGCTCAGCTCTTCGTAGCGTTGAGCTTCGCTGATGCCTGCGTCAGCCAGCAGACGCGAATCCAGGCGAGCCAGTTGATGGCGGCTGGAGATACGGCGCTGCCACAACATCAGGTTGGCGATAACGCGCAGAGGCAGGGAGGCCTGGGTGTTTACAGCTTTTTCTTCGAAGAACAGATCGGAACTGAGTGTACGTTCCATGATGACATCCTTCCGCTTGTGGCGGGATTAGGTAGTGGTTTAACTGATGCCAATGATCCTCTTCCGGCGCAAGACTCTCTAGATACAGTTCACCTGTATTGTGAGGGGCCAGTTAACTGTTTATGGGTGCTGTACTGTACAGAAATGGGGCAACTGTACCTGTCCGCACTGAAGTGGTGCGAAATAGGTGTTTTCGAAGTAATGTGTGGGATATTTCGGTAGGAAATGACCGGTACAGCAGTACAGTTTTTTCTAGAAATGGCAATGAAGAGATCAAGCTGATGAAACTGTGTTTGCATCAGCCCGGATCTGTATCAATCACGCCTTGAGCATATGCCCGGTTTCTTCCAGGTTGATGTGCCAGCTCAGTGCTTCACGCAGGATGTGCGGGGTGTGCCCGCCGATGGCGCAGGCGGCGTTGAAGTAACTGTTCAGGGCATCGCGGTAGGCGGGGTGCACACAGTTATCGATGATCACCCGCGCCCGTTCCCGTGGCGCCAGGCCACGCAGGTCGGCAAGCCCAACCTCGGTGACCAGGATGTCGACGTCATGCTCGGTGTGGTCCACATGGCTGACCATCGGCACCACGCTGGAAATCGCCCCGCCTTTGGCAATGGATTTGGTAACAAAGATCGCCAGGTGCGCATTGCGCGCGAAATCCCCGGAACCACCAATACCGTTCATCATCCGCGTGCCGCAGACATGGGTGGAGTTGACGTTACCGTAGATGTCGAACTCCAGCGCGGTGTTGATGCCGATGATGCCCAGGCGACGCACCACTTCCGGATGGTTGGAGATCTCTTGCGGGCGCAGCACCAGTTTGTCCTTGTACTTCTCCAGGTTGCCGAATACGTCGGCATTGCGCCGTTCTGAAAGGGTGATCGAGCTGCCCGAAGCAAAGCTCAGCTTGCCCGCGTCGATCAGGTCGAAGGTCGAATCCTGCAACACTTCCGAATACATGGTCAGGTCTTCGAACGGCGATTCGATCAAGCCACACATCACCGCGTTGGCGATATTGCCGATGCCGGCCTGCAACGGCCCGAGTTTGTTGGTCATGCGGCCGGCGTCGACTTCCTGCTTGAGGAAGTTGATCAGGTGATTGGCGATGCCTTGGGTGTCACTGTCGGGTGGCGTCACGGTCGATGCGGAGTCGGCCTGGTTGGTGATGACGATGGCGGCGATCTTTTCCGGTGGGATCGGAATCGCAGTACTGCCGATCCGGTCATCGACCTTCACCAACGGAATTGGCGTACGGGTTGGCCGGTACGTCGGGATATAGATGTCGTGCAACCCTTCCAGGTTCGGGTTGTGTGCCAGGTTGATCTCGACGATTACCTGCTTGGCGAAAATCGCAAAGCTGGCCGAGTTGCCTACAGACGTTGTCGGCACAATGTGGCCTTGCTCAGTGATTGCGACCGCCTCAATCACCGCAATATCCGGCAGCTTGAGCTGATTGTTGCGCAGTTGCTCGACGGTTTCCGACAGGTGCTGGTCGATAAACATCACTTCGCCGGCGTTGATCGCCTTGCGCAAGGTGCTGTCGACCTGGAACGGCATGCGTCGCGACAGCACGCCCGCTTCGGTCAGTTGCTTGTCCAGGTCATTGCCCAGGCTGGCGCCGGTCATCAGGGTGATTTTCAGCGGCGAGGTCTTGGCGCGTTCGGCCAGAGCGTGGGGGACGGCCTTGGCTTCACCGGCACGGGTGAAGCCGCTCATGCCGACAGTCATGCCGTCCTCGATCAGTGCGGCGGCGTCTGCCGCGCTCATGACCTTGTTCAACAACGAAGGCAAGCGGATACGATCACGGTACATGGATTGTTATCTCAGGCTACGGAAGCAAGGTGCGCAGTTTAGTGATTTCAAAAAATTTCGGCCCGCTACCATGGTCGAATGCCAGGCAGCGATTTAGAGCCTTTGGTCGGGTTTCATGTGGTAATAAAAAACCCCAGCCTACTGGAGGCCGGGGTTTCGAGTATTGCGCTGAAGCAGTGTTACTCGACGGCTTTGACCATGTCTTCGATGACCTTCTTGGCATCACCGAAGACCATCATGGTCTTGTCCAGGTAGAACAGCTCGTTGTCCAAGCCAGCGTAGCCGCTGGCCATCGAGCGTTTGTTGACGATGATCGTCTTGGCCTTGAAGGCTTCGAGAATCGGCATGCCTGCGATCGGTGAGTTTGGATCGTTCTTGGCGGCCGGGTTGACCACGTCGTTCGCGCCGAGCACCAGCACCACGTCGGCCTGGCCGAACTCGGAGTTGATGTCTTCCATCTCGAACACCTGGTCGTAAGGCACTTCGGCCTCGGCGAGCAGCACGTTCATGTGGCCTGGCATACGGCCAGCCACCGGGTGGATCGCGTACTTCACGGTGACGCCGTGGTGGGTCAGCTTCTCGGTCAGTTCCTTGAGCGCATGCTGTGCACGTGCTACGGCCAGGCCGTAACCCGGGACGATGATCACGGTGTCGGCGTTGGTCAGCAGGAAGGTCGCGTCGTCAGCCGAGCCGGATTTGACCGGGCGTGCTTCTTTAGAGCCCGCCGCTGCACCGGCATCCGGCGCATTGCCGAAACCGCCGAGCAGTACATTAAAGAAGGAACGGTTCATCGCCTTGCACATGATGTACGACAGGATCGCGCCGCTGGAGCCCACCAGAGAGCCGGCGATGATCAGCATCGAGTTGTTCAGCGAGAAACCGATACCCGCCGCTGCCCAGCCGGAGTAGCTGTTGAGCATCGACACGACCACAGGCATGTCGGCGCCGCCGATCGGGATGATGATCAGCACGCCCAGCACGAAGGCCAGGGCCAGCATCAGCGCGAAGGCGGTGAGGTTGCCGGTGAACATAAAGGTGATGCCCAGGGCCAGCGTCGCCAGACCCAGCACCAGGTTGAGTTTATGCTGGCCGCCGAACTGTACCGGTGCGCCCTGGAACAGGCGGAACTTGTACTTGCCCGACAGTTTGCCGAATGCAATCACCGAACCGGAGAAGGTGATTGCGCCGATAGCTGCGCCAAGGAACAACTCCAGGCGGTTGCCCGCAGGAATAGCGTCTCCCAGGTTTTTGACGATGCCTAAGGATTGCGGCTCCACTACTGCGGCAATTGCAATGAACACCGCAGCCAGGCCGATCATGCTGTGCATGAACGCTACCAGTTCAGGCATCTTGGTCATTTCTACGCGCTTGGCCATGATCGAGCCGGCGGTGCCGCCGATCAGCAGGCCAACAATCACATAGCCAATGCCTGCCGTTGCCAACTCGGCACCCAGCTTATAGATGAGGCCGACGGTGGTCAGGACCGCCAGCGCCATGCCGAGCATGCCGAACAGGTTGCCGCGCCGCGACGTGGTCGGGTGCGACAGGCCCTTCAGCGCCTGGATGAAGCAGATCGACGCGATCAAGTAGAGCGTCGTGACGAGATTCATGCTCATTACTTAGGCGCCTCTTCTTTTACTTTCGGGGCTTTCTTCTTGAACATCTCAAGCATCCTGCGGGTGACCAGGAAGCCACCGAACACGTTGACCGCTGCGAGTGCCACGGCCAGGGTGCCCATGGTCTTGCCCAACGGAGTCACGGTGAGGGCGGCAGCCAGCATGGCGCCGACGATTACGATCGCGGAGATCGCGTTGGTTACCGCCATCAATGGTGTGTGCAGCGCGGGGGTAACGTTCCAGACCACGTGGTAACCGACATAAATCGCCAGCACAAAGATGATCAGGTTGTAGATACCGGGGGAGATAAGCTCTTCCATCGTCTGAATCCCTGCTTAGGCGTTTTTGCGGATGACTTGGCCGTCGCGGCACATCAGGCACGCGGCGACGATGTCGTCTTCGAGGTTGATTTCAAACTGCCCTTCCTTGGTGAAGACCAGCTTCAGGAAGTCCAGCAGGTTGCGCGCGTACAGGGCCGAGGCGTCGGCGGGGACAGCGCCGGCCAGGTTGGTCGGGCCGCAGATGATCACGCCGTTCTCGACGACCACCTGGTCGGCAACCGTCAGAGGGCAGTTGCCACCTTGGGCAGCGGCAAGGTCGATCACCACGGAGCCGGGTTTCATCTGTGCGACGGTGTCGGCGCTGAGCAAGGTCGGCGCTTTACGCCCGGGAATCAGGGCGGTGGTGATGACGATGTCGGCTTGCTTGGCGCGTTCGTGCACGGCCAAGGCCTGACGCTGCATCCAGCTGGTTGGCATCGGACGGGCGTAGCCACCAACGCCCACGGCGCATTCGCGTTCTTCATCGGTCTCGTAAGGCACATCGACGAACTTGGCGCCGAGGGATTCGATCTGCTCCTTAACGGCCGGACGGACGTCAGATGCTTCGATCACCGCACCCAGTCGTTTCGCTGTGGCGATGGCCTGCAAGCCTGCAACGCCAGCGCCGAGGATCAACACGCGGGCAGCCTTCACGGTGCCGGCGGCGGTCATCAGCATCGGCATGAAGCGCGGGTAGTGATGAGCGGCAAGCAGCACGGCTTTATAGCCGGCGATGTTGGCTTGGGACGACAGCACATCGAGGCTTTGAGCGCGCGAGGTCCGCGGCGCAGCTTCGAGTGCAAAGGCGGTGATGCCGCGCTCAGCGAGCTTGGCGATGGTTTCGTTGCTGAACGGGTTGAGCATGCCCACCAATACGGTGCCGCTTTTGATCAGCGCAAGTTCGCTGTCGCTGGGGGCTACCACCTTGAGGATCAGCTCGGCGCCAAACGCATCGTTGGCACTGCCAATGGTTGCGCCTGCCGTTTCATAGGCACTGTCGACGACGCTGGCTTTGATGCCGGCTCCGCTTTGTACAGTGACCTTATGGCCCTGGCCGATCAGCTTCTTGATGGTTTCCGGGGTGGCAGCCACCCGCGTTTCACCGGTCTGGGTTTCGAGAGGAACACCAATGTGCACGTCAAATCTCCTGCATGATCTTTTTGCTTTTGATCTTTTTGTAAAAAGGCCAGTGCACCGCGAGTGGCGCAACTGGGGCGGCCGATCAGCACGATCCCGCTGAAATGACAGCGGGGCGCGGCATTTTGCAGGCGAACTTTACGGCCATCAAGGGATTATGACGGGTGACGAAAAATTAACTACAAGTCACCCTGTGACTGATTGTCGCAACACCCTGAAATAACCTGTTCAAATACATGGGCTTAAAGGGCTGCGGGCTTTTTTGCAATCTTTTGACATCGTTAGTGTGAATGGTCGGTCATTGGCTTGTAATAGTCGCTACAAGTCATATAGATCATGGCCTTGAGCCCTATTTTCGCCTGACAGATACAGTCTGTTGAAATGCGACATATATGTATATCTGTAGGATTGCGAATTTGCTGACTACAGGGTCAGCAATGTTGTTTTACCTTTAAATACAAGGGCTGTAGCGCTGTGACTGGTCGATCAGCCAGTCCCTGAATGCGTGTAATGAGGCAGATTCGACCTTCCTGTCAGGAATCATCAAGTAATAGGCCTTCGAGCTGCTCAGTGCTTCGTGGCTTGCGATCACCAGTTGGCCGTCCGCTAATTCGCGTTGGATGAGGAACGGCGGGATCAGCGCGATCCCCATGTCATGCATGGCGGCCTGAGACAACATCGAGAATAGCTCGTAACGGGGCCCTGTCATGTCGCGAGGTACGCTCAGTTGCTGCGCGTTGAACCATTGGCGCCATGCGTAGGGCCTCGTCGTTTGCTGCAGAAGAGGCAGTTCTGCGATTTCCTGTGGGCTGAATTGTGTGCTGTTGCCCAATAGCCGAGGGCTGCACACGGGGATGGGGGTTTCTCCCATCAGGCGGTGCGATTCGGTGCCGGACCAGTCGGCATCGCCGAAGTAGATGGCGGCGTCGAATTCGGTGTCGGCAAACAGGAAGGGCCGTGTACGGTTCGTGAGGTTGACTGTGACTTCAGGGTGCTGGCGTTGGAAGTCCTTGAGGCGAGGGATCAGCCATTGAGTGCCAAATGTCGGGACCACCGCCAGCTCAATAGTGTTAGCGCCCTGCTGACCCATGACGGAAAGCGTATCGCGCTCCACTGCGTCGAGCTGTGTGGCAACGCGGCGGCTGTAGGACAGTCCTGCTTCCGTCAGTTTTACCCCTCGGCGCGAGCGACGAAACAGCTCGACACTCAAAAACTCCTCAAGGCTGGCGATCTGTCGACAGATGGCGCCTTGAGTGATCGAAAGCTCGTGTGCGGCCTTGGTAAAGCTTTCGTGGCGGGCCGCCGCTTCAAAACTGACCAAGGCGGTAGTGCTGGGAATTTTTCTGCGCATATACCGTGTCCTCACATGTAAAGCGCATATGCGCGCTTTTTGGCGGTTTCGAAGTGAGAAATTAGCACAACCCTATGCGGAAACCTCGTTTGCCCTGAGCGCTTGTCGCGCCTAGGCTGGTTCCACGACTTCCGTTTCTTTCCGCGAGGACTTATTCATGGCTGGCAAGGCAAGCTTCAACTGGATCGATCCACTGCTGCTGGATCAACAGCTCACCGAAGAAGAGCGCATGGTGCGCGACAGTGCTGAGCAGTTCGCCCAGGACAAGCTGGCGCCGCGCGTGCTTGAAGCCTTTCGCCATGAAAAGACTGACCCTGCGATTTTCCGCGAGATGGGCGAGACCGGTTTGCTCGGTGCGATGATTCCCGAGCAGTACGGCGGCAGCGGCTTGAATTACGTCAGTTATGGGTTGATTGCCCGCGAAGTGGAGCGTGTCGACTCCGGCTATCGCTCGATGATGAGTGTGCAGTCTTCGCTGGTGATGGTGCCGATCAATGAGTTTGGCACCGAGGCGCAGAAACAGAAGTACTTGCCGAAGTTGGCGTCTGGGGAATGGATCGGCTGTTTCGGCCTGACCGAGCCCAATCATGGTTCTGATCCAGGTGCGATGATTACCCGGGCTCGAAAAGTGGACGGCGGTTACAGCCTGACGGGCGCGAAGATGTGGATCACCAACAGCCCGATCGCGGATGTGTTTGTGGTGTGGGGCAAGGACGACGCCGGTGACATCCGTGGCTTTGTCTTGGAGAAAGGCTGGAAAGGCCTGAGCGCACCGGCGATTCACGGCAAGGTCGGGCTGCGCGCCTCCATCACCGGTGAGATCGTCATGGACAATGTATTCGTGCCGGAAGAGAACATCTTCCCGGATGTGCGTGGCTTGAAGGGCCCTTTTACCTGCCTTAACTCTGCGCGTTATGGCATCTCCTGGGGCGCGTTGGGTGCTGCTGAGTTCTGCTGGCATACCGCTCGCCAGTACACGCTGGATCGCCAGCAGTTCGGCCGTCCATTGGCTG
Source organism: Pseudomonas sp. NS1(2017) (assembly GCF_002269425.1). NCBI lineage: Bacteria > Pseudomonadati > Pseudomonadota > Gammaproteobacteria > Pseudomonadales > Pseudomonadaceae > Pseudomonas > Pseudomonas sp. NS1(2017). The sequence goes on from NZ_CP022960.1 coordinate 1,456,547, forward strand.
CAACTCAACTGATCCAGAAGAAACTGGCCGACATGCAGACCGAGATCACTCTGGCCCTGCAAGGCTGCCTGCGTCTGGGGCGTATGAAGGATGAAGGTACGGCAGCGGTTGAAATCACTTCGATCATGAAGCGCAACTCCTGTGGCAAATCCCTGGATATCGCGCGTATGGCGCGCGATATGCTCGGCGGCAACGGTATTTCCGATGAGTTCGGCGTGGCGCGCCACCTGGTCAACCTGGAGGTCGTGAATACCTATGAAGGTACTCATGACGTGCATGCTCTGATTCTGGGGCGCGCGCAAACCGGTCTTCAGGCGTTCTATTAATAGGAGCACGGCCATGGGCGCGCTTTCGCATCTGCGGGTACTGGATCTATCGCGAGTACTGGCGGGCCCCTGGTCCGGGCAGATTCTTGCGGACCTTGGGGCTGAAGTGATCAAGGTCGAGCGGCCGGGCGGCGGCGACGATACGCGCGCCTGGGGGCCGCCCTTCCTTAAGGATGCCTATGGCGAGAACACCAGTGAGGCGGCGTACTACTTGTCGGCCAATCGCAACAAGCAGTCGGTGACGATCGATTTCACGCGGCCGGAGGGGCAGGCGCTGGTGCGCGAGCTGGCGGCCAAGTCGGACATCCTCATTGAAAACTTCAAGGTGGGCGGGCTTGCGGCTTATGGGTTGGACTATGAGTCGCTGAAGGAGATCAACCCCGAGTTGATCTACTGCTCGATCACAGGCTTTGGCCAGACCGGACCCTATGCGGCGCGGGCGGGCTATGACTTCATGATCCAGGGGTTGGGCGGCCTCATGAGCCTGACCGGTCGTCCCGAGGGTGATGAAGGGGCTGGGCCGGTCAAGGTGGGAGTGGCGCTGACGGACATTCTGACGGGGCTGTACTCGACGGTGGCGATTTTGGCGGCACTGGCTCATCGAGATCATGATGGTGGCGGGCAGCACATCGATATGGCGTTACTGGATGTGCAGGTGGCCTGCCTGGCCAACCAGGCGATGAATTACCTGACGACAGGTGTATCGCCAAAGCGGCTGGGCAACGCGCATCCGAATATCGTGCCTTATCAGGATTTTCCAACGGCTGATGGTGACTTCATCTTGACGGTGGGTAATGACGGGCAGTTTCGTAAATTTGCCGAGGTAGCTGGGCAGCCTCAGTGGGCGGATGATCCGCGCTTCGCTACTAATAAGGTGCGGGTGGCGAATCGGGCGGAACTGATTCCGTTGATTCGTCAGGCGACGGTGTTCAAGACGACGGCTGAGTGGGTGTCGCAGTTGGAGCGGGTGGGTGTGCCTTGTGGACCGATCAATGACTTGGCTCAGGTATTTACCGACCCTCAGGTCAAGGCGCGTGGGTTGGCAATGGAGTTGCCTCACGCGTTGGCGGGGATGGTGCCTCAGGTTGCCAGCCCTATACGGTTGTCCAAGACACCAGTGGAATACCGCAATGCGCCTCCTCTGTTGGGTGAGCATACGGCTCAGGTGCTTCAGGATGTACTGGGTTTGGGCGCGGCGAACGTGGTTGCTCTTAAGGCGGCCGGTGTTATCTGAACCCTTTCCTCTATATAGAAGGTGCGGCGGGCCCTTTGTTGGTGGTTTTTTAATCAACTCTAACTAATTGATAGAAAAGCAAAATCAAGGGTTGACGGCAGATTTGAGACGTCTATAATTCGCCCCACTTCCGGCGCAGTCGA
>NZ_CP022960.1:1458349-1709329 GCF_002269425.1 Pseudomonas sp. NS1(2017)
TAGGTCATCGTCAAGATTAAATTCCAGAACCCCTGTCTGCTAACGCTGACAGGGGTTTTGTTTATGTAGAAGCTCATGAATTTCACCGGCACGTTGCTCAGTCAACGGACTGGTACACAGAATTTCTTGACGACCATAGAGCATTGGAACCACCTGATCCCATCCCGAACTCAGTAGTGAAACGATGCATCGCCGATGGTAGTGTGGGGTTTCCCCATGTGAGAGTAGGTCATCGTCAAGATTGAATTCCGAAACCCCTGTCTGCTAACGCAGACAGGGGTTTTGTCGTTTTAAGGGGTAAAAGGCGCAACGCAGGGCGTACCGCTGGTCGATTTCCTACATAAAAAGAGGAAACACCTCACAAAGTCCTAAGATTTGCCAAGCCTTGGCCGAAAGCCTGATGAGCCATGCGTGCACCGAAATAGAGCGGCCCGAGAGTCCGCCTATACCGCTACATGGAATGTTCCACTCGGCACGCTCACCCCCCTTTGGCAAAAAGAAGTCGATGAAATGAATCTCAAGTTCAGTCATAAAATTCTGCTGGCCGCGTCAGGCGTCGTGGTTCTGGCCTTCGCGTTATTCACCCTCTATAACGACTACCTGCAACGCAGCACTATCAAGCAGAACCTAGAGTCGTCCATCCAGCAATCCGGTGAGCTCACCGCCAGCAGTGTGCAGAACTGGCTCAGTGGGCGAATACTGGTACTCGAAAGCCTCACCCAAAACGTTGCCCACCAAGGCAGTGGCGCCGACCTCCCTGGTCTGGTCGATCAACCGGCATTCACCTCTAACTTCCAGTTCACCTATGTTGGCCAAACCAACGGTGTGTTCACCCAGCGTCCAGACGCAAAAATGCCCGATGGTTATGACCCTCGTCAGCGCCCCTGGTACAAACAGGCAGTAGCGGCAGATAAGCCTATGCTTACCCCGCCCTACATGGCCGCCGTAGGCGGTCAGATCGTGACCATCGCCATGCCGGTGAAGAAGAATGGTGAATTGCTCGGTGTAGTCGGTGGCGACCTGAGCCTGCAGACCCTGGTGAAGATCATCAACTCGGTAGACTTCGGTGGGATCGGCCATGCGTTCCTGGTCAGCGGCGATGGCCAAGTCATCGTCAGTCCTGATCAGGACCAGGTGATGAAGAACCTCAAGGACATTTACCCCGGTACCCAGGTACGCATCGAGAAGGTCAACCAGGATGTCGTCCTCAATGGTCAGGATCGCATTCTGTCGTTTACCCCCATAAGTGGATTGCCCGGCGCAGATTGGTACATCGGTCTGTCGATTGATAAAGACAAAGCCTACGCACCGTTGGGCAAGTTCCGGACTTCCGCGCTGATTGCCATGTTGATCGCTGTGGTCGCGATTGCCGTGCTCCTGAGTTTGCTGATTCAAGTCTTGTTGCGCCCCCTCACCACCATGGGCGTAGCGATGCAAGACATTGCCCAAGGGGAGGGTGACCTCACCCGCCGTCTCGCTGTGACCAGCAAGGACGAGTTCGGCGAAGTGGGTAGTGCCTTCAATCAGTTCGTAGAACGCATTCACGCTTCGATTTCGGAGGTGTCTTCCGCAACCCGGCAAGTGCACGATTTGTCCCAGCGTGTGATGGCCTCGTCCAATGCCTCGATCATCGGTTCCGACGAGCAGAGCGCGCGTACCAACAGCGTGGCAGCAGCGATCAACGAACTGGGCGCCGCTACCCAGGAAATCGCACGTAACGCCGCCGACGCTTCACAGCACGCCAGCGGCGCCAGTGAGCAAGCCGACGATGGGCGCAAAGTGGTGGAGCAAACCATCCTTGCAATGTCGGAGCTGTCGCAGAAGATCAGCCTGTCCTGCACTCAGATCGAGACCCTCAACGCCAGCACCGACAACATCGGCCACATTCTTGATGTGATCAAAGGCATCTCACAGCAAACCAATCTACTGGCACTCAACGCCGCCATCGAAGCGGCCCGTGCGGGAGAGGCTGGCCGAGGCTTTGCAGTGGTCGCCGATGAGGTGCGCAACCTGGCTCACCGCACTCAGGAGTCGGCGGAAGAGATCCACAAAATGATCACTTCGCTGCAAGTGGGCTCGCGTGAAGCGGTCACCACCATGAACGCCAGCCAAACCTCCAGCGAAGAAAGCGTTGAGGTCGCGAACCAGGCCGGTGAGCGCCTGGTCAGCGTAACGCAGCGGATTGTCGAGATCGACGGCATGAACCAGTCTGTCGCGGCGGCGACTGAAGAACAGACGGCCGTGGTGGAAACGCTCAACGTCGACATTAATCAGATCAACCTGCTGAACCAGCAGGGCGTGGCCAATCTCAACGAAACCCTGAAAGATTGCGATGCGTTGTCGCAGCAGGCTAATCGACTGAAGCAATTGGTCGACAGTTTCAAGATCTGACCCGCTGACTGATCAGGCAGGAGCTGGCCATCTCGCTCCTGCCGCTTAGCCCAGTATCCCCCGGACATTCTCCAGGGCGCTATCGGCGAAACCCTGCACAAACTGTTCAAACCCTGTGTCTGCCCTGTCGATGGGCTCGGCAATTATTGTCCATGTCACCTTGGAGCGCCGCGCACCTAAGGCCTCCACACAGATCCCCGCCCATAGCCTGGCCACACCGAGGGTGTTGTAGATCGTGGTCCAGGTCATCTGCATGGCCTGCTCGTCCCGGCTATTGAGTTGCTCCACCACACAGTTGCCATCGCGGAAAAACTTTGTGCGCAAGGCACCCACGCCTGTACCCATCATTTCGATATGCGTCAGCTCAGGAATGAACACATTGAAGCCGGCAAATTGTCCCACCACGTCCCATAGCTGGGGGGCAGGGCAGTCGACTTCGGTAGCGGCCACTATCGGCAGGCCGATCGGGTTGCGAATTAACGTATCGGGTTGCAGTGTTTTCATAAGGTCGTCCTGAGGCGTTCATAGAAAGCCGATGGCCTCCAGGTAGTTGCAGCCCTTACTCAAAAGGGCCGGGTCTTTTTCGGGATAGCGGGCTCCCATCTGCTGGACACCCTGGCGCGCGTTGTCGTGGCGAATCATTGAGGTGTCGCTGATGTCTTCGTCGAGGCGGTCGAGATAAAAACCAAGTACGCCAAACAGTGCGTTGTCCTGGCTGACCGTTCGTAGCGATTGTTGCCATTGCGCCACACTTACCCGCTTGAAACAGTGTCCCGCGCGGCTAAAGGCATCCAAGTAGTGCGCCCAACTCAACGGCTGGGGGTTGTGCAGGTTGAACACATTCCTGTCGGCTTGAAAACGGTTGCAATGGAATGCGATGAAGCGTGCCAGGAAGTCCACCGGCATCAGGTCGAAGTTCAGCGACAGCTTCGGTAGCAGGCCCAATTGCAGTGATCCCTTGAGCATCAACATCAGGCGATTTTTCTGAGGCTGGCAGACGCCCGTGAGACTGTTGAAACTGATATTGCCGGGACGATGGATGTTCACCCAGGCTCCGCGCTCCACGGCACGTCCCAATTGCCGCTCGGCGACCCATTTGGACAGGTTGTAGCCATTCCTGATGTACAGAGGCAGTGCGGTCGCGGCGGGCGCTTCGAGGACATAGCCTTGGGTGTCGATACTGCTCGAAGCCGACAGCGTCGAGATGAAGTTGAAGGTTTTCTTGCAGTGCGTCTCGCACAGGCGCAGGCATTCGAGGATGGGGACAACGTTATCCCGGCTCAGCGACGCGTAGTCCATCACGTGGTTGACCTGTGCCGCGTTGTGTACCAACACCCCAAAATCTTTGGCGAGTGCCTCATAGGTATCGTTGGCCAAACCCAATCGAGGCAGGCTGACATCAGCGGCAAGTACCTGCACTCTGCTCAGGTCCAGGTGTTCCAGGTGATATTCGCGCAACGCTTGGATGAATCGCGCCATTGCCGACTCTCCAGATTTTTCGCGTACCAGGCACGCTACCTTGGTTGCTCCAGCTGCAAGCAATGCTTCGACGATGTGGACACCCACAAAACTGTTGGCCCCCGTAACGATCATTTTGCAAGGATCGCCCGTGCAAGTTTCGGGAAGCGTGTTGAGCAACCCCTCTTGTTGAGCGTCGCGAATCGCATGGCCGGCGTGTGTTTCGGGTCGTTCGCCATTCTCCACCCATGCTGCAAGCGTACGAATTGTCGGTGCCTCGATGAAGTGGCTTAATGAAAAGCTACGGCCGAATTCTTCGCGAAAACGCAGCAAGAGAGTCGACAGCAAAATCGAATGGCCGCCGAGGTCGAAGAAGCTTTCATCGATAGACAATTCATCCATGGGCAACGCCAGCAGATCGACCCACAAGCGGGTCAGTTGAATCTGAAGTGGGGTTCGTGCAGTGCTGCGGGCTGTCGGCAAAGTGGGTTGGAGCGGGAGTGCCAGCAACGCCTCACGGTCGATTTTGCCGTTACTGGAACACGGTATGCGTGGCAGCTCATCCCAGGCGCCGGGCTGCATGTAGTCCGGCAGCCACTGCCGTGCATGCTGTTGCAGCGCCTTCATGCTGGCTCCTGGTTCAGGTTGCGCGGCAAAGCCACGGATCCTGCGGTCACGGTCTATCACCACTGCTACTTGTCGATACAGTCGACTGCTGCGCAGGCACTGCTCAATCTCCAGCGGTTCTACCCGAAAACCACGGATCTTCACCTGATCATCTCGCCGTCCTCCCAGCACGATCCCGTCGGCGGTCCACTGCGCCAGATCGCCACTGCGATAGGCCCGCAGTGGCAGGCCGCCTGGCACGGCCAGCTCCACAAAAGGATTGGCAGCCTGTGACGAGGCGTTCACATACCCAAGGCTCACTCCGGGGCCGACGATATACACCTCACCCATCACCTCCTCATCCACCGGTTGCAGGTGTTCATCGAGGATCAGCACCTGGCTGTTGGCGATGGGGTGGCCGACGTTGCGATTGCTGTCACTGGGGCGCAACGTCCGATGGGTGATTAGCACCGTGGCCTCCGTAGGCCCATAGAGGTTATGAAACTGGCACTGTGCTGAAAGGCGTTCGATCACATGGGGTTCGCACACATCTCCACCCGTCAGCAGGTGCTTCAAGTGCAGCGGTCGATCGGGCGGCAGGATGCTCAGCAGCGCAGGCGGAAGAAAGGCGTGGGTGACGCGCTGCCGGTGGAGCAGGTCCAGCAGCTGTTGAGGGTCTTGTCGTTGCTCTGCACTCGGGACAATCAACGTGGCGCCCGCTATCCAGGCGGGGAAAACATCGATCAGCGATGAGTCGAAGCCCAACGACGAGAACTGCAAGACGCGGCTCTGTTCATCCAGGCTCACACAGGACCTGAACCAGGCCGTGAAATGTGCCAGGTTCGCTTGGCTGAGCAACACGCCTTTGGGTTGCCCGGTGGTGCCCGATGTAAAGAGCATCAGGCAGGGCGCATCGGCATGACCGTGTAGGCTCGCCAACGACCGTGTGAGGTCGACGTCGTGGAGATCATGGCTGCTGACATCCAACGAGATGAAACGCGCTCTTAATGGATGCTGACCGGCGTCCAGCAATACCTGGGCGCCTGCGCTTTCAAGCATGGCCTGATGGCGGTGAGTAGGGTGGTCGGGATCCAACGGCAGGTACGCCGCTCCACAGCCCAGCACGGCAAGAATGCTGGCGTACGCGTCGATGGATTTTTCCAGGCAGACACCAACGACTGCGGGTGTTTGTCCCGTCACCAACAAGGGCTGCAAGCGCTGCTGAATTGCCAGTGCGTGAGCATGTAACTGACGATAGGTCACTTCACTGGCACCGATCTTCAATGCGGGCCGGTCGGCAAAAGTATGAAGGCTCGCCTGCAACCGATTGATCAGTGGCACTCGGGCAACCTCTATCACGGCAGGGTCTGCGGTGTGATTGAACCGATGGGTGAATGCCAGCGCCTCCAGCGTTTCCAGGCTTTGTTCGGGCCAGCCATTGGCGAGCGCATTCAATTCGAAATAACCAGGGTCTCGCGAGAAGCGACTGATGTGCAGCGTGGCCCATTCCACTAATTCGCGGGTGACGCGCCGGCGTAGCCTTTGACCGTTGCCACTGGGCTCGTCGGCTATATCCAGTACTGCCAATAACGTTCGATCTGGCCCATAGGCGCGCAGTTGCAGCGCGGGCAGCCCGCAGTCGGTTATCGGGCCGACGCCCACACGCAGGCTTAATCTTGGGGTCGGGCTTGTGTTGTCCTGTACCGACTGACCTCCGTCATCGATGCACAGGTCGACGCCCTTGTTGCCCGTGATATGCCCATACTGTTCCAGCGCTTGTCTGACGGCCTCCAAGGCTTCGCTGGCGCCGGCAAATCCAATGCTCAGTCGCCTCATGCCACCCTCCCCGACTCTGGCAGGTAATCGCTCAACGCCTGCGCCACGCTCGGCGTTTGCAGCAAACCGCTGTGTTGCAGGAAGCCAAGAATATTGCCCATCAATGGGTGCTGGCGGGTGATAGGAAAGGCCTGTGCCGCAACTTCAGCGCGTAACGCGTCGCGTAGGCTGACGCTGATGTCGAGGTGTCCGATCAAGTACAGGTCGAAGTTTTTTTGCAGGTCGTTCGTCAGGTACTGGGCCAGGAAAATCGGCAGTACCTTGGCGATATTATTGCGGTCCTCCTCGCTCGCGGTTTGCCAATACAGGCGTACGAGCCGTACCCAGAATTGAGCGTGGCGGCCCTCATCAAACAGGTGGTCGGCCATCAAACCACGGATGGAGGCTTTCACGCTGGTGTCCTTGGCGAATGCCGCCACATCGTGGGTCACGGTGTTTTCAGCGATTGCCACGCCAATCAGCGCGACAGCATCGCGCAGATGAGCAGGCGCCAACGCCTGTGCCGTGGGCAGCGCGCGGCTCAACTCTATTTCTGTGGGCAGTTCCAACGGTTGTATGCCGGTCATGGCCACGGTTTGTTGCAGGAAATCCAGCGCAACCAGTGCGTGATAATCCTCGTCCACGACGACGGTCATCGCATCCACGCGGCAGGCCAGCGGGAAGGGCACCGCGAAGCGATTCTTGGCGATGCTGCGTGCAGTCTTGTCGACGATCTCGGTCTCGAATATCACCACGTCATTGATGAATTTGTAAAAGCTCTGCACCAGTATGAAGTCGCGCCACTGGGGGCATTGCTCAAGAAATGACGCACAGAGCACCAGGGGCTGACGGCACAGCGGGTAGATCAGTTTGTCATCGCTCTCCAACAAGCGTCGAGGCCGTGTGCGGATGGTTGCGCGGCGCTCCCAGTCATCGGCGATGGCTTGGTAATCGCCGGCGTTCATGGGTGCATCTCTTGCAGCGAGGCCTGAAGTTCATCCCAGAACGCGAGACGGCTCTGCACGGCAGCGAGTGCGGCATCGTTGGCCTGTTGCGGATACGTCGGGTCTGCACTGGTCAGGCGATCGAGCAACTGCTGCGCCGCTGGCCCGTGTTCCTTGGCGTCCAACTCGATGTGGCGCTTGAGGTAAGCGCACAAGGTCGGCGCCTGACGATGAATGAAATCATCAGATTGCAGGATGCGTTCAAACATCCCGGGGATGACGTGCTCGCGACCGTATAGGAATGTGGCTGCCACACAATGGGTCGACGCATTCAACGCAAGGTGCAATGTGTCGTTGACGAAGCGGCTGACGCCGGTAGGAACCTCGACCTGACGCAAGGCAGCCGTGGCTCCCAGGCCTTGGCGTTGCAGCGCAACAAAGTGGTTGATGGACGAGGTGTTGGCGCCCACTTCCGCCATGGCTTCCAAGTACAGTTCGAAATGGCTGCAATAGCCTTGCACGGGATGTTCGTCTGACTCCTCACCCAGCACGATCTCATTGATCAGCCGCGCTGCCTGTGGGTCTGCAGGTGGTAGCCAGGGCAGGCGAGTGCAGGTCAGGTCCTGTTGCAGGCGCTTTGCGAGGGTCATGAAATCCCAGACTGCAAATACATGACTTTCCATAAAAAGTTGTAACTTGCGCAGAGAAGTTATTTCTGAAAATACCGCATGGCTGCATAACTGCAGCTTTGCTGTTTCAAGTAAAGTTTGATGCATGGTTGATGCCTATAAAATGTTGCGTCTGCTGTGAAAAAAAACAGCGATGAGTTTGTAGTGGTAGGGACGTGCGCAGGTATAAGCCTCTGCCGGCGCGTAGGACGGCCTAACGATAGGCGCTGCAATGCCGTACGAAGTGGTTTAGTAATAAATGATGATAGAGGAATTAACTATGTTGGCAGGCATACAAATATATTAGAAGTTTTTCTAAATAATATAGTTTGTAAGTTGATTGTTTGGGTAGTAGTGGGAAATTTCTTCGGCGGCTGGCACTAAGCTTAGTGAGTGCCAGCAGCAATATTGGAAGGTCCGCCGAGGAGCGTTCAATACCTATTGCGTGAATTTCGTGCCGTGGGCATCCAAGCCATTGAGATACGCCGTGATCACCTCCATGCCTCGCATCAAGTGATTGCGCAACGTCAGGATGCTTTCCTGGGTTTTCTTTTGCGCCACGAGGCTCAGCAGTTCGCGGTGGTCTTCCTGGGACGTCTCGCCCAAACCCATGGCCTCAAGGTTGTACCTCAGGAATCGTTCCTCCTCGTTCAAGCCGTGCTCCACCAATTTGAGCAGCCGCTGGTTTGGGGCCTTGCCATAAAGCGCCATGTGGAAAAGACGATTGAGGCGTCCTATTTCGGCGTAGTCTTTTTCCTGTTCGAGCGCACAAATAAAGGCCTCCGCTTCCACGATATCGGCTTCGGTGAGCAAGGGAATCGACAGGCGCAGAGCTTCAGACTCCAGCAACATCCGCAGTTCATAGGTCTCGGCCGAATTGTCCTCGATCAACGGTGCAACGACGGCGCCCTTGTGGGTCACTACATGCAACAGTGACTGGGATTCCAACTGGCGTAAGGCTTCGCGTACCGGCATGCGACTGACCCCGAACAGGCTCGCCAACTCTTGTTGGCGCATGGCAGTACCACAGGGTAAACGGCCATCCAGGATGGCGTTGCGCAAGGTTTCTTCAATTACTGAGCGAGCGAGATGGGCGGGAATAGGTCCGCTGATCTTTATGCTGTTCAAAGGGGTCGGCTTCTGCGTCACGGTTACGCTATCCTCCTTATTAAAATGGGTGTGCCTAATTGGATCCAATGCACACTAGAGACTGCCCGTAAGCTTGTCAAACGGGCACAGTTTCGGCTTGTAAGCGTTTCAACATCGCGCTCCCCGCGCCCACAGCCTGTATTTATGCCGCCTTACACAGTCAGGTTCATCAAGCCTGCTTAAGAGCCGTCGATGGCAACAGCAGTTCCTATCTATTGAACACTCTACCTCTGCTGTTTATTCCCCCAGGTTGCCAGCCGATCCGGGATTGGGCGGCACATTCCTGTATATCGATATTCGCTAACGGTATTTAAATTGCCGTTCTTATATCTATAAAGTCACTCTCCTGTCTGACCGGGAGTGACCTCATGTCCGCCACCTCTACTGTTCCAACAGCGACCGCTACCGCCCAAACCTTCGAGATTCGTCCATTGTCTGGCAGCGTCGGCGCCGAGATCATTGGCCTGGACTTGTCGCGACCGGTCAACGAGCAGGATTTTGCGCGCATTCATCGCGCGCATCTGGACCATCATGTCGTAGTGTTCCGCGACCAGCGTATCACCCCCGAGCAGCAGATCGCCTTCAGCCGTCGCTTCGGCGTGCTGCAGATCCATGTGCTCAAACAATTTCTGCTGGCCAACCATCCAGAAATACTGATCGTCTCCAACATCATTGAAAACGGCGAATCCATCGGTCTGGGAGACGCGGGCAAATTCTGGCATTCGGACCTGTCCTATAAGGAACTGCCGAGCCTGGGTTCGATGCTGCACGCCCAGGAGTTGCCCTCTGAAGGTGGCGACACCTTATTCGCCGATATGCACAAAGCCTGGGACCAACTGCCCGAGCACCTGCGCAGGGCTGTTGAGGGCCGCAGCGCCGCGCACTCCTACACCGCGCGCTACAGCGAAACCAAATTCGAAGGCAACTGGCGCCCCACATTGACCCCCGAACAGCTCGCCCAAGTCGCCGAAGTGGTGCACCCCATCGTGCGCACCCACCCGGAAAACGGCCGCAAGGCACTGTTCGTCAGCGAAGGTTTCACCACGCGCATCGTCGGCCTGCCGCAGGACGAAAGCCGCGACCTGCTGGCCCAGCTCTACGCCCACAGCGTGTTGCCACACAACGTTTATCGCCACCAATGGCAGCCTCACGACCTGGTGTTCTGGGACAACCGCTCGCTGATCCACCTGGCAGCCGGTTGCCCGAGCCATCTGCGCCGCAAGCTGTTTCGCACCACCATTCAGGGCGACGCGCCTTTCTGATTCGGAGCATGACCATGTCCAGGAACATTCCATTCGCACGACTGGCCGCGACTGTCGGCCTGGGTATCAGCCTGTTGGCCGGCAGCCTGGTTGCACCTTCGGCCGCGCAGGCCGAAGGTGAGATCCGTATCGCCGAACAGTTCGGTATTGTTTACCTGTTGCTCAACGTAGTGCGCGACCAGAACCTGATCGAAAAATACGGCAAGCAGGAAGGCATCGACATCAAGGTCGATTGGACCCAGCTCTCCGGCGGCGCCGCGGTCAATGATGCGCTGCTCTCCGGTTCTATTGACATTGCCGGTGCCGGTGTCGGCCCGCTGCTGACTATCTGGGATCGCACTCACGGCAAGCAGAACGTCAAGGCCGTCGCGTCCCTGGGTAATTTTCCTTACTACCTGGTGAGCAACAATCCCAAGGTCAAGACCATCGCCGACTTCACCGAGAAGGACCGCATTGCCGTGCCGGCGGTGGGCGTGTCGGTGCAGTCGCGCTTCCTGCAATATGCCGCTGCCAAACAGTGGGGCGACAAGGAATTCAACCGCCTCGACAAGTACACCGTCGCCGTTCCTCACCCCGACGCCACCGCAGCATTGATCGCCGGCGGCACCGAGCTGACCGGGCATTTTTCCAACCCGCCGTTCCAGGACCAGGCCCTGGCCAACCCGAACGTGCATGTGGTGCTGAACACCTACGACCTGCTCGGCCCGAACTCGCCGACGGTGCTGTTCGCCACTGAGAAATTCCGCAACGACAACCCGAAAACCTACAAGGCATTCATCGAGGCGTTGACCGAAGCCGCGCAGTTCGCCCAGAACGACAAAGGGGCTGCGGCCGACACCTATATCCGCGTGACCAAGGCCAAGATCGACCGTGCCGAACTGCTGAAAATCATCGACAACCCGCAATTCGAATTTAGCGTCACGCCGAAAAACACCTACCCGCTGGCGGAATTCCTCTACCGCGTCGGCGCCATCAAGCACAAGCCTGAATCGTGGAAGGACTACTTCTTCCAGGACGCCAAGCCCCTGCAAGGAAGTTGAAATGAACGCGCCCTTGCAAGGCCACACGGCCAGCAACCTGAACACCGCCTTGCCGTTACTGGCGGTGGATAACGTCAGCCTGGAATACCGTACCCCCGAGCGAGTGGTGCGGGCCACCCACCAGGTCAGTTTCGAGATCGACCCGGCTGACCGCTACGTGCTGCTCGGCCCGTCGGGCTGCGGCAAATCCACGTTGCTCAAGTCCATCGCCGGGTTTATCAAGCCCTGCGAAGGCGAGATCCGCCTGTTGGGGCAAAAGGTCGAACAACCGGGCCCGGACCGCATCGTGGTGTTCCAGGAATTCGACCAGCTGCCACCGTGGAAAACCGTCAAACAGAACGTGATGTTTCCGCTGCTGGCCTCGAAAACCTTGAAGCGCGCCGAAGCTGAAGAGCGCGCGCTGCACTACCTCGACAAAGTCGGGCTCACCGCCTTTGCCGACGCCTACCCACACACCCTGTCCGGGGGGATGAAAGCCCGTGTCGCCATCGCCCGTGCTTTGGCCATGCAGCCGAAAATCCTGCTGATGGACGAACCCTTCGCCGCCCTCGACGCGCTGACCCGGCGCAAGATGCAGGAAGAATTGCTGCTGCTCTGGGAAGAGGTGCGCTTCACCCTGTTGTTCGTCACCCACTCCATCGAAGAAGCGCTGGTGGTGGGCAATCGCATTCTGTTGCTGTCGCCCCATCCGGGGCGCGTGCGCGCCGAAATCCACAGCCATCAATACGACCTGCACAGCCTCGGCGGCGTGGAATTCCAGGCCTCGGCGCGGCGCATTCATCGCTTGCTGTTCGATGAAGCGCCCGAGGCCGAGCGTGAGTTGGGTTTCGCTGACATCCGCATCGCGTATTAAGGGGAACATCCATGCGCCAGGAATATGAAATTACCCTAGAACCGCTGCTCAGCGTCCCTGTGGAGCGCGAACTGCCCCTACGTCAGCGCCTTTGGCAACAAGGCTGGCTGCGCAAGGGCCTGATCCTGATCGTGCTCGCGATTCTCTGGGAAGCCGTTGCACGCTACCAGGACAACGACCTGTTGTTGCCGAGCTTCCTCCAAACCTTTCACGCGCTGTACGACGGCCTGCTCAGCGGCGAACTGCTGAGCAAAGTCAGCATTTCGCTGGTGGTGCTGATCAAGGGTTACCTGATCGGTATCGTGCTGGCGTTCGCCCTGACCACCTTGGCGGTGTCGACCCAACTGGGCCGCGATCTGCTCAGCACCCTGACGTCGATGTTCAACCCGCTGCCGGCCATTGCGCTACTGCCACTGGCGCTGCTGTGGTTCGGCCTGGGGCAGAACAGCCTGATTTTCGTGTTGGTGCATTCGGTGTTGTGGGCGCTGGCGCTCAACACCTATTCCGGGTTCCTCGGCGTGTCCGAAACCTTGCGCATGGCCGGGCGCAACTATGGCCTCAAGGGCATGCGTTTTGTGCTGTTCATCCTGATCCCGGCGGCACTGCCGTCGATCCTCGCAGGCCTCAAGATCGGCTGGGCATTTGCCTGGCGCACGTTGATCGCCGCCGAGTTGGTGTTCGGGGCCACCAGTGGCAAGGGCGGACTGGGGTGGTACATCTTCCAGAACCGCAACGAGCTGTATACCGACAAGGTGTTTGCCGGACTGGCGGTGGTGATCCTGATCGGCCTGTTGGTGGAAAACCTGGTGTTTGACACCGTCGAGCGCCTGACCGTGAAGCGTTGGGGGATGCAGCGCTAAACAGGAATGATTGCTCTTTGTCCGCCGTGAACCCGATAATGCTGACGGAATCTGACGCCACCTTGGCGTCAGGCGTACCCGGTAAAAGGATTTACGACGATGCGGTTTTTTGTTTTGGCAGCGGCCTTGTTACTGTCGTCCTCGGTTTTCGCGGAGTTCGTGCCCGAGGTGGTCAGCATGCCCAAGCCGCTTTATCCCAGTCACCTGACCTTCACCCAAGGGCATGCACGCATCAGCTTGAATATTCACAACGACGGTACGGTCAGCGATGTCAAAGCGCTCAGCGCCACCAAGCCGGCGTTTGGTGAGGCTGCCGTGGCTGCGGCTACACTCTGGCGCTTCAAACCTTGGACGGTCAGTGCCGATCGGCCGGCGGTGCTCGACGCGCAGAACGATATGATTTTCACGCCCGAACCACCGAAGAAAGAAACGACTCAACTGACCTTCACCCAAACCACCTACCAATCCTGCAGTGCACTGACGGAAGAAGTCAGCCAGTTCCGTCGTGAGCATCCCACCCGGCCGTTGATTGCGATGAAGAGCTTTGCCATTACCCGGGTGGCGGTGATGTTCCCGGCGTTGAGCGGCAAAAGCGATTACAACGAAGGCCTGACGCGCGCCGACGAACTGGAAAACTCCCTGCCGGACATCGTGCGCAAATGCCAGGCTCATCCCAAGGCTGCCTACGCGGATTACCTGCCGCGCAATTTGAAGCGTTACCTATAAAGCCTGCTACGATTGCGCCCAGTTCACTCTCCATGGGTCACGAGTGCTTGGCATGCAACTACCGGACATGAACCTGCTGGTCGCCCTCGACGCGTTGCTCGACGAGGGCAGTGTGGTCGGCGCTGCACGCCGAATGAACCTCAGCCCGGCGGCCATGAGCCGCACTCTTACGCGTATCCGCGAAGCCGTCGGCGACCCGATCCTGGTGCGCGCCGGTCGCGGCCTGGTGCCAACGCCCAAGGCGCTGCAACTGCAAGGCCAGGTGCGCAACGTGGTGGAGCAGGCGGCGCTGCTGTTCCGTTCGGCGGACCAAGTGGATTTGAGTACATTGCGCCGTCGCTTCAGCGTGCGCGCCAATGACTTTTTCATCGGCGTGTACGGCGGTCGCCTGTTCGACACCATGGAGCGCATGGCGCCATTGTGCGAGCTGTGCTTCGTGCCCGAGGGCGACACCGACGACGAAGCCCTGCGTGAAGGCCGGTTGGATTTGCGCGTGAGCAACACAATGCCGGTCACCCCCGAAGTGAAGGTGCAGAACCTGTTCTCCACCACCTTCGTCGGCTTGGCGCGGGAAGATCATCCGTTGTTCGACGAAGAAATCACCGCCGCACGTTTTGCTAGCTATTCCCACATCAGCATCTCGCGGCGCGGCATTGCCCGTGGGCCGATCGACACCGCGTTGAATGCCCAGGGCCTGGAGCGCCGTGTCGCGATGATCGCCCCCGGTTTTCACGGCGCGATGTTCATGCTGCCCGATTCCGACCTGCTGCTGCCGGTGCCCAAGGAAGCGCTGTTGAGCGCCAATCGCCTGAAGCTGCCCTTGCGGTCGTTCGCCCTGCCAATCTCGTTGCCAACACTGGTACTCGCCCAATCCTGGCACCCGCGCTTCGACAAAGACCCTGCTCACAAATGGCTGCGCGAAACCATGCGCGAGAGTTGCCACGCCACCTGGCTCGAAGCGCAGCCTGTCTGATCGTTGCGTCTGATGCACTTATATCCTTCCAGCAAGTAACTTTTTGTCATGTGTGTGCCCGATTAAACTGCTCGGGTATTTAACATTCCGAGTTACCTGTTCATGACCTCCCTCGCTGCCCCCACCCTTGCGGCCGCAGCCAAACCCACTGCCATGACCCCACCCGTATTCGGCCCGCGCATCATCATCGGGCTGGTCGGCGTGTTGCTGGCGGTGCTGGTCTCCGGCCTCAATGAGATGGTCACCAAAGTGGCCCTCGCGGATATCCGTGGTGCGCTGTACATCGGTTTTGACGAAGGCACCTGGCTGGTCGCGGCTTACACCGCGACTTCAGTGGCGGCCATGGCGTTTGCGCCCTGGTGTTCGGTGACCTTTTCGCTGCGTCGCTTCACCCTGTGCGCTATTGGGTTGTTCACGGTGCTGGGCATCCTGTGCCCGTTCGCGCCGAACTACGAAAGCCTGTTGGTGCTGCGCACTGTGCAAGGCCTGGCCGGTGGTGCGCTGCCGCCGATGCTGATGACCGTGGCCCTGCGTTTCCTGCCGGCCAACGTCAAGCTGTACGGCCTGGCCGGCTACGCGCTCACGGCCACCTTCGGCCCGAGCCTCGGCACGCCCCTGGCGGCGCTGTGGACCGAGTATGTCGGCTGGCAGTGGGCGTTCTGGCAGATCGTCGCGCCGTGCCTGCTGGCGATGGTCGCCGTGGCCTACGGGCTGCCGCAGGACCCGACGCGCCTGGAGCGCTTCAAGCAGTTCAACTGGCGCGGCCTGCTGCTGGGCTTCCCGGCGATCTGCATGCTGGTCATCGGCATCCTACAAGGCAACCGGCTGGACTGGTTCGAGTCGGGCCTGATCACCTTCCTGCTGTGTGGCGGCAGCCTATTGCTGGTGCTGTTCATGGTGAATGAATGGTCGCAGCCGATACCGTTCTTCAAATTGCAGATGCTTGGCCTGCGCAACCTGTCGTTTGCGTTGATTGTGCTGGCGGGCGTGCTGATGGTGCTGACCTCGGTGATCATTATCCCATCGAGCTTCCTCGCCCAGGTCCAGGGTTACCGTCCGCTGCAAACCGCGCCGGTGATGCTGCTGATGGCGATCCCACAGTTGATCGCGCTGCCGCTGGTGGCGGCGCTGTGCAACCTGCGCTGGGTCGATTGCCGCTGGGTGCTGGGGATCGGCCTGGGCATGCTGGTGCTGTGTTGCGTGGGCAGTGCGCACCTGACCTCAGCGTGGATTCGTGACGATTTCTACGGCCTGTACCTGCTGCAGATCTTCGGGCAACCGATGGCCGTGTTGCCGCTTCTGATGCTCTCCACCGGCAGCATCCAGCCCATGGACGGGCCGTTCGCGTCCGCCTGGTTCAACACCATCAAAGGCCTGGCGGCAGTGATTGCTACCGGCGTACTCGACACCTTGACCACCCAACGCCTGCACTTCCACTCGACCATGTTGGTCGACCGCCTGGGCAATTCGCCCCTGGCCGACGGTGACTCGCCGGGCCTGGCGCACCGCCTGCACGAGCAGGCCGTGGTGCTGACTTCTTCGGATCTGTACTACGTCATGGCCGCGGTCGCGGTGGCGTTGATCCTGCTGATTTTCTGGATGCCCACGCGGATCTTTCCGCCTCGCGCACCGACTTGATAGAAAGGACTGTTCATGAAACGCAAAGACAAAATAGCCGTCTCCGTCATCGCCGTATTTGCCGTCGGCGTGTTGGTGTACCTGGTCGCACCGGGCGTGCTGGGCAGCAAGCGCCAGACCACGAACGACGCCTTCGTCGCCGCTGACTTCACCCTGGTGGCGCCGCGCGTCGCCGGGTTTATCAAGGAGGTGCTGGTGGAAGACAACCAGCGCGTCAAGGCCGGGCAACTGCTGGCGCTGATCGACGACCGCGACTTCCGCGCTGCCGCCCAGGCGGCCGACGCCGATACCTTGGTGGCCCAGGCCCAACTGAAAAACGCCACGGCGACCCTGGAGCGGCAAAGTTCGGTCATCGCTCAGGCCCAGGCCACCGTCGCGGCAGATCGCGCCGAAATGGCCTTCGCCGAGCACGAGTTGAACCGCTACAACCACCTCGCCGGAGTCGGCGCCGGCACCGTGCAGAACGCTCAGCAAGCCAAGACCCGTATCGACCAGGCCACCGCGCGCCTGGCGAATGCCACAGCCGTGCTGGCGGCGGAACGCAAGCAAGTGGAAATCCTCACCGCCCAGCGCGATGCTGCTGAGGGTGGGCTCAAACGCGCCCAAGCCGCGTTGGAACTGGCCAGTTTTCAACTGTCGTACACGCGCATCGTTGCGCCGGTGGATGGCATGGTCGGCGAGCGTGCAGTGCGGGTGGGCGCCTATGTGACGCCGGGCAGCAAGATTCTCGCGGTCGTGCCGCTGGAAGAGGCCTATGTGGTGGCCAACTTCCAGGAAACCCAGCTCTCCCATATGCATGCCGGCCAAGCCGTGCAGGTGCGCGTCGACAGCCTCGACGGTGAATTGCTCAACGGCCATCTGGAGAGCCTCGCGCCCGCGACGGGCGTGACGTTTGCCTCGGTCAAACCCGACAACGCCACCGGTAACTTCACCAAGGTGGTACAGCGCATTCCGGTGAAGATCGTCCTCGAACCCAACCAGGCTCACATCGAGCGCCTGCGGGTTGGCATGTCGGTGGAAGCCAGCGTCGACACCTCGCCGGCCGCGCAGCAGCGTGAGGTGGCCCAGCAATGAAGCGAGTTGCCTGGCTCACCTTGAGTCTCATCAGCCTGAGCGCCTGCACGGTCGGCCCGGACTTTCACACGCCCCAGAGCCCGCAAGTGACCCAATGGAGCGAACCCCAGGGCCGCCTGGCCGCCAGCCGTGCCGTCAGCGACCCATTGCAGGAACGCTGGTGGGATGTGTTCCACGACGCGCAACTCTCGGCGCTTACACGCCGCGCGCTCACCGATAACCTCGACCTGAAACTCGCCAGCAGCCGCCTGCAACAAAGCCGCGCCGTGCGCCAGGTGACCACCGCCGAGCGCTATCCGAACCTCACTGCCAACGGTGATTACCTGCGCCAACGCAACAGCGGCAAAGGCTTGAGCGACCCGTCCGGCAATAATGGCCGCTCGGCGTTCAACCAGTGGGACATGGGCTTCTCGGCCTCTTGGGAGCTGGATTTCTGGGGCCGCGTTAAACGCGAAACCGAAGCCGCCGACGCCACCCTACAAGTCGCCGAAAACGACCGTCGTGCCGTGCTGTTATCGGTACTCGCCGAGACCGCCCAGGACTATATCCAACTGCGCGGCGTACAGAACACCCGCGCCGTTACCGAGCAGAACCTCGATGTCGCTCGCCACAGCCTCAAACTGTCGCAGTTGCGCCTGGCTGACGGTGTGGCCACGGACCTGGACGTGGCGGAAGCCGCCGCTCAAGTCGCGGCCATCGAAGCGCGCCTGCCCGATCTGCAACAGCGCCAAGACCAACTCATCAACGCCCTCAGCCTGTTGATGGGTGAACCGCCGCAAGCCTTGCACGCGCAGTTGTCCAAAGATGCCGCCGTGCCGCAAACCCAACGCCAAGTTGCGATTGGCCTGCCTTCGGAGCTGGCTGAGCGCCGCCCGGATATCCGCCAGGCCGAGGCGCGTTTGCATGCCGCTACCGCGAGCATCGGTGTGGCCAAGGGCGATTTCTACCCACGCATCACTTTGTCCGGCAGCCTTGGCTCCCAGGCCATGCAGCTCTCGGATTTCGGTTCATGGGGCTCTCGCGCCTTTGCTTTCGGCCCGCAATTCAGCTTGCCGCTGTTCAACGGTGGACGGTTGCAAGGCATGTTGAACCTGCGTGAAGCCCAGCAACAAGAGGCGGCGCTGGCGTACCAACAAACCGTGCTGCGCGCCTGGCATGAGATCGATGACCAACTGACCCGCTATAACGCCAGCCAGTTGCGCCGCGACAGCCTTGCCGAAGCGGTGCGCCAGAACCAGATTGCCCTGCGCACCGCGCAACAGCAGTACGTTGAAGGCGTGGTGGATTTCGTCAACGTGCTCACCGTGCAAAGCGCGCTGCTGGCCACGCAAGAGCAGTGGGTGGAAAGCTCGACCGGCGTGTCGCTGGCGATGGTTGGGTTGTACAAGGCGTTGGGCGGAGGCTGGGAATCGGTGTACCCGCTGCAAACCGCCGGGCGCTAAGTACAAAGAGTTTTTGTCAGTCGCCAAATAAACTGTAATGATAATTGCTCTCAATAGTGTATCTGAGCTTTTTCATGGACAGCGCGACTGACGGCCAGCAACAGCTTCACCTCCTGTACCGCGACCATCACGGCTGGCTGCAAGGCTGGCTGCGCAAGCGCCTGGGCGATCGCGAGCATGCGGCTGACGTGGCGCAGGACACCTTCCTGCGCCTGCTGGTGTCCGGGCGCTTTCCCGGCGACAAGGAAAGCCGCAGCTACCTGGCGCAGATCGCGCGCAACCTAGTGATCGACCAGTGGCGCCGCCTGCGCATCGAGCGCGCCTACCTGGAAAGCATCGCGCACCTGCCCGAGCCGGAATCGCCGTCCCTGGAAACCCGCGCACTGATCCTCGAAACGCTGATGCAGATCGACGCCATGCTCGACCGCATGCCCGATAACGTGCGCCAGGCGTTTTTGCTGTCGCAGTTCGAAGGCCTGAGTTACGCACAGGTCGCTGAGCGCTTGGGCGTCTCCGTCAGCTCGGTGCAGAAGTACATGACCCGCGCCATCGTCGCTTGCTACCAAGTGGCCTACGCCGAATGAGACAGGACGCACCCATCGCTCCGGCAGTTGTCGAGCAGGCCAGCGAATGGCTGATGCTGCAATGGGGTGGCGACCTGCAAGGCGAACAACGCCTGGCGTTTGCCCGTTGGCAGGCCGCCGACCCGGAGCATCGCCGTGCCTGGCAGCGTTTGCAGCAGTTGCAGCAAACCCTCGGCAGCGTGCCCGCCGACAGCGCTCGTGCGGTGTTGCGCGACACGCCGGACACCCAGCGCCGCGCTGCGCTCAAGCTGCTCGGCGTGCTGTTGGTGGCCGGTGGCAGTGGTTACCTGGTGCAACGCAGCGAGCCCTGGCAAGCCGCCTTCGCTGAGTACCGCACTCGCACCGGCGAGATTCGCCACGTCACCCTCAGCGATGGCACGCGCCTGGACCTCAACAGCGACAGCGCGGCCGACCTGCGTTTCAGCGCCAGCGAGCGGCGTATCTGCCTGATCCGCGGCGAGATCCTGCTGACCAGTGGCCACGACCCCATCCGCCCATTGATCGTCGAAACGCCAGCCGGTGACGTGCAGGCGCTGGGCACCCGTTTTGCGGTGCGCGAACTGGTCGATGGCAGCCGTGTCGACCTGTACGAAGGCCGCGTTCGCGTGACGCCGTTACAGGGCGCAGCCGTGCAGATGAACGCCGGTGACAGCCTGTGGTTCAACCAACGCCAAAGCTCGGCGTTGGCAGCGGTGAGCGCCAATGCCAGCAGTTGGACCGAGCACCGTCTGATCGCCGAGCGCCAGCCGTTGGGCGAATTTGTGGCACAGCTGAGTCGTTATCGTCCGGGGCTGCTGCGGTGTGATCAGGCGGTGGCGGGGCTGCTGTTGACGGGCGTGTTTCCGCTCAACGATACCGACGCCATCCTCGGCGCTTTGGAGCGCTCGTTGCCGGTCCAGGTGCAAGCGGTCACGCGCTACTGGGTGACGATCAAGGCGCGAGTCTGAAAATTTTTTCACCTGCGCTTGTCGGTTTTTGCATCCCGCTCGGGATACCTCTTGAAAGCCAATCAAGAAGCGATCTCACGGGGAGTCCTGCAATGCCGCACCACCCAATCCAACCCTTGGCCCGCGCCTTGCGCCGTGGCGTGTTTGTCAGCCTGTTGGCGACGGTGCCGATGGTGCCGACGCTGGTCCATGCCGAAGAAAGTACCGAGGCGCTGCGCAGCTACAACATCCCGGCCGGTAGCCTCGACCAGGCACTGAACCGCTTTGCCAGCGCGTCGGGCATTTTGCTGTCGGTTGACGCGACGCTGACCGAAGGCAAGCGCAGTGCGGGCCTGCAAGGGCGCTACGGCGTCGGGTCGGGTCTGGAGCGGCTGCTGGCGGGCAGCGGCCTAATGGCGATGCAATCCCAGGGCGGTTGGTCGTTGCAGGCGGTTTCCAGTGGCGGGCCTTTGCAACTGGGCGCTACCCAGATCAGCGGCCAGCAAGCCCAGGAAAATGCCTGGGGCCCGGTCGACGGTATTGTCGCCACGCGCAGTGCATCGGGCAGCAAGACCGATTCGGCACTGGTGGAAATTCCCCAGACCATCAACGTGATCACCGCCGCCGAGATCAAGGCGCGTGGGGCCCAAAGTGTGACCCAGGCGTTGCTCTACACCCCGGGCATGAGCGCGGGTGGTTTCGCCGATCGGGTGAAGCTGTTCGATGAGCCGACCTCTCGCGGCTTCTCGCCTACGCCCCTGTACCTCGACGGTCTGCACTTGCCTTATGGCGGCGGCAGCACCGGCGGCGCGTTGCAGATCGAGCCGTATTCCCTGGAGCGCATCGAAGTGCTCAAGGGCCCGGCCTCCGTGCTGTACGGGCAAAACCAACCCGGCGGCATCGTCAACATGGTCAGCAAGCGCCCCAGCGAAACGCCGATCCACCAAGTGGTACTGGAAGCGGGCACCTACGAGCACAAAAGCGCGGCCATCGACCTGAGCGGTCCACTGGATGAGCAAGGGCAATTTCTGTATCGCCTGACCGGCCTGGCCAATGACGGCCAGGACGAAATCAACTACGTCGAAAACAAGCGCCAGTTCATCGCGCCGAGCCTCACCTGGCGGCCGAACGATGACACCAGCGTGACGGTGTTCGCGCAGTACCAGAAAGACAAAGGCGTGCCCGAAGCCCAGGGGTTGCCGGCATCCGGCACGTTGTGGGCCAACCCCAACGGCAAGATCAAGCGCGACCTGTTCATCGGCGAGCCTGGCGTCAACCAGTACAACCGCGAGCAATACGCACTGGGTTACGAGATTTCCCATCGCCTGAACGACACCTGGACCCTCAAGCAAAACGCACGTTATGCCGAGGTCGACGACCGCTACACCGCGCCGTTGCACGGCTACCGTTTCGTCGCCAACCCCGCCACTGGCGTACAGGATCAACGCTACCTGCAACGCTTCGGTGTGGACTGGGCGCAGAACAACAAAGTGTTTGGCGTGGACAGCATCGCCCAGGCGGAATTTGATACCGGTGCCTTCTCTCACACGATGATCTTCGGCCTGGACTACTACCATTCCAACTCGCAGTTCCACGGCTTGTACGACCGCAACCCGCCGATCATCGATCTGTTCAAGCCGGTCTACGGTCAGCGCATGAATTTCGGCCAACCATACCGCTGGGACCGCACCGTCACCCAGACCGGCCTGTACGTACAGGACCAGATCAAGTGGGACAAATGGGCATTGGTACTGGGCGGGCGCTATGACTGGGCCAACGTCGTGAATAAAGAACCGTTGACCGACACCCGCTTTGCCAGCAAAGACCAGGCGTTCACCGGGCGTGCAGGCCTGGTGTACCTGTTCGATAACGGCCTGGCGCCGTTTGTCAGCTACACGGAATCCTTCCTGCCACTGGCCGGCACTGACGCCAACCAGAAGCCATTCGAGCCGTCCACCGGCAACCAATATGAAGTCGGCGTGAAGTACCAGCCGCCTGGGCAGAAGAGTTTCGTGCAGGTCTCGGTCTATCAACTGGACCAGGAAAACGTGCTCACCACCAACCCGGTCGACACCACCTTCAGCACCCAAAGCGGTGCCATGCGTTCACGCGGCGTGGAAGTGGAAGCCAAGGCCGTCCTCAGCGATGCCTGGGACATCGTCGCGTCGGCTTCGCGCAACGACATCAAATACACCAAGGACAACGATGGCCGCGAGGGTCGCCACCCGGCCGGCATCTCGCCGCTCACCGCGTCGATGTGGGTCAACTACAGCGTGCTCGGCGACACACCGCTGGCCGGTCTCGGCGCGGGCCTGGGCGTGCGCTATGCCCGCCAGAGCCTCGGCGACTACTACGAAGGCGCTTTTACCGTGCCTTCCTATAGCGTCTACGACGCCAGCCTGAGCTACGACCTGAGCCGTTCGCCGCTCAAACTCAAGGGCGTGAAACTGGCGATGAACGTGCAGAACCTCACCAACAAGACCTACGTGTCGCAGTGCACCAGTGACCTGGACTGCTACTACGGCGAAGGGCGCACGGTGGTGTCGAGCCTGACCTACGACTGGTAGTTCCCCACCCACTGTAGGAGCGAGCTTGCTCGCGAAAAACGTATTGACGACGCGCGGCTACCTGATAGCGCTGCGTTATCGTTGACGTCTTTCGCGAGCAAGCTCGCTCCTACAGGCCATGGTGAACCCTTATGGGTTTTGCAAGAACACCACGTACCCCCGAAACCACTCGTTCCCCTGCAAATACCCTGGTGCCTCCCACGTTCCACCCTGAATCAAGCCAATCTTGAACGGCAGCCCCAGCCGATTTATCCGTGGCAGATACGCTGCGTAATCCGGGATGCTGTGCCGCCCCTGATACGTTTGCACCACCACTTCATCCACCACCCCTTTGAGTTGAGCGATGGCAGCCGGATCAGCGTTGCTGCTCCAGTCCATCAAGCCGGTGATGCTCAGGCGCAGGTCGGCGGGCAGGCGCTGGCGCAGGTCGCGCAGGAAGTCGGCGTATTCATGCAGGTACTGAGTGCGGGCGTCGAAGTCGATCTGAATACCCACCACCGGATTGCCTGCGTCGCGCCAGCGTTGCACCTGGCCGAACAGTTGGCGGTAGACCTGCTCGGGCCAGTGCAGGGTGTGGGCGCGGTAGACGATCCAGATATCGCCTTCGGTAAGGCGCGGCACGCTGATGCCTTGGGCAATCATCTGCACGCCGCGCTGGGGCGCGCGGCGCGTGGAGTTGATCTGGCCCTGGAGGATGTACAGGGTTTTTGCCTGCTTGAGCACCGGCTGTGGTGTAACCCCGCTCCACAGCCAGAAGGCGTCATAGTCACGGGCGTCGACGGCGCCGAAGGCCGGGCTTGCCAGCAATAGCACGCCGAGCCACAGGTGTTTCACCAGTAGTACTGCAGCGACTTGCCCCACTGGGTGTCGGCGTAGCTGGTTTTCAGCTGGCGAAACCAGGCCTTGCGCACCGCAGGCACCACGTCGACGCCGCCGCAACTGTTGTAGCCCGACGGCCCGTAGCAATTGATGGCGCGGAACAGGGCGTAGGCCTTGTCATTCTTGGGTGCCTTGGCGTTGCCGATCACCTGTTTGTAGCCGTCCAGGCGCGAGAAGGTTTCCCCCTTGAAGTCCGATGCGCTGCTGCCCAGGCTGCCGGCGGCGCGCGCCTGTTCCAGTGGCATGCCGTCCAGGCCGTTACGCAGGATGAACTCACCCAGGCAGTTCAGGCCCTGTGGGTTTTTTGCATCAGCCTGCAAGGTTGCGGCGATTTGTGTGATGCTCGGGCAGGCATAGCCGGATTCGGCTTTGTCGCCGTTCCACTGAAACAATTTCAAGGTCTGGCTGGCGCTGTAGACGTAGCCCAGGCTGGTGCCCAGTTTGTCTTTCGGGGCTGTGTTTGGCAGTTGCTTGAGATCTTCGGCGAACGTGGCGTACTGACCGCGCAGCAGGTCTTTGTAGAGCAGCACGAATTGTGCGGTCTGGCGTTCCAGCGGATCGCTGGCCTGGGCGATCTGCTGGCGCAGCAACTCGGGACCCGCGACGTTGCGCAGCAGGATGTATCGCACCTGCTTGGCGCTGATCGGCGAGTCGGCGGCAAACACCTTGGCCAACTGGCCGCTGCGTTCGTAGTTCATCGCCAGCGCCAATTCCAGCTGATCGCGTTGCAGCGGCAATTTTGCCAGCGGCAGCAATTGCAGCCAGAGGGATTCGGCACCTTCCCAGTCTTGTTTGGCTTCCAGCGCCAGCGCGCGCAGGGTCTGCTGGCTGAAGGCAAAGTAATTCAGGCTCGACGGCACGCTCTGGGGCAATAGTTTCAGCGTGGCGTCCGGCTGATGCTCGGTATACAGCGCAGACACCGCGAGCAAATAGTCATACAGCTCCGGCGCGCTGGAAAACGCAGCTTTCTGCTTTTCCAGGTCGGTGCGGGAGAGGGCGGGCTGGTTGCCACCGCGCATCACCATCAGGTCGCTGACAAACTGGATCATCGGCGTGCTGACGGTTTCGCTATTGACCATCAACAGCTTGAGGTCGACTTCCTCCACCAGCTCATCCACCGACACATTGCGCTGTGCGTCCGTTGCCTCGGTCATTGCCCAGCCGAAGGCCTCGGCGAGCTTGGTGTTGTCACCGGCCAGCCAATAGACACGGCGCAACAGGCCACGGGCGGAGGCCAGGTAGTCGCCCTGTGGATAAGCTTTCAGGTAACCGAGAAAGCCTTCCTCGGCATGGCTCAGGGCGGACTTATCCACATGCTCGAGCTGCGGCATGCCGTACTCGTCAAAGGCTTCGGCCTGGGCCTGGTTCAAAGACGTGCGCGCTGTCATGTACAGCGCGGTTTCCTTCAACCAAGGCACGTGACTGGCGCTGGCGGCGGCGAAACCGCGCTCAGCGTCACCGAAGCGACCGCTGTAGAAGTCGGCGGCGGCTTGCAGGTAGGTGCGGAACAGTTGGCCGTCGTTGGACTGGATCTGCTGGGCGTCCACCACCTGCCCTTCCCACGAACAGGTCTTGAGCAGTTGCAAGCGCGCCTTTACCAACAACTCACGCTCGGCTGCCGGCATGTCGGCCTTGATCACCTGGCTGATGAACGCCGTGGCGCTGTCATCATCGTTGCTGCGGCAACGGCTGCCTTCGCCAGTCAGGAACGCTTCGCCTGCGCTCTCGTACTCGTCGCGCTGGATGCCCAGGGGCTTGAGTAGGGTGTCGAGTTCGGCGGTGCGTGAATTGTCCGGCTTGTTGTCGGGCTCATCGTTTGTCGCGGGGATAGGCGCCAGGCGATAGACCGGGAAGGGCACCAGGCCAAAGCCCTGGGACAGATCATCTTCGCTCAGGGCGTTGGGGGTAAGCGGTTCGGCCTGTTTGTCCGCCAGCAGCAGGCGCAGGTTGACGCGGCTGTCGTTGCCGGGGCTGAGGAAGGGCAGGTTACTGCAGGAATCGAGGCTGTCACGCGAGACGCGCCAATCGGGGTAACACGAGTCGTCAGAGCTGGCCTGGGCCTGTTGGGTGATGCCGGCAAGCAGTGCCAGTGCCAGGGGTGACAGAAAACCGATGCGCATGACGTGTCCTTGATCCTGAGTCCTTGGAGGAGGGCAATAATAGCGTGTTCCTACGGTTGCTTCGGAGAAGCCCTGCACAAATTGCTGATTTGTCCGATTCCAGCAGCCAGCCTGGATCTTTTGTCCTAGAGTGGCGGTGTTTGCGTTTGGGCAATCGGGGGAATCGAGGTGCGTCGGTCTGTGGTAGAGCAAAACGAAAAGGTCGGGACGTTACCCGCGCTCAATCGCCTCGGTTGGGAAGGTGCCGGCTGGATCAGCCGTTTCTGGTGGGTGCCGATCCTGGCGCTGGCCATGGCCCTGCGTTTTTACAACCTGACGTCGGCGGCGATTTGGGGCGACGAGGGCTCTAGCCTGCTGCTCAGCGAATACGCCTTGGGCGACCTGTGGTTCCACGCGGCACACGATGTGCACCCGCCGCTGTATTTTTTCCTGCTGCGCGGTTGGATTGAACTGTTCGGCGACAGCATCTGGTCGATTCGCGGCATGAGTGCCATTCCCGGCGTGGTCGTCGTGGGCTTGGGCATCTGGCTGACGCGGCAACTGTCCAGCCGCCGTGCGGCGGTGCTGGCAGGGATACTGCTGGCGCTGTTGCCGACGGCGGTGCGCTACAGCCAGGAAGTGCGCATGTATTCGCTGCTGGGTGTGTGGCTGCTGGGCGCCACGCTGGCGCTGGTTTACTGGGTACGCCAACCTGAGCGCACGCGGTATCTGGCGGTGTATGTCGTATTGATGACGGCCGGTTTCTACACCCATTACTTCACTGCGCTATGCGTATTGGTGCATTGGGCTTACCTGGGCGTGCTGAGTGGCACGGTGCCGCGCGACCAACGCCTGATCACGCGCCCGGCCTGGTGGGTGGCCAACGCCACGATTGTATTGCTGTACCTGCCTTGGCTGCCGAATCTGCTGGACCTGGTGCAGCATGTTGATCAGCTCAGGGTGGGGGGCGATATTGGTTGGGAGGATCCGGTCAGCCTGTTCTCCCTTCCGTCGATGATCTGGCAATTCGTACTGCAGGATGAAGGTGTCGGTTTCTGGTCGCCGCTGTTCTGGCTGTTCCCGTTGCTGCTGGTGGCTGTCGTCGTTGCCACCGCTTGGCGCGACCGCGACCGCTACCGGCCGGCCAGCCTGTTGGCGCTGCTTTTCCTGTTGCCACTGTTGTTGGTCTACGGGGTGTCGTTTATTTCCCCAGTGTTTATCGAGCGTTACCTGACGGTTTACGCCCTGGGCCTGCCGATCCTGCTGGCGATGGCCATCGATCGCCTGCCATCACGGTTTTCATTACTGGGGGCAGCACTGTTCGTGCTGTTTGTCGGCGTGGAACTGGTGGGCTTGAAGAACAACTTCACCGTGGACGAACACGACCAATTCAACGTGCCGGTGGAATTCGTCAACCGCAATTTCCAGGAAGACGACCGCATCGTCCTCAGCGACATGCTGTGGTACCTGAGCTATGTGTATTACGACCAGACCGACGCCCAATTGCAGCTCTATACCCCACCCAAGCCGGATGGCACGTCAACCCGGCCCAACGCTTACGGCTTCGGCACCTTGGTGGACCAAGACGGCGGGCGCATCTACCTCGACCACCTGTCGGCACTGCCCGCCGAGACCCGCCGCGTGTGGCTGATCAGCAGCAACGAAGCCCCCGACGATTTCGCCCCGCTGCCCGAAGGCTGGCGCGAACTCAGTCGCCAGGATGGCGGCGGCGCGCGGGCGCGGTTGTTCGTGCTGTGCAACGTACCGTCGGCACAACCCGAGGGCTGCCGCTAGACTGGGTTGACACTTTTCTATCAGGAGCCCGCCATGGAATCGCCCGTGCATAGCTTGCCGTCATTGTTCAAACAGCTGGGTTTGCCGGATGACCCGGTGAGTATCGAGAAGTTTGTGGCGGTTCACTCGCCGCTCAAGCCGGAGCTGAAACTGGCGGATGCGTTTTTCTGGACGGACAGCCAGAAGGCGTTTTTGCGCGAGGAGATTCTGGAGGATGCGGATTGGGCTGAGGTGGTGGATGAGCTGAATTTGATGTTGCGGGGTGGGCGAGGGGTGTAAAAAAAACTTTGCTGAAACACGATAATGTAAAAAAAAATGGTGAGAGGTAAAAAAAACTGGGCTTTAATCGCTCAAGTGAATTTTTTCTGGGGAAGCTCACCTTGGCGACAGTCGGATATGCCTATCTCTGCGAATCGCTGGATTTAAAGGTCATCCCGCCTCAGCGCGTCGCGATGATTAAACCCGTGACCAGAATCACCTTGATCGGCAACTGCCTGGCGGTTCCGCATGCCGTCGCACCTGCGCAACATGCCCTGTTTGAGAACGTGCTGTTCGCACTCAAGCATGAGGGTGTGAATCTCGCCATACTTGCCCAGGTTTTTGAACGTCTTGGTCCGGAGCCATTTTTGGCCGGTTTGGCGGAATCCCCCCATGGCGCCTTTATCCGTAAAGCCTGCTATTTGTGGGAAGGATTTACCGGGCGAGCGCTTGATTACGCACTACCTGTTCGGGGGCGTGTTGTTGCCTTGTTTGATCCCGAGCGCTATGTGACTGGCCCAAGCATCCGCAACAGTCGTTGGCGAATTGATTTTAATGGCCTGGGCTCTCTGCATTACTGCGCGACGGTGGAGAGAACGCCTGAGTTAGAGGCGTTGTTGGCGCTTGATGTGTTGGGTCACGCCAGATCTTTCATGGCAACCCTGCCTCCAGAAATGATGGACCGCGCGATCCAGTGGGCCTATCTCCACGAAACTCGCGATTCATTTGCTATCGAAAAAGAACAACCCAGTGAAGAAAAATCCCGACGCTTCGTCCAGCTTTTACGCCAGGCTCACGAAGGGCGGCTGCTGACAGAGGACTACTTGGTCGAGCTGCAAAACAGCACCGTCTCCAACCCGTTCGACAAAGCCGTCGCATTCCGCCATGAACAAAACCACCTGCACAACGGCCTGCGTGGTGCAGCGGGTGTCAGCTATGTACCACCTGCTGCGGCGCTCTGTCAGGACCTGATGGAAGAATTGATGGCGTTCGCCAACCAGCCTGTGAGAGAGGTTGATCCATTGGTGGCGGCTGCCGTCACTGCTTTCGGCTTTGTGTTCCTGCATCCGTTCATGGACGGTAATGGGCGCCTGTCTCGCTTCCTGATCCACCAAACACTCTGCCACTACGGCGCGCTGGAGAACGGGCTGTTGTTGCCTGTTTCCGTTGCGATGAAGCACGAAGAGGCGGCCTATCTGGAGGCGCTCAAGTCGTTCTCCCAACCCAGGCGGGAATTCTGGAGCGTGACTTGGCTGGATGGCGATGAAATGGCCTTCGAGTTCATCGGCCACCCGTCGATTTACCGCTACTGGGACGCCACCCGCTGTGTCGAATTCACCCTGCAAATGGCTCGACGCGCATTAGAGGTGGAACTGCGTGAAGAAACCGAATTCCTCGACCGCTACGACCGCGTGATCAAGGCCGTGAACCAGCGTTATGACGTGCGCGGCAGTGATCTGTCGAAGCTGGTGATGATGTGCCTGGATAACGAGGGCAAGGTTTCGAAGCATCGGCGCAAGCAGTTTCAGTACAGCGTATCTGAGGAAGTGTTTGAGTTTATTGAGGCGGAGGTTCGTCAATTACCAAGTTGAGGGGGAATATTTTTCTAATGTGGACTGGAGTAATAGCTGTACATTCTTAGTATCGTCATGAGTAAGAATATTACGAAAAGCGACGCGGCCCAAAGGCTGCGAGTTTTAACTCCTCTGCTGTTAATGTAATTAATATCAGAGATGTGATCTTGATCTTCGTTCAAGATTTTAGCTAGGTCCTTCTCGGTAATTAAGTCTTTGTATCTATTTTTTATATTGGCGTATGAGTTTTGCAGTCTGGCTCTCTCGTCGGATAGTTCGTTAATTGAATAAAAACATACTAATATTGAAATGCATAAGAAGGCGAAAAAGATCCAATAAATTTCAGATGTTACTTCTAAGGTCGGTGTTTTGCCACTGACAATCCTGAAAAGAAATATCGAAAAAAAGAAGGAGTAGATGGCAAATATTGACGACCTGAACGCAGCTCCCACATTTTTTGCCAAATCACTCGCTTTTTCAGATGATTTTTGAATTGATTCTGATATTTTATTTTTGATTTCAATGTATTGTTTTAGATTGTCTTTTAAGTAAATTTGATAGCCCGAACTAATTGAGGCGATGGTTTCCTGTGGGATAGATGCGAAAGAATCTTTTTCTAGATGGATTGAAATAATGTTTCGGGCTATCCCGATTTTATCGATGGTGTTTCCGTCGTTATATATCCAGTTGTATATTTCGTAGAAAATCTCAGCAGCGTTTTCTGCGTTTGTTATGGTCTCTGAATGTTTAAATGTATTCTCTATAGTCTTGTAGCCGTTCAGTTTTAATTTCACGTCCCCTGCATCTGTGAATCTGGAATAGTCGCAGATAAATATGAGTGACGAAACTAGTAATAAAGGTGTAAATGTATTTTGTATTTCCTGCGGTATAACTCCCGTCGTCACTTTAAAGTCTTCTGGGATGAAATTGTGTTGGGCGGAATTTGCGAAATTAGTTGATTTTTCTCTTTTTGAAAGTAGTTCCTCGCGTAATATTTTAGATTGTGGTAGTGCGGATGCGTCTTCTTGGTTTTTAAAAATAAATAGAGATGTTGAAAAGCTTTTGGTGTTGTCTAGCAGCTCAAGCTTGTTTGCTTTTTCAGAGAGGTTTTTTATTTTAAGAAAAGCAGAGTTTATTGATTTGTCACGCCAAAATCCTGAGATTGCCTTAATTGAGTATATTGATAGTGTGCGATCGTGTGGTGTTTTTGTTATTTTTATAGTGATTGTGGTTTCTTGATTTTTTGCATGCGTAAGATTGATGTCGATGCTGTTTATAAAAGTTTCCAGCTCAGTTTTCTCACTCCTTTCAAGTACGTCGTTATCTACAGTGTGGCTGTATTGTATGGCGATACTTGGCCTATCCCTGTTAGGTACTCGCGAGAGTGCTTGGTGCAGTTGGCTTACTCCAGGCGTATGGAGCTCCTTACAAGAATATTTAACAGTGTACTCGGAATTGTTTTCTGTCTCCGAGAGTAGAGTCGATTTTTTTGTAAATACTGAAATTATTGAGTCTTTGATTTCCAATTTAGTCTTCCTGCTTATGGAACTCGTTGTATCCTTCCTCGGAGTAAATTTTCAAAAACTTTCTTCCATCGTCATCTTCTCCAGTATCAAAAGTTTCATCATGATTCTTAATTTCGCCGGTTATGCGTAATTCAAGGTTTTCTGCTAGAACTATTTGTTTTTTGATTTTGGCTTTTATAATGTTTGGGGCTATTTCGAACTGCGGGTCAAATGCCGACTTTTCAGGTAGTGCATTTACGTCAGCAATAAGTTTTTGCATATTAACTTCAGAGCTGTCAGGTGTGTATGATGTAAGTGTTTGATCAATTAGTGCCTTTATCTGAAAGTGCTGGCTTGTTCTGAAGTAGCTGACTATAGCATTGCGTAATGTCCAGAAATCACTATTTGATAACTTTTTTACTGCAGATATAAGAAGTTTTTCAATGGCTATGAAGGCACTCTTGGTATTGGTTTCTGGGGACGACAATGGTACTAGCTCCAAAAAGTCACGCCACCAATATTCCGAAATTTTTGCATTTGAGTCTCCAACCCAAATCTGTTCAATTATTGAGTCGCTAATTTTGAGAATGGCGCTTTTTTGTGCTATTTGTTTTTCAGGTAACCCTACTTTCCAATCGAAATTTTCATCTAAAAATCCAGCATGATCTATTTTAAAGAATAAAACGTATATCTCATCATATAACTCTATATGTGATTGAAGCAGGCTTCCTTTTCTTAGGGTGGTTATTTTTTTTAGCTTTTCTTGAGTGATTCTTTCAACGCGATGTAAGCGTTCAGCGGTTTGTCTAGATGCAACATCAAAGTTTGAAGTGGTGAGTTTTTTCGAAAGGGTTGACATCTCGCAGTTTTCAGAGGAGAAACGATGCTCTTGACCTTTATGGTTCTTCAGTATGCCTGATGCTAGTTCTTTAATGTAAGTCTGAATTTCTTCCTTTTTTGGGTTTTTATATGGAGCTGAAAGCCGATCGTTTTCGAGGCTAATCTCAAATATGGAAGTATTTAGTATTTTTATGACTTGAGGGATGAGTCCTTTGTCAGTGATTTCGTCAACGTGAGATTGCTCTGCTGCATTAGAATTCATAGTAGGCTCTCTAATGTTTTATGTTATTGGAGTCGAGGAGGGGGGATGAAGCTTGGTATCCGGAAACTGCGATTACGGCTATAAGGTGCTGTATGAATCGTGCAAAAAATATGAGAATTCTAGCTATCTTAACTAGATGGGCATTGCATTCTTCTTTTAGGTGAATGATTGCTTTGCTCAAGTCCTATGCTCCATTCAATTTTGCGTCCTTGATAAGCATGTGAAAAATATCAACTCACATTTCGCCTGAAGATTACCTATAGATACAGGAAGAGGCCAGCATTTTGGCATCGCGGCGAGGTCTCATCGGGTACGGTTTATCTGACGGCTAACTCCTACTTCTCGTCGGCCTGAGGTAGATTGCGACCCAAGCAAGGAAGGGCTCTTCCACGTTCTTTTGTTGCGGGGAAAGGACGTGATCTTTATAGTCCCGCTGTCGCCGTACATCGGCGATCGGATTTGGCGATCCGAGTTTCTGTGACGCGTGACAGCGTTCATACCCATGCTTTTTCCTTTGGATGCAAGCATAGGATTCTATGGCGGCTGTGCGTGGGAGATCTTCGGATCTGCCGGGTTTCACAGATAACCGGTTCGCCAACCTGCGTACAGCTGCCACCCTTCTTGTTTGGCGACAAGAGCGGTTGGTTCAAATTCTTATCTGTGAGGTTCTATCGATGGATCAATACAAGCCGTTTCAAACCAACCCCACCTGCGCTCCTGTCCTGGCGTTCAACACCTTTGCACCATCGCACCTTCTCCACGAAACCGCCCGCAGCCGCATCCGTATTGGCACTGAGCTGTTGGAAACGCTCACAACGAATAATCCAAATCTCCATCATATGGTTACAGCTGCGTTGGTCTCGCTGCGCGACGGCTTGGAGATGATGGGCGAAATCCAGCGCCGCCTGGATGGCCAGGCCGAACAGCAGACCTGAAACCTAAACTGATCAAACTGTGGGAGATGGTTTGCCTGCGATAGCGAAGTGCCAGTCGGCCTCTATCTCGACTGGACCACCGCCTTGCAGGCAAGCCAGCTCCCACAGGCATTTTTGCAGCGTCAGAAAATCCGGCACCCGCGCCCAAACCCGCTTTACTTACCCCTACCGCCCACCACCCATCCGCTAAATTGTTTCAAAACTTGACGCATTTGGATCCATCCACCATATTGATAGTTAGCAAACTAACTGTATGCGAACTATCCAGTGCCTCAATCCCTCGAACAACTCCAGATGAACCTCAGCAGCAGCATGGTGGTGGGCGCCCGTAACTGGCGCAAAATCTGCCAGACCACGCTGGTGAGCTATGGCATCTCCGAAGCCTGCGCCGTGCCGCTGTTGATGATCGGCCGCCTGGGCGATGGTGTGCATCAGGTCAAAGTCGCCCAGGCGTCGGGGA
The DNA here is from genome assembly GCF_002269425.1 of Pseudomonas sp. NS1(2017). NCBI lineage: Bacteria > Pseudomonadati > Pseudomonadota > Gammaproteobacteria > Pseudomonadales > Pseudomonadaceae > Pseudomonas > Pseudomonas sp. NS1(2017). The sequence continues at coordinate 1,491,932 of NZ_CP022960.1, forward strand.
TGGAAAGCCCGTCGCTGGTGCGCCTGCTCGACCGCCTGTGCACCGACGGTTATGTGTGCCGCACCGAAGACATCCATGACCGTCGCGCCAAGGCCTTGAGCCTGACCGAGCGCGGCCGCGAGCTGGTGCAAGCGGTGGAAGTGCAGTTGGTGCGCCTGCGCAAGGAAGTGCTGGCCGATATTCCCCACAGCGATATGGAAGCCGCGCTGCGTGTGCTGCGCGCCTTCGAGGCGGCGTCGCTTTGAACGGATTTTTTACCGGTTTCCCGCCCGCCCGTGATTGGTTCTACGGGGTGCGTACCTTCGCGGCGTCGATGATCGCGTTGTACATCGCCATGCTCATGCAAATGCCGCGTCCGTACTGGGCGATGGCCACGGTGTATATCGTCTCCAGCCCGTTTGTCGGCCCTACCAGTTCCAAAGCGCTGTACCGCGCCATCGGCACCTTCATGGGCGCGGCGGCGGCGGTGCTGTTTGTGCCGATGTTCGTGCAGTCGCCCTACATGCTGGTGGTGGTGATTGCCTTGTGGACGGGCACGTTGTTGTTTCTGTCCATGCACCTGCGCACCGCCAACAACTATGCGTTGATGCTGGCCGGCTACACCTTGCCGCTGATCGCCTTGCCGGTGGTGGATAACCCGCTGGCGGTGTGGGATGTGGCCGAGGCGCGCACCGAAGAAATCTTCCTGGGTATCGCAGTGGCAGCGGTGGTGGGCGCGATGTTCTGGCCGCGCCGCCTGATGCCGGTGTTCGATGGCTCGGTGGCCAAGTGGTTTGCCGATGCTCAGGTCTACAGCCAACGCTTTCTGACGCGCCAGGTTGAGCCTGAAGAAATCAGCACCCTGCGCGGCGGCATGGTCGCCACCTTCAACACCCTGGAATTGATGATCGGCCAGTTGCCCCACGAAGGCGCGCGGCCACAGACGGTGCGCAACACCAAGGAACTGCGCGGGCGCATGATTCACCTGTTGCCGGTGATCGATGCGCTGGATGATGCCGTGTACGCCATCGAGCATCGCGCACCGGAGTTTCTTGATCAGCTCAAGCCTTTGTTGGACGAAGCCAACGCCTGGCTGGAAGGCACCACCGAGCAAGCGCCCCTGGAACGCTGGCGCGTGCTGCGCGATAAGGTCGACGCCGCTCAACCCGAGGGCGAAGCGCTGGACGACCGGCACACGCTGCTGTTCTCCAACGCGCTCTACCGTCTCGCAGAGTGGATCGACCTGTGGCAAGACTGCCGCAGCCTGCAAGCCGCCATCCAGTGCGAAAGCCAGGACACCTGGCGCGCCGTCTACCGCCATTGGCGCCTGGGCCGGCTCACGCCGTTCCTCGACCGTGGGCTGATGTTCTACTCGGCGTTTTCGACGGTCACCGCGATCATCGTTGCCTCGGTGCTGTGGATCCTGCTCGGTTGGACCGACGGCGGCAGCGCGGTGATCCTGGCCGCCGTCGCCTGCAGCTTCTTTGCCTCGATGGACGACCCGGCGCCACAGATCTATCGGTTCTTTTTCTGGACCGCGATGTCGGTGCTGTTCGCCAGTCTTTACCTGTTTTTGGTGCTGCCCAACCTGCATGATTTTCCGATGCTGGTGCTGGCGTTCGCCGTACCGTTTATCTGCATCGGCACCCTCACCGTGCAGCCGCGTTTTTACCTGGGCATGCTGCTGACGTTGGTGAACACCTCGTCGTTCATCAGCATCCAGGGCGCCTATGACGCCGACTTCCTCAACTTCGCCAACGTCAACCTGGCGGGGCCGGTGGGGTTGCTGTTCGCGTTTGTGTGGACGCTGATCGCGCGGCCCTTCGGCGCCGAACTGGCGGCCAAGCGCCTGACGCGTTTCAGCTGGCGCGACATCGTCAGCCTCACCGAGCCCGCGACCCTGGCCGAACACCGGCACATGGCCGCGCAAATGCTCGACCGCCTGATGCAGCACCTGCCGCGCCTGGCCCTGATCAACCAGGACACCGGCACCGCCCTGCGCGATTTGCGCGTGGCGCTGAACCTGCTCGACCTGCTGGCGTACTCGCCGCGCATCCTCGGTGTGCCACGGGTGTTGCTCAATCAAGTCGTCGAAGGTGTGGGCGGTTACTTCAAAGCGTGCCTCAAGGCCGGTGAACGCTTGCCCGCGCCGAGCGGTCTGCTGATGACCCTGGACCGCACGCGCCGCGCCCTCAACGGCCAAGGCCTGCAAGACGAAGACGACACCCGCCTGCATCTTTTGCATGCGCTGGCGGGCTTGCGCCTGTCGCTGCTGCCGGGCGTGGAATTTATTGGCGGCACCGAGATGGAAGCGCCGCTGCCTGATGGAGCGCCTTTATGATCGGTGATCTGGATATCAGCGGGGTGTTCCTGCCCACGCTGCTGGTGCTGATGGGCATTACGTACGTGTTGTTCCTGGTGGTGCACGGGTTGTTGACCCGGCTCCACTTCTATCGCCTGGTCTGGCACCGGGCATTGTTCAATGTGGGGCTCTACGCGCTGTTGCTGGGCGCGGTGGACTCACTCAGTCGATACCTGATGACATGAAAAAACCTTTTTTGACCATCGGCCGTGTAGTCCTCACGCTGTTGATCGTGACGTTTGCGGTCGTCGTGGTGTGGCGCATGGTCATGTACTACATGTTTGCCCCCTGGACCCGTGACGGCCACATCCGTGCCGACATCGTGCAGATCGCGCCGGACGTGTCCGGGCTGATCCAGCGCGTGGACGTGCGCGACAACCAGTTGGTGACCAAGGGCCAAGTGCTCTTTGCCGTCGACCAGGACCGCTTCAAGCTGGCGTTACGCCAAGCCCAGGCCGCGGTGGCCGACCGCCAGGAAACCCTGGCCCAGGCCCAGCGCGAGTACAAACGTAACCGTGGTCTCGGCAACCTGGTGCCCAGCGAGCAACTGGAAGAAAGCCAGTCCCGCGTGGCCCGTGCCCAGTCGGCCCTGGCCGAAGCGCAGGTTACGGTGGATTCTGCGCAGCTCAACCTCGACCGCTCGGTAGTCCGCAGCCCCGTGGACGGCTACGTCAACGACCGTGCGCCGCGTACTCAGGAATTCGTCACCACCGGGCGCCCGGTGTTGTCGGTGGTGGACAGCAATTCTTTCCATATCGATGGTTATTTCGAAGAGACCAAGCTCGACGGCATCCACGTCGGCATGGCGGTGGACATCCGTGTGATCGGAGACAACGCCCGCCTGCGCGGCCATGTGCAGAGCATCGTCGCCGGTATCGAAGACCGCGACCGCAGCAGTGGCTCCAACCTGTTGCCCAACGTCAACCCGGCGTTCAGTTGGGTGCGCCTGGCCCAGCGGATTCCGGTGCGCATCGCCTTTGATGATGTGCCGGCGGACTTCCGCATGATCGCCGGGCGTACGGCTACCGTCTCGATCATCGGCGATAAGGTCAAAGACGGAGACCAGCCATGAAGCGGCTGTTGGCCACTGCCGCGCTGGGTGTGTTGCTGTCAGCCTGCCAGGCGGTGGGCCCGGATTACTCGCTGCCGGATAAAGCTGCGGTGAATCGTGGCGACCTGCAAGGGGCGATCGCCGGTGAGGGCAGCAACGTGGTGTCCACGCCGGTGCCGGCGGATTGGTGGCGGTTGTACAAAGACCCGCGCCTGGATGAGCTGGTGCGCCAGGCGATGGCCTCCAACACGGACCTGCGCGTGGCCGCCGCCAATCTGCAACGCGCGCGCTTCCAGACCCAGGAAGCTGAATCCGCAGGCGGTTGGAGCGCCGGCGCCAAGGCTGAGGCCCAGCGTTTGCAGGAGTCGGGCGAAGCGTTCTTGCTCGCGGATAAAGTGCCGGTCGCCAATATCGGCAGTGTGGGTATCAGCACCTCGTATCAGTTCGACCTGTTCGGCACCCTGCAACGCGGCATCGAAAGCGCCCAGGCCAGTGCCGACGCCGCGCAAGCTGCAGCGGATATCGCGCGTATCACCCTGGTGGCCGACGTGGTGCGTTCCTACACCCAGGTGTGCGCTGCCAACGAAGAAAAGGCCATCGCCCAGCATTCGCTCGACCTGCAAGCCGAAGGCACACGCCTGACTCAGCGCCTGCGCGACGCCGGCCGTGGCGACGAAACCCAGGTCACCCGTTCGCAAACCCAATTCAAGTCGTTGCGCGCCGATATGCCGCGTTATGACGCCGCGCGCCAGGCCGGGCTGTTTCGCTTGTCGATGTTGCTGGCCAAACCGGTGGATCAACTGCCCGCCGGCACCAGCAGCTGCGCCGAGTTACCGCACATCGCCCAACTGCTGCCGGTGGGGGATGGCGCCGCCTTGCTCAAGCGCCGTCCCGATGTGCGCCAGGCCGAGCGCCAACTGGCCGCTGCGACGGCGCGGATTGGCGTGGCCACCGGCGCGCTGTACCCGGACATCAGCATCGGTGCCACAGTCGGCACGGTGGGTATCCTGGACAACCTCGGCGAGCCCGCCACCAATCGCTGGGGCTTTGGCCCGCTGATCAGTTGGACGGTGCCGACCAACGGCGCCCGGGCCCGTATCCATGAAGCCGAAGCCGCGACCCAGGGCGCCCTGGCGCACTTCGATGGGGTGGTGCTCAACGCCATTCGCGAAACGCAGACCGGGCTGGCGCAATACACCGCGTTGCTGCAGCGGCGCGATGCGCTGGCCGAAGCCGAAGCCTCGTCCGAAGAAGCCGCCGACCAGACGCACCGCTTCTACCAGGCCGGTCGCGCTTCGTTCCTGGCCGATCTGCAAGCCACCGGCACCCACACCAGCATGCGCGCGCAACTGGCCGCCGCCAACACCCAGGTCGCCATGAGCCAGATCGATCTGTTCCTGGCGCTGGGCGGCGGTTGGGAAAGCGGACGAACGCAACCCGCGTCGGCCAGCAAACCCTGAGCAAATAGCTATGCTTTGACTGGCGGGCTCCCGTGATGGCCCGCCGGTCAACGTTCGCGTTTGCTCATGGGGATTCCAATAATGAAAAACCCTTATGCTCCCGCTTTCTGGTGCGTGTGTTTTGCACTGGTGTTGTTATCGGCCACCTACTTCTACGGCGTCATGCTGGCTCACCAACTCGACAAGGCGATGGTGTTCCTCGACAGCGCCTGCCTGGTGATTGGCACCCTGTCCATCGGCGTCGTGGCCTGGGCGTCCTACCAGAACCAGCGGGTGAAGAAAAAACTCCTCGAACAAGGCAAGACCCGCGTGGCGATCTGGGATACCAAGGTTGCGTTGCGCCGGGTCGAGACCGTGTTCGACCGCTACTTCTGGGGCAGCTACTGGCAACCGGGGCGCACTTTCCAGGAAGTCATGGGTGACCTGACCGGCACGCCCCTGGAAAAAAGTCTCGAAGTTCTGAAGAAGCAGTGCGTGGCGCTCGATCAACAGGTCGCGGACGGTAGGCACTGGCTGAATAACGCGCGGGAACTGTCCGATGTGGCCACGCAAATGGCCCGCGAGCGCTACCAACTGGACTTCTGCGACCCCAAGGCCGACACCCCCGGCAATGCCGTGATACACCGCGAGTTTGAGGTGCTGGTGTACACTTGGACGGCCCGCCTGAAGAGTTTCGACCATCAGTTGGATGAAATCGAGCTGGAGTATTCCTGAACTAGTACTGAACTGATCCCTCTGAAAAGCTGGGCCGTTCGCGGCCGCCAGTGCTAATCTTCCCCCGTTTTCGGCGGGCTTGAGCCAATCCCCCACGGGGTTCAAGGAAGACAGCCCACTTCTCACAGGATTTGATCAGGTCACTTCATGAATAAGCCAGCCGTTGTTCTTTTGGGTTTCGTTGTCGCCGTCGGCGTCGTCAGTGCAGGCGGTGCCTGGTACACCGGTAAGCAACTGGAGCCCGTGCTGCAAACGGCGGTGCAGGACGCCAACAAGGAACTGCAACGTTCCATGGCCGGTGTCGACGGTACCGTTAACCTGGAGCTGGTGTCCCTGGACCGTGGCCTGTTCAGCAGCACCGCGCACTACCGCCTCAAGGGCCAGGGCTCGTTCTTCGGCGAGCAGAACCCGAACCCCGAGCTGCTGTTTGTCGACCATATCGAACACGGCCCGCTGCCGTTCTCGCGCCTGGTGTCGCTGAAGTGGCTGCCGGTCATGGCCACCAGTCATTTCGAACTGGAAAAGAACGCCACCACCGAAAAATGGTTCGCCGCTGCCAAGGACGTGTCGCCGCTCAAAGGCGTGGCCAATATCGGCTACAGCCGTTCGGTCACCGGCAACCTCGAATTGCTGCCGCTGGAGTTCAAGGACGTGACGTCCTCGGTGAACTTCTCTGGCCTGAACCTGGACTTTGACAGCACTGCCGAAGGCAAGAAGGTCAAGGTGGATGGCTACATGAACAGCCTCAAACTGGATGTCATCGACGCCAACGGCGCGCCGTTCAGCGCCGAATTCGCTGGCCTGACCGTGGCCAGCAACCTGGAAAAATCCACCTTCGGCTTCTACACCGGGCAGAACACCGTTGAGCTGACCGATACCAAGCTCACCTTCGGCCCGCAGAAAGCGGTGATGACCCTCAAGGGCTTTGAGCAGAAAGACACCAGCGAAGTCAAAGACAACAACATGTCCGGCCGCGTCGACTACAAGATCGACGAGATCGGCTATCAGGGCAAACCGGTCGGCTCTGCCGCCATGGCCCTGAGCTTGAAGAACATCGACGTGCCGTCGGGCCTGGTGCTGACCAAGCTGTATCAGGACAAGATGCAGCCGGTGCAAGCCGCTGCCGCAGCCGGTCAACCGGTGCCTGAGCTGCAACTGACCGAAGCCGAGCAGACCCTGGCAGAAGCCAACGTCAACCAATTGCTGGCCGCCAAGCCGCACCTGGCGTTGGAAAACCTGTCGCTGAAAACCACCCACGGTGAAAGCAAATTCAACCTGGTGCTGGACCTGGCCAAGCCGACCTCTATGGAGCTGCCTCCGGTAGAGTTGGGCAAGCAAATGGTCTCGCTGCTGGACGCCAACCTGACCCTGTCCAAGCCAATGATCGCTGACGTTGCCGCCCTGCAAGCACAGGTCGGTGGTGTGACCGACCCTAAAGCCATCGAGCAGCAATCCCAGATGGCCAGCGAGATGGTCAGCGGCATGGCCGTCGGCACGCAACTGGCAACCCTGGTCGGCAGCGACGTGGTGTCCAAGCTGCATTACGCCAACAATGAAGTGACGTTCAACGGCCAGAAGATGACCGTCGAGCAATTCATCGGCTTTGTGATGTCCAAAGTCGGTGCGGTCGGCGGCGCGCAGTAAAGATTTCGCCATCGCCCAGAAATAATTAATGGGGGAGCAGGGTTGCCCGCGGTAAAGGTCAAAAGGTCGGCACTCATGTCGATTAGCCACCCTTTATCGCAGGCAAACCTGCTCCCCCATTGGTTTTTCAGATTTGGCGTTCAATTCTGAACAATTGTTATGAGTTGTCCTTTTTCCTACAGGCTTCGGAGATAGTTCATACAGGAAAGCTAGGTCGGGTCACGAGACGCCGACACCCTGATGCAAATTGCTCAGGACCACCTATCGTTACAGCTTTCCGTGTGTAAGGAAGCTCACGATATGCTGCGAAACCTCCCACTCAGTGCCTCAGGCCGGTTACGGCTGCTCATCGGGGTAACCTTGTGCAGCCAGTTGCTGATGCCCACCTTCGCCATGGCCGACCCGGCTTATGACGCCCTGATCATCCAGGCGCGCAACGGCAACTTCACACCCGCCCTGACTCAATTGCGCCAATGGCCGGCCGAGCGCCAGACGCCAGGCCAGATCAGCGATCACCTGGTGATCGCCGGTTGGGCCGGCCAGGACGCCGAAGTGCTCAAGGTGTACGAGGCACAGGGACAGAATCGCAACTTGACCGCCCAGGCGCTGGCCACGGTCGCACGCACGTATCGCAACCAGAAACAGTGGGCGCAGGCCGAGGCGGTCTATCGCAAGGCGCTGCTGCGTGAGCCGAACAATGTCGACCTGCAACTGGGCCTGGCCCTTACCCAGGCTGACGGCGGCAAAGCCAGCGAAGCCGTGCAACGCGCTCGTGCGCTGGTGACCGCCAAACCGGATGATCCCAACCGACGTATGGCACTGGGTTATGCGCTGACCCGCGCGGGCTTGCAGTACGACGCGCTGTTTGAATTCGACCAGGCGTTTACCCGCGCCGGTGACAAGCCGGAAGTGGCTCGCGAATACGTTGTTGCCTTGCAAAAAGCACGTCTGCCCGAGCCTGCACTGCGGCTGTCCGCCCAGCGTCCCGGTCTTGTCGACCCGGTGACCCAGCGTCGCCTAGAAGGTGACCTGGCCGCCGAACGCGTGCGCATGGCCGAGTTCGCCACGCGTACCGAGAAAGAGCGTTATGTCATCGCCGATCGCGCCTTACAGGGCTACGACCAGCTCCTTGCCCGTTGGACCCCGGACCCTACGGCCAAAGACGACGTGGTGCGTTGGCGCATCGACCGCCTGGGTGCGCTCAAGGCGCGGGCGCGTACTGCCGAGGTGATCCGCGAGTACGAAACCCTCCAGGCCGAAGGTGTGCAGTTGCCCACCTATGCGGTGCGTTGGGTGGCCGCGTCCTACCTCGACCAGCGCCTACCGGAAAAGGCGGCGCCGTTGTATCGCCAAGCGCTGAGCGCACCCGATGCGGACGTGGGCGACCGCGTTGAAGACAGCACCGCCTTGTTCTACGCCTTGCTCGAAAACGACCAGGTGGATGAGGCGCGGGCGGTCGCCAAGAACCTGGCCGACAGCCAGAAACCCCGGGTTGAACTCAAGGGGCTGCCGATCGGCAACCCTAACGATGAGTGGATGGACGCCCAACAACTGGCTGCCCAGGCCGGCACCTATGGTTCCGACCTGCCATCCAGCGAAAAGGCCCTAGAAGAACTGGTCGGCAAGGCGCCTGGCAGCATCGGCCTGCGCCTGGCGCAAGCCGAGATGTACCGCGCCCGCGACTGGCCACGCCGCGCCGAACGTTCGCTCAAGGAAACCGAAGCGCAGAGCCCGCGTGACATCGGCCTGGAGATGTCCCAAGGCTTCACGGCCCTGGACCTGCAGGAATGGCGTCAACTCGACATTCTCACCGACGACGTGGTCGCCCGTAACCCGGACAACCGCCAGGTACAGCGCCTCAAACGCCTGCGTGATGTGCACGACATGGCCGAGCTGCGGGTCGAAGCCTATACCGGCAAAAGTTTCGGCGGCGGCAACAACGGTGATGCCGGTGCCGTCTCGGGTAGCCGCGACTGGGGCATTGAAAGCCGGATCTACACGCCGCCCATCGACGAAGACTGGCGCGTGTTCGCCGGTGCCGGTTATGCCACTGCCGACTTTGAAGAGGGCACTGGCCATCACCGTTGGCAAGTGGTCGGCGTAGAGCGTCGGACCCGCGACATGACCATTGAAGCCGAGGTCTCCAACCACTCCTACGGCGATGGCTCCAAACAAGGCGCCGCCGTGTCGATTGCCCGTGACATCAACGATAACTGGCAGTACGGCGGTAGCCTTGGCTACCTGCTGTCCACCACGCCATTGCGGGCCTTGAATGACGGGATCACGGCCAACGGCGGCAGCGGTTTCATCCGCTGGCGCGCCAACGAAAGCCGCGAGTGGAAACTGACCCTCAGCCCGTCCCATTTCAGCGACGGCAACGATCGTTTCGAGGCCTTGCTCAGCGGCCGCGAAGGCCTTTACAGCTCGCCGAAAGTGCAAGTGGACCTGGGCCTGGAAGTCGGCGCCAGCCGCAACAGCAAGGAAGACACGGTCTACTTCAACCCGAAGTCAGACTTCACCGTGTTGCCTGTCCTCAACATCAATCATGTGCTCTATCACCGCTACGAGACCCAGTGGAGTCAGCAGTTCCAGGTCGGTGCGGGTACTTATAGCCAGCAGGATTATTCCACGGGTGGCATCGGTCTGGTGGGCTACGGCCAACGCTATCGCTGGAACGACGTCCTGGAAGCCGGCGCCAACCTGAGCCTGATCAGCCGACCTTACGACGGCGATCGCGAACGCGATCTGCGTCTGCTCGTCGACCTCACTTACCGTTTCTAGAAGAGCCTGACCATGACCGTCCTCAGCCGATGCTTGTTGATTCTGGGCGTAATGCTGGCCAGTGCCTGTGCCCAGCAACCCGCGCCTTTCACTCCACCCGCCGAGCGGCCGACCCCGGCCAACGAAGCGCCGTGGCCGAAAAACCATTTCCTGGGCATTGCCTACCATGACGTCGAGGATCGCGACCCCGATCAGGCGGTGGTGGCGGTGCGTACCGAACGTTTGATCGAGCAGTTGGCCTGGCTGCGGGAGAACGGCTACAAGGCGGTCAGCGTCGATCAGATCCTGGCGGCGCGCAACGGCGGTCCTGAGTTGCCGCCCAAAGCGATCATGCTCAGCTTCGACGACGGCTATTCGAGCTTCTACACCCGCGTGATGCCGATCCTGCGTGCCTATCGCTGGCCGGCCTTGCTGGCGCCGGTGGGCTATTGGATCGACACGCCGATGAACCAGCCGGTGGACTTCGCCGGCCAGCCACGGCCGCGTGGCGAGTTCCTGACCTGGCAGCAGATCCGCGAAGTGTCTCAATCGGGCCTGGTGGAAATCGCTGCACACACCGACAACAACCACAAAGGCATCCTGGCCAACCCCCAGGGCAACCTGGAGCCGGCGGCGACCTCGCTGCGTTTTGATCCGGCCACCGGGCGCTATGAAAGCCAGGCGCAATTCGATGCGCGGATGCGTGCCGATGTGGTGGCGATCTCCAACAAGATCCAAAGCGTCACCGGCAAGAAACCACGGGTGTGGGTATGGCCTTATGGTGCTGCCAAAGGCACCTCGCTGGCGATCATTGGCGAGCAGCGTTACCAGATGGCCCTGACCCTGGAAGATGGCCTCGACAGCTCCACTGACCTGATGAACAGCCCACGCTTCCTGGTGGCCTCCGACCCGGATGGCGAGCATTTCGCCAACAGCATGGTCGCGGTACAAACCAAGGCGCCGATGCGCGTGTTGCATGTGGACCTGGATAACGTCTACGACCCGGACCCGGCTCAACAGGCACGCAATCTCGACCAGTTGGTACAGCGCGTGGTGGATATGGGCGCCGGCACGGTGTTCCTGCAAGCCTTCGCCGATCCCAAGGGTGATGGCCTGGTGCATTCGGTGTACTTCCCCAACCGCCACTTGCCGGTACGCGCCGACCTGTTCAACCGCGTCTCGTGGCAGTTGCACACCCGTGCCCATGCTGCGGTGTACGCCTGGATGCCGGTGCTCAGTTTTGCCCTCGACCCCAAGCTGCCACGCGTAACGCGCTGGGACCCGGAAACCGGCAAGGTCGGCCTCGACCCGGACCAATATAAACGCCTGTCGCCGTTCGACCCGCAGGTGCGCAAGATCATCGGTGAGATCTACGAGGACCTGGCGCGCAACAACGCCATCGACGGTGTGCTGTACCACGACGATGCGGTGTTCAACGATTTCGAAGATGCCAGCCCCGCCGCGCTCAAGGCCTATGCCGCCGCCGGCCTGCCGAACACCATTGAGGCGCTGCGTGCCGACCCGGCCGTGATGCAACGCTGGACCCGCTTCAAGAGCCGCTACCTGATCGACTTCACCAAGGAGCTGACTGCCAAGGTCCGCGCCATCGGTGGGCCGCAAATACTGACCGCGCGCAATATCTTCGCCGAGCCGATGCTCAACCCCGGCAGCGAAACCTGGTTTGCGCAGAACCTGGATGATTTCCTGCAGACCTACGACTGGACCGCGCCCATGGCCATGCCGCTGATGGAAGGCCAGGAGTACAGCAACTCCAATGCCTGGCTGGAGAAGCTGGTCGCCACGGTCAAGGCGCGCCCCGGTGCCATGGAGCGCACGGTGTTCGAACTGCAAGCCAAAGACTGGCGCACCAAGGCCGCACCGGACATCGGCGCCAAGCAGATGGCTGAATGGATGGGCGTACTCAAGCGCCAGGGTGTCACGAGTTTTGGCTACTACCCGGACAACTTCCTGGAAAACTCCCCGGACCTGAAGACAGTGCGTCCGGCCCTTTCCAACCAATGGAACCCTTGACCATGTTCGATAGAATCCTGGCTTTATTCGTGCTGGCATTGGTATTGGGTGTGCCCCTGGGCCTGATCTTCCTGGTCACCGGGCAGTTCCTGATGGACTTTGTGTTTTTCTATCCGCTGTTCATGTCGGCGCTGTGGATCGCAGGCGGCCTGTATTTCTGGCTGCACTGGGAGCGCCATTGGCCCTGGAAAGAGGATACGCCGGCTCCCGAGCTGGCCGGTAACCCGCTGATCTCGATCATCATCCCTTGCTACAACGAAGGGGATAATGCCGCCGATACCATCCATGCGGCACTGGGTCAGCTCTACCCGAACATCGAAGTGATCGCGGTAAACGACGGCTCCAAGGACAACACCGCCGAGGTACTCGACGCCCTGGCGCTGGAGAACCCGCGTCTGCGCGTGCTGCACTTGGCGCAGAACCAAGGCAAGGCAGTGGCCTTGCGGATGGGCGCCGTGGCGGCGCGCAGTGAATTCCTGGTGTGCATCGACGGCGACGCGTTGCTGGATAAAAACGCGGCGGCTTATATGGTTGCGCCGATGCTGGATAACCCGCGCCTGGGAGCGGTGACCGGCAACCCGCGCATTCGCACACGCTCGACCTTGATCGGCCGTGTGCAGGTCGGTGAGTTCTCTTCGATCATCGGCTTGATCAAGCGCACGCAGCGAGTGTTTGGCCGGATCTTCACGGTATCGGGTGTGGTGGTCGCGTTCCGTAAAAAGGCGCTGGACCGCATCGACTACTGGAGCACCGACATGATCACCGAGGACATCGATGTCAGTTGGAAGCTGCAGCTCGATCACTGGAGCATCTTCTACGAGCCCCGTGCCTTATGCTGGATCCTGATGCCTGAAACCGTCGGCGGCCTGTGGAAACAGCGCCTGCGCTGGGCCCAGGGTGGGGCGGAAGTGCTGTTCAAGAATATCCGTGGTATCTGGCAATGGCGTCATCGCTACCTGTGGCCGCTGTTGTTCGAATACTGCCTGTCCACCGGCTGGGCGTTTACTTTCCTGCTGTCGGTGATCTTCTACGTGCTCGGCAAGTTCATGGTGTTGCCTCCGGCGATCACGGTGGACTCCCTGGTTCCGCCAGCGTTTACCGGCCTGGTGCTGGCCATGGTGTGCCTGGTGCAGTTCGCCGTGAGCATCATGATCGACCGCCGCTACGAGAAAGATCTGTGGAAGACCCTGTTCTGGACGGTGTGGTATCCGATGGTGTTCTGGCTGGTCAGCCTGTTCACCACCCTGGTCAGTTTTCCCAAGGTGCTGTTCAACCAGCACCAGAAGCGCGCGCGCTGGGTCAGCCCGGATCGCGGCATCAAACCTACTGAAGAGGAGGCGTGACCATGAAACTGGTCAGAACCCGCCAACGGATGGTGATGTGGATCATCGATGTGCTGCTGACCCTGATGGCCTGGGCCGGGTTGATCTGGCTGCTGGCACGGGGGATCAATTCGATGCTGGAGACCCACGGTGGACCGCGTATCGAAGCGCCGATCTTTGCTGCGCTCAATACCTTGCAGGTGTACCTGTGGATTGCATTGTTCAACGCTGTGATCCTGGTCACCTGGGCGCGCTACCAGCAACGCAAAGGGCGCAAGTTTGCCCAGCGTCGCGCCGAGGCCAAGGCACTCACCGACAAGAATCTGAGCGAGAGCTTCAGCCTGGGCGAAGGTGACCTGGAGCAACTGCGTCGGCCTGGGGTACTGGTGATCCACAACGATGAGGAAGGCGGTGTGGCGCAGGTCAAATCCCATGTTTCCCGCGATGTGGAAAAACCCGGGCTGACCTTGGTGCCTGGCAAAGACCAGAACAAAGACGCCAGCTGAAACAGTGTTGGAAGATCGTTCCCATGCAATGTGGGAACGATCCGGTTTAATCCCGACAAATGGGATCCAATTCACAAAACTTCCGCGAACTTTTCTGCTTTTCCCTGTACTAACCTATCTCGGCAATAACTTGATGGCCAACTAATGGCTATTTAAACGTTGTCCGACGAATCGCGATCAAGAGTGCTGCCGCTGGTCGGAATAATATTTCCGGTGACAGGCGTGATATCTCTTTGATTATTTTTAGTTGTTATTAATCAATTGCTTGCATGAGTAACTAGTACGAATGTCCAACTAGCTCTTATTTTTGAGTTGTCGGAAGTTCGGTGTTAGTTTGCCGGCCCTTGATTTTCGATGGATCGAACATGTCTTTGTTATTGCCACGGACTCGGTATCTGCTGTGCACTTTCCTGCTCGCTTATTTGAGTCTGAACAGCGCCACGGCCGCGCCTACGCCTGGAGACCAGGACCTGATCCGCGACCGCCAGAACCGCCTCCTCGAAGAGCAGCGCCGGCGCCTGGAAGAACTCCAGGACCTGCCCGGCAAAGGCACCCAGCCCCAAGCGCCGGCGCTGCCGGCGGATACCCGTTGCTTTCCCATCCAGGACATCGAACTCAAGGGCGCCGACAGCCTGTCCGCAGCCGACCGCGCACGCCTGCTCAAACCCTATATCGGCCAGTGCCTGGGCGTGGCGCAGCTCAATGAATTGCTCAAGGTCATCACCGACTATTACATCGCCAAAGGCCGGGTCACCAGCCGCGCGTACCTGCCGCAGCAGGATCTTTCCAGCGGTCATCTGCAAGTACTCGTGGTCGAAGGCAAGCTCGAAGCCTTGAAGGGCGCCGAGGGCAGCAGCGTGACCGACCGCGAACTGGCCATGGCGTTTCCCGGCAAGGTGGGAGAAGCACTCAACCTGCGCGAAGTCGAACAGTTGGTGGACCAACTCCGCCGCTTGCCCTCCAAACAGGCACAGATGGAATTGACCCCTGGCAGCCAGATCGGCGGCAGTGAGGTCGTGGTCAAGAACGTGCCGCAAAAGCCCTGGCGCGCCAGCCTGTCGCGTAACAACGATGGTCAGAAAAGTACTGGCGAACAGCAATGGGGCGCGGGCCTGGAATGGGACAGCCCACTGGGACTGGCCGATCAACTGATTCTGCGCGGTGGACACGACGCCATCAGCGACCACCAGAAAACCTCGAAAAGCAGCATGTTCTATTACAACCTGCCGTGGGGCTGGTGGAACTTCAGCTACAGCTACAGCGAGAGTGAATACCGCACCTTCGGCAGGGTCGATGACTTCAAATTCAAGCAAAACGGCGACAGCCAGAACCACCAACTGCGCGCCGAACGCGTGATCCATCGCGACGATGTGAGCAAGACCTCGGTCAACGTTGGCTTGACGCACCTGCGCACCAACAACTACGTGCTCGACGCACGCCTGCCGACCAGCAGCAACCGCCTCAGCGAGTTCCAGGTCGGCCTCACCCACGGGCGGCGTATCGGCAGCGCCTTCGTCAACCTGGATGTGGGCATGCAAAACGGTATCGGCGCGTTTGACGCGCAAAGCAATCGGCAAGAGCGAGACGCCCAGGGCAACCTCACGGCGACGCCGCGCTATCGCAAATACACCGCCACGATGAGCTACCTGCAACCCTTCACGTTGTGGGGTGAGTCGTTGAGTTTTTCCAGCCTTGCCACTGGGCAGCGCAGTGAAGATGTCCTGTATTCACCGCAACGCATGAGCCTGGGTGGTTCCTACTCGGTACGCGGTTTCAAGGACCAGCAACTGAACGGCGACAGCGGTGGCTACTGGCGCAACGAAGTGCGCTGGGCGCGACCGGTCACCCTGGACTGGATGCGCCCGGCCTTCGCCGAATACGGCGCCAGTGTCGGTTATGACCAGGGCGTGATTCGCAACGATCGCTACAACGATGACGAGCACGGGCGGGTATCGAGCAATTCCGTCGAGCTGTTCGCCCGCGGCAAATACGTCAGCACCAGCGTGACCTTTGCCCATTCCCTGGAGCGACCAGGCGTGGTGACCGAGCGCGAAGCGCCGATCTATTTCCGCCTGGATTTCTTCCTGTAATTCAACGCCGCTGCCTTGAGATTTAAGAATATGGATGTTCGCCCTGCTGCCGCCCTGAAAAGCCTGACTCAACGTGGCCTTGCGCTGGTCCTGGCCAACGCGCTGTTCTGGCAGCCGTTGCTGGCCAATGCCGACGGCATCGTGGTCAGCGGCCCAGGCACCACGCTCGGCCAGGCCGGCAACGGCGTTCCGGTGGTGAACATCGCCACGCCCAATGGCAGCGGCTTGTCCCATAACCAGTTCAAGGACTACAACGTCGGCCCCAATGGCGTGATCCTCAACAACGCCAGCGGGCCGCTGCAAAACACACAACTGGGCGGCATCATCGTCGGCAACCCGAACCTCAAGGGCGGCGCGGCGAACGTCATCCTCAACGAAGTCAACGGCGGCAGCCCCAGCCAGTTGCGTGGCTATACCGAAGTGGCGGGGCAGTCGGCCAAGGTCATCGTGGCCAACCCTTATGGCATCAGTTGCAATGGCTGCGGGTTTATCAACACCCCCAACGTCACGCTGACCACCGGCAAACCTGTGATCGATAACGTCGGTCGCCTTGATCATTACCAGGTGGATGGCGGCGCGGTGACCATCGACGGCAAGGGCCTGAACGCCAGCAACGTCGACCGTTTCGAGATCATCACCCGTTCGGCCAAGATCAACGCGCAGATCAATGCGCGCGAACTCACCGTGATCGCCGGGCGCAATGACGTCGATGCGCAAAGCCTGAAAACCACCCTACGCGCCGATGACGGCAGCGCCAAACCGGAACTGGCAATCGACTCGTCGGCGCTCGGCGGCATGTACGCGGGCGCCATCAAGCTGGTGGGCACCGAAGCCGGCGTGGGCGTGAAGCTCGACGGTACGCTGGCAGCCAGTGGCGGCGACATCCAACTGGACGCCAACGGCCACTTGAGCATGGCTCAGGCCGCATCCAGCGGCGCAGTGGATATCAAGGCGGCGAGCCTGGAGACCAAGGGCCCGGTCTACGCCGGCACCACGCTCAAGGCGCAGACCAAGGGTGAGCTGAAAAACCGCAAGACCCTGGCCGCCCGGGACAGCATCACCCTGGCCAGCAACGGCCAGTTGACCAACAGCGGCATCATCGAAGCCGGCGTCAACGCCGATAACACGCGCAATGCCGGTGGCGACGTCACGCTCGACAGCCAGAACATCACCAACACCGGTCGGGTGATCGCCAATCGCACCCTCACCGCCACCGCCGCACAAACACTGGATAACCAGGGCGCCACGATGAGTGCCAAGCAGGCGCTGAACGTTACCGCCGCCAGCGTTGATAACCGCAACAAAGGCCAACTGCTCAGCGACGGCGCACAAACCCTCAACGTCAGCGGCCTGCTGGACAACAGCCAGGGCGGCATCATCGACAGCACCGGCGCCTTTGCGCTTTACGGCAATCGCCTGGACAACAGCGCCGGCAACCTCACGGGCGCAAGCTCCATCACCGTGGATTTGCTTGGCGACCTGATCAACCGCAACGGCAAGCTGGCGAGCGTCGGCCCGTTGCTGGTTCAACGCGCCGTCCATGTGAATAACCAGGGCGGCAAGCTCGCCAGCCAGGGCCTGCTGACCCTGTTCGCCAACAGTGTCGATAACCAGAGCAGCGGGACGCTGGCCGCCAATGATGGCCTGGCGCTTACCACCACCGGCTTGCTGCAAAACGGCGGCAACGGACTGATCCACAGTGAAAAGGCCGGTGTGACGATCACCGCCGGCACCCTCATAAACAACGGCGGGCGCATCGCTGCCAAAGCCGGCGATGCGCTGATCGACGCCACCGACTTCAACAACGGCAGCGGCACGCTGTTGGCCCGTGATCGCATTCGCCTCAGCGGCTTGAATGTGGATAACGGCGGTGAGATCGCGGCCAATCAGATTGATCTGAAGCTGCAAGGCGCCCTGACCAACCGTGGCTTGATCGAGAGCGCCACGACCTTGGATGTCGACGCCGCCAGCCTGACCAACAGCGGCCAGATGCGTGCATTGGGCCAGGCGGGTAAAACCCGCTACGCCATCGGCGGCTTGCTGAACAACAGCGGCAGCCTGGAAACCGCCAACGACCAGTTGAGCCTTGCCGCCGGCACCTTCCAGAACACCGGCGGCAAGGTACTGCACGTGGGCACTGGGGTGCTCGATCTCAGCGGCATCAGCCTTGACGACGTTGGCGGCAGCCTGGTGACCCACGGCGACCTGACCCTCGACAAAACCCATTGGACCAACAGCACCGCAATCCAGGCCGGACGCTTGACCGTCAATGTCGACAACCTGCAACAGACCGCCACCGGCAAACTGCTCGGCACCCGTGCACTGGTCGGCAATGGCCTGGACTGGACGATTGGCGGCACCGTCGCCAGCCAAGGCAGTCTCGACCTGTCCGTGGGCAACCTGCTCAATGATCATGGCCTGATCTTCAGCGGCGGGGATATGAACCTGCGGGTCGATCGCCTGAAAAACCTCGCTGCCAACATCTACGCCATGGGCAACCTACGCGTTGATCGCGACGGTCAGGGCGGGCTGGCTTCCAGCATCATCAACAGCTCGGGCACTATCGAAAGTGAACGCAACCTGGCCCTGGCGGCCAGCACGATCGATAACATCCGCACCGTGCTCACCACCGAGTCGGGCATCTACAGCGCTTCCATTACACCCGTCGCCTGTATCGATGGCGTGACCGGCGGCGACTGTGAAGGTGGCAAGCAGAACCGGCCGTTCCAGATCACCCAGCGTGACCACTTCATCGTCACCAACGCCACGGCCGGCGCCAGCATCACCTCCGGCGCCAACATGCAGCTTACCGGCGGCACGTTGCTCAACAGCAGCAGTAGCATCGCCACCGGCGGCGACATGACCGTGCGTGTCGACCAACTGACCAACGTCGGGCTGGTGACCCACGACACGCAATACGATCGTGTCTTTGCCTCTGAGCGCGAGCGCAAGCCGGCGGGCTGGTACCGCGAGGCGGCGGCGTTCACTGCGCGTTATTCAGCGGGCAAGAACATGGACGGGGTTGAAGCCGCCATGGCCGCGTTCATCGGCAAAATGGAGAGCGAAAAAACCGCCCTGCGCAAAACGACCCAACTGATGGTGCCGGACCAAAGCTACGCCGCAGTCATCCAGGCCGGTGGCGCAGTGGCCGTAACCGCCCAGGAAGGCATCGATAACCGCGTCGTGAGGCGCGGCTACACCTACGTCGGCAGCGGCGCCAACACCCATGCGCCGGGCTTCTCGACCGAGGTCAGCCTCAACCCCCAACTGCCGCCGGACGTTGCCCAGCAACAGGTCAACCCGCTGGGTCTGCCCGGCTTCAACTTGCCGATCGGTGAGAACGGGTTGTTTCACCTCAACGACGGCAAGGGCGTGAACGGCCTGCCGACCAGCCAGTTCGCAGCCAGCCCGCACAAGTACCTGATTGAAACCAACCCGCTGCTCACCGACATGCGTCAGTTCCTGAGCTCGGACTACATGCTCACCAAACTCGGCTACGACCCTGACACGGCGCAGCGCCGTCTGGGCGACGGCTTCTACGAGCAGCGCCTGATCCAGCAAGCCGTGCTCGCCCGCACCGGCCAGCGTTTCATCGACGGCCAGACCAGCGATGCCGACCTGTTCAAGCACCTGATGGACAACGCCATCGGCAGCAAAAGCGCGCTGAACCTGTCGGTGGGTGTGAGTCTCACCGCCGAGCAGGTCGCGGCCCTGACCCACGACATTGTGTGGCTGGAAAACGCCACCGTGGCCGGGCAACAAGTGTTGGTGCCAGTGCTGTACCTCGCTCAGGCCGGCAACCGCCTGGCGCCCAATGGCGCGTTGATTTCCGGCAGCGACGTCAACCTGATCACCGGCAAAAACCTCAATAACGCGGGTACCCTGCGCGCGACCGGCAGCCTCCTGGCAAACGTCGGCGGCAACCTCGCCAACAGTGGGTTGATGGAAGCCGGTGGGCGCCTCGACCTGCTCAGCGGCAACAACCTGAGCAACCGCGCGGGCGGTGTGATCAGCGCGGGCAACATCAACCTCGCCGCTGGCGCCGACCTGCTCAACGAACGCAGCGTCACCACCCACGAAAGCGCCAGCAGCTACCGCACCGAACGCAGTGACTTCGTCGACAGCGCCGCGCGTATCGAATCGGCCAAGGATTTGACTTTACAAGCCGGGGGCAATTTCAACAGCGTCGGCGGCGTGCTCAAGAGCGGTGCCGACACCACGGTCAAGGCCGTGGGCGACGTCAACATCACCGCCTCGAAAACCCTCGACAGCGGCGCCATCGGCAACCGCTCGAGCTTCACCACCATTGCCCAGCAAGGCTCCGTCGTGGAGGCGGGCCGCGACCTGCACGTGGTCGCCGGTCGTGATATCAGCGCTGTCGCCAGCCAGGTTGAAGCGCAGCGCGATATCAACCTCATCGCCACACGCGACCTCAACGTCAAGGCGGCGGCCAACGAGCAGCATTCGTCGTTCAACTCGAAAAAAGTCAAAAGCATCGAGGACCACGTCCAGCAGGTATCCAGCGTGATCAAGGCCGGCGGCGACGCCACCCTCAGTGCCGGGCAGAACCTGCAACTGGTCGCCAGCCAAGTCAATGCCGGCAACGAGGCCTACCTGGTATCCGGTAAAAATCTGGAGCTCAAAACCGCGCAAGACCAGGACTACAGCTTCTACAGCAAGACCAAGAAAACTTCCCAGGGTAAGAAATTCCGCCTGGATGAAACCGACGTCGTGAACAACGTTGGCAGCCTGGTCAGCGCGGGGACGAACAGCACCGTCGTCGCTGGTGCAGACCTGCTGTTGGCCGGCAGTGCTGTCACCGCAGAAAAAGGCGCGGCACGATTAGTCGCCGCGAACGATGTGCAGGTTTTGGCCGTCAGCGATTCTGAAAAGTCTCGCCACGAACGCAAGGAAAGCAAAAGCAGTTGGGGTGGCTTCAAGTCCAGCAAGGTCCAGGACAAAGTGGATGAAGCCAGTACCACCGCAGTGGGCAGTATGGTGTCTGGCGACACGGTAAGCGTTGCCAGCGGACGGGACGTGAAAGTCACCGGTTCATCACTTGTGAGCACGGGTGACCTTGCCGTGCAGGCCGGACGCGACCTGACCATAGATGCGGCGCAAAACACCTTCGCCCGCACCGACATGCACAAGGAGAAGAATCGCGACCTTACCGGTGTGTTGACCGGTAACAAGCTTGGCCTTGATGACGCCACTGGCAACCAGAAACTGTACATCAACAGCTCGAAACACAACGGCACTGCAAACGAGACAACGTTGCTGGGGAGTACGGTCGGGTCCAGCGCAGGCAATGTAAATCTGGTCGCCGGACGTGAATTGACGGTAGTCGCCAGTGATTTGGTGAGTACGAAGGACATGTCGTTAAGCGGTTCGAATGTCACCCTTGCCGCCGGCACAGAAACGGCTAACCAAACCAGCAAGGACAGCTCCAGGAGCTTGGCAGTAGGCCGGGTTATTGGTGGCGTCGCGGTGGATACCTATAAGAGCATTCGCAATGACGTTCGGGCCGCCCAACAGGCCGACGACAGTCGTCTGAAGGCTGTAAAAGGTGCCCAGGCGCTACTGTCGACCTACGATGCGCTGGGTGGCAGTAATGATGCGGCCAATGAGTCGGATGGCAAGCCTGCCAACAGCGCTGGCTCGGTGTTCAAGATAGGGACCGAACTCGCGTCTACGCACAAAAAAAGCACCAGCGAATACAACGCCGAAACGGTGAAGCAATCGACCCTGAACAGTGGCGGCAGCTTGGCAATCGTCGCAAACGGCAATGCGCAGGGCTCCGCCGGCGACTTGCATATCATCGGCAGCAGCATCAAGGCTAAAGACACGCTGTTGCAGGCCAAGAACAACGCCATCCTGGAAAGCGCCCAGGATCGGAGAAACTGGGATAACCAGGACAAAAATAACAAGACCAGTGTCGGCGTCAGCCTCAGCTTCGGTGAGCAGAGCGGCTTTGTGCTCGACCTGGGTGCCCAGATGGCCAAGGGTATGGGGCGCGGAAATGAAGTCACCCAAGTCAATAGCACGGTGGATACCGGACTGCTGGTCCTTAAAACGGGTCAGGACGCTACCCTGGCGGGCGCGCAGGTACATGCAGACGCGATCAAGGCGCAGATCGGCGGCAATCTGAATATTGCCTCGCGTCAGGACGAAGCCAGCCAGAAGAACAAGCAAACCAGTGGCGGCGCCGGCGTGAGTATTTGCGTGCCACCCTTCTGCCTGGGGTCCATGGTTTCGGGCAGTGCCAATATTGCTGGCAGTAAAATGAACAGCGATTACAAGGCTGTGGCCCAACAGTCCGGTTTGTATGCGGGCAAGGGTGGATACGACATCAATGTCGGCAAGAACACCACCCTTCAAGGTGCGGTGATCGCCAGCGAAGCCAGCAACGACAAGAACTACCTGAGTACTGACCGACTATTGGTCAGCGACATCAAAAACAAAAGCGATATCAAAAGCCAGTCCGCAAGCCTGAGCTATTCCGGCGCAACCGCCGGTTTCGAAGACGCTCGCTCAGGGGTGGGTGGCACGATTCCGCTGTTGCTCAAGGAGTCTGATAGCAGCAAGACACGCAGCGCGATCAGCCCCGGAACGATCGACGTAAGAAGTGCGGACGGGGCCAATGATCTGATCGGCCTGAACCGCGACACCGCGAATGCCAACAAACTGCTCGACCGGCCTGATGAGAAGGCCATGCAAGAGCGTATTGACCTGATCCAAAGTTCGGCGCAACTGTCGAGCAGCGTAATCAACAAGGTTGCCGAAGCCAAGGCGAGTAAAGCTGCAGCATTGAGTAAGCAGGCAGATGAACAGGCAGAGGCTGGTTCACCTGATGCTGATCGGACGGCGCTGGCGGCGAATGCGGCGTATCTGGATGCCAAGAGTTGGCAGGTGGGGGGTGACAAACGTCTGATGGCGGACATCACTTCCGGTTTGATTGCCGCCGGACTGGGCGGAGCGACGGGGAGTACCGCTGCCGGTATTGTTGCGAACACATCGTCCAGCGACATCTTCAACAGAATCGGCACTTTTGCCGATGCTCAGAAAAATCGTAAAGATATTGATGACGCGACAAGGGCGGCGTGGGCTGAAGGCGGCGCCGCGCGCGTTTTACTGCACGCACTGACCGGTGCGGCGCTTGGCCTGTCCAGCGGGAATGTACAAAGTGCCGCACTCGGCGTCGGCGCCTCCGCTGCGCTTATGCCGTCCATTGGTGAGGCTCTGAAAGGAAGCGAGCTGAGTGAGGCAGAGCAAGGTGCGCTTTCGACCTTGATTGCTACGAGTCTGGGGGCTTCGATTGGGTCAGCCAACGGAGTCAGTGGCTCGGTTGTAGCCGGTAGCGGAGCAGCGGCAGTTGACCTCAACAACCGCCAGCTACACGCCATCGAAATCAATCGAATCAAGGCGCTCGCAGGAAAGTTCGCGCAAGAAAAAGGTATATCCCTGGAGGCTGCTGAAGCCAGGCTTCTCGCCCAGGCCCAGCAGAATGTCGATAAGGATTTTGCGACTGACCATTCTATGGTCGACCTGAGTGCCCTGTCTTTTCTACGCTCCCAGGCAGTGACGTTTGTAGACGAAAGCGGGCGCACGATGTTGATGTTTGCCCCCGGCGGTAATGGCGCCTACGAAGATGCTGGGATGTATGGACATACCTGGAGCCAGTTCACGACTGAGCAGCAGGCGATGCTGGGTGCAGCCTCAAACAAGAACCAGTCCCAAAAAGACAGCGAAATATGGGATGCAACACGCAGCACTGCCCTTGGAGGCCTAGGTAAAGGCGTTGTGAACTATCCCAGCGATGCCGTGAATGGGATCATCGACCTAGGGAAACAGATTCTTCATCTCGACGGTGTGGGTAAGGAAGTTGTGCCAGTCCCTTTGGATTATGACAACCCGGTCGAGAAAGAGGTTGCCAGCGGTGCACAGCACTTGATAGACAACGCGATGATGGTGCTGGGGGCCGCATGGTCGTCAATGGGTGGCAAAGGCCATTCGAGCGATTTGTCGTCGGGCGAGACAAAAGTCGTGGGTGATGGTGCTCCAGCGGCGAATGGTGCCAGCTTCCAGGGTGAAAAGCCGGCAGCGCAAGCACCCAAGCCAACGAGACTTGCCACGGTTACGGACGAGATGAAGGCCAATCCTTACCACCCGGATTGGCAGCGGTATGCGGGTAGTGAGCCCCGAGCGGTTGGGGCGGATGTTGTTAGCGGCGTTCCACAAGTGGTAGATCCGAAGTCCTTAATTGGAAGGCAGGGCCGAGATGAAATATCAGGTTCACAGGTGAAACGAATGACAAAGGACATGAAGGCCAATGGGTTTGATGCAAATCACCCTATCGAGGTGGCTAACGTGAACGGGAAGTTGATCATCCTTGATGGCCACCATCGCGCGGAGGCTGCTGCGAAAGCTGGGATTAAAGATGTACCTATCAATGTGCACAGCGTGACCAAGGAACAGGCTGATCAGCTCATGCGAGAAGCTGCTGAAGCTCGGGTGAGGTACTAATTTATGAGGCCAACTAATATGGATTATGCGTTTCTCTTTGCAACGCTTCAGAGTCAGTTGGTTCTTGCGTTCGCCGAACTGCACCCCAATGCAAAAGATTCTACCTGGCTCCTCGACTTCCCGAAGAGGGGAGACATGCTTGTTGATGGTGATCAATGGCAATTTCTCAGGCATGGTGCAGGTATTCGTTTTGAAAGAGTGTCGCGTAAACCCCATTGGGTCGTGGATGTTCATAAACGCTTTGATGAGCCGAAAATAATCGATAATTGGCGATTACTTCATTTTCTTGAATCGTGCGGGGTAAGCATGGATGAAGGCCAAGTGTCATCGTTATTAAATGAGTTGTGTTTAAACGGTCATTTGCTTGACCAAGGTAATGGGCAGTTTCTATTTGTCGACTGATCACGAGCAAGGAGTTCTTGATGAGTTTGAAAAACGACTTGAATGATGTGCTTCATGATATTTTTGAAGGGCAAAAAGAGGTGGCTTTATTTGTTGTAAGTGGGAAATATTATTATGTTGTTGATGATAAAGAAAATTATTGCATCGATGTTGGGATGGAGTACAAAGCCTATATAGATTCGGGTGACATGAATGCGGATCTTTATGACGAGGCAGTCGCTAATTTCAGAAGTAGCATCCCTGTGCTGGATGTCAATACCTTTTCTCAGTACGTAGATGCTGGAAGTGTGATTGAGTTCTCTGTTGAGGACATGCGGGGCTTTTTCCATTTTGGCTATTCCCCGGAATATCTTCTTGAGATTTAT
Organism: Pseudomonas sp. NS1(2017); assembly: GCF_002269425.1. Taxonomy (NCBI): domain Bacteria; kingdom Pseudomonadati; phylum Pseudomonadota; class Gammaproteobacteria; order Pseudomonadales; family Pseudomonadaceae; genus Pseudomonas; species Pseudomonas sp. NS1(2017). The sequence continues at coordinate 1,517,141 of NZ_CP022960.1, forward strand.
CGGCATGTCGGAGCTATTGTGTCTAATGACGCGGAGGGGCGGCTGGATGAACTTGGCAAGTTGAGAATGAGGCTTCCGAAATTCTTTATCGATCTTGATAATAAGGTGCTGCGGCATACTGATTGGGATAGAGCTCATGAGGATTATGCTACTTTAGGTTGGGATGCAAAGGCATCCAGCGATTTTGATAAGTTAATCCCAGCTGAAAATAAATACTGGGTGGTCAATGATATGGATTTCTGGATTCTCTACTCATAAGATTTTGATGAAGTAAGGGGCGGCGAAACAAGGGGCGGATTTATTTAAGTGTGGCGCTGGCCTGTCACACTTGGTTTTTTAGGATTGACACGATACGTTTAAATTTTTTTACTGACACGCGATGCTTTTTACCCTCACAAGGATGATCAATGAAATCCGCAAAATTCTCGCTCCTGGCGTTCCTCATGTCCTGCCTGGTGGCCGGTTGGGGCTTGGTGTATGTCGGCCGTATCAAGTGGGGTATCTGGGTCGCCGTGTTGTTGTATGGCGGGTTCGCGCTACTGGGGGCGCTGGGTCTGGTTGCTACCCCCTTTGGGCTGTATGGGCTCTTCGCCTTCTTGATCACCGTCAAGCTGGGCTCAGCCATCCTGTCCGCCGTGCTGGCGCGTCGCTACAACGGACCGCCCAATGTGCCACGCAAGCGTTTCCACGTTCTTTACGTCGGTGTGATGGTGATTGCGGTACTGATGCTCGATGTATTGCGGGTACCCGTGCTGGGGTTCAAGAATTACTACATCCCATCCGGATCGATGGTGCCGACGCTGTCCATTGGCGACTACATCCTGACGGACCTGCGGGCCGGTCCGCCCAGGGTGGGGGATATCGTGGTGTACCGCTGGAATGGCACTGAAGCGGTCAAGCGCGTGGCCGGTGTTGCCGGGGATACGTTAGCCCTGGTGAACGGTGAACTGATCCACAACGGCGAAAACCTCGGGTTGTTTCACGCACCGGCCGACCGCGTAAAAGGACCTGAATCCCTTGAAATGGCACCGGTCACGGTCGAGCCAGGGCACCTCTTTTTGCTGGGCGACAACCGCTGGAGCAGCAACGACAGCCGCTTCATGGGCCAGGTCGCGGTTAAGGACGTGGTGGGCAAGGTGACGGGCATCTGGTTCTCAAATGAGCGGGCGCGTATCGGGACGACGTTCCCATGAGCCTTTCGAGTGGGGCGTGTCGGGTTGTGCAGTGGCTGTGCCTGCTGGTGATGTGCTGCAGCGCCAGCGCATTCATGGGGGCCTGGCTCTATCTCGATCGCAGTTCGTCGATGCTGGGCGTGGCGGCCGGCGCCTTTGTGTGGTGCGGCATTGGCCTGTTGTTCGCGTTTGTGTTTGAGCGGTCTCGCACTGCCGCAGCCACGCTCCGGTTTATGTTGACTCGGACAGTGGCGCTGCTGATGCTTGCGGCGGGTGCGACCTACCTGGTTGGCCTGCTGTGGGTCGAGCCGGAACATGATTTTATGGAGGCTCAGTTAAAAGGGGCATCGTGCGGCAAGTACACAGGTGTGATTGAAAAAGGGTGGGAGCAAATTTGCGCTGATTCAAGGCAGCCGCAAACGCCTTGAAGCTGGCTGTGCTTGGATAGGCAGTCGGTTTGGCCCTTTTGATTTTTTCAATGTTCATTGAGCGTTTTTTGATGATGAATCGATATGCAGGAAAGCCCTTTCTCCGACTTCTTGAATGCTACGTCCTGTCGGCCATTGGTGCGCTGTCCGACCAGCAACGCGCCGATTTGACGGCACTCGAACCCAAGTTGCACGAGCTGTATGGGACGCAGGGCAGTTGGTCTGATGTCGTCGCCTCTCAGATGGATTTTCCGCCCTCGTTGGAGGAAAAAATTCGAGCCGTGTGGCGCACAAATTCGGAAAAATTCGCCCAGGCCGGTGTGCCAATAATCGCCGAAGACTTTGCCAGAAACTTTGTAGACACCAATTTTCCTTCTTAAAGCTGGAGCAACACCGCATGGACGCAAGCAACACCGCTAAACGCCCGACCATTCTGGCCAGCATCGGCCACCGCCTGGCCGACATGTTCGCCAAGACCATCGTGATCCAGACCGGCAACCTGACGAGCGTGCGCGGCCTGGCGCATATTTATGACAACGGCAGGGGGTAAGCACGTCATGAGCGATTCAGTATCGGCTGCACAAACCTGGGACCTCGCCAGCCCGTTCAGACGTTTGCTCGGCTATTTCATTGATATGGCCGTTGTGTTTTTCCTGCTGTTTTTGCTGCGCAATCTGGACTACGCGTATCTCTATTTGCACTCGGTGGCAGGTCCGAAGTTGTTTGAAGGCTTGCGCTATGTGCTGTTGTTTTCAGCCTTCGGGTACTTTTTGTTTTGCGATGCCTTACCCAACGGCCAGAGCCTGGGTAAACGGGTGTGCCGCACGGCGGTGGTGGGTTACCCGTATCCTACGAACTGCACGCTGTTCCAGTCGTTTCTGCGCAATGTGCCGAAGCTGTTGTTCAGTGTTCTGGACGGTCTTTTTGCACTGTTCGGTTTGCGCCGTCGCTTGGGCGATATGTTGGCCAAGACGATTGTGATCAACACGTGAGCAGGGCGGGGAGGGTGCAGCCGTGGCCGGTTAGTAGAATGAGGCTGATTGGCGAACCTTTTTATTTATTACGTAAAGGCCAATAGCCACTATCGTTTTTGTTTCCCTGACAAAGCCTTAGGAGATTTCGCCAGAGGCTTGCACGCAAGCGCCAGTAAAACGGCGCTGCCAGGGCGTCAAAACAACTTGAGAACGGCTTTCAACTCCGTAAAATGCCGCGATTGTTTAAAGCACGATACTTTTCAGGGACGAATTCATACATGCGTGTGTTTGCCATATTTCTCGCGGCCTGCCTCATGGCGGGCTGTGCCTCCAAGCCGGATTACTACATCTCCCCGGCGCCGGTGACCATTCCCAAGACTGCGACCTACTGGCTCGACACTTTCGACGTAGAGGTGGTGGGCAAGAACGAACGTTTCCTGCCGGATGACAAAGTGCGCCAGCAACTCGGTGTCGATCTGGTCGACCGCCTGCTCAAGTCCAAGCGCTATGCCACCAGCAAGGACAAAGCCGATTACCTGCTGGATGTGAACGTCATCTATACCCGGCGCATACAAGACACCCAAGGCGGTTTCATGACGGCCATCGTCGATGACAAGACCATCCTCGCCAGTGTCGACTTCAACTACCAGGTCAAGGTCAAGAAAGCCGGCGCCGAAGTGCTGCATTTCTCTCAGGCTCGCCAAGGGCTGATGCCAGGCGGGTACAAGGGCGACTGGCAGAACATGAAAACGATGGCCGGGGTGCTGACCAACTCTGGCAACTCCAGCGTCGAGACCTTCTACACCGGTTTGTTGAGCCGATTCATCGTTGACGACCTGCGCGGCATTCCGTCCCGCTAGCGTTAGCTGCAGCACCCGATTTCCCACTTAGGAGCACCCTGTGAAAATACTGTCCAAAATCCTGCTGTCCGGCCTCACCGCCGCAGCGCTGTTGACCGTGGCCGGTTGCGCCACGGAGAGCAACCGCGCCATGCCGGTGGAGCAAGTCGCCAGCGCCAACGTCGCCTATTCCGGCGTACGGGTACCGATTGCCGTGGGCAAGTTCGACAACCGCTCCAGCTACATGCGCGGCATCTTCTCCGACGGCGTTGACCGTCTTGGCGGCCAGGCCAAGACCATCCTGATCACCCACCTGCAGCAGACCAACCGCTTCAGCGTGCTGGACCGCGACAACATGGGCGAGATCTCCCAGGAAGCCGCGATCAAAGGCACCGTGCAGAAGCTCAAGGGCGCTGACTACGTGGTGACGGGCGACGTGACCGAGTTCGGTCGCAAAGAAACCGGCGACCGCCAGCTGTTCGGCATCCTCGGCCGTGGCAAGACCCAAGTGGCCTACGCCAAAGTCGCGTTGAATATCGTCAACATCAGCACCTCCGAAGTGGTGTATTCCACCCAGGGCGCCGGTGAGTACGCGTTGTCCAACCGTGAAGTGATCGGCTTCGGCGGCACCGCCAGCTACGACTCCACCCTCAACGGCAAGGTCCTCGACCTGGCCATGCGTGAAGCCATCAACCGCCTTGTCGACGGCATCAACGCCGGCGCCTGGAACCCACGCAACTGATCAGCAGCACCTCAAGGAGCAGTACAAGGATGAGCAAGGCAGTCAAGTTGGCGCTGGTGCTGACAGCAGTGGCGACGGTCGCGGGGTGCCAGACGGCGCCCCAACCCCTGTATCAGTGGGAAAGCTACCAGCCGCAGGTTTACGAGTACTTCAAGGGCGAGCCCAAGGAGGCGCAGGTCGAGGCGCTGGAGCGGGATCTGCAGAAGATCAACGCCAGTGGCCGCAAGGCCCCGCCGGGTTACCACGCCCACCTGGGTATGCTGTACCTGAGCATGGGCAAGGATGACCAGATGGTGCAGGAATTCCGCACCGAGAAAGCGCTGTTCCCTGAGTCCGCCTCGTACATGGACTTTTTGCTGAAAAACGCCAAGACCGGAGTCGCCACCAAATGAGCCTGTTGAAACTCACTGGCGCCTTGCTGGCCCTGGCCTTGCTCGGCGGTTGTGCAGCCCCCAAGACCATCGATTACACGGCCTATAAACAGGCACGACCGAAGTCGATCCTGGTCCTGCCGCCGATCAATGAATCGCCCGAAGTGCAAGCGTCCTACAGCATGGTCTCGCAAGTGACCTACCCGCTGGCCGAAGCCGGCTACTACGTGTTGCCGATCGCTCTGGTCGACGAAACCTTCCGCCAGAACGGGCTGACCACCGCCAATGATATCCAGGCGGTGCCACCGGCCAAGCTGCATGACATCTTTGGTGCGGATTCGGCGCTGTACATCACCGTGACCAATTACGGCACCAAGTACATGCTGATCTCCAGCGACACCTCCGTGACGGCCTCGGCCAAACTGGTCGACCTGCGCACCGGCACCACCCTGTGGACCGGCTCAGCGCATGCGTCCAGCGAGGAAGGCAACAACAACGGCGGCGGTATCGTCGGCATGCTGATCACGGCGGCGGTCAAGCAAGTGATCAACAGCTCTACCGACGCGGCGCACCCGATTGCCGGTATCACCAGTGCGCGCTTGCTGTCTCCGGGCCAGCGTGCGGGGATTCTGTACGGTCCGCGCAACCCGAAATACGGTACTGACTAAGCCAGTACGCTGCACAGCTTGAAAAGGGCCCTCCGCGACCAGGCTGTCGGGGAGGGTTTTTTGGTTCAATCCCTGTACGCATCCTGCTTTACCAGACCATCGACATCTTCGGGTTTAATCGGTCGGGTGCTCTTCACCAGGAAATCGGTTCTACCGTTGCCGGTGAGGTCCACGCCAATGAAGTAACGGCCCGTTTGAGTGTTGTACTTCACCACCGTATCGCCGATACGACCGGTGTAGGCCTTAACCAATGTGAACGGCGAGCCAGCATCTTTGCTCACACTGGTCAGGTCGATCCTGTCCGTGCCACTGACAAAGTCCTTGAGCACTCGGGCGTTGTGGTAGGTCGAGTCACTGGCTTTTTCAAAGGAGAACCGTGCGTTGCTCGGCGTGGGGGCCGGCGTTGGAGTGACGGGCGGCGTTACCTGCGTGTCGGGGTCTATGCGGGTGTCACGCCTGTGGCGCGTTTGCGTTGGGGTGCTGACAATATCCCCTGCCTTGACCTGCCCTTGGGTCTTGATCAGCAAATCGGCTTTGCCATCGCCGGTCAGGTCGATGGAGACCGAGCCGGTCTGGCTCTTTTCATCGTAGGTCAGCACCGTGTCGCCGGCTTTGCCGCTAAAGCTGTCGACAAATGCCAGTGCCGGCGTGTTGGCGCTCTTTAAGGCGGCATGTACGTTGATAGTGTCGGTGCCGCTGGTGAAATCACTGATCGTATCGGGTGCTTGTGGCGTGGAGTCGCTGGCTTGGTTGTAAATGAAGGTATTCGCGCCCCCGCCGCCTCGCAGCCGGTCAGCGCCCCCACCCCCGGTGAGCTGGTTATTGGTGGAGTTGCCGATCAGCGTGTCCTGGCCTGAACCACCAATGGCATTTTCGATGATGCAGTCACGGGCGATGGAAAGATTTCCCTGTAGCCCGCCGACATCGGAAAACGAGCCGGCTTTGAGGTTGATCACTTGGTTAGCGTTGTAGCCTGACATATCCACAGTGTCGTTGCCTGCGCCGTCCCAAATGCAACCGACGAATTTGTCCCGGCTGGAACCGAGTGTGTAGTAGTCGCGCTGGGTGTTGGAATTGAAACCGTACGTGTTGTCTTCCTTGCGAGTCTCTCGATTGACACCGTATTTTTTTTGGATGGCGGTGATGTCATCCATCATGGGGGCCTTGGGTTTGGCTCCGAGATTTTTTCCGCTGCTGCGATCGCCGAAGTAACTCATTACCGTGTGTGCGGTAGAGTCCTGGGCATAGGCGCGTTGGCTTTCACTAGCGCTGCCATTGTAGTTGCCGGGGTGGCTCAACCCCAGGGCATGTCCGATCTCATGGGTGATGACCACCCGTGTCGCCATCCGCCGGCTATAACGGGTCCTGCCACCGCCACGGCCATTGGGCGTTGGGTAGGTCCCGTCTGCGGTTGGGACGTTGGCAATCTCAAACGTTAACCGGCCCTCTGCTGCACCGCCGTTTTCGGTGAAGGCCAGGTTGGCCACATCACCCCAGGATTCAATGGAGCGCCGCGCTTCCTGCTTCTGGGCTTCGTTAAAACCGCCATTGTTGAACGAGTAGGAAATTTCGGTCTGGTTGTTTTTGTTCTTGTCTTGCCAGGAGGATGTTCTTTGAGTCAGTTGCGCGATCATTTTTTGTTCGTTGAATGATTGCTTTCTGATCTTGGCAATATAGGGGTCGTCTGGACGCTGGGTCGTGTCATCGGTATAGCTGTTGCGGGGGAGTGAGGCGTATTCGTTCCTGCTGTTACGAGGGGGGGCGAATGTGACGGAGTGCCAACGCGGTGCGGCGTCATGGGGCGGCGCGGTGTCCTGATGTTTAGGCACGGGTATGTCGGGTGGGAGAAGCGTGGAGGGGGCAGCCTGTATTTTCATTGTCGTGAGTCTCTAGGCGTGGCTCGGCTTTATCCTTGTTCAATGTCTGTAGGCAATGTCCGTTTGCTGATCGCTAAGTTCGCATTGGCGTTATTGCCCTGCCAATTGCCCATGTGTTTCCTGATCAGCGTCAACTGAACGCATTCATATGGCGTTGCGACGATTAGTTTGTTGGTTCGTGTGTGGCTTCCACCCAAGGCCTGAGCCAGAGCGGGTGTGTTTTTGTTTAGGTAGCAATTGGTTTCTAAAAAGCCATACGGACAAGTAAAGAAAGACTTATGGGGTTACTTGGGAACATATTTTCTTTCCAATTGAAAAAAATCTTCGCTGAACCCGAATACGACATGTCGTGCGTCTGATGCTATGAACGCATCATTCATGCCTGAGGTTCAGCCCTATGTTCCGTCCTACTTCGCACCTCATATGCCGTGTAGCACAAGGCGTTGCTGTGACCGCACTGGTGACGCTGGCCGGGTGTGAGCGGCCCTCGTCACGGGACACAGTCAGTGCAGACGCCCTTACTGTCGAGTCGCAAGACTTGCCCGCTACCACCGAAGGCGCTTTGGTCAAACGCGCTGCGCCGCCCGCGCCCCTGTCGTCGCGCCTGATGCTGAATGAACTGGTGGCCAGGGAATACCGCAGCGAACCCCGCGAACAGTACGAAAACCTGCCAGACAACCCGGTGCATCGCGTGGCTGAAACGCCGGTGTCAACCCTCAGTGTGGACGTCGACACCGGAAGCTACGCCAACGTAAGACGCTTCCTCAATCAAGGTAGCCTGCCGCCCGAAGGCGCTGTGCGTCTGGAGGAAATGGTCAACTATTTCCCCTACCACTACGCACTACCCACCGACGGCTCGCCCTTTGGCGTAACCACCGAAGTGGCCGCCACACCGTGGAACCCTCACACCCAGTTGCTGCGCATCGGCATCAAGGCCTCCGACCGCGCTGTGGCGCAACTGGCGCCGGCCAACCTGGTGTTCTTGGTGGACGTGTCCGGCTCCATGGACCGTCGCGAAGGCTTGCCCCTGGTGAAAAGCACGCTGAAATTGCTGGTGGACCAGTTACGCGATCAAGACCGTGTTTCTTTGGTGGTCTACGCCGGGGAATCCCGTGTAGTGCTCAAGCCTACTTCGGGTCGTGACAAAGAGAAGATCCGCAACGCCATTGATCAACTCACTGCCGGCGGTTCAACGGCGGGTGCATCCGGCATTGAACTGGCCTACCAGATGGCCCGCGAAGGGTTCATCGACAAGGGCATCAACCGCATCCTGCTAGCGACCGACGGTGACTTCAACGTGGGCATCAGCGACTTCGACAGCCTCAAGCAAATGGCGGTGGAGCAGCGCAAAAGTGGCGTTTCCCTGACCACCCTCGGCTTTGGTGTGGATAACTACAACGAACACCTGATGGAACAACTGGCCGACGCCGGTGACGGCAACTACGCCTACATCGACAACCTGCGCGAAGCGCGCAAAGTACTGGTGGACCAACTCAGTTCGACCCTGGCGATCGTAGCCCGGGATGTGAAGTTGCAGGTGGAATTCAACCCGGCGCGTGTCAGCGAATATCGCCTGCTGGGCTATGAAAACCGCGCTTTGAAGCGTGAGGATTTCAACAACGACAAGGTCGACGCGGGTGAGATCGGTGCAGGGCATACGGTAACCGCGCTGTACGAAATTGTGCCCAAGGGCGAGAAGGGTTGGTTGGAACCTTTGCGTTACGCGGCTGTGCCGGCCGCCGAGGATAAATCCGCAGAGCTGGCGATGCTGCGTGTGCGCTACAAGCCGGCGGCGGGTGGCGACAGCCAGTTGATCGAGCGGCCCATCAGCACTGTGTCGAGCAAGGCCAGCGATGACCTGCGTTTCGCGGCAGCAGTGGCGGCCTTTGCCCAACAGCTCAAGGGCGATGGCCGCTACACTGGCAGCATGCGCCTGCAGGACACTGCCGCATTGGCCCGCTCGGCCCGCGGCGACGACCCGTTCGGGCTGCGCAATGAGTTTGTGCAACTGGTGGAATTGGCGCAGAGCCTTAAACCTGCGGCCAAATCCCCCCTGTAGGAGCGAGCTTGCTCGCGAAGAACTTAAGACCAACGCGGTAAACCAGGCTTGACCCAATAAGGAGTTCGCCACCTACATGCCCGCTCCAGACAATTTACCCAGCGACGAATCACTGCTGGCCCGCTACCGAACCGGCGACAGCGCCGCGTTCGAAGCCCTGTACGCCCGGCACCGCCAGGGCCTGTACCGATTCCTCGTGTCCTTGAGTAACAAGACCGAACTGGCCGAGGAAATCTATCAGGAAACCTGGCTCAGCCTGATCCGCAGCGCCACCCAGCCACAAGGCCGGGCGAGTTTTCGTACATGGTTGTTCCAGATCGCCCGCAACCGCTTGATCGATTACTGGCGCAAGCACGGCATCCACAACCCGCTGCACGACAGCTACGACGAGCAACTGCACGCCCAGGCCGACGACAGCGCCGGCCCCGAGCAGCAGCTGAGCCTGAGCCGCGACCAGGCGCGGCTCGACGCCGCGCTGCAAGACCTGCCCGAGGACCAGCGCGAAGTCTTCCTGCTGCGCTTGCACGGTGACCTCGAAGTCCCGCAAATCGCCGCCCTCACCGGCACCCCGCTGGAAACCGTCAAAAGCCGCCTGCGTTACGCCCAGCAGAAACTGCGCCGCCTGCTGGCCGAGGAGATACCCGCATGACCGACTCCCGACACACCCCGGACCCCGACGACGTGCTGCTCCAGCACATGCGTCAACACAGCACCGGCGAGCCGCCCGCGTCCCTCGACGCCTTCATCCTCAACGCCGCCCGCCGCGAAGCCCCGGCACCGCAGCCGAGCCTGTGGCAACGCTGGCTGCAAGCCTGCCAACGGCCACGCTGGCAGTTGGCATTCGCCACGGTTGCAGGCTTGGCGCTGATGATCGGCGTGGTGATGCGCTCGCCTGTGCCGCAGCCCGAAATCTCCACGGCGACCTTCTCTGCGCTGCATGAGCAAGCCGCCCCTGCCGCTGCGCCACCGATGTCCGCGCCGGCGCCCGTGGTCCGACTGGCCATCGCGCCTAAGGCCGAAAGTGCGCAAGTCATGGGCTCGATGGCGGATGAGTCGAGCGCCAAGCTGAGCAAGCGCGCGCCGGTGGCATTGCCTTCGTTGGAAGAGGGGTTGCAGGAGATTGTGAACCTGCGCCTGGCAGGGGAGAGCAAAGCGGCGGATGAAAAACTGCTGGCTCTGCACAGGCGCTTTCCCAATGAAGATTTGCCGGAGCGGTTGGAGGTGCTTAAACGGTAATGCTGAACAGCTGAATCTAAGCGACGGTTCGGTGTTGCCGTCTATTTGAAAACAGTCCTCACCCGCCTGCGTGGGCGAGTGAGGGGCCTCGGGCAATTGTTGCTGCATCGCGGGCTACTGTATCAGTGGCTCAAGATGGGATGTGCGGAGGCTTACGATGAATCAGATAAATTGGTTTTTCCTGTCATCCACGCGCTGGGGATCCAGAATATCGAGGACGTCGTCATAGCTTTTCGACAGTGGCACCTGGTCGTCGACCTCTGACAGTTCCGATACCTTCCTCCTGACTTGGTCCCAACCAAAGGAAAATCTGTCCACGTCAGCGGGAATCTCTTTCAGGAGATACTCCGGGGCAGACTGCCACAACAACACATAGGTCGCGGCATCTGCTAATTCGGGTGTTGTTCGGCCTGTATCTACCAGATGCTGTTTTAGCCGAGAGAACATATTGGTTGCTTTTGTGTCGGAGGGGGTTTGTCCTCGTGAGTTGAAATCAAATCCAGCTATTTCACCTGGGTCGCCATGTACCCCTTTGGTCAATAGAACAGTGAGTGCGGTGCCCGCCCAACTCAGTTCAGACTTGCCGGGGAAAAAATCGCCAAATTCCTCCCGCAGCTTTAGACCCATTTCCTTAGCCAGGGGAGTCTGAAGCAGTTCATCCAACCCATAGCTTGGTTGGCCTTGTTTGGCGTTCCAAGCATCGTCTGGTACCTGGGCGCGAATAGCATCAAGAGTAGGTGGCGGCTTCAACTGTTGAAGGGCGTTGTACATTTCCACGTACATTTCGTCGTGCATTTTGGCATTAAGAGGGGCCGCCGAATTACCCTGTACGTGTTGCGCTGTGCCTGTAGGGGCGTTTTCATGACGGCTCCTGGTGGTGGAATAATCCGGTAGTGAACGGGTTGGGAGCTGGCTGTGAATCGATGTCATTCGTGTAATTCCTGAGAAATGGGGAAGTGCGTGTTGGCGACCATTTGACTCGATGCTCGCTAACAGCAATTAGTCTGTGAGGATTAGACCTGCTTCGGTTCCTTCACCCATATCTCTAGATGTATGAGAATTAGACGATGAATGTTGTAGTTCCTATCTGTTTTTAATAAGGGAAGTACGGTGCTGAGGAGCGCCCACAAAAAAGCCCCAGGCCTTTCGACGTGGGGCTTTCTCATCATATGGTGCACCCGGCGGGATTCGAACCCACGACCCCTGCCTTCGGAGTCCTAAAAGTCGATGTTTAGATTCAAGACGTTAGCCGGGATGAGCTAGGAAATCAATGAGTTTTGATAGCTAGGGTTAGCGAAATTTCGCCATGTTTAGCGGGGCGAGTGTGGCAAATTTGTGGCATTAAAGTCGCACTGACCGTTAACCAAATCCCCCTGATGCTGATGATCCATATAAGTGAAGCTTCTAGTCGCTTCCCGATCTTTATTCGTGCGCCCCTTGCCGCCTGTACATCGATTTTTGCCATAGGTGAAGCGCTGTTGGAGGTCTGGCTCACCCAGGCATTTTTTCGCTGCTCACGTCATAGGAGCCTATTAGGCAAAAAAGTTGGTTAACTTATGGCTTAGGCCCGCAGATATGAGTTAATAACGTCGGATAGCTACCTCATTGGCTCGCTTACACCGACCTCCCGGTGACGACGCTACGGCTGACAGCGTATGGTGAAATACGGCGGCTGAAAGCTGGTCGGACGTTCTATATCACGAAGCTGCACCTTTGCGGCCTCCAAGCATCAGCACGTCGCGATACACCCGGACAGTGGCGGCACACATCTGTTCGGCTGTGAATAATTGGTCGAAGCGAGCCTTGGCCTGGGTGCCGAAGCTCTGGGCTTGGTCAGCGTTGTTCCACAACCTGCGGAGCGCTTCACGCAGCGCCAGCGGCGACGCGGGCGGCACTGCCAGTCCTGTTTTTTCGTGGATATTGACGTACGTAGTGCCGGTGCCTATCTCGCAGGAGATCAATGGCTTGCCATACATTGCCGCTTCGAGCAGCGAAATACCAAACGCTTCAGATCGCAAGTGGGACGGGAAAATTAGTGCATAGCACAATTGCAATAAGCAGGCTTTGTGTTCGTCGTCCAACCTGCCCAGAAAGTGAACATTGCGCAGCCTCAAGCGCTCAGCTTGGGCCTTGAGTGCCTGCTCTTCTGGCCCGCTGCCAATGATTACCAAAGGATAGTCCACGCTCTCGAGGGCGCTGAGCAAGCTGTCTAGGCCCTTGTAGTAACGCAACACGCCTACGAATAGGAAAAACTTTTCGGGAAGTAGCTTACGCCAGTGAGCCGTGCGTTGCTCCGACACCTGCGGATAAGCCGACCGATCCAACCCGTAGGGCACCACCACTGTTTTGTTGGCAAATGGCTTAAGTGCCTCACTTGTACGCTGATAGTTGGGCGATGCGACTAGGATGCGGTCCATGCTACCCAGCATTAGCTTCATCAGTGGCGTATAAAGCTTCAGCAGAGAGCGCTGCTTAATGACGTCTGAGTGATAGCTGAGTACAGTTGGTTTGCGATGGCGGGTAGCAAAATGAACGACGTCCATCCAAGGCCAGGGAAAGTGGAAGTGTATAAGATCCGCCTCCGCAGCCATGGCCTTGAACGTTGAAAACACTTGCGCTGAAAAGCCTGTAGACGCCAGGTGGAAGTTCTCGTTGGCCCGCGTAACCGTATGGTCGGCGATCTGGATGCGCGCTGGCGAGGGGGTCCTGCTCAGCGTGAGGACCTGACCCTCCACACCGAAAGCGCGACTGCCCTGGCAGAGTTGATACATCACCTGCTCGATTCCGCCCGTGGTGTCCGGATAATATGTCTTGAAGAAATGAAGAACGCGCATAGGGGCCCATTGGTAATGCTGAGGTCTTGCTGGTCGGGAATCAGACTGATTTTGTCAGGCTGCCTTCAGGCGTAAGCCTCACACCCGGCTAGAGGTACAGAGGAAACCCAGCGAATGTAACTTCCGGTGAGTATATCGCCAACAGTCATAAGAAAAAATTCTAAAAAAAGAACGTACAAACCACCCTTCATTTAGGCGGTTTTTTCATTTAACAAGTGAAAGCCAGTGTTACACTCCCGCGCCTTTCAATACCTGTGGCAGTTAGGTAACCATGCAAAAATCTCATGAAAACAGCTTGCAGGCTGCGCTGAAAGCTTGTAAGAGCAGTTTCATATCGGTCGGCATTTTCAGCATGTTTGTCAACGCCCTAATGCTAGTTCCTACCTTCTACATGTTGCAGGTTTATGGACGAGTCATAACCAGCGGCAGCTTGACCACGCTGTTGATGCTAACCCTTATCATGACCGTTCTGATGGTAACCATGGGTGCGCTTGAGCTGGTACGTTCGCGCATCATGGTGCGCGTCAGCACCAAGCTCGACATCCTGTTAAGCCGTAATTTGTACCGTGCCAGCTTTAAGCGCGCTCTGGAAAGCGGCGGCATGGACGCTTCAGCTCAGGCTATGAACGACTTGACTGGGCTGCGCCAGTTTATGACCGGGACTGGCCTTTTCGCTTTTTTCGACGCGCCTTGGCTGCCGATCTACATAGCCGTAATGTTTATGTTCCACCCATGGTTTGGCTGGATGGCTATAGGTTGCGCCATCATCCTCACGGTTCTGGCGGTCGTAAACGAGCGTCTTACCGGCAAGCCATTGGCCGCCGCCAACAAAGAAAACATCGCCGCCAGTCTGTACACCAGCAAGAACCTGCGCAATGCCGAAGTCATCGAGTCCATGGGGATGCTCGACACCCTCATCAATCGCTGGGCCCAGCGCCAGAAAAAGGTGTTGATCCTGCAGTCGGTCGCCAGTGATAAAGGCGGCGCAATGACCAACGTCTCCAAGACTTTCCGCATGTTGGTGCAATCACTGATCCTGGGGCTGGGCGCGTTTCTGGCGATCGAACACGAACTCAATCCCGGCTTGGTGATTGCTGGTTCCGTCCTGCTGGGGCGCGCCCTGGCGCCCTTGGATCAAATCATCGGCAGTTGGAAAGGTTTCATTGGCGCACGTGCCCAATACGCTCGTCTCAGTGAAGTGCTCGCCAAACAGCAAAGCGAACCTGAACGCATGGCATTGCCAGCGCCGTTGGGCAATATACTGGTGGATAACCTGTTCATCACCGCGCCAGGTGGCAAAACGCCAATTATCAAAGGTATGAGTTTCTCGGTGCCAGCAGGCCAAGTAGTCGGGATCGTGGGCCCCAGTGCTTCGGGTAAATCCACTCTTGCACGGGCGCTTATGGGGATCTGGCAACCGCAGCATGGCGTGGTCCGACTCGACGGTGCCGATATTGCCAACTGGGACAAAAGCCAGTTGGGGCCCTACGTAGGATACTTGCCCCAGGACATCGAACTGTTCGAGGGCAGCATCAGCGAAAACATCGCGCGTTTCTCTGAAATCGACCCGGAGGAAGTTATCAAGGCGGCCCGCATTGCCGGCGTGCATGAAATGATCCTGCTCCAGCCCGACGGGTATGACACGGTCATTGGCAGCGACGGTGTCAACCTGTCGGGCGGCCAGCGCCAGCGCGTTGGCCTGGCACGTGCCTTGTATGGCTCGCCGCGGCTGATCATCCTTGATGAGCCGAACTCTAACCTCGACGAAACGGGTGAGCAGGCGCTCGCGCAGGCAATCACTCAGATGAAAGCCACTGGCTCAACCGTTTTCGTCATTACCCATCGAACCAATATTCTCTCGCAGGTTGACCGGCTAATGGTGATGAGCGGTGGGGGTATCAGTCTGTACGGTCCGCGTGATCAGGTCATGGTTGAAATCAACAAGCAACATCTCGCCGCTCAACAACACACCGCCCCGGCGGCATCAGGCGCCGCGCCTATCCGCGCCTGACAGGAATAATGTCGATGACTTCGAATGCATCTGCTACAACCGCCCATCAATTTGACGGGGTCCCGGTATCGGACAAAAGTGTGCGCCGTGTAGGTTTCTGGATTGTTTTCCTGACCTTCGGCGTCTTCGGCTCTTGGGCCGCTTTCGCGCCGCTTGACAGCGCAGCCTACGCGCCAGGCGTGGTCACGGTGCAAAGCTACCGCAAGACCGTTGAGCACTTGGAAGGCGGTATCGTCAAAGATGTGTTGGCTCGTGATGGCGACATCGTCAAGCGCGGCGATCCGATCGTGATCCTGGACGATTCGCAGCTTAAGGCCGAGTACGAAACTACTTACAGCCAGCTAATCGCGTCGAAAGCCATGGAGGCCCGTCTACGCGCAGAGCGTGACAATCTGTCGACTATAGACTTTTCCGCCCTGCTGCCGGCCAGTACGCCGCGTGGGCAAGAAGCGCGCGACAGCGAAACCCAAGTCTTCAACGCCCGTCGCGGTGCGCGCTTGGGTGAGGTGGCAGTGCTCAAAGAGCGCATTGGCCAGTTGAACCAGCAGATCAAAGGCACCGAGGCCATGATCGGCACCAAGCAAAACTTGGGAAAATCCTACACCGGCGAGATCAGTGAGCTGGACGAGTTGCTCGCCCAGGGCTTCGTCGACAAACAGCGCTTGCTTGAACAACAACGCAAGCTCGACATGCTCAAATCGGAAATGGCCGACCACCGATCGTCCATTACCAAGACCCGATTGCAAATCAATGAGACCGAACTGCAGATACTGCAGATCAACAAAGACTTCAACTCCGATGTGGTCAAGCAACTGGCCGAGGTGCAAACCAAGGCCTATGACCTGCAGGAACGCACGACAGCTCTCAGAGACCGCCTGAGCCGGATTGTCATTCGCGCGCCTGAAGACGGCATGGTCATCGATATGAAAGTCCACACTATCGGCGGTGTGATCCGACCCGGCGCGCCCATCATGGACATCGTACCGTCGGTATCCAGGTTGATCGTCGAAGCTCACGTTCCGCCCGTGGATATCGACCGTATCGGCGTCGGCAAGCTGGCAGACATGCGTTTCAGCGCGTTCAGTGCTGCGACGACGCCGGTTATCGAGGGCGAAGTTATCCAGGTGTCTGCCGACCGTATGACCGAAGAGCGTACCGGCCAGCCGTATTATCTAGCTCGCGTGCAAGTAACGGAGGCAGGTCAGCACAAGCTGGGCGACCGCAAGCTGCTGCCCGGCATGCCCGCCGATGTACTGATCAAGACCGGCACGCGGACCATGCTGCAATACATTCTGCAGCCTGCACGCAACGCTATCTCCCAGTCGATGATCGAGGAGTGACCGTGCGCCTTTTGTCATGTTTGATATTGGGCATGCTTGCGGTGCAAGTGCAGGCGGCAGAGCCCAAAACGGCTGAGCCGAACAGTCCCAAACCTGAAGCGAAGAGCGTCAGTGCCAACCTCTACTCCGCTGACTTGTTGCAATTGTACGGCGAATCGCGCCTGGAAGACCCGCGCGTACTCGCCGCTTATGCCCGCAAGCAGCTTGGCGCGGAGCAGGAGCGGGAAGCGTTTGGTTCATTGTTGCCGCAAGTTACGGCCAGTGCGGGCGCCAATCGCATCAAGCAGGTCAATGAACAGGTAAACCAGATCTACAATAGCGAAAACTACAGCATCGGCCTCAGCCAAGTGCTGTACAACAAAGCCAGCTGGGAGAATTACAAGAAGTATCAGAGCATGGCAAAGCAATCGGCGTCAGAGGCAGATGAAGCTCAGGCCGAAGCCACCGTAGATTTGGCACAACGATATTTCGCAGCCCTTGCGGCGGATGACGAGCTGGAACTGGTCCAGGCCGAGCGTCGCGCCACCCAGAAAAACCTCGACCAGATCGAAGCGATGTATAAGCGACAATTGGCGATGATCACCGATCTGCTCGACTTGCGCGCGCGGGTCGATTCGCTGGCGGCCCAAGAGGTTGACGCAAGCAATCAGGTGCGTCTGAGCCGCGCTGCGCTCTCAGAAATTGTCGGCCGTCCGGTTACCGAGCGTCTGAGTCGTGTGCGCAACGATGTGCAATTGAAGGTGTCCGAGCAGAGCCTTGAAAGCTGGGTGCAATTGGCCCAGACCCAGAACCCCAATATCCAAGCCAACCTCAGCGCCGTTGAAGCTGCCGAAGCCGGTGTGCGCGGTGGCAAGGGCGGACACTACCCGACGTTGAGCCTGAACCTTAATGCTCAGAACACCAACGAAGGCTACAATAATTCCCTGGCTCCAAAAACGGACAGTTATGTAGCGGGGGTCCAGCTGTCTGTCCCTATCTACAGCGGCGGGTCTACCTCGGCGCGAGCCCGGGGGTTGTACCAACAGCAAGTCACCGCTGAGCAGCAACTGGAGGCGGCGCGGCGCCAGGTAGTCAAGGAAACCATTAATGCATACCTGACCGCAGATTCAAGCGTCGAAAAAATTCGTGCCAATCGCAACGCATTGGCATCGGCCGAGCAATCCAGAGTCGCGTCGGAAAAAGCCTTCAAGTACGGCGTAGTCAACGCCGTTGACGTGCTGACGAGCGTCCAAAACGAATTCAAGGCGCGCCGTGACCTGCTCAAAACGCAATATGACTTCATTACCAATTTGTTCATTCTCAATCGCTGGGCCGGGAAGCTGTCGTCCGAAAGCGTAAAGAGCGTGAATGTATGGCTGAGCAATAACAGTAAAACTGAGCCAGTCCTGGAGCGGGAAACTACACAATGACGAGCAATCAAAAGAAAGCCATCATCACTGGCATCACCGGGCAGGATGGCGCCTACCTGACCCAACTGCTGCTGGAAAAAGGCTACAAGGTCTGCGGCACATACCGTCGCACCAGCTCGGTTAATTTCTGGCGCCTGGAAGAAGTTGGCGTGCTGAACCACCCCGACCTGGAACTGGTCGAGCACGACCTTACCGACCTGTCTTCAAGCATCCGTCTGATACAGCACGCAGCCCCCGTCGAGGTTTATAATCTGGCGGCGCAGAGTTTCGTAGGTGTGTCCTTCGACCAGCCCCTGACCACCGGTGAAATCACCGGTCTGGGTGCCGTCAACTTGCTCGAGGCGATTCGCATCGTTGACCCCAAGATCCGCTTCTACCAGGCGTCCACCTCCGAAATGTTCGGCAAAGTCCAGCAGGTTCCCCAAACCGAAGCGACCGACTTCTACCCACGCAGCCCTTATGGAGTGGCCAAACTCTATGCGCATTGGATGACCATCAACTATCGCGAATCCTACGGCATCTTTGGTTCAAGCGGCATCCTGTTCAACCACGAATCACCGCTACGCGGCAAAGAGTTCGTGACACGCAAAATCACAGACGCGGTTGCACGGATCTCGCTTGGCATGCAGAAGGTGCTGGAGTTGGGCAACATGGATGCGAAGCGCGATTGGGGCTTCGCAAAGGAATACGTCGAAGGCATGTGGCGCATGTTGCAGGTCGACGATCCGGACACCTTCGTATTGGCTACCAATCGCACTGAGACTGTGCGTGATTTTGTAACGATGGCGTTCAAAGCCGTCGATATTAGCCTCGATTGGAAAGGCAGTGCCGACAACGAGCATGGTATAGATACCAAAACTGGTAAAACCGTCATCCAAGTCAATCCCAAGTTCTACCGTCCGGCTGAAGTTGAATTGCTGATAGGCGACCCGGAAAAAGCAAAGCGAGTTCTGGGCTGGCAAGCCCAGACCAATTTGGAGCAGTTGTGCCTATTGATGGTCGAAGCTGATCTTAAACGAGCCAAAAACGGCAACTCTTTCTGAGACGGCAACAGCGCGGGTAGACATGACTAAGTCCATTCTTCTTACAGGTTCTAACGGATTTACTGGCAAGGCGTTGAGTAGTGCTTTGTCCGCAAGAGGCTTCGTTGTCACTGAGCTTAGCGGACCTAAAAGCGAGGCTCCTGGGAAGATCTCATGTGACTTGAGTGACCGGGACGCACTTTTCCGGGCCTTGAACGAGGTGCAGGTAGACTGCGTCATTCATCTGGCCGCAATTTCGTTCGTTGCCAGCGCAGACGCTCAAGCGTTCTACCGCACCAATGTTGTTGGCACCTGCAATCTGCTGGACGTCATGGCCGACAAGCGACCTAAACAGGTAATCATTGCGAGCAGCGCCAATGTGTATGGCGTGCCGATCAGCAGCGCGCCGCTTTCAGAAGAGAGCCCGCTACTGCCGGTCAACCACTACGCTTGCAGCAAATTGGCCATGGAGCACATGGCGCGGACTTTCCAGGGTTTACTGCCCCTCGCCATCGTGCGCCCTTTCAATTACACCGGGGTCGGCCAGGAAGATCACTTCCTCATTCCCAAAATAGTCATGCATTTTGCCAAAAAAGCGCCGTTCATCGAACTGGGTAACCTGGATATCAGTCGCGACTTCACGGGCATAGACGATGTAGTAAGTGCCTACTTGACGCTCATTGATAGCCACGTTCATGGAGAAACCCTCAACATTAGCAGCGGCGTGTCTATTAGCCTGCGCGAGATCATTGATGAGTTGCGGCAGTTGAGCGGTCATGATCTTGAGGTTCGCAGCAACCCTGGTTTTGTGCGTAGCACTGATATCAGAACGTTATGTGGTGATTCTGGGAAACTTCAGAGTCTGACCGGTTGGAAGATCACCCAACCGATTCGTACAATCTTGAAAAGCATGCTTGATGCTGCCTCCGGACGCTGATCGGCAATGGGTTTATTGAGATTCCTATTGGCCAGTTTAGTGCTCATGAGCCATTTGAGTATCGGCTTTCATGGATACAATCTTGGCGTTATGGCGGTGATTGTCTTCTATCTGCTGGCTGGCCAAGTAGTGGTACGGCTCTGGGCGCGTATGCGCACGCTGCCCAACTGCATAGCCGTATTCGCCCGCGATCGTCTACTTCGCATACTGCCGCAGTACTTTGTAGGCATCGGGCTTTCCACGCTAGTCTGGCTCTATTTTGGCCCGAGTTCGGAGTTTTTGCCGCTTCACCCTTCCGTCTGGGACTGGTTAGCAAATCTTACTGTGATTCCGCTTAACTTCTTCATGTACACCGGACTGACGAGCTTTATGCTGATCCCGCCCGCTTGGTCGCTGGGTGCGGAGTTACAGTTTTATCTGCTTACGCCGATGTTGTTCAGCTGGGGCACCTGTCGCTTGGGACTGATTTTCCTGGGCAGTTTTGCCGTATTTCTCTTGGCCCAGACCGGTACGCTACATACTGACTACTATGGCTACAGGCTTTTGCCTGGCATTTTGTTCATTTTTCTCCTGGGGTCGGCGCTTGCTGAGCAGTCGCCGTTGTACCCCCAAAATTCCCGTCACTGGGCGGGGTTGTGTGTGGCATGGGTGGTGATGGGCTTTTACGCTCTTGCGCTGCTGGTGACTCGCGATCACCAACCATTCCGGCTTGAAGTGGCGCTAGGGCTGGTGGTGGGTTTGCCGCTGATCCTGATGCTACAAAAAAAAACCAGTCCCCGTCCGTGGCTCAAGCTGCTTAATAGAAGGGCCGGGGAGCTGTCATTCGGCATCTTTCTTTATCACTTCCCAGTGATCTGGACCCTTGAGTCGCTTGGCCAGCCTCATACCGGGTTGGCCGCATTTCCCTCCGTCATGGTATTCAGCACCCTGCTTGCAGCGGCGGGTCATTGGTGCGTTGAGCGACCTTTGTGGCGATACTTGCGCCCACGGGTACTTGTCTGAACTTTATTAGGAAGCAAACGTTGACAAACGCACTGCAAGAACTGTGGCGAACACGGCACTTTATAAAAAGCGCGGTTCGAAACGAGTTTGCCACCCGTTTTGCCCGCAGCCGGCTGGGCGGGTTATGGATGATCATTTATCCTCTCGCCCAGATCGTTATCTACGCGTTCATTTTGTCGGCCGTTATGGCGGCACGCCTGCCCGGTATCGCCGGTACTTACTCTTATGCGATCTACCTGACCGCGGGAATTCTAGGGTGGTCATTGTTTACCGAGGTCTTGAGCCGAAGCCTGGGCGTCTTTATCGATAACGGCAACCTGCTCAAGAAGATGGCGTTTCCCCGGCTTGCTCTGCCGGTTATCCTTGCAGGCAGCTGCCTCATCAACAATCTGCTTTTGCTGCTCGTCAGTCTTGCGGTGTTCGCCTGCCTTGGTCATTGGCCGGGTATGAGCATTTTCTGGCTGCCCCTGCTCACGCTGCTCACCCTGTTTCTGGCCTTAGGTCTGGGGTTGAGTTTGGGCATTATCAATGTGTTTTTGCGCGATGTGGGCCAGGTCATTCCCATATTCATTCAATTCGGTTTCTGGCTGACGCCTATCGTCTACGTCATGGCTATGATTCCACAAAAATTTCAGTTCATTCTCTACCTCAATCCCATGACTGGCATTATTCAGGCGTATCAAAGCGTGATGGTATTCGGCCGTATGCCGGACTTGATGCTATTGATATATCCCGTTGTATTCACCTTGGTCATGGGTGCTCTTGCCGCCCAGTTGTACCGCCGCGCGGGTGATGAAATGGTGGATGCGTTATGAGTGCTGTATTAAAAGTAGAAGGTGTGGGCAAGGCATACCGCACCTACCATCGGGAGCTTCACCGTGTGTTGTCATGGTTCGGCTGGCGCGTCAAGCCGAAGGCCGAGGTATGGGTGCTGCAAGACATCAACTTTGAAGTCCAGGCCGGTGAGGCCGTGGGTATCATCGGTCAAAACGGTGCAGGCAAAAGCACGCTGCTCAAAATCATCACCGGCACGTTGAAAGCCAGTGCCGGCCATGTTGAAGTCCAGGGTAAGATTGCCGCCATCCTCGAGCTGGGCATGGGGTTTCACCCGGATCTGACCGGTCGCCAAAATGCTTATCATGCAGCTAGCCTGCTCGGATACACCACTGAGCAGATCACCGCTATCATCGAAGAAATCAAAGAGTTTGCCGAAATCGGCGATTACTTCGACCATCCGGTGCGCACTTACAGCAGCGGCATGCAGATGCGTGTGGCGTTCGCGGTGGCGACCGCTTACCGGCCGGAAATCCTGATCGTCGACGAAGCACTGTCGGTAGGAGATGCCTACTTTCAACACAAGTGCTTCAGCCTGATTCGCGATTTTCAAGCGCAAGGTACCTCGCTTCTGTTTGTCTCCCATGACAGCGCAAGTATCCAGTCGCTATGCAATCGCGCCGTTCTGTTGCACAAGGGCAAGTTGCTGAAGGTGGGCGCGCCGCAGCAGATCATTGACCTGTACAATGCCAGTCTGGCTGATCCAGACTTGAAGCATACACGTCTAAGTGGCGACGCCAACGGTGGCGGCATCCGTTCTGGTACGGGCGAGGCGTTAATTGATACGGTTCGACTGCTGGACGCTCAAGAGCAGCCACTGGATACCGTCGCCACCGGTGAGCCGGTCAAACTATGCATCGTCATTGATGTACACAAAGCCATTGACGAGTTGGTATGCGGTTTTGTCATTCGTGACCGCGCGGGTAACTGGATTTTCGGGATCAACTCCAAGGATTATGGCAAAGACTTGGCAGGCTTGCAGCCAGGACAAAAGCTGGTCCTATCCTTCGGCTTCGACCTCAACTTGGGCGAAGGCACCTATAGCGTCAGCGTTGCGCTTACCCGCTCGCACCGCTCCCATGTTGAGAAGAACTACGACTGGTTGGACCTAGCCCACGTGTTTAAAGTAGTCAACGTGCACAAAAAACACTTTGCCGGCCTTGCTTGGCTGGATGCCCATGTCGAACTGACTTCGTTGTCAGATGGCCCCAATAAAACTTTGGATCATGTCAATCCATGAAAAAGCTGTTGAGAACGATCTATTTGAAAATTCGCGACCTGCCTGTCATTGGCGCATTGGCGCAGCAAGTGCTTGCTTTCGTCCGTAATCGCAATCAGGGTGCCACGCGAGCAGTGAACTGGGAACAGGCTCAACAGGTTGGCAGCCTTGCCGAGCGTCTTGAAGTCGTCGAACAATTGGTCAAGGCTCAGGCGAATGCCATCGCGGGGCTCAATAACGCAAGCAAAAACCTTAAGCGCGAGCAGCTTGAGTGGAAGTCTGCGTTGGGCAAGTCTGAACGGCATCAAAGTGCGCGAACAGAGTTCGTGCGCGACGAGATCATGTTCGAGCTGCGCAAGGTGCTCAAGGTCAAACCCTCCGCAGCCCCAGGTGAAGGTGCGAAGCAGTCAACAATCCCGGCGCGCATCCTGCCCCATGTACAACTTGGCAATCAGCCCGTTCGGATTAACGTGGGTTGCGGGCACATTCCTCATCCGGACAAGCTCAATGTCGATGTGCGTGAATTGCCTGGCGTGGACATTGTTTCTGGCGCCGAAAATCTGCCATTTGAACCCGACACAGTGGAACTGATTTACGCCGCACACCTGCTGGAGCATTTCCCGCGCCGCTACCTGCTCGATGTGCTGCTGCCGCACTGGCATAGCATTCTCAAAAGCGACGGCACGCTGCAGTTGGTGGTGCCGGATTCTCAGGCCATGCTTGCCAGCTACCAACGTGGCGAGATGAGCTTTGATACCTTTGCCGAAGTCACCTTTGGCAAGCAGGACTACGACGGCGATTTTCATTACGCCATGTACAGCCCGGACACTCTGAGCCAACTGTTGCGTGAGGCGGGTTTTGGACACTTGGAAGTGCTGGCGGCTGATCGAGTTAATGGTGATTGCCGAGAAATGGAAGTCACTGCGAGGAAGTTGGGCGCATGAAAATCAGCTTGGTCGTCAACACTTACAACCGCATGCACACGCTGCCCAATACATTGGATGCCCTGCAGTATCTGCGCTATCCCGATCTTGAAGTCATCGTTGTGGATGGGCCTAGCACCGACGGCACGCTGAGCTATCTTAACGACAACTGGAAAGGCAAAGTCAAAATTGCCACGTGCCCCGCGGCCAACCTGTCCATGTCACGTAACATCGGCATTGACCAAGCCTCGGGCGACATCGTCGCGTTTATTGATGACGATGGCATTCCTGAACCCGACTGGCTGAATGAGCTGTCCCATGCCTACATCGACCGCACGGTCGGGGCGGCGGGCGGCTTCGTGCGCAACCACACCGGCGTTGAGTTCCAAACCCGCTACATCGTCAGTGGTCGTAACGGCGAATCCGAAGTGCTGCTCAACCATCCAACCGATGTGCCTCACGCTAAGGCCGGCGCGTTCAAAGTACCGGGCATGATCGGCGTGAACTCCAGCTTTCGGCGTAGCGCATTGCATGAGGTGGGCGGTTTCGATGAGCAGTACGCCTACTTCCTCGACGAAACCGATGTAATTTTCCGTATGGTCGACGCCGGGTACGACATCAAGATGATGCCAAGCGCCGAAGTCCATCACAAATACGCACCCAGCCACATACGTAACGAAAAAGGAATCGCCCGCACCTGGCTGACCATCGCCCGCAGCACTGCTTACTTCTGCTTGCAGAATGCCACGCCCGACATGGCGCTGGGCGAAACGTTCTACACCGTCGAGAAACACCGTCGCAAACTTCGCACCCATACACGCTGGGCAGAAGAAACCGGGCTGCTGCCGCCAGTAGAAGCCAAGCGCATGTTCCAGGAAATCGAAGACGGTTTCGACGCCGGCATCCAAGATGCCTTCAGTCATCCGTGGCGCAAAGTCGTGACGTTCAATCCCGACCAAGCCTGGCAAGCGTTTCTGCCGCTGCTGGCTCCAAAGCAACGGTTGCACCTCGCCTTCACCACCACCCTTTACCCGCCTAGCGACTGCGGCGGTGTGGGCGTAATAATTTACCAGATGGCCACCGAACTGGCGCGTCAAGGACATGAAGTTACTGTCATGACCTCCGCACAGGTGGGCATGCCGCATACCGTGGATTTCGAAGAAGGCGTGTGGGTCCATCGTCTTCCGGGCGGCGCGAGCGCTATTACACCGCCCGATGGCATGCCATACATGCCGCCGGGTGTTAGCCACAATGCCGTGAATATCCTCGCCGAGTTGGAACGGGTTAGTGCCCGCCGCCGCTTTGACTGGGTGGTCGGCACCATTTGGGACCTCGACACTGCGGCGATCATCGCCAGTAAGCGGTTCAAAGTTGCGCTGTACCTGGTGACCAGCTACCGCTTGATGCAAGACAGCAAACCGGAATGGACCCCTGACAGCAGCTACTTTAAAAACCACGTTCAGCCGATGATCGAAGCCGAGAAGTGGGCGCTGAACAATGCTGACCTGATTCTCACCAGCACACAGGCCATCCGCCGCGATGTGGAGCAAGCCTATGCCTTGCAATTGGCCGATGAGCGAGTGCAACTGCATCCGTTTGGCATGCGCGCAGGTACTGCAACTCCAACAGTTGGGGATGGCAACATCGTTAAACTGTTGTACCTGGGTCGGTTCGAAACGCGCAAAGGGATCGACATTCTGATGCAGGCATTGCCGGCGCTGCTGGAGGCGCACCCAGAAGTGCACGTCACACTCGCCGGTGACAACCGTTTGCTGGGACCAGACGGTCGTACGTATCTACAGGCGTTCCAGCAGGAAAACGCTGGTGCTGCGTGGATGTCTCGGGTCGAAATACCTGGTCTAATCGACGAGCAACGGCTGCAACAGGTCTATGCCGACTGCGACATTTTCGTTGCGCCGAGCCGATACGAAAGTTTCGGCTTGATTTACCTGGAAGCCATGCGTTATGGCAAAGCATGCGTCGGTTGCAGCAGCGGCGGTGTTGTCGAGATCGTGCAGCACGGTGAAACCGGCTTGCTGGTGCCGCCGGAAGATGTTCATGCCTTGCACGATGCACTTAAGCAGCTAGTGCAGTCGGCCGAACTGCGTCGCCAATACGGTGAAGCCGGTTTGCGTAGATTCGAAGAAAGCTTCACCCTAAGCGCTTTCGCCACTCGTTTGGGTCTGGCCCTACAAGAGCGTCTTGAAGATCGGAAATCCCGCTCAGGAATCTAAGGTGCAAAGAAGCCTCTTGTTCCCTTACCTCAGATGAGCCGGATTAATGCCACTCGGATGAGGTGCGATCATTTCTATCAAAGCGCGTGCGATGCTAAAGATAGGCGACTACTCGTGGCGATTTGACAGTATTTGTAGAAAAAATTTGCGCCGTGAAAGAACCGCATAGTGGCCGAATACCAGCAGCCGACAAACGGGAAAGTCGCCACGAGTTCGCCTGAACCCCTTGTTTTTCGGGGGGCATTGCGCTTGCGATGGAGGCTTATGGTTATTTAAAAGCCTATCAAAAGCTTTTTTTTAATGAATCTTCCTACTTCCAAGCCGCTCATAGACTACGGATTGATTGGTTGCAGGCTACATAACCTGTGGGCATAATCCTACATGCTTCGGCTACGGTCGGGCTACTGAGCTCAGTATTGCAGTGAACCTTAAGGAGTTACATTTTCATGGCTACCGCTACTAACGCACAAAAAATTGCTGGTCTGTACGCTGCTTTTTTCGAACGCGCTCCAGATGCAGCCGGTCTGTCCTACTGGGAAGGCCAGTTCACAGGTAACGCTACCGTTAACACCATCGCTGTTCAATTCGCAGCCAACCCAGTGTTCGCAGCCACCTACGGCTCGCTGACCGACGTTCAATTCGTAAACGCTGTTTACCAGAACGTATTGGGCGCTGCCGGCGACGCTGCTGGTGTTGACTACTGGGTAAGCCAGCTGAAAACTGGTGGTGCTGACGCTCGCGCTAACTTCGTTGCGCAGTTCGTTAACGACGCACTGACCGTTGACGTTGCTTCCTTCACCAACCTGACCGCCGAAGAGCGTGCTGTTGCCCAGGGTCGTCAAGACACCCTGACCAACAAAGCCAACGTTGGCCTGCACTTCGCTGAGAAGTTCGGTGCTGCTTCGAACATCACCGCTACCGGTGACATCACCCAAGATCCTGCGTACCTTGCCGCTCAAGCAGCTATCAAGAACGTAACTGCTGATCCGGCTACTGCCGCTGCTGCTGAAGGTCGTATCGACATCGCTGTCGGCACTTCTGATCCAGTAGGCTCGCTGGTAGGTCAGAACTCGGCTCTGACCGCTGCCCTGTTTGACTTGCAAGCTAAAACTGTTGCTGAAGCACAAGCGCTTGAAGCTCTGGCTCTGGCCGATAACGCTGCTGACGCCGCCCCAATCACTGACGCTGCTTTGCTCGAAAAGTTCGTTACTGATTTTGACGATGCTGCCGCACTGGCCGCAGTTAGCGACGCTAACTCTTCGGTAGCTGATGCTCAGAAAGACGTTGCAGATTCTACCAATGCTCTGACAGCCGCTCGTGCTTTGAACAGCGACGTGGCTCTGAAAACTGCTGCTACCCAGGCGCAAACAGCTGTCGATAATGACTCCGCTGTCAAGGCTCTGCAGGTTACTGCTAACAACGCTAAGACTGCACTGGCTTCGACTACCGATCTGGCTGTACTGACTGCGGTACAGGACGCTCTGAGCGCCTATGTTAAGGCAGGTGGTCTGGTTAGCACTGAGCTGAACGACACCACTAATGTCACTGTTGGTGATCTGGTCAACCAGGTTAACGCAGTATTGAACTTGAAAGTTGGCGTTGACGGTGATGCAGCCTTTATCGCGGCTGCTCAGAAAACGCTGGTCGAGAATTTCCTCGATGGCGCCGACAATGCTTTTGTAGTTCCTGTTAGCACTCCTGCTACAGCCTCTGAAACCGCTCTGCAAACCGCTATCACCAAAGCTGAAGCTCGCGACGCGGCTTATGATGCTTCTGTGAAAGCTGACCTCGCATTTTCCACCGAAGGTTCTGGCAAAGGCGCTGCACTGCTGGCCGCTGAAGCTGCAGTCACTGCACGTGATGGTCAGATCAAAGCTGTAGCTGATGCGGCTGCTGCCGTGACGAAAGAGCAAGCTGATCAAGTCAAGGTCGTTGCTGCTTACGACGCGCACACTGCTGCTTCGGATAAAGTTGTTGCTGCTGAAAAAGCTATCGCTGACCTTGGCTACAACGTCGGCACGCTGACCCCCGGTAAAGACCTGTTCGTAGCTGATGCTGCAAAAGTTGGCGTTGCTGGCACCGTTACTATTGGTGCTGGCTTCGCCACCGGCGACGAGCTGTTCATCGGTACTCAGTACAAGTTCGGCGGCGCCACTGACGCTACCAAAACTATTAGTGACCTGTACGCAGCCGGTAACGCTAGCGCTCTGGAAGTATTCTTCGAGCAGAGCGGTGCTAACACCATCGTTCACGTCGAAGCCAAGGCTTTCGCCAACGCCGGTGCTGCACCTGCTAACGATGTTGCAAACATCGTACTGACTGGTGTTAACGCCAACACCCTGACCTTCGAGAACGGTTTCGTTCACGTAGCGTAAGGATTTCTCGCTGACCTTCGGGTTTGCTTGAAATAAAAAACCCCGGCTTCGGCCGGGGTTTTTTGTGGGCGGTTATCACGTGTCGGTGTCAGGGATAACCCGTCGGGTTTTGGCGAGTCCAGCGCCATGTATCCGTCATCATGTCTGCCAGGCCACGCGTGGCTTGCCATCCCAGCTCTCGATTGGCCTTGCCGCTATCGGCCCAACACTCGGCAGTGTCGCCAGGGCGCCTTGCCGCTAGCCGGTATGGGATCTTACATCCGCTGGCCTTCTCAAACGCTTCGATGATTTGCAATACGCTATAGCCGACCCCCGTGCCCAGATTCCACACCGCAACACCGGTAGCGGCTTCAATGGCATGCAACGCTTTTAGGTGCCCATCCGCCAAGTCCACCACATGGATGTAATCGCGAACGCCGGTGCCATCAACGGTCTGGTAGTCATTGCCATACACCGCCAGCTCCGCCAGCTTGCCCGCAGCCACTTGGCTGATATACGGCAAGAGGTTGTTGGGCAGCCCGTTGGGGTTCTCCCCAATCAAACCGCTGCTGTGCGCGCCTATCGGGTTGAAATAGCGCAACAGCGCGATGCTCCAGCGTGGGTCAGCAGCGCCCAAATCGCTGAGGCAACGCTCTACCATGACCTTCGATTGCCCGTATGGGTTGGTCGCTGAGCCGGTTGGCAGTTGCTCGTGCAGCGGCATCTCGCCAGGCTCGCCATACACCGTGGCCGATGAGCTGAACACAAGTTTGAAAACGTTGGCGACGGCCATGGCTTCGCACAGGGTGAGCGTGCCGGCGACGTTGTTGCGGTAATACAGCAACGGTTCGGCAACGCTTTCGCCCACTGCTTTGAGGCCGGCGAAGTGCATGACCGCGTCGATGCTGTGGTCGGCGAAAACACGATCGAGCAAAGCGCGGTCATTGATATCGCCCTCTACGAATGTCAGTGCGCGGGCGGCTAACTCCTCTACGCGCGAAAGCGAGACTGGCGAACTGTTACAGAGGTTGTCCAGCACCACCACGTCAAGTCCAGCTTCCAGCAGGGCCAATGTAGTGTGCGAGCCGATATAGCCCGCACCTCCGGTTACCAATATTTTCATATCAGTCGAATACTCCTTTATGTAATAGGTGGGAATCCTTACCCTTCCGCGTTTGAAGGGCGGGCAAAGGCAGCTTAACCCAGCACCTTTGTATACACCTCCAAGGTTTGCCGGGCACATTCATGCCAGGTGTAATGCCGTGCGCGCTGCAGACCGCTGCGCACTTTGTGCTCGCGCAGTGGCGCATCGGTCAACACAGCCTGCAGCGCTGCGTGGATGCTGTCCACGCAGTGTGGGTCTACCTCCCACGCGGCACCGGCAGCCACTTCCGGCAACGAGCTGCTATTGGACGCGATCACTGGGCACTGCGCCGCGAACGCTTCAATCACCGGCAGTCCGAAACCTTCATATAAAGAAGGAAACACCAGCGCACTGGCGCTTTGCAGCAGCGCGAACACATCGCTCTGTGGCAAATAACGCAGCCAGCGCCCTTCGCCGGCTCGTTCTAGCGCTTCCAATTGAGGCAGCAGGTCGCCGTTATTCCAGCCGTCTCGTCCCACAATCACCAGCGGATGGGCCTTGCGCACATTGGCCGGAAGCTGTTTAAACGCCTGAAGTGTGCGCAGCAGGTTTTTTCTCGGTTGCAACGTGCCTATGAACAGAAAAAACCCCGGTGGCAACTCATGCTTCGTCAGCACGATCTCGCGTTGTTCCGGATCGACGCGCTGAAAATAGGCGGGGTCAACACCCAGCGGTGTGACGCTGATGCGCTCGGGTGCAATGTTCAGATGATGAATCATGTCCTGACGGCTGTGCTGCGAAATGGTGATGATGTGGTCTGCCTTGAAAATCGACTGTTTGAACAGCCAACTCTTGAGCGGACGCAGGTTGTTCTTGATCCACTCCGGGTGCAGCAATGGAATCAGGTCCATGATAGTGGCGATCGTGGGCACGCCAGCGATATTGGGTATCAGATGATCGGTGGCGTGAAACAGGTCTATGCTGCCGGCAATCGCTTTTGAGCTAGGCAAGGTGAGACCCATGCTTCCACTGAGCAGGGCATGCACTGGAAAGTTTTTGGCCAGCCGTCGCGGAGCGCCGCAGGGAAGCGGCGGCCAGTCACGACCAAATGCATACGGCTGCACGTGAATAGCGTCCGGTGAGAGTTCGTTCAGCCCCTGCCAGAGCGCGCTAGTATAAGTACCGATACCATCATGATGGCCAGCACGTGCGCCATTTGCCCAGACGGTACAACCATAGCCAAGTTTCATATCCAAGCTGTCTCGTCTTGTCGAGGATTGAGCCCATAGCGCTCAGCCCTCAAGTTGGGTAGGTCGGTTAATACAGTACCGATGTTGGGCGCTGAGGTTACCATATTTGCGTGTAACTGAGCGCAAAGCGTAATCGTTAACTAATGGCTGGAGATATATAACTAACTACAATTAAATTCGGCTATAAAATCCATTGTTGATTTATATTTTAATGTTAACTTTGGATTAATATACCAGCTGCGTGGACATCGTTTTCGGTCATTAGTAATCAGGTTGCATTCGTGGGAAACCAATTGGATAATGCCAGCATCGTTCGCGCCTGCGGCGAAAAGCATGGAGTTCCCGATGTTTACCCCTGTAATCCTGGCTGGCGGTAATGGTTCGCGCCTTTGGCCGCTTTCGCGCCAGAGTTTTCCCAAGCAATTTCTGGCTCTGGATGGCCAAGATCAGGGTACCATGTTCCAGCGCACGTTGGCCCGTCTGCGGGGCCTGGATCATTCGCCTGCTGTGATAGTCAGTAATGAAAAACATCGCTTTATTGTGGCCGAGCAATTGCGAGTGGCCAATGTTGCTAGTCGTCGTATTATCTTAGAACCGCTGGCGCGCAATACTGCTCCGGCCATCGCCTTGGCGGCACTGGAGGCTATGGCAGATGGTAGTGACCCGATTTTGCTGGTGCTGTCGGCGGACCATCATATTCATGATGAAGACGCTTTTCGTGAAGCCGTGCGCGTAGCTCAGATCCATGCTGAAGCTGGCCGCCTGGTGACATTTGGGATTACTCCTACTAGCGCAGAAACCGGCTTTGGTTACATCCAGTGCGGTCAGGCAGTGGAAAGGGGCGGCTTTGCCATTGGGGCATTCAAGGAAAAGCCATCTCCGGAATTGGCCGCCCAATACCTGAATTCAGGAGAATACCTGTGGAACAGTGGAATGTTTATGTTTCGGGGCTCGGTGTTCCTAGGAGAGCTAGAGCGGCACCGCCCTGATATATTGAGCGCTTGTCGGGTCGCCATGGAGCATGCGCAGATCGACAGACACTTCACTCATGTGCAGGCCGAACAGTTCTCATTATGCGAGGAGGAGTCGGTAGATTACGCTGTGATGGAGCGCACTACTGCCGGCCTTGTCGTCCCGCTAAATGCAGGCTGGAACGACTTGGGTAGCTGGTCGGCGATCTGGGATGTGGGGCCCCATGATGCCAACTCCAATCGCCTTGAGGGCGACGTGATAGCCCTGGGCACACGAGATTGCCTTGTACAGTCTCATCACCGACTGGTCGCGGCGGTTGGCGTTGAAAATCTTATCATCATCGAGACCAAGGATGCGGTGCTGATTGCTAGCAAGCATGACAGTCAACAGGTCAGGGATGTAGTCAGGCACCTGCAGGCCGGAGATCGTTCGGAGTTCGTCAGTCATCCATTGGTCAACCGCCCTTGGGGGCATTACGACACAGTGGACAAGGGCGAGCGTTACCAAGTCAAGCGCATTAGCGTGTTACCTGGAGAATCTCTATCTTTGCAGCTGCACTATCACCGAGCTGAACATTGGATTGTGGTATCAGGTACCGCACGTGTCATCTGCGGCGAGCAAGAGCTGATCCTGTCGGAAAACCAATCTACATACATCCCGCTGGGCGTCCGGCATTCGCTGTCTAACCCGGGCAAGGTGCCGTTGGAGCTAATTGAAGTGCAATCGGGTGTTTACTTGGGAGAGGACGACATCGTGCGCTTCGAAGACCGCTACGGGCGTCTGGAAAATAGTTAGCCATTACTCGTGTGGCTGTAGGATTAATTATCTAAGGTAGTCGTGCGTTCACGCGGGATTATCGAACCTCTGATTGCCTCATTCTCGCTGATCGGTCATGGGTGCATCTGCGGGTCGGCGGCTCAGAAAGGAATACGAAATAAATGCTGGCGCCGGCTTGCCTCTTCCGGCGTAGGGGGAACGTAATCGTACGGGGTGTATGAAGTGCTGGTGCGTTTGCGCAGTGAGGAGGCGTAGCTGGATGTTGACCCACTGTAGTATGCGCCAGGAATGCGCCGGAGCGTATTGTTGATGTTGATATTAATGCTTGCGTGTCTCTGAAGAGTATTCTAAGACTATAAAATTTGCGGAGCGGTATTCAGTTAATGCGTTGTTACGTTGCTTGGGTTGGGCGCGTTACGTTGCGCCGCAACAACACTACTTGCTTGAGATTTCAGTCCAATCGACGTATATCGTTAAGGTAGTCGGATTAGGAGCTTGTCAGCGAGAGCGCCTGCCAAGCGAATGATTTATGTCATGAAGTCTACCTATACCGACACGACCGAAATCACTTCGATAAATTTAAATTTTTTCCTTGCCTTTCGAGTAGCATCTTGCTCCGCTACCAGTGAGCTCAGCGTATCAGCCTCATGTATTAGCTCATACATTTCGCCTTCAAATTCATTCCCCACCCGCAGCGTAACCCTTATTCTGGGAGTAAAGCCCGTTAACACTGTCTTCTTTTTTGCGAGTTTTGGCAGCTCTGCGATGGTGGCGTTCGTGCCGAGCTTTCTTTCATTCGCAGTCGCCGGACTCGTAGCCTCAAGCCCTCCAAACAGTGCGCGTCGCATCTCTTCTTCTGTCAGTTCTGTAGCCATATTATTTCTCAACAAAGACATTGTTTGTAAAGTTATTCATCGCAATTGATCCCGCTGGGAAAAGTATTTACGATGAATTAAAAAATTTTTTATTAAGTATTCTCTCTACCGTGTGTTGAAAAAATATACCAAAAACTATGAGCGGTGAAATACGCGCTAATTGTTGGCACTACAGGCCGAAATTAACGTCGAAGTAACTGAGTGGGCTGGGAATACGTGTAGGATTGGATCTAATGCTATTCCCAGTCAGTAAGCTCAGCATATCGTTGGCGCGTTTCGCCGCTCTCTCTGCTTCGTAAGGCGTTCAGCCGTCATTTTTAGGTTATATTCTTGGTCTAACCGAGACAGTAGACCTTCCTCGAGCCGTAAGCGGCAGGTAAATGAAATTCCGCCGCTGCGCCTAATTTTGCCGGAGTCGCAGCGAAAGGCGTCGGCGCTTCATGGTGATATGCCGTTTGCCCGGAGAGCGGTAATACTGCTAATCCGTCTAGCGCAAAATGCGGTTGAAGGATGCATGTAAGATCGCATAGCTTCCTTCATCAAATAGCTGCAGGTAACTATGGTGCTAATCTGACTTGGCGGCAGATTGGCATTGGATTTTCTTTCACGCGATCCGCAGTGCTTGTCGCTCAAGTGCACTAAGAGCGTCGCGCGGTTTTGGCATGAAAGCTCTGCGAATATAACGTGGCGGTCCTAACGGTAACCGTTGCGGCAGACGCTGCTCCTACTTCTATTAGGTCGAATTTTTTCTACGCCATCCGTCCCTCGGAATAGCCTGTCAGCCGATCTTCATCCGCACGAAGCACTGCACACATTCGCAACAAAGCTTGGGCATCTGCCTCGTTGCCTGCAAGACTCAAGCGCTCGGCAATTCTCCTAAGCTCTACAGCGGACCACTTGAGGTCAGAGGCGATGCCTTGCAAGTCGCGCTTTATGTCTAGGCTGGGAGCATTGGTTTTCATTTTTAACCTAATATCGTCGGCTAGTCTCTGGCTTATATATTCTACCGGTATGGCAGTGAGTTTGAAAATTGCCTGCGCCACATCAAGGCTGGATTTAAATCGCCTTCAAGCAAGAGCCATCTATAATCCGCGGCACGCAGACTGGCGAAGCTGCGACTGGGCCTCCTGATATTCCTGCTGTGTCATAGGCATATTGCCTTTAGGAAAAAAGTGCGGTTCTGATGTTCTAGTCGCGCAACCCATAAGCATTAACGGTAATAATAGAACAATTATCTTCGACATGTCTATCCTTGGAGTAGGTGAGCTTTCTGATTTCCAATTCGTAGCAGCCCTCTGCTGATGCACAGTTATTGTTTGGTCTGATAAGCGGCACCGTCTCATAATCTTGTGAGGAAACGTCATCTAGTCCACGCACCGGCATTCAAATGACCACAGCTCTTATCAAAGTTAACAGTCGAAGAGTCCGGTTCAGCGGTTTCAAAAAAAGCTTCGCTCCGCCACATTCAAGCTTTTTGAGTGTCGCAACCTTACTATTGGTAGCTTGATTACGTCCAGCACTCCCCAAGTGCGGCATCATCGTGGGTATCAACAACAATCAGGGGCCCGTGCGCGATGCTGTAACCTACGGAGGAGGTTCTGGAATCAATTTTTATCTCACGCCACACGTCCCGTCTTTGAATCATACCTCAAATAGTCGTATCGGTCAGAATACCGGGAAGGTGGGGCTACTGGCTTATGATGTCATGTAAAAATAATTTTTGCACCCCATCCAACTGCGACCGTGGCAAAGTCACATGTATCTTCATCTGGTAGGCCGCGCAGCAGGAGGGTGCGAAGCAACATAAGGCGTTCCTCTGCGTATCGTTGAGCACGAGCCCTCAACCAACTGAATTCACATCCCTATAACTGAAACCCATAAAATGTATATCTACCCCGTTAGATAATGACGCTCGAAGGTAAGTGGCTGGTGGTCTTAGATAACATGCGCAAAGCTTGTGTTTTGTGTGCGATCGTTTCGTACTGGGCCTCGCGATAGAAAATCGATGAGCGTTGTGCGCAGGTTAAGCGATTATGGGGGGATCTGCAATTTCGTGGTCAATTTGACCAGGGGAGTCACTGGACAATGACTGCTTCTGGTCCGGAGTGTGTATAAACGCAGTTCGGTGTTCTTGATGTTTTGTTATCGCGATCGGTCAACCGCTCATGTGCTGCGCATTGCCTTTCGAATGGGGCTGCCGCTGTCAACTGCTATCGAGGCACTGTCGACCGCAGGCAAAGCCTCAAAACATCTATAAAAAGACGACAGTTTCTATGCTGCGAGCGCTTTCAGCAGGCTCGTATTGCCAATGATTTTATCACCCGTTTCAAGTTGCGGGCGAGCACGTTCAGGCTCATCTGTGCACTCGCCCCGATCAGCTTTTGCGTCATGAAATGCGTCGCACATCTATTGTTTAAGCGCTTCGAAGGGATGCTACACCGTCCGTTTTCGGTCCGCATCATCTCCGACGCATTGCTCAGCCGGTTCTGCATTTTCTCCAATACGGCGTCATGCTCCCATCGCCGAACTCGCCGTTGGGTGCTCGGTGTACGCTTCGATTTCAGCACGCATCCCTGGAAATTAGAACTACAGTAACGGTGGACGTCAGGCTTTTGGGAATATTGGTATAGCGCCGAAACAATATCTCTCCAGCGGGCAAACGCATTCGTTTTTGCCGCATCTTAGATGAAGGCATGCAATTGAAATGCCCGTCTGCTTTGGCTCCAGCGATCATCGGCTTGGGCACATCGGCGGTGATTCCCGCATCGTGACAAGCCAGGATTTGCTCACTACTGGAGTAAACTCGGTCAGCCACGAACGACACTGCCTGAAGCTATAGCGTCGCGAGCCTGCTTGGCCATCGAACTGAGTTGATCGCGCGAAACCGGCGTTGGTCCTCTCATGTGCAGCGATCAAATAGTGTTGAATATCGGCGGCTGTCTGCACGGTAGCCGAGGATTCCCGTACTGCGGATCATCACGGAACGGCTATCTGAATAGCTTAATGAGACCTTTTTATCCCGGCGAGTCATTGAGCTGGATTTCGATGGCTTGAAGCTTTTTTATTTGAATTGAGCTTTGGCGATTTCCTCTTCCCGCCGCCCGGCGCTGGGCTCGAAAGCTGTAGGTTCTTGCTGATCGGCCGCACCGAGTGCGGCTAGTTCATAGTTGATGGTCGATACAATCTCTTCCATTCGCCGCTTCAATTTGGCGCGGGTGGCATTGCGGTCGCGGTTGTTGACTGCTTGGAATTTACTATCATCGATGTCGGCCAGATTCTTTCCAAACATTCCCAACTGTTGACATAGCACAACGAACTGGCGGCAAACGCCTCGGGTGTCCGAATGAACGTTGAACGGGTGTCCGGATGTTGGTGGCCTGAATATCCGGGTAGCGTCGAATCCGCACACAAAGGCCTTATTGAGCGCATCAGTCGTGGTGGGGACGACTCGCCCACACGCCGAGCGCGGCAAATCCTTGAGCAACTGGATAGTTTTTGGCGAAAGCGGGATGGTTTTCGGCAGCCCGTTCTTCGTTGTAGGCAGGTGTGCTGTCCTACGACCCGGGTTCACATGCTTCTAGCGCAGCTCGAAATTTCGCCACGGTGCATGGCTGTCTCAAACGCCAGTTGGACAATGGGCCGTATCCATGGATTATCGTGTGAGGCGTCGGCATCGGTGCCGTAAGCACGGCGCTCACGAAGTTTTAAAGCGTTGAGGATGTAATACGTGCCCAGGCTTGGGCATCGGATTTGGTTTCGAAGGTTTTGCGCTGGGCTGGGTAGCCCTTACGGCGGATTTGCGCTTCCCACTGATACTCGCCGCGATTCCTGATTGTTGCCATTTCGACCATTCCCGCCACTTTTGAGTGTGGCAAATTTGTGGCAAAAACGACTTTCAGAACTAGGACAGGTTTCTGTCAGGAGCGCTATCCCCTTGTAATACAAGGTGTTGCCGCTGACCGAAAACTGACCCAGTAGAGGCTGTTCTGCCGACTGAAAACTGACCCAGGTGTTCAACTGCTTCTGCTCACTTTTCGAGCAGGAGATCACAGGGTGATCAGCATGGAAATGTTGGGAAAAATCCGGCGGATGTACTTCCGCGACAAGCTCTCGCTGCATCAGATAGCCAAGCGTACCGGGCTGTCTAGAAACACCATCCGAAAATGGGTCAGAGCGCCCGAAGCCACTCAGCCAGCGTACCAACGGTGCGCAACCTTCAATAAGCTCAGCCCTTTTCGCGAGACCCTGGAGCAGGCGCTCAAGGCCGATTCGTTCCGGCCAAAACACAACCGCAGGAGCGCCAAAGCACTTTTTGAGCAGATCAAGGCCGAGGGTTATGACGGCGGTTACAGCCAGCTCACGGCGTTTGTGCGCTCTTGGCGAGGCGAGCAAGGCAAGTCTTTACGCGCTTTTGTACCGCTGACGTTTGCGCTCGGTGAGGCCTTTCAATTTGACTGGAGCGAAGAAGGTCTGCTGATCGGTGGTCTTTTTCGACGTATCCAGGTCTCCCACATGAAGCTGTGCGCAAGCCGCGCATTCTGGTTGGTTGCGTACCCCAGCCAAGGCCACGAGATGCTGTTTGATGCCCACACCCGTTCGTTTAGAGCGTTGGGTGGTGTGCCGCGTCGCGGCATCTACGACAACATGAAAACGGCTGTCGACAAGGTTAACAAAGGCAAAGGCCGCACGGTCAACGCCCGGTTTTCCGTGATGTGCGCGCACTATCTGTTCGATCCGGACTTCTGCAACGTGGCCTCTGGCTGGGAGAAAGGCATCGTCGAAAAGAACGTGCAGGACAATCTGGCTCGATGCTCAAAATTGCATGTTCCATACCTTTGAGGAACTGAATGTCTGGCTCGGCCAGCGTTGCCGGTCGCTCTGGAGCGAACTGGTGCATCCGCAGTACAACGGGCTGACGGTGGCCGAGGTCTTGGAGCTGGAGCAGGTCGAAATGATGCCAATGCCGACGGCATTTGAGGGCTACGTCGAGCGTACCGTGCGGGTCTCCAGCACCTGTCTGATCAGCGTGGCGCGAAATCGCTATTCAGTGCCATGTGAGCGAGTCGGCCAGTGGGTCAGCAGCCGTTTGTACCCTTCGCGGATCGTGGTCATTACCGACGAAACGGTGATCGCCAGCCATGAGCGCCTCTTTGATCGAGATCAGGTCAGTTTTGACTGGCAGCACTACATCCCACTCATCGAACGCAAGCCTGGTGCATTGCGCAATGGCGCGCCATTTGCCGACCTGCCAAAACCGTTACGGCTTCTCAAACGAGGACTGAGGCGTCACACCAAGGGTGATCGAATCATGATGCAGGTACTGGCTGCTGTGCCAATTGCGGGTCTCGAACCAGTGCTGGTGGCGGTGGAGCTGGTACTTGAATCGGGAAGTCTGAGCGCCGATCACATCCTAAATGTCGTTGCCCGCCTGACCTCCACCGCACCGCCTCCCTGTGTAGAAACCAGCCTGCAACTCAAGGTCGCGCCTGTTGCCAATACGGCACGCTACGACCGGCTCCGTGCGACCGATGAGGAGAATCGCAATGCGTGACCTAATGACTGAACTCAAAGAACTTCGCCTGCACGGCATGGCCAGTGCCTGGGAAGAACTGGTCTCTCAAGGAACAGCGTCGACGGCTTCATCGAAATGGCTGCTGGAACATCTGCTTCAGCAGGAACATGCGGATCGCGCGGTGCGCTCGGTGAATCATCAGATGAACATGGCAAAACTCCCCATGCACCGTGACCTAGCTGGCTTTGACTTCAGCGCTTCCAGCGCTGATGCCCGGCTGGTCAGCGATCTATCCAGCTTGGCGTTCACTGAAACGGCGCAGAATGTCGTGTTCATCGGCGGCCCTGGAACCGGGAAAACACACCTGGCCAGTGCCTTGGCTGTATCCGGAATCACGGCCCACAACAAACGCCTGCGCTTCTTTTCCACGGTGGATCTGGTGAATCTGCTGGAGCGTGAGAAGTACGATGGCAAGGCAGGGCGAATCGCCCAGACCTGGTGATACTGGATGAGCTGAGATATTTGCCCTTTAGCCAAAGCGGCGGTGCCCTGTTATTTCACCTGCTGTCCAAACTGTACGAACACACCAGCGTGGTCATCACCACCAACCTCAGCTTCTCGGAATCGTCGAGTGTGTTTGGCGACGCCAAGATGACCACCGCGTTGTTGGATCGGCTGACACATCACTGCCACATCGTCGAAAAGGGCAACGAGTCCTATCGCCTACAACACAGCACCTTGGCCGCCCAGACAAAGATCAAGTCACGGGAACGAAAGCGCAAGGACGGAGATGATGTCGAGGACGATGAGCCATTTTGATCCGCACCATAAATGCCCTGCTGCATGCGGTGGGGCTTGATGCGTCTTCAATCGGACTACTGCTGCTAAGCTTATCCACAATTGCTGGGGCAAAAATCAGCAATCCGTCCTGGGTCAATTTTCAATCGGCAGGGTGGGTCACTTTTCAATCAGCGCCAACACAATATTGATTTCGACAAACTACGCGAAGAGTTCAAGCAAACTACTTATAAGAATATTGAAATCGCCGATCTGCGTGGATTTCTGGAAAGAAAGGTGGCGCAGATGCTAGCCGCCAATAAAACCCGTAGCGACTTTGCCCAACGCTTGCGGGAGATCATTGACCGTTATAACTCCGGTGGTTCTGCTACTGAAGACTATCACGAGGAGTTGATGCTTTATCTCGAAGCACTCAGCTCCGAGGCAGAGCGTCATACTCAAGAGGGACTGAGCGAAGACGAATTGGAGCTATTTGATCTTCTGAAGAAAGAAAATATGACGATTGAGGAAAATCAAAAGGTTAAACTAGCAGCCAAGTCTCTTTTGATTCGACTTTTAGAAGGCCAACCTAAAGTTTTAGTGCAGGATTGGTTTAAGGACGGTCAAAGCAAGCGTGTGGTTAGAACTACAGTGGAACAGGTTCTACACAGTAATCTTCCTGATAGCTATGATCGCGTGACGTTTAAAGAGAAGTGCGACAATGTATTCGAGTTGATAGTGGGCTATGCGAGCGAGGGGCGAAAGTGGGCTGCTTGATTTTGGCTGCGGATACTATCTGAAGCGCCACCAAAGAAGGAACGCCCGTTGTCCTGGGCCCGTCAATTTGTACCTGTTTTCCGCGTCCCTTCATGAGCCCTCCCTAAGGGTGGCCTCGAACGCGGCGGCGAAGCTTACGAGGTCACTATTCAGAACAAGGCACAAGTCACGAAGCTGAACCGTATCCAGCCGTCTTACCCCTCTCTCGACATCACTCATGAACGACTGCGGCCTTCCTAGCGCTGCGGAGCACTGGGCCTGGGTCATCCCTGATTCAACGCGCATACGCTTTAGCACCCGCAGAAAGATCACGTGTTCGCGTCGGTAAATAGCCTTGGTCATAGCCGTTTCCAGGCAAGGAATGGCTAATCAAGCTATATCTGCTTTTGGGATATCTGACTTTCAGTTATTTTGTTTGCATTCGCTTGGTTTAGGAGGCTGTATGAGACTGGTCTGGGAGTTATTTCGGGTGGCATGGGCCGTCGGGTGTCTGCCGGTGGGTGCGCTTTTGCTAGTCGTGGTGGTTTTTTCTGGCTTCAACCTGCCTTTCTTTCTGGGTTTAACCAGTAGCGAAGACCCGGCGATTCGTTGGCTGTTCTGGGTCTTGGTTCTCTACTTCGTCGGTGGCGGATGGATGTTCTCCAGAATCAACCAACGCTATGCCGAAAAGCTTAGGAGAATGGTCGCGGGCTATCAGGCTGAAGGGTTCCGCCCTCAAGTCGAAGTGTTCGCGAAGATCAATGACGCCTACGTTGGTGTCGACCTGCAATCACAAATGTTGCTGGCCTACCCCGTTGGTCAGGACGGTCATCTCTTCCGTTTGGACGAGATTCGCTCCTGGCGCATCCTTCCAGTCGGCAAGAGCAACCATCGGTTGGAGCTGTTGACCAGCGATTTGGCAATTCCGACGTTTAGCCTCGCGCTTAAAACGACCGACGTGACCAATACGGAGGCACGGCTGCATTCAATCTTCAGCACTTAGCTGGATGATGGAGCCTTCACTTAGCTATTCGGAGTGGCCCGATGACCGACGTAACCGCAGGCAGTGTTTGGCAGCTAGATATCGCTCAACTGAAGCAAGCCAACGCCACTATGCGTTTGGCCAATCAAGCGCTGGCCGCTGACGATGTTGCCGTCCTATCCACTCTCAGTTTTTCGCTCGCTCACATTCGAGAGCTAAGAAGCAAAGGCGGCTTCAGAACCTCTTCCATTGCGCAGAATACACGAATGATCAATTGCCTAAAACAAAGGGAATCTGCCCATGCTGATTAACCACACGCCATTGAGAATCGCGTCCGGCGTCTTGGCGGCTACGACCATCGATTCTGTCCGCCGATCGACTTCGTATCATGCCTGCGGCTGGCAGATTCTTGACCGTTGGGCGTTTAATTCTCCCGAGCAGCTTCGCGCACTTGAAGCACAGGGAGAGCTGCTGCTTTTAGGGCGGTTGCTTGAACAGCAAATCGTCGAGCATGAGGCGCTCATTTCGCCCCTCGGATTGACGCAGCGGAGGCAAGGGCTTGCAGAGCATGAGGTTCTTGCGCTGTCAGGCATCTCTACCGAGTTGTGAGCCATCGACGGCAGCGCGTTTTACCAAAACTTTCGGCCATTGGCCGCAGTGGGGTCTCGGGGCTTGCCCTGAGCAGGGACGGTAGGCGAAGCAAAGAAGTGAAACGACTGCCGCGTTGCCTGTTGTACGTACGCCATTCATGGCGGGAGTACAAACCCTACCCTGTCCCAGTCCTTATCCTCCAAATGGTTGCAGCCTTTGTGCACGATGTTGGTGACTAAAAGTTGTCTGTCCGTTGGTCCTGGATTTCTTAGCCCTCGATGAATAAAAGCATCGTTGGGGAGGGTGCAGAGGGAATCGTCCAATGACTCGACAGACACAAGAATCAGACGCCATCGGCCTAACAAAATTGATCATCAAAATATTTTGTGAAGTGAGCGCGGTAATTTTCAGAAAACACCGCAACACGACGCTGTACGAAGCAGGGCGTTGCCTGTGATGGTGTCAGTATTTTGAAGTGCGCGCGTTTGCCGTTGGTGACTGTGCGTGGATTGCTCGGGTAAGAAAAGAAAAACATCTGGCAGCACAGGGAAAGGTCAATCTGGTGATGCTGAGGGAGGCATGAGGTAGGCAAATCTGGGCACGTCATCCACAACTGGAGTAAACACTATGAGTGAAACCTGGCTGAAGAAAATGTGCTCGCTTGCACTGCGACGGAAATCTGTAGGCGCGATGAACGGTGGTAAGCCGTTTACCAGGTGCGGAACCCTCATGGTCTATGCGGGAGAGCTCAAGCTGATACCTGAGCTCATTCCCGAGTCAAAACCTTCCAGACGCTCCACGCCGCCCGATTCAAATTAGGTGCAGCATCTCAGGGCGGCTGAACGCATGTCAGTAAAAGTGGAACGCCTTAACTGATACGAACCTTGTGTAGCCGGTGCGCAGGGCTAGCTGCTCAGACTACCTTCCTGATCAAACAGAGCTCTGGCAGAGGGGCCATAGGTCGCGATGACATTCTCGATGGTATCCCGGTCGTTACAGTTCAAACTGCGCGTCAGGTCGAAGAGGGTGTTCCGTTCTGCTTTCCACTGGCTGATGATTTCAAAATTCGGTTGGGCTTTCTTCCGCTCGTAGAAAATCGACTCGGAACGCAACGCTATCAAGCAACCCAAGACGTCCTGGGCGATTTCCAGTCTATGAGCATCTGATGGTTGGTTCATCGTTGAGACCTCCTGCTGATCAGTACCAGTACGTCGCGTGGTAGTTTCTGGATTTTTGAATGCTTCGTAATCGATGCTCATCGTGACTGTCGCTCGGCTGTTGGGGACTGCGTCGACTGTCAGCTGGGAGGCATCCCGAGATCCAGGATACGTTTTTGACAGGCGCTGCTGTTAGCTGAAGAATGGTTGCATGCAAAAAACAGAATCTGAAACCTTGGGTGTTGAGGAGTATGAAGCATTCGAGCTTATGGCTCGGGAGCTCCACACCCATTTTTTAAGCGAGCGGAAAAATTTCGCGGTTCGAGTGCCACTCAGTCTAGTGAGCTATTTGTTCACTGGGATTTTGCGGAAATCACGGTTGCCGAAAATTCAGCTTGAATGTGCCATAGCGGAATTAGAATTTGCTGTCGAGGCCAGGACATTTCGCCGATACATCAGCGGTCATACCCGGATGTCATGGAGGACGTTTCAGCGATTGGTTTTCTGGGCGCTGGGGCAGCAGTGGATCAGCGCGTGGATGTGCCGCGATTTGATGTCAAAAGCCCATCTATGCGAGGTCGCTCAAATCAGTGCACGCGAGCTATTGAACGAACGTAAGCGCCTCGTATCAGCGACTGAAATACACAGAGAGGAAATGGTTAGGCGCTTTTATGAAAACCTAGCACTCAAGGACTTGGAACGAGAGGAAGAAGCAATCGTTTCTATTCGAAGAAACGATGAAGCGAGGGAGCTCGCACGTTCCCTAGCATTGGATATAGCTGATTAGCCTCAGGCCTGCTTGGCCACCAGCGCTTCGGTCCTAATGTTGTAGTAGCCCTCCAACGTGTTTATCTCGCAATGCCCGG
The DNA here is from genome assembly GCF_002269425.1 of Pseudomonas sp. NS1(2017). Lineage (NCBI taxonomy): Bacteria > Pseudomonadati > Pseudomonadota > Gammaproteobacteria > Pseudomonadales > Pseudomonadaceae > Pseudomonas > Pseudomonas sp. NS1(2017). The sequence continues at coordinate 1,561,225 of NZ_CP022960.1, forward strand.
TGACACTGGCAAGCTCGGTCACACTCGGTAGCTTGGTAGCAAGCCATCAAGTCGCTTCATCGCGCCATGACTTACATTTAGGATAGCTGCCGCGATCAAGCTAATGCCATTACCAATCAGGCTCCAGCTCTGTGCTGAGGTGAATGCCCATGATCCTGGCCTTACGGTACCTCAACGGCTCTGCATTGATCTCCAAGGCGACGAGACGATTTGCAGCGACCACTAGACTGTTGAATCGCTCGTTGTGAATAGCTACATACGCAACCAGACTTTTGCCTGACGCCTGCATTGAGCCGATGCAGCGAGGTGCCGCCTTCTCGTCTAGGAGTAGCGGGTCAACGTATAGGCAGCATTCCAATATCGGGTATTTGAACACTTCGGGATATCGGATGGAGCCGTGCAGCTTTATCGAAGCATGCTCTGAATAATGGTCACCGATTAGCCTGGTATCGGCATGCGTGGCCATTCCAAAGGACCACGACATATCCCATTGCCAAATCCGGGCTTGTACGATTATTCGATCAATGACTGCATGGCTTCGACCTGCCATAGCATTCTTCCTCTCGAATTGGACTGACTTCTGCCATGACCCTATACCTGCTGCTTACGGTGAACCGGATCTATTCAGATGTTCAGCCAAATACATGGTTAGCGCCATGGCGTCCTGCGGTTTACCCGATGCGGAACGAAACCTTTCTGCCATCGCACTGACGACAAGCTGAGCCCCATTTCGAAGCTTTCCCGTGGTCTTCGCCTTTACAAGCGCTCTATGAACATCCGTCTGATATTCTGCGGGGATTCCGGACATGTCCAGTTCATAGGAAGAGCTAGTGGTCGTTTTGGTTTCAGTTGATGGTTTAGGTTGAGGTTTGGTGTTATGCCGACCCTGGTCCGATACGGTATCGATACCGCATGCTTGTGGTATCGATACATCTCCTACCGCTGAGTTTGGCCGCGGGAAGAGGGCATCGTTGATCAAGCGTTGCTGACCATCATCCAGTCTGTCGTTAAAATCGCGTAGGAAATCATCAAGCCATTCGCTCGGGACACGGCGAATTTCCTCAATTGCTCTTGCTCTTAGCTTCGGCCCTGTCACCTGCGTGGCGGTGTGGTGGTCCCACCATATACGTACCCAAACAATATATTTCGCCTGATCGTATCTAGCGAGGCCTTCATCCTGCAGGCGATGCATGACTTGCAACCATTGTTCTGCCGTCCAGCCAATCTCAGCTCCTGCAATGCGAGGCACGAGGGGATACACGCCCGTGATATTGCTGTCGGGACCTGTTAGTAGATGCAGCAATGCGACCTTGTCCTCAGTGCTGCAATTCAACAGGCGCGGCGAGCGCCAAAAATTTTGATCCCTGATGGTTCGTTGTCTGCCCATCCTCACCGCTCCTGGTGCAAAGTTAGGGCGATGACGTACGGGACGATCATTGTCGCGCCTCCACCTGCGTTTTCTTGGTGGGCCTCCCTGTACGTTTTGAACTTGATGAGGCATTTGGCATGGATGGGCGATGAAGGCTTTCAGTGTTGCCGGTGCGCATCCATGCTCTTAGGTCGCCTAGTCTCCATCGTAGCCGTGACAGGCCCGGTACAGGCTCCAGTCCCGGCAACTTACGCTGACGGACCGTAAGCACGCTGAATCCCGTCAATGCGGCAACCTCAGATACGCCGATCAGGACGTCGTCGCCAAGCTTCTGTATTTTTTGGATAGTTTCATAATCTACTGGCATCGGGTTATCGCTCGATTGATCTGGTCGACACAGACTTCGCCAATTGAGCTTCTTGTAGCTAGGACATCTTTTTAACAGAGGCCTGTAAGTACCTCACCTTGCGGAGTTTATAGGCGCCTCTTTGAATTGGTTACGAAATTCGTACTAGAAAGCGGAGATTTGTAGTAATCCTCATCAAGAAAGCGAAGAACTTTTTTGAGCTCTGCTTTTTGAAGTGGTAAGATTAGTTGCTCAACCCCGCCAGCGGCAGTAATGGTGTTGAAGGGTACATTGAATTCTTGCGCAGCTGGCTTCATCGTTCCTATGGGTATTGATTGCAGTATGCCACTTTGCTGGATTAGCGAAATCTTTCTGCGCACCCAAGAGTCAGCTATCATTAGCAACTCCGGCGCGCTAGCTACTGACAAAGTTGGAATTAGAGCGAAGCCGTTTACGTCCTCATCTGTAGCGGTCTTGTAATATTCGCTAAGGTCAAAGATCTGGCGAGCAGCATGAAAGCTGAAGAATTTAAGCCTGCCTCCATCTAGAATCGCTGTAAGTTTATAGTCGAGAGTAAGCCCGATTCCTTCTATTTTTTTTATAGACGTTAGCTGCGTGGAATATTGATAGGCCTCGTGTCGATATTATTCTTCGTTTATCAAAGTTTTGAAGTGGTATGCGTACTCCACCTCCGTCAGCTGCATAACCTGAAAATAGAGCTTTTATTAACGTGAAAAACTCCTCCGTTGGTTCAACTTCTGCGATGGCTAGCGGGTTCCCAATAGCAGCCGCTAGATCGTCGATATCGTCAAAATCGTCAATGAATAAGACCTCGTCATCGTCTGGCTTATAACTTCGATCAAATTCAATTTCTTGGTCAGCTTCGTCAAACTCTGCCTCTTGTGTATGTAGAAGATCGGTAAGTTCGGTTTGCACAGGCTGAGATAGCGCAAAGCGGACGATGCGTTGGGCAGGGTCTTTAGTTAAGGCAAACAGATGCAGTATTTCATTACTCTATTAGCATACTGTCGGATATTTTCTTGACGGAAGTCACCGGCCTAGGAGACTTCAGACGTGACTTTGTTAGGAGGGTATAAACCATGCCATCCTCGGACTCGACTTTATAGAAGTGGTAGCCCACGAAGAATAGAAAAGGGTGTACAGGGATATTGGAGACAAACCATCCAGTGATCATAAGTGCCACAAAGATTGAACACGTCCACGTGGCGTCGAACGCGGTTATTTTTGTGACTAAAGGCATTAGGTAGCTGATAAGAAAAACTAAAATAAAATAATCATTCGACTCTACCTTCTTAGCCTTAAATGGGAAGATCTCGCCCTGAGAGTGAATGAGTCGTAGGATCAAAAGTGGGAGAAAGGTGCCGATTGTCCCTACAATGATCAACTGCCACGTAAAAAGGGTCATTGCATGTGTACTAAAAATTTCGATAGCTGCTGCGACCAACAACGTCGGTGCCGCTGAAGAAATCAACAGGACTGTCTTGAGGATATTGCGCATCTTGGTTCCGTCCATGGATTTCATCAGTTAACATTCGCTGATTCTGAGGCCCTGAGTCAACAGTAGGCTCAGCACTCGACTATCGGAGGTGGTTAAAACTGGCTATTGCAGGAGAATTGATTCGCGAGCGGCCAGCGAACACATTTTGCGTCGATCAAGCAGGCATCCACTGATGCGGCAGCTGCTCGATCTATCGGGCTCGCTGCTTCGGTAGCCGCGTGAGCACATCCTTGAAATGGGCACGTCGTATATCCATTGTTGCGCGCCGATTTGATCGACGCCCGCTTGCCGCTGCGCAGCGACCTGGAATACATCCAGGTCGACCGTCTAAGCGCCCACGGCCGGATGAATCGCCCCTAGCTCGTAGACGGTCCGAACGTTTGCATTGGGCCAACTTTTACTGGTCAAAATCCTAAGCTGTGCTGGTCGAGCCCCAATGCAAATCAAAGTCTGATGTAATTGAGGCCGGTCTATACAGCACCCACAAACGGGCGGGTCCTATCAGGCCAGCTTTGCTGCCAGCTCCTCCGCAGTAATGTTGTAATACCGCTTCAGCATGTTCACCTCCCGATGCCCCGTCACGCTGGCCAGCTCGATCAAATTCGGCAGCTTGGTCGCAAGCCGACAAGTTGCTTCATGCCGCAGATCGTGAAAGCGTAGATTGATCAGGAAGTCTTCCTGAGGCGTTACCTGCGCTGCCCCGCAATCCCCCAGGTATTTCAGCCTTGCTCGCTCCAGGCCTCGCACAAAGGCCTTCTTGAGAGCGTCAGCGGTGGTGGGGAAGACTCGACCGCACAGCGAGCGCGGCAAGTCCTTCAACAGTTGAATAGCCTTTGGTGAAAGCGGGACGGTTCTGGGCAGTCCGTTCTTAGTCGCTGGAAGATGCGCGGTCCTGCGATCTAGGTTCACATGCTTCCAGCGCAGCTCGAAAATTTCGCCACGGCGCATGGCTGTCTCAATCGCGAGTTGGACGATGGGCCGTATCCATGGATTGTGTGAGGAGTCGGCATAGGTGCCGTCAGCACGGCGCTCACGAAGCTCCAGGGCGTTGAGAATGTATTCCTCTTCAACTGGGTCGAGCCGCCGCGAGCGTTCGTCGTTGTAGCTGGGACGGCTGACCATCCTGACTGGGTTCTCGGCAAGATGAATTCCCCACTCGCGGCGAGCAACCTCGATCACACACTGAAACAATGCGAGTTCGCGCTTAACCGTGTTGCCCTTGCGGATTTTCAGGCGCTCATCACGGTAGCGGGCAAAATCGGAGGAGGTGAGGGTGGCGACGATGCGTGTCGCCAACGGGTGCCGCTTTAGCGCTTCCAGGCGTTTAATTTCCGAATAGGCGCCTTTGTGCTTTGGAGCGATCTCGGAGATGTAGCGATCAATAAGTTGATGAAAGGCGGTGCGTTCAGCCTCGACGCGAGAGACAAAAATCCCCCGGTCGATTTCGCTTTCGATCATGCGTGCCCAGGCCTGGGCATCGGATTTGGTTTCGAAGGTTTTGCGCTGGGCTGGGTAGCCCTTACGGCGGATTTGCGCTTCCCACTGATACTCGCCGCGATTCCTGATTGTTGCCATTTCGACCATTCCCGCCACTTTTGAGTGTGGCAAATTTGTGGCAAAAACGACTTTCAGGACTAGGACAGGTTTCTGTCAGGAGCGCTATCCCCTTGTAATACAAGGGAAAGAAGATGGTGCACCCGGCGGGATTCGAACCCACGACCCCTGCCTTCGGAGGGCAGTACTCTATCCAGCTGAGCTACGGATGCTTGTGCGGGCGACATCATACCCATGTCGACCTTGGGCGTCCATGCCGCTCTTTGGCCGTTCAAGTGTAGGAATCTGCTGCACAGAGGCCCTACGTCGGGCGCCGCCGATCAGAAGGTCGGAACCCGGCCTCTTAACGCTGATCAGAAAGATTCGGTAAATGCGCCGTTTTCGTTCTTTTTTTCGAACAGACTATTGCCCTGCACCCCCATTGATCCTAGGATTCGTTTGAGATTTCAAACGCTCTGTCTCCCGCGCGCGCTTCCACTTCTCTGCGTGCTGGGGCTGATTTCCCTGACGGCAGCCCACAAGGCGCCTTTCAACAACTCTAATTCGCTCCGCGTGCGCGCGGTGCTGTTAAGGAAAGCCGACATGCAGCTTAAAGATGCCCAGTTGTTCCGCCAGCAAGCCTTTATCGATGGCGCTTGGGTCGATGCGGACAACGGTCAGACCATCAAGGTCAATAACCCTGCCACGGGCGAGATTCTCGGCACCGTGCCAAAGATGGGCGCCGCCGAAACCCGCCGCGCCATCGAAGCCGCCGACAAGGCGCTGCCAGCCTGGCGTGCACTGACCGCCAAAGAGCGCGCCAACAAGCTGCGCCGCTGGTTCGAACTGTTGATCGAAAACCAGGACGACCTCGGTCGCCTGATGACCCTCGAACAAGGCAAGCCGCTGGCCGAAGCCAAGGGCGAAATTGTCTATGCCGCGTCCTTTATTGAGTGGTTTGCCGAAGAAGCCAAGCGTATCTACGGCGACGTAATCCCTGGGCACCAGCCTGACAAGCGCCTGATCGTGATCAAGCAGCCGATCGGCGTGACCGCCGCGATCACCCCGTGGAACTTCCCGGCCGCGATGATCACCCGTAAAGCCGGCCCGGCCCTGGCCGCTGGTTGCACCATGGTGATCAAGCCGGCTTCGCAAACCCCGTTTTCGGCCCTGGCCCTGGTTGAGCTGGCGCACCGCGCCGGTATTCCAAAAGGCGTGCTGAGTGTGGTCACCGGCAGCGCCGGCGACATCGGTGGCGAGCTGACCAGCAACCCGATCGTGCGTAAATTGTCCTTCACCGGCTCGACAGAAATCGGTCGCCAACTGATGGCCGAGTGCGCCAAGGACATCAAGAAGGTTTCCCTGGAGCTGGGCGGCAACGCACCGTTCATCGTGTTCGACGACGCGGACCTGGATAAGGCCGTCGAAGGCGCGATCATCTCCAAGTACCGCAACAACGGCCAGACCTGCGTCTGCGCCAACCGTCTGTACATCCAGGATTCGGTCTACGACGCGTTCGCCGAAAAACTCAAAGTGGCAGTCGCCAAGTTGAAGATCGGCAACGGTCTGGAAGACGGCACTACCACTGGTCCGCTGATCGACGAAAAAGCCGTGGCCAAGGTCCAGGAACACATTGCTGATGCCCTGAGCAAAGGCGCCAAGTTGTTGGCCGGTGGCAAGGTGATGGAAGGCAACTTCTTCGAGCCGACTATCCTGGTCGATGTGCCGAAGGACGCTGCCGTGGCGAAGGAAGAAACCTTCGGCCCACTGGCGCCGCTGTTCCGATTCAAGGACGAAGCCGAAGTGATCGCGATGTCCAACGACACCGAGTTCGGCCTGGCCTCCTACTTCTATGCCCGCGACCTGGGCCGTGTGTTCCGTGTGGCCGAAGCCCTGGAATACGGCATGGTCGGCGTCAACACCGGGTTGATCTCCAACGAAGTGGCGCCGTTTGGCGGCATCAAGGCCTCGGGCCTGGGCCGTGAAGGCTCCAAGTATGGGATCGAGGATTACCTGGAAATCAAATACCTCTGCCTGGGCATCTAAGCCGCGAAGGGATCGCAGTAACGCAGAGGGCACGAGAGCGCTGACCCTTTGCGTGTTTCACCCCGTAATTCGTAGTGGCCGGGAAAGCTGTGGCAGTCGATCATCGCATGCTGCCGCAGTTGCCTCCCCGCCACGTATTCCTTGGACCACGCCACCCGATGAGTGGCGAATGAGGACTTTATGAGCAAGACCAACGCATCCCTGATGAAACGCCGCGAAGCCGCTGTACCCCGCGGTGTTGGCCAGATTCACCCGATCTTCGCCGAATCCGCGAAGAACGCCACCGTGACCGACGTTGAAGGTCGCGAGTTCATCGACTTCGCCGGCGGTATCGCCGTGCTGAACACCGGCCACGTGCACCCGAAAATCATCGCGGCCGTGACCGAGCAACTGAACAAGCTGACGCACACCTGCTTCCAGGTACTGGCCTACGAGCCTTACGTGGAACTGTGCGAAAAAATCAACGCCAAGGTCCCAGGTGATTTCGCCAAGAAAACCCTGCTGGTCACTACCGGTTCCGAAGCCGTCGAAAACGCCGTGAAAATCGCCCGTGCCGCCACTGGCCGTGCTGGCGTGATCGCCTTCACTGGCGCCTACCACGGTCGCACCATGATGACCCTGGGCCTGACCGGTAAAGTCGTGCCTTACTCGGCCGGCATGGGCCTGATGCCAGGCGGCGTGTTCCGCGCGCTGTTCCCGAACGAACTGCACGGTGTGAGCGACGACGACTCCATCGCCAGCATCGAACGCATCTTCAAGAACGATGCCGAGCCGCGTGATATCGCTGCCATCATCATCGAGCCGGTGCAGGGCGAAGGCGGTTTCTACGTCGCGCCTAAATCCTTCATGAAGCGCCTGCGTGAACTGTGCGACAAGCACGGCATCCTGCTGATCGCTGACGAAGTGCAAACCGGTGCCGGTCGTACGGGCACCTTCTTCGCCATGGAGCAGATGGGCGTTGCCGCCGACCTGACCACCTTCGCCAAGTCCATCGCTGGCGGCTTCCCGCTGGCCGGTGTGTGCGGCAAGGCCGAGTACATGGACGCCATCGCGCCCGGCGGCCTGGGCGGCACCTATGCCGGTAGCCCGATCGCTTGCGCCGCGGCCCTGGCCGTGATGGAAGTGTTCGAAGAAGAGCACCTGCTGGACCGCTGCAAGGCTGTCGGCGAGCGTCTGGTGACCGGTCTGAAAGCCATTCAGGCCAAGTACCCGGTGATCGGCGAAGTACGTGCTCTGGGCGCAATGATTGCGGTCGAGCTGTTCGAAGGTGGCGACAGCCACAAACCAAACGCTGCAGCGGTTGCCGCCGTGGTGGCCAAGGCGCGTGACAAGGGCCTGATCCTGCTGAGCTGCGGCACCTACGGCAACGTGTTGCGCGTACTGGTCCCGCTGACTTCGCCGGACGAGCAGTTGGACAAAGGCCTGGCGATCATCGAAGAGTGCTTCTCCGAGCTGTAAGCGGATGCTGACCTGATCGACAGAAAAAACCCGCTTCGGCGGGTTTTTTTATGCCCATTGCCGCACATTCAGGCCGTGTTCATTGTACGTAGGCGTCTGCATTGTCTAAGGTGCAAGCATTGCCGATGGAGCGTGCTGGATGACTGCTGTTGATTTACCCGCTGTACCCCGTGTGCTGATTGCCGAGGCGGATCCTTGGTCGCGGGACCTGCTCAAGCAAGTGTTGTTGAATGTGCGCTGCGACGCACGGCTGGATGTGTGTGCGGACGGGCAGCAAGCAGCGACGTTGCTGCGAGAAAAAGCCTACGACCTGATCCTGGCCGATTGGGAGCTTCCGGGCGTCGATGGTCTGAGCCTGCTGCGCAGCGTGCGCCAGAAGCGCCGCTCGCCCGCGTTGCCGTTCATTCTGCTGAGCAGTCGCAACGACAGCGCCAGCGTGCGTGAAGCCTTGCCCCTGGCGCCCACGGCGTACCTGACCAAACCCTTGAATATGGAAGGCCTGACCCAGCGCCTGCAAGACCTGCTGCTCAACGAAGGTGAAACGGTGTACTGCGAGATTCCGCCGCTGGCGCCGGGCATGACCTTGCCGGTGTTCCTTGAGCGCCGCCGCGAAGCGTCCGATGGCGCGCCGTTGCGAGTCGATGTGAAAGCCGCCGTGCAACACAGTCTCGGCCCCGATGGCTTGGACCTCAAGCGCCTGGAAGACCAGGTACGCACGGACCCGCAAATCACCGCTGTGCTTATTGCGGCCGCGAACAGCGCCGGCCATCACGGCACTCCCGTTCAATCCTTGCCAGCGGCGTTGCAAAAGCTGGTGCCGGGGCAAAGCATGAACCTGATTCTCGGCCTGGCGCTCAAGCACAACGTGGTGCTGGGTGACCCGGCCCTGGTGGCTTATGCCGAGCGCCACTGGCAGTTGTCCCAGGACACCGCCGACTACGCTCGGCGGTTGGCACGCATGTTGGAGCTGGACCACGAACGCTGTTACAGCGCCGGTATCCTCCACCGGCTTGGTGACCTGGCGCTGTTGCGCTGCCTGGAAGACTGGCGCCAGGGCGGCGGTGCGCTGGATGACGAAGCGATTGGCGAGTCTCTCTACACCTTCGGCGCCGCCTATGGTTCGGCACTGCGCGCGCGTTGGCGTTTGCCGCTGGAACTGCGCCAGTTGATCGCGGCGATTTACTCGTTGGAGGGCGGTGTGTATGCCAGGGATGCATTGGTGGTGAACTTGGCGGCGCAGATGGCGCGCTTGACTGAGCATGAAGGTTTGGAAGAGCTGGCCCGGGGCAAGACTGCGCGATTGCTTAAGGTTGGCTTGTCGGAACTGATGCGGGTACGCAAGGCCTGAAGTCCACACCGATCACCCTGTAGGAGCTGGCTTGCCAGCGATGGCGGTGTATCAGCCTCCACCGCTATCGCTGGCAAGCCAGCTCCTACAAGGGTTCGGTGTTAACCCGCGATGACGCGGTTTTTCCCCTGGCGCTTGGCCTCGTACATCGCCGCATCGGCGCGGGCGAACAGGCTGTCCAGTGTCGAGTCTTGTTCGGTGAGGCTGGCCAGTCCCTGACTGATAGTCACGCTGAAAACCTGGCCTTCATAGCTGAAACTCAGTTCCTGAATTTCCCTGCCCAGCCGCTCCGCCACTTGCAAGGCCATCTCCGGCGCGCAGCCGGGCAGGACGGCGGCGAACTCTTCGCCGCCAATGCGTCCGAACAGATCGCCACGGCGTAATACCCCGCGGCCGCTCTCGGCGATACGTCGCAACACCTGATCACCTTCCAGGTGGCCATAGCTGTCGTTGACGTCCTTGAAGTCGTCGATGTCCAGTAGCAGGAAGGCCAGCGGCGCACCTTGGGCACAGGCCGTATGGAAGGCCTGGTTGGCACATTCGAAGAAGTGCCGGCGGTTGCTGCTCTGGGTCAACACGTCGGTGGTCGCCAGGCGGTGCAGCTCCAACTCCAGCTGTTTCTTTTCCGTGATGTCTTCGGCCATCCCCACCACGATCAGCGGTTCGCCGGGCTCGACCTGCTGGTTGATGTAGCACTTGTCACTCAGCCAGCGGATCTGCCCGTCGGCGGTGATGATGCGGTATTCGCGGTCTTCCACGGCGCCTTGTTCCAGCACGCGGGCCAGGCTGTGTTCGGCGTAGTCGAGGTCTTCGGGGTGAATACTGTTGCGCCATTCCCGATGGTCGGCCAGCAGCAGTCCTGCGGAACGTCCGAAAACGCGTTCATAGGCCGGGCTCACGTACAGCACACGGCGGGTTTCCCAATCGATGGCCCACAGCACGGCGTTCACGCTCACCAGCATCGAACTCAGCAGTTGCTCGCGCTCGCTCAACCGCTCGACTTCACCCTGGGCATGCACCAGCGCCAACAGGGTCGCAGCGGCAGCCGGACGCGGATGTTCAGCGGTGGGAGGATCGGGCAAGTAAGGATTTTCGTGAACCATCGGCACAACTCTCTCTGGGCGCGCCGCAGGTTGGAGCAGCGGTCGCTACAAGGGGCCACCATGATGGCGAAGTGTTCATTGAGAGAGGGTAATTACGGTGAAGTTCCGTCAACAGGACCGATTGCCGGTGCCCGGTAAATGACGCCAAAAAGCTGATAGGTGGGAGAGCAAGCCCTCCCACCGCACCATCAGGCTGCCGCAGGACGCAGTGAATAAGTCTTCAATTGGTGAGCGAAATCCCGCAGGGACTGGATACCGCTGGCCTCGGCTTCATGCACCCATTCCTTGATGGCCGCCAGCATATCGTGGCCATTGGAGCTGGTCTTGAGCCAGATCTGCTGCAACGCCAGACGCTTCTCGTAGATCACTTTCAGCGCCTGGCTGTGTTCCAGCATGCTCTGGATACGCACATGGTGGCGGTCATCCAGCAAACTGGTTTCCCGCGACAGCAGGCGCTTGGCACGGTGGAATTGGTGGCGAACGGAGTGATCGACCTTTTCCAGCTCCTGCTTGACCAGCGGGCCGATGACCAACTTGCGGTACTGGGCCATGATCTGGAAACGGTTATTGAGGATCGCCATGGCGGTGTCCATGTCCAGATGGCCCTTGCCTTCCACACGGTGGGCGATGGGCGCGACGCGTTGCACCTTGGCCAGGCGCAGGAAGCTGAAGACTTTGATCCATGCCCAGCCCATGTCGAATTCCCACTTCTTCACCGACAGCTTGGCGGAGTTGGGGTAGGTGTGGTGGTTGTTATGCAGCTCTTCGCCACCGACGATGATGCCCCACGGCACCAGGTTGGTCGCCGCGTCACGGCATTCGAAATTGCGATAACCCACTGCATGGCCGAGGCCGTTGATCACGCCCGCGGCCCAGAACGGAATCCACATCATCTGGATCGCCCAGATGGTGATGCCGATGGTGCCGAACAGCAGCAGGTCGATCACGCCCATGATCGCCACGCCCAGCAGCGGGTAGGGCGTGTAGATTTTGCGTTCGATCCAGTCTTCCGGGCAGTTCTTGCCGTAGATGCGCAGGGTCTCGGGGTTTTCGGCCTCGGCGCGGTACAACTCGGCACCTTTGCGCATCACGGTGGACAGGCCCTTGATGACCGGGCTGTGCGGGTCGTCGACGGTTTCGCACTTGGCGTGGTGCTTGCGGTGGATGGCGGTCCACTCGCGGGTGTTCTGCGCCGTGGTCAACCACAGCCAGAAGCGGAAAAAGTGTTTCAGACCGGCATTGAGCTCCAGGGAGCGATGGGCTGAATAGCGATGCAGATAGACTGTGACCGCAACGATGGTCACGTGGGTCATCAACAGAGTGACCGCCACCAGTTGCCAGGCTGACAGGTCAAGAAAACCGTTGTACCACATAGGCTGTATGGCCCTCAGATAAAGAAAAGAACAGCTCACGCATTATCACTAAGCCTACAGAGAAAACCAGCCGCCCTTTCAGATAGGAGTGACTGGATGTTTCTTATTCTATAATCCGCAGCCTTTGTAGGGCGATTCTGTTTTTTTGGTAAGGATTACTGACCATATGCTGTTTTCATACCGAGGTGCCCTGCGTGCGGGGCTGGTATACCTGCTGGTTTCCGTTCTGTGGATCGGCGTCACTCAGCGCGTATTGATCGAGTTTCTCGATAACCAGAGTGAGCTGAACCACTGGCTGCAGGTGTGCGGCTATGTGTGGGTGGCGCTTAGCGCCCTGTTGATTTATCTGATCTGCGCCCGATTTGCCCGTACCCATCAACGGCAACAGCCGCTGAAAGAAAACCGCGAACGCCTGCGCCAAGCCGCTGCCGTGTTCGATTGCACCCGCGAAGGAGTGTTGGTGACTGACGCACAGGGGTTGATCGTGCACGTCAACCGGGCTTTCATGGAGATCACCGGCTACAGCCGCGAAGACGTCATGGGCCGCCCGCCCAGCCTGTTCAAGTCCGGGCGCCATTCGTCGAATTTCTATCAACAGATGTTCCAGAGCCTGGAGCGCACCGGCGAATGGAGTGGTGAAATCTGGAACCGCCGCAAAAGCGGTGAAATTTATCCACAGTGGCAAACCATTCGCGTGATTCACGATGACCAGGGCCAGGTCAGCCATTACGTCGCGGTGTTTTCCGACATCAGCGCCATCAAGGACTCCGAGCACGAACTGGCCCACCTCGCGCACCACGACCCGTTGACCGACCTGCCCAACCGCCTCCTGTTCACCGACCGCGCCGAGCAGGCGCTGGCCTCGGCACAGATCCACAAGCGTGGTTGTGCCTTGCTGCTGCTGGACCTGGACCACTTCAAGATCATCAACGACAGCCTGGGCCATAACGTTGGTGACCAGTTGCTCAAGTTGGTGGGCGAACGGCTCAAGGCGCTGTTTGGCCCTGGCGTGACCCTGGCGCGACTGGGGGGAGATGAGTTCGCGGTGCTGGCGGAAAGTTGTCCACAGGTCGCCCAGGCTGCAGGCCTGGCGCAGCGCATGCTGGACGCGATGAAGCAGCCTTTCATCTTTGACGGCCACCAGCTATTTATCAGCGCGAGCATTGGCATCAGCCTCTTCCCCAACGACGCGCTGAGCGCCGAGCAGTTGCTGCGTAACGCCGACTCCGCGTTGTTCAAGGCCAAGAGCGCCGGGCGTGAAGGCTACGCCTTGTACACGGAGGAGCTGACCGCCCACGCGCAGAATCGCGTGGAAGTCGCCAGCGAGCTGCGCCGCGCCCTCGAACAGCAGGAGCTCTGCGTCTATTACCAACCCGTGCACGACCTGCACAGCAGCCGTCTGATCGGCGTCGAAGCGCTGGTGCGCTGGCAGCACCCGGAACGCGGCCTGGTGCCGCCAGGGGAATTTATCCCGATCGCTGAGCGCACCGGGTTGATTGCCGAGATCGATGCGTGGGTGATGGACCAGGCGTGTCGGCAGATGTGCCAATGGCTGGCTGATGGCGCCCCGCTGAGTTTTATCGCCATCAATGTGTCCAGCCGTCTGTTTGCCAGGCGTGAGCTGTATGAACAGGTCGCCCAGGTGCTGCATGACACGGGCCTGGATCCGGCCTTCCTGGAGTTGGAGGTCACCGAGAGCGCGGTGATGGAAGACCCGGAGGTCGCGTTGGAGCAGATGCATCGTCTGCGGGAGCTGGGTTTGCGCCTGGCGATCGATGATTTTGGTACGGGTTATTCGTCGCTCCTGCGCCTTAAGCGCCTGCCGGTGCAGAAGCTCAAGATCGACCAGGGCTTTGTTGCCGGGCTGCCCTGGGATGAAGATGACGCGGCCATCGTGCGCGTGGTGATCGCCCTGGCTAAAAGCATGGGCATGCAGGTGCATGCCGAGGGGATCGAGCAGGTCGAACAGGCGCGGTTTTTGTTGGATCAGGACTGCGATATGGGGCAGGGGTATTGGTTTGGCCGGCCGATGCCGGCGCAGGAAATTGATTGGTCGCGGGCCCCCGTTATCGGACAGGCATGACGCGATCAATGTGGGAGCCGGGCAAGCCAGGCTCCCACAGGGTTCAGTGGCACCCATAAAGAAGTATTTTCGAGCTGAAAGCTGTTGCAACCCCACGCCCCACCAGAAAATTCTTTCTGGTTATATAAACATTCTTAAATAGTATTTTTAAGAATATCCGCGCTTATCTACTATCGCTCTCACGCCGCAAGCAGTGCCGCCACTGCGAGGCACTATTCATTTCAGGAGCGAGACCATGAGCGCATCTCTACGTAGCGTCGACGGCCAGGACGAAGCAGCCATTTTGCGTGAGATCCAGAGCGCCTTGCGCGATCTGCGGTTTGGCGCGGTGGAAATCACTGTGCACAACGCGCAAGTGGTACAGATCGAACGCAAAGAAAAATTCCGTTTGCAGAACCCGGGTAACAAACCCAGCTAAGCACTGACGGCGATAGACCCGCACTTAATAAGAAAAAGCCAACACCCCAGAATTTTCAGGAGCTTCTATGTCGTCGATTCGCCGTTATGCCCTGGCCGCCCTGGCCAGCGCCGTGTTTGCAGGTTCCGCCGTTGCCAAGGACTACGAGTTGCTCAACGTCTCGTACGATCCGACCCGTGAGCTGTACCAGGACTACAACGCTGAGTTCACCAACTTCTGGAAACAGTCCCACCCCGGCGACACCGTCAAGATCCAGCAATCCCACGGTGGTTCGGGTAAACAAGGCCGTGCGGTGATCGACGGCCTGCGCGCCGACGTGGTCACCCTGGCCCTGGCCGGTGACATCGACGAAATCGCCAAACTGGGCAAGACCCTGCCGGAAAACTGGCAGACTCGCCTGCCGGACGCCAGCACCCCGTACACTTCGACCATCGTGTTCCTGGTGCGCAAGGGCAACCCTAAAGGCATCAAGGATTGGGGCGACCTGATCAAGAAAGACGTGTCCGTGATCACCCCGAACCCGAAAACCTCCGGCGGCGCCCGCTGGAACTTCCTCGCCGCCTGGGCCTACGGCCTGAAAACCGGTGGCAGCGAAGCCAAGGCCCAGGAATACGTGAAAGAACTGTTCAAGCACGTGCCTGTGCTGGACACCGGCGCTCGCGGTTCGACCATTACCTTCGTCAACAACGGTCAGGGTGACGTATTGCTGGCCTGGGAAAACGAAGCTTTCCTGGCCCTGAAAGAAGACGGCGGTGCTGACAAGTTCGATATCGTCGTGCCTTCCCTGTCGATCCTCGCGGAGCCGCCAGTGGCCGTGGTCGACAAGAACGCCGAGAAAAAGGGCAACACCGAAATCGCCACCGAATACCTGAAACACCTGTACAGCCCGGCTGGCCAGGAGATTGCGGCGAAGAACTTCTACCGCCCACGCGATGCAAAAGTCGCCGCCAAATACGCCCAGCAGTTCCCGAAACTGGACCTGGTGACTATCGACAAAGACTTCGGCGGCTGGAAAACTGCCCAACCGAAATTCTTTAACGACGGTGGCGTGTTCGACCAGATTTACACCGCGCAGTAACGCCAACCCCACTGTAGGAGCGAGCTTGCTCGCGAAAAACTTCAAGACACCGCGTGCATCCAGACAGCTCGCGTTCTCGTTGACGATCTTCGCGGGCAAGCCCGCTCCTACAGAGGGTCAGGAAAGCCCGCATTCGTTTGCGGGTTTTGCATGTCTGTTCCGCTAACCAAGGACTCTTATGTCGCGTCGTATCTCCCCCGTCATACCCGGCTTCGGGCTGACGCTGGGCTACACCGTGGTGTACCTCAGCCTGATCGTACTCATCCCCCTCGCGGCGATGTTTGTGCACGCCGCTCAACTCACCTGGGATCAGTTCTGGAACATCATCTCCGCACCACGCGTGCTGGCGGCGTTGCAACTGAGCTTCAGCACCGCGCTGTACGCCGCTTTGATCAACGGCGTAATCGGTACGCTGCTGGCCTGGGTGCTGGTGCGCTACACCTTCCCCGGCCGCAAGGTCATCGATGCGATGATCGACCTGCCGTTCGCCCTGCCCACCGCCGTCGCCGGTATCGCGCTGACCGCGCTGTACACGCCTAACGGCCTGGTTGGCCAGTTCGCCGCCGACCTGGGCTTCAAGATCGCCTACACCCCGTTGGGTATCACCCTGGCGCTGACCTTCGTCACGCTGCCGTTCGTGGTGCGTACGGTGCAGCCGGTACTGGCCGATATCCCCCGGGAAGTCGAAGAAGCTGCCGCTTGCCTGGGCGCCAAGCCGTTGCAGGTGTTCCGTCACATCCTGGTGCCCGCATTGCTGCCCGCCTGGTTGACCGGTTTCGCCCTGGCGTTCGCGCGTGGCGTCGGTGAGTACGGCTCGGTGATCTTCATCGCCGGCAACATGCCGATGAAAACCGAGATCCTGCCGCTGCTGATCATGGTCAAGCTCGATCAATACGACTACCGCGGCGCCACGTCCATCGGCGTGCTGATGCTGGTGGTTTCCTTTGTCCTGCTGCTGCTGATCAACTTGTTGCAGCGGCGCATCGAACGTCCATAAGGAGGCGCGGAACATGTCCCAATCGTCTATTTCCGCCGCGTCCTCGGCCAACGCTGCCCGTCGTGGCAGCGCGGCATCGCGACGTATCCTGATCGGCCTTGGCTGGCTGGTGTTTGCGCTGTTCCTGCTGTTGCCGCTGTTTATCGTGGTGACCCAGGGCTTGAAGAACGGCCTCGGCGCGTTCTTCACCGCGATCCTCGAACCCGATGCGTTATCGGCGTTGAAACTCACGGTGATCGCCGTGGTGATTTCGGTGCCGCTCAACCTGGTGTTCGGCGTCAGCGCCGCGTGGTGCGTGAGCAAGTACTCGTTCCGTGGCAAAAGCATCCTGGTCACGCTCATCGATTTGCCGTTCTCGGTGTCGCCGGTGATCGCCGGCCTGGTCTATGTGCTGATGTTTGGCGCGCAGGGCTTCTTTGGCCCGTGGCTGCAGGACCATGACATCCAGATCGTGTTCGCCTTGCCCGGCATCGTGCTGGCGACCATCTTTGTCACCGTGCCCTTTGTGGCCCGTGAGCTGATCCCGCTGATGCAGGAGCAGGGCACCCAGGAAGAAGAGGCTGCGCGCCTGCTCGGTGCCAATGGCTGGCAGATGTTCTGGCATGTGACTGTGCCGAACATCAAATGGGGTTTGATCTACGGCGTGGTGCTGTGTACCGCGCGGGCCATGGGTGAGTTCGGCGCGGTGTCGGTGGTGTCCGGCCACATTCGCGGCGTGACCAACACCTTGCCGCTGCACGTCGAGATTCTCTACAACGAATACAACCACGTTGCCGCGTTTGCGGTGGCGAGTCTGTTGCTGATCCTGGCGCTCTTCATCCTGCTGCTCAAGCAGTGGAGCGAGAACCGTATAAATCGCCTGCGCGCCGGTGCGGCTGAGGAATAAGTCATGTCGATCGAAGTCCGTAATGTCAGCAAGAACTTCAATGCCTTCAAGGCCCTGAACAGCATCAACCTGGACATCCAGAGTGGCGAGCTGGTGGCGTTGCTTGGCCCGTCCGGCTGCGGCAAGACCACCTTGCTGCGCATCATCGCCGGCCTGGAAACCCCGGATGACGGCAGCATCGTGTTTCACGGTGAAGACGTCTCCGGCCACGACGTGCGTGATCGCAACGTCGGCTTTGTGTTCCAGCACTACGCGCTGTTCCGCCACATGACCGTGTTCGACAACGTGGCGTTCGGCCTGCGCATGAAACCGAAGAACCAGCGCCCGAACGAAAGCCAGATCGCGGTCAAGGTGCATGAGCTGTTGAACATGGTGCAGCTGGATTGGCTGTCGGATCGCTACCCGGAGCAGTTGTCCGGTGGTCAGCGCCAACGTATCGCCCTGGCCCGCGCCCTGGCGGTCGAACCCAAAGTGCTGCTGCTGGACGAACCGTTCGGCGCCCTCGACGCCAAGGTGCGTAAAGAACTGCGTCGCTGGCTGGCGCGCCTGCACGAAGACATCAACCTGACGTCGGTGTTCGTGACCCACGACCAGGAAGAGGCCATGGAAGTCGCCGACCGCATCGTGGTGATGAACAAGGGCGTGATCGAGCAGATCGGTTCACCGGGTGACGTCTACGAAAACCCGGCGAGCGACTTCGTTTATCACTTCCTCGGTGATTCGAACCGGCTGCACCTGGGTGAAGACAAACACGTGCTGTTCCGCCCGCACGAAGTGTCGCTGTCGCGGCATGAGCTGGAAGACCATCACGCGGCGGAAGTACGTGATATTCGCCCGCTGGGCGCGACCACGCGTGTGACCTTGAAGGTCGAAGGCCAGAGCGAATTGATCGAAGCCGAAGTGGTGAAAGACCACGACAGCCTGACCAACTTGGCACGCGGCGAGACGCTGTTCTTCAAGCCAAAGGTCTGGCAAAAAGCCTAAGAACCCGCCACCACGCTAAATGTGGAATGGGATCAAACTGTGGGAGCGAGCAAGCCCGCTCCCACATTCAGACCTTACTAGGCTTTAGATCGCGGCGTGCCATGGGCCCTGACCGGTCTTCAATCTGCTGCTTGAGCGCATGCCGCAGCCCCAGCAGAAACGCCAACTCCGCCACCACAAACAACGGCCCCACGATCAGCCCCGACACGTCATCCACAAACGCTGGCTTCTTGCCTTCGTAGTAATGCCCGACGAACTGAATCACCCAACCCACCACAAACATCCCAATGCCGCTGCTGAGCCATACCAACGTGCTCTGCGCCGCCAGCACATGCCCGGCCCATACCGACAGGCCCATCAATACCGTCATCAGCACGCCCAGTGCCAACTCCAGGCGCAGGTAAAACCACGCCGAAAACAGCGCTAGAAGAACGGCCGGTGAGATCCACAGCCCACCGACAGCCCATTCAGGGCGGGACAGAAGCACGGCTACCGCGACGACAATCAGCGGGATGCCGACAAAGTGGCTGGCGATGTTGCGCGGGTCGCGATGGTAGGCAGCGTATTGACTGAGGTGGTCGACGAGGCTTTTCATTGTTGTTCCTCCTGTAGGATGCTTGATCATGCCTTGTCAGCCGGTGGCGAACTGTCAGTTGGGCGACAATCTTAGGAGTTCACATGGACGCGGAACAATGGCGCTCGCGGTTGGCCACCGGTCATTGGTTCAGCCACCTGCCCGCGCCTTTTCAGCATAGCTTGCTGGCTAATTCCCGCGTGAGACAGCTCGCGGCGGGAGAGTATCTGTTCAAGCGCGGCGATCCGCCCTGCGGCTTGTATGCGGTGCTGGAAGGTGCCGTGCGGATCAGCGCGGTCAATGCCCAAGGCAAGGAAGCGGTACTGAGCCTGGTTGAATCACCTTACTGGTTCGGTGAGATATGCCTGTTTGACAGCTTGCCGCGCACGCACGATGCGCTGGCAATGGGTCCGTGCACACTGTTGCAGATACCGCAGGCGCTGATGCTCGAAATCCTCGACAAACACCCTGTGTACTGGCGGGATGTGGCGCTGCTGATGAGCCACAAATTGCGCCTGTCGTTGATCAATATCGAACAGATAAGCCTGATGCCCACGTCGGTGCGCCTGGCCCATCGATTGCTGATGATCGCCGAAGGCTACGGTGAAATAGCCCAGACGCGCCGCGTCCTGCAGTTGCCGCAGGAAGATTTGGCGGCGATGTTGGGCCTGTCGCGCCAGACCATCAACAGTCTGCTCAAGGCGCTGGAGCAGCAGGGCATCCTCGGCTTGAGTTACGGTGCGATTGAGGTGCTCGACCTGCAACGCCTGCGGCAAGCCGCAGGCGTCGACGGTTGAACTAGGAGCCGCGATACGTGGAGAACCCGTAAGGGCTGAGTAGCAGTGGAATGTGGTAGTGCTGGTCGGCCTGCTTGACCTGGAAAATGACCGGCACTTCGGGGAAAAATGTCTCGCGACCGGCTTTTTTGTAGTAATCGCCGGTCTTGAACACCACGCGGTACTCGCCGGGCTTCATGGCTTGGTTGGCCGGGAACAGTTCGGCGATGCGCCCCTGCTGGTTGGTGACACCTTCGGACAGCGACTGCCAGTGATCGCCTACGTGTTGCTCCAGGGTGACGCTGACACCGGCAGACGGCAGGCCGTTTTCCAGGTTGAGCACGTGCACGCTCAGGGGGTTGCCGTCCGCGAATGCCAGATTGCACAGGCTGCTCAGGCTGAGGGCGGCGAGGGTCATGCTTAGGGTTTTCATCGAGAGGTCCTTTCGAGGTGGAGTCAGGGGGTGATGCGCAAGCCCAGTTGCTCGGCAGCCTTGATGGCACAGGCTTCGTCCTGCGCAGCGCCGCCGGCACCGGCGATGCCGAGTGCACCGACCAGTTCAGCGTCGGCGAACAACGGCACGCCGCCACCGAGCAACAGCAATTCGGGCAAGCTGTTAAGGTTGGCCGCTTCGGGGTTGTTGCGGGCGCGCTCGGCAAACAAGCGAGTCGGGGTTTTTGTCGATAGCGCGGTGTATGCCTTGCGTTGGCTGGCGAGACTGTTGTGCGGGCCAACGCCATCGGCTCGCAGGCTCAGCAATGGATTACCGCCCCGGTCGAGTACGGTAAGTGCCGCCGTGCACTGCGCCAGGCTGGCGTCTGCCAGTTGGCGTGCGGTGTGCAAATCCAGGTCGGCGTGGCGCGGCAGCGGTGGTGCTGCCAGGACGCTGGCGCTGATGGCGAAGCTCAAGAACAAGGCATTGCGGTACATGGGAACGGCTCCAGAAAGCAGGCCGCTACCTTAGCCAGCGGTCTCGCTCAAAAGCCGAACAATTCGATTACAGGTTTGTAATGAACCAAGAGGTAGGCATGCAGGTGTTGTTAGTGGAAGACCAGCCGAAATTGGCGCAACTCATGGCCCAGGGCTTGAGTGAGGCCGGCTTCGCCGTAGAAGTCGCAGCCAATGGCATGGCAGCTCAGCGGTTTGTGGAAAGCACTGACTATGACTTGGTGATCCTGGATGTAATGTTGCCGGGTTTGAATGCCTGGAAGTTGCAGCAGGCGATTCGCAAGAAGGGCGAGACGCCGGTGTTGTTCTTGACGACCCCGGAAGGGATCGAGGACCGTCTGCGCGGGTTGGAACTGCATGAGGATGATTACTTGCTCAAGCCGTTTGAAGCCAAGGCCTTGGTGGCGCGGGTGAAGAAGGTGTTGCGGCGTGATCGTGGGCGCTAGCCTGTAAGTAGGCTCGTACCTGTCAAGTTTGACAGTAGATTGGGTGTTTAAGGGAGCGCAGACTTTGATCGTCAATTGTGACATTCAAGGAGTGAGCACTCATGTCATCTAAACCCGCAACAAAGGACGTTCCAGAAAATACTGCAATAGAGCCTCCAGTGGTAAGTACCCCGCAGGGCGGTAAAACTTACTCGAACCCTGTCAAGTTTTCAGGCACTGGCCTTCCTGGTTGGCGGGTTTATTTTTTCACTGTCCCGACTAATGGCGATGATTTTGGCAGTGCCGAAGTGAGAGAGCACGGGGGCTGGGAGTTTGACGCTTATCTGGGGCCTGGTACTTTTAAAGTGTTCGGCTGGCAAACAGATAACCGGCTGCGCTCGCCTTGGACACCTTTTATTGAATTTACAGTGACATCTTGAAGCCGTACGCCCTTTTTTCGCTGACAAGTTTCGGGAGGTCGGTACTGCTAGCGCAAACCCTCCCGAAACTGCCCCGGCGTCATCCCCGTCCAGCGCTTGAACGCGCGGTTGAAACTGCTGGTGTCGGCGAACCCAAGTAAATGGCTGATCTCGGCCAACGAGCACTGCGGATCACGCAAATGCAGCAACGCCAGGTTCTCCCGGCACTCATTGAGCAGCGCATCAAACCGGCAGCCCTCATCCGCCAGATGCCGTTGCAGGCTGCGCAGGCTCAGGTGCAGCGCCTGCGCAACCCGCTCGGCGCTGGGTTCGCCGTCGGGCAACTGCGCTTCGATCACCCGGCGGACCTTGCGCTCCCAGGTCAGCGGTTGCAGTTGGGCGAGGGTGCGCTTGAGCACGGTTTCGTTGTGTTCGGCCAGTTCGGGGTTGGCATCGTCCAGGTGGCTGTCGAAATCCTGGGCGGCGAACTCCAGGCGGTCTTCCTCAGCGCCGAAAAACACCGGCGCGCGAAACACCGTGTGCCATGGCTTGGGATCTGCCGGTTCCGGCCTTCGCAGGTACACCGCCAGCGGCGCGTACTCGCGGCCCAGGCGATTGCGACAGGTACGCACATAGATCGCCGCAAACGCGTCGATGGCCTCGAACGCTGGCGCGGGGCTGTCCGCTAGTTGCAGCAGGCGAAACCGATAGCGTTCGCCATCGCCGCTCAGCTCCAGGCTCAAGGCATCGCTGACCACCTGGTGATAGCGCACGATGCGCTCGAACACTTCCCGCAAGCTGCCACTGGCCACCAGCGCATACCCCAACGCATGAAACGTGGTGGGGCTGACGAACCGCGACACCCGCAGCCCAATCGCTGGATCGCCGCTGGCCTGCACCGCCAGCTCCCACAAGCGCGTGGTGGCCGACAGCGGGTAGCGTGCGTTGGGATCGTCCATCTGCTGCGGGTCGAGCCCGGCTTGCTGGCACAACGCGGCGCTGTCGAGGCCCAGGGCGTCGAGCTGCTTGCGCAGGGCGCGGGTCCAACTGGCGAGGGAGGTGGGTTCGGTCATGGCAATTGGCGCTTGCGGTCAACAGGTTGGCGTCCGGGGCTAGCATCCTGATTGATCGCTTGGGGCAGGATGTGAGCATCAATAAACAAGAGGATGGAAGCATGGACGGTACTTCTGCAAGTCCCCAGCAGATGAACGCGCAACAGCGCTCGGCGCATATCCGTGAAGTGGTGCTGGCCGAAGGCGTGCGACTGCGCCAGCAACACCCTTGGCTGCTGCATCAGGACGCGCTGGGCGCGGGCATCCTGGCGTTTGCACTGCTCGGCATGCTGGGCTCGGCGGCGCTCTACATCACGGGTCATATGGCCTGGTGGGTGTGCCTGCTGCTCAATGCGTTCCTGGCTTCACTGACCCACGAGCTGGAACACGACCTGATCCACAGCATGTACTTTCGCAAGCAGCGCCTGCCCCACAACCTGATGATGGGCCTGGTGTGGCTGGCGCGGCCGAGCACGATCAACCCGTGGGTGCGCCGGCACCTGCATCTCAACCATCACAAGGTCTCCGGCACCGAGACCGATATGGAAGAGCGCGCCATCACCAACGGCGAGCCCTGGGGCTTTGCGCGGTTGCTGATGGTCGGCGACAACGTGATGTCGGCCTTCATCCGTATCCTGCGGGCCAAGACCTGGAAGCACAAACTGACGATCCTCAAGCGTTCGCTGCTGGTGTATGCACCGCTGGCGCTGCTGCATTGGGGCACGTGGTACGTGTTCCTCGGTTTTCATGCCGCCAATGGCATTGCCAGTCTGCTCGGTGCGCCCATCGCGTGGTCAGCCGGCACCTTGCAGATGATGCAGGTGATTGATATCGCTGCCGTGGTGATCATCGGCCCTAATGTGTTGCGTACGTTTTGCCTGCACTTTGTCAGCTCCAACATGCACTACTACGGCGATGTGGAACTGGGCAATGTGATCCAGCAGACCCAGGTGTTGAACCCGTGGTGGATGTGGCCTCTGCAGGCGTTCTGCTTCAACTTCGGCAGCACCCACGGCATCCACCATTTTGTGGTGAAGGAACCGTTTTACATCCGCCAGATGACCGCCAGGGTGGCGCACAAAGTGATGGCTGAGATGGGTGTGCGCTTCAATGATTTCGGGACGTTCGCGCGGGCCAATCGGCTGGGTTTTCCACCGCCAGCAGGGTTTCGATCAACGCCTTCGCCGCAGGCGACAAACGCACCCCAGCGCGGCTGATCACCCCGCAACGGTTGCTGAGGCTGTCCAACGCGTGTGGCAGATTGCGCCAATGCAGCACGTGTAATTGACCACTGGCAAATGCCTCGACGAAAGCCTCTTCGGCGCCAAGGCCGATGGCGTCGGATTGCCGCACGATGGTGGCCAGCGCCGCGAACTGTTCAAGCTCGATGGCGGGCGCAAAGTCGACGCGCCCACTGAGGTTGGCCAGCAGCTTGCGAATGCCGGGCGCAATCAGTGGCGTGGCCAGCGGGTAGCTGAACAGGTCGTTGGTGGACAGGCTGTCCTTGGCCAGTAGCGGGTGCCCGGCGCGGCAGAAAAACACGCTGCGCCGAGACGTCAGGGCCTGGGTCTGAAAGTTCGGGTCAGCCTCGAAGTGACGCACATCGGCGATAAAGAATTCGATCTCTTCACGGTTCAGGCTGCGTCCGAGTTTTTCCCAGTTATCCACCTGCAACGCAGTGCGCACCTTGGGGTAGGTGGAGACAAAGCGCGCCATCGTCTGGGGCACCAGGTTCACGGCGGCCACGGCGTCGCTGCCGAAGCGTACTTCGCCGGCGTCGAGTTTGGTCATGCGCGTGACTTCATGGCTCAGCAACGCCGCGCCTTGCACCAGGCTCAATGCGTGTTGCAACACCACCTGGCCTTCGGGAGTGGGACGCAGGTCTTTGTTCGCGCGGTCCACCAGCACACAGCCGAATTCCTGTTCCAGGCCCTGGATGCTGCGGCTGAACGCTGGTTGCGTGATGCCCATGGCGTCCGCCGCGCGCACGAAACTGCGGTGCTCGTTGAGCGCGATGAAGTAGCGCAGTTGACGAAGGTCCATGGTGTGCCCGGCATCCTATAGGGGAACCGGGATTTTAAGCGGGCCGCTTATTCCGTCAATGAAGCATTTTTGTTTTATCTAGATCTTAAATGCATATCTATAGAGCGGGTGCCGTGCGGTAAGTGGCGGGGTTGAACACGCGGGTCACCACCAGCATCGCCACCGCTGTCACCGTCAGCACCACCCAGGCACTGACAAAGCTGCCGGTGAGTTCACGCAGCCAGCCGGTCAGCCACGGCGAAATCGCATTGATCAAAAAGCCCACGCCTTGCACGAACGCCGCCAGTTGCCCGGCCTGGCGCGGGTCGCGGTGGTGGTCGAGAGTCAGCAACAGGCTCAGGGCAAAGCAGGCACCCAGGCCGAATCCGCACAGCGCCACCCACAGATGAGGAAACTGCAACGGCGCCATCAGCAGGCCGAGGTAACCGATGGTCTGGGCCAATAGGCTGACCCACAGCAGCGGCCGACGGTCGACCCCGCGTTGTGCCAATACTGGCATCACCAGCGCGGCGATCACCTGAAAGATCGTCATGAAGGCCAGCAACGAACCACTGGGCAGTACGCCCCAACCCAGTTGCTGATAGTAGGCCGGCAGCCACGCCACCATGCTCATGTAGCCGCAATTCACCAAGCCAAAATACAGTGCCAGCAGCCACGCACGGCGATTACGCAGGCCTTTGAAGGCCGGGATGACTGTCGCGCTTTTTGCCGCGCCCAGGGGCAACCAGGCCCATAACAACAGTGCGGCCAACGCCGGCAGCAACCACACACCGAGCCCGGCTTCCCATTGCTGGAAATGCGTGGCCACCACTGGGCTGATCAGCGCCGCCAGCCCACCACCGGCCATTAGCGAGGCAGAGTAAACCCCCATCGCCACCGGCACGCGGTGGTGAAATTCGCGCTTGATCATCGCTGGCACCAACGCCTGGATCAACGCGACACCGGCGCCACCGAGCAACGCGGTCACCAGCAGCGTCGAACCCTGGCCCATCAGCCAGCGGGCCAGGCACGCCAGCAGGATCATCATCAAGCCCAGGGCAATGCCACGGCGTTCACCCAGTTGCGCTTCAACCCGCACGCCCACCAGCGCCACCAGGCCCATGCACACCACGGGCAGGCTGGTGAGCAGGGCGCTGCTCTGGAAGCTCAAGCCGGTAGCCAGGCGAATCTCACCGAGCAACGGGCTGATGGAGCTGAGGATCGGCCGCAGGTTGAGGCCCAGGACCACCAACAGGCCCCAGCCAGCGAGGGATTTATTCAGGGGCATGCAGGTTTTTCCAGTGCTGGTACAGCGTGGTCATGGCCGCATCAGGCAGATGCAGGATCGGCAGGCGCTGCTCACTCACTGGCAGGCCCACCTGCTGGCCGATCGCCGCCGTCGACAGGCCAAATGGCTCGGCCATCTCGTTGCTGGCGGCAAACACCACCCGTTCCACACCGCACAGGTACATGGCACTCAGACACATCGGGCAGGGTTGGCCGCTGGCGTAGATGACGCAACCGTCCAGACGCGCGCCGAGTTGCCGGCTGGCAGCGCGGATCGCTAACAATTCGGCGTGGGCGGTAGGGTCCTGGGTCAGGTGGATTTCATTCACCGCTTCAACCAGCACGTTGCCGCCTTGCGTCAACACCGCGCCAAACGGTCGGCCACCCTGGGCGACGTTGGTCTGGGCAAGTTGGATCGCGCGTTGCAGGTGCTGGTGATCGTCGGTCATGGAAATCCCTCCGGGCATGATTGGAGGGTGAAGTATGGGCAGCCGTCGGGGTATTCTGAAATTAAATATAACCATGCCAACCAGTGGCAAATGGAATGGTAAGCGGCCATGTTCGATCCCGTGTTGTTGCGCAGTTTTGTCGCCGTAGTGGATTGCGGCAATTTCACCCGCGCCGCCGAGCGCCTGCACTTGACCCAATCCACGGTGAGCCAGCAGATCCGCCGACTGGAAGAGGCGGTGGCGTGTCAGTTGCTGGACCGGGATCAGCGCCGGGTGGTCGCTACTGCGGAAGGCGAGCGCTTGCTGGCCTATGCACGGCGCATCCTGGCGCTGCATGAAGAAGCCGCCGATGTGTTGATCAGCCAGCAAAGCGACGGAGTGCTGCGCCTTGGTGTGCCGGAGGATTTTGCATCCGAACGGCTGATGCCGCTGCTGTCGGCGTTTGTGCAGGCTTTCCCAAGGGTGCGCCTGGAGGTCACCAGCGGCCTCGGTCCCGAGTTGCAGCGCCAGTACCGCAGCGGAGAGTTCGACGTCTTGCTGGTCAAGCAGATGGGCGACAGCGACGACTGCCTGGCCTCATGGCCGGAGCCTTTGTGCTGGGTGGATAGCCACAGCACGCCGTCCTTGGGACGCGTCCCGTTGCCGTTGGTGGCATTTCCCGTAGGCGGCCTGTACCGCAATGAAATGCTGCAGCACTTGGAAGTCGGCGGCTGGCGCTGGCGCATCGGGTATTCCAGTGCGAGCCTGGCGAGCGTGTGTGCGGCGGTGGCGGCGGGGTTGGGCATCAGTTTGCTGCCCCGTCGAGTCGTACAGCCAGGGCACAGCGTATTGGGTCCGGACAGCGGCTTGCCTAGGGTGGAAGGTGTGCGGCTGGCACTGTATGGCCGCAGTGGCTTGGGTGCGGCAGGGCAAAGTCTGCAACGCCAGTTGCTCGATTTGTGTGCGAACAGCCCTGTCTGAGCAATGCCTTTTCTGAATATTTTTTATGCCTGAAAGGCATTCAAATACAACGCCTTTGCGCAAGCCCGCGTAGGACGGGGCTTTGCCGTTTCTGAGTGTTTCATTTATTCAATTTAGATCTATGTATAACTTTAAAGATTACTTTAAGAGATAAGCGTCTGGCCCCGATGATTCAGCCCTCGACGGCCTCCCATGCAGGCCTGTCGGTTTTTTGTGTCAAAAACCGTAGGGAGTGAATCAATGGGCAATGTCCAGACCGCCGCCAGTGCACACGAGGCGCAATGGCGCCAGGCACCGGGTGGTGAGTTGGTCGACCTTGGCCGGCCGCATCGCGCGCCGTTGGGGCAGTCGCGCACGCAGAAAACGCCGAAGCGTTTCTCTAGCCGTCGCGAAGGGATCCTGCTGGGTTTGCTGGTGCTGGCCCTGCACGGCGCGGTGATCTACTGGGTGAGCCAGAAGCCGACCCCGGTGCTGCCGATTGTGCCACCGGAAATTCCGCCGATGACCATCGAATTCTCCCAGCCGGCACCTCCCGTGGTGGAACCGCCGCCTCCCGTGCCGCCACCACCACCGCCGCCTGTGGTCGAGCCACCGCCGCCGGTGGTGGATGAATTGGCCGCCAAGCCAGCGCCGCCTAAACCGATTCCGAAACCCAAGCCCAAGCCGGTTCCAAAGCCTGAGCCCAAGCCCGCACCGAAGCCGGTCGAGCAGCCGCCCGCGCCACCGACACCGGCACCACCTGCGCCTCCTGCACCACCAGCGCCGGCCCCGGTTACACCCGCTTCGGCCAACGCCGCGTACCTGAAGAACCCGGCGCCGGAATACCCGTCACTGGCTCAGCGGCGCGGTTGGGAAGGCACGGTGCTGCTCAGGGTGCAGGTACTGGCCAGCGGCAAACCGGGTGAGATCCAGATCCAGAAAAGCAGCGGTCGCCAGCAACTCGACGACGCTGCGCTGGCCGCGGTGAAACGCTGGAGTTTCGTGCCGGCCAAGCAGGGCGATGTGGCCCAGGACGGCTGGGTCAGCGTACCGATCGATTTCAAGATTCACTAACTATTCGGCTGCGGTGTGTTGCACACGCCGCGACCTGCACAGAGGGAACACATCATGGCATTAGCATCTCCACTTGAATCCATCGAAAGCGCGGTGATCTGGCTGCTGGTGGTCTTTTCGGTCGCCACCTGGGGCCTGGCGTTGCTCAAGGGCGTGCAGTTCGGCCGCCTCAAGGCGCAGGATCGCAAGTTCCATAAACAGTTCTGGGCGGCGTCGAGTCTCGACTCGGCTGCCGAGCTGGCCGAAACCCAGCCGGGCGCCGCTGCCCGCGTGGCCCAGGCCGGTTACGCGGCGATTCAGGTGGGCGAAACCCCGCACGCGGCGGACCTGAGCCAGGCGATTAACCACCAGGACCGCCTCGAACGGGCCCTGCGCCAGCAGATCGTGCGTGAGCGCCGCTCCCTGGAAACAGGTCTGGCTGTGGTTGCCAGTATCGGCAGCACCTCGCCGTTCATCGGTCTGTTCGGCACTGTGTGGGGCATCATGGAAGCGCTCAAGGGCATCAGCGCTGCGGGCTCCGCCAGCCTCGAAACCGTGGCCGGCCCGATTGGTGCGGCGCTGGTCGCGACCGGTGTGGGTATCGCCGTCGCGGTGCCTGCGGTGCTGGTCTACAACTATTTCCTGCGTCGCCTGAAGCTGACGGCTGCGGACCTGGACGACTTTGCCCACGACTTCTATAGCCTGGCCCAGAAGAATTCCTTCCGCGTACTGTTGCACCCGACCCTGAACAAAACCGCTGCCGGCAGCCCGCAGAAAGTGAAGGAGGCGTCCTGACATGGCCTTCTCCACGCAAGACAGCGATGAGGTGCTGAGCGAGATCAACGTCACGCCACTGGTGGACGTGATGCTGGTGCTGCTGGTGGTATTCATCGTCACCGCGCCGCTGCTGACCAACGCAATCCCGATCAACCTGCCCAAGACCGAGGCTGTGGCCCCGGTGGAGCAGAAAGACCCGCTGGTGGTGAGCATCGACGGCGCCGGCAAACTGTTTATCAACAAGGACGAAATCCAGCCGGACCTACTGGAATTCAATCTGCAGGCGGCCAAGGCCAAGGACCCCGATGTGCGGGTGCAACTGCAGGCTGACGATGGCGTGAACTACGGCGAAGTGGCGCGAGCCATGGCGTCTATCGAGCGCGCGGGGATTACCAAGTTGTCGGTGATTACCGCACGTTAATTGCAAAAGCCTCGACAATTTTTTGGCCGTCTCCTTGGCAGGGTGCGGCCTTTTTTTTGCGTAAAATCCTTTTGTGATTTTGGTTATTAATAAATAGCTTCTTATTCCTTAACGAATATAACCCCCGTCCCTATACTGTTCAGCAACGTTAAACGCTGCAGGAGGGCACACCCATGCACAGCGAGTCGATTCGTTACCTGATCGTGCCGGGCTGGCAAGGATCGCCAGAAGATCATTGGCAAAGTCACTGGCAGAACAGCCTGCCCAACAGCGCCCGTGTGGAGCAGGCCGACTGGCTGACCCCACGCCGCGAAGACTGGGTCGCCGCGCTGGCCGAGGCCATTGCGGCCGACAGCACGCCAGTGATCCTGATCGCCCATAGCCTGGGCTGCATCACGGTGGCGCATTGGGCGGCCACTGCGCCGGTGCAGTTCCTGCGCCAGGTGCGTGGTGCTTTGCTGGTGGCCCCGGCGGATGTCGAACGACCTGCTTGCTCGCCTGCCTTGCGTAATTTCGCGCCCATTCCAACCGACCTGCTGCCGTTCCCAAGCCAGGTGGTCAGTTCCGACAACGACAGTGCCGTCAGCGCGCCTCGGGCGCTGGAGCTGGCACGCAATTGGGGCGCCGAAGCCGGGATTCTGTCCGGTGCCGGGCATATCAATGTGAAGTCCGGCCACCAACGTTGGGAACAGGGCTTCGCTTATCTCTATCGCCTGCAAAGCCGCCTTGAGCATCACGCCCGGCGCACTGCCTAAAGCCAATCATGTAGGAGCGAGCTTGCTCGCGAAGAATGCAAAGGCGACGTGGATTCACAGGTAGCGCTGCATCATCGTTGACGTTTTTCGCGAGCAAGCTCGCTCCTACACTTTTTCAACGCCCCGTCCCTTAAGTGGATTGGGGGCGGGAGCCTGCCATGAGTCTGCATGAAACCTACGGTCAGCCATTGCTGACCTTCCCCGACGCCGAAAAAAGCCCGCTGAGCATCCGCGCCAAAGCGCTGGTGTTTGTCGACCCCCGTTCGCGCCAACTGCGCGAAGACCTCGAAAGCCTCGCGCCGCGCGCCTTGCCCGTATTGATTCGCGGCGAGACCGGCAGTGGTAAAGAGCTGTTGGCGCGGCATATCCACCGTGGCAGCGACCGTACCGGTTTGTTTGTCTCGGTCAATTGCGGGGCGATCAGCCCGACTTATGCCGATGCTGAATTGTTCGGTTATGCCGCCGGCAGCCACAGTGGCGCGGCCAGCAGCCGGGCCGGGTGGTTTGGTTCCGCGAATGGCGGCACCTTGTACCTCGATGAGATCGGCGATTTGCCGCTGCCGATCCAGGTGAAGCTGTTGGCCGCGCTGGAAAATCACGAAGTCACCCGCGTCGGCGCTCATCAGCCCAGCCCGGTGGATGTGCGCCTGGTCGCCGCCACCAGCATCGACCTGGCCCAGGCCGTGGCAGCCGGCAAGTTTCATGAGCGCTTGTTCCACTACTTGAGTGAAGGGCGGCTGGACTTGCCCGCACTGCGCGAGCGCGTGGGTGACATCCTGTCCCTGGCCGAGTACTTCCTGGGTATCTACAGCCAGCGTCTGGACCTGCCGGTGCCGCTGATCAGCGATGCCGCCCAGCGCGTGCTGGAGCTCCATAGCTGGCCGGGCAATACCCGTGAGCTGGAAAACGTCATTCACTTCGCGTTGCTGGTGAGCAGCGGCGACGAGATCCTGCCCGAGCATCTGAACCTGCCGGTCGCAGGTTCGCCGTTGGAACAGGTGCAGCGCATTTTCCAGAGTGCCAGCCCCGCCGAGCAGGAAACTCTGCGTAAATTCCTACATGAACAAAATGGAATATCAACGTGAATAAAAGATATTGTTCGGGAATAAAAAATCTAGGTATTGTCCCTTCCATGCCGCGATAGCACTTCGCTGGCACATCACATAAAAAACGGTCGTCAGAGACGCCCCGCAATTCCGATAAGGACACTGCATGAAAAAGGTTCTGTTGTTTACCGCACTGGCGGCTGCCCTGACTGCCGGCCTGGCCCAGGCCAACGAGAAACTGGTCGTTGCCGCGACCCCGATCCCCCACGCCGAGATCCTTGAGCTGATCAAGCCGACCCTGGCCAAAGAAGGCGTGGACCTGCAGATCAAAGTCTTCACCGACTACGTTCAACCCAACACGCAGGTGGCCGAAAAGCGCCTCGATGCCAACTACTTCCAGACCCTGCCGTACCTGGAAAACTTCAACAAGGGCAAGGGTACCAACCTGGTGACCGTGGTCGGCGTGCACGTTGAACCCATCGGCGGTTACTCGAAAAAGATCAAGAACATCTCTGAGCTCAAGGATGGCGCCACTGTGGCCATCCCGAACGAAGGCTCCAACAGCGGCCGTGCCCTGTTGCTGCTGCAAAAGAACGGTCTGATTACGCTGAAAGACCCGACCAATGCTCTGTCCACGCCGAAAGACATTGCCAGCAACCCGAAAAACCTGAAGTTCAAGGAGCTGGAATCGGCGCTGCTGCCACGCGTGCTGGACCAGGTTGACCTTGATGTCATCAACACCAACTACGCCCTGGAAGCTGGCCTGAACCCGGCCAAAGATGCGCTGATCATCGAAGACGCCAAGTCGCCGTACGTGAACTTCCTGGTGGCTCGCCCGGACAACAAGGACAGCGACGCTATCCAGAAACTGTCCAAGGCCCTGACCAGCCCGGAAGTCAAAGCGTTCATCGAGAAGAAGTACAACGGCGCGGTCGTGCCTGCGTTCTGATGTAACTCAAAACCCCCTTCAAGGTTTGAACGCCGACGGCTGTTACAGCGTCGGCGTTTTTTTATGACGTGCTATTAATCGCCCTGCGCAGCGCCATCAACCACTTCACCAACTCCTGCGGATCCATCGGTTTCACTTCCTGCATGGTTCAATCCCTCGAATCTCAGACCCTCCAACCATAGCTGCCACTCGCCAAACCCGCGAACCCGGGGGTTATCTTTTTGGGTGATATCAATATGCTATTTTGGTATTTAAATTTTCTTTTTTATACCTTTAAAGTTCGCGCTACCCGGCGTTACCCACACCGGATCGGATTGCGCTCGCTGCATTATCCTGCGGCGTCATGGACTGGAAATGACCTTCGATTTCGCTTTTATCCTCAGCACGCTCCCGGCGTTTCTGAAAGCCGTGGGCGTGACACTTCAAGTGGGCCTGATCGCCATTGCCACCTCGTTGCTGGTGGCGCTGATCAACGCGGCGCTGCTGGTGTTCCGCACGCCCTACCTGTCGCGCCTGGTGGCGCTCTATGTGGAGCTGGCGCGTAATACGCCGCTGCTGATCCAGCTGTTCTTCGTGTACTTCGCGCTGCCGGCCCTGGGCTTCAATATTTCCGGGTTCTGGGCGGCGATCATTACCATGACTTTCCTCGGCGGCGCCTACCTCACCGAAGTGCTGCGTGCCGGTGTGGAAGCGGTGCCGCTGGCGCAGATCGAGTCGGGCAAGTCCATCGGCCTGTCCGACTGGCAACTGCTGCGCCATGTGATCCTGCCTCAGGCCGGCATCCTCAGCCTGCCGGCGTTGTTCGCCAATTTCATCTTCTTGCTCAAGGAGACCACCGTGGTTTCCGCCGTGGCGGTGCCGGAGATTCTCTACACCACCAAGAGCTACATCGCCCTCTACTACAAGACCTACGAAATGCTCGCCGTGCTGACGTTGATCTGCGTGTTGCTGTTCTTGCCGCTGTCGCTGTTGCTCAGCCGCCTGGAAAGGAGGCTCCAGCATGGCCAGTTCGGGTCTTGAGTTGCTGTGGGTGTCGTTGCCGCAACTGGGCAAGGGCGCTGCGCAAACCCTGTCGATTTCATTCTTGAGCATCGCTTTCAGCACGGTGGGCGGGGTGCTGTACGGCGTGCTGCGCACCTTGAACAACCGGCTGATCAACGCGGTGCTGCGGGTGTACCTGGAACTGTTCCGCGCGATCCCGGTGCTGGTGTGGTTGTACTTGCTGTTTTTCGGGCTGCCGATTTTCTTCGGCCTGAGCATTCCGAGTTTCTGGTGCGTGGTGCTGGTGCTGTCACTGTGGGGCGCCAGCGAGGTGGGCGAAGTGGTGCGCGGTGCCTTGCATTCGCTGCCACGCGGGCAACGTGAAGCGGGGTTGTCGATTGGTCTCTCGGACCCGCAGCTCTACGGCTACGTGCTGCTGCCCCAAGCCTTGAAACGCATGACGCCGCCGACCATCAACGTCTACACGCGCATCATCAAGACCAGCTCCCTGGCGGTGCTGATCGGCGTGGTGGACGTGATCAAGGTCGGCCAGCAAATCATCGAACGCACCTATGAGTCGGTATTGATCTACGGCGTGCTGTTCCTGTTTTTCTTCTTTATCTGCTACCCGTTGTCGGCCGTCTCCAAGGTGCTGGAACGGCGCTGGGCCCAAGCATGAGTGCATTGATCGAGTTCCAGGGTTTCAACAAATTCTTCGGCGAGGCGCAGGTGCTCAAGGGCATCGACTTGCGCGTGCAAAGCGGCGAAGTGGTGGTGATCCTCGGCCCCAGCGGTTGCGGCAAAAGCACCTTGCTGCGTTGCCTCAACGGCCTGGAAGTGGCCCACAGCGGCAGCCTGCGTTTTGCCGGCAACGAGCTGTTGGACAAGAAAACCGATTGGCGCCACGTGCGCCAGGACATCGGCATGGTGTTCCAGAGCTACCACCTGTTTCCGCACATGAGCGTGCTCGACAACCTCCTGCTCGGCCCGTTGAAAGTGCAAAAGCGCGACCCGCGCGAAGCCCGCGAACAGGCCGAGAAATTGTTGGAACGCGTGGGCTTGGCCGACAAGCGCGACGCCTTCCCGCGCCAGCTCTCCGGTGGCCAGCAGCAACGCATCGCTATCGTCCGCTCGTTGTGCATGAACCCTCAGGTCATGCTGTTTGACGAAGTCACCGCAGCCCTCGACCCGGAAATGGTCAAGGAAGTGCTGGAAGTGATCCAGGGCCTGGCCCGCGATGGCATGACCTTGCTGATCGTTACCCACGAAATGGCCTTTGCCCGCGCCGTCGCCGACCGCGTGGTCTTCATGGAGGCCGGTCGCATCCTCGAACAGAACACCCCCGAGGCATTCTTTACGAACCCGCAAACCGCACGTGCGCAGCAGTTCCTGGAGAAGTTCTCCTTTGTTTCAACACTGCCCAAGAAAACCAAGGAACTGGAGCTGATATGAAAAAGTTACTGCTGCCACTGTTTGCCGTCGCACTGCTGGCCGGCTGCGATAAAAAGGCCGAAGAGCCTGTAAAACCTGCCGCTGTCAGTTACATCGATAAGATCAAGGCTCGCGACAAGCTGATCGTCGGTGTATTCACCGACAAACCACCGTTTGGTTTTGTGAACGAAGCCGGCCGCTACGTTGGTTTCGATACCGACATCGGCCGCCAATTCGCCAAGGACCTGCTGGGCGATGAAAACAAAGTCGAGTTCGTTGCCGTCGAGCCCGCCAGCCGCATTCCGTTCCTGCAAAGCGACAAGGTCGACCTGATCCTCGCCAACATGACCGTGACCCCGGAACGCAAGGACGCCGTCGATTTCACCAACCCCAACCTGAAAGTCGCGGTACAGGCCCTGGTGCCGAACGACAGCGCCGTCAAAAGCCTGGATGACCTGGCCACCCGCACCACCATCGTTACCACCGGCACCACCGCCGATATCTGGCTGACCAAAAACCACCCGGACTGGAAACTGCTCAAGTTCGAGAAAAACTCCGAGTCGTTGCAGGCGTTGTCTGCCGGCCGTGGTGATGCGTATGCCCAGGACAACCTGGTGCTGTTCAGCTGGGCCAAGCAGAACCCGGGCTACCGTGTGCTGGAAGAAAAACTTGGCGATGAAGCGCCGATTGCACCGGCCGTGAAGAAGGGCAACATCGAACTGCGTGACTGGGTGAATGCCGAGTTGGCCAAGTTGGGCGAGGAGAAATTCCTGCTCAAGCTGTACGACCAATATGTGCGTAAGGAGCTGAGCGATGACACCAAGCCGGAGAGTGTGATTGTTGAAGGCGGGAAGTGGCAGGGCTGATCAGCTAATAACTGAGTGACTGATCCACCGCTATCGCAGGCAAGCCAGCTCCTACAGTTGAAAGTATTCACACATCAAAACTGTGGGAGCCGGGCTTGCCCGCGATGAGGCCCTGAAGGACACCGCCTATTCTGGCCAATGCCACGCGGGCACATCCAAAATTCCCTGCCCGACGATCCGCGTCTCCCCCAACACCTTCTCCAGCACAATCGAATTGCACCCCTCATCCTGCTGCAACGCCGCAATCAAGCGGCTGGCATGCGACACCACCCACACCTGGCATTGTCGGGACGCCTGGATAATCAAGCGCGCCAACGCCGGCAGCAGGTCCGGATGCAGGCTGGTTTCCGGCTCGTTCAGCACCATCATGGTCGGCGGTCGAGGTGTGAGCAGCGCCGCGATCAGCAGCAGGTAACGCAAGGTGCCGTCGGACAGCTCCGCCGCCGATAACGGTCGCAGCAACCCTTCCTGATAAAACTCAATCGCAAAGCGCCCGCCCTGCAAGGGCTCGATATTCAGGCGCGCGCCGGGAAACGCATCGCTGACTGCCCGCTGCAAGGCCTCGGGATCGCCAATTTCATGGATCGTCTGCAACGCCGCTGCCAGGTCGCGCCCGTCGTGATGGAGCACTGGCGTGCGTGTGCCTAGTTGTGGCTGACGCACTGGCGCGTCCACATCGCTGCGAAAGTGATCGTAAAAGCGCCAGCCACGGATGCTTTCGCGCAGCAGCAACACCTCCGGTGAACCGCGCAGGCTGCCGACCTGATCGAACAGGCTGTGGTAGTTCGGCGTGTGCTGGGCCAGCACATCCCAGGCGCGGCCCTCACGTGCCCGCACCATCGGCCCGGAACGCTGTACCAGCAGGCTGGCCGGGCGGTAGATGGGGCCGGCCCAGATGCATTCCTTCTTGACCTCGGGATCGAGGGAGAAAAACGACTCGCTCGGTTCAGGCAACCCCAAGGAAATGGCGTAGCTGAAATCCTCCCCGGCAAACCCCAGGCGCAGGCGTTTCACACCTTGGCGCACGGTGGACTCAATCGGCACTTCGCCGTTGTGCATGCGTCGGCTGATAGTCTCGGGCCCCGCCCAGAAGGTCGAATCCAGCCCACCCTCACGGGCCAGCGCATTGATCACCCCACCCTGGGCGGTTTCCGCCAGCAGGCGCAGGGCGCGGTACAAGTTGGATTTTCCGCTGCCATTGGGCCCTGTCACCAGGTTCAGCCGGTCCAGGGGCACTACCAATTTGTTGATCGAGCGGTAATTGGCCACCGCGAGGGTCTTGAGCATGGGCATTCAGTCGGCGTGGGAACCATTGGAGTATGGGAGCCTCCATGCAGATAAGGAACCCTGAACTAAGCTCACAGTCGCATACACACTGGCACGTCGGCATCACGCACAAGGAGCCTGCATGGGCGGTCGCATTTTCACCTGTATTTTCGGACTTGGCCTACTGGCGCTGCTGAGCGGCTGTGGCGAGGAAAAGGCTGAGCCCAAGCAGCACTCGCGTGTGTTCGTGCAGACCGTGCAGCCAGCGGATTTTGCCGCAGCAGTCACGCTGACCGGCGATATCCAGGCCCGTGTGCAAACCGATCTGTCCTTTCGCGTGGGCGGCAAGATCATTCAGCGCATGGTGGACGTGGGCGATCGCGTCAGCGCCAAGCAAGTGCTGGCCAAGCTCGATCCCAAAGACTTGCAGACCAACGTCGATTCCGCCCAGGCCCAGGTCGTGGCCGAGCAGGCACGGGTCAAACAGACGGCCGCCGCTTTCGTGCGCCAGGAAAAGCTCCTGCCCAAGGGCTACACCAGCCGCAGCGAATACGATTCCGCCCAGGCCGCGCTGCGCAGCAGCCAAAGCGCCTTGGCCGCCGCTCAGGCCCAACTGGCCAACGCCCGTGAACAACTCGGCTATACGGCACTGATCGCCGAAGCCCCCGGCGTGATTACCGCGCGCCAAGCCGAAGTCGGCCAGGTAGTGCAGGCCACCGTGCCGATTTTCAGCCTGGCCCGCGATGGCGAGCGCGATGCAGTGTTCAACGTTTATGAGTCGCTGCTGGTGGAGCCGCCGCCGGAAGCGCCGATTACCGTCAGCCTCTTGGATAACCCGAATATCAAGGCCGTGGGCAAAGTGCGTGAAGTCACGCCCGCCGTGGCCGCCAATACCGGCACCGTGCAGGTGAAGATCGCCCTGCAAGCACTGCCCAAAGGCATGGAACTCGGTTCGGTGGTCAGCGCTACCGCCAACGGCCCGGCCAAGGCCAGTATCGAATTGCCTTGGGCCGCGCTCACCAAGGACCTCAGTGAACCCGCCGTGTGGCTGATCGACAGCGACGGCAAGGCGCAATTGCACAACGTCACGGTGGCACGTTACCTCACCGGCAAAGTCATCATTGGCGACGGCCTTAAAGGTGGCGAAAAAGTCGTGGTGGCCGGCGGGCAATTGCTGCACCCCGGCATGATCGTCGAGATCGCCCAGCAAGGAGCCCAGCCATGAAGCGCCTGACGGTGTTGCTCGCCGCCAGCCTGTTGCTGGTGGCTTGTTCGAAGGAAGAGCCGCCACCCGAACCGGTGCGCCCCGTGCTGTCCATGGAAGTGAAGGCCGAGGACCAGGAAAACCTCGGCCGTTTCGCCGGCACCATCCAGGCTCGTTATGAAAGCAACCTGGGTTTCCGTGTGCCCGGCCGCATTGCCCGCCGCGCCGTGGATGTGGGCGCCGAGGTGGAGAAGGGCGCCTTGCTCGCCATCCTCGACCCTACCGATCAACAGAACCAATTGCGCGCCGCCCAGGGCGACCTGGCGCGCGTGCAGGCGCAATTTATCAACGCCCAGGCCAACGCCCGGCGCCAGCAGGAGCTGTTCAACCGCGGCGTCGGCGCCCAGGCCCAGCTGGATATTGCCCAGACGGACCTGAAAACCACCCAGGCCTCTCTTGACCAGGCGCAAGCCTCAGTCAACCAAGCCAAGGACCAACTCAACTACGCCGAATTGCGCACCGATCACGCCGGCATCGTCACCGCGTGGAATGCCGAGGCCGGCCAGGTGGTCAGCGCCGGCCAGCAAGTAGTGACCCTGGCCCGCCCGGACATCAAGGAAGCGGTGATCGACCTGCCCGCCGGCCTGGCCGAGCGCCTGCCCCATGACGTGGTGTTCCTGGTCGCCGGGCAACTCGACCCCAGCGTCAACACCACCGCCATCGTGCGCGAGATCGAACCCCAGGCCCAGAGCGCCACACGCACCCGTCGTGCGCGCCTGACCCTGGCCGAAACACCGCCCGCGTTCCGCCTTGGCACGGCGATCAGCGTGACCTTGAGCACCGCCATCGCGCCGCGCATCGAAGTGCCCCTGAGTGCCTTGCAGGAGGTCGACGGCAAGACCCGCATCTGGCTGCTCGACACCCAAAGCCAGACCGTGCAACCGCGCGACATCACGGTGATCAGCCGTGACGCCAACAGCGCCTTGCTCAACGGCGGCGTCAAACCCGGCGAGCGTATCGTCACCGCCGGCGTGAACAGCCTGAAACCCGGGCAAAAAGTCAAAATCGACGAGGACAGCCCGCGATGAAAGGGAGCTTCAACTTATCCGACTGGGCCCTCAAGCATCAGTCCTTCGTCTGGTACCTGATGTTCGTCGCGCTGTTGATGGGCGTGTTCTCGTACATGAACCTGGGTCGCGAGGAAGACCCTTCGTTCACCATCAAGACCATGGTGATCCAGACCCGCTGGCCAGGCGCGACCCAGGAAGAAACCCTCAAGCAGGTCACCGACCGCATCGAGAAAAAACTCGAAGAGCTGGACTCCCTCGACTACGTGAAAAGCTACACCCGGCCGGGCGAGTCCACGGTGTTCGTGTTCCTCAAGGACACCACCAGTGCCAAGGCCATCCCGGAGATCTGGTACCAGGTCCGCAAGAAGATCGACGACATTCGCGGCACCTTCCCCCAGGGCTTGCAGGGGCCGTCGTTCAACGATGAGTTCGGTGACGTGTTCGGCTCGGTGTACGCCTTTACCGGCGACGGCCTGTCGATGCGTCAGTTGCGTGACTATGTGGAGCAGGTGCGCGCCGAGATCCGTTCGGTGCCGGGGCTGGGCAAGGTCGAGATGATCGGCCAGCAGGACGAAGTGATTTACCTGAACTTCTCCACGCGCAAACTGGCGGCCTTGGGGATTGACCAGCGCCAGGTGGTGCAGAGCCTGCAATCGCAGAACGCGGTGACGCCGGCCGGGGTGATCGAGGCCGGGCCGGAGCGGATTTCGGTGCGTACTTCTGGGCAATTCGCCTCGGAGAAAGACCTGGCCAATGTGAATCTGCGGCTCAATGACCGCTTTTATCGCCTGGCAGACATTGCCGATATCAGTCGTGGCTATGTGGACCCGGCGCGACCGATGTTCCGCTTCAACGGCAAGCCGGCCATCGGCCTGGCGATTGCCATGCAGAAGGGCGGCAATATCCAGTCGTTCGGCAAGGCCCTGCACGGGCGCATGGATGAACTGACCGCCGACCTGCCGGTGGGCGTCGGCGTGCACAAGGTGTCCGACCAGGCGGAAGTGGTGGAAGAGGCCGTCGGCGGCTTTACCAGTGCGCTGTTCGAAGCGGTGATCATTGTGCTGGTGGTGAGCTTCATCAGCCTCGGCATGCGTGCCGGGTTGGTGGTGGCGTGCTCGATTCCGTTGGTGCTGGCGCTGGTATTCGTGTTCATGGAATACAGCGGCATCACCATGCAGCGGGTGTCGTTGGGCGCGTTGATCATCGCCCTCGGCCTGTTGGTGGATGACGCGATGATCACCGTCGAGATGATGATCACGCGCCTGGAGAAAGGCGAAACCAAGGAGCAGGCGGCGACCTACGCCTACACCTCTACGGCGTTCCCGATGCTCACCGGTACCCTGGTGACGGTCGCCGGTTTTGTGCCGATCGGTCTCAATGCCAGCTCGGCGGGCGAGTACACCTTCACCCTGTTCGCGGTGATTGCCGTGGCGATGCTGGTGTCGTGGGTGGTGGCGGTGCTGTTTGCGCCGGTGATCGGTGTGCATATCCTCAGCGCCAAGGTGAAGCCTCACGATGCCGAGCCGGGGCGAATTGGCCGGGCGTTTAATGGCGGCATGCTGTGGGCCATGCGTAATCGCTGGTGGGCGATTGGCATCACCGTGGCGCTGTTTGTGGCGTCGGTGTTCTCCATGCAGTTCGTGCAGAACCAGTTCTTCCCATCGTCGGACCGCCCGGAAATCCTGGTTGATTTGAACCTGCCGCAAAACGCCTCGATCAACGAGACGCGCAAGGCCGTCGACCGCCTGGAAGCAATCATCAAGGACGACCCGGACATTGCACGCTGGAGCACCTACATTGGCCAGGGCGCGATCCGTTTCTACCTGCCCCTCGACCAGCAACTGGAAAACCCCTACTACGCGCAGTTGGTCATCGTGAGCAAGGGCCTGGAAGAGCGCGGCGAGTTGATCGCGCGCCTGCAGAAGCGCCTGCGCGATGACTTCGTCGGCATCGGCAGCTTTGTGCAGCCGCTGGAAATGGGCCCGCCGGTGGGCAGGCCGATTCAGTATCGTGTGTCGGGCAAAGACACTGATCAAGTGCGCAAACACGCCATCGAACTGGCGACCTTGCTGGACAAGAACACCCACCTGGGCGAGATCATCTACGACTGGAACGAGCCGGGCAAAGTGCTGCGTATCGACATCGCCCAGGACAAGGCGCGTCAACTGGGGCTGTCGTCGGAAGACGTGGCGCAGTTGATGAACAGCGTGGTCAGCGGCGCCTCGGTGACCCAGGTGCATGACGATATCTACCTGATCAACGTGGTCGGCCGCGCCGAAGACGCCGAACGCGGCACGCCGGAAACCTTGCAGAACTTGCAGATTGTCACGCCTAACGGCACTTCTATTCCGCTGCTGGCGTTCGCCACGGTGCGCTATGAACTGGAGCAGCCTTTGGTGTGGCGTCGCGACCGTAAACCGACGATCACCATCAAGGCGTCGGTGCGTGACGAGATGCAGCCGACGGACCTGGTGAAACAGCTCAAGCCGGAGATCGATAAGTTCAGCGCCGGCTTGCCGGTGGGCTATAAGGTCGCCACTGGCGGCACCGTGGAAGAAAGTGGCAAGGCCCAGGGCCCGATTGCCAGCGTGGTACCGTTGATGCTGTTCCTCATGGCGACCTTCCTGATGATCCAGCTGCACAGTGTGCAGAAGATGTTCCTGGTGGCGAGTGTCGCGCCGCTCGGTTTGATTGGCGTGGTGTTGGCGCTGATCCCCACCGGCACGCCCATGGGCTTTGTGGCGATCCTGGGGATCCTGGCGCTGATCGGCATCATCATCCGTAACTCGGTGATCCTGGTGACGCAGATTCATGAATACGAGGTGGCAGGCTATACGCCGTGGGATGCGGTGGTGGAAGCCACCGAGCATCGTCGCCGGCCGATCCTGCTGACGGCGGCGGCGGCGAGCCTGGGCATGATCCCCATCGCCCGTGAGGTGTTCTGGGGGCCGATGGCCTACGCGATGATTGGTGGGATCATCATTGCGACGTTGCTGACGTTGTTGTTCCTGCCGGCGTTGTATGTGGCGTGGTACAAGATTCGCGAGCCGAAAAAAGAACAGGCTTGATAGGGCTGTGGTGATTGTGAAATCGCTATCGCCGCGGTGCGACGCATCGACAAGCCGGCTCCTACAGTTGCAATGCGGTCACCTGTAGGAGCCGGCTTGCCGGCGATGAGTCCGGTCCATACGCTGAATATCTAGCGTTTACGCCAGACGCTGGCCAACCAAGGCTGTTGATCCCTCGGCAATCCTGCCGGCCGGTAGTAATGTTCCAACTCCACAAAACCCGCTTCGGCCAACAACGCCTGCCACGCCGCCAAGTCGTGATAAGACCCATACCGCGGCCCATTCCAACCTTCCTGGTTCTCTCCCCGAGGATTGGAGCTGAACAACACGCCCCCAGGCTTCAACGCTCCCTGCAATTGCTTCAGCACACGCGGTAATTCCTGCTTGGGAATATGAAACAGCACCGCATTGGCGAAGATCCCGTCGAAACGTTCGGCGGGCAGGTCCAGCTTCAGGAAGTCCTGCTGCAACACCTCGCAACCACTGTCTTCCCGCGCCATCTGCGCAAACCGCTCCGAGCCGTCCAGCCCGACAGCGATATGCCCCATGCGCGTAAACGTCTGCAAATCCCGCCCCGGACCGCAGCCAAAATCCAGCACGGTAAACGGTGCCGTACTCTGGATATGCCGCAACAAGGCGTCGATGTTCTGGCTCACATCGTGATCACGGGTGCCTTCGCGGAAGTCCTCGGCCACCTTGTTGTAGTGGCCAAGGGTGGTGGAGGTGATCTGGTCAAGGTCGTCAGGAGCAAGTTTCATGGCAGGGCGCACTAAGGCTGAGATCGTTGGACTATACCCCAGGGCACCGTCTGATTCAGTTGAAAGACGCGTGCGCTGTGTAGGGCGATTCAGTGCGTATTCAGTGTAAGCATCCGACATCCTGGCCGCAGGATTCTGGGTACCATGCGCTTCTCACTTAAAGAGGCGTTATATACCGATGGATCAGGCACCCCAATCCACTGCTGATGAAACCGCTCAGCCAAACAAAATGGACCGATACGCCAATGTCTTGAGTAACGGACTGTTATGGCTCAATGAGCGCGCATGGCCTTTGACTGTGGGCATTTTGTCTGTAGCCGGCCTGTACCTGTACCAATACATCCAAGTGGAAAAGGTGCCGCTGAGTATTTTGTCGGCCGCCGCGTTCACCGCATTGCCGGCGATGTTCGCCATGTTGGTATTTGTCATCGGCATGATGGGGGCGTCGATCCTGATGCCGACGTTCATCTTGTTCCTGCGCCTGAACGCTAAGGGCGTTCGGCTCAGCGATCAACTCAACCTTAGTCGGCAATCGCCCGAGATGACGGCTCAACATCGTCGATTATTGATGCATTGGGCTGCCAGTCTTGTGGTATTGGCGGTGTTCTGGTTGTCGGCGGTGTATCTGTCTGCGAACGCCGAAAGTGGGCCGTTTCAGACTGCTTGCTGGGTAATGGCGATCGCTGTGACGGTATTGGCCTACACCTGCATCATCATTCACGCCCGACCGGCCAACATCACGCGGCGCGAGCTTTCCATCGAGTTCTGGATCGCAAGTGCCAGTGCCGGCGTCATTCAGATGCTGGTCGTTCTCATGGTCACTGTGCCTGTCTCGCGCGCGTTCGGTGAATACTCAGACAGCGTCGTGCTGTTTGCCCCAGTCATGTTTGTCGAAATAGTGGTGCTATTTCTGATTCAGGGGCTTGGGGCGTGTCTTGTGGCGTATATGAACGATCATAAGAATCCGGTCGCATTGGCGTCTTTGGCTGCCCTTGGACTTCTGGTCGCACTGGGGCTTTTCCCGGTGACAGGCGCTAAATTGGGAGGCCTGCCGCTGCAAGCCTCCGCATCGGGAGGGCGGATGTGTACCGTCATGACCTGGTCAGAAGGCGCCAAGGTTCCCGGCACGCTGGTGGACGCCAAAAAACCTGAGGGCAGCATCAAGCTGCGCGTCCTGGCGGACTCGGACGGCAGTTACATCGTGCGCCCTTGGCAGGCCAAGGAAAAAACCGTGACTTTCGTCCCCCACTCCAGCGTCGCCCAACTGGATGAGTGCCCATAACCTCAACGCTTGTTCAGCACCCGCGCCAACCGATCACCCCCCAACTGAATCACCGCCACCAGAATCACC
Organism: Pseudomonas sp. NS1(2017); assembly: GCF_002269425.1. NCBI lineage: Bacteria > Pseudomonadati > Pseudomonadota > Gammaproteobacteria > Pseudomonadales > Pseudomonadaceae > Pseudomonas > Pseudomonas sp. NS1(2017). The sequence continues at coordinate 1,605,653 of NZ_CP022960.1, forward strand.
AGCAACACGATCACCGTGAGCATGATCTGCGTATCAAAGCGCTGATACCCATAGCGGTACGCAATGTCGCCCAACCCACCCGCGCCAATCGCCCCGGCCATGGCCGACGAGTTGATCATGGTGACTAGCGTGATGGTGAATCCGCCGACAATTCCCGGCAGCGCTTCCGGCAGCAGCACATGCCAGATGATGTGCCAGCGGCGGCAGCCCATGGCCTGCGCAGCTTCGATGAGACCGTGGTCGACCTCACGCAAACTCACCTCGGCAATCCGCGCAAAGAACGGCGTGGCGGCAATGGTCAGCGGCACGACGGCGGCCCATACGCCATAGGTAGTGCCAACGATCAGTCGAGTGAACGGGATCAGCGCCACCATCAGGATCAGGAATGGAATCGAGCGGAACAGATTGACGAATGCCCCCAGCACGCGGTTAAGCGCCGGGGCTTGGTAGATGCCGCCTTTGTCGCTGGTGACCAGGAACACCGCGAGCGGAATGCCCACCAGCAGCGCGATCAGCGACGACACGCCGACCATCAACAAGGTGTCGATGGCGCCCTGTACTAAACGATCAAACCACATAGCCCAGCACCTCCGCCTGTTGTGCCCAATTGCCGGCGCGGTTGCGCAACTCGTCGGCATTGTGCGGCGAGCCACTCACCGCCAACAGCAGTTGCCCGAGGACATGTCCCTGGATGCGTTCCACGCCGCCTTGCAGCAAGCGCACGCGCCCGCCGAGGGCGCTGAACAGCGCGGCCAGGTCCGGCTCGTCGGTGTCGCTGCCGGTGAACTGCAAGCGCAGCACCACGGCGGCGTCGGCGGATGCCGGTGTGTCTTGCAAACGGCTCTGTAACTCGTCCGGCAACCCGTGTTGCAGTGGCGCCAACAGGGTTTTGCTGACGTCATGCTGTGGGTTGCCGAACACTTGCCACACCGGGCCTTGTTCAACGATGCGCCCGTGCTCCAACACCACCACGCGGTCGCAGATTTCGCGGATTACCGCCATCTCATGGGTGATCAATACGATGGTCAAACCCAGGCGCTTGTTGATCTCGCGCAGCAGGCCGAGGATCGACTGGGTGGTTTCCGGATCCAGGGCCGACGTGGCCTCGTCACACAGCAGAATCTGCGGGTCATGCACCAGCGATCGGGCGATGCCCACCCGCTGTTTCTGCCCGCCGGACAGCTGCGCCGGGTAAGACTTGTGCTTGTCCTGCAAACCTACCAGCTCCAGCAGCTCGCGCACCTTCTGCTCGCGTTGCAGCTTCGGCACACCCGCCACTTTCAACGGCAACTCGACGTTCTGCCACACCGTCTTGGCCGACATCAGGTTGAAGTGCTGGAAGATCATGCCGATGCGCCGACGCAGCCCCACCAGACGGTCTTCATCGAAGTCGCCGATGTCGACCTGATCGATCAGCACGCGCCCGCTGCTGGGTTGCTCCAGGCGGTTGATGGTGCGGATCAGCGACGACTTGCCCGCGCCGCTGCGGCCGATGATGCCGAACACTTCACCGCGCTGGATCGCGAGGTCGATGCCTTGCAAGGCATGCACAGTGCCGTCGTAGGTCTTGCCCAGGTTGATAAAGCGCACATGGGCGCGGTTCAGGTCAGGGTGCAGTTCGGTCTGCTCGGCGTCCCTGGGCGGCAAGCCCAGGTCGCGCAGTTGGGCGTTGGCGGCGGTCATTTTTTATCTTCCCAGCCGACTTGGTAGAGCTTGCCCAGGGATTTATCCAGCGCGGCGCGCACGACCGGCGAATGTTGGTAGATGTCGACGAACTTGATCACTCGAGGGTCGGTTTTGCTTTTCGGCTGGATCACGAACTGGATCACGTATTCCGGGTGGTCGAGGCCATCGAACAGCAGCGCCGACTCGGCATCGAAGGTCTTGGACAGGCGGATATACGCTGGGTAACCCTGCACCAGGTCGGCGTCGTCATAGGCGCGTACCAGTTGCACCGCTTCGACTTGCAGGATCTTGATCTTCTTCGGATTGGAAACGATGTCCTCTTCGGTGGCCTTGTAGCCCACGCCCGGCTTGAGGGTGATCAGCCCAGCCTTGGCCAGCAGTTGCAGGCCGCGACCGCTGTTGATCGGGTCGTTGGCAATCGCCACGCTGGCGCCTTGGGGCAGGTCGTTGATGCTCTTGTACTTCTTCGAATACAGGCCGACGTTGTTGATGATCCCCGGCGCGTACGGCACCAGGTCAAAACCGGCGGCGGCCTTGGCGTTTTCCAGGAACGGGATGTGCTGGAAGTAGTTCACGTCGATATCGCCGGCCGCGAGGCTGACGTTCGGCGCGATCCAGTCGGTGAATTCCACCAGTTCGACTTTCAGGCCTTGCTTGCCGGCTTCGGCGACGGCGGCTTCGAGGGGAATAGCAAAGGCCGCCGTGGTGCCGATTTTCAACGGCGCATCGGCGGCGAATACCGCCGAGCTGAACAGTCCGAAAGCCAGGGCCAGTGCTTTGACTGGGTGAGCGAGCAATGTCTTTTTCATAATGGGCTTCCAATTGTAGGAGCGAGCTTGCTCGCGAAAAACCTGAGGGCGCCTCGGGAAATCAGGCGCCCCGCGTTATCGTTAACGATCTTCGCGAGCAAGCTCGCTCCTACAGGGGTTAGTGGCGGTAGGTGGATCCGGTGTGTTGTTCGGGAAGGCGGGCGTTGCCTTGAAAGACTTTTTCCCGCAGCGTTCCTTGTTCATATTCAGTCTTGTACGACCCGCGCTTTTGCAGCTCCGGTACTACCAGGTCGATGAAGTCCACATAGCTTTCCGGCGTGACGATTCGCGTGAGGTTGAAGCCGTCCAGGCCGGTTTCGCTGATCCAGGATTCCAGCTCGTCGGCGACCTGCTCAGGCGAGCCGACCAGGGTGATATAGCGCCCGCCCAGGGCGTGCTGTTCCAGCAATTTGCGGCGGGTCCAGTCGTTGTTCTGCAGGTTCTTGGTGGCCGACTGGATTGCGTTGCTCTTCACGTACTGGATCGGTTCGTCCAGCTCGTATTGGGCGAAATCAATCGCAGTAGACGCCGAGAAATGCGCCACGCCCGCCTCCGGACTGGCATAGCTCAGGTACTCGGCGTGCTTCTCCCAGGCCAACGCTTCGGTGGCGCCCACGATCACGTTGAGGCCCATGAACACCTTGATGTCATCCGGGTTGCGTCCGGCTTGCAGGGCGCTGGCGCGTACCTTGTCCACTTGGACCTTGGTCGCTGCCTTGTTCTGCCCGCTGATAAACACGCACTCGGCATGCCGGCCGGCGAACAGCAATCCCCGATCCGAACTGCCGGCCTGGAACAGCACTGGCGTACGTTGCGGCGAGGGCTCGCACAGGTGATAACCCTCCACCTGGTAGAACTCGCCGTGGTGCTCGACCTTGTGCACCTTGCCCGGCTGCGCATACACCCGCGCCTGTGGATCGTTGAGCACCGCACCGTCTTCCCAGCTGCCTTCCCAGAGCTTGTACAGCACCTCCAGGTACTCGTCGGCCTGGTCGTAGCGACGGTCATGCTCGACCTGCTCAGTCAGGCCCATGGCCTTGGCGGCGCTGTCGAGGTAGCCGGTAACGATGTTCCAGCCGACCCGGCCACGGCTCAGGTGGTCCAGCGTGGACATGCGCCGGGCGAACAGATACGGCGGCTCGTAGGTGAGGTTGGCGGTGAGGCCAAAGCCGAGGTTTTTAGTGACGGCCGCCATAGCCGAGACCAGCAGCAACGGGTCATTCACCGGCAACTGGATCGACTCTTTGAGCGGTACGTCTATCGAGTTCTGATAAACGTCATACACGCCGACGATATCGGCGATGAACAAACCATCGAACAGCCCGCGTTCCAGCGTCTTGGCCAGCTCGGTCCAGTACTCGATGGTCTTGTATTGGGTGGACGTATCCCGAGGGTGCGTCCACAGACCGTGGTTGATATGCCCGATGCAGTTCATGTTGAAGGCATTGAGCAGAATCTTTTTCTTGGCCATCAGATGGTCCCCCGCAGTGGCGGGTTTGCATCGTTGAGGTAGTAATTGCCGACCGCGTGGTACTTCCAGCGCACCGGGTCGTGCAGGGTGTGCACGCGGGCGTTGCGCCAGTGACGGTCCAGGTCATGCTCGGCCAGGGTCGCCTGGCTGCCGGCAAGTTCGAACAAGGTGCTGCCGGCGACCAGGGATATTTCGGTACTCAAGGCGCGTACTTCAGCGACGGCGATCGAGGCGGCCGCAACCGTCTCGGCATTGCTGTCGGCCTGGGCGCGGTCGAGGAATTCAGCCGAGCGTTCCAGCAGCGCCTCGGCGGCGTGCAGGCGGATGCTCAGGTGCCCGAAGCTTTTCAGGGTCAGAGGGTCTTCGGTGGCTTTGTCGTTGCCGGAGTCGATCCATGGGCGGGTCTTGGTGCGCACAAAGTGCAACGCATCCTCAAAGGCCGCGCGGGCAATGCCGGTGTCGATGGCGGCGTGAAGGATCTGCGCCAGCGGACCGACGGTTGTGGGGCGTTCAAAGGCGCTCTGGAACGCAATCACGTCCTGCGCGGCGACCCACACGTTGTCGAACACCACCGAACCGCTGCCGGTGGTGCGCTGGCCGAAGCCGCTCCAGTCGTCGATCACGCTCAGGCCTTCACTGTCGCGCGGCACAAAGGCGAGTTGCTGCACGCCCTGTTCATCCACCACTGACGTGGGGATGCGTTGTGCGTAGATCGCGCCGGTGGAGTAGAACTTGCGACCGCTGATACGGAAGCCGTCACCGTCGCGGGTGATGGAGGTAACGCGGTCGTGGGCGGTTTTGGTGCCCAGTTCCGCCAGCGCGTTGCCGAAGCGTTGGCCGGCCAATACCTCGGCGTACAGGCGTTTTTGCTGCGTCGGGCTGCCGTTTACGCGCAGCACTTCCAGGGCATAAAAGTGGTTTTGCGGAATCTGGCCCAGGGAAGCATCCGCCTGGGCGATCAGCGCAATGACCTTGGCCAGGGTGACGTTGGACACGCCAGCGCCACCGTACTCCTTGGGCACGCTGATACCCCACAGGCCGGAGCGCGAGAACACATCCAGCTCAGGCAGCGGCAGGCGGCGCTCGCGGTCGCGCTGGGCGCTGTCGCGGCGGAAGTCTTCGGCCAGGTCGCTGGCGACAATAAGGGCTTGTTCGTCGCTGGTGATAACCGCGACGTGAGTAGAGACAGTCATTGTGTTCTCCAGAGGTCTGGTCGGTTAAATCCAGGAGTGACGAGCCGGCAACGTGCCGTTCAGTCGATAGGCGCCGATGGCGTGATATTTCCAGCGCACCGGATCGTGCAGGGTGTGCACGCGGGCATTGCGCCAGTGGCGGTCGAGGTTGAATTCGGCGAGGGTCGCGCGGCTACCGGCCAGCTCGAAGAGTTTTTCGCTGACCAGCAGCGATACCTCGGTCGTCAGCACCTTGGCCTCGGCCACGGCAATCGACGCACGGGCCGCGGACTGCGCAGTGATCGGCGCAGCGCTGACCTGGTCCAGCACTTGGCCGGCCTTGCGCAGCAGGGCTTCGGCGGCGTGCAGTTCGATCTTCAATTTGCCGATGTCGGCGATCACATACAGGTCATCGCTGGCGCGTTCGACCTTGGCATCGATCCATGGGCGTGAGCGTTCACGTACGAAGGCGATGGTGTCATCCAGCGCGCCGCGTGCGATGCCGGCGTCGATGGCCGCCTGGATCAATTGGGAGACGGCGCCCTGGATATTCGGGGTTTCGCCGATGCGCCAGTTTTCCACGACCAACTCGGCATCGACCGGCACCTGGTCCAGCAACACGGTGCCGCTGGCGGTGGTGCGTTGGCCAAAGCCGGACCAGTCATCGACGATGCGCAGGCCGTCGGCACCACGGCGCACGAAGGCCATGACCTGCTTGCCGTCATCGTTGAGTGCCTTGACGGCGACCCAGTGGGCGAAGAGCGCGCCGGTGGAATAGAACTTCTGGCCGCTGATCACATAGCCGTCACCCTCAGCGGTGATACGCGCTTTCAGTTCCAGGGTGTTTTTGGTGCCGCGTTCCGGGCCGCCATTGCCGATGCGCCAACCGTCGAGGACGCTCTGGAACAGCTGCTTTTTCTGGCGCTCGGTGGCTGCACCCTGCAACAGGTGCAGGATGCCGAAGTGGTTCTGCGGGATCTGCCCAAGGGCCGGGTCTGCCGCGCTGATGATCGCGAACACGTCGGCCAGGGTCACGAAAGACACCTGCGGGCCGCCGTATTCACGGGGAATGGAAATACTGCCCAACCCACTGCGGGTGAACTGTTCGATCTGCGCCCATGGCAGCTTGCGTTGCTGGTCGCGCTTGGCGGCTTGCAGGCGCGCAGCCTGGGCGAGTTCATGGGCAGCCTTCAGCGCCTCTGCATCGTTGCGCAGCACGGCGGCTGGCAACAGCAGGGGGGCAATGTCCAGATCGCTCTGGGGGGGTGTTTGAGCCAAGTTAGACATCAGCGCCGCTCCTTGGCTGCACGTAATGCCCTGGCGTTGTGCACCGGGGTAATCCTGACCATACCGACCTCGCATTCAATGAAATAAAAACAGAAAAATCAGCGATGTCCGGTGGTCCGGTGCATATACCCTAAGCGTGTTAAATATTTAAATAAACTAACTTTTGGGAATATGCATAGAAGGTCTGTCACCCAGGCTCGCAGGGCGATCCCAGTGGACGCGGTTGATAGGTCAGCGCCGCCCCGGCCTGGCGGGGCGGCGCCTCGGCAGCAATGCGTAATGTACGGGCGGGCGCCCAGCGTGAGTTGTTGCCGACGCGATCCAGAATGCAGTACGTCACCTCCAACCGACAGTCGTCGCCGGCTTCGGTGATGATCGAGGAGGGCACCCATACCTGCACCGCCAGGCCGACCTCAAGGGCCTGGATCTTCGGCAGGTCCAGGCGCACATCGCCCCAGCGCAGGGTGATCGCATCGCCAGTGTCCATGTTCAGGTATGGCGCGATGGTCAGCGGGATACCGCGCCGCACCTGGCTGGCGTTGACACCGAAGCGGCGGATGGTGTCGGGCAAACCCACGGGGGCGAGGTTCTGGTTTTCGTCGCGGTACAGGGGTGAGGGCTGGCCGCCCGGGCAACAGGTCTTCACACGTACCCGCCTGACGGCAGAGCGGGCCGCGCAGTGGCCGACTTGCATCACCTGGTAATGCACCCGAGCCGGGCCATCCAGCACGAAACTTTCCGGCACCCGCAGGTGAGTGAACGCGCCGACCTTGCAGGCGGTTATCCGGCGCGAAGCGGCAAAACAGTTGTTCCAGAACAGCTCGATCAAGTCGCCTTCATCCATGCCGGGATACGGTGCAATGTCGACCTGCAGATGGGTGGCGGCCAGGGCATTGATGCCATTGCCGGTGGCCTGGGGCAGTGTCGGGGCGGTGAGCAGGGGGTGCGTCATAAATAATCTCCTTGATGCAGCCAGCAGCAATCGCTCCGGACCCTTGGCGCAGGCAAGCGCGGTGGGCCGAACAGAACGATTCAGTGAATAGCCGGGATAGGATCCAATCCTCTGGACGCTAGATAAGAGGGTTGGGCACGGAGCGTCAATGGCGGCAAAGGGCTAAACGGCGGGCTTGGAGATATTCAGAAGGGTCTGACTGGCGCGGGGATTTTTGCTTGAGTGCGGCGGAGTGTTTTACGCGTGCCTGCGAGGAATTCCTGTAGGAGGAGCTTGTTGTGGCGAGGGAGCTTGCTCCCTCGCCACATTCAAGCGTTTCCAAGGGATGTCAGTGGGCGAGAAACTTGCTCAGGAACTGTTTGGTACGCTCTTCCTTGGGGTTGGCGAACAGTGCCTTGGCTTCGCCTTGCTCCACGATCACGCCCTTGTCGAAGAAGATCACCCGGTTGGCTACGTCGCGGGCAAAGCTCATCTCGTGGGTGACGATCACCATGGTGCGGTTTTCTTCGGCGAGGCTGCGGATGGTTGCCAGCACTTCACCCACCAGTTCCGGGTCGAGGGCCGAGGTGGGTTCGTCGAACAGAATCACCTCCGGCTCCATGGCCAACGCACGGGCAATCGCCACGCGCTGTTGCTGGCCGCCCGACAGGCGCCGTGGGTACGCGTCTTCCTTGCCCGCCAGGCCTACCCTAGCCAGCAGCTTGCGACCCAGGGCGTCAGCGGCTTCCCGTGGCATCTTCTTGACCACGGTGGGCCCTTCGATGACATTTTCCAGCGCAGTACGGTGGGGGAACAGGTTGAAGCTCTGGAACACAAAGCCCACGTGCTGGCGCAGGCGCCGCACCAGGCTGGCCTGCTGGTTGATCGGCTTGCTGCTGTCGATCTCGATGTCGCCCACCTTGATGCGACCGCTGGTGGGTTGTTCGAGGAAATTCAGGCAGCGCAGGAAGGTGGTCTTGCCGGAACCGCTGGGGCCGATGATGGCGATGACTTCGCCTTCCTTGACCTCCAGGTCGATGCCGTTGAGCACCACTTGACCCTTGAATTGTTTGGTCAGTTTTTCAACCACGATCATGCTTCAGGACTCCAGGTCATGCCGGTTGACCCGGTCTTCCAGGCGATTCTGCAAATGCGCCAGGATGCTCGCCAAAATCCAGTAGATCAGGGCAGCGGAGAGATACATGGTGAAGATTTCGAAGGTCCGCGCCGACACCAATTGCGCCTGGCGAAACAGCTCGGGCACCTGAATAGTGGCGGCCAGCGCCGTGTCCTTGACCAGCGAAATAAAGCTGTTGCCCAGCGGCGGCAAGGCCGTGCGCATGGCCTGCGGCAGGATGGCCCGGCGCAGGGTCTGCGCACGGGTCATGCCGATACTGGCCGCAGCTTCCCATTGGCCGCGCTCGATGGAACCGATGGCGGCGCGCAGGATTTCACAGGCGTAGGCGGCCATGTTCAGCGAAAAGCCGATCATGGCCGCCGGGATCGGATCCAGCTCGATGCCCACTTGCGGCAAACCGTAGTAGATCAAGAACAGCTGTACCAGCAAGGGCGTGCCGCGAAAGAACGACACGTAGACTCGGGCAAGCCAGCTCACCAGCTTGAAGCGCGACAGGCGCATCAAGGCCAGGCCGAAGCCCAGCAGCAAACCGAAAAACATCCCGCCGAGGCTGAGGATCACCGTGTAGTACGCGCCCTTGAGCAGAAAGGGCGCGGAGTCCAGCGCGAGTTGGAAACCTGCTTCCATTATTGAGTGACGTCAGCGTTGAAGTACTTCTCGGACAGCTTCTTCAAGGTGCCGTCGGCGCGCAGTTTGTCGAGGGCCTTGTTCACCGCGTCGAGCAGTTCTGGCTCGCCTTTGCGCAGGGCAATACCGGCTTCCTGACGGGAGAAGGCGTCGCCGGCTGCGGCGGTATCTGGCGCTTTCTTGGCGTATTCCAGGGCGGCCAGACGGTCGATCAGGATGGCGTCGATACGGCCGATGCGCAGATCCTGGAACTTGGTCGGGTCGTCGTTGTAAGTCTTGATGAGGGCTTTAGGTTGGTTGTCCTTGAGCCATTGTTCGTAGTTGGTGCCCAGGCCCACACCGACTTTCTTGCCGGCCAGGTCGTCGGCGGTCTTGATCGCGTCAACGTTCTTCTTCAGGACCAGTGCCTGGATACCGGACACGGTGTAAGGCTTGGAGAAGTCGTACTTTTTCTTGCGCTCTTCAGAGATGGTCACTTGGTTGACCACCGCGTCCAGACGCTTGGATTCCAGGGCGGCGAGGATGCCATCCCATGGGGTGGCCTGCAGCTTGACCTTCACGCCCAGCTCCTTGGCCAGCGCTTCGGACAGCTCCACTTCGAAACCGCTGAGCTTGCCGCTTTCATCGACGAAGCTGAACGGTGGGTAGGTGCCTTCCAGGCCGATCTTGATCTCGCCTGCTTTCTTGATGTTGTCCAGCTGTTCACCCGCGACTGCTTGGCCGATCAGGCCAGCCCCGAGTGCCAGGCCCAAAGTGCCAACCAACAACGTGCGACGGAATACAGAAATAGTCATGAAGAGCCCCTGTGTTTTTTATGTTGAGCGAAGCAGGTGACGCAGTAGTCGTATCCTGCCTTAAAGCGCGTAGCGCGTCTTCGCCTACGGCGCGACTATAAAGCGGGTTTTTAAGACTTGAAAATAATATAAAATTAATCCTTTATTCTTTTTAAGAATATAAGGCGATCAACTGTAGGAGCCGGCTTGCCGGCGATGAGGCCATTAGCCCTGCGGTGATTTAGAGACCGCCATCGCCGGCAAGCCGGCTCCTACAGGGGGTGTATTGGATCTGTCAGAACGCCGAGTTGTAAGCGAACAACGCCGGTGCCCCACCGGTATGCAGGAAAATGATCGGCCCGTCCTCAATCCGCTGACGTCCGATGCCATCCAGCAAGCCGGCCATGGCCTTGCCAGTGTAGACCGGGTCCAGCAGCAGGCCTTCCTGGCTAGCCAACAGCTTGACCGCCGCCAGGGTGCCGGCGTTCGGTTCGCCATAACGCGGACCGAAGTATTCGTCCCACAGGATCACCTTGAAGGCTTCGGGAATATCCACACCCAGCAACTCGGCGGTGCGTTCGGCCAGGCCCTCTACTTTCGGGCGCTGGGCTTCTTCAGTACGTGAGACGGTGACGCCAATCACGGGCAGGTTTGGCAATACTTCGCTCAAGGCCAGCGCCAATCCACTGTGCGTTCCCGCACTGCCGGAGGCCAAGACCACGGCGGCGAACTCGATGCCACTGTCTTCGATCTGCCCGGCCAGCTCCAGCCCGGCGCGTACATAACCCAATGCACCGAGGGCATTGGAGCCGCCAATAGGCACCAAATACGGTTTTTTGCCGTTGCTGCGCAGGCGGTCGGCGAGGGCGTTGAGCTGGTCGTCGACGTTGTCGAGGTTCTCCACCAGCTCCACCTTGGCGTCGAACAACTCCAGCAGCAGGCGGTTGCCGTTGCCCAGGTAATTGGGGTCTTCGGTGCCGGTGGGGTTTTCCAGCAGGGCGACGCAGCCCAGGCCGAGCTTGGCGGCCAGCGCGGCGGTCTGGCGCACGTGGTTGGACTGGATCGCGCCGGCTGTTACCAGGGTGTCGGCGCCTTGGGCGATGGCATCTGCGGCGAGGTATTCAAGTTTGCGCAGCTTGTTGCCGCCCATGGCCAGCGGCGTGGTGTCGTCGCGCTTGACGTAGATGTCCCTGCCCAACCAGGCCGACAGCCGCTCGAGTTTTTCCAGGGCAGTGGCGCCGCCCAGCAGTTCCAGGCGGTTAAAACGGTCGAGCTGTTGTTTGATCATGGCTACGCACGGTTGATGAGTATGGGGCGACTATAGGCAGGCACTTTTCATCGGGCAACCGTCAATCGCTTATTCCGGACGGTTCTTAGCATCACACCATTGGTTCTTAAGGGCGGCGAGTGTGCATACCGTAAAGTGATGGCCATTTCGTCAGGAGTGAATACCGTGAGTGAGCGTTCCAGTCATTGGCAATTACAGACCATCGTCAGCCAACTGCGCAGCGCCCGGGATCAGTGGCGAACGCGCAATGGGCGCTTGAGTGGCGAGCATGGCGGGCGCGAATTGCCGTCCCGCGAGGCGGTGGCGCAGATTCTGGAGTCCTTGTGCGGTGCACTGTTTCCCATGCGCCTTGGGCCAGTGGATCTGCGTGAAGAGAGTGAAGATTTTTACGTCGGGCATACCCTCGACGTCGCCTTGAATGCCTTGCTCGGCCAGGCCCGTCTGGAGCTGCGCTACGCCGCACGGCAAGGCGCCAAGGATGACAGTGAAGTTGATGCGCTCGCCATCCGCCTGATCCAGGATTTCGCCCTGGCCCTGCCGTCCCTGCGCAGCCTGTTGGACACCGACGTGCTGGCCGCCTATCACGGCGACCCGGCCGCGCGCAGCGTGGATGAAGTGCTGTTGTGCTACCCCGGCATCCTGGCGGTGATCCATCATCGGCTGGCCCACCACCTGTATCGCGCCGGCCTGCCGCTGTTGGCGCGGATCAGCGCAGAGATCGCCCACTCGGCCACCGGGATCGATATCCACCCCGGCGCACAAATAGGCCCAAGCTTCTTTATCGACCACGGGACCGGTGTGGTGATCGGCGAAACCGCGATCATCGGTGAGCGCGTGCGCATCTACCAAGCCGTAACGTTGGGCGCCAAACGCTTCCCTGCGGACGAAGACGGGCAGTTGCAGAAAGGCCACCCTCGTCACCCGATCGTCGAGGATGACGTGGTGATCTACGCCGGGGCGACGATCCTGGGGCGCATCACCATCGGCCAGGGCTCGACCATTGGCGGTAACGTGTGGCTGACCCGCAGCGTGCCGGCGGGGGCGAATATCACCCAGGCCAATCTGCAGCATGATGATGGCACGCAAAAATGATGGCACTTCCCGTGAGCGCTGAGGACTAAGCTTGCCTTGGGCTGGCGTAGGAAATGTCTACCACTCAGCCCTGCGATTAGTCCCAGACCGCCTATCCATGTTTAACTTGAATGCTCGTTCAAGTTAAACCCGGTGGTTCGCTGCCCGCTCACAACAGGAGGCTTACCTTTGCTGAGTCCGTTATTTACAGCCACATCCCATACCCTCGGGGTGCATCGTTCATGAGTGCATCGTCCACCCCTACCAGCGGCCAGGTGCGCATGAATGCGCCGGTCTTCTACTTCGCCGCGACGTTTATCCTGCTGTTCGGCATCACTGTCATCGCTATCCCGCAACAGGCGGGTGCCTGGCTGCTGGCAGCGCAAAACTGGGCGGCCAATACGGTCGGCTGGTACTACATGCTGGCGATGACCCTGTATCTGGTCTTCGTGGTGGTCACCGCGTTATCGGGCTACGGCAAGATAAAACTCGGTGCCGACCACGACGAGCCCGAATTCAGTTACTTGTCCTGGGCCGGCATGCTGTTCGCGGCCGGGATCAGCATCACGCTGTTTTTCTTCTGCGTTTCCGAACCGCTCACGCACCTGGTGCAACCGCCCCAGGGCGCGCCAATGAACGCCGATGCCGCACGCCAGGCCATGCAGATCCTGTTTCTGCACTGGGGCCTGCACGGTTGGGGCGTGTTCGCCTTTGTCGGCATGGCCCTGGCGTATTTCGCCTACCGGCATAACCTGCCGCTGGCGCTGCGTTCGGCGCTGTACCCGTTGATCGGCAAGCGGATCAACGGCCCCATCGGTTACGCGGTGGATGGCTTTGGCATCATTGCCACGGTGTTCGGCCTTGGTGCCGACATGGGCTTTGGCGTGCTGCACCTCAACTCCGGTCTCGACTACCTGTTCGGCATCGCCCATACCCAGTGGATCCAGGTGGGTCTGATCACGCTGATGATGGGCGCCGCGATCATCGTCGCAGTGGCCGGTGTCGATAAAGGCGTGCGCGTAATGTCCGATATCAACATGCTGCTGGCCTGTGCGCTGCTACTGTTCGTGTTGTTCGCCGGGCCCACCCAGCATTTGCTCAACACCCTGATCCAGAACATCGGCGACTACCTGGGCGCCTTGCCGACCAAGAGTTTCGACGTGTACGCCTACGACAAACCCAGCGACTGGCTGGGCGGTTGGACGGTGTTCTACTGGGCTTGGTGGATCGCATGGTCGCCGTTCGTGGGCCTGTTCATCGCACGTATCTCCCGTGGTCGTACCATCCGTGAGTTCGTGTTTGGCGTGCTGCTGATCCCGCTGGGTTTCACCCTGGCGTGGATGTCGATCTTCGGCAACAGCGCCATCGACCAGGTACTCAACCACGGTATGGCCGCGCTCGGTCAGTCGGCCATCGATAACCCGTCGATGAGCCTCTACCTGCTGCTGGAAACCTACCCGTGGAGCAAAACGGTTATCGCGGTCACGGTGTTTATCAGCTTCGTGTTCTTCGTGACCTCGGCCGACTCCGGCACCGTGGTGCTGTCCACCCTGTCGTCCAAAGGCGGTAACGCCGATGAAGACGGGCCGAAATGGCTGCGGGTGTTCTGGGGCGCGATGACGGCACTGGTCACCAGTGCATTGTTGTTTGCCGGCAGTATCGATTCGCTCAAGTCGGCGGTGGTGCTGACCTCGTTGCCGTTCTCGATGATCCTGCTGCTGATGATGTGGGGCCTGCACAAGGCGTTCTATCTGGAGTCGCAAAAGCAGATCGCCCAGTTGCATTCATTGGCACCGATTTCGACGGCTCGCAAAGGGCGCGGCGGCTGGCGCCAGCGTTTGAGCCAGGCCGTGCACTTCCCGTCTCGAGACGAGGTGTACCGTTTCCTTGACTCGACGGTGCGCCCGGCGATTGAAGAAGTGACGGCGGTATTTGTCGAGAAGGGTTTGAACGTGGTGACGCAACCTGACCCCGCCAACGACAGCGTCAGCCTGGAAATCGGCCATGGCGAGGAGCGTCCATTTATCTACCAGGTGCAGATGCGCGGCTACTTCACGCCGTCATTTGCCCGCGGCGGGATGGGCTCCAAGGAGCTTAACAACCGTCGCTACTACCGGGCGGAAGTGCACTTGGCCGAGGGGAGCCAGGACTATGACTTGGTGGGCTACACCAAGGAACAGATCATCAACGACATCCTCGACCAGTACGAGCGCCACCTGCAGTTCCTGCACCTGGTGCGCTGAGGCTCAGGCCCTGAGGTACAGGGCCAGTGCCACCAGGGGCACGCCGAATACGCCACTGCCGATCACCAGCTCCGACACCAGGGGCTGGCCGGCAGTGACGACCCCTACAGCGCCATTGACCACCGCCACCCCCAACCAGGTCGCCACAAAGCTGTAGGTCAGAATGTGCCGGCTCACGCCGAGCTTCTGCCCGATCAACAGCATCAGTACCAGCAGGATCAAGCCTGCGGTGATCACCAGGGTGGTGTGCATGTTCAGACCAGCCCGCCATTGGCGCGCAGGATTTGCCCATTGATCCAAGCACCGGCCGGGCTCACCAGAAACGCCACCACGCGGGCGATATCTTCCGGTTGGCCAAGGCGTTCCAGCGGCGGCATCTTGGCCATGCCCTGGATCTGCTCTTCGCTCTTGCCGTGCAGGAACAACTCGGTGGCGACCGGGCCTGGCGCCACGGCGTTGACGGTAATCCGACGCCCGCGCATCTCTTTGGCGAACACTTGGGTCAGGGACTCCACTGCCGCCTTGCTGGCGATGTACACCGCGTAACCGGGGAAGTTGAGGCCGACGGTGCTGCTGGAGAAGTTGACGATGCGTCCACCGTCATTCAGGCGGGTGGCGGCTTCGCGCAGGGCGTTGAAGGTGCCACGGGTGTGGATATCGAAGTTCTGGTCGTAGAGTTCATCGCTGTGCTGGGCCAGGGGCAGCGTCTTGAGGATGCCGGCGTTGTTGATCAGCACATCCACCTTGCCCAATTGCGCCTCGGTTTCGTCGAACAGGCGCTTGATGTCGGCGGGTTTGGCGACGTCGCCTTGGATCGCTATGGCTTGGTGGCCGGCCTGGCGCAGTTCCACCACCAGCTTCGACGCCTCGGTGGCGCTGCTGGCGTAGTTGATGGCCACGGCGTAACCGTCGGCAGCGAGTTGCTTGGCGATGACGGCGCCAATGCCACGGGAGGCGCCGGTGATGATTGCTACTTGAGTCGTCATGATCTGGGTTCCTTGAACGGGGTGTGCAACCAGATTCACATGTTTACCCAGGCCGATAAATGCGCCAGAGTTGCCTTGACTGTTCAATAATCGCCAACAATCAAGCCGTGGGAGTTCAGCGTGGATCAAGTCAAAGCCATGAAGGTTTTCGTGCGGATTTACGAGCGTTCCAGCTTCACCCTGGCGGCTGATGACTTGAATCTGCCCCGTGCGACCCTGACTCACACCCTCAATCAATTCGAAGCCTGGCTCGGCACGCGCTTGTTGGAGCGCAGCACCCGGCGTGTACGCCCGACCCTCGATGGCGAGGCGTACTACCAGCGCTGCGTGCAGCTACTCGCGGAGCTGGAAGAAGCCGAGTTGGCGTTCCGCAGCGTGGCGCCCAAGGGGCGTTTGCGCGTGGACCTGCACGGCACGTTGGCCAAGTATTTCGTGGTGCCGGCGCTGCCGCAATTCATGGCGCGATACCCGGATATCGAGCTGTCCATCAGTGAGGCGGATCGCTTTGTCGACCTGATCGCCGAGGGCGTCGATTGCGTGCTGCGTGCGGGCACCCTGGGGGATTCCGCGTTGATTGGTCGGCGCGTCGCCAACCTGCGCCAAGTGACCTGCGCGAGCCCCGCTTATCTGCGCAAATACGGCGAACCCAAGAGCCTTGCCGAGCTGAGTGAGCACCGCGCGGTGAACTACGTTTCGCGCACCACGGCCAAGCTGTTTCCGTTCGAATTCATGGTCGATGGCGAGTTGCGGGAAGTGAGTATCGAAGGTGCGCTGTCGGTGTTCGGCGCGGAGATTTACTCCGCCAGTGCGGTGGCCGGGTTGGGGATTATCCAGTGCCCGCATTACCGCATGGCCGAGCTGATCGAGCAGGGCGTGATGCGCGAAATTCTCCAGGAAACACCGCCACCTTTGATGCCGGTGTCGGTGCTTTATCCACAGAACCGACACATGTCACCGAGGGTGCGTGTGTTCGTCGACTGGCTCGCGGAAATCTTCGAAAACGCCCGCTAACCCGCGTGGTTAAAGGGTTTCATGAATTTAATTTCATCCGTCTGCATCGGGTTTTGACGCGGAACTGTCATCTGGCCACTGCGTAATTGTGTGAAGCGTTTGACGCTTTCATTTCAGAACAGTGACGGAGACCGGTAACAATGAAGACGTTGATAAGCCCTATGGTGGGTGCCGCCATGGCGAGCTTTATGCTGTCCGCCCACGCCGATTTTATCGATGACAGCCACGCCGATGTGACCCTGCTCAACCGCTACCTCAACCAGCAGGGGCGTGATGTGGTGAACAGCAACGCCAAGGCCCACAGCATTCGTGATTGGGGCCAGGGGTTCGAGTTCAACTTCAAGTCCGGCTACACCGAAGGTCCAGTGGGTTTTGGCCTGGACTTGCAGGCGTTCTACGGGTTGAAGCTGGACTCCGGCGGCGACCTCAATGACAAGGATCACCAGGGCCGCTACCCCGGCAGCATGTTCCCGCTGGATAACGGCAAATCCGCCGACCAGTTCGGTGTGTTGAGCCCGACGTTCAAGATGCGTTTCGCCAAGGATGAACTGCGTGTCGGCACGCTCTACGGCAACAACCCGATACTCGCCAACACCGACGGGCGCCTGTACCAACAGACCAATACCGGTGTGCAACTGGTGTCCAAGGACCTCAGCGACTTCACCTTCACCGGCGGCGATATCTTCAAGACCAAGATCCGCAACGAAACCGGCGACCAGGGCATGATCACCGCCGGCGGCACCAAAGAGAGCGATCGCTTCCTGTTCGGCGGTGCGGATTACACCGGCATCCAGAACACCACGGTCAGCCTGTGGTATTCCAACCTTGAGGATTACTACCAGCAGTTCTTCCTCGGCGCCAAACGTCATGACGCGTTATCCGTGGGTGCCATCGACACCGACGTGCGTGTGTTCCGCAGCCTGGGGGTGGGCGGTAACGCCGACGGTGACAAGGACTACGCCGCGAGTGGTCTGTACGGCGACGGCGTGAACAAAGGCCGCATCAACCAGACCACCGCCAGCTTGCTTGAGAGCTACAGCCTCGACGGCCATACCGTCGGCCTGGGTATCCAGAAAAACAGCGGCGACAGCGACTTCCCGTACCTGGATTCCGGCCTGAACAGCGGCGACAACCGCCAGGGCCCAGGCTCAGGCGCCGACACCCCGGCGCTGACCAACATGCAGTTGAATAAATTTCAACACGCCGGTGAGCGCACTTGGCTTGCGCAGTACAAGTATGACTTCGGTAAGCTTGGCCTCACGGGCCTGACGTTCTCCGCTGCCTATGCCCACGGTGATGACATCCGCACGGCGCAAGGCACCACCAGCGAATGGGAACGTAACGTCGCCGTGGCGTATCAAGTGCCCACCGGCACCCTCAAAGGCCTGGGTGTGACCTGGAAAAACGCCCACGCCAGCCCCGACATCAGCGGTGCCACCGTGCAAGATGAAAACCGCTTCTATGTGAGTTATGTCGTTCCACTCTGGTAGGCAATTGCTGTAGAACGGAACGGCAGACTTAAGCGATTCAGCTGGTTAAAAGGCCTGGGAATAAGCTTATTCCCAGGCCTTATTTGCCGACGTCCAAGAGAGGATTCGATGACTTACATTGCTGCCGAAAACCGCTATGAATCTATTCCGTACCGCCGCGTAGGCCGCAGTGGATTGGTGCTGCCGGCACTGTCCCTGGGCCTGTGGCACAACTTTGGCGACAGCACCCCGATCGACACCCAGCGCGCCCTGCTGCGCACCGCGTTCGACCTGGGCATCAACCACTTCGACCTGGCCAACAACTACGGCCCGCCCTACGGCAGCGCCGAGATCAACTTCGGCCGTTTACTGCGCGAAGACTTCAAGCACTACCGCGATGAACTGATCATCTCCAGCAAAGCCGGCTGGGACATGTGGCCCGGCCCTTACGGCCAGGGCGGCGGCTCACGCAAGTACGTGCTGGCCAGCCTGGACCAGAGCCTGCAACGCCTGGGCGTCGACTACGTGGATATCTTCTACTCCCACCGTTTTGACGCCGACACTCCCCTGGAAGAAACCGCCAGCGCCCTCGCGACTGCCGTGCAGCAAGGCAAGGCGTTGTACATCGGGATCTCGTCCTACTCGGGCGTGAAAACCCGCGAAATCGCCGCGCTGCTCAAAGAGTGGAAAGTACCGCTGCTGATTCACCAACCGGCCTACAACCTGCTCAACCGGTGGGTGGAAAAAGACCTGCTGGACACCACCGAAGAACTCGGCGCCGGGGTGATCGCGTTCACACCGCTGGCCCAGGGTCTGCTGACCGACAAATACCTCAACGGCGTACCGGCGGACGCACGAGTGAATCGTCCGGGTGGCGGTTCATTGCAGGCCAAGCACCTGTCCGAAGCCAACATCGCCCACGTGCGCGCGCTGAATGAAATCGCCCAGCGCCGTGGCCAGAGCCTGGCGCAACTGGCATTGGCCTGGACATTGCGAGATCCACGGGTGACCAGCGCGCTGATCGGTGCGAGCCGGCCGGAGCAGATTATCGAGAACGTTGGTGCGTTGAAGAACTTGAGCTTCAGTGCGGAAGAACTGGCGGAGATTGATCGATTTGCGCAGGAAGGTGGGATTAACCTGTGGGAAAAGCCATCCACCGCTGAATAACCTGACCGATCCAACCTGTAGGAGCCGGCTTGCCGGCGATGGCGGCCTCAACATCAGCGCAAGGCTAATGGCCTCATCGCCGGCAAGCCGGCTCCTACAGTAGTTGGTGAGGTTAGAAGGGGACGTCGCCCAAAATCGTCGCCCGGTGCATCACCCGCCGCTGCGGCCGGTAATCATCCACCGCGTAGTGCTGCGTCACGCGGTTATCCCAGAACGCCACGTCATTCTCTTGCCAGCGCCAGCGGATGGTGAACTCCGGGCGTGTCGCATGGGCGAACAACAGCTTCAGAATCGCCTCACTCTCCGCCGGCTCCAGTTCGTTGATCCTGGTGGTAAACCCATCACTGACAAACAGCGACTTACGCCCACTCACCGGGTGCGTGCGCACCACCGGATGCGACAACGGCGGGTTCTTCTTGCGGGTTTCTTCCCAGCGCGCCAGGTCTTCGGCGGTGTTGCCAAAGCGCTCCAGCGGGAAGGATTTGGTGAAGTCGTGGGTCGCGGTCAGCCCGTCGAGCAGGCGCTTCAACGGCTCGGACAACGCCTCATACGCCGCAATCCCGCTGGCCCACAGCGTGTCGCCGCCAAACGCCGGCAGCAGCTTGGCGCTGAGTACCGCGCCCAACGCCGGCGTCGGCAGAAAGGTCACGTCGGTGTGCCATACGGCGTTGTCGCGCACGTCGGTAACGGCGGTGTCGAGGATCAGCACTTCGGGCTGTTCCGGCACGTTGGGGTAGATCGGGTGAATATGCAGGTCACCAAAATTCGCCGCGAACCGTGCTTGCTGTTGCGGATTGATCGGTTGATCACGGAAGAACAGCACCGAGTGGGTGAGCAACGCCTGTTCAATGGCATCGCGCTCTTCAATGTTCAACGGCTGGGTGATATCGACGCCACTGATCAGGGCACCCAATGCGGTGCTGAGGGGGGTAACGGTCAGGCTGCTCATGCGGTTCTCACTCAATGTGCCTGGCCATGCCAGGGCACCAATTTACGCTGCAGGGCACGCAGGCCCATTTCCATGGCGAAGGCGATCAGGGCGATGACGAGGATGCCCAGCACCACCACGTCAGTGACCAGGAACTGCGCCGCCGACTGCACCATGAACCCCAGGCCGCTGGTGGCCGCGATCAGCTCGGCGGCGACCAATGTCGACCAGCCCACGCCCAGGCCGATGCGCACGCCGGTGAGGATGTCGGGCAGGGCGCTCGGCAGGATCACATGGCGAATCAGCTGTGCGCGGGTAGCGCCCAACGACTGCGCCGCGCGCAGCTTGGCCGGGTCGACCGTGCGCACGCCGGTCGCGGTGGCGATGGCAATCGGCGCGAAGATCGCCAGGTAAATCAGCAGCACTTTGGACAACTCGCCAATGCCGCACCAGATCACAATCAACGGCAGGTAAGCCAGCGGCGGTATCGGGCGATAGAACTCGATCAGCGGGTCGAGAATGCCACGGGCGATACGGTTGGCGCCGATGGCGATCCCCACCGGCACGGCAGTCAGCACGGCAAAACCCAAGCCCAGGCCGATACGGCTGAGGCTCGCGCCCAGGTGTTGCCACAAGGTGGAATCCATGTAGCCCGTGGTCGCCAGCAGCCAGCCTTTTTGCAGCACGGCGGATGGCGGTGGCAGAAACAGCGGTTCAATCAAACCGGTGGCGGTCACGGCCCACCAAATGACCAACAAGGCGACCAGGGTCAGCAGGCTGATCCAGCGGGTGCTCACGCTGCGTCGCACCGGGGCAACTGCGTGCGCCACCGGCTTGGTGGCCGTGACGGGAAGTTCGTAGCTGCTCATGCGGACACCTGCCGTTGGGAGAACACTTTGCCCAGCACGTGTTCGCGGGTTTCGATAAAGCGCGGGTCGGACTTGATTGCCCGCGCCGACTCACCGGCGGCGTAGCGTTGGCCGAAGTCCAGGCTCAGGCGTTCGACGATCTGGCCAGGGTTGGGCGCCAGCAGGATCAGGTCAGTGGCCAGGAAGACCGCTTCTTCGATGTCGTGGGTAATCAGGAACACCGGCTTGGCCGTGCGCCGCCAGACTTGCAGCAGCAGCTCCTGCATCTGTTCGCGGGTGAAGGCATCGAGGGCGCCGAAGGGTTCGTCCATCAGCAACACGCGAGGGTCGGCCGCCAGCGCACGGGCCAGGCCGACGCGTTGCTTCTGCCCACCGGAAAGTTGCCAGATACGGCGGCTGTCGAAACCGGCCAGGTCGACCAGTGCCAGCATTTCCCGGGCACGCACTTCACGTTGCGCCCTGGGAACGCCGGCCAGTTCGAGACCGAAACCGACGTTGGCCAGCACGTCCTGCCAGGGCAGCAGGGCGTCGTCCTGGAACACCACGCCGCGCTCGGCGCTCGGGCCTTTGACCGGCACGCCATCAAGCGTAATGCGCCCGGCGGAGGGTTCGACAAAGCCGGCAATCAGGTTCAACAGCGAAGTCTTGCCACTGCCGGACGGGCCGAGGGCCACCAGCAATTGCTGGGGCCCCAGGTCGATTGAAATGTCTGACAGTACCGGTTCTGTGGCGCCTGGGTACTGTGCGCTGATGCGCTCCAGTTGTAGCAAGGCCATCGCAATGAACTCCTGATCAGTTGGTAATGAACTTGGCGCTGACGTAAGGGGCGTAGTCCGGCAGCACGGCGTCGACCTTGCCTTGCTCCTTGAGGAACGCGGCGGTATCGGTCACGGCCTTGGTGGTTGGCGCGCCCAGCAGGGTCACTTGGTCAGCGGCCAGCGGGTAGACGTTGCCTTGCAGCAGCAGTGGGATGTCGCTGGCCTTGGCGCCGGAGAGCTTCACCAGCTTGTCGACGTTGCCTTTGTCTGCGAGCCATGCTTGTGGGTCTTTACGGTAGGCGGCGTAGGCATCCAGAGTGACTTTGGCAAATGCCGTGACGATTTCCGGATGCTTCTCGGCAAAATCCTTACGCACGATCCAGGCATCGAAGGTTGGCGCGCCGAACTTGGCCAGTTCGCCGGAGGTGATCAGTACCTTGCCGTTTTCCTTGGCCACGCCCAGGGCGGGGTCCCATACGTAAGTGGCGTCGATATCACCGCGCTTCCAGGCGGCAATGATCGCCGGGGGGGCGAGGTTGAGGATGGTCACTTTGGACGGGTCGATGTTCCAGTGTTTCAACGCGGCCAACAGGCTGTAATGGCCGGTGGACACGAAGGGCACGGCGATTTTTTTGCCGATCAGGTCCTGCGGGCCGTTAATCCCCGCGCCGTTGCGCGCCACCAGGGCTTCGGCGCCGCCGATCTGGGTGGCGACAAGGAAGGTTTCCACTGGCACTTTGCGGGTGATCGCAGCGGTCAGCGGGCTCGAACCGAGGTAGCCGATCTGCACATCGCCGGACGCGATGGCGGCGATGATGTCGGCGCCATTGTCGAATTTGCGCCAGTTGATCTTGGCGTTGGTGGCTTTTTCATAGGCGCCGTCGGCCTGGGCGACTTTGGCCGGGTCCACGGTGGTCTGGTAAGCGATGGTCACATCCGCCGCCTGGGCAAACAGGCTGGCACCGGCCAGGGACAATGCGGCCAAGAGGCGCAGAGGGGTAAGCAGTTTCAAGGGGAAGCTCCTCAATCAGGCGGCCGAGGGTCGGCGTGTGAGGAGACTAAATGATCTAAGAATCCGAAAATAAATAACATTTTCGAATTAGCTTAAAACTGTAGGAGCGAGCTTGCTCGCGAAAATCGCAGGGGCGGCGCGGGTTGCCTGATAGCGCTGCGTTTTCGTTAACGTTTTTCGCGAGCAAGCTCGCTCCTACAGTTGATTGTGCTAGTTGCTGATGGCGAGGATGCTGGCCTGATACGAGCCAACAAACACGTCAAAATCACCTACTTCGTTCTGCTCCAGCTCTGCCTGCTGTGCCAGCGACTTACGCGCCAGCTCTTCAAAGTGTGCCTGCTCTTGCGCCGGCAACGGCTCCTTACGGAAATGCTCGGCGTGCAACTGGCTCTGGTGCAGGGAGAACTGCGCAAAACTTTCCTTACGCTCGGCCATCGCCGCCAACACCTGGGCTGACGGGGTCAGGGACGAATCCTTGACCTTCGCCAACTGAGCATCCAGCGCCTGGCTATGCTCGGTGATGCCGTGGCTCTCATCCAGCATGGCGGCCAGTGGCGCAATCTGCTCCAGCAGTTCGGCAGCCCATTCCTTCATGTCCACAGGCTGGCCCTGACGCTGCAATTGCAGGCCGGGACGACGACCTTCCTTGACCACGCTGAGGAAGTTGGAGGTGGCGTTGCCGCACTCGTTGTCGGCGAACAGCGGGCTGTCGTTCAACGCGCAGTACAGCAGGAAGGCGTCGAGGAAACGCGACTCCGGCAGGTCGATGCCCATCGGCAGGAACGGGTTGATGTCCAGGCAGCGCACTTCGATGTACTGGATGCCACGGGCCATCAGCGCCTGGATCGGCCGTTCGCCGGTGTAGGTCACACGCTTGGGGCGGATGTTGGAGTAGTACTCGTTTTCGATCTGCAGGATGTTGGTGTTGAGCTGCACCCACTCACCGTCCTGATGCGTGCCGATTTCCACGTACGGCGCGTAGGGCGTTGCCACCGCTTCGCGCAGGCTGTCGGTGTAGCTGCTCAAATCGTTGTAGCAAGGCGTGAGGCCAGCCTGGGCGTTGCTCTGATAACCCAGGTCGCTCATGCGCAGGCTGGTGGCGTAAGGCAGGTACAGCGTGTCGGCGTCGAGCACTTCCAACTGGTGCGAACGACCGCGCAGGAAACCGGCGTCCAGGGCCGGGGATGCACCGAACAGGTACATCAGCAGCCAGCTGTAACGGCGGAAGTTACGGATCAGAGCGATATAGGCGGTGGACTGGTAGTCGCGGTCAGTGCCGACAAATCCCTCCGTCTCTTTAAGCAACGGCCACAGCGCTTCCGGCAACGAGAAGTTGTAGTGGATGCCAGCGATGCACTGCATGGTCTTGCCATAACGCAGGGCCAGGCCCTTGCGATACACGTACTTGAGCTGTCCGATATTGGACGTGCCGTAGTAGGCAATCGGAATGTCTTCCTCGGCCGGCAACGGGCACGGCATCGAGGGGCTCCACAGGTATTCACTGCCCAGCTTGGTGTAGGCAAAGCGATGGATCTTGTCCAGGCTGCTCAGGGTATCGGCCGGGTTGGGCAGGGCGGGAGTGATGAACTCCAGCAGCGATTCCGAGTAGTCGGTGGTGATCTGTTCGTGGGTCAACGCGGCGCCCAGGGCTTCAGGGTGCGGCGTTTGTGCCAGTCGACCCTCACCGGTGACACGCAGGCATTCGCGCTCGATGCCGTGCAAGCACTGCTCTAGCAGGGAGAGGTGTTCGCGCTTGCCGAGCAGGGCCAGGCGGCGGTTGAGAAGTTCGCTCAAGTTGGATTCCTTCACGCGTCAGTCGCCCCAATATGGGGGTGGGCAGGACGGTCTACAAGGGTGAAGTTAAAACTGGCGTGATCGCCTGGTTTAGAGTCGATTTAACCCGCTCTGAATATGCCGACTTCACTCCATGAATTTGGCTACAGCGCAGCGAGAAAATTCCGACGCCGTGATTGCAGCGCCGAAATTAACTCAAATCGGGGGTGGGGAGCTATAGGACAGCGAAGGTGCCCTGCGCTTTTGCGACAAGTCTTTCGTCTTGATACACGTCTGCCTCGACCACCAACGTGCGGCGACCGGCATGAATCACCCGGCTGGTGCACAGCACGTCACCGTCCGACACGGCGCGAATGTAGTTGATCTTGCACTCGATGGTCGCGCTCTGCTGGTCGAAACCATGAGAGCTGGAACAGGCCAGCCCCATCGTAATGTCCACCAGGCTGAAAATCGCCCCGCCATGGAGCTTGCCCGCGCGGTTGCGCAGTTGCGGCTCCAGGGTCAGGGCCACCTCGGCAACGCCTTCCTCAAGGCGTTGCAGGCGGCAGCCGATCAGTTCGCTGAACGCGCTCTGGGTCAAACCGGCCGGGATTTCCATCAGCGTTTCTTCAACTGTTTGGCGTTGGCGAACAGCGAGGCCATGGCATTGTTGCTTGGCGCTGCGGTGGCGGTTTCCTTACGCGGTGCATTGTTCTGCGACTGGCGTGGAGCGGAACCCGGGCGCGCGCCACGGGCACCGTCGATTTTCTCGCCGGGGGTGTCGCTCATGCGCATCGACAGGCCAACGCGTTTGCGCGGGATGTCGACTTCCATCACCTTGACCTTGACCACGTCACCGGCTTTCACCGCTTCACGCGGGTCTTTGATGAATTTCTCCGAAAGTGCAGAGATATGCACCAAACCGTCCTGATGCACGCCGATGTCCACAAAGGCGCCGAAGTTGGTCACGTTGGTGACCACGCCTTCGAGGATCATGCCCAGCTCCAGATCCTTGAGGTCTTCGACGCCGTCCTGGAACTCGGCGGTCTTGAACTCGGGACGTGGGTCGCGGCCAGGTTTTTCCAGCTCTTGCAGGATGTCGGTGATGGTCGGCACACCGAAGGTTTCGTCGGTGTACTTCTTCGGATCCAGGCGTTTGAGGAACGCAGCATCGCCGATCAGCGAGCGGATATCGCGGTCGGTCTCGGCGGCGATGCGCTGCACCAGCGGGTAGGCTTCCGGGTGGACGGCGGAAGAATCCAGCGGGTTGTCGCCGTTCATTACGCGTAGGAAGCCGGCGGCTTGTTCGAAGGTTTTCTCGCCCAGGCGTGCGACCTTTTTCAGCGCTGCACGGGTCTTGAACGCGCCGTTTTCGTCACGGTGGGTCACGATATTTTGCGCCAGGGTGGCGTTGAGGCCGGAAATGCGCGCCAGCAGGGCAACAGAGGCGGTGTTCACGTCCACGCCCACGGCGTTTACGCAATCTTCCACCACCGCGTCCAGGCCGCGTGCCAGTTTCAGCTGCGACACATCGTGCTGGTACTGGCCGACGCCGATGGATTTAGGGTCGATCTTCACCAGTTCGGCCAGTGGATCCTGCAGGCGACGGGCGATGGACACCGCGCCACGGATCGACACGTCGAGGTCCGGGAATTCCTTGGACGCCAGTTCCGACGCCGAGTACACCGAGGCGCCGGCTTCGGAAACCATGACCTTGGTCATCTTCATGGCTGGGTATTTTTTGATCAGTTCGGCGGCCAGCTTGTCGGTTTCACGGCTGGCGGTGCCGTTGCCGATGGCGATCAGGTCCACCGCGTGCTTGGCGCAGAGGGCGGCCAGGATGGCGAGGGTCTGGTCCCACTTGTTGTGCGGCACATGCGGGTACACCGTGGCGTGGTCCAGCAGCTTACCGGTGGAGTCGACCACCGCGACCTTGCAGCCGGTGCGCAGGCCCGGGTCGAGGCCCAGCGTGGCGCGCGGGCCGGCCGGGGCGGCCAGCAGCAGGTCATGCAGGTTGTGGGCGAACACGTTGATCGCCTCGGTCTCGGCGCCGTCGCGCAACTCGCCGAGCAGGTCGGTTTCCAGGTGGGTGTAGAGCTTGACCTTCCAGGTCCAGCGCACGACTTCACCGAGCCACTTGTCCGCAGGACGGTTCTGATTCTGGATGCCGAATTGTTGACCGATCATGCCTTCGCACGGGTGCATGGTGCCCGGCAGCTCGTCGCCGACCTTCAGCGCGGAGCTGAGAATGCCTTCGTTGCGGCCACGGAAAATGGCGAGCGCACGGTGGGACGGCATGCTTTTCAGCGGCTCGTCATGTTCGAAGTAGTCGCGGAACTTGGCGCCTTCCTCCTCTTTGCCAGCGATGACGCGGGCACTGAGAATGGCTTCCTGTTTCAAGTAAGTGCGCAGTTTTTCCAGCAGGCTGGCGTCTTCGGCGAAGCGCTCCATGAGGATGTACTTGGCGCCTTCGAGGGCGGCCTTGACGTCGGCGACGCCTTTTTCTGCATCGATGAAGCGCGCGGCTTCAGTGTCCGGGGTCAGCGACGGGTCGTTGAACAGACCGTCAGCCAGCTCGCCCAGGCCGGCTTCCAGGGCGATCTGGCCCTTGGTGCGACGCTTCTGCTTGTACGGCAGGTAGAGGTCTTCGAGGCGGGTCTTGGTGTCGGCGAGCTTGATGTCACGCTCGAGTTGCGGGGTCAGCTTGCCCTGTTCCTCGATGCTGGCGAGGATACTGATGCGCCGTTCGTCGAGTTCTCGCAGGTAGCGCAGGCGCTCTTCCAGGTGACGCAGTTGGGTGTCGTCGAGGCTGCCGGTCACTTCTTTACGGTAACGGGCGATGAAGGGCACCGTGGAGCCCTCATCCAGTAGCGCGACGGCCGCTTCGACCTGTTGTGGGCGTACACCGAGTTCCTCGGCGATGCGGCTGTTGATGCTGTCCATAAAACCACCTGAAATTCTGAAAAGCAGCTCGCAGGCCCGGAAAACAAGGCCCTGGGAGGCTGGTTGAGCGGCCCGACTGGCGCCGCTGCCTGGGTCAAGAGGCAGCCTATTGACCCTCGAAATCGAAAAAATCACACAAGCGGGTAAAAAAAGCCTCGGCATCAAACGGTAACGATCGGACGTTGCCCTGCACGACGGCGCCGCATTATAACCAGCGTTCTGCCCTTGGGGGGGATTGCGCCAACGGTTGTAGGGCGTGGGTTCGCTGGCAATTGAGGAAAAATCTGCTAACAATGCACACGGTGCGTATAACGGCAGCTAGGCCATAATGCGCGCCGAGATAAGAGGAGCATCCAATGAGCAGCACTGCACAAACTGCTGAAGGCGAAAAAATTCTCATCGTTGACGACGATCCTGGGCTGAGCAGCCTGCTGGAGCGTTTCTTCAACTCAAAGGGCTACCGTGCCCGCGCGGTGCCTAACACCGAGCAGATGGACCGCCTGCTGGGGCGTGAAGTCTTCAACCTGGTCGTACTCGACCTGATGCTGCCCGGCGAAGACGGCCTGACCGCCTGCAAACGCCTGCGCGGCGCAAACAACCAGATTCCCATCATCATGCTCACCGCCAAGGGTGATGAGCTGAGCCGCATCAAGGGCCTCGAACTGGGCGCTGATGACTACCTGGCCAAGCCGTTCAACCCTGACGAGCTGATGGCTCGGGTCAAAGCCGTACTGCGTCGCCAGGCACCGCCGGTTCCAGGTGCCCCAGGTAGCGAAGACGAGAGTGTCACCTTTGGCGACTACGAACTGTCGCTGGCCACCCGTGAGCTCAAGCGTGGCGATGAAGTGCACATGCTCACCACCGGCGAATTCGCCGTGCTCAAGGCCCTGGTGATGAACGCTCGCCAGCCGCTGACCCGCGACAAGCTGATGAACCTGGCCCGTGGTCGGGAATGGGATGCACTGGAGCGCTCCATTGACGTGCAGATCTCCCGTCTGCGCCGGATGATCGAGCCGGACCCATCCAAGCCGCGGTACATCCAGACGGTATGGGGCGTGGGTTATGTGTTTGTGCCGGACGGCAATAAAACCAGTTGACCGGTGATTTGCAGGGGCGGGCATCCTGGCGTTTGACTCCATGAGGGTCGACGGGATGTCCGGCGTCTGCAATTCTGCGAGCGCCGCTCGTTTCTGCAAGGTATCTAGCAGTCTTCTATGAAAACCCCGCTGTGGTTCCCCCAAAGTTTCTTCTCCCGCACCCTTTGGCTGGTGCTGATCGTCGTTCTGTTCTCCAAGGCACTCACACTGGTTTATCTGTTGATGAACGAGGACGTGCTGGTGGACCGGCAATACAGCCACGGTGTCGCCCTGACGCTGCGCGCCTATTGGGCGGCAGACCCTGAGAACCGCGAGAAGATCGCCAAGGCCGCGACCTTGGTGCGTGTCGCCGGCGCGGGTGTGCCAGAAGGCGAGCAGCATTGGCCCTACAGTGAAATCTATCAACGCCAGATGCAGGCCGAACTGGGTGAAGACACCGAGGTGCGGCTGCGTATGCATGTGTCGCCAGCCTTGTGGGTGCGTGCGCCAAGCCTGGGCGAAGATTGGTTGAAAGTGCCGCTGTACCCGCATCCGCTGCGGGGGCAGAAGATCTGGAACGTGTTGGGCTGGTTCCTGGCGATCGGTTTGCTTTCAACGGCCTCGGCGTGGATTTTCGTGCGGCAGCTCAATCAGCCTCTAAAACGCCTGGTGTTTGCCGCCCGTCAATTGGGCCAGGGGCGCAGTGTGCGTTTGCCGGTCAGCGACACGCCCAGTGAGATGACCGAGGTGTACGGCGCGTTCAACCAGATGGCGGAAGATGTCGAACAGGCCGGACGCGAGCGCGAGCTGATGCTGGCGGGGGTCTCCCATGACTTGCGCACGCCGTTGACGCGACTGCGCTTGTCTCTGGAGTTGATGGGCAACCACAGCGATCTTACCGACGACATGGTCCGCGACATCGAAGACATGGACGCGATCCTTGACCAGTTCCTGGCGTTTATTCGCGATGGCCGTGATGAAGTAGTTGAAGAAGTTGACCTGACGGACCTGGTACGTGAGGTGGTCGCACCCTACAACCAGAATGGTGAACAGGTACGTATGCGCCTGGAGCCTATCCAGCCGTTTGCGTTACGTCGGGTATCGATGAAGCGCCTGTTGAACAACCTGATCGGCAATGCCTTGCACCACGCCGGTTCCGATGTGGAAGTGGCGGCTTATGTGTCCGGCGACAGTGCGGCGCCTTATGTGGTGCTGAGCGTGATGGACCGGGGCGCCGGCATCGACCCGGATGAGTTGGAAGGCATCTTCAACCCGTTCACCCGTGGTGACCGTGCCCGGGGTGGCAAGGGGACTGGCTTGGGGTTGGCGATTGTGCGGCGGATTGCCTCGATGCATGGTGGCAATGTTGAGCTGCGCAATCGCGAAGAGGGTGGCCTGGAGGCGCGGGTGCGTTTGCCGCTTGGGCTGATGTTGCCCCGCGACGCGGTCTAAGCAACAACACAGGCCGAATGTGGGAGCGGGCTTGCTCGCGAATGCATGGGGTCAGTTGATATATATTTGACTGATCCACCGCTTTCGCGAGCAAGCCCGCTCCCACACTGGTTTGTGGCGGTTGATCAGCCCTTGCCCTTGGTCCGAGTCATATTCGGCCCACCATTCTTCTCCAGATGCTGAATGATGATCCCCGCCACGTCCTTGCCGGTGGTGGTTTCAATGCCTTCGAGGCCCGGTGACGAATTCACCTCCATTACCAGCGGCCCGTGATTGGAGCGCAGAATATCCACACCCGCCACACTCAACCCCATCACCTTGGCTGCCCGCAGTGCGGTCATGCGTTCTTCCGGGGTGATCTTGATCAGGCTGGCGCTGCCGCCACGGTGCAGGTTGGAGCGGAACTCCCCTGGCTTGGCCTGGCGCTTCATCGCTGCAATCACCTTGTCGCCCACCACGAAGCAGCGGATATCCGCACCGCCGGCTTCCTTGATGTATTCCTGCACCATGATGTTCTGCTTGAGGCCCATGAACGCCTCGATCACGGATTCGGCCGCTGTCGCGGTTTCACACAGCACCACGCCGATACCCTGGGTGCCTTCCAGCACCTTGATTACCAGCGGCGCACCATTGACCATGTCGATCAGGTCGGGGATGTCGTCGGGGGAGTGGGCAAAGCCCGTCACCGGCAGGCCGATACCTCGGCGCGACAGCAACTGCAGCGAG
The DNA here is from genome assembly GCF_002269425.1 of Pseudomonas sp. NS1(2017). Taxonomy (NCBI): domain Bacteria; kingdom Pseudomonadati; phylum Pseudomonadota; class Gammaproteobacteria; order Pseudomonadales; family Pseudomonadaceae; genus Pseudomonas; species Pseudomonas sp. NS1(2017). The sequence goes on from NZ_CP022960.1 coordinate 1,636,319, forward strand.
CGCAACTTGTCCCGTGAACGGGCAATGGCGACCGACTCATTGAGGGGAAACACCCCCATCATTTCGAACTGGCGCAACACCGCGCAGCCATAGAAAGTCACCGAGGCGCCGATGCGTGGGATCACGGCATCAAACCCCTCCAGCGGTTTGCCCCGGTAGTGGATCTGCGGCTTGTGGCTGGCAATGTTCATATAGGCACGCAACGTGTCGATCACCACCATTTCGTGGCCACGTTCGGTGCCGGCCTCAACCAGGCGGCGGGTGGAATACAGACGCGGGTTTCGCGACAGCACAGCAATCTTCATGCAGCACCTGGGACAGAAAGAGTAGAGACCGGGAACACCGGCTTGTCTTGAACGTACTTGATGCCGGGATTGACCACCAGTTGGCCGTCAATCAAGGCTTTGGAACCCAGCAACAGCCGGTAACGCATGGCTTTGCGGCAGGCCAGGGTGAACTCCACCCGCCATACCCGATCACCGAGTGCCAGGGTGGTGCTGATGACATAGCGCACCTGCGCATGCCCGTTGGAGCTCTTGATGGTTTTCATCGTCACCAGGGGCGCTTCGCAGCGGCGGTGACGCAGTTGCACAACGCTGCCCAGGTGCGCGGTAAAGCGCACCCACTTCTCACCGTCGCGCTCAAATGGCTCGATATCGGTAGCGTGCAGGCTTGAGGTGCTGGCACCGGTGTCGATCTTGGCGCGCAGGCCTGCCACTCCCAAGTCGGGAAGTGCCACCCACTCACGCAGACCCACAACGGTCAAATGGTCAAATGTCTTCAATATGGATAACCGGCATTTCAGAAATGTTTCGTAGTTGTCGAGGACAGTAACGTCCAACTGCTCACGGATTGTGACAATCCCCTGCCATCACTAATGGCTAGGTGCCGAATTCGCGGTATTCACGCAGAATAATCGGCAAATGGCGACAGATATCTCTCAAGCTTCAATAATCACTGGAGGCTTGGGCAAGGCACGCAAAACTGGATGTTCCTGGCGTATCTTAGGTGAGCCTTGAGGTTTATGCGTTGAAGGGTTTCAAGAGTAAGGTTGCGACATTTTTCAGAACGAGGAATTCAAGTGGCTCAAAAGCACGAAGAGGAAGAAAAGGTCCGATTGGACAAGTGGCTATGGGCCGCGCGTTTCTATAAAACCCGTGCGCTGGCCAAGGCTGCCATCGAGAGCGGCAAGGTGCACCATCGTGGCGAGCGCTGCAAGCCGGGCAAGGAGCCGCGTGTCGGGGATGAGTTTCAGATTCGTGTTGGGTTTGATGAAAAGACGGTCGTGGTCCAGGCGCTTTCCATCGTGCGCCGTGGTGCGCCTGAAGCACAGGCGTTGTACACCGAGACCGAAGCCAGCATCGCCAAGCGTGAAAATGCAGCAGCGATGCGCAAGGCCGGTGCCACAGGCATGACCACCGATGGCAAACCGAGCAAGAAGCAGCGCCGTGATCTGTTCAAGTTTCGCGGCAGTGGCAATGATGATTGACGGCGACAGTGAGGGAGCAAGCTCCCTCACCCTTGGCCATCACGCTGGGTGAACCACACTCAGTCGACTGATCAGCGGCACGTGTTGAAGCAGCCCAAACACCGGCGCCGTCACCCGCAACAACCCACTCGAAACCTTCGCCGCGAACGGCGTGTAATACCCCCATCCCAACGCCAACAGCGCCAGCAACACCCCGCCAATGTAATCGTCCTGGCCCCAATGCGCGCCCGCCACCAGGCGCGGCATCATGAACAGCAGTGCCAGGCCCCAGATCACCAGCACCTGGCCGATGCGCTGGGCGAATACCGTCATGAACATCCCCCAGATCAACAGTACTGACGCGTGATCCCCTGGAAAACTCTGGCTCGAACGGTCCTTCAATTCCCAGGTCTTCTCCAGCCCCGGGAAGTAGTCGCTCATCTGGATCGCTCCGCTGATCACCATTGACGGGCTACTGTGCTGCCAGCCCATGTGCGCTGCGAGTTTGGAAAACAGCATGCGGATAAACAGCAACAGCAGCAGAATGCCGATAAAACCGAACAGTGCCTGGCGCACCTGCACGGCCTTGAATATCCAGTCGCCGCGAATCAGCAGCGTCAGCAGAATCACGCCGACCACCGCATCGAACGGCCGCAAACTGGCTACTGCCCATACGTGCAGCCAGGTCGAATTGCTGGCCAGCGGGTCATTAAGCAGATGAAACAGCCACTCGTCGAAAAGCACACACAGCATCTGGCCCGTGGGCCACAGCCAAAAACACAGCAGTGCGATAGCGAGTAGATTGCAAAAGGCCCATCGCCCGAGGTTCCACTTGGCTTGGAACAAACCCGGATTGTTCATAAACTGTCCCCCACGGCTTCAGAAAACCGCACCAAAACGGTGCTAAAGCGTTTAATTCTATAAACCTTGTAATCAATTTGTCATCAATTCAGATACCCAGACCTATGACTGATCTACCGGATACCGACTTCACCCAACGCTTCATCTTTGACGAGAGCGACGCCCGCGGCGAGCTGGTCTCGCTGGAGCGCAGCTATGCCGAAGTCCTCGCCAAGCACCCCTATCCGGAGCCGGTCGCGCAACTGCTCGGGGAGCTGATGGCAGCGGCGGCGCTGCTGGTGGGCACCATGAAATTCGACGGGTTGCTGATCCTGCAGGCGCGTTCCGAAGGGCCGGTGCCGATGCTGATGATCGAATGCTCCAGCGAGCGTGAAATCCGTGGCCTGGCCCGTTACAAAGCCGACCAGATTGCCCCGGACGCCACGTTGTCCGACCTGATGGCCAACGGCGTGCTGGCGATCACCGTCGATCCGACCGAGGGCCAGCGTTACCAGGGCATCGTCGACCTGGACGGCGAAACCCTGTCGGACTGCTTCACCAACTATTTCGTGATGTCCCAGCAGGTCGGCACCAAGTTCTGGCTCAACGCTGACGGCAAACGCGCCCGCGGCATGCTGTTGCAGCAATTGCCACCAGATCGCATCAAGGACGAAGACGAACGCACCGACAGCTGGCGCAAGTTGACGGCCCTGGCCGGCACCCTCACCGCTGAAGAGCAACTGGGCCTGGACAACGAAACCATCCTGCATCGCCTGTACCACGAAGAAGCCGTGCGACTGTTTGTCGCACAAGGCCTGCACTTCAATTGCAGTTGCTCGCGCGAGCGCTCGGCCAATGCCTTGGTCAGCCTCGGCCTTGAAGATGCGCAAAACCTGGTGGTAGAGCACGGCGGCCATATCGAGATCGACTGCCAGTTCTGTAACGAGCGCTACCTGTTCGATGCGGCCGATGTCGCCCAATTGTTCGCCGGCGCAGGCATCGACACCCCTTCCGACACCCGCCACTAAAACGTTTAAGCACAGGTAAATCACCTGACAAACGCCGGATTAGCGCAGTTCTGACGGGAGGGCCCTACTCTTTTTGGGCTTTTCTGGCATAATCCGGCCCACTTTTTTCGCGGTAGTAGTGCGCAACTTTCTACTACAAAACGTTTGGAGCACTCGGCCATAGGCCGACGGGGAACCTCATGACGCAAGCCAACAACGCCGTATACACCGATCTGAGTGTTGACGATCTGGTTAAAGAAGCCCTGCAGCGTGGTGAAGGCGTGCTCGCCGATACTGGCGCGCTGGTCGTCGAAACCGGTCACCGTACTGGCCGTTCGCCGGTCGACCGTTTCATCGTTGAAGAGCCTTCCACCCAGGCTTCCATCGCCTGGGGCCCGATCAACCGCAAGTTCCCGGCCGACAAGTTCGATGCCCTGTGGGCTCGCGTCGAGGCCTTCAACAACGCGCAAGAGCATTTCGTTTCCCATGTTCACGTAGGGGCTGCCGAAGACCACTACCTGGCCGTGAAAATGACCACCCAGACTGCTTGGCAGAACCTGTTCGGTCGTTGCCTGTTCATCAACCCGGCCCAGTACAACCCGGCCGGTCGTGAAGAGTGGCAAGTGCTCAACGTGGCCAACTTCGAATGCGTGCCAGAGCGTGACGGCACCAACTCCGACGGTTGCGTGATCCTCAACTTCGCCCAGAAGAAAGTGCTGATCGCCGGCATGCGTTACGCCGGTGAGATGAAGAAAGCCATGTTCTCGGTGCAGAACTTCCTGCTGCCGGCTTCCGACGTGCTGCCAATGCACTGCGCCGCCAACATCGGCGAAGCAGGCGACGTGACCCTGTTCTTCGGTCTGTCGGGCACCGGTAAAACCACCCTGTCCGCCGACGAAAGCCGTTACCTGATCGGTGACGACGAACACGGCTGGGGCGAAGGCGTGGTGTTCAACATCGAAGGCGGTTGCTATGCCAAGTGCATCGACCTGTCCGAGAAGAACGAGCCGGTCATCTGGAAAGCCATCAAGCACGGCGCTGTGCTGGAAAACGTGGTGATCGACGAGGCCAAGCACGCCGACTACACCAACGTCAGCCTGACCCAGAACAGCCGCGCCGCCTACCCGCTGGAGCACGTTGCCAAGCGTTCCGAGAAGAACCTGGGCGGCGAGCCAAACGCGGTAATCTTCCTGACCTGCGACCTGACCGGCGTACTGCCGCCTGTGTCGATCCTCAGCGAAGAACAAGCGGCCTACCACTTCCTGTCCGGCTACACCGCACTGGTGGGCTCGACCGAAATGGGTTCCGGCGGCGGCATCAAGTCGACCTTCTCCACCTGCTTCGGCGCACCGTTCTTCCCGCGCCCGGCTGGCGAATACGCTGAGCTGCTGATCAAGCGCATCCGCGGCTTCGGCTCCAAGGTCTACCTGGTCAACACCGGCTGGACCGGCGGCGGCTACGGCGTTGGCAACCGCTTCAACATCCCGACCACTCGCGGCGTCATCGCAGCGATCCAGAGCGGCGCGTTGATCGGTGCAGAAACCGAACACCTCGACACCATCAACCTCGACGTGCCACTGGCCGTACCGGGCGTTGAAACCGGCCTGTTGAACCCACGTAACACCTGGGCCGACAAGGCTGCCTACGACGAAGCGGCGAAGGCACTGGCTGGCTTGTTCATCGAGAACTTCAAGAAGTTTGAAGTGAGCGATGCGATCAAGGCTGCGGGTCCTAAGTTGTAAGATTCGAGCGTTGTGAAAAAGCCGCCTCTTGTAGGCGGCTTTTTTGTGCGCGAACGCTTAGTCGGCGATGTGCAGAACCACCGCACCGACCAGTACCGACACAACCCCCAACACCTGCACCGCCGACAACCGCTCCTTGAAAAACACAAACCCCAGAATCGCCGCAATCCCGCCCGACAACGTACTGATCACCGTCACCACTGACACCGACCCCGCCATCGCCCCCCAGGAAAACGCCGAGAACCCACCCAGGTTCATCAAGCTTGCACCGGTCAGCGTTGCGCAGTTTTTAAGCGGTGGGATTTTCAGGCCGTCCTTGATCTTCAGCACCATCACCACCAATACGCACAGCCCCACCAGGTAACCGAGCCAGAGCATGGTGATCGGCCCCAGCGCGGGCAGGGTGTAGCGGCCTTGCAGCCAGAAGCTGGTGCCATACAGCAAGGCGGCGAGCATGGCGTAGGCGATGGACTGGCGCGGGTTGTTGTGGGGGACGCCGTTGTCCTTATGGATGCTGGACAGGACCACGCCGATCACGCACACGGCGATGCAGCCCAGTTGCGTCAGGCTGATGTGCTCGCCGCTGGCCCAGGACAGCAAGGTGGTCACCACGCCGTAGGACGTCACCAGCGGCGCGACGATGGCGGCTTTGCCAAGGGCGAAGGCCTTGGACAGCGCCAGGGCGCCGGAGACGGTGAGCAGGGCGGCGGCAACGCCCAGCAGCCACACGCTCAGCGGGGCGTCGAGGGATTTGAACAGCAAGCTTGGGAGAATGACCAACAGCAGGGTCATGATCACAAAGCCCAGGGCTTGGCCAAAATACACCGCGCGTTTAACGCCCACGGCTCGGGCGTTGAGGCCCACGAGAAAATCCGTACCACCCCAGAGCAGGGCAGCCAGCAGGCCCATTGTTACGTCCATGTAAGGTCCTTAGTATTTCAGCTCAGGTTTTCCAGCGTCTGCGTGTCCCAGCTGTGGGTCTTGATGGCCAGGTAGAGCATGCCGAGGGTCAGCGGCACTTTTTCGCCGCGACCCTTGGCGCGGCGTTTGAGAAACACATCGAACACCGGCGGGTTGAAGTAACGATAAGTGTCGAAGTCGCCCAGGTCGAGCGCAAATTCCTGCTCCAGTGCTTCCATCAGTTGCTTGGCTTCACTGCCGTCGCAGCCGAGGTCGAAGTTGATTGAGGTTTGCAGGCGGATCGTCTTGTGTTTGGGAAGGCCGATTTCTTCGTGCAGCAGTTGCAGGAGTTGCTGCATGACGGGGTCTTCGGGGAAGTTGGGGGCGAGGTTCATGGTGGGGGCACGCAGGAGTGGGTGATTGGCTTTTACTTTGCAATAGATACTCTGGGTGCTCAACAACCCGATGCCTGTCACAAAGACAACTATCGGCAGACTTTCAAGCTGTGCACCTCTGATCCATGAGGTGGCATAAAACAGAAGTACTGGGCCGGTTACCAAGAGGCAGAGTCCAACCCATCTTCTGAGTACGGGCAACTTTATTATTCTGTCGATTATGGCGGCCAGTGCGAGGAGGAGGAGCAGATAGATCCACTGGGTGTATTCGCTCATCGTCTTGGCCACTCTGGAGCTGTAGATCCATGGCCGATATGTTGAGTCCTTTCGATGTTCAAAGGTGTTTGCCGGGGGCTGTTGAAAGGATGCTAGTTTCAGTCAGAGAAAGGTGAGTTTTGTAGAGGGGCGGGCAGGAGTTTCAAGTAGTTTCGGAAGGGGATGTCGAAGCGTATAGAGGTTTCTTACAGGGCTTTCCGGAATTTGCCCTTTGTAGTGACTTAACAGCAAAACAGGTGAGTGGTGTGCGGCGAGCTGGCGTGTGATCAGTTGCCGACAGGCCGACTCACACACCGCTCAAAAATCACCTCTAACCCCCGATAATTACACGCCACCGCATCAATATTCGCCGGTATCCACGCCGCGTGTTTCACCAGCCACCAGTTCACCGAAAACCCGGCGTTGACGATGATCTGCTCGAACAAGATCCGTTGCGCCCGGCCGTTGCCTTCGCGGAAGGGATGGATGACGTTGAGGTCGCCGTAGGCCTCGGCAATTTGCGTAATCAGCTCAGCCTGACTCACACCGACATACCAGTTGGCCTCATGCATGCGCCGGATGATCTTCGCCGCTTCCGGCGGGATGCGTTCCGGGGTGCAGAACAGGGTGTCGCCTTTCTGGATGTTGACGCTGCGCAATTCGCCGGCCCAGTCGTAGAGGTCGCCGAACAGGGTGCGGTGGATGTGTTGCAGACGGTCGAGGTCGTAGGGCGGTGGGAAGAGGGGGAGGTTGCCTACGGCGATTTCGGATAATTCCCGCTCGGCTTGGTGCAAGCGGGCCTCGTCGTGCAAATCGAGGCGGTTGCGCAGCACGCTACCACCGGGATAGCAGTACGGATCCTGGCCCACCCCGTATTTGTCGAGCATCAGCGTGGGGTGTTGCGGTACTTGGCGAGGACGGCTTCGCGGGTCGGCAGGGGTTTGTCGACGTCGGCGGGTTGGGTGTCGAACCCTTCCAGGCGCAGGCTGGCCAGGTAATTGGAACGGCGGATCTTGTGGTAGTGATCCTGTTTTTGCTCAAACGTCGGTTCGCTCATGGCAGCGTACTCCTGGGTAGCAAGGCTTTATTGTAGCGCAATGCTTCAGAGGGTAGGCCGGAGAAAAAAATCACATCAACGCGCCCCAGTCCGGCATCGTCTTTTTGCGCAATGGCTACGGTCGCGAGGCTGCGTCGAGGTCCATCAACCCTCGCCCATAGGCTTCGCTGTTGGCATAGATTCCGGTTCGATTCGCCGTATTGAGCAGGCGCTCACGCACTTGTTGGGGTGTCATTTCGGGAAAGCGACTCTGCAATGCCGCCAAGGCACCACTGACCAACGCAGCGGCCGGCGATGTGCCGGCAGTGGGGCCGTAGCTGCCATCCTTGTTGGTGGTCAACAACCCAGCACCGCCATCGCCTCCTGGCACCGCGATGCACCAGCGTGCCGCGAGGCCGCAATAATTGGATTTGAGATTGATGGCCGTGCCGTCGTTCTTGAGGGCCATGACGGCAATCCAGCCTTTCTCCAGCTCCGGCACCAGCGCGGGCAGGCCGGGTTCGGCGAGTGGCTCACGCTTCACCTCGTTACCTGTTGAAAAGACGAATACAGCCCCTTCGCCCACTAGCTTTTTTGCCACGCCCAACGAGTCACCCATCAGGCGTTCGTAGATGGAGACCTCGTTGGTGTTGGCTTCAATGGGGTTCGCCCATGAGTTGCTGAAAATGCGTGCGCCTTTGGTGAAAGCGAGGTCCCAGGCCTGGGGCGATTTCGCTGTCGAAGTAGAACGGCTCCTTGTCATCACCGAAGCGCATGGGGATCAACTGGGCGTTGAAGGCGATACCGTGGATGCCCTGGTCATTCTTGTTCGCGGCGAGAATACCGGCCATCTGGGTGCCGTGGCCCTTGATGTCGAGGGTGCCCGGCTGTTGTGTCACAAAGTCATAGCCCGGATCGGCCACGCGGCCGTAAAACTCGGGCAGAGCCTGGTTGAGCCCTGAGTCGATCAGCGCGACTTTAACGCCCTGGCCAGTGCCACCCCGCGCGTAGAGGGAGGAGGCTTTGACAATGGGCAGGGCTTTTTGCTCGAGGTATTCGGGCGTTTCAAAACGCTGTGTGTCCGGTTCGGCAGGTATTGGGGCGGGGGCGTTTGCACAGCCCAGCAGCAATAATGACAGCGTGAACATGGCTAGATGTTGCAGTGAAAACAGTGAGCATCGAGACATCCGCGACTCCTTGTCGGGGGTAGGTGATCTGGCGTGTTACTGTCTGCGTTTTTGCGCGGGCTTGCTGGTTTTCTCTGTATCAGTTTGTAGCGTTTATCCCCGACCTTTTCTTGATCGCTGATCTATGTTTTTGATTCCTTCAGCGGTCAACGGAGTGACAGCCTATGCACGACACCCTCCAGCAGGTTTTTGGTTATCCACAGTTTCGCCTGGGTCAGGAAGAGACGGTCAGCGCCGTGCTGGCCGGCCGTTCGGCAGCGGCTATTTTCCCAACGGGGTCGGGCAAGTCCCTGTGCTACCAATTGTCGGCGGTGCTGCTGCCGCACCTGACGCTGGTGGTGTCACCGCTGTTGGCGCTGATGCAGGACCAGTTGGGTTTCTTGCAGCGCCACGGCATTTCGGCGGGCAGTATCGATTCGGCCCAGAGCCGCGAGGACGCCAATGACGTGATGGCCCGCGCGCGTTCGGGCGAGTTGAAGATCCTGATGATTTCCGTGGAGCGCCTGAAGAACGAGCGCTTTCGTAACTTCCTGCAAAGCGTGCGGATCTCGTTGTTGGTGGTGGACGAGGCGCACTGTATTTCCGAGTGGGGCCACAACTTCCGTCCGGACTATTTGAAGCTGCCGGACTACCAGCGTCAGTTCAATATCCCACAAGCCCTGCTGTTGACGGCTACAGCAACGCCCAAGGTGATTGCCGACATGCAGGCGAAGTTCGCCATTGCGCCGAGCGATGTGGTCACCACGGGCTTCTACCGGCCCAATCTCAATTTGTTGGTGGAGCCGGTCAGCGGTGCGGACAAACGTCGACGGCTGGTGCAGTGGATGAGCGAGCGTGCCGATCAGCCGAGTATCGTCTACGTCACCCTGCAGAAAACCGCCGAGCAGATTGCCGAGCATTTGAACCGCAACGGCATCCAGGCCGAGGCCTACCACGCCGGCTTGCCTCACGATAAACGCGAGGGCATCCAGCAGCGCTTCATGGGCGGGCGCTCCAATTGCATCGTCGCCACTATCGCGTTTGGCATGGGCATCGACAAAAGTGATATCCGCAATGTGGTGCACTTCGACCTGCCCAAGTCCATCGAGAACTACAGCCAGGAAATCGGCCGCGCGGGGCGTGATGGGCAACCGTCCGATTGCCTGGTATTGGCCAACCGCGACAGCCTCAATGTGCTGGAAAACTTCGTGTACGGCGATACGCCGGAGCAGGAGGGCATTCGGCGGGTGCTTGACGAGTTGCAGGCCGCGCGAGGCGATGGGCAGTGGGAGTTTTTGCTCAGGTCCTTGTCGGACCACAGCAACATCCGCGAGCTGCCGTTGAAGACGCTGCTGGTGCAGTTGGAGCTCAAGGGCGTGATTGCGCCGCGTTATGCGTTTTATGCCGAGTACCGTTTCAAATACCTGATCGAACCTGAAGCTTTGCTCGCGCGCTTCTCCGGTGAGCGGCAGCAGTTTGTCGCGGCGATCATCCAGGTGTGCAAACGGGCCAAGACCTGGGCGACGGTGGATTTTGACGCGCTTTATCAACAGCACAATGCCGAACGCAGCAGGGTGGTGAAGGCGCTGGATTACTTCCAGGAGCAAGGCCTGATCGAGCTTGAGAGCAAGCAAATGACGGAGGTCTATAGCTTGCTTGATACCGCGTTTGACCCTGATGAATTGAGCAAAGAGTTATACACAGGCTTCAAGCAGCATGAGGTGGGCGAAGTCGCACGGATTCACGCCATGCTTGATCTGTTCGCCACCGAACACTGCCTGGGTCAACGCCTGGCGCAGTATTTCGGCGATGAGCGCGCGCCCCAGCGCTGTGGGCACTGCTCGGTGTGCCACGGCAACGTGGCGCACCTTCCGCCGCCGCCAGGTTTGCCGCCGCTTGTGGATAAAAACTTCATGGGGCTTTGCGGTGATTTTATCCACAGGCATCATGAACACACCGGCCACTTGCCGGGAGCGGAACGCCTGACGCGTTTCCTCGGCGGCATCAGTGTGCCGTTATTCACCAAGTTGAAGGCGCGGGGCATTCCGGGCTTTGCTGCGTTGGAGGATTATCCGTACGCCGAGGTACGCGAGTGGGCCCAGGCCCATTTGAATGACCTGTAACTCACTTTAACGAGATGACCCGATGCCTGACTCAGTGCCTCAACGCAGCGATTACCCGCACTTCCAACCGATCATCACGCGCTGGCACGACAATGATGTGTATGGCCATGTGAACAACGTGACCTACTACAGCTTTTTCGACACGGCGGTGAATACCTACCTGATCGAGCAAGGTGGGCTGGATATTCATGACGGTGAAGTGGTGGGGTTTGTGGTGAGTTCGGCGTGCGATTATTTTGCGTCGATCGCCTTTCCCGAGCGCATCGAAATCGGCCTGCGGGTTGGCAAGCTGGGCAATAGTTCAGTGCAGTACGAATTGGCGGTGTTCAAGCAGGGCGAAGAAGAGGCCTGTGCGGCGGGGCGGTTTGTGCATGTGTTTGTGGATCGGGGTTCTAACCAGCCGGTGACGATTCCGGGGATGTTGCGCGAGGCGTTGCAGCGGTTGGTGGTGTAGGCGCGAGCGCCCACACCCTCAGGCCTTAGCGGTGACGGTAGTGATGCTTGTTCTTGCGATGGCCATAGGCATGCCCGCGGCCACGGTGATCATCGCGGTCATAGCGACGGTTATCACGCCCGCGTGAACGACGATCATCGTCATCGCTCTTGTTGCCCATGTAGTTACCCAGCGCGCCACCTGCACCGCCGCCGGCCGCTGAACCGATCAGTGCACCGGTGCTGCCGCCGACACTGCGGCCCACCACGTTGCCGCCGGCCGCGCCCAAGGCGCCACCAATGGCTGCTTCGCCACGGCTGCGTTTGTCCGCACCCACCGCGCTGCCGCCTGCGCCGCCCAGGGCTGCTCCGATGGTCGAGCCGGTGTTGCCGCCGATAGACTGGCCGACAACCGAACCTAGAACCCCGCCCAATGCGCCGCCCACACCGGCTTCGGTGGTGCCACCGGCCATGGCTGCGCCACTGACCAGGCCAAGGGACAACAAGAGAATCGAGGAGAACTTCATCAGGGGAAACCTCAAGGGGATGACGGCGCGATCCTGAGGCTGTATCGGGAGTGTGACAATCGAAATCCGACCGGTGGCAGCAGTTGTATACAATTTGCTAAGTTACTGTTTTGTATGGGGAACTTAAGTCGTTTTTGTGAGTCTTTAACTACTTCGGAACGGCCGCTTTTATGCAAAAGCGGCCTTTTTTGTGCCCGAAGATTTATGCAGAGCGCGCCATGATCAGCCCATTGTCACTCGCCGCTTCCAAGCGGATCGCCACGAACTTCGACGTCGGCGTATGGCTGCCATCCCCTGTGCTTTCCAGCGGCACCAGTGGGTTCACTTCCGGGTAGTAGGCCGCAGCCTGCCCGGCCGGAATATCAAACGCCAGGAGGGTAAAGCCCTTCACCCGGCGCTCGCGGCCGTCTTCCCACAGCGACACGATGTCGGCCTTCTGTCCCGGCTTGAAGCCCAGGCGGATGATGTCGGCTTCGTTGACGAACAGCACATCACGCTGGCCCTTGACCCCACGGTAGCGGTCGTCCAGGCCATAAATGGTGGTGTTGTACTGATCGTGGGAGCGCATCGATTGCATGATCAGGTCCGGAACCTTGCCCGTTGCGTGGGTGCGTTCGTGGATCAGATCCTTGGGCAAGATGTTCGGGCGGAAGTTGGCGCGCCCCGACGGGGTGTTCCAGCGGCGTGCACCGGCGGAGTTGCCCAGGTAGAAACCACCCGGATTCTTGATCTTCTCATTGAAGTCCTTGAAGCCCGGAATGGTATCGGCGATCAGGTCGCGGATGCGCCCGTAATCGGCCACCAGCCAATTCCAATCCACCGGCTTGCTGCCCAGGGTGGCGGCAGCGATACCCGCCAGAATCGCCGGCTCGGATTTCATCAGCTTCGACAGCGGCTGCAACTGGCCGTTCGAGCCGTGGACCATGCTGAACGAGTCTTCCACCGTCACCGCTTGCGGGCCGTCGGCCTGGATGTCGATGTCGGTACGGCCCAGGCACGGCAGGATCAGCGCGTCTTTGCCGTGCATCAGGTGGCTGCGGTTGAGCTTGGTGCTGATCTGCACGGTCAGGTCGCAATTGCGCAGTGCTTCGAAGGTACGCGGGCTGTCTGGCGTGGCTTGGGCGAAGTTGCCACCCAGGCCGATAAACACCTTGGAGCGGCCTTCAAGCATGGCGTGAATCGCTTCGACCACGTTGTGGCCGTTGACGCGCGGCACCTGGAACTGGAAGCGACGTTCCAGGGAGTCGAGGAACGCCACCGGCGGACGTTCATTGATGCCCATGGTGCGGTCGCCCTGCACGTTGCTATGGCCGCGCACTGGGCACAAGCCGGCACCTGGGCGGCCGATGTTGCCGCGCAGCAGCATCAGGTTGGCGATTTCCTGGATGGTCGGCACCGAATGGCGGTGCTGGGTGATGCCCATCGCCCAGCACATGATCACGTTCTTGCCTTTGGCGTACATGCGCGCCGCTTGCTCGATCTCCACCAGGGTGAGGCCAGACTGCTCGACGATTTCATCCCAGGAGGTGTCGTCGATCTTGCCCAGGTACTCCAGCACGTTGGCCGTGTGTTCGTTGAGGAAGTCGTGGTCGAACACGGCTTCTTTGCCTTCGGCCTGGGCCTGGCGTTCCCATAGCAGCAGGAACTTGGCCATGCCGCGCAGGATGGCCATGTCGCCACCCAATGCAGGGCGGAAGTAGGCAGTGTTGGTCGGTTTGTCACCGTTGGTGAGCATTTCCAGCGGATGTTGCGGATGCTGGAAGCGTTCCAGGCCGCGCTCTTTCAGCGGGTTGATGCACACAACCTGGGCGCCACGTTTGACCGCCTCGCGCAGCGGTTCGAGCATGCGCGGGTGGTTGGTGCCGGGGTTCTGGCCCCAGACGAAGATCGCATCGGCATGCTCAAAGTCATCAAAGGTCACGGTGCCTTTGCCGACGCCCACGCTTTGCGCCAGGGCAACGCCGCTGGCTTCGTGGCACATGTTGGAACAATCCGGGAAGTTGTTGGTGCCGTAGGCACGCACGAACAGTTGATACAGATACGCCGCCTCGTTGCTGGCGCGACCCGAGGTGTAGAACTCGGCCATGTCCGGGCTCGGCAGGGCATTCAGATGTTTACCGACCAGGTCGAAGGCCGCTTCCCAACTGATGGGCTGGTAGCGGTCGGTTTCGGCGTCATAGCGCATCGGCTCGGTCAGGCGGCCTTGGTATTCCAGCCAGTAGTCACTTTGCTCCAGCAGGGCAGTCACGCTGTGTTTGGCGAAGAACGCCGCGTCGACGCGGCGTTTGGTGGCTTCCCAGTTCACCGCCTTGGCGCCGTTTTCGCAGAACTTGACCATGCCGCTTTCCGGCGAATCACCCCAGGCGCAACCGGGGCAGTCGAAGCCGCCGTTCTGGTTGGTCTTGAGCATCATGCGCAGGTTCTTCAGCGCGTTGTCACTGGTCAACCAGGCCTGCGCCACGCTGATCAGTGCACCCCAGCCGCCGGCAGGGCCTTTGTAGGGCTTGTAGCGCGGGGTCGGGGTTTGGTCGGCTTGGTGGTGCTGGCTCATGGCTGGTTCTCCATCGCAGGGCTGTAGACCCGCGGCGCACTTTTCTGCGGCAGGTGGATGAGATTGAGGTTATGCCGGCGGGCCCATTGCAGGGCCAGGCCGGTGGGTGACGACAGGCTGACCAAGGTCTGGATGCCGGCGCGCAGGACTTTCTGGATCAACTCCAGGCTGCAACGGCTGGTAACAATCGCCAGGCCGCCTTCGGTCGGAATCTTTTGGCGGATCAAGGCGCCGATCAACTTATCCAGGGCGTTGTGCCGGCCGATGTCTTCGCGACCGAGTAGCAACTCGCCCTGGCCGTTCATGAACACGGCCGCATGCACGGCGCCGCTGTATTGGCCCAAAGGCTGAAAGGCGCTGATGCGCTGGCGCAGGCCATCCAGCCACTCGGCGGGTGGCAAGGGCGCGCCGGGCAATACCTGGAGGTCTGGGAGGGCCTGTTCAACGGCTTCCACGCCACACAAGCCACAGCCGCTGGTGCCGGCCAACTGGCGGCGCTGCTGCTTGAGGTTCCAGAAGGCGCGGCTGGAGATCTGCACCTGAGCAAATTGGGCTGAGCCCGAACCGCTGAGTTTCAGATCATAGATGTCGCTAACGTCGGCGATAATGCCGCTACCGATGCTGAAACCGACTATAAAGTCGTCCAAGTCCGTCGGCGTTACGAGCATCACCGCTTGGCTGATGTCGTTGTAGGCAATCGCCAACGCCACTTCTTCCGCCAAGGCTGTGCTGGCAGATTCCGTGTGTTCAAGATTGCAATACTGATAGCTCTGGCTGGCGGCGGGCGCTGGCGTTTCGAGAGCGGGCGCCGCGCAGACTGGGCGCTTGGCGTTCATGGGGCAGTACCACCGGCGGATTGATCAGTGTTTAGACTAGGCGCGACAAAGCGTCGCGTCTAATTGCCAGTACTGATCTACCGATAGATGACGTCGATCAAGATTCGTTTTGCGATTTCTGATACAGCGCGAAACACGCCTCGGCCAGTGCGGAGCGCGGGGCGCTGCGCCGCATGATCAGCCCCAGGCGCGCGAGGGTGTGGGCGTCTTCGATCGGCTGCAGCCGCAGGTGCTCGGTGAGTGCGTCCAGGCCGCCATCCAGCGGCATTACCGCGCAACACAATCCGCCGTGCACGGCTTGTAACAATTGATGGACGGCGTCGGTCTGCAGCAACGGTTGCGGGTTGAGCCCACGGCTGTGGAAGTTGTGGTCGATGGATTGGCGAAAGTGCATGCCGCTGGTGAGCATGCCTAGCGGCAGTTCGATCAGCGCCTCCCAGCTCAACGGCGTATCACCGAAGCTGAAGAAGCGCTGGTCGTAGAGCAGGCCCATGCGGGTTTCGCCCAAGGCCAGCGAATCGAAGCGCTCATTGTCCAGGCGTTCCAGGTAGGAGACGCCCAGGTCCAGCCGGTTACTCGCCAGTTGTTCAAGAATCTGCTCCGAACTGAGGGCCGACAGCTCGAAGCGCAGGCTTGGGTGTTCTTGGTGCAGTTGCTGCATTAATGCCAAAGGATCAAAGCTCGACAGCGGCACCACGCCCAGGCGCAACGTACCCACCAAGTTGCCGCGACAGGCCGCGGCCTCAGCCTGCAAGCCGTCATAGGCCGCCAGCACCGTGCGTGCCCAGGCCAACACGCGCTCGCCCGGTGCGGTAAAGCTTTCGAAGCGCTGGCCGCGATTGACCAACGGAAGGTCAAGCTCTTCTTCAAGGTTGCGCAAACGCATCGACAGGGTCGGTTGGGTGATGTGGCAACGCGCCGCCGCCTGGCCGAAGTGACGGGTTTCGTCGAGGGCGATGAGGAATTTCAGCTGTTTGATGTCCATCTTCGCTCCAGGGCTTATTCCAATGGCGGGGGGATTCTAGCGCGTTTGGGTCTTTGGTCGGGCTGGAACCCAAATCTGTAGGACTGGTCTAGTCTTGGGCATCTGGAAATCAAATCCCAAGGAGAGCGCACTATGAGTATTTTTAGCTTTGTAAAGGAAGCGGGCGAGAAGTTGATTGACCTGCTGACTCCGGGTAACGCCAACGCGAGTGAGGACCTGAAAAAACATATTGAGAAAGTCGGCCTGGGCAACCCAGACGTTCACGCCACTGTCGAGGGCGACAAGGTCACGCTTACCGGGACAGTTGCCAGTCAGGAAGAGAAAGAAAAAGTCCTTCTTGCGGCAGGCAATATCGCCGGTGTGGCCAGTGTTGATGACCAGATCACCGTATCCGGCCCGGCCGTGGCTGCTGCCCGTTTCGTCGTGGTGAAGAAGGGCGACACCCTGAGCGCGATCTCCCTGGCGGTGTATGGCAACGCCAACCAGTACAACAAAATCTTCGAGGCCAACAAGCCTCTGTTGTCGCATCCGGACAAGATTTACCCAGGGCAGACTCTGCGTATTCCTGAGTAACCCTCAACCCCTGTAGGAGCGAGCTTGCTCGCGAAGAACCTGAGAACGCCGCAGTTAACCGCAGTAGCTGCGTTATCGTTAACGATCTTCGCGGGCAAGCCCGCTCCTACAGAGGGTCACAAGCCCACAATCAAGTCCCGGTAATCCTCTACCGCCGCGAACTCCACCGTGTCTTTTGGCCCCTTCCGGCTGTCCGGTTCCTTCACCGCCAGCAAATGCCCCACGCCAAAGTCCCTGGCGCTACGAAGGATCGGCAGGGTGTCGTCGATAAACAGACTGCGGGCCGGGTCGAAGTGGATGTCGGCTTGCAGGGCGTCCCAGAACTGCGGGTTTTCCTTGGCGAAACCGTAGTCGTGGGAGCTGATCAACCGTTCGAAATACGGTGCCAGTTCAATGCGTTCCAACTTCAATGACAACGAATCACGATGCGCGTTGGTGATCAGGATCACACGCTTGCCGGCCTGTTTGATTGCCGCCAGGAAGGTGTCCGCATCCGGGCGCAGGGCGATCAGGTGCGCGGTTTCGAGCTTGAGCTCGCGTACCGGGATCTTCAGTTCGGCACTCCAGAAATCCAGGCAATACCATTGCAACTGTCCGGCGTTACGCTCGAACAGAGGCTGCAACTCCATCTCCGCCATGGCCCGGCTTACTCCGTGCAACTCGGCGTAGCGCTGGGGCAGGTGCTCCATCCAGAAGTGGTTGTCGAAATGCAGGTCGAGCAGGGTGCCGTCCATGTCCAGCAGGACAGTGTCGATGGCGTGCCAGGGCAAAGAGGGCATGGGGCGGTCTCATGTAAGTAAAAATATCCGACACAGACAATCGGAAAAGCCACGGTATAGTAACCCGATCACGCCAAGGAGCCGCTCATGCGCCAGAAACCCACCGTCCTCGCCCGCGAAATAGTCGCCAGTAGCCGTTTGTTCCGCGTGGAGGAAGTGCAACTGCGCTTTTCCAATGGCGTTGAACGGACCTACGAGCGCCTGGTGGGCCGCGGTGCCGGTTACGGTGCGGTGATGATCGTGGCGATGATCGACGCGGACCATGCGCTGCTGGTGGAAGAATACTGCGGCGGCACCGACGAATATGAATTGTCCTTGCCCAAAGGCTTGATCGAGCCCGGCGAAGACGTACTGGCCGCCGCCAACCGCGAGCTCAAGGAAGAGGCTGGCTATGGCGCGCGGCAGTTGGAACACCTCACCGAACTGTCGCTGTCGCCTGGCTACATGAGCCAGAAAATCCAGGTGGTATTGGCCACCGACCTCTATGAAGAACGCCTGGAAGGCGATGAACCTGAGCCGATGCGTGTGGACCGGGTCAACCTGCGTGAGCTGTCGATGCTCGCGCAAAACGAGCAATTCAGCGAAGGCCGCGCCCTGGCCGCGCTGTACCTGGTACGAGACCTGTTGACCCAGCGTGGAGCGTTTACCGCATGAGCGAACTGTTTTTAGGCCACCCGTTTATTGCCCCTGTGATCGAACTGGCTCGCCAGGCTGGTGAAGTGATTTTGCCGTTTTGGCGTGCCGACGTGGCCGTGACCTCCAAAGCCGACGATTCGCCCGTGACCGCAGCGGATCTGGCGGCTCACCATCTGATCCTGGCAGGCCTGACCGCGCTGGACCCCAGCATTCCGGTGCTGTCCGAGGAAGACGCCGACATCGACCAGAGCGTGCGCGCTGGCTGGCAGCGCTGGTGGCTGGTGGACCCATTGGACGGTACCAAGGAATTTATCGCCGGCAGTGAAGAGTTCACCGTGAACATTGCCCTGATCGAACAGGGCCGCGTGGTGTTCGGCGTAGTGTCGATGCCCACCAGCGGTCGTTGCTATTTCGGTGGCGCCGGCCTGGGCGCCTGGCGTTCGGATGTGAATGAGGCACCCAAGCAGATCCAGGTGCGCCAGGCACCGGCAGCGGGCGAGTCGTTTACCGTAGTGGCCAGTCGTCGGCATTCCAGCCCCGAGCAGGAGCGTCTGTTGGACGGATTGAGCGAAGGCTTGGGCGCGTTGAAGCTGGCGAATATCGGCAGCTCGTTGAAGTTCTGCCTCCTGGCCGAAGGCAGTGCCGATTGCTACCCGCGTCTGGCGCCGACGTCGCAGTGGGACACTGCCGCAGCCCAGGGCGTGCTGGAAGGGGCGGGGGGCGAGGTGTTGGAGTTGAGCGGTGAACCGTTCAGCTATCCGGCGCGGGCATCGTTGTTGAACCCGTTCTTCCTGGCGTTGCCGGCCAAAGCTGCATGGCGTGAGCGGCTGCTGACCCTGGCCCGTTCCTGACTTCTTCTGTAGGAGCGAGCTTGCTCGCGAAAAACCTGAGAGCGCCGCGATCAACCAGGATCGCTGCGTTATCGTTGACGATTTTCGCGAGCAAGCTCGCTCCTACAGGGCGGTCCCGCTGCTTTTAGCGGTGTAGGACGTACTGGCCTGTGAAGGCGACGGCGCGTTCTTCGCTACCTTCATTCACAATCCACGTCTCCAGCGTCAACCGCGCGCGGCCATAACGCTTGTAGGTCGCCAGAAACCGCTTCCACACCTTGTCCTCCGGCGCCGCGCACATCGCGGCCGCATCCCGCGTGACCGGCAGCGGATAACTGATCTGCCCTTCCTGAATCACGATATGCCCGTCTTCAATCCCTTCTTCACGCAACTGCAAGTGCAGCCAGCCCCATCCCGCCAGCACTGCGCCGCAGTACAGGCTGCCGCCGAACATGGTGCTCTTGTGGTTGATGTTGGCTTGCAAGGGCAAATGCAGTTCCAGCCGCCCCTGTTTCCAGTCGAGCACCTTAAGGCCCATTTCCCGGGTGAGGGGGATGTCGTGGTGAAGGATGGATTCCAGGTAACGGCTGTCGCGGCTCATGGGGGCCTCTTGGCGGGTGGGGGCTGTCATTCGTCGTCGCTGCTTTGGTTGGCGAAGTTCAGGCCATGCTTGCGCAGCTTGTCGTGCAGGGTCTTGCGCGGTACGCCCAGGGCTTCGGCGAGGCTGCGCATGGAGCTGTGGGGACGGGTCAGTTCGGCGGCGATCAGGCTTTTTTCGAACTGCTCGACCTGTTCGCTCAGACCTCCGGGCGTGGAGGTCAGGACACCGGCCGATGGATTGTCCGGCGTATTATCCAGCGCCAGCTCCAGGCCCAGCGCGAAACGTTCCGCAGCATTCTGTAGCTCACGCACATTGCCCGGCCAGCTATGGCGCAACAGCAGTGCGCGCTGGCCCGGTTGCAGTTCGTGCAGCGGCAAACCGTGACGGCTGCTGGCTTCATCGGCGAAGTGCTGGAACAGCATCAACGCGTCCTCACCGCGCTCGCGCAGTGGTGGAATGCGCAGCGGCGCGACGTTGAGGCGGTAATACAGGTCGGCACGGAAGCGGCCCTGGTCGGCGGACTGGCGCAGGTCTTCCTTGGTGGCGGCGATGATGCGGATATCCAGCGGGATCAGCTGATTGCCGCCCAGGCGCTCCACCACCCGCTCCTGCAACAGGCGCAACAGCTTGACCTGCACATCCAGGCTCATGCTTTCGATTTCATCCAGGAACAAGGTGCCGCCGTTGGCGAATTCGAACTTACCGATACGGCGTTTCTGCGCGCCGGTAAAGGCGCCGGGCTCGTGGCCAAACAGTTCGCTTTCCACCACGGACTCGGCCAAGGCGCCTGCGTTGATCGCCACAAATGGCCCGCTGCGGCGGCTCGACAGGTCATGCAGTGCGCGGGCGACCACTTCTTTGCCGGCGCCGGTTTCACCGAGGATCAGCACATCGGCCTTGGTCGCGGCCAGGGCGCCGATCTGCTCGCGCAGGCGCAGCATTTGCGGCGAGTGGCCGACCAGGCGCGTGCTCAGTTGCTGACGGTCGCTGAGGGCCAGGCGCAGGCTGCGGTTGTCCAGCACCAGGCGGCGCAGGGCCAGGGCGCGGCGCACGCTGTCGAGCAGGGCGTCGCTGGCGAACGGTTTTTCCAGGAAGTCATAGGCGCCGGCGCGCATGGCTTGCACTGCCAGTGGTACGTCGCCGTGGCCGGTGATCAGCAGCACCGGCAGGTCTGGGTCCTGGCCATGCAGTTCGGCGAGCAGTTCCAGGCCGTCCATGCCGGGCATGCGGATGTCGCTGACCACCACGCCCGGCCAGTCCCGCGACAGGCGCGCGGTAAGGCCGGTGGCTTCGCCCAGGGTCAGGACTTTCAGCCCGGCCAGGTCCAGGGTCTGGCACAGGGCCTGACGCAGGTGTGGATCGTCGTCGATCAACACCACCTGAATCTGGTTATCGATACTCATACACTGCGGTCCTCGGACGGTTGCAGACTGACGCCCGGCGCACCGGCACGCAATTTCAAGGTTAACAGCGCGCCGCCTTCCTTGTGGTTGGCGAACAGCAGTTCGCCGCCAAAGGCACGCATCAGGGTGTCACAGATCGCCAGCCCCAAGCCAAGGCCCTGGGTACGGGTCTTGGTGGTGTAGAACGGCTCGCTGGCGCGGCCCAGGGCTTCCATGCAAAAGCCCGGGCCGTTGTCGCGAATGTACAGGTTGACGCCCTGTTCGGTGGTTTCGGCACTCAGCCAGAGTTTACGCGGCGGGCCTTTTTCGGTGAGCGCGTCGAGGGCGTTGGCCAGCAGGTTGCCCAGCACCTGGCGCAGGCGGGTTTCACCGGCCTGGACCCACAGCGTCGCCTCGGGCAAGTCGCGGATCAGCTCCACCTCCATCGACCGCCGCCGCTTGGCCAGCAACGCCAGTGCATCGTCCAGCGCCGGTTGCAGGGCCACGCTCTCCGGCGCATGGCGATCGCGGCGGGCGAAGGCGCGCAGGTGGGCGATGATCGAGGCCATGCGCCCGGTCAACTCGCTGATCAGCTTCAGGTTGCCCCGCGCATCGGTGGTGCGCTCATGGTCGAGCAGGATTTCGGCGTTTTCCGCATAGCTGCGAATCGCCGCCAGGGGCTGGTTGAGTTCATGACTGATGCTCGCCGACATGGTGCCCAGCGCCGACAGTTTGCCCGCCTGCACCAGGTCATCCTGGGCGCGCACGAGCTCCTGCTGGGCGTGTTCGCGCTCCAGCACTTCCTGCTTCAGGCGCCGGTTGAGGCCTTCCAGATCACTGGTCCGCTCGACCACACGTGCCTCCAGCTCGCGACGGGCCTTGGCTTCGAACGCAATGCGTTCCAGGTAATGGCGGCGACGTTGCATCATCAGGCCGAGCAGCAACATCAACACCAACAACGTAGCGCCGCCCACGGCGACCACCGTACGCACCGGACGGTTGATCAGTGAACGCGGCGCGAGGATTTCCACGTTCCAGCCGGTCTCGGCAATGGCCGTGGATTGGCGCAGCCAGGCGGTGCTGCTCAGGCTCAGCGGCTGCGGGTCGCGAGTCGGGTAGGGCTGGATGGCGATGATGGCCTGGCGCTCTTCAGCGGTCAGTGGCCGGGTGGCGCGGAATCGCCATTGCGGGCGCGAGGTCAGGAT
Source organism: Pseudomonas sp. NS1(2017) (assembly GCF_002269425.1). Classification (NCBI taxonomy): domain Bacteria; kingdom Pseudomonadati; phylum Pseudomonadota; class Gammaproteobacteria; order Pseudomonadales; family Pseudomonadaceae; genus Pseudomonas; species Pseudomonas sp. NS1(2017). The sequence goes on from NZ_CP022960.1 coordinate 1,658,588, forward strand.
CACCACGCCATTGTGGTCGGTGACCAGCAATTGCTCCGGCGTATTGCCCCAAAGGCTTTCGGTGTGGTCCAGGTCGACCTTGACCACCAGCACACCGATGATCGTATCGCCATCGCGCACGGCTGCGGCAAAGAAGTAACCACGTTTGGCCGAGGTGGTGCCCAACCCGAAAAACCGCCCCAGGCGCCCGTCCATGGCTTCGCTGAAATAAGGTCGAAACGAGAAGTTACGCCCGACGAAGCTGTCTTGCTTGTCCCAGTTGGACGCGGCCAGGGTCTTGCCGGTGGTGTCCATCAGGTACATCACCTCCACCCCGGCCTGGGCGGCGACGTCCTTGAGCAGCAGGTTGGCGTTGACCAGGTTGGTGCTGATTTGAGGCGCGTCCAGCGCGGTGCGCAAGGCCGGCAAGTCCCCGAGGATCTGCGGCAGCACCTCATAACGGTGCAGGGTCCCGAGCAAGTTGGCCACGTACAGGTCGAGGGTCTGGCGGTTCTGGCCGGCCAGTTCGCTGCGGTAATAACGCTCGGCCAGGTGCTCCAGCGGCCACAGCAGCGGCGCCAGGCACAACGCCAATAAGGCGAGGCTGCGCCAGCGGGGTCTACGCGGGAGAGTTGGAGTCATGGGAGTCGTGCGCCTGTGGGTACAGGCGCATTATGCCTAGTGCTGCTGTGCAAGACACTCGCGCAATGCGTCTTGCCAGTGTGGCTGGCTGACGTGCCATTGCTGCAGCAGGCGGCTGCAGTCCAGGCGCGAGTTCAGCGGGCGCTGGGCGGGTGTCGGATAAGCGCTGGAAGGGATGGGCTCCAGTTCGGCGCAGGCCTTGCCCTGTTCGCGCAGGTGCTCGCCAATGGCCTCGGCAAAACCGAACCATGAGGTTTGGCCTCCGGCGGTCAGGTGATAAATGCCCCATTCCCCCGGTTCGCCTGCTTGCCAGCGCTCGATCAACGCACGTGTGCTGTTGGCAATACTGCCGGCCCAGGTCGGCGCGCCGATCTGGTCGGCGACGATGCGCATCTGCGGCTTCTCTTGCAGCAGACGCTGCATGGTCAGCAGGAAGTTTTTGCCGTGGTTGGAGTAGACCCAACTGGTGCGCAGAATGAGGTATTGGCCGCCGACGGCCGCAATCGCGTGCTCGCCCGCCAGTTTGCTTTGGCCGTAGACGCCCAGTGGGTTCGGCGTGTCGGTTTCGGTGTAAGGCGCAGGTTTGCTGCCGTCGAACACGTAGTCGGTGGAATAGTGGATCAGCGGGATGCCCAGCGCCTTGGCTTCCCCAGCGAGAATGCCCGGGGCGATGGCGTTAATGGCAAACGCAGCGTCCGGTTCGCTCTCGGCCAGATCGACGGCGGTGTGGGCTGCTGCGTTGATGATCAAGCCTGGGCGATGGGCTCGCACTTGCTGGCGGATCTGGTCTGCGTCAGCCAGGTCAAGCTGGTCGCGGCCCAGGACGATGAGCTCGCCCAGGCCTTGGAGCTGCAGTTGCAGTTCGCGGGAGACTTGGCCATGTCGGCCGGTGATCAATATCTTCATGGGAACACGTCAGCTTCCAGCAAGGGTTTGCCTGCCTGGTCCTTGGCGGACAACTGTGGCGTCTCGCTCAGCTCCCAGTCGATGGCCAGTGTCGGGTCATTCCACAGGATGCTGCGTTCGGCGCTGGGCTGGTAGTAGTCAGTGGTTTTGTACAGGAATTCGGCGTGCTCGCTCAGTACCACGAAGCCATGGGCGAAGCCTTCCGGCACCCAGAGTTGGCGATGATTCTGGGCCGACAAGCGTACACCCACCCACTGGCCGAAATTCGGCGAGCTTCGGCGGATATCGACGGCTACGTCCAGCACTTCACCGGCGGTGACGCGCACCAATTTGCCCTGGGTGTGTTCGAGTTGGTAATGCAGGCCGCGCAGCACGCCTTTTTGCGAGCGCGAGTGGTTGTCCTGCACAAACTGGCGCTTGAGCCCGGTGGCCTCTTCAAAGCCGCGGGCGTTGAAGCTTTCGTAGAAAAAACCGCGCTCGTCACCGAACACTTTGGGTTCGATGATCAGTACGCCGGGCAGTGAGGTTTCAATGACGTTCACTGGTTGTCTCCAGCCAGTGAGTACAGGTATTGGCCGTAACCGGTCTTGCCGAAGTACTTGGCGCGTTCCAGCAGGTGGTCGCGGTCGATCCAGCCGTTGCTGTAGGCGATTTCTTCAAGGCATGCCACTTTCAGCCCTTGGCGGCGTTCGATAGTTTGCACGTATTGCGAGGCGTCCAACAAGCTGTCGTGGGTGCCGGTATCCAACCAGGCGAAGCCCCGGCCGAAGCGTTCCACTTGCAGGTCGCCCCGGTGCAAGTAGGCATTGTTGACGTCGGTGATCTCCAGCTCACCACGGGCGGAGGGCTTGACCGCCTTGGCGATGCTGATCACGTCGTTGTCATAGAAATACAGGCCTGTCACGGCATAGCTTGATTTAGGCACCGCCGGCTTTTCTTCAATGGACAGCGCGCGCCCTTCGCTGTCGAAGTCGATCACACCAAAGCGTTCCGGGTCTTTGACCCAGTAGCCAAACACCGTGGCGCCCTTGCCGCGCTCCACCGCTGCATGCAACTGCGCGCTGAAGCTCTGGCCGTGGAAGATATTATCGCCGAGGATCAGGCATACAGGGTCTTTGCCAATGAACGCCTCGCCAATCAGGAAGGCCTGCGCCAGGCCATCTGGCGTGGGCTGCTCGGCGTAGCTGAACGTTACGCCGAACTGGCTGCCGTCGCCCAGCAAGTTGCGGTATTGCGGCAGGTCCGCCGGAGTGGAAATCACCAGGATTTCCTTGATACCCGCCAACATCAGCACCGAAATCGGGTAATAGATCATCGGTTTGTCATACACCGGCAATAGTTGCTTGGACACGCCCAGGGTAATGGGGTGAAGACGGGTGCCGGAGCCGCCGGCCAATACGATTCCCTTCATCATGCGATCAGATCCCTCATGTCGGTATTGCCCAGTCGTTGGCCTTGATAACTACCGTCCTGGACCCTGCGGCACCACTCCAGGTTATCGAGGTACCACTGCACGGTCTTGCGCAGTCCGGTTTCAAAGGTTTCCTGCGGCGCCCAGCCCAGCTCTCGTTCTATCTTGCTGGCGTCGATTGCATAGCGCAGATCATGGCCGGGGCGGTCTTTGACGAACCTGATCAAGTCAGCGTATTTCTGCACACCCGCTGGGTGCTGTGGCGCCAGTTCTTCCAGCAAGGCGCAGATCTGTCGCACGACGTCGATGTTCTTTTGTTCGTTGTGCCCGCCGATGTTGTAGGTTTCGCCCACTACGCCGTCGGTCACCACCTTGAGCAATGCTCGGGCATGGTCTTCGACGAATAGCCAGTCGCGCACCTGCAAGCCATCACCATAGACTGGCAATGGCTTGCCCGCGAGGGCATTGAGAATGACCAGCGGGATAAGTTTTTCGGGGAAGTGGAACGGCCCGTAGTTGTTCGAACAGTTGGTCAGCAGTACCGGCAAGCCATAGGTGCGCTGCCAGGCGCGAACCAGGTGATCGGAAGCAGCTTTACTCGCGGAGTAGGGCGAGCTGGGGGCGTAGGGCGTGGTTTCGGTGAACAGGTCGTCCACACCATGCAGGTCGCCGTACACCTCATCCGTAGAAATATGGTGAAACCGGAAGGCCTTTTTTTCCGGACCGGCGAGGGTTTGCCAATAGCCCCGCGTGGCTTCCAACAGACTGTAGGTGCCGACGATATTGGTCTGGATAAAGTCCGACGGCCCATCAATCGAACGGTCGACATGGGACTCGGCGGCCAGGTGCATGACCGCCTGGGGCTCAAAGCGCGTCAGTACCGCGCTGACGGTGGCCTGGTCGTTGATATCGGCCTGGACGAATTCGTAACGGCTGTTGGACGCGATACGGGTCAATGATTCCAGGTTGCCGGCGTAGGTGAGTTTGTCCAGGTTGAGCACTTCGTGCTCGGTGTGCTGAATCAAGTGGCGTACCAAAGCAGAACCGATAAAACCGGCGCCACCGGTAATGAGAATGCGCATGTCGGGGGCCCTTTTCCTTAAACGGACGATTAGCGAGCATAGCCTGTGTTGGGGCGCCCGGCAGGTCGGCATGCCTCAGGGGTTGCCTAACCCCCCTGAACAATGGCGATATACACGCCTAAAAAAGCCGAGGCCAACCCCATGCCGCTCGCCACCCTGATCCATCGCGCCGGTCTACCCTGCCCGCAAGTGAGCCCCGACCAGGCGGCTCAACTGCTTGAGCAGCATTACGGCCTAACTGGCACCTTGCAATCGTTGGGCAGCCAGCAAGACCTCAACTACAAAGTCGACAGCCCCCGCGGCCGGTTTGTTCTGAAAATCTGCCGGGGCGACTACGACGCTGTTGAGCTGCACGCCCAGCATGCGGCGCTCAATAACCTGCAGACTGTGCGTGTACCCAAGGTCATCAAGTCTTTGACGGGGGAAGAGTTGTTGACCCTGACCCTCGACGGTCAAGCCTTGCACGTGCGGGTACTGGATTACATCGATGGCCAGCCGTTGACCCATCAGCCTCACTTGGGGCGTGGGGTGATCGCAGGGTTTGGTGACCTGTGTGGGCGCATGAGCCAGGCGCTGGCGCGGTTTGAGCATCCGGGCCTTGCGCGCACGCTGCAGTGGGACCCGCGCCATGCCCAGGCATTGATCAAGCATCTGCTGGCGACGCTGGAAAACCTTCCGCACCGTGCCGTACTGGAGCAAGTGGCTGAGCAGGTCGAGGAGCGTATCCGCCCCCTGGCCGATCACTTGCCGTGGCAGGCGGTGCATATGGACATCACCGACGACAACGTGGTGTGGCAGCGCGATGCGCAACGGCACTGGCAGGTTCAGGGCGTGATCGACTTCGGCGACCTGGTGCATACCTGGCGCATTGCCGACCTGTCGGTGACCTGCGCCGCGCTGCTGCACCATGCCGAGGGCGATCCCTTTGCGATCTTGCCGGCGATTCAAGCGTGTCACGCGGTGACGCCGTTGCAGCACGAAGAATTGCGGGCGCTGTGGCCGTTGATCGTCGCCCGTGCGGCGGTGCTGGTGTTGAGCAGCGAGCAGCAGCAACGCCTGGATCCGGATAACAGTTACCTGCTGAAAAACGCTGAACATGAGTGGGAAATCTTCCATGTAGCGACGTCAGTGCCGTTTGAATTAATGGAGGCGGCCATTCTGGGGTGCGTCGGGCAGGCGCCCGCACCCATCGCCAGCCAGGGCTTTGCGCCGTTGCTGCCAGGGTTGGTTGGGCGTGAGTTTGCGTTGATCGACCTGGGCGTGCTCAGCCCGCATTTCGAGGCCGGTAACTGGGAACAATCCGGCATCGATCAACGCTTGTTGCAGGAGGCGGCGGCGGTGCATGGCCTGGCGGCGAGTCGTTATGGGCAATACCGTTTGTCGCGTACCCAGCCCGACAGCGCGAATGAGCCAGAGACGTTCCCGTTGCATGTCGAACTGCACGTGGCGTTGGGCACATCCGTTGAAGCACCGTTTGCAGGCCTTGTGCGACGGGGCGTCAACGGTGAGCTTCAAGTGCACAGCCATGAGGCAAGCGTGCGGCTATGGGGCGTGAAAGTTCAGTTGCAGCCAGGTGCTGCGGTGATCAAGGGGCAGGTCATCGGTGAGGTCGAAGGCCCGCTCACCGTGCAACTGTGCCGTGCTGACGTACCCGCACCGTTGTTCTGCACACCGTCACGGGCACAGGCATGGCAGTCGCTGTGTCCGTCGCCGGCCGCGCTGTTGGGCCTGGCCTGCGATGCCGAGCCCGAGTTGGACCCCGAGGCCCTGCTGGCCCGCCGCGATGCCAGTTTCGCCCGTTCGCAAAAGCACTATTACGTCGACCCGCCGCGTATCGAGCGTGGCTGGCGCAACCACCTGATCGACATGCAGGGCCGTTCCTACCTGGACATGCTCAATAACGTCGCTGTGCTGGGCCATGGCCATCCGCGCATGGCGACGGTGGCCGCGCGGCAGTGGTCGTTGCTCAATACCAACTCGCGCTTCCACTACGCGGCGATTGCCGAATTTTCCGAACGTTTGCTGTCGCTGGCGCCAGAAGGCATGGACCGGGTATTCCTGGTCAACAGCGGCACCGAGGCCAATGACTTGGCGATCCGCCTGGCCTGGGCCTTCAGCGGCGGGCGCGACATGCTCAGCGTGCTGGAGGCCTACCACGGCTGGTCGGTGGCGGCGGATGCAGTGTCCACGTCGATCGCCGACAACCCCCAGGCATTAAGTAGTCGCCCGGACTGGGTACACCCGGTGACAGCGCCCAATACCTATCGCGGCGAGTTCCGTGGGCAGGACAGTGCGCCGGATTACGTACGAAGCGTGGAACACAACCTGGCGAAAATCGCCGCGAGCCAACGCCAACTGGCGGGTTTCATCTGCGAGCCGGTGTATGGGAATGCCGGTGGCATCTCGTTGCCGCCGGGCTATTTGCAGCAGGTGTATGGACGCGTTCGTGCCCAGGGCGGCGTGTGTATCGCCGATGAAGTGCAGGTGGGTTATGGCCGCATGGGGCATTTTTTCTGGGGCTTTGAAGAGCAGGGCGTGGTGCCCGACATCATCACCATGGCCAAGGGCATGGGCAATGGCCAGCCGCTGGGCGCGGTGATTACCCGGCGTGAAATCGCCGAGGCGCTGGAGGCTGAAGGGTATTTCTTCTCGTCCTCGGGAGGCAGCCCGGTGAGTTGCCGGATCGGCATGGCCGTGTTGGATGTGATGGAAGAGGAAAAGCTGTGGGAAAACGCGCAGGTGGTTGGCGGGCATTTCAAGGCCAGGTTGGAGGAGCTGATCGATCGTCATCCGTTGGTGGGAGCTGTCCACGGCTCCGGCTTTTATCTCGGGCTGGAGTTGGTGCGTGACCGACAGACCCTGGAACCTGCAACTGAAGAAACCACCTTGCTGTGTGATCGCCTGCGCGAGCTGGGGATTTTCATGCAGCCCACGGGTGACTATTTGAACATCCTCAAGATCAAGCCGCCGATGGTCACGTCCCGGCGTAGCGTGGATTTTTTCGTCGACATGCTGTCGAAGGTGCTCGATGAGCATTTGTAATTTGTCGATTGTTATCGGCTAATTATTGTAATATTTTCACGTTATTATCTTATGTCGCTATTAAAGCCGATTTTTATCCATTATGAAGTCGGCCCTCACCCCCATTCGGAGTCCTGATCGCCATGACCACCCTGCACAGCACCCCCCGCGCCGATGGCTTTCATATGCCTGCCGAATGGGCGCCACAGACCCAGACCTGGATGATCTGGCCGGAGCGCCCGGATAACTGGCGCCTGGGTGGCAAACCCGCGCAGGCCGCTCACGTAGCGGTGGCCAAGGCCATTGCACGGTTTGAGCCGGTCACCGTGGCGGTTTCCGCTGGCCAGTACGAAAACGCTCGCGCGCGCCTGGATGTGCCGAATATCCGCGTGGTGGAGATGTCCAGCGATGACGCCTGGGTACGCGATACCGGCCCGACCTTCGTGATCAACAACAGCGGCGAAGTGCGCGGCGTGAACTGGGACTTCAACGCCTGGGGCGGTTTTGACGGCGGTCTGTATTCGCCATGGAATCGCGACTCCCAGGTCGGCGGCAAGATTCTCGAAATCGAACGCGCTTCGCGCTATCGCACCGAAGGTTTTGTGCTGGAAGGCGGCTCGATCCATGTCGACGGCGAAGGCACCCTGATCACCACCGAAGAATGCTTGCTCAACCGCAATCGCAACCCGCACCTCGACCGTGCCGAGATCGAAGCGGTACTGAGCGCCAACCTGGCTGTGGATAAGATCATCTGGCTGCCGGATGGCCTGTTCAACGACGAAACCGACGGCCATGTGGATAACTTCTGTTGCTACGTGCGCCCAGGCGAAGTGCTGCTGGCCTGGACCGACGACCCGCAAGATCCGAACTATGCGCGCTGCCACACCGCCATGGAGGTGCTGCAAAGCAGCACCGACGCCCAGGGGCGCTCGTTCACCGTGCATAAAATGCCGATCCCTGGCCCGCTGTATGCGACCGAAGAAGAATGCGCCGGCGTTGACCCGGTTGACGGTACCCAGGAACGTAATCCGACCGTGCGGTTGGCGGGTTCCTACGTCAACTTCCTGATCGTCAACGGTGGCATCATCGCGCCAAGCTTCGACGACCCGCTGGACAGCCAGGCCAAATCCATCCTGCAGGCGCTGTTCCCGCAACATGAAGTGGTGATGGTGCCAGGCCGCGAACTGTTACTGGGCGGCGGCAACATCCACTGCCTGACCCAACAACAGCCGGCCCCGCACAAAAATTGAGTGCAGTTGTAACAGCGCTATGAGGATGAACCGGCGTTGATCGGTTCGGTCCTCCACAACAAGCCCGCGACCCAGACAGGTCGCGGGCTTTTTTGTGTCAAAACGCCTATGAGCACGAGACATTGGCATAGCTCTTGTATCGCCGTTGTGACAGTGGCCCAAGGCGATGACTGCACAGTTCTGTCATAAACCTTGAGTAAGTTAGCCGCTCACGCAGTAGGAGAGAGCGCTGAAATGAACGCCGATATCAACCTGATGTACACGCGCACGTTCCACCCCTTGCGGGTCAACGGTGACGCGATCCATGCGCTGGCACTCTGGTTGAAGGAAAACGGCTCGCGGCAGATCAGACAACAGCCCGATTTGCGCAGCGTGATGAGTGAACGTTACCCGGCGGGGTTGTTCAGTGAGGATGAAGTGAAGCTGTTGTGCGAATTGATGAACTGATGCACTTGTAGGAGCGAGCTTGCTCGCGAAGGTCGCCAACGATAACGCCGCGATCCTGGTTAATCGCGGCGCTCTCGGGTTTTTCGCGAGCAAGCTCGCTCCTACAGGAAGACTTTTAGAAGCTGTAGGTACCTGTCACCACCAGACTACGCGGTTCCCCTGGCTGAATCTGCGCCACACTGGTCGCCGAGGCGTAGTAGGTTTTATCCGCGATATTGTTCAGCGCCGCACTCACGTCCCATTCCTTCTGACGGAACCCCGCCAGCGCATCCCAACGGCCATAACCCGGCAACACCACGGTGTTGAGGCTGTCGGCATAACGGTCGCCCACCAGCGTCAGGCCGGTTTCTGCGTACCAGCCCATCTCTGGCTTCCAGGTAATGAACAAACTGGCATTGCGCTTGGCCACATCACTGACGCGCTTGCCTTCAAAGCCGTTGTTGTCCTTTTCGACCTTGGCATCCTGCAGGCCAACGCCGCCGCGCACGTACCAGTTGCCGACGATCTTGCCGCTGGCGGTCAGCTCCACGCCACGTGAACGCTGCAAGCCGCTGAGCAGGGTAATGGTACGGTCCAGTGGGTCGCTGGTGCGGCGGTTGTAGAGTTCCAGTTCGTACACCGCCAGGGTGGTGCTCAGGCGGTCGTCGAGCCAGTCGCTCTTGACCCCGATTTCCTTCTGCTTGGTCAGCTCTGGGCTCAGGTCGTTGACGCTGCCGGCGGCGTTCGGGGTGATACCGATCAAGCCGCCGCCCGCAGGCGAAAACGTCTTGCTCCACGACGCGTAGAACGAGTGATGTTCCAACGGCGTCCAGACCAGGCCAAAGCGCGGGCTGGTGCTGTGGCTTTTGACATCCTGCTGGGTATTGAGCAGTTTGTTTTTGGTGTCCACTTCAAAGCGGTCATAGCGCAGGCCGGCCAGGACTTGCCACTGATCGTTCAGGCGCAGTTGGTCCTGCACGTAAAGGGCACGGCTTTCGACTTCGGTGTGGTTGTTGCTTGATACGCTCATGCGCCCAGTGTGGCTGAGGTTGCGATTGGGCTGGTTGAGGTCCAGGCTCGGCACGGCCTGGCCGCCTCGGTTGACGGCAGTGGCGGTGTACAGCTTCGGGTCGCGGCGCTGGCTGCCCAGTTCGAGGCCGGTCAGCAGGCGGTGTTCCAGGCCGTAGGTGCTGAAGCCACCTTCCAGCTCGACGTTGTTGAAGATATTGAGGGTGTTCAGGTCTTGCTGCCAGCGTTGGCGTGTGACGCTGTGGGTCGCCGGCACGTAGGCGGTTTGGTAGGTATTGTCGAAATCACTGTCGAGCTTGAACACACCGAGTGTCTGGCGCAGTTGCCAGTTGTCGTTGAGTTCATAGGCCAGCTTGGAGCGCAGCGACTGGGATTTGTCGTCAATGTAGTCGCGGTTATCAAAGTAGGTGGTGCTGCGGCTCACATCCGCTGGCCGGCCGTTGACCCCTGGAATGCCACGGTCGGGCGTGCGGTTGTAGCGGCTGTATTCATACTGCACCAGCCAGTTCAGGTCCGGCGTGAGTTGCCAGCTCATGGACGGTGCGAACAGTTGGCGATTGCCGCTGACGCCGTCGCGAAAGCTGTTGTTGTCCTGGTTGCCCATGTTCAGGCGCAGGCTGATGTTATCGGTGGGGTCGGTGCTGAGGTCGGCGTACAAGCTGCGCAAGTCGTTGCTGCCGCCCTGGGCTTCGATACTCGATTTATGCCCGGCCACAGGCAGTTTGCTCACGCGGTTGACGATCCCTCCCTGACCGCCTCGCCCGTAAAGCACTGCTGCTGGCCCCTTGAGCACTTCGATGCGCTCGATGTTGTGCAGGTCGCGCACGTATTGGCTGTCGTCGCGAATGCCATCCAGATAGAAGTCATTGCTCGCGTCGAAACCGCGGATGCGCAAGCTGTCGAAGCGCGTGTCGGCGCCGCTGCTGACGTTGGGGATGCCGCTCAACGCCTGGCCCAGGTCATTGGTGCCATAGGAGCGCAGGCTTTCGGTCTTCACGGAGTCGATCGCCTGCGGCACATACCGCACAGGCAAAACCGGCAGACAGCAGAACGGAAAGCCCAAGGGTGATGGGCGTTAGGCGAGGGGCAGGCATGGAGGAATGTATCCGAATTGTTTGGGAGGAAATTGCGCGTTAATGGTAATGCTTTGCATTTGCGCGCGTTATCCATTACCAAACGTATCGGCTTTGAAATGTGTTACGAGATGTGTTTTTTGCCGTTTTGCGTGCGGTTTTTTGTCGCTAACAGAACCGCTGTAGGCGCTTCCTTAGAATTATTTCGCCTAAATACAGACGATTCGCGAAATTGACACATAGTTCCGGGCGCGACTAGGATTGCGCCCAACGCCTGTGGCTAACCGCCATGACTCATCCAATAAAAAAGGCCCGCGGCCTGTTAAGTCGTCCGCGGGCCTTCTTTTTTCCGGAATCAGTCGACACCAGAAAAAGCGACACGGAGCCTGGTGTCACAGCGCGTACTCAACCAGGAATAAGGAATACAAGAAAATGTTGAAGCAACGGATGAGTCTGATCGCTCTGGGGATTTTGAGCGCATCGACAGCAATGGCAAACGACCAGGACCAGTCCAAGGGTTTTATCGAAGACAGCCACCTGAACATCGCCGCACGTAACGCCTACATCAGCCGTGACTACAAGAACGGCAAGCAAGACAAAGCCGAGTGGGGCCAAGGCTTCATCGGCAAGCTCGAGTCCGGTTTCACCCAAGGCACCGTTGGTGTGGGTGTGGACGTGATCGGCCAATACGCTATTCGTCTGGACGGCGGTAAAGGCCGTGCTGGCGCCGGCGGTATCGACTTCTTCAAGCCGGGTAACGGCACTGCCAACAACCCTGGCTCGGCACCACACGACCTGGCCAAGGGCGGCGCTGCCGTGAAGTTCCGCGTTTCCAACACCGTGCTCAAGTACGGTGATCAGTTCCCGGCCGTGCCTGTGCTGCAGTACGACAACTCCCGTCTGTTGTCGGAAACCTACACCGGTACCTCGATCGTCTCCAAAGAGATCGCCGGTCTGCAACTGGACGCGGGTCACTTCACCAAAGAAGCCCGTAAGAGCATGGAAGGCACCGACAGCGGTCGCCTGAAAAGCATCGACTACATCGGTGGTAGCTACAAATTCACCGAGAGCCTGTCGGCCGCGCTGTACGCCTCCGATATGCAGGACGTGCTGAAGAAGCAATACGTCAACGTCAACTACGTGCTGGCCTTGCCAGAGAAGCAGTCGCTGACCTTTGACTTCAACGGCTACAAAACCAAGCTGGACAAGAGCTTCGCGCTGGAAAACCAGAAAGACGAAAACGCGCGTGACAACAAGATCTGGAGCCTGGGCGCGACGTGGGCTGTCGGCCCGCACAGCTTCACCGTCGCTCACCAGCGCAGCACCGGCGACACCGGTTACCTCTACGGCGGCTACCGCAACGCTGGCGGCATCGGTGACGGTGGTAACACCATCTTGCTGGCCAACTCCTACTGGTCCGACTTCAACGGCAAGGACGAGCGTTCGTGGCAGCTTGGCTACGGCATCGACTTCGCCACCTTCGGCGTACCGGGCCTGACCTACAACGTTGCCTACGTGCGCGGTACCAACATCGACGACGGTACCAACCGCGGCGATGGCACCGAGCGTGAAATCTGGAACCAGTTCAAGTACGTGGTCCAGAGCGGCCCAGCCAAAGACCTGAGCCTGCGTGCTCGCGCCTCCTGGTTGCGTGTCTCCAACAACGCTGACCAGTACAACGTAGGCGGTAACGAAATCCGTCTATTCGCCGACTACCCGATCAACGTTTTCTAATTGATCCGGCGTCGCGCCTGATTCCAGGCAATAAAAAACCCCGACTGGTTCGGGGTTTTTTTATGCCTGGCATTCCAGCGCTGTCTTGTTACACCGCAGTACGAATGAAGTACTCGGCCCCACCTTTATCCCCTCCCGACGCAAGCCTAAATTGGCCCCACTGCCCGCCCATCATCCCGATGGCCGGCCACTGGAGTCGTCGCCATGCCCTTTGTCAGCCTGCGCATCACCCGTGACGGCGTTACCCCTGAGCAAAAAGCCCAGGTCATCGCCGAGTTCACCGAAACCCTCGAACGCGTCCTGCACAAACGCCCGGACCTGACCCACATCGTCATCGAAGAAGTCGATACCGATAACTGGGGCTACGCCGGCATCACCACCACCGAATACCGCAAATCCCAAGCCTGAATCCCTACTGGAGAACCCTCATGAAAAAAGTCGTCATCATCACCGGCGCGTCCCAAGGTATCGGCGCCGCCGTGGTCCAGGCCTACCGCGCTTTGGATTACCGGGTCGTTGCCACTTCGCGCTCGATCCAGCCGTCCACCGACCCGGACATCCTTACCGTCGCCGGCGACATCGCCGACCCGGCCACCGCCCAGCGCGTCATTCGCGAAACCCTGGCTACCTTCGGGCGCGTCGACAGCCTGATCAACAACGCCGGTATCTTTATCGCCAAGCCGTTCACGGCCTACACCCAGGAGGACTACGCCAATGTGCTCGCGGTGAACCTCAACGGCTTCTTCTACATCACCCAACTCGCCATTGCCGAGATGGAAAAGAACAACGCTGGCCATATCGTCAACGTCACCACCAGCCTGGCGGATCACGCGATTGACGGCGTGCCGTCGGTACTAGCCAACCTCACCAAGGGTGGGCTGAATTCAGCGACAAAGTCCCTGGCGATCGAGTACGCCAAGCGTGGCATCCGGGTGAACGCGGTGAGCCCGGGGATCATCAAGACGCCGATGCACGGCGAAGAAACCCACGCGGCGCTCGGGCAATTGCACCCGGTCGGGCATATGGGGGAAGTGAGTGATATCGCCCAGGCGATCGTCTATCTGGAACGTGCTGGCTTTGTCACCGGCGAGATCCTGCATGTCGACGGTGGGCAAAGCGCGGGTCATTGATGAACACGTCCCGGCCTACCCCGGCCGGGCGTTGTCCTCCCGTGGCGAGCGACCAAAAAAGGCTTTGTAGGCACGACTGAACGCCGCCTCGGACTCATAGCCAATCGCAAAGCCAATTTCGCCGATACGAACGTCCTGTCTGGACAGCATGGTTTTCGCCAGGGTCAGGCGCCATTCATTTTGATAACGCAGCGGCGAGCGCCCGACCAGCGTAGTGAAGCGTTCACAGAAGTTCGAGCGTGACATGCCCGCAATCTCCGCCAGCGCGTCGATACGCCACTGCGTGCCCGGCGTTTCGTGAAGGGCCTTCAGCGCGCGGGCGATACGCGCGTCCGACAGCCCCCCCAGCCATCCGGAAGCCACACCCTGCTGCACCCAGGTGCGCAGAATGCGGATCACCACCAGATCGATAAGCCGCGAAATCATCAACGCACCGCCCGGTTGCGTGTCATGGGCTTCGAGCAACATGAAATGCAGGATGCCTTCCGACCAGGCGGCGGCTTCGGCGTGTTGGATATGAATCAGCCGCGGCAGGGCAAACAGCATGGCCTGGAAACTGCTCGCGTCGAACCAGAAGCGGCAGATGACCACGCTTGCGGCCCCATCCACCGCCGTCATCACGAGGCCCGCAGGACCGTGGGGCAGCAGGATGACATCGCCTGGGTTCAAGGTCTGTGCCGGTTGATCGGTCACTTCCAGATGCAGTTTGCCGTGTTGAAGCACGCAGATATGCGCGCTCTTTTCATCTAGATCGAGGCCCTGCGCGTCGGCAAGCGCGCAGGAATAAACGCGATCGCCCGTGAGACGAATCTGAGCCAGCACCTGGGACAGCAAATCGCCTTTGGCCAGCCCTTCCAGCTGCATTTCCGGATGAATGATCAAGTTTTCCAAGGGATTCATCATGTCGTTCCAATCCCGCCGTCATTAAGCTGACCCCCGAGATCATAGCGTGCCGGCGTCATAGAGATGAACGTTTGCAGCGTTGGCCGTTTATGCACGTCATCCAACTACATGGGAACACAGAAATGTTCGGAATCTCCGCCCTTGGCTGGCTTCACACCCTTGGCAGCCTGCCGGCTATCCCACTGGCCGCCTACATGTTTATCAAGCACGGGCGCATCGTGCCTCGGTCAGTGCCGGGGTTGTTCTATTTTGTGTCGATGTTGATCGGCGGCTTCACCGTGTTCCTGGTGGCGCATCAACCCGTCAGCAACATCATCGGCGTCATGACCCTTGCGCTGCTGTTGGCGGGTTATGGGGTAGGGCACCTGGCCTGGTTGGGGCGGGCGCGTGTGTACCTGGAAACGATCTTTTTGAGCCTGACCGCGTTCTTTCTGATGGTGCCCACCGTTTCTGAAACGTTGCGTCGCGTTCCCGATGGCCACCCCTTCGTGACGGACCTGCAATCGCCCGTGTTGCTTGGTGCGCAGGCGAGTATTGCGGTGGCGCTGGTGATCGGCCTGACGGCACAAATGATTCATCTGCGCAGAAAAAACCGGCTCAGAACCGCCCACTGATCCCCAGCAACGGCCCTTTCTGAACGATGTCGTAGACGAAACCGTCGTGACGATAATTCACGCCCATCGCCCGGTAGCCGGCCACGGCCGAGAAACCGGGCCAGAATTCCCAGCCCGCCAGCGCCGCCAGGTCCCAGTCTTCCTTGGATTGCCCGGCGCCCGCCATGCCCCAGGATGACAACCAGAACCGGTCATTCAACGCATAGTGCCCGCGTAGCCCGGCCATGGCGTCGACCCAGGTTGCGCTGTCGGAGCCGGATCGCCCGCCAGCGGGCCCACCATGAAAGGTGAGGGTGGTGCTGCTGTACCAGACGCGCATCCCGCCGGCCACATCCAACCGCCGGTCTGTATCACCCCACACCGTATAGCCGCCACCCAGGAACCCGGAGGCGGTCTTGCTTTCCACCTCGAGCTTGTTGGCAAGCTTGCCTCCAGGCAGGCGGTTGCGGGTGTCAGTGTCGATGTACATCAGGTCGGCGAGCACGCTGTAGGGACCACGACGCGCCTCGCCCATCAGCATCACCGACATATCCACCGTGCGTGCGATATCGGAGAAGTCGGACTTGATAAATTGGGTGCCGGTGCTGCGATGGCCCACGTGCCCACGGATACCTGCGCCCCATAGGTAAGGTCCGCCGTTGAAGGTCCAACCCTCGCCGTCGGCGGCCGTGGCCAAGGTTGGCATTGCCGTAAAGGCGCCCAACACCAGCGTCAGGCGTCGTAAGTGCATCATGGTGTTTCTCCGATCAATGCTGGGTCAGCGAGAGCGCCACGCTTTCGGCCCCACAGTCTTGCGTAGGTTTCAGGCCGGCTTTTTGAGCCGCCTTGACCTCCTCTTTTGCCGCCGCTAAATCCGCCAGGAATGCGGGATTGGCATGCAAGCTCGCCACGGTCGCGGCGCCCATAATGCGACCGGCATCCACGTCGCTTTGCCAATGTGCGTCGCAGATGACGCGGCTCTGGCCGAAGGACAATCCACGGGTCATCAACTCGGTGGCGCGTGCCGGCTGAATCTCGGCCAGCAGCAGCCCCCAGGCCCAACCGGCAGCGGAGTGACCCGACGGCCAGGAGCCATCCGTGCGCAGCAAGGGCTCCATATCCTTGCGGCAGGTGCCTTCGTTATGCGCCACGAAAGGTCGGGTGCGGTTGTAGGCATTCTTCCCGGCATAGGTGGAGCCGCCGGCGTCCGTCAGGGTGCGCTGCATCAAGGTATAAAGATGTGGCGTGTTTTTCTCGGTGATCGGTGTACCCATCGCGCAGGAGAAGGCTTGCGCCGGGCCTGGGAAGGCCAGCTCCGCGTCCGCCGCCGCGAGTTTTTCCCGGGCCGTGCCGCGTAGCGACAGCGCTGCACGCCGTGCCTCTTCATCCCGCGCAAGGGCTGCGGAGTCAGGTTTGGGTGGTGCGCCAAGCAAGGCCAGGCGCAATGGCAGATCCTTCGCGTCAAGATAGCCAGGGGCGAGCTTGAAATGCGGGTCTGTGATCTTGGTGACGGGCTCGTCGGCAAACGCCAGCCCCGCGCCGATCAGGCCGGCCAGCCCCAGCAACATCTGATGTGTGTTCATCGATTGTTCCCTGATCAGAATCGGTACAAGGCATTCAGATAGGCGCCTGTGCCCACCTTTTCACCCGTCAACGGACTGTTGCGCGCGTCTGAGACCAGGGCGTAGGTCTTGATGCCGCCTTCCAGCGCCAACTGTGGCTGCCATTGCCAGGTGAGGCCGAGCTTTAAGGTCACGTCGCGCATGCCGCCGCCGGGGTGGTATTCATCGAACTTAGTGCGCGCGGCTTGCTGGGCTGTGACGCCATAGCGGGCCATCATGTCGTTCTCATTGCTCCAGGTGCCGTACAGCGTCGAGTCCAGGATTAACGTCGAAGACAGCGCGTAGGCGGTGGCGAAGCCGGCTTCCAGATACTTCGTACGGCCCAGGTTTTCGCCGCCGTAGTTGCGGCTTTCACTGGCTTGCAGGCCGCGAACGAACAGGCGTCCGGCGGGCAGGATCCAGTAGGCTTCTGCACCGATCAGGGCCGTGCTGTCCAGGTTGCCCATGCCCTTGAGGTAGTCGTCACGGCCACCCAGGGTGTGGATTCTTTCTTTGCGCCCCTGGTCGTATCCCAACAGCAGCGCCACGCCGAAGGGCGATAGCCCCGGCAAGTCCCAGCGCAGCCCGTCCGGGAAGGCCGCAGTGAACTTGCCCCAGTTTTCAGTCGGCAACACGGCCTTGAGTTTCAGTGACGGGAACGCCGCGTAGTGCGACGAACCTTCGTACAACGGGCCGACCGCGAGTCCGCCGCCAACCGTCACGGACGGCTCGCTGTTTGAGTCGCCTGCGTGTGCTGGCAACGCCATCGCAACAGCGAGAGTGACACCCGTAATGAGTGTCGTCGAATGCTTGAACACGTTTGAACCACCGAGCGTTGTCATCGATTTTTTCCTGAATTAGAGAGCAACAGGCTGCGGCTTCGGAAAACGCCATTGGCCACTCAAGATCTCGTCACTCGGCTGATACAGCCGAACCGTGTAGTTCCAACCGGGCGTAGTCGGCAGGCAGTTGGCGATCTTCCCGTCACAGCCGCCGAACTGGATGACAATCGAGCCGTCAGCACTTTTCTGGGCGGTTAAATTGTTCAGTGAATAGGCGTCATACGGGTTTTGCTGGAAGTAGCCGTCCGCGTTGTAAACGCTGACAGACCAGAAGCTTTTGACCGGGACAGCGCCGACCTTGAGTCGGTAAACGGTCTTGCCGTCGTTCGCAGGCATCACGCCGCCGAGGTAGATCGCATCCTTCGCCGGGTTGCCGCCCCATCCCGTGGCCGTGCCGATCAGGTGATGAATCGGATTGACCTTGCCCTTGGGACCAAACGACTGGTTGTAATCGGGAATCGTCGAGCCCAGTACCTCCAGGGCCTCACGCACTTTTGTCTGGCTGGCCGGGTCCCACTTCGGTACCACGAACTCCCCGACCTTGGCCAGGTCGACGGTGATGGCGTCCTGCAAGGCATGTACCTTTTCCAGGTCCTGGCGATCCGTGGGGTCAAAGAAGGTGCGCACGGCGACAAACACATAGCGTGTGCCGACTGCCTCCTTCGTCAGTGTCCGGCGGCCGGCGCCGTAGGTGACGATGGGCACGTAGTGATCCTCATTGATCACCGCCATCGACATGAACCGCCCCTCGGCCTCAGGCAAGGCGATCGTGACGGGGCCGGCATCGAGGTCGAATACCGCTGATGAATACAGCGTGTCCCGATTCATCCGCACCACATTCTGGGCGTTGATAGGCACGGCTTCACGGCTATGAACAAAGCGGCCCAGGCTGCCTGTAGCGACCATTTTGCCCAAGTAGAGATCGGACTCGGCACGTGCAAAGTTATCCACACCCACCGGTATCACAGCCTCCGGGGATGACTGAGCGTGCGCACTACCATAAGCAGCCAGTGCCATGGCGAAGAGGCAGGCCGTGGATGATGGGGTCATTGAAACCTCTGGGTTTTATAAGTTGGCGTTGATTTTTTGACTGTATAAGAACGCCCTGGCGCGAACTTGCCATTTGGTGCCAAAAGCACAGCGAGCGGGCACGCGAAGGCCTCCGCTGAGCGTGGCCCGAGGGATTAAGCGAGGGGGTTAACGATCGTGTTTCAAGAGGGCGCGATAGCGCGACGGTGGGCTGCCGGTCCAGCGTTTGAAGGCACGGGTAAAATGCGCGGGGTCGCTGTAGCCGACCATGTAGGCAATTTCAGTCGCGCTGTACCGACCGCTGGCAATCAACTGGAGGGCTTCACTGCGACGTGTCTCGTCACGCAGTGCATCGAAGTCGATGCCGCAATGTTCAAGGCGTCGCTGCAGCGTTCGCACAGACAGCCCGATCTTTCTGGAAATGGTGACCAGTTTGGAGAACTCCTGATCCGCGATCTGCTGGGCGAGCACGTCGGCGGCTGCCGAGGTGGAGTTCAAGGCTTGGGTGGTTTTCCAGGCGACATCCCGGACAGGCCGCAAGGGGATTTCCAGCAACTCCCGATCGAACTCGATCATGTTGTAGTCGGCATTCATGACCAGGTTGGGGCCCAGATACTCCTCAAGCGCCTCGTCGCCTGGTTCTCTCGGGTTCTTCAGGTGCACGCGTATGGCGCTCGGCGCGCCTGACATGAGCGGCACTTTTCTGAGCACCGCCAAGGTACCGAAGATGACCTGCTTCGGATCCGCCCCGTGATGCCCGGTAAAATGCTGGATCAGTTTGGTCGTACGGCCTTCGGTGACAATCTTGACTTCGCTGCCCTGGTGCAGCAGGTCGGTATGAACGGCCGCCGCCGCGCACGCCTGGGCAAGGTTGGTCGAGCCCAGGATCAACTCGCCCCACATGCCGGTTGAGCGCACATCGGTCAAATGCCCGATCATCGCTCCACCGAAGGGATCCTGGGCGATGGCGGCCATTTCATTCGCGATATGAAAGCAGGCCGCCCGCGGCACCCAGGCTTCCGGGTTCTGGAAAACATGTGGGGATATGCCAAAACGCCGAAAGAACTCCAGCGGCGATACACCTCGCATGCTCAGGTAGGGAGCGATTTGGCGAAGCGTGCTGAGCTTGATGGCGGGCGGAGCATTCGTCATGGGGATCGTCTCGGCCATGATGCTTCGGAGGCTGCGATTGGCGCAGTAAACACGATGCCTGGAAGGGTGACAAGAACGCTGTGTTCTATTAATGCCGTCAAATTAATGACTGTTTTTTGACGTCTGAGTGCCGTTTGGCGGCAAGTAAGACAATGCATTGACAGTCCCTTTAGGATCCAACATCATTCGCGACGATTTTGATGGCTCTAAGCCATTAAAATGACATTAGCGACGCGCATTCGTCCCATGCTGTGGTTCTTCAAGATTCAGGGATAAGGCGGCTTGGACTCGGATGGCCAGGCGACGTTGGTCAGGGTAGCCCTTAAACACTGTCACCTTTAATTAGCGGGTTCGCTACTGCGTGCCTGCACTCGAGTCTTAGGAAGTAAACTTCATGGCTGTAGGACGAATTCTGGTTACCGGTGGTGCAGGTTTTATTGGGTCACATCTGGTAGAGGCTTTGCTGGGTAAAGGCTACAAGATTCGCGTACTGGATAACTTGTCGACCGGTAAGGTGGCTAACCTGCCCGCCGGGAATCCTGATCTGGAGCTGATGATTGGCGATGTCGCCGACAGCGCCGTGGTCGAACAGGCCATGGCTGATTGCAGCGCCGTCGTGCATCTGGCAGCGGTAGCGTCGGTGCAGGCTTCGGTGGACGACCCTGTCGCCACCCACCAGGCCAATTTCGTCGGCACGCTTAATGTGTGCCAAAGCATGCTCAAGGCCGGCGTGACGCGCGTAGTGTTTGCCTCCAGCGCCGCGACCTACGGCAACAACGGCGAAGGTACAGCCATCGCCGAAGACACCCCCAAGTCCCCACTGACGCCTTATGCCAGCGACAAACTGGCCAGTGAGTACTACCTGGACTTCTACCGTCGCGAACATGGCCTGGAACCGGTAATATTCCGTTTCTTCAATATCTTTGGCCCACGCCAGGATCCGTCTTCGCCGTACTCCGGCGTGATCAGCATCTTCACCGAACGCGCGTTGGCGGGTAAGCCAATTACCGTGTTTGGTGACGGCGAGCAAACCCGCGATTTTGTCTACGTGCAGGATCTGGTGAGCATTCTCGTCCAGGCAGTCGAGACCCGAGAACCGGCACCTGAAGCCATCAACGTAGGGCTTGGCCGCTCGACCAGTCTCAACGACCTGATCGCTGAACTGGGCAATGCCACCGGCACTGCGTTGAACGTGACATACCAGGCTCCACGCCAAGGCGACATCCGCCACTCGCGCGCCAATAACACCCGTCTGCTGGAGCGCTTTGCACTCCCGCAACCGACGTCCATCGGCCAGGGTTTGGCGCAGTTGTTGCGCAGTTTGTAGTTCGCCGGTCACTTCGCCCGACGTTTACGCAGTATTGGCTCAGTCATCTTCAAGAGTGAATTATGGAAATCGTTTTCCGCAGGACGCGTGTCCGCGCGATCGCTGAGCGGCTGTTTGCCGCTCTTGCCTTATTCGTCGGTGGGCCGGCTGTGCACGCTGCTGCTGTCTCTCAACCGAGCAGCGTGGCTTTCTGGTACGCCGAGCAACCGCCGTTGCCGGAACTGTCGCAGTTCGACTGGGCCGTGGTCGAGCCGGGCCACATGACACCCGCCGATGTGAAGACCTTGCGGGCGCTGGGCAGCCAGCCGTTTGCCTACCTGTCCATCGGCGAGTTCGATGGCAACAAGGCCGAGGTCGAGAAAGCCGGGTTGAGCAAAGCGGTGTCCCCGGTGCGTAACGACGCCTGGAACAGCCAGGTGATGGACCTCACCTCGACGGCCTGGCGTGAGCACCTGTTCGGGCGCGCCAAGGCACTGGAAGCGCAAGGCTATGCCGGCCTGTTCCTCGATACCCTCGACAGCTTCCAACTGATGCCCCAGGCCTCGCGCGAAAGCCAACGCGTCGGCCTGGCCAGCTTGTTGCGTGAGTTGCACAAGCGTCAGCCAAACCTGAAGCTGTTCTTCAACCGCGGTTTCGAAGTGTTGCCTGAGTTGGACGGCGTTGCCGCCGCCGTAGCGGTCGAATCGATCCATGCCGGTTGGGATGCTTCCGCCAAACGCTATCGCCCGGTGTCCGAGTCCGATCGCCAGTGGCTCGAAACCCACCTGCAACCGCTGCGCGCCAAGGGCGTGCCGCTGGTGGCCATCGACTACCTGCCACCGGAGCGTCGTGAAGAAGCGCGCAAGCTCGCCAAGCGTCTGCGCGATGAAGGCTTCATCCCCTACATCAGTACCCCGGACCTCAACACCCTGGGTATCAGCAGCATCGAGGTCCAGCCGCGCCGTATCGCGATGATCTACGACCCGCGTGAAGGCGCGCTGGAAGATGCCGCCGGCCATAGCAACCTGGGTGGTTTGTTGGAGTACCTCGGTTACCGTGTCGATTATCTGCCCGCCAACAGTGACCTGCCGCTCTACGGTTTCAGTGGCTTGTACGCGGGCGTCGTCACCTGGATGACCAGCGGCCCGCCGCAGGATGCCCCCGCATTCAATCGCTTTCTCAATGCACGCCTGGACGAACAGGTTCCGGTGGTGTTTTTCAGTGGCTTGCCGGTTGAGGACAAGCTGCTGCTCAAGCGCCTGGGCCTCAAGCGGGATGCCCCACCCGCCACTCAAGTGTTGACCATCACCCATCAGGACAAGGCGTTGCTGGGCGCCTTCGAGGCACCGGTGGTGCCTCGCTCGCGTGACCTTGCAGCGGTCTCTGTATTGCCCAACGGCCCAACCCCGGCGTTGTCCTTGAGCGGTGCCAATGGCGCCGTTTTCAACCCGGTGGTGGTCGGTAAATGGGGCGGCCTTGCGCTCGCGCCTTACCTGCTTGAAATCAACAACGAGCGCAGCCGCTGGATTCTCGATCCGTTCGCGTTCCTGCAGGCCAGCCTGCATCTGCCGGCGCAACCACGGCCCGACACCACCACCGAAAATGGCCGGCGCATTGCGACCGTGCACATCGATGGCGACGGTTTCCCCTCCCGTGCCGAAGTGCGTGGTACGCCCTACGCCGGTCGTCACACCTTGGACGATTACATCAAGCCCAATCCGTTCCTGACGTCGGTGTCGATCATCGAAGGCGAGATTTCGCCGCGCGGCGCCTTCCCGTTCCTGGCGCGTGAGCTTGAGCCGATTGCCCGTGAGATCTTCGCCAACCCTAAAGTCGAAGTGGCCACGCACACCTACAGCCACCCGTTTTTCATGCAGCCGGACAAAGCCAAGAAACGCGAGAACTTCAACCCGGAATACGGCTTGAACATGAAAATCGCCGGCTACAACAAAATCGATTTTCGCCGCGAGATCTTTGGCTCGCGCGACTACATCAACCAGAACCTGACCACCCCGCAGAAACCGGTGAAGATGGTGTTCTGGCCAGGCGATGCATTGCCGTCCTCGGACACCATCAAGCTGGCGTATGACGCCGGCCTGAAGAACGTCAACGGCGCCGAAACCATCATGACCAAGGCCGACCCGTCGCTGACCGGCCTCAACCCCTTGCTGCGCCCGACGCCTGGCGGGTTGCAGTACTACGCGCCGATCATCAACGAGAACCTGTACACCAACCTGTGGAAAGGCCCGTATTACGGGTTCCGTGAGTTGATCGAGACCTTCGAGCTGACCGACAGCCCGCGCCGCTTGCGTGGCCTGCACCTTTACTATCACTTCTATTCCAGCACCAAGCAGGCCTCGATCAAGGCCATGCACGAGATCTACGGTTACATGCGTGAGCAGCAACCGATGTCGTTGTGGATGAGCGACTACGTCGATCGTCTGCATGGTCTGTACCAGTCGAGCCTGGCGCGTACGGCTGACGGCGCCTGGCAGATTCGCGGGATGGACGCACTGCGCACCGTGCGCCTCGACGCCAATATGGGCTGGCCGGATTTGCTCAAATCCCAAGGTATCGCTGGCGTTCGCGACTTGCCGCAAGGGCGCTACGTGGCCTTGAGCAGTGACCGGGCGTTGTTGGCATTGCGTGCCGACAGAGACCCTCGCCCAGCACTGGAGGAAGCCAACGTGCCGTTACTCGATTGGCGTTACCTGGACGATCGTCGCGTGAGCTTTTCCTTCGCCGGTCAGTTCGACCTGACCTTCTCCGTGCGCTCGGCAACCGCCTGCCGCGTGGAAGTCGATGGGCAGCGATTCGCGGGCAAGGCTTCGGCCGGTCTTTGGACTTTTCAACTTCCTATGAAGCAGGTGAGTAATGGTCAACTCCTCTGCAACTAAAAGCAGCCGCCTGCTCAATCCATGGGCACTGGCAGTGGTCGCGGTGGCCGTGGGCGGCCTGCTGTGGGCGACCTTCCAGCGTGAAGAAGTATTTCAACCGGACGGGCGTGAACCCGACGCCGTGTCGGCCAACTATGCCGAGCTGTTGCTGACGGCGCACCCGGACGACGACCGCTTGCGTTTGCAACTGGTCGATTTGCTGATTCGCCTCGGTGACTACACCAAAGCGCGTCAACACGTGGATGCCTGGCCCAAGCCACAGCCGGAAATCCAGGCCTACTATCGCCTGGAACTGGATGCGCTGATCGCGGCCAGTGGCAACGACTTGATCGCGCAACAGGCGTTGGTCGAGCGTCTGCAAAGCTTCGACCATCGCAAGCTGCCGGTGGCCCAGTTGCAAAACCTGGCGAAGCTGGCGCTGAACCTGCAGGCGCCGGCATTTGCCGCCACGGTGTTTGAAGAGATCGCAGGGCGTGATCCGGCGCAACATACCGATGCGCTCAAATCAGCCGCACAGTGGTACCTGGCGGGTGAGCAACCTGCGCGCGCCGCAGACATCTATCTGCAACTCAAGCGCGACGCCCAACAGCCGAGTGAGCGGCGTGAGTATGCGCAACTCGCGTTCAACAGCCTGCTCTCGGCCGGACGTGACGAGCAGGCCGCGCAAGTGCTGGCTGACGAGTTGCCCCAGCTGAAGAACCCGCAAACCGACGTAGCGTGGCTGGAGCAAGGCGTGGATATCGCCGTTGCAACCAAGCAGTTCGACTTGGCCCAGCGTGTGCTCCAGCAATGGCATGACCTGGAGCCTGACAACCGCAAAATCCTGGTCAAGGAATTCCAGGTGCGCCTGTCTATCAATGACCTAGCGGGTGCGTGGGAAACCGGTCAAGAGCTGGTTATCGATTATCCGGATGACACCGCGTTGCTGGAGCAAATGGCCAAGCTCGGTGAATGGCGCGGCGACAACGAGGCCGCGCTGGACTACTGGATTCGCTTACTCAAACTCAAGGAAGACCCGAAAGTCCGCGAGCACGCCTGGCGCCTCGCCAGCCTGCAATTCGACTTTGCCCGCTCGATTCCGCTGCTTGCTGAAATCATGCAGCAGCGCCCGCTCACGGATATCGAACTGGATGCCTTGATCTACGGTCATGAGTCACGCGGCACTCCCGCTGAAGCCGAATCCTGGTTGCGCGCTTACCTGCGCAAGTACCCGGCCCATCGCCTGGCCTGGACGCGCTTGTTGCAGAACCTGGAAAACACCGGGCAGTTCGCGGCCAAAGGCAAGCTCTACAAGGACTATGCCAAACGCTACAAGCTGACCACCGCCGAATTGGTCGATTGGGCCAGTACGGAAATGAAGCTGTTTGATGAACAAGCGGCCTGGGAAGTGGTGAAGTCGGACAATGCCTCCATCGATGACCCTGAGTACTGGCGCACCCGTGCGGCGCTCGCTTGGGACCTGGAGCGGGATGAAGACTTGCGTGTCTCCCTGGAAAAGCTGTTGTCCCTCAATGGCAAGCTGACCAGTGGCGATGAGAGCCAGTTGATCACCCTGTATCGCAGCAGTGATCCACAGCGTGCCTTGAAGTTGATGGTCGACAGTTGGCACCGCGCCCAAGATCCGCAGCGGTTGGTCGAGGCCCTGCAATTGGCCCAGGAGCTACAAGAGTGGGATCAGGTCGTTGCCTTGTTGGAAGACGCCAAGAAATACCCGGCGGCCTACGAGCAAGCCCAGGTCCTGGCGGTACGCGGTGCCTTGGCGGTGGAGCAGGGCGATACTGCCGAGGCCGAGCGTCTCTATCTGCTGGGCTTGTCGCGCTACCCGGATGACAACCTGTTCCGCGAGCGCTTGACCTGGCTGTACGTCGACCAGGCCGACACGGCAAAGCTCAAGCCTCTGCTGACCCAATGGCGCGCTTATGCACGGGAAGACCGTCTGCTCTGGCTGCCATTCGCCAGTGCCAGCCAGCTATTGGGGCGCGATGCCGAGGCCTTGGCCTGGTATCGCCTGTACCTCAAGCTCAGCCCCAACGACTGGCTGGTGCAGGCGGCGTATGCCGACGCACTGGAAACGTCCGGCTACCAGGACGCCGCCCAGCGCCTGCGCTTGAAGTTGCTGCGCAGCCCCGAAGCCGAGAACCTGCAACCCTCGTCCCAGCGCTACGCGATCTGGCTGCGCTTGATGTCGAGCAGCTACTCGCCGCAAAAGGCCCAGCAAGAATTGCTGAAGTGGAAAGACGGTTCGCCGTCAATGAAACAGCTGTGGTTCGAGCGCCTGCTGGCCCGCCTGGATGCGACCAACCAGCAAGCGCAGAAAGATGATTGGCTGGCCTGGGCGCGTACCCAAGGTCTCAAGGTCGACCGTTACGAGCAGATCCAGGAAGCTTTGCGCAGCCGTAATAAAGCCCAGGTTGAAACCCTGCTGGCCAGCAGCGACCTGAACCCGGCGCAGCGTGCGCAGGCGCTCAGCCGTTTGGGCCGCACCAACGAGGCACTGGAAACCAGCCTGTCTGCCCTGGGCGACGATCAGCCGGATTCGGTGAACGAGCAACTGCGTCGCCAGGCGGTGGAGATCCACGAAGCCACCCCGCAAGGCGCATTGCTGTCGTATCAGAAACAGGATTTCGGTGGCTTGTCGTTTGACTCGCCGCGCCTGGAAATCGCCCACAATCTGGGTGACAACTGGTACGCCGATGTCGAGATGGAACACGGCAACTATAAAGGCGACGACGTCATCTCTTCGCGCATCGGTGACGAGAGCAACGCGGCCCTGACCTTGGTGCGTTCAGTGGAAAACGGTAGCTGGAAGCTGTTCGCCGACACCAGCCAGCGCAAGGATGACGACCGCAACGGCCTGGGCCTGTCGCGTATGTGGCAGGTGGGCAACAGTCACCAGATCGAGACTGGCCTGGACTGGCATCGCAAGAGCGACGACAGCGGTCTGATGCGCGCTTTCGGCCAACAGGACCGCGCCTGGGTCGGTGGCCGTCACGGCCTGACCGCGCGGGACCAGTTGAGCTGGGAAGTGGCACAGCGCTCGTTCTCGACCCGTGCCGGCGACTCGTTGGGCAATGGTCATGCGCTGAAGCTGGAACTCAACCACACGCTGGAATTCGCCGGGCCCAACTGGACGGTGCGCAGCGGTGTGGACTACCAGAAAAACAACGTCAAGGATCGCAACCTGGATTACCTCTCCAGCGATTATAAAGGGCCGATTCGAGTGCCTGATGTCGCGCCGCCTGAGCCGGGTGATCCGATCGAGTTGCAGACCATTCCGTCGGGCGACCTGCTGCAAAGCCGCTACGGCCAACTCTACGTTGGCACCTCCTGGCGTCGTGGCATCCCTGGCGCCCTGGTGCGCAGCAAGCCGCAATACACCTGGCTGGTGGATATGACGGCTGGCTGGCAGTGGACCGACCAAACCTTCAACTACGGCATCAACACCGGCGTCGGCTTCGAAGTCCTGGGTGACGACGAACTGGCCCTCACCTTCGGCTACCAATCTGCGCCACAGGGCGGGGATGGCAAGTCCGGCGGCACAGTGGGTATGAGCTACGGCGTGCGTTTCGGGCGCTGATTACAGAATCTACGGGAGAAAAACCTATGCAAGCAATTCGTAACCTGAGCCTGGCTCTGACAGTCCTGTTCGTCGCCGGCTGCTCCAGCTTCACCAGTGAAAACAGCCCGAACCTGCCGCGTAATGCGCAGTGGGGCATCGTGCCGATGATCAACTATTCGCAGACCCCGCAGGCGGGTGAGCGCAGCGAGCAGATCCTGCTCAGCGTACTCAGCAGCCACGGCCTGCAACCTCGGGTCTACCCAACCAGCACCCAGGGCGAACAGGCGCTGATGGACGACAATGAGCGCCTCACCGGTGCCCTGGAATGGGCCCGTGAGCAGAAGCTCGATTACGTCGTCGCCGGCAGCGTCGAAGAGTGGCAGTACAAGAACGGCCTGGACGGTGAGCCGGCGGTGGGCATCAGCCTGCGCGTGCTGGAAGCCAACAGCGGTCGTGTGCTCTGGAGCAAAAGCGGCGCGCGCGCCGGCTGGTCCCGTGAAAGCCTGGCGGGCAATGCTCAGACGGTAATCGACAAATTGGTTGGCGCCCTTCGATTCGAGTGAACGCAATGAATTCTCCACACATGGATTACAGCCTGGCGCCTCGCGCCAGCGGGCCGGTGTCTTGGCTGGAAACGCTATTGGTGACGGGCTTGGCCATTGGTCTTGGCTTCTGGCTGACTCCCGAAGACCCGTTGCAGATGCACGGTGGTTTCCCCTGGCCAATCCTGGCGCCGCTGCTGTTGGGTGTGCGTTACGGTTTTGTGCGCGGCCTGTTCAGCGCCGTGCTGCTGGTGGCGGCGCTGTTTGCCCTGCGCTACACCGGGCATGAAGGTTACACCCAGCTTGAACCGTCGTTCATCGTCGGTGTGCTGGTGTGCGGAATGCTGGTGGGCGAGGTGCGTGACCTGTGGGTGCGCCGCCTGGAGCGTCTGCAGATGGCTAACGAATACCGTCAGTACCGTCTCGACGAATTCACCCGTGCTCACCAGATCCTGCGGGTGTCCCATGACCTGCTGGAGCAACGCGTGGCCGGCAGTGACCAGAGCCTGCGCAGCTCGTTGCTGGGCCTGCGTGAAAAACTGCGTGGCATGCCGGTCGAAGGCGACGCACTGAGCGAGTTGGCCGAGCCGATCGTGGCGATGCTCGGCCAATACGGTGCACTACGTGTGGCGGGCCTGTACCGCGTCGACGACAGCGAGAAAAACGTACTGCCCCAGGCCTTGGCGATGATCGGCGTGATGGGGCCGCTGGAAACCGATGACGGTTTGATCAAACTGTGCCTGGAGCGCGGCGAACTGGTGAGCGTGCGTCAGGAACTGATCGACGCTGGCAACGCCGCGCAGTTTTCCTCGCTGCAGGCGTGCATCCCGTTGATCGATGCCGAAGGCCGTCTGCTGGCGGTCCTGGCGGTTCGGCACATGCCGTTCTTTGCGTTCCAGGATCGCACCCTGAGCCTCTTGTCATTGCTGGCTGGCCACATTGCCGACCTGTTGCGCCGCGATTCGCAAGTGCTGCGCCTGCCCGATGCGGACGCCCAGCAATTTTCGTTGCAACTCAAGCGGTCGCTGGTGGATGTGGAACAACACACGTTGCCTGCCGGGTTGTTCGCGTTCGAGATGACACGCGTCAACGACGAGCTGACACGCTTGATGGCGCGCAGCCAACGTGGCCTTGACCTGCACCTGCCGGTGCGCAATAACCGCGATCACGCGTTGCTGCTGGTGCTGTTGCCGTTGACCAGCCCGGAAGGCACTCAAGGCTACCTCGCACGTATCGGCCTGTTGCTGCACGAGCACTTTGGCATCGACACGGATCTGGACAGCCTGGGTGTACGGGTCATGCCTTTCAATCTGGAGCCTGGCTGTGATCGCAACGGGCTGCGTAACTTCCTTTACAACGAGTGTGGCCTGAATGATCAGCAAGTGGCTGTTTAGCGGCGCCGTGTTGTTGGAGGCGGGCAGTTGGGCCAGTTTGTGGCTCGATGCGCCGCAGGTCCACCAATTGCTGGTATTCACCTTCAGCCACGGGTTGGCCTGCCTGATGCTCTGCGGCGCCGTCTGGTTGCTGTTGCCGGCACGCTACCGGGCGCCGTTGCCGTGGAGCCCGTTGTTCATTTTCAGCCTGGCGTTCTTTGTGCCGGTGATCGGCACCCTGGGTGTGGTGGCGTCGATTTTCCCGGCGCTGTATTTGCCGCGTAAACGCGACCAGCAAGCGTGGCAATCGGTCGGCATTCCGGGCCTGCCGTTCCGTGCACAGGCCCAGACGCGCACGCCGATCTTCGCCGATGGCGGGTTGCAGGACGTATTGCGTCACGCGCCCAACCCCGATCAGCGACTGGCCGCCCTGTTGGCGACACGCCGCATGCCGGGCAAGGACGCAGTGCCCATCCTCAAACTGGCCTTGGGTGACCCCAGTGATGACGTCCGTCTGCTGGCGTACTCGATGCTCGACAAGCAGGAAAGCGACATCAACCTGCACATCCAGATGGCCTTGGAGCAGTTGGCGGGCGTCAGCCCTCGCACGGCCGGCCCGGTGCACAGCATGCTGGCGCGCTGGTATTGGGAGCTGGCCTACCTCGGCCTGGCCCAAGGCAGTGTGCTTGAGCACGTGCTGAGCCAAGCCAGTGAACATGCCGAGCAAGGCCTGGCGGCCGGTGAGGGCGGTGAGCTGTTGTTGCTGGCCGGCCGTATTGCCCTGGAGCGCGGTGAAAATGAGCGAGCTGAAGCCCTTTTGCACGAGGCTGAGCGAAACGGCCTGGGTGCGGCTCAGTTACTGCCTTTTCATGCCGAGCTGGCGTTCGAGGCGGGGCGCTATCACGAGATTCCCGGGCTGCTCGCCAGCCTGCCGGAAAAAACCCGTCAGCGGCCACCTTTTGCTGAGTTGGTGAGGAGCTGGAATGAATCATAAGGAAGCCACCCCGACGGCCGACATCTGCCTGCTGCTGGAAGGCACCTGGCCTTACGTGCGCGGCGGTGTATCGAGCTGGATTCACCAGATGATCCTCGGCCTGCCGGAACTGACGTTTTCGGTGATGTTCATCGGTGGTCAGTGTTCGGCGTATACCTCGCGGCGTTATGAAGTGCCGGCGAACGTGTTGCACATCGAAGAGATGTTCCTCGAAGACGCCACGCACCCCGCCGACACCCGTGGTACGCCACGCGATGCCGACCCGCAGCAGCTAGCCGACCTGTATCGCTTTTTGCATCACCCGGATCCGCCCGAGCGGGCGCTGGGGGAGCGCATGCTCAATTGCATCGCCGAGGGCCACATGACCCTGGATGATGTGCTGCGCAGCCGGGCCAGTTGGGAAACCCTCAGTGAAGGCTATCGCCAGCATTGCGCCGACCCTTCTTTCGTCAACTATTTCTGGACCCTGCGCTCGTTGCAGTCGCCCTTGCTGATGCTCGCCGAAGCCTCGCGCAAGATGCCGCCGGCGCGCGTGCTGCATTCGATCTCCACCGGTTACGCCGGGCTGCTGGGTTGCATCCTCAAGCATCGCTGGAACTGCACTTACCTGCTGAGCGAACACGGCATCTATACCAAGGAGCGCAAGATCGACCTGGCCCAGGCCACGTGGATTGCCGAAACCTCCGGGCAGGCGCTCAACCGCAGCCTCGACGGAGGCTCGGGGTACATCCGCACGCTGTGGGTGCGCTACTTCGAACGGATCGGCCAACTGGCCTACAACAGCGCCGACAAGATCATTGCCTTGTATGACGGCAACCGTCAGCGCCAAATCAAGGACGGTGCCGACCCGAGCCGTACGGAGTTGATCGCCAATGGCATCGACCTGTCGCAGTGGTCCCGTGCCATGGAAACCCGTGAGCCGGGCATTGCGCCTGTCGTGGGTTTGATCGGGCGCGTGGTGCCAATCAAGGATGTGAAAACCTTCCTGCGTGCCATGCGTGGTGTGATCAGCGCCATGCCGAACGCCGAAGGCTGGATTGTCGGCCCCGAAGAGGAAGACCCGGAATACGTCAGCGAGTGCCGCAGCTTGATGGCGAGCCTGGGGCTTGAAGGCAAAGTGCACTTCCTGGGCTTCCAGCGCATCCAGGACATCTTGCCCAAGCTGGGCCTGATGGTGCTGACCTCGATCAGCGAGGCGCAACCCTTGGTGATCCTCGAAGCCTGGGCTGCCGGTACGCCGGTGATCAGCAGCGACGTGGGTTCATGCCGCGAACTGATCGAAGGCGGCAGCGCCGAAGACCGCGACCTGGGCGTGGCGGGCAAGGTGGTGGCGATTGCCGACCCACAGGCCACGTCCGCCGCCATCCTCGAACTGCTGCGCAGCCCCGAGCGCTGGAAGGCTGCACAGGCCGCCGGCTTGCTGCGGGTCAACCGTTACTACACCGAAGCCTTGATGCTGCAGCGCTACCGCGACCTGTACCAGGCAGCCATGGAGAACAGTTAAAATGGCCGGCATTGGCTTCGAACTGCGCAAGATCCTCTCGCGCGACTCATACACCGCCACCTTGCACGCTTATGTGTACGCGGGCCTGATCAGCTCTGGCCCGTGGGTGCTGTCGATCATCAGCGTGATGCTGGTGGGGATCATCAGCTTGGGGTTGCTGTTGCCCAACGCGCTGGTGGGGCAGTTCCTGGTCACGGTGACCTACCTGATGGCCAGCTCGTTGATCCTCACGGGCGGCCTGCAGTTGTTCTTCACCCGCTTCGTGTCCGACCAGTTGTTCGAGCACAACTACGAGCAGATCCTGCCCAACCTGTTGGGCATCCTGTTGATGGTCACGGTCGGCGCCGGGGTGTTGGGGATCATCGTGCTGACGGTACTGTTCGATCAGCCGCTGATCTACCGTGTGCTGGTGCTGTCGAACTTCGTGGTGCTGTGCAACCTGTGGCTGGTGATCATCTTTCTCTCGGGGATGAAAAAGTACAACCGCATCCTGCTGGTGATGGTGGTGGGTTACTCGCTGATGGTGGCGAGCGCCTACCTGCTTAGCTTCCTGAAAATGCCTGGCCTGTTGCTGGCGTTGTTGATCGGGCACGGCAGCCTGCTGTTCCTGTACCTGTACGACATCCTGCGCGAATACCGCGCCGAGAAGATGATTGCCTTCGATTTCCTCAATCGTCGTAACGTCTTCCTCAGCCTGTTGGTGACGGGGTTCTTCTACAACTTCGGCATCTGGGTCGACAAAATCCTGTTCTGGTTCAACCCCGGCACCTCCAACGCGGTCATCGGCCCGCTGCGCGCCTCGATCCTGTACGACATGCCGATCTTCATCGCCTACCTGGCGATCATCCCCGGCATGGCCGTATTCCTGGTGCGCATCGAAACCGACTTCGCCGAATGGTACGACCGCCTGTTCCGCGCCATTCGCGACGGCGAGACCTTGCAGCACATCGGCTCGCTGAAAACCGAAATGACCCTCTCCATCCGCCAAGGCCTGCTGGAAATCTGCAAGGTCCAAGGCCTCACCGTGGTGCTGCTGTTCCTCTTCGCCCCACGCCTGCTGGAGTGGATCGGCATCTCCAGCTACTACTTGCCGCTGTTCTACATCGACCTGATCGGCGTGAGCATCCAAGTGGTGTTCATGGCGTTGCTCAACGTGTTCTTCTACCTCGACAAACGCCGCGTGGTGCTGGAGTTGTGCGTACTGTTCGCCGTGCTCAACGCCGCCCTGACCCTGCTCAGCATGCACCTGGGGCCTAGCTTCTTTGGGTATGGGTTTACGCTGTCGTTGCTGGTGTGCGTGTTGATGGGGCTGGCGCGGTTGTCGTCGGCGCTGGAAGATTTGGAGTATGAGACGTTTATGTTGGCGCGGTGATTGGGGGGGGGGCGGGACGAAAAAAGGCACTTATGCGGTTAACGGGAAGTGCCTTTTTTTGTGGGTGTGGGGGGCGACCTAGACCTACTGACTTTCAATCAGTTGCTCAAACAAAAAGCCGGGACAGAGGCGAAGAAGCCTTGTGAAGACCTCTAACCTTCGCCAATCAACGCCCGCTCCTCCAACCAAATTTCCTGAACAAACTGATCCGTAATCGCATAGATCCCATGTCCGCGCCGCATGATGATGTTCTCCGCAACCAGTGCGATCACCACCGGTTGAATCTCCTCAACCCGAACCTCGCGACCGACCGTCTTCGAATACTCAGCCGCTGCGTCGACGGAGAATATCCCACGGGCATCACCTTCCGTCGCTGCGATCTTGTTGAAAATCGCTTGAGCCAAACTGCCCAGTTGTTCAACTTTCTCAAGCTCAATGCTCGCCGCTGCTGAGCGCAGCGTACTGGCAATCACGGGTAGGAAAAGATCGGGATCACCGTCCTGCTGCATGAGTTGGCGAAGTGCCTTGAGCATTTCTTCTGGTCGGTTCCCCAGCGTATTGAACGCCTCGATAGCTGCGTCGATAGAGGGAAGCTTTTCCTTCTTCACCGTCATCGCAAGTCGGTCAAGCAGGAATTCAACGTAATCGCCTTTCAACAATGGATAGGCCGCAGAGGTAGCGCCGGAAAACGCCTGGTTGCGTTTGGCGGTCAGCTCGCTCACTTGGGCCCTGTGGGAGCCGGTGCCGATAAAGAGGAAATACCCCGGCGTATTGGGGCGTGGGTTGATCGCATCACGTGCAGCCTTGAGCGCCAATAGCAGTTGGTTGCCATCGTCCGAGGAAATGGCTTGCTGCACTTCGTCGATGATCAGCACGAGGTCAGTCTTCGCTTGGTCGACAACCTCCGTAAGTGCTTGAGCCAACGTAGGGCCATCAGCATTGCCAATGCTGTCGAGCTTGAAGCCAAATTTGAAGCCTGCCACGCCCAAGTCAACATTGCTGACACGCTTGAGCATCTCCAGGGCTGAGGAACCTGGCGTCTGCAGCTCTTGCAGGGTTTTGTGGATGGCGTTGTGCACGAGCATTGCCGGGTTGGCCAGCGTGTCACTCCATAGGTCGACGTAAATGACGAGAGCGCCAGCTGCTTCCAGGGCGGGAATCAGGTCGTTTCTCAGAAATGTCGTTTTACCCGTGCGGCGCAGGCCAGACAGAAACAGGCCTGAGCGCAACCCTTCATCGAGTACGCCTGGATTAAGAAGCTGGTTTGCCATTGATTCAGCCAATTCAGGGCGCTGAAATATGCTGCTCATGCAATTATCCCTTTTTATGGATACGCCATAATTATTGCCAGTTCATAATTTAGCATAAAGGCTGAAAGATGAAGCTTTGAGGCTGAAGTGGTGTTTTTTAAGGGGAAAGGGACTGGTTGAAGCGAGGGGGGTGTGTGATTCAGCTATGAACACCTCAGAAACAACAAAGCCCTCACATTTCTGTGAGGGCTTCGTCTTATATGGTGCCGGCACCAGGAGTCGAACCCGGGACCTACTGATTACAAGGAAGGTGCTTCAAACATACAAATCAATGGGTTACGTGATTCCTTATTACGTCCAGACACGCCAAGGCCCGCGTAGATGGCGGGCCCTGTGTCGCTTGTTACGTCCGATTTTCTTAGTCTGCAGAAGGGGAAACGGTCGGTATGCTGTGGTCGTAGACGTCCATCATCTTCGGGTCGCGGTGGCCGCTGGCCTCCTGTTTATCCGCCCGAGTGCCAACTGTGTCGGTGATGCCACGACGTTTCAGATCGTGAAGGGCGAACCGTTGCTCCGGTGTGATGATCTCGTCGACGAGAGCCAGGGTGATGAAGCGCTGCCATGCGGTGTCCAGGCTGGACTTTCGAAGCGGACCACCGTGGCTGGCCACGATGATGTTTCGCCGTGACGGCATGATCGGTATTGCTGTTTTGCGTTTGGCCCATACCTTGGCTCGATAGGCCTTTGCGTTATCCCACGCTTTGCGCAGTCGAGGCGTCCAGCGAACAATGTTGTCCCGGCTACCCTTGCGACGGTTGGTCAGAATCCCGGTCTCCAGCTCGTTCTCGTCGGTCAAGGTAACGACTTCGATACCTCGTAGCCTGCATAGATAGGCCAGCTCCATGACGTAGCCGAGATATTCCGGGCAGCCACCTTTTTCGCCGCGTATCAGCAGGCCCCGGGCAATTGCTCGATCGATGAGTGTGTCCATGACTTGATGGTTCGGCAGGCGGCGTTGCTTTCGTTCGACTGGGGCTTCAATGCCTAGGGCGGGGTTCACTTCCAGGTAGCCGCGGTTGCGCCCCCACTGCAGCACGCGCCGCAGGTAGCGAAGGGCGTGGGCGGCTTTGGACGGGGTGCCTTCATCTGCTAGCCGATCGACGATTCTTTGCACCAGGGCAGAACTAAACTTCCGCACAGCCAGATCACCCAGCGGCTTACCCAGCCTGGTGGGCAAGCTCAGCAGGACATCACGCGAATAGCAGTAATCGCTATGGGTTTTGGGGCTGAGCTTCTTATAGCGATCACTTTCGTGGAACTGCGCGCAAACGTAGCGAAGCGTTCCACGGTCGACGTTGGATGCGTCATCCATGATCTGGTGCAGTTCGGCCAAGGAAACATCAGCCGGCGCAATGTTGCGCCGGCGCTGTTTTCCCGTTTCGTCATAGTGCAGCGTGTACCAGACTTGACCTTTTCGGTGGTCAAAGTAAACGGCCGCTGGGAGAGCGGCCTGGTCGATATGTGCTGGAATGTGCGGATTATGCTTCCGCTTCCGTGCTTTTTTCATAGGATGTCGGAGTCGTATCGTTCTGCTGCGGCTGGCTTCATGCCTGCGGCCTGGTTGATAAGGTCCAACGTCGTCCAGGGCCCGGTGCGGCCACGGAACAAGCGAACGCCCTGGTCGATCAGGGACCGTTCAACGTCAGAACGGCGTTGGTAGCCGGTTATGCGCTGCAGGTCGGTGAATACCAGGACGTTGTCCGGTCGGGAGTTCATTGCTAGCCCTCAGTAAGCTGGAGCACCCCGGGCAGTGTAGTGCTGCAGCCGGGGTTAAGTGATTAGAACCTGGTTGTATCTTTGCTGGTTTTGCCGGTCGGTCAGGTGGTCGTAAGTGTGATCGGGTTGCCACTCTCACGACTGAACATACTCAACACAAAGGGCCCAGCCGCGCTCAGGAGGTCAAGGTGGGTGTAATCAATAGCTGGAAAAGCACCTGCTTCTAGCAATGCGTCTTCAATATTTGCCATCGTGATACTGAGCAGATCGGACAATGAGTTCTCGTCGTAGCGTGAGCGTCGACGTACCAGACGCCTCTTATCGGACATAACGTTTCTCCCGAGCTGCTCGCGCAGCAATTTTCTCTGCCATCAACGTCTCCCATTCTTCGGATTTCCGTTGTTGACGTTGTTTGCTGCAGCCCTGGTGCCGGCGAGTCGAACGAGCAAAGCCACAGATATCGCAGACGCTGGGCAGATCAAGCCGCTTGCTGGCCAGCGCTGGGCGTGTGCGCGGGGTGCTTGAGTCAGCCATTGCTCACCTCACGCTTGGATAGTTTGGTGGTCCTGGCCTTTTCGAATTCGCCGGCGGTTATTTCTACTGCTCCCACGATCCAACCAGATGTCGGCTGGCCTGCAGCAACTTTGCTCAGGTGATTAGCCTCGTCGATGTCGAAACCGAGGTGGAAGTAAGCCGTGCCGTCCAGTTCAAACTTGATTCCGCCGCAAAGCATTAAGCTACCGGTGTTTACGCCGAGCTGTTCCCAATAGGCATGTGTGTCGAGACTTGGGGGGCAATGAGTCTCCCATTGCGCAACCAGGCGTGCGTGCTCCGCCTTGATCGCTGCCCGCTGTTCTTTGGTCAACCCCTTGGGGACAACAGCTGCAGCGCGCAGGCTGCGATAACCCCATTCATCTGGTCGACGCCAATGCGCATCGAGTTCACGGCCAGACCCTAACTTCACACCGCCGGCAAAGTGCGAAGTAATGTCGCGCATTGGTGCGATCGCCCCGCCGAATAGCTCACCAAGGCGTTGCATTGCCGCAAGCTGGACGTCCTTCTGGTCATAGAAGCTGCGAACGATTGCCACCGCGTCAAGTGCGACAGTCTTGTAGTAATAGCTGCTCATACGGATGCTCCGGTGGAAGTAGATTTGGCCAGCAGCTGGGACACAAAGGCCCTTTCATTGGCGGAGAGATCGCCCTGCAGGTGGGCCATGGTGGTGACTGCCTCGAGGCGGATCCGGGCGTCGGGCGTCTTGTGGACCTGGTAATCGAAAAGCGCGGTACCGACGATGCGTATGGCCATCAGGTGCCGCGCCGCCTGCAGTCCTTCTGCCGGCACTGTGGTAGCCTTCGGATCGCTGCTGCTTTGGTGCTCTGCTTGCATGGTGTTGCCCTCAGTGGTGGTTGGTACCGGGGAGCTGTAACTCCTCGGTGCCCTTCATTTGCCGGCGTAGCCGGTGTCCGGTCCGGTGCTTAGGCTCATGCCTTTCGCAACAGGTGAATAACCAGGTCTTCAAACTCCCCTTCGTCGTTGCAGGACTGCCACTCCAGCACGGCCTGCACTTGCTCCCGAGAGCAGTCCATAACGAAAATCTCGCTCTGGCCACCGGTGGCCCGAACCTCAAGAATTTGGACGAGGCCGTCAGCGCTGTAGGCTTCGGCAAACACGGTTCTGCCCTGGTAACCCAGCTGAACCATTACCGCGGTGATCCGGCGGATCTCCTCGGCTGCGTTGTCCTGTTCCCGCTCAACAATCAATTGGATGTGCATGGCGATCACTCCCGGAAGATGAAGCAACGCATGGTCGACGGGATGTGAGCAGTCGGCGCCATATCCTGCTGACGTGCTCGGATCGCGCTTTCCACGCGTTTCTGAGTGTCCAAGCAATGATGAGCACGGCAGTCTTTGAGCAGTCGGCGCAGCACTGCCAGGTCCGGAATGCGCTGGCGGTGCTCCAGGGCGACCTCCGCGAACTGGTTAAGGTTGATGGCGATCAAGCCAGGCTTTTTGCTGTGGTTGACCATCGGGGCAGAGGGCAGCGACTCCAGGTAATCAAACACCTGCCAAAACTCGTTCACTTCCTTCGGATCGGTGCTGATCGCCGCCTGGCGCTCGTTGGCTGCTTTCAGAAGGTATTTGCGGCAGGCCTGGACCATGTGGTCCGGGATGGCGATGACGAGCTGCAGGCAGTCCAGCAGGGCCAGCATCATGCTGTGGTTCTTGATAACCCGATCGGATGCCAGGTTTCGGCTGGCCCAAAGCTCGGCGCGGTATTGGGGATACAGTTCCGCGAAGCGCTTGAGCACCTGCGGCTCGGCGCGCATTGCCTTCACCATGAAGTGGCTGACGTGCTCCAGCTCGGTCTGAACAATTGCGTCAGCAGCCTTGCGGCTCTTATCGGTGATCACCGGCTTGAGAAACGGCAAGCGGACGATACGGCTGATGATCGCTTCGTGGCCGGTAACGATGGCGTTCTGAGCGATTACGATGGACGCGCGAAACGGCGGTTCGTAGGTATCGTTGCTGTTGGACTTGACGCCCCGGGTACGCAGGGTGCCGCCGCCATAGAAGTCCTTGAACTGGTCCCATTCGAAGGCTTTGGTATTGTCCTCGTTGGTGTTTCGGTCAGCCTCAAGAAGCACCAATGGCAAGTTGGCCACCTGGCCCATTGCGCGGCTCAAGCCTGAGAACGAACTTTTGGCCGGATCGAAACCCTCGTAGGTCCGCCCGAACAGCTTCCAGATGAACTTGATCAGCGTGGTTTTGCCCGAATCGGGCTCACCCGACATTTCCAGAAACGGAAAGCTCTCATGTTCTGCCCGGATCTGCTCGGCGAACAGCGAGCCAAACCAATAGGTGAGGGCAAGAACGCCATTCTCGCCAAAGACAGTCCATAGGTTCGGCAGCCAGTCTTCGCGATAGCCCTTACTGTCCAAGGCCATTTTGATTTTTACCGACTTCATCAGGCATTTGACCCGCTGCTTTCCGAACTCGAAATAGTCCTCGTCGTTGGCCTTGTAAATGGACCCGCCGTGGATAGCGATGTCGTTGAAGATGTACGCCTTGTGATCGCGGCTGTAGCCCAGGAAGTCGATGGTCTCGACGGTTTTCAGGCGTTCGGTTTGACGGATAATGATCTGGTCCAGGTGCTTTTGCGTGCCCAGCCAGGTCGCGCCCGAATACATCAAGCGGGTCTTAAACTCGCTGCTTGAGGAGATTTGCTTCGGCGTGAACGTGTAATTCTCGCCATGGTCGTCGTGGATACCCAACACCTGGAAGTAAAACCACGCCTCGTTGGTGACGTCGTTCACCTGCTTGTACAGCGCCTCAAAACGGCAGTTGGCCAAGAGCTTCAAGCTGCAGACGTTCTGCAGCACCTTGCGGCGTGCAGCCTTGTCGTTGAGCTGTTGATCCTCGTGGTCTTCGCTGGTTGCCAGTGCCTTTTGTTCTTCCTCAAGCTTCGACAAATCGAACTTGGCCCAGTAGGTTTGGTTGCCGAAGTCAAAAGCGAACTCTGGGAAACCCTCCTCCCAGGTGTACATCAGCAGCGCCTTTTCTTTCGGCGAGGGAGCCAGCAGCAAGTCACCCTCATGACGCGCGGCATCCAGGTCACGCTTACGCTTGTCATTACGCGCTTTACCTTCTTCTTCGAACTGCCAGCGCTGGTGCAGGTCGTTCCAGTCGACTTTCTTATCCCGCTGGGGAATCAGCGCCGCCTTACAGGTGAAGCCCATTTCACGTGCCTGTTTGACCCAGCGCAGCAGGTAGCCGCGAGCAGTTGGCTCGTTGTCCAGGGCCCAGACCAAAGTGGGCAGGTTGCCCGGGCGCTGCTCGACCAGACGTTTCAACGCTTCTACTGGGAAGTTCACACTCGACATGGCCGACACCGCGTCGACGTCGTTTTGCACCAGGGCGGTGGCGTCGAAGATGCCCTCGACAATCCACAGCTCTTTCACCTTGGCGAGGTCCACGCTCGGCGGGCACCACAACTCACCCTGGGCGCTATATTGGGGCTTGAAACGGGCTTTCATCTTGCCGAAGCGGGAAGGGCGATCGATCAGGCGTTCCCAGTAGCCACCGTTCGGCAGGGGGAATCGAATCGTGGCACTAGACTCTCTCGTTTCGTGATTGACGTAGTTCTCTTGGGTGAACCAACCGGTCATAGCTCCGGCATTTAAACCACGGGCAAATTCCAAGTAAGCACGTGCGGTTACGGTCGGATCGTTGTCAGTAGCCGGCGCGCGCTTGCTCCAGTCCTCAAACAGATCCTCATAGATTTCTTTGACGTGCTCGATATGGCCGCAGCGCTCCGGCCGGCCGCAGCGGATCTGCCAGGGCTTGTCGTGGCGGGCATACAGCTCTTTCTTGTTGCAGGCAGGGCAAACCCCGCCCCGCATGTAATTCGTGCCTGCACGTAGCTTCAGGCCGAAGTCATCTTCCAGCCGCTGAAGTAGTTGAGTGCGGATATCTTCATTCATCATTGACATTATTTCGCTGCTTTTAAGCTGTGAGAGAGCGCGGCCATCAGGCGTTTTTGTGCTGCCATTACCGGAACGTGGGCGAGGATTGCGCCGTGGCGAAGACCGTCCGCTACAAAGCGGAATTGGTCGTCGTACCAATGTTCATTGAGGCTCAAGCGGTACTGTTCACGCAGCGCGGCCAGCAACGCTTCGGCCTCGGCCGGGGGCAGTTGAGTGGTGACAATTACGGCGTTTACCATCGTGAAACCTCGACTTCGGGCGCAGTTCACCCAAACCCACAAGACGTGGGACCGGCGTTTGGTTTGGGTTGGGTGTTACGAGTGCGCGGAGCGCAGACGGACGTTGTCCGGGGTGTTCAGGACGCGTTGATAGATCAGGCTGACAGGCACAGACCAGCAGTGCCCTTTGACTGGATCGCGGATAACCACAACGGTCTCGGTGCTGTGGTCCAAGATGAGACGCTGACGGAAAGCGATTTCCATTAACTCAACGTGGGCAAGGGAAGCCAGTTTGGTTGCAACCGATTCTGCTACGTCGAAGCTGTTCACCAGGTGGTTGATGGCACGGTTAAGCAGTGCCGACAGATCGCTCAGGTGTTCGGCTTGATGGCGCTCAAGGAAAGCCAGGGCGGCGTTCTGCATGCATTCCTGATAGTCCAGGGCATTGGTTTGAGTGGTCATTTGGCTTTCCCCGATTTGGCGCGGTAGAGATCGATCGCGGCATACACTTCGGCGGTGCGTGCGGCCATGTGCAAGGTATGGGCGTTCTGGATCAGCTCGGCTTCAACGTCGGTGATCACCCCGTCATCAAGTGCCTGGGCAATGATCTGGTCGACCGTCCCTTGTTTGGCTGAACTCTGCATAGCCCGTGCGTACATCTCCACGTTATCCAGTCTGTCTGGATGGACCACTGGGACGAACATGCCGCCGTACATTGCCGCGACGTAGTTGGGCAAGTGGTGAGTGCCCGTAACCTGCTCCAGCTGGTAGATCTGGGCATCGGTCAGCGGGCGGCAGCTGTTGTTCTCATAAGCATGGTTATCAAACTTTTTGAGCGGCAGGCCGATCCGGGCGGCAGCACATTCGCGGCCACCTGAGTAGCTGCAAATGATTGCGCTGACCACTTCCCGGCGCGTTTTTAGAACTCGACTTTTCATCTTCTGCTGTTCCCTCAGTGTGGTGGCCATTACTGTGCAATCACGCCGTCTTTCGCCGGCTGTTCGATGGCTTCAGCGAGAATTCCCGGCAAAATTTCCTCCCCAATGAATTTCGATAGATCGCGCAAAATGAAGAATGTAAGTCGTCCCTGAGGCAGCGAGTCGTGTCCAGCCCAGCGTTGGACGGCTTGCGTGACTGTCCTCGTTCCGTAGCCATGACTCATCGCGAACTGGCGGAAATTGCTGCCGCGTTCGATCAGTCGTGCCTGGATCTGGCGCTTCTCCATCGCTTGGCTCATGATTGATGTGTTCCTATTTGGTTAAGATGTACTCATTGCGCATAAGCCTATTTATTCTTTTTAAATAAATCAAGCGGTACTTACTCTTAATGCATAAAAAGTCTTTGGACGCTGTGCTTGAACGCCTGATGACGGTTTTTTCCGTTGATAGCGATAGCGAGCTGGCCCGTAAGCTGGATGTGAACCGGCAGACGTTGGGGAGTTGGCGTAGCCGTCAATCCATTCCTTATGCGTTATGCATAAGCGTGAGCGAGGCTGAGGGTGTTTCTCTGGACTGGCTCTTGACTGGGGAGGGGACACAGGCGAGAGGTATTTCTGCTCCAGTTCCCGAGACGGTGGTCACCAACCCTCAGGAAGAGGCAATTCTTACTCTATTTCGGTCTTTAGAAGAGGCGGATAGACGGGAGATACAGAGCGCTGCTGAAGAAAAGAAACGCATGAGGGACATAGAGCAGCGGTTGGAGGATCTGACGGTTGCCCTTGCTGACGTTAAAAGACACGCATGATGGTTTATGCCCCCAAAAAAGGATTTAAAGATGGCTATACCAAGACCAGGAAACATTCAATCAGCCCATGTTCTGGCGTTCTGTGACAGCGTTGTTCCTGCACAACTTCCCATTTTGATCCCGCACGAACCTCTGGCTCACAAGCCATTGCTGGAATGTCTCGCAATCGTCCCAGAGCATGTGTCCCATCACGGCGGAAAACAGCTTACGGGCTGGGCCATTTGGGAGGGCACCCATATCATCGAAGCTGAGTTCCACGCTGTCTGGCAGGATCCTGATGGCCGTGTCGTTGACTTGACCCCCCGACCGCCTGAGATGACATTGGCTAACATCCTCTTCTTGGAA
Organism: Pseudomonas sp. NS1(2017); assembly: GCF_002269425.1. NCBI lineage: Bacteria > Pseudomonadati > Pseudomonadota > Gammaproteobacteria > Pseudomonadales > Pseudomonadaceae > Pseudomonas > Pseudomonas sp. NS1(2017). Next base: position 1,701,756 of record NZ_CP022960.1, read on the forward strand.
GACCCTAGCCGTGAATACACCGGCAGACAGATCGATAACATCCGAAAGCCGTTGGTGGACAGTTTCAACGTGAAGCGTCTTATCAAATTGATGGAACGACGATTTGAAATACTGAACGAGGGTGACTTGGCCGACCAGTATGAAGTCCAGCTCTCTCCGGCCGTGGACCGGGAGTGCCGGGAGCTCGAAAAGGAGGTGATGAAGTTGCAACTTCGGCTCTCGAAGTTCTGATGCAAGGCCAACAGAGCGGCGCTTATGAACCAAAATTTTCATAGTCTGCTTATTCCTTGAGTTGTCTTGTTCCGCATAACTCAACAATGATTGAGTCTCTACCCATCGCCGGTTTGCTGACGGCGATTCAGCCTCGATCATGCCGCGCCCAGTTGATCGAATAACTCCCGTTGTTTCGCCTTGGGCATATCCCTCAAACGATCAAACAGCATTCTTTCGTAGGATTGAGCTGAAGGGCTGAGCGTGTGCGAAAACGTCAAATTCGCTACCCAGGTGTGCCCGCACGTTGCGTCGAGGCACTGGCAGTAAAGCTTCGCAAAATCCTGCGATAGCTCTTCCCTTGAAGCAATCCGGCCCTTATTCCCGCATTTGCATACAACTCTCATTGTGTCCCTCCCCAGGGCAGCCAATAGCCACTATTTTGCCACATTTTGTAGTGGCAATAGCTGCTTTAAGACGTTTGCCCAGTGTTATCGACTGGTGTTTTGGTTTCTTGCCACGATATTTTCCTGTCTCGCCGAAGCGTGTCGTTCAACTGGTTGAACAGCTGACAGATCGGCCTGATCTCGTTGCTGGTGTACACGCGATCGATCTTCTCGATGTCCCCAAACCCTCCATTGTTCTCAGGGATGATCCCTGCAAGGGCTGGGTTCATTCGCCAGGCGGCGATCACATCGTTACGGGTGATGTTCTTCACCTTCTCCAGCTCGTCTTTGGCCTGGAAGTCCCCCACGGGGATGATCTGGATCGCGTTTTCCTTGCCATTGGGGATGTTGACGAACATTGAGCGGAAGTTGCCCACGCCCTTGCTCGCGCTGATCTGCGCGCGCAGGTTCTCCTCGTCTTCCTCGGTCAGGTCCGGGTCGTTGGTGTAGAAGATGTAGCCCGCGTGCGCGCCGTTGCTGTAGTAGCGCCGGCGGAACAGCGTTGCGGCTTCGTTGAGCAACAGCGCCTGCAGGCCGCCCAGGTAGTCAGGCACGCCATAGATGTTCTGTTCCACGTCATAGTCCAAGACGTGTTCGATTTCGTCTTGGTCAAAGTCCATGAACTTGCTATCGGGCAGCAGCATCCGGAACCCGCCGTCGACCTTCACCCGCATGTTGATGGCCGGTAGGTGCTGCATCTCCAGTACTTCACCGAAGGCGTTGGTATCGCGGTAGAAATACGCCTCCCCGAACACCATGTAGTCCAGGCTGGCCCGCCCCATGGTCTGCGTGCTGCAGCCCTCGGACGGAATGAATTCACGCAGCAGCAAGTTGCGCTTGAACTTGGGAATAGCGCCGTGGTGCGCGTTGGCGCGCAGCAGCTTGGCCAGGCCCGCCCGGGACACTGGCGGTTTGTAGATCTCGCCGTCGTCGCTGAGAAACACCCCCAGGTACTCGCCGATGTTGCCGGACAGCACCTGTTCGGGTTCCCCGAAGGTGAACGCCCGCATGGGCTGCGGCTGTCGCGCCTGTGGGCTGGTTTGGGGCTTTTTGTGTCGTGGCTTGGGCATTGGTTCCGCTCGTGACGTAGCGGCTACGGCGCCGCTTGTTGGTGTTGAGGGGTTCATTGAACAGGGCGTGCATGATCGACCAGGCGATATCGGCGTGGCCGGTGGCGTCGGTGCGCGAAGCGCTGTAGGTCACTTGCCCGCTGGTGGTGGTGCCGCGCTTGATGGTCAGGAACGCCTGGGCGATGTCGGTCCACCCGGCGTCCCATTCGATGCGGCTGCCCTGGATCGTGTCCTGGGCCTTGAGTACCAGCAGGTTTTTGGTCTCAAGGCTGTAATGGATCGGCGTGGCTTTAGGGTAGAAGTCGCGCACCAGGTCGAACACGCCATAGCCCACGCCGGTGATATCGATACCGATGTGTTGGACGTTGAAACGCTCGGTCAGCTTTTTGACCTGGGCGGCCTGGTAGTTGAACGAATGCCCCCGCCAGCTGTGCTTTTCCAGGATGCGGAATTTCGCCCCAGGTTCCAGCGGCGGGGCGACCACCACGCACGTGGCGTCGTCGCGGGTGCGGCTCGGATCGTAGCCAAGCCACACCGGACTGTTGCCGAAAGGACGATCCAGCTCCGGGTTATAGTCCTCCCACAACGACAAATCGGAGTAGCAGCGCTCCAGATCCTTGAGACCGAACGCGCTCTGGCTGCTGTCGATGAACTTGCAGTAAAACAGCTGCTGGAATTTGTCTTCGTCGTACTCCAGCTGCAGCTGCTCCAGGTCGAACAGATCGCACCCGCCATCGATCGCGTCCTGGATGGTGATGGTCTTGCGCCATTGACCATCGGGGCACAGTGCGCCCTGGGTGTAAGACGCCTCGGTGGGCCAGGTGCCGCCGGCTTTCTTGCCGCGTTTGCTGTTGCGGAATTCCTCGCCCGACCAGAACGGGTATGCCTGGTGCGACACCGCGCTGGGCGTCGAGAAGTAGGTTTTGCGCCACTTCTTGTGGGTGCCCATGGCGCTGGCCACGGTGCTGAGCTTTTCGAAGTCGCGGATCCAGAAGTACTCATCCACGTACACATGGCCGTGGTAGCCCTGGGCGGTGCTGCTGTTGGTCGACAGGAAGCGCAGCTCGGCGCCGTTGCTGAGCGTGATCGGATTGCCGGTCAGCTCGATATCGAACCACTGTTTGGCAAACTGGATGATGTAGCTGCGGAAAATTTCCGACTGCGAGCGGCTGGCCGACAGGAACACCTGGTTGTCACCAGTCAGCACCGCGTCCATGAACGCTTCGCCGGCGAAGTAGTAGGTCAGGCCTACTTGGCGACTCTTGAGGATGTTGCGGATCCGGCTGGTCAGCGGGTTTTGCTTTGCGGCAAACAGCTCCTGCTGATAGCGGTACATCTTGCTGATGAACTTATCCAGGAAGTCGACTTCGGTCAGACCGCTGATGTCGTTCTTGGCCTTCTTTTCCTTTTTCCTGTCGCCACCCTCGCCACGGCTGGAGCGTTCGCCACGCGATCGCCTGCGCGGTTCCTGGGGCTCGCCCGTGTCGTCGCCGTTCGATGCCGCCACCGGTGCGGGCTTGGCCGCTTGTTTCAGCAGGCGTTCGCGAACGACGGTCAGCCGGTCCAGTTCGTTGAGATCGTCTTTGGACAGGCTGCCAACCTTATCCAGGAGCAGGGTGATCCGCCGGCCGACGGCCGTCAGCGGTTCTTCGTCCGACAGCATGTCTTCCCAGCCGCCCTGGCGGATCCAGTAGTAGACGATCCGGATGTTGGGCAGGTTGAGCTGCGCCTGAATTTCCTTGGCCTTACAGCGGCGCAGAAACAGGCGTTTGGCGGCTTCTTTAACTTCGGTCGAGTAGTACATGGGCCGCAGTCTATGCGGCGAAAACGCTGGAAACGCGGGGTTAAATTCCGTGATCCGCCTATATCTCGAATATAGGAGAAACGCGCATTTGAACCGTTTGTTTGAGGGCTAACGGCTCCCTATCTTGGCGGCTCATTCAGTGATTGAGCGCAGTCAAATCCATGCCCCGTTCCCTTGTATCCTTCTGGAAACGTGTCGCCACCAGCGGAGCCACCGTTGATGGGCGCGTGATCCTTCCCCAGGAACTGCGCGATATCGCTGAAACCTACAAGCCGTCGTTCTACACGGCGGTGATCTGGTGCGACCACGAACGCTGGCCAGGCTCCCACGGCACCGTTTACGCGGTACGCCTGGTGGAAGAAGCCGAAGACCTGGAGCCGGGCGAAGTAGCGTTGGAAGCGCAGTTGAAGCCCAACGACCGCCTGCTGTACCTGAATGACCAGGGCCAGAAGCTGTTCAGCAGCATCGAAATTACCCCGGACTTCCGTGGCAAGGGCAAAGCCTACCTGACTGGTTTGGGCGTTACTGACCAGCCGGCCAGCGTCGGCACCCAGGAACTGTATTTCTCGCACCAGAACACCCGCGCTTCCTATTACGCCGCCTCGGTCGAACTCGGCCGCCTGCAGGACGACAGCCAACCAACTGCCGAAACCGGACTGATCAATGCCCTGACCGGCTTTTTCAAGCGTTTCGCCACGGAAGTGCTGCCCACCGAAACCACTCCACCCAACACAGAGAGCAAACCCCCAATGGATGAAGCTACAGCAACGGCTTTGACGGCCCTGGTGGCGCAGCTGCTGGTTGTCGCTGCCGGCCTCCAAGCCGTCATTGAGCCCGCCGCCGCCGATGCGCCTGAACCCGATCAAGACCTGATCGATGACGTCAGCACGGCCGTGGATGAGATCGTGGCCACCGCCGAGGAAGAGCGGGAATTCCGACGTAAAGGCGGCGCGTCGAACAAGGCTGTCCTCGCCGCATTGACGGATTTGCAGGCGAAATTCTCCGCGCTGCAGAACACCTCCGCCGGTCGCCAGTTGCCGCGCAACCCTGGCCCTGTAACCACCACCAAGAAAAAGGTGCTCTGACATGGCCCAGCCATTAAGCGCCCGGGGCGCCAAGCAGTACGCCGAGCTGCAGGAAGCGATCGCCGAAGCGTACGGCATCGAAAACTCCACCCGCATGTTCAGTGTGGACCCGACGATTGCCCAGGAGTTGAACGACGCGATCACCGCGAAGGCTGACTTCCTGGAGCGTATCAACGTCACCCCGGTCAGCGAGATCAAGGGTGAAAAGGTCTTCATCGGCGTGAATGGCCCGGTCACCGGCCGCACCAACACCAAGACCACCGATCGCGAAGCCAAAGACGCATCGGCGTTGGACAATAGCACCTACGAGTTGGCTGATACCCAGTCAGACGTGGGCCTGCCGTACGCCAAGATCGACGCCTGGGCGAAGTTTCCCGACTTCAAAGAGCGCTATTCCGCTGCCGTGCAAAAGCGTATCGCCCAGGACCGAATTGTTATCGGCTTCCACGGCACCCGCGCTGCAACGCAGACCGACCTGGCAGCGAATCCCAAGCTACAGGACGTGAACAAGGGCTGGCTGCAACAACTGCGCGAACAGGCCCCGCAGCAGGTACTGAAAGAGGGCGCCGCCGCTGGCAAGGTTACGTTGGGCACCGGTGGTGACTACGCCAACCTTGATGCTCTGGTGCATGACACCAAGCAGATGGTCGACGAGATCCTGCGCGAGGACGGCGACCTGGTCGCAATCATCGGCACCGACTTGCTCGCCTCTGACAAGGCCAAGCTCTACACCAAACAGGGTGATACGCCGACCGAAAAAGAGCGCATCGAAAACGCCCAGGTCATCGCGACCTACGGCGGTCTGCCGGCGTTCAGCGTGCCGAACTTCCCGGTCAACGCGGTGCTGGTCACCAGTTGGGACAACCTGTCGATCTACTACCAGGACACCAGCTGGCGCAAACAGACGATCGAGAACCCGAAGCGCTCCCGCGTCGAGGACTACAACAGCCGCAACGAAGGTTACGTGATCGAGCAGCTGGAAAAGATCGCACTGACCGAAAACGTGGAGCTGCTGGCGTGAGCCTGGCCCTGGCGCATAAGCGCCGCATCCTGGCCCTGGGCAGCACTGCAGTAGCGGTAATTGCCGCTACTGCAGGCATGGCCTACACCCCGGGCGATGCCCTGAGCAGCCCAGCCAATGCGCGCAAGCACCTGCTGCTGCAGGAAGCGGCATTAGACCAGGACCTGGCGCGCATCAGCGCGATCAATGGTCTGGCCGGACGCCAGGCACTCAAGCGCGACGAGCTGCTGCCCAAGTATCAGGAATACGTGCAGCGCTATTGCGAGTCGGGGCTGAACTTCCCAAACCGCGTGGCAGTGCAGGTATTGGTCTGGCTGTTCGACACCGCCCAGTTCGATGACGCCTTGGAGCTGGCTGATTTCCTGATCGAGCAGGGTCAGCAGATGCCGGAGCGCTTTAAGCGCCGCGACATCCAGACCTTTGTCGCCGACGCCGTGTGTGAGTGGGCCTACGCCGAATACAAAGCCAACCGCAGCCCAGAGCCTTACCTCTCCGACTTGCTGCCTCTGGTCGACGGTGAGTGGCAACTGACGGAGCAGATCCCGAGCAAGTACCACAAGTTGATCGGTATGCGCGCCATGGAGGCCGGGAGTTTTGAAGTCGCACTCAAGCACCTGGAGCGCTCAACGGAGCTGTACGCCCAGGCCGGCAACGACACCCGTATCGAAAAGGTCCGCAAGACCCTGGCAAAACAAGCGGCCGCTAACCCGGCCACCGAATAACCGACTACCCCCCCCAGCGTGGACCTGTGGAAGTGAGCCGCCCATTTATGGACCGTCCCACTGAAAACAGGCTCCCCGCCCTATTTGAGCGGTCAGCATGAGCTTTTCAGGCAAACCTACCACTTTTGTGGAGCAAGGCATCAAGAATGACGGCTTTTGGCCGGACCTCTCTGCGTCCGAGTTCCAGAAGAGTTACCGCCTGCCGGCGGAGTACCTGGTGGACATGCTGGCCACTGACCTAAACACCGCGATGCACGAGGTGAACCTCGATCTGGCGAAGTGCAAAGCGCGCTGGCAGGGCGCTGGCGTGTCAAGCGTTGAGTCTGCAGACACCACCGTCTTGCCGGAGCGCACCCATCAAGTGGCGCTGTACAAACGCGCCGTCTATACCCGCGCCAAGGCCAGCCTGCTGACCCAATTCGCCACGGTTACTCGCCGAGATCTGGCCGAGAACACCGGCAAGGAAGCCCCGGAGCGCGGCGAAACCTTCTTGGCGTTCAGCCAGCAGGCCGTGCGCGCCCTGCAGGGCCGTGGCCGCATCACGGCGGAGCTGCTGTGATCAAGCTCCAAACCCTGACCCGCTACCTGCTCGATCGCAATCTGGTCGCGCCGGAGCAACTCGACAGCTGGACGGACCAGGTGCAGTTGGAATTGATCTGGAAGCCGGACGTCCAGGGCATGCACATGGGTGACATGAACTACAGCGCGACCATCGTGATAGAGCGGTTCGCCGATCATCCGGCGCGGCTGATGGCCCTGGTTGGTAGCTGGCTGGAAAGCCACGACCAGGACCGCGACGGGCTGCCCAGTGTCGTGTTCGACGTGACCATGCTCGACAACGACCTAGCCGACGTCGACGTCAAACTGCAGTTCAGCGAGCCGCAGTACCTCACTGAGGATCCAGCTGGCGAGATCGAGGCCTTTGGTCAGACCTGGGCATTCGTACCGTTTGAGCTGTGGGTGGCCGAGAAGGGCGAGGTGACCGGCCGTGGCGCGTAGCACTTTTGACCTGGACATACGTGGCCTGCTGGGTGCTGAAGAACAGCTCGCGCTGCTCAATCTGCCACATCAACTGCGCCGCCGCCTGCTGAACAACGTCAGCAAGCGCGTGCGCAGCGCGAGCCGCCAGCGGATCCGTAACCAGCAGAACCTGGACGGCTCTCCGTTTGAGGCCCGCAAAGGCTCGAGCAAGGGCAAAAAGAAGATGGAAGCCGGC
>NZ_CP022960.1:1709429-1791119 GCF_002269425.1 Pseudomonas sp. NS1(2017)
CCACGTCGGGTCTGAAAACGTGAACATCTTCAAAATTCTGTGCAACACACTCGACCTGGTTCAGCAGATGGCCACTGAGATCGCAGCGCACCAGCATGGTCCGACACCGGTGCCAACGACAGCAGCAGCTTTCACCGCCGACGCCGCGAAAGCAGCGCTGTTGTCGGCTGAGCTAGGATCAGTCACGTTGTAGTTTAGATCCGGTCAGACGGTACTTAAGCCCGCCATATGGCGGGCTTTTGGCTTTTTGGATATTAGCTCCCGCTACCCCAAGGTCCGTGATCGGATTCGATATCTTCGGCTACCTGGCTGATCACGCTTTCTGAGTACTTACCCTCATAAAGTGGCTATTCGGAATAGTGTGTGTAAACCTCTGCCCAATCGATGGTGTCTTCCCACTCCATTGACTGTGTAATTGATCTTTCACTGCACTCAGGACAGATGCAGTGTTTTCGATCATCACCTTCCTCGGTGTGCATGCACGATTCCGTTTCATCTTCGAAGAACAGACCTCCACAAGAAACGCAGAACCACTCAGGTGACCGGCCCGCTCTAGCGCTCCTGGAGAAGAGGACGCGAGCCCTGATGATGTCGAAGGTGTAGCCGCGACCATTACGGTTGATGACCTTGGTCATGCCGTTCAGAGCCTCGGTGTAGCCGTTGGTAATGGGGTAGTCGAAGTAGTTGACGATCTGCTGCCGCCAGTTCTTCAGGGCCGATAGCAGGTCTTTGTAATCAGCCGCTACATCACTCGCCTTCACCTGGGCGACCCATGCCTCAATCGCTGGGATGGCCTCGGCCTTGGGGAGGTTGTACAGGGCATAGAATTCCTCCTTGAACTGATACGACTGACCAATCTCGGCGTCGTTATCCACCCACATGTCGAGGTTGAAGGCTTGCTTGTCGGTAAGGTTGGCGCCGCTCTTGTTGAGCAGTACCTTGCTGCGCTTCCACTCCTTGTTGACCTTGACGCCCTGGGCCTTGCCGCGCCGGATACGCGTCTTGTCCACGGCGTAGTTGGCCATCCGCACAACATGGAACTTGTCGATGACCACAGGAACACCGGGAGCCATCATGTTCACCACGTTGAGGTATGGCCGCCACATGTCGGTGGCCACGCCCAGCAGGGTCGAGCGGTCAGAGAAGCCGTGAAGCCAGCGCGCCAGGGTTTCCTGATCGCGATGGGGAAGGATGTCGATGGGCACGTTCCGACCAACGTCTGTCAGCACGCAACGCATGTCACCGGCGATCTTGGTCTCGTCGATGCCCAACCAATTCGGCAGGTACGGCTTGAATTGGGTGTTCATGTAGTGGACGTAGTCGTTCGCGATATTGCGGATCGTCTTCTCGTCGCAACCAATGTGTTCGGCAAGCCTGGTGAAGGTGTCCCGCAGGCATTGAGTCTTGATGTACTCGACGCACCGTTTCGTCATGCGCCGATCAACCTCGACGCCTTCCAGGGGCTGGAGAGACGTGCCACCACACTCGCGGCACTTGTACCGCTGAACCTTGGCTGCAAGCTGAACGTGAGCGCCCCTGATAGGGCTATCGCGGTAGGCCACGACCTTTGGCCCGTGCCGGTACAGCTTTCCGATCAGGCCGCATTTGGTGCAGGCCTGGAGCGGCTTGGAATACTCCGCCTCGATGATGTAGAGGCCATCTACGAGGCGAGAGGCCAGGACGTTCCATTCCGGCAGATCAAGGATGTCGGTCATCAAGCCGCCTCGGACGGCTTCATGAACACGTACCAATGGGTTAGGCCCTTACGTCCGGTCGGATGACCAAATAAAGGCTGCACGTCGGTAAGCGCAAGAACCTCCCGAATCTTCACCTGTGTTTCATTCCACTTGAAGACCAGCACGCCATTGCTGGCCAGCACCCTGAAGCATTCTCTGAAACCCTTCTGGATGTCTTCCTGCCACGTTTTCGAAAGCTTGCCGTACTTCTTCGTCATCCAGCTTTTCGGGCCAGCAGTGTGCAAATGCGGCGGGTCAAAAACCACCAATTTGAAGCTGCCGTCGTCGAAGGGCATATCGGTGAAGTCCAGCAATATGTCTGGCTCGATTATCAGCGTCCGACCATCGCATAACACATGGCTTTCTGACCGCTTATCACCGTACACAACATCAGAATTCTGCTTGTCGAACCAGAACATCCGGCTCCCGCAGCATGGGTCGAGGACTCGGCGTCCGCCATTCGTAAGGTCAAGCATCATTTGTTCTGCAGTAGCCATGCGCAATCGCCTTTCCACATGATAATCCGGATTTAGATTATAGCGGGTTCTTATGAATTACACACGATTATCCGAATAGCCCATAAAGTTCCGTCAACTCAGACTCGATGTCGATTTCCGCATCACGCCATTCATCGGTCTCGCGATCCTGGCTTGAATATTCTTGCAGCGGCGAAAAGCCAGCGTGTCGAAGTCCCTGCGTCATTACCTCTGTAGCAGCCTGTATATCGTCGTTCTGGCTCATAAAGTTCCCCCTGCATCCCAATGGGCGCGTGCGCGCGATTTCCCGGTTGCGTACAACCTGGCCCACCTACATGAGGGCGACTCCTCGTTTTCCAAGAAAAACCGGCCGAACGGTAGAAAAGTGCCGGCAGAAGAAAAAACCTTTGGAAAAAGCACTTATCCCCCTCCCGCCGACGGGGTTTGTGTCCTTTTTTTGTGCAAAGTCGGAGGTAGTGCAAACAAAGCTGCAGCCCAAGCGGGCCGTGGGGTTCTGCAGGCGATCGGCAATTTCACAGATTGCAAAGTTTTGAAGAGAAATGCAGCGCGGCTGCACAACAGTGCGATGGGTGTACTTCAACAGCGGAAAGCTAAAGTCCCCGGCCCCATTGGGCGAAAAAATGAAAAACACCGTAATTCGTGGGTTTTCATTCTCGGAAGGGCTCTTTTGAAGGCGCCTCGCTGATCAATGACCGAAACGCGTTTCTACTCTGGAGCCCCCGAATACTTAGGGCTGTAGCCGATGCGCCCCATTACAGAGCGTTTCACACCGATTCGGAGGCGGCCAAGCGAAGGTGGGGTAGTTCATTCAGCTTCTGCAGGCGTGTGAATTCATTCTTCACAACTGGAATCAGCAGACGCTCCAGCGCGTCACGCAGCTTTGTTGCCTGCTCTTCGGTCAGCTTTTTAACCGAGCCAGTAACGCTGCTGGCGCAGAGGACGTTGGCGGGGAGGATGCCCAATATATCCATGGAACCGTCAATGTAGCCGCCCAGGTATTCCTGCCGTTTGAACAGTACCGAGCTTTCAGGGGCTTCCTGGTAATCCCAATGAACCTCCCAAGTCGAACTGTTCTTCTTTATTTCAATGATGGGTTCCGCTGCTTGGGACGCTGGCTTACGCATGCTTGCTTCCTTCGATCAGTGCGCGGCGCAGCATTCTGAGCGTTAGCTTCGAGGCGTCCGCATTAATGTTTATTTAGGTTGACCCTCAAATCCCTGTCAGATCATGGATATCTGTCAGCGAGTGCCCTACAGGCCCCGTATTTACTGGGGTTCAGCTCTGACAGCGGGGTTGGATGTTTGTGTCAGTTTCTCCCTCGAAAATAAAAAACCCTTATAAATCAGTCACTTAAAAACAGTAAATCTGACACTACTGTTTTGTCAGGTTCTGACAGGTCGCTGACAGCTTTCTGACAGTGATGCAAAACGCTGAAAGGCTTGAAATATAAGGGTTACAGAGTAGAGGAATATCAATCTGACAAATCTGACAGGCTTTTAAGGGGTCAACCTTAATTTTTTTTTCGCTTCGCATAAGGGGTGTTGGGTCATACGCGTACACATCGCACAGGCTCTAAACATTCGGCCTATCACACCGCGACACTTCCACTTTCACCCCCCAGCTACTGAGCTGAGAGCATCCCCGTTCTGTGCCTTTTGATGGCCACGGGAGCGCTTGTTACGTCGCTTGTTACGTCTACCGCAAAAAACAAGGGCCTGCATCGCTGCAAGCCCTTGATTTATATGGTGCCGGCACCAGGAGTCGAACCCGGGACCTACTGATTACAAGTCAGTTGCTCTACCAACTGAGCTATACCGGCGTGTTAGGGCGACGATTATAGCGATTGGCGAGGTTCTGTAAACCCCTGAATTCTGACTATTTTTGCAAATCCGCAGGTTTTTTCATCTGGCGCGGTTTCCGGGCTGTAGCGGGGCTTCTTTCGTCAGCTGCCGTCTGCGCAGTTGTCGGCGAATTTGCTGTAGTTCAGCACGCGTTTTTGGCCGTGGGAGTCGAGGTAGGTCATGTGGGCATTGACCACGCCGCAGGAGCCGGAGTTGTCCTGCACGGTGGCGACGATGCGTTGGATGTCCGGCTTCGGCTTGGTGTCGGCGTGGGCGTTGAGGGTGAAGGCAAGCAGGCTGGCGGCGATGAAGATGTTCCAGTTGTTGGGGTTCATGGTTGCGTCCTCGGTGCAGATCAACAGTGGGTGTGGGTCCTATTGAATGCTCGGGAGGTATATGGGGTGTGTCGCGAAGCGCGGGTTTTGTCTCGTTTTGTATGAGGCGTCTGTGTAGTTACATGGGAATACGCATCAGGCTGAATTCTTGATAAATTGATCAAAAATGGCGATAAATAATCCTAAATTACTGATTTATATAGTAAAAATAATAAGTCATATAAATGGCGCCAAGCCGCTCATCTGAAACAAGTTAGTTGAAATCATCAAAATACTGACACTATCAAGGTGATATCACACAATGCGCGCCTTATTTATTCAACCACTCAGAGGGGGGAGCAGGACAGTGAGTCGCGCAGATGATATTTCCAAACTATACGACGCACTGAATGGCGCTCTCCGTGTTGATCAGCCTCAGGTCGATGAGCCGATTTCGCCTGGTCTGCAATGTTTGCTCGATCAGTTGAATCAGGGCGCAACCCAGCATCTTCAGCCGCCCGAATTGGTGGAAGGCCCGCTTGGTGAGGTGTACTCGGACCCATCGGCGCCCAAGGTTGTGGTGGTGGTCTCTGCCAAGGGTGGGGTTGGCCGCACGACGCTCGCGGCGGCACTCACCAGCGGTTTGCAGCGCCAGGGCCATCCTGCGCTCGCGCTGGACCTGGACCCGCAAGACGCCCTGCGTCATCACCTGGCGCCCGGTGTGAATATGGCGGGTGTCGGCGCGACCAGTCTGCTCAACAAAACCTGGGAGGCGTTACCGGTTCGGGGTTTTGCCGGGTGTCGCATGGTGGCGTTCGGTGAAACCGATCCTGTGCAACAGCAAAGCTTGAATCGTTGGCTGGGACAGGATCTGGAGTTTCTGACCAAGCGCCTGGGTGGGATGAAATTGAGTGGCCGGGACACGGTAATCATCGATGTGCCGGCGGGCAATAGCGTGTACCTGAGCCAGGCCATGTCGGTTGCCGACGTGGTGTTGGTGGTGGTGCAAGCGGATGCCGCGTCATTTCGCAGCCTGGCTCAAATGGACAGTGTGCTTGCTCCTTACCTGGCTCACGCGAAATCGCCGTACCGCTTCTATGTGATCAACCAGGTTGACCCTGCTCATCGGTTCAGCGAGGACATGGTCGACGTGTTCAAGCTACGCCTGGGGGATGCCGTGCTTGGAACGGTCCAGCGCGACCCCTCGTTTATCGAGGCTCAGGCTTACGGGCGCGATCCCCTTGATCCGGTCAGCAACAGCGCCGGATGCCAGGATCTGAGCAGCCTCTGCCGTAGCTTGCTTGAGCGAATCAATTAAGCGCGTCGAGGGTCGGAGCATTGCTGGCCATTAAATTGACGATTTGCCGTTTGTCTAAAAAATATACAACTATCTCATCAAAATAATGACACTTTTGCTGTCCTGAAGCAGACTGCTTGCACTAGGGCGACCACAAAAAGACCTGCGGTAAGCATTCGTATCAGCTGACCTTTTCACGTCTTTGAGCTTCGCCGTGATGAGGGGTTTGTTATGGGCATTACTGATGGTCTTTTAGCCTTGCTCGGCAAGGATGTCTGCCAGGATGAGCGTGGCATGGCGTCGCGTTTGCATTTCTTCGGCAGCATTCCCAGCCGAGACGATGGCGCCGCCAACGAAAGTACCCAGCCCGCGCCCGCCTTGGCCTTGAGCCCGAAAGTGGTAGCGTTGGTGTCGATCAATGGCGGTGTTGGCCGCAGCACACTGGTCACCGCCCTGAGCAGTGGTCTGCAGCGCCAGGGCGAGTCCGTCGTGGCGCTGGACCTGGACCCGCAGAACGCCTTGCAACATCACTTTGGGGTCAGTTCGGCATTGCCGGGCATCGGGCGCACCAGTCTGGAGCATGGGCAATGGAACCAACTCCAGCAGCTCAGCTTTGCCGGTTGCCAGGTGATCACCTTTGGCGAGATCGATATCCCGCAGCAGGAAAGCCTGGAGCGCTGGCTCAAGCACGAGCCGCGTTGGCTGGCTCAACGCCTCGCATCCCTGGACTTGAGCGCTCGGCATACGGTGATCATCGATACCCCTTCCGGTAACAACGTTTACTTTCATCAAGCGCTGAGTGTTGCCGACGTGGTACTGGTCATCGTGCAGGCGGATGCCGCGTGCCTGGGCACCCTCGACCATCTGGATGTACTGCTTGCCCCCCACTTGGAGGGTGAGCGCCCGCCCAGTGTGCAGGTGGTGATCAACCAAGTGGATGAAAGGAATGCCTTCAGCCTGGACATGGTCGAGGCGTTCAAGCAGCGGCTGGGCAAAGAAACGCTGCACGTGCACCGCGATCTAGCGATTAATGAAGCCTTGGCCTTTGGTGTCGACCCGTTGGATAGCGTGGCGAAGAGGCTGGCGGGCGACGATATCAACGACCTCTGCCAGTTGCTGAAGGCTCCAAGAAAACGCATTTAAAGCGCGGTTTATACGCTTAACGCCAGATGCTTATGCACAATCGGTTGGATGGGCATGTCACGAAAGAGCCATTTTGTGGAGCCGTTCTCATCACGCCGCAACTGCCTGTTTTGCGTGCGTTTTATTTTATGAACAAAAAATGACCAGCGCGGTTTATGACCTGCAGCGCAGGTGGCTACAGGCCCCGTAAAGAATTCATCAACAGAGTTATCCACAGGCTGCGCTGCGGCAATTTTGCCCCTTAATCGCGCTCGGCAAGCACCATCAAGTTGCGCGGTGTCAGTGCGGACTCGCAGAAGGTGCCTATCTCGACCTTGTAGCCGTTTTGGGCAAGGAATAATGCCCGATCCAACACCAGCCACAGTTCCAGTGGGCGACGAAACAAACCTCGCACCAACTCCAGGTTTCTGACTTCGGCCAGACGGCGCCAGCCGTACGCTTCCAGCGCCGTCCAATCCTGTTCGCCTGTGGATAACCCTTTGAGACTTGCCAGCTCCTTGCAGTAGTCGGCAAAGTGTTTGTCCAGCCAGCTGGTGGGCAGGGAGGGTGTAGGCAGGTATTTGTCGGCGCCGCGCAGTTCGCGTTGCAGTTGATCGAAGCCCAGGCGTCGCGCCATGGACGTGTCCCGTTGCAGACGTACCCGCTTGCCTGCGGTAATGGTTTCGCTCAGCGGCAGGCCTAGGTCATCGATCGACAGTTGTAGGCATGATGCGCGACCTGCATTGGACAGTGGCTGGTAGGTGCCAGCGTTGATGCGGTTGTAGCAGCAGGGTGCCAGTGCCAGCTGTTTGCAGCCGACGGCGCTGGCCAGTTGCAGCAGGCGCACATGCAAGTCGCCACAGGCATGCAGGGCGACGGGCGTATGTTCTGGGCCGATTGCCACGTCGGCCATCACGTCTTGCAGGCGATGGGTGACCGGCAGCCCATGATGGTCGCTCAAGGCCTGACCTGCGGCGATCAGCGCCGGGTCGTATTCCAGGCAGGTCAGTGCTTGATCGTTTTGTACCAGGCGACGGCCCAGATGACCCTTGCCAGCGCACCAGTCCAGCCAGTGCGTGGGCGTTTGCTTGAAATGCAGTGCGGCGCCGAAGGCTTCGATCTGTTCCCACTTACGGCCTGGAACATCGACGTTCAGGCGATGGCGAGCGGGTGCGAGGGGCTGTGTCGATAACTTATCCACAGCGCTGAGCTGGCGAGCTTGCGCGGCGAGTTGTGGAAAAGGTGCCGGCGCCGGCAGGTCATGGGGTTGGTTGTGACTGGCCTCAGCGTCGTCCAACGAGCGTTGGCGCAGCCACTGGGCGAGGTCGGGATGCTCTGTTTCCCAAGGGAGCTGACGATGGGTAAAGGGCCGTGGTTTCCACAGCCCTTGGTGCTCGATCAGGAACGCATCCAGTGCCTGGAAGCGTGCCTCAACGTCCTTGGCATGCATCGACGCGCAGCCAACGTTCCAACAGTTTGAAGCCGCGCACCAGGATGTAAGCCATCAACAGGTAGAACAGCCCCGCGGCGAAGAAAATCTCAACCGGCAGGTAGGTTCGGGCGATGATAGTCCGCGCCATGCCGGTCAATTCCAGTAGGGTGACGGTACTGGCCAGGGCGCTGGCCTTGAGCATCAGAATCACTTCATTGCTGTACGCCGGCAGGCCGATGCGCGAGGCGCGCGGCAGGATGATGTAGAACAGCGTCTTGGGCTTGGACATGCCCAGGGCTCGCGCCGCTTCAATCTCGCCCGGCGGGATGGCCTGGATCGCGCCGCGCAGGATCTCAGCGATATAGGCAGCAGTGTGCAGCGTCATGGTGGCGGTGGCGCACCAGAACGGATCGCGCAGGTAGGGCCACATGAAGCTCTCGCGCACCGCGTCGAACTGCGCCAGGCCGTAGTAGACCAGGAACAACTGCACCAGCAACGGCGTGCCACGGAAGAAGAAAATGTAGGCGTAAGGCAGCGCGCTGACATACCAGCGTCGTGAGGAGCGCGCGATACCCAGCGGGATTGCCAGCAACAGGCCGGCGATGACTGCAATGGCCACAAGCTCAAGGGTCAGGATGGCGCCTTGGGCCAGTTTGGGCAGCCACTTGATGATCACGGCCCAGTTCAGGCCCAGGTCGAAATGCGCCAGCCAGCTGTAGTCGCCGCTCATTGGGTGCTCCTTGCAAAGCCGCGGGCGGCGCGTTTTTCCAGGAAGTGCATGCCGGTCATCGCCAGCACGGTCAGGCCCAGGTACATGAAGGCGGCGACCATGAAGAAGGTGAACGGTTGCTTGGTCACGGTCACGCCGATCTGCGCATGGCGCATGATTTCTTCCAGGCCGATCACCGACACCAGTGCGGTGTCTTTCATCAGGATCATGAACAGGTTGCCCAGGCCCGGCAGGGCGATGCGCCACATCTGCGGCATGATCAACCGAGTGAAAATCCTGAACTTCGACAACCCCAACGCTACACCGGCTTCGCGGTGGCCTTTGGGAATGGCGAGGATCGCGCCACGGAACACTTCCGTGGCGTAGGCGCCGAAGCACAGGCCCAGGGCGATGACCCCGGCGGCAAAGGCACTGAGGGAAAGGTCGGGGTTACCAAAAAACTCACCGAGGGCACGCATCAGGTTGACCGTGCCGAAGTAAATCAGCAGCACCCACAGCAATTCGGGAATGCCACGAACAATGGTCGAGTACGCACCGCCCACCCATTGCAGTGGCTTGTACGGCGAAGTCTTGGCCAAGGCACCGGCCAGGCCGAGCACCAGCCCCAGGCACAGGGCCGTGAGCGCCAGTTTGACGGTCATCAGCGCGCCAGCGGCAAGCGCCGGGCCGAATCCGTAGAGATCGAAATTCATGGTGTTTTCATATCGCGGCAGGCAGTGCAAAAAGCCGACGCGCTCAAGTGAGCGCGCCGGGCATACCGTTCAGATCATTCGATGCTGAAAGGGAAGTACTTGTCGTTGATCTTCTTGTAGGTGCCGTCTGCCTTGATCTCTGCCAGGGCTTTGTTCAGGCGCTCGCGCAGTGGGTCGCCCTTGCGTACGGCGATACCGATCTTGTCGCTTTCTACCACCGGGTCGCCTTTGAACTCGTAGGCCGAACCGTCTTTGCTCTTGAGCCATTCGTACTGCACGTATTTGTCGGCCAGGATGCCGTCGAGGCGACCGGAGGTCAGGTCGAGGTAGGCGTTTTCCTGGGTGTCGTACAGCTTGGCGGTGGTGTCCGGCAGCTTGTCTTCCAGGTAGGTGCCGGCCAGCGTCGCGCGTTGCGCGCCGATGGTCTTGCCCTTCAGGTAAGTCGCGTCGGTCTTGAAGTCCGCAGTGGCTTTAGGCGCGATGAACTGCAGCTTGTTGGAATAGTACGGGTCGGTGAAGTCGACGGCCTGCTTGCGCTCATCGGTGATCGACAGCGAAGACACCAGGAAGTCGAACTTCTTGGCGTTCAGGGCCGGGATGATGCCGTCCCAGTCGGATACGTACACTTCGCACTTCTCGACTTTCATCTTGGCGCACAGGGCGTCGCCGATGTCTTTGTCGAAGCCGACGACGTTGCCGCTGGCGTCTTTATTGTTGAACGGCGGGTAGGCCGCTTCGATCCCCATTTTCAAGGTTTCTGCCATGGCCGTGGCGCTGAACGCCATCGAGACGGCCGCGGCCAGAAGGAATTTTTTATAGTTCTGCATGCATGTTGCTCCGTTAGCGGTTGCTGGACATGAATTGTTTGCAGCGCGCCGAAAGCGGGTTTTCGAATACCTGCTGTGGCGATCCTTGCTCTTCGACCAGGCCCTGGTGCAGGAACACCACCTCACTGGAGACCTGACGGGCGAAGCCCATTTCATGGGTGACCAGCAGCATGGTGCGGCCTTCTTCGGCCAGCGCGCGGATCACATTAAGTACTTCCTGAACCATTTCCGGGTCAAGCGCCGAAGTGGGCTCATCGAACAGGATGACTTTAGGCTGCATCGCCAGGGTGCGCGCGATGGCCGCCCGTTGCTGCTGGCCGCCGGACAATTGCGCTGGGTAGGCGTGGCGTTTGTCGGCGATGCCGACCTTGGCCAGCAAGGCTTCGGCCACTTCGATGGCTTCGGCTTTGCTTTGGCCAAGCACACGGCGAGGGGCCTCGATGATGTTGTCGAGGATGCTCATGTGCGGCCACAGGTTAAAGTTTTGAAACACAAAACCGATTTCGCTGCGCAGGCGGTTGATCTGCTTGCCGTCGGCGGCCATCAGCTCGCCGTTTTTCGCGGCCTTGAGCTTGAGTTCTTCGCCGGCCACCAGGATCTGGCCCTGGTGCGGGTTTTCCAGCAGGTTGATGCAGCGCAGGAAGGTGGACTTGCCGGAACCGGAGGAACCCAAAATCGAGATCACATCGCCGTCGCGAGCGGTCAGCGAGATACCCTTGAGTACCTCCAGCTCACCATAGCGTTTATGCAAGTTGCGGATTTCAAGCGCGGGCGTGGCCTCGGCCATGTGGGGTCCTCATTGTGTTCGTTGCAATCCTGCTGTTGGGCCGCCTTCCTGGCGAGGCGCCAAGCTAGCATAGCGTCTTGACGGCAGCCAACAGCATGGCCGGCGGTAAACAGGTGGTGTGCGGCAGGGTGTCGCATCGGCACAGCAGTGTGTCGCGCCATCAACAACCGAACATCCGTTTGAACCCGAAAAACCGCAGGCTTCGCGTAAAAAAGGGCGCGATGGTGCCAGCTTTGGCCGGGTGTTGGAAGGGTTAACCGGGCAAACGGTGCATATCAGCCCTTTTGTGGGGCGTCACGTACTTTTTGTGTGTGTTTATGGTGCGTTTATTCGTCCTGAATGTGAGTCGCACGGTAACGCTATAGCGGAATGCCATTGTTCTCAATGACTTGCGAGTCTTGTTGAAACGTCCTACAGCCCGCGTCAATCGCGGCTCTGTAACATTTTGGCGCAAATCTTGCGTAAAAAATAAAGAACGCCCCGTTGGTTTCTTTTCACGAGAGAGATCCCGGGCCGGGCGAACCGTTTTCGCAATTCCTCGTAAAGGTGTGTCAATGAGTAGTACGCAAAGCTCCAATGACCTCGAACAGGGGCTCAAACCGCGTCACGTCACCATGCTGTCGATTGCCGGCGTCATCGGTGCCGGTTTGTTTGTCGGCTCCGGCCACGCGATTGCTGCTGCCGGCCCGGCCGTCCTGCTGGCGTATGCCGCTGCGGGCACGCTGGTGGTGTTGGTGATGCGCATGCTGGCCGAAATGGCCGTGGCGTCACCAGACACCGGTTCGTTCTCCACTTACGCCGACCGGGCGATCGGTCACTGGGCGGGTTTCACCATCGGCTGGTTGTACTGGTGGTTCTGGGTGTTGGTGATTCCACTGGAAGCCAACGCCGCCGCGACTATCCTGCATGCCTGGTTCCCGGACGTGGCGATCTGGGCATTTACCCTGGTCATCACCCTGTTGCTGACCGCGACCAACCTGTTCAGCGTGAAGAACTACGGCGAGTTCGAGTTCTGGTTCGCGTTGATCAAAGTCGTGGCGATTGTGGGCTTCGTGATCCTCGGTCTGGCCGCGATTTTCGGCTTCCTGCCGACCAGCCAGGTCAGTGGCGTTTCGCACCTGTTCGACACCCAAGGCTTCATGCCCAACGGCATGGGCGCGGTATTGGCTGCGATCCTGACCACCATGTTCTCCTTCATGGGCACCGAGATCGTCACCATCGCCGCCGCTGAATCGAAGAACCCAGGCCAGCAGATCACCAAGGCCACCAACTCGGTGATCTGGCGGATTGGCTTGTTCTACCTGTTGTCGATCTTCATCGTGGTCTCCCTGGTGCCATGGAACGATCCGACCCTGGCGGCCGTAGGTTCCTACCAGACGGTGCTGGAGCGCATGGGTATCCCGAATGCCAAACTGATTGTCGACTTGGTGGTATTGGTTGCCGTGACCAGTTGCTTGAACTCGGCGCTGTACACCGCCTCGCGCATGCTGTTTTCCCTGGGCCGTCGCGGTGATGCACCGGCGGTGGCCAAGCGCACCAACAAGAGCGGTACGCCTTACTGGGCGGTGTTGTTGTCTACCGGCGCGGCGTTCCTGGCGGTATTCGCCAACTACGTGGCTCCGGCTGCGGTGTTTGAGTTCCTGCTGGCCAGCTCCGGCGCCATTGCGTTGCTGGTGTACCTGGTGATCGCCGTATCGCAACTGCGCATGCGCCAGAAACGCACGGCGGCGGGCGAGAAGATTGTCTTCAAGATGTGGCTGTTCCCAGGCCTGACCTACGCGGTGATGGTGTTCATCGTGGGCACGCTGACCATCATGCTGTTCCAGGAAGCGCACCGCATCGAGATCATTGCGACCGGCGTGTTGAGCTTGCTGGTGGTGGCGGCGGGGTTGTTTGTGTCCAGCCGGCGCAAGGCGCAGAGAGCGGGTGCAGCCGTACTGAACTGACGGAGTGCGGTAAAAAATGTGGGAGCGGGCTTGCTCCCACATTTGGTTCTGTTTCAGTCTTGCGAACTGGTCAGCGCCTGCGATGCGGCTACGTAATCCGCCTGGAACTGCGGCGACTCGATCCACGCCAGTGCCGCGGCTTCATCATCGGTATCCGTAACCCACTGCCGATACTCGATCAGCGCCGCGAGGATAAAGTCGGTGGCTTCCTCTTCGCCTTCCTGTTCCAGCACCAGTGCCAGCAGCGGGTGGGCCAGGAACACAGCGCACAGGGCTTGTTGGCTGGTTTCGCCAGCCGTGCGCATCTCTACGAACAGCTCGGTCAAATCCACTGACTCAAGGTCAATGCGGCTGTCGTCGCCGGCAAAGGCGTCCGGCTTGCTCGCGACGGCGCGCTGGGTGCGGTTTTGCTTGGCCTTGGTCTTTGCCCGTTGGGCGCGTTTTTGCTGCTTGTTTGGCGAGGCCATGGGCTCAACGTCCTGGAGTGCTGGGTGGGATATTGAAGCGCAGGTTGGGGGAAATCCCAAGGGTATCTTCAGCGAATCGACCGTTTTGAAGCCACGCCAGTGCAATCGGCCACAACCGATCCTGATACTCGCTGCGAAAAAATGCGAAATGTCCGACTGTCTTTTCGCCTATATCCTCAGGCGCTATCCGTAAATGAGTGCGCTCACTGCCGTCGAAATAACCCAATAACCGTTCGATGGCGGCCACGGTCCCGAACGGATCGTCGGTGATGCTGATGGCCAGTATCTGCGCGTTTACACGACTGAATGGCAGTTCGCCCAAGGCCCGCCCGCTGGGCCGTGTTTCGTAGCTGGGCGTCGGTGTGCTCCAGTCCCGCACCACGCCCGCAGGTGTGTCTTCCAGCCAGCCCAGGCGCTTGCCGGGGAAGTATCCGCAGAGGGCTGTCAGCAACGGCATTGCCACATGCCACTTGGCAAACATTCGCCAGCGTCCGCTCGCCGCGTAATCGCGCCAGTACGCAAACTGTGCGCCCACCGTCACCATTCGCCGAATGACCGCGCCCGACGCCCCTAGCCCTGCCGCGCAGCCACCGAAGCTGTGGCCGACGACATCAATCGGCTGTCCTGGAAACTCCCGTTGCGCGCGCTGCAGCATGGCCTCGAAATCCAGCACGCCCCAGTCCGACCATGAGGCCTTGAAGCCGCGCAATGAGCCGCTGCGGGACTCGCCGATGCCACGGTAGTCGTAGGTGATGACGTCAAAACCGTTGGCGAACAGGTAGGCGGCAAAGCGGGCGTAGTGGCGGCAGCGGACGGAGGTGGCGGCGTTGATGATCACCACGGGTCGCGTGGGATCGGTTCTGATGTGGCGCCAAGTGAACCCACCGAGGCGGTGGCCGTCGGCGGCGGTCTCCTTGAAAGCTTCGCCGTGGTCGCGCGCAGATGAGGCCGAGGGCAATTGCAAAGAGGCGTCGTTCAAGTTCATTGGGTTCTCGGCCTTTATAGGTTTCTTATTTTTTTAGTAACAGTTCACCAGTTTGCCAGTAGTTGCACCGCGTCTGGCAGGGTCATTAACCTTCGATACCCGCTGATAAAGCCATACATCCGAGAGGAACGACAGCAAGCCATGGACCGATTAGGCTGGCAGGCATCCATTAAGGAGGTCTCTATGAGCATGCCACTATCTCCCATCGTTTCAGAGTTTGAAACTGAAGAGCAGGCTGCCAGCTATGACCGTTGGTTCCGTGCCAAGGTGCAGGCTTCAATTGATGATCCTCGACCTAGTATTCCGCATGATTAGGCGATGGCTGAGGTTGAGAGGATGTTAGAAGAGAGGCGCAAGGCTCGCCGTGCTGCTTGTTAAGTGGCGACCCGAGGCTATTGTCGTTCCGCTCCACTCGACCTTACGCCAATAGATACATAGGCTTACACCTTTGCGATCTACCAAGGCGTTTTCATGACCCGCGATACCCTCGAACGCAACCAGATCCCTTTGTACTTCGTAGTCGTGCTGCTGGCTGCCGGTTTCGGTCTGTTCGTCCCCTCATTCGCCCACCACCTCAGCGCACTGATCACACCCACCATCGCGGTGCTGATGTACGCAATGTTCCTGCAAATCCCCTTTCTGGACGTGCGCCAAAGCCTGAGCAACAAGCGCTTCCTGTCGGCATTGCTGTTCGCCAACTTCATCCTCATTCCGTTACTGGTATGGGCATTGACCCAAGGCCTCGCAGGGCGCCCGGCACTGCTGGTGGGGGCGTTGCTGGTACTGCTGACGCCGTGCATCGACTACGTGGTGGTGTTTACCCATATCGGCAAGGGCGATTCGCGGCTGATGCTCGCGGCGACTCCGGTGCTGTTGTTGCTGCAGTTGGCGCTGTTGCCGATCTATTTGAGCGTGATGCTTGGAGCGCAGTCCGATGTGGTTGTGGAAGTGGGTCCGTTTATCGAGGCGTTCTTCCTGCTGATCGTGGTGCCGATGGTTCTGGCAGTGCTAACGACTTCCCTGACACGGCGATCATCACTCGTCAGTGCTTGGAACGGCGGCTGGGCGTGGATGCCGGTGCCAGCGATGGCGTTGGTGCTGTTTGTGGTGATCGGCTCGCAAATCACCTCGGTGGTGCGGGATATCAACCTGTTGCTGCCGGTGATCCCGGTGTACGTCGGTTTCCTGTTGCTGGCGCCGTTGATGGGCGCGCTGGCATCGCGGCTGTTTGCGCTGCCTGCGGTAACGGCCAGGGCGGTGACGTTCAGCGCATCGACGCGCAATTCGCTGGTGGTGCTGCCCTTGGCGCTGGCGCTGCCTGAGGACGTGCGCGGGTTGGCGGCGACGGCAGTGATACTACAAACCTTGGTCGAGTTGATGGCTGAGTTGATTTACGTTCGATGGATCCCGAAATGGGTGTGGCCCGTGGGTCGGTAAACATCGGAATATTCAGGTCTGTTCAGGCGCTATTCAGCAGGGCAGCCGGCACCATAAGTCGGCGCCCCTTACCTGACAGGTCTACCGATGGATCACCGCAATCGCTTTCGCCTGGAGTCCCTGGGCATTTTCCTGTTTGCCTTGCTGCTGTTCACCCTGGGTATCTGGGATCAACAACCCCAAGGGTTTGACGGACGCTGGGCGCTGTTCCTGCAGGAAATGTTTCGCCATGGTGCGAGTCTCTTTCCGACCACCTACGGCCAGCCCTACGCGGATTACCCCGGTACCGCGACGTTCTTCAGCTATGTGTTTGCCCGACTGTTTGGCGCGCCGAACCACCTGGCGAATGTGCTACCCACCGCCCTGGCGTCTGCTGGGGTGGTCGCTGTGATCTATCGCCTGCTGGTCCCGGCGAATCGCCAGTGGGCGCTGCTTACTGTGCTGTTGACCTTGCTCACGACTCAACTGCTCGAAAAATCCCGCTCGGTATGCCTGGACCAGATGGTCGCGTTGCTCTGCGTTGGCGGTTTCTACCTGTTGCACAGCGGCGGGCGCTGGAGGCGTCTTGCGGTGTTCCCGTTGTTCATCCTGGGTTTTGCGATACGTGGGCCGTTGGGGTTGATCGAAGTCTGTGGCGTGGTCTGCGTGTACTGGGCGTTGGGAAAGCCTGGGGAGCGGGTGAAGCAGGTGCTGATTCACGGCGCCGCTGGCTTGGTGTTGCTGGCTGCCTGTTGGTGGCTGCTGGTGAAGTTGGCGCGCATCAGCGGAGGTGATGCGTTTGCCGATGAGGTGTTCAAGATGCAGGTGGGCGGACGTCTCGATGAAACCGGCGAGCCGTTCTATTTCTACTTCCAGCTGAGCCTGTACCGCTACTTCCCAGTGGTGCCATTGGCGCTCGCCACCATGATTGCGCTGCGTCATCGCTGGTCCGAGCGGTTTGAAGGCGACATGCAATTGGTGGTGCGCCTCAGTGCCTGCGGCTTGATGATCTTGCTCGGGCTGTCGGTGCCGCACTTCAAGCGCGCCTATTACATCCTGCCGATGGTGCCGATGTTTGCGGCTGTCGCGGCCTATGGGCTGCTACAGGCGCAAGGATGGCTTGCGGGTATGCGCCGGTGCTACGAAGGGCTGGTCGTGGCGCTGCCGACGTTAGGCGTGGTTGCAATCTTGGTCTGTCGGCATGGGTGGCAGAAGCATGGTTACTGGCCTGACGTTTCGCTGCCGATGCTGATCGGCGTGCTGGTAGTGCTGCAGGTGGCGGCGTTGATCGCCTGGCGGCGTGCGGGGCGATTGGTGTGGCTCAGCCTGATCGCGTTGGTGGCGCAGTGGTTAGTGTTGGTGATGGTGGTGGAGCCATCCAAGGATATGCAGTTCGACACCCGCAAGTTTGTCGGCCAAGTGGAAGCGCTGCGTGTGAAGCAACCGGGGCCGCTGGTGTTTATCAATCTGGGCCGGGACACCTGGGCGGTGCGCTACATGATGAACCTGGACCATGACGAGCAACCGATCTTTATCGGAGGCAGCGAGATCGGGCGACTGGGAACTTTGCCTCGGCCAGCCTGGGTGATTGTGTCGCGCAAGGAAACCGCGTTGCTGCAAGGAACGGCTCTGGAATCGCTGGTACCAAGGTTTGAAGGGCGTCTGAACGACAATCCGCTGATGGTGTTCTTGTTGAAGTGATAGAGGCTGTTCGTTTTGGGGTGGCGTAGGTCGCCCCAAGACAACGCAATAAATCCCAGGCAACAAAAAACCCGCACTAGGCGGGTTTCTTGATTGCTTTCACGTGATGTTGACACCACCTGAAAGCTGAAGGTGGTGCCCAGAGACGGAATCGAACCGCCGACACGGGGATTTTCAATCCCCTGCTCTACCGACTGAGCTATCTGGGCAACGGGGCGCATTAAACGGGTTTTTCAGGGGGTCGTCAAGCAAGTTTTCAAAAAATATTTAATTATTACCGTCGCTTACGTGCAGACCCCGGTTTTTGATCAATTATTGAGCAGGCGGCACGTAGCCGTCGGCCTTGGCGTAATCTTCGCCGGAAAAGAACTTGTCCATCTCGCCCGCTAGGTATTTACGGTCTTCTGCGTTCATCATGTTCAGGCGTTTTTCGTTGATCAGCAGGGTCTGGTGTTTCAGCCAGTCGCCCCAGGCTTTGGCGGAGACGTGCTCGAAAATGTCCTGGCCCTTGGCGCCTGGGTACGGAGGGCGTTCGAGGCCTGGCAATTCTTCTTTGTACTTGCGGCACATGATGGTGCGGGTCATGACGGAACTCCTGCATTCAATACGTCGGCCGCGCGCTTCAGCAGTTTTTTTACCGGGGCGGCAAGGCCCAGGCGCGGCGGGGTGGCGAGGTTATACCAGAGCCAGTCGGCCTCGGCCACGTGATGGGCGGTTTCCTCGACCTGGACCAGCCAGGGTTCGATGGCGAGTTGGAAGTGGCTGAAGGTGTGGATCAGCCCCGGCAGTGCCTGCTGCTTGCCCAGCTCCAGCGCGTGCTGGTTGGCCAGGTGTTCGAGGTCTTGCAGGTCATCCAGCTCCGGCAAACTCCACAGGCCGCCCCACAGGCCCGTGGACGGGCGGCGGTAAAGCAGGATCGCGCCCTCGGCATTGGCCAGCAGCGGCATCAGCGTACGCTTCTGCGGGATGGTCTTGCGCGGCTTGGGGATCGGGTAGCGCGTCTCCAGGCCAAGCATGTGGGCTTCGCAGCCTTTTTCCAGTGGGCACAGCAGACAGCTGGGCTTGCTGCGGGTGCAGAGGGTGGCGCCCATGTCCATCATTGCCTGGGTGTAGGCGTTCACGCGGTCGTGTGGCGTGAAGCGCTCGGCGGTGGCCCACAGCTGCTTGGCCACCTTGGGCTCGCCTGGGTAGCCCTCTTGCGCGGTGAAACGTGCCAGCACGCGTTTGACGTTGCCGTCGAGGATTGGCGCCCGCAAGCCCATGCTCAGGCTGGCGATCGCGCCGGCGGTGGACAGGCCGATGCCGGGCAACTCGGTGAGCTTCTCGACATCCTTGGGAAACTCGCCGCCGTACTCGGCCACGACAATCTTCGCGGTCTTTTGCAGGTTGCGCGCCCGGGTGTAGTAACCCAGGCCGGTCCACAGGTGCAGCACTTCATCTTCCGGCGCAGCAGCCAGAGCCTCGACCGTCGGCAGCGAGGCCATGAAGCGGTCGAAGTAATTGAGCACGGTGCTCACCTGGGTCTGCTGCAGCATGATCTCCGAGACCCACACCCGATAAGGCGTGATGCCCTGTTGCCAGGGCAGGTCGTGGCGACCGTGGCGGTCGTACCAGTCCAGCACCGCCGTTGAAAACTGCTCGTTTCTCATCGTTTGAACAGGCCTTTCAAAGCGTCTTTGAGCTGTGGATTAACCTTGTCGAGCTTCTCTTCCAGCTTCTCGTTCAGACGGTTGCCGGCCGCCTTGATCGCGACTTGGCCTAGGCCGTCCTTGTCCAGGCGGCAGGCTTTGGCGCCGAGTTCCAGCGGGCCACGGCAGCGCAGCGGCACTTCGATGCCCTGGAAGTTCGAGCCCACCTGGCAGGCCGGGTCCGGGGTTTCGCGCTGGTCGCCTTCGACGATGATGCCGACGCGGTAGTCCATGCCCAGCACGCGCAGGTCGACGTCGCCATTGCCGTTGACGGTCAGGCCCGGGATGCGCACTTTCAGGTCGGGGTTGCTGGCCACGCCGTTACGGAAGGTCAGGTTGCCCTTCAACTCCTGGAACGGCGTGTCCTTGCCTTGCGGTGTGCTGCTCAAGGTCTTGCGGTTCAGCAGGGCAATACCGGTGCACAGTTGCTGTTCAAGATTGGCGTTTAGCAACACGCCGTTGTTGATCACAAAGCTGGCGGTGCCGTTGAGGCTGTCGATCAGGGCTTTCTGGCTATTGCCACGGCCCGTGAGGTTGCTGTCGAGGGTGATCTGGCCCTTCACAGGCGGGTTTTGCCCCTGGGCTTGCAGGATGCGTTCGACCGGCACTTGCTTGATATGGCTTTGCAGCGCCAGTACCGGAATATCCTGGCGCACATCAAGGCTGCCATTGGCCTGGAAAGTGCCGTTGTAAAGGCCACCGCTCAGGGTCTCGAGCTTGAGCTGGCCATTGACGCCCGACGCCTTGAGCGCTGCATTCTGGATCGGCAGCTTGCTCAAGGTCAGCTGGCCGAAAGCCAGGTCGGCATCCACATCCAGCGTGCGCAGGCGCGGCAGTGGTAGCAGTTTGTCGGTGCTCCAGGCGCCTTTGGTCGGCGCGTCGGGCAGCGGCGTGGTGCCACCGGCCGCCATGGCACCGGCTTCGCTGTTCTGTACTTCGGCCTGGCGGGCAGCGGCTGCGCCCTTGGCGGATTCAGACTTGGCCGGCAGGTAGTTGTCGGCGTTGAAGGTATCGCCCTTGAGCTGGACGCGCAGGGATTGCTTGGCAAAATCCTCCACGGCGAGGCGACCGGTGAAGGTGCTGCCGTCGAGTTTCAGGTTCAGGTCTTCCAGGGCCAGGCTGCTCGGCGTGCCCTTGAGGCGGCTGACCAGTTCGACCTTGCTCAGGCTGCCCTCGGCCATGGGTGGCAGCGGATGGCCAACACCGTCGAGGAACTTGGCCAGGTCAAACTGGGCAATGGACAGTGCGCCGCTGAGCTGCGCAGTCTTGTCCAAGTCGTTGACCTTCAGCTCGCCCAGTGCGCGCAGTTGATTGGCCGACAACTTCATGTTGGTCCATTCGGCGATATTGGCCGCCTGGTCCACCAGCAATTGGCCCTGGGTGGAGAACGTCACGGTCTTGCCTTGCAGCGGCTCGCCCGTGGCTTCGCCGCTGATCTTCATGTCTTCAAGCTGATAGCGCTTGAGCGCACGCTGGATACGCAGGTTGCCGTTGAGTTCGGTCTTGACGCGCATCACCGGCTGGTTGCTGCCGAAGAAGGCGGTGAGTTTCACCGGGATGCTGGCGCCTTCATGCACGGCGCCGGCGCTCAGTTGGATGCTTTCGGCGCTGAACTGCTTGCCGGTCTGCTCGTCGTTGTATTCAACGCGGGCGTTGTTGACCGTCAGGCTGTCGATGTCCAGGCGGATGGGCTTCGAGGGTTTTTCCGGTTCGGGTTCGGAGGGTTTCTCGGTCGAGCCTGGGCTGCCGACGGTCGCCTCGGTCACGTTCTTGCCAATGTCTTCCCAGTTGCCATGGCCTTGCTTGTCGCGGGTGAGGCGCAGGTTGAGGCCTTCGACACGCACATCGCTCATCTGCACTTCGCGGCGCAGCAGCGGCAGCACGCGCACAGAGAGGCCGAGCATCTGCAGGTCGGCGAACGGCTGGGTCGGCGCGGTCAGGGTCGCTACGCTGGCTTCGTGCAGTTCCAGGCCAAGCCAGGGGAACAGGCTCCAGCCGATGTCGCCATTGAGCGTCAGCTCGATGTGGGCCTTGTCGCGGGCAATCTGGCGAATCTCGTCTTTATAGTCGTTGGGATCGAAGAGATGGGTCAGGGCAAAGCCTAGAGCCACAATGATCAGCAACAGCCCGAGAAGTACCAGACCCAGGATTTTGCCGAACGCTTTCATGGGCGAGTCCTTGTATGTCGATTTCAAAATTTAGCCGCAGAGTATAACGCCCGACGGCCTGCGTCAGTGCCCCGATCGTTACATTGTATCCAGGGGCGGGGAAACGGGTTTTTGGCGTCAAACAAAACAGATTTCCTGAAAAAGGTGATATCAGTTTGGTTTTTCTGTCATCCACAGGTGCTAATCTGCGCAGGTTCGTCTGCCTTCTGCGACATAGCGTCGCGCTTAAATGGAGCTTTACTCAACAACAACGGCCAACGCTTTGCGTGCAAGGCCGAGGGAGAGAGCGCCTGACGGACACATACTAACAACTGGGGGAAACACCAATGAGCACTAGCACTGCGGCGGGTTCAACTGCCGCACAGCCTGCGTTCCTGTCCAAGGAGCGCATTATCGCCAAGCCCGGCTTCAACCGCTGGCTGGTTCCACCGGCCGCCTTGGCCATCCACCTCTGCATCGGCATGGCCTACGGGTTCTCGGTGTTCTGGCTGCCACTGTCCAAGGCGCTGGGCATCACCAAGCCGGTCGCCTGCGCGCCGGACATGAGCTTCATCAGCCAAGTTTTCTCGTCCCAGTGCGACTGGCCCATCTCCATGTTGGGCTGGATCTACACCCTGTTCTTCATCTTCCTGGGCTGCTCGGCAGCGATCTGGGGCGGCTGGCTGGAACACGCCGGGCCACGTAAGGCTGGCGTTGTATCGGCATTGTGCTGGTGTGGCGGCCTGCTGATCTCGGCGTTGGGTATCTATACCCACCAGATCTGGCTGATGTGGATCGGCTCCGGGGTCATCGGCGGTATCGGCCTGGGCCTGGGCTATATCTCGCCCGTGTCGACCCTGATCAAGTGGTTCCCGGACAAGCGTGGCATGGCCACCGGCATGGCGATCATGGGCTTCGGCGGCGGCGCGATGGTGGGTGCCCCGTTGGCAGCAGCACTGATGGGCCATTTCGCCACCCCAGACAGCGTGGGCGTGTGGCAGAGCTTCCTGGTAATGGCTGCGATCTACTTCGTGTTCATGATCGGCGGCGCCTTGTCCTACCGCGTTCCGCCGACCGGCTGGAAGCCTGAGGGTTGGACCGCGCCGGCGAAAAAGGCCAGCAACGCGATGATCACTCACCGTCACGTGCACGTGAACGTGGCGTGGAAAACCCCGCAATTCCGCCTGGTCTGGCTGGTGCTGTGCCTGAACGTCTCCGCCGGTATCGGCATCCTCGGCATGGCTTCGCCACTGCTGCAGGAAGTGTTCGGCGGCAAGCTGCTGGGTGTGGATGTGCCGTTCGGCCAACTGGATGCGGGCCAATTGGCTTCCATCGCAGCCATCGCGGCGGGTTTCACCGGTCTGTTGAGCCTGTTCAACATCGGTGGCCGGTTCTTTTGGGCGTCGTTCTCCGACTACCTGGGCCGTAAAAACACCTACTTCGTGTTCTTCGCGCTGGGCTTTGCCCTGTACGCGCTGATCCCGAACCTGGGTCACCTGGGCAACGTGGCGCTGTTCGTGGCGGCGTTCTGCATTATCCTGTCGATGTACGGCGGTGGTTTTGCAACCGTTCCGGCTTACCTGGCCGACCTGTTCGGCACCCAGATGGTCGGTGCGATCCATGGTCGCCTGCTGACTGCCTGGGCTGCGGCCGGCGTGCTGGGCCCTGTGTTGGTGAACTACCTGCGTGAGTATCAGCTGAGCATCGGCGTTGAACGCGCCGCCGCCTACGACATCACCCTGTACATCCTGGCCGGCCTGCTGGTGTTGGGTTTCATCTGCAACCTGCTGGTCCGCCCGGTGGCCGACAAGTACTTCATGACCGACGCCGAACTGGCCGCCGAACAGGCGCTGGGCCACGACAAAGGCGCGGACGCGACTACTTCCCTGGAGTGGAAAGCCGCCCCCGGCACCGTGCCGTTGGCGATTGCCGCCTGGCTGGTGGTGGGTATTCCGTTGGCGTGGGGTGTGTGGGTGACCCTGCAGAAGACGGCAGTGCTGTTCCACTGATGCAAGTGCCGTAGGAGCCGGCTTGCCGGCGATGGTGTCCGCGAGGTCGATGGTGATCTTGCGAATTTATCGCCGGCAAGCCGGCTCCTACAAGATCGCGTTATGCCTGTCGGGGGTTGTATGTACATGTCTATCCCCGACACTCCATCAGTCTTATCCCCTTCGATGTTTCTGTTTAGCGCCCGCGCCCCTATAATGGCTGCCTTTTTCGCCCAATGATTTTGCGGAGCTGGTGATGGCCGAACGTAAGGCGTCCGTCGAGCGCGACACTCTGGAAACCCAGATCAAAGCCTCGATCAACCTGGATGGCACCGGAAAGGCCCGATTTGATATCGGTGTACCTTTTCTTGAGCACATGCTGGACCAGATCGCCCGTCACGGGCTGATCGACCTGGATATCGAAGGCAAGGGCGACCTGCACATCGACGACCACCACATGGTGGAAGACGTGGGCATCACCCTCGGCCAGGCATTTGCCAAGGCCATCGGCGACAAAAAAGGCATCCGTCGCTACGGCCACGCCTATGTCCCGCTGGACGAAGCGCTGTCGCGGGTGGTCATCGACTTCTCCGGCCGCCCAGGCTTGCAGATGCATGTGCCGTACACCCGTGCCAATGTGGGCCGCGGCTTTGACGTCGACCTGTTCCAGGAATTCTTCCAGGGTTTCGTCAACCACGCACTCGTCAGCCTGCACATCGACAATCTGCGCGGCACCAACACCCACCACCAGATCGAAACCGTGTTCAAGGCCTTCGGCCGCGCGCTGCGCATGGCTGTTGAGCTGGATGACCGCATGGCCGGGCAAATGCCCTCGACCAAGGGCGTCCTGTAATGCAGACGGTCGCGGTTATCGATTACGGCATGGGTAACCTGCACTCGGTGGCCAAGGCCCTCGAACACGTAGGGGCCGGCAAGGTGCTGATTACCAGCGATGCCAGCGTGATTCGCGAAGCTGACCGGGTGGTGTTTCCCGGTGTCGGTGCGATTCGCGATTGCATGGCCGAGATCCGCCGCCTGGGCTTTGACAGCCTGGTGCGCGAAGTCAGCCAGGATCGCCCGTTTCTCGGCATCTGCGTGGGCATGCAAGCCTTGCTCGACAGCAGTGAAGAGAACGACGGCGTCGACTGCATCGGCCTGTTCCCCGGCCAGGTGAAGTTCTTCGGCAAGGACCTGCATGAAGACGGCGAACATCTGAAAGTTCCGCACATGGGCTGGAACGAAGTCCGCCAGACCGTGGATCACCCGCTGTGGCACGAAGTGCCGGATATGGCGCGCTTCTACTTCGTGCACAGCTACTACATCGCCGCCGGTAAGCCGGGCCAGGTGGTGGGTGGCGGGCACTACGGCGTCGACTTCGCCGCCGCGCTGGCCGAAGGTTCGCGCTTTGCCGTGCAGTTCCACCCGGAGAAGAGCCATACCCATGGCCTGCAATTGCTGCAGAACTTCGCCGCCTGGGACGGGCGCTGGTAAATGGCGAGGAAGCCGAAGCAGCCGATCTTGAACCTCACGCCCGAACAGGAGAGTGAGGCTACCCTCAAGATCAAGCGCTTCATGGAGGACCGCTTCGAGCTCAAATTGGGCTCGTTCGAGGTCGCCGAGATTCTTGAGCTGTTCACCACCGAAGTGGCTCCGCATTATTACAACAGGGCGATTTTCGATACGCAGACGCTCCTTAAAGAAAGGTTCGAAAGCATCGAAAGCGACCTGTGGTCGCTTGAGAAACCCTGATTTCCCAAGCATTGCTGAATATCGAATAAGGTTTGCCAGATGCTGATTATCCCCGCTATCGATCTCAAGGACGGCGCTTGCGTGCGTCTGCGCCAAGGCCGGATGGAAGACTCCACCGTGTTCTCCGATGACCCGGTGAGCATGGCTGCCAAATGGGTGGAAGGGGGCTGCCGTCGTCTGCATCTGGTGGACTTGAACGGCGCCTTCGAAGGCCAGCCGGTCAACGGCGAAGTAGTGACCGCGATTGCCAAGCGCTACCCGAACCTGCCGATCCAGATCGGCGGCGGTATCCGCTCCCTGGAAACCATCGAGCACTACGTCAAGGCGGGCGTGAGCTACGTGATCATCGGCACCAAGGCCGTGAAAGACCCGGCGTTCGTCGCCGAAGCTTGCCGCGCGTTCCCAGGCAAAGTGATCGTGGGCCTGGACGCCAAGGACGGTTTCGTCGCCACCGACGGCTGGGCTGAAATCAGCACCGTGCAGGTCATCGACCTGGCCAAACAGTTCGAAGCCGACGGCGTGTCCGCCATCGTTTATACCGACATCGCCAAAGACGGCATGATGCAGGGCTGCAACGTACCGTTCACCGCCGCGCTGGCTGCTGCGACCAAGATCCCGGTGATCGCTTCCGGCGGTATCCACAACCTGGGCGACATCAAGTCGCTGCTGGACGCCAAGGCGCCTGGCATCATCGGCGCAATCACTGGCCGTGCGATCTATGAAGGTACCCTGGATGTCGCCGAAGCCCAGGCTTACTGCGACGCCTACAACGGCTGAGGACTGACCATGGCGCTGGCCAAACGCATCATCCCTTGCCTGGACGTCGACAACGGTCGCGTGGTCAAGGGCGTCAAGTTCGAGAACATCCGCGACGCCGGCGACCCGGTGGAAATTGCCCGTCGCTACGATGAGCAAGGTGCCGACGAGATTACCTTTCTCGACATCACCGCCAGCGTCGACGGCCGCGACACCACGCTACATACTGTGGAGCGCATGGCCAGCCAGGTGTTCATCCCGCTGACCGTGGGCGGCGGTGTGCGCACCGTGCAAGACATCCGCAACCTGCTCAATGCCGGCGCGGACAAGGTCTCGATCAACACCGCGGCGGTGTTCAACCCGGAGTTCGTCGGCGAAGCCGCGCAACACTTCGGTTCGCAATGCATTGTGGTTGCCATCGACGCCAAGAAAGTCTCTGGCCCGGGCGAAACCCCGCGCTGGGAGATCTTCACCCACGGCGGTCGCAAGCCTACCGGCCTGGATGCGGTGGAGTGGGCGATGAAGATGGAAGGCCTGGGTGCGGGTGAAATCCTGCTGACCAGCATGGACCAGGACGGCATGAAAAACGGCTTCGACCTGGGCGTGACCCGCGCCATCAGTGACGCGCTGGGGATCCCGGTGATCGCCTCCGGCGGCGTCGGCAACCTGCAGCATTTGGCTGATGGCGTCATCGAAGGCCACGCCAGCGCAGTGCTGGCGGCGAGTATTTTCCACTTTGGCGAATACACCGTTCCCGAGGCAAAAGCCTACATGGCGGCGCGCGGTATCGTCGTTCGCTGAATGCTGCTGGACACCATGGCAAGTGCGCGGCACTCTTTGCGCTTGCCATGGATTCCGGTAGCCCTTCATGTTCAAACATCTTCTGCTTGCCCTCGCCAGTACATCCTTCCTGTTGGCAAGCTCGGCCCACGCCGAAGAACCGTCTGACACCGCCCTGGTGTTGCTGACGGAAAACTTCCCTCCGTACAACATGGCAAAAAACGGCAAGAACTTCGCCAAGGAAGACAACATCGAAGGCATCGCCGTGGACATCGTGCGCGAAACCTTCAAGCGCGCCGGCATTTCCTACAACCTCACTCTGCGATTCCCTTGGGAGCGCATCTACAAACTCGCTCTGGAAAAACCGGGTTATGGCGTGTTCGTGATGGCGCGCCTGCCGGACCGTGAAGCCCTGTTCAAATGGGTCGGCCCCATCGGCCCGGACGATTGGGTGCTGCTGGCCAAGGCTGACAGCAAGATCCAACTGGATGACCTCGAGCATGCCCGCCGCTACAAGATCGGCGCCTACAAGGGCGATGCCATCGCCGAGACCCTGGAGAAGCAGGGTCTCAACCCAGTGGTGGTGCTACGTGATCAGGATAACGCGCAAAAGCTGCTGGATGGCCAGATCGACCTGTGGGCCACTGGCGACCCCGCCGGGCGTTACCTGGCGCGCCAGGTTGGCGTGACGGGGCTCAGGACGGTGTTGCGTTTCAACAGTGCTC
This sequence comes from Pseudomonas sp. NS1(2017), assembly GCF_002269425.1. Lineage (NCBI taxonomy): Bacteria > Pseudomonadati > Pseudomonadota > Gammaproteobacteria > Pseudomonadales > Pseudomonadaceae > Pseudomonas > Pseudomonas sp. NS1(2017). Next base: position 1,737,053 of record NZ_CP022960.1, read on the forward strand.
AGTTGTACCTCGCGCTGAACAAGGAGGTGCCGGACGAACTGGTGGCCAAGCTGCAGGCTGCGCTGGACCAACTGCGTAAAGACGGCGTCGTCGACGAAATCATGGCGAAATATCTGTAACCGGCCAACCCCCCCACTGTAGGCGCTGGCAAGCCAGCGCCTACAGTGGACCGTCAGCGGTAAATGCCATTCTTGCCATGCCCGGCCATCGCTTGGTTACTGCGCACGCTGATCATCAACTTGATATCAATCCAGTCAACGCCCTGAGCCTTGAGCTTGGGCAATTCGCGCTCCAGCACCGCCAGGGTTTGCGGATACGGGTGGCCGATCATCACCACTGAACCCTGCTTGTGCGCCAGCTTAATCGCGGTCTGCAATTGCGTGGTGATCGCTGTTTCGGTGCGCTCGTCATCGAGGAATACATCCCGCGAAACATGGGCCAGGCCGATCTTCTGCGCCTCGGCAGCGGCGACCGTCTGGGCGCTGGTGCGGCTGTCGACAAAGAACTTGTTGCGCCGTTGCAGTTCGGCCATCAACCAGGCCATTGCAGCCGGTTGTGCAGTCATGCGGCTGCCCATGTGGTTGTTGATGCCGGCAGTGTAGGGCACCGCCTTGAACGCGGCATCCAGGCGCTTGCCGAGTTCTTCGATGGAAAGCTCTGGGTGCCAGGCGAACGGGCCGGTGGCCGGGTCCATGGGCATATGCAGGATCACGATCTTGCCGGCTTTGTGCGCCTCGCGGGCGAATTCGGCAGCGTGAGGCGTGTCAGGCATGATTGCGGTGGTGACAGGCCCTGGCAGGGCCAGCACACGCCGATCCCTGGGCAGGTTCTGCCCAAGGTCGTCGATGATGAGGGTCAGGTAGGCTTTATGCGGCTCGCTGGCCGGGGTCGCGTGGGCGACTCCAGCCAGGCTGCACAGCACAGCGATGATCAGGGCAAAACGCATATCAACGGCTGCGCGTGATGCTCAGGCCCTTGAGCAGGCTCAGCGCTTGGGCCAACTGGTAGTCGTCGTCCTGCGGCATCGGCTTGGCTTTCTTGCTGCTGCCGGTTGGCTGGTCGGCACCGCCGTTGCCGTTGCCCAGGTGACCTTGCAGGTCAGCCTCTTTGTAGTACTCGCTGTCGATCTCGTTGGTGATCTTGGCCTTGCGCACTTCGATGTCCGGCACGATGCCCTGGGCCTGGATCGAGCGACCATTCGGCGTGTAATACAGCGCGGTGGTGATTTTCAGCGCGCGCTCGTTGTTCAGCGGCAGCACGGTTTGTACCGAGCCTTTGCCGAAGCTGGTGGTGCCCATCAATACACCGCGTTTCTGGTCTTGCAGGGCGCCGGCGACGATTTCCGACGCCGAGGCGCTGCCGCCGTTGATCAGCACGGCCAGGGGCACGTTTTCGCTGAGGTCGTTGCCGGTGGCCGAGAAGCGCAGCTCGGAGTTGGCGATACGGCCCTTGGTGTAGACAATCAGGCCTTTGGTGATGAAGTGGTCGACCACTTCCACCGCCGACTGCAGCACGCCGCCTGGGTTGTTGCGCAGGTCGAGCACGATGCCGTTGAGTTTCTTGCCATTGTCCTTGCGCAGCTTGGCCAGGGCCTTGGCCACTTCGTCACCGGTCTTGACCTGGAACTGGGTGATGCGGATGTAGCCGTAGCCCGACTCCAGCAACTGGCTCTTCACGCTCTTGACCACGATGGTCGCGCGGGTCAGCGTCACGTCGAACGGGTTGCCGCCGTCGCGCACCAGGGTCAGGGTGATTTTCTGGCCGATCTTGCCGCGCATCTTGTCGACGGCTTCGGTCATGGTCTGGCCACGGGTCGGCTGGCCGTTGATCTTGACGATGAAGTCACCGGCCTGGATACCGGCCTTGGACGCCGGGGTGTCATCGATCGGCGAAACCACCTTGACGTTGCCGTCTTCGGAGCCGACTTCAATGCCCAGCCCGCCGAATTCACCGCTGGTGCTTTCCTGCAGCTCGGCGAAATCTTCCGGGCCCAGGTAGGCGGAGTGCGGGTCGAGGTTGCTGAGCATGCCTTTGATGGCATTTTCCAGCAGGGTCTTGTCATCTACGGGTTCGACATAGGCGGCTTTGATCCGGTCCATGACCTCGGCAAAGGTGCGCAGCTCGTCCAGCGGCAAAGGCGCCTTGGTCGTCGCGGCCGAGGCAGCAGGTGCAGCCGGAGCGGCCTGGTCGGCAAATGCCAGAGGCGCGCCGATCACCAGGGCGATCGTCAGGGCCAGCGAGGTGAGGCGGGACAAATGCAGCATGTCGAACGAACTCCTAATGTAGATGCAGCCCTATCCTTGGGAACGGCACCATTGTGCAGGATCGCTCGGGCGGCCCTGCTGACGAATAGCGAAGTACAGCGCCGGGGTGTCCTGGCCACCACTGTTACCGACAGTGGAGATGGATTCACCGGCTTTTACAACATCACCTGCCGACTTGAGTAAAGTCTGATTGTGGCCGTAAAGGCTCAAATAGCCATTACCGTGGTCAAGAATCACCAACAAACCGGCGCCGCGCAACCAATCGGCAAACACCACGCGCCCACCGTGGACGGCGTGCACCTGGCTGCCGGCGGAGGCGCTGATCATCACGCCATCCCACTTCGCGCGGGTGTCATCGCCACGGGTTTCCCCAAAGCGTGCCAGTAATCGACCATCAACGGGCCATGGAAGTTTGCCGCGGGCTGAAGCAAAAGGGCCGCCGAAGTTCTCACCGGCGCTGGAAACCAGCGGGCCAGGCGCTGCATGTGCCGGTTTGCGCGGGGCCGGAGCGTCCGAGGTGGCAGCCAGTTCGGCCTCACGCTGGCGCTTTTTTTCGGCTTCCTGCTGGGCGATCAGCGCTTTCTGCCGCGCTTCTTCGGCCTCACGTGCCTGGCGGGCCAGGGTTTCTTCGATGGTCTTGAGCACTTTGGCCAGGTCGGCCTGGTCCTGCTCGCGGGCCTGCAGCTTGGCGTCACGGGCCTTTACGTCGTCATTGAGTTTGGCCAAGGCCAGTTGGCGTTCCTTGCGGACCTTGTCCAATTCGTTGCGCTGGGTGTCGAGGGCGACTTTCTGGTCTTGCAACTGTGATTGTTGGTTGCCGATCTCCTGCTCGACATTGACCAACTGGCGCAGGGTCTCATTGAAGCTTTTCAGTTGCTCCAGGCGGGCCTTGCTCAGGTAGTCGTAGTAGGTCAGGGTGCGCGCGAATTTCTCGGGGTTCTGCTGGTTGAGCAGCAGCTTGAGGTATTCCTGGCGGCCGTTCTGGTAGGCGGCACGGGCCTGGATCGCGATCAGGCGTTGCTGTTCAACGCGTGCGCTCTGGAGTTTTTTTTTCTCAGCGTCGAGTCGCTCCAGTTCCGACTCGCTCTTCTTTAGTTCTTTTTGCAGCTCCTGGACCTGTTTCTCCAGTTTGCCCATCTCGGTTTCCGTGCCGCGCAGGTCTTTCTGCACCCCGGATTTCTCTTCCTGGAGCTTGCCGAGCAGCTTTTTCAGCTCGGTAATGTCCTGACGCGTAGCGTCCAACTGTTGTTGGGTTTGTGCGCGCTCATCGGCAAACGCCGGTTGGAGCAGGCAGACAAGAGCAAGGGTAATCAAGGCGCGAAGCATAGAGGCGGGCGACACCAGGGAAATGGACGGCCTAGTATGCCCGCCAAGCGCAGCAAAAAAAACGCCTCAAAGCCAACTGCTTTGAGGCGTTCGTCATAAAAAGCCGTTCAGGGCGATTTAATCGGTTGGTTTAAGGGTTTAAACAAAATCGAAGAAACGCCTTGAAACGCTCCGGTTGAACGGGTTTTTGGTTCTGGGAATAGACTTTCGAACCCGCTCACAAGGTAGTCGGCCCGATCGGTAATGCCCCGTATTCATGAACTCAAAGACCAGAAAACCTGGCTTGATCACGGCTTGCCTGACTTGCGTAGCCTCGACCGGGCGCTTCGGTCCTGTTCGCTTGAGGAAGTGACGACAGGCAAGGACATTGCTGATGCTGTTGAAGTCGTGGCTTCCAACTTGGGATTTACCGATTCAGTGTCCTCAGAAATTCGAATCGTTTCTCCGTTGGGAGAAGTGTTGATCCGGCGTGTAACCCTGCGGCACATAGTTGAAAAGCGACAAGATGCCAGACAGCGATATGTAAAGTTCGCGCTGGATACACTGACCGGGCCTCTGGAAATTTGGCGTGTCGCTTACAGTGATGGCTCGACTCGTTTGGCCTACATTGGCGCTTATGAAACCAAACGGCAAATGCTGGTGGTTGTGAATATCCAGGCAGGCAATCTGCTGTGGAATTTCATGCAGACCGATGCCAAGGCTTTGAACAAACACCGTCATGGCGAACTGATCTACAGGCGCTACCAACTTTTATAGCAGGCAAAGAAAAGGGCAGTTCGAGAGAACTGCCCTAAATGACATGCTTGATATTCATATACACACCCTCAAGCGGGGGTGTGGAGGTCTCACCCTACGCTGATGTCCAGCCATCGACGGGGTTCCTACGCCAGTTATCGCCGCTGGAGGCAACTGGTTTCGCGCTCAGGTCTATTATTGACGGGCTGCTCGCATTGAGCAACCCCTGAAATATTTCAGACCAGGATTGAGGTGCCAGTCATCTCCACCGGCTTCTCCAACCCCATCAGCATCAGCATGGTCGGCGCCACATCCGCCAGCACGCCGCCAGCACGCACCTTGAAATCACGCTTGCCGACATAGATGAACGGTACCGGTTCGGTGGTGTGGGCGGTGTGAGCCTGGCCGGTGGATTCGTCGGACATCTGCTCGCAGTTGCCGTGGTCGGCGGTGATCAGTGCTTCGCCGCCGACCTTTTCCAGGGCATCGACAATGCGTCCTACGCACAGGTCCAGGCATTCCACGGCCTTGGTCGCGGCTTCCAGGTTGCCACTGTGGCCGACCATGTCGCCGTTGGCGTAGTTGACCACGATCACGTCGTAACGCTGGTGTTCGATGGCGTCGACGATCTTGTCGGTGACTTCCGGTGCGCTCATTTCCGGCTGCAGGTCGTAGGTGGCGACCTTTGGCGATGGGATCAGGATGCGCTCTTCGCCTGGGAATGGCTCTTCGCGGCCGCCGGAGAAGAAGAAGGTCACGTGGGCGTATTTTTCGGTTTCGGCAATGCGCAGCTGGGTCTTGCCGTTTTTCGCCAAGTAATCGCCCAGCACGTTGTCCAGGCTGCCTGGGGCAAAGGCGGCGGGAGCCGGGATGCTGGCGGCGTACTGGGTCAGGCCCACGTACTGCACTTTTGGCTGGCGGGCGCGTTCGAACTCCTTGAAACCGTCTTCGACAAACACACGGCTCAGCTCGCGGGCGCGGTCGGCGCGGAAGTTCATGAACACTACGGCGTCGCCGTCTTCTACCTTCACCGGCTCACCAATGGTGGTGGCTTTGACGAATTCGTCGCTCTCGCCACGGGCGTAGGCGGCTTCCAGGCCTTCCTGGGCGGTGGCGGCGTGGAATTCGGCCTGGCCGTCGACGATCAGGTTGTAGGCCTGGGAGACGCGGTCCCAGCGGTTGTCGCGGTCCATGGCGAAGTAACGGCCCACCAGGCTGGCGATGCGGCCTTTGCCCAGCGCTGCGAAGGTGGCGTCGAGCAGTTCGATGGACGACTGCGCGCTTTTCGGTGGGGTGTCACGGCCGTCGAGGAAGGCGTGAAGGTAGATCTTATCGGCGCCGCGCTTGAAGGCCAGTTCGGCCATGGCGACCAGATGGTCCTGGTGGCTGTGGACGCCGCCATCGGACAGCAGGCCCATGAAGTGCACGGCCTTGCCAGCGGCCACTGCTTTATCTACCGCGGCGCAGATGGTCGGGTTCTCGAAGAACTCGCCATCGCGGATCGCTTTGGTCACACGGGTGAAGTCTTGATATACCACTCGTCCGGCGCCGAGGTTCATGTGGCCGACTTCCGAGTTGCCCATCTGGCCGTCCGGCAGGCCTACGTCCATGCCGGAACCTGAGATCAGGCCGTTGGGTACGGTGGCGGTCAGGCGGTCGAGTACCGGCTTCTTGGCCGCGTATACCGCGTTGTCGTGGTGGCTTTCACTGTGTCCGAAGCCATCGAGAATTATCAGGACCAAAGGTTTAGGCGTAGTAGTCATAGATCCTCTCGCGGCGGTAATAAAGGAAGACAATTGAAAAGGGAGTGGCAGTTTAAAGCGAAGTTCCGACCACGTCACCGCTTTACGGGGGTTGGCCCCCCCTGACGGCTGTGTATACTTACCGCCATTTTAACGCCCTGGAACCTCCTTGATGGTTGATCACCTGATTGCATTTGCCACTGCCCACTACCTGCTTGTGGGTGCCTTCGTCATCCTGCTGGCGCTGCTGATCGCTCACGAATTGAGCCGCGGTGGCCGCAGCCTGAGCACGGCGGAGCTGACCGCGCTGGTCAACAAGGACGAGGCCGTTGTCGTGGACATCCGCCCAGCCAAGGATTTCGCCACCGGCCACATCGTCGGTGCCCTGAACATTCCGCAGGACAAGCTGATCGCGCGCCTGGCCGAGCTGGAAAAGCACAAGGCCAAAACCATCATCCTGGTGGACGCCCAAGGCCAGCACGCCGGCACCCACGCCCGCGAAATGCTCAAGACCGGTTTCACCGCTGCCAAGCTGTCCGGTGGCATCAGCAGCTGGCGCGCCGATAACCTGCCGCTGGTGAAGTGATATGAGCCAGGTTGTCGTGTATTCCAGCGATTGGTGCCCTTACTGCATGCGGGCCAAGGCCCTGCTGGAGAAAAAGGGCGTTGCCTTCGAAGAGATCAAGGTCGACGGCAAACCCCAGGTGCGCGCCGAAATGGCCCAGAAGGCGGGGCGCACGTCCGTGCCGCAGATCTGGATCGGCGCCAGGCACATCGGTGGTTGCGACGACCTGTTCGCCCTTGAGCGCGCCGGTAAACTCGATGCGCTGCTGCTCGTCTGACTCCTAAACCCTAAAAGACCCCAAGATCACAAGGATCTGCGATGACTGACCAACAGAACACCGAAGCTGCAGAAGCCCAAGCGCCACAGTTCTCGCTGCAGCGCATCTACGTGCGTGACCTGTCGTTCGAAGCGCCGAAAAGCCCGGCCATCTTCCGCCAGGAATGGACCCCAAGCGTCGCGCTGGACCTGAACACCCGCCAAAAAGCCCTGGAAGGCGACTTCCACGAGGTGGTGCTGACCCTGTCCGTGACCGTCAAGAATGGCGAAGAAGTGGCCTTCATCGCTGAAGTGCAACAGGCCGGTATCTTCCTGATCCAGGGCCTGGACGAAGCGTCCATGAGCCACACCCTGGGCGCGTTCTGCCCGAACATCCTGTTCCCGTATGCCCGCGAGACCCTGGACAGCCTGGTCACCCGTGGCTCGTTCCCAGCGCTGATGCTGGCTCCGGTGAACTTCGATGCCCTGTACGCTCAAGAGCTGCAGCGCATGCAACAGGAAGGTTCGTCGACGGTTCAGTAAACCGTCGATGTAAAAAAGCGCCCTAACCGGCGCTTTTTTATTGGACACGATCTTTGTAGGAGCGAGCTTGCTCGCGAAAAACGTCAACGATGACGCGGGCATTCTGGATGCGCGCGGTGTTCTGGAGTTTTTCGCGAGCAAGCTCGCTCCTACAGTGAAAAGGCGGTGTTACTTGAAGCCCAGCTGGCGCCAGCCTTCGTAGACGGCAACGGCCACGGTATTGGACAGGTTCAGGCTGCGGCAGCCCTCGCGCATCGGCAAACGCAGGCGGTGCCCGTCGGGCAGGGCATCTAGCACCTCGGCCGGCAGGCCCCGGCTTTCCGGGCCGAACAGGAAGGCGTCACCTTCGGCAAAGCTGACATCATGGAACGGCTGCGAACCCTTGGTGGTGAACGCGAACAACCGTGGGTGGCCCAGGCTTTCCAGGCAGCTGGCCAAGTCGGCGTGGCGCTGGAGCGTGGCGTACTCGTGGTAGTCCAGCCCGGCACGGCGCAGGCGCTTGTCGTCCATGTCAAAGCCCAAAGGCTCGATCAAATGCAGGTGGCAGCCACTGTTGGCGCACAGCCTGATAACGTTGCCGGTATTCGGCGGAATTTCTGGTTGAAAAAGGATGACGTGAAACATGCACGGCTCCGAAGGCAAAGATGCGCTGCATTCTACCCCCGAAGAGGACCCAAGGCCGAAGCTTATGCCGCGTGTCATGGGCTCTTTGGCAATTGTTGGCTTGATGGTGGGCCTGATGATCGGCCGCCTGACCACCCCGGACCCGGTCGAATTGCAACAGGTCGAGACCGCGGCGGACGGCGTGGTGGTGTGGTTCAACAGCGAACCCAAGCTGCACGGCGAGCATATCGACGGCACTGTGGCGCTGCTGTTCGACGCGCAAGGCAAGGCTGCCAGTGGGCAACTCAAGGTCAATGACAAGGATGTGAACTGGCGCGTGCGCAAGACCGATGGCGGGCTGCTACTGAACCTGGTGGCCGCTCGGCCGTTGCGCGGGCAATGGAAAGGGGAGAAGGTCGAAGGCCGCTGGCGGCTGGAGATCCATCTCCAAGAGCAATAAAAGAGGGAGTTCCCGGCCTGCCTGTACCAGGGCTCCCAAAACGGGGTGAAGCTTTCAAGGCTTCGGTGTTAAAGAGGGAATCCCCGGCCTGCCTGTACCGAGGTTCCCCAAAGCGGTGTGGAGCGCGACGCGATTCGCATCAAGCACCCCGGGTGTAAAGAGGGGATTCTCGGCCTGCCTGTACCAAGGTCCCCGAAACTGGGTAGTACAGGGGTTATTGCAGGGCGCGTGCCAGAGTCGGCAAAGTGTGCCAAAAAATTTGTCCAGAAAGCGCAAAGCCCCGGAATACGGGGCTTTGGTGTTTTTGGCTTTCAGCTTTTGTTGATCCGGACTGCTAATTTTGAGATCGGATCCATGCCCAATGCCGGTTCATGGTGCATTGAAGCGGTGCACCTTTAGCCCTCGTCGCCCTCGTCATCATCTCCACCATCAACCTTCATCCCCAGCTCCTTGATCTTGCGAGTCAGGGTATTGCGGCCCCAGCCCAGCAACACGGCGGCATCGCGACGGCGACCGGCGGTGTGCTTGAGGGCGGTTTCGATCATGATCCGCTCGAACGCCGGCACGGCGCTGTCCAGCAGGTTCGACTGACCGCGTGCCAGGGCCTGGTCGGCCCATTGGCGCAAAGCCTGCTCCCAGTTGGTCACAGGGGCGGAGTCCTGCGGCAGGCTCAACAGCTCCGGCGGCAGGTCGCTGATGTGCACTTCGCGCCCGGACGCCATCACTGTGATCCAGCGGCAGGTGTTCTCCAGTTGGCGCACGTTGCCCGGCCACGGCAGGTTCTTCAGGTATTCCTCGGTCTCGCTTTTCAGCAGTTTCGGCTCGACCGCCAGCTCCTGGGCAGCGCGGCTGAGGAAATGGCGGGCCAGGGTCGGAATGTCTTCGCGACGGTCCGACATCCGTGGAATGTGAATGCGGATCACGTTGAGGCGATGGAACAAGTCCTCACGGAATTTGCCCGCGTGGACCAGAGTTTCCAGATTCTGGTGGGTCGCCGCGATGATGCGCACGTCGACCTTGACCGGCGTGTGCCCGCCGACCCGATAGAACTCACCGTCGGCCAGAACGCGCAGCAGGCGCGTCTGGGTGTCGGCTGGCATGTCGCCGATTTCATCGAGGAACAGCGTGCCGCCGTCCGCCTGTTCAAAGCGGCCGCGGCGCAGGTTGGCTGCGCCAGTGAACGCGCCTTTTTCATGGCCGAACAGCTCGGACTCCATCAAATCCTTGGGAATCGCCGCCATGTTCAGCGCAATGAACGGCGAGGCCGCCCGTGGGCTGTGGCGGTGCAGTGCATGGGCGACCAGCTCTTTACCGGTGCCCGATTCGCCGTTGATCAGCACGGTGATGTTGGAATGGCTCAAGCGCCCGATGGCGCGAAACACTTCCTGCATCGCCGGCGCTTCGCCGATGATTTCCGGGGTACGGGTCAGGGCAGGTGGGGCTTCCTGGCTCTGCTGTTCCTGGGCGTGCTGGTTGGCGCGCTTGACCAGCGCCACCGCCTCGTCCACGTCGAACGGCTTGGGCAGGTATTCAAAGGCGCCGCCCTGATAGGACGCGACAGCGCTGTCCAGGTCCGAGTGCGCGGTCATGATGATCACCGGCAGGCGCGGGTGCTGTTCGCGGATGCGCGCCAGCAGGTCCAGCCCGCTGGCGCCGGGCATGCGGATGTCGGAGATGATCACGTCGGGCTGCTGGCGTGCCAGGCGGCTCATCACCCCGTCGGCGCTGTCGAAGCTCTGCGTGGTCATGCCTTCCTGTTGCAAGGCTTTCTCGAGGACCCAGCGGATAGAACGGTCGTCATCGACGATCCAGACAGTTTCACTACGGCTCATGTCGATGGGGCTCCTTGTTCCAGTGGCAGAAAGATCGAGAAGGTGGTGTGGCCAGGATGGCTCTCACATTCGATCAGGCCCTGATGCTGGCTGATGATGTTCTGGGTAATGGCCAGGCCCAGCCCGGTACCGTCCGGGCGGCCGCTGACCATGGGAAAGAAAATGGTTTCCTGGAGTTCCGCAGGAATGCCCGGGCCGTTGTCGATGATCTCGACCTTGGTCACCAGGCGATGGCGCACATGGCCGATGGTGAACTGGCGCAGGGCGCGGGTGCGCAGGCTGATGCGACCCAGGCGCAGCTCGTTCTGGCTGCTGATGGCCTGCATGGCGTTGCGCACGATATTGAGTACCGCCTGGATCATCTGTTCGCGGTCGATCAATACATCGGGAATGCTTGGGTCGTAGTCGCGCACTAAGGTGATGCAGCCTTGGCTTTCCGCCTCGACCAGTTGGCAGACACGCTCCAGCACTTCGTGCACGTTGGTCATTGCCAGCGACGGTAGCTTGTTGGAGCCGAGCATGCGGTCCACCAGGTTACGCAGGCGGTCGGCCTCTTCGATGATGACGTTGGTGTAGTCCTTGAGATTCTCGTCCGGCAGCTCGCGGGCCAGCAACTGGGCCGCGCCACGGATGCCGCCGAGTGGGTTCTTGATCTCATGGGCCAGGCCGCGCACCAGCATCTTGCTGGTCTCCTGCTTGGACAACTGCGCTTCTTCCTTGGTGATACGCAGCAAGCGGTCACGGGGGTGCACTTCCAGCAGCAGCAGGGTGGCGCCGTTGCTCAGGATTGGGGTCACGGCGTAGTCGACGGTCAGCGTCTGGCCGGTAAGGGCCGTGAGCATCGCCTCGCGCTTGGTAAACGGGTGTGCTTGCTCCACGGCCTGGCGCAATGAGCTCAAGGCTTCGGCCGACTCGGTGAACAATTCGCTGATGAACTGCCCATGGCTGCGCTGGCCGCTGATAGCCAGGAGCATCTCCGCCGCCGGGTTCATGTACTCAAGACGCAGGTCGTCATTGAGCAGGATGGTCGCGGTGGTCAGGTTGTCGAGTAGCAATCGGTGCAGTGCATCGCTGATGGTCATCAGGACCTCTTTTGGAGCAAGGCGCGGGCTTGAGGCACACGCTGATACAAGGAAAATGCAAAAACCAAACCAAGGCTCCGAAAAGAAGCGTGCAAGCCCTGAAATGGGGGTTTTAGGCGCGAAACTGTGGCGTTCTGCCAGCTTGCTCGGGAAGTTTCGAACCAAAATGGGCTGGGCAGGTGGGAAGGGTGCAGCCTATCGCACCAATATAGTGCGGTTTTATGAAGGTTGTTCAGGAAGTGGTAAGCGGACCGTTTTCAAAGCGGATGAAAGCGGCCCGTGGGGGTCAGTGTTGCTCTGACAGCGGCATGCCCTGTGTGCCGGCGTAAAACACCAGAAGCTCAACCGGGGTGTCTCCGGTGACGCCGCGATGTTCGGTGCCCACCATCTCGGCCAGGGTTTGGCCTTGCCTCAAGGTGCGCGTAGCCCCACTGCTGCGGGCCTCGACGGTCAGCTCACCCGAAACGATATAGGCGGCGTTGGGCATGGGGTGGGTGTGCCAAGGCAATTGCGTTCGCGCTGGGATCTTCAGGCGAATCAGTGTGAGCTGCGGCGGGCCGGAGGGGTAGGCTTTGTAGGGTGTGCCATCCCACGACTCGCTGCGCTCAAGTAAAACCTCTTTCTCGATCTGTGCCGCATCCTTTGACTGCGTGCCGCAGCCCAGCAACGACAAACCTAGCGCTGCTGCAATCAAGCACTTGAGGGTGTCCATGGTTCCATCCTGTTCAGTGAGTGAACGCTCAGGCTATGGCGGTCGGCCCAGGTGAATATGCAGGACGGATCCTCAAATCAGGTAGGCCGAACGCAGAGTTCGGCTGTGGCACGGATCATCGCCAGTTGACGCAATGGGTCGTTCAGCGGCTCATGCACGGCTTCGGCCAGCCATTGAGGGCACTGTGGATCGGTGCGCTGCGGGGTGAAGTCAGCCAACTGCTGCAGCAGGCGTTTTTGCAGTTCGTCCAACTGCGGGCGGATCTGTGTCACCAGGTCTGGGCGCGGATCGTCAGGTGCCTTGCCCTGGAACTGCCAGTCGGACAGGTGGGTGTACTGCACCAGTTTGTTCGCCTCGATCTGCGCCGAGAAAAACTGCTCGACGGCGGCAGGCGCCAATGTGTAGCTCGGTGCCTGGGCTACGACGCTGGCGATCACTTCCTGTTCGCGCTTTTTGTCCTCTACCGGCTTGTGGCTGTCCCATTTGCTTAGCGCTACCTGGTCGGCGATCTCCAGGCGTTCGGCGATGCTGTTGAGCAGCGGGGCGAGCGTGGCGGGCGCCGCAGAGGCGTTGGCGCTGATCAATAGCAGGGCAAAGGCGATTCGAAGTTTCAAGGTCGGTGTCCTGGTCGAGTGGTTGGGCGAGGCCTCAATAGTGAGGCTGTCAGGCTTTTATGTCAGGCAAAAAAAAGACCTCCCGAAGGAGGTCTTTTTCATCACGCTACGTTAAATAGCGCTACCGGATCAGCAGCTGTAGTACAGCTCGTATTCCAGTGGGTGTACGAAGGTGCGAACCTTGATTTCTTCTTCGCTTTTCAGGCCGATGTAAGCGTCGATGAAGTCGTCGCTGAACACGCCGCCTTTGGTCAGGAACGCACGGCCCTTGTCCAGCTCTTCCAGGGCTTCTTTCAGGCTGCCGCACACTTGTGGGATCTCTTTGGCCTCTTCAGGCGGCAGGTCGTACAAGTTTTTGTCGGCGGCGTCGCCTGGGTGGATCTTGTTCTGGATACCGTCCAGGCCGGCCATTACCAGGGCAGCGAAGGCCAGGTACGGGTTGGCTGCTGGATCCGGGAAGCGGGCTTCGATACGGCGAGCGCGAGGGCTGGATACGTAAGGAATACGGATCGAAGCGGAACGGTTACGCGCCGAGTAGGCCAGCATTACCGGTGCTTCGAAACCTGGGACCAGACGCTTGTAGGAGTTGGTCGACGGGTTGGTGAAGCCGTTCAGGGCCTTACCGTGCTTGATGATACCGCCGATGAAGTACAGGGCAGTGTCGGACAGGCCGGCATAACCTTCGCCAGCGAAGGTGTTCTTGCCATCTTTGGCGATGGACAGGTGAACGTGCATACCCGAACCGTTATCGCCGTACAGTGGCTTAGGCATGAAGGTAGCGGTACGGCCGTAGGCTACGGCAGTGTTGTGTACGCAGTACTTCAGGGTCTGTACTTCGTCAGCCTTGGCAACCAGGGTGTTGAACTTCACACCGATTTCGTTCTGACCGGCAGTGGCCACTTCGTGGTGGTGCACTTCGATGACCAGGCCCATGTCTTCCATGGCGTTGCACATGGAGGTACGGATTTCGTGGTCGTGGTCGAACGGCGGAACTGGGAAGTAGCCACCTTTGATACCTGGACGGTGGCCATGGTTGCCGCCTTCCACGTCCTGGTCGGACATCCAGGAGCCTTGTTCGGAGTAGATCTTGAACATGGAACCGGAGATGTCGGACTTGAACTTCACTTGGTCGAAGATGAAGAATTCTGGCTCTGGGCCTACGAATACGGTGTCACCGATACCGGTGGACTTCAGGTATTCCTCGGCACGCTTGGCGATCGCACGTGGGTCGCGGTCGTAGCCTTGCATGGTCGAAGGCTCGATCACGTCGCAGACCAGGATCAGGGTCGGCTCTTCGGTGAACGGGTCGAGTACGGCAGTGCTGTCGTCCGGCATCAGGATCATGTCGGAGGCTTCGATGCCTTTCCAGCCAGCGATGGAGGAACCGTCGAACATTTTGCCTTCTTCGAAGAAAGCTTCATCCAGCGCGTCGCGAGCCGGCATGGTCACGTGGTGCTGAGTGCCTTTGGTGTCCGTGAAGCGCAGATCAATCCATTTAACGTCATGATCTTTGATGAGTTGAACCGACTTCGACATAGTGTCCTCCGGGTGGCTTCGGGCTGGGGTAGTGGAGTTAGCCCTTAGAATGTGGGTGATGCCGGCGCGGATAGTCCGCCATGGCAACCTGCCTCACAAGAGAGCAAATTGCATGCCAGTGCGCCAACATGGGTTTTCTGCTCCAAAAACGCCCCTATAAAGGTGCATTGCGACAAAAGCCCAAAAATAGCGCACCGCAATGTAGCGCAAGGGCGCATAAATGCACCTCTTTAGTGCGTTGCGCTTACGATGCATATTAACTGGTTAAACCTTGAGCGATTTCCGCTATAATCCGCGCCCCCCTTTTTCAGCAGGCCCGGCGCGCGCTGTTTCCATGAAATTAATCGTTAAAGTCTTCCCCGAGATCACCATCAAAAGCCGACCGGTACGGACGCGTTTCATCCGTCAATTGGCCAAGAACATCCGTGCCGTGCTCCGCGATCTGGACCCGGCTGTGGTGGTGAACGGCGTGTGGGACAACCTCGAGCTGGAAACCCGCGTCACCGAGCCCAAAGCCTTGAAGGACATGACCGAGCGCCTGAGCTGCATGCCGGGCATCGCGCATTTCCTGCAGGTGGATGAGTACCCGCTGGGCGACTTCGACGACATCACCGAGAAGTGCAAACAGCACTACGGCAGCGAGCTGGAAGGCAAGATCTTTTCGGTGCGTTGCAAGCGTGCCGGCAAGCACACTTTCAGCTCCATGGATGTCGAGAAATACGTCGGCAGCAAGCTGCGTCGCGAGTGCGGCGCAGCCGGAATTTCCCTGAAAGCGCCGCAAATCGAAGTGCGCATGGAAATTCGCGACCAACGGTTGTTTGTCATCCACAGCCAGCACAACAGCATCGGCGGCTACCCGCTGGGCGCCCTGGAACAGACCCTGGTCCTGATGTCCGGCGGTTTCGATTCGACGGTTGCCGCTTACCAGATCATGCGCCGTGGCCTGATGAGCCACTTCTGCTTCTTTAACCTGGGCGGGCGTGCACACGAATTGGGCGTGATGGAAGTCGCGCACTTTATCTGGAAGAAGTACGGCAGCTCCCAGCGCGTGCTATTTGTGAGCGTACCGTTTGAGGAAGTGCTGGGCGAAATTCTCGGCAAAGTCGATAACGGTCATATGGGCGTGGTATTGAAGCGTATGATGTTGCGCGCCGCGTCGCAGATTGCCGACCGCTTGCAGATCGACGCGCTGGTGACCGGTGAGGCGATCTCCCAGGTGTCCAGCCAGACGCTGCCGAACCTGTCGATCATCGACTGTGTCACCGAGAAGCTGGTGTTGCGCCCGCTGATCGCCAGCCACAAGCAGGACATCATCGACCTGGCAGAAGAAATCGGCACCGCCGACTTTGCCAAGCACATGCCCGAGTACTGCGGGGTCATTTCGGTGAACCCCAAGACCCACGCCAAGCGCCACCGCGTGGAGCATGAAGAGAAAGAATTCGACATGGCGATTCTGGAGCGTGCGCTCGAGAACGCCAAACTGGTCCCGATCGATCGCGTAATCGACGAACTGGGCCAGGATGTGAAGATCGAAGAAGTCAGCGAAGCCCTGGCCGGCCAGATCGTCGTCGACATCCGTCACCCGGATGCCGCTGAAGATGAGCCGCTGGAAATTCCTGGCATCGACGTACAAACGCTGCCGTTCTATGCATTGAACGCGCGTTTCAAGGAACTGGATAACAGCCGTCAGTACCTGCTGTATTGCGACAAAGGCGTGATGAGTCGCCTGCATGCCCACCATTTGCTCAGTGAGGGGCATGCCAATGTGCGCGTTTATCGACCGAGCTAAGAGCCCGGGGCTGTTTGCCTGTGGCCTGCGTCACCGGCCCCCCGACTCTGCCGTCAAGCTGTAACGGCAAGGCCTGACTCTACTGTTAATCGCTGCCACGACCTGTCAGCACACCGAATCCTCTGATCGAGATACACAAGTGATCGAAAATCTACGTAACATCGCCATCATTGCTCACGTTGACCATGGTAAAACCACCCTGGTAGACAAACTCCTGCGTCAATCCGGCACCCTGGAGCGCAACGAGCTCAACGACGAGCGCGTGATGGACTCCAACGACCAGGAAAAAGAGCGCGGTATTACCATCCTGGCGAAAAACACCGCCATCAACTGGAACGGCTACCACATCAACATCGTGGACACCCCGGGCCACGCCGACTTCGGCGGCGAAGTAGAACGCGTAATGTCGATGGTTGACTCCGTTCTGCTGCTGGTTGACGCTCAAGACGGCCCTATGCCGCAAACCCGTTTCGTGACCAAAAAGGCTTTCGAAGCCGGCCTGCGTCCGATCGTGTGCATCAACAAGGTTGACCGTCCAGGCGCGCGTCCGGACTGGGTTCTGGACCAGATCTTCGACCTGTTCGACAACCTGGGTGCCACCGAAGAACAGCTGGACTTCAAAGTCGTCTACGCCTCGGCCCTGAACGGTATTGCCGGTCTGGATCACACCGACATGGCTGAAGACATGACCCCGCTGTACCAGTCGATCGTCGACAACGTTCCAGCCCCGGCTGTTGACCGTGACGGCGCGTTCCAGATGCAGATCTCCGCACTGGACTACAACAGCTTCCTGGGTGTTATCGGCGTTGGCCGTATCGCTCGTGGTCGCGTCAAGCCGAACACCCCGGTTGTCGCTATCGGCGCCGACGGCAAGAAGCGCAACGGTCGTATCCTGAAGCTGATGGGTCACCACGGTCTGCACCGCATCGACGTTGAAGAAGCGGCAGCTGGCGACATCGTGTGCATCAGCGGTATGGACTCGCTGTTCATCTCCGACACCCTGTGCCACCCGGACACCGTCGAGGCGATGAAGCCTCTGACCGTTGACGAGCCAACCGTTTCCATGACCTTCCAGGTAAACGACTCGCCTTTCTGCGGTAAAGAAGGCAAGTTCGTGACTTCCCGTAACATCAAGGAACGTCTGGACAAAGAGCTGCTGTACAACGTTGCTCTGCGCGTTGAAGAAGGCGACTCGGCTGACAAGTTCAAGGTTTCCGGCCGTGGTGAGCTGCACCTCTCGGTACTGATCGAAACCATGCGTCGCGAAGGCTTCGAAATGGGCGTTGGTCGTCCAGAAGTGATCATCCGTCAGGTTGACGGCGTGAAGCAGGAACCGTTCGAAAACGTCACCATCGACACCCCGGAAGAATCCCAGGGCAAGGTGATGGAAGAGATGGGTCTGCGTAAAGGCGACCTGACCAACATGGTGCCGGATGGCAAAGGCCGTGTGCGTCTGGAATACAACATCCCTGCGCGTGGTCTGATCGGTTTCCGTAACCAGTTCCTGACCCTGACCAACGGTGCTGGCATCCTGACCTCGATCTTCGATCGCTACGACACCATGAAGTCCGGCGACATGTCCGGCCGTCAGAACGGTGTTCTGGTATCGGTAGAAACCGGCAAGGCGCTGACCTACTCCCTGGAAACCCTCCAGGCACGTGGCAAGCTGTTCGTTGAACACGGTCAAGAGATCTACAACGGTCAGATCGTTGGTCTGAACAGCCGTGACAACGACATGGGCGTCAACCCAACCAAAGGCAAGAAGCTCGACAACATGCGTGCTTCGGGCAAAGACGAAACCATCGCTCTGGTTCCACCTGTTCGCTTCACCCTGGAACAGGCCCTGGAATTCATCCAGGATGACGAGCTGTGCGAAGTCACGCCTAAGTCGATCCGCCTGCGTAAGAAGATCCTGGACGAAGGCGAGCGTACCCGCGCTGCCAAGAAAGCCAAGAACTGAGTTAACTCAGGCTGAATGAAAAACGCCCCCGGTCGAAAGGCCGGGGGCGTTTTTTTGTGCCTGAAATGTATGCCATAGGGGCTTATTTGTAGGAGCGAGCTTGCTCGCGAAGAACGTTCAGGCACCGCTAGCTACCTGAAGCGCTGCGCTATCGTTGGCGGTTTTCGCGAGCAAGCTCGCTCCTACAATGTTCTGCGATCAGAATTTATCGAGGGTCTTGAACTTGGTCTCGCGCACCACTTCCTTCGGCTTGTACGCGCAATACCCCGGCCGCGGCCCGATTTTCGGGTGGTTGCGGCACGTATCCGGGCGCTTGTCATAAATAGTGCAGAAGCGTGTCTTACGATCCAGGAACAGGCAATCGTTGTTGCTCATGCGCTGCAGGGTAAAGATCTCGGACTTGGAGTTGAAACGCTCGACGATGCCTTCCTTCTGCAACCGCTTGGCGATGTTCTTCGCCGGGTCGCCCAGCTCGAATTCATCGACCAGGCCAATGCGGATCAGGTCCTTGACCTTCACTTCGACCGGCAGCGTGCAGCAGCTGGACACGCAACCACCGCACATGTGCGCGGAATATTTCTGCCACGTTTCGAGACGGTCGAGTTCCGCGGCGGCGATCAATTGAGGCTTCATCAGGGTTCCAAAAGGTGGGGCTGTATCCGGGCGCGCGATCATACCGGGATTGGTGATTTTTTGAACAATATTTTATGGTTTTCGGCCAGAAGGTGCGCGTTTGCCAAAAGCAGGCACGGCCAATGCATCAAAACCCTGCAAAGGTAAATGCGTTAAAAAAGTGCCGAACCAGAGCGTCTACCGTCTGTCAGACCGTCTAGGCTCTAGCAACTCCTTCTATCTCGCCCGAGGTCGCAATTGATGTCTCAGGAACCACTTGCACGAGAAGCAGAGGTAGCCGCGTTCCGCGATGCCGTCTTGACCAAACTCACCTACGCGGTGGGCAAGGACCCGGATCACGCCTTCGACCACGACTGGTTCGAAGCCATTGCCCTGGCCGCACGCGACCAGATGGTCGACCACTGGATGGACCACACGCGGCGCATCTACCGCAAAGGCCAGAAGCGGGTTTACTACCTTTCCCTCGAATTCCTCATCGGCCGCTTGCTCTACGACAGCCTGAGCAACCTCGGCGTGCTGGAAATCGCCCGCGAAGCCCTCTCGGAGCTGGGCGTCGACCTTGAGCGCATTCGCTTGTTGGAGCCCGATGCCGCACTGGGTAACGGTGGCCTGGGCCGCCTGGCGGCGTGCTTCATGGAAAGCATGTCGACCCTGGGCGTGGCCGGCCACGGTTATGGCATTCGTTATGAACACGGCCTGTTCCGCCAGGCGATTGTTGATGGTTGGCAGCAGGAGCAGACCGAACACTGGCTGGATTTCGGCAACCCCTGGGAATTCGAGCGCCCTGAAGTGGTGTACCCGATCGGCTTTGGGGGCAGTGTCGAAACCCTGGATGACGGCACCGGCAAGATGATTCAGCGGTGGACGCCGAACGAAACCGTGCGCGCCATTGCCTATGACACGCCGGTCGTCGGCTGGCGCGGTGCCAGCGTCAACACCCTGCGCCTGTGGCGTGCCCGAGCGGTGGAAGACCTGCACCTGGAACGCTTCAATGCTGGTGACCACTTGGGGGCCGTCGCCGAAGTAGCGCGTGCCGAAAGCATCTCCCGAGTGCTTTACCCGGCCGACAGCACCGAAGCGGGGCAGGAATTGCGCCTGCGCCAGGAATACTTCTTCGTCGCCGCCTCCCTGCAAGACCTGCTGCGCCGCCACAAGAACATGCACGGCTCGGTACTCAGCCTGGGCGAACACGCTGCGATCCAGCTCAACGACACCCACCCGTCCATAGCCGTGGCCGAGTTGATGCGCCAGTTGGTGGACCTGCACGACATTCCATGGGAAGCCGCGTGGGATGTCACTGTCGAAACCCTTTCCTACACCAACCACACCTTGTTGCCTGAGGCATTGGAAACCTGGCCGGTCGGCTTGATGGAACGCATGCTGCCCCGGCACATGCAGATCATCTACCTGATCAATGCCCAGCACATCGATTCGTTGCGTGCCAAGGGTATCCATGACTTTGACGTGCTACGCGCCGTGTCGCTGATCGAAGAAGACAACGGCCGACGCGTGCGCATGGGCAACCTGGCGTTCCTGGGTTCCCACAGCGTCAATGGCGTGTCCGGCCTGCACACCCAATTGATGCGCAGCACAGTGTTCTCGGAGCTGCACAAGCTGTACCCGGAGCGCATCAATAACAAAACCAACGGCATTACCTTCCGTCGCTGGTTGTACCAGGCCAACCCCAAGCTCACGTCCATGCTGGTGGAAGCACTCGGCCCGGACATTCTCGACAAGCCCGAAGAGCGGCTGGTGGAGCTAGAGCCGTTTGCCGAAAAACAGACGTTCCGCAAGGCCTTTGCCGAGCAGCGTCTGCACAGCAAGCGGGCGCTGGCAGACATCATTCATGAGCGCCTGGGCATTGCGGTCAACCCGGCGGCGATGTTCGACGTGCAGGTCAAGCGCATCCACGAATACAAGCGTCAACTGCTCAACCTGCTGCACACCGTGGCGCTGTACCAGGCGATCCGCGCCGAACCGGGCACCGACTGGGTGCCGAGGGTGAAGATCTTCTCCGGCAAGGCGGCGGCCAGTTATCACCAGGCCAAGCTGATCATCAAACTGACCAACGACATCGCCCGCACGGTCAACAACGACCCGACCGTACGCGGTTTGCTCAAGGTGGTGTTCCTGCCCAACTACAACGTCAGCCTGGCGGAAAGCATCATCCCGGCGGCGGACTTGTCGGAGCAGATCTCCACTGCCGGCTTCGAAGCGTCGGGCACCAGCAACATGAAATTCGGCCTCAACGGCGCGCTGACCATCGGCACCATGGACGGCGCCAACGTGGAAATGCATGAGCGTGTGGGCGCCGAGCACATGTTTATCTTCGGCCTCAGTGCGCAGCAGGTCGAAGCCCGTAAACACGCGGGTGAGTTCAACGCAGGTCCTGATATCGCGGCATCTCACCGGTTGAACGACGTGCTGCAAGCGATCCGTGGCGGGGTGTTCTCGCCGGATGATCCGGGCCGTTATGTGGGGTTGATCGATGGACTGATCGACTACGACCGCTTTTTGGTGTGTGCCGACTTCGATTCGTACTGGGACGCCCAGGCGCGAGTCGAGGCGCATTGGCATGATTCCAAGGCCTGGTGGCGTTCGGCGGTGCTGAATACGGCGCGTATGGGCTGGTTCAGTTCGGATCGGACGATCAGGGAGTACGCGACCGAGATCTGGAAAGCCCTCGACTAGATCCCTTGTAGGAGCGAGCTTGCTCGCGAAAAGCGTCATCGATAACGCGTGCATTCAGATTTAACGCGGTATCTTTGCGTTCTTCGCGAGCAAGCTCGCTCCTACAGTGCCGGTTGGCTTAGGGATATCGACCATGCAATGGATTTTCATGCTGATTGGCCTGGTGCTCGGCTGGACACTCGACGAGTCGTTCAGTGATGCGGGCATTGGTGCGCTGCTGGGGTTGGGCATTGGCCAGGCGATTCGCCTGGCGCAGCTGTCGGCCAAGTCGGACCAGCAGGCGCGTCAGTTGGAAACCACGCAGAAGTCGCTGATTGCACTGGGCGAACGCCTGCGGCAGTTGGAAGTCCCTACGCCTGCAAGCAGCATGAGGGTTGAACCCTCTGTTCCCGAATCGGCACCTGTCGCCAAGTCACCCGAATTGGTGTGGGAGCTGCCTGCCGAATTGGCACCCGTTGCCCTGGTCCCTGAGCCGAGCCAGCCGCTGTTGGATGACGTGTGGACGCCAGCGCCGAAGCCTAATGAACCCGCAACCCCTCGCGGCCCCAACCTGATCGAACGTGCCATCGAGGGTGCGCGCAATTGGCTGCTCGGCGGCAACACCGTGCTGCGCGTCGGCGTGGTGCTGTTATTCCTCGGCCTGGCCTTCCTGCTGCGTTACGCCACCGAAGGCATGGTGGTACCGATCGAGCTGCGTTACGCCGGCGTTGCCGCCGCTGCATTGGGCCTGCTGGGCCTGGGCTGGTGGCTGCGGCTGCGTAACAGCAGCTACGGCTTGATGCTGCAAGGCGCGGGGATTGCGGTGTTGTACCTCACGGTGTTTGCGGCGATGCGTCTGCATCCGCTGATCGATCCCGGCGCGGCAATGGGCTTGCTGGTCGCCGTCACGGTATTTTCAGCGATCCTGGCGGTCACCCAGGATGCGTTCGGCCTGGCCTGTGCGGCGGCGTTGGGCGGTTTTGCGGCGCCGATCCTGGTATCGACCGGCGCCGGAAGCCATGTGGCGCTGTTCAGCTACTTTGCGTTGCTCAATGCCGGCATTCTCGCGATTGCCTGGTTCAAAGCCTGGCGCCTGCTGAATGTGATCGGCTTTGTGGGCACCTTCGGCATCGGTTTCGCCTGGGGCATGCGCTCCTACACGCCGGAGCTGTTGTGGAGCACCGAGCCGTTCCTGATCCTGTTTTTCGCGATGTACCTGGCCATCGGCCTGTTGTACGCCCGGCGCAAATTGCTGGAGGCGGGCGAGGGCGACAGCTTGGGTACGCAATGGCGCAAGGGCGATTATGTCGACGGGACCCTGCTGTTCGGCCCGCCGCTGGTGGGCTTTGGCTTGCAGTTCGCGCTAGTGCAACACCTTGAGTTCGCCGCTGCGTTCAGTGCGCTGGGCCTGGGCATCCTTTACATGGTCTTGGCCCGTGTACTCAGTGGCGGGCGCGCCGTGCTCCTGACGGAAACCTGCCTGGCCCTGGGTGTGATCTTCGCCAGCCTGGCCATTCCCTTGGGCCTCGATGCACGCTGGACCGCTGCGGCGTGGGCTGTTGAAGGCGCCGGGATCTTCTGGCTCGGTCTACGCCAGCATCGCCCCGTGGCGCGGGCGTTTGCCTTGTTGTTGCAATTGGGTTCGCTGCTCGCTTTCCTCAGCGAACTGCGCGATGGTCAGGACACCTTGCTGCAGGGGCCTCCATTAGGGGCATTGTTGCTGGGCGCGGCATTGTTGTTCAGCTTTTATCAACTACACAAAGCCGCGCCGGAACAAACCCTGCGTTGGGAGCGCCTGGGCGCTCCAGGGCTCGCTGTACTCGGCCTGGGTTGCGCTTACCTGCTGGCGCCGCTGTTGTTTTCGACCCAAGGCTGCATCGTCGGTTGGGCGGTTGCTGGCCTTGCGACCGTGTGGGCGGGTCAGCGAATCGGCTCGCCCGTGGTGGTGCGCTGTGGCATTGCTGTGCAAGTCCTTGCGGGCGCGCTATTTGCCCTCGACCCGGTGAACAATGCCTGGACGCCGATGATCATTGCCTTGGCGGCAATGCTCGGCGCCTGGCGCCTGCCCCGTGGCCGTTTGTCCGCAGGTCTGCTGGCCTGGGGTGTGGCCTGGTGGGCGCTGGCGGTGATCATTGAAGTGTGGCGCTTGGCACCTGCGGCGTTGCACGCGCCGCTTTTGCTGCTGGCGGCTGCGTTGAGCGGGGTGATCTGGACGGCAGTGGCGCTGCGTTTGCGCTGGGTGGCGTTGGGTATCGCCAGCACGTTGCTGATGCCTGCGGCGGGCCTGGTGTTGTGGGGCGCGTGGTCCGAGTATTACCACCCGGCCGCGCAGTTCGGCTGGCTGGCCTGGCTGGCGGTGTTTGTGGTGCATTTCATCTCGCTGCGGCGTTTGGCGGCTCTGTTGCCTGGAAACGTCTTGAGCGCGGCTCATGTGCTGGGCTGCTGGATGTTGATCGGCGTGCTGGCGCTGGAATTGCGCTATGGCCTGCTGGTGCTGTCGAGCGAATACAACGCCTGGCGCTGGTTGGGCTGGGCGATTCTGCCAAGCCTGTACCTGGTGCTCGCTGCCGCGCCGCGCAGTTGGCCGTGGCCCGTATCTGCGTACCCAAGGGAATACCGCGTGCTCGCCGCACTGCCCCTTGCGGTGCTGATGCTCGGTTGGTTCTGGCTGGCGAATATCTTCAGTGACGGCACGGCCGAGCCGCTGCCCTATGTGCCGCTGCTCAACCCGCTGGACCTGGGCCTGTTGTTCGCGCTGCTGGGCATTTACCTGTGGTCGTGCAGTGCCGCGCCGGAGCATGGGCCGCGCGTTGAATGGATCGCCCAAGGTGTGGCGGGCATTTCGCTGTTCGCCTTTTTTACTGTGCTGGTGATGCGCACGGCCCACCATTGGGGCGGCGTGCCGTTTCAACTGGATGCGTTGCTGGCGTCCATGCTGGTGCAGGCCGGTCTGTCGATCGTCTGGACCCTGATCGCCCTCGGCCTGATGATCGGCGGCCACCTGCGTCATCGTCGCGAAGTGTGGCTGATCGGTGCGGCGTTGATTGCGGTGGTGGTGGCCAAGCTGTTCTTTGTCGAACTGAGCAACCGTGGCGGCTTGGCGCGGATCGTGTCGTTTATCGGCGTGGGCGGTTTGTTGCTGGTGGTGGGTTACTTTGCGCCGCTGCCGCCTAAGCGCGTTGAAACTGAGGGAGCGTCTTCTTGATGGGCAAGCTGAGTCTGAGTGGATTGACGGTGTGGATGCTGTGCACGGCGGCGTTTGCTCAGGACAGTCCGGCTGATTTCACCACCCGGGTGCCGCTGACCTTGAGCGGCAACGGCCCTTGGTATCGTCTGGAGCTGCCGTTGGCGTTTCAACTGAACGCACGCCAGGCCGATCTCAGTGATGTGCGGGTGTTCAACGCAAACGGCGAGCCTCAGGCCTATGCAGTGTCGCGTCAGTCCGCGCAGCGCACCGAGAACCGCAACGTCACCGACGTGAAATGGTTCCCGCTTTACGCCGCCGACACCGAGCAAGCCTTGCCCGATGTGGTGATGAAGGCCACCACCACAGGCACCTTGGTGGAAATCACGCCATCCACTGCACCGAAACCCGGCAAGCAAGTGCTGCGCGGCTGGGTGTTGGACGCCAGTGCGATCAAAGCGCCTTTGCAGCAATTGAGCCTGGACTGGAGCCATGAGCAGGAGGGCTTCCAGCGCTTCAGCATTGAAGCCAGTGATGACTTGCAGCACTGGCAAACCTGGGGCGATGGGCAAGTGGCGCGTTTGTCATTTGCCGACGAGCGGGTCGAGCAGCATGACGTGAGCCTGCCGGGGCAATCGGCGCGTTACCTGCGCCTGGTCTGGCAAGGCCAGGCGGCGCCATTGCTGACCTCTGCCCAGTTGGTGAGTGCCACCCGCAGCAGCTTGCCCATGCCTTTGATGTGGTCGCAACCCTTGGCGGGCATGCGGCTCAAGGCCGGGGAATATAGCTGGCAGTTGCCCACGGGGCTGAGTCTTGAGCGGCTGCGCATCGAGTTGAAACAACCCAACACCCTGGCGCCGGTGACATTAGCCGGGCGCAGGGACAGCAAGCAGGCCTGGCAACCCCTGAGCAATGGCGTGCTGTATCGCCTGACCCAGAATGGCCGGGACGTGGTGCAGGATGAGTTGCAGTTGCCGGGCCAGACGGTGGCCGAGCTCAAACTGACCGTAGATGAGCGCGGTGGCGGCCTGGGTGTCGAGGCGCCGGCGCTGCGTTTTGCGG
The DNA here is from genome assembly GCF_002269425.1 of Pseudomonas sp. NS1(2017). Classification (NCBI taxonomy): domain Bacteria; kingdom Pseudomonadati; phylum Pseudomonadota; class Gammaproteobacteria; order Pseudomonadales; family Pseudomonadaceae; genus Pseudomonas; species Pseudomonas sp. NS1(2017). The sequence goes on from NZ_CP022960.1 coordinate 1,762,620, forward strand.
TACGCGCCACGCAACTGGTGTTCCTGGCGCGGGGCGAGCCGCCGTTCACCCTGGCGCTGGGCAATGCGTCGATCAAGGCGGCGAACCTTCCGCTCTCGACCCTGATTCCCGACTACAGCGCCGAGCGTCTCAAGACGTTGGGACAGGCCAAGGTCAGCGGAGAAGTCGCCACTGCTGCCACCGTGCTCCAGCCCGCTGCCGATGCCGGAGCAGACTGGAAAAAACTCGGTCTCTGGGCCGTGTTGCTGCTCGGCGTGGCGGCACTGGGCGCCATGGCCTACAGTTTGCTGCGCAAGCCGCCGGTGGCACGTTGAATAAAGTCCATGAACTCTATTGGGTTTAAATCCTCTGATAGGAGGAAATACGCCCCGACTCGCGTTAAACTGCGCGGGTTTTCAAGCCCCCCATTTTCCGGAGCCTTACATGTCCCGCGTTACCTTGAGTCGCTATTTGATTGAGCAGACCCGCAGCAACAACACGCCTGCCGATCTGCGCTTCCTTATCGAAGTGGTGGCGCGTGCTTGCAAGGAAATCAGCCACGCCGTGTCCAAAGGCGCACTGGGTGGTGTCCTGGGCAGCATGGGCACCGAAAACGTGCAGGGCGAAGTGCAGAAGAAACTCGACGTGATTTCCAACGAGATCCTGCTCGAAGCCAACGAATGGGGCGGCCACCTGGCCGGCATGGCGTCCGAAGAAATGGACAATGCCTACCAAATCCCCGGTAAATACCCGAAAGGCGCCTACCTGCTGGTGTTCGACCCACTGGACGGCTCGTCCAACATCGACATCAACGCACCGGTCGGCACCATCTTCTCGGTACTGCGCTGCCCGAACGAATACCTGAGCCAGAACGAGCCGCTGAACGAGAAAGCGTTCCTGCAGCCAGGCACCCAACAGGTTGCTGCCGGCTACGCCATCTACGGCCCACAGACCATGCTGGTGCTGACACTGGGCGACGGCGTCAAAGGCTTCACCCTGGACCGCGAAATGGGCAGCTTCGTACTGACCCACGAAGACATCACCATTCCTGCGTCCACCCAGGAATTTGCGATCAACATGTCCAACCAGCGTCACTGGGAAGAACCTGTGACCCGCTACGTGGGCGAGTTGATGGCCGGCGAAGAAGGCCCGTTGAAGAAAAACTTCAACATGCGCTGGGTCGCTGCGATGGTTGCCGACGTGCACCGTATCCTGACCCGTGGTGGCCTGTTCATGTACCCACGCGACAGCCGCGAGCCATCCAAGCCAGGCAAACTGCGTCTGATGTACGAAGCCAACCCGATGTCCTTCCTGGTTGAGCAGGCGGGCGGCGCGTCCACCGACGGCCACCAGCGCATCCTCGACATCCAGCCTGAAGGCCTGCACCAGCGCGTGGCGGTGTTCCTGGGTTCGAAGGAAGAAGTTGAGCGTGTGACGGCGTATCACAAGCAGTAAATTGCAGCGATAGGTTATCCGCGTTGTTGTGAGCTGGATCACCTTAAAAGAAGCCCCGAAACGTTTCAGCGTTTTCGGGGCTTTTTTGTTTTTTCTCATCGGGAACCAGACACCTCTTTTCCCTTCTAAGCTTCTGGCAGATACCCACGCTGCTTCGTCCCTCCAGGAGTTTTTCCATGTCGTTACGCCGTCTCGCTTTGCTGGCTTTTTGCGTGCTTTTGGCCGCTTGCAGCAAGGTCAACCAAGAAAATTATCAAAAATTGTCGGCTGGCATGGCCAAGGCTGAGGTGGAGTCGTTGCTGGGCAAGCCGACCGATTGTTCCGGCGCACTGGGCATGTCCAGCTGCACCTGGGGCGATAAAAACAGCTTTATCAGCGTTCAATATGCCGGTGACAAGGTTCTGATGTTTTCCGGGCAAGGCCTGAAGTAAACCGGGGCGAGAGCCTGCGGGAGAAGAAGAATGATGCGTTTTGTTTTGTTTCTTTGTGCCAGCCTGTTTTTGGCGGGCTGCGCCAGCCATTCTGGCGATGATCTGCAACCCAAGACAGCGAGCAACGTCAACCTCAAGCGTTACCAGGGCACCTGGTATGAGTTGGCTCGATTGCCGATGTACTTCCAGCGCAATTGCGCGCAGTCCGAAGCCCGCTACACCCTGTTGCCCGATGGCGACATGTCGGTGTTCAACCGCTGCCTGACGACCGAGTGGAAGTGGGAAGAAGCCAAGGGCACCGCCACCCCGCAAGTGCCGGGCAAGACCGACAAGCTCTGGGTGGAATTCAACAATTGGTTCACCGCGCTGTTACCTGGCGTTGCCAAGGGTGATTACTGGGTGCTGTACGTCAGTGATGACTACAAGACCGCGATTGTGGGTAGCCCGAGCCGGCGCTATATGTGGATCCTGTCGCGCACGCCGACGGTCAGTGCGGACACCCGCGAAGACTTGTTGAGCAGGGCGCGGCAGCAGGGGTATGACACCACGCGATTGATCTGGCGTACGTCGGACAAGCAGATGGCAAAAACTTCGCAGTAACGCTGCAACCGCCCCTGTAGGAGCCGGCTTGCCGGCGATGACATCCTTGAGATCGCCATCGCCGGCAAGCCGGCTCCTACAGGTTTTTTTGTTTCAGCCCAACAGGTCGCGCAGGACTTTGGTGAACGCCCGGCTGCTTTCTTCTTCGCCGGCATGATGCCCATCGCGCACCACCCACTTTCCATTCACCAGCACATCCCGCACCTGCCGATCCCCACCCGCAAACAGCCAGCGATTCAGAATCCCATCCTCTGTTGCCGTCGCCAAGTAGGGATCATTGCCATCCAGCACAATCCAATCCGCACGCTTGCCCACTTCCAGCCGACCAATCGGTTGCCCCAACGCTTGGGCACCGCCGTCCAGCGCGGCGTCAAACAGCGTACGGCCGACCATCGGCTGATCACTGCGATACAACCGATTACGCCGCTGATCGCGCAGGCGCTGGCCATATTCCAGCCAACGCAACTCCTCCACCACGCTTAATGACACATGGCTGTCGGACCCGATGCCCATGCGTCCGCCTTGGGCCAGAAAATCCACCGCGGGGAAAATCCCATCACCCAGGTTGGCCTCGGTGGTCAGGCACAAGCCGGCAATCGCGCGGCTCTTGGCCATGCGTGCGACTTCATCCGCGTCCGCATGAGTGGCATGCACCAGGCACCAGCGCTCATCCACTTCAACGTTGTCATACAGCCATTGCAGCGGGCGTTTGCCGCTCCAGGCCAGGCTGTCATCGACTTCCTTTTGCTGTTCGGCGATGTGGATATGCACCGGGCACGCCTTGTCGCTGGCGGCCAGCACGTCATTGATTTGCTGCGGCGTTACCGCGCGCAACGAGTGGAAACACAGCCCCAACTGCTGCGCCGTTTGCGCGGCGAGGATGGGTTTGAGCTGCGCCTGCAGGTCCAGATAGTTTTCAGTGCTGTTGATAAACCGCCGCTGGCCTTCATTCGGCGCCTGGCCGCCAAACCCCGAGTGGGTGTAAAGCACCGGCAGCAGTGTCAGGCCAATTCCGCTGCTGGCCGCCGCCTGGCTGATCTGCCGCGACAGCTCCGTGCGATCGGCATACGGCTGGCCGCTGACGTCGTGATGCACATAGTGAAATTCGGCCACCGACGTGTAGCCGGCCTTGAGCATCTCGATATACAGCTGACGCGCGATCACCTGCAATTGGTCCGGGCTGATCTTGCCGACCATGCGGTACATCAGGTCGCGCCAGGTCCAGAAGCTGTCATTCGGATTGCCCGCCACTTCGGCCAAACCGGCCATGGCGCGCTGGAATGCATGGGAGTGCAGGTTGGGCATACCCGCCAATACCGGGCCTCTCAGCCGTTCGGCACCCTCTGCACTGGCATTGGCCTCAACTTTTGTCAGCCGGCCCTCGGCGCTGACTTCAAGACGTACATCATTGGCCCATCCATTAGGCAGCAGCGCGCGTTCGGCAAAGAAAGCGGACATGATCAAGGCACCCCGGTCGTGTGTTTATTTGTATATACATATACAGACGTTTGCCTGCTCGGTAAACTCCGGCAATCTATGCATCTTTTCCCCCTGCAAGGATTTCCTGTGCCGACTCCGCCTGCCAAGTCTTCGCTGGCTGCCCACATGGACGAAAGTCCGGCGCCCTTGTATGCCCGCGTCAAACAGATGATCAGCCAGCAGATCCTCAACGGCAACTGGCCGCCCCATTACCGTGTGCCGTCGGAGAGCGAACTGGTCAGTCAGTTGGGTTTCAGCCGCATGACCATCAATCGCGCCCTGCGCGAGCTCACCGCCGAAGGGTTGCTGGTACGCATGCAAGGTGTCGGCACCTTTGTCGCCGAGCCCAAGAGCCAGTCAGCCCTGTTCGAAGTGCACAACATTGCCGATGAGATCGCCTCACGCGGTCATCGGCATACCTGCCAGGTCATCCACCTGGGCGAAGAGGCTGCCGGTTCCGAGCGCGCCGTTGCCTTGGAGATGCGTGAAGGCGGGCGTGTGTTCCACTCATTGATCGTGCACTTCGAAAACGATATTCCCGTGCAAATCGAAGACCGCTTCGTCAACGCCCTGGTCGCGCCGGAATACCTGCAGCAGGATTTCACCCAGCAAACGCCTTACGCCTACCTGAGCCAGGTGGCGCCGCTGACCGAAGGCGAGCACGTGGTCGAAGCCATCCTTGCCGACGCCGCCGAGTGCAAGCTGCTGCAGATCGAGCCTACCGAGCCGTGCCTGTTGATTCGCCGACGCACCTGGTCGGGCCGCCAGCCGGTGACCGCCGCGCGTTTGATCCACCCCGGTTCCCGTCACAGCCTCGAAGGACGTTTCAGTAAATGAGTTCCGTAACAGTCTGGCGCGCCGCCGATTACGTGCGCATGCCGTGGAAAAACGGCGGCGGCAGCACTGAAGAAATCACTCGAGATGCCGGCGCAGGGCTGGATGGCTTTGGCTGGCGCTTGTCGATTGCGGATATCGCTGAATCCGGCGGTTTCTCCACCTTTGCCGGCTACCAGCGCGTGATCACCGTGATCCAGGGCGCCGGCATGGTGTTGACCGTAGACGGCGAGGAACAGCGCGGGTTGCTACCGCTGCAAGCTTTTGCGTTCAAGGGTGACAGCCAGGTGTCATGCCGTTTGATCACCGGGCCGATCCGCGACTTCAACCTGATCTATTCGCCCCAGCGTTATCACGCACGGCTGCAATGGATCGATGGCGAGCAGCGTTTCTTCAGCACGGCGCAGACAGTGCTGGTGTTCAGTGTCGCGGATGAAGTGAAGGTGCTGGGCCAGAAACTTGGTCATCACGACTGCCTGCAAGTGGACGGTAACACGGGTTTGCTGGATATCTCCGTGGGTGGCCGCAGTTGCATTATCGAACTGACCCCACGCTGAAACTGTTTCCCGCCTGTGCACCACTTTGTTACCGAATGCCCCAGCGTGGCGCAAAACCACGCTGTCGTGACAAACCTCCCGCGTTGTAAAACTCTCCCGTAAGAAATTTCATCAAGTCTCGAAGCCTTAATTTCCAAGGCTTGCGCGCGCTTTCCAAAAAAATCTCAACAGCACCCCCAGCAAGTTGGCCGCTCGATTGCATATGCTTGTATGTACAAGTAAAGATGTGTGCGTAAGACTCTCCTTCGCACCATCCATGTTCGCGCATCATGCCGAGGAGTCCAGTCGTGACCGATTTTTCTAAAGCCAGGCCTACAAAATACCGTGACGTCGAAATCCGTGCTGCCCACGGTAACAAGCTCACCGCCAAAAGCTGGCTGACTGAAGCGCCGCTGCGCATGCTGATGAACAACCTCGACCCGCAAGTGGCCGAGAACCCGAAAGAATTGGTGGTGTACGGCGGTATCGGCCGTGCGGCGCGTAACTGGGAGTGCTACGACCAGATCGTCGAGAGCCTCACCAACCTGAATGACGACGAAACCCTGCTGGTGCAATCCGGCAAGCCGGTCGGCGTGTTCAAGACCCACAGCAACGCCCCACGTGTGCTGATCGCCAACTCCAACCTGGTGCCGCACTGGGCCAGTTGGGAACACTTCAACGAACTGGATGCCAAGGGCCTGGCCATGTACGGCCAAATGACCGCCGGCAGCTGGATCTACATCGGCAGCCAGGGCATCGTCCAAGGCACCTACGAAACCTTCGTCGAAGCGGGTCGCCAGCATTACAACAGCGACCTGACTGGCCGTTGGGTCCTCACTGCCGGCCTCGGCGGCATGGGCGGCGCGCAACCTTTGGCCGCGACCCTGGCCGGCGCGTGCTCGCTGAACATTGAATGCCAGCAGGTCAGCATCGACTTCCGCCTGAACAGCCGTTATGTCGACGAACAAGCCACCGACCTCGACGACGCCCTGGCGCGCATCGCCAAGTACACCAAGGAAGGCAAGGCCATCTCCATCGCCCTGCTGGGTAACGCGGCGGAAATCCTGCCGGAACTGGTCAAGCGCGGCGTGCGCCCGGACATGGTCACCGACCAGACCAGCGCCCACGACCCACTCAACGGCTACCTGCCCGCCGGCTGGACCTGGGACGAATACCGCGCCCGCGCCAAGACCGAGCCGGCGGCCGTGATCAAGGCCGCCAAGCAGTCGATGGCCGTGCACGTCAAAGCCATGCTGGAATTCCAGAAACAAGGCATCCCGACCTTCGACTACGGCAACAACATCCGCCAGATGGCCCAGGAAGAAGGCGTGGAAAACGCCTTCGACTTCCCGGGTTTCGTACCGGCCTACATCCGCCCACTGTTCTGCCGTGGCATCGGCCCGTTCCGTTGGGCGGCGTTGTCCGGCGACCCGCAAGACATCTACAAGACCGACGCCAAGGTCAAAGAACTGATCCCCGATGACGCTCACCTGCACAACTGGCTGGACATGGCGCGCGAGCGCATCAGCTTCCAGGGCCTGCCGGCGCGTATCTGCTGGGTGGGCCTGGGCCAGCGCGCCAAGCTGGGCCTGGCATTCAACGAAATGGTGCGCAGCGGCGAGCTGTCGGCACCGGTGGTGATCGGCCGTGACCATCTGGACTCCGGTTCGGTATCCAGCCCGAACCGCGAAACCGAAGCCATGCAGGACGGTTCCGACGCCGTGTCCGACTGGCCACTGCTCAACGCCTTGCTCAACACCGCCAGCGGCGCCACTTGGGTTTCGTTGCACCACGGCGGCGGTGTAGGCATGGGCTTCTCCCAGCACTCCGGCATGGTGATTGTCTGCGACGGCACCGACGAAGCGGCTGAGCGCATTGCCCGCGTACTGCACAACGATCCGGCCACCGGTGTGATGCGTCACGCAGACGCCGGCTACCAGATCGCGATTGATTGCGCCAAGGAGCAGGGCTTGAACCTGCCCATGATCAAAGGCTGACGCACCCACTGTAGGAGCGAGCTTGCTCGCGAAGAACGTACATTCAACGCAGCGATGCGCCTGGAATATCTTCGCGAGCAAGCTCGCTCCTACAGAAAGAAGTGAACAATCCATCAGAGGTTGAAAGTAAATGGCTGACGCACGTGCAAGCACCACCCCGTTGATCGAGAAACGTTCGATCGACTACATCCCGGAAGCGGAAAGACACGGTCGTCTATTTAGCCAGTTCACCCTGTGGATGGGTGCCAACCTGCAGATCACCGCGATTGTCACCGGGGCCTTGGCCGTGGTGCTGGGCGGTGATGTGTTCTGGTCGTTGATCGGCCTGTTGGTCGGTCAACTGATCGGCGGTGGCGTGATGGCGTTGCATGCGGCGCAAGGGCCCAAGCTGGGCCTACCGCAGATGATCTCCAGCCGGGTTCAGTTTGGCGTGTACGGCGCGGCGATTCCGATCGTGCTGGTGTGCCTGATGTACCTCGGCTTCACCGCCACCGGCACGGTGTTGTCCGGTCAGGCGCTGGGCCAGTTGTTCGGGGTCAGCGACAGCACCGGCATTCTGATCTTCGCCAGTGTCATCGTGCTGGTCACGGTGCTCGGTTATCGAGTGATCCACTTCATCGGTCGCGTTGCCAGCGTCATTGGCGTGATTGCCTTTGTCTACCTGTTCAGCCGTCTGATGAGCCAGACCGACGTTGGCGCACTCCTGCAGATCCGCCACTTCAGCTGGAGCAGCTTCCTGCTGGCGGTGTCGCTCGCGGCCTCCTGGCAGATCGCTTTCGGCCCTTACGTGGCGGACTACTCGCGCTATTTGCCGAGCAACACCTCTTCGGTGAAAACCTTTCTCGCCGCCGGTGCCGGTTCGGTGATTGGCGCGCAGGTGGCCATGATCCTCGGCGTGTTTGCCGCGGCCATGTCCAACGGGCAATTCGCCGGTCACGAAGTGGCCTACATCGTTGGTTTGAGTGGTACGGGGGCTACCGCTGCGCTGCTGTACTTCAGCATTGCGTTCGGCAAGGTCACCATCTCTACGCTGAACTCCTACGGCAGCTTCATGTGCATCGCGACCATCATCAGCGGCTTCCGTGGACGCCTGGAGGTCACGCGCTTGCAACGCCTGGTGTTCGTGCTGGCGATTGTCGGCACCGCGACCTTGATCGCCTTGCTCGGCCAGCATTCGTTCCTCGGCGCGTTCAAGTCTTTCATCCTGTTCCTGCTGGCGTTCTTCACGCCCTGGAGCGCGATCAACCTGGTGGACTACTACTGCATCACCCGCGAGCGTTATGACGTACCGGCGCTGGCCGACCCGAACGGTCGCTATGGTCGCTGGAACCTGCTGGGGATCAGCGTGTACGTGTTCGGCGTGCTGGTGCAGTTGCCGTTCATCTCCACCAAGTTCTACACCGGCCCGTTGGTGGCCGCGCTGGGTGATGTGGACATTTCCTGGATCATCGGTCTGGTCCTGCCGGCAGCGCTGTACTACCTGTGTGCGAAAAAATGGCACGGCACGGTGCCCGATCACCTGATCCTGCCAACAGAGCAGGGCGCTATACCAACAACAAACGGGCTGGCTGCACAAGCCTGATGGGACGTGGACAGGGCAGGATGCCTACTGACTGCCGTAATCCATTTCAAGATTGGGAGCGTCACAACAATGAAAATGCATAAGACCCTGATGGCCACACTGTTCTCTACGGGCTTGCTGGCGAGCGTCGGCGCCCAGGCGGCCGGCTGGTGCGAATCCGGCAAGCCGGTGAAATTCGCAGGCCTGAACTGGGAAAGCGGCATGTTGCTCACCGACATCCTGCAAACCGTGCTGGAAAAAGGCTACGACTGCAAAACCGACAGCCTGCCGGGCAACTCCATCACCATGGAAAACGCCCTGAGCAGCAACGACATCCAAGTCTTCGCCGAAGAGTGGGTAGGCCGCAGCGAAGTCTGGAACAAGGCCGAGAAGGCCGGCAAAGTCGTCGGCGTCGGCGCCCCGGTTGTCGGCGCTATCGAAGGCTGGTACGTGCCGCGCTACGTGATCGAAGGCGACGCCAAACGCAAGCTGGAAGCCAAGGCACCCGACCTGAAAAACATCGCCGACCTGGCCAAGTACGCCGCGGTGTTCAAGGATCAGGAAGAGCCCTCCAAGGGCCGCTTCTACAACTGCCCGGCTGGCTGGACCTGTGAACTGGACAACAGCGAAATGCTGAAAAGCTACGGCCTGGAAAATTCCTACACCAACTTCCGCCCAGGCACCGGCCCGGCGCTAGATGCGGCGGTGCTGTCGAGCTACAAGCGTGGCGAGCCGATCCTGTTCTACTACTGGTCGCCAACCCCGCTGATGGGCCAGGTCGACCTGGTCAAGCTGGAAGAAAAAACCGGTGTGGATAAGAGCGTGACCATCAAGGTCGGCCTGTCCAAGACCTTCCACGAGCAAGCCCCGGAACTGGTGGCCGTGCTGGAAAAGGTCAACCTGCCGATCGACCTGCTGAACCAGAACCTGGGTCGCATGGCCAAGGAGCGAATTGAGTCGCCAAAACTGGCGAAAATTTTCCTCAAGGAACATCCTGAAGTCTGGCACGCATGGGTGAGCGACGACGCAGCCAAGAAAATCGACGCGGCCTTGTAGGTTGAGCGTTTCCGGTTGCCTTCACCGGCAACCGGACGCCCAGCCACAACCCACTGGATCGAGAGCACGATATGTTTCCTGAGAGTTTTACGTTTTCCATTGCCGACTGGGTCAACGGTTGGGTGGATTCACTGGTCACCAACTACGGCGATGTGTTCCGGCACATTTCCGACACCCTGCTATGGGCCATCGTCAACCTGGAAGGGCTGCTGCGCGCAGCACCCTGGTGGCTGATGCTGGCCATCGTCGGCGGCGTCGCCTGGCACGCCACCCGCAAGGTGGTAACCACGGCGGTGATCGTCGGTTTGCTGTTCCTGGTGGGCGCGGTTGGCCTGTGGGACAAGCTGATGCAGACCCTGGCCTTGATGATGGTCGCCACGGTGATCTCGGTGCTGATCGGCGTGCCGCTGGGCATCCTGTCCGCACGCAGCAATCGCCTGCGCTCGGTGCTGATGCCGCTGCTCGACATCATGCAGACCATGCCGAGTTTCGTGTACCTGATTCCGGTGCTGATGTTGTTCGGCCTGGGCAAGGTCCCGGCGATTTTCGCCACGGTGATCTACGCCGCGCCGCCGCTGATCCGCCTCACTGACTTGGGCATTCGCCAGGTCGACGGCGAAGTCATGGAAGCCATCAACGCCTTTGGTGCCAACCGCTGGCAGCAACTGTTCGGCGTGCAACTGCCGCTGGCCTTGCCGAGCATCATGGCCGGTATCAACCAGACCACCATGATGGCGCTGTCGATGGTGGTGATCGCCTCGATGATCGGTGCCCGTGGCTTGGGTGAAGACGTGTTGGTCGGCATCCAGACCCTCAACGTCGGCCGTGGCCTCGAAGCCGGGCTGGCGATCGTGATTCTCGCAGTGGTCATCGACCGCATTACCCAGGCCTATGGTCGTCCACGGCATGAGGCGAGCAAATGACTACTGTCAGCAAAATCGAAGTTAAAAACGTCTTCAAGATCTTCGGCGCCCGCTCCAAGGACGCGCTGTCGCTGATCGGCCAGGGTAAGACCAAGGATCAGGTGCTGGCCGAGACCGGCTGCGTGGTCGGCGTGAACGACTTGTCCCTGAGCATCGGCACCGGCGAGATCTTCGTGATCATGGGCCTGTCCGGCTCGGGCAAATCCACGCTGGTGCGTCACTTCAACCGCCTGATCGACCCCACCAGCGGCGCGATCCTGGTGGACGGCGAAGACATCCTGCAACTGGACATGGAAGCCCTGCGCCAATTCCGTCGGCACAAGATCAGCATGGTGTTCCAGAGCTTCGGCCTGTTGCCCCACAAGAGCGTACTCGACAACGTCGCCTACGGCCTGAAAGTGCGTGGCGAAACCAAGCAGGTCTGCGCCGAACGCGCCCTGCACTGGATCGAAACCGTGGGCCTCAAGGGCTACGAAAACAAATACCCGCACCAGCTCTCCGGCGGCATGCGCCAGCGCGTCGGCCTGGCCCGTGCCTTGGCGGCCGACACCGACATCATCCTGATGGACGAAGCCTTCAGCGCCCTCGACCCGCTGATCCGCGCCGAGATGCAGGACCAGTTGCTGGAGCTGCAAAAGACCCTGCACAAAACCATCGTGTTCATCACCCACGACCTCGACGAGGCCGTGCGCATCGGCAACCGCATTGCGATCCTCAAGGACGGCAAGCTGATCCAGGTTGGCACGCCGCGGGAGATCCTGCATTCGCCGGCGGATGAATATGTGGATCGGTTTGTTCAGCGGCGGGCGGCGGTGGTTTGAATTGAAGAGGTCAACCATGTTCCAGGCTGAAAAAATCATCATTGCCGACGCCCCGCTGCGCTGGCAGGACGTCGTCGCCGTGGCCCGCCACGGCGCGGTGCTTGAACTCTCGGGCCAGGCCTGGGGGCGCATCGACAATGCCCAGGCCATCGTGCAACGCATCGTCACCAGCGGTGAGCGCGCCTATGGCGTGAACACCGGCCTGGGCGCGCTGTGCAATGTGTCGCTCAAGGGCGAACAACTCAGTCAACTGTCGCGCAACACCTTGCTGAGCCATGCCTGCGGCGTCGGCCCGGCGCTGAGCGACGAGCAGACCCGCGCGATCATCTGCGCGGCGATCATCAACTACAGCCACGGCAAATCCGGCCTGCATCCGCAGGTGGTGCATTCGTTGCTGGCGCTGCTCAATCACGGCATCACGCCGCAAGTGCCGTCCCAGGGCTCGGTGGGTTACCTGACCCACATGGCCCATGTGGGCGTGGCCTTGTTGGGCGTGGGTAATGTGAGTTACCGAGGCCGCATCGTTCCGGCTCAAGAGGCCTTAAGCGCTGAAGGTTTGCACCCGGTCGTGCTCGGCGCCAAGGACGGCCTGTGCCTGGTCAACGGCACGCCGTGCATGACCGGCCTGAGCTGCCTCGCCCTGGCCGACGCCCATCACTTGCTGCAATGGGCCGACGTGATCGGCGCCATGAGCTTCGAGGCACAGCGCGGGCAGATCGACGCGTTTGACGAGGAAATCATCGCCCTCAAACCTCATCCAGGCATGCAGCAAGTCGGCATCAACCTGCGTGCCTTGCTCGATGGCAGCGAAGTGATCGCCAGCAGCAAAGGCATCCGCACCCAGGACGCACTGAGTATCCGTTCGATCCCGCAGATCCACGGCGCGGCCCGCGACCAGGTGGAACACGCCACGCGCCAGATCGAGACCGAGCTCAACGGCGCCACCGACAACCCGCTGGTACTCGGTACGCCAGACAATTACCGCGTAGTGTCCCAGGCCAACCCCCACGGACAATCCGTGGCATTGGCGGCGGACATGCTCGCGATTGCCATGGCCGAAATCGGCTCGGTGGCCGAACGTCGTCTGGACCGCTTGATCAACCCGCATGTCAGTGGCTTGCCGGCGTTCCTGGTGAGCAACCCTGGGGTCAACTCCGGGATGATGATCGTGCAGTACGTCGCCGCTTCGCTGTGTGGGCAAAACCGCCAGTTGGCGCAACCGGCGGTGCTCGACAACTTCGTCACCTCGGGCCTGCAGGAAGACCACCTGAGCATGGGCACCAATGCGGCGCTCAAGCTGCACCAGGTGTTGGCCAACGTGACGCAGATCCTCGCCATCGAGTACTTGCTGGCGGCCCAGGCGTTCGAATTCTTGAAGGACCAGCGCTTCGGCGCTGGCACCGACCGCGCCTGGCGCCTGTTGCGTGAAGTGGTGCCGGCCTACGAGCAAGACCGCTGGCTGGCGCCGGACATTGCGGCCGCTGCCCAACTGCTCAAAAACACCGACTTACCGAATTTGCACTGAAGACTTATTCAAAAGAACAATTCAAAAGGAGTATGAATGTGACTGCGCTAAACCTGATTCCAGGCCAACTGAGCCTTGCCCAACTGCGAGCCATCTACCAGCAGCCGGTAACCCTCAGTCTGGATGACAGCGCCACGGCGCAGATCGAAGCCAGTGTTGCCTGCGTGGAGCAGATTCTCGCCGAGAACCGCACTGCCTACGGCATCAATACCGGTTTCGGCCTGCTGGCCTCGACCCGCATCGCCAGCGAAGACCTGGAAAACCTCCAGCGTTCCCTGGTGCTGTCCCACGCCGCCGGCGTCGGTGAGCCAATCAGCGATGCGCTGGTGCGGCTGGTCATGGTGCTCAAGGTCAACAGCCTCAGCCGTGGGTTCTCCGGGATCCGCCGCCAGGTGATCGACGCGCTGATCGCGCTGATCAACGCCGAGGTGTACCCGCATATTCCGTTGAAAGGGTCGGTCGGTGCTTCCGGTGACTTGGCGCCCTTGGCGCACATGTCCCTGGTGCTGCTGGGCGAAGGCAAGGCGCGTTACAAAGGTGAGTGGCTGGAAGCCACCGAGGCGCTGAAAGTCGCCGGCCTGACGCCGCTGACCCTCGCCGCCAAAGAAGGCCTGGCGCTGCTCAACGGCACCCAGGTGTCCACCGCGTACGCCCTGCGTGGCCTGTTCGAAGGTGAAGACCTGTTCGCCGGTGCCCTGGCGTGTGGCGCACTCACCGTGGAAGCGGTGCTGGGTTCGCGCTCACCGTTCGACGCACGCATTCATGCCGCACGCGGCCAGCGTGGGCAGATCGATTCGGCGGCGGCCTATCGTCACCTGCTGGGTGAAAGCAGCCAGGTGTCGCAGTCGCACCAGAACTGCGACAAGGTGCAGGACCCGTACTCGCTGCGTTGCCAGCCACAAGTCATGGGCGCGTGCCTGACCCAGTTCCGCCAGGCCGCCGAGGTGCTGGTGGTAGAAGCCAACGCCGTGTCGGATAACCCGCTGGTCTTTGCCGCCGAAGGTGACGTGATTTCCGGCGGTAACTTCCACGCCGAGCCGGTGGCCATGGCTGCCGACAATATGGCGCTGGCCATCGCTGAAATCGGTTCGCTCAGCGAGCGCCGTATCTCGCTGATGATGGACAAGCACATGTCGCAACTGCCGCCGTTCCTGGTGGGCAATGGCGGTGTGAACTCCGGCTTCATGATCGCCCAAGTGACCGCCGCCGCGCTCGCCAGCGAAAACAAGGCGTTGGCCCATCCCCATAGCGTCGACAGCTTGCCGACTTCGGCCAACCAGGAAGACCACGTTTCGATGGCCCCGGCTGCGGGCAAGCGCCTGTGGGAAATGGCCGAGAACACCCGTGGCGTTCTCGCCGTGGAATGGCTGGCCGCGTGCCAGGGCCTGGACCTGCGCGAAGGCCTGAAAACCTCGCCTGCGCTGGAAAAAGCGCGCGGGATTCTGCGCGACAAAGTGGCGTTCTATGAGAAGGACCGTTTCTTTGCGCCGGACATCAACGCCGCCAGCGAGTTGTTGGCCAGCCGCTGCTTGAATGAGCTGGTGCCGGCCGAGCTGCTGCCAAGCCTGTAACCGCAACACCGCTTCCACTGTAGGAGCGAGCTTGCTCGCGAAAATCGCCAACGATGACGCGGGTAGCCTGGCACCCCTTGGCGTTCTCAGGTTCTTCGCGAGCAAGCTCGCTCCTACAGAGGCATCCCGTTTTTCTCAGGATAAGAATAATTAGGGAAGAGAAATGCACCAGCAAGAAAAGGGTTTGAAACGCGGGCTCAGCGCCCGACATATTCGCTTCATGGCACTCGGTTCCGCGATCGGCACCGGGCTGTTCTATGGCTCTGCCTCCGCCATCCAGATGGCCGGCCCCGCCGTGCTGCTGGCCTACCTGATCGGCGGCGCCGCCGTGTTCATGGTCATGCGCGCCCTCGGCGAAATGGCCGTGCACAATCCGGTTTCCGGCTCTTTCGGCCAGTACGCCAGCACTTACCTTGGCCCTATGGCCGGGTTTGTCCTCGGGTGGACCTACGCGTTTGAGATGATCATCGTCTGCCTGGCCGACGTGACCGCCTTCGGCATCTACATGGGCTTCTGGTTTCCCGAAGTCGCGCGTTGGGTCTGGGTGCTCGGCATTGTGTTTTTGATCGGCGGCCTGAACCTGTGCAACGTCAAAGTGTTTGGCGAAATGGAGTTCTGGCTGTCGCTGCTCAAGGTCGGCGCCATCGTGGCGATGATCCTCGGCGGGTTTGGCATCATGCTGTTTGGCATCCATTCGGCAGGTGAAACCCAGGCCAGTGGGCTCAGCAACCTGTGGGCCCACGGCGGCTTCATGCCTAATGGCATCGGCGGCCTGATCGCCTCGTTCGCCGTGGTGATGTTTGCCTTTGGCGGCATCGAAATCATCGGCATCACCGCCGGTGAAGCCAAGGACCCCCAACGCGTGATCCCCAAGGCGATCAACGCGGTGCCGCTGCGTATCCTGCTGTTCTACGTACTGACTTTGTTTGTGCTGATGGCCATCTATCCGTGGCCACAAATCGGCAGCCAGGGCAGCCCGTTTGTGCAGATCTTCAGCAACTTGGGCATCGGCTCGGCGGCGACCATTCTCAATATCGTGGTGATCTCGGCGGCCGTTTCGGCGATCAACAGCGACATCTTCGGCGCCGGCCGCATGATGTACGGCCTGGCCCAGCAGGGGCAGGCGCCGAAAGGCTTTGCGCAATTGTCGAAACACGGCGTGCCGTGGATGACCGTGGTGGTGATGGGCGCGGCGCTGCTCGGCGGTGTGGTGCTCAACTACCTGATCCCGGAAAACGTGTTCCTGCTGATCGCCTCGATTGCCACCTTCGCCACCGTGTGGGTATGGCTGATGATCCTGTTCACCCAGGTCGCCATGCGCCGTTCGATGACTAAAGAACAGGTGGCCGAACTGAAATTCCCCGTGCCGTTCTGGCCCTACGCGCCGGCGGCCGCCATTGTGTTCATGCTGTTCGTGTTTGGCGTGCTGGGTTACTTCCCGGACACCCAGGCCGCTTTGCTGGTCGGTGCTGTGTGGATCGTGCTGCTGGTGCTGGCTTACCTGCTGTGGGTCAAGCCCGCAGCCGGGCAAGCGGCCAAGGTTCATTACGACCCGGCTTTGTCTCATCGTTAATCTAGGGAGGCGTTGATGAAAACGCTTTGGCAACACTGCCACGTCGCAACCATGGCACAGGGCAAATACTCGATCATCGAGGATGCCGCCATGGTGACTGTCGGTTCGCTCATCGAGTGGATCGGCCCCCGCAGCCAGGCACCCACGGCGGATTACGCCCAGGTGCATGACCTGCAAGGCGCGTGGGTCACCCCCGGGCTGATCGACTGCCACACCCACACGGTGTTCGGCGGCAACCGCAGCGGCGAATTCGAGCAGCGCCTCGAAGGCGTGAGCTACGCCGAGATCGCGGCCAAGGGCGGCGGAATTGCCAGTACCGTGCGCGCCACGCGCGCCGCAACCGAAGATGAGCTGTTTGCCAGTGCAGAAAAACGCCTGCGCAGTCTGCTACGTGACGGCGTGACCACCGTGGAGATCAAGTCCGGCTACGGCCTGGACTTGGCCAACGAACGCAAGATGCTGCGCGTCGCCCGTCGCCTCGGCGAAGCGCTGCCGGTCAGCGTGCGCGCCACGTGCCTGGCGGCCCACGCGTTGCCGCCGGAATACAAGGACCGCGCCGACGACTACATCGAGCACATCTGCGCCGAAATGCTGCCGGCCTTGGCGGCGGAAGGGCTGGTGGACGCGGTGGATGCCTTTTGCGAGTACCTGGCGTTTTCCACCGAACAGGTGGAGCGCGTGTTCAAAGTTGCCCAGCAACTCGGCCTGCCGGTGAAGCTGCATGCCGAGCAACTTTCGTCGCTGCACGGCTCCAGCCTGGCGGCGCGTTACCAAGCGCTGTCGGCGGACCACCTGGAGTTCATGACCGAAGAAGACGCCATCGCCATGGCCGCTGCCGGCACCGTCGCGGTGTTGCTGCCGGGCGCGTTCTACTTCCTGCGCGAAACCCAGTTGCCGCCGATGGACGCCCTGCGCAAGCACGGCGTGAAGATCGCCATCGCCAGCGATCTCAACCCCGGCACCTCGCCGGCGCTGTCGGTGCGCCTGATGCTGAACATGGCTTGCACGCTGTTCCGCATGACCCCGGAAGAAGCCCTGGCCGGCGCCACCCAACATGCCGCCACTGCGTTGGGCATGGGCGACACCCACGGTTCCCTGGAAGTGGGCAAGGTGGCGGACTTCGTCGCCTGGCAGATCGATCGTCCCGCCGATCTGGCCTATTGGCTGGGCGGCGAGTTGGATAAACGCGTCGTACGCCATGGCGTCGATGTCACTGTTTGAGGAGTACTGCTGGTGGATAAGGTTCTGAACTTCAAACAAGGCCGTGTGCCGCTGCTGATCAGCATGCCCCACGCCGGTCTGCGCCTGACGCCTGCGGTCGAGGCAGGGTTGATTCCTGAGGCGCAAAGCCTGCCGGACACTGATTGGCACATCCCCACGTTGTATGACTTTGCCGAAGAGCTGGGGGCCAGCACCTTGGCGGCCGAGTACTCGCGTTTCGTCATCGACCTTAACCGTCCTTCCGACGACAAGCCGCTGTACGCGGGCGCCACCACCGGTCTGTACCCGGCCACGTTGTTCGACGGCGTGCCGTTGTTCCAGGAAGGCCTGGAACCCAGCGAGACCGAGCGCGCCAGCTACCTGCAAAAGGTCTGGGGCCCGTATCACCGTACGCTGCAAGAAGAGCTGGCGCGGCTCAAGGCCGAATTCGGCTACGCCTTGCTGTTCGATGCGCACTCGATCCGCTCGGTCATCCCGCACCTGTTTGAAGGCAAGCTGCCGGACTTCAACCTCGGCACTTTCAATGGCGCCGCCTGTGATCCGGAGCTGGCCAGTCAACTGGAGGCCATTTGCGCGGCGCATCCACAGTACAGTCATGTACTGAACGGGCGTTTCAAGGGCGGCCATATCACCCGGCATTACGGTGACCCGGCCCAGGATATCCACGCGGTGCAGCTGGAGCTGTGCCAGAGCGCCTATATGGAAGAGTTCGAGCCGTTCCGGTACCGAGCGGATCTGGCCGAGCCGACGCAGGTGGTGCTCAAGCAATTGTTGCAAGGTTTGTTGGCGTGGGGGCAGAAGCGCTACGGCTGACCGTCTGTCGCCTGGGTGCAAAACCCGGTCGCCACAGGTCGCTTTTATCGAGGTCTCGCTGGGTAAGGTTGTGGATACGGCGCGTCAGACGCCACTCCTACAATAAAGCTGCCGAGTGAGACCTCTTCCATGAAAAAACTGTTGTTGACCCTCACCGGCGCCGCGTTGCTCAGCGCCAACGTCATGGCCGCTGAACCGGCCTCCTGCAAGAACATCCGCATGGGCGTGGTCAGTTGGACCGACGTGGTCGCCACTTCCGGCATGGCCGACGTGTTGCTCAATGGCCTCGGCTACGACAGCAAACAGACCAGCGCCGTGCAGCAGATCATCTTTGCCGGCATCCGCGACAAGCGCCTGGATATCTTCCTCGGTTACTGGAAACCGGCGATGGACAACAACATCGCGCCGTTCCTGGCGGCCAAGCAGGTCAAGGTGTTCGATACGCCCAGCCTCGCCGACGCCCAGGCCACCTTGGCCGTGCCGCAATACGTGGCCGACGCGGGCTTGAAGACTTTCGCCGACATCGCCCGCTTCAAGGACAAGCTGGGCGGCAAGATCTATGGGATCGAGCCGGGCAGCGGCGCCAACACCGATATCCAGAAAATGATCGACACCAACCGCTTCGGCCTCGGTGGCTTCAAGCTTGTGGCCTCCGGGGAAGCGGGGATGCTGGCGGCGGTGCAGCGTGCGGTGAATCGCAAGGAGTTCGTGGTGTTCGTCGGTTGGACCCCGCACCCAATGAACATCAATATGAAGATGGCCTATCTCACCGGCAGTGAAGACGTGTTCGGCCCCGACGAGGGCCGGGCCACCGTCTCTACCGTCACCGCCCCGGATTTTGCCGAGCGCTGCCCCAACGCCAATCGCCTGTTGGAAAACCTCACCTTTACCGCCGCCCAGGAAAGTCAGTTGATGGTGCCGATCATGGAGCGAAAGTCGCCGCAGGATGTGGCCAAGCAATGGTTGCGTGACCATCCCGAGGATTTGCAGCGCTGGCTGGCTGGGGTCAAGGCGTTTGATGGCAGCGATGGGGCGGCGGCGGTGCAGGCGAGCCTGAAATGAGTCGATACCCTATTTCGCCTGAGCTGGCAGCGTTCGTGGAGAAGACGGAGTCCCTCACCACCGACGACTCGTCGCTGGCGGGATTGCGCCAAAACTATGACCGCATGTGCCGGGCATTCACCCCGCCGAAACCAGAAAGCTTGCAGGTCGAGGACTTCGCCTTGGCCGGTGTAGGTGTGCGCAGTTATCTGCCGGCCGCGCCGATGCCTCCTGACGGCTGGCCATGCCTCCTTTATATGCACGGCGGCGGCTGGGTGGTCGGCGACCTGGATTCCCACGATTTCATCTGCTTCGAACTGGCCACGGCCTTGCAAGTCTTGGTGATCGCCATCGATTATCGGCTGGCGCCTGAACACCCGTTCCCGGCCGCCTACGAGGATTGTCGTGCAGTGTGGCAGGCAATCCAGGCGGGGCAGGCGCCGTATGCCATCGACCTGCGGCGCCTGGTGGTCATGGGCGACAGTGCAGGCGGCAACCTGGCGGCAGCATTGTGTACGGGATTGCGTGACGACGGGCAACCGTTGCCGCGAGCCCAGGTCTTGATCTATCCGGGGTTGGGCGGCCCCTCTGACTTGCCATCGCGGGGTGACTGCATGGACGCGCCCCTGCTCAGCAGCGCCGACACCGACTGCTACCTGGCGCTGTACCTGCAGGGCAGCGGCAAACCGTCGCCCTACGCCATGCCGCTGCTGGCCGCAGACTTCAGCGGTTTGCCCAAGGCCTTCATCGCCGTGGCCCAGTTCGACCCGTTGCGCGACGACGGCATGCTTTACGCTGAACGCCTGCAAGCGGCGGGCGTATCCACCGTGCTGTATCCCGGCAAAGGCCTGGTGCACGGCTGCCTGCGGGCGCGGCGGCAGGTGCCGGAAGTGGATCGGCTCTACGAGTACTTGCTGGACTACCTGGGGAGCGAAGCGCTGACACAGGTCTAAGTGCTCTAGGACATGCTCATTGCACAATTCGGGTTTATAGTGCCAGACGGCAAAATAAAAGACGTCCCCCCAGGGATGAACCCGACCCCTTACGGAGCGCGCAATGCAGACTTGGTTCCCGCAGATCAAACCCCACGCCCGGCACGATCTGGCCGTCGATGACACCCACACGCTGTACGTCGATGAAAGTGGCTCCCCCGAAGGCTTGCCCGTCGTCTTCATCCATGGTGGCCCTGGTGCCGGTTGTGATGCCCAGAGCCGCTGCTATTTCGACCCGAACCTGTACCGCATCGTCACCTTCGACCAGCGTGGCTGCGGCCGCTCTACCCCGCGCGCCAGCCTGGAAAACAACACCACCTGGGACCTGGTCGCCGACCTAGAGCGCATCCGCGAGCACCTGGGCATCGACAAATGGGTGCTGTTCGGCGGTTCCTGGGGCTCGACCCTGGCCCTGGCCTACGCGCAAACCCACCCAGAGCGTGTACTTGGCCTGATCGTGCGCGGCATTTTCCTGGCCCGCCCGCAGGACATTCACTGGTTCTACCAGGAAGGCGCGAGCCGCCTGTTCCCGGACTATTGGCAGGACTACATCGCGCCGATCCCGCCGGAAGAGCGCCACGACATGATTGCGGCCTACCACAAGCGCCTCACCGGCAATGACCAGATCGCCCAGATGCATGCGGCCAAGGCCTGGTCCGGCTGGGAAGGGCGCATGCTCGGCCTGTGCCCGAGCCCACAGCATGTGGAGCGGTTTTCCGAGCCGCAGCGTGCGCTGTCCATCGCGCGGATCGAGTGCCACTACTTCACCAACAACTCCTTCCTTGAGCCCAACCAGCTAATTCGCGATATGCACAAGATCGCCCATCTGCCTGGCGTAATCATCCACGGGCGCTACGATATGATTTGCCCTTTGGATAACGCTTGGGAGTTGCACCAGGCGTGGCCCAACAGTGAGTTGCAGGTGATTCGCGAGGCCGGCCATGCCGCGTCCGAGCCCGGCATCACCGATGCCTTGGTGCGTGCGACCAGCGAAATGGCACGTCGCTTGCTCGACCTGCCGCCTGAAGAAGCATGAAGGGCCTGCTGCAACGGGTGCGCGGCGCCCGGGTCGAGGTAGCGGGCGAAATCGTCGGCGCCATCGACCAGGGTTTGCTGGTGCTGGTGGCCGTCGAGCCTGCAGATACGCCGGAGAGTGCCGATAAGCTGTTACACAAGCTGTTGAACTATCGGGTGTTCAGTGACGATGAAGGCAAGATGAACCTGTCGTTGAAGGATATCGACGGCGGTTTGCTGCTGGTGTCGCAGTTCACCCTGGCGGCCGATACCAAGAGTGGGCTGCGGCCGAGCTTCTCCACAGCGGCCCCGCCGGCCCTGGGAGCAGCGCTTTTTGATCACTTGCTGTTACAAGCGCAACAATTGCATGGCAAGGTGGCGTCAGGGCGTTTTGGCGCCGATATGCAGGTGCATTTGGTCAATGATGGCCCTGTGACCTTCCTCTTGCAGACGTGAATGTATTAAAAACGACTTTTAATGCCTAAAAACGCAGGGTTTCGCTACAAATACTTCGTTATCCCTGATGCGTTGTTTCGCGGGCTACTAGATAATCGCGCGCTACGGGGATCAGCGTTGTTTGGTCCATTTTTGACTTAGGTAGAGACTTGTCCGACAACCAATGGGGAATCATTTTGCCCCAGGGGAGTCGGAACAATGCTCGCCAACCTGGCATATAGATAGCTGGCCGTTGGTTTTTTGATCTGTTTTCGGCGAGGGTTGCTCGTGATTGTTAGTCCCTGTAATGCACCAAAATTGTCTGCCAAACGGTTACGAAACGCACTGGTGACGGGCTCCGCCCTGTTTTGCCTGTTCGGCGCGGGTCAACTGTGGGCATTCAGTCTGGATGATGTGTCGGCCAAGGCAAAAGAGCTGGCCGGGCAGAAATACGAAGCTCCGCGCAGCAATCTGCCGAACGAATTCCGTGAAATGAAGTTCGCGGACTACCAGAAGATTCGTTTCCGCAACGAAAAAGCCGAGTGGGCCGATCAGAACACCCCGTTCAAGCTGTCCTTCTATCACCAGGGTATGCACTTCGATACACCGGTGAAAATCAACGAAGTCACCGCCGACAGCGTCCAGGAAATCAAGTACGACCCGACGCGCTTCGATTTCGGCGACGTGAAGTTTGATCCTAAAGCCACCGAACAGCTGGGTTATGCCGGCTTCCGTGTGCTGTACCCGATCAACAAGGCCGACAAGCAAGACGAAATCATGACCATGCTGGGCGCGAGCTACTTCCGCGTGGTCGGCAAGGGCCAGGCGTATGGCCTGTCTGCCCGTGGCATGGCGATCGACACCGCATTGCCGTCCGGCGAAGAATTCCCGCGTTTCACCGAGTTCTGGATCGAGCGTCCAAAGCCGGGTGAGAAACAATTGGTGATCTTTGCCTTGCTGGATTCCCCGCGGGCTACTGGCGCTTATCGCCTGATCCTGCGTCCGGGCACCGACACCATTGTCGACGTGAAATCCCAGATGTTCCTGCGCGACAAGGTCAGCAAACTGGGCGTTGCCCCGCTGACCAGCATGTACCTGTTCGGCGCGAACCAGCCTTCCAAAGTGCTGAACTACCGTCGTGAACTGCACGACTCCAGCGGTCTGTCGATCCATGCCGGCAACGGCGAGTGGATCTGGCGCCCCCTGAACAACCCGAAACACCTGTCGGTCAGCAACTTCACCGTAGAGAACCCGAAAGGTTTCGGCCTGCTGCAACGCGGTCGCGACTTCAGCCACTACGAAGACCTCGACGACAACTACGACAAGCGCCCAAGCGCCTGGATCGAGCCTGAAGGCGACTGGGGCAAAGGCACCGTCAACCTGGTGGAAATCCCAACCGCCGACGAAACCAACGACAACATCGTTGCGTTCTGGAGCCCGGCCGAGCTGCCTGAAGTCGGCAAGCCACTGGATGTTTCCTACCGCCTGCACTGGACCATGGACGAGAAGTCCCTGCACCCGAGCGACAGCGCGTGGGTCAAGCAAACCCTGCGTTCTACCGGTGACGTGAAGCAATCCAACTTGATCCGCCAGCCTGACGGCAGCGTGGCCTACCTGGTGGACTTCGAGGGCCCATCCCTCAAAGCCCTGGCATCGGATGCCCCGGTGCGCAGCCAAGTGAGTGTCAGCGACAACGCCGAACTGGTTGAAAACAGTGTGCGTTACAACGAACACACCAAAGGCTGGCGCCTGACCCTGCGCATGAAGATCAAGGACGCAGGCAAGCCGACCGAAATGCGCGCTGCGCTGGTGCAGGACGTTCCGCCACCCGCTCCTGAGCAGGATTCCAGCCACGTACTCAAGGCTGACAAGGTCCTGGCCAAGCAGCACGAGAAACAGGTCAAGAAAGAAGCGAAAGACAAGGAAGCCAAGCAGCCAGAAGCTGCCCCAGCCACACCGGAGCCGATCAAGACCGAACAAGTCCTGACCGAAACCTGGAGCTACCAGTTGCCTGCCGATGAGTAATTCTCAAGTCCAGCCAGAAACTCTGCAGGAGTATCTGGCGCATCTACCGATGACCGCTGAGCAGCGCGCCGAACTGGCGGGCTGCACATCCTTCACCGAGTTGCACGAACGCTTGTCGTCGTCGACCTTCGACGCACCGGTCGACGCCGCCCAGGCGTCGGTTGGCACGCGGTTGACCCTCAACACGGCCGAAGAGCTGCAAGACGCCGAAATGCTGGCGCTCGACGCTGCTGGCCGTGTGTGCCTGAAGGCCACGCCGCCGATCCGTCGTACCCGCGTGGTGCCGGAGCCGTGGCGTACCAATATCCTGGTGCGCGGCTGGCGCCGTATCACCGGGCGCAGCAATCCTCCAGCGCCGCCGAAGGATGAGCGTGTATTGCCGGCTGCGCGCTGGCGTACGGTCGGTTCGATCCGTCGTTACATCCTGCTGGTGCTGATGCTCGGCCAGACCATCGTTGCCGGTTGGTACATGAAAGGCATCATGCCGTACCAGGGCTGGTCGCTGGTCGACTTCGACGAAATCCGCAACCAGACCCTGCTGCAAACTGCTACCCAGGTACTGCCTTACGCCCTGCAAACCAGCATCCTGATCATGTTCGGGATCTTGTTCTGCTGGGTATCGGCCGGTTTCTGGACCGCGTTGATGGGCTTTCTGGAGTTGCTCACCGGTCACGATAAATACCGCATCTCCGGTAAAAGTGCCGGTGACGAGCCGATTCCGAAAGATGCCCGTACCGCGTTGGTGATGCCGATCTGCAACGAAGACGTGCCCCGGGTATTCGCCGGTTTGCGCGCCACGTTCGAGTCGGTCGCCGCCACGGGTGATCTGGACCGCTTCGATTTCTTCGTGCTCAGCGACAGTAATGACGCCGACATCTGCATCGCCGAACAGCAAGCCTGGCTTGACGTGTGCCGCGAGGCCGGTGGTTTCGGCAAGATCTTCTATCGCCGTCGCCGCCGTCGCGTAAAGCGCAAGAGCGGCAACCTCGACGACTTCTGCCGTCGCTGGGGCGGTGACTACAAGTACATGGTCGTGCTCGACGCCGACAGCGTGATGAGCGGCGAATGCCTGACCAGCCTGGTACGTTTGATGGAGGCCACGCCAGATGCGGGGATCATCCAGACCGCGCCACGTGCGTCGGGCATGGACACCCTGTATGCGCGCATGCAGCAGTTCGCTACTCGCGTGTATGGCCCGCTGTTCACCGCCGGCCTGCACTTCTGGCAGTTGGGTGAATCCCACTACTGGGGTCACAACGCAATCATCCGCATGAAGCCGTTCATCGAGCACTGCGCCCTGGCGCCGTTGCCGGGCAAAGGCGCGTTCGCCGGTTCCATCCTGTCCCACGACTTCGTTGAAGCGGCGTTGATGCGCCGGGCCGGCTGGGGCGTGTGGATTGCCTACGACCTGCCGGGCAGCTATGAAGAACTGCCACCGAACCTGCTGGATGAACTCAAGCGTGACCGTCGCTGGTGCCACGGCAACCTGATGAACTTCCGCCTGTTCCTGGTCAAGGGCATGCACCCGGTACACCGTGCGGTGTTCCTGACCGGCGTGATGTCCTACCTGTCGGCGCCGTTGTGGTTCCTGTTCCTGGTGCTGTCCACGGCGTTGCTGGCGGTGAATACCCTGATGGAGCCGCAGTACTTCATGGCACCACGCCAGTTGTACCCGCTGTGGCCGCAATGGCATCCGGACAAGGCGGTGGCGTTGTTCTCCACCACCATCGTCCTGCTGTTCCTGCCGAAACTGCTGAGCATCATCCTGATCTGGGCCAAGGGCGCGAAAGAGTTTGGCGGCAAGTTCAAGGTGACCTTGTCGATGCTGCTGGAGATGCTGTTCTCCATGTTGCTGGCGCCGGTGCGGATGATTTTCCACACCCGCTTCGTGCTCGCCGCGTTCCTCGGCTGGGCCGCGACCTGGAACTCACCGCAGCGTGACGACGACTCCACCCCATGGAGCGAAGCGGTCAAGCGCCACGGTCCGCAAACCGTGTTGGGCTTCCTGTGGGCCCTGCTGGTGGTGTGGTTGAACCCGAGCTTCCTGTGGTGGTTGGTGCCGATCGTGGGGTCGCTGATGCTGTCGATCCCGGTGTCGGTGATCTCCAGCCGTGTCGGGCTGGGCCTCAAGTCCCGCGACGAGAGCCTGTTCCTGATCCCCGAGGAATACAATCCGCCGCAGGCCTTGCTGTCGACCGAGTTGTACACCCACGAAAACCGTTGGCACGCGCTGAACGACGGCTTCGTGCGTTCGGTGGTCGATCCGCAGCAGAACGCCCTGGCCTGCGCCTTGGCGACTTCGCGTCACCGTGAAGCTGAGCCGATCGAGTACCTGCGTACTGAACGTGTGCGTCACGCGTTGAAAGTCGGCCCAGCCGGCCTCAACAACGGCGAACGCCTGGCCTTGCTAAGCGACCCGGTCGCGCTGGCTCGCCTGCATGAGCACGTCTGGAACGAGGGCCATGCCGAGTGGCTCGCCGCCTGGCGTGACTCGATCAAGGCTGATCCGCACGCACCGTTGCTGCCGCTGCAACCTCTGTCGTCCCAGGCCCAACCGGCCTGATTCAGACGCCCCCGAGGGTTCACCTCGGGGGTGTTCGAAGCGCTGGTCCTACAGCGTTTTTCTCTTCTTCCTCCCCCGCGCCAACCCCTTGTTTTTTCGAAACAAAAGACCCTTGTCCGAGGCGTATTGCGGTGCCCGTGGCTGAGTTAGCATCGCCCCGGATTTGGACTTGCCACTGGGGTATTCATGAGCAAAGGCTATTGTTCGGCGCTGCTGCTAAGCGCTGTCGCATTGATTCACATGGGGCTGGCGCAGGCCGGCGCGATTGACGACGCCGTTCGACGCGGCGTATTGAAAGTCGGCACCACGCCCACCTATGTGCCCTTCGAAATGACCGACAAACAGGGGCGTATCGTCGGTTTTGAAATCGACCTCCTCAACGTCATGAGTCAAGCGCTGGGCGTGGAACTTGAGTTGGTCGCGGTGCCCTACACCGAGTTGGTGGCGGGGTTACAGGCGAAGAAATTCGACCTGATCGGCAGCGGCATGACCGTCACCCAGGAGCGCAACCTCAAGCTGAACTTCAGCGACTCGTTCATCGTGGTCGGCCAGTCCGTGCTGTTACACCCAAGCCTGGCGGGCAAGGTCAGCAGTGTGGAAGACCTGGACGACGCTAGCTATCGGATCGCTGCCACGGAAGGCACTACTGGCGAAGCGGCGGCGCGACGGTTTCTAGGAGCGGCCCGACTCAGCAGTTTCTCAACACCGGAGGAAGGGGTGCGCCAAGTGGTACAAGGCAAGGCCGATGCCTTTATTCATGACGCGCCCTACAACCTGATCGCCTTGAGCCGCCCGGAAAACGGCACTTTACTAGCGCTTGAGCAGCCCTTCACATTTGAACCTCTGGCGTTTGGTTTGAAAAAAGGCGATTTCGACAGCCTTAACTGGATCAATCACTTCCTCAACCAGATTGCCCAGGATGGGACTTACGATCGTCTTCACGATAAGTGGTTCAGGGACACCGAGTGGTTGTCGGAAATCGACTGAAAGTCATAACTGCTTACACATCAATCTGTTGTCACTGGCCTCCACGCGCGCGTCTACGTCTGCCCTCTGCTGCACGGTTGTGGGGCTTTTCCGACATATGCCGACAACAAATAGCCGTGAAACCTTTGTGACAGCAGGCGAGTGGGTTAGGATCGCACCCCGAAATGGTGCAGCCCGTTTGCGCGCCGACCTTATAAGAATCGTTCAGGGGACTTGATGATGAAAAAGTATCTTTCGATGCTGCTGCTAGGCGTCACCGCGCTGGTCGCGGTCAATGCGGCCCAGGCCGGCGCCATCGATGATGCGGTCAAGCGCGGCACGCTGAAAGTCGGCATGGACCCGACCTACATGCCGTTCCAGATGACCAACAAGCGCGGCGAAATCATCGGTTTCGAAGTGGACATTCTCAAGGCCATGGCCAAGTCCATGGGCGTCAAGTTCGAACCGATCTCCACCGGCTACGACGGCATCATCCCGGCGCTGCTGACCAACAAGTTCGACATGATCGGCAGCGGCATGACCCTGACCCAGGAACGCAACCTGCGCCTGAACTTCAGCGAACCTTTCATCGTCGTCGGCCAGACCCTGCTGATCCGCAAGGAACTGGAAGGCACCATCAAGTCCTACAAAGACCTGAACGACGAGAAATACCGCCTGACCTCCAAGCTCGGCACCACCGGCGAGATGGTCGCCAAGAAGCTGATCTCCAAGGCTAAGTACCACGGCTACGACAACGAGCAGGAAGGCGTGCTGGACGTGGTCAACGGCAAGGCCGATGCCTTTGTGTATGACGCGCCGTACAACGTGGTGGCCGAGAAGAAAGTCGGTAACGGCAAGCTGGTGTACCTCGAAGAACCCTTCACCTTCGAACCCCTGGCGTTCGGCCTGAAGAAAGGCGACTACGACAGCATCAACTTCATCAACAACTTCCTGCACCAGATCCGCAACGACGGCACCTACGATCGCATCCATGACAAGTGGTTCAAGAGCTCCGAGTGGCTCAAGGACATGGAATAAGCGCTGATCCAGAACCTGTAGGAGCGAGCTTGCTCGCGAAAATCGCCAACG
>NZ_CP022960.1:1791219-1840227 GCF_002269425.1 Pseudomonas sp. NS1(2017)
GCGCTCTCAGGTTTTTCGCGAGCAAGCTCGCTCCTACAAGTGCGACACACTCCGAGAGTTGAAATGAAACAGAAAAAAGCCCAATGGCCCTGGCACCTGCTGACCGTGGTCGTGCTGGTCGGCCTGGCTGGCGCCTTGTACTACGCCACCTCGCTGATGTCCTACGAGTGGCGCTGGAACCGCGTACCGCAGTACTTCGCCTACCAGGCTGAAACGTCCCAGCGCGCGGCGGATATTTCCACCGTGGTCGAGCTGGTGCGCAAAGGCGATGTCGCCGAAGTGACCCTGCGCAACGACGCGGGCGCCGAGCAGAAGCTGACCGTTGCCGCCAACAGCCTGCAAGTGGCGCGTGGCGACGATGTGGCCGAAGGCGACGTGGTCGGCGTGACCCGTCATTGGGCGTTGGGCCCGCTGATGTGGGGGTTGTGGACCACGTTATGGCTGTCGGTGGTGTCGGGCATCCTGGGACTGGCGATCGGTTTGGCGACCGGCTTGTGCCGGTTGTCCAGCAACCCGACCTTGCGGGATCTGTCGACGATCTACGTCGAACTGGTGCGCGGCACGCCGCTATTGGTGCAGATCTTCATTTTCTATTTCTTTATCGGCACGGTGCTCAACCTGTCCCGGGAATTTGCCGGGATCGCCGCGCTGTCGCTGTTCACCGGCGCTTACGTGGCGGAAATCGTGCGTGCTGGCGTGCAGTCCATCACCCGTGGTCAGAACGAAGCCGCGCGGTCCCTGGGCCTGAGCGCGAGCCAGTCAATGCGCCATGTGGTACTGCCGCAAGCCTTCAAACGCGTGCTCCCGCCGTTGGCCGGGCAATTTATCAGCTTGGTGAAAGACACTTCGCTGGTCTCGGTGATTGCGATTACCGAACTGCTCAAAAGCGGCCGCGAAGTGATCACCACCTCGTTCTCGCCGTTTGAAATCCTGTTTTGCGTCGCAGGCCTGTACCTGCTGATCAACCTGCCGCTGTCAAAAATGGCTAGCCGGCTTGAGCGGAGGCTCGCGCAAAGTGATTGAAGTCCGCGATCTGGTAAAAGTCTTCGACACCCGCGGCCATGTGGTCCGTGCGGTCGACAACGTGACCACCCAGGTGGCCAAAGGCGAAGTGCTGGTGGTAATCGGCCCGTCCGGCTCCGGCAAGTCCACCTTCCTGCGTTGCCTCAATGGCCTGGAAGAATTCGACTCGGGTTCGGTGAGCATCGATGGCCTGCAACTGGCTGACCCGAAGACCGACGTGAACGCCTATCGCCGCGAAGTCGGCATGGTGTTCCAGCACTTCAACCTGTTCCCCCACATGACGGTGCTGGAAAACCTGTGCCTGGCGCAGAAAGTCGTGCGCAAGCGCAGCAAAAAGGAGCGCGAGGCCAAGGCTCTGGCGTTGCTGGAAAAGGTCGGAATTGCACAGAAGGCCAACGAGTTTCCATCACGCTTGTCCGGTGGACAGCAACAGCGCGTCGCGATTGCCCGGGCCCTGGCGATGGACCCCAAGGTCATGCTGTTCGACGAACCCACCTCGGCGCTGGATCCGGAAATGGTCGGCGAAGTGCTGGACGTGATGAAGACCCTGGCTCTGGAAGGCATGACCATGGTCTGCGTCACCCACGAAATGGGCTTTGCCCGTGAAGTGGCTGACCGGGTGCTGTTCTTCGACCATGGCAAACTGTTGGAAGACGCTGCCCCGGCCGCGTTCTTCGATGCGCCGAAGGACCCTCGGGCGCAGGCGTTCCTGCGTCAAGTTCTGTAGGCCCCAGCCAGGGCGGTCAGACCTTGAACCGCCCCACGCACTGCTGCAAATCCGTGCCCAGTCGTGCCAGTTCGATGCTCGCCGCCGCCGTCTGTTCGCTGGCGGCGGCGGTTTGCTCCGAGGCATCGCGAACTTTCAATACACTGCGATTGATCTCTTCAGCGACCGCGCTTTGCTCTTCGGCGGCTGCGGCAATCTGCGGGTTCATTTCCTGGATGACCATCACTGTGCGGGCGATTTCGCTCAGGGCGTCCCCGGCGTTGCGTGCCAGGCCGACGCTGTTGTCGGTCAACGTGCAGCTGTAGTCCAGGATGTCGGCTACTTGCTGCGTACCGCTGTGCAAGCCACCAATCAACCCTTCGATTTCCTCGGCGGACTGCTGGGTCCTTTGAGCGAGACTGCGCACCTCATCGGCGACCACCGCAAACCCTTGTCCAGCCTCGCCGGCCCGTGCGGCTTCAATCGCGGCGTTGAGCGCCAGCAGGTTGGTCTGCTGCGACACGGACTTAATCACATCCAGCACGCTGCCGATCTTTTGGCTTTCCCGTTGTAGCTCCAGCATGGCTTGGCTTGAGCGTGCCATCTCACGGGCGAGGTGCTCAATCTGCGCCACGACATCCGTCACGACCTGATCGCCCAGGTCAGTCTGCTGATTGGCTTGGCCGGCCGCAATCGAAGCTTGCTCGGCATGGCGCGCAACTTCCTGGGCGGTGGCCAGCATCTGATTCATGGCGGTTGCCACTTGCTCGGTTTCCTCTCGCTGATTATTCACGCCCGTACGGGTTTGTTCGGTGACGGCGGAAAGTTCCTCGGCGGCGCTGGCGATTTGCCGCGCGTTATCGCTGATATTGCCAATCAGCCCGCGCAGGTTCTGCGTCATCTGAGTCATGCTGCGTTGCAACTGGCCCAACTCGTCCTTGCGACGGGTCTGCACTTCATGGCTCAGGTCACCTTCGGCAATGCGATGGGCTACCGCCAGCGCTTTGCGCAGCGGTGTCACGATTTGTCCGGCAATCACCCAGGCTGCCAGTGTGCCCAAGAGCAACGCGGCAGCGGTAACTCCGAGGGTCTGGGTGCGGGCTTGCTCGGCTTCATGGTCGCGTCGCTGGGTCTGATCCTGGCTTAACAGATCACTCTGCCCGAGTAACTGATCCAACTGCTGCTCCAACTGGTTTTGCGATTTCTCGGTCGTAAGTTGAGCTTCCTTAAGGCGTGTCAGGCGGGTGCGAATGTCGAGCACGGCATTTTTCAGCGCGCTGCTATCGACCGGCAGCTTCGCGACGGCCGCCTGGGCGAGTTCGAGGTTGCGCTCTGCTTCGCCCACGACCTGGGCATAAGCATCCAGCGAGCTGGCAGCCCAGGCGGGGCTTTGGGCACGATCTTCCGCCTGCTCTATGGCCTGGCGCAGATTTTCGACGGCGTCGAGGGCTTTTTCATCATCTTGATCAGGCAGGTCACTGGCCAGTTGCGCCAGCACGTCGCCGGTCCGCGTGGAGCTTTGTTTCAATTCTTCGCGAGTGTTCTCGCGTGTTTTCACCAGCGAGGGCACGTCCTTGAGTGTAGTTTTGAACGTTGCGCCAATACGGGCCATCTCTTGCAGATACTCAATGGCTTTCGGTGCTTTGAGTCGGTTGGAAAGCTCCTTCAGGTACCCATCGATTTTTTCCATGCTCACGCTCAACTTATTGAGGCTAGTGGCATCGTCAAGGGTGCGGTAAACGATTCTGTCAGCGCGCAATTCCTCGCCAGCGACTGCCAGTTGCGCGAGCACGGTCAGCGTTTGCGAACGATAAAGGGAGGCCGCCAGGGCTTGCCAGCCGGTCACGGCAATGACGAGGCTCAGGGCCAGTACCAGGGAAAAGCCCAGGGCCAGTTTGAGGGTGACACTGGCGTCACCCAATAAGTGAGTCATTCGACGAAGCATGATCAACCTCCGGCAAGGTGAGTAGCGGACGTTATCGTCGTGTGGGGCACCGCAGGTGCTCGAACACGTTGACGTGACTTGAACGCTAGCTCTCTTGGCGGTCGGGTGAGCCTGATAAATGCGTAGGAAATTTCACAGGCTGAAGGCGGCGACCCAGGGCAGGCCGCCGCGCGGTGAGGTGGGTCAGACCCTGAAGCGGCCGACCAGTGTTTGCAAATGGGTACCCAGGCGCGCCAGTTCGGTACTCGACGCAGCGGTCTCCTCACTGGCCGCAGCCGTCTGTTCCGACACATCGCGCACGTTCAACACGCTGCGGTTGATCTCTTCAGCCACGGCGCTTTGCTGTTCGGCGGCGGTGGCGATCTGCGAGTTCATCGCCTGGATGGTCGAGACTGTCCGAGTGATGCTCGCCAGGGCGCTGCCGGCGCGACGGGTCAGCTCGACGCTGCTGTCAGTCAGCCCGCGGCTGTTGTCCATGATGGTCGCCACTTGCTGGGTGCCGCTTTGCAGGCCGACGATCAGTTCTTCGATCTCTTCGGTGGACTTCTGCGTGCGCTGGGCCAGGCTGCGCACTTCGTCCGCCACCACGGCGAAGCCACGCCCGGCCTCACCGGCGCGCGCGGCTTCAATCGCGGCGTTGAGGGCCAGCAGGTTGGTTTGCTGAGCTACGGACTTGATCACATCGAGCACGCTGCCGATCTTGTCGCTCTCGCGCTTCAGGTCGCCCATGGCGACCGTGGAGTTGCCCACCTCGGTGGCCAGGCGTTCGATCTGGGCGATGGCTTCGCCGACCACCTTGTCGCCTTCACGGGCCTGTTGGTCAGCCGCCACGGCGGCTTCAGAGGCTTCCTCGGCGTTGCGCGCGACTTCCTGCACAGTGGCGGCCATTTCGTTCATGGCGGTGGCGACCTGGTCGGTTTCGACCTTCTGGCTGTTGACCCCGGCGCTGGTCTGTTCGGTCACGGCTGACAGTTGCTCGGCGGCGCTGGCGATTTGGGTCACGCCGTCGCTGATACCGCCGATCAACTCGCGCAGGCCGACGGTCATGCTTTGCATGGCCCGTTGCAGTTGGCCCAGTTCGTCCTGGCGCGTGGAGGTCAGGTTGTGGCTCAGGTCGCCGGAGGCGACGCGCTCGGCCACCTTGAGGGTCTGGTTCAGTGGGATGACGATCTGGCGCGTGATCGCCCAGGCGGCCACCAGGCCGAAGATCAGCGCCAGCACGGTCGCCAGCAGCAAGAGTTGTTTGGCCTGCGCGGCGTCGGTGTCGCGCACCACGGTTTGCGAGGTGGTGAGTTTTTCGCTGTGGGACTGCAGGATGTCACCCTGGGCGCTCATGATTTTCAGCGCCTCGGCGGCGGCGGTCTGGGAGTCGCGGTACTGGCTGACGGCCGCGCGGTAGGCCTGCAGCGAGGTGCTGGCCTGCTGCAGGTTGGCCTGGTACTGCGCGGGCAGTTGGCCTTCCAGTTCGGTGATCTTCTTGATGGCGTTATCAATGGCATCGAGGGCCGGCTGTTCAGCCTCGACCTTGGCGCTGTAGGTATAGCCACGCACCTGGAAACGCGCTTGCTGAATCAGTTTGCTCAGGTCGACCACGCTGTTGAACTGGGTGACGCTGTCGCCTTGCAGCAGGCTCTTTTCGACCTCGCTGACTTTTGCCACGGCGTTGTCGGCGGTGTCGCCCAGTTTGCTGCGGGCACCTTCACGCTTGAGCCCGGCCTGGACCATGGCGGCAAAGGCCTTTTTGTATTGGTTCAAGGCGTCTTGTTGCTGTTCCACCAAGGCCTTGTCGTCGGGTTGCTCGATCAGGTCGGCGGCGGTTTTCAGGCCGCTGTCCAGTTTGGTGATCAGGTTGTTGACCGCGTCGGTGCCTTGTTCGCCGCGCCGCATTTCGAAGTCCAGGCGCGCCAGGCGCAAGTCCTTGGTCAGGCCGTTGAGGCTGGAGATATAGCCCAGCTTGTCACCGCGACTGATCACATCGCCCAGGCCGGTCCAGCCGGTGAAGGTGATCAACAACGTCAGGATCAACACTAAGCCAAAGCCTACGCCCAGCTTGCGATTGACACCCACATTCCCCAGTTTCTCGGCTAACCAACGATACATGCTGCGAACTCCCCTGGAACAAGGCTTGGACTTATTCAAAGGTTATCGGCGGTTACAGACTTTTCTGTAGGAGCGAGCTTGCTCGCGAAAAACGTAAGGACGACGTGTTCATCTAGGATGGACGTGTAATCGTTAACGACCTTCGCGAGCAAGCTCGCTCCTACAGGAGGGCGGGCGCCGTTAGAAGAGCCTGGCGAGCAGGGCGGTGACGGCGGTTTCGACGCGCAGGATACGCGCGCCCAGTTGAACGGGTTGCAAGCCGGCCTTGGTCAGCAGGTCCACTTCATACGGAATCCAGCCACCTTCCGGGCCGATCGCCAGGGTCACCGGCTCATCGAGCCCACGCGGGCAGGCCGGGTAATCACCGGGATGACCGATCAGGCCCAGGGTGCCCGCGGTCATGGCAGGCAGGCGGTCTTCGACGAAGGGTTTGAAGCGTTTTTCGATGATGATCTCGGGCAACACCGTGTCCCGCGCCTGTTCCAGGCCGAGGATCAGTTGCTCGCGAATCGCTTCGGGTTCCAGGAACGGGGTTTGCCAGAAGCTCTTTTCGACGCGGTAACTGTTCACCAGCACTACCTTGGGCACGCCCATGGCGGCCACGGTCTGCAACACCCGGCGCAGCATCTTCGGGCGTGGCAGGGCCAGCAGCAGGGTCAGCGGCAGCTTGGCCGGTGGCGGCTGGTCGAAGCTGACTTGCAGCTCGGCTTCGGCGGTTTCCAGGCGCAGCAGTTGCGCATTGCCCATCTGTCCGCCGATGCGGCCGACCCGCAGGCTGTCGCCGACGGCGGCGCGATGGACTTCCTGCATGTGCACCAGGCGCCGATCACGCAGCACCACACGGTCGGCCGCGATGAAGTCGGCCTCTTCAAGGAGCAGCAGGTTCACGGCTGGGTCGCTGGCGGCTGGTCGTCGTCGGGCTGGTCATCCGGGTGTTCGCCGCGCTTGCTGATCAAGCCGCTGAACAGGATGCCGATCTCGAACAGCATCCACATCGGCACGGCCAGCAGGGTCTGGGAGAAGATGTCCGGTGGCGTAAGGATCATGCCGACCACGAAGCAGCCGATGATCACGTACGGGCGGATCTTCTTCAGGTACGCCACGTTGACCACGCCGATCCATACCAGCAGCACCACGGCCACCGGGATTTCGAAGGCCACGCCGAAGGCGAAGAACAGCGTCATCACAAAGTCGAGGTAGCTGGTGATGTCGGTCATCATTTCCACGCCGGCCGGGGTGGCGGCGGCGAAGAATTTGAAGATCAGCGGGAACACCAGGAAGTAGGCGAACGCCATGCCGGTGTAGAACAGCAGGATGCTCGACACCAGCAACGGCACGGCGATGCGCTTCTCATGCTTGTACAGGCCCGGCGCGATAAAGCCCCAGATCTGGTGCAGGATCACGGGGATCGCCAGGAACAGCGAGACCATCATGGTCAGCTTCAACGGCGTGAGGAACGGCGACGACACGTCGGTGGCGATCATCGTCGCACCGGCCGGCAGGTATTGGCGCAGCGGCGTGGAGACGAAGGTGTAGATCTGCTGGGTAAAGGCGAACAACCCGGCAAAGATGATGAAAATGGCCGCTACGCAACGCAGCAGGCGGGTACGCAGCTCGGTGAGGTGCGAGACCAGCGGCATATGCTGGTCGTTTTCCGGTTTATCAGCGCTCATGGGGCTCGCGGCGGCAATGTAGGGTCATGGGGCGCGGGCGACGCGGTGGGCGTCGGCGCAGGCTCGGTGGGCGCGATCGGTGCCACGGGGGCGGCTTCGGCAACAGGCGCGATGCTGTTTTGGGCCACAGGCTCCGCCGGTTTGGCGGGCTCCTGCACCGGTGACAGAATCTTGCGGGCTTCCTGTTCCAACGAAAGGATGTGCTCGTTGTGCAGTTGCCGGCGGATCTCGTCGGCGCCGATTTCCCGTTCAACTTCCTGTTTGATGGCGTTGAAACTGCGTTTCAGGCGCCCGATCCACAGGCCGGCCGTGCGCGCTGCACCGGGCAGGCGTTCCGGCCCCAGTACCAGCAGGGCCACGAGGCCGACGAGCAGCAGTTCAGAGAAGCTGATACCAAACATTAGTCAGTGCTCACGAGTCTTTGCGGGTCGGCTCTTCGACTTTCTCAGCCTGCACGTCGAAGGTGCGACGCTCGGTGATCGGCTGGGTGGCCTGCGGGTGCACAGGCTGCGCCGGAGGCACAGGGTTGGCGGCTGGGTCGGCAGGTTTTTCGTCGTCGTTCATGGCTTTGCGGAAGCCCTTGATCGACTCGCCCACATCGGTGCCCAGGTTCTTGAGTTTCTTGGTGCCGAACACCAGTACCACCACCACCAGAATGACGATCCAGTGTTTCCAGTCAAAAATGCCCATGCTGCAAATCCTCTAGTCTTGGTTATTCAGGCCGACGGGCGCGAGGCTTTCTCGGCATGCCCGGACAAGCCGAAGCGTCGGTCCAGTTCATCCAGCACAGCCTGCGGATGCTGCCCCAGTTGGGCGAGCATGACCAGGCTATGGAACCACAAGTCAGCGGTCTCGTAGATTACATCGCTGTAATCACCGCTGATTTGCGCGTCCTTGGCTGCAATGATGGTCTCGACGGATTCTTCGCCGAGCTTTTCCAGGATCTTGTTCAAACCCTTGTGGTACAGGCTGGCGACGTAGGAACTGTCGGCATCCGCGCCTTTGCGGTCTTCCAGCACCTGGGCCACGCGGTTCAGGGTATCGCTCATGTCTAGTGTCCTGCCGAGTAGATGGCGTGCGGGTCTTTGAGCACCGGCTCCACCACTTTCCATTCGCCGTTCTCGAACACGCGATAGAAGCAGCTGTGACGGCCGGTGTGGCAGGCGATGTCGCCGATCTGCTCGACCTTGAGGATCACCACGTCGGCGTCGCAGTCGATGCGCATCTCGTGCAGGGTCTGCACGTGCCCGGACTCTTCGCCCTTGCGCCACAGTTTGCCACGCGAGCGTGACCAATAGATGGCGCGCTGCTCAGTGGCGGTGAGGCTCAGGGCCTCGCGGTTCATCCAGGCCATCATCAGCACGCGCCCGGTCTTGTAGTCCTGGGCAATGGCCGGCACCAGGCCGTCACTGTCCCATTTGATCTCGTCCAGCCAGTCTTTCATGTTCGGCTCCGGCAATTTGCGACAGTGTATAACCGGATTGGCTATCGACGCACGATCAGATAAACACCCACGGCGACCATGATGCCAGCCGGCCAGTGGCCCAGTTGGTTCAGCGGGCCACCGATGGCCAGCATCACCCCGCCGACCAGGTGCGCAGCGCCCAGCAGGCGCAGGAACCAGTCGTCCTTGCGCTGCTTCCAGGGCGGCGCCGGGTCCTTGGCGTGGGGCTGGGACATACGCTCCAGCAGGTCGCGGGTCATGTTGGCCAGGTGCGGCAGTTGTTCCATCTGGCTATGCAGGTTGCCCAGCACGGTTTTCGGGCTCATGCGCTCGCGCATCCAGCGCTCGAGGAACGGCTGGGCGGTGTTCCACAGGTCCAGGTCCGGGTACAGCTGGCGGCCCAGGCCTTCGATGTTCAGCAGGGTCTTTTGCAGCAAGACCAGCTGTGGCTGCACTTCCATATTGAAGCGTCGCGCGGTCTGGAACAGGCGCATCAGCACCTGGCCGAAGGAAATATCTTTTAACGGTTTTTCAAAGATCGGCTCGCACACGGTACGGATCGCCGCTTCGAATTCGTTGAGCTTGGTTTCCGCTGGCACCCAGCCCGAATCGATGTGCAACTGCGCCACACGGCGATAGTCGCGCTTGAAGAAGGCGAACAGGTTGCGCGCCAGGTAGTCCTGGTCTTCCGGGGTCAGGCTGCCGACGATGCCGCAGTCGATCGCAATGTACTGCGGGCTCCACGGGTTCACGGTGCTGACGAAGATGTTGCCGGGGTGCATGTCGGCGTGGAAGAAACTGTCGCGGAACACCTGGGTGAAGAATATCTCCACGCCGCGCTCGGCGAGCATCTTCATGTCGGTGCGCTGGTCGGCCAGGGTCGCGAGGTCGGTGACCTGCACGCCGTAGATGCGCTCCATCACCAGCACTTTCGGGCGGCACCAGTCCCAATACACTTGGGGCACGTACAGCAGGGGCGAGCCTTCGAAGTTGCGCTTGAGCTGGCTGGCATTGGCGGCTTCGCGCAGCAGGTCGAGTTCGTCGTAGATGGTTTTCTCGTAGTCGGCGACCACGTCCACCGGGTGCAGCAGGCGCGCATCGGCGCTGAAGCGCTCGGCGGCGCGGGCGAGGATGAACAGCCACGCCAGGTCCTGGCCGATGATCGGCTTGAGACCCGGGCGGATCACCTTCACCACCACTTCTTCGCCGGTCTTTAGCTGAGCTGCGTGGACCTGCGCCACGGAGGCCGACGCCAGGGGCTCGACATCGAAGCGGCTGAAGACTTCGCTGATCTTCTTGCCCAGTTGTTCTTCGATCAGCGCCATCGACTGTTGGGAGTCGAACGGCGGCACGCGGTCCTGCAGCAGCATCAGTTCGTCGGCGATGTCTTCAGGCAGCAAGTCGCGGCGGGTCGAGAGGATCTGCCCGAACTTGATGAAGATCGGCCCCAGGTCCTGCAACGCCAGGCGCAGGCGCGCGCCACGGCTGAGCTCCAGCTTCTTGCGCGGGAACCAGCGCCACGGCAGCACATAGCGTACTGCCAGCAGGAACCACGGCAGGGGCAGGGAGAACAGCAGGTCATCGAGTTGGTAGCGGATTACGACGCGCTGGATACGAAACAAACGGCGGACGGCGAGCAGCTTCATGCGTTATCGCTTGGATCAAGGGAACGGCTCAGGCGCTCGAAGCGGGCCTCAAGGCGTTCCAGGTCGATTTTGGCCTTGTCGAGCTCACGAAAGCGCGCTTGCGCCTCACGTTCTCCGACCAGGGTGCGCGATTCTTCGCTCAGGTATTCGGCGAGGTTCTGGTTGAGGCTGGCGAACCCCTGCTGGTACCAGCGCGAACGGCTGCGCAGGTGCCCGCTGATCAACTGGGTGGCCACCGGGCCGATCCAGCGTGACAGCTCGTATTCCCAGTCCAGCTCCAGGTCCTGCAGCACGGCAGCCAGGTCCATCAGCACCGAGCTGTCGCCTTCCAGCTCCACTTCGGCGCTGTGCAGGATGGCGGTCTTGTTGCGGCTCAGGGCCAGGTGCAACAGGCTCGACGCCGGCGCACGCAGGGTACAGTCGGCGTCGGCGGCCCATTGGGCCGCGAGCATCAGGCCTTCATCGCTGGGCAGGATAAACAGCTGCAAGGCGGGGCTGCGGCAGTCGACGGCAATGACTTTGCCATTGAGGTGCGCAAGCCGCGCCAGGGCGGTGCTGTCCAGGCGCAGCACACGGTTGAGACCGTGTTCAACGCTGGCGAGAAGGCCGTTGAGCAGCATCAGGGCTTGATGCCGCGGTGCAGGGCAACGATACCCGAGGTCATGTTGTGGTAGGTCACGCGGTCGAAACCGGCCTCTACCATCATCGACTTCAGGGTTTCCTGGTCGGGGTGCATGCGGATCGATTCGGCCAGGTAGCGATAGCTGTCCGGGTCGTTGAGCACCAGCTTGCCCACCAGCGGCATGAAGGCGAAGGAGTAAGTGTCGTAGACCTTGGACATCACCGCGTTGGTCGGCTTGGAGAACTCCAGCACCAGCAAACGGCCACCCGGCTTGAGCACGCGCAGCATCGAGCGGATCGCGTCTTCCTTGTGGGTGACGTTGCGCAAGCCGAAGGCGATGGTCACGCAGTCGAAATGGTTGTCCGGGAACGGCAGCTTTTCGGCGTCGGCCTGGACGAACTCGATATTGCCGGCCACGCCTTTATCCAGCAGGCGATCGCGACCGACCTTGAGCATCGAGCTGTTGATGTCGGCCAGTACTACTTGGCCAGTCGGGCCAACCAGCTTGGAGAACTTGGCCGCCAGGTCACCCGTGCCGCCGGCGATGTCCAGCACACGGTTGCCAGGGCGAACACCCGACAACTCGATGGTGAAACGCTTCCACAGGCGGTGCATGCCGCCCGACAGTACGTCGTTCATCAGGTCGTACTTGGCCGCGACGGAGTGGAACACCTCAGCGACTTTTTCCGCTTTCTGGCTTTCCGGGACGTTCTTGAAGCCGAAGTGAGTGGTGGGTTCGGCATCGCTGCCTTTGCGCTGATCAGTCATATCGCTGTCACCAAAAGAGAATGCGGGACATGATAATCCCCAAGGCCTGCTTTGTCTTGGCAAGGCTGCAGGTAAGATGGGTGGTCACCGAGACCTTTTGCCGCATCGAAGGTATTCACGTCCCTATAAAGAGGAGTCATTGCAATGGCCCGTATAACCGTTGAGCGCGCACATTCCCTGGGTAAAGAAGGCGCGCGGGCAAAGGCCGACAAGTTGGCGCACAAACTCAAAGAACAATATGGCCTGGAGCCGTCGTGGTCCGGCGACACCTTGAACCTCAAGCGTTCGGGGGTTAAGGGCACAGTAGTCGTCGCCGATGATTCGTTGCGCATCGATGTGGAACTGGGCCTGTTGATGTCGGCCATGAGTGGCACCATCAAGTCCGAAATCGAAAAAGCCTTGGATAAGGCGTTGGCGTGATCCGCCTGTTCTTAGGGTGCCGATTCTAATTTTCCAGCCTACTTTGTGCCCAAGCCCTCAACTCCTGTGGGCCGTTCCTCCACCCTATTCTGCGTGAGGTGCACCATGGCCAAAGTTATCCTGAAGAAAAAAATCGACGCCCAGATCACTACCCTTAGCGAGGTTAAATCCTACGCCCGCAAGATCTGGCTGGCAGGACTTGGCGCTTATGCCAAGGTCGGAAGCGAGGGCAGCGAGTACTTCAAAGAGCTGGTTAAGACCGGTCAACATGTTGAAAGTAAAGGTAAAAAAGTTGCAGTTGAACAACTTGAAGCCGCCAACAGTCAGATTGACCAAGTAAAGAGTAATGTCTCCGCCGTCAAAGGTCTGGTAGAAGTTCAGCTTGATAAAGTTGAAAAAGCTTTTGACACTCGTGTTGCCAGTGCCTTGAATCGAATCGGCATTGCGTCTAAACATGACGTTGAGACACTCTCTGCTAAGCTCGAAGAGCTGACGACATTGCTAGAACGTGTCGCGCGTAAACACTAAGGAGACATCGGGATGGCTGTTAAAAAGACTACTCAGAAAGAAGGCAGCTCGTGGGTCGGGGAAGTTGAAAAATATTCCCGTAAGATCTGGCTTGCTGGTTTAGGCGTGTACTCGAAGGTTAGCAGTGACGGCGGCAAATACTTCGAGACTTTGGTCAAGGACGGCGAAAAGGCCGAGAAGTTGACCAAAACCACAGTGGGTAAAAAAGTTGAAGCGGCCAAGGCAACTGCCGGTTCAGCCAAGTCGAGCATTTCTGACACGTGGGGCAAGTTGGAAGAAACTTTCGACAAACGCCTCAACAGTGCCATTTCGCGACTGGGCGTACCAAGTAAGGCAGAGCTGAAGACGCTGCACAGCAAGGTCGATACCTTGACCAAGCAAATCGAAAAACTCACCGGCGCTAAAGTGGCACCCGCGAAAACGGCTGCTGCAAAACCGGCGGCCAAGCCAGCGGCTAAAACCGCAGCGGCCAAACCGGCTGCGAAACCTGCGGCCAAGCCTCTGGTAAAAGCTGCCGCCAAGCCGGCTGCAAAACCCGCTGCCAAGGCTGCTGCTAAACCAGCCGCCAAGCCAGCGGCCAAAACCGCTGCAGCCAAACCGGCCGCCAAACCGGCTGCTAAACCAGTGGCCGCTAAAGCTGCTGCCAAGCCTGCCGCTAAGCCAGCCGCAAAACCTGCAGCCAAGGCCGCTACCAAACCAGCCGCCAAGCCAGCGGCCAAAACCGCCGCTGCAAAACCCGCTGCCAAGCCAGCCGTTGCGAAACCTGCAGCCAAGCCGGCCGCCGCGAAACCGGCTGCCAAACCTGCTGCAGCCAAGCCAGCGGCAAAACCCGCCGCCGCGAAGAAGCCAGCGGTAGCGAAAAAACCAGCAGCGCCCAAGCCTGCTGTTGCGGCCAAGCCTGCTACTGCGCCAACCGCTTCCACAGCCAACTCGGTGTCCGCACCGACTCCTGCTGCTGTGACCCCGACTGCAACGCCGGCAACCCCGACGCCATCCAGTCAGTCCTGATTTTTCTCAGGATACAAAAAATGCCCGGCCTGCAAAGGTCGGGCATTTTTTATGGGGTGTGATCTACATACTTGAGGGCAAAGCGCTCAGTCGCCTGCCGCGCCGGCGGCAGCAAATGCGGTGCCACCAGCATCATGATCTGGTAGACCACCACCTGCACTTCACCTTCGCGATCAAGAATCCGCTGGTAATCCAACGAAAACAGCAGAGTCATGGTGATCTGCTCCACCAGTTGCCCCAGGGCCTGGGTGCTACTGACCAACTGCCCCGCCGCCTTCAGTCGCGCCAGCAAAGACGCCAGGGTCCGCTTGAGTGCTGTCAGGAGGTTGCGAATCCCCTTGGCCAGCTTCGGCAAACGCCCCGCCAGGTTTGACAAGTCCTGGAACAAGAACCGGTAATGCGCCATGCGCTCGACGATCAGGTGCAGGAACAGCCAGTAATCCTCGGCTTCCAGTTGCGCGTCCGCCGGTGGGTCGAGCAGGGGCGCCAGCTCATTCTGAAAGCGCTCGAACAACCCGAGTACCAGCGGCTCCTTGCCATGAAAGTGGTAGTAGAGGTTGCCGGGGCTGATCCCCATTTCGTTGGCCACCTCCATGGTCGACACGTTCGGTTCGCCCTTCTGGTTGAACAACTGCAGGGCACATTCAAGGATACGGTCGCGGGTCTTCATCCAGTCTTCTTAATGTGATCGTTGAGCTCAGCGCACGCGCACGTAGGTGCCGGGTGCCGCTTCCATCGGTGGGTAATTCTGGTTGCCCAGGGCGGTGAGGGTTTCCCGTTGCACGCCGGAGCGCTGCTGGATCCACGCCAGCCACTGCGGCCACCAACTGCCTTCGACGTGGTTGGCGTCGTAGTACCAGGCACGCGGGTCGCTGCTCAGCTTGGGGTTTTCGACGTAGTTGGCCTTGGGGTTGCCCGGCGGGTTGAGGATGCTCTGGATATGCCCGCTGTTGGACAGCACGAAGCGCCGCTCGCCGCCCAGCAACTGGGTGGAGCGATACACCGCGTCCCACGGCGTGATGTGGTCGTTGATGCCCGCCACGCTGAAGCTGTCTACCGTGACCTTCTGCAAATCGATCGGCGTGCCACACACTTCCAGGCCACCGGGATGGCTGAGCGGGTTGTGCTTGAAGAAGTCCAGCAGGTCGCCGTGCAGCGCGGCAGGCAGACGCGTGTTGTCGTTGTTCCAGTACAGGATGTCGAAGGCCGGCGGTTCCTTGCCCAGCAGGTAGTTGTTGATCCAGTAGTTCCAGATCAGGTCATTGGGGCGCATCCAGGCGAACACCTTGGCCATGTCGCGGCCGTCCAGCACGCCTTGCTGATAGGAGCGGCGCTTGGCGGCTTCCAGGGTCTGCTCGTCGGCGAACAGGGTGGCGGGGCTGTCGATCTGGCTGTCCAGCAGGCTCACCAGGTAACTGGCGCTGGAGATGCGGCGCAGCTGGCGCTTGGCCTGCAGGTGGCCTTGCAGCGCGGCGATGGTCAGGCCACCGGCGCAGGCGCCCATCAGGTTGACCTCACGGGCGCCGGTGATCGCGCGGCAGACGTTGAGTGCTTCCTCCAGCGCAGCGACGTAGGTGGACAAGCCCCATTCGCGATGGCGCACATCCGGGTTGCGCCAACTGACCATGAAGGTCTGCAGGCCGTTTTTCAGGGCGTACTGCACAAAGCTATTGGCGGGGCTCAAGTCGAAAATGTAGTACTTGTTGATTTGTGGCGGCACGATCAGCAGCGGCTTGGCGTACTGCTTTTCGCTCATCGGTTTGTACTGGATCAGCTCCAGCAGCTCATTGCGAAACACCACCGAGCCGGGGGTGGTGGCGACCGTCTTGCCGACTTCGAAGGCGTGCTTGCTCACCTGGCGCGGCAGGCCGTTGTTGTGCAGCAGGTCTTCGAACAGGTTGGTCACGCCGCGCACCACGCTGTTGCCGCCGGAGTTGAGCAGCTCCTTGATCGCCAGCGGGTTGAGCAGGGTGTTGGAAGGGGAGACCGCATCGTTGATCAACGAGAAAGCAAAATGCGCACGGGCGCGGTCATCGGCGCTCAGGGTGCTGTCATCGATCCAGTGACGGGTCTGCTTCTGCCAGCTCAGATAGGCTTGCAGACTGCGCCGGTACAGTGGGTTG
The DNA here is from genome assembly GCF_002269425.1 of Pseudomonas sp. NS1(2017). Taxonomy (NCBI): domain Bacteria; kingdom Pseudomonadati; phylum Pseudomonadota; class Gammaproteobacteria; order Pseudomonadales; family Pseudomonadaceae; genus Pseudomonas; species Pseudomonas sp. NS1(2017). The sequence goes on from NZ_CP022960.1 coordinate 1,807,226, forward strand.
AGTTTCCAGGTGGGGTCGGTGAAGCGGCCGTCGTTGGGATTGGGTTCGTGCACGGTTTCACCGAGCAGTACGCGCCCCAGTTGGCCGCTCAACGCCCAGGCGTGCCGAACGGTATGCACCGGGTTGCGCAAACCGTGGGCGGCCACGCTGCGCAGGGTCGACAGCAGGTCCCGACCGCGCAGGCCGGTGATCGCATTTTGCGCATTGATGAACGCAGCAGGGGTGGGCGCCGGGTTCGTCACGGGTCTTTCTCGCATGAGCCAACACTCCTTCGTCAAGCCATCAAACAGGCACGCCAATTCAGAACCATAGCCGGTTCCTGGCAAGTTGCGCGGCGGTGTGGTCCTTACACGGCCGGTCGCGGATGGATCACCGCGCGCATGCGCTCCTCTTCGAGAAATTTCATGATGATCGGCGCCACGGCTTCCGCCCGGGTGATCAGGAACAGGTGGCCGTCATCGATGATGTGCAACTGTGCATTGGGAATGCGCCAGGCCAGCATGCGCATGTTGATCAGCGGGATCAGCGGGTCGTCGTCCCCCGCCAGCACCAGGGTGGGTTGGCGGATCTTGTGCAGCCAGTGGATGCTGGTCCAGCCCAACCCGGCAAACAACTGCCAGTAGTAACCCAGCTTGCCGGCCGAGCGCACTTTGCTCGCGTGTTCGGCGGCCAGTTTCGAGTCGCGGCGGAACGAACCGCCGTAGATCATCGGCGCGATGCGCACCACATGGGACGGTTGGATGTAACGGCGCGGGCTGGCCATCAACCACAACACCTTTGGCTTGCCCGGCACCATCACCGCACCTGCCGCCGTGGCCGCCAGGATCAGCTTCTTGCAGCGTTCCGGGTAGTCGTAGGCAAACTGCTGCGCCAACGCGCCGCCCCAGGACACGCCCACTGCGTTCACCTGGCCATAGTCCAGGTAATCGAGCATGCGTGCAGTGAGCTTGGCCAGAGCGGGAAAGCGGTATGGCCGATTGGGCGTGGATGAACCGCCCACTCCGGGCACATCGAACGCGATCACTTCCAGGTCCGGGTCCAGCGCCTGGACGAACGGAAACACCAACTCAAGGTTGGCGCCGATGCCATTGAAGATCAGCAACGGCGTCAAGTGAGGCTTGCCCGGGCGCACCGCCGTGCGGATGGCCTGGCCATCCAGGTCGATGGTGCGGAAGATGAACGGTTGCGGCATGGGCTTACCCTGCGGGTGAGGTTTCAATCCCTGTAGGAGCGAGCTTGCTCGCGAAGGTCGTCAACGATAACGCGGGGCATCTGGTACCCCGAGGCGGTCTTGGCCCCTTCGCGAGCAAGCTCGCTCCTACAGGATCAGCGTTCGTGCACGTATGTCCCTGGCGCCGCTTCTGCTGCGGCGTAGGTTTTATTCCCCAAACTCGTCGGCGCTTTCTTCAACTTACCCGCCCGCTCCGCCTGCCACGCCTGCCAATGCAGCCACCACGAATCAGTGTGCTTGGTGGCATTCTCCTGCCATTCCAGCGGTTTCTCCGTCAGGCTGTCGCTGGTCTGGTAACGCGCCTTGGGGTTGCCCGGCGGGTTGAGGATGCTTTGGATATGCCCGCTGCTGGACAGCACGAACTCCACCTTGCCGCCAAACAACTGCGCCGATTTGTAGCACGACTGCCACGGTGTGATGTGGTCATTAGTGCCGGCCAACGAATAGATATCGGCGGTGACCTGCTTGAGGTCGATGGGCGTGCCGCACACTTCCAAGGCATCCGCCCGCACCAGTGGGTTGTTCTTGAACAGCTCGATCAGGTCGCCGTGGAAGGCCGCCGGCAACCGCGTGGTGTCGTTGTTCCAGAACAGGATGTCGAACACCGGCGGCTCGTTGCCCAGCAGGTAGTTGTTGACCCAGTAGTTCCAGATCAGGTCATTGGGGCGCATCCAGGCGAACACCTTGGCCATGTCGCGGCCTTCCAGCACGCCGGCCTGGTAGGAATGGCGCTTGGCCGCTTCCAGGGTCTGTTCGTCGACGAACAGCGCCACTTGGGTATCCAGCGTGGTGTCGAGCACGCTCACCAGCAGGGTCAGGGCGTTGACCTTCTTCTCCCCCAGCGCCGCGTAGTGGCCGAGCAGGGCGGTGCAGGTGATGCCGCCGGAACAGGCGCCGAGCATGTTCACATCTTTGCTGCCGGTAATCGCCGTGACCACATCCACCGCTTCCTTGAGCGCCTCGATATAGGTCGACAGGCCCCACTCGCGCTGGGCCTTGGTCGGGTTGCGCCAACTGACGATAAAAGTCTGCTGGTTATTGCGCAGGCAGAAGCGCGCCAGGCTCTTCTCCGGGCTCAAGTCGAATACATAGAATTTGTTGATCTGCGGCGGCACCACCAACAGCGGGCGTTCGTGCACCTGTTCGGTGATCGGCTTGTACTGGATCAGCTCCAGCACGTCGTTGCGAAACACCACCGCGCCTTCGGTCGTGCCCAGGGTCTTGCCCACTTCAAAGGCGCCCATGTTGACCTGGCTCGGCATGCCGCCGTTGTGCACCATGTCCTTGGCCAGGTGGGACAGACCATCAAGCAGGCTCTTGCCGCCGGTTTCAAAGAAACGTTTGACCGCTGCCGGGTTGGCCGCGCTGTTGGTGGGGGCCATGGCTTCGGTCATCAGGTTGATCACGAAGTGGCCGCGGCTGATGTCCTGTTCCGACAGGTTGCTGTCGCCGATCCAGTCGTGCAGTTCCTTGCGCCACGCCAGGTAGGTTTGCAGATAGCGTTTGTAGAGCGGGTTCTGGCTCCAGGCCGGGTCCTGGAAACGACGGTCGTCGCTCTCGGGCACCAACGCGGATTTGCCGAACATCACGTTCTTCAACTCGACGCCAAAATGCGCGACGTGCTTGACGCTGTGCAACGGTTGTTTGATGGCTTGGGTCAGCACCATCTTCGCCGAGGCGAGTAAATCCTTTTTACGTAACGCGATGATCGGGTTGAGCCCCAGGGTGTTTTCCGAGGCCTGGCGTTTCAAGTCATCGTTGTTCTTGTTACTCATCTACGACGCTCCATTGTCCGAAAGACGAGTACCGGGGACCGCTGCGCACCCAGTTTCGATACACAACACAAGCCTGGTACTGCGACTCGGGTGACCGTTGATACCGCATCGTCAAATGCAGGGAACTTGCCAGTTCCATTGGTTACCCGAGTTTAATTTTTTTCGCAAGCGGACCAATCGTTGGTCACGCGACAGGGCATTCAAGCAGATGAAATTAGAAAATGCCCTCTAAAGAGCAAGAGGCCTGGGTTAGAGCATCAGCCGCACGACCGATTGATCCGGATCGCGGGTTTTGCCGGCGGCTTTGAGTTCGGCCAGATAATCGGCCCACAACGCGTCCTGACGCACGGCCAGTTGGTAGAGGTAGTCCCAGGTGAACAATCCGCTGTCATGGCCGTCGTCGAAGGTCAATTTCAGTGCGTACTGGCCGGCCGGTTCTACCTTGATCAACTTCACGTTGAGCTTGCCGAATTGCAGGATGGGTTTGCCGTGACCCTGGACCTCGGCGGAAGGCGAGTGGGTGCGCAGCAGTTCGGCGGGTAGTTGGTACACCTCGTCGGGCCCGTAGGTGAGGCCGAGGGTGTTGGAGGTTTTGTGCAGATTTACAGCGGTGGGAAATTTAGTCATGGCAGGGATCCGTGCAGATCATGTAGGAGCCCGGCTTGCCGGCGATGGCGATCTCAAGAACGCATCGCCGGCAAGCCGGGCTCCTACAAGGGGTTCACATGACTTACAGGATATAACGAGACAAGTCTTCGTTCTGTGCCAATTCGCCCAAGTGGCTGTTGACGTAGTCAGCGTCGATCTTGATCACCTCGCCATTCTGCGCGCCAGCCAGGTCGCCAGCACTGAAGGACACTTCCTCCAGCAGCCGCTCCAGCAAGGTGTGCAAACGACGGGCACCGATGTTCTCGGTCTTCTCGTTGACCTGCCAGGCGATCTCCGCCAGGCGCTTGATGCCGTCCGCTTGGAACTCGATGCCCAAGCCTTCGGTTTTCAGCAGCTCACGGTATTGCTCGGTGAGCGACGCATGCGGCTCGCTGAGGATGCGCTCGAAGTCGCCTGGGGTCAGCGCCTTGAGCTCCACGCGGATCGGCAGGCGACCTTGCAGCTCTGGGACCAGGTCGCTTGGCTTGCTCAAGTGGAACGCGCCGGAGGCGATAAACAGGATGTGGTCGGTCTTGACCATGCCCAGCTTGGTGTTCACCGTGCAGCCTTCGATCAGCGGCAGCAGGTCGCGCTGTACGCCCTCGCGGGACACATCGACACCGCCGGAGTTGCCGCGCTTGGCCACCTTGTCGATCTCGTCGATAAACACGATACCGTGCTGCTCGACCGCTTCCAGTGCCTTGGCCTTGAGTTCTTCCTCATTCACCAGGCGCCCGGCTTCTTCGTCGCGCACCAGTTTCAAGGCTTCCTTCACCTTGAGCTTGCGGCTTTTCTTCTTGCCCTTGCCCATGTTGGCGAACAGGTTCTGCAACTGGCTGGTCATTTCTTCCATGCCAGGCGGGGCGGAGATGTCGACGCCGGAGACTTCAGCGACTTCGATCTCGATTTCCTTGTCGTCCAACTGACCTTCACGCAGGCGCTTACGGAATAGCTGGCGAGTGTTGGAATCCGAGGCCGGCGCGGCGTCTTCGTTGAAACCCATGCGTGCCGGTGGCAGCAGGGCGTCGAGGATGCGTTCTTCGGCGGCGTCTTCGGCGCGGTGGCTGACCTTGGTCACTTCCTGTTCGCGCAGCATCTTCAGGGCGGCATCGGCCAGGTCGCGGATGATCGACTCGACGTCGCGGCCCACATAGCCCACTTCGGTGAACTTGGTAGCTTCGACCTTGATGAACGGCGCATTGGCCAGCTTGGCCAGGCGACGGGCGATTTCGGTTTTACCGACGCCTGTAGGACCGATCATCAGGATGTTCTTGGGTGTTACTTCAACGCGCAGTTCTTCGGGCAGTTGCATCCGGCGCCAGCGGTTACGCAGCGCAATGGCTACGGCGCGCTTGGCATCGTCCTGGCCGATGATATGGCGGTTGAGTTCATGGACGATTTCGCGGGGAGTCATGGACATAGTGTTTGGCGGCCTCAAGCGGAATAAGCCTACGGCTTACTCGGCGAGGTCCTGCTCCTCAATGGTCTGGTTGTGGTTGGTGAACACGCAGATATCACCGGCGATACCCAGCGCGGTCTCGACGATTTCGCGAGCCGACAGGTCGGTTTTCTTCAACAGTGCGCTGGCGGCCGCTTGGGCATAACCACCACCGGAACCCATGGCGATCAGGCCATGTTCAGGCTCAACCACATCGCCGTTGCCGGTGATGATCAGGGAAGCGTCTTTGTTGGCGACGGCCAGCATGGCTTCCAGGCGGCTGAGGGAGCGGTCGGTGCGCCATTCTTTGGCGAGTTCAACCGCAGCGCGCACCAGGTGGCCCTGATGTTTCTCAAGTTGGCCTTCGAAGCGTTCGAAGAGGGTGAAGGCGTCGGCGGTGGCGCCGGCAAAGCCTGCGAGAACCTGGCCGTGGTACAGGCGACGCACTTTCTTGGCGTTGCCTTTCATCACGGTATTACCCAGGGAAACCTGGCCGTCGCCGCCCATGACGACTTTGCCGTGGCGACGTACTGAAACGATGGTGGTCAAGGGGAGAGTCTCCACGCAGCGGGGCGAAAATGCCCTGATGAAAACTCATATGGGGGTGGCGGGGGGGATTTCAACCGTAGGAAGGGTGTGCAGACGAGTGGCAGAAGGTCACTGTAGGAGCGAGCTCACTCGCGAAGGTCGTCAACGATGACGCGGGGAACCTGGTGCCCCGCGGTGATTTTGAGTGCTTCGCGAGCAAGCTCGCTCCTACAGGGCTGCGTATTCAGCGGCTCTGGCGTTGTTGTAACAACAGGTTGCTAAAGCCCGCGCCAGCCAGTTGCTTCTGCGCCACGGTCAGCTGTTCACGGTTGCTGAACGGCCCCACCAGCACGCGATACCAGGTCGCATCCTTCACTGTGCCGGACTCCACCGTCACCGACTGGCCCAGCAGAATGATCTGCGCTCGCACGCGGTCCGCATCCGCCTGTTTCGGGAACGAGCCCGCTTGCAGGAAGAACTTGGTCACCGGCGCGGCTTTGGTCGCGGCAACCGGTGGTGCGGGTGGTGGCGTGATCCCGGCCAGCGCGGCTTGGGCGCGCGCCGTGTCGATTTTCGCCGCTTCCGCCGGAGTGACTGGCGTGGTCGGCACCTGCGGCGTCGGCAGGGTTTTCTCCGGCACGGCGTCAGGCGGCACGATCACTTCCGATTCCGGCAGCAGCGTGTAGAAGTCGTACTTCGGCTTCACCGGTGCCGTCGGGCTTGGCGCCGTCTTGTTGGCTTCGGCCATTTTCGTGGCCTTCTGCTGCTCCTGCTTGACCCGTTTGACGTCATCGCCCTTGCCCGGATCGAGCTTCATCAGGAACACGATAAACGCGCCGACGGTGAGGCCGATCGCCATCCACAACCAGCCCGGGATCGGCTTCTTCGCCGGGGCCTGGTAGCGGCTGGCGCCGCGCTTGGGTGCAGGTTTTTTCTTGGCAGCCAACTTACATACGCTCCAGAGTTTCCAGGCCCAACAGTTCCAGGCCTTGCTTGAGGGTCCGTCCAGCCAGGGCGGCGAGGCGCAGACGGCTTTGCTTCTGGGCTTCGTCGTCGGCGGTGAGGATCGGGCAGTTCTCGTAGAAACTGGAGAACAGGCCGGCGACTTCGTACAGGTAAGTGCACAGGATGTGCGGCGTGCCTTTCTCGCCGACGCTGTTCAGCACTTCGCCGAATTGCGCCAGTTTGGCCGCCAATTCCTGTTCGTGCGGGGCGTCCAGCACGATCTGGCCTTCAACTTCGCTGAAATCCTTGCCCAGCTTGCGGAACACGCCGGCCACACGGGTGTAGGCGTACAACAGGTACGGCGCGGTGTTGCCTTCAAAGTTGAGCATCAGCTCGAAGTTGAAGCTGTAATCGCTGGTGCGGTGCTTGGACAGGTCGGCGTATTTCACCGCGCCAATCCCCACCACGCGGGCGATGTTGCGCAGGTCGGCCTCGGCCAGCTCCGGGTTCTTTTCCTTCACCAGGTTGTAGGCGCGTTCCTGGGCCTCGGTCAGCAGGTCGATCAGCTTCACGGTGCCGCCGTCGCGGGTCTTGAACGGGCGGCCATCGGCGCCGTTCATGGTGCCGAAGCCCATGTGTTCCATGTGCATCGGGTGGGTAACGAAACCCGCGCGACGCGCCACCTCGAACACCTGCTGGAAGTGCAGGGCCTGGCGCTGGTCGACGAAATACAACGCACGATCAGCCTTGAGCACGCCGCTGCGGTAGCGCACGGCCGCCAGGTCGGTGGTGGCGTAGAGATAGCCGCCATCGGCCTTGACGATGATCACCGGCAGCGGCTCGCCTTCGGCGGTCTTGAATTCTTCGAGGAACACGCACTGCGCGCCGTTGCTCTCCACCAGCAGGCCTTTGGCCTTGAGGTCGTTGACCACGTTGATCAGGTCATCGTTGTAGGCGCTTTCGCCCATCACGTCGGCCATGGTCAATTTGACGTTGAGCAGCTCGTAGATTTCCTGGCAGTGGGACAGGGAAATCTCACGGAAGCGGTTCCACAGTTCCAGGCATTCCTTGTCACCGGCTTGCAACTTGACCACCAGGCCACGGGCGCGGTCGGCGAATTCTTCGGATTCGTCGAAGCGCTTCTTGGCGGCGCGGTAGAAGTTTTCCAGGTCCGACAGCTCGTTGCTGGTGATCGGGTTTTCCTGCAGGTAGGCCATCAGCATGCCGAACTGGGTGCCCCAGTCGCCCACGTGGTTCTGACGGATCACGGTGTCGCCGAGGAACTCCAGCACCCGCGCCACGCCGTCGCCGATGATGGTGGAGCGCAGGTGGCCCACGTGCATCTCTTTGGCCAGGTTCGGCGCCGACAGGTCAATCGCCACGCGTTGCAGCGGGCCGGCTTTGCGCACGCCGATCTTGGCGTCGGCCAGGGCAGCGTCCAGGCGCGAAGCCAGGGCCTGGGTGTTCTGGAAGAAGTTGATGAAGCCAGGGCCGGCGATTTCAGCCTTGGTCACGCTTTCGTCCACCGGCAGCGCGGCGATGATTTTCTCTGCCAGGTCGCGCGGCTTCATGCCCGCAGGCTTGGACAGCATCATTGCGATGTTGCTGGCGAAGTCGCCGTGGGTCTTGTCGCGGGTGTTTTCCACCTGGATCGCCGGCGTCAGGCCTTCAGGCAACACACCTTCGTTGACGAGTTGGGTGAGGGCTTGTTGGATCAGCTGGCGAATGGTGTCTTTCATGGTGTTCTCTTTCGACCGCAAGCGGCGGCGCGCGATGCGCAGGTGGAAAAACTGGGCATTATCCGTGGCGAGGGCGGGCTTGCCAACCTTCGCGGGACCTATGGCCAGGCTTAATACAAATCTACCGGGTCTACATCCAATGACCATCGCACTTGCCGGCCGCTGGGCATTTGCTCCAGGGCAAGCAACCAGCTACTTAATAGCCGATGCAGCGGTGCGCGCGAGGTTGCCTGCAAGAGTAGCTGAGCACGATAACGCCCGGCGCGGCGCTCCATGGGGGCGGGTACCGGGCCGAGCAGCTCGATGCCGCTCAGACCCAGTTCGCCGAGTAAACGTTCGGCGGCGCTGCAGGCTTCATCCAGGAAACCTTCGGCCTGCCCCGGTTTGTGGGCTTCGGCGCGCAACAGGGCCAAATGGGAAAAAGGCGGCAGGCCGGCGGCGCGACGTTCACTCAGCGCCTGTTCGGCGAAGGCAAAGTAGCCTTGTTCGGTCAGTTGGATCAGCAACGGATGGTCGGCCAGGTGAGTCTGGATGATCACCCGGCCGGGCTCTTCGGCACGCCCTGCGCGGCCAGCGACCTGCACGATCAACTGCGCCATGCGCTCGCTGGCGCGAAAATCCCCGGAAAATAGCCCGCCGTCGGCATCCAGGATCGACACCAGGGTCACCCGTGGAAAGTGGTGCCCTTTGGCAAGCATCTGCGTGCCGATCAGGATGCACGGGTGGCCTTTCTGAATGGTGGCGAACAGCTGGTTCATCGCGTCCTTGCGCGAGGTGCTGTCGCGGTCGACCCGTAAAACCGGGTAATCCGGGAACAGAATGCCCAGGCGCTCTTCAGCCCGTTCGGTGCCGGCGCCCACCGGTCGCAGGTCGACTTTGCCGCACTGCGGGCAGTGCCGCGGTACGCGTTCCACATGGCCGCAGTGATGGCAGCGCAGTTCGCCGTAGCGCTGGTGCACGGTCATGCGCGCGTCGCAACGCTCACACTCGGACATCCAGCCGCAGTCATGGCACAGCAGTGTCGGTGCAAAGCCGCGGCGGTTGAGAAACACCAGGACCTGTTGGCCGGCGGCAAGGGTCTGGCCGATGGCTTGTTGCATCGGCCCGGAAATCCCGCTGTCCAATGGACGGCTTTTGACGTCCAGGCGCAGGAATTTTGGCTGCTTGGCGCCGCCGGCACGCTCGTTGAGGCGCAGGAGGCCGTAACGCCCGGTGTAGGCGTTGTGCAAGCTCTCCAGGGATGGCGTGGCCGAACCCAGCACAATCGGGATGTCTTCCTGGCGCGCACGCACCAGTGCCAGGTCGCGGGCGTGGTAACGCAAGCCTTCCTGCTGTTTATAGGAGCCGTCGTGCTCCTCGTCGATGATGATCAGCCCAGGGTTTTTCATCGGCGTGAACAGCGCCGAGCGGGTGCCGATAATAATGTCGGCCTCGCCATCCCGTGCGGCCAGCCAGGACTCGAGACGCTCACGGTCATTGACTGCCGAGTGCACCAGCGCGATGCGCGCGTTGAAGCGCTGTTCGAAGCGCGCCAGGGTCTGTGGGCCCAGGTTGATCTCGGGGATCAGCACCAGCGCCTGTTTGCCGGCTTGCAGGGTCTCGCGGATCAGTTGCAGATAGACTTCGGTTTTGCCGCTGCCAGTGACGCCCGCCAGCAGGAACGCATGGAAACTGTCGAAACCTGCGCGAATCGCTTCATAGGCCGCGCGTTGCTCGGGGTTCAGCGGCAATTCCGGTTGGGCCAGCCAGTGTTCGTGGCGGGCATCGGGGGCGTGCTTGCGGATTTCCACCTGCACCAGGCCCTTGGCGAGCAACAGGTCGAGGCTGTCTTTGCTCAGCATCAGCTTGCTTAATAGCTGATGCGCCACGCCATGGGGATGCTGGGCCAGTGTCGCCAGGGCTTCACGCTGGCGCGGGGCGCGGGCGATGCGCGGGTCATCGAGACGCGCGCCGGGTGTCATCGACCAGAAACGTTCCTGACGCGCTTCGGCCAGTTCGCCCTGGCGCAACAGCACCGGCAGCGCCCAGCTCAACGTATCGCCAAGGCTGTGCTGATAGTACTGGGCGGTCCACAGGCACAGCTTGAACAGGGCGGGCGGCAGTGGCGGGGTGGCGTCGAGCATGGCCAGCGCGGGCTTGAGTTTTTCCGCAGGGACTTCGCTGTGATCGGCGACCTCTACCAATATGCCGATCATTTCCCGCCGACCAAAGGGCACCCGCACGCGCATGCCGGGTTGCAACTGCGCGCGCGACACACCGGCCGGGGCCCGGTAATCGAACAGGCGGCGCAGGGGCGAGGGCAGGGCTAGGCGCAAAATGGCGTCGGGCACGCGTGGAGTCTCATATAAAGGCAGGCGGTGGCGCAGGGGCGGGAGCCTAGCAGACAGGGGAGGGCTTGGGTATGCCACGGTTTTCTGATGAAAGGAGGTTTTCAGCCGGATACGCGGCTTGCGCGATTAAAAAGGTCTGGTAGAATCCGCTGCCTAATTACGTGCGGTATTCGACAATAGTGTCGAGTGGCGGCACGCTAGCCCGAGGAAGTGCCATGAAAGCCGATATCCATCCAGCGTACGAAACCATCGAAGTCACCTGCAGCTGCGGCAACAAGTTCGAAACCCGTTCGAACCTGTGCAAGCCACTGGGTACTGACGTATGCAACGAGTGCCACCCGTTCTACACCGGTAAGCAGAAAACTCTGGACACCGGCGGCCGTGTACAGCGCTTCGCTGACCGTTTCGGTGCTTTCGGTGCCAAAAAGGCCTAAGGCCGATCAACTTGGGAGGCCGTTACGGTTTTTCCATGCTGATGAAAAAGGCGTCCCTTGTGGGCGCCTTTTTTGTGCCTGGAATTTGGCTCTCGGTTGCCCAGGCCCAGGGGTTCTGCCCCGCGCCGACCACGTTGGCCCGCGTGGAGGTGCAGCGCGTGGTGGATGGCGACACCGTGCGTCTAAAGGACGGCCGCAGTGTGCGGATGATCGGCCTCAATGCCCCGGAAACCGGCAGGAAGGGTCGCCCCGACGAGCCTTACGCAGTCGCCGCCCGCCAGCGTTTACGGGCATTGGTCGACGCGAGCGAAGGCCGCGTCGGCTTGGTGCCTGGGCGCGAGAGCAAGGACCGCTACGGCCGCACGTTGGCCCACCTCTACGGTGCGGATGGCGAGAATCTTGAGGCGCAATTGCTGGCTGAAGGCCTGGGGTTTCAGGTTGGAGTTGCGCCCAATACCGATCTTGTCGCCTGTCAGCAGGCCGCTGAAAACAGCGCACGTGATGCGCGGTTGGGCCTTTGGCGGCAATCGCCGGTACAAAACGTGGCGCAGCTCAAGCAGTCTGGCTTTGCTCTGGTCAGTGGCCAGGTGAGCAAGATCGAACGCAATCGCGGCGGAATCTGGATCGAGGTTCAGGGCTCAGTGGTATTACGCATTGCGCCCGATCTCGTCAAACAATTCGACTCTGTAATGCTCAGTGGTCTGCAAGGCAAGACAATCGAGGCGCGTGGCTGGGTGCAGGATCGCGCCAAGCGCGGCGGCCTGAAAAACGGCCAGGCACGTTGGATGCTGCCAGTGACCGACCCCGGCATGCTCAAATCGATGGATTAAGAAAAAATTGTAGACATTTTTTTGATCGATTGTGAACAGTTGAGCCCTTGTATCCCGTGGCTCTTGGCCGAAAGTCGTAGCGCAGGGCCCTTGACACCTGTGACTGCCCAGTCTTGTAGGGACTTTGCGACACGCGTATCCTCGGCGGTCCGTCGACCAACAGTAAAAGCGGAATGCCGATATGTCTGATTTGAAAACTGCCGCTCTCGAATATCATGCCCATCCTCGTCCAGGAAAGCTGAGTGTAGAGCTCACCAAAGCCACTGCCACCGCTCGCGACCTGTCGCTGGCCTACAGCCCTGGTGTTGCCGAGCCCGTACGTGAAATCGCCCGCGACCCTGAACTGGCGTACAAGTACACCGGCAAAGGCAACCTGGTTGCAGTGATTTCCGATGGCACCGCGATTCTGGGCCTGGGCAACCTCGGCCCATTGGCTTCCAAGCCAGTCATGGAAGGTAAAGGCGTGCTGTTCAAGCGCTTTGCCGGCATCGACGTTTTCGACATCGAAGTCGACTCCGAAAGCCCGCAGGCTTTCATCGACACGGTCAAGCGCATTTCCATCACCTTCGGTGGCATCAACCTGGAAGACATCAAGGCACCTGAGTGCTTCGAGATCGAAAAGGCCCTGATCGAACAGTGCGACATTCCGGTATTCCACGATGACCAGCACGGCACCGCGATCGTTACCGCGGCCGGCATGATCAACGCCCTGGAAATCGCTGGCAAGACTCTGGCTGACGCACAGATCGTCTGCCTGGGCGCCGGCGCTGCGGCCATCTCCTGCATGAAGTTGCTGGTGAGCATGGGCGCCAAGCTGGAAAACATCTTCATGGTCGACAGCAAGGGCGTGGTCCAGTCCGAGCGTACCGACCTGAACCAGTACAAGGCGATGTTTGCCCACGCGACCGACAAGCGCACCCTGGCTGACGCCCTCGACGGTGCAGACGTGTTCGTTGGCCTGTCCGGCCCGAACCTGCTGAGCGCTGAAGGCCTCAAGTCCATGGCGGCCAACCCGATCGTGTTCGCCTGCTCCAACCCTGATCCAGAAATCTCTCCGGAACTGGCGCACGCCACCCGTAGCGACGTGATCATGGCGACCGGCCGTTCGGACTACCCGAACCAGGTCAACAACGTACTGGGCTTCCCGTTCATCTTCCGTGGTGCCCTGGACGTTCGCGCCAAGCGCATCAACGAAGAGATGAAAGTGGCTGCCGCCAACGCCCTGCGTGAACTGGCCAAGCTGCCGGTGCCTCAGGAAGTGTGCGACGCCTACGGCGGTATCAAGCTGGAATTCGGTCGTGAGTACATCATTCCGAAACCAATGGACAAGCGCCTGATTACCTTGATCTCCGATGCCGTGGCCAAAGCCGCTATCGAGACCGGCGTTGCTACCCTGCCGTATCCGAAGCACTACCCGCTGCAAAGCGTGGATGATGTGTTCAACGGCTAAACCGTTGTAGCGCACCAACAAAAAGCCCCGGCTCTTGCGAGTCGGGGCTTTTTTGTGGCGAATCATTTTGTGCTGGGCAGGCTCTTGTGGTGAGCGGGCTTGCCCCGCGTTGGGCTGCGAAGCGGCCCCTTTCAGGATTACCGCGATACCGAATTGTAAGGTTTTAGGGCCGCTTCGCGCCCCAACGCGGGGCAAGCCCGCTCGCCACAACAGACCCGCTCGCCACAACAGGCCCTCCCTCACAGCGTTATCGCGTTAGAAGAGATCAATCGGCGCAGCCTCATCCGCCGGCAGCGGACTGCCTGGCGCAACACCATTGCCCAGCTCGTTGACCGACGGCGGCGTGTCTTCGCTCTTGAACAGTTCGAAATACGCATTCGGCGTGCTTGGCGACGCTGCACGGCCACTCACCGGGTCGATGCGCAAGCTGAGAATGCCTTCCGGCTCCGGCTGGGTGTGCGGCGGCTTGTCCTTCAGGGCGGCGCCCATGTAGCTCATCCAGATCGGCAGCGCGACAGTGCCACCAAACTCGCGGCGACCCAGGCTTTCCGGCTGGTCATAGCCGGTCCATACGGTGGTCACGTAATCAGCGTTGTAGCCGGAGAACCAGGCATCCTTGGATTCGTTGGTGGTACCGGTCTTGCCCGCAATGTCCGGACGGCCCAGGGCCAGGGCGCGGCGGCCGGTGCCCTTCTTGATCACGTCTTCCAGGATGCTGTTGAGGATGTAGGTGGTACGGCCATCCACGATGCGCTCGGCCACGGCGGGCGCCTGCGGCTCGGTTGCAGCCGTATTGGTGGCAGGTGTGGTACCTGGAGTCGGCTCAATGGTGATGCCGCCATTGCTCGGTGCCGCCAGTCCATCCGTCGCCGCCACGCCGTTGACCACATCCCCCGGCACGCGTGGCGGGTTGGCAGTAAACAGGTTGTCGCCGTTGCGGCTTTCAATCTTGTCGATCAGGTACGGCGCGATCTTGTAGCCGCCGTTGGCAAAGGTGCTCCAGCCGGTGGCGATTTCCATCGGCGTCAGGGTCGCGGTGCCCAGGGCCAGGGACAGGTTTGGCGGCAGGTCCGACTTGGCGAAGCCAAAGCGCGTCATGTAGTCGATGGTCTTGCCGACGCCCATGGCCTGCAGCAAGCGGATCGATACCAGGTTACGCGACTTGTACAGCGCTTCGCGGATGCGGATCGGGCCGAGGAAGGTGTTGGTGTCGTTCTTCGGGCGCCACACCTTGTCCAGGTACTCGTCGACAAACACGATCGGCGCATCGTTGACCAGGCTGGCGGCGGTGTAGCCGTTATCCAAGGCAGCGCTGTAGATGAACGGCTTGAAGCTCGAACCCGGCTGGCGCTTGGCCTGGGTGGCGCGGTTGTAATTGCTCTGCTCAAAGGCGAAGCCGCCGACCAGGGCGCGGATTGCACCATTCTGCGGGTCCAGCGACACCAGCGCGCCTTGGGCCAGCGGCACTTGGCTGAACTTGAGGCTGTCGTCCTTCTGGCGTTGCACGCGGATCAAGTCACCCACCTGGGCCACGTCAGACGGCTGCTTGGGCAGCGCGCCCATGCTGTTGGTGTTCAGGAACGGGCGTGCCCATTTCATGCTGTCCCACGCCACATGGGCTTCGCCGGTGCGGGTCAGTACCTGCACGCCATCTTTCTTCACCTGGGTGACGATGGCCGGTTCCAGCCCGCTGATTGCGCGTTGCTTGCCCAGCTCGGTGGTCCACGCGCTCAGGGTCTTGCCCGGCAGGCGCGACTCAGGGCCGCGGTAGCCGTGGCGCTGGTCGTAGGTGATCAGGCCGGAGTGCACCGAGTCATTGGCGATTTCCTGCAGGTTGCTCGGCACCGTGGTGGTCACCCGGAAACCTTCGGTATAGGCCTCGCTGCCATAGCGGCCAACCATCTCGGCGCGCGCCATTTCAGCAATATAAGGGGCGTTCACTTCCGGCGTCGGCACGTGGTAGCTGGCGTTCAGCGGTTCGGCGATGGCGCTTTCGTAAGCGGCCTGGTCGATCTTGCCCAGCTTGTACATGCGGCCCAGGATCCAGTCGCGACGTTCTTTGCTGCGCGCCGGGTTGGCCAGTGGGTTGAAGCGTGAAGGGGCTTTGGGCAGGCCGGCAATCATGGCCATCTGAGCCAGGCTGGCGTCACGGATGGACTTGCCGTAGTAGACCTGCGAAGCCGCCTCGATGCCGTAGGCGCGGTTGCCCAGGTAGATCTTGTTGACGTACAGCTCAAGGATCTCGTCCTTGGTCAGCTGGCGTTCGATCTGCAGCGCCAGGAGGATCTCGGTGGCTTTACGCGAAAAGCTGCGCTCGCTGGTCAGGAAGAAGTTCTTCGCCACCTGCATGGTGATGGTGCTGCCGCCGGACTGAATGTGTCCGCTTTTTACCAGTTGTGTCGCCGCACGCACCAGGCTGCTGGGGTCGACGCCATAGTGGTTGGCAAAATTATCGTCTTCGGCCGACAGCAGGGCGCTGATGAAATTGGGTGGAATATCGGCAAAACGGATCGGTGTGCGGCGCATTTCGCCGAACTCCGCGATCAGTTTTTCATCGCTGCTGTAGACCCGCAAAGGAATCTGCAACTGGATACTTCTGAGGGCCTCTACCGAGGGCAAACCCGGACTAAGGTAGAGGTAGGCCCCGCTGAGCACGAGCAGCAGCCCGCAAACGATGGCGACAATGGAGTACCCGAAAAACTTCAGCAGACGAATCAAGGCTTTTGGATTTCCAGAGAAAAGAATGAGTTAGGCGTCGGGGCATGCATGGCAAACGATGGATCGACCCGAGCGGCAGATAAAAAGCGGAAAAAAACGCTGGGCATTAAAGCATTTTTCGACTTGGGACGTCATTCGCACCTGTTCAACAAGTCGACCGAATGCATGGCGCCCAGCGGCAATCAGGCGGTATGACAGGCAAAGCTTTAGGGAGTTTTATGGGAAAGGGATTTTTCACGGGAAAAGCCGGCACCTTGCTGGGTGTCGATATCAATGACACGGCCATTCGCTTGATCGAACTCGGCCGTTCAGCTTCAGGCTACACCGTTCAAGGCTACGTCACGCAGGCACTGCCGGCGCAGGCGGTAGTCGACGGCACACTCCTTGATCTTGAGGGCGTAGGGCGCGCTCTGCGCAGCGCGTGGTCGCGGTTGTCGACATCGGTTCGTGGTGCTGTCGCCGCTGTGTCCGGGCCCTCAGTGATCACGCGGATGATCGAGATGGACGCTGGGCTCACAGACGATGAGATGGCCTGGATGATCCAAATGGAGGCGGACCAGTACATTCCCTATCCGCTGGATGACGTGGCTATCGACTTTCAAGTGCGCGGGCCGACGGCCCTGGATCCGAATCGGGTCGAGGTATTGCTGGCCGCATGCTTGAAGGAACACGTGGACGCCCGCGAGGCGGTTTTGTCCTTGGCGGGGCTGGTGCCGAAGGTGATCGATATCGAAGCGTTTGCATTGGCGCGCGCTTGCCGTCAGGATTTCGCCAGCTTCACGCCGAGCCATCGCGTCGATGGTGCACAATGGGCCGTGGATGCCCAGGGGATGGGAATTGCTTGCGGGTTGGCCCTGAGGAGTTTCGCTTGAAGACACGAATCAACTTACTGCCTTGGCGCCAGGCGCTGGCAGAACGGCGCCGCAAGTACTTGCTGGCGTGCTTGCTGGCGTTCGCCTGTGCGGCGCTCGCGGCCGTGTGGCTGGCGGACCAGGTCATCGACCAGGCCATCGATCGTCAAGTGACCCGCAATGACCATTTGGGCAAGGAAGTCGCCCGCCTGGATTCAAGCATCAGGACCATCGATGATCTGCAGGAGCAAAGCCAGCAACTCGCGCAACGCATGAAGGTCGTGCAAGACCTGCATGATGCCCGCTCGTCCGGTGCTCAGCTGTTGGACCAACTGGCACGGGCGGTACCCGACGGCGTGCACCTGCATGAAGTGGTGGCCAAGGGCGATACGGTGAGTATCAGCGGCAGCGCTGAGTCCAGCCAGGACATCGCCCAATTGATGCGGCGCCTGGAAGCGGCGGAAGGTGCCCATTCCACGCGGTTGCAACATGTGCGAACGGATGGCGCGCGCGGCAACAATGAATTCCAGTTGATGGTGCGTCAGGGAGAGTCCTCCGAGGCTCAACCTTGAGCCTGCCAAGGCTCAATCTTTCCGTACTCACTCACAACACCGCAAAATGGCCCCTACCTGGCAAGGCCCTGTTGGGCTGTGCGCTGGCGGGCGTGGTGTTTGTGGTGGGCGACCTTGTGTACCTGAGCCCTTCGCGGGAGCGGTTGCGTCAGGTCGAGGCGCGGGAAGTGGCCCTGCAACAGCAAGTCGCACAAAAGACTGGCCTGGCCGCCAGCCTTGAAGCGCGTACACAGCAGCTCCAGCGGATGCAAGCGAAGGTCGATGAGCTTTTGCGGTCGTTGCCTGGCGAGTCCGGAATGCCTGGCTTGCTGGAGGACATCGCGTCTCTGGCGCTGGCCAATGGCTTGCTGGTCGAGAGTGTCACGCCATTGGATGAGCAGTCTCGACCGTTCTTTCGCGAACAACCCGTGCAGGTCGGCGTCATGGGCGCTTATCACGACCTGGCCATGTTCCTGACGGGACTGGGCAGCCTGTCGCGCATCGCCACGGTGCACGATTTGGCCCTGCGGCGTGATGGCGGGCTGTTGCGCCTTGACCTGTTGGCCAAGACTTACTGGCATGCGCAGGGCGGTGGGCGAGCTGTACAGAGGCAGCCTTTTGTCTACGACTCGTCCGGGGTGCGTGATCCATTTCAACTGTTCGCGGGACAGGTTGACCCTCTGAAGGGGCGACCGGCACCTGCGCCGGACCTCGCACGGCCACGTGGCGTTCTGGAGAGCCTCGCGGTGGGCCAGTTCGAAATGGTCGGCACGCTGTCCAGAGGTGGGCAGGTTTTTGCCCTGCTACGTGCTGCCTCCAAGGTGCATCGCCTGGCGGTCGGGGACTACCTGGGGCCGGACCATGGGCGGGTCACGGTCATCCATGAGCGCGCCATAGAACTGGTCGAACTGTTTCCCGATGGTCAGGGGGCATGGCTGGAGCGCCCGCGAACCCTGTTGTTAAACATCAACTCATAACGGAATCAAACAATGAAAAGGACTTTCTCGTCCTTCGGTGTGGCGCTATGGATAGTGTTCACGGCACCGATGGCTGCTGCTGTGCCCAATCGTATGGATCTGATCCACTTGCCGCCTCCCGGCGTCGCCACACTGAGCGCCTACACAGGCGACAAGCTCACCCTTAACTTCCAGAGCATCGAGTTGCGCACGGCATTGCAACAAATTGCCGATGTGGCGGGCCTCAACCTGGTTGCCAGTGACGATGTACAGGGCTCGATCACTCTGCGTCTCAAGGAGGTGCCCTGGGATCAGGCCCTGGACCTGGTGCTGCAATCCAAGGCCTTGGATAAGCGGCTAAAGGCCGGCGTGTTGCTGGTAGCGCCGGCCGAGGAACTGGCCGCGCGTGAGCTGCTCACGCTGGAATCGCGCAAACAGATGGCCGAGTTGGCGCCGTTGCGCCGGGAGCTGCTGCAAGTCAATTACGCCAAGGCGGCGGACCTGGCAAAGTTATTTCAGTCTGTCACCGGCCTTGAAGGCGTGACGGATGAACGAGGTTCGGTGGCGGTGGATGATCGCACCAACAACATCATCGCCTACCAGACCGGGGAGCGGTTGGAGGAACTGCGGCGGATCGTGGCGCAACTGGATATTCCGGTGCGTCAGGTGATGATCGAGGCGCGGATCGTCGAGGCCAATGTCGATTACGACAAAAGCCTGGGCGCGCGCTGGGGTGGGCGGCTCAATCGCGGCAACTGGGGCGCGGGAGGCATTCCGAAACCTCAGCCTGAAGGCGTGGAACCGCCGGAAAACCCACCCAGTTCACCCTTTGTGGACTTGGGATCACTCACCGGCACCTCGGGCCTGGGCATCGCCTACATCACCGACAACCTGCTGCTGGACCTGGAGCTCACTGCCATGGAGAAAACCGGCAACGGCGAAATCGTCTCGCAACCCAAGGTGGTCACGTCCGACAAGGAAACCGCACGCATCCTCAAGGGCACCGAGATCCCCTACCAGGAATCCAGCTCCAGCGGTGCCACCTCGGTGTCGTTCAAGGAGGCCTCGCTGTCCCTGGAGGTCACCCCGCAAATCACCCCCGACGGCCACGTGATCATGGAGGTCAAGGTCACCAAGGATGAACCCGACTACCTGAACAAACTCAACGACGTCCCGCCGATCAAGAAGAACGAGGTCAACGCCAAGGTGTTGGTCAAGGATGGCGAGACCATCGTTATCGGCGGGGTTTTCTCCAATACCCAAAGCAAAGTGGTAGATAAAGTGCCATTTTTGGGCGATGTGCCGTATCTTGGCCGCCTTTTCCGGCGCGATGTGCTGGCGGAGAAAAAATCCGAGCTGCTGGTATTCCTGACTCCGCGTATTATGAATAACCAGGCGATTGCTGTGAGTCGTTGATTCTGTGCGAAATTTGATTCTTGTAGGACCGATGGGCGCTGGAAAAAGCACCATCGGCCGTTTGCTGGCCAAAGAGCTGCGCCTGCCGTTCAAAGATTCCGACAAGGAAATTGAATTGCGCACGGGTGCCAATATCCCATGGATCTTCGATAAGGAAGGCGAACTGGGCTTTCGTGACCGCGAGCAGGCGATGATCGCCGAGCTGTGCGGCCTCGACGG
This sequence comes from Pseudomonas sp. NS1(2017), assembly GCF_002269425.1. NCBI lineage: Bacteria > Pseudomonadati > Pseudomonadota > Gammaproteobacteria > Pseudomonadales > Pseudomonadaceae > Pseudomonas > Pseudomonas sp. NS1(2017). Next base: position 1,827,285 of record NZ_CP022960.1, read on the forward strand.
CGTGGTATTGGCCACCGGCGGCGGAGCAGTGATGCGCGAAGAAAACCGCCGCGCGCTGCATGCCGGTGGTCGGGTGGTCTATCTGCATGCCTCGGTCGAGCAGCAGGTGGGCCGCACCGCCCGCGATCGCAATCGTCCGTTGCTGCGCACAGCCAACCCGGAGAAAACCCTGCGGGACCTGCTCACGCTGCGCGATCCGCTGTATCGGGAAATCGCCGATCTGGTGGTAGAAACCGATGAGCGGCCACCTCGGATGGTGGTCCTCGACATTCTTGAGCGCCTGCAACGGCTGCCACCCCGTTAAAGCCCGGCTCGAAATGCGCTATTCTCGGCGGCGCGCTATCACCCTGTGGGGTGTGGCGTAGAGCCATCAGGTGACGTCAGAACGTGACGTCATCGGTCGTCACACCATCTCTAACGCGGGGACACATGCAGACACTTAAGGTCGATCTAGGCGAGCGCAGCTACCCGATCCATATTGGCGAAGGTCTGCTGGACCAGCCCGAGTTGCTCGCACCGCATATTGCTGGGCGGCAAGTGGCGATCATCTCCAACGAAACGGTCGCGCCGCTGTATCTTGAGCGTCTGAGCCGCAGTCTGTCGGCCTATTCGGTGATCTCCGTGATCCTGCCCGACGGCGAAGCCCACAAAAACTGGGAAACCCTGCAACTGATCTTCGATGGCCTGCTCACCGCACGTCATGACCGCCGCACCACCGTGATCGCCCTGGGCGGCGGTGTGATCGGCGATATGGCCGGCTTTGCAGCGGCCTGCTACCAGCGTGGCGTGGACTTTATCCAAGTGCCGACTACCTTGCTGTCCCAGGTCGATTCGTCGGTGGGCGGCAAGACCGGCATCAACCACCCGCTGGGCAAGAACATGGTGGGCGCGTTCTACCAGCCTCAAGCCGTGCTGATCGACACCGCGACCCTCAACACCTTGCCGCCGCGTGAGCTGTCGGCGGGCCTGGCGGAAGTCATCAAGTACGGGTTGATCTGCGACGAGCCGTTCCTGACCTGGCTGGAAGAGCACGTGGATGCCCTGCGCAACCTCGACCAGGCGGCACTCACCGAGGCGATTTCCCGCTCTTGCGCCGCCAAGGCGCTGGTGGTGAATGCCGACGAACGGGAGTCCGGCGTACGGGCCACTTTGAACCTGGGCCACACCTTCGGCCATGCGATCGAAACCCACATGGGCTATGGTGTGTGGTTGCATGGGGAGGCCGTAGCGGCTGGCACGGTGATGGCGTTGGAGATGTCGCAGCGCCTGGGCTGGATCAGCGCCCAGGAGCGTGATCGTGGCATCCTCCTGTTCCAGCGAGCTGGCTTGCCGGTCATTCCGCCGGAGGAGATGACCGAGGCGGATTTCCTCGAACATATGGCAATAGACAAGAAAGTGATCGACGGTCGACTGCGACTGGTGCTGCTGCGCCATATGGGCGAAGCGGTGGTGACCGACGATTATCCGAAAGAGATTTTACAGGCCACGCTGGGAGCGGATTACCGCGTCCTGGCCCAGCTTAAAGGTTAATAAGATCCCGATGACTAGTTTGCATGCCGACGAGGCGTTCCTCGGCCATTACCAGTTGAGCCACGACCCTTTTGCTCCACGGGTGCCTGGCTTCAAATTTTTCCCGGCCCAGCGCAAGCCAGTGCTCGGCCAACTGCACCACCTCGCGCGCTACAGCCAACTGCTGCTGGTCGTGACCGGCCCGCTGGGCAGTGGCAAGACCCTGCTGCGCCAGGCCCTGGTGGCCAGTACCAACAAGCAGTCGGTACAGAGCGTGGTGGTGTCGGCCCGTGGTGCCGGTGATGCCGCAGGCGTGCTGCGCCAGGTCGCCCAGGCGCTGGACGTGGCCACTGCCGAGCCAAATGCGATCCTCAAGCAAGTGGTGCAACTGGGCCTGACCGGCCAGGAAGTCTACCTGCTGGTGGATGACGCCGAGCAGCTCGACGAGTCCGCCCTGGAAGCGCTGCTAGCGCTGGCAGCCGGTACGCCGGAAGGTCGCCCGCACGTGTTCCTGTTTGGTGAGTCGTCGCTGATCGCCGAGCTCGAGCAGATCAGCGGTGACCAGGAGCTGTTCCACGTCATCGAGCTGCAGCCGTACGAAGAGGAAGAAACTCGCGAATACCTGGCTCAACGCCTGGAAGGCGCGGGGGCCGGTATCGAACTTTTCTCCGCTCAGCAGATCTCTGATATTCACGAAAGCTCCGACGGCTGGCCTGGCACCATCAACCAGGTTGCCCGCGATGCCATGATCGAAGCCATGATTGCCAGCCGCACTGCGGTCAAGCGTCCAAAGATGGGGTTCACTATGCCTAAGAAACACGTATTGGCTATTTCCGCCGTTGTCGTGGTCGCTGTCGCCGCCGCCTGGTTGATCCCAGGCCGCAGCAAGGCACCGACGACGGCCGGCGCGCCAACCGAACAGGCGCAGTTGCCACTGGGCAAACCCACGCCAAACGTCGAGTTCGCCAACTCCGGCCAGCCGACCAACCTGCCGATGGTCGGCCAACCGGTGATGCGTGGTCCGCTTGCCGAAGAGGCCGGTGGCATCTCCGAAGGCGACGACGGCGTGCCGGTGGAAGGCTCCAGCGCCACTCCACCAACCGTGACCACCACTGCCCCGCCTGCGGGCGTGCCAGCCGGTCAGCCGGCTGCAGTTGCCAAGCCGACCCCGGCACCGACTGTCGCCACTGCCAAGCCTGCGCCTGTGACCAAGCCGGTCGCGCCTGCGCCAGTCGCCAAGCCGACCCCGGCTCCAGCGGCCAAACCGGCTGAAAAACCGGCCGCCACCGTTGCCAAGGCCGGCGCTGCTGGTAGCAGTTGGTACGCCAGCCAGCCAACCGGCAACTTCGTGGTGCAGATTCTCGGCACCAGCTCCGAAGCCAACGCCCAGGCGTTCGTGAAAGAGCAGGGCGGCGAGTACCGTTATTTCAAGAAAGTGCTCAACGGCAAGCCTCTCTACGTGATCACCTACGGCAACTTCTCCAGCCGTGCAGCCGCCGATTCTGCGATCAAAACCTTGCCAGCGAAGGTCCAGGCTGGTAAACCTTGGCCTCGCACTGTTGCCAGCGTTCAACAAGAACTCGCAACAACTCGCTGAAGATCCGGCGGCCTTACCCAGGCCGCCCTCCCGGCACCTCAAAAAAATCCGCAAGTGCGTGCTGCCCTTACAGGCCGCGCGCTTTGTGGTGTCTGCGTCACAGTAGCTTTTGAGTCGTAGCGGTCAGAATTAAAAAAGTTTTGACTAGCACAGCATATCGCTTTAAACCTTTCATAAATGCGACATAGATTTGCGACATTTCGTCGCTAAATTTGTGAGCGTCTGTGTCGGTGTGTACAATGACCTCCCTTTTGCCCCCGCTAAGCCGGCGTACGTTCGGCGTGGAAGGTAACCGGTTGAATTGAAAAGAAATTTGCCTCGATATAAGAGGCAGCCTGGTGAGAAAGTGTCTATGAAAGCAGGTCTGTACCAACCCGATGAATTCAAGGATAACTGCGGTTTCGGCCTGATAGCCCATATGCAGGGCGAGCCCAGTCATACCCTTTTGCAAACGGCCATCGAGGCCCTGACCTGCATGACCCACCGCGGTGGGATCAACGCCGACGGCAAGACCGGTGACGGTTGTGGCTTGCTGATTCAAAAGCCCGACCAGTTCCTGCGCGCTGTCGCAAAAGAGCAATTTGCGGTCGACCTGCCCAAGCAGTACGCCGTGGGCATGGTGTTTTTCAACCAGGACCCGGTCAAAGCCGAAGCCGCTCGCGAGAACATGAACCGCGAGATCCTGGCCGCCGGCCTGCAACTCGTCGGCTGGCGCAAAGTGCCAATCGACACCAGCGTGCTCGGCCGCCTGGCCAACGAGCGCCTGCCGCAGATCGAGCAAGTGTTCATCGCAGGCGACGGCTTGAGCGACCAGGACATGGCGATCAAGCTGTTCACCTCGCGTCGTCGTTCGTCGGTGTCCAATGCCGCCGACACCGACCACTACATCTGCAGCTTTTCCCACAAGACCATCATTTATAAAGGCCTGATGATGCCGGCGGACCTCACCGCCTTCTATCCAGACCTGAGCGATGAGCGCCTGCAAACCGCAATCTGCGTGTTCCACCAGCGCTTCTCCACCAACACCCTGCCGAAATGGCCGCTGGCCCAGCCATTCCGCTTCCTCGCCCACAACGGCGAGATCAACACCATCACTGGCAACCGCAACTGGGCCGTGGCTCGTCGCACCAAGTTCGCCAACGACCTGATGGACCTGGAAGAGCTCGGCCCGCTGGTCAACCGCGTGGGCTCCGACTCCTCCAGTATGGACAACATGCTCGAACTGATGGTCACCGGCGGCATCGACCTGTTCCGTGGCGTGCGCATGATCATTCCGCCAGCGTGGCAGAACGTCGAGACCATGGACCCGGACCTGCGTGCGTTCTACGAGTACAACTCGATGCACATGGAGCCGTGGGACGGCCCGGCCGGCGTGGTCATGACCGACGGTCGCTACGCAGTGTGCCTGCTCGACCGTAACGGTCTGCGGCCGGCGCGTTGGGTCACCACCACCAATGGCTTCATCACCCTCGCGTCGGAAATCGGCGTGTGGAACTACAAGCCCGAAGACGTGATTGCCAAAGGCCGCGTTGGCCCTGGCCAGATCCTCGCCGTCGACACCGAAACCGGGCAGATCCTCGACACCGATGCCATCGACAACCGCCTGAAGTCGCGTCACCCGTACAAGCAATGGCTGCGCAAGAACGCCCTGCGCATCCAGGCGACCATGGAAGACAACGACCACGGTTCGGCGTTCTACGACGTCGACCAGCTCAAGCAATACATGAAGATGTACCAGGTCACGTTCGAAGAGCGCGACCAGGTGCTGCGTCCGCTCGGCGAGCAAGGCTACGAGGCGGTTGGCTCCATGGGCGATGACACGCCAATGGCCGTGCTGTCCCAGCGCGTGCGCACGCCGTACGACTACTTCCGCCAGCAGTTCGCCCAGGTGACCAACCCACCGATCGACCCGCTGCGCGAAGCCATCGTGATGTCCCTGGAAGTGTGCCTCGGTGCCGAGCGCAACATCTTCCAGGAGTCGCCTGAGCACGCTTCCCGCGTGATCCTCAGCTCGCCGGTCATTTCCCCGGCCAAGTGGCGCTCGTTGATGACCCTGGATCGCCCGGGCTTCGACCGCCAGATCATCGACCTGAACTATGACGAGAGCCTCGGCCTTGAAGCCGCTGTGCGCAACGTCGCCGACCAGGCCGAAGAAGCCGTGCGCGCCGGTCGTACCCAGATCGTGCTGACCGACCGCCACATTGCGCCGGGCAAGCTGCCGATCCACGCTTCGCTGGCCACCGGCGCGGTGCACCACCGCCTGACCGAAAAAGGTCTGCGCTGCGACTCCAACATCCTCGTGGAAACCGCCACCGCCCGCGACCCGCACCACTTTGCGGTGCTGATCGGTTTCGGCGCTTCGGCGGTGTACCCGTTCCTCGCGTACGAAGTGCTGGGCGACCTGATCCGTACCGGTGAAGTGCTGGGCGACCTCTACGAGGTGTTCAAGAACTACCGTAAGGGCATCACCAAGGGGCTGTTGAAGATCCTGTCGAAGATGGGTATTTCCACCGTCACCTCGTACCGTGGTGCACAGTTGTTCGAAGCCATCGGCCTGTCCGAGGAAGTCTGCGACCTGAGCTTCCGTGGTGTGCCGAGCCGTATCAAGGGCGCGCGTTTCGTCGACATCGAAGCCGAGCAAAAAGCCCTGGCAGCCGAAGCCTGGAGTGCGCGCAAGCCAATCCAGCAAGGCGGCCTGCTCAAGTTCGTGCACGGTGGCGAATACCACGCGTACAACCCGGACGTGGTCAACACCCTGCAAGCCGCCGTGCAGCAGGGCGACTACACTAAGTTCAAGGAATACACCTCGCTGGTGGACAACCGCCCGGTGTCGATGATCCGCGACCTGTTCAAGGTGAAGACCCTGGACACGCCGATGGACATCAGCGAAGTCGAGCCGCTGGAATCGATCCTCAAGCGCTTCGACTCCGCAGGTATCTCCCTGGGCGCCTTGTCGCCTGAGGCTCACGAGGCCCTGGCCGAAGCCATGAACCGCCTGGGTGCGCGTTCCAACTCCGGCGAAGGTGGTGAAGACCCGGCGCGCTACGGCACCATCAAGAGCTCGAAAATCAAGCAGGTCGCGACCGGCCGTTTCGGTGTGACCCCGGAATACCTGGTCAACGCCGAAGTGCTGCAGATCAAGGTGGCCCAGGGCGCCAAGCCCGGTGAAGGCGGTCAACTGCCAGGCGGCAAGGTCAATGGTTTGATCGCCAAGCTGCGTTACGCAGTGCCGGGCGTCACGCTGATTTCGCCACCGCCGCACCACGACATCTACTCGATTGAAGACTTGTCGCAGCTGATTTTCGACCTGAAACAAGTCAACCCGCAGGCCCTGGTCTCGGTGAAACTGGTAGCAGAAGCCGGCGTGGGCACCATTGCCGCCGGTGTGGCCAAGGCCTATGCCGACCTGATCACCATCTCCGGCTACGACGGTGGCACCGGCGCTTCGCCGCTGACCTCCATCAAGTACGCGGGCGCACCGTGGGAACTGGGCCTGGCCGAAACCCACCAGACCCTGCGTGGCAACGACCTGCGCGGTAAGGTGCGTGTGCAGACCGACGGCGGCCTGAAAACCGGCCTCGACGTGATCAAGGCCGCGATCCTCGGCGCCGAAAGCTTCGGCTTCGGCACCGCGCCAATGATTGCCCTGGGCTGCAAATACCTGCGCATCTGCCACCTGAACAACTGCGCCACCGGCGTCGCCACTCAGAACGAGAAGCTGCGCAAGGATCACTACATCGGCACAGTCGACATGGTGGTGAACTTCTTCACCTACGTTGCCGAAGAGACCCGTGAGTGGCTGGCCAAGCTGGGCGTGCGTTCTCTCGAAGAGCTGATCGGTCGCACCGACCTGTTGGAGATCCTCGAAGGCCAGACCGCCAAGCAACATCACCTGGACCTGACGCCGCTGTTGGGCAGTGATCACATTCCGGCCGACAAACCGCAGTTCTGCGGCGTCGAGCGCAACCCGCCGTTCGACAAAGGCCTGCTGGCCGAGAAGATGGTGGAAATCGCAGGCGGCGCGATCAGCGACGCCAGCGGTGGTGAATTCGCTCTGGATATCTGCAACTGCGACCGTTCCATCGGCGCACGCATCTCCGGCGAAATCGCACGCAAGCACGGCAATCAGGGCATGGCGAAAGCGCCGATCACTTTCCGCTTCAAGGGCACTGCGGGCCAGAGCTTTGGCGTGTGGAACGCCGGCGGCCTGCACATGTACCTGGAAGGCGACGCCAACGACTACGTGGGCAAGGGCATGACCGGCGGCAAGCTGGTGATCGTTCCGCCTAAAGGCAGCGTCTACAAGACCCAGGACAGTGCCATCATCGGCAACACCTGCTTGTACGGCGCCACCGGTGGCAAGCTGTTCGCCGCCGGCACCGCCGGTGAGCGTTTCGCCGTGCGTAACTCCGGTGCCCACACCGTGGTGGAAGGCACTGGCGATCACTGCTGCGAGTACATGACCGGGGGCTTTGTCGCGGTACTGGGCAAGACCGGTTACAACTTCGGTTCGGGCATGACCGGCGGTTTCGCCTACGTGCTCGACCAGGACAACACCTTCGTCGACAAGGTCAACCACGAGTTGGTCGAGATCCAGCGGATCAGCGGCGAAGCCATGGAGTCCTACCGGAACCACTTGCAGCACGTGCTGGACGAGTACGTCGAGGAGACCGGCAGCGAATGGGGCCGCAACCTCGCCGAAAACCTCGATGATTACCTGCGTCGTTTCTGGCTGGTCAAGCCCAAGGCTGCCAACCTGAAATCGTTGCTTTCCAGCATCCGTGCCAACCCGCAGTGATATGCGCCTGAAGAGTTTGATGAGGTTTTAACATGGCTGAACGTCTGAATAACGACTTCCAGTTCATCGATGTCGGGCGCAAAGATCCGAAGAAGAAACTGTTGCGTCAACGCAAGAAAGAGTTCGTGGAAATCTACGAACCCTTCAAACCCCAGCACTCGGCCGACCAGGCCCACCGTTGCCTGGGGTGCGGTAACCCGTATTGCGAATGGAAGTGCCCGGTGCACAACTTCATTCCCAACTGGCTCAAATTGGTGGCCGAGGGCAACATCCTCGCTGCCGCCGAACTGTCGCACCAGACCAACACCCTGCCGGAAGTGTGCGGCCGGGTGTGCCCGCAAGACCGTCTGTGCGAGGGTGCCTGCACCCTTAACGACGGCTTTGGCGCGGTGACCATCGGTTCGGTGGAGAAGTACATCACCGACACCGCGTTCGCCATGGGCTGGCGCCCGGACATGTCCAAGGTCAAGCCGACCGGCAAACGCGTCGCCATCATCGGCGCCGGTCCTGCCGGCCTGGGCTGCGCCGACGTATTGGTGCGCGGCGGCGTGACCCCGGTGGTGTTCGACAAGAACCCGGAAATCGGCGGCTTGCTGACCTTCGGTATCCCCGAGTTCAAGCTGGAAAAAACCGTCCTGAGCAACCGTCGTGAAGTGTTCACCGGCATGGGCATCGAGTTCCGCCTGAACACCGAAATCGGCAAAGACGTGACCATGGAGCAATTGCTCGAAGAATACGACGCCGTGTTCATGGGCATGGGCACCTACACCTACATGAAGGGCGGTTTTGCCGGTGAGGATCTGCCGGGCGTGTACGACGCACTGGATTTCCTGATCGCCAACGTCAATCGCAACCTGGGCTTTGAAAAGTCGCCGGAAGATTTCGTCGACATGAAAGGCAAGAAGGTTGTGGTGCTGGGTGGTGGCGACACCGCGATGGACTGCAACCGCACCTCGATCCGCCAGGGCGCCAAGTCGGTGACTTGTGCCTATCGTCGTGACGAAGCCAACATGCCCGGCTCGCGCAAAGAGGTGAAGAACGCCAAGGAAGAAGGCGTGAAATTCCTCTACAACCGCCAGCCGATCGCAATTGTCGGTGAAGACCGCGTCGAAGGCGTGAAGGTGGTCGAGACCCGTCTCGGCGAACCGGACGCCCGTGGCCGTCGCAGCCCCGAGCCGATCCCGGGTTCCGAAGAGATCATCCCGGCTGACGCCGTGGTCATCGCTTTCGGTTTCCGCCCAAGCCCGGCGCCGTGGTTCGAACAGTTCCAGATCCAGACTGACAGCCAGGGCCGCGTCGTGGCCCCGGAACAAGGCCAGTACAAGCACCAGACCAGCAACCCGAAGATCTTCGCCGGTGGCGACATGGTGCGCGGTTCTGACCTGGTGGTAACCGCGATCTTCGAAGGCCGCAATGCCGCCGAAGGGATCCTGGATTACCTGCAAGTCTGAGCTGTGATACCCGCGACAAATTGACCCGATAGACAAAAGGCACGGCTCATACCGTGCCTTTTGCGTCTGGCTCTGAGAAAATGCCCGCACTTTTTTTGCGGATGCCGACATGACTGCCCTCAAGAACGACCGTTTCCTTCGTGCCCTGCTCAAGCAACCCGTGGACGTCACCCCTGTGTGGATGATGCGCCAGGCCGGTCGCTACCTGCCGGAATACCGCGCCAGTCGCGCCAACGCCGGCGACTTCATGAGCCTGTGCATGAACCCGGAGTTCGCCTGCGAAGTCACGATGCAGCCGCTGGACCGCTACCCACAACTGGACGCGGCCATCCTTTTCTCCGACATCCTCACCATCCCTGACGCCATGGGCCAAGGCCTGTACTTCGAGACCGGCGAAGGCCCGCGTTTCAAGAAAGTCGTCAGCACCCTGGCCGATATCGAAGCCTTGCCGATCCCCGATCCGCACAAAGACCTCGGCTACGTGATGGACGCCGTGAGCACCATCCGCCGCGAGCTTAACGGCCGCGTGCCGCTGATCGGCTTCTCCGGCAGCCCCTGGACCCTGGCCACTTACATGGTCGAAGGCGGCTCGTCGAAAGACTTCCGCAAGACCAAGGCCATGCTCTACGACAACCCTCAGGCCATGCACCTGCTGCTGGACAAGCTGGCGCAGTCGGTCACCTCCTACCTCAACGGCCAGATCATGGCCGGTGCGCAAGCCGTGCAGATCTTCGACACCTGGGGCGGCAACCTGTCGGCGGCGGCGTACCAGGAGTTCTCCCTGGCCTACATGCGCAAGATTGTCAGCGGCCTGATCCGCGAACACGAAGGCCGCAAAGTGCCGGTCATCATGTTCACCAAGGGCGGCGGGCTGTGGCTGGAAAGCATTGCCGACGCCGGTGCCGACGCCCTCGGCCTGGACTGGACCTGCGACCTCGGCGAAGCCCGTCAGCGCGTGGGCAACCGCGTCGCGCTGCAAGGCAACATGGACCCGACCGTGCTTTACGCCAAGCCGGAAGCTATCCGCACCGAAGTTGGCCGCATCCTCGCCAGCTATGGCAAAGGCACTGGGCATGTGTTCAACCTCGGCCATGGCATTACCCCGGAAGTGAACCCGGAGCATGCCGGCGCGTTCCTGCGCGCGGTGCATGAGTTGTCAGCGCAGTATCACGAATAACACGCAATACAAATGTGGGAGGGGGCTTGCCCCCTCCCACATTAAAGCCAGAAAAACTCAGGCCTTCGCTTGCCCCAACGGCGGCAACTTCGCCAGCTTCAACGCCACCAGCAACGCGCCGATCAGCAGCGCCACGATAAACGCCCCAATCCCATTCCACCCGGCAAAATGCCAGAAGAACCCGCCGGCCGTCCCGGCAATACTCGACCCCACGTAATAGCAGAACAGGTACAGCGATGACGCTTGCCCCTTGGCCTTCACCGCACGACGGCCGATCCAACTGCTGGCCACCGAGTGGGCGCCGAAGAAGCCGAAAGTGAAGATCAGCATGCCCGGTACCACCAGCCACAGTGGAGTGAACAAGGTCAGGGCCATGCCGGCCAGCATCAGCACGATGGTGCCCCACAGCACGCGGCGGCGGCCGAGGCGGTCGGCCAGTGAGCCGATTTTCGCCGAGCTATAGATACCCGAGAGGTACACCAGCGACAGCAGGCCGACCACGGCTTGGCTCAGGTCGTAGGGATCGGCCAGCAGGCGATAGCCGATGTAGTTGAACATCGTCACGAACGCGCCCATCAGCAGGAATGCTTCGAGAAACAGCCACGGCAGGCCGGCGTCCTTGAAGTGCATGACGAAGCCATCCACCAGGCTGCGCGGCTTGAGGCTGGTTGCGCGGAAGTTGCGCGATTCGGGGAGGATTTTCCAGAACACCATGGCGGCGATCAGCGCCAGGGCGCCGATGATCAGCATGGCGGTGTGCCAACTGACGAAGTCGATCAACACGCCGATGATCAGGCGTCCGCTCATGCCACCAATCGCGTTGCCGCCGATGTACAAACCCATGGCCAGGCCGATGTGCTGCGGATGGATCTCTTCGCTCAGGTAGGTCATGGCCACGGCGGCCAGACCGCTGAGCGACAGGCCCACCAGTGCGCGCATCAATAGGATGCCTTCCCAGGTCGGCATCAGGCCGCTGGCGATGGTCGCCAGCGCGGCGCAGAACAGCGCGGAGACCATCACCGGCTTGCGCCCCAGGCGGTCGGAAATCGGCCCGGTGATCAACAAACCACAGGCGAGCATCGCCGTGGCCACCGACAGGATCAGGCTGCTCTGCGCGGCGTTGATAGAGAACTCCTGGGACAGCGCCGGCATCATCGGCTGCACGCAATACAGCAGCGCAAAGGTGGCGAAACCACCGGAGAACAGCGCCAGCACCGTGCGCATGAACATCGGCGTGCCTTTTTCGATGAACTCGTCATTGAGCTGGGCCACCACCTCATCCAGGGCGGTGGGCGGTACGTCTTGAGCGAGTGGAGCAACAGCAGCTTTCACGGGGACCTCGGGGAGGAAGAGCGTGCCAGGACAGGCAATGCAAAAAAGAATATAGCTCCCTAATGATTCTTTCCAATATATTGTTCGACCTGTTTGATAGCTTTAACGACCTAATGAGGCTCCCATGGAATTGCGTCACTTGCGGTACTTCATCGCCGTCGCCGAAGAACTGCATTTCGGCCGGGCCGCGCAGGTGCTGGGCATCTCGCAACCGCCGCTGAGCCAGCAGATCCAGGCGCTGGAGCAGGAAGTGGGGGCGCGGTTGTTTGAGCGTACCAACCGTCGGGTCGAACTGAGTGAAGCGGGGCGGTTGTTCCTGCAAGAGGCGCGATTGGTGCTGGCGCAGGTCGACAAGGCGGCGGACGTAGCGCGCCGGGCGCAGTTGGGTGAGCTGGGCGAACTGAAGATTGGCTTCACCTCGTCGGCACCGTTCAATTCCAGCATCCCCCAGGCGATCTTTGCGTTTCGCCAGGCATTCCCGGCGGTGCATCTGAACCTGCAGGAGATGAGCAGCACCGAAGTGGCTGAGTCGCTGGTGGATGAGTCGATACAAGTGGGCCTGATGCGGCCGCTGCCGTTGCCAGATTCGCTAAGTGTGGTCGAGTTGATGCGTGAGCCACTGGTGGCGGTGTTGAATGCCGGCCATCCGTTGGTGGAGGGCAGTGAACGTGGCTTGCACCTGGCGCAACTGGCGCAGGAGCCGTTCGTATTTTTCCCACGCACCTACGGCAGTGGCCTCTACGCCCAGTTACTCAACCTGGCGCGTGATGCCGGCTTCAGCCCGCACTTTGCCCAGGAGGCCGGGGAGGCGATGACCATCATCGGCCTGGTAGCGGCGGGCTTGGGCGTGTCGGTGCTGCCGGCGTCCTACCAGCGCATTCGGATCGATGGCGTGGTGTATCGCACGCTGCTGGACCAGGAGGCGATGACGGCGGTGTGGCTGGTGCAACGCAAGGGCGCGCAGACGCCGATGGCAGAGGCGTTTGTGGAGTTGTTGACGCGCAAGGCTGCCCAATAGCCTCCGGCAGGCAGGCAGGTTGTTGTGGCGAGCGGGCTTGCCCCGCGTTGGGCTGCGAAGC
>NZ_CP022960.1:1840327-1999075 GCF_002269425.1 Pseudomonas sp. NS1(2017)
GCTACGCAGCCCAACGCGGGGCAAGCCCGCTCGCCACAGGTACTGCGTTAGTTGTCAAATCAGCACTTTGCCACGGGTTGCCCCAGGGATGTTTTCAGGCATACTGCCCACGTTCCCGAAAGGGGCTTGTGAGACTCTGAGGATCCTGGGCAACCAGCAATCGCAGAGCCAGGCAGGAAGCGGCGATGACAAGCCAACCTGTTTGTGAAGAGGGCGCCGAAAGGCGCCCTTTGTCGTTTCTGTAGAGCCTGAATTCGTTTTATTTGGTGGTGCCGGTTTGCTCAAACAACTGCGCCGCCGTCCCTGCCTCATTCACGCCATTGCTGCGCAACCCCGCCATGATGTCGCTGTCCAGATTGTTCACCCAACGGTTGTAGTTGCGATGGATCTTGCCGTCCTTGTAGCCCAGGTCGCGGCTGTCGCGGTAGGTGATGGCGTAGCTGTTGCGGGTGTAGCGGATGTCGATGGCTGCGTAATACTGGTTACGCACGTTGATCTCGGCCTGTACCAGCTGCGGGCTCAGGCGTTGTACCGTCCACTCGCGTTTTTGCAGGGCGTTGACGATCACCGTTTTCATTTTTTCTTCGCTGACCTGGGCGTCGGCCGGCAGGTCGTGCTGGGTATTGAGGATCGGCTTGCTGGTGCAACCGGCGGTGACCAACAGGGCCAGGGTGATCAGGGTGACGCGTAGCAAGGAAGACATTCCGTATTCTCCAATCGATTTAAAGGTCAGGACCAGCGGCGGAAGATCAGCGAGGTGTTGACGCCGCCAAAGGCAAAGTTGTTGTTCATCACGTAGTCGTGGTGCATCTCGCGGAACTCACCTTGCAGGTAATCCAACTCGCCGCATTGCGGGTCGACCGAATCCAGGTTGAAGGTGTGCACGTATTGGTCGCGGTTCATCATCTCGATGCTGAACCACGACTCCAGCGCGCCGCACGCACCCAGGGTGTGGCCGAGGAAACTCTTCTGCGAGCTGATAGACATGCGGCTGCCGAACAGGCTGCTGGTCGCCAGCGTTTCGGCGATATCGCCCTGGTCGGTGGCGGTGCCGTGGCCGTTCACGTAGCCGATCGCGGAAGGCTCCAGCCCGGCATCTTCCAGGGCCAGTTCCATCGCACGGCGCATGGTTTTCTGCTCTGGGCGGGTGGTGTGCTGGCCGTCGGCGTTGCTGCCGAAGCCCACCAGCTCGGCGTGGATATGCGCACCGCGTGCCAACGCGTGTTCCAGTTCTTCCAACACCAGCATGCCGCCGCCTTCACCGATCACCAGACCGTCACGACCACTGTCATAGGGACGTGGACTGGTCTGAGGCGCATCGTTTTTCAGGCTGGTGGCGTAGAGCGCGTCAAACACCATGGCTTCGGTGGGGCACAGCTCCTCGGCGCCGCCGGCGAGCATCAACGGCAGGCGGCCGAACTTGATTGCTTCATAGGCATAGCCGATGCCTTGGCTGCCGCTGGTGCAAGCGCTGGACGTGGGGATCAGCCGCCCGGTCAGGCCAAAGAAGATGCTGATATTCGCCGCCGTGGTGTGCGGCATCATGCGCACATAGGAGTTGGCATTCAGCCCCTCGGCCACCGAGTTCAGCAGCATGTTGCCGAACGCCTTGATCTCGTCGGTGCTGCCGGTGGACGAGCCACAGGCCACGCCCATGCGCCCGTCCTTGATTGACTCATCGCCGAGCAAGCCCGCGTCCTGCAACGCCTGCTCTGCCGCCCACACTGCAAGGCGCGACACCCGGCCCATGCTGCGCAATTGTTTGCGCGTCCAGTGCGCGGGCACGACAAAATCGTCGATCGGCCCGGCCAGGCGCGTGTTCAGTTCGGTAAAGCGGTCCCACTCATCCATGCGCCGGATGCCGCTGCGGTTGGCGCGGAAGTTGGCGGAAATGGTTTCCCAGTCGCCGCCCAGTGAAGTCATACCGGCCATGCCGGTCACTACGACGCGTTTCATCAGCACAGGCCCCCATTCACCGCCAGCACCTGGCGCGTGATGTAACCGGCTTCGGCCGACATCAGGAAATTCACCGCGCCGGCCACCTCTTCCGGGGTGCCCATGCGTTGCGCGGGGATCATCTTCATCAGTTCTTCCACCGGCACGTTCTCATCCAGCATGGCGGTGTCGATCAAGCCGGGGGCGACGCAGTTGACGGTGATCTTGCGCTTGCCCAGCTCGATGGCCAGGGCCTTGGCCGCACCGATCAAGCCGGCTTTGGAGGCGCTGTAATTGACCTGGCCGCGATTGCCGATCAGCCCGGAGACCGAGGTGATGCACACGATGCGCCCAGCCGCGCGACGACGAATCATCGGCATCATCACCGGGTGCAGCACGTTGTAGAAACCATCGAGGTTGGTGCGCATCACCACATCCCAATCGTCTTCCGACAAGGCCGGGAAGGCGCCGTCACGGGTCAGGCCGGCGTTGAGTACCACGCCGTAATAGGCGCCGTGTTGCTCAACATCCGCTTCCAGAATCTCCTTGCACGCCGCGCGATCCGCCACATCGAATTGCAGCACCCGCGCCTTGCGGCCCAGGGCTTCAACTTCGGCCTGCACTGCATCGGCGTCGCTACGGCCACTGCGGCAATGCAGCACGATGTCATGCCCGGCCTGGGCCAGGCGCAGTGCGATGGCGCGGCCGATGCCACGGCTGGAGCCGGTGACCAGTACGGATTCAGTCATGGCGTTACGTCCTTCGATTCATCTAAATAGTTGGCCGCCTGGGGCGGTCGAAATACATTCAAGCGGGCGCTGGCCTGGATCCCGTCGCCGGTCAGGTGGCATTCGAACACACCCATGCCGTTGTCGTCTTCCAGTGAGCGCAGCCCGTGGATAGCCAGTTCGGCGCCTGCCGGGAAGTGCTCCACATTGCACTCGAACTTACGTGTGCCGAGCAGGAAGCCCAGTTCCACCGCTTCGCCTTTCTGGCGCGCGCGGCAACCGGCGTAGGCGGCGACGCTTTGCGCCATCAGCTCGATGCCGACCCAGGCCGGCAGGCTGCCGTCCGGGCGGTTGAACAGGCCGCCGGGTTTGACCGTGACGCGGGTGTGGATCTGCTCTTCATCGAACGACAACACCTGGTCGATCAGGATCATGTCGCCCGCATGGGGCAGCAGTTCAGCGAGTGGCCAAGCAATCATGGGGCCTCTCCGATAATCAGGCTGACGTTGTTGCCGCCGAAGGCAAACGAATTGCTCATCAGGCAGCGCTTTCCTAGGGTTTCTGAGGCCTGCGCCCACTGCAAGACGGGCAGGGCCGGGTCGGCCTGGCCGTCCCACACGTGGGGTGGGACGCGGTTGTGAGCCAGGCTCAACCAGCAGAACGCCGCTTCCAGCGCACCGGCTGCGCCCAGGGTGTGGCCGCTCATGGGTTTGGTCGATGAGCAGGCCACGCCGTGCGGGAACAGGCTGGCGACGGCCAGGCTTTCCATGGCGTCGTTATGTTGGGTGGCCGTGCCGTGCAGGTTCAGGTAGCCGATCTGCTCAGGCTGCAATCGGGCGCTGGCCAAGGCTTTGCGCATTGACTGCAACGCGCCTTTGCCGGTGGGCTCGGGCGCGGAGATATGGTGCGCATCGCAACTGGCGCCGCTGCCCAGCAGGGCGATGGGCGCGGGTTGCTTGCTCATCAGGAACAGTACGGCCGCTTCGCCGATGTTGATGCCGTTGCGGTTCACCGAGAACGGATTGCAGCGCTGGTTCGACACTGCTTCCAATGAGCTGAAACCGTTGAGGGTCAGCTTGCACAGGCTGTCGACGCCGCCGCAGATCACCGCATCGCACACACCCAGGTCCAGCAGGCGCTGGGCACTCATCAACGCACGGGCGCTGGAGGTGCAGGCGGTGGAGATCACATAGGCCGGGCCGCTCAGTTGCAGCCAGTCGGCGAGGAAATTCGCCGGGGCGCTGAGTTCCTGCTGCTGGTAGTCGTAGTCGCCGGGGAACTGGTGTTCCCGCAAAAAGTGCGCGATGCCGCGACTGGCTTCGTCGATGCCCGAGGTGCTGGTGCCGAGCACAACGCCGACGCGTGATGCGCCGTAGGTGTGGATCGCCTGGCGGATATCACCCTCAATCTGCAACGCCGCTTCCAGCAGCAACTGGTTATTGCGGCTGCTTTGCTGGCCCAGTTCGGCGGGAAGGGTTGCCAGCTCGCCGTGCACACCGGCTACCGGCAACACGCGTTCCGGCACCCAGCCGCTTTCGGTGCGCATGCCGGAGCAGTCACCGGCAAACAGGCTGCGGCTGACTTCATCCTGGCCACGGCCGAGGGCGCAGATCACGCCCAGGGCGTTGAGGTAGGCGCTCATCGGCCGGCCCCGAGCGGCGTGATGCGGTAGCTCAACGGCTGGCCGATCATGTTCACGCTGAAGACCTCGGACGATTGATACACGATCTGCCAATGGCCCGGCAGGGTGCGCGTCAGGTCCATGGCCTGGGCGTTGGGGTAGAGCGCGCGCACGTCATCGGCCGATGTCAGGGCAAACAGCAGCGCGGCGAACAGCTCGCGCGCCTGGGGATTGGGCGGCAGCAAGCCGTCGGCCTGCCACTCGCCATCGATCAGTTTTTGTCGGGCCTGGGGAATGCCCAGCGGGTCCATCATCGACCAGCGAATGCCGCCGCTTTCGCGCTGGATCACCAACAGCCAGTCCTGACTCTGGCCGTCGGCCAGGCGCTGCACATGCAATTGCAGCGGCAAGGCCAGGGCTGGGGTTTTCTCCGGTAGCGGCGGCTGGCTGGCGCAGGCGCTCAGCAGCAACAGGCAGCCGATCAACAGCATGCGCATCATGGGGCAGCACTCGTCAGCGGTTTGCGTGCCACGCAGTTGACCAATGTTTCCTCGCGCTGGCCCACCGGCGGCGCCTTGCGCAGGCCCCAGCGTTCCAGCAGGCCGAAGTCGCTGGAGCGGCTCCACCACAAGTACGGGTACGAGACGTTCTGCGGGCCAAATTCAAAGCCCTGCTCACGAAGCATCTCCAGGTATTGCTCGGCGCTTTTCTGCACATGCATCGGGTGGCGGAACAGCCAGCGAATCACCCAGGTGTCGATGTAGGCTTCGGTGGATTCTGCAAACAACAGATAACCGCCCGGCTTGAGCACGCGGTAGAACTCTTTGAGCGCGCGATGTTGCTCGACCAGATGGTGGAAGGTCTGGTGGCAGAACAGGATATCGACGCTGGCGTCCGGCACTTGCAAGGTGGCGCAGTCGCTGCCGATCAGCTCGATGGCCAAGCCTTGGCGCCGGGCTTCTGCACGGCTCAGTTCCAGGCTGTGCGGGTCGGCATCCAGGCCGATCAAGCGTGCGGGAGCGAACACCTGCTGCAAGTACTGGAACGACTTGCCCTGGCCACAACCGGCGTCGAGCAATACCGGCGCCTCTGGCAATGGGTCGGTAAACAGGCTGCGCAGGTCGTTGATCGCCACGCGCAGCACATGGTGCTGCCAGGTGTGGCTGCGCAGGAACCAGAAGCCGAACCTGGTTTCTTCGACGTAGTTCTTACTTAAGTACTGACTGCTCATACCGGCTCACTCGCACAAATCTCCGACAACATCCGCAACCGCCGCTTGGGCTCGCTGACAAACGGGTTGCGCTCATCCCAGGCGTAGCCGGCGAGGATCGAGCAGATCATCCGGCGAATCTCCGGCGAGCTGTCCGGGTGGTAGATCACATCCTGGAACGTCCCGGCGTACCAGCCCTCGACGTAGCAGCGGAAGGTGTCCACGCCGCGTTTCAAGGGCACGGCAAACTCGCTTTCCCAGTCCACGGTTTCGCCCTTGAGCTGACGGTGCAACACAGCGGCCGCCATGCTTGCCGAGCGCATGGCGATGGTCACCCCGGAAGAAAACACCGGGTCGAGGAATTCCGCCGCATTGCCCAGCAGCGCGAAGCCCGGTCCGTGCAGGGTTTTGACGTTGGCCGCGTAGCCACCGAGGGTGCGCGCCGGCGTATCCCACACGGCGTTTTGCAGCACGCCGGCAAGGCTCGGGGTTTCGGCGATAAAGCCGCGCAGGCAGGCGTCGAGGTCGCCATCGCGACCGTCGAAATGCTCCTTGGCCGCGACCACGCCCACCGAACAACGCCCGTTGCTGAATGGGATGGTCCAGAACCAGATATCACGCTGGGTTGGATGGGTGGTCACCAGAATCTTGGTGCGATCAAAGCCTTGATGTTCGATGCGGTCTTCGACGTGGGTGAACACGGCTTGGCGTACGGGGAAGTCGGACGGCAGGTCCAGGTCCAGCAGACGAGGCAGCACGCGGCCATAGCCGCTGGCGTCGAGTACGAACTTGGCCTTGAGGTGGTACTCGCTGCCGTTCTCACGGCGCACATGCAGGTAGCGGCTCTCGCCGCTGAAATCCACGCCGACGATAGTTTCGCCGTAGCGGATCTCCACGCCTTGCTTGGCGGCCTGATCGGCCAGCAACTTGTCGAACTCGCCGCGCTGCACCTGGAAGGTGGTCGGCTTGCCGTTGCTGAAGGTGTCACTGAAGTCAAACGCACTGTAACGCTCGCCCCAGGCGAACGCGGCGCCGGTTTTCACCTGGAACCCTGCGGCCTGGACCGCATCGAGCATGCCGGCCTCTTCGATGAAATCGATGCAGTGCGACAGCAGGCTTTCGCCAATCGAGAACCGTGGGAAATGCTGGCGCTCGATGATCAATACATCATGCCCTTTGCGCTTTAACAGCGCGGCGGCGATGGCCCCGGACGGACCGGCACCGATCACCACCACCTGACGACGTTCCATTTCAACTGTGGGCACGAGGGCTCCTTGCCACATTGGCGATAATCACATTCATAAGGCGTGTTTCTGTTGCCCGGCCCAGGGCGCCAGCATAAAGCTGAATGCCAGGCCCAGGCTGACCGATAAGCCGAAATTACTCACCGCCGGTGTACTGGACACCGCCAGCAGGCCAAACGACAACCAGGTCGTCAACGCTGCCAACAAGGTGCCCAAGAGACTGACCGCCGGGCCGCCGATCTGCTCGCGCATCAGGATCGCGTAGTCGACGCTGATGGCCGTGACCAGTAGCAGGCCGAACAGACTGAACAGTGTCAGCGGCTGGCCCAGCCATCCAAGGCTGGCCAGGCTGCACAGGGCCGCCAGCAGCGGCAGCGCGACGATACGCAAGGCACCGCCGAAACCGAACGGCAGGATCAGCAACAGTACGATCAACACGCAGGACATCAACTTCAATTCAGCCGCGCTGATCTGTGTGTCGGCGAACACCCGATTCAAGTCGCCCAATCGGTCGACCAATTGCACGCCCGGCAAGTCCAGCGCCTGCACACGCAGCAAGGCGGGGTTGTTCAAGCCTTGCAGGCTGACCATTGCCGCCACGCCGCCGTCGACCTTGCCGAGCCACAGCGTGCGCCAAGGCTCGGCCATCGGGCCGGCCAGCGCAGCGTCGATGTCTTGGGTGGGCAGCGCTTGCAGGTGCGCGACTTCGGCTTGCAGTGCGCTGACGGGCACGCCGAGGTCGAGCAGCGGCTGCCAGTGTTGCGGCAGGTTGTTCAGCGCGTCACGCAGTTGCTGTTGCTCGGCGGGCTGGCTGACCAGTTGATTGAGCGCCAGGTAGCCCTGGAGCTTGTCCATATTCACCAATTGATCCAGGCGCTGCGCCAACGCGCTCTGACGCTCTAGCAACTGTTGCTGGTTGTCCGCCCGCACCAGGAAGAACTGGCTGGTGGGCTGGAACCCGGTAATCCGCGCCACGGCCTGCGCTTCTTGCAGCAATTGCGGCGGCGCGCCGATCCATTGGCGGATATCGTTTTTGCTGTTCAGGTGCCACAGGCCACCGGCGCAAAACAACAACACCAGCGCCAGCAGTACAGGGCTTGGCACGCGCTTGAGCAGCGATTCGCGCACCAACCACAGGCATTGCGCGATGCGCAGCGGCCATTGCGCCGGGCGCAGTTCGACGCCCTTGAGCAGCGCCGGCAACAGGCACACGGCGGACAGGTAGGCACCGACCAGGCCGGCGGCTGAGAAGATGGCGATTTGCGTTAACGCCGGGAATGGCGTCCAGGCCAGCGCCAGGTAGCCGATGCAACTGGTCGCCAGGCTCAGGCTCAACCCCGGCAAGGTGATGCGCAACGCCGGCCAACTGCGCCAAGGCTGCATGCTCCAGCTTTTCGACAGGTAATGCAGCGGGTAATCCACCGCCACGCCGATCAGGCTGGAGCCCAGCACCAGCGTCATCACATGCATATGGCCGAACAGCGCCACGCAGGCCACCGCGCCAAACAGCATGCCCACCAGCACCGGCACAAAGGCCAGCAACACCCGCCAGCGGCGGAAGGCGAGCAGCAGCAACAACAGGATACCGACGGTAGCGCCGCCGCCGACCCAGGTGATTTCGCGCGTGGCTTGCTGCTGACCGTTGGCGGCGTAGAGCAAGCCGCTGGCGGCGAGTAATTGCGCGCCGTGTTCGCTGGCCTGCGCGCGACTGCCCTGGAGCAAATCCGCCACTTGCAGCGGCAGTTTCATGTCGAAGGCATTGCCGGTGGTGCGCGCACGCAGCAGCACCCAGCTCTTGCCATCGGCATCGGCGATCAACGCGCCGCTGCCGATATCCAGCTGCACCGAGCCGTGCTGCGGCTGGCTGTTCTGGATGCGCCCGGTAAGGCCCAGCCAGTCGTCCTGGCTCGGCACCAGGCTGAACCCGGTGAAGGGATCGAACAGCGCTTGCACGCGCTGTTGGATAAACGCGTCAGGCTGTTCGATCAACTGCTCGCGGTCCTTGGCCGAGAGCATTGCCAGGCGCCCGCGCAGCAATTGCTCGCGCAGTGCCGGCAAGTCGGCTTGCAGGTTCCACTGCACTTTTTCAAACAGCCCGCTGGCCTGCCAGCGCTCGCCCAATTGTTGCGCCACGGCCACGGCTTGCT
Source organism: Pseudomonas sp. NS1(2017) (assembly GCF_002269425.1). Lineage (NCBI taxonomy): Bacteria > Pseudomonadati > Pseudomonadota > Gammaproteobacteria > Pseudomonadales > Pseudomonadaceae > Pseudomonas > Pseudomonas sp. NS1(2017). The sequence continues at coordinate 1,849,213 of NZ_CP022960.1, forward strand.
GACGATCGGCATGGCCTACCAGTACCAGCATCTCGCGGTTCAACGGTTCCTGCATGCGCTGTTCGGCTTGCTGTTCCAAGGCGTCCGGCGTGTTGCCCGGCACCAGTTCCATCAGGTTGGCCGACAACGGCGCGCCATGACGCCACTGCCAGCCAGCCAGGGCCAGCACGGCCACCAGCAGGATCAGGAACAGGCGTGGTAACAGGCGCTCACTGGGCAAAGTCGTGTTGCTCCGCTTCGCTCAGGGGTTGGCTGGCGGTGCTGTCCTGCATGCGCAAAACAGTGCTGTCGCCTTGGGTTTCCAACAGTTCGATGGTCTGCACCAAGTCGCCGCCGTCGATGTTGATCTGGGTGAAAACCTGCTTGAGCAACAGTGAACGCGGGATCAGCGTGAGCTTCCATTGCTTCGCCTCGCCTTGCAGCTGCAAGTCGAAGTCACGCTGCAAGCCGCTGCTGTCGCCCTGGAGCACGGCGAGGAACAGGCGATTCTGCTCGGCGCCGGCGCTCTTGTTCGGCAACAGTTGCCAGCCATTGGCGTCGCGGCGGGCGATGCCCTGGGCGCTGATGCGGTAGTCCTGTTGCAGTGGGGTTTTCAGCAGCCACAGCAGGCCGTGGTCCTTGGCGAGGACGAAGGTGCCTTTGCTGACCAAGGGCTGGGGCAGGGCGCGCAGGTGTTTTTCCTGGGTGAAGTTGCCGTGGATCACGCTGGGTTTGGCCAACTGCTCGCTGAGCTGTTGCAGATCGAAGGCGTGGGCTTGCAGCGACAGCAGCAGCACACCCAGAAAGGTGATCCATTTCATGAAAGGGCCTTTTCGACGGCGTCGGTGAATATTTTGGGGGAGGCCAACTGCATCTCGCGACTGGCGATTTCCACTGCCACCTGCACGGTGCTGGCGCGGGTCAGGCGCTCGCCGCTGGCCAGGTCAGTGATCAGGTAATTGACCTTCAAACGGTTCTCCCACTCCACCAGGCTGGCGCGCACGTTGAGGGTCTGGCCGAACACCGCGCCACGCACGTAGCGCAGCTGCATGTCGATCACCGGCCAGGCGTAGCCGGATTCGAGCATCGCGGTGTAGTTGTGGCCGATCTTGTCCAGCAACGCACAGCGCGCCACTTCCAGGTACTTCACGTAATGCCCGTGCCACACCACGTTCATGGTGTCGACGTCAAAAAACGGCACGAAGATTTCGGTGTCGCAATGCAGCACGCCCTGGCTACGCATGCAGCCTCCAGTGTTGCTCGGCAATACGTTGCAGGCACAGGCGCAACTCACCTTCGAGGGCGCGGTCTTCGATGACGGGTGGGAAGTCCTTGGCCAGCGCTTCGTGCATTGCTGCCAATGCGGGTGGCAACGGTCGCGCATCTTCGGCCTGGGCGCGCAGCCAGACACCCTGATTGGCGGCGAGCAGCGTGGCGGCAGCGACCTGTTCGGTCAGCTCCAGTACACGGATCGCATCGCGGGCGGCGATGGTGCCCATGCTCACCTTGTCCTGGTTGTGGCACTCGGTGGAGCGCGAGAACACGCTGGCCGGCATCGTATTTTTCAACGCTTCGGCGGTCCAGGCGCTGGTGCCGATCTGCACGGCCTTGAAGCCGTGGTTGATCATGGCGCGATCAGCCGGTGCGCCAGACAGGTTGCTCGGCAGGCCATGGTTGTAACGCACGTCCACCAGCAACGCGAGCTGTCGGTCGAGCAGGTCGGCGACGTTGGCGACCAGCGTCTTGAGGCTGTCCATGGCGAAGGCGATGTGCCCGCCGTAGAAATGCCCGCCGTGCAGTACGCGCTCTTCTTCGGCGTCGATGATCGGGTTGTCGTTGGCGCTGTTCAGCTCGATCTCGATGAACGAGCGCAGCCAGTTCAGGCTGTCGGCCAGCACGCCAAGGACGTGGGGCGCGCAGCGCAGCGAGTAACGGTCTTGCAGGCGATGCAACGGCGCGGTCGGCGCGTCGATCGCCAGGTCCTTGCGCAGCCAGGCGGCGACTTGCATCTGCCCAGGGTGCGGCTTGGCGGCGAACAGGCGTTCGTCGAAGTGCTCCGGGTTGCCCTGCAGCGCCACCACGTTCAACGCGGTAATGCGCGTGGCCAGTTGCAGCAGGTAGTCGGCGCGGGCGAAGGCCAGGCAGGCCAGGCCGGTCATCACGGCGGTGCCGTTCATCAGCGCCAGGGCTTCCTTCGGGCGCAACACCAGCGGTTCCCAGCCCAGCTCGCGGTGCACGTCGGCGGCTTGGCGACGTTCGCCGCGGAACATCACCTCGCGTTCGCCGGACAGGGTCGCGGCCACGTAGGACAGCGGGGTCAGATCTCCGCTGGCGCCCACCGAGCCTTCTTCCGGGATCAGCGGCAGCACGTCGTGTTCAAGGAACGCGTGCAGGCGTTCGAGTAACTCCACGCGCACGCCGGACACGCCGTGGCACAGCGACTGCAAACGCGCCGCCAGCACGGCGCGGGTGGCCTGGGCGTCGAGCAACTTGCCCAAGCCGCAACCGTGGAAGGTGTACAGATGACGCGGCAGGGCTTCGACGTGCTGCAACGGCACCGCCACAACGCAGGAGTCGCCGTAGCCGGTGGTCACGCCGTAGATCACACCTTCCTTGTCCAGCAGGGAGTCGAGGAACTGCGCGCCCTTGGCAATGCGCTGGCGATAGGCGGCATCGTCCTGCAATTGGGTCGGCGCCTGACGGTTGGCCAGGGCCAGCACGTCTTCGATGCGCAAAGCGCGTTCGCCAAAGGTTACCGGCTCAAGATGCGTCGTCATCGGTCTTCCAGAAAGGGTAAAAGTTGAACCATTGTTGGGGCGCTTCCAGGCAGAACTGGCCCAGGCGTGCAGCGTAGCGCGCGGTCCACAGGGCTATGACCTGCTCGCGGGTGTTGCGTTTCCATTCGATCATTTCGGCGAAAGGCTCAATGCTCAGGCGATAGCGGCCTGTGTGCTTGAGGCACATCAGCAGGTTCACCGGGCATTTGAGCAGGCCGGCCAGCAGCCACGGGCCTTGGGGGAAGGCCGCGTCATGGCCGAGGAAATCCACGCGCACCGTGCGCCCGCCGTGCAGCGGCACGCGGTCGCCGGCAATGGCCAGCCATTCGCCGTCGTCCAGGCGCTGGCTGAGCAGCAACATGGTGGCCGGGTCCAACTCGCTGACCTGGATCAGGCGCAAATGGGTCGCCCCGGCTTCGCCCAGCAGGCGGTTGAATTGCTCGGCGTGCTTGGTGTGCACCAGTACGTTCATGGTGACCTGCTCGCCGATCTCGGCGAGGGCGCGGCACACTTCGAGGTTGCCCAGGTGCGCGCCCACCAGCATCTGCCCGCGCTCGCCGCGCAGTTGCCCGCGCAATTGCGCCGGGTCGTTGATCTCGATCTGCTCCAGGCGCAGCTTGCCGTTCCACACGTCGAGTTTGTCGAGCAGCGAGTCGGCAAACGCCATGAACTGGCCGAAGACTTTCCAGTGGGTGGGGCGCAGTTCATCGCGTCCGCTCCAGTCGGCCAGGCGCTGCTGGTACTGCCAGGCGCTGCGGCGCGCGGTGCGGCCAAACAGGAAGAAGTACAACACGATGCCGTACAGCACCGGGCTCAGCAGGCGGCGGCCAAGGACCTTGGCGGCGAAAGCCGTGAGTTTCATCAGCCAATAGCTGCCGCGTTCCTCGCGGTCGGCCCAGTGTTTGCTGCTGTCATTCATGCCTGCCACCGTCGCCACAGGATCAGTGGCGCGCGCACCAACATGCCGAAGAACAACCGGGTGTGCATGGCCGAGATGCGTACGTTGTCGCGGAACAGCCGGAAGTGCGACAGGCCGTCAGCCGGGTAATGCACCTGGGTCGGCAGCCAGCGCATCGGCTGGTTGCGCCAGGCCAGGCGCACCAGGATGTCGGAGTCGAAATCCATGCGTGTGCCGATGTAGGCCGAGTCCATCAGTGCCAGCACCGGAGGCAGCGGGTATACGCGAAAGCCGCACATCGAGTCGCGGATCTGCAGCGACAAGGTGTTGATCCATACCCACACGTGGGTCAGGTAGCGCGCGTACAGGCGGCCTTTGGGCACGCTGTCGTCGTATTCGGGGTAGCCGCAGATGATCGCGTCGGGGTGCCGGCGGGAGGTGTCGAGGAAGGTCTCGACTTCGCGCAGGTCATGCTGGCCGTCGGCGTCGACTTGCAGGGCGTGGCTGAAGCCCAGGCGTGCGGCCTCGCGGAAACCGGCCATCACGGCACCGCCCTTGCCCTGGTTGGTGGGCAGGGTCAGCAGGGTGACGTTTTCCAGGGTGGCCAGTTGCGCCAGCACGGCGGCGCAGGCCGGGCTGCTGCCATCGTCCACCAGCAGGCAGGGCAGGCCGCTGTCCAGCAGGCTGCGGATCACGGCGGGCACGGCGGCTTCGTGGTTGTAGACCGGGATCAGGGCGCAGGGGTTATGCATGCGCGGCCTCCAGTAAAATCCGGCCGCTGGAACAGGCCGCCACACCGTTGCGATAGGCGAAATACAACTTGCCGCGTTCCGCATCAAACCGCAGGTGCAGTTCGATCGCATCGCCCGGCCGCACCAGTTGCTGGAACTTGAGCACTTCCATCCCGGCAAACGTTGCCGGTAAATCGAGCAGTTGCTGGCCCAGGTTGAACGCCCATTCCACCTGCACCACGCCCGGCAATACTGGGGTGACCGGAAAGTGCCCGCTGAAATAGGCCAGGTCTGGCGGGACGCTCAGTTGCAAGGTCCATTCGCCATCGGCTTCGACCTGCTTCATTACTTCCGGGGCTTTCGGTCGTGGTGCCACCAACAGCGCCTCGACCTGCGCCTGGGGCAGTTTGCCTTGGCTGTTCAGCGGCAACTGTCTCAGTAAACGCCAGCGACGCGGCAGCGCCAGGGCTTCGCAATGCTGGCTCAAATGTTGGCGCAGTGTTTGGGTGAGCGTGCGTCGGCCCTGATTGCGCAAGGCATGCAGGCCCTCGGCACTCAACACCACCAAGGCGCCCAGGGACGCGCGGTTTTCCTGCACCACGCCCAGGCGCGTTTCCGCGACCCACGGGTGGGTCATCAGCGCGTGTTCCAGCATGGGCAGGGAGATGCGTTTTTCTTCCAGCTTGACGATGCGGTCCAGACGGCCCAGCAGCTCGAAGCGACCATCGGCATGGATGCGCGCAGCGTCGGCGGTTTGTTCGATATGCCCTTCAGGCAAATACGGTGAAGCGATGCGCAGGGCGCCGTCGGCATCCTGGCTCAGGTGCACGTCGGCAAACGGCTGCCACGGCTGCGCACCCTGGCGCCAGGCGATACCGCCGGTTTCCGAACTGCCGAGGATTTCTGTGGGCCACTGTTGCAAACGGTCGTACAGGCTGCCGGCGGCGTCCACCGGCAATGCGCCGCCGGAGGAAAATACCCGTGACACCTGGCTCAGCGCCGGCCAATCGAGGTTGTCGCCCATGCGTTTGAGCAATGCCGGGCTGGCGACCCAGGCGAACCGGGCATGCTCACGGCTGGCGCGCTGCAAGTCTTCAGGGAAGGCCAGTTGCTTGCGCACGAAGGTGCGGCCGGCGCACAGCGGCCACAGAACGCGGAACAACAAGCCGTAGATATGCTGGGTGGCGACGCTGCCAATGATGCAGGCGTGCTTGAGGTCCGGACCCCACAGGGTTTCCAGGGCTTCGACCTCGTTGGCCAGTTGGCGCAGGGTCTTGTCGATGCGCTTGGGCTCGCCGGTGGAACCAGAGGTGCACAGGCTTAGTTGGCAAGCGTCCAGATCGAGCGCGGCAGCAGCCAGTGGCGCCTGGTACAGCGCGTCCAGGTCTGCCGCTTCGGTCAGCCAGGCATCGACGGCCTCGTCCCAGCGTTGGCGGGTCTGAGGTTGCAGGTCGGCGGGCAACAACACGCTGACCCCGGCGCGCCAGGCGCCCAGCAGGGCAATCGACAGCAGGCCGGCATCTTCCAGGTACACGGCCAGGCGCTGGATGCCGCGTGCTTGCAGGCCTGCGGCCAGGCTCAGGGACTGTTCCCACAGTTGGGCATGATTCATTGCAGGTTCGGTGGTGACCGGACGCTGTTCCAGCGGCTCAAGCAGCAAGTGCTCAAGTTTCAACCCATTCATACGCGGCCTCGAACCCTTTGTCGTACCAGCCATTCCACGGCAAACAACAGCCCCATCAGCCCGTAGGCGATCAGGCCGTTGTACAACGTCCACCAGCTCAGCGGCGCCCACAGGGTGAGGGCGGCGGCGAGCAGGCCATTACACAGAAAAAACACGCTCCACACCACGGTGACCTGGCGGGTATACACAATGGCATGCGGGGGCAGCACCGGGTCGGTCATGCGCGCCAGGCGCTCGACCATCGGCGGGCCGTATTTGAGGCTCAAGCCAAACAGCGCCAGCATGAACCCGCTGACCAGGCTCGGGTACCAGCGCAGCAAGTGCGGGTTGTCGAACCAGGCCAGCAGCAGGCAGAACACGATTACCGCCAGCGCCATCCAGCGGCTGCCGGGGCGTCGCGCACCGGTCAGTGCGCGCAATAGCCACAGGCTGCCCAGCAGCAGGCCGAATTGCCACGGGGCGAAGTGTTCGGTGCCGTAATACACCGCAAAGGGGTACAGCAGCCCCGCCAACAACAGGCCGAGGCCAATCAGCCGGCTCATGCGGCAGGCGTGACCAGACGGTACACCGCCTCAACCACGTCGTTGACGGTGCGCACGGCCTTGAATTCTTCGGCGGCGATCTTCTTGCCGGTCTGGCGCTTGATATGGTCGATCAAGTCGACCGCATCGATGCTGTCGATTTCCAGGTCTTGGTACAGGTTGGCGTCAAGGGTGACGCGTTCCGGCGGCAGTTCAAACAGTTCCACCAAGGCGTCGCGCAGGGTGTTGAAAATATCGTCACGAGTTTGCATGGTCCGGTCTCAAGCTGCCTGTCTGGCCGTGACGAACGCCGCAAGGCTGGCCACGTTGGTGAAGTGATTGCGGGTGTCCTTGGCGTCGGCATCGATCTTGATGCCGTACTTTTTCTGGATCGCCAGGCCCAATTCCAGGGCGTCTACCGAATCCAGGCCGAGGCCTTCGCCGAACAGGGTCTGCTCGCTGCCGATGTCGTCGACACTGATGTCTTCCAGGCCCAGGGCCTCGATGATCAGCGTCTTTATGTCGTGCTCAAGGCGGTGTTGGTCGCTCATCTTCGGCGAGCTCCTTAATAAAAAAGTGATGCAGGTAATCGTTGAGCTTGCGTGAGGCCTGGGGCGCGGGCCCCATTGATGCGAACGCCTGTGGTTCTATATCGGCACCCACCCGCAAACTGAAGTGCACGCGGCATTTTGGGATGCGATACCAGGGTTCGGCCTTGGTCAGCGTGGTGGGGCTGACCTTGATCACCACGGGGGTGATGATTGTCGCACCGCGCAGCGCAATGGCGGCGCCGCCGCGATGAAAGGCAGGCGCCGCGCCGGGTGTGGTGCGGGTGCCTTCGGGAAAGATGATCAGGGTCTGGCCGCTGCGCAGGGCATCCGCCGCCGCATCGAGCATTTCGGCACTGCCGTCGTTGCTGATATAGCCCGCATCGCGCACCGGCCCACGGGTGAAGGGGTTCTGCCACAGGCTCTGCTTGACCACGCAGTTGGCCTGGCGCACCAGGCCGATCAGGAACACCACGTCGATCAACGACGGGTGGTTGGCGATGATCATCTGGCCAGGGCGGCCGAGTTTTTCCGCGCCTTCGACACTGTAGGTGAGCACGCCGGCGCGCTGCATCAGGCGAATAAAGAACCAGAACAGCCAACTGATCGTGTGACGGGCGCGGCTGCGGTGTTTGGCAGCGTCTCCTGGCAGGCAACTGAGCAACGGGAATACCAGCAAACGCAGGCACAGGCCGCCGAAACCGAACAGCGCGAAGCTGGCGGCGGTGGCGAACAGGCGCCAATAGTAGGCGTCCCGTGGTTTCTCGTTCAGGGCTTGCGTTGCCAGTTCCATACACGGTTCTTCCAGGCATGTTGGCAGGCGACCTGTTCGGTGAGCAGGGTGCGCAGCAGGTTCAGGGCGTGGGGCCACTGGGTTTGAGTGAGTTGGACAGTGCCGCTGTTCAGTTCCAGCTGCCACTCGTCGCCCGGCGTCAGCAGCAGGCCAAGGGCGTAGGGGAAGGGCACGTCGTGAATCCAGCTAGCGTAGGCCTCGGGCGGCTGTTCTTCGGTGATCACCAGCAACACCGCCGGCGCGCCTTCGTTCAGCAAGGCGGCGGCTTCGAGCATGCCATGTTCCAGGCCGTCACCCGCAGCGGCGAGGGCGGTCATTTCGCTGGTTTCATTGCGCAGGATCGACCACAGGCCAATCACCGCGTTGTGCACTGACAGGCTGAACTGGGTCGGCGACAGCGGCTGGTCGTTGGCCAGGTCACTGAGAATGTCGAGGGTGCGCGGGGTCTCGCCATGCCGGGAGACAAACACCAGCGGCAGGTCCTGCAAACCTTCGGCCAGTGGCCAACCCACGCTGAACGCCATGCGCGCCAAGCGGCTCAGGCGGCGGCGTTGCATGGCCGGCAGGAATGACACATCGGGGCAGGCTTCGCTGGCAGGCAGCAACACCGGGGCCAGGCACCAGGCGTGCCAGTCGTCCGCACTCTCCAGGCCAGGGGCCCAGGCGCGCCATTGGGCGATGTTGAAGTTGATCACTGAGAAGTTATCCCGCCCCTGCGGGCTTCCATGTGCGACTTTTGGCCCCGAATACCGGGACAGGGAACAATAGTCGAATGGCGCGCATTATCCCGGTGCCGTGGGGTTCTAGCAAACTTTGGTAAAGATTTGTGCACGGTTGATTACAAAATAGTGGAAAGGATTTACAGATTGTCCTTTACCAGGGGACTGATTGGATTGTCGGACCGTTCTTTTTAATCTGTCGGCTACGTATGACAGGCAGGTCGCCGATCGGCCGTGATGCAGCAGTGCATGGATGAACGAGGTAGCTAACAGGCGCTTTTGCCCTCTACACTCGGACATTCATTGATACACGGAGGTTTTTCCATGCGGCGTGTGGTGTTCAATCAGAAAGGCGGCGTTGGCAAGTCCAGCATTGCCTGCAACCTGGCGGCAGTCAGCGCCAGCGAAGGTTATCGAACCCTGTTGGTGGACCTCGATGCACAAGCCAACTCAACCCAGTACCTCACGGGGCTGACCGGCGACGATATCCCTATGGGTATCGCGGATTTTTTCAAGCAAACCCTGTCTTCCGGGCCGTTTTCCAAGAAGAACAAGGTAGATATCTACGAAACCCCGTTCGACAACCTGCACGTCATCACCGCAACCCCGGAGTTGGCCGACTTGCAGCCCAAGCTTGAGGCCAAGCACAAGATCAACAAGCTGCGAAAGCTGCTGGATGATCTGAGCGAGGATTACGACCGGATCTACCTGGATACACCGCCAGCCCTGAATTTTTATGCGGTTTCGGCGCTGATTGCCGCTGATCGTGTGCTGATCCCTTTCGATTGCGACAGCTTTTCGCGCCAGGCCCTGTATGGCCTGCTGGCGGAAATCGAAGAATTGAAGGAAGACCACAACGAAGGCCTTGAGGTGGAAGGCATTGTGGTCAACCAGTTCCAGGCCCGGGCGACGTTGCCGCAGCAGATGCTTGATGAATTGATTGCTGAAGGGTTGCCGGTATTGCCGGTGTACCTGGCCAGCTCCGTGCGCATGCGCGAGTCACACCAGGAGAGCAAGCCGCTGATCCACCTGGACCCACGGCATAAGCTGACGCAGCAGTTTGTGGAGTTGCATAACCTGCTGGAAAACGCGTGATTGATGTCGCTCCTTCCTACATGGGGTGTAGGAAGGGTCTGGCTATCGGGGTTAAGCCTTGTAACGTTGCCTACAGGTACTCCAGAATCCGCTGGCTTGTGCGTCTGGATGGGCTTCTCTTAAGGTTCTCGGGCCGCTGAATTCTCAGTGGTCGGGTTTAGTAGCCCGTGTTGAGACGTACAGCAAAATCGTCGATCAGGACCTTCCTGAATTTGATGGTGGCTGTACGGAGGGCGCTCTTGAGCGCGCCGGTTGCGTCTCCCGGTCTACTAACCTGCGTACAGCTGCCACCCCCGTTTAGTAGCGGTCGGTTGCGGCTCCTGCTCGGAGACGATCCATGGTTAACCTTTATACCGTCACCCCCAACCTCCCCACCGAAACCCTCGTCCTCAACAGCTACGAAACCTTCTCCTCCGTCCGCACCCTGTTGCTCAACCTGTCCAACGACCTCACCGGCGAACACCGCGACGTTGCTTTGGCGATCCACCAATTGAGCGAACTGGGCGTACTGCTGGTCGGCCAGATGATGGACCGTGAAGCCCCGCTGCCCTAAGTTGAAACACCGTCACTGTAGGAGCGAGCTTGCTCGCGAAAAACGTCAACGATAACGCGGGCAACCTGATTTGCTGCGGCGCCTGCGTGTTCTTCGCGAGCAAGCTCGCTCCTACATGGAATCAGGCTGACACCCCCTGGCTACGCAACCAACTCATCAACTGCGGCAACGGAAACGCCCCACTCTGGCGCGCCACTTCGCGGCCGTTCTTGAACAGAATCAAGCTGGGAATCGAGCGAATCCCCAACTGTGCCGACAACTGCTGATTGGCCTCGCTGTCCAGCTTGGCCAACCGACACTTGCCCGCCAACTGCCCGGCCGCCTGCTCGAACACCGGCGCAAACGATTTACATGGGCCACACCAATCGGCCCATACATCCACCAGCAACGGCAGGTCGCCTTTGATCTGGCTGGCGTAGTCGCCTTGCTTTAGCTCAAAAGGCTTGTTCAACAAAACCGGCTGTTTGCAGCGTCCGCATTTGGGCGCATCGCCCAGGCGTTCGCCGGGGATGCGGTTGAGGCCGTTGCAGTGGGGGCAGGGAATGACAAGAGGTTCGGACATGGTGGAGCTCCAACGAAAGCAGTCAGTGAAGCTCAATGTGGAGTCGGGCGCAGGTGTTATCAAGTTCTGAAGCGGCGTTGCATATGCTCACAGATTTTTGCGCGTCGATTGCGCGCGCCTATCTAGGCTGTGAAAGCGTGCTCGACAAAGCACCACCGGTCCGATCGGCTCTATAGCAAATTGCGATAGTCAGTGTTCGGGTATAACCTTCATAGCAAGATGCGATAGGGATGTTGCATGCGAGTGATCAGTGCGAAGCAAATACGAAATGCCAAGGAAAAATGGCCTCACTCAGCCAGTGCTCTGGATGAGTGGCATCGTAAGGTCAAAGTCATCAGCCCTGAAGATTTTGCGACGTTGAGAGCCGTTTTCCCTGCTGTGGATAAAGTTGGGGCACTGCATGTGTTCAATATTGGAGGTAACAAGCTCCGCCTTGTTGCCATCGTGCGCTATCGAATGCAGCGCCTCTATATCCGGCATGTTTTGGACCATCGTGAATACGACAAGGGTAAATGGAGGGAGTCATGGGAAAAATGAGTGTATTGATCGAGCAAGTCGCCGAGCATTGGCAGTTCGTGTCCTCCTTGTTGCGTAAGCCGAAAACCGAGGCTGATTACGATGTGTTGGTCGAGGCGCTCGACGAATTGCTGGATATCGTGGGGGACGATGAAACCCATCCGCTGATGGGGCTGGTCGATATCATCGGTGACTGGGTTGAGGCCTACGACTTAGAGCATTGGCCAATACCTGAGGCGAGCGGAGTTGATGTACTGCGGTCAATGATGCAGGAGCATGGTTTGACGCAAAGTGATCTGCCTGGCGTAGGCGCTCAATCGGTAGTCTCAGAAATCCTGAGTGGAAAACGCCAGCTGAACGTTCGGCAGATTCGTTGGCTGGCGGAGTTCTTCAAGGTCCCTGTGGACATGTTCATCTGATCACGGTCAAGGCGGTGGGCGATCTTCTGGATAGACCTCCTACGACGAACAACTAATCTCCAAATGCTTCCCCCAATCCGGCGGACGCTGTGCGTATTGCTCCATCCCCGCCTGCTCCTCAAACGGCTTGGAAAGCACCTCATGCAGTCGTCGCACCTCGCTGTAATCCCCGGATTCGGCGGCCGTGATGGCGTTTTGCGCCAGGTAGTTGCGCAAGATATACAGCGGGTTCACCGCGTGCATCCGCGCACGGCGCTGTTCCTCGCTGTAGTCACCATCCCGTGCAACGCGCGCCTTGTACTGCTCGGCCCAGGCATCAAACCCGGCCAGGTCGACAAAGTCATCGCGCAACCGCGCCACGGCCAACGCCGCCGACTCATCTCCCAGGCGGCGGAAGAACAGGGTGTAATCCACGCCGCTGTTCTGCATCAGCTTCAATAAACGCTCCACCAACTGTTGGTCATCGTCTTCGGCGCTGGTCAGCCCCAGGCGGCGGCGCATCAGGTCCAGGTAGTTCACCTGATACAGCGGCAGGTACAGCCCAAGCGCTTCTTTCAAGGCATCTACGCTGATAAACGGCGTCAGTGCTTGCGCCAATGCGCTGAGGTTCCATTGCCCGATCGGCACCTGATTGCTGAAGGAGTAACGCCCTTCATGGTCCGAGTGGTTGCAGATGAAGTGCGCGTCAAAGTCATCCAGAAATGCAAACGGCCCGAAGTCGAAGGTGATGCCCAGGATCGACATGTTGTCGGTGTTCATCACGCCGTGGCAGAAGCCATAAGCCTGCCATTTAGCGATCAATTCGGCGTTGCGCTCGACGATTTCGCGGAACATCGCCAGGTACGGCTCGGGTTGTTTGCGGCACTCGGGGTAGTGCAGGTTCAGCACATGCTCGGCCAACAGCGCCTGCTGCTCGGGCTTCTTGGTGTAGTAGAAGTATTCGAAATGGCCGAAGCGGATATGACTGTGCGCCATGCGCAATACCATCGCGCCACGTTCCTGCTTCTCACGCCACACCGGGGTGTCGGAGCCGATCACGCACAAGGCACGGCTGCTCGGAATGCCCAGCGCGTGCAGCGCTTCGGAGGCCAGAAACTCGCGGATTGAGGAGCGCAACACGGCGCGACCATCACCCATGCGTGAGTAAGGCGTCATCCCGGCGCCCTTGAGGTGCAGGTCCCAGTGCTCGCCCGCTTCGTTGTACACCTCGCCCAGTAATAAGCCACGGCCGTCACCCAGTTGCGGGGTGTAGCCGCCGAATTGATGCCCGGAATAGACCATCGCCCGGGGCTCCGCTTCGGCCCACAATTTGTGGCCGCCAAACAGTTCGGCAAATACCGGCGTTTCGGCCACGGCGGGGTCGAGGTCGAGCAGGGCCAGGGCGGCCTCGCTCGCCACGACCAGGCGCGGCGCGTCGAGGGGCTCAGGCAGTACGTGGGTCGAAAACGCGTCGCCCAGGCGTGCGAAGCGGTTGTCGAAGGTCAGTTCGTCGAGGGCTTTCACCGGCCATCTCCAGCAGAATGTCCGAGCATTCTGCTGGGGATAGCGCGGTTAGTCGAGTTTGCTCGGCGGTGGTTCCTGCACGCCGCCATCGTTGGCGGGCTTGGCGGGTGGGGTGTCGACTTCCACCAACTTGTATTCCTGGCCGTGGAGGTTCTTGAGGTAGACCTCCATCTGGCGGAACGAAATGTTGATGCTCTCTTTCTTGAACTCGCGGTTGATAAAGCGGTTCACTTCGTCGATCACCGGGTTGCGGTCGCCCAGGTCGCGCACGTGCATGCGCAGTTCGTGGTCAAGGGTGCTTTCGCCGAAGTTGAGGAAGTACACGTGGGGCTCTGGCTCCTTCAGTACCCGAGGGTTGTCGCGGGCGGCCTTGAGCAGCAGTTCCTTCACACGGTCCAGGTCGGAGCCGTAGTCGACGCCGAGTTTGAGGGTGACGCGGGTGATGGTGTCGGTCAGCGACCAGTTGATCAGTTGCCCGGTGATGAAGGTTTTGTTCGGGACAATGATGTCCTTGCGGTCAAAGTCAGTGATCGTGGTGGCGCGGATGCGGATCTTGCTCACCGTGCCCGACAGGTTGCCGATGGTGATGGTGTCGCCGATGCGCACCGGGCGTTCGAACAGGATCATGATGCCGGAGATGAAGTTCGCGAAGATCTCCTGCATACCAAAGCCCAAGCCCACCGACAGCGCCGCCACCAGCCATTGCAACTTGTCCCAGCTCACGCCGAGGGTGGACAGGGTGGAGACGAAGCCGACGCCGGCAATCACATACGACAGCAGCGTGGTGGTCGCGTAGGCACTGCCTTGGGCCAGGTCCAGCTTGGACAGCACCAGCACTTCGAGCAGCCCGGGCAGGTTGCGCGCCAGGGCGAAAGTGATGCCGATGATGATCAACGCGCCGAGCAGGTCACCGATGCTGATCGGCACCATGCTGATATTGGCGCCGGTGCCGCTGGTGTATTCGTACAGCGTGACGTTATCCAGGTACGAAAACACCGAGATCAGGTCCGACCACACCCAGTACAGCGCCGCGATAAAGCCGCCGAGCAAGGCCAGGCGGATCAGGCGCATGGACTGTTCGTTGACCTGTTCGATGTCCAGGGTCGGTTCTTCGATCACTGCTTCGCCGTCGCCGGCTTCCTTGGCGGCTTGGCGTTTGGCCAGGGCGCGCGCATAGGCCAGGCGTCGGGCGGCAACGCCCAGGCCGCGAACGAAAGTGGCTTCGATCACCAGCCAGAACATCAGCAGGTACAGGGTGTTGATCAGGCGGTCACTGAGCTTGAGTGCGGTGTAGTAGTAGCCAAAACACACGGCGATAAACAACGCGACCGGCAACGCGGTAAACAACAGGCCCACGGCCTTGCGGAACAGCGAGGCTTTTTCATGGGTCGGGCTGTTGAGCAACAGGCGGCCGAGCAGCCAGGCCATCAGCGCGTAGCAGGTGAGTACCACACCAATGCCCAGCACGTCGTCGGCCAGCGCCGCCGGTTGGTGTTCGGCGATGGCCACCACGGCCACCAGCGCCAGTACCACCAACCCGAGCTTGCGCACCCAGCCTTGCAGGAATTCGACCTGGGGTTTTTCCCAGCGGAAGTGCAGTTCCGCCACGCCACCCGGCGCCAGGATGCGATAAGCGGTGTAGAACACCAGCCAGGCCTGGGCGATCTGCAGCAGGGCCGAACCGAGGTTGGCGTTCTGCCCACGGGCGTCGATCTGCAGTGCGTAGCCGCACAGCGCCAAGCCCAGGGAAACCGGCATCGCCAGCAGAATATTGATCAGGATGGCCTGGGGCGTGTGCCACTGGCTGTCACGCTTGAAGTGGCCAATATCCAGATGCACCTTGTTCAGGCGCTGGTACAGGTTTTTACGGCGCCACAGCAGCGCGCCAATCAACAGCAGCAGCGGCAGGAACAGCAGCGGGCGCTGGGTCAGGCCGTCATACAGTTCGCTGACGCTGGACGCCCAGGGCAGGGTAGCGACTTGCTTGCTCAGGTGCGCCGGCACGGTTTCCAGCCATTCGGTGTCCAGCGGCTTGTTGCTGGGGATCCAGAACATCTGCTCATCCAGCGTCGCGCGCAGGGTGGTAGCGGTGCTGAGCAGTTGTTTCTGGTTCAGTTGCAGGGTGATGGATTCGTTGAGCAGTGCGCTCAGCTCACGGCTCAGGCGCTCCAGCAGATCGCTGCGGGTAATCGCCAGTTCCAGCAGGGTGCGACGCAGTTGCGGAGTGACGTCTTCCGGCGCTTGGTTCGCCAGCAAGTTATCCACATAGGCGCTCGGCGAACTGATCAGTTCGCGTTGCTGGTTGACCTCGAACTGGTACAGGCGAATGTTGGCGATGTCGTCCGCCAGGTCGCGGTCCACGGTCAGGCGTGGCAAGGCTTGTTTCTGTTTGTAGAGGATCTTGGACAGCAGCAGGCTGCCCTTGAGCACGTTGATCTGCTCGTCCAGGGCCGAGTCGCTCTGGGTCACCGTGTCGAGTTGCTGCTTGGTTTTCAGGTTCTTCTGGGTCAGATCGTTGAGGCGGTCGGTGCTTTTGAGCAGGTAGTCGGACAGCTTCAGGTTGGCCGCGCTCTCGGTGGCGAGCAGGCTGCTGCCGCCGGCTTTTTGCGCTTCGATGGACTGCTGGGTCACCGTTTGTTGGGACTGGGCCAGGCGTTTCTGGTTGATCAGGGTTTGCAGGTCCTGGATCTCTTGTTCCAGGCGCGCGGTTTTTTCCATCACCAGGTCGTGTTGGCTGTTGCCCAGGTCTTGCAGTTGGCTGTTGCCGGCCAGTTCCTGGCGGCGCAGCGGGATCAGTGCGTTGAGGGCGGCCAGTTCGGCATTGAGCTGGTTGCGCTGGTCGCCGCTGAGGGCCTTACCGTTGTCTTTGCCGGCCTTGAGGATCGAATTGATCTGCAGGATGCGCGTCTGGCTGCTGCTGATTTCGGTCTGGGCGCGTTCGGGGCGGGTCTGGGCGGCGATGGACAGGCTGTTGGCGTCGGCCAGTTCTTTTTGCAGGTCGCCTTGCTGGGTGGTGCGCTGCACCAGCAGTTGCTCAAGCTGCGGCACCGGCAAGGTGGCGTAGCGCTGGGCGACCGGGATGATTTTGGTGGCCTTGAGCCGGGTCAGTTCGCGCTGGTTGTCGGCGGTCTCGCGCGGCGCGTCTTCCAGCTGGCGCTTGAGGTCGACCAGGCGCTGCTCGTAATCCTGCTTGTTGCCCAGGTACGTCAAGGTCTGCTGCAGGATGGTCTGCAGGGCCTTCATGTCGGCGTCGGGCAGCTTGCGGTCGGGCAGCTTGTCCAGGGTTTGCTGGATGGCGTCGGCGCTGGGCGGGTCGGCCGCGTGAACGGTGCCGACACAAAGGGTCAGGCCCAGCAGGGCAGTGGCGAGGAACGTGCGCAGGGTAGGCATAGAGACCGGTCTTGCAAGGTGAAGAATCGGGGGCGTCGTCGCCCCGCAGTTTAGAGGAAGAGTCCGGGGCCCGGGCGACTTCCTTCGGGGAATCTGACGCCCACTTTGCCAATCTTGTTCCCGTCCATGACCGCGACGGTCCAGATGGTGTTGTTCCACTCCACCTGGTCGCCGACGATGGGCGCGCCGCCGACTTTCTGGGTGATGAAACTGCTCAGCGGCATATCCGGGTCGATGCCTTCCAACTTCAGGCCGTACAGCGCGGAAACCGCGCCCAACTGGGCGTCGCCTTCCAGCACGAAGTCGCCGAAGAAACGCAGGTCCAGACCGCGTTGCGGGGCCTGGCTGAACAGTTTGCCCAGGGCCGGCAGGTTGTGTTCATGGCCGATCACGCAGAGCAAATCGCCGACTTCCAGTACCGTACTACCCGACGGATGGAGCAGTTGCTGGCCACGGAACAGCGCGGCGATCCGCGTGCCTTCGGGCATTTTCAGCTCACGCAGGGCGGCGCCGATGCACCATTTTTCCGCGCCCAGGCGGTAGACGAACAGCTCCCACTCGCTGGTGACATGCACTTCCAGTGCGGCACGGGAAATCGGCGCCGGGTCCGGCGGTACGGTGACTTTGAGCAGCTTGGCCACCCACGGCAGGCTTGTGCCCTGCACCAGCAGCGACACCAGCACGATAAAGAACGCGAGGTTAAAGTACAGCTGCGCATGGGGCAGACCGGCCATCAGCGGGAACACCGCCAGAATGATCGGCACCGCGCCCCGCAGGCCGACCCAGGCGATAAAGGCCTTTTCCCGACCGTGGAACGCTTTGAAAGGCAGCAGGCCGACCATTACCGACAATGGCCGCGCAAACAGAATCATCCACAGCGCCAAGCCCAGGGCCGGCAACGCGATGGGCAGCAAGTCATGTGGCGTGACCAGCAGGCCCAGTACCAGGAACATGCCGATCTGTGCCAGCCAGGCCATGCCGTCGAGCATATGCAAAATGCCATGACGGCTGCGCACCGGGCGGTTGCCGATCACCAGGCCGCACAGGTACACGGCGAGGAAGCCGCTGCCGTGCAAAGCGTTGGTCACCGCGAACACGAACAGGCCGCCGGCGATCACCAGGATCGGGTACAGGCCGGTGGCCAGGTTGATGCGGTTGACCATTTGCAGCATCAGCCAGCCGCCGCCCAGGCCGACCACGCCGCCGATGCCGAACTCGCGCACCAAGTGAGTCAGCAGGCTCCAGTGCAGGCCGGTCTGGCCGCTGGCCAGCATGTCGATCAAGGTGACGGTGAGGAACACCGCCATGGGGTCGTTACTGCCGGATTCGATTTCCAGGCTGGCGGTGACCCGTTCGTTGAGGCCCTTGCCGCCGAGCAGCGAGAACACCGCTGCGGCGTCCGTGGAGCCGACAATCGCACCAATCAACAAGCCCTGGATGATATTGAGGTCAAACAGCCAGGCCGCGGCCATGCCGGTGAGGCCGGTGGTAATCAACACCCCCACCGTGGCCAGCGACAAGGCTGGCCAGAGTGCCACGCGGAAACTCGCCACCCGTGTGCGCAAACCGCCATCGAGCAGGATCACGGCCAGGGCGAGGTTGCCCACCAGGTAGGCGGTTGGGTAGTTATCAAAGATGATGCCGCCGCCATCGACGCCGGCAACCATGCCCACGGCCAGAATGATCACCAATATCGGGATCCCCAGGCGGGACGAAAGAGAACTCACCAGAATGCTCGCACTCACCAGCAACGCGCCGATCAAGAACAGGCTGTTGATGGTCGTCGCATTCAAAGGCAGTACTCCATGAGCAAACAAGACGGGGCGCAAACTGACCATGCAGTCTGCGTGCCAGCGATTCTAACCTGTTGAATTGCTGCGCTGTCAAAAAGCTTTTGTGGGGTAAATCCTGTAGGAGCCGGGGGGACGCCTACAGGGTGGGATTAGTCAGTTAGAGGCGGAAGCGCCCGACCATCCCATTCAAGTCCACCGCCAGGCGCGACAGCTCGCTGCTCGCCGCACTGGTCTGGCTGGCGCCGGCCGCCGACTGGGTCGACAGATCGCGGATGTTCACCAGGTTGCGGTCGACTTCCCGTGCCACCTGGGCCTGTTCTTCCGCCGCGCTGGCGATCACCAGGTTGCGCTCGTTGATCTCGACGATCGCGGTATTGATGGTATCCAGCGACATCCCGGCGCCTTTGGCGATGTTCAGCGTCGATTCGGCGCGTTCGGTGCTGTTGCGCATCGAATCCACCGCGTGCTCGGTACCGGCCTGGATACTGCCGATCATCCGCTCGATCTCGCTGGTCGACTGCTGGGTGCGATGGGCCAGGGCGCGCACTTCGTCCGCCACCACTGCAAAACCGCGACCGGCTTCACCGGCACGTGCCGCTTCAATCGCCGCGTTCAGGGCCAGCAGGTTGGTCTGGTCAGCCAGGCCGCGAATCACGTCGAGTACCTTGCCGATGTCGCGCGACTCATTGGCCAGGTCGCCAATCAGGGTGGCCGTGGCTTGCACATCGCCGCTCATGCGTTCGATGGCGCTGACGGTTTCCTGTACCAGATCACGGCCATCACCGGCGGACGTGGTGGCGTTGCGCGATGCCTCGGAGGTGCTCACCGCATTGCGGGCGACTTCTTCGACAGCACTGGTCATCTCATTCACCGCCGTGGCGGCTTGTTCGATTTCGTTGTTCTGCTGGGTCAGGCCACGGGCGCTTTCGTCGGTGACGGCGTTCAGTTCTTCCGCAGCAGACGCCAGTTGGGTCGCGGACCCAGCGATGCGTTGCAGGGTGTCGCGCAACTTGTCCTGCATCTTGGCCATGGCCGCCAGCAGGCGCCCGGCTTCGTCGTTGCCGTCGACCTTGATCGGCCGCGTCAGGTTGCCTTCGGCCACTTCTTCGGCGGCTTCCAATGCCTGGGAGATGGGCAGGGTGATGCTGCGGGTCAGCAGCCACGCAAACAGCAGTGTCAGCAGGGTGGCGATCACCAGCAGGCTCACCACCATGTTGAAGGCCATGTTGTATTGGTCTTCGGCATCTTTATTGGTAGCCAGGGCCATCTTGTTGTTGATGTCCAGCAGGCGGGTGAGCACGGCGTTGACCTGCTCGGAGTTGCTCAGCAGTTCGGTGTTGAGCAGGGCGCGCAGCTCTTCCACTTGATTGGCGCGGGACAGGCTCTTCATGCGCTCTTCAATCTGATGGTACTGGCCCAGCAGGCGTACGTATTCGTCGTAGGTCGAGCGCTCTTCGCTGCTCTCGATGAGTTTTTCGTAGATGCCCTGCGCCGTGCGAATCTGCTGATTACGCAGCTCAAAGGCTTCCAGGGTTTTTTGCTGAACCTCCGGCTCGCGGTTGGTCAGCAGGCGGTACGACAGCACGCGCAGGCGCAGGGTCAGCTGGGTGAATTCATCGAGCGCACGAATGCTCGGCACGCTGGACAGGGTGATGTCTTCGGTGGCGCCACGGATCTTGCTCATCTGGTTCAGGGCAAACACACCGAGAAACAACATCAACGCGCCAATAAACGCGAAGCCGAGGAAGGCCCTCGGAGCGATATTCATATTACGAAGCGACATGCGGGAATCCTGGGGGAGAAGCGCGATCCGTGCGGCCATGAGACGGGGTGTCCCTCTCTATCGGTCGTACGACTAAAGTCTAAAGGGGCGTGTGCGGTTTTGTCGCATCTGACGAGGGGTTTGATCGATTCAGGAACCAGATCCGGTAAATGCAGTCACTAAGGCTCGAAAGTACGGCCCGGCCCTTAAAAATCGGGCTGCGCGCCGGGGATAACCCTGGCATCCGAGGTGAATTTTCTTTATCGTCACCGCCCTTTGAAAAAGCCCGAGAAATCAAAATGTTAGAAGCATCCCTCAGCCAATTGGAACAACTGGTCAGCGACCTGGTACAACAGAACCAGGACCTGCTGGGCATCAACGAATCCCTCAAGGCGGAACTGGCCCGCGCCAAGGACGAGAACGACAGCCTGCAACTGAACCTGATGGAGCAGGAAGAAAAGCACGGCGCCACCGCCGCACGTATCCAGGCGCTGGTTGAGCGTGTGAGCGCAGGGCCTGTCGGCGCATGAGTGAAGGGATAAAGGTCGTTTCGATTCTCGGAGAGGATTACTCGATCAAGGCTCCGGCCGGGGAAGAGAAAACCCTGATGCACGCCGTGACCCTGCTCAAGGCGTCCCTGGCCACCACCAAGAAGAAGTACCCGACCCTGATCGGTGACAAGCTACTGGTGCTGGCGGCGCTGAACCTGTGCGCCGAGCAGATCGAAATGCAGCAGGCGCACCAGCAGGAACTCGACCGTTACCAAGAGCAAGTCAGCGCCACGGTCGATGTGATTTCCAAGGCGATCGGAACGCCTTAGAACCACTCATCTTGCATGCCGAGGCACGTGTCATCGCGGGCCTCCAAGATTGCCAGTTCATGATGGCAGCTCGGCACTTCCCAGGTCAGGAAGTACCGGGCAGCCTGGAGCTTGCCTTTATAGAAGGCCACATCCGCCGCATTGCCCTTGGCCAAGCCTGCTTCGGCGCGAATCGCCTGTTCCAGCCAGCGCCAGCCAATCACCGTATGCCCGAACACCTTCAAGTACAGCGCTGAGTTCGCCAGGCTGCTGTTGACCTTGCCGTGGGCGAGATCCGTCAGCAAACCGAGGGTGACGCTTTGCAGGCGGTTGACCAACTGTTCCAGCGGTTCCCTCAGCGCGGTAAGGCTTGGGTATTCCTGGGCACGTGCGCCGGTTTCGGCGATCAGTCGGATGAGTTGCTTCAAGCCTGCGCCGCCATTCTGCGCCAGCTTGCGCCCGAGCAGGTCCAGGGACTGGATACCGTGGGTGCCTTCGTGGATCGGGTTCAGGCGGTTGTCGCGGTAGTACTGCTCCACAGGGTATTCGCGGGTATAGCCATGGCCGCCGAGAATCTGGATCGCCAGTTCGTTGGCCTTGAGGCAGAACTCCGACGGCCAGGATTTGACGATGGGCGTGAGCAAGTCCAGCAATTCATGGGCCTGCTTGCGCTCAGCTTCGGTTGCCAGGGTGGTGGTGTCATCGAATAGGCGTGCGGCGTAGAGGCCGAGGTCGAAGGCACCTTCCACGTAGGATTTTTGGGTGAGCAGCATGCGTTTGATGTCCGCGTGCTGAATGATCGAGACCGGCGCGGTCGTGGGATCTTTACTGTCGGGCAGGCGACCTTGCGGGCGTTCGCGGGCGTACTCCAAGGAGTAGAGGTAGCCGGCGTAACCGAGCATGACCGCGCCCATGCCGACACCAATCCGCGCCTCGTTCATCATTTGGAACATGCAGCTCAACCCCTGGTGCGGTTTACCCACCAGATAGCCGACGCAATTCCCGTTATCGCCGAAGTTCAGCGCGGTAGACGTGGTGCCACGCCAGCCCATCTTGTGGAACAGCCCCGCCAGCAACACATCGTTGCGCTCGCCCAGGCTGCCGTCGTCGTTGACCAGGAACTTGGGTACGATAAACAGCGAAATGCCCTTCACCCCGGCCGGCGCGTCCGGCAGTTTGGCCAGCACCATGTGCACGATGTTTTCCGACAGCGGGTGGTCGCCGCCGGAAATGAAGATCTTGTTGCCCTTGAGTCGATAGCTGCCGTCAGCCGCAGGCTCTGCCCGTGTACGAATATCTGACAGCGAAGAACCGGCATGGGGTTCGGTAAGGGCCATGGTCCCGAAGAAACGGCCGTCGATCATCGGTTGCAGGAAGCGTTGTTTCTGATCCTCGGTGCCGAAGCTTTCAATCAGGTTGGCGGCGCCCATGGTCAGGAACGGGTAGGAAGTGGATGCCGCGTTGGCCGACTGGAAGTGCGCAAAACAGGCTTGGGACAGCAGGGTCGGCAGTTGCATGCCACCCGCTTCAAAGCTGCGGGCTGCGTTGAGGAAGCCGGCTTCCAGGAAGGCGTCCACGGCGGGTTTCACCTCCGGAATCAAGATGGCCTTGCCGTCTTCGTAGCGCGGTTCGTTTTCGTCGTTCTTGCGATTGTGAGGAGCGAAGTACTTTTCCGCGATGTTGCGCGCGGTGCTGATGGCAGCATCGAAGGTTTCGCGATTGTGTTCGGCAAACCGCTCGCGCTGGGTCAGGCCCTCGGCATCGAGGACTTCGTACAGCTCGAAAGCCAGATTGCGGGAACTGAGCAGCGTCTCGGACATGGCGGATTACCTTTAGAAAAGTATGCCGCAGTCTAGGAGTGCTGATAAAAACGGGGAAGGAAGATAGATGGGGGTGATGGGGCGGCACAAGTTGCAAGCTTCAAGCTACAAGTAAGAGCGCGATGCTTTTACTTGTAGCTTGTAGCTTAAAACTTGCCGCTGCTGATCAGCCGATAGTCATCAGGCTGGCATTACCGCCGGCAGCCGCAGTGTTAACGCTCAACGCACGCTCGATCACCAAACGCTCCAGCGCAATCGCTGTCTCACCTTGCGACAAACCATGCACGCCGACAATCGCCCCACCACGCTGGGCCACTTGCTGGCACACCGCACGCAATTGATCGGAATCACCGTGATGCAAGACCGCGTCGAACACCACGTCGTCTTTGGTCCAATCAGCCACGCGCTTGATCTTCGCCTGAATCTCCTTCGGCAGGCGTGGGAACAAGGCCTTGGTCAGGTCAGATTCCGGCCATACCGCCGAACCGCCCACGGCCAGTACCGCCGCCAGTTGCGTCAGCAGATCGCCTTCCACTTCCGCCAGGCACAGTACGTGCTCGCGAGGCAGGATGGCGTAGCTGTTGCGTTCGCCGGTCGGGCCGGCCAGTTGGCGGGTGATACCGCTTTGCGATTGCGCGGCGAACTGGCTGCACAGGGCGCTCAGGTCGCTGAACTTATTGCTGTCGGCCCAGGTTTTCAGGGCGGTCAGCGGCTGGCTCATGGCATCGCGCAGGCGCACGTCCGGCGCGGCCAATGCGTCGCCGCGTACGAAGGATTGCTCGATGGCATCCGTAGGACGCGTCGACAGCAGGCGGTACAGGTACAGCGGGCCACCGGCTTTCGGGCCAGTGCCCGACAGGCCTTCGCCGCCGAACGGTTGCACGCCGACCACAGCACCGACGATGTTGCGGTTCACATAGACGTTACCGGCATGGACGTTGTCGATCACCTTGGCGATGGTCTCGTCGATACGGGTGTGCACGCCCAGGGTCAGGCCATAGCCGGAAGCGTTGATCTGGCCGATGAGCTGGTCGATCTCTTTGCGCTTGTAGCGCACCACGTGCAGTACTGGGCCGAAGATCTCGCGTTGCAGTTCGTCGAAGCTTTCCAGCTCGATCAGGGTCGGCATCACGAAGGTGCCACGCTTGATCTCTTCACCATCGGCAATCGCCACTTGATACACAGTGCGGCCTTTGTCGCGCATGGCCTGGATGTGTTTCTCGATGCCGGCCTTGGCTTCGGCGTCGATCACCGGGCCGATGTCGACGGACAGGCGCTCTGGGTTACCCAAGCGGCATTCCGCCATGGCGCCCTTGAGCATTTCGATGACACGGTCTGCCGAGTCTTCCTGCAGGCAAAGTACACGCAGGGCCG
The DNA here is from genome assembly GCF_002269425.1 of Pseudomonas sp. NS1(2017). Classification (NCBI taxonomy): domain Bacteria; kingdom Pseudomonadati; phylum Pseudomonadota; class Gammaproteobacteria; order Pseudomonadales; family Pseudomonadaceae; genus Pseudomonas; species Pseudomonas sp. NS1(2017). Next base: position 1,873,449 of record NZ_CP022960.1, read on the forward strand.
AGCAGCGTTGGCCGGCACTGTCGAAGGCCGAGGACACCACATCGATAACCACTTGTTCGGTCAGCGCCGAGGAGTCGACGATCATCGCGTTCTGGCCACCGGTTTCGGCGATCAGCGGGATCGGACGGCCCTGGGCGTCCAGGCGGCCGGCGACATTACGTTGCAGCAGGCGCGCCACTTCGGTGGAGCCAGTGAACATCACGCCTTTGACGCGATCATCACCCACCAGGCGGGCACCGACGGTTTCGCCCTGGCCCGGCAGCAGTTGCAGCACGCCTTCCGGAATACCGGCTTCCAACAGGATGCGCACGGCTTGCGCGGCGACCAGCGGAGTTTGCTCGGCCGGCTTGGCCAGTACCGGGTTGCCGGCGGCCAATGCGGCGGCGACTTGGCCGCTGAAGATGGCCAGCGGGAAGTTCCACGGGCTGATGCACACCACCGGGCCCAGTGGGCGGTGGGCGTCGTTGGTGAAATCGTTGCGTGCCTGCACCGCGTAATAGCGCAGGAAGTCTACGGCTTCACGCACTTCGGCGATGGCGTTGGCGAAGGTCTTGCCGGCTTCACGGGCCAGCAGGCCCATCAGTGGCTGAATCTCGCCTTCCATCAGGTCGGCGGCACGCTCCAGGATCGCGGCGCGCTCGGCGGGCGGGGTGGCCTGCCAGATCGGGCCAGCGCTGATAGCGCACTGGATAGCGTTGTCGACGTCTTCGACGGTGGCTTCTTGCACATGACCGACCACGTCACGCAGGTCGGACGGGTTCAGTACTGGCGCCGCTGGTTGCTCGCTGGAGGCGCAACCGAGCATCGGCGCAGCTTTCCAGTGGTTGTGAGCGGTGGCCAGCAAGGCGCAGGACAGCGATGCCAGGCGGTGCTCGTTAGCCAGGTCGATACCGGCCGAGTTGGCGCGGTCGCTGCCGTACAGGTCACGCGGCAAGGGGATGCGCGGGTGCGGCAGGCCGAAGCCGCCTTCCAGCGTGGCCATTTGCTCGATGCTGGCCACTGGGTCGGCCACCAGCTCCTGAATGGAGATGGATTGGTCGGCAATGCGGTTGACGAACGAGGTGTTCGCGCCGTTTTCCAGCAGGCGACGCACCAGGTAAGCCAGCAGTGTCTCGTGGGTGCCGACTGGAGCGTACACACGGCACGGACGGTTCAGCTTGCCATCGGCAACCTTGCCTACAACCTGCTCGTACAGCGGTTCGCCCATGCCGTGCAGGCATTGGAACTCGTACTGGCCGGGGTAATAGTTCTGACCGGCGATATGGTAGATGGCCGACAGCGTGTGGGCGTTGTGCGTGGCGAACTGCGGGTAGATGACTTCCGGTACCGACAGCAGTTTGCGTGCGCAGGCAATGTAGGAAACGTCGGTGTACACCTTGCGGGTGTAGACCGGGTAGCCTTCTAGGCCTTCGACTTGGGCGCGCTTGATCTCGCTGTCCCAGTACGCGCCTTTTACCAGGCGGATCATCAGGCGATGGCGGCTGCGGCGCGCCAGGTCGATGACGTAGTCGATCACATACGGGCAACGCTTCTGGTAGGCCTGGATCACGAAACCGATGCCGTTCCAGCCGGTCAGTTGTGGCTCGAAGCACAGGCGCTCCAGCAGGTCCAGCGACAGCTCCAGGCGGTCGGCTTCTTCGGCGTCGATGTTCAGGCCGATGTCGTATTGCTTGGCCAGCAGGGTCAGGGACAGCAGGCGCGGGTACAACTCGTCCATCACGCGCTCGTATTGCGCACGGCTGTAGCGCGGGTGCAGGGCCGACAGCTTGATGGAAATGCCCGGGCCTTCATAAATCCCACGGCCGTGGGACGCTTTACCGATCGAATGGATGGCTTGTTCGTACGAGGCCAGGTACTTCTGCGCGTCGTGTTCAGTGAGTGCGGCTTCACCGAGCATGTCGTAGGAGTAGCGAAAGCCCTTGGCTTCGAACTTGCTCGCGTTGGCCAGGGCTTCGGCAATGGTTTCGCCGGTGACGAACTGCTCGCCCATCAGGCGCATGGCCATGTCGACGCCCTTGCGGATCATCGGCTCGCCGCTCTTGCCGATGATGCGGCTCAGGGACGAAGTCAGGCCCGCTTCGTTGTGGGTGGCGACCAGTTTGCCGGTCAGCAGCAAGCCCCAAGTCGCGGCGTTGACGAACAGCGACGGGCTGTTGCCCAGGTGCGGCTGCCAGTTGCCAGTGCTGATCTTGTCGCGAATCAGTGCGTCGCGGGTGCCTTTGTCCGGGATGCGCAGCAGCGCTTCGGCCAGGCACATCAGTGCCACGCCTTCCTGGGACGACAGGGAAAACTCTTGCAGCAGACCCTGAACAATACCGGCACGGCCGCCAGCACTCTTCTGGTTACGCAGTTTTTCAGCGATCGAGGCCGCGAGCTTGTTGGTGGCTTCGGCCATTGGGGCCGGCAGGCGAGCCTGTTCGATCAGCATCGGCACCACTTCCGGCTCGGGGCGGCGGTAAGCGGCGGTGATCGAGGCGCGCAATACGGATTGCGGCAGGATGCTCTCGGCGAACTCCAGGAAGCACTGGTGGGCGTGGTCGGTCTGGACCTCGCCTGCATCGTCGGCGTCCTTGCTGCTCAAACCATTGAGTTCGGTCAGGGTTGCACCACCCTCCAGTTTCTCCAGGTAATTGAAAATCGCCTGCTTGATCAGCCAGTGCGGCGTGCGATCAATGGAGGTCGCGGCAGCCTTCAGGCGCTCGCGGGTCGGGTCGTCGAGTTTGACCCCAAGGGTGGTCGTAGCCATTTTCTTATCCTCATGGGTGCCACTACCGAGTGGCATCAGCTGGCGGCAAGATTAGCTTTGCGCATGCAGAGGTGCAACCGGGTGCAACCCTTTTTGTTCAGGAAATTTTCGATCGTGATCGGGAAAAAAACACACCGCCGACGGATTGCGCTCTGCCTTGGTGCGTTTGCTTCTGAGATCGGCTGTTCTTGCTCCGAAAAGGAGCAAAAACAGTGCGTTTTACACAAAACATATCTAGGTGCAACTTAATCTCACGAAACTGGTTGCACCTTATTTGCTTTGTTGAATAGCATTCGCGCACCAAGGTGCAACCACTTTAAAAGTTCGGTTCATCGGCTGACGGCTTTCCTGGGGAAACGTCAGTCATAAATGCGCGGCACGCAGCTACGTCTACCTACTTCCAGTGGGTGGTCGTCTGACAGACCGTTGCTACATAAAAACAAAGCCAGGGCGTCACTCTTATGAGCGTTAGTAATCCAACCCTGATCACGTTCGTGATCTACATCGCAGCAATGGTGCTGATCGGCTTCATGGCCTATCGCTCCACCAACAACCTTTCCGATTACATCCTGGGCGGTCGCAGCCTCGGTAGCGTGGTGACTGCCTTGTCGGCCGGCGCTTCCGATATGAGCGGCTGGTTGTTGATGGGCCTGCCGGGCGCGATCTACATGTCTGGCCTGTCGGAAAGCTGGATCGCCATCGGCTTGATCGTCGGTGCCTACCTCAACTGGCTGTTCGTCGCCGGTCGCCTGCGGGTCCAGACCGAGCACAATGGTGACGCCCTGACCCTGCCGGATTATTTCTCCAGCCGTTTCGAAGATAAAAGCGGCCTGCTGCGGATCATCTCCGCTGTGGTGATCCTGGTGTTCTTCACCATTTACTGCGCTTCCGGCATCGTGGCCGGTGCCCGCCTGTTCGAAAGCACCTTCGGCATGTCCTACGAGACGGCCCTGTGGGCCGGTGCTGCAGCGACCATTGCCTACACCTTCGTCGGTGGTTTCCTGGCAGTGAGCTGGACCGATACCGTACAAGCCACCCTGATGATTTTCGCGCTGATCCTCACGCCGATCATCGTGCTGCTGGCCACCGGTGGCGTCGACACCACGTTCCTGGCGATCGAAGCCAAGAACCCTGACAACTTCAACATGCTGAAAAACACCACCTTCATCGGCATCATCTCGCTGATGGGCTGGGGCTTGGGTTATTTCGGCCAGCCGCACATCCTTGCGCGTTTCATGGCGGCGGATTCGGTGAAGTCGATTGCCAAGGCACGTCGCATTTCCATGACCTGGATGATCCTGTGCCTGGGCGGCACCGTGGCGGTAGGCTTCTTTGGTATTGCCTACTTCTCGGCGCATCCGGAAGTGGCAGGTCCCGTGACCGAGAACCACGAGCGTGTGTTCATCGAACTGGCCAAGCTGCTGTTCAACCCGTGGATTGCCGGCGTACTGCTGTCGGCCATTCTGGCGGCGGTGATGAGCACTTTGAGCTGCCAACTGTTGGTGTGCTCCAGCGCCTTGACCGAAGATTTCTACAAAACCTTCCTGCGCAAGAACGCCTCCCAGCTTGAGCTGGTATGGGTCGGTCGCCTGATGGTGCTGGTGGTTGCACTGATCGCCATCGCCATGGCCGCCAACCCGAACAACCGCGTACTGGGCCTGGTGAGCTACGCCTGGGCTGGTTTCGGCGCAGCGTTCGGCCCTGTGGTGCTGATCTCGGTGATCTGGAAAGGCATGACCCGCAACGGTGCACTGGCCGGTATCCTGGTCGGCGCGACCACTGTGATTGTGTGGAAACACTTTGAACTGCTGGGTCTGTACGAAATCATCCCAGGCTTTATCTTCGCCAGCCTGGCGATCTACTTCGTGAGCAAGATGGGCGCACCGACTGCCGGTATGGTCGAGCGTTTTGATGCCGCGGAAAAAGACTACAACCTCAATAAGTAATTCGCTGGGCGTTTAGTGCCAGGTGAGTTGAAAGAAAGGCCCGCGTCCTACGGATTGCGGGCCTTTTTTACGTGTGATTTACGTCGGTCTGAAGAGGATTCAGACGCGTCTGTGTAGGGCTTTACTGATTTATCTGGGGCATGCTCAGCCAGGGGGAATCGTGATGCAGAATCGGTCCTCCACACCTGCAGAGAAACACCGGATGTTCGCTCCTGCCAATCAAAGCGCCTTTACCCTGACCCTCGATGGGAAGCCCAGTGAATTCCAGGTCCACGGGTTCATGGGGGATGAGTTTGTTAGCCTGCCTTTTCGCTTTGACCTTGAACTGGTCAGTGAGCAATCCGATCAAGACCTTGAGAGCCTGCTACACCGCCAAGCGTTCCTGAGCTTTGACGCCCATGGTCATGGGGTTCATGGCCTGGTGTATCGGGTGGCGCAGGGCGATTCGGGCAGACGCCTTACCCGTTACCAGATCACGCTGGTGCCGCAGTTGGCTTATCTGGAACACAGCACCCATCAGCGGATTTTCCAGAAGAAAACGGTGCCCGAGATCATTGCGCAGGTACTGGAAGCGCAGGCGATCCAAAGTGATGCCTTTGCGTTTCAACTGAGCGGCAAGTATCCCGAGTGTGAATACTGTGTGCAGTTCGGCGAAACCGATTTGGAGTTCATTCAGCGTCTATGTGCCGAATCGGGCATTCACTATCACTTCCAGCACAGCCCTGAGCGACACCTGTTGGTGTTTGGCGACGATCAAAGTGTTTTTGCGCGGCCTGATCAATCCACGCCGTATTCGCCTGGTACCGGGATGGTTGCCGACGAGCCAGCGATCAAGCGCTTTATCCTGCGGCTGAAGACGCGTACCACCGGTGTGAACCTGCGTGACTACGATTTCAAGAAGCCTGGCCTGACGTTGGAAAGCGAAGCATCCAGTCGGCTGCGGCCCACCCTGGACGACCAGCGCTACCCGGGGTGCTTCACGGATCGTGAGCAGGGTAAGTACCTGGCGCAACGCTTATTGGAGCGTCATCGCAGCGATTACCGTCAGGCCAGCGGCGCTAGCGACCAGCCAGCGTTGGTGACTGGGCAGTTCTTGAAGATGACTGGGCACCCTCGTCAGGAATGGAATGATTTGTGGCTGGTTACCCAGTTGCACCATGTAGGGCACCAACCTCAAGTGCTTGAGGAGTCTGTTGGCGATGAGTCGCCTCAAGGCTACAGCAATGAATTTGTTGTAACGCCTTGGGACGTAGCGTTTAGAACACTTCTGATTATGTCTCGGCCTCAAATAGCGGGTTACCAGAACGCAGTGGTGACCGGCCCTGCCGACAGCGAAATCCATTGCGACGAATACGGTCGGGTCAAGGTGCAGTTGGCGTGGGATCGTGACGGTGAGCATAACGACCATTCCAGCTGTTGGCTGCGGGTTGCCAGCGGTTGGGCGCATGATCGTTATGGGGCGGTATTGATCCCTCGGGTCGGTATGGAAGTGCTGGTGGGCTTCGCTAATGGCGACATGGATATGCCGCTGGTCATGGGCTGCCTGCCCAACGCGGCCACCCAGGTGCCCCTCGATCTGCCTGCGGACAAGACTCGCAGCATCTTCCGCAGTCAGAGCAGCCCCGGTGGTGGTGGTTACAACGAGTTGCGCATCGAGGACCGCAAGGGGGCCGAGGAAATCTACCTGCGTGCCCAGCGGGACTGGACCCAGCACGTGCTGCATGACCTTCGGGTAAACGTGGACGGTGAGTCGCATCACGAACTGCAAGGCGAGGAGCTGCGCATTACCCATGGCAACCGTCTGACTGACCTGAAGCGAGACGACCACTTGATGGTGGGCGGCTCTCGGCAGGTAAGGGCAGGGCAGGCCATCCAGATAGGCGCGGGGCAAAGCGTTGTGATCGAGGGTGGCGCAACCGTCACGATTCAGGCGGGCGGGCAGTCGATCACGCTGTCTGCGGGTGGGATTTTCAGCAGTGTGCCGATCCAGCTTGGCAGTGCGCCTGCTGTTACTGCAGCGCCGTTAACGCCTGGACTGAAGGAAACACTGTTGGCGGTGATTCCTGCTCCGCTGAGCCGCGTGCAGGTGGCCAGTCTCAAGCGCAGCGCGCCGTTTTGCGAAGAGTGTGAGCGTTGCAAAAACGGCCAGTGCGGCCCCATCTGACTTTTAAAGGGATTTACGAAGATGCATCAACCTTTGCTGCCTGGCGAACAAATGTTTGCAGTGTTGAGCGCTGCCAGCGACGCCAACCCCCTCGACGCTTGGCGGGCGCTCGTCGCCGGCGCCCCGCCGCAACCCGTTTGGGCCGGTACGCCCTATGCGACATGGGACGAGGTGATGCCTTATGTAGGCATCGTTGAGCCCGGCAGTCCTTTCCTGGAATGGGCCGTGTCCACTGATGCCACGGATTGGGGGTGGTTAGCCATATCGACCCACCCGCTGGAAACCGTGATTGCACACCTGCAAGGCCTGACCAAGGTGTATCTGCCCGATGGTCAGGAAGTGTTCTTACGATTCTGGGACGGTGCTCAATTCCTGCCGATTCTTCAGCAGTCGGGCGATGAGCTATTGCCGGTGTTCCAGCGCTACGTGATCAATGGCCAGTCGCTGACCGTTGTCACTGGCCCAGTCACTGCCGCCAAAGCGAGCCCGTGGTGGCGAGTACCTGCGCCGTTACTGGCGCATCTGGGCGAGCAATCGCCGCAAACCCTGATCGATAACCTTCTGCAATGGCTCGAAGAGCAGCGCCCAGATCTTTACACTGCCTTCACGCCGACGACCTTGAGGCACAAGGTCGCCTACTTCGCGCGCCGAAGGGATGTCAGTCATCAGGGATTGACCGACTTCCTGGCTTCAGAGTTGAGTTGAAGCCAGTGCGACTTTTCGACATAAGCACCGCCCGGCACGCCGCACTGCACCAACGCCTGCGTAAAAGGTAAACTTCGCCTCCTGCGCAGGAGCAACCATGAATTATCGTCACGCCTTTCACGCCGGCAACCACGCCGATGTCTTCAAACACCTGACCTTGACCCGCCTCATCGCCCTGATGTCGCGCAAGGAGCAGCCGTTCGCCTACCTCGACACCCACGCCGGGATCGGCCTGTACGACCTGCAGGGCGACCAGGCCAACCGCACGGGCGAATACCTGGAAGGCATTGCGCGCCTGTGGGGCGAAAGCGACCTGCCGCCGTTGACCGCTGATTACATGCGCGTGCTGCACGAGATGAACCCGGACGGCCAGTTGCGCTACTACCCCGGCTCGCCGGAGCTGGCGCGCCGCCTCACGCGGCCACAGGACCGCGTGCTGCTCAATGAAAAGCACCCGGAAGACGGCGTGCTGCTCAAGGACAACATGAAGGGTGATCGTCGCGTGAAGGTGCATTTGGGCGAAGGCTGGCATGTGCCGCGTGCCCTGCTGCCGGTGCCGGAAAAGCGCGCCTTGATGCTGATCGATCCGCCGTTCGAAAAACTCGACGAGATGCAACGCTGCGCCGCTTCCCTCAAGGAAGCCGTGAGCCGCATGCGCCAGACCGTCGCCGCCATCTGGTATCCGGTGAAAGACCAGCGCATGTTGCGCCGTTTCTACCAGGACCTGGCCGGCACCGGTGCGCCAAAGTTGCTGCGCGTGGAATTGCTGGTGCATCCGCTGGACACACCCAACACCCTGACGGGCTCGGGCCTGGCGATTGCCAACCCGCCGTGGGGCTTGGAGGAGGAGTTGCGCGAGCTGCTGCCGTGGCTGTCCAAGAAGCTGGGTCAGACCCAGGGTGGGTGGCAGATGGATTGGCTCATCGCTGAGTAACTTGTAGGAGCGAGCTTGCTCGCGAAAAACGTCAACGATAACGCGTGTTTTCAGACGAAACGTGTCGCGCTCAGGTTTTTCGCGAGCAAGCTCGCTCCTACAAGGATTTTCAGATTGGGCAGGTTACGCCCGTGCCACCAATCCCGCAGTAGCCCTGCGGGTTCTTCGCCAGGTACTGCTGGTGATACGCCTCGGCGAAGTACACCGTCGGTGCTTCTTCGATTTCCGTGGTGATCACGCCCAGACCAGCCTTGCTCAGTTCGCCTTGGTACGCCTCGGCACTCGCCTGCGCCGCCGCCAATTGCTCCGGCGTGGTCGCATAGATCACCGAGCGGTACTGGCTGCCGATGTCGTTGCCCTGGCGCATGCCCTGGGTCGGGTTGTGCAGTTCCCAGAACATCTTCAGCAAGTCTTCGTATTTCACCTTGGCCTGGTCATACACCACCAGTACCACTTCGCTGTGGCCGGTCAGGCCGGAGCAGACTTCTTCGTAGGTCGGGTTCGGCGTGTAGCCGCCGGCGTAACCGACCACGGTGCTGACCACGCCATCGCGCTGCCAGAACCGGCGCTCGGCCCCCCAGAAGCAGCCCAGGCCGAAGATCGCAAAGCCGACGTCATCCAGGAAAGGGCCGAGTAGCGGGTTGCCGTTGACGAAATGCGTCTCCGGCAGATTCATCGGGGTTTCACGGCCAGGCAGAGCTTGTTCTTGGGTAGGCAGCACGTTTTTGTTCACCAGAATTTCCGAGCGCAAGACCATGATCAGTCCTCTCGTCAGGTTGAGTTAGCGGTAAAGATTCAGACAGCCAGTGTGCCCGAGTGTTACAGCGCTGTCAGGCGATTGGCCCGCGCGGGTAGCGTTTGAGCATCGCCAGCAGCTCTGCACCGGGGATCGGCCGGTCGAACAGGTAGCCTTGGCCGACATCGCAACGGTGGCGGCGCAGGAACGCCAGTTGTTCGGCAGTCTCGATGCCTTCGGCGACCACCTTGAGCTTGAGGTTGTGGGCCATGGCAATTACGGCCGAGGTGATTTCCATGTCGTCCTGGTTATCCGGGATTTCGTGGATGAAGCTGCGATCGATCTTGATGATGTCGATGGGGAATTTTTTCAAGTAACTCAACGACGAGTAGCCGGTGCCGAAGTCGTCCATGGCCAGGGTCAGGCCAAAGCTTTTCAGTTGATCAAGCTGCAGGCGCGTGTCTTCGGTGGCTTCCAGCAGCAGGCCTTCGGTCAGTTCCAGCTCCAGCAGGTTGGCCGGCAGCTGTTCTTCCTTGAGGATCGCGGCAATCGAGGCCACCAGGTCCGGATCGGAGAACTGCTTGGGCGACAGGTTGATCGCCACCTGCAAGTTGCCCATGCCGCCGGCGCTCAGTTGCTTGCTCATGCGGCAGGCCTGGCGGGCGATCCATTTGCCGATGGGGATGATCAGGCCGGTCTCTTCCGCCACGCTGATGAATTGGTCGGGGCGGATCATGCCCTTTTCCGGGTGGTTCCAGCGCAGCAGCGCTTCCATGCCCAGCAGACGGCCGCTGCGCAGGCACAGTTTAGGCTGGTAGAACACGTCCAGCTCGTTCTGGGTGAGGGCGCGGCGCAGGTTGTTCTCGACGAACAGCTTGTAGCTGGCTTCGGCGTTCAGCGCTTCGGTAAACACTTGGACCTGATGCTTGCCGTTGGCCTTGGCCTTGTGCAAGGCCAGGCCGGCGTTGCGCATCAGGGTCTGCGGATCGCGACCATGCAGGGGCGCGCACGCCAGGCCCACGGAGCCGGTGACGCTGATCAACTGGTTGTCGACGAACATCGGTTTGTCGAGGGTTGCCAGCAACTGGCTGGCAACCTGCTGGCCGCTCTCGAGGTCGGTGTCGTCGAGCAGCACCGCGAACTCGTTACTGGCAAACCGTGCCAGGCTGCCACCGGCACTCAGGCTGTTGCGCAAACGCCGTGCGAGGCTGATCAGCAGTTTATCGCCGGTCTGGTGGCCGAGGCTGTCGTTGATGCGCTTGAAGTTGTCGATGTCCACCAGCAACAGGCTGATCGGGCTGTCGCTGTCGCGGGCAAAGCGTTCGTCGAGGTTGCGGATGAACGCCGGGCGGTTGCCCAGGTTGGTCAGGTTGTCGGTGTAGGCCAGGCGCTCGATGCGCTGCTGGGCCAGCTTGGTCTGGGTGATGTCTTCGTAGATGCCGATGTAGTGGGTCAACTCGCGGTTGTCGCCATACACCTTGGAAATCGATAACTGGCCCCAGTAGGGTTCGAGGTTTTTGCGGCGGCTCTTGAATTCACCCTGCCAGCTGTTGCTCTTGGCCAGGGCTGACGGTGCGTCGAACAGCAATTCACTGAGGTTTTCCAGCGCCGGCAACTGGGCCAGGCGGTGGCCGTGGACCTCTTCGGCGCTGTACTGAGTGATCGCGGTAAAGCTCGGATTGACGTATTCGACCACGCCGTCGCAGTTGACCAGCAGAAAGGCGTTGGCGCTTTGCTCCACGGCGCGCTGGAACAGGTGCAGAGCGCTGGTCGCCGTACGGCGGTTGTGGTTGTTGATGACCTGCGCGAACTGATCGGCCAGCTCGCCGGCAAAGGCGATTTCGTCAGCCTGCCAGGCGCGGGTGCTGCCGCTTTGCTCCAGGCAAAGCACGCCCACCACATGACCGTCGACGCGAATGCTCGCGTCGAGCATGGCGTGGATGTCTTTGTCGCGCAGGCTGTCGGCCATTTCCCGGGTGCGTGGGTCGCGCAGCGCGTTGGTGGCGTCGATCGCCCGGCTGCTGTGCAAGGCTTCCAGGTAGTCCGGGAAGCAGCTGGCATCAATGGATTCAGGCAGGTGGTGTTGCTCGTCGGCGCGGTGGTAGGCCGAAATTGGCACCAGGCGCTGGCCTTCGAGGTTCCAGATGCTGGCGCAGTCGATCTGGTAGATATCACAGGCACTGCGGGTGATCAGCTCGGCGGCTTCTTGCAGCGAATTGTTAGTTGTGTAGCGCTGGCGGGCCAGCAGCAGGATCAGCTCCTGCTGGGCGCGCACCCGCTCCAGGTGCTGCAGTTGTTCCTGTTGGGCGCGCTGGTTGAGCTCCAGGGCGATCTGCAGGCGGCTGTTCTGGTTCTCCAGGTCTGCCGTCGGGGCAGCAGTGGGAATCTCGCTGAACAGGCCGTCGACCACCATCAGGTAACCGCGCAGCAGGTGGCGATTGTGTTGCTTGTAGGATTCGCCCATCTCCAGCAGGCTAAGCGGCCCGTCGCTGGTGTGCAGGGTGTAGCGCACCAGGTAATGCGGGCTCTGGGTCAGTTGCTGCTGGATCGCGTCGTGCAGTTGATAACGCGCCTGGGGCTCCATCAGGCTGGCGTAAGGCGTGCCGATCAAGGCGCACAACTCGACCGCTGGCAGGCCGAATTGGCGTTCGCAATTGGGGTCGAGGTAAAGGAGGGCCCAGCTTGCCTCATTCAGCCGCTCGAAACGCAGCATACCGAGGCGCGAAGGCACCGGTAACTGCGTCACTACCTCGGCCGCCATACGGGCGACATCGGGTTGGCTTTTCATGGGGGAAACTCACTTGAAATTACGCGCACGGCGCCGGGCTCACGCCCTCTTTTCTGTTGCCTGCGGCAAGGTTGCATCATGCGGCGCGGGCTGACAAGAGAGGATGAAGGCTAAGTGCTATAAGGGGGTTATCGGCCGCGAAAGGGATTTCTACAATCGGGGTGATGGAAGGTGTACAAGCCTGTTTTTGTTGTCCAACAAACCGGCAAAAAAAGCCCCGCCAAGTGGCGGGGTTGAGGTACGAGCGTGGCGCTCGAAAATCGGTGCAACCAGGCCTCCCGGGTGAACGGGAGGCCTGTTCGTGCTTACAGCAGGATGGTGCGGATGTCGTTCAGCAACTGGCTCAGACGCTGGGTGAAGCGAGCCGCAGCAGCGCCGTTGATCACACGGTGATCGTAGGACAGCGACAGTGGCAGCATCAGCTTCGGCTGGAACGCTTTACCGTCCCACACAGGCTGGATGGTGGCCTTGGACACGCCCAGGATCGCCACTTCCGGCGCATTGACGATTGGCGTGAAGCCAGTGCCGCCAATGTGACCGAGGCTGGAGATGGTGAAGCACGCGCCCTGCATGTCGTCCGGGGTGAGCTTCTTGTCGCGGGCCTTGGCCGCCAGTGCAGCGGCTTCGGCAGCGAGTTGCAGCAGGCTCTTCTGGTCGACGTTCTTGATGACCGGTACCAGCAGGCCATCCGGGGTGTCGACGGCAAAGCCGACGTGCACGTACTTCTTGCGGATGATTGCCTTGCCGCTTGGCGCCAGCGAAGCGTTGAAGTCCGGCAGTTCCTTGAGCAGGTGCGCGCAGGCCTTGAGCAGCAGCGGCAGCACGGTCAGTTTCACGCCGGCTTTTTCGGCCACGGCTTTCTGCGCAACGCGGAAAGCTTCCAGGTCGGTGATGTCTGCCTGGTCGAACTGAGTCACGTGCGGGATGTTCAGCCAGCTGGCGTGCAGACCGGCCGCGCCGATTTGCATCAGGCGGGTCATCGGCACTTCTTCGATTTCACCGAAGCGGCTGAAGTCCACGGTACGGATCGGCGGAATGCCCGAACCACCGGTAGCAGCGCCAGCAGCCGGAGCTTCCTTGGCTTTCTGCATCATGGCCTTGACGTAGACCTGCACGTCTTCCTTCAGCACGCGACCGTGAGGGCCGGTGGCCGACACAGCGTTCAGCTCAACGCCGAACTCACGGGCCAGCTGGCGCACGGCAGGCCCGGCGTGAACCTTGGCACCGCTTGGCGCAGGTGCGGCAGCAGCAGGGGCCGGTGCGGCCTCGGCTTTCGCAGCAGGTGCAGGCGCAGCAGCCGGTGCAGCTTCAGCCTTGGCGGCGGGAGCGGCGGCCGGAGCGGGCGCAGCAGCAGGTGCAGCGCCTTGTACTTTCAGCTTGAGGATGAAGTCGCCAGTGCCGACTTCGTCTTCCAGCTTGACCGCGATGCTTTCCACGACGCCGGCAGCCGGCGACGGGATTTCCATGGAGGCCTTGTCGGACTCCAGGGTGATCAGCGACTGGTCGGCTTCGACGGTGTCGCCGACCTTGACCAGCAACTCGATGATCTTGGCCTTGCCCGACGAACCGATGTCCGGGACGTGGATGTCCTGAACAGAGGCTGCGGCCGGAGCAGCAGCCGGGGCCGCAGGGGCCTCGGCAGCAGCAGGCTTTTCAGCAGGCGCAGGTGCAGCAGCGGCAGCCGGGGCCGCCGCAGGGGCCGCATCAGCGGCACCTTCGATTTCTAGTTCCAGCAGTTCGTCGCCTTCTTTCAGGCGGTCGCCCAGCTTCACTTTCAGGCTCTTGACCACGCCGGCCTTGGGAGCAGGGATTTCCATGCTCGCCTTGTCCGATTCCAGGGTCAGGATGCTCTGGTCGGCTTCGACGGTGTCGCCGACCTTCACAAACAGCTCGATTACTTCACCTTCACCGCTGCCGATGTCAGGTACGCGAATGAGTTCGCTCACAAAAAGTCTCCTCAGCAGTCCAGTGGGTTGCGTTTTTCCGGGTTGATCCCGAACTTGACGATAGCGTCTGCTACCACCTTAGGTTCGATCTCACCGCGGTCAGCCAAGGCTTCCAGGGCTGCCAACACCACGAAGTGACGGTCAACTTCGAAGAAGTGACGCAGCTTCTTGCGGCTATCACTGCGACCGAAACCGTCGGTGCCCAGGACTTTGAATTCCTTGGACGGGACCCACTGGCGAATTTGTTCAGCAAACAGTTTCATGTAGTCGGTCGAAGCGATCACCGGACCTTTACGGCCATTCAGGCACTCTTCAACGAAGGTGCGCTGTGGCTTCTGGCCAGGGTGCAGGCGGTTGTGACGCTCTACGGCCAGGCCGTCGCGACGCAGTTCGTTGAAGCTGGTAACGCTCCAGACGTCAGCGCCGACGTTGAACTCGTCACGCAGGATCTTCGCCGCTTCACGCACTTCGCGCAGGATGGTGCCGGAGCCCATCAGTTGCACGTGGTGCGCTGCTTCCTTGGTGTCTTCTTCGAGCAGGTACATGCCCTTGATGATGCCTTCTTCCACGCCAGCCGGCATGGCTGGCTGCTGGTAGGACTCGTTCATCACGGTGATGTAGTAGAAAACGTCCTGCTGCTCTTCGGTCATCTTCTTCATGCCGTCCTGGATGATCACCGCCAGCTCATAGCCGTAGGTTGGATCAAAGGTGCGGCAGTTCGGGATGGTGGCAGCCAGGATGTGGCTGTGACCGTCTTCGTGTTGCAGGCCTTCGCCGTTCAGCGTGGTCCGGCCAGCGGTACCGCCGATCAGGAAGCCACGGGTACGGCTGTCGCCTGCTGCCCATGCCAGGTCGCCAATACGTTGGAAGCCGAACATCGAGTAGAAGATGTAGAACGGCAGCATCGGCTGGTTGTGGCTGGAGTACGAAGTACCGGCAGCGATGAAGGAGCTCATGGCGCCCGCTTCGTTGATGCCTTCTTCGAGGATCTGGCCCTTCTTGTCTTCCTTGTAGAACATCACCTGGTCTTTATCGACTGGCTCGTAGAGCTGGCCGACGGAGGAGTAGATGCCCAACTGACGGAACATGCCTTCCATACCGAAGGTACGGGCTTCGTCCGGGATGATCGGCACGATGCGCGGGCCGATTTCCTTGTCCTTGACCAGTTGCGCCAGGATGCGCACGAAAGCCATGGTGGTGGAGATTTCACGGTCGCCCGAGCCGTCGAGGATGGCCTTGAGGGTGCTCAGGTCTGGCGTCGGTACACTGAAGCTGTTGGCGCGACGCTGAGGCACGAAACCACCCAGTGCGGCGCGGCGCTCGGCCAGGTAACGGGCTTCGGCGCTGTTCGGCTCCGGCTTGAAGAACGGCAGGTTCTCCAGCTCTTCGTCCTTGACCGGGATGTCAAAGCGGTCGCGGAACAACTTCAGGCTGTCGACATCGACTTTCTTGGTGTTGTGCGCAGTGTTCTTCGCTTCGCCGGCACCGGTGCCATAACCCTTGATGGTCTTGGCCAGGATGACGGTCGGTTGTTCTTTGTGGTTGACCGCTTCGTGGTACGCCGCGTAGACCTTGTACGGGTCGTGGCCGCCACGGTTGAGTTTCCAGATCTCGTCGTCGGACAGGTCTGCAACCATTGCCTTGAGTTCAGGCGTGTTGAAGAAGTGTTCACGCACGAACGCGCCGTCTTTGGCTTTGTAGTTCTGGTACTCGCCGTCGATGACTTCGTCCATGCGACGTTGCAGGATACCGTCGACGTCCTTGGCCAGCAGTGGGTCCCAGAAACGGCCCCAGATGACTTTGGTCACGTTCCACTGAGCACCACGGAACACGCCTTCGAGTTCCTGGATGATCTTGCCGTTGCCGCGAACCGGGCCGTCGAGGCGCTGCAGGTTGCAGTTGATGACGAAGATCAGGTTGTCCAGCTTCTCGCGGCCAGCCAGGGAGATGGCGCCCAGGGATTCCGGCTCGTCACACTCGCCGTCGCCCAGGAAGCACCAGACTTTCTGCTTGCCTTCAGGGATGAAGCCACGGGCTTCCAGGTACTTCATGAAGCGCGCCTGGTAGATCGCCTGGATTGGGCCCAGACCCATGGAAACGGTCGGGAACTGCCAGAAATCAGGCATCAGCCAAGGGTGCGGGTACGACGACAGGCCGTTACCGTCCACTTCCTGGCGGAAGTTGTTCATGTGTTCTTCGGTGATGCGGCCTTCCATGAACGCACGGGCGTAAACGCCTGGAGAAGTGTGGCCCTGGAAGTAGATCAGGTCGCCGCCGTGTTCGTCGGTCGGGGCCTGGAAGAAGTAGTTGAAGCCGATGTCATACAGGGTTGCGCTGGAAGCGAAGCTGGAGATGTGACCGCCCAGGTCCGAATCTTTCAAGTTCGTGCGCATTACCATCGCCATGGCGTTCCAACGTACCAGCGAGCGAATGCGGCGTTCCATGAACAGGTCGCCAGGCATGCGTGCTTCGTGGGTAACAGGGATGGTGTTGCGGTATGGCGTAGTGATGGCGTAAGGCAGTTGCGAGCCGCTGCGGGTCGCGAGTTCGCCCATACGGGTCATCAGGTAGTGAGCACGGTCTTCGCCTTCTTTGTCGAGAACCGATTCCAGGGCGTCCAGCCATTCCTGGGTTTCGACGGGATCGAGGTCTTGCATGGCTTGCTCCAGGGCGGAAAGGCTACCAGAATCGGTTGCCTGAAGTTTGCGACTGGCCTTGTGGGCAGACGACATAAATTCTTGGATGGCCGAAGGTTGCTTCGGCGTCCTGTAGTTTTACTACAAATCGTCGGCCATTTCAGCCTTTCGAATGTATATACGAGTAGTAAAACTACACAAGACTGAGCGTATGGCTCGGTCTGGCTGGTGAGCATAATCGTTATTGTTGATCTTTTGCGAACAAGAAAAGGTGAATGTTTGATGTTGGCTGCCAAAATGAAATTAATTTCAGCTATTTCTAACCTTTGTTCGACAGTCCTTCATAGAGCGTGGTTCTTGCCTTCACAGTCACACGCCATTTACGCGCCGATCAAGGATAGACCATGAGCCTTCCAACACTCGCCGAACTACCGGCCATTCTCTTGCCAAAAGCCCAGCGAGCCGAGCAGTCATTTCGTGACGCAGTGGCCGCGCTGGACGACGATCATGGACTTTCTGCTTGGACGCCGCAACGGTGGGCCGACTTCGCCCGGGTGTGCGCGGCCAGTGATTTTGTCATTGAACAGAGTGTTCGTGACCCTTTGATGTTGCTCGAACTGGTGGCCTGGGGCGAGCTGGACCGTGGTTTTGCCCCTGACGAGCTGTGCGGGCAGATTGCTGGCGCCGTGCAACAAGCCGAAACAGAAGATGAGCTGGGCCGCGTGCTGCGTCGCCAGCGTACGCGCCAGCAGGTGCGCATCATCTGGCGCGACCTGACCCGCCAGGCGGACCTGGTGCAAACCTGCCGCGACCTCTCCGACATGGCTGACGCCAGCATCGACCAAACCTACCAATGGCTGTACCAGCGCCACTGCGTTCAGTTCGGCACGCCCACTGGCCGGCGCAGCGGCGAGCCGCAGCACATGGTCATCCTCGGCATGGGTAAGCTCGGCGCGGTGGAGCTGAACCTGTCGTCGGATATCGACCTGATCTTTGCCTACCCCGAAGGTGGCGAGACGGTTGGCGTTAAACGCTCCCTGGATAACCAGGAGTTTTTCATTCGCCTGGGTCAAAAACTGATCAAGGCCCTCGACCCGATGACCGTCGACGGCTTCGTATTTCGTGTCGACATGCGCCTGCGCCCCTACGGTTCGGCCGGTGCACTGGTGCTCAGCTTCAATGCACTTGAGCAGTACTATCAGGACCAGGGCCGCGACTGGGAACGCTACGCCATGATCAAGGCGCGGGTCGTTGCCGGCGACCAAGTGGCCGGTGCGCAACTGCTCGACATGCTCCGACCGTTCGTTTACCGCCGCTATCTGGATTTTTCCGCCATCGAAGCGCTGCGCACCATGAAGCAGTTGATCCAGCAGGAAGTGCGGCGCAAGGGCATGGCCGACAACATCAAGCTGGGTTCGGGCGGCATCCGCGAAGTGGAATTCATCGCCCAGGCCTTCCAGCTGATCCACGGTGGTCGCGACCTGAGCCTGCAACAGCGTCCGTTGCTCAAGGTACTCGGTACGCTGGAAGGCCAGGGCTACCTGCCGCCGGCGGTGATCGCCGAATTGCGCAATGGCTACGAATTCCTGCGCTACACCGAACACGCGATCCAGGCGATTGCCGACCGGCAGACGCAAATGCTTCCGGACAGCCCGGAAGACCAGGCGCGCATAGCCTTTATGTTGGGCTTTGCCGACTGGGCCGCCTTCCACGAACGCTTGATGTACTGGCGCGGTCGGGTGGACTGGCATTTCCGCCAGGTGATTGCCGATCCTGACGAAGAAGAGGGCGAAGAAAGCGAGTTGGTGGTGGGCGGTGAGTGGTTGCCACTGTGGGAAGAATCTCAAGATGAGGAGGCCGCCTGCCGGCAATTGGCCGAAGGCGGCTTTACTGATGCGACCAAGGCGCTCAAGGCGTTGGCCGGTCTGCGCAACAGCCCGCAATTGCGTGCCATGCAGCGTTTGGGGCGTGAGCGGCTGGATGCATTTATTCCGCGCCTGCTCGCCCAGGCTGTCGAGCACGCCAACCCGGACCTGGTGCTGGAACGCGTGCTGCCATTGGTGGAAGCCGTCGCGCGGCGTTCCGCTTATCTGGTGCTGCTCACGGAAAACCCCGACGCCCTGCGTCGCTTGTTGACCCTGTGCGCCGCCAGCCCGTGGATCGCCGAGCAGATCACCCGCTTCCCACTGCTGCTCGACGAATTGCTCAACGAAGGCCGTCTGTTCAAGCCGCCGTTGGCGCCTGAGTTGGCCGCCGAACTGCGAGAGCGCCTGACGCGCATTCCGGAAGACGACCTTGAACAACAGATGGAAGCCCTGCGCCACTTCAAGCTGGCCCATCGCCTGCGCGTGGCCGCTTCGGAAATCGCCGGCAGCCTGCCGCTGATGAAAGTCAGTGACTACCTTACTTGGCTTGCCGAGGCGATTCTCGAACAAGTGCTGGCCCTGGCCTGGCGCCAGACCGTAGCGCGCCATGGCTCGCCGCAACGGCTGGACGGCACCCTGTGCGATCCTGGGTTCATCATTGTCGGTTATGGGAAAGTCGGTGGGATCGAACTGGGGCATGGTTCGGACCTGGACCTGGTGTTTATCCACGATGGCGATCCGCAGGCGGAAACCGATGGCGCCAAGCCGATCGACGGGGCGCAGTTCTTCACGCGCCTGGGCCAAAGGATCATCCACTTGCTTACCACCCAGACCAACTCCGGCCAGTTGTATGAAGTCGACATGCGCTTGCGGCCTTCCGGTGCGTCCGGTTTGCTGGTGAGTTCGCTGGGGGCGTTTGACCGCTATCAACAAAATGAAGCCTGGACCTGGGAGCATCAGGCGCTGATCCGCGCGCGGGTGCTGGTGGGCAGCCAGGATGTGGGGCAGGCATTCGAGCAGGTACGGGCTAAAGTGTTGGGGCAGCAGCGGGACCTGGACAAGCTGCGCCAAGAGGTCAGCGAGATGCGTGCCAAGATGCGCGACAACCTGGGCACCAAGACCACGGCGGCCGGCACCGGCGCCAATGCCTTCGAGGCCACGGCGGCGTTCGACCTCAAGCAGGACGCCGGAGGTATCGTCGATATTGAATTTATGGTGCAATACGCGGCTTTGGCGTGGTCTGCGCAACATCCATCGTTGCTGCGCTACACCGACAATATCCGCATTCTGGAAGGCCTGGAGCAGGTGGGCTTGATGCCCGCGGCCGATGCCCACCTGCTGCGCGAGGTATATAAGGCCTACCGTTCCGCCGCGCATCGCCAGGCCTTGCAAAACGAGGCCGGTACGGTGGCCGGGGATCAGTTCGCCGACGAACGGCGCCAGGTGATGCGAATCTGGAAAGAACTGGGGTTAAGTTGAGTCAACTGTGGGAGCCGGCTTGCCGGCGATGAGGCCCTTGGAATCCATGGAGATCTTTCGGACGTTATCGCTGGCAAGCCAGCTCCTACAATTGTTCGTCTCCTACAGAAAATTTCGATGCGGGGAGGTATAAGCCTCCCCGCATCGTTTGTGGAAACTACATGAATATTCTGATCGTTGGGCCCAGTTGGGTCGGTGACATGGTGATGGCGCAGACACTGTTCCAGTGCCTGCGCATGCGCTACCCGGACTGCCAGATCGACGTACTTGCCCCTGAGTGGAGCCGGCCGATCCTCGAACGCATGCCGCAAGTGCGCAAGGCCTTGAGCTTCCCGCTCGGCCATGGCGCGCTGGAGCTGGCGACGCGCCGTCGCATCGGTAAATCCTTGGCAGGTGAATACGACCAGGCGATCCTGCTGCCCAATTCGCTCAAGTCGGCGTTGGTGCCGTATTTCGCCGGCATTCCCAAACGCACTGGCTGGCGTGGTGAGTTCCGCTACGTGCTGCTCAATGACGTGCGCACCCTGGACAAAGCCCGCTACCCGCTGATGATCGAGCGCTTCATGGCCCTGGCCTACGAGCCGGGGGCCGAGTTGCCCACGCCGTATCCGCGTCCGAGTTTGCAGATCGACCCGGTGAGCCGTGACGCCGCCCTGGTCAAGTTCGGCCTGGAGCTCGACCGTCCGGTCCTGGCGCTGTGCCCCGGCGCGGAGTTTGGCGAGTCCAAGCGCTGGCCGTCGGAGCACTACGCCAAGGTCGCCGAGGCCAAGATCCGTGAAGGCTGGCAGGTATGGCTGTTTGGTTCGAAGAAGGACCACCCGGTGGGCGAAGACATTCGCCAGCGCCTGATTCCGGGCCTGCGTGAAGAGGCGGTCAACCTCAGTGGTGACACGTCGCTCGCCGAAGCCATCGACCTGCTGTCCTGCGCCGACTCGGTGGTGTCCAACGACTCCGGCCTGATGCACGTCGCCGCCGCGTTGAACCGCCCGCTGGTGGCGGTATACGGCTCCACGTCGCCGGGCTTCACGCCGCCGTTGGCCGACAAGGTCGAAGTGGTGCGCCTAGGCCTGGAGTGCAGCCCGTGTTTTGATCGCACCTGCCGTTTCGGTCACTACAACTGCATGCGCCAGTTGCTGCCGCAGCCGGTGAACGAAGCCTTGCAGCGGTTGCAGGGCTCTGCGGTCGAGGTCCGATAGTTTGCGCGTACTGGTAATCAAGACCTCATCCCTGGGCGACGTGATTCATGCCTTGCCGGCCCTGACTGATGCAGCGCGGGCGATTCCCGGCATCCGATTCGACTGGGTGGTGGAAGAAGGCTTCGCCGAGATTCCCACTTGGCACCCGGCGGTCGATAAGGTGATCCCGGTGGCGATCCGCCGCTGGCGCAAGAACCTCTGGCAGACCATCAAGAGTGGCGAATGGCGGCGCTTCAAGCAGCAAGTCCAGTCGACCAAATATGACCTGGTGATCGATGCCCAGGGACTGCTGAAAAGCGCCTGGCTGACCCGCTACGTGCGCGCGCCCATCGCGGGTTTCGACAAGAATTCCGCCCGTGAGCCGATGGCTGCACGTTTCTATTCCCGTCGCCTCGCCGTGGCGCGTGGGCAGCACGCGGTGGAGCGTCTGCGTCAACTGTTTGCCGTGGCCCTCGGTTATGACTTGCCCAAGGGCTTGGGTGACTACGGCCTGAGCACTGAAAAACTCCTGGGCCTGCCGCCGAAAAAGCCGTTTGTACTGCTGCTGCACGGTACCACCTGGGACACCAAGCACTGGCCCGAAGCCTACTGGCGCGATTTGGCTGAGCGCATGGGGCGTCTGGGCGTCGACGTGAAATTGCCTTGGGGCAACGCCGCCGAAAAAGCCCGCGCCGAACGCCTGGCCCAAGGCCTGCAAAACGCCGAAGTGCTGCCCAAATTGAACCTGGCCGGCGTCGCCCGCGTACTGGCCGGCGCCCGCGCCTGTGTGGCGGTGGACACCGGTCTCGGTCACTTGGCCGCCGCGCTGGATGTGCCGACCATTTCCCTGTTCGGCCCGACCAACCCCGGCCTCACCGGCGCGTATGGTAAGGGCCAGATTCACCTGGCCAGCGACTTCCCCTGCGCACCGTGCCTGCAAAAACAATGTACCTATCAACCGACGGCCGACGACCTGCGTCGGTTCGACCTCAAGCGCGAGTCGCCCCTGTGCTTCACGCGCCTGAACCCTGAGCGTGTGGCAAGCCGACTGAGCACGTTGTTATTGGCTGAGGAGCTGCACTGATGCAACTGGCTTTTGTTTTGTACAAATATTTCCCCTTCGGTGGCCTGCAGCGCGACTTCATGCGCATCGCCCTGGAGTGCCAGCAGCGCGGCCATCAGATTCGTGTCTATACGCTGATCTGGGAAGGCGACATCCCGCCCGGCTTCGAAGTGCTGGTGGCGCCGGTCAAGGCGTTCTTCAACCATCGGCGCAATGAGAAACTCAGCGCCTGGATGGCCGCCGACCTGGCCAAGCGCCCGGTGGACCGTCTGATTGGCTTCAACAAAATGCCTGGCCTGGATGTGTACTACGCCGCCGACGGCTGCTTTGAAGACAAGGCGCAAAATCTGCGCCACTCGCTGTACCGCTATTTTGGTCGCTACAAGCACTTTGCCGACTACGAGCGCGCGGTGTTCGCCAAGGACGCCAAGACCGAAGTCCTGATGATTTCCGAAGTGCAGCAGCCGCTGTTCATCAAACACTACGATACGCCGCTGGAGCGCTTCCATCTGCTGCCGCCGGGCATTGCCCAGGACCGCCGCGCGCCGCCGAATGCCGCAGAAATTCGCGAGGGTTTCCGTAAGGAATTCGACCTGGGCGATGACGATTTGCTGCTGGTTCAGATCGGCTCGGGCTTCAAGACCAAGGGCGTCGACCGCAGTCTCAAGGCTGTGGCCGCGTTGCCGGCGGAACTGAAAAAACGCACGCGCCTGTTTGTAATCGGCCAGGACGACCCCAAAGTATTCCAACTGCAAAGCGCAACGCTGGGGCTGGGCGACAACGTGCAGTTCCTCAAGGGCCGCAGCGATATCCCGCGTTTCCTGCTGGGTGCCGAGCTGTTGATCCACCCGGCGTACAACGAAAACACCGGCACCGTATTGCTTGAAGCCTTGGTGGCCGGGCTGCCGGTACTGGTCTCGGCCGTATGTGGTTATGCCCACTACATCGCTGAAGCCGACAGCGGCCTGGTGCTGGATGAGCCGTTCGAACAAGCGCAGCTCAACCAGTACCTGGCGAATATGCTCACTGACACTGCACAGCGCGCGGCCTGGAGCCGCAATGGTTTGGCCTTCGCTGAGACGGCCGACCTTTACAGCATGCCGCAGCATGCTGCGGATGTGATCCTGGCGGAGCCAAAACGATGAAGTTGATTCTTGCCGAACCGTTCAAGACGTTATGGGCCGGGCTTGATGCCTTTGCCGAAGTCGAGAAACTGCAAGGCGAAGTATTCCGCGAGCTGGCGGCGCGTCGCACCCTGCGTACCGTGGTGGATGGCCGTCCGTATTTTGTGAAAATCCACCGTGGCATTGGCTGGGCGGAAATCTTCAAGAACCTGATCACCGCCAAGTTGCCGGTGCTAGGCGCTGGCTTGGAGTGGGATGCCATCCACCGCTTGCAGGAACTGGGCGTTCCGACCATGACTGGCGTGGCCTTCGGCGAAAAAGGCAGCAACCCGGCGGACCAGCACTCGTTCATCATCACCGAAGAGCTGGCACCGACCCTCAGCCTGGAAGATGTGACGATCAATTGGGTGGCCGCGCCTCCGGCGCCTGCGTTGCGTCATGCGCTCACCCATGAACTGGCGCGCATGGTCGGCGACATGCACCGTGGCGGTGTGAACCACCGCGACTGCTACCTGTGCCATTTCCTGCTGGACACGGCCAAGCCCATCGATGCGAAGAACATCAAGCTGTCGGTGATCGACTTGCATCGCGCCCAACTGCGCGCGCACTTGCCGTTGCGCTGGCGCGACAAGGACCTCTCCGCGCTGTACTACTCGGCGCTGGAAATCGGCCTGACCCGTCGCGACAAACTGCGTTTCCTCAAGGGTTACTTTCGCCAGCCGCTGCGCCAGATCCTGGCCGAGCAATCGGCGTCGTTGAACCTGATGCAGCGTAAGGCCGACAAGCTTTACGCACGCAAGCAGCGCCTCGGGGATGCAATCTGATGGCGGGTTGGAACCTGGAACCTGCCTACGCCCACCTGGCGGATGATTTTGGAAGCCTCGAAGCGGTTTTCGCCCTGCAGGGCGAGCGGCTGACCCGTGATCCACTGTCGGAAGTGATCCGTGTGGAGCGCGGCGGGGTCAATTACTACGTCAAGCGCTACACCGGCGCCGGCAAGGGCCTGCGGCGTTACCTGGGCAAGCCTCGGGTCAAGTCCGAGTGGCAGAACCTCAAGCGCTTCGCCAAGTGGGGCATTCCCACCGCCGACGTGGTTGCCTGGGGCCTGGAGCGCAAAGGCCTGGCCTACGACCGTGGCGCGATGATCACCCGCGAGCTGCCGAGGACCGAAGACCTTTCAGTGCTCGCCGAGCGCAACGATGCGCGCCTACGCGATCCCAAGTGGGTCAACGCGGTGAGCCGCCAGCTCGCCGAATACACGCGCACCATGCACGACCATCGTTTTACCCATAACGATTTGAAGTGGCGCAACCTGCTGGTTGATGACCAAGCGACCCTGTACCTGATCGATTGCCCCAACGGCGATTTCTGGCGCGGGTTCTGGCTCAAGTACCGCATCACCAAAGACTTGGCCTGCCTGGACAAAGTGGCCAAGTATCACCTGTCCGCCACCCAGCGCCTGCGGTTCTACATGCAGTACCGTCAGCGCCGGCACCTGAGTGCATCGGATAAAGAGCGGATTCGCCACGTGGTGAAGTTTTTCGAGGGGCGCGAATGAGTGATTTCCTGGCGGCTGAGGACCGTGCGCTTCTGGAGCGCAACGGCCTGGCAACTTTTGATGCCCTATGGGCCAAGCAACTGGACGCGGTGGACGAGCCGAACACCAGCAAGGGTGGCTGGAGCAGCGTGTTCCGCCTGGAGCTCGACGGCCACGGTTACTACCTCAAGCGCCAGAGCAACTACCTGACGCGCAGTTTGCACCGCCCGTTTGGCGAGCCGAGTTTTTCTCGCGAATTTCGTAATATCAGTCGGTACCAAAAGCTCGGTATCCCGGCGTTGCAGGCGGCGTTCTATGGCGAGCGCAAAGTGGCCGGCGAACACCGTGCCATGCTGTTGACCCGCGCCCTGGATGGCTGGAATGACCTGGACTCGTTGCTGGAGCATTGGCCTTCGCTCAGTGATGCCCAGCACCGCGCGATCCTGTTGGCCTGCGGTCAGCTTGCGCGTCAATTGCACAGTGTCGGCCAGGTGCATGGCTGTTTTTACCCCAAGCATATTTTTATGCAGGCCAGCGGCGACGGCTATGCCGCGCAGTTGATCGACCTGGAGAAAACCCGCCCGCTGCTGTTCGGCTGGCGTGATCGGGTCAAGGACCTGGAGCCGTTGCTGCGTCGTGCACCGCAGTGGTCTGACGAGCAAGTGCGCCAACTGCTGGCTGCCTACCTCGACCAACCGGAAGACAGCGCGCTGGTCTCCACCTGGCTCCAGAAGTTGACCGCTCGCCGCAGCCACAAGGAAAACCGTTGATGCGTTTGTCCGAGCTGAAAACCGCCGGCCGCACGCCGGACTTGCCCCTGACCCTGGAGCTGGCCGATGCGGCGGGCCCTGGCCAGTTGCAACTGCTGAGTCTGTTGCGCGTGTTGCCCGGCGAACGGTATGTGGGCGCCGCCGTCTGGCGTGGCCGTCCGGTGTTGGCCAAGTTACTGGTGGGCAGCAAGGCGGCGCGGCATTTTCAGCGAGAACTCACAGGCGTGCGCCTGCTCGCTGAACAGGGGCTGACGACGCCGTTGTTGCTTGCGGACGGGTTGCAAGAAGGCGAGGGTGGTTGGTTGCTGTTCGAATTTATCGAGGGCGCCGAAAGCCTGGCCGATGCCTGGCAGGCCATCGAAGGGTTGCCGCCGTTGGCTGACGAGCAAACCGCGGTGCTGGCCGAAGCGCTGGGCGCCATTGCGCAGATGCACACCAAGGGGCTGTGGCAGGAAGACCTGCACCTGGACAACCTGCTGCGCCAGGACGGCAAACTGTACCTGATCGATGGCGCCGGGATTCGCGCTGAAGAGGCGGGCAAGCCGTTGTCGCGCAACCGCGTACTGGAAAACCTCGGCGTGTTTTTCGCCCAGCTGCCGAAGAATCTCGAACCGTTCACCGAAGAACTGCTGGTGTACTACCTGTTGAGCAATGGCGAGCACGCCCTTCCGTTGGAAGCCCTGGAAAAGCAAGTGCGCAAGGTCAGCGCCTGGCGCCTCAGGGACTTTTTGAACAAGGTCGGCCGCGAGTGCACGTTGTTCAGCGTGGTGCGTGGCGCTTTCGCCTTGCGCGCCATTCGCCGCGAAGAAGAGCCGGCGATGCTGCCGGTGCTGGAGCAGGCCGATTCGCTGCTGGATCAGGGCCATTTGTACAAGACCGGTGGTGCTGCCAGCGTGGCCAAGGTCGAGGTGGCCGGTCGGCAACTCGTGATCAAGCGCTACAACATCAAGGGCTTTGCCCATTGGCTCAAGCGTTTCTGGCGTCCAAGTCGCGCCTGGCATTCCTGGCGCGAAGGCAACCGTCTGGCCTTCCTCGGTATCGCCACGCCCAAGCCGCTGGCGGTGTTGGAGAAGCGGTTTTTCTGGCTGCGTGGCCGCGCGTACCTGATCACCGAATATTTGCCTGGCCCGGACATCATCGAACGCTTCGCGCCGTACGTTGAAAACGGTGATGCGCCGGAAAACGAGCTGCAGGCGCTGGATCACCTGTTTGCCGAGCTGATCCGCGAGCGCATCAGCCATGGTGATTTCAAGGGGCACAACCTGTTTTGGGACACGGATCGCTGGTCGTTGATCGACCTGGATGCCATGTGCCAACACACCTCCGACGCCAGCTTTGCCTCGGCGTATGCCAAGGATCGCGCGCGGTTTATGCGTAACTGGCCGTCGGAGAGTGCGTTGTACAAGCTCATCGATCAGCGCTTGCCAGCTCAGGTCTGATCGCGGTCAAAAAATGTGGGAGCGGGCTTGCCCGCGAATAGGGTGTGTCAGTGAGTACACTTGTTGCTGACCTAACGCATTCGCAGGCAAGCCAGCTCCCACATGAGCCTTGTGGTGGTTTTAGAATTGGTACTCGGCACCAGCACCGGCGTACCACGACCGCCCAGGCGCCGCTTCGTAATAGCGGTTGTTGCCATCGCCGACGATCACCGAGCCGACGTACTGGCGGTCCAGCAGGTTATCCAGGCGCAGGGTCTGGTGGAAGGTCCAGCGTTCGACTTTCTGCTCGAAGCGTGCGCGCCAGTTGAAGACGCTGTAGGCCGGCGCGGCACGCTGGCTGTTGGTGTCTTCGACGTAGACCTTGCTGCGGTACAGGCCTTCGATGGCGGTGCTGACCCAGTCGCGGGGCTTCCAGTTGAGCTCGGCGAATAGCGTGGTTTGTGGGACGCCGGGGAGGTAGTTGCCTTTGTCGACAGCGGTGCTGGCGCCGCTGACAAAATCGCTGTCGTAGGTGGCTTGCAGGCGGGTGTAGGCGAGGCTGGTGCTCCAGTGCTCGCTGAGCTGGCTTTCGATGCCCAGTTCGAAGCCGCGACGCAGGGTGCGGCCGGCGTTCTGGTAGCTGGTGCGGCCGTCTTTGGATTGAGCAACCACCAACTCATCTTCCGTGGTTATCTGGAACACGGCTGCATTGATCCTGGTGTTCTTCACCTGGGCCTTTAGTCCCACTTCATACTGGGTGCTCTCTGACGGTTTCAGGCCGAAATTGAAGCCCTCCACGCTGCCGGGTGCGTAGGCCAATTCGGCCTGGGTCGGTGTTTCGAATCCTTTGCCCGCGCTGACATAACCATGCAGCTCGGGCGTGAAGGCGTACATCACGCTCATCGAGGGTGTGTTTTTCTGATAGGTCTTGTGACCACTCGCGTCGCCGTTACTCAGGAATTGATCATCGACGTCCAGCTCCATGGTGCTGTGCCGCACGCCCGCTTGCAGGGTCCAGCGGTCCAGGGCCCAGTTGGCCTGGATGTAAGGGTCGAGGCTGCGGGCGGTGTCGATTTCATCGCGACGTAGCTGGCCTTTCACGCCGAGGGTGCTGCCACTGTAGTTCTGGTAGCCGTGGCGACTGTCTTCGCTCTGGTCGAAGTCCAGACCGGTGATGATCATCAACTCACCCGGTGCGCTCTCGATAGGCTGCATCCAGCGCACGCTGCCGCCGTAGAACTTGCGGTCGAATTGCACCACGCCGCCGCCACGTTCGTTGGCAGGTGTCCCTTTTGGAATCGACAAGTACTGAATCACACTCCGCCGCCCCGTATACGCATTCACCTGCAACGTCGCATTGCCGATGTAGCGCTCGTAATTCATGCCCAATTGCTGATGATCAATGCTTTTTCGTGTGTTGTAGGTCAGCGCATTGGCACTCACCGAGCGTGGATCAGCTTTGTACGCTGCCCACGTCTGCCCAAGTGGATCCTGCGTGCCGTTTTGTTCCAGGCTGCTGTAGATCAGCGCGAGCTTGCTGTCGTCATCCGGCTGGACGTTGAGCTTGGCAAACGTCTGGTCACGGCGCGCGCTGCTGTGGTCGCGGTAGCCGTTGGTGTCCATGCGCGAAGCGTCGAGCACGAAGCCTGCGCCATTCGCTGCGCCCTCGGCGGTCAGGTGGTTCTTGTTCAAACCGTCGCTGCCCACCAGGGTTTCGGCGCCAATGCGCGGCGGGCCTTCGCCGTCGCGGGAGAACATCTGGATCACGCCGCCAGCATTGCTGCCATACAAGGTGGCCGCAGGGCCGCGCAACACTTCGATGCGTTCGGCGGTGTCGAGGTTGAACGTGGCTGCCTGGCCCTGGCCATCCGGGGTGCTGGCGGGGATGCCGTCGGCGATCAGCTTGATGCCGCGCACGCCAAACGCCGAGCGCGCGCCGAAGCCGCGGGAGGAAATCTGCAGGTCCTGGGCATAGTTCTGGCGGTTCTGCACCACCAGGCCAGGCACGCGGGACAGCGCTTCGGAGGCGTTGATGCCCAATTGACCGTCGCTGATCTGCTCGCGGCTGATGCCGTCGACCGAGTAGGGCAGGTCGAAGATCGGGCTGGCGCTGCGTGAGCCGGTGACCACGCTGGGGTCCAGGATCAGCGGTGCATCGTCAGCCGGTGCCGCCTCGCTCAAGGCGAGCAGGCCGGGCAGCAACAAGGTGAAACGGGTGAAGGTTTTCATCGGTCAGCCAGAATCCATGGCGCGTCGTATAGGAGGTAAACGCGCAAAGGGGCGCGAGTTTAGTGACTCGGGCGATTTTTATCATTTAGGAATCGTCTTACGCTGCCAATCGGTACTGTCACACTGGGTCATCAGCCTTTGTGATGTTAGCGTGGCAGGCCTTGGCAATGACAATGG
The DNA here is from genome assembly GCF_002269425.1 of Pseudomonas sp. NS1(2017). NCBI lineage: Bacteria > Pseudomonadati > Pseudomonadota > Gammaproteobacteria > Pseudomonadales > Pseudomonadaceae > Pseudomonas > Pseudomonas sp. NS1(2017). The sequence continues at coordinate 1,902,887 of NZ_CP022960.1, forward strand.
CTGATGGATCAAACGGAGGGGGTCATGAGGATTGGGTCGAAAGTCGTGTGGCTTGCGCTGTGTTTCTTGCTCGCCGGTTGCGGAACCATCAACACGGTCTTCCGTCCCGACGCCGTCGCCAGTCAGAACCTCAAAGACTCGCGAAGCCACTGCGAGAACGTTCCGCGCATCTACAGCGGGGTGATCTATGGTTTTTGCACGCTCAATGGCGAACCTGCGCCCGACAAGAGTTTGAAAGCCGTGAACCTGATGGACCATGGCGGGAGCATGCTACCCATTGTCGCGGTCGAGTTTGTCGCCTCCGGCGTGCTCGACACCCTGGTGCTGCCCTACACCATTTATCGTCAAGGTCGGGACGGCAGTATCGAAATCCTCCGCTAATTCCTCTTGCCACTTGCCGCTAACAGCTCCCCTCTGCTTTTAAGCTATAATCCCGCCCTTTAGCTGTTTCCTGCCCAGGCAGGAGGCACACTTTTTTCAGGCGCAACCCGCCTGCATGCAGACTAAAAGAGGCTAGACCCCTGTGGCATTGACGATTCTTGGCCTGTCCGGCGCCCTTAGCCATGATCCTTCCGCAGCCTTATACATCGACGGCAAGCTGATCGCGGCCGCCGAAGAAGAGCGCTTCGTACGCGACAAACATGCAAAGAACCGCATGCCCTACGAATCGGCGAAGTTCTGCCTGGAGCAGGCCGGCATCAAGCCTTCCGACGTTGACGTGGTGGCGATTCCGTTCGCCCCGATCAGCCTGTTCGGCGAGGCGCGCTGGCACTACGCCAAGCGTTACTGGTACGCCCCGGACCGCGCCCTCGATGCGATCCTGATGGGCAATCGTCGCTACAAGCGCTATCGCAACAAGATCGTCTGGTGCCTGGAGCAACTGGGCTTCGACCCGAAGAAAATCAAGATCGAACCGGTTGAGCACCACCTGGCCCACGCGTCCAGCGCCTACCACTGCTCCGGCTTCCAGGAGAAAACCGCGATCCTCGGCATCGACGGTAAGGGTGAGTACGCCACCACGTTCTTCGGCTACGGCGAAAACGGCAAGATCCACAAGATCAAGGAATTCTTTGACCCGGACTCCCTCGGCGGCCTGTACGGCGCAATCACCGAGTTCCTCGGTTTCGAGATGCTCGACGGTGAGTTCAAGGTCATGGGCATGGCGCCGTATGGCGATGCCAGCAAATACGACTTTTCGCGCCTGGCCTCCTTTGAAAATGGCGAGTTGGTGATCAACACTGAATACGCCAACGTCATCGGCCTGCGTCGCTATAAAGAGAAAGGCAAGGGCTTCTACTTCTCGCCAAAACTGATCGAGTGGCTGGGTCCCAAGCGCGAAGGCGATATCGCCGACGAGCCGTACATCCACTACGCCGCCAGCATGCAAGCGCTGTTCGAGAAGCTGGCGCTGCAGATGATCGACCACTACCTGGGCGACATCCTGAAAGACACCGGCAAGCTGGCCTTCGCCGGCGGCTGCGCGCTGAACGTCAAGCTGAACCAGAAAATCATTGCCCGCGACGACGTGAAGGAGCTGTTCGTTCAGCCAGCGTCCGGCGATGCCGGCACGGCGGTGGGTGCAGCGGCCTACGTGTCCCACGCCCGTGGTGTACCGGTCGAGAAGATGGAACACGTCTACCTCGGCCCGTCCTACAGCAACGAAGACGTGATTGCGGCGTGCGCCAAGCACGAAAGCAAGCCCGTGTGGCGCAAGATCGACAACATGCCGCAGCGCATTGCCAAGATCATGGTCGACGGCAACCCAGTGGCCTGGTTCCAGGGCCGCATGGAGTTTGGCCCGCGTGCCCTCGGCGGTCGTTCGATCATCGGTTGCCCAAGCGCTACCGGCGTGGCTGACCGTATCAACCACCAGATCAAGTTCCGCGAGCGCTGGAGGCCTTTCTGCCCGTCGATGCTCGACACCGTGGCTCCGCAGATGATCAAGGTCGACCACCCGGCGCCGTTCATGACCTTCACCTTTGAAGTGGCTGAAGAGTGGAAGACCCGCGTGCCGGAAGTGGTCCATGAAGATGGGACCTCCCGCGCCCAGGTGCTCAAGCGCGAATACAATCCGCGCTACTACGACATGATGAAAGAGCTGGAAGTGCTGACCGGCAACGGCGTGTCGCTGAACACCTCGCTCAACCGTCGTGGCGAAGCGATGATCTGCTCGCCGAAAGACGCGCTGGACATGTTCTTCGGCTCCGACCTGCAATACCTGATCATGGAAGACATCCTGGTCGTCAAAGACGGCGTGGACCCCTATGACACGGTCGGCTGAACGCCACGTCCTGCAGTTCTGCCACGGCTATGACGGGCCGTTCCTTGATTGTGCCCGTCAGTACGCCAGCCTGTTCGCGGGCAAAGGCTACAAGGTGACCACGGTGTTTCTCACCGGGGTCGCCGACCCTGAGGTCGCGGCCGGTTGCGCCTCCGATGAAGTGTTGTTCATGGAGTTCAGTTCCAAGGCCATTCGTGGCCTCAAGCTGGGCGCCATTGCCGAGATGCGCAAGATCGCGGCATCGCGCAATTTCAGTTTCTGCATCGCGCACCGCGCCAAGCCGATCTACGTCGCCTTGCTCGCCACGCGCTTGCAGGTCATTGGCGTGCACCATGCCTTTGGTGATTACCAGCGCCGTGGCCGCCGCCTGTTTGCGTCGATTTTCCGCAAGCGCTTGAGCTTGCTGGGTGTGTCCGACGCCGTGCGCGATGACATCCGCCGCTGCCTGCCGAACTGGCCGGCGGCGCGTATCCAGACCTTGTACAACCGCATCGACGTGGAAGCCCTGCAAGCCCAACAGGTTTCCAAGGATGACGCGCGGGATGCCCTAGGGTTGTCGCCGGATGAATGGGTGGTCGGCAATGTCGGCCGCCTGCACCCGGACAAGGATCAGGCCACGCTGCTCAAGGGCTTTGCCCTGGCACTGGGACAGTTGCCGACTGAAAGCCGGTTGGCGATCCTCGGCACCGGTCGCCTGGAGCAGGACCTCAAGGAACTGGCCCGCGAACTGGGGATTGCCGACAAGGTGCTGTTCCTCGGCCAGGTGCCGGATGCGCGCCGCTATTTCCGCGCGTTTGATGTATTTGCGCTGAGTTCCGACCACGAACCCTTCGGCATGGTACTGCTGGAAGCCATGGCTGCTGGTGTACCGCTGCTGGCTACCGCGTGTGGTGGTGCGCGGGAAGTGGTCGAAGGTGTTGGCATCCTGTTTCCTTTCGGTGACGCCGAGCACCTGGCCCAAGGGCTGGGGCACCTGGCCGCGATGGATCAACAGCAACAACGCCAGTGCGCCGGGATGATGCTGGAGCGCCTGCACGCACGGTTCTCGGACCAGGCGGTGCGCGAAACTTTCTGGCAACTGCCACACGTTATTGAACTGACCGCGAGGGCTTGATGCTCAATCGATTCCAAGGCTGGCGCGAGCGTGGCTGGTCCGTCGTCGATGCACCGGCCTACAGCGAGGCCTGGCAGCGTTTTGGCGGCAGCGTCGCGACGCACCCGCAGGTCATCGAGCGCCTGGCCGGCTTGGCACAGATTCCAGTGCGTTACCTGGCCTGGGAGCAGGCCGGTGAACTCAAGGCGTGCATTGCCACCTGGGGGCGCGACTTGGCGCTGTCCAAGGACGTGCTCAAGCGCAGCGGCAAGAAAGGCTTGTTCGACCTGGGCAACGCCGAAGTGATCCTGCCGGCCGCCGCCGATGCGCAGGCGCCTTTGAGGCAGCGTGCACGCTACCTGTCGACGTTGAACGAAGGCCGCTTTATCGGCCTCAAGCCCCAGGCCGAGCAGTTGGCCATGGCACGCACGCCGGAAGAACTGTCGAAGAAGTTTCGCTACAACCAGCGCCGCGAACTGCGTTTGCTGGAGGAGGCGGGCGGCGTAGTGCGGCCTGTCGGTGAGTTTTCCAGCGGTGAGCTGGCGGCCATCTACTGTGAACTGTTCCTGCGCCGCTGGGGTTTCACCGCCACGGGCGCCGAGCGCCTGGCCGAAGTGATCGAGCTGATGCGCGAGTGGTTGATCGGCTCAGTGATCTTTCTGAATGACGCGCCCATCGCGATTCAGTTGGTGTACCGCGTCGAGTCGCCGGAATGGATCAGCGTGGAGTACGTCAACGGCGGGGTCGATCCTGAAACCCGTGCCTTCAGCCCAGGCAGCGTTTTGAGCTTTCTCAATACCCAAAGTGCCTGGGAGCAGGCGCGCGAAGTCGGCAAGCCGTTGCGCTTCTCCTTTGGCCGGGCCGACCGCGAGTACAAGGACCGTTGGTGCAACCCCGTGCAGGTATTCAGCGTATGAGTCGGAAGCAGCAATTGCTCAAGCGCCACCGGCGTAACAAGCGCACGGCGCTGATGATGGGTGTGTTGCTGCTGGTGTTGGTCGGCATCCTGGTGGCCTGGTGGCTACCCTTGCTGTTGGCGGTGGTGGCCTGGGTTGCTCATGAAGCGTGGTTTGCCGACCATCTGTTCTATGCCCCCAACGAAGATTACCAATACCGTTTTGCGGCGGATGCCGAGCTGCAGGGCGTGCGCCTGGAAAATGGGCGCTTGCTATTGGAGCAGTCGGTAGACGCGCAGGCCACACTGGTGCTGGGGATCAAGGTCAAAAGCACGTGGCTGGGGCGCTTTTTTGACCCAAGCGTCGAGCTGGCGGGCGACCGGCAAACCTTTGAGCGTGGCGTCAACGGCATGCGTTACCTGAATCTCAGTGGTTTGGCGCTGAGCGAGTTGCAGTTGCGCGGTCGGCATTGCCGATTGATCGGCACGCCCCGCCTGTGGGCTTGGACCCACCCGGATTACCGTGCGCAGCGTGTAATGGTGATCGCGCCCCATGCCGACGATGCCGAATTGGCGGCCTTTGGTCTGTACAGCCAGGCTGAAAAGCCCTGGATTGTCACCCTGACCGCAGGCGAAATCGAAGCCGAGCATTATCAGCAGATGGGCCTGGACGCGGTTGAAGCCGCGCGTATCAAAGGCCGCCTGCGCGCCTGGGACAGCATCGCTGTGCCGCTGTGGGCCGGTGTGCCACAGGCGCACTGTGTACAACTGGGGTACTTCTGCCTGCAATTGCAGGCGATGCAAGCCGCGCCGGACCTGCCGTTTGCCTCCCGTGAAGCGCAGATGACAGACATTCGCCCCTTCCGCCAATTCAATCCGTTCCCATTGCCGGCGGACAGCGACGGCTTGCCCACCTGGAACAACCTGTTGGCCGACTTGCGCCAGGTGTTGTTGATGGCGCGCCCGGAAGTGATTGTGTTGCCGCATCCGGTATTGGACCCGCATCCAGACCACATCTGCGCGCAGCACGCTGTTCTGGAAGCCTTGCAAGGCCTTGAGTGGCAGCCGACGGTAATACTGGGCTACGCCAACCATTTGCATGACAACGACCGCTGGCCCATGGGCGACGCGGGCGCCGGCATTGCATTGCCGCCGCTGTTCGACGCGACTGAGGAGCTGCTGCCCTGCAGCCTGCCACTGACGTTGGCGCAGCAGCGTGACAAGGCCATGGCGCTGGGCATGATGCATGACTTGCAACCGGCACCGCCCTTCAAGCGCCGTGTCCGGCGTTGGTTACAGCGACTATTGGCGGGTCGAGCGCAGTCGCCGTATGGTGAGAACGAATTTTTCCGCAAGGCCGTACGACGGCATGAGTTGTTCTGGCGTTTGGGAAAGGATAAGTAATGAAAGTCTTGTTTCTGGTGCAGAAAGAGCAGCGCGCCATCCTGGATCGTTTGTACGAAGGCGTGGCCGAGCACTGCGAATGTGATATTCGCTGGTTGAGCAGCGATGAGCAGCGCAACCTGCGTGGTTACTTCCGGCGTGAGGTCGACGTGACCCGTTACGACCGTATCGTGTTCTTCCTGCGCTTCAAGCAGGAAATCCGCCAAGTCGGGTTTATCCGTACCCTCCCGAACCTGGTGATCCTCGAACACGACGCCTACCAGAACTACATTCCCTGCAAATACACCGGAAAATTCAGCGCCCATTACCGTCGTTTGCCGTGGGCGCGGGTGATCAGCTCCGGCTTTATGGTGACCGAGCGGCTGCGCGCCGAGGGCTTTGACGCGGAGTTCGTGCCAAAGGGCTATGATCAGGCGCTGTTGCAGCCGCAGGAGCGTGTGCGGGATATCGAGCTGGCGTTCGTCGGCAGTACCAACAGCGTGGCCTACAGTGGTCGCAAGGCCCTGCTCGATGAGCTGGCACAGGTTGAGCCTTTGGTGGTCACGCGCACCAAGTCCGGTGAGGAATACTGCGCGACCCTCAACCGGATCCGTTTTTTCGTCAGTGCCGATGTGGGCATGGGCGAGTACATGATCAAGAATTTCGAAGCTATGGCCTGCGGTTGCGTGTTGCTGGCGTTCGATCAGGGCGCTGAGGAAAATGCGGCCCTGGGGTTCGAGGAGATGGTCAATGTGGTGTTCTACAAGGACATCCCGCAGTTGCAGGAAAAGCTGGCCATTTTGCGGTCCAATCCGCAGTTGGCGGCCGACATTGCGCGTAATGGGCAGGACCTGGTGGTCAACCAGTTCAGCTTTGCCCGTATCGGTCAGCGGATTGTTGAAGTGCTCAAGCCCCCCCTTCGGCCTCGTGCGCCATTGAGTGTGCTGGAAAGATTGCGTCTGAAACTGGGCGTTTGATATCGGCCAGGTGGCCGCAAATGATGGCCATGTGATATTATCGAGGCTTGAATGCACTTCTCCGATCAAAGCGACATAACGCTCGTAGTGACCAGTTGCGGTCGCTTCGATTTGTTGAAGCGCACGCTCGAGAGCTTCGATCAGTTCAATACGGCAGCGATACGCGAAGTCGTTATTACCGAAGATTCCGGTGATGACGCCGTACGCCTTGCGGTCCCAGGGCACTGGCACAGTCATTGCATTTTCTTGATCAACCGGCCGAAGCTTGGGCAGTTGGCTTCCATCGACTTGGCCTACGAGTCGGTCAAGACCCCCTACATATTCCATTGCGAGGATGATTGGGCGTTTTATCGACCCGGCTTTGTCGAGGATTCCAAGGTGATACTGGAACATCGGCCGGATATTTTGCAGGTGTGGTTGCGTAACTACGTTTACGACTTGCAGGTGCACAGCCCCTATATTCACCTGGGGCCACGTGAAGTGATTGGCGCAGTACCTTGTTATCCCCTGCTGTCCGACAAACCTGAATGGCAGGGGTTTTCGTTGAACCCAGGGTTGCGGCGCATCAAGGAGTATCGCTTGTGCGCACCCTATGCGGGGTTCGAAGGTGAGAAGGGATTATCGAAGCGTTACGCGCAACTGAACCTGGAGGCAGTGACTCTGGAAGGCGATGCGGTTTTGCATACCGGTTTCGGTTTGCATGTGGCGACGGCAGAAGAGCGCTTGAACAAAGCACGGCGCAAGCGACGCGAGCGGATCAAGCTGGCAGCTATGCTGGTACTGGGTGTCAGTATCGGCTGGTTGATCCATTAAGTGCAGCCAAGTACAGGCGACAAGCCATCACCACGCAGCAAAAGGTCATTTTTTCGATGAGTATCCTCAACATCATGTGGGCCGGTGGTTCTGCATTCGCTTCGGTGCAAAAGGTTCATCAACAGATACTTTCCCACGCTGTATGCCGTGGACCGGTCAATACCTGGTTGCTTCAAGGTCGTTCGCAAGAAGCTGAGCCGGCACTGGAGTGGAACCTTTCCTCTGCCCGTCTCAAAGGCCGGTATCTATGGAAGTTGCTGATGCCCTTGATGCGTGCGCGCTTCCGCAAGGCATTGCCTGACGATGTAGAGATTGTGCTGCTTGATGGGGTGGGCGTGGCCCGGGTGATCTTACCGGTGCTCAAGCGTTTACCGCGCGTACGCGCCGTCGTGATATTTCATGGCGTCACCCGTATGCGCCGCACGGACCAGAAACTGTTTGAACAGTTTCCGGCAACGCAACTGACCGTGGCGGCCGTCTCGCAAACGCTCGCTCACTCGATCGAGCGTGTTCTGCAACGACCCGTGACGGTGTTGCGCAGCGCGTTCGATCCCGTGGCTTTTCGCGCTGCCACGCTTTCTCGGGAGCAGGCGCGCACTCGTCTTGGCCTTCCGTTGGATGGCTCGCCCGTGCTGGGTGCGGTAGGTCGATTGGTCGACGGCAAAGGATTCAGCTGTTTGCTGGAGGCGTTTGCCGGCGTGTCAGTGCATCAACCTGATGCGCGGCTGGTGATTATCGGCGAGGGCGCGGCGAGGGATACCCTGGAGGCACGTATCGAGCAGCTCGGCTTGCAAGGCAAGGTTTTTCTGCCGGGTCATTTGCCGGACGCGGCGACGCTGTACCGGGCCTTTGACTGGGTGGCGATTCCGTCGACGCAAGAGGGCTTGGGGTTGATCCTGCAAGAGGCAGTAATGGCCGGCGTGCCCGTACTGACCAGCGAATTGGCCGTGTTTCGCGAGCAACTGGCGGAAGCCGGCTGGTACGCCCCTTCAGATAATGCACAGGCCTGGAGCCGCTTGATGGAACGCGCTTTCGCGACTTCGGCCCAGGACGTGCTCGACGCTCAGTCGCGGGTGTTGGCACCGGAGCAAGCCTGGAAGGATTTCAGTGAAACCTCCCAGCGCCTGTTTTCATGCCGCTAGCAGGGCTTGTTCCAGTGCGCGCATTGGAAAGCGTTCGTTCAGCTTCTCGCGCGCAATATAGCGTGCGAAATGCTGCAGGTTGCGCCGCGCGAGTTCCGGGTTAAGCGGTGCGCGTAAAAAGCGCATGTCCGCGACGTCGATCAGACCCATTTCGTTATCAGGTGTGACAACGATGTTGCCCAGATGCAGGGAGCGGAAGTAGATTCCTGCACCATGCAAGCGACGGATAAGTGCCACCAACGGGTCGAGGTTCGATTGCCAGTCAAAGCCTTCCTTGTTGGAAATCTGGCGCAGCGTTTCACCCGGCAACGGGCGATACAACACTGCAGTCATGCCAGGTGCGGCCAGTTGAAAGAATGCAAGTACGGTCAAGGTGGGGATGCCACGTTGTTGCAACTGCGCCACATTGTCGATGAAACGCTTGGAGTAAGGACGAAACAGCGCCGACGAGAACAGGCGCTTGCGGCGAAACAGTTTGAGGATATTCCCGTCAGCCAGCAGGTAGACTTTGGGGCCGTAACTGTCCTTTTCCAGGATGCGGGCGCCTTCAATCATTGCGTTTAAGTCGGCTTGGGGAAGCCTTGAACATTGCATCGTCGGAGAGCCTTGTAGGAGTCGCGGGCACAGTGATCGGTAATAATGCCGAAAGTTTTGGGTTTTAACCATGCCGCGTTGGCGGGATGGACGTATTCAGGAGCGGTTGATGCAAGCAAGTCGTTGGGCACAGGTATGGATGATTTTCGGGTTGCTGTGGTTTCTGGTGGCGATTGCCTTCGCGCCAACCAACAAGATCTATCAACAAGGGTTGACGCTGTTTCTCTGGCTGCCGGCCATGGTGTTTGCCTGGTCGGCGCGTGAGCGGCTCAAAGAGGTGTGGCGCTCACAACGCTGGATCTGCCTGATGATTCTGTTGATGGCGATCTGGGGTGGGATCAGCTTGCTGTGGACCAATGTTGAGGACCCTTCCCGAGAAGCCAAGCGTCTGCTCTACGTCGGCGTCTTCCTGCTGTTTTTTCCGGTACTTGCCGACGGCAGGACCGACCGGATCATTCGCGTGCTGCAGTGGGGTGGCTACGGTCTGGCCCTGTCATCGCTGATTGCAATCATCAAGTTCTATGGTATCGAGCACCGTGAATGGTCCGATCGCCTCGCGGGATTGGGGCAACTGTCCCATCCGATTCTTGGCGCGTATGTGATCGGTGTGGCTGCGGTCTGGATGCTGCACTGGCCGCCTCGCGGGCGATGGATGCAAGTGGCTTGGGCCGTTGCGATCGGCTTGCTTGGGCTCTTTGTCGTGTTGAGCCAAAGCCGTGGTGCCGCAGTTGCGTTGTTGCTGAGCGTGGTGGCGATGCCACTCTGGTGCCGCGATCGACGCACGGTGGTAACGGCCGCCGGTGCGATTGCGGCAGCAGTGGCTGTGTTCATCGCCATGGAGTCCTTGATGCTGGCCCGTGGTGTCTCCTACCGGCCACAGATCTTCATGGAAGCCTTGCGCATGATCGCCGAACGCCCGTGGACAGGCCTGGGGCTCGGCGGTGACTACAAGGTCTTTACCGACGGCCAGTACTTTGACCACTCCCACAACCTCTTCACCCACGTGACCATTGAGCTGGGTCTACCCGGCCTGCTGCTGTGGTGCGCCGTGTGGCTCGGCGTGTTGTGGCAAGCCTGGAAGGCGCGTAGTACCGACCTGGGCAAGGGTATTCTTGGTATATGGGTGTTTTCGTTCCTGGCAATGCAGTTCGACGCTGCCAGCCTCACAGGCACCCCTCGGGCCGAATGGTTCATCACTTGGCTGCCGATCGCCCTGGCCAGTGTCTTGGTCTGGGCTCGGGCCAATCCCGATGCATGTGATAAAGTTCGCGTCCTACCCAATCAGTGAGCTCGACACATGAGTGACGCACCGCCCAAAGCGGACCAGGAATCCAGCCTGAAAATCTATTTCAGGCTGCTGGGCTATGTGAAACCGTACATCGGCATGTTCATGCTGAGTATCGTGGGCTTCGTGATCTTTGCTTCCACCCAGCCGATGCTGGCCGGGATCCTCAAGTACTTCGTGGATGGCTTGAGCAATCCCGACGTGGTGTTCCTGCCCAAGATCCCGTTGTTCAAGGACCTGAAGCTGTTGATGGCCGTGCCGCTGCTGATCATCCTGATCGCCGCGTGGCAAGGCCTCGGCTCGTTCCTGGGCAACTACTACCTGGCCAAGGTCTCCCTGGGCCTGGTGCATGACCTGCGGGTCCAGCTCTTCAACAAGCTGCTGGTATTGCCCAACCGGTATTTCGACACGCACAACTCCGGGCACCTGATTTCCCGCATCACCTTCAACGTGACCATGGTGACCGGTGCCGCCACGGATGCGATCAAGGTCGTGATCCGCGAAGGCCTGACGGTGGTGTTCCTGTTCGGCTACCTGCTGTGGATGAACTGGAAACTGACCCTGGTCATGCTGGCGATCCTGCCGCTGATCGCAATCATGGTGGGCAGCACCAGCAAGAAATTTCGCAAGCAGAGCAAGAAGATCCAAGTGGCGATGGGCGACGTCACTCACGTGGCCTCGGAGACCATCCAGGGCTACCGCGTGGTGCGCAGCTTCGGCGGCGAAAGCTACGAAGAGCGCCGTTTTGCTGCCGCCAGCCAGGGCAACACCGACAAACAGCTACGCATGAACAAGACCGGCGCGGTCTACACGCCGATGCTGCAACTGGTGATCTATACCGCCATGGCGGCACTGATGTTCCTGGTTTTGCTGCTGCGCGGCGACGCCACGGCGGGTGATCTGGTGGCCTATATCACCGCAGCAGGCTTGCTGCCCAAGCCGATCCGGCAACTGTCGGAAGTCAGCTCGACCATTCAGAAAGGTGTCGCCGGTGCCGAAAGCATCTTCGAACAGCTGGATGAAGAGCCGGAAATCGACAGCGGCACCGTGGAGCGTGATCGCGTCAGCGGTCGCCTCGACGTGCGCAACCTGAGCTTCACCTACCCAGGTGCCGATCGCGAAGTACTCAAGAACATCAGCTTCACCGCTGAGCCTGGGCAGATGATTGCCCTGGTCGGGCGCTCAGGCAGTGGCAAGTCCACGCTGGCCAGCCTGATCCCGCGTTTCTACCACCACGAAACCGGGGAAATCCTGCTGGACGAAGTGGAGATCGAAGATTACCGCCTGCGCAACCTGCGTCGGCACGTGGCCCAGGTGACCCAGCACGTCACGTTGTTCAACGACACGGTGGCCAACAACATCGCCTACGGTGACCTGGCGGATGCACCGCGTGAAGACATCGAGAAAGCCGCCACCGACGCCTATGCCATGGACTTCATCGCCGAGCTGCCAAAAGGCCTGGACACCGAAGTCGGCGAAAACGGTGTGCTGCTCTCCGGTGGTCAGCGCCAGCGTTTGGCTATCGCCCGGGCACTGCTGAAAAATGCACCGCTGCTGATCCTGGATGAGGCGACATCTGCGTTGGATACCGAGTCCGAGCGCCACATTCAGGCCGCTTTGGACAAGGTCATGAAGGGCCGTACCACCCTGGTGATCGCGCACCGACTGTCCACCATCGAGAAAGCCGACATGATTCTGGTGATGGACCACGGTGAAATTGTCGAGCGCGGTACACATGTGGAACTGCTGGCCATGGGCGGCTATTACTCGCGCCTGCATGCCATGGGGCTGGATGAGCCGGTAACGGCCAACATCACCTGATATACCGGGGCGCGCAATGCGCCCCGGTGTTTGTATCAAGCCCCTTACAGGCTTGACCAAAGCCAAATAATTCGCTGCCTATCGTTTGATATGTTGGCCTTCTCGATTCGATTGACGAACGAGAGGGCTAACCTTCTTGTGTGGGTAATGGAATGTTGCAGCGTCTGTTCTGGAAATTGCTTCCCAAGCCCCAACGGGTATTTCTGCTGGGGCGTTTGTCGGTGGTGGATCGCCAGGCGGTGAACAAATCCCTGTCAGGGGTGACCACGCTTCCGCCTGCTTTCGAGCGTCACAACTGCGTGTTTATCCATGTGCCCAAGTGTGCCGGCAGCAGTGTCTGCTCGGCGCTGCTCGACGGGCGCTGGCCGGGGCATCTGCCGTATTACTGGTACCAGCAGCAATTCCCCGAGCACTGCGAGCGCAGTTTCAAGTTTGCCTTCGTGCGCGATCCGTTGGAGCGCGCCTATTCGGCCTACACCTACTTGCGCAGCAATCATATGGGCACCCGTGATTTGCACGCCCAGGCACTGGTGTGCAGCTACCGCGACTTTGATCATTTCGTCGGCAACTGGCTGCACCCGGACAACCTGCACCGCCAACTGCACTTCGCGCCCCAGACCGATTTCCTGGTCGATCACATGGGCCGGATGGCCATGGACTTTCTTGGGCGCCAGGAGTCCCTGGAGCAAGACTTCCAGCAGTTGTGTGAGCGCCTCGGTGTGAGCGCTGCCCTGCCACGCCTGAATGTTTCACTGGGTCGACGCAGTGAGCCGGTCAAGGAGTTCTGCACCATGCGTACGCGCCGTCTGGTCCGGCGTGCCTATCAACGTGATTACGAGGTCTTGGGGTATGAATAGTCAGTCGCTGTCTCAGGGTTCTGCTTCTATCCGCCCCTTCGCCTTGTCGCTGTCGGTGGCCGCACGGGCCGCGCTCAAGCACCAACGGCCTTGCTGCCTGTGGCTGACGGGGTTGTCCGGGTCCGGTAAGTCGACCCTGGCCAATGCACTGGAAGTGCAGCTCAACGAACAGGGCCGGCATACCTTCGTGCTCGACGGCGATAACGTGCGCACCGGGTTGTGCAGTGACCTGGGCATGAGCGATGCGGCACGCAAGGAAAACATCCGGCGTATTGGCGAAGTCGCGCGGCTGATGCTGGACGCGGGATTGATCGTGATCGTTTCGGCGATTTCTCCGTTCAGCGCCGATCGTGCGACCGCCAAGGCACTGTTCGGGCCGGGACAGTTCTTCGAGGTCTACATCAGCACGCCCATTGATGTGTGCGCACGGCGTGATCCCAAAGGTTTGTACCGCGCGGCGCAGGAAGGGCGCATCAAGGCTTTCACCGGCCTGGACAGCCCTTATGAGGCGCCGGTCCATGCCGACTGCGAAATCAACACCGATGAGGTCGAACTGGTCGACGCAGTGGAGCAGATCCTGGCGACTTTGTTTAAAAAGTGATCAGATGTGCCACGTGATGCATCCCGGATAAAGCTCTCGAACTAGGCGGCGCTCACCCTGTGCTAATATCGCGCCCCTGTTCATTTTGTATGTGGGATGCTCCATGAAGTTGTCCATGCCGCGATTCGATCAAGCCCCTGTCTTGGTGGTCGGCGATGTCATGCTCGACCGTTACTGGCATGGCGGTACCTCACGGATTTCCCCTGAGGCGCCGGTACCGGTAGTCAAGGTCGAGCAAATCGAAGACCGTCCAGGCGGCGCTGCCAACGTTGCCCTCAATATTGCCGCCCTCGGCGCCCCGGCCTCCCTGGTGGGCGTGACCGGCGACGACGAAGCCGCCGACAGCCTGGCCAACAGCCTGCGCGGTGCCGGCGTGCGCGCGCTGTTCCAGCGCATTGCCCACCAGCCGACCATCGTCAAGCTGCGGGTCATGAGCCGGCACCAGCAACTGCTGCGTATCGATTTCGAAGAACCCTTCAGCACCGACGCCCTCGCCCTCAGTAGCCAGGTCGACCAGTTGCTCGAAGGCATCAAGGTGCTGGTGTTGTCCGACTACGGCAAAGGCGCCTTGAAGAATCACCAGGAACTGATCCTGGCCGCCAAGGCCAAGGGCATTCCGGTATTGGCCGATCCCAAGGGCAAGGATTTCTCGATTTATCGCGGAGCCAGCCTGATCACGCCGAATCTCAGCGAATTCGAAGCCATCGTCGGCGGTTGCACCGATGAGCACGACTTGGTGACCAAGGGCGCGGCGCTGATGGCCGACCTCGACTTGGGCGCCTTGTTGGTGACCCGTGGCGAGCACGGCATGACCTTGCTGCGTCCCGGACACCCGGCGATGCACCTGCCGGCACGTGCCCGTGAAGTATTCGACGTTACCGGCGCCGGTGACACCGTGATCTCCACCCTGGCCGCCTCGATTGCAGCGGGCGAAGAGCTACCCCATGCCGTGGCCTTGGCCAATCTGGCGGCGGGCATTGTGGTGGGCAAATTGGGTACGGCTGCCATCAGCGCGCCTGAATTGCGTCGTGCGATCCAGCGCTCCGAAGGTTCGGAACGCGGTGTGCTGACCATCGAGCAACTGCTGCTGGCGATTGACGATGCCCGTGCCCATGGCGAAAGCATTGTGTTCACCAATGGCTGCTTCGACATCCTGCACGCGGGTCATGTGACTTACCTGGAGCAAGCGAGCGCCCAGGGCGATCGCCTGATCGTTGCGGTCAACGACGACGCGTCGGTCAGCCGCCTCAAAGGCCCTGGCCGTCCGATCAACAGCGTCGACCGCCGCATGGCGGTGCTGGCTGGCCTGGGCGCGGTGGACTGGGTGATCAGCTTTCCTGAAGCGACCCCGGAAAACCTGCTGGCCCAGGTCAAGCCGGACGTGTTGGTCAAGGGTGGCGACTACTCCGTCGACCAGGTCGTAGGGGCGGATATCGTCAGTGCCTACGGCGGCAAGGTCAAAGTATTGGGTCTGGTCGAGAACAGCTCGACCACGGCTATTGTCGAGAAAATCCGCAACAATGAGTAAGTGGGTGCTTATCACCGGTGGTGCGGGTTTTATCGGCTCGCACCTGGTTGATGCGTTGCTTGCCAAAGGCTACGGCGTGCGGGTGCTGGATAACCTGTCCACCGGCAAGGGCAGCAATTTGCCGCTGGGCAATCCGCGGGTCGAATTGCTGGAAGGTGATGTGGCCGACGCCGATTTAGTGGCTCGTGCCACTGTCGGAGCAACGGCGGTGGTGCACCTGGCCGCAGTGGCCTCGGTGCAGGCCTCGGTGGATGATCCGGTCAGCACGCACCAGAGCAATTTCGTCGGCACCTTGAATGTCTGCGAAGCCATGCGCAAGGCCGGCGTGAAGCGCGTGGTGTATGCCTCCAGCGCGGCGGTCTACGGCAACAATGGCGAAGGCGCATCGATTGACGAAGACACCACCAAGGCGCCGTTGACGCCCTATGCGTCTGACAAGCTGGCGGGTGAGTATTACTTCGACTTCTACCGTCGCCAGCATGGCCTGGAGCCGGTGATCTTCCGCTTCTTCAATATCTTCGGGCCTCGCCAGGACCCATCCTCGCCGTATTCCGGCGTGATCAGTATCTTCAGTGAACGCGCGCAGCAGGGCGTACCGATTGCCGTGTTTGGCGATGGCGAGCAAACCCGGGACTTCATGTACGTGGAAGATCTGGTGGACGTGTTGGTGCAGGCGATTGAAGCGCCGGACGCACCGTTGGGCGCGATTAACGTGGGCTGGAACCGCACGACCACCCTCAAGCAGGTGTTGCAGGCGCTGGAAGAGATTGTCGGCAAGTTGCCGGCGGTGACTTACGGGCCGGCGCGTTCCGGGGATATTCGCCACTCGCGGGCGAACAATCAGCGGTTGTTGGCGAGCTTCACACTGCCTGAGCCCACCCCGTTGAAGGTTGGCCTCGCACGCCTGCTCAACATCTGACCCTTGTAGGAGCCGGCTTGCCGGCGATGAGGCCCTGAGGACCACCTCAACCTTCAGGCCGCTATCGCCGGCAAGCCGGCTCCTACAGGTTGGTTTTTGCAATCATTGGCTGGCTTTTTTCTTCGGCACAATCTTGCGCAGTACCCGCTGTGCCAGGCGCTTCAATTTCGACTCTTTCTCCGGCTCCGCCAAGCCCTGCTGGCGTAGCCAATCCTTCCAGCGAATCCGCTCCTCACGCACCAGCCAGCCTTCCTGCTGGGCGAAGCTTTCCGCCAGGTACAAACCGCGAGTACTCGCCGGGTACAGCTGGTCTTTCTTGACGGTGTACAACTCGGCCAGGGGCTGGCCGTCTTTGAGCGGCATCAGGTACAGGTCAGGACGCTGGCGGTCCAGGCGTGCCACCAGTTGATCACCTTCCAGGCGCTCGTCCACATGGAACAGGCTCAGGGACTTGGCTTCCTTGGGCACTTCCAGGCGCAGGTCATAGATCAGTTGCAGGGAGGCGGTGGGCAGGTGCACATAAGCGCGCGGGCGCTCGATCAATTGGGTGGTGGCGCAACGTACCGGGCGCGCGGCACCGGACAGCGGGCTGAGGCGAAAGGGCAGGGCTTCACGGTAATGCAGCGCGGCGGAATAAGGCGCCGGTAGCCAGGTGTCATTGAAGCGTCCGCCCAGCCAGCCTTCCGGCGTCTCCAGCAGGCACTCTTCGGCGATTTCCTGGATGGCGGTGTGCAGCGGCAGGTTCAGTTCGTGGGCGGGCACGTAGCCGGAGATCAGCTTGAGGACCACGTCGCCACGGTCTTGGCGGCGCTGGCGCACCAGCACCCAGTAATCGCGGTTCTGCCAATGCAGGGTCAGGCGCACCGATACGCCGAGGTTGGCCAGTTCCAGGGCGAAACGCTCGGGGTCAGCGACCTCCACCGGTTTGCGCCGTTGCAGGGTCTGGGCAAAGTTGAGCGGCATGCCGACGCTCTGGTAACTCAGGCCTTCGGGGGTGGCTTCGACGTGCAGCGGCAGTGTCTTGAAGTTGCTGGGGTTTTTTCTTATGAGCGTTCGCGGCATGTCGGCTCCTTCTTGCGACGGGGTCGGCCGCGTGGGCGGCATCAGAGTTGACGAATGACCTGGGCAGCGGTCGCCACGTTATGGGCCAGGTGCAGCGGATTAATGGTCCCGACAATAGCACTGGCGACGCCCGTTTGCGCAAACAACAGCATGAAACTCGCACGAATTGGATCCATTCCAGGCTCCAGGCAAACGTGGCCGCTGGCCAGGGCCTTTTTCACCAGGATGCCCTTGCCGTGGGCCGCCGCATAATCAATGACGGCTTTCTCGGCCTGTTCGTTCAAATTGTAGGTGACCATGGCGCAATCGCCCTGTTCCAGAGCCTTCACGCCGCCTTCGACGGTTTTACCGGAGAAGCCGAAACCACGGATCTTGCCTGCCTTTTTCAGCTCGGCCAGGGTCTGGTAGACCTCGCAGTCGTTGAGGATGTGCAGGTCGTTGCCGTCAGAGTGCACCAGCACCAGGTCGATAAAATCGGTTTCAAGTCGTTTCAAACTGCGCTCGATCGACAGGCGGGTGTGAGCCGCGCTGAAGTTGTGACTGGACAGGCCATTCTCAAACTCTTCACCGACCTTGCTGACAATCACCCAATCCTTGCGTTGACCGCGCAGCAGCGGCCCCAGGCGCTCCTCGCTCATGCCATAGGCTGGCGCAGTATCGATCAGGTTGATGCCCAGTTCACGGGCCTGTCGCAATAGCATGCGCGCCTCGTCGTCACCAGGAATCTGGAAGCCGCTGGGGTACTTCACCCCTTGGTCGCGGCCCAGCTTGACGGTGCCCAGGCCCAGTGGCGAGACCATCAGGCCGGTGCTGCCCAGGGGGCGATGCAGGTCGTGCAGGGTAGGCAGGCTCATGGCAACAGTTGCTCCCAGGCAGGTACGCCGATGGCGGGTTTTGGCAGGTCGGCCAGGGGCTGGCTGGCGCTTGGGCGGATGCCGTCACGTTCCAGGCTGTTGATCACTCGATCGGCGAAGTCCGGCGCCAGGGCCAGTTTGGTCGGCCAGCCCACCAACAGGCGGCCTTCTTCGGCGATGAAGGCGTTGTCGGGGCGGGTGAGGCCCGATTGCAGTGGCTCGGCACGGTCGACGCGCAGGGTGGCCCATTGGGTTTGGCTCATGTCGATCCACGGCAACAGCTGAGCAAGCTCTTTCTGCGCGGTGGCGATCTGTTCTTCCGGCGTGCGCGCCACGCCGTCGGCTTCGGCAATGTCGCCGCCCATGTACCACACCCAGTTGCCATCGGCGGCCGGGTGGGTGGTGACGGTGATGCGCGGCTTGGTGCCGCCGCCCAGGCAGTGGGCGTACAACGGCTTCAGGCTAGGCCCTTTGGCGATGATCATGTGCAAGGGGCGCTTTTGCATCGCTGGCTGGCTCAGCCCCAGCGCGGTCAGCAGATCCGCCGTGCCCGCGCCGGCACTCAACACGATGCGCTGGGCGCGGATCTCGCGGCCGTCTACGTTCAAACCGACGAGTGTGTTGCCTTCCAGCAAGGGCTCGATGTGCTGCCCGGCGAGCAAACCATCACCGGCCAGTTGGGCCAGGCGTTCGATCAGGCTCGGTACGTCGATAACCAGCTCTGCCAGGCGATAGACCTTGCCCTTGAAGCGACGGTCTTGCAGGGCGGGCGGCAGGTCGTCGCCCTTGACCTGATCGACACGGCCACGCACGGCCTTGCTGGCGAAGAAGCTGGTGAGGTTGCCGGCAATCGTGCCGGGCGACCACAGGTAATGGGCTTCGGACAGCAGGCGCACGCCGGTCAGGTCCAGCTCACCGTTGCCCGCCAGCGCTTCACGCCAGCGGCGCGGCATGTCGGCAATGGCTTCGGAGGCGCCGGTGAGGGCGCCGTGCAGGGCGTATTTGGCACCGCCGTGAATGATCCCTTGGGACTTCACGCTTTGCCCGCCGCCCAAGGTGGCGTTTTCCACCAACACCGTGGAAAACCCCTGGCGGCGCAGGCGCGCATTCAGCCAGAGGCCGGCAACCCCGGCGCCGACAATCAGAACGTCGGTGGAAATAACGGATGGCATGGGCGACCTCAGTGTTCAAGACAAGAGGCGCAGTATACAGGGATCACTATTTGTAGGAGCCCGGCTTGCCGGCGATGGCGGTCTCACAGACGCCATCGCCGGCAAGCCGGGCTCCTACAGGTGTGTAGTTCAATGACCGGCGGTTTTCGAGAACAACTGGATCACCACCACACCCAGCACAATCAGGCCCATCCCCAGCATCGCCGGGATATCCAACTTCTGCCCGTAGATAAACAGCGCCGCGATGCTCACCATCACGATGCCCATCCCGGCCCACACGGCGTAGGCCACACCCACCGGCACCGTGCGCACCACCAGCGTCAGCATCCAGAACGCCACGCCGTAGCCGACGATTACCAGCAGCAGTGGGATCGGCGTGCTCCAGCCCTTGATGGCTTTCATGGAAACGGTGGCGATCACTTCCGAGCAGATGGCAATGGCCAAGTAGTAGTAAGCGACGTTCATGGGGTAATCCTCGGGGTAAAGCGATCAGATAAGGCTGGCATTCTAGAGTTTAATCAGATGGGGTAAAGTCATTACCTATCTGAATTGGAGATGGGTTGAGCCATGAGCGTGCAATGGGATCTGGAGCAGATGCGCCTGTTTGTCAGCGTCGCCGAACAACGCTCGTTTTCGGCCGTGGCGCGCCAACAGCGCAAGGCGCAGTCGGCGGTGAGCAATGGGATTGCAATGCTGGAGGCGGACCTCGGCGTCAGCCTGTTCGAGCGTAGCAGCGGGCGCCAACCACGACTGACCGAAGCCGGCAGCGTGTTGCTGGAGGAAGCGCGCGAAGTGCTGCGCCAATGTGAGCGGCTCAATGGCCGGGCGCTTTCACTGACCCGCGGCGAAGAGGCGTGCCTGCGCCTGGCCCAGGACGAAGCCATGCTGTTTCAGCCGGTGCTCGACAGCCTGGAGGCGCTGGCGGGCAAATACCCGTTGCTGGAAGTGCAGCTATCCAGCGCCGCCCAGGGCGACGTGGCGCGCAAGCTGGTGGAGCGCAAGGCCGACCTGGGCCTGCTGTTCTACCACGACCAGATCCCCGAAGCCCTGGAGCGGCGGGTGGTCGGCAGTGTGGAGATGGTCACGGTGTGTGGCGTGAATCACCCGCTGGCCAAGGAAAAGTACGTGACGTGCCAGCGCCTGGCGCAGTTCCGCCAGCTACTGATGTCGACCCAGACCAGTGTCTACCCCGGCAGCGAAGCGGCCAGCCCGTTGGTGTGGCGCGCCGACAGTTTCTACGTGTTGGCCGAGTGGCTGATGAGTGGCCTGGGCTGGGCCTGGCTGCCCCGGCATATCGTGCAGTACCCGACCTATCAGCAACAGATGGTGGAACTGGACAGTGAGTGGACGCCGCCGGCCTTGGTGGTGGAGCTGGTCTGGCGGCGCGACGAACACCTGGGACCTGCTGCACGCTTCCTGGCCAAACGATTTGCCGAGTGCTTGCAGGCGATCGACTGAAAAAGCCGATAAACTCCGCCGCCATGAATAGAACTCTCTACAGCTGTCTGTTTTACCTGGCGCTGCCGTTGGTGGCTTTACGTCTGTGGCTGCGCGCGCGCAAGGCGTCGGCCTATGCCAAGCGCGTCGGTGAGCGCTTCTCCTACGGCCTGCCGGTGATGCAGCCCGGCGGGATCTGGGTGCATGCCGTGTCGGTGGGCGAGAGCATTGCCGCCGCGCCCATGGTGCGCGGGTTGCTGGCGCGTTATCCGACGCTGCCGATCACTGTTACCTGCATGACGCCCACCGGGTCCGAGCGCATCGAGGCATTGTTCGCCAACGAGCCACGCATCCAGCATTGCTATTTGCCGTATGACTTGCCGTGCGCGGCCAAACGTTTCCTCGACCGTGTGCAGCCGAAACTGGCGGTGATCATGGAAACCGAGCTGTGGCCCAACCATATCCACGCCTGCGCCCAGCGTGGGATTCCGGTGGCATTGGCGAATGCGCGGCTGTCGGCGCGTTCGGCCAAGGGCTACGCGCGCTTTGCCAAGCTGACGGCGCCAATGCTGGCGCAAATGAGCCTGTTCGCCGTACAAACGCACGCCGAAGCCCAGCGCTTCTTAAGCCTTGGCGCACGCCCGGAAACCGTCGACGTCACCGGCTCAATCAAGTTCGACCTGACCATCGACCCCGAACTGCCGGTGCGGGCCGCTGCGTTGCGCGAGCAATGGGGCGCCAGCGAACGTCCGGTATGGATCGCCGCGAGTACCCATGAAGGTGAAGATGAAGTCGTCTTGGCAGCCCATCGCCAATTGCTCGAAAGCTATCCCAACGCACTGCTGATTCTGGTACCGCGCCACCAGGAACGCTTCGGGCCGATGTTCGAGCTGTGCCAGCAACAAGGTTTTGCCACGGTACGCCGCTCCAGCGGCGAAACGGTCACCGCGCAAACTTCGGTACTGCTCGGTGACACCATGGGTGAACTGCTGTTTCTCTACGCCTTGGCCGACAGCGCGTTTGTCGGCGGCAGCCTGGTGGCGACCGGCGGGCATAATCCCCTGGAGCCGGCGGCATTGGCAAAGCCTGTGATCATGGGGCCGCACGTATTCAACTTCCTCGAAATCACCGCGATGATGCGCGAAGCCGGGGCGCTGCGAGAGGTGGATGACGCCGAAGGCTTGGCCGAAGCCGTGCGCCAGTTGTTCGAACTGCCGCAGGATGCGCGCAAGATGGCGCAGGCGGGGCTGAAGGTGATGCAGGCCAACCAGGGCGCGTTGAAGCGCTTGCTGGATGGCCTCGCTCGACTCATCACCCTGTAGGAGCCGGCTTGCCGGCGATGGCGATCTTAAGGACGCCATCGCTGGCAAGCCAGCTCCTACAGAAGCTATGTCAGTAGCCGGGGCGGGCCTTGAGCTGCTCGGCCGCAGCCTTGGCCAGGTCCGGCGGCAGGAAGTCGCGGTCCGGGTTGTAATCAGCCTTTAGATAGCGCGCCAGGTCCTGCAGGTCGCCTGGATTCAAAGTGCCCGCTGCCTGCTTCAAGCGCAGGTTGTCGAGGATGTAGTCATAACGGCTGTTGTTGTAGTTGCGCACCGACGCGTAGAGCTGGCGTTGTGAATCCAGCACATCGACGATGTTGCGCGTACCCACCTGGTAACCGATTTCCGTGGCTTCCACCGCGCTCTGGTTGGAGATGATCGACTGGCGGCGCGCTTGCACCTGCTCCACATCGGTGTTGACTGCGCGGTGCAGGTTGCGGGTGTTTTCCACCACCTGGCGGCGCAGGCCTTCGCGCTGTTGCTCGGTCTGGCCAAGGCGTGAGTAGGACTCGCGCACTTGCGAACTGGTCAGCCCACCGCTGTAGATCGGGATGCTCAGGCGCAGGCCGATGGTGCGTTGTTCCACATCACCACGGTACGGCGTGCCGAAGGCATTCGGGTTGCTGAAACCCAGGGCATCGTTGTCGCCTTTTTCGTATTGCGCCACGGCGTCCAGGGTCGGCGCATGCCCTGCCTTGCGCTGCTTGAGGGTTTCCTCGGCGGCGGTGACGGCGTAGTTGCTGGCGAGCAGGTTGAGGTTTTGGCGGCCGGCGGTTTCGACCCAGGCCTTGGCGTCGTTCGGCAGCGGCGGCAACACCGGCAGGGTGTGAACAATGCCCTGGATCGAGTTGTATTGGCGGTTGGTCAGCGTGATCAAGGCTTCGAACGCGTCTTCCACCTGGCGTTGGGCCAGGATGCGGTTGGCGCGGGCGGTGTCGTAGCTGGCCTGGGATTGCAGCACGTCGGTCTTGTCCGACAGGCCGACGTCGAAGCGCTCGTTGGACTGGTCCAGTTGGCGCTTGAACGCGTTCTCCTCAGCTTTGGTGGACGCCAGATTGTCCTGGGCGCGCAGTACGGCGAAGTAGTTTTCGGCGCTCTGCAGGATCAGGTTCTGTTCAGTGGCCGACAGTTGCAGCGCCGCCTGCTCGTTAGTGGCCTCGGCCGCCTGTAATTGGAACCAGCGGTCGGCGCGGAACAGCGGCTGGCTCAGGGTGGCCCGCCAGGAATGTGCATCGCGGTTGGCGGTAGCGGCGGGCGTGTCGATCTGCGTGCGTACGTTATTGATATCGGCGCCACCGGTCAGGTTCGGCAGCAGCCCGGCACGGGCCTGGGGCACCACTTCTTTTTGCGCGCCGTATTGCGCGCGGGCGGCGGCCAGGTCGGCGTTGTTGTCCACCGCTTCCTGGTAGACGCTGACCAAGTCAGTTTTAGCGGACAAGGGCGCTTCTGCTGCCCAGACCATTCCGTTGGTCGCACAAGACACGGCGAGCGCCAGTGAGAGTTTGCGCAGCATGAGGCGATCCCTAGTTTTAATATTACGGTGATAATTTAGCGCCCAAGGCTAAGGCGGCCCATTCCTGGCGTCAAGCATTGTGGCGGCAACCGAGTGTAGTGGTGCTGACTCGGCGCAACAATCCCGCAATCACGCCATTCATCACGCTGAATGCACTGCCATTGGCAATTTGCCCACGCCATGGTCTAGACTGGCCGCGTTCTTGTCGGGGTGCCTTGTTGGAAGGCTGAGATCGGTAAATACCGGATCCCGTTGAACCTGATCAGGTTAGCGCCTGCGTAGGGAACAAGATTTCTCGTCACCCGGCGAGTCCTCTTGTGCTTCGTCCGGGATGCTGTTCATTTAGTGAACAGCCCTCGTGCACCGAGCACAGCACTGGTTTCAGTGCGTCCATCCGTCACAGGTTCGCTCCGACAAAAATCCACCGCCTGGATAGTTGGAGAGCCTGATGACTACAAAACTAAAAAATACCGTGCACCTGAGTGAATCGGCCAAAGTCGACTCCGGCTCCGTGCAACCCTTTACCCGCTCGCAAAAAATCTACGTACAAGGCACCCGCCCGGATATTCGCGTGCCAATGCGCGAAATCAGCCTGGACGTGACCCCCACCGACTTCGGCGGTGAAATCAACGCGCCGGTCGTGGTCTATGACACCTCTGGCCCGTATACCGACCCCAACGTGATCATCGACGTGCGCAAAGGCCTTGGCGATGTGCGCTCGCCGTGGATCGAAGTGCGTAACGACACCGAACGCTTGCCAGGCCTCAGCTCCCATTTCGGCCAGCAGCGCTTGAGCGATGCCGAGCTCACCGCGCTGCGCTTCGCCCACGTGAAGAACCCGCGCCGCGCCAAGGCCGGCGCCAACGTCACGCAGATGCACTACGCGCGCAAAGGCATCATCACCGCCGAGATGGAATACGTCGCCATCCGCGAAAACATGAAGCTGGAAGAAGCCCGCGCCACCGGCCTGCTCGACCAGCAACACGCCGGCCACAGCTTCGGCGCCAGCGTGCCGAAGATCATCACGCCTGAATTCGTGCGCGAAGAAATCGCCCGTGGCCGCGCGATCATCCCGGCCAACATCAACCACACCGAACTGGAACCGATGATCATCGGCCGTAACTTCCTGGTGAAGATCAACGGCAACATCGGCAATAGCGCCCTGGGTTCGTCCATCGAAGAAGAAGTGGCCAAACTGACCTGGGGCATTCGCTGGGGTTCGGACACCGTGATGGACCTGTCCACCGGCAAGCACATCCACGAAACCCGCGAGTGGATCATCCGCAACTCGCCGGTGCCGATCGGCACCGTGCCGATCTACCAGGCCCTGGAAAAAGTCGGCGGCGCCGCCGAAGACCTGACCTGGGAGCTATTCCGCGACACCCTGATCGAACAGGCCGAGCAGGGCGTGGATTACTTCACCATTCACGCCGGTGTGCTGCTGCGCTACGTGCCGCTGACCGCCAAGCGCGTGACCGGCATCGTGTCCCGTGGCGGTTCGATCATGGCCAAGTGGTGCCTGGCGCACCACAAAGAGAACTTCACCTACACGCATTTCGACGAAATCTGCGAAATCATGAAGGCCTATGACGTCAGCTTCTCCCTCGGCGACGGCCTGCGTCCTGGCTCGATTGCCGACGCCAACGACGCCGCGCAATTCGGCGAGCTGGAAACCCTCGGCGAGCTGACCAAGACTGCCTGGAAGCACGACGTGCAAACCATGATCGAAGGCCCTGGCCACGTGCCGATGCAGTTGATCAAGGAGAACATGGACAAGCAACTCGAGTGCTGCGACGAAGCGCCGTTCTACACCCTTGGCCCGCTGACCACCGACATCGCGCCGGGCTACGACCACATCACTTCCGGCATCGGCGCGGCGATGATCGGATGGTTCGGTTGCGCCATGCTCTGCTACGTCACGCCCAAGGAACACTTGGGCCTGCCGAACAAGGATGACGTGAAGACCGGGATCATCACCTACAAGATCGCCGCCCACGCGGCTGACCTTGCCAAAGGCCATCCGGGCGCGCAGATCCGCGATAACGCCTTGAGCAAGGCGCGCTTCGAGTTCCGTTGGGAGGACCAATTCAACCTGGGGCTGGACCCGGACACGGCGCGTTCGTACCACGATGAAACCCTGCCAAAGGACTCGGCCAAGGTCGCGCATTTCTGCTCCATGTGCGGGCCGAAGTTCTGCTCGATGAAGATCACCCAGGAAGTGCGTGAATACGCGGCCAACCAGCGCATTGAAGCGGTGGATGTGGACGTGGCCAAGGGCTTGGCCGAGCAGGCGGAGCGGTTCAAGCAGGAAGGCAGTCAGCTGTACAAAAAGGTCTGACGGCCTCGCCGAAATCCCTGTAGGAGCCCGGCTTGCCGGCGATGGCGATCTTGTTGGCGCCATCGCCGGCAAGCCGGGCTCCTACAAAGGATGTACCAGATAATAATGTTCCTCAGAGATAACACCCTTGAGCATTCAACCGAGTACTTACTCCCCTGATATCGCAGTGCCGAGCGACAAAAGAGTCTTCGGCGCCCGCGACCTGTTCTCACTCTGGTTCTCCCTCGGCATCGGCCTGATGGTCCTGCAGACCGGCGCCTTGCTTGCGCCGGGGCTGGGCCTGTCCGGTTCGTTGCTGGCGATTTTCCTCGGCACCCTGGTGGGCGTCCTGCTGCTGGCCGCCGTCGGCGTGATCGGCAGCGACACCGGCCTGTCCGCCATGGCAGCCCTCAAGCTCAGTCTTGGCGCCAAAGGCGCCAGCCTGCCGGCGCTGCTCAACCTGCTGCAGTTGATCGGCTGGGGCTCGTTCGAAATCATCGTGATGCGCGACGCGGCCAGCTTGCTAGGCACGCGGGCGTTCAGTGAGGGCAGCCTGTTCGCCAGCCCCTTGCTGTGGACCCTGTTTTTCGGCGGCCTGGCAACGCTGCTGGCGGTCAGTGGTCCGCTGACTTTTGTGCGTCAGATCCTGCGCAAATGGGGCATCTGGCTGCTGCTCGCCGCTTGCCTGTGGCTCACCTGGAACCTGTTCGCCAAGGCCGACCTCGCCGCACTCTGGGCCAAGGCCGGTGACGGTTCGATGCCATTTGCGGTGGGTTTCGATATCGCCATCGCCATGCCGCTGTCGTGGCTGCCGCTGATCGCGGATTACTCACGTTTCGGCAAGCGCGCCAACAGTGTGTTCGGCGGCACGGCGCTTGGGTTCTTTATCGGAAATTTCTGGCTGATGGGTCTGGGCGTGGCCTACACCCTGGCGTTTGCGCCGAGCGGTGAAGTCAACGCGCTGTTGCTGGCATTGGCCGGGGCTGGCCTGGGGATTCCGCTGCTATTGATCCTGTTGGATGAATCGGAAAACGCCTTCGCCGATATTCACTCGGCGGCGGTTTCCAGCGGAATATTGTTGCGTTTGAAGGTCGAGCACCTAGCACTGGCTATCGGTGTGATCTGCACGCTCATCGCCTGCTTTGCGCCATTGGCCCAGTACCAGAACTTCCTGCTGCTGATCGGCTCGGTCTTCGCGCCGCTGTTTGGCGTGGTGCTGGTGGATCACTTCATCCTGCGCCGTCGTAGCGCGGGTGCAGTAGCCAGTCTGCGCTGGCCAGCCTTAATCGCCTGGCTGGGTGGTATTGCGACTTACCACCTGCTGGCCAATCTGTATCCGGATGTCGGCGCAACCCTGCCGGCGCTGGTGCTGGCTGGGTTGCTGCAATTCATCCTGGGCCGGGCCTTCAGCGGCGCGCGGGCACCAGTTCAGGCTTGAGGATGCCGTCCAGGCGCGAGTAAGGAATCTGCAACTCGACGTGGCCCAAGGCATACGGCGCAATCGTGGTGGTGGGGTACTTGAGGATCACGCCACCGTAGGTCAGCGCCACGTTCGGGGTTTTCTGGAAGGGGTACTGTTTCACGTACTCCGGCTCCAGGCTCAGGCGGGTGCTGATCAGCCAGCTGTTATGGGCCACCTGGGCGGCTTTCCAGAACGCATCTTCCTTGCCGGGCAACAACATGTCGGTGAGGGTGAGGGCCTTTTGCTGCTGGCGCGAATAGTTGATGAACGCACGGCCCGGTTCGCCGTGGGTGGCGCCCTGGTCCAGGTAACTGGATAACTCGATGATCACCAAGCCGTCATGCTGCTCACGTACCTTGGCCTGCAAGTACATGCTGTTGCGTGGAGCGGCGGTGCGCAGGAACTGCTCGCTGTACGTCGCGAGGCTGCTCGGCAGCGGGTCGGCCTGGGTCATTTCCAGCAGGCGCTGTTCGATCAAGGCGTCCAGCTTGGGTTCCTTGGCAAAGTGCACGGTGTCGATGTTCACCAGCGGGCAGTCGGCACTGGCGCAGCCCGGCTTGCTTTGCTCGGTGGCGTCGCGGGTGGCGTCCAGCGGGGTTTTGTAGCTTGGCTGGAACAGGCTTTGGCAAGCGCCGAGGGTCAATGCGATGCAGGCCACGGAGGCGATTTTTAAAAGCGACATGGATGTCCTTCGTCTAGCGATAAGAGCGAAATTTGTGGAGCTTCGACTGTCAGCAAGGCCGTCAGTTCGCCACTAAGCTGATTAGAGTGAGTTTGACGCCCGCCGTCTATCCCGGCAACTGGAAAGGGGCTGCATCCAGAGGCATGAGCGCGTTAGGATGGCGCCAAATGCGCAGGCTCAATGAGGAAGGGATATGACGGACATCGCAAAATCGACGCCGAGCACCATCGAGATTGTTCAGCGCGACAATGCCTACCAGGGCTTCTACAAGCTTGATCGCGTGCAACTGCGCCACGAGAAATTCGATGGCGGCATGAGCCGGGTGATCAACCGCGAAGTCTTCGTTCGTCATGATGCCGTGTGTGTATTGCCTTACGACCCGCAACGCGATGAAGTGGTGCTGATCGAGCAGTTCCGCGTAGGCGCCATGGGCCGTACCGACAACCCGTGGCTGGTGGAAATGGTCGCCGGCCTGATCGACAAGGATGAAGAGCCGGAGGAGGTTGCACACCGCGAAGCCGAGGAGGAAGCTGGGCTGACATTCTCCGCGCTGTGGCCGATCACCAAGTATTTCCCGTCGCCCGGCGGCAGTACCGAATTTGTCCACTTGTACCTGGGCCGTTGCGACAGCTCGGGCGCCGGTGGCGTCCATGGATTGGAAGAAGAAGCTGAAGATATCCGCGTCACCGTCTGGGCTTTCGAAGATGCCCTGCAAGCGGTGCGCGACGGCAAAATTTCCAACGCAGCCAGCATTATCGCCCTGCAATGGCTTGCGCTTAATCGCGCGGAAGTGAGGGGGTTATGGCAGTAAAGGCACGGGAACGTTATCGAGTCGACCTGATCGGGCTGCAAGCCGCTTGCGAGGCGAATTACGCGCGCTTGATGCGCCTGCTCCCCGATATGCGCCATGCCCCCGAGGCGCGGCGCATCGGCGTAACCCACGGCGACCAGATGCTTGGCGTGCTGGCGCTGGAAGTCATCGTCAATTGCCCGTACACCACCACCCTGCGGGTGCGCCAGGAACACAGCCTGCCGTGGCTGCCGGTGCCGCAACTGGAAGTCCAGGTGTACCACGACGCGCGCATGGCCGAAGTGATCAGCGCCGAACATGCGCGACGCTTTCGCAGCATCTATCCCTACCCCAACGTGTTCATGCACCAGCCCGATGAGAAAGCACAGCTCAATGTGTTCCTCGGTGAGTGGTTGAGCCATTGCCTGGCCCTGGGCCATGAGTTCGAAGTCGTTCGATAACGGGTTTTTCCTGCGTGCTTTTGTCGGACTAGTTACGGCATGTGAAGGATTTTTCCTGATTGGCTCTAGCCCTGTAGTTTTTACCTATTCGGACTCTCCTTAGCGTACAGCGCCTGCATTCCGCACGGCGATTGGACCTGGGTGGACTGAACAGATGAATGTTGTAGTAATAGGTGCTGGCTGGAACGGTTGCCACTGTGCGTTAACGCTGGCAAAGGCAGGCCACCAAGTGGTTTTGCTGGAAAAAGCAGATGAGGTATTTCGCGGGGTTTCAGGGGATTTTGGTATCCGCCTGCATAAAGGACCTCACTATCCGCGATCCAAAGCCACACGAAAAAACTGCCTGGCTGCCTTTGATCGGTTTTGCGAGGAGTACCCGGACTTAGTCGTTGCCCATGAAAGCGCTATTTACGCCCAAGGGCGCACCGATGCATTGGGGAACCGCTCCAAGGTCAGCGCACAGGTGTTTGCAGATGTCTGTCATGAATCCCCCGAGTGTCGAGCGTTGGACTTCCGCGCCCTGGGTTTCAATGAGCTCGAATCGGCATTTCATCTCGATGAGCCCAGTGCTGTGCTTGGGGAGCGTCTGCGTATTTATTTCAAGCAAAAGTTGATCGATGCCGGTGTGCAGGTCCACCTTGGCGTAAATGTCGAGAGCATCCATACCCGGCACGATGGGTTGAAAGTTATCCACGCAAGTGATGGCCGTTCGATGGTCGCTGATCGAGTGATTAACTCCACTGGCTTTCAATCCCTGCTGCCGGAACGCTTCAAAGAGGATTTTCCTTTCGACGTCGAGGTTGTTTATCAGCCTTGTCTGGCACTGTGCTACAAGGATCAAGCGCCCGCACAAAAGCCGTTGTCATTTATCGTGATGGACGGCTGGTTCCCTTGTCTGATGCCGGCGATCACCTCTGATGCCCTGGTGTGCGACGATTACATACTGACCCATGGCAGTTACACCATTATGGGCTCATTCGCCGAGCCGGATCAGGCGCATGCCTTATTGGCGACACTCTGCGATGCTTTCATCGAAGCGAACATCAAGCCCGCCACCGAAACCCAAATGCTCAGGTTTTGGCCGCAATTTCTGCAACGCTTCCGCTACACCGGCTGGAAGGGCGCTGTGCTGGCGAAGCTCAAGACGCGTTCGGAGTTTCGTAGCGCCGTTACCTTTGAGCGAGATGGCGTGATCTATATATTCCCAGGAAAAATCAGTAATGCGTTTGACGCGGCGGATGAGGTGTTGACGCTGCTTGGCGATCAGGGATGCGTCGAGCAAAACGGGTTCAGGTTTGCAATGGATGGCGTACTGTTTGCTGCTTGGCAGGAGCTGGAGGAAAAGCCGCAGCCGTGGGAGCAAAACACCTGCAATTTGCACACTTACCAGCGAATGAGTGTTCAAGTATCCGAGCAATAACGATTAGGTTCGGTCCAGGCAATTAAAACGCATAAGTGTGAACCTGGCGGTGTTCCAGTATTTGCGACAGCTTCAGCCACACACCATAATTGCGCTTTGATGCCTAACTCAGAGTTTATGGCCGAGCATGCCTATTTTGCCCGTTGATCATCCCGTATTGCTGGTGCAACTATCTGACAGCCATCTGTTTGCCGGGGCCGACGGTACGCTGCTGGGCATGAACACCTGTGAAAGCCTGCAGCGAGTGATCGAGCTGGTCCATGAGCAGCAGCCGAAGATTGATCTGGTGTTGGCCACGGGGGATCTGTCCCAGGACGGCACATTGGAGTCGTACCAGCAATTTCGCGACATGACCCGGCAGATCGACGCCCCGGCGCGCTGGATCCCCGGCAATCACGACGAGCCGCACATCATGGCCCACGCCGCCGTGCACAGCGATCTCTTGGAGCCGGTGGTCGATATCGGCAACTGGCGCGTGACTCTGCTTGACTCCGCCGTACCCGGTTCGGTGCCGGGCTACCTGCAAGACCAGCAACTGCAACTGCTCGCCCAGGCCCTCAGTGAAGCGCCGAGCCGTCATCATCTGGTGTGTTTTCATCATCATCCGGTGTCCATCGGTTGCGCCTGGATGGAGCCCATCGGCCTGCGCAATCCTGAGGCGTTGTTTGCCGTGCTCGACCGTTTCCCGCAGGTGCGAGCGGTACTCTGGGGTCACGTGCACCAGGAAATCGACCGCGAACGCAACGGCGTGCGCCTGCTGGCGTCGCCGTCGACCTGCATTCAGTTCGCGCCGGGCAGCGAAGATTTCAAGGTCAGCGAGCAAGCGCCCGGCTATCGCTGGCTGCGCCTGCATGCCGACGGACGGTTGGATACCGGGGTAGAGCGCTTGGTCGGCTTCGCGTTTACGGTGGATTACGGTAGCAACGGCTACTGAGATTTACCTGTAAACTGCGCCTTTTTGGCGCAAGCACGGAGAGCCCGGCATGTCCGCTTCGATCCTGTATATCCACGGTTTCAACAGTGCGCCTGCGTCCAACAAGGCCACTCAGCTGATGACTGTGATAGGCGCCATCGGCCTGGCCGACCAATTGCGCGTGCCGGCCTTGCATCACCATCCCCGTCAGGCGATTCCTCAGTTGGAAGCGGCCATTGCCGAACTGGGGCGGCCACTGCTGGTCGGCAGCTCACTCGGCGGCTACTATGCAACCCATCTTGCCGAGCGCCATGGCCTCAAGGCGCTGCTGGTGAACCCGGCGGTCAGCCCTCACCGGATGTTCGACGGTTACCTGGGCACCCAGAAGAACCTCTACACCGATGAAACCTGGGAACTGACCCACGACCACGTCACGGCGCTGGCCGAGCTGGAAGTACCGGCTCCCCAGGATGCGGCGCGGTATCAGGTGTGGTTGCAGACCGGGGATGAAACCCTGGATTATCGCCTCGCCCAGCAGTACTACCGGGCCTGTGCCTTGCGCATCCAGGCCGGCGGCGACCATGGTTACCAGGGGTTCGCCCAGCAATTGCCGGCGATGTTGAGCTTTGCCGGCATTGGCGCAGATCAGTATCAATCCTTCGATTTTTCTTCATTGTAAGAATCGCAGGTCACTTTTTAATCGAACGACTCACGACGAGACCCCATGGCCACTCCCAGCGCTAGCTCTTATAACGCCGACGCCATCGAAGTCCTCTCGGGCCTCGACCCGGTGCGCAAACGCCCCGGCATGTACACCGACACCAGTCGGCCGAACCACCTTGCCCAGGAAGTCATCGACAACAGCGTCGACGAAGCCCTGGCCGGTCACGCCAAGTCGGTGCATGTCATTCTCCACGCTGACCACTCCCTGGAAGTGTCCGACGATGGTCGCGGCATGCCGGTGGACATCCACCCGGAAGAGGGTGTACCCGGCGTTGAGCTGATCCTCACCAAGCTGCATGCGGGTGGCAAGTTCTCCAACAAGAACTACCAGTTCTCCGGCGGCCTGCATGGTGTGGGTATTTCGGTGGTCAACGCCTTGTCGACGCTGGTGCGGGTCAAGGTCAAGCGCGACGGCAACGAGTACCAGATGACCTTCGCCGATGGCTACAAAGCCACCGATCTGGAAGTGATCGGCACCGTTGGCAAGCGCAACACCGGCACCAGCGTGTACTTTGCGCCGGATCCGAAATACTTCGATTCGCCGAAATTCTCCATCAGCCGCCTCAAGCACGTGCTCAAGGCCAAGGCTGTACTGTGCCCAGGCCTGCTGGTGACCTTTGAAGACAAAGGCACCGGTGAGAAGGTCGAGTGGCACTATGAAGACGGCCTGCGTTCGTACCTGGAAGACTCCGTCAGCGACTTCGAGCGCCTGCCCAACGAGCCGTTCTGCGGCAGTTTGGCCGGTAATAAAGAAGCGGTGGACTGGGCGCTGCTGTGGTTGCCGGAAGGTGGCGACAGCGTGCAGGAAAGCTACGTCAACCTGATCCCGACGGCCCAGGGCGGCACCCACGTCAACGGTTTGCGCCAGGGCTTGCTGGATGCCATGCGCGAATTCTGCGAATACCGCAGCCTGCTGCCGCGCGGCGTGAAGCTGGCGCCAGAAGACGTGTGGGAGCGCATCGCGTTCGTGCTGTCGATGAAGATGCAGGAGCCGCAGTTCTCCGGCCAGACCAAAGAGCGTCTGTCGTCCCGCGAGGCGGCGGCGTTTGTCTCCGGCGTGGTCAAGGATGCCTTCAGCCTGTGGCTCAACGAGCATCCTGAATTGGGCTTGGCCCTGGCGGAGTTGGCGATCAACAACGCCGGTCGTCGCCTGAAGGCCAGCAAGAAGGTCGAGCGCAAGCGCATCACCCAGGGCCCGGCATTGCCCGGCAAGCTGGCCGATTGCGCCGGGCAAGACCCGATGCGCTCCGAGCTGTTCCTGGTGGAGGGTGACTCCGCCGGCGGTTCCGCCAAGCAAGCGCGGGACAAGGAGTTCCAGGCGATCCTGCCGTTGCGCGGCAAGATCCTCAACACCTGGGAAGTCGATGGCAGCGAAGTCCTGGCCAGCCAGGAAGTGCACAACATCGCCGTGGCCATTGGCGTTGACCCAGGCGCAGCGGACATGAGCCAGCTGCGCTACGGCAAGATCTGTATCCTCGCCGACGCCGACTCCGACGGCCTGCACATCGCCACGCTGCTGTGCGCGCTGTTCGTGCAGCACTTCCGCCCGCTGGTGGATGCCGGTCACGTCTACGTTGCGATGCCGCCGTTGTACCGGATCGACCTGGGCAAGGAGATTTACTACGCCCTGGATGAAGCCGAGCGCGATGGCATCCTCGATCGCCTGGTCGCCGAGAAGAAACGCGGCAAGCCACAGGTCACGCGATTCAAAGGCCTGGGTGAAATGAACCCGCCGCAGTTGCGCGAAACCACCATGGACCCGAATACCCGGCGCCTGGTGCAGTTGACCTTGGAAGACTACGCCGCCACCTCGGAAATGATGGACATGCTGCTGGCGAAGAAGCGCGCGCCGGACCGCAAGTCCTGGCTGGAGTCCAAAGGCAACCTGGCCGAGGTTCTGGGCTGATGCGCACAGGTTTCGCCCTGGCGATCCTGATGTTGAGCGGGTTGGCTAGCCAAGTGGTTGCCGCGCCCGTGGCTGAGCTGAAACTGGTGTCCGAACACCCGGTGGACGGCATGCGCGGTGGCAACCTGTCGGGCCTGGCCGTGTGTGGCAAGGAGTTGTGGACGGTTTCCGACCGTGATGACGACCAGATCTACCGCCTGGATATCAGCGCGCCGACCTGGCAGGTCGAGGCGGTAAAGATCGACGTGCCACCGGTGCCGGAATCCGGGCTGCCGTGGGGTTTGCGTTCGCGCACCAAGGCCGCATCGTTCATTCGCGGTGGCGATTTGGACTTTGAAGGCATCACCTGCGATGCCGCCGGCAACCGCTACATAGTCAGCGAAGCCCATGCGGCGGTGCTGCAAGTGCCAGTGACGGGCGCGCCTGAGTGGTTGAAGATCGCGCCGGGCATGGTGCGTGAAGCGCGGGCCAGTGGCATGTTGCTGCACTTCAACGCCTTGTTTGAAGGCCTAGCGATCAATCCCGAAGGCAATCAGATTTGGCTGGCAGCCGAGCGCGAACGACGCGGGCTAATTTCGATCAAGCGTCCGCAAAGTCTGTGGGATTGTGATGGCCCCTGTGTATTGTTGAGCGAAGCCGGCCAGGAAGTGCAACCGGCCCAGTTCCCGAACCCCAAGGCGGTGTCCAAGGACTTCGCCGACCTGGCGCTGTTCAACGGTAAGCTGTTTACCCTGGAGCGCAATGCGTTCCAGATTTGCCGGCGTGATGCGGTCACGGCCAAGGTCGAACTGTGCTGGTCGTTTGCCGACGAGACCCTGACGCCCGAGCGGCGTTATCCTCAGCCCTATGGCCTGGCCGAAGCCCTGGTGGTGGACGCCGACGGTGCCTGGCTGGGCATCGACAACAATTTCGGCCCGCGTGCCGATGGTGAAAAGCGCCCCGTGGTCTATCGTTTCGCCGCCCCTGCCGGTGGCTGGAGCGCTCGCCCATGAGCCCCTGTTTTTTTGAATTGACCCGGTGCAGCAGCAGTTGCGCAGCACCTTACCCGACCATGATGAGGCCCGCATGAGTGACATCCTCGCAGACAGCTTAGATGGCGTAGAACGCCGGTCGCTGGCTGACTTCACCGAAAATGCCTACCTCAACTACTCCATGTACGTGATCATGGACCGTGCCTTGCCGCATATCGGCGACGGCCTCAAGCCCGTACAACGGCGCATTATCTACGCCATGAGTGAGTTGGGCCTGGACGCCGATTCCAAGCACAAGAAGTCGGCGCGTACCGTCGGTGACGTGCTCGGTAAGTTCCACCCCCACGGCGATTCCGCCTGCTACGAAGCCATGGTGCTGATGGCGCAGCCGTTCAGCTACCGCTACACACTGGTAGACGGCCAGGGCAACTGGGGTGCGCCGGATGATCCCAAGTCCTTCGCCGCCATGCGTTACACCGAGGCGCGCCTGTCGCGTTATTCGGAAGTATTGCTGAGCGAACTGGGGCAGGGTACTGCGGACTGGGGGCCTAATTTCGACGGCACCCTCGACGAGCCGCTGGTGTTGCCGGCACGTTTGCCGAACATCCTGCTCAATGGCACCACCGGTATTGCTGTGGGTATGGCCACTGACGTGCCGCCGCATAACCTGCGTGAAGTCGCCACCGCCTGCGTGCGCTTGCTCGATGAGCCGAAAGCCACGGTAGAACAGCTCTGCGAGCACATCCAGGGGCCGGATTACCCGACCGAAGCGGAAATCATCACGCCGCGCGCCGACCTGCTGAAGATGTACGAAACCGGCAAGGGCTCGGTGCGCATGCGCGCCGTGTACCACATCGAAGATGGCGACATTATCGTCACCGCGTTGCCGCATCAGGTGTCTGGCGCCAAGGTGCTGGAGCAGATTGCCGCGCTGATGCAGGCCAAACCGTCGAAATTGCCGCAGGTTGCCGACCTGCGTGACGAATCCGACCACGAAAACCCGTGCCGTATCGTGATCATTCCGACTAACAGCCGGGTCGACCACGAAGTGCTGATGCAGCATCTGTTTGCCAGCACGGACCTTGAGTCCAGCTACCGGGTCAACGTCAACATCATCGGCCTGGACGGCAAGCCGCAGCTGAAAAACCTGCGCAACCTGCTGGTGGAGTGGCTGGAGTTCCGGGTCAACACCGTGCGTCGCCGCCTGCAATTCCGCCTGGATAAGGTCGAGCGTCGCCTGCACCTGTTGGACGGCTTGCTGATTGCCTACCTCAACCTGGATGAAGTGATCCACATCATCCGTACCGCCGAGCACCCGAAAGCCGAGTTGATTGCGCGTTTCGAGCTGAGCGAGATTCAGGCTGACTACATCCTCGACACCCGCTTGCGTCAGTTGGCGCGACTGGAAGAAATGAAGCTGCGCGACGAACAGGACGCGCTGCTCAAGGAGCAAGCCAAGCTGCAAGCCCTGCTGGGCAGCGAAGCCAAGCTGAAGAAGCTGGTGCGCAGCGAATTGATCAAAGACGCCGAAACCTACGGCGATGACCGTCGTTCGCCGATCGTGCAGCGCGCAGAAGCGAAAGCGCTGACAGAAACCGAGTTGCTGCCAAACGAGAAAATTACCGTCGTTCTGTCGGAAAAGGGTTGGGTTCGCTCCGCCAAAGGGCATGATATTGACGCCACTGGCTTGTCGTACAAGGCGGGTGACGGCTTCAAGACCGCTGCCGCCGGGCGTTCCAACCAGTTTGCGGTGTTTATCGACTCCACCGGACGCAGTTATTCGGTGCCCGCCCACACTTTGCCGTCTGCACGGGGGCAGGGTGAGCCATTGACTGGGCGCCTGACGCCGCCGCCAGGCGCGAATTTCGAGTGTGTGTTGCTGCCGGACGACGATGCGCTATATGTGATCGCCTCCGACGCGGGCTACGGGTTTGTGGTGAAAGGTGAAGACCTGCAGGCCAAGAACAAGGCCGGTAAGGCTTTGCTGAG
Organism: Pseudomonas sp. NS1(2017); assembly: GCF_002269425.1. NCBI lineage: Bacteria > Pseudomonadati > Pseudomonadota > Gammaproteobacteria > Pseudomonadales > Pseudomonadaceae > Pseudomonas > Pseudomonas sp. NS1(2017). Next base: position 1,940,067 of record NZ_CP022960.1, read on the forward strand.
CTTGCCGAACAACGCCAAGGTGATCCTGCCGCGGCCGGTGGACGATCGCGAGAGCAACTGGCTGGCCTCGGTGACCACCGAAGGGCGTTTGCTGGTGTTCAAGATCAGCGACCTGCCGCAGTTGGGCAAAGGCAAGGGCAACAAGATCATTGGCATTCCCGGCGAGCGGGTGGCCAGTCGCGAAGAGTATGTGACCGACATCGCAGTGATCCCGGAAGGCGCGACGTTGGTGCTTCAGGCCGGCAAACGTACCCTGTCGTTGCGTCCTGACGACCTTGAGCATTACAAGGGTGAGCGCGGTCGGCGTGGTAACAAATTGCCTCGCGGCTTCCAGCGCGTGGATGCTTTGCTGGTGGAAACGCCGGTTTAACGCGTATTAGAGCCCTCGATCTACGATTTAACGCGTAGATCGACGCTTTGGCGCTGGAGTCATGGCGCATATTCACGGATGATATGGCCTTTCCAGCGCCGGCGTGGCCGAGCGTGTTTAGGTTATTTTTAGTATTACATTGTGGTTCGCCTTGTGGCAGCCACCTGGATGGGATGATGACTGCTCCACGCCTTCCTTTATTTTTTGTGCTCGCTGGCCTTTTGGGGCTGGCGGGTTGCAGCACACATCAACCGGTGTCGCTGTACCAGCTGGACAGCGGAAGTCCGGCTCAACCTGCACAGACCGCCGGCATGGCCGTCTTGCTGGGCCCGGTGGTGGTCGCCGACTACCTGCAACGCGAAACACTGCTGCAACGTCAGAACGATGGCAGCCTGCAAGGTTCCACCGATGGTCGTTGGGCGGGCAGCTTGTCCTCCGACATCAACCAATTGATGTTGCGCCAGGTCGCAGGTCAGCTGGACAGCCAGCGTGTGGTGCTGGCGCCCGCGCCGACCGGGTTTACTCCGGATGTGCAGGTGTTGTTGACGATCACGCGTCTTGACTCCGGTGCGTCGCAGCCGGCGATTCTCGATGCGCAATGGCGCTTGATCGATCGTCGTGGCCAGGTACGCGATAACCGCATCGTGCACCTGCAGGAGCAGCACACCGGCACCACCGCGTCCCAGGTCCAGGCCCAGGGCGTGTTGTTGCAACATCTGGCGCAGCAGCTATCGGTGGCCCTCAAGCCATTGGCCAACCAGCCGCCGATTGCGGAAGCGCCACGCAAGCAGAGCGCCCCGGCGCAGGCCAAGCCGGCAGAGCCGCAGAAGCCGAAGATGCCAATGGCGACGCCGATTCGCACGGATATGGAAGTGTTCAGGTTCTGATCTGAATCGCAGATACAAAAAAGGCCCGCTGACTCAGCGGGCCTTTTTGTTGGCTGTAGACCTGTAGGAGCCGGCTTGCCGGCGATGGCAATCTCACCATAACCACCGGCCTCAAGGGCCTCATCGCCGGCAAGCCGGCTCCTACATAAGATCAGGGCTTGCGGGTCTCGTGCATCCGCGCCAACTGCCGCTCCAGCATCGAGGGATACGGTTCCATCAACCGCTCCACACAGCTTGCACCCTCTGGGCTGGCAATCGGACGGATCCGTGCGCGCTGGCGGATCAGCGTGTCTTCACTGATCTTGCGCTCCACCAGCAACAGGTTGCGGCTGTGTTGCGACAGGGCCAGGGCATCCTGGGCGCTCTCGGTGAGCAGCAGGTCGATCTGGCTCATGCCAAACAGGTCATCGCTCACCGTCAGGCCCAACTGCAGTTGCAGCGTGATGCCACTGTCAGCCACTTCAATCTGCAATTCATGGCCCAAGGCGCGCAGCAGCTCACCGCAGCAGATGGCGTTGGTCAGGTAGTCTTCGCCACTGTCTTCGCTGTGGAACAGCATCAGCGTGCTGCCGTCGTTCAAGGTGTGCAGTTCGCTCTGGTAGAGCGATGCGGCCTGGTCGAGGCAGTCGCGGTAGCGTTCCAGTAGCTCGGTCAGGCGTGCACGGGGCAGGCGACGCAGTTGATCCTGAGCGCCCAGTTGCACAGCCAATACGGCGCTGAACTGGGGTTCGGTGTTCTTCACCGGGACTGGCTTCGGTGCGACGGCCGGTTCGCTGGCCGAGGTGTCGCGCAGGTCGGCGAAGGGGTCTTCTTCGTCCAGCTCGTCTTCTTCGGCTTTGAACGCCTGGCGGGTGGCAGGCTTCAGGCCCGCTACCGGCGCGTCTTGCACTTCAAACTCAGGCTCATCGTCGTAGTCTGTTTCGTCGAACTCAGGCTCTGGCTCTACTTCGCGCACTACGGGTTCCGGGGCGAAACTGGCGTGCAACTGGCGGGCGAGGTCGCCGATCTCATCCTGGCGGTCAGTGGCCGGGGTGTGTTCGTCGATATCGCGCAGCCAGATGCGCAACTGCATCAGCGGCGTAGAGATGTGTCGACCCAGGCGCAGGCTCAAGGCCAAGGCCAATGCCAGCAGGATCGCGCTCAAGATGCCCATGCTTTGCAGGCTGATGGTCATCGGCTGCTGGAATTGCTGCATGTCCAGGCTGATGCGCAGTTGGCCGGCCTTCACGTCCTGGAACGTGATATTGCTCGAATACAGGCCTTCGGCCTCACCCAACAGGCCGTTTTTCGGGCGCTGCCCGGCTTCGGCCATGATCCGGTTGTCCACACTGTAGATGGCGGCGTGGGCCACCAGCGGGTTCTTGGTCAGGTTGTTGAGCAGCACGTTGAGGCTGAGGATGTCATTGGACACCAACAGCTCAGTCGCCGAGGTGGCGGTCTGGGTGGTCAAGCTCTCGCCCAGGGCGTCGGCTTGCTCGTGCATGGCCTGTTTGAACTGCAAACCCATCACGCAGGCGTAGATCACCAGGGCCAGGGCGACCAGGATCACGTTATGGCTGGCGATGCGTAATGCGATCGGTACACGGCGGTGGCGCAGTGCCCGGAAGATCAGCAGGAAGAAATTATCGGTTTTTACTGGCGTGGGCCGGTTCACTTGCGCTCGGCTCTTGGTCCGTGAAGTTGACGCGCAGTATAGCGACAGCCCTAGGACCGGCAAAGCGCTGGCTGTGCCCGATGGTCACTGAAAGTGGGTAGAATGCGGTTTTTTTCCAGCCTGGGGGTGCGCCTTGCGCGAAATTGTCCTGATTAACATCACGGGGGAAGACCGCCCAGGTCTGACCGCAGCCATTACCGGTGTTCTGGCCCAGGGTGGTGTGAACATTCTCGACATCGGTCAGGCGGTGATCCACGACACCTTGTCCTTCGGCATCCTGGTCGAGATCCCGAGTACTGAACAGGCGTCTTCGGTGCTCAAGGACATCCTGTTTACGGCGTATAAGCTGGATCAACAGGTGCGTTTCACCCCGGTTTCCGAAGAGGACTACCAGCAATGGGTCGCCGGCCAGGGCAAGAAACGCCACATCGTGACGCTGCTGACCCGCAAGGTCACTGCCGAACAATTGCAGCGCGTCAGCTCCATTACTGCGCAATACGGCTTGAATATCGACCATATCGACCGTCTGTCGGGTCGCATGCCACTGGACACTCCGGCCGACAAGGGCAAGGGTTGCATCGAGTTCTCCGTGCGCGGCGAACCGGCCGACCCGCAAGCCCTGCGCGCCGAGTTCCTCAGCGTGGCCCAGGAGCTGAATGTCGATATCGCCTTCCAGGAGGACTCGTTGTTCCGCCGCAACCGCCGTCTGGCGGTGTTCGACATGGACTCCACGCTGATCGAGGCTGAAGTCATCGACGAGTTGGCCAAAGCCGCCGGTGTGGGCGAGCAGGTTTCCGAAATCACTGAACGCGCCATGGCCGGTGAGCTGGACTTCCGCGCCAGCTTCAAGGAGCGCCTCGCGCTGCTCAAAGGCCTGGACGTGAGCGTGCTGGACTCCATCGGCGCCTCCCTGCGCCTGACCGAAGGCGCCGAGACCCTGTTCGCCGAACTCAAGCGCCTGGGCTACAAGACCGCCATCCTGTCCGGCGGCTTCACCTACTTCGCCAAGCAACTGCAGGCCAAGCTGGGCATTGACTACGTGTTCGCCAACGAGCTGGAAGTGGTGGATGGCAAGGTGACCGGCGTGGCGGTCGAGCCGATTGTCGACGCACAGCGCAAGGCGGATTTGCTGAAGGAACTGGCGCACAAGGAAGGCTTGCGTCTGGAACAGACCATTGCGGTCGGAGACGGTGCGAATGACCTGCCGATGCTGGCGGTTGCCGGGTTGGGTGTAGCGTTCCGTGCCAAGCCGTTGGTGAAGCAGTCGGCCAAGCAGGCGATTTCGACGCTAGGACTGGATGGCGTGCTGTATCTGCTGGGCTTCCGTGACCGCGACGGGCAGCTTTAGGCCGTCACGCCACCCCCTGTAGGAGCGAGCTTGCTCGCGAAAATCGTCAACGATTACACGGGCATTCTGGATGCCCGCGGTGTTCTTGAGTTCTTCGCGAGCAAGCTCGCTCCTACAGGGTCTGTGTCGATCAGGCTTTAGGTGCGGCGATGCCTTGGCCCATCTGTACCGGGGTGCCAGCGGCCAACTCTTCAGCCCACTTCACCTGATCCGGCCCGAACAGCACGATCGCGGTCGAACCCAGCTTGAAGCGACCCAGCTCTGCACCTTTCTCCAGATGAATCGGCGCGCGTGCAGCCTCGTCGTAGCGGAAGGTTTTCAGCTCGCGCTTCGGCGGCGTTACCAGCCCGGCCCACACGGTTTCAATCGACGCCACAATCATCGCGCCCACCAACACCACAGCCATCGGGCCGCGTTCGGTGTCGAAAATGCAGGCAACGCGCTCGTTGCGCGCGAACAGCTCAGGTACGTTTTCAGCGGTAGTCTGGTTCACCGAGAAGATGCGACCCGGGATGTAGACCATCTCACGCAGCGTGCCAGCCAGCGGCATGTGCACGCGGTGGTAGTCCTTCGGCGACAGGTAGATGGTGGCGAAATCACCGCCCATGAACGGAGCCGCTACGGCCGAGTCGCCGCCCAGCAATTCCAGCACGCTGAAACTGTGGCCCTTGGCCTGGAACACCCGGCCATGCTCGATTGGGCCCAATTGGCTGACCGCACCATCTGCAGGGCTCAACACCGCGCCTGGGGTTTGATCCAGTGGGCGCGCGCCGTCTTTCAGGGCGCGGGTAAAGAAGGCGTTGAAGTGCTCGTAGGCGGTCACGTCTTCAACCAGGGCCTGGGACATGTCCACTTGATAACGTTTGGCGAACCACGTGGTGAAGGCATTCTTGAACCAGCGCACGCGGCATTCGGCGATGCAGCCGGCCAGGCGCGACAGCAAGTGGTGCGGCAGCAAGTACTGGCTGAGGATAAACAACTGCTTTTTCATAACTGTCCTTAAACCTTAAATCTCGACGGGGGTGTCGGGGTGGTTGCCCCATTCGCCCCAGGAACCGGCATAACCTTTGACTCGCGGATAACCGAGCGCCTTGGCCACCAGGTAGGTGAAGCCAGAGCGGTGGTGAGTCTGGCAGTGGGTGATGATTTCTTTGTCGCGGGTCAGCCCGAGATTTTCGAGGATCTGCGGCATGTCACGGCGGATACGCAGGTTGCGCGCCTTGTCCATGCCGGCGGTCCATTCGAAGTTCACTGCGCCGGGAATGTGCCCGCCTTTGGCGGCGAGTACCTTTTCGCCGGAATACTCCAGCGGACCGCGTGCGTCCCAGATGCCCAGGTCGGCGGCGCCCAGGCGGCTTTGCAGGTATTCACGGGTGGCGGTGGGGCCATCGTGCAACGTGAGGCTGACCGGACCGCCGATGGGGGCGGGCACGTCGGTCGAGACCGGGTGCTTTTCTTCCAGCCAGGCCAGCAGGCCGCCGTCCAGGTAGTGGTACTTCTGGTGGCCGATCACGTCGAGCATCCAGATGAAGCGCCCGGCCCAACCGCCGCCTTCGTCGTCGTAGACCACGTAGGTGGCGTCCGGGGTGTGGCCCAGTTCGCCGAACAATTTCTCAAGATCAGCCTTGTTGGGCAGCAGGCCGGGCGCTGGCGGCTGGCCCAGTTGGGTGCGCTTGGGGTCAACGAAATGCGCGCCGGGGATATGCCCTTCGGCGTAGCGGGCGGCACTGGTAAGGTCCACCAGTATCAGGTGTTCGGTATCGAGGCGACCAAGCAGGTCGCTGGATTCGATCACCAGCGGCAAGCCAGAGAAGTCAGGCATGTGAGGTCTCCTGGGCACAAATGTTGGCGATAAAAGACGGCGATTGTAGCGCAAGCATCAGGCGCTGCGGTTGGTAAAGCAGTGCAGGGCTTTCTCGATGCATTGGGCGGTTTTACCGAAGGCCTGCACGGTGGTTTCCGAGAATGGCCCGCCGCCCTGGTCGGCCACCATCAGCATCACCACCTTGCCATTGCAGCTCAGCGAGCGCAGCAACAGGTGTTCGCCGGTGAACAGGCGACGCAGGATCGGCGGCAGCAAGGCCGAGAACTGCGCATGGTTTTCCGGGTTGAGGCGCACCTGCGCGGATTTTTCCAGCAAGCGCTGCAGCAACGTGCTGTTGACCACATCCAGGCTCAAATTGGCCGCATCCTTCGGCAGGCCATCGGCCTGGTGCACACGCAAGGTGCTCATGGCGCGGTCAGCCATTAATAGCATGACCCGCTGCATGCCACTGGCCACCAGGGCTTCCTTGGCGCAGGTGGTCAAGTGCATGGCGTTGGCAAAGCGACTCGGCTCCACCAGCAGTTCGGTGCAGCGTTTGCGCCACACGGCCAGGGCCTCGGCGGTGGGCGGCGGCGCTGGGAGCAGGCCGCGATGAATCTTTTGTACATGCCACGGCCAGATCAGCGACAGCGCCGGGTGCCAGAGGTCTGGCATCAAGGCGGTACGGGCGCTGGTGACGGCCTGCTGGTGAACCTGTTGTTGTACCTCGCCCAGAGGCTGTTGCAGGTACAGCGCCGTGAGGAGTTGCCAGCGTTCGGTGTGCGGGCAGGTCCAGGATTCCTGGGCCGACATCGCCAGGCCGTTGGCCAGCAGCACGGTGTTGGCCGGCTGGTTCAACCAGCGGCGCAGATTGGGTTCGGCGTCGAGTAATTGCTGGTGGCGCAATGGGTCGTCTTCGCGGGCGATGTGCAGCGCCTTGACCAGCAGGCGTTGCTCGCTCATCAGTAGCTTGTAGCCCTGGGACACCCAGATCGGCAGGTGCCAGGCTTCGGTCAGGCCGACGCACAGGTCCAGCAAGCGCACGCCGAACAACGCCTGCTCGACCTCGCGCGCCGATTGGCCTTTGTGGATCACCCGCAGTTCCCATTCTTCAAGGAGCTTGGGGTAGGCGACCGCCATCGGCCACAGCGGCGACAGAAACAGCAGGCTGCCCCAGTGAATGTCCTGCCACAGTCGCGCCAGGCGGCTCCCGAACAAACCGTTGGCTTGCTGCGAAGCGTGCTGGCTCACCAGCAACAATTGGCGCAACGCCACGGGGATCTCGTTGGCCGGCACCGAGGGCAGGCGCGCCAGCAGTTCTTCGGCGCGCTTGAGGCCCAGGCGGTTGAGCGCCACTTCGAGGTTTTCCGCCGGTTCCGCCAGGCTGCCATGGGTATGGCTGTTGGCCTCGCGCATCACGCTGAGCACGAGCGCCGGGCTGCTTTGCATCAGCTCGGCAATATCTCGCAATGAACTGCGGCTGTCGCGGATGCCTTTGCACACCCGGTCGTGGCTGGCCTGGGGCACAGGCAGCAGCACATCGTCCAGGCGCTTGATCCAAGCAGCGAGAGAGTTGGGTTTTGCAGTTGGGACTGTCGTTTCATTAGCCATGATAGGGGCGCGATCATCACTTGCGGTCTACACGCCCGGAGCGGGCCGAACTGGCTTTTCGCCTTAACGGGCTATAGTCTGGCGCAGTTTTGCCGATAAGTAGAACAAGAGTTTTCTGCTACACCCAATATGTCCATGAACCCGACGGCGCAAGTACTCATCCCCTATGGCTAAAATTATCGGCATCATCGTCGTCATCGCAAGTGTGCTCGGTGGCTACGTCCTGTCCCACGGTAAAATTGCTGCGTTGATCCAGCCCTTCGAAGTGCTGATCATCGGTGGTGCGGCGTTCGGCGCATTCTTGCAGGCCAACCCCGGCTACATGACTATGCACGTGGTCAAGAAATCGCTGGGGATGTTCGGTTCGCGCTTCACCCACACCTTCTATCTGGAGGTTCTGGGCCTGGTCTACGAGATCCTCAACAAGAGCCGCCGCGAAGGCATGATGGCCATCGAGGCTGACATCGAAGACGCCGCCGCCAGCCCGATTTTCGCCAAGTACCCGGCTGTGCTCAAAGATGAGCGCATGACCGCCTACATCTGCGACTACCTGCGCATCATGTCCTCCGGCAACATGGCCCCCCATGAACTGGAAGGCCTGTTCGACATGGAGTTGTTCAGCCTCAAAGAAGAGTTGGAGCATCCTTCCCACGCCGTGACCGGCATCGCTGACGGTATGCCGGGTTTTGGTATCGTCGCGGCGGTACTCGGTATCGTGGTGACCATGGCGTCCCTGGGCGAGGGCGACCAGGCCGCCATCGGCATGCACGTTGGTGCGGCACTGGTGGGTACGTTCTTCGGTATTCTCGCGGCCTACGGCTTCTTCGGTCCGCTTGCGACCTCCCTGGCCCATGACGCCAAGGAAGAAATCAACCTGTACGAATCGATCAAGGCCAGCCTGGTCGCTTCGGCTTCCGGCATGCCGCCGTCACTGGCGGTGGAGTTTGGCCGCAAGGTGCTGTACCCGAAACATCGCCCAAGCTTCGCCGAGCTGGAACAAGCGGTTCGCGGTCGCTAAGCCATGGAAAACAACCAGCCGATAATCATCAAGCGCGTCAAGCGCTTCGCTGCGGGGCACCATGGCGGCGCCTGGAAAATCGCCTTCGCCGACTTTGCGACGGCGATGATGGCGTTCTTCCTGGTGCTGTGGCTGATGTCCACCGCCACGCCGGAACAGAAGATCGCCATCGCCGGCTACTTCAAAGACCCGATTGGTTTCTCGGAAAGCGGCACGCCCTTCGTGATCGACCTGGGCGGCTCGCCGCAATTGGCACCTGAGCGCACCATCAATCCGGAAATCAAGACCGAGTCGCCCCAGGAAAAAATCCCGATCGAGCGCGACACGGTCGAGTCCATGGCCGAACAGGTCGAGCAGGAGCGCCTTGAGCTGCTGCTGCAAGAACTGCAAACCAAGGTCGAAGAAAACCCGCAACTGCTGAAATTCAAGGACCAGATCTCCTTCGAGATCACGCCGGAAGGCCTGCGCATCCAGATCACCGACGCGGCCAACCGGCCGATGTTCGACTCTGGCAGTGCGCGCTTGAAGCCGTACTTTGAAGACATCCTGCTGGCCATGGCCGACACCATCAAGGCGGTGCCGAACAAGATCAGCATCAGTGGCCACACCGACGCCAAGCCATACGCGGGCCAGGGTGACTTCGGCAACTGGGAACTTTCGGCCAACCGCGCCAACGCCGCTCGCCGCGCGCTGGTCGCCGGCAGCTATCCGGACCCGCAAGTGGCACGGGTGGTGGGGTTTGCTTCGTCGCAGCTGTTTGACCATCAAGACCCGTTCAACCCGGTCAACCGCCGGATCGATATCGTGGTGCTGACCAAGAAGGCCCAGCGTGCGATTGAGGGGGACCAGCCGCCGCCAGCGCCGACCCAGGGTGAGGGGGCGCCGGGTGAAGTACCGGTTGACCCGAACGCCATTCCGCCAGGGCAGGAACCGTTGCCGGCGCATGAACTGCGCCAGAAGCTGAATCTGTTTGATGATGGTGGGGTGAAGGATCCTACGGTGCCTGGTACCGGGTCGTAGGCCCTTTTCGACAAACTTCGTCAGTGAAAACGCCCCAACTCATTGGGGCGTTTTCGTATCCGTCAGAGCGGAAGATACGCTTTCACACCGCTGATCACGCCTTGCATGTCGTCGGTACATAACCTCGGTACGAAGTACTCTCGTCCTTTGGAACGGGTCTTTCTGTGGAGTTTGTCGAGCCGCTCGAAGCTGACGGTGTAAATCATGTCGCACTTCACCCACAGCTCTTTGTAGCCATCAGTTAGAAGTGGATTGGTGTGAAGTAAATGGTGCCAGTCATGCTGTATCTCGGGAGCGGTAGAAGAGATCGGCACTACTGTGCAGAGCTTGCGGTTGTGGGGAGCCGTCGGGGATATCACTACGACTTTGCGGATCTTCAGCATTTCTGGTGCAACAAAGCCTCGCGTGAAGTCGCAGAGCAGCACATCGCCTTGTTTGGGGTGATAGTAAAGAGGCAATTATTAATTCCCCACAAAAAGCAAAGCCGCCCGAAGGCGGCTTCATTCGACACGCAGTGGAGCTTGCTTCGCCCCTTCTGCGCCGCTGGATCAACCCCGAAAAGGATCCAGACTCCTGCCAGCTTTCGCTGGTGACGGAGCAATTATGCGCATCAGGAATTCCGAATTCAAGCTGGCTCGTGTCGACTGGCCGCCCAGTTGTCCTGAATTCTTGATGCCAAACCCCGTTAAATCAATGGACTAGGCCGATCTGTGCCTTACTTTATGTGTATCAAGGCATGGCGGCTCAGTAACTGCTCTCCGGCAAACTCGCAATAATCGACCGATAGCTATTCATCCGCTGCTGCTGCACACGCCCATCCTCCAACGCCTTGAGCAATGCACAGCCCGGCTCGCGGTCGTGTTTGCAGTCGCGGAAACGGCAGGTGCCGATCAGGTCGTTGAATTCGATGAAGCCCGCTTCCACATCGCTGCGGCTGACGTGGCCAAGGCCGAATTCGCGGATGCCTGGGGAGTCGATCAACTCACCGCCGCCGGGGAAGTGGAACAACCGCGCGGTGGTGGTGGTGTGGGTGCCCTGACCGGACAGTTCCGACAGCGGGCCCACACGGGTTTCGACTTCCGGCAGCAGGCTGTTGACCAACGAGGATTTCCCCACGCCCGACTGGCCGACAAACACGCTGATGCGCCCGTCCAACTGCTGTTGCAGCTGTTCCATGCCATTGCCGTGATGCGCCGAGACTTCCAGCACCGGGTAACCCAGGGTGCGGTACACCGCCAGCAGCGCATTCAGCGCCGGGGCGTTCTGCTCGTCGATCAGGTCGAATTTGTTCAGCAGCAACAGCGGGCGGATGCCGGCATGCTCGGCGGCGACCAGATAGCGGTCGATCAGGTTGGCATGGGGCTCGGGCAGCGGGGCGAACACGATCACGATCATGTCGACGTTGGCCGCCACCGGCTTGAGCTGGCCACGGCTGTCGGGGCGGCGCAGTTCGGTGGTGCGTGGCAATTGGGCGACAATCACGCCGATGCCCTGGTTGCCGGCACGCCACACCACTTGGTCGCCGGTCACCAGCGCAGGCAGGTTGGCGCGCAAGTGGCAACGGAACACAGAGCCTGCGAGTTCGCCTTCGAGCGCCTCGACTTCGACCTGCACACCAAAGTGCGCGATCACCAGGCCCGTTTGTTCAGGGCCCAGGTCGCCGCCTTCAAGCGCTTCCACGGCGGAGGATTCACGTTTGGCGGCGCGAGCGGCGCGTTCACCTTGAATCTTTTCGATGCGCCAGTTTTGGCGACGGTTGAGCTGGCGTTTGGCCATGGGTGTTCCGTGTCGATAATGCAAAGGTTGGGTAAAACGGTCGCGAGTCTAGCACGCCCCCGCCTGCTAAACTGCGCAGCTACGCCAAGGTGCCAAGAGAATCAAGCCATGCAAAACCCACAGAACCTGATTTGGATCGATCTGGAAATGACCGGTCTGAACCCCGACACCGACGTCATCATCGAGATGGCTACCATTGTCACCGACAGCAACCTCAACACCTTGGCCGAAGGTCCGGTGATCGCTATCCACCACAGTGACGCCGTGCTCGCCACCATGGACGAGTGGAACACCCGCACCCACGGCAACTCCGGCCTGACCCAGCGCGTGCGCGACAGCCGCATCAGCATGGCCGAAGCCGAAGCCGAGACCATCGCTTTCCTGGAGAAGTGGGTGCCCAAGGGCAAGTCGCCGATCTGCGGCAACAGCATTTGCCAGGACCGTCGCTTCCTCTATACCCACATGAAAGGGCTGGAAAGCTACTTCCACTACCGCAACCTGGATGTGTCGACACTCAAAGAGTTGGCCGCGCGTTGGGCGCCGGAAGTCAAAGACAGCTTCCATAAAGGCAGCACCCACCTGGCCTTGGATGATATCCGCGAGTCGATCGCCGAGTTGCAGCATTACCGCAAGCATTTCATCAAAGCGTGACGCCCCCTTTTGGTGCCGTCAGCAAATGATTAGACTGCCGGCCTCAATGCAAGGATCGCCCTCATGCTGTTGATGCTCTACCTCCTCGCCATCACCGCCGAAGCCATGACCGGCGCGCTGTCTGCTGGACGGCGTGGCATGGATTGGTTTGGCGTGGTGCTGATCGCCTGCGTCACCGCGTTGGGCGGTGGTTCGGTGCGCGACGTGCTGCTTGGGCATTACCCGCTGACCTGGGTCAAACACCCGGAATACCTGGTGCTGACCTCCATTGCCGCACTGGTGACGATCTTTATCGCACCGCTGATGCGTCGCCTGCGCTCGTTGTTCCTGGCGCTGGACGCCGTGGGCCTGGTGGCCTTCACTCTGATCGGTTGCATGACCGCGTTGGAGATGGGCCACGGCATGCTGGTGGCGTCGGTCAGTGGTGTGATCACTGGGGTCTTCGGCGGCATCCTGCGCGACATCTTCTGCAACGACATCCCGCTGATCTTCCGCCGCGAGCTGTACGCCAGCGTGTCGTTCCTCGCCGCCTGGTTCTACATGCTTTGCCTATATCTGGAGCTGCCCAGCGAGCAGGCGATATTGCTGACCCTGTTCAGCGGCTTTCTATTGCGCCTGCTGGCGATCCGTTTTCACTGGGAAATGCCCAAGTTCGTCTATAACGACGACGTGCACTAGCGCGTAGCGTGCTGGTTCAGCGCCCATTCCACATGTTCGCGGACCAATTCCGACGGGTAATCCCGGCGCGCCTTCAAGGCCTCCAGCACTGGAATACTCGACGGCGCATTGCCCAGGCCCACTGCAAGATTGCGCAGCCAGCGCTCATAGCCGGCACGACGCAGCGGTGAGCCTTCGGTGCTGCTGAGGAATTTATCCTCGTCCCACATAAACAGCTCGGCCAGCTCCGCGTTATCCAGATTGTGGCGTGGCTTGAAATCGCTCTCGGTGGTAGAGCGGGCGAAACGATTCCACGGGCATACGATCTGACAGTCATCGCAGCCGAACACGCGGTTGCCGATCAGGGGGCGCAGGTCCTCGGGGATCGCGTTCTTGAGCTCGATGGTCAGATAGGAAATACAGCGCCGTGCGTCCAATACATAGGGGCCGACGAAGGCGTTGGTGGGGCAGATATCCAGGCAAGCCGTGCATCGGCCGCAGTGTTCGGTGCTGTGAGGGGCGTCGATCGGCAACGGCAGGTCGACGAATAGTTCGCTCAGAAAGAAGTAACTACCGGCCTTGCGATTGAGGACCAGGGTGTTTTTACCGATCCAGCCCAGCCCGGCTTTTTCGGCGATGGCTTTTTCCAGCACCGGCGCACTGTCGACAAAGGCACGGAAACCGAAGGGTCCGATTTGCGCCTGGATGCGGTCGGCCAGTTGCTGCACGCGCTTGCGGATCAGCTTGTGGTAGTCGCGGCCCAGGGCGTAACGGGAGATATAGGCTTTTTCCGGCTTGGCCAGCAATTGGGCCATTTGCGTATCGCCCGGCAGGTAATCCATGCGCAGCGACACCACGCGCAAGGTGCCCGGTACCAGTTCATCGGGGTGGGAGCGTTTGCTGCCATGGGCGCCCATGTACTCCATCTCGCCGTGGTAGCCCGCGTCGAGCCAGCGTTGCAGGTGCTGCTCATGCTCGGCGAGGTCCAGGCCGCTGATGCCGACTTGTTGAAAGCCCAGCTCGCGGCCCCAGTCTTTGATCGATTGGGCGAGGGCGGGAAGATCGGACGTAATAGCAGGCATGAGACACGGGAAACCACAGGTTAGATGCGTATAATTCTGCCAGACATCGGAGCTTGAAGACGCATGCCGCAGACAAAACACGCAATAACCGACGTACAGCCCCTGTTGCACGGCCATTTGCCGCAACTGGCGGCGCGTTCCCCGGACGCCCATAAAGGCCAGTTTGGCCACCTGTTGGTCATTGGCGGCGACCGCGGCTTGGGTGGCGCCGCCCTGCTGAGCGCCGAAAGTGCCTTGCGCAGTGGCGCGGGCATGGTGTCCCTGGCGACGCGCCCGGAACACGTGCCAGCCGCGTTGGCCCGCTTGCCGGAAGTCATGACCGTCGGCGTCAGCTCGGCCAACCAACTGATGGGCCTGTTGGAAAAGATCTCGGTCATTGTGATCGGGCCTGGGCTGGGTGAAGCGTCCTGGGGCAAAAGCCTGCTGTCCGTCGCCGCCAACGCCAAGCAGCCGCAAGTCTGGGATGCCGACGCCTTGAATCAGCTCGCCAGTGGTGGCGTCAGCTTGCCAGCCAACTGTGTGATCACCCCGCATCCAGGGGAAGCCGCACGGTTGTTGGGCCTTTCGACAGCCGAGGTTCAGGCCGATCGTCTTAAGGTGGCGCGCGCGTTGACTCAGAAATTCAATGCAGTGGCTATCCTCAAGGGGGCTGGCAGTTTGATTGCCAGCCCGGACGGGCGTGTTTCACGCTGTGACCAAGGCCATCCGGCGATGGCGACGGCGGGGCTCGGTGATGTCCTGGCCGGTCTGGTGGGCGCGTTGCTGGCCCAGGGCATGCAGGCCTATGAGGCAAGCTGCCTGGCGGTTTGGTTGCACGCCACGGCGGGCGATCGCCAGGGCACCTTTGGTCGTGGGCTGGCTGCCAGCGACTTGATACCCGCCATTCGTCAATTGCTGGAGGAGCAGTCGCCGTGTCTGAAGTAATCCTTTTTTTGGCCGATGAAGAGGCCATGGTTGCGTTCGGGCAACGCATTGCGCAGGTGACGGCCGGAGCCGGGCTTATCTTTCTGGAGGGCGATTTGGGGGCGGGCAAGACCACGCTGTCCCGAGGGATTATCCGAGGATTGGGTCATACGGGTGCAGTAAAAAGCCCTACGTTCACCCTGGTAGAACCCTACGAGATCGGTGCAGTGCGCGCCTTTCACTTCGACCTTTATCGTCTGGTGGACCCCGAAGAGCTGGAATACATGGGTATCCGGGATTACTTCGATGCAGATGCGTTGTGCCTGATCGAGTGGCCAGATAAAGGCACAGGCTTTTTGCCAAAGCCTGACATGACCATTACCATTACGCCGCATGAGCACGGACGTCAGTTGAAGTTGTTGCCCCGGAGCGTGCGCGGCCAGTCCTGGTGCGCCGCTTTGGCATTGGAATTCAAATAATTGGTGGGGTTAGGTATGCGCTTTCGCGCGTTGGTTGCTGTCGTGGGGGTGTTGCTTGCGGCAATGACTTTCAATGCTCTGGCTGCTTCACAGGTGAAAAGTGTTCGCCTGTGGCGAGCGCCGGATAACACGCGACTGGTGTTCGACCTGTCTGGCCCGGTCCAGCACAGCGTCTTTACCCTGACGGCGCCTGATCGCCTGGTGATCGACATCAATGGCGCGACCTTGGCCGCACCGTTGAAAGTGTCCACTGCCAATACCCCGATTACCGCCATGCGTTCGGCCCAACGCACGCCGACCGACCTGCGCGTGGTGATCGACCTGAAAAAGGTCGTGACCCCGAAAAGCTTCTCGCTGGCGCCCAACGCCCAGTACGGCAACCGGTTGGTGGTCGACCTGTTCGACAATGCCGCCGATGCCAACCCGCCGCCTGCACCGCCTCCAAGCGTCGCGACGGTCCCGGCGGTGCCGGTCAACCCGTCGCAACCGCAGGTCAAGCTGCCTCCGCCACCACCGGCTCCGGCTGGCAAGCGTGACATTATCGTGGTGATCGACGCCGGTCACGGCGGCGAAGACCCCGGTGCTTCCGGCTCACGCGGCCAGCATGAAAAAGACGTAGTGCTGGCGATTGCCCGTGAACTGCAGCGCCAGATCAACGCGATGAAAGGTTATCGCGCCGAGCTGACCCGTACCGGCGACTACTTCATTCCGTTGCGTGGCCGTACCGAAATCGCCCGTAAGAAGGGCGCCGACCTGTTCGTGTCGATCCACGCCGACGCCGCGCCTTCGGCTGCAGCCTTTGGCGCCTCGGTGTTCGCCCTGTCGGATCGCGGTGCAACGTCTGAAACCGCGCGTTGGTTGGCCGACAGTGAAAACCGTTCTGACTTGATCGGCGGGGCCGGCAACGTGTCCCTCGATGACAAGGACAAAATGCTCGCCGGTGTACTGCTCGACCTATCGATGACCGCTTCGCTGACCTCCAGCCTGAACGTCGGCCAGAAGGTCTTGAGCAATATCGGTCGCGTCACGCCGCTGCACAAACAGCGCGTGGAACAAGCGGGCTTCATGGTGCTGAAATCGCCGGATATTCCGTCGATCCTGGTAGAAACCGGCTTTATCTCCAACTCCAACGAAGCCTCGAAACTGGCGACCGGCAGCCACCAGCAGGCGCTGGCACGTTCCATCAGCGCCGGTGTGCGCCAGTTCTTCCAGCAGAATCCGCCGCCGGGCACCTACATCGCCTGGCTGCGTGACTCCGGGAAGATCGCCCAGGGCCCGCGCGACCATCGCGTACAGCCCGGCGACACCCTGGCCATGCTGGCTGTGCGTTTCCAGGTGTCGGCTGCTACCTTGCGCAGCGCCAACAACCTGAAGACCGATGAATTGAAAGTCGGCCAGGTGTTGACAATCCCCGGCACCGAATTGGCGGCGCAGTAATGAGCGAATCGATCCTGGATAACGGCTCACGCATCGAACTGCTGAGCCCGCGCCTTGCCAACCAGATTGCGGCAGGTGAGGTGGTGGAGCGCCCAGCCTCGGTGATCAAGGAGCTGCTGGAAAACAGCATCGACTCCGGCGCCAAGCGCATTGATGTCGACGTGGAACAGGGTGGCGTCAAGCTGCTGCGCGTGCGAGACGATGGCAGCGGCATCTCGTCCGACGACCTGCCGCTGGCCCTGGCGCGTCACGCCACCAGCAAGATTCGCGACCTGGAAGACCTTGAGCGGGTGATGAGCCTGGGCTTTCGCGGTGAGGCGCTCGCGTCCATCAGCTCTGTGGCGCGCCTGACCCTGACGTCCCGCACCCGCAGCGCCGAGCAGGCCTGGCAAGTGGAAACCGAAGGTCGCGACATGGCGCCTCGGGTCCAGCCGGCAGCCCATCCTGTCGGTACGTCGGTGGAAGTGCGCGACCTGTTCTTCAACACCCCGGCGCGGCGTAAATTCCTCAAGGCCGAGAAAACCGAATTCGATCACCTGCAGGAAGTCATCAAGCGCCTGGCCCTGGCCCGCTTCGATGTGGCGTTCCACCTGCGGCATAACGGCAAGACCATCCTCAGCCTGCACGAAGCCCACGATGACGCCGCGCGTGCTCGCCGGGTGTCGGCGATTTGCGGGCCGGGTTTCCTGGAGCAGGCGCTGCCGATTGAAATTGAGCGCAATGGCCTGCGCCTATGGGGCTGGGTCGGTTTGCCGACCTTCTCCCGCAGCCAGGCGGACTTGCAGTACTTCTTTGTGAACGGCCGTGCAGTGCGCGACAAGCTGGTGGCCCACGCGGTGCGCCAGGCGTATCGCGACGTGCTGTTCAACGGGCGCCACCCCACGTTTGTGTTGTTCTTTGAGGTCGATCCGTCGGTGGTGGACGTCAACGTGCACCCGACCAAGCACGAAGTGCGCTTCCGTGATGGGCGCATGGTGCATGACTTCCTCTACGGCACCTTGCACCGAACCCTGGGCGATGTGCGTCCGGATGATCAGTTGTCTGCGCCGATTGTGACGGCCGTGGTCCGTCCGAGTGGTCCGGAAGCCGGCGAGTTCGGCCCTCAAGGCGAAATGAGCCTGGCGGCCAACCTGCTGCAATCGCCGCAGTCGCAACCTGCCTATACCGCGCCGAACTCCGGCGCCGGCTCGGGTTATCAGTACCAGTACACCCCGCGCCCACAGTCGGCAGTCCCGGTGGCTGAAGCCCAGGCGGCTTACCGCGAGTTTTTCGCGCCGCTGCCAGGTGCCGAGCCGGGCGCGCCTGTGGCCTTGCCGGAAGGCGGTGGAGATATCCCGCCGCTGGGCTACGCGTTGGCGCAGCTCAAGGGCATCTACATTCTGGCGGAAAACGCCCATGGCCTGGTGCTGGTGGACATGCACGCCGCCCACGAGCGGATCATGTACGAACGCCTCAAGATCGCCATGGCCAGCGAAGGTCTCAGCGGCCAGCCGCTGCTGGTGCCGGAGTCCCTGGCGGTGAGCCAGCGCGAAGCCGATTGCGCCGAAGAACACGCCGGCGTATTCCAGAGCCTTGGCTTCGAGCTGCAACGCCTGGGCCCGGAAACCCTGGCTATCCGCCAGATTCCTGCGTTGCTCAAGCAGGCCGAGGCCAACCGCCTGGTCGCCGACGTACTGGCCGACCTCATGGAATACGGCACCAGTGACCGCGTCCAGGCCCATATCAACGAACTGCTCGGCACCATGGCATGCCACGGTGCGATCCGCGCCAACCGCCGCCTGGCCCTGCCGGAAATGAACGGCCTGCTGCGCGACATGGAAAACACCGAGCGCAGTGGGCAATGCAACCATGGCCGACCGACCTGGACCCAAATGGGCCTGGACGATCTGGACAAACTGTTCTTGCGCGGCCGTTGATGAGTGCCTTGCCCCCCGCGATTTTTCTGATGGGTCCCACGGCCGCCGGCAAGACCGACCTGGCCATCGAGCTGACCAAAGTGCTGCCGTGCGAGCTGATCAGTGTCGACTCTGCCCTGGTTTACCGGGACATGGACATCGGCACCGCCAAGCCTTCCAAAGAGCTGTTGGCCCAATACCCGCATAAGCTGATCGACATCATCGATCCGTCGCAGAGCTATTCGGCCGCAGATTTCCGCACCGACGCCCTGGCGGCCATGGCCGACATCACCGCACGGGGCAATATTCCGCTGCTGGTGGGCGGTACGATGCTCTATTACAAGGCTTTGCAGGAAGGTCTGGCAGATATGCCGCCGGCCGATGCCCAAGTGCGCGCCGAGCTTGAAGAAGAGGCTGCACGCCTTGGCTGGCAAGCCCTGCACGACCAGTTGGCCGCCGTGGACCCGGTGTCTGCCGCGCGCATTCACCCCAATGACCCCCAGCGCCTCACTCGCGCGCTGGAAGTCTGGCGCGTGAGCGGGCAGACCATGACTGAACATCGCCTGAAACAAAGTGCGCAAAGTGCTGACGCAGGCGCATCTGGCGCGTCACAATTGCCCTATACTGTGGCGAATCTGGCCATCGCTCCGGCAAATCGCCAGGTGCTGCATGATCGAATTGCACAAAGATTCACAATTATGTTGGAACAGGGGTTTGTGGACGAGGTCGTAGCTCTGCGTTCCAGAGGTGACCTGCATCCAGGGTTACCTTCGATACGTGCTGTAGGCTACCGCCAAGTCTGGGATCATCTGGATGGCAAGCTGACGTCAGCCGAAATGCAGGAGCGCGGCATCATTGCCACGCGCCAATTGGCGAAACGCCAGTTCACTTGGTTGCGCAGTTGGAGCGATTTGCACTGGCTGGACAGCCTGGACAGCGACAATCTGTCACGCGCCTTGAAATACTTGGGAACGGTCTCCATATTGAGCTGAGTCCTTGCAATTGCCGTCTATCCTTGGGGGTGTGACGGCCATAAGCTATCTATTTTCCGATTTTTTATTATTGATCCTTAAAGGAGTGCGGCACATGTCAAAAGGGCATTCGCTACAAGACCCTTACTTGAATACTTTACGTAAAGAGAAAGTGGGGGTTTCCATCTACCTGGTCAACGGTATCAAGCTGCAAGGCACGATCGAGTCGTTCGACCAGTTCGTGATCCTGCTGAAAAACACCGTCAGCCAGATGGTCTACAAGCACGCTATCTCGACAGTCGTCCCTGTTCGTCCAATCCGTCTGCCTAGCGCCGCCGGTGATGACGTAGCTGACGCTGAGCCAGGTAACGCCTGATAGGAGTCTCCTTTGTTCTTTGAGCGCCACGGTGGTGGTGAGCGGGTCATTCTCGTTCACTTGGATGGACAGGACCCTGAGGCGCGCGAAGATCCGCAGGAGTTTCAGGAGTTGGCAAATTCGGCCGGCGCCGAGACCGTTGCGTTTTTTAACGTGCCGCGTCATCGGCCAACCGCCAAATTCCTGATTGGCAGCGGCAAGGTCGAGGAACTGCGCGACCTGGTCCACGCCGAAGAAGCCGATCTGGTGATCTTCAATCACGTCCTCACGCCCAGTCAGGAACGTAACCTCGAACGTGTCTTCGAGTGTCGCGTGATCGACCGTACCGGTCTGATTCTCGATATCTTCGCCCAACGCGCCCGTACCCATGAGGGCAAGCTCCAGGTTGAACTGGCCCAGCTTGACCACATGAGCACCCGCTTGGTCCGCGGCTGGACTCACCTTGAACGTCAAGGTGGCGGCATCGGCATGCGCGGCCCGGGTGAAACCCAGCTCGAGACCGACCGACGCCTGCTGCGGGTTCGTCTGCGCCAGATCAAGGGCCGCCTGGAGAAAGTGCGTAGCCAGCGTGAGCAATCGCGCCGTGGCCGTTCTCGCGCGGACATCCCGACCGTGTCCCTGGTGGGCTATACCAACGCCGGCAAATCCACACTCTTCAACAACGTGACGAAATCGGACGTGTACGCGGCCGACCAACTGTTCGCCACCCTCGACCCGACCCTGCGTCGTCTGGATCTGGACGATCTGGGGCCGATTGTCCTGGCCGACACCGTGGGTTTCATTCGTCACTTGCCGCACAAGCTGGTCGAGGCATTTCGGTCTACGCTCGAAGAGTCGAGCAATTCCGACCTGCTGTTGCACGTGATCGATGCGGCTGAACCGGATCGCATGTTGCAGATTGAACAGGTGATGCTGGTACTGGGTGAGATTGGTGCCCAGGACTTGCCGATCCTCGAGGTCTATAACAAACTCGATTTGCTTGAGGGCGTTGAGCCACAAATCCAGCGCGATGAGAACGGCAAGCCCCAGCGGGTCTGGCTGTCGGCGCGTGATGGCAGTGGTCTTGAGTTGCTTGAACAGGCCATTGCCGAGTTGCTCGGCAGCGATTTGTTTGTCGGCACCTTGCGCTTGCCCCAGCGTTTTGCTCGACTGCGTGCACAGTTTTTCGAGTTGGGCGCGGTACAGAAAGAAGAACACGACGAAGAAGGTGTCAGCTTGCTGGCCGTTCGATTGCCGCGCTCGGAGCTCAATCGGCTGGTCAGCCGTGAAGGCGTGGTACCGGCAGAGTTCATCGAACAACACACTTTGCAATAAAAGCCTCCTAAAGCGGTTGTGCCGTGGTGGCAGGCATTCTGTAGCATTGGTCGGCGCGCCGTGGGTGCGTCTTTGCTTTATCAGATGGAGAGCGCTATGGCTTGGAATGAGCCGGGTGGCAACTCGAATAATCAGGATCCTTGGGGTGGTAAACGCCGCAATAATGGCGACCGCAAGGGGCCACCAGATCTCGACGAGGCCTTCCGAAAGCTGCAGGAAAGCCTGAATGGGTTGTTCGGTGGTGGAAAAAAACGTGGTGGTGACGACGGCGGTCGCACAAGCAAGGGCGGCGGCTATGGCCTGCTGG
Organism: Pseudomonas sp. NS1(2017); assembly: GCF_002269425.1. NCBI lineage: Bacteria > Pseudomonadati > Pseudomonadota > Gammaproteobacteria > Pseudomonadales > Pseudomonadaceae > Pseudomonas > Pseudomonas sp. NS1(2017). The sequence goes on from NZ_CP022960.1 coordinate 1,961,627, forward strand.
GCCTGGGTCTTGTCGTGCTGGCGGCCGTATGGCTATACAGCGCCGTGTACGTGGTGGACGAGCAGGAGCAGGCCGTGGTGCTGCGCTTCGGCAAGTACTACGAGACTGTCGGCCCCGGCCTGAACATCTATTTCCCGCCGATCGACAAGAAGTACATGGAAAACGTCACGCGTGAGCGTGCCTACACCAAGCAGGGCCAGATGCTGACCGAAGACGAGAACATCGTCGAAGTGCCGCTGACCGTGCAGTACAAGATCAGCAACCTGCAGGACTTCGTGCTGAACGTTGATCAGCCGGAAATCAGCCTGCAACACGCCACTGAAAGTGCCCTGCGCCACGTCGTCGGTTCGACCGCGATGGACCAGGTGCTGACCGAAGGTCGTGAATTGATGGCCAGCGAGATCAAGGAGCGCCTGCAACGGTTCCTCGATACCTATCGCACCGGTATCACCGTCACCCAGGTGAACGTACAGAGCGCCGCTGCACCGCGCGAAGTTCAGGAAGCCTTCGATGACGTGATCCGTGCCCGTGAAGACGAGCAGCGTTCGCGCAACCAGGCTGAAACCTACGCCAACGGCGTCGTGCCGGAAGCCCGTGGTCAGGCCCAGCGCATCCTAGAGGATGCCAACGGTTACCGCGACGAAGTGGTCTCCCGCGCCAAGGGTGAGGCGGATCGCTTTACCAAGCTGGTCGCCGAGTACCGCAAGGCACCGGAAGTCACGCGTGAGCGTCTGTACCTGGACACCATGCAGGAAGTCTTCAGCAATACCAGCAAGGTTCTCGTGACCGGCAGCAAAGGTGGGCAGAACAACCTGCTGTACCTGCCGCTGGACAAGATGATCGAAGGTGGTCGTAGCAGCACCAGCGCACCGTCCACCGGTTCCAATGCCGCTGCCAATGAAGCGAGCGCCCGTGCGGCCGCTGACTTGCTGCAACAGCAAACACGTACCAGGGAGAGTCGTTGATGAGCAATAAATCGCTGACCGCCCTGATTGTGGGCGTCGTCGTGGTCATCGCTGCCTGGAACTGCTTCTACATCGTGGCTCAGACCGAGCGTGCGGTGCTGCTGCAATTCGGTCGCGTGGTCCAGGCGGATGTCCAGCCGGGCCTGCATGTGAAAGTCCCCTACGTCAACCAGGTGCGCAAGTTCGACGCCCGCCTGATGACCCTGGATGCACCGACACAGCGCTTCCTGACCCTGGAAAAGAAAGCCGTGATGGTTGACGCCTACGCCAAGTGGCGCGTCAAGGATGCCGAGCGCTTCTACACCGCGACCTCCGGCCTCAAGCAGATTGCCGACGAGCGTTTGTCGCGCCGTCTGGAATCGGGCCTGCGTGACCAGTTTGGTAAGCGCACCCTGCATGAGGTGGTATCCGGTGAGCGCGACGCGCTGATGGCTGACATCACGCGTTCGTTGAACACGATGGCGGAAAAAGAGCTGGGCATCGAAGTGGTTGATGTCCGGGTCAAGGCGATCGACCTGCCGAAGGAAGTGAACCGCAGCGTGTTCGAGCGTATGAGCACCGAGCGTGAGCGTGAAGCCCGTGAGCACCGCGCCAAGGGTAACGAGCTGGCAGAAGGTATTCGTGCGGATGCCGACCGTCAGCGCCGTGTACTGTTGGCCGAAGCTTATCGCGAGTCTGAAGAGGCCCGTGGTGATGGCGATGCTCAAGCCGCGGCGATCTATGCCAAGGCCTACGGCCAGGACCAGGAGTTCTACGCGTTCTACCGTAGCCTGCGCGCCTACCGTGAAAGCTTCGCGAACAAAACCGACGTCATGGTGTTGGACCCAAGCAGCGACTTCTTCCGCTACCTGGAAAAGTCCAAGTAACCGGCCTGTGATTCTGTAGGTTTCACTCCCGTCGGGCGGCTAAAACGCCTGGCGGGGTGATCCTTTCAGAAAACGGGTGTATGATGCGGCAGCCGGGAAATTCCCGGCTTTTTTGCGTCTGCATGTTTGATTCGGCAGGCGTGACAGGTTTTTCGAGGAAAGTGCCCGACGAGGCCGATTACAGGCCGCTCGTCACGTCGCTCTTGCGCGTGGTTTATGCAGGGGGCGGGTGTTTTCTGCTTCACTCAAGGCTCGGCCGAGGGCTGGCCGCCCGGATCAAAGGGGAATGGCGTAATGGCAACGGTAGACCGCTGGCTGCTGCCAGATGGCATCGAAGAAGTACTGCCACCAGAAGCTGCGCGCATTGAAGTAGCGCGCCGCCAGGTGTTGGATCTGTTCCAGAGCTGGGGTTACGAGTTTGTCGTGACCCCCCATATCGAGTACCTGGAATCCCTGCTGACCGGCGCGGGCCAGGACCTGGATCTGCGCACCTTCAAGGTCATCGACCCGCAATCGGGCCGGCAAATGGGTTTCCGTGCCGACATCACGCCGCAAGTGGCGCGCATCGATGCGCACACCCTGCGTCGCGAAGGTCCGAGCCGCCTGTGCTACGCCGGCAGTGTGCTGCATGCACAGCCGCGTGCCTTGTCGTCGTCCCGTAGTCCGATTCAGTTGGGCGCCGAGTTGTACGGCGATGCCAGCCCGAGCAGCGACGTTGAAGTGATCAGCCTGATGCTGGCCATGCTGCAACTGGCCGACGTGCCGGATGTCCACATGGACCTGGGTCACGTCGGTATCTACCGTGGCCTGGCCCGTGCGGCCGGTTTGTCCGGTGAGGTGGAGCAACAGTTGTTCGATGCCCTGCAACGCAAGGCCATCGATGAGGTGATTGCCCTGACCGCTGGCGTGCCTGCCGATCTGGCTGACATGCTGCGTGCACTGGTCAACCTGTGCGGCGGCCGTGAAGTGCTGGTGGCTGCCCGTGAGCGCCTGGCCAAGGCGCCAGCGCCGGTTCTGGCTGCACTGGACGACGTACTGGCGATTGCCGAGCAGTTGTCGGCGCGCTTCCCGGAGCTGCCGCTGTACTTTGACCTGGGTGAGTTGCGCGGCTACCACTACCACACCGGTGTGGTGTTCGCTGTATTTGTACCGGGTGTTGGCCAAGCCATCGCCCAAGGTGGTCGTTATGACGATATCGGCGCCGACTTTGGTCGTGCGCGTCCGGCCACTGGTTTCTCCACCGATTTGAAAACCCTGGTGACCCTGGGGCGTGCTGAGGTCGAGCTACCGTCTGGTGGCATCTGGATGCCCGACAGTACGGACGCAGCACTCTGGCAGCAGGTTTGCCAGTTGCGCAGTGAGGGTCAGCGTGTCGTCCAGGCGTTGCCTGGGCAGCCATTGGCCGCCGCCCGTGATGCGGACTGCGACCGGCAATTGATTCTGCAGAACGGGCTTTGGCAAGTATCGCCACTGGCTTCTTGAGTTTTCCTGCCGGCCATCGCCGGCACCAAGTTTGCGCGAATGAGGACAAGTGTTATGGGTAAGAATGTCGTAGTCCTGGGCACCCAATGGGGTGATGAGGGCAAAGGCAAGATCGTTGATCTGCTGACCGAACATGCTGCCGCCGTAGTGCGCTACCAAGGTGGCCACAACGCTGGCCACACCCTGGTCATCGATGGCGAAAAAACCGTCTTGCACCTGATCCCGTCGGGCGTACTGCGCGAAGGCGTGCAGTGCCTGATCGGCAACGGCGTGGTGGTTGCACCTGACGCCCTGCTGCGTGAGATCACCAAGCTGGAAGAGAAAGGCGTACCGGTGCGCGAGCGCCTGCGTATCAGCCCGTCCTGCCCGCTGATCCTGTCGTTCCACGTTGCGCTGGACCAGGCCCGTGAAAAGGCCCGTGGCGAGCTGAAGATCGGTACCACCGGTCGCGGCATCGGCCCAGCCTACGAAGACAAGGTTGCACGTCGTGGCCTGCGTGTGGGCGACCTGCTCAACATGCCGCGCTTTGAAGACAAGCTGCGTGAACTGGTGGATTACCACAACTTCATGCTGGTCGGTTACTACAAAGAGCCAGCCATCGAGTTCGAGAAAACCCTGGCCGAGTGCAAGGAATACGCTGAGCTGCTCAAGCCGCTGATGCTGGACGTGACTGCCGAGCTGCACGACCTGCGTCGCGCCGGCAAAGACATCATGTTCGAAGGCGCCCAAGGCTCCCTGCTGGACATCGACCACGGCACCTACCCGTACGTGACCAGCTCCAACACCACCGCTGGCGGCGTTGCGACCGGTTCGGGCGTTGGCCCGATGTTCCTGGACTACATCCTCGGCATCACCAAGGCTTACACCACTCGCGTAGGTTCGGGTCCGTTCCCGACTGAGCTGTTCGACGACGTCGGCGCTCACCTGGCCAAGCAAGGTCACGAATTCGGCGCGACCACCGGCCGTGCTCGTCGTTGCGGCTGGTTCGACGCCGTTATCCTGCGTCGCGCTATCGATGTGAACAGCATCTCGGGCATCTGCCTGACCAAGCTGGACGTACTCGACGGTCTGGAAACCATCAATATCTGCGTTGGCTACAAAGACGCAAACGGTAATGATGTTGCTCCGACCGACGCCGACAGCTACGTAGGCCTGCAGCCAGTGTACGAAGAAGTGCCGGGCTGGACCGAATCGACCGTGGGCGCCAAGACCCTGGAAGAGCTGCCAGCTAACGCCCGTGCCTACATCAAGCGTGTCGAAGAGTTGATCGGTGCGCCGATTGACATTATTTCGACAGGTCCGGATCGCAACGAAACCATCGTTCTGCGTCACCCGTTCGCTTAATAAGCTGTTGATGTAAAAAGCAAAGGGCTCCTTCGGGAGCCCTTTGTCGTTTCTGTCGCCTGGGCGGCACGACCCTTGCTTTGGTTCTTTCTTTCGCGGTGCTATCAAATTAATGGCACCCGTGGTGGAGGGATTCCCGATGTCTGCCGTTCTCTCATTGTTACAAAGCCGTCTGTTGCGGCCGGTGTTCGTTACCCTAGGTATCGCCCTTTTGGTGCAAGTGTTGGTTGCCGTCGCCCTGACGCGAAGCACCGTCACAGCGTTGGAAGCTGATTTGGGTAATCGCCTGGGTATCGACAGCCAGAAACTGTCGGGTGAATTGGCCCAGGCCGGTAAAGAAGTCACCTCCAGCCTGGACAGCTTGTCGACCAGTACCCGTCAGCGTCTGACAGCGGGGCTTTCAACCCGCCTGCAGGAAGAGCAGAAGCAACTGCGTGCGACCCTGGAAAAAGACCTGAAAGACTCCGCCAATGACATGGCGCAACTGTTGGCTTCGGTGGCGCCCCGCGCTATGTGGGACAGCGACGTGCCGACGCTGTCGGAGTTCGCCCGGCGTGCCCAGCGCAACCCCAACGTGCTGTTCGTGGTCTATGACGACGCTGCGGGTGAGCATCTGACCCGCTACCTCAACCGTGAAAACCCGATTAACCAGGCGCTGTTGGAAAAAGGCAAAGGTGACCGCGCCCTGGATAAAGTGTTGGATGCGGCGAAAGATGACCCTTCGGTGTTCTATGTTGAAGCGTCCATCAGCCCCAACGGCGTGGAGATCGGTAAGGTGCGCATGGGGGTGTCCACGGCCGCAGTGGAGGCTGATCTGGCCGCTCTGGATAAGCGCTTCGCCGCACTGATCGCCAGCGGTGACCAGTTGGTGGGCGACAGCCTCAAGGGCGCAGCGGCCGATAGCGCTGCCGCCATGGGCGCGCGCCTGCAATCCGCTCAAGCCACCGCCACCCAAATGACCGCCAACACCACCAGCGCCGTCCAGGACGCTGCCGGCACCTTGCGCTGGCGCATTGGAATGGGCCTGGCGCTGGTCGGTTTCGGCGTGTTGCTGCTGATCGCCATCGTGTTGGGCCGCCGTGTGGTCAATCGCTTGAAGCTGCTGATCGCTGCCATGGACGACCTGGCGGCGGGCGAGGGTGATCTCACCAAACGTGTGCAAATCAGCAGCAAGGATGAAATCGGCGACATGGCTTCGGCGGTCAATCGCTTTGTGGATAAGTTGCAGCCCATCGTGCGCGAGGCGGGGGATGTGGCCCAGCGTACTGGCGTGGAAATCGGCGCCATGACCTTGCGCAATGCCGGTGCTGACGCTGCGGCCGGTTTACAGCGCGATGAAGTGGCCGAGAGCTTGCGCGCACTGTCGCAGATGGCCGACGAAGCGCAGGCCGAGAGCCATGCGATGCAGGCGGCGTTGCAGCAGGTGGTGGATATTCGCCAGGCCACGGATGAGAACTCGCGGACCTCGGCTGAGGTCGGCAGTTTGATCGAGGCGCTGGCGGGCCAAGTACAAGCGGGCTCCACGGTCATCGAGCGCCTGGCCCAGCAAAGCCAGCAGATCGAGGTGGTGTTGACCGTGATTCACGGCATCGCCGAGCAGACCAATCTGTTGGCGCTCAACGCGGCCATCGAGGCGGCGCGTGCTGGTGAGACCGGTCGCGGCTTTGCGGTGGTGGCGGATGAAGTGCGTGCGCTGGCCAGCAAGACGCAAAGCTCCACGGGCGATATTCAGGCGCATATCGTGGCGCTGCAGCAAGGCGCGCGGGAGGCGGTGGAAACCATCGGCAAGGCTGGGCGTCAGGCTAATGAAGGTTTGCTGGTGCTGCGTGACAGCGTGCGCTTGCAGCAGACGGTGCAGGCCTCGGTGGAGCAAGTGCATGCGGCGATTGGCTTGGCGACGCGCGCGGCTGAGCATCAGGCCCAGGGTGCCCATGCGGTGCGTGGGCGGGTCGAGGTAATCCATGCCCAGGCCGAACGTGCCGCCCAGGCGGTGGTTGAGACCACCGCCAGTGGCAAGGTGCTGGATGGGTTGGCGGCGCAGTTGAAGGCGAGCCTGGGGCAGTTCAGGGCTTAGCGTCGTCAGTGCCGGCCCCTTCGCGAGCAAGCCCGCTCCCACATTTGGAATGCATTTCAAAATGTGGGAGCGGGCTTGCTCGCGAAAGCGATCTCAACGGCTCAGATACATCCGAGTCGTGAGCAAATACACCGGCAACCCCGACACTAGAATCAACAACGCCGCATAAGGCGCCGCCGCCGCAAACTCTACATTCGAGGTATGCGCCCACACCGCCGTCGCCAATGTATTCAACCCTGTCGGGCTAAGCAGCAACGTCGCGGTCAATTCCTTCATCGCATCCAGGAACACCAGCGCAAACGCCGCACCCAAGGCCGGGAAAATAATCGGCAAGGTCACCCGGCAAAACGCACTGAACGATGAAGCCCCTAGCGTGCGTGCAGCCTCTTCAAGCTGCGGAGCAGCCTTGTTCAGCGCGGTACGGATCGGCGCCTGGGCCAGCGGCAGAAACAGCAGCGCATAAGCAATCAACAACAATGCCGAGGTTTGGTACAGCGCCGGCACATAGTGCAGGGCGAAGTACACCAGCGTCAGCGCAATCACCAATCCGGGCAGGGCGTGCAGCAGATACGGCAGGCGTTCGGCCCAGATCGCCAGTTGGCCTTTGTAGCGCACCACCAGCAGACCGACCGGCACCGCCAGCACCAGGCAAAGCGCGGCGCCGCCCAGGGACAGTGCCAATGAGGACAGCAGCGCTTCACCGATTTCTGCTACCGGGAAGGCGGCAGAAGATCCCACTGCCAACCAATAACCGAGCATCCCCAGCGGAATCCCGCTGCCGATGATCGCCAGCGCCAGGCAATAAACCTGACCCAATGGCGTCCATTGACCTAGTCGAACCTGCTCCGCATGCCGCGCCGCGCCCTGGCCGATACGCACATGCCGGCCCTTGCCGCGCGCACGCAACTCCAGCCACAGCAATGTCAGGCACATCACCAGCAGCACAGCCGAGAGCATTGCGGCATTCGCATTGCTGAACTCCAGTTCGAACTGTTGGTAGATCGCGGTGGTGAAGGTCTGCAAGCCGATGATCGACAGCGCGCCAAACTCCACCAGCATATGCAGCGCAATCAACAATGCCCCGGCCAGCAGCGACGGCCACAGTAGCGGCAAAGTGATGCGAAAGAATACGCCCCAGCGATTCAGTCCCAGGGTGCGGGCCGACTCTTCCAGGGACGGGTCAAGATTGCGCAAGGTCGCTGCCACTGGCAGAAACACCAACGGGTATTTCGACAGGCTCATCACCAGGATGGCCCCGCCAAGCCCTTCGAAACTGGCGCTCAGCGATACCCAGGTAAAGCTGCTGACAAACGCCGGCACCGCAAACGGCAGGCACAGGATCACGCCCCAGATACGTCGTCCCGGCAGATTGCTGCGCTCCAGCAGCCAGGCCAGGGACAGGCCGATCACGCCACACGTCACCGTGACCCCGATCATCAACGCCAAGGTATTGCGCAGCAACCCGAACACATACGGCCGCCACAGCAGGTGCACCGCCTCCGCCCACCCGGCTTGCCACGCCTTGAGCCCGACATAGGCCAGTGGCAGCAGGCTCAAGCCGACCAGCAACAGTACGGGCAGCAACAACCAGATCGACGGGCGCTTGCGCCTTGGGCTGAAACCCCCGCGCAGGGCGGGGGCGGGTAGCGATGGGTTCATCAGTTCAAGCCAACGTCACGTTCCAGGTCCAGGGCTTCTTCGGCGTTGCCCAGGTCTGCGGGGGTGACTTTGGGCGGTTGCAGCTCGCTGAACGGCTTGAGGCCACGGCTGGATTCCATGCCTTTACGCAGCGGGTATTCGGCCGAGGTGTTGGTGATGACGCGCTGGCCTTCTTCGCTGGCCATGAAGGCCAGCAGTTGCTGGGCTTCTTTCGGATGCTTGCTGGATTTCAGTGCCGCCGCCGAAGATACGGTGATCAAGCCGCCGACATCGCCATCGGTGAAGTAATGCAGTTGGGAGTCCAGGTTGGTTTTTTCTTTCTTCAGGGCGAACCAGTAGTAGTTGTTCACCAGCACGGTAGCCACTTCGCCATTTTCAACGGCTTTGAGGGCGACCATGTTGTTGCTGTACACCTTGCCGAAGGCGCGCAGGCCGGTCAGCCATTCTTCGGCGGCTTCACGCCCGTGCAGCTTGATGATCGCCACGGCCTGTTCCTGGAATGCGCCGCTGGTGGGTACGAAGCCGACCTTGCCTTGCCACTCGGGGTCGGCAAAATCCAGCACCGATTTCGGCAGGTCTTTTTCCGCGATCAATTTCGGATTGAACGCCACGACGCGGGTGCGGGCGGTCACGCCCATCCAGTCGCCATTGGCGCCGACATAATCCTTGGGCAATACGTCGAGGGTGCTGGCGTCGATCTTGGCCAGCAGGCCTTGTTCACCGAGTTTGTTCAACGGTGGCGATTCTTCGGTGTAGATCACGTCGGCAGGCGAGCGATCGCCTTCTTCCACGACTTGGCTGGCGAGCTGGTTGCTGCTGCCTTTGCGCACGTTGACGTGAATGCCGGTCTTGGCTTCGAAGGCTTTGGCGAGTTCATCGCCGACTTCTTTGTGCTGGCCGTTGTATAGGGTCAGGGAAACCTTGTCGGCGGAATAGGCGGTGGGCGAGAGCAGGGTCAGGCCGAGCAGAGTGATGGTCAGGCCACGCAGAAGGGATGTCTTGAGATGGGTATCGCGGATCATCATCCGGGTTGTTCCTCACTTGTATGCAACAAATACTTACAAGGATAAACGATAAAGTTTCTCAGGTGCGGGCGAGGGGGCAAATCGCTGGGAAAGATTCAGGTCAGGTTTTTCAAGCCCGGAAACGAAAAAACCCGCTTTCGCGGGTTTGATCTGAATTTGGTGCCCAGGAGAAGACTCGAACTTCCACGACCTTGCGATCACCAGCACCTGAAGCTGGCGTGTCTACCAATTTCACCACCTGGGCATTATCAGCAGCGCTTGCGCTGTTGATGGGACGAACTATACGGAGGGCTTTTTGATCTGTAAACCCCTGATTCGAAAAAATAAATCAAGTTTTCCGTTAAAAATCAAAGGGCTGAAACGAAAAAACCCGCTTTCGCGGGTTTGATCTGAATTTGGTGCCCAGGAGAAGACTCGAACTTCCACGACCTTGCGATCACCAGCACCTGAAGCTGGCGTGTCTACCAATTTCACCACCTGGGCATTATCAGCAGCGCTTGCGCTGTTGATGGGACGAACTATACGGAGGGCTTTTTGATCTGTAAACCCCTGATTCGAAAAAATAAATCAAGTTTTCCGTTAAAAATCAAAGGGCTGAAACGAAAAAACCCGCTTTCGCGGGTTTGATCTGAATTTGGTGCCCAGGAGAAGACTCGAACTTCCACGACCTTGCGATCACCAGCACCTGAAGCTGGCGTGTCTACCAATTTCACCACCTGGGCATTATCAGACAACGTTGCCGTCGTCGATGGCGCGCACTATACGGAGGGGATTTTAAGCTGTAAAGCCCTGCCACGAAAAAAGCCTGGAAAATTTCGCCAGTGGTCGTGCAAGGTGCCCGCCGGGGCCTGCAAAGGGCTTTAAAAGGCTTGTTGGCGTCTGAAATTTCCCGTTTCAATACGCGTATGCCAAACTAACCCGCATATAGACAAGGTGAAAACTCTCTAATGGCCGATTGGCAGTCCCTCGATCCCGAGGCCGCTCGTGAAGCGGAAAAATATGAAAACCCTATTCCTAGCCGCGAACTGATCCTGGCGCATCTCGCCGATCGGGGTTCGCCTGCTAGCCGCGAGCAGTTGGTTGAAGAATTCGGTCTGACCACCGAAGACCAGCTCGAAGCCCTGCGCCGCCGTTTGCGTGCCATGGAGCGTGATGCTCAACTGATCTACACCCGCCGTGGCACTTACGCGCCTGTGGATAAGCTCGACCTGATCCTGGGCCGCATTGCCGGCCATCGTGACGGCTTCGGCTTCCTGATCCCGGACGACGGCAGCGATGACCTGTTCATGAGCCCGGCGCAAATGCGCCTGGTGTTCGATGGCGACCGTGCCCTGGCGCGCGTTTCCGGCCTGGACCGTCGCGGTCGCCGTGAAGGCGTGATCGTCGAGGTAGTGTCCCGTGCCCACGAATCCATCGTCGGCCGTTACTTCGAAGAAGGCGGCATCGGTTTTGTCGTGCCAGACAACCCGAAGGTCCAGCAGGAAGTGCTGATCACCCCGGGCCGCAATGGCGCCGCCAAGGTCGGCCAGTTCGTCGAGGTGAAGATCACCCACTGGCCCACCGCGCGGTTCCAGCCCCAGGGCGATATCGTTGAAGTGGTCGGCAACTACATGGCGCCGGGCATGGAAATCGACGTGGCGCTGCGCACCTACGATATTCCTCACGTCTGGCCTGAGGCTGTGCTCAAAGAAGCCGGCAAGCTCAAGCCTGAAGTGGAAGAGAAAGACAAAGAAAAACGCATCGACCTGCGCCATCTGCCGTTCGTTACCATCGACGGCGAAGACGCCCGCGACTTTGACGATGCGGTCTACTGCGAAGCCAAGCCCGGCAAGCTGCGCTTGTTCTCCGGTGGCTGGAAGTTGTTCGTCGCGATTGCCGACGTGTCCAGCTACGTGAAGATCGGTTCGGCCCTGGATAACGAAGCCCAGGTGCGCGGCAACTCCGTGTACTTCCCTGAGCGCGTGATCCCGATGCTGCCCGAGCAGTTGTCCAACGGCCTGTGCTCCCTGAACCCGAAAGTCGACCGTTTGGCCATGGTGTGCGAGATGACCATCTCGAAAACCGGCGAAATGACCGACTACCAGTTCTACGAAGCGGTGATCCACTCCCAGGCGCGCCTGACCTACAACAAGGTCAGCACCATCCTGGAAACGCCGAAGACCAGCGAAGCCAAGGCCCTGCGCAGCGAATACGCCGGTGTGGTGCCGCACCTCAAGCAGCTCTATGCGCTGTACAAGGTGTTGCTGGGCGCTCGTCACGTACGAGGCGCGATCGATTTTGAAACCCAGGAAACCCGGATTGTCTTCGGTTCCGAGCGCAAGATCGCCGCAATCACCCCGACCACGCGTAACGATGCGCACAAGCTGATCGAGGAATGCATGCTGGCGGCCAACGTGGCCACCGCTGAATTCCTGAAGAAGCACGAAATTCCTGCTCTGTACCGCGTGCACGACGGCCCGCCGCCGGAGCGCCTGGAAAAACTGCGCGCCTTCCTCGGCGAGCTCGGTCTGTCCCTGCACAAAGGCAAGGACGGCCCGACGCCGAAGGACTATCAGGCGCTGCTAGCCAGCATCAAGGACCGTCCGGATTACCACGTGATCCAGACCGTCATGCTGCGCTCCCTGAGCCAGGCGGTGTACAGCGCCGATAACCAAGGCCACTTCGGCCTGAATTACGAGGCGTACACCCACTTCACCTCGCCGATTCGCCGCTACCCGGACCTGCTCACGCACCGCGCGATCCGCAGTGTGATCCACTCCAAGCAGAACACCCCGCACGTCAAGCGTGCCGGTGCCATGACCATTCCCAAGGCACGGATCTATCCGTACGACGAAGCGGCCCTGGAACAGCTGGGCGAGCAGTGCTCCATGAGTGAGCGCCGCGCCGACGAAGCCACCCGCGACGTGGTGAACTGGCTCAAGTGCGAGTTCATGAAGGATCGTGTAGGCGAGACGTTCCCTGGCGTGATCACGGCCGTGACCGGCTTTGGTCTGTTTGTTGAACTGACCGACATCTACGTCGAAGGCCTGGTGCACGTCACCGCCTTGCCGGGTGACTACTACCACTTCGACCCTGTGCACCACCGCCTGGCGGGCGAGCGCACCGGTCGCAGCTTCCGTCTGGGCGACACCGTGGAAGTGCAGGTCATGCGCGTCGATCTTGATGAGCGCAAGATCGACTTCGGCATGTCCGACAAGCCAGCCGAGTCGCCGGGCAGCCGTAAAAAACGTGGCAGCGAACCGACCAGCAAAGGCAAGGCCGCGCCTGCTAAAGCAGCGACCGCCGAGCCTGCGCCAGCCAAAACTGGCCGTCGCTCGACAACCAAGGAAAAGGCCCCTGAAGCCTACCGCCCAAGCGACGCTGCGGCGAAGAACGCCGAGCTGCGCAAGAGTCGCGAGTTGAAGCAGCAGTTGCTCAACGAAGCCAAAAGCGGTGGTAAAGCGGCGTCTGGGGGAAAGTCCCACGGGGCGGAAAAGCCGTCGAGCAAGCCAAGTAAACACCGTAAAGGCCCGCCAAAAGCGGGTTCGGGCCCTGCCAAGAGCGGCGGGTCGCGCAAACCTAAGGCCAAGTCATGAGTCTGGAAAAAATCTACGGCGTGCACGCCGTAGAAGCACTGCTGCGTCACCACCCGAAACGCGTCAAGCAAGTGTGGCTGGCTGAAGGCCGTAGCGAGCCGCGCGTACAAGCGCTGGTTGAACTGGCGACCCAGAACAAGGTTGCCATCGGTCAGGCCGAGCGTCGCGAAATGGACGTGTGGGTCGAAGGCGTTCACCAGGGCGTGGTCGCGGACGTCAGCCCGAGCCAGGTCTGGGGCGAAGCAATGCTCGACGAGCTGCTCGACCGTACCGAAGGTGCGCCGTTGCTGCTGGTGCTGGACGGCGTGACCGATCCGCACAACCTCGGCGCTTGCCTGCGTTCGGCGGACGCTGCCGGCGCGCTGGCGGTGATCGTGCCCAAGGACAAGTCGGCCACCCTGACGCCGGTTGTGCGCAAGGTTGCCTGCGGCGCGGCGGAAGTGATTCCGTTGGTGGCCGTGACCAACCTGGCGCGCACTCTGGAGAAACTCCAGCAGCGTGGCCTGTGGGTCGTGGGCACGGCAGGCGAGGCCGAGGTCAGCATTTATGACCAGGACCTCACCGGGCCGACCATCCTGATCATGGGCGCCGAAGGCAAAGGTATGCGTCGCCTGACTCGTGAGCACTGCGATTACCTGGTGCATTTGCCGATGGCCGGTAGCGTCAGCAGTCTCAACGTGTCGGTCGCCACCGGCGTGTGCCTGTTTGAAGCCCAGCGCCAACGCGGTGCGAAGGCCAAGGCCAAACCGAAGAAGTAAACCTCTCGACTGTAGGAGCCGGCTTGCCGGCGATAGCGATCTTCCGGACGCCATCGCTGGCAAGCCGGCTCCTACAATTGGCCTGTGGTGTTTGGAAGATTGTTCAAATAATCACCAATCACCTTGCACGCTTCCTCCCCCTTCTCTACAATTGCGCCCCTTGCCTTCCTGGCAGGCACCGATGTGCCTCCCTGCGGCAAGATCCATAAGTGTCATTCACTCCTTGTCTGACCGTTTTTGAGCGGCAGGCTACAACCCGTAAGGAGCATTCATGCGTCATTACGAAATCATCTTTTTGGTCCACCCGGATCAAAGCGAGCAAGTCGGCGGCATGGTTGAGCGTTACACCAAGCTGATCGAAGAAGACGGCGGCAAAATCCACCGTCTGGAAGATTGGGGCCGTCGTCAACTGGCCTACGCAATCAACAATGTTCACAAGGCTCACTACGTGATGCTGAACGTTGAGTGCACTGGCAAGGCCCTGGCCGAGCTGGAAGACAACTTCCGCTACAACGATGCTGTGATCCGTAACCTGGTCATCCGTCGCGAAGAAGCCGTTACCGGCCAATCCGAGATGCTCAAGGCTGAAGAAAACCGCAGTGAGCGCCGTGAGCGTCGCGACCGTCCTGAGCACGAAGGCGCTGATAGCGCTGATAGTGATGACAGCGACAACAGCGATAACGCTGACGAGTAATCCACGGACCTTTTAAGGAGCCTATCAAATGGCACGTTTCTTCCGTCGTCGTAAATTCTGCCGCTTCACCGCTGAAGACGTGAAAGAGATCGATTACAAAGATCTCAACACTCTGAAAGCCTACGTATCCGAGACCGGCAAAATCGTTCCAAGCCGTATCACCGGTACCAAAGCACGTTATCAGCGTCAGCTGGCCACCGCTATCAAGCGCGCCCGCTTCCTGGCCCTGCTGGCCTACACCGACAGCCACGGCCGCTGAGACCGGGCAGTCGACAAGTAGTAAGGGATTGAATGCATGCGCGCCTTAGCTGAGTTCATCATGCGCGGTCGTGTGCAGGCCACTCTGGTAGTGGCTGGATGTGCAGCATTGCCGTTGTTGTATTGGTTGGCTGCTGCCGCTGGGTGCCTTGTGCTCCTGCGGCGCGGTTTGCAGGATGCCGTTGGCATCCTGGCCCTGGGAGTCGTAGCCGCCTTGATCTGGTGGTTGCAACTGGGCGAACCCAAAGTGCTTCTGGTGCTGTTGGGGTCGTCGAGCCTTGCGTTGGTTTTGCGCGCAAGTGAGTCCTGGGTCCGCACGCTGCTGGTCAGCGTGGCGTTGGGGTTGGTGTTTTCGGTGTTGATTGACGCGGCTTTCCGCCCGCAGATCGAGGCGCTGTCGCAAGAGATCGTCAAGATCCTGCCGATGGCCCTCGGGGAACTCTACCAACAGCTGTCGGTAGAAGAGCGAGCGCGACTGGCAACGCTGATTGCACCGGCCCTGATCGGCCTGATGGCGGTAATGATGCAGATCGTCAGTTTGCTGAGCCTGATGCTTGGGCGTTATTGGCAGGCGTTGTTGTACAACCCGGGTGGTTTTGGTCGCGAGTTTCGCAGTATCAGAATTCCCGTGGGCCCGGCGATGTTGCTGCTGGCACTCATGGTGGTCGGACCGTACTTCGGTTCACAAGCCACCTTGCTGGTGCTGTTTTGCAGCGTACCGCTGGTGTTTTCCGGACTGGCCCTGATTCACGGGCTGGTCGCGCAGAAGCGTCTGGCCAAGTTCTGGCTGGTGGGGATGTACGTAACGATGCTGATGTTCATGCAACTGATCTATCCGTTACTCGTGGTTTTGGCCATTGTCGACGGCCTGATTGATTTTCGCGGTCGTCTGGCGCCGAAAGACGCCGATAACGCGAACGGTGAAGGTTAAAAGTTAGAGGATTTTCACATGCAACTGATCCTTCTGGAAAAAGTCGCCAACCTGGGCAACCTGGGCGACAAAGTGAACGTTAAGGCCGGTTACGGTCGTAACTACCTGCTGCCATACGGCAAAGCCACCGCTGCAACCGCTGCCAACCTGGCTGCGTTTGAAGAGCGTCGTGCTGAGCTGGAACAAGCAGCAGCAGACAAAAAAGCTTCGGCCGAAACTCGCGCTGCCCAACTGGCTGAGCTGGAAGTGACTATCACTGCCACCGCCGGTGACG
The DNA here is from genome assembly GCF_002269425.1 of Pseudomonas sp. NS1(2017). Lineage (NCBI taxonomy): Bacteria > Pseudomonadati > Pseudomonadota > Gammaproteobacteria > Pseudomonadales > Pseudomonadaceae > Pseudomonas > Pseudomonas sp. NS1(2017). Next base: position 1,977,532 of record NZ_CP022960.1, read on the forward strand.
AAGGCAAGCTGTTCGGTTCGATCGGCACCCACGACATCGCTGATGCACTGACCGCCTCCGGCGTTGAAGTGCAGAAGAGCGAAGTTCGTCTGCCGAACGGCACCATCCGTAACGTAGGTGAATTCGACGTGGCCGTGCACCTGCACGCCGAAGTTGAAGCCACCGTACGCGTTATCGTGGTAGCAGCTTAAGCAGCACCTAACTGACTGGCACCTCGCGTGTCAGCCAGTTAACATCGGGCACGATCCTGTTTACAGGTCGTGCCTTTTGTTTTTCTACACACCCCAAATTCCAAGTGGCCATGAACGATATTTCAGCTCCTGAGCAATACGATCTGCAAACCGCTGCCCTGAAGGTGCCGCCGCATTCCATCGAGGCCGAACAGGCCGTGCTCGGTGGTTTGATGCTGGACAACAACGCCTGGGAACGCGTGCTGGATCAAGTCTCGGACGGTGACTTCTATCGCCATGACCACCGCCTGATCTTCCGTGCCATCGCCAAGCTGGCCGACCAGAACTCACCGATCGACGTGGTGACCCTGGCCGAGCAGCTAGACAAGGAAGGCCAGACCTCCCAGGTCGGCGGCCTCGGCTACCTCGGTGAGCTCGCGAAAAACACGCCGTCCGTCGCCAACATCAAGGCCTATGCCCAGATCGTCCGTCAGCGGGCCACGCTGCGGCAACTGATCGGCATCAGCACCGAGATCGCCGACAGCGCCTTCAACCCGGAAGGGCGCACCGCCGAAGAGATCCTCGACGAAGCCGAACGCCAGATCTTCCAGATCGCCGAGGCCCGCCCGAAAACCGGCGGCCCGGTAGGCGTCAACGAGCTGTTGACCAAGGCCATCGACCGTATCGACACGTTGTTCAACACCGACGCGGCCATCACCGGTATTTCCACCGGCTACGCCGACCTCGACGAGAAGACCAGCGGCTTGCAGCCGTCCGACTTGATCATCGTTGCCGGCCGTCCGTCCATGGGTAAGACCACCTTCGCGATGAACCTGGTGGAAAACGCCGTGTTGCGCAGCGACAAGACTGTCTTGGTGTACTCCCTCGAGATGCCCGGTGAATCGCTGATCATGCGGATGCTCTCGTCCCTGGGGCGTATCGACCAGACCAAGGTGCGTTCCGGCCAGCTGGAAGACGACGACTGGCCGCGGCTGACCTCGGCGGTCAACCTGCTCAATGACCGCAAGCTGTTCATCGACGACACTGCGGGCATCAGCCCCTCGGAGATGCGTGCACGCACCCGTCGCCTGGTGCGTGAACACGGCGATATCGCCTTGATCATGATCGACTACCTGCAGTTGATGCAGATCCCGGGTTCCAGCGGTGACAGCCGGACCAACGAGATTTCCGAGATTTCCCGGTCCTTGAAAGCCCTGGCCAAGGAATTCAACTGCCCGGTGGTGGCGCTGTCCCAGCTCAACCGTTCCCTGGAACAACGTCCCAACAAGCGCCCGGTGAACTCCGACTTGCGGGAATCGGGTGCGATCGAGCAGGACGCCGACGTCATCATGTTCGTGTACCGCGACGAGGTGTACCACCCCGAGACCGAGCACAAGGGCATCGCCGAGATCATCATCGGCAAGCAGCGGAACGGCCCCATCGGTTTTATCCGCCTGGCCTTCATCGGTAAGTACACCCGCTTCGAGAACCTCGCGCCAGGCAGCTACAACTTCGACGACGACGAATAACTCGTCTGCTCAATTCCGACCATTACCGTCGGAATTGGTCAAAATTTGTGCTATATTCCGCGCCCGCGATTTTCCATCTCAACACCGGTCACCGTCATGCAAACAGCCAAGCCGTTATTTGACTATCCCAAGTACTGGGCCGAATGTTTCGGTCCAGCGCCATTCCTGCCGATGAGCAGGGAGGAGATGGATCAGCTTGGCTGGGATTCCTGCGACATCATCATCGTCACCGGTGATGCGTACGTTGACCATCCGTCGTTCGGCATGGCGATCATCGGCCGGCTGCTGGAGTCCCAAGGCTTCCGCGTCGGGATCATTGCCCAGCCGAACTGGCAGTCCAAAGACGACTTCATGAAGCTCGGCGAGCCGAACCTGTTCTTCGGCGTCGCGGCCGGCAACATGGACTCGATGATCAACCGCTACACCGCCGACAAGAAAATCCGTTCCGACGACGCCTACACCCCTGGCGGCATGGCCGGCAAACGCCCGGACCGCGCGAGCCTGGTGTACAGCCAGCGGTGCAAGGAAGCCTATAAGAACGTGCCGATCGTGCTTGGCGGCATCGAAGCCTCCCTGCGCCGCATCGCCCACTACGACTACTGGCAGGACCGCGTGCGTAACTCGATCCTGATCGACGCCACCGCCGATATCCTGCTGTACGGCAACGCCGAGCGTGCGATTGTCGAAGTCGCCCAGCGCCTGTCGTGGGGCCACAAGATCGAAGACATCACTGACGTGCGCGGCACCGCGTTCATTCGCCGTGACACGCCGGTGGGCTGGTACGAAGTGGATTCCACCCGCATCGATCGCCCGGGCAAGATCGACAAGATCATCAACCCGTACGTGAATACCCAGGACACCCAGGCTTGCGCTATCGAGCAAGAGAAGGGGCCGGTGGATGACCGGGAAGAAGCCAAGGTCGTCCAGATCCTGGCCAGCCCGCGCATGACCCGCGACAAGACTGTGATCCGTCTGCCTTCGGTAGAGAAGGTCCGTGGCGACGCCGTGCTCTACGCCCACGCCAACCGCGTGTTGCACCTGGAAACCAACCCAGGCAACGCCCGTGCCCTGGTGCAGAAGCACGGTGAAGTGGACGTGTGGTTCAACCCGCCGCCCATTCCGATGACCACCGAAGAAATGGACTACGTGTTCGGCATGCCTTACGCACGTGTCCCGCACCCGGCGTATGGCAAGGAAAAGATCCCGGCCTACGACATGATCCGCTTCTCGGTGAACATCATGCGTGGCTGCTTTGGTGGCTGCACCTTCTGCTCGATCACCGAGCACGAAGGCCGCATCATCCAGAACCGTTCCGAAGAGTCGATCATCCGCGAGATCGAAGAGATCCGCGACAAAGTGCCGGGCTTTACCGGCGTGATCTCCGACCTCGGCGGCCCGACCGCGAACATGTACCGCATCGCCTGCAAGAGCCCGGAAATCGAATCCGCGTGCCGCAAGCCGTCGTGCGTGTTCCCTGGCATCTGCCCGAACCTGAACACCGATCACTCGTCGTTGATCCAGCTCTACCGCAGCGCCCGTGCGTTGCCGGGTGTGAAGAAGATCCTGATCGCCTCCGGCCTGCGTTATGACCTGGCCGTCGAATCGCCGGAATACGTCAAGGAACTGGTGACCCACCACGTCGGTGGCTACCTCAAGATCGCCCCGGAACACACCGAGGAAGGTCCGCTCAACCAGATGATGAAACCGGGCATTGGCAGCTATGACAAGTTCAAGCGCATGTTCGAGAAGTACACCAAGGAAGCGGGCAAGGAGCAGTACCTGATTCCTTACTTCATCGCCGCCCACCCCGGCACCACCGATGAAGACATGATGAACCTGGCCCTGTGGCTCAAGGGCAATGGCTTCCGTGCCGACCAGGTGCAGGCGTTCTACCCGTCGCCGATGGCCACCGCCACCGCGATGTACCACTCGGGCAAGAACCCGCTGCGCAAGGTCACCTACAAGAGCGACGCGGTGACCATCGTCAAGAGCGAAGACCAGCGCCGTCTGCACAAGGCGTTCCTGCGCTACCACGACCCGAAAGGCTGGCCAATGCTGCGTGAAGCACTGACCCGCATGGGCCGTGCCGACTTGATCGGGCCGGGCAAGGACCAACTGATCCCGCTGCACCAGCCGAGCACCGACAGCTACCAGAGTGCCCGTCGCAAGAACTCGACGCCGGCCGGCAGCCACAAGGTCGCCAAGGAAACCACCACCAAGATCCTCACCCAGCACACCGGTTTGCCGCCACGTGGCAGCGACGGCAGCAACCCATGGGACAAGCGTGAGCAAGCCAAGGCCGCGGCCCAGGCGCGTAACAAGCAGGCCGCCAAGGAGCGCGCGGATGCGGCCAAGGGCAAGGGTGGCAAGCCTGCGCGCAAGCCGGTGGTGCCGCGTTGATCGCAGCCTGAACATGTAAAACGCCAGCCTTGTGCTGGCGTTTTGCTTTCTATTCGGTGGCGAGCCTGTTTGTTAAGGTGGCGACCATTAAATCGCCTTCGCGAGCAAGCCCGCTCCCACACTTGAATGTATTCGCAAATCAAAATGTGGGAGCGGGCTTGCTCGCGAAGGCGTCAGTTCAGTCACCACCCATTTCAAGGAAGAACACCCCATGGGCAACCCCCTGGCCGGCATAGGCATGGACTCCAACCGCTCGCAGTTCATGGCGCGCCAGCGCATTGAAAGCCAGATCAACCTGCCGCGCCTGTTCGCGGCTATCGACGCCGACCCCGGGATTGTCGGCGCAGGCGTGGTGTATATCGACGCTGACTTCAACGTCATTACCCTGCGCGAATTCAAGCCCATCTGCAGCATCAAGCCTAAGCGCATCATTTTGCGTGAAGCGCAGAAGTACATTGCGCCGACGCAGTTTGCTCAACATGTCGTGAGCAATCCTCGAGAGTCGCGACTGATTGGCGAGGCCGTAAATACCGGAATCTCCTGCTTTGGGGCTGTCATCAGTTGGGCTGCGATTGCCAGTGGAACCATTCTGGTGCCTTTCAGCGCTGGCGCCAGTTCCGTCATCGTTGTAGTGGGGTATGCGGCTGCCGGCGCGAGTATGCTTCAGTGCTTTAACGGCATTGCCCGAACAGCGCTGGAAGTCGCCAAACCTGAGGTCAAGGATTCGCTCGACAGTGAAGGCTGGTACCAGAATGCGTCCATCGTGCTGGACGCCGTATCACTGGCAGGCGTGGGCGCTTCGGCCCTGACGACGGTCAAGCTGGTCAGGGCCGCCAAAGCATCGACGGGCAAGAGCCTGCGTGATGTGCTTCGCGGTTTGAATCGCCAGGAAAGAGCCAAGCTGACGAAAGAACTGCTGAGCATCAACCATCCCAGCTTGACCGCGAAGATGATCAAATTGAGGCAGGCGTCGGGCGAACTCACCAAGCGTTTCACCCCTACGCAGCTCAAGCACAGCACCACTACCCAGATCAAAGACGTCCTCGGCGCAACCATAGGATTTGGCGGGAGTGCGTACTCCGGAAACGTCAATACCATCGCGATTGGACTCTACGAGGAGGTAAGCGAATGAGCGAATTGATGACGCTACGCGACTTTTTCAGGCAATACTTTCTGACGTTTATGGGCGGCGTATTTGCTGCGTGTTTTTCTTTGGCGTTGGCTGTGGCGCTGGCGTTTATCACCTATTTTCGTGATGCGCCCATTGCTCAAGTGGGGCTCAAGATCATGTCTGCCGGGGCGCTGCTCATTCTGTTGACGGTCCATAGCAACTTTATGATTTTGCGGGGCCGCCCCTCCTGGGTGTGGGTGATGGTCGGAATCTACGTCGCCTGTCTACTGTTTGTCGTCCCAATGCTTCAGTACCAGCCTCATAAAGTTCTCTATGGGTTGGCGCTGTTATTCCCGTTCCTTGGATTGTTGCTGCTCAACAGCAAGCGCCATCGCGAAATGCGCCAGAAGCTGCTTGAGATCCGCCACCTGCGCCAAGCCGCGATCGCCAAGCGCAAAACCGGCTGATTGGGTAGATTCCCCACCCACCCTCACATCCGCGCCACAAATATGTGCGTCACTTGCACCACGGCGCCCCCGTTGGCGCCGTTTTGGTGCTGTACTGCACCGGGTCTTACGATAAAGCGCAATGACCGCCGCTCTGGCATAAGTCTTGCGCGCTTTGTTCCCATGCCCTGGCTCGCAGGAGGCCGCCGTGTCGATTCATGTCGCGTTGCACCACGTTACGCATTACCGCTACGACCGCGCGGTCGAACTCGGCCCACAGATCGTGCGGTTGCGCCCGGCGGCCCATAGCCGCACGCGGATTCTGTCCTACGCGCTGAAAGTGCTGCCTGAGCAGCATTTCATCAACTGGCAGCAGGACCCCCAGGGCAATTACCTGGCGCGGTTGGTGTTCCCGGAAAAGACTGACGAGCTGCGCATCGAAGTCGACTTGGTCGCCGAGATGGCGGTGTTCAACCCCTTCGACTTCTTCCTGGAACCCTATGCCGAGAAAATCCCCTTCAGCTACGCCGCCGACGAGCAGCGCGAGTTGGCGCCGTACCTTGAAACCCTGCCGCTGACGCCGAAGTTCGCCGCGTACCTGGCGGGTATCGACCGCACACCCTTGCCGGCTGTGGACTTCCTGGTAGGCCTCAATCAGCGCCTCGCCGCCGATATCGGCTACCTGATCCGCATGGAACCGGGTGTACAAACCCCGGAATACACCCTGGAAAACGCCTCCGGTTCATGCCGTGATTCGGCTTGGTTGCTGGTGCAGCTCCTGCGAAATCTGGGGCTGGCGGCGCGGTTTGTGTCCGGCTACCTGATTCAGCTCACCGCCGATGTCAAAGCCCTCGACGGCCCTTCCGGCACCGAAGTGGACTTCACCGACCTGCACGCCTGGTGCGAAGTGTATTTGCCCGGCGCCGGCTGGATCGGCCTGGACGCCACCTCCGGGTTGTTCGCCGGTGAAGGCCATATCCCGTTGGCGTGTAGTCCAGATCCCTCGTCTGCCGCACCGATCAGTGGGCTGGTAGAGCCGTGCGAGTGTGAATTCACCCACGAAATGTCAGTTGAGCGGATCTGGGAGGCGCCGCGCGTCACCAAGCCTTACACCGAAGAGCAATGGCTGGCGATCCAGGCCTTGGGCCGTCAGATCGATGGCGACCTGCTCAAGGACGATGTGCGCCTGACCATGGGCGGCGAGCCGACCTTCGTCTCGATCGACGATCCCGACGGCGCCGAGTGGAACACCGCCGCCCTGGGGCCGGACAAGCGTCGGCTGTCTGCCGAGCTGTTCCAGCGCATGCGCAAGCACTACGCACCTAAAGGCCTGGTGCACTTTGGCCAGGGCAAGTGGTACCCCGGTGAGCAATTGCCGCGTTGGTCGCTTAATTGCTACTGGCGCCGCGACGGCGTGCCGATCTGGCACAACAGCGCGTTGATTGCCGATGAGCAAGAAGACTACGGCGCGGACGGCGCGCTGGCCGGACGTTTCCTGGCCAGCGTCGCAGAGCGCCTCAAATTACCGGCGCGCTTTGTGTTCCCGGCCTTCGAAGACAACTTCTACTACCTGTGGCGCGAAGGCGCGCTTCCGCAAAACGTCACCGCCCAAGATCCGCGGCTGAGCGACGATCTGGAGCGCGAACGCCTGCGCAAGGTGTTCAGCCAGGGCCTGGATAAAGTCATTGGCCAAGTGCTGCCGCTGGCGCGCACGGCGGCCAATGATCGTTGGCAGAGCGGGCGCTGGTACCTGCGTGACAACCACTGCCGCCTGGTGCCGGGGGATTCGCCGTTGGGCTATCGCCTGCCATTGGCCTCGCAGCCATGGGTGACGGCGGCGGAGTACCCGTTTGTACATCCGACGGATCCGAACCAGGATCAGCCGGAGCTGCCGGCCACGGCGCAACTGCAACACCATGCAGAGCCTGCGCCGAGTGATGAGCGCGTGCCCAAGGTGGACGAATCCGCCGACTGGCTGACCCGCACCGCCCTGTGCGCCGAAGCGCGGGACGGGCGCCTCTATCTGTTCATGCCGCCCCTGGAGCGCGTTGAAGACTATCTGGAGTTGGTGGCAGCCATTGAAGCCACCGCCGAAGAGCTGCACTGCCCGGTATTACTGGAAGGTTACGAGCCGCCAGCTGACACGCGCTTGAGCAACTTCCGTGTCACGCCTGACCCGGGTGTGATTGAGGTCAACGTGCAGCCGTCCGCCACGTGGGACGAATTGGTGGAACGCACCGAATTTCTCTACGAAGAGGCGCGGCAAACGCGATTGACCACCGAAAAATTCATGATCGACGGGCGTCACACCGGTACCGGCGGCGGTAATCACTTTGTACTCGGTGGTGCAACGCCCAAGGACTCACCGTTCCTGCGCCGACCCGATCTGCTACGCAGTCTGATCAGCTACTGGCACAACCACCCGTCATTGTCCTACCTGTTTTCCGGCCTGTTCATCGGCCCGACTTCCCAGGCTCCACGGGTGGACGAGGCGCGCAATGACGCGTTGTACGAACTGGAAATCGCCTTCGCACAAATGCCAGAACCCGGCGAAGAGTGCCCGCCGTGGTTGGTGGACCGCCTGCTGCGCAACCTGCTGATCGACGTGACGGGTAATACCCACCGCGCCGAATTTTGCATCGACAAACTCTATTCGCCGGACGGCGCCACCGGCCGCCTGGGCCTGCTTGAACTGCGGGCCTTTGAAATGCCGCCCCATGCGCGCATGAGCCTGACCCAGCAGTTGTTGCTACGGGCGCTGGTCGCGCGTTTCTGGCGCGAACCCTACGCGCCGCCGAAGCTGGCGCGCTGGGGTACGGAGCTGCACGATCGTTTCCTGCTGCCGCATTTTATCGAGCAAGACTTTGCCGACGTGATCGTCGAGCTCAACGCCGCCGGTTATCCGCTGCGCGCCGAGTGGTTCGCTGCGCACCTGGAATTCCGTTTCCCCAAAGTGGGTGACTACGCCGTCAGCGGGATCGAGCTGGAGCTGCGTCAGGCTCTGGAGCCCTGGCACGTCCTGGGCGAGGAGGGCGCGGTTGGCGGCACAGTGCGTTATGTGGATTCATCCCTTGAGCGCCTGCAAGTCAAATTGACCGGGCTGCCCCCGCAGCGCTACCTGCTGACCTGCAATGGCGTCCCGGTGCCGCTGCAACCGACTGGGCGAGTCGGTGAGTTCGTCGCTGGCGTGCGTTATCGCGCCTGGCAACCGGCCAACTGCCTGCAACCGACCATCCCGGTGCATGCGCCGCTGGTGTTCGACCTGCTGGACACCTGGATGCAGCGTTCGCTGGGCGGCTGCCAGTACCACGTCGCCCATCCGGGCGGGCGCAATTACGACAGCCTGCCGGTGAATGCCAACGAGGCAGAGAGCCGGCGTATGGCGCGGTTTTTCCGGTTGGGGCATAGCCCAGGGAAGCTTCCGGTGCCGGCAGTCGTCATCAACGATGAGTTGCCAATGACCTTGGACTTGCGGCGTTTCCCCAATAAAAATGACTAAACGCCGGTCCTAATGTGGGAGCGGGCTTGCTCGCGAATGCGGTAGATCAGCCGATACATGTATTGACTGACCCACCGCATTCGCGAGCAAGCCCGCTCCCACAAGGGGATTTGCGATGTTTGTTGAGTTAATCTGAGCCCCCTTGCCTCTGCCGAGCGTTCCATGTCCGACTTGCTCGACCGTTACCCGCTGACCGCGGGCACTTATCACGAACTGCTGGATGACAGCGGCGCGGTGCGTGCCCATTGGCGGCGCTTGCTGGATCACCTGCAACGCAGCACGCCCGCGCAACTGGCCCAGCGCCAGGCGCTGTTGACCCGGCAGATCCAGGAAAACGGCGTGACCTACAACGTCTACGCCGACCCCAAGGGCGCCGACCGCCCGTGGGAGCTGGACCTACTGCCCCATGTGTTGGCCGCTGATGAATGGCAGCACCTGTCGGCGGGTATCGCGCAACGTGCACGCCTGCTCAATGCCGTACTGGCCGATCTCTATGGCCCGCAACGCCTGATCAAGGAAGGCTTGCTGCCGGCTGAGCTGGTATTCGGACATAACAATTTCCTGTGGCCGTGCCAGGGCATCCAGCCGCCGGACGGTGCGTTCCTGCACCTCTATGCCGTGGACCTGGCGCGCACGCCAGATGGCCGCTGGTGGGTCACCGCCGACCGTACCCAGGCGCCATCCGGTGCCGGCTATGCGCTGGAAAACCGCACCATCGTATCCCGCGCCTTCCCGGATCTTTACCGTGACTTGCAGGTGCAGCATCTCACCGGATTCTTCCGCACCTTGCAGGAAACCCTGGCCCGCCAGGCGCCCGGTGATGACCAGCCGCCGCTGATCGTGCTGCTCACGCCTGGCCGGTTCAACGAAAGTTACTTCGAACACCTCTACCTTGCCCGCCAGTTGGGCTACCCGTTGGTGGAAGGCGGCGACCTCACCGTGCGCGACAGCACTGTGTTCCTGAAAACCCTCAGCGGCCTACGCCGGGTGCACGCGATCATGCGTCGCCTCGACGATGATTTCTGCGACCCGCTGGAGCTGCGCACGGACTCGGCCCTCGGCGTACCGGGTTTGCTGGATGCCGTGCGCCAAGGCAACGTGCTGGTGGCCAATGCCTTGGGCAGCGGCGTGCTGGAATCCCCCGGTTTGCTGGGCTTTTTGCCGAAGATCAACGAGTTCTTATTTGGTGAAGAGCTGATTCTGCCGTCCATCGCCACCTGGTGGTGCGGTGAGGCGCCGGTGCTGGCCGAAGCGCTGGAGAAACTGCCGGAGTTGCTGATCAAACCGGCGTTTCCGTCGCAGAGTTTTGCGCCGGTATTCGGCCGCGACCTCAACGACGAACAACGCCAGGCCCTGGCTGAGCGCATGCGTGCGCGGCCTTACGCCTACGTCGCCCAGGAGCTGGCTCAATTATCCCAGGCGCCGGTATGGCACACCGTGGACGATCATTTGCAACACCGCGCCATCGGCATGCGCGTGTACGCCGTGGCCAGTGACGACGGTTACCGCGTACTGCCCGGCGGCCTGACGCGAGTGGCCGCCGAGGCCGACGCCGAAGTGGTGTCGATGCAACGCGGTGGTGCGAGCAAGGACACCTGGGTACTCGGCGAGCGCGCCGCCGGTGGCGAACACTGGCGTGCCCAACGCGCGATTGGCGCCCACGACCTGGTGCGCCGCGATCCTTATCTACCGTCCCGCGTAGTGGAAAACCTGTTCTGGTTTGGCCGTTACTGCGAACGCTGCGACGACAGCGCGCGTTGGCTGCGTATCGTGCTTGCGCGTTATGTGGATGGCGACGATCCGCTGGCCCTGCAGGCGGCTGTCGAGCTGGGTGAAAACCTGCGTCTGCTGCCCGAGGAGGGCGAGTTGCCTGAGCGCCTGTTGGCGGCGCTGCTGGGTGATGATTGGCCGTCCAGCCTGCGCGCCAACCTGCAGCGCTTGCAGTGGGCGGCGTCGCAAGTGCGCGGCAAGCTGTCCCGGGAGAACTGGCAGGCCCTGGTGGAGCTGCAACGCGAAGCCATGGAGCTGGAAAGTGAGTCGCCGGATTTTGGCGAGTTGCTGGATTTCCTCAACCGTCTGGTGATGTCGTTGGCGGCTCTGTCCGGGTTTGCCTTGGACGACATGACCCGTGACGAAGGCTGGCGCTTTTTGATGATGGGCCGGCGTATCGAGCGTCTGCAATTCCTGAGCAGCAGCCTGGCGGCGTTCCTGCGCGGAGTGGCGGTGTTCGATCAGGCCGGGTTGGAGTGGTTGCTGGAATTGGGCAACAGCAGCATCACCTACCGTTCGCGTTATCTCGCGGTGCCGCAACTGATCCCGGTACTCGACTTGCTGTTGCTGGACGAACAGAACCCCCACGCGGTGCTGTTCCAGCTCAAATTGGTGAGCCGCACGCTGCGACGCCTCAACGATGATTTTGGTGTGCCACGGGAAACTGGCCTTGGCCCATTGGTGGAGCGCCTGGCGCGTTTCGACCTGGGTTGCCTGGAGAACCCGTTGTTCGGCGAATCCAGCGTACGTGCCGCGCTGGACGGCCTGGCCGACCTGCTGCAAGCAGTGGCCGATGAGAGTGGGCAAGTGTCGGACCGCCTGGCCTTGCGTCACTTTGCCCATGTGGATGATGTCAGCCAGCAAACGGTGTCGGTGTGATGAGTGCGCGCTACCAGATTTTCCACGATACCCACTACCACTACGACAGCCCGGTGTCCCTGGCCCAGCAGCTGGCGCATTTGTGGCCACGGCCTTGCGCCTGGCAGCGTTGCAGCTTGCAGCAGTTGGATATCAGCCCGGAACCGACCTCGCGCCGCGATGAGCTGGACGTGTTTGGCAACCCGATCACGCGCCTGGCATTCGAGCGGCCGCATGATGAATTGCTGGTGAACGCCGGGCTGACTGTGGAAGTGCTGGCGCGGCCGGCGCTGGATTTCCAGCAGTCGCCCGCCTGGGACCAGACCCGCGACAGCCTGACCTACAGCAGCCAGCCGATGTCTGGTGGGTTGATCGAGGCCTGTCGCTACCGCTTCGAATCGCCCTACGTGCACTTGAAGAAAACCTTCGTCGAATTTTCCGAAAGCTGCTTTCCTCCCGGCAAACCGCTACTGCTGGGCGTACAGGCGCTGATGGAAAAGATCTTCAGCGAATTCACCTTCGATGCCGAGGCCACCCAAGTCGCCACGCCGCTGGTGGAGGTGCTCGAGCGCCGCCGCGGCGTGTGCCAGGACTTCGCCCACCTGATGCTCGCCTGCCTGCGCTCGCGGGGCCTCGCGGCACGCTATATCAGCGGCTACCTGCTTACCCAGCCACCGCCCGGCCAGCCACGGCTGATCGGCGCCGATGCGTCCCACGCGTGGGTGTCGGTGTATTGCCCGGTTTCGGGCTGGGTGGATTTCGATCCGACGAACAATGTGCAGCCGGCACTGGAGCACATCACCCTGGCCTGGGGCCGGGACTTTTCCGATGTGTCGCCGTTGCGAGGGGTGATTCTGGGGGGAGGGAGCCATGACCCGGAGGTGAGGGTAACGGTGATGCCGCTGGAATAACGGTGGATTGTGCCGAGCCGGACGGGCCGGCTCAGCACAAAGGAATTTATTCAGCCGGATCTTTTGGTGTTTCGGTCTCGTCGCTCGTTTCTTCACCATCAACATCGGCGTTCAGCCCATTGGCCTCTTCTTCTGCAGCGGCTTTCTTGCGTTGCAGTTTTTCCTCTTTCTTCTGCTCCTTGGCCAAGTCTCTCTGACGTTTGGCGAAGGAGTAATTAGGTTTGGCCATGGGCGATCCTCTAGGGTCGAAGGTGAGGGTGGCGGCGCGCAGCTGCCTTGGGACGACATGGTAGCAGCTTCAGGGTGCGCTTGGCCTTCACTTACCGCAGGCGTAGGCGGCCAGCAGGCCGTTGAACAGTTGGTTGAGGTGCATGGCTCGGACTCCGATGGGTGATGAGCCGATCATAGCCAGGGGGTTGTACTTTGGCTGGTAGATTGTGTTGATCAGTCTGATAGCCTAAAGTTGTATACAATCTGTTGATTCAGATCATAAGAATTTCTGCCTGATTCAGGCACCCTTGTCGCAATACGCGTTTTCTAAACCCTGCCTTGGAGATTCACATGTTTGCCAAACTCGTTGCTGTTTCCCTGCTGACTCTGGCGAGCGGCCAGTTGCTTGCTGCAGAGTGCAAGGTCACTGTCGACTCCACCGACCAAATGTCCTTCAACACCAAAGCCATTGAAATCGACAAAAGCTGCAAGACGTTCACCGTCGAGCTGACCCACTCCGGCAACCTGCCGAAAAACGTCATGGGTCACAACTGGGTGCTGAGCTCCGCTGCCGACATGCCTGGCGTCGCCAGCGACGGCATGGCCGCCGGTATCGACAAGGACTACCTGAAAGAAGGTGACGCACGCATCATCGCCCACACCAAGATCATCGGTGCTGGCGAGAAAGATTCGGTGACCTTCGATGTGTCGAAGCTGAAGGCGGGCACTGACTACGCATTCTTCTGCTCGTTCCCAGGCCACATCTCGATGATGAAAGGCACTGTGACCCTCAAGTAATCACGCGTTCGCTCTTCCTGTAGGAGCGAGCTTGCTCGCGAAAAACTCAATGACGCCGCGTCCATTCAGAATGCCCGCGTTATCGTTGACAGTCTTCGCGAGCAAGCTCGCTCCTACAGGTTTTAAGGTGAAAACGGCATGATCCGCTTGTGTTCAGTCTTGCGGTAGGTCTCACAGATAATCCTGAACGCTTCCTCACGCACCGGCTCACCGTGCAGGAACGCATCGATCTCGGCATAGGTCACGCCATGTGACGCCTCGTCCGGCTTACCCGGCGACAGGTCTTCGAGATCGGCAGTCGGAATCTTCTCCACCAACGACTCCGGCGCGCCAAAGTGCCGCGCAATCGCACGCACCTGGTTCTTCACCAGCCCGCTCAACGGCGCCAGGTCGCACGCGCCGTCACCGAACTTGGTGAAAAAACCCATCACCGCTTCCGCCGCATGGTCGGTGCCGATCACCAGGCCACCGGCCGCGCCCGCGATGGTGTACTGCGCCACCATGCGCATGCGCGCCTTGGTATTGCCCAGCACAAAATCCCGGGACACTGCCGCTTTACCTTCAAACGCCGCTACTTCATTGGCCAAGGCCTTGACCGCCGGGCCGATGTTTACGGTGTGGCGTTCGTCCGGCTCGATAAAGTCTACCGAGGCGGTGGCATCGATTTCGTCGAACTGGGTTTCGTAAGGCAGGCGCACCGCAATAAAGCGGTAAGCCTCATCACCGCTGTTCTCACGCAGTTCTTTCACCGCGCGTTGGGCCAAAAGGCCTGCGGTCAGGGAGTCGACGCCACCGCTGATGCCCAGCACCAGCGTCTTGAGCCCGGAATTGCGCAGGCAGTCCTGGATAAAGGTCACGCGGCGGGCAACCTCGGCCTCGAGGGCGGCCTGGTCTTTGAACGGCGCTTGGACCTTGAGCTGTTCAGCAATCTCACGCTGTACGGCTTGCATGATTCACTCCTTGCTAGAGATGGCAGGTACTTTGAAAACATGACGCAAATAGGCGACGAAATTCGGGTCGGTGCAGTGGGTCTTGCCCGCTTCATCGGAGATCTTCGCGACGGGCTGGCCATTGCAGGCGGTCATTTTAAGCACGATGCTCATCGGCTCAACACCTGGAATGTCGCAGGTCAGGTTGGTGCCGATGCCGAAGCTCACATTAATGCGACCACGCAGGGCGCGGAATATCTCCAGGGCCTTGGGCAGTGACAGGCTGTCGGAGAACACCAACGTCTTGCTCATCGGCTCGATGCCGAGCTTGTGGTAGTGGGCGATGGCTTTTTCTGCCCATTGCACGGGATCGCCGGAGTCATGGCGCAGGCCGTCAAACAGCTTGGCGAAGTACAGGTCGAAGTCGCCCAGGAACGCGTCGGTGGTGATGCAGTCGGTCAGGGCGATGCCCAGCAGGCCACGGTATTCGCGGACCCAGCAATCCAGCGCGGCGATCTGGCTGTCGATCAGGCGCGGGCCCAGTTGCTGGTGGGCCATGATCCATTCGTGGGCCATGGTGCCCAGCGGCTTCATGTCTAACTCGCGGGCCAGGTGCACGTTGCTGGTGCCGACGAAGCGCCCGGGGAAGTCATGCTTGAGCACGCTGACCACTTCTTCCTGCACGCGATACGAGAAGCGCCGACGCGTGCCGAAGTCGGCCACTTGCAGCTCCGACAGTTCATCGCTGCTGGCATTGGCGGTCAGCCAGTCGAACTTGCGGTACAGCTGCTCCCGCGCCTGTTCGAGGATCACGGTCTGGTAGCGATAGCGGTTACGCACTTCGCTGACGATGGCCAGCATCGGCACTTCAAACAGGATCACATGCAGCCACGGACCGCGCAGGCGGATGAACAACTCACCGTTCTCGATGCCGGTCTGCACGTAGCGCAGGTTGAAGCGGAACAGTCCCAGGAAGCGCAGGAAGTCCGGCTTCATGAAGCTGATGCGTTCCAGGAAACCCAACTGATCGGGGCTCAGGCTCAGCTCGGCGAGGCGTTCGATCTGGTAGCGGATCTCCGCCAGGTAAGGGCGCAGGTCTTCGCTGTTACGGCAGCGGAACTCCCATTCAACTTCCACGTTGGGGTAGTTGTGCAGCACCGCCTGCATCATGGTCAGCTTGTAGAAGTCGGTGTCGAGCAAGTTCTGCACGATGCGATCGGCAAACACACTCTCGCTCATAACGGGAATCTCCAGACGGGTCGGCGATGGGCGCCGACCTTTACGCACAATTAAGGAAGGGGGCTAGTGGCGCATAGACGCGGGTCGGTTTGCCAGTGTTTTTTCAGTCGGCATCCAGCTGCTCCATCATCCACTTCACAAAATCGCGCACCTTGGGCACCTCCGCCGAATGCTCCGGGTACGCCAGGTAATACGCATCCTGACTGGGCATCGCATGTTGCCAGGGGATCACCAGCTTGCCGTCGGCCAGTTCCTCTTCCACCAGGAATCGCGGTAGCAGCGCCACACCACAACCGACTTGTGCTGCACGAATGCACATATAAAAGGTATCGAAACGCGGCCCATGATAGCTGTGCTCGGTCTGGTAGCCCTGGCTGGCGAACCAATCATGCCAGCCCTGGGGGCGCGAGGCGTTTTGCAGCAGCACCAGGTTGCTCAATTGCGTGGGGTCGGAGAATGGCTGCGCCGGCAGGCTCTCTGGCGCGCACACCGGTACAAGCTCTTCGCTGAACAGTTTCAGGCTCTCGGTGCCGGGGCGTGAACCCTGGCCGAAGTAGAACGCCATGTCGGCCTTGCCTTGCAGCAACTCATCCGGCTCCTGTTCATTGCACAGGTCCAAGTGGATCTGCGGGTGACGCAGTCGCCAGCCCTTCAGGCGCGGCACCAGCCAGCGCGCGCCGAAGGTGTAGGGCGTGGAGACCCGCAGCACTTCGGTTTCGCCACCGTAGGAACGCAGGTAGTGGGTGGACATCTCCACTTGCGTGAGGATCTTGCGCACTTCCACCAGGTACAGATCGCCCGCTGGGGTCATCTGCAAGCGCCGGCGCACGCGGCGGAACAACAGGTGCTGCAGCAACTCTTCCAACTGCGCCACCTGCTTGCTCACTGCGCTCTGCGTGAGGTTCAGCTCCTCGGCGGCGCGGGTGAAGCTCAGGTGGCGGGTGGCGGCTTCGAAGCACTGCAAGGCGGTGATCGAGGGCAAATGTCTTTTGTTCAGCACGGCGTGCCTCTTTTTATGCTTTGCATGAATAAACGGAATGATATCTCGCCTAATCGTCGTTTGTTGGCAAGTCTTGGGCCAGCTACAAATAAGGCCTGGATCGCCGTGTCGGTAGCGGCGCAATTTTTCTGTTTGTAGATTGAAGGAGTGACCCATGGTTGCCGCATTGCTTGATCGTCTCGGGGTAAACCCGGCGCTGTACCAGTCGGGCAAGCAGCCCGTGCATTCGCCGATCGACGGCAGCCGTATCGGCAGTGTGCACTGGGAAGGTGCCGCCGAGGTGGAGCAACAGGTCAGTCGCGCCGAGCATGCATTCGAAGCCTGGCGCAAAGTGCCGGCACCGCGCCGTGGTGAGTTGGTGCGTCAGTTCGGCGACGTGTTGCGCGAATACAAGGCCGACCTGGGCGAGCTGGTGTCCTGGGAAGCCGGCAAGATCACTCAGGAAGGCCTGGGTGAAGTGCAGGAAATGATCGACATCTGCGACTTCGCCGTGGGCCTGTCGCGCCAGTTGTACGGCTTGACCATCGCCTCCGAGCGCCCAGGCCACCATATGCGTGAAACCTGGCATCCGCTGGGCGTGGTTGGCGTGATCAGCGCGTTCAACTTCCCGGTCGCCGTGTGGGCGTGGAACACCACCCTGGCGCTGGTGTGCGGCAATGCCGTGATCTGGAAACCCTCGGAAAAGACTCCGCTCACTGCGCTGGCCTGCCAGGCATTGTTCGAGCGCGTGCTGAAGAAATTCGACGGCGCCCCTGAGTACCTGAGCCAGGTGATCATCGGCGGCCGCGATGCGGGTGCTGCACTGGTGGACGACCCGCGTGTCGCCCTGATCAGCGCCACCGGCAGCACCCGTATGGGCCGCGAAGTGGCGCCGAAAGTCGCCGCCCGTTTTGCCCGCAGCATCCTGGAGCTGGGCGGCAACAATGCGATGATCCTCGGCCCGAGCGCCGACCTGGACATGGCCGTGCGCGCCATCCTGTTCAGCGCCGTCGGTACCGCTGGTCAGCGCTGCACCACCCTGCGCCGGCTGATCGCCCACGAGTCGGTGAAAGAAGAAATCGTCACCCGCCTCAAGGCCGCCTATTCCAAAGTGCGCATCGGCCACCCGCTGGAAGGCAACCTGATCGGCCCGCTGATCGACAAGCACGGCTTCGACAACATGCAGGACGCCCTGGAGCAAGCCTTGAGCGAAGGCGGCAAGGTGTTCGGCGGCAAGCGCCAACTGGAAGACACGTTTCCGAATGCCTACTACGTCTCGCCGGCGATTGTGGAAATGCCCGAGCAAAGCGACGTGGTGTGCACCGAGACCTTCGCGCCGATCCTCTATGTGATCGGCTACACCGACTTCAACGAAGCCCTGCGCCTGAACAACGCCGTGCCTCAAGGCCTGTCGTCGTGCATTTTCACCACCGACGTGCGTGAAGCCGAGCAGTTCATGTCGGCGGTGGGCAGCGACTGCGGCATTGCCAACGTCAACATCGGCCCGAGCGGCGCGGAAATCGGCGGCGCGTTTGGTGGCGAGAAAGAGACCGGCGGCGGGCGTGAGTCGGGTTCGGATGCGTGGCGCGGGTATATGCGTCGCCAGACCAATACGGTGAACTACTCGCTGGAGTTGCCGCTGGCACAGGGCATTACTTTCGACTGACTCACTGACGAAACGCGGTTAAAAATGTGGGAGCGGGCTTGCTCGCGAAAGTGGTAGATCAGTTGTACATCTGTTGACTGACACCCTGCATTCGCGAGCAAGCCCGCTCCCACATTTGATTGGGTTTGCAATTCAAAATAACAGTTGTTTGTTAGGTTTCATCCCGGAGTCTGGCAATGGCACTACGCGAAACATGTTTATGGGAACACCTCACCCCCAGCCGGCCGGACCGTGCCGCGCTCAAGGGCGAGGTCAAGGTCGATGTGTGCGTGATCGGCGCCGGGATCACTGGCCTGTCGGCGGCCATTCATTTGCTGGAACAAGGTAAAAGCGTCGCCGTGCTGGAGGCTCACCGCACCGGCCATGGTGGTTCCGGGCGTAACGTGGGGCTGGTCAACGCCGGCATGTGGATCCCGCCGGACGAGATCGAAGCCGGTTTCGGCGAAGCGGTGGGCAGCCAGCTCAACCGCATGTTGGGTGCGGCGCCGTCCCTGGTGTTCAGCCTGATCGACAAATACAACGTCGATTGCCAATTGCGCCGTGAAGGCACCTTGCACATGGCGCACAACGCCCGTGGCGAGGCGGATTTGCGCAGTCGCGAAGAACAATGGAAACGCCGGGGTGCGCCGGTGGAGCTGCTCACCGGCCAGGCTTGCGAACAGGCCACCGGCACCAAAAAGATCGCGGCTGCCTTGCTGGACCGGCGTGCCGGCACCTTGAACCCGATGGCCTACACCAGCGGTCTGGCCAATGCGGCGGCGGGCCTTGGCGGGCAGTTGTTCGATCATTCGCCGGTCACTCAGCTTGAGCGCCAGGGTTCGCACTGGTCGGTGCAGACCGCTCAGGGTTCAGTGCAGGCTGCACAAGTGGTGATCGCCTCCAACGCCTACACCGAGGGCGAGTGGACCGAGTTGCGGCGTAATTTCTTCCCCGGCTATTACTACCAGGTCGCGTCGGCCCCGCTCACGGACGCCGCCGCCCAACAGATCCTGCCCGGCGGCCAGGGCTCATGGGATACGCGCCAGGTGCTGAGCAGCATTCGCCGCGATGCCGATGGCCGCCTGTTGCTCGGCAGCCTGGGCAATGGCAACCAGAAACCGGCGTGGTTCCTCAAGGCGTGGGCCGATCGGGTGCAGCAGCACTACTTCCCGTACCTCAAATCGGTGCAATGGGAGTTCACCTGGACCGGCTGTATCGCCTTCACCCCGGACCACTTGATGCGCCTGTTCGAACCGGCGCCAGGCCTTGTGGCAGTCACGGGCTATAACGGCCGTGGCGTGACCACCGGCAGCGTGGTCGGCAAGGCATTTGCCGACTACCTGTGTCACCAGAATCCCCAGGCGCTGCCGATTCCCTTCGCGCCGATGCAGCCGCTGGCCGGGGTGGGCTTGCGCAGTTGCCTGTATGAAGCCGGATTCTCGCTGTATCACGCCGGTCAATGCCTGAGGATCGTGATCTGATCAGCGAAATACCGCTCAGAAGCCTGCATTTTCTTAGCAGGCTACTAATCTGTATTGGTGCAAGTCGTAGCAATCACGCACTGTAAATGTGCAGTTCCGTTACGCCGTTTGTTACAGCGCCAGGAACTGTCGTTTATAGGCTTGGTTGCAGGTGCGACCTGTCGCGGTTGTACTTTTTGGATCCATTGGTTGCACCTTTAGACGCTAGAGGGTTGCACGTGCTGGCCAATGGAGCCGAAACACCTGCAATAACAATGACACCGTGTCTTTTTGAAGAATAAAAACGTAATGGCACGCGCCTTGCTCTGGGCTTTCAGTGAAAGGTTTGAATGCAAGTTGTCGTGCCAAAAATCAAAAATATCGGAGCACCACTCATGTCCCAGACGTTTTACAAGAAAGGTTTTCTGGCCCTCGCCGTTGCAGCGGCGCTGGGTGTTTCTACGTTTGTTCAAGCTGATGTGAAGATCGGCGTCGCGGGGCCCATGACGGGCGCCAACGCCGCTTTCGGTGAGCAGTACATGAAGGGTGCCCAGGCGGCAGCCGATGTGATCAACAAGGCCGGCGGCATCAATGGCGAAAAAATCGTGCTGGTGGCCGGTGACGATGCGTGCGAACCCAAACAAGCCGTGGCCGTGGCCAACCGCCTGGCTGACCAGGACAAAGTGATCGGCGTGGTCGGGCACTTCTGCTCCTCCAACACCATCCCGGCCTCCGAGGTGTATGACGAAGCCGGCATCATCGCCATCACCCCAGGCTCCACCAACCCACAAGTGACCGAACGCGGCCTGGGCGCCATGTTCCGCATGTGCGGGCGTGACGACCAGCAAGGCATCGTTGCCGGCGACTACATCGTCGACGTGCTCAAGGGCAAGAAAGTCGCCGTCATCAACGACAAGGACACCTACGGCAAAGGCCTGGCTGATGCCACCGCTGCCCAGTTGACCAAGCGCGGCGTCAAGCCGGTGCTGGAAGAAGGCCTGACCCGTGGCGAGAAAGACTTCAGCGCCTTGGTCACCAAGATCCGCTCAACCGGTGCTGACGTCGTTTACTTCGGCGGCCTGCACCCGGAAGCCGGTCCACTGGTTCGCCAGATCCGTGAAGCCGGTTTGAAAGACGTGAAGTTCATGTCCGATGACGGCGTAGTAACCGACGAACTGGTTGCCACCGCTGGCGGTGCGCAGTACGTGGATGGCGTGTACATGACCTTCGGCGCCGACCCGCGCCTGCTGCCGGACAGCAAGGCCGTGGTGGAAGAGTTCCGCAAAAACGGCACCGAGCCGGAAGGCTATACCCTGTACGCCTACGCGTCGGTCCAGGCCCTGGCCGCCGGCTTCAACGGTGCCAAGTCCAACAAAGGCGAAGACGCCGCCAAGTGGCTCAAGGCTCATCCGGTAAAAACCGTCATGGGCGAAAAAGCCTGGGATTCGAAGGGTGACCTGAAGATCTCCGACTACGTGGTTTACCAGTGGGATAAAGACGGCAAATATCACCAGTTGGAAAAACAGAAGTAATCCGAACTGACTGCGTCACCCTGTAGGAGCGAGCTTGCTCGCGAAGAACGTCAACGAT
>NZ_CP022960.1:1999175-2087291 GCF_002269425.1 Pseudomonas sp. NS1(2017)
GGTTTTTCGCGAGCAAGCTCGCTCCTACAAGGGGTATCGCCGAGCCTCTGTTTTCCTCCAGAAGCGCCGCACACCCACCGGTGTGCAGGTGCTCACCGCGTGAGATTGCGTTATGGATGGTATTTTCCTGCAGCAACTGGTCAACGGCCTGACCCTCGGGTCGGTCTATGGCCTGATCGCCATCGGCTACACAATGGTCTATGGCATCATTGGCATGATCAACTTCGCCCACGGCGAGGTTTATATGATTTCCGCTTACCTCGCGGCGATCAGTCTGGCACTGCTGGCTTACTTCGGCATCGAATCCTTCCCGCTGCTCATTCTCGGCACCTTGATCTTCACCGTCGTCGTCACTGGCGTATACGGCTGGGTAATCGAACGTGTCGCCTACAAGCCACTGCGCAACTCCACCCGACTGGCACCGCTGATCAGCGCCATCGGTATCTCGCTGATCCTGCAGAACTACGCGCAGATCGCCCAGGGCGCCAAGCAACAAGGCATTCCCACCCTGCTGGCCGGGGCCTGGCGTGTCGATATCGGCACAGGTTTCGTTCAGTTGACGTACACCAAGGTGTTCATCCTCGTGGCGGCGTTTGCCGGCATGGCGTTGCTCACTTACATCATCAAATACACCAAGCTCGGCCGCATGTGCCGCGCCACCCAGCAAGACCGCAAGATGGCGTCGATCCTCGGCATCAACACCGACCGGGTGATCTCCTATGTGTTCGTCATCGGCGCCGCCATGGCGGCATTGGCTGGCGTGTTGATCACCCTCAACTACGGCACCTTCGACTTCTATGCCGGCTTCATCATCGGCATCAAGGCGTTTACCGCAGCGGTACTCGGCGGCATCGGCTCCCTGCCTGGGGCGATGTTGGGCGGGATCATCCTCGGTATCTCCGAGTCGTTGTTCTCGGGGTTGATCAACTCTGACTACAAAGACGTGTTCAGTTTCTCCCTGCTGGTGGTGATTCTGATTTTCCGTCCCCAGGGCCTGCTTGGTCGCCCACTTGTGGCGAAGGTGTAAACATGTCTGCTGCCAAACCCATCGATATCAAGAAAAGTGTGGTCGATACAGTCCTCGCCGGGCTGATTTCACTGGTCGTGTTCGGTCCGATCGTCGGCGTGGTCCTCGACGGCTATAGCTTCAACCTGGAACCGGCCCGCGTGGCCCTGTTGGTGGCCATCGTGATGGTCGGCCGCTTTGCCATGAGCCTGTTCCTGCAAACACCCAAGGGCCTGAAGATCCTGCAGGGCTTCGAGAGCACCGGCTCCGGCGTGCACGTGCTGGCGCCGGACTACAAGTCGCGGCTGCGCTGGATCATCCCGGCACTGATCGTGATCGCCATCGTGTTCCCGATCTTCGCCAACAAGTACCTGCTCACCGTGGTGATCCTCGGGCTGATCTATGTGTTGCTCGGCCTGGGCCTCAACATCGTGGTGGGCCTGGCAGGCCTGCTCGACCTGGGTTACGTGGCGTTCTACGCCATCGGCGCCTACGGCCTGGCATTGGGTTATCAATACCTCGGCCTGGGCTTCTGGACGGTGTTGCCACTGGCGGCCATCGCCGCAGCGTTGGCGGGGTGCATACTCGGGTTCCCGGTGCTACGAATGCACGGTGACTATTTGGCCATTGTGACCCTGGGCTTTGGTGAAATCATCCGTCTGGTGCTCAACAACTGGCTGTCGTTTACCGGCGGACCCAACGGCATGCCGGTGCCATCGCCGACCTTCCTCGGCCTGGAGTTCGGCAAGCGCGCGAAGGATGGCGGGATTCCCTTCCATGAATTCTTCGGCATCGACTACAACCCCAACATCAAATTCCTGTTCATCTACATCGTGCTGTTCCTGGTGGTGCTGGCCGTGCTGTACATCAAGCATCGCCTGACCCGCATGCCGGTCGGCCGCGCCTGGGAAGCCTTGCGCGAAGATGAAATCGCCTGCCGCTCCATGGGCCTGAACCACGTGTTGGTCAAACTTTCGGCGTTCACCATTGGTGCATCGACGGCGGGCTTGGCCGGGGTGTTCTTTGCCAGCTACCAGGGCTTCGTCAACCCGTCGTCGTTTACCTTCTTCGAGTCGGCGCTGATCCTGGCCATCGTGGTCTTGGGCGGCATGGGCTCAACGGTGGGCGTGGTGATTGCGGCGTTTGTTCTGACCGTCGCGCCTGAACTGCTGCGTAGCTTCTCCGAATACCGCGTGCTTCTGTTCGGCGTGTTGATGGTGGTGATGATGATCTGGCGACCACGCGGCTTGATCCGCATCAGCCGTACCGGTGTGACCCCACGTAAAGGAGTGGCGCCATGAGCAAGGAAGTCGTCCTTTCCGTGGAACATTTGATGATGCACTTCGGTGGCATCAAGGCCTTGAGCGATGTGAGCCTCAAGGTGGAGCGCAACTCGATCTTCGCCCTGATCGGCCCCAACGGCGCCGGCAAGACCACGGTGTTCAACTGCCTCACCGGCTTCTACAAAGCCAGCGGCGGCAAGATCCAACTCAACCTTCGCGGCAAGCAGACCGACGTGATCCAGTTGCTCGGCGAGCGCTTCCAGCCCACCGACTTTGTGTCGCCCAAAAGCTTCCTCAGCCGGGTGTACTACAAGATGTTCGGCGGCACCCACCTGGTGAACCGCGCCGGCTTGGCGCGGACGTTCCAGAACATTCGCCTGTTCAAGGAAATGTCGGTGGTGGAAAACCTGCTGGTGGCCCAGCACATGTGGGTCAACCGCAACATGCTCGCGGGCATCCTCAATACCAAGGGCTACCGCAAGGCCGAAAGCGACGCGTTGGACCACGCGTTCTATTGGCTCGAAGTGGTGGACCTGGTCGACTGCGCCAACCGCCTGGCCGGTGAACTCTCCTACGGCCAGCAGCGCCGCCTGGAGATCGCCCGCGCCATGTGCACGCGTCCGCAGATCATCTGTCTGGACGAACCGGCTGCGGGCCTCAACCCCCAGGAAACCGAAGCCCTCAGCGCGATGATTCGCCTGCTGCGCGACGAACACGACCTCACCGTGGTGCTGATCGAACACGACATGGGCATGGTAATGAGTATTTCCGACCACATCGTGGTGCTGGACCACGGCAACGTGATCGCCGAGGGTGGGCCGGACGCGATCCGCAACGACCCGAAAGTGATTGCCGCCTACCTGGGCGCCGACGAAGAGGAGTTGGTATGAGTGCACCTATCCTCGAAATGAAGGACCTGGACGTGTATTACGGCCCGATCCAGGCCCTGAAAAAAGTCTCGCTGCACATCAATGAAGGCGAAACTGTCAGCCTGATTGGCTCCAACGGCGCGGGCAAATCCACGCTGCTGATGTCGATCTTCGGCCAGCCACGTGCCGAGTCGGGGCAGATCCTCTACAACGGTGTCGACATTACCCACAAGTCGTCGCACTACATCGCGTCCAACGGCATTGCGCAATCGCCGGAAGGGCGGCGAGTGTTCCCCGATATGACCGTCGAGGAAAACCTGTTGATGGGCACCATCCCCATTGGCGACAAGTTTGCCCAGGAAGACATGCAGCGCATGTTCGAGCTGTTTCCACGGCTCAAGGAGCGGCGTACGCAGCGCGCCATGACCATGTCCGGTGGCGAGCAGCAAATGCTCGCCATCGCCCGCGCGTTGATGAGCCGACCCAAGCTGTTGCTGCTGGACGAGCCGAGCCTGGGCCTGGCACCGATTGTGGTGAAGCAGATCTTCTCGACCCTGCGTGAGCTGGCCTCAACTGGGATGACCATCTTCCTGGTGGAACAGAATGCCAACCACGCGCTGCGCCTGTCGGACCGCGCGTATGTGATGGTCAACGGCGAGATTCGCCTGACCGGCACCGGCAAGGAATTGCTGGTGAATGAGGAAGTGCGCAACGCCTACCTCGGCGGTCACTGATAGCACGCTGACTCTGTAGGAGCGAGCTTGCTCGCGAAGAACGCCAACGATAACGCGTGCATGCTGAATGAGCGCGGTGCCTTTGAGTTCTTCGCGAGCGAGCTCGCTCCTACAGTTGTTTTAGGGTGTCCTTTGGGGGGGCGCCAAATTGTGGAAAACAAATCCAGCCTCCCTCCAAAGCGCGACATATAGCCGCCGCAAATCCCTGTTTTGTCACAGTTTTGACTTGTCCCCATCCGCTGTGGAACCGGCTGTGGGTAACGTGGGAGTAGCTGGCTGGAAGCCAATGAATTCGGGGCTTGCAGCGCGGCGGTTGTTTTTTGATCAGGCGGTTTTTGGTCGCCGGTCCAAGCCTTTGTCAACCTGTTTAAAGACACAGGTATATGACCGGAATATGTCCCGCCAGCCTGTGGATAAGTCTGTGACTAAACTCTGGAAAGACCGCCGCAGAGGCCGGAATGACTGGCCTGGAGCCATCGTTCTGATTTTCCGCTTACCGAAGGGCCTTCATACGGCCTGGCCAAGGTCAAGCAAAAAACTTTCTAAAACTGCCTGCAGCCCTTGTTTATAGCGGCCTGAAGCATTGTGTAGTTGCCCCCAAAGACTGTGGGCGCAGCTGTGGATAACCTGCGCGCACATAGCTGCAGGCCACGTTCCGTATGGCTTTGAGAGATCTGATTAAAAAGTGACCAGTCATGTATCAAGTTGTGTGCTTAGCGGTTGCCGCCATCGCGGCGTACGGGCATTCTGCTGGCTGATTTTTTCCCCGATGCCCGCAAGGAGAACACCATGTCCGACACGCTGTTTATTACTGGCGCAACCTCAGGTTTCGGCGAAGCCTGCGCCCGTCGTTTTGCCGAAGCCGGCTGGAAACTGGTGCTCACCGGCCGTCGTGCCGACCGCCTGAATGCGCTGGTCGAAGAGCTTTCCAAGCAGACTGAAGTGCATGGCCTGGTCGTGGATGTGCGGGACCGCAAAGGCATGGAAGATGCCATCGCCAACCTGCCGCCGTCGTTTGCCAAACTGCGTGGGCTGATCAACAACGCCGGCCTGGCCGTGGGCACCGACCCTGCGCCCAAGTGCAGCCTCGACGATTGGGAAACCATGGTCGACACCAACATCAAGGGCCTGCTGACCACCACCAACCTGCTGCTGCCACGCCTGATCGCTCACGGTCGTGGTGCGGGCATCATCAACCTGGGGTCCATCGCGGGTAATTATCCGTATCCGGGCAGCCACGTGTATGGCGGTTCCAAGGCGTTCGTGAAGCAGTTCTCGCTGAACCTGCGTTGCGACTTGCAAGGCACGGGCGTGCGCGTGACCAACATCGAACCGGGCCTGTGCGAGAGCGAGTTCTCGCTGGTGCGCTTCGGCGGTGACCAGGCGCGGTATGACGCGACTTATGCGGGTGCCGAGCCGATCCAGCCGCAGGACATTGCGGACACGATCTTCTGGGTCATGAACACGCCGGCGCATGTGAACATCAATCGGTTGGAGCTGATGCCGGTGAGCCAGACCTGGGCTGGGTTTGCTATCGAGCGTGGGGCGAAGTAAGGCTATAGACCGAGTTGCTACTATCGCCGGCAAGCCGGCTCCTACAGAAGAACGCTGTCGACCTGTAGGAGCCGGCTTGCCGGCGAGGCGGCAAATCGGCCAAAACACGACATAAGGTACACTCCACCCGGTAAAACCCCTCCGCACCGTGCGGATTTAAGGTTTTGACGGGAGGAAATGTGAGTAACCGAGGTGAGCAGGCACTGCTCAAACAATCGACCATCCTGATGTTCGCCGTCGCGATCGCCGGGATTGTCACGGGTGTGATTTCTGGCGCCCAATCCATTCTGTTCGACGGCTTTTTCTCGCTGATCGCCACCGCCATCAAGGTGTTGATGCTGATCACGGCCAAGCTGATCGCCAAGAAAAGCAACGAGCGTTTCCAGTTCGGCTATTGGCACCTGGAGCCGATGGTGCTGCTGATCGAAGGCAGTTTCCTGCTGCTGATCGCCATCTATGCGTTCCTCAACGGCGTGTTCGGCATTATCAATGGCGGCCGCGAGATCGAGTTGGGGCTGGTGATCATCTACGCGACGGTGTTTACCGTCGTCGAGTTCGCCTACTTCTTTTACGTGCGTTATCGCAATCGCCGCCTGAAATCATCGCTGATCCAGTTCGACAACATCAGTTGGCTGGTGGACGCGATGTTGTCGGTGGGCTTGCTGATCAGCTTCCTGGCGGCACTGTTGCTCAAGTCCCAGGGCTACGGCGAGTGGGCGGTGTATGTCGACCCATTGATCCTGATCCTGCTGGCCCTGAGCATGCTGGCGCCGGCGTTCAAGATCCTGCGCCCGGCCTTGCGCGAGGTGTTGGGAATTGCGCCGGACCAGTTGGACGACACAGTGCGCGAAGTGATGGAAGCGGCGCAGGCCAAACATGGTTTCGACGACTACGTGTCGTACGTGCAAAAGCACGGGCGGGCGCGGTTTATCGAGATTCATGTGGTATTGCCGGCGGATTACCCGGTGGATAACGTCGCGACGCTGGACGCGCTGCGCGAAGAGATATCCACAGGGCTCGGCACGCCGGATGCGGCGCGCTGGCTGACGATCAGCTTTACCGGAGATCGCAAGTGGATTGCATAAGGCCCTGGTAACAGGTGGCCAAGTGATACGGCGTGGTCGACGGCATGTCCCGTCGGCTTACGGCGCCCTTGGCATCCAGGCATTCATTCCAGCCTTTTGCATGCAGAAAGTGCTGTTGCAGCGCCAGCAATTGGCGTTGCAGCACCGCTTTGCTGTCCGGTCGCAAGGTCAGTGCCCGCAGGTACTCGGCCTGGGCCCAGATACGTTGGGTGCCGTCACGCACGGTGCCGTCCAGCGCCAGCATGCCGCTGACCGAACCGCTGACGTTATCCACTCCCTTGAGTTCTGCGTAGGCGAAAGCCCGGGTCAGGGACGCATGCAGCGGCGTACCGCGCAGCACATCCGACGACTCCAGCAAGAAGAACCATTCGAACTGGTGCCCCGGTTCGAACCAGTTATCCACAGCGCCCAGCGGTTTTTCCATCATCACGCCGTGCTGGCGGTCGATGAAGCGCTGCTGCATGGCCGTCGCCAACGCCAGCAGGGCAGCTTGTACGTTGGCATCCTCACGCACGGCGAGGGTGGCGAGGAAGCCTTCGGCCAAGTGCATCAGTGGGTTTTGCAGTGGGCCCGACTTCAGTGACGACCAGTTGCGCTCCAACACGGCTTCGTACAGACCGTCGTCTGTGGAAAATCGCTCGGCGACCACTTCCAGGGCGGCATTGAGCACCGACTCCACCAATGGCTCACGCACTTTGGCCCAGTAATGGGCGCAGGCAAAGATGATGAAGGCGTGGGTGTAGAGGTCTTTGCGCTTGTCCAGCGGCTGACCGGACGGGTCGATGCTGTAGAACCAGCCGCCGTGCTCGGCGTCGTGGAAGTGCCGTTGCAGGGAGCGGAACAGTGCCGCTGCGCGTTCTTCAGCAAAGGCCGCGCCGGGCTCGCCGATCAGGCTGGCAAATAGGTACAACTGCCGGGCGCAGGCCATGGCGCGGTAGCGTTGCGGGGGCAGTGGGTGATGGTCGGCGTCCAGCGCCTCATAGGGCAATGCCAGGTCGGCATTCCAGCCCGGGCCTTGCCAGAGCGGCACGATCAGGCTGTGGAAGTGCGTAAGCACGGTGTTCAAGGAGGGTTGGGAAGCGCTGGGCATTGGCTGGCGTCGTCACGGCAGGGGTGTAGGCGCGCATGGTATCAGGCTTGGGTTCTGTGTTGTTTGTACTGCCGCCTTCGCGAGCAAGCCCGCTCCCACAATTTGACCGAGTACTTCCTTGGAATGCGGTTAAATTGTGGGAGCGGGCTTGCTCGCGAAGAGGCCCTTATCGGCGCCGAAAATCAGCCTGCGAGCAACCAGACCCCCGTCGCCGCCGACGCCGCCCCCGCAATCCGCACCAACGGCGCCGCCGCAGCCGGCAGGAAGCGCACCACCGCATAACCGGCCGCGTGCAGCACGGCAGTCGCACCGACAAAGCCAGCGGCATACGCCCACGGGCTGGACATGTCCGGCAGCTCCAGGCCATGCGCCACGCCGTGAAACAGCGCGAACAAGGCCGTAGCCCCCACCGCCATGAACAGCGGCGGGCGCACCGCCAGCGCCACCGCCAGGCCCAGGGCCAGCACCGACGCGGCAATCCCGCTTTCCAGCGCCGGCAACGCCAGGCCTTCAAAACCCAATACGCCGCCAATCAGCATGGTGCCGACGAATGTGCACGGCAGTGCCCAGCGCGCCGCGCCTTTTTGCTGGGCGGCCCACAAACCGACGGCGACCATCGCCAGCAGGTGGTCGATGCCGCCCAGGGGATGGCTGATACCGGCCACCAGGCCGTTGTCGCCGTGGCCCGGGTGAGCGAAGGCCAGGGCAGGGGCCAGCAGCAGAGCGGCGGCGGTGAAGAGTTTCTTGAGGCTCATGGACAGGTTCCTTATGGGTTGATCAGGCGGCGGTCAGCAGGCCTTGGCGTTCGATGAAGGCGACGATGTCATCCAGGCCGACACCGGTTTTCTGGTTGCTGAACACAAAGGGTTTGCCGTTGCGCATGCGGGTGGTGTCGCTGTTCATCAGCTCCAGCGACGCGCCGACCAAGGGCGCCAGGTCGATCTTGTTGATCACCAGCAGGTCGGACTTGCAGATCCCAGGTCCGCCCTTGCGCGGCAGCTTGTCGCCAGCGGACACGTCGATCACGTAGATGGTCAGGTCCGACAACTCCGGGCTGAAGGTGGCCGAGAGGTTGTCGCCGCCGGATTCCACCAGAATCAGGTCCAGGCCGGGGAAGCGGCGGTTGAGCTGGTCGACAGCTTCCAGGTTGATCGAGGCGTCTTCGCGGATCGCGGTGTGCGGGCAGCCGCCGGTTTCCACGCCGATGATGCGTTCCGGCGCGAGGGCCTGGTTGCGCACCAGGAAGTCGGCGTCTTCGCGGGTGTAGATGTCGTTGGTGACCACCGCGAGGTTGTAGCGATCACGCAGCGCGAGGCACAGGGCCAGGGTCAGGGCCGTCTTGCCGGAGCCCACCGGGCCGCCGATGCCGACACGCAAAGGTTGTGTGTTCATATGTGCTTTTCTCCTAGGAACGGAACAGGCGGCTGTATTGGCGCTCGTGGGCCATGCAGGCCAGGGACAGGCCAAACGCGGCGCTGCCGAAATGGTGGGGTTCGATGCGGCTGGCGTCCTGCTGGGCTTGTTGCAGCAACGGCAGCAATTCACTGGTCAGGCGTTGGGCGGCTTGCTGGCCCAGGGGCAGGGTTTTCATCAGCACGGCCAGTTGGTTTTCCAGCCAGCTCCAGAGCCAGGCGGCGAGGGCGTCGGCGGGGCTGATACTCCAGGCGCGTGCGGCCAGGGCCCAGCCCACAGCCAAATGCGGTTCTGCGCACTCTTGAAGGAAGGTGCGGGCAGCTTCATCCAGTTCCGGCAGGCCGTTGAGCAGTTGTTGCAGGGAGTAGCCCATCTGCCGGCTCTCCTGGTACAGCTCGCGGGTCTCACGGCTGGCGCGATGTTCTTCGCACAGCTGGGCCAGGCGTGGCCAATCGGCCTCACAGGCTGCTTGGCAATGGGCGAGCAACACCGGCGCTTCGAAGCGCGCCAGGTTGAGCAGCAACTGATCGCTGATCCAGCGTCGCGCACTGGCAGCGTCGTTGACGCGACCGTTCTCCACCGCCATTTCCAAACCCTGGGAATAGCTGTAGCCACCAATCGGCAATTGCGGACTGGCCAGACGCAGCAGCGCCCAGGCTGGGTTCACAGGCGCACGCCGAACTGGTGCACGCCGAACTGGTGCAGCTTGGGCGGGTAGTTGAAATCTTCATCGCCATGGCGCGAATGATGATGCCCGCCGCCGTAGGCGCCATGTTCCGGCTGGAACGGCGCTTCGAGGGTCTGCGTCTGCGCGCCCAGCTGTTCGAGCATGCCCTTGAGTACATAGTCATCGAGCAGGCGCAGCCAGCCATCGCCCACCTGCAACGCCACATGCCGGTTACCCAGGTGATACGCCGCGCGCGTCAGTTCAAATGCGCTGCTGCAGGTGACATGCAGCAGTTGTTCAGGCCGGGCGCACACGCGTACGACTCGTCCGTCTTCAGCCTGTAGGAATTCGCCATCGTGCAGCGGCGGCTGGCCGCGCTCCAGGAAAAGGCCGACGTCTTCACCGTCGGCACTGAAACAGCGCAGGCGGCTTTTGCTGCGGGCTTCGAAGTTCAGCAGCAACTCGGCGGCCCAGAGGGCTTGGGGGGCGATTCGACGGTGGATCACCAGCATCAGGAAGCTTCCAGCTATGAGCGATGAAACAGCTAGAGCAAGGGGCTTGCCAATCTCGATAGGGAGTAGGAATTGCCTGTAGGCAATGGTGGTAATGCCACTAAACAGGGCGAAGCAGAATTCCGGATATGCTCCAAAGTGGTGCGCAATGTTGCGTGTTGCACGCGTGCTGGGCGTTTTCGGATTTTCCCTACAGGGTATGAGGAATCGGCGTTCATCACCTTACCCGCGAGATGATTAGTCTGTGCGCCGTGTTTAATTCACTGCGACGTTCATCATGTTCAAGTCATTTTGTTGTCTGGTCATTGTCAGTCTGTCTTTCGCCCTTTCATCGGCCTCTGCCAATCTGAAACCCCCGCCGTCTTTCAGCGCTTCGCTGGCGCCAGCGTCTATCGAGGATGTGGTGGACCGCGCCCACGAATTGCTGGGCACGCCGTACAAATGGGGCGGCACCTCGGCGGATCAGGGGTTCGATTGCAGCAGCCTGCTGGTCTATCTGTTCAAGACCGAGGCCAATATCAAGATACCGCGCACCACCGCCGCCATGCACCGCTCCACGGCTCCGACCATCAAGCGCAACGCACTCAAGCCCGGCGATGCGGTGTTTTTCAAGGCAAACGGGCGTGGCCAAGTCAGCCATGTGGGGCTTTATATAGGCCAAGGCAAATTCATTCATTCGCCACGTACGGGCAAGAACATCCGTATTGATTCGTTGAGCAACAGCTACTGGAACAAAAACTACACCACGGCCAAGCGTTTTCACTCGGCGGGGTGATTGCATTATTCGGTACTGCCCAGCCCTTGCCAGTGCTTCAAACCGATAAAGATAAAGCGCAATTGCTGGGTGATCTTCGCCTGGGGCGTGAGGTGGTCAGGCAGGGCCTGGGCCGGTGGGTCGATGATGTCGGGGAGGGTGGCGAACACACTTTTGACGATCAGGTCGGCCATCACATGCAGGCCCTCTGCATCCAGGTGCTGCAGTTTTGGCATGAACGTCAGGTCGGCCGCCAGGTCGCGGGTGATGTCTTCACGTAGCGCACCGATGGCTTGGCGCACGGCCAGGCAGCCGCCGTATTGCTCGCGGGCCAGGAACAGGAATTGCGAACGGTTGGCCGAGACCACATCGAGAAAGATTCGCACCGAGGCATCGATAATGCCGCCCATCACGAATTCGTTATGGCGCACCAGGCGGATGGTGGCGCGAAAGGTCTGGCCGACTTCACTCACCAACACGAGCCCCAACTGGTCCATGTCGGCAAAATGCCGATAGAAACCGGTGGGCACGATACCGGCGGTCTTCGCCACTTCACGCAGGCTCAGGCTGCCAAACCCACGGCCACACTCCATCAAATGGCGGGCTGCGTCCATCAGGGCGAGGCGGGTCTGTTGCTTCTGTTCGGCGCGGGGCAGCATTGGCGGGCGGGCTTTGTTGGCAAGTACAGCGACGCACTCTAGCAAAACAGGTCTGTTGACGTCGAACTTGGCGGGAGACGGGCGTGACGCGATCTACAGGAAAGCAAAAGCCCGATCGACAGATCGGGCTTTTTTCTCGGCCACCACGGGGTTAGCTCTGTGCTTGATGCAGTTCTTGCAGACGATCAGCACCGCCCTCAGCAACGCCTTCGGTGTAGGCGCGTTTGTTGGCTTGTTCAGCACCGCCTTCGACCAGACCTTTCTGTTCCAGACGATCACGGCCACCTTCGGCAACAGCGTTGCGTTCCATCAGGCGATCAGCACCACCTTCAACCAGGCCTTTCTGTTCCAGGCGGTTGCGGCCGTTTTCGGTCAGGCCATCGGTGTAAGCGCGTTTGTTGGCTTGTTCCGAACCATTTTCGGCCACAGCGCCTTTAGCGTAGTCACGATTCTCTTCTTCTTGCGAACCGCTGCGAGCAACGGTCTGGCTGAAAGGAACGGCGTCAGCTTTGACTTGTGGAGTGGCTTGTTCGGCGGCTGGCAGGGCAAAGGCACTGGAAGCCAGGATGGATAACAGGGCGGTAGCGAGTAATTGGCGTTTCATGATGGGTTGCTCCTTGGGAGGGCGATAAAGTGGGTACAGGGCTAATGCTACTCTCGATAAGTCGATATAAAAGTTCATAAACACAATGGTAATAATCAACAGAATTGATTGTTCTAGGCGGAGGCTCTAGATCGGGCCTCTCAAGCACGCGGTTTTGCACCGGGGTGGGTATTTTCGACACGTGCGTGGGTAACAATGGTGCGAGGTCGTAGGGAGAATCTGTCGAAGTGGTCAGAAATTGAGGTTTTTCCAGGCAAATCGGGGATCGGGTTAAACCCCCAGGCGGTTTGCCAGTCGTAGTTCTATAAGCTGTCCTTAAAGGCTGTCACCCAGCCAGTCGTATTCAGGAGTCCTGTGCAATGACGCGCACTCGTAAAATCGTCGCTTGGAGCTGCGCCAGCTTCGCTTTGTTAATCGCCGTGGTGGTGTTGGTCCTGGTGTTCTTTGACTGGAACCGCATCAAGCCGCCCCTCAATGCCAAGGTCTCCGAAGAATTGCATCGACCATTTGCCATCAACGGCAACCTGGCGGTGGTGTGGGCGCGTGAGCCCGATGAAGGCGGCTGGCGCGCTTGGGTGCCGTGGCCGCATGTGATTGCCGAAGACCTGACCCTGGGCAACCCGGACTGGTCGAAAAACCCGCAAATGGTCACCCTCAAGAAGGTGGAGCTGCGCATCTCGCCCCTGGCGTTGCTGGTGCAGCGCGTGGTGATCCCGCGTATCGACCTCACCGAGCCGAGCGCGCAGTTGCAGCGCCTGGCCGATGGCCGCGCCAACTGGACCTTTAAGTTCGACCCCAAAGACCCGAACGCCGAACCTTCCAACTGGGTGGTGGATATCGGCGCCATTGGTTTCGACAAAGGCCATGTGACCCTTGACGACCAGACCCTCAAGACTCAGCTGGATGTGATCATCGACCCGCTGGGCAAACCCATCCCGTTCGGCGAAATCGTCGGCGACGCCGATGCCAAGAAGGCCCTGGAAAAAGGCTCCGCTCCCCAGGATTATGCGTTCGGCCTCAAGGTCAAAGGCCAGTACCATGGCCAGAAACTCGACGGCAGCGGCAAGATCGGTGGCCTGCTGGCTTTGCAGGACGCGGCCAAACCCTTCCCGCTGCAAGCCCAGGTCAAGATTGCCGACACCAGCATCGCCCTGGCCGGCACCCTGACCGACCCGCTGAACCTGGGCGCGCTCGACCTGCGCCTGAAACTCGCCGGTTCCAGCCTGGGCAATCTCTATCCCCTGACTGGCGTGACCCTGCCGGATTCGCCGGCTTACTCCACCGATGGTCATCTGATCGCCAAGCTGCACGAAGCCAATGGCGCGTCCTTTCGCTATGACAACTTCAACGGCAAGATCGGCAACAGCGATATCCACGGCAACCTTGCCTACGTCGCCAGCCAGCCACGGCCCAAGCTCAGCGGCGCGCTGGTCTCCAACCAACTGCTGATGACCGACCTCGCACCGCTGATTGGCGCCGACTCCAACGCCAAACAAAAAGCCCGTGGCGGCGACAGCAAACAGCCGGCGACCAAAGTGTTGCCGGTGGAAGAATTCCGCACCGAGCGTTGGCGCGTCATGGATGCCGACGTGGAATTCACCGGCAAGCGCATCGTGCACAGTGCCGATCTGCCGTTTACCGACCTCTACACCCACCTGGTTCTGAATGACGGCGTACTGAGCCTCGAACCCCTGCGTTTCGGCGTGGCTGGCGGCAAGCTGGATGCGCAGATTCGTTTGAATGGTCGCATCACGCCAATGGAAGGCCGCGCCAAACTCACCGCGCGCAACTTCAAGCTCAAGCAGCTGTTCCCAACCTTCGAACCGATGAAAACCAGCTTTGGTGAACTCAATGGCGATGCCGACATTTCCGGACGCGGCAACTCCGTAGCAGCCCTGCTGGGCAGCTCAAACGGTAACCTGAAGATGCTGATCAACGACGGTGCCATCAGCCGCAGCCTGATGGAAATCGCCGGGCTCAACGTGGGCAACTACGTGGTAGGCCGCCTATTTGGCGACAAGGAAGTGAAGATCAACTGCGCGGCGGCGGACTTTGGCATCAAGACAGGCTTGGCGACCACGCGGTTGTTTGTGTTCGATACCGAGAACGCCATCATCTACATCGACGGCACGGCGAACATGGCCACCGAGCAGTTGGATCTCACCATCACCCCGGAATCGAAAGGCTTCCGCCTGTTCTCCCTGCGTTCACCGCTGTACGTCAACGGGCCGTTCATCAAGCCCAATGCGGGTGTGAAAGCCATTCCGCTGGCGCTACGGGGGGCGGGCATGGTGGCGCTGGGTGTAATTGCCGGGCCGGCGGCCGGGTTGCTGGCATTGGTTGCGCCGAGTGGTGGTGAGCCGAATGAATGTGCGCCGTTATTGCAGCAGATGAAGGAAGGCAAGGCGCCGAAAACCGTAAAAGGTTGATCGGCCACAAAAATGTAGGAGCCGGCTTGCCGGCGATGAGGGCCTTGAACTCTGTCGAGATCGTGAGGCCAGCATCGCCGGCAAGCCGGCTCCTACAGGGTATTGCGGTGTTACAGGCTTTCTAGGATATCCGCCATATCGTCCGCGTGCTCTTCTTCCTGAGCCAGGATTTCTTCAAACAGGCGACGTGTGGTCGGGTCTTTATCGCCAATGTATTGGATGATTTCGCGGTAGCTGTCCACGGCAATCCGCTCGGCAACCAAGTCTTCGTAGACCATTTCCTTGAGGTCTTTGCCGGCCACGTATTGGGCGTGGGAGTTCTTGGTCAGCAGGTCCGGGTTGAACTCCGGCTCACCGCCCAATTGCACGATGCGTTCGGCGAGTTTGTCCGCGTGTTCGGCTTCCTGGGTGGCGTGTTCGAGGAACTCGTCGGCGGCGACGGACGCCTTGATGCCGCTGGCCATGAAGTAGTGGCGCTTGTAGCGCAGCACGCAGACCAGCTCGGTGGCCAGCGATGCGTTGAGCAGGCGGATGATTTCTTCGCGGTCGGCGTCATAACCTTCAGTCACAGCACCGTTTTCGACGTTCTGGCGGGCGCGGCTGCGCAGGGTCGCAACGTCAGTCAAGTTTGCTTCGGTCATCTCAATCTCCTGGTACTAATCCGGTTTTGCGCCACGCTCTGCCGGCGTGATCGCTCCAAGTTGTGAGTCCTGCACAACACAAAAAGTTTTATCGGATTTTACAAGGCGTGACCGGAGAGCCTGACTTCCTCCTGCATCCACTGGAAAAATGCCCGCACTGGCGGATGGCGCTCGCGGCCCGGTACGCACAAGGCGCTGTAACCGGCGCCGTCCACGCTGATCTGCGGCCGGTAAGGCACCAGTAAACCTGACGCGAGACTTTCCGATACCAAAATGTTGCTGGCCAGGACCAGGCCCTGACCTGCGATGGCAGCTTGCAGGGCGTAGTGCTCTTCATCGTATTCGCGCAATGCCGGCGCATCCTGCAACCAGCGTTCCCCGGCCTTTTCGCACCAGGCTTGCCAACCGAGCGCGTAGAGCTTGGAGTTGTGCCAGCGTACGCTGATCAATGTGGGGGCTTGCGTTTGCGCCAGCGCCACCTGCTCAGGGGAGCCGTATACCGCAAAGCATTCATCGAACAGGCACAGCCCATAGAGGTTGGGGTAGTCGTCAAGGCTGTAGCGGATCACCAGATCGACGCTGGCATCCTGCTGCAGGTCGACTACGTCGCATTGGGTATCCAGGCGCAGGTTGATACCGGGGTGCGCGGCGTAAAAACGCCCCAGCCGTGGTACCAGCCATAAGGCGGCGAAGGCTGGCGTGGTGGATACGGTGAGGTGCCCGGCGCTGCGTTGTGGGCGCAGGGTGTCGAGGCTTTGCGCCACGTCCAGCAGGGCGCCGTGCAAACT
The DNA here is from genome assembly GCF_002269425.1 of Pseudomonas sp. NS1(2017). NCBI lineage: Bacteria > Pseudomonadati > Pseudomonadota > Gammaproteobacteria > Pseudomonadales > Pseudomonadaceae > Pseudomonas > Pseudomonas sp. NS1(2017). The sequence continues at coordinate 2,015,264 of NZ_CP022960.1, forward strand.
GTGGAACAGTCGCTCACCACACTCCGTCAGGCGCACCTGGCGTGGCAGGCGTTCGAACAATGGCACCCCCAGCCAGGTTTCCAGGCTGCGGATCTGGTGGGAGACCGCTGTCGGCGTGACCGACAGTTCCTGGGCTGCGGCCTTGAAGCTGAGCAGGCGCGACGCCGATTCAAAGGTGCGCAGGGCGGTGAGTGGCAACGAGGCAAACATTCCAGCTCCATGGATGAAATAGATTCATCCAGATCAATTATTGCTCATTTGTCGGAAGTACCACGCGGCTCTAGATTTGCCGCAAGAAAGGCGGTCGTCCAGGTCGTCCGAGTCTAACCCGCGAAGGTCCTACAGATGAAAAAAATGCTTGTTATTCATGCCAGCCCCCGTGGCGAACGTTCCCACTCGCGGCGTCTGGCCGAATCATTCCTCGATGTGTGGCAAGCCGCCAACCCGGACGCGCAGATCACGCGGCGCGAAGTGGGCCGAGCGTCCATTCCCCACGTCAGCGAAGCCTTCGTGGCAGCGAATTTCTACCCCGAGCCGCAATCCATGCCCAAGGTGATGAAGGCTGACCTGCAACTGAGCGATGAGCTGGTCGGCGAGTTGATCGACCACGAAATCCTGGTGATTTCCATGCCCCTATACAACTTCGGTGTGCCCAGCGGCCTTAAGGCCTGGATTGATCAGATCGTGCGTATGGGCCTGACCTTTGACATCACCCAGGACAGCCAGGGCATCGCGCAGTACCAGCCTTTGCTCCAGGGTAAGCGTGCGCTGATCATCACCAGCCGGGGCGGTAATGGCTTTGGTCCGGGTGGCGAGTTTGAATGGATGAACCATGCCGACCCACACTTGCGTACGGTACTGGGTTATATCGGTATCGATGACGTCCGGGTGATTGCTGCCGAGGGTGAAGAGTCGGACAAGAGTGTGTTCCAGCGTGCCTATGCAGAAGCCGAACGCCAGTTGCACGACCTGGCTGGGCATTTCTGAAAACACCCGGATGTCACGGGGCGGTCACGTTGATTGGTCTAGGATGGACCTATCACCTTATCGCCTTGGACGCCCGCTCCATGCCTCAATCCCTTGCCACGCGTTACCCTCTGGTGCTGGTCCCCGGCATGCTCGGGTTCGTACGCCTCGCAGGGTTCCCCTATTGGTACGGCATCGTCCCGGCACTGCAGGCGGGCGGGGCGCAGGTGTTTCCCGTGCAGGTGGCGCCGCTGGATTCCAGCGAAGTGCGTGGCGAGCAATTGCTGGTGCAGATCGAGCGCATTCGCCGTGAAACGGGGGCCGACAAGGTCAACCTGATCGGGCACAGCCAGGGCTCGCTCACCGCGCGGTATGCGGCGGCCAAGCGCCCGGAGTGGGTGGCGTCGGTGACGTCAGTGGCCGGGCCCAACCATGGCTCGGAGCTGGCGGACCACATTCACCTCAATTACCCGGTGGATGGCGTGAAGGGGCGGATCATGAGCGCGCTGTTTCACGGGGTCGCCTGGCTGATGGGCGTGCTGGAAACCGGCTATCGCGGGCCACGCTTCAAAGCGGATCTGCAGGCCTCCCACCACTCGCTGACCAGTGCGGGCGTGGCGCTGTTCAATCAGCATTATCCACAGGGGCTGCCGCAGACATGGGGTGGGCAGGGGCCCGAAGAGGTCAATGGCGTACGTTATTACTCATGGTCCGGCACCTTGCAGCCGGGCATCACCGACCGGGGTCGCAACCTGTTCGACGGCACGCACCGCAGTTGCCGCCTGTTCGCCCGCAGCTTTGTGCGCGAAAAGGGCCAGTGTGACGGCATGGTCGGGCGCTACAGCTCACACCTGGGGATGGTGATCGGCGATGACTACGCCCTGGACCACTTCGATATCGTCAACCAGTCCCTGGGTCTGGTGGGCAAGGGCGCCGAGCCGATCCGACTGTTTGTCGAACATGCCCGGCGCTTGAAGGAGGCCGGGGTTTAACGCACCGGCGTGGTCCAGCGCTCCGACAGAATGACCCCGCCCAAGGTCAGCAGGCCACCCACCAGGTGATATAGCGCCAACTCTTCTTTCAATACCACGGCGGCAATCAGCGCGGTGATCAATGGCAGCAGGTTGAAGAACAGCGTGGTGCGGCTCGGGCCCAAGGTCTTCACCGAATGCATCCACGCCAGCGGCGCGACCATCGAGGCCAACAGGCACGCATACAGCACCAGCGGAATGTTCGCCCAACCCAAGCCAGCCTTCGCCGAGAACAGGAACAGCGGAAACAGCACCACCACCGCCACCAGCACCTGCAGATACAGCAACACCAACGGTGGCAGGCGCAACTGCCATTTTTTCAGCAGGGTGCTGTAGACCGCGTAGGCCAGGGTCGCGACCAGCATCATGCCGTCCCCCAGGTTGACCCCGTGTTGCAGCAGTGCGTCGAGGCTGCCGGCGGAAACCACCACCACCACACCGGCGAATGACAGCACGGCACCGGTCATCGCGCCGTAGGTGAGGCGTTGGCCAAGGCTGATGATCGCCGCCGTCAGTGCCATCAACGGCATCAACGACAGGATGATGCCCATGTTGGTCGCCGTGGTCAGCGAAGCCGCGTAGTACGCCAGGCTCTGGTACACCGCCATGCCCAGCACGCCGAGGATGAACACCTTGCCCAGGTTCGGACGGATCAGCGCCCAGTTGGCGATCACCGGCTTGATCATGAACGGCGTGAACAGCAGCGCCGCCAGCAACCAGCGGTAAAAGCCGATTTCCGCCGGGAACAGTGCGCCCACAGCCAGCTTGTTGACGACGGTGTTGCCGGCCCAGATGAAAATGGCCAGCAAGGGATAAGCGTATTGCATCGAAAGTAACCAAGTGTGTTGATGAGGCAGGATTATCCATTGTCTGGATCGAAGCCTATACTGCGATCCAGACAAACCACCTCTGTATCCAGACAATATGGCCAAGCACAACGTACGTCTTGCGGATTTCCCTCGCCTGCCGAGTCCGGTGTACTTCCGTTATTCGGATTTCGCGCCCGACACTGAGTGCACGCCGCACCAGCATTTCTGGGGCTCGCTGGATTACTCGGCCAGCGGTGTGATGCGCATGGAAGTGGCCGGCAACCGCTTCATGTCGCCGCCGCAATACGCGGTGTGGGTGCCGCCGCACACCGAACACAGTTCCTACAATGCCGAGGCGATCGTCTATCACTCGGTAGGGTTGGCGCCGGAACTCTGTGAGCAGTTGCCCCAGCAGCCGTGCACCCTGGCGATCAGCGATATCCTCAAGGCCATCCTCAGTGATTTCGCCCAGCGTGACGTGAACATGCCGCAGACCGAGTCTGACATCCGCCTGGCCCAGGTGCTGGTGGACCAGCTCAAGCAGGCGCCGATACACGAATGTTTTTTGCCCTACGCCCGACACCCCGGTTTGCTCGGCGTGCTGGAAGGCATGCAGGCCGACCCCGCCGACAACCGCCCCTTGGCGCACTGGGCCGAACAAGTCCACGTGAGCGAACGCACCCTGGCGCGCCTCTTTGTGCGGGAGTTGGGCATGAGCTTCGGCGAATGGCGTCAGCGCCTGCGCTACCTGGCGGCCATCGAAGCCCTCGACAGCCCGCGCAGCGTGCAACATGTGGCGTTTGACCTGGGTTACAGCACCGCCTCTGCTTTTATCGCCATGTTTCAACGGCAGGCGGGCTGTACACCGGAGCAGTATCGACGGACGCATATCCGTACCCGGTGAAGTTGTAACAGGCTTTGACTACACTGCTGGGTAGTCCGTGCCCTTCGGTGCGGTAACAGGGAGAAAACTCCATGAAGATGCTGCGAATTCCGCTGTTGATGATGGGCCTGCTGCTGTGTTCCCAAGGCTTTGCTGCCACCGCTCAGCAAAATAAAATGACCACCTGTAACGCCGAAGCCACCACGAAGACGCTTAAAGGTGATGACCGCAAGGCCTTCATGAAGACCTGTCTGTCTGCTCCAGCAGCCAATGACGCCAAGACGCTTACGCCACAGCAGCAGAAGATGAAGGATTGCAATGCGGACGCCAAGACCAAAGCCTTGACCGGCGACGCGCGTAAAACCTTTATGAGCACCTGCCTGAAGAAATAATAGCCCCAGGCCATAGAAGGCTGCGACACTCGCACACAGCCCTGCTGTAGGAGCGAGCTTGCTCGCGAAAAACCTGAACGATAACGCGTGTCTTCAGACTAAAACGCGGTGTCCTTGCGTTTTTCGCGAGCAAGCTCGCTCCTACATCAACATCCTTTAACGCCGTTCGTTTTGAGGCTGTATGCCAACGTTTTCTCAGCGTCACGTGATATTGCTGGCCAGCTACATCATCATTTTCGGCGGTCTGCTGCTGGTACTGCCGCTCAAATTGCTGCCCAGCCTGCTGGCCGGTCTGTTGGTGTTCGAGCTGGTCAACATGCTCACTCCCCAACTGCAACGGCTGATCGAGGGCCGGCGTGCGCGCTGGCTGGCGGTGGCCTTGCTCGGCACTTTGATCGTCAGCGTGCTGACTTTGATCTTCGCCGGCGCCATCAGCTTCCTGCTCCACGAAGCGGAAAATCCCGGGGCTTCCCTCGACAAATTCATGGGCGTGGTCGACCGCGCGCGTGGCCAACTGCCGCCGTTCCTCGACGCTTACTTGCCTGCCAGTGCCGCCGAGTTCCGCGTGGCCATCGGCGACTGGCTGAGCAAGCACCTGAGCGAACTGCAGCTTGTGGGCAAGGACGCCGCCCACATGTTCGTCACCCTGTTGATCGGCATGGTGCTCGGCGCCATCATCGCTCTGCAACGCGTGCCCGACCTGACCAAACGCAAACCCCTGGCCGCGGCGTTGTTCGATCGCCTGCACCTGCTGGTCCAGGCCTTTCGCAACATCGTCTTCGCGCAAATCAAGATCGCCGCGCTCAACACCGCCTTCACCGCTGTGTTCCTCGCCGTGGTGTTGCCGCTGTGCGGGATTCACCTGCCGCTGACCAAAACCCTGATCGTCCTCACGTTCCTGCTCGGCCTGCTGCCGGTCATCGGCAATCTGATGTCCAACACGCTGATCACCATCGTCGCGCTGTCGCTGTCGATCTGGGTGGCGGTGGCGGCGTTGGGTTACTTGATCGTGATCCACAAGATCGAGTATTTCCTCAATGCGCGGATCGTCGGTGGGCAGATCAGTGCCAAGTCGTGGGAGTTGTTGCTGGCGATGCTGGTGTTTGAAGCGGCGTTTGGCTTGCCAGGAGTGGTGGCGGGGCCGATTTATTACGCGTATCTCAAGAGTGAGCTGAAGCTGGGCGGGATGGTTTGACGCAGTAACCTGTAGGAGCGAGCTTGCTCGCGAAGAACGCCAACGATAACGCAGCGCTCTCAGGTGTTTCGCGAGCAAGCTCGCTCCTACAGTTGATCTTTTAGTAGCCGTACCGCTTGCTGGCCTCAATCGCCAGACCACTGCCGATACTGCCAAAGATATTGCCTTCCACATGCCGCGCATTCGGCAACATCGCCGAAATGCTGTGGCGCAGTGCCGGAATGCCGCTGGAACCGCCGGTAAAGAACACCGTGTCCACTTGCGCCACGCTCACCGAAGCGTCGTTGAGCAACTGCGTCACGCTGCCACGCACACGCTCCAGCAAACTGTCGATGGACGACTCGAACAACGCCCGGCTCAAGTCCACGCTCAGGCCGGCTTCGATACGGTCCAGTGCCACATGACGGCTGTCTTCGTGGGTCAGTTGGATCTTGGTTTCTTCCACTTCCATGGCCAACCAGTGTCCGGCACGCTGTTCGATCAACTTGAACAGGCGGTCGATGCCACCCGTGTCTTCAATGTCATAGCGCATGCTGCCTAATGCCAACTGGGATTTTTGCGAGTACACCGAGTTGATGGTATGCCAGGTGGCCAGGTTCATGTGGTGGCTGGTGGGCATGTAGGCGCCGCTCTTCATGCGGCTGCCGTAGCCGAACAGCGGCATCATGCCGTTCAGCGAGAGCTGTTTGTCGAAGTCGGTCCCGCCGATGTGCACGCCGCCGGTGGCGAGGATGTCGCTCTGGCGGTTGTCGTTGTGGCGACGATTTGGTGACAGGCGCACCAGTGAGAAGTCGGAGGTACCCCCGCCAATGTCGACGATCAGCACCAACTCTTCTTTCTCGATGGTCGACTCGTAGTCGAACGCCGCCGCGATTGGCTCGTACTGGAACGAAATGTCCTTGAAGCCGATCTTGCGCGCCACGTCGACCAGGGTGTTTTCCGCTTCCTGGTCGGCCATTGGGTCGTCATCGACGAAAAACACCGGACGGCCCAGCACCACTTCTTCGAATTCACGGCCGGCGTTGGCTTCGGCGCGGCTCTTGAGCTGGCCGATAAACAGCGCCAGCAGGTCGGTGAAGGGCATCGCCGTGCCGAGCACGCTGGTGTCGTGCTTGATCAGCTTGGAGCCCAGCAGGCTCTTGAGCGAGCGCATCAGCCGGCCTTCGTAGTTTTCCAGGTACTCGTGCAGCGCCAGGCGACCGTACACCGGGCGGCGTTCCTCGAAGTTGAAGAACACCACCGACGGCAGGGTGATTTTGTCGTCCTCCAGCGCAATAAGCGTCTCCTCGCCGGGGCGGATCCAGCCGACGGTGGAGTTGGACGTGCCAAAGTCGATGCCGCAGGCACGGGCTGGGGATGAGTTTTCCATGACAATCAGGTTCCGGTTGAAAAACGGCCGCGCAGTGTATGCCAGTCGAGGGCGGATGCGTAGGCCGACCATCTGTTAAATCTTCCTTGAAACCTGGGGATTTGCCCCCACATCTGCTGCATACGGCAAGCGCCGATAACACTTTGACGCACCCCCAGGCCACATCACTCAACAGGTGCAAACCAGCGCACGTTGTGCCCCGGGCTGTGCGATCTCGATTAAGGATGGTGAACCGCCGATGGATTTCAAAGACTACTACAAGATATTGGGCGTAGAGCCGACGGCTGACGACAAGGAAATCAAGGCGGCCTACCGCAAGCTCGCGCGCAAATATCACCCCGATGTGAGCAAGGAAAAAGACGCCGAAGCCAAGTTCAAGGACGCGTCCGAAGCCTATGAGGCGCTCAAGAGCGCCGACAAACGCGCCGAATACGACGAACTGCGCAAATACGGCCAGCATGGCCAGCCGTTCCAAGGGCCACCGGGCTGGCAGAGCCGTGGCGGCTTTGGCGGTGGCGGCGGTGGCGAGGACTTCTCGGACTTCTTCAGTTCGATCTTCGGCTCTCGTGGCGACGGTTTCGGCGGCGGCCAGCGCCGTCCGACCGGGCGCAAGGGCCAGGATGTTGAGATGCAACTGACCGTGTCCCTTGAAGAGACGCTGTCCACCGAGTCCAAGCAGATCAGCTTCCAAGTGCCGCAATATGACCCTTCGGGCCGGCATGTGAGCAACACCACCAAGAGCCTGAACGTGAAGATCCCCGCCGGCGTGGCCGACGGTGAGCGCATTCGCCTCAAGGCGCAGGGCGCGCCGGGGATCGGCGGCGGGGCAAATGGTGATCTGTACCTGATCATCAAGTTTGCACCACACACCAAGTTCGAGGTGGAAGGTCAGGACCTGGTAATCACCGTGCCGCTGGCACCGTGGGAGTTGGCGTTGGGTACGGAAGTGGCTGTGCCGACGCTGACCGGCAAGATCAACCTCAAGGTGCCTGCCGGCAGCCAGAACGGCCAGCGCATGCGCGCCAAGGGCCATGGCTTGCTGAACAAGAGCGGGGAGCGGGGTTATCTGTTCATCCAGCTCAAGGCCGTGATGCCTAAAACGTCCGATGACGATACTAAGGCGTTGTGGGCGAAGCTGGCAGAAACCTGCGATTTCAACGCGCGGGAAGGCTGGAGCAACTGACTGGATAGTTAGGCCCAGACCTTGGTGGGCCATGAATATGCTCCTCATTTCTCGATGAGGTAACGATTCATGGCCCATTCTCAAGCCCCACCCATCCGGGAGACCAGGGGCAGCACTTCACGACGCTCGTCAACCATATACCGCAGGTTTTGGTCGGGGCATCCGAGCAAAATCGGGTTGCCTTGCGCCAGCTCAAGCCTGAACTGCCCGCCTGGTACATCTGCGCTACCCAAGCACAAAAAGACACGCTCAACAAAGGCAATGCCCTGGAAGACTTGCTGAAGGCACAAGAGGCATGGGCCGCCGATGGGCGCTTATCGGGCACGGAAAAAGCCGCCTTGCGCAAGACCTTCGACATAGCAGGTCGTAGGTTGGGCAAGCCCACTCAGGACATCCGTCCCGGCCAGGTGATGACGGATGAACAATACACAGCCGACTACTCCACGCTGGCCGAGGAAACTCAAAACATCCGGCGCAGGCCTTGCGACAAAACGATGGGCCGGAAAAGCGCGGAAACCAAGTCATAACTATGCAGGCCATCAACACCGGACCGCTCGATAGGCTGAGGTCTTTACCTCACCTCAAGGACGATCCGTCATGTCACAACGCAACTCAACTGCCACGCTCGTCGGCGTGTTCAACGCCGGCGCTCGCGGTGTTCATTACGACTTCCTGAAAAACCGCGTGCCCGCCTGGTTCAACCAAGCGAGCACGCAACGCCAGGAAGAACTCGCCAACCTTGAAATGGAGCAGTTGCCCAGTTGGTATCGGGCCGCTTCAGTCGAAGCGAAAGGCATCCTGGGTGACAGCCATACCCGCTATCGCGAGACGTTGAACACCATTGAGAATCGCCTTGGTGGCCTCACCGATATTTCGGAGTTTTCGGAAAAGCTGCTGAAAGAGGCGATCAAAAAAGAATTCAACCTGGACATCGATGTTCGCAACACCTACTTCGCGCGTAAATACCGCCGGGTACGTGGGCGCTCAGACATGTTTGGTGCTTTTGTACTGGAGCCGCAGGACAACTCGACGCTCAACGACCGGTATCAGGGTATTTCCCTGCTGGAAGCCGCCCTGGCCAACTTCGAGCCTGACGATGAGCTGCCGCTGACGTGTGCCGATTGCCGCGTCATCACCACGTTCAGCGCGTACGACGGCGAAATCATTCCAACGGTCTACGCGGTCACGTCCCAGGCCGTGGCAATCCCTGCGCATGCCTTTGCCAAGCTCTGTCGCACCCTGGACCTGGGCGCGCTCTATCAAGCACACCTCAAAGAAGTGCTGTATCCCGCAGCGCTGGCCGAGCGCAACGCCCTGGACCAACAGCTGCAAGAACATCACCGTCAACAACTGGCGCTCAGCGTTGAGGTCGCTCATCTACAGCTCACCACAGACCATAGCAGTGGCCGTGTTTTGGCAGGTATCAGCGACAGTGCCTACGAGATGCTCAAGCAAGTGCTGGCCGATACGCCGAACGTGAATCTGGATGGTCGGAGGGTCACGTTTGCGGCATTAAAAGCCTTCGGGATCGAGCTGGTCGGGCCCTTGCTTATCGGCCCGGATCGTACCGACAGCACCCGAGTCGAACGGCTGCTGGTGTACATCCCGAATGACCCACAGCAACCGCTCAGGGAATATGCCTCCAGCGCCGATTTCATGGCCGACCTCAGGACGCGCCTGCACAGCGTCTCTTACCGGCGCTTTTTCAGCCGGTTTATTTCGAAACGTGAGCAGGGCAACTTCTTCAAACAATTCAACCGTTTGTATCAGCCAGCGGGCAACGACGATGCGACGCTCGATTACCCGCTGCAGCCCAATCCTGGGCACTTGCGTCTGGATGACAGCCCCCTGTGGGGCAATGTGTGGGAGCGCATGGCCAACGCGTATACCGCTAAGATTTATGTCGATGCGCGGGCGGTCGCCGTGCCGACGGGAGACGAGGATGCCAAGGCTCGAACCGAGCGGTTGGAGAGCTACCTCGATGCGGTACTCAGTGTTCTAAACGTGGCTGCTTTTATGGTGCCGGGGCTGGGGCCGATCATGCTGGCCGTGGGCGCGGCGCAGATGTGTTACGAGGTTTACGAAGGGATCGCAGCGGCTGAGCAGGGTGATACGAAAGAGGCGTGGGCGCACTTTTCCTCGGTGGCACTCAATGTGGCGTTCTTTGCCGCCGGTGCCAAAGTGTTACCCAACGTCAAATACGTGAACACGCTGGATAATCTCAAGCCGGTCACGATGCCGTCGGGCAAGCAGATGTTGTGGAAGGCGGACCTTGACCCGTACGCGTCCACAGTCGAACTGGCGCCGCAGTCCAAGGCCGACAAACTGGGGCTGCACCAGGTCAACGACCAGAAGGTGTTGCCGCTGGAGGGCAAGCATTACCAGGTCAAACAGGACACGGACACCGGCCAATACCGAATCCAGCATCCGACCCGGCCCGACGCCTATGCACCAAAACTGGAGCACAACCATCAGGGTGTCTGGAGCCATGAGCTTGAAGAGCCGTTGACCTGGGACGACCCTACACTGCTCAAACGACTGGGATTGGCCGAGCACGCGGATCAAGTCCGTGTCAGTGGGGTAGAGCCTGATACCTTGCGGGAAACCTTCGTGAATCATGAGCCGCTCCCGCTGGTGCTTGAGGAAACCCTTCATCGTTTCGAGATCCATCAAGAACTCACGACGTTCGTCGAGCAGATGGGCAGTACCGATCCACTGGTTTACGCAAAAGCCGACCCCGCGTTGCAACTCGACCTCATGCAGCGCCGTGGCCTGCTGCCCGACACGCCATTGCTCAGGATCATGGACAGTAGCGCCAATGTTCTCTGGGAAAGCGCCGGCCCGGCATCGGCCCCAAAAAAAGTAGTGGCGCTGAGCCAAGGCAATATGGACCGGGGCGAACTGCTCAACGAGGTGCTGTACACCTTGCAAGGGGATGACCCTGCGCTTACGGAATTTCCCGGCAGCCCTCAGGACTCATTGCATTCTCGAGCCCAGCAACTGCGCCAGTTCATCGCCAGCACGGCGGCGTCCCTCAAAGGCACGTTGGTGGAAGAGCGTTTCAAGGCCTCTACCCGCACCGATGATCCAGATGTTCAACGGGTGCTGGATGCTTACCCAAAACTGTCGCCAGCGGTGGCCGCGCGCGTGCTTGAAACGCTGGGCGCTGATGATTTGCAGGTGTTTCGCCGCACCGGTCGCCTGCCTGAAACCCAAGCCGCGCAAGCGCAGTGGTTTGAGCAGGAAACCCGCGTATCCCGTGCCTATGAAGGGTTGCACCTGGACACGCTGACGGACATCGACAGCCAGCGGCTGGCCTTGCGTACCCTTGAAACCCTGCCGGGGTGGCGGCGTGGAACACGGTTTGAGTTACGTCAATATTCGGCGCAAGGGCCGACACTGGATGCCATCGGCTCCCCGGATATCACGCCGGCCAGGACGCTGGTTATCCAGGAGAACGGTGAGTTTGTAACCCAAGGGGCAGGGGACTTTTACACGGCGGCCTGGGAGGCAATGTCGCCTCTGGAGCGGCAGGCCATGAACCTGAGTGACAGTTCGCAACTCAAGCAAGCCATCAGGCAATCGCCTTTGCCACGGCCTCAATTACGCACGGTGCTGCTGGAACATCCGATCCTTAAGCCACCCTATGATCCTACGATGCGCTTGTTGGGCGGTGGGCCCGGCTGTAGCCGAATGCGCCGAGTGAGTGGCCCTACATTGCACTCTTCCGAGACACGGGTGCGCAAGCTGTACCCGGCGCTCAGTGAGGCACAAACGGTCGAGTTCATTCGGTCGTCGGGCGTGAACATCTACGGGGTGCTCACTCGATTAGAGGCCGAATACGAGGCTTTGGACAAAACGCTGAAAGCGTGGACGACAGAGCATGCGCCGCAATCGACGCTGACCGAGTTTGACCGTGCCGGTGGTGCGGCGGCAGTTAAGGCCAATGAAATCAGGCGCTGCTGGCGCCGGGAGACGGGGAATAAATTAAGCCTGTCAGGCTCCGATTCGGACCTGCCATTACCGGCCTTGAGCGGGGATTTTAGCCATGTCGAGACGCTTGAGTTGCGATTCTTCAAGTGGTCGGAGAGCGGCGACACGTTCCTCAAACAATTTACTCAGGTTAAACGTTTGGAGATATTCAGTTGCAACCTTACCGAGGTGCCGACGACGGTCGCTGATATGCAAGGCTTGACCTCTTTAAAGCTGCCACGAAATCAAATCCGGCTGACCCCGCCAAATGCCGCAAGACTAAGCGGTCTCAGTGGCCTTGAGACGCTTGACTTACGCCTCAACCCGCTGGGCACCTCCCCGGATGTCAGCGCGATGACCCAGCTCAAAGAGCTGAATCTTTACGCGACGCAACTGGACCAGTGGCCAGCGGGCTTGCAGAACCTTGCTGCTCCGGAGTCGATCAACCTTGAGTTCAACCAGTTACGCGAAGTACCCCAGGCTCACTTGAACCCGCCGCTCGAACGGGTAGAGGCGATGGCCAGGGTCAATCGCGTCACACTGCTGCAGGGGAACCCTTTTCCCGAGGATTACTGGCAGATCTTTGATGCCTACTGGAAACGCCTGGGTGAGACCCGACCCGATTTGGTCGACGGTGCGAAAGTTGGGGCGTTTGACTCTGGCAATCCAAGGTTCGAGGCTGCGCGACAGATCTATCAGGTCCTTATCGATCAGCGGCTCAGGGAGATCATCTGGCGGATGGGCGAAGGGGCGGATGTGGAGTTGGCCCGGCTCAAGCAGGAATACGATTCGCTCACCTCTCAGCTTCAGGCCTGGGAATTCTCAGGGCGTGGTGCGAATCAGCGTTATTTGCGGCCGCAGTTGTTTGATTTCGGTGCGACGATTCAGGATGTCCGTTTCGAGGCGAGGCAACGCATCATGGCGTGCTGGAGACGGCAGACGCCTCAATTGCATGCCTCCGACGGTACACCGATTGGTCTTGAATTGGACCTCAGTGGCCTGAACCTGCCGAGCTTGCCTGACCTTGATACAGATTTCAGCCATGTCGGCTCGCTCAAATTGAGCCGCATGAACCTGGCCACGTCTCCCGAGGGGTTTCTCGCAAGGTTCCAAGGTGTGCGTTGGTTGGATTTGTCAGGCAACCAGTTGCGTGAGCTACCACCTGCCGTGGGTGAAATGCGAGGTTTGACGCGTTTGTTTCTGCAGAACAACCGGATTCGCTTGAGCCCGGAAACGGCCAGGCTATTGTCGGAGCGTGTAACGCTCAGGGCTTTACTCATCAATGACAACGACCTGCGTATCTCCCCCGACTTCAGCCAGATAACCGATATGCGCACGCTTAACATGGCGCATACAGGTCTGACTGACTGGCCGACCGGTTTGGCCGAGCAACCGCTGCTGGACCGTATAGACCTCATCGGCAACCAGATGACCACGATCCCGGCGTCAGTCATCTCGCCACCACAGGAACTACTGGTCCAGAGTGCACGGGTCAATAACGTAACCGACGCGAGCGGCAATCCCTGGTCAGAGACCACATTGCAGCAGGTCCGAGAATATGGCGAGCGCCTTGAGCAGGCGGGGCTGGCCTCGCCCAACCGGCCGAATCGGCTGGTCGCCTCCGTGCCTTTGAACGCAAGCCGCGTCGCCGCTCGTACAGTGACTTACGACGCACCGTTCCAACGCTGGTCCGCAGGCTTTTCCACCGAGCAGGCGGTTACCAGAAAAGCTCAGTGGGATGATCTGCGTGGGCAGGCGGGCGCAGATGGCTTTTTCAATGTATTACGTGACCTGCAGGCGGCCGGCGCCGGCCATGAGGACCTGCAACGGCGGGTGTGGGAGGTCATCGACAGCATCACCGAGAACTCCACCGAATCCGAACACCTGCGCGAGCAAATGTTCGAATGGGCGGGCCGGCCAGCCTGTTGTGATCGTGCTGCATTGTCTTTCAGTAACCTGGAAATCATGACGATGGTTTACAAGGCCAGGCTCCAGGCCATGGATTCAACCCAGGGCTTGGCGCTGTCGAGTTTGTCCAGAGGCATGTTCCGCCTGGACGAAGTCGAGAAGGTCGCCTTGAACGATATTGATCAGCGCAGAACGGCGATTAACAACAATCGGAACCTGACGACGGAGCAAAAAAACCACCAGTTGGCACAATTGGAGGAAGTCGAAATCAGGTTGGCGTATCGGTATGGCCTCAAGGACCGGCTGCACTTGCCAGGGCAGCCGTCGCAAGTCAGGTTCACGGCGTTGGGCAACGTTACCCAAGCGATGCTGGACGCGGCCTACGACAGAATCATCGCGCTGGATAACTCGCCTGAAGAGTTTCAGGCGCTCCTTTCCCGCGAGTTCTGGCAGGACTATGTGACCCAGAAATACCGACCGCAATTCGAGGCACAGGGCAGGCCGTATCAAGAGGCGTTGGCCGCGTTGCACGACAGTTTTTCCGACGGCAGCCTCACGGCCACCGCGTACGACGCGCAGGCCAAGGACTTGCAGGCTCGCCTTGTGATTGAGGATGCCGCGTTGATCGATACGCTGACTCGCCAGGAGATCGCTGAGCGCCTGCTGCCTCGGGAGCCCCTTCAAACCCTGACGGATCCCGCTGAGCGACCGGCATTTGCGTTGGCACTGTCGGAGGCGCAAGCCATTGAGTTCAACGGCAAGCAGTATTTTATAACCAGCATGCCGGACGCCGGTGACGGGCAGCATTACCTGCTACGGGTGCAGAGCCCGAATAATCCGTTCGAACTGGTCAGCAGTGGGGTTGTGGCCAAGCCGGATGTAAAGGGCGTTTGGAGGCGCAGAGGCCAGGTTGGGGGAATGCGTGCGGGCTCGTCTGACGATGAATTTGAGCCCGCCTCGGAGTCCATGCCTGTGTCGCCCTACACCACGGCAGAGCTCAGGTTCATGCGCCAGGAAGCTCACTTTCTGACGCTCAAAAACGAACTGGGGACTTACAACCGTGCCAGTAACGGCAAGTACCCACTCAGGGATTTTCAGGGCAAGCCGATTCGAATCAAACGCCTGGAGACACAGGTAAAAATAGAGTCGGGTGAGACCTATTCCTCGGCGCAAATAAAGCCCTATATAAAGTTTGAAGGGTATGAAAACGTTGGGGCGCTCTATGAAGAGAAACTACAGTGGCGAACCTTTACGGCGGACGATGTGAAAGTGCCTGGAGAGAAGGCTTTGATAGGGCAATCCATGGTCGTGGCCAATCGACGCATCGTTAAAGGCGAGGTGGTGGGGGTGTACGGAGGGGTCGTTATACCTCATGGTTTTTCCGTGGGCACCGAGAGTACGTTTGGCATGGTCGTCGGTCACAAGATCGTGCCGGACGCAGGTTCTTTCCGCACCGAACCGATTTATCTCGTGGGCGACAACATAACGTCCAGAATCAATACCCACTTCGAATATGACGCCAGCGACAAGCCCGTACGACAGGCGCCGGCGGGGTACAACGTTGAAAGTATTGCCTTCAAGGTTGAAGCCGAACACGCGACCAGTCGCCCGGGGGTGAGGAGCGAGTATCTGTTGAGTGCTGTGTTTGCGACTGAAGATATCCCTGCAGGCGTCGAACTGCGGGTGAACTACCGATACTCCGAGGCGGCGATCAAAACCAAGTTTCCTTGAACCTGGTAGTTGAGCGTTCCCCCTTGAGGACGAACACCGTCTTCAAGGGAGCGGGACGTTGTTAAAACAGAAAGTAGCGCTGCGCCATCGGCAGTACATCCGCCGGCTCACACCATAGCAACACGCCGTCGGCCTTGACCTGATAGGTCTGCGGGTCCACCTCGATATCCGGCAGGTAATCGTTGTGAATCAGGTCGGCTTTCTGCACCTCGCGGCAGCCTTTGACCACGGCGATCTGCTTCTTCAATCCCAGGGCTTCGGGCAGGCCGGCGTCCTGGGCGGCCTGGCTGATAAAGGTCAGGCTGGTGGCGTGCAGCGAGCTGCCGAAGCTGGCGAACATGGGGCGGTAGTGCACCGGCTGCGGCGTGGGGATCGAGGCGTTGGCGTCGCCCATCAGGCTTGAGGCGATGGCGCCACCCTTGAGGATCAGGGTCGGCTTGATGCCGAAGAACGCTGGGCGCCACAGCACCAGGTCGGCCCACTTGCCCACTTCGATGGAGCCGACGATATGGCTGACGCCATGGGTGATCGCCGGGTTGATGGTGTACTTGGCGATGTAGCGCTTGGCGCGGAAGTTGTCGTTGCCGGGGCCGTCACCCGGCAGCGGGCCGCGCTGTTTTTTCATTTTGTCGGCGGTCTGCCAGGTGCGTGTGATCACCTCGCCGACGCGGCCCATGGCCTGGCTGTCGGAGCTGATCATGGAGAACGCGCCGAGGTCGTGCAGGATGTCTTCGGCGGCGATGGTTTCGCGGCGGATACGGCTTTCGGCGAAGGCCACGTCTTCGGCAATGCTGGGGTCCAGGTGATGGCAGACCATCAGCATGTCGAGGTGTTCGTCGATGGTGTTGCGGGTGAAGGGCCGCGTCGGGTTGGTCGAGCTGGGCAACACGTTGGGGAAGCCGCAGGCTTTGATGATGTCCGGTGCATGGCCGCCACCTGCACCTTCAGTGTGATAAGTGTGGATGGTGCGGCCCTTGAGCGCGGCCAGTGTGGTTTCGACAAAGCCGGATTCGTTGAGGGTGTCGCTGTGGATCGCCACCTGCACGTCGTATTCATCGGCAACGCTCAGGCAGTTGTCGATGCTCGCCGGGGTGGTGCCCCAGTCTTCATGCAGCTTCAAACCAATGGCACCGGCCTTGACCTGTTCGATCAATGGCTCGGGCAGGCTGGCGTTGCCTTTGCCGGTGAAACCGATGTTCATTGGGAACGAATCACTGGCCTGGAGCATACGCGCCAGATGCCATGGGCCGGAGGTACAGGTGGTGGCGTTGGTGCCGGTCGCCGGACCGGTTCCGCCGCCGATCATGGTGGTGACGCCACTGGTCAGCGCCTCTTCGATCTGCTGCGGGCAGATGAAATGTACGTGGCTGTCGATGCCGCCGGCGGTGAGGATCATGCCTTCGCCGGCAATCACCTCGGTGCTGGCGCCGATGGCCATGGTTACGCCCGGTTGGATATCCGGGTTACCGGCCTTGCCGATCGCGTGGATGCGACCGCTCTTCAGGCCGACGTCGGCCTTGACGATGCCCCAGTGGTCGATGATCAGCGCGTTGGTGATCAACGTGTCGACCACTTCATGGGCGAGCAATTGGCCCTGGCCCTGGCCGTCGCGGATCACTTTGCCGCCACCGAATTTCACTTCTTCGCCGTAAATGGTGAAGTCCTGTTCGACTTCAACAAACAGCTCGGTGTCGGCCAGGCGGACCTTGTCACCGACGGTGGGGCCGTACATGTCGGCGTAGGCTTGTCTGGAAATCTTCATGTGTCTGTCCTCAAGTTAATCCAGATTGCCCATGATGCGTCCGGCAAACCCGAACACCCGGCGACCGCCGCTCAAATCGACCAACTCAATCTCCCGACTTTGCCCCGGTTCAAACCGCACCGCCGTCCCCGCCGGAATATTCAGGCGCATGCCACGGCTTGCGGCACGATCAAACGTCAGCGCGTCATTGGTCTCGAAAAAATGGTAGTGCGAACCCACCTGGATTGGCCGGTCGCCGCTGTTGGCCACGCTGAGGGTGACGGTGCGGCGTCCCACGTTGAGTTCGATGTCGCCAGGCTGGATCTGATATTCACCAGGAATCATGCAGGTTGCCCCAGGGTCTTGAAGTAGATGGCGGTCGGGCTGTAGCGCCCGTCCGGGCTTTGGCAGTAGTCGGGCAATTCACCGATCTTGGTGTAGCGCAGCGACTGGTAGAAGGCTTCGGCGGGTGAGCCGGCTTCGGTGTCCAGGTACAGCAAACCGCGCTTGTGCTGGCGCGCGGCGAGTTCCAGGGTGCTCATCAATTGCTGGCCGAGGCCATGGCGGCGCGCGTTGCTGTGCACCAGCAGCTTTTGCACCTCGGCGCGGTTGAGGCCGTTGGCTTTCTGGCAAAGCGCCAACTGCACGCTGGCGATCACCTGTTCATCGCGCACCACCACCCAGAGCAACAGGCTGGCGTCTTCGATGCTGGCCTGCACGCCGCGCAGATACTCGCGGGCTTGGGCCTCGTCGAAATCGGCCATGAAACCGACGGAAGCGCCGTGCCTGACCGCGTCGAGCAACAGCTCGATCAAGCCCAGGCGATAGTGGGCAAAACTCTCCGCATTGACTCGACGCAGTTGCGCGGCGTTCATCGACGTCACTCCTTGGGCGGTTCGGCGCCCGGGTTCAAGGCCAGTTGCATAAAGGTCAGGTCCAGCCAGCGGCCGAACTTGATGCCCACTTGGGGCATCTGCCCGGTGGTGATGAAGCCCTGGCGCTCATGCAGGCGGATCGAAGCGTGGTTGCCGCTTTCGATGGCGGCGACCATCACGTGTTTGCCGCACGCGCGTGCGCGCTCGATCAACGCCGCCATCAGCAACGGACCGAGGCCCTTGCCGCGCTGGTCGTTGCGCACATACACCGAGTGCTCGACGCTGTAGCGGAAACCTTCGAACGGCCGCCAGTCACCGAAGGAGGCATAACCGGTGACTTCAGCGTTTTCCACCGAGACCAGGATCGGATAACCCTGGGCATGCCGCGCACTGAACCAGGCCTGGCGGTTGCCCAGGTCCACCGGTTGTTCATTCCAGATCGCCGTGGTGTTCAGCACCGCGTCGTTGTAGATATCGCGGATCGCCGGCAGATCATTTTGGGTTGCGTCACGAATCATCATCAGGCCTCACGCAATCGGCTGGTGCACGGTGACCAGCTTGGTGCCGTCGGGGAAAGTCGCTTCCACCTGGATATCCGGGATCATCTCCGGGATGCCTTCCATCACTTGTTCGCGGCTGAGCAGGGTGGTACCGAAGTGCATCAGGTCGGCCACGGTGCGGCCATCGCGGGCGCCTTCCATCAGGGCGGCGGAGATGTAGGCGATGGTTTCCGGGTAGTTGAGCTTCACGCCGCGTGCGAGGCGACGCTCGGCAACCAGGCCGGCGGTGAATATCAGCAGTTTGTCTTTTTCCCGTGGGGTCAGGTCCATGGTTCAAGGTCCTTTATCAAGCTATTCAAATAGAAGACGCCCACCCCTGTAGGAGCGAGCTTGCTCGCGAAAAACCTGAGAGCGCCACATTCATCCGGGATGTCCGCGTTATCGTTGACGCTTTTCGCGAGCAAGCTCGCTCCTACAGAGGGGCGGATGTTCATGTGCTCCAAATTCGTGGTGATACGGCTTCTCGGCCTAGCAGTGCCGGGCGTAGCAATTTCCATAAATCAATCAGCCAGGCGCGTGCATGCAGCGCCTCGCTGGCCAGGCAGCGTGCGACCAGCAGGCCAGGCAATTGGGTCAAATCGCCGCGTACCACGTGGGGCAGGGCGCGGCAGGTTTCCAGCAGTTCAGGATCGATATCGGCCGTCAGCAACAGTGTGGCAAACACCGGTTGCCCGTCCAGGCCGATGGGCGAATCGAGCAACCCATCGGCGCCCACAATGCGCTGGCGCTCATGCCAGAGCAACTGACCGTCGCGGCGGATATCCAGGTGGGATTGGAAGTGGCCGAGGTCGAAACGTTCGCCGCTGGCTGGACGGCCCAGGGCAACCACGTCCCAATAGAACAGGCGTGCATCGCCTTGCAGCGCGATGTGCGTTGTGAGTTCGGCCTGGGCCGCGCTGAACACGATGGTTTCCTGGGGCAGCCATTCGAGCGTGGCGCCGGCTTCCACGGTGAGGTCCAACTGCTGAAACGCAGGACTTTTGGCGCGATACCACTTGGCGGCGCCGGGGCTGGTCAATTGCACCCAGGCGCCGGCGCCGACGTGAGCGCTGATGTCCAGGCGATCACCGCCGGCAATCCCGCCGGGCGGGTGCACGATGATGTGCTGGCACACCTCGGGGCCTTCGGCATACAGGTGTTTTTGCACGCGCAATGGGCCGAGGTGGCGGCGCATCACCGGCCGTGTGGTGTCGCCGAGACGCGCGTAGCCGAGTTCCAGCTCGGCATGCCAGCTGGGGGTGAACAGGGCGGGAGTAACGGGCAGGTTCATGGCGTAGTGGTTGTCGTCAGGACGCTACAGATTAGTGCGTAGCACCGTGGGGCGTGCACGCTCGCTATGCAAATTCATGGAGTTTCGTTTGTACTAGCAAGGGCTATGCCCGCTTTGACTGTGTGGCGTGGCCGCGCACACAACGACAGGTCACAGGTATCAGCTTTGCGCGTATTTGGGGCGCGGCTCATCAATTGCACTGTTTTGGTGCTAGGCCTTGCCTGCCGCAGGAGATAACCAGGACTGCTAGCTACGAGGCCGTGAACTATGTAGCGCATGGCGTCGACGTGATTGGTTGAGGATGTTTGAACTTAATCCTCAACCCTGAAGGAGCCGAAAGTGGCTTTGGATCAATTGCATCAAAATGATAGTCCCTCCCCCTCAGTAGACATATCAGTGTTGGAAGGGCCTTTTTTATACGCGGACGATGCCGCGTATTGGGCGCATCGGCATATTGGTGGTGAGCGTAGCGTTGAGTACGGCGGCGTGATTCTAAAGAAAGGCGCTCGGTTTTTCGCCTCGATACCTCAGCCGAGTACAGGGCAGTTTGTCCGTAGCGATCTAGTCACGGTAAGCCCTGAAGGCAAGATGATTTTCCCCGATGGCTACACACCGTACGCGTTTTACCATTCACATCCGAAGCAGACCCAACCGGCTGGACAGCCTGCTGTGCCCGATGAAATGTGGTCTGTTTATTCCGGGATGTTTTCTTACACCGATATTGAGCGGATCATCGAGAATGGCTCCGTTGTACCCGCTCATTACCTATCTGGACCGGGAGATGCGCTGATCAAGTACGTGGTCAGCGGTTCGATCAGGGAGCGTGAGCTCGTCAGTCGCCTGCGGCCCGAAGACCGTCGACCGTTTGATTTTTTTACCGATTACATCCCGTTGATGGCTGGGGCCGGCGAGTTGAGTGTGGTGCTTGCCAGCAAGGCATGGGGTGGTATTCGTGGGCGTGTCGGCGAAGATTGGCGGATGGGCGTACCGTTGGCGGCAGAGGTGTTGCAGCCGCTTTTCGAGAAGATCACCTCCAGCCCGAACTTCGGCGACCTCTTGTGGGAGAGGGCAAGGTCCTTGGTCGGCTACCAACTCAAGGCCATCGACAAAGAGGAATACCTCGTCATGGTGAAGGAGTGGGAGCCCGCTAGGCTGACATCCCCCGAGCAGCTATTCCCACTGAACCCGGATGGCGGGGTAAGGCTGCCTGACAATTTCCGAATCAGTTCCCTTTACTGTTGGGAGGGCTCGCGCGAAACCCCGGGTAGCGGCCACTTCTTTTCCCCGACGCTACTTGCCGGAGTGGCGGAACAGCTGCGTACATCGCCTGAGCTGTACTTGCAGGAGCCACGTCTGCGACTAGTCATGTTAAGCGGCGATGGCGCATTGCTGTCTTACCGGTTTTCTGCAAGTGATAGCGAAGTGAAGTATCTGGGGAGGGGAGGCGCGACCGTTAACGCGCAATTGAAAGACGGTCGTCTAACCCCGCGTCATTTCGTCTCGCATATGGCTGGCATTGGCGAGTTGGAGACGCTGAGAGCTGGCAGTTCATGGCTCACCGTCGGTCGAGTTTTGCCGGAAGTGACTCTGGTCGATCAGTTGCGAGCGGCCATGAGCCCGGCGTTCATCACGGCGGACGATGCCGCCCGTTATTTGCATGATCGCGTGCGCGATCGCAGCGGGGACATGCTTGGTTTGGTCTTTCAGCGCAATGATGGCCGGTTTGTGTCAACACCGCCTATTTCCGAGCCTGATATGGTCAAGTATCTGGGCCCCGCTGATGCAAGCACCTTCGATACCATGGCGTTGCCGCCAGGCTATCGGGTCCACGGTTTTTTTGTCGCTCACAGCCTCTTTGACGAGACCCAATTGCCTCCCCTGTCTGATGAGACGGTACGGTCCCCACTCTCGCCAGGAGAACTCGCAGCGCTGTCCGACGCTATACCTGTTCATCTCTCAGTGGCAGGCATGATGCGCGGCGACCAAAAGATGTCTGCGTTTTATCATTCGAGCTCTCTGGGCTCATTGGTCAAATATGTCCGCAGTGGATCGCAAGCTGAGAGCACCTTCGGCGCCTTTCTGCAGGAGGCTATACGCACCGGAGTGTTTAAGGTCCAACTGGATGGATTTGACGGCACACCGATTGAAATGGTCAGGAAACTTGCACGTCTCGGCGAGTTTTCCGTTCTGGTTACGAGCCGGGTCTGGGGGGGGAGCCGAGGTCATGTGCCAGCAAATTGGGCGCCGTTCAAGCCCTTCGTCGCCGCATCGGCTATCCCGCCCGTATACAGCTGGATATTTCAGGATGCACCCACGGCTGCAACCTACGGCCACGACCAGTTGGCGTTAACCGCTGGCAATCAATCTGTCGTATTTATCCTTAAAGGCCTTGGGGCCGACGAGTATGTGACGGCGCTTGCGGGCACCGTTTCAGGCTTGAGAGTTTATTCGGGTGATTCACTTGGGCGCCCAGTGCTGGTCAGTGGATTTGAGTTGCACGGGATGTGTTTTTCATCCCGCCCAGCGTTGGGCCAAAATGTCGAACAACGCTGGTTGTATGAGTGTTTTGTGGCGCCGGGCGAGCTGGCGGTGGCGATCGCAGCGTCCCGTGAAGCAGGCGCTACCGTTAAAACCCTTTACTGGAATACGCGTGATGGCGCGCAACTGGAATATCAATTCAGTGGGACGGCGCTGGAAAGTCAGCTTTATGGCGTAACGCCTACCGGCGCTGTGACCGACAATGGCACCTTGGCAGAGCTGTTGGCAGGCAAGCTGACCCCGAGTGAGTTCGTCATGCGTGTCGTTGCCGCAGGTCGGTTGTCGGTGATGAAGACCGGTACGCTGTGGGACGTCCTCGGCCCAGTCGATGAGCGATGGAAACCTTTTGCAGCCTACCCTGAGCCCACCCTCAGTGCGCCGTTTCTAACGGCCGATGATGCCGCACGCTTTGCCCATGAGCAAATTGGCTCGCAGCGTTACGGTGAGCTGTGCGGGCTCATACTGAAAACCGCTGATCAACGATTTGTCGCCACCCTGCCACGACCCTGTCGCGCGGATGACCGGTTTGCAATCCGAGGCATCTTTGCCGCAGACCACGCTGGGGCGCTCATTTTGCCGTCGCTGCACACCCTTTATGGGCAGTACGCTTCATGTCGGGCGCTGGCAATGATGGACAGCGAGCGGATGGTTCGGTACGGCTGGTCGCGCACGCAAGCGTTGATCGACTGGCAACTGTTCGTTGATATCGACCTGCGTCACATCATGGACAATCGTCACGGGTTGTCGGTGGCTTATCTGTCCAGCGCTGAAGATGCCTTGATCGCCTACGACGTCACCGCTTCGGCTGCACAAAGAGAATTGCGCGAACTGCTGGAGCCAGGACCGCAGGGCAGTGCGCTGGACGCTAAGCGCGCTCGCGAGGAACTTGACCCGCAGGGCTGGGTTAGAAAGCTGGCAGCTACCGGGCTACGCATTGTGCAGGGCAACCCGCTGTGGGGCCGCAGCGTTGAGCTGGCGGATGACTGGCAGCCCTTTGCCGCCGAGACAGCCTATGCAAGACCCGACCAAGTGGCCTTCGGGGCGATATTTTCCAGTGTCGAGGAAGCTGTCCTTGATGTTCATTCGCGACAGACGCGTAGTTACCTAACCTCGCAGACAGATTTTCGTTTTGTGTTGAAGCATGGCCATAAAGACGCCTATGTCGTGTCCGAGGCCGTTCCTTGTGATGACAAGAACCCGTTGCTCAATGTGGCCAGCCTGTTCAAGACCGACGCGGGCGGCAGCTTCATTTTTCCTTCCGGTTTCACCCTGTATGGGCTCTTCTACGCGCGCCAGTGGATGCCGGAATCACTGCAGGGTGCGCAGCGCTGGTTGGCGAGGCATTTCATCTCCCCTGCAGACCTGAGTGAGGCCTTTTCCGTTGCTACACGTTGGCGCGACAAGGCGTTGAAGGTCACGTTACCGGTGTATATCTCCACACTGGACGATGCGCTGCTCGAATTTCAGACGCCGGTGTCGACCCGTCTGTTTGATGCACAACCACACGCTTCCGGAAGTTTCGAAGACGTTCACACCCTGCTGGTGAGTGGGCAATTGACGGCGAAGGGGTTTGTGTCCAAGGTTATTTCAGAGTCTTGGTTGAGCGTCATCCGGCCCAGCGAATGTTGGGATGAAACAGGCAAGCTGGGCGCGGACTGGGTGCCTTTCGCCGATTTCAGTCGACGCGCCCTGAGCCCGGCGTTTCTCAGTGAGGACGACGCCGCGCGTTACGCCAAAGCACTGATTAAGGATCACCAGGATCACGTATATGGAGGGCTGATACTCCGGCGAATGGACGGTCGGTATGTGGCCACCGAACCTCTTCCTGTCACGACTGAAAATTTCGACCCAAAATGGATTCTGCCGGATGAAGATGTGCGCATGGATTTTCTCGCGCCAGGCATGAAAATGGTGGCGCGTTATCGCTCTCGCCCGGACATTTTGCCCGGTTTCCCGCTCGCTGAAAAAGAACTGTCGGTGTATCGCAACATGTTATCCACCGAGGTGCTGGGTAAAGCACTCGAGTGTAATCATCTGTGGAGCCGTGAATACTTGTTCGGGCCGGATGGTTCGGTGATCAGTTTTACCTGCAACGACCCCGACCAGGACCTGCTCAGCGTTACGCAGCGAACGCAGCAGACCTTGAGCTATCAACAGTTCAAGCAAGCCCTGTCACCCTCCAGCCGAACGCCGCACAACCCCCAGAGCAACGAGATCGAGCAACAACTGCGTGACGGGCTCAAAACGCCGACCGAGTATGTCAATCTCGTACTGAAAGCAGCCTCCATGACGGTTGTGGAGGGCAACACGATGTGGGGGAGCGCACGCAAATTGCCTGCAGGCTGGTTCTATTCCTACGGTTTTACCGCCCCCGAAGATGGCCTTCATGCGATCGCGAACCGCGCCTTGAGCCCTGTATTCAGCCATATCGATGATGTAGCGCGCTTTGCCCATCACCAGGCCGGCGCGCGCACTGAACTGAGGTACGGCTATATTCTCAAGTCGGCAAATGATCACTGGATCGCCAGCCTGCCGGTCAAGGTGCACAACTTACGACTATCGCCAGACCAGGTGTTTTTTCGAGGCCAATTGCCCACCGGCTGGACAATCCAAGGGCTCTACCTGTGTGCTCCGACACGCCAACCTGACGAATTGACCGTATCACCGGTCTACCGCAGTTTCATCCCGCCACGCCTGCTGAGTGCAGCAATCGGCGCGTTGACGCGCACCACTGCGCGCGTTGTTGAATACCTGCCGCTTTATCTGTCTTGCGCTGACGGTGCGTTGCTCAGCTATCGAGCCACTTCCATCGACGGTGACTGGGGCAGTGAGCTGCGGTTGCAAAGCTACGTGCAAAAACTCAATGCAGCCTTCAACCCGGCCGACTATATCCGCCAAGTGGCTCGGGCGGGTGAATTGAAGGTATTAAGGACCGGGGAGATATGGGCGACCTCGGGTACAGTCGGCCCCGACTGGCTCCCACGACAAGCCCTCACGTTCACGCCTGGTGACAGCGAACGAGTGGCCCTGGGGCCGTTGTTTGCCCACGCCGACGACGCGGCCCGCTACCAGTGGCGCCGCTATCGTCATGAGCGCAACACCCCCCGATTGGCCGCTCTACTTGCCAATACGGCGAACGACACTTTCCTGGTAACTGAAGCGCTGGTCGACAGCGGCCTGAGTGCTGGATGGGGACGGGATGAAGCGCCTGCGAGCCGACGCTTGTTCATCGGAGCTATCAACCCCCAGCGTCCGGCGCGTGACGTTCGCTATCCCCAGGGGTACCGGGTAATGGGCGTGCAGCAATTGTATAAGCTCGCTGACAATCAACAGCTCCAGGTGAATCGCTTTCAACAAGCCCTCGCCGACAACTTCATTGGCCAACCGGAACTCAGTACATTTATCGGTATGTTCCGAGACAACAAAGTGACCGGCGCGCGTTACTACCTCACGCCACGAAACGGCGCGCTGTTGCTCTACTTGCCCAGTTTTCAAAGCGTTGAAACGAACATGCTGTTTTCGGGCTGGGTTGATCCTACCAGTGAAAAGCAAGTGGCGACCCCAAGCCAGGTGATCGCGGTCTTGATCAATTCCGGCCGGATGTACATTCTGGAAACAGACACGTTCTGGCAGCCTCGCGGTCATGTTGCTACTCGGCTGTTGCGCGAGTTACGCAAGGGTTTGCCGGGCTAATGCCGTTTGCGCGGCCTACCGATCAAATCGTGACGAGACCGCGCACACCTTCGCTTTCCATATTTTCACCACGGCCCTGCTGCACGATTTCACCACGGGACATCACCAGGTATTGGTCGGCCAACTCGGCGGCAAAGTCGTAGAACTGCTCCACCAGCAGGATCGCCATGTCGCCACGCTCCGCCAGTTTTTTGATCACCGCACCGATCTCCTTGATCACCGACGGCTGGATGCCTTCGGTGGGTTCATCGAGGATCAGCAGTCGCGGTCGACTAGCCAGCGCGCGGCCGATCGCGAGCTGTTGCTGTTGGCCGCCGGACAGATCGCCGCCACGTCGATGCTTCATTTGCAGCAACACCGGGAACAGTTCGTAGATGAAAGCGGGCACTTCCTTGGCCTCGGAGCCGGGGAAGCGCGACAGCCCCATCAGCAGGTTTTCTTCCACCGTGAGCCGCCCGAAAATCTCCCGGCCCTGCGGCACGTAGGCGATCCCGGCATGCACGCGTTGATGCGGCTTGAATCCGGTGATGGTTTTGCCTTCCCAACTCACTGCGCCTTCTTTGGCTGGAAGCAAACCCATCAGGCATTTGAGCAAGGTGGTCTTGCCCACGCCGTTACGTCCGAGCAGGCAGGTGACTTCGCCGATCTTCACGTCAAACGACAGCCCGCGCAGGATGTGGCTACCGCCGTAGTACTGGTGCAACTTGTCGACTTGCAGCATGTTCAGCTCTCCTCAGCGACCGAGATAGACTTCGATCACCCGCTCATTGTCTTGCACCTGTTCCAGCGATCCTTCGGCCAGCACGCTGCCCTGGTGCAACACGGTGACGTGGTCGGCAATCGCGCCGACAAACCCCATGTCGTGTTCCACCACCATCAGCGAGTGCTTGCCCGCCAGGCGCTTGAACAGTTCGGCGGTGAATTCGGTTTCGGCGTCGGTCATGCCCGCCACGGGCTCATCCAGCAGCAACAGTTGCGGGTCCTGCATCAGCAGCATGCCGATTTCCAGAAACTGCTTCTGGCCGTGGGACAGCAACCCGGCCTGACGCTCTGCTGACGCGCTCAGGCGGATGGTGTCGAGTACTTCGTCGATACGGTCTTTCTGCTCGCCACTCAAGCGTGCGCGCAGGCTGGCCCACACCGATTTGTCGGTCTTCTGCGCCAGCTCCAGGTTTTCGAACACGCTCAGGGCTTCGAACACCGTGGGTTTCTGGAACTTGCGGCCGATGCCGGCCTGGGCGATCTGCACCTCACTCATGCTGGTGAGGTCGAGGTTTTCGCCAAACCAGGCGGTGCCATGGCTGGGCCGGGTCTTGCCGGTGATCACGTCCATCAGCGTGGTCTTGCCCGCGCCGTTGGGGCCGATGATGCAGCGCAGTTCGCCGACGCCGATGTAGAGGTTCAGGTTGTTCAGCGCCTTGAAGCCATCGAAGCTGACGCTGATGTCTTCCAGGCTCAGGATGGTGCCGTGGCGGGTGTTCAGGCCCGGGCCTGCGGCCTGGCCGAGGCCGATCGCGTCGCGGCCGGCGCCTGCATCGAAAATAGGTTCAAGCATGACGTTCCTCATTTCTTCAGCAGGCCGATAACGCCCTTGGGCAGGTACAGGGTGACGATGATGAACAGCGCCCCAAGGAAGAACAGCCAGTATTCCGGAAAGGCCACGGTGAACCAGCTCTTCATGCCATTGACCACACCGGCGCCCAGCAGTGGGCCGATCAACGTGCCGCGCCCGCCGAGGGCCACCCACACGGCGGCTTCGATGGAGTTGGTCGGTGACATTTCGCTGGGATTGATGATACCCACCTGCGGCACATACAACGCTCCTGCCAACCCGCACAGCACTGCGCTCAGTACCCACACGAACAGTTTGAAGCCGCGCGGATCGTAGCCGCAGAACATCAGGCGGTTTTCCGCATCGCGCAGAGCAGTGAGCACCCGGCCGAACTTGCTGCGCGCCAGGCGCCAGCCGATGAACAGGCTCGCCACCAGCAGCGCGACTGTGGCGACAAACAACACGGCCCGCGTGCCCGGTTCGGTAATGCCGAAGCCGAGGATGCTGCGGAAATTGGTGAAGCCGTTATTGCCGCCAAAACCCGTTTCGTTCCTGAAGAACAACAGCATCCCGGCAAAGGTCAGGGCCTGGGTCATGATCGAGAAGTACACGCCCTTGATCCGCGAGCGGAAGGCGAAGAAGCCGAACACCAAGGCCAATAGGCCAGGCGCTAAAACCACCAAGCACATGGCCCAGAGAAAGTGTTGAGTGCCGACCCAATACCAGGGCAATTCGGTCCACGACAAAAAGGTCATGAACGCCGGCAATTCATCGCCGGAGGCCTGGCGCATCAGGTACATGCCCATCGCGTAGCCACCGAGGGCGAAGAACAGGCCGTGTCCGAGGGACAGCATTCCCGCATAGCCCCACACCAGATCCAGCGCCAGGGCGACGATGGCGTAGCAAAGGATCTTGCCCACCAGGGTCAGTGTGTAGGCCGACACATGCAACGGGTTTTCCGGTGACAGCAGTGAACATAATGGCAACGCCAGCAGCAGCGCGAGAATCACCACGCCCACCGCAATCGTTACCTTCGGGCCAGCCTTCTGCGTGGCCGTGAGCATCAATGGTTGGTTCATCAGTCGATCACCCGTCCTTTCAGTGCGAAGAGTCCCTGCGGGCGTTTCTGGATAAACAGAATGATCAGCGCGAGGATCAGGATCTTGCCGAGCACCGCACCAATCTGCGGTTCGAGGATCTTGTTGGCGATGCCCAGGCCAAAGGCGGCCATGACGCTGCCGGCCAACTGGCCGACACCGCCGAGCACCACGACCAAGAAGGAGTCGATGATGTAGCTCTGGCCCAGGTCCGGCCCGACGTTGCCGATCTGGCTCAGCGCGACGCCGCCCAAACCTGCGATACCGGAGCCCAAACCGAACGCGAGCATGTCCACACGCCCGGTGGGCACGCCGCAGCAGGCCGCCATGTTGCGGTTCTGGGTGACGGCGCGCACGTTGAGGCCCAGGCGTGTCTTGTTCAGCAGCAGCCAGGTCAGCACCACCACGCACAGCGCGAAGGCGATGATCACGATGCGGTTGTACGGCAGCACCAGGTTGGGCAGCACTTGAATGCCGCCGGACAACCACTCGGGGTTGGACACCTCGACGTTCTGCGCGCCGAACACCAGGCGCACCAACTGGATCAGCATCAGGCTGATGCCCCAGGTGGCGAGCAAGGTTTCCAGCGGTCGGCCGTAGAGGTGGCGAATCACCGTGCGCTCAAGGGCCATACCGATGGCGGCGGTGACAAAAAACGCCACGGGCAAGGCGATCAGCGGGTAGAACTCGATGGCTTGCGGCACGTAGCGCTGCATCAGCAACTGCACCACGTACGTGGAGTAGGCGCCGAGCATCAGCATCTCGCCGTGGGCCATGTTGATCACGCCGAGCAGGCCGAAGGTGATCGCCAAGCCCAGGGCTGCCAGCAGCAAAATCGAACCGAGGGACATGCCACTGAAGGCTTGCCCGAGGATTTCACCGAGCATCAGCTTGCGTTTGACTTGGGCCAGGCTGGTTTCGGCGGCGGTGTGCACGGCAGCATCGGTTTCGACGCCGGGGGCGAGCAGCGCCTCAAGACGCGTGCGCGCCAGTGGATCACCGGTGCTGCCGAGCAAGCGCACGGCGGCAAGACGAACGACGGGGTCGGGGTCGACCAGTTGCAGGTTGGCCAGGGCCAGGCTGAGGGCGGTGTGCACGTCCTCGTTGGTTTCGGCTGCCACACGCTGATCGAGGAATTTCAGTTGCGCGGGTTGTGCGCTTTTTTGCAGGGTCACCGCTGCGGCCAGGCGCACCTTGGGGTCGGCGGCGAGCAGTTGCTGGCTGGCTTGGACGTTGTCGATCAGGCTGCGCAGGCGGTTGTTCAGGCGCACGGTCTTGGTTTCACCGTTGAGCGTGAGTTGGCCTTGTTCAAGGGCGTCCACCAACTCGATGCGTGCCGGGTCGGGCTGGGCGGCCCAGTCCTGGAGCAGCTTGGCTTGTTGGCTGGGGTTGGCAGCCAGGAAGTCTTCGGCATCGCTGGCGTGTGCCGCCAAAGGCAGCAACAGCAGGGCCATGAGGATGAAGCGGTAAAAGGCAGTGGGCATAACAAAATGTCCTGATCATTCACGGACGGTGTGGGAGCTGGCTTGCCGGCGATGGCGATTTCAAGGACGCCATCGCCGGCAAGCCGGTTCCTACAGAGATTTAGTTGCTCTTGACGGCATAGTCCGGCTTCTTGTCATTGCCGGGGATGTACGGGCTCCACGGCTGTGCCCGGATCGGCTCCTGGGTCTGCCACACCACCGAGAACTGCCCGTCCGCCTGGATCTCACCAATCATCACCGGCTTGTGCAGGTGGTGGTTGGTCTTGTCCATGGTCAGGGTGAAGCCCGACGGAGCCGCGAACGTCTGCCCGGCCAGCGCTTCACGCACTTTGTCGACGTCGGTGGACTTGGCTTTCTCCGCCGCCTGCGCCCACATGTGGATGCCCACGTAGGTGGCTTCCATCGGGTCGTTGGTCACGGCTTTGTCGGCGCCCGGCAGGTTGTGTTTCTTGGCGTAGGCTTTCCAGTCAGCGACAAATTTCTTGTTGACCGGGTTCTCCACCGACTGGAAGTAGTTCCAGGCGGCGAGGTTGCCCACCAGCGGCTTGGTGTCGATGCCGCGCAGTTCTTCTTCACCCACCGAGAACGCCACCACCGGAACATCGGTGGCCTTCAAGCCTTGGTTAGCCAACTCTTTGTAGAACGGCACGTTGGAGTCGCCGTTCACGGTGGAGATCACCGCGGTCTTGCCGCCCGCCGAGAACTTCTTGATGTTGGCGACGATGGTCTGGTAATCGGCATGGCCGAACGGGGTGTAGACCTCTTCGATATCTTTATCCGCTACGCCTTTGGAATGCAGGAACGAACGCAGGATCTTGTTGGTGGTGCGCGGGTAAACGTAGTCGGTGCCCAACAGGAAGAAACGCTTGGCCGCGCCGCCTTCTTCGCTCATCAGGTATTCCACGGCCGGGATCGCCTGCTGGTTCGGCGCCGCACCGGTATAGAACACGTTTGGCGACATCTCTTCGCCTTCGTATTGCACCGGGTAGAACAGCAGGCCATTGAGCTCTTCGAACACCGGCAATACCGATTTGCGCGACACCGAAGTCCAGCAACCGAACACCACGGCGACCTTGTCCTGGGTCAGCAACTGCCGGCCTTTTTCGGCGAACAGCGGCCAATTGGAGGCGGGGTCCACGACTACTGGTTCAAGCATCTTGCCGTTCACACCGCCTTTGGCGTTGATCTCGTCGATGGTCATCAGCGCCATGTCTTTGAGCGAGGTTTCGGAGATCGCCATGGTGCCGGACAACGAGTGCAGGATGCCGACCTTGATGGTCTCGGCGGCCTGGATCGTCCAGGTCATGCCCATGGCGGCAATGGACGCCGAAAGAGTGAAAGCCTTGATCAAGCTGCGACGCTTCATGGTGCGATCTCCGTGAACTCAAGATTGTTATGAGGGGGACAAAGTCAAGGAGGTGATTGCAAGCGCTGTGCCTAGTCGGGAAAGGGCATGAAATAGTCGCTTCGCCGCGTGTTGCGCGCGGGTTGCGCACCATCAAATGGCAGGGCGGGGTGCCAGGTGCATCGCGATGCGCTACAACGGGGCGCGGTCAGCGCTTGCGCATCAGCCCGATGAAAAACACCCCGCCAATCGCCGCCGTGGCCACGCCGATGGGCAGGTCTTCAGGGGCGATCAGCGTGCGCGCAGCCACGTCCACCCATACCAGGAACAGGCTGCCGAGCAGCGCGCACACCGGTAGCAGCCGGCGATGTTCGGCACCCACCAGGCGCCGGGCAATGTGCGGGATCATCAGGCCGACAAAGCCGATGGAACCGCTGATGGACACCAGCACCCCGGTCATCAACGAGGCCACTAGGAACACCTTCAGCCGCACATTGCGTGCATTCAGGCCAAGGGTCACGGCGGTTTGTTCGCCGGCCATCAGCGCGTTCAACGGGCGGGCCATGCTCGCCAGTACCAGCAGGCCCAGTACGACCGTGGCGGCGGGAATCGCGAGCAGTTCCCAGCGTGCCAGGCCCAAGCCGCCGAGCATCCAGAACATCACCGCTGATGCTGCGCGATGGTCGCCCATGAACAACAACAGATTGGCCGCGGCCATCATCACAAACGATACCGCCACGCCGCACAGCAGCAGGCGATCACTCTCCAGCCGGCCGTTGCGACTGGCCACCGCCAGCACCACCAGCATGCTCAGCAGTGCGCCGATAAACGCCGCGATGGGCAAGGTCAGCAGGCCGATGATTTCACCCACATGCAACACCACGATCACCGCGCCCAGGGTGGCGCCTGAGGTGACGCCCAGCAGGTGCGGGTCGGCCAACGGGTTGCGCGTGACGGCCTGCAGCACCGCGCCGATCAATGCCAACCCAGCCCCCACCAACGCGCCGAGCAACATACGCGGCACGCGGATCAGCCAAACGATATGTTCCTGCCCCGCCGGCCAATTCGCCTCACCGAGGCCGAAGGTCTTGTACGCCACAATCCGCCACACCACCTCCACCGGCACCCGCGCCGGGCCAAAGCCCAGCGAAATGACGCAAGAGACCAGCAACGCCGCAGCCAGGGCAATGAGTAGGAAGGTGTAGCGACGGCTGATCATTCGCCGTGGAACCCCTTGGCCAGTGTCTCGACGGCCAGCACGTTATCAATGCCTGGCGTGGCTTGTACGTAAGGGATCACGATGAACCGTTGGTTCTTGATCGCGTCCACCGCTTGCAGCGCCGGGTTGTTCATCAGGAATGCCTGCTTCTGTTCGGCAGTGATTTCGCTGTAGTCAACGATCACGATCACCTGCGGGTTGCGCTCCACCACAGTCTCCCAGTTGACGCGGGTCCAGCTGGCATCCACGTCATCGAGAATATTGCGCCCGCCAGCCGCCTCGATCAGCGCCTGGGGCATGCCGAGGCGGCCGGATGTCATGGCGCGGTCTTCACCGCTGTCGTAGAGGAACACACGCGGTTTATCGGCGGGCAGGTCTTTCTGCACTTCGTCGACCTGCGCCTGCATTTGCGCGATCAAGGTATTGGCGCGGTCCTGCACGTCGAAGATCTTGCCCAGGTTGCGTAGGTCGTTGTAGGTGTCTTCGAGGGTCGCCGCCGGGCGCTTCATCACGAAGGCGCAGGACTCGGTCAACTCGTACACGTTGATGCCCAAGGGTTGCAGGGTGCTTGGCGTAAGGTCGCCGCCCACGCGCATGCCGTAGTCCCAGCCGGCGAAGAAAAAGTCGACGTTGGCGTTGAGCAGGGTTTCCACCGACGGGTATTTGCTCGCCAGCTCCGGCAGGCCGTCGAGGATCTCGGCCATTTCCGGGGTGACCGACTTCCAGCCGGTGACGCCGCTGTATCCGGCCATGCGCGGCTTGAGGCCGAGGGCGAGCATCATCTGGGTCATGTTGATGTCGTGGCTGACCGCGTGTTTCGGCGCTTCCTGAAAGGTCACGTCGCGGTTGCAGCTTTTGATGGTGACCGGGTAATGGGTCGCTTCGGCGAACGCATGTGCAGTGCCGAACAGTAACGCGAGAGACAGCAGGGAGCGCAGGATCATGGTTGGGTTATCCAGGTGATTCGGGGGTAGCCGGACAAGGGATGGGTGTCGATCAGTGCTTCGACGCCAAACACCTCGCGCAGCAACTCGGCGGTCAGCACTTCATGGGGCGTGCCGCTGGCGACGATGCGTCCGTGGTTGATCACATACAGGCGATCACAGAAGGCGGCGGCCAGGTTGAGGTCGTGGATGCTCGCCAGGGTGCCGATGTTCAGGCGCTTGACCAGCCGCAGCAGTTCCAGCTGATAACGTGGGTCGAGGTGGTTGGTGGGTTCGTCGAGGATCAGCAGTTGCGGTTGCTGGGCCAGGGCGCGAGCCAGGATCACTCGTTGTTTTTCGCCGCCAGAAAGGGTGGCGAAGGCGTGGTCTTCAAAGCCCTGCATACCCACTGATTCAAGTGCCTGTTGGATCAGTTGCCGGTCGTGCAAGGTATCGCCATCGAACAAGCCCTTGTGGGGCGTGCGACCCATGGCGACCACTTCATCCACGCGCAGGCCGAAGGCGTCAGGGAACTCCTGCAGCACCACTGCGATGCGCTGCGCGCACCATTTTGCGCTTTGCTTCCACACGTTCTGGTGGTCAAGTAACACGTTGCCCTGCGCCGGCCTGCTGAACCGATAGGCGCAGCGCAACAGGCTGGTCTTGCCGCTGCCATTGGGCCCGATCAGCCCGACAAACTCCCCCGCACCGACCTGCAGGCTCGCATCACGCAGGTGGAACTGGTGATGGCAGTGGCCTGTTGGGGACCAGGACAGGTCGGTGAGGGCAAGCGAATTCATGAAACCCCTGTAGGAGCGAGCTTGCTCGCGAAGAAATCACAGGCACCGGGTGCATCCTGAATGCGCGCGTAATCGTTGACGTTTTTCGCGAGCAAGCTCGCTCCTACGGGGATTTGTGGGGGCATTAGAAGGTGTAGTCCGCCGTGACGAAGAATGAGCGCGGCTCTCCCAGAATCCACTGTTGCCCGTCGTTGTACTGGCTGACGGCATAGGTACGGTCGAACAGGTTGTTCAGTTGCAGGCCCAGGGTGGTGTTGCGCATGGCCTTCCACGACACAGTGGCGTCGACCACGGTGTAGCTCGGCAGCTCGTTCTGGTTGGCCATGTCGGCATAACGCGCATCGACATAACGCACACCGGCACCGGCGCGTATGTCGTCGGTCACGGCCTTGCTCAGCCACAGGTTGGCGGTACGGCGTGGCACGTCCACTGGGCGGTTGCCGTCGCGGGAGACTTGCACCCCGTTGACGTCCTGGCTGAAGTCGTCGTACTGCGCATGCACGATTGCCGCGTTGGCTTGCAGGGCCCAGGCATGGGGCAGTTGCAGGTCGAGGCTGGCCTCCAGGCCACGGGAGGATTGCTGGCCGACTTGCTGCTGATGCTCCGGGTCACCGGGGATGTCGGTGAGCAGTTTCTTTTTGACGATGTGATAAGCCGCCAAGGTCCATTCGCCGCGTTGGTCCCAGAAGGCTTGCTTGATGCCGATCTCGGTCTGCTTGGCGGTGGACAGGTCGAATTGCTGCTGGCTCGGGCTCAGGGAAATCAGGCCGCCGACGCCGTCGGTGCTGGTGGAATACTGGCCGTAAACCGATGTGTCCGGTGTGATTGCGTAGACCAGGCCGGCTTTCCAGTTATTGCCGGTGAGGGTCTTGTCGGACTGGGCGCCTGTGCGCAAGTCATCGCGGTCGACGTGGGCATAGTCGCGACGAATGCCAGTGATCAACGACAGTTGGTCGGTGAGTTGCAGGCGGTTTTCGGCGAAGCCGGCGACGGTTTTGGTGGTGGTAGAAAACAGCGGCGAAAACGCGTTTTGGCTAATGAACGGCGCCGGCGCAGGGTGATTGATATCGATCGGTTGGCCGCTTGGCAGTACATCGTTGAACGGCGAGTTACTGGCGAGGCGGAAGCGAATCCGGTTGTACTCCACGCCGGTCACAGTCTGGCTGTCGAGGCCGAACAGCGTGTGCTTGAAGGTGAAGGTCTGGCGGTCGCCCACCTGTTCCTGATTGTGCTTGATGCCGAAATTGCCGCTGCGGGTGAGCTGGCCTTTGGTGAAGTTGTAGTTCTCGGCGTTCTGCCAGCGGCGTTGGTTTTTCAGGTAATACAGCTCGTTGGCGGCGCTGACGCTGTCGTTGATCTGCCACTCGCTGGTCAGGCGTGTCCACTGGTCGTTGTAGTGCTGGGTGTCGTTGCTGACGTTGTAGTTCTTGTCGCGCAGGCCCTTGTGCAACTGGCCGTTGATCAACGGGGTGCCGAAGTAGTTTTGCGGGCGCTGGTCGCCATAGTCGCTGGCCAGGGTGAAGCTCAGGTTGTCCGCCGCTTGCCAGCGCAGGGCGCCGCTGACGAAGTCGCTGCTGGAGTCGCCACGGTCGATGAAACCGTTGCTGCGCAGGCGATTGAGGTTCAGGCGATAGCTCAGGGTGTCGGTCAGCGAGCCACCGCTGTCCAGGGCTTGCTGCTGGCGATCATAGGAGCCGTAGCCCAGGCGGATATGGTTTTCGATCTCGCCTGCAAACGGCTTTTTCGGCACGGTGTTGATCACTGCACCGGTGGCGCCTTCGCCATACAGCACCGAGGCTGGGCCGCGTAAAACGTCTACCCGCTCCACCGACCAGGTGTCCACCGGGAAAGTCGACGTGCCCATGCCCATGTACATACGGTTGCCGTCGTACAACTGCATCACCGAGCCCTGGCCGGTAAAACCACGGGCCGACAACGAGGTGCCGCCATCGCCCGGCGTGCCGGTGCGGCTGATGCCGGTGGCGCGGGAGATTGCGTCCTGCACACTGGCATCGCCGCGTTCGCGGATTTGCGCGCCGGTCTGGCTTTCGACGCTGCCAGGGGTTTGCAGCGACGTGAGGTTCAAGCGCGAG
Organism: Pseudomonas sp. NS1(2017); assembly: GCF_002269425.1. Taxonomy (NCBI): domain Bacteria; kingdom Pseudomonadati; phylum Pseudomonadota; class Gammaproteobacteria; order Pseudomonadales; family Pseudomonadaceae; genus Pseudomonas; species Pseudomonas sp. NS1(2017). The sequence goes on from NZ_CP022960.1 coordinate 2,051,893, forward strand.
CCGGCGGTGGTCGGGGTCTTGAGGTCGACGCGTTCGTCATCCACGGCGGGCGCGGTGACGGGGCTGACGGGCAGGGTCAGGGCTTGGGCGTTGTTTTGCAGGGCGAGCAGGCACAGCCCGGACGCAAGGTACTTGTTCATCGGTCGATCAGTCTTCTTGGAGGGATGCTCGCCGCAGGGCGCGGCGAGCAACGATAACGCAGAAAGTGTTATAAGTTAACACTTATTCGCTGCGCGGCAAAAGTCCGCGCAAGGCTACAGAAGGCCTCTGTGTCGGGCATCTCGCCGGTTTCATGCTGAACCTGAGGCAGATTCACGTTGCGCAAAAAAGCGCGACAGCACCAGGCGATCCAGTGCCCACACCGCAATCAAAGACGCGCCAACAAGGGGGAAAATGATCGCCAGGGCGAGCATGATCACCATCGCGGTTTTCCACTTCGGCAGGTCATGACGCAGCGGCGGAACGCCCAGCCCGCCTTGAGGGCGACGCTTCCACCAGATCACCACGCCGCTGACCGCGCTGAGCAAAATCATCAGGCAGATCAACAGCACGATCAGCTGATTGACCCAGCCGAACATCTTGCCTTCGTGCAGCATCACGCCGGTCTCGGTGGCTCGCGCGACCAGGTTGTAATGCTCCCAACGCACATCGGCCAGCACCTTGCCGGTGTACTGGTCCACGTGCAGGGTGGCGTCATTGCGCGGGTCGTTGGCGAACACCGCGACGGTGAATACACCTTCGGCGGTGGTGGGGAAGGTGATGCTGTAGCCGGGCTCGACGTGGCGTGCGTTGGCCAGGTCGACCACCTGCTGCAAGCGCAAGGTGGGCGCCGCCGGACCCGAGTGCATGGCGCCGTGGTTCATGTGTTCGGCGTGGTCGCCGGACATCGGCATCGGCGTGTTTTCGATGGCCCAGGGCACGGTCTGTTGGCTGGCGGTATTGAGCACGCGCGCCTGCTGATCCGATTGCGGCACGTTGTTCCACATCGCCGCTGGGAAGGTGTTCCACAGGTCGGCATATTGCTTGCCCCAGAAGCCGGTCCAGGTCATGCCGCTGAGCAGCATCACCAGCAACAAGGACGCGCCCCAGAAACCGGTGACCGCATGCAGATCGCGCCACAACACCCGGCCACGACTGTTGAAACGCGGCCACAGCACCCCTGCCGAGGACTTGCCACGCGGCCACCACAGGTACAGGCCTGACACCACCAGCATCACGCCCCAACCGGCGGCGAGTTCCATCAGGCGATCGCCGACGGTGCCGATCATCAGCTCGCCATGCAGGGCGCGGGCGATGGCTTGCAGGTTGTATTTCGAGTCCTGCTCACCGAGGACCGTGCCGCGATAGGGGTCGACGAACACGGTTACTTCGCGGCCTCCGTTGTGCATCACGAATTGTGCGCTGCTGGTACTGTCGGCAGGGGGCAGGTATTTGCTGATCGCGGCGTTGGGGTAGGCGGTTTTGGCGCGTTGCAGTTGCTCGTCGGCGCTCAGGGCGTGCTCGGCGGTTTGGACCTTGAGCAGGTCGCCGTACATCAGTGGGTCGAGTTGGGGTTTGAACAGGTAGATGATGCCGGTCAGCGCCAGCAGCACCATGAACGGGGCGACGAAGAGGCCGGCGTAGAAGTGCCAGCGCCAGGCCAGGTTGTAGAAGGAAATCTTTTGAGTGCTCATCAGGGGCTCCGCAAGGCTTGTTATTTATTGATTGTTAACGCAGGACCTGTAGGAGCCGGCTTGCCGGCGATGGCGATCTCACGGGCGCTATCGCCGGCAAGCCGGCTCCTACAAGGTGCGTTAGAAGCTCATGTCTACCTTGGTCCACAGGGTGCAACCAGGCTCCTTGATGGCCTGCGGGTCACTGGCCGGGTAGCCGAAGCCGGCGTTGCCGGCCAGGTTCAGGTGTTCGGCGTAGGCCTTGCCGAACAGGTTGTCGACGCCAGTGCTGACCTTGAAGTGTTTGTTGATGCGATACGCCGCGTTCAGCGAGAACACGCCAAAACCGCCGCTCTTGTCGAAGTCCTTGCCGACCACGTTGCCCTTGTTCTGGTCGATGCGGTTTTGTGCGGCGACCACACGCCACAGCGCGCCGGCACTCCAATCATCTTCGCTGTAGGTGAGGCCCAAGCGTGCATCCAGTGGCGGCATTTGCGGCAGGGCCTTGCCATCGCTGCTGTTCTTGCCCCAGGCGTAGGCGAGGGTCGCGTCGGCCTTCCAGTTGCGCGTCAGTTTGTACGCCGCACCCAATTCGCCACCCATGATGCGCGCGTCGACGTTGCGGGCCTGGGAGGTGGTGCCCATCATTCCGGGCCGGTAGTCGAACAGGATGAAGTCCTGCACTCGACCGATGTAACCCGAAGCCCAAGCTTCCAGGTCGTCGGCTTTGTATTGCGCGCCGAAATCGAGTTGGGTGGTTTTCTCAGGCTTCACGCCGTCGAAGGCATTCACTGAACCGCTCGCGCCGGTGTTGGGCGAAAACAGCTCCCAGTAATCGGGGAAACGTTCCGAGTGGCCCAGGCCTGCGTAGAGGGTGGTGGGGCTGTCGGCCAGGTCGTGTTCATAGCGCACGAAGCCCGAGGGCAAGGTGTCCGCGCGGGTGTTGTCAGCCGTCGGATTGGGGCGCGTCATCATGCCGGAACCGGTGCTCTGCCGGAAATCCTTGGCCGAGGCGCGGTCCAGGCGCGCGCCAGTGATCAGCCGTTCGCGGTCGGCGGCGTACCAGGTCAGTTCGCCAAACACACCATAGTTGTGGAAGTTGGCGTCCTTGACCCGTGGCAGATCTTTGTAGGTATCGATACCCATGCTGCTGCGCTGACGGTGTTCGTTGGTCTGCGCATCCAGGCCGCTGATCAACTGCACATCGGCCCAGCGCCAGGTGGCCTTGATCCGCGCGCCGAGGGTGCGGCGATCAACGTTGGACGCCATCGGCCCGGCCATCATGCCGGTGCCCGAGGGCGTGCGCAGGCTGTAGTTGTCCATCACATGGTCGGCGTAGTTGTAGTAGACCTGGGCTTCGACCTTGTCGAGGACTTCGCCAATGTTGGATTTTTCGAAACGCAGCCCCAGGCTTTCGCGCAGGAACTGCGAACCATCCATGCCGCGCCCGGCGTATCGCGCTTCGCCATCGCCACGGCCGGCAGTGAGTTCCAGCAGGGTGTCGGCGTCGGGGGTGAAACCGACAGCGACGTCGCCGTTCCATTTGTCGTAGCGCGAGGCGACGGTGTCGTTATTGCCGTCCTTGTAGTCGTCAGCGTGGGCTTGGTTGCCGATCACGCGCACATAGCCCAGCGGGCCACCGGCGGCGGCATCGATGACCTTGTCAAAACGTCCGTTGGAACCGGCCAGCACACTGGCGTTGAGGCGCGTGCCCAGCTCGCCGAATTGCTCAGGCTCACGCTCGAACAGCACGGTGCCAGCCGACGCTCCAGGGCCCCAGAGTACGGTTTGCGGGCCTTTGATCACGGTGAGCTTGTCGTAGGTTTCCGGCGAAATGTACGAGGTGGGCGCATCCATGCGGCCCGGGCAGGCGCCGAGCATCATGCTGCCGTTGGTGAGGATGTTCAGGCGCGAGCCGAACATGCCGCGCAGCACCGGGTCGCCATTGGTGCCGCCGTTGCGCACCAGGGCGAAGCCGGGGATGGTCTTGAGGTAGTCTCCGCCATCGCTGGCGGGCACCGGTTGGCGCGGGTCTTTCGGGTTGGTGATCACGGTCAGCGGTGAGCTGGGGGCGATCGCCGTAATGACGGTGGGGCTCAATTCATTTTCATCGGCGTGAGCCATCGGAGCCAGCAGTGCGCCGCACAGAACGGCGAACACGGGAGTACATCCCAAACGGGTGTCAGCAGAAAACCTGGACATGACAAATTCCATCAATCAATCGTAAACAACACGGCCAGCAGCCTGCGGCTGTCTGTCTAAAGTCGGCCGGGGTGAAGTAACGCTGTGAAGTGCTTACGAAGCGATGGGCGGCGCGCGGCTGCGGGCGCCGGGGAAGATGCTTTGCCGGGCATGGCCCAGGCGCGTGGCGGGGGTGAGGGCGTTGGCGGGTGGCGGACTGCTCTGGGTGAAGCTTGAAACGCCGCCGGGCAGGGCGGGGCAGCTGTAGAGCAGGTCGCAATAGCCGCACTTGGACCAGAGGGCGTGGTGTTCGTCAGGGGCTTTTGGGTGATGGGACTCGCCGTGGTCCATCGGCATGTCCATCGACATACCGGCGTGATGGTCCATCGGCATCGCTTGGGAAATCAGCGGACCGATAAAGATCATCAGCATGGCGAACAGGCTGATCCAACCGCCGCGCCTTACGCGGGCGTGCGGGGAAGGCCTGGCGCGAGGGGCGCCCATTACGTGTCAGTCTATTGCGGGTGCTTGTGTGCGTGGCCGGCCATCGGCGGTACTTTCTGTACTGACACTTGCACCGCGACCTTGCCGGCTTTTTCGAAGGTCAGGGTCAGCGGGAATTGCTTGCCGTCGGCCAACAGGCTGCGGTCTTTGATGTCGAGCAGCATCACGTGGTACGCCATCGGGGCGAAGGTCAGGTCACCCTTGGCTGGCACGGCGACGCTAGGCACTTGCTGCATCTTCATCAGATCGCCCTGCATGACGTGTTCATGCAGCTCGGCCTTTTTCGCCACCGGCGTTTCGACGCTGAGCAGGCGGTCCGGGGATTCGCCGGTGTTATGAATCACAAAATACGCGGCGACAGTCGGCGCATTCGGCGGCAACTCCTGGGACCAGGGTTCGCTGACCACCAGGTCGCCGGACTTGTAGTCCTCGGCATTGGCAGCACTGAACACCGGCAGCAGCAACGCAGCCAGAAGCAGGGAAGATTTAAGCATGGCAGTTCTCCAGAACGGTTCTAAACGCAGTTCACTTGCGAAGAAAATCAGACCGTTGGAGAGGCGCGGGGGTTGAGGCTTGGCCATTGCTGGCGCGGGGTCGGGCTTTGCAGCCGGGGCGACGGTAAGCTCTGGGAGGTACTGAATTGGGTGAGATACAACTGCGGCACATGCCCCGGCAACGCCACCAACGGCGCCGAGCCCGAGCAACACCAGCAATGCTGCATGGTGGAATGATCATCCTGCTGCGGCGCCGGAATCTCCAGCTTGCCCAGGGCGATAGTCTTGAGCGTAGCGCCATTGGAGGAACAGAAACTGCCCCACAGCAACTGCTGCACCGGGTCCTGGGACTGTTGCATTGCGCTGGCCATCGGCATGGCAAAGGCGTTGAACAGCACTGCGAGGCAGGCGATCCAGGCGATTGCGAAGCGTTGACGGGCCATGGCGGACAATCCGTAGGGTTAAACGATCAGGGGGGTATTTAGCCTGATCGTAGGAGATAAGTAAAAACAGGGCATGTGGTTTGGTGTCGCACTGCTATCAGATAGCGGTGGCGTGAAGCTTCAGGCCCAACGCTTTCATGACTTTCATGATAGTCGCGAATTCGGGATTGCCAGTGGCGGAGAGGGCTTTGTATAGGCTTTCGCGGCCGAGACCGGCGTCGCGGGCGATTTGGGTCATGCCTTGGGCGCGGGCGATATCGTTGAGAGCGGTGCGAATCAAGAGACCATCGCCTGCATCGTCTTCAAAGCAGGTCTCCAGGTAGGCGGCCATTTCCAAAGGGGTTTTCAAATATTTTGCCGCGTCGAAGCGAGTATAGGATTCGCTCATGAGTCATTCCTAATTGCCAAGGTTTAATGCAATTTGCTTTGCACGCTTGATGTCCCGGCTTTGTGTTGATTTGTCACCACCGACTAGCAGCAAATAAACCGCCTTGTTTCGACGAGTGAAGTAAACGCGATACCCAGGACCGTAGTGGATTCGCATCTCGGACACCCCATCACCTACAGGCTCACAGTCACCGAAGTTTCCGGCTTCTGCCATTCGAATTCTCTTCACAACACGCACTTTTGCGAATGGATCCCGAACGGCCTCCAGCCATTGGACGAACTCAATGGTTTCATTGAAATCAATCATCTCGGATCGTATTCCTTGGGATACATCATGGCAAGTGCGACGCACTGTGAAAACAGTGCATCTCCATCGCGGATGCTGGTGCGAATTCGCGAGGAGAGAGGTTAGGGCGGGGGCTTTTTGCTGAACCAGCCAGCTCGTTCGGAAGTGTTTGTAGGGGGATTCGGCTTTTATGAGAAGGCCAAATGCTTGGTCATTTTGCGGGTTATTTGAAACGAGAGGAATTGCTCGGCGTTGCGCAATTGATTGAGCTGGCTCAGCTGCTGGCGGATCGCGTACACGCCACGTCCCCATTGTAGGAGCCGGCTTGCCGGCGATGAGGTCCCTGAGACTTGCGGTGAGCGTACGGGCCTCATCGCTGGCAAGCCAGCTCCTACAAGGATTGCAGTGTATGCAGGAGGTCTTGGACGTTGGTGAACTCTCGGTCGACGGTTGCCAGAGCGGGGCGTTTCAATACAAGCACCGGCACGCCTCGCTCTCTTGCCACTTCCAGCTTTGGTTCTGTGGCGGTGCTACCGCTGTTCTTGCTGATCAACACATCAATCCCGCGGCGCCTGAACAGCGCGCGCTCATCCTCAATCAAAAACGGTCCCCGCGCCCCGATCACTTCACACCGCTCATTCCCCGGATACACATCCAGTGCGCGCAGCGTCCAGAATTGCTCCGCTGGGATCTCATCAAGATGCTGCAACGGCTCGCGCCCCAACGTGAACAGCGGACGCATGAAGGGCTTAAGTGCTTCAATCAATGAGGCCCAATCACTGACTTCCCGCCAGTCATCCCCCGCCTGCGGCTGCCACGCCGGGCGGCGCAACGCCCAACACGGCACACTGCTCAACCGCGCAGCCTCGGCAGCATTGCGGCTGATCTGCGCCGCATACGGATGGGTCGCGTCGAGAATCAGGCTAATCCCCTCATCCCGAACAAACTGTGCCAAGCCCTCAGCGCCACCATAACCTCCGACCCGCACTTGGCAGGTCAGGTCGGTGGGCACGCGCCCTACGCCGGCCAGGCTGTAGATATGTTCCGGGCCCAAGGTGCGGGCAATCGCCAATGCCTCAGTCACGCCACCCAGCAGCAGAATGCGCTTCATAGCGGCTTGACCACTTCCAGCAAGGTAATCGGCAACGCTTGGCGCCACGTATCGAATTCCCCCAGCGGCTGGGCTTGGGCGACATGGATACGCGTCAGTTCGCCGCCATGCCGGGCGCGCCAGTCCATCAAGGTCATTTCGCTTTGCAAGGTCACGGCGTTGGCGACCAAGCGTCCGCCCGGCCGCAGGTTTTGCCAGCAGGTATCTAGCACGCCGTCGCGGGTGACGCCGCCGCCGATGAAGATGGCGTCCGGTGCCTCCAGGCCGCTTAAAGCCTCGGGCGCTTTGCCGCGAACCAGTTGCAGGCCCGGCACGCCGAGGGCGTCGCGGTTGTGTTCGATCAGGCCTTGGCGACCTTCATCCGCTTCAATCGCCAGGGCGCGGCAGCTCGGGTGAGTACGCATCCATTCGATCCCGATGGAGCCACTGCCCGCGCCCACGTCCCACAGCAGTTCGCCGGGCATCGGCGCGAGACGGGCCAGGGTCATGGCGCGTACGTCGCGTTTGGTCAGTTGGCCGTCGTGTTTGAAGGCTGAATCCGGCAGGCCTGCCAGGCGCGACAGACGGGGTGTTTCGTCAGAGGCCACGCAGTCGATGGCAACCAGATTCAAATCGGCGACTGCCGCGTGTTGCCAATCAACTGCCTGCCCGTCGATGCGCCGCTCATGCGTGCCGCCCAAGTGCTCAAACACACTCATTCGGCTCGGCCCGAAGCCGGACTGAGCCAGCAACGAGGCAATCAACGCCGGACTCCGCCCGTCATTACTCAACACCAACAACCGCACGCCACTGGCCAGATGAGCATTCAGCGCCGCCAACGGCCGGGCGACCACGGATAAGGTCACCACGTCCTGCAACGGCCAGCCCAACCGCGCCGCTGCCAACGACACCGACGAAGGCGCCGGCAAAATCAGCAACTCTTCAGCCGCCACCTGTCGCGCGAGGCTCGCGCCCACGCCATAGAACATCGGGTCCCCACTGGCCAACACGCACACCGGCTCGCCGCGCCGCGCCAGCACCGGTTCCAGGGAAAACGGGCTCGGCCATAACTCACGCTCGCCGCGAATACACACCGGCAACAGGTCCAACTGGCGCTGAGCACCTATAATCCGCGTGGCGCGCAACAGGGCATGCCGGGCATTCCTGCCGAGCCCCTTGAAGCCGTCTTCACCGATGCCTACAACCGTCAGCCAGGGCGACATAACAACTCCTTGAACGACATCCGACGGGCAGGCTTTTCATGCCGCCGGACAAAGCAGGCATAATACCGCGCCTTTACCCATCAACCGGTAGCCCCGTGAACCCAACGCCCGCTGTCAATACCTTGCGCCCCTCGGCTTGTCCGGGGTTGCTGCGTATTGTCCAGGCGCTGGACGGCGGCATTTGTCGGATCAAATTGGCCGGTGGTTCGATCACTACCGCCCAAGCCCACGCGGTGGCGGATGCCGCCCAGGCCTATGCGGGCGGCGTGATCGAGGCGACCAACCGCGCCAATCTGCAGATTCGTGGGATTGGCACTGAAGAAAGCGCGCTGATTGCGATGCTGCTGGCAGCCGACCTCGGCCCCAGCAATGCCGCCGGCGACGACGTGCGCAACCTGATGCTCAGCCCGAGCGCCGGGATCGATCCGCAGATGCTCTTCGATACGCGCCCGCTGGCCGAACAGATCCTGAATACCCTGCAAAGCCACCCGCGTTTTCATGAGTTGTCGGCCAAGTTCGCCGTACAGTTGGATGGCGGTGAGGCGTTGGCGATGCTCGAACATCACCATGACCTGTGGCTGTCTGCGTTCGTGCGCGATGGCGAGACGCTTCTCGCCTTTGGTCTGGCAGGTTGTCCGGGGCTGGATGCACCGCTGGCCGCCGTGCCATTGGACCAGGGCCATGCACTGGTGGTGGCCGTGCTGGAAGCATTTCTCGATATTGCCACTCCCGAACAGACCCGCATGCGGCATCTGTCTGTGGATAACTTGCTGAGTCGTCTAAGCCTGCCGCTGCTGCCTGTCGATGGCTTCAAACGCCCGCCCAGTGGCGCTTTGCTGCACCTTGGCACTTATCCACAAGCGCAAAAGAACCAATGTTACGTCGCCGCCATCGCACCCTTGGGCCGCCTGGATGCGACGATGCTCAGGGGCGCCGCGCAACTGGCCAGTGAGTACGGCGACGGCACGCTGCGCTTCACCCCCTGGCAGGGGGTGCTGCTGCCCAATGTCGAAAAACCGCACGCCGTGACCGAACACCTGGCGCAGCTCGGTTTTCTTTGCTCAATCGACCAGCCCCTGTCGCGCATGACCGCCTGTACCGGCTCCAGCGGCTGCGGCAAGGCCCTGGCCGACACCAAGGCCGACGCCGTCCAACTCGCTGCCCTGGACACCGGGCACAACGTGCACCTGTCCGGCTGCCCGCGCTCTTGCGCCGCCGCACACACCGCGCCGGTGACCTTGCTGGCGGTGAGCCCCGGCCACTACGACCTCTATTTCCGCGAGGCAGCCCACCCCGGTTTCGGCCGGCTGCACGCACGCAACCTTTCTATTGAAGCGACGGGCGCCTTGCTGCGCGCTCGCCCACGGAGCAACACCGATGATTGATTACATCCGCGACGGTCAGGAGATCTATCGCAACTCCTTCGCCATTATTCGCGCGGAAGCCAAGTTGGACCGCATCCCGGCTGACTTGGAAAAACTCGCGGTGCGGGTGATTCATGCCTGCGGCATGGTCGACGCCATCGACGGCCTGCAGTTCTCCGAGGGCGCGGGCAAGGCTGGGCGCGATGCGCTCGCCGCGGGCGCGCCGATCCTGTGCGATGCGCGGATGGTTTCCGAAGGTGTGACCCGCGCACGCTTGCCGGCCAATAACCCAGTGATCTGCACCCTGCGCGACGACAGCGTGCCGGAGCTGGCGCGCGAACTGGGCAACACCCGCTCCGCCGCCGCCCTGGAGCTGTGGCGTCCGCACCTGGAAGGCAGTGTGGTGGTGATCGGCAATGCACCGACCGCGTTGTTCTATCTGCTGGAAATGCTGGATGCGGGCGCGCCGAAACCGGCGTTGATCCTCGGTTTTCCAGTCGGTTTTGTCGGCGCCGCTGAATCCAAGGCGATGCTGGCCGCCGACAGCCGTGGCGTGCCGTTCGTGATCATGCAGGGCCGCCTGGGCGGTAGCGCCATGGCGGCCGCTGCGGTGAATGCCTTGGCCACGGAGGTCGAATAATGCAGGCACGCGGACGTTTGATCGGCCTGGGCGTGGGCCCTGGTGATCCGGAACTGATCACCCTCAAGGCCCTGCGCCTGCTGCGCGAATCGCCCGTGGTGGCGTACTTCGTGGCCAAGGGCAAGAAGGGCAACGCCTTTGGCATCATCGAAGATCACCTGGTGCCGCAACAGACGCTGATGCCGCTGGTGTACCCGGTGACCACCGAAGTGTTGCCGGCGCCGATGTCCTACGAGCAGGTGATCAGCGATTTCTATGACGCCGCCAGCGTTGACGTCGCCGCACATCTGGACGCGGGCCGTGACGTGGCGGTGATCTGCGAAGGTGACCCGTTCTTCTATGGGTCTTACATGTACTTGCACGACCGCCTCGCCGAGCGCTATGGAGCGCAGGTGATTCCAGGTGTGTGTTCGATGCTCGGCGGTGCCTCGGTGCTGGGGGCGCCGTTGGTGTATCGCAATCAGAGCCTGTCAGTTCTTTCGGGTGTATTGCCCCATGAAGACCTCAAGCGCCGCCTGGCGGATGCCGATGCGGCCGTGATCATGAAGCTGGGTCGCAACTTCCCGAAGGTGCGCCAGGTGCTGGAAGAGCTCGGCCTGGCCGGACGTGCGTTGTATGTGGAACGCGCCACCATGGCGAACCAGAAGATCGTGCCGCTGGATCAGGTCGATCCATCGTCGTCGCCGTACTTCTCGCTGATCATCGTGCCCGGTGAACGGTGGCAAGGTTGATGAGCCCGGCGATTGTCATTCTGGGCCAGGGCAGCCTGGCCACTGCGCGCAAGATCCAGCAGGTGTACCCCGGCGCGTTGATCCACGGCCTGGCCGGACGGGTCGACGGCGCGGACCAGGCCTACAGTGAATTCGGCGCGACCCTGCGCCAACTGTATCAGCAAGGTACGCCGCTGATTGCGCTGTGCGCGGCCGGTATCGTTATTCGTACCCTGGCGCCGCTGCTGTTGGAAAAAGGCGAAGAACCCGCCGTGCTGGCCGTGGCCGAAGACGGCAGCGCGGTGGTGCCGTTGCTTGGCGGCCTTGGCGGTGTGAATGTCATGGCGCGCGAAATCGCCGCTGCGTTGAACGTAGCTGCTGCGATCACCACCAGTGGCGAGCTGCGTTTCGGCACCTGCCTGCTCAATCCACCAGCGGGTTATGAACTGGCCGACCTGGAGCTGGGCAAGCGTTTTGTCTCCGACCTGCTGGCCGGCGAAAGCGTGCGCATCGAAGGCGCCGCGCCGTGGCTGGACCAGGCCAACCTGCCCCAGGACCCACAGGCACACCTGGCGATTCATGTGGGCAGTGCCGAGCGCACGCCTGCCGCCAATGAGTTGCTGATCTACCCGAAGACCATCAGCGTGACCTGCAAGCCAGGTGCGCAGCTGGCTGAGCGTGTGCGCACTGGGTTGCATGAGGCGGGCATCGCCGTGCAATCCCTGGCGTGCCTGCTGGCCAGTGATACGCAGATGGCCGAAGTGTCGTTGCATGAAGCGGCGTTGGAGCTGGGTGTACCGCTGCGTTTTGCCAGCGTCACCCAGGACGCCGATATCGTCATCAACGTTGCCGAGCAACCCTTGGACCTGTCGCAAGTCGGCCGTGTGCGTGGTCGTCTGGCCGTGATCGGCCTGGGCCCCGGCGCCGCTGAGTTGATGGTGCCAGCGGTCAAGGCTGAATTGGCACGCTGCACCGATGTGTTGGGTTACGAAACCTACGTGCGCATGGCCGGGCCCTTCCGTGACGACCAGGTGCAGCATTGCACCGACAACCGCGAAGAAATGCAGCGTGCCCGCCATGCCTTCGAACTGGCGGCCCAAGGTCGCTCGGTGGTGGTTGTGTCGTCCGGCGACCCCGGCGTGTTCGCCATGGCCGCTGCGGTGATCGAAGCCCTGCACGAATCCAGCGATCCGGCCTGGCACCAGGTCGACCTGGAAATCCTGCCGGGCGTTTCGGCCTCGCTCGCTACCGCCGCCCAGGCGGGCGCGCCGTTGGGGCATGACTTCTGCGTGATGTCGCTGTCGGATAACCTCAAGCCTTGGTCGATCATTGAAAAACGCCTGGACCTGGCGTCCCAGGCCGACCTCGCGCTGGCGTTCTACAACCCGATTTCGCGTTCACGGCCGTGGCAGTTGGGGCGTGCCCTGGAAATCGTCGCGCTGCACCGCACGCCTGAAACGCCGGTGGTGCTGGGCCGTGATATCGGTCGGCCGGGGCAGACCCTGCGTGTCACCACGCTGGGGCAACTGACGCCGGAGCAGGTGGACATGCGCACCATGGTGCTGATCGGTTCGTCCACCACCGTCACCTTCCCGCGTGCCGGTGGCGGTGAGTGGGTGTACACACCGCGCTGGTACGGCGAGAAACCCGCCACCTGAAAGCCGCCCAACAGGCGCCTGAAAGCTCCGAATGACCCAGGGATTTTCCTGGTGTTGTCCGGGGCTTTTTCTTTTTTCTGCGACGAAATCCGGAAGCCCGCCAGGCATGCCGCGTGATTGCTGGGCGGCGCGGTTTGACGGGGTGCGCCAAGGGATGTTTGTCGTCTGGAAAACGCTTCAGCCAGTGGACTAGGGTGGACATAAGCCCCGAGTTGGGGTGCTTGTGGAGAACCAAAATGGAGCGACATCACAGAAGGATCAACAATAAAAAAAGGCGCACGTTGATTGCCGCCTACAAGCTACCGGGAGCGTCCGGCAAACACGCGGCGCTACCGTTGGACATCGAGGACGACTTCAATGCCGCCGTGGTCAACAACGGCGTCATCTCGTTTGCCGAAGGCTTGTCCGGGTTGAACCGGGAGTACGTGCGTAAAAGCTATTTGCTGGCCAGCAGTTACGTCAGCGATGTGTTGAAAGTCCCGCGTGGCACCGAACGCTGGTACGACGAATTCATCAAGGTAATGGTCAGCCTGGGTTGGTTGCCGGTGCGCAGCCGCTTCGAACGGGTTTCGCGTTCCGGCAAGGGCCTGACCGTACAATTGGCGGCGTTGAACATCATCGCGGCCCTGCTGGCGTCGACATCATTGTCCGGCCACTTGCTGAGCGTTTTGCCGAAATTGGCGGCCGATGCATTGGAGGCGTTGAAGCAGGCACCTGGGACTTTCGAGCTGTTCAAGCGCAACAGCGCGGTACACCAGGGCGGTGATTTCGGCCTGGCGTCCTGTGCAGAAACAGACAGCGAACTGATGATGGTGCTGGTGACCTACAGCAGCCATGGCGTGAGCAAACAGGTGGGTCTGCCTTTCCTGGAATGGGACAGTTCCTCGTTCGAGGCCTTCAGCGGGCAGACGTGCCTGGTGCTGAATACCTCGGTGGTCAACGAAAAGACGATCCAACTGATGCGCGAGAGTGCGGGTGACAAGGTGCAGTCGGCTATCGCCAAATACCGGATCTAAGGCACCAGGTAACCGCGCACACCGGTGAAGATGATTTGCGCGGCCAGGGCACACACGAACAACCCCATCAACCGACTGACAATCTGTAAGCCCTGGTCACCGAGGATGCGTTCGATGCGGTTGGACAGGTACAGCACCACACCCACCGTGAGGCTGGCCAGGGCGATGCTGAGGATGGCGGTGAGCTTGTCATCCCAGTGCGGCTGGCTCACGCCCATCACCAGCAGCGCACCGATGGTGCCGGGGCCGACGGTGAGGGGGATGGTCAGCGGCACGATGGTCACGTCCTGCTGCACGTTGTCGGTCTGCACCGCCGACTTGCCTTGGGCCATGCCCAGGGCGGAGATAAACAGCACACTGCCGGCACCGATGCGGAAGGCGTCGACGGTGATGCCGAATACACTGAAGATCACGCGGCCGAACAAGTAGAGCAACACGCTCGATACCAGGGTCGCCAACGCCACCTTCCACGCCAGGCGCCGCCGTTCTTTGCTGGAGTAGCCACGGGTGAGGCTGATAAAGCAGGACAGCACGAAGAACGGGCTGTAGAGCACCAGCATTTTCAGGTAGACGCTGAATAACACGTGGAGCATGGGGGGCGGCTCGCGGTAGAAGGAGGAAATCCTAGGGGAGTCTATCAGGCCTGTGTTCCACTGTAGGAGCGAGCTTGCTCGCGAAGTGTGTTAACGATGACGCAGCTCATCAGGTTGCACGCCGTGAGCTTGCATTTTTCGCGAGCAAGCTCGCTCCTACAGAAGGTTTGTTTCAATCAGGAAGGGGCGTGCTCGGGCCGCTGTTGGCGCTGCGCCACCCAGAACTCCACCAGCTCACGCAACTGCGACAACTCCACCGGCTTGGCCATGTGCCCGTCCATTCCGGCCTGGCGCGCACGCTCTTTATGTTCCGACAGAATGTGCGCCGTCAGCGCCACCACCGGTGTGCGAATACGCTGGTGGCTGACTTCCCACGCGCGCAGTTGCTGGGTGGCCGAGAAGCCATCGAGGATCGGCATTTCACAGTCCATCAACACCAAGTCATAGCGCTGGGCTTTCATCGCTTCCAGCGCTTCCTCGCCATTGCTGGCAGTGTCCGGGTTGAGATTGAGCTTGCCGAGCATGCCACGGATCACCTTGGTGGAGATGCTGTTGTCTTCGGCCACGAGGATGCGGAAATCCGTCGGCACGGTGATGGCCGCCGGGGCATTGAGGACCGGGCGGGGTGGGACGTTGCCCTTGCTGCGCTGGGTCAGTTCGTCGGCCAGGGTGGTCTTGAGCGTATAGCCGGCCACGGGTTTGGCGAGGATGCGCTTGATCCCGCAATTGCGCGCGATGATCTTGCTCGGCGCGTTGCTGATGCCGGTGAGCATGATCAACAGGATGTCGTGGTTCAGGCTCGGGTCTTCCTTGATCTTCGCCGCCAGTTGCATGCCGGTCATGCCGGGCATGTTTTGGTCCAGCAGCACCACGTCGAAGTAATCGCGCAGGTGCGCCTTGGTGCGCAGCAGTGCCAGGGCTTCCTTGCCCGAAGGCACGGCGCTGACGTTGAGGCCCCAGGCCGAGCATTGTTGCACCAGCACTTTGCGGCAGGTGTCGTTGTCGTCCACCACCAGCACTCGCGCGCCTTTGAGGGGGCCGTCGAGGTCGGAGGTCGGGTGCTCCAGGCGTTCCGGGTCCAGCGGCAGGGTCAGCCATAAGGTGCTGCCCTGGTGGCTGCCGCTCTTGATGCCGAATTCGCCGTTCATCAATAGGATCAACTGGCGGGCGATGACCAGGCCCAGGTGACCGTTCAGGCGGGTGGCGGAGAAGAAATTCTTGCTGTGCAGTTCGCTGTGCAGCAGGGCGTCACGCTCGGCGGCTTCCATCGGCAAGCCGCTGTCTTGCACGGCGATGCGCAGGCGCGGCTTGGTGCTGCGGTCGTCCAGTGCGACGACGATCAGCACTTCGCCTTCGTCGGTCTTTTGCAGGGCGTTTTCCAGCAGGCTCAACATGGCCTGGCGCAGGCGCGTCGGGTCGCCGCTGATCACGCGGGGCACTTGGGGCTGGATAAAGCTGATCAGTTCGACGTTCTGTTGCTCGGCCTTGGCGCGGAAAATACTCAGGCAGTCTTCGATCAGCGCGTTGAGGTCGAACTGCACGTCATCCAGTTCGATCTGGCCGGACTCCAGCTTGGAGATGTCGAGGATTTCGTTGATCAGCGTGAGCAGTTCATTGCCTGCACTGTGGATGGTCTGCACGTAGTCGCGCTGTTTCACCGACAGCGGTGTGCCCAGCAGCAATTCGGTCATGCCCAGCACGCCGTTCATGGGCGTGCGGATTTCGTGGCTGATCTTGGCCAGGAACTCTGCCTTGGCGGCAATCTCTGCGTTGCTTGCCGCCAGGTCGCGGCTGAGGCTGAAGCGCGCTTCAACAATCGCGCGCTGGCGTTCGCCCAGTGCCAGGCTCATCAACAGGCCGCTAAGGCAGATGAAGGCCAGCAACGTAACGATCAGGCCCTGAGGCGAAACCATCGTCAGACCCAGTAGCGCCGGCAAAATGATCAGCGTGCCGATGTTGAACACCACCATCGCCGCCACGAACAGGCGTGCCGGACGGTAGCCTTTCTGCCAGTGATAGGCCGAGACAAACAACATGCTCAAGCCAGCCAGGGCCACCAGGGCATAGGTGATGATGTTCAGCGGCAGGGTGTTGACGAACAACAGCAGCAAGCCGCACAGCACGATGAACAGGATGTCGGCCATCAACAGCTTGTTCAGCGGGTGTGGGCCCAGGGGCATGAAGAAACGGTAGGCAAACATCAATCCGCACGGCGCCGTCAGCAGCAGGGCCAGATAGGCGCCTGGGGTCTGGATTGCGTGCCAGTTGGGCAGCCAGGGGCCGATCAGGTTGAGCAGCAGTGCGAGGCTGAGCATCAGCAGGATTTCGCAGGCCGCCAGCCACAGGCTGCTGCGCGAGCGGTGGTAGGCGAAACGGGTGATGTTGTGCAGGATCAGCATCAGCAGACAGCCGAACAGCAGGCCGTAGATCAGCGTCTGGGTCTGGTCGGCGGCGGCAAGCACGGCCGGTTCCAGGGTGATATAGGGGCGCAGCTCATGTTCCGAGACCAGGCGCAGGTAGACCTCTAAAGGTTTCTGGCTCTGGGGCATCGGCAGCATGAAGTCGCTGCTCGGCAATGGGCGCTCCGCCTGGGGCTGGCGTGTGCCGGTGCTCTGCTGCTCCACCAGGGTGTCGCCGTCCAGTACATAGAGGCTCAGGTGGGACAAATCCGGAGCAAAGACCCGCAGCACTTGTTCGTGCTTGCCGGGTTGCAGTTTGAAACGCACCCACAACGCACCGTCCGGTTCCGCGGCGGTAATGCGGTCCAGTTCGATGGGGCTGAATTGATTGGTGTAGCGCGAGGAACGGATGTCGCTCAGTTGCAGGTCGGCCTGTTCATCAAGCAATACTGCCCAGCCACTGCCTTGTGCGGCGGCCTGGGCCGGGAACAAGCAGAGCAGTGTCAGCAGACTGACAGTAAAACCTATGGCGATCCTGAGCCAGCGCACGGCGAAATCCCTTCGTAGGTTGATGCACGGTTAACTATGCGCGGGTAGGGCTGCATACGGCAAGGGCCAGAGGCCCCTGCCTAGCCGAACGGATAGCGACTTACTGTTTCTCGCCACGCTCCCGCGCAATGGCGCGATAGCCGATGTCCTTGCGATAGAAGCAGCCTTTCCAGTCGATCTTTGCAGCCAGCTTGTAAGCCTGTTGCTGCGCGGCGTCGACACTGGCGCCCATGGCGGTGGCGCACAACACACGGCCGCCGGCTGTCACAACCTGGCCGTCCTTGAGCGCGGTACCCGCGTGGAACACTTTGCCTTCCAGCGTAGCAGCGGCGTCGAGACCTTCAATGACGTCGCCCTTGGCGTAGTCGGCAGGGTAGCCACCGGCCGCCAGCACAATGCCAACGCTCGGACGTGGATCCCACTGGGCTTCTACCTTGTCCAGGGCCTGGGCCAGGGCAGCTTCCACCAGCAACACCAGGCTCGATTGCAGGCGCAGCATCACCGGTTGGGTTTCCGGGTCACCGAAGCGGCAGTTGAACTCGATGACTTTCGGGTTACCGGCTTTGTCGATCATCAGGCCGGCATACAGGAAACCGGTGTACACATTGCCTTCGTCGGCCATGCCACGCACGGTCGGCCAGATCACCAGGTCCATGACGCGCTGGTGCACGTCGGCGGTGACCACCGGGGCAGGGGAGTAGGCACCCATGCCGCCGGTGTTCGGGCCGGTGTCGCCGTCGCCGACGCGTTTGTGGTCTTGGCTGGTGGCCATTGGCAAGACGTTCTTGCCGTCGACCATCACGATGAAGCTGGCTTCTTCGCCGTCGAGGAATTCCTCGATCACCACGCGTGAACCGGCGTCACCGAACGCGTTGCCGGCGAGCATGTCGCGCACGGCGTCTTCGGCTTCCTGCAGGGTCATGGCAACGATCACGCCTTTGCCGGCGGCCAGGCCATCGGCCTTGATCACGATCGGCGCACCTTTTTCACGCAGGTAAGCCAGGGCCGGCTCGATCTCGGTGAAGTTCTGGTAGTCGGCGGTCGGGATTTTGTGGCGCGCCAGGAAGTCCTTGGTGAACGCCTTGGAGCCTTCCAACTGGGCAGCGCCAGCGGTCGGGCCGAAGCAGTCCAGGCCACGGCTGCGGAACAGGTCCACGACGCCGGCAACCAATGGCACTTCCGGACCGACGATGGTCAGGGAAACATTCTTTTCAGCAAAGTCGGCCAGCTGCTCAAGGGCCAGCACGTCGATTGCGACGTTCTCGCACTTGGCTTCAATGGCGGTACCGGCATTGCCGGGTGCTACGAATACTTTCTGGACGCGCGGGTCCTGGGCAACTTTCCAGGCCAGGGCGTGTTCACGGCCACCGCTGCCAATGATCAAAACATTCATTTCAAAAACCTCAAATTCTGTAGGCGCTGCTGAAGCGCTTCAATGTGGCGCCGAACTCATGTGGCGAGCGGGCTTGTCGAATCGTCGCACCGCCCGCGTTGGGCTGCGAAGCAGCCCTAAAACCAAACACCGCAGATTATCTGACGCACCGCGTTCTGCTTGATTGGGGCCGCTGCGCAGCCCAACGCGGGACAAGCCCGCTCGCCACAACAAGCCCGCTCTCACATCTCTATCGAGTTGGATCAGTGGCGGAAGTGGCGCATGCCGGTGAAGACCATGGCGATGCCGGCTTCATCAGCGGCAGCGATGACTTCTGCATCGCGCATCGAACCACCCGGTTGGATCACGGCGGTAACACCGGCTTTCGCAGCGTTGTCCAGGCCGTCACGGAACGGGAAGAACGCATCGGAAGCCATCACCGAACCCACGACTTGCAAGCCAGCGTGTTCAGCCTTGATCGCGGCGATACGCGCCGAGTTCACGCGGCTCATCTGGCCGGCGCCGACACCGATGGTCTGGCGGTTCTTGGCGTAGACGATGGCGTTGGACTTAACGTACTTGGCCACTTTCCAGGCGAAGATCAGGTCGTTGATCTCTTGCTCGGTCGGTGCGCGCTTGGTCACGACTTTAAGGTCTTGGCTACCGATCATGCCGATGTCGCGGCTCTGTACCAGCAAGCCGCCATTGACGCGCTTGTAGTCCCAGGCAGCCGCACGCTCGGCCGACCACTCGCCGCAGGCCAGCAGGCGCACATTGGCTTTGGCGGCAACGATGGCGCGGGCTTCTTCGCTCACGCTTGGGGCGATGATCACTTCAACGAACTGACGCTCGACGATCGCCTTGGCGGTCTCGGCATCCAGTTCACGGTTGAAGGCGATGATGCCGCCGAACGCCGATTCGGTGTCGGTGGCATAGGCCAGCTCGTACGCCTGGCGGATACCGCCTTCAGCGTCCGGGCTCACGGCCACGCCGCACGGGTTGGCGTGCTTGACGATCACGCAGGCCGGCTTGACGAAGCTCTTCACGCATTCCAGCGCGGCGTCGGTGTCGGCCACGTTGTTGTAGGACAGCTCTTTGCCTTGCAGTTGGGTCGCGGTGGCGATGCCCACTTCAGCCGGCTTGGCTTCCACGTAGAACGCCGCGCTCTGGTGCGGGTTCTCGCCGTAGCGCATTTCCTGGGCCTTGATGAACTGGCTGTTGAAGGTACGCGGGAACTGGCTGCGGCCTTCGGTGGACAGTGTTTCAGCCGCCTGGTTAACAGTGCCCATGTAGTTGGCGATCATGCCGTCGTAGGCGGCGGTGTGTTCGAACGCCTTGAGCATCAGGTCGAAGCGCTGAGCGTAGGTCAGGCCACCGGCTTTCAGGCTTTCGAGCACGTTGGCGTAATCGCTGGCGTTTACCACGATGGCCACGTCTTTGTGGTTCTTGGCAGCCGAACGCACCATGGTCGGGCCACCGATATCGATGTTTTCGATGGCGGTGGGCAGGTCGCAGCCAGGCTTGGAGATCGTTGCTTCGAACGGGTAGAGGTTAACGGCCACCAGGTCGATCGGCTTGATGCCGTGCTCGGCCATGATCGCGTCGTCGGTGCCGCGACGGCCGAGGATGCCGCCGTGGATTTTCGGGTGCAGGGTCTTGACCCGACCGTCCATCATTTCTGCGAAACCGGTGTAGTCCGCCACTTCCACTGCGGCCACGCCGTTGTCCTGCAGCAGTTTGAAGGTCCCGCCCGTGGAGAGGATTTCCACGCCCAGGGCTTCCAGCTCCCGGGCAAATTCGAGGATCCCGGTCTTGTCGGAAACGCTGATCAAGGCGCGGCGGATCGGCAGGCGGGTAGTCTGGTCGGTCATTTCAATTTCCATCAAAAGCAAAGGAAGTCAGCAAAAAAGGCGACCGGTTTTACGCGGGCGCCTTTCTGGTTTGATTGAATGCTTACAGCAAATCGTATTGCTTGAGCTTTTTGCGCAAGGTGCCACGGTTGAGGCCCAGCAGCTCACTGGCTTTGGTCTGGTTGCCCTTGACGTAGTTCATCACGCTTTCGAGCAAGGGCGCCTCGACTTCGGAGAGCACCAGGTTGTACACGTCCGTGACGGAAGCGCCCTCAAGGTGGGCGAAATAATTGTGCAGCGCCTTCTCGACACTCCCGCGAAGGGTCTGGCCTTCTTCGCTCGGCGTGTTGAGGTGCTGTTTCAAATTGACGTTGTCGCTCACGGGTGTTGTTCCACTCACTAAAGTCTCGGTCATCATCGTCATGCGGCCACCCCCTCTCCGTCCCCTGTCCCCAGGCTCTTGTAACGCTCGCTGAAGAACTCACGAACGTTGGCGCACTGTGCTTCCGTATCATCCAAACGATTGAAGTGGGCGCGAAACTCCCTGGCGCCCGGCAAGGTTGCGAGATACCAGCCCACATGCTTTCGAGCAATGCGTACTCCCATCACGTCTCCATAGAAGGCGTGCAGGGCGGCCAGATGCTCTAGCAGAATACGTTCCACCTCGATCAGCTCCGGTGCCGGCAATACTTCGCCAGTACGCAGAAAATGCTCGATTTCACGAAAAATCCACGGCCGCCCCTGGGCAGCCCGGCCAATCAACAAACCATCGGCACCGGTCGCGTGCAGCACGCGCCGGGCTTTCTCGGCAGAGTCGATGTCGCCATTGGCAAACACCGGCATCGATACCGCCTGCTTGATCGCAGCGATGGTGTCGTACTCGGCTTCACCGGTGTAAAGGTCGGCGCGGGTGCGGCCATGCACTGCCAGCGCTGTAATGCCTGCCTGTTCAGCGATCTTTGCCACTGTCAGGCCGTTCTTGTTGTCCCGGTCCCAGCCGGTACGGATCTTCAGGGTGACCGGCACATCCACTGCGGCGACAACGGCCTGCAGGATCTCGGCAACCAATTGCTCATCTTTCAACAGCGCGGAGCCGGCGGCCTTGTTACAGACCTTCTTGGCCGGGCAGCCCATGTTGATGTCGATGATCTGCGCCCCCAACTCCACGTTGGCCCGGGCCGCATCCGCCAGCATCTGTGCATCGCCACCGGCGATCTGTACCGAGCGGGGCTCGGGATCACCTTCGTGGATCATGCGCATCCGCGATTTGCGGGTGTTCCACAAGCTCATGTCGCTGGTGACCATTTCCGAGACTACTAGACCCGCGCCCAAACGCTTGCATAGCTGACGAAAGGGCTGGTCGGTGACGCCCGCCATAGGGGCGAGGATCAAGCCGTTCTGCAATGTATATGGGCCGATGCGTACCGCCGACATAGGACTTCCCTGTTGTGGGGCCGGATCATTAGAGTTCGAAAAAGGGTTGGCATGATACCCGCTCTCGATGACTGGATAAAGGCTGAATTGGATAAAATCTGAACAGTTATTTCTTTATCGCCACAGGTTTGGTTGCGCAGGCGAAAGTCAATAACCTGCCGTCAAATCTCTATGCATGAAGCGATTCACTCGGGCGAGTGAAAGCTCAGGCTGTAATTCACGGCTTTGTTGCC
Organism: Pseudomonas sp. NS1(2017); assembly: GCF_002269425.1. Classification (NCBI taxonomy): domain Bacteria; kingdom Pseudomonadati; phylum Pseudomonadota; class Gammaproteobacteria; order Pseudomonadales; family Pseudomonadaceae; genus Pseudomonas; species Pseudomonas sp. NS1(2017). Next base: position 2,073,971 of record NZ_CP022960.1, read on the forward strand.
CGGATCGAGGATATCCAGGGAAATATGGATCGGGGTTTGCGAGGGCATTTCGCTGACACCGGCCAGCTCACCGCTGAGGTATTCGGCGGGTTTGAAGCGACGACTGGCAATCAGGCTGCCGTTCATGTCGGCAAAACGCAGTTCAAGCAGCGGGAAGGGCTGGGAGAAGGTTGCGCGGTTATAGATGATCGCGTCCACCACCAGTGCCCCGGCGAAATCCGGGTGGCTGCGCACCACCAGGTTGCTGCTCTTGATGTGGGCGATATCGACCCGTGATGGCACGGTGCAGCCCAGTGTGGGGCACAGTTGCTGGAACCACGGGCGATAAGTGTCCTGGCGGGCCAGGTCGTCAAATTGATAGGCGATGTACTGGCCTGCAAGTCCGGCGGCGGCGATCAGTACCAGCAACAGCCAGATCAGGCGACGGCCCCAGCTCGACGGGCGTTTCTGCGCGTAGAGGTGCAGCGGGTCGTCTTCCAGGTCCAGCAGTTGGTCGTCTTGCACGCTCGTTTCGGCGCGCGAGCGCTTGCGACGCGGTTTGGGGCGTTCTTCGGGTTCTACGTCATCGGCCGATTGGGTCAGTGGCGTGAACGGCGGGTCGTCATCGTCCGGCGTTGAGCGCAGTGGCGGCTCATCGCCGAGGTCGTCGGTGTGCAACGACATGGACGGTTCGGTGCGCTGCTGGGTCGCAGGTACAGGCTCGTCTTCAGTGACGCGGATGCGTTCTTCAGGCGGCTCGCTGAACAGGCTTGCCGCCCACATTTCCTCTTCGGCCTTGACCGTGTCGCGGCTGGCGCTGAAGGACTCTTCCTTTTGGCGGCGGTCGGTGCCGGGCTGGCGACGGTCTGCACCGACAGGCAGCGTGTGCTGAATCTCGCGGCGTTCCAGTTTGGCCAGTTCTTCGTCCAGGTCCAGGTTGTCCAGGTCCAGCTCTTCGGCGGTCCACTGTTTCTGGCTGATGGCCCGTGGTGGCTCTGGCTCAACCGCAGCCGGCGGCTCGGGCGTGGTTGTGCCGGCCGCGCGCTGCTCCAGCAACTGACGAGCGGCATTGAACACTTGCAGGCACGAGCCGCAGCGCACCACGCCACGGGCCACGCTCAACTGAGCGTGGCTGACGCGAAAGCGCGATTGGCAATGCGGGCACTGGGTGACGAAACTGTCGGTCATGCGGCCATCCGATTCAGGCAAGCGCTCATTCTAGCGCCGACGACCGCTGATGCGTACCCAGCCATCGCGGTTGGCGATCGGATCCAGCTCGAAATCCTTCGCGTAGGCGGCAGCGACGTCTTCGCCTTGCTCGGCCAGGATGCCCGACAGCGCCAGGCGTCCGCCTGGCTTGACCAGGCTCGACAACTGCGGCGCCAGGGACACCAGCGGGCCGGCAAGAATATTCGCCACTAGCACATCGGCTTTTACTTGGGGCAGTTGCTCTGGCAAGTAAAGTGGGAATTTGCCTTCAGGAATGTTGTTGCGACCAGCGTTATCACGGGAGGCTTCCAGGGCCTGCACGTCGATATCGGTGCCCACGGCTTCCTTGGCGCCCAGCAACAGGGCGGCAATTGCCAGGATCCCCGAGCCGCAGCCGAAGTCCAGCACGTGGCTGTCGGTCAGGTCCTGGCCGTCCAGCCACTCCAGGCACAGCGCGGTCGTGGGGTGGGTGCCGGTGCCGAACGCCAGGCCTGGGTCGAGCAGCAGGTTGACCGCGTCCGGCTCGGGCGCGGCGTGCCAGCTTGGCACGATCCACAGGCGCTGGCCGAAACGCATCGGCTGGAAGTTGTCCATCCAGCTGCGTTCCCAGTCCTGGTCTTCGATGACTTCGCTGTGATGCTCTGGCAGCGGGCCGCCGGTGAGCAATTCCATATGGGCCAGCACGGCGGCAGCATCGGTGCCGTCTTCGAACAGGGCCAGCAAGTGGGTGTGGGACCACAGCGGCGTAGTGTTGAGTTCCGGTTCGAAGATCGGCTGGTCTTCGGCGTCCATGAAGGTCACCGAGACCGCGCCGACTTCGAGGAAAGCGTCTTCATAGGTTTCGGCTTGTTCTGGGCTGATGGCGAGACGGACTTGCAGCCAAGGCATGGCGGGCACCTTTGAAAAAATTGAATGTGCGACGGGGTGGGTCGCGAAAGGGCGCAAGTTTACGCGAGCCGGCGTAATAACACGACTGTGCTGGATGCGTTGAACAATCGGCATTGTACGTAGCGGACCCGTAGGAGCCGGCTTGCCGGCGAAAAACTCACAGGCACCGCGTTTCTTTCTGATGCCCCGCGCTATCGTTAACGATTTTCGCTGGCAAGCCGGCTCCTACACAGTAAGTGCTCTGAAACAACAAAGCCGCCCGGAGGCGGCTTTGTTGTTTCAGAGCACTTACTGGTTGGCCAGCTTGTGTTCCAGGTAGTGAATGTTCACACCACCTTCGCAGAAGCCTTCATCGCGGACCAGGTCCCGGTGCAACGGGATGTTGGTCTTGATGCCGTCGACCACGATTTCGTCCAGGGCGTTACGCATACGGGCCATGGCCTCGTCGCGGGTAGCGCCCCAGGTGATCAGCTTGCCGATCAGCGAGTCGTAGTTGGACGGAACCTTGTAGCCGCTGTACAAGTGCGAATCCACGCGTACGCCGTTGCCGCCGGGCGCGTGGAAATGCTTGACCAGGCCAGGGCTTGGGATAAAGGTTTTCGGGTCTTCGGCGTTGATGCGGCACTCCAGGGAGTGGCCGTGCATCTTCACGTCGTCCTGGGTGAAGGACAGCGGGTTGCCGGCGGCGATGCTGAGCATCTCCTTGACGATGTCGATACCGGTGACCATCTCCGACACAGGGTGCTCTACCTGCACACGAGTGTTCATCTCGATGAAGTAGAAACGACCGTTTTCGTAAAGGAACTCGAAAGTGCCCGCGCCACGGTAGTTGATGTCGATGCACGCCTTGACGCAACGAGCCAGTACTTCCTGACGCGCTTTTTCATCCAGGCCCGGTGCCGGAGCTTCTTCCAGAACCTTCTGGTGACGACGTTGCAGCGAGCAATCGCGGTCGCCCAGGTGGATGGCGTGGCCTTGGCCGTCGGACAGTACTTGCACTTCCACGTGACGTGGGTTGGTCAGGTACTTCTCCAGGTAGACCATCGGGTTGCCAAACCAGGCGCCCGCTTCGGAGCGAGTCTGCTTGGCCGCTTCGATCAGGTCTTCTTCCTTGTGCACCACGCGCATGCCGCGACCACCACCGCCACCGGCGGCCTTGATGATCACCGGGTAGCCGACTTCGCGACCAATGCGCAGAGCGGTTTCCTCGTCTTCCGGCAGCGGGCCGTCGGAACCTGGAACGGTTGGCACGCCGGCCGCGATCATCGCGTCCTTGGCAGAAACCTTGTCACCCATCAGGCGAATGGTTTCGGCTTTCGGGCCGATGAAGGCAAACCCGGACTTTTCCACCTGTTCGGCGAAATCGGCGTTTTCCGCGAGGAAGCCGTAGCCAGGGTGGATGCCATCAGCGCCGGTCACTTCCGCGGCCGCGATGATGTTCGAGACTTTCAGGTACGAGTTCGTGGCCAGTGGCGGGCCGATGCAGATGCTTTCGTCCGCCAGTTTCACGTGCATCAATTCGGTATCGGCCGTCGAGTAAACAGCGACGGTCTTGATGCCCTCTTCCTTACAGGCGCGCAGGATACGCAGCGCGATCTCGCCGCGGTTGGCGATCAGGACTTTTTGCAGTTTCTTCGCAGGTTTCAACATCGAAGGCGCTCCGCGGTTCAAACGATGGTGAACAGCGGCTGGTCGTACTCAACCGGCTGACCGTTTTCTACCAGGATGGATTCGATGACGCCGGCTTTTTCTGCAGTGATGTGGTTCATCATCTTCATCGCTTCAACGATGCAGATGGTGTCGCCCACTTTCACGGTTGCGCCGACTTCAACGAAGGCTGGCGAGGTCGGTGCCGGGGTGCGGTAGAAGGTACCGACCATTGGCGACTTGACCACGAAGCCGTTCAGCGCAGGAGCAGGTGCGGCGGCAGGTGCAGCGGCAGCAGCAGGTGCGGCGGCTGGAGCAGCAACCGGAGCGGGTGCTTGCATCTGTGGCGCGTAGAACTGCTGGGCTGGAGTCTTGCTGTGGCGGCTGATCCGTACGGACTCTTCGCCTTCCTTGATTTCCAGCTCGTCGATACCGGATTCTTCCAGCAGTTCGATCAGTTTCTTAACTTTACGGATATCCATGAATCATCAACTCCCAAGGGTCGGTCAGGGGCGCTTGGCCGGTTGTTCAAGTTGTTCCAGGGCGGCCTCCAGGGCCAGTCGGTAACCGCTGGCGCCAAGGCCGCAGATCACACCTACCGCAACGTCGGAGAAGTAGGAGTGATGGCGGAAAGCTTCGCGTTTGTGCACGTTCGACAAATGCACTTCGATGAATGGGATGCTCACCGCCAGCAACGCGTCACGTAATGCAACGCTTGTATGTGTAAAAGCGGCGGGATTGATCAGGATAAAGTCCACGCCTTCGCCACGCGCGGCATGGATGCGATCAATCAATTCGTACTCGGCATTGCTTTGCAGGTAGAGCAGATGGTGGCCGGCTTCACGGGCCCTGCGCTCCAGGTCGAGGTTGATCTGGTCCAGGGTGACTGCCCCGTAGACGCCCGGTTCACGGGTGCCAAGCAGGTTCAGGTTGGGTCCGTGAAGAACCAGTAAGGTCGCCATCGGCTGTTCCTTGTTATTGATGTGGGTACGGCAGAACCCGGCGACTATGCCGCAAAGCCTTTGTGACTGTCCAGTTCTATGCAGTAGGCAGCACGATTAGCGAGGATAGCGCGAAATTTGTGACTGTGAGGCCGGATTCGGTCAGTGTAGGAGCGAGCTTGCTCGCGAAAAACGTCAACGATAACGCGGGGCGTCTGGATTAAAGCGGTGCCTGCGCGTTCTTCGCGAGCAAGCTCGCTCGTACAGTGGATGTTCAGACGCGAAACGCCTGCACGGCAGTGTTGAGCTGCCCACCCAGCACCAGCAAGTGCTCACCCTGGCTGCGGCCCTGGCCGATTCGCAGCAAGTTATCCTCACCCAACTGGTGAATCCGCTCGCTGTTGTCGCGAATCTCACTGACGGCGCCACTCTGCTGTGCCGTCACATCGGCGATGCGCACGGCGGTGTCGGAAATGGTCTGGATAGCCCCGACGATTTCATCCAGCGCGCCGTCCGCCGCCTGGGCTTGCTGGGCAGTGGCCTCAGCGTGTTCGACCTGGGCGCGCATGCCTTGCACCGATTGATGGGCGGCGCTTTGCAGGCCGGCGATCAGGGTCTGGATCTCTGCGGTGGCGCCTGCGGTGCGCTGGGCCAGGGAGCGGACTTCGTCGGCGACCACGGCAAAGCCACGGCCGGCTTCACCTGCGCGAGCGGCCTCGATGGCGGCGTTGAGGGCGAGCAGGTTGGTCTGGTCGGCAATCGAGCGGATCACCGTCAGCACGCCACCGATGGTGGCGGATTCTTCGGCGAGTTTTTCGATCATCTGCGCATTCTGCTGCACTTCGCCCACCAGGGCATGCAGCCCGGTCAGACTCAGGCCGATCACGCGTTGACCCTGTTCCACCGCCTGGCCAGCACTGCGGCTGGCGCCCGCCGCCTGGCTGGCATCACCCGCGACTTGCTGGATGGTCGCTTCCAGCTCACCCAGCGAATCACGGATTTGCGCGGTATCTCCCGCCTGGCGTTCGGCGCCGTCGTGCAGGCCGCTGCTTAATTCGGCCAGTGCGCGGCTACTGCCGGCGACTTCCTCGGCATTACCGCGAATCGTACCCACCAAATCCACCAGATAGGCGCGCAGCCGGTTCAAGGAGGCTTCAATGTCGTGCAACTCGCGATTGGTCTTGCCCAGGGCAATCGGCTGGCTGAAATCGCCCTCGGCCCAGGTCGACAGGGCCGGTGCCAGGTTGGTCAGCACCCGTGCCAGGCGGCGTTGCAGGGTGTCGATCAGCAGTGCGATCAGCAGGATCAGGCCTATCATCACGCCTTGCATCAGGCGCACTTCGCCCTGGATCTTGCCGTGCTGCGCGCGCACCACCGGTTCCAGGCCGGCAATGGCTTGTTGCACGGTGTCGATTTTATGGTGGGTCTTGGCGGCCAGGTCGGTGCGCTGCTGGATCTGTTCGCGGGTGCGCTTGAGTTCGGCGGGGTAGCGGGTGAGCAGGCTGTTGAGTTCACGCTTGAGATCGACGCCGGTGTCCTGGGCTTCGGTTTTCTCGGCGTTCTCCAGGCCCATCAGTGCGGAAAAGTCGTCGGCGCTGGATTCGGCGCTGGCCTTCACGCCGAGCAATGGCAGTTGTTCCAGCACATCGGCTTGGCTGCGGATGTTGCTGACTTCGCGCTCCACATCATCGGCCAGTTCCGCGCGCCCGCTGCTCACCAGTTTGTCGCGGGCCAGGGACAGTTTGCCCAGGTGCTGCGACGCAGCCAGCAAAGGCGGCAGATAGCGGACGGCGTCAGGAGTATTCACGCCGATGGCGTACTGACTCAGTTGCTCCAGGTTCGCACCTAATTCACGCTCGGCCTGCAGCAACAAGGCTTGCGGGTCGCCGGCCAGCTTGCCGGCCGCCAGCAGGTCAGTCTTGCTGAACGCATCGAGGTCCACCAGGCTCGGGCGCAGGTTTTGCGCGAGGTCCGCCGGCAACTCATCCAGATGCTGCAACAGGTTTTCCAGGCTCTGGCTGGCGCTGCTCAAGCGCAGGGCGTCGCCGCTGGCGAGGTACTCGTCGATATTACGCGCCGCTTGGTTCTGGAAAGTCTGGGACAAGCCCAGGTAGCGTTCCATCAGCAAATACGGCCGTTCCAGCGCGCGCTGCGACCACCACAGGGTCGCGCCCAGCGCCAGGCACACGGCCACAAGAAGAAGGGTATTGAGATTGGTCAGCAGCTTCAGGCGCATGCGTGGTTTCAACCGACAGCAAAAGATAAGTGCCTGAAGTTATTGCGTTTTCATTACAGGGTTATGACCGAATCAGTGGATTCTGGTGAAAAGGTGGCACTTTGCTTTGACGTGCGCGCAGCTTGCACGCGGTTGCGTCCCGCATCCTTGGCGCGGTACAGCGCCTCGTCGGCCTGAGCCGCCATCATCAGGCTGTCGGAACCGTCGCACAGCTCCACCAACCCGGCGCTGAAGGTGCACCACAAATCCTGGGGTTGGGCGGGGTAGTGGATTTCGGCAAAGCGTCCACGAATCTCATCCAGCACCCGGCACGCGGATTCCAGGTCGGTGTCGGGCATGACGATGGCGAACTCTTCGCCGCCGTAGCGGCCGATATAGTCGGTCTTGCGCAGGCGCTGCTTGAGAAACAGCGCCAGGCTCTTGATCACACGATCGCCCATGGGGTGGCCGTGGCTGTCGTTGACCCGCTTGAAGTGGTCGATATCGAGCATGGCGAAGCTCAACGGCTTGTTCTCGCGGCGCGCGCGGAAGCTGCAGTCTTCGAGCAATTGCAGGATGTGGGTGTGGTTGTACAGGCCGGTCAGGCTGTCGCGCACCATCCGCGCCTTGAGGTTGCGCGCACGCGCCGCGCGGTTGCGCACGGTGGTGATCAGGTGGCGCGGCTTGATCGGCTTGGTGAGGAAGTCGTCGCCGCCTTCGCTCATGGCGTCCAGTTGCTTGTCCAGGTCGTCCTCGGCCGACAGGTAAATGATCGGCACGCTCACATAACGGTCGTTATGGCGGATGACCTTGGCCAGTTCGGTACCGGTACAGGCCGGCATATACATGTCGAGGATGATCAGGTCGGGTTGGAAATCCGCCAGCTCGGCCATGGCTTGAATCGGCTCGATCAGCGTGCGCGTGACGATGCCGGCGCTGTTGAGCAGGCGCTCGGTGTGCAGCGCCTGGGCCCGCGAGTCGTCGATGATCAGCACTTTATAGGGCTCGTACTGGGCGACGCAGGTCAGTACCTCGATCTTCTCCAGCAGGCTGGAAGCTTCCAGGGTGCCGGTGAGGAATTCCTGGCCGCCGGCGCGTACGGCCGCGAGGCGGGTCGGGGTGTCGGTTTCGTGCAGGCTGAAAAACAGCAGCGGCAACTTTTGCTCCAGGCCTTCCTGGGCTTCGGCGGCGAGCTTGAGGCCCAGGCCGGCGCCGCAGAAATCCACGTCCATCACAATGGCCGAGGGCAAGCGCTCGGCCATCGATGCGCGAAACGCCGCCACGCTGTCCAGGGATTGGGCGCTCATGCCAAAGAATTCCAGTTGCTTGGCCAGGCGCTCGGCGCGGTCGTGATCGGCCAGCATCACGTAGATCGGCTTGCGCATGGGCGGCAGGAAAGTCTGTTCGAGCTGGTCGCCCTGGCGCAGGCCGGTACGGGACAGGCGCTGCATCAAGCGGTTGAGTTCGGTGATCAGGTGGCTGCTCAGTCGGCCCCGGTTCTCGTCCACCGCTCTGAGGGAGTCGCCGATGTGTCGCGCCAACTGGCTGTGTTCCGGCTGTTCGAAGCGCTCGGCAAAACGCAGCAGGCGCAAGTTGGCCTCGCTGAGTTCGGAGAGGTCGGCGCCGGACCATTCGGTGCGTTGCAGGCGCTGCCAGATCTCAAGAATTTGACGTGCCTGATGAATTACCCGCTGGGCAAAATGCTGCTTGAGACGCTCACGGCTGGGGTCTTCTGGCTCGGTCATATCCTGACTACTAGTTAGGGTGCATGCTGAGGTCGACTGATGGCTCTATGCTAGCACCTCTTTTCAATAGGATGAGTGTCATACGTCAATAAACTGTGTCTCAGTAGTATTCAGTTGCTGACTGGGTGGTCGCGCACGGTAAAAAGCCCCGCACGGGCGGGCACGATGCGGTAGGGTTGTGGTCGGAGTGTTTGAACGTACGCCCTGAACTCAAGTGATTGAAAGGATATCGCCATGCTGGACTGGAAAAACCGTGCAGGCAGCGCCAAAGGCCCCGCGCCTGAGCCCAAGTCGGCCAACCGCGGCTATTTTCGTACCGTGCTGATGAGCCGCGCCGTGCTCACCGTGCTCGGCCTGTACCTGTTGGTCACCGGCGCCCTGGGCTGGTACTGGAGCGAAGAGCCGGCGCTGTTTCCGGTGCAGCAGAATGCCCAGCTGGCCGCTGAGAAGGAAGGCAAGCAGATGGTGGTGGGCTACACCACGGTCGAAACCCTCAAGACCGTGGTCGGCACCTTGCTGAACAAGCCCGGTGGCTATATTTCCAACGACCGCTTCCCGCCAGGCTTGTGGATGGACAACATGCCGAGCTGGGAATACGGCGTGCTGGTGCAGGTGCGCGACCTGACCCGCGCCCTGCGCAAAGACTTCGCCCGCTCGCAGTCGCAGTCAGCCGAAGACGCGGATCTGGCCAAGGCCGAGCCGCGCTTCAACTTCGACAACAAGAGCTGGGTGCTGCCGTCCAGTGAGTCGGAGTACCAGGAAGGCATCAATTCCCTGAGCCGCTACGAAGCACGCCTGTCCGACCCGAACCAGCGCGGCGCGCTGTTCTATGCACGTGCCGACAACCTGAACAACTGGCTGGGCGACGTCGCCACTCGCCTGGGCTCGCTGTCGCAACGCCTGTCGGCCAGCGTCGGCCGGGTGAAACTGAACACCGCACTGAAAACCGAAGCCTTGGCGCCGGGTGAAGTGCCGCAGGTCGATGAAGAAGTGGTGGAAACCCCATGGATGCAGATCGACAACGTGTTCTACGAAGCCCGTGGCCAGGCCTGGGCCTTGTCACACTTGCTTCGCGCCATCGAAGTCGACTTTGCCGACGTGCTGGCCAAGAAGAACGCCACGGTCAGCGTGCGCCAGATCATTCGTGAGCTGGAAGCGTCGCAAGAGCCTGTGTGGAGCCCGATGATCCTCAATGGCAGTGGTTTTGGCGTTCTGGCCAACCACTCGTTGGTCATGGCTAACTACATTTCCCGGGCCAACGCTGCAGTGATCGACTTGCGTCAGCTCCTCAATCAGGGTTGATGATGGACGCTACCCAAATGGAGGCCGCCCACCGCGCGGCTTCCGATGCCGAACTGATCTGCTGGGTCGACGAGCAGGACAACCTGCTCGGTCACCTCGTCAGGTCCGACCTTCGCCAGCGCGGCCTGATCGGCCGTTGCACCTTCATATTCCTGTTCAATTCCAAGGGTGAGCTGTGTGTGCATCGGCGCACCCTGAGCAAAGCCTTGTACCCCGGTTTCTGGGACACGGCGGCGGGTGGGATGGTGGCGGCGGGAGAGTCGTATGCCGTGTCGGCGGCGCGCGAGTTGGAGGAGGAGCTGGGTGTTGGTGGAGTGGAATTGGTCGAACATGACCATTTCTACTTCGAGGATGGCGACAGTCGGCTCTGGTGCACCTCCTACTCTGCCGTTTGGGACGGGCCGTTGCGTTTGCAGCCGGAAGAAGTCATGGAAGCGCGCTTTTTACCCCTTGAAACGGTCCTGCAGGAGGCTGGGCAAAAGCCTTACTGCCCGGATGCCCAGGAAGGGTTGCGTCGTTATCTGGCCTTGCGTCGCTAAAGTTGCATAAATTGGCGCCATTTGGCTCTTAGCAAGTCGGCTTTTTGTGGTTACACTGCGCGACTTTTCACCCGAACCACCATTGTTTCACCCCGGAATCACTGTAGGAGCGAGCTTGCTCGCGAAAAACGCAAGAGCGATGTGGACATCCTGAATGCCCGTGTCATCGTTGGCGATCTTCGCGAGCAAGCTCGCTCCTACAGGTAGGGTTGACCTTGGCGGTTCGGTAGCGCTGCCCCTGCCTGAGTGGGGCTTCGCGGTCGGTTCACCGCTTTGCGGGTGCCGATCAGTCTTCATCCTCCCAAGAGGATTGCCGGTGGCCAAAAAAGCCGCATCCTTCGCCGCCCTTGGTGGCCTGGTATTTTCCACCGATGCAGGTCGACACTGCCCGGACTGTCGCCAGCCCGTGGATTCGTGTACCTGCAAACAGACCCTGATCCCTGAAGGCGACGGTATTGCCCGCGTACGCCGCGAGAGCAAAGGCCGTGGCGGCAAGACGGTGACCACCATCACCGGTGTGCCGTTGGCCGAAGAGGCCCTGAAGGAACTGGCCACCACGCTGAAAAAGCGCTGTGGCACCGGAGGCGCGTTGAAAGACGGCGTCATCGAGATTCAGGGCGATCACGTCGAGTTGCTGTTGGCCGAGCTGATCAAGCTCGGGTACAAGGCCAAGAAGTCCGGCGGCTGAAAGCCTCTTCCCGACCTGTGTCTAAACTCTGTCCTGCGCGTGGGGTCCTACCTTGCACGCAGGCAAATCGTCATTTTCATTCTTTAGACTGCGCCAGCCTCTGATAGGGGCGGTGCCTTCGACTTCATTTATAGGGGACTTCGATGTCCGTACGACGCACACGCAAAGACGATGGCAGCCAATGGACAGTTGCGGACAGCCGCAGTGTTTACGGGATTCGCCATTGGGGGGCCGGGTATTTCGCGATCAATGAAGCCGGTCGCGTAGAAGTCCGTCCGAACGGCCCGAACAGCACGCCGGTCGACCTGTACGAACAAGTCGACGAGTTGCGTAAGAGCGGCCTGTCGTTGCCGCTGCTGGTGCGCTTCCCTGACATTCTGCAAGACCGCGTACGCCAACTGACCGGCGCCTTCGATGCGAACATCGAACGCCTGGAATACCAGAGCAAGTACACCGCGCTGTACCCGATCAAGGTGAACCAGCAGGAAGCGGTGATCGAGAACATCATCGCCACCCAGAACGTGTCCATCGGCCTGGAAGCCGGCTCCAAGCCTGAGCTGCTGGCCGTGTTGGCCCTGGCGCCGAAGGGCGGCACCATCGTCTGCAACGGTTACAAGGACCGTGAGTTCATCCGCCTCGCGCTGATGGGCCAGAAGCTCGGCCACAACGTGTTCATCGTGATCGAGAAAGAATCCGAAGTTGAACTGGTGATCGAAGAGGCCGCCAGCCTCAAGGTCAAGCCACAGGTCGGCCTGCGCGTGCGTTTGTCGTCGCTGGCATCGAGCAAGTGGGCGGACACCGGCGGCGAAAAATCCAAGTTCGGTTTGTCGGCGGCGCAACTGCTGTCGGTGGTCGAGCGCTTCCGCGCGGCGGGCCTGGACCAGGGCATCCGCCTGCTGCACTTCCACATGGGCTCGCAGATCGCCAACCTGGCCGACTACCAGCACGGTTTCAAGGAAGCCATCCGTTATTACGGCGAGCTGCGCAACCTTGGCCTGCCGGTGGACCACATCGACGTCGGCGGTGGCCTGGGCGTGGACTACGACGGCACGCACTCGCGTAACGCCAGCTCCATCAACTACGACATGGACGACTACGCCGGCGTGGTCGTGGGTATGCTCAAGGAATTCTGCGACGCGCAGAGCCTGCCGCACCCGAACATCTTCTCCGAAAGCGGCCGTTCCCTGACCGCCCACCACGCCATGCTGGTGGTGCAGGTGACCGACGTCGAGAAACACAACGACGAAATCCCGACCATCGAGAACAAGGAAGCCCTGCCCGAAACCGTGCAATGGCTGGTGGACCTGTTGGGTCCGACCGACATCGAGATGGTCACCGAAACCTACTGGCGCGCCACCCACTACATGAGCGACGTGGCCACCCAGTACGCCGATGGCAAGCTGACCTTGGCCGAGAAAGCCCTGGCCGAACAGTGCTATTTCGCCGTGTGCCGCCGCCTGCACAACTCGTTGAAAGCCCGTCAGCGCTCGCACCGCCAGGTGCTGGACGAACTCAACGACAAGCTGGCCGACAAGTACATCTGCAACTTCTCGGTGTTCCAGAGCCTGCCGGACACCTGGGCCATCGGCCAGGTATTGCCAATCCTGCCGCTGCACCGCCTCGACGAAGAGCCGCTGCGCCGTGCGGTATTGCAGGATCTGACCTGTGACTCCGACGGCAAGATCAAACAATACGTCGACGAGCAGTCCATCGAGACCAGCCTGCCGGTGCACGCCTTGAACGAAGGCGAGGACTACTTGCTGGGGATCTTCCTGGTCGGTGCTTACCAGGAAATCCTGGGTGACATGCACAACCTGTTCGGTGACACCGACTCGGTGAACATCTACCAGCGTGAAGACGGTTCGGTGTACAGCGCCGGTATCGAGACCCATGACACCATCGAGGACATGCTGCGTTATGTGCACTTGTCGCCGGAGGAGTTGATGACGCATTACCGTGACAAGTGTGCGAGCGCGAAGATCAGTGCGTCGGAGCGTACCCAGTTCCTGGATGCGCTGCGTTTGGGCCTGACGCGCTCTTCGTACCTGTCCTCCTGATTCCCCTGTAGGAGCGAGCTTGCTCGCGAAGAACGTTAACGATAACGCGGGCAGCCAGAATGCCCGCGTCGCCTGCGGGTTTTTCGCGAGCAAGCTCGCTCCTACAGTGAG
>NZ_CP022960.1:2087391-2467873 GCF_002269425.1 Pseudomonas sp. NS1(2017)
GTTTTTCGCGAGCAAGCTCGCTCCTACAGTGAGGTGCGTCAATGCTTAGGAAATGGTTTGTCATGGCATTCGCCGCATTGCTTGCGGCGTGCTCGCCCATCAAAGTGCTCAATGCACTCACTCCTTCCAACACCTTCACCAAAACTTCAGCCATCGCCTACGGCGATGATCCCCGGCAAAAGCTCGATATCTACCGACCTGTCCCTGCTATCTCCAACGCTCCAGTCGTGGTGTTTTTCTATGGCGGCAGCTGGAACAGCGGCTCCAGAGAGGACTACGGATTTGTCGGTGAAGCCCTCGCTTCACGCGGCATCGTCGTGGTGATCGCCGATTACCGCCTCTATCCTCAAGTGCGTTACCCCGCGTTTCTCCAGGACGGCGCCAACGCGGTGGCCTGGACCCATCAACACATCGCCGAATACGGCGCCGATCCACAACAGCTGTATCTGATGGGCCACAGCTCCGGCGCCTACAACGCCTCGATGCTGGCGCTGGATGCGCGGTGGCTTAACAACGTGGATTTGTCGCCGTCGATGCTCAAGGGCTGGATCGGTCTGGCCGGGCCCTATGATTTTCTGCCGATTGAAAATCCTGACGTGAAACCGGTGTTTTTCTTCCCCGACTCACCGCCGGACTCCCAGCCGATCAACCATGTCAGCCGTGGTGCACCGCCCAGTCTGCTGATTGCTTCGACGGACGACAAACTCGTCAACCCCAAGCGCAATACCGGCGGGCTGGCTGAGCAACTACGGGCGGCGGGTGTGCCCGTGGAGGAAGTCTATTTCGGTAAGACCAACCACCAAACACTGGTGGGGGCGATCGCCAAACCCTTGCGTTGGCTGGCACCGGTACTGGAGCGCGTCACAGCCTTTATCCAAGCCACTGGTCCTGCCGGTTCAAGCGCCAGGCAATCGCCCACAAAGTAAGGCTGCGCAGGGCCATGAACAGCAGGAAGGTTATCCACAGCCCGTGGTTACCCAAACCCTGCAACGCCCACGCGAAGGGCAGTGTCAGCAAGACCGTCAGCAGCATGCCATTGCGCATCTCCCGCGCGCGGGTGGCGCCGATGAACAAGCCGTCGAGCAAGTAACTCCACACCGCAATCAACGGCAGAACCGCCAGATAAGGCAGGTAGAGGTCGGCGGTTTCGCGCACGCTGGGGATGTCGGTCTGCATGGCGATAAACAGGTGGCCGGCGACGGTGAATAGCAGCGCAAAGCCAACGCTGGCGATCAATGACCAGCCGCCGGCCACCACCAATGAACGACGCAAGGCCTGGCGGTCATGGGCGCCGATGGCGTGGCCGCACAGGGCTTCGACGGCGTGAGCCAGTCCATCCAGCGCGTGGGCCGTCAGCAGCAGGCCGTTGAGCAGCAGTGCATTGGCCGCCACGGTGGCGTCGCCCAGTCGCGCGCCTTGCACCGTGATCATGAAAAACACCGATTGCAACGCGAGGCTGCGGATAAAAATGTCGCGGTTGACCGCCAGCAGCGGACGCCAGCTTTCCCACAGCTTCAGCGCCGCCCAGGCGATATGACCCGGGTAGGCGCGCAGGGCTTTTTGCGTCATGGCCAGGCCGAGCAAAGCGCCGGTCCATTCCGCCACGACGGACGCACGCGCCGAACCGACCACACCCCACTCCAGGCCGAGTACGAACCACAGGTTCAGGGCGATGTTGACCAGGTTGGTGGTCAGCAGGATCGCCAGCGGCGCCCGCGCATTTTGTGTGCCGAGAAACCAGCCGACCAATGCGTAGCTGGCCAATGCGGCGGGCAGGCCGAACAGGCGGGTATGGAAAAAATCCTGGGTCAGTTGATTGAGTTCGGGTGAAGGCTGCATCCACTCCAACGCCAGATGGCTCAGCGGAATGCCCACCGTGCCCAACAGCATCGCCAGGCCCAGTGCGAGCAACAGGCCTTGCAGCAGGATCTGCCGCAGCGCCGCCCCGTCATTGCGCCCGGCAGCCTGGGCGGCGAAACCGGTGGAGCCCATGCGCAGGAAACCCATGGCCCAGGCGAGGAAGGTGTACAGGCTGGCGCCGACCGCAACGGCACCCAGCTGGTGCGCGTGGGGCAGATGGCCGATGACCATGCTGTCCACCAGCGCCACCAACGGCACCGAGATATTCGACAGGATCATCGGCGCGGCCAGGGCCCAGACGCGGCGGTGGGTGGGGCGGTGGCGCCAGTCGGTGAGTAAGGTGGGCATGCAGGCTCCTTGGGGGAGCGGCATTGTAACTGGCTGCCCTTGGCTGTGGGATTTGGCTTGATCAAGGATGACCTCAGAACCAAACCACCCTCCGTCGGTCAATGTGACCAGCACCGCATCGGCCCCCTGCGGGCTGATATATAGTTCACCTCTCGGACCCCCTCACAAACGAGTGCCCCATGCTTAACAAAGGACTGTTCCTTGCTTGCGCGCTGGCCCTGCTGAGCGCCTGCGATTCCTCCGATAAACCGGCGGTACCGACCGCTCCCGCAGCAGCGACAGTGGCGCCCAAACCGGCCAAGGCCGCGGTGGATGTGGCGGCGATGAAACAGCGTTATGCCGGGCGTGAGTTAAGTGTGGTGGACGTGTCCGAAGTGCAGCTCGACGGCGCCAGCACGCTCTCTGTGAGCTTTTCCATTCCGTTGGATCCCGATCAAAAATTCGCCGACAAACTTCACCTGGTGGACAGCAAGTCCGGCAAGGTCGATGGCGCCTGGGAAATCTCCGACAACCTGATGGAGTTGCGCCTGCGCCACCTGGAGCCGCAGCGCAAACTGGTGCTGACAGTCGACGCCGGTGTGAAGGCGGTCAACGACAACACGCTCGCCGCCGAATACACAGCCCGTCTGGAAACTCGCGACCTGCAAGCCACCGTCGGCTTTGCCAGCCGTGGCACCTTGCTGCCGACACGCCTGGCCGAAGGCCTGCCGGTGATCGCGTTGAACGTCGACAAGATCGACGTCGAATTCTTCCGCATCAAACCCGAATCCCTGCCTACCTTCCTCGCGCAGTGGGGCCGCAACACCAGCCTGCAAAGCTATGAATCCCGCGAACTGCTGCCCTTGGCCGACTTGGTCTACGGCGGCCGCTTCGACCTGAACCCGGCGCGCAACACCCGCGAAACCCTGCTGCTGCCGATCGCCGGCCTCAAGCAACTGCAGCAGCCTGGCGTGTACCTGGCGGTGATGCGGGCTTCGGGTACCTACAACTATTCCCAGCCGGCCACGCTATTCACCCTGAGTGATATCGGCCTGTCGGTGCACCGTTACGCCAATCGCCTGGACGTGTTTACCCAGGCGCTGGAAGGCGGTAAGGCACTGGATGGTGTCGACCTTGAGGTGCTCGACGCCGAAGGCCGCGTGCTGGGCCAGGGCAAGACCGAGAAGGGTGGCCACGCCGAGTTGCCATTACCGAAAAAGGCCCAGGTGCTGCTCGCCAAGCAAGGTGAACAGACCAGTCTGCTGCGCCTCGACAGCGCCGCGTTGGACCTGGCCGAGTTCGACATCGGCGGCCAACCCTCCAACCCTTTGCAGTTCTTTGTGTTTGGCCCGCGCGACCTGTATCGCCCTGGCGAAACCGTGCTGCTCAACGCCCTGCTGCGGGACAAGGACGGCAATGCCGTCAAGCCGCAGCCGGTGAGCGTCGAAGTGCGTCGACCGGATGAGCAGGTCAGCCGCAAGTTCGTCTGGGACGCCGATGCCTCTGGCCTCTATCAATATCAACTGCAACTGGCCGGCGAAGCACCGACCGGGCGCTGGCAGTTGGTGTTCGACCTGGGCGATGGCAAGCCGCAGCTGTATGAATTCCTCGTCGAAGACTTCCTGCCCGAGCGCCTGGCGCTGGAACTCAAGGGCAGTGACACCCCGCTGAAGCCGGCGGATGACGCGGTGATTCAGGTCACCGGCCGTTACCTGTACGGCGCGCCCGCGTCGGGCAATCGCGTCAGCGGCCAAGTCTATGTGCGACCGTTGCGCGAAGCGGTCAAAGCGCTGCCGGGCTATCAGTTCGGCTCCGTCACCGAAGAAGAACTGAGCCAGGATTTCGAACTGGACGAAAGCGTACTCGACGCCAAGGGCCAGGAAGCACTGACCCTGGAAAGCAAATGGGCCGAGGCCAAGTCGCCGCTGCAACTGATCGTGCAGGCCAGCCTGCAAGAGTCGGGCGGACGGCCGATCACCCGGCGCCTGGTGCAGCCGATCTGGCCGGCCGAGCAATTGCCGGGCCTGCGCGGACTGTTTGACGGCAAGGAAACCAATGGCGACGGCCCGGCGGAATTCGAAGTGCTGCTGGCCAACCAGGACGGGCAGAAACTCGCCGCGCCCAACCTCAAGGTGCGCCTGGTGCGTGAGCGCCGCGACTACTACTGGAACTACTCCGAGAATGATGGCTGGAGCTATCACTTCAACGAGAAATTCCTCAACCTCGACGAACAGACCCTGAACATCAAGGCCGGCGATACCGCCAAGGTCAGCTTCCAGGTGGAGTGGGGCCCATACCGCGTCGAGGTCGAAGACCCGCAAACCGGCCTGGTCAGCAGCCTGCGTTTCTGGGCCGGCTATCAGGCTCAGGACAACACCGAAGGCGGCGCCGTACGGCCTGACCAGGTCAAGCTGGCGCTGGACAAGCCGGCCTATGGCGATGGCGATACGGCCAATGTGACCGTCACGCCGCCGGCGGCCGGTAAGGGCTACCTGTTGGTGGAGTCCGCGGATGGCCCGCTGTGGTGGCAGGAAATCGAGGTGCCGGCCGAAGGCAAAAGTTTTGCCGTGAAGCTCGACCCGAAATGGTCGCGCCATGACTTGTATGTCAGTGCCTTGGTGATCCGTCCCGGCGAGCGCAAAGCCAACATCACGCCTAAGCGTGCGGTGGGCCTGCTGCACCTGCCGCTGGATCGTACCCAGCGCAAACTCGGCGTGACCCTCAGCGCGCCGGAAAAAATGCGTCCCAAACAGCCGCTCACCGTAAAAATCGCCGCCAAGAATGCCGATGGCAGCGTGCCGAAACAGGTACATGTGCTGGTTGCAGCGGTAGACGTGGGCATCCTGAATATCACCGAATACCCGACGCCGGATCCGTATTCCAGCCTGTTCGGTCGCAAGGCCTACGGCGTGGACCAATTCGACATCTACGGCCAGTTGATCGAAGCCGGCCAGGGCCGATTGGCCAGCCTGGCATTTGGTGGTGATGCGGCGCTGGCCAAAGGCGGCAAGCGCCCGGACACCAGTGTGACCATCGTCGCCCTGCAAAGCGCGCCGGTGACGTTGAACGAGCAAGGCGAGGGCGAAGTCAGCGTCAATATTCCCGATTTCAATGGCGAACTGCGCCTGATGGCCCAAGCTTGGAGCGACGATCGCTACGGCATGGCCGAAGCCAAGACGGTGATTGCCGCGCCGCTGATTGCCGAGCTGTCGGCGCCGCGCTTCATGGCGGGTGGTGACCAGACCACGTTGGCGCTGGACCTGTCCAACCTGTCGGGCAAACCGCAGAAACTCGATGTGCAACTGGGTGCCGACGGGCAGTTGGAGCTGGTCAACAGCGGCGCGCAAACCGTCGAACTCAAGCAAGGCCAGCGCACCACCCTGCGTATCCCGGTGAAAGCCTGGGGCGGGTTGGGGCAGGGCAAGGTCAAGGTGACGGTGAATGGCCTGGATCTGCCGGGCGAGAACCTGCCGCCGTTCACGCGCGAGTGGACCCTGGGCGTGCGCCCGGCTTATCCGGCGCTGCTCAAGCACTATCGCGCGGTGCTGAAGGATCAACCGTGGAGCTTGCCGGCGGGGACGCTGGATCAGTTCGACGCCTCGGGGCGCCAGGCGCTGCTGAGCCTGTCGAGTCGACCGCCGCTGAACCTAGGCGCGCAGATCAGTGCCCTCAAGGCCTACCCTTACGGTTGTCTGGAACAAACCGCCAGCGGCCTGTATCCGTCGCTGTACGCCGATGATGCGCTGCTCAAGCGCCTGTCAATCAAAGGCGAGTCGGACAGCGAGCGCAAACGCAAGATCGAGTTGGGCATCGAGCGCCTGTTGGGCATGCAGCGCTACAACGGCAGCTTCGGGTTGTGGGGCGCGGATGGCGAAGAGGAATATTGGCTGACGGCTTACGTCACCGACTTCCTGCTGCGCGCTCGCGATCAGGGTTTCGCGGTGCCGCCTGAAGCCTTGAAAAAGGCCAGCGAGCGTCTGCTGCGCTACGTGCAGGAACGCAACCTGATCGACGTCGATTACAGCGACAATGCCGACCACACCCGCTTTGCCGTGCAGGCCTACGCGGGCATGGTTCTGGCGCGCAGTCAGCAGGCGCCGTTGGGCGCGTTGCGCAGCATCTTCGAACGCCGCAGCGATGCGCGCTCCGGTCTGCCGTTGGTTCAACTGGCTATCGCACTGCAGAAAATGGGCGACCAGCCGCGCGCGGACCAGGCGTTGCTCGCCGGGCTGGCGGCGCAGCGTAATGCCAATGAATGGCTGGCCGACTATGGCAGCCCGTTGCGCGACCAGGCGATGATCCTGGCGTTGCTGGAAGAGAACGACTTGGCCAAGGGCAAGCGTGAGGAGCGCTTGTTCACGCTGTCGGATCAATTGGCGGCCAGCCCGTACCTGTCGACCCAAGAGCGCAACTCGCTGTTCCTGGCCGGGCGCCTTGGGTTTGCCAAGCCTGATGCGAACTGGCAAGTGTCATTGACGGGCAGTGGCGGTGTGCAGGAACTGAACAATCAGCAGTCGACGCTGGAATTGGAGGGCAAGTGGCTGTCCAGTGATCTGACCTTGAGCAATCAGGGCGAGACGCCGGTGTACCAGCAACTGACGATTTCGGGTTATCCACAGGTGCCACCGGCACCGGGTGGCGACAACCTGAGCATCCGCCGCGAATACCTGGGCATGAACGGCCAGCCGTTGAACATGCGCAGCCTCAGCAGTGGCGATCTGGTGTTGGTGCATTTGGCGGTCAGCGCCAAGCAGCGGGTGCCGGATGCGTTGGTGGTGGACCTGCTGCCGGCCGGCCTGGAACTGGAGAACCAGAACCTGGCGCAAAGCGCCGCCAGCCTGGAAAACGCCAGCAGCCAAGTGAAGGAGTGGCGTGAGTCGATGCAGAACGCATCGCTCAAGCACCAGGAGTTCCGCGATGACCGCTACGTGGCGGCGATCAACCTGGAAGGCTCCGGCACCACGCACTTGCTGTACCTGGCGCGTGCCGTGACACCGGGCACTTACCGCGTGCCACCGCCGCAAGTGGAGTCGATGTACCGGCCGAACTGGCAGGCGGTGGGCGAGACGCCGGCGGATCTGGTGATCAAGGGGCGTTAATGTAAAACGGGGCCATGTTCGTCATGGCCCCGTTAGTTAATGCACAACCCAGCTCAGTAGCCACAGGCCCAACAGCAACCAGATAATCCCCATGATGATCGACGCCCGCATAAAGGCGCGCACCGCCGAGTACAACAGCATCAGGCCGATGATCAAGGTGATGATGCTGATGATCGAGGTGTCCATGCCCAAGGTGCGGGACAAGCCATCGATGAAGTTGCCGCCGGCATTGGTCAGTGCACCGAACAGGCCGCTGAGCCCGTCGACGATAAAACGGATGATGGAACCGAGCGCCTGGCCCAACCAACCGAAAAAGCTTTCTACCTGCATATGTGTGTCCTGATGAGAAGGTGGGCGTATCTGTGCCTTTGGTTGTTATTGCAACAGGCTAGTTCCCTACCAGCATAGAGGTTTGCCCGTTTGAGTTTGCGTTTAGTTGCCCGTTGTACTTTGGCCAGCCTGTTGTTGGTGGTGGCCTTGCTGTGGCTGGCCGACCGCATCTGGCCGCTCCCGTTGCCCAAGGATGACCTGGCGCGTGTGGTACTGGCCGAGGATGGCACGCCGTTGTGGCGGTTTGCCGATGCCAATGGCGTGTGGCGCTACCCGGTGAAAACCAGCGAAGTGTCGCCGTATTACCTGGACGCGCTGCTGACTTATGAGGACCGTTGGTTCTACCAGCATCCCGGCGTGAATCCGCTGGCGCTGGCGCGGGCGACCTGGCAGAACCTCACGGGCGCGCGGGTTGTGTCGGGCGGCAGCACCTTGTCGATGCAGGTGGCGCGGTTGCTCGATCCGCATTCACGCACCTTCCATGGCAAGTTGCGCCAGTTGTGGCGCACGGCGCAGTTGGAATGGCACCTGTCCAAGGCAGAAATCCTCAACCTCTACCTGAACCGCGCGCCGTTCGGGGGTACGTTGCAGGGCGTGGCGGCGGCCAGTTGGGCGTACCTGGGCAAATCCCCTGCGCAACTGACCCACGCCGAGGCCGCCTTGCTCGCCGTTCTGCCCCAGGCACCCAGCCGTTTGCGCCCGGATCGTCATCCTCAGCGCGCCCAGCAAGCCCGCGACAAAGTGCTGCGCCGTCTCGCTGAATTCCAGGTATGGCCACAATCGGCCGTCGATGAAGCCCTGGAAGAACCGTTGCTGCTCGCCCCACGCTTGGAGCCGAGCCTGGCGCCCTTACTCGCGCGTCGCCTGAACCGCCCCGACAGCCCGCCGCTGATCCGCACCACCCTGGACGCCTCGTTGCAACGTCGCCTTGAAGACCTGCTGCTGGGGTGGCGCGCGCGGCTGCCGGAACATACCTCCGCTGCCATCCTGGTGGTGGAAGAGGAGAGCATGGCGGTGCGCGCCTACCTCGGCTCGGTGGACATCAACGATGCCAAGCGCTTCGGCCATGTGGACATGATCAGCGCCTTGCGTTCGCCGGGCTCCACGTTGAAACCGTTTCTCTATGGCATGGCCCTGGATGACGGCCTGATCCACTCCGAATCCTTGTTGCAGGATGTGCCCCGGCGTTATGGCGATTACCGGCCGGGCAACTTCTCCATGGGCTTTACTGGCGCGGTACCGGCGAGTACGGCGTTGTCGAGTTCGCTCAACCTACCGGCGGTGCAATTGCTGGAAGCCTATGGGCCTAAACGCTTTGCCGCCGAAATGCGCATCGGCGGCGTGCCTTTGGCGCTGCCGGCGTTGGCCGAACCGAACCTGGCGCTGATCCTGGGCGGTGCAGGCAGTCGCCTCGAAGACCTGGTGAGTGGCTATAGCGCCTTCGCCCGGGACGGCAGGAGCGCCACTATTCGATTGCAGCCAGACGATACGCTCAGGGAACGGCCGTTACTGTCGCCAGGGGCCGCCTGGATTGTGCGGCGTATCCTCAGCGGCCAGGCGCGGCCCGACCGTGACCCGCGTGCCGAGTTGGTGCAACGCCCGGTGCTGGCCTGGAAGACTGGCACCAGCTACGGTTTTCGCGATGCCTGGGCCATTGGCGTGGGCCCGCGCTATCTGATCGGCGTGTGGATCGGCCGCCCGGACGGCACGCCGGTGCCGGGCCAGTTCGGGCTGGCCTCGGCAGCACCGTTGATGTTGCAGGTGCACGACGTGCTGACCAACCGCGACAGCCAGCGTGGTATCAGCGCCCCCGTTAAACCGGTACCGGCCAATGTCGGCGTGGCGGCGATCTGTTGGCCGCTGGGTCAGCCCATGAGCCGCAGTGACCCCAATTGCCGGCGCCAGCGTTTTGCCTGGACCCTGGATAACACCACGCCGCCAACCTTGCAGGCACTGGACCAGCCGTTGAGCGTGGGGTTGATGGAGAGCGTGTGGGTCAATGCCAAGGGCTTGCGGGTCGACGCCCATTGCCCCGGCGCCGAGCCGAAAAACATCGCTCTATGGCCCGCCCCCCTGGAACCCTGGCTGCCACGGGTCGAACGCCGCGAAGCACGCATCCCGGCGGCCGACCCCGATTGCCCGCCCCCGGCATTGGCCGCGTCGTCACCGTTGTCGATTGTTGGGGTACGCGAAGGCGACCAACTGCGCCTGCCCGCCGCCAGCCAACAGGCCCTGCGCCTGAAAATTTCCGCCTTGGGAGGGAGCGGGCGACGCTGGTGGTTCCTCAATGGTGCACCGCTGGGGGACAGCGCCAACCAGGACTTTATCAACGCCAGTTTCGAGCGCCTGGGCCGTTATCAGCTGAGTGTGCTGGATGAGGCGGGGCAGACGGCCAGGATCGAATTCAGTGTGGTGGATTAACTTGCCTTCCGGCGCTTTCGGCCCGAAGCTATCCACCTTCAGGAGTACCGCATGAACCTCGAACACCTCACCGAACGCCTGCACCGCATCCGCGATAACAACGACTGGAAGCAGTTCCACAGCCCGAAAAACCTGGCCATGGCCGCCAGCGTGGAAATGGCCGAGCTGGTGGAAATCTTCCAATGGCTGACCGAAGACCAGTCGCGCCAGCTGCCGGCCGACACACTCGCCCATGCCGGGCAGGAAGTCGGCGATATCGTGCTGTACCTGCTGTTGCTGTGCAGCGAGTTGGGCCTGGACATGAACGAGGTGGTGCGCGCCAAGTTGGCTGACAGCGAACGGCGGTTTGTCCATGAGTGATCGTCATTTCGACCAATTGGCCACGCGTTTCGCCGAGAAAATCTACGGCGGTGCCAAAGGCGCGATTCGCTTGGCGGTGCTCCAGGCCGACCTGGCCGAAGCCCTGCCGAAACGCCCGTTGCGCGTGCTGGATATCGGTGCGGGGCTGGGCCATATGTCGCTGTGGCTGGCCGAGCAGGGCCATGACGTCACCCTGGCCGAGCCCGCCGAGCCGATGCTGGAAGGCGCCCGTCAACGCTTTGCCGATGCCGGGCAGACCGCCACGTTTATCCATGCGCCCTGGCAAGACCTGCTCGGTCAACTTACCGAACCCTATGACCTGGTGTTGTGTCATGCCGTACTGGAATGGCTGGCCGAGCCCCATGCAATCTTGCCGGTTTTGCACCAACTCACGGTGCCTGGCGGCTGGTTGTCGTTGGCGTTCTACAACCGCGATGCGCTGATTTACCGCAACCTGCTCAAAGGCCACTTCCGCAAAATGCGCAAGAATGACATGGCCGGCGAAAAGCAGAGCCTGACGCCGCAACAACCCCTCGATCCCCGTGAGTTGGCGGCGCAACTCGAAGGCCTTTGGCAGGTCGAAAGCCAAAGCGGCGTGCGGGTGTTCCACGACTATATGCCGGTGGAATTCCAGGCCCGCGCCAATTTGCAGGACCTTTTGGAGATGGAACTCGCTCACCGTCGTCACCCAAGCTTTGCCGGACTTGGGCGTTATTTGCACTGGATCTGCCGTCCGGTTTAAGCGGCCCAGTCTGCGGAGGTCGAAATGCGTCGTCTCTGTTTGATCCTGTTGTCCCTGGGTTTGGGCGCGTGTTCCAGCCCGAACCCCTATGTGGCCGCTTCGGCGCCGATTCCTCCGGCGCCACCCCAGGCGGCCAATACCTTTGATGCCAGCGCCTACCCGGCGCCCGTGCGCGACTACGGCGCCTACCGCAATTGGGCCTGGCGCAACGGCCAGTTGCCGGCGGGCACGGCCTGGGCGGATTCGGCGCAGATTGCCGAAGCGGTCAGCGGCGCCCTCGACCAGCGCGGGCTGCGTCCATTGCATGACAATCGCCCGGCGGACCTGTTTGTCAGCGCCGATGTGCGCATGGAGAAGCGCCTCAAGCAGGTCCAGGATGACTACGGCTATGGTTATGGCGGCTACAACCGCTATGGCAATGGTTACGGCATGTACAACTCGGTGCCGATCGTGCGCACCTATGAGGTGCAGGTCGTGGTGGTTCGCGTCAATCTGTTCGATGCCCGCACCGGCCAGCCGGTGTGGAGTGCCAGTGCAGAAACCGGCAGCCAGGGAAGCCTCAGTGAGCGGGGAGATGCCTTGCGCCAGGCGGTGCAAAAGGCAATGACGGCGTATCCTCCCAGTTAACAGCTATTCTCATCTTTAGCGCGGGTCGCTCTTTGGAGATAAACCATGTTTCGTCGTATCGCTACGCTTGCTGTTGTAGTGCTGCTGGGCGGTTGCCAGACCAGCCAGGTCAACCACGATTTTGACGCCAGCCGGGACTTCGGTGCCTACCGCAGTTGGGCCTGGAAAGACCCGGCGCTGCAATATCGTCCGGATGATCCGCGCATCAAGAGCGACCTGACCGAGCAGCGCATCCGCCAGGCCGTGGGTGAACAACTCGACCAGCGCGGTCTGCGCCCAGCGGTGCCGGGCAGCAAGGCTGACCTGAACGTGCAGGCCTATCTCATCGTGGAGGACCGCCAGCAGCAAGTCACCACCAACTACGGAGGCGCCTGGGGCGGCCCATGGAACGGCTATTGGGGCGCGCCGATGTACAACGAAACGCGCAACATCACCTATAAAGTCGCCACCATCCAGATCGACCTGCTCGACGGCAAGGACGGCAAGTTGGTGTGGCGCGGCAGCGACGAACAGATGATGGCCACTTCGCCCAACCCCCAGGACCGTGACAAAGCCATCCGCACCACCGTCACCCGCGTCCTTTCCAGCTATCCACCGCACTAGAAATACCTTCCGCCAGTCGCCAATGTGGCGACTGGCCAGCGCGCACCTGAAGCCTTGTCTACACTCCAACCCAACAATGGAGAGTAAGCGCTAAGGAGTGCCTGATGTCTCCCCAACTTGGTTCACGGCAGCGTGGTGCGATTGGCTTGATGGCGGCAGGCACCTTGGCGGTGGCCATGGTGTTTATGCTGCTGGCGTTGGACAGCGGCCGTCTGTACTTGGAAAAACGCCGGTTGCAGTCCATCGCCGACACAGCGGCATTGGAAGCCGCTGGTCGTGGCGGCCTGTGCACGCCCACTAACACGGCCAATGATTACGCCAAGGAAAACGCCGCGCGCAACGGCTTCACCGTGGTCGCCGGCGACAACAGTCGGGGCCTGGCCGTGACCTGTGGCACCTTGCCCACCAATGCCAGCAATATCCGTGTGTTCGTCGCTGATGCGACCAAGAACGACGCCATACGCGTGGTCGCAACGCGCAGTGTCATGACCAGTCTCGCCAACGGCATCTGGAATATGTTCAGCGGCGCGCCGGTTGCCGCCCAGACGATATTGAGTGCCACCGCCGTGGCTGCGGCTGCGCCACCGGTGGCGCAACTGACCATTCGCAGCAGTCTGGCCTCCGTGAATTCGGCCAACTCCCCGTTGCTGAACCTGGTGATCGGCAATCTATTGGGCGGCAGCCTGTCCCTGACGGCCGCAGGCTGGAATGGCTTGCTGACGACGAACTTGAACCTGCTCAGCTATCTGGATCAGTTGGCGATTGATTTGACAATCAAGGCGGGCGACTACGACGCGCTGCTAAGCACCGCGGTCTCCGCCCGCCAGTTGCTCGACGCCGCCGTGACGATCCTGCAGAAAAACGGTGCGGTCGCCTCGGCGGTCATCAATGATTTGATTACAGTGAAAGCCATTGCTCCGAATACACAGCTTCTTAAGGTTGGCGATTTGCTGAAAGTCGCCACCGGGACGCCGGCGGCAGCTTTGAATACCAGTGTGCAGTTGTTTCAGTTACTGGAGACCGTGGCGCAGCTCTCCAGTAGCAAAAATGCGGTCAGTGCGGCAGCCCAAGTGAATATTCCGCTGGTAGGCACCGTCTCGATCCAGACCAAAGTCATCGAGCCACCGCAAATGTCGGCGATTGGCAATCCACTAAAGGCCAAGGCGGGGCTTTTGAATAACCCGCGAACGGATCAGATTTTTGTGCGGACGGCCCAGGTACGCACCTTGGTCACGATTGATGCGCCGATCATCAAGGTGGTGTCGGGGGTTACATCGATTCTGAGCGGGCTTGCGACGCCGGTATCCAAGGTGGTCGGTGGTTTGTTGAACTTGAATCTTCTGGATGTGGTGGCCGGTGTCGTGTGCTTAGTGGGGTGTAATGTCGCTGACGTGGATATCACCCAGACTTTGTCCATCTATATCGAGGCGGCCAGTGCGGAAAGCCACGTGACGGACTTCAGTTGCGCCACGCCGGCCACCAAGTCGTTGACGGTGCAGGCCACCACTTCACTCGCCACCCTGGGTGTGGGTTATGTTGATCCGGTGTCGGCATTTTCATCGTCTGCGGCAGTGAATGTGCAGCCGGTGAGGCTGATCGACTTTGGCCAACGCTTTTGCCTGCTGACGTTGGTGTGTGGTCCGCGCACCCCCGGTGTTGGCGGCGGTCTGAATCTGAGAGCGTTGTCCACCATAGCCGAGCAAACCAATACGTTGGTGTTTAATCCGGTGAATGACATCAACGCGGCAACGATCTACAAAAAACCACCCGGCACCGCCGATATCCTGTTTAGCCTGGGCAATACCCTGAACGGTCTGCAGGTCACCTACGTACCGCCCAGCGGCAGCACACCCAACCCGGCGAACGGCACCGTTACCAATGCGCTGGCGACCATCATCAGTTCGGTGGTCAGCCTTGTCCAAAACGTCCTGTCGCCGATACTCGACCCCATCGTCAACACGTTGCTCTCGGCGCTGGGCATCAGCTTGGGCAACGCCGAGGTCGGCGCCAACCTCAGTTGCCACATGGGGCGCGCCTACCTGGTGATCTAACTCACCGGCAATTCCACACAAAACCTCGCGCCGTGCTCGCCATTGGCGACGCGGAGGCGTCCGCCCATGTTTTCCACGATCCCGTAGCTCACCGACAAGCCCAACCCCGTGCCCACGCCGATGGGCTTGGTGGTGAAGAACGGCTCGAAAATCCGCTCCAGCAACCGTGGGTCAATGCCGCCACCGTTATCTTCAACCCAGATGCGCACATGCCGGCTGTCATGCTCGCAGTGCAGGGCGATCCACGGGCGGAGCCCGGGATCCTTTTCCCGCTTGCTCAACAGCGCATCACGGGCGTTGACCATCAGGTTGATCAGCACTTGCTCAAGCTGGTCGACATGCCCTTTGACCTGCACCGTGAAGTCCGCAGGTGTGATGCGCAGCTCCACGCCCTTGCCGCGCAGGCCTTCACCCAGCAGCGACAAGGTGCCTTCCACTGCCTGCGAAGGGTCGAAGGGCTGTTGTTCGATTTCCGAGCGGCGCCCGAACACGCGCATGTGGTCCACCACCCGCGCCGCGCGCTGTACCTGGGTGTCGATGCGCTGGAGTTTTTCGGTAAGGTAGTCGATCTGCGCGTCGCCGTTGCTCAGGCGCTTGAGCACATTGACGATGGCCATGCGCATCACGTTCAGCGGCTGGTTGATCTCATGGGCCAGGCCGGTGGCCATTTCGCCAAGGGTGGCCATCTTGGCACTTTGGGTCAGTTGCTGCTGGGAGCGGCGCACTTCGGTGTTGTCGCGGCCCACCGCTTGCACCTCCACCAGTGTGCCCTGTTCGTCGAACACGCCACGGTCCGACCACACCCACCAGGCATGTTCGCGGCCGGGCAATTCCAGGCTGATCTCGGCGGTGCTGACCGGGAATTCCGGGGTCAATTGTTCGATGCGTTGCACAAAGGCCTGGCGTTGTTCGTCCGACAGCCAGTGCCCCAGGTTCAGCCCGGGCAATTGCGCCGGCAGGCATTCCAGGTAGTTGGCCAGCGGTGTATTGCCAAAGGTCAGGGTCAGGTCAGGGCGATAACGACAGATCATCGCCGGAGAGTCTTCGACCAGGATGCGGTAGCGTTCTTCGCTCTGTTTGATCTGCTCGGCCGCCAGGGTCGCCTCGGTGACATCCAGCCATAAACCGACGGCTTCGACCGGCAGGCCGAGGTCGTCGCGCAACAGCTTGGCTTCGTCCAGCAGCCAATGGTAATGGCCCTGTTTATCCCGCAGACGGTAGCGGCTGCGTACGCTGCCTTCGCGCAGCAATTGGCGGCTGCGCTCGAAGTACAGCTCGCGGTCTTCGGGGTGGATCAGTGACGCCAGGTTGTCAGGGGTGCAGTCGGCCAGGGTCCAACCCAGCAGCGGCAGCAGGCTGTCGCTGAAGAACGCCGGGAGCAGGGCGCCGCTGACATAACGTTGCACATAGATCACCGCCGGTGAGCTGGCGATCAGGTTGTCCAGGCGCGCATGGGCGGCGGCGGCTTGCAGTTGCTGGTTCTTGATGTCGCTGATGTCGAGCATGAAGCCGATCCAGCGCCGGTTATCACCCACGCCCAACACCTGGCCCTGGACGCGATACCACAGCGGGTTGTGTTCGGCGTCGGTACGCTGCAGGCGCACGCTGGTCAGCAAGGGTTTGCCCAGGGCCTGCAGATCGTGCAGACGGCTGTTGAGCGCCTGGCGGTCGGCGGGATGGATCAGTTCAAGCCACTGGTCCAGCGGCTGGCGGGTCGGGCCGTCTTCCAGGCTGAGATTGTGCAGCAACTGCGGGGCCAACTGGATCTCCTGAGTGGCTGGCAGCAGTTCCCACCAGCCGGTGCCTAGCAGGCCTTGCAGGGCTTCCATGCGGTCAAGCTGTTGGTGGTTGCGTTGCTCGCGCAGGCGACTCAGCAGCGGGGCGGCGAGGGCGGCGGTGAGGTTCAACCAGTCCCGTTCGCTAGTGTGTTGCTGGCCGCTGTAGAACCCGCAGAGCAACCAAGCGGCGACGCCCTGGCTGTCACGATAAGGCACCAGGAATCCATCGGCACTCCCGAAAATGCTCTGCAGGCGCGGATTGTCACTGCGCTCCTGGGCCAGGCTCAACGGCGTATTGCCATTGGCACTGTCCAGGCTGATGCCCAAGGACTGGCCGGTCTGCCACAAGGCGGGCGCATCGTGGGCGGCGTAGTGGCTGTAGATCCGCCAACCCTGGTCTTCCTCATCGAGCAAGGCCATGGCCACGCAGGGGATTCGCCAGCGCTGGGCCAGGCTGCGCAGGTGCTCGTTGAACACCTCGGGCAGGCGGGTCAGGCTGCATACCCGCAGTTGTTCGCTCATCTGGCAGGCGAGTTGATGGTTCTGTTCGCGGTGCTGGGCCAGCTGCCTGTTGGCCAGCAAGTCGCTGACGTCCTGCAGGCGCAAGCTCCAGCCGTCGCCCTCGGGTTCGACCCAGCCACGGGTGTGCAGGATCTGGCCGCCGGCGCCTTGAAAGTCCAGATCCAGGCTCTGGCGTTGCCAGTCGGCGGGTTTGCCTTCGATGCTCAAGGCGCTGCTGGCGCATAACAGCTCGCGCAGCAACGGGCGCGGTTCATGTGGGGCGAGCAGTGAACGCAGGGTACCGTTGATGCCCAGCACGTGGCCATGAGCGTCCAGTTGCAGGTGCAGCCCTGGCGTGGGGGCGCCGGGCATGTCGAGTGTGAGCGCGCTGCTGCGGCCGAGCAGGCGCCCGAAGAGCTTGTCCCCCGAGGTCAAAGCTGCAGACTCGAACTGACCAACAGGTTGGCCGGCAGATTCGGCACGGTGCCGATGACCGGCAACACCAGTGCCGGGAACACCGAATAGAGGCGGCTGGTGGGGTATTTGATCGTGACTTTCAGCGTAGTGCCGGTTCCAGAGTAGGTGGCGGTGACCAGGTCATCGGTAAACTGGAAGCTGGGAGGGATCCATTGCAACTGTTTTAACGCGGTGGTTTTGGCGAGTGTGGTCACCTGGGTGGTATAAGTGGTGCCCGCGGCTATCGGGTCCACCGACATAGCCTGGCGCACGCCCTCCGCCGCCGCCTGGTTGAACGACTGCAACATCAGCAGCGGCAGGCTATAGCTGATCAACCCATAAAACACCGCAAAAAAGATCCCGAAGACCAGAGCGAACTCAATCGCGGCTGCACCTTTTTGCTTTCCAGGCAGGCCTGTTTTCATGACTGCGTCTACCCTGACGGCTACTACTTGATATCAGCATAGAATCATTCAGCGAAAAGGGATGTTTTTTACGTGATCCATAGCGTGGTGATACTGCTCTGGTTGGGGCTGTGTGCGTTGCAGGACATGCGTCAACGACAAATCGCCAACAGCTTGACCCTGGGGGCTGCGTTACTGGCGTTGATCTATCTGGTGTGGATGGGCACGACGTGGTTGGGGGCGCCCGCCAGCGACGGGGGGTGGGCCTTTGCCGTGGCACTGCTGCTGACCTTGCCGGGCTATGCTCTGGGCCGCTTTGGCGCGGGGGATGTGAAGCTGTTGGCCGCCCTGGCCCTGGCGAGCAATCTGGATGCCTTGTTGTGGTCGTTGATCGGTGCCGCCGTGTTCCAGGGCGCCTGGGTGCTTATCCATCAAAGGTTTAGCGCGTACCGAGAGGTACCTACACCGGGCGTGTCAACAAAGCAGCCTTTTGCCCCCTTTGTATTGACAGGATTTGTGTTGTACTGGTTTTGGATCCATTAGTCGCACAAGGCCTCTATCGCTATGTACATAGTCGGAAAGTAGGTCTACGTTTATTGAGTGGATGTATAGGATTCTTCGTCAAAAGGGATAGGTCAATCTTTTGGCTGGCCAGGCATGGAGTAACGCGTGAACAAGCTTACCTCGGCGGTAAAGGTGCTCGTGGTCGACGATCAATCGTTGATCGTGGAAGAGCTCTGCGAATTTCTTGAAAGCAGTGGTTATCGCTGCGTCCCTTGTGAGTCCAGCCGACACGCCTTGCAGCGCTTCAGCGAAGACGCCGAGATCGGCCTGGTGTTGTGCGACCTGCACATGCCGGACATGGACGGCATCGAGCTTGTAAAGGCCATGCAAAAGGTGGCGGGCAAGGCGCGGGCATTCGAGGCGATCATGCTCACTGGGCGCGCCGATAAACAGGACGTGATCAAGGCGCTGCGTGCAGGGATTTCGGACTACTACCAGAAGCCGATCAACCTCGACGAGTTGCTCGAAGGCCTGCAACGCCAGGAAGCGGCGCTGGAAGAGCGGCGCAAGGAGCTGCAACTGGGGCACCTGAACCAGAAGCTGCAATACCTTTCCGAATCCATCAATGACTTGTACCAGGACCTCGACAAAGTTCGCCGCAGCCCAGGTGCCGGCGTGGCGGATGAGGCCGACCTGGCCGCCGATGAAGCCGGGCCGGTGGAAATTCCGACCATCTTCAATCAGCTGTCACCGCGCCAGTTGGACGTTGCGCGCCTGGTGGGCAAGGGCCAGACCAACTACCAGATCGCCTGCGAATTGGGGATCACCGAGAACACGGTCAAGCTGTACGTGTCCCAAGTACTGCGCCTGACCCATATGCATAACCGTACCCAACTGGCACTGGCGTTGTCGCCGAGCAACTCGGCGATGCGCCAGCGGGTGACTGCCCATTGATACATCAGGGCATCACTGACTCTTGCCGCCTTTAGAGTCCCCGCTGGTGCCCGTTTCGAAGAAATCCGGAATCGCATGTTTGTAAGTCTCCAGCCAACGCTGCGAGGCCTGCTCTCGTTCCGCGGGCGTGGCCCTTTGTGGCGTCGGCGAAGCGGCTCGCCCGTTGATCTGCAAGGCCATCCAGTTTTCCGTTTCCGCCTGCTGCGGGGAGGATGGTCCCGGTTCGATGGCCATGGCGCCCAGCGGTAGCAGCGCCAGGCCGATCAGGTAATGTGCTTTCATCGATCACTCCTTACTTGAGGCTCACCGGCAGGGCATCGCGTGTAGCGACTTTGCGCGCGGCCGTCCGGGCACCCTTGAGTTTTTCCGCGCGGGCCTGGGCATCAGTGAACTGCTCACGGCTCAGGCCCAACTGGCTGACCACTTTGGCCGCTTGCCCCCAGTCGTCCTGATAGATCAACAGCGTTACCAGGTTGACGGCGGCCAACGGGTCGCCCTGCTTGAGTTCGATGGCGGTCATGAATTCAAAGCGGGCGTCTTCCACGCGCAATTGGTTGAGGTAGACCACGCCCAAGTCGTTGCGGATCTTTTCATCGGTGGGCGCCAGTTGCGCCGCCCGTTGCAGGTGGGCCATGGCCAGGGCGTTGTCGCCCTTGGCGACTGCCAATTGCCCTAGGCCGTGCTCGCCTTCGGCGGTCATGCAGGTGCCGAGCAGGCTGCGGTACAACGGTTCGGCTTCGCTGCGCCCGAGCAGGCGGTAAGTGCGGGCCTTGCGCTGACGCACCTGGGGCAAGGCGTCGGGCAGGCTCTGCAGGTTGGCCAGGCTGGCGTGCAGCTTGCCTTCATTGGCCAAATCATCGGACAGGTTGAGCGCCAGTTCCTGTTCCGAGCTTGGCTTGGTGCAACTGCCCGGTGAGGTCAACGCTGCCCAGGGTGATTGGCCATTGGTGGCGCACCCGCCGAGCATCAGCAGGGCCAAGCCGGCAATCAGTACTTTCATCCATGTCTCCTCAAAAGTTGGCCATCGCACGGGCGATGCCGATAAAGGCCGGGCCGCCGAGCACGATCAGCAACGCGGGGAACAGAAACACCATCATCACGACCGACATTTTTGCCGACATCTTCGAAATATATTCCTGCAGGCGGGTCAAGCGTCGGTCGTCGAGCAGTTGCTTGAGGGCCAGCAAGGACTTCATCGCGCCGCCGCCCTGCTGGATCAATTGTTGAAGGATGATGCAGGTGTCGGTGAACTCATCCACTTCCAATAACCGCGCGGTCTTGCCCAGTTCTTCGCCCAGCTCCAGACCGGAGTCGACCCGCGCCAGGATCAGGCGCAGTTCGTGCGTGAGGTGAGGGAGCAAGCGCTGCGCTTCGGTGCCCAGTACGCGCAATGACTGTTCAACCGCCATGCCCGACTCGAACAGGATGCGCAGCAGCGGAATGAAGGTCGAGACTTCCTTGGCGATGGTTTGCTGACGATGTTTGGCGACGGCGGCCAGCACGCGTTTGGGCAGCAGGTAGCCGATGCCCAGGCCAAACAGGGGCGCAATCCACGCGGGGTCCATTTCAGGGAAAAAAACCTGCTGGCCGATGACGGTCAGGCCCAGGAACACGATGGGCAAACCGATCTGAAAGGCCGCAAACAGCGAGCGTTGGCTGGCCTTGCGCCAACCGATACGGTTGAGCAGTATCTGGGTCTCGTTGTCCAGGCTGACCGAACGCTGGGCCAGGGTGCTGGCGCCGAGTTGACGCATGAGCGTGCCGAGCTTGGCATCGCCGCCCATGCGCCCTTGCAGGCGCTCAGCCACCCGGCGGCCACGTCGGCGATTCTCTAGCAATTGGCCCCCTAACAATACCAAGGCGGCGAGCAACAACAAGACACAGGCCAGTAGCGCCATCTCAGACACTCCTCAGCATGCGCCACATGAGCAAAGTGCCGCTGATGTCCATGGCCAGCGCGCTGAACAGCATGATGCGCCCCGTATCGTCGTTCCACATGGTCATCAGGTAATCGGGGTTGACCAGGATGAAATAACCCACGATCAGTATCGGCAGCCCGCCCAGCACATAGGCGGTCATGCGTGTTTCGCCCGTCATGGCCTTGAGTTGACGGGCGCCCTGTTCCCGTTCGCGGATCATTTTGATCAGGTTTTCCAGCAGCTCACTGGCGTTGCCGCCGTAGCGATGGTTGACCTTCAGGCCCAGGGCGAACAGGCGAAATTCGTCCTGTTCATAGAACTCGGCAAAGTCGCTGACGGAGTCTGGCAGGCTGACGCCCATGCGCACGTTACGTTGAACGCGGCCCATGGCTTCCTTGAGCGGATCCTCAGTGCTCTCGACACCGCCCAGTACTGCGTCGGCCAAGGTTCTGCCGGATTTGAGACTGCGCACGCTGTGGTCGAGCAATTGCGGCAGTTGCTCGACCATGCGTTGCACGCGACGTTGATAACACCAACTGATGTACACCCGCAGAAACAGCGGTGGTCCGATGATCATCGCGATCAAGCCCAACCCGTCGGCGAACAGCCAGCCCAGCAGTGCGCCGATCACCCAGCCGCTCAACCATAGGCCAAGGCGGTCCGTGGGTTTGCCCAGCCCGGCACGTTGAAACATCCGCTCAAGGCCCGTCCAACTGGTGTTGGTTTCCTGTACTTCGGGCTGACCGTCGCCGAGACGTTCCAGTACGCGGTCCGTCTGGGCCTTGCGCAGGCCGTGCTGAAATTGCCAGAACGACAGGCCGATCAGCAGCAGGCAGATAAGGAGCAACACAGGTCCGATCATCTGGCGCTCCCTAGGATTGCAAGGCCGATTCGCGGCGCAACTTGTCGCCGGCCGGGTTGATGGCTTCGCGCAGGAAACCAAAGCCGGTGCGCCGGTCCAGGCGGAACAGGGTGTTGGTGACATACACGTCTTCACGCACGCCGACCACTTCCACCACTTCGCTTACACAGCGGCGTCCATCGGGCATGCGTGTCAGTTGGATAATCACGTCCAGCGCGGCGCAGATCATCTGGCGCAGGGTTTTCTCCGCGACCACACGGCCGGTCAAGCCCACCAGGGTTTCCAGGCGCAGCAGCGCATCCTGGGCATTGTTGGCGTGCACGGTGCTCATGGAGCCGTCGTGGCCGGTGTTCATGGCGGTCATCACGTCGAGCACTTCCACGCCTCGGATCTCCCCGAGGATGATGCGGTCCGGGCGCATCCGCAGGGCGTTACGGATCAGGTCGCTGGAGCGCACTTCGCCATGGCCTTCGGCGTTGGGCGGGCGGGTTTCCAGGCGTACCACATGGGGGTGGCCCAGTTGCAGTTCGGCGACGTCTTCGATGGTCACCAGGCGTTCATGGGGGTTGATCAACTGGCTGAGAATGTTCAGCAGTGTGGTCTTGCCGGTGCCGGTGCCGCCACTGATCAGGATATTGCAGCGCTTGCCCACGGCTTCCTGGAAGAACTCGAAGATGCTTTGATCAATGGTTTGCATGGCGACCAGGTCGCTGCTCTTGAGCATGTCCTTGCGGAATTTTCGAATCGACAGGCACGGCCCGTCCAGGGCAATCGGCGGGATGATCGCGTTGACCCGGCTGCCGTCGGGCAGGCGCGCATCCACCATCGGCGAGGACTCATCCAGGCGTCGACCCAGCGGCGCAAGGATGCGTTGCATCACGCGCTCCACATGGTGGTCGTCGATGAAACGCAGGTCGCTCTGGTGCAACAAACCATCGCGTTCGATAAACACCCGGTGTGGCCCGTTGACCAGGATTTCCGTCACGGAGGGGTCACGCAGCAGCACTTCCAGCGGGCCGAAACCGGTGAGTTCGTCGACGATCTCTTCGGCCAGGCGCTCCATCTCATAACGCGAGATCGCCAGGCGCATGCGCGTGATGTATTCGGACACCTTGTCGATGACAAATTGCGCCAGGGACTGACGCGTGCCTTCGAGCAGGTTTTTGCCCGACTCCTCGATGGCGTCGATGATGTAGCGGTGCAGCACCAGCTTCAGGCCATCGTGATCGCTGTTGCCACCGGCAGTGCGGGCTGGGCCGCCAAACAGTTTTTCGCCGTTCATCGTCCCGACCCCAGGAAGCGTTCAAACCAGCGCATCGACGGCTTCGCCAGGCCCTCGGAGCGTTTTGCCAGGCGCTCGCCCAAGGTGCGCACGGCTTGGGTCAAAGATTCACGGGGGGCCAGGGCAAACAGGGTCTTGCCTTGGTTTTTCACATTCAGGCGCAGTTCGGCGCTCAGGGGCAGTACGGCGATGCACTCAAGGCCGAAGCTTTTTTCCAGGGCTTCGGTGTCAGGTGCGCAGGCTTTGATATAGCGGTCGACCACCAGCTTGGCGTGATCCAGTTTCATGCCTTTTTCGCGCCAACGATTGAGTATCGCCAGATTGCGGCGACAGTCCAGAACGCTCTGGTCGGTGCACCACAGTAGCTTGTCACAGTGGCTGACGAAGGTGCGCAGGGCTTCGCTGTCGGGTTGCCCGGTAATATTCACGACGATGTGCTGGAAATGTTGGCGCAGCGCGCTCAGCAACATGAACAGCTCGGCGGCACTGGTGAGTTTGAGCGGTTCGTCACCGGTGGCGTAGGCCAGGATGCGCAGCCCATCCAGGGCGGTGGTGAAGGCGCTGTTGATCAGGGTGGTATCGAGGCGGCGCAAATGTCGCAACGCATCACCGAAATTGAAGGTGCTTTCCAGGCCCAGCAAGGCCAGGCTGTCGCTGCGCGGCAGGCCCAGGTCGAGCAACAGGGTTTGTTGCCCGCTTTTCTGCACGACCAGCGCCAGATGGGTGGCCAGCATTGCCCCATCGGCATTGCTCTGGGTGCCAAACAGCACGGTCAGGCCTCCCAGTTGTGCATGGTTGGCGACGGTGGGCAGGCGTTTGCTCAGGCGCCGCACCAAGCCTGCCACTTCACTGGAGCGCGAGCCGTAGGCCACGAAATCGCGGGCCCCAGCGCGCATTGCATTGAGCACAAGCTGGTTGTCCATGCCATCGCCCAGGGCGACCACGGCGAGCATCGGCTTGGCTTCCAGGGCGCCTTCGATCAATGCGCTCTGGGCCACGACGTTTTCGCGGTCCAGGCCGACGAACACCAGGTTGGCGAAGGTCACATCCACCAGTGCCAACAGTTCATCCAGGCTGCCGGTGCCGGCGCTGACGACTTGGCCAAGCGGCGCCAGGGCGCCCTGTAGCCACTCCAGGTCAGTGGTGTTGCGGGTGATGGCGAGAAAGGTCTGGCTCAGGCTATCGCTCATTGTGAAAGTCCACTGCGACGGTCGAAGTTGCCGTTTTCCAGGAAGAACAGCCGGTACCAGTTCGGGTCGTAGCTGCGTAGTTTTTCGCCGGGCAAGGAGGGCAGTTGCGCGTTGGCCGCCAATGGCTGCACCAAGTGCGGTGTGACGATCATCAGCAGTTCTTTTTCTTCGCGGCTGATATTGGAGTCGCGGAAAAACGCCCCGAGGATCGGGATATCGCCCAGCCCTGGAAACTTGTTGATGGTGGAGCGGTTGTTGCTGCTGATCAGGCCGCTGATCACAAAGCTTTCACCATCGGCCAGGGACACGCTGGTGTCGGTACGGCGCACCGTCAGGGCCGGCACCTGGATGCCTTGTATCTGCACGGCGTTGCTGTAGTCCAGTTCGCTGACTTCCGGTGCAACCTTGAGGGAGATGCGGTTGCGGTCAATCACCGTCGGTGTCAGTGTCAGGCGAATGCCAAACTCCTTGTATTCGATGGAAATCGTGTCGCTGCCCGCACTGGGCACCGGGATCGGCACCTCGCCGCCAGCCAGGAACGATGCACTCTGGCCACTCATGGCCACCAGGCTGGGGCGTGCCAGGGTGTAGGCAAAACCACTGCGTTCCAGCGCGTTGATCATCGCTTTGACCCGCCCCCCACCGAAGCCGACGTTGAAGCTTTCAGCGTTTACCGGCAGCTTGAAAACACCTTCCGAAGGGGATAACAGGTTGGGGCTGCCGAAGAAAAAGTTAGCGCCTGTGCCCAACAGCCGGGTGCTGGCTTCCTTGAGCTTGGTACGGCTGACCTCGACAAAGCGAATATCGGTCTGCACCTGGCTGGGCAGCATGGGGTCTTCTGACGGCGACAGCGACTGGCTGGTCAGTGCCGACGTGGCCTTGCCCTTGACGAACACCATGCTCTGGCGCGGCGAACTCGCGCAGGCGGTCCACACCAACAGGCTGGTAGCGCCGGACGAGACGCCGGTCAGCAAAAAATTACGGTCGCCATTGACCCGTACATCGGCGATTTTCGGGTCGCCGATGGCCAGGCGCGTAATTGCCACTGGCGATTGCAGCTCTTGTTGCAGGCCTTCTCCCACCTCGACCACGGCGGGTAACTGACCCAGTGCACTGCAGTTACCCGGCGCTGCCAAGGCCAAGCCGACCGGCAGGCTCGACAGCATCAGGGCCCAGGTCAGTTGCGTGAACAGGGGTGCGTAGCGATGGCTCATTCAAGGCATCCTTGCTCGATCACGGAGTTTGTGGTGCCGCTTGGGCACCGCGAATCACTTCTATGCCACGGCGCACGCCAGGCCCAGCGGTGCTGGCTTGTACAACGCGTTTGGGCGGGCCGGTCAGGGCCAGTTGGGTGAATTGGTAAAGGTTGCGGTTGGCGCTTTCCAGTCTTTCTGATGCGTCGCTTTCGCCGGCCCAGTAGCGGCTGAGCAGTTGTTCGTCGGCGCTGCGTACGGCCAGGCGCAACACGCCGGCTTGCGTCGCGAGCATCAGGCGGCTTAACAGGGGTTCCGGCACGGCGAGTACCACTGTGCGCGCGCTCGCTCGGCGTTGGGCGGCTAGGGCGCGCTCTTCAGGCGTGGCTGGGGGCGGAACAGCGGGTTTGCCATCGTTGGCCAGGCCCAACTGATCTCCGACACTGAGCAGGCGCATGGCCGGAAGGACGATCTGCGCCGACTGCTCGACGTTGCCGGCATCCTGGCGCAGGAATAGCAGCACATCCACATAATCGCCGGGCGTCAATTGGCCTCCAGCGGCGTTCACCTCATCCACGGCCACGGCCATAGCGCGCTCGTTCGGGCGAATCATGCGCGCGAGCGGGCCGCCGCCACTGAAGCTTTCTTCGGTGAGCCAGGTGCCTGCGCCCAATGAACGCAGGGGGATGCGACCGATGGCTTGATCGAGCTGGGTCAGGCTCCCGGCGGGCGCGGTGCGCAGTTTTTCCAGGGTCAGGTCGGCGGCGGTCAGTGGTATGAACGCGGACACGTCATGCGTCAGCACCACCACCGGTTGGCGGGTCTGATCTTCCACGGCAGCGACGGTGTTATCAACGGAAACGACAGGTGCAGCAGGGGGGGCGACAGGCTCCGGTGCGCGGCTCAACACAAGCCCCCAGTACCCGGCGATCAAGGCCCCGATCAGCAACAAGCCGGCCAGGACCATGCTGATACGACTGTTCATGACGGCTCTCCCTTTCCCGTTGCACTGC
This sequence comes from Pseudomonas sp. NS1(2017), assembly GCF_002269425.1. NCBI lineage: Bacteria > Pseudomonadati > Pseudomonadota > Gammaproteobacteria > Pseudomonadales > Pseudomonadaceae > Pseudomonas > Pseudomonas sp. NS1(2017). The sequence goes on from NZ_CP022960.1 coordinate 2,113,868, forward strand.
ACACCCGATTAATTCGAATGGGTTAATCCGCAACCTGGCTGTGATGAACATCTAACGATTTGGCTATTTGAAGGTAGCTCAGCTAGGACGAAATGCCATTACCCGTGGAAAAATTTATCTGAACTATAGATGCAGCCTTTTAGCGTACGGGTTTGTGGCGTCAACGTTACGACTAATACTTTATGATTAATCCGTTATTACAGTTGTGAGGCTGAGGTTTGTTGACAATGCTCTAGTGGCACGCCGCGATTATCTGGTACTAGAGCCGTTCCGGCTTCCAGTGGCGTTTTAGGGAGAAGTCTTATGTTCCTTGACCTGGTGTTGAAGCTTTATGTCCAAACCCAACTATTCTTCAGTCGCAAAGAAGGAGCCTCAGGCATTGAATACGCCATTGTCGTAGCGTTGGTAGCGCTCGTTATTGTGGGTGCCGGGACGGGGCTTGGAACTAAGGTAAAAACCATTTTCACCAACATGACCAGTAACATGCCGACCGGAACCTGATTTAATTGTGGTAGCCGTTATGATCATCCCTTCTTGAAGGTAATGCCATGAGCGCGTCTTCACGCCAGCAAATTCTATTGGTGGACGACGAAGAGGACGCCTTGATCGAACTCGCCGAATCCCTCGAAAACGAGGGATTTGTCTGTTTTACCGCCACCTCCGTCACCTTCGCCCTGCAAGAATTGACACTTCACCCCGACATCGCCTTGGTCATCACCGACCTGCGCATGCCCGAGGAAAGCGGTATCTCCTTGATCAAGCGCCTGCGCGAACACACCTCACGCTCACACCTGCCGGTGATTGTGATGTCCGGCCATGCCGAAATGGATGATGTGAGCGATATGCTGCGCCTGCAGGTACTGGACCTGTTTCGCAAGCCGATCTATCTGGTGCGGTTGATCGATACGTTGAACAATCTGTTTCCCCTTCCGAAAACCAGGCTTTAGGCGCCCCGGCAGCGCCTGCAGGCTAGGATCAGAGCTGATAACTGAAGCTCAACGTATACCGTGGCCGTCTATTGAAGCTGTCCAGCGCGATATCCGACATGGGCTTGGCCGCTTCCAGGGCGATGTTGTAGTACTTGTTGTCCCCGAAGCGCAGCCCGACTGCAGCCGATGACAGGTCGTTGCTTCTGACCGGCAGATCGTTGAACCAGGTCTTGGCGCGGTCGAACACGATGTAGGGCTGCAGAATCCTCACCCAGTCGCCGGCGCGGTTGTAGCTGTAGTTGACCTCATACGCCAGCCCCCAGCCCTTGTCACCGGAGCCCTGATCGTCAGGGTAGCCACGACCGAAGTTCTGCCCGCCGAACGTGGCGCGTTCGCTGTCCGGCAGGGTGTCATTGCTCCAGTAAAACGCTCCCGACAGGACGCCTTGCCAGTTATCGAAGAACTTGTCGCTTTGTACGCCGGACAGGCGCAGGCGGAAGAAATCCAGGTCGGGTTTGAGCCCTTCGAAGTCACTGTGGGTCCTGGCGCCCATGCCGTTGATGCCCTGATACAGGCCGGCGCTGAGGATACGTAGCTGGCGGGTGTCGGACTTGCGCCAGTCGCCCTCGAAGGCCAGGGCGCGCAGGTCGGTTTCAACGTCGAAACGCTGGGGGAAGCCCAACAGTTTGTAGCCTGTGGTCTGGTCCACTGCATAGAGGCGCGTGCCGAGGGTCAGCGACTCATTTGGTGAGGCAATCAGTGGGTGGCTAAGGCCGATGGAATAGCGATCGATGGATTGGTGCGGCTTGAGCTCGAAGCCACCGTCCAGTTGCAGGTTGGTTTTGGGATCGGCGCGGTAGCGTTCGGCGGCGAGCGCCAACTGGGTGCCTTCGGCATTGATGAACTGGCTGTAGCCCACGCGGTAGTAGTGCTCTTTATCCTCGCCAGGTGGGAACAGCCCGCTGATGTTGAGCTGCTCGCCCATTGAGGTCTGGGAGTTGCTGGTGCCGGTGAGCAAGGCCTGCAGTCCCCCGCGGCTGTCATCGGTCATGCTCATGCTGCTGGTGAAGGGCTTGCGGCTGGCGGTGATCTGCATGTGCGTGCCACCGTCGGTGGTGCTCGGCGGCGGTACTTGCGCTTGCAGTGTGACACCGGGGATACGGCCCATGAGCGTGGTGTAGCGCTCGAAGGTCTTGCGGGTCAGTGGGCGTTCGGCCTGGAGTTTATTGGCGAGCTTGTCGATGTAAGCCGAGACCGGGCCTATATCGCCACTTTGCTGGTAGTCCTTGATATAGCCTTCCACCAGAACCACGCGTACCAGGCCATTTTCGAAGCTCTGTGGGGGCAGGAATGCGTAGGACAACAGGTAGCCGTCCTGCTGGTAGCGACGGGTAACGCTACGGGTGGCTTCGATCAGTTGCGCCAGGTTGGTCTCATGACCAAACAACGGTTCGTAGGTCTTGGCGGTCTCGTCGAGCGGGTAGATCGTGCCGCCCTCGATCTGCAGCTTGCGAATCGTGACCTTGGTGTCCATCAGCAGCGGCTCGCCTTGAGTGGGCGGCGCCTCGGGCACCTGGGTTTGCGGCGTGACCGGTCGATAGGCGTCTGCGGGAAGGTTGGGCACTGGCAAGTTGCGGATGGTGTCGTTGCTGTTGAGGAAGCTGGGAAGGGTCTCGGCCTGGGCGTAGGCACTGAGGGTAAGCAATAACAATGGCGTCAACACGCGCATAGGACACTCCATGGTCAACTGCAGCAGCGTTTCGGGCCCGCCGGGTTCTGGGACTCGGTTCGGGTGGGGCATGTTCCAGGCCCCATAAAAAAGACGAGAGACTTATTGGGGTCTCTCGTCTCAACCAAGCGTAGGCGCTGTAGGGGAGGCCGTCTAATCGGCCAGGTGCATTTCTATTTGCCGGTCAGGCCGTTCAATAAACCGCCCAGGCCGCCGGCGGTATTTGCATTCGCGCTGCCACCCGCCGAGGCGTTGGCGCCTACGTTCAGTCCGCCAAGCAGACCGCCGCTGGTGCCGGTACCGCCTGTGACCAACCCACCGACCGAGCCTACGGTGTTGCCGACCGCACTGACGGTGCCGCCGAGGGCATTGGTGATCGGGTTGGCGTTGGCCGCCGTCAGGTTGGCACCGATACCGCTGACGGCGCCACCGACTTGAGTCACCAGGCCGTTGACCGGCGCGCCGATGCCCGTGGTGGTTCCGATGTTTTGCGTCAGGCTGGCGACACCGGAGGTCACTGGGTTAAGGGCCGCACCGACGTTGGTGGCCAAGCCGGCAACGGGCGATGTGGCGCCGGTATTGGCGATGCCATTGCCGCCAATGATCGTGCCGAGGGAGGCGACAGTGCCGCCCAGTGCGCCACCGGTCACACCGGCTGCGCTGACGGCGCCATTGGTGTTGCCAGCATTCAGGCCGTTACCGACGTTGGCGATCAGGCCACCCACCAACTCCGGCAGGCCGGATTTCGAGCCGCCGCCCGCTGGGGCGACATAGCCACCGGATTTATCGAGCACGCCACCGACGCCGGTCAATGCACCGCCCACGATGTTGGTGACCGGGTTGCCGCCCGCGCTGGCGACTTGGCCACCCAGGCCGGTCACTGTCGAGCCGACTTTGTCCAGCAGGCCATTGACCGGGTTGCCAAGGCCGGTGGCCTTGCCGAGGTTGCCCGTGGTGTTTTCCACCAGCGAGACCACCGGCACCAACACTTTACCGCCGACCGTGTTAGTGAGAGAACCCAGCGGCCCGGTGGTGCTGGCAGTGCTCAAGGTATCGCCAAGCATGGTGACGGCCTGGCCGACCTTATCGACCACGCCGCCGGCAGCACCGCCGACACCGCCGGTCAAGCCGCCCACCACCGGGATGCCGCCCAGTGTGGTCGACAGGGATTTACCGGTTGTCGAAAGGCCGTCGCCCAGGTCGGCAACGCCGTTACCGACCCCCGCCACGGTAATGCCGAGGGAGTTGCTGTTGGTGCCCAGAGAGCCCAGTCCGGCAGTGACGCCGGTACCAATGCTGGTGACGGCGTTGCCGGCAGCGGTGACGAGACCGCCAGCGGTAGTGCCAACGATGGGGATGGTGTTCAAGGTGTCGCCAAGGTCGCCGACCGCAGCGCCCACGTTACCGACAGTACCGCCCAGGGTGCCGGCAATCTGGCCAGTCACCAGGGGCGTGGTTGTCGAACCTGTGCCGCCACCGGTACCACCGCCTGTGCCACCGCCAGTTCCTCCGCCAGTTCCGCCACCTGTGCCACCACCGGTACCGCCGCCAGTACCACCACCGGTTCCACCATCACCACCACCAGTGCCACCGCCAGTTCCGGCACCCGCATCCGGTGAGGACGATGCCACGCTGGATTTATGCCCACCACCACCGCTGCTGCAGCCGCCGAGTGCCAGTGCTACGGCCAGGGCCAGCGCGGTACTTGCTTTCCAAAACACGACTTGAGTTTTCATGATTGAGTTCCTTGCACCTGTACAACCTTGGTTGTCTTCAAACACTCACTATTTCTAGGGATAGCGATATGTTTGTCCGTGTGGCTATAACAGCCCCGGCGGTGCGTTCGCTCAATGCTCTACTTGGTATTAACGATTTATATACGGCGCGGGTGTACCGTTTAAGTGACTAATACCAAGGATATAAGTCCAGGATGTATCAAGATATATATGTCTTTATAATCAATGGCTTGAATTAAAAAGCGGACGTGAAAAAGTCCGCTATTACTTAGGGTGTATATATACAATTAATCGGTTTATTTCAGGCGATCGGGTACCACTTGCCTACCATATGTTCAATATCGCCCGCGCCTTTCAACCACAACTCACCGCTGGAACCGGCGGCGCTGGCCAATAACGTCACTTCACCGGGCAGGCGCACGGGTTTTCTGAACTCGACGCTGATCTCGATATTGGCGGCGGGCAAGTGTTCGCCGAGGGCGGCGAGGGTGTGCGCCTTGTTCCACAGCCCGTGGGCGATGGCCTGGGGAAACCCGAACAGCTTGGCGGTGAGGGCGCTGAGGTGGATCGGGTTGTAGTCGCCGGAAACCCGCGCATAACGGCGGCCAATATCGGCGAGGGCTTTCCAGCGGGTCAGTTCGCTGACCTGGGTGGGGGAGGGCTGGGCGTCATCATCGGGTTCACCTTCCAGTTTCACGCCCCTGCACAGCATGCGGCTTTCGGCTTCCCACAGCAGGCCGAGGGAGTCCTCGGCGGTGGTGATCAGATCAAAGGTCGCGCCCTTGGGATGGGGCTTGAGGTTCTGCGTGTGGACAGCGATGGACAACTCACTCACACCCCCGAGCGGGCGATGAATGCGGATGCGGTTACTCAGGTGAATCAACCCCAGCAGCGGGAAGGGAAAACGATTGTCCGTGAGCAACTGCATCTGCAACCCGAACGCCAGGATATGCGGATAAGTCGCCGGCAGGATCGGGCTGTCGGCAAAACCGCAGACCTTGCGATACGCCGCTACCTGCTTGAGATCGATGCTTACCCGGCAGCGCAACCCCTGCTCGGGCAGCGTGTTACCGGTGATCTTGCGTTTGAGCGCCGCGCGCCAATACAACGGCGGCAGGAATGGCGTAGTGCCTAGCGTCTTCCATTGCATGCTTATGCTCCCAAGAGACTTTGCCCACACACCCGAAGTGTTTGCCCGCTGACCGCACCGGAACCTGATTGGCCGAGCCAGGCCACCGCCTCGGCGACATCCTGCGGCAGGCCGCCCTGGCCCAATGAACTCATGCGCCGTCCGGCTTCACGCAAGGCAAAAGGAATGTGTGCGGTCATCTGGGTTTCGATAAAACCGGGCGCCACGGCGTTGATACTGATGCCGCGCTCCTTGAGCAGCGGTGCCCACGCTTGTGCGAGGCCGATCAACCCGGCCTTGCTGGCGGCGTAGTTGGTCTGCCCACGGTTGCCGGCGATGCCGCTGATCGACGCCAGCAACACCACGCGGGCGTTGTCATGCAGGGTGCCGCTGTCAAGCAACGCCTTGGTCAACACTTGCGGCGCATTGAGGTTGACCGCCAGCACCGCGTCCCAGTATTCCGGGGTCATGTTGGCCAGGGTTTTGTCACGGGTGATCCCGGCGTTGTGCACCAGAATGTCGAGGCCATCGGGTAGCTGTTCGATCAATTGGCTGGCGGCATCTGCAGCGCAGATATCCAGCGCGACAGTGCGTGCCCCCAGGCGCGCGGCCAGGGCTTCGAGGTCGGCCTTGGCCTGGGGCACGTCGAGCAGGATCACCTCGGCGCCGTCGCGGGCCAGGGTCTCGGCGATGGAGGCACCGATGCCTCGGGCTGCGCCAGTGACCAGCGCTTTGCGCCCGGCCAGGGGCCGCGTCCAGTCCTCGACGGGTGTGGCGCAAGCTTCCAGGCGAATGACTTGCCCCGAGATATACGCGCTTTTGGGTGAGAGGAAGAAGCGCAGCACGCCTTCCAGTTGGTCTTCGGCACCGTCGCCCACATAAAGCAATTGCAGCACGCCGCCATTGCGCAGTTCCTTGGCCAGCGAGCGGCTGAAGCCTTCCAAGGCGCGCTGGGCGCTGGCGGCGAAGGGGTCGCTGAGGCTTTCCGGCGGGCGGCCGAGGATCACCAGGTGGGCGCTGTTATCCAGGTTTTTCAGCAGCGGCTGGAAAAATTCGCGCAGTTGCTTGAGTTGATCGGTGTGCTGCAAGTCGCTGGCGTCGAACACCACGGCCTTGAGCTTGGGACCGTGGCCGGGGATCCAGGTCGATGTCTCGGCACCGTAGGTATAAATCGCGTCGGTGAGCTTGTGGGCAAACGCCTGTACGTTGCTCGCCAGAGCGCCGCCGCCTAGCAACAACGCACCTTCCACCGGACGCAGACGCCCAGCTTGCCAGCGTTCCAGGCGTACCGGTGACGGCAGGCCAATGGCGGCGACCAGGCGATGGCCGAGGCTTGAGTTGGCGAAGTCGATATAACGGTCAGACATGGAACGCTCTCCGAAGGCTGGGGTTCAAAGGGTTGACCACCCCGGGGCGGCAGTCGTTCGATTGAGCCTAGGCTAGGCTGAATGATTCCACCCACAACCTTCAGGGAGCTTTCCATGACTCAATTGCGCCGTGTGGCGATCATCGGCGGTAACCGCATTCCTTTCGCTCGCTCCAATGGCCCTTACGCCACGGCGAGTAACCAGGCCATGCTGACCGCCGCCCTGGAAGGCCTGATCGAACGCTACAACCTGCACGGCCAACGCATGGGGGAGGTGGCCGCTGGCGCCGTGCTCAAACATTCCCGCGACTTCAACCTCACCCGTGAATGCGTGCTGGGCTCGCGCCTGTCGCCGCAAACCCCGGCCTATGACATCCAGCAGGCGTGCGGCACCGGTCTGGAAGCGGCGTTGCTGGTGGCCAACAAGATCGCCCTGGGTCAGATTGAATGCGGGATTGCTGGCGGGGTGGACACTACCTCCGATGCACCGATCGGGGTGAATGAGGGCCTGCGTAAGATCCTGTTGCAAGCCAACCGCAGCAAATCCGTGGCGGATAAATTAAAAGTCCTGTTACAACTTCGTCCCCATCACCTCAAGCCAGAGCTACCGCGCAACGGTGAACCCCGCACCGGTTTGTCCATGGGCCAGCACTGCGAATTGATGGCGCAGACCTGGCAAATTCCCCGCGCCGAGCAGGACCAGCTCGCCCTGGAAAGCCACCAGAAAATGGCCGCCGCCTACGCCGAAGGCTGGCATAACGATTTGCTCACCCCGTTTCTGGGCCTGACCCGCGACAACAACCTGCGGCCCGACCTGACGCTGGAAAAACTCGCGACCCTTAAGCCCGCCTTCGAACGCAGCGAAAAAGGCACGCTCACCGCCGGCAACTCCACGCCGCTCACCGATGGCGCCTCGCTGGTGCTATTGGGGAGTGAAGCCTGGGCTAAGGAGCGCGGCTTGCCGATCCTGGCGTATTTGCGCGATGGCGAGGCGGCGGCGGTGGATTTCGTCAACGGCGCCGAAGGCCTGCTGATGGCGCCGGTTTACGCGGTACCGCGCTTGCTGGCGAGGAATGGTCTGACGCTGCAGGACTTCGATTACTACGAGATCCACGAAGCCTTCGCTGCCCAAGTGTTGTGCACGCTCAAGGCCTGGGAAGATGCGGACTACTGCAAGACACGCCTGGGGCTCGACGCACCCTTGGGCGCCATCGACCGTAGCCGGCTCAATGTGAAAGGCAGCTCCCTGGCCGCTGGGCACCCGTTTGCCGCCACGGGAGGGCGTATCGTCGCCAATCTGGCCAAGTTGCTGGATGCGGCGGGCAAGGGCCGAGGGCTGATTTCCATCTGTGCGGCAGGTGGGCAGGGGGTTACGGCAATCATTGAGCGCTGAAACTGGCCTATTGGTTGCATTCTTAAGTGATCAACGGTCGGTAGCCCCTCCCACCGGCGAGCTGATTGCCGTATAACGAGTGCCATACGCGTATTTGGTAATAAAGGACCCACAATAAAAGCTGATGAAGACTCCTAAACGCATTGAACCCCTGATCGAAGACGGTCTGGTCGACGAAGTGCTGCGCCCACTCATGAGTGGTAAAGAAGCAGCTGTTTATGTGGTGCGCTGCGGCAATGAATTGCGTTGCGCCAAGGTTTACAAGGAGGCGAACAAACGAAGTTTTCGTCAAGCGTCCGAATACCAGGAGGGCCGTAAGGTCCGTAACAGCCGGCAGGCCCGGGCCATGGCCAAGGGCTCCAAGTTCGGCAAGAAAGAAACCGAAGACGCTTGGCAGAACGCCGAAGTGGCGGCGTTGTTCCGCCTGGCCGGTGCGGGCGTTCGCGTGCCCCAGCCGTTCGACTTCCTCGAAGGCGTACTGCTGATGGAACTGGTGGCCGACGAGTACGGCGATGCGGCACCGCGTCTGAACGACGTCACGCTGGAACCGGACCAGGCGCGCGAATACCACGCTTTCCTGATTTCCCAGATCGTGCTGATGCTGTGTACCGGCCTGGTGCACGGTGACCTGTCCGAGTTCAACGTGCTGCTTACGCCAACTGGCCCGGTCATCATCGACCTGCCCCAGGCGGTGGATGCGGCGGGCAACAACCACGCCTTCAGCATGCTGGAGCGGGACGTGGGCAACATGGCTTCCTACTTCGGGCGCTTTGCCCCGGAGTTGAAGAAGACCAAGTATGCCAAGGAAATGTGGGCGCTGTACGAAGCCGGCACCCTGCACCCGGCCAGTGTATTGACCGGCGAGTTCGACGAGCCGGAAGAGCTGGCGGATGTCGGCGGTGTGATCCGCGAGATCGAAGCGGCGCGGTTGGATGAAGAGCGTCGCCAGGCGATTCGCGCGGCGGATGATGCGCCACCAAGCAAGGTGCCGGACGAGCCACCGCCACCGCCTTGGATGCAATGATTCTTGGGTAGATGAAGATCAAAACTGTGGGAGCGGGCTTGCTCGCGAAAGCGGAGTGTCAGTCGGTGCATGAGCTGACTGATCCACCGCCTTCGCGAGCAAGCCCGCTCCCACATTTGGTTTTGCATGTATTCAGATAGATTCCATCAGGCACAGCAACTGCCCGACGCCAATTCCTTGAGGATTGGGCAATCCGGCCGATGATCGCCCTGGCAGTGTTCCACCAGGTCCTGCAAGGTATCGCGCAGCTGTCCCAGCTCAAGAATCTTCTGGTTCAGCTCATCGATATGCTGGCGTGCCAACGCCTTTACATCGGCGCTGGCCCGTTGCCGGTCCTGCCACAGGGTCAGCAGCTTGCCGACCTCTTCCAATGAAAATCCCAGATCCCGCGAACGTTTGATAAACGCCAGGGTGTGCAAGTCATCCTGGCCGTACACGCGATAGCCACTGTCGGTGCGATGCGCGGCTTTGAGCAGGCCGATGGATTCGTAGTAGCGAATCATCTTGGCACTTAACCCGCTCTGGCGTGCGGCTTGGCCGATGTTCATGGGCGCTGATCCTCCAAGTCCTTGGGCTTCCAAGTCTTCAACAGTAACGCATTACTCACCACGCTGACGCTGGACAAGGCCATCGCCGCGCCCGCCAGCACCGGGTTGAGCAGGCCGAACGCCGCCAGGGGAATGCCGATCAGGTTATACACAAAGGCCCAGAACAGGTTCTGACGGATTTTTGCGTAGGTCTTGCGGCTGATCTCCAGCGCCGCCGGTACCAGGCGCGGATCGCCGCGCATCAGGGTGATGCCGGCGGCGTGCATGGCCACGTCGGTGCCGCCGCCCATGGCGATGCCGATATCGGCGGCGGCCAGGGCCGGGGCGTCGTTGATGCCGTCGCCGACCATTGCGACAACCCCGGTTTTTTTCAGCTCGGCGACGGTGGCGGCTTTGTCGGCGGGCAGCACTTCGGCGTGCACGTCGTCGATGCCCAACGCCTCGGCCACCACGCGGGCACTGCCGCGATTATCGCCGGTGAGCAGGTGGCTGCTGATGTGCTGGGCCTTGAGTTGCTCCACGGCCTCCAGCGCACCGGGCTTGAGGGTGTCGCCAAACGCGAACAGCCCAAGCACGCGGGGTTGGGCGCCTTGCTCAATCAGCCAGGACAGGGTGCGGCCTTCTGCCTCCCAAGCCTTGGCGGAGTCGGCCAGATGGCCCGCGTTCAAGCCGCTTTCTTCCAGCAAGCGACGATTGCCCAGAGCCAGTGGCAGGCCGTCCAGCGTGCCGGCGATGCCGCGTCCGGTCAGGGATTGGCTGGCCGTTACGTCAGCCACCTTCAGCCCTTTTTCATCACAGGCATCCAGCACGGTTTTGGCCAACGGGTGTTCACTGCCACGTTGCAACGCTCCGGCTTGTTGCAGCAGCAGGGCTTCGTTGCCATCCACGGCTGCCAGGTGCGCAATCTTCGGCGCGCCGGAGGTGAGGGTGCCGGTCTTGTCGAAGACCACCGCGCTCACTTCATGAGCGCGTTCCAGGGCTTCGGCATCCTTGATCAAAATGCCGTGGCGCGCGGCGACGCCGGTGCCGGCCATGATCGCGGTCGGTGTGGCCAGGCCCAGGGCGCAAGGGCAGGCGATCACCAAGACCGCGACGGCATTGATGATTGCAGTTTCCAGGGGCGCGCCATACAGCCACCAGCCCACCAACGTCACCAACGCCAGCACCAGCACGGCCGGGACAAACACTTGGCTGACTTTATCCACCAGTTTCTGGATCGGTGCCTTGGCGGCCTGGGCGTCTTCCACCAGGCGGATGATCCGCGCCAACACGCTTTCAGCACCGAGGGCCAGGGTGCGCACCAGCAGCCGGCCTTCGCCGTTGATGGCGCCGCCGGTAACCTTATCGCCGGGTTGTTTTGGTACGGGCAGGCTTTCGCCACTGATCAGGGCTTCGTCGGCATGGCTCTGGCCTTCGACCACCTCACCGTCCACCGGGAAGCGTTCGCCGGGTTTTACCAGCACTAGATCATCGAGTTTCAGGGCATTGATGGCGACGTCTTCTTCACGACCCTCAATCACCCGGATCGCCCGCTCCGGACGCAAGGCTTCCAGGGCGCGGATAGCGCTGGCGGTCTGGCGCTTGGCGCGGCTCTCCAGGTATTTACCGAGCAGCACCAAGGCGATTACCACCGCCGAGGCTTCGAAGTACAGGTGCGGCGCCATGCCAGGGTGCGCGGTGAGCCATTCATAAATACTCAAGCCATAACCGGCGCTGGTGCCGATGGCGACCAGCAGGTCCATATTGCCAGCACCGGCCCGCACGGCTTTCCAGGCGGCGATATAAAAGCGTGCGCCAAAGATGAATTGCACGGGAGTGGCCAAGGCGAACTGTGCCCAGGCCGGCAGCATCCAGTGCAGGCCGAACGGTTCCACCAACATCGGCAGCACCAATGGCAATGCCAGCAGGACCGCCAGCACCAGCGACCAACGTTCGCGGTGCTGGCGCTGGGCTTGGTCCGCGTCGGTGGCCGTTTCGCTCTGGGGCAGGCTGGCGGTGTAGCCGGCTTTGTCGACGGCGGCGATCAACACGGCGGGGTCCATCTGGTCGAGTACTTCGATATGGGCGCGCTCATTGGCCAGGTTGACGCTGACGCGTTGCACCCCCGGCACCTTGCCCAGCGCGCGCTCGACCCGGCCGGCACAGCTGGCGCAGGTCATGCCGCTGATGGGCAGGTCAAAGGTGGTGGATCCATTCATGGGGCAGTCCTCCAAGAGAAGTTGCCCCTAGGATCAACCTTGACCTGCGGGGAAGGTCAAGCGCCTTTAATATTCCAATTTGGCAGCTTTCAGATACATCCCATCCGGGCCCTGGGCAATGCGCAGTTTGCGCACATCACCCGCCTTGAGCGTGATGTTCTGCGCTGGCGGCGCCAACATCCCCGGCAGGCAGCCAGGGGATTGGCCCGGCAGCAGCTTCAGGCGCAAAGACAGATTGCCCGCCGGCAAGTTGAACGACGTAGCCTGTTCCTGGAACAGCCTACCCGCGAGCTGGTCATTCAGGTACAGGCCGATTTCGCAGTTGGTCGGCACTTCCAGGCGTTCCCGGGAAATGATCAGCACCGCATAGTCTTCTGCGGCGAAGGCCTGAGGCACGGCGGCCGACAAGCTCATCAGGCCCGCAAGGGCAAAAAACGACCAGCGCATGGCGAATGCTCCGTGGTGTGAATCAAAGTTGGGTGAAGCTTGGCCTTTGAAGCGGCCAAATACCAGCCCGGCAGAAATTTCCGGAACTTGACCTTGCCATCGTGGCAAGGTCGAGACTGGGTCCAACCTCATCAAAGGAGTCATGTCATGCAAGTATTCAGCGTTGAAGGAATGACCTGCGGCCATTGCGTTCGAGCGGTGACCCAGGCCGTGCAGAGCCAGGATCCGGCGGCCAGTGTGAAAGTCGACTTGGCCGCGAAGGAAGTGGGCGTCGAAAGCCGCTTGTCTGCCGAGCAAGTGATCGAGGCGATCACCGAAGAGGGCTACAGCGCCAAGCTTGCCTGATACGGGTAAATAGTTAGCGAGCTATCGTGTTCAACGCACCCAAGCGCGGCTAGACTATCGGGCTGCCGTCTCACTTGGGTGCCCGATGAACCTCCGCATAATCCTGATTCTGGGTGCCTTGAGCGCCTTTGCGCCGCTGGCGATCGATTTTTACCTGCCCGGCTTCCCGGCCATGGCCAAGGCCTTCGCCACGGATGAAAAACACATCCAGCTGACCCTGGCGGTGTATTTCGGCGGCCTGGCCATCGGCCAACTGATCTATGGCCCACTGGCCGACCGCTTTGGTCGACGAGGCCCGCTGCTCAGTGGTGTCACCCTGTTTACCCTGGCGTCCTTTGCTTGTGCCTTTGCGCCGTCGCTGGAATGGCTGATCGGCGCGCGTTTTGTGCAGGCGCTGGGTGGCTGCGCCGGCATGGTGATTTCCCGCGCGGTGGTCAGTGACAAATGCGACGCGGTCGGCTCGGCCAAAGTGTTTTCCCAGTTGATGCTGGTCACCGGCCTGGCGCCGATCCTTGCACCGCTGGCCGGTGGACTGATGGTGGGAATATGGGGCTGGCAGTCGATTTTCCTCGCCCTGTCGATCTTCAGCGTGATGGCGGCCATCGCCGTGGCCGTTGGGCTGCCGGAAACCTTCCCGGCCCATCAGCCGCGCCAGCCGTTGTCCGGGTCGCTGCGCCGCTATGCGGCGTTGTTGTCGGACCGGGTTTACCTGGGCTATGCGCTCACCGGCGGCATCTCGATCGCCGGAATGTTTGCCTACATCGCCGGTTCACCTTTCGTCTTCATCCAGCTCTACGGCGTGCCCGCCGAGCATTACGGCTGGCTGTTCGGCTCCAACGCCGCGGGCTTTATCCTGGTGGCGCAGTTGAATGCACGATTGCTGTCCAAGCGTGGCCCGGCGTTCCTGTTGTCGCGCAGTGTGTGGGTTTATCTGCTGGCAGCGTTGAGCTTGCTCGGTATCGCGGCATTGCGCACCGATGCGCTGTGGCCATTACTGGTGCCGCTGTTTATCTGCATTGCCAGCTTGGGCTGCATTTTGCCGAATACCTCGGCCTGTGCCATGAGCGGGCAGGGTGCACGGGCCGGTAGCGCTTCGGCGTTGCTGGGGTGTATTCAGTTTGGCGTTGCGGCGGGGGCGGCGTCGTTGGTCGGGGTTTTGCACGATGGCACGGCGATGCCGATGGCGATGGTCATCAGCTTGTGCGGTGTGTTGGCGGTGACGATCGCAATGTCGACCCAGCGCCTGCAACGCAAACGGGCCTTGCAGGCGCAGGTCTGAACAGCGGATCAGCCAGCGGCGGAGCGTTGCTGGCTGCTTGGAAAACGGTGGGGCGCCTGGATACGGGCTTGCAGGGTATCGGCAAAGGCGCGGGCCTCGGCTTCGGTGCGGAATGTGAAGGCGTCCTGGTCGAGACGGACCTGCCATTTATTGCCTGCGGATTTTGCTAACGCTTTTATCAGGATTTTCATTGCTGACTTCCTCACGTAAAAGAATCGTGGCAAAGGCGGCCAATATAAACCCGAATACGCTCACAAATATGACAAAGGTCAACTGTCTGACTAGCGGTGTCGTCCATTACTCACATGAATAATGGACGACCCTGACAGCTATTTTTTCAGAAACCTTCCAGCACGATCTTGCCCTTGGCCTTTCCGCTTTCCAGCAGCGCATGGGCACGCCGCAGGTTCGCGGCATTGATCACACCGAAGTGTTCACCCACCGTGGTTTTCAAGGTGCCGGCATCGATCAGTTCGGCCACGCGATTGAGCAGGTTGTGCTGTTCGATCATGTCCGGCGTCTCGAACATCGAGCGGGTGTACATGAACTCCCAGTGCAGCGACAGGCTCTTGCGCTTGAGCTTGCTGACGTCCAGCGCCTTGGGGTCGTCAATCAGCGCCAGCTTGCCTTGCGGTTGCAGGGCTTCGACCAACTGGTCCAGATGGTGATCGGTCTGGGTCAGGCTGGCGACGTGGGTCACCTGCGGGTGGCCGGCAGCTTTCAGTGCTTCGCTGAGCGGTTGGCTGTGGTCGATCACCAGGTCGGCGCCGAGGGCTTTGGTCCACGCTTGGGTTTCCGGGCGTGAGGCGGTGCCGATTACTTTCAAGGCGGTAAGTTGGCTGGCCAGTTGAGTCAGGATCGACCCCACGCCACCGGCGGCACCGACGATCAACAGGCTCTGGCCTTCCTCCTGATGACCTTCGCGCACTTGCAGGCGTTCGAACAGCAATTCCCAGGCGGTGATGGCGGTCAGCGGCAACGCGGCGGCTTCGGCAAAACCCAGGCTCTTCGGCATATGCCCGACGATGCGCTCATCCACCGTGTGCAATTCGCTGTTGCCGCCCGGACGCACCAGGGAACCCGCGTAAAACACCTTGTCTCCGACCTTGAACAGTGTCACGTCGCTGCCGACGGCCTTGACCACACCGGCCACGTCCCAGCCCAGTACCTTGGCGGCGCCATTTTCCGGGGCGACGTTCTGGCGCACCTTGGTGTCTACCGGGTTGACCGAGATGGCTTTGACTTCCACCAACACGTCACGCGGGCCTGCGACAGGTGCGGGCAGTTCGATGTCTTGCAGGGCGTTTGGATCGTTGATCGGCAGTGAGGCGTAGTAGGCAATGGCTTTCATGATGGCTCCAGAAAACACGGGTAATCGACTGTAGGAGCGAGCTTGCTCGCGAAAGACTCAAGGGCGCCGCGTTAAACCAGGCATGCAGCGTTTTCGTTGACGATTTTCGCGAGCAATCTCGCTCCTACAGAAAAATGGTGGGGATCAGGCGAGAAATTTCAGGCGCTTGAGCTCGAAGTGTTCAAGCACATCCGCGGCCTTGGCGCGAAAGCTCTGGATATGCGCGCTCTGGTCGTGGTCGGCCAGCGCCGCGTCGTCGCTCCAGCGTTCGAGCATGTAGAAGGTTTCGGGGTGTTGCAGATCCTGGTGCAAATCGTACTGCTCGCAACCGGCTTCCAGGCGCGTGGGTTCCAACAGGCCGCGCAGCAAGGTTTCCAGGGTGGCCTGTTGGCCGGGTTTGGCGATCAGCGTGGCAATGACGTTAAAGGCGGTGGACATATTCAACTCCAGACACGTGATGAACGGGATGCACAGATGATTGGCTATTTCCCGCGCAGATAAAACCCGCTAAAACTGCAGTCTGTTTCAACAAAACTTTGATAATGAGCGGAAGGGCATGCTGCGTTTTGATGATTTGCAGTTGTTTGTGCGTGCGGCAGACCTGGGTAGCTTGTCCGCAGCAGCCAGGGTAATGGACCTGTCGCCTGCGGTGGCGAGTGCGGCGCTCAAGCGCATCGAACAGCAACTGGGCACACGCTTGCTGGCGCGTTCCACTCGCAGCCTGCGCCTGACCGCCGAAGGCGAGGGTTTCCTGGAATATGCCCGGGCGGCCTTAAGCTCGCTGGATGAAGGGCGACGCTTATTGGCCAGCGGCCAGGACCATGTCAGTGGTGTGCTGCAGTTGTCGGCCCCGTCGGATTTCGGGCGCAATCAGCTGTTGCCGTGGTTGGATGAATTCCAGCGTGACTACCCGCAACTCACCGTGCGGTTGTTGCTGGGCGATCGGATTGCCGATCTGTTCCGCCAGCCGGTGGATATAGCCCTGCGCTATGGTGAGCCTGAAGACTCCAGCCTGATTGCGCTGCCCATCGCCCCGGACAATGTGCGTGTGCTGTGTGCGTCTCCCAGCTATCTCGCACGGTATGGCGAGCCTCGGCACCTGGAGCAGTTGGCCCAGCACAATTGCCTGCTGTACATGCTCGGCAGCCGGGTCCACGACCACTGGAGCTTTCACGATGGTAAACGCGAAATCAGCCTGACCGTCACCGGCGACCGCTTCAGTGACGATGCCGATGTGGTCCGGCGCTGGGCGGTGGCGGGGGTGGGCATTGCCTACAAGTCCTGGCTGGATGTGAATACCGACGTACTGGCCGGGCGCTTGCGCCTTATCCTGCCGGAGCTGCGCGGTGAGCGTACACCGCTCAATCTGCTGTGCGCGCACCGCGCGCAATTGAGCAAACCCATCAACCTGTTGCGGGAAATGCTCGTGTCTCGCTGTGCGACATTGACCGCCCAATTGCCAGAGCGATCCGGCACAACATAACGGACTCCATCAAAGTCGGAAATTTCACTCAGATCCTGTCCCTCTCTACGCTGTCAGACGCCATGGAACCGGTGGTTTGCGCCCCTATACTTTGGTGCCTACCTCAGCAGAAAAATAAATCGACAGGGAGTGAAAAGATGGAAGCTGCACCTTGCATCAGTCAGATCGCCAGCTTGCTCGCCGAGCCCAAACGTACTGCCATGCTGTGGGCCTTGATGGATGGCTCGGCCAAGTCACCCGTCGAGTTGGCGGCGCTTGCCGGGTTGTCACCGACATCCGCCAACGCGCATCTGGCGCGACTGACGGCAAGTGGTGTGCTGCAAGTGGAAGCCAGGCGCGGCAAGCGTTTGTTCCGTGTCGCGGCGCCTGATGTCAGTGCCGCCATTGACGCCTTGGCCAGGACCACCATGGCGTGCGCCGCACGCCGGGCGCCGGAGTCTCTGCCGCCGGCGTTGGTCGCTCCAGCGCTGTTACGCCATGCGCGGTTGTGCCATGGCCACCTCGGTGGGGAATTGGGCGCTCAGTTGTACCAGCATCTGCTGGAGGCGGGTTGGATAGAACGCTATGAGCAGCGTGCCGATATCACGGTCAAGGGCGCACAGCGCCTGGCAAGCCTTGGGATTTTTACCCAAGCCCTGGCGTCGCCGCTGGTGTGTAATTGTTTCGACTGGAGCCAGCACCAACCTCATTTGGGGGGGGCGTTGGGTGCGGGGTTGTTGCAACTCTTTCTGCAGTCGAACTGGATCAGCGTGATCAATGAGTCCCAGGCGTTACGGGTCAACGCCGTAGGGCATAGGGAAATCACTCGATTGGCCAGGTCTGCCTGACCTGGCCAATTGTTCTTTACACCGTTATGGCTTTACAAGCCGCGCATCCAAGCTGTTCTGCGCCAGGCGTTTGGCCTGGTCCTGGGTCATGCCCAGCGAGGTGTACAGCGCGTGGAAGTTTTCGGTGACATAACCGCCGAAGTAGGCCGGGTCATCCGAGTTCACCGTCACCTTCACGCCACGCTCAAGCATGTCGAGGATGTTGTGCTGGGCCATGTCATCGAACACGCACAGCTTGGTGTTGGACAACGGGCACACGGTCAGAGGGATCTGCTCGTCGATGATGCGCTGCATCAGGCGCTCGTCTTCGATGGCGCGCACGCCATGGTCGATACGCTGGATCTTCAGCAGGTCAATGGCTTCCCAGATGTACTCGGGCGGGCCTTCTTCGCCGGCGTGGGCCACGGTGAGGAAACCTTCGTGGCGGGCACGGTCGAACACGCGCTGGAACTTGCTCGGTGGGTGACCCATTTCCGAGCTGTCCAGGCCCACGGCCACGAACGCGTCGCGGAATGGCAGAGCTTGGTCCAGGGTTTTCTCGGCTTCAGCTTCGCTCAGGTGGCGCAGGAAGCTGAGGATCAAGCCGCTGGTGATACCCAGTTGTTGCTCGCCATCTTTCAATGCGGCGGCGATGCCGTTGAGCACTACTTCGAACGGGATGCCACGGTCGGTGTGGGTCTGCGGATCGAAGAAGGGTTCGGTGTGAATCACGTTCTGCTCTTTGCAACGCAGCAGGTAGGCCCAGGTCAGGTCGTAGAAATCCTGGGAGGTGCGCAGCACATCGGCGCCTTTGTAATACAGGTCGAGAAACTCTTGCAGGTTGTTGAAGGCATAAGCCTTGCGCAGGGTTTCGACGTCGTTCCACGGCAGCGCAATCTTGTTGCGCTCGGCCAGGGCAAACAGCAGCTCAGGCTCCAGCGAGCCTTCCAGGTGCAGGTGCAGTTCAGCCTTGGGCAGGGCGTTGAGCCAATCGTACATTTTCTAAATTCTCATCAGGTGCAATGGCGGCATTCTACAGGCCATGGCCGAAATAATCGGCAAAACCTGACCAGCAGGATCGTTTTCGTTGCATTCGCGCAAGGGCCGCGTGAACTAAGGTGTAACGAAACGTTAGCGGCGTGACGCAGTCTGTACCCCATCAATGACTGATTTGCCGCACTAAAAGGCCCGGAATGCTCACATCCCTCAAGCAAGAAAAATTCATGCTGCTGGCGCTGATTGCTGCCATCGCCGCCTACCCGCTGGAGCACTGGATGCTGCACAGCGGGCAGATCACGGCGTTGCTCGCCGGTGTGGTGCTGATCGGCTTTATCGTGGTGGCGTCGATGCGCGTGGCCCACCATGCCGAGCAACTGGCGGAAAAGGTCGGCGACCCCTACGGCACCATGATCCTCACCCTCGCCGCCGTGCTGGTGGAAGTGGTGATCCTGGCGATCATGATGAGCAACGAGCCTTCGCCCACCCTGGTACGGGACACCATCTATTCGGCGGTGATGCTCGATATCAACGGCATCCTCGGCCTGGCTGCGTTGATGGGCGGCATCAAGCATGGCGAACAGTCCTACAACGATGATTCGGCCCGCACCTACAGCGTGATGATCCTCACCGCCATGGGCGTGTCGATGGTGGTGCCGGAATTCATCCCCGAAGCCGACTGGAAAATCTACTCGGCCTTCACCATTGGCGCGATGGTGGTGTTGTACACCCTGTTCCTGCGCATGCAGGTGGGGCCGCACAGCTATTTCTTCAGCTACAGCTACCCGGAAAAACGCCGCAAGAAACTGCCGGAAGAACAGGAGGCACCGCCGGTCAACCTGGCGTTTTCCATCGGCACCCTGGTATTTGGGGTGATTGTGATCGGCGCATTGGCCGAGGTGATGTCCAAGACGCTGGATCTAGGCTTGGAGGGTACGGGAGCGCCGCCGGTGATTACGGCGATTGTGGTCGCGGCGATTTCAGCGGCGCCGGAAATCCTGACGGCGTTGCGTGCCGCGTTGGCCAACCGCATGCAGTCGGTGGTCAACATTGCGTTGGGTGCTTCGCTGTCGACGGTGATCTTGACGGTGCCGGTGATGGAGGCGATGGCGCTCTATACCGGCCAACCGTTCCAGATGGCGATGACGCCGGTACAAACGGTGATGGTGTTTATCACGCTGATCGTCAGCGCGATCAACCTCAACGATGGCGAAACCAACGCCATCGAAGGGATGACCCATTTTGTGCTGTTTGCGACCTTTATCATGTTGTCGTTGCTGGGGTTGTAATCAGCCAGCGATCAACTGCCGCGCGGCCTGGCTGTGATCGGCGATCAAGCCTTTTAGGTCCAGGCCTTCGACCTGGCCGTCGATCACGCGCCATTTGCCTGCAATCATCACCCGGTCCGCACGGTCGGCGCCGCACAACAGCAGCGCCGAGATCGGATCGTGGCTGCCGGAGAAGCGCAGCTCATCGAGCTTGAACAGCGCCAGATCAGCCTGTTTTCCGACAGCCAATTCACCGATATCCGTACGGCCCAGCAACTGCGCCGAGCCTTTGGTTGCCCAGCCCAGCACGCCTTCCGGGGTGATCTTTTCCGCGCCGTAACGCAGGCGCTGGATGTACAAAGCCTGGCGCGCTTCAAGGATCATGTTCGACGCATCGTTGGACGCGGAACCGTCCACACCCAGTCCGATAGGCGCGCCGGCCGCGAGCAGGTCCAGGGTCGGGCAGATGCCGGACGCCAGGCGCATGTTCGAGCTTGGGCAATGGCAGATGCCGGTGCCTGCAGCGCCCAGGCGCGCAATTTCATCCGGGTTGAAGTGAATGCCATGCGCCAGCCAGGTACGTGGGCCGAGCCAGCCGACGCTGTCGAGGTAGTCCACGGTGCGCAGGCCGAAGCGCTGCAGGCAGAAGTCTTCTTCGTCGAGGGTTTCGGCCAGGTGGGTGTGCAGGCGCACATCGAGGCGGTTGGCCAGTTCGGCGCTGGCTTCCATGATTTCCGGGGTGACGGAAAACGGCGAGCAGGGTGCCAGGGCGATCTGGATTTGCGCGCCGTCACCACGCTCATGGTATTCGTGGATCAGACGCTGACTGTCTTCAAGGATGACTTGGCCCTGCTGCACTGTCTGCTGCGGTGGCAGGCCGCCGTCGGCCTCACCCAAACTCATGGAACCACGGGTGAGCATGGCGCGCATGCCCAACTCGCGGACGCTTTCCACTTGTACGTCGATGGCGTTTTCCAGGCCGTCGGGGAACAAGTAGTGGTGGTCCGCCGCTGTGGTGCAGCCCGAGAGCAGTAATTCGGCCAATGCGACTTTGCTGGCGAGGGCGAGTTTTTCCGGGGTGAGCCGCGCCCACACCGGATACAAGGTTTTCAACCAGGGAAACAACGGCTGATTGACCACCGGCGCCCAGGCGCGAGTCAGGGTTTGATAGAAATGATGGTGGGTATTGATCAGCCCCGGCAGGACTACATGCTCACGCGCATCGAACACTTCGGTGCAGGGCTGCGCAGGCGCTTGTCCGTGGGCCAGCACTTCGGTGATCACACCGTCTTGCAGCACCAGGCCGCCACGGGCGTCGAGGCCATTGGCGGTGAAAATCGCGAGGGGGTTTTTTAACCAGATACGGGTCGCAGGCATTGGCCGGCTCCTCTGAATGATGGGTTCAGGTTTGCCAGCTCAGTGTTGCCCTGTCTGCTGATCCAGGGTCGCCGGTGAGGGCGAGGTGATGAGTCTACCTCTGTAGGAGCGAGCTTGCTCGCGAAAAACGTCAACAATAACGCGAGCTTTCTGGATTAACGCGGTGCCTTGGCGTTTTTCGCGGGCAAGCCCGCTCCCACAGGGGCTAATTTACCAGGCGATGGTGTCGCCTTTGTAATCGATGAAGTGATGGCCGCCTTTGCCGGTGTAGGCGTTCACCTGGTCCACCAGGCCGCGCACGCTGGTGTCGACGTCAATGTGCGCGTTTTCGCCGCCCATGTCGGTCTTCACCCAGCCCGGGTGCAGTGACAGCACGGTCAACTTGTGGTCGCCCAATTGGGTGATGAAGCTGTTGGTCATGGAGTTGAGTGCCGCCTTGCTGGCTTTGTACAACGCCAGGTCGGAGCCGTCGGGGATGGTCACGCTGCCCAGTACCGAACTCATGAACGCCAATACGCCGCTGTCCTTGCGGATCTGCCCGACAAAACGCTGGGCCAGGTTGATCGGCGCCACGGCGTTGGTGAAGAACAGTTGGCCGACCTCTGCCAGCGTGGCGTGGCCCGGCTCCTGGTTGGCAGGGCCTTTGACGCCGGCGTTGACGAACAACAGATCGAAGGTCCGTTCCTTCAGGCGTTGGCTCAGGGCGATCACGGCTTGCTGGTCGTCCATGTCAAGTTTTTCGATCTGTACCGGGCCTACGGCTTTCAGGGCATCGGCCTTGCTCGGATCACGCACGGTGGCGGTCACGTCCCAACCGTCCTGCAACAGTTGCTTGACCAGGCCAAGGCCCAGCCCGCGCGAGGCGCCGATGATCAATGCGGTTTTTGGCGTAGACATGAAAAGCTTCCTTTAAGAGTCGCGGTTCAGGGTGTTCAACGTTGTAGCAGGATACGCCCACGGCTAAGGTCGGCGAGTTGAATTTGCAGGGTATCGATATGGGCTTCGCCCAAGGCGAGTTGTAGCTCGACGCCGTTGGCGGTGAAAGATTCTTCTACTACCAGTCCGCCCAGTTCGGCGACGCGCAGTTTCACCAGGTTCAATTCCGAGAAACCGCATGCGCAGCTCAACGGCACGCGGCTGATGAGCTCAATGCGTTCGGCGGTTTGCAGGCATTTGTTCGCGCCGCCGCCATACGCGCGGGCGAGGCCACCGGTGCCCAACTGGATGCCGCCGTACCAGCGGATGACCAGCACCGCGACCTGATCGAAACCTTGTGCTTCGATGGCCGCCAGGATCGGTCGGCCAGCGGTACCACCGGGTTCGCCATCATCATTGCTGCGGTATTGATCCGCGAGCTTCCAGGCCCAGCAGTTGTGCGTGGCGTTCAAGTCGCTGTGCTGCGCGAAAAACGCCTGGGCGTCTTGCGGGCTGGTGATGGGGGCGGCGAGGGTGATAAAGCGGCTTTTGCGGATTTCTTCGTGAAACTCGCAAAGACCGGTAAGCGTGAAAGGCATAAGTCGCTTCGTTTATAGGGCGGGCTTGACGCCACAGCCTTTGAGAATGATGTGGATCAGGTTGGTGCCGGCGTCTTCCATGTCTTGCTTGGTCAGCTTGGTTCGACCAGTGACGCGACAGATCTGGGTGGCGAAGTCGGCATAGTGCTGGGTGCTGCCCCACAGCAGGAAAATCAGGTGCACCGGGTCGATCGGGTCCATCTTGCCAGCGTCAATCCAGGCCTGGAACACCGCCGCACGGCCACTGAACCAGGCGCGGTAGTCCTGGCTGAAATATTCGGTCAGGCATTCACCGCCGCTGATGATTTCCATCGCGAAAATCCGCGAGGCCTGGGGTTGACGGCGCGAAAATTCCATCTTGGTGCGAATGTAGCGAGTGAGGGCGACGGCCGGGTCATCTTCGGCGGTCAGCGTGTTGAAGGTGCTGTCCCACAGTTCGAGGATGTTGCTGAGCACCGCAATGTACAGGCCCAGTTTATTGGTGAAGTAGTAATGCAAGTTGGCCTTGGGCAACCCGGCACTGGCAGCAATGGTGTTCATGCTGGTGCCTTTGTAGCCATGGCGTGCGAACTCATCTTCAGCAGCCTGGAGAATCGCTTGTTCGTTCTTTTGCCGAATGCGGCTGGCGGGCTTACCGGCGTGGTTGCTGTGGGCAGGAACTTCGAGGCTCATGGAGGTTTCCGTGCTGATCGATAGAGACGACGTGTGCACAGATAACCCACCCTCAAGCCTCAGACAAGTCCTGATGCAATAAAACCGTCAAAGCGGTTCCAGTGTGTCGCTTTCCGAAACGTGGTTTGCGGCAGCCTCGTTTGCTTTGGCTTCGGGCAATAACAGGCACAGCAAAATGGCGGTCAACCCGCCGCTGGTGATGGCGGAGTCGAACAGGTTTTGTACCAGCGTCGGCATCAGGTGCAACAGGTTCGGTTGCGCGGCGATGCCCAGGCCGACGCCAAACGAGGTGGCGATGATCAGCATGCTGCGTCGGTCCAGCGGTGCTTGGGCGAGGATGCGCACGCCGGCGGCGGCCACACTGCCGAACATCACCAGGGTGGCGCCGCCCAATACCGGTTTGGGGATTTGTTGCAGTACCGCGCCAATCAATGGAAACAAGCCGAGGCAAAACAGCACCACGCCGATGTATAGGCCGACGTAACGGCTGGCCACGCCGGTAAGTTGGATCACGCCGTTGTTCTGCGCAAAGGTAGTGTTGGGGAAAGCGCTGAACGTGGCGGCGATCATGCAGCTCACGCCATCGCCGAGTACGCCACCTTTAAGCCGGCTTATATAGGAAGGGCCGCTGATGGGCTGGCGGGCGATCATGCAGTTGGCGGTGAGGTCGCCGACGGTTTCGATGCTGCTGATCAGATAAATCAGCGCAATGGGCAGGAAAGCACTCCAGTCGAAGTTGAAACCGAAGCGAAACGGAATGGGTAAGCTGACCAGAGGGAGTTCGGGCAGAGCTTGAGGCACGAGTTTGCCGCTGAACCAGGCGGCGAGACTGCCGAGGGCCAAGCCGATGATGATGGCCGAGAGGCGTACCCAAGGTGTGTTGGAGCGGTTGAGCAGAATGATCGTCAAAACAACGAACACGCCCAGTGCCAGGTTGGCGGGTGCGCCGAAGTCAGGGGCGTTGAAGCCGCCGCCGAGGTCAGTGATACCGACCTTGATCAAGCTGATGCCGATCAGGGTGATGACAATCCCAGTCACCAGAGGCGTGATGACTCGGCGCAGTTGTCCGATAAACCGACTCAGCACAATCTGCACCACAGCGCCGAAAAAGCACACGCCGAAGATCATCGCCATGATGTCTTCCGGGCTGCCGCCGCGTTGTTTCACCAAGAATCCGGCTGATAGCACTGCACCGAGGAAGGCAAAGCTGGTGCCTTGCAGGCAGATCATCCCGGCGCCGATTCCAAATGGTCTACGCGCCTGAATGAAGGTGCCTACGCCGGAGACCATCAACGCCATGCTGATCAGGTAGGGCAAATGGGCAGTGAGACCCAGGGTGGAGCCGATGATCAGCGGCGGGGTGATGATGCCGACAAACGCAGCGAGCACATGTTGCAGTGCGGCGAGAAAAGCCGGGGCGGGTTTTGGGCGGTCGTTGAGGCCGTAGATCAGGTCGCTGCTGTTGGACGCTTCTGGTGGCATGGCGGGCAAACTCAAGGTCTATGTCCTTGGGTTATTGCAAAAAGCTGTCCAACTGCTCAGCTTTTAGCTGCGAGGCCGAGTTAGCGGGTTGCCGCGAGACTTTCCAGGAAACTTTCCAGCACCAAATGGGGGCGTCGACCCTTGCGCGTGACCGATGCGAGGCTTAAATCGTAAAAACGTGTAGTCGGTTTCAGCGCACGCAGTCGGCCTTGTTGTACCCACAGGCTGGCGTAATGGTCGGGCAGGTAGCCGATATAGCGGCCGGTGAGAATCAGGAAGGCCATGCCTTCGCGGTCCGAAGCGCTCGCGGTGCAGTTGAGCGCCTGGTAATGGGCCTGAATCTCGGCTGGCAGGCGGAAGGTCGGGGCGATCGCGTCTTGGGCATCGATGCGTGCGTCGTCCAACTGCTTGTTGTCGGCGTAAAACAGCGGGTGACCCACCGCGCAGTAGAGCAGTGAACGCTCACTGTACAACGGCTGGTATTCCAACCCCGACAGCGCGCTGGCCTGAGGCACCACGCCCACGTGCAGGCGACCATCGAGTACGCCTTGCTCGACTTCGTTGGGGGCGATCATGCGGATCTGGATCTGTACATCCGGGCCGCGCTCCTTCAACTGGGCAAGCGCGTGGGTGATGCGCATGTGGGGCAAGGTGACGAGGTTGTCGGTGAGGCCGATGATCAACTCGCCGCGCAAGTGCTGGTGCAAGCCGTTGACCTCGGTGCGAAAGCTTTCCAGGGCACTTAATAATTGCAGGGCGGATTGGTAGACCTCACGCCCCTCTTCAGTCAGCGAGAAACCGGCGCGGCCGCGTTGGCACAGTCTTAATCCGAGGCGTTGTTCGAGATCGCTCATTTGCTGGCTGATCGCCGAGCGCCCGATGCCCAGCACGGTTTCCGCTGCTGAGAAGCCACCGCATTCGACCACGCTGCGAAAGATGCGCAACAGGCGGATATCGAAGTCGCTGACTTGGGCCAGGGGATCGGGTCGACGGCTGCTCATAGTTTAGTGAAGGCCTGACTGAAGGTTAGAAGAGTTGAATTTCACCGACTTTATCGCCGTGGCAATTTAGCTGCAACAACGCTTTTCAATCCCGACGCTGCCTTTTGCCCTGCGAGGTTTTGCTGATGAACATGCCCGAAAACGCCCCATCGTCCCTGGCCAGCCAATTGAAGCTGGACGCGCACTGGATGCCTTACACCGCCAACCGTAACTTCCAGCGTGACCCGCGCCTGATCGTGGCGGCCGAAGGTAGCTGGTTGACCGATGACAAGGGACGCAAGGTGTACGACTCATTGTCGGGCCTGTGGACCTGTGGTGCCGGGCATACCCGTAAGGAAATTCAGGAGGCGGTGGCCAAGCAATTGGGCACTCTGGACTATTCGCCAGGCTTCCAATACGGTCATCCGTTGTCCTTCCAACTGGCGGAAAAGATCACTGACCTGACCCCTGGCAACCTGAACCACGTGTTCTTCACCGACTCCGGCTCCGAGTGCGCCGATACGGCGGTGAAGATGGTGCGTGCCTACTGGCGCCTGAAAGGCCAGGCGACCAAGACCAAGATGATTGGCCGCGCTCGCGGTTATCACGGGGTGAACATCGCCGGCACCAGCCTGGGCGGCGTTAACGGCAACCGTAAGATGTTTGGTCAGGCGATGATGGACGTTGACCATCTGCCGCACACCTTGCTGGCGAGCAATGCTTTTTCCCGTGGCATGCCGGAGCAGGGCGGTATCGCGCTGGCCGATGAGCTGCTCAAGCTGATCGAGCTGCATGACGCATCGAACATCGCCGCTGTCTTTGTCGAGCCAATGGCAGGTTCTGCGGGCGTGCTGGTGCCGCCTCAGGGTTACCTCAAGCGTCTGCGTGAGATTTGCGATCAACACAACATCCTGCTGGTGTTTGACGAAGTGATCACCGGCTTTGGCCGTACCGGTTCGATGTTCGGCGCCGACAGCTTCGGCGTGACCCCGGACCTGATGTGCATCGCCAAGCAAGTCACCAACGGCGCGATCCCGATGGGCGCGGTGATTGCCAGTAGCGAGATCTATCAGACCTTCATGAACCAGGCGACGCCTGAGTACGCGGTGGAATTCCCCCACGGCTACACCTACTCGGCGCACCCGGTCGCTTGCGCGGCTGGCTTGGCGGCATTGGACCTGTTGCAGAAGGAAAACCTGGTGCAGAGCGTCGCCGAAGTCGCACCGCACTTTGAGAATGCGCTGCATGGCCTGAAGGGCAGCAAGAACGTGATCGACATCCGCAACTACGGCCTGGCCGGCGCGATCCAGATCGCCCCGCGTGACGGCGATGCGATCGTGCGTCCATTCGAGGCCGGTATGGCTTTGTGGAAAGCCGGCTTCTACGTGCGCTTTGGCGGTGACACCTTGCAGTTCGGGCCAACCTTCAACAGCAAGCCGCAGGACCTGGATCGCCTGTTCGATGCGGTCGGCGAAGTGCTGAACAAGATCGACTGATTTCTCCTTCTATATAGAACAACTTTTCAGGAGCCCTGCATGAGCCTTATCCAGCATTTGATCAACGGTGAGTTGGTCAACGACAGCGGTCGCAGTGCCGACGTGTACAACCCGTCCACCGGCCAGGTGATCCACCAAGTGCCGTTGGCCAGTCGTGAAACCATTCAACAGGCAATCGACTCGGCCAAGGCGGCGTTCCCGGCCTGGCGTAATACGCCAGCGGCCAAGCGTGCCCAGGTGATGTTTCGTTTCAAGCAATTGCTGGAGCAGAACGAAGCGCGTATCTCGCAGTTGATCAGCGAAGAGCATGGCAAGACCTTGGAAGATGCCGCGGGTGAACTGAAGCGCGGGATTGAAAACGTCGAATACGCGTGCTCTGCGCCGGAAATTCTGAAGGGCGAGTACAGCCGTAACGTAGGACCGAATATTGATGCGTGGTCGGATTTCCAACCACTGGGCGTAGTCGCTGGCATTACACCGTTCAACTTCCCGGCGATGGTGCCTTTGTGGATGTATCCGCTGGCGATTGTCTGCGGTAACTGCTTCATCCTGAAACCATCGGAGCGTGATCCGAGCTCGACGCTGTTGATCGCACAACTGCTGCAGGAAGCCGGCCTGCCCAAAGGCGTGTTGAGCGTGGTACATGGCGACAAGGGCGCAGTGGATGCGCTGATTGAAGCGCCGGAAGTGAAAGCGTTGAGCTTCGTGGGTTCGACGCCGATTGCCGAGTACATCTATTCCGAAGCGACCAAGCGTGGCAAGCGCGTGCAGGCACTGGGTGGTGCGAAGAACCATGCGGTGTTGATGCCGGATGCGGATTTGGATAACGCAGTCAGCGCGCTGATGGGCGCTGCTTATGGTTCTTGCGGCGAGCGCTGCATGGCCATCTCGGTAGCCGTGTGCGTGGGTGACCAAGTGGCGGACGCGTTGATTGCCAAGCTGGTGCCTCAGGTCAAGGCGCTGAAGATCGGCGCGGGCACGTCCTGCGGCCTGGATATGGGGCCGCTGGTGACAGGACAGGCCCGTGACAAAGTCAGTGGCTATATAGAGGACGGTGTGGCAGCGGGTGCCAAGTTGGTGGTTGATGGTCGTGGCTTGAGTGTTGCCGGGCATGAAGAGGGTTTCTTCCTTGGTGGCAGCCTGTTCGACCGTGTGACGCCAGAGATGCGCATCTATAAGGAAGAGATCTTTGGGCCAGTGCTGTGCGTGGTTCGGGTGAATAGCCTGGAAGCGGCGATGCAGCTGATTAACGATCACGAATACGGCAACGGCACCTGTATCTTTACCCGTGATGGTGAAGCGGCGCGTCTGTTCTGTGACGAGATTGAAGTGGGCATGGTCGGCGTGAACGTTCCTCTTCCGGTACCGGTGGCGTATCACAGCTTTGGTGGTTGGAAGCGTTCTCTGTTTGGTGACCTGCATGCGTATGGGCCGGATGGGGTGCGTTTCTATACCCGTCGCAAAGCGATTACCCAGCGCTGGCCACAGCGCGCCAGCCATGAAGCGTCGCAGTTTGCGTTCCCTAGCTTGTCTTAAGGCAAGCTGAAAGCCGGCCCCTTGGGGCCGGCTTTCGCGTTTTTGGGGCTTTTCTGACTTATATGACAGAAATATGAAGAAAGGCATTGACGGCAGATTCCAGATGTCTATAATTCGCCCCACTTCCGGCGCAGTCGAAACGGAAAACTCCTTGGTAAACAATGAGTTATGTAAGTTTCGGCAGCAGGTTGCTTCAGTTCATCGAAGTCAAAAGGAAGTTGAAAAAGAGGTGTTGACAGCAGCGTGTAACGCTGTAGAATTCGCCTCCCGCTGACGAGAGATCGGAAGCGCAAGTGGTTGAAGTTGTTGAAGAAATCTTCGAAAGCTTCTGAAAATAATCACTTGACAGCAAATGAGGCTGCTGTAGAATGCGCGCCTCGGTTGAGACGAAAGATCTTAACCAACCGCTCTTTAACAACTGAATCAAGCAATTCGTGTGGGTGCTTGTGGAGTCAGACTGATAGTCAACAAGATTATCAGCATCACAAGTTACTCCGCGAGAAATCAAAGATGTAACCAACGATTGCTGAGCCAAGTTTAGGGTTTCTTAAAAACCCAAAGATGTTTGAACTGAAGAGTTTGATCATGGCTCAGATTGAACGCTGGCGGCAGGCCTAACACATGCAAGTCGAGCGGTAGAGAGAAGCTTGCTTCTCTTGAGAGCGGCGGACGGGTGAGTAATGCCTAGGAATCTGCCTGGTAGTGGGGGATAACGTTCGGAAACGAACGCTAATACCGCATACGTCCTACGGGAGAAAGCAGGGGACCTTCGGGCCTTGCGCTATCAGATGAGCCTAGGTCGGATTAGCTAGTTGGTGAGGTAATGGCTCACCAAGGCGACGATCCGTAACTGGTCTGAGAGGATGATCAGTCACACTGGAACTGAGACACGGTCCAGACTCCTACGGGAGGCAGCAGTGGGGAATATTGGACAATGGGCGAAAGCCTGATCCAGCCATGCCGCGTGTGTGAAGAAGGTCTTCGGATTGTAAAGCACTTTAAGTTGGGAGGAAGGGCATTAACCTAATACGTTAGTGTTTTGACGTTACCGACAGAATAAGCACCGGCTAACTCTGTGCCAGCAGCCGCGGTAATACAGAGGGTGCAAGCGTTAATCGGAATTACTGGGCGTAAAGCGCGCGTAGGTGGTTTGTTAAGTTGGATGTGAAATCCCCGGGCTCAACCTGGGAACTGCATTCAAAACTGACTGACTAGAGTATGGTAGAGGGTGGTGGAATTTCCTGTGTAGCGGTGAAATGCGTAGATATAGGAAGGAACACCAGTGGCGAAGGCGACCACCTGGACTAATACTGACACTGAGGTGCGAAAGCGTGGGGAGCAAACAGGATTAGATACCCTGGTAGTCCACGCCGTAAACGATGTCAACTAGCCGTTGGAAGCCTTGAGCTTTTAGTGGCGCAGCTAACGCATTAAGTTGACCGCCTGGGGAGTACGGCCGCAAGGTTAAAACTCAAATGAATTGACGGGGGCCCGCACAAGCGGTGGAGCATGTGGTTTAATTCGAAGCAACGCGAAGAACCTTACCAGGCCTTGACATCCAATGAACTTTCTAGAGATAGATTGGTGCCTTCGGGAACATTGAGACAGGTGCTGCATGGCTGTCGTCAGCTCGTGTCGTGAGATGTTGGGTTAAGTCCCGTAACGAGCGCAACCCTTGTCCTTAGTTACCAGCACGTCATGGTGGGCACTCTAAGGAGACTGCCGGTGACAAACCGGAGGAAGGTGGGGATGACGTCAAGTCATCATGGCCCTTACGGCCTGGGCTACACACGTGCTACAATGGTCGGTACAGAGGGTTGCCAAGCCGCGAGGTGGAGCTAATCCCATAAAACCGATCGTAGTCCGGATCGCAGTCTGCAACTCGACTGCGTGAAGTCGGAATCGCTAGTAATCGCGAATCAGAATGTCGCGGTGAATACGTTCCCGGGCCTTGTACACACCGCCCGTCACACCATGGGAGTGGGTTGCACCAGAAGTAGCTAGTCTAACCTTCGGGAGGACGGTTACCACGGTGTGATTCATGACTGGGGTGAAGTCGTAACAAGGTAGCCGTAGGGGAACCTGCGGCTGGATCACCTCCTTAATCGACGACATCAGCTGCTCCATAAGTTCCCACACGAATTGCTTGATTCATTGAAGAAGACGATAAAGAAGCAGCCCGAAATTGGGTCTGTAGCTCAGTTGGTTAGAGCGCACCCCTGATAAGGGTGAGGTCGGCAGTTCGAATCTGCCCAGACCCACCAATTTTGTGTGGGAAACGCCTGTAGAAATATGGGGCCATAGCTCAGCTGGGAGAGCGCCTGCCTTGCACGCAGGAGGTCAACGGTTCGATCCCGTTTGGCTCCACCACTACTGCTTCTGCGTTATGAAAGCTTAGAAATGAGCATTCCATCAGTGTGATGGTGAATGTTGATTTCTAGTCTTTGATTAGATCGTTCTTTAAAAATTTGGGTATGTGATAGAAAGATAGACTGAACGTTACTTTCACTGGTAACGGATCAGGCTAAGGTAAAATTTGTGAGTTCTCTTAATTGAGAAATTCGAATTTTCGGCGAATGTCGTCTTCACAGTATAACCAGATTGCTTGGGGTTATATGGTCAAGTGAAGAAGCGCATACGGTGGATGCCTTGGCAGTCAGAGGCGATGAAAGACGTGGTAGCCTGCGAAAAGCTTCGGGGAGTCGGCAAACAGACTTTGATCCGGAGATGTCTGAATGGGGGAACCCAGCCATCATAAGATGGTTATCTTGTACTGAATACATAGGTGCAAGAGGCGAACCAGGGGAACTGAAACATCTAAGTACCCTGAGGAAAAGAAATCAACCGAGATTCCCTTAGTAGTGGCGAGCGAACGGGGACTAGCCCTTAAGTGGCTTTGAGATTAGCGGAACGCTCTGGAAAGTGCGGCCATAGTGGGTGATAGCCCTGTACGCGAAAATCTCTTAGTCATGAAATCGAGTAGGACGGAGCACGAGAAACTTTGTCTGAATATGGGGGGACCATCCTCCAAGGCTAAATACTACTGACTGACCGATAGTGAACTAGTACCGTGAGGGAAAGGCGAAAAGAACCCCGGAGAGGGGAGTGAAATAGATCCTGAAACCGTATGCGTACAAGCAGTGGGAGCCCACTTTGTTGGGTGACTGCGTACCTTTTGTATAATGGGTCAGCGACTTATTTTCAGTGGCGAGCTTAACCGAATAGGGGAGGCGTAGCGAAAGCGAGTCTTAATAGGGCGTCTAGTCGCTGGGAATAGACCCGAAACCGGGCGATCTATCCATGGGCAGGTTGAAGGTTGGGTAACACTAACTGGAGGACCGAACCGACTACCGTTGAAAAGTTAGCGGATGACCTGTGGATCGGAGTGAAAGGCTAATCAAGCTCGGAGATAGCTGGTTCTCCTCGAAA
Source organism: Pseudomonas sp. NS1(2017) (assembly GCF_002269425.1). NCBI lineage: Bacteria > Pseudomonadati > Pseudomonadota > Gammaproteobacteria > Pseudomonadales > Pseudomonadaceae > Pseudomonas > Pseudomonas sp. NS1(2017). Next base: position 2,146,381 of record NZ_CP022960.1, read on the forward strand.
GCTATTTAGGTAGCGCCTCATGTATCACTGTAGGGGGTAGAGCACTGTTTCGGCTAGGGGGTCATCCCGACTTACCAAACCGATGCAAACTCCGAATACCTACAAGTGCCGAGCATGGGAGACACACGGCGGGTGCTAACGTCCGTCGTGAAAAGGGAAACAACCCAGACCGTCAGCTAAGGTCCCAAAGTTATGGTTAAGTGGGAAACGATGTGGGAAGGCTTAGACAGCTAGGAGGTTGGCTTAGAAGCAGCCACCCTTTAAAGAAAGCGTAATAGCTCACTAGTCGAGTCGGCCTGCGCGGAAGATGTAACGGGGCTCAAACCATACACCGAAGCTACGGGTATCACGTAAGTGATGCGGTAGAGGAGCGTTCTGTAAGCCTGTGAAGGTGAGTTGAGAAGCTTGCTGGAGGTATCAGAAGTGCGAATGCTGACATGAGTAACGACAATGGGTGTGAAAAACACCCACGCCGAAAGACCAAGGTTTCCTGCGCAACGTTAATCGACGCAGGGTTAGTCGGTCCCTAAGGCGAGGCTGAAAAGCGTAGTCGATGGAAAACAGGTTAATATTCCTGTACTTCTGGTTATTGCGATGGAGGGACGGAGAAGGCTAGGCCAGCTTGGCGTTGGTTGTCCAAGTTTAAGGTGGTAGGCTGGAATCTTAGGTAAATCCGGGATTCTAAGGCCGAGAGCTGATGACGAGTTAACTTTTAGTTAACGAAGTGGTTGATGCCATGCTTCCAAGAAAAGCTTCTAAGCTTCAGGTAACCAGGAACCGTACCCCAAACCGACACAGGTGGTTGGGTAGAGAATACCAAGGCGCTTGAGAGAACTCGGGTGAAGGAACTAGGCAAAATGGCACCGTAACTTCGGGAGAAGGTGCGCCGGTGAGGGTGAAGGACTTGCTCCGTAAGCTCATGCCGGTCGAAGATACCAGGCCGCTGCGACTGTTTATTAAAAACACAGCACTCTGCAAACACGAAAGTGGACGTATAGGGTGTGACGCCTGCCCGGTGCCGGAAGGTTAATTGATGGGGTTAGCTAACGCGAAGCTCTTGATCGAAGCCCCGGTAAACGGCGGCCGTAACTATAACGGTCCTAAGGTAGCGAAATTCCTTGTCGGGTAAGTTCCGACCTGCACGAATGGCGTAACGATGGCGGCGCTGTCTCCACCCGAGACTCAGTGAAATTGAAATCGCTGTGAAGATGCAGTGTATCCGCGGCTAGACGGAAAGACCCCGTGAACCTTTACTATAGCTTTGCACTGGACTTTGAATTTGCTTGTGTAGGATAGGTGGGAGGCTTTGAAGCGTGGACGCCAGTCTGCGTGGAGCCATCCTTGAAATACCACCCTGGCAACTTTGAGGTTCTAACTCAGGTCCGTTATCCGGATCGAGGACAGTGTATGGTGGGTAGTTTGACTGGGGCGGTCTCCTCCTAAAGAGTAACGGAGGAGTACGAAGGTGCGCTCAGACCGGTCGGAAATCGGTCGTAGAGTATAAAGGCAAAAGCGCGCTTGACTGCGAGACAGACACGTCGAGCAGGTACGAAAGTAGGTCTTAGTGATCCGGTGGTTCTGTATGGAAGGGCCATCGCTCAACGGATAAAAGGTACTCCGGGGATAACAGGCTGATACCGCCCAAGAGTTCATATCGACGGCGGTGTTTGGCACCTCGATGTCGGCTCATCACATCCTGGGGCTGAAGCCGGTCCCAAGGGTATGGCTGTTCGCCATTTAAAGTGGTACGCGAGCTGGGTTTAGAACGTCGTGAGACAGTTCGGTCCCTATCTGCCGTGGACGTTTGAGATTTGAGAGGGGCTGCTCCTAGTACGAGAGGACCGGAGTGGACGAACCTCTGGTGTTCCGGTTGTCACGCCAGTGGCATTGCCGGGTAGCTATGTTCGGAATAGATAACCGCTGAAAGCATCTAAGCGGGAAACTAGCCTCAAGATGAGATCTCACTGGAACCTTGAGTTCCCTGAAGGGCCGTCGAAGACTACGACGTTGATAGGTTGGGTGTGTAAGCGCTGTGAGGCGTTGAGCTAACCAATACTAATTGCCCGTGAGGCTTGACCATATAACACCCAAGCAATTTGACTACTCGAAAGAGCATCAGATTGCGGTGTGTGAAGACGAAAATGAACCGAAAGTTCGACGCTCACAAAACACCGAAAGCTGTCACATACCCAATTTGCTGAAGCGAGGCATACGCCACGACTCAGTACCCGAATTTCTTGACGACCATAGAGCATTGGAACCACCTGATCCCATCCCGAACTCAGCAGTGAAACGATGCATCGCCGATGGTAGTGTGGGGTTTCCCCATGTGAGAGTAGGTCATCGTCAAGATTAAATTCCAGAACCCCAATTGCGAAAGCAGTTGGGGTTTTGTTTTGGGCGGTCGAAAAGTTCAGCACCGCAAATCCCCCGACAAATTTGCACAGTTATTTCTGAACCAGACCACTAGAATAGGCACCTAACCTTTTTTAGAGTCTGAGCCCTACCTATGCCCGATCCGGTTGATGCCCTTGAGGTGTCGGATTTACCACTGGACGACCTGGTGGCATGCCATGAGTGCGATTTACTGATGCGCAAACCAGTGCTCGCCCTCGGCGAAAAAGCCCAATGCCCGCGTTGCGGTTACGAGCTGTACGCTCACCGCCATAACGTCGTTGAGCGAAGCCTTGCCTTGGTGCTGGCGGCGTTGCTGTTGTACATCCCCGCGAACTTTCTGCCGATCATGCAGCTCAATCTACTTGGGCAGTCCTCCGAAGACACCGTCTGGAGCGGCGTCGTCGCCCTGTTCGATACCGGCATGCAAGGCGTCGCCGCTGTCGTCTTCCTGTGCAGCATGGGTATTCCCTTGCTCAAGCTGCTCTGCCAGTTGGCAGTGTTGCTCAGCATCCGATGGAGCATCGGCCGCAGTTATGGACTGCTGTTGTACCGCATCTACCATCACATGAAAGACTGGGGGATGTTGGAGGTCTATCTGATGGGCGTCCTGGTAGCGATCGTTAAACTCGCCGATATGGCCGCCATCACGGTAGGTCTCGGTCTTGTCTGCTTTGTCAGCTTGTTAATGGTTCAGGTGTTGCTTGAGGTGGTGATGTCGCCCCACCAGATCTGGCAAGCGTTGTCAGGAGAGGATGAACATGCGGGCGATTGATGCAGGCATTCTGATTTGTACCGAATGCCACGAGTTGAACAAACAAGACGCCGACAGCGACGAGCAAATTTGCACGCGTTGTGGTGCGCTGATCCATGCTCGTCGCCCCAACAGCCTTGCCCGCACATGGGCGCTGCTGATTACGGCGGCCATCTTGTACATTCCCGCCAACCTGTTGCCGATCATGACTATCAACTCCCTTGGTCAGGGCGATCCCAGTACCATCATGGCGGGTGTGATCCAACTGGTGCAGCACGGCATGTTCCCCATCGCCGCTGTGGTGTTCATTGCCAGTATCCTGGTGCCCACGTTCAAGCTGGTCGGCATAGGTCTGCTACTGTTCTCGGTGCAGCGTCGCCAACCGCTGTCCGCGCAACAACGCATTGTGATGTACCGCTTTATCGAATTCATTGGCCGCTGGTCCATGCTGGATATCTTCGTGATCGCCATCCTGGTGGCGGTTGTAAACTTTGGGCGCCTTGCCAGTGTCGAGGCCAATCTCGGCGCGGCAGCGTTCGCCAGTGTGGTGATCTTGACGATGCTTGCCGCAGTAACTTTCGATCCCCGACTGATTTGGGATAACACGGAGTCGGACGACGACCATGAGTGATTTGCCTAAAGCTAAAACCCGCCCAGCCTCCAACTGGTCGGCCATTTGGGTGCTGCCCCTGATTGCCCTGATCATCGGTGGCTGGCTGGGGTGGCGTGCCTATTCCCAACAGGGCATCGATATCCAGGTGCGCTTTGAAAGCGGTGAAGGCATCCAGGTCAACAAGACCGAAGTGGTCTACAAAGGCATGCCGGTGGGTAAGGTCAAGGCGCTGGCCTTGGATGACGAAGGTAACAATCGCGGGGTGATCGCCACCATCGAGATGAACAAGGACGTCGACCAGTACCTCAAGACCAACACGCGTTTCTGGCTGGTCAAACCGAGCGTCACCCTCGCCGGTATCACCGGCCTGGAAACCCTGGTGTCAGGTAACTACATCGCCGCGAGCCCTGGCGACGGGGAACCCACACGCAAATTCAAGGCGCTCTCCGAAGAGCCGCCTTTGTCCGATGCCAAGCCCGGCCTGCACCTGACCGTCAAGGCCGACCGCCTTGGCTCACTCAACCGTGGCAGTCCGGTGTTCTACAAACAGATCCAGGTCGGCCAAGTCAAAAGCTACCTGCTCTCCGAAGACCAGAGCACGGTCGAGATCAAGGTCTACATCGAACCCACCTACGCCAGCCTGGTGCGTAAACACACACGTTTCTGGAACGCCAGCGGCATCAGCATCGACGCCAACCTGTCCGGTGTGAAAGTCCGTAGCGAATCGCTCTCCAGTATCGTCGCCGGCGGTATCGCCTTCGCCACGCCGGAGAATCGCAAGGACAGTCCGCCCACCGATCCGAGCCTGCCCTTCCGTTTGTATGAAGATTTCGATGCGGCCGCTGCCGGCATCAGGGTCAAGGTCAAGCTCACCGACTTCGAAGGCCTGCAGGCGGGGCGCACCCCTGTCATGTACAAAGGCATCCAGGTCGGCAGCCTGAAAACCCTGAAGATCAACCCAGACCTTTCCAGTGCCAACGCAGAACTGACGCTCGATCCCCTGGCCGAAGATTACCTGGTACAGGACACTCAATTCTGGGTCGTCAAACCTTCCATATCCTTGGCAGGTATCACCGGGCTTGAGGCCTTGGTCAAGGGTAACTACATCGCCATTCGCCCAGGCGACAAAGGCACCCCTCCACAAAGGGAGTACGTGGCCCGCGCCAAGGCACCACCATTGGACCTGCGCTCGCCAGGTCTGCACATGGTGCTGTTCACCGACAACCTCGGCTCCTTGGATGTCGGCAGCCCGATCCTTTACAAGCAGGTCAAGGTCGGCTCGGTGCAGAGCTACCAGTTCTCGCGCAAGAACAAGCAACTGGTGATCGGCGTCCACATCGAGAAGGAATACGAAAACCTGGTCAACGGATCGACGCGCTTCTGGAACGCCAGCGGCGTCACCCTGACCGGTGGCCTCACCGGCGGCATCCAGGTCAAGAGTGAATCCCTGGCCAGCCTGATGGCCGGCGGCATCGCGTTCGAAACCCCGGAACCAAACGTACCGCTGAAAAAGCGCATCCCGCGTTTCCGTCTGTTTGCAGACCGCGAAGCCGCCAACCAGCACGGCACCCTGGTGACCATCAAGGTCGACCGCGCCGACGGCATGCGTCCAGGTACTCCGGTACGTTTCAAAGGCCTGGATGTGGGCAAGATTGAAAGTGTCGACCTCAGTGCCGACATGCAATCGGTGCTGCTCAGCGCACGCATCACTCAAGTAGCAGACCGCATCGCACGCGTCGGCAGCCAGTTCTGGGTGGTCAAGCCTGAGCTGGGTCTGATGAAAACCTCCAACCTGGAAACCCTGGTCACTGGGCAATACATCGAAGTGCAGCCAGCGGCAAAAAATGCCGGCCCACAAAAGAGTTTTGTCGCGCTGGATCAACCCCCAGAAGCTGTGCATCAGGAAGCTGGTTTGAGTCTGACCCTCAGCGCCGCACGCCGCGGTTCGCTGAAGGAAGGTGTACCGGTCACCTATCGCGAAGTCACCGTGGGCAAAGTGACCGGCTACGAATTGGGCCAGACCGCAGACCGTGTGCTGATCCATATCCTGATCGAGCCTAAATATGCGCCACTGGTACGAGGCGGTAGCCGCTTCTGGAATACCAGTGGGTTTGGCCTCGACTTCGGTCTATTCAAAGGCGCTACTGTGCGAACTGAATCCTTGGAGACGTTGGTTGCCGGTGGCATCGCCTTCGCGACACCGGACGGCGAGCGCATGGGCAATGCCGCCAGGCCACAACAAACCTTCCCGCTGTTCGACAAGTTTGAAGATGAGTGGCTGACCTGGGCGCCTAAAATACCACTCGGTAAATAAGCGCTCACAAAAAAGGCCGCGATCCAGAAGATCGCGGCCTTTTGCATTTCAGCGAAACAAATCAGACCTCATCCAGCTCCGGCTCATCCGCCTGCACATTCACTGTCGCCTTCACCACATCGTGGCGACGGATGTACTTCCAGTCCGCCTCATCGATATAGATCCCGTTCGGGCCACTGCCACCTTCCAGGTCGATCGCCACCTGCGCCGACACCTGCGGCTTCACACTCGCCAAAATCGGCACAAAACCCAGCTGCAAACTGGTCTCCAGCAACGCCGCCTGGTTCTTCTCATCGATGTCCGCCGCCTCATCGAGGTAGTACGGCAAGCGCACGCGTCCGGCCTGGTCACGGTCCATCAAGTGCAGCAACAAATACATGTTGGTCAGCGCCTTGATGGTCATGGTGGTGCCGTTGGACGCCGCGCCATCGATGTCGGTATGGATTACCGGCTGGCCATGCACCTTGGTGATCTCGAACGCCAGCTCGAACAAGTCCTTGAGGCCCAACTGGTTATGATTGGCGGCCACCAGGCGTGCCAGGTATTCCTTGGCTTCTTCGTTCTTGTTGTCCTGCTCGGCGCTCTGGCTCAGGTCAAACACCGACAGTGTTTCGCCTTCTTCATACTGACCGGCACTGTGGATGATCTGGTCAATATGCTTGAGCGCTTCCTTGTTCGGCGCCAGCACGATGCGGAAGCTTTGCAGGTTGGACACCTGGCGCTTGTTGATCTCGCGGTTGAACAGCGCCAGTTGGTGTTCAAGGCTGTCGTAGTCGCTGCGGATATTGCGCAGGGTCCGCGCAATATCGGTGACCGCCGCACGGCGTGCCTTGCCCAGCGTCAGGGCTTCATCGGTACGGTGTGCATAAGCGTTGATCAGCAACTGCAGGCGACGCTCGACATCATCCTCGCTGTCGAACTTGGCCACGCCCTTGAGGCGCACCTGCGCATACAACGCTTCGATCTGGCCATCAGCGCGCAGCAACCCTTGCCAACTGTCCTGATAGTCATTGAGCAACGGCAGCAGGTTGTCCATGGAGTCATCGACCGGGTCCATGAACGGTGTACCGAACGGCAAGTCAGCCGGCAGCAGCTGACGACGGCGCAACGCGTCATCCAGCGTGCGCTGCTTGGCTTCCATATCGCCGATCTGACGGCCCACCAGTTGCAGCTTGGCCGACAGTTGCTGGACGCGTTCAGTGAAGGCATCACTGGAGCGTTTCAACTCATCCTGCGCCGCTTCCATCTGCACCAGGTTTTCCAGCTTCTCGCCTTCTTCTGCGCTCAGGGTTTGGGCGCGGCGGAAGTCTTCCAGGGCCTTTTGCGCATCCAGCACCTGCTGGTACAACGCTTCGGTCTGAGTCTTGCTCGCCGCGCGGTCAGAGGCTACGGCTTGCTGGGTTTTCAGTTGCTTGAGTTCTTTCTCCAGACGCTCTTTCTGGTCGCGCAACGCCGCGCGGTCTGCAAGTGCCTGCAACGCTGGCGGTTCAATGTGGGAGATGTCGATGGACAGCCCCGGCACTTCAAAGCGCTCGCCCTTGAAGCCATCGAGGATCTGCTCCAGGGATTTGACCCACTGGCCATCCTCGTCCAGGGTGATGCCGTGCTCGCCCAACGGCAGGCTGAACAACGAACTGTTGAACAGGCGCATCAGACGCTCGACGTCCTGCTGTGAGAATTCCTCCCGCAGCTTGGCGTAGCTGTTGTTGTCGGCGTGATCGAGCTGCTGCTTGACCGACTTCAAGCGCTTTTCCAAGTCACGCAGCCGCTCGTCCAGGTCCTCGGCGCTGAACTGCCGGGACTGCGCCAAGGCACCCGCCAATTCATCGTGCGCATCCTTGGCCGCCAGCAACTGCTGCTCCAGTACTTTCACGTCATCCACCAGGGCAAAGCGATGCTTGAGCACCGACAGCTCGCCCAGCCAACGCTGGATCCCGCTGATCTCACGCTCCAGGCGCATCAGCTCCTGCGTGCCGCCACGCTGGTCGTTCTGCAGCGCGTCCTGTTCATTGCGGTAGTGCTCGGCCTGGATGGTCAGCTCTTCCTTGCGCGCACTGGCATAGTCCGACCAGGTGCCCAGCAACGAATCGAGCAACGGCGACAGGCGATGCAACTTGCCGCGCAACACGTCGCGCTGGCGAACGCCATTGGACAGCGCCTCGACCAGCGGCCCGGCGGCGACCAGCGAGTTGTAGTCCTGCTCCATGCGTCGTACATCGCGGAAGGCTTCTTCGCACGCAGCGATGTAATCCACACTGCCGGAGCGCAGGCTGTGTTCAAACGCATCGAGGAACAATTGCTTGAGTTTGGCCGCGGTGATTTCGCGCATGTGCAGCAGGTTGATAAATAGCGCGCGGAAGGTCTTCAGGCTCTGCTCGCTGGTGGAACGCAGCGGAATCAGGGTCAGGTCCAATGGGATCGACGTGTGGCCGCCCACCAGCAAACGGCGCAGTTCATCCGGCTTGAGTTCGTAGGCTTTCAAACCTTCGCGCTCAAGGTTGGTGAACAGTTCTTTCTGGCGCAGGCAGGTGTCGTTTTTCTGGTAGTGGGCCAGGTCCAGCTTGCCCGCATAAGCAAAGAACTGGTGACCGAAACCGCCGCCCGGGCCACGCCCGACCACGCCGATGACATGCGGGCCGTGGGGCAGGGAAACTTCCACCAGGATGTAGCTGGTGTCGGTGGCAAAGTAGAAGCGCCGCGATTGTTCCAGGGTGTACTTGCCGAAACTCATGTCCGACATGCGCGCCAGGATCGGGAACTGCAAGGCGTTGATCGAGGCGGATTTACCCAGGTTGTTCGCGCCATACACCGACAGCGGTTCTTCCAGCGGGAACAAACCCAGGCTGTAACCGGCGGTGTTCAATAGGGCGAAGCGGCGGATGCCGTAGCGTTCCTTACTCATGCGTCGGTCTCCTGTTCTTCGGCAATGGCGCGGGTCAGGGCGTCTTCTTCGCTTTCGTCGGCAAAGTCACTCAAGTCCAGCGGGTCATCGGTTTTCAGCAATTTCTCATCGCTGTCTTCATCGATGATCACCGGCGCCGGCAGTGGCAGCACGCTGTGCACGCTGGCCGCGAGATCACGGTCTTGCTGCACCGACAGGCACACATCAAGGAAACGGTGCATGGGCGGCAGGAAGCGATAGATGCCGTTGTCTTCGCTGGCAAAACCCAGCTGGGTCATGCGGCGCATGATTTTCTCTTCGAGCTCTTCCTGGGTCTGCACTTCGGCCTGGATAAACAGGTCGCGGTACTTCTCCAGCAGCGACGGCAGTTCATCGCGGCCCAGGCTGCCACCATCAAGCACGGCAATCGGGTCGCGGCCCTGGTCGGCCAGGTGCTCGACGATGATGAAGGTGAACAATGCCAGGCGCTGGGCAGTCTTGTTCACCTGCGCGGCGGCCACGGCGGTGTCCGGCACGAAGTAGTAGAAACCCCGCGTATCGCAGACCAGTTCAAAGCCCAGGGCCTTGAACAACGTGCGGTACTGGTCCTGGAAGTTCGACAGTTGCGCGTACAGCTCCGGGTCGCGGCGGCTGACGTGGTAACCCTTGAACAGCTCGCGAAAGATCGGCGCCAGTTGGGACAGTTCGGATAGATCAAGATGCATGGGGTGTACTCGCAGAGTGCTCGGCGGCGTCGGATCCGGCCGGGAGCAGGGCGAAGGAGCGCAGGCTGACCTGGTGCTCGGTTGTGTGGTAGTCGCGGCGTTCCAGGCGTTCGCGCTTGAAGCGTTTCTCGCGGGACAGGCGCGAGAACCAGTACAGCAATTCGTCGGTGGCGCCTTCCGGCTCCTGCTCCAGCAGCCAGGTCATCAGGTCCGGCATCGGCAGCGCGTCTTCGCAGCGTTCGAGCATCTCCTTGACCGTGCGCGGCGCGCGTTGGGCTTCGCCTTTGTAGGATTTGTGCGCCTTCGGAAACTTCGCCGGTTTCGGCTCAAAGTTCGCCAGGGCGTACACATAAGCTTCCACCTGGCTGGCACTGCCGAGGAAGGTGCTTTGCGGTCGGGTAAACATCGGCATCGCCGCTTGCGGCACCGCGTCCAGCCCTTTACGGCGGATGGCCGACAGGGCCAGCGCCGCGCCACGGGTCACGGCGTTGTGCCGGCGCGCTTCTTCACGCAGCGGTAGCAGCAGTTCGCGGGCATGACGCAAGGTCAGCTGGGCGCTGGTCTGCATTTCGAGGATGCGCGCGTGGGTGCGCAGCAGCATGTCGTCATCCACCAGGTGGCCGAGGCGCTGTTGCTCGGTGAGCATGCGCAGCAGCACATTTTCCACCTTGCGCACGCCTTGTTCGAAGGCGCCGTCGGCGTTCACCAGTTGGATCATCGGTTCGACGTATTCGTCCCAGGTTGCCAGGACTTCGGCGTAACGCTGGCGCAACGGGATCTGCCGGTCGCTGGTCTTGGCCCGGTCGGCCACGGCGGCCAGGGCTTGTTCGTCGTTGGCGAGTTTTTTCAGCACGTCCCGCACGCGCATGTCGAGCAGGCGCAGTTGGCGGGCGAGGTCGTGGCCATCACGGATGTCGAAGGCGTCCTGGATGTAGCCTGCCAGGCGCTCGAGGTGGCGCAGGTAGGCTTCGATTTCCAGGCACAGGCCAAGCCGGTGCTCCTTGCGAAGATAAGCCAGGAAGTCGTGGATCTGTGCGTTGAGCTCGAAACGGTTCGGGCTCTTGGCGACAGGCACCAGGATGTCCAGGCGAATCCACACGTCCAGCAGGCTGGTAATGTCCTGTGGCGTGCTGTCCAGTTGTTGGGCCGCCAATTGCGCGCGCAACTCGCCAAGGCTCAAGGTGCCTTGGTCGAAGTGTTCGCACAGTGGCTCAAGCAGGGCCCAGTGTTCGGCGAGGGCGCGCAAGACGCGCTTGGGTTCGATCATCGGAATGGCCGGCTGGTTGGCGATTAAAAGTCGCGATTGTACTGCATCGGACGCGGGATTTATCCACAGCCGGTCAGTGCGCAGTGGGCGATTGTTGCCGAACAGCGGTAGAATCCCCGCTCTTTAGTTATCCACAAGTGGCCGAGCTGTGCTTATCGAGTCCCGACGTCGCGCTTACTTGACCGCCATGCAGGTGGTCAACTGGCTGCCCCGCACCGAACTGCCGTTTGCCGCACCGTCGCGGCCGGAGCTGTTGCAGGCGCTTGAGCCCTATGAGGCGTTCGAGTCGTCCGGCGAGGAGGCGGCTGCGCCGGTGGCGGTGGTCAAGCCTGCGCCTGAAGTGCGCCCGGTCGTCGAACGGGCGAAGGTCGAGGTGCCGCGTCCGTCACCGGTGACCAAGGCGGCCAAAGTCGTGGAAGAGGCAGCCCCGGTGGTCAAGGCCCCGGTGGTGCCGCCGCCGCGTTTCGCCCTGCAATTGCTGCGGGCCGGACGCTGCCTGCTGCTGGTCGAGTTGCCGACCGGCGAACGCTTCCAGACCCGCGACCCCGCCTACATGCTGCTCAAGGACATGCTGCGCGCCGCCGGCCTGCCCGACAGCCCGCAAATCGTCGGCGACCCGGTGCGCTGGCCGCTGTTGGTGCGCGGCAACATGGACCAGGGCCCGGAAGCGGCTCGGGATTTTGTGCAAGGTTTTTTGTCGGCGCGCCTGGAAGACGAACCCTGCGTGTGCCTGTGGCTGATCGGCCTGCCCGCCGTGCGCTTTGCCGGTGAGGCCAATGCCGAAGCCTGGTACCGCGAACTGCAGGTCGAAGGACTGGGCTCGGTGTGGGCCCTGCCGGGCCTGGAATTATTAATGGAAGAGCCACAGCGTAAGGCTGATGTCTGGCAAGCCATGCGCCGGCTGATGGCGCGCTGGAAAACAACCGATGAGTGAGGCTTTATCCTTCCGCCCGATGACCGAGGCTGACCTCGACGCCGTGCTGAAAATCGAATACGCGGCGTTCAGCCACCCCTGGACCCGTGGGATCTTTCTCGATGGGCTGGGCAAATACCAGATCTGGTTGATGTTTGAAGGTGAGCAGCAAGTAGGACATGGTGTGGTGCAGATCATCCTCGACGAGGCCCACCTGCTGAACATTACCGTCAAACCGGAAAACCAGGGACGCGGCCTTGGCCTGGCGCTGCTGGAGCACCTGATGACCCGCGCCTACGCTGCCAGTGCGCGTGAGTGCTTCCTGGAAGTGCGCGACAGCAACACCGGCGCGTTCCGCCTGTATGAGCGTTATGGCTTCAACGAAATCGGCCGTCGGCGGGATTATTACCCCGCCGTGGGGGGCCGCGAAGATGCGGTCGTCATGGCATGCACCTTGGTCGACTGACGCGCCCCTCTGTAGGAGCCCGGCTTGCTGGCGATAGCGTCCTCAAGATCGCCATCGCCGGCAAGCTGGGCTCCTACAAACGCTCAGGGTTTACCGTTTATCGGGTCGACATCGGCCAGTTCGGCCTCATCCAGGCCATTGCCGCCGCCAATCTCATCTTCGTCCACGATACTCAGGTCATAATCCGCCGGATTGTCTTCACCTTCCTCCCTGGCATCCCGCGCGCCATCCTCCCGGATCAACGTTTCCGGGGTTAAATCATCACCGCTCTGCGCCGAGGGCTCATCCTGGTCAAAATCCAGCTCGCGCATCGAGCCCATGCGGTCTTCATTGTCATCAATGGGTTCAGGCTGCGTAGCGCCGTAGGGACGTCGTGATTCAGTCATGGCCAATCCTCATACTGTGGGGCTTATAGTGTGTGGACAGGCAGCGTGGCCCAAAGATTCAAGCTAATTCACGCTTGTTATTCACCGGCAGGGCGTGACCTGGACGTGGGGTTGTCAGTCACAAAACTGCGCATCATTCCTGAGGCTTTCCCTGATGAACGAACTACAAGACCTGCTTGATAACAATGAACGCTGGGCGGACGCGATCAAACAGGAAGATCCCGAATTCTTCGCCAAGCTCGCCCGCCAGCAAACCCCGGAATACCTGTGGATCGGCTGTTCCGACGCCCGCGTACCGGCCAATGAGATCGTCGGCATGCTGCCGGGTGACTTGTTCGTGCACCGCAACGTGGCCAACGTGGTGCTGCACACCGACCTCAATTGCCTGTCGGTGATCCAGTACGCGGTGGACGTGCTCAAGGTTAAACACATCCTGGTCACCGGCCACTATGGCTGCGGCGGCGTGCGCGCCTCGATGCAGGACCGCCAATTCGGCCTGATCGACGGCTGGCTGCGCACCATTCGCGACCTCTATTACGAAAACCGTGACGTGCTGGCCCAGTTGCCGACCGAAGAAGAGCGCGTCGACCGTATGTGCGAGCTGAACGTGATCCAGCAAGTGGCCAACGTCGGCCATACCAGCATTGTGCAAAACGCCTGGCACCGTGGGCAGAGCCTGTCGATCCATGGCTGCATCTACGGCATCAAGGATGGTCGCTGGAAGAGCTTGAACACCACGATCAGTGGTTTCGAGCAATTGCCGCCGCAGTATCGCCTGCGCCCGTTGGGTGAAGCCTAAGGGCTGCCGGGGCTACGCTTCTGTTCCAGGAAGCGCAGCCCCTCTGTGTTGATTTGTTGCTTCCCGCCTTTAATCCAGCCTCTGCAATGGGGAGCGCCGCAACGGCAGGGAAATTGGCAGTGCAAGCTGTCGAAGGTCAACGTGAAGTCGAGTGTGATCCAGCTGCCGGCGGTGATAGCTGCCACTGTCCAAAGCTCCAGGTAGTCAGTGTCGGCGCACGTGTTTGGAGCGCACGAGTGACGGATCAGGCCCATGAACCATCGGTCATACAGGTAGATGCGTGAAGAAATCTGGAACGCATGTTGACCTAGTTCACTCAGTGCATAGCCGGAAAACTTGGCAATACAGGTTCGACTGTCGAAATTGACGCGAGCCTTGACGCCTACGGTCTCACCCTCTCGATTGCGAACCACTTGGAATTCACGGCTTGAGGGGTAACCGCGTGCAAAGGATAGGTTCGCGAAAGGGTAAAGACAGTCACTCACAGCGGTTTTAGCCTTATCCTTGGCCTGAGTTTTCATGACTCTCCTGGTTTAGGCTGCATCGACTGGGTTGTGGTGCCTGACTACCCGTCTTGCAGCTAATGGACGCCGCTCAAGACTCGCTGAAGAGGGAGCCGATTTCTACTGTCAATGTTGACAGTAGAAATCGGTTTTTTTTGTGCGAATTACAACGCCGGGGCTGCAATGGCTGGGGTGGGAGCGGCATTCTTGAGTTGTTTCAACTGCGTCTTGATGGCGGGCGTGGCGCATTTCGCGTTTGCATCCTCCGGGGACAAGTTGCGCACCGAGGTGTAGAACAACTCACAGGTCTGCTCCTTGCGTGTGACTTGCCACGTATTCATGCACGCCTTGAGCAACACGTTCGGATCACTCGCGGGTTTCTGACCCATTCCGGCCTGCCAGCAGGCGGCGCTCAGATCCTGGCCCATTACCTTCAAGCCGGCTTCGTCGGCTTTCTGTTCGTTGCCGTCATAGGTGTCGGGGCTCGCGGCATACCAGATGTAACTCGGGTGGTTGGCGCCCAGCACTGACACGCTCTTGCCTGCCGTCGGGCTGATCTGCGCCAGGCCCAGTACTCCCACGGTCTGGCCGTATTGCTGCTTGATCCAGTTTCGCACTGGTGCGCCAAACGCCACCATCGGCAATGCGCCTTTGGCGGGCAGGCTCAGTTCCTGGACCATGCGTGTCTGGTAGTCGGTGAAGTAGCTGTAGACGGTTTCCAGGTCCTTGCCCGCGTTGGAGGGCGCGGCGATGGGGGCGATATCGATGATGGTCTGGTAAGCCGGCGTTTCAGTGGCCGGGATGCCATTGTCGGTGAGCAGGGTGGCCCAGCGGTCGGTGGTGGCCGACTCCAGATAGTCCTGAGCCTGGGTCAGCGAGTAATCCGGCGGGAAGTGCAGCAGTTCGATACTCTTGCGGTTTTCCAGGGCCATGCCCAGCGGCAGGAACAAATACCAGTTGTAGGCCCACTTGCCGTCAGTGTTGAGTTTGTTGGCGCCTTGGTAGGCCAGGTCGGCGGTATTGAGCAAGGTGGTCAGGGGTTGACCGTAACTGTCAGGCACACCGCTGAAGGTCGCTGAGACCTGCCCGTCATGGGTCTTGACGCTGACTTTTGCGCGGCTGTAGCCGTCCCGTTGCAGGCTCTGATTCAAATAGTGCTCGGCAGTCTGCTCCAGCGTCCATGGTCGAAAGCAGATCACACTGCAATTGTTGGGGAAGGCGAACAGTTGGGTCACGCGTTGCGTACTCCCCAATGGCACCTCAATGTCGGCCTGTACGACCGCACTCGCCATCAGTGCGGCCAGGGTGAAGGACAACCTGGTCGGTTTAAACATTGTTGTTTCCTTGTCAGCGAAAGCCCGTCTGCGCGGGGTGAAAGCCCACCTCCACACAGTAGCGGTTGACCAGGAAAACCGCGTGTTAAATCGCCAGGCGTGTCGCTATTGGATAAGAAAACCTACAGGCTGAACTGCAATGCGTTGCTCAAGTCGCCCATTGGCTTCTGGCCGCGGGCGATCATTGCGTCATCCCGCTGCTTAAGGCCATCCAGGGTCTCTAGCTGGAATACGCGGGTGATCAAGCGCAGGATCGACGCCGTGTCGTACACCGTATGGTCCACCGTGCCTTTGCGCGCGAACGGCGATACCACAATCGCCGGAATCCGCGTGCCAGGGCCCCAACGGTCGCCCTTGGGCGGTGCCACGTGGTCCCACCAGCCGCCGTTTTCATCGACGGTGACCACCACCACCATGTTTTTCCACTGCGGGCTCTCTTGCAGCACCTTCAAGGCACGGGCGATATGGCGGTCGCCCGAAGCCACGTCGGCGTAGCCAGCATGCATATTCAGGTTGCCCTGGGGCTTGTAGAAGGTCACAGCGGGCAGTTTGCCGGCTTGGGCGTCGGCGAAGAACGTGTTGGTGCTGGACTCATCGCCCAAACCGCCATCGCGCAGGCGCTTGTCACGCTCGGCGCGATTTTCCGGGCCTTGCTGCTTGAAGTAGTTGAATGGTTGGTGGTGATACTGGAAGTTCGGGATCTTCGGGATACCGCCCGAATCCTTGAACTGGTCCAAGGTGGCTTGCCACGCGCCGGCATACCAGGCCCAGTCGACATTCTTTTTCGATAGCTTGTCGCCGATGTGTTCGTGGGTTTGCGGCACCAGCACGTTGGGCAGGTCGGGTTTGGAGTAGTCCGGGTTTTCCGGGTCGCGGATCCAGGTCGGCCAGTAGGGCGGCGCCAGGGTGTTCACGCCGTAACCGTCGGGGGTTAACGCGCTGGGGCCGAACTGCGGCGGGCCGGTCATGGCGCTGGCGGGGGACTTGTCCAGCGGCTTGAGGCGCGGGTCGGTGGGATCATCGCTTTGCAGCGTGGCGATCTGCGCCTTGGCCACCGATTGCGCGGCATTCGGGTAAAACGGCGCGGTGGCGCTGATCAGGTACTGGTGGTTGAGGAACGAGCCGCCAAACGCGCCCTGGAAGAAGTTGTCGCAGAGCACAAACTCCTTGGCCACGTCCCACAGGCGCAGGGAATAACGGCTCTGGGCGTAATGGCCCATCACCAGGCCACCCGAGTCGGCCCAGGCGACAAAATTGTCGTTTTTACCGCCGTTGATCTGCATCTGGTTCTGATAGAACACGTGCCACAAGTCGCGGGTGACCAGGCTCAGGGGCAGGTCTTCGGCGTTCGGGCCCTTGAGGGCGAAGGGCGCGTTGGGCAGTTTTTCCTGGAATTGCACTTCGCTGGGGTAGGTCACCCCGTCCACCGTTTGCGGCCCGACTTGCAGCACGCCACCCCAGGCCGGTGGCAGGGTGGTCAGCGGGCTGCCGTCGCGGTCGCGTTGTTGGGTATCGGCGGCGGACAGCGCCGACAGCGGCTTCTCCACACCAGGGAAATCTGCAAACAGGTTATTGAAGCTGCGGTTCTCGGCATAGATCACCACCACGGTTTTCACCTGATCGTGCAGTGCCTTGTCCAACTCTTGCGACGTGAGCGGACGTTCCACCGGTTTGCCCGGCGCTTCGCTGGTGTTGCCGCAGGCACTTAACGTCGCGCCGACCCCCAACACCGCTGCGCCTCCCAGGAAACGCCGGCGGCTGGTGTCGACAGGCGGTTGGGCTGCGGAGTCGGGGGAAGGGCGGTCTTCGTGCTCGTCACTCATTGCGGGGGAGTCCTTGGCGAAATGTTGCAAGATATTTCGCAGGACGGTAGCAATGCAATGTGACGGAACAAAGACAGTGATTTCACAGCAGACGCAGTGCCAGTTGGCTGCCGGCGCGCAAGTACTCCACTTGGGCCGTCACCGCATCCTTGACGATGGCCTCGCCCGTGTCGGTCAGCTTGGCCTTCTTTGCATCGATGACACTGGTCTGCAACAACTGCATCGCCACGTCGATCGATTTCTGGAACGCGGTGATGTTGTTATGCAGGCCGAACTCCTTGATCACGGCGGCCATGCGGCGGTCGGCGTCGTCGCGCAATGTTCGGTATTCAGGAACCGAAACCTTGTCGTCCTTGTAGATATCAGTGATCAGTTCTTCCAGTGATTTGGAGAGGGGCGTCATCGGATTTTCCTTGGTTTCAGGTGAGGAGAAAGCCGAGACAGGTTAATCAAAGGGATTGGCGGGAGGAGTCAGGAAGGGCCATCCATCTGAGTGAGATAAGACCACGCGTTTGGTCAGAGAGTTGGCTTCTATCTTGTCGATTGTATTCAGGGCCAGGTGTTTTATATGCATGTGTCTACCGGCCACCTGCACTGCTGGACTGGTTAGATACTGGCTGCCATTGAGGTGAACCGTGAAACCTTCAACCGCCCTTGACCAACAGCGAGCCGCCGTCAGAGAGGTGGTAGGACGCTTTCGCATCTCAAACCCAAGAGTATTCGGGTCTGTGTTGCTGGGGACCGACCAAGAGGGCAGTGATCTGGATTTGTTGGTCGATGCTCCGCCGGGAACGACCCTTTTTGATCTTGGCGGGCTGCAGGTCGAGCTTGAGGATCTGCTTGGGGTCAATGTGGAGTTGCTGACGCCTGCTGATTTGCCGTTGAAGTTTCGCGCGAAAGTGTTGGCAGAGGCGCGGGCGATATGACAATGAATCGTCTGGAAGACAGACGTACACAGCAAGCCGTAATTATGAGCTTGATCATCATTGGTGAGGCGTAGACGAAAGTCATGGACCAGTGTCCGGATTTTGCGACAGCTCACGGCATGAAGCACCCGTTGCAACAACAGGTGCTTCATCCGTTGATCAGGGCATGACCGGCGGCAAATACTTCAACGTCGTTCCCAACGCCCACAGCAAGAACAGCACCAGCGGTGTGTGCACCAGCAACTGCACGAACGAAAACCCAATCAAATCCCGCGCCTTCAACCCCAGCACGCCCAGCAACGGCAGCATATAGAACGGGTTGATCAGGTTCGGCAGCGCCTCGGCGGCGTTGTAGATCTGCACCGCCCAGCCCAGGTGGTATTGCAAGTCATTGGCGACTTGCATCACGTAGGGCGCTTCGATAATCCACTTGCCGCCGCCCGACGGAATGAAGAAACCGAGCACCGCCGAGTACACGCCCATCAGCAGCGCGTAGGTGTCGTGGGAGGCGATGGACGTGAAGAAGGTCGAGATGTGGTGTGCCAGAGTCTGGCCGTCACCGCCTTTCACGACGGTCATCAGCGCGGCAATCGAACCGTACAGCGGGAATTGGATCAGCACGCCGGTGGTGGTCGGCACTGCACGGGCCACCGCATCGAGGAAGCTGCGCGGGCGCCAGTGCAGCAGGGCGCCGGCCATGATGAACAGGAAATTGTAGGTGTTCAGCCCCGAGATCGCGCTGATCGCCGGCTTGGTCGAAAACTCATGGAACAGCCAACCTGCCGCCAGCAACGCCAGCAGGATAGTCAGCAACGGGCTGTGCTCCAGCCACTCTCCGGGGCGAGTCGGTGCTTGTATCTTGGGCAAGTTGAACGCCGGGTCGACGCCACAGGCCTTGGCATCACGCGCGCTGTTCGGGCCGGGGGCGGTGGCGTAGGCGATGATCAGCGAGACCACGATCAATGCCAGCAGCAGCACGCCGGATTGCCACAGGAATATGGTGTCGGTGAACGGGATCACGCCGGTGATCGACAGGATCGACGGCGGCAGGCTGGCCGGGTTGGCCTGCAACTGCGCGGCGGACGACGACAGCCCCAATGCCCACACGGCGCCCAGCCCCAGATACGCCGCAGCACCGGCTGCGCGGTAATCCATCTTCAAATCCGTACGACGCGCCAACGCCCGTACCAGCAAGCCGCCGAATACCAGGGACAGGCCCCAGTTCAGCAAGGAAGCGACCATCGAGATCAACGCTACCCAGGCCACGGCGGAGCGGCCGTTCTTGGGGATTCGCGCCAGGCGATCGATCAGTTTCACCGCGGGCGGCGAGCTGGCCACCACATAACCGCCGATCACCACAAAGGCCATCTGCATGGTGAAGGGGATCAGGCTCCAGAACCCGTCACCGAACGCTTTGGCGGCTTCGGTTGGCGCTGCGCCCATGCCCAGCGTCGCCACGGCGACGATGATCACGGCAAGTGCCGCAAACACCCAGGAGTCGGGAAACCAGCGTTCGGCGAAATTGGAGCAGCGCAGGGCAAATCGGGCATAGCGGCTTTCTTCGATAGCGTCGGCCACGAGTCTTTCCTCTTATAGTTATTAGGGTGCAGGCAGTTTTCCGGCATGTTCCGCTACGTCCATTGATATGGGAATGCAGTTATCTTCATCGATCAATGAGGAAAACAAATATATCTGCCGCGATTGCCATCATTGGGCTCAGCTCATAACCTGCACGCCATTTTGTTTGTCTGCCGAGCCTCTACATGACTGCCACCTTTCCTACACAGGCGCAGCGTTTTTCCCGCTCCGACTACAAAACCCTGGGCCTGGCCGCCCTGGGCGGTGCCCTGGAAATCTACGACTTCATCATCTTCGTGTTTTTCGCGCTGACCTTGAGCCAACTGTTCTTCCCGCCCGAAATGCCCGAGTGGCTGCGCCTTCTGCAAAGTTTCGGCATTTTCGTCACCGGCTACCTGGCGCGCCCGCTGGGCGGCATCCTGATGGCGCACTTCGCCGATCACCTTGGACGCAAGCGCGTGTTCAGCCTGAGCATCCTGATGATGGCGTTGCCCTGCCTGCTGATCGGCATCATGCCGACCTACGCGCAAATCGGCTATTTCGCACCGCTGATCCTGCTGGCGCTGCGCGTGCTGCAGGGTGCTGCGGTGGGCGGTGAAGTGCCCAGTGCCTGGACCTTCGTCGCCGAACACGCGCCGCCCCACCATCGTGGTTACGCGCTGGGCTTTCTGCAAGCCGGCCTGACCTTCGGCTACCTGCTCGGTGCGCTGACGGCGACCCTGCTGGCGCAAGTCTTCACCCCGGCCGAAATCCTCGACTACGCCTGGCGCTTTCCCTTCCTGCTCGGCGGCGTATTTGGCGTGATTGGCGTGTGGTTGCGTCGCTGGCTCAGTGAAACCCCGGTGTTCCTCGAAATGCAGGCGCGCCGCCAGGCCGCCGCCGAACTGCCATTGCGCACCGTGTTGCGTGACCACCGCGCCGTGCTGCTGCCGGCAATGATCCTCACCTGTGTGCTCACCTCCGCCGTGGTGGTGTTGGTGGTCATCACCCCGACCATGATGCAGAAAACCTTCGGCATGAGCCCCAGCCACACCTTCGCCTTGAGCGCTCTGGGCATCGTATTCCTCAATATCGGTTGTGTGCTGGCCGGCTTGCTGGTCGACCGCATCGGCGCCTGGCGCGCGGTGCTGGTCTACAGCCTGTTGCTGCCGGTGGGTATTGCGGTCCTGTATGCCAGCCTGATCAGCGGCGGTATCTGGCTGGGCGCGGCGTACGCCGTGGCGGGCTTGAGCTGTGGCGTGGTGGGCGCGGTGCCGTCGGTGATGGTCGGCCTGTTTCCGGCGCAGGTGCGGGTGTCGGGGATTTCCTTCACCTACAACATTGCCTACGCGCTATGGGCGAGTACCACGCCGTTGTTGCTGATTGCGCTGATGCCGACCAGTCCGTGGATCTGCGTGGGGTATTGCATGGTGATGGGGGCGGTGGGGGTAGTGAGCGTGGCGCTGTTCGGCAAGCGCCACAGCTTGGCTGCTGTTACAAAAGGGGCCTAAAGGCTATCAATTGACGGGTTGGGTAGTCACTCCTATAGTCACGACCATTCTTGATGAGCACATCTACTGCCATGACCCAGACCGCCTTTATCAACCCTGCAATCCTGTCTTGGTCTCGACAGCGGGCGGGGCTGTCTGAGGCACAAGTTGCTAAAGGTCTTACGGTCAAATTGGAAAGAGTAAAGGCATGGGAAGGTGGCGAAAGTCTTCCATCCTTTACCCAGGCGCAAAAGTGGGCTGCTGTTGTGCACATCCCTTTTGGCTTCCTCTTTCTCAAGACTCCACCGCAGGAGCGCCTTCCTCTCCCGGACCTGCGTACTGTGGGTGGCGTTTTTCCAGACAAACCCAGCTTGAACCTGCTGGACACAGTGCGAGACGTGCTGCGTAAACAAGACTGGTACTTGGAGTACCTACAGGATCACGAACGCTCTCCGCTGCCCTTCGTGGGAAGTTTCGACAGCCGTTCGCCTATCGAGGATGTGGTAACAGATATTCGTCGCGTACTCGGTGTGACGGATGACTTTGCGCGTATGACTTATGAAGACTATTTCAAGGCTTTGGTGAGTGGCGCCGAGGAGGCCGGCATTCTTGTCATGCGCAGCGGTGTTGCCTTGGGAAATACCCACCGCAAACTTGATGTCAGCGAGTTTCGAGGATTTGCGATCAGCAACGCTTTAGCCCCCGTGGTTTTCATCAACAGTGCGGACGCACCCACGGCACGCCTTTTTACCTTGATGCATGAGCTGGCGCATATCTGGATTGGAAGCACGGGGGTATCTGATGGCAGCAGCCACAGTGCGCGTCAGGAAGAAGCTTTTTGCAATTCGGTAGCGGGGGAGTTTCTGGCACCGGAGCTCTTCTTTCGAGCGCAATGGGATTCGAATGTGCACTGGGAGCAAAACCTTGCGCCGCTGGCCGGGCGCTTTCGGGTCAGCACGCTGGTGATTGCACGTCGTGCCCGTGATCTCAGCTACATCAGCAGTGACCAATACGGCGCTTATTACCGTCGGATCTTGCAGGAATATCGAGATAAAGGCGGTAATGGAGGAGATTACTATCGCACCGCAGCTATTCGAAACAGTACCCGGTTGAGCAAGGCCGTCCTGGCAGAAGCGCAGAGCGGCCGAATTCTGCTACGAGACGCAGGAAAACTGCTGGGTGTGCAGCCTGCCAAGTTGAAAACTTATGGGATGAAGCTATCGGCATGAAGCATCTACTGGATTCGAATACGCTGATTGAGGCCAAAAATCGCTATTACGGAATGTCGATTTGCCCAGGATATTGGGCGTGGATTCTTCAACAGCATCAGGCTCTGGAAATTGCCAGTATCGTGCCGGTAAGGGATGAATTAGCCAGAGGCAATGATGATTTGACCCAGTGGGTTAAAGGCAACGCGCAGCTGTTCGAGGACTCCAGCGATGAGCCGACTCAAACCGCATTTGGGCAGATCGTCGCAAAGATTGCGCAGCAGATGCCTGCAATGAAAGCCGGGGCGTTTGAAGAGTTTCTCGAGGGCGCAGATCCCTGGTTGATTGCCAAGGCAATGACCACGGGCGCAGTGGTCGTCACGCATGAAGTCTACAACCCGGACATCAAGCGTAAATTCACGATTCCCAATGTGTGTTCTCTGTTTGGCGTGCCTTACATGAATACATTTGAGTTGCTCGGCAAGCTCGATGCTCGTTTTGTTCTGCATCACTGATTAAGTGAGGGGAAGGATACTTCCCCTCGACGTGGCAATTTCAAGTCAAGAAATGCCAGAGCAGCAGCGTACCGATCAAGCCGACGACTGAAACAATGGTCTGCAACACCGACCACACCCAGATCGTCTGCTTCAATTGCAAGCCAAAGTATTCACGCACCATCCAGAACCCGGCGTCGTTGACGTGGCAGAAGAACACCGAGCCGGCGCCGATCGCCAGGGCTACCAGTGAACTTTGCGTCGCCGCCAGCCCGGCCATCATCGGCGCGAGGATGCCTGCGGTCGTCGTGGTAGCCACCGTGGCCGAGCCGGTGGCTTGGCGCAGCGCAACCGCAATCAACCACGCGAGCAACAGATACGGCATGTGCGCGCCTTCGGCGACCTTGCTGATGGTCTGGCTCACGCCTGCGTCCAACAGCGTTTGCTTGAGGCCACCCCCCGCGCCAATGGTCAGCAGCAACACGGCGATGGGCGCGAGCGCCTTGCGCAGGGTGTTGCCGACCTCGGCGCGCGGCATGCCGGCGGCCCAGCCCAGGCAGATCACGGCGGCGATCACGGCCAGGCCGAGGGCGATCAGCGGTTCGCCGAGGAATTTCAGGGTCAGGCCGACAGTGCTTTCAGCCGGCAGTGCGACCTTGGCCAAGGTGCTGCCCAACATCAGAATCACCGGCAACAGAATAATCAGCAACGACACCGCAAAGCTCGGCTGGCGCGGCGCCTTGGGCGGTGCGCTGAACAGTGCGCCGATGTCGGCAGGCTCATCTACATGCAGGCGCTTGGAAAGCCAGTTACCGTAGATCGGGCCCGCCAGGATCACTGCCGGCACCGCCAGGCAGAAGCCCAGCAACATGGTCAGGCCCAGGTCGGCGTGCAACGCGCCCACCGCAATCAATGGCCCCGGATGCGGTGGCATCAGGGCGTGCAACGTGGTCATACCCGCGAGCGCCGGGATAGCGATTTTCAGCAATGGCTGGTTCGAACGCTTGGCCATCACAAAGATGATCGGCACCATCATCACCAGGCCTACTTCAAAGAACAGCGGCAAGCCGATCACCATGGCCACCAGCGCCATCACCCAGGGCAATGACTTGCCCTTGCCCAACCCGAGCAAGGTGGTGGCGATGCGGTCGGCTGCACCGGATTCAGCCATCAGCGCGCCGAGCATCGAGCCCAGGGCGATGATGATCCCGGCTTCACCGAGGATCGCACCGGCACCTTTACTGAACGCCTTGGCCACTTCTTCCGGCGGCAGGCCGGCGCCGACACCGGCGATAAACGTACCGATCAGGATCGAGAGGAACGGCGGTAATTTGGTCGCACTGATCAGCACGATGATGCTGGCGATGGCCAGCAGTACACAGAACATAAGGCGGGTGTCGTGAACCATCCACGCGGCAGTCGATAACTCCAAAACGGGACTCCTTATCGAACAGGTTGGGAAAATTGTTTCTTTTTGTTTCCTGTTCGAAAAGCATACCTGATAGAACCGTTGCAGAGCGCTCGTGTGCGATTTTGGTGCGCCAAACAATAACGGCGATCTGGCGCGTAGATGACAACTTTGCAACGCATGCCAATGTTTTTGCGCCAGGGCTCTATCTTTGTAGGAGTCGGCTTGCCGGCGATGGCGTTCGTAAGATCGACGCCTAGGGTCAACATCACTATCGCCGGCAAGCCGGCTCCTACAACAGATCAGGAGCACTCCCCATGAGCGCAGGACACAACCACGCCCAAGTACGCGCCGGCCACGAGCGCAAGTTATGGATCGCCCTGAGCCTGACCGGTAGCTTCATGATTGCCGAAGTGATCGGTGCCTTCGTCACTGGCAGCCTGGCGCTGTTATCCGATGCCGCGCACATGATGACCGACGCCCTGGCCCTGGCGATTTCCCTGGTGGCTATCCAGATTGCGAAGCGCCCGGCCGACCGCAAGCGCACCTTCGGCTATGCGCGGTTCGAGATTCTGGCCGCTGCGTTCAATGCGTTGCTGTTGTTCGCCGTGGCGTTCTACATCCTGTATGAGGCGTACCAACGGTTACAGGCGCCCGCTGAAATCCAGTCCACCGGCATGCTGGTGATTGCGGTGCTGGGGCTGATCGTCAACCTGATCTCCATGCGCCTGCTCAGTGCGGCCAGCGGCGAGAGCCTCAACGTCAAGGGCGCTTACCTGGAAGTGTGGAGTGACATGCTCGGTTCCATCGGCGTGATCATCGCGGCGGTGTTGATCATGTTCACCGGCTGGGGCTGGGTTGACTCTCTGGTGGCGGCAGCCATCGGTTTCTGGGTGTTGCCGCGCACCTGGACGCTGCTCAAGGAAAGCATGAACGTGCTGCTGCAAGGCGTGCCGGACGGCGTTGATATCGACCAGGTTGAGCAGGGCATTCGCAGCGTGCCAGGCGTCAAGGACGTGCATGACTTGCATATCTGGGCCCTGACCAGCGGCAAAAATGTGTTGAGTACTCACCTGGTCACCGATGCGGCCCAGGGCTCCGAGCAACAGATCCTCAGCCGAGTGACGGCATTACTGCATGAACAATTCGATATTTCCCACGCCACTATTCAGGTCGAGGGGGAAGGCTTCCAACATGACGAGCATGACGAAGTGCATGCCTGATCCTGGCTAACGGATTTGTAATGTTCTGCCCACCGCCCTGATAAGTACCGAACGCTACATTGCCCCCGCTGGGAAACCTCAGCGACTTCATGGGCGTGGAACTTTCGTTATGGCACTTTCGGTTAGAACACTGTTGGGGGCGGCGGCTTTGTGGGCGGCCGCAAGCGTTGCCCAGGCACAGACCCTCACCCTCGACACGGCCCTGCAAACCGCCTTCGCCAACAACCCGGACCTGGCGGCCGCGCAATGGGAGATCGACATTGCCCAGGGGGGGCGTCAGCAAGCGGGGTTGATCCCCAACCCGGTGGCCTCCTGGGATGTGGAGGACACTCGCCGTGACTCCCGCACTACCAGCATCAAGATCAGCCAGGCGCTGGAACTGGGCGGCAAACGGGGGGCGCGCATTGACGTCGCCACGCGAGCCCTGGACGCCGCCGCGCTGAATCTGGAACAGCGTCGCAACACCCTGCGCGCCGAAGTCATCGATAACTACTACGGCGCTCTGCGCGCCCAGGAACGCCTCGACCTGGCGCAGCGTTCCATGGTCGTGGCCGAACGTGGCTTGGTCGTCGCCAACGGTCGGGTGACAGCAGGCAAAGCCTCGCCGGTGGAGGCCACAAGAGCCCAAGTGCAAGTATCGGAGATTCGCCTGGAACTTGACCGCGCGCAAATTGGCCTCACCGATGCCTACCGTCGCCTGGCCGCTAGCACGGGCAGCGCCGCGCCGAACTTCCAGGCTGTCGCCACACAAAACCTGTCCGCACCGACCGTGCCGTCAGCCACCCAACTGCTGGCGCGCCTTGAGCAGACCGCCGAGTTGCGCCTGGCCGAACTGAGCATCCTGCAAAACGAAGCCAGCGTTGGCCTGGAAAAAGCCCAGCGCATTCCCGATCTCGACGTGTCCATCGGCAGTCAGTACGACGCCAGCGTGCGTGAGCGGGTGAACCTGGTGGGAGTGTCGATGCCGATCCCGTTGTTCAACCGCAACCAGGGCAACGTTCTCGCCGCCACTCGTCGTGCCGACCAGGCCCGCGATCTGCGTAACGCCACCGAGCTGCGCCTGCGCACCGAAACCCGCCAGGCCCTCGACCTGTGGCAGTCCGCGAATACCGAGGTGCGCGCGTTCAATCAGCAGATCCTGCCCGCCGCGCAAAGTGCGGTGGACAGCGCCACCCGTGGCTTCGAGATGGGCAAGTTCAGTTTCCTCGACGTGCTGGATGCCCAGCGCACTCTGATCGCGGCGCGCACCCAATACCTCACCGCCACCGCCCAGGCCAACGACGCCTGGGTGCGCATCGAACGGATTTACGGCGACCTCGCCCGCTTTTGATTTCCTTTGGAGTCCTCTATGAACAACAGACACGGCGTGGCAATCGCCGTCGCCTTGAGCCTGATGCTGTCCGGTTTTGCGAAGGCCGATGAAGAAGGCGAACTTGAACTCACCGAACAGCAGATCCAGGCAGCCGGCATTCAAATCGCCGAGGCTCAACCGCGATCGGTCAGCACCTTGCTGGTGCTGCCGGGCGAGGTGCGTTTCGACGAAGACCGTACCTCCCACATCGTCCCGCGCACGGCGGGCGTGGTGGAGTCGGTGAAGGTCAACCTCGGTCAATCGGTGAAGAAAGGTGAGCTGTTGGCAGTGATCTCCAGCCAGCAGATTTCCGATCAGCGCAGCGAGTTGGCGGCCAGCGAGCGACGGGTCGAGCTGGCGCGCACCACGTTTCAGCGTGAACGCCAACTGTGGCAGGACAAAATCTCCGCCGAGCAGGATTACCTGCTGGCGCGCCAAACCCTGCAAGAAGCCGAAATCGCCCTGAACAATGCGCGACAAAAGATGACCGCCCTCAGTGGCAGTGCTGTGCTGGTCGGTGGCAATCGTTATGAATTGCGTGCGCCGTTCGCCGGCGTGGTGGTGGAAAAACACCTGGGTGTCGGTGAAGTCGTGAGTGAGACGACTAACGCCTTCATCCTCTCGGACCTGTCCCAGGTGTGGGTCACGTTCGGTGTGTTTCCCAAGGACTTGAACAAGGTCCGGGTCGGCAAACCGGTCAAGGTCAGCTCCACCGAAATGGGCACTGAAGTGCAGGGTACGGTGGCGTATGTCGGCAATTTGCTCGGTGAGCAAACCCGCACCGCGACGGTGCGCATCAGTGTGCCCAACCCTGACGACGCCTGGCGTCCTGGTCTGTTTGTCAGCGTGCAACTGGCCGCCGACACGTTCCAGGCCAAGGTCACCGTCCCTCAGGAGGCGATCCAGACCGTCGAGGACAAGCCCTCGGTATTTGTGCGCACCGAGCACGGTTTTGTCACCCGTCACCTTGAGCTGGGCGCGAGTGAAAACGGCTACGTCGAAGTGCGCCAGGGCCTCGACGCCGGTGCGCAGGTGGCCACCGTTGGCAGCTTCATTCTCAAGTCCGAACTGGGCAAAGGCTCGGCCGAACACGCCCATTGATTCCGCGAGTGATTTCTCATGTTTGAGCGCCTTATCCAATTTGCCATCGAGCAGCGCATCATCGTGCTGCTGGCGGTGCTGTTGATGGCCGGTGTCGGCATCGCCAGCTATCAGAAACTGCCCATCGACGCGGTGCCCGACATCACCAACGTGCAGGTGCAGATCAACTCGGCGGCAGCCGGGTATTCACCGTTGGAGACCGAGCAGCGCATCACCTTTCCCATCGAAACCGCCATGGCCGGCTTGCCCGGTTTGCAGCAGACGCGATCGCTGTCGCGTTCCGGCTTGTCCCAGGTGACGGTGATCTTCAAGGACGGCACCGACCTGTTCTTCGCCCGCCAATTGGTCAACGAGCGCCTGCAAGTCGCCCGCGAGCGATTACCCACGGGCATCGAGACGGCGATGGGGCCGATTTCCACGGGGCTTGGAGAAATTTTCCTATGGACCGTCGAGGCCAAGGATGGCGCGCTCAAGGACGACGGCACGCCTTACACCCCGACTGATCTGCGGGTCATCCAGGACTGGATCATCAAGCCGCAACTGCGCAACGTGCCAGGCGTGGCCGAGATCAACACCATCGGCGGCTTCGCCAAGGAATATCAGATCGCGCCCGATCCCAAGCGCCTGGCCGCCTACAACCTGACCTTGAATGACCTGGTCACGGCGCTGGAACGCAATAACGCCAACGTCGGCGCCGGCTATATCGAGCGCAGCGGCGAGCAACTGTTGATCCGTGCACCGGGGCAATTGGCGTCCATCGATGACATTGCCAACATCGTCATCACCAGTTCGGACGGCACGCCGATTCGCGTGCGCAATGTGGCCCAGGTCGAGATCGGCCGAGAGCTGCGTACCGGCGCCGCCACCGAAAATGGCCGCGAAGTGGTGCTCGGCACGGTGTTTATGTTGATCGGCGAAAACAGCCGCAGCGTCTCCCAGGCCGTGGCGAAAAAACTCGAAGAGATCAACCGTTCGCTGCCCGAAGGCGTGGTTGCCGTCACCGTCTACGACCGTACCAACCTGGTCGAAAAAGCCATCGCCACCGTGAAGAAGAATCTCTTCGAGGGTGCGCTGCTGGTGGTGGCAGTGCTGTTCCTCTTCCTCGGTAATATCCGCGCTGCGCTGATCACTGCGATGGTGATTCCCCTGGCGATGCTGTTCACCTTTACCGGGATGTTCACCAACAAAGTCAGCGCCAACCTGATGAGCCTCGGCGCGCTGGACTTCGGCATCATCGTCGACGGCGCGGTGGTGATCGTCGAGAACGCCATTCGCCGTTTGGCTCACGCACAGCAGCGTCACGGGCGACTGTTGACGCGCAGCGAGCGCCTGCACGAAGTGTTCGCCGCCGCCAAGGAAGCAAGGCGAGCGCTGATCTTCGGGCAACTGATCATTATGGTGGTGTACCTGCCGATCTTCGCCCTCACTGGCGTGGCCGGGAAGATGTTCCACCCCATGGCGTTTACCGTGGTGATCGCCCTGTTGGGCGCGATGATTCTGTCGGTGACCTTTGTACCGGCGGCGATTGCGCTGTTCGTCACCGGCAAGGTCAAGGAAGAAGAAAACATCGTCATGCGCAGCGCGCGTCGGGTCTATGCACCGGTGCTCGACTGGGTGATGACGCGCCGTCCGCTGGTGTTCGGCCTGGCCGTGTTGACCATCGTTGTCTCGGGTGTAGTCGCCAGCCGCATGGGTAGCGAATTTATCCCCAGCCTCAGCGAAGGCGACTTTGCCCAGCAGGCCCTGCGCGTGCCCGGCACCAGCCTGACGCAATCGGTGCAGATGCAGCAGCAACTGGAAAAAACCTTGATGGCCCAGGTGCCGGAAATCGAGCGGGTATTCGCGCGCACCGGCACTGCGGAGATCGCTTCGGATCCGATGCCACCGAACATTTCCGACAGCTACGTGATGCTTAAACCCAGGGACCAATGGCCGGATCCCAAGAAGTCCCGCGAAACCCTGATCGCTGATATCCAGCGCGCCAGTGCGATTGTGCCGGGCAGTGCGTACGAGTTGTCGCAGCCGATCCAGTTGCGTTTCAACGAGTTGATTTCCGGCGTGCGCAGTGATGTGGCGGTGAAGGTGTTCGGCGATGACATGGACGTGCTCAACAAGACTGCCGGGGAAATTGCCGAGACGCTGAAAAAGCTCAAGGGCGCCTCGGAAGTCAAGGTTGAGCAAACCGCCGGCCTGCCGGTGCTGACCATCAATATCGACCGCGACAAGGCCGCGCGATTTGGCCTGAATGTGGGCGATGTGCAGGACACCATTGCCGTCGCTGTCGGTGGGCGCCGGGCCGGTACGTTGTACGAAGGTGACCGGCGTTTCGACCTGGTGGTGCGCTTATCCG
This sequence comes from Pseudomonas sp. NS1(2017), assembly GCF_002269425.1. NCBI lineage: Bacteria > Pseudomonadati > Pseudomonadota > Gammaproteobacteria > Pseudomonadales > Pseudomonadaceae > Pseudomonas > Pseudomonas sp. NS1(2017). The sequence goes on from NZ_CP022960.1 coordinate 2,176,661, forward strand.
ACGCGCTGCGTACGGACATCGACGGGCTGCCGCGGCTGTTGATTCCGGTGCCGAGTAACGCGGCGGGTCAGTTGGGGTTCATCGCCTTGTCCCAGGTGGCGAGCCTGGACCTGGTGCTCGGCCCGAACCAGGTCAGCCGTGAGAACGGCAAGCGCCTGGTGATCGTCAGCGCCAACGTACGTGGGCGGGATATTGGCTCGTTTGTGGAAGAGGCCGAGGCGGCGATTCTCGCCCAGGTGAAGGTGCCGGCGGGCTACTGGACGACCTGGGGTGGCCAGTTCGAACAGTTGAAGGAAGCCTCCGAGCGCTTGCGCATCGTGGTGCCGGTGGCGCTGCTGCTGGTGTTCGGGCTGTTGTTCATGATGTTCAACAACCTCAAGGACGGCCTGTTGGTGTTCACCGGCATTCCGTTCGCCTTGACCGGTGGGATCATGGCGCTGTGGCTGCGGGATATTCCGTTGTCGATCTCGGCGGGGGTAGGCTTTATTGCTTTGTCCGGCGTGGCGGTGTTGAACGGCCTGGTGATGATCGCGTTCATTCGCAATCTGCGCGAAGAAGGGCGTTCATTGTCGATGGCGATCAACGAGGGGGCGCTGACCCGGTTGCGCCCTGTGTTGATGACGGCGTTGGTGGCGTCTCTCGGGTTTATCCCCATGGCGCTCGCCACCGGCACCGGCGCTGAGGTGCAGCGGCCGTTGGCGACGGTGGTGATCGGCGGGATTATTTCCTCTACGTTGCTGACCTTGCTGGTGCTGCCAGCGTTGTATCAGTGGGCGCATCGCAAGGAAGAGGAAACACCAGGCTGAACCGTGTAAACCGGCCCGGCTGGCTGCTGACGTCGGCGTGCCCCTGATGCAGGCGCATGATCGACTGCACAATCGCCAGCCCAAGGCCGGTGCCGCCTTCAGCGCGGGCGCGGCTGTTGTCGGCGCGGTAGAAACGTTCGAACAGGTGGGGCAGGTGATGGGCTTCGATACCACGCCCCGGGTTGCCCACCGACAGCGAAACGCTCTGGTCATAGCTTTCCACCAGCAGCAAAACACTGGAAGCCTCGGGGGTATGGCGAATGGCATTGGACAGCAGGTTGGAAATGGCGCGCTGGATCATCAGGCGATCCCCCATCACCCAGGCGTCGCCGCGCAGGCTCAGGGTGATGTGTTTGTCCTCGGCGCTGAGGGCGAACAGCTCCATCACCCGCTGTGCTTCCTGTGCCAGTGACACCGGGGCAAACCCGGCACGCGCGGCGGGGTGGCTGACCTGGGCGAGGAACAGCATGTCCGAGACAATCCGTGACAGGCGCTCCATTTCCTCGGTGCAGGATTCCAGGCCGGCCTTGTATTCCTCCGAGGGTCGCTCGCGGGACAGGGTCACCTGGGCCTTGCCCATCAGGTTGGTCAGGGGCGCGCGCAGCTCGTGGGCCAGGTCATCGGAGAACTGCGACAGTTGCTGCACCCCGGCGTCGAGGCGATGCAGCATAACGTTGATGCCCTCGGCCAATTCGCCCAGCTCCTTGGGCAGGTTGTCCAGGGACAGGCGATGGGTCAGGTCCTGGGTCGTGACCTTGGCCGCCACGCGGCTGAACTGTTGTAACGGCGCGAGCCCGCGCTGCACCAGCCACCAGGCGCCCATGCCGATCAGGATCAACAGCATCGGCAGGGCGATCACCGTGGAGCGCAGGTAGGCACTGAGCAACGCCTCATCATCGGAACGGTCCAGCGACAGCAGCACGCGGACATACTCGCCACCTTGCAAGGGCATCAGTCGCGTCGCACTGAGGATGCGATTGCCCTGGCCGTCGACCCAGTTCAAATAGGCCAGGTTTTTGCCGGTGGGCACGTCGAGTAGCAGTGGCTGTTGGGGCTTGGCGCCGACGCTGAGCAGTACCGGTGCGTCGGGCCGTGCGCCGAGGATGGTCAGGTAGATGTTGTCGTGGCCCATCACCAGGTCCAGCAGTGAATGAGGACGGTTGGTGATGCGGTGTTCATCGAGGCCCTGGTTGAGGGTATGGGCCAGTTGCTCCATTTTGTTTTCCAGGCCCTTGCGTGCCAGCTTGTCCAGTTCGTGGGTCAGGGCCAGGTACGCCAGGCTCGCCAGCAGCACCACCAACCCGGCGCCCATCAGGCTGACTGTCAGCCCCAGGCGCATCGACAGGCTGCTGGTCTTCATGGGCGCGCCTCCAGCACATAGCCCACGCCGCGAATGGTATGGATCAACTTCACCTCGCTCTGGTCATCGACCTTGCCGCGCAGACGGCTGATGGAGACTTCCACCACATTGGTGTCGCAGTCGAAGTTCATGTCCCAGACCAGCGAGATGATTTGCGTACGGGTCATCACTTCGCCGGCCTGGCGCATCAGTACGTGCAGCAGGGCGAATTCCTTGGTAGTCAGGTCAATCCGACGGTTGCCGCGATAGGCACGGTGTCGGCGGGGGTCCAGTTCCAGGTCCGAGACACGCAGCACGTCTGGCAGCGGGATGTGCTCGCTGCGCCGCAACAAAGTGCGCACGCGGGCCAGCAGCTCGGGAAATTCGAAGGGCTTGACCAGGTAATCATCGGCGCCCATGTCCAGGCCCTTGATCTTGTCGGCCAGCCGGCCGCGCGCGGTCAGCATCATCACGCGCTGGTTACCGTCACGGCGCAGTTGCTCCAGCACTTCCCAACCGTCGGTGTTGGGCAAGTTGACGTCGAGGATCACCAATTCATAGCTGTGTTGCCGGGCCAGGTGCAGGCCATCAACGCCGCTGGCGGCGCAATCGACCACATAACCGCTTTCGGTCAGGCCTTGCTGCAGGTAGTCGGCGGTTTTTTGTTCGTCCTCAACCACAAGGATACGCATGGGGGTTTACCTTCAAAGAATACGAAAAGGGGCATGGCCTCATGGAGAGGCTGAGTGATCTGTAGGAAAATTCTGAAGCGTGAAGTAGCTTTAGGGTCAAGCCAGCTTAGACAGGTGCGACGATTCGTCACTCAAGTCTGCACACAAAAAAAACGCCCCAACCGGGGCGTAAAAATTCATCTCTGTTCCAAAGGAGCTACACAAAAGCCGCAGAGATGAGGTGTGTTCGATGTGCAGTGTAAAAAGTGCAACTTAACGAGAAGGTGAGGCCGATATTACAGTTCTGACAGACTTCAACTTGTGAACAGATGTAGTGCATCGGCAAGTGAATGTAATGGGCCTCCCTTAAAGCACTGCAATGGGATACTCGACAATCAAGCGGACTTCTTCCAGATCCGACTCAAATGCACTAGAGCGCACCGTCGCCTGGCGCAGTCGCAGCGATAAGTCCTTCAGACTGCCGCCTTGCACCACATACTTGGCCTCGATATCCCGTTCCCAGCGGCGTTGGTCGGTGAGCGGGTTGCCGGACGCATCACGACGCATGTACACCGCGTTGGCGTTGCTGTAGTCAGCGCCGGTGCCTTTGCCGTAGCGGGTCATGAACGACAGGCCGGGAATGCCGAACGCCTGCATGTCCAGGTCGTAGCGCACCATCCACGAACGCTCCTTGGGCGAGTTGAAGTCGCTGTACTGGATCGAGTTGTTGAGGAAAATCGAGTCCGACTGGCGCAGGTAATCGAAGTCGTCATCGCCATTGTTGCGCTGGTGCGAGACGGCCAGGCTGTGGGCGCCGACCTTTACCCCGAGCCTGGCACTCCAGATGTTGTTGTCGAATTCACCCAGCAGCTTTTTACCTTCGTCCACGGCCTTGTAGTAGTTGAAATCGCCGAACAGCGAGACGTCTTCGCCCAGCGGATAACTGCCCGCGGTGCCGAAGTAGTACTGATCCCAGGCGTCCTTCAAGCGGCTGCTGTAGAGGCTGACGCTAAGGTTTTTGCTGACGGTGTAGTCGCCGCCGAAATAGCCGATCCAGGGCGAGTCGACCGGGCCCGCGTAGAAGGTGGCAAAGCCCTTGTCCATGCCGCTTTGCGTCGGCTGGCTCATGCCGCTCAAGCGCCCGCCCTGCAAATTCAGGCCCTCAAGGCTGGTGTTTTGCGCGGTGACGCCACGAAAGCTTTCCGGCAAGACACGTGAATCACCGTACGCCACGACCGGCGTCAGCGGGAATACATCGCCGGCTTTGATCACGGTGTCCAGTACGCGTAGTTTCGCGGCGCCGCCAAATTTACTGTAGTTGTCTTCCGGGTGGTTGTTGCTGTCCACCGGCAGCACGCCGAACGAGCCTTTGCCACCGCTGCGACCGGTGCCCGAATCCAGCTTCACGCCGACCATGGCGAATGCGTCCAGGCCGAACCCCACGGTGCCCTGGGTAAAACCGGATTCGAATCGGCCAATCAATCCCTGCGCCCAGGCTTCTGAATAGCCGTTGCCGGTGGGGCTGGACTGGCCCTTGCGATCATCGCGATTGAAGTAAAAATTACGTGCCAGCACGTTAACGCTGCTGCCTTCGATAAAGCCCTCGGGCGGCTCCTGCGCAGCCACGGCGGTCAAGGGCAAGGCGGCGCACAGTGAAAGGGGAAGGCTGTAGTGACGGATACGCATGGTTCGCTCCTGGGTACTGGCAGTGTTCAGCTTCTTATGGGAGTGGGCGTTCTTATTGATCTGGCCCGGGCTGATAGTTGCAAACCGTGGATAACGAAGAAGTGGCGTGAACATTACAATTCTGGAAGCTCACGGTTATCTAACAAATAAGTAATGTTCTGGTGAAGATTGCGTCAGGGTCCGTTGGTTAGTCTCGGTACTGAACTTTCAATCGAGGAACTAACCATGAATCTTTATAAAATCGCGTTGGGCGTGTTAACGGCAGTTTTGTCTTTTGGTGCCTTGGCCGAGGGCGGGGGGGATCGTACGTTCGCACTGATGATGGAGCGCAATGAGAAAGCCATGGCCGACTATGCCGCCAAAAAGGGTAAGCCAGCGCCCGAGGTCCAGGTGTATCGCTATGGCCTGGAGCTGGACATTGCCAAGGTGGTCAACGTCACGCCACCGATCCGCTCGTGCAACCCGGTGCCGTCGCGCATGACCTATGAAGACTCCAGCGGCAAGCTCAATACCCTTGAGTATCAAGTGATGGGCGTGTGCCGAAACAATGGCAGCTGATGGATCCAAAAATATAGTTGGGAATGGGGCTAAAGCCCTCTTCAGAAAACGCCGGCAACGCCGATGCAGGTCAGATCCATCTCCCTCATTTGATCATCGGTGCCCCATGTTCAACACCCGTTTGAAGCAGGAGCTGGCGGCTCTTCGCGAAGAATTGTCCAGCTTGAATCAGGTCAAGGAGAGCCTGGAAAGTGAAATGCTGTGCCTGACGCTGGACGCCGAAGGCCGGGTGGAATGGGCCAATGCCAACTTCCTGCAGGAACTGGTCTACCAGAGTGGCCAACTGATCGGACGGCCGATCGAAGATCTGGTGCCGGCCCATGTGCGCAAGGATGAGTTCCAGCTGCGCTTCAAGAACGCTCTGGTGCGCGGCGAACATTTCGCCGGCACCGTGCGCCTGGTGCGCGGCAATGGCCAAGAAGTGTGGTTGCGCTCGATTGTGCAGCCAGTGCGCAGTTCCGATGGGCGCATCAAGCATTTCTCGATTTATTCCAGTGACCTCACACGCACCATTGAAGCTTCCCGCGAGCATGAAAACCTGATCACCGCGCTGGTACGTTCCACCGCGGTGATCGAGTTCGACCTCGGTGGCCACGTGCTCACCGCGAACGACCGTTTCCTCGGCGGCATGGGTTACAGCCTGGCGCAGATCCAGGGCAAACATCACCGCATGTTCTGCGAGCCGGAGGAATACAACAGCACTGAGTACCAGGACTTCTGGAAACGCTTGAACGCCGGTGAGTTTGTCGCGGCGCGCTTCAAGCGTGTCGACAGTCATGGCCGTGTGGTGTGGCTGGAGGCGACGTACAACCCGGTGCTGGACGCCACCGACCGGCTGTATAAAGTGGTCAAGTTCGCCACGGTGATCACCGACCAGGTCAACCAGGAACAGGCGGTGGCCGAGGCGGCAAACATTGCCTACAGCACGTCGCTGCAAACCGATAACAGCGCCCAGCGTGGGACCACCGTGGTGACCCAAGCGGTGGATGTGATGCGCGACCTGGCCAAGCACATGCAACAGGCTGGCGAGGGCATCGAGGCGCTGAACGCTCAATCCCAGGTGATCGGGACAATCGTCAAGACCATCAGCGGCATTGCCGAGCAGACCAACTTGCTGGCGCTCAACGCGGCCATTGAGGCGGCGCGAGCAGGCGAGCAGGGGCGTGGTTTTGCGGTAGTGGCCGATGAAGTGCGGCAGCTGGCCTCGCGTACCAGCAAGGCGACTGAGGAGATTGTCGGCGTGGTGCGTCAGAACCAGGACATGGCGCGCGATGCTGTGAGCCTGATGACTGAGGGTCGCCTGCAAGCCGAGCAAGGCCTGGCCCTGGCGGCCGAGGCGGGCACGGTGATCGTGGAGATCCAGGACGGCGCGCAAAAGGTGGTCAGTGCGGTAGGACAGTTCGCCAACCAACTGTCGAGTTGAGCCTGAGGCTTCAGGTATCGTAGGCGCTTTCTTGCATGAAGAGCCGACCGTCCATGAGCCCTACCCACCGTCGCCCCGTTCCGCTGTCCAAGGCCTACCGTTTGCTCAACCATGGCCCGACCGTGCTGGTGAGCGCCGCGCACAATGGCCAGCGCAATATCATGGCCGCTGCCTGGGCCATGCCGCTGGATTTTGAACCGCCGAAGGTCGCTGTGGTGCTGGACAAGTCCACTTGGACCCGTCAACTGCTCGAAAGCGCCGGCACCTTTGTACTGCAGGTGCCTTGCGCGGCCCAGGCCGATCTTGTGCAAACCGTGGGCAACACGACCGGCGCCGACACGGATAAATTTGCCGCCTACGGCTTGCACACGTTCAAGGGTGAACACACCGAAGCGCCGTTGCTGGAAGGTTGCGTGGCCTGGCTGGAGTGCCGCCTGTTACCCGAGCCCCATAACCAGCAGACCTATGATCTGTTCCTCGGTGAAGTGGTGGCGGCCTATGCCGATGAGCGCGTATTCAGCGACGGTCGTTGGCACTTCGAAGGCCATGATGAACTGCGCACTTTGCACCATGTGGCGGGCGGGCATTTCCTTACCATCGGCCAGCCGATTGATGGGCGTCAGCTCTAAGCCTTACCAGCGTGCGTTTGCCAGTGCTTCGGCAAACGCCATCAGCTTCGGTGAGTACTGCCGGGACGGCGGGTAGACCAGCGAGATCGCCCGACTGCGCCCGGCGACGTGTTCTAGTACCGGAACCAGGCGCCCGGCCGCGAGGTCGTCGCGCACGGCAAAATCCATCACCTGGGCGATGCCAAAACCGCCCACGGCGCCGTCAACCAGGGCATCGCCGATGTCAAAGATCAGCCGCCCTTCGACGCTTACATCCTGCACCTTGCCGTCGATCATGAACTGCCAGTCCACCAGGCGACCGCTGCGCAAATTACGTACGGTGAGGCAGTTGTGGTGCTTGAGGTCATCGACGCAGTGCGGTGTGCCGAAACGTGCGAGATAACCGGGTGCGGCGACCGTGACCCAACGCAGTGGCGGCAGGGCGCGGGCGATCAGGCGTTGGTCCTGGATCTCGCCGGTACGCAGCAACGCATCGAAGCCTTCATCGACGATATCCACCAGGCGGTCGGTCATCACCGCCTCGATACGCAACTCGGGGTAACGCAAGGTCAATTCGCCGATCACTGGCATCACCACTTTGCGCCCGAACAGTGACGGCGTGCTGATCTTCAACAGACCGGACGGGTTGCTGCGCCGGTCGAGCAGCAGTTTTTCGGCTTCGGCCAACTCCGCCAGCAACGGTGCACTGCGCTCGTACAACATCTGCCCATCGGGGGTGAGGCTGACGCTGCGTGTGTTGCGTTGCAACAGGCGAACCCCCAGCTCGCTTTCCAGGCGCGAAATGGCGCGGGACAGACCGGACTGGGTCAGCCCCAGGTCACCGGCGGCACGGGTGAAACTGCGGGTTTCGGCCACGCGGACCAGCAGTCGAACAGCGTTCAGATCCATGATTAAAGTCATTACTGAAAGAGTGATAGCGGTATTTATCATCGATCCGGCATGAAAGAAACTGATGTCCTCTTATTTTCGGACAGGACGCTGTGATGTCTCCTTCTCGACCCTCAGGCTGGATGTTGACGTTGCTGGCCACCGCGCAACTGATCATCGCGCTGGATGCCACCATTGTGTTCGTTGCCTTGCCGCAGATCGGCATGCACCTGGATTTTTCCGCCCAACAACTGCAGTGGGTGGTCAGTGCCTACAGCGTGGCATTTGGCGGGTTCCTGCTGCTGGGTGGCAGGGCCACCGATTTGCTCGGCAAACGGCGTTTGTACCGGGTGGGGCAGTCGCTCTACGCCCTGGCCTCCCTGGCGGCGGTGCTGGGTGGCAGCGCGATATTGCTGGTACTGGCGCGGGCGGTGCAGGGTGTGGGCGGCGCGATGCTGTTCCCGGCCACGCTCGCGCTGATCAACACTCACTACCCCGAAGGGCCGGCGCGCAACCGTGCGTTTGCCGTGTGGAGTGCGGCGTCGGCGGCGGGGCTGGCGTTGGGCGCGTTGCTGGGCGGCGTGCTGACCCAGTTGTGGGGGTGGGAAGCGGTATTTCTGGTGAACGTGCCGCTGGCGGGCGGCTGTGCGTGGGCGGCGCGGCACTGGATCCCCGCTGATGCTGCGCCCGCGCGCGGGCGTAACTTTGATATCAGTGGCGCGCTGACCGTGACCGTCGGCGGTACCTTGCTGGTGTTCTCGTTGGTACAAGGCCCGGAATGGGGCTGGACGGCCCCGTCCACCCTCGGCTGCCTGGGCATGGCATTGGTACTGCTCGGGCTGTTCGCCTGGATCGAGCATCGAGGCCGCGACCCGCTGATGCCACTGCGCCTGCTTGCTTACCGCGAACTGCGCATGGCCATGGTGCTGACGGCGGTGTTCATGAGCAGTTTTGGCGTGCAGTACTACTTCCTCGCGGTGTATTACCAGCAGGTCTACGGCTACAGCGTATTGCAGACGGGGCTGGCGTTCTTGCCGGCGACGTTGGTGTGTACGTTCGGTATCTGGTTGGCGGAGCGCTCGCTGGTTCGGTTGGGGTTGCGCAACACCTTGGTCTGCGGGCAACTGGCGGGGGCGGTGGGCATTGCGCTGGTGGTATGGGCGCTGCCGACCGGCGTGGGGTTTTGGTCGTTGCTGCCGGGGATTTTCATCCTGAGTGTCGGGCAAGGCATGACCTGGACCGCGATGTGGGTAGCGGCGGGCCTGGGTATCCGGCCAGGGGAGCAGGGCGTGGCGGCGGGGATGGCGTCCACCAGCCAGCAGATCGGCGGCGCGTTGGGATTGGCGGTGCTGGTGTCGGTGGCGAGTGCGGGTGGAATCGAGCTGGCGTTGTGGTGGAGCGCGGCGATCGCCCTGGCAGGTGCGGTGTTGGCGCTGCGTCTCAAGCAACCGGCCGGGCTATCTGCTCTGGAAACGGTCTGACATTTTTACCCAGCGCGACGGTGGCATGCCGTACGTGCTACGAAATTGCCGGGTCATATGGCTCTGGTCGGTAAACCCTGCGGTCATCGCCGCGTCGACCAGCGATTGGCCCTGGGCCAACAGGCTGCGCACCAGGTCCAATCGACGCATGGTCAGGTAGCGGTAGGGGCTCGTGCCGAACAGCAAGCGAAAATCCCGCGATAAGGCCCAGCGGTCACGGCCGGCATGGTCGGCCATTTCATCCAGGGTTATGCTGCGGCCCAAGGCGCTGTGGATAAATTCCCGCGCACGCTCGGCGGCTACATAGTCGAAGGTCTTGCGGCTGACGATCCCGCCCGAGACGTTGCTCAAGGCATGGGCCAGGTCGAACAGGGCGTCCTGTTCCTGCAACGGGTCGATGGGGTTATCCAGGTTCTGCAGCAACACTTCGCTGGCGCGGAACAGCCGTGGGTCGGTGGATAGGCCGTTGGGGATAAACGGCAACGGCTTGCCGCCGAGAATCTGCTGGATCAGCGCCGGCTCGACGTAAATCATCCGGTACTTGAAGCCTTCATCGCTGCCGGCGTGACCATCGTGGGTCTCATCGGGGTGCAGCACCATGGTGGTGCCGGGCAGGCTGTGGATCATGGTGCCGCGGTAGTGAAAGCTTTGCACGCCGGTCAGCGTACGCCCGATGGCGTAGGTGTCATGGCGATGAGGGTCGAAGGCGAAGCCGGCAAAATACGCCTCGATACGGTCCAGGCCACTGGCATGGGGGGCGCGGTGCAGCCAGTCGAGGGTGGCGGTGGGTTTGCCCATGGTGGCTTGTCACGAAAAATAGAGATGGAAACACGTTAACCCAGTCTGCATCCCTTGTCTGCGGGGGTCTTGTACGATTGTGCAGGGCGAAGACGAGGCCTATGATCGCCGTTCGTGCCTTGCGCTGATGGAGCTGCCTCCCATGGATTTCTTCAACCCCGCCTACGTGGCGCCCCTGGTTTCGCTGGCCCTGCTGTGGACGGTGGCAGTGGTGACGCCCGGTCCCAACTTTTTCAACACGGCGCAATTGGCCGCCAGCTGTTCGCGCCGCCATGGCGTGGTGGCGTCGGCGGGTGTCGCCACAGGCACCATCATGTGGGGGCTGGCGGGTGGCCTGGGCATCAAGTCGCTGTTTACTGCCGCACCGATGCTGTACCTGGCGTTCAAGATCATTGGCGGGTGCTACCTGATCTACCTCGGGCTGAAACTCTTCAAGCGCTCAGCGCCGGCCATGGGCCAGAACACGCTGCCGGACGAGGCGCGGCGCTCGCTGTTTTCCGCCTGGCGGCTGGGGTTGCTGGGTAACTTGTCGAACCCCAAGGCGGCGCTGTTTGTGGCAACCATCTTCGCGTCCACCATGCCACCGTCTCCCTCGCCGATGCTGCTGACCCTGGCGGTCATCACCATGGCCACCTTGTCGTTCAGCTGGTATTCCTGCGTGGCCTTGGTGTTTTCCAGTGAACGTATGGCCAATCTCTACAGCCGCTCGCGCAAGTGGCTCGACCGCTTTGCCGGGGGCTGCTACGTGCTGTTCGGTGCACATCTGGTAGCGAATCGCTGACCGCCCGTGGTAAGAAGCCTTACTTTCAACAGTGAGGCCGGGTCATGAGCAAGGTGCGGGTAGGTATTATTTTTGGTGGTCGGTCGGCCGAGCACGAAGTGTCGTTGCAATCGGCGCGTAACATTGTTGACGCGCTGGACCGCTCCCGTTTCGAGCCGGTGTTGATCGGTATCGACAAGGCTGGCCACTGGCACCTCAATGACACATCGAACTTCCTGCTCAACCAGGAAAACCCGGCCCTGATCGCCCTTAACCAGTCCAACCGCGAGCTGGCGGTGGTGCCCGGCAAGGCCAACCAGCAACTGGTGGAGACCTCGGGCACAGGCCTGCTGGAACATGTCGATGTGATTTTCCCCATCGTCCACGGCACTCTCGGCGAAGACGGTTGCCTGCAAGGCCTGTTGCGCATGGCGGACCTGCCTTTTGTCGGTTCCGACGTACTCGGCTCGGCAGTGTGCATGGACAAGGACATCAGCAAACGCCTGCTGCGCGATGCTGGTATCGCCGTTACCCCGTTCATCACCCTGACCCGTAGCAATGCTGCGCGCACTTCGTTTGAAACGGCGGTGACCAAACTCGGCCTGCCGATGTTCGTCAAACCTGCCAACCAAGGTTCGTCCGTGGGCGTGAGTAAAGTCTGCGACGAAGCCGAGTATTACGCAGCCGTCGAACTGGCACTGGGTTTTGATGAAAAGGTGTTGGTTGAATCCGCCGTAAAAGGCCGTGAAATCGAATGCGCCGTGCTGGGCAACGAAAACCCCATCGCCAGCGGTTGTGGCGAAATCGTGGTGAGCAGCGGTTTCTATTCCTACGACAGCAAATACATCGACGACCAGGCCGCCCAGGTGGTGGTGCCGGCCGACATCAGCCAAGAAGCCAGTGAGCGTATTCGCGGGCTGGCCATTGAGGCGTTCGAGGTGCTGGGTTGTTCCGGTCTGGCACGGGTCGACGTGTTCCTCACCGACGAGGGTGAAGTGCTGATCAACGAAATCAACTCACTGCCCGGCTTCACCCGCATCAGCATGTACCCCAAGTTGTGGCAGGCGGCGGGGATGAGCTACAGCGAACTGGTGAGCCGGCTGATCGAGTTGGCGTTGGAGCGGCACGCGGGGCGCAAGGCGCTCAAGATCAGCCGCTAGTCACTGCCCAGGACTTGGTAACGCTATCAGGCGTTACTGAGGACTTCCCGAAAAACGTCCGGTCTGATCGTTGCAATATGCAGCAGCGATCGAGCCGCGCCAGAAGGGGATCGGCGCCCTTGCTCCCACTCTTGGAGGGTTCTTACCGAAACCCCCAAAAGCTCAGCAAACTTGGGTTGCGACAACCCTGTCTTACTTCTTGCTTCGGCTGCTTGAGTGACCTCTACCTGGTGTACTGCACCGTAGCGCCCCGCTTTGACATCCTGAACAGCCGCCAGTAATTCTTCGCCGATATTGCGCTTGGCGTCGCGTTCCTTTAGCTGTTTCTCAGTGAGTGGCATGGTTCATTTCCTTCGCGATTTTGTACAGGGTATGCGCTGGAATGCTCTCGGTTGCACCCTTGCCATAAATCAGTAGCGCAACCAGAGCTCCACAAGCCAGCTGTGTGGTGTAGATGATCCTAACTGAGCCACTTTTACCTCGGCCATCCAGGCTCCAGCGCACTTTTCGGCACCCACCTGAGCCTGGTACAACGCTACCTGCTTCAGGATGGCTGGCTAGAAAAGCCATGAAAATGCCTCTTTCCTCTTCGGTCCAATAGTCAGGCCACAACCTGCTGAACAACGGAGATTCTATGATCGTTAACACGCGAAATTCTACGTCCTTGACGTAGCCTCTGGCAAGAAAGGACGGGCCAGAAAATCGCAGGAGAAAAGGAGAGACTCAAGAGACCTTTTATCGCAAAACGTGACACCCACTTTATGCAATGATCGTATGAGTAGGTTCTAAGAAAGTGGGTTGTAGGCTTTCTCTCACGGCTCCGTGCGAGCAATCCACGAATAAATCAGTGTCTTCACTTCCTCCGGGTGATGCGTCCTTCGGCGGTAGCTGGCAAAGGTGGGGGAGGTGCAGTAAGTGCACACCTCACTCACCTCGATCTGCTCCCGCCGGATGCCGGCGGCTTGCAGCAACATCACCCCATATCCACTCAAATCAAACCACGCACTTCCCTCTTGCCGGGCGTGGGGTGGTGCGATCTCAGGCGGTAGCAACGGCGCTGGTTGCGCGGTGCTCCACGGCGCCTGCCCGGTTGACCACACATGCCCTTGGGCAGCTTGAAACTGCGCGACAAACCCTTTGCTTACCTCATAGCAGCACGGTTTGATCGACGGCCCGATCGCCACCCGCAACTGGTCGACCGCAATCCCTTCATCGGTAAAGCGCTTGATGGCATTGGCGATGATCCCGCTTTGCAGCCCCTTCCATCCTCCATGCACCGCAGCGACCTTTTCGCCGCCCTGCGAGGCAATGAGAAGGGGCAGGCAGTCGGCGGTAATCACCGCAATGGGATGATGCTCACCCGTGCACACCCCGTCCGCTTCAACGGTATTGGGCACCTGGTCGGCTTGCCACTCGATCACCGAAGGGCTATGCACCTGCTTGCAGATGAACACCTCTGCCGGGCGCAGCGGATCATTGATCGAACAAAAGCCGTGGTCGACGCCAGGAATGGCGCCGAGATTATCTGCCTGCTGCACGAACGCGTTCTCCGTTGATTGAATAGTCAGTCGCCAACCGCTTCGCCTTCGCGCCGAGGGTCGGCGCCGCCGCTCAGCGACACCTTGCCCTGGGCATCACGTGTGCGGACGATGGCCTGGATGCCGCTGGTCATATCGATCTCGCTCAGCGCATGGCCCTTGTCCTTGAGCGCCTGTTTCAGCGCAGGGCTGAACAGACCGGCTTCCAGCTCGGTCGCGCCATTGCGGCTGCCAAAGTTAGGCAGGCTGATGGCGGCTTGCGGGTCGAGTTTCCAGTCGAGCATCGCCACCAGAGACTTGCTCACGTACTCGATGATTTGCGAGCCACCGGGTGAGCCGACCGTGGCCAGTAACTCGCCGCTATTGCGGTCGAACACCAGGGTTGGCGCCATGGCCGAACGCGGACGTTTGCCCGGCTCGACGCGGTTGGCCACGGGCTGGCCGTTTTCCTCGGGGATAAACGAGAAATCGGTCATCTGGTTGTTGAGCAAGAAGCCCTGCACCATCAAATGGGAGCCAAACGCCGCTTCCACCGTGGTGGTCATCGACACAGCGCCGCCCTGGTCATCCACCGCCACCACTTGCGACGTAGAAATGCGCAACGGCGAGCGGTCCGGCGCGTAGACCACCTGGATACCTGCAGGTACACCCGGCTTGGCGGTGCCCATGCTGCGCTCGCCGATCAAGGCGGCGCGCTTGGCTAGATACTCCGGTGCGACAAGGCCCGCCACCGGCACCGGAACGAAGTCTGCGTCGGCAACATAGAGCGCGCGATCGGCAAACGCTAAACGCCCGGCTTCGGCCAGCAGGTGCACGGCTTCGGGTGTGGGCTCAAGGCCTGCAGGCGACGGACTTTTCACTGGGAGCATGGGGGCGATGGCCTGGGCCGGATTGCGAGCCTCCAGCGCCTGCAAGGTGCCGAGGATTTGTGCGATGGCGACTCCGCCCGATGAAGGCGGCGGCATGCCACAGACTTTCCACTGCTTGTAATCGGTGCACAGCGGCGTTCGCTCCTTGGCGGTGTAGCCCTTGAGGTCCGCCTGGGACAGGCTGCCCGCGTTGCGATGACCCTGCACCTTGCTCGTGATTTCATCAGCAATCGGCCCTTGGTACAGTGCATTCGGCCCTTCCTTGGCGATGCGTTTGAACACGTTGGCCAGTGCCGGGTTTTTCAACAGTGTCCCGGTGGCTTTCGGTGTGCCATCGGCGTTCAGAAAGTACGCTGCCATGTCCGGCGATTGCGCGATATAGCGGTCGGCTGCGATCAGGCTGTGCAGGCGTGGAGAAATGGCGAAGCCCTGTTCCGCCAACCGGATCGCCGGCTCGAACAGCTCGGCCCATGGCAGGTGGCCGGTCTTCGTGTGTGCCATCTCAAGTGCACGCAATACCCCAGGCGTGCCGACTGAGCGTCCGCCAATCTGCGCCTCTGGAAACGCCATCGGCTTACCATCGGTCTTCAGGAACAACCGCTCCGTCGCCCCGGTCGGTGCGGTTTCGCGGCCGTCATAGGCGTGCACCGTTTTCCCGTCCCACAGCATGATAAACGCGCCGCCGCCGATTCCGGAGGACTGCGGCTCCACCAGCGTCAACACCGCCTGCATCGCAATCGCCGCATCGATCGCCGAACCACCCTTGCGCAGCATCTCTCGCCCGGCCTCTGCGGCCAGAGGGTTGGCGGCCGCTGCCATATGGCGCGTGGCTTGTTGGGTGGTGAGGTCGGTGCGATAGCCTGAGCCCAGCTCTGGTGCCGGTGGCTGTTCGTTGACAGAGGTGTTGCATGCAGCCAGTGCAAGGGCTGCGGCAATCACCGACAGTTGACGGTGGGAAATCGAAAACACGCGCTGAACTCCGTTCATTTTGAGAATGATCTGTTGTCCTTGGGTACTGCTTTTTACAGGTAAATCGTGCCTTGCAGGTACAACACCGCATGGCCGGAAATGATCACGCGGTCACCTTTGAGTTCGCAACGCAGTTGGCCGCGGCGTGCGCCGCCTTGTTCGGCGGTCAGTTGGGACTTGCCCAGGCGTTCGGCCCAGAACGGCGCCAATGAGGTGTGGGCTGAGCCTGTCACTGGGTCTTCATTCACGCCGACGTTGGGTCCGAACCAGCGCGAAATAAAGTCAAATCGCGCGCTTTTGGCCGTCACTGCGATCCCGCGTTTGGGCAGGCCCTTGAGGCGGGCGAAATCTGGCTTCAGCGCAGCAACCTGTGCTTCGTCCGCCAGCAGCACGATGTAGTCATCAGTGCTGAATACGTCGGCCTGCTCAATGCCCAGTGCGCTCAACATTCCACTCGGTGGTTCGCAGGGTTGAGGTTGCTTGGCCGGGAAGTCCATCGCCAGCTCATCGCCGTTGCGGGTTACCCGAAGTTCGCCGCTACGTGTCGCAAAGCGCAACACTTCAGGTGCATCCGCCAGTTGGTGAATCAGCACCCACGCCGCCGCAAGTGTGGCGTGGCCGCACAGGTCCACTTCGACCTCTGGGGTAAACCAGCGCAATTCGTAGAAATCGCCGCGAGGCACGAAGTAGGCGGTTTCGGAGAGGTTGTTTTCGGCGGCGATGTTCTGCAATTGCTCATCACTGAGCCACTCGGTGAGCGGGCAGACCGCCGCCGGATTGCCGCCGAAAGGGGCCTGGCTGAACGCGTCGACTTGGTAAATGTCCAGTTTCACCGGGGAGCACTCCGTGAATAGAAGGGAGGCTGGACACTAACAGTGGGTCAGGGGAGCGTCAAAATACAGATCGCGCCTTTTTTCGAGCGCAATTGCACTGCCTCCTGCCACATCAACGCAATGGCTTGGGCCAACGACCGGCACTTTTCTGAAGGCATAAAAAAACGGCCTACCTTTCGGTAAGCCGTTTTTAGTACTTGGTGGCTACACAGGGACTTGAACCCCGGACCCCAGCATTATGAATGCTATGCTCTAACCAACTGAGCTATGTAGCCAAGTGGCGCGCATTATTCGCGCAGAACGAGATTGCGTCAAGCATTTATTTTGAATTTTTATCTACGCTTTCAACTGTTTAAGCGAAACCGCCGGCTCGGGCGACGAGTGGCTCGCGATTCACCTTGTCGCGCATGAGAAAAGTCTGATCGAGTTGGGCAGATATCCCTGCCGCCCAACGCGTAGTGTGACGTTATTGGCGCTGGGGGTTGTGAGTGGCGCGCTTGAGGTGCTCACGTGCCCGTGACAAGCGAGAGCGAACAGTGCCAATAGGAATGTCCAGCACGTCGGCCGTGTCTTGGTAACTGCCGTCGGTTTCCAGCGACGCGTACAGCGTCTTGCGCATCTCCATCGGCAGGTGGTCGATGGCACTCAAGGTTTTTTCCAGGCGCTGGTTGATTTCAAATTCCCAATCCAGGTCGTGATTGTTTTCCTGACCATGCCACAACGACTCATCGAATTCGCAATGTACAGGCTTGGCATACAGGCGCCTGAAATGGTTGCGTATAAGGTTTTGCGCGATACCGCACATCCAGGTGCTGAGCGTGGCATTGCCGCTGAAGCGATCGCGGTTGCGCCAGGCTTCCAGGTATGTCAATTGAAGAAGATCATCCGCATCTTCCGGGTTGAGCACGCGCTTGTGTATGAAACGGCGTAGTTTTTTTTGCTGGTCATCGGTCAGGTGGAGCATGAATTGAGGCGAGCTGCCAACAAGGTGCGCTAAAGCTTCAATAGGGATATTCATGATTTTTTCCTTAGGGGAGACGCAGTCGACGAATCTCGTCGGGAACCCCATAGCACTGCGTGTGCCAATCGGAAAAAACACATAACCTACTGTTTTTTATCAATTAATTTTTTTAATTCATTTTTTTTTGAGCAACTGTTTGCGCTGCGCAAAGATTGCGCATGCAAGTCTTTTCAAATTGAACTTGGATCGGCGTTTGATGGAACCGAATGGGCAGCTTGTTCCACATAGGGAAACACTCTTCCTGTGCGGGCCTGTCCATGAAAGTCGAATCCAGCAACGATGTACAAGGGGTCCAGCGCCTGGACCAACCCGTTGTCAATACTGTTGACGTGCCTTCACCCACGAAGGGCGTCGATCACCTTGGGCACTTGTTCAGCGAGGAGGTGGCGGTCAATACCCAAAGGCTGAGTGAGCGGAAGATGGGCGTCCGCGTGCCTGCGACCGAGCAGCTTGTGCAGCTTTATGATCAGTTGGGTCACCCGGCACAGGCGACATTGGCATCCGTGTCGCGTCGAATCAGGCTGCAACTGTTGCAGAAACCTTCGCTGGAGAAATTACTGGACCTTACAGGTGGGGACCCGGCGCGCGCGTTCGTGGTGCTCAAACATGTGGTGGCCCAAGCCGATAATGAAGTCCGTCCGTCCGAGGCAACCCTCGCGCGTGATGCCATTGCCAGGCTGGAGGTGCGCTTCAAAGGTGAGATTCAGGCTGGCTTGAACATCGCCGTGGCGCTACAGGCAGCCTGCGTTGATCCGAACGAACGCCAGGCATTGCGGGCGCTCTACTACACCAGCGTAGTCACCCGCCAATCTCTGGCGACGATGATGCAAGCCCTGCTGGGGGTTTACGGCGGCGAGGGGTTCAGTACCGGGCTCGGTATCATGCGTAAAGCCTTGGCGGACGACATTGCGGCGATGGTGTCGTCGATGCCCACGCCTCTGCTGCGTACCTTGTTGCTGGGGCTGCAAAGCTGCGGCCAGTTGAGCGCCGTGTTGACGGGGTGCCGGTCGCTGGTCCAGCGCCTGAATATCGAACAGGACGCGGTGACCTTGCTGCAACGAATGTTAGCGTACGCCGGCAATGGCATCACGGTTGAAGAATTGCTTCAACTCGGGGATGAGCTGGGAGGGGGGGCGACGGATCGACAGGTGATATCCCTCAATGCCCTTTACCCTTTGCTTCAGCAGTTGCCCATGGCGTTGTGGCCTGATAGCCGAGCGCGTCAGGACACGCTACTGGCGCTCTTGGCGGTGATCGGCGAGCTGGACCGTTCCATGCGCGGCCAGGCGGGTATCACCGGCAGGTCGAGGGCCCTGGTGTGACCGCGCTGTCGGCCATCAATAGTGTATTGCTCAAAGTGGCACAGCGCGCTGAAGTGCTTGGCGCCGTTGTGGTTTTGGCTATCGTTTTCATTTTTATCGTGCCGTTGCCCACTTGGCTGGTGGATATTCTCATCGCCCTCAACATCTGTATCTCATGCTTGTTGATCGTGCTGGCGCTGTACTTGCCTGGGCCGCTGGCGTTCTCATCGTTCCCCTCGATTCTGTTGTTGACCACGATGTTTCGTCTTGCGCTGTCGATCGCGACCACACGTCTGATCCTGTTGGAACAGGACGCCGGTGACATCGTCGAGGCCTTCGGAAATTTCGTGGTCGGTGGCAACCTGGCGGTGGGGATGGTGATCTTCCTGATCCTGACGCTGGTCAACTTCCTGGTGATCACCAAGGGCTCGGAGCGGGTGGCTGAAGTGGCAGCGCGCTTCAGCCTGGACGCGATGCCGGGCAAACAGATGTCCATTGACAGTGACCTGCGTGCGGGTCTGATTGACGGCGCTCAAGCGCGAGACAAGCGGGAGCAGTTGTCCCGGGAAAGCCAGTTGTTCGGGGCCATGGACGGGGCCATGAAGTTCGTCAAGGGCGACGCCATCGCCGGTTTGATCATCGTCGTGGTCAACCTCTTGGGTGGTTTTTCCACGGGTATGTTCCAGCACGGCTTGAGTGCGGGCGAGTCGATGGCGCTGTACTCCGTATTGACCATCGGCGATGGCCTGATTGCGCAGATCCCGGCGTTGCTGATCTCCCTCACCGCCGGCATGATCATCACCCGCGTGGCGCCCGACGGGAAAAAGGGCATCTCCAACATGGGCGCCGAAATTGCCCGGCAAATGACTAGCGAGCCCAAGAGTTGGATCATTGCTTCGGTGGGGATGCTCGCGTTCGCAATCGTGCCGGGCATGCCGACCGGGGTGTTTATCCTGATCTCGCTGATCACCGGCTCCCTGGGTTACTACCTTGTGCGGCAGCGTCGGTTGCAAGATCAGCCAGCGCCCGAAGCGGCACAAGCCGTCCGTCCCGAAGAAAATGGCCGAGAGGACTTACGCGGATTTGATCCGTCAAGGCCCTATCTTTTGCAGTTCTCCCCGGTACTGCGAGGCACGCCGGAGGTCGCTGATCTTATTCACGCGATCCGCCAGGCCCGAAATGCGCTGGTCGCCAACATAGGCCTGACGTTGCCGCCATTCGAAGTCGAGCTTGACGACTCACTGGACGATGACGAAATGCGTTTCTGTGTCCATGAAGTGCCGATGGTAAAAGCGTCGGTTGTGCGTTTAGTGGCGGTGGAACGCAACGCGCTGACAACTGAACCCGAGAACGCGAAACTGGGTCTGGCCGAGCGCGATGAGCAGCATTGGGTCTGGCTGGAACCGAATGATCCTTTGCTCGATGATCCGCAACTGGAACACTTCACAGCGGCGAGTCTGATCGTTGAACGGATGCGGCAAGCCATGATGCTCAGTGGGCCTCAGTTTTTGGGGGTCCAGGAGAGCAAGTCGATCCTCAGTTGGCTGGAACATAGCCAGCCGGAGTTGGTGCAGGAGCTTCAGCGGATCATGCCACTGTCGCGTTTTTCGGCGGTGTTGCAACGCTTGGCCAGCGAGGGCGTGCCGTTGCGAGCGGTGCGGCTGATTGTCGAGTCGTTGATCGAGTACGGCCAGCATGAGCGTGAGCCGGAAGCGCTGGCCGACTATGCACGCATAGCCCTCAAGGCACAGATCTACTACCAATATAGCGAGGCCGACGGCCTGCACGCCTGGTTGTTGTCCCCGCAGACTGAAAGCACTCTACGTGAAGCACTTCGCCAGACTCAGACGGGAGTGTTCTTTGCACTCGGCGACGATGACAGCGCGGCGTTGATCAATCTGCTCAATCAGGCCTTTTCCGCACGACCAAAACTCAAGAGTGTGCTTTTGGTTGCGCAGGATTTGCGCAGTCCGCTGCGTACGTTGTTGTTGGAAGAGTTCAATCATGTGCCGGTGATGTCTTTTGCCGAGTTGGGTAGCGCCTCCAAGGTCAAGGTCTTGGGACGCTTTGATCTGGGCCAGGAGGAACTGATGCGTGGTGCGGCGGCATGAGAACTCGGTTACGTACAACGCGGAGGGCCGGGTGATGTTCGAGTTACGGGTGCTTGATGGATTGCATCAGGGTGCGGCGCTGCCTTTGTTCGGGCAGCAGTGGAGCATTGGTGCACATGCCGAGGCTGACTTGGTACTGAGCGATCCGGGCATTGCTGAGCGGCATGCACACCTTCGGCTCATCGACTCGAATTGGTCGGTGCAGTCCGAAGCAGGGTTGTTGCGGGATGCCATGGGGCAGGTGTCGGCACAGATCGCGAGTCTGGCGCCGAACGTAACGTTTTCTGTGGGAACGGTGCGTCTGTGTGTCTCCTTGGCCGAGGAAAGCTGGCCCCAGGCGCCGGTTCACTCGGCCGTGACGGTGCTGCAGTCGAGTGAGCCGGCGCGAACAATCAAGTTATCGTCCATTTCGCCTTCGCAGCAAAAACGCCTGATTTCTCTGGTGCTGGCGGTAACGGTCATTTTCCTGATAGTGGGAATGGCGTCCACGGGAGAGCCTGAGGCCCAAGCTTCCTTGAAACCCCCTGTGGTTCAGAAACAAGAGCTGGCCTCCCCGTTTGAAGTGCGCCAACAGCTATTGAAGATGCTCAACGAGCGTGAGTTGAACCAACGCGTCAGCCTGCAGGTGATCAATGGGCAAGTCACACTCGGTGGGGACGTTTCACCGGATGATGTTGAGCTGGTGGCACGCATGCTCAGTCGTTTTGGTGAGCAGTTTGACAGCTCGGTCCCAGTGATCAGCCGTGTGCGTGTGAGTGATGGGGTATTGCCGTTCAAGATTTTGCAGATCGTCGGCGGTCCCAATGGCCACGTAGTTCTTGAGGAGGGCAGCCGACTTTTTGTAGGCGATGAGGTAGACGGGCTGCGGCTTGTTCTGATTGATAACAGCAAAGTGGTTTTCAAGGGTACGCAGCGGTATGAGGTGCGCTGGTGAGCGCTGATCTGCGTGAGCGTCTTGACGCCTGGCAGCAGCGTCAGACCGAGTCGCTGGCCACCTTTGCGCCGGTGACGATGCGTGGGCGTATCCAGCGCGTGAGCGGAATGTTGCTGCAATGCCGGCTGCCCCAGGCGCGTATCGGTGACCTGTGCCAGGTAGAGAAAAATCCTGGCGACTATATGTTGGCCGAAATCATCGGTTTCGATCAGCAGGATGCCGTGCTCAGTGCCTTGGGCAACCTGGAAGGTGTACGGGTGGGCGCCAGCGTGGAGCGCCTGGGAGTATCGCACCGGGTACAGGTCAGCGATACGTTGCTGGGCCAGGTGCTGGATGGTTTCGGTCGGCCGATCACCGGGGAAGGCCCCAGTGCATTTGTCGAGGCTGATCTGCCGGACACAAGTGCCGTCTTGTGCGAAGCACCTTTGCCCACCGACAGGCCGCGAATACACCGGGCGCTGGCCACCGGCGTACGGTCGATCGATGGTCTGCTGACGCTCGGCGAGGGCCAGCGTGTCGGCCTGTTCGCTGGAGCCGGTTGCGGCAAGACCACGCTGTTGGCCGAGATTGCCCGTAACGTTGAGTGCGATGTGATTGTGTTTGGCCTGATCGGTGAGCGCGGGCGGGAACTTCGTGAGTTTCTCGACCATGAGTTGGATGAACAGCTACGCGCCAAAGCAGTACTGGTGTGCGCTACCTCCGACCGGTCGAGCATGGAGCGCGCCCGTGCGGCGTTCACCGCCACGGCATTGGCAGAGGGGTTTCGGCGCAAGGGGAAGCGGGTCTTGCTGCTGATTGACTCCCTTACCCGTTTCGCCAGGGCCCAACGCGAAATCGGCCTGGCTGCCGGCGAGCCTTTGGGGCGCGGAGGCTTGCCTCCCTCGGTCTACAGCCTGCTGCCGCGGTTGGTGGAGCGCGCGGGGTTGACCCGTAAGGGCGTGATTACAGCGATCTATACGGTACTGATCGAGCAGGACTCCATGAGTGATCCCGTGGCCGATGAGGTTCGTTCGTTGCTCGACGGTCATATCGTGCTGTCGCGCAAATTAGCCGAACGTGGGCACTACCCCGCAGTGGATGTGCTGGCAAGCCTTTCACGGATCCTGAGCAATGTTGCAGAGCCTGCAGACATCCAGGCGGGCACGGCGCTGCGACGTTTGCTGTCGGCGTATCAGCAGATCGAGCTGATGCTCAAGTTGGGGGAGTACCAGCCCGGTAGCGATGCCCTGACGGACTTGGCGGTAGACAGCCGTCAGGAGGTTGACGGTTTTCTGCGTCAGGACCTGCGTGAGCCATCACCTCTTGAGGAGACGCTGGCACAACTCAAGGAGCTGACCGCCCATGTCCCTTTCTGATACGCCGCAGGGTGAAGTTGAAACCCTGCGACGCTTGCGCAGGCATCGCGCAGACAGGGCCGAACGAGCCCTGCGCGAGGCGAAGCGGGCCCAGCAAATGCTGCTCGCAAAGATCCAGCAAGCCCAGGACGCGCTTGAAGAGACTCAGCAGGAGGAGGCCCGGCAAAGTGCCCAGTTGCTCAATCAGCATCAGGGCCAGGTGTTGACCCTCAAGGCGCTTAAGTCCTGGGGAGCGCAGGAGCGCTCCCTGTCGGCCAGCACCCGGCGAGACATGGGCCAGTTGGAAGCATTGCGCGATCAACGGAGCGCACAGGAAAGTCGGGTTGGCAGCGCGCAGAAGGAGGTCACTCAGTGTCTGCGGCAGGTGGAAAAACTTCGGGAGTTATCCCTATTACTGGCGCAGGAGTCGATATGACCCAGATTGTTGATAAGGCCACCGAACATACGCGTGTACGCGAGTCTCGAGACGATCGTGAAGCGGGCGGCATCGGGGGTGTGCCATGGGAATACAGGCAGTTGTTTGCGCGGTTGTTTATCGATGACGGTGGAGATCATGGGGCAAGGGCTACCATGTCGGGCACGAAGGAAATATCGGGAGTCGCCATGATCACGGCGCTCACCGAGCAACTGGTGCCCCGTGTGATGGCGGGTTCGCAATGGCCTCTGCAGGCAGTGTTGTACTTGCCTCGGCTGGGACGGATCAACGCCAGTGTGCGCCGGGAGCAGAACGCTTGGGGGATTGAGCTGGACGCGGAACAAGACACTACAGCGCGCTGGCTCAGTGGCGTTCGCCAGGCGTGTGAACTTCAACTGGCGGGGGCACTGGGGCAGCCGGTCAGTCTACGGCTGCCCCATGTCGGTAACGCATGATGGTACCGACACTGACATTGCCTTTAGTCAACGGAAACACGGTCAGTGCGCGCGCTCGATTGGGGCGCGGTCTCTGCCTGGCGTTTCAGGTTGCCGGGCAAGGCGGTGCGTTGAACATCGAGCCTGGACGCGCTCCGGCAGGTGGCGAGACGCTGTGTTTTGAAACAGTGCGTGGCGTATTGGCGTTGGCTGAGGCCGGACCACTGCTCAGTCTGCTTGGCGAATGTCCGGTGACACTGGCAAAAGCCGGCAATGACCCACAATCGTGGTTCTGGGCGCTGTTCCAGCAACATTTGAGCCCACAGGTGAGAGCGCTGTTGGGTTACGTGCGCCTAGTGCAGACCGAGCGTCCCAGGGGGGTTGGCTGCCGGCTCACTGTGACCCTGGGTGCGTCTCGGGTCGTAGGCTACATGTGGCTGACACCCGAAAGTTTCCTGGCATTGTGCGATGCCGCGCCCTGGCGTACCACTGCCGCCCCCCTGCCGGCGGCGTTTCAACTGGCAATTGCCGTGACGCTGGGGCACACGTCGTTATCGATCGTGCAGGCGCGCAGCCTGCGAGTCGGTGATGTGCTGGTGCTGGACCACGCTTTTTTTTCAGCTCAGGGCAGCGGCTATGTACAGGTCGGGCGGCAGCGGCTGCGTGGGTGCATTGACGATGATACCGGGCAGTTATGCCTGACTCTTACTTCTATCGAGGACACGCCTGTGGACGAGAATTTTGCAGTCCCCCATTACTCAGGCCATGAGGAAGACGAGCAGGTGATGGACGTGTTCGGCCATGAGCCGTTCGACGAATTGAGCATGGCATTGAACGTACGCTGCGGAACGCTGAACCTGACCTTGGGCGAGTTGCGAAACCTTGCGCCTGGTTCGGTGCTGGGGGTCACAGGCTACGCCCCGGGAACGGCCGGACTGTTCTATGGGGACCGACCTATTGGCCAGGGGCAGTTGGTGGAAGTCGACGGACGCCTGGGCCTGCAATTGTCCCGCGTGACATTCGGTCGATGACCTTGCAGGGGCTGGATCCCCTTATTCTGGCGGTGTTTCTTGGGGCTTTGTCGCTGCTGCCCCTGCTGTTGATCATCTGCACATCTTTCTTGAAGATCGTCATTGTGCTGATGATCACTCGCAACGCCATTGGCGTGCAGCAAGTCCCACCGAGCATGGCCATCAACGGCATTGCACTGGCGGCAACGCTGTTCATCATGGCGCCAGTGGGATACGAAATCGCCGAGAGCGTCAAGGCTTCACCCCTGGACATGAGTAACGTGCATGCGTTCCTGCAGACTGGCAATGAGGCAATCCAGCCGTTGCGTGCCTTCATGCTGCGCAACGTCGACGCGGATGTACTCACGCACCTGCTGGAAAACACCGCGCGTCTGTGGCCTGCGCAAATGGCGCAGGAGGTCCGGCGCGAAGACTTGATTCTGCTGATCCCTGCTTTCGTACTGTCCCAACTGCAGGCTGGATTTGAGATCGGTTTTCTGATCTACATTCCTTTCATCGTGATCGACCTGATTGTCTCCAACCTGCTGCTGGCGCTGGGCATGCAAATGGTCTCGCCGATGACCATTTCGTTGCCACTCAAACTGCTTCTGTTTGTGCTGGTATCCGGTTGGTCTCGGCTGCTCGACAGCCTGTTCCTTTCCTATCTCTGAGTGGCGTATGGAACCGATCGTGTTGTTCAAGCAAGGCATGCTGCTGGTGGTAGTGCTATCAGCACCCCCGTTGATCGTGGCGGTGGTAGTGGGCGTATTGACGTCTCTGGTGCAGGCGTTGATGCAGGTACAGGATCAAACGCTGCCGTTCGGTATCAAGCTGGTGGCGGTGGGCATCACATTGATTATGACCGGCCGCTGGATTGGCGTTGAGTTGATCCAACTGATCAATCTGACCTTCGACATGATCGGTCGCTCGGCCCTGAACTGAGGTTTCGTCTGTGCTGCTATACCTCGATTTTCTTCCAAGTTTGCTGATCGGGATGGCGCGTATCTACCCGTGTTGCATTCTGGTAGCGGCGTTTTGTTTTCAGCATATACGCGGCATGCTCAGGCACGTTCTTGTAATGGTGATGGCGCTGATGCCCGCGCCGGGTATTCATGCGATGTTGGAAGGTAGCGATATCTCCGCACTGATGCTCGGCGCCCTGGTGCTGAAGGAAGTGGCCCTTGGATTGCTGCTGGGCGTATTGCTCTCCATGCCATTCTGGCTGTTTGAATCGGTGGGGGCATTGCTGGACAACCAGCGCGGTGCATTGGCAGGCGGGCAACTCAACCCTTCGCTGGGACCGGATGCGACGCCGATCGGTCATTTGTTCAAGCAATTGGCGATCTTTCTGCTGATGGTCACCCTGGGGCTTGGCGCGTTGACTCAGGTGATCTGGGACAGCTATCTGATCTGGCCTCCCACCGTGTGGTTTCCGCTTCCGACGGCCAATGGCATGGGCGTGTTCGTCGGGCTGCTTGGCGATACCTTCACGCACATGATGCTCTACGCCGCGCCCTTTATCGCTGTGCTCCTGTTGCTGGAATTCGGCATTGCATTGCTTGGCGTCTACAGCCAGCAATTGCAGGTGAGTTCACTGGCTCCGCCGGTCAAGAGCCTGGCCGGCATTGGTATCCTGCTGTTGTATTTTGCGCTGCTGCAAGACTTGATCGTCGGACGCATGAGCCAGCTTGGCGACCTCAAAAGCTCGTTGGGAATCCTGTTCAAGGTCGGGATGCCATGAGTGATTCAGGCGAAAAAAAGCATCCGGCGTCCGCAAAAAAACTGCGTGACCAACGCAAGAAGGGTCAGGTCGCCCAGAGTCAGGATATCGCCAAATTGCTGGTACTGACGGCCATCAGCGAAATCGCCTTGTTTACTGCCGAGACCAGCCTGCAACGCTTCCAGCAATTGTTGTTATTGCCGATGTCTCGCCTCACACAGCCTTTTGTACGGGCACTGGAAGAAGTGCTGTTCGAGGCAATGGTGGTGTTTTTTTCATTCGCCTTGTTGATGGCTGGGGTGGCGATTCTCTCGAAGCTGATCAGCAGTTGGATGCAGTTTGGGATGCTCTTCGCCCCGGAGGCGCTGAAGCTGGACTTCAATCGTCTTAACCCGGTCAGCCAACTCAAGCAGATGTTCTCTGCCCAGCAACTGATGAACCTGTTCATGAGCATTGTGAAGGCGTTCCTTATCGGCTTGATTGTGTACGTGGCGGTCTGGCCCTCATTGGACACGCTGATCAATCTGGCCAACAGCGATCTGCAAAGTTACATCGTTGCGTTGATCGCGCTGTTCCGTCACCTGCTGCATCTCTGCCTAGGCATGCTGCTGGTGCTGGCATTGATCGACCTGGCAATGGTCAAGCACTTCTTCGCCAAGCGCATGCGTATGACCCAGGTGGAGGTGGTCAAAGAGTACAAGGACATGGAAGGTGACCCGCACGTCAAGGGTCAGCGCCGCGCATTGGCACAACAGCTGGCCCAGGAAGAGCCGAAGGTCAAGCTGCCCAAGTTGGAAGAGGCCGATATGCTGGTGGTCAACCCCACCCACTTTGCTGTCGCGTTGTATTACCGTCCCGGCAAGACGCCGATCCCGATGTTGGTCAGCAAGGGTACGGACGCGCAGGCTCGTCAATTGATCGCGCGAGCAAAATCCTCCGAGGTGCCGGTGATTCAATGCGTGTGGCTGGCCCGAACGCTCTATACCGCGAAACTGGGCGCAAGCATTCCTCGCGAGACCTTGCAGGCCGTGGCGCTTATCTACCGCACCTTGCGTGAGCTGGATGACGTAGCCAAACGTGAGACGCTGGAGTTGCCAGAGCTTGAGCGGCGTTGATCATCGGCTGCGGCGTGAGTCCAGGGCTTCGAGGTTGACCAGTGACAGCATCCGGCTGAGGATCGTGTCGACAGCGCCGTTCGTTGCCGGTAGCGCGTGCCAGATGACCAGGGCATCCTGAGGGTCGAGGTAAATAAAACAACCACCGAATGCCAATGGTTGCTCATAGCGTCGCTCCAGCGCCCGCCGCACCTGCCCGGCTTGTACCGCCTCCCGAGCCACGTGTAATGCCAGTCCCGGAAGCTTGCCCGCGTGCTGTGCACATGCCTTGACCCCCACGGCGAGCGTCAGGTGAGCGGCAGTGCCACTCACCAGGTTGCGCAGAAATACCTCGCGTTGATCGTCCGGCATTCCCATCGG
This sequence comes from Pseudomonas sp. NS1(2017), assembly GCF_002269425.1. Taxonomy (NCBI): domain Bacteria; kingdom Pseudomonadati; phylum Pseudomonadota; class Gammaproteobacteria; order Pseudomonadales; family Pseudomonadaceae; genus Pseudomonas; species Pseudomonas sp. NS1(2017). Next base: position 2,204,824 of record NZ_CP022960.1, read on the forward strand.
GCTCATCGTTCCAGCGACACCGTCTGGTAGTCCGCCCGTTCCCCGGCGGGGCCCGGTTCGGCACGCATCTGCGACGGCCACCAGATCACCATCTTGTCCTTGGACGACTGCGGGCGCGAGCAGGAGTCGCCTTTGCAAGTAGGGGTGCAGCCTGCGACGAGCAGCGTTGCGCCGAGTAAGGTGGAAAACACTAAGTGCCGTTTCATGGCTTGTCCTTCTGAGCAGAGTTGATCAAGGAGGGGCGTGGCACGCTGAGGTGTTCGTCTTTCACCACTGGGCGCATGGCGATAAACACCTCGGCTTCTTCACCCGGCTTGAGCCAGGCGCGTGGCCACACGCTGACGGCCAGTGTTTGCGAATTACTGCACTCTTTTTCGTCGATACGTACATTGCGCTTGAACTGGTTGCGCAGCACCACGACCGCCACGTTGTATTCGGGGCCGGCGTACCATTGGCTGCGTTCGTTGTTCAGCGCCAGCAGGTCGCGTGTGCTGCACAAGGTGCTCAAACCCACAGGCATCGGCGCCACCTTGAAAGCCTTGGGAACCTCTCCGCTCACCAGGTGCGCCAGTGTGCTGATGATGTCGCTGCGCTTGATCACTGGCTGGTGCGGCGCATAGCGTCGGGCCAGCGGAGTGAGCGCAGCTTGCAATTCGACCTGATCGGCCTGGGGCAGGTAGCGTGACGGGTCGGCCTGGTCGCCGATCACGCGCGGGGTAAGAATGAACAGTCGTTCACGCCGATTGTTCTGCCGTTCGGTCGAGGAAAAAAGAGCCTTGCCCAACAACGGAATATCGCCGAGCAAGGGCACCTTGTTTTGCTTGTCAGTACTTTCGGTGACATGGAAGCCGCCGACGACCAACGAACGCTTTTCGGCCATCACGGCCTGGGTACTGACCTTTCCTCGGCGTACGTCGAAATTATTGGAATTTGCGTTGGAGTCTTCGAAATTTCCATCCTCAATATCTATCGCCAGATGGATCTGGTGACCGCCCCGGCTGGTGATGACCCGGGGAACAACCTGGAAGCTGGTACCCACGGTGATTGGCAGGATCGTTGCGACCTGGCGCCCGGGTGTCAGGTATTGCGTACGGTTGAAGTCGATGACGGCAGGCTGGTTTTCCAAGGTCAGTACGGATGGGTTGGAGACCATGGTTGCCAGTCCTTTGGCTTCAAGTGCACGGATATCTGCGTAGAACCGCTCGCGGTTCTCAATGGACAGTTGTGAGGACGTGCCAGGTGCCAGGTTGGTGCCTCCACCGCGAAATCGGCTGTTCTGAAAACCCCAGTTCACCCCGAACTCACGCAACTGTGTGCGCTCGATATCAAGAATGATCGCGTCGATTTCCACCAATTTGCGCGCGACATCAAGTTGGGTGATGAGCTCGCGGTACATGGCTTGGCGCTCTGGCAAGTCGTAGATCAGCACCGCGTTATTGCGCACGTCGGCTTCGACGCGAATTCTGCTGGTAGGGACGGATGCGCGCGGTGTGAGTACTGGACCGGCGTCCTGCCCACCGCCCGTAGCGTTCGCACCGATTATCTGTCCTAACAAAGGGTTGTTCAGCCTGGGAATAGTTGGCGCGAGCGGGGAGGGCTGTGATGCCGGGCGCTGGCTCAGCCCCGAGAGTGTCGAGGACGACCGTGGCTCCAGCAACCCGCGCAGAACGCTGGCAACCCCCGGTATTGTGAGCTTCTCGCCGCGGTAATCTACGTGGTTGTCTGCGGCGTTGGCGAACTTCAGCGGGTAACTCAATATGCTTTGTTTTTCATCCGGTGAGCGGCGCTGACTGCTGAACTGTTTGATCTGTTCGATGTAGCGTTGAGGGCCAGAGACAAGTACGACACCATCTTCCGACAACTCTCCCCAGCCAAACCGGCTGTCGAGCAGGCCTATGTCGGTGAGCGCCTGCTTGAGGTCGGCAATGGTCTCTGAGGAAACTTCCAGCCGCGCCGATTCTTGCAGGTCCAGAGTGCTGATATAAAGCGTATTGTTGTACAAGTACCACTGGAAGCGGTGTTCTACTCCCAGCCTGTCGAGCATCGACTGCGGAGTATTGGCGCGTATCTTGCCATTGACGTTGCCCTCCAGCAGTCCTTCGATTTGCAGGCGCGTACCGAAGGTCTGGGCGAAGTCTTCAAGCACTTCCCGCAGCGGTTTGTGCTCGGCCTCGTAGGCGTATGCAGTGTTTTTCCATTCAGAAGGAATGGCCGCAAGAGCGCTTGGTACAGGTATCAGCAGCCAAGGCAGCGCTAACAGGCAGCGCCACCCAGCTCGTTTTGACAATGTGTCGGGCGAATCAAAGCGCAAGCAAGTGTGCTTGTAGGGCTTGGTGTGCATAGGGCGTTCTCTGATTAGTAAGACATCGAGCGTAGTGAGGTGGGTGTGAGCTGTTTGACGTGCCGTGTAAGGCGCACTGCAGTGGAACGCCATGTGTCACGCTGGTTGAGCAGCGCTTGGAGGCAATTGAGCAGGTTCGTGTGGTCACACGTTCCCTGGAGGCTTTGAATCAACCAGAGCGCGCCCGTATCAGGTTTCAGCGCCAATGCACCTTGGAAATGATTCAGGCTGACAGCACTCAGGCGCATCCAGCCGGACAAGGCGGCGTTAGTGCATGGCGTCGCCGTCAGTTGGGCCTCCAGCAGCACGGCTCCCCCCTGGCGCTTCAACATGATTTCGTCGTCGCCTTCGAACAAGGTGATCTGCTCTTTGTGGCTGCTCAACCAGTCTTTGACTAGCGCTTTCATCATTACTGGAAGCTCTCGAAGACACTTTTGAGCAGCATGTGATTGACACGGTTATGCTCGAGATAGGCCATTTGAGTGGTTGCCTTACTCATCGCCAACTCGAAGAACTCTGCATCCGATCCATTTTCGGCAACGTCTGCAGAGTGTTGTTGATAACGTTTGTGTGCCGCGTCGCTGTTTCTCAATAATTGGCCAGAAAGACCGTTAAAGAAGTCCATGGTTTCTCCTTCATGCATCGTGAATTGGCGTTGATGAATGGGGTCTTGTTATGAAGCGTTCGTGTAAAGGGTGGGCGGCTAAACGTTTAGCCAATACTCTTTGTTGTTAGTGAAGAAACTCTCGAGCATTGCGTTCCAGTTGATGCGAAAGTCACCTTCGTCAGTTTTCAATACGAGTGTCTGATGGGGAACCGCCTCATCGGCGTGGAGCTTCCAGATTGAGACGTGATGATTGACCAGGCACTGCTTCATCTCTTCAAGATCATGGGGGTGGCACAGCAGTGTGGCGTCGGCTACCTGGACTTGGCTGGCGAGCAATTGTTTGCAAAGAGCCGCCAGTCTATGGTGAGGCACTGTCTCGTCCAGCAGGCAGCGAATTGCCTGGTGGGTGATTGAGGTTGCATAGTGCTCCAGGCTTTCGCACATCGCTTGACGGTCGTGATCCCACCGTTTGAGTAGGGTGTCTGCCCGCTGCCATATCTCTAGTGAGGCTTTTTCCAACAGCGCTTCGCACTCTTTTTCTGCCTTCTGTATCAACTCCTCGACCTGAGTATTGGCGCGGATCAAGAGCTGGTTGGCCTGCTCCCAGTCGGCGAGTTCTTCGCGCGGGATTAGCCGGAGTGACAAAGCCGCAGGACCTTTGTGCAGCTCAATAGTGCGTCGACATAGCATCTTTGAATTCCTTACCCACTCGAGTCAGGCGGTACGTTATCGTTGGCCATTGTCGTGATTCGCCAGACAACGGCTTGCCAGAGCGTATTCAATTGACTGTTTACACTCGGGATCGAACCCTTGCTCTCTACTTCCCGCACGCGTTCGCGGGGGAAGCGCAAGCGGAGTCGTTGCCACGTAGCTGCGTCCACCCAGCTATGGAGCAGTTGTAACGGGTCGGTATCGGATGCCAGCATCGCGGGGGGAAGTGTCTTGGATAAACGCAAACACCAAAGATGATGACTTTCGCTCAACGTCGAGGCGGCTTGCGGGTGAAAAGTATTGTGTATCAGGATCAGCGCCAAACCGAGTTGCTCCTTCGTGGCCAAGGCCAGGCGAAGAACGGTGAGGTTAGGCATAGGTGGCAAACAGGCAGCAACGCCCAAGAGGTTATGAGGTGCCAACCACCCGCTGCGATAAAGCGTATCCATTGCGGGATATTCGTCGCCTCTCCAGTCATCGTGGGCGTAACTCCAGGGAGACGCCCACCATTGACTCCAGGCCAGATGTTCACCCGTTGGTTGATCAGACTCAGGCGTCATGGGCTGGACCTATCGATGGGGTCGCTAGAGGCGTGCCTTCTCTAAGCCGTTGGCGCCGAGTGTGCAATGCCACTCCCCCAGCCAAGGCTGCGACCAGGCCGAGCAGAAAAACGGTCACGCTGGTTCGCCAGAATCCAAGGTCCTCGGCGGACACCAGAAACGGGCCGAAGTACACCAGGCGTTGCTGCTCCTGGTAGGTCGTGGCCGGCACGAATATCACGGTCAGCTTTTGTGGGTTGTCCACTGCGGCAGTCATGCCCGGGATGCTGCTCGCCACCATTCGGCGCACCCGTGCGCGGATATTGTCGGGGTCAAGGCGTGGATCATGTTTGATAAATACTGACGCAGAGGCCGGTTGGACAGGCTCCCCGGGTGCGATGCGTTCCGGCAGCACGACGTGCACGCGGGCGACGATCACTCCGTCAATATTGGACAAGGTGGCCTCAAGCTCCTGCGACAAGGCATAGATGTAGCGTGCCCGTTCTTCCAGGGGAGTGGAGATCACACCTTCCTTGCGAAACGTGTCGCCCAGGGTGGTCCGAGCGACTTTTGGCAGACCCGCGGCTTCCAGTGTACGTACGGCACGCCCGATATCGGTTGCATTGACCGCCACCACCACACCATCTTTCGCCGGGACTTTCTGCGCACGAATATGTTTGTCCGCCAACTCCGCGATGACCTCATTGGCCTCTTGCTCGGAAAGCTGGCGATGGAGTTCGACCCGCTCGCTGCAACCGCTCAACATAAGGGTCGCGGTCAGAAGGAGTGCGATAGGCAGGAAGGTATTCATGGCCACTACTGCAGATTACTGATTTTGTCGATGGATTGAGTTGCCTTGGCGAGGCTTTTGACGAGCAATTGAGAGGTCAGGACCACGTTGGATAATTCGCGTGGGTATTGTCTGAAGTCGTCGGGATCGGCACCCTTGTTTGTAGATTTGAGTGCTCGTACCAAGCGACTTTCCTTGGACTTCAGTTGCTGAGCGGCCTCTGTCAGCATCATGGGTGAATGAGGGGCCGAGCTGACGCCGTTTGGCTTTGGCTGCTCTAACATTGAAGAGAAAAAGCCTGCATCCGTGTTGGATGTCGATTCATCCTGCGTTGCTGTGTTGCTTTGGAGCACACGGTGTTGTGCTGAAAAGTCATATTCTTTTATCTGCATATAGGGCCTTCGATGCTTGGCAGGGAAACAGCGCTCGAGTGGATGCCGACGTCGAGAGTTGCTATTCAGCGACTGGAGCGCCTCCCCGATAAATGGGCCGGAGAGGCACTTGTGTTATCGGACTTCTTTAGCTGCGGCGTATTTGTTGGTGATTTGCTTTGCTTTCAAGCTCAGTTCAAAGCCCTCCCGGGCAATGGCTTCTGCCTTGCCGAGCAGTTCTTCGTTGCTCTTACCTCCGCCACTCCCGCCGGTTTGAGATTCTGCCGAAACGTTTGAGGTGATGTTGTTACCGATACCGCCAATTCCACCTATCATAATGAAACTCCAGTTTTTTTTCGTTCGAACGTAGATGTGTATGCCATGGGTGAAGTTGGAAATTTTCTGCAACTAAACTTGGCTATGTTTATGTGGTGGGTGGTGGAAAAGCGTTCCGCATGTGTCCGGGTTGTTCGTTTCTAAATGTTAAATTTCGAGTTGTGCGGTTTGTAATGATGTTCTGATGGCTACCTGTTTATGAGTGTTGAGGTGTTTTGCCTACTCATAAGGTTGTAGGTGGCAGGTTGTAGAAACGCTAGGTTCAAGGAATAGATATATTCAGTTGTTTCATTCGGTAATACAGTGTCCGCTTGGCGACCCGTAGTGCCAGCGCAGCACTGTCAACGCAATGGTCATGGCGATACAGAGACTCTTCGATCAACGCTTTTTCGATGTGTTGCAAGCGTGTCTTCAGGCTGATTCCACTCATCTGTTGGTCATCCGCAGCGTTTGATAGCGGAGCCAGGCCCAATACGAAACGCTTGGCGGTCGAACGCAGTTCACGCACGTTACCGGGCCATGTATGGCACAAAAGCTGTTGTAACAAACCCTCAGGCGGGCAGGGGGCAGGACAATTGAAGTGATCGGCTTCCTGGCGGATCATTTCAAGGAATAATGGGACGATGCGCTCGCGTCGATCACGCAACGCGGGAAGCTGGATGTTAACGACATTCAATCTAAAGTACAGATCACGTCTGAAGGCCCCTTGCTCTACCATTTTATGCAACGCATGCTGTGCTGATGCGATGACTCGCATGTCTACCGGGATGAAACGGGTCGAGCCCAAGCGCTCCACTCCGCGAGACTCAAGCACCCGAAGCAGTTTGGCTTGCAGGACCAGTGGCATACTGTCGATCTCGTCGAGATAGAGAGTACCCAAGTGGGCGGCTTCGACAAAACCGGCCCGCGATTGCATGGCGCCGGTAAAAGCGCCGCTGTTGACGCCGAACAACTGGCTTTCTGCAAGGCTCTCCGGGATGGCGGCGCAGTTGACAGCAACAAAATTACCCCGTCGTCCCGACAGACGATGAACCCTTTGGGCCAAAGTATCCTTGCCCGTGCCGGTTTCTCCCAGTAATAAAATGTCAATATTGAGCGGCGCAGTTCTGGCAAGTGTATTTTCAGTGTCTTGGCCTTCGATGAATGAAGTATCCATTTCAGTTTCCCTGTGGCAGATGGCCGACATCGAATGAGTACTCATTGTTATTATTACACTAATAAGTAAAGTGTAGGCAAGGGCTGGTAAATAGCGATTAAGTTATAAAAAATCTCAGCTGAAATTAAAGTGGTTTTCTTCCGGTGATGTGTAGGAAAAGTTAAATTGTTTTCCTGGATTACGTTGTCGTTATGTTATGTGTTGTTATTTGGGTTTTGGATGTAGGAGTAATCAATATCGATCTGCGATTTTGATGTAAGCGTTTTTTGACTTAATGACACCCACAAAAAAGCCGATGCAGTGCATCGGCTTTTTTTGTTGGTAGAAACCGCGTGAAATACTTACACGTTGAAGCGGAAATGCATCACATCGCCGTCTTTCACGATGTATTCCTTGCCTTCCAGGCGCCACTTACCGGCTTCCTTGGCGCCCGCTTCACCCTTGAACTGGATGAAGTCGTTGTAGGCGATCACTTCGGCGCGAATAAAGCCTTTTTCGAAGTCGGTGTGGATCACGCCAGCGGCCTGTGGCGCGGTAGCACCGACCTTGACGGTCCAGGCGCGGACTTCTTCAACGCCGGCGGTGAAGTAGGTCTGCAGGTTGAGCATTTCGTAGCCGGCGCGGATTACGCGGTTCAGGCCAGGCTCTTCCAGGCCCAGGGCCTCAAGGAACATGTCTTTTTCTTCGCCGTCATCCAGTTCGGCGATTTCCGCTTCGATCTTGTTGCACACCGGCACCACGATCGCGCCTTCTTCTTCGGCGATGGCCTTGACCACGTCCAGCAGCGGGTTGTTTTCGAAGCCGTCTTCAGCGACGTTGGCGATGTACATCACAGGCTTGGTGGTCAGCAGGTGGAAGCCTTTGATCACGGCCTTTTCGTCAACGCCCATGTTCTTCATCAGGCTGCGTGCGGGCTTGCCTTCGGTGAAGTGAGCAATCAACTGCTCCAGCAGGCCTTTCTGGACCACGGCGTCCTTGTCACCACCTTTGGCGTTGCGCGCGACTTTCTGCAGTTGTTTCTCGCAGCTGTCGAGGTCGGCGAAGATCAGTTCCAGGTCGATGATCTCGATGTCGCGTTTCGGGTCGACACTGTTGGAGACGTGAATCACGTTCTCGTCTTCAAAGCAGCGGACCACATGGGCGATGGCATCGGTTTCACGGATGTTGGCCAGGAACTTGTTGCCCAGGCCTTCACCTTTCGACGCGCCGGCGACCAGGCCCGCGATGTCGACGAATTCCATGGTGGTCGGCAAGATGCGTTTTGGATTGACGATGGCCGCCAGGGCGTCCAGGCGTGGATCCGGCATCGGCACGATACCGCTGTTGGGCTCGATGGTGCAGAAGGGGAAGTTCTCCGCTGCAATACCGGACTTGGTCAAGGCGTTGAACAGGGTGGATTTGCCGACGTTGGGCAGGCCGACGATGCCGCAATTGAATCCCATGGTGTTTCCCCTCGGTAAGAGTCAGGCCTTCTGGCTGTGCAGGTTTTTCATCGCGCGGTTCCATTCACCGGCGAAGATATCCGGCAGCACGCCGAGGGCAAAGTCGATGCTGGCATCGAGTTTTTCCTGTTCGGCGCGTGGCGCACGACCCAGGACGAAATTTGAAACCATACTGGCAACGCCTGGGTGGCCAATGCCGAGCCGCAGACGGTAGAAATTATTCTGATTGCCCAACTGCGCAATGATGTCGCGCAGGCCATTGTGCCCACCATGCCCGCCGCCGAGCTTGAGCTTGGCAACACCGGGTGGCAGGTCCAGTTCGTCATGGGCCACCAGGATTTCCTCGGGTTTGATCCGGAAGAACCCCGCAAGCGCCGCGACAGCCTGGCCGCTGCGGTTCATGTAGGTGGTGGGAATCAGCAGACGAACATCCTGACCCTGATGCGAGAAGCGCCCGGTCAGGCCAAAATACTTGCGATCGGCCACCAGGTTCACACCTTGGGCGTGGGCGATGCGCTCAACAAAAAGGGCCCCCGCGTTATGCCGGGTCTGTTCGTATTCGGCGCCTGGATTTCCCAGGCCAACGATCAGTTTAATGGCAGTCACGACAGGGGCCCTTCCTTTGGAGTTGTGGATAACATCGCCGCAACCGGTGTGCGGCGAAAGTGGACGACAGAAGCTATTTACTCAAGAGTAAACGCCGCGTTATCGCCCGCTTTCTCGCTACGTTCCGGTCCGCGATGTTTCCTCAAGCTCCGGCAATACAGAGTGAATTACTCTGCAGCGCCTTCTTCAGCTTCTGGAGCAACACGTGGAGCGTGAACGTTGGCAACCGCTTTGTCATCACCGTGAGCCAGTGCAACAAACTCAACGCCTTTAGGGGCTTTGAGGTCGGACAGGTGGATGATCGCGCCAACTTCAGCAGCCGACAGGTCGACTTCGATGAACTCAGGCAGGTCTTTCGGCAGGCAGGTCACTTCGATTTCGTTCACAACGTGAGAAATCTCGCCGCCTTTCTTGATCGGTGCTTCTTCACCGATGAAGTGCACAGGCACGATAGCGGTCAGTTTCTGGCCGGCTACAACGCGAACGAAGTCAGCGTGCATGATGAACTGCTTGGACGGGTGACGCTGCATCGCTTTAACGATGACGTTCTGCTTGGTGCCGTCGACGTTCAGCTCGATAACGTGGCTGTAGGCAGCTTCGTTTTCGAACAGCTTGGCGATTTCCTTGGCCAGGATGGTCACGGATTCAGCAGCTTTGTTACCACCGTATACAACGGCTGGGATGTTGGCGGCGTGACGCAGGCGGCGGCTCGCACCTTTCCCCAGGTCAGTACGCGCTTGAGCGTTCAGAGTAAAGTCAGTCATTTTGTATCTCCAAAATAGCCATCATCGAGGGGCGTTTGCGACCAGCGCCGTACTCGACATGGGCAAAAAAGCCCCGCCCCAACAGAATGTCGGGGCGGGGCGCTTTTCGTCAGTGAGATGTGCCGAAGGTTTGACCCTTAGCGGAACATCGCGCTGATCGATTCTTCATTGCTGATGCGGCGGACCGCCTCGGCAACGACCGGTGCGATATCCAGTTGACGGATACGCGCACAGGCTTGAGCGGCGGCGGACAACGGGATGGTGTTTGTCACCACCAGTTCGTCCAACACGGAATTCTCGATGTTCTCGATCGCTCGGCCCGACAGCACAGGGTGTGTGCAGTAGGCGAAGACTTTAGCCGCACCGTGCTCTTTCAAGGCTTTCGCCGCGTGGCACAGGGTGCCGGCGGTGTCGACCATGTCATCAACCAGAATACAGGTACGCCCTTCGACATCACCGATGATATGCATCACTTCAGAGTGATTGGCTTTCTCACGGCGTTTGTCGATGATCCCGAGGTCCACGCCCAGGGATTTGGCAACAGCCCGTGCACGCACGACGCCACCAATGTCCGGGGACACGATCATCAGGTTTTCAAAGCGCTGGTCTTCGATGTCATCCACCAGAACTGGGGAGCCGTAGATGTTATCTACCGGAATATCGAAGAACCCCTGGATTTGGTCAGCGTGCAGGTCAACCGTGAGAACACGGTCGATACCTACCACGGTCAGCATGTCAGCGACGACTTTCGCGCTGATAGCCACACGTGCGGAACGCGGACGGCGATCCTGACGGGCATAACCAAAGTAAGGGATTACAGCTGTGATTCGAGTCGCTGAGGAGCGGCGGAAGGCATCAGCCATCACGACGAGTTCCATCAGGTTATCGTTGGTCGGAGCGCAAGTCGGCTGAATAATGAAGACGTCTTTACCGCGAACGTTTTCATTGATCTCGGCTGTAATTTCACCGTCGGAAAATTTACCGACAGAGATGTCACCGAGAGGGATATGCAGCTGACGTACGACACGCCGAGCCAGATCGGGGTTAGCATTCCCCGTAAAGACCATCATCTTGGACACGCGCAGTACCTAGAGGCTGAGGGTAACCTGGATGAGTATAGAAAATGGCAGGGGCGGCTGGATTCGAACCAACGCATGGCAGGATCAAAACCTGCTGCCTTACCGCTTGGCGACGCCCCTGTATCTGTTGCAACGAGTGCCTAACACTCGGTTCCTTTAGAGCAGACTTTGCAGCTTGCGATGCAACATCGAAACGTTGCTTCCCTTTGCTACAAACCCTGTAAGGGTCTCTGTAAGAAGGGCCGAGACTTTATCAGCTTCAGCTTTGCTTGGGAAGCCCCCAAACACACAACTTCCAGTTCCGGTTAATTTTGCTTCGGTAAATTTACCTAACAAATTCAAAGCGTTACGTACCTCTGGATAACGCCTTGCTACAACCGGTAAGCAGTCATTTCGACTGTTTCCCTTGGGAACGGGGCGCACTTTAATGGGAGAAGAGTTACGTGTCAACAACGGATCTGAAAAAATTTCTGCTGTACTTACAGATACTTGCGGCACAAGCACGACATACCAAGGCTCTTCGGGGTATTCCGGGCTGAGTTTCTCCCCCACGCCCTCGGCGAAAGCCGCATGCCCACGCACGAAAACCGGCACGTCGGCGCCCAGTGTCAGGCCCAGCGCGGCCAGGCGATCATCGTCCCAACCCAGTTGCCACAAGCGATTCAGGCCCAGCAATGTGGTCGCGGCATTTGAGCTGCCGCCGCCGATACCACCGCCCATGGGCAAGATTTTATCGATCCAGATATCGATGCCTAGCCGGCATCCGGATTGTTCCTGAAGTTTTTTTGCCGCCTTCACGATCAGGTTGCTGTCGTGAGGCACGCCTTCGAATTCGGTATGCAGCTTGATCACGCCATCGTCGCGCACGGCGAAGGTCAGTTCATCGCCGTAGTCGAGAAATTGAAACAGCGTCTGCAGTTCGTGGTAGCCATCTTCACGGCGACCGAGGATGTGCAGCATCAGATTGAGTTTGGCCGGGGAGGGCAGGGTCAGTGTTTGTACAGTCACGTTATTGCCCCAGTTTGCGCGGTTGCCAGTCCTTGATCACCAGCGTGACGTCAAGGTCGGGGCCGTGCAGCTTGATGCGCTCAGGCAGCGAATAACCGCTTTGCTCTACGTAACTCAAATACTCGACCTGCCAGCCATCCTGTTCCAACGTGGCCAGGCGGCTGTCGCCATTGAGGCTCAGACGACTCTTGCTGTCGGGGGCGGGAAGGCCGCGTACCCACCAGACCAGATGAGACACCGGCAGCTTCCAGCCAATCTGCTCTTCCAGCAGCGCTTCCGGCGAGGTCGCTGCATAACGCCCCTGATTGGCCACTTCGAGGCTGACTTGCCCCGGGCGACCGGTCAGGCGTGCCGCGCCACGGCCCAGCGGGCCGGACAGGCGGATATCGTAGTAATCCTGGCGTTGCAGCCAGAACAAGGTGCCGCTGCCGGAATCTTTCGGCGCGCGAACCCCGACTTTGCCTTCGATTTGCCAGCCGTCGATGCTGCTGAGCTGATCTTTATGCTGCTTCCATTGCGCCGGGTTGCCCTGGCCTTCAACGGATTCGCGGCTACCTATGCCCGCGCAACCGGCGAGCAGGGCGATGAAGCTGAAAATAACAACGTGGCGCAAGAACATAAGCTTAAAGGGTCTCGGATCCGGTCAGGCGCTTGATGGTGCCGCGCAGGATGGGGCTTTCGGGTTGTTCCTTAAGGAATTTTTCCCAGATCTGGCGTGCTTCGCGCTGTTTGCCATTGGCCCACAGCACTTCGCCCAGGTGAGCGGCGACTTCCTGGTCGGGGAAGCGCTCCAGCGCCTGGCGCAGCAAGCGTTCCGCTTCGTCCAGGTTGCCCAGGCGGTAATTCACCCAGCCCAGGCTGTCGAGTACGGCCGGGTCTTCCGGGTTGAGCTTGTGGGCTTGTTCGATCAACACCTTGGCTTCGTCATAACGCGTGGTGCGGTCGGACAAGGTGTAACCCAAGGCGTTGAGGGCCATGGCGTTATCGGGGTCGCGCTTGATGATCAGGCGCAGGTCTTTTTCCATTTGCGCCAGGTCATTGCGTTTTTCCGCCTGCATGGCGCGGGTATACAGCAGGTTCAAATCGTCGGGGAATTGCAACAAGGCTTGTTGCAGCAGTTTCCAGGCACGTTCACCCTGATTGTTGGCCGACAAGGTCTCAGCCTGGATCAGGTACAGCTGGATTGCATAGTCCGGCTCGGCGTCGCGCGCAGCGGCCAGGCGTTTTTCCGCCTCGTCGGTGCGACCGTTGCTCATCAGGATATCGGCCTGGCGCAACTGGGCCGGCAGGTAGTCATTGCCTGGGCCGACCTGGGCGTATTCGAGCAGGGCGGCCTGCGGGTCGTTGCGCTCCTCGGCGATACGGCCAAGGTTCAGGTGCGCCGAATCCACATGGCTTTCGCGCTGGATCAGCTCTTCCAGGTAACCCTTGGCCTCATCCCAGGCCTTGGCTTCCAGGCACACCAGTGCCAGGGAGTAGCGCAATTCGTCATCGTCCGGGTATTGCTGGACCAGGCTGGCGAACTGCACTTTGGCGTCCTCCATGCGATCTTGCTCGACCAGCATGCGCGCGTAGGTCAGGCGCAGGCGCTTGTCTTCCGGATACTTCTTGATGCTTTTTTCCAGCAGCGGAATCGCTTCCTTGCCGCGATTGAGGTTCTGCAGCAGGCGCGCGCGCAGCAGGATCGGGGCGATTTCGCCTTCTTCGGGCGGATTCTGCTCGAGCAGCTTCAGCGCTGCATCGGCTTCGTCATCCTGTTGCAGCAGCAAGGCCTTGCCGAAAATCAGTTGGCTGTTCTTCGGGTGTTTTTGCAGCAGGCGGTCGAAGCTCTTCATTAAACCATTGCGCGTGTCCTGGTCAGTGTCGGCCGCCGACAACGCGAGAAAGTCGAAATGGGTGTCACCCTTGCCCTGCAGGACCTTTTCCATATAGACCATGGAGTCGTCATAGCGCCCGGCGCGTGCCAACTGTACGGCTGCCGCCCGCTGGGCTTCCAGGTCGTCCGGTGCGTTCTTCGCCCAGATCAGCGAAGAGTCCAGCGCAGCCTGGTCGGCGCCCAGGTACTCGGCGATGCGGAACGCGCGCTCGGATATCCCCGGATCCTGGGTGTTGATGGCCTGGGTCACGTAGTTGTCCAACGCAATGTCGAAACGATTGCGCTGGCCGGCGAGTTCCGCGGTCAGCAGGCTGTACACCGTTTCTTCACTGAACGAGGAGTAAACCTTGGGCTTTTCAGGGGCGGGGGTGCTGTCTTCCACCGGCGGCGTACCGTCCGGCGACACGGGTGCCATGGCCTGGCAGCCGCTGAGGAAGACAAAAGCAAGGAGCAACGCGGAAGATCTATTCATATAGGAAGAGGACGACTAACCTGCGGTCGGATCATCATGACACAAGCCTTCGGCCAAACATAACCGAGTCTCAATGGGGGCCTTTATAGACACAAGGCATTAGGACAATAGCTTACGGTGGTTGTTCTGAATCTTTCGAAGTAGGACAATTGTCGGCTCCCCGACATCATCAGCGATATTGAATGGCCTTCCTCGCACTCGGTATTAACCACAAGACTGCCTCCGTAGACGTGCGCGAGCGCGTGGCGTTCACGCCAGAGCAGTTGGTTGAGGCCCTGCAGCAGCTCTGCCGGCTCACCGACAGTCGCGAAGCTGCGATCCTTTCGACCTGCAATCGCAGCGAGCTTTATATAGAGCAGGAACATCTTTCAGCGGATGTCGTACTGCGCTGGCTTGCCGATTACCACCATTTGGACCTCGACGACCTGCGCGCGAGCGCTTACGTGCACGAAGAGGATGCGGCAGTTCGTCACATGATGCGTGTGGCGTCCGGTCTCGATTCGCTGGTGTTGGGCGAACCGCAAATCCTCGGTCAGATGAAATCCGCCTACGCCGTGGCGCGTGAGGCCGGCACCGTCGGCCCGCTGCTGGGCCGGCTGTTCCAGGCGACGTTCAATTCCGCCAAGCAAGTGCGCACCGATACGGCCATCGGCGAAAACCCGGTGTCCGTGGCGTTTGCTGCCGTCAGCCTGGCCAAGCAGATTTTCAGTGACTTGCAACGCAGCCAAGCCTTGTTGATCGGCGCCGGCGAGACCATCACGCTGGTCGCCCGCCACCTGCATGACCTGGGCGTGAAGCGCATTGTTGTCGCCAACCGTACCCTGGAGCGGGCGAGCATCCTCGCCGAGCAGTTCGGTGCGCATGCCGTGTTGCTGGCGGATATCCCGGCCGAACTGGTGCGCAGCGATATCGTCATCAGCTCCACCGCCAGCCAGTTGCCGATCCTGGGCAAGGGCGCGGTCGAGAGCGCATTGAAGCTGCGCAAACACAAGCCGATCTTTATGGTGGATATCGCCGTTCCCCGGGATATCGAACCCGAAGTCGGCGAGTTGGACGACGTTTACCTCTATAGCGTCGACGATCTGCACGAAGTGGTCGCCGAAAACCTCAAGAGCCGCCAGGGCGCTGCCCAGGCGGCCGAAGAGATGGTCAGCACCGGTGCCGAAGATTTCATGGTGCGCCTGCGTGAATTGGCGGCGGTGGATGTGCTCAAGGCGTATCGTCAGCAGGGCGAACGCCTGCGCGACGAGGAGTTGATCAAGGCCCAGCGCTTGCTGGCCAACGGCAGCAGTGCCGAAGAAGTGTTGATGCAACTGGCGCGTGGTCTTACCAACAAGTTGCTCCACGCGCCCAGCGTACAATTGAAAAAGCTTACCGCCGAAGGCCGCCTCGATGCGCTGGCCATGGCCCAGGAACTCTTTGCCCTCGGTGAGGGCGCGTCAGATAGCTCTTCGGATAAAAAACCGCAATGAAAGCGTCACTGCTCAATAAACTGGACGTGCTCCAGGACCGTTTCGAAGAACTGACCGCCCTGCTCGGCGATGGCGAAGTCATCTCTGATCAGGCCAAATTCCGTACGTATTCCAAGGAATACGCGGAAGTTGAGCCGATTGTGACCACCTATGGGCAGTGGCTTAAAACCCAGGCCGACCTTGAAGGCGCCCAGGCGCTGCTCAAGGATAGCGACCCGGACATGCGTGAAATGGCCGTGGAAGAAGTCCGCGAAGCCAAGGAAAAGCTGGCTGCGCTGGAAGGCGACCTGCAACGCATGCTGCTGCCGAAGGACCCGAACGACGGGCGCAACGTGTTCCTCGAAATCCGTGCCGGCACTGGCGGCGACGAAGCGGCGATCTTCTCCGGCGACCTGTTCCGCATGTATTCGCGGTATGCCGAGCGTCGCGGTTGGCGCGTAGAAATCCTGTCCGAGAACGAAGGCGAGCACGGCGGCTATAAAGAAGTCATCGCGCGGGTTGAAGGCGATAACGTCTACGGCAAGCTCAAGTTCGAGTCCGGTGCGCACCGTGTACAACGCGTGCCGGCGACCGAGTCCCAGGGTCGTATCCATACCTCGGCGTGCACCGTGGCCGTGCTGCCCGAGCCGGACGAGCAGGAAGCCATCGAGATCAACCCGGCCGACTTGCGCGTCGACACCTACCGCTCGTCGGGCGCTGGCGGTCAGCACGTCAACAAGACCGACTCCGCCATCCGCATCACTCACTTGCCGTCGGGCATCGTGGTGGAGTGCCAGGAAGAGCGTTCCCAGCACAAGAACCGTGCGCGGGCCATGTCCTGGCTGTCGGCCAAGCTCAACGACCAGCAGACCAGCGCCGCCGCCAACGCGATTGCCAGCGAGCGCAAACTGTTGGTCGGCTCGGGCGACCGCTCCGAGCGCATCCGCACCTACAACTTTGCCCAGGGCCGGGTCACCGACCACCGGGTCAACCTCACGCTTTACTCCCTGGACGAGATTCTTGCCGGTGGCGTAGACGCCGTGATCGAGCCGTTGCTCGCCGAATACCAGGCGGATCAACTCGCGGCGATAGGTGAATAAATGACCATCATCGCCAGCCTGCTGCGCGCCGCTGACCTTCCGGATTCGCCCACCGCGCGTCTGGATGCCGAATTGTTGCTGGCGGCGGCCCTGGGCAAGTCGCGCAGCTACTTGCACACCTGGCCCGAGAAAATCGTCACCAGTGAAGATGCGCTGACTTTTGCCGGCTACCTGCAACGTCGTCGTGGCGGTGAGCCGGTGGCGTATATCCTCGGCCAGCAGGGTTTCTGGAAGCTGGACCTGGAGGTCGCGCCCCACACGCTGATCCCGCGTCCGGACACTGAATTGCTGGTGGAAGCTGCCTTGGAATTGTTACCGGCCACGCCCGCCACGGTCCTCGACCTGGGCACCGGCAGCGGCGCCATCGCCCTGGCCCTGGCCAGCGAGCGCCCGGCCTGGCACGTCACCGCCGTCGACCGTGTGCTGGAAGCGGTGGCCTTGGCCGAGCGCAATCGTCAAAGGCTGCACCTCAATAACGCGACGGTGCTGAACAGCCATTGGTTCAGCGCGCTGCAAGGTCATACCTATGACCTGATCATCAGTAATCCGCCGTACATTGCCGCCAACGATCCGCACCTGGTGGCGGGCGATGTGCGCTTTGAGCCAGCCAGTGCATTGGTGGCTGGCCATGACGGGCTGGACGACTTGCGCTTGATCATCAAAGAAGCCCCCTCTCACCTGAATGCGGGTGGTCGGCTGCTGTTGGAGCATGGCTACGACCAGGCTCCGGCTGTGCGCGACTTGCTGGTGAGTGCAGGCTTTGAAGACGTGCACAGCCGCATCGACCTCGGCGGCCACGAGCGCATCACCCTGGGACGCCGGCCGTGCTGACCGATCAGGAGCTGTTGCGCTATAGCCGACAGATTCTGTTGCAGCATGTCGACATCGACGGCCAATTGCGCCTGAAACATGGCCGTGCCTTGATCGTCGGTCTCGGTGGCCTGGGCGCGCCCGTTGCGCTGTACCTGGCGGCGGCGGGCGTGGGCGAACTGCATCTGGCGGACTTCGACACTGTCGACCTGACCAACCTGCAACGCCAGATCATCCATGACACCGACAGTGTCGGGCAGACAAAGGTCGACTCGGCCCTGCGCCGCCTGGCCGCCATCAACCCCGAGATCAAACTGATCGCCCATCGCTGCGCGCTGGATGCCGACACACTGGCAGCAGCGGTCGAAGCGGTGGACGTGGTGCTTGATTGCAGCGACAACTTCTCCACCCGCGAAGCGGTCAACGCGGCTTGCGTCGCGGCCGGCAAACCTTTGGTCAGCGGTGCGGCGATTCGCCTTGAAGGGCAACTGTCGGTGTTCGACCCGCGCCGTGAAGAGAGCCCGTGCTACCACTGTTTATACGGGCACGGCAGCGACACCGAACTCACCTGCAGCGAAGCCGGCGTGGTCGGCCCGCTGGTAGGGCTGGTCGGCAGCCTGCAAGCCCTGGAAGCATTGAAACTGCTGGCCGGTTTCGGTGAGCCGCTGGTGGGCCGCCTGTTGCTGATCGATGCCTTGACCACACGCTTTCGCGAGTTGCGCGTCAAACGTGACCCCGGTTGCAGCGTGTGCGGGACGCAACATGGATAAGGGCGCACCGATCGGTGTGTTCGACTCCGGTATCGGCGGATTGACCGTGTTGGAGGAAATCCAGCAACTGCTGCCCCACGAATCACTGCTGTACGTGGCCGATTGCGGGCACATCCCCTACGGCGAGAAAAGCCCGGCATTTATTCTTGAACGCTCGCGGCGGGTGGCGGCGTTTTTCCGGGAGCAGGGCGCCAAGGCGTTCGTGATTGCCTGTAATACCGCCACCGTCGCCGCTGTCGCCGATCTGCGCCTGGATTTTCCTGATTGGCCGTTGGTGGGCATGGAGCCAGCCGTCAAGCCCGCAGCCGCCGCTACTCGCAGTGGCGTCGTCGGGGTGCTTGCCACCACCGGCACGCTGCAAAGCGCCAAGTTCGCCGCCTTGCTCGACCGCTTCGCCACGGATGTGAAGGTTATCACCCAGCCGTGCCCTGGCCTGGTCGAGCTGATAGAAAGCGGTGACCTGACCAGCACAGCCCTGCGCCAATTGCTGCAGGGATATATCGAACCGCTGCTCAGTGCCGGTTGCGACACCATCATCCTCGGCTGCACCCACTATCCCTTCCTCAAGCCACTCCTGGCACAGATGCTGCCCCCCAGCATCATTCTCATCGACACCGGCGCCGCCGTCGCTCGTCAGCTCAAGCGTTTGCTGGGCGAGCGCGACCTGCTGGCGGCCGGCAATCCTGAACCCGCGCAGTTCTGGACCAGTGGCGATGTGTATCACCTAAGAAATATCCTACCGACACTATGGAAATATCCGGGCGTTGTGCGAAGCTTCGCTTCGTGAAAAATTCGTGAAATACCGGCGTTATAAGCTGGAACTTCTGACTACGCGCCAGCTTCTATAGCGAGATTGCCTGTAAAAAATCCTATAACTTCGTTTGGAAAGGATGTTTCTTATGAAGCGCTTGTTCTGTTTGGCCGCGATTGCGGCCGCTGTAGTGGGGCACTCTGTTTCGGCACAGGCCGCTGGCCTGGAGCTCGGTGTGGGGAGCACCAGCGATTCGACCATGACTTACCGGCTGGGGCTGACCTCGGACTGGGACAAAAGCTGGTGGCAGAGCGATACCGGTCGATTGACCGGCTACTGGAGCGGCGCCTACACCTATTGGGACGGTGACAAGCGCTCCAGCGTCAGCAGCCTGTCGTTCTCGCCGGTGTTTGTGTATGAGTTTGCCGGGGAGAAGGTCAAGCCGTACATCGAAGCCGGGATTGGCGTGGCGGTGTTCTCGCGCACCAAAGTGGAAGACAACAACATCGGCCAGGCCTTCCAGTTCGAAGACCGTCTAGGGGTCGGCCTGCGCTTCGCGGGTGGGCATGAAGTGGGTATTCGTGCCACGCATTATTCCAACGCGGGCATCAGCAGCAATAACGATGGGGTCGAGAGTTACTCGGTGCACTACACCCTACCGCTCTAAACACACACCTAACTGTAGGAGCCGGCTTGCCGGCGATAGCGGCCTTGAGACTTATAGTGCTCTCAAGGATCTCATCGCCGGCAAGCCGGCTCCTACAGGATGTAATTCAATCAGCGGTAGGCCGTGGCAATCCCCTGGCGCTCTTCCAAACACTCCGGCGCCCCCATCTCGAACTCCCGGCAGATCAGCGGCCGTCGCTCGTAGATCGTGCACATCATCGAGTCCCGATCCAGCGCCGCGCACCAGCCGTCGTCCAGGCGCAGCATCACTTCGCCGCCCCAGTCATCGGTGTCGATATAGCGCTCCGGCACGCCGGTGTCGGTGATCAGCATGACTTCCAGTTGGCAGCAGCAAGCCGCGCAGGTCGAGCAGGTGACCGAGGGTTCGGTGATTTGGGTGTGGGGGATGTTAGTCATAGGCGCGCAGTGTAAGGCAAGCGGGTGACGCAGGTGTGAAACGACTGACAGACGTCAGCGCGCCAGCCGATGCAACCCTACAAACACCACGGCCCACAGCAGCGTCAGTAAGGCCATCGTGGGTGTGAGGCCGAAACCGAACTGCACGCCAGCCAATTGGCTACCGGCATAGTAAGAGAGCGGGCCGCCCACTGCGCCGAGTAGAGCCGCACGCCACCAGGGACGCGCGCTCCAGGCCAGGCAATGGCGCAACGTGGTCGCCAGCAACGCCCATAACAGGATCAGCCACAAAGGAATCAGCGGGCCCGGTTCATTGAAATGAAACACACCCAGCGTGCGCAGTGCCGTATCCAGCAGTGTGCCCACTACCGTTACGCGGAGGATCAGCCTGCCGTCTTCAGCCCATGAACTTATCCACAGCAGATGAATGGCGAGTACGGCCAGCCCTACCAGTAGCCACACGCTGTCACCGCCGAGTACGCAAGCAAACCAACCGCACTGAAACAGCACGGCGTTGGCCAGCGTCTTAAGCACTGAAGCGTCCGAGTAGCGGCGGGTTGATCGCGGACGGCTTGGCCAGCAGCAATTGCGCGGTGCCGATGGTGCGTTCCATAAAACCACCTTCGCAGTAGCACAGGTAAAACTCCCACAGCCGCAGGAAGTATTCGTCGTAGCCCAACTCAGCAAGGCGGCCGTGGGCGCGGCGAAAGTTTTCATGCCACAGGCGCAAGGTCCGCGCGTAATGCAGGCCGAAGTCTTCCATGTGCAACAGGTTCATATCGGTGTCGCGGCTGACGACCTGTAGCATCTTTTGCACACAGGGCAGGGCGCCGCCCGGGAAGATGTAGCGCTGGATAAAGTCGACGTTGGTTTTCGCCTGTTCGTAGCGCTGATCGCGAATGGTGATGGCTTGCAGCAGCATCAAGCCGTCGCTCTTGAGCAGGTGCGCGCACTGTTTAAAGTAGGTTGGCAGAAAGCGATGGCCCACCGCCTCGATCATTTCGATCGACACCAGCTTGTCGTACTGGCCGGTGAGGTCGCGGTAGTCCTGCAACAGCAGCGTGACCTGATCTTGCAAGCCCAAGGCGGCGATGCGTTTTTCGGTGTAGGCGAACTGCTCCTTGGACAAGGTCGTGGTGGTGACTTTGCAGCCATAATGCTGCGCGGCGTACAGCGCCATGCTGCCCCAGCCGGTGCCGATTTCCAGCAGGTGATCGCTGGGCTTGAGCGCCAACTTCTGGCAGATGCGTTCCAGTTTGTTCAGTTGCGCCTGTTCCAAAGTGTCGTCGGCGGTCAGGAATTGCGCCGCCGAGTACATCATGGTCGGGTCGAGGAACTCTTCGAACAGGTCATTGCCCAGGTCGTAGTGGGCGGCGATGTTTTTCTGCGAACCCTTGCGTGTATTGCGATTGAGCCAGTGCAGGCCCTGGGTGAAGGGACGGGCCAGGCGAGCGAGGCCGCCTTCCATTGCGTCGAGCACATCGAGGTTGCTGACCATCACGCGCACCACCGCCGTGAGGTCCGGGCTGCTCCAGTAACCGTGGATAAATGCCTCGCCGGCACCGATGGAACCGTTGGCCGCCACCAGGCCCCACACGGCCGAATCGAGGATCTGGATTTCGCCCAGCAGGTGCGCTTCGCGTGCGCCGAAGACTTGCCGCTCGCCGTCTTCGATCACCACCAACTGACCATGGCGCAATTGGCTGAGTTGACGCAGCACGGCCTTGCGCAGCAGCGCGGCGGTCATGCCGTTGACGTTCAGGCGATGGGTCTTGACCGATAAGCTAGGGGATTTCATGGCGGCGATCCTTGGTGTACCCGACTGCAGTGCGAGAGGCGCCATCGGCGGCCCGGTGGGAAAAAATCGGTGTGCGTTTGAGCAACAGGCGCAAGGCCTGCCAATAGATCGCGAGACACGTCTTGGCGGTCATCCACGGAAAGCGCCATAGGTAGCGGTGCAGGCTGGCGCGGCTGAGCGTCTCTTTTTGCAGGCTCAAGGTGGCGTCGAAGACTTTCAATTCGCCCTGCCAGTCGGCCATGTGCACGCCGAGTTTGGCGGCGGGCGGGCTGAAGCTCATGCGGTATTCCAAGTCGCGCGGCAAGAACGGCGACACATGGAAGGCCTTGGCCACGGCGAAATGCTGGTGTTCATCCGCGCCCAAAGCCTGGGCCGGCAGCACGTAGTGATAACGCTCGCGCCACGGGGTGTTGGTCACTTCACACAGGATCGCGGCCAGACGTCCGTCGGCCTCGAAGCAGTAGAAGAAACTCACGGGGTTAAAAGCCAGGCCCCAACTGCGGGCCTGGGTCAGTAGGCAGATAACGCCCCGGGGTGTACGCCCCAGTGCCTTGCCGACTTCCTGGCGCACGGCATCGCTCAAGCTGATGCCGGTGCGCGTCAATTCACGCAGATAGTCCTGCTGGCGAAAACCGAAGGGCGCCAGGCGGCTACGCCCGGCCAGGGGCGAAAGGCCAAGCACTTCGTGTTCTTCGCTCAAATCCAGGTACAGCAAGCCGATGCGGTAGCGAAAGGCATGGGCCTTGGGCGCAAACCGGCGATGGGCAATCCAGCCGCTGTACAGGGCGCTGTTCACAGGGTTTCCCCAAAGGCTTGGGCCACGTGTAGCGCGCTGACCACGCCGTCTTCGTGAAAACCATTGGCCCAGTACGCGCCGCAATAAAAGGTATTGCGCACGCCGGATATTTCTTCCCGACGCCCTTGAGCTGCCACCGCCGCCAGGCTGTAT
Source organism: Pseudomonas sp. NS1(2017) (assembly GCF_002269425.1). Classification (NCBI taxonomy): domain Bacteria; kingdom Pseudomonadati; phylum Pseudomonadota; class Gammaproteobacteria; order Pseudomonadales; family Pseudomonadaceae; genus Pseudomonas; species Pseudomonas sp. NS1(2017). Next base: position 2,227,634 of record NZ_CP022960.1, read on the forward strand.
TGCGGGTGGGCGTAGGTGTAGCGGGCAAGCACCTTCAGCGGGTTGATCATTGGCGTCTGGTTGAGGCTGACGCAAAAGGTGGTGGCGCTGTCGATGCCTTGCAGGATGTTCATGTCATAGGTGACTGCCGCCTGCTTCTGCGCAGTGCCGCTGAGCCGGTAGTTCCAGCTGGCCCAGGCCAGTTTGCGATCGGGCAGCAGGCGGGTGTCAGTGTGCAGCACCACGTCGTTGTCGGCGTAGGGCAGGGCACTCAGGATGTCTTGTTCGGCCTGGCTCGGGTCGGCCAATAACGCCAGGGCCTGGTCGCTGTGGCAGGCGAAGACCACGCGATCGAATGCCTCACTGCCGGCCAGGCTGTGGATAACCACGCCGTCGTCGCTGCGCTCGACGTTATGCACAGGGCAATTGAGGCGGATCTGTTCACGAAAGCTGCGGGTCAGCGGTTCGATGTAGCGGCTGGACCCCCCCTCGATCACGCACCATTGTGGGCGGTTGTTCACCGACAGCAAACCGTGGTTCTTGAAGAAACGCACGAAGAACTGCAAGGGGAAACCCAGCATGTCGGCCAGCGACATCGACCAGATCGCCGCGCCCATCGGTACGATGTAATGGCGGATAAACCGCTCGCCGTAACCGTTGGCGTCGAGGTAGTCGCCCAGCGTCATCTCGGCGCTGATGCGCTGTTCCTGCAGGTCTAGCGGCGCCTGTCGATTGAAACGCAAGATGTCACGCAGCATGCCCCAGAACCCCGGCGACAAAATATTGCGACGCTGGGCAAACAAGCTGTTGAGGTTATTGCCGTTGTATTCGAGCCGAGTGTGCTCGTCGCACACCGAAAAGCTCATCTCGGTAGGTTTAAACGTCACCCCGATCTGCCCCAGCAGGCGGATGAAGTTAGGGTAGGTCCAGTCGTTGAATACGATGAAGCCCGTATCCACCGCATAGCTTTTACCCTCGACAGTCACGTTGACCGTGTGGGTATGCCCGCCGATGCGGTCGCCCGCTTCGAACAGCGTGATCTCATGCTGGCGGCTGAGCAGGTAGGCACTGGTCAGCCCTGCGATGCCGCTGCCGATGATGGCGATCTTCACAGGTCGTCCTTCTTCGGCGGCGGGCTGCGCAACATGCGTTTGCCGATGGCCAGTTGCGCGCGGTTCGGCAGTTTCGACAGTGGCCAGAGAGCGGCGATGAACAACGCGGGAAAGGCAATCTCAAGCGGACGCTTTTCCAGTTTATTGAAGATATGTTTGGCGGCTTTGTCCGCCGGCCAACTGAGTGGCATCGGGAAATCATTGCGTTCGGTCAACGGCGTGTCGACAAAACCCGGACTGATCACCGTGACGTCGATGTTTTCCGTCGACAGGCTGATGCGCAAGGATTCGAACAGGTAGCGCAGGCCGGCCTTCGACGCGCCGTAGGCTTCGGCGCGGGGCATCGGCAGGTAGGTCACGGCGCTGGCGACACCCACCAAGTGCGGCGTTTGCCCGGCGCGTAACAACGGAAGGGCGGCTTCGATGCAATAACTGCTGGCCAGCAGGTTGGTGCGCACGACGTGCTCGATGATTGACGAATCAAACTGCCGCGCGTCCACGTACTCACAGGTGCCGGCATTGAGGATCACGGTGTCCAGCGAACCCCAGACCACCCCGATATGTTCGCCGATCTCGCGCACGGTCTGGCTGTTGGTCAGGTCGCCCGCCACCACCAGCACCTGGCCGGGATACCGTTGCGCGAGCGCCTCCAGAGGCCCTTTGGTGCGGGAACTCAGCGCTACATGGGCGCCGCTGTTGAGCAACTCCACGGCCAGCGCGGCTCCGATGCCACTGCTGGCGCCGGTCAGCCAATAACGGCGGGGCACTGTGCTGCTCATCCCATTCTCCTTTTCAGCCAACTGATCACGCTGCCCAGCACGGGCAAATGTTCGTACAGCAGGGCACCGGCATCGAAGTAATCCCGATGGCGGTACACCTTGTCACGCCACATCAGGTGCGAACAGCCTTCCACACGGATGACGTTGCCGCCCGCGAGGCGTGGGTGGCAGAAACTCATTTTCCAGCGCAGGTAACCTTCGCCTTCGGCCACCTGGTCGAAGCCGTGGAAGTCGAAGCGCAGTTGGCTGACATTGCTGTACAGCTCTGCGAAGTAACGGTGCATGGCGGGCAGTCCGTGGACTTCGTGCAGCGGATCGGCAAAGGCGATGTCCGGGCTGTACAGGCTGTCGAGCAAATGCAGGTTGTGTTTGTCCAGCGTGGCAAAGGCCTGGGCGAAGCGGCGCAGGAAGTCACTCATGTTCGCCCCCGACAGCTTGGCGCGAAGGCAGGCTGCGGAAGGCGGCCAGGGCGCGTTCGCGGGACTTCTTCAGGTCGACAATTGAGCGCGGGTAGTCGGCCACGCCAGACAAACCACCGACGGCTTCGGGGTTGTGCACTTCTTTCTTATTCAGTGCGGCCAACTCCGGCAGCCAGTGCTTGATGAAAATGCCCTCGTTGTCGAACTTCTCCGACTGGCTCAACGGGCTGAAAATCCGGAAGTACGGCGCCGAGTCGGTGCCGGTGGATGAGCTCCACTGCCAGCCACCGTTATTGGCGGCGAGGTCGCCATCGATCAGGTGGCGCATGAAGAAACGCTCACCTTCGCGCCAGTCGATCAGCAGGTTCTTGGTCAGGAACATCGCCACCACCATGCGCAGGCGGTTGTGCATCCAGCCGGTTTCCAGCAGTTGGCGCATGGCCGCGTCGATGATCGGCAGGCCGGTGCGCGCTTCCTGCCAGGCAGCGAGGTCCTTGGGCGCATTGCGCCAAGCCACGGCTTCGGTTTCGGGGCGGAACGCACGATGGCGCGACACACGTGGATAACCCACCAGGATATGTTTGTAGAACTCGCGCCACAGCAGTTCGTTGATCCAGGTGATGGCGCCCATATCCCCGCTTTCAAACTCGCCGCCGTTGGTTTGCAGCGCGGCATGCAGGCACTGGCGAGGCGAAACCACGCCCGCCGCAAGGTAGGCGGAGAGCTGGCTGGTACCGGGCTTGGCGGGGAAGTCGCGCTCGTCCTTGTAATAGCTGATTTGTTGATCGGCAAAGGCGTCGAGGCGACGTCGTGCTTCGTCTTCACCGGCAGGCCAGAGGGCGCGCAGTGCTTCGCTGGGTGGTTCGAAACCATCGACCGTGTTCGGGACGGGATCGCTTTTGAACTTGATCGGTGCCTGGGCTTTCGGTGCTGCGACCGTGCGCGGCAGAGCGCTGTGCAGGCGGGTGTAGCAGACCTTGCGGAACTGGCTGAACACCTGGAAGTACGTGCCGGTCTTGGTCAATACGCTGCCGGGCTGGAAGAACAATTGGTCGAGGTAGCTGTGGAAGGTCACGCCTCCAGCTTCCAAGGCCTTGGACACGGCGGCGTCCCGGCGACTTTCGTGGATGCCGTATTCCTCGTTGACGTGGACTGACTCCACCGACAGTTCGCGGCACAGTTTGCTCAATACGTCGGGCGCCTGATCCCAGGCGGCCGCAGTGCGAATCAGCAGGGGAATGTTCAGCGCGCCCAGCGTCTTGCTCAGCTCTTGAAGGTTGCGCAGCCAGAAGTCCACTTTGCACGGCGCATCGTCATGGTCCAGCCATTGCTGCGGCGTGATCAGGTACACGGCCGCCAGCGGGCCTCGCTGGCTCGCGGCGGCCAGGGCAGTGTTGTCGTGTAGGCGCAGGTCGGTGCGCAGCCAGATCAAATGCATTTAAACGAGTCCACGCTGGATCAGTAGCTGGTGGGCCGACAACAGGTCTTCGGCGACGAACAAATCAGGAATGTCTTGGGTTAATACGGTCAACTCGGCCTGATGGATGCATACCGTTGGTCCGACTATCAATTTTGGGCAACTGACGCCACTCAAAAGTTTTGCGAAAGCCGACAGGTGGAGCGCCTTGCTCGAATACAGCAGCACTGCGCGCGGTTGCAGGTGTTCCACTGCCAGGGCCAGTTCACCAGCGGGCAGCGGCCAGTCAAATACTTCCACCGGGCAGTCGGCACTGCTGGCGAGCCAGGCGCTAAGCCACAGGTGCGGCTCCAGGGGCAGGTCGGACTGGTTGACCAACAGCAACGGCGCGCCATGCAGCTGACGGTTGTTGTGATAGATGCGCGCACCAAACTTGCTGCGCAGCCAGGACAGGAAAAACACCCGCTCCATCTGCGCACCGAACTGGCCTTGCCAACGTTGTTCCAGCTCCTGCAGCAGTGGCAACAACAGTTGCTCGCACAGGGTGCGCGGCGGGTACAGCGCCATGGCTTGGTTGAAGGCGTCATCCACCCGGCGTTCGGCCAATTCGCTGATGGCTTGCACCAGGGTCTGGCGCAGGGTGTGCCATTCGTTTTCAACGACATCGGGAACAGTGAGCGCTGAGTCGATCAGGCCTTTGACCTGACTCACCGGCACGCCGCGATTGAGCCAGGTGAGGATGGTGTGGATACGTTGTACATGTTCGGCGCTGAACAACCGATGACCTTTGGGCGTGCGTTGGGGCACGATCAGGCCATAACGGCGTTCCCACGCGCGCAGGGTCACGGCGTTGACGCCGGTCTGGCGCGCCACTTCGCGGATCGGCAGCCAGCCGGCTTCGAGGGCTTGGGCGATGTCTTCGCCGGGTTCGTCTTGCAGGGCAGCTTTCATGGTCTAGATCGCATTTCGCAGGCTGAGGTTTTCCGGGTGCGGTTGCAGGTAGGCCTGCTGCGCGATGTAGCGGTCCGGGTGTTGGCGAAAGTGGTGCTTGAGCAGGGTGAGCGGTACCACCAGCGGCACAATGCCTTGGCGGTACTGGCCGATGACGGTCTGCATTTCCTGCTTGTCGTCGGCACTGATGACTTGTTTGAGGTAACCGCTGATGTGTTGCAACACGTTGGTATGGGTGCCACGGGTGGCGCATTGGCTCAGGCCGGTCATCAGGTCGCTGAAGTAACAGGCGGCCAGTTCATCGAGGTGGGTCTCTTTGGTCATGCTGCCCAGCAGGTGCCCGAGGCTTTTGTAGTGCGCCGGGCTGTGGGCCATCAACAGGTATTTATAGCGTGAATGAAAGGCCAGCAGCCGGTGGCGGGTCAGGCCTTCGGTCAGCAGCAGCTGCCAATCGGCGTAGACGAAGACGCGGGTCAGGAAGTTTTCCCGCAGCACCGGGTCATTCAATCGACCGTCTTCTTCCACCGGCAGATTGGGGTGACGCGCACAAAACGCCTGGGCGTAGATACCACGCCCGCCGCCGTCGACCGGGGTGCCGTTGTCGCGGTACACCTTGACCCGTTCCAGGCCGCACGACGGCGACTTTTGCATGAAGATGTAGCCGCACAGGTCGGTGTGTTCCGACGCCATCTGCTGCCCGTAATCGTCCAGCGGCTGGGTGACGTTCAGTTCGTGGTGCACCGTGCCAACGGCTTGCGGATGGGCCGGGTCGCCCACCAGGCGGATCGGTTCGCGGGGAATGCCCAGGCCAATAGCGACCTCGGGGCACAGCGGCACAAAGTCGAAATAGTCGGCGAGGGTCTGGCTGCACAGCAGGGATTGTTTATGGCCGCCGTTGAAGCGCACGTTCTCGCCCAATAGGCAGGCGCTGATGGCGATCTTCGGTTTGGTGGTGCTGGACATAAGCGAACCTCTGCAAGATTCCTGTACAAGATTCAAATCTTGTACAACTAAATCTCATCATAGGTTCGGTGCTGTACAAGTCAAATTATTTGTACAAGTTTTTTGCAGGGCACTTATTTCCAGCCGATTTTCCAGGCGCCATCGTTTTGCAGGGTTTGCCAGGCGCAGCGTTCGGCGCGACGGGTCATGACGGCTTGCAGCTCGATTTCCAGCACCACGCCCTCTTCATCCCGAAACAGTTCGGTGACCAAAAAGTGTTTCTCTTTATTGTGAGGACGAGCTGCTGTCCACTTCGACAGCAGCAATTTTGCGGGATTGATGCGGTTCATTGCAGGTGTTCGATCAAGCGTCGCGCGGCTTCCTGGCCACTGAGCCATGCACCTTCGACCCGGCCCGATAGGCACCAGTCGCCACACACATACAGGCCCAGGTCGGCATCGGCCAGCACGCCGAATTCGTGGCTGCTGGACGGTCGCGCATAGAGCCAGCGGTGCGCCAGGCTGAACGACGGCGCGGGCATGGCGCTGTGCAGCAGTTCGGCGAAGGCGCCGTGCAGGTGCTCGATCACCGCTTCCTTGGGCAGGTCCAGGTGGGCCTTGCTCCACGTGCTGGTGGCGTGCAGTACCCAGGTGTCGAGGTGGGTGTCACGCCCCGGTTTGCTGCGGTTGCGCGCCAGCCAATCGAGGGGGCTGTCTTGCACGAAACAGCCCTCCATCGGTGTATCCAGCGGCTTGTCGAACGCCAGGGCGATGGCCCAGGTTGGGTCCATCTTCACGCCGGCGGCTGCACTGGCCAACTTGGGCGCTGCAGCCAGCAAGGCAGTTGCCTGTGGCGCTGGGGTGGCGATGATCACGTGGCTGAACGGGCCGTGGCTTTCGCCGTCGGCGTCCAGCAGGTTCCAGTGTTGTTTGCCTTGAAACACCTCGGTGATGCGGCACCCGAACTCCACCGGCAGGTCGTCGAGCAGGGCGCGGGTGATCGCGCTCATGCGCGGCGTGCCGACCCAGCGGATCTGTTCATCGGGGGAGGGCGTGAGTTGGCCGGACTTGAAGTTGTACAGTTGGGGTTTCCATTGCTCGGCCCAGCCATTGCTTTGCCAGCGTTGCACTTCGTTGACGAAGCGCCGGTCGCGGGCGGTGAAGTATTGCGCGCCCATGTCCAGGGAGCCGGCATCGCTGCGCTTGCTGGACATGCGGCCACCACTGCCGCGGCTTTTATCGAAGAGTTGTACAACGTGCCCCGCGTCTCGTAACGCTCGGGCGGCGGAGAGACCGGCGATGCCGGTGCCGATGATCGCGATGGGAACAGTCATGGGGGGCCTCGTTTTACCGTTGGGTACAGACTACGCCGACACCAATAGCTGTACAATATTGTTTTTTGGTATAAGTTTTGGCTTACCTGTTCTTACGGCGTGACCTATGGTTAAAGCAGAGGCTTAATCCAACGTCACGCCCGCTGCTTATAAAATAGACTAGCGATGGGCGGCGAACGTTACATGAGGAACATCCCATGCACATTTTGCTGACCGGCGGTACCGGGTTGATCGGCCGCCAACTCTGCCACCACTGGCTTGCGCAGGGTCATCGGCTGACGGTGTGGAGCCGTCATCCGGAACAGGTTGCAAAGCGGTGCGGTGCTCAAGTAGCCGGTGTCGAACGCCTGCAACAGGTTATCGGCCCGGTGGATGCGGTCATTAACCTGGCCGGTGCGCCGATTGCTGACCGCCCGTGGACCCACAAGCGCAAGGCGCTGTTGTGGAGCAGCCGCATCAGTCTTACAGAAACTTTGCTGGCGTGGCTTGAGGGCTTGGAACAAAAACCAGCGGTGTTGATTTCCGGTTCGGCGGTGGGCTGGTACGGCGACGGCGGCGAGCGCGAATTGACCGAAGCCAGCGGCCCGGTGCAGGACGATTTCCCCAGCCAGCTGTGCATTGCCTGGGAAGAAACCGCGCAGCGCGCCGAAGCCTTGGGCATCCGCGTTGTGTTGGTGCGCACCGGTTTGGTGTTGTCGGCCGAGGGCGGCTTTTTGTCGCGGCTGTTGCTGCCATTCAAACTGGCGCTGGGCGGGCCGATCGGCAATGGTCGGCAGTGGATGCCGTGGGTGCATATCAAGGATCAAATCGCCCTGATTGATTTTCTTCTGCACAAGCCTGATGCCAGTGGTCCCTATAATGCCTGCGCGCCACACCCGGTGCGCAATCGCGAGTTTGCGAAAACCCTGGGCCAGGTATTGCACCGCCCGGCGTTCATGCCGATGCCGGCCTTTGCATTGAAGGTGGGCCTGGGCGAGTTGTCCGGCCTGTTGCTGGGCGGGCAGAAGGCGGTGCCCGAACGCTTGCTGGCTGCTGGTTTCACTTTCCAGTTCACTGAGTTGCGTGCGGCCTTGGATGACTTGTCCAGCCGCCTCTAGAGATAGGATGTTGCATGACGGATCACGCGTTGTTACTGGTCAACCTGGGCTCGCCAAAATCCACCTCGGTGGCCGATGTGCGCAGCTACCTCAATCAGTTCCTGATGGACCCTTATGTGATCGACCTGCCGTGGCCAGTGCGGCGCTTGCTGGTGTCGCTGATCCTGATCAAGCGCCCCGAGCAGTCGGCCCATGCCTACGCATCCATCTGGTGGGACGAAGGCTCGCCGTTGGTGGTGCTGAGCCGCCGTTTACAGCATCAGATGACTACGCAGTGGACCCAAGGCCCGGTGGAGTTGGCGATGCGCTATGGCGAGCCGTCCATTGAAAGCGTGTTGACGCGCCTCGCCGCCCAGGGCATTCGCAAAGTGACCTTGGCGCCGTTGTATCCGCAGTTTGCCGACAGCACCGTGACCACGGTGGTGGAAGAAGCGCGGCGTGTGCTGCGCGAGAAAAAACTCGACCTGCAATTTGCCACCCTGCAACCCTTCTACGATCAACCCGAATACCTCGATGCCCTGGTGGCCAGTGCCAAGCCGCACTTGCAGCAGGACTACGATCATTTGCTGTTCAGCTTCCACGGGTTGCCTGAGCGCCATCTGCAAAAACTCAACCCTGGGCATACCTTCGACGGCGCCACCGATTGCTGCGTGAACGCATCCCCTGAAGTGCGTGCCACCTGTTATCGCGGGCAGTGCTTCAGCGTGGCGCGCGACTTTGCCGCGCGCATGGGTCTGCCGGAGGATAAATGGTCGGTGGCCTTCCAGTCGCGGCTGGGTCGAGCCAAGTGGATCGAGCCCTACACCGAAGCGCGCCTGGAAACCCTGGCCCAGCAAGGCGTGAAAAAGCTGCTGGTGATGTGCCCGGCGTTCGTTGCCGACTGCATCGAGACGCTGGAGGAAATCGGCGATCGCGGGCTGGAGCAGTTCCGCGAGGCCGGAGGCGAGGAATTGGTGCTGGTGCCGTGTCTGAATGATGACCCGCAGTGGGCGAAGGCACTGACCACCCTTTGCGAACGGGCACCGCAATCATTGTAGGAGCGAGCTTGCTCGCGAAGGACGTCAACGATAACGCACGCTTCTGAGTTAACGCGGCGCTCTCAGGGTCTTCGTGAGCAAGCTCGCTCCTACAGGCAGGCGTTTAGAGGTTTAGGGTCAAGCTGAGGGTGAGATTGCGCGGCTCACCCGGATTGATCCAATAGTTGCTGTAGGACCGCTCGTAGTACTTCTCATCAAACAGGTTGTTGAGGTTCAAGCCCACCGTGACATTCTCCGTAGCCTTGTAATGGGCCAGCAGATCGACGGTGTGGTAGGCCGGCAACTCGAAATTCGTGCCGGCCTCCCCTGAACGATCGCCCACATAGGTGAACGCCGCGCCCAAGTCTGAGCCGCGCAATGCGCCATCCTGGAACTCATAAACCCCCAACAGACTGCCGCTGCGCTTGGCCACGCCAAGGATGCGGCTGCCGGCCGGAATGGCTTTATCGCCTTTGGTGACTTCGGCGTCGATGTAGGCAAACGCACCAATCACCCGTACGGCATCGGTCACTTGCCCGGTCAGTTGCAGGTCAAAACCCTGGCTGCGCGCCTTGCCCACGGCGCGATTGAGGTTGGTGGCCGGGTCCAGGGTCAGTACGTTTTCCTTTTCGATATGGAAGGCGGCGAGGGTGGCGCTGAGGCGGTCGTCGAACAGCTCGCTCTTGATCCCCACTTCATAGCCCACCCCTTCTTCGGGCTTGAAGGACTTGTTGTTGGCGTCCAGGCCGCTGTTGGGCTTGAACGATGTGGAGGCGTTGGCGAACACCCCCACCTGCGGTGTGAGCTGATACAGCAGGCCGGCGCGTTGGGTAAAGGCGTCGTGGGTCTGCTGGCTCTTGGCATGGTTGCGCGTGAAGTCGTCGATGCTCTGCTCGAAATGCTCGAAGCGCGCACCGACCATACCGCGCAGGCGGTCAGTGAAGATGATCTGGTCCTGCAGGTTCAGCGCGTGGCTTTTGGTCTGTTCGAAGAAGTCGGTACCCGAGCGCGTGCCGTTGGGTTTGGGCTGGCCGTAGACCGGGCGGTAGATATCGATGGCGTACGGGCTGCCGGCAATAGCGGTGACGCGCTCCTTCTTGCGGTAATCCTCGTATTCAGTGCCGACCAGCAATTCGTGCTGCCAACTGCCAATGTCGAACAGGCCGCGCAGTTCCAACTGGGTAATGCTGTCGTGCCAACCCGTCGAGCGTTCGCGGTAGCGGCGGTTGACGGTGTGGCCGTCGGCGTTCAGTGCGCGGTTTTCCGAGGCGTCGCCCCACAGGCTGCCTTGCTTGTAGTGGCTGGCCAGACGCAGTTTCCAGGCGTCGTTGAGGTGGTGTTCGAGGGTCGCCTGAATGCGGTTGTTGTGGTTATCGATATCGCCGTCGTTGGGTTCACCGAGAAAGGTGGAGCGGGATACGCCGGGGGCGTCGACAATGCCACGGTCGAAGGTGGAGCTGTGGCGCACGAATTCGCTTTCCACCAGCAGGCTGGTGTCCGGGTCCAATTGCCAACTGAACGAAGGCGCGACGAATACCCGCTTGCTCTGCACGTGGTCGCGGAAGCTGTGGTTGTCTTCCACCGCCAGGTTGACCCGCGTCAGTACCTTGCCTTCGCTGTCCAGCGGGGTGTTGACGTCCAAGGCGGTGCGATAGCGGTCCCAACTGCCGGCGCTGGTTTGCAGGGTGGTGAAGGCTTCAGGCTGGGGCTTCTTGGTCACGATGTTCACGGTGCCGCCAGGATCGCCACGGCCATACAGGCTGGCGGCGGGCCCTTTGAGCACTTCGATGCGCTCGATGTTCGCCGCGTCCGGTGTGCTCGGGTAGCCACGGTTGGCGCTGAAGCCGTCCTGATAGAACTCCGACGTGGTAAAGCCGCGTACGCTGTATTCGTAGAGGGTCAGGCCGCCAAAATTGTTCTGCTTGGACACGCCGCCGGCAAATTCCAGGGCGCGTTCCACGTTGGTGCTGCCCAGGTCTTTGAGCACCGTGGCAGGAATTATGCTGATGGATTGCGGGATGTCACGAATCGCGGTGTCGGTCTTTGTCGCGCTGGCCGAACGGGTGGCGCGGTAGCCTTTGACGGGCCCGGTGCTGGACTCATAGACGTCGGTGGTGACGCTGATGGCGTCGAGTTCCAGGGTGTTTTCTTCGGCGTAGGCGGGGTCGAGCAGCAAACCCAAGGCCAGGCCAGCCAAGGGGGCGATTCTTCGAGACGGCATGATAGAGCGTTCCAATAGCGATATTGAAACAATATAACATGACCAATGAGAATGAATTGCTTTGAAATATAAGCTTACAGGTGCCCGCGTACGAGCACCTGTGGGTGACGGGTTATTCCTCCTCCTTGACCGGTGCAGGCGGCGGACGCAGCCCGATTTCCGCCAGCAACTTGATCTCTTTGCCGTTGCGCATCACTTGGATCGCCACCTTGTCGGTCGGCTTGATCCGCGCCACCTGGTTCATCGACTTACGGCCATCACCCGCCGGTTCGCCATTGATGCTGAGGATCACATCGCCCAGTTGCAGGCCGGCTTTCTGCGCCGGGCCGTCGCGGAAGATCCCGGCGACCACGATGCCTGGGCGTCCGGTCAAGCCAAACGACTCGGCCAGTTCCTTGCTCAACGGTTGTACTTCAATCCCCAGCCAGCCACGGATTACCTGGCCGTGCTCGATGATCGATTTCATCACTTCCATCGCCAGCTTCACCGGGATCGCAAAACCGATGCCCTGTGAGCCGCCGGACTTGGAGAAAATCGCCGTGTTGATACCGGTCAGGTTGCCATTGGCATCCACCAGCGCACCGCCGGAGTTACCCGGGTTGATGGCGGCATCGGTCTGGATGAAGTCTTCGTAGCTGTTCAGGCCCAACTGATTACGCCCGGTGGCACTGATGATGCCCATGGTCACGGTCTGGCCCACACCGAACGGGTTGCCGATGGCCAGCGCCACATCGCCGACACGCAAGCCATCGGAACGGCCAAGGGTGATGGACGGCAGGCTTTTCAGGTCGATCTTCAGTACCGCGAGGTCGGTTTCCGGGTCGCTGCCCACCACGCGGGCCAGGGTTTCGCGTCCGTCACGCAGGGCCACCACAATCTGGTCGGCGCCGGTGGTCACGTGGTTGTTGGTGAGGATGTAGCCTTCGGGGCTCATGATCACGCCCGAACCCAAGCTGGATTCCATGCGCCGCTGCTTGGGCCCGTTGTCGCCGAAGTAGCGGCGGAACTGCGGGTCTTCAAACAGCGGGTGCGCCGGTTTGTTGATGACCTTGGTCGTATACAGGTTGACCACCGCCGGGGCGGCGATGGTGACCGCGTCGGCATAAGTCACCGGGCCTTGCACCACCGCGCTGGTCTGCGGTGCCTGTTGCAGGTTCACATCCAGGCTGGGCAGGCCCACCAGCTCGGGGTAACGCTGAATGATCAGCATCGCGATCAGCACGCCAGCCAACAATGGCCATCCAAAAAAACGCAGCGCCTTGAGCATCAAGTAAGTCCTGACAGGTTGCAGGGGGCGAGAGAGCGCCCATAATGTCGCGCATTATACGAGGCTGTGACGCCTGCGAACGGGATATTTAGGAGTCTTTTATGGCCGTCCCCCTTACCACCCTCGTCGAGGAAGCGGACCGCTACCTCGGCAGCGCCAAAATTGCCGATTATTGCCCCAACGGCCTGCAGGTCGAAGGTCGCCCGCAAGTGATGCGCATCGTCAGCGGCGTGACCGCAAGCCAGGCCCTGCTGGACGCGGCCGTCGAAGCCCAGGCCGATCTGATCCTGGTGCACCACGGCTATTTCTGGAAAGGCGAAAACCCCTGTATCACTGGCATGAAACAGCGTCGCCTCAAGACGCTGCTCAAGCACGACATCAGCCTGCTGGCCTACCACCTGCCGCTGGACCTGCACCCCGACGTCGGCAACAACGTGCAACTTGCCCGTCAACTCGACATCACCGTCGAAGGCGCGCTGGACCCGAGCAACCCCAAGATCGTCGGCCTGGTCGGCTCCCTCGCCGAGCCCCTGTCGCCCCGTGATTTCGCGCGCCGCGTGCAGGAAGTCATGGGCCGCGAACCGCTGCTGATCGAAGGCAGCGAGATGATCCGCCGTGTCGGCTGGTGCACCGGCGGTGGCCAGGGCTACATCGACCAGGCGATTGCCGCCGGCGTCGACCTGTACCTGAGCGGCGAAGCCTCCGAGCAAACCTTCCACAGCGCCCGCGAAAACGACATCAGCTTCATTGCCGCCGGCCACCACGCCACCGAGCGCTATGGGGTGCAGGCCCTGGGCGATTACCTGGCGCGGCGCTTTGCCTTGGAGCATTTGTTCATCGATTGCCCCAACCCGATTTGAGGGCCAAACCTGGGGGCATATTCATATACCGTTTCGATCTAGCTGGCTCCCTGAATAGAAGCAGGTGCTGTGCTAGCATGCCCCGCTCGAACACGGCCCGCTGGCCGTCCATAAGATCGTTTTTCCGTGAGTAACCATGGTCGACAAACTGACGCATCTGAAACAGCTGGAGGCGGAAAGCATCCACATCATCCGCGAGGTCGCCGCCGAGTTCGACAACCCGGTGATGCTCTACTCGATCGGTAAAGACTCCGCCGTGATGCTGCACCTGGCACGCAAGGCCTTCTTCCCGGGCAAGCTGCCGTTCCCGGTGATGCACGTCGACACCCGCTGGAAATTCCAGGAGATGTACAAGTTCCGCGACAAGATGGTCGAGGAGCTGGGCCTGGACTTGATCACCCACGTGAACCCGGACGGCGTGGCGCAGGGCATCAACCCCTTCACCCACGGCAGCGCCAAGCACACCGACATCATGAAGACCGAAGGCCTCAAGCAGGCGTTGGACAAGCATGGTTTCGACGCCGCCTTCGGCGGTGCCCGTCGCGATGAAGAGAAATCCCGCGCCAAAGAGCGCGTGTACTCGTTCCGCGACAGCAAACACCGCTGGGACCCGAAAAACCAGCGTCCCGAGCTGTGGAACGTCTACAACGGCAACGTCAACAAGGGTGAGTCCATCCGCGTGTTCCCGCTGTCCAACTGGACCGAGCTGGACATCTGGCAGTACATCTACCTGGAAGGCATCCCGATCGTGCCGCTGTACTTCGCCGCCGAGCGTGAAGTGATCGAGAAGAACGGCACGTTGATCATGATCGACGACGACCGCATCCTCGAACACTTGTCTGACGAAGACAAAGCCCGAATCGTCAAAAAGAAAGTACGTTTCCGTACCCTTGGCTGCTACCCGTTGACGGGCGCGGTGGAGTCCGAAGCCGAGACGCTGACGGACATCATTCAGGAAATGCTCCTGACGCGAACTTCCGAGCGCCAGGGCCGTGTCATCGACCACGATGGTGCAGGCTCGATGGAAGATAAAAAACGTCAAGGCTATTTCTAAGGGGCTGTCATGTCGCATCAATCTGATTTGATCAGCGAGGACATCCTCGCCTACCTGGGCCAGCATGAGCGCAAGGAAATGTTGCGCTTCCTGACCTGCGGCAACGTCGACGACGGCAAGAGCACCCTGATCGGGCGCCTGCTGCACGACTCCAAGATGATCTACGAAGATCACCTGGAAGCCATCACCCGCGATTCGAAGAAGTCCGGCACCACCGGCGATGATATCGACCTGGCACTGCTGGTCGACGGCCTGCAGGCTGAGCGTGAGCAAGGCATCACCATCGACGTTGCCTACCGCTACTTCTCCACCGCCAAGCGCAAATTCATCATCGCCGACACCCCCGGCCATGAGCAGTACACCCGCAACATGGCCACCGGTGCCTCCACGTGTGACTTGGCGATCATCCTGATTGACGCGCGTTATGGCGTGCAGACCCAGACCCGTCGCCACAGCTTTATCGCCTCGTTGCTGGGCATCAAGCACATCGTGGTGGCCGTCAACAAGATGGACATCAATGGCTTCGACCAGAGCGTATTCGAGCAGATCAAGGCCGATTACCTGAAGTTCGCCGACGGTATCGCCTTCAAGCCGAGCACCCTGGCGTTCGTACCGATGTCGGCGCTCAAGGGCGACAACGTGGTGAACAAGAGCGAGCGTTCGCCTTGGTACACCGGGCAGTCGTTGATGGAGATCCTCGAAACCGTCGAGATCGCCAACGACCGAAACTACACCGACCTGCGTTTCCCGGTGCAGTACGTCAACCGTCCGAACCTGAACTTCCGCGGTTTCGCTGGCACCCTGGCCAGCGGCATCGTGCACAAAGGCGACGAAGTCGTGGTGCTGCCGTCGGGCAAGAGCAGCCGCGTCAAATCCATCGTCACCTTTGAAGGTGAGTTGGAACACGCCGGCCCAGGCCAGGCCGTGACCCTGACCATGGAAGACGAGATCGACATCTCCCGTGGCGACCTGTTGGTACATGCCGACAACGTGCCGCAGGTAACCGACGCCTTCGACGCCATGCTGGTGTGGATGGCCGAAGAACCGATGCTGCCGGGCAAGAAATACGACATCAAGCGCGCCACCAGCTACGTGCCGGGTTCCATCACCAGCATCGTGCATCGCGTGGACGTGAACACCCTGGCCGAAGGTCCGGCGAGTTCGCTGCAACTGAACGAGATCGGCCGGGTCAAAGTCAGCCTCGACGCTGCCATCGCCCTGGACGGTTACGACAGCAACCGCACCACTGGCGCGTTCATTGTCATTGATCGTTTGACCAACGGCACCGTGGCGGCGGGCATGATCATCGCGCCGCCGGTCACCCACGGCAGCTCGGCGCAACACGGCAAGTTGGCTCATGTGGCCACTGAAGAGCGCGCACTGCGCTTTGGCCAACAACCGGCCACCGTGCTGTTCAGCGGCCTGTCGGGTGCTGGCAAGAGCACCTTGGCCTACGCGGTTGAGCGCAAGCTGTTCGATATGGGCCGTGCGGTGTTTGTGCTGGATGGCCAGAACCTGCGTCACGACTTGAACAAGGGCTTGCCGCAGGATCGGGCCGGCCGTACCGAGAACTGGCGTCGTGCCGCCCATGTGGCGCGTCAGTTCAACGAAGCCGGCCTGCTGACCCTGGCCGCGTTCGTGGCCCCGGATGCCGAAGGCCGCGAACAGGCCAAGGCGCTGATCGGCGCTGATCGTCTGCTGACGGTGTACGTGCAAGCGTCGCCGCTGGTGTGCGCCGAGCGTGATCCGCAGGGCCTGTACGCGGCGGGTGGGGATAACATCCCTGGCGAGTCCTTCCCGTATGACGTGCCGTTGAATGCCGACCTGGTAATCGACACCCAGGCCTTGTCGTTGGAAGAAAGCGTCAAGCAAGTGCTGGAGCTGTTGCGTCAGCGCGGCGCGATCTAACCCTCGCGGCCACAAAAAAGCCCGCCATCGATCACTCGGTGGCGGGCTTTTTTAGGCGGCGAATTCCTGTAGGAGCGAGCTTGCTCGCGAAAAGCCTGAGAGCGCCGCATGCATCCAGAATGCCCGCGTTATCGTTGACGTTCTTCGCGAGCAAGCTCGCTCCTACAGTCCTTAGGCCGGAAAATCAGTGTGCAACTTATCTAGCAGCGCATCCTTGTCTTCCCACAGCTTATTGATCCAACCCTGAAACGCTGTCCGGTATTCCCCATCCTGCTCATAATTCTTGCCAATGAACTCGGCTGGGATCTGCACCTCTTCGAACTGCACGACTACATCCTGCACATTCCCGCACAGCAAATCCCAGTACCCAGGACGCCCAGCCGGATAGTGAATGGTCACGTTCACCAGTGACTTCAACTGCTCACCCATGGCATCCAGCACAAACGCAATCCCGCCAGCCTTGGGCTTGAGCAGGTAGCGAAATGGCGACTTCTGCTGCGCATGCTTGCCCGGGGTAAACCGGGTGCCTTCGGCAAAGTTGAAAATGCCCACCGGGTTGTCGCGGAATTTCGCACAGGTCTTGCGGGTGGTTTCCAGGTCCTTGCCTTTCTTTTCCGGGTGTTTTTCCAGGTAGGCCTTGGTGTAGCGCTTCATGAACGGAAAGCCCAGGGCCCACCATGCCAGGCCAATCACCGGCACCCAGATCAGCTCCTGCTTCAGGAAGAACTTCAGCGGACGAATCCGGCGGTTCAGCACGTATTGCAGCACCATGATGTCGACCCAGCTCTGGTGGTTGCTGGTCACCAGGTATGAGTGCTGATAGTCCAGACCTTCCAGGCCGGTGAGGTGCCAGCGCGTGCGCCGCACCAGGTTCATCCAGCCCTTGTTGTTGGTGACCCAGGCCTCATGGGTGTGGTTCATCAGCCATTCGCTGAAACGCTTGGCAAACGGCAATGCCTTGAATAGCGCGACGATGAACAGGAATGAACACAACAGGATCGTGTTCACTGCCAACAACAACGAAGCGATCACCCCGCGCACGGCGGCAGGTAGAAAATCCAGCATTTAGATATCCATAGGTCGGTTGGCGGCTTGGATCGCGGTGAGCGCGATGGTGTACACGATATCGTCTACCTGGGCGCCGCGCGGCAGGTCGTTGACCGGTTTGCGCAGGCCTTGCAGCATCGGCCCCAGGCTCACGCAGTCAGCGCTGCGCTGCACGGCCTTGTGGGTGGTGTTGCCGGTGTTGAGGTCGGGAAACACGAACACCGTGGCCTTGCCGGCGACCTGGCTGTTGGGCGCCAGTTGCCGCGCGACGTTTTCGTTGGCGGCGGCGTCGTATTGCAACGGGCCGTCGATCAGTAGCGAACTTTGCTGCTCGTGGGCAAGCAGGGTGGCTTCGCGGACTTTTTCCACTTCCTCGCCGCTGGCCGAATCGCCGCTGGAGTAGCTGATCATCGCCACGCGCGGGGTGATGCCGAATGCCGCCGCCGAGTCGGCACTCTGCAAGGCAATTTCCGCCAATTCGGCGGCGCTTGGGTGCGGATTCATCACGCAGTCGCCGTACACCAGCACCTGTTCAGGGAACAGCATGAAGAACACCGACGACACCAGCGTGCAGCCCGGCGCCGTTTTGATCAGCTGCAGGGCAGGGCGGATGGTGTTGGCGGTGGAGTGGATGACGCCGGAGACCAGGCCATCCACTTCATCCAGCGCGAGCATCATGGTGGCGATCACCACGGTGTCTTCCAACTGCTGCTCGGCCATCGGCGCGTTGAGGCTCTTGCTCTTGCGCAGCGCCACCATCGGCTCGACATAGCGTTGGCGAATCAGGTCCGGGTCGAGGATCTCCAGGCCTTCGGGCAACTCGATGCCTTGGGCGCGGGCGACCGCTTCCACGTCCGCCGGCTTGGCCAGCAACACGCAGCGGGCAATGCCTCGCGCCTGGCAGATGGCGGCGGCTTGCACGGTCAGTGGCTCGCTGCCTTCGGGCAATACAATGCGCTTGTTGGCGGCTTGGGCGCGCTGGATCAACTGGTAGCGGAACACCGCTGGCGACAGGCGCATCTCCCGTGGTGTACCGCAACGTTGGTGCAGCCAGCGCGCATCCAGATGGCTGGCGACGAAATCGGTGATGATCTCCGCGCGTTCGCGGTCATCAATCGGGATTTCCTTGTTGAGGCTGTTGAGCTGGTTCGCCGTGTCGTAGGAACCGGTGCTCACCGACAACACCGGCAGCCCGGCCTGGAATGCGCCACGGCACAATTCCATGATGCGCGGGTCGGGCAGGGTGTCGCTGGTCAGCAACAGGCCGGCCAGGGGCACGCCGTTGATCGCGGCGAGGCTGACGGCGAGGATGATGTCGTCGCGGTCGCCGGGTGTCACCACCAGTACGCCGGGCTTGAGCAGCTCCACGGTGTTACGCATGGTACGGGCGCAGATGATGATTTTGGTCATGCGCCGGGTTTCGTAGTCGCCGGCGTTGAGGATCTGTGCGCCCATCAGGTCGGCCACGTCACGGGTGCGTGGGGCGTTGAGTTCAGGCTGGTAGGGAATGCAGCCGAGCAGGCGGAAATCGCCGCTGCGCAACAGGGGCGAATGCTCTTTGAGGCGCGCCGCGAAGGCTTCCATGCTTTCGTCGGTGCGCACCTTGTTGAGGATCACGCCGAGGACTTTCGGGTCTTTGGGGCCGCCGAACAGTTGCGCCTGCAATTCCACACGGCCCGAGAGTTCGGTGAGCACTTCGTTTTCCGGGGCCGAGACCAGGATCACTTCCGCATCCAGGCTCTTGGCCAGGTGCAGGTTGACCCGCGCCGCATAGCTGGCGCTGCGGGTTGGCACCATGCCTTCGACGATCAGCACGTCCTTGCCCACGGCGGCTTGCTGGTACAGCGTGATGATTTCTTCGAGCAGCTCATCGAGTTGGCCGTCGCCGAGCATGCGCTCTACGTGGGCCAGGCCCAGCGGCTGTGGCGGCTTGAGGCCGTGGGTACGCGCCACCAGCTCGGTGGAGCGCTCGGGGCCGGTATCGCCGGGGTGCGGCTGGGCAATCGGCTTGAAGAACCCGACTTTCAGCCCGGCCCGCTCAAGGGTACGCACCAGCCCCAGGCTGATGGAGGTCAGACCCACACCAAAATCGGTGGGCGCGATAAAAAAAGTCTGCATGCGAATTCTCTGAAGGTGCATGGCTTCGGTGAGGTTCTATGGTTGAACGTCTACCGGGAATCAGGCGCCAAGGTTATCGTTATTCGTGTGCTTGCGCACACCAGCCGCAGGCAAAGGGCTGGCCTATTTTTTCAAGGCGTTGCGCGGGGTCGAGTACCCAGGCGCGGGACTGCCAGGGTGGCTGGTGACGCAGGTGTTGGGTGTGGCCGCAAGAGAGCTCGGCGACCCAGTGTTGATCGTCGTCCTGGTGGAACCCAATGATGAAGGATGCCGTTGATCGGTCCCGTCTGTCCGGGTTCTGTTCGCTTTCGGGCAAATCCTTGTTTAGACTTGTCCGTTCTTCATTCTTATGCAAAAGGTCTCGCCCCATGACGATCGCCGCTAACAAGGCTGTCTCCATCGACTATACCCTGACCAACGACGCTGGTGAGGTCATCGACAGCTCCGCCGGCGGCGCGCCGCTGGTCTACCTGCAAGGCGCAGGTAACATCATCCCAGGCCTGGAAAAGGCCCTGGAAGGTAAGAACGTCGGTGATGAACTGACTGTTGCCGTAGAACCTGAAGATGCCTACGGCGAGTACTCGGCCGAACTGGTCAGCACCCTGAGCCGCAGCATGTTCGAAGGCGTTGACGAGCTGGAAGTGGGCATGCAGTTCCACGCTTCCGCGCCGGACGGCCAAATGCAGATCGTGACTATCCGTGACCTGGACGGCGACGACGTGACTGTCGACGGCAACCACCCTCTGGCTGGCCAGCGCCTGAACTTCCAAGTGAAGATCGTTGCTATCCGCGACGCTTCCCAGGAAGAAGTGGCCCACGGCCACGTCCACGGTGAAGGTGGTCACCAGCACTGATTGATGTATTGATCAGTTGCTAGCAAAAACGCCCCGACTGGTTCGGGGCGTTTTTTTTGCCTGCCGATAATCCTTGTAGGAGCGAGCTTGCTCGCGAAAATCGTTAACGATGACGCGGGCATGCGGAATGTACGCGGCGCTCTCTGGTTTTTCGCGAGCAAGCTCGCTCCTACAGTGTGGGCACAAACAAAAATGCCCCGGACCTTTCGGTACGGGGCATTTCTTAACTGTTTCACAACCTGGGTTGCGATGCAGTTGTTACCACTTAGGCTGCAGCAGCGACGCTCAGAGCCTTGATGTGGCCATTCAGACGGCTCTTATGACGAGCGGCCTTGTTCTTGTGGATGATGCCTTTATCGGCCATGCGGTCGATAACTGGCACAGCCAGAACGTAAGCTGCTTGAGCTTTTTCAGCGTCTTTGGTGTCGATGGCTTTAACTACATTCTTGATGTAGGTACGAACCATGGAACGCAGGCTGGCGTTGTGGCTGCGACGCTTCTCAGCCTGTTTTGCACGTTTTTTGGCGGAAGGTGTGTTGGCCACCGTCGAGCTCCTCGAAAGACTTTTTAGGAAATAGCAAACAAAATAGGCCGCGAATCATGCCGATGACTTGATGTGTTGTCAAGGGCGGCTGATGCGAACTGCTGAGTGGTCGATCTGAAGAGGCGGGTGATTTATTTCCGGCGCTTGACCTGTAAACTCGCGAGCTTTGGCTCTGTGCTGTTGCAGGCGCGCAGTATCGCATAAGTAGGCGCTTTGTTCGCCTGCTCTTTATCTAAAGGCGCAAACTCTTTCAATGAATCTGCTCAAATCGTTGGCCGCCGTCAGCTCTATCACGATGATCTCCCGGGTTCTGGGGTTTGTACGCGACACGCTGCTGGCGCGCATTTTCGGCGCCAGCATGGCCACGGATGCCTTCTTTATTGCCTTTAAACTGCCCAACCTGCTGCGGCGGATCTTCGCCGAAGGCGCGTTTTCCCAGGCCTTCGTGCCGATCCTGGCCGAATACAAGACCCAGCAGGGCGAAGAAGCCACCCGCACCTTTATTGCTTACGTTTCGGGCCTGTTGACCCTGGTGTTGGTGCTGGTGACCGTGCTCGGCATGCTCGCCGCGCCCTGGGTGATCTGGGCCACGGCGCCCGGTTTTGCCAATACCCCGGAAAAATTCGCGCTGACCAGCGACCTGTTGCGCGTGACCTTTCCTTATATATTGCTCATCTCCCTGTCATCACTGGCCGGTGCGATCCTCAATACCTGGAACCGTTTCTCGGTGCCGGCCTTTGTGCCGACCCTGCTGAACGTCAGCATGATCATCTTCGCGCTGTTCCTTACGCCCTACTTTGATCCACCGGTGATGGCCCTGGGCTGGGCGGTACTGGCCGGCGGCCTGGCGCAATTGCTCTACCAACTGCCGCACCTGAAAAAGATTGGCATGCTTGTCTTGCCGCGCCTGAACCTCAAGGACACCGGCGTATGGCGCGTGATGCGCAATATGCTGCCAGCGATCCTCGGTGTGTCGGTCAGCCAGATTTCCCTGATCATCAATACCGCGTTCGCCTCGCTGCTGGTCTCAGGCTCGGTGTCGTGGATGTACTACGCCGACCGCCTGATGGAATTGCCGTCCGGCGTGCTGGGCGTGGCGCTGGGCACGATTCTGCTGCCAACCCTGGCGCGCACTTACGCCAGCAAGGATCGCCAGGAGTATTCGCGCATCCTCGATTGGGGGTTGCGCCTGTGCTTTGTGCTGGTGCTGCCATGTGCGCTGGCGCTGGGGATCCTGGCCGAACCGTTGACCGTGTCGCTGTTTCAATACGGTCAGTTCGATGCCCATGACGCCTTGATGACCCAGCACGCGCTGGTCGCCTATTCCGTCGGGCTGCTCGGCATCATCGTGATCAAAGTGCTGGCTCCCGGCTTCTATGCCCAGCAAAACATCCGTACGCCGGTGAAAATCGCGATTTTCACGCTGATCGTCACGCAACTGCTCAACCTGGTGTTTATCGGACCGCTGGCCCACGCCGGCCTGGCGCTGGCGATCAGTGCCGGTGCGTGCATCAACGCCGGGCTGTTGTTTTACCAATTGCGTAAGCAGCAGATGTTCCAGCCGCAGCCAGGCTGGGGCCTGTTTGCCCTCAAGTTGCTGGTGGCGGTGGCCATGATGTCGGCCGTGCTGCTGGGCCTGATGCACTTCATGCCGGCATGGGATGAAGGCCATATGCTGGAGCGCTTCATGCGTCTTGGCGTGCTGGTCGTCGCGGGCGTGGTGGTGTACTTCGGGATGTTGCTGCTGCAAGGCTTCCGCCTGCGGGATTTCAATCGCAAGTCCCTGGGTTAGAGAGTTTGCCGCGATAAAACGGTTGTTTTATCGATTCGATCCATTTGGCCTGTGCTGTTGCCTGTCGTCCGGGGCCGGGTGTGGTTATAATCGACCACTTTATGAGCAAGAAGCGCGTTATGCAGCTGGTTCGAGGTCTCCACAACCTGCGCCCCGAGCATCGGGGCTGCGTCGCCACTATTGGCAACTTTGACGGTGTTCACCGTGGCCACCAGGCTATCCTGGCTCGGCTGCGCGAACGCGCGGTCGAGTTGGGCGTGCCCAGCTGCGTGGTGATTTTCGAGCCACAGCCGCGGGAATACTTCACCCCCGAGACCGCGCCAGCCCGCCTGGCCCGCTTGCGGGACAAGCTGCAATTGCTGGCTGAAGAGGGCGTGGACCGTGTCCTCTGCCTGGCCTTCAACCAGCGTTTGCAAAGCCTGAGCGCCGCCGAGTTCGTCGACCGTATCCTGGTTGATGGCCTGGGCGTGCAGCATTTGGAGGTCGGTGACGACTTCCGCTTTGGTTGCGACCGCGTCGGGGATTTCGATTTCCTGCAGCATGCGGGCGTCAACCAGGGGTTTACCGTCGAAGCCGCACAAACCGTCGAACTGGACGGCCTGCGCGTGAGCAGTACCCAGGTGCGTAACGCGCTGGCTGCTGCCGACTTCGCCTTGGCCGAGCGGTTGCTCGGCCGCCCGTTCCGCATTGCCGGACGGGTCCTGCACGGCCAGAAGCTGGCGCGCCAATTGGGCACGCCAACCGCCAACGTGCAACTCAAGCGCCGTCGTGTGCCGCTGACCGGGGTTTACCTGGTGAGCGTCGACATCGACGGCCAATCGTGGCCCGGAGTCGCCAACATAGGCGTCAGGCCCACGGTTGCAGGTGATGGCAAGGCCCACCTGGAAGTACATCTGCTGGATTTTGCCGGTGATCTGTATGACCGGCGTTTGACGGTGGTTTTCCACCAGAAGCTGCGTGAAGAGCAGCGTTTCGCCTCCCTTGAGGCGTTGAAAACGGCGATCAATGCGGATGTCGCCGCCGCCCGTGCACTAGCCGCACCTAGCGCCCATCGCTAACCGAAGAGCCTTAAATGACCGACTATAAAGCCACGCTAAACCTTCCGGACACCGCCTTCCCAATGAAGGCCGGCCTGCCACAGCGCGAACCGCAGATCCTGCAGCGCTGGGACAGTATTGGCCTGTACGGAAAGTTGCGCGAAATTGGCAAGGATCGTCCGAAATTCGTCCTGCACGACGGCCCTCCTTATGCCAACGGCACGATTCACATCGGTCATGCGCTGAACAAGATTCTCAAGGACATGATCCTGCGCTCGAAGACCCTGTCGGGCTTCGACGCGCCGTACGTGCCGGGTTGGGACTGCCACGGCCTGCCGATCGAACACAAAGTCGAAGTGACCTACGGCAAGAACCTGGGCGCGGATAAAACCCGCGAACTGTGCCGTGCCTACGCCACCGAGCAGATCGAGGGGCAGAAGTCCGAATTCATCCGACTGGGCGTGCTGGGCGAGTGGGACAACCCCTACAAGACCATGAACTTCAAGAACGAGGCCGGGGAAATCCGTGCCTTGGCCGAAATCGTCAAGGGCGGTTTCGTGTTCAAGGGCCTCAAGCCCGTGAACTGGTGCTTCGACTGTGGTTCGGCCCTGGCTGAAGCGGAAGTCGAGTACGAAGACAAGAAGTCCTCGACCATCGACGTGGCCTTCCCGATCGCCGACGACGCCAAGCTGGCCGAGGCCTTTGGCCTGTCTTCGCTGGCCAAGCCAGCCGCCATCGTGATCTGGACCACCACCCCGTGGACCATTCCGGCCAACCAGGCGCTGAACGTGCACCCGGAGTTCACCTACGCCCTGGTGGACGTCGGTGATCGCCTGCTGGTGCTGGCCGAGGAAATGGTCGAGTCGTGCCTGGCCCGCTACGAGCTGCAAGGTTCGGTGATCGCCACCACCACCGGCTCCGCGCTGGAACTGATCAACTTCCGCCACCCGTTCTATGACCGCCTGTCGCCGGTGTACCTGGCTGACTACGTTGAGCTGGGTTCGGGCACCGGTATCGTTCACTGCTCGCCTGCCTATGGCGTAGACGACTTTGTGATCTGCAAGAAGTACGGCCTGGTCAACGACGACATCATCAACCCGGTGCAAAGCAACGGCGTCTATGTGCCTTCGCTGGAGTTCTTCGGCGGCCAGTTCATCTTCAAGGCCGATCAGCCGATCATCGAAAAGCTGCGTGAAGTCGGTGCGCTGATGCAAACAGCCACCATCCAGCACAGCTACATGCACTGCTGGCGCCACAAGACCCCGCTGATCTACCGCGCCACTGCGCAGTGGTTCATCGGCATGGACAAAGAGCCGACCAGCGGCGACACGCTGCGTGTCCGCTCGCTCAAAGCCATCGAAGA
Organism: Pseudomonas sp. NS1(2017); assembly: GCF_002269425.1. Lineage (NCBI taxonomy): Bacteria > Pseudomonadati > Pseudomonadota > Gammaproteobacteria > Pseudomonadales > Pseudomonadaceae > Pseudomonas > Pseudomonas sp. NS1(2017). The sequence goes on from NZ_CP022960.1 coordinate 2,252,744, forward strand.
CACCCAGTTCGTCCCGGCCTGGGGCCAGGCACGCCTGCACTCGATGATCGCCAACCGTCCGGACTGGTGCATCTCCCGCCAGCGTAACTGGGGCGTGCCGATCCCGTTCTTCCTGAACAAGGAAAGCGGCGAGCTGCACCCACGTACCGTCGAACTGATGGAAGAAGTGGCCCAGCGCGTTGAACAGGAAGGCATCGAAGCCTGGTTCAAGCTGGACGCCGCCGAACTGCTGGGCGACGAAGCGCCGCAGTACGACAAGATCAGCGACACCCTCGACGTGTGGTTCGACTCGGGTACTACCCACTGGCACGTGCTGCGCGGCTCGCACCCGATGGGTCACGAAACCGGCCCGCGTGCCGACCTGTACCTGGAAGGCTCCGACCAACACCGTGGCTGGTTCCACTCGTCGTTGCTGACCGGTTGCGCCATCGACAACCACGCGCCGTACCGCGAACTGCTGACTCACGGTTTTACCGTCGACGAGACGGGCCGCAAAATGTCCAAGTCGCTGAAGAACGTGATCGAGCCGAAAAAGATCAACGACACCCTGGGCGCCGACATCATGCGTCTGTGGGTAGCGTCGACCGACTATTCGGGAGAAATCGCCGTATCGGACCAGATCCTGGCCCGTAGCGCCGATGCCTACCGCCGCATCCGAAATACCGCACGCTTCCTGCTGTCGAACCTGACCGGTTTCAACCCGGCCACCGACATCCTGGCGGCCGAGGACATGCTCGCCCTCGACCGCTGGGCCGTGGACCGCACCCTGTTGCTGCAGCGCGAGCTGCAGGAAAACTACGGCGAATACCGCTTCTGGAACGTGTACTCGAAGATCCACAACTTCTGCGTACAGGAGCTGGGTGGTTTCTACCTCGACATCATCAAGGACCGCCAGTACACCACCGGCGCCAACAGCAAGGCGCGCCGTTCGGCGCAGACCGCGCTGTTCCACATCTCCGAAGCGCTGGTGCGCTGGATCGCGCCGATCCTGGCCTTCACCGCCGACGAACTGTGGGAATACCTGCCGGGCGAGCGCAACGAGTCCGTGATGCTCAACACCTGGTACGAAGGCCTGACCGAACTGCCGGCCGACTTCGAACTGGGCCGCGAGTACTGGGAAGGCGTGATGGCCGTGAAGGTTGCGGTGAACAAGGAGCTGGAAGTGCAACGCGCGGCCAAGGCCGTCGGTGGCAACCTGCAAGCCGAAGTCACCCTGTTTGCCGAAGAAGGCCTGACCGCCGACCTGGCCAAGCTGAGCAACGAACTGCGCTTCGTGCTGATCACCTCTACCGCGAGCCTGGCGCCATTCGCCCAGGCCCCGGCGGACGCGGTCGCCACCGAAGTGCCGGGCCTCAAGCTCAAAGTGGTCAAATCGGCCTTCCCTAAGTGCGCCCGTTGCTGGCACTGCCGTGAAGACGTCGGCGTGAACCCTGAGCATCCGGAAATCTGTGGTCGCTGCGTCGACAACATCTCGGGTGCTGGTGAGGTTCGCCACTATGCCTGATGCCAGCCGTTTCGGACGTCTGGGCTGGCTCGTATTGAGTCTGCTGGTCCTGGTCATCGACCAGGTCAGCAAGGCTCATTTCGAGGGCTCCCTGCAGATGTTCCAGCAGATTGTGGTGATCCCGGATTACTTCAGCTGGACCCTGGCCTACAACACCGGCGCCGCTTTCAGCTTTTTGGCTGATGGCGGCGGCTGGCAGCGCTGGCTGTTCGCCCTGATCGCCGTGGTGGTCAGTGCGGTGCTGGTGGTGTGGCTCAAGCGTCTTGGCCGTGATGACACCTGGCTGGCAATCGCCTTGGCGCTGGTACTGGGCGGTGCGCTGGGCAACCTTTATGACCGCATTGCCCTCGGCCATGTGATCGACTTTATCCTGGTGCATTGGCAGAACCGCTGGTACTTCCCGGCGTTCAACTTTGCCGACAGCGCCATCACCGTCGGTGCAATCATGCTGGCGTTGGACATGTTCAAAAGTAAGAAAACCGGAGAGACCGTCAATGACTGATCAGGTATTGGCTGAGCAACGCATCGGCCAGAACACGGAAGTCACCTTGCATTTCGCACTGCGCCTGGAGAATGGCGATACGGTCGACAGCACGTTCGACAAAGCCCCGGCCACCTTCAAGGTCGGCGATGGCAACCTGCTGCCGGGTTTCGAAGCGGCCCTGTTCGGCTTCAAGGCCGGCGACAAGCGCACCCTGCAGATCCTGCCGGAAAACGCCTTTGGCCAGCCCAACCCGCAAAACGTGCAGATCATCCCGCGTTCGCAGTTCCAGGACATGGACCTGTCGGAAGGCCTGCTGGTGATCTTCAACGATGCGGCGAATACCGAATTGCCCGGTGTGGTGAAAACCTTCGATGACGCGCAAGTGACCATCGACTTCAATCACCCGTTGGCCGGTAAAACCTTGACCTTTGATGTTGAAATCATCGACGTTAAAGCGCTCTGATCAACGACGCGGTTAAAAGTGTGGGAGCGGGCTTGCTCGCGAATGCTGAGTGTCAGTCAACAGATTTATTTACTGACCCACCGCATTCGCGAGCAAGCCCGCTCCCACCTTTGATCTCTATTGTCAGGTGGGTTAGCGTCAAGCTTGAACCCAAATAGCTGCAAGACACGAGGCACAGCATGCAAATCAAACTCGCCAACCCCCGTGGCTTCTGCGCCGGCGTGGACCGGGCGATCGAAATCGTCAACCGCGCCCTGGAAGTCTTCGGGCCGCCGATTTACGTGCGCCATGAAGTCGTCCACAACAAATTCGTGGTCGAAGACCTGCGCGCACGTGGCGCCATCTTTGTCGAAGAACTGGACCAGGTGCCGGACGACGTCATTGTCATCTTCAGCGCCCACGGTGTTTCCCAGGCTGTGCGTACCGAAGCGGCAGGCCGTGGCCTCAAAGTCTTTGATGCCACCTGCCCGCTGGTGACCAAGGTGCATATCGAAGTCGCTCGCTACAGCCGTGACGGTCGAGAGTGCATCCTGATCGGCCATGCCGGTCACCCGGAAGTCGAAGGCACCATGGGCCAGTACGATGCCAGCAATGGCGGGGCGATTTACCTGGTGGAAGACGAAAAAGACGTCGCCAGCCTGCAGGTGCAAAACCCCGAGCGCCTGGCATTCGTGACCCAGACCACCTTGTCCATGGACGACACCAGCCGCGTGATCGACGCGCTACGCAGTCGCTTCCCGGCCATTGGTGGCCCGCGCAAGGACGACATTTGCTACGCCACTCAAAACCGGCAGGACGCGGTCAAGCAACTGGCCGACGAATGCGACGTGGTTCTGGTTGTCGGCAGCCCTAACAGCTCCAACTCCAACCGCCTGCGCGAGTTGGCTGAACGCATGGCAACCCCGGCGTACCTGATCGATGGCGCCGAAGACATGCAGCGCAGCTGGTTCGATGGCGTCGAGCGTATCGGTATCACGGCGGGTGCATCGGCCCCGGAAGTGCTGGTGCGCGGCGTTATCCAGCAGTTGCATGCCTGGGGCGCCACTGGTGCCGATGAGCTGGCTGGCCGTGAAGAGAACATCACCTTCTCCATGCCCAAGGAGCTGCGGGTTCGCTCGCTGCTCTGAGTACCTGTGTGCCGGAGTAGCTCCGGCACAACGCCTGCTCGGCACGCTCGCTGCGCAGGCTGATGCGCCCGCTGGGCGCCAGTACGACCTGATACAGGCTCTGCGCCTGCTCCGTGGCGCATACGTGCACGGTGCCAGCGCGAAAACCTCCTCCTGAAAACACCGGTTCGCCCAATCCGCTGAAGCGCACCTGGCTCTTGACCGGCCCATTGCCAACTATTGGCACACGACCGTTATCCTGATGCTCCTGCAGCACGGGGTTGTCGTCATCCAGGTAGCCGCGCCCGCTTATATCCACAATGACCCGCCAGCCCTGGCTCCAGTCGTCTTCCCGCGCATGAATGACTACCGGCTGGTTACGGGCGATGGCTTCAGTGCGCGCGTAGCGCAGGCCTGCGGTCAAGGATTGCGCCGCACTGTGTCGCTGTTGTGATTCCAGCAATCCCCTGAAATTCGGAGTTGCCAGGCTGGCCAGTATGCCGCTCACGATCAGCCCGAGCAGCAGCTCGATCAGGGTAAAACCTTGTTGGCGCATGTATCGTCCGTCCTTGGATTCAGTTGACGTCTTAGGTATAGCCCGCAGTGCGTTGCGTCGAATGATGGCCTTCATGTCCAAAGTATTTCCCTTTGTTCCGGGAGCTGCGCGAGCGAAAAACCGACGCTAGTCTTGGGCCGCACAGCAGGTTTTTCCTGCTTTTTTCGGACCTCGACACGGATGACGACGGTAATGCTTGCTTGCCCCAACAGCGGTTTCCCCCGGGATTTTTCTAGGCACCAAATTGGCATGACGCTGATCGAGGTGCTGGTTGCGGTGCTGATCCTCGCCATTGGCCTGCTGGGCGCGGCTGTGATCCAGCTCAATGCGCTCAAGTACACAGACAGTTCCAGGATGACCAGCCAGGCGAGTTTCATTGCCTACGACATGCTTGACCGAATCCGCGCCAATTCCGCTGTCGACTACTCCTGGGGGCGGGCCGAGCGTGCCCCGGTCAGCGGCGCGTCTGCCAGCGTGCGCGATCTGGACCTGCATGACTTCGAGGCCAATATCCTCGGCTTCGCCGGGGCGAGTGCCAAAGGCTCGGTGTCGGTCAGTGCGGGTGAGGTGACGGTCAGCATCAGTTGGGACGACAGCCGGGGCACAAACAAACCGGGTGCCCGGGAAACATTTACCCTGACCAGCCGCATCAGCGATGAATCGAGGGGCGCGCAATGAGGCGTCTTGTTCGGGGATTCAGCCTGGTGGAATTGCTGCTGGCGTTGGCCGCGGGCTTGGTATTGATGGTTGGGGCCACCCAGGTGCTGATCAGTTCCAAAGTGACCCACGCCAGCCAGCAGGCCGCCATGTTTCTGCAGGATGACGCACGGTTCGTGCTGGGCAAGCTGATCCAGGATATTCGCCAGGCGGGCATGTTTGGCTGCCTGTCCACGGCATTTATCGACAATGCGCCGCCGTTCTTTGATCAGCCTGTCAGTTGGAGCGCTGGGGCGGGTGCAAAGTCGCTGACGCTAGTCACCGCAGATGTCGGTAACGAGAGTGGCAAGCCTGACTGGACCGTATTGTCCGATTGCACGGGCACCGCCCAGGCATACGCAGGTAGTTCTCCCGCGCCTGTCCCCGGACAAATCCGCTTTGCGCTGCGCCAGATCACCTACACCTTCGAAGCCGGCCAATTGAAAGTCAGCACGCCTGCGGCCCCGGCCAAGGCAGTGCTGGTGGATAACGTGCAGGCTTTCGATATCAGCTTTGGCGTGGCTGCCAAACCTTCGTCGACGGAGGTGGCGCGTTACGAGGCGAGCCCGGCGGACCTTGCCTTGATACGCAGTGTGCGCATCCTGATGACGCTGCAAGACCCCGCCGGACGCGTGAAGGATCAAACCTACAGCGTCGTGGCGGCGCTGCGAAACCGTCTGGGGTAGGGCAGCCATGACGTCTACAGAACCTATTCGTCTGCGGCAGGCTGGCATGGTGCTGCTGGTCAGCCTGGTGTTGTTGCTGCTGTTGTCGCTGATCGGTCTGTCGTCGATGCAAGGTGCGGTCAGCCAGCAAAAAGTCAGCGGTAGTCTTTGGCACCGCAATCAGTCGCTACAAACTGCGGAAAGTGGCTTGCGACGTGGGGAATCGGTCGTGCAGCGGGCATTTGCGATGCTGCCGCCGTGCCGGTCGATTGTCACCTGTGCGCCGCCGGCTGCCGCCTATTCGGTGGTTGGGGCTGGGGTGGACCCTGTTTCGGGTGTCACTTGGGTTGCACTGAGCGGAAGTCTATACGGCATTCAATCCCTCGGACCTGCGGTGGGGCTGGCGCATGTACCACCACAAGCCGTGGCCGACGCGTATCGAGTGACGGCTGTCGGGTTAAGCGGCCAATTGCGCACGGTGTTGGAGAGCGTCTATGCGCATGTAGAAGAGGAGGGTGGCTCGCGTTTTCGGCGGGTGGCTTGGCGGCAACTTCAATAAGGAGCGTTGAAATGGGCATGGACAGCCAGGGCTTTACCCTGATCGAGTTACTGATCGCCGTGGTGATCATTGCGGTGCTGGCCGGGATTGCTTATCCCGGCTACACCGGCCATATGAAAAAGGTCTATCGCGCTGAAATCGCCGTGTTATTGACTGACCAGGCTCAGCATCTGGAGCGGTTTTATACGAGGAGCGGCACTTTTATTGATGCAAGCGGCGTCAGCGAGGGCAATGATCGCTATAGAATCACCGCAGCATTGAACTCTCAGGATTTCCAGCTGGTGGCTACGCCTCGCGTCGGCTCGGTGATGACTGGCGACCTTTGCGGCGACTTCACCCTGGCCAGCACCGGTGCGCGGACCAATCCGGGTGCGGCACCTGAAATGTCGCGCAAGCTGTGCTGGGGGCAATGATGAGAGTGCTGGATGACTGGGCGCCAAGTGCGCGTGTTCCTATTTATCGGCTGGATCAAATGATGGCAGAGCAACAGCAGGTAGTGATTGTCGGTGGCGGGGTCATCGGCTTGTTGACGGCGTTCAACCTGGCGACCCAAGGGCAAGCCGTGGTGCTGCTGGAGCGCGCGGGGTTGGGACAGGAGTCCTCCTGGGCGGGTGGTGGCATTGTCTCGCCGCTGTATCCGTGGCGCTACAGCCCGGCTGTCACTGCACTCGCGCATTGGTCCCAGGACTTTTATCCACAGCTGGCGCAGCGCCTGTTCGCCCAGACGGGGGTTGATCCGGAGGTGCATACCACCGGCCTGTACTGGCTGGACCTGGGCGACGAAGCCGAAGCCCTGGCCTGGGCTGCGCGAGAAGGTCGCCCCTTGAGCAAAGTGGATGTCTCGGCTGCCCATGATGCCGTTCCGGTGCTGGGCGGCGGGTACTCCAGCGCGGTCTACATGGCTGACGTCGCCAATGTGCGCAACCCGCGCCTGGTCAAATCCCTCAAGTCGGCACTGCTGGCGTTGCCCGGCGTGACCCTTCATGAGCAGTGCGAAGTGACCGGATTTGTTCTGGATGCGGGCAATGTCGTGGGTGTGAATACAGCTGATGGGCCGATCTTTGGCGATCACGTCGTGCTGGCGGCCGGTGCGTGGAGCGGTGAACTGCTGGGTACTTTGGGCCTGTCGCTGCCGGTCGAGCCGGTCAAAGGCCAGATGATCCTGTACAAATGCGCCTCGGACTTCCTGTCGAGCATGGTCCTGGCCAGGGGGCGTTATGCGATCCCCCGGCGTGACGGGCACATCTTGATTGGCAGTACCCTGGAGCATGAAGGCTTCGACAAGACCCCTACCGAGACGGCGCTGCAAAGCCTCAAGGCATCAGCAGTAGAGTTGATTCCCGCCTTGGCGGACGCCGAGGTGGTTGGGCACTGGGCCGGATTGCGCCCTGGTTCACCGGAAGGCATCCCCTATATTGGCCAAGTGCCGGGCCTCAAAGGCTTGTGGCTCAACTGCGGCCATTACCGCAATGGCCTGGTGCTTGCGCCGGCATCTTGCCAGTTATTTACCGACCTGCTGCTGGCGCGTACGCCGATAATCGACCCCGCGCCTTATGCGCCCGAAGGTCGGATCAACGCTGGATAGACTTCGGTCCTTGTTCCAGATGCGCTTGGGTGCAATACCATTCCTGGCGTGAGCTCAAGGCGCGATCCTGTGGCAGGTGCACGCCGCAGTGGGCGCAGCGCACCATCAGGGCGGCGTCAGGTTCGCTTGCGCGATGCTGCTTGGCGGCCGGGCTTTTGAACTTGCGCCAGAACCATACTGCGGCGGCAATGACGGCAATCCAGAACAATAGACGAAGCATGATGGGCAGTTTCTCGACAAGGAATGCGCCAGTTTAGCCAAGGACGTGCCAGGCGCACAGCGCAATAAATATCACCCACAAAAAAGGAGCCTCGAAAGGCTCCTTCTTGATGACGCCGGATGCAATCAGTCGAACACACCGAAGGTCATGTAGCTGAACCACGAACGATCCTGGTTGTTGCCCAGGGCCTCAGGCTCTTCTTCTTTGATCACGTCGCCGTTCTCGTCATGCGGCTTGAGCTCCGAAGGAATGGCATCCTTGGCGTCCTGGTACTGCTTGATCACGTCCTGGTTGGCGCGGGTTTCGCCCGGCGGCAGCGGTGGACGGGACTCGATCAGGCCCAGGGTGTACTTGCTCAGCCACGAACGGTTGTCGGCTTCGGCAACCTGAGGCACGAACTGGCCGTCTTTCAGGCTTGGGTGATCCGGGTAGTTGAGCTTCAGGGTTTCCAGGCTGGTGCTGGCCAGTTCGTCCAGGTGTAGACGCTGGTAAGCCTCGGTCATCACGGCCAGGCCGTCACCCACGGAAGGGGTTTCCTGGAAGTTTTCTACCACATAACGACCACGGTTGGCGGCGGCTACGTAGGCCTGACGGGTCAGGTAGTAGTGCGCCACGTGGATCTCGTAGGAGGCCAGCAGGTTGCGCAGGTAGATCATGCGCTGCTTGGCGTCCGGCGCGTAGCGGCTGTTGGGGTAGCGGCTGGTCAGCTGGGCGAACTCGTTGTAGGAGTCGCGGGCAGCGCCCGGGTCACGCTTGGTCATGTCCAGCGGCAGGAAGCGCGCCAGCAGGCCGACGTCCTGGTCGAACGAGGTCAGGCCCTTCATGTAGTAGGCGTAGTCGACGTTCGGGTGCTGCGGATGCAGGCGGATGAAACGCTCGGCGGCGGACTTGGCAGCTTCCGGCTCGGCGTTCTTGTAGTTGGCGTAGATCAGCTCGAGCTGGGCCTGGTCGGCGTAGCGCCCGAACGGATAGCGCGACTCCAGTGCCTTCAGCTTCGCTGTGGCGCTGGTGAAGCTATTATTGTCCAAGTCTTTCTGAGCCAGTTGGTACAACTCGACTTCGCTCAGGTTTTCGTCGACGACTTCCTTTGTTGACGAGCAAGCAGCAGTCATGGCGAGGATGGCGATCAGCAGCAGGTGTTTCACTTGCATGGCGGCTTGCGTCCCTATGACGGCCGCTGTCTTGGGCGGGGCCGTCCTGTTATGATGAGCGCCCCGTTGAAAGCCTCGGGGCAAAAGACGCCGTATTTAACCACAAGCGCGCAGCCGAAACCAAAGGCTGTGCCACGCCTAGTCTGAGCATGTCCGATAAAATTGAACTTCGCGCAGAGGTGCCGTCCGAATTGGGCGGCCAACGCCTCGATCAAGTCGCCGCACAATTATTCGCTGAGCACTCGCGCTCGCGCCTTTCCGCCTGGATCAAAGACGGCCGCCTGACTGTGGATGGAGCGGTTATCCGCCCGCGAGACATAGTCCATGGCGGTGCGATTCTTGAGCTGACTGCCGAGCAGGAAGCCCAGGGAGAATGGGTCGCCCAGGACATCGAGCTGGATATCGTCTATGAAGACGACGACATCCTGGTCATCAACAAACCCGCAGGCCTGGTGGTTCACCCGGCGGCCGGGCACGCTGATGGCACCTTGCTCAATGCCTTGTTGCACCACGTGCCGGACATCATCAATGTCCCGCGCTGCGGCATCGTGCACCGTCTGGACAAGGACACCACCGGCTTGATGGTGGTGGCCAAGACCATTCAGGCGCAGACGCAGTTGGTCACACAATTGCAAAGCCGCAGCGTCAGCCGGATCTACGAATGCATCGTGATCGGCGTGGTGGTGGCAGGTGGCAAGATCAACGCTCCCATCGGTCGCCACGGCCAGCAGCGCCAGCGTATGGCGGTGATGGAAGGCGGCAAGCAGGCCGTCAGCCACTACCGTGTGCTGGAGCGTTTCCGTTCCCACACCCACGTGCGGGTCAAGCTGGAAACCGGCCGTACCCACCAGATTCGCGTACACATGGCGCACATCAACTTCCCGTTGGTCGGCGATCCGGCCTACGGTGGTCGCTTCCGTATTCCGCCTGCGGCCAGCCAGACCATGGTTGAATCGTTGAAAACCTTCCCGCGCCAGGCACTGCATGCGCGCTTTCTGGAACTGGACCATCCGACGAGCGGTAAGCGGATGAGCTGGGAGTCGCCGCTGCCGGACGATCTGGTCTGGCTGCTGTCGCTGCTCAAGCAGGATCGCGAGGCGTTTATCGGATGAGTGACTGGCTGATTCCTGACTGGCCTGCGCCGGCTCAGGTGAAAGCCTGCGTCACCACCCGTGCGGGCGGCGTCAGTCTGACGCCGTTCGACAGCCTCAACCTGGGCGATCACGTCGAGGACAGCCTGGAGGCCGTCCTTGAGAATCGCCGTCGTCTTAGTGATGCCTTCACTATTCAGCCGGCTTGGCTGCGTCAGGTTCATGGTGTGACTGTGGTCGAAGCCGACCCAAATCGCACCGCCGAAGCGGATGGCAGTTGGACCAGTACCCCTGGCATTGCCTGCACCGCCATGACCGCCGATTGCCTGCCTGCGTTGTTCTGCAACCGCGCCGGCACCCGTGTGGCGGCGGCCCATGCCGGTTGGCGTGGCCTGGCGGCGGGCGTGCTGGAATCGGCCTTTGAAAGCCTGGATACCGATCCGGGTGAAGTGCTGGTCTGGCTTGGCCCTGCGATTGGCCCGCAAGCCTTTGAAGTCGGCCCGGAAGTGCGTGAAGCCTTCATGCAGCAATCGCCGATCACCGCTGAAGCCTTCGTGTCCAGCCGTAATCCCGGCAAGTTCATGGCCGACATCTATAAGCTGGCCCGTTTGCGCCTGGCCGCACGTGGCGTCACTGCTGTTTATGGTGGCGGGTTCTGCACCGTGACCAACCCGCGCTTCTTTTCTTACCGCCGTAGCCCACGCACCGGTCGGTTTGCCTCCCTTATCTGGCTGGAACGCTAGACTCCTCTGATCTGCGTCAACTGCCTGTCGCTTGAAACTTACAGAATCCACCCCATCTATAAGGGTATCTGGCAGGTTTCTTCATTCAGGAATGTTTTATAGCTCCGGCCTGCTCAAAAGGAAGGTGACTAATGCGTATAGATCGTTTAACCAGCAAATTGCAGTTGGCGTTATCTGACTCTCAATCCCTGGCGGTGGGCCTCGACCACCCAGCCATCGAGCCTGCACACTTGATGCAGGCGCTCCTGGAACAGCAAGGTGGTTCTATCAAGCCCTTGCTGATGCAGGTGGGCTTCGACGTCAACAGCCTGCGCAAGGAGTTGAGCAAAGAGCTCGACCAACTGCCGAAAATCCAAAACCCGACTGGCGACGTGAACATGTCCCAGGACTTGGCGCGCCTGCTGAACCAGGCAGACCGTCTGGCCCAGCAGAAGGGTGACCAGTTCATCTCCAGCGAACTGGTGCTGCTCGCCGCCATGGACGAGAACAGCAAGCTCGGCAAGTTGTTGCTGGGCCAGGGCGTGAGCAAGAAAGCCCTGGAAAACGCCATCAACAACCTGCGCGGCGGCGACGCGGTGAACGACCCCAACCATGAGGAGTCGCGCCAGGCCCTGGATAAATACACCGTCGACCTGACCAAGCGCGCCGAAGAAGGCAAGCTTGACCCGGTGATCGGCCGTGACGATGAAATCCGTCGCACCATCCAGGTCCTGCAACGTCGCACCAAGAACAACCCGGTGCTGATCGGCGAGCCTGGCGTGGGTAAAACCGCGATTGCCGAGGGCCTGGCACAGCGCATCATCAATGGTGAAGTGCCGGACGGCCTCAAAGGCAAGCGCCTGCTGTCCCTGGACATGGGGTCGCTGATTGCCGGTGCCAAGTTTCGTGGCGAGTTCGAAGAGCGCCTGAAATCCCTGCTTAATGAACTGTCGAAGCAGGAAGGTCAGATCATTCTGTTTATCGACGAACTGCACACCATGGTCGGCGCCGGTAAAGGCGAAGGTTCCATGGATGCGGGCAACATGCTCAAGCCAGCGTTGGCGCGGGGCGAGTTGCATTGTGTCGGTGCCACGACGCTCAACGAATATCGCCAGTACATTGAAAAGGACGCGGCCCTTGAGCGCCGCTTCCAGAAAGTGCTGGTGGAAGAACCGAGCGAAGAAGACACCATCGCGATCCTGCGTGGCCTGAAAGAGCGTTATGAGGTCCACCATAAGGTGGCGATCACTGACGGTGCGATCATTGCGGCGGCGAAATTGAGCCATCGCTATATCACTGATCGTCAGTTGCCTGACAAGGCCATCGACTTGATCGACGAAGCGGCCAGCCGCATCCGCATGGAGATCGACTCCAAGCCGGAAGTGCTCGACCGTCTGGATCGGCGCCTGATTCAACTGAAAGTTGAGTCCCAGGCCCTGAAGAAAGAAGAAGACGACGCGGCGAAGAAACGCCTGGAAAAACTTCAGGAAGAAATCGTCCGTCTGGAACGCGAGTATTCGGACCTGGAAGAAATCTGGACCTCGGAAAAAGCCGAAGTGCAAGGTTCTGCGCAGATCCAGCAAAAGATCGAGCAGTCCCGCCAGGAGCTGGAAGCCGCGCGCCGTAAAGGCGACCTGAACCGCATGGCCGAGTTGCAATACGGGGTGATCCCGGACCTGGAGCGCAGCCTGCAGATGGTCGACCAGCACGGCAAGCCTGAGAACCAGTTGCTGCGCAGCAAGGTGACCGAGGAAGAAATCGCCGAAGTCGTCTCGAAGTGGACCGGCATTCCGGTTTCGAAAATGCTCGAAGGCGAGCGCGACAAGCTGCTGAAGATGGAAAGCCTGTTGCACCAACGTGTGATTGGCCAGGAAGAGGCCGTGGTCGCGGTGTCCAACGCGGTACGGCGTTCGCGGGCCGGGTTGTCCGACCCGAACCGTCCGAGCGGCTCGTTCATGTTCCTCGGCCCGACCGGTGTGGGTAAGACCGAACTGTGCAAGGCCTTGGCCGAGTTCCTCTTTGATACTGAAGAGGCCATGGTGCGGATCGATATGTCCGAATTCATGGAGAAACACTCGGTGGCTCGCTTGATCGGTGCACCACCAGGCTATGTGGGCTACGAAGAGGGCGGTTACCTGACCGAAGCCGTGCGGCGCAAGCCTTACTCGGTGATCCTGCTGGATGAGGTCGAGAAGGCGCATCCGGACGTGTTCAACATCCTGTTGCAAGTGCTGGAAGATGGCCGCCTGACGGACAGCCACGGGCGTACCGTGGACTTCCGCAACACGGTGATCGTGATGACCTCCAACCTGGGCTCGGCACAGATCCAGGAGTTGGTGGGTGATCGTGAAGGCCAGCGCGCGGCCGTGATGGATGCGTTGACCAGCCACTTCCGTCCGGAGTTCATCAACCGGGTCGACGAAGTGGTGATCTTCGAGCCTCTGGCACGGGATCAGATCGCGGGCATCACTGAGATCCAGTTGAGTCGCCTGCGTGGCCGCCTGGCAGAGCGCGAGCTGGACCTGGTGTTGAGCAGCGAGGCGTTGGACAAGCTGATCGCAGTCGGTTACGACCCGGTGTATGGCGCACGGCCTCTGAAACGTGCGATCCAGCGCTGGATCGAGAACCCGCTGGCCCAGCTGATCCTGTCCGGCAGCTTCATGCCGGGCACCAGCGTCGAGGCAACGGTGGAAAACGACGAAATTGTCTTCCACTGATCCCCGTCTGTTGGGTAATAAGAGAAGGCCCCGCATTGCGGGGCCTTTTTTTTTCGATAGGGCGTTGAACTGTAAGGCAAAGGCTTGTAAAGTGCGCCCCGCAGCAACGTCAGCCCACGGGTTTCTTCTCCCCAAGAAGAAATCAGAAACAAGCGCAAATCATTGTCTTAAAAGCAATTTAAAGGGTTGACAGGGGTTTTTAAGATTGTAGAATAGCGCGCCTCAGAGACATGAACGTAGCGATACGGACAAGTCGAAGAGAAGGTAGTAAGCAACAACGTAGTACTTTGAAATATGTAGTTCCGTGATAGCTCAGTCGGTAGAGCAAATGACTGTTAATCATTGGGTCCCAGGTTCGAGTCCTGGTCACGGAGCCAATTTCAATATCGGGGTATAGCGCAGTCCGGTAGCGCGCCTGCTTTGGGAGCAGGATGTCGGGAGTTCGAATCCCCCTACCCCGACCATATTTGGGTCGTTAGCTCAGTTGGTAGAGCAGTTGGCTTTTAACCAATTGGTCGTAGGTTCGAATCCCACACGACCCACCATTTTTGAGACCAGCTAATGCTGGAATCGAATCTTAAGATCAGAGGCCAAAAGCGCTGATCGAAGAAGGCGACTGAAAGGTCGCCTTTTTTTTACCGGGGTATAGCGCAGTCCGGTAGCGCGCCTGCTTTGGGAGCAGGATGTCAGGAGTTCGAATCCCCTTACCCCGACCATATTAAAAATCCTCGTATCGAAAGATACGGGGATTTTTTTTGCCCGAAATTCAAAGGCGCACTACAAACCCTGTAGGAGCCGGCTTGCCGGCGATAGCGTCAGTGAGATATTGGTGATCTCAAGGCCTCCATCGCCGGCAAGCCGGGCTCCTACAGAGGGGGCGTTGTCAGTGAAGTTTGAGCCGTGGCTCGGTGCCACGCCCAATCTTGCTCCCCAGCATCAGCATCGCTGTACGGAAGAACCCATACAGCGCCATCTGGTGCATGCGGTACAGCGACACGTAGAACATCCGCGCCAACCAGCCTTCGAGCATCACACTGCCGGTGAGGTTGCCCATCAAGTTACCCACCGCCGAGAAGCGCGACAGCGAGATCAGTGAGCCGTAGTCGGTGTACTTGTAGCTTGGCAGGTCCTTGCCTTCGATACGCAGCTTCAGCGACTTGGCCAGCAGCGATGCTTGCTGGTGAGCGGCCTGGGCCCGTGGCGGTACATTGCGATCGGTGCCCGGTTGCGGGCAGGCGGCGCAGTCGCCAAAGGCAAAGATGTTTTCGTCGCGGGTGGTTTGCAGCGTCGGCAACACTTGCAGTTGGTTGATGCGGTTGGTTTCCAGGCCATCGATGTCCTTGAGGAAACCTGGCGCGCGAATGCCGGCGGCCCATACCTTGAGGCTGGCGGGGATCACCTGGCCACTGCTGGTGATCAACGCGTCGGCCGTCACTTCGCTGACCGCCGAGTTGGTCAGCACGGTCACCCCAAGCTTCTCCAGGGTTTTATGCACAGGCCCGCCGATACGCTCCGGCAGGGCAGGCAGCACCCGTGGGCCGGCTTCGATCAGGGTGATGTGCATGTTTTCCGGCTTGATACGGTCCAGGCCGTAGGCGGCCAGCTCATGCGCGGCGTTGTGCAGTTCGGCGGCTAGCTCGACCCCGGTGGCCCCCGCGCCGACGATGGCAACGCTGATCTTTTCCACCACATCCGTCTGCCCGGCATGGGCGCGCAGGTAGTGGTTGAGCAGTTGCTGGTGGAAGCGCTCGGCCTGCTTGCGGGTGTCGAGGAACAGGCAGTGTTGCGCCGCGCCTTCGGTACCGAAGTCATTGGTGGTGCTGCCAACGGCAATCACCAGGCTGTCATAGCCCAGCACGCGCGCGGGCACCAGCTCACGACCTTCTTCGTCGAGGGTGGCGGCCAGCTGGATTTTCTTCTGTTCACGATCCAACCCGCTCATGCGCCCCAACTGGAACTCGAAGTGGTTCCATTTGGCCTGGGCGACATAGTTGAGTTCGTCTTCCGAGGAATTCAGCGAACCGGCCGCCACTTCGTGCAGCAAGGGTTTCCAGATGTGGGTCAGGTTGGCGTCTACCAGCGTGATGCTGGCGGTGCCGCGCTTGCCCAGAGTCTTACCCAGGCGGGTAGCCAACTCCAGGCCGCCGGCGCCGCCGCCGACGATAATAATACGATGGGTCATGGGGATATCTCGCAAGGCTAAAAGAAATCGGAGCAGTTACCCCCGCGAGCGCCAGGCAGCTCATAGCGTCAGGTAACTCAAAAGTCGGCTCAGCAAGCCCAGGCCGATCACCACAACAAGCACCACACCCAGGAGCAGCCATGGCCGGAAAGGCTTGCGCTCGACTCGGTTTTGGGAGAGTTGCAGGTACTCTTCGACATGCTGTTGGTCATCGGGGTTCAGGCGGCTGGTCATAAAGGCCTCGTCAGGTAGACGTTGCAAAAGGGCGCCACGTTACAGTCCGGGGGATCAGAGGCTGATGCCCACATCGAATACTATGCTGCGGCCCAGGTTGTTGCGCAAGAAATCCGGTGCGTCCGGGTGCGCGAACAGCACCCGCGCAAACGTCGGACCCACCAGCGACAACGAGCGCCAGCCCTGGCGCAGGTATTCGGTTGGCGGCGGAAAATGACTGTTGAGGTCGAGTACTTCGCGCTTGAGGCTGGTGAAGGCGACGATATCCAACTCCCCCAGGTCCATCCCGCGTTCTTTATAGTTATGCGCCTTCTTGCGCAGTGTAGGTGCCAGGCGCAATAAAAACTCGTGGGCCGGAATGCGCCGCGGCTTGGCTTCGCGCCGCACCAATTGGCTCAGGGAGAAGGCGCTGCGCCGACGCAGCAACTCGTCGCGCCATTCGTCGTTCAGGCGGCGGCCCTCATCCAGTACGAAAAACACCTCGAAGCTGGCATCGCGAAACAGTACGTCCGGCGGTTCTTGCCCGGCGGCATGAAACTCTTCGGCTCGGTAGGGCACGTTCAGGCCTTGCAGCAGGCGCTGGCAGACCCAACGCTCACGCTCCCATTTGCGGGCATTGGACAGGAACGCGTTGGCTTGTTCGGCCGCGACGGTGAGTAGGCGCAGGTAGTCTGAGTCATCCATACCCAGCAGCTTAGCGCCCAAATGTGATCTTTATAAATAGACCCTGGCGTGCACCCGCTTTTTTCATTGAATAAAAACGGGCCTTGTTCAGGGGTTGGGCACGTTCGTCGCTCGTATTTGTGCGGTGACGGCGCGCTCAATCACCGCCCAGAACGCGTCGTCACCCACGGGCGCCACTTCAGCAAAAATCTGCTTGGCATCCGCCACGCCGATGCAGCGGAACAGAATCCAGGCCGTCATGTACAGCGAGGCCAGGCAACCGCCCGCCGTGGCGACATTGCCGTGGACCACCAATGGCCGTTGTTGCAACACCACGCCCGCTGCCTGCATCTCCCGCACTGCGAACGGGGTCGTGGTCGCGGTCCGGCCCTGCAGTAGACCGAGTCTCTCCAGGATCAGCGCGCCGGAGCATTGCGCGCCGATCAGCTGGCGCTGTGGGTCCAGCTTCAAGTCGTCGAGGAACTCGGGGTCGTTGAGGCGCACGCGAGAGCCTTCACCTCCCAGGATGATCACGACATCGGAGTGGGCCACGCTGGTCAGGCGCTCGTCAGTCTTGACCAGCATGCCCAGGGTCGAGCGATGGGTTGAACCCATGCCCACCACCTGGACTTTCCAGTCATGACGTTTTACGCGGCTGAGAATGTCCCACGGCAGGACAAGGTCGATGTCCGAGAAGTCGTCAAATACCACGATGGACAATAAGGTCACGCGCTTGCTCCAGGCCGGTCAACGGGACGACGGATCACGGCCGCCGTTATGAACAGTCTAGAAGCGCGCCGGGTGGGCCTCCAATCAGTTGTTGGCATACGGGCATGCCGTTCTGGTATGGGCTCAAGGCATACCCGTTTCACATAGGTGCGTAGCAGGTTTCCATTGGATTGGTATTGGTGGGCGATTCTAGACTGGCTTGGGGTAACCCCCGCCCGATCAACTACCGATGAATAGCTGCCATGACCGACACTCACAATCCCTATCCCTGCCTTCGCGTGGGTAACGACAACCAGCATTACTTCTTTGGCTATTACAACAAGTCCAACTGGGACATCACCAACCGCTACGTGCTCGCCTTGCAGGTGCCTTGGGCCGACCAACCGATCAGTCCTGAACTGGTCGCAGGTGTTGGGTATTTCGACACGCAGGAAGGTGACCGTTTTGTGCGTCTGGCCCACACCACCGCCTGGAACTGGCAGATGGGCGCGCAACTGCAATGGCTCAACAACGCGCCCGGCAAAACCGTGATCTACAACGTGCGCAGCGAGTTGCCAGGCCTGCGCTACCCGGGGTTCGCCAGCGAGGTCCGCGATATCGTCACCGGCGCCAGCCGTGTCTTGCCGCTACCGGTGTACGTGGTAGCCCCCAACAGCGAGTGGGCGCTGTGCGTCAATTATCGGCGGCTGTGGGTGACGCACCAGACCATCGGGTATGCCGACTACTCGCCGGTCGAGGCGCTGGAAAAGTTCCCGGCCAACGACGGCATTTACCGTATGAACCTGGCTAATGGGGATGCCGAATTGGTGGTCAGCTACCGGGACTTGCGTGAGTTTCACCCACGCGAGTCGATGGCCAATGCGTTGCACTGGGTCAGCCATATCGAGGTCAACCCGGCGTCCAGCCGGGTCCTGTTCCTGCACCGCTGGACCGAGCGCGTGGCAGACGAGACGTGCTTTTTACATCGGTTGATCACGATGAATCCGGACGGCTCCGATCTGCGCTTGCTGGAGTGCTCGGACCACCCGTTGCCGCAGTTGGCGGAGGATTTCGACCCCACGGCGGTGGGCACTTTTGACTATGAAAAATCCGAATACCAGATTTCCCATCCGCTGTGGCAGGACGACCGTCACATCATTGTCTGGGGCCCGCATGCGGGGCAGATTCACTACCACCTTTACACCGACGAGCCCGGGGGTGAGGTGAGGGTGATCGGTGAGGGCGTGCTGACGGAAAACGGCCATATGAGCTTTTCGCCGGTCAACCCGCGCTGGTTGTTGAGCGACACCTACCCGGATGCCGTAACCCATGAGCGCTACCTGTTCATCTATGACATGCACACTGGGCAGCGCCGCAACCTTGGGCAGTTCTACACCAGCCCCGACCTGAGCAAAGAGAATCGTTGCGACCTGCACCCGCGCTGGCGGCACGACGGGCAACAGGTGTGTATCGATTCGATCCACCTGGGCGAACGTCGCATTTACATCATCGATACGCCGCTGCCATAAGCAGCCCTGCAGAACGAAAAACCCCTCCTGCGTGCCGGCGCAGAAGGGGTTGCAGGTTCATCCGGTGCATCATGCCGTCAGGGCGATGACCTCAATCGCAATCCGTGCGCCTTCTACCGGCAGCGGCGACGCCTTGACCACTGATCGGGCAGGCGGCGTCTGGAAATGCTTGCGCCACACGGCGTCAAACAGGGCGAAGTCGCTGAGGTCGGTGAGAAACACCTGTGCCTTGGCGATGTGTGCCAAGTCGCTGCCCACTTCGCGCAGGGCGGCATCAAGACGTTGCAGTACCCATTCGGTTTGCAGGCTGATGGCCGATGAGTAATACGGATAAGCCTCGTGCACTACGCATTCGGCCGGCAACTCGCCGGTATCGAAGCCTGGATAGATCCCGGCGGAAAACACCAGTTCGCCACAGCCTACGGCTTCGGGGCCATGGGGGCCGCGGTGCACCGGCAAGCGAAGGTCGGTGCCGGTGTAGGCCGTGAGGTCGATCTCGATGATGGTGCCGGTCACCAGCAATGAGCCGATTCCGGTCACCGCCAGCGACGGCGTACCCAGCGCGGCATCGCGCCAGGCGGGAAGAAACTGCTCTTGCTCGCGGGTATTGAGCAGCAACGACTGGGCCTTGACCACATCGGTAGGTTCGGCGCCGGCGGCGGCCAGTGAGCGCACCATGTTGTTCAGGGTGTAGGTGGTCTGTTTGGCCAGGTCCACCTGGTGCCCCGCGCCGGCTGCTTCTGCCGGCACGCCGGCGACCGCGTCGTGAGCGAGTTGGCCGGAGGTGAAGACAAAGTCGCCGGCACGAATGGCCTCGACTTTTTTCGTCAAGGGGCGCGGCGCGTCGGACTTGGCCGGCTGCGGCGTGATTCCACTGTCGCTGGCAACGGCAATCAGCGAGATTTCCAGCAAGGCACCAGGGATCAGCAGGCCATCGGCACCCACGGTGGTGCGGGTCGGCGGGTTGGGGAAGTAGCGTTTCCAGACCCGGTCAAAGCCTGGGAACTGTGCGCTGTCCAGCAGGAATACGTGGGCCTTGATGACGCGGTCCAGTGTGCTGCCGGCTTGTTCCAGGGTTTGCGCCAGGGAACGCAAAATGTATTCGGTCTGGCGCTCGGACGGGCAGCCGAAATGCGGAAACTGTTGGTCGGCCTGGGCTTCGGGGGCGATCGCGCTGACCCAGTCCGTTGCCAGTTTGGCCGAGGTGAAGATAAACGCGCCGGCGCGTACGGCCTCGCTTTGCCAGATCGGCGCCGGGTTCTGTGCGCTGCGGGTGTGCACGAGTGAGGACTTGCGTGGAAGGCTCATTATTGAAGCTCCTAGGGTGTCAGGGGGGTGGGTTTGAACGGTTTCACGGTGTTTTCAATCCAGTGCGCGGCCTCCAGCAAGCGGCGGTCACCCAGGCGTGGGCCGATCAGTTGGACCGCCAGGGGCAACCCCGAAGGGCCGAAGGCAACGGGCAGCGACAGGCACGGCAGGCCCAGCAGTGACCAGCTCAGGTTGAACGTGGCATCACCGGTAGACGCAAGACCTCGGGGCGCTTCCCCCGGTGTGGCGAAGGTCAGCAAGACGTCGAATCGCGTCATCAACGTGTCGAATCGTGAGGACAACTCCAGGCGGCCGGCTTGGGCGTGCTGGTAGTGTTGTTCGTCGACGTGTTGGCCGCGCTCGATTTCCTGATGCAGCACCGACCCCAACTGAGCGGCGCTGCTACTGTGCTGTTCCGGCACCAGGGAACGCCCCATCTCGTAGCGTGAGATGCAGCGATGCCAATCCAGCGAATGCTCAAAGCCTGGCTGCGGCGGCACACAGCGCACCGACGCGCCGGCCTTGCAGCAACGGGCGGCTACATGGTCGATGGCCTGGATGGCGGCGTGTGAGGCCTGACCGGCGAAGGGGCCGAGAAACACGCCGATACGTGGCGCATTGCCGTGATCGGGCAGCGGTTGGGAAGCACGTGCGCCGCGCAGGGCATCAAAAAACAGGGCGACATCGGCAACACAGGTGGCCAGGGCGCCGACCGTGTCCAGCGACCAGGCGTAGCCTTTGGTGCCGGCGGGCGAGATGGCGCCAAGCCCGGGCTTGAAACCGACCACGCCACAAAAAGCGGCGGGGCGGATAATCGACCCGCCCGTCTGCGTCCCCGTCGCCAGCAGCACCTGGCCATCGGCCACGGCTGCCGCCGAACCTGACGATGAGCCGCCGGGTGTGTGCTCAAGGTTATGCGGGTTGGTGGTGGCGCAGGGGCGGGTTGCACCGAATTCCACAGTGGCGGTCTTGCCGAGGATCACCGCGCCGGCCGTCCGGGCCAGCGCCACACAGGCGGCGTCCATCACGGGGCGATGTCCTGCATAAGCAGGCGAGCCATAGGACGTGGGCAGGGTGGCCGTATCGGACAAGTCTTTCACGCCGATCGGTATGCCGTGCAGCAAGCCTTTGCAAGGCGCGCGATCGAGTTGGCGAGCCTGGGCCAGGGCTTCATCTATGCCCAGATAGGCCCAGGCGTGCAATTCATGTTCGCGAGCGCAGGCGCGCTCGAGGCTGGCACGCACCAACTGTTCGGCCGTCCAGCGGCCGGATTCGATACCGCGCACGCATTCAAGGACGCTGGGGGGAAATGCTTGGGGGGGAGATAAGGTTTTCATGGGCAAAGTTTAGGAATGGCCCGTTCATACCCACAAATGACATATGTCTACCAGTCTATGTGCTTGTGGTATATGTTGAGTGCACACTTCCCGACCTTTGCCGGACTTGCCATGAGCCGCCCACTCAATTCCCGACAGATCGAAACCTTTCGCGCCGTGATGCTCAGCGGCACCACGACAGCCGCCGCCGAGATCCTGCACACCACTCAGCCGGCGGTCAGCCGCACCCTGGCGCAGATGCAGGCGGCCAGCGGCCTCAAGCTGTTCGAGACCCAGCGCGGTCGTCTGTTGCCAACTCCTGAGGCGCGCGAGCTGTTCGACTCGGTGCAGCGTCATTTCCTGGGGCTCGACAAGGTTGAGCAAACCATTGCCTCGCTCAAGCATTCGGGCGTCGGCCTGCTGCGCATTGCCTGTACGCCGGTGCTGGGCCTGGCGGTGGTGCCTGCGGTGATGCAGGGTTTCAAGCAGGACTATCCCGGTGTGCACGTGACCTTGCACACCATTGGCACCCAACACATGCGCGACGGTTTGCTCAGCGGCATCTATGACCTGGCGCTGTCCACCAGTGATATCCGTACCACGGGCCTGGAGCCCGTGCTCATCGACCAGGGCTGGTCGGTGTGCGTGATGCACAAGCAACATCCCCTGGCTGAAAAGGCCAGCGTGCATGTCCATGACCTGCAGCACTATCCCTTGCTCGTGCACCATGGCGACGATGCGCAGCACCAGCTATTGCAGCAGGTGATGGCCAGGCACGGGGTCACGCCACCCTCGACCCTTGAAACCAATTACTCGGCGACCATCTGCACTCTCGCGGGCAATGGTGTCGGCATCGGGGTGGTGAGTACCTATGCCGCATCGATCTTTGCCGGCCTGGTGCATGCGGTGCCCTTTCATCCCAGTATCGTCGTGCAGACCCATATGGCGTACGCGCCTCATGTCGCGCCGTCCAAACTGGCGGTGGATTTTGCTGCGCGATTGCAGGCGCATTTCAAGGCAATAAAAGGCTGAGTGTGGGTATACCCAATCGGCATGGCGGCTTGGGTAATTGTCATTAGTCGGTGGGGGTGAGCGGTTCTATGCTTGAGTCAACGCCGGTTCATCCCTGAACCCTCAACGCCTGGGAACCCGCCAATGATCATCGACCTTTCACACGAGTTTCACGATCGAATGCCCGGTGTGCGCTTCAGCAACCAGGCGGGCGAAACCGTGGAGCTTACGGCGCACGTCAAGCCGTTCATGACCCACCACGATTCCACCCACCACTACCAAGGCAAGGCGTCGTTCGAGATCACCGACGTGGCGTTCCAGACCTCGGTGGGTACCAAGATGGACGCCCCGCGGCACCGCTTTGAAGGGGCTGAAGACATTGCTGCACTGGCGCTGGAGCGTATGATCCTCGACGCCGTGGTGATTGATGCCCGCCATGCCAGCCCTGGACAGGCGCTGGGGTGGGCCGACCTGAGCGTTCCGCCTCAGCTCAAGGGCAAGGCTGTGCTGGTGAACTTCGGTTGGGACCGTCACTGGGGCACTGAGGTGTACCGCCAGCATCCGTTCCTGGCCCGTGAAGTGCTCAGTGGTTTGCGTCAGGCCGGTATCGCGCTGTTTGGCGTGGACTGCTCGAACGCTGACTCCACTCTAGACCCGGAACGTCCCGCCCACACCTGGTTTCTGAAGGACGGCATCCTGATCGTCGAAAACCTCAAGGGGCTGGACCGTCTTCATGGCCACGCCTGCCGATTCTTCTCCATTCCTCTGAAGGCCCGTGACGCCGCTGCGTTTCCGGTCAGGGCATTCGCCGAAATTCACCCGTAACACCCACGCTCCTTACAACAATAAAACCAAGGAATCTCATCGTGCGCACATTTCTCTGCCTGACGGCGGCTACGGTTTCGCTCGGCCTTTTTTCCACCCCGGCCTCTGCCGAGCCGCTGACCGGAACCTTGAAAAAGATCAAGGACAACGGTTACATCACCTTAGCCATTCGTGATGCGGCCATTCCCTTTTCCTACTACATCGACGCCAGTGGCGTACCGGTGGGTTACTCACACGACCTGCAATTGCAGATCGTCGACGCCCTCAAGCGCGAGTTGCAGTTGCCCGACCTCAAGGTGCGCTACAACCTGGTGACCTCGCAAACCCGTATCCCGCTGATCCAGAACGGCACCGCCGATCTGGAATGCGGGTCGACCACCAATAACGTTGAGCGCCAGCAGCAAGTGGACTTCTCGGTGGGTATCTTTGAGGTCGGCACACGCCTGCTCACTCGCACACGGTCCGGCATCAAGGACTTTGACGATCTCAGGGAAAAGAATGTCGTGACCACCGCCGGCAGTACGTCGGAGCGTTTGCTGAAGAAAATGAATGCCGAGCGCAGCATGCTGATGAACGTGATTTCGGCCAAGGACCATGGCGAGTCGTTCCAGATGCTCGAGTCCGGCAGGGCGGTTGCCTTCATGATCGACGACGCCGTGCTTGCCGGGGAAGTGGTCAAGGCGCGCGAGCCGGCAGAGTGGCACATCGTCGGTACGCCTCAGTCTTACGAAATCTACGGCTGCATGCTGCGCAAGAACGACACGCCGTTCAAAACCGTGGTGGACAACGCCCTGATACAGACCTTCGCATCAGGTCGGATCAATGACATCTACAACAAGTGGTTCCTGCAACCCATCCCTCCGAAAAACATCAACCTCGGGTTGCCGATGAGCGACGCGCTGAAAAAACTGTATGCACAGCCAACGGACAAGGCGACGGAACAACGCTAGCGCCACGCGCTGGGCCCTTTTCAGGGCGCCGCCGTGGCCGCTCATGTTCGCTGAAGGTCGGTGTAGACTGCCTACTCGACCGTCAGCCGAGCATGAGGAGTGTGTTGTGAGGTTTTTTACGGCGCGAACGTTGATTGCAGCGCACAAGTACCGCTCGGCGGCTGAACTGCTTCAGGCCCTGGCGCGGGTGAAACCGTGATCAGCGCAGCCGTGCTGGCGCCGCAAACCCTTGGTTTCGGCTGGTTGTTCTATGTGCCGGTGGTGCTGTGGGCGATCCTGCGCTCGCCCTGGGTCGAGTTGTTTGCCGACCGCCGCCGCCAGCACTTGCTGTTCGGCACGGTGTTCGCGTTGTTCATGCTGTGGCTGGTACGGCGGGACTTTGATACCGGCGTGTCGTACCACTTCATCGGCATGACCGCCGTGACCCTGTTGCTGGATTGGCCTTTGGCAATTGTCGGTGGCTTTGCCGCCCAGTTGGGCCTGATGATGTTAGGGCGCCAAGACCTCGCCGCCCTTGGCGTCAATGGCCTGTTGCTGATCGTGCTGCCAGTGCTGGTCACTGAAGCCTGCGCGCTGCTGGTCGAGCGAGCACAGCCGCGTAATCCCTTTGTGTATATCTTCTGTTCCGGGTTCTTTGCCGCCGCATTATCGGCATTGCTCTGCCTGCTGTTGGGGCTGGGACTGCTGTGGTTCGACGGCCGCTTCGCCATGCCGGAATGGCTGGAGGATTTCGTCGGCTACCTATGGCTGATCATCTTCCCCGAGGCTTTTATCAACGGCATGGTCATCAGCGCCCTGGTGGTGTTTTGCCCGGAATGGCTGGAGACCTTCAACCGCACGCGCTACCTCTCGGCGCCCTGGAAGGATGACGATTCGCCGCGTTGATCCAGATCAAATCTCGCACACGCAGCCAGGCCCATGCTCTGCAAAATTTTTCCAGGAGCACGGATCATGAGTGTGTACGAGTGGGCACGGCAGGAGTTGCGCAGAAGCCAGGATGCGGCACAGGAAATCGGTTTTGACCCAGGCCTGACCCTGCGCGCCATGCTCAGCGCAGTAGTGCAGCAGAGCAAGGGTGTACGCAGTTTTGAAGACCTGGCCGACGAGCTGCAATACCTTGCAGAAAACCTCGACGACCAGCAGGAATACGCCTTTATGCGCCCTTAGTGGCGCGGCGGCAGGTCTTCGGAAAACAGCTCGTCTTCGGCATCCGGGGCCACGGGGATCTTGTGTTCCTCAGCGGCCCAGGCGCCCAGGTCAATGAGTTTGCAGCGGTCCGAGCAGAACGGCCGGTTGAGGTTGGTCGCTTTCCATTCCACGGGTGCGCCGCAGGTTGGGCAGTCGACGGTCAAGGGTTGGCTCATGATCGGCCTCCACGCAAAGTAAGGTAAAAGTGGTGCAGTCGCTCGACCTCGCTGTGCAGCCAGGCAAGGTCCTGGTCATTGACCAGTACGTCATCGGCATGTTTCAGGCGGTCTTCACGGCTGGACTGCGCCTTGAGAATCGCCTGCACCTGCTGTTCGTTGATGCCGTCGCGCTGCAGGGTACGCTGAATCTGCAGCGATTGCGGCACGTCGATCACCAGGATGCGCTGGGTCATGCTGTACTGGCCGGACTCGATCAGCAGTGGCGACACCAGAATCGCGTAAGGTGACGTCGCGCGCGCCAGGTGGCTGCGGATCTCTTCGCCAATCAACGGGTGCAGCAGGGCTTCGAGCCAGCGGCGTTCTTCGGGGACTTCAAAGATCAGCTTGCGCAATGCGGCGCGGTCCAACTGGCCGTCAGGTTGCAGCACGCCGGCACCAAAATGCTCAGCGATGCGCGCCAATGCCGGGCGGCCAGGCTCGACCACCCAGCGGGCAGCGTGGTCGGCGTCCACCAGGTCGATACCCAGGTCGATAAAGTGCTGCGCCGCCGCGCTTTTGCCGCTGCCGATACCGCCGGTAAGGCCGAGAATCCAGGGTGTTGCAACAGAAGTGGTCATTTGAAACCGACAGACTGCAAATAGAAGTCGGTTATTTGACCACCCCAGAGCAATGCAATCCAGCCGGCAATCGCCAGATACGGACCAAACGGCATCGGTGCCGACGCTTGGACCTTGCGCAGGCGCATCAGGATCAAGCCAACGAACACACCGACCAACGACGACATCAACAGCGTCATCGGCAGGATCTGCCAGCCGCCCCAGGCACCGAGCAGTGCGAGTAACTTGAAATCGCCGTGGCCCATACCGTCCTTGCCGGTAACCAGCTTGAACAGCCAGAACACGCTCCACAAACTCATGTACCCGATCACCGCGCCCCACAGGGCGTCAGGCAATGTCGTCAGCAGGCCGAACCCGTTGACGATCAGCCCCAGCCACAGCAGCGGCATCACCAGCACATCCGGTAACAGTTGATGGTCGGCGTCGATCAGGCTCATCGCCAACAAACCCCAGCTCAACACCAGCACTGCCCCAGCTTGCCAACCAAAGCCGAAATGCCATGCCACCCAGGCCGAGATCAGTCCACACGTCAGTTCAGTGAGCGGATAGCGAGGGCTGATTGCCCCTTTGCAATGGGCGCAACGACCGCGCAGAAACAAGTAGCTGAGCAGTGGGATATTTTCCCACGGGCGTATCGGATGGTCGCAGTGCGGGCAGCAGGAATTGGGGTGCATCAGGTTGTAGGTCGGCGCTGCGGGATCAGCGGGTAGACCGAGCACTTCATGGGCCTGGGCGCGCCATTCCCGTTCGAGCATTTTTGGCAGGCGCCATACCAGCACGTTAAGGAAACTGCCGATGATCAGCCCCAGTACACCCGCCATCACGACAAAAGCCCATGGATGCTCAACCAGTAGCAGGCTCAAAACGCGCTCCCCAGCTGGAAGACCGGCAAGTACATGGCGATTACCAGCGCACCGACAATGCTCCCCAGGATCACCATGATCAGCGGCTCCATCAGGCTGGTGAGGTTGTCGACCAGGTTGTCCACGTCAGCCTCGTAATGGTTGGCGACCTTTTCCAGCATGCGGTCCAGGGTGCCTGACTCCTCGCCGATGGCTGTCATCTGGATTGCCATACGCGGAAACAGGCCGCTGGCGAGCATGGATTGATTCAATGCCATGCCGGTGGATACGTCGTGTCGCATATGCTCGATTGCCTGTTTGAACGGCCCTGAACTGACTGCTCCGGCCACTGAATCCAGTGCCTGAACCAATGGAACGCCCGCGGCAAAGGTCGTGGACAGTGTGCGGGCGTAGCGCGCCACGGCCGATTTTGTCAGCAGTTTGCCTGCGAGTGGGGTTTTCAACAAACCGGCGTCCAGCCAGAGCCGAAAGGCAGGGACGGCGCGATAGGCGTGGCGCAAGCCCATGCCTCCCGCGAGAACGCCAAGCGCTACGATCCACCAGGCCTTCTGCATGAATTCTGACAGGGCGATCACCTGCAAGGTAAAACCGGGCAGCGTGCCGTCGACGCCGGCAAACAGGTTCTGGAACTGCGGTACGACGTGGATCAGCAGCACGCCGGTGACAAGGCTGGCCACCAACAATACGGCGATCGGATAGGTCATGGCCTTTTTGATCCTGACCCTTAGCTGCTCACTCTTTTCCCGGTGGATCGCCACGCGCTCCAGCAGGGTTTCCAGTGCGCCGGCCTGTTCGCCGGCGGCCACCAGGTTGCAGAAGAGCTCATCGAAACAGTGCGGCTTTTTGCGCAAGGCGTCTGCCAGGCTGGAGCCTGAGGCAATCGCTTGTTTCAGTCCTTGCACCAGCTCACGCACAGCGCGGTTGTCGAAGCCTTCGCCGATGATGTCGAAGGCTTGCAGCAGGGGAATCCCGGCCTTCAGCAGCGTCGCCAGTTGGCGAGTGAACAGGGTGATATCCGTCGATTTGATCGACGGTTTGAGTCCCAGCAGAATGGGGGCTTTCCTGCGCACGTGTCCTGGGCTGATGCCCTGTTGGCGCAACTGGGCCCTGACCCACGCAAGATTATGCCCCGTGGTTTGCCCGCACACCCTGCGTCCTTTGCGATTGATGCCTTCCCAGGCGTACAGCGTTAAAGCGTCGTCCATGTCACCGTTCCGCACAGAGGCCGTCGAAGATTTATAGCTTAGTCAGGTGACGGATTCGGGCTGGCAGGTGCAGCAGGATAAAATGTCAGAATGTGCGACTTGTACGCGATTGAGCGCCTGCGCATGAGTACACTGGCGCCGCTGCACAACACGGGGCGCAGGACGCGCCTTGTCATGAGTTCTATCCTGGAGAGTGAATGTGATACGTCAAAAAGGTTTTACCCTGATCGAGTTGTTGATCGTCGTGGCAATCATCGGCATTTTGGCCACCATCGGCCTGCCCATGTACACCACCCACCAGGCCAAGGCCAAACTCACCGCCGGCCTGGCTGAAATCACTGCGTTGAAGCCTGGGTATGAAGACACCCTCAACCAGGGCACGGTCCCTACGCTGGCATTGATCGGTGGCACCAGCCCGACGGCCAACTGCAAGATTGACGTGGCTGGGGACGTTGCCACGGGCGCGGGCTCCATCAGTTGCGAAATACTTGATGCGCCGGCACCGGTGCTGGGCAAGACCATCAGCCTGACGCGCAATGCCACCACCGGTTGGAAATGCACCACCACCGCTGACGCAAAATATGTCGCCAGAGGCTGCGGCGCCGACGGCGCTTAACTGCTAAACCCTCCACAGGGACGTTGAGGTGGCCGATGGCGTTATCCGTAGAGCAGCGTGGCAATATTTTCCTGGTGGCAGTGATGTGCCTGCTGGTTGTCGGGATTTGTGCTCCCTTCAGCGGGCATGATCTGCAGCGGGTGATGCAGATCGCCATCGGCGCTTGCGCGGTGCTGTATGGGGTGTCGATCGCTCGCGTTGAACGGCTGGTGGACCGGCCCACAGCCCTGGGCCTGACGCTGATCATTGGATTGGGCCTGGTGTCGTCAATGCGGGCACACCAGCCGCTGTGGGCTCTTTCCGAAGTGGCATCGTTCGTCAGCTGCGGCGCGATTGCGGTGGCCTTCGCCTTGGCGCGTCGCCAGGGCGGTCAGTTTTTGGACCGCGCCTTGATCCTGTTCGTGGTGCTGCTGTGCCTGATCAAATCGATTCAATACACCTACGCGGGGGCCCTGGCGCTCATCGGCGCAGAGCGGGTGCTTGACCCTGACTTGCTGCTGTCCGGCTTTTCCAACAAGCGTTTCTACGGCCAGTTCCAGACATTCACCTTGCCGCTGCTGGCGCTTCCCTTGTTGACCCCGACGCTTTCCCGCTCAGTCAAGGCTGCGGTGTTCGCGCTGCTGTGCGCGTGGTGGCTGATCGCGATTGGGGGCGGCACGCGTGGTACTTGGCTTGGTATAGGCACGGCGGGCGTGGTGCTAGCGGTACTGGGGCCATGGGGCCGGCGCTGGCTAGCTTGGCAATTGGCCGCAATGCTGGGGGGGCTGTTGTTGTATTGGCTGGTGTTCAAGGTGTTGGCGGATTACCAGGGGATCGAAATCGCCAATGCCGCCAGCGATCGCCTCACAACCACGTTGTCGGGACGCGGTCCGATTTGGTGGCAGGCCTGGCATATGCTCGTCGAGCGTCCTTGGCTGGGGTTCGGGCCGATGCATTTCGCGGATATCGCCAACAGTATTGCCGCTCACCCTCATCAGGCGATCCTGCAATGGGCTAGTGAGTGGGGCGTGCCATCGGCGTTGTGCGTCGCCGTGTTGGCCTGGCGCGCAGGCTGGGCCACAGTCGGTGTACTGCGTGAGCGTGCGCTGAGCGCGGAGCCTGCGGACCTGTTGCGACTCTGCCTGTTTGCGGCCTTGGTCGGTGCGTTGGTGCAGTCCATGGTCGACGGCGTGATCGTGATGCCCAACTCCCAGGTCTGGCTGGCGTTGGTAGTGGGCTGGCTGATGGCGTTGCATGTCTGGCGAACCCCGCAAACCGGCCAATTGCCATTGGCCTGGGGCGCTTGGAAGGTCTTGGGGCTGCTGGCCGTTGGTCTGTTGATTGTTATCGCCGTGCGTGACGTGCCTCACATCGCGCGAGCCCAGCAACAGTACCTGGACAGCCATGCCAACATGCTGCAACCACGCTTTTGGGCTCAGGGCGTGATTGCCCGCTGACGGCGGCAAGTTGCCGGACTCCCGATGCGGTGCTAGCTTTAGCCCACCGCCCGTGTAGCTCAGCCGGTAGAGCAGCGCACTCGTAACGCGAAGGTCGCAGGTTCGATTCCTGTCTCGGGCAAAAAGGCAACATCGGCAGCACTGTTTTCAGTTGATCCCAGAATGGTTCTGAAGGCCAGACGAGCTGGCATTTGCGCCCGCTCTTTTGTATCTGCGCAACCTTGATGACCCAGATGCATCCCCATTCCTCGATCTAAGAGAACGACATGACCACGACTGAAATGACCCAGGAAGCTCGGCACGAAGAAGCACTCAAAAAATACCTTGAGGACACGCCGCAGCTTAAAGAAGAGATCAAGGACCTGAGCGCCGATGATCAGCGCGACCAGATCCAGTGGGCATTCGAGGACGAGGCCGAGAGCCAGGGCTACCAGCCTTGGGAGCTGACCCTCAAGTACACCTCGACACCGGAAGAGTTTGAAGCGGCACGACTGGCCTTGCACAAAGAGGCGGCCGAGGTGCTCGGTGTCGAATGGGAAGAGTATTGCGAGATGAATGACTTGGTGGTTTAGAAGCTGTCTGTAGGAGCGAGCTTGCTCGCGAAAAACTCAAGGGCGCCGCGTGCCGTCAGCGTTCACGCGTTATCGTTAACGTTTTTCGCGAGCAAGCTCGCTCCTACAATTAAGGCCCTTCAGATACTAAGGCGCATCGACAAATCCACCGCCTTCACATCCTTGGTCATCGCACCAATCGAGATGTAATCCACCCCGGTCTCAGCGATGGGCAGCAGGGTGCTTTCATTGATCCCGCCACTGGCCTCCAGTTTCGCCTTGCCGCCATTCAGGCGCACGGCTTCACGCATATCGTCCAGGCTCAGCTCATCGAGCATGATGATATCCGCGCCCGCCGCCAGGGCTTCGCGCAGCTCATCCAGGCTTTCCACTTCGATTTCCACTGGCTTGCCGGGCGCGATCTTGTGGGCGGCGGTGATCGCCTGAGCAATGCCGCCACAGGCCGCGATATGGTTTTCCTTGATCAGGAACGCGTCATACAAACCGATACGGTGGTTGTGGCAGCCGCCGCAGGTCACGGCGTACTTCTGCGCCAGGCGCAGCCCCGGCAAGGTTTTGCGGGTGTCCAGCAGCTTGACCTGGGTACTGGCGACAAAATCCGCCAGGGATTGCGCGCGTGTGGCGACTCCGGACAGCAACTGCAGGAAGTTCAGCGCGCAGCGTTCACCGCTGAGCAGCGAGCGTGCCGGGCCTTCAAGGTGGAACAGCACCTGGTTGGGGTTGACGCGCTCACCGTCGGCCACTTGCCAATGCACGGCGACCCGTGGGTCCAGCTGGCGGAACACCGCATCCACCCAGGCCGTACCGGCGATGACCGCGGCGTCACGGGTAATGATGGTCGCCGTGGCCAGCCGTTCGGCCGGGATCAACTGTGCAGTGATGTCGCCGCTGCCGATATCTTCCAGCAGTGCGCGGCGCACGTTGGCTTCGATTTCGGCGGTGAGGTCGGCAAGACGGAGATTCGGCATAACAGGCTCCACAGACAAAGTGCCCCGATTATAGGGGCAGTGCGCGCTCGAACCCAGGCTCACCACTCATTTACCGAGCAAAGGCAGAGTTTGCTGGCGCAACCCCCCTCATTTGCCAGATAATCTCGCGCCTTGCAATTGGCGTCATAGCTTTGACGTTCAGACCAATACCGCCGTTTCAGGAGGCCAGGATGCACAATGACGGAAAGGTGGTGCCCTTCAACAAGGCGCCCGCCACGCCATCGCCGCTCGCCCGACTGCCGGTGGTGTTGCTGCAGGTCCGCGACAAGGCAGCACAACAGTTGCAGCAGGGGCTGCAGGATTTGTTCGATAACGCCGACGACACCTTGTTCGAAATGGCCGACAAGGCGCGCAACAACCTCGACCACCATATTTTCTTCGAGGCCATGCGCGACCTGCGCCTCAAGCGCAAGAATTTCGAGCGTGTGTTCATGGAGCGCCTGTTTGAAGCCTTCGCCAGCCTGGGTCAGGCAGGGCGCGGGGAATTGCAGTTGGTGCCGGTGGTTTCCTACGACGCAGCACCGGGCTCATCCAAGGATGACCTGGAAAAAGCCGTTGCACTTGAGGCCATGCTGGGTCGGGTGCGGCACCGTGATGGCTTGGCCTTGGCGCAACTCACGGCTCGCTTGAGCGCGTTGCTCGGCAATCGCCTGGATGATCGTGAAAACCCACTGGGGCCTGCACTGCTGTGTGAGTTCTTCCTGCGGGCGGGGCGCAGCCTGGGCGTGGAGATTCGCGTCAAACTGATCATGCTCAAGTTGTTTGAAAAGTACGTGCTCAGTGACGCCGACCAACTGTACGGCGAAGCCAATCAATTGCTGGTCGCGACCGGTGTGTTGCCGGAGCTCAAAGCCGTACCGTCGCGGCGGCTTGAGGCGCCTGAGTCCCGCAAACTGCCGCGCGAAGAAACCTTGCCGCCTGTCGACGAAAATGGCCAGGAAGCCTTCGCCGCGCTCCAGCCGTTGCTCGCCGCGGTACGCGGTAGCGTGGCGCCGACCCTTGAAGCCAGCGCCGAACCCTTGCCCATTGCCACCCGTGACCTGCTGCGCTTGCTCTCCCATTTGCAGCAGTACGTGCCGGAGCCTGAGGTCGAGGATGATTTCGACCTGCGCAACCAGCTTGAGCAGTTGCTCACTCGCGTCAGCGTCAAGAGTGGCAAGTCGCGGGTGGTGGAGGAGGCGGACGAAGATGTGATCAACCTGATCGCGCTGCTGTTCGAATTCATCCTCAACGACCGCGCCGTGCCCGATGCCTTCAAGGCCTTGATCGGCCGTCTGCAGATCCCGATGCTGAAGGTGGCGGTGCTGGACAAGAGCCTCTTCAGTCGTGCCAGCCACCCGGCGCGACGCCTGCTCAATGAAGTCGCGGCCGCCGCCGTGGGCGGCAGCCAGCGCGACCACTTGTACCTGCGCATCGAGCAGGTGGTGCAGCGTTTACTCAATGAATTTGTCGAAGACCCGGCGATTTTCTGCCAATTGCTCGCCGAGTTCAGTGCATTCACTGCCGATGAGCGGCGGCGCAGCGATTTGCTTGAACAACACACCCGCGATGCCGAAGCCGGGCGCGTGCGCACCGAAGCGGCCCGTCAGCGCGTGGCCGATGTGCTGAACAAGCGGTTGTTGGGCAAGACCCTGCCGCGCCCGGTTGTGCAGTTCCTGCAACAGGCCTGGAGCCAGGTACTGTTGCTGGCCAGCCTCAAGCATGGCGAGCAGTCGGTGCAATGGCAGGCGGGGCTGCGCACCATGGACGAACTGATCTGGAGCGTCGGCCTGCAACAAGACACCGAAGCCGGGCGCCATTTGCTGGAGCAACTGCCAGGCTTGCTCAAGGCCTTGCGCGACGGATTGACCAGCGCCGCGTTCGACCCCTTCAGCACCCGCGAGTTTTTTGTGCGTTTGCAGGCCTTGCATGTCCAGGCACCTGAAGGTGTCGACGAGTGGATCGAAGTGCACGAACCCTTTGTGCTGACCTCGGCGTCACCTGACCCGGTCCGCGATCTGCCGGACAACGACCCCGACCGGATCAAGGCTCACCAACTCAAGATCGGTGGCTGGGTGGTGTTCGAGGAAGACGCGACCACTACGCTGCGCTGTCGGTTGACGGCAATCATGGCGCCGGCCGACACCTACATCTTCACCAGCCGCACGGGGCTCAAGGTGTTGGAGAAAAGCGCGGGCCAATTGGCATTGGCGTTCAAGCAGGGCACGCTGCACGCCTTGGACGGCGGCCCCTTGTTCGAGCGTGCCTTGACGGCCGTCGTGGGCAAGCTGCGACAACTCAATCGCGGCAAGTGATCGCAACCTGAGGGTCGAACGCGGCATACTGATCACACGTTGTCTCGTTCAAGGAACCTGTATGCAGTTGGACCCCACCAGCGGTTGGTGCAAGGGCATCCGTCATTGCCCTTCGCCCAACTTCAATGAGCGCCCCGCCGGCGAGATCTCACTGTTGGTGGTGCATAACATCAGCCTGCCACCGGCGCAGTTCGCCACCGGCAAAGTGCAGGAATTCTTCCAGAACCGCCTGGATGTCACGGAACATCCCTACTTTGAAGGGATCGCTGACCTACGGGTGTCTGCGCATTTTCTGATTGAACGTGATGGTGCGGTGACGCAGTTTGTGTCCTGTCTTGATCGCGCCTGGCATGCCGGGATCTCGCAATTCGAGGGGCGGGACACGTGCAATGACTTTTCCTTGGGGGTGGAGCTTGAAGGCACGGATGACCAGCCATTCACTGACGCCCAATATGCGTCATTGAGCGACCTGACCCGCCAGTTACTGGCGGCTTACCCCGACATTACGCCCCAGCGTATCTGTGGTCACAGCGATATCGCCCCGGGTCGCAAGACCGATCCCGGCCCGGCTTTTGATTGGACGCGCTTTCGCAGCGCCCTGCAGGATGGAGGACACGCACGATGAGTTTCCTGGTGTTGGTGCTGGCCGTATGGATCGAGAAGTTCTCGGCCCTGCGCCAGCGGTTGCAGCGTGATGGCGGTTGGCTGCGTGAACTGGCCAAGCTGGAATCGAGCCCGCGCATGGGCAAGCAGCCCTGGCTGATCCTGGCATTGCTGGTGTTGCTGCCGGTGGCATTGTTGGCGTTGCTGCTGCTGGTGTTGGAGCCCGTGGCTTACGGGCTGTTGGCACTGCCGGTGCACCTGCTGGTGGTGATCTACAGCCTGGGCCGTGGTGATCTGCTTGCCGGGCTCGGCCCCTTTCGCGATGCCTGGCGACGTGGCGACCTGCAAGCCGCCGAGCATGTGGCCGAGCGTGACCTGAACCTGAGCGCCGACAGTGGCGAACAACTGCTCGAACGCGTCCAGGGCCATCTGTTGTGGCAGGCCTACCAGAGCTTTTTTGCGGTGATTTTCTGGTATTTCCTGTTGGGTCCGGTGGCTGCGCTGGCTTATCGCCTGCTCGCACTGGCCAGTGACCACAGCAAGAACCCTTTGGTGGCTGAGCGGGCCGGGCAACTGCGCCACGCCTTTGACTGGCTGCCGGTGCGTCTGCTGGCGGCCAGCTTTGCCCTGGTGGGCAACTTCGTCGCCGTTGGCCGTGTGATGCTGCATGAACTGCTGAGTTGGGACATCAGCGCTGCCCAGTTGGTGGAGAAAGTCGGCCTGGTCGCCGCCGAAATCCCGCCACCGGCGGTCGGTCCCGACGGCATCAACAGCCTGGACCGACTCTGGGAACTGCTGCTGCGCGCAGCGGTGCTGTGGTATGCCGGGTTTGCCATCTGGACGGTATTGCCCTGACGGCTGATCTCATTAACCTTAAGTTACAAAGCTCCCTTTCAAATTGAGCTATACAGATGCTGGCTAACTGCCGCCCTGCGCCTCAATAAAAATAAAAGAAAGGGAGTTCACCTGTGAAGAGCTTGCTCTATCCCGCCGTCGCGCTGATGAATCGCCTGAGCTTTGGCATGAAGTTCAGCTTGATTAGCGTGTTGTTCCTGCTGCCGATGCTGGCGACCAACTATTACCTGGTGCGTGACTCGTGGCGTGAATTCCAGGGCACCCGCGTCGAACTGCAAAGCCTCGACTTGCTTGGCAGCAGTCTGGCGCTACGCCGCGACCTGGAAACCCTTAACAACCAGGTGCAGATCAACGCCACGCTGGGCCAGTCCGGCAAGGCGGGCGACCTTGAGGGCAAGATCAGCGCCTTGGAACACAGCGTGTTGAGTCGCCTGCAAAGCCTCAACGCCATGACGACCGAGCCCGAGCAAATTGCCGCGTTTGACGCCAAGCGCGACGAGTTGATCACCGCCTTCAAGGCCCAGCAACAGGAAACCTCGTTGCTGAGCAAAAGTGCGTTGATCGGAAAATTGCTCAACAAGGCCCAGATGCTCAGCCAGATCATCGCCAGCCAATCCGGCTTAAGCCGCGACTCCCAAAGCGATCTGCGCCAACTCAGTGAGCTGATCACCAGCGTGACCCCGCAAGTCACCCAGACCCTGGGCGAAGGCCGGGCGATGGGCGCCTATTCTCTGGGTCAGGGCTTTCTCAATTCGTCGTCCAGCACACGCTTTGACGAACTGTTGCAGCAACTGGAAAAACTCCAGGCCGAGTATGGCTTGAAATTGCAGGACGCCCTGGGCTCCAGCAAAGCCGCGCATACGGCCCTCGACAGCCTGGCCAAGGCCAGCAGCGCCAGCCTCAAGCAAGGCAGCGAGTTGTTTGAAGAACAGGTAGTGATGGCCGAAACCCTCGACGCATCCTGGCAGGATTTCTACGACGGTGTCAGCCGGTTGATGGCCCAGACCTACCAGTTGGATGACGCCACGTTGACCTTTCTCGGACAGCAGTTGGAACAACGTCTGGCACAGAACCGCACACACATGGTGGTACTGGTCTCGGCCCTGAGCGCGGTGTTCCTGTTGATTTTCTATTTGTATGCAGGCTTCTACGCCTCCACGCGCACCACGCTGAGGCGCCTGGGCGCGATGATGGATAAGGTGGCGGCCGGGGACATGACCGTCACTTTTGTTGCGCATAGCCGTGATGAGCTGGGTGACCTGGGCCAGGTGTTCAACGGCACCGTGGCGAAGATCCATGACTTGATCGAGCGCGTCGGGCATACCGTCAGTCAAGTCGAGCTGCAGGCCGGACAGGTGGAGACGGTGTCGGCCCAGAGTAATCAGGCCGTATCCGGGCAGCGTACCCAGATCGAACAGGTGGCGACCGCGATGAACCGGATGTCGTCTACTGCGCAGGAAGTTGCGCGCAGCGCGGCGGCGGCAGTGAGCAGTGCCCATAGCGTCAACGATGAAACCGTCAGCGGCCGTGGCCTGGTGCAGTCGCAGCAGGGCAGCATTGCGCGGCTCGCCACGGAGATCGATCAGTCGGTGCGGGTGATCAACCAACTGGCCACCGACAGCCAGTCCATCAGCAGCGTGTTGGAAGTGATCAAGAGCATTGCCGAACAAACCAACCTTCTAGCACTCAACGCGGCTATCGAAGCCGCGCGTGCTGGCGAGCAAGGGCGAGGGTTTGCGGTGGTGGCCGATGAGGTGCGCACCCTGGCACGACGCACCCAGCATTCCACCGAAGAAATCGAACAGATGATCAGCCGCTTGCACAGTGGTGTGGCGGCTGCCGTGAAGGCCATGGGCAGCAGCCATGAAATGGCCAGTGGCACCGTGGGGCAGTCGGAAAAGGTCCAGCAGGCCCTGGAAAACATCCTCGGTGCCGTCGGCATGATCGTCGATCAGAACCAGCAGATCGCCGCCGCTGTGGAGCAACAAACCGCCGTCGCCCACGATATCGACCAGAACATTGTTGAAATCAATCGGGCTGGCGAGCATGCGGCTGAGGGCACGCATCAGACCGAAGCGGCGAGTCGACAGCTGTCGCTGCAGGTGATTGAGCTGAAACAATTGATCGGCGCGTTTCGGGTGTGAGAGCCAGGCGTAGGATTTATCGCCTTGTGGTGTGGCGCTTGTCCTGATTTTGCTGCGTCTCTTTTCTGGAGTCGTGAATCGGTGAAAATTGTTTCACTCGATTTCAAGTCCAGGGGAGGCACAGCGATGACCGCTGCGATCGGCATCAAAGGGCACTGCGCCCATTGTGATATCACCTTTAACCTCAAGCCTTGGCAACTGAATGCCATCGCCATCGAAGAGCCGTTCGATTGCCCTTACTGCCAGTGGATCTTGCAGTTGAACTGCCCTCGGCAGTTGCGCCAGTTCAGGTCCTTGGACCAGTGGGCGTTGGTGCGCCCGAGCATGGCGGTGTTGACCTGCACGGTGCTGATCGTGGCGCTGGTGGTGGAGTGGGTGGGGCTGATCAGTGTGATCGGCCAATTCAACATCTCGTTGGTGGTGCTGCTGGTGCATTTCCTGGTGTTGCGATACGCCCGTTACCGCCAGCGCATCACCTTGAATCTGCAATTGGTCACACCCGCGCTACCAGTTGAACAACTCGCGCGCATTGCGTGTGCTCGCCTCAGCCAGCAATAAAGCGTTGGTACCCATGCGCTCGGCGAGCGCGGTGCAGATAGACGGCAGGTGTTCGGGGCTGTTGCGTTGGCCGGGATACATGGCGGGCGCCATATCCGGTGAGTCGGTTTCCAATACCACCGCATCTAACGGCAGGTGGGCCAGCACCTTGTGCATGCGCAGGGCCTGAGGCCAGGTGGCGGCGCCGCCCAAGCCCAGTTTGAAGCCGAGCTTGATGTATTCGCGGGCTTCTTCGCGGCTGCCGGCAAATGCATGGATGATGCCGCCACGGGGCAGGCGAATGCGCTTGAGGGTGGCGATCACGGCCGCGTGGCTGCGACGCACGTGCAGCAGTGCTGGTAGTTGGAAGTCCACCGCCAGTTTCAGTTGCGCTTCAAACAGGCTTTGCTGGCGTTCGCGGTCCAGTTGTTCGAGGAAGTAATCCAGGCCGATTTCGCCGACAGCGCACAGTTGTCGGTGGCCGTGCAGGCGAGCCAGCCAGTCGCCCAGTTCCGTCAGGTCGGCGGGGCGGTGGTCATCGAGGTACACCGGATGCAGGCCAAAGGCAGCGAACAAGCCTTCATCCGCTTGCACCAGGTCCCACAAACGCTGCCAATTCTGCTGATACACGCCCAACACCACCATGCGTTGCACGCCCAAGGCTCGGCTGTGGGCGAGGACTGCCCGGCGATCACTGTCGAAGTCCGGAAAGTCCAAGTGGGTGTGGGTGTCGATCAACTCCACGCTCAGGCCTCGCGAATACGCTGCTTGAACGTCCGGCCGATGGCATGCACGCCGGGTTGGTATTGTTCTTCTTCAACCGCGGCCAGGGCCAGGCGCAAGGCGGTCTCGGCAATCAGTTGATGTTGCTGGGCCATGGCGTTGACCGGCAGCGGCAGGAAATCCAGCAACTGGGTATCACCAAAGGTGCCCAGGCGCAGCGGCCGTGATTTGAGCGGGAAGTCATGCAGGGCGTCGAACACGCCTTGCAGCAGCACGTAGGACGTGGTCACCAGCGCGTCAGGCAAATGCCCCAATTGCTGTAGAAGTTGCTCCATCAACTGTCGGCCGCAATCGCGGCTGAAGGCTTCACCGTGTTCGACGATCACCTCGCCGGTGAAACCTTCGAGTGCCTCGCGGAAGCCGGCGGCACGTTCCTGGCTGATGCTCAGCTCGGGCCGTGCGCCGATCAGCACGATCTGCTTGGGCAGCGGCTGCAACAGGCTGCTGGTCAATTGCTGGCACGCCTGGCGGTCGTCGCTGACCACCGAGCAGAATTGATCCGCGCCCATCACCCGGTCGATGGCAATCACCGGCAAACCCTTGGCCTGCAGTTCGCGGTAACTGTCATCGCTGGCCGGCAAGCAACTGGCGACAAACAGCGCATCACAGCGCCGGGCACGGAACAGTTGCAACAGTTGGCGTTCGCTGTCGGCGTCATCGTCGGAGCTGGCGATCAGCAGTTGATAGCCGCGCGCCCGCGCGCCTTGTTCCAGCAGCTTGGCGATGCGCGCATAACTGGGGTTTTCCAGGTCGGGCAGGATAAAGCCCAAGGTGCGCGTGTGCCGACTGCGCAGCCCGGCGGCCTGCGGGTTGGGGGTAAAGCCATGGGCTTCGACCACGGCACGCACCCGTTCGACGGTGGCACTGCTGATGCGTTGCTGTTCAGCCTTGCCATTGATGACGTAGCTGGCGGTGGTCACGGACACACCGGCGAGACGGGCGATATCACTGAGTTTCAAACCGGGATTTCCTTGTTTTCTGGAGCTTGCCCCGACATTTTCTCCAATCGTAACCGATTCCTGTACACGACCAATGTCCTGGCTCAAGCGCCGAGTGGTTCTTCAAGGATGCGCAATTAACGCGTAGTCTTCCATAAGATCTAGATTAAACGTTTCAGCCAGCGTATTTTTACGACGTTCGCGACGGAGTGGCTACTGCCAATTGACTGCTCAGTCAGTAATTCCTGAACACCCTTTACACTGTTTGTTTAAAACAATACCTAGTGCGCCACCGCACTAACTAGGAGAACGGCATGCTTGAGCTCACTGTAGAGCAGATTTCCATGGGCCAGGTGGCCGTGGATAAATCTGCTGCCTTGCACCTGCTCGCTGAAAAACTGGTGGCCGACGGCCTGGTCGCCGAGGGTTACCTCAGCGGTTTGCAAGCCCGTGAAGCCCAAGGCTCGACCTTCCTTGGCCAAGGTATCGCTATCCCTCACGGCACCCCCGAAACCCGTGACCAGGTGTTCTCCACTGGTGTGCGCCTGCTGCAGTTCCCCGAAGGCGTGGACTGGGGCGACGGCCAGATCGTGTACCTGGCCATCGGCATCGCTGCCAAATCCGACGAACATCTGCGTCTGTTGCAACTGCTCACCCGCGCCCTCGGCGAAACCGACCTGGGCCAGGCCCTGCGCCGTGCCGGCAGCGCTGAAGCGCTGTTGAAACTGCTGCAAGGTGCGCCGCAGGAACTGGCGCTGGACGCGCAGATGATCAGCCTGGGGGTGTCTGCCGACGATTTCGAAGAGCTGGTATGGCGCGGCGCACGCCTGTTGCGTCAGGCCGATTGTGTGAGCAATGGTTTCGCCGCGGTGTTGCAGCAGGTGGATGCGCTGCCCCTCGGCGATGGCCTGTGGTGGTTGCACAGCGAGCAGACCGTCAAGCGCCCAGGGCTGGCGTTTGTCACCCCGGACAAACCCATGCGTTACCTCGGCCAGCCGCTCAACGGCCTGTTCTGCCTGGCCAGCCTGGGCGAAGCCCATCAGACGTTGCTCGAGCGCCTATGTGCCTTGCTGATCGAAGGCCGCGGCCAGGAACTCGGCCGCGCCACCAGCAGCCGCGCCGTGCTTGAAGTGCTCGGCGGTGAATTGCCTCCAGATTGGCCCACTGCGCGCATCACCCTGGCCAACGCCCACGGCCTGCATGCGCGCCCAGCGAAGATCCTTGCGCAGTTGGCGAAAAGTTTCGAAGGCGACCTCCGCGTGCGCGTCGTCGATGGTCCAATTGGCGCCGTGTCGGTGAAAAGCCTGAGCAAACTGCTGAGCCTCGGTGCGCGTCGCGGCCAGGTGCTGGAGTTTGTCGCCGAACCGAGCATTGCCGGCGACGCACTGCCCGCACTGTTGGCGGCGGTGGAAGAAGGCCTGGGTGAAGAGGTCGAGCCGCTGCCGACCGCGAGCGTCCAGCCTGAAGTCGTCGATATCGAGCCGGTGCTCAGCGCGCCCCTGGCCGGCAGCCAGATCCAGGCCATCGCCGCCGCGCCGGGCATTGCCATCGGCCCTGCGCATATCCAGGTTCAGCAGGTCTTCGATTACCCCTTGCGCGGCGAATCTTCCGCCATCGAGCGCCAGCGCCTGCACAGCGCCTTGGGTGATGTGCGTCGTGATATCCAAGGCCTGATCGAACGCAGCCCGTCCAAGGCGATCCGCGAGATTTTCATCACCCACCAGGAAATGCTCGACGACCCGGAACTCACCGACGAAGTCGACACCCGCCTCAAGCAAGGCGAAAGCGCTGAAGCGGCGTGGATGAGTGTGATCGAGGCGGCCGCCAAGCAGCAGGAGTCGTTGCAGGATGCTTTGCTCGCCGAACGTGCCGCCGACCTGCGTGACATTGGTCGCCGCGTGCTTGCGCAACTCTGTGGCGTCGAAACCGCCCAGGAGCCGAGCGAGCCTTACATTCTGGTGATGGACGAAGTCGGTCCGTCCGATGTGGCCCGGCTGGACCCGGCGCGCGTCGCCGGCATCCTCACCGCCCGTGGCGGCGCGACGGCCCACAGCGCCATTGTTGCCCGTGCGCTGGGTATTCCGGCGTTGGTGGGTGCCGGCGCGTCGGTGTTGCTGCTGGCCGCCGGTACGCCGTTGTTGCTGGATGGTCAGCGCGGCCGCCTGCATGTGGACGCCGACGCCGCTACCCTGCAGCGCGCAACGGTCGAGCGCGATACCCGCGAACAACGCCTGCAGGCCGCCTCGGCGCAGCGCCATGAACCGGCCCTGACCCGTGAGGGGCACGCCGTGGAAGTGTTCGCCAACATCGGCGAAAGCGCCGGGGTTGCCAGCGCGGTGGAGCAGGGCGCCGAAGGCATTGGCTTGCTGCGCACCGAACTGATTTTCATGGCCCACCCGCAAGCGCCGGACGAGGCCACCCAGGAAGCCGAATACCGCCGCGTCCTCGATGGCCTCGC
Organism: Pseudomonas sp. NS1(2017); assembly: GCF_002269425.1. Lineage (NCBI taxonomy): Bacteria > Pseudomonadati > Pseudomonadota > Gammaproteobacteria > Pseudomonadales > Pseudomonadaceae > Pseudomonas > Pseudomonas sp. NS1(2017). Next base: position 2,295,266 of record NZ_CP022960.1, read on the forward strand.
CGGTCGTCCGCTGGTGGTGCGCACCCTCGATGTGGGGGGTGACAAACCGCTGCCGTACTGGCCGATCGCCCAAGAGGAAAACCCATTCCTTGGTGTGCGCGGCATTCGTCTGACCTTGCAGCGCCCGCAGATCATGGAAGCGCAACTGCGGGCGCTGCTGCGCTCGGCGGACAATCGCCCGCTGCGCATCATGTTCCCCATGGTCGGCAGTGTTGACGAATGGCGTGCCGCCCGCGACATGACCGAGCGCCTGCGCCTGGAAATCCCGGTGGCGGACCTGCAACTGGGGATCATGATCGAAGTGCCGTCGGCGGCATTGCTCGCGCCGGTCCTGGCCAAGGAAGTGGACTTCTTCAGCGTCGGCACTAACGACCTGACCCAGTACACCCTGGCCATCGACCGTGGCCACCCGACCCTGTCCGCCCAGGCCGATGGCCTGCACCCGGCGGTGTTGCAACTGATCGACATCACCGTGCGCGCCGCCCATGCCCATGGCAAATGGGTCGGCGTGTGCGGCGAGCTGGCGGCGGACCCGTTGGCGGTGCCAGTGCTGATCGGCCTGGGTGTCGATGAGCTGAGCGTGTCGGCCCGCAGCATTCCCGAAGTGAAGGCGCGCGTGCGCGAATTCAGTCTTAGCGAGGCCCAGGGCCTGGCGCAACAAGCACTGGCGGTGGGCTCGCCCGCCGAAGTGCGAGCCCTAGTGGAGGCCGTGTAGATGGCAAGGATTCTGACCCTGACGCTGAACCCGGCGTTGGACCTGACGGTACGCCTGGCGCGCCTGGAGCCGGGTGAAGTCAACCGCAGCGAAACCCTGCTGACCCATGCCGCCGGCAAGGGCGTGAACGTGGCGCAGGTGCTGGCCGACCTGGGCCATCAGGTGAGCGTGGGCGGGTTTCTCGGTGAAGAAAACCCCCAAGCGTTCGACGCGTTGATCGCCCGCCGTGGATTTGGCAATGCATTCATTCGCGTACCGGGTGAAACACGCAGCAATATCAAGATTGCCGAGCAGGATGGCCGGGTCACTGACATCAATGCGCCTGGGCCGCTGGTGAGTGAAGCGGCGCAAGAAGAACTGCTCAAGATGATCGCGATGATCGGTCCGGAATTCGATGCGGTGGTAGTGGCTGGCAGCCTGCCGCGCGGCGTCAGCCCGCAGTGGTTTCAGAAAATGCTCGAACAACTGAAAAACCTTGGCTTGAAAGTCGCCCTGGACACCAGCGGCGACGCATTGCGCGCCGGGTTGAAAGCTGGCCCGTGGCTGGTCAAACCCAATACGGAAGAACTGGCCGACGCCCTGGGTAATGCCCCGGATGCCATCAGCCAACTGCATCAACAAGGTGTGGAACACGTGGTGGTTTCCGACGGCGCTGCGGGCGTGAGCTGGTACAGCCCGGGCACATTGCTGCACGCCACGCCGCCCAAGGTCGCGGTCGCCAGCACTGTTGGCGCTGGTGACTCGCTGTTGGCCGGGATGCTCCACGGTCTGCTCAGTGGCGATACGCCCGAGCAAACCCTGCGCCGAGCCACGGCAATTGCCGCGATGGCGGTGACGCAGATCGGTTTCGGCATCAGCGACCACGCGCAGCTGGCGCACCTCGAAAGCGGCGTGCACGTGCGCGCGCTGACAGAACAATAAGAGGGTTTGTGATGAAGTTAGCCATTGTTACCGCCTGCCCGAACGGCATGGTCACCAGTGTGCTGTGCGCCCGCTTGTTGGACGCCGCCGCGCAGCGCCAAGGCTGGAGCACCAGCGTTGAAGTGGTGGATGTGCAGCGCCCGGAACGCCAGTTGTCCCAGGCCACGATCGACGACGCCGAATGGGTGTTGTTGGTCAGCAGCACCGCGGTGGATATGCAGCGGTTTGTCGGCAAGCGCGTGTTCCAGAGCACGCCGGCCCAGGCGCTGGCGGATGTCGACGCCGTGTTGCGTCGCGGCGCAGAAGAGGCGCAGGTGTATGTCGCTTCGCCGCAGGCGGCCAAGAATGCACCCCGTATCGTCGCCATTACGGCCTGCCCGACTGGGGTTGCCCATACCTTCATGGCCGCCGAAGCCTTGCAGCAGACCGCCAAGCGGCTGGGCTACGACTTGCAGGTCGAGACCCAAGGCTCGGTCGGTGCACGGACGCCCTTGAGCCCGCAGGCCATTGCCGACGCCGATGTGGTGTTGTTGGCGGCGGATATCGAAGTCGCCACCGAGCGCTTTGCCGGCAAGAAGATCTACCGCTGCGGCACTGGCATTGCCCTCAAGCAGTCCGAAGCCACCCTTAATAAGGCGCTGGCTGAAGGTGCGGTGGAAAGCGCCGCCAGCGGTGCGGTGGCCAAGAAAGAAAAGACCGGCGTGTACAAACACCTGTTGACCGGTGTGTCGTTCATGTTGCCGATGGTGGTGGCGGGCGGGCTATTGATCGCCTTGTCATTCGTGTTCGGCATCCATGCCTTTGAACAGGAAGGCACCTTGGCGGCTGCACTGAAAACCGTGGGTGACCGCGCCTTCATGTTGATGGTGCCGTTGCTGGCGGGCTACATCGCCTACTCGATTGCCGACCGGCCCGGCATCGCGCCCGGCATGATTGGCGGCTTATTGGCCGGGACGCTGGGCGCGGGCTTTATCGGCGGCATCTTCGCCGGTTTCCTGGCCGGCTATTGTGTCAAGCTGATCACGCGTGCGGTGAAGTTGCCGCAGAGCCTGGAGGCGCTCAAGCCGATCCTGATCATCCCATTGCTGGCGAGCCTGTTTACCGGCCTGGCGATGATCTACCTGGTGGGGCCGCCGGTCGCGCGCCTGCTTACGGGGCTGACCGACTTCCTCAGCACCATGGGCACCACCAACGCGGTGCTGTTGGGGATTCTGTTGGGCGGCATGATGTGTGTCGACCTGGGTGGGCCGATCAACAAGGCGGCGTATGCGTTTTCCGTCGGCTTGCTGGCGGCCTCCAGTGGCGCGCCGATGGCTGCCACCATGGCCGCCGGCATGGTGCCACCGATTGGCATGGGCATCGCCACGTTCCTGGCTCGTCGCAAATTCGCCCAGACTGAGCGCGAGGCCGGCAAAGCGGCGATGATCCTCGGCATGTGCTTTATCTCGGAAGGCGCGATTCCGTTTGCCGCCAAGGACCCGTTGCGCGTCATCCCGGCCAGCATTGCCGGTGGTGCGTTGACCGGCGCGCTGTCGATGTACTTCGGCTGCAAACTGGCGGCGCCCCACGGCGGCCTGTTTGTGCTGGTCATTCCGAATGCGATGAACCATGCATTGCTGTATTTGCTGGCGATTGTTGCCGGCAGCCTGTTGACGGGGTTGGTCTACGCGCTGATCAAGCGCCCGGAAGCCGTCGAACTGGCGGTCGCGCCGACCTGATCGCTTGTATCAGCAGTGGGGGCACGGCACTGTGGCAGTGCCCGGGTGGTCGCGGTTGTACATCGGCATGCAAAGGCGGCCTTGGGGTCGCTTGGTTTCTCAAGGGGGTCATGTTCGTCTAAGCCCCCCTAAGATGCCGCCTGCTGGCGTCAGGCTTGCCGTCAACGCGTCCAGCAAGGCACTGACCTTTGGCAGCGTTTGGCGGCTTTTGACCCAGGCAAGATTGATCGGAATGCCCTCGGTTGCCAGGTGGGGCAACACTTCTACCAAGGTTCCGTCTTCCAACTGCTGATTAATCAGCCACGATGGCAATTGTGCGATACCACTGCCCGCCAATACCGCCATCAACAAGCCTTCGCCATTACCGATCACCAACCGGGCAGCCACCGGTTGGCGTTTGATGGCGCCCGGATGCTCGCCTGCGAAACTCCACGGGGTGATATTGCCATCCACCCAGCCATAGGCGATGCAGTGGTGATGCTCCAGATCCTGCTCCGTGAGCGGCGTGCCGTGCTTGGCCAAATAGCTCGGCGATGCGCAGAAGGTATGCCACTCACTGGCCAGGTAACGATGCGCCACTCTTTCGGGCCAGACATCCGCGCCGCCGATGCGCACCACCACGTCCACGCCTTCCTGGAATGGGTCGATCAACCCGTCGGAGAACGTGATATGCGGTATCAGCAGCGGGTGATCCTGCATGAACCGCAGGAGCGTCGGGAGCACTTGTGCGCGGCCGAACGCGCCTGGAAGGTCGATTCGAATCCGTCCACGCGGCTCGATATTGTCGACTTGCAGTGACAACTCTGCCTCTTCAAGGTCTGCGAGCACACCGGTGCAGGTCCGATAGAACGCGATCCCGGCATCGGTCAACGAAAGGCGTCGGGTCGTGCGTTGAAAAAGCCGCGTGCCCAATCGGCTCTCCAGCCGGGCGACACTTTTACTGATGGCGGAGCCTGTCAAATTCATTTTCTCGGCAGCGGCCTTGAAGCTGCCGGTCTCCGAGACGCAGACGAACACATCAATCCCTTTCAAGCGCTCTGAGGAAAACATACGACCCCTGTATCCATGAATTTAGTTCCACCTATCTGGTAAAAAAGATCATAAATCAGAACGTGGCACGGCGGTAAGCTAGACGCACGAATACCTGTCAGTGATTCGCTACTCGCAATGTCATAAAAATGGCCTATTGATCGACGAGGCAAGGATGCTGGTCACTTTTAAAATAAATCTGACGACGATAAGTGCTCTTTTCCGGCACTTCGTATATCGACCCTGTTATGGGCAATCGCTGCATCTCCTGTTTATGGAACGGCGTTGCTTTTAGTCTCCGAGCATTCTCATGCAGGCGGAATAGGGCAAAAAACACCCTTCAGGTTATGAGTGGCATTTCCTTGTCCTGGGCACTATTGCGCGCGTGAAATGGGTCGCCGAGTTTTTAATAAAACACCTGTGCTGTTTTATAGATGAGTTGTGGTTGCACAAACTATTGTCTGCAAGGAGGAAGAAATGCTTTCCAAGGAAGTTTATACACTGGCCTGTGCAGGGTTGAAAAAGTTGGCACTCAACCAGGCCTGTCGCGATGCGTTTGATAAAAATTCATTGTTTTTCAAATTGTTCGAACACGCTGCCCATCGTTACATTGTCGCGTCGGATGCGCAGGCATTGAGCGGTAAGCTGCAGGCGCTAGCGGCAAAAGGCTACCAACTGGGTGTTGAATATGTGGGTGAAGAAAATCATGACCCAGAGGTTGTACAAGACTTTGTCAACGAGTACCTGAGCGCCATTAAAACGTTTGCCCGCGCTGGTTTAAAACCACAGTTGGGGTTTGATTTAAGTGCGGTGGGGCTGCTTGTTTCCCAGGAAACCGCTTATCACAACGCAGCCACTATCCTGTCGGCGGCGGCGGAGCACGATATCCCCGTCATGATCAGCATGGAGCACTCTTCGGCCGTTGATAAGATTCTGGAAGTGTACGCCGAACTTGCCCCCGCCCATCACAATGTCGGTATTACCGTGCAAGCGCACTTGCATAGAACTGTCGAAGACTTGCCGCGCATCATCAGCTATGGACGTAAAGTCAGATTGGTCAAAGGGGTTTACAACGAGGTACCCGACATTGCGCTGCCTCGTGGTGAGGAACTGGATAAACGCTACCTGTCGTTACTTGATGACTTGCTGGCCGCCAACGTGGCTGTGAGTTGTGCAACGCAAGACCCCAACTTGATCAAGCGTCTTTTCGACGGTGGTTATCAATTGAGGATCGAGGAGCTGGAGATGCTCCACGGCGTACAACCGGACGTGTTGCGTAGTGCCAAAGAGGCGGGCCTGACCTGCCGGATTGCCGCAGTTTACGGCGATAGCTGGTACCTGCATTTCCTGCACCGCCTGGCGGAGTCGCCGGACAACGTCCTTGAGGCACTTGCCGACTTCTACGACCCCTCGCGTATCACGTTCGGCGCTGGTTACTAAAGGAGCAGTCATGTTTATCGATCTCAGAAGCGATACGGTCACCAAGCCAACGGAAGGCATGCGCAAGGCTATCTACCAGGCGGAAGTCGGGGATGAATGCTTCGGCGAAGACCCGAGTGTGCGGGCTCTGGAAGCGTTCTGTGCCAATTACTTTCAGAAGGAAGCGGCGCTCTTCACCACGGGTGGCACGCTGAGCAATCAGTTGGCTATCAAGTCCCTCACCCAGCCCGGTGATGAGATTTTTCTGGATGCTTCCTACCACATCAACTATTACGAGGCCGCTGCTACATCGGCGTTTTCCGGCGTCAACTTCTCATTGTCGTCCCACGAGAACGGGTTGTTTGACGTCAGTGACCTGGAAAAGCTGTATGCCTCGCGTTGCCGCTGGAACCAGAACTACGCGTTGCCACGCGTGGTGGTGGTTGAAAACACCCTCGGGTGCAAAGGCGGTGCGATCTTTCCGCTGGCACAGATGAACGAAGTCTTCGGTTATGCCAAGACTATCGACGCCTATCGTTACCTGGATGGTGCTCGCATCCTCCACGCCTCTATCGCGTCAGGCATTGATGTGACCTCCTACACGGAAAACGCCGACCTCATGTCCATGTGTCTGTCCAAGGCGCTGGGCGCACCTGTGGGCTCGATCATGGTGGGCTCCAAAGAGCTGATCCAGCGCGCCAGGAAATACCGTAAATGGTTTGGCGGCGATCTTCATCAGGCCGGCATGATGGCCGCCGCCGGGCTCTATGCGATGCACAACAATATCGAGCGCTTGGCCGAAGATCACGAGCACGCGGCCCTGCTGCACCGCCTGCTCAGCGATATCGATGAGACGCCTGCGCACTACAAGGGAACCAATATGGTGACCCTGGATGTTTCATCGCTGGGTATGACGCCGATGCAGTTCGGTACTCACCTGAGCCAACAAGGTGTCGCCGGCTTGCCTTATAACGCACGGGAAATGCGCTTTATGCCGCATATCAATATCAGTCGCGCCGACATCCTCAAGGCAGCGGGGATAATCAAAGCCACCGTGCGTGAATTGAGTTCAACGCGGGAGGCCGTCAAATGATCTACAAGAAAAATATCGTCGTGGTTGTCGATGCCTATTCGATTGGCAGTTTGATCGCGCCTGCGTTCATGTCACGTGGCTATGAATGTGTGCACGTGCGTTCGACCGCTGACGTGAACGCGTTTTATGAGACCTGGTTCCGCACCGGGGATTTCATCAACGACCTGCTTTATCGTTCGGATGCAGAGTTGCAGGAAGCACTGTCCGACTATTGCGTGCAGTTTGTCTTGGCCGGTTGTGAGTTCGGCGTGGAGTTGGCGGCCCATCTGGCTGCGCTGTTCAACGTCCCGCGCCATAACAATCCTGACCACGCAGTGCGCTGGCGCGACAAGTACCAGATGCACGAGGCGTTGTCCCGGGCGGGTGTACGATCGATCAAGCACTTCAAGTCAGATGCGTTGCCGGGCATTCTGGACTGGGTCAAGGAAAACCACATGCTGCCGGTGGTAGTGAAGCCGGTTAAAAGCGCCGGTTCCGACAATATCCACATTTGCACTGACGCCAGCCAGATTGAACACGCCTTCGACGTCATAAAGTCCAGTCGCAATATTTTTCTGGAAAGCAATGAAGAGATCCTGGTGCAGCAATACCTGGATAACTCGGACTTCAACTCGGAGTTGCTGCTCAGCAAGTCCAAAGACGTCGACATCGAATACTGCGTGAATACCGTGAGTGTCGATGGCCTGCACTACGTCAGCGAAATTATCCGTGTTTACCGTACTCGTATCGGTGCCTCGCCGGTGCATGACTACAACCAGCTGATGTGCCCGGTGGAGAATGCCGACGTCTACAGTCGACTATCGGGTTACATATTCTCTGTACTCGATGCGCTGGGCATCCGGCAAGGCGTCGGGCATAGCGAATTGATGATCGTCAATGACGAGCCGGTGTTGCTGGAGACGGCTGCGCGCATGCCGGGCGGTATCGATCTTTCGGCCTATACCCGAGCCTTGGGGCATAACCAGTTGAGCCTGTGGATCGACTCGTTGATTAACCCTCAGGCTTTTCTCGATTACCGCCAACGGCCGCGGAAAAAGCTCTACTTTCATTCCAGCTGTGTGTTTCTGATCTCGCGGCATGCGGGGCCAATCAAGCGTTCGCCGGACATCACGGCGTGGAAGACAATCCCCGGCGTGCACAGCATAAAAATCCAGGATGACGGTGTACTCAAACCGACCATTTCCCTGGAAAACAGCCCCGGTCATGTATTCATCCTCGACAGCGACCGCACGAACATTCAGCACAGTATTGAATTGCTGCGTGAGCACGAGCCAAGCGTCTACAGGGAAATGCTGACATGAAGCACGTCTCGGAGGGACTGGTAGCCCAGAGTCAAGCCAGAGTCTATGACAGAACGGTGATCCTGCTGCTGTCGGCGACCTTTATCCTGACCGTCGCCAGGGCGCTGGCGTTGCCCTATCTGGTTATTTACTTCTCCGAGGCGTTTGGTCTGGGCGTTGCGGATATCGGTCTTGCGGTCGGCGGTGCATTGATCGTCAGTTCAGTCCTGGGGGTCTATGGCGGGTTCCTGGTGGACAGGTTCTCCAACTACCGGGTCATGCTCGTCGCTGCGACGGTGTTCTCCCTCGCGTTCGCGGTGGCATTCCAGGTCACCAGCCTGGTGCCGTTCATCATCGCGATTGTGGTGGTGAACCTGGCCTATGCCGTGGTCGACATCGCAGTTAAATCCGGCATAGGTTTTCTGGTGGCACCGGACAAGCGCGGCGGGGTGTTCTCACTGAAGTACACCCTGACCAACGTCGGCTATGCCATCGGACCTTTTCTGGGTGTGATGTTTGCCAAAGTCAGTCCCGGAATGCCGTTTGCCGTGGCCGCGTTGATCGGGGCGGTCTTTGTCCTGTTGTATGGGCTGGTGGGTGGACGAATTCCTCGTCCAACGGGCAGTGCGAGTGACGGTAGCGGAACGAGCTTTGCCAACGTGCTGGTGCATTTGGTCAAGAACTATCGGTTGGTGTGTTTCACGATCGGCGGCATTCTCAGCGCCATTGTGTTCGGGCAGTTCACCGCCTACTTGTCGCAATACCTGATCGTGACGAGCGACCCACAAAATGCGTATCAGATTATCAATTACCTGGTCACCACCAACGCCTGTGTGGTGATCGGTCTTCAATACCTGATCGGCTCGCGGATCAACCAGCACAACCTGTTTCGCATGTTAATGCTGGGAATGCTGTTCTTTGTGGTAGGGCTGATGGGGTTCGCCTATGCACAGATACCGGTTATTTGGGTACTTGCGATGATCGTTTTTACCGTGGGTGAAATCATCATTATTCCGGCGGAATACCTGTTTATTGATTACATAGCACCGGAGGATATGCGCGGCGTTTACTACGGCGCACAGAACTTGTCGAACCTGGGGGCCGCCCTCGGCCCGGTATTGTGTGGGATAGCGTTATCGCTTTATGCGCCCCAGGCGATGTTCTATGTCTTGTCCATGTGTATCGTGGTGGCGAGCGGTTTCTATTTTATGGGCTCACGAAATAGGGCTGATTGATGATTCACTTTAATACTGCAGGGGCCGGTCGTGTTTCCGCTGAAACGTTGCATGTGATGCAGGTTTATTTGCAAGAGGAACATGAACTCGGTGCCTATGAAACCGAACTGTCCTACGCCGCAACCCTGGACGGCGAAGTGTATGAAAATATCGCACGGTTACTTGGCACGACTGCACGCAATATTGCACTTTTCGATGGCGCTACCAAGGCGTGGGTGACGGCGTTGAACGCGCTGCCTTGGTCCAAGGGGGCGCGTGTCGTGGTCACGCCCTATGAATACGCCGGCAACCTGATCGCATTGTCTGAGTTGCAGCGCCGCTACGGCGTGGTGGTTGACGTAATGCCGCTGCTGGCAAATGGTGACCTGGACCTGCAATGGCTGGCACAGCATATGAGCGCGCAAGTCATGCTGGTCTCGGTCGTGCATGTGCCGTCGTGCTGCGGCATCGTGAACGATGTTGAAGCGGTGGGTAATATCTTGCGTGATTACCCGTGCTTTTACTTCGTTGATGCTTGTCAATCGGCAGGCATGCTGCCCCTGGATGTGCAGGCTATCGGTGCCGATGTGTTGACCGCCGCCGGTAGGAAGTTTCTTTGCGGGCCCAGAGGCACGGGGTTTGCCTACCTGTCCGAGGATTTTATGGCGGCTGCGCAACCGCGCTTCACTGACCTGAGCAGGGCCAGCGTTGACGTGCGCGGGGTGGTGAGCCTGGGGGCTGATGATGCGCGGCGTTTTGAGTATGCCGAGCGTAACAATGCGGCAGTGGTTGGGTTGAACCAGGCGATCAAAGACCGTCTTTCCGTGGCCTACAACGTTGAGCGTGGGACCTACCGGTTTCTTTATCAACAGTTGGCCCAAACGGCGCATATCAGCGTCATCGCTCCAGGTACACAACAAGCGGGGATCATTGCCTTTACCCACGCTAATTATTCGGCAACTGAACTTGTCGATTACATGCGTGCGCAGGGCGTGAATGGCTGGCCGGGTTATGCCTCTCACACGCCTTACTACATGTTGGGGCAAGGGCATGATCGCTTTGTGCGGCTATCGATTAATAATAAAAATAGCCTTGAAGATGTGCAGGTGTTCATGGAGTTGCTGGCGAAACTGTAATATCCATATTATATAAATAACAGGGTGGTGTGGCGGCGATACTCGCCGAGCATTGTCTGTGCTTCTATCGGTTGGCCAAGACAGGTGCAAACTATTAAGTTGCTCCGGCGGTTGAGTGTGGGTGATCAAGCGCTCGTCGCGTGGCCCGTTTTTATAATGTTGCGTATCAGGTAAATTACACTGGGCGCCTCGAACTGAGGAAAAGGAATTCTGATGGGTAATATAAATAAGTTCAATCCTGCCAATGAAGTGAAGCAACGACTGCGTGCACTTTACAAAAAGGATAACTGGCACTGGATGTTGGCGGTGTTGGCCGACGTGGCCGTTATCTCACTGGCGGTGTTTTTTGCGGATCGCTACAACTACCTCTACCCACTGGCACTCCTGTTTATAGGCTCCCGGCAACGGGCCTTGGCCTCGCTGCTGCACGAAGCCGCGCACATGACGCTGACCCAAAGCAAAAAACTCAATAAAGTCATCGGCGAATATTTGCTCGGCTACCCGATCTTCCAGAATTATGAGGCTTACCGACGCTCCCATGTGCAGCTTCACCATCACAATCTCGGTGACCCCCATAAAGACCCGGACCACCGCTATTACATCGAATCGGGCCTGTATAAAGCGACCGACCGCTTCGACTTTCTGATCGGGCATTTGCTCAAGAGCCTGACACTGGCCAACACCTATCGTTACTTCCTCTACCTGGTCAAGAATCGGGCTGGGGATATCCTGGCCAACCCGTCACAAGGCTTGAAATTGCTGGCTGTTCACACGGTACTGCTGCTGGTTTTCAGCTACTTCATCGGTCCGTGGGCCTATGTAGTGTTTTGGCTGGTGCCGTATTTCACGGTGTTCCAGGTGATTGGCTGGTTATCCGAAGTCTCTGAGCATTTCGGGATGTTTGGCCTCTACCACGAAGAAGTGCAGCTCACCCGCAATCGCTTCCCCACGCTGCTTGAGCGTTCGATCATCGGGATGCATGGCGATAACTACCACCTGACCCACCACTTGTTTGCCGGTATCCCGTTCTGGAACTTGAAGAAAGCGCATCAGGTGTTGATGGACGATGAGCGTTACGCCGCTGCCAACCAAGGTTGCGGTGGGATTTTCACGGCGAAGGGCGATGCCAAATCCAGTATTGATCAAATATTCGAGGCTTATCGCAGCGGAAAGATCAGCGCTGTGGCCGTCCCTCAGTGATGCGTGGATAACGCATTATCGGCTGGGCTGTCATAGTCGCTTCATCCGGCCATGTTTAAGTTCCTCTTTTGATATTCAGAGGGCATGTGCATGAGCCACTTCGATCTCGGCCGCCGCCGCGTGATGCAAGCCGTCGGCGCCGGCCTGTTGCTGCCGGGCCTGGCCCCGGCGGTGATCGCCTCGGTCAAGGACCGGCCACAACTCACCGACGGCGTGCAGTCCGGCGACCTGCTCGGTGATCGCGCCATGATCTGGAGCCGCAGCGACCGCCCGGCCCGCATGGTGGTGGAGTGGGACACCCGCAGTGTCTTCAGCAACCCGCGCAAATTCATCTCACCCCTGGCCGACAACCGCACCGACTTTACCGCCCGTGTTGAACTCACCGGGCTGCCCGCCGACCAGGCGATCTTCTACCGTGTGCACTTCGAAGACGCCCAGACCGGCGTTGCCAGCGAACCCTGGTTCGGCCACCTGCGCAGCGTGCCGCAACAGCGCCGCGACATTCGTTTTGTGTGGAGTGGCGACACCGTCGGCCAGGGCTTCGGCATCAACCCGGACATCGGCGGCATGCGCATCTATGAAGCCATGCGCCTGCGCTTGCCGGACTTCTTTATCCACAGCGGCGACACCATCTACGCCGACGGCCCGGTGCCGGCCCAACTGACGGTCGAAGACGGGCGCATCTGGCGCAACATCACCACTGAAGCCAAGAGCAAGGTTGCCGAAACCCTGGATGAGTATCGCGGCAATTACCGCTACAACCTGATGGATGAAAACGTCCGTCGTTTCAACGCCGAAGTGCCGCAGATCTGGCAGTGGGACGACCATGAAGTGGTGAACAACTGGTCGCCAAGCAAGCAGTTGGATGAGCGTTACCAGATCAAGGACATCAACACCTTGGTCGGCCGCGCGCGCCAGGCCTGGCTGGAATATTCACCGATGCGTCGGCAGAGCGCCGACGGCGGCGGGCGGATTTATCGCAAGCTCAGTTATGGTCCGCTGCTGGATGTGTTCGTGCTGGACATGCGCAGCTATCGCGGGCCCAACGATGACAACCTGGGCGGTGAAAAACCCTTCCTCGGTCGTGAGCAATTGGACTGGCTCAAGCGTGAGCTCAAAGGTTCGCAGGCGCAGTGGAAAGTCATCGCGGCTGACATGCCGATTGGCCTGGGTGTACCCGATGGTGAAGTGAGTCCCGGCGTGCCGCGTTGGGAAGCGATTGCCAATAATGACCCGGGCGCACCGCAAGGGCGTGAGCTGGAAATTGCCGAGCTGCTGGGCTTTTTAAGGGCGCAGAAGGTGCGCAACCACGTGTGGCTGACGGCGGATGTGCATTACTGCGCGGCACACCACTATCACCCGGATCGTGCGGCGTTCCAGGATTTCGAGCCGTTCTGGGAGTTTGTAGCCGGGCCGTTGAATGCCGGGAGTTTCGGGCCTAATCCGTTGGATAAAACCTTTGGGCCTGAGGTGGTGTTCGAGAAAGCGCCGCCGGCGCAGAACACCTCGCCGTTTGCGGGTTTTCAGTTTTTTGGTGAGGTGAATATTGATGGGCAGACGGCGGAGTTGACTGTGGTTTTGCGGGACCTGGATGGCGTCTCGGTGTTCGAACAAAAGCTACAACCCGCCTAAACCCCTTTACTGTAGGAGCCGGCAAGCCGGCTCCTACAGTAAAGGGGGGAGGTCAGTAGACGTCGCGGCGATAGCGGCCTTGCTCGATCAATCGCTCTACGGCCTCGCTGCCGAGTAGGTCCACCAACGCCTGATCCACCCCTGCCGCCATTCCCTGCAGACTCCCGCACACATAAATCGCCGCGCCGTCGCTGAGCCACTTACGCAGCACTTCGGCCGATTCACGCAGGCGATCCTGCACGTAGATTTTTTCCTCCTGGTCACGGGAAAACGCCAGGTCCAGCAGCGCCAGATCCCCACTGGCCAGCCAGCCTTGCAATTCGTCCTGACAGAGGAAGTCATGCTTGATATTGCGTTCACCGAACAGCAGCCAGTTGCGCTGCTGGCCATCGGCAACGCGCGCCTTGAGCAAGCTGCGCAGGCCGGCCAGGCCGGTGCCGTTGCCCAGCAGGATCAGTGGCACGGGTACGTCTGGTAGATGGAAACCACTGTTGCGACGCAGGCGCAGGCTGATGCTGGAACCGAGGGCGGCATGTTCGGTGAGCCAGCCTGACCCCAGGCCCAGGCTGCTGTCGGGGTGGCGTTCCTGGCGCACGATCAATTCGAGTACGCCATCGCTGGCAATCGAGGCGATGGAGTATTCGCGCATGCCCAGCGGTACCAGCGCGTCCACCAGCGCCTGGGCATGCAGGCCGACCAGGTGGGCGCGATGCGTCGGCAATTGGCGAGTGGCCAAGGCTTGATTGAGGGTGTGCGCCATGCCGTCGATCAGCACGCCGTCACTGCCGGCCAGGCCCAGGCCTTCGAGGAAGTGCTCGATGGCCCAGGGGCAGTTGCGCGGCAGTACTTCCACCAGGTCGCCGGCCTGCCAGCTTTGTGGCGAAGGCGAGGTGAGGCCGAGTAAATAAACATCCGAGCCTGCGCTGTCGCGGTTGAGCAGGGAGCGTTGGCTCAGCGTCCAGTTTTCGTATTGGGCGGTCGGCCAAGCGGCCGCCGGGGCGTGGCCGGTGAGCTGGCCGAGTTGTTGTTGCCAGTGCAGCAGGGCGGCGGTGTCACCGCTGTCGACTTCCACGGGGGCAAACAGCGCGTTGCCGCCCTGATTGGTCAGCCAGAAATGCAGGCGCCGCGCGAAGCCGCAGAAGTGTTCGTACTGACGATCACCCAGGGCCAGGACCGAGTAGTTCAAACCCTTCAGGGACAGGTCTTGGCCGAGCACACTGCGCTCGAAACCGCGAGCACTGTCGGGTGCTTCACCATCGCCGAAGGTGCTGACCACGAACAGCGCATTTTCCGACTGGCGCAGGTCATCCTGGCTGACGCTGCCCAGGGACTGCACCTTCACCGGCAAACCAGCCGCCTGCAATTGGCCTGCTGTTTGCCAGGCAAGCTGCTCGGCAAAACCGCTCTGGCTGGCGAAACCGATCAGCCAAGCCGGGGCATCGCTGGCGTTGGCCGTGAGGCCTTTACGCGCGTCACGCACCTGGCGTTTTTTGCGACGACGGTCCAGGTACAACAGCCAACCGGTGATAAAAAACAGCGGCATCAGCACCGAGCTGAGCGTGAGGATGATCCTTCCTGCCAGGCCGAAGTAGCTGCCGGTGTGCAGCGCGTAGACGCTGGTCAGCAGTTGCGAGCCGAAGGTCTTGCTGGCGTAGCGGTCATGGGATTTCACCTCGCCGGTCGCCGGGTCCAGGTTGATCTGGTTCAGTGCGCGGTCATGGGGCGAATCGTCCAGCAGGTAGTAGACGGTGGCCGGTTGCCCGGCGACGGCCGGCATGCGGATGTTGTAAGCACTCAAGCCTGGGCCGGCGTTGCTGTAGATGCTGCTCCAGATCGCATCGTAATTGGCTGCGGGCGCCGGGCCTTCGGGGGCTGGGCCGCGTTTGCGCACCCGTTCATTCTGTGGGGCGTCGGACAGCAGCTTGGTCAGGCCTTGGCTGTACCAGTCGTAAGACCAATACAGCCCGGTCAGTGCCGACAGCAAATAAGCCAACAGACACCAAGTGCCGAACACCGAGTGCAGATCCCAATTGAAGGCACGGCCCTTTTTGCGCCAGTCCAAGGTCAGCCAGGCGCGCCAGCTCGCCACCTGGCGCGGCCAGCGCAGGTACAAACCGGACAGGCAGAAGAACACCAGGACCAGCGTGCACGCGCCGGTGATGTTGCGCCCGGTATCGCCCATCACCAGGAAACGGTGGAATTGCAGCAGGAAGCCAAAGACCTCCTGACCCACCACGTCGCCCATGTAGTCGCCGGTGTAAGGATCGAAATAGCGCAACTGGCCGCGGCGTTCACCGGGCGGCGGCGTGAAGAACACACGGGCGGCGTTGCCGCTCTCGCTCTCAACGAACAGCATGGCCACGATCTTGCCTTCGGTGGCTTCCAGCTTGCGCACCAGCTCGGCGGGCGGCAATACGCCAGCTTCGCGTTTTTCCACGGTCAGTACGCTGGGGTTGAGCGCCCGCAGTATTTCATCCTGAAACGAGACCGCAGCCCCGGTGATCCCCATCAAGGCCAGCACCAGCCCGGCGGTAATGCCGAAGAACCAGTGCAACTGGAATAGGGTTTTCTTCAACACGTCTGACCGCCTCGTCTATCCGGATATGTAGGGCACGGCGCGCATTATGCCGTGGCTTGTCGAGAAACATTCTGTTTGACACGCAAAAGCCCCGCGCATCCGATGCGTGGGGCTATTTGCTGCGTGGTGTGGCTGCTTAGAAGTGGAAGTTGGTGGTCAACAGCGCCGTGCGACCGGCCGCCTGGTTGGCGAAGTGCGTCGAGAAGGCTTTGTCGTAATACAGCTTGTCCGTCAGGTTTTGCACGTTCAATTGCAGGTCCACGTTCTTGGTCAGCTTGTAACTGGCCATGGCGTCGTAGCGGGTGTAGGACGGTACATAAACGGTGTTGCCCGCATCGCCATAAACCTGGTCGACGTAGAACGCGCCGCCACCGATGGTGAGCTTGGACGTGACGTCGTAGGTGGTCCACAGGCTGAAGGTGTTCTTCGGCGTGTTGGGCATTTGGTTGCCTTTGCTCGACCCCGAGCTGACCACACCGTTGCGACCGTTCAGGCCGGATTTGACCAACTCGCTGTCGAGGTAGCTGTAGCCGGCGAACACTTGCCATTGGTCGGTGATCTTGCCGCTGGCGGACAGTTCCAGGCCGTCGACTTGGGACTCACCGGCGTTCTGATAGGTCAGGGCATCGACCAGGATGCGCGTGTTTTTCTTCTCGGTACGGAACACCGCAGCGGTCAGGGATAGGCGATCGTGGAACAGGTCCCACTTGGTGCCCAGCTCGTAGTTGACGGTTTCTTCCGGCTGCAGGTCGCTGGTGGCGGCACCGGCTGACAGTGGGTTGCCGTCCGCCCCTTCACCGACCAGGCCGCCGGCTGGCGTCGCCGATGTGGCATAGGACGCATAGATGCTGGCGTTTTCGACCGGCTTCCAGACCAGGCCGGCCTGCCAGTTGAAGAATTGGCTGTCTTCCTTGATTTTGCTGCGGCCGGTTGCGGAGTCGGTGTTGGCAACGGTGTCGAAGGTGTCATAGCGCAGGCCGACGTTCAGCAACCATTTCGGGTCCAGCTCAATGGTGTCGAACACATAGGCGCCACGGCTGGTGGCCTTGGTGGCGGTGCCGTAATAGTTGCGCGCGATGCTGCCGGTCCAGGCGTCATCCGGGTTCGGGTTGCTCAGGGAGGTGCACTGACCGCCCAGGCTGCCTTTGGCCACGGTGCAGATCGGGTTGGCGTTGGGGCTGATGGTGTAGCTGCTGACTCGGGTTTCTTCACCGGTGAATTCCAGTCCGGTGGAGTAGCTGTGCTTGAAGCCCAGGGCCTGGAAGCTGCCGAACAGGTCGGTCTGGTTGGTCGTAGTGGTTGTGGTCGAGACCCGGCTGTTGGCGCGACGCCATACGGTGCCGAACCGGTTGACGTTGAACTTGCTGTCGTCCGGTTGCGTGAGGATGTAATCCTGCCCGGTGCTGCCGTGACGCAGGGTGTTTTTCAGCGTCATGTTGTCGTTCAGGTCGTGCTCGATGGAGAACGTGCTGATATCGGCGCGGGTCTTGCGGAAGTCGCGATCCTTGAGGCCGTAGAAGTTGTTGCTGTCGCCGCCGTCGTTGGGCTTGTCATGCACGTGGGCCGTCGCGGTCGACGAGCCGTAGCCGTAGGGAATCCCCGAGTCCGGCAGGTCGTTGCTTTCCAGGTGGTAGTAGCTGAGGTTGACGCGGGTCGGGGTACCCAGGCCAAACGTCAGCGACGGGGCGACACCCCAGCGGTCGTAATTCACCGCATCGCGACCGGCCACGTTCTGTTCGTGGCTCATCAGGTTCAGGCGGAACGCGGCGCTGTCGTCGAGGAACTGACGGTTCACGTCGACTACGTAGCGGCGGGTCTGATCGGAACCGTAGGTGAAGCCGCCGTTGGTGAAGTCCCGCGCTTGCGGGGTCTTGCTCACCAGGTTGAGGCTGCCACCGGCCGAACCACGACCGCCGAACGAAGAGTTCGGGCCTTTGCTGACTTCGATCGACTCGATGTCAAAGATCTCGCGGCTCTGGCCGCCCGTGTCGCGCACGCCGTCCAGGTAGGTGTCGCCCTGGGCGTCAAAACCACGGATGAACGGACGGTCGCCCTGAGGGTTACCGCCTTCACCCGCGCCGAACGTAATACCTGGCACGGTGCGCAAGGCATCCTGCAACGAGGTGGCGGCGGTGTCCTTGAGCACTTGTTGCGGCACCACGGTGACCGAGCGCGGCGTGTCGACCAGCGGCGCGGTGTATTTCTGCGACGAGGCTTTTTCGACCTGGTAGGAGGTGTTGTCCTGTTCTTCGCCAGTAATGCTGGTGGCGCCGAGGGAGATGCTGTTGCGCTGGCCTTTTTGTTCAGTGTCTTCGGCAGCCTGCGCCAGATGGGCGACAGAGCTGGCGCTGAGGGCAACGCCGATGGCCGAAGCCAGCATGCGTGGTGAACTGGCAGGTATTTTTGTAGTGGTGCGCGACATGACGTGTCCTTTCCCCAAGGATGTGAGGCCGCGGAATATAGTGTTAACAAGTATTTCTATCAATTGCGATACATTGCTAATTGCACTGAATTTACATTCTTTACACTTTTTGCTTACGGTTTTGGCGAACTCATTCGTCATGGCGTTTTACAGGGCGGATAAGAATCAATACCATTGGCGCCTCTCTGAATTCAGGTATTGCCCATGCTGCTGCACATCCCCGGCCTGTTCTCTCGTGAGGAAGTGCAGCGCATCCGCCAGGCTTTGGAAAACGCCGACTGGGCCGACGGTAAAATCACCGCCGGGCACCAGTCCGCCAAGGCCAAGCACAACCTGCAATTGCCCGAAGGCCACCCGCTCGCCAAGGAAATCGGCGCGGCGATGCTGGAGCGTTTGTGGCAGAACCCGTTGTTTATGTCGGCGGCGTTACCGCACAAGGTCTTTCCGCCGTTGCTCAACTGCTACACCGCTGGCGGCAGCTTCGATTTTCACATCGACAACGCCGTGCGCCAGCCCAAAGGCAGCCATGAGCGGGTGCGCACTGATCTTTCGTCCACTTTGTTTTTCAGCGACCCCGACGAATACGACGGCGGCGAACTGGAGATCCAGGACACCTTCGGCCTGCAGCGCGTGAAATTGCCCGCCGGGGACATGGTGCTGTACCCCGGTTCCAGCCTGCATAAAGTCAACGCCGTGACCCGTGGCGCGCGCTACGCCTCGTTCTTCTGGACCCAGAGCCTGGTGCGCGAAGACAGCCAGCGCACCCTGCTGTTCGAAATGGACGGTGCGATCCAGCAATTGAGCGCCGACGTGCCCGACCACCCCGCGCTGATCCAGCTCACCGGCACCTACCACAACCTGTTGCGCCGCTGGGTCGAGGTCTGACATGGGCTTCTTGTTGCGTCGTGAAGAAGTGCTCAACGTCGAGCAACTGCAAAGCATGCTCGATGATTCCCCCGTGCGCGCCGCCCAGGCGATCCTGGTGGCGGCGAAGGAAGGTGTGGTCGATGCCCAGGCGCTGCTCGGGCAGATCCTGCTGGAAGGGCGTGGCATTGCCCGCGATGAAGCGCTGGCATTGCGCTGGTTCCAGATTGCGGCGAAGGGCGGGCATTTGATGGCGCGCAATATGGCCGGGCGGTGTTTGGAGCATGGCTGGGGTTGTGCGGCGGATGAAGCGGCAGCGGCGCGAGAGTACCGTTTGGCCGCCGAAGCCGGTTTGGATTGGGCGCAATACAACTACGCCAATCTGCTGGCCACCGGGCGCGGTGTTACCGAAGACCAGCAACAAGCGCTGAGCCTATACCGCCAGGCGGCGGAACAGGGCCATGCCAAGTCGATGAACCTCTTGGGCCGTTATCTGGAAGACGGTCAATGCTGCCCAAGAGATTTGGATGCCGCCGTGGATTGGTATCGACGCTCCGCCGAAGCCGGAGATTTTCGCGGGCAGTTCAGCTATGCGGCGGTGTTGGCTGACAGAGGTCAAATCGAAGCGGCGCTGGAGTGGTTGCGAGAGGCGTTGGCGGGCGGGAATCTGAAGTTTTTGCGCACGGCGCACCAGGCGCTCTCAGCGGCGAGTGACCCGCAAATCAGAGCAATGGCAGATGCCTACCGTGAGCGCGCAGGCGGCCTTTCTTAGGGCGTAAAAAAACCCATGACTTGTCATGGGTTTTTTAGGTGCAGCCGTTTTACACGTAGAAGGATTTCAGTGGCGGAAAGCCATTGAACTCAACCGCGCTGTAGCTGGTGGTGTAGGCACCGGTCGACAACCAGTACAGACGATCACCAATCGCCAGGTTCAGCGGCAGGCCGTACTTGTAGTTTTCGTACATGATATCGGCGCTGTCGCAGGTGGGACCTGCGATGACCACTTCTTCCATCTCGCCTTTTTTCTCGGTCCAGATCGGGAACTTGATGGCTTCGTCCATGGTTTCGATCAGGCCGGAGAACTTGCCCACATCGGTGTACACCCAACGCTCGACGGCGGTGCGGGATTTACGCGCCACCAGCACCACTTCGCTGACCAGGATGCCGGCGTTGGCGATCAACGAACGGCCTGGCTCCAGGATGATTTCCGGCAGGTCGTCACCGAAATCTTCCTTGAGGAAACGGATGATTTCTTCGGCGTAGGTTTCTAGGCTATTGGTGCGGGTGATGTAGTTGGCCGGGAAGCCGCCACCCATGTTGATCAGCTTGAGGTGGATGCCGTCTTCTTCCTTCAGGCGCTCGAAGATCACTTTGACCTTGGCGATCGCCGCGTCCCACACGCTGATGTCGCGCTGTTGCGAACCCACGTGGAACGAGATGCCGTATGGCACCAGGCCCAGGTCACGGGCGAGGATCAGCAGGTCCATGGCCATGTCGGTCTGGCAGCCGAATTTACGCGACAAAGGCCAGTCAGCGGTGGTCGAGCCTTCGGTGAGAATACGTACATACACTTTCGAACCCGGTGCGGCCTTGGCGATGTTGCGCAGGTCGGCTTCGGAGTCGGTAGAGAACAGACGCACGCCCTTCTCATAGAAGTAGCGGATGTCCTTGGATTTCTTGATGGTGTTGCCGTAGCTGATACGGTCGGCGCTGACGCCACGGCCCAGCACTTTGTCCAGCTCATAGATCGAGGCGATGTCGAAGCTCGAACCTTTATCCTTGAGCAGGTCGATGATCTCGACGGCCGGGTTGGCCTTGACCGCGTAATAGACCTTGGCGAATTCGAAACCGGCGCGCAGGTCATCGTAGGCCTGGCTGATCATCGCGGTGTCGATCACCACGAACGGGGTTTCTTGCTTGTCGGCGAACGCCTTCATTTTGTCAAAAGTGGCGCGCGCGAAATAATCTTCGACGTTGATCGACATGCTGGGAACTCCTAAGGGCAAACTAGATTGATCAATGGGTGCAAATGAACGTCCTCCGTATCCCCACTTTGGTTCGCCTACTTCCCAAGGCATGTCGCCGAAAGCAAAAAGGCCATGGGAATAACCGCTTCCCTTGGCCTTGCTGTCTCGTCGTCAGTACTTGAGCCGGATGGATCGTTTCCAGCATGGACGTTCGGCGCGAACTTTAGGGCGTGAGGGGCTTGAGATCAACTAAAAATGTCGCGTTTTTGCACGCGTTCGTCGCGCGAACCCGTGCAGCTACTTATGTAACCGACAGGTGTGACGGAATGATGTTCCCCGGATGGGGCAAATCAGCGGGAATTGTGGAGTCTTCATCGCCGGCAAGCCGGCTCCTACAGGGATCGGCGTCGTTGATGGCGACGCGTACAAATGTAGGAGCTGGCTTGCCGGCGATAGCGGTCTATCAGGCCAACGCTGTCTCGGCTGGCGAAACAATACTGGTCTTGCCCCCACGCGACTTACCAGAACTCAGGTACTCGGCAATCGACTCCTGCGTCACCTCACCCAAGAACACCCGCTCCGCATCCATCACCGGCAACCACGACCGGTTGAACTCGTACATGCGTGACAGCAGGATGCGCAGATGCTCGTCATACGCCGCCGTGGCGTTGAACTCGCGCAGGTACTGGCCGCAGGTGCCGGTCTGACGGTGCAGGTCGCGACGTCTTACATAACCCAGCGCCTTGTTCTCGGCACAGGTGACCACCACGTAACGGCGGTCATGCTCGTCCATCAATTCCAGTGCATCGGCCACCGGCGTTTCCGGGCTCACCGACGGGGCGTTATCCGCCGCATCTTCGGCCTTCACCAGCAACAAGCGCTTGAGGGTGCTGTCCTGGCCCACGAAGTTGCTGACGAATTCGTCGGCCGGGTGCGCCAGCAGCGTGTCCGGATGGTCGATCTGCAACAGCTTGCCGGCGCGGAAAATCGCGATCTTGTCGCCCAGCTTGATCGCTTCGTCGATGTCGTGGCTGACCATGATCACCGTCTTGTTCAGCGCACGCTGCATCTCGAAGAACTCGTTCTGGATCATCTCGCGGTTGATCGGGTCGACTGCGCCGAACGGTTCATCCATCAGCAGCAACGGCGCGTCGGCCGCCAGGGCTCGGATTACACCGATCCGCTGTTGCTGGCCACCCGACAATTCACGCGGATAGCGATGCAAATACTGCTTGGGTTCCAGCTTGATCATGCTCATCAATTCGCGGGCGCGGTCGTGGCATTTCTGCTTGTCCCAGCCGAGCAGCTTGGGCACCACCACGATGTTTTCCTCGATGGTCATGTTGGGGAACAGACCGATCTGCTGGATCACATAACCGATATTGCGACGCAGGGTCACTTCGTCGAGGTCGGTGGTGTCTTCGCCATTGATCAGGATCTTGCCCGAGGTGGGCTTGATCAGACGGTTGATCATCTTCAGCGTGGTGCTTTTGCCGCAACCGGAGGGGCCGAGGAACACGCAAATCTCGCCTTCATTGACGGTCAGGCTTACATCGTTCACGGCCGTGACAGTCTTGCCGTTGCTTTGGAAGGTCTTGGACAGGTTTTGAAGTTCGATCATTTGAGCAATCCTTTTGGAGTCAGCGAGCGTTGCAGCCATTGCAAGAGCAGGTCGGCGAAGATGGCCAGGAGACTGACCAGCACGGCGCCGACGATCAGCATCGACATGTCGCTGCGGCTGATGGAAGCCAGAATAAGTACACCCAGGCCACCGGCGCCGATAGTGGCGGCGATGGTCATGACACCGATGTTCATCACCACGGCGGTGCGCACACCGGCGAGGATCACCGGCACGGCGATGGGCAACTCGACCATGCGCAGGCGCTGGCCGAAGGTCATGCCGATGCCGCGTGCGGCTTCGCGAATACCCGGTTCCACGCCGGTGAGGGCGAGGTAGGTGTTACGCATGATCGGCAGCAGGGAGTAGAGGAACACGGCGGTGATCGCCGGCATTGGCCCCAGGCCCTGGCCGAACTTGGAGTAGAACGGCAGCAGCAGGCCGAACAGGGCGATGGACGGCACGGTCAGCAGCACCGTGGCGCTCGCTTGCAGCGGGCCGGCGAGCGTCGGGAAACGCGTCATCAGGATGCCCAGGGGCACGCCGATCAGGATCGCGAGGATCACGGCGATGCCGACCAGGGTGATGTGCTGCCCGGTCAGTTGTAGAACTTGGGCCCAATCAAGATGGGAAAAGGCGTTCAGGAATTCCATGTCTTCTCCTCTTATTGATTGATCGGATGTTGGCGCAGGAAGTCGGCGGCAACCGCGGAAGGGCTTTCGTGGTCGACGTCGACCCGCGCGTTCAACTGGCGCATGGTTTCGTCGTCGAACAGATCGGCCAATGGCTTGAGGTCAGCGGCCAATTCCGGGTGGGCGTCGAGATACACCTGACGCACCACGGGGGCGGCGGTGTAGTCCGGGAAGTAATGCTTGTCGTCTGCCAGCAACTTCAATTTGAAGGCGTTCAGGCGACCGTCGGTGGTGTAGACCAGACCGGCAAATACCTGGCCATTACGCAGCGCGGTGTAGACCAGGCCGGCGTCCATCTGCCGGGTGTTTTTGCGGGTCAGGTTCATGTCGTACAGCTTGACCATGCCGGCCAGGCCGTCGGAGCGGTTGGCGAACTCGGTGTCCAGGGCCACCAGGCGGTTGCTCTTGGCGTCTTGCGCGACGGCCTGGGTCAGGTCGCTGATGCTGTTGATCTCGGGATGCTCAGCCGCAACTTTCTCCGGCAGCGCCAGGGCGTAGGTGTTGCTGAAGCGCGACGGCGAGAGCCAGACCAGGCCTTTTTTCGCGTCGAGTTCTTTCACCCTTGCGTAGGACTGTTCGCTGTCGAGTTTCTCGTCGACGTGGTTGTAGGCCACCAGCGACACGCCGGTGTATTCCCAGATCAGGTCCAGTTGCCCGCTTTCCTGGGCACTGCGCGCCAGGTTGCTGCCCAGGCCGCCGGTCACGCGGGTGTCATAGCCCTTGGTGCGCAGGTATTGGGAGGTGATTTCGGCCAGCAGGGTCTGTTCGGTGAACACCCGGGCGCCGATGCGGATCACGGGTTTTTCGGCGGCTTGCGCAATGCCTGCAAAGAGCAGGATGCAGCTCAGTATCAAGGTCAGTTTTTTCATGTCGGTTCCTTAAGACGCACGCAGCCCGCGTTCCAGCCAGAGGCGGCTGGCCAGGGTCACCAGGCCATCAAGCAGCAAGGCCAGCAGCGCGGTACACGCGGCGCCGAGCAGCAATTGCGGCTGGTTGTTCAGGGCGATGCCGGGGAAAATCAGGCTGCCCAGGCTGTTGGCGCCGATCAGGAAGGCCAGTGGCGCGGTCCCCACGTTGATCGCCAGGGCCACGCGCACACCACCGATGATGATCGCCACGGCGTTGGGCAATTCCACGCGAAACAGCACCTGGCGCGGCGTCATGCCGATGCCGGTGGCGGCTTCTTTCAGAGAACCTTGAACGTTTTTAAGGCCTTCGTAGGTGTTGCGCACGATGGGCAGGAGGGAGGCGAGGAACAGCGCGAAGATGGCCGGGCCACTGCCAATGCCGAGGACGCCGAGGGCGATGGCCAGTACGGCCAGGGGAGGGACGGTGTTGCCGATGTTGAAGATCTGCATGAAGCGTTCTGCGCGCCCGACCATATGAGGTCGGCTGAGCAGGATACCGGCGGGGATGCCCACAACGAGGGCCGCCAGCATGGAGACAAGAACGAGGATCAGGTGAGCTTGCAGGTAAAACAACAAATCGTCGCGGTACAGTTCGATCGTGTTGATGCCGATCCAGTGGACCAGCAGGGCCAAGAGGGCGACGACAACCGCTCCTCCTATCAGCCCTTTGCCATAGCGAATAGCCACAGGCGGACTCCTTTTTTCTTCTGTCGGCGTCCACATTTCCGAGCGGCAATGCCATTCCTGGCTGTCGGCAAATGTGGTCGCGAAATGCAGCTCGTCGATACCGGCAACGCGGTAAAAATCCGAGCCATGAGCGCAGCCTCGTCAGGCTAACTTGCTGATTTATCAGCCCCTGTTCCGAGTGCGGTAGCAGGGGAGTGGACGTCTCGACCTTTTAAAAGGTTCCATACTTGGCAGCATTTAGCCACCCCTAATCGGGTGAACGGTGGTCCGGCCCCTGGGGTTTGCGCTATACTCGCCGCCCTTTTTTGACTCACCTGCCAGGCGATTTCCCATGACCCACCAGGCCGCCGAAGTCGCGAAACGCCGCACTTTCGCCATTATTTCCCACCCCGATGCCGGTAAAACCACCATCACCGAGAAACTCTTGCTGATGGGCAAGGCAATCGCGGTGGCCGGCACGGTGAAATCCCGCAAATCCGACCGCCATGCCACCTCTGACTGGATGGAAATGGAAAAACAACGGGGTATTTCCATTACCACGTCGGTCATGCAGTTCCCGTATCGCGACCACATGGTCAACCTGCTCGACACCCCCGGCCACGAAGACTTCTCCGAAGACACCTACCGCACCCTGACCGCGGTGGACTCGGCGCTGATGGTCCTCGACGGCGGTAAAGGCGTCGAGCCACGTACCATTGCCTTGATGGACGTGTGCCGTCTGCGTGACACCCCAATCGTCAGCTTCATCAACAAACTCGACCGCGACATCCGCGACCCGATCGAACTGTTGGACGAAATCGAAGCCGTCCTGAAGATCAAGGCCGCGCCGATCACCTGGCCGATTGGTTGCTACCGCGACTTCAAGGGCGTGTACCACCTGGCCGACGACTACATCATTGTCTACACCGCCGGCCACGGTCACGAGCGCACCGAAACCAAGATCATCGAGAAACTCGACTCCGACGAAGCCCGCGCCCACCTGGGTGACGAGTACGACCGTTTTGTCGACCAGCTGGAACTGGTGCAGGGCGCCTGCCATGAGTTCAACCAGCAGGAATTCCTCGACGGCCAGTTGACTCCGGTGTTCTTCGGTACTGCCTTGGGTAACTTCGGTGTCGACCACGTGCTGGACGCTGTGGTGGACTGGGCCCCGCGCCCATTGGCCCGTGTCGCCAACGAACGCACCGTGGAGCCTGTGGAAGAGAAATTCACCGGCTTCGTGTTCAAGATCCAGGCGAACATGGACCCGAAACACCGCGACCGTATCGCCTTCATGCGCATCTGCTCCGGCAAATACGAAAAAGGCATGAAGATGCGCCACGTGCGCACCGGCAAGGACGTGCGCATCGGCGACGCCCTGACGTTCTTCTCCTCGGAGCGTGAACAGCTCGAAGAAGCCTACGCCGGCGACATCATCGGCCTGCACAACCACGGCACCATCCAGATCGGTGACACCTTCACCGAAGGCGAAGCCCTAGGCTTCACCGGTATCCCGCACTTCGCCCCGGAACTGTTCCGTCGCGTACGTCTGCGTGACCCGCTGAAATCCAAGCAACTGCGCCAGGGCCTGCAGCAACTGGCGGAAGAGGGCGCCACCCAGGTGTTCTTCCCGGAGCGCAGCAACGACATCATCCTCGGCGCCGTCGGTGTGCTGCAGTTCGATGTGGTCGCCAGCCGCTTGAAAGAGGAATACAAGGTGGAGTGCTCGTATGAGCCGATCACCGTGTACTCCGCGCGCTGGATCGATTGCAGCGATAAGAAGAAGTTGGAAGAGTTCTCCAACAAGGCTGTGGAAAACCTGGCGGTCGACGGTGGTGGTCATCTGACTTACCTGGCGCCGACCCGGGTGAACCTGGCGTTGATGGAAGAGCGCTGGCCGGATGTGAAATTCCGTGCGACCCGTGAGCACCATTAAGGTCTGAGCGGAAAAGAAAAGGGCGAAGCTATTATGGCTTCGCCCTTTTTTGTGGCGAGAGTGGCGTATCGGGTCTAGTTTTTTGGGTGCAGGATTTATCCACTGATTGAAAAGGAAAGCGCTGTGCCTAGTGTCAAACGCATCATCTGCTGGGTGCTGTTAGCCGGTCTGGGACTGTCCACGGTCCCGGCACTGGCGGGCGCTGGCGTTCCTCAATGGAAAGACACCGGCCCCGTCACCAAGAAAAAGCAGCAGGAAGTCAACTCCGGCAGTTGGAAACCCCAAGCCCAGCCCGCGCCGAAGGAAGACCAGGAAAACCCCTACAACGAGGGCGAGGACAGTGAAACCTATGACGACGGCGAAACCTGATGCCTGGCGCAAACCCGGCATCGGGACTAGCGTCAAGGCTGGCGGCGGTAAACGGCTGTCGCGTGGGATCTACCTACTGACTGGACGGAATCAACCATGAGTATTTTTCAACGCGTTGTGTTGTTGATAAAAGTGATGGTGTTGTTGTCGTTGGGGATGTCGTCGGCCTGGGCGCATAACCCGGTGCAGAGCGCTGTTGTGTCGTCGGGGCATAGCCAGGATCTGCAACTGGCCAAGTCCGAGGCGGAGCCTGGCGACAAGGGGCAGGGTGGCAGCGAGGACGACGATGACTCCACCACCGACGAGCCGGACAGCGATGATCCGGACGCTGAAGGCGACAGCCAGACGTAGGCTACGTCCACAAGCACATCCGCCCGGCTAGCCGGGCGGAGTACGTTATGCGTTCCAATCGCTTCGATCAGAACGATGTGGTCACCGACGCAAAGTAAGCGCGGCCGGGTTCGTTATAGGTCTGGGCACCGGCGTCGTCGGCGTTGCCTTTGCGGTACAGGCGCTTGTCCAGCAAGTTGTTGATGCCGACGCGTACGCTGAGGTTTTTGTTGAACTCGTAACCGCTGCTCAAGCCCATCAACCCGTACGGGTCGACATCCTGTTGGGCGCTGCGATCGTAGCTGCTGGCGCTGCGCGAGTTGAGCGTCGGCGATTCCTGCTTGCCGTAATAGGTGCCGCTGACCTGGAACGAGAGTTTGTCGGTGGCTTGCCAGTCCAGCGTGGTGTTGACGGTGTACTTGGGAATGATGCTCAGCGGCTCGCCGGTGTCCTTGTCCTTGGAATCGATCATGTAAGTCAGGTTGGTGTTCCAGTCCAGGTCGTTGCGCAGGCTCACGAACAGGTTGCCCTCGACCCCCTGCACCAGAGCCGGCCCGCTGTTTTCCCATTGCAGCACACGACGGCCATTGGCCAGGCGGAACGCCGCCTCGTTGCTGGCATTGATCTTGTTCTTGTAGTCATTGCGGAAGTAGGTCGCGCTGGTGCGCCAGGTGCCTTTGTCGTAGGCCAGGCCGATTTCCTTGTTGACGCTGATTTCCGGCTTCAGGTCCCGGTTACCCACCAGGTAGCAGCCGCCCAGGTTGGCTTCGCTGGCGTTGCACCCGTTGCCACGGCTGTAGAGCAAGTAGTTCGGGTTCGACTGGTACAGGTTGGGCGTCTTGTACGCCCGGGCGATACCGCCCTTGAGGCTCAACTCGTCCGTCAACTGGTGCGAAGCGTTGAGGCTGGGGCTCCAGTTGCCGCCGAACTCTTCATGATCGTCGAAGCGCAGGCCGGGGGTGACGATGGTCTTGCTGCCCACCTCGATGTTGTCTTCGGCAAACAGCGCGTAGCTCGATGCGGTGGTCTTGGTGCTGTTGCGATTGACACCCGGGATGCCCGGCACGCCGCCGGTGCCTGGGTCATAGGTTTGTGGGCGCAACGAGCCAGGGTCGTTCATCGACTCGTAGAGGTACTCACTGCCCAGCGTCAGCACTTGCTCGGCGCCAAAGCTCAGTGGCAGGTTGACCTCGGCGGTGGCTCGGGTGTTACGCAGGCGCGATTCGAAACGGCCGGCTGTGGCGGAGGGCGCACCTTCATTGGCACCGGCCAGCCCTTCATTGAGGCGCTCGTTGCGGGTCAGGTCGTGAGTCAACGAGGCGAGGGTCGAGCCCCAGTCAAATTCGCCACGGTGAGTGGCCGAGAAACTGCTGCGCTGGATCACGCTGGTTTCCTTGCCCACCAGGCTGTTCACGAACGTGCCACCGCCGTTGAGCATGGTGTCGCCGGCGAAGATATTGCCCTGGCGGCTGTAGCTGGCTTCCAGGTCGAGGGTCTGCTCCGGCGTGAATTGCCAACTCAGCAAGCCGTTGACGTCTTTGTTGCGCACGCCTTCGCGGCCGGCCACCAGCGAGTCGGCCGTCGCTTGCTCGGTGCGGTTGATGTCGGAATCGTCGGCGTCGGTCTTGCTCAGGCCGCCGTAGACGCGAAACGCCAGGGCGTCGGTCAATGGGCCGCTGAGGTTGAAGTTGGTGCGCTTGCTCGCGCCTTCGGCGTCGTCTTCGGGAAATGAGGTGTAGGCGGTCAGCGAGCCGTGCAATTGGTCGGTCGGTCGCTTGGTGATGATGTTGACCACCCCGCCCATGGCGCCCGAGCCGTAACGGGCTGCGGCCGGACCGCGCAGGATTTCGATGCGTTCGACTTCTTCGGCCGGCACCCAGTTGGTTTCACCGCGGGTGTCACGGTCACCGCTCCAGCCGTAACGCACGGCGTTGCGTGAGGTCGACGGCTTGCCATCGATCAGAATCAGGGTGTTTTCCGGGCCCATGCCGCGCAGGTCGATCTGGCGGTTGTTGCCACGGCTGCCGCTGGAACTGTTGCCGGTCAGGTTGACGCCCGGCTCGCGACGGATGATGTCCGACAGGTCGTTGGTGGGCGGGCGCTTCTTGATGTCTTCGGCAGTGATGATCGACACGCCGGGGGCTTGTTTGAGTTCTTCAGCCGCCGTCCCGAGTACGCGGGTGACTTCCAGCTCCAAGGCCTGTGGCGTGCCGTCTACGGGAAGATCTGTCGCTTCGATCGGTACTTTGTCGCGTTCTCTGTCCAGGGCATCCGCCAGCAGGGCAGGCGAGGAGAAGGCAGCGATAAACGCCAGGGAGAAATGGCTGAGCCTGAATCGAGACGACATGTCCACAAAGTCCTTTAGGGAGGGGCAGTTGAACGAGATGCGCCTGAGTCGCCGTCTTGCAGCGAACGTATATTCAGGCGCTCTCCATGCGCCGGAATGGTATTGATTCTCAAATAAAAGTAAATTGCATTTACAATCTATACACTTTCAAAATACTGTTTTTCTCATGTTTTCAAGGCGCAAGCCCGCTATAACCAAGGGATTTGAATGTGTATTTTTTGTTACAAATTGATCGGCTGGCCTTTGCGACGAGCACTGCCTGACGCTCTGTTTGCTCCCCACAAAAACAAAAAAGCCCCTCCGGCCAGACTGATGCGCAATCTGGCGGGAAGGGCTGTGGAACGCTGTGAAACTGAGCTTAAGCCACGAACTGCTCCGCATAGTGGCAAGCCACCTGGCGGTTATCCAAGGCGCGCAGTTGCGGCTCCTCGGTGCTGCACCGTGCGGTCGCATACGGGCAGCGCTTATGGAAGGCGCAGCCAGGCGGCGGGTTCAGCGGGTTGGGCAGTTCGCCGACGATCTTGATCTTCGGCTTGTTCGGGTCCGGGTGGATGGTCGGGGTGGCCGACAGCAACGCCTGGGTGTACGGGTGCAGCGGGCGTGCGTAGATGTCTTCCTTGGGACCGACTTCCACCGGGCGACCGAGGTACATCACCATCACGTCATCGGCGACGTGCTGCACCACCGCCAGGTTGTGGGAGATGAACACGTAGGCGGTGTTGAACTCCTGCTGCAGGTCCATGAACAGGTTGAGCACCTGGGCCTGGATCGACACGTCCAGCGCCGAGGTAGGTTCATCCGCCACCAGCACTTTGGGTTGCAGCATCATGGCGCGGGCCAGGGCGATGCGCTGGCGCTGGCCACCGGAGAACATGTGCGGGTAGCGCTGATAGTGCTCGGGGCGCAGGCCCACTTGCTTCATCATCGCCTGCACTTTCTCGCGGCGTTCGGCGGCGGACAGGTTGGTGTTGATCAGCAGCGGCTCGCCGAGTTGATCACCGACTTTCTGGCGTGGGTTCAGCGAGGCGTACGGGCTCTGGAACACCATCTGCACGTCTTTGCGCAGTTGCTTGCGCTGGGCCTTGTCGGCGCCGGCGACTTCCTGGCCGGCGATTTTCAAGGAGCCCGAAGACGGCTCTTCAATCAGCGTGAGCGCTCGGGCCAGGGTGGATTTGCCGCAACCCGACTCGCCTACCACTGCGAGGGTCTTGCCGGCTTCGAGCTCGAAGGACACACCATTGAGGGCACGCACCAACGCGTGGCCCTTGAACAGGCCACGGGACACTTCGTAGTGACGGGTCAGGTCGCGGGCGGTAAGAACGACGGCCATTACGCCACCTCCTGGTTCAAGGGGTAGAAGCAGCGCGCAAGGCTGTTGGTTTTCGGATCAAGCCCCGGACGCTGGGCACGGCAGGAGTCCTGCACATACGGGCAGCGCGGTGACAGCAGGCAACCCTGCGGACGGTCATAACGACCTGGAACGATACCTGGCAGCGTGGCCAGGCGGGTGGCACCGAGACTGTGCTCGGGGATCGCCTTGAGCAGCGCTTCGCTGTACGGGTGCGCCGGAATGTCGAACAGTTGCGGCACCTGGCCGACTTCAACCGCCTGGCCCGCATACATCACACACACGCGCTGGGCGGTTTCCGCCACGACTGCAAGGTCGTGAGTGATCAGCACCAGGCCCATGTTCTGCTCTTTCTGCAGGGCCAGCAGCAGCTCCATGATCTGCGCCTGGATGGTCACGTCCAACGCCGTGGTCGGTTCGTCCGCGATCAGCAGTTTCGGCTCGCCGGCAATCGCCATGGCGATTGCCACACGCTGGCTCATGCCGCCGGACAGTTGGTGCGGGTAGGCATCCATACGGCTGGCAGCGCCCGGGATTTCTACTTTTTCCAACAACTCGATGGCACGCTTGCGCGCTTGTTTGCCGGACATTTTCAGGTGCAGGCGCAGCACTTCTTCAATCTGGAAACCCACGGTGTAGCTGGGGTTCAGCGCGGTCATCGGGTCTTGGAACACCATCGCCAGGTCTTTGCCGACGATCTGGCGGCGCTGGCGGTTGCTCAGCTTGAGCATGTCCTTGCCGTCGAAGTTCAGCGCGTCGGCGGTGACGATGCCGGGGTGCTCGATCAGGCCCATCAGCGCCATCATGGTCACGGATTTACCCGAGCCCGACTCGCCAACGATCGCCAGGACTTCGCCTTTGTCGACCTTGAGGTCGAGGCCATCGACCACCGGGACGGCGGTCTTGTCGCCGAAGCGCACGTTGAGATTCTTGATTTCTAACAGTGACATGGGAATCTCCTCAGGCGGCGTTCTTGAGTTTCGGGTCCAGCGCATCGCGCAGGCCGTCGCCCATCAAGTTGATTGCCAGCACGCTGAGCAAAATGGTCAAACCAGGCAAGCTCACTACCCACCAGGCGCGTTCGATGTAGTCACGGGCCGAAGCCAGCATGGTGCCCCACTCCGGGGTGGGCGGCTGTACGCCAAGGCCGAGGAAGCCCAGGGCTGCGGCATCGAGGATCGCCGAAGAGAAGCTCAAGGTGGCCTGAACGATCAGCGGCGCCATGCAGTTGGGCAGCACGGTGATGAACATCAGGCGTGGCAGGCCAGCGCCGGCGAGGCGGGCGGCGGTCACGTAGTCACGGTTCAGCTCGCCCATCACCGCAGCGCGGGTCAGACGGACGTAGGACGGCAACGACACGATCGCGATGGCGATCACGGTGTTGATCAGGCCAGGGCCGAGGATCGCGACGATGGCAACGGCCAGCAGCAGCGAGGGCAGGGCCAGCATGATGTCCATCAGACGCATGATGGTTGGGCCGAGCAAGCGCGGGAAGAACCCGGCGAACAGGCCCAGCAGGATGCCCGGAATCAGCGACATCACCACCGACGACAAACCGATCAGCAACGACAGGCGCGAGCCCTGGATCAGGCGCGACAGCAAGTCACGGCCCAGTTCGTCGGTGCCCAGCAGGAATTGCATCTGCCCACCTTCAAGCCAGGCCGGCGGGGTCAGCAGGAAGTCGCGGTATTGCTCGCTCGGGTTATGCGGTGCAACCCACGGCGCGAAGATCGCGCAGAACACGATCAGCAACATGAACAGCAGGCCGGCAACCGCGCCTTTGTTCTTGGAGAAGGCTTGCCAGAATTCTTTGTACGGGGACGGGTACAGCAGGCTTTGATCGACTGCTGACACTGGAGTAGGTGTGGTCATGGTCATGATCTCAGCGCTGGTGACGGATGCGTGGGTTGGCGAAGCCGTAGAGGATATCCACCACGAAGTTCACCAGGATCACCAGGCAGGCGATCAGCAGGATGCCGTTCTGCACCACCGGGTAGTCCCGCGCGCCAATGGCTTCGATCAGCCATTTGCCGATACCGGGCCACGAGAAGATGGTTTCGGTCAAAACCGCACCGGCCAGCAGGGTGCCGACTTGCAGGCCGACCACGGTCAGTACCGGGATCAGCGCGTTACGCAGGCCGTGCACGAACACCACGCGCGCCGGCGACAGGCCTTTGGCCTTGGCGGTGCGGATGTAGTCTTCACGCAAGACTTCGAGCATCGACGAACGGGTCATCCGCGCGATCACGGCCAGTGGGATGGTGCCGAGCACGATGGCTGGCAGGATCAGGTGGTGCAGGGCGTCGAAGAAAGCCTCCGGCTCGTCAGCCAGCAGGGTGTCGATCAGCATGAAACCGGTGCGCGGCTCGATGTCGTAGAGCAGGTCGATCCGCCCGGACACCGGGGTCCAGCCCAGGCTTACGGAGAAGAACATGATCAGGATCAGGCCCCACCAGAAGATCGGCATCGAATATCCCGCCAGGGAGATGCCCATCACCCCATGGTCGAACAGGGATCCTCGCTTCAAGGCCGCGATAACCCCGGCCAACAGGCCCAGGATGCCGGCGAACAACAGGGCGGCCATGGACAGTTCCAGGGTCGCCGGGAAGAGGGCGGTGAATTCGGTCCACACGCTGGTGCGGGTACGCAGCGATTCGCCAAGGTCACCCTGGGCCAGTTTGCCGACGTAATCCAGGTATTGCGCATACAGCGGCTTGTTAAGGCCAAGGCGTTCCATTGCCTGTGCGTGCATCTCGGGGTCGACGCGCCGCTCGCCCATCATGACTTCAACGGGGTCGCCAGGGATCATGCGAATCAACGCAAACGTGAGCAACGTGATGCCGAAGAACGTGGGGATCAGTAACCCCAGTCGGCGGGCAATAAAACTAAACATCTTGTCGTGTACCTCAATCAGCCGGTTAGGCAGGTTCGGCACCGTCAGTGTCGACGGTGCCGAGTGTTTTTCTTATTTACTTCACCTGGGTAGTGGCGAAGTTATTTGTACCCAGAGGGCTTTGGGTGAAGCCTTCTACGTTCTTGCGCATGGCGGTGAACAGTTTCGGATAAGCCATGGGAAGCCATGGTTGGTCCTTGTCGAAAACGTCCTGTGCTTGTTCATAGAGTGCAGCGCGCTGGGCGGGTTCAGCGATGGCGCGCGCCTTGTCGATCAAGTCTTGAAACTCCTTGTTACACCAGCGGGCGTAGTTTTCGCCGTTTTTCGCTGCATCGCAACTCAGGTTTGGCGTAAGGAAATTATCCGGGTCGCCGTTATCACCGACCCAACCCGCCGAAACCATGTCGTGCTCACCGTTTTTAGCACGCTTGAGCATTTCGCCCCATTCCATAACTTTGATGTTCACTTTCAGGCCGATCTGCGCCAGGTCCGCCTGCATGCGCTGCGCGCCGAGCATCGGGTTAGGGTTGGTCGGGCCACCACCGTTACGGGTGAACAGGGTGAACTCAGTGCCTTCCGGTACGCCGGCTTCCTTGAGCAGGGCACGGGCCTTGTCCAGATCGCGGGGCGGGTTCTTCAGCTTGTCGCTGAAACCCAGCAAGGTCGGCGGATAAGGGCCGGTGCCCACCACTGCATTGCCTTTGCCGAACAGGGCTTCGGTATAGCCGGCCTTGTCGAACGCGATGTTGATCGCATGACGTACCCGCGCATCGCTCATGTATTTGTGAGTGGTGTTCAACGCGGTGTAACTGGTTGTCATCGCCGCCAGTTCATCAACTTTCAGGTTCGGGTCTTTCTTGATGCTTGGGATGTCATCCGGCTTGGGGAACAACGCGATCTGGCATTCGTTGGCCTTGAGCTTTTGCAGGCGCACGTTGTTATCGGTTGAGATCGCCAGAATCAGCGGGTCTACCTGTGGTTTGCCACGGAAGTAATCAGGGTTGGCCTTGAACCGCGCCTGGGCGTCTTTCTGATAACGGGTGAAGACGAATGGGCCCGTGCCGATGGGCTTGGCGTTGAGGTCTTCGGTCTTGCCGGACTTGAGCAACTGGTCGGCGTATTCCTTCGAATGGATGGAGGAGAACGCCATGCCCAGGTCGGCCAAAAACGGTGCTTCAGGACGGGTCAGGGTAAAGACGACGGTGTGATCGTCGGTCTTTTCTACGCTCTTGAGCAGTTCCTTGAAGCCCATGCTTTCGAAGTACGGGTAGCCCACGAGGGACTTTTTATGCCACGGGTGATTCGGGTCCAGCTGGCGCTGGAAGCTCCAAAGCACGTCGTCGGCATTCAGGTTGCGCGTGGGTTTGAAATAGTCGGTGGTGTGGAACTTGATGTCGTCACGCAGGTGAAAGGTGTAGGTCAGGCCATCGGCGCTGATCTCGGGCAGGTCTTTGGCCAGCGCGGGGATCACTTCGGTGGTGCCGGGCTTGAAGTCCACCAGGCGGTTGAACATGGTCTCGGCGGCGGCGTCAGCGGTCACGGCCGTGGTGTACAGGACCGGGTCGAAACCTTCCGGACTGGCTTCGGTGCAGACCACCAGTGGTTTGGCCGAAACGCCGATCGCCACGCTCAACAGCGCGGCAGCCATGGCGGCTTGTAGTGGGAGCAATTTCATTCGGAGCCCTCTGCAATCGATGGGACCAGACAAGCGTAGACGGCGGGCTCGTCCTGAGCCCGCCGTCTACCTGGCGCTGATTAAAGAATGTTGAACGGGATGGTGGTGACCAGGCGGAACTCTTTGATGTTGCCGTCAGCCTGTTGGGCGCTGGCGCGGTGAGTCACGTAGGTGCCACGGATGGTGGTGGCCTTGAGCGGACCGCTCTGGATCGCGTAGGACGAACCGATACCGTATTCCTGATGCTTCTCGCCATCCATCAGGCGCAGATCGCTGCGCGATGCGCCGGCTTCGCCGTAGGCGGTACCGTTGTAGTGAGTACCGTCGATGCCCCAGCCGCGAGCCGAGTAGATGTTGAACTTCAGGCCTGGCACGCCGTATTCGGCCATGTTGATGGCGTAGGCGACCTGGAACGACTTCTCGTTCGGGCTGTTGAAGTCAGAGGTCAGGGAGTTGGCCAGGTAGATGCCGTTGGTTTCGTGCAGGTAGTCGAAGTATTCGTCACCGTTCACTTCCTGGTACGAGAAGGTCAGGGTATGCGCCTGGTGGGTCAGACCCAAGGACAACGAGTAAGTATCGTTGTCGATGTTGCCCATCTTCTTGCTGCCGGTATCGGTGGTCTTGTAGTAGTTCAGGCCGGTGGTCAGTGCCAGGGTCTGTGCATCACCCAGTTCGTGGGTCGCGCCGAAGTAGTACTGGTTCCAGAAGTCTTCGACGTTAGCCGCGAAAACGCTGGTTTTCAGGCTCTTGAACGGCTGGTAGTTGAAGCCCAGGGTCTTGACCTTGTCGGTTTCCTGGCCGTTACCGTATTCGGAACGGAATTTCGACAGGCTCTGCTCGGTACGCGGCGAAACGCGGTCGAAGATGCCGCCCTGGAACGACAGGTTGCTGAACTCTTCGCTGTTGAAGCTCACACCTTCGAAGCTCGAAGGCAGGGCGCGGTTGCCGATGGTGTCGACGATACCGGTGCTGAAGTTCTGGCGACCGGCGGTCAAGGTCGTGTTCGACACACGGAACTTGACGTTGGCCAGACCCAGTTTGCTCCACTGGCCTACTGCGTCGCCGCCGGAATCGGCCAGGGTACGGTTGGAGCCGCCAGCGATGTCTTTACGGTCGCGATCAAGGGCGATGAAGTTGTAAGCAGCGACTTCAGTGCTGACCCCTACAGTGCCCTGGGTGAAGCCCGAGGTGTAGTTGAGGATGGTGCCCTGGGCCCAGTTGATACGGCGGGAGATCGGTGTTTTCACGCCGTCTTTGCGGTAGCTGAAGCGGTCGTTGCGAAACTTCATTTCGTTCGCATACCAGTTACGCGTGGTACCGCCCAGGCTCTGACCGTCGATAAAGCCCTTGGCCTCGCTTTGGGCGCTGGTGCCGGCCAGTGTGGTAGGAACGAAGTCCTGGCTGGCGGATTCAGCATAGGCGGTTGCCGTGATGGTGCTGATGGCCAGGGCCAGAAGCGCTTTGCTGCTCAGTTTCATGGATGAAGCTCCTTTGGTTCTCTTTTTAATGCCGGTCTTTTTTGGTGATCCGGCTATTGGGTGTGTAACTCGTTCAAGCCATTGCAAACGTTTGGCGTAGGAAATTTCCCAACAAAAGGCCGCACGTTTGCAGCAGGGCAGCGTCCGCCCTGCGCAATCCGGTTATTTTCTTATGGGGTGATACTGACGCCCGAGAACACGTTGCGGCCGAAGGGGCTCACTTTGAAACCTTCGACTTTGGCGCTTAACGGCTGGTTGACCGTCGAGTGGGCGACTGGCGTGATCGGCACCTGCTGCTTGAGCAGTTGCTGCGCCTGTTTGTACAGAACAGTCCTTTGTTCGCGGTCGGTCACGACCTTGGCTTGCTTGATCAGCTTGTCGTACGCCGGGTCACACCACATGGAGTAGTTGTTCCCGCCGATGGCATCGCAGCTGTAGAGGGTGCCCAGCCAGTTGTCCGGGTCACCGTTGTCGCCGGTCCAGCCGATCAGGCTTACATCGTGCTCACCGTTCTTGGTGCGCTTGATGTACTCGCCCCACTCGTAGCTGACGATCTTGACCTTGAGGCCGATCTTGGCCCAGTCGCTTTGCAGCATCTCGGCCATCAGCTTGGCGTTGGGGTTGTACGGACGTTGTACCGGCATCGCCCACAGGGTGATCTCGGTGCCTTCTTTCACGCCGGCGGCCTTGAGCAGTTCCTTGGCTTTTTCCGGGTTGTAGGCGGCGTCCTTGATGCTGTCGTCGTAGGACCACTGCGTCGGTGGCATGGCGTTGACCGCCAATTGTCCCGCGCCCTGGTACACGGCGTTCAGAATGCTCTGCTTGTTCACCGCCATGTCCAGCGCCTGGCGTACTTCGAGCTGGTCGAACGGTTTGTGGCGCACGTTGTAGGCGATGTAGCCGAGGTTGAAACCAGGTTTGGTCAGCAGTTGCAGGTTCGGATCGGCCTTGAGGGCATCGACGTCAGCCGGGCGCGGATGCAGGGTTACCTGGCATTCACCGGCCTTGAGTTTTTGGACCCGTACCGAGGCGTCGGTGTTGATGGCGAAAATCAGCTGGTCCAGCTTGACCTTGCTCGGGTCCCAGTACTGTTTGTTGGCCACATAGCGGATCTGCGAATCTTTCTGATACCGCTGGAATACGAAAGGACCGGTGCCGATCGGCTTCTGGTTGATATCGCTGGGCTTGCCATCCTTGAGCAACTGCTCGGCGTATTCGGCCGACAGGATTGCAGCGAAGCTCATGGCGATGTTCTGGATAAACGCGGCGTCAACCGTGTTCAGGGTCATCACCACGGTGTGCGGGTCGGTTTTTTCGACCTTGGCGATGTTCTTGTTCAGGCTCATCCCGTTGAAGTACGGAAACTCGGTGGGGTAGGCCTTGCGAAACGGGTGATCGGGGTCAAGCATGCGGTTGAAGGTGAACAGCACGTCGTCGGCGTTGAACTCCCGTGTCGGCTTGAATTCCTTGTTGCTGTGGAACTTCACCCCTTCACGCAGGTGAAAGGTGTAAGTCAGGCCGTCTGGCGAAATATCCCACTTGGTTGCCAAAGCAGGGACGACGCCGGTCTCGCCCTTTTCAAACTCAACCAGGCGGTTATACAGCGGCTCGGCCGCGTCGTTGTCGGTGGCGGTGGTGTATTGCGCGGTATCAAAACCGGCCGGGCTGCCTTCCGAGCAGAACACCAGGCTCTGCTTGTCGGCGGCGTGGCCCATGGTGGCCACAGCCAGCAGGCTTGTGGCAAACATTGCGGATAGTACGGTGGTATGGCGCATGACGATCCCGATCCTTGTTTGTAGTTGTCATCAGCGAGCAACCACCCGGGCGTTCTGCCAGGGCGACATCGCTGATCCCACGCGCAGCAAGTGCCTTTCCGCATCAGGAGCCTCTGCTGTCCTACGACGTTATGGGTCGCGGTCCTGGCAGTAAATGCGCCAAATCGGATTGACCTTGTAGGCAACGGCGTCACGCATCGCAGTTCGCTGCTGTAGGAAGCAACGATTGCGAGTGTGGTCTGTTTCCTACGGTCCAGGCGGATGCAATAACGGCGACGTTAGGAAACGTCGCCGTCAATGATCCTTACTTGCCGCTGACGCTCACGCCGTAGAAGGAGTTCAAGCCAAACGGGCTGATCTTGAAGTCCTGCACGGTAGAACGCATGGGTTGATACACCGTCGAGTGCGCGATAGGTGTCATCGGGACAGCATCTTTGAGGATATGTTGCGCCTGCTTATACAGCTCGGTGCGTTTGGCGACGTCCGACGTAGCCTTGGCTTCTTTCACGATGCCGTCGAATTTCTTGTCGCACCATTTGGAGAAGTTGTTACCGGACAGCGAATCACAGCCGAACAGCACGTTCAGCCAGTTGTCCGGGTCACCATTGTCACCGCTCCAGCCAATGATCATGGCCTGGTTCTCGCCACCTTTGGAGCGTTTGATGTACTCGCCCCACTCGTAGCTGGTGATCTTCACGTTCAGACCGATCTTCTTCCAGTCGTTCTGCAGCATTTCAGCCATCAGCTTGGCGTTCGGGTTGTACGGACGCTGAACCGGCATGGCCCACAGGACGATTTCAGTCCCTTCCTTGACGCCCGCTTCCTTGAGCAGCGACTTGGCTTTCTCAGGGTCGTACTTGGTGTCCTTGATGGTGGTGTCATAGGACCACTGGGTCGGAGGCATGGCGTTGACGGCCAGTTGGCCGGCGCCCTGGTACACGGAGTCGATGATCTGCTGCTTGTTCACCGACATGTCCAGCGCCTGGCGTACGCGCAGGTCGGCCAGCGGGTTTGGCTGGTCGCTGCCCTTGACCTTGTCCATGACGTTGTAGGCGATGTAGCCCAGGTTGAAGCCGGCCTGGTTCGGCATTTTCAGGTCTTTGTCTTCGCCCAGCGCCTTCAGGTCGGCCGGACGTGGGAACAAGGTGATCTGGCATTCGTTTTTCTTGAGCTTCTGGATACGTACCGACGGGTCGGTGGTGATGGCGAAGATCAGGTTGTCGATCTTGACGTCTTCAGGTTTCCAGTAGTCTTTGTTGCCGGTGTAACGGATGTTCGAGTCTTTCTGGTAGCTCTTGAACACAAACGGGCCAGTGCCAATCGGCTTCTGGTTGATATCCGTGGCCTTGCCTGCTTTCAACAGCTGGGCGGCGTATTCCGCTGACTGGATCGAGGCGAAGCTCATTGCCATGTTCTGGATGAAAGCGGCGTCCACGGTGCCAAGGGTGAACTTGACGGTGTGATCATCGACTTTTTCGATGTTCTTGATGTTGGTGTCCATCCCCATGTCCGTGAAATACGGGAACTCGGTGGGGGCGGCTTTGCGGAATGGATCGTCCTTGTTGATCATGCGGTTGAACGTGAACAGCACGTCATCGGCATTGAAGGTACGGGTCGGCTTGAAGTACGGGGTGGTGTGGAACTTGACGCCATCACGCAGGTGGAAGGTGTAGGTCAAGCCATCCGGGGACACGTCCCAGCTGGTGGCCAGCCCAGGAACCACAGCAGTGCCGCCGCGTTCGAACTGGGTCAGGCGGTTGAACATGGTTTCGGCCGAGGCATCGAAGTCTGTTC
This sequence comes from Pseudomonas sp. NS1(2017), assembly GCF_002269425.1. NCBI lineage: Bacteria > Pseudomonadati > Pseudomonadota > Gammaproteobacteria > Pseudomonadales > Pseudomonadaceae > Pseudomonas > Pseudomonas sp. NS1(2017). Next base: position 2,336,283 of record NZ_CP022960.1, read on the forward strand.
CGGTGGTGTACTGGGCCGGGTCAAAACCCGCCGGGCTCCCTTCGGAGCAGAACACCAGGTTAGTCGCCGCTTGGGCGAAAGGAGCTGCGGCCATAAGGCCAGCGCTAACAATTAACGGAATGACTGCGTGTTTAAGCATGTTGGCCTCATGATTTGTTGTCATTTTTGGTGGTGAGGGCGACCTCGTGAGTCGGCCTGCGGATACTTATGCAGGCGCCATACCCATTGCAAGATGCGGAACCGTTACGAAGGTAAAACAGTGGTACGAACGTACAGGAATGTCGCAATTATGAAAGTTTGTACATATTTGCGCATATTTCGAGGGTTTTTTCGGTGCAGGAGGCGCACCAAAAATGACCAACCGAGGCGTCTAGCGCACTCGGTTGGGGCGTTGCTGTTACTTATCTAGACTCACGCCATAGAACGGCGTCAGGCCGAAGGGGCTGATCTTGAAGTCCTTGACTTCCTTGCGCAGTGGCTGGAAAACCGTCGAGTTCGCAATGGGTGTTATAGGTACTTGTTCCTTAAGGATTTTTTGTGCTTGCTGATACCACTTGATGCGTTGCTCGCGATCATTGCTGACCTTGGCTTGCTGCACCAGCTTGTCGTAGGTCGGGTTACACCATTTGGCGTAGTTGCTGCCCTTGACCGCAGCACAACTGTAGAGCACGCCGAGCCAGTTATCCGGGTCACCATTGTCACCGGTCCAGCCATAAATCATGGCGTCATGTTCGCCGTTTTTGGCGCGCTTGATGTATTCGCCCCATTCATAACTGACGATATTGGCCTTGATGCCGACCTTTTCCCAATCCTGCTGGATCATTTGTGCCGACATGCGCGCGTTCGGGTTGGACGCGCGTTGTACGGTCATTGCCCACAGGTTGAGGGTGGTACCGGGTGCAACCCCTGCTTCTTTTAGTAGCGCTTTGGCCTTGGTCGGATCGTAGGGCGCGTCCTTGATGCTCGGGTCATAAGACCACTGCGCAGGCGGCAGGGCATTCTGCGCCAATTGTCCGGCGCTCTGGTACACAGCCTTGATGATCGCAGGCTTGTCGATGGCCATGTCCAGCGCCTGGCGCACCTTGAGCTGGTCCAGCGGCGGGTGGGTCACGTTGTAGGCCAGGAAACCCAGGTTGAAACCGGCTTGTTGCAAGACACGCAGGTTCGGGTCCTGTTTCATCACCTCGATATCCGCAGGGCGCGGGTAGCCGCTGACCTGGCATTCGCCGGCCTTGAGCTTTTGCAGGCGCGACGCAGCGTCTGGCGTGATGGCGAACACCAGGTTGTCGAGCTTCACATCTTCGGGTTTCCAATACTGTTTATTGGCTACGTAGCGGATCTGCGAATCCTTCTGGTAGCGCTTGAACACGAATGGCCCGGTGCCCACCGGTTTCTGGTTGATCTCTTCGGCCTTGCCTTGCTTGAGCAGTTGCGCGGCGTATTCGGCGGACTGCACCGAGGCGAAGCTCATGGCCAGGTTCTGCACGAACGACGCATCGACGTTATTCAGGTTGAAGCGCACGGTGTGTTCGTCGAGTTTGTCGACGCGCTTGATCGTGGTGTTCAAGCCCATGTCGGTGAAGTACGGCGACTCGGAAGGGTAGGCCTGGCGAAACGGGCTTTGCGCATCCAGCAGGCGATTGAAGGTAAACAGCACATCGTCCGCGTTGAAGTCGCGGGTAGGGGTGAAGAAGTCGGTGGTGTGGAGCTTGACGCCATCGCGCAGGTGGAAGGTGTAGGTCAGGCCGTCTTGGGAGATGTCCCAACTCGTCGCCAGACCTGGCTCGACTTCGGTGCCGCCGCGTTTGAACTGGGTCAGGCGGTTGAACACGGTTTCGGCAGACGCATCAAAATCGGTGCCGCTGGTGTACTGGCTGGGGTCGAAACCAGCGGGGCTGGCTTCGGAGCAGTAGACCAGGGTGCTGGTGGCGTGGGCCAGTGGCATAAACGCCAGCAGGCCGGCAGCGAGGAGGAGCGGTTTTAAGGCGATTCTTTCCATGGAGACCCCTGAAGTGGCAGGCATATATAAGCTGCCCAAACGAAAACGGCGCTACCGAGGGTAACGCCGTTCAGGTCTATCAGGTAGGGGTCACGGCATCTGCACTTCAATCACGCCATCGGCGCTCATATTGACCTGGCTGGTGCCGGCTTCCACTTCAGGTGTCGGTGCCGAATCCGCCATGGCGGCTTTCATCATCATGCCGCCACGGGCGTAGGGCTGTGGATAACCATTGGTGTTGAAGTTCAGGTTGACGATCTTGTAGCCCTTGCCACCCAGCGCATCGGTAGCTAGTTGCGCACGTGCCTTGAAGGCGGTGACCGCGTCCTTGAGCAGCGCATCTTCGCTGGCCTTGCGGGTGGTGTCGGCGATAGCGAAGTCCATGCTGTCCATTTTCAGGGTATTCAGCAGTTCACCGGTAAGCTTGGACAGTGCCGGAAAGTCCGCGCTTTCCAGGCGCAGTTCGGCGCGTTCGCGCCAGCCGGTGATCTTCTGGTTTTTGCTGTCGTAGATCGGGTAGCTGTTGCGGCTGCCCTGGCGCAGGGTCACGCCTTTGACTTCTCGCGCCTGGCCCAGCGCCTTGTTCATGGTGGTGGTGATTTCAGCGGCGAGCTTGGCCGGGTCGCTGTTCTGGGATTCGGTGTACAGGGTCACGATCATCTTGTCGCGGGCCACCTCCTGGCTGACCTCGGCGCGCAGGGAAATCTGGTTGTAGTTCAGTGCGTCGGCGGCCAGTGCTGGCAGGCTGACCAGGGTGCCGACGCTGAGGGTGAGGGCGGCTGCACTGCGAGTGAAACGAGACATGGAAGCTCCTTGAGATAGTCGTGTTGGGTATGACTGTAGACGGTGGCATCGGGTTCTTCGGGTTTACACATTAGCTACAAGTTGTGGTGATGCCGACGAACGGTCGTTTGCCCGGCCTGCGGCAAAGAGCCACACGCGCCGTGCCAGCCCGCCTGCTTCGTTTATACTCCTGCCGATCCGCCTGCAGCGCTCACCGGGAGAGCACATGCTCGCCGCCGTAAAACTGACTTCCGCCACTCGCCAGAACCTCTGGCGCCTGACGTTCATCCGTACCCTGGTCCTGGCCGCACAGGCCGGCTCCGTCGGGCTCGCCTATTGGTTCGACCTGCTGCCGCTGCCGTGGCTGCAACTGGGTGTGACCCTCGGTTTCTCCACCGTGCTCTGTGTGTTCACCGCGATCCGGTTGCGCACTACCTGGCCGGTGACCGAGCTGGAATACGCCCTACAGTTGGCCTGCGATCTGTTTATCCACAGTGTGTTGCTGTATTTCTCCGGTGGTTCCACCAACCCGTTCGTTTCTTATTATCTGGTACCTCTGACCATCGCTGCGGTGACCTTGCCGTGGCGTTATTCGGTGGTGCTGTCGGGCATCGCCTTGACGCTCTATACCTTGCTGCTGGCACGGTTCTACCCGCTGCAAACCTTCCCGATCGCCCGGGAAAACCTGCAGATCTACGGGATGTGGCTGAGTTTCGCCCTGTCCGCTGCGGTAATCACCTTCTTCGCCGCGCGCATGGCTGAAGAGCTGCGCCGCCAGGAAGAGCTGCGCGCCATCCGCCGTGAGGAAGGCCTGCGCGACCAACAACTATTGGCCGTCGCCACCCAAGCCGCTGGTGCCGCCCATGAGCTGGGCACACCCCTGGCCACCATGAGCGTGCTGCTCAACGAAATGACCCAGGACCACCACGACCCGGCGCTGCAAGAAGACCTCGGCGTGCTGCGTGAACAGGTCAAGCAGTGCAAGCAGACCTTGCAGCAACTGGTGCGCGCCGCCGAAGCCAATCGTCGCCTGGCGGTTGAGATGCAGGACGTGACCCAGTGGCTCGACGAGGCCCTGAACCGCTGGCACCTGATGCGGCCCGAAGCCAGTTACCGCTTCCACCTGCTGGGCCAGGGCAGCGTGCCGCGCATGGCACCGCCACCAGACTTGACTCAAGCCCTGCTAAATCTGCTGAACAACGCCGCCGACGCCTGCCCCGAAGGCCTGGGCGTACAGTTGGACTGGGACGCCGAAGACGTGACCATCAGCATTCGCGACCACGGCGCGGGCGTGCCGCTGGCCATTGCCGAGCAGATCGGCAAACCTTTCTTTACCACCAAGGGCAAAGGCTTCGGTCTGGGCCTGTTTTTGAGCAAGGCCAGCGTGACCCGCGCGGGCGGCTCAGTGAAGCTCTATAGTCATGAGGAAGGTGGCACGCTCACCGAGCTGCGCCTTCCCCGTGTCGCACGAGGAGATATCGATGAGTGACGAGATCCAAGTCGAAGGCGAAGAACTGCCGCACCTGTTGCTGGTAGATGACGACGCCACCTTTACCCGCGTGATGGCGCGCGCCATGAGCCGTCGCGGTTTCCGCGTGAGCACTGCCGGTTCTGCCGAAGAAGGCCTGACCATCGCCCAGGCCGACCTGCCGGACTACGCCGCGCTCGACCTGAAAATGGACGGTGACTCCGGCCTCGTGCTGCTGCCCAAACTGCTGGAACTCGACCCGGAAATGCGCGTGGTGATCCTCACCGGTTACTCCAGCATTGCCACCGCCGTCGAGGCGATCAAGCGCGGCGCCTGTAACTACCTGTGTAAGCCGGCAGACGCCGACGACGTACTGGCCGCGTTGCTCTCCGAGCACGCCGACCTGGACACCCTGGTGCCGGAGAACCCGATGTCGGTGGACCGCCTGCAGTGGGAGCACATCCAGCGCGTGCTGACCGAACACGAAGGCAATATCTCCGCCACTGCCCGTGCCCTGGGCATGCACCGCCGTACCTTGCAGCGCAAGCTGCAGAAGCGTCCGGTACGCCGCTGAGGCTGATCTGAACAACAGCTGAACAATCTCCTTCAGGCCGCACGGAGCCTCGAACCGATCAACTATGATCGGTTCGAACGCCTGTCACATTTTCTTACAGAGCCTGAACGATGAATCAGAACGCTGAGTATTCCGCGGTCAACGACGCGGTGCGTGGGCAATTTTTACGGCGGGTGTGGGGGTTGATCACGCCTTACTGGCGCAGCGAAGAAAAGGCCAAGGCCTGGCTGCTGCTGTTGGTAGTGCTGGGGTTGTCGCTGTTCAGTGTCGCCGTGTCGGTGTGGTTCAACAGCTGGAACCGCGATTTCTACAACGCGCTGGAAAACAAGGATTACGACGCCTTTACCCATCTGCTGATGTACTTCAGCGTGATTGCGGTGGTGTCGATCGTGACCGGTGTGTTCACCTCCTACCTGCAACAGATGCTCACCATCCGCTGGCGCCGCTGGCTGACGGAAACCTACTTCGCCCAATGGCTGGGCCATAAGAATTACTACCACCTGGAATACGGCGGCTACACCGACAACCCCGACCAGCGTATCTCCGAAGACCTCAACGCCTTTACCAGCAGCACCCTCACGCTGGGCTTGGGCTTTATTGCCAACCTGGTGAGCCTGGTGTCGTTCTCGGTGATCCTGTGGGGCGTGTCTGGCAGCATCGAAATCTGGGGCATTACCATTCCCGGCTACATGTTCTGGGCAGCGCTGATCTACGCGGTGATTGGCAGTTGGTTGACCCACTTGATCGGTCGAAAACTGATCGGCTTGAGCAATCGCCAACAACGCTTTGAGGCTGACTTGCGTTTCAGCCTGGTGCGCGTGCGGGAGAATGCGGAAAGCATCGCGCTGTTCAATGGCGAGCCCAATGAACATCAGCAATTGAGCGCACGGTTCGGACGGGTGTGGAGCAACTTCTGGAACATCATGCAGCTCAAGAAGCGCCTGAATTTTTTTACTAGCGGTTACTCGCAGATTGCGATCATCTTTCCCTTTGTGGTCGCGGCGCCACGTTACTTTTCCGGCAAGATCGAATTGGGCGTGCTCATGCAGGTGGCCCAGGCGTTTGGCAGTGTGCAGGGCAGCCTGAGCTGGTTTGTCGACGCCTATACGCTGTTGGCCAGTTGGCGCGCTACCTGTGATCGTTTGCTGAGTTTCGGCCAGGCTATGCAGGACAACGAAAGCCGCACCATGGGCATTGGTTTGCAGCATCAGGGCGACGACTTGCAGGTCAAGGACCTGAGCTTGGACCTGGCGGACGGTCGGCATTTGTTGCAAGGCGCCGACCTGACAGTGGCGGAAGGCGAGCGCCTGATGCTCAGTGGGCGTTCCGGCAGTGGCAAGTCGACCTTGCTACGCGCCATGGGCAACCTGTGGCCCAACGGCCACGGCAATATCCGCCTGCCGGCCGAACGTTATCTGTTCCTGCCGCAAAAACCTTACCTGCCGATTGGCACGCTAAAGGCGGTGTTGAGTTATCCACAGGACGCCAGCGTCTACCCGGCAGAACGTTATGCACAGGTCCTGGAAACCTGCCGCCTGCCGCATCTGGTGGGCCGGCTGGAGGAGGCCAATCACTGGCAACGCATGCTCTCGCCGGGCGAGCAGCAACGCCTGGCCTTTGCCCGCGCGTTGCTGTTCGCGCCGCAATGGCTGTACATGGACGAAGCCACGTCGGCCATGGATGAAGAGGATGAAGCGACGCTGTATCAGGCGCTGATCGATCAGTTGCCGGGGCTGAGCATCGTCAGCGTCGGCCATCGCAGCAGCCTCAAGCGTTTCCATGGGCGACATGTGCGGATTGAGGGGGGGATGTTGCAAGAACAGCCGGTGTAAACGCCAGCCAACAAAAAGCCCGGCTGATCATCGATCAGCCGGGCTTTTTAGTGTTTGAGGATCAGTTACTTCTTCAAACCGTAATGCTCATCCAGCATGCCTGGGGCGTTCGGCGTTTTTGGCGCGTAGTCCCGTGGTGGCTCCTGGTTTTCCCGTGGCGGGGTCAGGCGTTCCCGTGGGGTTTGCGGTGCATCGGAATGCAACGCGGCCAGCAGGCGCTGGCGGGTGATGTCGTCGAGTGCCAGGCGGTTTGCGCCATCGGCGAGGTGATCCTGTACTTCCTGGTAGCTCTGGGTGAGCTTCTTGACCAGGGTCGCGGTGCTGTTGAAGTGGGTAACAACCTCGTTCTGATAACTGTCAAAACGTTCCTGGATGTCATCCAACTGACGCTGCGTGCGGTTAGGCGCGGCATTCGGCAGCAAGCGAGCAACCAGGAAACCAATGGCGACACCGGCAACCAGGGCAAGAGTCGGCAACAACCAAACTAAGAGCGAGTGTTCCACGAGTCCTTCCTCTATAAACGGCTTTGCTTTACGTTAACGGCTCAAACCTGCGCTGTATACCGCGATTAAGCTCGCAATGATGCCATGCACAGACTTTTAGCTAGACGAGTCGACCCATTGAGAGGTCACGGAGTTCATCTCTTGCTCATGCGTGAAACCCCTGTTTTGATCGATGGCCCGGTAGGCCAATTGGAAGCCCTGTACCTGGATCACCCCGAGCCACGTGGCCTGGCGCTGATCTGCCACCCCAACCCGGTGCAGGGTGGGACCATGCTCAATAAAGTGGTATCGACCCTGCAACGCACCGCCCGCGACGCCGGATTGATTACCTTGCGTTTCAATTACCGTGGCGTTGGCGCGAGTGCCGGCACCCACGACATGAGCACCGGTGAAGTGGACGATGCCGAAGCGGCCGCCACCTGGCTGCGGGAAAAACACCCGGATCTGCCGATCACCTTGCTCGGCTTTTCCTTCGGCGGCTACGTCGCTGCCAGTCTCGGCGGGCGCCTGGAAGCCAAGGGTGAAAAACTGTCACATCTGTTCATGGTTGCCGCAGCGGTGATGCGCCTGCGCGATACCGATGCGCTGCCCCAGGGTTGCCCATTGACCTTGATCCAGCCGGAAACCGACGAAGTGGTCGACCCACAGACCGTCTACGACTGGTCTGCCGCCCTGAAACGCCCCCATGAGCTGCTGAAAGTGGCAGAATGCGGACACTTTTTTCACGGCAAGCTCACCGATCTGAAGGATCTGGTGCTGCCGCGACTTTCGAATTGATAGCAGTCTGATAAGCGATTACCCATGACGACTCGTACCCGTATCCTCACCGGCATCACCACCACCGGCACGCCGCACCTGGGCAACTACGCCGGTGCGATCCGCCCGGCGATCCTCGCCAGCCAGGACGCCAACGCCGACTCTTTCTACTTCCTGGCTGACTACCACGCCCTGATCAAGTGCGATGACCCGCAGCGTATCCAGCGCTCGCGCATGGAAATCGCCGCGACCTGGCTGGCCGGTGGCCTGGATGTGAACCGGGTGACCTTCTACCGCCAGTCGGACATCCCGGAAATCCCCGAGCTGACCTGGCTGCTCACCTGCGTTGCTGCCAAGGGCCTGCTCAACCGCGCCCATGCGTACAAGGCCTCGGTGGACAAGAACGTGGAGGCCGGCGAAGACCCGGATGCGGGCATCAGCATGGGCCTGTACAGCTACCCGGTGCTGATGGCGGCGGACATCCTGATGTTCAACGCACACAAGGTGCCGGTCGGCCGTGACCAGATCCAGCACGTGGAAATGGCCCGTGATATCGGCCAGCGTTTCAACCATCTGTTCGGCAACGGTAAAGAATTCTTCACCATGCCCGAGGCGCTGATCGAAGAAAGCGTCGCGACCTTGCCGGGCCTGGATGGCCGCAAGATGTCGAAAAGCTACGACAACACCATCCCGTTGTTCACCAGCGCCAAGGACATGAAGGATGCGATTTCGCGCATCGTCACCGACTCCCGCGCGCCGGGCGAAGCCAAGGACCCGGACAATTCGCACTTGTTTACCCTGTACCAGGCGTTTGCCAGCAAGGCCCAGGAAGAAGAATTCCGCGCCGAACTGCTGCAAGGGCTGGGCTGGGGCGAGGCGAAGAACCGTCTGTTCCAACTGCTGGATGGCCAATTGGGCGAGGCCCGCGAGCGTTACCATCAACTGATGTCGCGTCCGTCGGACATGGAAGACCTGCTGCTGGTCGGTGCCAACAAGGCCCGTGCCGTGGCGGCGCCGTTCCTGGCCGAGCTGCGTGAGGCTGTGGGCCTGCGTTCGTTCGTCAATCAAGCCGCAGCGCCAGTCGCGACCAAGAAGAAAGCCGCAAAAGCCGCGCGTTTCGTGAGCTTTCGCGAGGACGACGGCAGCTTCCGCTTCCGCCTGCTGGCGGCCGATGGCGAGCAACTGCTGCTGTCGCGCAGTTTTGTTGATGGAAAAATGGCAGGTACTTTTACCAAGCTCCTCCAGTCGGGTAAACCGATGGAAGTGCGCGTCGAAGGCTTGAGCTTTAGCGTATGGCTCGATAACACTGCCGTCGCTGACAGCCCGCAGTTCGCCGACGCCGCTTCCCGCGATGCGGCCATCGAAGCCCTGCGCATCGCGTTGACCCCCCTCGAGGATTAACCCGACCAAGGGTTGATTGCCATTATCCAGGGCCGTCGTTACAGTGACGGCCCGTTTTTGTTGCCTTGCTAACGAAATTATGACGCCCCTAGAACGATATCAAGCTGATCTGAAACGCCCTGAATTCTTCCATGACGCGGCCCAGGAAAATGCGGTGCGTCATTTGCAGCGCCTGTACGACGACCTGGTCGCGGCCTCGCAAAGCAAGCCAGGGATGTTCAGCAAGCTGTTTGGCAAGAAAGACCACACCCCGGTCAAAGGCCTGTACTTCTGGGGCGGTGTAGGGCGCGGCAAGACTTATTTGGTCGACACCTTCTTCGAAGCGCTGCCGTTCAAGGAAAAGGTGCGGACGCACTTCCACCGCTTCATGAAGCGCGTGCACGAAGAGATGAAGACCCTGCCGGGCGAGAAAAACCCGCTGACCATCATCGCCAAGCGTTTCTCCGAAGAAGCGCGGGTGATCTGCTTCGATGAATTCTTCGTTTCCGACATCACCGACGCCATGATCCTCGGCACCTTGATGGAAGAGCTGTTCAAGAACGGCGTGACCCTGGTGGCCACCTCGAACATCGTGCCCGACGGCTTGTACAAGGACGGCCTGCAACGCGCGCGCTTCCTGCCGGCCATTGCGCTGATCAAGCAGAACACCGAAATCGTCAACGTCGACAGCGGCGTCGACTACCGTCTGCGCCATCTGGAGCAAGCGGAGCTGTTCCACTTCCCGCTGAACGAAGCGGCCCACGAAAGCCTGAAAAAGAGCTTCCGCGCCCTCACGCCGGAATGCACCCAGGCGGTGGAAAACGACAAGCTGATGATCGAGAACCGCGAAATCATCGCGTTGCGTACTTGCGATGATGTGGCCTGGTTCGAATTCCGCCAACTGTGCGACGGCCCGCGTAGCCAGAACGACTACATCGAGCTGGGGAAGATCTTCCATGCCGTGATCTTGAGTGGCGTTGAGCAGATGAGCGTGACCACCGACGACATCGCGCGCCGTTTCATCAACATGGTCGACGAGTTCTACGACCGTAACGTGAAGCTGATCATCTCGGCGGAAGTCGAGTTGAAGGACCTGTACACCGGCGGGCGCCTGAACTTCGAGTTCCAGCGCACCTTGAGCCGGTTGCTGGAAATGCAGTCCCACGAATTCCTGTCGCGCGGCCACAAGCCTTAAGCACTGCCTCACTGTAGGAGCGAGCTTGCTCGCGAAGATCGTTAACGATGACACAGGGAATCTGATTCCCCGCGTTGCCCTTGAGTTCTTCGCGAGCAAGCTCGCTCCTACAGGGGTGTTTCAGGCGGCCTGCTGGAATTGCTGCCGATACTGGTTCGGCGACAGTTCCGTGTGCTGCCTGAACAACCGCGCAAAGAAACTCGCATCGTCATACCCCACCTCATAGCTGATGGTCTTGATGCTCTTGCGGCTGCCCGAGAGCAGGCCCTTTGCCGTCTCGATACGCAGGCGTTGCAGGTAATGCAGCGGCTTGTCACCGGTAGCGGTCTGGAAGCGGCGCATGAAGTTGCGGATGCTCATGCCGTGTTCCCGGGCCACGTCTTCGAAGCGGAATTTGTCGGCGAAGTGCTCCTCCAGCCAATGCTGGATTTGCAGGATGATCACATCCTGGTGCAGCTTCTGCCCGCCAAACCCGATGCGGCCCGGTGAATAGCTGCGTTGCACTTCGTAGAGGATATCGCGGGCAACGGCCTGGGCGATGTTGGCGCCGCAGAAGCGTTCGATCAGGTAGATATAGAGGTCGCACGCCGAGGTGGTGCCGCCGGCGCAATACAGGTTGTCGGCGTCGGTGAGGTGTTTGTCCTGGTTGAGCTGAACCTTGGGGAAGCGTTCGCTGAAGGCGTTGAAGAAGCGCCAGTAGGTGGTCGCTTCCTTGCCATCGAGCAGGCCGGCTTCGGCCAGCCAGAACACCCCGGTGGCTTCGCCGCACAATACGGCGCCGCGTGCGTGTTGCTCACGCAACCATGGCAGCACTTGTGGGTAGCGCGTGCACAAGGCGTCGAAGTCATCCCAGAAGGCCGGTAGCACGATGATGTCGGCGTCTTCCAGGCCGCCGTCCACCGGCATGATCACATCGCTGAAGCTGCGTACCGATTGCCCGTCGGGGCTGACCAGGCGCGTTTCAAACGCGGGGGTCAGGCCCAGGCCTTGTTGCTTGCCGTAACGCAGGCTGGCGAGGTGGAAGAAATCCTTGGCTTGCATGAGGGTTGAAGCGAATACCCGATCAATGGCCAAAATGCTGACGCGCCGCAACGGCGTGGAGATTTGGTTAGACATAATTTCATTTATTCTTATAGGGGAAAGTGGTCACCAGACGGCTGGATCGTCTTATTTTTTGTCGCATGTGTCCAGTGTCCCGTGCTGCCTTCGCGGCATAGTCTCTGTGGGCTCGTCCTTGTCCGACAATCCACGCAGGTGACCCATGATTCCCAGAACCTTGTTCAGCCCGGAACACGAACTCTTCCGCGAGAGCGTGCGCACCTTCCTCGAAAAAGACGCCGCGCCGTTCCATGGGCAATGGGAGAAACAGGGCTACATCGACCGTGGTTTGTGGACCAAGGCAGGGGAGGCGGGGATGCTGTGCCCCCACCTGCCAGAAGAATATGGCGGGCTGGGCGCGGACTTTTTGTACAGCGCGGTGGTGATCGAGGAGATCAGCCGGCTGGGGCTGACCGGCATCGGTTTTTCCCTGCATTCGGATATTGTTGCGCCATATATCCTGCATTACGGCAGTGAGGCGCTGAAACACAAATACCTGCCCAAGCTGATCTCCGGTGAGATGGTCACGGCCATTGCCATGACCGAGCCGGGCGCTGGTTCCGATCTGCAGGGGGTGAAGACCACCGCCGTGCTGGACGGTGATGAGTACGTGATCAACGGTTCCAAAACCTTCATCACGAACGGCTATCTGGCCGAGCTGGTGATCGTGGTGGCCAAGACCGATCCCAAGGCGGGCGCCAAGGGCACTAGCCTGTTCCTCGTGGAAGCCGACACGCCGGGCTTCGACAAAGGCAAGCGCCTGGAGAAGGTCGGCATGAAAGCCCAGGACACCTCGGAGCTGTTCTTCCAGGATGTGCGAGTGCCCAAGGAAAACCTGCTGGGCCAGGCGGGCATGGGCTTCGCTTACCTGATGCAGGAGTTGCCGCAGGAGCGACTGACAGTAGCGATTGGTGCCTTGTCGTCAGCCGAGGCGGCGCTGGAGTGGACCCTGGCCTACACCCGCGAGCGCAAGGCGTTCGGCAAGGCGATTGCGGACTTCCAAAACACCCGTTTCAAGCTGGCGGAGATGGCCACCGAGATTCAGATCGGCCGCGTATTCGTCGACAAATGCATGGCGCTGCATCTGGAAGGCAAGCTGGATGTACCCACGGCGGCGATGGCCAAGTACTGGGCCACGGACCTGCAATGCAAGGTGCTCGACGAGTGCGTGCAGTTGCACGGCGGCTACGGCTTTATGTGGGAATACCCAATTGCACGGGCGTGGGCGGATGCGCGGGTGCAGCGCATTTATGCGGGAACCAACGAGATCATGAAGGAGATTATTGCGCGGGCGCTTTGATCCAGGGTGTGGCTGATGACGCCATTGCCGGCAAGCCGGCTCCTACATTGGCAACGTATTCCCCTGTAGGAGCCGGCTTGCCGGCGATAGCGGTCTAAGGATCAATCAAGGCGCTGGGTTCGGGTGATCCTTCTGAATCGCCTCAATCCCTTCCAATACCTCTTTCGACAGTTTCAGATCCGCACTGGCAATGTTGCTATCCAGTTGCTCCAGCGACGTGGCACCAATGATATTGCTGGTCACAAACGGCTGCTGCGTCACAAACGCCAATGCCATCTGCGCCGGGTCCAGCCCATGCTCCCGCGCCAACGCCACATAACGGCTGCACGCCGCTTCAGACTGCGGGTTGAAGTAACGGCTGAAGCGGCTGTATTCGGTCAGCCGCGCCTTGGCTGGGCGTGCGCCGTTTTCATACTTGCCGCTGAGCATGCCGAACGCCAGTGGCGAATACGCCAGCAAACCGCACTGTTCACGGATCGCAACTTCCGCCAGGCCGACTTCAAAGCTGCGGTTGAGCAGGTTGTAGGGGTTCTGGATCGACACCGCGCGGGTCCAGCCACGGGCTTCAGCCAGGGCCAGGAATTTCATGGTGCCCCACGGCGTTTCGTTGGACAGGCCGATGTGGCGGATCTTGCCGGCCTTCACTTGCTCGTCCAGCGCTTCGAGGGTTTCTTCCAGCGGGGTGAGGTCGTCTTCGTCCTTGTGCTTGTAGCTCAGTTGGCCGAAGAAGTTGGTGCTGCGTTCCGGCCAGTGCAGTTGGTAGAGGTCGATCCAGTCGGTCTGCAGGCGTTTGAGGCTGGCATCCAGGGCGTCGACGATGTGCTTGCGGTTGTGGCGCAGATGGCCATCGCGGATGTAGTCGATGGTGTTGCCGGGGCCGGCGATCTTGCTGGCCAGGATCCAGTCGGCGCGGTCGCCACGGCTTTTGAAGTAATTGCCGATGTAGCGTTCGGTGGTGGCATAGGTGTCGGCCTTGGGCGGCACCGGGTACATTTCGGCCGTGTCGAGGAAGTTAATCCCCGCCGCCTTGGCCCGCTCGATCTGCGCGAAGGCCTCTGCCTCGCTGTTCTGCTCGCCCCAGGTCATGGTGCCCAAGGCTATCGCGCTCACGTTCAGATCCGTACGGCCCAGCTGTCGATAATCCATCGGGTACTCCTTCAGGGAAAACAATCATAAAAGCAGGTTGAATTTTTTTTCGCAATCTGCATAATTGCCCACCTCTTTCTGCAGTGGAAGTGATGCGCCGCCTGCCGAAGAATCTTGCCGTTGAACGGACGCGCCGACCCGAGCCCCCGATAGCGTCTGTATCCGGCTGCCTTTGACTTGTCAAAGTACGCACTATTCAGTAAGATCCGCCGTCTAATTTACAGGGCGGCCCCTGAGGCTATTAAAGAATGACAACTTTTACTGCAAAACCGGAAACAGTTCAGCGCGACTGGTTTGTCGTCGACGCCGCTGGTCAGACCCTGGGTCGTCTGGCCACTGAAGTCGCCAGCCGTCTGCGTGGCAAGCACAAGCCTGAGTACACCCCTCACGTTGATACCGGTGACTACATTGTCATCATCAACGCTGAGCAGGTTCGTGTAACCGGCAACAAAGCAAGCGACAAAATGTACTACCGTCACTCCGGTTTCCCAGGCGGTATCAAGTCTTCCAACTTCGAAGGCCTGATTGCCAAGAAGCCTGAAGCCCCGATCGAAATCGCGGTCAAAGGCATGCTGCCTAAGGGCCCACTGGGTCGCGATATGTTTCGCAAGCTGAAAGTCTATGCGGGCGCTGTACACCCTCATGCTGCTCAGCAGCCCCAAGAACTGAAGTTTTAACGGAATAGTTCATTATGTCGGCGACTCAAAATTACGGCACTGGCCGTCGCAAAACCGCAACCGCTCGCGTTTTCCTGCGTCCGGGTACTGGTAACATCTCGATCAACAACCGCTCCCTGGACAACTTCTTCGGCCGCGAAACTGCCCGCATGGTAGTTCGTCAGCCGCTGGAACTGACCGAGACCGTTGAAAAGTTCGACATCTACGTCACCGTTATCGGTGGCGGTGTAAGTGGTCAAGCTGGCGCAATCCGCCACGGTATCACTCGCGCTCTGATGCAGTACGACGAAACCCTGCGTGGCGCTCTGCGCAAAGCTGGCTTCGTGACTCGCGATGCCCGTGAAGTTGAACGTAAGAAAGTCGGTCTGCGTAAAGCGCGTAAGCGTCCGCAGTACTCGAAGCGTTAATTCGCTTTACGTTCCACAAAAACGCCCAGCCTCCTCACGGAGCTGGGCGTTTTTTATTGCCTGCGATTTATGCATAAAAATCGCCGTGACAACTTGCCACATCCGTAGACCCCCTATACTACAAGGCCTGGAGGCTGAGCTCCCGGCAATTCCCTTGTCAGACGTGGGGCTTTTCATTACCATTCGGCAAAATTTTTATAAGTAAAGATTCAACACTTAGTAGACGCCTGATTTAACAGGCCAAAAAGCTGATGGGAGAGGACTGAATGAGCAATGACGGCGTGAATGCAGGCCGGCGTCGCTTCTTGGTAGCAGCCACATCCGTGGTGGGTGCTGCAGGAGCGGTGGGGGCTGCGGTCCCGTTCGTGGGGTCATGGTTTCCCAGTGCCAAGGCGAAAGCCGCAGGTGCACCGGTGAGGGTGAATGTCAGCAAGATCGACCCAGGCCAGCAGATGATTGCTGAGTGGCGCGGTCAGCCAGTATTCATCGTTCGGCGTACTGAGGAAATCCTGGGGAATCTGAAGAAAATCGAAGGTCAGCTGTCTGACCCCGACTCGAAGAATTCCGAGCAACCCGCTTACGTCGATAAGGAAGTTCGCTCGATCAAGCCGGAAATTCTGCTGCTGATCGGTATTTGCACCCACTTGGGTTGCTCGCCTACCTTCCGCCCCGAAGTCGCTCCAGCCGACTTGGGCAAGGACTGGGTCGGAGGCTATTTCTGCCCCTGCCACGGCTCCCACTATGACCTGGCCGGTCGCGTCTACAAGTCACAGCCCGCACCCTTGAACCTGCCAGTTCCGCCGCATCACTACGAGACTGACAGTGTCATTGTCATTGGCGTCGACGAGGGGGAGAAAGCCTGATGAGCAAGTTCATGGATTGGGTGGATGCGCGTTTCCCCGCCACTAAAATGTGGGAGGACCATCTCAGCAAGTACTACGCGCCCAAAAACTTCAACTTCTTCTACTTCTTCGGTTCTCTGGCACTGCTGGTGCTGGTCAACCAGATCGTCACCGGCGTTTGGCTGACGATGAGCTACACCCCATCGGCGGAAGAGGCGTTCGCCTCCGTCGAGTACATCATGCGTGACGTCGAGTACGGCTCGATCCTGCGCCTGCTGCACTCCACTGGTGCGTCGGCGTTCTTTATCGTCGTCTATATGCACATGTTCCGTGGCCTGCTCTACGGGTCGTACCAGAAGCCCCGCGAGCTGGTGTGGGTGTTCGGCATGCTGATCTACCTGGCGCTGATGGCCGAAGCGTTCATGGGCTACCTGCTGCCTTGGGGCCAGATGTCGTACTGGGGCGCCCAGGTGATCATCTCGCTGTTCGGTGCGATTCCGGTGATCGGCAACGACCTGACCCAGTGGATCCGTGGTGACTACCTGATCTCGGGCATCACCCTGAACCGCTTCTTCGCCCTGCACGTGGTGGCCTTGCCGATCGTGATCCTGGGCCTGGTGGTGCTGCACATCCTGGCGCTGCACGAAGTGGGTTCCAACAACCCGGACGGCGTGGACATCAAGAAGCACAAGGACGAAAACGGCATCCCGCTGGATGGCATTCCGTTCCACCCTTACTACACCGTGAAAGACATTGTCGGCGTGGTGGTGTTCTTGTTCGTGTTCTGCTCGATCGTGTTCTTTTTCCCGGAGATGGGCGGGTACTTCCTGGAGAAGCCTAACTTCGAACAGGCCAACGCCTTCAAGACCCCTGAGCACATTGCCCCGGTCTGGTACTTCACGCCGTTCTACGCGATCTTGCGGGCGATCCCCGACAAGCTTATGGGTGTGATCGCCATGGGTGCGGCCATCGCGGTGCTGTTCGTGCTGCCTTGGCTCGACCGCAGTCCGGTCAAGTCCATGCGCTACAAGGGCTGGCTGAGCAAGATCTGGCTGTGGGTGTTCTGCATCTCCTTCGTGATCCTGGGCGTACTCGGTGTATTGGCGCCGACCCCAGAGCGCACGTTGCTGTCGCAGGTCTGCACCTTCCTGTACTTCGCCTACTTCATTCTGATGCCGTTCTACACCCGGCTCGAGAAGACCAAACCGGTTCCGGAAAGGGTGACTGGCTGATGAAAAAGTTATTCGTTGCATTGATGCTTGCGGCCTTGCCGCTACTGTCCTTCGCTGCCGAGCACGGCGGACCGGAACTGGAAAAAGTCGATATCGACGTGTCCGACAAGGCGGCCATGCAGGATGGCGCGCGCACCTTCGCCAACTACTGCATGGGCTGTCACAGCGCCAAGTTCCAGCGTTACGAACGGGTTGCCGATGACCTCGGCATCCCCCATGAAATGATGCTGGAGAAGCTGGTGTTCACCGGCGCCAAGATCGGCGACCACATGACCATCGGCATGAAGCCTGCGGACGCCAAGACCTGGTTCGGCGCAGCACCGCCTGACTTGACCCTGGTGGCTCGTGTACGCGGCACCGACTGGCTCTACGGCTACCTGAAATCCTTCTACGAAGACCCGGCGCGTCCGTATGGCGTGAACAACCGTGTGTTCCCGAACGTCGGCATGCCTAACGTTCTGGTCGGCCTGCAAGGCAAGCAAGTGGTAGGATGCAAGCAGATCCAGGTCGTTGAAGACGGCAAGAAGCAATACGATCCGTTGACCGGCACGCCTTTGACTCATGAAGCGTGCGATCAACTGAAGATAGAAACCCCAGGTTCGTTGACAGACGAGCAGTTCGACGAGAAGGTCAAGAACCTCGTGACCTTCCTGGCCTACTCGGCCAACCCGGTCAAACTGGAGCATCAGCGCATTGGTACCTATGTGCTGCTGTACCTGGCCTTCTTCTTCGTATTCGCCTATCTGCTCAAACGCGAATACTGGAAGGATGTGCATTGATCCAACCGTAAGCAATTGCTGTTAATCTTGCGCGCCCAGCGGCATCTCTGAATACGTAGCGACCTGGTTTAACCGGTTGTTACAGGGATGCTCTCTGGGCGCGCTCGTTTTTGAGCTTTCGATAATTTCAACAAGCGAGGAGGACCGCCATGGGCGTGACCAATCGGTTGGCCTGTTACTCCGACCCCGCCGACCACTATTCCCACCGAGTGCGCATCGTGCTCGCAGAGAAGGGTGTCAGCGCCGAGATCATCAGTGTGGAGGCGGGCCGTCAGCCGCCAAAACTGATCGAAGTGAACCCTTACGGCAGCTTGCCCACCCTGGTCGATCGTGACCTGGCGCTGTGGGAGTCGACCGTGGTGATGGAATACCTGGATGAGCGTTACCCGCATCCGCCTTTGCTGCCGGTGTACCCGGTGGCGCGTGCCAACAGCCGTTTGCTGATCCATCGGATCCAGCGTGACTGGTGCGGGCTGGTGGATGTGATTCTGGATTCGCGTACAAAAGAAGCGGTTCGGGTGCAGGCGCGTAAGGAATTGCGCGAGAGCCTGACCGGCGTTTCGCCATTGTTCGCCGATAAGCCTTTTTTCCTCAGTGAGGAACAAAGTTTGGTGGATTGCTGCCTATTACCGATACTCTGGCGCTTGCCGATTCTCGGTATTGAACTGCCGCGGCCTGCCAAGCCGCTGCTTGATTACATGGAGCGCCAGTTTGCGCGTGAGGCTTTCCAGGCAAGTCTGTCTGGTGTCGAACGCGATATGCGCTAAGGCTTAAGGAGCCGCTGATGAACTCCAGTCGACCCTACCTGGTCCGCGCGCTCTATGAGTGGATTGTGGACAACGATTGCACCCCGCACATGCTGGTCAATTCCGAATTTCCTGCGGTTCAGGTACCGGAGGGTTTTGCCAGTGATGGGCAGATTGTGTTGAACGTATCGCCGAGTGCCGTGCGCCACCTGCACATGGACAACGAAGCCGTGAGCTTCGAAGGGCGTTTTGGCGGCGTGCCGCATACGCTGTTCGTGCCGATTGGCGCCATCCTCGGCATCTATGCCCGGGAGAACGGCCAAGGCATGGTGTTCGATCTGGAGTCGCCTTTCGAGGGTGACGAATCGATCGAAAACGAAGACGGCGATGATCAGCCGCCACCGGATTCCGAGCCACCGCGCCCTAGCGGCCGGCCGAGCCTGAAGGTGGTGAAATAACGCGCTTCCCTCTCGGGATGAGCTGAGAAAATGCCTCGACCTGTGTCGGGGTATTTTTTTGCGCGAAGGATAGGGATGAAAGTCGCGCCTGGACGGTGATCGTACAACCACCATGGGCTATGATGCGTGCTCAAGCTCACCGAGAAAGATGATCCATCATGGAAAACGCCAACACCGCCCCTCGTCTTCCCCGCAAGCGCCGCAGCCTTGCCCAGGAATTGGTCACGGTGTTGTCCGAGCAAATCCGCGACGGCCAGCTCAAGCGAGGCGACAAGTTGCCCACCGAGTCGGCGATCATGGACGCCCATGGAGTGAGCCGCACGGTGGTGCGTGAAGCCATCTCGCGCTTGCAGGCGGCGGGGCAGGTAGAAACCCGTCATGGTATCGGCACCTTTGTGCTGGATACGCCGAGCCCGAGCGGTTTCCGTATTGACCCGGCCACTGTGGTTACTTTGCGTGATGTGCTGGCGATCCTGGAGTTGCGGATCAGCCTGGAAGTCGAGTCCGCAGGATTGGCCGCATTACGCCGCAGCGACGAGCAACTGGCAGCCATGCGTGCCGCCCTCGATGCCCTGAACGAAAGCGCGGCTCACGCCGGTGACGCGGTGGCCTCCGACTTTGCATTCCACCTGGAAATTGCCCTGTCCACCGGCAACCGCTACTTCACCGACATCATGACCCACCTGGGCACCAGCATCATTCCACGCACCCGCCTGAATTCGGCGCGGCTGGCCCATGATGACCAGCAGCACTACATGGGGCGCTTGAGTCGTGAACATGAAGAGATTTATGAAGCGATTGCGCGTCAGGACTCGGATGCGGCGCGGGCGGCCATGCGGTTGCATTTGACCAATAGCCGCGAGCGGCTGCGCCATGCCCATGAAGAGGCAGAAGCGCAGCGCGGTTGAAGGCTGCACCGACCTAATGTGGGGCCCGGGCTTGCCCGCGATAGTGTCGCCTCGGTATGGCTGATGGACCGAGGTGCCTGCATCGCCGGCAAGCCGGCTCCTACTAGTTGGCGGGTTGGTTTGGCTTGTAGTCCTTGAGCAGCAGGTAAGTGCTCCACCCCCACCAATCATTCGTCCAGTGCTTGTCGTTCAGGTCATTCACGTCCTTGCGACGCAGCACCTTGTCACCCTCCATTTTGAACAACGGCGAGAAGTTGTTCGCCGGGTTCTGCGCAGCATTCAAATCCGGCACATACAACGGCGCCTTGAAATTAGCCGGGGAGGGCGCAACACCGCTGATGAAGGTGTCGAAAATTTCATCCGCCGAAGCCTGCACCGCACGTTTGACCTGCACCCGATTGTCCGCATCAATCGCGTCGAAGTAGCGTTTGTCCCCATACGCGTGCCATTGATCGCCCATGGCGTTACGCACCTTGAGCCCGAACTTGCTGTCTTCGTCGTGCATGAAGCGGCTGATCAGCGAGCCCAGCTCACCTGGCGTCACCACAGCTGCCAGTTGTTTGCGCGGCACACGCAGATGGCCGGCCGAGAACAGGTCGGTCAAAAAGTGATCAGCAAAACTGTTCATCGCATACGCCAGTTCCAGCGCCTGGTCGGTGCCGGTCTGGTGCGCCACGACGGCTTGTTGCAGTGCTGCCGTGTGCCCCGCCAGGTAGGCTGACAGCGCCCATTCACCGAAATGGTCGGCATTGTCCGCCGCCAGTTTCAGGTAACGTCCCAATGGAATCAGCGCCGAAACCGCGCTGCCGCCGCCAGTGATGCGGTTCCATTCCTCGGACAACGTATCACCCAAGGCGTCATAGGCTTCATGAGCTTGTTTGCCATCCTTGATCGCCTGCTTGACCGCGTTGATCTCCTTTTGCATCACCGCGAGGATCTTGTGCGCTTCCTCCCGCGAGGCGGGCAGTACTGCCAGGCTGTTGAAGGCCGCGGTAAAGCGTTGCACGCGGTCGGCAGGGGAGGCGCCATCGCTGATCGGTTGACCGGGGATGCCATAGAAATCACCGCCCAGGGCGATCACTTGGCCATAGGTCAGCGCCAGCCCGTTGGGCAGGTGCAGCTCGACTTGATGGGCGGGAATCGCCGGGGCGTCCTTGGCGAAGCGCAACAGGGTCTCATCGCCGATGGCGGTGTGTTCACCGCCTTCGAAGCGCAGAGTCGGTGGGTTCTTTTCGGGTGCTGCGAGTTCAAGACCTGACATGTTAGCTCCTTGCTATGTCGTAGGAATCTTCCTTGGTAACTGTATGTATATACAGTTAAATCGAGAATAGAGGAAAAATTTCCTACGTCAAGAAGGCGCGCATTCAAAGCGCCCACAATGAAGTCTGATGAATTGCAGTTGACGAATCTTTTTATAGTTGTACGATGACGTACGACATCACCAAAACCAACAACAACCTTTCGATAGAAAGTCTTCGCCCAGGGTGTTCGAATAATGAATCCACAAGAACTGAAGTCCATCCTCTCCCACGGTCTGCTGTCTTTCCCGGTGACCGATTTCAACGCCCAGGGTGACTTTCACCAGGCGGGTTACATCAAGCGTCTGGAATGGCTGGCCCCGTACGGCGCTACCGCCTTGTTCGCTGCCGGCGGCACCGGTGAGTTTTTCTCCCTCGCTGCCAGCGAATATTCCCAAGTGGTGAAAACCGCGGTTGATACCTGCGCCACCAGCGTGCCGATCCTGGCCGGTGTCGGCGGCTCGACTCGCCAGGCCATCGAGTACGCCCAGGAAGCCGAGCGCCTCGGCGCCAAAGGCCTGCTGCTGCTGCCGCACTACCTCACCGAAGCCAGCCAGGACGGCGTTGCCGCCCACGTTGAGGCTGTGTGCAAGTCGGTCAAGATCGGTGTGGTGGTCTACAACCGTAACGTCTGCCGCCTGACCGCGCCGCTGCTGGAACGCCTGGCCGAGCGCTGCCCGAACCTGATCGGCTACAAGGATGGCCTGGGCGATATCGAGTTGATGGTGTCGATCCGTCGCCGCCTCGGTGATCGTTTCAGTTACCTCGGCGGCCTGCCAACGGCAGAGGTTTACGCCGCTGCCTACAAGGCCCTGGGCGTACCGGTGTACTCCTCGGCGGTGTTCAACTTCATCCCGAAAACCGCGATGGATTTCTACCACGCGATTGCCAAGGACGATCACGCCACCGTTTCCAAGATCATCGACGACTTCTTTCTGCCGTACCTGGACATCCGTAACCGCAAGGCCGGGTATGCCGTGAGCATCGTCAAGGCCGGTGCAAAAATCGCCGGCTACGACGCAGGCCCGGTGCGCACGCCGCTGACCGACCTGTTGCCGGAAGAATATGAAGCCCTGGCCGCGCTGATCGACAAGCAAGGCGCGCAATAACTTATCAACAAGGCCGCTGAGAGATCAGCGGCCTTTTGCGTCAGGAGAAGATTCGTGTCCCAAGCTCAACGTTTTGATAACTATATCAATGGCCAGTGGGTGGCCGGTGCCGACTACTGCGTCAACCTCAACCCGTCGGAGTTGTCCGATGTCATTGGCGAATACGCCAAGGCGGATGTTGCCCAAGTCAACGCCGCTATCGACGCAGCCCGCGCGGCATTCCCGGCCTGGTCTACGTCCGGGATCCAGGCGCGCCATGACGCCCTGGATAAAGTCGGCAGCGAAATCCTCGCGCGCCGCGAAGAGCTCGGCACCCTGCTGGCCCGTGAAGAGGGCAAGACCCTGCCCGAAGCCATCGGCGAAGTGACCCGCGCCGGTAACATCTTCAAGTTCTTTGCCGGTGAGTGCCTGCGCCTGTCTGGCGACTACGTGCCGTCGGTGCGTCCGGGCGTGAACGTCGAAGTCACCCGTGAAGCCCTGGGTGTGGTCGGCCTGATCACGCCGTGGAACTTCCCGATTGCCATCCCCGCCTGGAAAATCGCCCCGGCCCTGGCCTACGGCAACTGCGTGGTGATCAAGCCCGCCGAGCTGGTGCCTGGCTGTGCCTGGGCCCTGGCGGAAATCATTTCCCGTGCGGGCTTCCCGGCCGGCGTGTTCAACCTGGTAATGGGCAGCGGCCGCGTGGTTGGCGATGTGCTGGTCAACAGCCCGAAAGTCGATGGCATCAGCTTCACCGGTTCTGTCGGTGTGGGTCGTCAGATCGCCGTCAGCTGTGTGTCGCGCCAGGCCAAAGTGCAGTTGGAAATGGGCGGCAAGAACCCGCAGATCATCCTCGACGACGCCGACCTCAAGCAGGCTGTCGAGCTGTCGGTACAGAGCGCGTTCTACTCCACCGGCCAGCGTTGCACCGCTTCCAGCCGCTTGATTGTCACCGCTGGTATCCATGACCAGTTCGTCGCGGCCATGGCCGAACGCATGAAGTCGATCAAGGTCGGCCACGCGCTGAAAAGCGGCACCGATATCGGCCCCGTGGTTTCCCAGGCGCAATTGGACCAGGACCTCAAGTACATCGACATTGGCCAAAGCGAAGGTGCGCGGTTGGTCAGCGGTGGCGGCCTGGTCACCTGTGACACCGAAGGCTACTACCTGGCCCCAACGTTGTTTGCCGACAGCGAAGCGGCCATGCGCATCAGCCGTGAAGAGATCTTCGGGCCGGTGGCCAACGTTGTGCGCGTCGCGGATTACGAAGCGGCGCTGGCCATGGCCAACGATACCGAGTTCGGTTTGTCGGCGGGCATTGCCACCACCTCGCTCAAATACGCCAACCACTTCAAGCGCCACTCCCAAGCCGGGATGGTGATGGTCAACCTGCCGACCGCCGGTGTGGACTACCACGTTCCGTTCGGTGGCCGTAAGGGTTCATCCTATGGGTCGCGTGAGCAAGGTCGCTATGCGCAAGAGTTCTACACCGTGGTGAAGACCAGCTACATCGGTTCGTAATTCGCAGCCCCCTATGACGGGGGCTGATTCCCTGTAGGAGCGAGCTTGCTCGCGAAAAACGTCAACGAATACGCGGACATTCAGGATGTGCGCGGTGCTTTTGAGGTTTTCGCGAGCAAGCTCGCTCCTACAGTGGGCAGCAACACACCACCATTACCCGCAAAAAAAATAATTAGTGGGAGTACTTCTACATGCAAGCGACCAAGCCGACCCACGTCCGCTATTTGATCCTGCTCATGCTGTTCCTGGTGACCACGATCAACTACGCCGACCGGGCCACCATCGCCATCGCGGGCTCCAGCCTGCAAAAAGACCTCGGTATCGACGCGGTCACCCTCGGTTATATCTTCTCTGCATTCGGTTGGGCCTACGTGGCCGGGCAAATTCCCGGTGGCTGGTTGCTGGACCGGTTCGGTTCCAAGAAAGTCTATGCCCTGAGCATCTTCACCTGGTCACTGTTCACTGTGCTGCAAGGCTATGTCGGTGAGTTTGGTGTCTCCACCGCCGTGGTTGCGCTGTTTATGCTGCGCTTTATGGTGGGCTTGGCCGAAGCGCCATCGTTTCCCGGAAATGCCCGTATTGTGGCGGCGTGGTTTCCTACGGCTGAGCGCGGTACGGCTTCAGCGATCTTCAACTCGGCGCAGTACTTCGCCACGGTGCTGTTTGCGCCGCTGATGGGCTGGATCGTCTACAGCTTCGGCTGGCAGCACGTGTTTATCGTAATGGGTGTGATCGGCATCATTTTCTCGCTGATCTGGCTGAAAGTTATCCACAGCCCGCGCCAGCACCCGATGATCAACGAAGCCGAGTTCAATCACATCGCCGCCAATGGCGCGATGGTCGATATGGATCAGGACAAAGGCAAGGGTAAGAAAACCGACGGTCCGAAGTGGGATTACATCCGCCAGTTGCTGACCAACCGCATGATGCTCGGCGTGTACCTGGGCCAGTATTGCATCAACGGTATCACCTACTTTTTCCTTACCTGGTTCCCTGTGTACTTGGTGCAGGACCGTGGCATGACCATCCTCAAGGCCGGTTTCATCGCCTCGTTGCCGGCGATCTGCGGGTTTATCGGCGGCGTGCTCGGCGGGGTGATTTCGGATTATCTGCTGCGCAAGGGGCATTCCCTGACCTTCGCCCGCAAGGCGCCGATCATTGGGGGCCTGCTGATCTCCAGCAGCATCGTGGCCTGTAACTACGTGGATATCGAATGGATGGTGGTGGGCTTCATGGCCTTGGCCTTCTTCGGTAAAGGCGTTGGCGCACTGGGTTGGGCGGTGGTGTCTGACACCTCGCCGAAACAAATCGCCGGCCTCAGTGGTGGCTTGTTCAACACCTTCGGTAACCTCGCGTCGATCACTACCCCTATTGTGATCGGCTACATCATCAGCACCACCGGTTCGTTCAAATGGGCCCTGGTGTTCGTCGGCGCCAATGCGCTGGTGGCGGTGTTCAGCTACCTGGTCATCGTTGGGCCGATCAAACGTGTAGTCCTTAAAGAGCCGCCTACCAAGGGGCCTGAGTTGACCAACCTAACCGAAGCGCATTCCTGAGGGGCCGTGTGATGCAGTTGATTGAACATGCCGACTCGCCGCGCTCGATTCGTTTGCACGAACGCGACAACGTGGTGATCGTGGTCAATGACCAGGGCGTACCGGCCGGGACCGAATTCCCGGACGGCCTGGTGACCGTGGATTTCATCCCCCAGAGCCACAAGGTGACCCTGGAAGATATCCCCGAGGGCGGCCAGATTATTCGCTATGGCCAGACCATCGGATATGCCCTGGCGCCGATTCCGCGTGGTAGTTGGGTGCAGGAAGATCAACTGCGCATGCCCACCGCGCCGCCGTTGGACAGCTTGCCGCTGTCCACCGAGGTGCCTGAGGCCCAGGCGCCCCTGGAAGGGTTTACCTTCGAGGGTTACCGCAACGCGGATGGCACTGTGGGTACGCGCAATATCCTTGGCATCACCACCACGGTGCAGTGCGTCACCGGCGTGCTGGACCATGCGGTCAAGCGCATCAAGGACGAATTGCTGCCCAAGTACCCGCATGTCGATGACGTGGTGGCGCTGACCCACAGCTACGGCTGTGGTGTGGCGATCACTGCGACCGATGCCTACATCCCGATCCGCACGGTACGCAACCTGGCGCGCAATCCGAACCTGGGCGGCGAAGCCCTGGTGATCAGCCTGGGCTGCGAGAAGCTGCAGGCCGGGCAGGTGATGCACGACAACGACAGCTCGGTCGACCTGAGTGAGCCCTGGCTGTATCGGCTGCAGGATGCCAGCCACGGCTTTACCGAGATGATTGAGCAGATCATGGAACTGGCCGAGACGCGCCTGAAGAAACTCGACCAGCGCCGCCGGGAAACCGTGCCGGCGTCGGAATTGATCCTGGGCATGCAGTGCGGCGGCAGTGATGCGTTTTCCGGTATCACCGCCAACCCGGCGCTGGGCTATGCCTCGGATTTGCTGTTGCGGGCCGGAGCGACGGTGATGTTTTCCGAAGTGACCGAAGTCCGCGATGCTATCTACCTGCTGACGTCTCGCGCTGAAAGCGAGGCGGTTGCCCAGGAACTGGTCCGCGAGATGGACTGGTACGACCGTTACTTGGCCAAGGGCGAGGCGGATCGGAGCGCCAACACCACGCCGGGCAACAAGAAGGGCGGGTTGTCGAACATTGTCGAGAAGTCCCTGGGCTCCATCGTCAAATCCGGTAGCAGCGCGATCAATGGCGTGCTGGGCCCTGGCGAGCGTTTCAAGGGCAAGGGGCTGATCTTTTGCGCCACGCCGGCCAGTGACTTTGTATGCGGCACCTTGCAACTGGCGGCGGGGATGAACTTGCATGTATTCACCACCGGGCGTGGCACGCCGTATGGGCTGGCGATGGCGCCGGTGGTGAAGGTGTCGACGCGCACGGAGCTGGCGCAGCGTTGGCCGGACTTGATCGATATCGATGCTGGGCGCATTGCGACTGGGCGGGCGAGCATCGAGGAATTGGGGTGGGAGTTGTTTCACTTTTACCTGGATGTGGCCAGCGGCAAGAAACAAACGTGGGCGGAGCATCACAAGCTGCATAACGACATCACCTTGTTCAACCCGGCACCGATTACCTGAGACCGAGTCGCCTGCATCGGGGGCTTGCCCCCGATAGCGGTAGACCAGACGAAGCGGCCTACACTGGCTTATCATTAGCCACCTAACGACGCTCACCAAGGTTCTCCCCGGCATGCTGGCAATTTTCCTCACCACCCTCACCATCACCGCGCCGGTGTTTGCCATGCTGTTCCTGGGTGTGGTGCTCAAGCGCATCAACTGGATCAACGACAACTTTATCCACACGGCCTCGTCCCTGGTGTTCAACGTCACCATGCCGGCGCTGCTGTTCCTCGGCATCCTGCATGCCGACCTGCACTCGGCGCTCAAGCCGGGGCTGCTGATCTACTTTGCTGTTGCGACCTTGCTCAGCTTCGCCCTGGCCTGGGGTTGGGCAATCTTTCGTTGCCCGCGTGAAGACCGGGGTATCTACACGCAAGGCGCGTTTCGCGGCAATAACGGCGTGATCGGCCTGGCGCTGGCCGCCAGCATGTACGGCGATTACGGCATCTCCCTCGGCGCGATTCTCGCGGCGTTGGTGATCCTGTTCTACAACACCCTGTCGACCATCGTGTTGGCGGTGTACAGCCCGGTGATCAAGTCCGATCCGTGGAGCATCTGCAAAAGTGTGGTGGCCAACCCGCTGATCATCAGCGTGATCGTGGCGGCGCCGTTCGCTTATTTTCAGATTGGCCTGCCGGGCTGGTTGGAAAAATCCATGCAGTATCTGGCGGATACCACCTTGCCGTTGGCCTTGATCTGCATTGGTGGCACCTTGTCGCTCGCAGCGTTGCGCAAGAGCGGCAATAGGGCGCTGAGCGCGAGTTTGATGAAGATGGTCTGGCTGCCAGTGGCGGCGACCTTGGGCGCATGGTTGCTGGGCTTTCGCGGGCCGGAGCTGGGGATTCTGTTCCTGTACTTCGGTGCGCCGACCGCAGCCGCCAGTTTTGTGATGGCCAGGGCGGCCGAGGGGAATCATGAGCTGGCAGCGGCGATTATCGTGATCACCACCTTGATGGCGGCGGTGACCACGAATATTGGGATTTTTGTGTTGCAGGCGGGCGGCTGGATCTAACCTTCTTTCTGGTAGGTATCGATCACTTCCTGCGCCGCACGGAACGCATCAATCGCCGCCGGCACACCGGCATACACCGCGCAATGCAGCAATGCCTCGCGGATCTCTTCCACGGTGCAACCATTGTTCAGCGCGCCGCGCACATGGCCTTTGAGCTCCTGCGGGCACTTGAGCGCGGTAAGGGCGGCGAGGGTGATCAGGCTGCGGGTTTTCAGCGGTAAGCCTTCGCGGTTCCACACACTGCCCCAGGCGTGCTCGTTGACGAAATCCTGCAGCGGCTGGGTGAACTCGGTGGCATTGCCCAAGGCGCGGTCGACGAACACATCGCCCATGACCTGGCGACGCATTTCAACCCCGGGCTTTTTCTGATCGGTCATTGCGATTCCCTCTTGTGTTGGCGGCGCCAGGCTCGCAGCGTGCTGAACAACAGAAAAGCCACCAGCACTGGCAGGACGTAGTACAGCATCAGTTGTTCAAGCTTGGTGGCCAGGGGCATGCCCGTGGTGAACGCCATTACATGCAGCCCGTACGCCAGGTACAGGCCCAGCAGCACCAGGCCTTCGGCGCGGGTCACGCGGTAGCCGGTGTAGAACACCGGCAGGCACAGCACGACTACGCCGAGCATCACCGGCAGGTCGAAATCCAGGGCATTGGGCGATACCGACAGGGGCGAGGGCGCGAGCAAGGCGGTCAGCCCCAGCACGCCGAGCAGGTTGAACAGGTTGCTGCCGATCACGTTGCCCACGGCGATTTCCCGCTCGCCGCGCAGGGCGGCAATCAGCGAGGTCGCCAGGCATGGCAGCGAGGTGCCCACGCCGATCAGGGTCAGGCCAATCACTCGTTCCGACAGGCCCAGGTCGCCTGCCACATCCACTGCGGCGCCCAGCAGTAAATGCCCGGCCAGCACCAGGATCAGTAAGCCACCGAGCATCAGCAACACGCTGCTCAGCCAGGGCGCGCGGGCGACAGTGTCCAGTGTGCGTGGGCGGCGCGAATGACGGGTCTGGTAGTGCAGCACGCCGAGGTAAGCGACCAGGGCAACGAGCAGCACCAGGCCATCAATCGGCGTGAGTTCCTCATTGGCGGCGAGCGTGAACACCAGCAACCCGGCGAGGATCATCACCGGAATATCCAGGCGCACCAACTGGCGCGAAACCCGTAGCGGAATGATCAGCGCCGACAGGCCCAGGGTCACCAGAATGTTGAAGATACTGCTGCCGATCACACTGCCCACCGCGATATCGGTGTTGCCAGCCAGGGTGGCTTGCAGGCTGACAGTCATCTGCGGCGCGCTGCTACCGAAGGCCACGATCGTCAGGCCGATGATCAGCGGACGCACCTTGAGGCTCGCGGCCAGGCGCACGGCGGCGCGCACCAGGATTTCGGCGCCGATGATCAGCAGCACCAGGCCGCTGACCAATTCCAGCAGGCTCCAGGGCGAGAGGGCGGTTAATCCGAAAATGGCCAGGGCTCCGTCTTTAGTTGCTCAGCGCTTGTACGCGTACACGCGCCGTACCGCTGCCGATCATACCCAGCTGCTCGGCCGCCTTGCGTGAAAGATCGATCAGCCGCCCACGGGTATGCGGGCCGCGATCATTGATGCGGACAACCACGGATTTGTCGTTGTCGAGATTGGTGACCTTGACCTGGGTGCCGAACGGCAATTGCCGGTGGGCGGCGGTCAGGGCGTTCTGGTTGAAGGGTTCACCGCTGGCGGTCTTTTTGCCATGGTGCCGGGCGCCATAATAGGAGGCGGTGCCGGTTTCGTCGTAGCCGTTGGGGTTGATGACGCCGCTGGCGCAGCCGGCCAACAGAGAGAACAGGGCCAGGAGGCCGAGTAGACGCTTCATGCAGGTTGTCCCCGAAAAAGTGCGCCCCCGAAGGGGCGCGTGTCGCTGGTCAGCCTTCGAGCTTGCTTTTCAGCAATTCGTTCACCTGCTGCGGGTTGGCCTTGCCTTTGGAGGCTTTCATCGCCTGGCCTACAAAGAAGCCGAACATCTTGCCGCGCTTGGCTTCGTCTGCCGCACGGTATTGCTCGACCTGCTCGGCGTTGGCCGCGAGCATTTCATCCAATACAGCCGAGATCGCGCCGCTGTCGGTGACCTGCTTGAGGCCACGCTTCTCGATGATCTCGTCCGCGCTGCCTTCGCCTGCGGCCATGGCTTCGAACACGGTCTTGGCGATCTTGCCGGAGATGGTGTTGTCCTTGATGCGCAGCAGCATGCCGCCCAGTTGCTCGGCGGATACCGGGGCTTCGTCGATTTCCAGGCCCTGTTTGTTCAGCAGGCTGCCCAGCTCAACCATCACCCAGTTGGCCGCCAGTTTGGCGTCGCCGGCAATGCTCACAACTTTTTCGAAGTAGTTGGCTTGTTCGCGGCTGGAGGCCAAGACACTGGCATCGTAGACCGACAGGCCGAACTGCTCCTGGAAGCGCTCGCGTTTCTGCTGTGGCAGTTCCGGCAGGGTGGCGCGGATGTCGCTGAGGAACGAGTCCTCCAGCACCACCGGCAACAGGTCCGGGTCGGGGAAGTAACGGTAGTCGTTGGCTTCCTCTTTGCTGCGCATGGCGCGGGTTTCGTCTTTGTTCGGGTCGTACAGGCGGGTCTGCTGGATGACCTTGCCGCCGTCTTCGATCAGCTCGATCTGGCGGCGCACTTCGCTGTTGATCGCCTTCTCGATGAAGCGGAACGAGTTGACGTTCTTGATTTCGCAGCGGGTGCCGAACTCGACCTGGCCCTTTGGACGGATCGACACGTTGCAGTCGCAACGCAGCGAACCTTCGGCCATGTTGCCGTCGCAGATGCCCAGGTAGCGCACCAGTGCGTGGATGGTCTTGACGTAGGCCACGGCTTCCTTGGCGCTGCGCATGTCCGGCTCGGAAACGATCTCCAGCAGCGGCGTGCCGGCACGGTTCAGGTCGATGCCGGTGGCGCCCGGGAATTCTTCGTGCAGGCTCTTGCCGGCATCTTCTTCCAGGTGTGCACGGGTCACGCCGACGCGCTTGATGGTGCCGTCTTCCAGGGGGATGTCCAGGTGGCCCTTGCCAACGATCGGCAGTTCCATCTGGCTGATCTGGTAGCCCTTGGGCAGGTCCGGGTAGAAGTAGTTCTTGCGCGCGAACACGTTGTGCTGGCCGATCTCGGCGTCAATCGCCAGGCCGAACATCACCGCCATGCGCACCGCTTCCTGGTTCAGCACCGGCAGTACGCCGGGCATGCCCAGGTCAACCAGGCTGGCCTGGGTGTTCGGTTCGGAGCCGAACGTGGTGGCGCTACCGGAGAAAATCTTCGATTGGGTGGCGAGCT
Source organism: Pseudomonas sp. NS1(2017) (assembly GCF_002269425.1). Lineage (NCBI taxonomy): Bacteria > Pseudomonadati > Pseudomonadota > Gammaproteobacteria > Pseudomonadales > Pseudomonadaceae > Pseudomonas > Pseudomonas sp. NS1(2017). The sequence goes on from NZ_CP022960.1 coordinate 2,367,753, forward strand.
GGGTATGAATCTCCAGCCCGATCACAACTTCCCATTGCATAGTGTTCTCCTCAGAAGCCGGTAGGGGTGCGAGTGTGCCAGTCGGTGTTCAACTGGTACTGGTGCGCCACATTGAGCAGGCGGCCTTCCTGGAAATACGGGGCGAGCAGTTGCACGCCGACCGGCAGGCCATCGACGAAACCTGCTGGCATGGACAAGCCCGGCAGGCCCGCGAGGTTGGCGGTGATGGTGTACAGGTCTTCGAGGTACGCAGCCACCGGGTCGCCGTTCTTGGCGCCGAGCTTCCAGGCCGGGTTCGGCGTGGTTGGGCCGAGGATCACGTCGACTTGCTCAAAGGCTGCCATGAAGTCGTTCTTCACCAAGCGACGGATTTTCTGCGCCTTGAGGTAGTACGCGTCGTAGTAGCCGGCCGACAGGGCGTAGGCGCCGACCATGATCCGGCGTTGTACTTCGGCACCGAAACCTTCGCCACGGGAGCGCTTATAAAGGTCGGTGAGGTCTTTCGGGTTTTCGCAGCGATAGCCGAAACGCACGCCGTCGAAGCGCGACAGGTTCGAGGAGGCTTCTGCCGGCGCGATCACGTAGTACGCAGGAATCGCGTGCTGGTTGTTCGGCAGGCTGATTTCCTTGATCACGGCACCCAGGCTTTCCAGGGTCTTGACGCTGTTATGCACCAGCTCAGCAATACGTGGGTCGAGACCGGCGCTGAAGTATTCCTTCGGTACGCCAATGCGCAGGCCCTTGAGCGAGGTGTTCAGGCTGGCGCTGTAGTCCGGCACTGGCTCATCGATGCTGGTGGAGTCCTGTTTATCGAAGCCTGCCATGCCTTGTAACAAAATTGCGCAGTCTTCGGCGGTGCGCGCCAAAGGGCCGCCCTGATCGAGACTGGAGGCATAGGCGATCATGCCCCAACGGGAAACGCGACCGTAGGTCGGCTTCAGGCCGGTGAGGTTGGTGAAGGCCGCAGGCTGGCGGATCGAGCCGCCGGTATCGGTGGCTGTAGCGGCGGGCAGGAAGCGTGCGGCAACTGCGGCGGCCGAACCGCCAGACGAACCGCCGGGCACGTGCTCCAGGTTCCACGGGTTTTTCACCGCGCCGTAGTAGCTCGACTCGTTGGCCGAACCCATGGCGAATTCGTCCATGTTGGTCTTGCCCAGGGTCACAGCCCCGGCGGCAGCCAGCTTGGACACCACGGTGGCGTCATAGGGTGCTTTGAAGTTGTCGAGCATCTTCGAGCCGCAACTGGTGCGAATGCCCTGGGTGCAGAACAGGTCTTTGTGGGCGATTGGAGCGCCCAGCAGCGCGCCACTTTCACCGTTGGCGCGACGTACGTCGGCGGCCTTGGCCTGGCTCAGGGCCAGCTCTTCGGTGAGGCTGATGAAGCTGTTGACCTTTGGATCGTGCTCGGCGATGCGCGCCAGCAGGGTCTTGGTCAGCTCTTCGGAAGAAAACTTTTTGTCGGCGAGACCGCGAGCGATCTCGGCCAGAGTCATGTGATGCATTGCAGGCTCTTTCCCTTTAGTCGATGACTTTCGGAACCAGGTACAGGCCGTTTTCGACCGCTGGCGCGATGGACTGGTAGGCCTCGCGATTATTACTCTCGGTCACGACGTCTGCGCGCAGGCGCTGGCTGGCTTCCAGCGGGTGAGCCAGGGGCTCGATACCGTCGGTATTCACGGCCTGCATTTGGTCGACCAGCCCGAGAATGCTGTTCAGGGCTGCGGTGGTCTGTGGAAGATCGGCATCATTGAGGCCAAGCGAGGCCAGGTGCGCGATTTTTTCCACGTCGGAGCGTTCAAGCGTCATGGGAATCTCCAGTGGAAAACAGAACGGAGGCTGTCCGTGTGTTAGATTGTCGGAACACTACCGCATTTCTACGGTCTTACGGCCGCGATTGTGGGGTTAGGTGCACAGAAAGTCGGCCAATTTAGCACATTGGCGCCTTGCCCAAAATCCCTGTCGTTGTTAGAGTTTGCCGCACTTTTTTACCCACGCGTTGCCTAGGGTCCCTTTCCCATGTTCAAGAAACTGCGTGGCATGTTTTCCAGCGATCTTTCCATTGACCTGGGCACTGCCAACACCCTTATTTACGTGCGCGAGCGCGGTATCGTCCTGAATGAGCCATCGGTTGTGGCTATTCGGACGCACGGTAACCAGAAAAGTGTCGTTGCCGTCGGCACCGAGGCCAAGCGCATGCTCGGCCGTACACCGGGCAATATTGCCGCCATTCGTCCGATGAAAGACGGCGTGATCGCCGACTTCAGCGTCTGCGAGAAGATGCTGCAGTACTTCATCAACAAGGTTCACGAAAACAGTTTCCTGCAGCCCAGCCCCCGTGTGCTGATCTGCGTTCCGTGCAAATCCACCCAGGTTGAGCGCCGTGCCATCCGTGAATCGGCCCTTGGCGCCGGTGCCCGTGAAGTGTTCCTGATCGAAGAGCCAATGGCGGCTGCGATCGGTGCCGGCCTGCCGGTTGAAGAAGCACGCGGCTCGATGGTGGTGGATATCGGTGGTGGTACCACTGAAATCGCCCTGATCTCCCTGAACGGTGTGGTGTATGCCGAATCCGTACGCGTCGGCGGCGACCGTTTCGACGAAGCGATCATCACCTATGTACGTCGTAACTACGGCAGCCTGATCGGTGAGTCCACCGCTGAGCGCATCAAGCAGGAAATCGGCACCGCCTACCCAGGCGGCGAAGTGCGCGAAGTCGATGTGCGCGGTCGTAACCTGGCCGAAGGCGTTCCACGTGCCTTCACCCTGAACTCCAATGAAGTGCTGGAAGCTCTGCAAGAGTCCCTGGCCACCATCGTTCAGGCGGTGAAAAGCGCGCTGGAGCAGTCGCCGCCGGAACTGGCTTCCGACATCGCCGAGCGTGGCCTGGTGCTGACCGGTGGTGGCGCCTTGCTGCGCGACCTCGACAAGCTGCTGGCCCAAGAGACTGGCCTGCCGGTGATCGTTGCCGAAGACCCGCTGACCTGCGTTGCCCGTGGCGGTGGTCGTGCACTGGAAATGATGGATAAACACACCATGGACCTGCTCTCCAGCGAATAAGTCATTGCTGGTTAGCCCATGTTTCGCCCGCAGGCAGCACTTTGCAGTGCTGCCTGTTGGCGTTTATCTTCTTCAATCTGCATCCAGGCCGGTTAGATGCCGTATGAATAAAGAGAACATTTGCCTGGGAGGAGCGGCTTATTAAACCGCTTTTCGCCAAAGGCCCCTCATTGGGCGTGCGCCTGTTGGTGCTGGTCGTGCTTTCGGTCGCGCTGATGGTGGTCGATGCCCGCTTTGCACTGCTCAAGCCCGTGCGCAGCCAGATGTCGCTGGTGTTGATGCAGACTTACTGGATCACCGACCTGCCGCAACGTCTCTACCAGGGCGTGGCCAGCCAATTTGGCAGCCGCACCGAACTGGTCGCCGAAAACGAAAAACTCAAGACCGAAAACCTGCTGTTGCAGGGGCGCATGCAAAAGCTCGCGGCCCTCACCGAGCAGAACGTTCGGCTGCGCGAGTTGCTCAATTCTTCCGCGCTGGTCAACGAAAAGGTCGAAGTGGCCGAGTTGATCGGCATGGACCCCAACCCCTTCACCCATCGCATCATCATCAACAAGGGTGAGCGCGACGGTGTGGTCCTGGGCCAGCCGGTGCTCGATGCCCGTGGCCTGATGGGCCAGGTGGTTGAGCTGATGCCCTACACCTCGCGGGTATTGTTGCTGACGGACACCACCCACAGCATTCCGGTGCAGGTGAACCGCAACGGCTTGCGCGCGATTGCCAGCGGCACCGGTAACCCGGAGCGCCTGGAACTGCGCCATGTGGCGGACACTGCAGACATCAAGGAAGGCGACCTGCTGGTCAGTTCCGGCCTGGGTCAGCGTTTCCCGGCGGGCTACCCGGTGGCGACGGTGAAGGAAGTGATCCACGATTCCGGCCAGCCGTTCGCCATTGTGCGTGCCGTGCCGACTGCCGCCCTGAACCGCAGCCGCTACCTGCTGCTGGTGTTCAGCGACAACCGTACGCCGGAAGAGCGCGCCAACGACGCCGCGCAGGCCCAGGAAGCGGAAGACAAGCAAAACGGTACAGCGCCGATCGTTCCGGCGACCGTGCCCAAGCCGGCATTCGTCGGGCCGCCTGCTCCGACGGCGGCTCCGGCAGCGCCTGTAGCCACCCCGGTCAAGCCGGCAGCCCATAACACGCGTCCTGCCAAGCCAACCGTGACTAAACCACCGGCCGCGACCCCGGCTGCCAAGCCTCCGGCAACTGCCCCGGCAACCACGCGGCAGAGGGAGGAATAATGGCCAGTACTCATTCGCGCAACGGCTGGATTGTCTGGCTGACCTTTGCTATCGGCATGCTGCTGAGCGTTTCGCCCTTGCCGCAGTTCATGGAAATCCTGCGCCCGCTCTGGCTGGCACTGTTGCTGGCGTTCTGGTCGCTGAACCTGCCGCATAAGGTCGGCATGGTCACGGCGATGTTCCTGGGCTTGGCGGAGGATGTGCTCTATGGCACCTTGCTGGGCCAGAACGCGTTGATCCTGACCCTGATCACCTTCCTGGTGCTGTCGTTGCAGCAACGCCTGCGCATGTTCCCTATGTGGCAGCAATGCCTGGTGATCCTGGTGATCTTCGGCCTGGCGCAGTTGGTTCAGCTATGGCTGAGTGCGTTGACCGGTAACCGCCAGCCAACCTTGGCGCTGGTATTGCCGGCGCTGGTCAGTGCCTTGCTGTGGCCATGGATCAGCTTCGGTCTGCGTGGGTTGCGTCGTCGCTATAAAATCAATTGAATGGATTGCGAGGCTCTGCCTGGTTATCGAACCCTACAGGGAGAGTCTGCATGAATTCGCTTTACCTGGCCTCGGGCTCCCCGAGGCGGCGTGAATTGTTGACCCAGATCGGTGTGCCTTTCACCGTGGTCAGCGCCGCTATCGATGAAACTCCTCTTACAAACGAACCCGCCGTTGCCTACGTCGAGCGCCTCGCGCGTGGCAAGGCAGCGGCGGGGTTTGCTGCGCTCGAAAATACTGCCGACGCCTGCGTGTTGGGCGCCGATACCGCCGTAATCGTCGATGGCCAGATACTCGGCAAACCCGTCGATCAGGCCGACGCCTTGGCAATGTTGATGGCGCTGGCGGGGCGTGAGCATGAAGTGCTGACCGCCATTGCCCTCACCGACGGCCAACGCTGTGAGACTGTTTGTGTAAGCAGTCGTGTACGGTTTCGCGGGATTTCCGTCGAGGAAGCGACCACCTACTGGCACAGCGGCGAACCCCAAGACAAGGCGGGCGGCTATGCTATCCAAGGGTTGGGCTCGGTCTTTGTCGCCGGGCTCAATGGCAGTTATTCCGCCGTGGTAGGCCTGCCGGTGTGCGAAACCGCGCAACTGCTCGGCCAATTCGGCATACCCTGTTGGCAAAACCTTACCGCGCGCTGAACGCCGTACCCCAGCGCCCAGCCTTAAGCGACCGGTCACTATTGTGAAAACGCCTGAACGAGACCCAGCCATGAGTGAAGAGATTCTGATCAATATCACGCCGATGGAATCGCGCGTGGCGGTGGTAGAGAACGGTGTTCTGCAAGAAGTGCATGTTGAGCGCACCCAGAAGCGCGGGATCGTCGGCAATATCTACAAAGGCAAGGTGGTGCGGGTTTTGCCGGGCATGCAGGCGGCCTTCGTCGACATCGGCCTGGACCGTGCCGCGTTTATCCATGCTTCGGAAATTTCCCTGCGCGAAGGGCCAGCGGTAGAAAGCATCAGCGCCCTGGTACACGAAGGGCAGAGCCTGGTGGTGCAAGTCACCAAGGACCCCATCGGCTCCAAAGGCGCACGCCTCACCACGCAACTGTCGATTCCGTCGCGTTACCTGGTGTACATGCCGCGCACCGCCCATGTCGGCATTTCCCTGAAGATCGAAGACGAAGCCGAGCGCGAGCGCCTGAAAAAGGTGGTCAGCGACTGTGTGGCGGCCGAAGGCATCAAGGAAGCGGGCGGATTCATCCTGCGCACCGCCGCTGAGGGTGCCGGCGCCGATGAAATCCTCATGGATATCCGCTACCTACGGCGCCTGTGGGACCAGATCGGCGCACAGATCAAGACCATCGGCGCGCCCAGTGTGATCTATGAAGACCTCGGCCTGGCCCTGCGCACGCTGCGCGACCTGGTCAGCCCGAAGATTGAGAAAATTCGCATCGACTCGCGGGAAACCTTCCAGCGCACCACGCAATTTGTTGCCGAGTTGATGCCGGAAATTGCCGACCGCCTGGAACACTATCCCGGCGAGCGACCGATCTTCGATCTGTATGGCGTCGAAGACGAAATCCAGAAAGCCCTGGAGCGCAAGGTGCCGCTCAAGTCCGGTGGCTACCTGGTAGTGGACCCGGCGGAAGCCATGACCACCATCGACGTCAACACCGGCGCGTTCGTCGGCCATCGCAACCTCGAAGAAACCATCTTCAAGACCAACCTCGAAGCGGCCACCGCGATCGCGCGCCAACTGCGCCTGCGTAACCTGGGCGGCATCATCATCATCGACTTCATCGACATGGAAGATGAAGAACACCAGCGCCAGGTGCTGCGTACCCTGGAGAAACAGCTGGAGCGCGATCACGCCAAGACCAACATCATTGGCATCACCGAGCTGGGCCTGGTGCAGATGACGCGCAAGCGCACCCGCGAAAGTCTGGAGCAGGTGCTGTGCGAGCCGTGCAGCAGTTGCCAGGGCCGCGGTAAATTGAAGACCCCGGAAACCGTTTGCTACGAGATTTTCCGCGAAATCCTGCGAGAGGCGCGAGCCTACCAGGCCGAGGGGTACAGAGTGCTCGCCAACCAGAAAGTGGTCGACCGGCTGCTGGACGAAGAATCCGGTAACGTTGCCGAACTGGAGGGGTTTATCGGGCGCACGATACGCTTTCAGGTCGAAACCATGTATTCCCAGGAACAATATGACGTGGTGCTGCTCTGATCCCCAATCGTTTTCTTTTTACGAGACGGCAGACCTTGATCTGCCGTCCGACTACTGTCTTGAGGGTCGCCTGACATGGAGCGTCTGATACGCTTTTTTGCCGCTTTGACCCGTTGGGGCCTGGGCCTCTGTGCCTTGCTGCTGGTATTGGCAGCGGTGTATGTGAGCCTGGGGCGCGAGCTGACGCCGCTGGTGGCCGAGTACCGTGCGGAGATCGAAGCCAAGGCCCAGGCCGCGGTGGACATGCCGTTGCACATTGGCAGCCTTGAAGGCCGCTGGAGCGGCTTCGCGCCGGTATTACGGGCCCACGATGTGATGGTGGGCGAGGGCAGCAGTGCCTTGCGCCTGGATCAGGTCGAAGTGGTGCCGGATATGTGGGCCAGCCTGATGGCCCGTGAAGTGCGCATTGCCCATCTGCAAGTTAGTGGCTTGCAGCTCAGCGTCAAGGAAGACAAGGACGGTAAATGGGCGTTGCAGGGCTTGCCGGTGCAGGACGACCAGCCCGTGGACCCTGAGCAGTTGCTCAAGAACATGCAAAAGGTCAAGCGTGTGTCGCTGCTCGACAGTCAGGTGACTTTGCAGCCGTTTGACCAGGCGCCGGTAACCCTGACGTATGTCGGCCTGAGCCTGCACACCGGCATCACCCGTCAACGCCTGGATGCGCGCCTGACGCTGCCCGACGGTCAACCCTTGGCGGTGAACCTGCGCACGCGCATTCGCGCCAACCAGTGGAAGGACGGCGAAGTCCAGGCGTACCTGAGCCTGCCGCAAAGCGACTGGGCCAAGTGGATCCCAGCCAAGCTGACCCAGCAATGGAAGCTCACACAATTCAAGGCTGGTGGTGAATTCTGGCTGACCTGGGCCAAAGGTACCGTGCAAAGCGCGGTGGTGCGCCTCAACTCGCCACAGGTAAAAGGCAGCTACGCCGACCGCAAACCTGTGCATATCGAGAACCTGGCGCTCACCGCCTACCTGCAACGCAGCGATACCGGTCTCAAGGTGCTGTTCGACTCGCTGGCGATGAACCTGGGGGAAACCCGCTGGGAATCGCGCCTGCAACTTCAGCAAACCCTGGCCACCGACAAGGATCAGGAAATCTGGAAGCTCCAGGCCGACCGCCTGGACCTCACGCCGATCACGCCGCTGCTCAATGCCTTGGCGCCGCTGCCGGAGGGTTTCGCCAAGACCATTCAGCACCTCAAGGCGACGGGCCTGCTGCGTAATGTGCTGGTGGATTTCCGTCCTCAAGATACGACGGATCAAAAAGTCAGCTTCGCCGCCAACCTCGAACGCATCGGTTTTGATGCCTACTTTGGCGCACCCGCCGCGCGCAACGTGTCCGGCAGTATCAGCGGTGACTTGGGGCATGGCGAGTTGCGCATGGACAGCAAAGACTTTTCCCTGCACCTCGACCCGATCTTTGCCAAGCCGTGGCAGTACATCCAGGCCAATGCGCGCCTGACGTGGAAGCTCGATAAGCAAGGCTTTACCCTGATCGCCCCGTATATCGAGGTGCTGGGTGAGGAGGGCAAGGTCGCTGCCGACTTCCTGATTCGCCTGCATTTCGATCACGACCAGGAAGACTACATGGACCTGCGGGTCGGCATGGTCGATGGCGATGGGCGTTTCACCCCCAAATACCTGCCGGCGGTGTTGAGCCCAGCGTTGGATGAGTGGCTGCGTACGGCGATTCTCAAGGGCGCGGTGGACCAAGGCTTTTTCCAGTATCAGGGTTCGCTGAACCACGACGCGCTGCCGGCTTCACGCAATATCAGCCTGTTCTTCAAGGTGCATGATGCCGAACTGGCGTTCCAGCCGGGCTGGCCGCATGTGAGCAAGGTCAGTGGCGAAGTGTTTGTCGAGGAGAGCGGCGTGCGCATCCTGGCCAGCAAGGGCCAGTTGCTCGACACCAAGGTCAAGGACGTCTACGTCAATATCCCCCACGCGCCGGCGGGCAAGGACAGTCATCTGTTGCTGACCGGCGGGTTTGCCGGCGGTTTGGGTGACGGTTTGAAAATCCTTCAGGAAGCACCGATCGGCACCGCATCGACCTTTGCCGGGTGGAAGGGGGAGGGCGACCTGCAAGGCAGCCTTGACCTGGATGTACCGTTGGCGAAGGGCACCGAGCCGAAAATCGTGGTGGACTTCAAGACGGATAAAGCGCGCCTGCAACTGGCCGAACCGACCCTGGACCTGACCCAGCTCAAGGGCGATTTCCGCTTCGACAGCGCCAAAGGCCTCAGTGGCCAGAACATCACGGCCCAAGCGTTCGACCGGCCGATCACCGCGCAGATCGTTGCCGATGGCAAGCCGGGCAATATCAGTACGCGTGTGACTGCCAAGGGCCAGGTAACGGTCAAGCGACTGACGGACTGGTTGAAAGTCAGCCAGCCGTTGCCGGTGTCCGGCGATATTCCCTACCAGTTGCAACTGACCCTGGACGGTGCCGATAGCCAACTGATGGTCAGCTCCAACCTGAAGGGCGTGGCCGTGGATTTACCCGCTCCGTTCGGCATGCCGGCGAGCCAGGGGCGTGACAGCGTGTTCCGCATGACTTTGCAAGGTGCCGAGCGGCGTTATTGGTTCGACTACGGCGAGCTGGCCAACTTCACCTTCGCTGCGCCGCCGGACAAATTCAATGAGGGGCGAGGAGAGCTATTCCTCGGTGATGGCGATGCTGTGTTGCCAGGAGCCAAGGGCTTGCGCATTCGCGGCGTGCTGTCTGAACTCGATATCGACCCGTGGAAGAAGCTGGTAGACCGCTACGCGGGCAACGATCCGGGCGGCAGCGCCAAGCAGTTGCTCAGCGGCGCTGACTTCAAGGTGGGCAAGCTGACCGGCTTTGGTACCCAGTTCGATCAGGTCAACCTCCTGCTGGACCGCAAGCCCGCAGCCTGGGGTTTGCAGCTCGACAGCCAGCAGGCCAAGGGCACGGTCAACCTGCCGGACGCCAAAGGCGCGCCGATTGCGATCAACCTGCAGTATGTAAAGCTGCCGGCAGTGGATCCGACGGTGCAGGCTGATGAAAACGCACCGGACCCCTTGGCCGATGTCGACCCCAAAAATATCCCTGCGCTGGATATCGCCATCGATCAACTGTTCCAGGGCCCTGACCTGATAGGCGCCTGGTCGCTGAAAATCCGCCCGACCGCCAAAGGCCTGGCCTTCAATAACCTGGACCTCGGCCTCAAGGGCATGCAGCTCAAGGGTGCGGGTGGTTGGGAAGGGGCGGCTGGTGACAGCAGCAGTTGGTACAAGGGCCGACTGGATGGCAAGAATATCGGCGATGTGCTCAAGGGGTGGGGTTATGCGCCTACCGTCACCAGCCAGGATTTCCATCTGGATGTGGATGGTCGCTGGCCCGGTTCGCCAGCCTATGTCGGGCCCAAGCGATTCTCCGGCAGCCTGGATGCGGCGTTCCGCAACGGCCAGTTTGTGGAAGTGGAAGGCGGTGCCCAGGCGTTGCGGGTGTTTGGCCTGCTGAACTTCAACTCCATCGGGCGACGTCTGCGCCTGGACTTCTCGGACTTGCTCGGCAAGGGCTTGAGCTATGACCGTGTGAAGGGCTTGCTGGCGGCGAGCAATGGGGTATTCGTGACCCGTGAGCCGATCACCATGACCGGGCCTTCGACTAACCTGGAGCTAAACGGCACCCTTGACCTGGTCGCAGACCGTGTCGACGCCAAGCTGCTGGTCACCCTGCCGGTGACCAACAACCTGCCGATCGCAGCGCTGATCGTGGGTGCGCCGGCTATTGGCGGTGCGTTGTTCCTGATCGACAAGTTGATCGGTGATCGGGTTTCACGTTTCGCCAGTGTGCAATACAAGGTCGAAGGGCCGTGGAAGGACCCGAAAATCACCTTCGACAAGCCATTTGAAAAGCCAAACTGAGGGCCTGTGGAGTAGCATGGCCGCATGCCCATGACGGAGAGACGGCCCATGTCCTTTGCGGTAATTCAAATGGTCAGCCAGAGCGATGTGCTGGCCAACCTGGCCCAGGCCCGGCGCTTGCTGGAACAAGCCGCAGCGGGTGGGGCGAAGCTGGCGGTATTGCCGGAAAACTTCGCTGCCATGGGCCGCCGCGACGTGGCCGACATCGGTCGCGCCGAAGCACTGGGCGAAGGCCCGATCCTGCCGTGGTTGAAACAGACCGCCCGCGACCTCACCTTATGGATAGTGGCTGGTACTTTGCCGCTGCCGCCAAAGGACCAGCCGAACGCCAAGTCTAATGCCTGCTCGTTGCTGGTGGATGATCAGGGTGAAATCGTTGCCCGTTACGACAAGCTGCACCTGTTCGATGTGGATGTCGCCGATGCCCGCGGCCGTTATCGCGAATCCGACGACTATGCTTTCGGAGGCAATGTGGTGGTGGCGGACACGCCTGTTGGCCGGTTGGGCCTGACGGTGTGTTACGACCTGCGCTTCCCCGAGCTGTACAGCGAGTTGCGTGCGGCGGGGGCTGAGCTGATTACCGCGCCGTCGGCGTTTACGGCGGTGACCGGCGCGGCGCATTGGGATGTGCTGATTCGCGCACGCGCCATCGAGACCCAGTGTTACCTGCTGGCGGCGGCTCAAGGCGGCGTGCATCCGGGGCCACGGGAAACCTATGGTCATGCGGCGATTGTCGACCCTTGGGGCCGTGTGCTGACACAACAGGATCAAGGCGAAGCGGTGTTGCTGGCCGAACGCGATAGCAGTGAACAAGCGTCGATACGGACGCGCATGCCGGTGGTCAACCATCGGCGCTTTTTCTCGCAGGGCGCACAGCGACCTGCTTCGGAACGATGAATTTAAGGCCATACCTATGAGCGAGTTGTTGTCCTCAGTCAGTGATCACCTCCTGGCGCCCGGTGGCGTGACCATCGAAAGCTTGCAGACCGTACTCGGCGACTTGGCGGGGCCGGGCATCGACGCCGCCGACCTGTATTTCCAGGGCCAGATTTCCGAGTCCTGGGCCCTGGAAGACGGCATCGTCAAGGAAGGCAGTTTCAACCTCGACCAGGGTGTGGGCGTGCGCGCGCAATCCGGCGAGAAAACCGGTTTTGCCTACAGCAACGCAATCACCCTGGAAGCCTTGGGCCTGGCCGCGCGTGCTGCGCGTTCGATATCCCGTGCCGGGCAAAATGGCACGGTGCAGGCATTCAGCACCCAGGACGTAGCGCAGTTGTACGCGCCGGATAACCCCCTGGAAGTGATCAGCCGTGCGGAAAAAGTCGACTTGCTCAAGCGTATCGATGCCGCTACCCGCGCTCTCGACCCGCGTATCCAGCAGGTCACCGTGAGCATGGCCGGTGTGTGGGAGCGCATTTTGGTCGCGTCTACCGACGGCGGCCTGGCGGCGGATGTACGCCCGCTGGTGCGCTTCAACGTCAGCGTGATCGTCGAACAGAACGGTCGCCGCGAGCGGGGTGGTCATGGCGGCGGCGGGCGTACCGACTACCGTTATTTCCTCACCGACGACCGTGCCATGGGTTATGCCCGTGAGGCGCTGCGCCAGGCGTTGGTCAACTTGGAAGCCATTCCTGCCCCGGCCGGCACTTTGCCTGTGGTCCTGGGTTCGGGCTGGTCCGGCGTGTTGCTGCACGAAGCGGTCGGCCATGGCTTGGAAGGTGACTTCAACCGCAAGGGCAGTTCGGCCTACAGCGGGCGCATGGGCGAGATGGTCGCGTCCAAACTCTGCACTATCGTCGACGACGGCACCTTGGCTGGGCGCCGGGGCTCGCTGAGCGTCGACGACGAAGGCACCCCGACCGAGTGCACCACCCTGATCGAAAACGGTGTGCTCAAGGGCTACATGCAAGACAAGCTCAACGCCCGCCTGATGGGCGTGGCGCGCACGGGTAACGGCCGTCGCGAATCCTATGCGCACCTGCCGATGCCGCGCATGACCAATACCTACATGCTCGGTGGCGAAAGCGACCCGGCCGAGATCATCGCTTCGGTCAAGCGCGGTATCTACTGCGCCAACCTCGGGGGCGGCCAGGTGGATATCACCAGTGGCAAGTTCGTGTTCTCCACCAGCGAAGCCTATCTGATCGAAGACGGCAAGATCACCGCGCCGGTCAAAGGCGCAACGTTGATCGGTAATGGGCCGGAAGCCATGAGCAAGGTGTCGATGGTCGGTAACGACCTGTCGCTGGACAGCGGCGTGGGCACCTGCGGGAAAGACGGGCAGTCGGTGCCGGTGGGTGTCGGCCAGCCAACGCTGAAGATTGATGCGATCACCGTGGGTGGCACGGGCTCGTAAGAGGTGGAGCTTCGGGTGACGCAGAGCGCCACCCGGGGCAGAGGATCAACGCAGGCCGCGTTGAGTCTCGTCCAGCTCACGGATGTACTTGAAGATTTTACGGCTGGTCGCCGGCGCCTTGTTATGCGCCAGTTCGTGCTGGGCCTGACGGATCAGGGAGCGCAGTTGCTGGCGGTCCGCGTCCGGATAGTCCACCACGAATTTCTCCAGCACCGCGTCATCGCCCGAGATCAGGCGGTCACGCCAACGTTCCAGGTTATGGAAGCGTTCGTTGTACTGGCGAGTGGAGGCATCGGTTTGATCGAGCAAGGTCAGAATGGCGTCGATGTCCTGATCGCGCATGAGTTTGCCGATAAACGAGATGTGCCGTTTACGCGCGATATTCGCGGTGTGCTTGGGCGCATCGGCCAGGGCACGACGCATTTCGTCGGTCAGTGGCAGTTTTGCAATCAAGTCTTTTTTGAGCGTTGTGAGGCGCTCGCCGAGGTCAACCAGAGCATGCAGCTCACGTTTGACCTGGGTTTTGCTTTTCTCCCCATCGAGGGAGTCGTCGTAAGAATCAACCATGGTGGCAGTCCGCAAAGAAACGCCGCCATGATAACCAGTCGGGGGCCGCTTGTCCGGCCCGGTCGCTCGATGGCCTTAACCGAAAGCAGAATTTGAGTGGAGAAAACCATGAGTGCAGCCCAAAGCGTCGGTCCGCAAGCGTTACCGGCACTGCAGGAACAAGTCGAGCAGATCCTTGCCGAGGCCAAGCGCCAGGGGGCCAGTGCCTGTGAAGTGGCCGTGTCGCTGGAGCAGGGGCTGTCGACGTCGGTGCGTCAGCGGGAAGTGGAGACCGTTGAGTTCAACCGCGACCAAGGCTTTGGTATCACCTTGTATGTCGGGCAGCGCAAAGGTTCGGCGAGTACCTCGGCCAGCGGGCCGGAAGCGATTCGCGAGACGGTGGCGGCTGCGCTGGCAATCGCCAAGCACACCTCTGAAGACGAAAGCTCAGGCCTGGCCGACAAGGCGCTGATGGCCAAGGACTTGCAGGATTTCGATCTGTTTCATGCCTGGGACATCACACCCGAGCAGGCCATCGAAAAGGCATTGATCTGCGAAGCCGCCGCGTTCGACGCCGATGCCCGCATCAAGAACGCGGATGGCACCACGTTGAGCACGCACCAGGGTTGCCGCGTGTATGGCAACAGCCATGGTTTTATCGGGGGTTATGCGTCCACCCGCCATAGCTTGAGCTGCGTGATGATCGCCGAAGCCGATGGCCAGATGCAGCGCGATTACTGGTACGACGTGAACCGCCAGGGCGAGTTGCTGGCGGACCCGGTCAGCATTGGCCAGCGCGCCGCGCAGCGTGCAGCGAGCCGCCTGGGCGCGCGCCCGGTGCCAACCTGTGAAGTGCCGGTACTGTTTTCGGCAGAACTGGCCGGTGGGTTGTTTGGCAGTTTCCTGGGCGCGATTTCCGGTGGCAACTTGTACCGTAAGTCCTCGTTCCTGGAGGGGGCGATTGGCCAAAAGTTGTTTCCAGAGTGGCTGACCATCGATGAGCGTCCGCACTTGATGCGCGCCATGGGCAGTACGTCGTTCGACGGTGATGGTCTGGCGACCTATGCCAAACCGTTCGTCGAGAAGGGCGAGTTGGTGTCTTACGTACTGGGCACGTACGCCGGTCGCAAGCTGGGCCTGCCAAGCACCGCAAACTCCGGTGGCGTACACAACCTGTTCGTCACCCATGGCGATGAAGACCAGGCGGCGCTGCTGCGGCGCATGGGGCGTGGACTGTTGGTGACTGAGTTGATGGGCCACGGCCTGAACATGGTGACCGGTGATTACTCCCGTGGTGCTGCAGGTTTCTGGGTGGAAAATGGCGAGATTCAGTTCGCTGTCCAGGAGGTGACCATCGCCGGCAATATGCGTGACATGTTCAAACAGATCGTCGCGGTCGGAAACGACCTGGAACTGCGTAGCAACATTCGCACAGGTTCGGTGTTGATCGAGCGGATGACTGTCGCCGGCAGCTGATCTTTCCGACGTTTAAGCAAAAAAGGCGCGCCACCCATTGGGTGGCGCGCCTTTTTTTGTGGGCGTTTTGCAGGCGGATCAATTTGCAGCTATTGTTTTGATTCTCAATATCATTTAATAATAAATATCATTACCGAATGAGCGTGGATCATGAGTTCTGTCCTGCATGAGGATCCTTACCTGGAGAGCTGGCGCTGGATGAGTCGCCAGATTCGCTGCGGCCTTGACCCCAACGAGCCGCGCCTGATCGAACACTACCTCAATGAGGGTCGATACCTGGCGTGCTGCACCGCGACCCATCCGTGGACGATCGCAGAAACCTCATTCCGCCTGCTGCTCGATACCGCCAGCGACATCGCGCTGCCCTGGCATTGGCGCTCCATGTGCCTGGATCAGGCGTGGCGCCCATTACGCGACTTGGAAAAACTCTCTCACTGTGCCTGCCGCCTCAAGCGCTGGCAGTCCTTTGCGTGGCGATTGGCGACCTGCGAATTGCTGCCGTCTATTTCTCACTCCGACCTGGTGCAAGGATCTAACGATGAGTAACACCCGTATCGAACGCGACAGCATGGGCGAACTGCAAGTGCCGGCCGAGGCCTTGTACGGTGCGCAAACCCAGCGCGCGGTGAACAACTTTCCGATCAGTCACCAACGCATGCCGGCGCAATTCATCCGCGCCCTGATCCTGGCCAAGGCCGCCGCCGCCAAGGTCAATGTCGACCTCAAGCAAATCAGTGAAGGGCAGGGCAAAGCCATCGTCGACGCCGCTCAAGGCTTGCTGGAAGGCGACTTCATGCAGCACTTCCCGGTGGATATCTTCCAGACCGGTTCCGGCACCAGCTCCAACATGAACGCCAACGAAGTGATTGCCACCCTGGCCACCCGCTTGCTCGGCGAGTCGGTCAACCCCAACGACCACGTGAACTGCGGCCAAAGCAGCAACGACATCATTCCGACCACCATTCACGTCAGTGCCGCGCTGGTCCTGCACGAGCAAACACTGCCGGCCCTGCTGCACTTGGTGCAGGTGATTGAGCAGAAGGCCGAAGAGGTTCACCCGTTCATCAAAACCGGCCGCACGCACCTGATGGATGCCATGCCAGTGCGCATGAGCCAGGTGCTCAATGGCTGGGCGCAGCAGCTCAAGGCCAATATCGGGCATTTGCAGGACCTTCTGCCGAGCTTGCAGGCGTTGGCCCAGGGCGGCACTGCGGTAGGCACCGGGATCAACGCGCACCCCGAGTTCGCGGCACGTTTCAGCCAGCAACTGAGCAGCCTGAGCGGCGTTAAATTCACGCCCGGCAAGAACCTGTTCGCCCTGATTGGCTCCCAAGACACCGCCGTCGCAGTCTCCGGCCAGTTGAAAGCCACTGCTGTGTCGCTGATGAAAATCGCCAACGACCTGCGCTGGATGAACTCCGGCCCGCTTGCCGGCCTCGGTGAAATCGAGCTGGAAGGCTTGCAGCCTGGTTCTTCGATCATGCCCGGCAAGGTCAATCCGGTGATCCCCGAAGCAACCGCGATGGTTGCCGCTCAGGTCATCGGCAATGACACAGTGATCACTGTCGCCGGTCAATCGGGCAACTTCGAGCTGAACGTGATGCTGCCGATCATTGCGCAGAACCTGCTCAGCAGTCTCGAATTGCTGGCCAATTCCAGCCGTTTGCTGGCGGACAAGGCCATCGCCAGCTTCAAGGTCAATGAAGCCAAGCTCAAGGAAGCGCTGTCGCGCAACCCGATCCTGGTGACGGCACTTAACCCGATCATCGGCTACCAAAAGGCTGCTGAAATCGCCAAGAAGGCCTATCAGCAAGGCCGTCCGGTGATTGATGTCGCCCTTGAGCACACCGACTTGCCACGTAGCCAACTGGAGATCCTGCTGGATCCGGAAAAGCTCACGGCCGGCGGCGTGTAATAAACGACCCTGCTTTGGAGGCTCACCATGGAGCACTGGAAACGCACGATCGAACGGGCCAATCGCTGCTTTATGGCGGGCGAATTGGTTGACGCTCGCGAGGCTTACTTGCAAGCCCTGGCCCTGGCCCAAGTGTTGTTCGAACGCTGGGCGGATGCCGACGAAGCAGTGGCGGCCTGCGTCATTTCCCATCACAACCTGGCGGACCTGCACCTGCGGCTGAACCAGCCCGAGGAGAGCGCCGAATACCTCTGCGCGATCCACCAGCGCCTGCTGCAGACCATGCAGGACCCGCGCCTGAACCCGCAATTGCGCGAAGCGGCGCTGCGCCAGAGCAGCAAGACCTACGTCGAGCTATTGAATTTCATCAGCGATCACGGCGAATACCCTCGCACCCATCGCCTGTTGGGTGGCGCTGCGGCGCAACCCACCACTCCTCAATATGGAGCACATTGATATGACCTACACCTTGCCTGCCTTGCCTTACGCTTACGACGCCCTGGAACCGCATATCGATGCGCAAACCATGGAAATCCACTACACCAAGCACCACCAAACCTACATTAACAACCTCAACGCTGCCGTCGAGGGCACCGAGTTCGCCGGCTGGCCGGTCGAGAAGCTGGTTTCCAGTGTGCAGCAACTGCCGGAAAAACTGCGTGCAGCGGTGATCAATCAGGGCGGTGGTCATGCCAACCACTCGCTGTTCTGGGCGGTGATGTCGCCCAAAGGCGGTGGCAAGCCCGAAGGCGCACTGGGTAAAGCCATCGAGGAGCAATTGGGCGGTTTTGATAGCTTCAAAGAGGCGTTTACCAAAGCTGCACTGACCCGTTTCGGCAGCGGCTGGGCCTGGCTGAGTGTCACCCCACAAAAGACGCTGGTGGTGGAAAGCAGCGGTAACCAGGACAGCCCGCTGATGGGTGGCAACACACCGATCCTCGGCCTGGACGTGTGGGAGCACGCCTACTATCTGCTTTACCAGAACCGCCGCCCGGAATACATCAATGCCTTCTACAGTGTCATCAACTGGCCGGAAGTCGCTGCACGCTATCAGGCCGCCGTGGCCTGACATTCACCTTCATAACAAGATCTAAGGCCGACTATGGGCACTGAAACACTGGCGATCAGCAGCGGGCGAATGTTTCGTTATGCGTTCGGCTCGCTGTTGCTATTGGCAGGTACTGCATTGCTGGTGGCCCATGGGCTGGCCTGGCTGAACCTGGAACCACGGATTCTGCGTGCGCTTCAGGGTGGATCTATCTGCGCTCTCGGTACGGCGCTCGGCGCGGTGCCGGTGCTGGTCATTCGGAGGATGCCGGTGGCGTTGAGCGATACGTTGCTGGGCTTCGGGGCTGGGGTGATGTTGGCGGCGACCGCATTTTCGCTGATCGTGCCGGGTATTGCTGCGGCTGAAAGCCTGGGGCTTTCGCCCTGGGGCGCCAGTGGATTGATCAGCTTCGGCATCATGCTGGGGGCATTCGGGCTGTATCTGGTGGACCGCAAGGTCTCCGGTGCCAGTCCGGAAATGCTGGTGGGCACACCGGAAAAGCCGGTGATTCCGCCACGTATATGGCTGTTCGTGTTTGCCATCATCGCCCACAACATCCCGGAAGGTATGGCGGTCGGCGTCTCGGCGGGCGGCGGCATGCCGGATGCCGACAGCCTGGCCATGGGCATTGCCTTGCAGGACGTGCCCGAAGGGCTGGTGATTGCGTTGGTGCTGGCCGGGGCCGGGATGTCGCGGGTCAAGGCGTTCCTGATCGGCGCGGCGTCAGGCCTGGTCGAGCCGGTATTCGCCGTGCTCTGCGCTTGGTTGGTGAGCCTGGCCGAGGTGCTGTTGCCGTTGGGGCTGGCCCTGGCCGCCGGCGCGATGCTACTGGTGGTGACCCACGAGGTCATTCCCGAATCGCGGCGCAATGGTCACGAAAAGCTCGCCAGTTTGGGGTTGTGCATCGGTTTTTGCTTGATGATGGTGATGGACACGGCCTTGGGGTAAACCGCTCCCTTGTAGGAGCCGGCTTGCCAGCGATCGGTCGCGAGTCTTGCGCGGGATGGAAGGACGCCATCGCCGGCAAGCCGGGCTCCTACAGGGGGTTATTCGCCTTCGTCGAAGAAGTTATTGATCAGCGCCACCAGTGCGGCCATCGCTTCGTCTTCCTGCTCGCCTTCCGTCTTCAAGTGAATCTTGGTGCCCTTGCCCGCTGCCAACATCATCATGGCCATGATGCTTTTACCGTCGACCATGGACTCCGGCGTGCGACCGGCGCGGATCTGGCAGGGAAACTGCCCGGCCACGCCCACGAATTTAGCCGAAGCGCGGGCATGCAGACCCAGTTTGTTGATGATTTCAATTTCCAGAGCGGGCATCGCGAAGGTGTTCCTTTCAGCTAAGGTCGCGGTGGCGGACCTGGACGTTCTTGAGGGTTTTTTGCAGGACCTGGCCCAGGCGCTCGGTCAGGTAGACGGAGCGGTGGTGCCCGCCGGTGCAGCCGATGGCAATGGTGACATAAGCCCGGTTGCTGGCGGCAAAGCGCGGCAGCCATTTGAGCAGGTAACTGGAGATGTCATGGAACATCTCCTCCACATCCGGTTGTGCGGCCAAGTAATCGGCCACGGGCTGATCCAGCCCGGACTGTTCGCGCAGTTCCGGCTTCCAGTAAGGATTGGGCAGGCAACGCACGTCGAACACCAGGTCGGCGTCCACTGGCATGCCGCGCTTGAACCCAAACGACTCCACCAGAAACGCCGTACCCGGCTCTGGCTGGTTCAGCAGGCGCAGCTTGATGGCATCACGTAACTGGTACAGGTTGAGGCTGGTGGTGTTGATCTTGAGGTCGGCGAGGTCAATGATCGGGCCCAGCAGCTTGGTTTCGTCTTCGATGGCTTCGGCCAGGGAGCGATGAGGGCTGCTGAGGGGGTGACGCCGGCGGGTTTCCGAGAATCGCTTGAGCAGAGTCTCTTCGTCGGCATCCAGGTACAGCACGTCGCAATGAATATGCTTAGCCCGCACTTCCTCGAGCAATTGCGGGAAACGCTCAAGGTGGCTGGGCAGGTTGCGGGCATCAATCGAGACGGCGACCAGCGGTTGCGCCAGTTCGGTGTGGATCAACGCGCGTTCCGCCAATTCCGGCAGCAGGCCGGCGGGCAGGTTGTCGATGCAATAGAAACCGTTATCCTCAAGTACGTTGAGGGCGGTGCTTTTACCCGAGCCGGAGCGGCCGCTGACGATGATCAAACGCATGATTACTGCCCGCTCTGTTCATCCAGGACAACCTGATACAGCGCCTCGTTGCTGCTGGCGCTGCGCAGTTTGTCGCGCACTTCCTTGCGGTCGAGCATGCTGGCGATCTGCCGGAGCAGTTCCAGGTGCGCATCGGTGGCGGCTTCCGGGACCAGCAGCACGAACAGCAGGTCGACCGGGGCGCCGTCGATGGCATCGAAATCGATGGGATGGTCCAAGTGCAGCAGGGCGCTGACGGGGGTCTCGCAGCCTTTGAGGCGGCAGTGAGGAATCGCGATGCCGTTACCAAAACCGGTCGAGCCAAGTTTTTCACGGGCAATCAATGCCTCGTACACAGCTTGCGTATCCAGTTCGGGCACTTCTCGGCCGATCAGGTTGGCAATTTGTTCGAGGGCGCGCTTTTTACTGCCGCCCGGCACGTTCACAAGAGAACGGCCGGGGGTCAGGATGGTTTCAAGTCGGATCATGGGGGGAGAGTTAACGACCTGTACCTTGCATCAGGTGCAGATTCTTTTCCTTATGCTTTATGAGTTGGCGGTCCAGCTTGTCGTAGAGCGAGTCGATCGCCGCGTACATGTCTTCATGCTCCGCATTGGCGACGAGCTTTGCATTCGGTACGTGCAGGGTGGCCTCGATTTTCTGCTTGAGCTTATCGACCTCCATGATGACCTGCACGTTGGTGATCTTGTCAAAATGCCCCGCCAGCTTGTTCAGCTTGCTTTCGGTGTATTCGCGCAGGGGTTTGGTGACTTCCAGCTGGTGTCCACTGATGTTGACTTGCATACAGCTTCTCCTTCGTTGCCAGTGCATAAAGCGGTGGGCAGGAATACCCACCACTGGAACGCTGTGGCCCGCCCGTCACATCAAACGCTTACGCTCGCTGGAAGGCGCGATCCCGAGGGACTCGCGGTACTTGGCGACGGTTCGACGGGCGACCTGAATGCCTTGTGCCTCCAGTAAACCAGCGATCTTACTGTCACTCAATGGCTTTTTCTGATTTTCCGCGGCAACCAGTTTCTTGATGATCGCGCGGATCGCCGTGGACGAGCATTCACCGCCTTCGGAGGTGCTGACGTGGCTGGAGAAAAAGTATTTCAGCTCATATATACCCCGTGGGGTATGCATGAATTTTTGCGTAGTAACCCGTGAAATCGTCGATTCATGCATGCCGACCGCTTCGGCGATGTCATGCAGCACCAGCGGTTTCATCGCTTCGTCGCCGTATTCCAGGAAGCCGCGCTGGTGCTCGACAATCTGGGTGGCCACTTTCATCAGGGTTTCGTTGCGGCTTTGCAGGCTCTTGATGAACCAGCGGGCCTCCTGCAACTGGTTGCGCATGAAGGTGTTATCGGCACTGGTGTCGGCGCGGCGTACGAAACCGGCGTATTGCGGGTTGACGCGCAGGCGTGGCACCGATTCCTGGTTCAGTTCAACCAGCCAGCGCTCGTTGTCCTTGCGCACGATCACGTCAGGCACCACGTATTCGGCTTCGCTGGACTCGATTTGCGAACCCGGGCGCGGGTTGAGGCTCTGTACCAGCTCGATGACCTGGCGCAGGTCGTCTTCCTTGAGCTTCATGCGGCGCATCAACTGGCTGTAGTCGCGGCTGCCCAGCAGGTCGATGTAATCGGTGACCAGGCGCTGGGCCTCGGCCAGCCAGGGTGTCTTGGCTGGCAGTTGGCGCAGTTGCAGCAGAAGGCATTCACTCAGGGTGCGTGCGCCGATCCCGGCAGGCTCGAATTGCTGGATGCGGTGCAGGACGGCTTCGATCTCGTCCAGCTCGATGTCCAGTTCCGGGTCGAAGGCCTCAAGAATCTCTTCGAGCGTCTCGTCTAGATAACCCTGGTTGTTGATGCAGTCGATCAGGGTCACGGCGATCAGGCGATCGGTGTCCGACATCGGCGCCAGGTTCAGTTGCCACAGCAGGTGGCTCTGCAGGCTTTCACCGGCGGAGGTGCGGGTGGTGAAGTCCCACTCGTCATCGTCATTGCTGGGCAGGCTGCTGGCGCTGGTCTGGTAGACGTCTTCCCAGGCCGTGTCGACGGGAAGTTCGTTGGGGATGCGTTCGTTCCATTCGCCTTCCTCAAGGTTATCCACCGTAGGGGCGGTTTCCTGATAGGAGGGTTCCTGCACGTCGGAATTGGGTTTTTGCTCGATGTTATCGGCCAGCGGGTCTGCGTTATCGAAGTCGTCGCCTTCTTCCTGGCGTTCGAGCATCGGATTGGACTCCAGGGCCTCCTGGATTTCCTGTTGCAGGTCCAGGGTCGACAATTGGAGCAGGCGGATGGCCTGTTGCAGCTGCGGTGTCATCGTCAGCTGCTGGCCCATTCTCAGGACTAGCGATGGTTTCATGGCAGGGGCTTAACACCTTATTCGCCGGCGCAATGCGCCATCCACGACAGGGCGCGTGAGCGCCAAACATAAGCAAATTATATGCCTGATGTCGGGTGCTTTGCCTAGAGCGCGGTAACAATAAAAATCCGGAGGTTTTCATTGACTCCCGCGCACTTCGGCAAACGGCCGTGACACCACGGTGTTTACAGGCGGAACTCGTGACCCAGGTACACTTCCTTGACCAGTTCGTTGGCCAGGATGGTGGCGGAATCGCCTTCGGCGATCAGCTGGCCATCGTTGACGATATACGCGGTTTCGCAGATATCGAGGGTTTCACGGACGTTGTGGTCAGTGATCAGCACGCCAATGCCCTTGGCCTTGAGGTGATGGATGATCTGCTTGATGTCGCCGACCGAGATCGGGTCAACGCCGGCAAACGGTTCGTCCAACAGGATGAACTTGGGCGCAGTGGCCAGCGCGCGGGCGATTTCCACGCGACGACGCTCACCACCGGACAGGCTCATGCCGAGGTTGTCGCGGATGTGGTTGATGTGGAATTCCTGCAACAGGCTTTCCAGCTCCTTGCGACGGCCATCACGGTCGAGTTCCTTGCGGGTCTCGAGGATCGCCATGATGTTATCGGCGACCGACAGTTTGCGGAAGATCGACGCCTCCTGCGGGAGATAGCCGATACCGGCGCGCGCACGACCGTGCATTGGCTGGTGGCTCACGTCCAGGTCGTCGATCAGGACGCGACCCTGATCCGCCTGGACCAGGCCGACGATCATGTAGAAACAGGTGGTCTTGCCGGCGCCATTCGGGCCGAGCAAGCCGACGATCTGGCCGCTGTCGATCGACAGGCTGACGTCGCGCACGACCTGACGGCTTTTGTAGGCCTTGGCCAGATGCTGGGCTTTCAGGGTTGCCATTACTCGGCCTTCTTCTTCGGCTGGATAACCATGTCGATGCGTGGGCGTGGTGCGGTGACTTTGGAGCCATTGGCGCGGCCTGCCTGAGCGACCTGTGTCTTGGTGTTGTAGACGATTTTCTCACCTTCAGTGGAGTTGTCGTCCGCGCTGACTACCTTGGCTTGGTCTATCAGGACGATACGATTTTGCTGAGCGTGATACTGGATAGTCTTGCCGTAGCCTTTCATTGGTTTTTTATCGGTGGCTGCCTGCTTCTGCTCGAAGTAAGCCAAGTTGCCCACCGAGGTCACCACGTCGATATCCCCTGCCGGGGTACGGGTCAGCGTCACCGTGTTGCCGGTGATCTTCATCGAACCCTGGATGATGATTACGTCACCGGAGTAGGTCGCAACGCCTTGCTTATCATCCAATTGAGCATCGTTGGCCTGGATGCGGATCGGTTGTTCGCTATCGTTCGGCAGAGCCCAGGCGCTCACGCTTCCCAGTGCTGCGCCCAGACTGAGCAAAATAGGGAGAGTTTTAACGAGCCTCATACTGTCCTCTTACGTTCGATAGCAGGTGTATCCTGCTTTCTTTCAAATACGCTTTCATTCCCTTGCCAGTCGATACACCGCCAGCGCCGTCGATTCTAACGTCTTGCTCGGTCTGCGCATATTGCTTCTGCGGGAATACGGTCATGCGACTGCTGGTAATCACGGTCTCACGGTTTTTATCGTCAGTGCGCGCAACGCGCACCGAGTCGATCAGTTCCACCTCGGTACCGTCCGGGTTGACCTCGCCACGCTTGCTGGTGACGTGCCACGGAAACTCGGTGCCGCGGTAAATGTTCATGTCAGGGTTGGTCAGCAGCGTGATTTCGCTGGCCTTCACGTGCTCGACCTTGTCCGAGGTCATTTCGTACTGCACCTTGCCGTCGGGCAGGAACTGCACGCTCTTGGCATTGATGGCGTAATAGTCGATAGCACCCTCGTCAACCTGCGCGGCAGGCTGGTCGAGAAAGCGCTCCGGGCTGATATTCCAGTAGCCTACCGCCAGGAACAGCGCGGCAATGACCCCGAATAACAGGAAGTTGCGAATCTTTTTGCTCAGCATAAAACGCTCTATAAGTAGGCGGCGTGGGCCGCTTCAAGGCTGCCCTGGGCACGCAGGATCAGCTCGCAGAACTCGCGGGCGGCACCTTCACCGCCACGGGCGGTGGTGATGCCATGGGCGTGCTCGCGAACAAACGCCGCCGCATTGGCGACGGCCATGCCCAGGCCTACTCGACGGATCACCGGCAGGTCTGGCAGGTCATCGCCCAGGTAGGCGACCTGCTCATAGCTTAGGTTGAGTTGGCCAAGAAGCTCGTCCAGAACCACCAGTTTATCCTCACGGCCCTGATACAGGTGAGGAATCCCCAGGTTTTGTGCGCGGCGTTCCACAACCGGCGTTTTCCGGCCGCTGATAATCGCCGTTTGCACGCCCGACGACATCAACATCTTGATGCCCTGGCCGTCGAGGGTGTTGAACGTCTTGAATTCGCTGCCGTCTTCGAGGAAGTACAGGCGGCCATCGGTCAGCACGCCATCCACGTCGAAAATCGCCAATTTGATGTTTTTACCGCGTTGCAACAAGTCGCTGGTCATTTACATCACTCCCGCACGCAGCAAGTCGTGCATGTTCAGGGCGCCGATCGGGTGGTCATTGCCATCGACTACCACCAGCGCGCCGATCTTGTGGTCTTCCATGATTTTCAAGGCTTCGGCTGCCAGCATCTCGGGGCGGGCGGTCTTGCCGTGAGGGGTCATCACCGCGTCGATGGTAGCGGTGTGGATATCTATGGTGCGGTCCAGGGTGCGACGCAAGTCGCCGTCGGTGAAGACCCCGGCCAGGCGGCCGTCGGCTTCCAGGATCACGGTCATGCCGAGGCCCTTGCGGGTCATTTCCATCAGCGCGTCCTTCAATAAGGTGCCGCGCTGGACGTGGGGCAACTCATCACCGGAATGCATGACGTTTTCCACTTTCAACAGCAGGCGACGGCCCAAGGCGCCACCTGGATGGGAAAACGCGAAGTCTTCAGCGGTAAACCCACGGGCTTCCAGCAACGCCACGGCCAGGGCGTCGCCCATGACCAGTGCGGCGGTGGTGGAGGAGGTCGGTGCCAGGTTCAACGGGCAGGCTTCGTGGGCCACGTGAACATTCAGGTTCACTTCGGCGGCCTTGGCCAGCGTCGAATCCGGGTTGCCGGTGAGGCTGATCATCTGGATGCCCAGGCGCTTGATCAGCGGCAGCAGGGTCACGATTTCGTTGGTGGTGCCGGAGTTGGACAGCGCCAGGATGATGTCATCCTTGGTGATCATGCCCATGTCGCCGTGGCTGGCTTCGGCCGGGTGCACGAAAAATGCGGTGGTCCCGGTGCTGGCCAGGGTGGCGGCGATTTTGTTGCCGACGTGGCCCGACTTGCCCATGCCGACCACGACAACGCGGCCCTTGCTGGCCAGAATCATCTCGCAGGCGCGTACGAAATCTGCGTCGATATGCGCCAGCAAGCCTTCTACGGCTTCAAGCTCGAGGCGGATGGTGCGTTGTGCGGATTGAATAAGGTCGCTGGATTGGCTCATGTCTGAAATCGTATAGCCTGACGAAAAGTCGGCGATTATAGCGGTAATGATCAATTCCCTCACGCTAGTTCGTCAGGGTTTGTTCGCAATGCACCTGAGATTCATCCTGAGTAACGACTTTTCCCTGTCCCCAATCTGAACAAGCGCTGTTCCGGCCTTGGGCGCCTTGTACCAGCAGTGATATAGTTCGCCGCCAGTTCGGTCCGCCCAGCCCACGTGCCAACTATTGCACAACGGTTGCAAACGTTTGTCACAAGCGTGGTGTCTGAGTGAGAGGCTGCATCCCAAGGAGTTTAGATGAGTGCCGATAACGCCTACGCGGTCGAGCTGAAGGGACTGACCTTCAAGCGCGGGACGCGCAGCATCTTCAATAACGTCGATATCCGCATTCCGCGCGGCAAGGTCACGGGCATCATGGGGCCTTCCGGTTGCGGCAAGACCACCCTGTTGCGCCTGATGGGCATGCAGTTGCGTCCCAGCGCCGGCGAAGTGTGGGTCAATGGCCAGAACTTGCCGACGCTGTCGCGCAGTGATCTGTTCGATGCGCGCAAGCATATGGGTGTGCTGTTCCAGAGCGGTGCACTGTTCACCGACCTCGATGTGTTCGAGAACGTGGCCTTTCCGCTGCGGGTGCATACCCAGCTGTCCGATGAAATGATTCGTGACATCGTGTTGCTGAAACTGCAGGCCGTAGGCCTTCGTGGTGCCATCGACCTGATGCCTGACGAGCTGTCCGGCGGCATGAAGCGCCGTGTGGCCCTGGCGCGCGCCATTGCCCTCGACCCGCAGATTCTCATGTATGACGAGCCCTTCGTCGGCCAGGACCCCATCGCCATGGGCGTGCTGGTGCGCTTGATCCGCTTGCTCAATGATGCGCTGGGCATCACCAGTATTGTGGTTTCCCACGATCTTGCAGAAACCGCGAGCATTGCCGATTACCTCTATGTTGTTGGCGATGGCCAAGTGCTGGGTCAGGGCACGCCTGAAGAGCTGATGAACGCCGATAACCCGCGCATTCGCCAATTCATGACCGGCGATCCCGATGGTCCGGTGCCTTTTCATTTTCCGGCAGCGGATTACCGCTCAGATCTTCTGGGGAAGCGCTGATGCGCAAGACATCTCTCATCGAGAAGGTTCGCCTTTTCGGCCGCTCGGGTATCGACATTGTCGAAGTGCTCGGCCGTTCGACGATTTTCCTCTTCCACGCCCTGCTCGGTCGCGGCGGCATTGGCGGCGGCTTTGGCCTGCTGATCAAACAGCTGCATTCGGTCGGCGTGATGTCCCTGGTGATCATTGTGGTCTCCGGGGTGTTCATCGGCATGGTGCTCGCGTTGCAGGGCTTCAATATTCTTTCCAGCTACGGTTCGGAGCAGGCGGTGGGGCAGATGGTTGCCCTGACGCTGTTGCGTGAACTGGGGCCGGTGGTGACCGCCTTGCTGTTCGCCGGGCGTGCGGGTTCGGCGCTGACTGCTGAAATCGGCAACATGAAGTCCACCGAGCAACTGTCCAGCCTGGAAATGATCGGCGTGGACCCGCTCAAGTACATTGTTGCCCCGCGCCTGTGGGCTGGTTTCATTTCCCTGCCACTGCTGGCGATGATCTTCAGCGTGGTGGGTATCTGGGGCGGTTCGTGGGTGGCGGTGGACTGGCTGGGCGTCTACGACGGTTCCTACTGGGCCAACATGCAAAACAGCGTGACCTTCAGCGGTGACGTGCTCAACGGCATCATAAAGAGCATCGTCTTCGCCTTCGTCGTCACCTGGATCGCCGTATTCCAAGGCTACGACTGTGAGCCCACTTCAGAAGGGATCAGTCGCGCCACCACCAAGACCGTTGTGTACGCCTCGCTGGCGGTACTGGGCCTTGACTTCATTTTGACCGCCTTGATGTTTGGAGATTTCTGATGCAAAACCGCACTGTGGAAATCGGTGTCGGCCTTTTCTTGCTGGCTGGCATCCTGGCTTTACTGTTGTTGGCCCTGCGAGTCAGTGGCCTGTCGGCCAGTCCCACCGCCGACACTTATAAACTTTACGCGTACTTCGACAATATCGCCGGTTTGACTGTCAGAGCTAAAGTGACCATGGCCGGTGTGACTATCGGCAAGGTCACGGCAATCGATCTGGATCGCGACAGCTTCACCGGGCGAGTGACCATGCAACTGGACAAGAAGGTAGATAATCTGCCGACCGACTCCACTGCATCTATCCTCACTGCGGGTCTGCTGGGCGAAAAATACATCGGTGTCAGCGTGGGTGGGGAGACAGCCCTGCTCAAGGATGGCTCGACAATCCACGACACACAGTCGTCGCTGGTGCTTGAAGACCTGATCGGTAAATTCCTGCTTAATACGGTCAATAAAGACGCCAAATGAGGAATCTGTTCATGATCTCTACCTTGCGACGTGGCCTGCTGGTGTTGTTGGCAGCGCTGCCGCTGATGGCTAACGCTGCAGGTTCTGCCCACGACCTGGTGCAGGACACTACCAGCAAGATGCTGGCTGACCTGACTGCCAATAAAGAGCAGTACAAGCAAGATCCGAGTAAGTTCTACGACGCACTCAACACCATTGTCGGCCCAGTCGTCGATGCAGAGGGCATTTCCCGCAGCATCATGACTGTCAAGTATTCGCGCAAGGCGACCCCGGCGCAGATGCAGACCTTCCAGGAAAACTTCAAGCGTGGCCTGTTTCAGTTCTATGGCAACGCACTGCTTGAGTACAACAACCAGGGCATTACCGTCGCTCCGGCCGGTGACGAGTCCGGTGATCGCACCAGCGTCAACATGAGTGTCAAGGGCAACAACGGTGCCGTCTACCCGGTGCAGTACACCCTGGAGAAGGTCAACGGCGAGTGGAAGTTGCGTAACGTGATCATCAATGGCATCAACATCGGCAAGCTGTTCCGTGACCAGTTCGCCGATGCCATGCAGCGTAATGGCAACGACCTGGACAAAACCATTAATGGTTGGGCCGGCGAAGTCGCCAAGGCCAAGGAAACGTCCGATAAAGAAGCCGGGAAGCCTGCACAATGACTGAAGCGGCTGTTCGTCTAGGCGATGCCGGCGAGCTGTTCATCAGCGGCGTGCTGGATTACCGCACCGGGCCTGACCTGCGCAAGCAGGGCCAGGCCCTGATCAACACCAGCTCGGCGCTCGCGCTGGTGCTGGATTGTTCGGCAGTGACCAAGTCCAGCAGCGTTGGTTTGTCGTTGCTGCTGTGCTTTATGCGCGATGCCGAAGCGGCCAAAAAGCCGGTCAGCATTCGTGCAATGCCCGAAGACATGCGTGAAATCGCCGAGGTTTCCGGGCTGACCGAGCTGCTGGCCCATCCTTAATACACATTATTAAAGAGGCCCCCCGTCAGAGTCCTGCTATGCGGGGTTCGCAGGCGCGGGGCTTTTTTGTATGATGTGCGACCCGCGCGCACTGGGCGCCGATAGAGGTTGAGCATGCAGGCCCTAGAAGTTAAGAGCTTTCTTGAAGGAAAGCTGCCGGAAACGACCGTTGAAGTTGAAGGCGAAGGCTGCAACTTCCAGCTGAACGTGATTAGCGATGAACTGGCGGCACTCAGCCCGGTCAAGCGTCAACAGCAGATCTATGCCCATTTGAACCCGTGGATCACCGATGGCAGCATCCATGCGGTCACTATGAAATTTTTCAGCCGCGCGGCCTGGGCCGAGCGCACCTGAGCCCCCAAGGCGTCGAGATTCTTATGGATAAATTGATTATTACCGGCGGTGCCCGCCTTGATGGCGAGATTCGCATCTCCGGTGCAAAAAACTCCGCCTTGCCGATCCTGGCAGCGACCCTGCTGTGCGATGGCCCGGTCACCGTGGCCAACCTGCCGCACCTGCACGACATCACCACCATGATCGAGCTCTTCGGTCGCATGGGCATCGAGCCGGTGATCGACGAGAAGCTGGCCGTTGAAATCGACCCGCGCACCATCAAGACCCTGGTCGCCCCGTACGAACTGGTGAAAACCATGCGTGCGTCGATCCTGGTGCTGGGCCCGATGGTTGCCCGTTTCGGTGAAGCCGAAGTCGCCCTGCCTGGCGGCTGCGCCATCGGCTCGCGTCCGGTGGACCTGCACATCCGTGGCCTCGAAGCCATGGGCGCAGTCATCGACGTCGAAGGCGGCTACATCAAGGCCAAGGCGCCGGAAGGCGGCCTGCGTGGCGCGAACTTCTTCTTTGATACCGTCAGCGTGACCGGTACCGAGAACATCATGATGGCCGCTGCCCTGGCCAAAGGCCGCAGCGTGCTGCAGAACGCCGCGCGCGAGCCGGAAGTGGTCGACCTGGCCAACTTCCTGAACGCCATGGGCGCCAAGGTTTCCGGCGCCGGCACCGACACCATCACCATCGATGGTGTAGAGCGCCTGCACACCGCTACCTACAAGGTCATGCCAGACCGTATCGAGACCGGCACCTACCTGGTTGCCGCCGCCGTGACCGGTGGCCGCGTCAAGGTCAAGGACACCGATCCGACCATCCTGGAAGCGGTCCTGGAAAAACTGCGCGAAGCCGGTGCCGAAATCACCACCGGTGAAGACTGGATCGAGCTGAACATGCACGGCAAGCGTCCTAAAGCCGTCAACGTGCGTACCGCTCCGTACCCGGCTTTCCCGACCGACATGCAGGCGCAGTTCATCTCCTTGAACGCCATTGCCGAAGGCACCGGCGCCGTGATCGAGACCATCTTCGAAAACCGTTTCATGCACGTGTACGAGCTGCACCGCATGGGCGCGAAGATTCAGGTTGAAGGCAACACCGCCATCGTTACCGGCACCGAGAAACTCAAGGGCGCGCCAGTGATGGCCACCGACCTGCGGGCTTCGGCCAGCCTGGTGATCTCGGCACTGATCGCCGAAGGCGACACATTGATCGACCGCATCTACCACATAGACCGTGGCTACGAGTGCATCGAAGAAAAACTGCAGATGCTCGGCGCAAAAATCCGCCGCGTACCGGGCTAGTCCCTGCTGCGCTGTAGGAGCGAGCTTGCTCGCGAAAAACTTCAACGATAACGTGTTTATCTAGAATCAACGCGGTGTCCATGAGTTCTTCGCGAGCAAGCTCGCTCCTACAAATACAGATTTGTTTCAAGTCGAGGCTGTTATGGCCTCGATCTGTGTCCGGCGCCGCTTGCGACCGGGCAGCAATAGCCTGATGAAGGACTGACGTTTCCCATGTTAACCATCGCACTGTCCAAGGGCCGCATCCTTGACGACACTTTGCCGCTTCTGGCTGAAGCGGGCATCGTGCCGACCGAGAATCCGGACAAGAGCCGCAAGCTGATCATCCCCACGACCCAGGACGACGTTCGCCTGTTGATCGTGCGGGCTACCGACGTGCCGACCTACGTTGAGCATGGTGCGGCCGACCTCGGTGTCGCCGGTAAGGACGTGCTGATGGAATACGGCGGCCAGGGCCTGTACGAGCCGTTGGACCTGCGTATTGCCCTGTGCAAGCTGATGACCGCCGGCCGTGTTGGCGATGTCGAGCCTAAAGGCCGCCTGCGCGTGGCGACCAAGTTCGTCAACGTTGCCAAGCGTTACTACGCCGAACAAGGTCGTCAGGTCGACATCATCAAGCTCTACGGTTCGATGGAGCTGGCGCCGCTGATCGGCCTGGCCGACAAGATCATCGACGTGGTCGACACCGGCAACACCCTGCGTGCCAACGGTCTTGAGCCGCAAGAATTCATTGCCGACATCAGCTCCCGCCTGATCGTCAACAAAGCTTCGATGAAGATGCAGCACGCCCGTATCCAGGCGTTGATCGACACCCTGCGCAAGGCAGTGGAGTCGCGACACCGCGGTTGACTTACCCGCGTAGCCGGAAGGCTGCGCCCGTCTATCCGCCTCATAGCCAGAATTCTCAGGTGCCCAAGCGGAAACGACTGCTAGTTTAGGGCGCCTGAGTTTTTGCCAATTCTATTGAGGCCCTCGCTATGACCACGTCCACTGCAATTGCCCGACTCAACGCTGCCGACCCGGATTTCGCCCATCATCTGGATCATCTGCTGAGCTGGGAAAGCGTGTCCGACGAGTCGGTCAACGGGCGAGTGCTCGACATCATCAAGGCCGTGCGCGAGCGCGGTGATGCGGCGCTGGTGGACTTCACCCGCCAGTTCGATGGCCTGGACGTCGCGTCGATGTCCGACCTGATCCTGCCCCGTGAACGCTTGGAGCTGGCGCTGACGCGCATTACTGCACCTCAGCGCGAAGCACTGGAAATCGCGGCGTCGCGCGTGCGCAGCTACCACGAAAAACAGAAACAGGACTCCTGGAGCTACACCGAGGCCGACGGCACCGTGCTCGGCCAGAAGGTCACACCGCTGGACCGCGCTGGTCTGTACGTGCCGGGCGGCAAGGCGTCGTATCCGTCGTCGGTGTTGATGAACGCGATCCCTGCCAAAGTGGCGGGCGTAACCGAAGTGGTCATGGTGGTGCCGACCCCGCGCGGTGAAATCAACGAACTGGTGCTGGCCGCCGCCTGCATCGCCGGTGTCGACCGCGTGTTCACCATCGGCGGCGCTCAAGCCGTCGCGGCCTTGGCTTATGGCACCGAGAGCGTGCCGAAAGTCGACAAGGTGGTCGGCCCTGGGAATATCTACGTCGCCACCGCCAAGCGCCACGTGTTCGGCCAGGTCGGTATCGACATGATCGCCGGCCCGTCGGAAATCCTCGTGGTGTGCGACGGTCAGACTGATCCGGACTGGATCGCCATGGACCTGTTTTCCCAGGCCGAGCACGACGAAGACGCCCAGGCGATCCTGGTCAGCCCGGACGCCGCGTTCCTCGACCAGGTCGCCACCAGCATCAACAAGCTGCTGCCGACCATGGACCGCGCCGAGATCATCGAGAAATCAATCAATGGCCGTGGCGCGTTGATCCTGGTGCGCGACATGGAGCAGGCCATTGAAGTGGCCAACCGCATCGCGCCGGAGCACCTGGAGCTGTCCGTCGCCGATCCGCAAGCCTGGCTGCCGTCGATTCGTCACGCCGGCGCGATCTTCATGGGCCGCCACACCAGCGAAGCCTTGGGCGACTACTGCGCGGGCCCGAATCACGTGCTGCCGACGTCCGGCACCGCGCGTTTCTCCTCGCCGCTGGGGGTGTATGACTTCCAGAAGCGTTCGTCGATCATCTTCTGTTCGCCACAGGGTGCTTCCGAACTGGGCAAGACCGCCTCGGTGCTGGCCCGTGGTGAGTCCCTGAGCGCTCACGCCCGTAGCGCTGAATACCGCATCCTTGAAGAGAAGGGGAACTGAGACATGAGCAAATTCTGGAGCCCTTTCGTCAAGGACCTCGTGCCTTACGTGCCCGGCGAGCAACCCAAGCTGACCAAACTGGTCAAGCTCAACACCAATGAAAACCCCTACGGCCCATCGCCCAAGGCGTTGGCCGCGATGCAGGCCGAGTTGAACGACAACCTGCGCCTGTACCCGGACCCCAACAGCGACCTGCTCAAGCAGGCGGTCGCCAAGTATTACGGGATTGATGCCGGCAAGGTGTTCCTCGGCAATGGTTCCGATGAAGTCCTCGCGCACATTTTCCACGGCCTGTTCCAGCACGACCTGCCGCTGCTGTTCCCGGACATCAGCTATAGCTTCTACCCGGTGTACTGCGGCCTGTATGGCATCCAATCCGACCCGGTGCCGCTGGACGAACAGTTCCAGATTCGTGTGGCGGATTACGCCAAGCCCAACGGTGGGATCATCTTCCCCAACCCGAACGCGCCGACCGGCACAGTGCTGGTGCTGGACGCGGTGGAGCAGATCCTCAAGGCTAGCCCGGATTCGGTGGTGGTGGTCGATGAAGCCTATATCGACTTCGGTGGCGAAACCGCCATTAGCCTGGTGGACCGTTACCCGAACCTGCTGGTGACCCAGACCCTGTCCAAATCGCGCTCACTGGCCGGTTTGCGGGTGGGCCTGGCCGTGGGCCATCCGGACCTGATCGAGGCGCTGGAGCGGGTCAAGAACAGCTTCAACTCCTATCCGCTGGATCGCCTGGCGATTGTCGGCGCGGCGGCGGCGTTCGAGGACCGTGAGTACTTCGACAAGACGTGTCAGTTGGTGATCGACAGCCGCAACAAGGTGGTCGGGCAGTTGGAGGCGAAGGGCTTTGAAGTGTTGCCGTCGGCAGCGAACTTTATCTTTGCTCGTCACCCCAAGCACGACGCTGCCGGCCTGGCGGCCAAGTTGCGTGAGCAAGGTGTGATCGTGCGGCACTTCAAACAGGCGCGGATTGCGCAATTCCTGCGGATCAGCATCGGCACGCCGGAGCAGAACCAGGCGCTGATCGATGGCCTTGGTGAGCTGTAACACCGACGCTTGAAACAAAAATGGGAGCCTGTGGGCTCCCATTTTTATTGGCTCAACCGTCAGATCAACGGCTCATCCGGCTTCTTGTTCTTCCAACCATCATTGCCCGGCAGCAGCAGGTTCAAGCCAATCGCTACCACCGCACACAGGGCGATGCCCTTGAGGCCGAAGTCGTCCGGGCCGGTGCCGGTGCCGACCAGCACACCGCCAATCCCGAACACCAACGTCACTGACACGATCACCAGGTTGCGCGCCTCGCCCAGGTCAATCTTGTGGCGGATCAGCGTGTTCATGCCCACCGCCGCGATTGAGCCGAACAGCAGGCACAGAATCCCGCCCATCACCGGCACGGGGATGCTCTGCAGCAGTGCGCCGAACTTGCCGATGAACGCCAGGCTGATGGCAAACACTGCCGCCCAGGTCATGATCTTCGGGTTGTAGTTCTTGGTCAGCATCACCGCACCGGTCACTTCCGCGTAGGTCGTGTTAGGCGGGCCACCAAACATACCGGCTGCCGTAGTGGCAATGCCGTCGCCCAGCAGGGTGCGGTGCAGGCCAGGCTTCTTCAGGTAGTCGCGACCGGTCACGCTGCCCACCGCAATCACACCACCGATATGTTCGATCGCCGGGGCCAGGGCCACGGGAACGATGAACAGGATCGCCTGCCAGTTGAATTCCGGCGCGGTGAAGTGGGGCAGGGCGAACCACGGCGCGGCGGCGATCTTCGCCGTGTCGACCACGCCAAAGTAGAACGACATGGCAAAACCCACCAGCACGCCAGAGATGATTGGCACCAGGCGGAAAATACCCTGGCCGAACACCGCCACGATCAACGTGGTCAGCAGCGCCGGCATCGAGATCAGCATCGCTGTCTTGTAGGGGATCAGTTCGGCACCGTCACCGCCTTTGCCCATCGCCATGTTCGCGGCAATCGGTGCCATGGCGAGGCCGATGGAGATGATCACCGGGCCAATGACCACGGGAGGCAGCAGTCGGTCGATGAAACCGGTGCCCTTGATCTTCACGGCAGCGCCCAGGAAGGTGTAGACGAAACCGGCCGCCATCACCCCGCCCATGGTCGCCGCGAGGCCGAATTGCTGCTTGGCGAGAATGATCGGGGTGATGAAGGCAAAGCTCGACGCCAGGAAGACTGGCACCTGGCGGCCCGTTACGACCTGGAACAGCAACGTGCCCAGGCCGGCGGTGAACAATGCAACGTTTGGATCAAGACCTGTGATCAGCGGCATCAACACCAACGCGCCAAATGCTACGAAGAGCATTTGTGCGCCAGACAGGATCTGGCGCCAAAGCGGGTCGTTGAATTCATCCTGCATGCTCACGCGTCCTTCTGCTTGGTGCCGAAGATCTTGTCACCGGCATCGCCCAGGCCTGGGATGATGTAGCCGTGTTCGTTCAGGCGCTCGTCGATGGAGGCGGTGTAGATCTGCACGTCCGGGTGGGCCTTCTCGACGGCCGCAATGCCTTCGGGCGCAGCGACGAGAACCATGGCGCGGATGTCCCGGCAACCGGCTTTTTTCAGCAGGTCGATGGTGGCAACCATGGAACTGCCGGTGGCCAGCATCGGGTCGATGATCATCGCCAAGCGCTCGTTGATTTCCGGAACGAGTTTTTCCAGGTAGGTGTGGGCCTCCAGCGTCTCTTCATTGCGGGCTACGCCCACGGCGCTGACCTTGGCGCCAGGGATCAGGCTGAGGACGCCTTCGAGCATGCCGATACCGGCGCGCAGGATCGGGACCACGGTGATTTTCTTGCCAGCGATTTTCTC
Source organism: Pseudomonas sp. NS1(2017) (assembly GCF_002269425.1). Classification (NCBI taxonomy): domain Bacteria; kingdom Pseudomonadati; phylum Pseudomonadota; class Gammaproteobacteria; order Pseudomonadales; family Pseudomonadaceae; genus Pseudomonas; species Pseudomonas sp. NS1(2017). The sequence continues at coordinate 2,404,116 of NZ_CP022960.1, forward strand.
CACTTGGACGGGACCGGCCCAACCGGGGATCTCGTAGGTTTCCAGGGGCAAATCCTTGGTGGCTTCGTAAGTGAGCAACGCTCCGACTTCCTGAGCAAGCTCACGGAAGTTCTTCGTGCTAATGTCGGCGCGGCGCATAAGGCCGAGCTTGTGTCGGATCAGCGGGTGGCGGATCTCGCGAGTGGGCATGGGAAAGGCTCCGGCGGCGGGCAAAAAAACCGGCCTAGATTAATCTATCCGAGGGTGTTGTCCTATAGACATCTAGTACGTTAGTCCATTAACGCTTGCTCGGAGCGCACGAGAAGCGTACCTTCGCCCGCTTTTCTTGCCACAGCACCCCCTTGGAGAGCGCCATGTCCGCTGATCTCGAGCATATCCGTCAAATCATGCGCGAGGCTGACTGCCTGTACACTGAAGCGCAAGTCGAAGCGGCGATCGCCAAGGTCGGCGCGCACATCACCCGCGAAATGGCCGACACCAACCCGGTGGTCTTCTGCGTGATGAACGGTGGCCTGATCTTCGCCGGAAAATTGCTGACCCACCTGCAATTCCCGCTGGAAGCGTCTTACCTGCACGCCACCCGCTATCGCAACGAAACCAGTGGCGGCGACCTGTTCTGGAAAGCCAAGCCGGAAGTTTCGTTCATCGACCGCGACGTGCTGATCATCGACGACATCCTCGATGAAGGCCACACCCTGGGCGCGATCATCGACTTCTGCAAACACGCCGGCGCGCGCAACGTGCACACCGCCGTGCTGATCGATAAAGACCACGACCGCAAGGCCCGCCCAGACCTCAAGGCCGATTATGTCGGCCTGCCGTGCATCGACCGCTACATCTTCGGTTACGGCATGGACTACAAAGGCTACTGGCGCAACGCCAATGGCATCTACGCCGTCAAAGGGATGTAAGCCATGGCCCGCTTTCTTGATCAGACGCTGTTTGCCGAACTGGCCGAGAAAGCGGGCGCCAGCCCTCGTGGCCGGCACCATCACAACTTCCATCAGATGGAAGAACCTTGCCACCGTCTGGCCGTAGGGTTGCAACCCAGCACTTATGTGCCGCCCCATCGTCACCTGAGTGCGGACAAGGCGGAAACCTTGCTTGTGCTGCAGGGCAGCCTGGGTTTGCTGGTGTTCAGCGAAACGGGCGAAGTGCTCGCCAAGCGTGTGATGCAGGCCGGTGGTGAATGCGCCGGCGTCGATCTTCCACCCGGCGTATTCCACGGTTTGGTGGTGCTGGAGCCCGACACCGTGATGTTCGAGTGCAAGGCTGGGCCCTATCGTCCGGTGGGCGAGGGTGAACAGGCCGACTGGGCGCCCCGCGAAGGCGATGCCGGGGTGGCCGAGTATCAACGCTGGATGCTTGCCCAGTTCGATTGAGCTACAGTGCTGGGCCCATCTTACCGGAGCGGCCCATGAGCCTGTTGATACGCACCTGCGCCGCCCTGGCGCTGACCCTCAGCCTGCCGCTGGCCGCTGCGCCTGCACCGATGCACAGCCAGTTCCTGCCCTCGGATGACCTGACCCTGCGCGCCGAAGCGCCGGACCAGCAGCAATTGCTGCAAGTCACCGAGTACGCGGTGGTGGTGGGCAACCAGCGCCAGTCCAGCCAACAGCCGATCCCGGTGACCTCGCCGCTGATGATCCGCCTCAAGGGCAAGCCCCTGAACAAAGGCGCGACGATCGCCCAAGTGGTGCTCAATTTCGACGCCGAAAGCAAAAGCCTGAAAAAGCCGGCCTACGATGACAAGAGTAAAACCCTGACCTTGTCCTACCCGCTGGCTCAATACCGCGTGATTGTCGACCTGCTGCGCAATGACGCCGTGTATGTGCAGTTCCTGAGTTATGCCAATGGGCATATCTGGGCGGATCTGCACACAGGGGCTGCAAAGGCCAGGTAGCCCCGCCTACACAAGCCCGCGCCCCGCAGGTAGACTTCAAACCCCGTGTAAATGTCTGCAGGCTGGAGTCGGTAATGCGTAAAGATAAGAAACAGGTGATTGGTGACGAGATCGGCGACGATCAGATCAAGTTGTTCCTGGACTTCGAGCCGGTCGACGCGACTTCCCCGTCCCTGCACAAACTGATCAAGGCCTACCGTGGCCTGCGTATCGACGATTTCGAGCGGTTCCTGGGCTTTTTCAAGGAAGCGGGTCTGGACCTCGACGGCAAGGATGAGCATGGCCAGACCTTCGTCGACCTGATCAAGGACCAGCGCAACGCGGACGAGTACATCGAACTGATCGAAAGCACTCGCGGCTGATTATCCGAGACATAAAAAAACGCCCCGTTCTCATTGCGAGAGCGGGGCGTTTTTGCTTTCTACTGTAGGAGCGAGCTTGCTCGCGAAAAACCAGAGAGCGCTGCGTTAATCCATATGCGCTGCGTTATCGTTGACGTTTTTCGCGAGCGAGCTCGCTCCTACGGGTTCAACCAGCTCCAGGCTGATGTTGTTCTGCGCGTTGATCTTGCGATACAGCTCCGCATCCGTTTCCAAGACTTTTTCCCGTGCCGGGAAAATTTCCTGCAACTTGGCGGCCCATTCACCCGCGGCTTTGCTCGGGAAGCACTTCTCGATCAATTCCAGCATGATCGAAACGGTCACCGAAGCACCCGGGGATGCACCCAGCAGCGCGGCCAGCGAGCCGTCTTTGGCCGCGACCAGCTCGGTGCCAAATTGCAGCACGCCGCCTTTTTTCGGGTCTTTCTTGATGATCTGCACCCGTTGGCCGGCCACTTCCAGGCGCCAGTCTTCGGCTTTCGCCTCCGGGTAGAAGCGACGCAGGGATTCCAGGCGCTGCTCCATGGACTGGCGTACTTCGCTGACCAGATACTTGGTCAGGTCCATGTTGTCGCGGGCCACGGCGAGCATCGGGCCGATGTTGCCGGCGCGAATCGACATCGGCAGGTCGAGGAACGAGCCGTGCTTGAGGAACTTGGTTGTAAAGCCGGCGTATGGCCCGAACAGCAGGGATTTCTTGCCATCCACCACACGGGTGTCCAGGTGTGGCACGGACATCGGTGGCGAACCTACGGCAGCCTGGCTATAGACCTTGGCCTGGTGATGCTTGACCACTTCCGGGTTGTCGCAACGCAGCCATTGGCCGCTGACCGGGAAGCCGCCAAAGCCTTTGCTCTCCTCGATGCCCGAAGCTTGCAGCAGCGGCAGGGCCGCGCCACCGGCGCCGAGGAACACGAACTTGGCGTCCACTTCACGGCTGTTGCCGCTGTTGACGTCCTTGATGCTCACGGTCCAGCCCGCGCCGTTGCGCTTAAGGCCGGTCACGCGCTTGCAGTACTTGACCTGGGCGTCGGGCGAGCTGGTCAGGTGGCTGAGCAGTTGGTTGGTCAGTGCGCCGAAGTTGACGTCAGTGCCGTTCATGACACGGGTGGCCGCGATTTTTTCGTCGAGCGGGCGGCCCGGCATCATCAGCGGCATCCACTCGGCCATTTCGCTACGGTCTTCGGTGTAGTGCATGTCCGAAAACGCGTGGTGCTGGCTGAGGGTTTCAAAGCGTTTCTTGAGGAAGTCCACGCCTTTGTCGCCCTGCACGAAGCTCAGGTGCGGCACCGGGCTGATAAAGGACTTGGACGAGCCAAAGGTGCCCTTTTTGGTCAGGTACGCCCAGAACTGCTTCGACACCTCGAACTGAGTGTTGATGTGCACGGCTTTCTTGATGTCGATGGAGCCATCGGCGGCCTGGGGTGTGTAGTTCAGCTCACACAGCCCGGCGTGGCCGGTCCCGGCGTTGTTCCACGGGTTGGAACTTTCCGCGGCACCCGAATCCATCAGCTCAACGACTTCCAGCTTGAGGCCGGGGTCGAGCTCTTTGAGCAGTACGGCCAGGGTGGCACTCATGATGCCGGCCCCTACCAGTACTACGTCGACTGCTTCGTTATGCGCCATTTAACGCGTCTCCAAAATCTGCAGCACCAAATTGACGGCATGGCTGCCAGGAGTGACGGGGCGGTTCACGTGTTGCCCCAGGTTACCCATGGCCAGGATCGCCATGTCCGATTCGCAATTCTTTGCATGTTCAGCGCACGCTTCCTGCCGGGCTAATCTGCCTATGAACGCATTCATGGGCGCCTGTGGCAATTCGACTTATGGTCAAAGCGTGCGATTCGTGCAACCAATCCGTAGCGGACAGGCTCAAGCTCCGGTTTTTAAGGCGTGCTCGGTCCTGTGTGGTTGGGCTGTTCCAGACGCTGATGGTGCTTGTACAAACGCCAAACTATTCATTTGCTCGCCACACTCTTGTGAAGTTGTGAAAACCCGTTTTTTCACGCTCTTTTGAAGACGTGAACCTCAAAAAAGGGCTGCCCCAGCCTGGCACCTGGCCCCTAGCCGACACGCGGCAAAACGGGCAAACAACTCAAGTGGCCGAGCGCAATGGCAGCTCTGGCAGATTCGGTAAAGGCGGATGGTTTGCAAGGAAAACAGCAAGCACACCAGCTTCACTCGATCTGTGTGGGCGGCTCTCTGTGGGCGATTGTGGGGTTAGTGCCGAGGCATTAACGATGCTGCGAGGCCCGATCAGGAGACGTCCTTATAATCGGGGGGAGATTGTAGCGAAGAACGCCAGGGAAATGGGCGTGTTTTATGACTTTTATTAAGGATCTGGTCAGGAAGCCAGCGCGTGGCGTGGGTGCCCATGTGTCGACATCGAGTTCACCCGGGCGCTGGCCGGCAGCGGACGGTGCATCCAACCCAGATGGGTCTCCGCTACTTCCACCCAGCCCTCGCCGACCGGAGGCAGGCTGCACTGTTTGAACGCCAGGCAATGGCCGCGTGCGTCAAGCAAGGCATAGTGGCGATGACGGGCGTTTGGCATGAACAGCGATTTGAGAAGGCGCATGGCTTTGTACCTATGGTGTTACATGCTTGAAGGTTGCCAGTGTGTCATGACATTGGAATGACGAATTTATGCGAAGTTGTAATTTCAACGCGGCTTCAGCTCCCGTTCAGGATGGCTGGTGAGTGGCGTGCGTGCACCGTTATACTGCTGGCCTGTTTGCGCCTAGTCTTGGAGAAATGAGTATGTTGCAACGCCTGTTGTTCGGTTTGATCACTGTGACCAGTTTGACCCTGGTTGGCTGCGCCAACAGCCCGCAACAACTCAGTCCAGAGCCGAAAGTCACCTCGCAGCTGGCGCCTGTCGGGCACGGCCAGCCGGTGTCGGTGCGTGTGGTGGATGGCCGTCCATCGCCAACCCTCGGCTCGCGCGGTGGCCTGTACCCTGAGACCGCTTTGGTTTCTGTGAATGCCCAGGACGTACTGCCCAAGCTGCAGGCCCAGGCTGAAGCCGCCGTGCGTCTGCTGGGTTTCACCCCAAGCCCCAATGCGCCGGGTGCGCCGCAATTGACCATCACCCTGGCCGAGCTGAAGTACCAGTCGCCTAAAGACGGCCTGTACGTGACCGAAGCGTCCATCGGCGCGACCTTCAAGTCCGACGTCAGCGCCGGCACCCGTCGCTACAGCGGTCGCTACGGTGCGTCCCTGAACCAGCGCTTCGGCATGTCGCCGAACCAGGAAACCAACACCAAGCTGGTCAGCGACGTCCTCAGTGATGCGTTGACCCGCCTGTTCAAGGACCCAAGCATCGGTTCCTTGCTCAGCTCGCAATAACCGATTCAACAAAAAGCCGGGCCCAGTGATGAGCCCGGCTTTTTTTCGCCTCCAGTTTCACGCGGCGGTGTCGATACAGAAATCCAGCAGGCTCACCCCTGTCAGCAGATCGGTCTCCGGCAGGTCCGCGTGCTGGTGCCCGCCGAGGGCGCAATACACCAGCCAGTGGCGGTCCTGGACGTTGAAGGCCAGGCCGCCGACCAGTGCTTCTTGCTCATCACTTTGGGTGATCAGGTACAGCCGATCCTGGTTTTGCGCGTGCAGCATGACAAGCTCCTAAGCGTCGAAGGGCAACAGAGTGGCTTGTTAAGGTGACGTTCAGGTGACGGCGTAAATTACTGGATACATTAACCGTCAATGGGGGAGGGAGCATTTACGGCGCCGGAGGCCACTATCGTTCAGGTTTGTATCTGAACCGATACCAAAATACTGTTCTACCGAGGTTTGCGATGGCGCTGCCCGCATTATTGACCAATGTTGTTGCGTTAGCGGTGGCTTGCCCGGGCGCTGCGTTGCTGTTCATTACCCGCCTGCGCGAGCAGCGCGCAATGGCCGACCTGACCGCGCAGGGCGAAGACCGCGCGATCGACCAACCGATGTTGTTTCTGGATGTGCGCACCGAACGGGCGCATCGTCTGGCTTACCGCATCGGATTTGCCTGCCTTGGGCTGGCGCTGGCCATCTCCTGGCTCAGCACCCGCCTCTAAAACGCCACAACACAAATGATCAGTGTTTACAAAGGTATTCCGGCTTTAACTCGATACTGATTACGCACCGGCGTTGCATATTGCACCACCAGGAAGGGGCGGTGCTCGGCCGGGCACTCGTTCAAGCGTCGCTCCCACTCCGCCTTCGCCTTGGCCAGTTCGTCCGCCGGGAACACTTCGGCGGCGGTCGGCACCTGCAATTGCGGGTCGGCATCGCTCCACTGGGCGTAGGCTAGGTAATGCACCGGGAACAGTCGATAACCACCGAGAATCTGCCGGTCCATCTCTGCGGCCAGCAGCTTGGTGTCTTCGAAGCGCTCGGTGATCGGCGGCGCAAAGTTCACGTGCACCCGACCTTTGTAGCCGGTGATGCCCAGGGCAATGCTCACGTCATCCTCGCCCGGCGCCTTGCTGTAGGTACCGGTAGTAGCGCGGATGTACAGTTCGCGGGCCTTGGCTGAATCGCACGGGTCGTATTCGTAGCTGATGGACACCGGCGTCAGGTTCAGCGACTGGATTACCTCGGCAAACGGCTCATCCTTGCGGCTGACGTGGAACATCTTGAGGATCGCCGACTCGGTGCGATCATCCCCATCCTTGGCGCGGCCTTCAGCCTGGGCGATCCAGATCGATGCAACGTCGTTGCGGATCGAATGGTTGATGTACGCCGACAGCAACTGATACGCCGCCATCTTCTCTTTGCGCCCGGTGATCGAGCGGTGCACGATGAAACTCTTGTTCAGGCGCATCAGGTCGCTGACAAACGGCTTTTGCAGCAGGTTGTCGCCGATGGCGATACGTGGCGTCGGCAGGCCGGCGTGGTACACGGCGTAGTTGACGAAGGCCGGGTCCATCACGATATCGCGGTGGTTGGCCAGGAACAGGTAAGCCGTGCCGGACTTGAGTTGCTCGACGCCGGTGTAGGTCACGCCGTCGGTCGCCCGGTCGATGGTGTGGTCGACGTAGTACTCGACTTTGTCCTGGAGCGTGGCCACGGTGGTGACGCCGGCGAACTCACGGCGCAATTTGCGGGCGATCATCGGCTTGAGCAGCCAGCCCAGGGCGCCGGCAAAGCGCGGGAAGCGGAAGTGAGTCAGGATGTCCAGAAAGGCCTTGTCACTGAACAGACGTGCCAGCACTGCCGGGACTTCGCTGTCGTTGTAAGGTCGGATGGTATCGAATTCGCCCATCATGCTCTCTTGTTAGAAACGGCTAGGGTAAGTAAAGGAAATACCAGGGGGCGGACTGAGGAATGGCCCCAACCGAAAATAGCCCTGTCAATAGACCGGCGATTATACGCACAAGTCACCTTGGAGGCTGCGATGCTGGAAAACGCGACGTACGATTGTCCTTATTGTGGTGAAGTGGTCGAAACGACGGTGGATTTGTCTGGCGGTGACCAGACCTATATAGAAGACTGCCAAGTGTGTTGCCGGCCGATCATTTTCGATCTGCAGGTGCATGGGGAAGAGTGGATGCTCGAAACCCGAAGCGAAAACGAATAACGGGTACGCTGATGCTGCGAATCTACGAACCGGAAAACCTGATGGAAGGCGAGCTGCTGCAACAGATGCTCGCCAGCGAGGGCATCGAGGCGCACCTGGTGGGCCGGCATTTGCTCGGCGGCACTGGCGAGCTGCCGATCTTTGGTCTGTTGGGCCTGGAGGTGGAGAATGACCGGGCCATGCACGCCCGCGAGCTGATCACTGCCTATATCGGCGCACAACCGCTGCCCGGTGATGAACCTGACAGCTTCCCCGACGTGCTGGTCTGTTAGGCTGTCGGTCGGTTTACCCAAGAGTCGTGTTGCCCCATGTGTGGACGTTATGCCCTGTTTCGCTGGAACCCTGCCTTTGCTGCCTTGCCGGGCTTCCCGGCCGATCAGCAGGCCCAGTGGAATATTTCCCCGAATGATTCGGTGCTGATCCAGCGCGCCACCGACGGCGAGCGCACGCTGGCCCGCGCTCGCTGGGGTCTGACGCCGCCGTGGTTGACCGATCTTTCCCGCACGCCTGCCCATGCCCGCGCCGAAACCCTGGCCGAACAACCGATGTTCCGCGAAGCATTCCGTCAGCGTCGTTGCCTGCTGCCCGCCAATGGGTTCTACGAATGGCGCGGCACCCAGCGCAAACGCCCGTACTGGTTGACACCGGGGGAGGGCTCCACGTTGTTTTTCGCCGCGATCTGGGAAGCGTATCCAGTGCAGGAGCAGGTGTGGCTGAGTACGGCGGTGGTGACCCAGGCGGCGCAGGCCCAGCGTCGCCCGCTGATTCTGGATGAGGCCGGGCAGGCAGCCTGGCTCGATCCCGAGACGCCGTTGCATGTGTTGCAAGGCCTGCTGGCCAGTGAACCCGTCGCGTTGCGCGAGCGGGTCCTGGCCAACATGGTCAACGATCCCAAGCTCAATGGGCCGGAGTGTCTGACCCCGGCTTAGACCTTGAACTGATTGATCAGTCGGCGCTGCTGCTCCGCCAGCTTGGTCAAGTCCGCACTGGCCGCGCTGGATTCATCCGCGCCGCCTGCTACTTCATTGGCCACCTGGCCGATATTGATCACATTACGGTTGATGTCCTCGGCCACCGCGCTCTGTTCCTCGGCGGCACTGGCGATCTGGGTGTTCATGTCGTTGATCACCGACACTGCCTGAGTAATTGTCTCCAGCGCTTCAGCCGCCTTGGCCGCGTGTTGCACGCTTTCATCGGTGCGGTTCTGGCTGTCCTCCATCACCCGCACCACGTCCCGCGTGCCTTGTTGCAACTGCTGGATCATGGTCTGGATTTCTTCGGTAGCCTTCTGGGTCTTTTGCGCCAGGTTGCGCACTTCGTCGGCGACCACCGCAAAACCACGGCCTTGCTCCCCGGCCCGCGCCGCTTCGATGGCGGCATTGAGCGCGAGCAGATTGGTCTGTTCGGCAATCCCGCGAATCGCCGTGAGGATGGCGTTGATGTTCTCGCTGTCCTTGGCCAGTGTTTGCACCACGCCCACCGCCTTGCCGATTTCTGCCGCCAGTGCGCCGATGGAGGTCGAGGTGTCGCGCACGATGCGCATGCCTTGGCTTGCGGCCTGGTCGGCATGGCTGGCGGCTTGGGCGGCCTGGGTGGCGTTGCGCGCAACATCTTGCGCAGTCGCGGTCATCTCATGCACAGCGGTGGCGACCTGGTCGATTTCCACCATCTGTTTGTGCACGCCCTGGTTGGTGCGGATCGCAATGTCGGCAGTGTGCTCTGACGAATCGCTGACCTTCTGCACCGAACTCACCACCTGGGTAATCATGCCTTGCAGCTTGATCAGGAAGGTATTGAAGCCGCTGGCGATCGCGCCCAGTTCATCGGCGCGGTCGCTGGTCAGGCGCCGCGTCAGGTCACCTTCGCCCTGGGCGATGTCATTGAGCATCGCGACCATTTGTTTGAGTGGGCGGGCAATGCCGTGGCCGACCAGCCAGATCACCAGCAAGCCGATACCGGCGATCAACAAACCGGCGATGGTCATGCCGAAGATGTCAGTCTTGCGCTGGGCTTCCAGGTCGCTTTGCAGCTTCTGCGAATCGGCCATCACGGCGCTGAGGGGCAGTTGCAGCATCAAGGTCCAGCGCGCGTCGGCCTGGCCGATGTTGAACGGCAGGAACAGCTCGATGTGCCCGTGTTCCTTGTCGATGTCGTAGCGCACTTCGCCGACTTTCAACTGGCCGAGGTTGGCCAGTTCATTGCTGTCGAGCAGGTCGCTGGCCTTTTCGCCGAGCTTGCTGGCGTCCTTGGTGTAGGCCACCAGGCGACCGTTGCTGGAGATCAGCGCCAGTTCACCAGCACCGTTGTAGAGTTTTTGATCTGCGCTGGTGAGCATGTCCTGGATGAAGTTCACCGACAGGTCGGCACCAACGATGCCCTGGAAGGTGCCGTCGATCATGATCGGCTCGATGAACGAAGCCAGCATCACCATCGCGTTGCCCACTTTGTAAGGCGCCGGGTCGATGGCGCAGGCCTTTTTGTTTTCCTTGGAGCACAGGTAGTACTCACTGGCGCGCACGCCGGTGGAGAGGATGTTCTGGTCGTTGACGTCGGCGAGCTTGTCCAGGCCCAGGCTGCCATCGGCGTTGCGATACCACCACGGCAGGAAGCGGCCGTCGGCGGCCATGCCGATAATGGGGCTGTTCACGTAGGCTGCGTCGTTGTGATCGATCGCATTGGGCTCCCAGCCGATGTAGGCGCCGAGGATCTTCGGGTTGCGCACCACGGTTTCATGCAGCAGGTTGATCAGTTGCTCGCGGCCGACTTGCAGCGCCGGCTGGCCCTTGGCGTCTTTCATGCCGAGCAGGGCGTTGGCGGTGGCCAGGCTCTTGGCGGTCACCAAGGGCGCTTCCAGTTCGCGCTGGATCAAGGTGGCCTGGGTTTGCGCCAAGGCGGTCAGGCGCTGCTCGATGATCTGTTCGAATTGCACCTGGGTGCGATCCTGCACCATCTCTTGGGTCCGCGCTCCGGCAAACAAGGCGTACAGCACCAGCACCGCGACCACGCTCAGGACAATCGCCCCGGCCAGTGCCGCGACAGAAAATTGGATCGACTTGAATTTCATGAAGGCTCCGGGCACAGGGGAGAGAATCCGCCTTTTTGTATCGGCCACGGGCGCGCAGGGCATTAGGGGTTGTCCTGCAAAAATGTTTGGGGTGTCGCAAATGGAAAGCCCGTCGACGTTATTGGCGCCGTGGGATGTATCTGAAAATCAGCGGTTACACGTCTGGTGTATCTGGCGTCGATACAAACGAGCGCCTACGATACGCGCCATGTTTTAAGGGCGTGTTTTCAGGGAGAGGTTCATGAAGAAGTCATTGGCAGTTAGCGGCCTGGTTGCAGCGATGCTGCTGGCCGGGTGTCAGTCGGTCAACACCACCAGCGGCGGCGCCGTTGGGGTTGAGCGTAAGCAGTACATGTTCAGCATGCTGTCGAGCCAGGAAGTCGACCAGATGTATGCCCAGTCCTACCAGCAGACCCTGGGAGAGGCCAGCAGCAAGGGCCAACTGGACAAGACCAGCGCCAACGCCAAGCGCGTGCAGGCCATCGCCAACCGCTTGATCGCCCAGGCGCCGACCTTCCGTGCGGATGCCGCGCAGTGGAAGTGGGAAGTGAACCTGATCAAGAGCGACGAGATAAACGCCAACTGCGGGCCTGGCGGCAAGATCTTCGTGTACAGCGCATTGATCGATAACCTCAAGCTCACCGATGACGAACTGGCCGCCGTGATGGGTCATGAAATCGCCCACGCCTTGCGTGAACACGGCCGTGAAGCCATGTCCAAGGCCTACGGGATCGAGATGGCGAAGCAGGGCGCCGGTGCGTTGTTCGGCCTCGGCCAGGACAGCCTGGCATTGGCCGATACCGTGGCCAACTACGGCATGACCTTGCCCAACAGCCGCAGCAATGAAAACGAAGCGGACCTGATCGGCCTGGAGCTGTCGGCTCGTGCGGGCTACAACCCGAACGCTGCCATCACCTTGTGGAACAAGATGGCTAAAGCCTCGGAAGGTGCGCCGCCGGAGTTCATGAGTACTCACCCGGCCTCCGACAGCCGAATCGCCTCGTTGCAGGCGGCGATTCCGAAGGTGATGCCGCTGTACCAGCAGGCCAAGAAGTCCTGAGTTAACGCTGCCCCTTTGTAGGAGTCCGGCTTGGCGAATCGTCGCACCGCGGCGATAGCGCCCTGAAGATCGCTATCGCCGGCAAGCCGGGCTCCTACAAGGTGTGTGTTAGATCCAGCCGCTGCTCTGCATGGCCTTGTAAACCGCCACGATCGCCAGGATGAAGAACGCCGACGCCGCCAGTCGACGAATCAGCGTCAACGGCAGTTTCTCCGCTGCAAAATTCCCCGCCAAGACCACCGGCACGTTGGCAATCAGCATGCCCAGGGTCGTCCCGATAATCACCAGCCACAACTCCGGGTATTGCGCCGCCAGCATCACCGTGGCGATCTGCGTCTTGTCACCGATTTCCGCGAGGAAGAACGCGATCAGCGTGGTCAGGAACGGGCCGAATTTGCGCGTGGTACTGGCTTCATCATCGTCGAGTTTGTCCGGCACCAGGGTCCACAACGCCGTGGCGCAGAAGCTCGCCGCGAGGATCCAGTGCAACACCGCATCCGAGAAGAAACTGCCGAACCAGGCCCCAACGGCACCCGCGGCCGCATGGTTGGCCAGGGTCGCGGCGACGATGCCGGCGATGATCGGCCAGGGCTTGCGGAAACGGGCTGCAAGGATGAGCGCGAGCAGTTGTGTCTTGTCGCCGATTTCGGCCAAGGCAACGATTGCGGTAGGAACGAGTAATGAATCCAGCATCAGGTAGGTTTCCAGGGGCGGGTCGACACGGCTATGACACGTACAGCCTTCCCGCCCCGGGTAAGGTGTGCGTGTCATAGGTCTTGTCAAACCCCGGTCCGTCTGTGCGGACTCCTGGGTCGCATACGCCATGGTCTGCTGACCAAGTATGTTGACGTATGCCGGACGAGCGTGGCGCTCGTGGGAGACTACTCCCCTAGGACGGAGCGGATTCTGCCTAGGCAAAATCCATTCGGCAAGCCTTCTTTTTCAAACGCCCGTCAGCCGCGCTTGGCACGGTAGATGCGAAAACCATTGCCTTCGGCCTTGATCGCGCACACGCCCAGGTGCTCTTCGATCAGCGGCTGGTACTTCAGGAAGCTGTTGGCGACCAGGCGAAGTTCGCCACCTTTTGCCAGGTGTTTCGCCGCTTTTCGCAGCAGGTTCTCAGTGGCGAAATAATCGGTGTGCACGCCGACATGGAACGGCGGGTTGCTCAAAATCGCGTTCAAACCCATCGGTGCTGCGTCGATGCCATCACCGGTCAACACCTCGGCTTCCAGACCATTGGCAGCCAGGGTCAATCGACTGCTGGCGGCGGCGAAGGCATCGACGTCGAGCATCGTCACCGTGTTGTGCGGGTAGCGACGTTTGACCGCAGCCCCCAGCACCCCCGCGCCACAACCAAAGTCCAGCAGATGGCCGCTTGGCAGTTTGTCCAGATGTTCCAGCAGCAGTTCGGTGCCACGATCCAGGCGCCCGTGGCTGAACACGCCTGGCAGGCTCACCACTTTGAGCGGGCCCTCGGCCAGCGGCACCTCGAAGACCTGCGCGAGGCTCACCAGCTCGACGGCCTGCGGGGCGTTGGCCACGGTGATCTGCCACAACTGGCAATGCCGCGCACTGTCGAGCTTGCGCGGTTTACCGAAGGGGATCAGCTGTTTGGCGGCGCTTTCGATACCGGCTTTCTTCTCGCCGACCAAAAACAGCTCGGCGCCTGGCAAGCGCGAGGCCACGGCGTTAAGCAGGTAGTCGGTGAGGTCCTTGGACTTGGGCAGGAAGATCACCGCCGTATCAAACGCCCGGTCAGGCACGTTCACGCCAAACTGGCTGCGCTCAGGAAAACGTGCGTCGAGTGCCGCCTGATCGCCGGCATGCCAGCACCAGCCGTGGGCGTTGGGCAGGCGACCCAGCAGGTCGTCTGCAGGCAACCCCACCAACAGCAGGTTGCCTTGAAAAAGTTCGGCCTGACGAAGCAGTACTTCACTGCGCGGATCCATGGTCTGCTCCTTGAAAAGGGGCGCAGTTTATCAACTGACGACGCGCAGCGGGGCCCCGTTGAAAAAGCCCCGGGCGTTTTCCGCCAGTTGGCCGACGATGCGCTGGCGCGCTTCGCGACTGCCCCAGGCGTTGTGCGGGGTGACGATCAGTCGAGGGATATCACCGGCCAACAGTGGGTTGCCATTCACCGGCGGTTCCACGCTCAGTACATCGGTGGCCGCGCCGCCCAGATGGCCGCTGCGCAAGGCGTCCGCCAGGGCCTGTTCGTTGATCAAACCACCGCGCGCCGTGTTGACCACAAACGCGCCAGGCTTGAGCCGCGCCAATTCGCGCGCGCCGATAAAGTCGCGGGTGTGTTCGTTGAGCGGGCAGTGCAGGGTGAGTGCGTCCACCTGCGCCAGCAACTCATCCAGCGGCACGCGATCGGCACGGGCTGGGCGGCCCGGAATAGCGCCGAGCAGGACACGCATGCCGAACGCTTCAGCCAGTCGCGCGACGGCGCCGCCCAACTCACCATGGCCGAGCAGGCCGAGGGTCTTGCCTTCCAGCTCGACAATGGGGTGGTCCAGCAGGCAGAACTGCTTGGCCTCCTGCCACTTGCCGGCGCTGACGTCCCGTTGATAATCCTTCAAGCGCGTCGCCAGGTTGAGCAACAGCATGATCGTGTGCTGCGCCACCGATGGCGTGCCGTAGCCCTGGCAGTTGCTCACGGTGATGCCGTGGGCGCGGGCGGCGTCGAGGTCGACGTTATTGGTGCCGGTGGCCGACACCAGGATCAGCTTGAGGTCCGGGCAGGCCGCCAGGGTTTCGGTGTTGAGGGCGATTTTGTTGCTGATGACCACGTGGGCGCCTTTTACGCGTTCGATCACGTTCTGCGGCGTGGTGCCGGTAAACAACTGCAACTCGCTGAAGCTGTCTCGCAGCTCGCTGAGGTCGAGGTCCCCCAGGTCCAGGGACGGGTGATCAAGGAAGACGGCGCGGCGATTGTTCGTCATCAACTGTACCTTTTGCGACAGGGTTCGAAGGCGTAATCTCCCGAGCCTATCAGATGAAATAATCAGTTACTTAATTGGAGTGAGCATGTACGCCGCCGAATTTTTGACCGTAGCCCTGATTCACTTGTTGGCGGTGGCCAGCCCCGGCCCGGATTTCGCGGTGGTGGTGCGTGAGAGTGTCACCCACGGCCGTCGCGCCGGGACCTGGACTGCGCTGGGCGTCGGCTCGGCGATTTTCCTGCACGTAGGTTATTCGTTGCTCGGTATCGGCTTGATCGTGTCCCAGTCCATCGTGCTGTTCAACGCCCTGAAATGGGCGGCCGCCGCCTACCTGCTGTACATCGGCTTCAAAGCCCTGCGCGCGCAGCCGGCCAAGCCAGTCGCCGAAGGCGAGTTGCACCGCGAAGCGGGCGAGCGCACCCCACGTGGTGCGTTTACCGCAGGCTTTGTCACCAACGGCTTGAACCCCAAGGCCACGCTGTTCTTCCTGTCGTTGTTCACCGTGGTGATCAACCCCCATACACCGCTGGCGATCCAAGCCGGTTACGGCGTGTACCTGGCGGTGGCGACGGCGCTGTGGTTCTGTTTGGTGGCGATGCTGTTCAGCCAGCAGCGCGTGCGTGCCGGGTTTGCGCGGATGGGGCACTGGTTTGATCGGACCATGGGCGCGGTGTTGATTGCCATCGGCGTGAAACTGGCCTTCACCAGCATGAAATAGGCTGGATGCTGGCGCAAGGCTAGCATTCATTGGGGTCTGCAAATCATTCCTTTGGCTGATTTGGCTGAAACATATGCGCTCTACAGTGCAGTTCTTTCAGCCAAGACCATGCAGTCATAAAAGGGATTCGTATGTTGCAGACCCGTGTTATCCCGCCCGCCGAAGGTGCGTACCAATACCCGCTGTTGATCAAACGCCTGTTGATGTCCGGCACCCGCTATGAAAAGACCCGGGAAATCGTCTACCGCGACAAACTGCGCTACACCTACCCCACCCTGATCGAGCGCGTTGCGCGCCTGGCCAATGTGCTGACTGAAGCGGGCGTGAAGGCCGGTGATACCGTGGCGGTGATGGACTGGGACAGCCATCGTTACCTGGAATGCATGTTTGCCATCCCGATGATTGGCGCGGTGATCCACACCATCAACGTGCGCCTGTCGCCGGAACAGATCCTGTACACCATGAACCACGCCGAGGACCGCTTTGTGCTGGTCAACAGTGAGTTCGTGGGGCTGTACCAGGCGATTGCCGGGCAGTTGACCACGGTCGACAAGACCCTGCTGCTCACCGACGGTGAGTCCAAGACCGCCGAACTGCCCAACCTGGTGGGCGAGTACGAAACACTGCTGGCCGCCGCCAGCCCGAAGTATGACTTCCAGGACTTCGACGAACACTCCGTCGCCACCACCTTCTACACCACCGGCACCACCGGTAACCCCAAGGGCGTGTATTTCACCCACCGCCAGTTGGTACTGCACACCATGGGCGTGGCGACCATCATGGGCAGCGTCGACAGCGTGCGCCTGCTGGGCACCAACGATGTGTACATGCCGATCACGCCGATGTTCCATGTGCATGCGTGGGGCTTGCCGTACGTGGCGACCATGTTGGGCCTGAAGCAGGTCTATCCCGGCCGTTACGACCCGGAGTATCTGGTGGAGCTGTGGCGCAAGGAAAAGGTCACCTTCTCCCACTGCGTACCGACCATCCTGCAAATGGTGCTCAATGCCAAGGCGGCCCAGGACGTGGATTTCGGTGGCTGGAAAATCGTCATCGGTGGCAGTGCGCTTAACCGTTCGCTGTACGAAGCGTCCAAGGCCCGTGGCATTCAGTTGACCGCCGCGTACGGCATGTCCGAGACCGGGCCGCTGGTGTCCTGCGCCCACCTCAACGAAGAGTTGATGGCTGGCAGCGAGGATGAACGCACGACTTACCGCATCAAGGCTGGCGTGCCCGGGCCTTTGGTGGAAGCCGCGATCATTGATGGCGACGGCAACTTCCTGCCGGCCGACGGTGAGTCCCAAGGTGAGCTGGTGCTGCGCGCGCCATGGCTCAGCGAAGGGTATTTCAATGAGCCGCAAAAAGGCGCCGAGCTGTGGGAAGGCGGCTGGATGCACACCGGCGACGTGGCCACGCTGGATGCCTTCGGCGTGATCGACATCCGCGACCGGATCAAGGATGTGATCAAGACCGGCGGCGAGTGGATCTCCTCCCTGGCCCTTGAAGACCTGGTCAGCCGCCACCCGGCGGTACGCGAAGTAGCGGTGGTGGGCATCGCCGATCCGCAGTGGGGCGAGCGTCCGTTTGCGTTGCTGGTGGTGCGTGATGGCCATGTGATAGGGGCCCGAGAGCTCAAGGAGCACCTCAAGCCGTTCGTGGAACTGGGCCACTTGAGCAAGTGGGCGATTCCGAGCCAGATTGCCGTTGTTACTGAAATTCCCAAGACCAGTGTCGGCAAGCTCGACAAAAAACGTATCCGTATCGACATCATCGAATGGCAGGCCAATAACAGCACGTTCCTGTCCACCCTTTGACGCCCCTCGCCGTGCCCGTTCGGGCACGGCAATGCTCTATCTGGCGCCTTTACTTGTGATTTGCCAATTTTCAGCCATCCTTGCCGCGTCGGCCTTCGTCGACGTGGCGAAAGGGTCGTGGCAGACGGGTTGGTGATGCAAATCACACTTTAGAGGGATCAAGCACTACCCCCCGCTGGCTATAGTCCCTTCCAGAGTTTTTCAAGGATGTTCCGCTTCGGGCCATGGGGGCTCGGCTGCCGAGCGGCATTGGAATCGTTGTATTCCGGCCGTTACATGCATCACAGAAAGAACTCACTGCCATAACAATAATGCACATGGAGTAGCGTCGATGACCTCAGTAAACCAGTTCTGGCGCCGGGCAAGACTGCCCCTGGCCGTCAGTCTCGCTTCTACGCTCGCCGGGCCCGCATTCGGCGTCAGTTTCAACATTGGTGAAATCGAAGGGAGTTTTGACTCGTCGCTTTCCGTGGGGGCGAGCTGGTCGACAGCCAAGCCCAACAAGGACCTGATCGGCGCCAACAATGGCGGTCGTGGCCTGTCCCAGACTTCCGACGACGGCCACCTTAACTTCAAGCGCGGCGAGACCTTTTCGAAGATCTTCAAGGGCATCCATGATTTGGAACTGAAGTACGGAGACACCGGTGTTTTTGTACGAGGCAAGTACTGGTATGACTTTGAGCTAAAGGACGAAAGTCGCCCCTTCAAGGACATCAGTGACAACAACCGTAAAGAAGGCGCCAAGTCCTCTGGCGGGCAGATTCTCGATGCGTTCATCTACCACAACTATTCCATTGCCGATCAGCCCGGTAACGTGCGATTCGGTAAGCAAGTAGTGAGCTGGGGTGAAAGTACCTTCATCGGCGGCGGCATCAACTCCATCAACCCGATCGATGTATCGGCGTTCCGTCGTCCGGGTGCAGAAGTCAAAGAGGGTTTGATTCCGGTCAACATGTTCTATGTGTCGCAAACGCTGACGGATAATTTGTCGGCGGAGGCGTTTTATCAGTTGGAGTGGGACCAGACGGTAACGGATAACTGCGGAACGTTCTTCTCCCAGCCCGATATTATTTCAGATGGCTGCACCGATAACCTGCGTGTATTGAACAAGCGTTCTCGAATTAACCCCGCAGCTTATCCGACCCTCAACAGCTTTGGTGTTGATGTAAACGAAGAAGGGGTAAAGGTTGCTCGTGGCGGTGACAGGGATGCCCGGGACAGCGGGCAGTTCGGCGTTGCCTTCCATTACAACTATGAGCCGTTGGACACGGAGTTCGGCGCTTACTTCATGAATTACCATAGTCGGGCACCTATCTTCAGTGCTCGCGGCGCCTCCCAGTCCCTCTATAACCTGCTCAATAACCCAGGCGCGCCCGCGGCGTTACGGCAATTGGCGCCTGTGATAATCGCCGGAAACTCCCAGTATTTTGTCGAGTATCCAGAAGATATTCGTTTGTATGGCTTGAGCTTCTCCACCACCCTGCCTACCGGCACTGCGTGGAGTGGTGAGGTGAGTTATCGTCCGAATGCTCCGGTGCAACTGAACTCGACGGATATTCTATTTGCCGGTGTCACACCGTTGAACGGTTATTCCAATGCCTCTGTGCTCAAAGGCGTTCCAGGACAGGATCTCAATGGTTATCGGCGTAAGGAAATTACCCAGCTACAAACAACATTCACGCATTTCTTTGATCAGGTCATGGGGGCAAGCCGCCTGACGACGGTGGGCGAAATCGGCGTCACACATGTGGGCGGACTGGAAAGCAAGTCCAAGACTCGTTATGGCCGCGACCCGGTTTTCGGCCCTGGTAGTCTGCCTGCCGGTTTCTGCAATGGCCTCAACGCCTCGACCGCCGCAGGTGCCGGTGTGCCCGTTGCGGACCTGAACACTAACTGCAACAACGACGGTTTCACCACCTCCACCTCCTGGGGCTACCGCGCCCGTGCCATTTGGGAATATCCGGACGTCTTCGCCGGTGTGAACCTGAAGCCCAACGTCGCGTGGTCCCATGACGTCAGCGGTTATTCGCCAGGCCCTGGCGGTAACTTCGAAGAAGGTCGCAAGGCGGTCAGCCTGGGCCTGGATGCCGAGTACCAGAACACCTACACCGCCAGCCTGGCCTACACCAACTTCTTTGGTGGCAAGTTCAGTACGGTGGATGACCGCGACTTCGTCGCTTTGAGCTTCGGCGCCAACTTCTAAGCACACTGCATTTCAGGAAGACCAGAACATGAAAATAACCAAAAGTCTGTTGCACGTGGGTGTGCTTGGGCTGTCGATCCTGGCGAGCAACGTCATGGCGGCAGTGTCGGCGGATGAAGCCGCCAAGCTGGGCACGACCCTAACCCCGATGGGCGCCGAAATGGGCGGCAACGCCGCAGGCACCATTCCTAAATGGTCGCCGCTGCCCACCAACGCAGGCGCTGTTGACGCCCGTGGGTTCCTGGCCAACCCATACGCCAGTGAACAACCGCAATTCACCATCACTGCGGCGAACGTCGAGCAGTACAAGGACAAGCTGGCGCCGGGGCAGTACGCGATGTTCAAGCGCTACCCGGAAACCTTCAAGATGCCGGTTTACCCGACCCATCGCGGTGCCACCGTGCCGGCCGATGTGTTTGCGTCCATCAAGAAAAACGCCACCAACACCAACCTGGTGTCTGGCGGCAACGGCCTGGAAAACTTCGAAACCGCCGTGCCGTTCCCGATCCCGAAAAGCGGTGTTGAGGTGATCTGGAACCACATCACTCGCTATCGCGGCGGCAGCGTAACCCGTTTGGTAACCCAGGCTACGCCGCAAACCAACGGTTCCTACAGCCTGGTGTATTTCCGTGACCAGTTTGTGTTCCGCGACAAAATGAAAGACTACGACCCGAAAAATCCGGGCAACGTGCTGTTCTACTTCAAGCAGCAAGTGACTGCGCCGGCACGTCTGGCCGGTGGTGTACTGCTGGTGCACGAAACCCTGGATCAGG
The DNA here is from genome assembly GCF_002269425.1 of Pseudomonas sp. NS1(2017). Lineage (NCBI taxonomy): Bacteria > Pseudomonadati > Pseudomonadota > Gammaproteobacteria > Pseudomonadales > Pseudomonadaceae > Pseudomonas > Pseudomonas sp. NS1(2017). The sequence goes on from NZ_CP022960.1 coordinate 2,424,539, forward strand.
TGAAGGAGCCGCGTTCGGCCTGGGTCTACAACGCCGGCCAGCGCCGTGTGCGCCGGGCGCCGCAAGTGTCCTATGACGGACCGGGCACCGCAGCCGACGGCCTGCGTACCTCCGACAACCTCGACATGTACAACGGTGCACCGGATCGCTACGACTGGAAGCTGGACGGCAAGAAAGAAATCTACATCGCCTCCAACAGCTACAAGATCGACGATCCGAAGCTCAAGTACGCCGATATCATCAAGGCCGGCCACATCAACCAGGACCTGACGCGTTACGAGCTGCGCCGCGTCTGGCACGTGGTCGCCACCTTGAAGGAAGGCCAGCGCCACATCTACGCCAAGCGTGACTTCTTCATCGACGAAGACACCTGGCAAGCGGCAGTGATCGACCACTACGACGGTCGTGGTCAGCTCTGGCGCGTGGCTGAGGCCCATGCCGAGAACTACTACGACAAGCAAGTGCCGTGGTACGCCCTGGAAACCCTCTACGACCTGCAGTCCGGCCGCTACCTGGCGCTGGGCATGAAGAACGAAGAGAAGCAGGCGTATGACTTTGGCTTCACCGCCACCACCAGCGACTTCACCCCGGCGGCCTTGCGCCAGGATGGTGTTCGCTAACCCGCGTTAACCGAGGCCGCATCCTCGCAAAGAAGCCCCGACCGGTTCGGGGCTTTTTTGTGCGCGTATTTTTTTGTCGCAGTTCTTTTTCAGGCAAATGTTGCAAAGATCTACAAACCGGCGGCTTTTACCGCTAGTCTGCGGACATCTGCAATGCCGACAACAGCCTTCTACAAGAGCCCGGCGATGACTGATCTGTCCCGAATCCAAGGGCCTGCCAGTGCGGTAATCCCGACCCTGGAAGGTCGCTTCTACAGGCCACCTCTGCCTGACGGCTATGTGCTGCGTCCGCGCCTGTGCGAACGCCTGAGCGCCGGGCTGGAAGGGCGGTTGCTGCTGGTCAGCGCACCGGCTGGGTTTGGCAAGAGTTCGTTGGCGGTGGAGTTCTGCCAGAGCTTGCCGGCCCATTGGCAAAGCCTGTGGCTGGGCCTCAGCCCACGGGATAACGACCCCGGGCGTTTCCTTGAACGCCTGCTCGACGGTTTGCAGCAATTCTTCCCGCAACTCGGCGCCCAATCCCTGGGCCTGCTGAAAATGCGCCAGCGTCATCAACCCTTTGCCTTTGAAGAATGGCTTGATGGCCTGCTCGACGAGCTGGCTGTGCACCTGTCCGCCCGTGCGCCGCTGTTGCTGGTGCTGGATGATTACCATCTGGCCCAGGGGCCGGTGCTCGACCGTTGCCTGCAGTTTTTCCTCAATCATTTGCCTGATGGTTTGGTGGTGCTGGTCACCAGCCGTCAGCGTCCGGACTGGCATCTGGCGCGGCTGCGGCTGTCACGTCATCTGCTGGAACTGCACGAACAGGATTTGCGCCTGACGCACGACGAATCACTGGCCGTACTGGATCGCCACAGCAGTTCCTTGCGCGGTGAAGCGCTCGACAACCTGATCCGCCGCAGTGAAGGCTGGGTCGCCGGCCTGCGCTTCTGGTTGCTGGCCGCCTCCGAGGCCGGCAGCGACGGCGCCTTGCCGCAAAGCCTGCACGGCGGCGAAGGGCTGATCCGCGATTACCTGCTGGAAGAGGTCATCGACTGCCTGCCGACCGAAGTGCAGGCGTTTTTGTACGACACCGCCCCTCAGGACCGATTTTGCAGCGAACTTTGCGATGCGGTGCGTGAAGCCCACGACAGTGCCGAAATCCTGCGTTACCTGCAGGCGCACCAAGTATTCCTGGTGCCGCTTGACGAGCAGGGGCATTGGTACCGTTATCACCATCTTTTTTCGGACTTGCTGCGCACGCGGCGTGCCAGCAGCAACGTGCTGCCGGCGGCCAGCCTGCACCTGCGCGCGTGTCGCTGGTTCAATGCCCAGGGGTTGATCGACGAGGCGGTGGAGCAGGCGTTGCGCGCCGGTCACCTGGATGTGGCGGCCAACCTGGTACAGAACCTGTCTGAAGAGCAACTGCTGGCCGAGCAGAATGTGGGCATGTTGCTGCGCTGGAAAATGGACTTGCCCGACAGCTTGCTGATCAGCACCCCGCGCTTGATCGTGCTCTACAGCTGGGCCTTGGGCCTGGCCTGCCAACTGGATGCGGCGGAAGAACTGTCCAGCTACCTCAGTCGCTTTTTGCCGGCGCCGTCGGCCACTGCGCAAAAGTCGATGTTGGCCCAGTGGCTGGCGTTGAGCGGGATCATCGCCCGTGGTCGGGGCAATCGTGAACTGACTCAGCGCTATTGCAGCGAAGCGCTGGAAAGCTTGCCGCAACGGCGTTACGGCCAGCGGTTGATGTGCTTGTCGACCCTGTCCAACCTGGCCATTGTCGATGCCGACCTGTGGCGTGCACGTGGCTTGAACCGCGAATCCCTGGAGCTGGCGCAGCGCGTCGGCAACCCCTTGTTCGAAGCCCTTGCCCATTACGACCGTGCGCGAGTATTGCAGGCGCGCGGTGAAATCCTGCGCTCCCTGGATGAAGTGCGCCAAGGCTTGCAACGTCTGCACGGCTTGGCACCGCAGCGCTTGTATGCGGTGCGTGCGCGGTTATCGCTTTATGAGGGTTTTCTGCTGCTGGTGCGCCTCCAGCCCGAAGCCGGGCTCGTCCGTTTGCGCGCCGGTCTTGCTGAAGCCAGGGCTTGCCGCGACATCAGTGTGCTGATCGGCCATTGCGTGATCGCCAATTTCGAAGGGCGCCGTGGCGATTTTGCCAAAGCCTTCGCCGAGCTGGCCGAGGCCGAGCGGTTGATGCATATCTGGGACGTGCCGCCAATCTACTACCTGGCAATGATCACCCTGATCAAGTGCGAGCTGTGGCTGGCCCAGGGCCGCACCGACTTGGCTGACGCCTGGTTGACGCGCCTGGGGCAAACCTACAATGGCGAAAACGCCGCCGCCGCGCCGGAGTTCCACCCACACTTGCCGCAGCATATCGGGCTGCAACAGGCTGCGTTGGACGCGACTCGCCATCAACCTGCTGCAGCGTTGCAGCGCCTTGAAGAACTGGCGCAACAGGCGCACAACAGCGGGCGTCAGATGATCGCGCTGATGGCCCTGACCCAGCGGGTGCAACTGCTGCTGGAGGACGGCCAGGAGGCCAAGGCGCGCCCGGTGTTTGCCAAGGCCCTGGAGGCCGGCATGGGTGGCGCGCTGCAACCCTTCCAGCGTTTGCTGGAGACTCATCCAGACTGGATGCGTGAGCAGCTTGCCAAAGATCCCCATGGACTGCTGAATCAGAGCCTGCTGGCGTTGTTGCCGTCGGTCGTGGTGGTGGAGGTCGTTTCAACCCATGAGACGTTGAGCACGCGGGAGCTGGCGGTGTTGCAATTGATTGCTCAGGGGTGTTCCAACCAAGAGATCAGCAACCGGTTGTTTATCTCCCTGCACACGGTCAAGACACACGCGAGCCACATCAACAGCAAGCTGGGTGTGGAGCGGCGTACCCAGGCGGTGGCTAGGGCTCAAGAGCTGAGGTTGATCGGCTAGGAGGGGCCCAGTCTGTTTTAATGGTGCAATTATTCTGGCGATACCTGCCCGGAATCGACATTTCACTTGCACGACAGGACCCTGAATGGAAACCGCCAAGCCGACCCTCATCCGCGAAACTTTTCCCGTCGGCCCCCTGCAGTGCAACTGCACCATCATCGGCGACCCCATCAGCAAAAAGGCCATCGTGGTCGATCCGGGCGGTAATCATGAGCTGATCCTGGCGCGGCTTGATGCCTTGGGACTGAAGGTGGTGAGCATCATCCACACCCATGCTCATCTTGATCACTTCCTGGCGTCCGGCCAGTTGAAGGAGAAGACCGGTGCCACCTTGCACCTGCACAAAGAAGATCAATTCCTTTGGGACAATCTCGAAATGCAATGCCAGATGTTTCGCGTGCCCTATACCCCTGTGCCTTCGCCGGACCGTTGGTTGGAACATGATGAAGAGTTGGCCTGCGGTTGTGGTGTGGCGTTGCACACGCCCGGCCATACGCCGGGGTCGATGAGCTTCTGGTTTGCCGATGCCAAGTTGCTGATTGCTGGTGATACGCTGTTCCGCCGAGGCATAGGGCGTACAGATTTGTGGGGCGGTGACCAGGCTACGATTGTGCGCTCTATCAAGCAGCGGCTGTACACCCTGGACGAGGGTGCGACGGTGGTGACCGGGCACGGGCCGGATACCCGGCTGGGCGATGAAATGCGTGAGAACCCTTTTGTGCGGGCGTGAAGGAATAATTGCCGGGCTGAACGCGTTCTATAACAGGCAAACCTTGTAGCAAAAACTCAGGTCGTGTTCAGCGCGCGTCTGCTACGGTTTCTGTAGCCACGGAATTTTTACCGTTTGTCGCGTTCCAAACTCGGCACAGGTCCATTGCCAATGTCCTTTGCACCATAGAATGCAAAAGTAGGAGCTCCCTTCATGTTCACTTCGCGTCGTCTGCTTGTTGTCGCTACCGCCGTAGCCTTGTTGTCCGGCTGCGCATCACCTAACCCTTATGACGGCAGCAGCCAGGGACAGGCGAGTAATGAATCAGGCGGTATGAGCAAGACCGCCAAGTACGGCGGCCTGGGTGCCCTGGCCGGTGCACTGGCGGGTGCGGCCATCGATCACAACAACCGTGGCAAGGGCGCACTGATCGGTGGTGCGATTGCCGGTCTCGGCGCTGCGGGCTACGGCTACTACGCCGACCAACAGGAAAAGAAGCTGCGTGAAAGCATGGCCAATACCGGTGTTGAAGTTCAGCGCCAGGGCGATCAGATCAAGCTGATCATGCCAGGCAACATCACCTTCGCTACCAACTCGGACGCGATCTCCAGCAGCTTCTACCAGCCGCTGAACAACCTGGCCAACTCGCTCAAGCAATTCAACCAGAACACTATCCAGATCGTCGGCTACACCGACAGCACCGGTAGCCGCCAGTTGAACATGGACCTGTCCCAGCGTCGTGCGCAGAGCGTGGCCAACTACCTGACCTCGCAAGGTGTCAGCCCGACCAACCTGAGCGCTCGCGGTGCCGGCCCGGATAACCCGATTGCCAGCAACGCCGACGTCAACGGCCGTGCCCAGAACCGTCGCGTAGAAGTCAACCTCGGCCCGATCCCAGGCCAGCAGTATGGCCAGCCAGGTGCCCAGCAACAGGCGCCACAACAAAACAACCAGTTCCAGGGCAATCCGTATTCGCAGTACCAGTAAACATTCGCTAATAAAAAAGGGCGCCGTGCGGCGCCCTTTTTTGTGGCTGTCGTTTCGGTCAGTCGATGTACTCGAACACCTTCACGATTTTCTGTACCCCGGACACACCCTGCACCAAGTTGGCTGCGCGAGTGGCTTCGGCCTGGGTGAGCAGGCCCATCAGGTAGACGATGCCGTTGTCGGTCACGACCTTGATGCGCGAACCTGGGATCGCGTTATCGGTGAGCATCTGTGCCTTGATCTTGGTGGTCAGCAGCGCGTCGTTGCTGATGGCCAGCAGGGTGATCGGGTCCATCACTTGCAGTTCGTTGTGCACCTTCTTCACGCGCTGTACAGCGGCGGCGGCTTGTTCGGCCTGGGCCTTGAGGTCGGCGCGTGGCGTCTGGCCGGCGAGCAGTACGACGCCGTTGAAGCTGGTAACCACAATGCGCGAGGCGCCGTTGCCCAGGTCGGTGGCGGCCTTGGCGACGTTGACTTCAACCTTGGTTTCGATCAGTGAGTCATCGATCTTGCTGCCGAAGGTACGGGTGCCCTTGTCATCCTGAATAGGGGTGTCGCGTGTTGCAGTGATGGCCGTGCTGCAGCCGCTGATAGCGAGGCACAGGGTGATGGCCAAAAGGCTGAGGCGGTTAACGGTCATTCTTCACTCCCAAACAGTTGGCTGTCGATCAGATCGCACAGGCAGTGGATCGCCAGCAGGTGGACTTCCTGGATACGTGCGGTGACATTGGCCGGGACGCGAATCTCCACGTCCTCAGGCAGCAGCAGCGAAGCCATGCCGCCGCCATCGCGTCCGGTCAATGCTACGACAATCATTTCGCGATCATGTGCGGCCTGGATCGCCTGAATAATATTCGCCGAGTTGCCGCTGGTGGAAATCGCCAGCAGTACATCGCCGGGTTGCCCCAGGGCGCGGATCTGCTTGGAGAAGATTTCGTTGTAGCTGTAGTCGTTGGCGATCGAGGTGATCGTCGACGAGTCAGTGGTCAAGGCAATGGCCGGCAGGCTAGGGCGCTCACGCTCGAAGCGGTTGAGCAGCTCGGACGAGAAATGCTGGGCATCGCCGGCCGAACCGCCGTTGCCGCACGAAAGCATTTTGCCCTCGTTGAGCAAGGCATTGACCATGACCTGACTGGCTTGCTCGATGTGCGGTGCAAGTACGTCCATCGCCTGTTGCTTGGTGTCGATGCTGGCCTGGAATAGCTGGCGAATTCGGGATTGCATGTCCATCTGTGTGACCTTAAGTGGCGCGGCTGTTTGGCACAGGAATGTGCAGCCCGCAAAGCAAAGAGCAAAAGTGTGTGGTGAAGATGTCCGGCGAATCAGCAGTCGAAGGCATCTTTGAGCCAGTTCAGATCAGCCTTACCAGACGGTGTGCTTTCTATGGCAACCACATCGAAACGGCAGGGGGCGTCGGCCCAGCGATGCTCTTTCTGCAGGAAAAACTGCGCGGCGAGTATCAGCTTTTGACGCTTGCGCCCGTCAATACTGGCGAGCGCGCCACCCCATTGTGCGTGTTTTCTGTAGCGGACTTCGACGAATACTACTGTATCGCCGTCAAGCATGACCAGATCAAGCTCGCCGCGTTTACACAACCAGTTCTGCGCCAGCAGGCGCAGACCCTGTTGTTGCAAGTGTTTCAGAGCTTGTAGCTCGGCATCCTTGCCGCTTTGTGCGCTGGACCGCTCGGGCATCAGCGCGGGGTGTCCGGCAGGCGCTGGATCTCGCCGCCGACAAACTTAGCCCAGGGCATCTGGCGATCAACGCGCTGGTTGGCGCTGATGCCCAGGTTACCCGACAGACCGTCAACACGGGTGTCCGGCAGTGCCTTGAGTTGCCCAAGGCGCGGCGCCAGGCGGTAGGCATCGACGCCCATTGCGTACAGGCGGCCGAGGCTGCCATTGGCTTGCGGCCATTGTGCAGCAACCTGGTTGCGCAGTGGGTCGGTGGTGTTGAGCAGCCAAGGGGTTTCGCAGAACATCACGTTGGTCATGTCCAGGTACTGGTTCTTGTCGCCGCTGGCGCTGAACACGTGGGACGTGGCGTACACCGGCACGTCGCCAGCGTATTGGAAGTTCAGGGTCGGCTTGATCTGCTGGGCCAGTTGCGGGGTTACGGCCAGGAAGATGAACTCAATGTCCTGGCGGCGCGAAGGCTGCGCAGCGACGTCGGTGCCGACGGTGCTTTGCAGGCTCTTGGCGCGGCCTTCGCTTTTGCGCAGTTGGAACAGATCGGCAATTTGCTGGGCGAGGGCGACGGGCTGATCGACATACTCAACCCCCATGACCTGGCCGCCATTGGCTTCCCAGTCTTGGCGGAAGGCCTTGTAGACACGCTCGCCCCATTCGCCACGAGGCACCATCGCGGCCGCGCGGTGCAGGCCGTCGGCACGGGCACGGCGCGATACTTCGCGGGCTTCGTCTTCTGCGGCCAGGCCGAACTGGAACAATTGCGCCGGGCTACGATCGGTCTCGCTGTAGTTCAGCGCCAGGGTGGTGATCGGCAACTGCGGGCGTGCGCTGAGCTGTTTGACCAGCGGCTTCTCCAGTGGGCCGACCACCAGTTGCACGCCGGCCGCCTGGGCTTTGGCGTAGAAGTCGTCGAGGGAGTTGAGGCGCGAGCTGTCATAGAACTCGATGACCGGCGGCTTCTGCCCGGCTTGTTCAGCCTGGTAGTGCGCAGCCATGAAGCCTTCACGCAGCGCCTTGCCGACGGAAGCCAGCGGGCCATCCTGTGGCAGCAGCAGGGCGATCTTGGTCAGGGGCTGGCTCGCCAGCTCCTTGAGCTTGGTCAGCGGCGTCGGCAATTGTACGGCCGCCGGGTGACCCGGGTTTTGCGCGCGCCAGGTGTCGATGGCGGCCTGTTGCTGCTCCAGCGTGCCGGCGCCTTTGACCGCCTGGGCCAGGGTAATCCAGCCGTCGAGCGTCGGGTTGCCGCTGGCTTGCAGTTGTTCGGCCGGCAGGGCGGCGATCAATACCCAGATGGCTTCATGGTTGCTTTTGGCGGCATCGCCCGTGAGCAGCGGGGCCATGGCCACACGTTCGCGGGCGGCGGCCAGGGTCTGGCCATCCGCTTCATAGGCACGGGCGTGCACGCTGCCGGTGCGGACCTGCTGTTCAGGCGGCAGGTCCTTCAGGCTTTGCAGGCTCGGGTGGTTCAGGGCGGTCAGCGCGGCCTTGGGCTGGTTGCGCGCCATGGCCAGTTCGGCGGCCAGGGTGCTCGCAAACACTTGCGCGGCTGGCTTGAGGACATCCAGGGGCACCTGAGCAAGAATCTGCGACGAGCGGCCAGGGTTGTTCTGTTTATAGGCCATGTCTGCCGCACTCAGGCGCAGCAGCGCGGCCTTTTCGGGTGTCTTGGCGGTGGTAGCCTGTTCGAGCAGTTGCTCGATACTGGCGTCCGGGGTCCGTGGAAGGTCGCCAAGGCTGGACGAGGGCGAGCTGGCACACGCGGCCAATAAGGCAGCGAGGCAGAGGGCGGAGAGCAGCCGCAGGCAAGCGATCATGTAAGTGTTCCTGATACCGATCAAATTAGCGTGGAATTGTACCCAAGCACTGGCCCAGGCGCGATGTTACTGGCGTGAAACCGTCGATTTAGGTCGTGCAAATGTTGCAACGGGCGTTAAACGGCTGAAAAGGCATCGGCCGTGATGGCATATTTTCCAGGCGCCTACGCGCTACAATGTCGCTTTTGCCAACCATCGAGGTGTGCGTTTTGACTGCTCCAGGTCCTTTGAATTCCACTGCAGGCTCGCTTTTTGTCGTGGCGACGCCCATTGGCAACCTGGACGACATCAGTGCCCGGGCATTGAAAGTGTTGCGCGAGGTTAAATTGATCGCGGCTGAAGACACCCGTCACTCCCAGCGGTTGATGCAGCATTTTGGTATCAGCACACCATTAGCGGCTTGCCATGAGCACAACGAGCGCGAAGAGGGTAGCCGCTTTATCGTGCGCCTGTTGGCCGGCGACGATGTGGCGCTGATCTCCGACGCGGGCACGCCGCTGATCTCCGACCCCGGCTACCACTTGGTGCGCCAGGCGCGGGCCGCTGGTATCAATGTAGTGCCTGTTCCGGGAGCGTGCGCGCTGATCGCCGCATTGTCGGCGGCGGGCCTGCCGTCCGACCGTTTCATCTTTGAGGGTTTTCTTCCGGCTAAAGCAGTAGGGCGCCGTGCTCGCCTTCAAGCGCTGAAGGAAGAGCCCCGCACCTTGATCTTCTATGAAGCCCCGCATCGCATCCTCGAATGCCTGCAGGACATGGAGCTGGTGTTCGGCGGCGAACGCCTGGCGCTGCTGGCCCGCGAGCTGACCAAGACCTTCGAAACCCTCAAGGGCCTACCGCTGGAAGAGCTGCGTGCGTTTGTCGAAGGCGACAGCAATCAGCAGCGCGGCGAATGCGTGGTGCTGGTGGCGGGCTGGACGGCGCCTGAGGATGAAGACGCGGTGGGTAGCGAGGCCATGCGCATCCTGGACCTGCTGCTCAAGGAGATGCCGCTCAAGCGGGCTGCGGCCCTGGCGGCGGAAATTACCGGCGTGCGCAAGAACCTCTTGTATCAAGCAGCGCTGGATAAGCAGAAAGCCGAATAGTTCCGGCGTTGAACCTGTATTCCGTCTGAACGTGATGGCAATTCTGAACTTTTATTACTTGTCCTAAGTCCGTCGTGCCGTTAACCTGCGCGGCGGAGAGTCGATTGGACAGTCGCTGCCCTCTATGAAAATTAGGGGGGGGAGGAAAGTCCGGGCTCCATAGGGCGAAGTGCCAGGTAATGCCTGGGAGGCGTGAGCCTACGGAAAGTGCCACAGAAAATAACCGCCTAAGCACTTCGGTGCCGGTAAGGGTGAAAAGGTGCGGTAAGAGCGCACCGCACGACTGGCAACAGTTCGTGGCTAGGTAAACCCCACTTGGAGCAAGACCAAATAGGGTCCCAAGGCGTGGCCCGCGCTGGGACCGGGTAGGTTGCTAAAGATGTCCAGTGATGGCCATCGTAGACGAATGACTGTTCAAGACAGAACCCGGCTTACAGATCGACTCTCCACCTTTTTCCTTCTGTCCGAATCTCGGGCAGAAAACCGGTAGTAACGCAAGAATCCCTCCCTGCCGAATCATTGGCAGATGCATCTTCGTAATACCAAAAAAATCTTACTCTTAATAAATTACTTTAACTTCGAGCTATAGCTCTTTGAGCTATTTGCGCTTGTTGGGTCAAAAACATCGCCGAACTCTGGTTTCTCCTCCCTTTGCGCTCCTAAATCTCCGTTCTGTAAGGCTTTTCCTTGAATCCGCGCCTTGACGGTGTGGTGGGCGCATTCCTATAGTGTGCGCAAGTGGCGAAAAGTGGCACAAAGTGGGTTTTTTGAACGTAAAACGCTAAAATTTGGAGAAACGCATCTGTGTTTCGCGGAGCTAACGCTATCAGTCTCGATGCAAAAGGCCGTCTCGCCATGCCGAGCCGGTATCGTGACGAGCTCATTTCGCGAAGTTCTGGACAGTTGATCATCACGATCGATGCCGTTGACCCTTGTTTGTGTGTTTACCCCCTCGACGAGTGGGAGTTGATTGAAACCAAATTGCGCGCCTTGCCTTCATTGCGTGAAGAGAACCGCCGCCTGCAGCGTTTGCTGATCGGTAATGCCGTCGACCTCGAGTTGGATGGCAGCGGTCGTTTCCTGGTGCCCCCGCGTTTGCGCGAGTACGCCAAGCTGGACAAGCGCGCAATGCTGGTTGGCCAACTGAACAAGTTCCAATTGTGGGACGAAGATGCCTGGGATGCTGTTTCTGCAGCTGACCTGGCTGCTATTCAACAACCGGGCGCTATGCCTGATGAACTGCGTGATTTGATCCTGTGACTATTGATAGCGGCTTTAACCACATCACCGTACTGCTTGACGAAGCCGTTGAGGCTCTCGCCGTACGCGCGGATGGCTGCTATCTGGATGGCACATTCGGCAGGGGCGGGCATAGCCGGTTGATACTCAGCCAGCTCGGGTCCGACGGCAAACTCCTCGGGTTCGACAAAGACCCTCAAGCGATTGCCACCGGGCAAGCGCTAGCGGCCGAAGACGGCCGCTTTGTCGTTGTGCAGCGCAGCTTTGCCGAGCTGGGCGCCGAAGTCGCCGAGCGTGGCATGGCGGGCAAGGTGGCCGGGGTTTTGCTCGACTTGGGCGTGTCTTCGCCACAACTCGACGACCCGGAGCGCGGCTTCAGTTTCATGAATGATGGCCCGCTCGATATGCGCATGGACCCGACTCGGGGCATCAGCGCAGCGGAGTTCATCGCGACCGCGCCCCATGAAGAAATCACCCGCGTGTTCAAGGAATACGGTGAAGAACGCTTCGCTGGCCGTATGGCCCGCGCCGTGGTCGAGCGCCGTGAAATCCAACCGTTCGAGCGCACCGCCGACCTGGCCGAAGTGCTGAAAGTCGCCAACCCTGCGTGGGAAAAGGGCAAGAACCCGGCGACCCGTGCGTTCCAGGGCTTGCGCATTCACGTCAACAACGAATTGGGCGACCTGGAGGCCGGCCTTGAGGCTGCCCTCGACGCGCTGGAAGTGGGCGGTCGCCTGGTGGTGATCAGCTTCCACTCCCTGGAAGACCGTATCGTCAAACTGTTCATGCGTCGCCTGGTCAAGGGTGAGTCCGACAACCTGCCGCGCAACCTGCCGGTACGTTTCGAAGCCTTTGTGCCGAAAATCAAAATCCATGGCAAAGCGCAGTTCGCTTCCGAAGCCGAACTCAAAGCCAACCCACGTTCCCGCAGCGCCGTCATGCGCGTTGCCGAGAAGTTGCGGTGAGCAAGCTTTTCGCCAAGCCCCTCCCGGGCGGCAGCTTCTTCATGATGCTGCTGTTTGTCGGTGTGCTGGTTTCCGCGATTGCGGTGTCCTACAGCGCGCACTACAACCGTCAATTGCTCAATACCCTGTATGGGGAATTGAGCGTGCGTGACAAAGCGCAGGCGGAGTGGGGTCGGTTGATCCTCGAGCAAAGCACCTGGACGGCCCATAGCCGCATCGAAGTGCTGGCCACCGAGCAACTGAAAATGCACATTCCTGGCGCGGCTGAAGTCCGCATGGTGGCGCCATGATGAAACTCGAGGGCGCACTCTACCCCTGGCGCTTCCGCCTGATGCTCGGCTTGCTGGCATTGATGGTCAGTGCGATTGCCTGGCGGATCATCGATCTGCAAGTGGTCGACCGTGACTTCCTCATCGGCGAGGGTAACGCCCGTAGCTTGCGTCATATTCCGATTCCTGCACACCGCGGCCTGATCACCGACCGCAACGGCGAGCCCCTGGCTGTTAGTACCCCGGTGACCACCCTGTGGGCGAACGCAAAGGAATTGCAGGTGGCCAAGGATCGTTGGCCGGCCCTTGCCTCTGCGCTGGGACAAGACCCGAAAGCCTTGGCTGAGCGCCTGGAAGCCCAGGCCAATAAAGAGTTTATCTACCTGGTTCGCGGGCTGACCCCTGAACAAGGCCAGCAAGTGCTCGACCTTAAAGTCCCCGGTGTCTACGGCATCGAGGAATTCCGTCGTTTCTACCCGGCCGGTGAAACCACTGCGCATATGGTCGGCTTCACCGACATCGATGACCATGGCCGCGAAGGCGTGGAACTCGCCTACGATGAATGGCTCGCCGGGGTTCCCGGCAAACGACAAGTCATCAAGGATCGGCGCGGCAGACTGATCAAGGATGTCCAAGTCACCAAAAACGCCAAGGCCGGTAAGCCCTTGGCGTTGTCGATTGACCTGCGCCTGCAATACCTGGCCAACCGCGAGCTGCGTAACGCGATCATCGAGAACGGCGCCAAGGCCGGCAGCCTGGTGATCATGGACGTGAAGACCGGTGAGATCCTCGCCATGGTCAACCAGCCGACCTACAACCCGAATAACCGTCGCAACCTGCAGCCGGCGATGATGCGCAACCGCGCGATGATCGATGTGTTCGAGCCGGGTTCGACCATGAAAGCCATCTCCATGAGTGCCGCCCTCGAAACCGGACGCTGGAAGCCCAGCGACAAGGTCGAGGTGTATCCAGGCACCTTGCAGTTGGGCAAGTACACCATTCGTGACGTGTCGCGCACCGAAGGTCCTGTGCTGGATCTGACAGGTATCCTGATCAACTCCAGTAACGTGGGCATGAGTAAGGTCGCCTTCGATATCGGTGGAGAAACCATCTACCACCTGGCGCAGAAGATCGGTCTGGGCCAGCCTACTGGTCTCGATTTCCCAGGCGAGCGCGTGGGCAACCTGCCGAACTACCGCGACTGGAAAAAGGCCGAGACCGCCACACTTTCCTACGGTTACGGCCTGTCGGTGACCGCGATCCAACTGGCCCACGCTTTCTCTGTATTGGCGAATAATGGCCGGATGGTTCCGCTGAGCCTGATCCACGTCGACGAAGCGCCGAAAGCCACCCAGGTGATTCCGGAAAACGTCGCGAAGACCATGCAAGGCATGCTGCAACAAGTGATCGAAGCACCGCGCGGCGTATTCCGTGCCCAGGTGCCGGCGTATCACGTGGCCGGCAAGTCGGGTACTGCGCGTAAAACCTCGGTGGGCACCAAGGGCTACGCCGAAAACTCCTACCGTTCACTGTTCGCCGGTTTCGGCCCGATGAGCGATCCACGCTACGCCATCGTCGTTGTGATTGATGAGCCGAGCAAAGCCGGTTACTTCGGTGGCCTGGTGTCGGCGCCGGTGTTCAGCAAAGTGATGTCCGGCACCCTGCGCCTGATGAACATCACGCCGGACAACCTGCCGCCGACCCAACAAGCGAACGCCGGACCACCGGCTGCTGCCGTAAAAGCCAATGGAGGGCGCGGCTGATGTCTCTTAGCCTGAACAAGATTTTTGCCCACGCCGGTCGCGATCTGCTGATTCGCGAATTGAGCCTGGATAGCCGCAATGTGCGTGCCGGTGACCTGTTTCTGGCGGTGCCTGGCGGTAAGTTCGATGGTCGCGCGCATATCGCGGATGCGTTGCAACGCGGCGCGGCCGCCGTGGCCTATGAAGTGGAAGGCGCTACCGTGCTGCCGATCACCGATGTGCCGTTGATTCCGGTCAAAGGCTTGTCCAAGCAACTTTCGGATATCGCCGGGCGTTTCTATGGTGATCCGAGTCGACACGTCAATCTGGTCGGCGTCACCGGCACCAACGGCAAGACCAGCGTGACCCAACTGATTGCCCAGGCACTTGACCTGCTGGGTCAGCACTGTGGCATCGTCGGCACACTGGGCACTGGTTTCTATGGCGCGCTGCAAAGCGGCCTGCACACCACGCCGAATCCAATCGCCGTGCAAGCGACCCTGGCCGACCTGAAAAAGGCCGGTGCCAAGGCGGTTGCCATGGAAGTGTCGTCCCACGGTTTGCATCAGGGCCGCGTGGCTGCGCTGGCGTTTGATGTGGCGGTGATGACGAACCTGTCCCGCGATCACCTCGACTACCACGGCACCATGGAAGCCTACGCTGCTGAAAAGGCCAAGCTGTTTGCCTGGAACGACCTCAAGTGCCGCGTGGTGAACCTGGATGACGCATTCGGCCGCCAACTGGCTGCTGAAGACCGTGAATCGCGCCTGATCAGCTACAGCCTGGAGGATTCCAGCGCGTACCTGTATTGCCGCGAAGCCCAATTTAATGACGAAGGCGTGCGCGCCACACTGGTGACGCCGCAGGGCGAGCATCATCTGCGCAGCAGCCTGCTCGGGCGTTTCAACCTGAGCAACACACTGGCGGCCGTCGGCGCGTTGCTCGGCCTGGATTACGCTCTCGACGAAATCCTGCGTGTACTGCCGAAGCTGGAAGGCCCGGTCGGTCGCATGCAGCGCCTGGGTGGCGGCAAGCAGCCGCTGGTGGTGGTCGATTACGCCCACACGCCGGATGCCCTGGAAAAAGTCCTGGTCGCCCTGCGTCCGCACGCCAAAGGCAAGCTGCTGTGCCTGTTCGGTTGCGGCGGTGACCGTGATCGCGGCAAACGCCCGTTGATGGCCGAGATCGTCGAGCGCCTGGCCGATGGCGTGCTCGTCACCGACGACAACCCGCGCAGTGAAGACCCGAGCCAGATTTTCGACGACATCCGTGTCGGCTTCAAAGACGTGTCCAAGGTCACGTTTGTCGCCGGTCGCGGCGCCGCCATCGCACAATTGATCGCCAGCGCCGGTGCTGACGACGTGGTGGTGTTGGCCGGTAAAGGTCACGAGGACTATCAGGAAATCAACGGCGAGCGCCACGCCTTCTCCGATCTGGTCGAGGCCGATCACGCCTTGACCGCCTGGGAGGTCGCCCATGCTTAAAGCGATGACATTCAGCGAACTGACCCAGGCCCTGTCGGCCCGTGTGCTGTCGAGCGATTGCAGCTTCGACGGCGTTAGTATCGACAGCCGCGCCATCAAGCCTGGGCAATTGTTTGTTGCCCTGGCTGGCCCGCGTTTCGATGGTCACGACTACCTGAATGACGTCGCCGCCAAAGGTGCCGTCGGTGCGTTGGTGCAGCGCGAAGTGCCTGATTCAACGTTGCCGCAGTTGCTGGTCGCCGACACACGTCTGGCGCTGGGCCAACTGGGTGCGCTGAACCGTGCGGCCTTTGACAAGCCTGTTGCAGCCATCACCGGCTCCAGCGGCAAGACCACAGTCAAGGAACTGCTCGCCGGCGTGTTGCGCACGCGCGGCCCGGTCCTCGCGACCCGTGGCAACCTGAACAATGATTTCGGCGCTCCGCTGACCCTGCTTGAACTGGCCCCGGAACACACAGCGGCCGTGATCGAACTGGGCGCATCGCGGGTTGGCGAAATCGCTTACACCGTAGCGCTGACCAAGCCTCACGTGGCGATCATCAACAACGCCGGTACCGCCCACGTTGGCGAGTTCGGTGGCCCGGAGAAAATCGTCGAAGCCAAGGGCGAAATCCTTGAAGGCCTCGATGCCTCGGGCACCGCTGTGTTGAATCTCGACGACAAGGCCTTCGAAACCTGGCGTGTACGTGCCGCCGGGCGCAAGGTCCTGACGTTTGCCGTGCTCAACGCCGCGGCTGATTTCCATGCTTCCAACATTACTGTTGATGCGCGTGGCTGCCCGTCCTTTACCTTGCACACCCCGCAAGGCAACGAACACGTGCAGTTGAACCTGCTGGGCAACCATAACGTCGCCAATGCCTTGGCTGCTGCCGCCGCCGCTTACGCCCTGGGCGTGTCGCTGTTCGGAATCGCCACGGGCCTGGGCGCGGTGCAGCCGGTCAAAGGGCGCACCGTGGCGCAGTTGGCCAGCAACGGCATGCGCGTGATCGATGACACCTATAACGCCAACCAGTCCTCCATTTGCGCCGCCATCGACCTGCTCAAAAGCTTCGACGGCCGCAAGGTTTTGGTGCTGGGTGATATCGCCGAACTGGGCGAGTGGGCCGAACAGTCCCACCGCGACGTCGGCGCCTACGCCGCTGGCAAAGTCGACGCGCTGTACGCCGTCGGCCCGCACATGGCGCACGCCGTCAGCGTATTCGGCCCTGGTGCCCGTCATTTTGCGACCCAGGCCGAGCTGATCCAGGCGCTGACGGCGGCTGAACACGACAAACACACAACCATTTTGATCAAGGGATCGCGCAGCGCGGTGATGGAAAACGTCGTCGCGGCCTTGTGTGGCTCAAGTACGGAGAAACATTAATGCTGCTGCTGCTGGCTGAGTATCTGCAACAGTTCCACAAAGGCTTCGCGGTCTTTCAGTACCTGACCCTGCGCGGGATCCTGGGTGTGCTGACCGCGCTGTGTTTGTCGCTGTTCCTGGGGCCGTGGATGATCCGCACCCTGCAGAACCTGCAAATTGGTCAATCGGTTCGTAATGACGGCCCGCAGTCGCACCTGTCCAAATCCGGCACCCCGACCATGGGCGGTGCGTTGATCCTGTCGTCCATCGGCATCAGCACCTTGCTCTGGGCTGACCTGCACAACCGCTACGTGTGGACCGTTCTGTTGGTGACGCTGCTGTTTGGCGCCATCGGCTGGGTGGACGATTACCGCAAGGTGATCGAGAAGAACTCGAAAGGCCTGCCAAGTCGCTGGAAGTATTTCTGGCAGTCGGTGTTCGGCCTCGGCGCTGCGATATTCCTCTACACCACTGCACCAAGTGCGGTCGAAACCACCTTGATCATCCCGATGCTCAAGGACGCCAGCATTCCCCTGGGCGTCGGCTTCGTGGTGCTGACCTACTTCGTGATCGTCGGCTCCAGCAACGCGGTCAATCTGACCGATGGCCTCGACGGCCTGGCGATCATGCCGACGGTGATGGTGGGCGGCGCGCTCGGCATCTTCTGCTACCTCTCGGGTAACGTGAAATTCGCTGAATACCTGCTGATCCCCTATGTACCGGGCGCAGGTGAATTGATTGTGTTCTGCGGTGCGCTGATCGGTGCGGGCCTGGGCTTCCTGTGGTTCAACACGTATCCCGCACAAGTCTTCATGGGTGACGTCGGCGCACTGGCGCTGGGCGCGGCCCTCGGCACCATCGCCGTGATCGTTCGCCAGGAAATCGTGCTGTTCATCATGGGCGGTGTGTTCGTGATGGAAACCCTGTCGGTGGTCATCCAGGTGGCGTCCTTTAAGTTGACCGGGCGCCGCGTGTTCCGCATGGCGCCGATTCACCACCACTTTGAACTCAAGGGCTGGCCAGAGCCACGTGTGATCGTCCGCTTCTGGATCATCACCGTGATTCTGGTGCTGATCGGCCTTGCCACCCTGAAACTGAGGTAGAAACGAGTGTCCCTGATCGCTTCAGACCACTTCCGCATCGTTGTCGGCCTCGGCAAGAGCGGCATGTCCCTGGTTCGCTTCCTGGCGAACCGGGGCAGGCCGTTTGCCGTGGCTGATACGCGGGAAAATCCACCGGAGCTGGTCACGCTGCGCCGTGACTACCCGCACGTGGAAGTGCGTTGTGGCGAGTTGGATGTCGAGTTTCTGTGCCGCGCCGACGAGCTCTACGTGAGCCCTGGCCTGGCCATCGCGACCCCGGCCCTGCAAGCCGCCGCTGCCCGTGGCGTGAAGCTGTCCGGCGACATCGACCTGTTCGCGCGCAACGCGCAGGCGCCGATCGTGGCCATCAGCGGTTCCAACGCAAAAAGCACCGTGACCACCCTGGTCGGCGAGATGGCGGCTGCGGCCGGCAAGCGCGTGGCGGTGGGCGGTAACCTCGGCACTCCGGCGCTGGATTTGCTCAACGACGACGTCGAGCTGTACGTGATGGAGCTGTCGAGCTTCCAGTTGGAGACCACCCACGACCTCGGTGCCGAAGTGGCCACCGTGTTGAACGTGAGTGAAGACCACATGGACCGCTACAGCGGTCTGCCGGCTTATCACTTGGCCAAGCACCGGATCTTCCGGGGTGCCAAGCAAGTAGTGGTTAACCGTCAGGATGCGCTGAGCCGTCCGCTGATGGGCGAGGGCCTGCCATGCTGGACCTTCGGCCTGAGCAAACCCGACTTCAAAGCCTTCGGCATTCGCGAAGAGAACGGCGAGAAATACCTGGCCTTCGAATTCCAGAACCTGATGCCGGTGCGCGAGCTGAAAATCCGTGGCGCCCATAACCAGTCCAACGCCCTGGCGGCATTGGCACTGGGGCATGCCGTTGGGCTGCCGTTCGACGCCATGCTGTCGGCCCTGCGTACCTTCGGCGGCCTGGAACATCGCTGCCAGTGGGTGCGCGATCTCGACGGCGTCAGCTATTACAACGATTCCAAGGCCACCAACGTCGGTGCGGCCCTGGCGGCTATCGAAGGCCTTGGCGCCGATATCGAAGGCAAGCTGGTGCTGATCGCCGGTGGCGACGGCAAGGGTGCCGACTTCAAGGACCTCAAAGGCCCGGTTGCCGAGCATTGCCGCGCCGTGGTGCTGATGGGCCGCGATTCCGATTTGATCGCCGCCGCCCTGGGCGATGCTGTGCCGCAAGTGCGCGCCACCTCCCTGGACGACGCCATCGCGCAATGCAAAACCCTGGCCCAGCCGGGCGATGCGGTGCTGCTGTCGCCGGCGTGCGCCAGTTTCGACATGTTCAAGAACTACGAAGAGCGCGGCCAGCTGTTCGCCGCCGCCGTGGAGGCCTTGGCATGAGTATCAATTTCCGGAACATCATCAAGCCGTACCCATCGCCGATCATTACAGGGCGCGGTATCGACCTCGATTTCCCGATGCTCGCCGGTTGCCTGGCGCTGTTGGGCCTGGGCCTGGTGATGATCACCTCGGCTTCGTCCGAAGTGGCGGCCGTGCAGTCGGGCAACACCCTGTACATGATGATCCGTCACCTGGTGTACCTGGTGATCGGCCTCGGCGCGTGCATCGTCACTATGATGATCCCGATCGCCACCTGGCAGCGC
Source organism: Pseudomonas sp. NS1(2017) (assembly GCF_002269425.1). Taxonomy (NCBI): domain Bacteria; kingdom Pseudomonadati; phylum Pseudomonadota; class Gammaproteobacteria; order Pseudomonadales; family Pseudomonadaceae; genus Pseudomonas; species Pseudomonas sp. NS1(2017). The sequence goes on from NZ_CP022960.1 coordinate 2,444,118, forward strand.
CTGGGTTGGCTGATGCTGATCGGTGCGTTCGGTCTGCTGATCATGGTGATTCTGCCCGGCATCGGCCGGGAGGTGAACGGTTCGATGCGCTGGATCGGCTTCGGCGCGTTCAACGTGCAGCCGTCTGAAATCGCCAAGGTGTTCGTGGTGATTTACCTGGCCGGCTACCTGGTGCGTCGCCAGAAAGAAGTGCGTGAAAGCTGGATGGGCTTCTTCAAGCCGTTCATCGTGCTGTTGCCGATGGCTGGCCTGTTGCTGATGGAGCCGGACTTCGGTGCCACCGTCGTGATGATGGGCGCAGCGGCGGCGATGCTGTTTCTCGGTGGCGTAGGCCTGTTCCGCTTCACCTTGATGGTGGTGCTTGCCGTGGCGGCCGTGACCATCCTGGTGCAGGCGCAACCCTACCGGATGGCGCGTCTGATTACCTTTACCGACCCCTGGTCCGACCAGTTCGGTTCCGGCTACCAGTTGACCCAGGCGCTGATCGCCTTCGGTCGCGGCGAGTGGCTGGGCGTGGGCCTGGGCAACAGCGTGCAGAAGCAGTTCTACCTGCCGGAAGCCCACACCGACTTCGTGTTCTCGGTACTCGCCGAAGAGCTGGGCGTGGTCGGTTCGCTGTGCACCGTCGCACTGTTCGTGTTCGTGTGTGTGCGCGGCATGTACATCGGCCTGTGGGCCGAGAAGGCCAAACAGTATTTCGCTGCTTATGTGGCGTACGGCTTGTCGTTCCTGTGGATCGGCCAGTTCCTGATCAACATCGGGGTGAACGTCGGTCTGCTGCCGACCAAAGGCCTGACCTTGCCGTTCCTCAGTTATGGCGGCAGTTCGTTGGTGATCTGCTGCGCGTGCCTGGGCTTGTTGCTGCGCATCGAGTGGGAGAGTCGCACCCACCTGGGCAGCGAAGAGATGGAGTTCAGCGAAAGCGACTTCGCCGAGGAGCCGACCCATGGGCGCTAACGTGCTGATCATGGCGGGCGGCACCGGGGGCCATGTGTTCCCGGCCCTGGCCTGTGCGCGGGAATTCCAGAACCGTGGCTACAGCGTGCACTGGTTGGGCACGCCGCGTGGCATCGAAAACGAACTCGTGCCGAATGCCGGTTTGCCACTGCACCTGATCAACGTCACGGGCTTGCGTGGCAAGGGCAAGTTGTCCCTGCTCAAGGCGCCGTTCGTGTTGCTCAAGGCGGTGTGGCAGGCGCGCAAAGTTATTCGTGAACTGAAGCCGGTGTGTGTCCTCGGTTTTGGTGGGTATGTGACCGGTCCTGGTGGTGTCGCCGCCAAGCTCGCCGGTGTGCCGGTGATCGTGCATGAGCAAAACGCCGTCGCAGGCACTGCCAACCGCCTGCTGGTTCCATTGGCTGCGCGGGTGTGTGAAGCGTTTCCGAAAACCTTTGGTGCCTCGGACAAGCTACGCACCACTGGCAACCCGGTGCGTACCGAACTGTTCATGGACATCGCCCGTGAAGCACTGGAAGGGCGCAAGCCGCACCTGCTGGTCATGGGCGGCAGCCTGGGCTCCGAGCCGTTGAACAAACTGCTGCCGGAAGCCCTGGCGCAACTCCCTGTGGAATTGCGCCCGGAAGTCTTCCATCAGGCTGGCAAAGATCACGGTGAAGTCACCGCCACGCGTTATCGCGAAGCCGGTGTGGAGGCGAACGTACAGCCCTTCATCAAAGACATGGCCCACGCCTATGGCTGGGCCGACCTGGTGGTCTGCCGCTCCGGTGCGCTGACCGTCAGTGAACTGGCTGCCGCCGGTCTGCCGTCCTTGCTGGTGCCTTTGCCCCACGCGATCGACGATCACCAGACCCGCAACGCCGAATATTTGGCCGGGGAGGGCGCTGCCTTCCTGCTGCCGCAAAGAACGACTGGCGCCGCCGATTTGGCCGCACGCCTGACTGAGGTTTTGATGCAACCGGAACGACTCAATAACATGGCGAGCACCGCAAGCCGCCTGGCCAAACCTGACGCAACCCGCACCGTGGTCGATATCTGCCTGGAGGTGGCCCATGGTTGAGAATCAGAAAGCCATGCCGCAACCGGAAATGCGCCGCATCCGTCGTATCCACTTCGTCGGTATCGGCGGCGTGGGCATGTGCGGCATTGCCGAAGTGTTGCTGAACCTGGGCTACCAGGTGTCCGGCTCTGACTTGAAAGAGTCGCCGGTCACCGATCGCCTGAAAACCTTCGGTGCACAGATCTTTATCGGCCACCGTGCCGAGAACGCCGCCGAGGCCGACGTGCTGGTGGTGTCCAGCGCCGTGAACACCTCCAACCCGGAAGTGGCCACTGCCCTTGAGCGCCGCATTCCCGTGGTGCCACGCGCCGAGATGCTGGCCGAGCTGATGCGTTATCGCCACGGCATCGCCGTCGCCGGTACCCACGGCAAAACCACCACCACCAGCCTGATCGCCTCGGTGTTCGCAGCCGGTGGCCTGGACCCGACGTTCGTCATCGGTGGCCGCCTGAATGCAGCCGGCACCAACGCACAATTAGGCACCAGCCGTTACCTGATCGCCGAAGCCGATGAAAGCGACGCGAGCTTCCTGCACCTGCAACCGCTGGTCGCTGTCGTCACCAACATCGACGAAGACCACATGGCGACCTACGACGGTGACTTCAACAAACTGAAGAAAACCTTCGTCGAGTTCCTGCACAACCTGCCGTTCTACGGTCTGGCCGTGGTGTGCCTGGACGATCCGGTGGTGCGTGAAATCCTGCCACTGGTCAAGCGTCCGACCGTGACCTACGGCTTCAGCGAAGACGCCGACGTGCGCGCCATCAATGTGCGTCAGGAAGGCATGCAAACCTTCTTCACCGTGCTGCGTCCCGACCGCGAGCCGCTGGATGTGTCGGTGAACATGCCGGGCAATCACAACGTCTTGAACTCCCTGGCGACCATCTGCATCGCCACCGACGAAGGCGTCAGCGATGAAGCCATCGTCGAAGGCCTGTCGCGCTTTGCCGGCGTGGGCCGTCGCTTCCAGGTCTACGGCCAGTTGCCGGTAGAAGGCGGTGACGTGATGCTGGTGGACGACTACGGTCACCACCCGACCGAAGTCGCTGCGGTAATCAAAGCCGTGCGCGGTGGCTGGCCGGAGCGCCGCTTGGTGATGGTCTACCAGCCGCACCGCTACAGCCGTACCCGCGACCTGTACGACGATTTCGTCAATGTATTGGCCGATGCCAACGTGCTGTTGCTGATGGAGGTGTACCCGGCCGGTGAAGAACCGATCCCGGGCGCCGACAGCCGCAAGCTGTGCAACAGCATCCGTCAGCGTGGCCAGTTGGACCCGATCTACATCGAGCGTGGTGTAGACCTGGCGCCGATCGTCAAGCCGCTGCTGCGTGCCGGTGACATCCTGCTGTGCCAGGGTGCCGGTGACATTGGTGGTCTTGCGCCTAAGTTGCTGGCGAGCCCGCTGTTTGCTGCTGCGAAGGGGAAGTCGAAATGACCAACGACTACGGCTCCCTGTTTTCCAAAATCGCACCCGCTGACTTCGGTCGCGTTGCGGTGCTGTTCGGCGGCAAAAGCGCTGAACGCGAAGTGTCGCTCAAGTCCGGCAACGCTGTGCTCGAAGCCTTGCAAAGCGCCGGCGTGAACGCCTTCGGCATCGACGTGGGTGATGACTTCCTCGCTCGCCTGCTGGCCGAGAAGATCGACCGCGCCTTCATCATCCTGCACGGCCGTGGCGGTGAAGACGGCAGCATGCAAGGCCTGCTGGAGTGCGCCGGCATCCCTTACACCGGCAGCGGCATCCTTGCTTCGGCGCTGGCGATGGACAAGTTGCGCACCAAGCAGGTGTGGCACAGCCTGGGCATTCCAACCCCGCGTCACAGCGTTCTGTGCAGCGAAGACGATTGTATTTCTGCAGCCAAGGAACTGGGCCTGCCTTTGATCGTCAAACCTGCCCATGAAGGCTCCAGTATCGGCATGGCTAAAGTGAACTCGGCCGCCGAATTGATCGACGCATGGAAAGCGGCAAGTACCTACGATTCGCAAGTGTTGGTGGAACAGTGGATTTCCGGTCCCGAGTACACCATCGCCACCCTGCGTGGTCAGGTTTTGCCACCTATCGCATTGGGCACGCCCCACACCTTTTACGACTACGACGCCAAGTACCTGGCTTCCGATACCCAGTACCGGATCCCGTGCGGCCTTGACGCAAGCAAAGAACAGGAATTGATGGACCTCACGGCGAAAGCCTGTGAGGCGCTGGGTATCGCCGGTTGGGCGCGGGCAGATGTGATGCAGGATGACCAAGGGAATTTCTGGTTCCTGGAAGTCAACACTGCACCGGGCATGACCGACCACAGCCTGGTACCTATGGCAGCCCGTGCGGCCGGTTTGGATTTCCAGCAGTTGGTGCTGGCGATCCTGGCCGACAGCATTGAGCCAAGAGGCTAAGGACATGAAAGGCGCATCGCTTCGTCATCAGCCCCCACAAGCACCGAGCCGCAAGCCGGTGCCACGGGGTGCCAGCCGAATGGTGGCTAAAGAGCCGATGTCGGCGCGCCTGCCGAAAGCCAACTTTGGTTTCCTCAAGGCGCTGTTCTGGCCGGTGTTGCTGGTGGTGCTGGGTTTCGGAACCTACGAAGGCGCGCAGCGTCTGTTGCCGTATGCCGACCGGCCGATCACCAAGATCAGCGTGCAGGGCGACTTGAGCTACATCAGCCAGCAAGCGGTACAGCAGCGCATCGGCCCGTACCTGGCGGCGAGCTTCTTTACCATCGACCTGGCCGGTATGCGCGCAGAGCTGGAACAGATGCCGTGGATCGCCCACGCCGAGGTCCGCCGCGTATGGCCAGACCAGGTGACGATCCGTCTGGAAGAACAACTGCCCGTGGCCCGTTGGGGCGACGAAGCGCTGTTGAACAACCAGGGCCAGGCGTTCACCCCGCGTGAGCTGGCCAACTATGAGCACCTGCCGCAGCTGTTCGGGCCGCAGCGGGCGCAGCAACAAGTGATGCAGCAGTACCAGGCCTTGAGCCAGATGCTGCGTCCCATGGGCTTCTCCATCGCACGCCTGGAACTGCGTGAGCGGGGCAGCTGGTTTTTGACGACCGGGGCAGGCAGTTCCGGCCCGGGCATCCAGTTGTTGCTGGGACGCGACCGCTTGGTGGAAAAGATGCGCCGCTTCATTGCCATCTATGACAAGACCTTGAAAGAACAGATTACGAACATTGCGAGCGTCGACCTGCGTTACGCCAACGGCCTTGCCGTCGGCTGGCGTGAACCGGCTGCGCCCACGGCAGCGCAACCCGCTGTCGCGAAGAATTAAGAAGAGGCAGGACCCATGGCAAACGTGCAAAGCGGCAAAATGATCGTCGGTCTCGATATCGGCACCTCCAAGGTGGTGGCGCTGGTGGGCGAGGTCGGGGAAGACGGCGTTATCGAAATCGTCGGTATTGGCACGCATCCGTCCCGGGGCCTGAAGAAGGGCGTGGTGGTGAACATCGAGTCCACCGTGCAATCGATCCAGCGCGCCATCGAAGAAGCGCAGCTGATGGCCGGTTGCCGGATCCACTCGGCGTTCGTCGGCGTGGCGGGCAACCATATCCGCAGCCTGAACTCCCACGGCATCGTGGCGATCCGCGACCGCGAAGTCAGCTCCGCCGACCTTGAGCGCGTCCTCGACGCTGCCCAGGCCGTGGCGATCCCGGCTGACCAGCGCGTGTTGCACACCCTGCCGCAGGACTACGTGATCGACAACCAGGAAGGCGTTCGTGAGCCGCTGGGCATGTCCGGCGTACGTCTGGAAGCCAAGGTTCACGTAGTGACCTGCGCCGTCAACGCCGCACAGAACATTGAAAAATGCGTGCGCCGCTGCGGCCTGGAAATCGACGACATCATTCTTGAGCAGTTGGCCTCGGCCTACTCGGTACTGACCGACGACGAAAAAGAACTGGGCGTGTGCCTGGTGGACATCGGCGGCGGCACCACCGACATCGCGATCTTCACCGAGGGTGCGATCCGTCACACCGCCGTGATCCCGATTGCCGGCGACCAGGTGACCAACGACATCGCCATGGCGCTGCGTACACCGACCCAGTACGCCGAAGAAATCAAGATTCGTTACGCCTGCGCCCTGGCCAAGCTGGCCGGTGCCGGCGAGACCATCAAGGTGCCGAGCGTGGGCGACCGTCCACCGCGCGAACTGTCGCGCCAGGCCCTGGCCGAAGTGGTCGAGCCGCGCTACGACGAACTGTTCACCCTGATCCAGGCGGAACTGCGTCGCAGCGGCTACGAAGATCTGATCCCGGCCGGCATCGTGCTGACCGGTGGCACCTCGAAGATGGAAGGCGCGGTCGAGTTGGCCGAGGAAATCTTCCACATGCCCGTCCGCCTGGGCGTGCCCCATGGCGTCAAAGGCCTGGGCGACGTGGTGCGCAACCCGATTTATTCCACCGGTGTGGGCTTGCTGTTGTACGGGCTGCAAAAGCAGACCGACGGCATTTCCCTGTCGGGCCCGAGCAACCGTGACAGCTACCGCAGCGACGACGAGGCGAAAGCGCCGTTGTTCGAGCGTCTGCAGGCATGGGTCAAGGGCAATTTTTAAGATTTACCGCGACACCGTTGTAAGCAGTAGGCGAAAAAACTAGAGAAATGAAAGGAGAGGGAACATGTTCGAACTCGTAGACAACATCCCCGCAAGCCCGGTTATCAAAGTAATCGGTGTCGGCGGTGGCGGCGGCAACGCTGTCAACCACATGGTCAAGAGCAACATTGAAGGCGTTGAATTCATCTGCGCCAACACTGATGCCCAGGCGCTGAAAAGCATCGGCGCGCGGACCATCCTGCAATTGGGCACCGCGGTGACCAAAGGCCTCGGCGCTGGCGCCAATCCGGAAGTCGGCCGTCAAGCCGCACTGGAAGACCGCGAGCGTATTGCCGAAGTGCTGCAAGGCACCAACATGGTGTTCATCACCACGGGCATGGGCGGTGGTACCGGTACCGGTGCTGCGCCGATCATTGCCGAAGTGGCCAAGGAAATGGGCATTCTGACGGTCGCAGTCGTGACCCGTCCGTTCCCGTTCGAAGGTCGCAAGCGCATGCAGATCGCCGACGAAGGTATCCGTCTGCTGTCTGAAAGCGTCGACTCGTTGATCACCATCCCCAACGAGAAGCTGCTGACCATCCTGGGCAAGGACGCAAGCCTGCTGTCCGCCTTCGCCAAGGCTGACGATGTACTGGCTGGTGCCGTTCGCGGTATCTCCGACATCATCAAGCGCCCAGGCATGATCAACGTCGACTTTGCCGACGTACGTACCGTGATGAGCGAAATGGGCATGGCGATGATGGGCACTGGCTGCGCCAGCGGTCCGAACCGTGCGCGTGAAGCCACTGAAGCGGCCATCCGCAACCCGTTGCTGGAAGACGTGAACCTGCAAGGTGCACGCGGCATCCTGGTGAACATCACCGCCGGTCCTGACCTGTCCCTGGGTGAGTACTCCGACGTGGGTAGCATCATCGAAGCCTTCGCTTCCGAGCACGCGATGGTCAAAGTCGGTACCGTGATCGATCCGGACATGCGCGACGAGCTGCATGTAACCGTGGTTGCGACCGGCCTGGGTGCAAAAATCGAGAAGCCTGTGAAGGTGATCGACAACACTCTGCACAACGCCCAAGCCAGCCACGCCAGCCAAGCGGCTGCCGCTCCAGCGCCTTCGCGCCAGGAACTGCCTTCGGTGAACTACCGTGATCTGGACCGTCCGACCGTGATGCGCAACCAGGCTCAGGCCGGTGCTGCGGCGTCCCGTAGCCCGAATCCGCAAGATGATCTGGACTATCTGGACATCCCGGCATTCCTGCGTCGTCAGGCCGATTAATGGAATGTATCAGGGCTATGAAGGTGATTGGTGTTCAGCAAAGGTCTGGTCTGCTATTATCGCCAGCCTTTGTTGATACCAGTTCGCAATTTGCGCTGAAGCGGTCCAAGCCATGATTAAACAACGCACCCTGAAGAATATTATTCGTGCCACAGGTGTAGGTCTGCACTCCGGGGAGAAGGTATACCTGACCCTCAAGCCTGCACCTGTCGACACCGGCATCGTGTTTGTGCGTGCCGACCTGGACCCTGTCGTGCATATTCCTGCTCGCGCGGAAAACGTTGGCGAAACCACTATGTCGACCACATTGGTCAACGGTGACGTCAAAGTGGACACGGTGGAGCACTTGCTCTCGGCCATGGCTGGCCTGGGCATCGATAACGCCTACGTCGAGCTCTCCGCGTCCGAAGTCCCGATCATGGATGGCAGCGCTGGACCCTTCGTATTCTTGATTCAATCTGCCGGCCTGGAAGAACAGGACGCAGCCAAGAAGTTCATTCGCATTCTGCGGGAAGTGACAGTAGAAGACGGCGACAAGCGCGCCACCTTCGTCCCGTTCGAAGGCTTTAAAGTGAGCTTTGAGATCGATTTCGATCACCCGGTATTCCGTGACCGCACCCAAAGTGCAAGCGTGGATTTTTCCAGCACTTCGTTCGTAAAAGAAGTCAGCCGCGCCCGTACCTTTGGTTTCATGAGTGACATCGAGTACCTGCGCAAGCACAACCTCGCACTCGGCGGCAGCGTTGAAAACGCCATTGTGGTCGACGCGGATGGTGTACTGAACGAAGACGGCCTTCGCTATGAAGACGAATTCGTGAAGCACAAGATCCTCGATGCAATCGGTGACCTCTACCTGCTGGGCAATAGCCTGATAGGCGAGTTCAAAGGCTTCAAGTCGGGCCACGCCCTTAACAACCAGCTGCTGCGCAAGTTGATTGAGCAGACAGACGCTTGGGAAGTCGTGACCTTCGAAGATGCCAGCACCGCACCGATCTCTTACATGCGTCCCGTTGCGGCGGTGTAAGTAACAACTCTCTTTCTTTAGTTTTGAAAGGCCGCCTTCGGGTGGCCTTTTTTTATGCCTGATTATTAGCATCCACAATTCGGTTACGCCCAGTGTGCTTGGCTTCATACAGCGCCTGGTCCGCACTCAGCAACAACGCCTCCAACGACTGTCGACTGCGCTTGTCCCACGTGCTCATGCCAATGCTCACCGTAATCGGTTGCTTATCCCCTCCCACCCTCGGTAAGTGCTCGATACCGCTGCGGATATGCTCGGCAATCACCCAGGCGCCCTGGGCGTCGGTCACCGGCAGCACTACTGCAAACTCTTCGCCGCCATAACGTGCGGCCAGGTCGGCCGGGCGGCGGATGTTGGTGCCGATTACCTGGGCGACGGTGCGTAATGCTGCATCGCCGCCGTGATGGCCATGACGGTCGTTGAACGCCTTGAAGTGGTCCACATCAATCATCAACACGGTCAGCGGTTCGGTCGAGCGTTGCGCGCGATCCCATTCCAGACGCAGGCGCTCGTCGAGGATACGGCGGTTGGCCAGGCCGGTGAGCGCGTCGGTAGCTGCCAGTTCTGACAGCACTCGCTCAGTGCGATAGCGGCGGCGCAGTTCCCGGCGCAGCATCCAGGTCAGCCATAACAGCCCAATACAGAGGACGCCGGTGGCGCTACTGACCAGTAGCGCGGCGCGTTGCCAGGGGGCGAACACATCATCGGCGGATAACGCCACCACCACTATCAGCGGCAGCTCTCCGACGTTGCTGAATGTATACAGCCGTTCCTGGCCAGAAATGGCAGAAATCGCCCGAAAACTGCCTTGGCCCTCGCGCAGCATACGTTTGAAGTTGGGGCGATCACTCAGATCTTTGTCGATCATGTCGCGTTCCAGCAAGGGCTGCTGGGCCAGGAGAATGCCGTGGGTATTCAGCAGATTGACAGAGCTGCCATTACCGATGGCCAGGCGATTGAACAACTGATCGAAATACGCCAAGCGCATGGTCGCCACGGCTACCCCAGCAAACTCGCCATTGGGGCCGGACACCCGGCGGCTGAATGCAATGCGCCACACCTGGTCGCAGGCGCAGTGGATCTTGAATGGCCGGCTGATGAACAACCCCGCCTGGGATGTGCTTTGGTGGGCTTGGAAATAATCGCGATTGGCGAAATTGCGCGGCGTCGGCCACAGCGTCGAAGAGTCTGCAATCACCGCGCCGTTGGCGTCCAGTAACAGCACCTCACCTTTGAAGGGGGCTGCTGTGGATTGATCAAACTGCACAAGGTGCCGGATGTCCGGTGACACCTGGTTCAAGTCCTTGCGCGTGGTGGCGGCGATCAGCCCTTGCAGGGCCAAATCGTAGAGTTCGACGTTGCGCAGCACGTCGGCATTGATCAGTTGAGTGATGTTGCTGGTCGCGCGCTTGGCAGCCTGCAGGGTGCTGGCGTGCTCGCGGATCAGCAGCGCCGCGACGATCACCACGATCAGGACGACAGTGAAACCACTGCCCAGCATCAGAAACAGCTCCGGGCTGGCCGGCGGGGTGCGAGAACTGGTTTGACTCATCGGGCAGACTTCAGCGGTGAGGATGCTGGCAGTTTAGTTCTACCCGATGAAAATTAAATACTTGGTTAAAAAGAAAGATGTGTCCGTCAGAACACGTTGATCGGGTAATCGACGATTACTCGGTACTCATCCACATCCCGATCCACCGCTGAATAGCCGTTGCCGCCGCGATTGGTCGCCCATTGCAGACGCACCGCCAAATCCTTGGCCTTGCCACCCTGGACCACGTACTTCAGGTCGATGTCCCGTTCCCAGTGTTTGGCATCTTTGCCATCGGCGCTGTACCAGGCGCTGTAGCCGCGGCTTTGCGGGTCGACCTTGGTCAGGTCGGTCTTGCCGCTGATGTAGGACACGGCCGAGGTCAGGCCGGGCATACCGAGGCCGGCGAAGTCGTAGGCGTACTTGAGCTTCCAGGACCGTTCGTTGGGGCCGTTGAAGTCGGAGTACTGCTGGGAGTTATCCAGGTAGATGCTGTCGCCCTGGGCGATGTAGTCGAACGGCGTATTGCCGTTGACCCGCTGGTAGGTAGCAGTGACGCTATGGTTTCCCACGCCGACGGTGAAGTGCAGGCTGTAGGTGTTGTTGTCGATATCCCCGAGCAGGGATTGGCCGGTGTCCTGGGTGTGGTAGTAGTGCAGGCCCGGGTTGAGGCTGACCAGGTCATTCAGCGCGTAGGTGTAGTCCAGGTCGTAGTAGTACTGGTTCCACACATCCTTGAGTTCGGAGGCATAGAGGTTGCTGGTCAGCCCTTCGATGCCGCTGAACGACACACCGGCCCAGTTCATGTGCTGACTGTCGGTATTGTTCGGCAGAGCACCGTAACTGGTGCCGATGCGGCGGTGGCCGCTCTGGTTGTAGAGTTTGGTGAAGCTGGCCTGGCCGCCTTCGACCATCCAGCCGTCGAAGCTGTGGTTGGTCAGGCTGGCGCCACGAAAGGTCTGCGGCAGCATGCGGGTCATGCCACCGGCGATCACCGGGTTGTTGAGGAACAGGTCACCGGCCTTCAATTCGGTGTCGAACGCGCGCATTTTCAGGGTGCCGCCGGCCGTCGAGAACGAACCGGGCGCCTTGCCGTTGCCACTGCCGTACGGAAGGATGCTGGACCCATCGGTGCCGCCACCGCCATCCAGTTTGAGGCCGAGCATGGCGTGGGCGTCCAGGCCGAAGCCGACGGTGCCTTGGGTGTAACCGGACTCGAAGGTGCCGAGAAAACCCTGGCCCCATTCCTTGCTGTCATCGGTGTGAATGTCGCGACGGTCGCGGTTCATGTAGTAGTTGCGGGTGTTGATGGTGAGGTGGGCGCCTTCGACAAAACCGTCGGCGGGGGTGGTGTCTGCCGCGTGGGCAAGGGGGGCAATCGTTGCTGCAATCGCGAGGAATAACGGGGTGAACGTCAGCGAGTTCTTCACCGGTGGAGCTCCTTTGGTCAATCGAAAACGGCCAATGTCGTTGGGTGTGCCTGGCCTTTTTTACGGCAAAAAAAAGCCGCTGAAGTCAGCGGCTTTAAGACAGATTCCCAGTGTAGAGCCCTGGAAAAAAGTCGAGGGAAATTCGGGTAAGCGGAGACTGCCTTTGCCGTCGCGCTCATCGATGCGTCAAATTAACGCAGGCGAGCGGTACGATACAGAGTGTAACAAGATAATGACTGTTGCCCAAATCGCAACAGTCAGGCGTTAGACCGGCAGGGTAATGCCAAACGTATTCCCGCCGCCGTCGCTGCGCACGAACACATCGCCGCCGTGCATCAGGGCAATCGCCTTGACGATGGCCAGCCCCAGGCCGTGATTGGCCCCGCTGTTGCTGCGCGACGCGTCCACCCGATAGAAGCGTTCGAACAGGCGCGGCAGATGCTCGCTGGCAATCGCATCGCCAGGGTTGGTCACGCCGATGGCCACCTGATGCTCCTGCACCTCGATGTTCACAACGATGACCTGTCCGGGCGCGGTGTGTTGTACCGCGTTGCTCAGCAGGTTGATCAAGGCACGGCGCAGGTGGGCTCTTTCGATCTGCACCGTGGCATCGCCGCGTACCTGCACCTCGACTTGCGCGTCTTCGAGGATGAAGTCCAGGTAGTCGAGGGTAGTCGCCACTTCGTCGGCCAGGGAGCTTTCGATCAGCTTGGTGGCCTTGCTGCCCTGGTCGGCGCTGGCCAGGAACAGCATGTCGTTGATGATCGAGCGCAGGCGCTCCAGTTCTTCAAGATTGGATTGCAGCACCTCGAAGTAATGTTCGGCCGACCGCCCGCGGGTCAGGGCCACTTGGGTCTGGCCGATCAGGTTGGTCAACGGCGAGCGCAGTTCGTGGGCCACATCGGCGTTGAACGACTCCAGGCGCGAATAGGCCTGCTCGACGCGGTCCAGCGTAGAGTTGAACGAGTTGACGAACTGGCTCAGTTCCGGCGGCAATGGCGACAGTTGCAGGCGCCCGGAGAGCTTGGGCGGTGCGAGTTTCTGCGCTTCATCCGAAAGCTTGCCCAACGGCTTTAGGCCGATGCGCGCGACCCAGAAACCCAGTAACGAAGCGAGTACCACACCGACCAATGCGAGACTGACCAGCGCTACCAGCAGGTGGTGCTGGGTGGCGCGGAAGTTTTCGGTGTCGATGGCGATCATGAAGCGCAGCGGCGGGCGTTGATCCTTGGCTGGGAACTGGCTCACCAGCACTTTGAGCGGATATTCGCGCCCCGGCAGGCGCAGGTCGCGCTTGCCCGTCGGCCCTTCGGCAAAGGCGCGGATCTGTGCGTCGGGGTTACCATACTCGTAGTTTGGATCGCTGCTCACGACCCAGAAGCGGATGCGTTTGTCCTCCTCGCCCAACAATTTGAGCTTGGCCTGCATCTTCACCCAATGGTCCGGCGTGCCGAAACGGTTTACCGAAGACTCCAACACGCTGTAACGCGCATCCAGCTCGGCGCCCGGCAACAAGCCCAGGCTGCGGTCCACCTGTTGATACAGCGCGCCGCCGATCAACAGGAAGATCAGCGCCGCCACCAGGGTGAATAGGCTACTCAGGCGCAGGGCAATGGAGTTAGTTGCCACTCCGGCTCTCCAGCACATACCCCATGCCCCGGATGGTGTGCAGCAGCTTGGTGTCGAACGGCCCGTCAAGCTTGGCGCGCAGGCGCTTGATCGCCACTTCCACCACGTTGGCGTCACTGTCGAAATTGATGTCCCAGACCATTTCCGCAATTGCGGTCTTGGACAGGATTTCACCCTGGCGCCGCGCCAATACGCTGAGCAGCGAGAACTCCTTGGCGGTCAGGTCCAGGCGCAGGCCGTTGCGACTGGCCTTGCGGCTGATCAGGTCGATCCACAGGTCGGCGACGGTCACCTGCACCGGCTCATGCCCACCGCTGCGACGGGTCAGGGCTTGCAGGCGGGCGACCAGCTCTAGGAAGGAGAAGGGTTTGCCCAGGTAGTCGTCGGCGCCTTCGCGCAGGCCGCGGATACGATCTTCCACGCGTTCGCGAGCGGTCAGCATGATCACCGGTGTCTGTTTGCGCGCACGCAAGGCGCGCAGCACGCCAAAGCCGTCGAGGCCGGGCAGCATCACGTCGAGCACGATCACTGCGTAGTCGTTTTCGAGCGCCAGGTGCAGGCCCTCGACGCCTTCGCGGGCCACATCGACGGTATAGCCTTGCTCCGTCAGACCACGGTGCAGGTAGTCCGCGGTTTTTTCTTCATCTTCAATAATCAGGACGCGCATATCACCGCCTCAAGCTGTGGTCACCAACGCAGGCGTTGGTGTGGGCCGGTGGAAAAACTTCTCAAGGTACAAGTATATGACCGGTGTGGTGAACAGCGTCAGTGCCTGGCTCACCAGCAGGCCGCCGACCACCGCGATACCCAGCGGCTGGCGCATTTCCGCACCGGGGCCGGCGCCGAGCATCAGCGGCACCGCGCCAAGCAGGGCGGCGAGGGTGGTCATGATGATCGGCCGGAACCGTGTGACACAGGCTTCATAGATCGCATCTTCCGGCGACAAGCCCCTGACACGCTGAGCCTCCAGGGCAAAGTCGATCATCAGGATGCCGTTCTTCTTCACGATACCGATCAACAGCACCAGGCCGATCAGCGCCATGATCGAAAAGTCCTGCCCCATCAGTGACAGCATGATCAGCGCGCCCAACCCTGCCGAGGGCAAGGTCGAAATGATCGTCAGCGGGTGCACGAAGCTCTCGTACAGCACGCCGAGGATGATATACACCGCCACTAGCGCCGCCAGGATCAGCCACGGTTGGCTGGCCAGCGAACTCTGGAACGCCTGGGCAGCGCCCTGGAAGTTGCCGATGATGGTGGTCGGCATGCCAATTTCATTCTTGGCCTGGTTGAGCATGATCACCGCGTCGCCCAGGGCCACGCCCGGCGCCAGGTTGAACGACAGGTTGGCGGCCGGGAACATGCCGTCGTGGCTGATCGAAAGCGGCCCCACGGTGGGCGGATCGACTTTGGCCAGGGCCGACAGTGGCACCATCTCGTCTGTCAGCGGCGAGCGCAGGTAGAAGTAGTTGAGGCTCTCGGCCTTGCCGCGTTGTTGGGTGTCCAGTTCCAGCACCACTTGGTACTGGTTGATCTCGGTCTGGAACTCGTTGATCTGGCGTTGACCGAAAGCATCGTACAGCGCCTGGTCCACATCGGTGGCGGTGAGGCCAAAGCGCGCAGCGGCCTGGCGGTCGATGCTGATGTGGGTAATGCTGCCGCCCAGTTGCAGGTCATTGGACAGGTCGCGGAAGGCCGGGTTGGCGCGCAGTTTTTCGGTGAGGCGCTGGGTCCAGGTATTGAGCGTCGGGCCGTCGTTGCTCTTGAGCACATACTGGTACTGGGCGCGGCTGGGGCCGGAGCTCAAGTTGATGTCTTGCCCTGCACGCAGGTACAGCACGATGCCCGGCACCTTGGCCAGTTTCGGGCGGATGCGGTCGATGAACTGGCTGGCGGACACATCGCGGTCGCCGCGGTCTTTCAAGGCGATCCAGAAGCGGCCGTTGGCGATGGTCTGGTTGCTGCCCGTCACGCCGACCGAGTGCGAAAACGCCTCCACCGCCGGGTCGGCCTTGACGATCTCGGCCAGGGCTTTGTGCTTGGCGACCATGTCCGGGTAGGACACATCGGCCGCCGCTTCGCTGGTGCCGAGTACAAAGCCGGTGTCTTGCACGGGGAAGAAGCCCTTGGGGATAAACACATAGCCGACCACGGCCAAGGCCAGGGTCACCACGAAGATCGCCGCCATGCTGCGTTGATGGGCCAGGGCACGACGCAGGTTACGTGCATAGCCGGCCAGCAGTCGCTCGCTGAAACCGGGTTTGTCGTGGGCATGATGAGTGGGCGCGCGCATGAACAGCGCGGCGAGTGTCGGCGCCAACGTAAGCGAGACCACCACCGAAATCAGGATGGTCGAGGTGGCCGTCAGGGCGAACTCCTTGAACAGCCGCCCAACCACCCCGCCCATGAACAGCAGCGGAATGAACGCCGCCACCAGCGAGAAGCTGATGGACACCACGGTAAAGCCGATTTCACCGGCGCCTTTGATCGCCGCTTCGCGCTTGTCGAGCCCGGCTTCCAGGTGGCGGTGAATGTTTTCCACCACCACGATGGCGTCGTCCACCACAAACCCCACGGCGATCACGATCGCCACCAGCGTGAGGTTGTTCAAGCTGAAGCCCATCAGGTACATCAGCGCAAAGCTGGCGACCAGCGATACGCCCAGCACACTGGACACAATCATCGTTGCCGACAATTGGCGCAGGAACAGCGCCATCACCGCCACCACCAGCAGGATGGCGATCAGCAGCGTCACCTCCACTTCATGCAGGGAGGCGCGAATGGTCTTGGTACGGTCAGTCAATACGCTGACCTGCACCGACGCCGGCAGCATGGCTTGCAGGCGCGGCAGCTCGGCTTGAACGCGGTCCACGGTCTCGACGATGTTCGCGCCGGGTTGGCGCGAGATCACCAGGTTGACGCCAGGCGTGTCGCCGGACCAGGCCTGTACGTAGGCGTTTTCCGAACCGTTGATGACCTTGGCGATATCCCGCAGTTGAACGGGTGCTCCGTCCTTGTAGGACACGATCAACTGCGCGTAGTCCTCCGGATGAAACAACTGGTCGTTGGTCGACAGGGTCGACACGCTGTTCTCGCCGTAGATCGCGCCCTTGGCCAGGTTGAGGCTCGATTGCTGGATGGCCAGGCGGATATCGGCCAGGGTCAGGCCGATGGCGGCGAGTTTGTCTGGCGATGCTTGGACGCGGATCGCCGGGCGCTGCTGGCCGGTGATGTTGATCTGACCGACGCCGTCGATCTGGCTGATCTGCCTGGCCAGCAGGGTTTCCACGTAATCACTCAGTTCGGTGCTGGGCATGCTGTTGGAGCTGACGCTGAGGATCAGTACCGGGCTGTCCGCCGGGTTGACCTTTTTCCAGGTCGGCAGGCTCGGCATATCGCTGGGCAGCTTGCCGGACGCGGTGTTGATCGCTGCCTGTACTTCCTGCGCGGCAGTATCGATGCTTTTGTTCAGGGTGAATTGCAGGGTCAGGAGGCTTGAACCCAAGGCACTGCTGGAGGTCATCTGGGTCATGCCGGGGATGGCGCTGAATTGCACTTCCAACGGCGTGGCCACGGACGAGGCCATGGTGTCCGGGCTGGCACCGGGCAAGGTGGCGGTGACCTGGATCGTCGGAAATTCCGCTTCCGGCAGTGGGGCGATTGCCAGGCGCGGGAAGGCAATGAGCCCGAGCAGCACCAGGGCAAAGGTCAGCAGCAGGGTGGCGACCGGGTGGTCGACGCACCAGGCTGACGGCGAACGGCTCATGGCTGCACCTTGGCATCGACGGTCTGGATCACCTGCGGCGGCTCCTTGAGGACTTCCACCTGGGCGCCGGCCTTGAGCCTCGACTGGCCGTCGCTGACCAGCACATCGCCAGCCTGCACGCCTTTGATGATGTTCACGTCGCTGTCCTGGTAGGTGACCCGCACCGGCACCACGTCCACCTTGTCACCGTTGACCCGGTACACAAAATGCGAGTCCAGGCCGCGTTGCACCACGGTTGGTGGCACCACCAAGGCGTTTTTGTCGAGGGCGGTCTGGATCTTGATGGTCACCAGTTGCCCCGGCCACAGGCGCTGCGAGGCATTGTTGAATTCAGCTTTGGCGCGCAGGGTGCCGGTGGTGGAGCTGATCTGGTTGTCGATCAGGCTCAAGTGGCCTTCGCCGAGCAAGTCGCCGGTCTGGCCATCGGTGTCGGCACCCAGGTAGGCATCGACGCTGGCTTTTGTGGGCGCTGCGATCAGGCCCTGCAAGGTGGGCAGCATCTGTTGCGGCAGGGAGAACTCGACGGCAATCGGGTCGATCTGAGTCACGGAAAACAGGCCTTGGGTGTCGGCGGTGCGCAGGAAGTTGCCTTCATCCACGGTGCGAATACCGACACGACCACTGACCGGCGAACGAATCTGGGTGTAGGAAAGTTGTACCTGAGCCGAATCGATTGCGGCCTGGTTGCCTTGCGCGGTGGCCTTGAGCTGGTTGACCAGGGCTTGTTGCTGGTCATAAGTCTGCTTGGACACGCCGTCGTCGACGCTCAATTCCTTGTAGCGCTTGAGGTTGACCAGCGCCACCTGCAATTGCGCCTGGCTTTCGCCCAGTTGAGCCTTGGCCTGGTCCAGGCTGGCGCGGATCGAGCGGTCGTCGATGGTCGCCAGCAGGTCACCGGCCTTGACCAACTGGCCTTCCTTGACCAGCAATTTAGTCAGAATGCCGTCCACTTGCGGGCGAATCACCACACTGTGTAGCGACAACACTGAGCCGATCCCGCTGACAAAGCGCGGAATGTCCTGCTGCACCACGCTCACCACCCGCACCGGAATCGCGGTGGGTGCCGCCAGTTTGGACTTGGCCGGGCGGCTCAGTGCCCAGGCTGCAACGGCCAACACCACTAGGACACCCACGATCAGGGCGGTTTTTCGTTGAATGTGCATGGGGTGAGGCGCCAGGGCAAAGGATTGGAGGTGTGTGAGGCCTTTATAGCCGGTCAACCGGGTCAGCACGGTGACTGCTAACTGACGGCGCTGTCAGCAAAGGCCGACCATTCGTACAGGCGATGGTTAAAGATCCGAGGCGGGCAGGTATACTGCGCGCCAGCGTGGCCCGCAAGCAGGTCCCGCGTCATTTCTTGCACGCTCCGGAGCTTCCATGACTTCCCCGACACAACCCCCTGTTGAAGCGGCCGACCTCGTCGATCCGGCCAGCGCCGAAGGCGTTGAAAAAGCCGAGATCCCGGCGTTCAAGTTTCCGTTCAAGCCGGGTGAACTGGCTGGGGCCAAGAATGCCGCCCAGCCCTGGTACAAGAATGGAGCCAAGAACGGCCACACCAAGTCCCCGGGCATGGCCCCGCCGGGCACCCGTCGCTCAATGGGTAAACGTTAAGATTAATCGGTTGTAATATTTGGCGGATATTGCCTACAGTTCCCGTCGATGTTTCTGCTTGTAGGCGTGCGACCGTTTCTTGAAAGCTTGCACAGCTTCCGCTCTGCCCTGGTTTCGTATCGGGCCTGAGCGGAGGGTGCTCTTTCCGGAAAAGGACGTTTCCCGTGGCCCTGATACAGCTTTGTGTAGCGCTTGTCCTATTGCTCGCGGTGGATGCCGTCGCAGGCATTGATCAACCACGGCGCGAAATCCGTTTTGCTGTTGCCGCGTTGTTCCCTCCCTTCCAGAGTCGCGATCCGCAAGGAAAACTGGTCGGCATGCACATCGAGCTCGGTAATGCCCTGTGCCAGCAATTGAATGTGCGCTGTACCTGGATCGATCAGGTGCTGGTCGAAAACTTCGACGACCTTGACGCCCGAAAATTCGATGCAATCATGGGCATTGCCTCCACACCTCAACGGCGCCGCCGGGTGAGTTTCACCGATAACCTCTACCCGTTCACTACGCGCCTCGTTGCGCACAGGGCCTCGGGCCTCATGCCGACTACAAAGTCACTCAAAGGCAAGCGTGTCGGCGTTTTGCTGGGGAGTAATCGCGAAGCCTTTGCCTTGTCTCAGTGGGCTCGCGAAGGCGTGATCATCAGAAGTTTTTGGCTCAACGACGAACTGGTCCGTAGCCTGGTGGCAGGGCATATCGATGCGACACTGCAGGGCCCCGTGGAAATCCGCAACGTACTGCTCGACACCGCTGCCGGCGCGGATTTCGACTTCCTGGGCCCTGCTGTTTCCGCTGAGCTACTGGGCGACGGCATCGCGATCGCATTGCGCAACACGGACACTGCGTTGCGTACTGAACTCAACCGCGCCCTCGAACAGCTCAAGCACAATGGTGAATACCAACGGATCCTTGCGCCTTATCGATTGGACCCACAATGATGGCTAATTAATTGCGCGGAACATGAGCTGGATCAGTATTTGCCCTCTCGGTGCGCTTAGAGTCGACGCCCTGCCGACTCCTCCAATAATTACGAGCGCGCTTCTCCATGAAGATCAATCTGCCGGTCACCGGTCGGAATGTGGACTTTGCCCCCGACGCCAACATCCTTTCGACCACCGACCTGACCAGCGCGATGACCTACGCCAACCAGGATTTCATCGACATCAGCGGCTACAGCCGTGACGAACTGTTGGGCATGCCGCATAACGTGCTGCGCCACCCGGATATGCCGCCCGAGGCGTTTGCCCACATGTGGCAAACCCTCAAGGGCGGGCGGTCGTGGATGGGCATGGTGAAAAACCGTTGCAAGAACGGCGATCACTATTGGGTCAGCGCCTATGCCACGCCGGTCACCCGCGACGGAGCGACGGTGGAGTATCAATCGGTGCGCACCAAGCCGGATGCCCGCAGGATTGCCCTGGCAGAGCGGGTCTACGCACGCTTGCGAGCCGGCCAGCGCCCGACGTGGCCGGCCATCGGCATGGGCATGAAACTGCTGGCTTGGGTCGCCGTCACCTGTGGTGCGACCTGGGCGTTGGGTCTGGGCCTGGCGGAATACGCGTTGGCCTGGCAATTACTGGCGCTTCTGGCGGGATGTTCGGTCGGGGCTGTGGGGGTGCGGGCGATCTTGCGGCCCCTGGCCCAGTTGCAAGAACGGGCGCGCCGCATCGCTGACAATCCCCTGAGCCAGGCGATCTATACCGGACGTCGTGACGAGTGCGGGCAGATCGAGTTTGCCTTGCATATGCTCGAAGCCCAGGTGGGCGCCGTGGTGGGCCGTATCGGCGACGCCTCTCAGCGCCTGTCCGGGCATGCCGCGCAATTGGTGCGGCACCTCGACAGCAGCCACGCCAGCAGCCTGGGTCAGCAAACCCAGACCGACCAGGTGGCGGCGGCGATCCACCAGATGGCCGCCAGCGTGGCCGAAATGGCCAACCACGCGCAGCAGGCGTCCAAGGCTGCCGACCAGGCTGGCAGCGAAACCCGCGAAGGCCATCAGCGCGTGGATCAAAGTCGTGATGCGGTATTGCGCCTGTCCCAGGAACTCGCGCGTGCCACCGAGGTGATCAACCAATTGGAAAGCCACAGCGGCGAGATCAGCGGCGTGCTGGAGGTGATCCGTACGATTGCCGAGCAGACCAACCTGTTGGCACTGAATGCCGCTATCGAAGCCGCACGCGCGGGTGAGCAGGGGCGCGGTTTTGCCGTGGTGGCCGATGAAGTGCGTGGCCTGGCCCAACGCACCCAGCAATCGACCGATGAAATCCAGCGCATGATCAGCACCCTGCAAAACGGCGCCCGTGATGCGGTGCAGGCCATGGCCCAGAGTAGCGAACACGTCGAAGCCAGCGTCGAACAAGCACAACGGGCCGCCGCCGCGCTGGATGGCATCAGCCAGCGAGTCACGCAAATCACCACCATGAGCCAGCAGATCGCAACGGCTGTGGAGGAGCAGAGCGCGGTGAGCGAAGACATCAACCGCAACATCGTCGGCATTCGGAACGCGGGGGAGGCCACCGTCAGCGCCGGGCAGCAAAGCCAGCTCAGCTCAAGCGATGTGGCGGCGTTGGCGGAGGATTTGCGTCAATTGGCGCGGGAGTTCTGGTCTAAGCCGCGCGTAGCGGGATAAACGCATAGTTGGCCGGCACCTCGGTGGCAATCTGCGCCCCGGCATCCAGCACCTGCTCGGCGATGTCCAGCCCCGACACATGGAACACCCATTCATTGGCCACGGAAGGCTGATTCTCCGCCAACTCGATCGCCTGGGCGAATGCACTCATGTCCGGCAGATAGGCCGTAAAGCCATCGCCCTTGAGCGCCGTGGTGCGAATGCCCAGCAAAGCGCACACCGCCTCTTTGGTCTGCACATCGTCGCGGTCGGCCTGGCGCGAGCGGCGGATCAGTTCAGCCAGTTCCTGGTCCAGCAGCTCACCGCCGACGATCAGCGCCGGCCCCTGTTCCCAGGATTCCGGCGGGCAATCCTTGGCGGCGGGGTTCAACGGGATATGTGGGTTGATTTCCATCGGGTAGATGCGGCACACCAATGGGCGGCGCTCATAGATGCGGCACCGGTTGTCTTCGTCAAGATTCCGGCAGCGACCGGCGTTGTAGGCGGCAAAGGTGATTGCCACAAACGCCTCGGTATTGCCGCTGGGCACCACCACCGAACGGCGCTCGGCATGCTCGCGTTGCTGCTGCGGCAGGCCCAGGCCATTGCCGAGGAAACCTTCCACCAGAACGATGACGCTACCGCCGTCCGCCGCCCACATCCGGGCTTCTGCGAGGGTCAGGGGCACGTGGTGGTCGGAGCAGCATTTGCCGCAACCGACGCAGGAAAATTGAGTATTCATGGCGGATCTGTCACCGGGCTAGGTCAGAGGGCACGCAAGAACGGTGACGGGTTTTTACCTCTGTTCACCGATTCGCTCTCTGGAAGCAAGTAACACGCCAGTGTCTGTCAGTCCTGTGGCACCACATCGCGCAGGACAAATTTCATCCCCGCGCTTTCATACAGCTGGCGAGCACGCCCATTGCTCTCCAGTACCTTGAGGTCCACATAGGGTTCGCCGCGTTGCTTGAACGCCTGGAAGCTGTGCAGCAACAAGGCACGCCCCAGCCCTTGGCCTTGGGCGCAAGGATGAATGGAAAGGTTCTTGATAAAGGCGCTGGTCCAGCACTGGGCCACGCCGAGAATGCCGTCGTCGTTGCTGACCACCAGGCACAGGGTGGGATCGAACTCGGCATCGGTGGTGAACTGGTGCTGCCAGGTTTCCAGGTTGGGCACGCGACCGCCGCCCTGGTCCTGGGTCAGGCACAACACGGCATGAATTGCTGGCGCCAGGTCGTCGCGGTAGTGGTCCAACTGCACCCCTGCGGGCCATTGCGGAGCGGGCAGGCTGCCAGTGAGATCGCGGCGCAGCAGTTGGAAATAATCGCTCACAGGCCTTTTTGCGCCACCGTTTGCGCGGCCACCACCAGGCACTTGGTCAGCTCTGGCGAGGAGAATTTGGTGAGCACCGCGTCGGCGCCGGCCAACCGGGCTTTTTCGCTGTTCATCGCACTGTCCAGGGACGTGTGCAGCAGTACATAGAGGTGTTGGAAATCCGGGGTTTCGCGCAGGGTGCGGGTCAGGGCGTAGCCGTCCATTTCCGACATTTCGATGTCCGACACCACCACATTGATCTGTTCGACCGTGCCTTGCAGCTCCAGCAGCACGTCGATGGCTTCCTTGGCACTGCGCGCGGTGTGGCAGGTGAGGCCGAGGTTGCGCAGGGTATGCACCGATTGCTGCAGGGCGACCTGGCTGTCGTCCACCACCAGGATGCGTGCGTTGCCGAGCACTTCAGCCTCTTCCATGGTCAGGTCGGTCGGCGCCGCTTCGATCGGTGCCGGGGCGATGCCGTGGATGACTTTCTCGATATCCAGCACCTGCACCAGGCCGCCTTCCACCTGGGTGACGCCGGTGATGAACGCGCGGTTGCCGCCGGAGCCATAGGGCGGCGGGCGGATGTCGGTGGTCAGGCAATGCACGATCTTGCTCACCGCCTGCACATGCAGGCCCTGCTTGGAACGGCTCACGTCGGTGACGATCAGGCAGCCGCCGTCGGGATCTGCCAAAGGCATTTCGCCGAGGGCGCGACTCAGGTCGATCACCGCCAGCGAGTTACCGCGCAGGGTAGCGATGCCTTTGACGTGGGGGTGCGACTCCGGCAGCTTGGTCAGCGGCGGGCAGGGAATGATTTCGCTGACTTTCAGCAGGTTGATCGCCATCAGCTTGCCGCTGCGCAAGGTAAAGAGCAGAAGCGAGAGTGAGTCTGCGCGGGCTTTGGTGGTGGACATAAAAACCTTCTGTGGATCAGGGATGACGATCTTCTATGGAAGGTTATCGACCTGTGCACCCAAAACTGTAGGAGCGAGCTTGCTCGCGAAAAACTCAAGGGC
>NZ_CP022960.1:2467973-2593954 GCF_002269425.1 Pseudomonas sp. NS1(2017)
TTTTTCGCGAGCAAGCTCGCTCCTACAGTGGGAACGGTCAGGCCCTTGAAGTCAGCCCTTCCACACCTGCGGGTTCACCAGGTCCTGCGGACGTTGGCCCAGCAGGGCGCTGCGCAGGTTGTCCAGGGCGCGGTTGGCCATGGCTTCACGGGTTTCGTTCGTGGCCGAGCCGATGTGCGGCAAAGTCACGGCGTTACTCAGTTGGAACAGCGGCGACTCGGCCAGCGGCTCCTGCTCATACACATCCAGCCCGGCGCCACGGATGCGCTGGTTTTGCAGGGCTTCGATCAGCGCCGGCTCGTCGACTACCGGGCCACGGGAGATATTGATCAGAATCGCGCTGGACTTCATCAAGCCCAGCTCGCGGGTGCTGATCAGGTGGCGGGTCTTGTCGCTCAACGGCACCACCAGGCACACGAAATCCGCCTCGGCCAGCAACTGATCCAGGCTGCGAAACTGTGCGCCCAGTTCCTGCTCCAGTGCCGGCTTGCGGCTGTTGCCGCTGTACAGGATCGGCATGTTGAAACCCAGGCGCCCACGCCGGGCCACGGCCGCACCGATGTTGCCCATGCCGACGATGCCCAGCGTTTTGCCATGCACGTCGCAACCGAACAACGGCGCGCCGACGCTGGCTTTCCACTGGCCGGCCTTGGTCCAGGCGTCCAGCTCGGCCACCCGACGGGCGCTGCTCATGAGCAGGGCGAAGGCCAGATCGGCGGTGCTTTCGGTGAGCACGTCGGGGGTGTTGGTGAGCATGATCCCGCGTTCGTTGAAGTACGCCACATCGTAGTTGTCATAGCCCACTGACACGCTGGACACCACTTCCAGCTTGCTCGCGCCCTGCAACTGCTCGCGCCCCAGCTTACGGCCCACGCCGATCAGGCCGTGGGCGTGGGGCAGGGCTTCATTGAATTGAGCGTTGAGGTCGCCCAGCTTGGGGTTGGGCGCGATCACCTCGAAGTCCTGTTGCAGGCGTTCGATCATTTCCGGGGTGACGCGGCTGAAGGCGAGGACAGTCTTTTTCATTGCAGGCGGGCTCATCGACTACGGAAGAATGCCAAGCACGCTAACATTCCTGCTGCCGCTTGTCAGTTGGCCATCCGCACGCCGCTGAGGCTGCCGCTCAACTCGTACGCCACCAACTCCGCCTGGTGCGCCGCCAGAATCTCCGGCAGCGAGCCGCGCAGGTATTCCACCCAGGTCTTGATCTTCGCATCCAGGTATTGGCGCGACGGGTAGATGGCGTACAGGTTCAGTTCCTGGGAACGGTAGTTGGGCATCACCCGCACCAGGGTGCCGTTGCGCAGCCCCTCGATGGCGGCATACACCGGCAACAGGCCGACGCCCATGCCGCTGGTGATCGCGGTTTTCATCGCATCGGCCGAGTTCACCAAGAACGGCGAGGTGTTGATCGCCACGCTTTCCTGGCCTTCAGGGCCGTTGAAGGTCCATTTATCCAACTGGATCACCGGGCTGACCAGGCGCAGGCAGGCGTGGTTGAGCAAGTCCTGTGGGCGCTGGGCACAACCTTTGGCCTTGACGTAATCCGGCGAGGCGCAGGCGATGCTGTAGGTGATGCCCAGGCGCTGGGACACGAAGCCTGAGTCCGGTAGCTCACTGGCCAGCACGATGGACACGTCGTAGCCCTCATCGAGCAGGTCCGGCACGCGGTTGGCCAGGGTCAGGTCGAAGGTCACGTCCGGGTGGGTACGGCGGTAGCGCGCAATCGCATCGATGACGAAGTGCTGGCCGATGCCGGTCATGGTGTGCACTTTCAACTGCCCCGCGGGACGCGCGTGGGCGTCGCTGGCTTCGGCCTCGGCTTCCTCGACGTAGGCCAGGATCTGTTCGCAGCGCAGCAGATAACGTTTGCCGGCCTCGGTCAGCGCGATGCGCCGGGTGGTGCGGTTGAGCAAGCGGGTTTGCAGATGGGCCTCAAGGTTGGAGACCGCGCGCGACACATTGGCCGTGGTGGTATCCAGTTGCACGGCGGCGGCGGTGAAGCTGCCGGCTTCGGCCACGCAACTGAAGGCGCGCATGTTTTGCAAAGTGTCCATGGAGTGTTCTCAGGGGAGATAACAAATTGTGACAGAAAGTTACGCCGTCCAGTGATCCCTACCAACGGATTATCGCCTGAACGGTAACAAAGATTCACAGGAATGCCAGCTTATCGTCCTTCATGCCGCCGCCTAGAATTGCGCCACCTTTCCCGCTCCACCCTCTCAGGAATACGTTCGCCGTGCCGCGTCGCATCAGCAGAGAGCTTAAGACTCTCAGTGTTTGGGCTTTATCGTTAGCAATCAGCGGCTGCATCGGAACCGGAGGAATCGCCCCACAAGGCCAGTCTCTCGACGCCAACCACCTGGCCACCGACGAAGCCATCCAGAGCGCGGCCCAGGACGCCCGCTGGCCCACCGGGCAATGGTGGCAAGCCTACGGCGACCCGCAACTCAATCGCTGGGTCGAGCTGGCCACGCAACACAGCCCGAGCCTGGCCATGGCCGCCGCGCGAGTGCGTGAGGCGCGGGCCATGGCCGGGATTGCCGAGTCTGCCGAGTCGCTGCAGATTAACAGCGACACCACCCTCAAGCGCCACAACTGGCCGAAGGATCAGTTCTATGGTCCCGGCGAGCTGAGCGGTGCCAACACCTGGGACAACAATACGTCCCTGGGCCTGAGCTACGCCCTCGACGTGTGGGGCCGCGAAAGCAATGCCACCGAGCGTGCCGTCGACCTGGCGCACATGAGCGCCGCCGAGGCGCGCCAGGCCCAACTCGAATTGCAGAACAACGTGGTGCGCGCCTATATCCAGTTGTCGTTGCATTACGCCAACCGCGATATCGCCGCGGCGACCCTGGCGCAACAGCAACAGATCCTCGACCTGGCCAACAAGCGCTTGAATGCCGGGATCGGCACCCACTTCGACGTCAGCCAGGCCGAAACCCCGTTGCCGGAAACCCATCGCCAACTGGACGCCCTCGACGAAGAGATCGCCCTGAGCCGTAACCAGTTGGCGGCCCTGGCGGGCAAAGGCCCGGGGGAAGGCGCGCAGTTGCAACGCCCGAGCCTGTCCCTGGCCGCACCGTTGAAATTGCCGTCGAGCCTGCCCGCGCAGTTGCTCGGCCAACGCCCCGACGTGGTCGCCAGTCGCTGGCAAGTCGCGGCCCAGGCCCGTGGTATCGATGTGGCGCACGCCGGTTTCTACCCCAACGTCGACCTGGTCGGCAGCCTCGGCTACATGGCCACCGGTGGCGGCATGCTGGAATTCCTGGCGGGCAAGAAATTCAACTACAACGTGGGACCTGCGATCACCTTGCCGATCTTCGACGGTGGCCGTCTGCGTGCGGAACTGGGCGAGGCCAGTGCCGGTTATGACATCGCCGTGGCGCGCTACAACCAGACCCTGGTCAATGCGCTCAAGGGCATCAGCGACCAATTGATTCGCCGCGAATCCATGGACAAGCAAGCGACCTTCGCCGCGCAATCGGTGGCTTCGGCGCAGAAAACCTATGACATCGCGATGATCGCCTATCAACGCGGCCTTACCGATTACCTCAATGTCCTGAATGCGCAGACCTTGCTGTTTCATCAGCAACAGATCGAGCAACAGGTACAGGCCGCTCGCCTGAGTGCCCACGCCGAACTGGTGACGGCCCTGGGCGGCGGCCTCGGCGCCGGCAACGATGTGCCGCAAGACGCCAAGACCCTCCCGAGCAAGACCCCGGCGGCGCTGGCCGTGTTTGATCACTGAGTAGGATCCGATGACTCCCTTGCCTGCACCGCTGCGCTGGCTGCATTCCCTTGAGTGGCGCCGTGGCTTTTTCGACTGGGCACGCAGCGACGGCGTGACCTGGGTGTATATCTTCAAGGTGCTGATCGCCGCGTTCCTCACGCTGTGGCTGGCCATGCGCCTGGAACTGCCGCAACCACGCACGGCGATGATCACGGTGTTCATCGTGATGCAGCCGCAGAGCGGTCAGGTGTTCGCCAAGAGCTTCTATCGCTTCCTCGGCACCCTGGCGGGGTCGGCGGTGATGGTGTTGTTGATTGCCCTGTTTGCGCAGAACACCGAGTTGTTCCTCGGTGCGCTGGCGATCTGGGTCGGCATCTGCACCGCCGGCGCGACGCGCAATCGCAACTTTCGCGCCTATGGTTTTGTGCTGGCCGGTTATACGGCGGCGATGGTCGGTTTGCCGGCCCTGGCGCATCCGGACGGCGCTTTCATGGCGGCGGTGTGGCGGGTGCTGGAAATCTCCCTGGGGATTCTATGTTCCACCCTGGTCAGCGCCGCGATCCTGCCGCAAACCAGCAGCGCCGCCATGCGCAACGCCTTGTACCAGCGCTTCGGCGTGTTTGCGCTGTTCGTTACCGATGGCCTGCGTGGGCGCAGCCAGCGCGAAGGTTTCGAAGCCAGCAATGTGCGTTTTATCGCCGAAGCGGTGGGCCTGGAAGGGCTGCGCAGTGTGACGGTGTTTGAAGACCCACACATGCGTCGGCGCAACGGCCGGCTCAGTCGCCTCAACAGCGAATTCATGAGCATCACCACACGCTTCAATGCCTTGCACCAGTTGCTGGAGCGCTTGCGCACCGATGAAGCGGACCATGTGGTCGCGGCTATCAAGCCTGGGCTGCAAGACCTTGCTGAAGTGCTCGACGGCTTCTCCGGCCGTGCGCTCACCAGCCCGGATGCAGCGCGCCTGGTCAACCAACTCAGTGCTTACAAGGACGGCCTGCCCGCCAAGGTCCGCAGCCTGCGTGCGGCCTTTCAGGCAGAGCACTCGAGTGAAGCCGAGCAGTTGGATTTCCACACCGCCTACGAACTGCTCTACCGTTTTGTCGACGACCTGCATAACTACGCGCAAACCCACGCGTCCCTGGCGGATCACAGCCATGCGCGCGAGCAGTGGGACGAAACCTTCATCCCCAAGACCAACTGGCTGGCGTGCGCTGCCTCGGGGATCCGCGCGTCATTCATCCTCATCGTCTTGGGCAGCTATTGGGTAGCCACCGCCTGGCCCAGCGGCGCGACCATGACCCTGATCGCCGCTGCCACCGTGGGCTTGTCCGCCGCCACGCCGAACCCAAAACGCATGGCGTTCCAGATGGCGTGCGGAACCTTGATCGGCGCGTTGGTCGGCTTTGTCGAAATGTTCTTCGTATTCCCCTTTATCGACGGCTTCCCACTGCTGTGCGTGATGCTTGCCCCGGTGATCATCTTTGGCGCGTTCCTCGCTTCGCGTCCGCAATACGCGGGTGTCGGCGTGGGGCTGCTGATCTTCTTCAGCACCGGCTCGGTGCCGGACAACCTGACGATCTATAACCCCTACACCTTCATCAACGACTACATCGCCATGGTCATCGGCATGCTGGTTTGCGCAGCGGCAGGGGCGATCATCCTGCCGCCCAACAGTCGCTGGCTATGGCGTCGTTTGGAGCAGGATCTGCGCGAACAAGTGGTGTATGCGATCAGCGGCAAGCTCAAGGGCTTGGCGTCGAGTTTCGAAAGCCGTACCCGCGATTTGCTGCACCAGGCCTACGGTCTTGCCGTCGGCCAGCCGCAAGTGCAGCGCGACCTGCTGCGCTGGATGTTCGTGGTGCTGGAAGTCGGCCACGCGATTATCGAACTGCGCAAGGAACAGGCGATTCTGCCGGTGCATCCGGCGTACGCCGAATCCCAGCCGTGGCGCCAGGCGATCCGCGTGATGGGCCGCTCGCTGGTGCGGCTGTTCCTGCAACCCAGCGCGAGCAACCTGGAGCGTGGCCTGATCGCCGTCGACCATGCGATCAGCCGCGTGCAGGCCACCGACGAACCTTTCGCCCCGCACTTCGACACCTCGGCCCTGCGCCGGGTGAAAAGCTACCTGCACTTTATCCGCACCTCGCTGCTGGACCCGCAATCGCCGCTGGCTGCTCTAAAAGGACCCCCGCATGCCCCGTGAAATCGCCTTCCACGGCGTGTACATGCCGACCATGACCCTGATGTTCCTGATCGCAGCCGTATTGGCCTGGGCGCTTGATCGCTTCCTGGCCGGCTTCGACCTGTACCGTTTTTTCTGGCACCCGGCGTTGCTGCGCCTGAGCCTGTTCGTTTGCCTGTTCGGCGCCCTGGCGCTGACCGTCTACCGTTGAGATGCCCCGATGAAAAAGTTTTTCAGCCTGCTCGCGACCTTGCTGGTACTGGCCTTGGCCATCTGGATTGGCCGCACGTTGTGGGTGCACTACATGGAAACCCCGTGGACCCGCGACGGGCGTGTGCGTGCCGATATCATCAACGTCGCCGCCGACGTCACCGGCGAAGTGGTCGACGTGCCGGTGCGTGACAACCAGTTGGTCAAAAAGGGCGACCTGTTGATGCAGATCGACCCCGAGCACTACCGCATTGCGGTCAAACAGGCGCAATCGCTGGTGGCGTCGCGCAAGGCCACCTGGGAAATGCGCAAGGTCAATGCTCACCGTCGGGCTGACCTCGATGCGCTGGTGATTTCCAGGGAAAACCGCGACGACGCCAGCAACATCGCCGACTCGGCACTGGCAGATTACCAACACGCGCTGGCGCAACTGGAAGCAGCCGAACTCAACCTGAAACGCACCCAAGTGGTGGCGGCGGTCGATGGTTACGTCACCAACCTCAATGTGCATCGCGGCGACTACGCCCGCATCGGCGAAGCCAAGATGGCCGTGGTGGATATGAACTCGTTCTGGGTCTATGGCTTCTTCGAAGAAACCAAGCTGCCCCACGTCAAGGTCGGTGATAAAGCCGATATGCAGTTGATGAGCGGCGAGACCTTGAAGGGCCATGTGGAAAGCATCTCGCGCGGCATCTACGACCGCGACAACCCCGAAAGCCGCGAACTGATTGCCGATGTGAACCCGACCTTCAACTGGGTGCGCCTGGCCCAGCGGGTGCCGGTGCGGATTCATATCGATGAGGTGCCGGAAGGGGTTTTGTTGGCGGCGGGGATTACCTGCACCGTGATCGTTGGCCCTGCTCGTTGAATCGAGGCGGGTGTTTAGCCGAAGTAACCACGCAAAACGCCCAAGCCGTCAGGATCAACACCCGTGATGTTTGCGGCTACGATCACTCGCTGGTCTCCCCGCTCCGTCAATGACACCGGTTTGGTTACGACTGCAGAGTCAATGTAGTTGTAGCCCAGGTTGTTGAAAGCCAGGTTCAGCCTGCCATCGGCATTGAATTGGGCGACATAGATCCCCCTGCCCGTTGAGGCCGTGACAAGCTGTCCCGTGCGGGTGCTCATGATGCACTGCCAGCCATTGTCGCGCGAGCTCTCGAATTGGCTGACCAGGGGCTTGCCGTTATTGAACAGTTGATGCGCTGCGCCGTTGGGCGTTATGGCGCGCAGTAACCCTCTGGTCCTGGTATCGGCAGCGTCCTGGCCGACTTGGCCAGCGCCAACGAGGCTGCTGTCTGCTCGTTGCGTGAGGTCGTTGAGGCTGGCGTGATCGTCAACGTTCTCATCCACAACGTAGTGAAAGCCAGGTGTCTGAAAATTGCCAAACCTGGCGTCCAGCGTACCGTCATGGTTGAACCGGGCGAACAGGGCAGTATTGAGCCCTGGGGCGAGACGGGCATGACCGGCAATCACGATTTTGTGATCGCTGCCCTGGCTGATGCAGGCGTTGATGGCCGTGGCAGCAGTGGGGTCGGTCAGTTTGAAGTCAAGCCTGCCATCGCGGTTAAAACTGTTGTCCAACACTCCGTCTGGTCGCAGGCGAAACAGCGTGCCGGTCGTCAACTCGGTGTTACCACGCTTTAAGTAATTGGCGGTGATCAGAATGTATCCATCAGGCTGCTCGTGCACGGTGGGCGAGTCTTCTATCAACTCGTCGTCTAAATGGGTTGTTAGAACACGCACTCCATTCTCGGCAAAACCCGTATCGAGATTGCCCCGACTGTTGAAGCGTGCGATGGCCAAGGCCGCCCATGGATCGTTTGGTGTAGGCCATGTCCAGCCAAGCATGAGGATTTTTCCATCGTGCTGAACCGTCAGCCCTGAACCTCCGGCGGGTAAACCGGGCAGGAACCTGTCGAAAACCAGCCCGTTGTTTCCGAATTTTTTATCAAGGTTGCCCTTGGCGTCCAGGCGGCCCAAACCATATATGTAACCGGCGTCAGCGTAAAAGCTGGCGCTGAATAGAACGTTACCGTCTTGATCGGTTGTCAGCCCTTTGATGTGGTGTCGAACGACCAGCTCGGGGTGCTCTTCTACGATCTTGGCCAGGGCGGCTTCGCCAAGGGTGCCGAAGGCTGGATCTGGAGTACCAGGTTGTGTGGTAGGCATTTTGGTATTCCGTCATGGGTCAGAGGGACTTGGCTGCATGGGCAGGGTACGAAGTCAACCCATGCAACGATGACCCAGTCTGGCCCCGGTGTAATACCGGGTCTACTGTCAACTCTGACAGGTGTCAGGTCGCCATTATGCGGTCGTGTAGGTCTCATGCAGATGACGCCACAAGAGCGCGCCACTCGCCTGCTTTTCGAAAACTACTGTGGCACGGCGGTCAGTCTGGGTACCGCTGTCGTCGATTTGATGTTCCCGGTAAGTCACCGTGGCGCCACGTGCATGGCGATCGATGCCGGCCATCTCGCTCAAGGTGATTTTCAACCCCGGGCGCATGCCGCCCAAGCGCGTGAACAGGGCGTTGACCCCGGCTGCATTCACCCGTGCGCCGGTCGCCGGGGCAACCATGCTGAATTCCGGGGAGAAGCGCGCGAGCAGGTTCTGCAAGGTACCTTCGGGCGCAACGCCGGCAAACCATTGTTCGATCTCGACATGGGTCTGGATCACTTCTTCAAAAAAGTCGCTGTAATCGATCATGGGGGAGGCTCGCTGGCAGGGTGAAGCAGTGCGCGTATTCGGGACATATCCAGACGTAGCACCGCAAAAAGAGGCAACAGGGTGAGGGCTGCCGCCATCGTGAAGGTTATAGCGAAGGAATCCAAGGCCGACAGCAATGCACTCAACGCCGCCGCGCCCAGGCAGAAACTCAGTTGTCGATTGATGTTCCACAGGGCGCTGGCGTGGCCCATGCGTTCGCCGGGAATATCGAGAAAAGCCAGGGTCTGCGCGGTGCTGCTGCACAGGCTGCCGCCCAAGCCCATCAACAGATAGGCTGGAATAATCAGGGCTGGCGCGTGGAGCAACAGGATGCCGACGCATTGCAGCGCCATGCCCGTCAGCAACAAAGGCTTGGGCCCACAGCGGTTGAACAGTTTCTTGCTGAGGAAAATCGCCAGTGCCGACGCCAGTGCCCACGGCAGCATCAAGGCGCCGGTCTGTGTGGCGTCGTACCCGAGGCCGCGAAGATAGAGTATGGCGATGAGGCTGGTGCCGATGAACACGCCGGGGATGCACAGGTAGATCAGCATCGCGGTGCGCAGCATCGGGCTGCGCATCTGTTGGAAAATACTGCCCACGTCCAATGGCACACGACGGCTCGACGGCCTGTCAGGTTTTATCCACAGCATGGTCAGCAGCAGGGTCATCAACGCCAGTGGCAGATTGGCGTAGAAGATCCAGCGCCACGACACGTTGTCGACAATCAAACCACCCAGCGCCGGTGACAGCGCCGGCACCAGCAATGCCACCGACATCACTTGCGCTGTCAGTTGGCTGCGTTCAGCCGCCGGGAAATGCCGGTAAGCCATGGCCTGCCCGACGGGAATCAGCAAGCCACCACCCAGCCCTTGCAGGGCACGCCAGCCGATCAGTGTTTCAATCGAACTCGCCTGGCCCACCATCACCGACGCCCCGGCGAACAGCAACAGGCTTGCCGCGATCAGAGTTCGCTCCCCCATCACCGCAGCCAACCAGACACTGAGCGGAATGATCACGGTGAGGCCGAGCAGGTAGGCATTGCTGATCCATGCCAATTGCGTGACCGAGGCATGCAGGTCGCGGGCGATATCCGGGTAGGCGACCGTGGCGACAAACATGTTCACCAGGTCCAGGGCGAAGCCCAGCAAAAAGATCCAGGCGACTTTCGAGCGGTAGGTCATGAGTGTGATCCAGCGAGTGAAGCGGGCAGGGTAGGCGGGTCGTGCTGTTTGGGAAACGTCGGTTTGCCTGTTACTTTGTCAAAAATATTTTGACAAAGGAGGGTGCCGCCGATGGTCAGCCTGGACCGATTCGACACCTTCAAAGCCGTGGTCGAGGCCGGCTCGCTCACCGCTGCCGCCGACCTGTTGGGCCAGACCCGCGCCGTGGTCAGCTTCAACCTCAAGCGTCTGGAAGCGGAACTGGGCGTCACTCTGCTGACCCGCAACACCCGTCAACTGGCCCTGACCGATGCCGGCGAGCGCTTCTACCTGCGCTGCACACGCATGCTCGAAGAAGCACGATTGGCGGTGGAAGAGGCGCGTTCGGAACATGCCCAACTCAAAGGCACGCTGCGCATCACTACTACTGTGGAATACGCATTGGCCGTGGTTGCCCCGGCGGTCGAAGCCTTTCGCCGCCTGCATCCAGACCTGAACATCCACTTATCCACGTCCTCGACCCATGCAGACTTGATCTCCGAGCGTTTTGACGTGGCGATTCGGTTGGGAAGCCTGGTGGATTCCAATCACCGTGCGGTGCAGTTGTCGACGTTCGATGTGTTCGCTGTGGCGGCGCCACAGTTTAGTGGGGTTAATACGTTGGATGACTTGGAGCAGTTGCCCAAGCTGGGACATAGCCGATTGACGGAGTTGAGCGTGACCGATCCACAAGGCGGCGAACATTCTTATCGCCCCGGCCATGCGTCGCTAGTCGCTGACAGCGCAGCCGTTCTCCAAGCCTTCGCCGTGCGGGGGCACGGTGTGGCGGTGTTGCCGCAATGGCTGGTGCAGGATGACCTGGACGCCGGACGATTAGTGCGCCTGTTGCCGGACCATCGCTTTGCCCCGCAAGGGATCTACGCGATGTATCCGGACACCCGACATTTGCCCCTGAAGGTGCGGGCGTTTATTGACTTTATGAAGGGTTAGAGCGAACCGGCCAGCCCGAAGCGTTTCTTCAACACCTTCTCCAACAACCCTTTGGGCAACAACGCCGCCATCAACGGTAACGCGCGGCTACCATTGCCCGAGCGCAGCAGACGGGGCGGTTGTGGTTGTTGCACCGCCTTCAATACATCCTCAGCAAACACATTGGCCGGCGTTGGCTTGTCCTGGGAAGCCTGGCTGCGCGCACGGATGCCGTCGCGCAACGGCCACCATGGCGATTGTTCATTGATCAACAGTTCGGCCTGGGCACCGGCATTTTTTGCGAAGTGTGTATTGATGGCACCGGGTTGCACTTCCATGACCCGCACGCCAAACGGCGCTAGTTCCATGCGCAGCGCGTCGCTCAAGGCATGCACGGCGGCTTTTGACGCGCAATAGGCCCCCGCAAACGGCGTTACCAGCACACCGGAAACACTGCCGATATTCACCACCAATCCCTTGCTGCGCCGCAGGGCCGGGAACAGCGCCTGGGTTACACCGACGATGGAAAACACATTGGTCTCGAATTGGCGTTGCATCGCCTCGGTGCCGCCGTCGAGCAACGGACCCATGGCGCCATAACCGGCGTTGTTGACCAGTACGTCCAATTCGCCCAGTTGTTCGGCCAGCCGTTGCAAAGCGGCGCTGTCGTTGACGTCCAGTTCGACGGCATTAAAGCCTGCAGCGGCGAGGGCGGCGACGTCTTCCGGGCGGCGGGCGCTGGCCCAGACGGTATGGCCGGTTGCTTTGAAGGCATCCGCCAGCGCGCGGCCAATGCCGCTGGAACAACCGGTGATGAGTACGTTGGGCATGGATCAATCCTTTGTCAGTCCGAAAAACTGCCTTGCAGGTGCTCGGCTCGAAATTCCAGGGTTTGCGGGCGGTAGCCGGGGCGCAAGGGCGGAGTGGGCAGGCAATCGTCCCAGGTGGCGCCAGCCTGCAACTCGCCGGGCCCGCGATAGCGTGGGGCGGCGTAGACGTTGTCGGCCAGGTTGACCGTGTCGCCCGGCGCATAGGCAGCGACGCGCCAACGCAGCTCGGTGAGGGGCACGTCATTGCCGTTGTTCAGGACCAGTTTCAGTGGACGATCGGCGGGGCATTCCTGCGGGGCGTAGCTGATGCGCAGTTCCAGGCGCGCCAGTTGCGAGGCTTCCCGGCTGTCCAGCCACACCACCCAGATCGCGACGAAACCCAAGCCCACGGCGGCCGCGAGGGACACGGGCAGTGCCTTGGCGGGGTAGCGCAGCAACAGGATCAGCCAGGTGATGATCAGTAGAACGCCGAAAAACATGGAGACCACCTCAAGTAGGGAATGAGCATCCTAACTTAAGCGTAGGTGGGATTGATCACCACGGCCCCAAAGAAAAAGCCCCCACCCAACCCACTGCGGATAGGGGACGCAATGGGCTGGGCGAGGGCTTCTTGTACGACTGTTTTACTGCGCGATAGTTTTCACCGACACGCCACGTTCAACCGGCGTCGAGCGACCGTAGATATCTTCAAAACGCTCGATATCGTCTTCACCCAAATAGCTGCCCGATTGCACCTCGATAATCTCCAACGGGATCTTGCCCGGGTTACGCAGGCGGTGCACCGAAGCGATCGGGATGTAGGTGGACTGGTTCTCGGTGAGCAGGAACACGTTCTCGTCGCAGGTCACTTCGGCGGTGCCGCTGACCACGATCCAGTGTTCGGCACGGTGGTGGTGCATCTGCAGCGACAGGCACGCGCCCGGCTTGACCGAGATGTGCTTGACCTGGAAACGCCCGCCCATGTCCACCGAGTCGTAGGAGCCCCACGGACGATAGACTTCGCAGTGGTTCTGGGTTTCGCTGCGGCCCTGGTCGTTCAGGGTGTTGACCATCTGCTTGACGCCCTGGACCTTGTCCTTGTGGGCAATCATCATCGCGTCCTTGGTTTCCACCACCACGATGTTATCCAGGCCGATCACCGACACCAGTTTGCCGTTGCCATGGATCATGCAGTTGCGGCTGTCCTGGATCACCACGTCGCCCTTGCTCACATTGCCGTGCACGTCTTTGTCGTTGACGGCCCACAGCGAGGCCCAGCAACCGACGTCGCTCCAGCCGGCGCTCAGCGGTACCACGCAGGCGCGCTGGGTTTTTTCCATCACGGCGTAGTCGATGGAGTTGTCCGGACAGCAGGCGAAGGTGGCTTCGTCGAAGGTCACGGTGTCAGCGGTCTGTTCGCTGCGCTCAAGCGTCAGCAGGCAGGTGTCGTAGATGTCCGGATCGTGCTTTTTCAGCTCTTCGAGGAAGCGGCTGGCGCGGAACAGGAACATGCCGCTGTTCCAGAAATACCCGCCGCTTTTGACGAACTCGACAGCGCGTTTTTCATTGGGTTTTTCCACGAACTGCTCGACGCGGCTCACGCCCTCGGGCAGCAGCGAATCGTTGGTGGACTTGATGTAGCCATAACCGGTTTCCGGACGAGTCGCCGGTACGCCGAACAGCACCATCTCGCCACGCTCGGCGGCCACGGTGGCCAGGGCCAGCGCGCGTTGCAGGGCTTTCTGGTCGTCGATCACGTGGTCGGCGGGCAGCACCAGCATCAGCTCGTCGCGGCCTTCATTGACCAGCATCATCGCGGTGAGAGCCACGGCCGGCGCGGTGTTGCGGCCGAACGGCTCCATCAGGATGCGCTGGCTTTCCAGCTTGCGCGCGGCCAGTTGCTCGTTGACGATAAAACGGTGGTCCTTGTTGCAGACCACGATCGGAGCGTCCATACCTTCAAACACCAGGCGTTCCAGGGTTTGCTGGAACAGTGTGTGCTCGCCGGTCAGGGCCAGGAATTGTTTAGGGAACTGTTTACGGGAAAGCGGCCAAAGACGTGAGCCGCTACCACCGGAAAGGATAACTGGAATCATGGGTGTTTCTCCTTGAATCGATTTGGGTCAGAGCTACGAAGGTTTGTCGTTTCACTCTTGTTTTTGTCTCGGTCCGAACTGACGTCTCGATCCCCTGTAGGAGCGAGCTTGCTCGCGAAGCACTTCCAGACACCGCGTACATTCAGAATGCCCGCGTTATCGTTGGCGATTTTCGCGAGCAAGCTCGCTCCTACAGTGGGTAGCCGTCAGTCCGGAAAATGGTTTAGCGGGTCGACACAGGGCGTTTCACCCAGACAGGCGACAGGCTCGAACCGGAACCGGTGACGTACAGCACCGCTGCCTCACCACGCTCCAGGGCCACTGGCTTCACGTCGCCGACTTTCTTGTCGCCGTCATACAACGCCAGGCTCACCTTCACCGGGTTGATCTCGCGCTCGCCACGCCCTTTGGCAGCAACGGCCTTGACCACATCGGTCTTGCCATCAGCCGTCTTCAAGGTCAGGGCCTTGTCGCTGAGGTTCTGCACGCGCACCAGGGATTTCTGCTTGTTCTTGAACGGTGGCTCTTCGATTAGTTGGGGCTGGCCGCTGCCGCTGTTGACCAGGGTGTAGTAGTGGTCGGCGGCGAGTTTGACCGGCACGGTCTGGCTGCCGACCTTGGCGCTGTAGTCACCGCCAGGCATGAAGCTGAAGTCGCTGCTGGCCAGTGGCGCAACGTCGCTCAGGTTGGTGGCGCCGACGGTGGCGCTGACTTCCTGGTTGCTGGCGTTATAGATGCGCACGAAGCTCGAGCCTTTTGGCGCGGTCGGGCCGTAGAGGGCGGCGTCGCCACCGGCGAAGGCGGACATCGATACGAAGCTCAGGCCTGCTGCGATAGCCAGGGTTTTAGCGAGACGACGAGGAGTTGTAGTGAAAGTCATGTGAGTTACCTCTCTTTCAGTTTTGCGCCCGGTCGGGCGTCTCGGATTTTGTGGTGTTGATTGCCATGTTCTGTTGGCGCGAACCGGCTTGTTTAAGCTGCGCAACCCACGCTGGGTCGGCATCACCGATTTCGTTGTTCACGGGCAGATAACGTTCAGGAAACTCCCAGATCAGCACCTGGGGCGGGCTGTTCTTGAAGTCATCGCTTTTCAGGTAACTGAG
Organism: Pseudomonas sp. NS1(2017); assembly: GCF_002269425.1. NCBI lineage: Bacteria > Pseudomonadati > Pseudomonadota > Gammaproteobacteria > Pseudomonadales > Pseudomonadaceae > Pseudomonas > Pseudomonas sp. NS1(2017). The sequence goes on from NZ_CP022960.1 coordinate 2,482,948, forward strand.
CATCGGCAGGATCGGGCCGTGGCCGTCTTCGGCGTAGCTGATCACGTCGCTGCCCAAGGCTTGCTTGAGGGCGCCGACGAAGTTCCAGTTGGGATTGGCGCTGTAGCTGGTGCCGACCAGGGCCACTGGGGTTTCGCTGTCGCTGAACAGCGCGTCGTCGCCTTTGGTTTCGGCCAGGTGCGTCACGCGTTTTTCCAGCGGCTCTTTGGGCGGCATCAGGTTTTCGAACAACGGGTCCAACGGCAGGAACAGACGCAGGTCGCCTTTGTGCGGCTCGGTTTTTTCCGCCTCGGTGACAAAGCGCTGTGGCTCGCCGCTCAGCGGGGTCTTGTCGGCGATGGTCTTGGCCAATTGCTTGGCGGCGATTTCGGCACCGTCCGGGGTCCAGTGCGTGTCAGTGCGCAGGAACACTTGCTTGCCGCCGAGCTTGGCCTGTTGCAGCGGGCCGAGCAGGTCCGGGGCGATGATCTTGTCGGCGGCGACGCGGGCGTGGAAGTCGTCGTACAGGTTGGCGTGGATGCTCGCCGGTTTCACTTCACCCAGGTGTTCCGGGTAGAGGCGCACCTTGGCTGGCACGATCGCCATCACCAACTGAATGCCTTGGGCCTTGAGCTTCTGGCGCACGCCTTCGACCAGCGCGTAGTTGCCTTGCAGGTTCTGGTCTTCGTTGACGGCGGGGTTGAACTCCTCGTCGCTGTACAACCAGTGATCGCGGCCCAGCACCACGCCAGGGCGGCCTTCGTTGAACAGCTTGTAGTCCAGCGCCGCCCATAGGTTGGTGCCGATACGCTTGATCGGGAATTCGTCGTCGTAGTGGGTCTCGACGGCTTTGGTCCAGCGCCCGTTGAGCACAGTGGCGTCGGCGTTGGTGCTGAAGCCGAAGAAACTGCGCAGCGACCAGGCGCCGAGGGCCAGCAGCAGCACCAGGAACAGGCCGATATAGAGGACGCGTAATGAACGGGTCATGGTCGGCTCCCTCAGAATTGGAAGTAAAGGAACGGCGAGAAACTCTGCGCCGACAGTTTGAGAATCGACGCCACGAACAGCAGCAGCACCGCAGCGCGCATGGCGTAGCGTGGCCAGTCAGCGGTCCAGTAGGCCGGTTGCACGGCGGCATCTTTGCCCACAGTGAAACCGGGCTCGTGGATGCTGCCTGGGTTGTCGCCCGGTACGGCCTTGATCAGGCTCGGGTCGGCCGGCTTGGTTTTCTCGGTCTTCTCGGCAGGACGGTTGGTGTAGAAGTCGCGTAGGCCAAAGAACGCCAGGGTTGCGTACGCCACCACCAGGGTTGCCACTTGCAGGCCGGTGAGGTTGGCGCGGTTGAGTTCCGACAGCGACCACTCGCCAAAGCTGAACATCGCACCGTACATACGGCCGGCGACGTGCAGGTTCTCGGCGCGGAAGATCACCCAGCCCATTACTACCAGCAGGAAGGTGAAGGCCCAACGCACCGGGTTGAAGCTGCGCGGCGAAGTGTTGAGGCCGATGGCTTTTTCAATCGCCAGCCACATGCCGTGCCACGCACCCCAGACGATGTAGGTGATGTTCGCACCGTGCCACAGGCCACCGAGCAGCATGGTCAGGAACAGGTTGCGGTAGGTGGTCAGCGTGCCTTTACGGTTGCCGCCCAGGGTGATGTACAGGTAGTCACGCAGCCAGGTGGACAGGCTGATGTGCCAACGCCGCCAGAACTCGGTGATCGACTGGCTGATGTACGGCTGCTTGAAGTTCTCCATGAAGCGGAAGCCCATCATCAAGCCCAGGCCGATGGCCATGTCGCTGTAGCCGGAGAAGTCGAAGTACAACTGCGCGGTGTAGGCCAGCGCGCCGAGCCAGGCGTCGCCCGTGGTCGGGTTTTGCAGGGCAAAGCAATGGTCGGCCACCACTGCCAGGGTGTCGGCGATAAAGACCTTCTTGATGAAACCCTGCATGAACCGCGTGCAGCCCTCGGAGAACTTGTCGAGGGTGTGGGTGCGGTTGTTGAACTGGTCGGCCAGGTCGCGAAAGCGCAACACCGGGCCGGCAATCAAGTGCGGGAAAATCGCCACGAATGCCGCAAAGTCGATCAGGTTGCGGGTCGCCGGCGTATCCCCACGGTACACGTCGATGATGTAGCTGATGGACTCGAAAATGTAGAACGAGATACCGATCGGCAGCAGCACGTGGGTGAGGATGAACGGCTCCAGGCCGGCCGACTTCATCATGACGTTAATGCTGTCGACGCCGAAATTGGCGTACTTGAAGTAGCCGAGGATACACAGGTCAACCACCACGCCGAGCAGCAGCCAGCGTTGGGCCGGCTTGGTGCGCACGCCGGCTGCACCGACCTTGAGGCCGATCCAGTAATTCCACAGCGTCACGGCGGCGAACAGCGCCAGGAAGTCCACTCGCCACCAGGCGTAGAACACGTAGCTGGCCAACAGCAGCAGCAAGTTGCGATAGCGTTGCCCGCTCAAGTAGTACAAGCCGAGAAAGATCGGCAAGAACAGAAACAGGAACACATTGGACGAGAAAACCATCCCGATCTCTCCATGTTTAACCAACAGTCAAGGGCTACAGCCCCCCCAAACCCCCCCACGATTTCGGGGGAGGGCGGTACAACATTCCAACTGTCGAAACCGGGTTGACTGTGGGAGCGGGCTTGCTCGCGAATGCGGTGGTTCAGTAACAGATGTGTCGTCTGACACACCGCATTCGCGAGCAAGCCCGCTCCCACATTGGGACCCTGTTCCTTCAGTTAGCTACTCAAGAACCTTTATTGCCTTTTTCATGCGTCGGGTCGTAGACCTTGGTCAGGTCACCCCCGAGGCGGAACGTCTTGAACGGCTGCATCCCGTGCTTGCGCTCGAGCACATCCGGCGCGCAGGTGTAGAGAGTGCAGAAGGGTTCGAGCCAGGCGAATTTCATGTCCTGTTTCAAGTCCTTCATGTCCTGCTCTTTGCCGTTCTTCTGTTCGAAGATCTCTGGGTCTTTCACCCCGGCCAGCACCTTGTCGCCCAGGCGTTTGAGCGCGCCGTTGTTTTCCTGGCGCAGGTCGACACCGTTGACCAGGGCAAAACTGGCGATCATCGACAACGGTGGCAGGGCGTAGTTGTGGTACGACAAGGCCCGTTGCTGGCGCTTCAACTCGTTCGGCAGGAAGCCTTGGTCGTCGACCTGGTTCACGCCAACTTTGTATTCCTTCACTGCCCAATCGAACAGGTCGCGACGGTTGACGGCGACGGACGTTGCCATCACCGACCAGGCGGCCCAGTAGGAGTGGTTGTTGGTTTTTTCCAGCGGCAGGTTGTCCCAGTCGCTCACCACCTGATCGGCAAGCTTGTTGAACCAGGCTTCGATCAGTTGCGATTCTTGCTGGTGGTTGGCCAGCGGGTGCGAGTCGGAGAACTTCAAGCGTACATAGGCCGAGGCCATGCTGCCCAACGCCCATTTGCGCATGGACTTGCCGGTGTGGTTGAAGTCCTTGGACATCAGTGCGTCGGCCTTGGCCCAGCTGGTGAGCCAATTCAACGTGCATTCCAGTTGTTCCGGACGACCGTCGCGCATGAACTGCATCACGCGCTTGCTGGTGTCTTTTTCCAGCTTGGTGATGTCGGCGGTGCTGTCGCGAAAGGCTTTTTCGGACTGGGTATTCAGGGTGGCGCGGGCTTTGTCCGAACCTTCGTACTTGCTGCGAAATTGCAGCGAGCCGGTGTACGGCGCCGGCATGGCGTCGCAGTCATTCTTGAAGTCGCCGGTCTTGAACGCTTCCACTGGGGCGAAATAGCCCTGGGGTGGACGCAGTGGCGCGGCGGCGTTGACTGAGCCTGCGAACATCGCCAGGCCGAGTAACGTGGGAATCAATAACTTCTGCATAAGTAACCTCATTGCCCAGTTGAAGCGGTCTGTTGACCACCGGCTGGGAATACGTTGCGTGTGCAAATTTTCGCTTCGACTTTCTGCGCGGCAGCGCCCGCTTCCGGACCCTGCACTTCCACGGCCAGCAAGTTCTGCGAGGCCCAGTCTTCATCGGTGCGCAGTTCAAAGGCGAAACGCCCGTCTGTATCGGATGTTTCGGGTTTCTCGATCTTGATGTCCTCGTGGCGCCCGTTCATGTACCAGAGGGTGGCTTGCAGGGTTTTCACCGACGGGTCGGCGAAGCGGATATCAACCTGGTGATTGGCATTACGCAGGTCTTTGTTCGAACTGTTCACCATCAATTCGTTCTTGCCGGGCTTCAATGAAGTGCTGGCCGTCATCTGTGCCGGCTTGCCTTCGCAGCCGTTGTCCAGCAACGACATCATCTGGCGATAGATGGTCTCCTGATCCAGGCGATACAGCGGCGAAAATTCCCAGATGAGGATCTTCGGCGGGGTCTTCTGGAATTCGTCGCTGCCCAGGTACTGGATCATCGAGCCTTCCAGGCCACCGCCTGGGAAGGCGACGTTGAGGATGTCGGCGCCGATTTCCTGCTCCAGAAACCCGGCGAAGTTGTAGTTCTTGCCGCTGTGGCTGGTGCCCACCAAGGTGATCTGCGGGTTGCCCGAATCGCCGAACAGGTCGCCGTCGCCCGCTTCGCCTTTGGGCTCGGTGGTGAACTGGTCCATGTACTGGATCGCGTAGCTGGTGCCGCAGAGTTGCCCGGCCATGTTGTGCAGGGTGCCGGTCTTGCCCATGCGCCCGGAGCGTTTGGTCTCGAATTCGCGCTTGGGAATATCCGCGAATTCAGGCATGGCGCGCACTTTCTCACCGACGATTTTCGCGGTGCGCTGGGCGCCGTACGGGGTCCAGTGTTGGTCACCACGGAAGTAGAAGTCGTGGGCCGGTAACTCGTCCGGCAGTTGCTCGTTGGTCAACGGCGACAGGTCCGGCACCACGTAGCCCATCTTGGCGAAACGGCCGAGCATGTTCTTGTAGTTGCCCAGCGCCTTGTCGAAATCGAACTTGGCTTTTTCCTCAGGGTTGAGCTTGTTGCGGTTCACCAGGCCACGGGTCGGCTGGTAGACCACCACCAGTTCAACGCCCTTGGCCTTGAACGCGTCGTGCAGCTGTCGCATGCGCTTGTAGCCGGCCGGGGTGGTGTCGAATTCGGTGCGTAAGTCTTCCTGGGTACGGAACAGCCAGTCGCCCTGGGCTTGCACCAGGGTGGTGAAGTTCTGCTGATAGCGCGTGGTGTAGTTCTTCGCGTCATGAGCGGCCGGGCACAGGCTGCAGCACGGTTCGGCGGTGAAGGTCGGCGCCTTGATTTCGTCGGCGCGTACGCCCTGGCTGGCCGCGAGCAGGCCGAGGGTCAGACCCGAGAGGCTCAGCAGTTTGATCATGTGTGGGTGCATAAGGGTCATCCTCAGTCCTGCAATTCGGTCTGGCGTTCGACAGGGTCGATCAGCACGGCTTTCTGCTGGCGTACCAGCAGGTCGAGAATCTCTTCCTGGCGATCGCCCAGCACGCCGTTGAAGCTGATGCCGCTGGATTTGGTCGGCGCCAGCATCGACACGCGATACAGCTCCACGCTCAATGGCGAGTCGATGGACAGCGGCCCGCTGCCGTTACCCGCCAATTCACCGCCGACCACGATCAGCGAGACCTTGGCGTCGAACGGGTCGAGGGCGATGTCACGGTCGGTGTCGGTCAAATCCTTGATGTGGCCGTACAGCCCGGTGAGGCCGTTGGCCATCGAAGTGTTTTCGTACAGCTTGATGTTCACGCTGTTACGCACGCGGATGCCGTGGCGACGGTTGGCGATCACCTTGTTGCCCCACAGCAGGTTGTCGCCGCTCTCGTAGAGGGTGATGCCGTCGGTGTGGTTACGGTAGAACTCGTTGTCGGCCACGATGTTGTTGACGCTGTTACGGTCGAGTACCAGGCCCGAAAGCTTGTTGTCGTAGCTGCGGTTGTTGAAGATGAAGCTGTCGTTCACTTCCCGGGAAATGATGATGCCGTGCTTCTTCTTGGTGCCGTAGACGGTGTTGTCCGCGATGATCAGGCCGTGGGAACGGTCATGGGGGTCAATACCGTAGACGATGTTGTCTTTGTAGGTATTGCCCTTGATCACGAAGTTCGTGGTCTCGTAGCAGTAGAAGCCGTACCACATGTCCGAGAACTCGGAGTTGATGATCCAGCCGGTCGGCTCCGCACGCTTGAGCACCTTGGCCATGTTCGGCGTGTACTGGGAAATACTCACCCCGTACGACTTACTGTTGGCGTAGCCGAAACTGGCCATTTTGGTGTTGGAGATATACGTCTCGGTGCCACCCCAGGCCAGCAGGAACGGGCGAAACTCCTTGGGTGACTTGAACAGCGCCGGGCCGTTGGCCTTTTCGCTCCAGCCGGTAACTTTAGTATCACGCACAAACAACTGGCCGTCGTTGATCAGGAACGAACCGGCTTCCTGGGACAGGCGCAGCTCCTGGGTCTTCTTGTCGATTTCCAGAATGCCCTTGCGGCCCACCACGATCGGCAGTTTGGCCACAAACACTCCTGGGGAGGTTTCGCTCAGGTACTGCTTGGGCACCTTGCCCAGCAGGTCCTTGAGGTTCATGTAGCCGTCGTCGACAAAGATCGCCTGGGGAATACCGTGCTGGCGCACTACCCATTCGGCCATCTTGTTGTCACCGCCGATGAAGTCCTTTAGGGCGTCTTCTTGCATCATGCGACGGATGCTGATCTTGCCCGGCTTGCTTCTGACGATCTTTTTTTCCATTGCCGCATCGGTGTAGCCCGACAGATCCGGCAGGGCCGGCTTGGCCATTTCCAGCGGCGCGGTCGGCGGGCTGGAGATGGTGTAGGTCTTGGCCTGTTGCAGCTCTTTGGCGATGGTTGGCGCCTTGACCGGCTGCGCGGTGTCGGCGAAGGCGGTGGCGTTAGCCATCAGCATCGCCGCGACCAGCAACTTATGAGGTTTCATAGCGCAGGCTCCCATCAGAATTTCCAGATCACGTCGACGAACGCACGGTGCATGTACGAGTCGACGTTGCTGCCATAGGCGTCGCCCGGCTTGAATACACCGGCACGAAAGCGCACCAGGGCCGACGGTTCGTCAATGGACTGGCTGAGGGTGGCCGGAAGCAAGCCGGTCTTGAAGTACTTGGTGACGACCAGGTCCATCTCCTGGCCCAGGTCTTTCTTGCCGTCTTCAAGCGGCAGGGACGTGCTGGACAGGATCGCGCCGGTCACGTCGTCGGTGTTGTTCTGCACCGCATCGATACCGTTGCTGCCCACTGGCTTGTTGCCGTCGACACGCCAGAACTTGTGGTACACGAGGCTTGCGTCGTAGTCCTCACGCAGCTGCCAGGAACCGAACAGGCTCATGGACTGCATGTTGTTCATCTCGCCACGGAAGGCTTCGCCGAAACGGTGTACGCGGGACTGGGTACCGGTCCAGTTCGAACGGTTGCTTTGCAGACCGTTCTGTTCGTACTCGGCGCTGGCGCGGGAGTAGGCCGCACCGACTTGCCACTGTGGATCAAGGCGCAGACGCACGCCGAGGTCGGTGGCCCAGCCGCTCACGTCATCACTGCGCTTGGCATTGGTGGGACGAGTGCCGTCAGCATTCAGCGCGTTGACGGTGTCACGGTCGCCACGCATACCGGTGACGCTGGCCCAGTAGTTGACGGTATTGGTGTTGCGCCAGTTGTAGGCGTCGCTGTTGGCTTCGATGCCGAGCCAGCTCAGGTCGCCGTTCTCACGCTTGTCCAACGAGTCAGTCGGTACGCCGGGTTCCGGGTAGTCGAGCTTGCCGTTGTCATGGGTGTGGTGGCCGCGCAAGCCGATCCACTGGCCGGGCGTCCACTGGTAGGCGGCGTCGGCATACAGGTGCTGACGGTCCTTGTCCTTGGGCGACAGCTCCTTGAGGTCGGTGCGGTATTCGCTGAAGCGTTCGGCAACGCCGACATTGGCCTTGAGCAGGGTGGTGTCGAATGTCCAGTTCAGCGCTTCGATGTTGGTGTCGCGCCATTGGCCGTCGTCATTGCGCAGGCGTTGGCGACCTAGCTTGAGGATCTCGCCAGGGTAGGGCGTGAAGCCGCTGTAGCCAACCCAGAACTCACGCATGGCCAAGTAGTTTTTCTTGGTCTTGCGGTCGTTGTTGGTGGTCTGCTGGTTTTCGTCATCGGCCGACTGTTGCAGCGGGTCGGTCTCGATGATGTCGCTGGAGACCACGGCCTGGCCCATGGCGTAGGCGCTCCACGCGCCGCTTTCACCGTAGATCCACGGGCGCAGGTCGAGGCCGACACCGTTGACGTCGCCGCCTTTCTGCGTACCGAGGTCGCGGTCGTCTTCGGACTGCGCGGTGGCTTTGACTTCCAGGCCGAAGTTCTTGGCTTCGGTCAGCGCAGCCAGGGTCGGGCACGACCACAGCAGGGCGAAGGTCAGGCCGATACCGGCCTTGACGAATGGGTTGAGCTTCATAGGGATTCCTCGCCGTCGTCTTCTTCCAGGGCGTGCAGTTGCAGCGTGCTCTGGGCCAGGGTGCCGCGGGCGGCCAGCTCCTGTTGCACCAGGCGTTGGCCTTGAGCGCGTTGCTCTGGCGTCAGCGGGGCTTCGAGCTGCGTGGCCAAGTCATTGGCCTCTGGCGTGTCCTGGGCTTTGGCCAATTGGCTGAAGACATAGGCATTCAATGGGTCGGGCTGGGTGCCCTTGCCTTGGGAAAACAACTGGGCGATGGCGAAATCGGCGCTGTTCTGGCCGTTGCGCGCAGCGGTCAGCAAGTGGTCAAGGGCTTTTTGCGGATAGACCTTGCCCAGGTAGCCACGGCGATAGATCTGGCCGAGGTAGTAATCGGCGGCGACTTCCTTGCCCACGGCTTTTTCGAAGTGCGCTTCGGCAGCCTTGGCGTCGGCGGGTACCCATTTGCCTTCGTAGTAGAGCTTGCCCAGCAACAGCTCGGCGCGCGGTTGGTCGGCGGCGCGGCCGTTGTCCAGGTACTTCATCATTTGGTCGACGTCGCCCAGTTCCGGGAAGTCATAGAGCAACTGCGCCAGGCTGACCCAGGACGCCGGGTAGCCAGGGGCGATTTTTTCCAGCAGGGCCTGGGCGGTTTTTTCGTCCGGCTGGCCAAGCGTGGCATCGCCGAGTACGCGGGCAACACTGTCGACACGCTGTGCAGTGACGCTGCCACGGCTGTAGCCGGCTTCCATCTGCTTGAGCAGCTCGGCCTGTTTCTCGGGCTCGGCTTTTTTCTGATAGACCGTGGCCAGTTCGACGTAGCAGATATCGGTGGTGTTCAGCGCGGCCTTGCAGATGCGCTCCACATCATCCAGATGCTGGTCGTAGGTGTCCTGGGTGCGGTACAGCAGCACCTGGGCCAGGCCGGCTTCCGGGTAACCCGCGGCCTGCCATTGGCTGATCTGCTGCTGCGCATTCACGTTCGGGAAGCTGTGCGGGTATTGCAGGTACAGCATCGCCAGCGGGATCAGGGTGTTGCCTTCGCCATTGGCAAAGGCTTTTTTCAGCAGGCCTTCGGCTTCATGGTGTTCGGCTTCGGTGCTGCCAGGCTTGGCCACCAGCAGGCGACCGAGACGGGCCTGGGCGCGGGGCGAAGTGTCCGCCGCCGCGCGGTAAGTGGCTTCGGCCTGTTTGATTTGCGCCGGATCGCGGGTGCCTACCTGGATATCGGCCAGGCCCACTTGGGCCTCGCTGTAACCCAGGTCTGCCAGTTGCTGGTAATTCTGCTGCGCGGTGACGGTGTCGCCACGTTTCAAAGCTTCGTTAGCCAGGCGTTGGTCGGGCAGGCCGGCGCAACCGGCGAGGGCGATGGCCAGCGCCAGGGGCACCGGCAGGTTTCGAAGGGCGCTCATGATTAAAGACCCGCAGCCATGGCTTTATCGATCAGCCAGTTCAGCGACGGGCCACGGTCGCTGGTCACTTCTACCGGGCGACCGGCGTAGGTGCTGTCCAGCGGTGCGTCAGGCTTGATCTGCACGCGGATGTCGGACGACAGGTCGGCGCTGTTCAGGCTGGTGCTGCTGACGATAGTGCCGGTGCGGACCTGTTCTTCGTCGGCCACTTGGAAGCTCACCGGCGTACCTGGGCGAACATCGGCGAACTGGCGATAGGTGAAGCGTGCTTCCACATTGGCCAGGCTGCCGCGAGGCACCAGTTGGAAGATCACGTCGCCTTTGTTGGCGTACTGACCGTCGGCGACCATTTGCTGGGCTACCACGCAATCGCAAGGCGAGGTCAGGGTGCCGGTCATTTGCTTGCCGAACAGCTCTTCGACCTTGGCCGGTTGCAGTTGGTCTTCGTCCAGGTGGCCCTTGAGCACATCGAGCATGCTGGTGCTGAAGGTGGCGAGCGGCGCGCCTTTGGCGGCGATCGCGTCTCCTTTGAGCAGGCTTTGCACGGTGCCGTCGCGCGGCATGGTCACGTTCATGCCGGGTACGCTGACCAGGCCCGCCTGGGCGTGGCTGACGAAGTACATGCCGTATACCGATTTGAAGACGAAACCGAAGGCGGCCAGGCCGACGATGAAGATGCCTGTGCTGAACACCACGGCGCGTAGACGGCCGGCGGCGCTCATGTTGCTGCCGCCATCCTTGACCTTGCGCGCCTTGGTGAAGTTGTCGCGTTGCAGGGTCGCCAGCACGTCACCCATGGTCACGATGTCGCCGGACAAGTGCGAGGTGATCAGGTGGCGCAGGGTGGAAATATCCTGGGGTTCAAGGTTTTGGAACTGGCAACCGGTGCGGCCGCTCTGGCGGTCGTAGGAGCGGATCTGCAGCTCCACGTCCATGGCCAGGCCCAGGTTATCGATCACGAATTGCAGGCGGCCCTTGTGTACTTCGCCGACGGTCAACGGCTGGGTCGAGGTGAAGGCCAGGCCGCCGGCGGACAGGTCGATCACCCGGGCTTCGGTCGGCGTGCGGTCAGTGTTGAAAAAGCGCAGCTTGGCCGGGATTTTCACGCGGGCATGTTGGCGCTGGGCTTCGGATTCGTGGACAACGTTGACGTTTGCTTGGCTATTCATGGTGTTCTGACTCATAGGTGTAGCTCCTAGTTAATTCAGGCTTGGCTGTCAGACCATCATCAGCAACACGGCGACGAAAATGCTGCCGGCGGAGAAGGTCATGGTCCGAGACGACCAGGTGTTGAACCAACGTTGAAAGCTGGCCAAATCGCGGGTCAGTTTGGTGTCCTGGCGGGTCCAGGACTGTTGATCAAGGCGGAAGAACACGTAGATCTTCACCAGCGCGCCCATGATCTGGTTGTAATAGAGAATCACTGGGTAAGCCGGGCCGATCTTGTGGCCGGAGCACGACAGCAGCAGGGTGAGAATCAGGCGAGTGATGCCGATCCACAGCAGGTACGCGAGGATGAACGCGCCGCCGTACTTGAAGGTGGCGATGATCGCCACGGTCAGGCCGAGCAGGGAGGTCCACATCGACACACGTTGGTCGAACAGCACGATGCTGGTGAACAGGCCGAGGCGACGTACACCCAGGCCCAGGGCACGGGAGTTCTGGCGCAGGTTGTTGCCGTACCAGCGGAACATCAGCTTGCGGCTGGCCTTGATGAAACTCTTTTCCGGCGGGTGTTCCACGGTGTTGATCGCGGCGTCCGGCACGTAGAAAGTGTCGTAGCCCAGGCGCATCAGGCTGAACCAGCTGGACTTGTCGTCACCAGTGAGGAATTTGAAGCGGCCCAGGCGCCAGTGTTGCAGCGAGTCGCTTTCCACGTCGGCGATAAAACCGGGGTCGGTGACCACGCTGGCGCGGAACACCGACATACGACCGGTCATGGTCAGTACACGCTTGGACAGGGCCATGGAGCACATGTTGATGTGGCGTTGGGCGAAGCGCAGTTTGTGCCACTCGCTCATGATGTAGCCGCCGCGTACTTCACAGAATTCGTTGGTGGTGAGGCCACCCACATTGCCAAACAGCTGGAACCACGGCACGGTCTTGCGCACTACGCCTTCGGCGAGCACGGTGTCGCCGTCGATCACCGCAACGACTGCGCGGTCATCCGGCAGGTGGCGGGAGATGGCGCGGAAACCGAAGGCCAGGCCGTCGCGTTTGCCGGTACCGGCGATACGCACGAAGTCGAGCTTCACGTGTTCCGGCGGGTTCATTTTCTCCCACAGGCTTTTCACCAGCAGCTCATCGGACATCTCCACCAGCGAGCAAACCACGGTGGTGGGGAAGCCGCATTCGATGGCTTCACGAATCACCGAGCTGTAGACCTGCGCGGTGGTCAGCGCATCGATACGGAAACTGGTGACCATCAGGAACACGTGGGACGGGTCGGCGGCCTTGCCCAGCTTGCGCACTTTGCGGCGCAGGTGCGGGTAGACGACGTAAAGGAACAGCATGCCGCGAAAGAAATGCGTAGCACCCATCGAGTAGCGCCAGATACCGACGGCGCCAATCAGGAAAATAAAATTCTTCGACTCCGAGTCGAACGTACTCGCCGGCAGCAGCAGGGCGAGTCCCATCAGCAGGCTGAGGAAGAACAGCCAGCCGGCGGATTGGAGCAATATGTGTTTTAACGTGGACATAAGCGTCATCCGAAGGTGAAGAAGGCTCCCGGCTGCAAGCGCTGGGGAAGTACGCTTGCAGCCCGGAACTGGCTGTTGCTGTTACCAGCAAATACCTTCGGTACGGCTACCGGCGCTGGTGGCATTGGCCATGAAACCCACCAGGTCGATCACTTGCTTGCCGTGCGGTGCGCTATGCGCCAGGGCACGGAACTTCTCATCGCGGTTGCCCAGGATGATCACGTCGGAGTTGTTGATCACGTCGTCGAAGTCCGAGTTGAGCAGGGACGACACGTGCGGGATCTTGCCTTCGATGTAGTCTTTGTTCGCGCCGTGGACACGGGCGTACTCGACGTTGCTGTCGTAGATGCTCAGGTCGAAACCCTTGCCGATCAGCATTTCGGCCAGCTCGACCAGCGGGCTTTCGCGCAGGTCATCGGTACCGGCCTTGAAGCTCAGGCCCAGCAAGGCGACTTTGCGTTTGTCGTGGCTGGAGACGATGTCGAAGGCGTTCTGTACCTGGGACTCGTTGCTGCGCATCAGCGAGTTGAGCAGCGGCGCTTCCACGTCCAGCGAACTGGCACGGTAGGTGAGGGCGCGCACGTCTTTTGGCAGGCACGAACCACCGAAGGCGAAGCCAGGGCGCATGTAGTACTGGGACAGGTTGAGGGTCTTGTCCTGGCAGACCACTTCCATCACTTCGCGACCATCGACGCCGACCGCCTTGGCGATGTTGCCGATTTCGTTGGCGAAGGTGACCTTGGTGGCGTGCCAGACGTTGCAGGTGTACTTGATCATCTCGGCAACGGCGATGTCCTTGCGGATGATCGGTGCGTCGAGTTCTTCATACAGCGACTGCAGGACATCGCCGGAGGCTTTGTCGAATTCGCCGATGACGGTCATCGGTGGCAGGTCGTAGTCGGCGATGGCGGTGGATTCACGCAGGAATTCCGGGTTGACCGCCACACCGAAGTCGACGCCGGCTTTTTTGCCGGAGCAGTCTTCAAGGATCGGGATCACCACATTGGCCACGGTGCCTGGCAGCACGGTGCTGCGCACTACTACAGTGTGACGGGTGGTTTTGTCACGCAGGACCAGGCCGATTTCGCGGCATACCGCTTCGATGTAGTCCAGTTCCAGGTCGCCGTTTTTCTTGCTTGGCGTACCAACGCAGATCATCGACAGGTCGGTGTCGCGGATGGCTTCGGCGAAGTTGGTGGTACCGCGCAGTCGGCCGTTCTGAATACCCTGGCTCAACAACTCGCCCAGACCCGGTTCAACGATTGGCGATTTGCCCGCATTGATCAGGTCAATCTTGTCCTTGGAGATGTCTACGCCAACCACTTCGTGGCCACGGGCAGACAGGCAACCGGCACACACTGCGCCAACGTAACCGAGACCAAATATGCTGATGCGCATCGCATTTACCTCTTTGTCATTGAAGACTGTATTAATCATGCCAATAATTGGCCGGAGTTCATGTTTGCAAGCGTCACTGATGCCACGAAAGTTGGGCGAATAGACGCCGACTTACCGCGTACAGGCATGTTAATTAGTGAGTGACTAACTATTGCACTCAAGTTGTGCGCAACTTGGCCTTGTTATTGAGGCTTGCCCTGAAATGCAGCCGGCCTTCCTGGGGGAAGGTGCCGACGCCAGTGCCACAGGGTGCAGATAGAGGCTTTAAGCCTTTATGTATCAACACCTTGGGTGTCATCACTGACACATTTGGGTAAGCGCTGCCTTGGCCTATAGGGGATAGCAATTCATCCTTATCGCCGCCCTCAACTCATATCAGTTGATGATATGACCCATGAGTCAAAGTTGATGGGGCAACTTCGCTACTTCCTTGGGTCGTCATGTAAGTCATCTCTTACAGAAACAGAGAATTTCGTTACCGGTGGTATGAGCCGTGTGTTTAGACGAAGTTCCGGGCCGCTCATCCTGTTTCCGGAAATTTCTTGAAATATTAGGAAAGATGGCACTGGCATTATATTGATAGCACTTGCTATTTGGGCCAGTAGTTGTGGGGAGTTGGGAGAGGGGGATAGTTTTGTGCCACTAGTGTTTAAAAAAAGTGGTGCCACTACGAAAAAAAACGACGGATGTCGAGTGAAAGAATTGTTAGAGATGCGTCAAGATGTTTTTTGACGCCAAAAATATGACGATTCGGAAGTTGAAATGCAATCAAAACTGTGGGAGCAAGCCCGCTCCCACATTTGGACCTTATTGTCTGACAGGGGCGGGTCTGGCCTTATTCCGGTGCGTGATCGCGCAAGAACACCAGGTTATCCGGCTTCGACTGCTCTGCATTGAAGCGATAGCCCTGCACATCGAATTCCTTTAGCTTGGCCGGGTCGTTTATGCGCTCCTCGATCACAAAGCGGCTCATCATGCCCCGCGCTTTTTTGGCGTAGAAGCTGATGATCTTGTACTGGCCGTTCTTCAGGTCCTTGAACTCGGTGTTGATGATCCGCGCGTTCAGGGCCGTGCGCTTGACCGCCGAGAAGTACTCGTTGGAGGCCAGGTTCAGCAGGACGTCATCGCCTTGTTCAGCCAACGCTTCGTTCAGCCATTCGCTGATGCGCGTGCCCCAGAACGCGTACAGGTCCTTGCCACGGGCGTTGGGCAGTTTGGTGCCCATTTCCAGGCGGTACGGCATCATCAGGTCCAGCGGGCGCAGCAGGCCGTAGAGGCCCGAGAGCATGCGCAGGTGGTCCTGAGCGTAGGTGAAGTCGGCATCGCTGAACGTCTCGGCATTCAGGCCGGTGTACACGTCGCCTTTGAACGCCAGCAGCGCCTGCTTGGCGTTTTCCTGTGTGAACGCAGGCGTCCAGCTGCCAAAACGCGCGGCGTTGAGGCCGCCGATCTTGTCGGATACGTGCATCAATTCGCTGATTTGTGCCGGGCTGAACTCGCGCAGTTGCTCGATCAGCTCCTGGGAATGGTCCAGGTACTGCGGCTGGGTAAAGCGCTGGGTCGCAGGCGCAGTCTCGAAATCGAGGGTCTTGGCGGGTGAAATCACCATCAGCATGAAGTCGTCTCCTGTAATCGTGGGAGGGATTCTAGGGGCTGGGGCGTTTTGACTCCACCTATGATGGCGATAGGCGTGATCCGCTATGATGGCCGGTGACTCTGGAGAGGGAGACCCCGTGTGCGAATAGCACTTTTGTTGTCGGCATGTCTGCTATGCCTGAATGCCCAGGCTGCGCCCGTGGATGTGGCCAGCCTGGACCGTGGCACCTGGCCCGAAAAGCTCGGCAGCCCGGCGCTGTTCGACGTGGCCTCACGCGCCGAAATCCTCATGTTCGCTCACAGCCTGCTGGCCAGTGAGAGCCAGGACGAATCAGCGCTCAAGCAGCGCCTGGGCTTGAAGATCATCAACCTGTCCGCCATCGACGACCTGCGTCGCCAGCTCTGGCAGCGCTTGCTGGAGAACTATACGTTCGCCCAGCAGAGTTGCGAGGTCGACGCCTCGTTCTGCTATCTGATAGAGAACATGGACGATCTGCGCGAGCAGGCTGGCAAGTTCGAGGTGAGCGAGGACTCCTTCTATATAGGCTGGGCCAACCCCAGCCATGTGTTCCATGAACGTTATTTGGACGAGCTGCTGCGCAAGGCCGCGCTGTTCCCGCAGATCAGCAGCGAAGTCGCGCGTTTCGGTGACCATGAGCGCAATGGCGATGAATTCAACGACCGCCTGTTCCTGCTCACCTTCGACGGCGGCCCTGCGCCGGTCAGCGGCAATACCGACTGGCTCACCGACTACCTGCGCAAGCAAAAGATGAACGCGACCTTCTTCGCGCTTGGCAGCAGCCTGCAAACCCGTGTCGAGCGCAGTTCGGTGGCCGATGTGCAGGCGCTGTACCAGGGCCAGTGCGTCGGCACCCAGGGCTGGCAGTACCGCTCACACAGCCATTGGGTGGAGTGGCAGAGTTCCATCACCCGCAGCGCGTCGTTGGCGCAGAACCTGATGCCGGAGAACTACGTGCCGCTGTTCCGTCCGCCCTATGGTCAACGTCGTGCAGACAGCCAGGGCTTCTTTCAAGCCCAGGGCTTGCAGGTAGCGCTGTGGGACATCGACTCCCAGGACGAGCCGGGCAAGCTCAAGGCCGATGAATCGGCGCAACGGGTACTGACTTTGATGCTGCTGTGGCGCAAAGGCGTGATTGTGTTTCACGACACCCAGGACAAGGCGCGGGTGGCTTTACCCATGCTGTTGCAGGCGACGGCGCAGAGTGGTCTGGGTTGGCAGGACTGCCGGGAGGCGTTTCGCTGAAAATGCCCGGCCCTGTTGGGGATTAGGCGTTTTTGGGGTGATTTTATGCGACATTTCGAAGCAAGCGGACTTCCGACTTTAGCGGGGTACGGAGTGCTCGGCTAGTGCTATTCGTCATCCTGAAAAATAAACTTCAAAAAAGCGTCAAAGTGCTTTTTTCTGTCACACGTTTTGCGGTATTACGAAGTCAGATCGCCGAACCCTGCAGCACAGGTGGCGTCTTCCAAGACTCCTCAGGTGGGCACTGCGCTTGACGTCACTCAGGTGCAGTCGGTGGTCGAATCGAGGCGCAGCACCGCCCAGGTATTGCGTCGACTGGCTCCCACAAAAGGTGACCGAGTATGGATGATCATGGACGTAACCCTTCTTCCGACCAGCCAATCCTTTATGTGCTTGATACCAACGTATTGATCCACGATCCAAACGCACTGCTCAACTTCGAAGAACACCACGTCGCCATCCCGATGATCGTGCTTGAGGAACTCGACAAACTCAAAAGCGGGCACCACAGCGTTGCCGCCGAATGCCGCCAGGCCATCCGCCTGATCGACAAGACATTGGGCGAAGCGTCGCCGGAGGACGTCGAAGTCGGCGTACCGATCCAGCGCGGCAAAGGCGGGCCCAAGGGCTTGCTGTCGATTCTGATGAGCAAGCGCAGCGAGCCCAACAGCCTGCTGCCGGAGAATCTGAACGACAACAAAATCATTAACCAATTGATCGACCTGCACGCCCGCGACAAGGACCTGCGCGTAGTGCTGGTGACCAAAGACATCAATATGCGCCTCAAGGCCCGAGCGTGTGGGATCGCGGCCGAGGACTACAGCACCGACCAACTGGTCGACGACGTGTCGATGCTGTCCCGTGGTTATCACATGATGACCGGCTCGTTCTGGGACCGTGTCAGCAAGGTCGAAACCCGTCAGGACCACGGCCGCACCTGGCACCAGGTACAGCTGATCGACAACCTGCCGGCCGTGCATATCAATGAATTCATCGTCGACGAACAGGGCTTCGTGGGTTGGATCAAAGAGATCCAGGTCGACAAGCTGCTGATCCTCGACCTGCATCAGGAACCCCTGTTGCACCAGGAAGCCTGGGGCCTGAAACCGCGTGACATTTACCAGAGCCTGGCGCTGTACGCGCTGCTCGACCCGGACATCCACTTGGTCAACCTGACCGGTGCTGCCGGTTCCGGTAAAACCATCCTCGCCCTGGCTGCCGCCATCGAGCAGACCATGGTGACCAAGCGCTATCGCCGCATCATCGCCACCCGCAGCGTGCAGGGCCTGGACCAGGAAATCGGCTTCCTGCCCGGCACCGAAGCGGAAAAAATGGAGCCGTGGCTGGGGGCGATCACCGACAACCTCGAAGCCTTGCACATGGATGACGAAAACACCCATGGCAGCGTCGACTACATCCTCAGCAAAGTGCCGTTGCAGTTCAAATCTCTCAACTACATCCGAGGTCGCAGCTTCCAGCAGAGCCTGATTTTGATCGATGAATGCCAGAACCTCACCCCGCACCAGATGAAAACCATCATCACGCGTGCCGGCGCCGGTTCCAAAGTGGTGTGCCTGGGCAACCTGGCACAGATCGACACCCCTTACCTGTCCGCGACCAGCTCCGGGCTGACCTACCTGACGGAACGCTTCAAAGACTTCCCGAACGGCGTGCACATTGCGCTGCAAGGGGTGCCACGTTCGATTCTGGCGGAATACGCCGAATCTCACTTGTAAACACTACACACTGTAGGAGCCGGCTTGCCGGCGATGGCGTCCTCGAGGGCCCCATCGCCGGCAAGCCGGCTCCTACGCACAATCAGCCGTGCGCAAAATTGACCCCCGGGTTTACAATCGATACTCCTGATCAGGAGTATCCCTGTGCTGACTCATCTCGATTCCCAAGGTCGCGCCCACATGGTCGACGTCACCGACAAGTCCGTGACGTTCCGTGAAGCCGTGGCCGAAGCCCGGGTGCGCATGCTGCCCGAGACCCTGCAAATGATTGTCGACGGAGCCCATCCCAAGGGTGACGTGTTCGCCGTGGCCCGCATCGCCGGGATCCAGGCTGCGAAAAAAACCAGTGATCTGATTCCGCTGTGCCACCCGCTGATGTTGACGGGCGTAAAGGTCGAACTGAGCGCCGATGGCGCAGACTCGGTGCACATCCTGGCGCGCTGCAAACTCTCCGGGCAGACCGGCGTGGAAATGGAAGCGCTCACCGCCGCCAGCGTCGCGGCATTGACTATTTACGACATGTGCAAGGCCGTGGATCGCGGTATGACCATCGAAAGCATTCGCCTGCTGGAAAAGCTTGGCGGCAAGAGCGGGCACTTCAAGGCGGACCAGGCATGAGCATCAACGTATTGTTTTTTGCGCGTTACGCTGAGGCGGTGGGGTTTGACTCGCTGGAGATGGAGGGCGATTTCGCCACTGTCGACGCAGTACGTCTGGCGTTGGCCAGTGACCCGGATTTTGCCGTACTCAACGAGACCAGCCTGATGTGCGCGCGCAACGAAGAGATGTGCGGCCTTGATGAGCCGGTGCAGGCAGGTGACGAAGTGGCATTCTTCCCACCCGTGACCGGAGGCTGATCATGGCCATTCGTGTGCAGGCCCAGGCGTTTGATCCCGGTGCTGAAGTCAACGCCATGCATGCGGCCAATGTCGGCGTGGGCGCGGTGGTGAGTTTTGTTGGCTATGTGCGCGATTTCAATGACGGTCTGGATGTCTCGGGAATGTTCCTGGAGCACTACCCCGGCATGACCGAAAAGGCCCTGGCCAAGATCGCCGTGGAAGCCGAGCAGCGCTGGCCGTTGCTCAAGCTGGAAGTGCTGCACCGCATTGGCGCGCTGGAGCCGGGTGAGCCGATTGTGTTTGTTGCGGCAGCGAGTGCTCATCGCCAGGCGGCGTTTGATGCCTGTGCGTTTGTGATGGATTACCTGAAGACGCGTGCGCCGTTCTGGAAGAAGGAAAATACTCCTCAAGGCCCCCGCTGGGTAGAAGGTCGCAATAGCGACCATGATGCGGCGCTGCGCTGGAAGACGTAGTGCAAATTTAAAAAGAAGCCTCGGTAACACCCGCTCAAGGTGATAACGAGGCTTGCGCACGGCTCAGTTGAAAACTCTCTGAACGACAGTCTTTTAATTCAAAAACAATCTGAAAAAGATTGCTTATCTGTTAATTCTGACAGTAGGCGCAGTGCTCGGCTGGATGTTAAATAAGTCTCGGTAGTTAAATTTATTTTTATAGTCGTGCCGCCTGTGCGACAGCATGAGGCGTGCGTATAGGAGAGAGTTATGGCTGTGGGCGACGTTATTCTAAAAGCGTTTGATATTGAACTACCTAATGGGCAGAGCTGGACTAATGAGCTTTATGCTAACGGTCGGCATCAGTGCCAGTTAAATGTGTTGGTTCAGAAGCAAGTGGAAAATGCCGACGGCCATTTTATTGATACTCCGTTGACGACGACTGAGCGTAACAGTGCAACAATCACGGCCTATGGTTTTCCAGGCGCGGTGCTGCCTAGGGGATGGTCGTGTGATCGCACTAAAAACCAATTTGACGTAGGCCTGCGGCCGCTAGGTACGGAAGAACCTATGGCGGAAATCAAACCGGTTGACAACAGTTTTGAATTGATAAAGTTGTATGTGAGAGCCGGTACCAGTGCGTCCATGGGGACCGAAAGGTTAATGGCAAAAATGGTGGTGGGCGGGAAGACATATACAACCAATGGAGCGGGCGGTGGGGCGCCCTTTCAGAGTTACGTGGATATCCAACTCACCAGTCCCTACCGGTTAGAGATTAGCGAGCTGAGTACCTATGTCGACGTTGATGCGTACTCCCACGGCCACAATGGAGTCGATATAGATATCTATTATATGACGCCAACCGTTAAAGGTATTCGTTTTGTTGAAAATCGAGGTTTGGATTCGCCCGTGGTTGTCAATGGAGAGGGGTCACATTTTCATACATCGTATGTTAAACATACAAATAACGGGGTTCGGTTTAAAGGTGGTGTTGTAATGGTTGAAAACGGTAGGTTAACGGTAGATAAAATTCAAAAGAATAATGGTTCAGGAGAGGTTCTTTACAATAAGTTGTCTACCATTATGCGTGCTGCGCGATATAGAGGGTGGATGGATACTCCCGATGATGATCGGCAAAGTGGATGGCGCCTGTGGGATAACTATGGGTGTGAGCACATTTTTTTTATTGGCTGGGCGGACAGTGGAAATGTGCTGGCATTAAGGACTTAGTTTATTGGATGTATCACGCGCATCTTTTTGAATAGGGACTTCATTTTTATGGACGTTTACTCCAATGCTTTGAACTACAATAGCCGCCTCAATGGCATCGTCGACACGCGCACTGGCCAGTACGTTTGCCGGATTGCACTGGCCACGCTCTACCCGCAGGGGCCGTTGGAAATAAGTCGTGAAATTGCACTCTCCTTCTCCATGCTGAACTCAGGTGTCTCAGGTAACTATGGCGCCGGATGGCGCCTGGAGAACACCGAGTTTGACCTGGCGACTTCAAAGCTGACCTTATTGACGGGTGAGCAATACCAAACCCATGGGCTGCCGTCTGTGGGGCGCACATTGGTGATCAAGGATCGAAAGCTCAAAGACTTGGTGGTCAAGCGTGTCGGCGAGTCCACGCTTCATGTGATTTATAAGGACGGCACCATTGAAATCCTAGGGCGCCCGAGTAGCTCAGGGCCTTACAAGATCACGGACATTCAGTTTGAAAACGGTGAACGCTTGCGCTTCTCTTACTTCCAGGGAGGGCCGTTGGAGCGGATTCAGAACGATAAAGGGCAAGACTTGCTGGTATTGACCTACATTGGCGCCTTACTCGTGGAGGCCGACGCGCTGATTGACGGTGGCCGGTATGCCCGTACTCGAATTGTCTATGGAAATGCCAACAACCAGTTACTGCGTGTCACTGTTCCGTACGACCGTACACAAGCTCCGGAAAGTGTGGCCTATACCTTTGTCTACCGCAGTCCGTTTCGCAACGGTCTCATCGCGATCAGCGAAGTCAACTCACCGATGGGAGGCAACACGCTCATCAGCTACGAAGAGAACGGCCATCAATATGCAAACAATGAGTACATCCCACGCGTGGTGGGGTGGCGGCAAACCCCGGGGGCCAATCAGCCACCAGTCGGTCGTAAGTACAGTTACAGTTCGGGGACTAATTTCACCGGTTATCCCTATTCGGGTGGCTTCACTCCGGGTGAAGACAATTTGTACCGGATCGCCGGTACCTATGACTATTGGGGCGAAGAGACGGTCATCGATTTGAGCAACAATGATGCTCCGTTGTGTGCCACCCGGATGACCTATAACAAATTCCACCTGTTGACTGAGGAGCGCGTGACCCGCGAAGGGACCCGAGCCACCACAAGCTTTGCCTATAACATCATCCCCAGAAAATTGTTCCCTGATCAGCCAGCCAACCTGCAATTACCTAGGCAGGTGGTCAAACGCTTCGAGATGGTCGCTGGCGGAAGCGCTCGTGAAGAAGTGCAAACCATTGAGACCGACGACTATGGCAACGAGCTGAGTCGAACCGAAGCCTCCGGTGTTCGTGTCGAGCGCAACTATTACCCGGTCGCGGGCGAGACGGGAAAGTGTCCGGCCGACCCCCATGGTTTGTTCCAGCGCTTTGTGAAGCAGGAGCGCCTTGTTCCCGCGGGGGGGACGCCTGCCGCGCGACTCACCGAGTACACTCATACCCGCGTGCCACAGACAGGAAGCAGCTACTTTGTGGTGCAGGAGTCGATGACGCGGCCTGACCTGTTCAGTGCGCGGCATACCTACTACGACACCCCCGTTGAGTTGGCCGGCCGGTTGAAAAGCGTTTCCGATACAATCGACGGACTTGTATTGGCCAGTAACTTCACCTACACCGTCGCGGCGGGCAACCTTGTTGAAACCCGGCGCATGGTGGGGCGTGAGGGGCAATGGCTTGAGTCAGTACGCACGCTCTCGCTGGTCAATCGGCGGTTGCTGTCGATGACTCGAGACGGTGATTGCTCCCTGGCTTTTGAGTTCGATATCAGTGGCCGGTTGACAGCGGAAACGGTTTCTCTAGGCAAACCACAGCAAGCCATGCGGCGTTACGCCTATCATTTTGCGACGCCAGACAAACGTGCTCATTTGATCACCACGGATGCGCAAAATAACAAGGTCATTACCTACTTTGATGGTATCGGACGCCAGGTGTCCGAAGCTCAATTGATCGGTGCTAACTACGACCAGGAGCGTGTCATCAGAACGTGGCGGTACGACGCGCTGGAGCAACTATCGGAGGTGGTCAGTCACGATTACCTCGCTGATGGCCCGCGCTCATTGAAAAGCACCTACGGCTATAACCGTTGGGGAAACTCCAGTCGTGTGACCCGCGCCGATGGCAGTGTGCAGATCGATGAGTACGATCCACTGCTCAACCTCAGGGTCGAAGGAGTTGAAGGCGGCGAACGCTTGAGGCGTTATTTCAATGAGCATAACCAGCCGGTAAAAGTGGAACGCCTCGACGCAGGCGACGCTACTGTCGAAGTGGAGTCGCGCACCTACGATGGCTTGGGGCGCTGCCTGTCGGTACTGGATATGAGCAACAAGCGTACGGAGTTTACCTACGATGACTTCGATCGGGCATTGACGACCCTTGAGATACCGCTTGATGGCACCCCGCAAAGGCTGCAAAAAACGGATTACGCCCCTGGTACCAGCGACGCAATGGTCAGTGCATTGGCGGTCGATGGCAACTGCCTGGGCGCTCGTACTTATGACAGCCTGTGCCGCTTGACCAGCGAGACGCGCGGGGCGGGACAGGCCACAATCTGGGAGTACGAGCCAGGGTGGACTGAGCCTGTCGCCAAGACTTCCCCACGGGGTAATCGGCAGACGCTGACTTACGACAAAGAGTTGGGCGTGCCGACCCATATAGGGATGACAGGGCTTCCGGAGAGCACCTACCGATATGATGCTATTGCAAGCACGTTGACCTGCTCGGAAACCAATGGCCTGATTCACGAGTCTTTTCAGGATGCGAATGGCCACCCCGAGAAGGATATTCAAACCGCCAACGGGGCGTCACTCACTGCGCTGTATAGCTATTCCCCGGGTGGGCGCCTGTTGCATCAAACGGCCGCTGATGGGCAGCTCAGCACGCTTGAGTACGATATCCACGGGCGTTTTTCCCGGATCACCACTGGGCCCCTGGTGATCGAGCAAGGCTACGATGCCCTTGGCCGGCCTCAGGACCTGACCACGGTCTATCAGGACACGAGGGTGGTGACCAAGGTGTCTTATGATGCGTTGGGACGGGAAGCCGAACGCCGTTTTGAGGAGAACGGTGTCCTGTTGCAGGTGATGACCCACACGTATCACGCCAACAGTCTGCTGGCGACCCGTTTTCTTCGTGACGCGAGTTCGCGGGTGGTGATTGGCGAAACGTTCACCTACGACGCTTTCCTACGGTTGAAAACCTACCGCTGCGAAGGCCTTGAACAGCCTCAGGATCAATTAGGGCGAGGCATTGTCGGGCAAGACTTCAGCTTAGATAGCCTCAACAATATCACCGGCGTAGTGACCACCTTTGTCGATGGCACGCAGGACATCTGCGAGCGATTTTTCTCCGGCGTAGATCCGACACAATTGACTCGCCTGACCCATACGGCACCACCACAAGATGTGACCCTGACGTACGATGCGGCGGGCAACCTGCAGACAGGACCGTCTGGGCAGGTCTATACCTACAATGCCTTTGAACAACTGACAAATGTGCGCGCCGGTTCCGACCAGTACAACTACCAGTACGATGCCGATTCCCGTCAGGTCGTTGCATCCCGGGGCGATGAGCCGCCAGTGAGGCTGGCCTACAACGGCGAACGCCTCGAGCTACTGGTTGAGGGTAACAAAACCATCCGTTACGCCAACGGCAATGATCAAGTGATGGCAATCAGCGGTGGTGTGGATGGGGTGCAGTTGTATGCCAACGATGCCTCTGGCAGCGTGCGCGGCATAACGGCTCCGGGCGAGACTCATGTGCGGCGACACTACACGCCCTATGGCGATACGAAGATCTCGCTGGAGGATGGTAAGGCCCGCAGCATGGCCGACCTGCAAAAACCTGGATTCAATGGCCAGCGGCTGGACGTAGCGACCAACCTCTACTTTCTCGGCAACGGCATGCGCGCCTATGACCCGGGCCTGATGATGTTTCTGCAGGCTGATCCGCTGAGCCCCTACGATGAAGGTGGGACCAATGGTTATGCGTACTGTGCGTGTAACCCGATCAACGCGATGGACCCCAGCGGGTTGTGGCCGACCTGGTTGAAGTGGGTTTTTACGGGGGCAGCGCTTGCGCTAGGGGTAGTAGCACTGGGAATTGGCGTGGCAGGCATTGCCGCTGTTGGTTTAGCCTCCGCTAACTCAGCCCAGATAATCGGCGTCGTCGGAACTGCACTGGGTGTCGTTGGCAGCACGTTAGGGGTGACTGGGTTGAGCATAGAAGCGGTAGATGTGGCGAATGGATGGGACCGTTCCGGGCATATCAGAAATTTGGGGTGGGCAGCCTTCGGCTTTTCAATGGCTTCCTGGGCCGCCAGCGGCTACAACGCTTGGGGGGCTGCGAGCAAAGCCTTTGATGCTGGAAAAGGGATCAAGAGCGTCGGGGATATGGCCCATCGTTCGGGGTACGGTACCGTCTCTGCACGCGAAGCCTTGAGAAGCCTGGCCAAGTCATTTGGCGGCCGAACCTTCAAAGTCAACAATCGCATAACGCCCGGGAGCAAAGCGTTTGGTTCTATCAGGGCGGTCATCAGGATGACGAATTTAATGCGCTCTCTCAATGCGCGCTATGCAGCCTTGACGTCGGACTCCGCAGCAGCGGAGGATCCTGGCGGGAGAGTGGAACAACAGGCGCAGCCTCAACCCCAATCGGCGATGCGGCAGTTCGTTGATACGCCGCAAAGCGCCAGTCGCTATTATCAGTCATTCAGAGATGAGGTCACGCGTATCCGTCGTCCGATCACGACCGAGGCTTACCAAAGTGCTTAGATAGCCGATGGGGGAATGCACCGATCATGCCGTCGTCGGCATGGCTCGTGCATCTATCGGCAAAGAAAGCAGGCTTTTACAGGCCTGCTTTTTTCCTTTCGGAACCACAATCAGGGGCGTTTGCGCTCGACGGCCCGCAACAAATGCGTCGGCGGCGTCTCGCAACTGATCTTGCGCCCCAGCAAGGCCTCAATCGACGGCAACTGATACGAGTCATCTTCCCCTGCAAAACTGATCGACACCCCCGCAGCCCCGGCACGGCCCGTACGGCCAATGCGGTGCACATAGTCGTCCGGCACTTCCGGCAGGGTGAAGTTGATCACATGGCTGATGCCATCAATGTGAATCCCGCGTCCGGCAACATCGGTCGCCACCAGCACACGAATCTTGCCTTCGCGGAAACCTTCCAGCGTCTTAATGCGCTTGTGCTGCGGCACATCGCCCGACAGTTGTGCGGCGTTCACACCATCACGCACCAGGCGTTCTTCGATACGACGCACCTCATCCTTACGGTTGGCGAACACCATCACGCGTTCCCAACCGTTGTCGTTGACCAGGTTGTAGAGCAGCTTGTACTTGTCGGCACCGGCCACCGCGTAGATGTGTTGCTCGACGTTTTCGCTGGCAACGTTTTCCGCCTCGATCTCGACGATGGACGGGTCAGTGGTCCACTGCTTGGCGAGGTTCATCACGTCTTCGGTGAAGGTCGCGGAGAACAGCAAGGTCTGACGCTCGGATTTCGGCGGGGTCTGGCGAATGATCTGACGCACTTGTGGGATAAAGCCCATGTCGAGCATGCGGTCGGCTTCGTCCAGCACCATCACTTCGACCATGTCCAAATGCACGTCGCCGCGCTGGTTGAAGTCCAGCAGTCGGCCAGGTGTCGCCACCAGAATGTCGCAGTGACGGGCTTCGAGGTGCTTGAGTTGCTTGTCGAAGTCCATGCCGCCGACGAACGTCATCACGTTGAGGCCGGTGTACTTGGTCAGGTCAGCAGCGTCCTTGGCGATCTGTACCACCAGCTCCCGGGTCGGGGCGATGATCAGTGCGCGTGGCTCACCCATGTAGCGCTCTTTCGGCGGTGGCGTCTGCAGCAACTGGGTGATGATCGAGATCAGGAACGCGGCGGTCTTGCCGGTGCCGGTCTGGGCACGGCCGATGGCGTCTTTGCCGGCCAGGGTGAAACCCAGCACCTGCGCCTGGATCGGCGTGCAGTACGGAAACCCCAGGTCCTGGATGGCGTGCATCAGTTCCGGAGCCAGTTTGAAATCGTGGAAGCGGGTTTTACCTTCCTGGGGCTCGACGACGAAATCTTCGAGTTTCCATGGGATCACGGGCGGTTTCGGCGTGCGCTCACGGCGCGGCTTGGGGGCAGGTGCGGCTTCTTTAGCCGTTTCAGGCGGTGTCACCGTAGGCGTCTTGGGCTGGGCGACAGGCGCAGTCCGGTCGGGCTGTTGACCGTCATTGCGGCTGCCGGCAGTCGGGGCAGGAGCACTGGGAACAGGCGCGAGCGGCTCGGCCTCGCTTTTGCCGAACATCTTCTTGAGTGCTTCGAGCACGGTGATCTCATTAATTGGTTAAGGAATGTACGCCGGCCAGTGTAATGCAAGAATCGGGCGCGGCGTAGTGCGTCTGTCATATGGCTACATAAACGGTGGTTTTCAGCCCAGGCGAGCGGTCAACCAGGCACCGATATCGCGTATCTCCTCGGGTAACACTTCGTGGCCCATTGGGTATTCCTGCCATGTCACGGTGACACCACGGGTCTTCAAGTGCTCGTAGGCGCTGCGGCCCATGGCGTTCTGCACCACGTCGTCGTATTGGCCGTGCAGGCACAGGGCTGGAATGCGCTGTTGGCTGGCGGACAGTTCCAGCTCATCCCCGAATGTGGGTGCATAAGTGGAGAGGGCGATCACGCCACCCAACGGGCCTTCCCAATTCAGGAATGCGGTATGGAAAACCACGGCGCCGCCTTGGGAGAAACCGGCGAGGAAAATGCGTGAAGCGTCTATTCCGGTTCTCTTCTGCGCTTCGATCAAATCCGTGACCATCTTCGCCGAGACTTCCAGTTCATCCAGGCTGATGGAACGCGCCGGGCTCATGGCCTTGATGTCGTACCAACTGGGCATCTCGTAGCCCCCGTTGATGGTGACGGGGCGGGTCGGTGCCTGGGGCAAAACGAAACGGGTGGTCAGTAAGCTTTCCTGCAGCGCTTCGGCTACCGGCAGGAAGTCGTAGCGATCGGCACCCAGGCCATGCAACCAGATGACGCAGGCGTCTGCGGGCTTGGCGGGCTGAAGAATCAAGGGGTCGGTCATGTCTGCTCCATTAATGTGCGTGCGCTCCGATTAAGTGCGACGGAACGGTGCGTAGCTTGTCGATCTGTTAAGAGAATGTCGCAAGGCTGAATCTTTTGCACTTGCTCATGGGCCGAAACGGCTCAGCCAGCACTCTGGTACGCGCCTTGCTATGTGTAGGTCGATGTCAGAACTTTCCTGCGACGGTAACACTATCAGTGCCTGCCGCTTGTGGGAAAGAACCTGGAATTACTGCGACAACTTCATGCCGCTTGACCCTAAAAAAAGCCAACACGGGTCGATATCGCCTCATAAGGGTGCGCTGAGGTTCGAGCTCCGACACAACAAGAGCAAACTGGAGGTTTGAATGAAGGTATTGAAATCCACCCTGGCCATCGTGACTGCGGCGGCTGTACTGGGTGTCAGCGGTTTCGCCCAAGCCGGCGCCACCCTGGATGCCGTGCAGAAGAAAGGCTTTGTACAATGTGGCGTGAGTGACGGCCTGCCGGGTTTCTCGGTGCCGGATGCCAGCGGCAAGATCCTCGGGATCGACGCTGACGTGTGTCGCGCTGTGGCCGCTGCCGTTTTCGGCGACGCGACCAAGGTCAAATTCAGCCAGTTGAATGCCAAGGAGCGTTTCACCGCGCTTCAGTCGGGCGAAGTCGACATCCTGTCCCGTAACACCACCATGACCAGCTCCCGCGACGCCGGCATGGGCCTTAAATTCCCAGGCTTCATCACTTACTACGACGGCATCGGCTTCCTGGTAAACAACAAGCTGGGCGTGAAAAGTGCCAAGGAACTGGACGGTGCAACCATCTGCATCCAGGCCGGTACCACCACTGAGCTGAACGTTTCCGACTACTTCCGCGGCAACAACCTGAAATACACCCCGATCACCTTCGACACCTCCGACGAAAGCGCCAAGTCGCTGGAATCCGGTCGTTGCGACGTACTGACTTCCGACAAGTCCCAACTGTTCGCCCAGCGCAGCAAGCTGGCCGCGCCGAAAGACTACGTGGTTCTGCCGGAAACCATTTCCAAAGAACCGTTGGGCCCGGTCGTGCGTAACGGCGACGACGAGTGGCTGGCCATCGTGCGCTGGGTTGGCTACGCCATGCTCAACGCTGAAGAAGCCGGTATCACTTCGAAAAACGTTGAAGCTGAAGCCAAGTCCACCAAGAACCCGGACGTTGCGCGTCTGCTCGGTGCTGACGGCGAATACGGCAAAGACCTGAAAGTGAAGAAAGACTGGGTTGTACAGATCGTCAAGCAAGTTGGTAACTACGGTGAAGTGTTCGAGCGCAACCTGGGCAAGAGCACCCCGCTGGAAATCGACCGTGGCCTGAACGCGCTGTGGAACAACGGCGGCATTCAATACGCACCCCCTGTGCGCTGATCGCTGATGGTTCTGTCACCCGGTGGGCCAACCGCCGGGTGATGTTCTGTTCCATTATTTTCGGGGCATTTCATGCAAAAACAAATCGGCGCACCCAAGCAGAAGCTCAGCTTCAGCGATCCCAAAGTGCGTGCGTGGCTCTTCCAGATCATCACGATTGTAGCGGTGGTCTCGCTGGGCTGGTACCTCTTCAATAACACCCAGACCAACCTTCAACACCGGGGCATTACCTCGGGTTTCGACTTTCTTGAACGCAGTGCCGGCTTCGGCATCGCGCAACATTTGATCGACTACACCGAATCGGACAGCTATGCCCGGGTCTTTGTAATCGGTTTGCTCAACACCTTGCTGGTGACCTTCATTGGCGTGATCCTGGCGACGCTGCTCGGGTTCGTCATCGGCGTGGCGCGGCTGTCGCCGAACTGGATGATCAACAAGCTGGCGACCGTGTACGTGGAAGTGTTCCGCAACATCCCGCCGCTGCTGCAAATCCTGTTCTGGTACTTCGCGGTGTTCCTGACCATGCCGGGGCCGCGTAACAGTCATAACTTCGGCGATACCTTCTTTGTCAGCAGCCGTGGCCTGAACATGCCGGCAGCGATTGCCGCCGACGGTTTCTGGCCGTTTGTGGTCAGCATCGTGGTCGCCATCGTGGCAATCGTGCTGATGGCGCGTTGGGCGAACAAGCGTTTTGAGGCAACCGGTGTTCCGTTCCACAAATTCTGGGCCGGCCTGGCGCTGTTCATCGTGATCCCGGCGCTGTGCGCCTTGATCTTCGGTGCACCGCTGCATTGGGAAATGCCGAAGTTGCAGGGCTTCAACTTTGTCGGCGGTTGGGTCCTGATCCCTGAACTGCTGGCGCTGACCCTGGCGCTGACCGTCTACACGGCGGCGTTTATCGCCGAGATCGTGCGGTCGGGCATCAAGTCCGTCAGCCACGGCCAGACCGAAGCCGCGCGCTCCCTGGGCCTGCGTCCAGGGCCGACGCTGCGCAAGGTCATCATCCCGCAGGCCCTGCGGGTGATCATCCCGCCGCTGACCAGCCAATACCTGAACCTGGCGAAAAACTCGTCACTCGCGGCCGGTATCGGTTACCCGGAAATGGTTTCGTTGTTTGCCGGCACGGTGCTCAACCAGACCGGCCAGGCCATCGAAGTCATTGCCATCACCATGAGCGTGTACCTGGCGATCAGCATCAGCATTTCCCTGCTGATGAACTGGTACAACAAGCGCATTGCGCTGATCGAGCGGTGAGGAAACGCCCATGAGTTCACATACTTTCAAACCGGATATGCCGCCGCCGAACAAAGTGTTCGGGCCGATGGCCTGGATGCGCGCCAACCTGTTTTCCAGCTGGCTCAATACCCTGCTGACGCTGTTGGCGTTCTACCTGATCTACCTGGTGGTACCGCCGATCCTGAGCTGGGCGATCATCGACGCCAACTGGGTCGGCACCACGCGCGCCGATTGCACCAAGGAAGGCGCCTGCTGGGTGTTTATCCAACAGCGCTTCGGGCAGTTCATGTACGGCTACTACCCCGGCGACCTGCGCTGGCGCGTGGACCTCACCGTATGGCTGGCCATCGTTGGCGTGGCGCCGTTGTTCATCTCGCGCTTCCAGCGCAAGGCGGTCTACGGCCTGAGCTTCCTGGTGCTGTACCCGATCATCGCGTTCTTCCTGCTGCACGGCGGGGCCTTTGGCCTGACCAATGTGGCAACCAGCCAATGGGGCGGCCTGATGCTGACCCTGGTGATCGCCACCGTCGGCATCGCCGGCGCCTTGCCGCTGGGCATCATGCTGGCGCTGGGGCGGCGCTCGAACATGCCGGCGATTCGAGTGGTCTGCGTGACCTTCATCGAATTCTGGCGCGGCGTGCCGTTGATCACCGTGCTGTTCATGTCCTCGGTGATGCTGCCGTTGTTCCTGCCCGAAGGCATGGGCATCGACAAACTGCTGCGGGCGTTGATCGGCGTGATCCTGTTCCAGTCGGCCTATGTGGCTGAAGTGGTGCGCGGTGGCTTGCAGGCGATTCCCAAGGGCCAGTACGAAGCCGCTGCTGCGATGGGCCTGGGCTACTGGCGTTCGATGGGCCTGGTGATCCTGCCGCAAGCCTTGAAGATGGTGATCCCCGGCATCGTCAACACGTTTATCGCGCTGTTCAAGGACACCAGCCTTGTGATCATCATCGGCTTGTTCGACCTGCTCAACAGCGTCAAGCAAGCCGCCGCCGACCCTAAATGGTTGGGCATGGCCACCGAAGGCTATGTGTTCGCGGCCCTGGTGTTCTGGATTTTCTGTTTTGGTATGTCGCGCTATTCCATTCATTTGGAACACAAGCTCGACACAGGCCACAAGCGTTAGGAGTTGTTGTTATGAGCGAAGCGATCAAACAGCCTGTGAGCCCTGAAGGCATTATCCAGATGCAGGGCGTCAACAAGTGGTACGGCCAGTTCCACGTGTTGAAAGACATCAACCTCAACGTCAAGCAGGGCGAGCGAATCGTGCTGTGTGGCCCGTCGGGTTCGGGCAAGTCCACCACCATCCGCTGCCTCAACCGCCTGGAAGAACACCAGCAGGGCCGTATCGTGGTGGATGGCGTGGAGCTGACCAATGACCTCAAGCAGATCGAAGCGATCCGCCGTGAAGTCGGCATGGTGTTCCAGCACTTCAACCTGTTCCCGCACCTGACCATCCTGCAGAACTGCACGCTGGCGCCGATGTGGGTGCGCAAGATGCCCAAGCGCAAGGCCGAGGAAATTGCCATGCATTACCTTGAGCGCGTGCGCATTCCGGAGCAGGCCCACAAGTTTCCGGGGCAACTGTCCGGTGGTCAGCAACAGCGTGTGGCGATTGCCCGTGCCTTGTGCATGAAGCCGAAAATAATGCTGTTCGACGAACCAACCTCGGCACTCGATCCAGAAATGGTGAAGGAAGTACTCGACACCATGATCGGCCTGGCCGAAGACGGCATGACCATGTTGTGCGTAACCCACGAAATGGGCTTTGCGCGCACCGTGGCCAACCGTGTGATCTTCATGGACAAGGGCGAGATCGTGGAACAGGCGGCGCCGAATGACTTCTTCGACAACCCACAGAATGATCGGACCAAGTTGTTCTTGAGCCAGATTTTGCATTGATCGATGGATGAATGAATAAACCCGGCCCTGTGCCGGGTTTATTTTTGCCTGCTGGTTTTTGTCAGGAGACCTGTGCTGCGAGCGGTTGCGCATCTTTTGCGATGAGCAATCTGTTCAAGTCTTCACCGACATTGAGGGTCTCTACCTCTGCCAGCAAGTGGGGGTGTTTATCCAGTAGGCGCATCAATGTGAGCAACGGTTCCGGCGGAAAAATCTCAGCCCGTTCGTAGCGAGAGAATGCATTGTGCCCGCGGACGGTGAAGAGCCTCACGGCGTCTTTTTGGGTCAAATGCAGCTTGCGGCGGATTCGCTTCATCTCGGCGGCGATGATTTTACGCGCGTCGATCAACAGCAAATCTGAGGCCTTGCAGTAACGCTCTGCACTGTCGTCGTCGTGATCGAATTCGACTTCATGGCAGACCTCGCATTCCCAGCCTGCGATGTCAGGAATATCCCGGATCATTCCCCGTGTGTTGATCGTGAAGGTGCGACCTTCGAAATGCTGCATTGCGTCATGGGTTCCGCAGCTCATGCATTGCTGGGTTCTCATAGGGTTTTCTCCTTGAAGGAGATTACGGGAGGACCACCGCCTGGGCGGTAAGTGACCTTGATGTAAATCTCCGTGCCGTAAATCTTGATCAGGTAGACGTCCTGCCATACCCGATGGTCTGCATAGGTCGTCATTGATCTGTACAACATTCGGTGCTCAAGGGCGCAGACCACGTGTTGCATCTGGCCAGGGCTCAGCTCCATTTTTCGGGCATCTTGCCGGGCGGTGGCGGTGAATGCCGTATAACCCAACCGAACGACCTCTTTTTTCACCAAAGCCAAGTTGTAGTGAGGTGTGTACTTTTCCATAAGACACCTGAATCCAATAATTACCCTCAGAGGGTAATTTTACCAATCGAAAATACTGCTCCTTTTCCTGCCTAAGAACCCTAGTGCGTTGCCTTTGTAGGCAACTCCGAATAGGCTGTAGGAAAATTCATCCTATGATTGGACGAAAGTATAAATCCCATGACAGACATCGCCCCCCTGATCAAACGCTCCCTGGTGGACCAGGCCCTGGAGCAAATGCGCCTGCGCATCAGCCAAGGTGTGTGGGCCATTGGCGAGCGCCTGCCCACCGAGCCGGAGTTGTCCGCAGAACTGGGCATCAGCCGCAATACCGTGCGCGAAGCCATGCGTGTGTTGGCGTTTTCCGGTTTGATCGAGATCCGCCAGGGCGACGGCAGCTACTTGCGTTCGATGACCGACCCACTGGGCACGATGCGGGCGTTGTCCCATTGCACGCTGGAGCAGGCGCAGGAAACGCGGCAGATCCTGGAGGTGGAGGCGATCAGCCTGGCAGCCTTGCGCCGCACCGACGAAGACCTGAAAAAACTGCGTGAAGCCCTCGACGCCAGTGCCGCGCTTTACCACGGCGACCTGGAGGCCTATATCAGCGCCGACCTGGTGTTCCACAAACACTTGGTGGATGCGGCGCACAATCCGGCGCTGAGTGAGCTGTATCAGTATTTCTCCGCCATTGTCGGCGCCCAGTTGCGCCAGACCCTCAACATCGCGCCACGTCGCCAAGCGGTGTTCGACCTGCATATCGCGTTGCTCGATGCCGTGGAGCATCAAGACCCGGAACGCGCCAAATCCCTCTGCCGGCAGTTGATCAATGAACCCTGAAACGAAACTCGATGAACTGTTGATCGACGCCGAAGCCGACGACGAGGTGGTGCAACACGCCCCTGCGGTGGTCAGCCGCCCCTGGCTGTTGCTGTTCGGGCTGGTGTTGGTGGCACTGAACCTGCGCCCCGCGCTGTCGAGCTTGTCGCCGTTGCTCAATGACGTGTCGACCAGCCTGGGTCTGTCCGCCGCCAAAGCTGGCCTGCTGACCACCTTGCCGGTGTTGTGCCTGGGGTTGTTCGCCCCCCTGGCACCGATACTTGCCCGGCGCTTTGGCGCCGAGCGCGTCGTACTGGGGATTCTGCTGACACTGGCCGCCGGCATCCTCCTGCGCAGCTCACTCGGTGAAGTCGGGCTGTTTGCCGGCAGCCTGATTGCGGGTGCAAGCATCGGCATCATTGGCGTGCTGCTGCCGGGTATCGTCAAGCGTGACTTCGCCAAGCAGGCCGGCACCATGACCGGTGTGTACACCATGGCGTTGTGCCTGGGGGCAGCGTTGGCGGCAGGGGCCACAGTGCCGCTCAGCCATTATTTTGGTGACAGTTGGAACATCGGTCTGGGCTTCTGGATTGCGCCAGCACTGCTGGCGGCGTTGTTCTGGCTGCCGCAAATCGGCCAGAAACACGGTGCGCATCGCGTCGCTTATCGCGTGAAAGGCCTTTTGAGTGACCCGTTGGCCTGGCAGGTGACGCTGTACATGGGCCTGCAGTCGTCCCTGGCCTACATCGTGTTTGGCTGGGTGCCGTCGATCCTGATCAGTCGTGGCCTGAGCGCCACCGAAGCCGGGTTGGCGCTGTCCGGTTCGATCATCGTGCAATTGCTCAGCGCCCTCACGGCGCCATGGTTGGCCACGCGCGGCAAGGACCAGCGACTGGCCATCGTGGTGGTGATGGTGCTGACCCTCGGCGGCCTGTTCGGTTGCCTGTATGCCCCGATCGACGGGTTATGGGGCTGGGCAATCCTCCTGGGCCTGGGGCAGGGTGGTACCTTCAGCCTGGCGCTGACCTTGATCGTGCTGCGCTCGCGTGACGCTCACGTGGCGGCCAACCTGTCGAGCATGGCCCAGGGCATCGGTTATACCCTGGCGTCCCTCGGTCCGTTGGCGGTGGGTTTGATCCACGACTGGACCGGCGGCTGGGCTGCCACGGGCTGGGTGTTCGCCGTGATCGGCCTGGGTGCGATCGTTGCGGGCCTCGGTGCCGGGCGGGCGAAATACGTCGGCGTCAGCAGCGAGAGAGTCTAGAGATACAGCACCTCCAGGGTTGCCGAACCGTCCATCACGATGTCGGTGCTCAGGTCCAGGTTCTGCTTGGCGTTGATCACCACTTCAAGGGTCAGGGTGCTGGTGAGGTTCTGGATCGCTGCCGGCCCGGCGGTACTGCCTTGCGTATCGGTAAAACCAAGCAAGCTTCGAGCGCCGATATCGATGGGGTTCAGGTTGGCCATGCGCCAAGCGAGGCCGCCAGTGGTGGATTCAGTGCCATAGACCGGCGCCCAGCTATCGGCCGCGGTCTGCTTGGGGTCGAAGCTCAACGAATACACGCCGATCTTGTTGCCGCTGTTATCGAGCCCCAGTCCATAGTAGATCTCGCTGTTGACGTGGGCCGTGCCGTCGCGGTTGTCGCGCATGCGCAATGCATAGTGCGCTGGGCCGTTGCAGGTGAGCGTCAGGTTCAACGACTTGCGTGGCAGGCGCGTGCCGGTAGTGAGGTTGAGGTCTTGCTGGGAAATTTTGCCGAACTCGACCCTGCCGTTGCCCGACAGGATCGGTGTGCAGGAGGCGGGTGTAATCAGGCCTTTGACGCTCAGGTCGACCGTAGACGCCGCGTTGGCCAGGGGGCTGAGAAAAACAGCTAGGAGGGGCAGGTATCGATACATCATGGGGGTCTCCGATTTCGCTTAGAAGTAGATGATTTCCAGGGTGGCCGAGCCGTCGAGCCGAACCTCACTGCTCAGGTCCAGGGTGTTGAGTGGCGCGATAACGGCCTTCAGGTTTAGTAGTGCGTTGAGGGTTTGCAGGGCGTTGGGGCCGTCGGTGCTGCCGGCTGTGCTGGTGAAGCCGAGCAAGCTGCGCGCACCCAGTGGAAGCGGGCTGGCGCTGGCGCTGCTCCAGGCCGTGCCGCCGGTGGTGGAGTCCGTCCGATACAGCTGGGGCAAGGTATCGGCGGTTGCCTGGGTTGGGTCGACAAGCAGGTAATACCGGCCGATTTTTTGCCCGCGTGTATCCAGGCCCAAGCCGTAGGCGGTTTCATCAAGGCCACCAGTGGCGGAGCCATCGCGGTTGTCGTGCATGACCAGGGCAAAGCGTGCCGGGCCGTCGCACGTCGCCGTGAAGGTCAGCGTTCTTTCCGCCAGGGCGGTGTCCTTGTCGTGGTTCAGGTCGCTGGCTGACAACTTGCCGAAATTTACCCTGCCATTGTTGGAGAGGCTGGGCGTGCACGCCGCCGGGGCGAAGCGTGCCTGCAGGCTCAGTTCTCGCGAGCGTCCCGAGGCCGGGGCGTCTACCAGCCCTGAGGTTTCCCAGGTCACGGCGTCGCGCACCCGTACAGCCTCTTCGCGGGCCCAGGCGCTGACGTGCAGGCGTACGGAAAAGCTGCGGCCCGTGGTGGGTTGGCCATCGATCATCGGTACGACGCCATGGTCAGCCCGCCAACTGAGATTTGCGCCGACCAGGCTCGGCGCCTGGCCCTGGCCTGCCAGCAAGCCAAGCTCTACAGCGCGGCCATCCAGCACGCCGTCATGCACCTGCAGTTGGTAACTGCCACCATCCGTGAAACGCAGGCGCTCGGTGCCGGAGGCCAATGCTCGGTAGAACAGGCTCATGTCCTGAGGTTGCGGGCAGTTCAGCGTCAGGGACAGTTGCCGTTCGCCGAGCAGTCGTTCTGCTGCCAAGGTCGGTGCAACGGCGCGGTTCATCAGGCCGAAGTCCAGGCGCGATTCGCTGAGGTCCAGGCGGCACTCGTCCTGGGCCTGTACCGTGCTGGCGCAGAGCAGCAGGGCGGTGAGGCAGTGGTGAAGCTTCATAGGCTTTTCCTCAAGGGTTCTGGCAGCGGGCTGGGGCCGTTTCGTAGTACACGTGGGGATCTGCCTTGGCGGGCAACTCGAAGCGCAAATGGCAACGGGGTTGGTCAGGGGCTTTGATCCACAGCGTGCGGGTGTCGAGGACATCGGGCAGAAACACTTGGTTGTTTTCCTGGACCAGGGTGATGAATTCGCCGTCTTCGGTGGTCACCGTCGAGCCTCTTGGCACTGGCCTGTCGAGGGTCAGCAGGGCTCGCCGGGTCAGGGCTACACCAAATTCGACACGGTCCACCGCACCCCGTCCGGCCGTCACTACGGCCAGGCCATTGTTGATATCGGCATTGCGCGGCAGCGAGCGGGTTTGCACTTCCAACGGGCTGCGTCCGTAGGCGCTAAGTTGGGAGGCTACGGCCTGGCCTTGCCAGTCGGTCCATACCGGGCCACTGGGAGTGTTGACCTTGATGCCGGCCATGTCGCCCACTGACAGCACGGCAAAGGTGTCGCGCACGGGATAGGGCGAGAACGTCACACCGCCACCGTGCAGCACCACCGCGCCTCGCGCACCGCCCTGATAGCTGGAACGCTCGGCATCGGAGCGGGTGTAGTTGAAGTCCAGCTGGCTGTAGTACGGCAAGGCCGAAACGCCCAGGGATGATTCGACTTCGCGGTCGCGGGTGTCATGTTCGACACCAACCCGATAAGCCAATTGATCATTGATCTGTTCGTTAAGCCCAAGCCCCGTGCGATGCTCGCCACCGGAGTTACGCACCCACGCCCGACCCCGGCGATTGCTGCCAAGCGGGACACTGACGGTCAGGTAGACGCTGTCGTCGTTATAGCGTCGTCCGCCCATGTGCCATTCGGCTGTGGCCGACACCGAAAGCCCGCCGACTTGCGTCCCCCAGGCGGCCAGGCCACGGCTGCTGCTGTCGCCCTGGAATGACGACGAGCGGGAAAACCCTGCCGTGAACGCGCCCAATTGCGGATGGGACCACGAAGTGGTTGCACTTTGCTGGTCACGATAGCGCGCGCGTTGCTGCTCGCGGGTGTCGGTGGTGTAGGTCGACTCGGTGAGGTCGCGGTAGCCCTGGGTACGCCACGAATTGGCAGCCGTCAACGACCAGCGCTCGGCCAATTTCTGTGACCACGACAGGTCGGTCTGTACCCCGCGCTCCTGGGTGCGCCGTGTGGCATCGGAGGCCACCAGGGCCAATTGCACCTGGCTGTCCGGCCATGGCAACAACCCAAGGCTCACGCCCGCCGATTTGTATTCCTCGGCCGCCAGTACCCCGCTGCCCACGCTGACTTGCGGGTGCGGCGCGGCACTGTAGCCGGCGCTGACTACCCAGGGTTCTGCACCGTCACTGTTGCCGATACTGCGCACCTGTCCGGCCGCCACCGAGTAGCCTGGCGCCGGCAAGCCGAGACCGAGCATGGCGGCGGGAACGGTGAAGCGGCGTTCCTCGCCGGTGGCTTCCTTGACAGTCACCTCGACGTCGGAGCGCCCATTAAGGCGCGGCACATTACTCAAGGTAAACGGGCCGGCGGGCACTACGGTGGAGTGAATCAACGTGCCGTTTTGCCTCACCTCCACCTGGGCCGGGCCATTGGCGATGCCGTCGATGGTCGCGCCCTGGTTCTGGTCTTGCAGCGCCTCTTCGGTCAGCACCTGCACACCCGTGATCTGCGCACCGGCAAGCACAGGGTTGTAGAGGTTGATCTGCCCGGCCTGCAACACTGCCTGCTGGCTGGCGAATGTGCGCTGGGCATAGGCGTCGAGGTGTGTCGTGCTGGAGGTGCTGTCCTGCCAGGTCTGCACTTGGCGGCTGCGTACGATCCAGTCACCGGCGTTGAAACCAACTTCTGTATTAGCCGAGCCGAAGCGGCTGGTGTCGTCGCCGTAGTGGTTGTAGAGACCGGTGAGGTCATAATTGAGCAGCGCGGCAAAACCACCGGTTTGATAGCCGGAAATATCTTGGGTGACCGGGCGCAGGGCCTGGGTGGGTACCACCAGCGCCAGGCTTAGGCTGGCTGTGTCGGGTTCGACTACCGTCTGTGGGTATTCTTCGAGGAAGTCGTAGCAGCTGTCTTCCTCGCCGGGGCCAGACGCTGGGACTACTAGTTGTGCCGCGTCCAATAGCGGTGGGTCGAAGCACAGCGCGCCTTGCCGATCGAAACTGACATCGACGCGTCCTCGGCGTTGGCCGTTGACCGTTAGATTGAGCGCGTGGCGACCCTGGCTGAAGCGGGGTGACTCCATCAGCAAATGGGCGAGTTCGGGGTCGATCCCGCGCTGGAGCAGGGTTTGTGAGTCAAAGGCGCCCCATGCCGGAGTTGTCAGCAGCCCCTGGCCGATGACCAGCATCAACAGTGGCAGGCGTGGTGAAACGCCGGGCACGGCGTTGCCGTCACGGTAATTCATGACTGTGTTCACACAAGTGCACTCTTCTCTGGACGGAAGTGCCCGGCGCGCTTCCCTATCGCGGCGGGTCGCCTTCCCGGTGGCCTTAGGTCGGTGGCCACTTCGTTATTATTAGCGCCATTGCATCCCTGGGCGCCGTTGCTTCACAGGGTGATGGGCGCTTCGTGGGCGGGCACGGCAAAGCCATACACGGTGGCAGGTTGTATACGTACGGCAGTGGCACCTGAACCGCTGGCGGTGACGGTTAGCGTTTCACCCGGTAGTACGTACGTGCGCGGCAGCATTGCCGTGCCGGTACCGGGAACCAGTTGCAGCTCTTGGGCCATGCGCACCACGTAGGGCGTCGGGTTGCGGACGCTGAGTTGGTCGGCGGTCAAGGTCCAGATCAAGCCCAGCCACGGTGTGCGGTTGGGGGCCAGCCCCTTGGGGTGAAGAATGACCGGCAGGTTCTGCCGCACGGTCACCCCCACCTGCGCGCGCCCGGCCTGGGCGGGGTCGCGCTGCTCGGGCATGCCCTCGAAGATCACGCGTCTGAGGCGTTGGGTTTTCAGCGGTTCCTGGGTTTGCAGAATGAACCGTACCAGTTGGCTCTTGGACGGCTCGACCCGTGTCAGCGGCGGCGTTACGAACAACAGTGAGTCGGTGTCCTCGGGAATGCTTTCAAGGCTCACGTGCAGCAGGGCCAGTTTATTGTCAGTGTTGGTGACTGAGACGCTGGCCTCGCCGTCGGCCTCGTTGACGATCACCACCGAGGTGTCTGGCACCATGCCATCGGCGAATGCAGTGGCTGCGCCGAGCACCCCCAGGGCAGCACAACAGGGGAGCAACCCCCTGCGCAAAGCGGAAATTATCGGGTTCATGACAGGTTTCTCAAGTTGGCCGCCCGGTACCCGGTATATCGCCTGGGCACGGGCCGCGCGTTATCAGAGGTACAGCAGGTCCAGCGTGATCGAGCCGTCGAGGGGCACCCGCTCCTGGAGCGTCAAGGTGTTGGCCGGGCTGATCGAGGTGTCTACGCGCAGGGACGCCACCAGTTGCGCGATGGGCGTGGGCAGCGTCTCGCCCATTCGGGCAAATCCCATGTAGAGACCTGGGTACACGTTAGGCTCGGGCATCCAGGTCTCGCCCTTGTCGGGCGAGACCAGGGTGTGCATCGGTTGCATATCGCCCACTGGCCCGCGCAGCGACAGGCTGACCCTGCCCAGGCGCTCGCCGGGGGCGTGAATGTTCATGCCCAACCCGTATAAACGTTGCGGC
Source organism: Pseudomonas sp. NS1(2017) (assembly GCF_002269425.1). Classification (NCBI taxonomy): domain Bacteria; kingdom Pseudomonadati; phylum Pseudomonadota; class Gammaproteobacteria; order Pseudomonadales; family Pseudomonadaceae; genus Pseudomonas; species Pseudomonas sp. NS1(2017). The sequence continues at coordinate 2,523,958 of NZ_CP022960.1, forward strand.
TCCAGGGACGACTCCGATTTGTTGTCGATACCCACCAGCGCGAACAACACCTTGGCGTCACACACAATGCTAAAGCCCATTTGCTTGTCAGGCAGCACGGTAAATTGGCTGGGGTGCAGTGTCTTCGCCATGATTTCCTGGTAATCGACCAGACCGTTGTCCGACAGCGATGCGGTGCAGGCGCGGGGCGTGATGAGCCCCTTGACGTCCAAGTCCACGACGGACCCGGCGATGGACGGAGTCAGGTATAAGGCGAGCGAGACTGTCGCCCATAGATGGGTAGATCTTGTCATCGTGTGGGACCGCTTAGGGTTGGGGGGGTATTTACAGGTAATTCACTTCAATGGTCCCGTTGGCCCGAAAGGCTTCCTCTCCAGTCAGAGTCAAGCTATCGGCGCGGGCAATCACGGCATTGATTTTCAAACCGGTGGTGAAGCGCGTGCTGGAAATGGGCTGTGTCATGTCCGCCGGATTACTCGGGGCATGCAGTGATAGGGCGTAGAACGCCTGGCCATTGTTGGGCGCCCAGGTTTGACCACCGTCTTCCGATTCACTGACATGCACGGCTACGTTGTCGGCCATGGGATTTTCGAATCTGATGCTGACCATGCCGATTTTTTCTTGGGCGGACGTGAGTCCCAACCCTAAGTTGTATTGGTTGATGCTGGTGCCTTGTTGATTGTCGATGAGCTTGAACGCCATGGCGGTCAGGCCGTCGCAGAGAATCTCCATTTCCAGTCGCGCATCGGCCAATATCGTCGTTCTGATCGGATCCAGGTCCTTTGCCGAGACCTTTCCGTATTCGACAAGCCCACCCGAGGACAGGCTGGGTGTGCACGCACTAGGTGTAATCAAACCCGTGACGGTCAGGTCAGTGGTAGAGGCAGCAAACGCAGGCAAAGCGTTGCCGATCAGCAGGCCAGCGATGCTGGTGCAGAATAGTTTTTTCATTGCGGGTAAAGCTCCATTGTTGGACTAGGAATACAGGGTTTACAGGGGCTTACGGGACTTGCAGGGCTTACAGGTAACGCAACTCGACGGTCACGTGCCCGTCGAGGGGGACTTCATCGGTGAGGGTCAGGCTGTCGGCGCGAGCAATGCGGGTGTTGAGCGTGATGTCCGCATCGAAGTTCGTCACCGCCATCGGCTGGGTAGGGTTGTCCACCGAGGCGACCGCGAGCAGGCTGAGATGATTCAACTGTGTGCCGACAAACCAGCTGGCGCCGCCATCCAGGGACACAATGGTGCGCACAGGCGTCGTCAGGTCTGCCACGGGGTTGCTCAACACCATGGACACACTGCCCAGGTTTTCGTTGTTGGCTGTCTTGCCCAGGCCGTGATGGTTAGGGATCACCGCTGAGCCCTCGCGGTTGTCGAGCGTGGTCAAGGCAAACAGGGTTGCGCCTTCGCACCGCACTTCCAATTGCAAGGTATTGCGCGGCAGTAGCGTATTCCGGTCCGGGTGCAGGTCGCGCTTGGTGAGTTTGCCGTGGTCGACTTTGCCCTCATCCGACAACCCTGGTGTGCAGGCATTGGGGGTAATCAAGCCGGTCACACTCAAGTCGGTATTGCTGGCCGCCAGGGCAGTGGTCGCGTTGGCCATCAGCAGGCTCGCCGCCAGGGCTGTGATGCAGTGATTCATGGGGCAAATACCTTTTCGGGTGAGTTACAGATACTTCACTTCCAGGGTCGCCGAGCCATCGATGGGCACTTCATTGCTCAGGTCCAAGTCCCGGGTGGGGGCGATGTAGGTCATGACGTGCAGTTCGGTGATCAATTCCTGGATCTGGATCGGCGCCCATGCACCACCGCTCTGGTCGCCAAAGCCGGCAAATTGCTGGGGAGGCCAGGTAGAGCCAGTGGCGTTGGTCCAGGTGTTGCCGTTGTCCATCGATGCCAGTGGCGTGATGGCTACGCTGTCGGCCACCGGGTTGAGCAGGCGAAGGTGAAAGAAGCCCAGCTTCTGGTTGCCATTGATGAGGTTGAGCCCGTAGCTCTGCCCGGAATTATCGCTGGAGGAACCTGCGCGGTTATCCACGCCCTGCAAAGCAAACAGGGTCGGCGCGTCACAGGTGACCTGAAGTTGCAGGGTTGCGTCGGTCAGCTTGGTCACTTGATCGACGCTCAAGTCTTTTGCCGACAGCTTGCCGTGCTCCACCGTGCCTGCCGACAGCAACGGCGTACAGGCGCTTGGCACAATCGTGCCGCTGACAGTCAGTTCAACACTGCTGGCGGCGAGCGCTTGCAAGGAGTTGGCAATCAAGAGTGCAGCGCAGAGCGCGGTGAGAGACGTTTTCATTTCCATATTCCAGACAATTCCATTTCGTGGCATGCCGACCGCCTGGCGAGGCTGGCGGTGGTGTATATAGCGTTGGCAGCGCGATCTTGGCTGCTCCCCGTATCGGGATGCGGCGCAATTTATCGACGGCGGCTATTGCGGGGAATACAACAATTACGACAATCGGCGTAGGCTGAGAAAGATGTCGGAAGAAGTATTTAAATATGTAGGAGAAATGGTTTTTTCGTAGTTGTTGTATCGTCAAAAAACATGCATTTAACTATTTTCATTGTGTTTTTTGCGTAGTAAGCCATTCAAATGATTCGTCGGCGTTGCGCACTCGCAAGGTGCGCCCGGTGAGGTGGCGAGCCTGTCTCTCCGTTCGTTGTACCGAGTAGTCGAGGTGAACATGCAGCCGGGTAATCCACCCGACGAGGAGGCCGATCGCGCGTCTTCGTCGTCACGCGTGGTGCCTGCGAAATGGCAAAGGTTGACGGTATTGGTGGTGGAGGATCACCCGGCCTACCGAATTTTACTCGGTTGGATCCTGCATAAGCTGGCGCTCGAGTTTGTGATGGTGGACGACGGCCAGGCGGGGTTGGCGGTCATGGAGCGCCAGCCCATCGACCTGGTGCTGACCGACTGCGAGATGCCCGTCATGGACGGCTACGCCATGACCCGGCAAGTGCGGCGCAACGAACGCCTGACCGGTACTGGGCGCGTACCGATCATTGCCTTTACGGCCACCCTTGGGCCAGAGCAGATACAGCGGTGCGTGGTAGCCGGTATGGACGCCTGGTTACTCAAGCCCGTGACCTTGGAAAAATTGCGCGACGTGCTTACCGATTGGTTGCCCCTCAGCGTCCGACTTTACCGGCCCGCGGCCGCACCGCACTGGCCGACGCGCGCGAGCCTGCTCGAAACCTTCGGCAGCGTAACGACGGTGGAACAACTGTTGCAGACCCTGGTTGGGGAAGCGCGAGTGGACCTCGCCGTGCTGACGGAAGCCCGGCGCACAAGGGATGCCTGCGCCACCGCACAGCATTTGCATCGTTTGATTGGAAGCGTTGCGTTCCTAGGCGCCGACTCCCTGGAAACCCGAGGTGCACGAATGATTGATGCGGTGGCGCGAGAAGGGGTGGCGCGACACGCACGCTCACTCGGTGTGCTGCTCAAGGACATTCACAGCTACGTGAGGTACTTGTCTTCGCTTTAGATTTGCAGGACATTTCTGACCTTTATGTAGTCTTTAAGAGTAGGCAAGTTCTGTTTGTTTTGTAGGCATTAGCCTGAGGCTCATTGATTGCTGGACCTTGCTGGAAAACGACGGCCAGCGGCGGTTGTGGCTGAAAGCCACTAGCGGTAACGTGCGGCAACTCAACTGGCAATCCAGGTGGTTCCCATGCTCCGTGTAATTATCGCTGACGATCATCCTATTGTGCGGGTCGGGCAGAAAGTGGTGATCGAGGCCAATGGCAAATGCAAGGTAGTGGGCGAGGCAGATGGCCCCGATCAACTGTTGGAATTGGTGGCGAATCAACCCTGCGATGTGCTGGTCACCGACTTCGCCATGCCGGGCAATCAACAGGCCGATGGTTATGGGTTGCTGGGCCTGCTGAATCGTCAATATCCCCAGGTGCCGGTGATTCTGGTCACCATGTTTGCCAACGTGGCCACCCTGAGGGCGTCGTTTGCCCACGGCGCCAGGGCCATCGTGGCCAAAAGTGCGTCGGCCCGGGAGTTGCCGCAAGCCATCAAGGCGGTGTGTGGCGGCCAGACGTTTGTCAGCGAGTGCCTGCGCCAGCAAATGGTTGAAACCGGCAGCCATGATCAGCAAGCCGAGCCGCAGTTGTCTGGCAAGGAGCGCGAAGTGGTACGCATGCTCGCCAGCGGGATGACCGTCAGCCAGATCGCAGCCCGAGTCAACCGCAGCATCTCGACCATCAGCAAACAGAAAAGCACGGCGATGAACCGGTTGTGCATCTCCACCGATGTGGATTTGTTTGCTTATGCGCGCAGCAATGGCATGGTGCCTTAAGCTCGGGTATTAGCGTGGCGAATGTCAGTAGCCATGGCCGCGCGGGTAGCTTATCGTGCGCCTACTCTTTTCGACACCCGCGGAGCCTGCCCATGCGTGATGCCCATAACGCCCTGATCACCGAGTTCTACAGCGCCTTCCAGCGCCTGGACGCCGAGGCCATGGCCGCCTGCTACACCGACGATGTGGTGTTCAGCGACCCTGCGTTTGGCGAACTGCACGGCCGTGATGCCGGGGACATGTGGCGCATGCTGACCACGCGGGCCAAGGACTTTTCCCTGACCTTCGACAATGTGCGTAGCGACGAGCGCAGTGGCAGTGCCCATTGGGTGGCGACGTACCTGTTCAGCGCCACCGGCAACACGGTGGTCAACGATATCCAGGCGCGCTTTGTGTTTCGCGACGGCAAGATCTGCGAACACCACGACAGCTTTGATCTGTGGCGTTGGTCGCGGCAGGCGCTGGGCACCAAGGGCTTGCTGTTGGGTTGGACGCCGCTGGTAAAAAACGCCGTACGTGCCCAGGCGTTGCGTGGTTTGAAGGCATTCCAGGCCAGTCGTTGATAAGCTTGGCGCTCTTCTGTATTAGCCGAATCTACCTGTGACTGATCCTTCTGAACCCAAACCCTGGTTCGTCTACCTGGTACGCGCTGCCAATGGCTCGCTGTACTGCGGCATCAGCAATGACCCGGTGCGCCGCTTTGCTTCTCACCAGAGCGGCAAGGGCGCGCGGTTTTTCCTGTCGAGCCCGGCGGTAGCGCTGGTGTACACCGAGCAATGCGCGAGCAAGGGGGAGGCGTTGCGTCAGGAACGGCTGATCAAGAAGTTGAAGAAGAGCGCCAAGGAGTGTCTGGCGGCGAGCGGCTCATTGATTTGACTGATGGGTTCCCATCGTCCCCAATCGCGTGGTTGCAGGCTAAGCTGGCGGTTCACTTCTCAAGCGGAGCCTGGCATGTCTGAGTTAATCCTCCACCATTACCCGCAGTCCCCCTTTGCTGAAAAAGCCCGCCTGTTGCTGGGCTTCAAGGGTTTGTCCTGGCGCTCGGTGCACATCTCACCGGTGATGCCCAAGCCGGACCTCACCGCCCTGACCGGCGGTTATCGCAAAACGCCGGTGTTGCAAGTCGGCGCGGATATCTACTGCGACACCGCATTGATCGCGCGACGCCTGGAGCAGGAAAAATCCGCGCCGGCGCTGTTTCCCCAAGGCCTGGAACTGGTCACCCAAGCCTTCGCCGCCTGGGCCGACTCGGTGGTGTTTTCCCATGCGGTGGCGCTGGTGTTCCAGCCCGAATCCCTGGCGGTTAAATTTGCCAAGGTGCCACCGGAAATGATCCAGGTGCTTGTTGCTGACCGCAGTAAACTGTTCAGCGGCGGCACCGCAACCCGTGTGCAATTGGACCAGGCCAAGCACCAGTGGCCGACGATCATCCATCGCATCAATCAGCAATTGCAGCACTCGGCGGGGGGGGGCCTGTTCGGCGAGCCGTCGATTGCCGACTTTGCCCTGGCTCACCCCCTGTGGTTCCTCAAAGGCTCTTCTGTGACGTCGCCGTTGGTGGACGCCTATCCTGCCGTCGCCGCTTGGCTGGATCGCGTGCTGGGCTTCGGCCACGGTACAGCCACCCAGATGAGCGCCGAGCAGGCCCTGGACGTATCGCGCAATGCGGCACCGGCTGTTCTGCCTGAAGAAGTCTTTGAGGACTTGAACGGCTTCAAGGCCGGCCAGCAGGTGACCATTTGCGCGACCGACTACGGCACCGACCCGGTCGCGGGCGAACTGCTGTTTGCCGGGCGCGAAGAGCTGATCCTGCGCCGCACCGATGAGCGTGCCGGCATCGTGCATGTGCATTTCCCACGCATGGGGTTTCGCATCCAGGCGCAATAAACAAAAATATTTGCAAATAAAGGTGAGGTAAATCCACGGCCCATCCGTGTAGTGCTTGAAACTGCGATCTATTCGCATTAACAGCGTTTTCTACACGGGTTCTCACAGCATGAAGTCGACGGCGGGTGGTTGGGTTAAACAGTGGCTGGGAGCCTCGGTACTGGCGGTGTCGGGGCTGGCGTTGCTGCCCCTGAGCATTGCGCAGGCGCAGGAGCAGCAAAGCGCCCAGTTCAACTTTGCCCTGGCGGCCAAACCGTTGCCCCAGGCCTTGAGCGACTTCAGCCGGGTCACCGGCATCAGCGTGATCTACACCGATGAAGCGCCCTACGGCCTCAGCGCCCCGGCAGTCAGCGGGCAGATGAGTGCAAACCAGGCGCTGCAACGCCTGCTGGGCAACAGCGGCTTCACCTTCCGCCAGATCGACGCACGTACCTTGGCCCTGGAACCGGTGCCGACCGAAGGCGCGGTCAACCTCGGCGCCACCACCATCAGCGGCGTCGGCCAGGCCCAGGACAGCACCAGCTACCAGCCGCCGCCCACCAGTTCGGTGATGCGCTCCCACGCGCTGCTGCTGGAAACCCCGCAGACCGTCAACGTGGTGCCCGCCCAAGTGCTGCGCGACCAAACCCCGCGCAATCTGGATGACGCGCTGCGTAATATCAGCGGCATCACCCAGGCCAACACCTTGGCCAGCACCCAGGACGCGGTAATGCTGCGCGGCTTTGGTGATAACCGTAACGGCTCGATCATGCGCGATGGCATGCCCATCGTGCAGGGGCGTGCATTGAATGCCACGGCGGAGCGTGTCGAAGTGCTCAAGGGCCCGTCGTCGCTGCTGTACGGCATCCAGGACCCTGGCGGCGTGGTGAACATCGTCAGCAAAAAGCCCGAGCTGGTGCAGTCCACCGCCCTGACCGTGCGCGGCTCCACCTTCGGCGACGGCAAGAACGGCAGCGGCGGCAGCCTCGACACCACCGGCCCGATTGGCGACAGTGGCCTGGCGTATCGGCTGATCGTCGACCATGAAGACGAAGACTACTGGCGTAACTTCGGCACGCACCGTGAGAGCCTGATCGCGCCGTCCCTGGCCTGGTACGGCGACAGCACCAAGTTGCTGTTTGCCTACGAACACCGCGAATTTCTCACCCCGTTCGACCGTGGCACCGCCATCGACAAGTCCAACCACCCATTGGATATCCCGGCCACTCGGCGTCTGGATGAACCCTTCAACAACATGGAAGGCCGTTCCGACCTGTATCGCTTCGAAGCCGATCACGACCTGAACGATGACTGGAAAGCCCACTTCGGCTACAGCTGGAACCGCGAGACCTATGACGCCAGCCAAGTGCGCGTCAGCGCGGTAAACACTAACGGCACCCTGACTCGCAAGATGGACGGCACCAAGGGGGCGATCACTACGGACCGTTTCGCCACGGCGAGCCTGGAAGGCAAGGTCAATGTGTTCGGCCTGCAGAATGATGTGGTGTTCGGCCTGGATGACGAGTACCGCAAGATCTACCGCGCCGACCTGATCCGCCAGAACTCACGCGGCACGTTCAACTACAACAATCCGGTGTACGGCAATGAAGTCGCGGGCACCAACGTCAGCCCCGCTGACAGCGCCCAGACCGACCTGCTGCGCAGTGATTCGCTGTTCTTCCAGGATGCCCTCCACCTGAACGAGCAGTGGATTTTCGTCGCCGGCGCGCGCTATCAGATGTATGACCAATACGCCGGCAAAGGCGTGCCGTTCAAGGCCAACACCAACGGCAACGGCCAGGCCTGGGTGCCGCGTGCGGGCCTGGTGTATCGCTACACCGATGAACTGTCGTTCTACGGCAGCTACACCGAATCGTTCAAACCCAACTCCACCATCGCCGCCTTGGCCGACGGTAGCACCTTGACCGGTGACCTCACGCCCGAGGAATCCAAGTCCTGGGAACTGGGGGCCAAGCTCGACATTCCGGGACGTATCACCGCCAGCGCCGCGTTGTTCAATATCGACAAACGCAATGTACTGGTCTCCGTCGGCTCCGGTGCCAATACCGTCTACAGCATTGCCGGCCAGGTGCGTTCCCGTGGCCTGGAACTGGACGCCACCGGCCAGTTGACCGACAAGGTCAGCCTGATCGGCAGCTATGCCTACACCGATGCGCTGGACGTCAAGGACAAGGACCCGACCCTGGAAGGCAACCGCCTGCAAAACGTCGCTAAGCACACCGGCTCGCTGGCGGTGGCTTATGACTTCGGCAACATCTTTGGTGGCGACCAGTTGCGGGTGGGCACCGGTGCGCGTTACGTCGGTGAACGCGCAGGCGATGCGGCCAACGATTTCACCTTGCCGGGGTACACCGTGGCGGATGCGTTCGCGACCTACGACACCAAGATCGATGGGCAAAAGGTCAAGTTCCAGCTCAACGTGAAGAACATGTTCGACCGCGTCTACTACACCTCGGCGGCCAGCCGCTTGTTTGTGTCCATGGGCGATGCGCGACAGGTGTCGGTGTCCAGCACCCTGGAGTTCTAAAGGGTTTGTGGTAGCGTTGCCGCCACTGATGTCTTGGCGGAAACGATACTGATGCATTTTGGACGATGGCTACATCTGCTGTGCTTGAGCGTTTTGCTGGGTGGTTGCGCGAGTGTTTCACCGACTTCCACCCCGGCAAGCCTGGAGCAACTCCTGGCTGACCCGGCCCTCAACGGCGCCACGGTTTCCCTGATGGTGCGTGATGCCCGTAGCGGTAGCACGCTCTATCAACACAACCCGCGAACCCGCCTGATTCCCGCCTCCAATCTCAAGTTGCTCACCACCGCCGCGGCGATGGATGTACTAGGGCCGCAATACCGCTTCTCCACACAACTGCTGAGCAACGGCACGCAGCAGGGCGAGCGCCTTACCGGCAACTTGTATCTAAAAGGGTTAGGCGATCCAACCACGCAGTTCGCCGATTACCAGGCATTGGCGGCACAGCTTGCGGGCCAGGGCGTGCGCCAGGTCCAGGGCGACTTGGTATTTGACGATACCTTTTTCGACGCCGAACGCCTGGGCGTGGACTGGGCACACGACGATGAAAGCACCTACTACGGCGCGCAGATTTCCGCGCTGACCGTATCGCCCAACACGGATTTTGATGCGGGCACGCTACTGGTCACGGCAAAGGCGCCCGCCATGGTTGGCCAACCGGTCAGCGTGGTGGTGAGCCCTTCAACCGACTACGTACAGCTGAGCAACCGTGCAGTCAGCGGCCCTGGCAACAATTACGGGATCACTCGCCAGCACGGCACCAATCTGCTGCAACTCACCGGCGCATTGGCGCCCGGCAAGCAAAGCCGGCAATGGGTGAGTGTGTGGGAGCCTACGCAACTGGTGGCCAATCTGTTTGAACAGGCGCTGGTGCAGCAGGGCATTCAGGTGCTGGGGAGGCGCGTGATCGGCGGCGTAACCCCGGTAACAGCCAGGGTGTTGGCCGAGCACCAATCGGCGCCTTTGCAGGCACTGATCACGCCGCTGCTCAAGCTGTCGAACAACAACATGTCCGAAGCCTTGCTCAAGGCCATGGGGCGTAAAGTGTCGAATGCAGGCACCGCGCAGGCGGGTGTCGCGGCAGTGGCGGACTTCATGCGCCGCCAGGGTCTGGACCCGATGACGCTGAGCCAGGTCGATGGTTCGGGCTTGTCGCGGCGCAATCTGGTCTCGTCGCAGAACCTCACCGATCTGCTGCTGGCGACGGCCAAGCAGCCTTGGTTCGACGCTTGGTACAGCGCCTTGCCGATCGCTGGAAACTCCGATCGCATGAGCGGCGGCAGCTTGCGTTATCGCTTGCGCGGGACGGCGGCGGAAAACAACCTGCACGCCAAGACCGGCTCCATGGCCGGTGTGTCTTCGTTGAGCGGCTACATCACCGACGCCCAGGGCCGGCGCCTGGTGTTTTCAATGATCAGCAACAACTACCTGAGCACCGCCGCACCGATCCGCGCCCTGGAAAACCGCGTGGTGCTGGCCCTGGTGCAGTGGCACGACTAATTCAGGGCTGATAGCCCATGCGCCAACTCACGGCCCGGGTCGCCGCCAGCAAGTGCTGCGCCGCCGGGCCGTCTTCGTCGGCGTGGAATAACGAGGTGGGGCCGACCACGGTCATCACCGCTGCCACTTGCCCGATGGCGTTGAAGACAGGCGCAGATAACGCATCGACGCCGGGCATCAACAAACCATGCACAAAATGCAGGCCACGGTGGCGGATCTGTTCGCAGGCGGTGGCGTAGGCCTGGTCATCTGCCAGGGCATGGGCGATACCAGCCTGGATTTCGCGTTCACGCAGCTCCACGGTTTCCCGCGACGGTAGAAAGGCGCTGAACACCAACCCGGTGGACGAACTGAGCAGCGGCAGCACCGAACCCAATTGCGTCACCACGGTGACGGCACGCACGGCGGGTTCGATCTGCACCACGGTCGCGCCCTGGTTGCCCCATACCGCCAGGAAGCAGGTTTCGTTCAACTCATCGCGCAGCTCCGCCAGGGGCATCGCGCCCACTTTCAAAACATCCATGCTGCCAAGCGCCGCCAGGCCCACGCGCAAGGCTTCGCGGCCCAGCCCGTAGTGGTTGGTGGCGGTGTTCTGTTCGGCGAAACCCGAGGCGATCAGCGCCTGCAGGTAGCGGTGCACCTTGCTCGCCGGCATCTGCACGTGTTCGGCCAGACGCGACAGCGACGTCGCCGGCGACAGTTCGGCCAGGGCCTTGAGGATATCGGTGCCCACTTCGGCCGAGCGGACTTTCTGTTTACCGGTGTCGCGGGGCTTTTCCATGGAGGGGCGAGAATCCGAGAGATGAATGGGCGTCTTTATAGCTTGACGGTCGATAGTGATCAAATTACGTTATGCGTAACTGGATTACGATAAAAACAACTTCCGCACAGAGGACGATCCATGAACCTCGAATACCTGTCGGGCTTCGGCAATGAATTCGCCAGCGAAGCCTTGCCCGGCGCACTGCCGGTCGGCCAGAACTCCCCGCAAAAAGCGCCCTATGGGCTGTACACCGAACTGTTCTCCGGCACGGCGTTCACCATGGTGCGCAGTGAAGCCCGGCGCACCTGGCTGTACCGCATTCAGCCGTCGGCCAATCATCCTGCTTTCATCAAATTGGAGCGGCAATTGGCCGGCGGGCCGTTGGGGGAGGTGACGCCCAATCGCTTACGCTGGAATCCGTTGGATTTGCCGAGCGAACCGACGGATTTCATTGATGGGCTGGTAGGCATGGTCGCCAATTCGGCGGCGCAAAAGCCTTCAGGCATCAGCGTCTACAACTACCGCGCCAACCGTTCCATGGAGCGTGTGTTCTTCAACGCTGATGGCGAACTGTTGATCGTCCCCGAGCAAGGCCGCCTGCGCATCGCCACCGAATTGGGCGTGCTGGAAGTGGAACCGCTGGAAATCGTCGTGCTGCCGCGCGGCCTCAAATTCCGCGTCGAGCTGCTGGATGCGCAAGCACGCGGTTACGTCGCCGAGAACCATGGCGCGCCACTGCGCCTGCCGGACCTGGGGCCCATCGGCAGCAATGGCCTGGCCAATCCGCGTGATTTCCTGACGCCGGTCGCCCACTACGAAGACGTGAAGAAACCGACAACACTGGTGCAGAAATTCCTCGGCGAGCTCTGGGCCTGCGAGCTGGACCATTCGCCCCTCAACGTAGTCGCCTGGCACGGCAACAACGTGCCGTACAAATACGACCTGCGCCGTTTCAACACTATCGGCACCGTGAGTTTCGATCACCCGGACCCGTCGATCTTCACCGTCCTGACCTCGCCTACCAGCACCCACGGCCTGGCCAACCTCGACTTCGTGATCTTCCCGCCGCGTTGGATGGTGGCCGAGAACACCTTCCGTCCGCCGTGGTTCCACCGCAACCTGATGAACGAATACATGGGCCTGATCCAGGGCGCCTACGACGCCAAGGCCGAAGGCTTCCTGCCCGGCGGCGCGTCGCTGCACAGCTGCATGAGTGCCCACGGCCCGGACGGCGAGACCTGTACCAAGGCCATCAACGTGGAGCTGGCACCGCACAAGATCGACAACACCATGGCCTTCATGTTCGAGACCAGCCAAGTGCTGCGTCCCACCCAGTTCGCCCTGGACTGCCCGCAACTGCAAACCACTTATGACGCGTGCTGGGCCTCGCTGCCCGCCACCTTCAACCCGAACCGGAGATAACCCATGACTCAGTCCACACTTACCCGTAGCTGGGTGGCCTCCGCCAATGGTCACAGCGATTTTCCCCTGCAGAACCTGCCGTTGGGCGTGTTCAGCATCAATGGCTCGGCCCCGCGCGCGGGCGTGGCGATTGGTGATTCGATCCTGGATCTGCACGCCGCCATTGATGAGTTCGACGGTGAAGCCCGTCGCGCCGTCGAAGCGACTGTCGGTGGTCAACTAAACGCTTTCTTTGAACTGGGTCGCGGCCCGCGCGTGGCCTTGCGCGAGCGCCTGCTGGAACTGCTGGCCGAAGGCAGCAAGCTGCACACCCGTGAAGCGCAGGTGCTGCACCGCGCCGCCGATTGCCAAATGCATGTACCGGCGCGGATCAATGACTACACCGACTTCTACGTCGGCATCGAGCACGCGCAAAACGTCGGCAAACTGTTCCGTCCTGATAACCCGCTACTGCCCAACTACAAGTACGTGCCGATTGGTTACCACGGTCGGGCTTCGACCATTCGCGCGTCGGGCACCGATGTACGCCGCCCCAAGGGCCAGACCCTGCCGGCCGGGCAGACCGAACCTACTTTCGGTCCGTGTGCACGCTTGGACTATGAACTGGAGCTGGGCATCTGGATCGGCCAGGGCAACGAGATGGGCGATTCGATTGCCATTGGTGACGCGGCCGATCACATCGCCGGTTTCTGCCTGCTCAATGACTGGTCGGCACGGGATATCCAGGCCTGGGAATACCAGCCGTTGGGGCCGTTCCTGTCGAAAAGCTTCATCACCACCATCTCGCCTTGGGTCGTCACGGCTGAAGCCCTGGAACCGTTCCGCAAAGCGCAACCGGCGCGCCCTGAAGGCGACCCGCAACCACTGTCGTACCTGCTGGATAAACGTGACCAGGCCGCAGGTGCCCTGGATATCGAGCTGGAAGTACTGCTCACCACTGCCACCATGCGCGAGCAGAACCTGCCGGCCCATCGTCTGGCCCTGAGCAACAGCCTGCATATGTACTGGACGGTTGCGCAATTGGTGGCGCACCACAGCGTTAACGGTTGCCAATTGCAGGCAGGCGATCTGTTCGGTTCGGGGACGTTGTCCGGCCCGCAAACCGGCCAATTCGGCAGCCTGCTGGAAATGACTGAAGGCGGCAAAAAAGCCGTTGAATTGCCGTCCGGCGAAGTGCGCAAGTTCCTTGAAGACGGCGACGAAATCATCCTGCGTGCGCGCTGCAACCGTGAGGGGTTTACCTCCATCGGTTTCGGCGAATGCCGTGGCACCGTGATCGCAGCGCGCTAGGAGGGCAGGGCAATGGAACTCTACACCTACTACCGTTCCACTTCGTCGTACCGGGTGCGCATTGCCCTGGCGCTCAAGGGCCTGGATTTTACCGCGGTGCCGGTCAACCTGCTGGTGCCGGCGGGCGGCGCCAACCGCCAGCCTGAATACCTGGCGATCAACCCGCAAGGTCGCGTCCCGGCCTTGCGTACCGATGAGGGCGAACTGTTGATTCAGTCGCCGGCGATCATCGAATACCTGGATGAACGTTATCCACAGGCGCCGCTGCTCTCCAAGGACCTGGCGACCCGCGCCCATGAGCGCGCGGTGGCCTCGATCATCGGTTGCGACATCCATCCGCTGCATAACTCCAGCACCCAGAACCTGCTGCGCCAATGGGGGCATGACGAGGCGCAACTGTTGGAATGGATCGGTCACTGGATCAGCCAGGGCTTGGGCGCGGTGGAGCAGTTGATCGGCGACCAAGGGTTTTGCTTCGGCGAGCAGCCGGGGTTGGCCGACACCTTCCTGATTCCGCAACTGTATGCGGCCGAGCGCTTCAAGGTGCCGCTGGCGGCGTACCCGCGCATTGGGCGGGTGGCGGCGTTGGCGGCGCAGCATCCGGCCTTTGTGCAGGCACATCCCGCCAACCAGCCAGATACACCTGCCGCCTGACGCTTGCTGTTGCATAACAATAAAAAAACAGGTACTTGCGATGCACAATCAAATTGCCAGCTTTCGTGCGGCACTCGACGCCCGTCCGGTGTCGCGTTATCAGTGGTTGATACTCCTGTTGCTGGCGCTGCTGCTGGTGACCGATGGCTATGACGCCCAGGTGCTGGGTTACGTAGTGCCGGCGCTGGCCCAGGATTGGGGGCTGGAGAAGGCTGCATTCGGCCCGGTATTCAGCGCCAACCTGCTGGGGCTGACTTTGGGGTCGTTGCTGGTGACGCCGCTGGCGGATCGGTTCGGCGTGCGTCGCATCCTGCTTGGCTGTGTACTGATCTACGCCACGCTTACGGTGCTGATGGTCTTTGCCAATTCGCTGAACACGCTGATGGCCGCCCGGTTTATCTGCGGCATCGGCATGGGCGGCGCGATGCCCAGCGCGATGGCGTTGATGTCGGAGTACTCGCCGCCGCGCCTGCGCACGTTGATGGTGACGTTGGCGGCGTGTGGCTTCTCGTTCGGTGGCGCAGCGGGCGGGTTTGTAGCGGCGGGGTTTATCGAAGGCTTCGGCTGGCAGGCGGTGTTCCTGGCGGGTGGCGTGACGCCGTTGCTGTTGTTCCCGTTTCTGGTGTGGCTGCTGCCGGAGTCCTTGCCGCGTTTGCTGCGTGATGCACCGCCCTATGCGCGGCTGCAGAGCGTAACGTCACGCATGCTGCCGGACTGGCAACCGCCGCCGGCGACCGAGGCGGAAAACCAGCAGGAGCAGGGCACCAAGCTGACGGTGGTGGAGCTGTTTCGCAACGGCTACGCGCGCCCGACGCTGCTGATCTGGGCGACCTTTTTTGTCAGCCTGATCCTGCTGTATTTCATGATCAGCTGGTTGCCGTCGCTGTTGCTGGAAAGTGGCTTGGCGTTGAAAGAAGCCAACCTGGTGACCTCGATGTTCCTGTTTGCCGGCACCTTGGGCGCCATCGGCATGGCCTGGTTTGCCGACCGCTTGAAAAGCAAAGTGCGGCTGTTGTCCGGCGTGCTGGCAGCGGCTGCGGTATGCACCCTTCTGCTCGGCCTGAATCATGACAACCCGCGTTACCTGGTGGCCTGCGTATTTGCGGCCGGGTTTTGCATCATCGGTGGCCAACTGACCCTCAATGCCTTCGCCAGTAACTTCTACCCGGCACACGTGCGCGCCACCGGAACGGGCTGGGCGCTGGGCGTGGGGCGTTTTGGTTCAATCCTGGGGCCGTTGTTTGGCAGTATGTTGCTGGCGATGCATATTCCGGTGCAGCAGATTTTCTTTTTCTGTGCGATACCGGCGGTGATGGCGGCGTTGTTGATCATTCAGGTGCGTTCGCCTGGAACCGAGGTGCCGAAGAGTCCGCTGCCGGGCGATGTCCTCAAGGCGCCGCAGGCTTAATGCACCACTGAATTGGGTGGCAGGTGGCCCAGGCGCTCGGTCAGGCGCAGGCGTTGGATCGGGTCTTCGCTGAGCATCAGCGCGTGTTCCAGGTCGAAGCGTTCGGCGTTGGGGCAGTCCAGGCGCTGATACAGGCTGGCCCGTGCCAGGTAATCGGCGGCGCTGGCGTTGCCCAATTCCAGCACGCGTTCGGCGTCGATCAAGGCCTGGAGCGGGTCGTCGTTGGAAAGGTGCAGTTGGCGCAGGTTGCGTGACAACCGTTGCAGGATCGAACGCGGGTCGGCTGTGTGGAGGTGATCGGCCTGCAACTTGAGGTTGGGGCCGTATTGACGTTGCAACAGGTCGCGGCAGTCGTTGGGATACAGGCGCCGGCCGCCGCAGGGATCCAGCAGGTGATCGGCGCCGGGGACTCTTAAAAGGAAATGGCCGGGGAAATTCACGCCGACCATCGGGATCTCCAGGCGGCGCGCCAGCTCAAGGGCGATCAGGCCCATGGCCAGGGGTTGCCCGCGTTTGCGTTGCAAGACCTTGTCCAGCAGGGCGGCGGCGGGGCGCAAGGGCGTGAATTCATCCTGGGCAAATCCCAGGTCATTCAAGCGCCGCAACAGCGGCTGGCCCAGTTCATCCGCCGGTAACAGCGGCATGCCCAGGCTCACCTGTTGTTGCAGCAAGGTCAGTTCCTGCAGGATCTGCAAGGGCTTCACGGCCGGATCATGCTCGGCAGCAATCCACAACGCCGCTTCAAACAGCGCGGGTGGGGAGCGTTCCAGGCAGGCGAAAAAGGCTTTGCGGGGATTCATTGCATTCTCCGGCAGATGCCCCGTTTTAGCCTTGCTGGGAATTTTCGTCCAGTGGCTTGGGAAATATCCTGCGTGCTTATGTCGCAAGCCCTGTGAAATCGGGCGGCTTATTCCAGCCTGGTCCGGCAGTTTTCTGCCGCAAGCCTATACTTGGCCCACTACCAGAAGTGATTCGGGAGCTTGACGATGTTTGCTCTCATGCACAGCACCCGCCTTGAATCGCTGCACTTGAGCATCGACCCGGCCACCGGGCTGAAGGCGGTCATCGCCATCCATAACAGTCGCCTGGGGCCCGCCCTCGGTGGCTGTCGCTACCTTTCCTACCCCGACGACGAAAGTGCCGTGGCCGATGCCGCGCGCCTGGCCCAAGGCATGAGCTACAAGGCGGCCTTGGCCGGTCTCCCGGTGGGCGGGGGCACCGCCGTGATCCTGCGTCCCGGCCACGTGGAAAGCCGTGCCGCATTATTTGAAGCCTTTGGTCGATGCGTTGAGCAACTCGACGGCCGTTACATCACCGCCGTCGACAGTGGCACTTCAGTGGCGGACATGGATTGCATCGCCCAGCATACCCGCTACGTCACCAGCACCACCGCCGCAGGCGACCCATCGCCCCATGCCGCCATGGGCGTGTTCGCCGGCATCCGTACCACCGCGATGGCGCGCCTGGGCAGCGACAACCTCGAAGGCCTGCGCGTGGCCATCCAAGGGCTGGGAAATGTGGGCTACGCCTTGGCTGAACAACTGCACGCCGCCGGAGCCGAACTGCTGGTAAGCGACATCGATCACGGCAAGGTGCAACTGGCCATGGAGCAGTTGGGCGCGCACCCCATTGCCAACGACGCGTTACTCAGCACGCCGTGCGACATCCTCGCACCCTGTGGTCTTGGCGCCGTGTTCAACCGTCAGAGCGTCGGCCAATTGCGTTGCGCCGCCGTGGCCGGTTCTGCCAGTGCGCAATTGACTCATCTGGACAACGCGGATCAGTTGGAGGCACGCGGCATCCTCTACGCCCCCGACTACGTGATCAACTCCGGTGGCCTGATCTACGTCGCGCTGAAGCACGGCGGAGCGGAGCTGCCAACGATTACCGCGCACCTGTCCAACATCGGCACGCGACTCACCGAGATCTTCGCCCACGCCCAGGCGGAAAAACGCTCACCCGCCCGGGTGGCGGATGAGCTGGCCGAGCGCTTGCTGTACCGCTGATGCCCCCGTCAGAGTTGATACTTCTCGCGCACCAGTGAGCCGATCCCCATGCGCTCCAGAATGTGCATCGGGCACAGGATCGTCACGCGAACGGTTCCCGGCAACCTGCTGATTTCAATCGAACCGTTAAGCGTTGCGCGGTTGCGCACCTCATCCATCGACAGGCCCGTGACCGCCGCCGCGCGCTCCAGGCCGTTTTCCGTCGCCAGGTTGAGGTCGGCGCCGCTGCCGATAAAGGTAATGGGCCCGTTATCTTCGATCTCGAATTGCCCCCAGCGCTCGCCCAATGCCTTGACGTGCAGCCGTTGCTCGGCGGTCATTGGGCGCGCCATGGGCGGCAGGTCATCAAGGTTTTGCAGCAGGATCGGGCCGTCAAGGTTCAACCCCTTGATCACGTGGGCAGTGAGTTCGGTTTCGCCCGACACATCGGTGGCATGCCCGGCAATTTCGCCGTTGCCTTGCTGGGCGTGCATATCGCCCATATAAACCCCGGCGCCGGGGACTCTCACCGGGCAAATCAGCACGCAACCTTCACGTACCGAGTTGGTGTCCATATGCCCGTCGGTTTTCGCCGCATGCAGTTGGTCATGGGTCATGCCGTAGCGGTGGGGCGCGCCGACCAGGTACTGGCCGAAGTCAGCGCAGTTGTGGGAATCCGGCAGGTCGCGTGAAGGCGTGGTGCCGATATTGCCCAGGAAAGGCCGCATGTGCGCGGCAAGGCCGGGGATATCGGCGCGGGCCAGGGACAGGATCGAATGCTGGGCGGACATTTCCGGCAACGCCGCCATATCGGGTGCCTGGCCGGCGAGGCGGTCGGCGACCAACTGGTTCACGGTCAGGCTCACCTGATGCTCGGCATCGAACACGATCACATAGCCATGGCTGAAACGAAACGCGCTGACCTCCGCCCCGCAGGCGTTGCAACGAATGGCGTCTGCGCCGATCCCCTCGACATGGCTGGCGGGATGCTCCTGCCCACAGTTGGAGCAGAACTTGGCGACAAAGGGATCGCCGTGATAGCGCCCCTCAACAAAGCGCATGACGCCTGACGAAGTGGCCAGCGACGTCACGCGCATGCGTTTGATCTTCAGGGCCACGGCGTCACCGACCTCTGCGCCGGCGATGAATACGGGTTGAGTCACCTCATGGCCACCCTCAAATGCGGGCGTGATCATTGGGCCCCAACACCCCGGCGGAGTACCGGTGATAAGCGTGCCGCCATCGGCTAGCGGGCCGAGCATCTTCTGGCTGGGGCCGATGAGGCCATTGGTGTAGGTGTTGACGATCAGGCGATCAACCGGTGTTGAGTCGTGCATTTTTATTCTCCGGGTCCTATGTGATTGAACCTTCGGTCACGGCGTATTGAACAGGGAAGGTTCAGGCAGGCCCAGTAGACCGGTGTTTTGTATCCCGAATATGTCGCGCGGGTGCGCTAATACACAGTGGTACATAACGAGGGGAGAGGAGGGTTTGTCAGCGTAAAAATCCTGATAGGGTTCTGAAGGCGGGCGCTTTCTGGTGCTTGCCCGCCATCGTTTTCCTACTTGCCGCGGAGAGTCTTCATGTCCAATCAAGCAACAGCGCATTCCGTAACGTTCAAGCGTCCAGACGGTGCCGAGGTCAATGGCTTCCTGGCCAGCCCGGCTGTGCTGGAAGGGGCGCCGGCCATCGTATTGATTCAAGAGTGGTGGGGGCTGAACGAGCAGATCAAGGGCGTGGCCATCCGCCTGGCCGAGTGCGGTTACCGGGTGCTGGTGCCGGACCTTTATCGCGGCGCCTCGACCGTGGAAGAGGAAGAAGCCCATCACCTGATGGACAGCCTGGATTTTGGCGATGCAGTGTCCCAGGACATCACAGGCGCGGTGCGTTACCTGCAGGCCGACTCGAAAAAAGTGGGCGTGACCGGCTACTGCATGGGCGGGGCGTTGACGCTGTTGGCGCTCAATGCCATTCCGGAGCTGGCGGCGGGTGTGGTCTGGTATGGCTTCCCACCGCTTGAATACCTGGATGCAGCAAAAATCAAAGCACCGCTGATTGGCCATTGGGGCACGCAGGATGCTTTTTTCAACATCGACACCGTTGCGGAGCTGGAGTCAACGCTGCACGCGGCAGGTGTGGACGCTACGTTTTATCGCTACCTGGCCCGCCATGCCTTTGCCAATGAAACGGCGATCGGCCACGGCCGTATCCCCGACACGCAATACGACGCCGCATGGTCGCAACTGGCGTGGGACCGCACGTTGACCTTCTTCGGCAAAACCCTGTGGCAGGCGTAAATAGCCTTCGGTAAAACGATGAGTTGCCGGTCTGCCTGAACCTGTTGGTTCACCCTGAATCAACGAAGGCGGGCCGGCCTCCTTACTCTGCCTCTGGCTGCCCGATCTCGGCCAGGGCGCTGGCGTTGTTCTTGAACGCTGCTGCAAAGGCGGCGCGGTTCTTGGCCATGAAAATACCGGCGTCTTCTGCCTGCTTTTCAGTCAAGCCTTCCACGTTTTTCAACAGGACATCCATCAGAGACTCTGCCAGTTCAAGCATCTGGTCGTGTGCGTCGGCAAGTTTGCGATCCACGAATGTAGTCTCCAAGTCGCGGGTACTGCGATACAGGGTTTCAACAGCCATTTTTTGGCCTCGTCATCAGGGTGCAGTAGTGAAGGGGAGTGGCCCTTGTGTTCGGGTGTTGCTATTACTGTATTTATATACAGCTAAAAGAGTAAGCCAAACCACGGGGGTTTGGGTAGCAGTTTTTTAATGTAGTTGGGAAATGGGGGTTTGCTACAACGGAAATTTCTGACAACTTGCCGGGGTTGCGCTGGAATTGTCCAGTGGCTTACCTTCCTCGGGCGCTGCATTTGCGGCGAGTGGGCTTGGCGGCCCAACAAGGACGCGCAACAACCCCCTATGAGATTGCAGACGTTTTTGCATTTGCATTCTTGTGTTATGGCGGGTTGCGCATGGACCCTTCGGGGTGCCGGGTCGTTCCTTGCCGGTCCGCCAACCTTGTGCAATCCGTCACCCAACCTGCTTGGCGGCAGACGGTGATGGTTTCTTTACTAAGGAACTAGGCCAATGAAGAAAATCACTCCCAACCCTCCGTCGACCGACTCGACGCTATTCTGCGTTTCACCCGAAGCTGACACAGAAACCTTACTGGCCAACGCCAGCGAAACCCTATGCAGTGCCCGTGAAATGGCCGACACGCTGGCATTCGACCTTGACGGTCCGCAGCGGAGTCTAGTGTTAGCCATTCACCAATTGGTTGAGATGGGCTGCCTGTTAGTCGACCGAGCGTTAGAGAAAGTCGCACCAGTGTGATGCGTGGTCCTCTGACCGCTCCTGCAATTTCGGGGGCGGTCAAAACATGGCCAATGACTTCGATTTTTTCTGTTACTCACTTCATCGCTCAAAGCACGACAGCGAAAACGGGAGCGACTAGACTTCTTCTTCATCAACAATGGAGGCTTTTATGGACACTTCCTTTTCCTCTGGTATGCACGCAGATATCGAAGAGCAGGCCGATAGCTACGACCGCTGGTTTCGCGCCAAGGTACAAGCTGCTCTTGATGACACCAGTCCCTGCATACCTCACGACGAGGTGATGGCCGAGATGCAAGCGCTGATCGAGTCCAAACTCAAGAAAGGCGATGCTGATTGAGTGGCTGCCCGCGGCGCGGGTGGAACTTCGGCAAGTTATTGAGTACCTCAGTCATCGCAATCCTGTTGCAGCTCTTGAGCTAAAGCGCTCAATCGAAGCTTCAGTTCTGGCTCTCTCCCGCAGACCCCACCTTTACCGTCCTGGCAGAATCCTTGGTACGCGCGAGATGGTGGTACATCCGAATTATCTGGTCGTATACAAAGTGACAGACAACATTCGGGTTCTCTCTGTTTTACACGCACGCCAGCGATATCCCTGATCGATCCGTCCTTCGGATGAGCAAAGTATCTACTCTGCTCATCCTTACACGTGCCTCATGTCATCCCGCCACCATCTCATACCCGCCCCTGGCCTTTTTTCTGCATGCAGAACAACCGTCACGTCCAACCCGCATTATCCGGTCGAGTCGACCTAAGGAAGCATCATCGTGAAGATCAATTGGGCCGAAAGGCTGCGTCAGCAAGTGCACGGGCTGGCCGAATCCCTGGGTAACCTGTTCGTCGAGTCGTTCCACTACTTGGCGTTGTTCGCCATTGGTGCGGTGACGGCCTGGGCGGCGGTGATGGAGTTTCTGGGGATGTTGGAGAACGGACACATCAAGATCGATGACATCTTGCTGTTGTTCATCTACCTGGAACTGGGTGCGATGGTCGGGATTTATTTCAAGACCAACCACATGCCGGTGCGCTTCCTTATCTACGTGGCGATCACCGCGCTGACGCGCCTGCTGATCTCCAACGTGTCGCACCACAATCCGCCGGACGTGGGAATCATCTACCTGTGCGGTGGGATTCTGCTGTTGGCGTTCGCGATTCTGGTGGTGCGCTACGCCTCGTCGGCCTTCCCTTCGGTGAAGGTCGAAGGCCCGCGTCGCAAGGGCGAGGCGAGCCTGGAAACCGAGAAGGGCGAGCTTTAAAGCCCGACGCTGAACGGCAGGGCGCGGGTCGGCGGTCGATGCAGGACTTTGTGATCGCCATCCGTCATCACCGCCAGGATCTCCATGGCGCTGTGGCCCTGTTCGATGGCGATACCGAACTGAATGCTTTGCACCAGGCGTTTCAGCCGCTTGGGATCATTGCGCTGTTCGGCGCTGATCATGCGCTTGGCCACCACGCCTTGTTCGTTGGAGAGGGTCAGCATGATGCTGCCGTCCAGCCGTTGGATGCTCAAGTTGACGCGGTATTCAGGGGTGAAGGTGTCGGTGATGATCTGAAAAGGATTGTCCATGGTGCGTACCGCCTGATAAGAACATGCAGTCATTGACGACCGGTGTCGGGATTAGTTCGCGTCTCCTGACCACCGGCCACTCCGTCGCTGAGGTTTTCACAAGGTCCGTTTCCCTCCACAGCTGTACAGCAAAGGCCGTGCCGCATAAGGCGCCGAGCCGTTATTGCGGGACAAAAAAAGGCGAACCGAGGTTCGCCTTTTTCTTGGGTGATCTATTTCAGGGCAGTACCGAGAAAACGATCGCAGACAGCGCAATCAGCCCAATCACCACTACAAACACATTCGACACCTGGCCCGAATACTGGCGCAGAGATGGCACGCGACGAATGGCGTACATCGGCATCAGGAACAGCAGGCAGGCGATGATCGGCCCGCCCATGGTTTCAATCATGCCCAGGATGCTCGGGTTGAAGGTAGCCACGGCCCAGCAGGTCAGCACCATGAACAGTGCGGTGCAGCGTTCCAGCCATTTGGCCGACATCGAGCGATTGCGCCCGCGCAGGGATTTGACGATCAAGCCCTGGAAACCTTCGCTGGCGCCGATGTAGTGGCCGAGGAAGGATTTGGTAATGGCCACCAGCGCGATCAACGGTGCGGCGTAGGCGATCACCGGCGTCTGGAAGTGGTTGGCCAGGTAGGACAGGATCGAGATGTTCTGCGCCTTGGCCGCTGCCAGGTCGGCTGGCGACAGTGCCAGTACGCAGCTGAAGCAGAAGAACATCACGGTCAGCACCATCATGCCGTGGGCCGTGGCCAGGATGCCGCTGCTTTTGCGCTCGGCCTGGGCGCCGTACACGCGTTTCTGGTCGACGGCGAAGGCGGAGATGATCGGCGAATGGTTGAAGGAAAACACCATCACCGGAATCGCCAGCCACAGCGTCTTGAAGAACAGCGGCATGGGCATGCCATCACCCGCGGAGGCGAAGAAGGCACCATTCCAGTTGGGGATCAGGCTGAAGGCCAGCAACAGCAGGGCGGCGACGAACGGGTACACCAGCACGCTCATGGCCTTGACGATCACGCCCTGGCCGCATCGTACGATAGCCATCAGGCCAAGAATCAGCACCAGCGACAGGATCGCCCGAGGCGGTGGGGCCATGTGCAGTTGGTGTTCCATGAAACTGCCCAGGGTGTTGGTCAGCGCCACGCTGTACACCAGCAGGATCGGGAAGATGGCGAAGAAATACAGCAGGGTGATCAGCTTGCCTGCGCCGACGCCGAAGTGCTCTTCGACTACTTCGGTGATGTCACCGGATTTGCCTGACAGCACAAAACGCGTCAGCCCACGGTGGGCGAAGAAGGTCATCGGGAAGGCCAGCAGGGCCAGTAAGATCAACGGCCAGAAGCCGCCAACGCCGGCATTGATCGGCAGGAACAACGTGCCGGCACCGATGGCGGTGCCGTAGAGGCCCAACATCCAGGTGGTGTCGTGTTTGGTCCAGCCGGTGGTCACGGTTGTTTCGGCAGCGGGATTTTCTACGGCAGGTGTACGTACATCGGTCATCGTTATTGCCTCGTTATTATTTTTGCGCGGGCTCACGTTGGGGCGATCAGGGAATGCTCCTCAGCACTCCACCCAGCTCACGGCCAGGCCGCCCCGTGAAGTTTCTTTGTATTTGTCATGCATGTCGGCGCCGGTATCGCGCATGGTGCGGATCACCCGGTCGAGAGAAATGAAGTGTTTGCCGTCACCGCGCAGGGCCATTTGAGTGGCGTTGATCGCCTTGACCGCAGCGATGGCATTGCGCTCGATACACGGCACTTGCACCAGGCCACCGACCGGGTCGCAGGTGAGGCCGAGGTTGTGTTCCAGGCCGATTTCGGCGGCGTTTTCCAGTTGCTCGGGGGTGGCGCCAAGGATGTCGGCCAAGCCCGCAGCGGCCATGGCGCAGGCCGAGCCGACCTCACCCTGGCAGCCAACTTCGGCGCCGGAAATCGAGGCGTTTTTCTTGCAGAGGATTCCGACGGCGGCAGCAGCCAGAAAGAAATTGACCACATCGTCGTCAGACGCGTCGGCGTTGAACTTCATGTAGTAATGCAGCACCGCCGGGATGATTCCTGCCGCGCCGTTGGTCGGTGCGGTGACCATGCGCCCACCGGCCGCGTTTTCTTCGTTAACGGCGAGGGCGAACAGGTTGACCCACTCCATGGCCGACAGGGTCGACGTGATGACATTCGGCTTACCGATTTCCAGCAGGCTGCGGTGCAATTTTGCCGCGCGACGGGGCACGTCCAGACCGCCCGGCAGGATGCCTTCATCGCGCAGGCCTTGCTCCACGCATTCACGCATCACCGACCAGATGTGCAACAGGCCACTGCGGATGTCTTCGTCGCTGCGCCAGGCGCGTTCATTGGCCATCATCAGCTCGGAAACCCGCAGGTCGTGCTTGTTGCACAAGGCCAGCAGTTCCACGGCGCTGGAAAAGTCGTAGGGCAATTGCACATCGCTGGTCGGCGCAATGCCCGAGGCCGCTTCCGCCGCTTCGATGATGAAACCGCCGCCCACCGAGTAATAGGTCTGCTCGCTCAGCAGGCCGTTTTCGCCGTAGGCGTGCAGGGACATGGCGTTGGGGTGGTAGGGCAGGCTTTCGTCCAGCAGTAGGAGATCGTGCTTCCAGTTGAAGGCAATGTCCTGCTGACCTGCGAGAAGCAGTCGGCCGGATTCGCGCAGTTGCTGGATGCGTGCGTTGATCGAGGTGGGGTCGACCCGGTCCGGCCATTCGCCCATCAGGCCCATCACGCAGGCGCGGTCGGTGGCATGGCCGACACCGGTGGCGGACAGCGAGCCATACAGGCGCACTTCCACACGGCGAGTGTCGCTCAGCAGGTGTTGGTCGATCAGGGCCTGGGCAAAGGTCGCCGCCGCCCGCATCGGGCCGACGGTGTGGGAGCTGGAAGGGCCGATGCCCACTTTGAATAGATCGAAAACACTGATAGCCATGCTAAAGCCTTACAAGCAATGGAGTAGAAATCGCTGCCATGTTTTGTAGAGCGAGCGGAATTGGCGCGATACTGAGCCTCTGGATCGGCACTGACCAACGAATTATCCTAAGACACCCTTTAGCAGGACTAAACGCTATGACCCGGCCCCTTCATGGCCAGACGTATGTCTGGCTGCACGTTTTTTCCTGTGCTGCGCGGCATTTGTCGTTCACTCGCTGCGCCGAGGAACTGCACATCACGCCAGGCGCGGTGAGCCAGCAAATCCGCCAGTTGGAGGAGCGATTGGGTTTCCGTTTGTTTCATCGGCGCGCGCGGGGGGTGGAGTTGAGCGCCGAGGGGCAGCGATTGGCGACAACGGTGGGTGAGGCCTACGGCAGCATCGACGCGGAGTTGCAGCGCCTGGACGCGGGGATGATCAGTGGCACCCTGCGCCTGCGCTCGATCCCGTCGTTTCTCGGCAAGTGGCTGACCCCTCGGTTACCGCGCTTGCAGCAGCGCTTTCCGGATATCCAATTGCGCATGGTCGCCGAGGACAGCAGCATCGCCCTGCATGAGGGGGACTTCGACCTGGCCATTGACCTGAACGACGGCAGCTATCCTGGCCTGTTATCCACAGCCCTGCTGGACGAACAGATTTTCCCCGTCTGCGCCCCGAGCCTGCTGCGTGGCCGGCCACCGCTGCATGGCCCCGCTGACCTGGTGCATTTCCCACTGCTGCACGACATCACCGCCTGGCGTGGGAGTTATGAGTACGCCGAGTGGGAGTTTTACCTGAATGCTATCGGCTATCACGACGCCGACGTGCGGCGCGGGCACACCTTCAACCGTAACCACCTGACCATCGAAGCCGCCATCGCCGGCATGGGCGTGGCCATTGCGCGGCGCACCTTGCTCAACGATGAGTTGGAGCGCGGCACCTTGATCGTGCCCTTCGGCTTGGCCGTGCCAAACCACAAACGTTACGTGTTGCTCTATGCGCCAGGCGCACTGAGCCATCCGGGCGTACGTGCGGTGCACGATTGGCTGGTTGAGGAAGCAGGGGTTTTCCGTGGATTGCACCCGTTGGGAGAGGGGCAATTGTGAGGTTCGCTGGGCATAAGAAGATGTAACCAACTCCCCACCCTAACAGCGTTTTTGCTCGTAGTCAGACTTAATTTGTAATGTGGGATTTATCTTTGCAAAGGGGTTGAATTGTTCTGCTGACTGCTCAATTGTGTAATCAAGAGGTCATGGTTTCACCGACCCGGTGTTGCAGTTGTGACCTCTCGCGAGCTAGCTGAAATAAGGGAAGAACTATGCAAATCCAAGTCAATAGCGATAACCATATTGAAAGCAGCATCCGACTGGAGGAGTGGGTACGTACGACCATTGAGAGCACGCTCGAACGTTACGAAGAAGACCTGACCCGAGTGGAGGTCTACCTGCGGGATGAGAACGGCGACAAGCCAGGTCCCCACGATTTAAGTTGCCGCCTGGAAGCGCGGCCAAAAGGCCATCAGCCGCTGTCCGTGCTGCACAAAGCCGATACCCTGGAACAGGCGATCGACGGTGCGGCGACCAAGCTGGACCACGCGTTGGAACATCTGTTCGGCAAACTGCAAGGCAAGCCACGCGCTGCCGGGAAAAACCAGCCGACCACCAAAGTCAACGAAGATGAGCTTGAGCAGGAGTTTCTGGAAAAAGAACGCGCCGTGTTCAACGGCTGATAGCTTTCTCACGCTCCACTAAAAACGGGCCTGCATTTGCAGGCCCGTTTTCGTTTGAGTGGCGTTAGAACGCAATGGAGGTCTGCACGTAGACCGTGCGGGGTTCGCCGACGTATTTACCCTTGTTGTTATCGTCGAACGAGCGGGTGAAATATTGGGTGTTGAAGATGTTTTTCACGCCCACTGCCACATTCAAATCCGACAGTTGCGGGCCGAAGTCATAGGCCGCGCGGCTACTGAACAACATGTAGCCAGGGATGCGTCCGTTGGCGCCGTTGGCGGTTTCCTTTTCGGTGTTGGCGTTGTCGGCGAATTGGCTGCTTTGGTAGCTACTGTCCAGGTTGAGTTTCCAGCGGCCTTCGGTGTAGCCCACGCCAAGGGTGCCTTTGTGCTTGGACGAGAAGGGCACGCGGTTGCCTTTGTTCGGGCCGTCTTCGCGGATGGTCGCGTCGACGTAGGCGTAAGTGGCGTACACATCGAAGCCGGCCAGGGCCGGGCTCAAACCGTCGAGCGCGTAGTTGACGCTGGTCTCGATACCCTGGTGGCGGGTTTCGCCACGGGCAATCACCGAGTCGTTGGTCTGGTTGCTTTCGTACTGGTTGTCGAAGTTGATCAGGAATGCGCCGATTTCCGCACGCAAGGTGCCGTCGTCGTAGCGGGTACCGAGTTCCCAGGTACGGGCTTTTTCCGGTTTCACTTCGCCGCTGGTCACGCGGTTCGGCATCTGGCTGTACTGCACGCTGCCGAACGAACCTTCGGTGTTGGCGTAGAGGTTCCAGCTGTCGCTGAGGTGGTACAGCACGTTCAGTGCCGGCAGCGCGGTGTTGTAGTCGCCTTTGTATTTGACGTTGGTCAGGTTGTTGGTCTGCTGGGACTCGATCATCTCGTAGCGAATGCCCGGCGTGATGGTCCACTTGCCGATATCAATCCGGTCATCGATGAAGAACGCATTGGCTTCGGTGCCACCACGGGTGTCGCGGTCGTTGCGGCTGTCGGTAGTGGGGATCTGCTGGTTGGCAGCAATCGGCGTGCGGTAACGCAGTTCGTGGCCGGCCTCGTTGATGTAGCGGTAGCCGACGCCGACTTCGTGGCTGGTCGGGCCCAAGTCAAAGCCTTGGGCGAAGCGGGTCTCGATGCCACGCACCCAGTATTCACGCGGGGACAGCGAAAGGAACGTGCCCTGGTCCAGGTAACCGCTGCGCAAGGTCTTGGTGAAGAAGCTGTTCACGGTGAACTCGCGGCGGTCCTGCTCATAGCGATAGCCGACGTTGAACATCGTACGTCGGCCCCAGAATTTGTCGTAGGGGCGGGTGGACTGGTAGGGATCCGCCTTGTAGTCCGCGACGTTCAAGCCACCTGGCATATCGGCCTGGCCTTCGTAGTACTGCGCCATGGCGTTGAAGCTGTTGGCGTCATCCAGTTGGTATTTACCCTTGAGGATCAGGTCGTCGATACGCGTATTGCTGTTTTCGCGCCAGTCGCCGCCACGGGTGCCGGAGTACAGGATCGCCCCGCCCAGGCCGTTGTCAGCCGTGCCGCCGGCCAGCAAGTTGCCGGTGGTCTTGAAGCCGTCGTGGCTGGAAGACGGGCTGGTTTCGGTCTGCAAGCCGCCTTTGACCGTGGGTGCATCCGGGATCGCACGGGTCACGAAGTTGACGACGCCGCCGACGTTCTGCGGGCCGTAGCGCACCGCACCGCCGCCGCGCACCACGTCGACCGCGTCCATGTTGCCCATGCTGATCGGCGCAAAGGAAAGCTGCGGCTGGCCGTAGGGCGCGAACGGCACCGGAATGCCATCCATCAGCACCGTGGAGCGCGACGCCAGGCGTGGGTTGAGGCCACGAATGCCGAAGTTCAGTGCCATGTCGTGGCTGCCGGTGCCGTTGTTGTCCGGGGCGTTGACGCCGGGAATGCGGTTGAGCACGTCCTTGGCCTGGGTGGCGCCCTGGCGTTCGAATTCTTCACGGCGGATCACATCGCGGGCGCCGGGGTGTTCGAACACATTGGTCTGCGCCGCGTCGCCCAGCCAGTCGCCGACCACGCTGGAGGTGCCCAACTCAATGCTGGCCGGTGCCGTGGTCGGTTGCAGGCTGTAGGCATTGTCGCCTTCGGCACGGGCTTGCAGGCCGGTGCCTTCCAGCAGTTTCTGCAGGCCGTCCGCGGCGCCGTAGTTGCCGGACAAACCGCGGCTCTGCATACCCGCCGTGACTTCGGAGCCGAAGGAGATCAACACGCCGGCTTCGCGGCCAAACTGGTTCAGTGCAGCTTCCAGCGACGTCGGGGCGATGTGATAGGGCTTGGCGTCGGCCGCCATCACCGGGGGCAGCACGGTCAGACTGAGGCTGGCGCCGAGTAGGAGTTGGCGCACGGTGCGGGCAAGAAGCGTCGGTTGCTGGGGCATGAAGAGCGGTCCTGAGAAGGAAGGATCAAGGTGGCTTTCCTTCTCTGTCACGCGAGGGGTGGAAAACGGCTCACCGTTGCAAAAAAAAGTTCAAGGGTGTGCTTTGTGTAGGAGCGAGCTTGCTCGCGAAGAATGTCAACGATAACGCGGGAAGCCTGACACCCTGCGGCGTTCTCCCGGTCTTCGCGAGCAAGCTCGCTCCTACAGAGGATCTCATCAGGCGCGTGCCTGCACGGTCACCCAGTAGCGGGTAAAGCGCCGCACCTTCACCGGCAGGCTCACTTCCAGCAGGTCGAGAATGCGTTCGCTGTCGTCCAGCGGGTAGCTGCCGGAGATCAGCAGGTTGGCCACCTGTGGGTCGCAATTGACCTGGCCACGGCGATAACGCCCGAGTTCGCCGAGGAAATCTTCCAGGCGCATGTGGGCAGCAACCAGCATGCCGTCGGCCCAGGCGCCGCTGTTGGCGTCGGTGGGGCGCGGGGTGTCCCAACCTTTGCGGGTGAAGTTGACCTGGTGTGCGGCCTGGACGCTCAGCGGCAGGCCGGTGTAGGTATTGGGCATGACGTCGACGCGGCCGTCGAGCACGGCCAATTGCGTGTGATCGTTGAATTGTCGCACGTTCATGCGCGCCGCCTGGCTGGTGAGCAGGCCCTGGCCGGTCAGCACCTGCAATGGTGTGCTGCCTGTAATACCCGTCAGCAGAATCTCACCTTCAAGCAGGCGGATCAGCCGTTGCTGGCCATCAAAATGCACATCCACCGCGCTGCCAGTGTTGAGCAGCAACTGGCTGCCGTCGGCCAATTGCACTTTACGTCGCTGGCCAACAGGGCTGCGGTAATCGGCGGTCAACGGCGGCAGGATATGTTGCTGGCGCAGGCTCCAGGCGGCAGCGGAACCTGCGCCGAGGATCAACAGCAATTTCAACGCCTGACGACGGCTGGTGGAAGTTGGCGCATTCAACGCCGCATGGGCCAGGGGCGAGGGCATGCCGCGCAGGCGCTGATTGACGCGCTGCATGTGGTCCCAGGCGCGCTGGTGTTCGCTGTGGGCGTTCAGCCACTGTTGCCAGGCGGCTTGCTGGCGTGGGTTGAGCGCGCCTTGCTGCATTTCCATCAACCAATGCACGGCTTGTTCGGCGACTTGGGTGGAGAAGTTCATAGGGCAAAGTAGCAGCGCATGGCCGCTTTGCTCAGGTGGCGTTTGACAGTGGCGATGGAAATACCCAGTTCCGCGCCGATTTGTGCGTAGGTCAGGCCATCGAGTTGGGCCAGCAGGAACGCACGCTTGACCTGGATCGGCAGGCCGTCGAGCAGTTGGTCTAACTCCACCAGGGTTTGCAGGATGATGGCGCGTTCTTCTTCCGAGGGTGCCACGTGCTCGGGCATCTGCGCCAAGGCGTCGAGGTAGGCGCGCTCCAGGTCCTGGCGGCGGTAGAAGTTGAACAGCACACGCTTGGCGACTGTGGTGAGGAACGCGCGGGGCTCGACCAGCGTGGGTGTTTCCCGTGCGGTGAGCACACGGATGAAGGTGTCCTGGGCCAGGTCGGCGGCGCTTTCCGGGCAGCCGAGCTTGCGTTGCAACCAGCCGGTGAGCCAGTGGTGATGGTCGTTGTACAACACTTCGACGGTATTGGACGGGCTCAACGCGGACACTCCACAAGCATCGGTATGCTTTAGAGAACAAGAATTGTTCGCATTGTAGGGCTCGCGACGGGCTTCGGCAATCCGTCAGGGCAGGTGTTTCATCCATTCTGTTTTGCTTATGAGAATATTTATCATTAATATTGCGGCCTGATGAACCTGGCGCCTCCCGCATGAAAAGCAAAACCTCGCTGCCTGTCTCCTATCGTCTCTCCGTCACCTCGCGCGTGCTGGCTGCCGTGGTGGGCGGTTATCTGATGGCTTCCTTGGCCAGTATCTGCCTGGCGCTGTGGATGCCCACGTCGCGCGCCGACGCGGTGATCACCGGGATGATGAGTTCATTCGTGTTCTATCTGCTGGCCGTGCTCTGGTGTTTCGCCTGCCGCAGCGCAGCGCGCGCCTGGTTTGGCGTGATGTTGCCAAGCGCGGTATTTGCCACCCTGGCGGGTGTAGGCTTCTGGATGACACGCACATGAAAGAGGGTTTCCGCCAGGCCATGGCCTGGTTGCACACTTGGGCAGGGCTGATCTTTGGCTGGCTGCTGTTTGCGATTTTCCTGACGGGCACCTTGGCGTATTTCAAGGATGAGATCAGCCACTGGATGCAGCCTGAAGTGCAGGCTCATCCGCTGGACGATGCGCGCAGCCTGACGGTCGCCCAGACCTATCTGCAGCAAGTCGCGCCGACCGCTGCGCGTTGGTTTATCACTCTGCCTGACAGCCGCGATCCTGGTTTGTCGGTGATGTGGCAAGACAAAGTCGACCCTGGCCGACGCGGTAATTTCATCCAGAAAACCCTCGACCCTGTTACCGGCCAGGCTGTGCAAGCCCGTGAAAGCATGGGCGGCGATTTCTTCTACCGCTTTCACTTCCAGCTGCAAATGCCTCACCCGTGGGGTCGCTGGCTGTCGACGATTGCCGCGATGGTGATGTTCGTCGCCTTGATCACCGGCATCATCACTCACAAGAAAATCTTCAAGGATTTCTTCACCTTCAGGCCCCGCAAAGGCCAGCGTTCCTGGCTCGACGGGCACAACGCGGTGGGAGTTCTGGTGCTGCCGTTCCATTTGATGATCACCTACAGCAGCCTGGTGATCTTCATGAGCATGGTGATGCCGGCGCCGATTCTTGCTTCCTATGGCGGCGACACCCGCGCCTTTTTCAGCGAGGTATTCCCGAATACCAACAACGCGCCGGCGCTGGGCCAGCCTGGAAAATTGTTGCCGCTGGTGCCGATGTACGAGCAAGCGCGGGCACAGTGGGAAGGTGGCCATGTGGGGCGCGTGGCGGTCAATAATCCCGCCGATATGAACGCCTCGGTCAATGTGTTCCGCGCGGGTTCCGACAGCGTGGTGCATGATTTCGGCAGCACCGTTTCCTTCAATGGCACCACCGGCGAGCTGGTGCGGGTGTATGGCGGGCAGTCGCTGCCGGCAGCCATCAGCGGTAGTTTCTATGGGTTGCACATGGGCCATTTCGCCGGGCCGGTGCTGCGCTGGTTGTACTTTATCTGTGGCCTGGCGGGCACGGCGATGATCGGCACCGGTCTGGTGATCTGGCTCGGCAAGCGTCAGCTCAAACATGCCAAGGCTGCGGTAATGCCGTTTGAGTTGCGCTTGGTAGAAGTGCTGAACATCGCCAGCATGTCCGGGTTGATGATCGCCATCGCCGCATTTTTCTGGGCCAACCGTTTGTTGCCGGTGAGCTTTGCCGACCGTTCCGATTGGGAAGTGCAAACCTTCTTTATTGCCTGGGGCCTGAGTCTGTTGCACGCGATCCTGCGTCGTGGCCGCCAGGGTTGGGTCGAGCAACTGAGCTTCGGCGCGCTGCTGTTTATCGCCATCCCACTGCTCAACGCGTTGACCACATCGCACCACCTCGGTGTTTCGTTGGCAACCGGCGATTGGGCCATGGCTGGCTTTGATCTGACCTGTCTGGCCAGCGGCGTATTCCTTGGCTGGGCCGCCTGGAAGATGCAGCGTCGCACCGCGCTGGCGCCTAAAACTCAGCGCGCCCGCCCGCTGGCGCTGAAGCAGGAGGCGAACTGAATGCTGCTCGCACTGCTGATGTGCTACGCCGGGTTCACCGCACTCTGCCTGTCCACTGACCGTCACCACGGCGAGTTGCTGCACAGCAAACCCTCGCCCCGTCGACGTTTGGGCTTGCGGGTGATCGGCTGGTTGTTGCTGGTGGTGTCGATCTGGCCGGCGGTGGATGTCGCCGGTTGGGGCCAGGGCCTGGTGGAGTGGTGCGCCGTGTTGATGCTCAGCGCATTGCTGTTGGTGCTGTTGTTGCCGTACCGGCCAAGGCTGGCCTTGATCCTGGCGGGCGTTGGTCTACTCGCCAGTCCTGTTGCAGCCTTCGCCACCCTCTGAGCCCGCCCATGATGATCAGCACGCCACCCGAATCCCAGGACAGCCAGCACGCTGACGCGGCAGGTGGGCGTGCGCATTTCCTGCAGGTGTTTTTGTCCCAGCGTTCGCAGATGGAAGCCTTGGTGAGTCGCCGCGTGGGGTGTCGCGCCACGGCGGCCGACCTGGTGCAGGACCTGTTCCTGCGTTTCTGGCGCCGGCCGTTGGTGCAGGTCGAGGAGCTCAGCACCTACCTGCTGCGCTGCGCCGGCAATATCGCCATCGACCACCTGCGCAGCGAAGGTGCACGGGTACGCAGCAGTGAAGGCTGGCTGCCCGAACAGCAAGACAACCAAGGTTCCGAACCCCAGGCGGCACTGGAAGCTGGCAATGATCTGCGCCACGTCGAAGCGGCCTTGCGCAGCCTTCCCGAACGCACGCGCCAGATTTTTCTGCTCAACCGCATTCACGGTCGCAAGTACGCGGAAATCGCCAAGGCCATGGGCCTGTCCCAAAGTTCCGTGGAAAAACATATGATGCGTGCCCTCGAAGCCTGCAAAGCCAGCCTTCGCGAACCCTCATCCCCACGCACGCCAGGGAAAGCACCGTGAACGCCATCCCCACGCCCGCCCAGGAACAAGCCGCACTGGCCTGGCTGAGCCTATTGCATGATCAGCCCAGCAGTGGCGACCAGGCCACTTTCAGTCAGTGGTTGCGGGCTGATCCGGCGCACGTCGAGGCCTATTCCCAGGCCCAGGTGCTGTGGGAGTTGAGCGAAGTGCCAGCGCGCAAGCTGGCGGATGAAGAGGCGTTGGCATTGCAGGGCTACCTCAATGCGATGACCACCTCGAAGCGCTCGCGGGTGGTGCGTTGGTCCGGCGCCTTGGCGATGGCTGCGTGCCTATTGCTGATGGTATCCATGGGGGCCGGCTGGCAGCCGTCACGCTGGATCGATGATCTCGGTGCCGACTACGTGACGGCGCCGGGTGAAGTCAAAACCGTCACGCTGGCCGATCAATCCCAGGTGACCCTCGATGCCGACAGCGCCATTGCCGTGGACTTCAGCCATGGCGAGCGGCATATCAAGCTGCGTCGTGGCGCGGGCTTTTTCAGCGTGACCCATACCGGACAATCCTTCGTGGTGGAGGCGGGCAGCGGTGAAGCACGGGTGCTGGGTACGCAATTCGAAGTGCGCCTGCAACCGGCAGGCGCTCAGGTGACGGTGTTGTCCGGGTGGGTGGGCGTGACGCCGTCCAAGCAGGGCCCGCAGCAAATTCTTACAGCAGGTCAGCAAGTGGCCTACGCCGAGGGTGTTGCAGACCCTCTGCACGCAGTAGACAGTGAGTCGCGCCTGGCCTGGCGCGACGGTTGGCTCAACTACTACAAGGCGCCGTTGGCGGACGTGGTCAAGGACCTGGAGCGTTACTACCCAGGCCGCATTCTGTTGCTCAACGAAGCGATGGGCGCCAAGCGCGTCAGCGGCAGTTTCCCGAGCAAGGACCCGCAGGCGGTGTTGAATGCGTTGCAGGCCGTGCTTGGCTTTGAGCAGCACACATTATTGGGGCGGATGATCGTGGTGCGCTGATTTACTTCAGCGCCGCCATTATTTTTTCTGGGTTGTAATCGCGAATCAGTGTGCCGTTCACGTCCACAAACGGAATCCCTCCGCCCCCCAGCGCCTCATACGCCTTGCGCGCCTGGGCGTCTTTCTCGATGTCGAACGCCTGGTAGGGTATGCCTTTCTGGTCCAGGAACCGGCGGATCTGCTTGCAGTAACCACACCATTCGGTCGAGTAGAGCACCACACGCGCTGAAGCACGTACGTGCTCCGGCGCCACTTGTGAAGGGTTGAACACCCGTTCGATCTTGCCCCAGTTCTGGATCACCACCACGACCAGCAACACCAGCAGGACTTTTTTAAAGACCCCGCCGAGCATCAGTTGCGGCGCTTGAGCTGGTCAGTCAGTTGGGTCGGCAGGCCCTTGATGATCAAGGTGCCGGCGGCTTCGTCGTATTCGATCTTGTCGCCCAGCAGGTGCGCTTCAAAGCTGATGGACAAACCCTCGGCGCGGCCGGTGAAACGGCGGAACTGGTTGAGCGTGCGCTTATCCGCCGGAATTTCCGGCGACAGGCCGTAGTCCTTGTTGCGGATATGGTCGTAGAACGCCTTAGGCCGATCTTCATCGATCAACCCTGACAATTCTTCCAGGCCCATCGGCTCGCCGAGCTTGGCCTGGCTGCTGGCGTAATCCACCAGGGTCTTGGTTTTCTCGCGGGCGGATTCGTCCGGCAGGTCTTCGCTTTCGACGAAGTCACTGAAGGCCTTGAGCAAGGTACGGGTCTCACCCGGGCCGTCGACGCCTTCCTGGCAGCCTATGAAGTCGCGGAAATACTCCGAGACCTTCTTGCCGTTCTTG
Source organism: Pseudomonas sp. NS1(2017) (assembly GCF_002269425.1). NCBI lineage: Bacteria > Pseudomonadati > Pseudomonadota > Gammaproteobacteria > Pseudomonadales > Pseudomonadaceae > Pseudomonas > Pseudomonas sp. NS1(2017). The sequence continues at coordinate 2,560,064 of NZ_CP022960.1, forward strand.
CCCTTGATAAACGAGATGTACTGCTTGGACTGCTTGTTGTTCTGCCACTCGGACACGTTGATGCGTGCGGCCAAGTGCAATTGGCCGAGGTCCAGGTGGCGCGAGGGGGTCACGTCCAGCTCGTCGGTCACCGCCACGCCTTCGCTGTGGTGTAGGAGGGCAATGGCCAGGTAGTCGGTCATGCCCTGCTGGTAGTGGGCGAACAGTACATGGCCGCCGGTGGAGAGGTTGGATTCCTCCATCAGCTTCTGCAGGTGCTCGACCGCCGTGCGGCTGAAGGTGGTGAAGTCCTGTCCACCGTCAAAGTATTCCTTCAACCAGCCGCTGAACGGGTGCGCGCCAGACTCTGCATGGAAGAAACCCCAGGCCTTGCCTTGTTTGGCGTTGTAGCTCTCGTTGAGGTCGGCAAGCATGTTCTCGATGGCGGCGGACTCGGCAAGCTCGGAGTCGCGGGCGTGGAGAACTGCAGGTGTGCCGTCGGGTTTTTTGTCGATCAGGTGGACGATGCAATGACGGATCGGCATAGGCTTCTCGGCTGGTTGAGCGGGGAGCGGTTGGCCTCCCCGAAAAGTCGCCAAGTGTACCGCACCATTGGGCAAGACGTGCTTTGAAGGGTGTTTTGGCCACCCTCCGACGGGCTATATGCCTTTTTTTCACGGTTTAGAGCGATAAAGCTGACCAAATGGGTAGGTAGAAGCGGATATTTCCCCGTCTCTGTGCTAGTTTTGCCCCGTCTTACGCCAAGTCTCGGCGATAAGCGTGCATTCAGCATCTGTCAGGTCGAACCAATCCCCGTTTCAAGCATCTATAACCCCGATCTCCGTGGTTATAGCCGGGGGTGCCAGGCCATGACGGTCGGGCTCGACGGCTGACACTGCACTCTGCAATCCATATGAATTTGATAGGGAAGGAACACCACAATGGCTATTACTAAAGACCAACTGATCGCTGACCTGGCTGAAGCAGTAGACGCACCGAAAACCACCGTGCGCGCTCTGCTGGACCAACTGAGCCAAGTTGTTGCTGACCAGCTGGAAAACGGCGGCGAAATCACTCTGCCAGGCGTTGGCAAACTGAAAGTGACCGAGCGTCCTGCCCGTACTGGCCGTAACCCTTCGACTGGCGCTGCCATCGAAATCGCTGCCAAGAAAGTTATCAAGCTGGTTGTGGCCAAAGGCCTGACCGACGCTGTTAACAAGTAAGACGCAGCAAAAAAAACCGTGCTCCGGAGCGATCCGGGCACGGTTTTTTGTTGCCTGTAGGAGCGAGCTTGCTCGCGAGGATCGCCAACGATGACGCGGGCATTCTGAATAAGCGCGGTGTCATTGCGTTTTTCGCGAGCAAGCTCGCTCCTACAGTGAAGCAGGCAGCGTTTAGACTTAGCGCACCCAGCGCTGACGCCAGATCTGCTGCTCGTTCTTGGTCTGGAAAGTCCACGCCACAAACCGGCTCTGCTTCTGGCCCTGGGACATTTCCACGACTTGGCTCTCCAGCACGCCGGCCTTTTTCAGGGCCGTCTCGATCGCGGGCAAGTTCGACGCTTTTGACACCAGGGTGCTGAACCACAACACCTTGTGGGCAAAATGCGCACTTTCAGCAATAAGCTGCGTCACAAAACGCGCTTCACCCCCTTCACACCACAACTCGGCCGATTGGCCGCCGAAGTTCAGCACCGGCAACTTGCGCTTTGGGTCCGCCTTGCCGAGGGCTCGCCACTTGCGTTCGCTGCCCTTGGTGGCTTCATCCATGGACGCATGGAACGGCGGGTTGCACATGGTCAGGTCAAAACGCTCGCCCGGCTCCAGCAGGCCCAGCAGGATCTGCTTGGGATTGCTCTGCTGGCGCAGCTGGATGACCTTGCTCAGGTCATTGGACTGCACGATGGCCTTGGCAGCGGCGACGGCGATAGGGTCGACTTCCGAGCCGAGGAAGTTCCAGCGGTATTCCATGTAGCCAATCAGCGGATAGACGCAGTTGGCGCCCATGCCGATGTCCAGCACCTTGACGATGGAACCGCGCGGGATCTTGCCGTCGTTGGTGTTGGCCAGCAGGTCGGCCAGGAAGTGCACGTAGTCCGCACGACCCGGCACCGGCGGGCACAGGTAGTCGGCCGGAATGTCCCAGTGCTGGATGCCATAGAAGGCTTTCAGCAGCGCTCGGTTGAACACCCGCACCGCATCCGGGCTGGCAAAGTCGATACTTTCCTTGCCGTACGGGTTGATGATCACGAATTTCGCCAGTTCCGGCGTGGTCTTGATCAGCGCCGGGAAGTCGTAACGGCCTGTGTGGCGGTTGCGCGGGTGCAGGGTCGCCTCTTTACGCGGCGCGACGGGCTTGGCCGTGGCGGCGGTTTTAGGCTTCTTGCGTGGAGGCTTGGGCGTGCTGGGGGCGGTCATGTTGATTCTGGTGTTGGCTCAAAGTGGTGGGCATTGTCCCACATTCTCTGGTGACATACGGCAGGCATAAAAAAAGAGACCCGAAGGTCTCTTTTTTCACACGGTTCACACCTTACAGGCTAGAGATCCGCGCATGTTGCTCCGCCAGCTTGCCAAGGGCCTGTTCAGCCTCGGCCAGCTTGGCGCGTTCTTTCTCGATCACTTCAGCCGGTGCCTTGTCGACAAAGGCCGCGTTGGACAGCTTGCCGCCCACGCGTTGCACTTCGCCTTGCAGGCGGCCGATTTCCTTGTCGAGACGTGCCAGTTCGGCAGCCTTGTCGATCAGGCCGGCCATCGGCACCAGCACTTCCATCTCGCCGACCAGTGCGGTCGCGGACAGTGGTGCTTCTTCGCCGGCCGCCAATACGGTGATCGACTCCAGCTTCGCCAGCTTCTTGAGCAGCGCATCGTTCTCGGTGAGACGACGCTGGTCTTCGGCACTGGCGTTCTTCACAAACACCGCCAATGGCTTGCCCGGCCCGATGTTCATCTCGGCACGGATGTTACGCGTGCCCATCATCAGGGTCTTGAGCCATTCGATATCGCTTTCGGCTGCCTCATCGATGCGCGCTTCGTTGGCCACCGGCCAAGGTTGCAGCATGATGGTCTTGCCTTCGATACCGGCCAGCGGCGCCAGGCGCTGCCAGATTTCTTCGGTGATGAACGGCATGAACGGGTGCGCCAGACGCAGCGCCACTTCCAGTACGCGCACCAGGGTGCGACGGGTGCCGCGCTGGCGTTCGACCGGCGCGTTTTCGTCCCACAGCACCGGCTTGGACAGTTCCAGGTACCAGTCGCAATACTGGTTCCAGATGAACTCATACAAGGCCTGCGCGGCCAGGTCGAAACGGAACTGGTCGAGCTGGCGGGTCACTTCGGCTTCGGTGCGCTGAAGCTGCGAAATGATCCAGCGGTCGGCCAGGCTCAGCTCATAGGCTTCACCGTTCTGGCCGCAGTCTTCGCCTTTATCCAGCACGTAGCGCGCGGCGTTCCAGATCTTGTTGCAGAAGTTGCGATAACCTTCGACGCGGCCCATGTCGAACTTGATGTCGCGACCGGTGGAGGCCAGCGAGCAGAAGGTGAAGCGCAGGGCGTCGGTGCCGTAGCTGGCAATGCCGTCGGCGAACTCGTCGCGGGTCTGCTTCTCGATCTTCTTCGCCAGTTTCGGCTGCATCAGGCCCGAGGTGCGTTTCTGCACCAGGGTTTCCAGGTCGATGCCGTCGATGATGTCCAGCGGGTCCAGGACGTTGCCCTTGGACTTGGACATCTTCTGGCCTTGGCCATCACGCACCAGGCCGTGCACGTACACGGTCTTAAACGGTACCTGCGGCGTGCCGTCCTCGTTCTTCACCAGGTGCATGGTCAGCATGATCATCCGGGCAACCCAGAAGAAAATGATGTCGAAACCAGTGACCAGCACGTCGGTGGAGTGGAATTTCTTGAGGAATTCGGTCTGCTGCGGCCAGCCCAGGGTGGAGAAGGTCCACAGGCCGGAGCTGAACCAGGTGTCCAGTACGTCGTTGTCCTGTTGCAGCGCAACGTCGGCACCGAGGTTGTGCTTGGCACGCACTTCGGCTTCGTCGCGGCCTACATAGACCTTGCCCGACTCGTCGTACCAGGCCGGAATGCGGTGGCCCCACCACAACTGACGGCTGATGCACCAATCCTGGATGTCGCGCATCCACGAGAAGTACATGTTTTCGTACTGTTTCGGCACGAACTGGATGCGGCCATCTTCCACGGCGGCGATGGCAGGTTCTGCCAACGGCTTGGTGGACACGTACCACTGGTCGGTCAGCCACGGCTCGATCACGGTGCCGGAACGGTCGCCCTTCGGCACTTTCAGGCCGTGATCGTCAACGCTCACCAACAAACCGGCAGCATCGAAGGCGGCGACGATTTGCTTGCGCGCTTCGAAACGGTCGAGACCGGCGTATTCAGCCGGGATCTTGCCGTCGATGCTCTCGTTCAGCGTGCCGTCCAGGTTGAACACCTGGCAGGCTGGCAGTACGGCGGCGTTTTTGTCGAAGATATTCAGCAGCGGCAGGTTGTGGCGCTTGCCGACTTCGTAGTCGTTGAAATCGTGGGCCGGGGTGATTTTCACGCAGCCGGTGCCGAATTCAGGGTCGCAGTAGTCGTCCGCGATGATCGGGATGCGACGGCCGACCAACGGCAGCTCGACGAACTTGCCGATCAGCGCCTGGTAGCGTTCGTCGTTCGGGTTAACCGCGACGGCGGCGTCGCCGAGCATGGTTTCCGGACGGGTGGTGGCGACGATCAGGTAGTCGTTGCCTTCAGCGGTCTTGGCGCCATCGGCCAGCGGGTACTTGAGGTTCCACAGGAAACCTTTCTCGTCGTGGTTTTCCACTTCGAGGTCGGAAATTGCCGTGTGCAGCTTGGTGTCCCAGTTGACCAGGCGCTTGCCGCGGTAGATCAGGCCGTCTTCATGCAGGCGCACGAAGGCTTCTTTCACGGCTTCCGACAGGCCGTCGTCCATGGTGAAGCGCTCGCGGCTCCAGTCGACGGACGAGCCCAGGCGACGGATCTGACGGCTGATGTTGCCGCCAGACTGGTCTTTCCATTCCCAGATCTTTTCCAGGAATTTCTCGCGCCCCAGGTCGTGACGGTTCTGGCCGGTGGCTTCGAGCTGGCGTTCCACCAGCATTTGCGTGGCGATGCCGGCGTGGTCGGTGCCCGGCTGCCACAGGGTGTTGCGGCCCTGCATGCGGCGGAAACGGATCAACGCATCCATGATCGCATTGTTGAAGCCATGGCCCATGTGTAGGCTGCCAGTGACGTTCGGTGGCGGAATCATGATGGTGTAGGAATCGCCCGCGCCTTGCGGGGCGAAATAATTCTCGGATTCCCAGGTGTTGTACCAGGAAGTTTCGATGGCGTGCGGCTGGTAGGTCTTATCCATGCGCGGCGGGACCCTAGTTGGCATTTATTCAGGAAAGCCGGCAAGTATAACGGGGGATAGGGGAGAGGGGTAGGAGCGAGCAAAATCGCTCCTGATAAGACTTATGACTGGTATTGGCTCAACAACCGTTCCATCCGCGCATCCAACCGACGCTTGATCTCGGTCTCGATATGCGGCGCAAAGTCGTCGATCACGTCTTGCATGATCAACTGCGCAGCAGCGCGCAGTTCGTTGTCCAGATGCAGCAGCAGGGCGTCTGGGCCTTTTTCAGCGGGGGCAGGTTCGACGGCGGGGGCAACCGCAGCGGGCTCCGGCGCGACGGGTTTGCCGCCGACCATGTCGAACAACAGCGGAATCTGTACCTCACCCTCGACCGATTCGGTCAACAGCGGCGGTTGCAAGTCATCATCACCGAGCAACTGACGGATCGACTCCAGGTCGTCCAGCAGGTGGTCGTCTTTTTTTATGGGGTTGGGATTGTCCATCATGTACTCAAAGTCGTTGTAGCCGGTGATCTTGCAGAGGATAGCCCTGTTCGCGGTAGAAACGGAAACTCTCCCGCGCGGCCTGACGAATCGCCGGGTCTTCCACCACCACTTCCGCCACACGGGCGAAGGCCTTGGCGAACGGCGGTACTTTCAGGTCCAGGTTGACCAGCAGGTCCTGGTGATCGCCACAACTGTCGCCTAAACCCAGGACAACCAGGCCGTCGGGTTCGGACTCGGCGGGGCCGTGAGGCACGAAACTTTCGCCCTTGAAGCGCCACAGTCGGGCATCCAGCTCATCGCGTTGGGCGGCATCGCTGCAATGCAGGTAGATGCGGTGGCCCATGCGCCAGGCTTTTTCGGTGAGTTTGCAGGCAAAGTCCAGGCGCGCGAGCGGGTCGGCGCTGGGCAATATATAGAAGTCGACTTGGGTCATTGCGGTTCCTGAAACACCTCAAGAACTGTAGGAGCGAGCTTGCTCGCGAAGAACGTTAACGATGACGCGTTTAATCAGGATTAACGCGTTGTCCTCAAGGTTTTCGCGAGCGAGCTCGCTCCTACAGGGTTAGGCCTTGGCGCGATCCAGCAGGTACTGGGTCAGCAGGGGAACCGGACGGCCGGTTGCGCCCTTGTCCTTGCCGCCGCTGGTCCAGGCCGTGCCGGCGATGTCCAGGTGCGCCCAGTTGAAGTTCTTGGCAAAGCGCGACAGGAAGCACGCAGCGGTGATGGTGCCAGCTTTCGGACCGCCGATGTTGGCGATGTCGGCGAACGGGCTGTCCAGCTGTTCCTGGTACTCATCGAACAGCGGCAGTTGCCAGGCGCGGTCGTCTGCGGCTTTGCCGGCGCTGAGCAGTTGTTCGATCAGCTCATCGCTGTTGCCCAGCAGGCCGGAGGTGTGCGAACCCAGGGCGACGATGCAGGCACCGGTCAGGGTGGCGATGTCGATCACGGCCTGTGGCTTGAAGCGCTCGGCGTAGGTCAGGGCATCGCACAGCACCAGGCGGCCTTCGGCGTCGGTGTTGAGGATTTCGACGGTCTGGCCGCTCAGGGTGGTGACGATGTCGCCCGGACGGGTCGCGCCGCCGCTCGGCATGTTCTCGGCGCAGGCCAGGATGCACACCAGGTTGATCGGCAGCTTGAGTTCCAGCACGGCGCGCAGGGTGCCGAACACGCTGGCGGCGCCGCCCATGTCGTACTTCATCTCGTCCATGCCCAGGCCCGGCTTGAGGCTGATGCCGCCGGTGTCAAAGGTGATGCCTTTGCCGACCAGGGCGTAAGGCTTCTCGGACTTCTTGCCGCCGTTGTATTGCATCACGATCAGGCGTGGCGGCTGGTCGCTGCCCTGGCCCACGGCATAGAACGAGCCCATGCCCAGTTCCTTGATCTTTTTCTCGTCCAGCACTTCGACTTTCAGGCCTTTGAACTCTTTGCCCAGCGCCTTGGCTTGTTCGCCCAGGAAAGTCGGGTGGCAGATGTTCGGCGGCAGGTTGCCCAGGTCGCGGGTAAACGACATGCCATTGGCGATCGCAGTCGCATGGGTCACGGCGCGCTCGACTTCAGCCTGGGCGGCCTTGATGGTCAGCAGGGTGATTTTCTTCAGGGCGCGGGGTTCGGCCTTGGTGCTCTTGTACTGGTCGAAAATGTAGCCGCCGTCCACCAGGCTCTCGGCCAGCAGGCGGGTCTTGCCGTAGCTGTCACGGCCTTTGACCACGACTTCATCGAGTGCCAGCGTGGCGTCAGTGCCGCCCAGGCCCTTGAGAGTGGTGAGGATGCCGCTGATGATTTTGCGGAACGGACGGTCGCCCAGTTCAGCGTCCTTGCCCACGCCCACCAGCAATACGCGGTCGGCTTTCAGGTTGGGCAGGCTCTGCAGCAGCAGGCTCTGGCCGACTTTGCCGGCCAGGTCGCCGCGCTTGAGCACTGCGCTGATGGCGCCGCCGCTGAGTTCGTCGAGTTGCTTGGCGGCAACGCCGAGCTTGCGGCCTTCGCCGATGGCGACCACGAGGGTGGCGGTTTTCAACGTTTCGGGGCTAACGCTTTTTACAACCAATTCCATTTTCGGGTCCCTTATAAAGGTCGGTTAGCCAGGAGTCTGTACTCCGGCTTTAATACCAGGCAGCTGTGTAAACCGCCGGCGACAAAGGCCGCAGTTTGAACCTCGCCGGCGGAGGCTGACAACCCTTGTCACCCGCTTTGTGCATGCGCATGAGGTTGCGCAGTGACAGGCGCGGTCAATCACAGGATAATGCGCCATCTTTTTAGCCGGTCCGTGCAAACGGGCTGACTCGGTATGCTTGCTTGTTTGGCCGCCTTAGCCTGACAACCCTGGAGTGTCTGGTTTGATCGTCTTCCGTTATCTGTCCCGCGAAGTCCTGTTGACCCTGAGTGCCGTGAGTGCGGTATTGCTGGTCATCATCATGAGTGGTCGTTTCGTCAAATACCTGGCCCAGGCTGCCTCCGGCGCTCTGGATCCGGGCTCGCTGTTCCTGATCATGGGCTTTCGTCTGCCGGGCTTCCTGCAGTTGATCCTGCCGCTCGGCCTGTTCCTCGGGATCCTGCTGGCCTACGGCCGCTTGTACCTCGAAAGCGAGATGACCGTGCTCTCGGCCACCGGCATGAGCCAGCAGCGCCTGCTGGGCATGACCATGATCCCGGCCGCCGGCGTTGCGCTGATCGTGGCCTGGCTGAGCCTGAGCCTGGCCCCTCAGGGCGCCATGCAGTTCCAACTGGTACTGAATAAACAGGACGCGATGACCGAGTTCGACACCCTCGAACCCGGCCGCTTCCAGGCGCTCAATGATGGTTCGCGGGTGACCTACACCGAAACCCTGACCGACGACCGCGCCAACCTGGGCGGTGTGTTCATCTCCGAGAAACGCCTGGGGCAGGACAAGAAAGACCGTGGCATTTCCGTGCTGGTGGCTGATTCCGGTCGCCAGGAAGTGCGTCCTGACGGCAGCCGCTACCTGATCCTGGAAAATGGCTATCGCTACGATGGCAGCCCGGGCATGGCCGATTACCGTGCGATCAAGTACGACACCTATGGCGTGATGTTGGCGCGCCCGGATATCAGTGACGAAGTCACCGACCGCGACGCCATCCCGACCACCGATTTGTTCGGCAGCAAGGAACTGCGCTCGATTGCCGAGCTGCAATGGCGGATTTCCTTGCCGCTGCTGGTGTTCATCGTGACCTTGATGGCGGTGCCGCTGTCGCGCGTCAACCCGCGTCAGGGCCGCTTCCTCAAGCTGTTGCCGGCGATCCTGCTGTACATGGCGTACCTCACCATCCTGATTTCCGCCCGTGGTTCCCTGGAGAAGGGCAAGCTGTCGCCGACCCTGGGCCTGTGGTGGGTGCACGGGATCTTCCTGGTGATTGGCCTGGGCCTGCTCTATTGGGAACCGATCCGTTTGAAAATGATGAGCCGTCGTGGCCAGAAGGAGTTGGCTCGTGGCTAAGCTCGATCGCTACATTGGTAGCAGCGTACTGATCGCCATCCTGGCGGTATTGGGCATCATCCTCGGTCTGGCTTCGCTGTTCGCCTTTATCGATGAAGTCGGCAACGTCACTGACACTTACACCGTGTGGGACGTGCTGAGCTACGTGGCCCTCACCGCGCCGCGCCGCCTCTACGACATGATGCCGATGGCCGCGCTGATCGGCTGCCTGATCGGCCTCGGCAGCCTGGCCAGCAACAGCGAGTTGACCATCATGCGCGCCGCCGGCGTGTCCATCGGTCGTATCGTCTGGGCGGTCATGAAGCCCATGCTGCTGCTGATGGCGTGCAGCGTGTTGATCGGTGAATACGTCGCGCCGCCGGCTGAAACCACTGCCCAGGCCAATCGTGCCCTGGCCCAGGGGTCGGGCGATGCGCAAAGCTCCAAACACGGCCTGTGGCACCGCCAGGGTGATGAATTCATCCACATCAACGCCGTGCAGCCGGGTGGCCTGTTGATTGGTGTCACGCGTTATACGTTCGACAAAGAACGTCACCTGCTGGAGTCAAGCTTCGCCAAACGTGCGCAATACGGCAGCGAAAAATGGCAACTCAGCGACGTCACTACGACCTACTTCCGTAATATCGACCAAGGCACCAAGGCCAGTACCGAAGTGATCAATGTGCCGAGCCAGGAGTGGGATATCGCCCTCAAGCCGGAACTGTTGAATACCGTGGTGATGATCCCCGAAAGCCTGCCGATCTCCGGGCTGTGGGGGTATATCCACTATCTGAAGGATCAGGGCCTGAACAATGGCCGCTACTGGCTGGCATTTTGGGTCAAGGTGTTGCAGCCGGTGGTGACCGCTGCACTGGTGCTGATGGCCATTTCCTTCATCTTTGGTCCGTTGCGTTCCGTGACCCTGGGTCAACGCGTATTCACAGGCGTGCTGGTGGGCTTCACCTTCCGTATTGCCCAGGACCTGCTCGGCCCGTCGAGCCTGGTGTTCGGCTTCTCGCCGCTGTTTGCGGTGCTGGTGCCCACGGCCATCTGTGCCCTGGCCGGCTTCTGGCTATTGCGCCGGGCCGGTTGATTGCGCGCTTATGAACAAAAAATGCCCCGGTCGAGAGATCGGGGCATTTTTGTTCTGGTCAGCAAAGATGACGTCCGGCCCGGGCATCAGGTACAATTCCCGGCTATTTTTCAGCGGGCAATCTGCCTGCAGCCTTTTTGAGTGTTGATCCGTGAGTGATTTGAGTCATATCCGCAATTTCTCCATCATCGCCCACATTGACCATGGTAAGTCGACGCTGGCCGATCGATTCATCCAGATGTGCGGCGGCCTTGCCGAGCGTGAAATGGAAGCCCAGGTACTGGACTCCATGGACCTCGAACGCGAGCGCGGGATCACCATCAAGGCCCACAGCGTTACGCTGTATTACAAAGCCAAAGACGGCATCACCTACCAGCTGAACTTCATTGACACCCCAGGCCACGTCGACTTCACCTACGAAGTCAGCCGGTCCCTGGCGGCCTGTGAAGGTGCCTTGCTGGTGGTTGACGCAGGGCAGGGTGTGGAAGCGCAGTCGGTTGCCAACTGCTACACCGCGATCGAGCAGGGCCTGGAAGTCATGCCCGTGCTGAACAAGATCGACCTGCCTCAGGCCGAGCCAGAGCGCGTCAAGGAAGAGATCGAGAAGATCATCGGCATCGACGCCACCGACGCCGTCACCTGCAGCGCCAAGACCGGCCTGGGTGTCGACGAAGTGCTTGAACGCCTGGTGCAGACCATTCCAGCCCCGACCGGCAACTACGAAGATCCGCTGCAAGCGTTGATCATCGACTCCTGGTTCGACAACTACCTGGGCGTTGTCTCCCTGGTACGCGTGCGCCACGGCCGTGTGAAGAAGGGCGACAAGATCCTGGTCAAGTCCACCGGCAAGATCCACCTGGTGGACAGCGTCGGTGTCTTCAACCCCAAGCACACCGCGACCGTTGATCTGAAAGCCGGTGAAGTAGGCTTCATCATCGCCGGTATCAAGGACATCCACGGTGCGCCGGTGGGTGACACCCTGACCCTGAGCTCCACGCCGGATGTCGACGTGCTGCCAGGCTTCAAGCGCATCCAGCCGCAGGTCTACGCGGGTCTGTTCCCGGTCAGCTCCGATGATTTCGAAGACTTCCGCGAGGCTCTGCAAAAGCTGACCCTCAACGACTCGTCGTTGCAGTACACCCCGGAAAGCTCCGACGCACTGGGCTTCGGCTTCCGCTGTGGTTTCCTGGGCATGCTGCACATGGAAATCATCCAGGAGCGCCTCGAGCGCGAATACGACCTGGACCTGATCACCACCGCGCCAACGGTTATTTTCGAGTTGTTGCTGAAAACCGGTGAAACGATTTACGTCGACAACCCGTCCAAGCTCCCGGATCTCTCGGCGATCGAAGACATGCGCGAGCCTATCGTGCGGGCCAACATCCTGGTTCCGCAGGAGCACTTGGGCAACGTTATTACCCTGTGCATCGAAAAACGTGGCGTGCAGCGCGACATGCTGTTCCTCGGCACCCAGGTCCAAGTGACCTACGACATGCCGATGAACGAAGTGGTATTGGACTTCTTCGACCGCCTCAAATCCACCAGCCGCGGCTATGCTTCGTTGGATTACCATTTCGACCGTTACCAATCGGCTAATCTGGTGAAACTGGATGTGTTGATCAACGGCGACAAGGTCGATGCCCTGGCCCTGATCGTGCACAAGGACAACGCGCACTATAAAGGTCGCCAGTTGACCGAGAAGATGAAAGAACTGATTCCGCGCCAGATGTTCGACGTCGCGATCCAGGCCGCCATCGGCGGGCAGATCATTGCGCGGACCTCCGTCAAGGCACTCAGAAAGAACGTACTGGCCAAATGCTACGGCGGTGACGTAAGCCGTAAGCGCAAGCTGCTTGAGAAGCAAAAAGCCGGTAAAAAACGCATGAAGCAAGTAGGTAACGTGGAAGTTCCACAAGAAGCCTTCCTTGCGGTGCTCAGGTTGGATAGTTAGGTCCTATGTCGCTAAATTTCCCGCTGTTGCTGGTCATCGCCGTTGCCGTTTGCGGTCTCCTGGCGTTGCTCGATCTGGTGTTCTTCGCCCCGCGTCGGCGGGCGGCTATCGCGTCCTATCAGGGCAGCGTCAGCCAGCCCGATGGCGTGGTGATCGAGAAGCTGAACAAAGAGCCTTTGCTGGTGGAATACGGCAAGTCGTTCTTCCCGGTGTTGTTCATCGTGCTGGTGCTGCGTTCGTTCCTGGTGGAACCGTTTCAGATCCCCTCGGGGTCGATGAAACCTACCCTGGACGTCGGCGACTTCATCCTGGTGAACAAGTTTTCCTACGGGATCCGCCTGCCGGTGATCGACAAGAAGGTCATTGAAGTCGGTGACCCGCAGCGTGGCGATGTGATGGTGTTCCGCTATCCGAGCGACCCGAACGTCAACTACATCAAGCGTGTGGTCGGCCTGCCGGGCGACGTGATCCGCTACACCGGCGACAAGCGCCTGTTCATCAATGGTGAGTCGGTGGCCGAGAAACTGATCGGTTCCGAGCCGAACAGCCTGGGTAGCGCTGAGCTGTACCAGGAAAAACTCGGTGCGGTGGAGCACGAAATCCGCAAGGAAATGAGCCGTTACCGTGCCCAGCCTGACGGCCAGTGGACAGTGCCGGCCGGGCACTACTTCATGATGGGCGACAACCGCGACAACTCCAATGACAGCCGGTACTGGGATGACCCCAACATTCCCAAGGACCTGCTGGGCATGGTTCCCGACCAGAATATCGTCGGCAAGGCCTTCGCGGTCTGGATGAGCTGGCCGGAACCCAAACTCAGCCACTTGCCGAACTTCTCGCGGGTCGGGCTGATCAAGTAATACAGGCGGCGCTGTGAACACAGCGCCGAATGCTTTTCTGGGGTGGGGACAAATCTGTCCTGCCTCATGCTGCACCAATCAGGATTTGAATTTGAACACTGCGTCAATCGTCGATGGCCGCCGGTGCCACCAAACAGATATGGGTAAACCGTGAGCGTTTCTTTAAGTCGTCTCGAGCGCCAGCTCGGCTACACCTTCAAGGACCAGGAATTGATGGTCCTTGCCCTCACACACCGCAGCTTTGCAGGGCGCAATAACGAGCGCCTGGAATTCCTTGGTGATGCCATCCTCAATTTCGTCGCCGGTGAGGCCCTGTTCGAGCGCTTCCCGCAAGCCCGTGAAGGCCAGCTGTCGCGTTTGCGCGCCCGCCTGGTGAAAGGCGAGACCTTGGCGGTGCTGGCCCGTGGTTTCGGCCTGGGTGAGTACCTGCGCTTGGGCTCCGGTGAGCTGAAGAGCGGCGGTTTCCGCCGCGAATCGATCCTGGCCGACGCCCTCGAAGCGCTGATCGGTGCCATCTACCTCGATGCAGGCATGGAAGCGGCCAAGGAGCGCGTTACCGCGTGGCTGACCTCCGAGATCGAGAGCCTCACGCTGGTCGACACCAATAAAGATCCCAAGACCCGCCTGCAGGAATTCCTGCAGTCCCGTGGTTGCGAACTGCCACGCTACGAAGTGGTGGATATCCAGGGTGAGCCGCATTGCCGCGTGTTCTTCGTGGAATGTGAAATCACCTTATTGAACGAAAAAAGCCGAGGTCAGGGTGTGAGCCGTCGTATTGCCGAACAGGTAGCGGCCGCTGCAGCACTGATTGCCCTGGGCGTGGAGAATGGCCATGACTGATTCAACCGCAACACGCTGTGGCTATGTTGCCATCGTCGGCCGCCCGAACGTGGGCAAGTCCACGCTGCTGAACCACATCCTCGGCCAGAAGCTCGCGATTACCTCGCGCAAGCCGCAGACCACCCGCCACAACATGCTGGGCATCAAGACCGAAGGCAACGTGCAAGCGGTCTACGTCGACACTCCAGGCATGCACAAGGGTGGCGAGAAGGCCCTGAACCGCTACATGAACAAGACCGCTTCGGCGGCGTTGAAAGACGTCGACGTGGTGATCTTCGTGGTCGACCGCACCAAGTGGACCGACGAAGACCAGATGGTCCTGGAGCGTGTGCAGTACGTCACCGGCCCGTTGATCGTCGCGTTGAACAAGACCGACCGCATCGAAGACAAAGCCGAATTGATGCCGCACCTGAGCTGGCTGCAGGAGCAACTGCCGAACGCGCAGATCATCCCGATCTCGGCCCAGCACGGCCACAACCTGGAGGCGCTGGAGCGTGTGATCGCCGAGCACTTGCCGGAGAACGAGCATTTCTTCCCGGAAGACCAGATCACCGACCGCAGCAGCCGTTTTCTTGCCGCCGAACTGGTGCGCGAGAAAATCATGCGTCAGATGGGCGCCGAGCTGCCGTACCAGATCACCGTCGAGATCGAAGAGTTCAAGCAGCAGGGCAAGACCTTGCACATCCATGCGCTGATCCTCGTCGAACGTGATGGCCAGAAGAAGATCATCATTGGCGACAAGGGCGAGCGCATCAAGCGCATCGGCACCGAAGCGCGCAAGGACATGGAATTGCTGTTCGACTCCAAGATCATGCTCAACCTGTGGGTGAAGGTGAAGGGTGGTTGGTCCGATGATGAGCGTGCACTGCGTTCCCTGGGCTACGGCGACCTGTAAGCGCCTTTCGGTAACGCCGCAAGTCAAAATGTGGGAGCGGGCTTGCTCGCGAATACGGTGTATCAGTGATGAATGTATCGACTGACACCCCGCCTTCGCGAGCAAGCCCGCTCCCACATTGGAAAGTCGCAGTTTTCAAGACCGTGCTTGTCAGCGAGAACCCAATGTCCCAATCCCCACCCCCCAGCCAACTCGCCTACGTCCTGCACAGCCGCGCCTACCGCGAGACCAGCGCCCTGGTGGACTTCCTCACGCCCCAAGGCCGCCTGCGCGCTGTCTTGCGCAGTGCGCGGGGCAAGGCGGGCACGCTGGCACGGCCATTCGTGGCCCTGGACGTGGAGTTTCGCGGCAAGGGCGAGCTGAAAAACGTTGGTCGCATGGAAAGCGTCGGCACCTCTGCCTGGCTCAATGGCGAAGCGCTGTTCAGCGGCCTCTACCTCAATGAACTGTTGATCCGCCTGCTCCCTGCCGAAGACCCGCACCCGGCCGTCTTCGATCACTACGCTGCCACCTTGTTGGCCCTGGCCGAAGGGCGTCCATTGGAGCCTCTGCTACGCGCCTTCGAATGGCGCCTGCTCGACGACCTGGGCTATGGCTTTGAATTAAACAACGACCTGCACGGCAACCCCATCGCCGCCGACGGCATGTACCGTCTGCAGGTCGACGCCGGCCTGGAGCGTGTATACCTGCTGCAACCGGGTCTGTTCCAGGGCACCGAACTGCTGGCCATGAGCGAAGCCGACTGGACCGCCCCCGGCGCGCTGTCTGCCGCCAAGCGCCTGATGCGCCAGGCCCTGGCCGTGCACTTGGGCGGACGGCCGCTGGTCAGTCGCGAGTTGTTTCGAAAGCCCTGACAACCCCGTGTATGCTGTGCAGCGTTTCTTTCCCTTTTCAGGAGCGCTTCCGTGACCACCAGCAATCGCATTCTTCTTGGCGTCAACATCGACCACGTCGCTACCCTGCGCCAGGCCCGGGGCACCCGTTACCCTGACCCGGTCAAGGCCGCGCTGGACGCCGAAGAAGCGGGTGCCGACGGTATCACCGTGCACCTGCGCGAAGACCGCCGCCACATCCAGGAGCGTGACGTGCTGGTGCTCAAGGACGTGCTGCAAACCCGCATGAACTTCGAAATGGGCGTCACCGAGGAAATGATGCAGTTCGCCGAGCGCATCCGCCCGGCGCACATCTGCCTGGTGCCGGAAACCCGCCAGGAACTGACCACCGAAGGCGGCCTCGACGTGGCCGGCCAGGAAGCGCGGATCAAGGCTGCCGTAGAGCGCTTGTCGAAGATCGGCAGCGAAGTCTCGCTGTTCATCGATGCCGACGAGCGCCAGATCGAAGCGTCGCGCCGTGTCGGTGCACCTGCCATCGAGCTGCACACCGGCCGTTACGCCGATGCCACTACGCCGACTGAAGTGGCCGACGAGCTGCAACGCATCATCGACGGTGTGAGTTGCGGCCTCAAGGAAGGCCTGATCGTCAACGCCGGGCATGGCCTGCACTACCACAACGTCGAAGCCGTGGCCGCGATCAAGGGTATCAACGAGCTGAACATCGGTCATGCATTGGTGGCCCACGCGTTGTTCGTCGGTTTCAAAGGCGCCGTCGCCGAGATGAAAGCCCTGATTCTGGCGGCCGCCAAGGCCTGATCCGTCGATCATTCTGTAGGAGCGAGCTTGCTCGCGAAGGTCGTCAACGATGACGCGGGGAGCCTGGCTTTCCGAGTTGTTCTAAGGTCTTTCGCGAGCAAGCTCGCTCCTACAGCCGGGGCAGGTGTATCGTATCTGCCCTTTGCAGGCCTTGGGCCTGCGGCCGATACGTGAGGTTGTTGTGTCCCGATCCTTTTCCCGTCGACAAATCCTGGGTGGTCTTGCAGGCCTGGCCGTAGTAGGTGTCGGTGCCGGTGGCGCCTACCGCTACTGGTTGGGGAAAGTTGCCGAGGCCGAGGCGGGGCATGATTACGAGCTGATCGCTGCGCCGCTCGATGTGGAGTTGGTGCCGGGCCACAAGACCGAAGCCTGGGCGTTCGGCCCGTCTGCGCCGGGCACCGAGTTACGAGTGCGCCAGGGCGAATGGTTGCGGGTACGCTTTATCAACCACCTGCCGGTCGCCACGACCATTCACTGGCATGGCATCCGCCTGCCACTGGAAATGGACGGCGTACCCTACGTTTCGCAACTGCCGGTGTTGCCCGGTGAATATTTCGATTACAAATTCCGCGTGCCCGACGCCGGCAGCTACTGGTATCACCCCCATGTGAACAGCAGCGAAGAACTCGGCCGTGGCCTGGTCGGCCCGCTGATCATCGAAGAGCGCGAACCCACCGGTTTCAAACATGAACGCACCCTCAGCCTGAAAAGCTGGCACGTGGACGAAGAGGGCGCCTTCGTCGCCTTCAGCATTCCCCGTGAGGCGGCACGCGGCGGCACCGCCGGGCGGTTGTCGACGATCAATGGCGTGTCCCAGGCCGTGATCGATTTGCCGGCCGGACAGATCACTCGCGTGCGTCTGCTCAACCTCGACAATACCCTGACCTACCGCATCAACATTCCGGATGTCGAGGCGCAGATCTACGCGCTGGACGGTAACCCCATCGAGCCGCGCCCGTTGGGCAAGGAATACTGGCTGGGCCCCGGCATGCGCATCTGCCTGGCGATCAAGGCACCGCCGGCTGGCGAGGAACTGTCGATCCGCAATGGCCCGGTGCGGCTGGGCACCTTCCGTTCGGTGGCCAATACCGACGCGCCGACTGAATGGCCGCCGACGCTGCCAGCCAACCCGATTGCCGAGCCGGACCTGGCCAACGCCGAGAAACTCAACTTCAATTTCGAGTGGGTGGGTTCGGTCTCGGTCAATACCGACAACGGCAAGCCACCCAGCCTGTGGCAGATCAAC
This sequence comes from Pseudomonas sp. NS1(2017), assembly GCF_002269425.1. Lineage (NCBI taxonomy): Bacteria > Pseudomonadati > Pseudomonadota > Gammaproteobacteria > Pseudomonadales > Pseudomonadaceae > Pseudomonas > Pseudomonas sp. NS1(2017). The sequence continues at coordinate 2,577,875 of NZ_CP022960.1, forward strand.
GGCAAGGCCTGGGACATCACCGACAAGACCTGCGCCGACCGCCCGATCGCCAAGCTGGAAAAGGGCAAGAGTTACATTTTCGAATTGAAGAACATGACCCAGTACCAGCACCCGATCCACCTGCATGGCATGAGCTTCAAAGTGATCGCCTCGAATCGCCACAAGGTGATCCCGTACTTCACCGACACCTATCTGCTGGGTAAAAACGAGCGCGCCCGCGTGGCGCTGGTGGCAGATAACCCAGGGGTGTGGATGTTCCACTGCCACGTGATCGACCACATGGAAACCGGCCTGATGGCCGCCATCGAGGTGGCGTGATGCGTCAGTTTCGCCCCACCGCGATCATCGACCGCAGCCGCGACCAGGACTTCATGCGCGAAGCCCTGGCCCTTGCCGCCCAAGGCGCTGCATTGGGTGAAGTCCCCGTAGGCGCTGTGTTGGTGCAGGACGGCGAAATCATCGGCCGTGGCTTCAACTGCCCCATCAGCGGCAACGACCCCAGCGCCCACGCCGAAATGGTCGCCATCCGCGCCGCCGCGCAATCCATCAGCAACTATCGCCTGGTGGGCAGCACGCTGTATGTGACCCTGGAGCCGTGCAGCATGTGTGCGGGGCTGATCGTGCATTCGCGGATTGCGCGGGTGGTGTACGGCGCGCTGGAACCCAAGGCGGGGATCGTGCAAAGCCAGGGGCAGTTTTTTACCCAGGGCTTTCTCAATCATAAGGTGCTGTTTGAAGGAGGGGTGTTGGCCGAGGAATGCGGGACGGTCTTGAGCGAGTTCTTCAAGGCGCGAAGAGCCAAGCCGTCCCTTTGAGGTTTATTTGCGGGCGATGATCACTGCCCGCATCGGCGCCGGCAGCCCTTCGATGGTTTTGCTGTGATCTTGCGGATCAAGGAAATCACTCAGCGACTGGTACTTCATCCACTCTGTCCCACGCTGTTCCTCGACGGTGGTGACGCTCACATCCACACAGCGCACATCACTGAACCCGGCACGCCGCAGCCACAGCATCAACGCTGGCACCGACGGCAGGAACCACACGTTGCGCATCTGCGCGTAGCGATCTTCCGGCACCAGCACTTGTTGCTGGTCGCCTTCGACCACCAGGGTTTCCAAGACCAGTTCACCGCCCTTGACCAGGGTGTCCTTCAGCGCCAGCAAATGCTCGATTGGCGAGCGGCGGTGATAAAACACGCCCATGGAAAACACCGTGTCGAAGCCTTCCAGGTTCTGCGGCAGGTCTTCGAACGGGAACGGCAGGTGCCAGGCCTTGGGTTCTGACAGATAACGCTGAACCGCCTGGAACTGACAGAAGAACAACCAGTTCGGATCCACGCCAATCACGCTGTCGGCCCCGGCGCCGAGCATGCGCCACATGTAGTAACCGTTGCCGCAGCCCACGTCGAGGATGCGCTTGCCCTTCAGGTTCAGGTGCGGTGCCACCCGGGACCACTTCCAGTCCGAGCGCCATTCGGTGTCCACATGCACGCCGAACAGGTTGAATGGCCCTTTGCGCCACGGACTCAGGCCCATCAGCGCGGCATGCATCTGCACGCGGGTGTCGTCATCGCAGTCGGTATCGAGTGTCAGGCCGTTGAGCAAATCCACTTCGCTGGGCTGGATGTTTGGCAGCGCATCCAGCGCACTCTGCCAGCGCTCAAGATCGCCATGACCCTTTTCCATCTTGCTATCGAGTTGCGCTTGCAGGCCCTGGGCCCACACGGCCAGGGGAGTGCCGACCAGATGGCGGGCGAGGGGGGACAAATCAATCATGGCAAGGCAATCAACGAGGCAAAGTTAAGACACTGGAACCACGGCACGACTTTCGAGAACCCTGCCGCCAACAGGCGTGCGCGGTGTTCTTCGAGGCTGTCGGGCTTCATGACGTTTTCGATGGCGCTGCGCTTCTGGGCGATTTCCAGTTCGCTGTAGCCGTTGGCGCGTTTGAACGCGATGTGCAGATCGGTGAGCAACGCGTGTTCTTCGGGATCATTGAAGCGCAGCTTTTCCGAAAGGATCAATGCACCGCCCGGCAACAATGATTGGCGGATGCGCGAGAGCAGCGTCAGGCGCTCATCGGGCGCGATGAATTGCAGGGTGAAATTCAGCGCCACCACCGAGGCCGGCTGGAACTGCAGCGCGAGGATATCGCCCTCGATGACCTCGACCGGCAGCAGTTCCTGGAACATCGAGTCCTGGCCATTGAGGTATTCACGGCAACGCTCGACCATCGCAGCCGAGTTATCCACCGCGATCACCCGGCAACCGTCGGTGCGCACATGGCGGCGCAGGGCCTGGGTCACCGCGCCAAGCGAGGATCCCAGGTCATACAGCACGCTGTTGGGTTGGGCGAACTGCGCGGCGAGTACGCCGAGGTTCTCGACGATGGTCGGGTAGCCGGGCACCGAGCGCTTGATCATGTCCGGGAACACCCGCACCACGTCCTCGTTAAAGGCGAAGTCCGGCACCTGGGGCAGGGGCTGGGCGAATAGGCGATCGGGTTCTTTGCTCACGGTTGTTCCGGCGACGAGGGGGAAAGGCCGGCATTTTAGCCAAGTTGAAGGGGGGATGCGCGGTCTGTCTGATAAACCGCGCGCGCAGGGAGAAGGCTGTTGCGTGTGAGCCCTAACTACAGGGATTGGGGTAAGTGCTAAATTTTACGGGAGTCCGTTCCACCGTGGAGATCGAATTCGACCTCAACGGTAATGCGATTTTCGGGGTCAAAGACCGCAACGGCTTTAATCGTACAGGTTCCAAAAGAGTGCTTTTGTTTATGGTCGGCGGTGATGTGTAAAGTAGCGGATTCGGTGTCATAGAGATAGGGAAGTCCGTTATACCGGACTTCTGCGCTCTGAAAATCACTGTCTGTATACAACTCATACGTTCCGCTCTTTACATCCCTTACGACCGTGATCGTGACTGATGTAAGCAACGCTTCCGGGCGGCTGTCGTTGCCATATATTTCCATCGAGTTATTCACGTAATGCACGTGAACGAAATCTGCGTTCAAAGCAGGTTTTTGTTCGATGGTGGCGGTTAAGGTGCCCGTTGTCGGACTTTTTGGGCTTTTTTTAGTTTGGGTAGTCATTTGCTTTTCCCTTATGTTAGATGAGCTTTTTGTTCATCCTTTCAGGGGAATTTATGAGCATTTCTGCGCTTGATCTACTGTGATACTTGACAGTTTTTTATTGTAGTTTGCTATAGGCCTTCGTTACGGATGGAATATAGACGGCGCGTACAATGATTCATTTACGAGTGAGATCGAGAAGACTGCGAAAATGCAGATGCCGTGATGCCCCACTGGCCCAGCCAATAAGTACTGATCAGCAAATATGGCGCTGCATCGAACGCCACCACAAACCGATTGATACCAATCAGCGTGTCAGAAAACACAAACAACGCCGCGCCCGCCGCCGCCAACCATGCCGAGCGTTTCGGCACATCGCTGCCCAGTCGCGCCAACGCACGCCAGAGCATGGCACTGATCACGGTTGCATAAACCACCACTGGAATCAGCAGGTCGCCCAGGCCACGGGAGATCAGGATGCTCAGCAGGATCGCGCCCACGCCCAGCGCCAATACCAGCGGCAGCAGTGCCAAGCGGCGACAATCACTGAAATAGGCTTTGAGGTACGCCAAATGCGCAAACAGGAAGGCACCCAAGCCGAAGATGAACAGGTCGCCCGGCCAGGCCAGCAGCACATCGCCCACCAGGGAAAAAATCAACCCCAGGCTGATCCAGCGTCGATAGTCGGTGGGCGGCGCGTCATGCAGCCAGCCTAGCAGCGCCAGCACCGGCAGCGGTTTGACCAACAGGCACAACAAGGTGGCATGGGTGGCAAGGCCGTAGATAAAGGTGCCGGCGCCCATCAACGCAAGAATCAGCCATGGCATATCAGTTCACCGTGATGGCGCAGTCAAAGGTTTCGACGGGTTCGGCTTCCGGCTCCCAGGGTTGCTGGGAGGTCAGGCGCAAACGACCCTGGCCGGTGGCGAAAGCCTGGAAGCGCCAGGTCGACTGGCCGCCGCCACCGATCACGCCGGATTCCGAGCTGCTGTAGACCTCCGGACTCAACGCGCGCAGCACGCCGCCAGCGGAATCCTGGATGGCCCAGCGGTAGCCGGTGGTGGGGTTGCTCGGTAGCGTGAGGGTCAGGTTTTGGCCGCTTTTAAGCTGGAGCGGGCACGCACTCTGGTTGTCCACGGTGATGTTTTGCTTCGGTGCACTGGCGCACGCGGCCAGCAGGGCAAGGCTCAAGGGGAGAAGCAGGCGGGCAGCGGTCATGGGGGCTCCGTTCATTCACGACGAAGGGCGAGCATAACCGAAGATGAGACAAGGTGTGACAGGAGGGGATTTTGTGGTGACTGGGCGGGCGCTTTCGCGAGCAAGCCCGCTCCCACATTTTGACCGGGTACATCCTTTGGAATGCGGTCAAAATGTGGGAGCGGGCTTGCTCGCGAAGAGGGCATTAAAGCCGATAGAGATCTGTCAGAACAGCACTTTCGCCACATCCGCAAAGCGCTTGGCAAAGTGCACCGTCATGCCTTCTTTCAAGTATTCCGGCAACTCTTCATAGCTGCCACGGTTCGGCTCCGGCAGGATCAGCTCATGAATCTTCTGGCGCCGCGCTGCAATCACCTTTTCGCGTACGCCGCCAATCGGCAGCACATGCCCGGTCAACGTCAGCTCGCCGGTCATGGCCACGCCTTTTTTCGGCGGCTGGTTACGTGCCAGCGACAGCAGCGCACTGGCCATGGTCACCCCGGCGCTCGGGCCGTCTTTCGGCGTGGCGCCTTCCGGCACATGCAAGTGCACGAAGGCCTCATCGAAGAACTTCGCATCACCGCCAAACGACTTCAGGTTCGAGCTGATGTAGCTGTAGGCGATTTCCGCGGACTCCTTCATCACTTCACCCAACTGCCCGGTGAGCTTGAAACCGCGATTGAGCGTGTGGATACGCGTTGCCTCGATCGGCAAGGTCGCGCCGCCCATGCTGGTCCAGGCCAGCCCCGTGATCACGCCGGTGCCGGATAGCACTTGCTCATTGCGGAACACCGGGATGCCCAGGGAGCTTTCGAGGTCTTTGTTGCCAATCTTGATCACCGAGTCCGGCTCGTCCAGCAACTTGACCACGGCTTTGCGCACCAGCTTGCCCAGTTGTTTTTCCAACTGACGCACGCCGGCTTCCCGCGCATAGCCATCGATCAATGCACGCAAAGCGCCGTCGCTGATGGTCAGGCTGTTTTTCGACACGCCGGCTTTTTCCAGCTGTTTCGGCCACAGGTGGCGTTTGGCGATGGCGACTTTTTCTTCGGTGATATAGCCCGACAGGCGAATCACTTCCATACGGTCCAGCAGTGGGCCGGGGATGGAATCCAAAGTGTTGGCAGTGCACACGAACAGCACTTTGGACAGGTCCAGGCGCAGGTCCAGGTAGTGGTCGAGGAATTCGACGTTCTGCTCGGGATCGAGGGTTTCCAGCAAGGCCGACGCCGGGTCGCCCTGGAAGCTTTGGCCCATCTTGTCGATCTCATCGAGCATGATCACCGGGTTCATCACTTCCACATCCTTGAGCGCCTGCACCAGCTTGCCCGGCAGGGCGCCGATGTAGGTGCGGCGATGGCCCTTGATCTCGGCCTCATCGCGCATGCCGCCGACACTGAAGCGGTAGAACGGCCGGCCCAGGGACTCGGCGATGGATTTACCCACGCTGGTCTTGCCCACGCCCGGCGGGCCGACCAGCAGCACGATGGAGCCGGCGACTTCGCCCTTATAGGCACCCACCGCAAGGAATTCGAGGATGCGGCTCTTGATGTCATCCAGGCCCGCGTGGTGTTTATCCAACACCTTGCGTGCATGTTTCAGGTCGAGTTTATCCTCGCCATACACGCCCCACGGCACCGAGGTGGCCCAGTCCAGGTAGTTGCGGGTCACCGCGTATTCCGGCGATCCGGTTTCGAGGATCGACAGTTTGTTCAATTCTTCATCGATGCGTTTTTTCGCCTGGGGCGGCAGCACTTTGCCTTCCAGGCGTTGCTCGAACTGTTCGACGTCGGCACTGCGGTCGTCCTTGGTCAGGCCCAGCTCCTGCTGGATGACTTTGAGTTGTTCCTTGAGGAAGAACTCGCGCTGGTGCTCGCCGATCTTGCGGTTGACCTCGGCGGACAGTTCTTTTTGCAGGCGCGCGACTTCAACCTCTTTGCGCAGCATCGGTAGCACTTTTTCCATGCGCTTGAGCATGGGCACGCAGTCCAGCACTTCCTGCAACTCGTTACCAGTGGCCGACGTCAGCGCGGCGGCGAAGTCGGTGAGTGGCGACGGGTCGTTGGGGCTGAAGCGGTTGAGGTAGTTCTTCAACTCTTCGCTGTACAGCGGGTTGAGTGGCAGCAGTTCCTTGATCGCATTGATCAGCGCCATGCCGTAGGCCTTGACCTCATCAGTCGGCTCGCTCGGCTGGTGTGGGTATTCGACTTCCACCAGGTACGGCGGGCGATGGTGCTTGAGCCAGGTCTTGATGCGCACGCGCGTCAGGCCCTGGGCGACGAATTGCAGCTTGCCGTTTTCGCGGCTGGCGTGGTGCACCTTCACCAGGGTGCCGTACAGCGGCAGGCTGGAGGTGTCGAAGTGGCGCGGGTCTTCCGGCGGCGTGTCCATGAAAAACAGCGCCAGGGAGTGGTGGTCGGATTTGCTCACCAACTCCAGGGTCTCGGCCCACGGCTCTTCATTGACGATCACCGGCAGCACTTGCGCCGGGAAGAAGGGCCGGTTGTGGATCGGGATGATGTAGACCTTGTCCGGCAGGTTTTGCCCAGGCAAGGCCAGGCCGGTATTGGACGAGGCGGATTCAGCGTTTTCGGGGTCGGCGTAGTCGTTGAGGTCGTAATCAGGGAATTCTTGCTGGTCGCTCATGGGGCACCTGCATAAGGAAGTATGCAGGTTAGATGGGGCGGGGTAGCGGTGGTTTCAATGGTCGCGTGAAGTTAGCAACAATTTGCATGAATTCAGCTGATCTTGTGCAGATAGCTCGGCAATGGCTGCTCCGGCAGCACTGACAACACTTTCAATCTTTGCAGCATGCGCTGGCGTGCACGCTGCAGGTGCTCACGCAGGTTCAACGCCGCCGCATCAAATGCGCCATGCAGCAGCAATTCCAGAATCAGGCGATGTTCGGCGAGCATGGCCGGATCGGCGCCGATCCCCAGCAAACGGTAAAAAATCCGGCTGATGATCATCGGGCTCTGCCCCTGGCGAATCAGCGCCGCAATCTTGCGGTTCTGCAGGCCGGCGAGGCAGCGCTGGTGCAAGTCCTCCTCGATCTGCTCGATGGCCTCCAGGCTGCAGTGGGCGCTGTCCTGGGCGTCCAGCACGCGTTGCAACATGGCTTCCAGCATTTCGCGGTCCAGCCCCGGCGCGCTCTGGCGCAGGGCTTCGGGTTCCAGGCAGGCGCGCAGCTCGTAGTCTTCGGTGACTTCACGGGCGGTCAGCGGTCCGGCCAACCATTGGGAGTAGGGCTCTTTTTCCACTAACCCGCGGTCGCGCAGGCGCATCAGCGCTTCACGCACTACCGCGCGGCTGACGCCGTAGTGGTCGGCGGCCGCCTGCTCGTCCAGGCGGTAATGGCCGAAGGCAATGCAGGTGGACAACGCCGCGCCGATTTCCTCGACGATGCGCTCGCCCAGGGGCCGCGTGTCCACCAACTCATCTTCGCCATTGAGGCCCAGGTGCGCATGGCTCAAGGGCAGGCGCAGCGGTTCCATCACCAGGCCGTCGGGGTTGATCAGGTAACCCCGGCCGTTGAAGCGGCAGATCAGCCCTTCTTCATGCAGCAGGTCCAGGGCCCGGCGCACCGGCACACGACTGGTGCCGAACAATTCGGCCAGCGGCGCTTCCAGCAAGACCAGGCCGTGGCGCGCGGTGCCGTTGACGATCGCATCACGCAATACCTGATGAATCATCGCGTAACGGGAGGCCGGGGCGGACGCTGCTTTCATTGCTTTCTCTGGGGCTTGTAGGACGGTGGCCGGGGATTCTCTCATAAGTTGCGCCTGTCACCCTGCGCCACAGCGGCGGCACCTTTGTGGGGCTCGGAATCGTGGAATGTTACTTTTCTGCACCAAAATGTATTTATTAATAAAAGATACATTATTTCATTGAAGGCGCTTTCCTGTGACCTGGCAAGATTTTTTCCGACTGTTTAAAACCATCTATCCCGTAGCTCTAGGCGAAATCCTCCGATTGCGTAAAAGCTGCCTGAGAAAGACTGGCACGAAAGCTGCCTCTGCAAAATGTATATTTTATTAATAAGTACATTTTGTGAGGGGCACCTTGATGTCAGACGCCACTTCAATGGCCGAGGATTTCGCCAGCGGTCGCAACGACCCTGTGCAAGCCCTTGAGCAGGCACTCGAAAAGGCGAGCCGGGCCCCGGCAGTCTTTATCAACCTGACCGCCGAGCGTGCGCGCCGCGAAGCCGAAGCCTCTGCCCCTCGTTGGCGCGCCGGCCAGCCGTTGAGCGTATTCGACGGCGTGCCCCTGGCCTGGAAAGACTTGTTCGATGTGGCCGGCAGCATTACCACCGCTGGCGCGGCTTACCGCCGCAACGCGCCCGCTGCGTTGCTCGACGCACCGATCGTGGGCCTGCTGTGCCGCGCCGGGATGGTCAGCGTGGGCAAGACCAACCTCAGCGAACTGGCCTATTCCGGCCTGGGCCTGAACCCGCATTTCGGCACGCCGCACAATCCCCTTGGCATTGACCAACCACGCATTCCAGGTGGTTCGTCGTCCGGTTCAGCGGTGGCCGTTGCTGCCGGAATCGTGCCCATCGCCATGGGCACCGACACCGCCGGTTCGATCCGCATCCCCTCGGCGTTCAACGGCCTGGTGGGTTACCGCAGCAGCAGCCGACGCTACAGCCGCGACGGCGTGTTCCCCCTGGCGCACACCCTCGACAGCCTCGGTCCGCTGACCCGCAGCGTACGTGATGCCCTGGCCATCGATGACCTGCTGCATGGCCGCAGCCAAACCCACACCGCTCGCAGCCTCAAGGGTCAGCGCTTTGTGCTGGCGCAACAGGATGCTGAGCCCGCTGTGCGCAACAACCTGCTGCGCGCCGTGGAGCAACTCAAGGCCCACGGCGCGCTGATCGAGGAGCGTGAATGCCCGACCTTCCAGGCCACCCTGGACCTGATCAAACACCACGGCTGGCTCGGTTCCTTCGAAGCTTTCGCCCTGCACGAAGCCTTGCTCGACAGCCCCGACGCCGAACAACTCGACCCACGTGTACGCCGCCGCCTCGAAGCTGCGCGCGCGCTGCCGGCCAGCCAGCTTCTTCATCTGATTGACGCTCGGCGCCGCCTGCAACAACAACTGGTCGACGACCTCGACGGCGCCATCCTGATCACCCCCACCGTCGCCCACGTCGCACCCGCATTGGCAGCGCTGGAAGCCGACGACGACCTGTTTGTGAACACTAACCTCGCCACCCTGCGCCTGACCATGCCCGGCAGTTTGCTCGACATGCCCGGCGTCACCCTGCCCAGCGGCCGCGATGCCCAGGGCCTGCCCACCGGGCTGCTGCTCAGCGCCCCGACGGGGGAAGACGCTCGCCTGCTGCGCGCAGCGTTGTCCGTCGAATCCGTACTCAACGTTTAAGGAGACACATCATGGCTAAAGACATTCTCTGTGCATTCGGCGTCGACGTTGACGCCGTCGCTGGCTGGCTCGGTTCCTACGGCGGCGAAGATTCGCCGGACGACATCTCCCGTGGCCTGTTCGCCGGTGAAGTCGGCGCGCCGCGCCTGCTCAAATTGTTCGAACGCTACGGCCTGCGTACCACCTGGTTTATCCCTGGTCACTCGATGGAAACCTTCCCCGAGCAAATGAAAGCCGTGGCCGACGCCGGTCACGAAATCGGTGTGCACGGCTACAGCCATGAAAACCCGATTGCGATGACGGCCGAGCAAGAAGAAATCGTCCTGGATAAATCCATCGAGCTGATCACCCAGGTCACCGGCAAACGCCCGACGGGCTACGTGGCGCCGTGGTGGGAATTCAGCAAGGTCACCAACGAACTGCTGCTGAAAAAAGGCATCAAGTACGACCACAGCCTGATGCACAACGACTTCCACCCCTACTACGTGCGCAAGGGCGACAGCTGGACCAAGATCGACTACAGCCAGCACCCCGACACCTGGATGAAACCCCTGGTGCGCGGCGAAGAAACCGACTTGGTGGAGATCCCGGCCAACTGGTACCTGGACGACCTGCCGCCGATGATGTTCATCAAGAAAGCCCCCAACAGCCACGGCTTCGTCAACCCGCGTCACCTCGAAGAAATGTGGCGCGACCAGTTTGACTGGGTCTACCGCGAACACGAACACGCGGTGTTCACCATGACCATCCATCCCGACGTCTCCGGCCGCCCGCAAGTGCTGTTGATGCTGGAGCGCCTGATCGAACACATCCAGAGCCATGCCGGCGTGCGCTTTGTCACCTTCGACGAAATCGCCGACGACTTCATCCGCCGCCAACCCCGTACCTGACTCCTTAATCCCCGAGGCGCGACCCATGTCCATCTACAACAAGCTTGACCTGACTGGCTGGAAACCCCGGCAACTGACGTCCAAGGAGGTGCGTTTCGCCACCTGGATCGCGTTTTTCGCCTGGGTGTTTGCGGTGTATGACTTCATTTTGTTCGGCACCTTGCTGCCGGAGATCGGCCGGCATTTTGGCTGGGGTGAAGTGGAGCAAGCTGAAATCGCGACCTGGGTGGCGGTGGGCACGGCGGTAGTGGCATTTGCCATCGGCCCGGTGGTGGACAAATTGGGGCGCCGCACCGGGATTATCTTCACCGTCGCCGGTTCCGCACTGTGCTCGGCGCTGACTGCGATTGGCGGCGCGTGGGGCAAGTCGCCGCTGATCCTGATCCGTTCGTTGGGTGGTTTGGGTTATGCCGAAGAAACCGTCAACGCCACTTACCTGAGTGAGTTGTACGGCGCCTCCGAAGATCCGCGTCTTACCAAACGCCGTGGCTTTATCTACAGCCTGGTGCAAGGTGGCTGGCCGGTAGGTGCTTTGATTGCCGCCGGTTTGACCGCGCTGTTGCTGCCGATCATTGGCTGGCAGGGCTGCTTCATCTTCGCCGCGATCCCGGCGATTGTCATCGCGATCATGGCGCGCAAGCTCAAGGAGAGCCCGCAGTTCCAGATCCACCAGCGCATCAGCCAATTGCGTAAAAGCGGCGCGGTGACTGAAGCGCAAAACGTCGCCGCCACCTATGGCGTGGACTACGACGAACACAGCAAGGCGGGCCTCAAAGCCGCGTTCCGTGGCCCGGCGCGTCGCGCCACGTTGGTGATCGGCGCGGCACTGTTGCTCAACTGGGCGGCGATCCAGGTGTTCAGCGTGCTCGGTACCTCGGTGATCATCAGCGTGCACCACATCTCGTTCGAGAACTCGCTGATCATCCTCGTGCTGTCGAACCTGGTGGGGTACTGCGGTTACCTTAGCCACGGCTGGATGGGCGACAAGATTGGTCGTCGCAACGTGATCGGCCTGGGCTGGATGCTCGGCGGGCTGTCGTTCGCCGGGATGCTGTTTGGCCCGAGCAATATGCCGATGGTGGTCGGGCTGTACAGCCTGGGCCTGTTCTTCCTGATCGGGCCGTACTCGGCGGCGTTGTTCTTTATCAGTGAGAGTTTCCCCACCAGCATCCGCGCCACCGGTGGCGCAATCATCCACGCCATGGGCCCGATCGGCGCGGTGGTCGCAGGTTTTGGCGCGACCCAAGTGTTGTCCGCCGGCAGCGACTGGCAGACCGCCGCGCTGTGGTTCGGCGCACTGCCGTGCTTCCTGTCCGGCGCCTTGATGTTTGCCGCACGCCATGTACGTCCGGAAACCGTTCAGTAAGGAGTGTTTGATGAGCCGTAAAGTTGCCTTGATTACCGGTGCTGCCAGCGGCATCGGCCAAGCCCTCGCTGTGGCCTATGCCCGTAACGGCGTGGCGGTGGTCGGCGGGTATTACCCGGCCGATCCCCATGACCCGCAGACCACCGTCTGCCTTGTGGCAGAGGCGGGCGGCGAGTGCCTGATGCTGCCGTTGGACGTGGGTGACACTGCTTCTGTCGATGCACTGGCCGCGCAAGCCATCCAGCATTTCGGCCGACTCGATTACGCCGTGGCCAACGCCGGCCTGCTGCGCCGCGCACCCTTGCTGGAGATGACCGATGCGTTGTGGGACGAAATGCTCAACGTCGACCTCACGGGGGTGATGCGCACCTTCCGCGCGGCGACCCGGCATATGCATGCAGGCGGCGCGCTGGTGGCGATTTCGTCGATTGCCGGCGGCGTGTATGGCTGGCAGGAGCACAGTCACTACGCGGCGGCCAAGGCTGGCGTGCCGGGGTTGTGCCGGTCGCTGGCGGTGGAATTGGCGGCCAAGGGCATTCGTTGCAATGCAGTGATCCCTGGGTTGATCGAGACGCCGCAGTCGCTGGATGCAAAAAACTCGCTCGGGCCGGAAGGCTTGGCCAAAGCTGCGCGGGCGATTCCGTTGGGCCGAGTAGGGCGGGCGGATGAAGTGGCGTCGCTGGTGCAGTTTTTGACCAGTGACGCGTCGAGTTATCTGACCGGGCAAAGCATCGTTATCGACGGCGGCCTAACCGTCCGCTGGCCTGACTGACAGGAGTTTTTGTATGTCTCAACTCGTTAATCGCCGCGCCGTGATCACCGGCGCCGGCAGCGGCATCGGTGCCGCCATCGCCCGTGCCTACGCCGCTGAAGGCGCGCGCCTGGTGCTGGCCGACCGCAACGCCGCCAGCCTCGCGGAAACGGCGATCACCTGCCGCAACCTCGGCGCCGAGGTGTTCGAATGCTTGGCCGATGTAGGCACTGTCGAAGGTGCCCAAGCGAGCGTCGACCGCTGCGTCGAACACTTCGGCGGCATCGATATCCTGGTCAACAACGCCGGCATGCTCACCCAGGCGCGCTGCGTCGACCTGTCCATCGAAATGTGGAACGACATGCTGCGCGTCGACCTCACCAGTGTGTTCGTCGCCAGCCAGCGCGCCTTGCCGCACATGCTCGCGCAGCGTTGGGGGCGGATCATCAACGTCGCCTCGCAACTGGGCATCAAGGGAGGCGCCGAGCTGACCCATTACGCCGCCGCCAAGGCCGGGGTGATCGGCTTCACCAAGTCCCTGGCCCTGGAAGTGGCCAAGGACAATGTGCTGGTCAACGCCATCGCGCCCGGCCCGATCGAGACGCCTTTGGTGGGTGGTATCAGCGACGACTGGAAGCGCGCCAAGGCCAAGGAATTGCCCCTGGGGCGCTTCGGCCTGGCGGATGAAGTGGCGCCCACGGCGGTGCTGCTGGCCAGCGAGCCCGGTGGCAACCTGTTCGTCGGCCAGACCCTGGGCCCGAACTCCGGCGACGTCATGCCATGAGTGAGGTATAGCCATGTGCGGACTCTGCGGACTGCTCGGCGAAGACCTGCACTGGAGCGATCCTTTGGGCGACGAACTGCCCCGACGCCGCGAACGCCTGCGCCGAATCGCCGCCATCAACCAGGTGCTGGCGGTATTCCGGCTCAAGGTCGAAGATTTCCAGGGCGCGTCGTATCTGCTGTTGGGCGCTACCGGTAAGCAGGAATTGGCCAGCGGTCTGGATCAACTGTGGCAGGCGGCCGAGGCCATGCTCGGCCGTCCCTTGGACCCTCTCGATCCCCAACTGCTCGATCATTTGGAATACAACTCTCTGTAGGAGCGAGCTTGCTCGCGAAGGTCGTCAATGACAACGCGGGCGGTCTGGATGAACGCGGTGCCTGTGCGTTCTGCGCGAGCAAGCTCGCTCCTACAGGGGGCGGAGGTAACTATGAGCATTGCCCTTAATGTCATCACCGGCTTCCTTGGCAGCGGCAAGACCACCTTGCTCAAACGTCTGCTGCAAGGCGAAAGCCTGGGCGACACCGCGCTGCTGATCAACGAATTCGGCGATGTCGGCATCGACCATCTGCTAGTGGAAGAGGTGGCACCTGACACCGTGCTGTTGCCCAGCGGCTGTGTGTGCTGCTCAATTCGTGGCGAGTTGAAAGACGCGCTGCTCGGCCTGCTGCAACGCCGCGAGCGCGGTGAAATCCCGGCGTTCAAGCGCGTCATTCTGGAGACCACCGGCTTGGCCGATCCGGCGCCGATTCTTGCCACCCTGAACAACGACGTGCAACTGCGCGGGCGTTTCCATGTTGGCCTGGTGATCACCCTGGTCGACGCCAGCCACGCCGCCCTGCAAGAACGCCTGCACCCGGAATGGCTGGCGCAGGTGGCGGCGGCGGATCGCCTGCTGTTGAGCAAGACCGACCTGGCCGGCGATTGCACGGCGTTGCGCGCTCACTTGCAGGCGCTGAATGCCGGTACGCCGATCCTCGATACCCACGACATCCACAGCGGCGATCAACTGCTGCTCGGCGAAGGTCTGCGCAGCGCCGAACCCGCCGTGGAAGTCAGTCGCTGGCAACTGCATCGCACCACCACCGCTACCCACGGCGCCGCCCAAGTGTGCAGCCTGACCTTTGACCAGCCGCTGGACTGGGTGGGTTTCGGGGTGTGGTTGTCGATGCTGTTAAGATGCCACGGCGAACGAATCCTCCGTGTGAAAGGGCTGCTCAACGTGAACGCCAGTAACGCCCCCATCGTCATTCATGGTGTGCAGCATTGCCTGCATGCGCCGGTTCATTTGCCTGCATGGCCGGGCACCGATCGGCAGTCGCGCCTGGTGTTTATCCTGCGTGGCCTAGACCCCGAACTGTTGCGACGTTCCTTCAACGTGTTCTCGCGGCGGTTCGCGGCATGATCACTCTGCGCGTCCTCGGCACCTCCGTTACCCTGCTTGAATGCCTGCGCGTCCGCGCCGAGCAGGAGCTGGGCATTCGACTGATCTACCAAGTGCACGATGTCGAGCAGGCCCAGCGCATCGCGGTGATGCAGCCTGAGAGCTACGACCTGTACGACCAATGGTTCCACAACGTCGACTTCGTGTGGCCAGCCCGGGCGATCCAGCCCATCGACACCCGGCGCATTGCGCTGTGGCACGAGATCAATGACCTGCCCAAGCGTGGGCGCCTGTCGCCCGATGACCGACTGGGCAGCGGCAGCGTGCCCAGCGAACGGTTGTTCGTGCAGCACGACGGCAGCCTCGGCAGCACGGTCACCGATCGCATCAGTATGTTGCCCCTGACCCACAACGCCGACAGTTTCGCCTACCGGCCCGAACGCTTGCCCGAAGGTTTTTGCCACGGTAACGAAAGCTGGGGCTGGCTGTTGGACCCCGCCTGGCGTGCGCGCACGGCCTTGCAGAGTGACGCGGCGATTGGTGCGTTGGATGCTGCATTGGCGGTGCAGGGCGCGGGGCTGGCCAGTTTCAGGGACATCGGCAATATGAGCATCGAAGAGATCGACGTGTTGGCCGACATCCTGGTGCGCAAGCAGAAGGAGGGGCACTTTGCGGCGTTCTGGTCTGATGATGAAGAAGCGGCGCAATTGATGCTCAGCCCGAGTATCGATATTCAGAGCCTGTGGTCGCCGACTTTGATGCGCCTGCATCGTGCGGGGGTGAAATACCGCTTGGCGGTGCCGCGTGAAGGGTATCGCGCGTGGTTTGGTGGGTTGTCGTTGTCGCGGCATGCGAAGGGGGCGGTGTTGGATGCGGCCTATGCGTATTTGAATTGGTGGTTGTCGGGGTGGCCAGGGGCGGTGATGGCGCGCCAGGGTTATTACATTGGCAACCCGGCGCGGAGTCGGGATCACTTGAGCAGTGCGGAGTGGGATTACTGGTATGCCGGCAAGCCTGCTCGGGAGGAGTTGCTGGGGAGTGATGGGTTGCCGTTGATTGATGTGGGGGAGGTGCGGGATGGGGGGGCTTATGAGGCGCGCATGGGGCACATTGCGGTGTGGAATTCTGTGATGGATGAGCATAATTATCTGGTGCGGCGGTGGGGGGATTTTATGCGGGCTCGGTGTGTTTGATTGACTGAGTACTTATCCGTTGCTGCGGTAACGGCTGATATGGGTTCCGCCCTTACGGCGG
>NZ_CP022960.1:2594054-2724171 GCF_002269425.1 Pseudomonas sp. NS1(2017)
TCAGACAAAACGCGGCGGTCTCACGTTTTTCGCTGGCAAGCCAGCTCCTACAGAAAACGAAAAGCGTATCTACGATGCGAAGCGAGTCGTTCGTGATCTTGATTTTGATCTGAGGCGCCCCGTTAAACACGCTGGCCGAACGCAGGCTTGAATCCGTGGGTAACCCGGCAGGACGCCGGGTTAGCCGCGCTGGGCCAAGGATGGCCCATCGCGGCGGCCCACGGATTCAAGCCGGAGTGAGGGCACACCGAGCCTAGGCGAGGTGCCGAGTGTTGGGGCAAGAGCGCTTTGGTTACTTTCGCGCTTTTCGAAAGTGACCCGCTGTAAGAGCGGAACCAATATCAGCCGTTACCCAAATAACGGATATGTACCCAACTCAACCCCCCCCAGCCAACCCATTGTCGCCAAAAAACCGCCACAACATTCCCCCGTTTTATTGGGTGCACTTAACCCAAGTCCCAGCTAATCTCCTAAGACCTAATATTCAATCCAAATGGATATTTTTTTGACGCCAGGTCAGCAGTCGCAAGGAATGCACATGACAAAGGGACGTAGTGGCAGAGAGAGGCGAACGCTGCCAGAGGGCACTGCAATGAGGTGGCGCCACACGTTCCAAACCCGCATCGCCGGGGTGCTGGCGCTGTTACTGCTGGTGGTGGTCGGCGCCACCTATTTCGCCGTGAAGACCGCCACCACTCGCGCCGTGGAAAACCAGGCGCAAGTCCAATTGCAAACCGGTAGCCAGGTGTTCGAACGCCTGCTCGACCTGCGTGGGCGTCGCCTGCAATACGGGCTCGACTGGCTGACCGTAGATCTCCCCTTCAAACAGGCCGTGGCCGAAGGCAATACCGTGCCGATTCTCGCTGCATTGCGTCGCCACGGTACGGGCATCCGTTCCAGCGAAGTGTTTGTACTGGGCCTGGATGGCAAGGTCATGGTCAGCACCTTGCCGATCCTCACACGCGGTCAGCTATTCCCCTATGACGACGCCCTGCGGCATGCCCGACGCACGGGCTTGCAGATGCTGGTAGTGGCCCTGGATGGGCGGCCCTACCTGTTGGTGCAACGCGAAGTGATCGACGATCTACCCATTGCGCGCGTTGTCATGGGCTTTCCCATGGACAAGCTGTTCGCCAATGAACTGCGCTCCATGAGCAACTTGGAGGTGTCATTCCTTAGCGTGCAAAACGGCACGCCCGGCCCGCTGTTCAGCACTCAACCGGATGCTTACCAGGCCGGTACGCTCAGCCTGTTGCGCGAAGGGCATGTCGACCCAGAACCGAAAATCCATGTGTTTTATGGTCAGCGTGTGCTCAGCCAGGTGTTGCCGCTGGCCAACACCGGCGATGGCGATGAAGTGCGGGTGCTGCTGCAAAGCCCGCTGGACCATGCCCTGGAATCCTTTGCGCCCCTGGACCGGCAATTCCTCGGGATTGCCCTGGCGGTGCTGTTGGTGTCGTTGGCCGGTGCGTTGTTTTTGGCGCGGCGGGTATCGCGTCCGCTCAATGCCCTGGTGCAGGCGGCCGAACGTATCGGTGCCGGTGATTACCGCACGCCGGTGCGGGTGCGCAGCCACGATGAATTCGGCTTGCTGGCCCGCGCCTTCAACGCCATGCAGAGCGGCATCGCCGTGCGCGAGCGGCAGTTGGCACACAACGCCTTGCATGACCCGCTCACCGGTTTGCCCAACCGCGCCCTGGCCATGGAGCGCCTGGGCAGTGCGATCAGTGCTCGGCGGCCGGTGGTGCTGCTGTACGTCGGCATCGAAAATTACCGGGTGATCAACGAAGGCTTCGGCCCCGAGGGCGTCGAAGAGATGCTGCGTGAAGCCAGCCGCTGCCTGTCCATGAGCCTGTTGGCCAGTGACACGGCGGCGCGCATCGCCGGTAGCGAGTTCCTGTTGTTGCTGGAAAACACTGAGGTTGACCGCGCCGTGGCCCGTGCCGACCGTCTCTACACGCTACTCACCGAGCCCCAGCGCATCGGCCATGACGAGTTGCGTCACGAAGTGAGTATCGGCATCGCCGCCTACCCTGCCGACGGCCAACAGGTGGAGGAGTTGATCAGCCGCGCCGCCATCGCCCGGCATGACGCGGCCAGCCTGCCAGGGCATTTGCAGATCTACCAACAGGACCGCGACTTGGCCCACCAACGCCAGATCACCCTGATCCGCGACCTGCGCCGTGCCGCCATCGAGGGCGAATTGTTCCTGTGCTACCAGCCCAAACTTGACCTCAAGCATGGCCACGTACGCCAGGCCGAAGCCTTGTTGCGCTGGCAGCATCCGACCTTGGGCCAGGTGTCTCCTTCCGAATTTATCCCCCTCGCCGAACGCACCGGCAGTATGAGCAGCCTGACCCTGTGGGTGATCGAGGAAGCCATCCGCCAGATTGCCGAGTGGGCGCAGCGCGGCATGCTGATCCAGTTGTCGGTGAATATCTCGGTGGACGACCTGGCCGATGATGATTTGGCGATTCGCGTCACTGCGTTGTTGATTCAGTACCAGGTGGAGGCCGAGCAGCTGATTTTCGAGATCACCGAAAGCGCGATCATGCACAACCCGCAACAGGCCCTCAGTGTGTTGGAGCAGTTGCGCGGCTGCGGTATCAGTTTGTCGGTGGATGACTTTGGCACTGGCTATTCGTCCCTGGCGCAATTGCAGCGCCTGCCGGTGCAGGAATTGAAGATCGACCAATCCTTCATACGTAACCTCGATAGCACCAGTGGCGACGGGGTAATCGTGCGTTCCACCATCGAGATGAGCCACAACCTCGGGCTCAAGGTGGTGGCCGAAGGCGTGGAATTCGCCCCCAGCCTGAAGCTGCTCAAACAGTGGAATTGCGACACTGCCCAGGGTTACCTGATCAGTCGGCCGTTGAACGCCATGGCGTTCGAAATGTGGATGCGTCGCGAGCGGGTGCCGATTTAACCGGCATAAAAAAGGCGGCTACCCTCACAGGTAGCCGCCTTTGTTTTACCGCCAGTGAAGCTTATTCCGGCAGTTTGAACGCCATCACGTAGTCACCCTGTTTGGTCCCCAGGGAACCGTGACCGCCGGCCATGACCAGCACGTACTGCTTGCCGTCTTTACCGGTGTAGGTCATCGGGGTGGTTTGCGCGCCCGCTGGCAGGCGGCCTTCCCACAGTTGCTTGCCGTTTTTCACGTCATAGGCACGCAGGTACTGGTCGAGCGTACCGCTGAGGAACGCCACGCCGCCGGCCGTGGTGAAGGTGCCGCCCAGGCTAGGCACGCCCATGGTCAGCGGGATCGGAACCGGCGCGCTGTCACGCACGGTGCCGTTCTTGTGCATCCAGATCGTTTTGTGGGTGGTCAGGTCGACCGCCGCCACATAACCCCATGCCGGTGCCTGGCACGGCAGGCCCATTGGCGACAGCATGGCTTCGAGGATCACGCCGTATGGCGCGCCTTTGTTCGGCTGCACGCCTTCGGTTTCGCTGACGCGTGGACCTTGCTTGGCAATATCGGCGGCCGGGATCAGCTTGGATTTGAACGCCATGTAGCTCGGGTTCACGAACGCGATCTGGCGTACCGGGTCGACGGAAATGCCACCCCAGTCGAACACACCGAAGTTGCCTGGGTAAACGATCGAACCTTGCAGCGATGGCGGGGTGAAGGCCCCGTCGTAGCGCATGGATTTGAAATCGATGCGGCACAGCAGTTGGTCGAACGGCGTCACGCCCCACATGTCACGCTCTTTGAGCGGCGGTGGCATGAAGTTCAGGTCGGACTTCGGTTGGGTCGGCGAAGTGTGATCGCCAGCAACAGCGCCTTGTGGCACGGCCACTTCGTGGATTGGCACTACCGGCTGGCCGGTCGCACGGTCCAGCACGTAGATGCTGCCTTGCTTGGTCGACGCCATCACCGCCTGCTTCACGCCGGCTTCGGTCTTGATGTCGATCAGTGACGGCTGGCCGCCCACGTCCATGTCCCACAGGTCATGGTGAGTGAACTGGAAGGTCCACTTCACGTGGCCACTGTCGATGTCCAGGGCCGTCAGGCCGGCGCTGTATTTTTCCGAGTCTTCGGTACGGTCGCCGCCGTATTGGTCGGGCATCTGGTTGCCCATCGGCAGGTAGAGCATGCCGAGTTTTTCGTCTACGGCGAACATGGACCACATGTTCGGCGAGTTGCGGGTGTAGGTCTTGCCTTCGGCCAGCGGGGTGGTGTCGTCCGGGTTGCCGCTGTCCCAGTTCCACACCAGTTTGCCGGTGTGCACGTCGAACGCACGGATCACGCCGCTCGGCTCGTCGGTGGAGACGTTGTCGGTGACGTGACCGCCGATCACGACCAGGTTCTTGGTCACGGCCGGTGGCGAGGTGGAGTAGTAACCGCCGGGGGCGAAGCCACCGATGTTGGCACGCAGGTCGACCTGGCCTTTGTCACCGAAGTCTTCGCACATCTTGCCGGTGTCGGCGTTGAGGGCGATCAGACGAGTGTCGGCGGTCGGCACGAAGATGCGTTTCGGGCATGCATTCGGCGCGGCAGCCGGGCTGGCGCTGCCAGTAGGGCTCTGCTCGGAGGCGTAGGCGGCATCATCGTGATACGACACGCCACGACAGGTCATGTGGGCCCAGCCCTTGAAGTTCTCGGCACCCATGCTGCTGATCTTCGGATCGAAGCGCCAGATTTCCTTACCGGTGTCCGGGTCCAGCGCAATCACCTGGCTGTGCGGCGTGCACACGTAGAGCATGCCGTTGACTTTCAGCGGGGTGTTTTCTGCGGTGGTCTCGCCTGGATCGTTCGGGCCAGGGATGTCACCGGTGCGATACGTCCACGCCGGCACCAGCTTGTGGGCGTTTTCCGCGGTGATCTGCGCCAGTGGCGAGTAGCGATCGCCGTAGGCCGAACGGCCGTAGGAGTTCCAGTCGCCATCGGCCTGGGACGGTGCAGCGCTGGCCATGCCAGGGACTGCGTCGCGGTCCAGTTGGCCGGTCTTGACCATTTCACCGGGGTTGGTGAATTGGCTGGCCAGGGCGGTAGCACCCGCCAGCACCACGGCCACGCTCAGCGCGCCAGTGCCCAGCGGGGCAGGTTGGCCACGCAGCAACGGACGGCGAAACCACGGAAGCAACATGACGATGCCCAAGGCGAACAGCAGCGCCAGGCGCGGCACCAACTGCCACCAATCCAAGCCGACTTCCCACAGCGCCCACACGGTGCTGGCAAACAGCACCAGTGCGTACAGGCCCAGCGCGGCGCGACGGGTGGCCAGCAGCAGAAGGCCGGTCAGGGTGATGCCGATACCGGCCAGCAGGTAATACAGCGACCCGCCAAGCATCGTCAGCTTGATACCCCCGGCCAGCAAGGCCAGGCCCATGATCAGCAGCAAGACGCCGAGCAGCCTGGGCAACAGGCGGCTTGGGCTCGAAGCACCATCAGTGCTCATAGTGTGTTTCTCCGTGACGTTGGAATTATGTATCCCCGTGTTTCTTCACTGTAGATGACGATTCGACACGGGCTTGGTTCAGCGTTAATTCGGTTTTTCTGGGGATAAGTGTGGTTATCCACAGGCGGGCAATTTATCCCCAGGCGCACGTCGGTGTAAGACAGCGCTGTCTTGGGCAGAGGGGGAATTCGGCAAGATGGGGTCGACCGCGGAAGTGAAACGTTTCAGTTTGTTGCGGCAAGGATAAAGGGAGAGGGCGTCGAGAGAAAGCGTCAATCGCAAGATGCATCATTTCAGATTTGGTAACAGTGACAGAACGTCGCTGCAAAGGGCCCTGCAAAACCTGTAGGAGCCGGCTTGCCGGCGATGGCGATTATAAGGACGCCATCGCCGGCAAGCCGGCTCCTACAGGTTAGAATTGCGGTGTTTTTAGAAGGTGGTTCGAACGCCGAACTGCACACTTCTACCCGGCGCCGGTGCAATGTCCCGCAAGATCGAGCTGGCATACCGCACAGTCTGGTTGGTCAGGTTTTCACCGTTCACGAACGCCAGCCACTGGCTGCCACCCATGTTGAAGTGATAACCCGCGCTCGCCCCCAACGTGGTGTAGCCATCGGTGCCACTCTCGTTATCCGGCACACGGCCTTGGCCCGCCGCATGTTCCACGTCGATGCGCGCCTGCCAGCGGTCCAGTTCCCACAGCAAACCGCTGTTCAAGCGTAGCGGTGCAATGCGCGGCAAGGCTTCGCCGGTGTCCAGGTTGGTGGCGCGGGTGTAGTCGCCCGACAGCTCCAGCGCGAACTTGCCGTAGGCGCTTTCGCCAAGTTTCCAGTGATCCTGGGCTTCGAAGCCGGCGAAACGTGCACGTACACCGGAGTAGTTGTACTCAGGTTGGCCACCTGCGTCTTCTTCACCTTCTTCGTTCAACGTGCGACCACTGCCCAGCAGGCCGATGTAGTTGGAGAAGCGGCTGTAGAACACGCCGAAGCTGCCTTTGTGAGTACCATTGTCAAAGCGCAGGGCCAGGTCGCTGGACACCGCTTTTTCTTTATTCAGGTTGGCATCCCCTCGCTCGTAAGTGTTGGTGGCAACGTGGGTGCCGTTGGCATACAGCTCGTAGAACGTCGGTGCGCGCTCGGTGTAGCCCAAGGTTGCCGCCACGGACCAGATAGGCGTGAGGGTATACACGGCGCCGGATGACAGGCTGCCGGCGGTGAAGTCATTGCTTTTGTCGGCCGTGGCAAAGCGTGCGTTGCCCTTGGCGTCCGGGTCGACGCTGGTGTGTTCCAGGCGTCCGCCGAGGCTGAGTTTCAGGCGTTCGGTGGCTTGCATTTCTTCGAGGATAAACAGCGCGCCCGCGTTGGTGTCGGTCTGCGGTACGAAGGCTTCTTCACCGAGGGCCGAGAACTCGTTGCGGGTGACTTGAGCACCGACCACGCCATCGAACGGGCCAATCGGTTGATGGCGAGCTTCAACGCGCGCTTCGTAACCCTTGTTCTTGAAGGTGGTGCCGGTTTCGCCGCCTTCGATCTCGCGATGTTCGTAGTCGGTGTAGCCGGCATCGAGTTTCACCGAGGTAAACGGGCCTTGCAGGTTGCGGATCTCCGACGCAAACGCGTAGTGATCCTGCTTCATGCGGATACGCACGTCCTGCTCGGCCGGCGAGCCGTAGTTCGCGTCGTAATTGCTGTAGGACAAACCGGCATAACCGTCGTCCCAGGTGTAGGAGCCGCCCACGGCACCGCCGTCCTGGCGTCCATCACTGTTGCCCAGGCGCCCGTTTTTACCCGGAGCGTCTTCGGTTGCCGGCGCGTGCCGACTGCGTGCCTGGCCGGGGATTTTCAGGTCGTTGAATTCCCGCGCGTTGGCATCCAGGTGCAGGGCAAAGGTGCCGTTGCCGGCTTCCAGTTTGCCCGCGCTGCTGCGCGTGGTGTCGGCGCCGCCGTAGCGCAGCTCACCGGCACCGTGGATGCCTTCGATGGCCTCGGTGGGGATGCGGTTGTCGAAAGTGTTAACCACACCGCCGATGGCGCTGCCGCCATACAACAACGCTGCCGGGCCGCGCACGATTTCAATGCGGTCGACGTTGACCGGGTCCAGCGGCACTGCGTGGTCGTAGGACAGCGACGACGCATCCAGCGCACCCACGCCATTGCGCAGGATGCGAATGCGGTCGCCATCCTGGCCACGGATGATCGGCCGGCTGGCGCCTGGGCCGAAGTACGAAGACGACACGCCCGGTTGCTTGTTCAACGTTTCGCCGAGGCTACCTTTCTGTTGCAGGGTAAGGTCATCACCTTCCAGCACGGTGGTAGGCGAGGCGAGCTGTTCACTGCCCAGCGGGTTGCCGGTGATGACTTGGGGCTGCAGCTCAAGCGCGTGGGCTTCGGAGCCGATCAACAGGGCGGCGGCAAGCGGGGACAAGCGCCATAGAGAAGAGAAGGACATCAGACACATTCCTTGGCAAAACGACTAAAAGAGTTGAAAGTTATAGTTACAATATAACATCTCTTTTTCGTTGAGGACGGGAACTTTTTTCTTCGTGCTAAAGTGAGCGGCTGTATTTCTACTTTTTGTAAAAGGCCCGGCATGACCGCGACAAGCAACGACCCACTCCACGGCGTGACCCTGCAGCACGTCCTCACCACCCTGGTGGAACATTACGAATGGGAAGGCCTGGCCGAGCGTATTGATGTCCGCTGCTTCAAGAGCGACCCCAGCATCAAGTCGAGCCTGACGTTCCTGCGCAAAACTCCGTGGGCGCGGGAGAAAGTCGAAGGCCTGTACGTAAAACTGATGCGCACCAAACGCCCGCTGGATTGATTCGATGAAGCGGTTCGTGGCGGCAGCGGCGCTGGCCGGTTGGGCGGGGTTGGCGATCCAGCAATACCTGATTTTCTATTCGCGCTGGGAATCCGGTGCCAGCCTGTTGGGCGGGTTGATCAACTTTTTCAGCTTCTTCACCGTGCTGACCAATACCCTGGCGGCGGTGGTGTTGAGCTATGCGCGGGTGAAACGTGATTCCCCGGCGAAACGGTTTTTCCTCGCGCCGGGGATCAGCAGCGGCATTGCCGTGAGCATCCTGGTGGTAGGCCTGGCCTACAACCTGCTGCTGCGCCATCTGTGGCAGCCCGAAGGCTTCCAGTTCATCGCCGACGAGTTGCTGCACGACGTGATGCCGGTGCTGTTTTTTATCTATTGGTGGCGGTGTGTGCCCAAGGGTGATTTACGCTTGAAACACATCGGCGGCTGGGTGATTTACCCGTTGGTGTACTTCGCCTATGCACTGCTGCGCGGGGATTTGCTCGGGCAGTATCAATACCCGTTCATTGACGTGAGCACCCTCGGCTATCCACAGGTATTTGTGAATGCCGGGGGGATTTTGCTGGGCTTTGTGGTGATCGCGTTGGCAGTGGTGGGGCTGGATAAACTGATCAAGCCCCGGCCCTGATCACTCTTCTTCGCTGCCTTCGGCGCGCCAGTAACCCACGGCCTTGAGGTAATCCTCATTGACCTGGTGCGTGTCCAGCAGCACACGGCGCACACGGCGCGACAACTTGGTTTCAGTGGCGACGAAGCTGTACAGCGAGCCACTCGGTAACGTCAGTTTCTGCACGGTTTCAAGCAGGTCGTCCTGACCACGGAGCACCCAAATCACTTCGACATCGGCAGCGCTTTGCAGCGTCTGCTTTTCTGCCGCATTGGCGATCTCAATCACCGCCAGTGCCTTACGTCCCGCCGACAACTCTTCCAGGCGCCGCGCGATGGCGGGCAGGGCGGTTTCATCGCCGATCAGCAAGTAGCTGTCGAAGATATCCGGCACGATCAACGAACCCCGAGGCCCGCCGATGTACAGGTGTTGGCCGACCTGCACTTGCTCGGCCCAGGTGGACGCGGGGCCGTCGCCGTGCAGCACGAAGTCAATGTCCAGCTCACCGATGCTCAGGTCAAAACGACGCGGCGTGTAGTCGCGCATGGCCGGTTGTGGGCCGTCGCCCTTGATGGTGAAGGTCGGGCTTTCCAGCGCGGCCTGCTCGGCGGCGTTCTGTGGAAACAGCAGCTTGATGTGATCGTCGGCACCCAGGCTGACAAACCCCGCCAGCTCGGGCCCGCCCATGGTGATGCGACGCATGCGCGGTGTGATGTCGACCACCCGCAACACTTGCAGGCGGCGGCGTTTGATTTCGTGGGTCACGCGGTGGATGGCTTGAGTATTCATTGGTCTTTCCCGTCGGCAATGGCTTGAGCGGTGCGATTGAGCAGCGCCGCGACACGAACGATTTCTTCCGGGCTCCAGCGCCCGTGGTGCGAGTGCAGGGCATGACGCAGGTTATGTACCGCCTCGTGGATTTCCGGTGGGCGATCATGACCGCGCAGTGAACGCTTGCTCACGTCGATGCGCATGCGCACGCCGTCCAGGGCGACCTGTTGCTCGCTTATGAAGAGACGACCGGCGTCGGTGATTGTGTAGCGTTTTTTTCCGCCATCGGCGTCGCCCTGGATCAAATCGCTTTCTTCGAGGAAGGTCAGGGTCGGGTAGATTACGCCCGGGCTGGGGCTGTAGGCGCCGTCGAACAGGCTTTCGATCTGGCGGATAAGATCGTAGCCATGGCACGGTTGCTCGGCGATCAACGCCGGCAGCAGCAATTTCAGATCGCCGGGCGCAAAGACCCGGGGGCCGCGACCGCGGCCAGAGCGCGGGTCAAAGCCGTCGCGTGGGTGAGGATGGTCTCGCATGGGTAGGAGCCTCTGTGTGTGTCTAGATATAACTTAAGATATATCTTGAGAGGCTCGCAAGGGCTTCCGACAGACGGTTTCCATTTCCTAGAGCACGCTTTGACTCGTTAGTTAATCTTGCTCAAGTACACAGGGTTGTTTTGAATGAGTGTAATCTGTTTCTTACATACACTTCCTTAATTAAACTATTCTCATTAGTGTAGTTGTAGTCTGATTCTTACGGCTGTTTTTAAAGTTTTGGCAATTTGCCATATTCTTCCTATATGTCCTGATGTAACAGGGCTACGCAACCTGTTGAATTTCCCGGCTTACATTCTCAAGGCGAATATTGAAACTTGCCTTGCTTCGAACGGGTTCCCGATTGGCAATGCAAATAGTTGGAAAAACAGTGCTGCAGTCACCCTGCGTGCATTCAACTTTTGCTGAGACTAAATCAAGGGTTACCACCTGGCCGTCGCTTAACTGATAAGTCCTTCGCACTCCTGCGGCAGGGTTTCTTTTATCAATGTGTGAGTGTTTGCTAATGAATACCAAAATGAAAACTGCACTGTTGTCTCTCGGCCTGCTGATGGGTTCGGCTTCCGTCGCTCAAGCGGCGGACGGAACCGTTACGTTCATTGGGTCGGTCCATTCGGGTGCCTGCTCTATCAAGCCTGAGTCCGTGGATCAGTCGGTTCACTTGGGCGCGATCGCAAAGCATCAGCTGCAATCCGGAGGCAAGTCTGAAGCCCGACCTGTACGGATTGAGCTTGAGGGCTGCGATCTGACGGGCCTCACCGACAACACAGTGACCACCACCTTTACAGCGGCGCCTTCCACCGTTGTGCCGGGTGCGATCGGTACCGTCGGTGGTGCAGGCGGCGTGGGCATCATGATGACCCACGGCAGCAAACTCATTGAGTTGGGCGTTCCCACCACGCCGCAGGCCATTTCTGCCGGCGACAACACGTTGGAGTTCGGTGCCTATGTACAAGGCGCAGCGACGGCTCCAATCGTCCCTGGCAATTTCAGCGCGGTCACCAATTTCACCTTGGCTTATCAGTAAGTGTTTCCCCCGCCACGTTGAGTGGCGGGGGGAAGCTGGCGGGAGATAACGGTGAAAACATTCATACACCTCGCTATGGCCTCTTCACTGACGGTGTTCATCAATCCTTGGGTTTACGCGCAAGCCGATGCGCAAGGCGAGGGCATTGTCACGCTGGGTGGACAGGTCATTGACTCTGCCTGCGGGCTGGAACTGGCCAGTGTCGATCAAACCATCGACATGACGCCCGAACCCATCGGCCGGCTGTTGCGCAATGCACTGGGAGCACCGCACCCCTTCCAGTTGCGCCTGGTCAATTGCACGCTGACTCGCCCTGATCCGTTGCGCCCCGGCGTCAACCTGCCTGATTGGGAGCACCTGCGGGTCACGTTTGACGGGGCGCCCGACAGGGACGGTCGCTCCTTTGCAGCCTTTGGTGATTCCCAGGGCGTTGCCTTGCACATCTGGGATTCGAGGGGTGAGGAGAGTGTCCCGGGGGTGCCGATGGCACTGCGCCCGCTGGCTGAGGGTGACATGACACTCAACTACACGCTTCGCCTTGTTGGCAACGGACTGCCGTTGGCGCCCGGGGCTCACGCAGCCGCCGTGCGGTTCAAGTTGGAATACTTTTGAACATTGATGGGTTGCTTTCATGTTGAATGCGTCGAAAATTAAAAAAGCGTTCCGTCCGGGTCTGCTTGTGGGTGGATTGGTGTCCTTGGCAGGAACTGCCTGGGGTGCAGGTGATATCGAGTTTAATACCGACGTTCTTGATCTCAGTGATCGCACTAATATTGACTTGTCTCAGTTTGCGCGCAGCGGGTTTATTCTGCCGGGCACTTACTCAATGGTTGTGCAAATCAATAACCAGCCGATTGCCGAGCAATCGGTGGCGTTCTATCCCCCCGATAATGATCCCAAAGGAAGTCAGGCCTGTTTATCCCAAGGGCTTGTGGAACAACTGGGCCTCAAAGAGTCCGGTGCTGCCAAGCTCACGTGGTGGAAAGGCGGGGAGTGTCTTGATATTCAAGGATTGCCAGGCATGGAAGTCAGCGGCGATCTGGCGACTTCCACGCTGAACATCAGCCTCCCCCAAGCCTACCTTGAATACAGCGCCATCAACTGGGACCCACCCTCGCGTTGGGATGATGGGGTTCCGGGTTTGTTGGTTGACTACAACATGACGGCGCAGTCGAGTTACCAAAGGAGTGATGGCACCCGCAATAACGTCAGCGGTAACGGTACCGTGGGGGCGAATGCCGGGGCTTGGCGCCTGAGGGCCGATTGGCAGGGGCGTGTCGACCAGGATCGCGATCAGCCGTCCCGGCGTTCGACGCTGGAGTGGAGCCGTTACTACGCTTACCGCGCCATTCCTGCGCTGAAAGCCCGCTTGGTGGTGGGCGAAAACTACCTGTATTCGGACCTGTTTGACAGCTTCCGTTTTACCGGTGCCGCCCTCAATTCGGACGAAAGCCAGTTGCCGCCCAACTTGCGCGGTTACGCGCCGGAAGTGGTCGGGGTGGCCAAAACCAACGCAAGGGTCATCATCAGTCAGCAGGGCCGGGTGCTCTATGAAACGCTGGTCGCGGCCGGGCCGTTTCGTATCCAGGACCTTAACGACGCCGTCACCGGCAGGCTGGATGTGCGGGTCGAAGAGCAGGACGGCACGGTACACACCTCCCAGGTCGATACCGCAGGCGTTCCCTACCTGACGCGTCCAGGGCAAGTCCGTTACAAACTGGCGACGGGACGGCCGTCCAACCTCCAGTACGGCGCGGATGGCGACTTCTTCGGCAGTGGCGAGTTTTCGTGGGGCGTCAGCAATGGTTGGTCGCTGTTTGGCGGCGGTATCACCGATAACAACTACCGTGCGTTGACGGCCGGTGTTGGTCGTGACCTGTTGGCGTTTGGTGCGGTGTCGCTCGATGCCACTCAGTCCCGTGCAACGGTGTGGAACGAGGCGCTCTCGGGCAAGTCCTACCGCCTTCAATACTCCAAGCACTTTGAAGAGTACGACAGCCAAGTCACGTTTGCCGGTTACCGGTTTTCCGAGAAGAACTACTTGAGCATGAGCGAATACCTCGATGCTCGCCATTACGGGCGCAACGGTGAACTCGCCGGGCCCGACGTGAACGGATCCTGGAAACCGATCGGCGGCAGCAAGGCCCTGTATACCGCGACGGTCAACAAGCAATTTCGTGACCTGAGCACCACCGTTTACGCCAGCTACAACAAGCAGACGTATTGGGAACGGCCAGCCACTCAACGCTGGAACCTATCGGCGTCACGCTACTTCAATGTGGGCACCGTGAAGAACCTGAGCTTGTCCCTGAACCTGTACCGCACGCTGGATTACAACTACAAGGACAACGGCATGGCGCTGACAGTCAGCCTGCCATTGGGCCGCACCGGCACGCTGTCGATGGACGCTAACAGAGGCGCAGGTAAAAACCGTTTTTCAACGCGCTACAGCGATCGCCTCGATGAACGCAATAGCTACCAACTCAGCGCCGGCAATAAGTCCGCCAGTGGTTACCTGAGTCATATCGGCGACTACGCCGACATCGACCTCGCCGTCAGCCAACAAGAAGGTAATTACACCAGCCTCAGTGCATCGGCTCGCGGTGGCGGCACGCTCACGCCTTACGGTGGAGCGCTGCATCGAACCAACAGTACTGGCGGCACCCGCCTGATGGTGGACACAGGCGGTGTGTCTGATGTGCCTGTGCGCGGTTACGGCACGCCGACGCGCAGCAACGTTTTCGGCAAGGCGGTGATTTCCGATATCGGCAGTTACCAGCGTACGGCGGCCAGTGTCGACCTGGATAGTTTGCCGAGCAACGTCGAAGCCACGCAATCCGTCACGCAACTGACCCTCACCGAAGGGGCCATTGGATATCGCTCCCTGGACGTGATTGCTGGTGAGAAGGCCATGGCGGTGCTGCGCCTGCCGGATGGCAGTTCACCGCCCTTCGGCGCGGTGGTGAAAAACACAAAACAGCAAGACACCGGGATTGTGAATGACGGCGGACAGGTTTACCTGAGCGGCATTCAGGCGGGCGAAGCAATGACCGTGAGTTGGGGAGGAAGCGAGCGATGCACCCTCACGCTGCCCGTCGTTTTGCCGGCTGACGCCTTGACCGATGCCCTGCAACTGGGCTGCCGCCTGGCCGCCACTGATCAATCTGCACCCGAGCCAGCCTCGCTGACCGGGAAGCCTACCGACACGGAGAACACATCCTCATGAAGCTCAATATTCACCTCTCACTCCAGGCTCTTGTGCTGCTGGCCCTCGGCTTGAGCCAGGGCGCCCACGCCGCTGTCGGCCTGGACCGTACCCGTGTGATTTTTGATGGTGGCAAAGATGCCACCAGCGTGAACATCACCAATAACAACACCCAATTACCGTATCTGGCCCAGGGCTGGATCGAGGATGAATCAGGCAAGAAAATCACCTCGCCCTTGATCGTGCTGCCACCGGTTCAACGCCTGGAGCCCGGGAAGCAGAGCCAACTGAAAGTGCAGGCGTTGCCGGCGGCCAAGTCGTTGCCGCAGGACCGCGAGACGGTCTTCTACTTCAACCTGAGGGAAATTCCGCCGCGCAGCGACAAGGCCAACACCCTGCAAATTGCGCTGCAAACCCGGATCAAGTTGTTCTACAGACCACAAGCCATCACGCCGAGCCAGCAAGATTTGTCGAACCCTTGGCAGCAAAAGCTGACCCTGACCCTCGCCGGCGAGCGTTATCAGGTGAACAACCCGACGCCTTACTACGTGACCCTGGTGGATGCGCGCAGCAGCAAAGACGGCAAAACCGTGCCGGGCTTCGAGCCGCTGATGGTCCCGCCCAAAGGCGTATTGACCCTGGGGCCAACGGCCAAGGAACTCGGCACCACCCCTCACCTGGCCTACGTGAATGATTACGGTGGACGCCCGCTGTTGGCTTTCACCTGCACCGGCAGCGCTTGCACCGTGAGTGCACAAGTCTCGCCTGATAAGTAGCCCCTGCTGCTGGAGAACGTCATGAAGTTGCAGATTGTGAAGGGCTTGGGTGGCCTGTTACTGGCCATTGTCGGGCCAGCGCACGCTGAGGATGTCGAGGGCATGAATGGGCGGTTGAACGTTACCGGGTCGATGCATGAAACCCCGTGCAGCCTGGAAATGACTTCGCTGCACCAAACGATCGACCTGGGCGTGGTGTCGGCCAGCCAGCTGCAACGGCCCGGTGATCAGGCAAAACCGGTGGCGTTTCAACTGCGCTTCACCGATTGCCAGCGCACGGCCGGCAGCATCCGCAGTGAGCGTACGGGGAGACTGACTTGGAGTGCCTTTCAACCGGTGTTGTCGGTGGCGTTTTTCGCGCCCGCCGATGACGAGGATTCACGCCTGGTCAAAGTGCAAGGCGTGACCGGGATGGGCCTGCAATTGACCGATGCACTGGGGCGGGATGTACAGCTGGGTTCAAGGGGTGAACCGTTGTTCTTGCCGCTGGGCAGCAACACCCAGACCTGGCTTGTACAGCCCACACGCACCGCCGCCGCGTTGACCAGCGGCGCCTATCGGGCCGTGGTGGATTTCAGGCTCAACTATGAGTAAGGGCAGAACGATGGCTAAGTTAACCCTGCTGTTCGGTGGCGGCCTGCTGTGGGTTGTCAGCCAAGGTGTGCAGGCCAACAACACCAATTTGACTATCCGTGCGGTCATCATCGCGCCGCCACCGTGCGTCATCAACAGCGGCACGACCCTCGATGTGCCGTTTGGCAATGACTTGCTGACGTCGCGGGTCGACGGGGTGAATTACCGCCGTGGCGTGCCCTATACCGTCATCTGTGATTCACCTTTCAGCAACGCCTTGACCCTGGAACTCAAGGGCACAGGGGCTGCGTTTGATAACCGCGTGCTCGTGACCCGCAAGCCGGACCTTGGCGTAAAGCTATTCGTGAACGGCGCCGACTGGCCGCTCAATACCGCCGTGAATTTTACCTATCCCAACTTTCCGGTGGTGCAGGCGGTACCCGTCAAGCGCGCGGGCAGCACACTGACGGGAGGGGCCTTTGATGCGACCGCCACCCTGGTGGTCGACTATCAATGAAGAGGAATGATCAATGACCTTTTGGCAGCCACGAGCGTTGCTCGCATTGTGCTCCATCGGCCTGTGCAGTGCAGCGTCGGCCAACCTGACCTTCAGTGGCACGCTGAACGAGCCACCGCCTTGCACCATTGACGCCGGCAACACGATTGAAGTGGATTTTGGCGATGTCGGGGTCAAGCGCGTTGACGGTGTGAAATACCGCAAGGGGCTCGCCTACACCATCAGTTGCGGCCCGGCCACGCTGCCGTGGGAACTGAAGCTGAGCGTAAACGGCACACCAACGCCGTATGACGCCTCAGCGGTGCAGACCAATGTGCCTGCGTTGGGCATCCGGGTGTATCAGAACAACGTGCCGTTTCCACTTAATACGCGCTTGGACATATCCCTGCCATCACCGCCGGTATTGGAAGTGGTGCCCGTCAAACAGCCCGGCGCAACGCTGGCCCCCGCCAGGTTTGCAGCGGTGGCCACGTTGTTGGCCGAATACGAGTAGGAGCTGAGTCGATGCGACATGAAAGCGTTTACAAGACTTGGTCATGTGCCGGGCTGGCGTTACTGCTGGCCGGGGGCCTGATGCCCAGTGCGTATGCGGCGGACAACCTGAGCCTCAAGGGCAACCTGGTTGAAGAGGCTTGCACGATTCGGCCGGGTGACGAGGCCATCACGTTGGAACTCTGGGACGTGACCAGCAAGCACCTCTACATCAACACGCGCACGCAGGGTAAGGGTTTCAAGGTGCACCTGGAGGACTGCGACACCACGATTGGCAACACGGTCACCATCCAGTTCGGTGGCAGGGAAAACCCCGCTCTACCGGGGCTGTTCGCGCTGGATGGTGGCAGTGGCGCCTCGGGGATCGGGGTCGGCTTGGAGACGCCAAGCAACAAGCCATTGCCCCTCAATAGCGTCAGCGATGCACAGGTGTTGAGCAATGGCAGCAACGTGATTGAGCTCAAGGCCTATGTGCAGGGTGAGCCGCAAGCCATCAGTGATCAGACCATCGGGCACGGCACCTATACGGTGACCTCCACGTTTACGCTGGATTATCCGTAAGCGCCTCAAACAAACCTCCACTCTCGCCTGGGCGGCTGTTCGCTACGCACGCCTGGGTAGAGGAGCAATGAGAGATTAAAATGAAACGACTGTATGGCGTCATGACGCTGCTCGTCCTGATTGGTTTTACTGCAACCGCGAACGCAGCCACATGCCGAGTGAATGGTGGGCCGTGGGAGCCGATATTCGGGGAGCTTCCCCTACAAGTTCCCGTGACCGTTACCCTGGCCGCGGATCGTACGCGGATCATGCTGGAAGGCGCACGGCTTGAGTGCGGGTTTTCCAGAGGCTCGCAAAGCCCATCTTCGCGGCAGGATTTCTGGTCAACGGGCAGTTCGGCGGGCACCCCCTGGGTACCTGGCATCAAGTTCAGCAACCAAGGGGCCGGTTTGCGAATCGGTGGAGGGCACTACAATATTCCCATTGCGAATGGCATACGGGTCGCCACGCTGCCTGATGACATGAGAGGTTATCCAATCGATGTTACGCCCTACATTCTGGTGCGTAACAATCCGTCGAACCCAATCGATGTTCGAGCAGGGGATACGCTAGGAGTCCTGCGCCTCACCCAAACGAACAACTACAACGGAGATTCGACGAGGATCTCGGTAACGTATACCGCTGCCAACAACTTTACCGTCTCCCCCTCTGCCTGCACGATCAACAATAACAACCCAATCGAGATCAATTTCGGCAACGTACACCAGCGCGGAATTGGCACGGACCCGCTGACAACGACCATTCGCAAGGACCAAAGGCTGACGTACACCTGCCCGGACCCCGGGATTACCACGCCGATTACCATCACCTACCAAGGCAGTCGCTCCTCGTTCGACAACCGCCTGTTGATGATGACCAATCCGGACGTGGGCACCTCCATGCTGCGTGCGGGTTCTGCGGTACAAGTCGGCAGTTCATTCCTGACCCGCATTGATAACAGCGTGGGTGGCGACGATGTGACGTTTACCCTGGTTCGACGAGCGGGATCCCTGCCTACCGCCGGGCCCATAAGCGGTAGCGGCGTACTCATCATGGGGGTGCCATGACCCGGCCTAGACTCAGTCCTCTGGACTGCGTCTCCAGTTACAACACCAAAGGCATGAGCAACGCCGGCAGATCCAGGATTTCGAAGTTCAACTTTTTCGCCAATCAAGTCATCCGTAAAGACTAGGCAGCACAGGGCGCGCACAAGTGGGTGGCCCATATGGGGCGTGCCCACGCCGACGTGTATGAAGGGATTCCAGGGCTGGCCTGGCGCGGAACTCGGCTCGTCCCATCATCTGAGGGCGATACGCACCGACTTCACCCTGGGGGTCGACGTCCTTGGTACACGCCCGCCCACAGCGTTTGCGCCAATAGACCGAACACGCCTCAAAAAAGCCGGCCATTATCTGGTTGATCGCTGGCCTCACCTGAAAGACAAACACTTCATCGCGTTTGAAGAGCTGCTCATCGTCCTGGGTACGGCGGGCCTGACGCGCATCGGGTAGGTCCTTTTCCAGGACTGCCTGCAACCGTTTTCCTCCCTGCCTGCGGCTTTAGGGGCGGGGTGGAAAAGGCATCGTCCTACCGCAATCACGTCCTCAATGACGACGGCCTCAACAGGTTAGTTAGGTAGACTGAACTAACTGTACTGTTTTTATTGAATGATCTGTGTGTCATTCAAATCTGACAGCCATAGTTATTGATATCGTATTTATTATATTTATTCCTCCAGAATGATGGCCTATTGACCTGCATGTTTCTCGGATTCGGACTGCTTACTTTTAATTGGAAATTATCGAGACTTTGTCGGCGTTGAAAGTTCGCTCAATCGCTGAATTTCACGCCTGCGTTAGAGCCACGCTGTGGTTTTAACCAACTTTATTTCAATTGAGAAACAGGTATTCCAGCATGATCAAGAAGTTTGCCGTTCTGCTCCCGCTCGCTGTCGCCGTCCTGGGTTCTTCGGCCGCCATGGCCGTTGACGATGCCAGCACCACCATCAACATCAAGGCCGACATTCCTACCAAGCAGTTCCATGCTCAGCCGCGAGACCCCAACTTCGGTCGGGACGAAGTCCTGAACTACAACCCGGTCAGCGGCGAGTTGAGTTCGCTGCGTGCCACCTTCGATGTGAAAAACACCGACGGTTCGGTGCATGCCTACATCGAAGGCGGCCCGACCGCGGCTGCGCTGTACAACGGCAGTGACAGCATCGCGCTGACCAATACCTTCAACGGCATCGTCCTGACCGGCACGCCGCAGGAAGTGGTGGATGATCCCCAGTCCACCCCTGGCACCCAGGCTGACTTGGTCATCACCCCAGCCAAGCCGGCTGACACGCAGAACGGCCTGTACACCGGCAGCTACGCAGTGGTCTTCGACGCCGTGCCACGCACTACCCCGTGAGTCACCGTCATGAATAAGGCCTGGCCTTATTGATAACGCCACCGGCTGCATGCCTTCAATGTGCAGTCGGTTTTCCAGATGGTCTGCCGTTAGCCAAAGAGTATTAAGTTCATGTTCCCGATGAGACCCATCGCGGCGGCGCTGGCCTTGCTTGCGTGTTCGGCTGCCTTGGCTGCGACCGATAACAGCACGACGCCGCGCAGTTTGCTGGCCCAGGCAAAAGGTTTGCCGAGCGATTTCGAAGAGCATTTTTTTGATGTACCCCTGGCTGTGCGAGTTGAGCGCGATCAAGTATTCATGGGCGAAGCGATGGTCGTGCTGACACGGGACGACCGCATTACTCTGCTGAGCTTCACCGATATCGCCGACAGTAATATCAAGTCGAGTGAGCGCGATATCTGGAGCACCTATTTGCAACAAGGCGTCGCCCTGGGCAGTTGCACGCAACAGTGCCCGGAGAAGATGTTGGCGGTGCATTACAACCTGGAAAAATCGCTGGTCTCCATCCTCACGGAGAACGCCGAGCATGGCACTGATCACCAGCGCTATTACCACCAGCCCGAAGAAGGCAGCACAGGGCTGATCGTCAGTAACCAGTTGAACCTCAACGGTGGTCAGGACCAAGAGCTTGGCGGTCGTTTCGGCATTGAAGCCAGCAGCAGCCTGGGTAACTGGAGCCAAGTGCTCAACCTGCAACTGGCACGCCTCGGCGGGCCCGACACCAAGTTGTATCACGCGCTGTATTCGCTGTATGCCCAGCGTGAATACGAAGGCAAGTTCCTGCGCCTGGGGTATTTCACGCCCACCTCCGAAGGGCTTAACCGCCAGCCGCGCTCGTTTGGCGTAGCGCCGGATATCGCCGTCGGCGTGATGGTCGGCAGTTCCGACAGCCTGGTCGTCAACAACCCCAAGCCCAGCGTCTACCCGATCTACATCACCGCCAACCGCCAGGGTTCGGTGGAGATTTACCGTGACGGCCTGCTGATCAATACCCAGGCGGTCCCCGCCGGTTTGCAGAGCCTGGATACGCGCCCCCTGCCGGGTGGCATCTATGAAGTGGAAGTGCGGCTGGTCGAAGACGGCCAGGTCACGGCCACCACCCAGGAATTGGTGTACAAGCCCAATAACTGGCGCAACCACGATGAGCGTTGGCGCTACAACCTGTTTGCCGGTCGCGAGAGCACCCTGCTCAATAACTGGGAGCAACGCGACAAGGGCGACATGACCGCCGGCGCGTCGGTCAATTACCTGCTGCATCCACGCGTGATCGTCGGGCTGTCCGGTCGCCAGGTACAGGGCCGGATGCAATACGGCACCTCGGTCGACTGGTCGTTGGCTAACTACGCGAACGTTTACGCCAACGTCTACCAGACCCAGGAACACGGCACCGGCATGGACGTGCAAGGCCTCTACAATTATGGCCCTGGCAGTGTGGTGGTCAGCCACAACCGCAGTTGGCTGGACACCCGCAGAACCTACGAAACCCTGCCCGACGGCACGCGCCTGCGCACCCGGCAAACCTTTGTCGGCCAGACCAGCACCTCGTCGCTGTCGATCAACCATCGCCTGCTTAACCAGAATGCCCTCAACGCGCGCTTGTCCCACAGCACCGGCAACCTCGAAGGCGTGGGCCTGGACCTGGGGTGGAGCAAGCACGGCACGTTGTTCGGCAGTGACGCCAACTGGCGCCTGTCGTTGTTCGACCGCCCGGCCAGCAACAGCACCGGCGATAAGCGTAACCGTGGCGTTGACCTGACCCTCAACCTGGCCCTCGGCGGGCCCGGCGAGCAGTGGTCGGGCAGCATCGGTTCGCGCACCGCTCGGGACGGCAAGCGCGACAACAATGCCTCGCTCAACTACCGCAAAAGCCTCACCGGTCACGTCCTGCAGAATGTCTCGGGCACTGTGCTCACCGACACCTACGGCGTCGGCCTGGCCGGCATGACCAACTTCCAGACCGACATCATCGCCGGCGATGCCTTCGCCCAACGTTCGTCTTTCAATGGCAACCTCACCGGCGGCCTGAACCTCAACAGCACCTTTGCCGTTGGTGGCCAAAAAATCGCCCTGACCAGCCAGTACCACGGCAATGGCGCGGGCATGATCGTCGATGTGGAAACCGATCTGGACGACATCACACTGCGCGCCGATGACTTGAGCGGTAGCAGCACCGCCCTGCGGCCGGGGCGTAACTTCGTGCCGCTCACCGCCTACAAATCCGGCTCGGTTGCGTTCGACTTCGAAGGCAACCACCCGCCGTCGGCGAATATCCAGCCTCCGCGCAGCG
Organism: Pseudomonas sp. NS1(2017); assembly: GCF_002269425.1. NCBI lineage: Bacteria > Pseudomonadati > Pseudomonadota > Gammaproteobacteria > Pseudomonadales > Pseudomonadaceae > Pseudomonas > Pseudomonas sp. NS1(2017). The sequence continues at coordinate 2,616,047 of NZ_CP022960.1, forward strand.
CCTATCACATGAACAAGGGCGGGGTGGACTACCGCAAGATCAGCGTGATGAGAACCGTCTCCGTACTCGGTCGCCTGCTTGACGCCCAGGGCCGCCCGCTCAAGGGGCATCACATCATCAATCACGCCAGCCGAGGGGTCAGCGAAGTGGACGGTTTCTTTTCCCTGGAAATGAACGCTGGCGCGCCGACACTGGAAGTGCGTCATGGCAACCAGTTGCTCTGCCAGTTCCGTCTCGACCCGAGCAAGGTTCGCAAAGAAAACGATGTGTTGATGATCGGTGACCTGCGCTGCACGCCGGACAGCTTGGCTGATGCTTCATCCACTCCGCAGAAATCTGGCTGACGCCTACAGGATTCAAACCATGAACTTCAACATATATTTACCTGTGTGGCTGTTGGCAGTGGGCGCCACGTCGCCGGCGATGGCCTTGAACCAGGACATCACAGCGGTCTTTCGGCCGGACCCCACCCAAGTACAGAACAATAAGTTCGTCAACACCACGCCGGTCAGTGGGTACTGCGCAACCTACCCCAACCAATGCGTGGGGACCTTCAGCATTCGGTTGCCGCTGACGTTCGAGTCGGTACGGCCCATGACGCCCAATGCCGAACCGCGTAACAACGCAATGATCTCGGTGCCCGCCCAGTGGCGAAGCCTGGTGGTGACGCATGCGCAAAACGGGGAAACCGAGCAGGTGGAGATACGTATTGCAGGCATCGGCTCGCAGTATTGGCTCAGCGACACGGCGCAAAACCTGACAGGCGCCTCGAATGCGCTTGGAGGGCACTGGGCCTTGTGGAACTCGACGTGGGTTTACAGCCCTGCGCCCTGCGGATACAGCGGCGTTGGGGCCTTTACACCCAGCTCCTACCAGTTTTTCTGGAGAACCCCTGTGCCGGGAGCGTGTGTCAAGTTCGCCCAATTTCCGATTCCGACCATGGGTTACGCCTATCTGGATTTCGCCTACGAACTGCGCACACCCAATCCTTTGGGCATGGCCGCCGGTACCTACAGCGGCAACCTGACGTACCGGGTGGGGCCGGGCGGTGACTTTGACATGGGCGATATGTTGCTGCCCAGCGACAGCGAGATCAGCCTGAGTTTCGTGCTGGAGGTGGATCACATCCTAAAAGTCGAGGTGCCGCCCGGTGGCTATCAGGTTGAGCTGGTGCCCCAGGGGGGGTGGCAAGGCTGGTTGCAGCAGGGGCGTAAACCCTCGCGGTTGTTCAAGGACCAAACCTTCAACCTCTATGCCTCGTCACGTTTCAAGATGCAGTTGGAATGCGAGCGCGTGATAGGAGACACCTGCGCGTTGCGCAATACCGCCAATGGCCATGAGGTGCCGGTGGATATCCGCGTGAGTCTGCCCCATGGCCTCAACAACCCCGACGGCTCGGCCGTCAACCGTCAGGCGCTGCTGCTGAGTGGAGCGGGTACGCAACTGTTTCAACCCGTGATGTACGTAGACCGCAAGCCCGGCACCTTGCATTTCGAAGTCAAGCAAGACGCGGTGGCCGAGATGCTGGACCAGGCTGCCGGCACTTATTCGGGCGCTGTCACGGTTATTTGGGATTCGGAAGTTTAATGAGGTATCAAACGATGAAAACGCTAGTTTTATTCATGAGCCTGTGGCTGATGTCGCACAGTGCCCACGCAGGGCCGAACATCAACGTGGGGGTGGTATACGACTACCTCGATGGCTCCAAGAGTTCCTACCTCAAACGAATCTTCAATGGCGGCACCAGCACGGCCTTTGTCAAAGTCGAGATCCTTGAAATTATCTACGACGCCAATGGTGCGCCTCGCGAAGTGCCGCTCCAGCCCCAGGCGGGTGCCACTGCCCGCAATGGCTTGATGGCCAGCCCCGCGCGGCTGATCGTGCCGGCCAATGGCATGCAGGGCACGCGTCTGCTGTACATGGGGGAGCGAACGAGCGAGCGCTATTTTCGCGTGCGTTACATCCCCGTGGTGCCGGAAAAAGAAGATGCCTTTGCTGTGTCCGAAGAAGAGCGTGAGCAATATCAGCAGAGCCTGGCGGCCGGGGTCAGTGTCCTGGCCGGCTACGGCACGGTGTTTTTCGTACGGCCCACCGACACCCGCTACGACACGCGCATTGACAACGGTGCCAGCCGCTATGAGGTACGTAACAACGGCAACAGTGTGATCGTGGTCGACGAGTTCAAGAACTGCGTGGCTGGCAAACCGAATGACTGCCATCCGACCACCAAGAACCATGTGTTGCCGGGGCGGGCTTTTGTCTTCGAGAAGGAAGCGGGGCGCCAATACACCTTTAAGTTGCTGGAAGGCGACAAGCAACAGAATCAAGAGGTGAAAGGATGAACCGTTGCGCGTTGCGCAGGTGCCGTCACCCGCTGTTGGCGCTGACGACATTGGGGGTATTCACCCTGATTAGCTTCATCGCTGTGGCGGCACGGGAAGAGGCGGTGTTCCAGGTCTCGGTGAAGGTGCCCACCAGTGATTTTTATGTCTTGCCGGTTAACCCAGGTTTTTTGGAACGGGAGCAAGTCATGCACTGGAACCCAGTGAGCGAAACCCTGGCGCCGTTGCGTGAGCATTTCGACGTCAAAAACGTCCTGGGCGCGGTGGATGCCTACCTCGCCTATGAGCCGGTGCTGTCCAACGGTGCCGACACGATTGCGCTCAAAGTCATCTTCAACCAACAAGAGTTGGGGTTGAGCGCCCAGCGGGTGGTGGAGGAGGGGGAGGCGCGAAATGGCAAGCGCGTCCTTCTGGAGATAGCTGCCCGCGCGCCTGAGGACGGTTATCTCCCAGGCCAATATTTTGGCAACGTGCAAATCATTTTCGATGCGTTGCGCCCATGAGCGGAGTACAGCGTTTGAGTTCCTCAAGAGTGAGCAGGTTGATGCAGCTCAAAGGCTTCGTCCTGGCCGGTGGGTTGTGGTTGGGTCTTTCCAGCACCACCACGGCAGCCACTGTGGATATCCTCGCTGCCCTACGGCATCGTCGACGCGGTGGGCCAGCCTATCGATCGACGGCCCCTGCGCCTGGACGGCACGGGCACACACTTGCTGTTGTCGACGCACTTTGTGAACCGCAAACCGGGCACCCTGCATTTCGAAGTCACGCGTGATGACGTCGAAGGCATGCTGCAACCGGGCGTCGCCAGCACCTACGAGGGCAACGTCACGGTGATTTGGGATTCCGAGGTGTAACGGCCATACCCAAGTACCGCCAGCGGGCAGGGTAGCGGTACTAGTTTGCTTGACTGCGTGAGTCACCGACTCACCCATTCAAGGAGACAACTGAGTGACACAAGCCAACCCCCAGGCCGTGCAGCGCCAAGTGCACATCGACACCATCCAGACGTTGTTCGCCGACGCCCCGACACTTCGTGACGTGGCCCAGAACAGCGCCCAGGCTTATCTGGATGAGCTCTTCGCTCCGCGTAAACTGGTCGCCGAGCATCTGCATGTGCGCACACCGTTGACCGACCAGGCCACCCCGTACGCCTACCTGCCATTGACCGATGCCGTGGTGGCGCGGATGGTCAATCACGCAGCGACGATCTATGTACCGGGCCACCACGACGTGATGCAAAAAAACGGCGATAGCTATGAGCCAAGCGAGTTGACGCTCTTTGAGTGCGAGGCGCTGGTCAACGAGCGCGGTGCGCTACTGCTGATGTCTTACCAGGAGCAGGTACAGGCCCGGTGGCAAATCCGTTGGCAGCCGCTGGTGGACGCGTTGATGGACATCGTCAGCACCACGCCTGAGCCGCCCGGTATGAGCCGGTACAGCCGTGATACGTTCTGTTCGCTGTATTTCACCAACCCCGACGGTGGGTTGGCTGCCCGGTCCGGTCCTTTGCAGGTGTCTACGGTTCATGTCCGACGCCAGGGCGCGGCGGTCGACGATGCAGGCGAGGCCTTGCCCCTCTGGCTGCTCACGGCACCCTCGTCGAATGCGATGGCACTCTACAGTCCGGCCTCGGGTGTGCAGTTGCTCGACAGCCAGGAAGATATCGCGCCGCTGCTGGCGGATCACCTGAGCCCTGCGTCGCAAGCACCGGTAACGCAGTGGTTTGTGTGCGATTACCCGGGCCTGGCGCCTGAAGCGTTGGCAAGCTGTTACTGTGCCCGCCAGTTGAGTGAAATCGCTGCCATCAACCCGGCCGTGCGCAGAACGGCGCAACAGTACCAGGCGCTGCTCGACGCGATCACCGACACCCGTCGCTGGTTTGTGTCGCCGCTGTCTGCCTTCGGCCAGAGCGTGCACGAGGCCATGCCAGCGTGGTTGTTCAATGCACCGCCAGCGGATCGGTTGCAGTGCGCGCGTCTGCTGATCGATCAGGTACGGCAGTTGAACGAGGCGGCGGGCCAGCGCTTTTTCCCCGACATCCCTAGCCTGGCGGCGTTTGCCGAAACCGCCTTGCAAGCGTGCCTCGACAGTGAGCCGCGAGCGGCGCAGCTCAAGGTTGGGGCCATTCACCTAATATTCGGCCTGCCACATGCCGAGCCGTTGACGCTGAGCCTGGTCGACTGGGCGTTGGAGACCTTGGGCGGTTTCGCCGGTGTGCCCCGTGCGATCACGCTGAACGGCGCGCAGGCCCCGGCCTGGCTGAACTGGCAGGTGCTCGGCGGCTGGCGGGTGAAAGCCGATATTGCCACCGTGTTCGGCGCGATATTGAGGCAACAGTTCGCCAAGCGAGAAGGTCAAAAAGATTGGGACCTTGGCTTGGCCGGTGATCACATGTTGTCGCAACTGAAAATGCTCACGCTGGCCTGCAAGATCCAGGGCCTGTACGGGCTGACTCAGCACGGTTATCGCATGATCAGTGACCGTGCCGGGGGGCTGCGCGCCTCGGCACGTCTGCTGCCACTGATGCTCAAGGGAACAGAGGCGGGGCAGACGGGGACGGTGCAGAACATGTATGTGTTGCAGCCCCGTGAAGCGCAGCCGGGACCGTGCCTGCTGTACCGACCGTTGTTGCACCCGATGTTGCAGGAATTTGCCACGACGGCCGATTTGCTGGCGGCGATCAAGGTGCCTGGCACCCTGCGCGACAGTCTCGTGGCATGGCTGCCTGCGGGGCGTCGGTCGGTTTTCACGCCGCTCCTGAACAGCGCCTCTGAGGCTGCGTTAACGTTAGACGTGAGCGAAGACGTTGGGGAAGTCCAGTCCCTGCGCGAGACGTTCTACCTGGCCTTGGACACATTAGGAGACTGGCCCGAGTCGGGCGGTGATGCGTTGCGTTGGGCCACGTTCAAACCTGGCGATTGGTCACTGCCCAGTGGCATGATGCCGCTGGTTCAGGGTGTGGACACCTTGAGCGGATGGCTGGGGCTCCTCAGGTCCAATCTGCGAGGCACCCCCACCAGTGTCGATGTGCTGGGCAACCTGGCGTGGGTGTTGGCGCACCGGGACTCGCCCACCAATGTGCAGCTGCAAATGGACATGGCGCCCTTGATGTTTGCGACACCGCAGTTTGCCCAGACCCTACCGCAAATGACTCAAATTCCGGTGCCCGAGGCTTTCAGCCAACCGGCTAAATGGGGCACGGTGCACAGTGTCGAGGTTTTGGCTGTGCACGGGCGACAACGGGCGCGTTTGAATAGTGAAAAACTGCAGGCTTTGTACGATGACGCGGCCCGGGACCGCGGTGAAGCCCAGGCCCGGGAAATTGCCATGTCCCAGGTGTTGGACAACGTGGTCGACACCCTTACCGAGGCACAGGGCAGGCAGGTGCGCGAGCAATACTATAAGGTCCTGATGGACAAGCTACGGGCGCTTTCAATGCAATTGGAAACGCTCAAGCTCATGCGTGCCCTGGCGCCGCGTCAGGGTTATGAGGCGCAAGTCTGTGGGCTGCTGGAGGCGCTGGTGCCGACGGTCCGTACCCTCGCCAGTCTGAAAGAGCGCGTCATCGCGGCGTTCGACGTTCAGCAGGTCTCGTTACCCGATGGGCAGCTTGCGTCAGTGCAGGAAGACAAGCGTGAGCGTTTGGCAGCCTTCAAATCGATCATTACTTGGCGCGAGGAGGAATCCCGTTGCCTCGATGAGTTGAAAACGCTCATCGGCTGTGGTGCCGAAGCGGCCAAAGCCCTCACATTGGCCATTGTGCGTCCCTCGTTGCTGGCGTTGCGGGCGCAACATTTACGCCGGCTAGGGCGCGTAGTATGGCGCGCCAGCCTTACAGGCAACGCGGCGATGTTTGTCGGGATGCTTAGCAGTACGCTCCTGCGCGCCGGGTATGCGAGTCAGTCCCACGCAGATCTCAAGGACCTGCTGCCCTCCGAGCGGATCGAGGTGCTCGAAAGCGCGCTGCAAGTGTATGGCGAGAGCCTCGACCAGCTTGAGTTCTGTCGCGCCATGACGCCGCAGGCGTTTGATCTGGAGTACCTGGAAGAACTCCAGACGTTGACCCGCGAGCTGCACGACACGGCAGAAAAACACCTGCTGGAGGCTATGGCGCACGTTGCACCTGGGACCTTGGACGCAAGTGTGTCCGGACACAGTCTGCTGCGTGCCCGCAACGGCGATGTGTATGTGGCGCGTGTGATTGACGCGACGTACGAACACACTGCGCGCCTGGCCGAACTGCGCGATGTCTCTGGAGAGCTTATCGGCAGTTTAAAACAGGCTGCCGACGGCCTATGGGAACCACTGGAGGCAGCGGCAGAAGCGATCGCGTGTAACCCCAGCGGCACGCTGGTGGAAATGATCGAGCAAGGTAAGCAAACCATAGCCGGCGTCGAGCAGATGCTCGAAAAAACACAGAGGATGGTCCCCGCGGCCCAATGTGCGCATTCCCTGCAAGTCCTACTGGCAGTGCCCGCGGCGTATTTGCTGACGTGTGCCGAAGCGATGCGGCGCAAACTGGCGAGTGCGGTCAATGACCGTTGGCCCATCACGCGGCACCTTACCGCGCAACGTATCGAAGCGGATTGGCGAGCCGCTGCAGCGCGTTTATACGAACAAGGGGCTCAAGCGCGTATCGCGGTCATCAGGGCACATGCGCCTGCCCAGCGCGGTATAGAAGCGCTCCTGGCCGGTCATGAGGTACGAGTGTTGAAACAGTCGGGGCGTTTCCGGTTGGAGGACAGCGCCGATCACTATGTGCAGGTGTACCCCGTGCTGGATGTGCACAGTGGCCAGCCCAGTGGTTACATCCACCTGCGCTACGGGCACGCTGCCGGTCGGGATGACTTGTTCACCGACGCTTGTGTGAAAACCCCCGAGCAGCACCACGTGATCCGGCAAACCGAGCCACCGCTGTCGTTCAAGCGCTGGGCGCTCCCGGATGCGGCATCAGAGCTTGCCCGCCACCGTAGCCACATCAGTCGATTGTTTGCCTGTCGCTGGATCGCTGATGTCGGCGTTCTCTTGTCGTAGGCGGGCGTAGTTGCCCTGTTCTGGGGTAACTGTGTACCGCAGGCCAGTGTGTGGTCCGCACTAGTTTCCCTGGCTTGCGTGAGTCGTCGACTCACCCCTGCAAGGAGAAAGCCCTGTGATACACCCGAACCCCACGGCGCTGCTGCGTCAGAAGCACATTGACACGATCCACACGTTGTTCCTCGATCTGCCATCCCTGCGGGCGGTGGCCCAGGCCAGCGTCCAGGCTCATCTGGACGAGCACTTCGCGCTGCGCAGGCTGACTGCCGAGCAGCTTTACGTGCGCCTGCCATCACCCGCTCAGACCGCGACAGATGAATACCAGCCATTGGCCGATGCACTGGTGACGCGGCTTGCCAATGGCGAGCCTACGCTTTACGCGCTCAACCACCATGACGTTGTGCAGTTGAAGGACGGTCACTATGAATCGGTTGCACTGAGCCTGTTCGAGTGCGAAGGGGTGGTCAATGAGTGCGGCGCGCAGTTACTGGCGTCTTATCAGGAGCAGTTGCAGGCCGGGTGGAAAGTGCGTTGGTTACCGCTGGTCGAGGCTTTGAAGGGCATCGTCAGCGATACCCCCACACAACCCGGTATGAGCGAACGGGACCTGGATACCTTCTTCTCGTTGTCTTGCACCCGTCCCGGCGGCCAACTGACGGCGCCGGCGGGCCCGTTGCACGTTTCGACAGTGCACATCCGACGCCAGGGCGCCGGGGCCGACGAGCCGGGGCAGGCTTTGCCCCTGTTGTTGCTCAAGGCAACCGCCTCCACTGCCATGGCGCTCTACAGTCCCGCCTCGGGCGTGCACTTGCTCAACGATCTGGACGCGATTGGGCCGTTGCTGGCCGATCATCTGAGCCCGCTGTTGGGCGAATCGCCGGGGGAGTGGTTTGTGTGTGATTACACAGGCCCGGCCCCTGAAGCGCTCGCGAGCAGTTACCTGGCACGGCAATTGGCCGAAATCGATGCCATCGACCTCACGGTGCGTAGAACGGCGCAGCAGTGTCAGGACCTGCTCAATGCCATCACCGATACCCGCCGCTGGTTTGTAGCGCCGTTGAGCGCTTTCGGGCAGGGGGTTCGGGAGGCGATGCCGACCTGGCTGTTCAATGCCTCCCAGGTCGAACGAGTCGAATTCGCACAACGGCTTTGCGATCAGGTGGGTCATTTGAATCGTGCGCATGGTGAGCGTTTTTTCCCCGAGATACCGTCCCTGGCGGCGTTTGCCGAGGCGGCGTTGCAAGGCTGCCTGGACAACGAGCCGCAAGCCATTTCGCTCAAGGCCCAAGACATTCACTTGGTGTTCGGTCCGCCAGACGGCGAGCCACTTGAGCTGACCCTGCCCACCTGGGCCCTGGAATCCCTGGGTGGGTTCGCACGTACGCCCACAGCCATTACGCTTAAAGGGGAGGCCGCGCCCACCTGGCTAACATTTTCCATGCTCGAAGGCTGGCGCGAACACGCTGACCTGGCCAAGGCGTACGGCGCGGTGCTGAACCAGCAATTTGAACAGGCGCAAGGCTTGGACGTAGGGGCCCGGGGCTGGGACGAAGCGCCGAAAGGGTGGGGCCTGAACAACGCGGGAGCGCAGATGATGTCGCAGCTCTACCTGTCAGCGTTGATGTACAAAATCCGAGGCCTGCACGGGCTGACCCAGCAGGGATATCAGATGATCACCGAGCTTGGGGGGGCAAGGGCCCCTTCGCGACTCTTCCCGTTGGCGCTGAGCATTGGCGAAAACAATCAGGCCGTTGTACAACACCTGTATGTGCTGACACGCAGGGACATGCAGCCGGGAAGATGCGTGTTATTCACTCCGTTACTGCACCCGGTCGTGCAGGAGTTCATATCGTTGGAAGGGGTGCTGGCGGCGATCCAGCAGCCGGGCCCCTTGCGTGACGGTGTCCTGGCGTGGCTGCCGGCTGATCGCAGGGCGCTCTTCGAGCCCCATCTGACGGATGTCAACAAAGCGCTTGATCCTTGGCTCACAGTAGAGCTGAGCCAGGATCCCACGTTGGCGCGGTCAATGCGTGGGGCGTTCTTGAGCGTCCTGCAGGCATTGGCAGAGTGGCCGGCGTCGGGCGGGGATCCTTTGCACTGGGCCAGCTTCAAACCCGGAGGCTGGTCGCTGCCGTATGGGCTGACGCCGTTGGTCCAGGGCGTGGATACCCTGACCGGATGGCTGGGGCAATTGATGAGTGACGTACGTCGGGATGTGCCTGGGTATGTGGGCGGCCCCAGGGCAAGTATGGACCTGCTCGGCAACCTGGCGTGGTTGCTGGCACATGAGGTCTCGCCGGCTAACGTCCAGTTGCACTTGAATTATTACGCGGACTTGTTATCCGCATCGAGGTTCGCGATTCCGCAGGTGACGCAGAGCCGTCCGAAGCTCACCCGTATTCCCATGCCTCGGACGTTCACGCAGCCGGATAAATGGGGGGCGGTACGCAGTGTTAAAGCGGCCATCTTGCAGGCGCGGCAACAGGTGGGCGTGCGGGTCGAGCAGCTTCAGGCCGATTACGATACCGCCAGCCGCAAGCGCGACCAGGCTGAGGCGCGTGTGACAGCGCTGTCCACTGCCGTCGACGGGTTTACCGACACCCTCACGCAGACGCAGGTCAGCCAGGTGCTCAAGCCGTACCACCATACCCTGCACGTCAAGCTCAAGGCACTGTCACAACAATTGCAGACACTTAAGCACCTGCGAGCCTTAGTACCGCGCCTGGGCTATGAGACGCAGATTTGCGCCCTGCTGGAATCAATCGTGCAAACGGCGCGGCTCCTTGCAGTCCTTGAGGCACGTCACATTGTTACACTCGACACCCAACTTGCTGGGTTGCTGGTTGAACGTGATCCCGTGCGGATCAAGGCCAGGCATGACCGTCTGGTGGCGTACAAGTGGTCGATTGCCTTGCGTGATCTGGAAACGCGTCATCTCGATGAGTTGAGGGCGGTCATCGGCTGTGGTGCCGAAAAGGCGCAAGCGCTGACACCGGCCGTTGCGCCACCCTCGGTGTTGGCGTTGCAGGCGCAGCAGCTGCGCAGGCTATGGCAGGCGGCCTGGTGTGCCGAGGCGGCGGGGAGCCAGACAATGTTCAGTGGCCTGCTCGAAAAAAACCTGCAGCGCGCTATGTGCGCCAGTCAGTCCCATGCAGGGTTTAACGTCCTGAACCGCGCCGAGCGTATCGACTTGCTCACCAGCGTGATACAGGTCTACGGCGAAACCATCGACCAGATTGAGTTTTGCACTGCCGTGACACCCCAAGCGTTTGATCTGGGATACCTCGGTGAGCTTCAGACCTTGATCGGCGAGTTATACGATGCAGCGGAACACCACCTGCTGGCGACATTGGCGGACCCTGTCAGCCTGCCCTCGGAGGCGGCGCGCGGCAGCTTGATTCGTACCCGTAGCGGCGATGTTTATCAGGCGCACATTCTCGACGCCACTGAAGAAACGCTGTCGCGCACCGCGCAAGTGCGTGACATCGACGATGAAGTGATTGCCATCTTTAGAGAAACAGTCGACGCGCTGTGGCACCCGATGGCGGAAAGTCATGCCAGGTTTCCCAGCCCTCCGGGCTCCTCCCTTGCCGATTTGATCAAACTGGGCCAGCAAACGATCGCGCAGATCGATCAACTGATCGCTCAAGTGATCAATAGTATCCCTACTGCCAAGTGCGCACATTTGCTGCCCAACTTGCTCGAAGTACCGGCCCGTCTCCTGGAGGCGCACGACGCAATACTGGTCTACATGTGGAAGGAGCTGGACATCACGCAGCAGGCCTTGGCGCAACCGCACAAAGCGGCTTGGCTGGCGGCGGCGGCACGTTTGCACGAGCAGGAGGCTCGCGTCCGTCTCGCTGCCATCAAAGCGCATGTGCCTGTCCAGGCCGCTGTCGACGCGTTGCTGACCGGTCGCGATGCCGTGTTACTCAAGCAGCCGGGGCGGTTCCGGGTTGACAGCGCCGCGGATCAGTTCGTGCAGTTCTACCGGGTGCAGGAGGTACCCAGCGGCCAGCCCCTGGCGTATATCCACCTGCATTACCCATCGTCAACCGGTTGCGATGACGTATTCATCAAGGCCTCTCTCAATACCTGCGCGCAGCACCACGCGATCAGGCAAACACAGCCATCACTGTCATTTGCTCGATGGATGATCGCGGATGCGGCCTCAGTGCTGGCCAGCCATCGCAGCGAAGTGGGAGAAGCCTTTATCTGTCGCTGGATGGACGACGCGGATAGTCGCGCCTAAGCGTGGCGCAGGCGCGAGCTAAGCCGCGCCTGCGCTGCTTTCAGCTGTTCGGTAATGGCGCTCTGTTGCGGCGCGTTTGGGCTTTCTTCAGGGCTTGACGCGTCAGGCTGCGCATCCATTCTTTTTCGTTATAGCCCAAGTCATTGAGCAGGCGATTGCAACGTTCGTCGCTCAATGGTACGTCGGCGAACACCACACTTTCGGGGACCTCCAGTTCGTAGGCCAATGCCTTCAGCACCTCTTTTTGCTGCGGTAGATGTTCTTCCAGCCATTGCGCCTGCAGGGTTTGCAGGTCATCCAGGCGGTAAAACTTCTGTGTGTAGGTATTGGCATTTTCTTGATAGAGACTGTCGTAGGTTTCGCGCAGAAAGGTCTCCCAGAACGGCTCCAGCAGCATCTGGTTGACCAGGCCGTCGCCCTGGCCCAGTTCTCGCACCATGTTGTAGGCCCGGTCGACCTGCGTCGGGCTGACGCCAGCCGTCTCGCGGTACAGCATGTGATCGGACAACCAGGGCAAGTCCAGCAGGTAGGCCAGCGAGGTCTGGTAGGACAGGTGGATCTCGACTTCATCCACCTCGCCCGCCAGGCCGTTCACAACCTGTGACCTGAGCCGCAACCCTTCGCCACCGGCCTCTACAGGACGCAGGCGGCGGGCGATATCCTCTTGGGCCACCAGGTTCAGGTGTTTGAGGCGTGCCGAGCCCTTCGCCAGGGTTACCAGCCGGCCTTCCAGTTCAGCCAGCGTTACCGAAAAGCGCCGTGCCTCGCTGGCCATGACCTCAACGCCCATCTCATTGAAGATCTGCGCGCCACCGTCGCCACACAACCCCGGAAAGCTCGACAGTTTGAACAGCCGTTCGCGCAGGGCGCTGTCGGCGTGGGCCGCTTCGATCAGGCGCCAGACCCGCTCTGTCTGTTCAGTCTGGTTGAGGGCAAAGCGCCGCTGGTCTTCAGGGGTCTCAAAAAACGTCGGTGGTTCAAGCAATTTGATGACCTCGAAGAACCCCTGTGAACCGTGCTCCGCCTCAACGGCGTCCCATAATCGCTCGCGCTTGAGGCGGGTGTCGAAGTCGTCGCCTGTCGTCCACGGGTCGCTCTTGCCCTGAGGTTCGTAGGTACGATACGGGTCCAGCCCGGCCTCGGTGCGGTAGCGTTCGTACAGGTCGCGTTGATCATTGCTCAGTGCGTTGCGCTCCAGGCGGGCCCGCGCCACGGTGCGAGCTGCGCTGGGCTCGGGTGTCAGGGCGGGCAGGTGAGTGATGGGGTTACCGCTTAGATCCAGAAAGAGCGCAGCCTCCCTGGGGTGGGCGAACAGTCCCGTGGGCCATTCACTGATCTGCGTGTGGCTCAAGTCGAGGTGACGCAATTTGGGCATCAGGCTGATGTCGGGTTGCAAGCCGAGCGGGTTATGGCTCAGGGCCAAAGCTTGCACACGTCGCAGATTGCGTAACAGCGCAACGTCTTCCGGGAATAACACCATGCGGTTGTTCGACAGGTTGAGGTTTTTCAGGGAGAACATCTGCCTCAACTCACTTGGCAAGCGCGTGACGGCGTTGTAACTCAGGTCCAGTGAACGCAAAGACGGGAACAGTTTGAGCAAGCTGCAATGAGTTTGGCTGAAGCTGCTTTGGCTCAGGCCCAGGTACGTCACGTGCTCGAAGGTGACGCTCAGTTCGGGCAGGGACTCGGGCAACGGTATGCCGTCCAGCATCAACCGGGCGCCGCTCTGGGTTCTGCCCCAATCGTCGGTGTATTCAGCGAAGCGGTCACCCCAGCAGTGTTCAAGGGTGTGCACCAGGCGTTTGCGCCTGATGCGCTGTTGGTGTTCCTCGGGGCTGCCCTTAGGGTGCAGGGTGGGTGTCTGTTTCCATGCCCGCAATTGGGCGTGCAGCGTGTATTTTTGCTCGGTCAGTTCATCCAGGGTGGCGTTCAATTGAGTGGGAGGTATTTCGTCAATGAAGCGTTTGAGCCGTTCCTCGCTCAAGCTGGGAAACAAGCGTTGCAGGACGTCGCGGGCGTGTTCGGGGTTGGTCTGCGCGCGGGTTGGCCGGCAACTGCTGAGCGTCGGCCCGCCGAGCAGTTGCTGGGTTTCGCGGGTGATGACGCGGTGCTGTTCAGGCTCGGCCAAGACCCTGCGCCGTTCGCTCATAGGTTCGAAGGTGGACATCAACCATTCCTTGAAGGCTTCGCCCTGGCCGGGCTTGAAACCCAGGTTGCTCTCGCCGGGCAAGCCCAGTAATACGGCTTCGTACAGGCTAGTGAAACTGTGCAATTGCAGACCTGCGCCGTCGTAGACCGCATACCCCAGGCTGCTGTGCACCAGCAGCCGCCGGGTGGCGGCGGTGTCCTGGCCAACTTCACTGCGCAGGGTGCCGTCCACGCTGCCCTCTCGGATTTGCACGTGCAGGTCAGCCAGCGCATCGGTATTGAAAAGCAGGCTTTTGAGGACCAGGTTTTCGGTCGCCGGGGTGGGCGCTGCCGGAGGATAAAAGCCTTCGTAGGCGCGTACCGATTCGGCAGACAGGTGCAGCTCACTGGCCTGATTGCGCAGGCGCAGAGGCCAGTGTTGTGTGTCGGCCAAGGTCTGCCGTTCGCTGGGCAGGGCGTTGTCCAGCAGGCGCTGTGCCAAGCTCAGTTCGAGATTGGGATGATCTGCTCGCAGACCAATGATGGCGGGGTCGTCGCTCGCTTCACTGGCCCCATGGAGTGCTGGCGCCAGGTCGCCGGTCTGGCTCAGTACGTAGTTGGCCAGTTTATCGCGTAGCGTTTGTACCCGTTGCTCTGCAGGGACTTCCCCACCCAGCAGGGTGGTGATGGCCGCTTCATCAAGAAACCCCAAGACCCGTTCCGGCAAACGTCCGGATAACACCTCGCCGATGCTGATGCGCAATGTGTCGGTGGGCAGTGCGTCCGAGGCGCCGTAATGGTGCGAGCTGCCGGTCAGGTCGGGCTTGAGAAACACTTCCAGCGCTTTGCCCTGGGGCCACCCGTCAAGTTCGGTGACCATTTGTTCGAACCAGTCGTTCGCCGGGTCCGCGCTCAAGGCTTGCCCTGTACGGATGTGCTCACCTGCACGTTTGAGCGCTTCGACGGCTTCCAGGCGCTTGAGGCTGGCGTCGAGCAATGGCGGCAAGGGCTCGTTATTGACATACATCCGGCGCAACACGCCGTCTTCAGTGCCGCTGGCGATTCGCAGTTGCTCCAATTGCAGATCGCTGAACGGTTGCACGCGATGCCCAAGGCGGCGCATGAGTTCGGGACGCTCCCAGGTGCGCGGGTTTTCGCCCTCATGGGTCACGACACCGTCGCCGTTCAATTGCACGCGCGGCTGGTACGCCTGCGGGCGTTCGGGGTGTACCACGCGGTGCTCTTCGATGAGCGGGTCGTATTGCACTTCCAGAGGGTGGGCATCCAGGGTCAGCAGGGTTTTGCCTTCGCGTGAGTGAAGGCCAGAGGGCGAGGGCGTAGAGCCTTCGGCAATTCTCAGGTGTTTTTGCGCGTAGGGGGTGATGTCCGGGTTCCACAAACGCCGTGTACCGTCGGCCCGTTCCACGGGTATCAAACCTTCGACAAAAGGCGAGAGTTTGAGGCGCGTCAGCGTGCCGAGCTTGGTTGCGCCGTCAAACAATACGAATTGGCCAACGCTTTCGACCACCCCGAGTGCGTGTTCCCAGGCTTCAATCCGCCGGCCCTGGGCCCAATCGACGATGCCTTCGAACACTTCATCCAGCACTTGGTAAGCACTGTAGGCGAGCATCAGTTCACCCAGGCCGGGCACGAAGGGGGTCAGCACCAGCAGGGCGGCGTTGAGGATGTCCGACAGCATCTGTTCCAGGTTGTCCCACCAGGCCCAGCGTGCGCGGCGGTCGACGTCTGCGGTAGACCAGGCAATGTCGCGGGCATCGTTGACGACTTTATTCAGCTGCGTGCGAAACAGGTAATGCCACAGCGTATCGGTGGCGGGCGTGGGGGGGCGCTGGCGATAATCGAGTTGCCAGTGCTGGACGCTGAAGTGCAGGTTGGGGTCGCTAATCGGCGTGTCCTTCCAGCTCGGCCCACTGTCTGTGCGCGCCTTCTGATGCCATTTGACCTGGCTCAGGCGCGCATTGAGCCCCGCAAAAAAAGCGCCGCGCTCGCGGTGGGGCACGAACTGGCTGAAGAACACTTGATAGCGCGCCCTGTCGCGCAACTGACGGGTCAGTTCCTCCATGAAGGCGAGCGGCGAAGGGTATTCCTTGAGCGGATGGTCGGGGTCTTCAGCGACGTAGGCGATCACTCGACTACCTGGTGTGTTGATAAACAACACGATGCCCACCAGGGCCACATTCATCAGGCTCAGGGTGTAGGCCTGAAGCGGGGCGCCATCCAGTGTCGCGCCTGGGCGATCGTCCACCAGCTTGAGTATGGCGTCATGGCCGTGGTGCTTGAGGTCGCCCCTGACCAGCGCCATGTGGGCGGCGGATTTTAACGCGGCCTTTTGGCGGCCCACCCCATCATCACGCAATGCACGGGCGACCGTCGGGTTGTTGAACCCGAGGGCATCGGTGA
Organism: Pseudomonas sp. NS1(2017); assembly: GCF_002269425.1. Lineage (NCBI taxonomy): Bacteria > Pseudomonadati > Pseudomonadota > Gammaproteobacteria > Pseudomonadales > Pseudomonadaceae > Pseudomonas > Pseudomonas sp. NS1(2017). The sequence continues at coordinate 2,632,223 of NZ_CP022960.1, forward strand.
GTTTGCGTTGATACTGCGCGCCGATATCCAGCGTGCGACAAATGCTTTTGAAACGCTCGGCCGTGAGCCGCACGCCGGTGGTGCGGTGCGGTATCGACAGGATGTCGCGCTGCCCCCGAGCGTCTTGCGGGCCAAGAAAGGCGAAATCGAGAAAACGGTCGGCGGCGGCGAAGTTACCCAGCGCCGCATCAAGCAGCGAGACGGTTTTGCTGGCTTGTGCACCGGTCACGTTGATCGTCCACCAGGCCTTGGCGGCTTCCACGTAAAGGCGCAGGTAAGTGTTGCGTACATCAACGTCGCCGTAGTCACTCAGCGCCGCTTTGAGCAGGGGTTCGGCAAACGCATACACATCGTTCAAGCCGGTGAGCCGTTTGTCCAGAAGGTTCTGCCGATGCCAGTGGTCAGCGATGGCGGTTTTGAGTTGTTGGTGTTGCTCGGGGGCGGCATGGGGGTAAGGCGGGAAGTCGTTCAGCGGTGTGGCCTGGAAGGCGGCTATCCGGAAGGGCGCGGTCTGGATAAGCCAGTCCGGCAGGTTGTCTTGGAGATACGTGTAATGGACGCCGTTGAACGGTTCGTCGAGCGTGGCTGTATCGGGCATGGATCAAGTCCTGAACAATCGGATTAATCCATGAGTGTGTTCAGTTGTGTCACGTGGCGGTGGCAGATAGATAGTGCAGCGTGTCAAGCGGTGGGCTAGGTGCGCATGGCCGTTTGCAGCCCTTCATCCTTGAGGGTGAAGCTCGGGTTTGCCAGCGTGGAGCGAGCAAGCTCGCTCCTGCAATCAACAGCCTTGTGGATCAGACGGGAGGCTGGGACGGGCCCGGACGCGTCAGGTCTATGGGGACTCCAAGTCCCAGTCGGTTGACCCGCGCCGCAACAGTAGGAATGGCCATATTGAAGGAGCCGTCGTTACTCACGTATTTGACCCAGGAAGATGGGTGGAGGCCCCGATCAACGGCAAATTTCCAGGCCGCGGTTGTATTCTGGTACTCGGGTCGAAGGGCCAGCTGATACCAGTCTTGATAATGTGTGTCGGTGACGTGGGTGAAATACTTGTCGGAGGGTTTTGTCAGTCTTGCAAAGCGGGCTTCGCCAAATCTGTTCAACGTCCCGTTCTTCGCGTTCACGTACAAGGCAAAACGCTCTGGACGAATGTTATGTGATTTTGCAAATGCAGCGGCAGCTGCTTTGGTCGGTTGCTTCATGTTTACCCATGTCATGAACAGTTCGTCTGTCAGGTGTGTAAACGCTTCAGGATTGAGCCGCGCCTTGCCAAGTTCGCTAATTTCGCCGCGTTGCTTTACAAACTTGTTCCACGAGCGGTGCGTGATATTGCGACTCCTGAAAAAAGTGGCTGGGTCCAGATTGGTGGCCGGGCTGGGCAACGCCGCGTTGGCTTTGACGTGTGCGTCCCATTCTCTAAGTGCTACGGTTACTTTGTTGTCGCTTTTTGGTCCACCACCGGGCGCACGTTGTCATGTGTCCAATTCCCAGCGTTTGTTCGGCAGGCGCCGCAACCGGAACGGGGTCAAGCCTCCAGAGGGCGTGAGTACGGGGGCGACCAACCCATTGCGGTCATAGACGTTGAAAGAATTCTGAATGCGGTACACCTGCTCCTTGCCCTTTTCACCGACGCCGCGTACCAGATAGGTGGGTGGCGAGCCGGGGACTCGATAAATGCCTGTGCCTTGCGCCAGTTCCGCTCCGGGCGGGATGCCATTTTTCACCAGCAGGCGGGAGCTTTCTTGTTGGAAGTCTTTCTGGTACTTCGTCAGGTTCGGTCGCCGTATGTTTCTCGCGGGCCTCAGTAGCATGGGCAGTGGCTTGATACCCAGGCTGGCCGTGCGCGTCACCCCGGCGACCGTGGTGGTGGCCTTTGCAAGTTCAAACAGCATGAGCGCGCGTGGCCCGCGACGTACGACAAGCCCCGCCGCGGTTCGCCCCAGGCTGCGCAAGGCATGGACCGAGGTGCGCCCGGCCCGGCCGACGAACCTGGCGGCCGAAGAGGCCAGTTGCCCGCTCCAGGGAAGCCCGCTCAGTACGGTGGTTACCACTTCAACGCCGAACAGCACTTTATTGAGGGTGGACTGGGCGTTCAGCTCTTCGTTAGTCACGCTTTGCTCGTCGGCGTTGTTCAGCAGGTATAGATAGTTCTGCCGGTACAGCCCGGTCCAGACATCGCCTTGGTGTGCCGCCAGGCGCGGATTGAATAAGCGTGTATCGGCCGGTAAGCGTGCACGAAGATAATCCAACCAGGCGGAGCCCTGCATCAGCCAGGTCAGTTCAGCCTCGTTGGCCATTTCCCTGAGTTCCACACCGTCGGGTGCATTCGCGGCATACAGGACGCGCATGTCATCGGCAGCGGTGGAGAGAATCAAAACGCCATTCACGGTTTGTCCACCACGGCCTTCGGGGGCGTTGTTGGCTGGGTTGAACATCAGTGCATTGGCGATCACTGCGCGCCCATCGACCAGTGGGCGTGTCGCGGGTTGTGGAGAGGCCTGCACCGCCGCCATCCAAGCGGCTGCTTTCTTTTGCTTGGGGGCACTGTGTGTTTCCCTGAGGTAGATATCAGGATTCAACCGGGCCGAAAGGGCCGCATAGTCAATAACGGATGCCTGGCTCGCGCGCCACGCCTGTCTCAAGGCGCGGGCCTCGGTTGCCGTAGTCTGCGGGGCGAGGTATTTCTCGAGCACGTTTTGCGTGTACTGGTGGCCAACATTCAGCTCCTTGACCCACAGCTCTAGGCGTTGTTTGTCCACGGTGATGGGACGCCCACGCGTATCGCGCACCCAGTTTCCCTGGGGGGTGGTCAGTGTGGCATCCAGATCGTCGTTTTCGACCCAGGTGAGGCTCTTTGCCCAGGGTTTTGTGTTTTTCAACAGCAGGTTGGTCAGGCTCATCCGCTTGCTCGTGGCGCTGGTATGCGCAGTTCCAAAACCTCCTCCATCGGCTACGACCCGTGTTCGGGTGATGTGGGTGACTATCGTCTTGTCCGGGTCAATGCCCTGTTCGGGATAGTCCTGGCCTTTTTCGGCCAGGAAGGCGCGAATCTTTGGCAGTACCTGTCGCTTTGCATACTCGGCCAATGTTGGAATAAGCGCTTGCCATTGCTTGGTCAGTTCATCCTGCTTGGCCTGGGTGGTGTCGGCCTGGTCTTGCAGAGCCTTCTGGTCCGCCGAGCTCAAGCGCTTTTCCCAGTCTGGCCGCCAGTGATCCTTCAGCAGTCGGTTGCGCGCCATGAACGGCCCGGCCAAATCCACCAGTTCGGCCAGTTCCAGGCGGCCATTTTTTTCATTGTCCGATTCGCCCTCGGTCAGGCCCAGAATGGTCTCGATGTCGGACTGCTGTTTGTCGAGCAGCGCCTGGATGCTGTCAGCCACGAAGTCGTCGGTTATCGGCGCATAAGTGGTACTCAGGTCGTTGCCCCACAGCCCGGTTTTGCCATGCTGAACCGCCAGCGGCAAGCCGCTGATACACAACCTGCCGGCGTCTTCGCCAGCGTTGATGCGGGCTTTCAGCGTGTCATGCAGGGCTTGCAGGGACGCATATTCTTCAAACCCCATGTCCGGGGTATACAGCACTACCGCGCCAACCCCGGCCGTGTGAGTACTGAGGTTTTTGTGTCCATGGGGCCAATGGGGCGCGACGGGGCTGGAGCCGTCATCCAGGGTCAGGACGAAGCTGGCGGCCATACGCGCATGCGCGGCGGGGCCTGTGTCGACGGTCAACTGATACACACCGGGGCGGTTGCCATGGCTGAAGCGTGCTTCACGTCGGGCCTGGGTCGGGTAACGCAGTGCGCGATCAATCAGCAGTTTGGCTTGTGGGCTCAAGGTATTGTCGGCCACGCGCAGGCGTGCCTGTATCTCCAGGGCCTGGCGCTGGACATCGATCAGCCGAACCTGTGGGCAGACCAAATTCGGCGCTATCGGCGTACGCCAATAGGTGGTGATCTGCCTGCGACGCAGTGTCGTAAACGTACTCGTTGAGATAAACCGTATCCGGGTTCGGTGCACTGGCAGGCACACGTTTTGCCAATGCCTGGCGCAGTTCGGTGGCCATGACCGTTGACAGGTCTGGCTGTGCGTCCAGCAGGTGCTCGATGGCGCTGATACACACTGGCACACGGCGTAGCAGGTCCTCGGTAGAAGGTTGGGGTTGTGAAGGCATAGCGCGGGTTTCCTGTCGCGATAGGGGGAATCGTGCAGGCCGGTGTCAGGGAAGGGGCCGCACGCTGATGCCAAGACTAATTGGCGTCGAGCGAGCGTCAGGTCTAAATAAGCACTAGGTGATCCCTTCCTCTTACCGCAGGCACGTGGCGGAACTCCGCGGTTGTAGTAGCGGGTAGAGAATCGGAGCCATGCCTTTGAGCACCTGTACCGGCAACGCCGACGTGAAGGTGAAGTGCTGGGCGGAGGTGCCTGGCACAAAGGCGGTCAGCGTGCCGAAGTGGTGTTCGCCGATGTAGAACACAAAGGTTGCCGTGCGGTTGATGGATTTGGAATTGAGAATGTGCCCGCCGGTACTCATGGCTTGGATGCGGTTATCGCCGGTGCCGGTCTTGCCACCCATCGCCAGCGGTGTGCCGTCCGCCAGTTTGAAGCTGCCGGCCACGCGTTTGGCTGTGCCGGCGTCCACCACTTGGGACAGCGCGCCGCGCAAGGCCGTGGCGACTTCGCTCGGTAGCACGCGTTTGCCACGGTTCGGGTCATTGACTACATGGGTTTCATAGGGCGTGCCGCTGGCGAATTGCAGGCTGTCGATACGCAGCACCGGCAGGCGCACGCCGTCATTGAGGATGATCCCCATCAGTTCCGCCAGTGCGGCAGGGCGGTCGCCGGAGCTGCCGATGGCCGTGGCCAGCGATGGCACCAGGTGGTCGAACGGGTAGCCCACGGCCTGCCAGCGCTGGTGGATATCCAGGAACGCTTCGATCTCCAGCATGGTGCGGATACGGCTGTCACGGGCGCTTTGATGGCGGCTCTTGAACAGCCAGCTATAGACCTCCTGGCGTTCGAATTCGCTGGCCTTGACGACATCGGTGAAGGTGGCCTCGGGATGATTGAGCAGGTAGCCCAGCAGCCACAGGTCCAGGGGATGCACCTTGGCGATGTAGCCTTGGTCGGGCAGGTCATAGGCGCCAGGGCCATAGCCTTGATACAGCCTCTCAAGGCGCTCGTCAGTGAGTTTTTCAATGGTTTTGACGTTCTTCAGGTGCGCACGCACAAAGGTGTTGAAGCTCTCCTGACTGGCCTGGGGCAGCAGGTAGCGGTGCACGGCGGCCAGGCGAATTGCGGTGGGGTGAAGGCTGTCCATGAACGTATCGAGGCGCGCCTGGGTGTCTTTGTTGCGGTATTTTTTCCAGAACTTGAGCAGGAACGCGGTGCCTTCGTGGTCGGCGAATTTGGCCAGGTATTCCTGGCGGCGCGGGTCATTGTCGTCCTTGAGCAGTTGTGCGCTGTTGTCTTCGCCCGAATACGTGGTGTAGCGCACCAAATCGCGCATCAGACGAATGAACGGCAGGTTGATCGACTCGCGCAAGGCATCACGCAGGGTCGGGTTGCGGCTGTTGTCTTCGTTGCGAAAGTTATGGAAACGATGCAGCCCTCCACCGGTGAAAAATGCCTCGCCAGGGCTGGCCGAATAGGTGCGGTTGAGGGCCGCGTCGAGCATCTTCGACAGGTCGCGGTCGGGATTCTGGGCCAGGTAGTCCAAGGCCCAGCGTGAGAGGAGGTCCTGGTCGGGTACGTCGACTTTTTTCAGCTCAGTCGGTGTTTTTGCGCTGTAGCGATCATGCAACTCGGTGATGATTTGCAGGTAGGTGGTCAGCACCCGCAGCTTGGCGGTGGAGCCCAGCTCCAGCTTGCTGCCGTCGTTGATGTCGAAGGGCTGGTCGGTGTTGTCGGTTTGCACCCGCACGCGCGCGCCATCGGGCGTCAGCTCGAACAGGGTGAAGCTGTAGCGCACCTGGGGTGTGCTTTGCGGTGTCAGCAGGCGCGGGCCAAGCAGGCCCATTTGCGCGGCGAACGCCGGGTCGGCCAGGCGCTTGAGGTAGTCGGTGGCCTGTTGTTGCAACTCGCCCTGCAAGGTGCTGGTGGCGGACAGGTCGAGGCGATCGAGGTCATACAGCGGGCGGTTCAGTAGGCTGGCGAGACGGCTGCGGGCAACGTTGATCGCCTTGTTGGTCTCCACCGGTTGGATCGTCGGTTGCTGTTGCCAGTCGCGGTAGGTGACGTGGCTGGCGAGGGCTGCCGCCAACAGGTTGGCCGGGATCACGGCGTTTTGCGCGAGCAAGCGCAGATGGCTGTCGGTCAACTGTGCGAGTTCGTCACGGCCTTTGTTCAGGTAATGGGATGGGCGGCGCTGGGCGATCATCAGCGAGAGCACCTGGCGCAGGGCCAGGCCGCGTTTGGCCAAACTCGCCGGGTCTTGAGCTGTATCACTCAAGGCCTGGTTGACCTGGTTGAAGTCGGCGCCGTACCACACCCGCAACCCTTCGGCCATGCCGTGCACTTCGCCGTGGCCCGGCACCGCCGACAGCGGCACGCTGTTGAGGTAGTCGCGTACGATATTCTGGCGGCTGTCGAGCGTGTTCGGCCCGGCCTGATAGGCCCTGACGCTGGCGGAGAGCATCTGGCGGATTTTCTCTCCACCCGAAAGGGTCAGGCCGTCAGGCGAGTGGCGATATTTTTCCAGCTGCGTGGCCAGGGTACTGCCGCCAGCCGTTTGCCCAGGCAAATGCAGGAGCTTCGCCACCTGCGACCAGGCCGCCTTGGCAAAGCGCGGCCAGTCCACTGCCGGGTTGGCCAACGGTTGTTTGAGGTCGAGCAATTCACGGTCTTCGATAAACAGCAGACTTTGCACCACCAACGGCGGGATTGCGGCAAAGTTGGCGTAAAGCTGTTGCGGGTAGGTGAAGCTGTAGAGCGGCATGGCACGGCAATCGGTAATGGTCAGGCCGGCCTGGACTTTCTCCGCGTAGGGCACGAACAGCCCGTGCCGGGTGTAATCCATCAGTGCGGACGAGAAACTTACCTGTGCTTGGATGAGGTAATTGCGCTTGAGCAGGCGTGGCAGGAATTCATTCAGGGCGCTGTAGCCCAGGCGCTGGTCGAATGGGCCTTCGCCTGGGTAAACCATGGCATCGCTGGCGCCGGGTTTGACCTGATAGGTCAGTGACGCGGCAAACTGGCTGAGGTGTTCGGCCTGCAGGCGCGAGGTGCGCATTTCCTTGCTGGCGGCCCAACCCAGGGCCGCCAGCGCGATTACCAGAACCAGCCACACCAGCCGCCACCACAGCGTTCGCGGGCGGGAGCTTTGTGGCAATGGCGGTTGATCCGGGCTGTCGGTTGCTACCGCAGCCCTGTTCGAATCGGTTTGCCATAAAGCACCCATAGTCGATTGATCCATTCACGCAGATTGATCGGACGTATGTGAAAGCTTAGACGCTGCTGGGCGTGATCAAGGAATTTGTCTTGCGCCTAGCGGATCTGCTGTTTGAAGCTTTGGTTGAGCAAGCTGCGCCAGCGCACGTCGTTGGCCTGTGTCGTCACCACCTTCAGTGCTGTCCTGAGGGTGGAGGATCAGTCCATTCAGGATGTTGGTCAGGGTCGGTTGCCTGTTGAACTCCATTTATGGGGGAACGGGTCTCCAGTCAGCGTGTTGTCTGGAGGAACACTGTTTACCGCCACGTGAACGCAGCCCGTCAGTAAGGTGGTTTTTAGTTGTGCGGCAATTTGGCGGATGGCTTGCTGGCGCTGATGTACGACAGCTCGAAACCAGCGGGCATGGCAAGGCGCCTGTTCTGCGACGCAACATCGTGGCAAGGGTGGTGGTGAGTCGTGGCGGCCGGTGCAATGACGCTGCACCCTCGCTGTGCAATACTCGGCGCCGTTTATTGGCGACGATTCCTATGCTGTCTAGGTAAAGCGCCTCCGCAAAAGCGGCTTTTACCGAGACTTCTCGCTGAATCTTGCCGTTTATTGAGTGAAAATCCCTGGGTTGAGCTTTTTATACTGCACCCCCGCTGATCTGGCCCCGCCAGACGGGCTGGCCCATGAGGCGAGTCCGGTGTGAAGGCGTCATGGCCGATCCGTCATGACCTCCGGCACCCAGTGGCTCAATCCAATAACAAGACGAGGTTGTACCCTTATGCCAGTTGGCAACCACCTGCCCCATGGCGAGACCGCTCAGGGCGGCCCGCTGAAACGTGAACTGGGTGAACGGCATATTCGCCTGATGGCCCTCGGCGCCTGCATCGGTGTCGGCCTGTTCCTGGGCTCGGCCAAGGCCATTGAAATGGCCGGCCCGGCGATCATGCTGTCCTACATCATTGGCGGTCTGGCGATCCTGGTGATCATGCGCGCCCTCGGCGAAATGGCGGTACACAACCCCGTCGCCGGTTCGTTCAGCCGTTACGCCCAAGACTATCTCGGCCCGTTGGCGGGCTTTCTGACCGGCTGGAACTATTGGTTCCTGTGGCTGGTGACCTGCGTCGCGGAAATCACCGCCGTGGCCGTGTACATGGGCGTGTGGTTCCCCGACACGCCGCGCTGGATATGGGCCCTGGCGGCTTTGATCAGCATGGGCAGCATCAACCTGATCGCGGTCAAGGCCTTCGGTGAGTTCGAGTTCTGGTTTGCGCTGATCAAGATCGTCACCATCATTGCGATGGTGATCGGCGGCGTCGGCATTATTGCGTTCGGCTTTGGCAATGACGGCGTGGCGTTGGGTATTTCCAACCTGTGGGCCCATGGCGGCTTTATGCCCAATGGTGTGCAAGGCGTGTTGATGTCCCTGCAAATGGTGATGTTCGCCTACCTGGGCGTGGAGATGATCGGCCTCACGGCCGGTGAAGCGAAGAACCCGCAGAAGACCATTCCGAGTGCCATCGGCTCGGTGTTCTGGCGCATTCTGCTGTTCTACGTGGGCGCGTTGTTCGTGATCCTGTCGATCTATCCGTGGAATGAAATCGGCACCCAGGGCAGCCCGTTTGTGATGACCTTCGAGCGCCTGGGCATCAAGACCGCTGCCGGTATCATCAACTTTGTGGTGATCACGGCGGCGCTGTCGTCCTGCAACGGCGGTATCTTCAGCACCGGGCGTATGCTCTACAGTCTGGCGCAGAACGGTCAGGCACCGGCCACGTTCGCCAAGACCTCCAGCAACGGCGTGCCGCGCAAGGCTCTGCTGCTGTCGATCTTCGCGTTGCTGCTGGGTGTGTTGCTCAACTACTTGGTCCCGGAGAAAGTCTTCGTCTGGGTGACGTCGATCGCCACCTTCGGCGCAATCTGGACTTGGCTGATGATCCTGCTGGCCCAGCTCAAGTTCCGTAAGGGCCTGAGCCCGGCAGAACGGGCAGGGCTCAAGTACCGCATGTGGTTGTTCCCGGTCAGCTCCTACCTGGCGCTGGCATTCCTGGTGCTGGTAGTTGGTCTGATGGCGTACTTCCCGGATACCCGAGTGGCGCTGTATGTGGGGCCGGCATTCCTGGTGCTGCTGACGGTGTTGTTCTACGTGTTCAAGCTGCAGCCCACCAACCTGGCCTCGCCTTCGGCGCGTTCGGCCTGATACTGGGAATGGCCCGTTGCGCGCAACGGGCCATACAGCCTACTGCGGCTGTGCCGCCAATTTGAGCGACTGATCCAGTCGTTTGTTGAATTCCAGCCACACAGCCAGCATCACCATCAATGCCGCGCCAGCAACTGCCGTCAGTATTTGCATGGCGAATGCATCGCCTGCCAAGGCATTGATCATGTCCGCGAGTGGCGCGAGCACCACGCCAAGGCAAAACACTTCCAGCGAGTAACGGCCCATGCGACAGGTGTGCTGCGCCAACCCGTTTTCGGTCCACGCACGGCTCGGCAGCAACTTCGCCGTCACATAGGCCAACGCGAGGAAATGCAGCAGGCGCACGGGTGACAGGTCAGTCTTGCTGATGGGGTAGAGCAAGTCGCTGAGCTGCGCGGGCATCCAAGCGTCATGCACCTCGGGCCAGCGCCACGATAGCGTCAGGATCCCCGCGACCATCACATACAGGGCCGCCGCCACGAACAGGGGGCGGTGCAGGAGCGGGCGGGTGTCCACAGGACGTGTCTTCCCCGCATGGATAGCCGCCGCGCCGCCCAGCACAAACAAAAATTGCCAGGTGACCGGGTTGAAGTACCACACCCCATCGGCAATGGCCCTTAAGTTCCAGCCCATCCAGGGGGCCAACAGGTAAATCGTTGCTGACCCGACCACTACCATCCAGGTCTTGCGCAGCATCAGTGGCAACACCAGCGGCAAACCGCCCAACAGCACAATGTACAGCGGCAACGGGTCCATCAGGTTGGGCTTGAAGCGCAGCAGCAACTCATCTGTCAGGGCCTGTTGCGGATGGGTAACGAAGTGCGTCAGTCCCATCTCCTCGACAAGGTCGCGGGTTTCGACATGGCTGTTGGCGAAGAACACGATGCCCATCAGCATCGCCAGCAAGAAGATATGCACCACGTACAACACCCAGGTACGACGCAGGATTTTCAGTGAGGCAATCCAGTAGCCGTCGCGCTGCAGGATCTTGCCGTAGGCCAGTACGGCGGCGTAACCGGCGAGGAACACAAACACCTCCGCCGCATCGCTGAATCCGATGTTGCGCAGGGTGATCTGGCCGAGGGGGTTGTGGGGGACGTGATCCCAGAAAATGAAGATCAACGCCAGGCCCCGAAAAAAATCGATGCGTGGGTCGCGTCCGTTCAGCATGGCAGCGGGCTCTTGTACGAAGGGTTTATTAATGACAGGCGAACGCGGGTGTTGTCGTACGCCGCACGTCGGGCGGGCGCAGGTTGGCGGTATTTGTAATCAATTGCAAAGCTTGGGTATTACTGAATGTCTCTAGACATCCAGGATAACCAACGTGCCATGGCTGCCTGCAAGCACGGCATGGGCGGTGCCGGCTTCCATCAGGTACATCTGGCCGGCGCCGACCTTGATCGGTTCGCCGCCCAATGACAAGTACAGACACCCATCGATCACCAACAACCCTTCGTTGTAATCATGGGTTTCCTCCTCATACGCCTGCGCATCCATGCGCAGCACCTTGACCCGCGCCGGGCCAACCTGACCCAGGCGCGTTGATTTCCAAGTGTCGGGCAGTTGCTCGGCGATGGCGGCGAAGTCCAGTAACGGCATGTGAATCTCCTTGTTTCAACGATGCCGTCGGTGGTCCGGTTCAGCAGGTAGGGTTTGTTTAGAACGCATCCATCAGCAGTACTCTGCATGGCTTGGCTTGATAGGCATTGATCTTGGGTACCAGCCGAATGAAGTGCTCGGTTTGACAATGTGTATCAAGCGCCGCGTGGTCGGGCCATTGCTCGACAAAGATAAAGTGCCCTGGGTCTTTTTGATCAATGAACAGATCGTAGGCGATGCACAGCGGTTCCTGGCGGGTTTTTTCAACCAGTTCGGCGTACCACGGGCGCACGGTTTCCAAGTCCTCGGGCTTGATAAAATCTTCGGCTATCACTTTCAACACGACAGCGGTCCTTAGGTTCTGTACGAAAAGTAATGTCGTAAACACCGCATAGCACAGGCCAGCGAAACCATCGCCGCGTAACTTTTCGCGAGTTTGTCGAAGCGCGTCACGATGCGGCGGTTCTCCTTCAGCCAGCCAAACATACGCTCGATGATATTGTGCTGCCGGTACTTGGGACGGTCAAATACTCGCGGCAATCCCAGCTTAGGTTTACGTTTCATGCTGCGCAGAGGAATCACCGGCTGCATCCGATACCGCTCGCAGTACCGACGCAACGCTTCGGCGTCATAGCCTTTATCCGCCAGCAACCATCGGCAGCGCTTGCGCGGGCGACCGCGCAAGCTGGGTATGTACGCCTCATCCAGCAAGGGCTGCGTGTAAGCGATATCGCTGGCCTGTCCGCCCGATAATAGAAACTTCAGCGGGACGCCATTGGCAGCGCACAGTATGTGAATCTTGGTGGTCAGGCCGCCCCGGCTGCGCCCGAGTGCGTGGTCTTGCGGTTCTTCAGGCCCCCTTTTTTTCCACCACCAGAAGAGGCCCGGGTTGCTCGTACTGCGGTGGAGTCAATCATCCAGGTCTCCAGATCAATTAACCCTTGCTCGTTGAGCTTGATGTGAAGCCGCTTGAGCATTTGGTCAAACGATCCGCGATTGCGCCAATCACGAAAGCGCTGATACACCGTTGACCAGGGGCCGAAGCGCTCTGGCATGTCACGCCAGGTAGCACCAGAGTACCCAAAGAATGCCGTTGAGCATCAAGCGATCATCTGTTCGTGAGCGCCCGCTACGGCGCGGATCATAAAAGATATCTGCAACCAAATCCCAGGCTGCGTCGGGGAGTTCATACCTTTTGGCCATCGTGGGCTCGTCGCGGACTTTACTGAATCTCAACGGTCGTGGAATTCAAATTGGTTTCGGCTGATTTCGCACAGAGCCTAGCTTTTAAGCGAAAGGGGACGATTAATAAATCGCCCCCTTTTCCGGGTTTTCAACTTTCCTTTTCCGCAGCATCTATCGCGAAACGATATAAAAAACTGTCATATTTTACAGGTGCCTTTGTAAAAATCACCTCCTACCCTGAACTACGAAAACAAGAAAAGTGGATTGGCAGAGACAAATAGATCTGCTCTCCTTTCCCTTTTCACATCGATGAAACACTAGTCTAGTAAGCAGAGCAGGGCAGCCAAATAGTTTGGCTGCCCGCAATCGTGAAAACACCGCAGAGAGAGAAAAACCATGAGCTATACAGGCAGTTTTGCTGACGGAGTGTTCACCTTCTCAGGAAGCACCGAAGCGCAAAAACTATATACCTGCATGAGGCGGGGGCGGGAGGGGAATACGCAAGAGCCTTTACCAGAAATGGTGACTTTGTTTTGACTGCCTCTGGGCTGCCGGGTGGGCAACATAGCTTTGCACTACGCACGAGTGGTGATAACGGAAAGACTTTTTCCGAATGGTTTCAATTAATTAACTTGAATGTAGGTTACTCAGACAAAGGACAATAGGGGTGACCCTATATTTTATGGACATTCCAACGTTGTAGAAAAAGCTGACCCATTTTTTTACTAAAAAATTCTACCTTCGAGAAAAATTACAGGACGTAGCAGCCCATACCCGGGTGGTGCCCTAGGCTCTGTACGAAAATGTCGCAAACACCGCATGGCACAAGCCAGTGAGATCATCGCCATATGACTTTTCGCGAGCTTGTCGAAGCGCGTAACAATGCGGCGGTTCTCCTTCAGCCGGCCAAACATATGCTCAATGATGTTGCGCTGCCGGTACTTGGGGTGGTCAAACATTCTCGGTAAACCCAGCCTGGGTTTGCGGCTGCACAGCGGGATGACCGGTTGCATTCGGTAGCGGTCGCGATAACGACGCAGAACTTCTGCGTCATATCCCTTGTCGGCCAAAAACCAACGTCAGCGTTTGAGGTGACGACAACGCACACTCGGCTGGGGGTATAAGCCTAATCCAGGTTTCCAGATCGATTAACCCTTGCTCGTTCAACCTGATGTGAAGTCGCTGAGCATCAGGGGATCATCTGCGCGAGGCCGACCGTTTCGACAACTTCCCATAAAGAAATCAGCGACCAAATCCCAAGCCAAATCGGAGAGGTTCATACCGCTTTGCCATCCATGGATTCCTTTCCTTCTATGGCTGCGAACTCTACCGAATTTCAGCTCCCAATACCCACTGTGAGATTTCAAGGGATTTCGTTCAGATCCGACCACTTCCTTCTTAAATTTTATTGAATCATAGCGAAACAACATAAAAAACTGTCATATTTTACAGGTATCAAAACAGTTGCTGTTGCCTACCATTTCTTACGTAACAAGCAAACGGAAAATGCAGCTGAATAATTTTTCTCTTTCCTGAACTATCTTAACTGTGTAAGGGAGTACATCATATGGGCACGTCATCATACGATTTTGAAGTAGGCAAACTGTACAATGTGCAAACGTCAAACCAGACATTCAGCGGAATTGTTCAAAGCGTCACGAAGGATACAATCTCTTTCAAAGATCCTGCGGACAATCAACTAAAAGCTATTTCTCGAAAAGATATTACAGATGCAAACAAGGTTAGCCTGGGTGCGAAGGTGGTGGATGGTCTTGTAGGGATAGGCACAGGAGGCAATCAACCAAATATACCTATACCACCTGGGGCTGGAAGCCCAAAAGAAACTAACGGGGGGGTCCCAGGACGCAAGTATCACCGTCTTGGCTGTGGTTGCGGAAAATGTGGCGACGGAGGCTGCTGGATTGGTTGACAATAGGAAAAAATTCAACTCATTCAAACTTTCGCCTAAAACCGCCTTCCAAGACTTTGTGAAAATCTAGAAATCTGCGCGGTGCTCAAAAAAAATGCTCCGTATCGAAAGATGCGAAGCATTTTTGTTATAGCTAAAAGGGTACTTAGCTAGGCTCTGTACGAAATCAGCCGAAACCAATTTGAATTCCACCGACGCCGAGATTCAGTAAAGTCCACGTCCATCAAAGGCAGGAGCCCACGATGGCGAAACGGTACGAACTCCCCGACGCAGCCTGGGATTTGGTTGTGGGCATTTTCAATGAACCGCGCCGTAGCGGGCGACCGCGAACAGATGATCGTCTGATGCTCAACGGTGTACTTTGGGTGCTCTGCTCCGGCGCCGCCTGGCGCGACATGCCTGAGCGCTTCGGCCCTTGGTCAACGGTCTATCAACGTTTTCGTGACTGGCGCAATCGCGGAACGTTTGACCAGATGTTCAAGCGGCTTCATATCAAGCTCAACGAGCAAGGGTTGATTGATCTGGAAGCCTGGATGAACGATTCCACTGCAGTACGTGCAACTCGGGCCTCCTCTGGTGCCGGGAGAAAAGGGGGCCTGAAGAACCGCAAGATCACGCGCTCGGGCGCAGCCGGGGCGGCCTGACGACCAGGATCCACATGCTGTGTGACGCGAACGGTGTGCCTCTGAAGTTTCTGTTGTCGGGCGGGCAAGCCAGCGACATCGCTTATGCCCAGCCGTTGCTGGATGAGGCACATATCCCAAGTTTGCGCGGTCGTCCCCATAAACGCTGTCGGTGGTTGTTGGCAGATAAAGGCTATGACGCCGAAGCTTTGCGTCGTTACTGCGACCGGTATCGGATGCAGCCAGTGATTCCTTTGCGCAGCATGAAGCGCAAACCCAAAACGGGGTTGCCGAGACTGTTCGATCGTCCCAAGTACCGCCAGCGCAATATCATCAAGCGTATGTTCGGCTGGCTGAAGGAGAACCGCCGCATCGTTACGCGCTTCGACAAGCTTGTGAAAAGTTATGCGGCGATGGTCTCGCTGGCCTGCACCATGCGGTGTTTACGACATTACTTTTTGTACAGATCCTAGGCGGCAGCCACTTCATGGGGTTCAAAACTATCCGCCCGTGCCATCTGCCACATACGCGAGTAGAACTCGCCATTCACCTCGCCGGTCAGCAACTCACCCGGCTTGAGGAACACATGCAACTGCGAGAACAGCTTGATCTCGGTCGCCGACATGCGCCGTACCAGGTGCTTGGCCGACAACTGCGACGGATGATCCAGCCCCGCTGCCGCGAGCATTTCCGCCAGGGCCTTGAGGGTGTTGCGGTGGAAGTTGAACACGCGCTGGGCTTTGTCCGGCACCACCAGGGCGCGTTGACGCAGTGGATCCTGGGTGGCCACGCCGGTCGGGCATTTGTTGGTATGGCAACTCTGGGACTGAATGCACCCGATGGCAAACATAAAGCCCCGCGCCGAGTTGGCCCAGTCGGCGCCGATGGCCAGCACGCTGGCGATATCGAATGCGCTGACGATCTTGCCGCTGGCGCCGAGCTTGATCTTGTCGCGCAGGTTCAGGCCCACCAGGGTGTTGTGCACAAACAGCAGGCCTTCGCGCAGTGGCACGCCGATATGGTCGGTAAACTCCACGGGCGCAGCGCCGGTGCCGCCTTCCTTGCCGTCCACCACGATAAAGTCCGGGAGGATGCCGGTTTCGAGCATGGCCTTGGCGATGCCCATGAACTCCCATGGGTGACCCAGGCAAAACTTGAAGCCCACCGGTTTGCCGCCGGACAGCTCACGCAGTTGCGCGATGAACTGCATCAGTTCCAGCGGCGTAGAAAACGCGCTGTGGCGTGACGGCGAGATGCAATCTTCGCCCATCATAATGCCGCGTGTATCGGCGATTTCCTGGGTGACTTTGTGTTTTGGCAGGATCCCGCCATGGCCGGGTTTGGCACCCTGGCTCATCTTGATTTCGATCATGCGCACTTGAGGGTTCTGCGCCTGCACGGCGAAGCGTTCCGGGTCGAAGCGGCCGTCGCTGGTGCGGCAGCCGAAGTAGCCACTGCCCAGCTCCCACGTCAGGTCGCCGCCGTTTTCACGGTGGTAGGGGCTGATGCTGCCTTCGCCGGTGTCGTGGGCGAAGTTGCCCAGCTTGGCGCCCTGGTTGAGCGCGCGGATCGCGTTGGCGCTCAGCGAGCCAAAGCTCATCGCCGAGATATTGAACACCGACGCCGAGTACGGCTGGGTGCACTGCGGGCCGCCGACCATCACGCGAAATGCGCTGGGGTCGCTCAACGGCGCCGGGCGCATGGAGTGGCCGATGAATTCGAAGCCCGACTGGTACACGTCGATCAGGGTGCCGAAGGGTTTGTCGGCGGTTTCATTCTTGGCGCGCGAATACACCAGTGAACGCTGGGCCCGTGAGAAGGGCAGGGCGTCGCTGTCGGACTCCAGCAGGTACTGGCGGATTTCCGGGCGGATGGCTTCCACCAGGTAACGGATATTGCCCAGGATCGGGTAGTTGCGGCGCACGGCGTGCGGGCTTTGCAGCAGGTCGAAAATACCGATCAGGCTCAACACGCCTGTGACCAGGGTGATCGGCCACAGCCATTCGTGTTCGATGAAGGGGAGGCTGGCGAGGGTGAAAATGACGCACACGGCAAAGAAGGCGTAACGGCTTAGTAACGAAAGGCTCATACGGTTTTCCTTAGGTTCAACTCTGAAGGTCGATCCGCCATTCTGCGCCTGTAGTCAAACGGCGGACAAGGATCAACCGCGCCTGCGCTTTATTGCTGTTGAGGGTCCTAGGAGGGAACTTGTTTTGTAAAAAACGCCAATTATGGAGAGACCTGAATGACAGGGCTGCTGTAGGGCGCAGGGACGCAATCTTCATTTTATGAGTGAATTGCGAATGACTACCTCAATCTCGAACTCCCCAAGTACTTCTGTACGGAATTCTGACGGGCCTACTGCCAGTGTGTCTGTTGAAATAGAAGACACCACTCCTTGGAACAAAAACCTCTTGTCCTCTTCAGAGCGGGCGCAACTAGCCCAGGATCATAAATTAATGGAGGGTCTTGAAAAGCCCGAGCAAGATGTAAGTCGCACACCGTATATGTCCTCGGGGCGCCCTCCGGGTGATACTCGCAGCGCCGACCAGATTATCAATGACAACCCGATCCTCAAGAATCTTGGGCATCAGAAAGATATTAACCGCCTGCAGGCTTACCATAGGTTGGGTGATTGGACGAGCAACAACAAAGATCCGGATGCCCGGGCTGATGCAGCGTTCAATGCAGCCAGGGTGCTCAACTACATCGATACTTCGTTATCGTCATCAGGCGAGCACCGTGGTAAAGCGCACAATAACGGCGACCTTGAAGGTATTACCAGAAGCGGCGATGCCCGGCATGGCACTCCAGCCGGCATGTGGAAGGACTTTACCGAGCAAGGTTATCCGGCTTTGCGCGATGACCATCGATTGGATTCTACCAGCGATTCCCATGTGCGCAGCGATGGCACGAACAAGGGCAATTTCCAGTGGGGTCTCGGGGAGGCGGGTAACCACACGTGGTTTTTTCCGGGGTTGAGCAACATCCTGCTGGGGGCTGGTAACGGCGAAGGGACGCTACAAGGTGTGCTTGAGGGAGCATGGGGTGGCTTTCAAAAGACAAGGGCAGATGGGTTCGACAAAGCCCTGGAAGGTGCTCGTAACGGCAACTTTATTGCCATAGCCAGAGGCTACAAGGACGCGGTGGTAAAGAACGAGGCTACACCGCAGCAGGTCAAGGATTTCCTGTATCCGGTTACCTGACCGAACCATCGATTCAGCATTGGCCACCTATGTGCTTTGCGCTTGCAGGAAAATCGAGAACAGCTCTGACTGGGATTTGATCCCTAGCTTGCTGTAGATGTGTTTCTTATGGACCTTCACGGTTTCAACAGAGATCTCCAGCTTACGAGCGATTTCCTTGCTGGAGTAGCCACTGAGCATCAGGCGGCCTACGTCCAACTCTCGAGCAGTCAACTGCGCCCCCCAGTCATCACCTATCGGTGGCTCGGGGGCTCTGACTTGGTCGACTTCATACGGCAGACGCTGGCGCAGCAAGCTCAGCACCCAGGGTTGAATCAGCGACAGCAGAGCGATCTGCTGCGGGTCAAAGCGTTGCTTCGAGCCCAGCGACAGGCACAGGGTACGCCCATCCGGCAGGTGGCAATTAAATTGGATTTCATCGGCGACCACGTTCAGGCGGAAGTAGCGCTGGTAGTACTCAGTGAGTTCGAAGTGCTCCGGCGCGACTTCGGCCAGGCGCAAAAGCCCGGTGCGCGCGTGTTCGCGGCTAGCGATGTAGAAGGGGTCTAGCAGGTACAGGCCGTTGAGGTAGTCCTGGAACAGCTGGTCCGGCGTGCCGTCGGCCCCTGGGCATTCGGCGAACACCAGCGGGCGGTGTTCGCTGCTGAACAACAGTGCCACCCAACTGTCGGACGGCACGTATTGGTCCAGCAACCGGACAAGCTGGGTCCAGAAGTTGGGCTGGTCCAGCGCGTCTATCATTTGCCCCACCGCACGGTGCCAGGCGATGTCTTGCAGCGACATGGTCATTGATCTACCCCTATCGGGTTACCCCCGCCGCGTGATTCCCTGGTGGGTTGAGGCTGCGCATACTGCGGCACAGCTAAAGAACAAGGAATACCCATGAAGGTCGAATTTGCCCAGTTGGCCGGTCGTGATAACGATACAGCTTACAACCTTGAGCGCGCCTTGGCGGCAATTGCTGCCTGCGCCGACGATACGCAACTGATCGTATTCCCGGAAACCCATCTGACGGGGTTCCCGACATCCGAGACCGTCGCGGCCATCGCCGAACCGCTGGATGGCCCCACCGTGCAGGCCATTATCCAGGCCGCTCGTGCACGCGACGTCGCTGTGGTCATCGGTATCGCCGAAAATGATGGCGGCCAATTCTATAACGCCACCTTGTTGATCACTCCCGAAGGCATTGCCCTGAAGTACCGCAAGACCCACTTGTGGCCTTTGGAGCGAGGCGTGTTCAACCCGGGCGACCGTTATCCCACCTGCATTTGGAACGGTCTGCGCGTCGGCCTGTTGATCTGCTACGACATCGAGTTCCCCGAAACTGCCCGCGCCCTGGCGCAATTGGGCGCCGAATTGCTGATTGTCACCAACGGCAACATGGACCCCTACGGTCCAACCCACCGCACCGCGATCATGGCCCGAGCCCAGGAAAACCAGGCGTTCGCGCTGATGGTCAACCGGGTTGAAGCGGGCGATGGCGACCTGGTGTTCGCCGGCGGCAGTGCGTTGGTGGACCCGTTTGGCACGCTGCTGTTTGAAGCGAAGCGTGAGGAGGGGCAATTCGCGGTTGAGCTGGATCTCGACCGACTGGCAGCGGCGCGCAAGGACTACCGCTACCTGGATGACCAGCGCATGAAATTGCCGGGTGAGGTGATTGAGCACAGCGATGGGACGCGCGAGCTGTTGATTCCACAATCTTAAGACTGGCCCTGAGGCAAGGGAGCAAGCTCCCTCGCCACAAGTGATAACTCTAAAAACAGATTCCGCTTCACCGACTTCAGTTCTGCCATAAATCTAATAATTGCGCGGAGAATCACCCATGGCTCGTTTGCAACGCACCCTGTCATTAGGGTCGGTGGTGCTGTTTGGCATCGCCTATATGACGCCGATCATTGTGCTCGGCACCTTCGGCATCCTGGCGCAATCCACTGCGGGCATGGTCCCCGCCGCTTACCTGGCCGCCCTGGTGGCGATGTTTTTCACCGCCATGAGCTACGGGCGAATGGCCTCGGCGTTTCCGGTGGCCGGTTCCGCCTACAGCTACGTGCGCAAGGCCATCAGCCCCAAGCTGGGCTTTATCGCCGGTTGGGCGGTGTTGCTCGACTATCTGTTTTTGCCCATGGCCATCTGGCTTATTGGTGCGGCGTACCTCAATTCGGCGTTCCCGGCGGTGCCGCAGTGGATCTGGGTGCTGGCCTTTATCGGCATCACCAGCGCCATCAACATCGTCGGCCTCAAGCTGGCCAACGGCATCAATGCGTTGCTGATGCTGGTGCAATTTCTGGTGTTGATTGCGTTTGTGGCGCTGTGCATTCACTACATCGGCGGTGATGCAAGCAAGCCACTGTGGACCATCGCTCCATTCTTCAACGGCCAGATGCACATGCCGTTGATCATGAGCGGCGCGGCCATCGCCTGCTACTCGTTCCTGGGCTTTGACGCGGTCAGTACGCTGACCGAAGAAACCCGCGACCCACGTCGCACCATCCCACGGGCGATCATGTTGATCACTCTGATTGGCGGCCTGATCTTCGTGGCGGTGTCCTACTTTGTGCAGATTGCCCATCCGTCATTCGAGTTCGCCAATGTGGATTCGGCGGCGTATGAAATCGCGCGCAATATCGGTGGCGACCTGTTCGTGTCGATCTTCCTGATCGGCCTGATTGTCGGCCAGTTCGCCTCGGGGCTGTCGGCCCAGGCCAGCGGTTCGCGCCTGTTGTTCGCCATGGGCCGTGACGGTGTGTTGCCCAAGTCGTTCTTCGGCGCCTTGCATGCGCGCTTCGGTACGCCGGTCAACAGCATCCTGTTGTGTGCGGTGGTGGCGCTGTTGGCGTTGAAGCTGGACGTGACCACCTCCACCTCGTTCATCAACTTCGGTGCATTCCTGGCGTTCAGCCTGGTCAACCTGTCGGTGATCTTCCATTACTGGATCGGCGCCAAGCAGCGCGGCCTGCGTGAGTTGATCCTGTTCCTGGTGTTCCCGTTCATCGGCCTGCTGGCGGACCTGTGGCTGATGGTCAGCCTCGATCACTTGGCGATCTACTTGGGCCTGGTGTGGTTGGCGATCGGCCTGATTTACCTGGGCGTGCTGACTCGCGGGTTCTCACGACAACCACCGGAAATGGACTTTCAGGAAGTCGCATAGAAGCGACGGGCCTATTCTTATTGCAATCGGTTCTCGTTTGGGCGCATGATTTGTGTTACTGTATAACAAATCGAATGCACCCAGACGCCCCGGAGGCCTTATGAAAGCTGGTATCCATCCTGACTACCGCACCGTGCTGTTCCACGACACTGCCGCCGACGTGTTCTTCCTGATCGGCTCCACCGCCGACAGCGACCGCACCCATAAACACAGCGACGGCAACACTTACCCGTACATCCCGCTGGACGTGTCCAGCGCTTCGCACCCGATCTACACCGGCCAACAGCGCAAGACCCAGGCCGAAGGTCGGATTGCCGGGTTCAACAAGCGTTTCGCTTCGTTCGGTTCGAGCCCGAAAAAAGCTGACGCGTGAGGTTTACAGGTTTCACCTCGAAGGCCGCTCCGGTATTTGGAGCGGCTTTTTTGCTTCGGTGCTGACCGTTTGTCGCTACATCCCTGAGCGTGCTCAATGACCCGTTGAATATCCTGGGAACCCGTGTAAAGTTCGGCGTTAACGAATAACGTTAAGCATTAAGCGATGATCAGAAGCTTCAAATGCGCGGATACCAAAACCCTTTTTGAAACCGGTCGAACCCGGCGCTGGTCTGCCATCGTGTCGGTGATTGAACGAAAGCTCAGCATGCTCGATGCGGCCATTGATCTTGCCGACTTGCGCTCGTCACCTGGGAACAGGCTGGAAGCACTGTACGGTGACAGAGAGGGGCAGCACAGCATCCGAATCAATGGTCAATTCCGGATCTGTTTCATTTGGGGACCTGACGGTCCGCAAAACGTTGAAATTGTGGATTACCACTGAGGTGAATCATGTTTAAAAACGGCATGCGTCCCGTACACCCTGGAGAGATTCTCAAGGAAGAGTACTTGGAGCCGTTGGGCCTTACGGCTGCAGCCCTTGCGCGGGCGCTGCATGTCTCCGCGCCCACGGTGAATGACATTGTGCTGATGCGCCGTAGCATCAGTGCTGATGTGGCGCTTCGCTTGTCCGCTGCGTTGGAAACATCCGCGCAGTTTTGGCTTAACCTGCAGACTGCTTATGATTTGCGTACGGTGGAAATTGCCAAGGGCGCTCAGATATCCAAGGAAGTGGTGAAAGTCGCGCATTGCGCCTGATGTTCCACTACTTCTTCAAACCCGGCGAGAGTGCCGGGTTTTTATTGGTGGTTGAAAAGGGGTGATACTGAAAGGCCATCACTTCCCAAAAAACCGACTAAGCTACTCAGTAATAGGCAAGTCAGTATTCGCCAGGGAGGCAGACCCCGACCATAAGGACCGCACACCGACGATCCGAGGTGTCTCATGGGAGAGTCAGTCACTTTTACCGATGCCGAACGTGCCGTGGTGCTGCTGATCGACGCTCACCCGGATGTACTCCACAGCCTCACCCAACTCTTGCGGCTGGAACCCTTCGACCTGCACAGCGCCACCTGCGCTGCGGATGCCCTGGCCATTCTCGCCAGCCAACCCGTCGACCTGGTGATGAGCGCCGCGCGCCTGCCCGACATGGACGGCGCCTCGTTGCTGGCGCATATCCATCAACACTACCCTTACACCGTGCGCATTCTGCTGACTGGCGAGACTGATTTGACCCTGATCGTCAAAGCCATCAACGAAGGCGAGATCTACCGCTACCTGAGCAAACCCTGGAAGGATGAGGAACTGTTGCTGGCGCTGCGCCAATCCCTGGCCCATCAGCATTCCGAACGCGAACGCCTGCGTCTTGAACAACTGATCCAGCAGCAGAACGATGAACTCAAGCAGCTCAACGCCACCCTGGAAAAGCGCGTGGTCTCGCGCACCAGCGAGTTGCAGCAGACCGCCGACATGCTCGACCTGGCCTACGAAGAACTCAAACACAGCTACGCCACCGGCACTGAGGTGTTCTCGCTGTTGGCCAACCTGCGCCTGCCCCGGGCCAAACAGACCAACCGGCAGATCATCGAGTTGGTACGCACCTGGTGTGTGACTCATGGCGTGGACGAGGCCAGCAACCGGGACCTGACCATGGCCGCCGCGCTCTACAACATCGGCAAGCTGAGCTGGAGCGACAGCATGATGGCCTCGCCCTCGGACCTGCTGCACAGCAGCGACCGCGAACGCTATCGCGCCTACGCCACTCAGAGCGAATCACTGCTGATGACCCTGGAACCGATGAAAGACGCTGCCCGCTTAATCCGCCATCACCAAGAGCGCTGGGACGGCAGCGGTTTCCCCGATCACCTCAAAGGCGAAGCGATTCCCGCCGGTTCGCGCCTGTTGAAACTGGCGGTGGATTTCATCGAGCTGCAAAAAGGCCTGATCCTGGAGCGGCAGATGAACAGCGACGAAGCGCTGTTGTACATCCGTAAATACGCTGGTCGGTTGTATGACCCGGTGATGGTCGAGGACTTTGTGTTGGTCTGCGCCACTTACCTCAATGACGTGACCCTGGGCGACCCCAATGTCAAAGTCCTCGGCACCCGGGAGCTGGCGGAGGGCATGGTGCTCGCGCGCAACCTCAATGCCGACAACGGTATGCTGTTGCTCAACGCCGGCAAGGTGTTGAACCTGCCATTGGTGGATAAATTGATTGCCTTCGAGACCATGGAAGGGGCGCGCTACAGTGTCTTCATCAAGGATAACGGCGATGGACTGCTTTGCGGCTGAGCCACTTCATGTGATCCTTGCGCCCTTTTGCAGCCAAGGAAGATCGTTCATGCCCTCCACCATCCGCATCGCCGCCGCCCTCCTGATCGGCGCTGACGGCCAAACCTTGCTGGTGCGCAAGCGCGGCACCCAGGCCTTCATGCAACCTGGCGGCAAGATCGATGCCGGCGAGCAGCCTGCCGAGGCCTTGGCCCGTGAGCTGCACGAAGAACTGAACCTGCGTATCGAGCCAAGCGCCGCCGTCTATCTCGGCAAGTTTTCCGCGCCTGCGGTCAACGAGCCAGGTTTCACCGTGGAAGCCGAGTTGTTCCAGGTGCAGATCGATGTGGCGGTCACGCCTGCCGCCGAGATTGAAGAAGTGCGCTGGATCGACCCGGCCGGAGATGGCGGCCTGCAATTGGCCCCGCTGACGCGCGATCTGATCCTGCCGTTTTACCGTGCCTCGCTGACGGCATGATCATTCGCACGCTGGCGGCCAGCGACGCCGAAGCGTATCGGGCGTTGATGCTGGAGGCGTATGGCGTCTATCCCCAGGCGTTCACCTCCAGCGTGGTGGAGCGTGCGGCAATGCCGCTGAGCTGGTGGGAAAAACGCTTGAGCAGCCCGTTGGATTGCCTGCTCGGTGCGTTTGACGGGGATGAGCTGGCCGGCATTGTCGGCCTGGCCTTTGAGCCGCGAGAAAAAGCGCGGCACAAGGTGACCCTGTTCGGCATGTACGTGAATGCGGACCACCAACAAAAAGGCTTGGGCCGTCAGTTGGTGGAAGCGGCACTCGACGAAGCGCGCAAACAGCCGCGCCTCAAAGTGATCCAGCTGACGGTCACCGCTGGCAATGAAGCGGCGTTTGCCTTGTACCAGCGCTGCGGCTTCATCCAGTACGGCCTGGAGCCGCTGGCGGTGCGAGTCGGTGTGGATTACTTCGATAAGATCCACATGTGGCGCGAGGTGCCGGTTTAGCGCACCGCGCTGACCCCATCCAGGGTGGAAAACGACGTGTCCTTGGCCGTCAGCAGGAAGTCGCGCATGTAGGGTGCATCCAGCATGTCCGCACGAATCCCCGCGTACAGTGTGGCAAACAAACCTTTCTCACCCAGGCGCTTGGCCTTCACGTAGCCACGCGAGCTGTACTCATGCAACGCCCAATGGGGCATGCCGCACACGCCACGGCCGCTGGCTACCAGTTGCATCATCATCACTGACAGCTCGGACGTACGCACCTGAGCCGGTTCCACATCGGCAGGCTCCAGGAAGCGCGTGAAGATGTCCAAGCGGTCGCGTTCCACCGGGTAGGTGATCAGGGTTTCGGTCAGCAAGTCTTCCGGCACGATGTACGCCTTGTTCGCCAGCGCGTGCTGGTTGGCGACCGCGAGCATGGCTTCGTAGGTGAACAGCGGCACATAGGTGATGCCCGGCAGTTCCAGCGGGTCGGAGGTCACCACCAGGTCCAGGTCGCCACGGGCCAGCGCCGGCAGCGGGGCGAAGGCGAAGCCGGAAGCCAGGTCCAGCTCGACTTCCGGCCAGGCATCGCGGAACTGGTCGATGGTCGGCATCAGCCATTGGAAGCAGCTGTGGCATTCAATCGCCATGTGCAGACGCCCGGCAGTCCCGCCGGCCAACCGCGCAATGTCACGCTCGGCACCGCGCAGCAGCGGCAGGGTGGCGTCGGCCAGTTGCAACAGGCGCAGGCCGGCACTGGTGAAGCGCAGCGGCTTGGTCTTGCGCACGAACAACGGCATGCCCAGGCGCTCTTCCAGCTCTTTGAACTGATGGGACAGGGCGGACTGCGTCAAGTGCAGGCGTTCGGCGGCTTCGACCAGACTGTCGGCCTCGCGCAAGGCGTGCAGGGTTTTCAGGTGGCGGATTTCCAGCACCGTGGCCTCCATGAGGAATATTGATGATTAACTCGAGTTCGTTGAGTTTGTCTCATGTTGCTTAGGCTGTCGACCGAGGCGTTCATATCCCGCCATACATCGCGAAAAAAACGCTCATCCATGGGGCTAGCGGCTTACACGTTGTTGGAAATAGCCAATTACGCATTTCCTGTTTCATCGTGGGGGGCGTTCGGTATTTTTCTGCGAGCCTCGTCTCGACGCGGCGTTGGGATGAGCCCATTTTTTACGCCAAGGATGCGCCTTCATGATCTACAGAAACTCATCAAGCCTGTTCGTACCTCACCAACCGTCGGCAGTGCCTGCGACCCCGCTGCACAATGTCACCTCCCTCCTGAGCGCAACGCGTGCGCCCGCCGCCGATGTGCAGGCTGGTCTGGTGTCGTCACCCCCTTCTGGACCGACCCACCTTGCAGCTCGTGCCGTAAACAGCCAGTTCGCGACACGGCCTACCGTGCACTCGGTGGTCAGCAAAATGTTGGGTGATGCCATCAAAAGCCTGTATCCCGATCTGGAACTCAACCTGGCACAGACCTCAGTGGCGGAACCGATTTCGGATAACCCGGTGCAGTACCGGCTGACGCCGTTGCTGGATATGGCGTTAAAGCAAGTGGCGCAAGGTGGTGAACTGGACTTCACCGACAAATACGGGTTACCCCAGAAACTGATCGATCAACGTACAGGTGCCACCCTCAGGGTTCCTGCCTCTTCAGGGAACCGCAGGGATGATTTAGACATGTCGGCCATCGAGCTGGCGATTCGTACCTTGCGACCGGCGTTGAAAAACGCTTTTGCGCAGGCGTTGACGGACTACTGGGGGCAAAGCGCCCCAGGCGCAACGGGTCCCGCTGCGGACAGTCGTTGGTTGTGGTTGAGCGGCATGCTCAGTGACAGCCTCAGGAGTGCGTCACTCAAACAACCTGGCCTCACCGACGCGCAACGCGCCACGCTTGACCAGGTCGTTACCTATCCCAACCGCTCGGAGCGCCTGAGTGCCAAGGGGGATGACGCGGCCAGGGTCTTTGTCTTGGATTCCAGCGTCCGCTATGGTGGCGACACGGCCACGCAGCTCAGCCCCGACCTATTGATCACCCGTCAGATTGGCGGCAGCACCCAGGTGTTGCATGTACGTCCCAACGGGCAGGTCACCCCTTACGAGTCGTTGGAAGCCTTTGGCAGGGCGTGGGGCGAACACCTGGAGAAGGATTTTGTGTTCGACAGCCTGACCTGGAAGCGTCATGAGCCGGACGCGAATGTCTTCGATGCACAGGCGGCCGTCATTCTGAATAATCAGCTGCAAGCGGTGGCAGCCACCGAACTCCCGCCAACCAGCAGTCCAAGCGACCTGGAGCAGCGGTTCTCGTTGATCAGCGATCCCAGCCCTTGGCTGGTCGACGCCTACGCGCCTGATTCCGGGAAGGTGGCGCGGCTGCAGGAAAAACTGCCGGCGTGGCTGCGCAATGCCAACGAAGCCGATCGTTTTGCCTACCATCGCCATGCGCTGGAGCTGGCCAGCGATGTACAACGTAATCAGGGCCGTAACTTCCTTGCGGATATTCCCGATATTCGCGCCTATACCCAGCAACAACTCCAGGCCCAATTGCAGAACACCGGGTTTCTCGCGCAGCACCTGGAAGTCACCTTCAAGGTGCCCGTAGGCACTTTG
Organism: Pseudomonas sp. NS1(2017); assembly: GCF_002269425.1. Taxonomy (NCBI): domain Bacteria; kingdom Pseudomonadati; phylum Pseudomonadota; class Gammaproteobacteria; order Pseudomonadales; family Pseudomonadaceae; genus Pseudomonas; species Pseudomonas sp. NS1(2017). The sequence continues at coordinate 2,659,706 of NZ_CP022960.1, forward strand.
GGCGGCGGCTACATCGAGCGAGTGACCATGAGCTTCACCGACATGGCCTTGCGCAATCTGGCCGGGCTGCCCAAGGGCGAAATGGAAGTGCGCCACCTCGGTCAACTGATCACCGACCCGACAACGCCCCAGCGCCTCAAAGACATCATCACCCAGGTGGATATCGGCAAGCACTATCCTGAACTGCTGCAACAACGGCTGCTCGGCGACAGCGCGGAATCACGCCAGCGCAGCGCCTTGTTTGCCGAGCAAGTACCCCTGCAACTGACGATGCAGGCCCTGGAACTCAAGCTCAAGGGCGAAGCGGGGATCACCGCGCGCGGCTACTCATATGTCGAGGCCGTGTTCACGCCGGGTGGGGGAGCCAAGCAAGTCGATGAACAAGACATCGTTGTTCGCCCACTGGCTTTTTTACGCAAGCCCGGCGCGACACCGGATGTCGTCGAGAACATGTTTGTGATTGAGCCTGCGGACTCCGCTACTGGCCCGCATGTTCTCTACCGGCCGATGTTGTCGCCCGCGTTGCAGGAATTTGCGACACGCCAGGCGTTGCTGGAGGCGATACAACAACCCGGCCCCTTGCAGCAAAGTGTTCTAGCCTGGTTGCCCGATGACAGAACCCGCGCGGTGTACGGTAACGGTGGATTCAAGACCCCGAACATTGCCCGCTACGGTATGTTCAACGAGTTCGACGCGCCTCCCACTCCGGCACCGACCGTACTGGCCGTGGATGGCTATGGTGCGGCCAGCACCTTGCGCCAGGACCTGGAGCAAGGCCGCCTGATGCAGCACTTGTTTCAAAGCAATACCCACAGCCTGGTCCACCTGGCCCAGGGGCAATCCGTATCGGATGCACAAAGCCGCTGGGCTTCCTATAAGGAGCTGGGTGGGTTGCTGTTCAATACACTGCTGCCAGTGATGCGCGGGCCGGGGGCGATGGCCGGGTGGCTGCTACAGTTGGCCGGTAGCGAGGACGACATCAGGAAGCTGTCTGACCCCAATAACCAGGGAGACTCAGCGGTGGTAGTGGTGGACTTGTTGCTCAACATGGGCATGTTGTTGACCCACTCTGTACCGGCTGACATGACTCGGCCCCCCGTGACGCTCGACACGATCAAGGAGATTCCTTTGGCCGGTGGCCCTCGGCGCCGTGCGCCGAGCCAGGAGCCGATCACCCATCGCGCGACCATCAGCCAAAGCCCAGTGGAGCCGACTGTCGGGGTCATTGGCGATAACACGACCGAGCTGGATTTTGCGTTTTCAACGCCTCGCCGATTGACCGAGCGCCAGCGGGCACACATAGATTCGTTTGTAGTTCCCGCTCCCGAAGACGTCGGCGTAGCGATTGCCGATGGGCCAAAAAAGGGCTTGTACCTGAGTCAGGATCGGCTGTATGCCAAGATCGACCATCGCTGGTTCAGGGCGGCTAATGACGTTGACGGTGTATTCATCATCGATGAGCACAACAAGGCACGTACCGGGCCGCCGGTGAGCAGTAACGGGCAGGGTCAATGGCATTTCGATAACAGCCTCCGGTTACGGGGAGGTATGCCGAAAAAAGGCGGAGTTGCCGAAACGGTCAAACAGAACCTGCAAGCCAGGCAAGAGCGAAAGGCTCGCTTCGATCAAAGCCTGCAGGACGCGGCGCCACTGAACGGAGCGCGGGAGACGGCGCGCGATGAGCTGGTGGCGACCATCAGCGACTACCACAGTGCCCGTAAAAAGCTGCGCACGCTCTGGGGCCTGTCCACCACCGGAGAGCAGCAACAGCGCTTTATCGATCCCTACATGAAGCAATTGGAAGCCACGAAAAACCTCAGGGAAAAAGTCGATCGTGAGTTCGAAGAACTCAAGCAACGAACTCAACGCAATAGTGCGGCCCTTCAAGATGCCATCGACATCATCCAGCCAAAAAAAATGGGTGCACTGGATGACCTTTCCGAGGACAAGCAAACACGTTCCACGCTCTATGGCGAAATACTCTACAACTACCGCCAAATCGAAACGTTCTACACAAGCCTGGTTGACGACAGTAACCAGTTCCTCCCGAGTGGAAGGCCCATGGCAGAAGTGGTCCGTGAGGCGAGGACAGGTTCGGTCAGTGCCTACGGCGAGGTAATCGACAATTTCGCTAAGGTCTACAAGGACCAGGAAAACGTGAAAGAAGCCGCCCTTGTCTCTGCTACCGCCCTTGAGCAATGGACGAACGACTCTTCGTTTGGCAAGACGAAGGCTGCGCTCTTTCTCAAGCTTCAAGACAAGCAACCACCCGCCAATACCGCCCTGCGCATGAAACTGTCCACACTGTCGAATCTGAAAGAGTTGAGCCAGGACCGTAATGTCCGAACGGTTGACCCGGTTGAGTTGTTTCACCTGAGGCGATTCAAGGAAACCAACTTGATCCCGATCTACCGGGCTCACATGGACCAACGGCAGTACACCGGCTACACCTTGAGTGAGCGCAAGGCGACGCTGGAAACCGTTATCGGCAAGTACCAGCAGGTGCTCAGCGATAGCCTGTCGCTGCAGGAAGCCAATCCCGGCTTGATGCGGGCTCAATACCAGCAACTTTTTGTCGAGCGCCTCAATGAAGCTATCGGTGATGCCCAAGCGGATCTGGCCGAAGTGATTCGAGAGGAACAGTCGCTGGTGCCTGCGGCGGTTGCACGCATCGACCAACAACAAAAGCCGGCGGGTCAGCGAACGTTCAGGACCCGTGACAAGGAAACCCTGATTGGCACCACTCGCCCTCAAGCGTCAGGCTCAAAAACCACCATCATTGATGTGATGGATCTGCAAACCGGCAAGCCCGTCGCCAGTTACAGCGAACACCCCAGTGACGGCGAGTGGGTAAAGATCGTGCCTGCTGAATCCCCAAGGCCCGCGCCGTCGCCTAAGTCCCTTGCGACGCTCAAAACCGAAGCCCAGAAACTGCTCGAAGACAGTGCCGGGATTGAACGCTCGATAGCCTTTCAGAAAAAGAAACTCAACGACCCGCAGCGCAGGGAAGGCATCAACCCGCTGGACTGGAACGACATGCTGGAAGCTCAAGCCGACCGACTGCAAGCCACGGCCTTGCAAGCCGAAAACAGCCACAGCGCAAGGCCCGAAACCGAGCAACTGGTCAAGCAATGGCGCGCGCAGGCCGACGATCTGCTGAAGAAAGCTCGCCAGCATTGCGCCGACGGCTACAAGGTGCTCCCGCCCAAACCGGAAAATATCGACTACCTGTGGAAGCATGGCTTCGTCGATATCAACCTGGTACGGCGGGATACAGCGACCCAAAGCGGCGACGTCTTCACCGAGTACGCGGTACGTGACAAAGGCAAAGTCGATGTCCTTTGGTACGCCCACTTTCATTACCCGGTAAAAGGCTCACCCCGCAACCTCTATACCGCTGCGCACTTGAAAATACCTTCCCAGCGCGCCAAGACTCAAAAAGACTTGGTCGCGGAGGCGGGTAACAACCGTGTCGTTGAGCAGATCGTCAGGGCCCGCATAGGCCCGCCTCTGGATGAAAAGCTGTTTCTGAAACTGTGACTCCTACGCCTTGATGAAAAGCCGCAGCGCCCTGCGGCTTTTCATGCTCTACGGCTATTGGGCCACCCACAATGGGCGGATATAAGCCAATGCCACGGACTGCCTGCCAATGTCGGAGACGATGCTGAGGGATAGAGAGTTAGAGAGCCGACCGTTGAGCGGCATTCATGAAATTGTCACGCAACTGTGGCAGCGCGCTTGAACAAACTTCATCAGACTCGCGCTCTACTGGGGTTCTGCGTTTCGGTGTTTTTCATGCGCGTGTTGTTTTTACTGGCCGCTCTGTTGTTCGGCCTGCCGTCCTTTGCGGCTTCTCGATGTGACGTCAATGTCCCGACCCAAACGGTCGACCTGGCTCAGGTGAGCATCGCCTACCAGAGCATCGGTCGTGCGTCCGATCCGGCGTTGCTGCTGGTGATGGGCCTGGGCGGGCAGTTGATCCATTGGCCGGATGAAGTAGTGGTTGCCCTGTGCCAACAGGGTTTCCGGGTGATCCGTTACGACAATCGTGATGTCGGCCTGTCCACTTGGCGCCAGGCGCCGGCTAATGCCAACCTGACTTTTGAAGTGCTGCGCTACAAGCTTGGGCTGCCGGTGGCGGCGCCCTACACGCTGACCGACATGGCCGACGACGCCATCGGCTTGATGGACGCCCTGCAGATCCAGCAATTCCACGTGCTGGGCGCGAGCATGGGCGGCATGATCGCCCAGCACCTGGCTGCGATGGCACCGCAGCGGGTCGAGAGCCTGACGCTGATCATGACCAGCTCCGGTGCCGAAGGCTTGCCTGCGCCGAATGCGGCGCTGGTACAACTGCTGTCGCGGCGTAGCGCACCGAACCGTGAAGTGGCCCTAGAGCAGCAAGCCGATTTGCTGGCGGCCCTGGGCAGCCCGAATGTGACGGATGATCGCCAGGCGCTGTTGCACCAGGCGGCGCTGTCCTACGACCGCGCCTTCAACCCCGACGGCGTGAAGCGCCAGATCATGGCGATCCTCGCCGAACCCAGCCGCGTGCCCTTGCTCAACCAACTGCGCGTGCCAACTCTGGTGGTGCACGGCACCGCCGACCCGCTGTTACCGGTGATGCACGGCGTGCACCTGGCGGCGCATATCCAGGGTAGCCAGTTGAAACTGATCCCTGGCATGGCCCATCGTTTCCAGGAAGCGTTCAAGGCGCCACTGCTGACGGCGGTGCTGCCGTACTTGCAAGCCCATCGCCAAGACGCGGCGCACTGGGCGCAGATTGACCTGGGCGAGCCTTCGAAGGTGCTGTGACATTGGTGTATCGTGCAACCTTTGTGGCCCATTTGCGCCTGCGAGGTTGCCTGTCATGAGTACTCCCCTGAAAATCGATTTCGTCAGCGACGTGTCCTGCCCCTGGTGCATCATCGGCCTGCGCGGGCTGACCGAAGCCCTCGACCAGTTGGGCGCCGAAGTCCAGGCCGAGATTCATTTCCAGCCGTTCGAGCTGAACCCGAACATGCCCGCTGAAGGGCAGAATATCGTCGAGCACATCACCGAAAAATACGGCTCCACCGCCGAGCAATCCCAGGCCAACCGCGAACGTATCCGCGACATGGGCGCCGGGTTGGGCTTTGCCTTTCGCACCGACGGCCAGAGCCGCATCTACAACACCTTCGACGCTCACCGCCTGTTGCATTGGGCCGGGTTGGAAGGCTTGCAGTACAACCTCAAGGAAGCGCTGTTCAAGGCCTACTTCACGGATGGGCAGGACCCGTCCGACCACGCCACCCTGGCGATCATCGCCGAAAGCGTCGGTCTGGATATCCAGCGTGCGGCCGAGATTCTCGCCTCCGATGAATACGCCGCTGAAGTGCGCGAGCAAGAGCAGCTGTGGATCTCCCGTGGCGTGACCTCGGTGCCGACCATCGTCTTCAACGACCAGTACGCCGTCAGCGGCGGCCAGCCGGCGGAAGCGTTTGTAGGGGCGATCCGCCAGATCATCCAAGAGGCCAAAGGCTAAGCGCTGGCCCGTCCCTTGCATTGACCCCCTAAAGCCCATCCGGTACCGGATGGGCGCTGCCATTAGGGGTGAAACATTACCTTGAATATTCTTGACCTCGACCACAGCCTCACCGGCCAGGCACCGATTGCCCGGCGTCTGGCCAGCGGCCGTGCCACGCGTATCGACCTGCTGGACCTGGGCCCCAAGCTGCGCCTGTGGTCCACCGAAAAAACCTGGAAACGCTTCGCCGAACGCCTGGCCCAACGGCCACGGCCCACCGATGCGCGACCGGAAATTCTGTTTGTCGGCTCCGGCGACTATCATCACCTCACGCCGGCCTTTCTCGCCGACCTGAAAGAACCCATCAGCCTGATCCACTTCGACAATCACCCCGACTGGGTACGCTTTGCGCCCAAGCGCCACTGTGGTTCGTGGGTCAACCGCGCGCTGAAGATGCCGGCGATCAAGCGCATCGTCACCCTCGGCCCGTGCAGCGACGACCTGCACAACCCGCAACTGCGCGGCGGTAACCTCGGTGCCCTCAAGCGCGGGCACTTGCAGTTGTTTCCCTGGCAGCATCCGCCGTCGAAAGTCTGGGGCCGGGTAGGGGATGGCGCCGGTCACCAGCAGCAGGAAAACCACCTGTATTGGCGCAACCTGGCCGAGCTGGATTGGGCGCAATTCCTCGATCAGATGATCACCAGCCTGCCCACCGAAGCGATCTGGATCACCATCGACAAAGACGTACTCGCCAGCGAAGACGCGGCCACCAACTGGGACCAGGGCGGCATGCGCCTGACCCATCTGCTGCAAGCCCTGCGGGCCTTGGCAGCGCGTAAACGCATCATCGGCATCGACGTGTGCGGCGAGTTCGCCACGCCCGCCTTCAGCAATGCGTTCAAGCGTTGGGAAGCCAAGTCCGACCAGCCACCGCCCGAGCGCTGGAGCGCCGAAGATCTGCAGCGCAACGCCGCCACCAATGAAGCCCTGATCGACCTGTTTGAGGAGCTGTTCCCGTGACGTTGACCGTGGTGTTGCTGGTAGCGTTTTCCATCGTGCTCGATGTGATCGGCCAGTTGTGTTTCAAGATCGGCCTCGACCGTTTGCCTGAACTGGACGGCGGTTTTCGCCTGAATGCGTTCTGGGGCCAGGTGTTCAATGCGCCGTTGTTGTGGGCCGGGATCGGCGCCTATGCCATTGAGTTCTTCGTGTGGCTCGAAGCCTTGTCCCGTGCGCCGTTGAGCCTGTTGTTCCCGGCCGCTGCGCTGGCTTATTGCGGCGTGGTGCTGGCGGGCAAGGTGGTGCTGGGCGAAACCGTCAGCCGCCGCCGCTGGCTGGGCACGCTGGTGATTACCTTAGGCGTGATGTTGGTAGCCATTGCAGGGAGTCAGGCATGAGTACGCAAACGATGAATAATGGATGGCTGCACGGGCGCCTCGGCACGGTGGTGCTGTGGGCATTGTTGATCTGTACCGAAAGTGCCGGCCAGTTGTTTACCAAAGTGGCCGGGGATCAGTTGGGGCAGATGGATTTGAGCTGGCAGTGGCTGGCGGACGTGGCGCGTAACCCTGGGATTCTGGCAGCGATCGCCAGCTACATCGGCGCGTTTTTCGTGTGGATGCTGATCCTGCGGCGCAGCAGCTTGTCCCTGGCGTTTCCGCTGAGTTCACTGGTGTTTGTCGTGGTGTTGCTGGGGTCGTGGCTGGGGCTGGGGGAACATATCAGCCCGCTGCACTGGGTGGGGGTGGCGGTGATTATCGGCGGTATCGCCCTCCTGGCAGAGGGCGAAGAAAACTGAGTGCCTAGGGTTTGCGGTGTGCCACCAAAAACCCTAACCCATGGGACACCGCAAGCGCCTTGACCCCCGCCGCACGCTGCTGCTCGGCAATCTCGCGATGAAACGCCTTTACCTGGGTCCAGTGCATCTTGGGCCGGTAGTGGTGCTCGGCGTGGTAGCCGTTGTTCATCCAGATCAGGTTGTACAGCACGCTGTAAGAGCTCACCCCCCAGGCAATCGGCAGGTCCGGGTTGCCGCCGAAATGTTCGTAGTAGCCGTTGAGCGATGACAGGCACTGGCCCAGGTACCAGAACGGCAACAGCCACAGCACCGCCTGCCAGTTGTAGAAGGCCAGGGCGATATAAAACGCCACCGTCATGCCGATCTCGACTTTGACCCAGCGTGCATCGGCCGGGCGCTTGCGCTTCATCTCGTCATAGAACGGCTTGGGATCGTCGCGGAAAAAACTCAGGAAAGTGTAAGCCCACGGATTTTCCGGCTGGCCATTGTGGCCGCGCTGGTAGATCGACAGCGGGTCGATGGTTTTACCGTCCGGGCCCGGCAGGTCGGCGTTGCCACGGTGATGGCGGTTGTGGATATCGCGGTAGAGCGTCTGGGAAAAACCGATGGTCACCGACAGCAGCAGGTCGAACGCCCGGTTCATCGCGCGATGGGTGAAGTAGGCGTTGTGGATCTGGTTGTGGGAGATGCTGTTGATGCTCCACGACAAGCTGATCGCATAGATCAGCGCCAGGGGCACGAGCGCCCACCAGCTCAGGCTGTGGAACGCGCTGACCAGCCAAATGACAAAGGCGAAATGCGCCAGGCCCAGGGCAATGGGGATCAGGTCCCACAGCGAATGATGCAACAGGCGATAAGCGGGGCGAGCCATGAAGAGTGTCCTGGAAAAATGGATTCCAGGACCTCATTGCAAACCCCAGACCAACCTAGTCGAACTTGTAGCTGATGGCCGTCTGCACCTGGCCCTGGTTCACGTCGCCGGTCTGCCGGACGATGCTGCTGTCGGCCGCCGAGCCCACCAGGTGAACCCAACTGGCGCTGGTCAGCAATGACCATTTAGCCGCCAGGGGAAACTCGAAACTCTGGGTCAGCGTCAGGTTCTGGAAGCCGCCACTGGCGTTATAGGGGCGAAAGCCCGTGGCCGCGGCCTCGTTGTCATCCACGCCGAAAAACGTGTTGGTCTGGCGTGCGTCGGCAAAATGCGCGACCAGGCCGCTGCTGCCGATAATCCCGCCACCCAGGGGGTACCCCAGTTCGCCGCCGACTTTGCCCAGGGCACCGCTCTGCGAATGCCCCCCGCCCACGGCTTGCCCCAGTTGCGCATAGACCCGCCAGAAATCAGCCGGGGCGTATTGGATGAAACCACCGACTTCCGCCATGTCCGACACATTGCGCAGGCCCTGCAGATCGCCATTGGACGTGCGGCCCGACAGGTAATTGATGTAGGGGCCGGCGGTCAGGCCCTGGGTGTTGAGCGCGCTCCAGGTCAGGCCGTCATCGGTGCTCAGGCTGACATCGCCCCAGTCCAGGTCGAAATAGGGAACGGGCCGCGTTTCGTAGCGGCTGCCGGTAGGGTCATGAGGTTGGTAGCTGACGCCCGCGCCCACTTCACCGGTGATGCCCTCGGCCACCGCAGCGTTTGAAAAGCCCCACAGGCCAAGTAAACCGGCGAGTGCAGCGCATGTGATCCTCAACATGGTCACAGTTCCTTGATTGAATATGCGCGCATGAACGCGCAAAGCATCCTTTCCACGCAAGCACTCATCTTGTTTGTAGCAAGCTACAAAAATTGTAGCTCCTGCGACACAAATCGCTGGCCATGCCAGGCAAAACCCCAGCCCTGCTGGGCGGTGGCCAGTTGGCACACTCTCTGCTCTACACCTTGTTGCAAGCGCACACAGCGCGCTCCTCCAAGGTAAACAACGATGATCCAGTGGCATATCGTGTGTGACTTCGACGGGACCATTACCCCCACCGATGTCATCGACAACGTCCTCCAACGCTTCGCCGGCCCCGAGTGGGAAACCATCGAACAGGAATGGCTGGATGGGCATATCGGTTCACGCGAATGCCTGAGCCGCCAACTGGCGCTGATCAAGGCGACGCCTTCCGAATTGCTGGCGTATTTCGACAGCGTCGAGATCGACCCGGACTTCCCGGACTTCGTCGACCACGTCATGGGCCTGGGCGCAACCATCGAAGTGGTCAGCGACGGCATCGAGCAGGGCATTGCGCGGATCCTTTCACGCAACTACGTGACCTTGCTGCCGATCCTCGCCAACCGCCTGCGCCAGGTCGACCAGAACAGCTGGCGCATCGACTTCCCGTATTCCAGCGACGCCTGCCGTGCCGCCTCCGGTAACTGCAAGTGCAAGTCCACGCCGCGCAACAAGCGCGTGCTGGTGATCGGCGACGGCAAGTCCGACATGTGCGTGGCTTCCACTGCCGACTTTGTGTTCGCCAAAGGCAGCCTCGCCAAGTACTGCGAAGCCAACAACATTCCTCACGCACGCTTCGACACCTTTGCCGAACTGCCTGCGCTGCTGGCCCGACTGCCGCAAGGCATCGCCGCCAACGCCACCTCCTTTACTGCTGCTGACAATCAGGAACTCTTCCACCATGTCTGATATCCGTATCGCTACCGCCGAAGACCAGATCCTTCTGGATAAAGAAGCCAAATACTGCTCCTACGGCGACACCGTCCACTACATCGAGCCGCCGCGCATTTTCAGCCGTTGCGAAGGCTCCTACGTGTGGGACACCGAAGACCAGGCCTACCTCGACCTGCAAATGTGGTACTCGGCGGTCAACTTCGGCTACGCCAACCCGCGCCTGAACAATGCACTGAAACAGCAGATCGACACCCTGCCGCAAATCGCCAGCCAGTACCTGCACAAGGGCAAGATCGAGCTGTCGGAAATGATCGCAGTCGACGCCAAGAAGAAATTCGGCCTCGACGGTCGCGTGCACTTCAACGTTGGCGGTTCGCAGTCCATCGAAGACTCCCTGAAGGTCGTGCGTAACGCCACCAATGGCAAGAGCCTGATGTTCGCCTTCGAAGGCGGCTACCACGGGCGTACCCTCGGCGCTTCGTCGATCACCTCCAGCTACCGCTACCGTCGCCGCTACGGCCACTTCGGCGAGCGCGCGCAGTTCATCCCGTTCCCGTATCACTTCCGTGGCCCTAAAGGCATGACCAAGGAAGAGTACGGCAGCCACTGCGTGCAGCAATTCGCCCGCCTGTTCGAAACCGAATACAACGGTGTGTGGGACCCGAAAGTCGGTTCCAGCGAATACGCTGCGTTCTACGTTGAGCCGATCCAGGGCACAGGCGGCTACGTGATCCCGCCGATGAACTTCTACCGTGAGTTGAAGCACGTGCTGGATCAGCACGGCATCCTGATGGTCTCCGACGAGATCCAGATGGGCTTCTACCGCACCGGCAAACTGTGGTCGATCGAACACTTCGACGTGCAACCGGACGTGATTGTGTTCGGCAAGGCGCTGACCAACGGCCTCAACCCACTGGGCGGCATCTGGGCCCGTGAAGAGTTGATCAACCCGAAGATCTTCCCGCCAGGTTCGACCCACTCCACCTTCGCCTCCAACCCATTGGGCACGGCGGTAGGCCTGGAAATGTTCAAGATGACCAACGAAGTCGACTACGGCGCGATGGTCATGGCCAAGGGCAAGTTCTTCCTCGAAGGCCTGCAAGACCTGCAGAAGCGTTTCCCGATCATCGGCGACGTCGACGGCCTGGGCTTGGCCCTGCGCTGCGAAATCTGCGGCCCGGATGGTTTCACGCCGGACAAGGCGACCCTGGACTATATGGTCGAAGAAGGCATGAAGGGTGACATGGTGGTGGACGGCCAGAAACTCGGCCTGATCCTCGATGTGGGCGGTTACTACAAAAACGTGATCACCCTGGCACCGTCCCTGGAAATCAGCTACCCGGAAATCGAACTGGGCCTGAAGCTGCTTGAGCAACTGCTGGTGCGGGCGACCAACCGGTGAACACAGCAGAGATCGACCTCGGTGAAGGTGATGCCGGTTTCGTTCTCGGTGATGGTCCGGTCGGGATCCTGTTGATCCACGGCCTGACCGGCACCCCGACGGAATTGCGCCAGGTCGCCAAGGGCCTGGCCAAGGTGGGCAATTGCACGGTGTACGTGCCCACCCTGGCCGGGCACTGCGGTGATAACAGCGACCTGCAAGCCACCGGCTGGCGCGACTGGTATGAAGGCGTGCGCAGAACCTTCGTGGCTGTGAAACAGCGCCATGAACAGGTGTTCGTCGGTGGCTTGTCCATGGGCGCGGTGATGTCGATGTACGTGGCCGCCGAGCACCCTGGGCAAGTCGCCGGGCTGCTGATGTATTCCACCACCCTGAAGTACGACGGATGGAGCATCAACAAGCTGGCGTTTCTCACGCCGTTGCTTATGAAAATCCCCTTTGGCGTGCATATCTGCCGCTTCGAAGAGAAGCCGCCGTATGGCATCAAGAACGAGCGCCTGCGTGGCATCGTCGAGCGGCAGATGAAGGAGGGTGAGAGCAGTGAGGCGGGCTTGCTGACCATGGAGGGCATCACTGTGCGCGAGTTGCACCGGATGAACGCCGTGGTCAAGAAGCGTATGCCGCAGGTCAAGGTGCCGGCGTTGGTGTTGCACTCCATCGAGGACGATATCACCAGCCGTTGGAACGCGGACTATGTGGAACGCCACCTCGGTGGGCCGGTGACCAAAATCCTGCTGGACAACTGCTACCACATGATCACCGTCGACTTGCAATACCGCCGTGTGATCGAGTTGAGCGCGGAGTTTGTCGGGCAGCATGCCGAGTCCATTCCGGCCCCTCAAGATTATCGACAGCGGGCTTGAGCCTTAAGGAAACCCTGTGATTACCGCCCAAGCCTTCCCGACCATCCGGGCCCTCCAGCGTAGTGCCTGGAACGACTGTTTCCCGGGTGCCCTGGAGGACTGGGACTATTACGTCGCCGTGGAAAACGCCGCCATCGATGATTTTCAGTGGCGTTACCTGGCGGTTTACGACGATGGAACGTTGGTGGCTGTGGCCGCGGCGTTCATCACCCATTATCGCCTCGACACCACGGTGTCGGGCGCCGGCAAACGCTTGACCGAGCGTGTGGAGCGACTGTGGCCGGGGCTTTTGCAACTGGGGCTGTATGCCCTCGGTTCCCCCGTGGCGGAGCGCTGCGACGTTGGTTTTGCCAGCAATGTAGCGGATGCACGCCGCCCGCTGCTGCTCAAGCACCTGCTGGAAGCCGCGCGCCAGGATGCCGATGACTTCGGTATCGGCCTGGTGGCGGTCAAGGACGCACCGAGCAAAGACCCGCACTGGGTCGAGAGTTGCCGCGCGGCAGGCTTCCAGAGCATGCCGAGCTTGCCCACGGGGGTGTTGCCGCTGCCCTACGGCTCGGTGGACGCTTACCTGGGGTCCCTGGGCAAATCCACACGCAAGGACCTGCGCCGCAAACTGCGCGCGCCGGGGCCACGGGTGGAGTGGCGGCGAAATATCGACGACGTGTTGCCCGAGGTCATGCGCTTGTACGAGGCCACGCTGACGCGTGCGGAGTTGCAGTTTGAGCGGCTGCCCGCCGGCTACTTCACCGGAGTGCTGGAACGGCTTGATGAGCGGGCGGTCTGTGTTCTTTACTGGGTGGATGAGCAACTGGTGGCGTTCAACCTGATCCTGGTGGACGAACACCGGCTGGTGGACAAGTTTTTCGGGCATGACGTGGAATTCACCCGTGACTACAACCTGTACTTCCGTAGCTGGCTGACCAATGTGGACTACTGTATTCAACACAATATTGCCGTGTATGAGTGCGGCCAGGCCGGGTATGCCAGTAAGCTGCGCCTGGGTTGCGAGTTCCAGGGCAACAGCGTGTTTTTCCGCCACCGCAACCGGCTGGTCAACGGCCTGCTCAAGCTTGTAAAACTGTTTATTCGACCGGATCGTTCCGACCCTGCCATGGCTGCTGCGATAAGCGAAACCTGATGATCACCAAGACCCGCCAGAAAGCCCGCCCCTTTGCCATTTCGCGCTGGAGCGTCCAGCGCAAGCTGGTGCTGGCGTTCTGGTTGGTCAGCGTGATTCCCACCATGATCGCCGCCGAACTGGCGGCCACCACGTTGTCGCAGATATTCGACAGCAACGTGCGCATCTGGCTGCAGGAGTCGACCAAGATCGTCAAGGACGAGATCGGCGACATCCTTCACGACAACGCGCGCATGGCCAAGCTGTTCCTGCGCTACACCAGCCCGCCCTCGAGCCGGCAAGCCGCCAAGCACGACCGCCTGACCGCCGACATTGCCGACGCCACCGATATCGACGTGGTGGCACTGATTCGCGTGAGCGACCACAAGCTGGTGTTTAGCACTGCCTCTGACGACATCATCAAGCAGATCAGCCTCACCAGTAACGCCGTATTACAGACCGTTCAGGTGGCTGGGGTGAGCACAGGTGTGGTGGTGTCCACCTTCGAGACCACCCAGGACGGCGTCGATTATGTGCTGCTGGTAGCCACTTACCTGGACAGCAGTTTCCTCACCAGCGTGGCCGACGTGCACTCCCTCGACCTGCGCCTGTACCTGGCCAACCCCAATGGGTTCTCAGAGATCTTCTCGACCCAACGCTTTGAAGATCACCCGTCGCGCATCCCCAAGAACGTCGAAATCGCCATGCGCAGCACCAAGCAACCGAGCGAGCAGTTCACCAACAACTACAGCGGGTTGTACTGGCCGATCTTCAACGACGCCGGTGAGCTGCAAGGTGTGATCTTCAGCGGCTTGTTGCGCCACACCAGCCTGGTGGGGTTGGTGAACCAGAGCAACCTGTTCGTGCTGATCTTCCTGCTCAGTTCGGCGCTGTCGCTGGCCGCCGGCGTGCTGGTGTCGCGGCGCTTGACCAAGCCGCTGCGGGACCTGTCCCAGGGCGTAAGCGCAGTGATTTCCGGTGATTACGCGCACCGCGTGGTGGTCAGCGGTGGCGACGAACTGGCGCAGTTGAGCAGCACCTTCAACCATATGACCGAACGTCTGGGCGAGCTGCATCACCTTGAAGCCCAGCTACGTCGACGTGATCGCCTGCACGCCCTGGGTGAGGTCGCCATGGGCCTGGCTCACGAAATCCGCAACCCGCTGGGCATCATCAAGACGGCGACACAGTTGCTGCACCGCCGCGCCGACCTGGCGGAAACCGACAAGCGCCATCTGGAATATGTGGTCAGCGAGGTCAGTCGCATCAACGACCTGATCACCGAGTTCCTCGACTTTGCCAAGCCCAACCCGCCATTGCGCGTGTTGCTGCCGGCGCGCCCGTTGGTGGAGGAAATCCTCGGCTTCTGCGCGCCGGAACTGGCCACCCATAACATCGACGCGCACATCGACGACCAAGCACCCGGAGCGACGATCTACGCGGATGCCAAGCAGCTCAAGCAGGCGTGCCTCAACCTGATCCTCAACGCCATCGACGCGATGCCCGAAGGCGGGCGCCTGACCCTGGGCATTCGCACGGAAGGCGAGAACACGCTGATCAGCATTACCGACACCGGCCAAGGCATTCCGGCGGACATGATCGAGCGCATCTTCACGCCATTTGTCACCACCAAGGCGTCGGGCACCGGGTTGGGCCTGGCCAAAGTCTATTCGATCATGGAAAGTCACGACGGCAGCATCGAATGTGCCAGTGAGAAAGATGCCGGCGCCACCTTCAGCCTGTACATTCCGGCGAGTGGCGAAGACGACGAGGACAGTCATGACGCATAACATTCTGGTAGTCGACGACGAACCCAAGCTCTGCGACCTGCTGGCCTCGGCCCTGGGCCAGAACGACGTGCAGGTGTTTGTCGCTGGCAACGGCCTGCACGCGCTCAAGGTGCTGGAGCAGGAAGACATCGACCTGGTGATCAGTGACTGGCGCATGCCAGGCATGGACGGGCCGGCGTTGCTGGCCGAGATCAAAGTGCGCTACCCCCATGTGCCGGTGATCGTGATGACCGCCTACAGCACAGTGAAAAACGCCGTGCAGTCGATGCGCAACGGCGCCTACGACTACATCGCCAAGCCGTTCGATATCGACGAGCTGGACATCACCGTGGCCAAGGCCCTGCAATTTCGCGACATCATGCGCGACAACGCGCGCATGCGTGCCGAGCTGGACGAACACGCCCAGTTCGACAGCCTGGTGGGCGACAGCCCGGCGTTTCGCAAGGTGCTGCAAGCTGTGGACTCGGTGCGCGACAGCAGCGCCACCATCCTGCTGACCGGCGAAAGCGGTACCGGCAAGGAGATGGTCGCCCGCGCCATCCACAAGCATGGCAGCCGCGCCGACAAACCCTTCGTGGCGGTCAATTGTGCGGCAATCCCGGAAGGGTTGCTGGAAAGCGAAATGTTCGGCCATCGCAAAGGCGCGTTTACCGGCGCCGTGGCGGACCGGGTAGGGCGCTTCCAGCAAGCGGACAAGGGCACGCTGTTTCTTGATGAAGTGGGTGATATGCCCCTGGCGTTGCAGGCCAAGATCCTGCGGGCGTTGCAGGAGCGGGTGATCGAACCGGTGGGCGATCCCCGTGAACGCAAAGTGGACGTGCGCGTGATCGCCGCGACCAACAAAAACCTGCTGGAGGCAGTGGCCAACAAGGAATTTCGCGAAGACCTGTACTACCGCCTCAACGTGTTCCCGATCCCGCTGCCGTCGTTGCGCGAACGGGTCGAAGACATCGCGCCCCTGGCCCGTCACTTCGCCCAGACCCTCAGCGCCACCGCCGGTAAACGCATCACCGGCTTCAGCCCGGAGGCGTTGCAGGCCATGGCGGCGTATCACTGGCCGGGCAATATCCGTGAGCTGCAGAACTGCGTGGAGCGCGCGACTATCGTGGCGGCGTCGCCTGTGATCGAAGACATCGACTTGCCGGGTTACTTGTTTGCTTCGAAACCAAGCGAGGAGGGTGTGACGGCGATCCTCAGCGATGGGCCAGGCATTCCCCAGGACCTGGATGCGGCGCTGGCAGAGGTGGAGAAGGCCTACATACTCGCGGCGTTGCAGGAGAGCAACGGCGTGCAGGCTGCGGCGGCGGCGAAGATCGGGATTTCGGAGCGCAGCTTTTGGTACCGGCTGAAGAAGCTGGGCATTCAGGTCGACAAAATCGTCCGCTGACCTGTCTGATACACCTCAATCCAAATGTGGGAGAAGGCAAGCCAGCTCCCACAGTTTTTGACCGAGTTGTGTCAGGCGTGTAGGCGGACCCAGACGCTCACCAACACCGTCGCGGCTATTAGCCATGCGACTGCGGCCACAGCTAATGAAGCCTCCAACCGCATCCGATCCACCATCACATACAACGTCGCCAAATACACAAAATACGGAATGATCGACCACATCCCGAACAGGATCGTGGTCTTCAAGTCGTCCACCGAACGGCCTTTGCCGACGATGTAGTGGGCAATCAACGCAAACGTCGGAAACAGCGGCACCAGGCCTGCGATGTAGTAGTTCTTGGTCTTGGCCAGCGCCGCCAGGATCAACACCACCGCCGCGCCCAGGGCGGCCTTCAAGAACAGATCCATCAGTGGCTCAACCCGTATTTTTTGACTTTGTCGAACAGCGTGGTCTTGGCCATCCCCAGTTCCTGGCTGGCCTGGGTCAGGTTGCCGCCGCTGCGTTGCAAGGCATCGTTGAGCAGGTTGCGTTCGAAGGCTTCCACCGCTTCGGTGAAGGCCAGGCCCTGGTTGCCGCTGCTGGCGCCGCTTTTCTTGAAGGCCGGCAGGCCCAGGGCGAAGCGTTCGGCGACGTTGCGCAGTTCACGCACGTTGCCCGGCCAGTCGTGGCTCATCAGGCTCGACAGGGTCTGGTTGTCCAACTCCGGCACACTGCGGTCAAAACGCAGCGACGACTGCTGCAGGAAGTGCTCGAACAGTTGCAAGATGTCTTCGCGACGCTCGCGCAACGGCGGCAGTTCCAGCGTCACTACGTTGAGGCGATAGTACAGGTCGCTACGGAACTGATTGGCACGGCTCAGTTCATCAAGGTCCGACTTTGTGGCGGCGATCACCCGGCAATCCACCGCCACGCTCTGGTTCGACCCCAGGCGCTCCAGGGTGCGCTCCTGCAACACCCGCAGCAGTTTGATCTGCAGGTTGATTGGCATGCTTTCCACTTCATCGAGGAACAGCGTGCCTTCGTGAGCGTGTTCGATCTTGCCGATGCGACGTTTGCCTGCACCGGTGAAAGCGTTGGCTTCGTGGCCGAAAATCTCGCTTTCGAAGAGGTTCTCCGGCAGGCCGCCGCAGTTCAGGGCGACGAACTGGTGGGAGTGGCGCCGGCTGAAATCATGCAGGCAGCGCGCGACCAGTTCCTTGCCGGTGCCAGTCTCGCCTTCGATCAGCACGTTGGCCGAGGTGTCGGCCACATTGGCGATCAGCTCGCGCAGGTTCTGCATGGCCGGCGAGCGGCCGATGATGCGGCCTTCCAGTGAATCGCGCTCGGCCAATTGGCGGCGCAGCGACCAGACTTCCCGTGCCAACCCGCGCTGCTCCAGGGCGCGACGGGCGACGTCGACCAGGCGTTCGGGGGAGAAGGGTTTTTCCATGAAATCATAGGCGCCGTTGCGCATCGCGCCGACAGCCATGGAGATATCGCCGTGCCCGGTGATCAGCACCACTGGCAGGCTTTTATCCAGGGCCTTGAGGCGGGTGAGCAGTTCCAGGCCGTCAATGCCTGGCAAGCGGATGTCGCTGATCACGATGCCCGCGAAGTTCTCGCCGATACGTTTCAACGCTTCTTCAGCGCTGCCCACGCCGACACTGGGAATGTCTTCCAGGGCCAGGGCCTGCTGGCAGCCGAGCAGCACATGAGGATCGTCTTCGACGATCAGCACCGTGAGTTCGTCTTTAATGGCTTTAGCGTCTGTATTCATGTCGACTCAGCTTTTTGAGCGCCCGCCAACGGCAGGCACAAGACAAAGGCCGTTCCACCACTGGCCGGGTGTTCCACGGCAAGGTTGCCGCCGGTGGCTGCCGCGAGGCTGGCGGACAGCGTCAGGCCCAGGCCCAGGCCTTGCTCGCCGGGCTTGGTGGTGAAGAACGGTTCAAACAAATGCTTGCGCGCCTCGGCGTCGATACCGTGGCCATTATCGCGCACGTGCAGGCGGTATTTGCCCTCGCTGCTGCTGCCCTCCAGCCACAGCTCGGGCGTGGGCTGGGCCTGCATGGCGTCCAGGGCATTGCCGATCAGGTTGACCAGTATCTGCTCCAGGCGCGTCTGATCGATTTGCAATTGGGCGTGGGAAAAGTCGCGATGCAGAGTCAGCGGCAGGCTGTCCAAGCGTGCGCCAAGTACCTGGAAGGCGGCGTCGACCGCTTTGGCCAGGCTGGCTTCACCCTGGTCATCGCCGCGCCGGGCGAAGGAGCGCAGGCTGGCGGTGATGCGGCCCATGCGGTCGATCAGTTCGTTGATGGTCTTGAGGTTGGCGCTGGCGGTGTCGAGGGCGCCGCGCTCAAGGAAGCGCACGGTATTGCCGGACAAGGTGCGCAGCGCCGCCAGTGGCTGGTTCAATTCATGGGCGATGCTGGTGGACATCTGGCCGATGGCCGCCAGTTTGCCGGCCTGCACCAGCTCATCCTGGGCGCGGCGTAGCGTCTCTTCGGCCTGGCGTCGTTCGCGGATCTGGCCCTTGAGTCGCTCGTTGCTGGCGCGCAGGTCGGCGGTGCGCTCGGCGATCCGCCGTTCCAACTGGCTGTTGGCTTCCTGCAAGGCCTCACGGGCTGCGAGGCGGGTGGCGATGACCTTGCGCCGCTCATTCCAGGCGATTAGTAAAAACGCGACCAAGCCGAACGCGACGGCCACCAGGATGCCCTGATTGATGGCGGCGCGGCGCAGGTCATTCAGGGGGGTGAGCAGGGTGAAATTCCATGGCGTGTCATTCAGCGGCCGGGTCTGCGCCAGGTAGCTGACCTCGTGCTCGTCGTTGACCACTTCACTGTTGGCCGGGAAGGTCAGTTTCTCGGTGCCTTCGTTGAGACGCTCGCGGGCCAGGGGCTCAAGTTCGTTCAGCGTTGCCCAGTAATATTGCAGGCTATGGGCCAGGCGGTCCTTGGTGTCATCGCTCAGCGGACGCACGGCCTTGAGGCGGCGGGCCGGGTCGCTGGAAAGGATGATGATGCCGTTCTCGTCGCTCACAAAGGCTTCAAGGCGCGCGCGCTGCCAGCGCTCTTCGAGGGCTTCGAGGCGCACCTTGACCACCGCGACGCCGATGATCTTGCCGTGCTCTTCCAGGCCATGGGCCAGGTAGTAGCCGGGTTCGCCGTTGGTGCTGCCGATACCGTAGAAACGGCCCGGCTGGCCACGCACGGCATTCTGGAAATAGGCACGGAAGGACAGGTCTTCACCCTGGTAACTGTCAGCATCGCGCCAGTTACTGGTGGCCAGCACGCGGCCAGTGGTGTCCATCACGTAGATGGCCCGACTGCGACTGCGTCGGTTCAGGCCTTCGAGGTAATCGTTGACGGTCTTGCGGGTTTCCTGGTTCGGATCGGCCAGCAGCGTGGAGACGCTGGACTCCAGTTCGAGCAGGCTGGGCAGGTAGGTGTATTTGCTCAGTTCGCTTTCGACGGTGCGGGCATGCAGCTCCAGCTGGCGTTCGCCGGTGTCGCTGAGGGTGCGGATGCCGTAGTACTCACTGACCCAGAAGCCGATGAAACCCAGGCCGATCATCAGGGCGATGATCAACGGCGGCAGGAACAGTTGGCGGATCAGGCGTGGTTTCACGGCAAGTGATGGCGGTGCGGCGCGAAATTGGTTGGGGTCGCATTTCATCACAGATGCCTTGGGTCAGCTACCGCGGCTGCCTACTGTAGGAGCGAGTTGCTTTTTAGTGCTGCAGGATTTTCTCAAGGAAGTGCTGCGCGCGTTCGGAGCGGGCGCTGATGTCGCCGAAGAACTCTTCTTTCGGGCAGTCCTCGATGATCTTGCCAGCGTCCATGAAGATCACGCGGTCGGCCACTTTGCGGGCGAAGCCCATTTCGTGGGTCACGCACATCATGGTCATGCCTTCGTGGGCCAGTTGCACCATCACGTCGAGCACTTCGTTGACCATTTCCGGGTCCAGCGCCGAGGTCGGTTCGTCGAACAGCATGACGATCGGGTCCATGGCCAGGGCGCGGGCAATCGCCACACGTTGTTGCTGACCACCGGAGAGTTGGCCAGGGTGCTTGTGGGCGTGTGCCGACAGGCCGACGCGGTCGAGCAGTTGCAAGCCTTTCTTGGTGGCTTCTTCCTTGCTGCGGCCGAGCACCTTGATCTGCGCGATGGTCAGGTTTTCGGTGATGGTCAGGTGCGGGAACAGCTCGAAGTGCTGGAACACCATGCCCACGCGCGAACGCAGTTTCGGCAGGTTGGTCTTCGGGTCGGCGATGGAGGTGCCGTCGACCACGATGTCGCCCTTCTGGAACGGTTCCAGCGCGTTGACGCACTTGATCAGGGTGGATTTGCCCGAACCGGACGGTCCGCACACCACGATCACTTCGCCTTTTTTAACCTCGGTGCTGCAATCGGTCAGCACCTGGAAGTCGCCATACCACTTGTTGATGTTCTTGATAGAGATCATACGGCAAACCTTTTTTGCAGACGCTTGACCAGCAGCGAGGCGGAAAAGCTGATGATGAAGTAGACGACACCGGCAAAGATCAGGAACTCGTTGGAGCGGCCGATGATGTCGCCGTTGGAGCGGGCGGAGTTGAGGAAGTCCACCAGGCCCACGGTGTAGACCAGCGAGGTGTCCTGGAACAGGATGATCGACTGTTGCAGCAGCAACGGGGTCATCTTGCGGAACGCCTGGGGCAGGATGATCAGGCGCATGGTCTGGCCATAGGTCATGCCCATCGCCTGTGCCGCCGCCATCTGGCCTTTGGGGATCGACTGCACACCGGCCCGTACGATTTCGCAGAAGTACGCGGCTTCGAACATCATGAAGGCCACGACGCAGGAAGTGAACGCACCGATCGGCGTGTCTTCGCCAGTGATCCAGCGCAACACGAACGGCACCGCCAGGTAGAACCAGGTGATCACCAGCAGCAGCGGGATCGAGCGGAAGTAGTTCACATAAGCGCCGGCAACGCGCGACAGCAGTTTGCTGGACGACAGGCGCATCAGCGCCAGGACCGTACCCAGCGCAATGCCGCCGACCACGCCCATGACCATCAACTGCAAGGTCATGACCATGCCGTTCCACAGGCCTGGGATAGCGGGGATGATGCCGCTGAAATCGAAGTCCATTATTTACCCCCCACGGAGATCAGGCCGGGCACTGCGACTTTCTTCTCGACCAGGCGCATGAGCAGCATCAGGCTCATGTTCAGGGTGAAATAGATCAGCGTGGCCAGGGTGAAGGCTTCAAACAGGTTGGCCGAGAATTCGGCGGTCTGTTTGGTTTGCGCCAGCAGTTCCATCAGGCCGATCAAGGACGCTACGGAGGAGTTCTTGAAGACGTTAAGGAATTCCGAGGTGAGCGGCGGAATGATGATCCGGTAGGCTTGTGGCAGCAGCACGTTCCAGTAGATCTGCGGCAGCTTGAAGCCCATGGCGCGCGCAGCGGATTCCTGGCCGCGTGGCAGCGCCTGGATGCCGGTACGCACTTGCTCACACACACGGGCGGCGGTGAACAGGCCCAGGCACACGACAACGCTCAGGTAGGCCGAGGTGGTCGGGTTGAGGTCTTGTTTGTACCAGTCCTGCAGGTTCTGCGGCAGCATGTCGGGTACCAGGAAGTACCAGATGAACAGCTGAACCAGCAGCGGCACGTTACGAAACAGTTCCACGTAGCAGGTCGCGATGCCCGATACGATGCGGTTTGGCACGGTGCGCATGACGCCCAGAATGGACCCCAGCAGCAAGGCGATAATCCATGCCACGACAGCGATGGCGATGGTCCAGCCCAAGCCGGCGATGTACCAGTCGAGATAAGTCTCGCTGCCCACGCCAGTGGACTTGAAGAACACGCCCCAGTCCCAGTTGTAATTCATTAGGGTCTCCCCTCGAAGTCGATCGATGTACAAGCACCCGCTTGGGGAAGATCCTTTCCCGCCTGACGGTGAACGCCAGGCACACGCGATCGGCTCGAAAACCGCCAGGTCGAGTGTTCCAAAATAAAGCCAGCAGGTAGTAACAGACGCCTGAGGGAGGGTGGCTCCCTCAGGAGATAAGCTTAGTCAGGTATCAGATTTTTACGTCAGGCGCTGGCTTGTCGCTCGGGTTGGCGATCAGCTCCTTCACCTTGTCGCTCATCGGGAAGTTCAGGTTCAGGCCTTTTGGTGGGATCGGGCTCTCGAACCACTTGCTGTAGATCTTGTTGATTTCGCCGGATTTGTACAGGGCAACGATGGCGTCATCGACCGCTTTCTTGAAGGCCGGGTCGTCTTTACGCACCATGCACGCGTAGGCTTCGAAGGACTGCGGAGTACCGGTGATGACCCAGTCGTCCGGCTTCTTGGCCTTGGCTTCTTCACCGGCCAGCAGGGCATCGTCCATCATGAAGGCAACGGCGCGGCCGCTTTCCAGCATCTGGAAGGATTCGCCGTGGTCTTTGGCGGAGATGACGTTCATGCCCATTTGCTTGTCGGCGTTCATCGCTTTGATGATGCGCTCGGACGTGGTGCCAGCGGTGGTCACGACGTTCTTGCCTTTCAGGTCAGCGAAGTCGGCGTAGGTGGGCTTGCCATCCTTGTCTTTCTTGACCAGCAGACGGGTGCCGATTTCGAAGATGTTGACGGTGAAATCAACTTGCTGGGCGCGTTCGGCGTTGTTGGTGGTGGAGCCGCACTCGAGGTCCGCGGTGCCGTTCTGGATCAGCGGAATACGGGTTTGCGAAGTGACCAGGTTGTACTTGGCCTTCAGATCGGGTTTGTTCAGGTCTTTTTTCAGTTGCTCGACGACGGCCAACTGAATGTCGTGGGAGTAGCCCACGGGTTTGCCCGAACCATCCGCGATGTAGGAAAACGGAATGGAGCTGTCGCGGTGAGCGAGAGTGATGGTGCCGGAGTCGTTGATCTTCTTCAGCGTGCCGGTGAGTTCGGCGGCGAAAACTGGAGTGCTGATCAGAGCAGCAGCGATAGCTGCGCCCAGAATATGGGGAACGATGCGCATCAATACTTCCTCGACATTTGTTTTTTTTATGAAGCCGGCTAAACGGCTCTCTTGTACAGCGAATGCCCGTGACGGCTCCTGAGGCGTCCCAGGCAATCGTCCAAGAGTGTAGAGCATGAGTCGTGCCAGGCCTGAAATAAATGATTAACTGTTTGATATATATGAAGATTAACTTTGTATGACGCGCTGAATTTCACATTTTAATCCGGCAAACCGAATTGCCCTTAGTGCGGCGTTCGGAAAACCGAATGTTGTGCGACATCTCTGTAGGAGCGAGCTTGCTCGCGAAAAAACGCAAAAACGCCGCGTTTATTCTGGATAAACGCGGCGTTCTCAGGTGTTTCGCGAGCAAGCTCGCTCCTACACAGGGAGGGATCAGGCTGCTTCGATCTTGCTGCGGTTCTGCTCAACGGTGGACAGGTAACGCTGCACGTTGGCCTGTTCTTCCGGGGTGGTGAACAGACCCAGCTTGGTGCGACGCCACAGCACGTCCTGAGGTTGGGTCGCCCATTCCTCTGCGCACAGGTAATCAACCTCGCGGGTATACAGGCCACCGCCCAGGTGCTCACCCAGGTCCGCCAGGGACTGCACACCTTCCAGCAGGCGCCAGGTGCGGCTGCCGTAGGTGGTAGACCAGCGGCGTGCGATTTCAGTCGGCACCCAGTCGAATTTGCTGCGAATGGCCTCTGCCAGGGCTTCTGGCGTGGTCATATCTTCGCCGCCCGGCAGGCTGGCTTTGGCGGTCCAGCTTGGGCGCATCTGGGTGAAATACGGGGCCAGTTGCGCCATCGCCGATTCGGCGAGCTTGCGATAGGTGGTCAGCTTGCCGCCGAACACCGACAGGATCGGCGCGTCGCCCGTGCCGCCGGACAATGCCAGGGTGTAGTCGCGGGTGATGGCCGAAGGGTTGTCCGATTCGTCGTTGCACAGTGGGCGCACGCCGGAGTAGGTGTGCACGATATCGTCGCGGCTCAGTTGTTTCTTGAAGTGAGCGTTGACCACCTTGAGCATGTAGTCGGTTTCACCTTCGGTAATGGCGACTTTTGCCGGGTCACCGGTGTATTCGCGGTCGGTGGTGCCGATGATGGTCAGGTGGTTCAGGTACGGAATCGTGAAAACGATGCGCTGGTCTTCGTTCTGCAGGATGTGCGCGTGGGCGCCCTCATACAGTTTTGGCACGATCAGGTGGCTGCCCTGGATCAAGCGGATGCCATAGGGCGAATCCAGCTTCAGGTCGTCCTTGATGAACTTGGCGACCCACGGGCCGGCGGCGTTCACCAGTGCGCGAGCACGGATCGAGAACAGGCTGCCATCGGCGCGTTCCATGTTCATTTCCCACATGCCATTGCTGCGGTGGGCGCTGATGCAACGGGTCTGCGTGTGGATGTGCGCGCCTTTTTCGCGGGCGGCCATGGCGTTCAGCACGACGAGACGGGCGTCATCCACCCAGCAGTCGGAATATTCGAAGCCTTTGGTGATTTCGCTTTTCAGCGGGCTGTCGGGGCCGAACTTAAGGCTTTTCGAACCGGCTAGCTTTTCGCGCTTGCCCAGGTTGTCATACAGGAACAGGCCGGCGCGGATCATCCACGCCGGACGCAGGTGCGGGCGGTGCGGCAACACGAAGCGCATCTGCTTGACGATATGCGGGGCCTTGGCCAACAGCACTTCGCGTTCGGCCAGTGCTTCGCGCACCAGGCGGAATTCGTAATGTTCGAGATAGCGCAGGCCGCCGTGGATCAGCTTGCTGCTGGCGGACGAGGTGTGGCTGGCCAGGTCGTCCTTTTCGCAAAGGAATACCGACAAACCGCGCCCGGCTGCGTCTGCTGCAATGCCGACGCCATTGATCCCGCCACCGATAACGGCAACGTCATAGACTTCGGCAAGCGGTGGAGCAGGCAAGGTGGAAGGGTTCATCGGCTGGCCTCGCGATTTTTTCGTCTTGGAATTCGAACATTAATGTTCATTTGCGAAAATGGTAGCTGATAAACGCGCGCACAGCCACCCGACTTCGATTGAAAAAACTCATCGAAGCGTCGGGAAAGGAAAATTTGCGAACATAAAACGGTAGGAGCCGGCTTGCCGACGATGGCGTCCGTGAGATCGCTATCGCCGGCAAGCCGGCTCCTACAAGGTCGGGGGTGTTACACGACTTCCAATCGAACCTTATGCTGGCTCAACAGCTGCACCAGCGCCGGCACTGGCTGCTGGTCGGTCACCAGGCAGTCCACCAAGCTGATCGGCCCCAGGCGAATCATGGCGTTGCGCCCGAATTTGCTGGAGTCCGCTGCCAGGATCACCTGGCGTGCATTGGCGATAATCGCCTGGGATACGCGTACTTCCTGGTAGTCGAAATCCAACAGACTGCCGTCCTCATCGATACCACTGATACCCACAAGCGCAAAGTCGACCTTGAACTGGTTGATGAAGTCGACACTCGCCTGGCCCACTACACCACCGTCACGCCGCACGTTGCCGCCGGTCAACAACACGTCGAAGTCGTCCTTGGCACTGAGCATGGTGGCGACGTTGAGGTTGTTGGTGATGATTTTCAGGTGATTGTGGTTGAGCAGCGCGCGAGCGATGGATTCGGTGGTGGTGCCGATATTGATGAACAGCGAGGCGTGATCGGGGATCTGCGCGGCGATGGCTTCGCCAATGCGCTGTTTCTCGTCGCGCATCTGGTCGGCGCGCATGGCGTAGGCGGTGTTCTCGACACTGGAGTCATAGGCCGCGCCGCCGTGGTAGCGGCGCAGCAGATTGGCGTCCGCCAGTTGGTTGATATCGCGGCGGATGGTTTGCGGGGTGACAACGAATAGCTGCGCCATTTCCTCGATGCTGACGTAGCCGCGTTCGCGGACCAGCTCGAGGATTTGTTGTTGGCGGGGAGGCAGATTCATGGGGCGTCCTTTGGGCTGCCATACAAAAGTGGCCCATGATGACGCAGGAATCCGCTCCCTGCCAGTTACAACCGGACGTTGGCTTATTCAGCGCCTTCGTGGGGCTCCCAGTCGCGGGTGCGGCTGACCGCTTTTTGCCAGCCGGCGTAGAGCTTCTCTTTGGCCGCTTCGTCCAGTTGCGGTTCGAATTCGCGCTCGATCACTGCCTTGCCGCGTAACTCTTCCAGGCTGCCCCAGAAGCCGCACGCCAGGCCGGCTAGGTAGGCGGCGCCCAATGCGGTGGTCTCGCGCATTTGCGGGCGCTCAACCTGGGTGCCGAGGATGTCTGCCTGGAATTGCATCAGGAAGTTGTTGGCCACGGCGCCGCCGTCCACACGCAGGGCTTTGAGGCGTTCGCCGGAGTCCTGTTGCATGGCGTCGAGTACGTCGCGGGTCTGGTAGGCAATCGACTCCAGGGCTGCACGAATAATGTGATCTACGCGTACGCCACGGGTCAGGCCGAACAGCGCGCCACGGGCGTACGGGTCCCAGTACGGAGCGCCCAGGCCGGTGAAGGCCGGCACCAGGTACACGCCGTTGCTGTCCTTGACCTTGCCGGCGAAGTATTCGGTGTCGTGGGCGTCGTTGATGATTTTCAGCTCATCACGCAGCCATTGCACGGTGGAACCACCGTTGAACACCGCACCTTCCAGGGCGTAGGCCACTTCGCCACGCGGGCCGCAAGCGATGGTGGTGAGCATGCCGTGCTTGGATTTCACCGCTTTGTCGCCGGTGTTCATCAGCAGGAAGCAGCCGGTACCGTAGGTGTTCTTGGCTTGGCCGGCTTCGACGCACATCTGGCCGAACAGGGCGGCCTGCTGGTCACCGGCGATACCGCCGATGGCGATGCCGCTCTTGGTACGGCCGTAGATTTCGGACGAGGACTTAACTTCCGGCAGCATCTCGCGTGGGATGTCGAGGATCTCCAGCATCTTCGCATCCCACTCCAGGGTGTGGATGTTGAAGAGCATGGTGCGCGAGGCGTTGGTGTAGTCGGTGACGTGGGTCTTGCCGCCGGTAAATTTCCAGATCAGCCAGCTGTCGATGGTGCCGAACAGCAGTTCGCCGTTGCGCGCACGCTCGCGGCTGCCTTCGACGTTGTCGAGGATCCACTTGAGCTTGGTGCCGGAGAAGTACGGGTCGGTGACCAGGCCAGTGGTGTCACTGATGTACTGCTCGTGGCCGTCGCGCTTGAGCTGCTGGCAGATCTCGGTGCTGCGGCGGCACTGCCAGACGATCGCGTTGTAGATCGGGCGGCCGGTGACCTTGTCCCACACCACGGTGGTTTCACGCTGGTTGGTGATACCGATGGCGGCGACCTGGTCATGGTGCAGGCCGGCCTGGGCCAGGGCCTCGACCATCACCGCGCTCTGGGTGGCGAAGATTTCCATCGGATCATGTTCAACCCAGCCCGCTTGTGGGTAGTGCTGGGCGAACTCACGCTGGGCAGTGCAGACCACGTTGGCGTCACGATCGAAGATGATCGCCCGGGAACTGGTGGTGCCTTGGTCAAGGGCAATGATGTAGTTCTTATTCTGAATATCGGTCATGTCGAATGCCTTGGAAAATAAGAAAATCGGTAATCAGCCTGGGCTACAAAAGGGCAGGTGCCCAGGCTGGCGCTATCAGGAAATACGGGTCTTGCCGTTGACAGCCGTGTCAGGTGTTTCTTCATCTATAGCAGGTGCAGCGCTTGGCAGATGACGGGCAATCAGCCCGCGATAGGCAGCAGCACCGAGGCAGGCGCCGACGATCGGCGCGAAAATCGGCACCAGGAAGTAAGGAATATCACGGCCACCAGTGAAGGCCATTTCACCCCAGCCTGCGAAAAAGGTCATCAGCTTGGGCCCGAAATCCCGTGCCGGGTTCATCGCAAAGCCGGTCAGCGGGCCCATGGCGCTGCCAATCACCGCGATCAGCAGGCCGATCAGCAGCGGGGCCAGCGGGCCGCGTGGCAGACCGTTGTTGTCATCGGTGAGGGCCATGATCACGCCCATCAGGATTGCTGTAATGACCATTTCGACCAGGAACGCCTGAGCGGTGCTCAGCAGCGCATGGGGGTAGGTGGAGAACACCGACGCCAATTCCAGGCTGGCCTGGGAGCCGCGCACCATGTGGTGGGTTTGTTCGTAATCGAAAAACAGGTTGCTGTAGAGCGTGTACACCAAGGCCGCCGAGCAAAAGGCGCCGGCGATCTGGGCGAGGATATAGAAGGGCAGTTTGCGCTTGTCGAAGTCAGCGAAAATACACAGGGCAATACTGACGGCGGGGTTGAGGTGGGCCCCGGAAATCCCGGCGCTCAGGTAGATCGCCATGCTGACGCCGACCCCCCAGATGATACTGATCTCCCACAAGCCAAAGCTGGCACCCGCGACCTTGAGCGCAGCGACACATCCTGTACCGAAGAAGATCAGCAGCGCAGTCCCCAGGAATTCGGCCATGCATTGGCTCGAAAGTGAAGGCTGTTGAAGAGCAGTTGTCATGGAAAACCTCAGTTGTTGTTCTTGTCTGGCGCACAACCTCAACGGATTGTTGCGCGATTTTCACCGTGGCAAGGATCCCCATCCCGGTCGCGGCTTACTGCTTCAATACTGTGGGGCTATTCCTACAGTATTCGGAAACGAAAAAATATAGACAAGAATGACGGCTGTCAAAGGTCGAAAGTGAACCGTCAGTCACTTTCAAACTATTGGTCTGGTGAATGATCACGCTTGTCACATTGCGTGCGCATCTTAAGAGTGGGCGGACTAGAGCGTTTTGAGTGGGCTTGGCCTAGAATTGGCCATCTGTTTGCCACGCCCGGAGACGTCATGACCCCCGCATTGGACCTGTTGAAAAAAGTTCGCGCCGAACATCGTATCCACAGTTATGAACACGACCCCAAGGCGGCGTCATATGGGCTGGAGGCCGCGGAAAAATTGGGCCTCGACCCGGCGCAGGTGTTCAAGACTTTGTTGGCGAGCAGTGAGAAGGGCGAATTGTTGGTGGCGGTGGTGCCGGTCGTCGGAAGTCTGGACCTGAAGGCCCTGGCTCACGCGGCAGGCGTCAAGAAAGTCGAAATGGCCGACCCGGCAGCGGCGCAGCGTTCAACCGGTTACCTGTTGGGTGGCATCAGCCCGCTGGGGCAAAAGAAACGCCTGCGCACGTTTATCGATACAACGGCGCAACCCTTTGCAACGATTTTTGTAAGCGCGGGGAGAAGGGGCTTGGAAGTTGAATTGCCGGCGGCTGTGCTGGCTGAACATACCCAGGCCAAATTCGCAGAAATTGGCCGGGCATAACGATCACTGTAGGAGCGAGCTTGCTCGCGAAAATCGCGAATGATAACGCGGGCTTCCTGAATGAGCCTGTTGCTCTCAGTTTTTTCGCGAGCAAGCTCGCTCCTACAGGGCCTGGAACAACACCAGGTGTTCGGCGGCCACACGGATCCCCACGTCCGCGCCGACCTGATGGTCGGAATGGCTCGGGAAAATCGACTCCAATTGCGCGCCGGTCGGCAGTTGCAGGCGGTACAAGGTCGATGCGCCGAGAAAGGTCTTGCCGACGATCCGTGCTTTCAACGGGCTGTCCGGTGCGTAGACGATGTCATCCGGGCGCAGCAACACATCCACCGCACCGCCGGTAGGCCAGGTGTAGGCGCGGTTGCCGCGCAATTCACCCAGTTCGGTGCTGACCGATTCCGGCGAACTCAATTGGCCACGGATGAAGTAACCCTGGCCGATAAAGCTGGCGACGTAAGGCGTCTGCGGTTCGTGATAGAGGTTGTAGGGTGTATCCCACTGCTCCAGACGACCCTCCTTGAAAACCCCGACCTGGTCGCTGACGGCAAAGGCTTCTTCCTGGTCATGGGTCACCAGGATCGCACTGGTGCCGCGTGCCTTGAGGATGTCGCGCACTTCATGGCTGAGCTTGCGGCGCAGCTCGCCGTCCAGGTTGGAGAAGGGTTCATCCAGCAGCAAGAGGGCCGGCTCCGGTGCCAAAGCGCGGGCGAGGGCGACGCGTTGTTGCTGGCCGCCGGAAAGCTCGTGGGGAAAGCGTTTACCCAGGTTCTTCAAGTTGACCAGCTCCAGCAACTCAGCCACCACGCGGTCTTTCTGCGGATGCTTGCGAATGCCGAAGGCGATGTTGTCGGCCACGCTCAGGTGAGGAAACAGCGCGTAGTCCTGGAACACCATGCCGATACGACGTTTCTCCGGTGCCAGTGTGAAACCGGCACTGGAGATCACTTCGCCCGCCAGGCTTATTTCACCGTCATGCACCGGCTCAAACCCGGCAATCGCGCGTAACGTGGTGGTCTTGCCGCAACCCGAGGAGCCCAGCAGGCAACCGATGTCGCCGGCATTGAGGTGCAGGTTGAGGTTCTGCACCACCCGTTGATCTTGATAGCCGCATGCCAGATTGCGCAGGTTCAGCAGTAATGAGTGGCTCATGCGTGGTGGTACGACGGCGGTACGAGGAATTCGAGCAGGGCTTTTTGCGCATGCAGGCGGTTTTCAGCCTGGTCCCAGGCGACCGAGCGTGGGTCGTCAAGCAGGTCGGTGCTGATCTCTTCGCCACGGTGGGCTGGCAGGCAGTGCATGAACAGCACGTCGGGCGCGGCCAGGTCGAGCAGGGCACGGGTCACCTGATAAGGGGCGAACAGGGCCAGGCGCTTGGCGGTTTCCTCTTCCTGGCCCATGGAGGTCCAGACGTCGGTGCTCACCAGGTGCGCGCCGATCACCGCGTCACGCGGGTCGCGGACCAGGGTCACGCGGTCACCGGCCTGGGCCAGGAAACGCGCGTCAGGCTCGTAGCCTTCCGGACAGGCAACGCGCAGTTGGAAGTCGAACTGGATCGCCGCTTCTATATAGCTGTTGCACATGTTGTTGCCGTCGCCGATCCAGGCCACGGTCTTGCCCTGGATCGAGCCGCGGTGCTCAAGGAAGGTTTGCATGTCGGCCAGCAACTGGCACGGGTGCAGGTCGTCGGTCAGGCCGTTGATCACCGGTACGCGGGAGTGGGCGGCAAATTCGGTCACGGTGCTGTGGGCAAAGGTACGGATCATCACGGCGTCGAGCATGCTCGACATCACCTTTGCACTGTCGGCGATCGGCTCGCCACGCCCCAGTTGGGTGTCACGCGAGGACAAGAAGATGGCCTGGCCACCCAACTGGATCATGCCGGCTTCGAATGACACGCGGGTGCGGGTCGACGACTTCTCGAAGATCATGCCGAGCACGCGGTTTTTCAAAGGCTCGAACAGTACGCCGCGGTTACGCAGGTCTTTAAGCTCAATGCCTCGACGGATCACGCTGACCAGCTCTTCGGGCGTGCAATCCATCAGGGAGAGAAAGTGCCTTGCGCTCATCATTAACTACCTTTTTGCAACAGACCGCAGATACTCAAAGCCTTGTTTATTGTGACAACGGGCGAGACCTGCGGCGAAAGCCGCACGGGGCGACGAAATAGGGGAAGGCGCGATCTTATAATTAAATGTCGCGTCTTACCAATAGGGCTACGGTTTTTAAGGGTGTTCAAGAAGGGCGCCGGGGCGCTTTTGAAGACTATTTCCAGACAGCAGCGAGCCATTTGTACACTGGCGCCGAGCCCTTTTGCAACGTGCGGGGGCGGGCGCAGGCCAGGCTGCGTCGGTTTCAGAGGCGGTATGCCGGGTTTTGAAACATTTGCTCACGCTTGCCCATGGCCGGGCCTGATGCGGGGCGATTCACGGGACGAACGTTGGTGGCGCCTGCAACCGTCGCGGCCCATAGTGGGATCAAAGCCCCTATAAAAGAGACTGGCCATGACCAAGACTCTCCACCACCGTGCCTGCCATCTGTGTGAAGCCATTTGTGGCCTGACCCTGGAAACCACCCAAGCCGACGATGGCAGCCTGGCGATCACCTCGATCAAGGGCGATGCGTTGGATACGTTCAGCCGTGGGCATATCTGCCCCAAGGCCGTCGCGTTGCAGGATATCCAGAGCGATCCCGACCGCCTGCACCAACCCATGTTGCGGGTCGGTAGCGAATGGCAGCCGATTGCGTGGGAAGACGCCTTTGCGCTGGTAGCCGAGAGGGTGTCAGGTATCCAGGCGCGGCATGGGCAGAATGCGGTGGCGGTGTACCAAGGCAACCCCAGCGTGCACAACTATGGGCTGATGACCCACAGCAACTACTTCCTGGGGCAGTTGAAGACGCGCAATCGGTTTTCCGCGACGTCGGTGGACCAATTGCCCCATCACCTCACCAGTTACCTCATGTACGGCCACGGCCTGTTGCTGCCGATTCCGGACATCGACCACACCGACTTCATGTTGATCCTGGGGGGCAATCCGCTCGCGTCCAACGGCAGCATCATGACCGTGCCCGACGTGGAGAAGCGCCTCAAGGCGATCCAGGCGCGGGGCGGCAAAGTGGTGGTGGTCGACCCTCGGCGCAGTGAAACGGCGGCGATGGCCGACCAGCATCTGTTCGTGCGCCCAGGCGGCGATGCTGCCTTATTGTTCGGGGTGCTCAACACCTTGTTCGGCGAGAACCTGGCGCGCGACAGCCATTTACCGATTGAGGGCCTTGAGGACGTTCGTCGTGCCATCGCCGGGTTTACCGCCGAGGCCATGAGCCGCCAATGTGCGGTGCCTGCCGAGCAGATCCGCCAGTTGGCGCGGGACTTTGCTGCAGCCGACAAGGCCGTGTGCTACGGGCGCATGGGCGTGTCGACCCAGGCATTCGGCACGCTGTGCCATTGGCTGGTGCAGTTGATCAACCTGGTGACTGGCAACCTGGACCGCGTCGGAGGCGCGTTGTGCACCACGCCGGCGGTGGACCTGGTGGCGTCGACCGGTGGCGGGCATTTCAATCGCTGGCAGAGTCGGGTTTCCGGACGTCCGGAGTACGGTGGCGAATTGCCTGTGTCGGCTTTGGCTGAGGAAATGCTCACCGAGGGTGAAGGACAAATCCGTGCATTGGTTACGGTGGCGGGTAATCCGGTGTTGTCGACGCCCAACGGTCGACAATTGGAGCAGGCGCTTGATGGTCTGGAGTTTATGGTCAGCATCGACCTCTACATCAATGAAACCACGCGCTATGCCGACCTGATCCTGCCGTCTACGTCGGCGCTGGAAAACGATCATTACGACACCACCTTCAATATGTTTGCGGTGCGTAACGTCACCCGCTTCAATCGGGCGATCTTGCCCAAGCCTGCTGGCGCGCTGCATGACTGGGAGATTTTCGTCGGCCTGGCCAAAGCCTTCGCTGCTCACAATGGTGTCGCGCTCAAGCCGACGATGCCCCCTGCGCAAATGATTGATTTTGGCCTGCGTGCGGGCGCCTATGGTGATGGATCCAACCACAAGTTGTCCGTGGCCATGCTGGCGGATTATCCCCACGGCATCGACCTAGGGCCGCTGCAACCCAACCTTTCATCGCGTTTGAAAACCGCTGATGGCAAGGTGCAAGCGGCGCCGCCAGTGATCCTTGCCGACCTGGTGCGTTTTGCCGCGCAACCGGTGCCTATCGATGACGAACTGCTGCTGATCGGTCGTCGCCATGTGCGCAGCAATAATTCCTGGATGCATAACTATCACCGGCTGGTGAAGGGCAAGCCGCGCCATCAATTGCTGATGCATCCGGACGATCTGGCCAGCCGGCAATTGAGCGATGGCCAGCGGGTGCGGGTCAGTTCGCGCATTGGCATGATCGAAGTGGAAGTGCTGGCCAGCCCGGACATGATGCCCGGCGTGGTCAGCCTGCCCCATGGTTGGGGTCATGGGCGCCCAGGCGTGCAGATGACGATCGCCAGCGGGCAGCCAGGGGCGAGTGCCAACGATCTGACCGACGAACGGCAACTGGACGAGCTCTCGGGCAATGCGGCCTTGAACGGCGTCCCCGTGCAGGTGGCAGCCGCCTGAGCACCGCGCTGGAATTTTGCGTTACAATGCGCCACCGTGCCGACCTGTGAGTCGCAAAGTTCCAGCCGAGGTGTTCCATGGATATCATCGAAACGATCAAAGAGCAGATTGCCAACAACACCATTCTGCTTTACATGAAGGGCGCGCCAAACGCTCCTCAGTGCGGTTTCTCCGCGAAAGCTTCCCAGGCCATCATGGCGTGTGGCGAGAAATTCGCTTACGTGGATATCCTGCAAAACCCTGAAATCCGCGCCAACCTACCGAAATACGCCAACTGGCCGACTTTCCCACAACTGTGGGTGGCCGGTGAGCTGGTCGGCGGTAGCGACATCATCACTGAAATGGCCGCAGACGGTTCGTTGCAGTCGTTGATCAAAGATGCAGCGGCAAAAGCGGCAGCCAAGACTGAAGCTTGATCCGGACGCAATAAAAAGCCCCGCTTCTCGTGAGAGAGCGGGGCTTTTTTGTACCTGCGTGCCGGGGGCTTATTCTTCGCCCATCTGCGATTGCAGGTAGTTTTCCAGGCTGACTTTGTCGATCAGGCCCAGTTGGGTTTCCAGCCAGTCGATGTGTTCTTCCTGGTCTTCCAGGATGTCTTCCAGCAGCTCACGGCTGCCGAAGTCGCCCTTGGTCTCGCAGTGAGCGATGGCGGCCTTGAGGTCGCTGTGGCTCTTGTGTTCGAACTTCAGGTCGCTGCTGATCATTTCCTGGGTGTGCTCGCCGATGTTGAGCTTGCCCAGGTCCTGTACGTTCGGCAGGCCTTCCAGGAACAGGATGCGCTTGATCAGCGCGTCCGCGTCTTTCATGGCCTTGATGGATTCTTTGTATTCACGCTTGCCCAGCTTTTCCAGGCCCCAATCGTCATACATGCGCGCATGCAGAAAGTACTGATTGATCGCGACCAGTTCATTGGCAAGGATTTTGTTGAGTTGCTGGATGACTGAGATGTCGCCTTTCATGACTGGGGTCCTGCCCTGTAATAGCTGTGTATAAGGCGGAGTTTGAGCGGCGAAATCCCTAGTGTCAAACCTAAGTTATTGAATAATAAATGAAAATTAATCGGAATAAGAATGTTTGTGTTCCGCGTCTTAGCGCTAACTTATTGAATTGCGGGCATAAAAAAACCGGACACTAAGTCCGGTTCTTTAAAACACGCCCAATCAGGCGTGTGTAAATTCTGCTGAATAGGGGAGCGCGGCCTGGGCTGTCTGCAGCTGCGTCAGGGTTTCCCGTACCACTTGCTTGGCGAGGCAAGCACATTTACCGCACTGGCTGGCAACGCCGGTGGTTTCACGCACTTCCTTGTAGCTGCAGCAACCTTCATAGATTGCTTCGCGGATTTGTCCGTCGGTGACGCCAGTACAGAGGCACACATACATAAGGGAGAACCGTCGCGGGTTTAAGGCTTAAGTGCGATGGATCTTAATGTTAACGAGAATGATTGTCAAAGTAGATTCGTAGGGTATTTGCTGGCATCGCGCCCGCACTGACGAACGGTTTTTTCAGTGTATGATGGTCGGTCTTCACGAAGCGTGACTGCGTCACAGGGCTGTCGCTTGAATGCGGCAGACTCGGGGCCGGTCCTTTTACTTCAATCGTCACCCTCACATCAGGAGATACCCAATGAGCGTACTCGTCGGCAAACAAGCCCCGGATTTCGACGTCCCAGCCGTCCTCGGCAATGGCGAAATCGTAGACAGCTTCAAACTGTCTGAAGCCATCAAAGGCAAATACGGCCTGGTGTTCTTCTACCCGCTGGACTTCACCTTCGTCTGCCCTTCGGAGCTGATCGCTCTGGATCACCGCATGGACGATTTCAAGGCGCGCAACGTTGAAGTGGTAGCCGTCTCCATCGACTCCCATTTCACCCACAACGCCTGGCGCAACACCGCCATCAATGATGGCGGCATCGGCAAAGTCAAATACACCATGGCTGCCGACATGAAGCACGACATCGCCAAGGCCTACGACGTTGAGTCCGAAGGCGGCGTGGCCTTCCGTGGCGCGTTCCTGATCGATGACAAGGGCGTTGTCCGCTCCCAGATCATCAACGACCTGCCACTGGGCCGTAACATGGAAGAGCTGATCCGCCTGGTCGACGCCCTGCAATTCCACGAAGAGCACGGCGAAGTTTGCCCTGCCAACTGGAAAAAAGGCGACAAAGGCATGAACGCTTCGCCAGAAGGCGTTGCGGCATACCTGACCGAGAACGCTGGCAAGCTGTAAGCCTGGTTCGAGGTACAAAAAAACCGGCCTGAGAAGGCCGGTTTTATTATGGGCGGGATATCACCTCAATCGTTGAAGTCTTCCCAGCCGCCCATGTCTTTCCAGCGGTTGACGATGCCGCAGAACAGCTCGGCGGTCTTCTCGGTGTCGTAGCGAGCCGAGTGGGCCTCACGCCCGTCAAAGTCGATACCGGCTGCCTGGCAGGCTTTCGCCAACACGGTCTGCCCATACGCCAGGCCGGCGAGGGTGGCCGTGTCGAAGCTGGAGAACGGGTGGAACGGGTTGCGCTTCATGTCCAACCGCGCCACGGCGGCGTTGAGGAAGCCCAGGTCGAAGCTGCTGTTGTGGCCGACCAGGATCGCGCGTTTGCAGCCATTGGCCTTCAACGCCTTGCGCACGCCACGGAAGATATCGGTCAACGCCGCTTCTTCACTCACCGCCATGCGCAGTGGGTGATCGAGCTTGATCCCGGTAAATTCCAAGGCCGCCGCTTCGATGTTGGCACCTTCAAACGGCTCGACGCGGAAGAAGTGGGTGTGTTCCGGAAACACAAAACCCTGTTCATCCATGCCGATGGTGGTTGCGGCGATTTCCAGCAATGCGTCGGTGGCGCAATTGAAACCACCGGTTTCTACGTCGATGACAACCGGCAGATAGCCGCGAAACCGCTCGGCCATCGGGTGACGCGAACCGCCACCACTGTGCTCGTGTTCGTCGTCGTAATGGTCTTCACTCACTTGCTTTCCTCCAGCAGGCGCCAGCGCAGTGTTTCACCGGCGCGCAGCGGGATAACAGTCAGCTCGCCAAACGGCAGGCTGGCAGGGGCGGTCCAGTCTTCACGAACCAGGGTGATGCGGTCGGTATTCGCCGGCAGGCCGTAGAAACGCGGGCCGTTAAGGCTGGCGAAACCTTCGAGCTTGTCCAGGGCGTTGCGTTGTTCGAACGCTTCGGCATACAACTCGATCGCTGCGTAGGCGGTGTAGCAACCCGCACAGCCACATGCCGCTTCTTTGGCGTGTTGGGCATGAGGCGCGGAGTCGGTGCCGAGAAAGAACTTCGGATTGCCGCTGGTCGCCGCATCCAGCAAGGCCACCTGGTGAGTGTTGCGCTTGAGGATCGGCAGGCAATAGAAGTGCGGCCGAATCCCGCCCACCAGCATGTGGTTGCGGTTGTACAGCAGGTGATGCGCAGTGATGGTTGCGCCAACGTTGGCCGAGGCCTCGCTGACGAACTGCACGGCATCGGCGGTGGTGATGTGCTCGAACACCACCTTGAGGGTCGGGAACAGCTCGACCACTCGGCGCATATGTTCGTCGATGAAGATCTTCTCGCGATCGAACACATCCACGTCGCCACGGGTGACTTCACCGTGGATCAACAGTGGCATGCCGACTTCGGCCATGGCTTCGATGGCCGGCAGGATCTTGTCGATACTGGTCACGCCGGAATCGGAGTTGGTGGTCGCGCCGGCCGGGTACAACTTGGCGGCGTGCACAAAACCGCTGGCCTTGGCCTCACGAATCTCTTCGGGCTGGGTGCGGTCGGTGAGGTAGAGCACCATCAACGGTTCGAAGCGGCTGCCGGCCGGTCGTGCAGCGAGGATACGCTGGCGATAGGCATCGGCTTGCTCGGCATTACGCACCGGAGGTACCAGGTTAGGCATGATGATGGCGCGGCCAAACGTGCGCGCGACATCGGCCACGGTGTGGGGTAACGCAGCACCATCGCGAAGATGAATATGCCAGTCGTCGGGACGCAGCAGGGTCAGGCGGTCGGACATTGGGGATTCCAGGCGGGTCAATCTGGTGGGAATGCTACCGGAAAAGACTCTATCAGGCACTCGCTATCAAGTTTTGCAGGATGCAACCGATAGCCTTGGGTATGCCTTATCGATGTATGACGCTTTGAAGTGTTGTAGAAACCAGTGGAGCCGCCCGTGCGCCAGCAATATCTAGCCCTGCTCAGTGTGTTCGCCAGCCTGCCTGCGATGGCCCTCACGTTCCAGACACGTCTGGAGAATATTGAGTGGAAGGTGGAAGGCGACCAGTTCGAGTGCCGCCTGACCCAGCCGATCACCGATTTCGGTTCGGGTGAGTTCGTGCGCCGGGCCGGCGAGCAGGCGACATTTCGTCTGAAAGCCTACAACGGCTCGCTGGGCGCTGGTTCGGCCACGTTGCTGGCCGCCGCAGCGCCGTGGCAGCCGGGGCGAGGTGATATCAACCTCGGTGCCGTGCGTGCCGGCAGTGGTGATGTATTGTTCAACAGCTCCCAAGCCCAGGCCGGGCGCCTGTTCAATGGCTTGCTGGAAGGGCGCAGCCCGACCGTGCGGCACTATGGGCGTGAAGGCGGCTATTCGGAAATCCGCCTGCTGCCGGTCAAGTTCAACAAGGCCTACAACGATTACCAATTGTGCACCGCCAAGCTGCTGCCGATGAATTATGACCAGGTCAAACAGACCGAAGTCGGCTTCCCCGGTGGCGGAATCGAACTGGACGCGGCCGCCAAGAAGAAACTCGACGTGATTCTCGCGTTTATGAAAGCCGACCCCACCGTCAACCATATCGAGTTGAATGGCCACTCGGACAACAGCGGCAACCGCCTGACCAATCGCGACGTCTCGCGCCGTCGCGGCTTGGCGGTCATGGACTACTTCAAGGCCAACGGGATCCCGGAATCGCAGATCACCCTGCGTTTCCACGGCGAAAGCTACCCACTGGCGCCCAACACCAATGCGGCCAACCGGGCACGCAACCGTCGCGTGAATATCCAGCTTGAACGCGTGGCTGCCCCCGAGAAACCGGCGCCTCAGGCCACCGGGCCAAGCAACCCCGCACACACGTCCTAAGGTGCGACCATCGGTCGCCCGTTCGACATAATCTGTCGCTTTATCTTCATTTGCTGTCGCGCCCCTGTAAATTCACGGTTTTGGTCGGTAGAATCGACGCCTTTCCGTACAACCCCGTGGAGTGATGGCATGGCCGACGTAAACAAGGTCGTTCTCGCGTATTCCGGCGGCCTGGACACTTCGGTGATCCTCAAGTGGCTGCAGGATACTTATAACTGTGAAGTGGTGACCTTCACCGCTGACCTGGGTCAGGGCGAAGAGGTCGAACCTGCACGTGCCAAGGCGCAAGCCATGGGCGTGAAAGAGATCTACATTGACGACCTGCGCGAAGAATTCGTCCGCGATTTCGTTTTCCCGATGTTTCGCGCCAACACCGTCTACGAAGGCGAGTACCTGCTGGGTACCTCCATCGCACGTCCGCTGATCGCCAAACGCCTGATCGAAATCGCCAACGAAACCGGCGCCGACGCCATTTCCCATGGCGCTACCGGCAAGGGCAACGACCAGGTGCGTTTCGAACTGGGTGCCTACGCCCTCAAGCCTGGCGTGAAAGTGATTGCCCCTTGGCGTGAATGGGACCTGCTGTCCCGTGAAAAGCTGATGGATTACGCTGAAAAGCACGCAATCCCGATCGAACGTCACGGCAAGAAGAAGTCTCCGTACTCGATGGACGCCAACCTGCTGCACATCTCCTATGAAGGCGGCGTGTTGGAAGACACCTGGACCGAGCACGAAGAAGACATGTGGAAGTGGACCGTCTCCCCGGAGAACGCGCCCGACAAGCCGCAGTACCTGGAGCTGACCTACCGCAACGGCGACATCGTCGCGCTGGACGGCGTCGAAATGACTCCGGCCACCGTACTGGCGACCTTGAACCGTATCGGTGGCGAACACGGTATCGGCCGTCTCGACATCGTCGAGAACCGTTACGTGGGCATGAAGTCCCGCGGCTGCTACGAAACCCCGGGCGGCACCATCATGCTGCGCGCCCACCGCGCCATCGAGTCCATCACCCTGGACCGCGAAGTGGCTCACCTGAAAGACGAGCTGATGCCCAAGTACGCCAGCCTGATCTACACCGGCTACTGGTGGAGCCCTGAGCGTTTGATGCTGCAACAGATGATCGACGCTTCTCAGGTCCACGTGAACGGCGTTGTGCGCCTGAAGCTGTACAAGGGCAATGTGATCGTGACCGGTCGCAAATCTGATGAGTCGCTGTTTGACGCCAACATCGCCACCTTCGAAGAAGACGGCGGTGCTTACAACCAGGCGGACGCAGCGGGCTTTATCAAGTTGAACGCATTGCGCATGCGCATTGCGGCCAACAAAGGTCGCTCGTTGTTCTAAGCCTCAGCGCGGTATGAAGAATGGCCCCTTGTTCAAGGGGTCATTTTTTTTGCCTGTGATTTTGTAGAGACGCTCATGTTTATAACGATTAAACGTCTGTGGATTTTTTCCTCAAAATCGTTATCAGAGATGGGGTTTTAATGAATTGTTGTTGAAAGTTTGTAGGGGGAATGATTTTTTTACATCTTTGTAGGAACTAGTCTTACAGATAATTCACTCATGTAAGTGCGGCGAAGATACAAAATACCGAATGGTCTGTAGGAATTAAGGATGTAAGTGAATATGTTGAATGGAACCAAAGCAGACGTATTGTTCTGGCCGTTTTCCCCTGCAACAGGCGAGAGGCAAGGGGCATTTCCTGATAGTCATGTGCGGCACGTTTACCCAAGCCCCTATAAGTCAGGGATATTTCACTCAAAGTATGTAAGTTCCCGGAAAGGTCTGAAAGGCTCCGTAAAACCCGATGCCTCAGAGAGGGCGTTTTTTTGTAGGGGAATTCCTTTATCGCTGTGGGGTGGGTCTCTGCTTGCTGTTGCTTGGGGGGGGACGCTATGCCAACTAGGAAACGACTAGGCTATTGTGCTTGCTCTAAATAATTCGAACAGCGAAATTGGACTTTCTCATGAATAAAGTGCTGATCGTGGATGATCATCCCGTCATTCGTCTTGCTGTGCGTATGCTAATGGAGCGTCATGGTTATGAGGTCGTTGCCGAGACCGATAACGGTGTCGATGCATTGCAACTTGCACGGGAGCATATGCCGGACATTGTCATACTGGACATTGGAATTCCCAAACTTGATGGCCTGGAAGTTATTTGCCGGTTGTCTTCCACCAAGCAGGCTGTGCCATTCAAAGTACTGGTTCTCACGTCTCAGGCCCCTGGTCATTTTTCCATGCGTTGCATGCAGGCTGGGGCCGCCGGCTACGTGTGCAAGCAGCAGGACCTCACCGAATTGCTGAGTGCCATCAAGGCGGTCCTGTCGGGCTACAGCTACTTCCCCAATCAGGCGCTCAATTCGGTACGTTCCACCATGGGCAATGCCAGCGAGGCCGATATGGTCGAGCGCCTGTCCGGGCGGGAAATGATGGTGTTGCAGCAGTTGGCGCGAGGCAGGACCAACAAGGAGATTGCCGACGGCATGTTCCTCAGCAACAAGACCGTCAGCACCTACAAGACGCGTTTGCTGCTCAAACTCAATGCGCGCTCGCTGGTGGACCTGATCGAACTGGCCCAGCGTAACGGTTTGGTATAGAGGAGGACGTAGCACAGCGTACAGCTCGGTTGCCCGGCAGAAAAAAGCCTCCGTGAAGGAGGCTTCCGGCTGTCGATCGCTCGATCAGAGATCGAAGTCGTAATCGGCCAGTTGTTTTTGCAAGCGTCGCTCTTCCAGAAGATTGTCGATAGTGCGGCGTTTGCTCAAATTGGTCTTGGCGACCTCTGCTACAGGTGTCTCTGCCCCATCGTCGTCCGACTCAACGAGGTCGTCTTCCACTTCCAGTTGCTCTTTGCCAGTGCTCATAAGGTTCACTCCGGGCTAAGACTGCCGTTGGCGCTCCTTATAACGATAATCCATGATCCGGTAAAAAAGATTTTTTCAATCGACTGATCGAGAAAAGCAATGATCCGTCAATCGTCGGACGTCTTGTCCTTATATTCGCACAGGTCTTCGATGCGACAGCTGCCGCAGCGTGGCTTGCGGGCCTGGCAAACGTAGCGTCCGTGAAGGATCAACCAGTGGTGGGAATCCAGCAGATAAGGCTTGGGCACGAACTTCATCAACTGCTTTTCTACCTCCACTACGTTCTTGCCACGGGCAATGCCGGTTCGGTTGCTGACCCGGAAGATGTGGGTGTCCACAGCCATGGTCAGTTGCCGGAACGCGGTGTTTAGCACCACGTTGGCAGTTTTTCGGCCGACGCCTGGCAGCGCTTCCAAGGCTTCGCGGGTTTGGGGCACTTCACTGCCGTGCAGTTCCACCAACAGGCGGCAGGTTTCGATGACGTTCTTGGCCTTGCTGTTGTACAGGCCAATGGTCTTGATGTATTCCGACAACCCCTCCACACCCAAGGCATAGATCGCCTCTGGCGTATTCGCCACGGGGTACAGCTTGGCCGTGGCCTTGTTCACGCCGACGTCGGTGGATTGGGCCGACAAGATCACTGCAATCAGCAACTCGAACGGCGTGGTGTAGGCCAGTTCGGTTTTGGGTTCTGGATTGTCTTCGTGGAGCCTGCGGAAAATTTCCAGGCGTTTTGCGGCGTTCATGGGGTGGGGTTTCCCTGGCAGTCGGTCGGCGGGATTGTAGCAATACAGGTTTTGCGGGTCAGGTGTTGCCATGGGCATCCACTTGGCGCTGCGCCTCGTCGAGGTTGTGCTGCGCCTCGGCCAGCTGCTGCGGGTTGGCGTTCAAGTCCTGGGCTTTCTTCAACGCTGCGCGGCGCATCGCCAGCTGGATTTTGGCGCGTTTCAGGTCGGCAGTATTACCGGTTGTAGCCATTGCCCTCGGTGCGGTGCCCAACTCCAGTGTCGTCAGAGCTTGTTCTGCCGCTTCGAACTGCTGCTGCAAGACGATCAACTGTGACTGCTGTTCAAAGGTTGGCGGATGACCGAAGGCCTTCAAGGATTTATGCAGTTGGGCGCGACTCATGGCGACCGTGATTTTGGCTTTCTTGATCGCGGCGTCCTGTGCTGTACCGACCTGCACAGGTAAATCCGGTACTGAGCGTTTGGCCCGAGCCAGGCGTTCAGCGAGCTTCTGCGCTTCTTCCCGTTGCAGCCGTGCATTGCGTTGTTCATAACGGCGTCTTGCCCGGTCGCGCTTGAGAGCTCGTCCTTGCCGTTGCTGATCGTTGGTGGTCAGGCCACCCACAATCGGTAATACGGTGGCGGTCGGACGCATTTCAATGCAGTCAACGGGGCAGGGCGCGACGCAGAGGTCGCAACCGGTGCACTCGTCGACGATGACCGTGTGCATCAACTTGGCTGCGCCGACAATGGCATCCACCGGGCAGGCCTGGATGCACTTGGTGCACCCGATGCACTCGGCTTCGCGGATGTAGGCGATCTGGGCCGGCGCTTTCCCTCGGGTAATATCCAGTTCCAGCACCGGCACGCGCAACAATTGTGCAAGACCTGCAATGGTTTCCTGTCCACCGGGCGGGCACTTGTTGATCGCTTCGCCTTGAGCAATACCCTCAGCGTAAGGCTTACAGCCTGGGTGCCCGCATTTGCCGCATTGGGTCTGCGGCAGCAGCGCGTCGATACGTTGAATGAGGTTCATGGGATGATCATGGACATGCCGGTTAACAAACAGAGCCTGATTATCCGGCAAGCGAAAAGAGGGGACTAGCTGAAAAGCCCGGCCGCCGAAACGACAGGGCTTTCTCACAGGCTTACTTGATGCGTTGACCCGGCTTGGCACCGCTGTCAGGGCTGAGCAGGTAGATCTCCTCCCCACCAGGGCCGGCCGCCATCACCATGCCTTCGGAAACGCCGAACTTCATCTTCCGCGGCTTGAGGTTGGCGATCATCATGGTCAGGCGACCATCGAGCTTGGACGGGTCCGGATAAGCGCTCTTGATGCCGG
This sequence comes from Pseudomonas sp. NS1(2017), assembly GCF_002269425.1. Taxonomy (NCBI): domain Bacteria; kingdom Pseudomonadati; phylum Pseudomonadota; class Gammaproteobacteria; order Pseudomonadales; family Pseudomonadaceae; genus Pseudomonas; species Pseudomonas sp. NS1(2017). The sequence continues at coordinate 2,703,999 of NZ_CP022960.1, forward strand.
AGAACACGTTACGTTGCTCGCCGCCGAGGTCCAGGGTCAGGCGCAACAGCTTGTCAGCACCTTCCACGGCTTCGGCCTTGACGATCAGCGCGACACGCAGGTCCACGGCAGCGAAAGCGTCAAAGTCGATTTCCGCAGAGATCGGGTCCTTGGCCAACTCACCATTGCCCGCGGGTGCGGCCGAACCGGTATCGGTCTGGCTGGCGACCAGGTCTTCTTTCGAAGCGTCGGTCATGGCCTGGACTTTCACCGGGTCGATACGGGTCATCAGTGGCTTGAACTCGTTCAACTGATGGTTGCTGAGCAAGGTGGCGTGATCGTTCCAGGTCAGCGGCGCCACATTGAGGAATGCTTCGGCGTCGGCAGCCAGCAGCGGCAGCACGGGCTTGAGGAAGATCACCAGTTGGCGGAACAAGTTGACGCCCGTGGCGCAGATCGCCTGTACTTCCGCCTGCTTGCCTTCCTGTTTGTTCAGCGACCAAGGTGCCTTGTCGGCGATCCAGGCGTTGGCGCGGTCGGCCAGGCCCATGATCTCGCGCATGGCGCGGGCAAAGTCGCGGGCTTCATAGGCATCGGCGATGCTTGGCGCAGCCGCCAGGAAGGCGTCGGTCAGTTCCGGAGCGGCGTTCTCGGCCACCAGCAGGCCAGCGTTGCCCTTGTGGATAAACCCGGCACAACGGCTGGCAATGTTGACGACCTTGCCGACCAGGTCCGAGTTGACCTTCTGTACGAAGTCTTCCAGGTTCAGGTCCAGGTCATCGACGCCACGGCCCAGTTTGGAGGCGTAGTAGTAGCGCAGGTATTCCGGCGACAAGTGGTCCAGGTAGGTGCGCGCCTTGATAAAGGTGCCACGGGACTTGGACATCTTCTGGCCGTTGACCGTCAGGTAGCCGTGCACTGCGATGGCGGTCGGCTTGCGATAGCCCGAACCTTCAAGCATTGCAGGCCAGAACAGCGCGTGGAAGTTGACGATGTCCTTGCCGATGAAGTGGTACAACTCGGCAGTGGAATCCTTGTTCCAGAACGCGTCGAAGTCCAGACCCGGCGTGCGATCGCACAGGTTCTTGAAGCTGGCCATGTAGCCGATCGGCGCGTCCAGCCACACGTAGAAGTACTTGCCCGGCTCGCCCGGGATTTCGAAGCCGAAGTACGGCGCATCGCGGGAGATGTCCCACTGTTGCAGGCCGCTGTCGAGCCATTCCGAGAGTTTGTTGGCCACAGCGTCCTGCAGGGTGCCGCTGCGGGTCCAGGTTTGCAGCATCTGCTGGAAATCCGGGAGCTTGAAGAAGAAGTGCTGGGAATCCTTGAGCACCGGGGTGGCGCCAGAGATCGCTGACTTAGGGTTCTTCAGCTCGGTGGGCGCATAGGTCGCACCGCATTTCTCGCAGTTGTCACCGTATTGGTCTTCGGTGCCGCATTTCGGGCAGGTGCCCTTGATGAAGCGGTCGGCCAGGAACATTTTCTTTTCCGGGTCGAAATACTGGGTCACCGAACGCTGGTCGATATGCCCGGCTTCTTTCAAGCGCAGGTAGATCTGGCTCGACAGCTCGCGGTTTTCTTCGGAGTGGGTCGAGTGGAAGTTATCGAAATCCACCAGGAACTCGGCAAAGTCGGCGCTGTGTTCAGCCTGCACGTTGGCGATCAGTTGCTCCGGGGTGATCCCTTCCTTTTCGGCGCGCAACATGATGGCCGAACCGTGGGCGTCGTCCGCGCAGACATAGATGCATTGATTGCCGCGATGCTTCTGGAAGCGCACCCACATATCGGTCTGGATGTACTCAAGCATATGGCCAAGATGGATGGAACCATTGGCATAGGGCAGGGCGCTGGTGACGAGGATCTTGCGTGGCTCGGACATGGGGCTCGGCTACTTGATGAAACGGAGGTCGGCCACTATAAAGCGCCGGGAAATATATTTCACCCCGTGGCGCTGTTTCAGAATCTTCCGAACCTGTGAAAGCATGCCGTTACGCCGCTGGAACGGTTAGGATAGCCGCCTGTTTCAGTCAGTCTTTTTTCGGGAGTAGCCCATGAGCGCCGTCAATCGCGCAGCGGTGGAAGCCGTGCTTCGCCAGTACACCGACCCTTATTTGAACCAGGACCCGGTCAGTGCCGGCTGTGTGCGTGCCATCGACGTCCAGGGCGACCAGGTGTCGGTCCAGTTGGAACTGGGTTACGCCGCCGGCCTGTTCAAGAGCGGTTGGGCGCAGATGTTGCAAATGGCCATCGAGGGCTTGGACGGCGTGCGTTCGGCCAAGGTCGACATCCAGTGTGTGATTGCCGCGCACAAGGCTCAGGCGCAAATCCCAGGGCTGGCAAACGTCAAGAACGTGGTGGCTGTGGCCTCCGGCAAGGGCGGCGTGGGCAAATCCACCACGGCGGCCAACCTGGCTCTGGCCTTGGCTCGCGAAGGCGCACGCGTGGGCATCCTTGATGCGGATATCTACGGCCCGAGCCAAGGTGTGATGTTCGGCATCCCCGAAGGCACGCGGCCGAAGGTCAAGGACCAGAAGTGGTTCGTGCCGATCGAGTCCCTGGGCGTGGAAGTGATGTCCATGGCCTTCCTTACTGATGACAATACGCCGATGGTCTGGCGCGGGCCGATGGTTTCCGGCGCCTTGCTGCAACTGGTCACCCAGACCGCCTGGGGCGACCTGGACTATCTGGTGATCGACATGCCCCCAGGCACCGGTGATATCCAGTTGACCCTGGCGCAGAAAGTCCCGGTGGCCGGCTCGGTGATCGTCACCACGCCTCAGGACCTGGCATTGCTCGACGCGAGAAAAGGCGTGGAGATGTTCCGCAAGGTCAATATCCCGGTGCTGGGCGTGGTGGAGAACATGGCGGTGCACATCTGCTCCAACTGCGGCCACGCCGAGCACCTGTTCGGCGAAGGCGGTGGCGAGAAGCTGGCCACCCAGTACGGGGTGGAACTGCTGGCTTCATTGCCGCTGTCGATGGTGATTCGCGAGCAGGCTGACGGTGGCAAGCCGACTGTCGCGGCGGACCCTGACGGCCAGATCGCCATGGTCTATCAGGAGCTGGCCCGCCATGTGGGCGCGCGTATCGTGCTGCAGGAAGCCGCTACGCCGGCGATGCCGACCATCACCGTCAGCGACGACTGAGGGCATTGAAGGGAAAAAGCCTCGACGGTGTCGGGGCTTTTTCATGTTTGGACGGTGGTCAAGGCGGGTTTATTTCTCATTTACGCAATTGGTCGTGTAAGCATTTGCTTACTTTTTCGTAAGCGTTTGGTTTTTTTGCCCGCCAAGTACGTCCCAGTTCGTCGAGAGAGTTTTCTATCCTGTTGAAAAATAACAATTAATTATCGTCTGTTGAGCATGAAAGCCTGTCAGTCGCAGGAATGGATCCCGTTGAACTTCCTTTGGAACTCTCTAACATCAGCCCTGTGTCCACGGATTGACACAGCCATCAAGGAGCGATGGTTTAGGGAACGTCGCAGGATGCGATTCATCAGGATGATGAAAAGGAATACAGGGACTAGGGAAAAATGTGGGCGGGTCATACCGCCCCTTTTTTTTGCCTGTAGAAAAGTGAAACCGGCTTTCCAGAAACGCAAAAAGGCCCGCAAGGGGCCTTTTGGGAGGCGAGGCTATCAGCGCTCGAGGTCTGCAATCTTACCTTTTTTGCCATCCCACTCCGCTGCATCCGGCATCGGGTCTTTGCGTTCAGTGATATTCGGCCAGATTTCCGCCAATTCGACGTTCAACTGAATGAATTCCTGCATCTCTGCCGGGACTTCGTCCTCGGAGAAAATAGCGACGGCCGGGCATTCAGGTTCACACAGGGCGCAATCAATGCACTCGTCCGGGTGGATGACCAGGAAGTTCGGGCCTTCGTAGAAGCAGTCCACCGGACATACTTCCACGCAGTCGGTGTACTTGCACTTGATGCAGTTGTCGGTAACGACGAAGGTCATTTCTAATTCTCTCCTCAGGCGGCGGCAGCGAAACCCTTTGTGGCAGGGCTCGCGAGGTTCGGGAGCGATAGTCTGCAGGCCAGGCTAATAGCCTGCAGCATCCCAAACCGCGCGAGAGTCTACCAGCTTGCTGGTCTCAGCGTTATATCCGAGTCTTCAGTGCATATAACATTTCGAGCGCTTTTCGCGGCGTCAAGTCATCCAGGTCAAGCTTTGCCAACTCATCCAGCACTGGATGGGGCAGGCTAGCGAACATGTCGCTCTGATGTGGCGCAGCCGGTTTGCTGGAGGCTTTGGCAGGGCTGGCGACCACGGTTTCATGGGGCAGCGCCGTGGTTTCCAGGCGGCTGAGGTGTTCGCGGGCGCGGGTGATCACGTCATTCGGCACACCGGCCAGTTGGGCCACGGCCAGGCCGTAACTCTGGCTGGCCGGCCCCGGCAGCACGTGGTGCAGGAACACGATACGCTCGTTGTGCTCGGTGGCGTTCAGGTGCACGTTGGCTACCAGTGGTTCGCTTTCCGGCAGCACGGTCAGCTCGAAATAGTGCGTGGCAAACAGCGTGTAGGCACGCAGATGCGCCAGGCGTTCGGCTGCCGCCCAGGCCAGGGACAGGCCGTCGAAGGTGCTGGTGCCGCGGCCCACTTCGTCCATCAGCACCAGGCTGCGTTCGGTGGCGTTATGCAGGATGTTGGCGGTTTCGCTCATTTCCACCATAAAGGTCGAACGACCACCGGCCAGGTCGTCACTGGAACCGATCCGGGTGAAAATGCGGTCCACCAGGGACAGCTCGCAACTAGCCGCCGGCACAAAGCTGCCGATATGCGCCAATAGCACAATCAAAGCGGTCTGACGCATATAGGTGGACTTACCGCCCATGTTCGGACCGGTGATCACCAGCATGCGGGTATCGTCGTCCAGCGACAGGTCGTTGGCGACGAACGGCGTGGTCAACACCTGCTCTACGACCGGGTGGCGACCTTGCACGATGCGCATGCACGGCTCGCTGACAAAGCGCGGGCAGTTCAGGTCAAGGTTCAGCGCGCGCTCGGCCAGGTTGCTCAGCACATCCAGCTCGGCCAGGGCGGCGGCGGTATCCTGCAGCGGTGCCAACTGGCTGATCAGGTCCTCCAGCAGGTTTTCATAGAGCATCTTTTCCCGAGCCAGGGCGCGGCTCTTGGCCGACAGTGCCTTGTCTTCGAATTCTTTCAGCTCTGGAGTGATAAATCGTTCAGCACCTTTAAGCGTCTGACGACGTTGATAGTCGATCGGCGCCGACTCGGCCTGCTTGCTCGGCAATTCGATGAAATAGCCGTGCACGCGGTTGTAGCCGACTTTCAGGTTGGCCAGGCCGGTACGGGCTTTTTCGCGGGCTTCCAGGTCAATCAGGAACTGCCCGGCGTTTTCGCTCAGGGCTTGCAGCTCGTCCAGCTCGCTGTCGTAACCGGTCTTCAAGACGCCGCCGTCGCGGATGATCGCGGGCGGGTTGTCGATGATGGCTTTTTCCAGCAACGCCGCCAGTTCCGGGTAAGTACCGGCGGTGACCGCGAGCTGTTGCAGGTGCGGCGTGTCCAGTTCGGTCATCGCCGCTTGCAATTGTGGCAAGGCACCGAGGGCATCACGCAGGCGCGCCAAGTCACGTGGACGCGCGTTACGCAGGCCGATCCGCGCCAGGATGCGCTCGATATCGCCGATTTCCTTCAGCTGTGGCTGCAGCTTTTCAAAGCGATAGCCGTCCAGCAGGCACGTAATAGAAGTCTGACGCGCCTGCAGCACACTCAAGTCGCGCAACGGACGGTTCAACCAACGCGTCAGCAAGCGGCTGCCCATGGCGGTCTGGCAACGGTCAACCACCGATTGCAGGGTGTTGTCACGCCCGCCGGCCAGGTTGGTGTCCAGCTCCAGGTTGCGACGGCTCGCGCCATCGAGTACCACGGTGTCGTCCAGACGCTCATGGCGCAGGCTGCGCAGATGCGGCAGGGCGGTGCGCTGGGTTTCCTTGGCATAGCCCAGCAAACAACCGGCGGCGCCGATGGCCAGGGTCAGGGTTTCACAACCGAAGCCTTTAAGGTCTTGTACTGAGAACTGCTGGCACAGACTTTTCAGCGCCGAGTCACGCTCGAAATCCCACGGCGCACGGCGCTTGGCCCCACGGCGTTTTTCCGCCGGCAGATCCTTCGGCCAATCGTCCGGGATCAACAGCTCGACCGGGTTGATGCGCTCCAGTTCTGCCAGCAGGTTCTCCCAGCCTTTGATCTCCAGCACACTGAAGTTGCCGCTGGTGATGTCCAGCACCGACAGGCCAAACAGACGTTCATCGCCCAACACCGCCGCAATCAGGTTGTCACGACGCTCATCCAGCAGCGCCTCATCACTCACCGTCCCCGGCGTGATAATGCGCACCACCTGACGTTCCACCGGCCCCTTGCTGGTGGCCGGGTCGCCGATCTGCTCACAGATCACCACCGATTCGCCCAGCTTCACCAGCTTGACCAGGTAACCTTCCAACGAATGGTAAGGAATCCCACACATCGGAATCGACTGCCCCGCCGACTGCCCACGCGCCGTCAGGGTGATGTCCAGCAGCTTGGCGGCCTTCTTCGCGTCTTCGTAGAAGATCTCGTAGAAGTCGCCCATGCGGTAGAACATCAACTGATCAGGGTGCTGGTTCTTGAGGCGCCAGTACTGCTGCATCATCGGGGTGTGGGAGGACAGGTCTGAAGTGGTTTTACTCATTGGGTCGTAGGCAAATTCGTTGAAAGGAGTGGGGCAAAGGTGGGGCATTCCGCCCTGCGATTTTGCGATGGGCGCAAGGTTAACACGCGAGGTCTGCGGTTCGCAGTCCACATCACCACACTTGAAAGGGCCCAAGAAATGCATCGGTTATGCATAAATAATGCAAATTAGCATTTGCCAACCCCAAAATCTCCCGTCACTATCCCCGTTATGCAAAAACGCAACGTTTCTATCGTCTTACGCGAACTGCTGGACCGCGACCGGATCTCCCCCACGGAGCTTCACCGGCGTACCGGCGTGCCTCAATCCACGCTGTCCCGGATCCTCAGCGGCAAGATCGTTGATCCGTCGGACAAGCACATTTCCCGCATCGCCGAGTACTTCCGCGTGAGCACCGACCAGTTGCGCGGGCGCGTGGCGGTGGGCGTTTCGCGGGAGGACGGGCGTGACCCGATGCATTCGGAACTCAAGGACATAAGCCTGTGGGACGACGACACGCCCGTTAATGATGACGAGGTGTCGATCCCCTTTCTGCGCGAGGTTGAATTGGCTGCTGGATCAGGAAGATTCGTCATCGAGGAAAGCGAGAAGGCTAGCCTGCGGTTCGGCAAGCGCAGCCTGCGGCATAACGGTGTGCAGTTCGACCAGGCCAAGTGCGTGACGGTACGCGGCAACAGCATGTTGCCGGTGCTGCGCGATGGCGCGACGGTCGGGGTTAATGCGGGCAAGAGTGGCATTGGTGACATCGTCGATGGTGACTTGTATGCCATCAACCACAACGGCCAATTGCGGGTGAAACAGCTCTACCGCCTGCCTTCCGGGATTCGCCTGCGCAGTTTCAATCGCGATGAGCACCCGGATGAGGACTACAGCTTCCAGGATATCCAGGATGAGCAAATCAGCATCCTGGGTCATGTGTTCTGGTGGGGTATGTACGCCCGTTAACCTTCTTCTGTAAGACAAAGCCCGCCAACGAGCGGGCTTTTTTTCGCCTGGAAAAAACCACCAAACCCGCAGTCCACAAGGGCGAGAATGCATTCGTGCATTTGCATGCTGAAAATAAATGCATTTGTGCATTGACTGTATATGCATACATGCATATTCTTCATCTCAAGCCAGCCAACAAGGTCTGGTGGAGGCGGCAAGGATGCTGCCAGTCAACACAAGGAAGTCACGCAGCACCGGCAAGGACGCCATCCGAGCGATGGCAAGGACGCCAGCAACACCGGCAAGGATGCCGACGCTCTTTAGTTTCACCGCTTAACAAACAGGCAGCGATGAACCGGCCTTAACGGTTCAGAGGGTTGGCAACTGACCCGGGTGTGCAGCGTAAAGCACCAGAAGCAGTTATCCGGCAGACAGGGATCGTGGTCGGAAAAACATCGAGGAAAGGTCCGTACCGCGCCAGTAGCGCCGAAAGACCGAGGACATCATTACTGAAAAGCCCGGGCAACCGGGCTTTTTGGAATGCCTACCTACACATGGATTTACCCAAGAGCCGGCCCCGTGCCGGTAGTGCTCAGCCAGGAGGCGTGACATGACAAACGAGCAGCAAGCGTTAGCGGAAATGCCTATCTGGCTGGTAATCGTACTGGCGCTGATCGGTGGTGTATCCGGCGAAATGTGGCGCGCCGATAAGGAGGGTGCCCGTGGTTGGTCGCTGATCCGGCGCCTGGCCCTGCGGTCCGGGGCGTGCATGGTCTGCGGGGTATCGGCATTGATGCTGTGCTACGCCGCCGGCATGTCGATCTGGACTGCGGGCGCCATTGGTTGCCTGACTGCCATGGCCGGTGCGGACGTGGCCATCGGCCTATATGAACGCTGGGCGGCCAAGCGCATCGGGGTCAACGAGGCCCCCACCTCTCGCCCGGATCAGCAGTAATCGCTGCAAGGATGCAAGCAGATGACACTTCTCGAAAAACCTTCCCAACTGCCTATGGTGATTGGGGACGCGCTGAAGCGCGCGTTCCCACAACTACGGGTCGGTAATCACCATGACTTCTCCGACACGGGCGACAAAACCGGCATTTTGATCAGCGTGGAGCGCAATGGCCCGGGCGTGCGCTCCCTTGCCGGGCGCAAGGCGCATGCCTTGTCGGTTTCACTCAAGGCCACGGTCGTCAGTGGCTCGACGCCCTTTGACGCCTGCGACTTGGCCAGCCGACTGATGGATTTGGCCCTGGATAACCGCTGGGGCTTGCCGCCCGAGCAATGCGACTTGCCCACTGCGATTGTCGCGGCCCCTTCCGTGCTCAGCAGTGCGGAAACGGACTATGACACTTGGATTGTATCCTTCACCCAGACCTTCTACCTCGGACTGTCTCTGCTCAAAGATCCCGCAGGCATGCCGCCGTCTACGGACCTGTGTGTAGGTGGGTGTGAGAGGGCGGCGAATGTAACGCCGCTTCCTACTCAATCACACGGAAAAAGTGGTTCAGTAAAAGGAATTTGCAGATGTTGAAAGAATTCAGATGCGGTAACTGCAACAGACTTCTCGCCCGTACGGGTGGGTTTACAGAGCTCCAGATCAAATGTTCCCGATGTGGGACGCTGAATCATGTGAAGGCCGCGAGCCTCGAGCAATCGCCGATGAGCGCCATACGCCCAATACAGAGGCCTGAACTTAAATCAGCTAAGTAACGGAGTTTAAAATGGAAAACGCAAACTCAGCATCTCAAGCCTCGCAAGATCTCTGGACTCAAGTAGAACCGGTGGATAACACCGGCATGCTTCGGCGCGTGGTTTTTGCGCAAGGCAAGTTTTTTGCGGCTGGTGGCAACGGTCTTCCCGCAACCACTCAGCTTGTCAGTGGAGGCGCAACTGGTACAGCGTGGACCAAGCTTAAGGGCGTCGTCACCTCTAATAGCGGAATGGTCCTCAACGAGCTGTACTGGAACGGTATTGGGACATCGCTTCAAGCCCTTTCTCAATCCGGCAATCTGATCTTCGGCGACGCAGCACGCCCTGAAAGGGATTGGACAAACCTTACGGCAACTGTTCGCGCGTACGGAGACTTGCAAGGCATTGTGTTTTATCAGCCAATTTCCGGCAACAACTACACCTGGATACTGGTTGGGTCTAACGGTACAGTCTTTTCCCGTTATAGCGATTGGTCAGGCCTGGTGGAGCGCACTACGACCTTCACTTCTAGTGAGACTGTGTACTGCGTCAACGTCATTGGCAGTTTTGTGTTGGTTGCGGGATCGAATGGGAAGCTGCTTAGCGCTGTGAAGATGGCGACGGAAAATTCGCAAACATTCACGCCCAGAACCAGCACCTTCGGCACTAGCACCATCCTTTCCATGAAGCTTTGCAATGGGAAAATGTTTATCGTTGGTGCGGATGGCAAGATGGCATATTCATCCGATGGGCTTAGCTGGACTGCTGTTGAAGATACCAGTTTCGGTGGAACCATCATCCGCGACATTGCTTACGGTAATGGCAAGTATGTAGCTGTCGGCGACGGCGGCAAGACAGCCGTTTCCGAGGATGGGATCGGCTGGGTTCAGCAAACCAACACTTTTGCAGGAACCGATATCCGAAGCGTCGCCTACGGCAAAGGCAATTTTGTAGCTGTTGGTGCAAGCGGCAAGATTGCTTACTGGACTCCATGATCTTCTATCTCCCTGCGTAATAGAGCCCAGCCGTCGCGCTGGGCTTTTTCATTTCTGATTCAGGCTCGCCACAGCCAGGGTGGCCCTTCGGGGGATGCCTGGACGCTGATAAGCCGGTAGTGCAGCGCTACGAAAAAAACCGGCAGCCCGTGCGCTCTGTTCACACCAGACTTCCTGAGTGGCACGAGACTGGATTGGCGAGATCGATGCATTGGGGCGTCGACGCTGGGCTGATCTTTGGCTGACTGCGGGAAAGACCGCGCACCTATTCAGGGCCTCGACATGATCGGGGCCTTTTCGTTTTCGGCTTCACCACACCCATTGCTCCGAGCTGGGAGTGCTGCTGGGGCCGTTCCAATTCAAGTCATGCCCCACGGAGTCGAGCGCATGAAGTATTTACAGCGCCTGCTCGACAAGATCGACAGGTTCGAATTGTTGATTGCGGGCCTCGTTGGGCGGTGATCGCCAGTTGGTGGCACAAGGACGACCTGGCGAATTGGCGTACCTGGGTGATCTTCTTAATCACTGGGGGCGCGAGTTCGTTGCACCTGGCTGGAATGGTCAGTGCCTATCGCAGTTCTAACACGGACGTTGGTTTGTCTACCTAGGGGGCTTTCAGGGTGACCGTGGTGGTGATAACGCAGCCTCAATTGATTCAAATCATGCCAGGCGCTCGCCATATGGCGGGCCTTTTTTCAACCGCGCTGAATGCGACTTTTGTTCGGTACGAAATCAACAGCGTGCTGCGCGCCGCCGCTTTTCTCGCGCAGATCGGCCACGAATCCGGCGAACTGCACTACGTGCGCGAACTCGGCAGCGATACTTATTTGAGCAAGTACGACACCGGTACGTTGGCCGCGCGCCTGGGCAGTACGCCTGAAGCGGACGGCGACGGCCAGAAGTACCGGGGCAGGGGGCTGATCCAGGTCACCGGTCGCCGCAACTACCTGGCATGCAGCCAAGCGCTGTTCGGCGATGATCGCTTGCTGCAACAACCCGAATTACTGGAGCAACCACAATGGGCCTGTGAATCCGCTGCCTGGTTCTGGCAAAGCAATGGCTTGAATGAACTCGCCGACAAGGACCAGTTCACCACCATCACCCGGCGTATCAACGGCGGGCTCAATGGCCTGGAGGACCGTTTGCAGTTGTGGGCGCGGGCGAAGGCGGTGTTATGCGTTTCTTAGTTGCGATTGGCGTATGCGTGCTGGTGGTCGTTGTCTGGCAGGTGCAGGCGTGGCGGTACGGGGCACAGATTGAACGCTTGTCGGCCGCACAGACCCAGAAAGCCCTGCATCTACAGCAGGCCGAGCAAGACAGACGGCTGGCCCTTGAGCAACGGCTCAGTGCCATCGACCAACAACATGCCCGGGAGTTGAGCGATGCCCAGCGTAATCAAGCAGCTTTGCGTGACCGCATTGCCACTGCTGATGTGCGGCTGTCAGTCCTTCTCGACGCTTCCAGTGGCTGCCCAATGCCAGCCGCCACCGCCGCCGGCAGCGTGGTTCATGCAGCCCCGCGAGCCCGACTTGACCCAGCGCATGCTCAGCGAATTATCCGCATCACCGACGACGGCGACAGCGCCCTGATTGCCTTGCGTGCCTGCCAGGCGTATGTGCGAGCCGTCGCCCGTTAGTGTCTTGAGACAGTCCGTCACTTGCGCGTGCGATTGGCTCCTGTAGGGTAGGCAAACCCCCGCCCACGTCTGGAGACGACCGTGAAGGAAATCACTCAACTGGCTGCTGAACTGGGGCGCCGTTTGCAGGTGCTCAATGCCCACGTCACCACTGCCGAGTCCTGCACCGGCGGTGGAATCGCGGAAGCCATCACGCGGATCCCGGGAAGCTCGGCCTGGTTCGAGGCGGGGTATGTCACCTATTCCAACCGCCAGAAGACCCGGCAGTTGAATGTGCCGGAAACGTTGTTTCCAAAAGTGGGCGCCGTCAGCCAGGAAGTGGTGGAGGCGATGGTCCGCGGCGCACAGGAAAAAAGCCTGGCGCGCTTTGCCGTGGCGGTCAGTGGCGTAGCGGGACCGGATGGCGGCTCGCCGGACAAACCGGTGGGCACCGTATGGCTGGCTTTCGGTGTCGGCGATGAGGTCACGGCCGAGCTTGAGCACTTCACCGGCAACCGCGACGAGGTCCGCCGACAAACGGTAAAGGCCGCGCTAGAGGGCTTGTTGCGACGAGCTGCAGCAGAAATAGAAAATCAGGGGTAGGCGATCTCCGATCTTTGTGGAACAATACTGTCTACTTATACAGGTGTTGGCCGCCCCGGCCTTATTGATTACGTGAGGACTTTAATGGACGACAACAAGAAGAAAGCCTTGGCTGCGGCCCTGGGTCAGATCGAACGTCAATTCGGCAAGGGTGCCGTAATGCGTATGGGCGATCACGACCGTCAGGCGATCCCGGCTATTTCCACGGGCTCTCTGGGTCTGGACATCGCGCTCGGCATTGGCGGCCTGCCAAAAGGCCGTATCGTTGAAATCTACGGTCCTGAATCTTCCGGTAAAACCACCCTGACCCTGTCGGTGATTGCCCAGGCGCAAAAAATGGGCGCCACCTGTGCGTTCGTCGACGCCGAGCACGCCCTGGACCCTGAGTACGCCGGCAAACTGGGCGTCAACGTCGACGACCTGCTGGTTTCCCAGCCGGACACCGGTGAGCAGGCCCTGGAAATCACCGACATGCTGGTGCGCTCCAACGCCATCGACGTGATCGTGGTCGACTCCGTGGCCGCCCTGGTGCCCAAGGCTGAAATCGAAGGCGAAATGGGTGACATGCACGTGGGCCTGCAAGCCCGTCTGATGTCCCAGGCGCTGCGTAAAATCACCGGTAACATCAAGAACGCCAACTGCCTGGTGATCTTCATCAACCAGATCCGTATGAAGATCGGCGTGATGTTCGGCAGCCCGGAAACCACCACCGGTGGTAACGCGCTGAAGTTCTACGCTTCGGTCCGTCTGGACATCCGCCGTACCGGCGCGGTGAAAGAAGGTGACGAGGTTGTCGGTAGCGAAACCCGCGTTAAAGTCGTGAAGAACAAAGTGGCCCCGCCTTTCCGTCAGGCCGAGTTCCAGATTCTCTACGGCAAGGGCATCTACCTGAACGGCGAGATGATCGACCTGGGTGTGCTGCACGGTTTCGTCGAGAAATCCGGTGCCTGGTATGCCTACAACGGCAGCAAGATCGGCCAAGGCAAGGCCAACTCGGCCAAGTTCCTGGCAGACAACCCGGATATCGCTGCCACGCTTGAAAAGCAGATCCGCGACAAGCTGCTGACTGCCGCTCCAGACGTGAAAGCTGCCGCCAATCGCGAGCCGGTTGAAGAAGTAGAAGAAGTTGACACCGACATCTGAAGCACACGATGACAGTTGTACTGGATACACTCGTCGCCGTTCGGCGCACTGCAATGGACCTGCTCGCTCGCCGCGAGCATGGTCGAGTCGAGCTGACGCGTAAATTGCGTCAGCGCGGCGCAGAGCCCGAGATGATCGAAACCGCCCTCGACCGCCTGACGGAAGAGGGGCTGCTTTCCGAAGCCCGATACCTCGAAAGTTTTGTCTCTTACCGAGCTCGCTCCGGCTACGGCCCGGCGCGTATTCGCGAAGAGCTGAGCCAGCGTGGTCTGCAACGCGCGGATATCGACCTTGCCTTGCGCGAGTGCCGGATCAGTTGGCAGGCGCAGTTGGAGGACACATGGCGGCGCAAGTTCTCTGGCCATCTGCCGATTGATGCCAAGGAAAGGGCGAAGCAGGGACGATTTCTCAGCTATCGCGGGTTCTCGATGGAAATGATCAGCCGCTTGTTGAGCGGCCGGGACATGGACGACTGAACACAGCTGTAGAGGTGAGCGAGCTGTTGTGGCGAGGGAGCTTGCTCCCGCTGGGCTGCGTAGCAGCCCCATCCATCTGGATCAATGCATATAAAAAGACCCACTATGAAAATAGTGGGTCTTTTTTTTTGCCCTCAAAAAATCACGCTGGCTCCGGCGCCACTCGCTGCTGCGCCTTGCCCTGGGCCTGTGCCCAGTTCTCCGGCAAATTGATGTAATCCACCAGCTCCCGCAACCGGCCCTGGTCGCGCCCGTTGAAATTGAACACCAGCCGCGTCAAATGACTGAACCTCGGCTCATCATGTTCCTCGCCGGTATACGCGAGCTGTCGGAACTCGCCACTCAGTCGCAGGCTGGCGAACTCGCCTTGCAAATGGGCCAATGCCTGTTCACTGAGCGGGTGATTCATGCGCACCACAAATTCCCGTTTCAGCCAGCGGGTGGAGTGGAAGTTGGCATAAAACTGATTGATCTCGTCCACAGCCTCTTCGGCGCTGTAAACCAGTCGTATGAGCTTGAGGTCGGTGGGCAGAATGTAGCGGTTGGCTTCCAACTGGCTGCGGATGAAGTCCAGGGCGCCCTGCCAGAATCCGCCGCCTGGCGCGTCCAGCAGCACCACCGGGACCAGCGGGCTCTTGCCGGTCTGAATCAGTGTCAACACTTCCAGCGCTTCGTCCAGGGTGCCGAAACCGCCTGGGCACAACACCAGGGCATCAGCTTCCTTGACGAAGAACAACTTGCGGGTAAAGAAGAAGTGGAAAGACAGTAGGTTTTCAGTGCCATCAATCGTTGGGTTGGCATGCTGTTCAAACGGCAGGGTAATGTTGAACCCCAGGCTGTGTTCCAGTCCCGCGCCTTCGTGGGCGGCGGCCATGATGCCGCCACCGCCGCCGGTGATCACCATCAGATTCGAACGCGCCAGTGCCGCGCCGACTTCACGGGCCAGTGCATACAACGGGCTTTCTATCGGTGTGCGAGCCGAGCCGAACACCGTGACCTTGCGGCGGCCCTTGAACTGCTCGAGCACGCGGAAGGCATTGTCCAATTCGCGGATGGCTTGCAGGGTGATCTTGGCGTTCCAGCGGTTGCGGTCGTCCTGGGCCATGCGCAGCACAGTGAGGATCATGTCGCGATACAGGGGGATATTCGGGCTGTTGGGGGCGATCAGCTGGAGTTGTGCGTCGACCTGCTGCGTAAGGTCGGTGCCGTGTTCTTCAAAATGTCGGAGCAGGCGGTCATTCGGTTCGTAAGGCATTCAACTTCTCCTTCTTGCAGGGCACCTTCGCCGCAGGCGACGACACTGCTTGTGTCGCTGTTTGCCGCAGGGGCAACCTTCTTTTGCCCTGAAAATGTTACAGAACAGCATGAAAAGCGCTGTGAATGAACGGTCGGGATGGCTTGATCATGGGCCGGAAAACCCTTGGCTGGCAACCACTTATTGGCCGCTCACTACAGAGTCTAGCTGCCTGGGAGGCGTTGAAGCGGGGGAGTACGCGCCACCGGACGGCAGCGCGCGAAGGTCAAACCGTTACTTTTTCTTTTTTGTCGGTGCCGGGCAATCCGCTTCCACGAACTTCACCGAGGCCACAGGGCGGTTGGTCTTGTTTTCGGTGATTTCGTAACGCATCACCGCGCCCTTGGCCATCAGCTCACGGTAACCCTTGTTCAGGCATACGCTCTGGCCGAGCTGGAAATACACCGCCTTGGGGTTGGCGCGCATCTGTTCGGCGCGGTCGGGCAAGACGCTCAGGTGATCGATCAGTTGCATGCCTTCAACGGTGTAGGCCACTTCCAGGGTCTTTTCGTCGATTTCCCGGGGCAGGTCTTTGTTGCTCTCAGCCGCGACGCTTTGCAGCTTCCGGTTCATTTGGGCCTCCAGCAGCGAGGCCGCCTGGGCGCACACGGGCAATACCAGCGCGAGGGCGACGGATGGGGCGACAAGGCGCAGCATGGAACGCAGCATGAAACTCTCCTGATTCGGTTACTGGTGCATAGACCAGCCACTGCGCTGTGCGTTCAGTGGCGCGCAATTATAGGTGAGCCCTTGCCACTACAGCCAGGCGTATCGCTGGTAAACTGCCGCCACCTCAGCCGTCCACGAGTCTTCACCGTGTCGATTTACCCGTCCCACCGGCGCATCCGATGAGCCACGCCGTTTCCCGCCTGCGCACCCAGCGCCTGGCCCGTGCCGTCCGCCCGTTCCTCAACCGTGGTTCGCGTGCCGAACGCTGCCCCGGCTGCCGGGTCATTCCTGAGTACTGCCTGTGTGCCTGGCGGCCAAAAGTCGCCGCAACTTCAGCGATGTGCCTGCTGATGCATGACGTAGAACCCATGAAACCCAGCAATACCGGGTGGCTGATCGCCGATGTGATTGATGACACCACGGCGTTTGCCTGGTCGCGCACCGAAGTCGATCCTGAACTGCTGACCTTGCTGGCCGACCCGCAGTGGCAACCCTATATCGTGTTCCCCGGCGAATTCGTCGCACCGCAGCGTGTTGTCAGCGAAGTGAAGGTGGAGGAGGGCAAGCGCCCACTGTTCATCCTGCTGGACGGCACCTGGAGTGAAGCGCGCAAGATGTTCCGCAAAAGCCCCTACCTGGAGCATTTGCCGGTACTCAGCCTGGCGCCGGAACAACTGTCGCGCTACAAACTGCGTCGTTCCAAACGCGATGATCATTTTTGCACCGCCGAAGTCGCCGCGCTGTGCCTGGAACTGGCCGATGATGGGGTAGCCAGTGAGGTTCTGGATGCCTACCTGGATGTCTTCAGCACCCACTACCTGGCCGCCAAGTTCCAGATGCCGCTGGATCCTGTGGACACCGTTCATACGCGCCTTGCTCCCTATATTGCGACAGTATAACCAGACGACGTTTGCATGATGGCACCCCAACCCCGCAACCCGTTAAAATGCCCACGGGCGTAGCGCTTGACCCTCCAGGCTACGCTGGGCATGCTGGGCGCCGATCAGGGCACCCCTAAAAACAGGATCATTTAATCAATGGCCACATACGAAATCCTGATAGCCGATGACCACCCGTTGTTTCGCAGTGCGCTGCACCAGGCCGTGACCTTGGGCCTTGGCCCGGACGTCCGCCTGGTCGAAGTGGCCAGCATTGCCGAGCTGGAAGCCCGCCTCACCGAAAAATCTGACTGGGACCTGGTGCTGCTCGACCTGAACATGCCCGGTGCCTACGGTTTCTCAGGTTTGGTGTTGTTGCGCGGTCAATACCCGCAGATACCCGTGGTGATGGTCTCGGCCCAGGAAGAAGCCGACGTGGTGGTGCGCTCCAAGGAGTTTGGCGCCAGCGGTTTCATTCCCAAGTCCAGTGCGATGGAAGATATCCAGAAGGCTGTACGCACTGTGCTGGAGGGTGATGTGTCCTGGCCGCCGCAAGCGTTTGAAGAAATCAACGTGTCCGACGAAGCCAAGGCCGCCCGTGATGGTCTTGCCAGCCTGACACCGCAGCAGTTCCGGGTGCTCACCATGGTCTGCGAAGGCTTGTTGAACAAACAGATTGCCTACGAGTTGAGCGTGTCGGAAGCGACGATCAAGGCCCACGTTACGGCGATCTTCCGCAAGCTGGGCGTACGGACACGCACCCAGGCGGCGCTGCTCTTGCAACAACTTGAGTCAATTTCGCAGCATTAAGCGGCTACCGATTCACGCTTTTTTGACTTTGCGTGATCTAGTTTTCCCACTCCTTTAGCTCAGTTGCCAACGTCTATGTCGCCTTTCAAGGGTCAAACCGGTATCAAACGTATCTTCAATGCTGGGGGTTATTCGCTGGATGGCCTGCGCGCGGCGTTCACCGGCGAGGCGGCGTTCCGCCAGTTGGTGTTGCTTAACGTGATCCTGATCCCGTTGAGCTTTTTCCTGAATGTGAGCCGGGTCGAGCGTGCCTTGCTCATCGCCGTGTGCCTGCTGGCGTTGATTGTCGAGTTGCTCAACTCGGCAGTCGAAGCGGCGATCGACCGCATCTCCCTTGACCGCCACCCGCTGTCGAAAAACGCCAAGGACATGGGCAGCGCCGCGCAGTTCGTCGCGCTGACCATGATCACTCTGGTCTGGGCCGTGATCCTGATCTAACCCTCAGGCAATGCTCGGCAGCACGATCTCGTCGCTGCGCTGAACCCCGGCGGTGAAGGCGCGGCACAGTTCCAGGAACTCGCGCATCGCCGAGGTCTGGTACTTCTGCTTATGCCAGATGAAGTAGAACTGTCGGGCCAGGTCCAGGTCCGGGGTTTCCACCGGCACCAGGCTGCCACGCCGGAATGCGTCGCGCAGGGCCAGTCGCGAAATACAGCCAATCCCCAATCCAGACTCCACTGCGCGTTTGATTGCTTCGGTGTGCTCCAACTCCAGGCGAATATTCAGCGCACTGCGGTGATGGCGCATGGCTTGGTCAAAGGTCAGGCGTGTGCCTGAGCCCTGTTCCCGCAGGATCCACGCCTCTTGGGTCAACTCGTCCATGGTTGCCATGCCTCGTTTGGCCAGGTGATGCTGCGGCGCGCAAAACACCACCAGTTCATCCTCAACCCAGGTTTGCACCTCGATATCCGGGTGGCTGCAGTCGCCTTCGATTAGACCCAGGTCAATTTCGTAGTGCGCCACCTGGTGCACGATATGCGCAGTGTTCTGCACATGCAGCTTCACCTGGCTCTCGGGGTGTTGCTGCATGAAGCTGCCGATCAACAGGGTCGCCAGGTAATTACCAATGGTGAGGGTGGCGCCCACCGCCAGGGAACCGAAGCCGGACTTGCCGTTGAGCAGGTCCTCGATCTCCTTGGCCTGGTCGAGCAGCGCAACCGCCTGGGGCAATAGCTGATGACCGAGGGCGTTGAGGCTCAGGCGTTTGCCCGCGCGGTCGAATAATTGGCAGCTGGATTGGCGCTCCAGCTCGGTGATCGAGGTGCTGGCGGCGGATTGAGATAAGGCCAGAAGGCCAGCAGCGCGCGAGACGCTTTCCTGCTGGGCGACGGCGACGAAGACTTGCAGTTGACGGAGAGTAAATCGCATATCGATATAACCGATAACCCTTATCTTAATAATCCAGTTAACAGATATTGTCGCCGCCATTAGAATGCTGTGCAATTGCGCATCCCATCTTTGGCGCAGACCCATTTCCAGGAGTCCCCCGTACATGAGCAACATGAACCACGAGCGTGTCCTCAGTGTTCATCACTGGAACGACACTCTGTTCAGCTTCAAGTGCACCCGCGATCCGGGCCTGCGCTTCGAGAACGGTCAGTTCGTGATGATCGGCCTGCAACAGCCCAACGGCCGCCCGCTCATGCGCGCTTACTCCATTGCCAGCCCGAACTGGGAAGAGCATCTGGAGTTTTTCAGCATCAAGGTCCCGGATGGCCCGCTGACTTCCCAACTGCAGCACTTGAAGGAAGGCGACGAGATCATCATCAGCAAAAAACCGACAGGCACCCTGGTGCTTGACGATTTGAAGCCGGGCAAACACCTGTACCTGCTCAGCACCGGTACTGGCCTGGCGCCGTTCATGAGCGTAATCCAGGACCCGGAAACCTACGAGCGCTTTGAAAAAGTGATCCTGTGCCACGGCGTGCGTTACGTCAACGAAGTCGCCTACCGCGAATTCATCACCGAGCACCTGCCGCAGAACGAATTCTTCGGCGAGGCCCTGCGTGACAAGTTGATCTACTACCCGACCGTGACCCGCGAGCCGTTCGAAAACGAAGGCCGCCTGACCGACCTGATGCGCAGCGGCAAGCTGTTCAGCGACATCGGCCTGCCGCCGATCAACCCCCAGGACGACCGCGCCATGCTGTGCGGCAGCCCAAGCATGTTGGACGAAACCAGCGAAGTGTTGAACAGCTTCGGCCTGAAAGTTTCCCCACGGATGCGTGAGCCGGGTGATTACTTGATCGAGCGCGCATTCGTCGAGAAGTAATGCTGGGTCAGTAACAACACAGATCTAAAAAAATGTGGGAGCGGGCTTGCTCGCGAAAGCGGAGTGTCAGTCGACAGAGTTATTGACTGATACACCGCTTTCGCGAGCAAGCCCGCTCCCACATT
>NZ_CP022960.1:2724271-2734941 GCF_002269425.1 Pseudomonas sp. NS1(2017)
CCGCTTTCGCGAGCAAGCCCGCTCCCACATTTTGTTTCCGGTTTCTTCAGTGGGCTGGGAGTACTTCCAGTACACAAATCACCCCAGGCTCGGGATAGTGCCAACGCACATCCACATCCCAGAACTGCGCGCCATATTCCCGCTCGGGCCCCGGCGTCTGATACGCCGGCCGTGGATCCTGTGCCAGGCACTGATCAATCAGTTCCACCAACGGCTCGCCCAGGCGCTGCGCATGGCCTTGTGCCTGTTGCAGGGCGGTCTTGAGCCACTGCACCGGAATCAGCTGCGGCGCGGCGCTCGCGATGTCGTTGGTCGCCGTGTCGACCATGTCGGCATACGGCACATACGGCTTGATATCCAGCACCGGCGTGCCATCGAGCAGATCAATCCCGGAAATCCACAGCCGCCCAGGCTCCACCTTGTCCAACTTCACCACTGACTGGCCAATGCCATTCGGGCGATGAGTCGCACGGGTAGCGAACACGCCCATGGACGTATTGCCGCCCAGGCGCGGCGGTCGCACTTTCAGGCGTGGCTTGTCTTCCAGCGCCTGGTGAAACAGGAACAGCAACCACACATGGCTGACCTGCTCCAGGCCCTGTACGGCTTCGCCACCGTCGAACGGCGCCACCAGTTCCAGCACGCCACGGGCGGCAGGTGCCAACTGAGGTTGGCGTGGGATGGCGAACTTCTCCTTGAAGCAGGAGTGCACGAAGCCGACGGGCGAGACGTTGTAACTCATGGCTTACGCACGAACTCGCAGCGTCAGGCCCTTGAGGAAGTTGCGCAACAACTGGTCGCCGCACGGGCGGTAGTTGGTGTGGCCGAACTTGCGGAACAGCGCGCTCAGCTCAGGCTTGGACACCGGGAACTCGGCGGCCTTGAGGATGGCGTGCATGTCATCTTCCTTCAGTTCGAAGGCCACGCGCAGCTTCTTGAGGATGATGTTGTTGGTCACCGGGGTCTCGATCGGCTGCGGCGGACGGCTTTCGTCCTTGCCGCGCTTGAAGATCACCAAGCCGTCGAGGAAGTGCGCCATGACGTCATCCGGGCAGAACACGAAGCCTTCTTCCTCATCTTTCTTGAGGTAGGTCAGCAGGTCGTCCTTGGTCACGTCCATGCCGCCGAGCTTGATGATCTCGACCATCTTGTTGTCGCTGATGTCGAGCATGTAGCGCACGCTGCGCAGTACGTCGTTGTGAATCATGGTGGGCAATCCTGGTATTCAACTGAGGACACCGCGCAAAAGAGGCGGTATCGGGAAAAAGGGCAGCGGCTTAGAACTTCTCTTTGCCGGACAGGTAACGCCATTGGCCAACCGGCACCTTGCCGATGGACACGCCGCCGATGCGGATACGACGAATGGCAATGACTTTGAGGCCAACCGCTTCACAGAACAGCGCGATCACGCCTGGCTGCGGGTTTTTCATCGCAAAACGCAGGCGGTTTTCGTTCTGCCAGCTGGCTTTGACCGCCGGCAGCTCTTTGCCTTTGTAGGTCAGGCCGTGGTTCAGGCGATTGAGGCCGTGGGCAACCATGTCGCCTTCGACTTCCACCACGTATTCCTGCTCGATCTTGGCGGCATCGGCGGTCAACTTGCGCAGGATCTTCCAGTCCTGGGTAAACACCAGCAGGCCGCTGGCCTTGGCTTGCAGGTCAGCGCTGGCGGTCAGGCGCAGGAAGTGGCCCTTGAGCGGGCGTTTGCCGAAGCGGTGTTCTTCCGAGAGGGTATCGGCGCTGATCGACGCCATGGCCGTTTCGGCATCTACCCCAGCAGGGGCGTGCAGCAGGATGGTCACCGGCTCGGGTGCAGTGGCCTTGGCCTCTGGATCCAGCTCGACCTTTTGGGTGGTGACCTTGAATTGTGGTTCGTCGATCACTTCACCGTCCACCGAGACCCAGCCGCCTTCGATGAACAGCTCAGCCTCCCGACGGGAGCAACCGACCAGTTCGATAAGGCGTTTGGAGAGGCGTATGGGGTCAGTCATGACAAGGGCCGTAGCAAAAGGGGGCAGCTATTGTACCTGTGTGGGCGCGGTTAATCCCGGCCCCATTTCATTTAGCCTTGACTGGCTTGATGCTGCACCAGGCGCAAACGCATATGCAACAACGGATAGGGCTGCCCCAAGCCGTCATGCTCCGTGCGTCCGATCACTTCGAACCCCTGTTTGAAGTAAAAACCCAGGGCCTGGGGGTTTTGTTCGTTGACGTCCAGCTCATCGGCGTTCAGGTGCTCGATCGCATAGCGCAGCAGTTGCCGACCCAGGCCTTCGCCCCGGTGCTGCGGGGCGATGAAGAGCATCTCCACCTTGCCCGACGCCACGCCGGCAAACCCGGTGATACGCTGGCGCGGGTCTTTGGTACAGATCAACATCACAGCGTCCAGGTAACGCGTCAGCACCAGGTTCTTCAGCAACACGATGTAACTGTCCGGTAGAAAATCATGGGTCGCACGGACCGAGTCTTCCCAGATTTGTGCCAATTGCGTGTAGTCGCTGGTTTTAGGTGTGTGGATAACCGAATGCTGGCGCATGCCCGCTGCCCCTTGCCGATGATTGGCGTCGATGGGCAAAACGATAGACCTAAAAAAGCCCCGCATCTTGTCCAGAGGCGGGGCTTTTTCGGTTTATTTACGGCTTAGTCGCGCTTTTCAGCCCACAAGTCGTATTCGTCGGCATCGGTCACGGTGCACCAGACCTTGTCGCCCGGCTTCAAACCGCTGGCATCGTCGATAAACACGTTACCGTCGATCTCCGGTGCATCGAAGAAGCAACGGCCGACCGCGCCTTGCTCGTCGACTTCGTCGATCAGCACTTCGATTTCCTTGCCGATGCGCAGTTGCAGGCGTGCCGAGCTGATAGCCTGCTGGTGCGCCATGAAACGCTCCCAACGGTCTTGCTTGACGTCGTCCGGCACCACGGCCAGGTCCAGCAGGTTGGCTGGAGCGCCTTCCACCGGCGAGTACTGGAAGCAACCGACTCGGTCCAGTTGGGCTTCGGTCAGCCAGTCCAGCAGGTACTGGAAGTCTTCTTCGGTTTCGCCGGGGAAGCCGACGATGAAGGTCGAACGGATGATCAGTTCCGGGCAGATCTCACGCCAGTTCTTGATACGCGCCAGGGTCTTGTCTTCGAACGCCGGGCGCTTCATGGCCTTGAGCACTTTCGGGCTGGCGTGCTGGAACGGGATGTCCAGGTACGGCAGGATCTTGCCGGCGGCCATCAGCGGGATCAGCTCGTCCACGTGCGGGTACGGGTAGACGTAGTGCAGGCGTACCCATACGCCCAGGCTGCTCAAGGCTTCGCACAGTTCGGTCATGCGGGTTTTCACCGGCGCGCCGTTCCAGAAGCCGGTGCGGTACTTCACGTCGACGCCGTAGGCGCTGGTGTCCTGGGAGATCACCAGCAGCTCCTTGACGCCCGACTTGACCAGGCGCTGGGCCTCGTCGAGCACGTCACCGACCGGACGGCTGACCAACTTGCCGCGCATCGACGGGATGATGCAGAAGCTGCAGCTGTGGTTGCAGCCTTCGGAAATCTTCAGGTACGCGTAGTGGCGCGGGGTCAGCTTGATGCCTTGTGGTGGCACCAGGTCGATCAGCGGGTTGTGGTCCTGGCGCGGTGGCACCACTTCGTGCACGGCGTTGACCACCTGCTCGTACTGCTGCGGACCGGTCACCGCCAGCACGCTCGGGTGCACGTTGCGGATATTGCCTTCTTCCACGCCCATGCAGCCGGTCACGATGACCTTGCCGTTTTCCTTGATCGCTTCGCCGATTACTTCCAGGGATTCCGCCTTGGCCGAATCGATGAAGCCGCAGGTGTTGACCACCACCACGTCGGCGTCCTGGTAAGTGGACACAACGTCATAGCCTTCCATACGCAGTTGCGTGAGGATGCGCTCGGAGTCGACCAGAGCCTTCGGGCAACCCAGGGAAACAAAGCCAACCTTGGGGTTGGCTTTTGCGATGGTGGTGGACATGTCTAACCTCGGTATTGAATGACGCCGCCAGTCGGGCACGACAAGGCTGCGGACGGGCGCTTGGTGCGCCTCTGATCAAAAAGTGCGCAATTCTAGCGACGGGCAACGCACTTGACCAGCTTTATGCAGGGAAATGCGACGAGTGCTGCATGGACGCATTCCCACAACCGCTGCTCCACTCTACTGTGGCGAGGGAGCTTGCTCCCGTTGGACTGCGCAGCAGTCCCATTCTTTTCAAAAAGAAGCTGGGGCCGCTACGCGACCCTACGGGAGCAAGCTCCCTCGCCACAGGTTGCTTTTTACCCTTTCAATCGTATTCACAATGCCCTGTTACTTATGACGGACTGCATAAAACGACGCCCGAATCACTTGAGCAGGGAAATGCGACGAGTGCTGCGCTATGCTTCGCGCCGTTGCGCCTAGGTAAAGTCCTAAGGTCAACAAAACGTCTGTTACGAGAAGTAAAACAGCGCATGCTAGGGTCAGCTTAGACGCGTTGTTAATAAAAGACCGCAGGTCAAAGGGCAGGAGTGGTTGATGGGTCACGCGAGTAGTCAGGCAGCAGGTGCCGAGCAGTCAAACGCCAAGCCGATCGGCATGCTGGTGGCAGCGGTCGGGGTGGTTTACGGCGATATCGGGACCAGCCCGCTCTACACCCTTAAAGAGGTGTTCAACGGCGGTTATGGGGTTCAGGTCAATCATGACGGTGTGCTGGGGATCCTGGCGCTGATCTTCTGGTCGCTGATCTGGGTGGTGTCGATCAAGTACATGCTGTTCGTGCTGCGCGCCGATAACCAGGGCGAGGGCGGCATCATGGCGCTCACGGCACTGGCACGACGGGCGGCGGGGGAGCGCAAGAAGTTGCGTAGCTTCCTGGTGGTGTGTGGCCTTTGCGGCGCGGCGCTGTTCTACGGCGACAGCATGATCACCCCGGCGATTTCCGTGTTGTCTGCGGTCGAAGGCCTGGAACTGGCCTTCGACGGCCTTGAAAAATGGGTCGTGCCCATCGCCTTGGTGGTGCTGGTGGCGCTGTTCCTGATCCAGAAACATGGCACCGACCACATCGGCAAGCTTTTCGGGCCGGTGATGGTGACCTGGTTTCTGGTGTTGGGCGGGTTGGGCGTATATGGCATCACCCTGCACCCTGAGGTGCTGAGTGCTCTCAATCCGATCTGGGCAGTACGCTTCTTCGAAGCGCATCCGGGCATTGGCGTAGCCATCCTCGGCGCGGTGGTGTTAGCACTGACCGGCGCCGAAGCGCTGTACGCCGATATGGGTCACTTCGGCCGCAAACCCATCGCCCGCGCCTGGTTCATGCTGGTGCTGCCGGCGCTGGTGCTCAATTATTTCGGCCAGGGCGCCATGCTGCTCGGTGACCCGGAAGCCGCGCGCAACCCGTTCTACCTGCTGGCGCCGAGCTGGGCGCTGATCCCGCTGGTGGTGCTGTCCACCCTCGCCACGGTGATTGCCTCCCAGGCGGTGATTTCCGGTGCGTTCTCGTTGACGCGCCAGGCGATCCAGTTGGGTTACATCCCGCGCATGCACATTCAGCACACTTCAAGCGCCGAGCAGGGCCAGATCTACATCGGCGCGGTGAACTGGTCGCTGATGGTGGGCGTAATCCTGCTGGTGCTGGGCTTTGAGTCGTCCAACGCACTGGCATCGGCCTACGGCGTGGCGGTGACGGGCACCATGTTGATGACCACCATCCTGGTCTCGGCGGTGATGCTGCTGCTGTGGAAATGGCCGCCAATCCTGGCTGTTCCTGTCCTGGTTTGCTGCCTGTTGGTGGACGGTCTTTACTTTGCCGCCAACGTGCCGAAGATCATCCAAGGCGGCGCCTTCCCGGTACTGGCGGGGATCGTGCTGTTTGTGCTGATGACTACCTGGAAGCGCGGCAAGCAATTGCTGGTGGAGCGCCTCGACGAAGGTGGCCTGCCGCTGCCGATCTTCATCAGCAGTATCCGCGTGCAGCCACCTCATCGCGTGCAGGGCACCGCCGTGTTTCTTACCGCGCGCCCGGACGCCGTGCCTCACGCGCTGTTGCACAACCTGCTGCACAACCAGGTATTGCATGAGCAAGTGGTGTTGCTGACGGTGGTCTACGAGGACATTCCCCGCGTACCGGCTGCACGGCGGTTCGAGGTGGATGCCTACGGCGAAGGCTTCTTCCGCGTGATCCTGCACTTCGGTTTCACCGATGAGCCGGATGTACCGGAGGCGCTGAAGTTGTGCCATCTGGATGACCTGGACTTCAGCCCGATGCGCACCACCTACTTCCTCAGCCGCGAAACGGTCATCGCCTCGCGGATCAAGGGCATGGCCCGTTGGCGCGAAGCTTTGTTCGCCTTTATGTTGAAGAACGCCAACGGCAACCTGCGCTTCTTCAAACTCCCGGTAAACCGGGTGATCGAGCTGGGCACCCAGGTCGAAATGTAAGCTGTTGCAATACGGGGGCCGGCAATCGGTCCCCGCTTTTCCTTCTGAACCCTGTGCAATCCAGCGTTGTCGACTAGGCTGTAGGAGCGAGCTTGCTCGCGAAAAACGTCAACGATAACGCGTTAACCCTGGATAAACGTAGCGCCCATTAGGCCTTCGCGAGCAAGCTCGCTCCTACAATAATGCCTGCAAAGCTAAGAAGAGGTGCGCCATGAGTCAGCTGCTCGAACCTTATACTCTCCGTCAATTGACCCTGCTCAACCGCATCGCCGTTTCGCCCATGTGCCAATACTCAAGCGTCGATGGCCTGGCGAATGACTGGCACCTGGTACACCTCGGCAGCCGTGCCGTCGGCGGCGCCGGGTTGATCTTCACTGAAGCCACCGCCGTGACTGCCGATGGCCGCATCACCGCCCAGGACCTGGGCCTGTGGAACGACGCTCAAATCGAACCGCTGCAACGCATCACGCGTTTCATTGCGGCCCAGGGGGCGGTGGCCGGCATTCAACTGGCCCACGCCGGGCGCAAGGCCAGCACTCATCGGCCTTGGATCGGCAAGCACGGCAGCGTCAAGCCGGAGGACGGCGGTTGGACGCCGGTAGGGCCATCGCCGATTGCCTTCGACCCTCAGCACACCCAGCCCAAGCCGCTGGACGAAGGGCAGATCCAGCAAGTGATCGCCGATTTTGTTGCCGCCGCCAAGCGCGCGTTGACCGCAGGCTTCGAAGTGGTGGAAATCCACGCGGCCCATGGTTACCTGTTGCATCAATTTCTCTCACCGATCAGCAATCAGCGTCAGGACCAGTACGGCGGCTCGTTCGAAAACCGCATCCGTCTGGTGCTGCAAGTGACCCAGGCCGTACGTGATGTCTGGCCCCAGGAGTTGCCGCTGTTTGTGCGGGTGTCGGCCACCGATTGGGTGGAGGATGGCTGGAACCCCGATGAAACCGTGGAACTGGCGCGTCGCTTGAAGGACCTGGGGGTGGACCTGATCGACGTCTCCTCCGGTGGCACCGCCGCCAACGCCGAGATCCCTACCGGCCCCGGTTACCAGACGCGCTTCGCCGAGCGCGTGCGCAAAGAGTCAGGCATGGCCACCGGCACCGTTGGCATGATTACCGAGCCGGCCCAGGCTGAGCACATCCTGCGCACCTGCCAGGCCGATATCATCTTCCTGGCCCGTGAGCTGTTGCGTGATCCGTACTGGCCGTTGCATGCCGACGATGACCTGGGCGGACGCAAGGCTATCTGGCCGGCGCAGTACCAGCGCGCCACGCACCGGGATCAGCCGATTCACGAGTCGGACCTGCGTGACTGAACCTGCCTGATGTGCCCACCAAACCCACCCTGATCCGGTGGGTTTTTTCTTGCTCGTTGTTAATACAAGCCTGATCCTTGGTCGCCTAAAAGCAGGAGGCCATCATGCTGGTGGAACGTGCGTTAACTGAAAGTGATATCCCGTTGCTGGCAACCATCGACCGTACGGAGCTGATCCACCACTGCTATCGCCTGGAGGATGGCCAGTTGGCGTTATACGCCGCTCACCACGACATGCGCGGCTGGCCCGAAGGCGAGGCGGAGCAGGACGCGGTGGCGCTGGGCGCCTGTCTCAAACGCGGCGGGTGGTTGCTGGGTGTATTCGACGGTCCAACCTTGATAGCGGCGGCGGTGGTAGACAACCGCGCCATCCATAATCAGAAGCTGCGTATGCGCCAACTGAAGTTCCTGCATGTCAGTCATGCGGCGCGTGGCTTGGGGTTGGGAGGGCGTTTGTTCGCACTGGCCTGTGAGCACGGCCGTCAAAC
Source organism: Pseudomonas sp. NS1(2017) (assembly GCF_002269425.1). Classification (NCBI taxonomy): domain Bacteria; kingdom Pseudomonadati; phylum Pseudomonadota; class Gammaproteobacteria; order Pseudomonadales; family Pseudomonadaceae; genus Pseudomonas; species Pseudomonas sp. NS1(2017). Next base: position 2,732,494 of record NZ_CP022960.1, read on the forward strand.
CGGAGCGGATGCGTTGTATATCTCGGCCACGGAGTCGCGCAATACCGTGGATTTTTACCTACGCCAAGGCTGCCTGTTGCTGCAGCAACCTGATCCTGACCTGTTTGCACAAGAGCCCCATGACATTCATCTCTACCGACCGTTAGGTGAGAAAGGGCTGTAGGTCTTTGTTACCGAAGCAAATATTTAAGTGATTACTCTAAAAAAGTCCCACGCTCGGCAATAAGGTTTCTACGCTTAGGGTAAGCCTGATTTCTGGCCCAGGAAGTCAGTTGGTTTGCTCACTGAGGCATTGCGCTTCATGGGAGGCAGTTATGGGCAACGGGAGTATTTGATGGATATCAGGAGAAGCAGTCCATGGCCAGTTCCTATGGTGTAGCGGGTGTGGTGGCGTCATTTCTGGCCCGCAGGGTGTCTTTGCGTGGCCGAAGGCTGAGTTCGGATGAAGTGGAATTGCTGGCGCAGTACCGCGCCCTGACCGAGAACGATCAGGTGGCGATGCGCTATTTGATTGGGGCGATGAAAAGTGTGTCGCGGTTCTGAGCACTTGCAGGAGCTGGCTTGCCAGCTCCTGCAACGGACGATCAGGTGTACTTACGCTGGTCCGGAGCCGGCGGGAAGTACTGGTACAACCAGGTTTCACTCAAGGTGCGGTCCTGGGTGCGAATGAACAGGCGCAGTTCCACCGGCTCCACGCTGTCGCTGGTCGGGTACCAGTCAAACAGGATGCGATAGCCCTTGATGTTATCCAGCACCAGCACGCTGAAATCCTTGACCTGGCCGTGGGAGCACGTCACTACCGGCTCGATCCCGGTGCCCGGTGGCAGGCGATCCAGGCCGCCGCCCTTGAAGTCCACGGCAAAACGGCGCGCCCACACCGGTGGGTAGTGCTCGCCCGGTGCCCAGCCTTCGGTAAAGCCACCCATGCCCGAACGGGTGGCGTCGACTTGCGCCAACGGTGTACTCACCGGCGGCAAGGCGCTCCAGTACAGCTTGTAGCCATAGTTGAGCGAGTCGCCGGCCGCCACGGGCTTTTTCGGGGTCCAGAAGGCCACGATGTTATCCAGGGTCTCACCGGTTGTAGGAATTTCCAGCAGATCGATAGAGCCCTCGCCCCACGCAGTGGTTGGTTCCACCCACAGGCTCGGGCGCTTGCTGTACCAGTCCACGGTGTCCTGGTAGCTGGCGAACTCATGGTCGGTCTGCACCAGGCCGAAGCCTTTCGGGTCTTTGTCGGCGAACGCGTTGAATTGCAGCTTGGCCGGGTTGTTCAGCGGGCGGCAGATCCACTCGCCGTTGCCGCGCCACATGGCCAGGCGATCCGAATCGTGGATCTGCGGGTGGATGGTGTCGCACATGCGCCGTTCGTGTGTGCCGCAACTGAACATGCTGGTCATCGGCGCGATGCCCAGTTGTTCTATGGTGGTGCGCGCGTTGATGTGTGCGTCGATCGCCATCACGACCTGGTTGGCCTGGCAGTCGATATCGAAACGGTAGGCACCCGTGGCACTCGGTGAATCGAGCAGGGCGTAGACCACAAAGCGGGTGGCGTTCTTGTCTGGGGTCTCGAACCAGAACTGCGTGAAGTCGGGGAACTCCTCGCGTTTTTTCGCGTAGGTGTCGATGGCCAGGCCACGAGCCGAGAGGCCGTACTGCCCGGTATTGTCCACCGCACGGAAGTAGCTGGCGCCGAGAAACGACAGCACGTCATGGCGGTCCAGCTCCGGCGCCTTGAACAGCTTGAAGCCGGAAAAACCCAGGTCACCGGTCAGTTGCTTGGTGTCGACCGTGGTCTTTTCATAGTTGAACAAAGATGGACGGAAATGCACTTCGCGGGCTTCGCGGGTCTTGGGGTCGACACTGTGCATGCGCACCGGCGTCTTGAAGCCCATACCGACGTGGAAGAACTGCACGTCCAGTTGGCCGTTCAATTCCTTCCACAGCGAATGGTTGCCGTCGTAGCCGATGGCGTTGAAGTTCTGCGGGGTCATGGTCGCCAATGTTAGCGGCAGCACCTGTTTGGTGTCCTTGTAAGCGGTCCCGGCGAGTTGTTTGGCCTGGGCCTTGAGCGAGTCGAAATCGAACGCCACGGCCTTGCCATCAGCGGCACGGTTCCCGGCCCAGGCCTGGGCGGCAAGCAGGCCGCTGGCCGACAAACCGGTGTAAGCCGCAATGGCCATGGACGCTTTGAGCAAATTCCTGCGGTGCATAGAGACAACCTGTCGTGAGCAAATCCCGCGCCGTCCCGGCACGTAGCGGATCAGAAATTACGGTTCGGACATGCCTTCGACCAAACGCAACGGACATTAAACAGACGCCGGATAGCTTAAGCGGTTCGATGACGTAGGAAAATTGATTGATAGCGGGGTGATGGCCTAGCAAATGCGACAAGACATTTCCGACTCACAAAAATCCCCTGTAGGAGCCGGCTTGCCGGCGATGGCGTCC
>NZ_CP022960.1:2735041-2754774 GCF_002269425.1 Pseudomonas sp. NS1(2017)
TCAAGGGCCTCATCGCCGGCAAGCCGGCTCCTACAAGGGTCAGGCGATTTCGCCTACGGCGCGATACGCCTCATCAATCGCGGCATGGGCATACGCGCTCCACGCCGCGTCTGAGTTGGCAATGCTCACATGCCCCACCGGCTTTTTCGCCAGGTTCATCCACGCCTCGCTCTGGTCCGCATCGTCGAACAAGCTGTTGGAGAAGCTCGCATAACCGTGTGACCAGCGGTTGACAGTGATCGCCAGAATGTCGGTCTCATGGTTGAACCCACCCGGCCCGAGCATGCGTTGCAACTGGTCACGCAACTGCGCTTCCAATTGCTCGAACGTCTGCCCATACAGCTTGCCCCGCCCGGCGCGAGCCTGGTCGCGGGCGTTCATGCCGCTGTTGGGGCTGGTGGGCACATAGACCATGTGCAAGCCAATCGGCTGCGCCGGGTCGCGCGGGTGGTCGTAACCGCCCATGCTCACCGGGTAGTCCAGCTTGATGCGGCTGTAGGGCTGGGTTGCCGCGTAGATCTCATGCACGCCCAACTTCTGGAACGACTGCCAATTGCGGATCACCACCTTGGTGTACACCAGCGGGTACTTCACGTTCTGGCTCAGGGCTTGGGCTTGCGGCGCCGGCAGATCCTTCAACAGGTACGGGATCATCATGTTGTAGCAGGCCAGGATGCAGCGCTTGCCGCGCACCTGTGCGAGTTGCCCACCACGGCTGTAGCCGATATGCACGCTGTTGCCGACGTTGCGCACGCTGACCGCCGTGCTGTTCAAGCGCAAGCGCACGGCCGCCTTGGGCTGGTCGAGCTTGGCGTAGTCAAACGCCGCCAGCACGATATCGTCCATGGTGTGCCCTGGCGCCACGCCCGGGATCAGGCTGCGCACCAGCAACCGCGCGACCGAGGCATTGCCATCCGGGAAGTGGTAGATGTAGGGCTCTTCCATTTCCGCTGCCGCTTCTTCGCTGATCGGCGCCAGGTTCATCCCTGCAAAGCCCGGGAAGCCCACGCTGTAGGCGTCCGCCGAAGCCACGGCATCGATGCTCAACGCCATGAAGTCATTGGTGCGGCTCTGGAAGTACTTCACCGCGCCTTCCGATAGTCCTACGTTTTTGAGCAGGAAATCCCGGTAGCTGGTAGCCGCCAGGTAGTCGGCCTTTTCTTCGGCCGTCTTGCCCGGCAGATAGTCCTTGGGTGCTGTGTGCAGTTCGATCAGGGCCTGGCGGTCTGCCGCTGGCAAGGGGAAGTCATTGATGAAGTCGCGGATGGCGCGGGCATTCAACTGGTCCGGTGCAATATCGTCGGCCACCATCGGCGTCGGGTCGCCGGTCACCAGTTTGTCTTCGCCGAAGTTTTCCTTGTCGAAGAACACCCCGCGCGACAGCCCAAGGCCCGGATAAAACTGGCGGTCGAAGGCGGTTTCAAAGCGCTTGATGTTGACCCCGAGCTTTTTCAACAGCCCGTTCACTTCCTTGCTGTAGAGGTGGTTGGGCGACTGGAACGCCTCGCTGCCGCCGTAGCCGATGATCATGCGGCCACCGGCCTGGAATTCATTGCGCTTGGCGTGGCCGCCGAAGTCGTCGTGGTTTTCCAGGATCAGGATTTTCGCCTTGGGGTGCTTCTCGCGGTAGAACCAGGCCGCCGACAAACCACTCAAGCCGCCGCCCACGACCACCAGGTCATAGTCCTCGGTGATCGGCAGCGTGTCGGTGTCGAACACCTTCTTTTCCCAGCCCATCTGGTGCGCCACTTCGAACGACCCGGCATGGCTGCCACGCAGGCCGGTGAGGGCGGGTGGGTAGTAACGGCCATCGGGAGCGGCTTGCAGGAGTTGCAGTGGGGTCATGCCGGCGGCGATGGTGACGGCGACGCCATTGAGGAAGTCGCGGCGGGTGATGTCCATGGAAACCTACATAATTTTATTGTTATGGACGCTTTATCTGTAGGAGCGAGCAAGCTCGCTCCTACAGTAAGGCATTAAGGCGTTTGGGCGAGACTCAGTGCTTGAACATCACATGCCGCACGGTGGTGTAATCCTCCAGCCCGTACATGGACATATCCTTGCCATAACCGGACAGTTTCTGACCGCCGTGGGGCATTTCGCTGACGAGCATGAAGTGGGTGTTCACCCAGGTGCAGCCGTACTGCAGGCGTGCGGCCAAGCGGTGGGCGCGTCCTACATCGGCGGTCCACACGGATGACGCCAGGCCGTAGTCCGAATCATTGGCCCAGCCCAGCACCTGCGCTTCATCGTTGAACTTGGTTACCGAGACCACCGGCCCGAACACCTCACGGCGCACGATTTCGTCGTCCTGTTGGGCGTCGGCCAATACCGTCGGCTCGAAGAAGAAACCATTGCCTTCCACGGCCTTGCCACCGGTGACCAGGCGAATGTGCGGCTGCGCCACGGCGCGTTCGACAAACCCGGCGACACGGTCGCGATGCTGTGCGGTGATCAATGGGCCCAGCTCGGTGGCCGGATCATCCTGCAAGCCATACTGGATGCTGGCGACCGCCGCGCCGAGCTTCTCGACAAACTTCTCGTAGATTTCCGCTTGCGCGTAAATCCGACAGGCCGCCGTGCAATCCTGACCGGCGTTGTAGAAACCAAAGGTACGAATGCCTTCCACGGCGGCGTCGATGTCCGCGTCGTTGAAGATGATCACTGGCGCCTTGCCACCCAACTCCATGTGCATGCGCTTCACGCTGTCGGCGGTGCTGGAGATGATGTTTGCGCCCGTGGCGATGGAGCCGGTCAGCGACACCATGCGCACTTTCGGGTGGTTCACCAGCGGGCTGCCGACGGTTGGCCCACGGCCGAACACCAGGTTGAGCACACCGGCCGGGAAGATTTCAGCGGCCAATTCGACCATGCGTAGCGCGGTCAACGGGGTTTGCTCCGACGGCTTGAGCACCACGGTATTACCGGCGGCGAGGGCCGGGGCGATTTTCCAGGCGACCATCATCAGCGGGTAGTTCCACGGTGCGATGGAAGCAATCACACCCACCGGATCGCGGCGGATCATCGAGGTATGGCCGGGCAGGTATTCGCCGCCGGCCGAGCCGCTCATGCAACGGCTGGCGCCGGCAAAGAAGCGGAATACGTCGGCAATCGCCGGAATTTCATCGTTCAGGGCGGCGCTGTAGGGCTTGCCGCAATTGTCCGACTCCAGCTTGGCCAACTCTTCGCCGTGGGCCTCGATCACGTCCGCCAGTTTCAGCAGCAACAGCGAGCGATCCTTCGGCGCGGTTTGCGACCAGCTTTCGAAAGCCACATCGGCTGCGCGCACGGCGGCGTCGACCTGGGCTTCGCTGGCTTCGTTGATTTCCACCAGCACGCGGCCGAGCGCCGGGTTGAATACCGCCTGAGCCGGGCCTTCGCCCTCGACCAGTTGGCCATTAATCAGCAATTTGGTTTGCATCGCCATGTCCTCTTCAAACAATTATTTACCGCCACTACCGGCCACGCTTTCACCGCCGCGCGTCAGGTAATAGGCACCGAGAATCGGGAACATCGTCACCAGCATCACCAGCATCGCGACCACGTTGGTCACCGGCACATCCCGTGGGCGGCTCAGTTGGTTGAGCAGCCACAACGGCAAGGTGCGTTCGTGGCCGGCGGTGAAGGTGGTGACGATGATTTCGTCGAACGACAGCGCAAAGGCGAGCATGCCGCCGGCCAGCAGCGCCGAGCCCAGGTTGGGCATGATGATGTAGCGGAAGGTCTGCCAGCCGTCGGCGCCCAGGTCCATCGAGGCTTCGATCAAACTGTGGGAGGTACGGCGCAGGCGGGCGATGACGTTGTTGTAGACGATCACCACACAGAAGGTCGCGTGGCCGACGATGATGGTGAACATCCCCGGCTCGATACCCAGCGTCTTGAAGGTCGCCAGCAACGCGATACCGGTGATGATCCCCGGCAGCGCAATCGGCAGGATCAGCATCAACGACACGCCTTGCTTGCCAAAGAACTCACGGCGATACAGCGCCGCCGAGGCCAGGGTGCCGAGCACCATGGCGATCAGGGTAGCGATGGCCGCAATCTGCAACGACAGCTTGATCGCTTCCAGCACGTCCGGCCGGGCGAACGCAACGCTGAACCACTTCAGGGTAAAGCCCTGTGGCGGAAAGCTGAACGCGGCTTCTTCGGTGTTGAAGGCGTAGAGGAAGATGATCAGGATCGGGAAGTGGAGAAAAACCAGTCCACCCCAAGCTGCGATCTTCAGACCCATGGAAGATTTTTCAGAGTGCATCGAAGGCCCCCAGGCGTTTGACGATGGACAGGTAAACCGCGATCAGCACGATCGGCACCAGCGTGAACGCTGCGGCCATGGGCATGTTGCCGATGGCGCCTTGCTGGGCATAGACCATGCCGCCGACGAAGTAACCCGGCGGGCCCACCAGCTGCGGCACGATGAAGTCGCCTAGGGTCAGCGAAAACGTGAAGATGGAACCGGCGGCAATCCCCGGAATCGACAGCGGCAAGATCACCTGCATGAAGGTCTGGCGCGGCTTGGCGCCAAGATCCGCCGAGGCTTGCAGCAACGACGGCGGCAAACGTTCCAGGGACGCCTGGATCGGCAGGATCATGAACGGCAGCCAGATGTAGACGAACACCATGAAGCGCCCCAGGTGCGAGGTGCTCAAGGTGCTGCCGCCTACGCCGGGAATGCCCAGCACGAACTGCAACACCGGCTCCAAACCCAGGTGCTGCACGAACCACTGCGCCACGCCGCCCTTGGCCAGCAGCAAGGTCCAGGCATACGCCTTGACGATGTAGCTGGCCCACATCGGCATCATCACCGCGATATAGAAGAACGCCTTGGTCTTGCCCGTGGTGTAGCGCGCCATGTAGTAGGCAATCGGGAAGGCCACGACGGCGCTGGCGATCGACACCACAATCGCCATGCTCAGGGTGCGCACGATGATGTCGAAGTTCGACGACTGGAACAGCGCGGCGAAGTTGGCCAGGGTCAGGTCCGGGGTGACCGCCATGGTGAAATCGTCAAACGTATAGAAGCCTTGCCAGAGCAGGGTCAGCAGCGAACCGAGGTAGATCGCGCCGAACCAGATCAGCGGCGGCACCAGCAGCATCGCCAGGTAGAGGTTGGGCTTGCGGTACAGCAGGTTGGAAAACCTGCGCATCGGCGGTTGGGAAAGGGCCAGGCTCATGTCACACCTCGCCTGCGATGTCGGTCAGCGGCACCATGGCTTCACGGGCCCAGCGCGCGGTGAGGGTCTGGCCGACTTGATGGCCGGCAGTAGTGTCCAGCCATTGGTTGTTGGCACGGCTGATGTTCAGGGGCTGGCCGTTTTCCAGCTTCAATTCATAGCGGGTGGCGCTGCCCTGGTACTGGATATCGTGGAGCAAGCCGCTGATTTCCACTTCGCCAGCGCCCAGCGGGCCTTCGGCAAAGCGCACATGTTCCGGGCGGATCGAGAAGGGTTGCGCATTGCCGCTGAGGCGCTGGGCCAGCTCGCCACGAATCACGTTGGAGGTGCCGACGAACTCGGCGACGAACGACGTGGCGGGTTTCATATAGAGGTTGCGCGGGGTGTCGACCTGCTCGATGCGGCCTTTGTTGAACACGGCTACGCGGTCGGACATCGACAACGCTTCGGTCTGGTCGTGGGTCACGAAGATAAAGGTGATGCCCAACTGGCGTTGCAGCTTCTTCAGCTCGCTTTGCATCTGCTCGCGCAGCTTGAGGTCGAGGGCGCCCAAGGGTTCATCCAGCAGCAATACCCGTGGACGATTGACCAAGGCGCGGGCCAGGGCGACCCGTTGACGTTGGCCGCCGGAGAGTTGCACCGGCTTGCGGTCGCCGTAGCCGCCGAGGGCGACCATGGCCAGCGCCTCTTCGGCGCGGTTCAGGCGTTCCGCCTTGCCCACGCCCTTGACCTTGAGGCCGTAGGCCACGTTGTCGCGCACGTTCATATGGGGGAACAGCGCGTAATCCTGGAACACGGTGTTCACATCGCGCTGATACGGCGGCAAGCCGGCGGCTTCCTCGCCATGGATACGGATCGAGCCTGCGCTCGGCTGCTCAAACCCGGCGATCAGGCGCAGGCAGGTGGTCTTGCCCGAGCCGGAAGGGCCGAGCATGGAAAAGAACTCGCCGTCCTGGATATCGATGGAAACCCGGTCAACGGCTTTCACTTCGCCGAATTGACGGGAAACGTGGGTGAATTGGACTGCAAGCGTCATGGTGCGGTGCTCCAAAAAGGCGCGGGTCGTCGCAGCGGCCCGGCCTGGACTTCTGAAAAATCTGGGAATCTGTGAACGCAAATGAAATGTGGGAGCTTTTCTGTGGGAGCCGGGCTTGCCCGCGATGCAGGCGCCTCAGTGTGTCTGTTGCACCGAGGTGATGCCATCGCAGGCAAGCCAGCTCCCACAGGGATCTCTTTCAGTTCAGGAGCTAGCGGCCGCCCATGATCGCAATGTAATCCTGGGTCCAGCGGCTGTACGGCACGAACTTGCCGCCTTCAGCCTGCGGGGTTTTCCAGAAGGCGATCTTGTCGAACTGATCGAACCCGTTGGTCTTGCAACCTTCGGCGCCGAGCAACTCGCTTTCCTTGCACGCCGCAGGCACTGCTGGCAGCGAACCGAACCAGGCGGCAACGTCGCCCTGGACCTTCGGCTGCAGCGACCAGTCCATCCATTTGTAGGCGCAGTTCGGGTGCTTGGCCTCGGTGTGCAACATGGTGGTGTCGGCCCAGCCGGTGGCGCCTTCCTTTGGAATGGTCGAGGCAATCGGCTGTTTCTCGTTCTGCAGGCCGTTGACCTGATACGGCCAGGCGCTGGAAGCCACCACGCCTTCATTCTTGAAGTCACTCATTTGCACGGTGGTGTCGTGCCAGTAGCGGTGGATCAGCGGCTGTTGCGCACGCAGCAGTTCGAGCACGGCCTTGTACTGGGTTTCGGTCAGTTCATAGGGGTTCTGGATGCCCAATTCCGGCTTGGTCGACTTGAGGTACAGCGCCGCATCGGCAATGTAGATCGGGCCGTCATACGCCTGCACACGGCCTTTGTTCGGCTTGCCGTCCGGCAGGTTTTGCGCGTCGAACAGCACGTTCCAGCTGGTGGGCGCGGTCTTGAACACGTTGGTGTTGTACATCAACACGTTCGGGCCCCACTGGTACGGGGTGCCGTAGGTTTGCTGGCCGACTACATACCACGGCGCATCTTTCAGGCGTGGGTCGATGTTCTTCCAGTTGGGGATCAGCGAGGTGTTGATCGGCTGCACACGTTTGCCGACGATCAGCCGCAACGACGCATCGCCCGACGCGGTGACCAGGTCATACCCGCCTTTGGCCATCAAACTGACCATTTCGTCAGAGGTGGCGGCGGTTTTCACGTTGACCTTGCAGCCGGTTTCCTTCTCGAAACCGGTGACCCAGTCGTAGGCCTTGTCGCTTTCGCCACGCTCGATATAACCGGGCCAGGCGACGATATCCAACTGGCCTTCTCCGGCGCCCACCGCTTTGAGTGGTTCGGCGGCCTGGAGGCTGGCGCTGGCCAGCAGCGCGGTAGTCAGGGCACTGAGCAGTGCGGTCTTGTGCGCAGACATGGGGGTTCCCTCTTCTTTAATTATGGTCGGGGCAGTGTTTGAAGCCGGTAACGCAACAGCTTAGTTGTTGTTTTAAAGATGCTGACCGTGGCGCGCCATGATGTGGCGCACCACGCTGTAGTCCTGCAGCGAATCGCTGGACAGATCCTTCCCATACCCCGAGCGCTTCAAGCCGCCGTGGGGCATTTCGCTGACCAGCATGAAATGGCTGTTGATCCAGGTGCAGCCGTATTGCAGGCGCGCCGCCACCTGCATGGCCTTGTCCAGGTTCTGGGTCCACACCGAGGAGGCCAGGCCGTATTCGGAGTCGTTGGCCCAGTCCACCGCCTGCTCCAGCTCGTCGAAGCGGGTCACGGTGACCACCGGGCCGAACACCTCGCGCTGCACGATTTCATCGTTCTGTTTACAGCCGGCGAGCAGGGTGGGTTGGTAATAGAAGCCGGCGCCGGAATGCACGGCGGCGCCGGTGATGCGTTCGATATGCGGCTGGCCGAGGGCGCGTTCGACAAAACTGGCGACGCGGTCGCGCTGACGCGTGCTGATCAGCGGGCCGAGCTCATTGTCGGCATCGCGCTTGCCGGCAAAACGCAGGCTGCTGACCGCCGCGCCCAGCTCAGCCACCAGTTTGTCGTGGATACCGGCCTGGGCGTAGATGCGGCACGCGGCGGTGCAGTCCTGGCCGGCGTTGTAATAGCCATAGGCGCGCACGCCCTCGACCACGGCTTGCAGGTCAGCGTCGTTGCACACGATCACCGGCGCCTTGCCGCCCAGTTCCAGGTGCGTGCGCTTAAGGGTTTTGGAGGCGGCTTGCAGGATTTTCTGCCCGGTGACGATATCGCCGGTCAGCGAGACCATGCGCACCTTGGGGTGGCTGACCAAGTGACTGCCGACGCCTTCGCCGCCGCCACACAGAATGTTGATCACGCCGCGTGGCAACAGCTCTTTAAGCGCCGGGGCCAGGGCCAGGATTGACAGCGGTGTGTGTTCCGATGGTTTGAACACCAAGGTATTACCAGCGGCCAGAGCCGGAGCGATTTTCCACGCGGCCATCATCAGCGGGTAGTTCCACGGCGCGATGGATGCCACCACGCCAATCGGATCGCGACGCACCATGCTGGTGTAGCCCGGCAGATATTCGCCGCTCAACTGCCCGGTCTGGCAACGCACAGCGCCAGCGAAGAAACGGAATACATCGACGGTGGCGCTCAAGTCATCCTGACGCGCCAAGTGCAACGGCTTGCCGCAGTTCAGGGCTTCCAGGCGGGCAAGGTAGTCAGCTTGTTTTTCGATGGCGTCGGCAATGCCGAGCAGGATGTTCGAACGCTGCTGTGGCGTAGTTCGCGACCAGCCGGCGAAGGCGCGGTGGGCGGCGAGGATCGCAGTTTCCACTTGTTCGGTGCTGGCTTCGGCGATCTGGGTGAGCACTTCACCGGTGGCCGGGTTGAGGATCGGCTCGGCAAACCCCTGGCCTTGGACCAGTTCGCCGTCGATCAGCAACGCAGTGAGCAGCGGGGTGGGCGCGCCGGACATTTTTCGCGATCTCTTTTCTTGTGTGGCCATGGGCGTTCTCTTACAAGGCGCCTGACCTTCTCTTATGGGATGAACAGAGACTAGAGGTCAGGCGCGAGGTCAACAAATACTAAATACTGAATGCAGCATTCGATTAAATAGATGGCTTGCGCGGGTGGGGCTGTTCACGGGCGACGGTCAGGAACGGGTCGACCAGCGCCGGCCGTGCGGTGCCGCGGCGCCAGGCTAGGCCGACGTCGAGGGTCTGGCTGAGGTCGGCAATCGGCCGGGCTTCAATGATGTCGCCTTCAAGTGACCAGGGCCGGTAGGTCATGTCCGGCTGGATCGACACGCCGAGGCCCGCCGCCACCAGGCTTCGCACGGCTTCGGTGGAAGCGGTTCGCAAGGTCACACGCGGTTGCAGGCCTGCGCCGGTCCACATGCGCTGGGCGTTGTGGCCCATTTCGTCGACGTTCAGCTGGATCAGCGGTTCACGCGCCACATCGGCCAAGTTAATGCTGTCGTGTTCCAGCAGTGGATGTTGTGCCGGTAGCCACAAGCGGTGCGGGGAGTGGGTGAGGACTTCGGTCTGCAAGGCGTGGCGGTCTTCGAGGTTGGAAAGGATCAGCACGCCCACATCGATTTCGCCGCTGACCAGCAAATGTTCGATATACGGGCGTTCATCCTCCATCACGCGGATTTCCACATTGGGGTAGGCGCGCTGGAATCGCGTCAACAAATCCGCGAGGTAATAGCCAGCCACCAGGCTCGTCACGCCGATGATCAACTGCCCGGCGACCTGGTCGGTGCTCTGTTGCAGGCTGCGCTTGGCGTTGTCGACAGTGGCGAGGATCAGGTGCGCCTGGCGCAGGAATTGATGGCCCTGGTGGGTCAGGGTCATGCCCTTGGCGTGCCGGTTGAACAGGTTGACGCCGATTTCCTGCTCCAATTGCTGGATCGCCAGGGTCAGGGTCGATTGGGAAATGAACGCTGTTTGCGCAGCAGCGGAGATCGAACCGGTCTCGGCCACGGCGATAAAATGCCGGATTTGACGCAAGGTCATCATGCTGGAATTACCAGTGGGGTGTTTTTATAGATTTTTTCGAGTGTATATCGATTTAAGCGAAGGGCGGCCGCGTTACATCTGGAAGCACTCTAGATCGAGGCTTTTTGGCACTTAGTTTTACGCTGGGAGCCTATTGGTCCTATGAACCCTAGTGTCTGGAGGCTACGAATGAATACCCGTGGATTGCTCGATCAGTTGCTCAAGTCTGGCCAGGACATGTTGCAAAACAAGGCTGGCGGCCAGCGTAAGCAGGACGACAAAGGTGCACTGGGCGGTTTGCTCGGCGGAGGCGGTCTGGGCAGCCTGCTCGGTGGCGCAGGTGGCGGCGCCCTGGCAGCCGGCGCCATGGGCCTGCTGCTGGGTAATAAAAAAGCCCGCAAATTCGGCGGCAAGGCCCTGACCTACGGCGGTCTGGCGGCGTTGGGCGTCATTGCCTACAAAGCCTATGGCAACTGGCAGGCGCAACAGGCCAACGCCCCGAAAGGTGAGCCGCAGACCATTGACCGCCTGCCACCGGCCCAGGTTGAGCTACACAGCCAAGGCATTCTCAAGGCGCTGGTCGCCGCCGCCAAGGCCGACGGCCATGTAGACGAGCGCGAGCGCGAATTGATCGAAGGCGAATTCACCAAGCTGGACAACGACCGCGAGCTGCAAAGCTGGCTGCACGCCGAGCTCAACAAGCCCCTGGACCCGGCTGACGTGGCGCGGGCGGCCGGCACGCCGGAAATGGCCGCCGAGATGTACATCGCCAGCGTGATGCTGGTGGACGAGGAAAACTTCATGGAGAAGGCCTACCTCGATGAACTGGCGCGCCAACTGAAACTGGAGCCTGGCTTGAAACTGGAGCTGGAAAAACAGGTGCGCCAGGCTTCACTCTGACCCTATCGCTTTATCGAAAACACCCCGGATGCCTTCAAGGCCCGGGGTGTTTTTGCATTCTGTGAGCGCTACATCAAAACCCGTTGATAAATGAGGGCTTCTGCTCAGCTATACTCCCCCGCATTTGATCGGCCCTTCGAGGAATTACTGTGAAGAACTGGACCTTGCGCCAACGGATCTTGGCAAGCTTTGCGGTCATTATCGCCATCATGCTGTTAATGGTTGTGGTCTCCTATTCACGGTTGCTGAAGATCGAAACCAGCGAAGTCGCGGTGCGCGATGATGCGGTGCCGGGTGTCTATCTCAGTTCCATGATTCGCAGCGCGTGGGTCGACAGCTACCTGCAGACCCTGGAATTGCTGGGCCTGCGTGAGAACAAGCAGCTGAGTGACGCTGATCGGGCGGAATTCAAGTCCTTTGAAGCGCGCATCCTGCAGCAGATGAACAACTACGATAAAACCATTGCCGGCAGTGAAGACCGTTCCGAGTTCGACAAATTCGAAGCCCTGCACCAGGCCTACAACAAGAGCCTGTCCACGGTGCTCGACAGCCTGCAGCGCGGTGACCTGACGGCCGCACGCAAAGAGTTCGATACGCAGTTGACGCCGACCTGGACCGCAGGCCGCATGAAGCTCAACGACATCATCACCGAGAACAAGAACGTCGCCGACCGTGCGACCAACGCAATCGATGATGCGGTTTCCGCCGCGAAAATCAGCATGTTTGTGTCGTTGGTCGTCGCCATCCTCGCCGCCGGCCTGTGCGGTCTTTTGCTGATGCGCGCGATCATGGCGCCGATGCAGCGCATCGTCGACATCCTCGAAACCATGCGCGATGGCGACCTGAGCAAGCGCTTGAACCTGGAGCGCAAGGATGAGTTCGGCGCCGTCGAAACCGGCTTCAACGACATGATGACCGAGCTGACCGCCCTGGTGTCCCAGGCCCAGCGTTCTTCGGTGCAGGTTACTACCTCGGTCACCGAGATTGCCGCCACGTCCAAGCAGCAACAGGCCACCGCCACTGAAACGGCTGCGACTACCACCGAAATCGGTGCCACCTCCCGCGAAATCGCCGCCACGTCCAAGGACCTGGTGCGCACCATGACTGAAGTCTCCACCGCCGCCGACCAGGCCTCGGTGGCTGCCGGTTCCGGCCAGCAAGGCCTGGCGCGTATGGAAGAAACCATGCACTCGGTGATGGGCGCGGCCGATCTGGTCAACGCCAAGCTGGCAATCCTCAATGAGAAGGCCGGCAACATCAACCAAGTGGTGGTGACCATCGTCAAGGTCGCCGACCAGACCAACCTGCTGTCGCTCAACGCCGCGATCGAGGCCGAAAAGGCCGGTGAATACGGTCGCGGTTTTGCCGTGGTCGCCACTGAAGTGCGGCGCCTGGCCGACCAGACTGCCGTGGCCACCTACGACATCGAGCAGATGGTGCGCGAGATCCAGTCGGCGGTGTCCGCCGGCGTGATGGGCATGGACAAGTTTTCCGAGGAAGTACGTCGGGGCATGTTTGAAGTGCAGCAAGTCGGCGAGCAGTTGTCGCAGATCATCCATCAGGTGCAGGCCCTGGCGCCGCGCGTGTTGATGGTCAACGAAGGTATGCAGGCCCAGGCCACCGGCGCCGAGCAGATCAACCACGCCCTGGTGCAACTGGGCGATGCCAGCAGCCAGACCGTCGAGTCCCTGCGCCAGGCCAGCTTTGCCATTGATGAGCTGAGCCAGGTGGCGGTCGGTCTGCGCAGCGGCGTGTCGCGTTTCAAAGTCTGATGAGCGACCTCGCGGCTAAACGCGGTGCCGTCCCGGCAGCGAAAAAGGCGTTGTTCCTGGTGTTCCGCATCGGCAGCGAACGTTACGCCCTCAAGGCCACCGAAGTGGCCGAGGTGCTGCCGCGTCTGCCGTTGAAACCCATCGCCCATGCGCCGCTGTGGGTGGCAGGCATTTTTGCCCACCGTGGCGCGCTGGTGCCCGTAATCGACCTCAGTGCCTTGACCTTCGGCACCGCCGCCCAGGCGCGCACCAGCACGCGGCTGGTGCTGGTCAATTACCAGCCCGAGCCCTGGATCGAGGCACGCTGGCTGGGACTGATCCTGGAGCAGGCCACCGATACGTTGCGTTGTGATCCGACGGAGTTTCAGCCCTATGGCCTCGACAATCGCCAGGCGCCGTACCTGGGGCCGGTGCGCGAAGATGCGTTGGGCTTGATGCAATGGATCGGCGTGAATGACCTGCTCACCGATGAGGTGCGCGCCGTACTGTTTTCTGCCGAGCTGAGCCTATGAGCAGCGATCCGCGTTTCTTTGCCTTCCTTAAAGAGCGCATCGGCCTGGATGTCGCCTCGGTGGGCGAAGCCATCATCGAACGCGCGGTGCGCCAGCGCAGCCAGGCCGTCAATGCGCAAACGGCCGGCGAGTACTGGCAGCACTTGCAAAGTTCCGAGGATGAGCAGCAGGCACTGATCGAAGCGGTGATCGTCCCGGAAACCTGGTTTTTCCGTTACCCCGAATCGTTCGCGACTCTGGCCCGCCTGGCCAAGGCGCGCCTGATCGAAATCAAGCAGATGCGCGCCCTGCGCATCCTCAGCCTGCCGTGCTCCACCGGTGAAGAACCTTATTCGATTGCCATGGCCTTGCTGGACGCAGGCCTCGCGCCGCACCAGTTCAAGGTGCTGGGCCTGGATGTCAGCCCGCTGTCGGTGGAACGCGCACGGCGCGGGGTATATGGCAGGAACTCGTTTCGTGGGGGCGATATCGCGTTTCGCGACCGCCATTTCACCGAGTATGGCGATGGTTACCACATTGCCGACCGAGTACGCGAGCAGGTGCGCCTGCAAGTGGGCAACCTGCTCGATCCGGGCTTGCTGGCCAATGAAGCGAGCTACGATTTCGTGTTCTGCCGCAACCTGCTGATCTACTTCGACCAGCCGACCCAGAAGCAAGTGTTCGACGTGCTCAAGGGCCTGACCCATGTGGACGGCGTGCTGTTTATCGGCCCGGCTGAGGGCAGCCTGTTGGGGCGTCACGGCATGCGTTCGATTGGGGTGCCGCAGTCGTTTGCCTTCAGTCGGCATGCCGAACCGGTAACACCAGCGCCCGTGTTTGTGCCGATCGCCGCGCCCATCCCGCAACGCAGTGCGGCGCCGATTCCAAGTAAGCCACGGCCGTTCAGCACGGTCAGCGCCCAGGTGGTGCCGATCAAGGCGCCGCACACCGATGCGGGTGACCTGCTCAGTCGCATCGCCACCCTGGCCAATGAAGGCAAGAGTGCCGAAGCCCGCGCCGCGTGCGAGCAGTATTTGAGCAACCACCCGCCGGCCGCCCAGGTGTTCTACTGGCTCGGGCTGCTCAGCGACGTGGCCGGCAGCGCCCTGGAAGCCCAGGGTTATTATCGAAAAGCCTTGTACCTGGAACCCCAGCACCCGCAGGCCTTGATGCACCTGGCCGCGTTGCTCGAATCCCAGGGCGACAGTGCGGGAGCGCGCCGCCTGCAGGCGCGGGCCGCCCGTAGCGAGCGAGCTGACAGTGAGTCCAAACGATGAGTAACACCGAGGCGCTCGACACCGCCGGCCTGGACCTGACCTTGGCCGACACCCAAGCCATCGACGACTGCTGGAACCGCATCGGCATCCATGGCGACAAATCCTGCCCGTTGCTGGCGGACCATATCCATTGCCGCAACTGCTCGGTGTACTCGGCAGCAGCCACGCGGTTGCTGGACCGCTACGCCTTGCAGCAAGACACGCATCGCCCGCATGCCGCTGTCGAGCTCGGCGAAGATGTGGTCACCCGCTCATTGCTGATGTTCCGTCTCGGCGAAGAGTGGCTGGGCATAGCCACCCGTTGCCTGGTGGAAGTCGCGCCGTTGCAACCGATTCATTCCCTGCCGCACCAACGCTCGCGCGCCTTGCTCGGCGTGGCCAATGTGCGGGGTGCGCTGGTGGCATGCCTTTCGCTGGTGGAACTGCTCGGCCTGGACGTCACCAGCAACGGCGCCAGCGGTGGCCGCATCATGCCGCGCATGCTGATCATCGCCGCGCAGGATGGCCCGGTGGTGGTGCCGGTGGATGAAGTCGACGGGATCCACGCCATTGATGAGCGCACCTTGAAGGCGGCTTCGGCCTCCGGCACCCAGGCCAGCGCGCGCTACACCCAAGGCGTGTTGCAGTGGAAAGGCCGCAGCCTGCGGTGGCTGGACGAGGCGCAATTGTTGTCCGCCGTGACCCGGAGCCTCACATGACCCCCGACCAGATGCGCGATGCCTCGCTGCTGGAACTGTTCAGCCTGGAAGCCGATGCGCAGACCCAGGTCCTGAGCGCGGGCCTGCTGGCCCTGGAACGCAACCCGACCCAGGCCGACCAGCTTGAGGCTTGCATGCGCGCTGCGCACTCGCTCAAGGGCGCGGCGCGTATCGTCGGGGTAGACGCCGGGGTCAGCGTCTCCCATGTGATGGAAGATTGCCTGGTCAGCGCCCAGGAAAGCCGCCTGTACCTGCAACCCGAACATATTGATGCGTTGCTGCAAGGCACCGACCTGTTGATGCGCATCGCTACGCCCGGCAATGACGTGGGGCCGGCGGATATCGAAGCCTATGTGGCGCTGATGGAGCGCCTGTTGGATCCGTCGCAGGCGCCGGTCAAGCCTGCGCCGCCGCCACCAGAACCGGCGGCTGTCGTTGAAGAGCTGCCGCCGGAGCCCGAGCCCGCACCGCCAGTGGCTGCTGAGCCGCCGCGGCAGAACAAACGCATGACCGAAGGCGGCGAGCGCGTGCTGCGGGTAACCGCTGAGCGCTTGAACAGCCTGCTCGACCTGTCGAGCAAGTCCCTGGTGGAAACCCAGCGGCTCAAGCCGTATTTGGCCAGCCTGCAACGCCTCAAACGTATTCAAAGCCAGAGCGTGCGGGCTCTGGATACGCTGGACGGGCAACTCAAGACCCAAAATCTGAACCTGGAAGCCCAGGAAGCACTGGCTGACACCCGCCGCCTGCTCAGCGAAGCCCAGGCCCTGCTGGCGGAAAAAACCGCCGAGCTGGATGAGTTCGGCTGGCAGGCCGGGCAGCGCGCCCAGGTGCTGTATGACACGGCGCTGGCCTGCCGCATGCGCCCGTTTGCCGATGTCCTGGCCGGGCAGGTGCGCATGGTTCGCGACCTTGGCCGCAGCCTCGGCAAACAGGTGCGCCTGGAGATCGAGGGCGAAAAGACCCAGGTCGACCGCGACGTGCTGGAAAAACTTGAAGCGCCGCTCACCCATCTGTTGCGCAATGCCGTGGACCACGGCATCGAAATGCCCGAGCAACGCCTGCTCGCAGGCAAGCCGGCTGAAGGCCTGATCCGCTTGCGCGCGTCCCACCAGGCCGGTTTGTTGGTGCTGGAATTGAGTGACGACGGCAATGGCGTCGACCTGGAACGCCTGCGCGGTACCATCGTCGACCGGCATCTGTCGCCGCTGGAAACCGCCCTGCGCCTGAGCGAAGAAGAGTTGCTGACGTTCCTGTTCCTGCCAGGGTTCAGCCTGCGCGACAAGGTCACCGAAGTGTCAGGGCGCGGCGTCGGCCTGGACGCGGTGCAGCATATGGTGCGCCAACTGCGCGGCGCGGTGGTGCTGGAGCAGACGGCGGGGCAGGGCAGTCGTTTCCACCTGGAAGTGCCATTGACCTTGTCGGTGGTGCGCAGCCTGGTGGTGGAGGTCGGCGAAGAAGCCTACGCGTTCCCGCTGGCTCACATCGAGCGCATGTGCGACCTGGCGCCGGACGATATCGTGCAACTGGAAGGTCGCCAGCATTTCTGGCACGAAGGCCGGCATGTCGGCCTGGTCGCCGCGAGCCAGTTGCTGCAGAGGCCGGCAGGGCAGAGTCCGTCGGACACCTTGAAGGTCGTGGTGATCCGCGAGCGCGATGCCGTGTATGGGATTGCCGTGGAGCGTTTTATCGGCGAGCGTACGCTGGTGGTGCTGCCGCTGGATGATCGTCTGGGCAAAGTCCAGGACATTTCCGCAGGCGCGTTGCTCGATGACGGCTCGGTGGTGTTGATCGTCGATGTCGAAGACATGCTGCGCTCGGTGGACAAACTGCTCAACACCGGTCGCCTGGAGCGTATCGCGCGGCGCAGCCAGCAGGCCACTGAGGCACCGCGTAAACGGGTGCTGGTAGTGGATGACTCGCTGACCGTGCGTGAACTGCAACGCAAATTGTTACTCAATCGTGGTTATGAAGTGGCCGTGGCGGTCGATGGCATGGACGGTTGGAACGCCTTGCGCTCCGAAGACTTTGACCTGTTGATCACTGATATTGATATGCCTCGTATGGACGGTATTGAATTGGTCACACTCTTGCGCCGTGACAGTCGCCTGCAATCGTTGCCGGTGATGGTGGTGTCCTACAAGGATCGCGAAGAAGACCGACGTCGTGGACTGGACGCCGGCGCCGACTATTATTTAGCCAAAGCCAGTTTCCACGATGACGCCCTGCTGGACGCCGTGGTGGAACTGATCGGAGGCGCGCGGGCATGAGGATTGCGATCGTCAATGACATGCCCCTGGCGGTGGAAGCCTTGCGCCGCGCCTTGAGCTTCGAGCCTGCGCATCAAGTCGTCTGGGTGGCTGCCAATGGCCTGGAGGCGGTGCAGCAGTGTGCCGAACTGACGCCGGACCTGATCCTGATGGACTTGATCATGCCGGTAATGGATGGCGTGGAGGCCACGCGACGGATCATGGCGCAGACCCCGTGCGCTATCGTCATCGTGACGGTCGACCGCCAGGCCAACGTGAGCCGGGTGTTCGAAGCCATGGGGCACGGCGCCCTGGACGTGGTGGACACGCCGCCCCTGGGCGTGGGCAACCCCAAGGATGCGGCGGCGCCGCTGTTGCGCAAGATCCTCAACATTGGCTGGTTGATCGGCCAACGCGGTAGCCGCGTACGTGCTGAAACCGTTGCGCCGCGAATCACCGGTAAACGCCAGAGCCTGGTGGCGATCGGTTCGTCGGCCGGTGGTCCGGCGGCCCTGGAAATCCTGCTCAAGGGCTTGCCCCGGGACTTTCCCGCCGCCATTGTGCTGGTGCAGCATGTGGATCAGGTGTTCGCTGCCGGCATGGCCGAGTGGCTGGGCAGCGCCTCCGGCCTGCCGGTGCGCCTGGCCCGTGAAGGCGAACCCCCGCAAAGCGGCGTGGTGCTGCTGGCCGGCACCAATCACCACATTCGTCTGTTGAAAAATGGCACGCTAGCCTATACAGCTGAGCCGGTGAACGAGATCTACCGGCCTTCGATCGACGTGTTTTTCGAAAGCGTGGCCAGCCACTGGAATGGCGATGCGGTCGGCGTATTGCTGACCGGCATGGGGCGCGACGGGGCTCAGGGCCTCAAGTTGCTGCGTGAACAAGGTTATTTGACCATCGCCCAGGATCAGCAAAGCTCGGCGGTGTATGGCATGCCCAAAGCGGCGGCGGCAATTGATGCTGCTGTTGAAATTCGCCCACTGGATAGAATTGCACCCCGATTGCTGGAGGTCTTTGCAAAATGAACAAGACTTCTCGCGGTGCTGGCTGGCAGGTAGTAATTCAGGTGACTGCACATGAATGATTTACAGATCGACGACATCAAGACCGACGAAAATGCCGCCATGGTGTTGCTGGTCGACGACCAGGCCATGATCGGTGAAGCCGTGCGGCGTGGCCTGGCCCATGAAGAAAATATCGACTTCCACTTCTGTGCCGACCCGCACCAGGCGATTGCCCAGGCGATCCGCATCAAGCCGACGGTCATCCTGCAGGATCTGGTGATGCCCGGCCTTGATGGCCTGACCCTGGTGCGTGAATACCGCAATCACCCGGCCACTGCGAATATCCCGATTATCGTGCTGTCCACCAAAGAAGATCCGCTGATCAAGAGCGCGGCGTTCTCTGCCGGGGCCAATGATTATCTGGTCAAGCTGCCGGATAACATCGAATTGGTGGCGCGTATTCGCTATCACTCGCGGTCCTACATGACCCTGTTGCAGCGGGATGCGGCTTATCGTGCGCTGCGGGTCAGCCAGCAGCAGTTGCTGGACACCAACCTGGTACTGCAACGGCTGATGAACTCCGATGGCCTGACCGGGTTGTCCAACCGTCGTCACTTTGATGAATACCTGGAGCTGGAGTGGCGTCGGGCCATGCGTGATCAGACTCAGTTGTCGTTGTTGATGATTGATGTGGATTTCTTCAAGACCTATAACGACAGCTTTGGGCATGTTGAAGGGGATGAGGCGTTGCGCAAGGTGGCGGCGGCCATTCGTGAGGCGAGCAGTCGGCCTTCGGATTTGCCGGCGCGCTATGGGGGTGAGGAGTTTGCCCTGGTGCTGCCTAATACCTCGCCGGGCGGGGCGCGGTTGGTGGCCGAGAAGCTGCGCATGGCGGTGGCGGCGCTGAAGATTCCGCATAACGCGCCGACTGAGGGGTCGAGTCTGACTATCAGTATCGGGCTGTCGACCATGACGCCGCAGCAGGGGACGGATTGCCGGCAGGTGATCTTGGCGGCGGATAAGGGGTTGTATACGGCTAAGCATAATGGGCGGAATCAGGTGGGGATTGAGTAGGGCGTTTTTGGGGACATATCCGTTGCTGCGGTAACGGCTGCGATTGGTTCCGCTCTTACAGCGGGTCACTTTTTGAAGAGCGCAAAAAGTAACCAAAAACGCTTCGCCCCAACACTCGGCACCTCGCCTAGGCTCGGTGTGCCC
>NZ_CP022960.1:2754874-2773140 GCF_002269425.1 Pseudomonas sp. NS1(2017)
CCTTTTGGTTACTTTTGGGGCTCTTTTCCAAAAGTGACCCGCCGTAAGGGCGGAACCATAAGTAGCCGTTACCTAAATAACGGATATGCCCCCCACCAACCCCAACCCTTTTCGCCCAGCGGACTGCCGCTCCCCCCCATTTCCCGTTATACTCGCCGGCTTTCAAAAGTTCGCCAACGAGTGCTGCCCGCCATGGAAATCAACCCGATCCTTAACACCATCAAGGACCTGTCCGAGCGCTCCGAAACTATTCGGGGGTATCTTTGACTACGATCAAAAGCATGAGCGTCTGACCGAAGTCAATCGCGAGCTTGAAGATCCTGCTGTCTGGAACAAACCTGAATACGCCCAGGAACTGGGCCGCGAGCGCGCTGCGCTGGCGCAGATCGTCGATACCCTTGACGAACTGAACACCGGTCTGGCCGATTGCCGCGACCTGCTGGACATGGCCGTCGAAGAAAACGACGAAGGCGCAGTGGGCGATGTCGTCGCCGAGCTGGCCCGTCTCGAGGAAAACCTCGCCAAACTCGAATTCCGTCGCATGTTCAGCCACGAGATGGACCCGAACAACGCCTACCTGGACATCCAGGCCGGTTCCGGCGGCACCGAGGCCCAGGACTGGGCAAACATCCTGCTGCGCATGTACCTGCGCTGGGCCGACAAGCGCGGTTTCGAAGCGACCATCATGGAACTGTCCGCCGGTGAAGTCGCCGGTATCAAGGGCGCGACCGTGCACATCAAGGGCGAATACGCCTTTGGTTGGTTGCGTACCGAGATCGGCGTACACCGCCTGGTACGCAAGAGCCCGTTCGACTCCGGCAACCGTCGCCACACCTCGTTCTCCGCCGTTTTCGTCTCGCCAGAGATCGACGACAAGGTGGAAATCGAGATCAACCCGGCCGACCTGCGCATCGACACCTACCGCTCCTCCGGTGCCGGTGGTCAGCACGTAAACACCACCGACTCGGCCGTACGTATTACCCACGTACCGACCAACACCGTGGTCAGCTGCCAGAACGAACGTTCCCAGCACGCCAACAAGGACACCGCCATGAAAATGCTGCGGGCCAAGTTGTATGAGCAGGAAATGCAGAAACGCAACGCCGCATCGCAAGCGCTGGAAGACACCAAGTCGGATATCGGCTGGGGTCACCAGATCCGCTCTTATGTGCTCGATGCGTCGCGGATCAAGGATCTGCGCACTAACATCGAACGCAGCGATTGTGACAAGGTACTCGACGGTGATATCGACGAATACCTTGAAGCCAGCCTGAAATCGGGCCTGTAACACCCCAATCTGTGATGGAAAATTTAAAGACATGAGCGACCAACAACTCGACCAGGCCCTGCAACAGGAAGAAAACTCCCTGATCGCCCTGCGCAAGGAAAAGCTTGCTGCCGAGCGCGCCAAGGGCAATGCCTTCCCCAACGACTTCCGTCGCGAAAACTACTGCGATGCCTTGCAGAAGCAATACGCGGACAAGACCAAGGAAGAGCTGGCAGAGGCTGCGATCCCGGTCAAGGTGGCAGGTCGCATCATGCTCAACCGTGGCTCGTTCATGGTGATCCAGGACATGACCGGTCGCATCCAGGTTTACGTCAACCGCAAGACCTTGCCGGAAGAAACCCTGGCCTCGGTGAAAACCTGGGACATGGGCGACATCATCGCCGCCGAAGGTACCCTGGCCCGTTCCGGCAAGGGCGACCTGTATGTGGAAATGACCAACGTGCGCCTGCTGACCAAGTCGCTGCGCCCTCTGCCGGACAAGCACCACGGCCTGACCGACACCGAACAACGCTACCGCCAGCGCTACGTTGACCTGATCGTCAACGAAGAAGTGCGCCACACCTTCCGTGTGCGCTCGCAAGTGATCGCGCACATCCGTACCTTCCTGATGCAGCGTGACTTCCTGGAAGTGGAAACCCCGATGCTGCAGACCATCCCCGGTGGTGCCGCAGCCAAGCCGTTCGAAACCCACCACAATGCGCTGGACATGGAAATGTTCCTGCGTATCGCGCCGGAGCTGTACCTCAAGCGTCTGGTTGTTGGCGGCTTCGAAAAAGTATTCGAGATCAACCGCAACTTCCGTAACGAAGGCGTCTCGACCCGTCACAACCCAGAATTCACCATGTTGGAGTTCTACCAGGCCTACGCCGACTACGAAGACAACATGGACCTGACCGAAGAACTGTTCCGCGAGCTGGCGCAGCTGGTCCTGGGCAGCACCGACGTGCCGTACGGCGACAAGGTGTTCCACTTCGGCGAGCCGTTCGTGCGTCTGTCGGTATTCGACTCGATCCTCAAGTACAACCCTGAGCTGACCGCCGACGATCTGAACGACATCGACAAGGCTCGCGCCATCGCCAAGAAAGCCGGCGCCAAGGTGCTGGGCTTCGAAGGCCTGGGCAAATTGCAGGTGATGATTTTCGAAGAGCTGGTCGAGCACAAGCTGGAACAGCCGCACTTCATTACCCAGTACCCGTTCGAAGTGTCGCCGCTGGCCCGTCGCAACGATGACAACCCGAACGTCACCGACCGTTTCGAGCTGTTCATCGGCGGCCGCGAAATCGCCAATGCCTACTCTGAGTTGAACGACGCGGAAGACCAGGCCGAGCGCTTCATGGCCCAGGTGGCCGACAAGGACGCCGGCGATGACGAAGCCATGCACTACGATGCTGACTTCGTCCGCGCCCTGGAATATGGCATGCCGCCAACCGCCGGTGAAGGTATCGGCATCGACCGTCTGGTGATGCTGTTGACCAATTCGCCGTCGATCCGCGACGTGATCTTGTTCCCGCACATGCGGCCACAAGCGTAACCGAAGCGAAATCCGAAGCCGCCTTTTATAAGGCGGCTTTTTTATGTGGCGTCTTTAAGCGTCAAGCAAACAGCGCCAGGTTTTGATCTATTCAAGGATGTGAGTCGTGAACCGCGTAACCGCTCAAGAAGGCGCCGCCGGCATTGCCGCTGCCGTGGCTGAAAGCGTCCAGTACCAGGGCCGCAAGGCCAGTCGTCGGGGTAGCGAGCAACGCAGACAAGACATTCTCGATGCAGCCATGCGCATTGTGGTGCGTGATGGTGTGCGGGCTGTGCGCCATCGCGCGGTGGCGGCGGAGGCGGGGGTGCCGTTGTCGGCCACCACCTACTATTTCAAGGACATCGACGATCTGCTCACCGATACCTTCGCCCAATACGTCGAACGCAGCGCCGCCTTCATGGGCAAGCTGTGGGTGCGCAACGAAGGTCTGCTGCGCGAGATGGTCGCCTATGGCGATGGCAGCCCGCAGTCACGTTCGCAACTGGCGGATGATATTGCGCGCCTGACTGCCGATTACGTCTTGCGCCAGCTGACCAACCGTCGTGAACACCTGATGGCCGAGCAGGCGTTCCGTCAGGAAGCCTTGCTCAACCCGCGTCTGGCCGAGTTGGTACGTTCCCACCAGCAGATTCTGTTGCAGGGCACCGGGCAGTTTTTCCAGGTGCTGGGCTCCCGTGAGCCACAACAGGATGCCAAAGTGTTGACGGCGATAATCAGTCGGATGGAATATCAGGGCCTGCTGGGCGGCGCAGAGCCTCTGACCGGTGAAGAGATGCTTGAGATTCTCAAGCGTTACATGCATTTGGTGTTGGCCTCGGTCTGACACCGGGGGAAGTCCAATGAAAACCTGGCGTGTGGCTGTAATCGCCTTGTCGTTCCTGCTGCTCAGCGGTTGCCTGGTGACTTTCAAGGACCCGCTGCCGGCCCATGAAGCCGCGCCGCAGGCTCTGCTGGGCCAATGGTCGAGCAAAAATGCTTGGGGCGAGCCGCTCAACCTGCACATCAGTTCCGTTGGTGAGCACCGTTACAAAGCCGTGAGCTACCCTACAGCCAAGCCGGGCCAGCGTGATGAGTACCGGTTCAGCGTTTCGCGCCATGGCAGCCGTTGGTATTTGTCGGCGCCGCTGCCGGCCAAGCTCGGTGGGCATTTCATCCTCGCGGGCTTCGAAATCAACGAAAAGCATGAATTGGTGGTCTACAACCTCGACCTGGAGCAGATCCATCAAGCCATCGGCCAAAAGGCGTTGCACGGCAGTACCGTGGAAACCGTCGAAGGTGCTGGCGTGTTGGTGGACAGCCCCTTGGACCAGGTGTTTGCCTACCTGGATGACCCGGCCAACGCCGATGTATTCGTGGAAGCCGTGCGCTACCAGCGCGCGGGCAAATAACGTTTAAAGAGGAAGCACCGGGTGGACGATTACCAGCAGACGATACGCACCTTGTCTGATCGCATTGTGCTGGCGCAAACACCGATTCGCGTCCTCGACGCCGTGAAGTGGGACGACACCATTCGCCAGGGTTTCCTCAAGGCCAAGGGCAAGGAAATGCCGGCGGTGAGCCGCGACTATTACCTGAACAGGCCGCTGTCATTCGACCCCAGTGCCGTGAAGCTGGAGTTCCAGAACATCGAGCGCGACATCACCCGTCGCCTCGGCCAGTTCAGCCCGGTGGGGCAGATCATGCGCCGCATGTGCAAGGAATACCGCATGGTGGTGCGCATGCTCGAAGCGCGCGGCACCGAGGATTTCGGGCTGATTTCCCAGGAGCTTTATGGCGCCGCCTCCGATGCGTTTCACGCCGGCGACCCGACGCTGGCCGACCTGGGTCTGATGCTTTCGGACTACCTGAACAATATCGACGGCCGTGGTGACCTCAAAGATGAAGCCAAGACCCTCACCGCGAAGGACGCCGTGGCCCTGCTGCAAACCCGCCTGAACAAAGTGTTTGGCGAGGCCGAAGAGACCATCCGCGTGTTCGAGTCCGACGGTATAGTCGCCGACGCGGCGGCGGGTGCCGACTACATCAAGATTCGCGCCGATGCGATGTTCAACGACCGCGACGTGCGTGCCCTGGAAGTGCATGAAGGCCTGGTGCATGTCGGCACCACCTTGAATGGCCAGAACCAGCCGATCTGCACCTTCCTGTCCAAAGGCCCGCCGTCGTCCACCGTGACCCAGGAAGGCCTGGCGATCCTGATGGAAATCATCACCTTCGCCTCCTACCCGAGCCGCCTGCGCAAGCTGACCAACCGCACCCGCGCCATCCATATGGTGGAAGAGGGCGCCGACTTCCTGCAGGTGTTCGAGTTCTTCCGCGAACAAGGCTTTGAAATGGCCGAAAGCTACGGCAACGCCAGTCGCGTTTTCCGTGGCTCGGTGCCGACCGGTCTGCCGTTTACCAAGGATTTGTCCTACCTCAAGGGCTTTATCATGGTCTACAACTACATCCAGCTCGCCGTGCGCAAAGGCAAGCTGGAACAAGTGCCGCTGCTGTTCTGCGGCAAGACCACCCTGGAAGACATGCGTACCCTGCGCCAACTGGTGGACGAAGGCCTGGTGGTACCGCCCAAGTACCTGCCGGAGCAGTTCCGCGACATGAATGCACTGGCGGCGTGGATGTGTTTCTCCAACTTCCTCAACCACTTGAGCCTGGATCGGATCGAGGCGGATTACTCCAATATCCTTTAATTACCGTCTTCCTTGTAGGAGCGAGCTTGCTCGCGAAGAAACTTAAGGCGCCGCGTGCTTTCAGGGGACCCGCGTTATCGTTGACGTTTTTCGCGAGCAAGCTCGCTCCTACAGGAGGGCGCTATTTCTGATGAGGCTTCAACGGATGAGAATCCTCGGCATTGTGTGCCTGCTACTCACATTGAACGGCTGCAGCTCGCTGCTGTTCTATCCCGAGCCCGGCCTGCCGTTCACGCCGGAAAAAGCCCACCTGCACTACCGCGACGTCACCTTGACCACCGCTGACGGCGTGAAGCTCCACGC
Source organism: Pseudomonas sp. NS1(2017) (assembly GCF_002269425.1). Lineage (NCBI taxonomy): Bacteria > Pseudomonadati > Pseudomonadota > Gammaproteobacteria > Pseudomonadales > Pseudomonadaceae > Pseudomonas > Pseudomonas sp. NS1(2017). The sequence continues at coordinate 2,760,684 of NZ_CP022960.1, forward strand.
CTGGTGGCTGCCGGCCAAACCCGGTGTGCCGCTCAAGGGCACGGTGTTGCATTTGCACGGTAACGGCGGCAACCTGGCCTGGCATCTGGGCGGCAGTTGGTGGTTGCCCGAACAAGGCTATCAAGTGCTGCTGCTGGACTATCGCGGCTATGGCTTGTCGGAAGGCAAACCCTCGCTGCCCGCGATCTATCAGGATGTGGACGCGGCGTTCCGCTGGATCGACAAGGCGCCTGAAACCCAGGGCCAACCGCTGATCGTCCTCGGACAAAGCCTGGGCGGGGCGTTGGCGGTGCACTATCTGGCGGCCCATCCTGAGCGCCAGTCCCAGCTCAAAGCGCTGGTGCTGGACGGTGTGCCTGCCAGTTATCGTGATGTAGGACAATTCGCCCTGAGTACCTCCTGGTTAACATGGCCATTCCAGGTGCCCCTGTCCTGGCTGGTGCCGGACGGCGACAGTGCGATCCATGCGATGCCCCAACTCACCGGTGTGCCGAAGTTGTTGTTCCACAGCCTGGATGACCCGATTGTGCCCGTGGCCAATGGCATCCGCCTCTATCAGGCCGCACCGCCGCCACGGGTGTTGCAGCTGACCCGGGGTGGGCATGTGCAGACCTTTGCCGACAAGACCTGGCAAACCGTGATGCTGCGCTACCTGGACGACCCGCAGCACTTCAACGGCTTGCGCCGCCTGGGCGAAATTCCGAACTACCCCATTCCTAAAGTTGATTCATCAGAGAGCCCGCAATGAGCGAAGAACGCAACATGATCCCGCTGATCCTCACCGGCATCGGCACCATCATCGGCACCGTCGGCTGCCTGTGGTTCTACGGTTACCTGCACTTCGCCAAGCCGGAAGATGCGTTGCTGCTAAGCGACTTCACCATGCTCAAGACCGTGCCGGGCGAGGACTACAAGATCTCCCTGACCCCGGCTGCGCAAGTGGCGCAGTGCGTGGATGGCGTGCTGGTGATGTTCGATACGGAGCAGAAAGGTCTGACGGGTGTGCTCGTGAACAATAAGAAACAGGCGGTGCGTTGCATGGGCCAGGAGACGCCGCAACTGCAGCAATAACCGAGACAGGCGGAACCATATTTCGTACGAGACCACTGATGGGAGTGTCAGCAAAACTGAGACACAACTTCCTTGATCGTGGACTTACGGAGCGTGAATATGGTGGATGGTATCGGTAGTGTGGGGAATATGGTCGGCAGCCTATTTGGTGGTATGGACCAGATGCAGCAGGCGGGTGGCCAGCAGAAGCAGCAGTTGGACCCGGAAATGCTGAAGAAGATGCTGGAAGAGATGTTGGCCGGTGGGAGTGGTGGCCAGGGCGGCGGCGGTGGTAATGATCCTCAGGCCGAAGGCCAGCGTCAGCAAATCCAGATACCCCAAATGAACAGCGGCCAAGTTAACTTCATGTAAATAAAAGAACCCCGCCGAAGTGCGGGGTTCTTTTTACAGCAATCGATCAGTTGGCAACGGAAGAGCGTGGAGCAACTGGCTGATTGTCGTTGGAGATGGTCACTTCAACGCGGCGATTCATGGCACGGCCGGAGACGCTGCCGTTATCGGCAACCGGGTATTCCTTGCCGTAACCCTGAGTCACGATGCGCGAGATGTCCACGCCTTGCTGAGCCAGCGCACGTTGCACGGACGCTGCACGACGCTCGGACAGGCTCTGGTTGTACGAATCGGAACCGGTGCTGTCGGTGTAGCCTTCGACGATCACCTTGCGGTCCGGGTTGTCGCGCAGGAACTGAGCCAGTTTGGTGATGTTCACCAGTCCGCTGGATTTCAGGTCGGACTTGTTGGTTGCGAACAACACATCACCAAACGTCACCAGGGTGCCGCGGTCGGTTTGCTTGGCGTTCAAACTGTTTTGCAGTTGTTTGATCTGTGCATCACGGGCATCCAGCAGAGCGCGAGCCCGTTCGTCGCCGGCGTTTTTCAGCTTGGCTTCGGATTCCCGCAGTACGATGGTGTCTTTGGCCACTTCAACGCGCTGGTTGGTCAGGTAAGCCAGTTGGTCGACTTTCTTCTCGTCTTCCTTATCGCGGTAGGCCTTGTCAGCCTTATCCAGCCATTCGCTGGCGTCCTTGGTTTCAAGGGCCGCGAGCTTGGTGGCTTGCGGGTTGGTCTGCAGGGAGGAGAAGTTGGTCCGCGCGTTTTCCAGGTTCGCGTTCGGCGGAGTGGAGCAGGCCGCCAGTGCAACGCTCATCGCCAGCAGGGCAGGGATCATCAATTGTTTACGCATAGTCGTGTCGTCCTTTCAATTCTTTATCGGGTGCGATTGGGTCACAGGAAGCGTCTTACTTCTGCTGGATAGCAGCCGGGCGCATGCCTTCCTTACGCAACTCATCAACAGCCTTCTGGGAATCCTTCACAGCCTGTTCAGCCTTGGCAGCCTGGGCCTTGCGCTCTGCGACACGTGCGTCCCACTCAGCTTGTTCAGCCAACTGGCGAGCTTTGTCGTAGTTCTTGTCGTGCATGGCAATTTCGGCTTCTTTGAGCTTGTCCTGGGCCGACTTCATTTCCACCGCTGCGTACTCAGTACCGCCGGCGCTGACAGCGCTGTTCACGGCGGACTGGGTGACCGCGTACTGCTCGGTCGGAGGGTTGCCGGCACAGCCCGCCAGAACGAAGCTGGTGCCGATTGCCAGCGCGGCCAATTTGAGCCCGCGCAGGTGGTTAAACGAGGATTTGGCAGTGCTGGTCTTCATCGTCTTCAACTCCATTGGATAACTCCTGATAAACATCAAAATCCATGTCACTGGTCTGCGGCGGCGGGCTGTGCACTGATGCGCAAATTGCCCTTTAAAACGACCGTTCCAAGTGATGGCTTACTGGCTGTGACCGGAGGCTTTTTTCAAAAGTTCAGAGAAGATGGCGATTTGCCTAAAAAAATATTTGACTGATTGGTCAGCGTAAAAAAGTTGGAACTTCTGCGTTGCGCAGTGGTACGCCGGGCCCTTGAGGAGCCCGGAATACAGGGGGTTGGTGGGGTTGTGTCAGTGCTTCTGTTCGTCGCTGCTGGCCGACAAATCATGCAGATAGCGTCGCGACAGGGTCAGAAAACGAGGGGTGGGGCCGACGTCTTCGTACAGTGGGTCGCCTTCTTCATCGGTGGCAATGACGTGCTGGCCCTTGATGTAGGGGAAGCTGGCTTCCAGCTCTTCAAGCGCGGCGCCGATCAATTCTCCGAGCAATTCTTCGGGGTGGCGCTTGGGGTACATCTCGGTAATGGCGGCCAGCCGCGCGGCGGACTCCATATCCAGGTGGATGGCGTACTCGGTCTTGGTCAAGCGACCCTTTGCGTTCTCTTCCCAATGCTGGGCCAGTTCTCGAATTTTCATGGCAACCTCAATGAAGCCCGCTTTTAGCAGGCGGTGATGAGTGTCCAGTCGCCTGCGCGGATAAACGCGACGACTTAAGCTTGAGACTAGCTGCAACTCACAAGGTTTAAAGTCTTGTCATAAATCGAGGCTGGCGGCACTCTGGCAAATCTGCGCGTCCCGGATTTCTGGCTGGAGATTGGCTGATGAGTGATATCGATGCACGCTTGCGTGAGGATGTTCACCTGCTGGGTGAACTGTTGGGCAACACCATTCGAGAGCAGTATGGCGATGATTTCCTCGACAAGATCGAGCAGATCCGCAAAGGCGCCAAGGCTGACCGGCGCGGTGCCGGCGATGAACTGAGCACCAGCCTCAACCAGTTGCAGGAAAACGAACTGTTGCCGGTGGCCCGTGCCTTCAACCAGTTCCTCAACCTGGCCAACATTGCCGAGCAGTACCAACTGATCCACCGGCGTGATGAGTCGCAGCCGGCACCGTTCGAATCCCGCGTGTTGCCCGAGTTGCTGGCGCGCCTGCAAAGCGAAGGCCACAGCAACGAATCCCTGGCCCGCCAGTTGGGGCGCCTGGAGATCGAACTGGTCCTCACTGCCCACCCCACCGAAGTGGCGCGCCGCACCCTGATCCAGAAATACGATGCCATCGCCGCGCAATTGGCGGCGCAGGATCACCGCGACCTCACCAGCGCAGAACGCGAGCAGATCCGTCAACGCTTGCAACGCTTGATCGCCGAAGCCTGGCACACCGAAGAAATCCGCCGCACCCGACCCACACCTGTGGACGAAGCCAAGTGGGGCTTCGCGGTGATCGAGCACTCGCTGTGGCACGCGATCCCCAACTATCTGCGCAAGGCTGACCAGGCGCTGCACGCCGCCACCGGTTTGCGCTTGCCCCTGGAGGCCGCACCGATCCGCTTTGCTTCATGGATGGGGGGCGACCGTGACGGCAATCCGAACGTCACGGCACCGGTCACCCGCGAAGTGCTGCTGCTGGCGCGTTGGATGGCCGCCGACCTGTACTTGCGCGATATCGACCACCTGGCCTCTGAACTGTCGATGCAGCAAGCCAGCCCGGCGTTGCAGGCCAAGGTCGGAGACAGCGTCGAGCCTTATCGCGCTTTGCTCAAGCAACTGCGCGAACGCCTGCGCGCCACGCGCCAATGGGCGCATACCGCGTTGAGCAGCAGCACGCCGGCGCCGGCCGAGGTGTTGCAGAACAACCGCGACCTGCTGGAGCCGCTGGAGCTGTGCTACCAGTCACTGCACGAATGCGGCATGGGCGTGATAGCGGATGGGCCTTTGCTCGATTGTCTGCGTCGAGCGGTAACCTTCGGGCTGTTCCTGGTGCGGTTGGACGTGCGTCAGGATTCCAGTCGTCATTCGGCCGCCATGACCGAAATCACCGACTACCTCGGCCTGGGCCGTTACGAGGACTGGAACGAAGAGATGCGTATCAGCTTCCTGATGAAGGAGCTGGCCAACCGTCGACCGCTGTTGCCGGGCTATTTCAAACCGTCGGCGGACACGGCCGAGGTGCTCAACACCTGTAAGGAAATCGCCGCCGCCCCTGCCGCATCCTTGGGTTCGTATGTCATCTCCATGGCCGGCGCTGCGTCGGACGTTTTGGCCGTGCAACTGCTGCTTAAAGAATCGGGCGTGCAACGGCCGATGCGCGTGGTACCGCTGTTCGAAACCCTCGCCGACCTGGATAACGCCGGCCCGGTGATTGAGCAACTGTTGCTGCTGCCGGGCTATCGCGCGCGTTTGCAGGGGCCGCAGGAAGTGATGATCGGCTACTCGGACTCGGCCAAGGACGCCGGCACGACCGCCGCCGCCTGGGCGCAGTACCGGGCGCAGGAGCGCCTGGTGGATATCTGCCGTGAGCAACAAGTGGAACTGCTGTTGTTCCACGGTCGTGGTGGCACCGTGGGGCGTGGCGGTGGCCCGGCTCACGCGGCGATCCTGTCGCAACCGCCGGGCTCGGTGGCAGGGCGGTTCCGCACCACCGAACAGGGCGAGATGATCCGCTTCAAGTTCGGCCTGCCGGATATCGCCGAGCAGAACCTCAACCTTTATCTGGCTGCCGTGTTGGAGGCGACGCTGCTGCCCCCGCCGCCGCCGGAGCCGGCCTGGCGCCATTTGATGGATGAATTGGCGGCAGACGGTGTCAGCGCTTACCGCGCTGTGGTGCGGGAAAATCCGCAGTTCGTCGAGTATTTCCGTCAGTCCACGCCGGAACAGGAGCTGGGGCGCTTGCCCCTGGGCAGTCGCCCGGCCAAGCGTCGTGCGGGCGGGATTGAAAGCTTGCGCGCGATCCCGTGGATCTTCGGCTGGACCCAGACCCGCCTGATGCTGCCGGCCTGGCTTGGCTGGGAGGCAGCGCTGAGCAAGGCTCTGGAGCGCGGCGAAGGCGAGTTGCTGGGGCAGATGCGTGAACAGTGGCCATTCTTCCGTACCCGCATCGACATGCTGGAAATGGTGCTGGCCAAGGCGGATGCCGATATCGCACGCCTGTATGACGAGCGGCTGGTGCAGCCGGACCTGCTGCCATTGGGTGCGCATCTGCGCGACCTATTGTCGCAGGCGTGCAACGTGGTGCTTGGCCTGACTGGCCAGTCGCAACTGCTCGCTCATAGCCCAGACACCCTAGAGTTCATCCGACTGCGCAACACCTACCTCGACCCCTTGCACTTACTGCAGGCCGAGTTGCTGGCCCGGTCACGCCAGCAGGAAGCGGCGCAGGACAGCCCTCTGGAACAGGCGCTGCTGGTCTCCGTGGCCGGTATCGCCGCCGGTTTGCGCAACACTGGCTAGGGTTTTTTGCGTGTTCTCAATAGCTTGCAGATAAACCACGGCGGCCGCCCTGAAACGGGTGGCCGGCGTTTGTGGGGCCGGGTTGCACTCAGGCACACCCTACCTATGACGCATGCCCTGCGCGGGTTCCTGCGACTTTTGGCGGCTTGTGTGGTTAAGGCCTGCTGTGTATCTTGATCAGCCTTTGGCCGTTTGGGCGGCCCGAATTCTATTTTTACGCGATTGGCCCACCGCGGCGAATCCGAGCGTCATCTCTATAAAAAATTGAGGAGCACATCAATGCGCGTCATTCTGCTGGGAGCTCCCGGGGCCGGTAAAGGTACTCAGGCAAAGTTCATCACTGAAAAGTTCGGCATTCCACAAATCTCCACCGGCGACATGCTGCGTGCGGCCGTCAAGGCTGGCACCGAGCTGGGCCTGATCGCCAAGAGCGTGATGGACAGCGGTGGCCTGGTGTCCGATGACTTGATCATCAACCTGGTCAAGGAACGCATCAGCCAGGAAGACTGCAAGAACGGTTTCCTGTTCGACGGCTTCCCACGCACCATTCCCCAGGCTGAAGCCCTGGTGAAGGCCGGCGTTGAGCTGGATGCCGTGGTTGAAATCGCGGTGGAAGATGAAGAGATCGTCCAGCGTATTGCCGGTCGTCGCGTTCACGAGGCCTCTGGCCGCGTGTACCACACCGTCTACAACCCGCCTAAAGTGGAAGGCAAGGACGATGTGACCGGCGAAGACCTGGTGCAGCGTAAAGACGACACCGAAGAAACCGTGCGTCATCGCCTGTCGGTCTACCATTCCCAGACCAAGCCGCTGGTGGACTTCTACCAGAAGCTGTCCGCTGCCCAGGGCAAGCCGAAGTACAGCCACATTCCTGGTGTCGGCTCGGTTGAAGCGATCACCGCCAAAGTGCTGCAAGCACTCAGCTGATCCCTTCATCGGCTTCACGGATAACGGCCCGCTTGCGGGCCGTTGTTGTTTATACTGGCGCACTTTTTTTTCGACCTGGACACCCGCACCGATGAGTACCCTGTTGGCCCTGGACACCGCGACTGAAGCTTGCTCCGTTGCCCTGCTGCACGATGGCAAGGTCACGAGCCACTACGAGGTGATCCCGCGTCTGCACGCGCAGAAGCTGTTGCCGATGATCAAGCAACTGCTGGAAGACGCTGGCACTACGCTGGCTGCGGTGGATGCCATCGCCTTCGGCCGTGGCCCGGGTGCGTTTACCGGTGTGCGTATTGCCATTGGTGTGGTGCAGGGACTGGCATTTGCGTTGGAGCGCCCGGTATTGCCGGTGTCCAACCTGGCCGTACTGGCCCAGCGCGCCTTGCGTGAACATGGCGCTCATCAGGTTGCGGCGGCTATCGATGCACGCATGGATGAGGTGTATTGGGGCTGCTACCGCGAAACGGCAGGCGAGATGCGCCTGGTGGGTGTGGAAGCCGTGCAGTCGCCTGAGTCATCCGTATTGCCAGGTGATGCCAGTGGTGAGTGGTTCGGTGCTGGCACCGGGTGGGGTTATGGTGAGCGCATCGCTGTGCCATTGGTTGGCAGAGACGCGGCGATGTTGCCCCACGCTGAGGATCTATTGACCCTCGCGCGCTTCGCGTTCGAACGGGGAGAGGCGATTCCAGCCGACCAAGCGGCTCCGGTTTACCTGCGCGATAAGGTGGCGCAGACAAAGGCTGAACGCGGGATTATTTGACGTCAAAAATGATGGCAATATGGGGCTAAATTCACCAATCGTCAGAATTTGCCCCCCGTTTTAAACCTTTTTCAAATTATGTGTTCTAGTTATCACCAGAGCATTTGCGCACTACGGACAGTGCTGCCAAAATGCCATTACTGATAGCGAGTTCGCGCCCATGCGTATTGATGGCTTTTCCTCACAGTCCTACCCAATCAAGCGTAAGCCGCGCAAGGCCAACGTCACGGTAGACGAGTCCGTCGAGGATTCGCCAGACTTCATCGAGGTCCAGTCCGACGCACAGGCCAACGCTCAAGCCCGTATCAGTGGTCTTCCCGCCCGTCAGCAAGACATGGTCTTCCCACGCTCCATGAGCAAAAGCGTCGCCACCGCCCTGGCCAGCTACCTGACCACCGCCGGTTTTGTCGAATGGGATATGGAAGTGCTGGGCCTCGACATCCATATCTGATGCGCCTCCCTTACTACCTCGGTTGCCCGTCCTGGAGTGAAAACGCCTGGCGCGAGTACCTGTACCCCGCCGATGCCCGTTCCAGCGACTACCTCGCCCTCTACTCCCAGGTCTTTAACGCCGTTGAAGGCAACACCACGTTCTACGCGCGTCCATCAGCCGCCACGGTGCAACGCTGGGCTGAAATCATGCCCGACGATTTTCGTTTCACGGCCAAGTTTCCCGGTGATATCAGCCACAGTGGCAACCTGATTGAGCAACTGCCGGCTGCGGAAAGCTTTGTGGGCTTGATGAGTCCCCTGGGAGCGCGCGTGTCCCCGCTATGGTTGCAACTGCCCGCGACGTTTACACCGCAGCGTCTGGGGGAGCTGGCAGGCTTCATTGATGGCCTTGAGCGGCCCATGGCGGTGGAAGTGCGTCATTCGGAATTCTTCGCCAAAGGCGACGCCGAGCGCATGCTTAACCGCTTGCTACGGGATCGGGGCGTTGAGCGCATCTGCCTGGACCCCCGCGCATTGTTCAGTTGCACGTCTACATCGGCCGCCGTGCTGCACGCCCAATCGAAAAAGCCCAAGGTGCCGGCACGGCCGGCGGCACTGACGCAGTTTCCCCAAGTGCGTTTTATCGGGCATCCCGAATTGGAAGCCAACGACCCGTTCCTGATGCCGTGGGTGGAAAAAGTCGCCGGTTGGATTGAAGAAGGCCGCACACCCTACGTGTTCCTGCACACTTCGGATAATCGCCTCGCCGCCCAACTGGCGCTGCGTTTCCATGATCAGTTGATGGCCCGCCTGCCGGGCCTGCCCGCATTGCCATTGTTGGATCGTGCCCCCGCCGTGGAGCAACTGGGGTTACTCTAAGACTCCTTTTCCCGCCAGGAGCCAGACATGGATGCGCAAACCCTTCGCGCCGAAACCTTCAAGGCCTTGCACGAGCGTGACCGCGCGTTCGTGATGCCCAACCCGTGGGATGCAGGCTCCGCCGTGATGCTGGCCAGCCTGGGGTTTGAAGCCCTTGCCACCACCAGTGCGGGCTACGCATTCAGCCTGGCGCGCCCGGATGCGGAAGGGGCGTTGTCCCTGGAAGACACCTTGATCAACGCCGGCATGATTGCCAATGCCACGGCGTTGCCGGTAGCGGCGGACCTGGAAAACGGCTTCAGCGACACTCCCGAAGGCTGCGCCCAGACCATCCTGCGTGCCGCCGCCACCGGCATTGTCGGCGGCTCCATTGAAGACGCCACAGGCATTGCCGCTGACCCTATCTATCCTTTCGACCTGTCCGTCGAGCGTGTAGAAGCCGCGGTGGCTGCCGCGCGCAGTCTGCCATTCCCGTTCACCCTGACGGCCCGTGCGGAAAACCTCCTGCATGGTCGCCTGGATTTGCCCGACACCATCCGCCGCTTGCAAGCCTACGCCGAAGCCGGTGCCGACGTGCTGTATGCGCCGGCCCTGCGCAGTGCCGAGGAAGTGCTGGCGGTGGTCAAGGCGGTGGCGCCCAAGCCGGTGAACGTGTTGATGTCCGGCGGCTTGAACCTCAGCGTCGCGCAACTCAGTGCGATGGGTGTGCGGCGGATCAGCGTCGGCTCGGCCCTGGCGTTGGCGGCCTATGGCGAGTTCTATCGTGCCGCCCAGGAAGTGTACGAACTGGGCACGTTCACGTTTACCGAACGCAAGATGCCGTTCAGCCAGGCCAACGAGTTCTTCAAGGGCTAAGGGGTGCGTTTTTTCAAAGTGACAGGCGTGCTGCTGGTCCTGGCGGGAGCCTTTGCCGTTGGCATCTGGCGTGGCTGGGTGCCGCTACCGGCCGATTGGAACCCTTGGGCCCCGCTGGATGTGCGCGCCAGCCCGAATTTGCTCACCCGCTACAAGCTGGGGCGCCTGCAGGATGACCCGGCGTTGTGCGACCAAGTGCTGGAGACCTCGGGCCTGCGCGTCAGCCATCAAGCCGATACGCCCGCTGATGCGGCGTGTCCGCTGCGCAACACCTTGCGCGTTCAGGGGGCCGCGGTTGGCCTGAGCAGCAGTTTTCTCGCCAGTTGCCCGCTGGCGGTGGCGTTCGCCCTGTTCGAGCGTCACAGCCTGCAACCGGCGGCCCAAGCGGTGTTCGGCCAGGCGGTGACGCGGGTCGATCACCTGGGCAGCTTTGCCTGCCGCAATATGTACAACCGCGTCGAAGGGCGAGTCAGCCAGCATGCGTCGGCCAATGCATTGGACATCGCCGGTTTTCGCCTGGCGGGCGGGCGCAGTATCAGTGTGCTCAAAGATTGGCCGGGGGAGGGCGATAAGGCGCGGTTCCTGCGTCAGGTCCGCGACAGTGCCTGCGATGATTTCAACGTGGTGCTGAGCCCGGATTACAACGCCGCGCACCGCAACCATTTCCATCTGGACATGGGGCGTTGGTGGGTGTGTCGCTGAGTATCAGGCGGCCAGTCGCAGGTTCTGGGTGACCAGCGGGCGCGCCCAGTAGTAGTCGAAGTCGAGCGCTTTTTGCTGCGCGACCAACTCTTCGGTCGGGTACGGCGTGGCAGCCGGCGGCAGCAGGTCCAGTTCGAATTCGGCGATGGGCAAGTGCAGTGGGCGTGGCTCCGGCGCCGGGCCTGGCTCTGGCAACGGTTGGCCGGCGGTCAGCACGATTGGGCGGACCCAACCGCTTTCGAAGTTCTGCTGGCGCTGCTGGGCGACGATTTCTTCTTGCGGGAATGGTGTGGCAGCCGGTGGCAGCAGCTCGGTTTCGAACTCGGCGATCGGCAGGAACAGTGGCTCCGGTGGGGCGATTTCGGTGTCTTTCACGTCGCACTCACGCTGGGTGAGGATCTGCGATAACAGGTCGGCGCCGGCGCTGGGCTCTACCGCTGGGTCCGCCGGTGCTGGCGCCTGGGCAGCCAGCGCCTCCGGCATTTCGCCGAGCTGCTCGGCCAATGCCCGGGCGAAGAAGTCCTGCCACACATGACTCACCCCGGCCAGCGCTTGAGTATTGCGCAGGCCGTAGTGGTTGTGGGTCGGCAGTACACCGATGGTTAGGGGAAGAATGTCTGACATTTTTCTCGGTCGACGCTCAGCTCTGGCAAAATACCTGACTGTTGTTTTTATCGGCCGCTGTTTGCCGATCCTTAATATTTTTGAGCGTAGCGATTGATGAGCGAACAACCAGCGGCCAGCCGCATCCAGGTCGAGGCCTTGGGCGAAGGGTTCCAGGGCCGTGCCGAGCAATGGGCGTCACTGCTGGGTTTACCGATGCACCTGGCGGATGCGGACTTTTCCCTGCAAGTGGGGGAGCACGGCCTACAGCTGCAACAGCTCGGGCCTGATGCGCCAGGGCCGGTGCGGGTGGATTTTGTCGAAGGCGGTGCGGCACATCGTCGACTGTACGGTGGTGGCAGCGGGCAGATGATCGCCAAGGCCGTCGGCATCGCCCAAGGCGTGCGCCCACGGGTGCTGGATGCCACGGCCGGCCTGGGCAAGGACGCCTTCGTGCTGGCCAGCCTGGGCTGCGAGATGAGCCTGATCGAGCGCCAGCCGCTGATCGGCGCCTTGCTCGAAGACGGTCTGGCACGTGGCGCGGATGATTTTGAGGTGGCACCGATCGTGGCGCGCATGCAGTTGCTCAAGGGCAACTCCATCGACGTGATGCGCAACTGGGAAGGTGAGCCGCCCCAAGTGATCTACCTCGACCCGATGTTCCCTCACCGTGAGAAAACCGCCTTGGTGAAGAAGGAAATGCGCCTGTTCCGGCCACTGGTGGGGGATGATCCAGACGCACCGGCGCTGTTGGCCGCTGCCCTGGCCTTGGCCAGCCACCGTGTGGTGGTCAAGCGTCCGCGCAAGGCGCCGTGCATCGAAGGGCCTAAGCCGAGCCATGCGTTGGACGGCAAGTCCAGCCGGTATGACATCTACCCCAAGAAGGCGCTTAAACCTTGAATCGCGATACCACGCTGCGCCTCTGGCGAGGGCGCTTGTTAGCGCTGTCTAACTGTAAGCCCACGATCTAACTGTGGGAGCTGGCTTGCCTGCGATGGCGGTGGTACGGTGTACATATCCGTTATTTAGGTAACGGCTGGTATGGGTTCCGCCCTTACGGCGGCTCACTTTGCAAAAGCGGCAAAGTAAGCAAAACGCTCTTGCCCCAACACTCG
>NZ_CP022960.1:2773240-2958288 GCF_002269425.1 Pseudomonas sp. NS1(2017)
GGGCCGCCGCCACGCGCCATCCATGGCGCGGGGCGGCTAAACCGGCATCCCTGCCGGTTTACCCCCCAAATCCCTGTCAGATTCCGGCCAGCGTGTTTGACGGGGCGCCTAGGATCAAGATCAAAAGCAAGAGCACGGCGGCCTGACAGCCGGCCTGAGTGGTTGGATCAAAGGCAGGTACGTGTAGGCGTTGGCTTGCCAGCGATGAGGCCCGTCCATGCAACCGGTCTTCATGGCCTGTAGGCCCGCATAAACAACCCCACCACCTCCTGCACATGGGCTTCGGCGGCTTCTTCACTCAGTTGTCCGCCGCAGCCATACAGCAAGCAGAAATTCGCCGTGCCCTTGAGCAGGCAGAAGAAATGCTCGGCCGCCGTAAAGGGCTTGTCGATGCTTAGCGCGCCGTTCTGGTCGATCTTGCCGAGCAGGCGCTCCATGCCTTGCAGCATGCGCATGGGACCTGCTTCGAAGAAGATCTGCGAGAGTTTCACGTCCTGATTGCCGGTGGTCATCATCAGGCGATGCAGGTTGACTGATTCCTCACTGTTGATCAGGCGATGGAACCCCCGCGCGATATTCAACAACACAGTCTCCACAGGCATGCCCGCAGGCAACTCGAAGTACATCACCGGCAGTTGCTCTTCGCACTTGGCCACCACGGCGGCGGTGAACAACGTCTCTTTATCGTTGAAGTGGCTGTACACGGTCAGTTTCGACACGCCGGCCTCAAGGGCCACGGCATCCATGCTGGTACTGGCGTAGCCATTGCTCAAAAACAGGATTTTCGCTGCTTCGAGGATAGCCTGGCGTTTTGCCATGTCCTTGGGGCGCCCGGGGCTATTGGTGTTTACGGGATTGTCGGACATTTTCACCTTTAATACTGGACTGGTGAGTTTGGTATTAATAACATACCCGCCAGTATAATTATTCTTAGCTCCATTTGCGAAAGGTCCTACAGCATGCGCAGTTCTTTCCTGCCCTTTGCGTTGCCTGTCAGTCTGGTCTTCCTGTTGGCCGGATGCGGCCATGAAGAAGCGGCCCAGACTACCATCCGACCGGCCATGGTGGTGCAGCCGCAGCCTTCTTCACAGTCGATGGACAGCTACCCCGGTGAAGTGCGCGCCCGTTATGAACCGGACCTGGCCTTTCGCATCGGTGGCAAAGTCAGCAAGCGGTTGGTGGAAGAGGGCGAGCGGGTCAAGGCCAATCAGGCGCTCGCCGAACTCGACCCTCAGGATGTGCGCCTGCAACTGGAAGCGACCCGTGCCCAAGTCGCCGCCGCCGAGGCCAACCTGAGCCTGGTGCGCGCCGAGCGTGACCGCTACAAGACCCTGATGGACCGTCAGATGGTCAGCCGCTCCCAGTACGACAATTCCGAAAATCTCTATCGATCCGGTGAGGCCCGTCTCAAGCAGATCAAGGCCGAGTTCGATGTGGCCAGCAACCAGGCCGGCTATGCGGTGCTGCGTGCGCCACAGGATGGCGTGGTGGCCAAGCGTGCGGTGGAAGTCGGGCAGGTGGTGTCCGCCGGCCAGACTGTGTTCACCCTGGCGACCGATGGCGAGCGCGAAGTGCTGATCAGCTTGCCGGAGCAGGGTTTCGGCCGCTTCAAGATCGGCCAGCCCGTATCGGTCGAACTGTGGAGTCAGCCCGACCAGCGTTTCAGCGGTCGCATTCGCGAGCTGTCGCCGGCCGCCGATCCAAAGTCGCGTACGTTCGCGGCCCGCGTGGCATTCACTGGGGGCAAGGTCCCAGCCGAACTGGGCCAGAGCGCCCGCGTGTTCATACAGGTCGACGGCGATATTCCGCTCTCGGTCCCACTGTCGGCCCTCAGCGCGGAAAACGGTGCGTCTTACGTCTGGCGTGTGCAGCCCGACAACACCCTCAAGCGCACACCGGTGCGCATCGGTGCCTTCGGTGAAAAAACCGTACCGGTACTGGAAGGTTTGAGCCCTACGGATTGGGTCATTGCTGCCGGTGTACATGTGCTTCACGAGGGCCAGCAAGTGCGCCCTGTGGATCGCTCCAACCGTGTGGTGAATCTGGCGGCCAAGGAGTAGTCCCCGATGGGTTTCAATCTTTCTGAATGGGCGTTGCGTAATCGCCAGATCGTCTTGTTCTTGATGATTCTGCTGGCAGTGGTCGGCACCTTGTCCTACTCCAAACTGGGACAAAGTGAAGACCCGCCGTTCACCTTCAAGGCCATGGTGATCAAGACCAACTGGCCTGGCGCCACGGCCCAGGAAGTCTCGCGGCAAGTCACCGAGCGCATCGAGAAAAAACTCATGGAAACCGGTGAGTACGAGCGCATCGTCTCGTTCTCGCGCCCCGGTGAATCCCAGGTCACCTTCATGGCCCGCGACTCCATGCATTCGGCGCAGATTCCTGAGCTGTGGTATCAGGTGCGCAAGAAGATCAGCGATATCCGCCAGACCTTGCCGCCGGATATCCAGGGTCCGTTCTTCAACGATGAGTTCGGCACCACCTTCGGCAATATCTACGCCCTGACCGGCGACGGCTTTGACTACGCCGTGCTCAAGGACTACGCCGACCGCATCCAGATTCAACTGCAGCGCGTGGCGGATGTGGGCAAGGTCGAGTTGCTGGGCCTGCAGGACGAGAAGATCTGGATCGAACTGTCCAACCTCAAGCTGGCGACCCTCGGTTTGCCGCTGGCAGCGGTACAGCAGGCGTTGCAGGAGCAGAACGCAGTCTCCACAGCCGGGTTCTTTGAAACCCCGAGCGAGCGCGTGCAACTGCGCGTATCGGGTAACTTCAAGACCGTGGAAGAGATCCGCAACTTCCCGATTCGCGTGGGCGACCGTACCTTCCGTATCGGCGACGTAGCCGACATCCACCGTGGCTTCAACGACCCGCCGGCACCGCGCATGCGTTACATGGGCGCAGACGCGATCGGCCTGGCCGTGGCCATGCGTGACGGCGGTGACATCCTGGTACTGGGCAAAGCCCTGGAAGGAGAATTCGCACGCCTGCAGAAGAACCTTCCAGCCGGTATGGAGCTGCGCAAGGTGTCAGACCAACCGGCGGCGGTGAAAACCAGCGTCGGCGAATTCGTGCAGGTACTGGCCGAAGCGCTGGCTATCGTGTTGCTGGTGAGTTTCTTCTCCCTCGGCGTGCGTACCGGCATGGTGGTGGCCCTGGCGATTCCGCTGGTGCTGGCGATGACCTTTGCCACCATGTATTACCTGGGCATCGGCCTGCACAAGATTTCCCTCGGCGCCTTGGTGCTGGCGCTGGGTTTGCTGGTGGACGACGCGATCATCGCCGTGGAAATGATGGCGATCAAAATGGAGCAGGGTTACGACCGGCTCAAGGCCGCCAGCTTTGCCTGGACCAGCACCGCATTCCCGATGCTCACCGGTACGCTGATCACCGCAGCGGGCTTCCTGCCGATTGCCACGGCGCAATCGAGTACCGGCGAATACACCCGTTCGATCTTCCAGGTGGTGACCATTGCATTGCTCGCCTCGTGGGTGGCTGCGGTGGTGTTTGTGCCCTACCTGGGGGAAAAACTCCTGCCGGACCTGGCGAAGATTCATGCGGCCAAGCACGGCACCGATGGCCCGGATCCCTACGGCACACCCTTCTATCAACGCGTAAGACGCCTGGTGGAGTGGTGCGTGCGTCGGCGTAAAACCGTGATCGTCCTGACCCTGCTGCTGTTTATCGGCTCAGTGGCGCTGTTCCGTTTTGTGCCGCAACAGTTCTTCCCGGCTTCCGGCCGCCTGGAGCTGATGGTCGATTTGAAGCTGGCCGAAGGGGCGTCCTTGCGCAACACCGCCGACCAGGTCAAACGCCTGGAAGCCTTGCTCAAGGAGCACGCGGGCATCGACAACTACGTGGCCTATGTCGGCACCGGTTCGCCGCGTTTCTACCTGCCCCTTGACCAACAACTGCCGGCCGCCAGCTTCGCCCAGTTTGTCGTGCTGGCCAAAACCATCGAGGAGCGTGAAAGCCTGCGCACCTGGCTGATCGAAACCCTCAACGAACAATTCCCTGACCTGCGCTCACGGGTCACACGCCTGGAGAACGGTCCACCTGTGGGTTATCCGGTGCAGTTTCGCGTGACCGGCGAACATATCGAAGAAGTCCGCGCCCTGGCTCGGAAAGTCGCTGCAAAGGTTCGCGAAAATACCCACGTGGTCAACGTGCACCTGGACTGGGAAGAGCCGAGCAAGATCGTCTACCTCAATATCGATCAGGACCGCGCCCGTGCCCTCGGCGTGAGCACGGCCAACCTGTCGAAATTCCTGCAGAGCTCGTTGACCGGGTCCAGCGTCAGCCAATACCGCGAGGACAACGAGTTGATCGAAATCCTCCTGCGCGGCACCGTGCATGAACGCACCGAGCTGTCGTTGCTGCCAAGCCTGGCGGTGCCGACCGACAATGGCAAAAGCGTGGCGCTGTCGCAGATCGCCACCCTCGAATACGGTTTTGAGGAAGGCATCATCTGGCACCGCAACCGTCTACCCACGGTGACCATCCGCGCAGACATCTATGGCAAGGAACAACCTGCGACCCTGGTCCAGCAAATCCTGCCGACCCTGGAAGGCGTACGCGCTGAGCTGCCGGATGGTTACTTGCTGGACGTCGGCGGCACGGTCGAAGATTCCGCCCGTGGGCAGAACTCGGTAAAAGCCGGCGTGCCGTTGTTCATCGTGGTGGTGCTGACGTTGCTGATGCTGCAACTGCGCAGCTTCTCACGCACGGCGATGGTGTTTCTGACCGCGCCGCTGGGCCTGATCGGCGTGACGCTGTTCCTGCTGGTATTCCGCCAGCCCTTCGGATTTGTGGCCATGCTCGGCACCATCGCCTTGTCGGGGATGATCATGCGCAACTCGGTAATCCTGGTGGACCAGATCGAACAGGACATCAAAGCGGGCCTGGCGCCGTGGCAGGCGATTATCGAAGCCACCGTCCGACGCTTCCGCCCGATTGTGCTGACAGCCCTCGCGGCGGTTCTGGCGATGATTCCGCTGTCGCGCAGTGTGTTCTTCGGGCCGATGGCGGTGGCGATCATGGGTGGATTGATTGTGGCGACGGCGTTGACCCTATTGTTCCTGCCGGCACTTTACGCGGCCTGGTTCCGCGTCAAGAAGGATGCCCAATAATAAGCGCAAAAACAGCGCCGTCAGCCCGAACCGCGACCGCTTTCGTGGCTTGTATTTCTTCCGGTTGACGGTAATGAGCCCCAAAGGTCTGTTGATTGTTTCGTTTATC
Organism: Pseudomonas sp. NS1(2017); assembly: GCF_002269425.1. Taxonomy (NCBI): domain Bacteria; kingdom Pseudomonadati; phylum Pseudomonadota; class Gammaproteobacteria; order Pseudomonadales; family Pseudomonadaceae; genus Pseudomonas; species Pseudomonas sp. NS1(2017). The sequence continues at coordinate 2,778,482 of NZ_CP022960.1, forward strand.
GCGCCGCTCACTGCCTTTGCTTCGTGGCAGGGGTATGCCAGGTCATGGCTACCCTGGCATTAGTGGTCATACCGGTGGGGCGGCGTGGATTGTGCTGGCCATTGCGTGTTTTGCACTCTTCTGCTCGGCCGGCTGGTGGGTTCAGTGTTTAGTTGACGGTGTCGATCTCCCAACTGAGTTGTTCGGGATGCGTTCGGACAATACCTCTTGTCATTCACATGGCGATGCAAAGTCGCTCCCCCGCGACAGGAACGAATAGGCCCATCACTCCACTTATGGTGGCCTGGCATACAGGCGCTCTGTGTGGGCTCGCCAATGGCGGCCCGTTCAAAACAAAGTATCGATGGAGTTTCCTATGTTTCTGTTATCTGCACTGGCAAGTTTCAAGGGTGCGGTTTTAGGGTCTTTGCTCAGCAATTTTTTACCCACCAAAGATGGCACGTCGACTACCACCCCTGAATCCGGTCACCACCGTCCAGGCTGGGGGCAACATCGTCCGGCACGACCAACGTTCTCGCGAACACAAAGGGCCAGTCCTCTCAACTTGAAGCCCCATCCACACCCTATTGAGCACCCCCCGGCGTATTTACAGCGACCGATCTCGCCGCTTTTTTCGCTACACCGCTAAAGCGTACCCGGCCCATTTTGAGTCGGGCCGTTTGCTTGAATACTCAGTTGTTTCATACAAGGGAAGGAACCAATTGGTCCAATACGCCACGCAAGATTACCCTGCCATAGATACCAAGTAAGAGGTGTCGCGGTCTGGGATTGGGCCTAAATCTTGAATTTTAAGGAGTGAGTATGCTTGTTTTACCTTTGCTGGCGGTACCGCTGCTGCATATCATGGGGAAAATGATGGGGATGGAGAATGGTTTTGGATCAGGCAAAGGCCATGGCCATGGCCATCAACCGATTAATATCAACATCAACAACGACAACACGTCCTCGTCCCTTTCACAGAACCTTAACGCTGTAAATGTGATGAGCGGATCCAGCATACGCTATTAAGCGTGCCCGCTGGCTCGTCGTATGAGCGCGTCTACATCTGAATAACGTTCCAAAAAAAGCCCTGCTCAAGCAGGGCTTTTTTCACTGACCGACCAGTACGATTCAAAGTGCGCCGAATACCTTTTTGGCAAGGCTGGTGGCCGCCGCTGCCGGGTTCTTGCGAATGGTTTCTTCCTGTTGTGCAATCATCTTGAACAAGCCGTCCAGCGCTTGTTCGGTCACATAGTTTTCGACATTCGCGCTCTTGGCATCCACGGCGCCGAAGGCTGCTGCCTTGCCAGCCAGAGCGTTGTACTGCTGGGCCACACCGACCTTATCGGTAGCGGCCTTGACGATCGGCAGGAACTTGGCGCGGATCTGTTCGCGGCTGCTTTTGTTCAGGTACTGGGTGGCCGAGTCCTGGCCACCGCTGAGGATGCCCTTGGCGTCTGTCACGCTCATGTTTTTCACGGCATTCACCAGGATCGGCTGGGCCTGGGTCACAGCGGATTCAGCGGCTTTGTTCATGCTGGTTTCCAGTTGGGTGACCTGGTCGCCCATGCCGAACATCTTCAGCTTGTCGGCCACTTTGCCCAACTTGCCTGGCAGGCCGATCTTCACTTCCGGGTTGTTGCTGAAACCACCCGGCACCCCCAGTTGTTTCACGGCGATCTGCGCGCCTTGGGTCAGGGCGTCCTTGAGGCCGCCGGAAGCGTCGCCCTGGGACAGGCTGCTCAAGTCCAGGGCCATGGCGTTGGCGCCGAGCAGCAGGCCGGCACACAGGGCAGTAAAACGAAGGGAGTTACGGAGCATGGGCGCTTCCTTTTTGATCTGGCTTAAGTTCTAGAGACTGTCAGTGAGCGACAGCATCAACCCGCAGGCGCAGGGGTTGCGCGTCTTGGCCATTGAGCTGCACAGCGTGCCGTTCGGTGGTGATAAACAGTAGCTTGCCCTCCACTTCGATGCGAGCGCTGACCGAATAAGTATGGCCAGGTTTGACTTGCGCCGGGTCGTAGCTCAGGTGAAACGGCAGCGGTACCTGGCCTTTGACCGGGCCTTTCTGTTCGGCCAGGGTTACGGCCGGAGCGTCCATCAGCGACACGTCCTGCAGGCTGACGCTCAAGGTCGCTGTCGGTGGCAGGGCGATGCGTTGCAGGTAGAACACTTCGCCATCAAGGCTGGCTTTGGGGGCAGGGCTCATGGATTGGCAGGCTCCGAGCAGGGCGGTCAGGCCCAGGAGGATGATTTTTTTCATGGTGTTGCTCCTTTTCAACGGCGCCGGAATCCATCCGGCGCCTCTTTAAATCTAGCGGATTTCTTCAGGTGCACTGGCTTCGGAGTCGACAGAAGCTTCGGCGGCGCCATCCACGCGATGCAACGCCACCTGGCGGATCGACAGGCGAATCTCCGCCGGCAGCACGCGTTTTGCCGCGCCTTCGGCCAGTTCGCCGAGCAGGTCGTGATAACTCAGCTTGCCGGCTTCGTCACGGCGCAGCACATCTTGCTCCAGCAAGGTCTGGATGAAATGTCGGAAAAGGCTCTTGTCGAAGAATTCCGGGGCGTTGAGGCCGTGCAGGATCGACAGGCGCTGGGCCATGATCGTGCACAGGTCTTCCAGTTCTTCGGCGCTGATGCTGTTCTGGCCGCTGTTGAGCAGCAGCGAAATCGCCATATAAAAACGTTGCAGGGTCTGGGCAATGCTCTTGGACAGCAAGGTCAACAGCACAAAGTGTCGCGAACTCGGCGCCGGGCGCAGGTACACGTTGTTTTCGAAACGCAGCAGGCCCTGTTCGACAAAGGCCTCCAGCCATTGGTCGATCACCGTGTCCAGCTCTTCCAGCGACCAACGAATGAACAGTTCCGATTGCAGGTACGGGTACAGCGCGTGGGTGTAACGCAGGATCTGCTCGCGGCTCATCCGTGAGCTGCTCTGGAAGAAGCTCGCCAGCAGCGCCGGCAGGGCAAAGATATGCAAAACGTTGTTGCGGTAATAGGTCATCAGGACGGCGTTCTGTTCGTCCAGGTACAGGATCTTACCCAGGGCGTCGCTCTGTTCCGACAGCAGGTCCATGTCCTTCACATGCTTGATCAGCGCCAGGCCATCGCCTTCGGGCAAGGTGGTGTGAGGCGAGTAGGGCACGCGGCGCAGCAACGCCAGGTACAGGTCCAACTGGCGCGCCATGGCTTGTTCGTCCAGGGCCAGGCGGGTGGTGGACAGCAGCGCCAGGGCCACCAGGTTCACTGGGTTCACGGCGGCGGCTTCGTTCAAATGGCGTGCCACCTGTTCGCCGAGGCGGTTGGTGGTTTCGTTGAGCCAGGCCGGCTTGTAGTTCGGACCCAGTTCCTGGGCACGCCAGTCCGGTTGCTCGCTGTCGAGGAATTCAGCCAGCTTGATCGGCTCGCCGAAGTTGACCGCGACCTGGCCAAAGCGCTGCTTGAGCGCGCCGACCACTTTGAAAATATCGAAGATCGACTCTTTCTTCTTGCTCGCGCCGCGCAACTCGCCCAGGTAGGTGCGGCCTTCGAGTACACGCTCATAGCCGATGTACACCGGCACAAACACGATCGGCATGCGTGAAGAGCGCAAGAAGCTGCGCAGGGTGATCGCCAACATGCCGGTCTTCGGCTGCAACATGCGCCCGGTGCGCGAACGTCCGCCTTCGACGAAGTACTCCACCGGAAAGCCCTTGGTGAACAAGGTATGCAGGTATTCGTTGAACACTGAGGTGTACAGCGGGTTGCCCTTGAAGGTGCGGCGCATGAAAAACGCACCGCCACGGCGCAACAGGCTGCCGATCACCGGCATGTTCAGGTTGATCCCGGCGGCGATGTGCGGGGGCGTCAGGCCATTCTTGAACAGCAGGTAGGACAGCAACAGATAGTCGATGTGGCTGCGGTGGCAAGGCACGTAGATCACTTCGTAACCCTGGGCAACCTTTTGCACACCTTCGATGTTATTGACCTTGATGCCGTCGTAGATCTTGTTCCAGAACCAGCTCAGCACCACTTCGAGGAAGCGGATCGCCGTGTAGGTGTAGTCCGAGGCGATCTCGTTGCCGTAGCGCAGGGCCTGGGCCTTGGCTTTTTCCGGGCTGATCTTCTCCCGCTCGGCTTCATCGGCAATGGCCTGGCGCACCAGCGGCATGTTGACCAGGCCCTTCACCAGGTTGCGCCGGTGGGACAAATCGGGACCGATCACCGCCGTCTTCAGGTTACGAAAGTGCACGCGCAGGATGCGTTGAGCCATGCGCACGGTACGTTCGTGACCTTTATTGTGCTCGATCAATTCACGCAGGTTGATAGGCGCAGAGAATTGCACGCGGGTCTTGCGACCCAGAATCAGGATGCTCAACAGGCGGCGTAGACGCCCGGTGACCGCCCAGCTGTCGGCGAACAACAGCTTCCACGGGCTGGACTCGCTCTCGGGGGACTGGCCCCAGAACACACTGACCGGAATGATTTGTGCATTCTCTTCGGCGTGTTCGGTGAGGGTGTTGACCAGACGCGTCAATGTGGGCGGCGCGCCGCGCTTGTCCTGGCGGCCGAGCCAGTCCGGTTCCGGCGTGAGGTAGAAGAACGCCGCCGGCTCCATCAACGGGCCGACCGAGACCGGCAGCACCGGGCGCGGCAAGCCGGCCTTGGTGCACTCGGCGTCGACCACGGCCAATTCGGTGAGGGAGGGCGATTGCAGGACGTAGAACACCGGCCGGCTGCGGTCCAGGTTAAGGGTCAGGGACGACTGGTTGATCGTCTCCGAGCGAACCCAGAGGTACAACAGTCGGCGCAAGGTGCCGAACACTAGACGGCGGAACGGGGAGCGGGTCATAGGCGTGCTGCTTCAAGTGGAAAAAACCGAGCAGGCGCTCGGGCGGGTAGTGTGCCGTATTCGCCGAAAATCGGCAAAAAAGCAGCGATGTAAACTTGAGTTGATCGTTTTTGAGCCTGTCTTATACTCGGCAGTTCAATGCGAGCGACTCAACAATAAAAATGCATGTGGGAGTAAGACAGATGGCAACGCGTGAAACCGGCAATGTGAAGTGGTTCAACGATGCAAAGGGCTATGGGTTTATCCAGCGCGAAGACGGCAAGGATGTGTTTGTGCACTACCGTGCCATTCGCGGTGAGGGCCACCGCTCACTGGCCGAGGGCCAGCAGGTGGAATACGCCGTGGTGACCGGCGAGAAGGGGTTGCAGGCGGAGGATGTGGTCGGCCTGTAAGGCCGTATGTAGGAGCGAGCTTGCTCGCGAAGATCGCCAACGATAACGCGTTCGTCCTGGATGAACGCGGTGTCCTGAAGTTTTTCGCGAGCAAGCTCGCTCCTACATATTCATGCTGTTTTCCAGGTGATCTGTTCTTCACCGTCTTCGCTGATGCGAATCCAGGTGTCAGCGCTTTCTTCACCTTCTTCCTCAACCCACGTCCCCGGCGCGCAACGCACTTCCACGTTCAGCGCAGCAAACGCAGCGCGGGCGCAGGCGATGTCGTCGTCCCATGGGGTCTGGTCGCTTTCCAGGTACAGGCTGTTCCATTTGCCGACGGCTTTGGGCAGCCAGGTGACGGGCACATTGCCGGCTTTGCATTTGTAGGTCTGGCCTTTCTGGACCCAGTCGGAGCACGGGCCCAGGGCGGCGCCCAGCCAGGCGGCGATGGCCTTGTGGTCGACGTCGGCGTCCTTCAGGTAAATCTCGATATCGGGTTGGCGCATGGATGTTCCTCGTTGCGGGATTCGAAAATCCATTCGCGGGTACTGGAAAGTCAGTTATTGAAGCACGAAATAGTCGTAGCGCATCGACACAGTGACCACCAGCGGCTCAGCCGCCTCAATCACCTGTGCGCGACGCTCGGCGCTGGCACGCCAGCCGTGTGGGGTCATGGCCAGCAGGTTGGCGCGGTCCTGGGGCTCGGCGAGGCTCAGGGTGAATTCCAGCGTCTCGCTGTGCGCCAGGCTCATGCCATCCGGCACCAGGGCCAGGTGCTTGTCGTCGGTGTACTCGCGTACTTCGTCGTACAGGCGCTCGCGCAGTTCCATCAGGTGGCCGCTGGTCGGGCCGACCTTCATTAACCCACCGCCGGGGCTGAGCAGGCGCTTGGCCTCTTCCCAGTCCAATGGGCTGAATACGCTGGCGAGAAACTGGCAGCTGCCTGACGCCAACGGCACACGGGCCATGCTCGCGATCAGCCAGGTCAGCGCCGGGGTGCGCTTGCAGGCACGCTTGACCGCTTCCTTGGAGATATCCAGTGCGTAGCCGTCAGCATGGGGCAGGGCGTCGGCGATTTGCGCCGTGTAGTAACCCTCGCCGCAACCGATGTCCACCCAGCGCTGCGGTGCGCGCTCGGCGGCCAGCTCGGCCAGACGCTTGGCCACCGGGGCGTAGTGCCCGGCGTTGAGGAAGTCGCGGCGCGCTTCCACCATCGCCAGGTTATCGCCCGGGTCGCGGCTGTTCTTGTGCTGCACCGGCAACAGGTTCAGGTAACCCTGGCGTGCGCGGTCGAAACGGTGTCCGGCCGGGCACGCCACGCCATTGTCCACCGCGTTCAGCGGTGCGCTGCAAAGGGGGCACGCGAGCATCAGGCGAGCAACTTGATCAGGGTCTGGTAGTAGATTTCGGTCAGCACATCGAGGTCACTGGCGAGGATGCGCTCGTTGACCTGGTGGATTGTCGCGTTGACCGGGCCCAGCTCGACCACTTGCGTACCCAGCGTGGCGATGAAACGCCCATCCGAGGTACCGCCGCTGGTGGACGCCTTGGTCTCACGCCCGGTGATCGCCTTGATGCTGGCCGAGACTGCATCCAGCAACGCGCCCGGTTCGGTGAGGAACGGCAGGCCCGACAACGCCCACTCCACATGCCAGTCCAGGCCATGCTTATCGAGGATCGCCGCAACGCGCTGCTGCAGGCCTTCAACGGTGGACTCGGTGGAGAAGCGGAAGTTGAACACTGCCGTCAGGTCACCCGGAATCACGTTGGTCGCGCCGGTACCGGAATTGAGGTTGGAGATCTGGAAGCTGGTCGGCGGGAAGAAGGTGTTGCCGTCGTCCCAATGCTCGGCAGCCAATTCGGCCAGGGCTGGCGCAGCCAGGTGGATCGGGTTCTTCGCCAGGTGCGGGTAGGCCACGTGGCCTTGCACGCCGCGTACGGTCAGGGTGGCGCCGAGGGAGCCGCGACGGCCGTTCTTGACCACATCGCCCACCAGCGTAGTGCTCGAGGGTTCGCCGACGATGCACCAGTCCAGGCGCTCCTTGCGTGCCGCCAGGCGCTCGATCACGGCTTTGGTGCCATGGTGCGCCGGGCCTTCTTCATCGCTGGTGATCAGGAAGGCCACCGAGCCCTTGTGGTCCGGGTAGTCGGCGACAAAACGCTCCGACGCCACCAGCATCGCGGCCAGGCTGCCTTTCATGTCCGCCGCGCCACGCCCGCAGAGCATGCCGTTTTCATCGATCAACGCGTCGAACGGGTCGTTCTGCCAGGCCTGTACCGGGCCGGTCGGCACCACGTCGGTGTGGCCGGCGAAGCACAGCACCGGGCCGTCATGCTTGCCGTGGGTGGCCCAGAAGTTGTCCACGTCTTCGATGCGCATCGGCTCAAGCGCAAAACCGGCGTCGCCCAGGCGCTGCATCATCAGCTTCTGGCAATCGGCGTCAATCGGCGTGACCGATGGGCGACGGATCAGGTCGATGGCAAGTTGAAGGGTCGGCGAAAGGTCGGCATGGGCCGTCATGGGGGGAACTCCGGGAAGCATATTATGGGGCGGCAACGTTCTACTGTAGGAGCCGGCTTGCCGGCGATGTTCGCAAGGGCAGCGCGCCTCTTTCAGACAGAGCGCGTCATCGTTGACGTCCATCGCTGGCAAGCCAGCTCCTACAGTTAAAGCAAGGCGTGCAAAACGGCCGTTATCTTATAGCAAAACGGCGGCCAGAGGCCGCCGTTTAGTGCATTGCGCAAGTTTTTACACGGCTGTGACAGGCTCAGCCTTCACCGCAGGTTTCGGCAGCGAAGACAGGAACGCCATGATCAGTGCCGCCACATACGGCAGCGACTGCACCAGCAACATCACCACCCAGAAGCGGATGTCATTGCTCGGCAGGCCTTGCACCAGGTAAATCCCCAGCGCCGCGCCCCACAACAGCAGCATGATGAACATTTCTTCGCGAGCTTCGGAAATCGCCACCCAGAAACCGTGGTTATCCGCGTTTTTCGGGGTACGGAAGAACGGAATGCTGGTGGTGAAGAAGCCATACAGCACCGCCTTGGCAATGGTGTGTGACAACGCCAGGCCGGCCAGGGCCGCGCAAAACGCATCCTTCAAGTTCACGCCTACCGCGCGACGGTAGAGGAAGATGATCTTGCCCACCTTGAACACAAACAACGCCAACGGCGGGATCGCGAAAATCAGCAGCGGCGGGTCAACCCGCGTCGGCACGATGATCATCGCCGCCGACCACAACAACGCGCCGACGGTGAAGAAGATGTTCATGCCATCCGCTACCCACGGCAACCAGCCCGCGAGGAAGTGGTAACGCTGGCCACGGGTCAGCTCGGTGTCCTTGCCGCGCAACAGGCTTGCGGTGTGACGCTTGATGATCTGGATCGCGCCGTAAGCCCAGCGGAAACGCTGTTTCTTGAAGTCGATAAAGGTATCCGGCATCAGGCCCTTGCCGTAGCTGTCGTGGTAATACGCCGCCGACAGGCCTTTCTCGAATACACGTAGGCCCAGTTCGGCATCTTCGCAGATGCACCAGTCGGCCCAGCCCAATTCTTCAAGCACCGAGCGCCGGGTCATGGTCATGGTGCCGTGCTGGATGATCGCGTCACGGTCGTTGCGGGTGACCATGCCGATATGGAAGAAGCCCTTGTATTCCGCGTAGCAGAGCTTCTTGAAGGTGCTTTCGTTCTGGTCGCGGTAATCCTGCGGCGACTGCACCACGGCGATTTTCGGGTCGGCGAAGTGCGGCACCATGTGCTTGAGCCAGTTTGGTGACACGCAGTAGTCCGAGTCGATCACCGCGATCACTTCGGCGTCCTTGGCGGTGTGCGGGATCAGGTAGTTCAGCGCACCCCCCTTGAAACCGGCCAGGGGCGCGACGTGGAAGAACTTGAAGCGCGGGCCCAAGGTTTCGCAGTAGTCGCGCACCGGTTCCCACACCGCTGGGTCCTTGGTGTTGTTGTCGATGATCAGGACTTCGTAGTCCGGGTAATCGAGGGCGGCCAGGGCGTCGAGGGTCTGTTTGACCATCTCCGGCGGCTCGTTGTAGCACGGCACGTGGATCGATACTTTCGGGCGGTAGTCCGAGTCCCCTTCAACCGGCAGGAATTCACGCCGACGCTTGTGGGTCCACACCGCTTCCGCCAGTTTGTGGGCTTCGGTCAGCAACACGATAAACACGCCCAGGGCGCCGAGGGCGAGCAGGATGCCCACGGTGACACTGAACCAGGTGCTGTATTGCTGGCTGTAGTCGTAGCCGATCCACACCAGCACCGAACCGCAGAGGAACGCGATAAAGGTCAGGAAGGTACGGCCGCGTTGGCGCAGCGCCGAGCCGTCGATCATCAACAACGTCAGGGACAGCAGCGCGAGCACCACCGAACCAATGGCCAGCACGCGCCATTGCGGGATCGCGACCACCGGCCCTTCAAAGTTGAATTTCTGCTGGCGCGCGGCGTTGTACACACCCCAGTAAGCGCCCGCCGAACCTTCGTCGCTGACTTTCCACGGCTGATCGAAGGCCTCGATCACGAAGTAGTTGAAGCCCTGGCGGTTCAGCTTGTTCACCAACGTGCGCAGGTAGATCGCCTGGTCGGCGGGGGAGGTTTCATTACCCCCGCGCATGCGGCCGTTGCTCGGCCAGCCGACTTCCGACAGCAGCAGCGGTTTTTTCGGGAACAGTTTCTTCAGGTCGCGGGCACGGTCGAGTACGTACTGGCCGGCCTTGTCCATCGGGATGTATTCCCAGAACGGCAGGATGTGCGCGGCGATCAGGTCGACGTGCTTGGCCAGTTGCGGGTTTTTCTCCCAGATATGCCATTGCTCGGACGTGGTTACCGGCACTTTCACGGCGGCGCGCACCCGGTCCAGCAGCACGATCAGCGCTTCTGGGGTGATTTCTTCACGGAACAGCGCCTCGTTGCCGACCACCACCCGCACAACGCTGCGCGAGCTGTTGGCGATTTCGATGGCGCGCTGGATTTCGCGCTCGTTGCGCTCAAGGTCCGGGCTGATCCAGATCCCCAGGGTCACGCGCAGGCCGAATTCTTCCGCCAGCTTGGGGATATCCCCCAGGGTACCGTCGACCGAGTAGGTACGGATGTTGTCCGTCAGCTTGCTCATGATCTCGAGGTCGCGACGCATCTGGTCGTCGGTCGGGTACTGGTCTTTCTGCGGGTACTGACCTTGCTGGAACGGCGAGTAGGAAAAACCGGAGATCTGCTCAGGCCAATTGGGGGTGGTGACGGGGCGGTTGATCAGCGCCCAGAAACCGGTGAACAGCGCGGCGATTGCCAGCACGATCACCAGGTTGAGTCCAAATTTACGCGATGCCATGGCTATTTCGGGTTCCAAAGGGTGTGGAACGAAAAGAGGTGTCGGCCTGCGCCGAACGGCGCGCATCCTACACCGGCCCTTCCCTGACCGTACAGCAAGCAGAGAAAAACCGGACATTAGTCAGCGAAAGGCCATCTAAGTTCTTTACTTGTAGCTTGTCGCTTCGAACTTGTCGCTCTGTAGTCCATAATGCGCGCCGGTTTTTGGGGTAATGGTCATGAGTACAGAAGATCCGCGGTTTGCAGGCGTCGCCCGCTTGTATGGCATAGAAGGCCTGGAACGCTTGAAAGCGGCCCATGTGGCGATCGTCGGCGTCGGCGGCGTGGGTTCGTGGGCGGCGGAAGCGATAGCCCGTTGCGGGGTCGGCGAGATTTCGCTGTTTGACCTGGACGACGTCTGCGTCAGCAACAGCAACCGGCAGCTACACGCGCTGGACAGCACCGTGGGCAACCCCAAGGTCGAGGTGATGGCTGAGCGCCTGCGCGGCATCAACCCGGATTGCACGGTGCATGCGGTGGCGGACTTCGTGACCCGCGACACCATGGCCGAATACATCACGCCGGACATCGATTGCGTGATCGACTGCATCGACGCGGTCAACGCCAAGGCCGCGCTGATCGCCTGGTGCAAGCGCCGCAAGATCCAGATCATTACCACCGGTGGCGCCGGCGGGCAGATCGACCCGACGTTGATCCAGGTCTGCGACCTGAACCGCACCTTCAATGACCCGTTGGCGTCGAAAGTGCGCTCGACCCTGCGCCGCGACTACAACTTCTCCCGCACCGTGACCCGCCATTACAGCGTGCCGTGTGTGTTTTCCACTGAACAGCTGCGCTATCCCAAGCCGGACGGCAGCATTTGTTTGCAGAAGAGTTTTGTCGGGGATGGCGTGAAGCTGGACTGCGCGGGCGGCTTTGGTGCGGTGATGATGGTGACCGCCACGTTCGGCATGGTGGCGGCCACCAAGGCGGTGGATAAGATTGTGGCCGGCGTGCGCCGGCCTTCAGAGCGGGTCAAAAGCGCCTGATGGGTTGGGCCTCAGGCCAGCGCAAAGTCGTACAGCAGCTTGAGGTTCAGTACCACGATCACGGCGGTAACTGCCCAAGCCAGCACGGCGACCCAGGTGGACACCACAAACTCGCCCATCTTGCGCCGGTCGGTGACGAACCGCACCAGCGGAATCGCCGCGAAGGGCAACTGCATCGACAGCACCACTTGGCTGAAGATCAATAACTGTGCCGTGCCTTTCTCGCCATACAGCGCAGTGACGATAATCACCGGAATCACCGCCAGACCCCGGGTCAGCAGGCGGCGCATCCAGTGCGGCAAGCGCAGGCGCAGGAAGCCTTCCATCACGATCTGCCCGGCCAGCGTCGCTGTCACCGTGGAGTTGACGCCCGATGCCAGCAGGGCCACTGCGAATAGCGTCGACGCAATGCTTAAACCCAACAGCGGCGAAAGCAGTTCAAAGGCCTGTTCGATTTCAGCCACATCCGTGTGCCCGCTGGTGTGGAATGCTGCCGCCCCGACAATCAGAATTGCCGCGTTGATAAACAGCGCCAGCATCAGCGCGATGCTGCTGTCGGTCGTCGCCCACTTGATGGCGTCGCGTTTGCCGGGGTTGTCGCGTGGGTAATTGCGGGTTTGCACGATCGAGGAGTGCAGGTACAGGTTATGCGGCATGACCGTCGCCCCGAGGATGCCGATGGCGATGTAGAGCATGGCCGGGTTGGTCACCACTTCAGTGGATGGGATAAAGCCGTTGATAATCGCAGCGATTGGCGGCGCGGCGGCGGCGACCTGCACCGCGAAGCAGGTGCCGATGACGATCAGCAAGGCAATCACAAAGGCTTCCAGGAAGCGGAAGCCCTTGTTCATTAAAAGCAGCAGCAGGAAGACGTCCAGCGTGGTCAGCAGTACGCCGCCCATCAGCGGAATGCCAAACAGCAGTTTCAGGGCGATGGCGGTGCCGATGACTTCGGCCAGGTCGCAGGCGATGATCGCCAGTTCGCAGATGACCCAAAGGGCGAAGCTGACCGGACGCGGGTAATGATCGCGGCATGCCTGCGCCAGGTCGCGCCCGGTGGCGATGCCCAGGCGTGCCGACAATGCTTGCAGCAAGATGGCCATCAGGTTTGACAGCAGGATGACGCACAGTAGCGTGTAGCCAAATTGCGCGCCACCGGCCAGATCGGTCGCCCAGTTGCCGGGGTCCATGTAGCCGACCGACACCATGTAGCCCGGCCCGGAAAACGCCAGCAAGCGGCGTAGCCAAGTGCCCGTCGCTGGAACATTCACGCTTGCATTGACTTCGGACAGGCTTGGCTGGCGATGCGAGGCGTCGGCAAATCGCCAGGCGGCAGGGGCAGAAGGGAGCACAGGCTTGGACATGGCACAACTCCAGTGGACCGAAAGCGATACTGCAGAGATCGCCGTTCCAGAGAGACGTAGCCGTGAATGAAGAATTTAAGCCTGGCTCACGCTCAGTGTGCGCATGCGTTGAAGGACCGCGTTGAGCCCGTTGCTGCGCGAGGGTGAAAGCTGGCGTGACAAGCCCAGTTGGGCAAACCAGTCAGGCAGGTCGACTGCCTGCAACTCGGCGCCAGACAAACCGTTGACCCGTGCCAGCAGTAACGCCACCAGCCCACGGATCATGCGTGCATCGCTGCTCGCGGCGAACTGCCAGTGGCCATCGTGCAGACGGCCGACCAGCCACACCAGGCTTTCGCAGCCCTGCACGAGGTTGGCGTCGACTTTATCCTCATCCGCCAGGGCCGGCAGGCGCTCACCCCATTGCATCAGCATCCGTGCGCGCTGTTCCCAACTGCCGACAGCCTGAAAAGCCTCCAGCGCGGCCACTGCCTCCACCGGCAAGTTCATCGCAGCATATCCAAGGATTGATCCAGTGCCTCAAAGAAGCGTTCCAGGTCATCGGAATCGTTATACAGCGCCAGGGACACGCGAATCGCCCCCGACAAGTGCATCGCCTTGAGCAGCGGCATGGCGCAGTGATGCCCGGCGCGCACGGCGATGCCTTGCTCGGTCAGCAGGTGCGCGAGGTCGGCGTTATGCACGCCATCGACCACAAAGCTGACCAACGCCACCTGGGGCGAACCCAGCACGTGCACGCCATTGCGCGCTTTGAGCCCGCGCAACAGGTAATCATGCAACGCCGCTTCATGGGCGATCACGGCCTGTTGATCCAGCGAATTCAGGTAATCCAGGCTGGCGCCCAGGCCAATCACGCTGGCAATCGGCGGGGTGCCGGCTTCGAAACCCAGCGGCGCCGGGCGGAAGCTGGCGCTGTGGTAGTCGGCCTGCTGCACCATCTCGCCGCCGAACTGCCAGTGGCGCACGTGGTGCAGGGCCTCGTTACGGCCAAACAGCACGCCGACGCCGTCCGGGCCATACAACTTATGGCTGGAAAACACGTAGAAGTCGCAACCCAGGGCCTGCACGTCGTGACGACCATGGACGATGCCCTGGGCGCCATCGATCACGGTCAGCGCGCCGTGTGGCTGGGCGAGTGCCATCAGAGCGTCCAGCGGCTGCCAGGCGCCGAGCACGTTGGAGAGCTGGCTCACTGCCAGTAGCCGTGTACGCGGGCCGATCAACTCGGCAGCGGCAGCCAGGTCGATCACGCCGTCATCACTCAGTGGCAGTACCACCAGGTTCAGTGCGCGGCGCTTGGCCAATTGCTGCCAGGGCAGCAGGTTGGCGTGGTGTTCCAGGGCGCTGATGACAATCTCATCGCCCGCATTGAATAAGTGCTCCAGGCCATAGGCCAGGAGGTTGAGCGCAGAGGTCGCGCCGTGGGTGAACACGATCTGCCCGCTGTCGCCTGCATTCAACCACTGCGCGACCTTGCTGCGGCTGTCTTCAAACGCCTGGGTCGCATGGGCGCCTGGCAAATGCTGGGCCCGGTGCACATTGGCTGCGCCGTTGGCGTAGTAATGGCTGATGGCATCCAGTAAGGCCTGGGGTTTTTGCGTGGTGGCGGCGTTGTCCAGGTAGGTCTGGTCTTGCCGTTGCAGGGTGGCGATGGCCGGAAAGTCGGCGCGCCAGGGGGAGGGCACTAGCATGGTGTTCAAGACTCGTATAAGCGAGCCCCAGGGTCGGGGCCCGCTAGGGGCATCGAGTGGCTGCTTAGTTGTGAGCGTGCAGCGCTTCGTTCAGTTCGATGGCCGATTTGTGGGTTTTGCACTCCACGGCACCGGTCTCGGAGTTGCGGCGGAACAGCAGGTCCGGCTGGCCGGCCAGCTCGCGTGCCTTGACCACTTTGACCAGTTGGTTCTGCTCGTCCAGCAGCGCAACCTTGGTGCCGGCAGTGACGTACAGGCCTGACTCAACGGTGTTGCGGTCGCCCAGCGGGATACCGATACCGGCGTTGGCGCCGATCAGGCAGCCTTCGCCAACCTTGATCACGATGTTGCCGCCGCCCGACAGGGTGCCCATGGTGGAGCAACCGCCGCCCAGGTCCGAGCCCTTGCCGACGAATACGCCCGCCGATACACGGCCTTCGATCATGCCCGGGCCTTCGGTGCCGGCGTTGAAGTTGACGAAACCTTCGTGCATCACGGTGGTGCCTTCGCCGACGTAGGCGCCCAGGCGGATACGCGCGGCGTCAGCGATACGCACGCCGCTCGGCACCACGTAGTCGGTCATTTTCGGGAACTTGTCCACCGAGAACACTTCCAGCAGCTCGCCACGCAGGCGGGCCTCCAACTGGCGTTCGGCCAGTTCGTTGATGTCGATCGCGCCCTGGCTGGTCCAGGCCACGTTTGGCAACTGCGGGAACACACCGGCCAGGCTCAGGCCGTGGGGCTTTACCAGGCGGTGGGACAGCAGGTGCAGCTTGAGGTAGGCCTCTGGCGTGGAAGTCAGTGCGGCGTCTTCGGCGAGCAGGGTGGCGACCAGCGGCGTGTGGCTTTCAGCCAGGCGATTGAGCAGCGCGGCTTGGGTAGCGTCGACATTCTTGAGCGCATCAGCCAGTTGCAGCGCTTGGCTGATGGTGAAGGTGATCGCCTGGTTGCCTTCGGTGTAGCCGAGGATCGGTGCAACGGCTTTGATGATTTCTGCCGACGGGTTGAGCAGCGGTTGTGCGTAAAACACTTCCAGCCAAGCACCTTGGCGGTTCTGAGTGCCGACGCCGAAGCCCAGGCTGAACAGGGAATTGGACATGCTGTTACCTCTACAAAAATGGTAAGGGCTGGCCTACTTGAGGGCCGCCGAATAACTATCTGGCTTGAAGCCAATCAGGGTTCTGTCACCGAGATCAAGCACCGGGCGCTTGATCATCGAAGGTTGTGCGAGCATCAATTCAATGGCTTTCGACTGATCGAGATCGGCTTTGCGTTCGTCTTCGAGTTTGCGAAAGGTGGTGCCCGCACGGTTCAAAACCACCTGCCAACCGTGCTCATTGCACCATTGGGTCAAGTGTTCGCGGTCGATACCGGCCGTTTTGTAGTCGTGAAACTCATAGTTGACGCCGTGCTCATCGAGCCAGGTGCGCGCCTTTTTCATGGTGTCGCAGGCTTTGATGCCGAAAAGGTGCAACGTTTTGCTTGAAGCGGTCAAGGAATTGCCCCCCTTTGGACCAAGTGGAAACGAAAGGTCACGGATTATGCCATGACCAGCGGTCTCTGGTGCCCCTCGTCATGCTGGCGTGCGACTTATGTGCAAATGCCAGCCGGCAGCATAGGTCGTTAATATGGCACTTCAACGGCGAGTTGTTGCCTGATGTGTGTCGTTGCAAGTCGATTGTCCGGGAAACCCGCGTTATGCAAACCGCCTACACCGTTCTTATCCTGCTGATGCTGGTCAGCGTTTCGCGTCTGGTCGGGCGTGTCATTCCTCTGCCGTTGCCGCTGGTGCAGATCGCTGCCGGTGCCTTGCTGGCCTGGCCGACGCTGGGGCTGCATGTGGCGCTGGACCCCGAGTTGTTCCTGTTTCTGTTCTTGCCGCCGTTGTTGTTCTCCGATGGCTGGCGGATGCCCAAGCGAGAGTTGTGGCGCCTGCGCGGGCCGATCCTGACACTGGCGGTGGGCCTGGTGCTGTTTACCGTAGTGGGCGCCGGTTACTTCATTCATTGGATTTTGCCTACGATCCCGTTGCCGGTGGCCTTCGCCCTGGCGGCCGTGTTATCGCCGACGGATGCCGTGGCGGTGTCGGCCATTTCCCAGAACCGCTTGCCCACGCCGCTGATGCACATGCTCCAGGGCGAGGCCTTGATGAATGATGCCTCGGGTCTTGTGACCTTCAAATTCGCCCTGGCAGCGGCGTTGACCGGGGTGTTTTCCCTGGCGGATGCCAGCCTCACGTTTGTCCTGGTGGCCGTCGGTGGCCTGGCGGTCGGCGTGGCGCTGAGTTGGCTGGTCGGTCGTTTGCGCGCGTGGATGATCGCGCGGGGCTGGGACGACCCGGCAACTCACGTGGTGTTCATGTTGCTGCTGCCGTTTGCGGCCTATGTGCTGGCCGAACGGCTGGGGGCTTCGGGCATTTTGTCGGCGGTTGCGGCGGGCATGATGCAGAGCTGGCTCGACCTGCTGCCGCGCCAGACCAGCACGCGTTTGCTCAATCGTAGCGTGTGGTCGTTGCTGGAGTTCGCCTTCAATGGGTTGATCTTCCTGCTGCTGGGCCTGCAACTGCCGGACATCATCAAGGCGGTGGTCAGCCATGAGCCGACACTGTGGCCGACCCTGTTTTATCGCTGCCTGGATGTGGTCGCGATCTTCCTGGTGCTGGTGGTGCTGCGCTTTATCTGGGTGCAGAGCATCTGGCGGCTGTCGGGCTTGTTGCGCAGGATTCGTGGGAAAAGTGAGTTGACGCTGGTGCCGACCGCGCGTTCCTGTTGGTTGTTGACGGTCGGCGGCGTGCGTGGTGCGGTGACGTTGGCGGGTGTGATGTCGGTGCCGTTGCTGCTGGCTCCGGGCCAGGATTTTCCCGAGCGTGACTTGCTGATCTTCATCGCGGCAGGCGTGATTCTGTTGTCGCTGATTGCAGCCTGCATCGCCTTGCCGCTGTTGTTGCGCGGTATCGAAAAGAGCCCCGATGAAAAGCGCCACAAGGAAGTGCGCGAAGCCTGGAAGAAAACCGCCGTGGCCGCGATCCATGCACTGGAAACCGAAGAGCCCGGTGAAGCCGGGACCCAGGATGCCGCCCAGTCGGCATTGGTCGCTGAGCTCAAGGCACGATTGATGTCGGAATATCGCCATCAATTGGAGGTGTTCAACGACTCGACTGAAGCCCAAATGCTGGCGCAGCAGTTGGACCAGTTGGAGCGCAAACTGCGGCTCAAGGCCCTGCGGGCGCAGCGCTTGGAGTTGTACAGCCTGAGCCGTCATCACCAGATTGGTGATGACGTGCTGCGTGAGGTGCTGGCGGAGTTGGATATGAGTGAGGCGAATCTGGGACAGGTGAAGTGACCCTGATCGCGCCTTAGAGGCGACGTTGAATAAACCCGCGAATCCGCTCAGCCGCTTCCACACACTCCGCCAACGGCGCAACCAACGCCATGCGCACACGACCGGCGCCAGGGTTGAAGCCATCCACCTCCCGCGACAGGTACGAACCCGGCACGACGGTCACATGCTCCTCCACGAACAGGTCGCGGCAGAACGCAGCGTCGTCGCCATTCACATTCGGCCACAAATAGAAGCCGCCATCCGGGCTCTCTACGTCCAGTACCGGCTTGAGAATCGCCAGTACTGCGTCGAATTTCTCGCGATACAAGTCACGATTGGCCAGCACGTGGGCTTCGTCCTGCCAGGCCACAATACTGGCCAGTTGGGTTTGCACCGGCATCGCACAGCCATGGTAGGTGCGGTACAGCAGGAAGGCCTTGAGGATGTCTGCGTCGCCGGCCACAAAACCGGAGCGTAGGCCCGGCAGGTTGGAGCGCTTGGACAGGCTGTGGAATACCACGCAGCGCTTGAAGTCCTGGCGGCCCAGTTCGACGCACGCGCTCAACAGGCCGGGCGGCGGGGTTTGTTCGTCGAAGTACAACTCGCTGTAGCACTCATCGGCGGCAATGACGAAGTCGTATTCGTCGGCCAGGGCAATGAGTTTTTTCAGGGTGTCGACCGGGATTAGCGCGCCGGTCGGGTTGCCGGGCGAGCACAGGAACAGGATCTGGCAGCGTTTCCAGATGTCCGGCGTCACAGCGTCGAAGTCCGGGTTGAAGCCATTGGCGTCCAGGCACGGCAGGTAGTGCGGCTTGGCTCCGGCCAAGAACGCGGCGCCTTCGTAGATCTGGTAGAACGGGTTCGGGCTGACCACCAGTGCATCGTCGCCACGGTTGACCACGGTCTGGGTGAAGGCGAACAGCGCTTCACGGGTGCCGTTGACCGGCAGGATGTTGCGCGCCGGGTCGAGCCAGCCCTTGGGTACGTTGAAGCGGCGTTCGCACCAGGCACCGATGGCCTCGCGCAGGGCCGGGATGCCCAGGGTGGTCGGGTACACGGCCATCTGGTCGAGGTTGTTGCTCAATGCTTCAGCGACGAACTGCGGGGATTTGTGCTTCGGTTCGCCGATGGACAAGGCAATAGGGCGCTTGTCCGGGTTCGGTGTGACGCTGCCCAGCAGGGCGCGCAGTTTCTCGAAGGGGTAGGGCTGGAGCTGGTTCAGAGCGTTGTTCATCGGTGGATCTCGTGCAAGGCGTTAAAAACTGGGGCGGCGCTTTTCAAATGGTCAGGCGTGTCAGCTCGACGCCGGGTTCCTGGGTCACGCTCAGTTGCTGGACGATGGCTTCCTGCAGGCGCAGACACAGTTCCGGGTCGGACAGCGGTTGGTTGTCGGCATCGGTGATGAAAAATACGTCTTCCACACGTTCACCGAGGGTCGCAATCTTGGCGTTTTGCAGCGACAGGTCGAACTCCAGGAAAATCCCGCCGATGCGTGCCAGCAGGCCCGGACGATCCGGGGCGCTGAGTTCCAGTACCGTCACCGGGCGCTGGGCGTCGTTGGAAATGGTCACCTGTGGCGCAAACGCAAAGTGCTTGAGTTGGCGCGGTACCCGACGCTGGATGATGGTCGGGTAGTCGTCAGGGTTGCGCAGGGCCTCGGTCAGGCCTTCGCGGATCTTTTTCACGCGCACCGGGTTGTCGCCAATCGAGTCGCCATCGGTGTCGAGCACGATATAGGTGTCGAGGGTGAACTGGCTGCTGGAGGTGATGACGCGGGCGTCATGGATGTTCAGGTTGAGCTGGTCCATGGCCGCCACGGTCACGGCGAAGAAGTCGTGCTGGTCGGGTGCGTAGATGAAGATCTGTGTGCCGCCCTCGAATTCGCGCTGGGTGGTTTCCTTGATCAGCACCAGCGGGCCACCATCGGCGGGCTGTTGCAGGATTGCGTCAGTGTGCCAGGCCACATCGCCGGCGGTGTGGCGCAAGAAGTAATCGTCGCCCAGTTGCGACCACAATTGCTCGACGTCGTCCGGATCGTTGCCGCCGCGCACCAGAATGTCCAGGGCCGCGCTCTGGGTGCGGCGGATCTGTTCTTCGCGGTCCACCGGGTTTTCCAGGCCACGGCGCAAGGCGCGCTTGGTCTCGGTGTAGAGCTGGCGCAACAGGCTGGCACGCCAGGAGTTCCACAGTGTCGGGTTGGTAGCGTTGATGTCGGAGACGGTCAGCACGTACAGGTAGTCGAGGCGGGTTTCATCGCTGACGATCTGCGCAAAGTCGTGGATCACCTGCGGGTCGGACAAGTCCTTGCGCTGGGCGGTGGTCGACATCACCAAATGGTTTTGCACCAGCCAGACGATCAGGCGGCTGTCCCAAACGGGCAACTGATGACGCTGGCAGAAAGCTTCGGCGTCAACCGCGCCCACCTCGGAGTGGTCGCCATGCCGGCCCTTGCCGATGTCGTGGTACAGGCCGGCCAGGTAGATCAGCTCGGGCTTGGGCAGCTTGGCCATGAGTTTGCTGGCCAGCGGGAATTTCTCTGACACTTGCGTGTACTGAAGCTTACGCAGGTGCTTAATCAGGTTCAGGGTGTGCGCGTCCACGGTATAGATGTGGAACAGGTCGTGCTGCATCTGCCCGACGATAAAACCGAACTCCGGCAGGTAGCGCCCGAGGATCCCGTAACGGTTCATGCGCCGCAGGTTGCGGTGGATGCCGATCTTGCACTTGAACAGCTCGATGAACAGGCTGGTGTTGCGGATATCGTTGCGGAAATCATCGTCGATCAGGTGACGGTTTTCCCGCAGCAGGCGGATGGTGTCGGCGCGCACGCCCTTGATTTCCGGCTGCTGGGCCATCAGTACGAAGATTTCCAGCATGGCGAACGGTGTGCGGCGGAACACGTTGTCGTTGCGCGCCTCGATATAGCCGTCATGCAACTGGAAGCGCGCGTTGATCGGCTGCGGCGGCGCTTCGTCTTCGGGGGCCAGGATCACTTCTTCGAAGTGCTGGATGATCAGGTCGCTGAGCTGGGCAATGCTCATGACCACCCGGTAGTACTGCTGCATGAAGCTTTCGATGCTGGTCTTCGCGTCTTCACCTTCAAAACCCAGCAGGGTAGCGATGGAGCGCTGGTGGTCGAACAGCAGGCGGTCTTCGGAGCGTCCGGCAAGCATGTGCAGGGCGTAGCGCACCTTCCACAGGAATTCCTGGGACGAGGCGAGCAGGGCGTTTTCGCTCTCCACCAGGAAACCCTCGCCAGCCAGGGCGCGCAGGTTCAGGGTGCCGTACTGGCGACGGGCAACCCACAAAATCGTCTGGATGTCCCGCAGCCCGCCGGGCGAGCCTTTGACGTTGGGTTCCAGGTTGTATTCGGTGTCGTTGTACTTGTGGTGCCGGGCCTTTTGCTCGGCACGCTTGGCCAGGAAGAAGTCCTTGCTTGGCCACATGTGCGCGGTGCTGGTGACTTCGAGCATGCGCTGACGCAGGCGCTCGGGGCCAGCGATGGTGCGGCTTTCCATGAGGTTGGTGATGACGGTGAGGTCGGCGCGGGCCTCTTCGGCGCATTCGTCGACCGAGCGCACGCTTTGGCCGACTTCCAGGCCGATGTCCCACAACAGCGTCAGAAAACGCTCGATGGAATCGCGAAAGATCTCATGGTCGGCGCTGTCCAGCAGGATCAGCAGGTCGATGTCGGAGTAAGGGTGCAACTCGCCGCGCCCGTAGCCGCCGACCGCCACCAGGGCGATGTCGGCGTCTTCGCTCCAACTGAACTGTTCCCAGGCCTTTTGCAGGATGTTATCGACGAACCAGGCGCGGTCCTCGATCAGCCGGCGGATGTCCCGGCCACTGCGAAAGCGCTCGTCGAGCACGTCGCGGGCCTGGCGGATGGCCTTCTTGAACGCGGCAATTGGGCTCGCTTTCAGGGCCAGTTCGGCCTGGAACTGGCCACGGTCGAAGAGTTCGGGATCCACCTGGGGCATCGATCGGCTTTCCTTTCTAGCTATAAGTCAGTCACGGGGTTGCGGGAAAACCGAAGCAATCATCACGCCGAAACGCGTGGGATGGTGTCGTCAGCGCGCAGGGTGAAGATCTCGTAGCCGGTTTCGGTGACCAGCAGGGTGTGTTCCCACTGGGCCGAGAGCTTGCGATCCTTGGTGATAGCGGTCCAGCCGTCACCCAGCACCTTGGTGTCGGCCTTGCCCTGGTTGATCATCGGCTCGATGGTGAAGGTCATGCCGGCTTTGAGTTCCATGCCGGTGCCTGCGCGGCCGTAGTGCAGGATCTGCGGCTCTTCGTGGAACACGGTACCGATACCGTGGCCGCAGAATTCGCGCACCACCGAGAAACCATTCTTTTCAGCGTGCTTCTGGATCACTTCACCGATGTCGCCCAGGCGGCAGCCGGGTTTCACGATCTCGATGGCCTTGTACATGCATTCCTGGGTGACCTGGGACAGGCGCTCTGCCCAGACCGGCACAGTGCCGACGTGGAACATGCGGCTGGTGTCGCCGAAGTAGCGGTCCTTGATCACCGTGACGTCGATGTTCAGGGTGTCGCCGTCCTTCAACGGTTTGTCACCTGGAATCCCGTGGCAGACCACGTGGTTGACCGAAGTGCAGATCGACTTGGGGAAGCCCTTGTAGTTCAGCGGGGCAGGGATGGCACCCTGCACATTGACTATATAGTCGTGGCAGATCTGGTTCAGGGTTTCGGTGGTGACGCCGGGCTTGACGTGTTCGGCGATCATTTCCAGCACGTCGGCAGCCAGTTTGCCGGCGATGCGCATGCCAGCGATGTCTTCGGCGGTTTTCAAGCTAACGGTCATACAGGCTCTCTCTAGCGCGACGCGCTGAAATCAATACGGTTTACGGGCGTGCGACAAAAGGTTGCAAAATTCGCACAAGCCACAGAAAACGCGATTCTAACAGACGATGGCCTCAAATCATGAGCCTCTGATGATCGCTTCTCTCTATAAGGTAGGGCTATATCAGCTCTATTCAAGGGGTTACACGAAAGCGCGCTGCGGTAAGTGTGATTGCGTATTCCGTTTTTGCCGATGCTGTGGTATAAAATGCGCCGCTTTCCGGGGATGCCCCGCAGAGCTTAAATCCACACACGTGTCGACACGATGACCTGGGTGCCGGAGGCCTTGATGCCGCTGGTTGGTCATTGGGATACGTGGAGGCCAAACCCGACTTATTAAGGAACTATCATGTCCCAAGTCAACATGCGCGATATGCTGAAGGCCGGTGTGCACTTCGGTCACCAGACCCGTTACTGGAACCCGAAAATGGGTAAATACATTTTCGGCGCGCGTAACAAGATCCACATCATCAACCTTGAAAAAACCCTGCCAATGTTCAACGAAGCTCTGACTTTCGTAGAGCGCCTGGCCCAGGGCAAAAACAAGATTCTGTTCGTCGGCACCAAGCGTTCCGCTGGCAAGATCGTTGCTGAAGAAGCAGCACGTTGCGGTTCGCCGTACGTCGATCACCGCTGGTTGGGCGGCATGCTGACCAACTTCAAAACCATCCGTGCTTCCATCAAGCGTCTGCGTGACCTTGAAGTACAAGCCGAAGACGGTACTTTCGCCAAGCTGACCAAGAAAGAAGCGCTGATGCGCTCCCGTGACCTGGAAAAGCTCGATCGTTCCCTGGGTGGTATCAAGGACATGGGCGGTCTGCCTGACGCACTGTTCGTTATCGACGTTGATCACGAGCGCATCGCGATCACCGAAGCCAACAAGCTGGGCATCCCGGTTATCGGCGTAGTCGATACCAACAGCAGCCCGGAAGGCGTTGACTACATCATCCCAGGCAACGATGACGCAATCCGCGCTATCCAGCTGTACATGGGTTCGATGGCTGACGCTGTAATCCGTGGTCGCAACCACGTTGCTGGTGGTACCGAGCAGTTCGTTGAAGAAGCTCCGGTAGCTGCCGCTGAGTAATTAGCGCCCTGGCGTTGACTCAGTAAGCAAAAAGGGGGCTTGGCCCCCTTTTTGCCACCTCGAAAACCGTTTGTCGGCGCTCATTTGTGATAGCGCAACCTAGCGACTGTAACGTGCAGCGGCCTACAACGGAGATTCGGGAAGAATTGATCGCCCGTTTGATCGGGTGGAATGGTTGAAAACCTATCCAAGAGGATTTTGAAATGGCAGAGATTACTGCAGCGTTGGTTAAAGAACTGCGTGAGCGTACCGGCGAAGGCATGATGGATTGCAAAAAGGCCTTGACCAAGGCCGGCGGCGACATCGAAAAAGCCATCGACGACATGCGTGCTTCGGGCGCCATCAAGGCCGCCAAGAAAGCCGGCAACGTAGCTGCTGAAGGCGCTATCGCTCTGGTTGAAGACGGTAAAGCCGCCGTTCTGCTGGAAGTGAACTCGCAGACCGACTTCCTGGCCCTGCAAGACGACTTCAAGGCATTCGTTGCTGCCAGCGTCAAGAAAGCATTCGACGAGAAGCTGACTACCGTTGAGCCTCTGATCGAAGCGCAAGAAGCTGATCGCCTGGTACTGGTCGGCAAGGTTGGCGAAAACGTCAACATCCGTCGCCTGACTCGCGTTGAAGGTGATGTGGTTGGTGGTTACCTGCACGGCAACAAGATCGGTGTAGCCGTTGTTCTGAAAGGCGGCGACGTTGAGCTGGCTAAAGACATCGCTATGCACGTTGCTGCAAGCAACCCAGAATTCCTGCTGCCTTCGGAAGTTTCTGACGAAGCCATCGAGCGTGAAAAAGCTGTGTTCCTGAGCCTGAACGCCGACAAGATCGCCGGTAAGCCAGAAAACATCGTTGAAAACATGATTAAAGGCCGTATCAGCAAGTTCCTGGCTGAAGCGAGCTTGGTTGAGCAGGCGTTCGTCAAGAACCCTGAAGTCAAGGTTGGCGAACTGGCCAAGAAAGCCGGTGCTGAAATCGTTTCCTTCACTTACTACAAAGTAGGCGAAGGCATCGAGAAGCCGGTCGACAACTTCGCTGAAGAAGTTGCTGCCCAGCTGGCTGCCGCCAAGCAATAAGACAGTTTTCAACTGTCGCCCGAAAGAGGCTGCCCGCTCACGCGCGCAGCCTCTTTTCAAATGGGAAGGCCGATTTTAATTGGCTTCCCTTCGGAACTGGCTTACAAAGCCGTGTTCCGATGGCGCTGTAGCAGCGTCCAGCTAGAGTGAACGCAAGCCGTAAACGGCTCGCCAAGAATTTTTAAAAATACGCCGCAGGAGAGATTCGCAATGGCTCAGCAGGGCAGTGGTTATCAGGCTCGCTATAAACGCATTCTACTCAAGCTTAGCGGCGAGGCCCTGATGGGCTCGGAAGAGTTCGGGATCGATCCCAAGGTGCTCGACCGCATGGCGCTGGAAGTTGGCCAACTGGTCGGCATCGGCGTACAGGTCGGCCTGGTGATCGGCGGTGGCAACCTGTTCCGCGGCGCGGCACTGAGCGCCGCTGGCATGGATCGGGTTACTGGCGACCACATGGGCATGCTGGCCACTGTGATGAACGCCCTGGCCATGCGCGACGCCCTGGAGCGTGCCAACATCTCGGCTATCGTGATGTCAGCTATTTCCATGGTCGGCGTAACCGATCACTATGACCGCCGCAAAGCCATGCGCCACCTGAATTCCAAGGAAGTGGTGATCTTCGCCGCTGGTACGGGCAACCCGTTCTTCACCACCGACTCCGCAGCCTGCCTGCGCGCCATCGAAATCGACGCTGACGTGGTGTTGAAGGCGACCAAGGTGGATGGTGTGTACACTGCCGATCCATTCAAAGACCCGCATGCCGAGAAGTTCGATCATCTGACCTACGATGAAGTACTGGATCGCAAGCTGGGCGTGATGGACCTGACGGCTATTTGCCTGTGCCGCGACCACAAGATGCCGCTGCGCGTATTTAACATGAACAAGCCCGGCGCCCTGCTGAATATCGTACACGGCGGCGCAGAAGGGACTCTGATCGAGGAAGGCCAACAATGATCAACGAAATCAAGAAAGACGCCCAGGCGCGTATGCAAAAATCCCTGGAATCCCTGAGCCATGCATTTGGCCAGATCCGTACCGGCAAGGCGCACCCAAGCATCCTGGGCAGCGTGATGGTGCCTTACTACGGTTCCGATACCCCGATCAGCAGCGTTGCCAACATTACTGTTAAAGACTCGCGCACCCTGCAAGTCGTAGCGTTCGAGCGCAACATGCTGGGTGCTGTCGACAAGGCCATCCAGAGCGCCGGTTTGAACCTCAACCCGACCAACCTGGGTGAGCTGCTGCTGATCTCCATGCCGGCCCTGACTGAAGAAACCCGTAAGGGTTTCACCAAGCAGGCGCGCAGCGCTGCCGAAGACGCCCGTGTTGCCGTGCGCAACATCCGTCGTGATGCCTTGGGTGACTTGAAGAAACTGGTCAAGGACAAGGAAATCAGCGAAGACGAAGAGCGTCGTGCCACCGCTGATATCGACAAGCTGACCAAAGATGCCGAGGCCCAAATCACCAAGGCTACCGAAGAAAAAGAAAAGGACCTGATGGCCGTATAAGGGGTCAGGACGCCTTCATGGAAAAGACCAAGCAGACTGTACCCTCTGTGGTGCCGCGCCATGTCGCGATCATCATGGATGGGAATAATCGCTGGGCGAAGAAACGCTTTATGCCGGGTGTTGCCGGGCATAAAGCGGGTGTCGATGCGGTTCGCGCTGTGATCGAGGTGTGCGCCGAGGCCAAGGTCGAGGTGTTGACCTTGTTCGCCTTCTCCAGTGAGAACTGGCAGCGGCCCGCCGAAGAAGTCAGCGCCTTGATGGACCTGTTCTTCAAGGCCTTGCGTCGTGAAGCCAAGCGGCTCAACGACAACAACATCAGCCTGCGCATCATCGGCGATCGCTCGCGCTTTCACCCTGAACTGCAAGCCGCCATGCGTGAAGCCGAGGCCATTACAGCTGGGGCCAATCGATTTGTGCTGCAGATCGCAGCCAACTACGGCGGCCAGTGGGATATCGCCCAGGCAGCACAGCGTCTGGCGCGTGAAGTACAGGCCGGTCATCTGCGGCCCGACGACATCACCCCTGAACTGTTGCAAACCTGCCTGGTGACCGGCGACCTGCCGTTGCCTGACTTGTGCATCCGTACCGGTGGTGAGCACCGCATCAGCAATTTCCTGTTGTGGCAGCTGGCTTACACCGAGCTGTACTTCTCCGACCTGTTCTGGCCGGACTTCAAACACGATGCCATGCGTAACGCGCTGGCCGATTTCGCTTCCCGTCAGCGTCGCTTCGGTAAAACGAGCGAGCAGATCGAAGCTGGAGCCCGGGTTTAAATGCTTAAACAACGTATCATCACAGCACTGATCCTGTTGCCGATCGCCTTGTGTGGGTTTTTCCTGCTCGACGGTTCCGCCTTTGCGCTGTTTATCGGCGTGGTGGTCACCCTGGGTGCCTGGGAGTGGGCGCGCCTGGCGGGTTTCAGCGCGCAATTGCCGCGCGTCGTGTATGCCGCGGTCGTAGCTGCCTTGGCGTTCCTCCTGTACATCCTGCCGGACATAGCGCCCTGGGTGTTGGGGGCGGCGGTGCTGTGGTGGGCGCTGGCGACATTCCTGGTGCTGACCTATCCGGGCACCAGTGGCAAGTGGTCCAGTGTGGCCTGCAAGTTGGTAATCGGTTTGCTGATCTTGCTGCCGGCGTGGCAAGGGCTGGTGGAGATCAAGCGTTATCCAATGGGTAACTGGCTGATCCTGGCCGTCATGGTGCTGGTCTGGGGTGCTGATATCGGCGCCTACTTCTCCGGTCGTGCCTTCGGCAAGCGCAAGCTGGCGCCGGCGGTCAGTCCAGGCAAGAGCTGGGAAGGCGTGTATGGCGGCCTGGCGTTGACCCTGGTGATCACGCTGGTCGTCGGTGTAGTGCGTGACTGGTCGGTGAAGGAAATTTTTCTGGCGCTGCTGGCCACTGCCATTGTCGTGTTTATATCGGTCGTAGGTGATCTCACCGAAAGCATGTTCAAGCGTCAGGCCGGAATCAAGGACAGCAGTAACCTGCTGCCAGGTCACGGCGGCGTGCTGGACCGTATCGACAGCCTGACCGCTGCCATCCCGATCTTTGCCGTACTGTTGTGGATGACCGCTTCGTGAGCCGCCTGCAGCAAGTCACCGTGCTGGGCGCAACCGGCTCGGTGGGGTTGAGCGCCCTGGACGTGATCGCTCGTCACCCTGATCGCTACCAAGTCTTCGCCCTGACCGGTTTTACCCGCCTGAGCGAACTGCTGGCCTTGTGTGTGCGTCACGCGCCGCGCTTTGCCGTGGTGCCTGAGGCCGCTGCGGCTCGGAGCCTGCAGGATGATCTGCGGGCTGCCGGGCTTGCCACTCAAGTGCTGGTGGGGGAGGAGGGGCTGTGCCAGGTCTCGGGCGATGCTGAAGTGGATACCGTGGTCGCCGCTATTGTCGGCGCTGCGGGCCTGCGCCCAACACTGGCTGCCGTGGATGCTGGTAAGAAGATCCTGCTGGCCAATAAAGAAGCGCTGGTCATGTCCGGTGCGCTCTTCATGCAGGCGGTGCGTAAGAGTGGCGCGGTGCTGTTGCCGCTGGACAGCGAGCACAACGCAATCTTTCAATGCATGCCCGGCGATTATGCGCGTGGCTTGAGCCAAGTGGGCGTACGCCGGATCCTGCTGACTGCCTCTGGTGGTCCGTTCCGACAAACCCCGCTGGCTGAGCTGGAGCATGTGTCGCCCGACCAGGCGTGCGCTCATCCGAACTGGTCCATGGGGCGTAAAATCTCCGTGGATTCGGCGAGCATGATGAACAAAGGCCTGGAGCTGATCGAGGCGTGCTGGTTGTTCGATGCACGGCCGGATCAGGTCGAGGTGGTGATTCATCCACAAAGTGTGATTCATTCTCTCGTCGACTACGTGGACGGCTCGGTCTTGGCACAGTTGGGCAACCCCGATATGCGCACGCCGATTGCCAATGCCCTGGCCTGGCCAGAGCGGATTGACTCGGGCGTAGCGCCTTTGGACCTGTTTGCCGTGGCCCGCCTGGACTTCGAGGCGCCGGACGAGCAGCGCTTCCCCTGCCTGCGACTGGCGCGGCAAGCGGCTGAAGCGGGTAACAGTGCACCAGCAATGCTGAACGCGGCCAATGAAGTGGCCGTGGCAGCGTTTCTCGAACGGCGCATCCGCTTTCCGCAGATCGCGAGTATTATCGAAGACGTCCTGGCCCTTGAGCCTGTCGTGGCGGTGAATGATCTGGCGGCAGTGTTCGAGGCGGATACCAAGGCCCGAGCCTTGGCAGAACAATGGTTGAGCCGCAACGCGCGTTAGCCTGATCTTCAGGCACTGGATTGGAATGCGGAGAAATTAGATGAGTGCGCTTTACATGATTGTCGGCACCCTGGTTGCTCTGGGTGTGCTGGTTACCTTTCACGAATTCGGCCACTTCTGGGTGGCGCGTCGTTGCGGCGTCAAGGTACTGCGCTTTTCCGTCGGTTTCGGCATGCCGCTGGTGCGCTGGCACGACCGTCGTGGTACCGAGTTCGTGATTGCAGCGATCCCGTTGGGTGGCTACGTCAAGATGCTCGATGAGCGCGAAGGTGAAGTACCGGCAGACCAGTTGGACCAATCCTTCAACCGCAAGACCGTTCGTCAGCGCATTGCTATCGTCGCCGCCGGCCCGATCGCCAACTTCCTGTTGGCAATGGTGTTCTTCTGGGTCTTAGCCATGCTGGGCAGCCAGCAGGTGCGTCCGGTGATTGGTGCGGTCGAGTCGGACAGTATTGCCGCCAAGGCTGGATTGGTTGCCGGGCAGGAAATTGTATCCATTGATGGCGAACCCACCACGGGATGGGGCGCGGTCAATTTGCAGTTGGTGCGTCGGCTGGGTGAAAGCGGCATCGTCAAGGTAGTGGTGCGCGAGCAGGATTCCACCAGCGAAACCCCACGTGAGCTGGCTCTCGACCATTGGCTCAAGGGTGCTGATGAGCCTGATCCGATCAAGTCTCTGGGTATCCGCCCATGGCGTCCGGCCTTGCCGCCGGTCCTCGCTGAGCTGGATCCGAAAGGTCCGGCCCAGGCTGCCGGCTTGAAAACCGGTGATCGTCTGTTGGCCCTCGATGGTCAGGCGCTGGGTGACTGGCAGCAGGTGGTCGACCTGGTGCGTGTACGTCCTGATACCAAAATTGTGCTGAAAGTCGAGCGCGACGGTGCTCAAATCGACGTCCCTGTGACCTTGTCGGTGCGTGGGGAGGCCAAGGCGGCCGGGGGTTACCTGGGTGCCGGGGTCAAAGGTGTCGATTGGCCGCCATCCATGGTGCGCGAGGTGAGTTACGGGCCTTTGGCTGCGATTGGCGAAGGTGCAAAACGCACCTGGACCATGAGTGTGCTGACCCTCGAATCCCTCAAGAAAATGTTGTTCGGCGAGCTCTCGGTAAAAAACTTGAGTGGACCGATAACCATTGCTAAAGTGGCGGGCGCTTCTGCCCAGTCGGGTGTCGCGGATTTCCTGAATTTCCTGGCTTATCTGAGTATTAGCCTGGGTGTTCTGAATTTGTTGCCCATTCCTGTACTGGATGGGGGGCATCTGTTGTTTTATCTGGTCGAGTGGGTGCGTGGTCGCCCCTTGTCGGATCGGGTGCAGGGTTGGGGGATACAGATCGGTATCAGTTTGGTGGTCGGGGTGATGTTATTAGCCCTGGTCAACGATCTGGGTCGACTGTAACGCTTCGCTGAATTGCGAATCTGCCGCATTTTGCGGCAGTTTGTTTATTGCCAGTTGGAATAAGAAAGGACTTCATGAAACGTCTGCTGCTAACTGCGGTTCTCACCGTATTGATGATCGCCGAAGTTCACGCCGAGTCCTTCACCATCTCCGATATTCGCGTCAACGGCCTCCAGCGGGTTTCCGCGGGTAGCGTCTTTGGTGCATTACCGTTGAACGTCGGTGAACAGGCTGATGACCGTCGCCTGGTGGAATCCACTCGTGCGCTGTTCAAAACCGGTTTCTTTCAAGACATCCAACTGGGTCGCGAAGGCAACGTCCTGGTCATCACCGTGGTCGAGCGACCTTCCGTCGCCAGTATCGAGATCGAAGGCAACAAGGCGATCTCTACTGAAGACCTGATGAAAGGTCTGAAACAGTCCGGCCTGGCCGAAGGCGAGATCTTCCAGCGCGCCACCCTCGAAGGTGTGCGTAACGAACTGCAACGCCAGTACGTTGCCCAGGGTCGCTACTCCGCCACCGTGGAAACGGAAGTGGTGCCGCAGCCCCGTAACCGTGTCGGCCTCAAGGTCAACATCAACGAAGGCACCGTGGCGGCGATCCAGCACATCAACGTGGTGGGCAACACCAAGTTCGCTGATGAAGACCTGATCGACCTGTTCGAACTCAAGACCACCAACTGGTTGTCGTTCTTCAAGAACGATGACAAGTACGCCCGTGAAAAGCTGTCCGGTGACCTGGAGCGCCTGCGTTCCTACTACCTGGACCGTGGCTATATCAATATGGATATCGCTTCGACCCAGGTGTCCATCACCCCGGACAAGAAGCACGTCTACATCACCGTCAACGTCAACGAAGGCGAGAAGTACAAGGTTCGTGACGTAAAACTGAGCGGCGACCTGAAAGTACCTGAAGACCAGGTCAAGGCGCTGCTGCTGGTGCAGAAGGACCAAGTGTTCTCGCGCAAGCTGATGACCACGACTTCCGAACTGATCACCCGCCGCCTGGGTAACGAAGGCTACACCTTCGCCAACGTCAACGGCGTGCCGACACCCCATGATGATGACCACACCGTGGACATCACCTTCGTGGTCGATCCAGGCAAGCGTGCTTACGTAAACCGTATCAACTTCCGCGGCAACACCAAGTCTGCGGACGAAGTGCTGCGTCGCGAAATGCGTCAGATGGAAGGTGGCTGGGCGTCGACTTACCTGATCGACCAGTCCAAGACCCGTCTTGAGCGCCTGGGCTTCTTCAAGGAAGTCAACGTCGAAACCCCGGCCGTACCGGGTGTGGATGACCAGGTTGACGTGAACTACGCCGTGGAAGAACAAGCGTCGGGCTCGATCACCGCCAGCGTCGGCTTCGCACAGAGTGCCGGTTTGATCCTCGGTGGTTCGATTACCCAAAACAACTTCCTGGGTACCGGTAACCGCGTGTCCATCGGCCTGACTCGAAGCGAATACCAGAGCCGATACAACTTCGGTTACACCGACCCCTACTGGACTGCTGACGGTGTGAGCCTGGGCTACAACGCCTTCTACCGCACCACCGACTACAAAGACCTCGACGTTGACGTTGCAAGCTATGCGATCGACAGCCTCGGCGCCGGTGTGAACATCGGTTACCCGATCAGCGAGACTTCGCGTCTGACGTTCGGCCTGACTGCACAGCAGGATGAGATCAAGACCGGTGTGTACACCGTGGATGAGATCTTCGACTTTACCCGTCGCGAAGGTGACAAGTTCCTGAACTTCAAGGCGTCCGCCGGCTGGTCCGAGTCGACCCTGAACAAAGGTGTACTTGCGACCCGTGGTCATTCCCAGAGCCTGACCCTGGAAACCACCACGCCGGGCAGCGACCTGTCGTTCTTCAAGCTCGACTACCGTGGCCAGCTGTTCACGCCGTTGAGCGACAACTA
Organism: Pseudomonas sp. NS1(2017); assembly: GCF_002269425.1. Classification (NCBI taxonomy): domain Bacteria; kingdom Pseudomonadati; phylum Pseudomonadota; class Gammaproteobacteria; order Pseudomonadales; family Pseudomonadaceae; genus Pseudomonas; species Pseudomonas sp. NS1(2017). Next base: position 2,811,019 of record NZ_CP022960.1, read on the forward strand.
CACCATGCGCCTGCACACTGAACTGGGTTATGGCGATGGTTATGGCTCCACCAATGGTCTACCGTTCTACGAGAACTACTACGCGGGTGGCTTCAACTCCGTACGTGGTTTCAAAGACAGCACCTTGGGCCCACGTGGTACTCCAAGTCGTGGTGTTGGCATAACCGGTAACCAAGGCACTGTGGCGGATTCGGACAACGACCCGCTGCCGTTCGGTGGTAACGTGTTGATCCAGGGTGGTGCGGAGATCCTGTTCCCACTGCCATTCGTGAAAGATCAGCGTTCCCTGCGGACTTCGGTCTTCTGGGACGTGGGTAACGTGTTCGACTCCAAGTGCGAGCAGATCCGTAACCCGAGCGGTGTGAAGTCCAACACCCAATGCAACGATGTGAGCCTGAGCAACCTGGCAAGCTCCGTGGGTGTGGGTGTGACCTGGGTGACTGCGCTTGGCCCATTGAGCTTCGCTCTGGCCATGCCGATCAAGAAACCGGATAACGCTGAAACCCAGATTTTCCAATTCTCCCTCGGCCAGACGTTCTAAGCGTCTGACCCAAGATAACGACAACGGATTCTGTAGGAGTACATCGTGCGTAAGTTGACTCAATTGGTTCTGCTGGCAACCGTGCTGGTAGCGACCCCGGCCTTCGCCGAAATGAAAATCGCCGTCCTGAACTATCAGATGGCCCTGCTGGAATCCGATGCGGCCAAGAAATACGCCGTGGATGCCGAAAAGAAATTCGGTCCGCAACTGACCAAGCTCAAGACGTTGGAAAGCAGCGCCAAGGGCATCCAGGATCGCCTGGTAGCCGGTGGTGACAAGATGCAGCAAGGCGAGCGCGAGCGTCTGGAGCTTGAATTCAAGCAAAAGGCCCGTGACTACCAGTTCCAGTCCAAGGAACTGAACGAAGCCAAGGCTGTTGCTGACCGTGAAATGCTGAAACAACTGAAGCCGAAACTCGACAGCGCTGTTGAAGAAGTCATCAAGAAAGGTGCCTTTGACTTGGTGTTCGAGCGTGGCGCTGTGATCGACGTCAAGCCTCAATACGACATCACCCGTCAGGTGATCGAGCGCATGAACCAGCTGAAGTAAGCCATGACCGCGACTATCAAGCTCGGCGAGTTGGCCGAGTTCCTGGGAGCCACCTTGCGTGGCTCCTCGGAGAAGGAAATCACTGGGCTAGCCACCTTGCAGGAGGCTGGCCCAGCTCAGTTGAGCTTCCTCGCAAACCCCCAATACCGTAAATACCTGGTCGACAGCCAAGCCGCAGCCGTGTTGCTGAAGGCCGCTGACGCAGAAGGGTTTGTCGGGGATGCGCTGGTGGTGGCCGACCCGTATCTGGCTTATGCACGGGTGTCGCACCTGTTCGATCCGAAACCCAAGGCTGCCAGCGGTATTCATCCGTCGGCGGTTATTGCTGATGATGCGCAGGTTGATCCAGCGGCCAGTATCGGTGCGTTTGCGGTGATCGAAAGTGGCGCACGCATTGCGGCGGGTGTAACGGTTGGTGCCCATTGCTTTATCGGTGCGCGCTGCGAGATCGGTGCTGACGGTTGGCTGGCTCCGCGTGTGACCCTGTACCACGACGTGCGTATTGGTGAGCGTGTGGTTATCCAGTCGGGTGCCGTAATTGGCGGTGAAGGCTTCGGTTTTGCCAATGCCAAGGGTATCTGGAACAAGATTGCCCAGGTCGGCGGCGTACTGATCGGCGACGATGTGGAAATCGGCGTGAACACGGCTGTTGATCGCGGGGCCCTGGCCGATACGGTGATCGGCAACGGTGTGAAACTCGACAACCAGATCCAGATCGCCCACAACGTGCAGATTGGCGACCACACCGCCATGGCGGCCTGCGTGGGTATCTCCGGCAGCACCAAGATCGGCAAGCATTGCATGCTCGCCGGTGGCGTAGGGCTGGTGGGACATATCGATATTTGCGACAACGTCTTTATCACCGGCATGACCATGGTCACCCACTCGATCACCGAGCCAGGCGCCTATTCTTCCGGTACCGCCATGCAGCCCGCGGCTGAATGGCGCAAGAGTGCAGCACGGTTGAGGCAGCTCGACGACATGGCTCGACGTCTCAAACAGCTGGAAAAGCGTGTTGGGGACGTGACCCCTGGCGGTAATGCTTCATCAGAAGGCTGATACCATTTCCATATCAAGTGTGCACAGCCGCTAGACTGCCTCCTTGATTTGCTAGCGGGGCGTGCTTTTAGTTCGCCCGCCCCCAATCTTTATTACAGGCTTCCCCCCGAAATGATGGACATCAACGAGATTCGCGAATACCTGCCTCACCGTTACCCGTTCCTGCTGGTGGACCGCGTAGTGGACCTCAACATCGAGGAAAAGCGCATTCGTGCCTACAAGAATGTCAGCATCAACGAACCATTCTTCAATGGTCACTTTCCTGCGCACCCCATTATGCCGGGCGTGTTGATCATCGAAGCGATGGCCCAGGCTGCCGGTATCCTTGGTTTCAAAATGCTCGACCTCAAGCCTGCCGACGGCACGCTTTACTATTTCGTGGGCTCCGACAAGTTGCGTTTCCGCAACCCGGTGACCCCGGGTGACCAGTTGATCCTGGAAGCCAAGTTCATCAGCTGCAAGCGCCAGATCTGGAAGTTCGAATGCCAGGCCTCGGTGGACGGCAAGCCGGTGTGCTCCGCCGAGATCATCTGTGCGGAACGCAAACTATGAGTTTGATTGACCCTCGCGCAATCATCGATCCGTCGGCCGTTCTGGCCGCCGACGTTGAGGTCGGCCCCTGGTCGATCATCGGCGCAGGTGTGGAAATCGGCGAGGGGACTGTCATCGGGCCGCACGTGATCCTCAAAGGTCCGACCCGCATTGGCAAACACAATCGCATCTACCAGTTCTCCTCGGTAGGTGAAGACACCCCGGACATGAAGTACAAGGGTGAAGAGACTCGTCTGGTAATCGGTGATCACAACATCATTCGAGAAGGCGTGACCATTCACCGTGGCACCGTGCAGGATCGTGCCGAGACCACCCTGGGTGATCACAACCTGGTGATGGCCTACGCGCACATCGGCCACGACAGTGTCATCGGCAACCACTGCATCCTGGTCAACAACACTGCATTGGCCGGACATGTGCATGTTGATGATTGGGCGATCCTGTCCGGCTTCACCCTGGTGCATCAGTACTGCCATATCGGCGCCCACAGCTTTTCCGGCATGGGCACCGCCATTGGCAAGGATGTTCCAGCATTTGTGACGGTATTCGGCAACCCGGCCGAAGCGCGCAGCATGAACTTCGAAGGCATGCGCCGTCGTGGGTTCAGCGAAGACGCCATCCATGCCCTGCGCCGTGCCTACAAGGTGGTTTACCGCCAAGGGCTCACGGTTGACCAGGCATTGACCCAATTGGCCGAGCCGGCAGCGTTGTTCCCGGAAGTCGCGGTGTTCCGTGACTCGATCCAGGCGTCGACTCGCGGCATCACCCGCTAATCATGGCTAATCTGCGTATCGCGCTGGTAGCCGGGGAAGCTTCCGGCGACATTCTGGGCGCAGGTCTTATGCGGGCACTCAAGGCCCAGCATCCGGCGGTTGAATTCATCGGTGTCGGCGGTCCGCTGATGCAGGCTGAAGGGCTCACGTCCTACTTTCCCATGGAGCGCCTGTCGGTCATGGGGTTGGTCGAGGTGCTGGGTCGCCTGCGCGAGCTGCTGGCCCGTCGCAAGCTGCTGATTCAGACCCTGATCGAAGAAAAGCCCGACGTGTTCATCGGCATCGACGCGCCAGACTTCACCCTCAATATCGAACTCAAGTTGCGTCAGGCCGGGATCAAGACCGTGCATTACGTCAGCCCGTCCGTGTGGGCGTGGCGGCAGAAGCGCGTGCTGAAGATCCGCGAAGGCTGCGATCTGATGCTGACACTGCTGCCGTTCGAGGCCAGGTTCTACGAAGAGAAGGGCGTGCCGGTACGGTTTGTCGGGCATACCCTGGCCGACACGATTCCGTTGCAGGCTGACCGCGCCGCCGCGCGTGCCGAACTGGGCTTGCCCGACGGCCCGTTGGTCGCGCTGATGCCGGGCAGTCGTGGTGGCGAAGTTGGCCGCCTGGCCTCTGTATTCTTCGATGCCGCCGAGCGTCTGCAAGCGTTGAAATCAGGGATACGTTTCGTGCTGCCTTGCGCGAGCCCGCAGCGTCGCGCACAGATCGAAACGCTGCTGGAAGGTCGCAACCTGCCGTTGACCTTGCTCGACGGCCAGTCGCACCTCGCCCTGGCGGCCTGTGATGCGGTGCTGATCGCTTCGGGCACGGCTACCCTGGAAGCTTTGCTGTACAAGCGCCCAATGGTGGTGGCCTACCGCCTGGCGCCGCTGACCTTCTGGATCCTCAAGCGCATGGTCAAAAGCCCTTACATCTCCCTGCCCAATCTGCTGGCCCAACGCCTGTTGGTGCCGGAGTTGTTGCAGGACGATGCAACGCCTGAGGCCCTTGCGCAAACCCTACTACCCTTGATCGATGGCGGCGAAGAACAGACCCGCGGTTTCGACGACATTCACCGCATACTGCGCCGTGATGCCTCGAACCAGGCGGCCGACGCCGTGTTGACCTTGATCGGCCAGAAACAGGAAGCCTTATGACGACGCAAATGGGCCTGGATTTCAGCCTGGTTGCCGACGCCCACGAACTGGTCGCCGGTGTCGACGAAGTCGGGCGTGGGCCTTTGTGTGGTGCCGTGGTCACGGCGGCGGTGATTCTCGATCCGAACCGCCCGATCCTCGGCCTCAATGACTCGAAGAAACTCACCGAGGCGCGCCGTGAAAAGCTTTACGACGAGATCATCGAAAAAGCCCTGAGCTGGCACATCGCCCGGGCCGAAGTCGAAGAAATCGACGAGCTGAATATTCTTCACGCCACCATGCTCGCGATGCAGCGTGCGGTTGAAGGCCTGCACATCACGCCAAAAATGGCGATGATCGACGGTAACCGTTGCCCCAAGCTGGCCATGCCTTCTGAGGCAGTGGTGAAGGGTGATAGCAAGGTGCCTGCCATCGCAGCCGCCTCGATCCTGGCCAAAGTCAGCCGTGATCGTGAAATGGCCGCGTTCGAATTGATCTACCCCGGCTACGGCATTGGCGGGCATAAGGGCTATCCGACGCCCGTTCATCTGGAAGCCTTGGCTCGCCTGGGGCCTACGCCGATCCATCGCCGCTCGTTCGCCCCGGTTCGCCAGGCCTATGAGCTGCGCGAGAGCCTCAACGAGGTCTAGTCGCAAGGCTGATGTTTTGCTCAAGGCCCGGTACAATCCGGGCCTTGTTGTTTTCCACGTATAAGAGATCACTATGCCGGCTTCATTCGTTCACCTACGCCTGCACACTGAATACTCCCTGGTCGACGGCCTGGTACGGATCAAACCGCTGGTCAAAACCCTGGTGGGCATGAACATGCCTGCGGTCGCGGTGACCGATCAGAACAACATGTGTTCCCTGGTCAAGTTCTACAAGAACGCCATGGGCGCCGGCATCAAGCCGATCTGCGGCGCCGACCTGTGGCTGTCCAACAAAGATCCGGATAATGCACTTAGCCGCATCAGCCTGTTGGCGATGAACGGCGTGGGTTACCGCAACCTCACTGAACTGATTTCTCGTGGTTTCATCGACGGCCAGCGCAATGGCTCGATCATCATCGAGCGCGAATGGGTCGCCGAGGCGAGCGAAGGCCTGATCATGCTGTCGGCCGCCAAAGAGGGCGAGATCGGTATCGCGCTGCTGGGTGGCAATCCTCAAGAAGCCGAAGTACTCGCCAAGGAGTGGATGCAGGTCTTCCCCGATCGTTTCTACCTGGAAGTCCAGCGCACCAATCGCCCCAACGACGAAGAACACCTGCACGCCGCCGTGGCCTTGGCCGATAAGCTGGGCGCGCCGCTGGTCGCAACCAACGATGTGCGCTTCATCAAGAAGGAAGATTTCGAGGCCCACGAAACCCGCGTGTGCATCGGCGAAGGCCGGGCCCTGGATGACCCGCGCCGCTCGAAGAACTACAGCGAAGAGCAGTACCTTAAAAGCGCCGACGAAATGGCCGAGCTGTTCAGCGACCTGCCCGAGGCCCTGGAAAACTCTGTCGAAATCGCCAAGCGCTGCAACATTGAAGTGAAGCTGGGCAAGCACTTCCTGCCCAACTTTCCGATTCCCGATGGCATGACCATCGACGAGTACTTCCGCAAGGTGTCTTTCGACGGCCTCGAAGAGCGGTTGACTGTCCTGCTGCCCAAGGACACCACCGAAGATTACGATGCCAAGCGCCAGGTCTACGTCGATCGGCTGAATTTCGAGCTGGATATCATCATCCAGATGGGGTTCCCCGGTTACTTCCTGATCGTAATGGACTTTATCCAGTGGGCCAAAAGCAACGGCGTGCCGGTAGGTCCAGGCCGGGGGTCGGGTGCCGGCTCGCTGGTGGCCTATGTGCAGAAGATTACCGACCTCGATCCGCTGGAATATGACCTGCTGTTTGAACGGTTCCTGAACCCGGAACGGGTTTCCATGCCCGACTTCGACGTTGACTTCTGCATGGACGGCCGTGACCGCGTGATCGAATACGTGGCCGAGAAATATGGCCGCAACGCGGTGAGCCAGATCATCACCTTCGGTTCCATGGCGGCGAAAGCTGTAATCCGTGACGTGGCGCGGGTGCAGGGCAAGTCCTACGGCCTGGCGGACCGCTTGTCGAAGATGATCCCGTTCGAAGTCGGCATGACCCTGGAAAAAGCCTACGAGCAGGAAGAAATCCTGCGCGACTTCATCAAGATCGATGAAGAAGCCGCCGAAATCTGGGACATGGCGCGCAAGCTTGAAGGCGTGGTGCGTAACGTCGGTAAGCACGCCGGTGGTGTGGTGATTGCCCCGACGAAGCTCACCGACTTTTCGCCGATCTACTGTGACGAAGAAGGCGACGGCCTGGTAACCCAGTTCGACAAGGACGACGTGGAGGCGGCCGGCCTGGTGAAGTTCGACTTCCTCGGGCTGCGGACCCTGACGATCATCGACTGGGCGCTCAAGACCATCAACCGCGACCGCGCCAAGGTCAACGAAGAACCGCTGGATATCGCGTTTATTCCGCTGGACGACAAACCGACTTACACCTTGCTGCAAAAAGCCGAAACCACGGCGGTGTTCCAGCTTGAGTCGCGGGGTATGAAAGAGCTGATCAAAAAGCTCAAACCCGACTGCCTGGAAGACTTGATCGCACTGGTGGCCCTGTTCCGTCCGGGCCCGCTGCAATCGGGCATGGTGGACGACTTCATCAACCGTAAGCACGGTCGCGCCGAACTGGCGTATCCGCACTCGGACTACCAGTACGAAGGCCTCAAGCCGGTGCTGGCTCCGACCTACGGCATCATCCTGTATCAAGAACAGGTGATGCAGATCGCCCAGGTGATGGCCGGTTACACCCTGGGTGGCGCGGACATGCTGCGTCGCGCCATGGGTAAGAAAAAGCCCGAGGAAATGGCCAAGCAGCGCGGCGGTTTCATCGAAGGTTGCGCCACCAACAATATCGACGCGGACCTGGCGGGTAACATCTTCGACCTGGTGGAAAAGTTCGCCGGTTATGGCTTCAACAAATCCCACTCGGCCGCCTACGGCCTGGTGTCGTACCAGACTGCCTGGCTGAAAGCCCACTACCCGGCGCCGTTCATGGCCGCGGTACTCTCGGCGGATATGCACAACACCGACAAGGTCGTGACCTTGATCGAGGAAGTGCGCACCATGAAGCTGCGCCTTGACGCGCCGGACGTGAACGCCTCTGAGTTCAAGTTCACAGTGAACGACGAAGGCCGCATTATTTATGGCCTGGGCGCGATCAAAGGCGTGGGCGAAAGCCCGGTGGAAGCTATCGTCGAAGCGCGTCAGAGTGGGCCGTTCGCCGACCTGTTCGACTTCTGCGCGCGGGTCGACCTCAAACGCATTAACAAGCGCACCCTCGACGGCCTGATCCGCAGCGGCGCACTTGACCGTCTTGGCCCGTATTTCCATGATGAGCCGAAGGCTTACCAGGCAAATATTGATCGCAATCGTGCGGTGCTGCTCACCGCGATGGAAGAAGCGATCAAGGCCGCCGAACAGACCGCCCGCACCCATGACAGCGGCCACGCCGACCTGTTTGGCGGGTTGTTCGTCGAAGAGGACGCGGACGTCTACGGTAACCACCGCAAGGCCAAGGAGCTGACCCTCAAGGAGCGCCTCAAGGGTGAGAAAGACACCTTGGGCCTGTACCTCACCGGTCACCCGATTGATGAATACGAGGGCGAGATCCGCCGTTTCGCCCGTCAGCGCATCATCGACCTGAAGCCTGCGCGGGATACCCAGACCGTCGCCGGCATGATCATCGCCCTGCGGGTGATGAAGAATAAAAAGGGCGACAAGATGGGGTTCATCACCCTCGACGACCGCTCGGGCCGCATTGAGGCCTCGCTGTTTGCCGACGCATTCCATTCTGCGCAGTCGCTGTTGCAGACCGATGCGATGGTGGTGGTGGAAGGGGAGGTCAGCAACGATGACTTCTCCGGTGGCCTGCGCCTGCGGATCAAACGGGTGATGAGCATGGAGGATGCGCGCACCAATCTGGCCGAAAGCCTGCGCTTGAAGGTGAAAACCGAAGCACTCAAGGGCGATCAGCTACGCTGGTTGGGTGATTTGCTCAAGCGCCACCGTGGCGCGTGCCCGGTGACCATGGAGTACACCGGCAGCGACGCCAAGGCCATGTTGCAGTTTGGCGAGACTTGGCGAATTGATCCGGCTGATGGCTTGATTCAAGCTTTGCGTGACCAGTTCGGGCGAGACAACGTCTTCCTCCAATACCGTTGACGGTCAGGGCACCTGATCTCGACTGAACATTTAATCTCGACCTAAACGCGCCTCTCCCTTAAGGTAGGGCGCGAATAGACAACCGGCTGGCCAGGCACTCCCTGGCCGTCGACCCAAGACGGACGCTTATGAACCCGAATTTTCTTGATTTCGAACAGCCGATCGCTGACCTGCAAGCCAAGATTGAAGAACTGCGCCTGGTCGGCAATGACAATTCGCTGAATATCGGCGATGAGATCGCTCGCCTGCAAGACAAGAGCAGCACGCTCACCGAAGACATCTTCGGCAAGCTGACCAGTTGGCAGATCGCGCGCCTGGCCCGCCACCCGCGCCGTCCGTACACCCTGGACTACATTCAGCACATTTTCACTGAGTTCGACGAGTTGCATGGCGACCGCCACTTCTCCGACGACGCGGCCATCGTGGGCGGTATCGCTCGCCTGGACGACCAGCCGGTGATGGTGATCGGTCACCAGAAAGGCCGTGAAGTGCGCGAGAAAGTCCGTCGCAACTTCGGCATGCCGCGTCCAGAGGGCTACCGCAAGGCGTGCCGCCTGATGGAAATGGCCGAACGCTTCAAGATGCCGATCCTGACCTTCATCGACACGCCGGGCGCCTACCCAGGTATCGACGCTGAAGAGCGCAACCAGAGCGAAGCGATCGCCTGGAACCTGCGCGTCATGGCCCGCCTGAAAACCCCGATCATCGCCACCGTGATTGGTGAAGGGGGGTCCGGCGGCGCATTGGCCATCGGCGTCTGCGACCAACTGAACATGCTGCAATACTCGACCTACGCGGTGATTTCGCCCGAAGGTTGCGCCTCGATCCTGTGGAAAACCGCCGAAAAAGCGCCGGACGCTGCCGAAGCCATGGGCATTACCGCCGATCGCCTCAAAGGCCTGGGTATCGTGGACAAAGTCATCGCCGAGCCGCTGGGCGGCGCCCACCGCGACCCGGCTGCTGCTGCCGCGACGATCCGCGCTGAACTGGGTTCGCAACTGGCGATGCTCAAGAAGCTGGATAACGAAGCGCTGCTGGCCCGTCGTTATGAGCGTTTGATGAGCTACGGCCTCTAAGCACGACGCAACACCCTGTAGGAGCCGGCTTGCCGGCGATGAGGCCAGCAAGGGCATCGCAAGGCCTGAGGCTGCCATCGCCGGCAAGCCGGCTCCTACAGTTTGTGGTTCAGCTCGGACGGTACGGTGCAATGAAACCTTTCAACCCGAATCTGCCTGCCAAGCTGCTGCATGCCCTGGCTCCCTGGCGCGATGCCCCGGCCTGGCACATCGCATTCTCGGGTGGACTTGATTCCACCGTCCTGCTGCATCTCCTGGCCAACCTGGCCAACCTGGCCAAAACCGACACCCTACCGCCCCTCAGTGCTGTCCATGTTCATCATGGCTTGCAAGCTGCCGCCGACGCCTGGCCCGAGCATTGCCAATCGATTTGCGACAGCCTGGGTGTGCCCCTGCGCGTCATGCGCGTGCAGGTCCAGCACGGCGCCAGCCTTGAGCGCGCCGCCCGTGACGCGCGTTACCAGGTGTTTACCAAGGTAACCGGAGCAGAGGAGGTGCTACTGACGGGCCAGCATCGCGACGATCAGGCAGAAACCTTGTTGTTCCGCCTGCTGCGTGGGGCGGGTGTGCGCGGGCTGGCGGCAATGCCAATGCAGCGCCCGCTGGCGGCTGGCTATCTTGTACGGCCCTTGTTGGATGTCTCGCGTGCAGAGCTGGAAGCCTATGCCGAGGCGCATCAGCTCACATGGATTGAAGATCCTTCGAACGAGGACTCGCGGTTCTCCCGTAATTACTTGCGCCACCGCGTGCTTCCAGTACTGGCGGAGCGCTGGCCCCAGGCTAGCTCAAGCCTCGCTCGGGCCGCCGAGCACTTGAGTGAGGCTCAGGCCCTGCTGGATGAACTGGCGCAGATGGACCTGCGAGCCGCCAATCAATCTTCGCCGTTTCCCTGGCTGCATTTGCCGTCCTTGGCCCTTGCTCCTTTGCGCGAGCTTTCCTGTGCCCGCCAACGCAACGCCCTACGTCACTGGCTAACCCCTCTGACCCGTTTACCCGACAGCGACCACTGGGCCAGTTGGCATGCTCTACGGGATGCCAAGGGCGATGCACAGCCCCTGTGGCGCCTGGCGGGCGGTGATCTGCACCGCAGCGGTGAGCGTATCTGGTGGCTGCCCTCCACTTGGTCGGAATTTTCCGACGCGTCGGTGAGCTGGCCTGATCCGCAAAACCCACTAGAGTTACCCGGCAATGGTCAGGTGAAACTGACGGGCAGGGTGCCTGGAGGTCCATTGACGATCCGCTACCGTCAGGGCGGCGAAATCCTCGCAGTGCCAGGCCGCGGTCGGCGCGACTTGAAGCGCCTGCTTAACGAAAGTGGCCTGCCGGGCTGCGTCCGTGGCAGATTGCCGCTGCTGTACCAGGGCGAGCAATTGCTGGGTGCGCCCAGCCTTGCGGGACTCTGGCCGGCACCGAGTGATGACTGGCAATTACATTGGATGCCACAGACCTGCGATCAAGGTTTGAGCTGATAGAGCCTTTCCGGTAGACTACGCTCCCTTCTTGATACAACTTCTGTGGATTCTCCTGAATTGCAGCAGTTGCCGATTACCAAGCAGTCTTTGCTGGGCGATTCCAAAAAATGTGTAGCGATCAACGTACCGGTGTTTCATTGCTGGTCTGTCACCACGCGGCGGTTTTTTTGAAAGGTGCACTGTGATTAATGCAGGTGATCGGGGGCTTCGGCCTTCCTTCGCTTTCCCCGGCGGCTCGGACCGCTTTAACGCAGACTTCTAGGGTTTTTCATGACGCGCTACATATTCGTCACGGGCGGTGTTGTTTCTTCATTGGGGAAAGGCATCGCATCGGCTTCATTGGCGGCCATCCTGGAGGCGCGGGGACTTAAGGTCACCATGCTCAAGCTGGACCCGTACATCAACGTTGACCCGGGCACCATGAGCCCGTTCCAGCACGGTGAAGTGTTCGTCACCCACGACGGCGCCGAGACCGATCTGGACCTGGGCCACTATGAGCGGTTCATCCGCACGACCATGACCCAGAACAACAACTTCACCACCGGCCGTGTCTACGAGCACGTGCTGCGCAAGGAGCGTCGTGGTGACTACCTGGGTGCAACCATCCAGGTGATCCCGCACATCACCGACGAAATCAAGCGCCGCATCATCAAGGGTGCAGGCGATGCCGACGTGGCCATGGTCGAGATCGGTGGCACCGTAGGTGACATCGAGTCGCAACCGTTCCTCGAAGCCATCCGCCAGCTGCGTTTCGAAGTCGGCGCCAAGCGCGCGATGCTGATGCACCTGACCCTGGTGCCGTACATCGCCACCGCCGGCGAAACCAAAACCAAGCCAACCCAGCACTCGGTCAAGGAACTGCGTTCCATCGGCCTGCAGCCGGACGTGCTGGTGTGCCGCTCCGATCACCCGATCGACATTTCCTCGCGTCGCAAGATCGCGCAATTCACCAACGTTGAAGAACGTGCGGTGATCGCGCTGGAAGACGCTGACACCATCTACAAGATCCCGGGCATCCTGCACTCGCAAGGCCTGGACGATTTTGTGGTCGAGCGTTTCGGCCTGCAATGCAACGGCGCGGACCTGTCCGAGTGGGAAGCCGTGGTCGACGCCAAGCTCAACCCTGAGCACGAAGTCACCATCGCCATGGTCGGCAAGTACATGGAACTGCTGGACGCGTACAAGTCGCTGATCGAAGCGATGAGCCATGCCGGTATCAGCAACCGTACCAAGGTCAACCTGCGCTACATCGACTCCGAAGACATCGAGAACCAAGGCACTGCCTTGCTCGAAGGTGTGGACGCGATCCTCGTTCCCGGCGGTTTCGGCCTGCGTGGCGTGGAAGGCAAGATCACCGCTGTTCAATATGCTCGCGAGAACAAGGTTCCGTACCTGGGTATCTGCCTGGGCATGCAAGTGGCCGTCATCGAGTTCGCCCGTAACGTGCTGGGCTGGAAAGACGCCAACTCCACCGAGTTCGACAGCAAGAGCGGCCACCCGGTCGTGGGCCTGATCACCGAGTGGGAAGATGCCACCGGCGCGGTCGAGACTCGTACCGAAGCCTCCGACCTGGGCGGCACCATGCGCCTTGGCGCGCAAGACTGCCTGCTGGAGCCGGGCTCGCTGGTTCACGATTGCTACGGCAAGGACGTGATCGTCGAGCGTCACCGTCACCGCTACGAAGTGAACAACAACCTGCTGCCGCAGATCAAAGAAGCCGGCCTGAAAATCTCCGGCCGCTCCGGTGATGGCGCGCTGGTTGAAGTGGTTGAAGCACCGGATCATCCATGGTTCGTCGCTTGCCAGTTCCACCCTGAGTTCACCTCGACGCCGCGCGACGGTCACCCGTTGTTCAGCGGCTTCGTCAAAGCTGCACTGACGCAACATCAGAAGAAGGCGTAACCCTGATGGCCCAGAAGATCATTCGTGTCGGCGACATCGAGATTGCCAACGACAAGCCCATGGTGCTGTTCGGCGGCATGAACGTGCTGGAAAGCCGCGACATGGCGATGCAGGTCTGTGAAGAGTACGTCAAGGTTACCGAGAAGCTTGGTATCCCTTACGTGTTCAAGGCCAGCTTCGACAAGGCCAACCGTTCGTCCGTGACCTCCTATCGCGGCCCGGGCCTTGAAGAAGGCATGCGGATCTTCCAGGACATCAAGCAAGCCTTTGGCGTGCCGATCATCACCGACGTCCACGAGCCTGAACAGGCTGCCGTGGTCGCCGAGGTGTGCGACATCATCCAGTTGCCGGCCTTCCTGTCGCGCCAGACCGATCTGGTCGTCGCGATGGCCAAGACTGGCGCTGTGATCAATATCAAGAAAGCCCAGTTCCTCGCGCCCCAGGAGATGAAACACATCCTGAACAAGTGCGTGGAAGCGGGTAACGACCAGTTGATCCTCTGCGAACGCGGTTCTAGCTTCGGCTACAACAACCTCGTGGTGGACATGCTCGGTTTCGGCATCATGAAACAGTTCGAGTACCCGGTGTTCTTCGACGTGACCCACGCGCTGCAAATGCCCGGTGGTCGCGCCGATTCCGCGGGCGGGCGCCGTGCCCAGGTGCTGGACCTGGCCAAGGCTGGCATCAGCCAGTCCCTGGCGGGCCTGTTCCTGGAAGCCCACCCGGACCCGGATAACGCCAAGTGCGACGGCCCATGCGCCCTGCGTCTGGACAAGCTGGAGCCATTCCTGGCCCAGCTCAAGCAGTTGGACGAACTGGTCAAGAGTTTTCCGACGGTAGAGACCGCGTAAGCTTCGTTTCTCCGGTAGAATTTCCCACGCTTTACGCTCAGGCCTGCGGGCCTGAGCCTTGTCGTCTGCAAGCCTGCCTCGTTGTTCCACCCTTGCGGTCGGTCAAAAGATTTCCTTCAGCTGCGTCGTTTTCGTCAACTTTGGAGTGTTTACAACAATGGCAAAAATCGTCGACATCAAAGGTCGTGAAGTTCTCGACTCCCGTGGCAACCCCACCGTCGAAGCCGACGTGCTTCTCGATAACGGCATCATCGGCAGCGCCTGCGCGCCGTCCGGTGCTTCTACCGGTTCGCGCGAAGCGCTGGAACTGCGTGATGGCGACAAGAGCCGTTACCTGGGCAAGGGTGTACTCAAGGCTGTAGCCAACATCAACGGCCCGATCCGTGACCTGTTGTTGGGCAAGGACCCGCTGGACCAGAAAGCCCTGGACCACGCGATGATCAAGCTCGACGGCACCGAAAACAAAGGCAGCCTGGGCGCCAACGCCATCCTCGCCGTGTCCCTGGCTGCGGCCAAGGCTGCTGCCCAGGATCAGGACCTGCCGCTGTACGCGCACATTGCCAACCTGAACGGCACGCCGGGTGTTTACTCCATGCCGGTGCCGATGATGAACATCATCAACGGTGGCGAGCACGCCGATAACAACGTCGACATTCAGGAATTCATGGTGCAGCCGGTTGGCGCCAAGTCCTTCTCCGAAGGTCTGCGCATGGGCACCGAGATTTTCCATCACCTCAAAGCTGTGCTGAAGGCCCGTGGCCTGAGCACTGCCGTAGGTGACGAAGGTGGTTTTGCACCGAACCTGGCGTCCAACGAAGATGCACTGAAAGTGATCTCCGAAGCCGTGGCCAACGCTGGCTACAAGCTCGGCACCGACGTGACCCTGGCCTTGGACTGTGCGGCCAGCGAGTTCTTTGAGGACGGTAAGTACAACCTGTCCGGCGAAGGCCAGGTGTTCAACTCCGAAGGTTTCGCTGACTACCTGAAAGGCCTGACCCAGCGCTACCCGATCATCTCGATCGAAGACGGCCTGGACGAGTCCGACTGGGACGGTTGGAAAATCCTCACCGACAAGATCGGCGAGAAAATCCAGCTGGTGGGCGACGACTTGTTCGTGACCAACACCAAGATCCTGAAAGAAGGCATCGATAAAAAGATCGCCAACTCGATCCTGATCAAGTTCAACCAGATCGGCACCCTGACCGAAACCCTGGAAGCCATCCAGATGGCCAAGGCTGCGGGCTACACCGCCGTGATCTCCCACCGCTCCGGCGAAACCGAAGACTCGACCATTGCCGACCTGGCCGTGGGCACCTCGGCGGGCCAGATCAAGACCGGTTCCCTGTGCCGTTCCGACCGCGTTTCCAAGTACAACCAATTGCTGCGTATCGAAGAGCAACTGGCGGGCAAGGCCAAGTACAACGGTCGCGGCGAGTTTCGCGGCTGATCGCACTTGTTGGTAAGGCATGGTAAAAAGTCAGCGGATTGCGTCGGAAAACTCACGACAGTGTGGATTTCGACGCTAATCTGATGGCTATCAAGCACGAGCCTGGTTCTTCCAGGCTTCGTGCTATCAGTTGCTTCAAAAGTTTTGCATGGCTGTCTTTTTTCACTGGATACCCGATATTCGATGCGCAGTCCCAATTGGTTGTTCCTCGTCTTGCTCTTGTTGCTGGCTGGCCTGCAGTACCGCCTATGGGTGGGTAATGGCAGCTTTGCGCAGGTAAAAGACCTGACCGAGCAAATTGCTGCACAGCACGCCGAAAACGAGATCCTGCTGGAGCGTAACCGCGTCCTCGATGCCGAAGTGCTTGAGCTGAAAAAAGGTACGGAGACCGTGGAAGAGCGGGCTCGTCATGAACTGGGCATGGTCAAGGAGGGCGAAACCCTCTACCAGTTGGCCCAATGAACCACCGTTTACCGGCCTTCTGGGCCGTGATTCCTGCCGCGGGCGTCGGTGCCCGTATGGCCGCGGACCGTCCCAAGCAATACTTGCAACTGGGCGGGCGCACTATTCTCGAACACAGCCTTGGCTGTTTTCTCGACCATCCAACGCTCAAGGGCTTGGTGGTCAGTCTTGCTTCTGATGATCCTTATTGGCCCACGCTGGCGTGTGCTGCCGACCCGCGCATTCAATGTGCGGACGGCGGCTCGGAGCGTTCGGGCTCGGTACTTAACGCGCTGTTGCACCTGAATGCCTTGGGTGCGAGCGATGATGACTGGGTATTGGTGCACGATGCGGCACGGCCCAATCTGAGCCGTGATGATCTCGACAAACTGCTGCTTGAACTGGCAGATGATCCGGTCGGCGGCCTGCTGGCCGTACCGGCCCGCGACACCCTCAAGCGTGTCGACAAGCAGGGCCGTGTGGTCGAGACCGTCGACCGCAGCCTGATCTGGCAGGCCTACACGCCGCAGATGTTCCGCCTCGGAGCCTTGCATCGCGCGTTGGCCGACAGCCTGGTGGCGGATGCCGTCATCACTGACGAAGCCTCGGCCATGGAATGGTCCGGCCAGGCGCCGCGCCTGATCGAAGGGCGCTCGGACAATATCAAGGTGACCCGGCCGGAAGATCTGGAGTGGTTGCGCTTGCGGTGGGCGAATCGATCTCTGTAGGAGCGAGCTTGCTCGCGAAAAACTTCAACGATAACGCGGTTCGTCTGGGTTAACGCGGCGCTCTCAGGTTTTTCGCGAGCAAGCTCGCTCCTACAGTGCGTTGTACTCTGGCCGCTCGGCCAACCCCTCCTTCAAAAAGTCCACCAACTTCCTCACCTTCGGCGACAAATGCCGCTGCTGCGGATACAGCGCCCACACCGCCGTGTTCGGTGGCTGATGCGCCTCCAGCAACGACACCAACGCGCCACTGTGCAGGTGCTCCAGCACGTAATAGTCCGGCAACTGGCACAACCCCACACCTTGCAACGCTGCGTCCAGCACCGCTTGCCCACTGTTGCAGCGCCAGTTTCCCTGCACCCGCTGAGAAAATTCCCGCCCGTCCTGAGCCAACTGCCAGATGTCAGAGCTGCCGATCAAGCAGTTGTGCCGACTCAACTCCGACAAGCTATGCGGCCGACCATACCGCGCCAAGTAGGACGGCGACGCGCACAAGTACATGCGCCTCGGTGCCAGTCGGCTGGCGACCATGCGCGAATCCTGCAATCGCCCCAGGCGGATCGCCAGGTCGAGGCCTTCGTGCACCAGGTCCAACTGGCGGTTGCTCAGCTCAATATCCACGCGCAACTGCGGATAGAGCGCCATGAAGCGGGTGACCAGCGGCACGATAAAGCGCTCGCCGTACGCCACCGCGCAGGTCATGCGCAACATGCCCTTGGGTTCACTGGTGAGGTCGCCCACCGCGCGCAAGGCTTCTTCGCGACCGTCCTGCAGGCGTTGGCAATGTTGCAGGAACGTCTGGCCCGCTTCGGTCAGGGTTACCTTGCGTGTACTGCGGTACAGCAGTCGCGTTTGCAGGCGTTCTTCCAGGCGCGCCACTTGGCGGCTGATGTGGGACGACGACACGCCCAGGCGTTCCGCCGCTGCCGTGAACTGACTGCATTCGGCGACCGCGACAAACTCGTCGATGCCTTCCCAGCGGTTTTCCTGCATGTCGATTATCCCTGTACAGCAATAAAGTTTTGCTTTTGGCTGGATTATTAATCAGCCAGCCATGTTTTACACTCTGCGCCTCAGTTTTTAACTCCATGGAGAAACCCGGATGATCAAGTCCCGCGCCGCCGTAGCCTTCGAAGCCAAGAAGCCTCTTGAAATCGTTGAAGTGGATGTCGCCATGCCCAAGGCCGGCGAAGTGCTGTTGCGCGTGGTCGCCTCCGGTGTATGCCATACCGACGCCTACACCCTGTCGGGCGCGGACCCCGAAGGCATCTTCCCATCGATCCTCGGTCACGAAGGTGGCGCCGTGGTCGAAGCGATCGGCGAAGGTGTTACATCGGTAGCAGTGGGTGACCATGTAATCCCGCTCTACACCCCGGAGTGCGGCAAGTGCAAATTCTGCCTCTCGGGCAAGACCAACCTGTGCCAGGCCATCCGTTCCACCCAGGGCAAAGGCCTGATGCCGGACGGCACCACGCGCTTTTCCTACAAAGGCCAGCCGATTTTCCACTACATGGGCACCTCGACGTTCTCCGAGTACACCGTGCTGCCGGAAATTTCCGTAGCCAAGATTCCTAAAGAAGCCCCGCTGGAAAAAGTCTGCCTGCTGGGCTGTGGCGTCACCACCGGCATCGGCGCGGTGATCAATACTGCCAAGGTCAAGCCGGGCGACACCGTGGCCATTTTCGGCCTAGGCGGTATCGGCCTGTCGGCGGTGATCGGTGCGGTCAAGGCCAAGGCCGGGCGTATCATTGCCATCGATATCAATCCGGCCAAGTTCGAAATCGCCAAGCAACTGGGCGCCACCGACTGTATCAATCCGAAAGATTACGATCGCCCGATCCAGGACGTGATCGTCGACCTCACCGATGGCGGCGTGGACTTCTCCTTCGAATGCATCGGCAACGTGCAACTGATGCGCGCCGCCCTTGAGTGCTGCCACAAAGGTTGGGGCGAGTCGGTGATCATCGGCGTTGCCGGTGCCGGCCAGGAAATCGCCACCCGTCCGTTCCAGTTGGTGACCGGTCGCGTCTGGCGCGGTTCGGCTTTCGGCGGTGTGCGCGGCCGCAGCGAATTGCCAAGCTACGTGGAAATGGCCCAGACCGGCGAAATCCCGCTGGATACCTTCATCACCCACACCATGGGCCTGGAAGACATCAACAAAGCGTTTGACCTGATGCATGAAGGCAAGAGCATTCGTACCGTCATCCACTTCTGAGGTCGACCATGAGTCTGGAAAACCTGTCGTGCCAGAAAAGCTTCGGCGGCTGGCATAAACGCTACAAGCATCATTCCGATGTGCTCGGTTGCGACATGACCTTCGCCGTCTACCTGCCGCCGCAAGCGGAAGAGGGCGGCAAGTTGCCGGTGCTGTACTGGCTGTCCGGCCTGACCTGCACCGACGAGAACTTCATGCAGAAGGCTGGCGCCCAGCGCATGGCTGCCGAGCTGGGCTTGATCATCGTCGCGCCGGACACCAGCCCGCGTGGGCCGGGTGTACCCGGCGATCCGGATAACGCCTGGGATTTTGGCCTGGGCGCCGGCTTCTACCTGAATGCCACGCAAGAACCTTGGGCCAAGCACTATCGGATGCATGACTACGTGGTGCAGGAATTGCCGGCATTGGTTGAAGCGCATTTCCCGGCTTCGGACAAACGCGGCATCAGCGGCCACTCCATGGGCGGCCACGGGGCGCTGGTGTGTGCCTTGCGCAATCCTGGGCGATACCTGTCGGTGTCGGCGTTTTCGCCGATCAACAATCCTATGGATTGCCCGTGGGGCCAGAAGGCCTTCTCGCGTTATTTGGGGGAAGAGCGCTCGAAATGGCGCGAATGGGACGCCTGCGTGCTGATCAGCGAAGCTTCGGAAAAGCTGCCGCTGCTGGTGGACCAGGGCGATCGCGACGATTTCCTCGCTGTGCAACTCAAGCCTGAAGCCCTGCAGCAAGCGGCCAAGGCGGCCAACCATCCGCTGGAACTGCGCCTGCAACCCGGCTACGACCACAGCTACTTCTTTATCGCCAGCTTCATCGAAGACCATTTGCGACACCATGGCCGTGCTTTGCTCGGTTAATGTGAGGCAAAAGTAGGTAGAATCACGCCCTGAATTAAATCGGGGCGTTTTTTTATGCGTATTGGCCACGGCTACGATGTGCACCGTTTCGCTGAAGGCGATTTCATCACCCTGGGCGGCGTGCGCATTGCACACCACCATGGGTTGCTGGCTCATTCCGACGGCGACGTTGTATTGCATGCCTTGAGCGATGCCTTGCTTGGCGCGGCGGCGTTGGGCGATATCGGCAAGCACTTTCCGGACACCGACCCGACCTTCAAGGGCGCGGACAGCCGTGTACTGCTGCGCCATGTGGTTGGCCTGATCCATGCCAAAGGCTGGAAGGTCGGCAACGTCGACAACACCATCGTGGCCCAGGCGCCGAAGATGGCCCCCCATATCGAGTCGATGCGCGCGCTGATTGCCGCCGACCTGCAAATTGAACTGGATCAAGTGAACGTGAAAGCCACCACCACCGAAAAGCTCGGCTTCACCGGTCGGGAAGAGGGCATTGCGGTGCACTCCGTCGCCTTGTTGCTGCGCGCATGAATGACGTGCAACTGTTGGGGCCGCGGGCCTATGGCGAGGCCTTGGGCAGCGCGGTACTGAAAGCGACGGCTGAAGATTTCCAGGTCGACGAAGTGCTGGATATCCCGCTGACCGGCGAAGGTGAACACCTGTGGCTGTGGGTGGAAAAACGCGGGCTCAACACCGAAGAAGCGGCGCGGCGAATTGCCAAGGCGGCGGGCGTGCCGTTGCGCACCGTCAGCTATGCCGGGCTCAAGGATCGCCAGGCGTTGACGCGACAATGGTTCAGCGTGCAACTGCCCGGCAAGGCCGACCCGGACATGAGCGCAGCCGAAAACGACACCCTCAGGATCCTCAAGACCGCCCGCCACAAGCGCAAGCTGCAACGCGGTGCCCACTCAGCCAATGGTTTCACCTTGCGGCTGACCCAGTTGGCCGGTGACACCGCCGCCATCGACGCGCGGTTGCAACTGATTGCACAACACGGCATCCCCAACTATTTCGGCGCGCAGCGTTTTGGCCACAACGGCGGCAACGTGGTCGACGCCCGTGGGTGGGCCGCGCGCAAGGCCTTGCCGGAACAGCGCAACGTGCGATCGCGGTTGCTGTCCACGGCGCGCAGCTTCCTGTTCAACAAAGTGTTGGCGGCGCGTGTGGCCGACGGTTCATGGCAGCGCGCCCAGGTCGGCGACTTGCTGGCCTTTACCGACAGCCGCAGTTTTTTCCCGGCGGGGGAGGCTGAATGCAGCGACCCACGCTTGGCGATCCTGGACCTGCACCCGACCGGACCACAGTGGGGCGAAGGTGATTCGCCTGCCACGGGGGCAACTTTTGAGCTTGAACAAGCCGTCGCCGCCAGTGAAGCCGACCTGCGTGATTGGCTGGTGAATGCCGGCATGAGCCAGGAACGTCGCATTCTGCGACTGCCCATTGGCGGTTTGACGTGGCATTATCCCTCGCTGGACATTCTGCAATTGGAATTCGTCCTGCCGGCCGGATGCTTCGCCACTGTCTTGGTGCGCGAGCTTGTTGATCTGGTGCCGGTGGGGCAGACGGACAACCCATGCGTATTCTGATATCAAACGATGACGGTGCCACCGCACCCGGTCTTGCCGCGCTCTATGCTGCGCTGGAAGATTACGCCGAGTGCGTGGTGGTCGCCCCCGACCAGGACAAGAGCGGCGCCAGCAGTTCGCTGACGCTCGACCGTCCGCTGCACCCGCACGTCCTGGCCAATGGCTTTATCAGTGTGAACGGCACCCCTACCGACTGCGTCCATTTGGCGATCAACAGCCTGCTGGATCAGGAGCCGGACCTGGTGGTATCGGGTATCAACCTCGGTGCCAACCTGGGCGATGACGTGCTGTATTCCGGCACGGTGGCGGCGGCGCTCGAAGGCCGCTTCCTGGGGCGTACGGCGTTCGCCTTTTCGTTTGCTTCGCGCCAACTGGATAACTTGCCGACTGCTGCGTATTTCGCGCGCAAGCTGGTCGAGGCCCATGGTTCCCTGAGCCTGCCACCGCGCACGGTGCTCAACGTCAATATTCCCAACTTGCCCCTCGACCATATTCGCGGCATCCAGCTGACGCGCCTGGGCCATCGTGCCCGCGCGGCGGCGCCGTTGAAGGTGGTCGACCCGCGTGGCAAGGAAGGCTATTGGATTGCGGCAGCGGGTGATGCGGAAGATGGCGGTGAAGGCACGGACTTTCATGCCGTGATGCAAGGCTATGTGTCGATTACCCCGTTGCAATTTGATCGCACCTTCAG
Organism: Pseudomonas sp. NS1(2017); assembly: GCF_002269425.1. Lineage (NCBI taxonomy): Bacteria > Pseudomonadati > Pseudomonadota > Gammaproteobacteria > Pseudomonadales > Pseudomonadaceae > Pseudomonas > Pseudomonas sp. NS1(2017). Next base: position 2,833,116 of record NZ_CP022960.1, read on the forward strand.
TGATGCCTTCAGTGGTCTCGATGGCTGGCTGGAGGGGCTGCGCTGATGGGCCGTGAACAAGACGACTTGCTGCGCCGGGGCATCGGGATGACGTCCCAGCGTACCCGCGAACGCTTGATCCAACGCCTGTACGAAGAGGGGTTGTCCAACGCTCAGGTGCTGGAAGTGATCCGGCGCACGCCTCGGCATCTGTTTGTCGATGAAGCCCTGGCCCACCGAGCCTACGAAGACACCGCGCTGCCCATCGGCCACAACCAGACCATCTCCCAGCCGTACATGGTGGCGCGCATGAGCGAGCTGCTGTTGGCGGCGGGTCCTTTGGACAAGGTGCTGGAGATCGGCACCGGCTCCGGCTACCAGACTGCCGTGCTGGCGCAACTGGTGGAGCGGGTGTTCTCGGTCGAGCGCATCAAGGTGTTGCAAGACCGTGCCAAGGAGCGCCTGGTGGAGTTGAACCTGCGCAACGTGGTGTTTCGCTGGGGCGATGGCTGGGAAGGTTGGCCGGCCCTGGCGCCGTACAACGGAATCATCGTCACCGCCGTAGCTACCGACGTGCCCCAGGCGTTGCTCGATCAACTCGCTCCAGGCGGACGTCTGGTCATCCCGGTAGGCTCCGGCGAAGTGCAACAATTGATGCTCATTATCCGTGAGGAAGAGGGCTTTTCCCGGCATGTACTCGGCGCCGTGCGCTTCGTGCCATTGCTCAATGGCCCGCTGGCCTGATCATTTGTTCGCGGGCAGTGAATTCTGTTGGCGAGGATGTGTCTTACGGCGGGGTCTATCGAGTCAACATGATCGGGCGTTGGCATTAAACACGATGAATTTTTCGTTTCAGTCGTGTGCCGGTAAAAAGCCAATGCCCAGTTATACTTGCGTCATATTTCAAGCCTGATACAGGCATTCATGTTCAGCCACCACAAAGGGAGCGGCGGGTGAGTCTCACAGGTCTTGCGCAGCGTATGAGTAAAACAAGCTTTCATCGACTGGTGCTTGGCCTCGTCTTCAGTTCCGTGTTGGTCGGGTGCTCCAGCTCGCCAAGCAGCGGCGCGCGCGTGGTTGACCGTAATAACGCCGCCCCGCAAAAGCCGACGGTGACTACCGGGCAATACGTGGTGCGCAAGGGCGATACGATGTTCTCGATCGCCTTCCGTTATGGCTGGGATTACAAGGCGCTCGCAGCTCGTAACAATATTCCTGTGCCATACACGATACATCCGGGTCAGACGATTCGCTTCGACGGACGCACCGGTTCGGCGCCTACGGCAGTTGTGACAAACACTGGATCTTCGCCGTCGTCTTCGAGCAAAACCACCATCATCACCCGGCCTGCAGGCACCGCCACACCGGCCCCTGCGACCAAGCCGGCACCCGCGCCGTTACCACCTGCCGGGCCTGCGCCGACCGGTTGGGGATGGCCCTCAAACGGAGTGTTGATTGGAAAATTCTCTTCAAACGGTAGTTTGAATAAAGGCATTGATATCGCCGGAGATTTGGGACAGCCTGTTTTAGCTGCGTCTGATGGGACAGTGGTGTACGCCGGGAGTGGTTTACGGGGCTACGGCGAGCTGGTCATCATCAAACACAGCGATACCTACGTCAGTGCTTACGGCCATAACCGTAGGCTGTTGGTTCGGGAGGGGCAGCAGGTCAAAGTCGGACAGACAATTGCCGAAATGGGGTCAACTGGTACAGACCGGGTGAAACTGCACTTTGAGATTCGCCGCCAAGGGAAACCTGTAGATCCGCTGCAATTCCTACCCCGTCGTTGATGTGTTGCACAGCCTGTTCCCTCACGTAGAAGGAACAGGCTCCAGCGTTGCCAAGGATAAAGGCGCCGCTTGAGCTTGAGGTCGAACTCACCAAAGGACTATAACAATGGCTCTCAGTAAAGAAGCGCCGGAGTTTGACATCGACGATGAGGTTCTCCTTATGGAGACCGGTATCGATACGGAATCGATGTCGAATGAGGGACCTGCTGTACCTTCAGTTCGCACCAAGTCCAAGAACTCCACCGCGTTAAAGCAACACAAGTACATTGACTACACGCGGGCGCTCGATGCGACCCAGTTGTACCTCAATGAAATCGGCTTTTCCCCGCTGCTTACCCCCGAAGAAGAAGTCCATTTTGCGCGCTTGTCGCAAAAGGGCGATCCGGCTGGGCGCAAGCGCATGATTGAAAGCAACCTGCGCCTGGTGGTGAAAATCGCCCGACGCTACGTCAATCGTGGGCTGTCCCTGTTGGACTTGATCGAGGAAGGTAACCTGGGCCTGATCCGGGCTGTGGAGAAGTTCGACCCCGAGCGGGGCTTCCGCTTTTCGACCTATGCCACCTGGTGGATTCGCCAGACCATCGAACGGGCGATCATGAATCAGACCCGCACGATCCGGTTGCCGATCCATGTGGTCAAGGAGCTCAACGTCTACCTGCGGGCGGCGCGTGAGCTTACCCAAAAACTCGATCATGAACCTTCGCCCGAAGAAATCGCCAACCTGCTGGAAAAACCGGTAGGGGAGGTCAAGCGCATGCTCGGTCTCAATGAGCGCGTCTCTTCGGTCGACGTCTCGCTGGGTCCGGATTCGGATAAAACCCTGCTGGACACCCTGACGGATGATCGTCCTACCGATCCTTGCGAGCTGTTGCAGGACGATGATCTTTCCCAAAGCATTGACCAGTGGTTGTCGGAGCTCACGGACAAGCAGCGTGAGGTGGTGATTCGCCGCTTCGGCCTGCGCGGCCATGAGAGTAGCACCCTGGAGGACGTAGGCCTGGAGATCGGCCTGACCCGTGAGCGGGTGCGGCAGATCCAGGTGGAAGGGCTCAAGCGCTTGCGTGAGATCCTGGAGAAGAATGGCTTGTCGAGTGAGTCGTTGTTTCAGTAACGATTGATTAGGCCGCTATGACAAAACGCCCGGTGCATGGGAATGCACCGGGCGTTTTGCTGTGCGCTGATCATTCGTTGGCAACACTTCCCCTGTAGGAGCCCGGCTTGCCGGCGATGAAGCCCTCAAGACCGCCATCGCCGGCAAGCCGGGCTCCTACAGGGGAGGGTGTAGCACCGAATCCCAGGCATAAAAAAACCCCGCTTTTAAGGGCGGGGTCTTTTCGACTAAGTCAGTACAAGTTAGATAACTTGAACTTCTTCAGCTTGCATGCCTTTCTGACCGCGGGTAGCGATGAAAGAAACCTGTTGGCCTTCTTTCAGGCTTTTGAAGCCGTCGGATTGGATAGCTTTGAAGTGAACGAACAGGTCGTCACCGGATTGTGGAGTGATGAAGCCGAAGCCTTTTTCATCGTTGAACCACTTAACGGTACCAGTTTGGCGATTAGACATGGTGTATCTCCTTGGACAAAGTTAACTGCGACTCAGGAAAAGCCCTGGCCGAGACTGAGTGCAAAGAGCAGGAAAAATTCTTGGAGATGGTTGGATCGAAATTCAACATATCGTGTAGAGATTCTCAGTGACACAAGCAGCACAGTGGCGCCACCTTAACCCTTTTTCCGGGACGTGCCAATGATATTTCCGAAGGTTTCTCCAAATTCGTGACTGGCGGTGGTATTTCCGCTCACTGGGCATGCCAATACAGGTCCCGGCCCCACTGGCTGCGGCTTATAGGAGCAGGCACATTCGTCAAGAAAAGCCCCGCGGCCTTTGAACCCCAACGCCAGCCCCGGTAAGATGCCCCACAGAATTTTTCCACCTCGCTATTCAGGACACCCGCCATGAGCATCAAATCGGACAAGTGGATTCGCCGCATGGCGCAGGAACACGGCATGATCGAACCGTTCGTCGAGCGCCAGATCCGTGGCCAGGGCGATGCGCCGGTGATTTCCTACGGCGTCTCCAGCTACGGCTACGACGTGCGCTGTGCCGATGAATTCAAGGTGTTCACCAACATCAATTCGGCGATCGTCGACCCAAAGAATTTCGACGAAAAGAGCTTCGTCGACGTCAAGAGCGACGTGTGCATCATTCCGCCGAACTCCTTCGCCCTGGCGCGCACCGTGGAGTTCTTCCGCATTCCCCGCGACGTGCTGACCATCTGCCTGGGTAAAAGCACCTACGCGCGTTGCGGCATCATCGTCAACGTGACACCGCTTGAACCCGAGTGGGAAGGCCACGTGACCCTGGAGTTCTCCAACACCACCACGCTGCCGGCGAAAATCTACGCCAACGAAGGCGTGGCGCAGATGCTGTTCCTGCAGTCCGACGAGGCCTGTGAAGTGTCCTACAAAGACCGTGCCGGCAAGTATCAGGGCCAGCGCGGCGTCACCCTCCCACGCGCTTGATCGAAAGCTCCTACGCGTAAAGGGAATTAGTCTGCATAAAGTGACTCTATCTAGGTGTACTGCCCCGGTGCGTGTAAAACGCGCCGGGCCACGCTTGAGGAGTACTTTATGAAGCTCGACCCGCGAATAAGCGCAGAAATTGCCCGGCTTGAACCCAATCAGATTGGCGTTCTGGCCTGGTCCCTGATGGCCGATCCTGCTTATGCGGGCGGCATCCCCGGCCAACCCGAGCCGGATTACCCACAACCGACCGAACCGGGTGAGCCGACCTTGCCGGACGAGCCGCCACCCGCGCCAGTTGCCTGATCCCTAGCCCACCGGCCAGACGTCATGATCGCCAATCACGTAGATTCGGCGGTCATTATCCTGCTCCACCCTATGCCCGCCGGTAAATGCGCCGAACGCCGGCAGCAGGCTGACTCGGGCACCGATCACAAAGCACGGCAGCCTTAAGCTCTGTCGTCCCTTTCCGCGTAACCGATACACCGGATGCACATGCCCCGCCAGCACGTGGTGGCTGGGATGGGCGTGCGGTTCGTGCTGCAGGGCGAAAGGGCCCATCAGCAGCGGCTCCGTGACCACGTCTATCCTCAAGTCCTCGGGCGGGTCGCCCGCGCGTTTATCGTGATTGCCGCGAATCAAGGTCATGGGCAGGTCAGGATTAAGCGCTCGCCAGCTTCTCAATGCGCCCAGCGTGCCACTGGCGTGCGATCCCGGGCCGTGCAGGAAATCGCCGAGAAAGATCACCTGAGCGCAGGGTAGCGCTGAGAGCAACCGGTCCAGGCGCTGCAAGTTCTCGGTGGTGGTGCCTTGCGGCACCGGCTGCCCCAGGCTGCGATACGCCGAGGCTTTGCCGAAATGTGCATCGGCAATCAACAGGCACTCGCGTGCAGGCCAGTAAATAGCCCTGTTCGCCAACAACCACAATTCTTCTCCCTCAAGCAATACCGAGCAAACCATCAGCGCTTCCCGTTATCCGCGACTTTTTCCAGGTCCTTGACCATGCGTGCGATGCGTTCCGAGAGTTTTTCCGAACTCAGGCTTTCGCGCATCCGTTCAACCAACAATGGGAAGGCCAGGGGCGTAGGTCGTTCGATCGGATGCAAGTCCAGTTTCAGCGCGCAAAGATGACGCAATGTCTCTTCCAGCCGACGAATATCCAGCTCATCGCGTAAGACTTCTTCACCTGCCTGAGTCAGCAACAGATTCTGCGGGTCGTACTGCTTGAACACCTCAAAGAACAAACCGCTGGAGGCCTGCACTTGCCGCGTGCTTTTTGGTGCACCCGGATAGCCGGCAAACACCAGCCCGGCAATGCGAGCGATCTCACGGAAGCGGCGCAGGGCCAGCTCCCCGGCATTCAGGCTGGCCGCCACGTCTTCCCGTAAATGTTCAGGGCTCAGTAGCGCATCATTCAGCAATGCCGGCCAGTCCACAGCAGTGGCACTCAATAACTCCAGCCCGTAATCATTGACTGCGATCGAAAATGTCACCGCCTGCTGTTGACTCACACGCCACGCCAGCAGGCTCGCCAAACCCAGGTGCACTTGGCGCCCGGCAAAGGGATAGAGGAACAGGTGCCAGCCTTCCCGTGACTTCAGCGCCTCTGCCAGCAGGTGTGCGCGCGTCGGCAAGCCAGACCAGCGTAACTGCGTTTGCAACAAAGGTTGCACCGACTGCATCTCCGGCCCCTCGAAGCGGCCATGGGCCGCTGCATCAAAGCGTTCCACCACCGCTTGCGCCAGCTCATTGGAGAGCGGCATGCGCCCGCCATTCCAGCGCGGCACGGCGGCTTTCTTGGCCGTGCTGCGACGTACATAGGCGGTCATGTTTTCCACGCGCACCAACTCCAGCAGGCGGCCGGCGAACAGGAAGCCATCTCCCGGCTTTAGCCGCGCAATAAACCCCTCTTCGACACTGCCCAGGTTCTTGCCGCCACCGCCCTTGCTCCAGAATTTCAAGTGGATGCTCGCATCACTGACGATGGTGCCCACGCTCATTCGATGGCGCCGCGCCAGCCGGGCATCCGGGACACGCCAGATGCCGTCTTCGTCCGGTTCCACCCGGCGATAATCCGGATAGGCGGTCAGCGACAGCCCACCATGCCGCACGAAACCCAGGGCCCAGGCCCAGTCTTCCTCCGTCAGGTCGCGGTAAGCCCAGGCACCGCGCACTTCCGTCAGCAAGGCCTCGGGCGTGAAGCCACCCCCCAATGCCATGCTGACCAAGTGCTGTACGAGTACATCCAAAGGCTTGTACGGCGATTCCCGCGCTTCGATACGCCGTTGCGCGATCGCATCCTGGGCGGCGGCGGCTTCAACCAGCTCAAGGCTATGGGTCGGCACCAGCGTTACCCGCGACGGCCGCCCCGGCGCATGCCCCGAGCGGCCGGCGCGTTGCATCAAACGCGCCACGCCTTTGGCCGAACCGATCTGCAGCACCCGCTCCACCGGCAGGAAGTCCACCCCCAGGTCCAGGCTTGAGGTGCACACCACCGCTTTGAGCTGGCCGTCTTTCAAGGCTCGTTCCACCCAGTCACGGGTCTCTCGGGACAGCGAACCATGGTGCAGCGCAATCACTCCAGCCCAATCGGGGCGGGCGTCCAGCAATGCCTGAAACCAAATCTCCGACTGCGCCCGCGTATTGGTAAACACCAGGCAACTGCTGCTGGCGTCCACTTCCGCCACCACCTGGGGCAGCATCTTCAAACCAATATGCCCGGCCCACGGAAAGCGTTCGGTCACGGGGGGCAATAAGGTGTCGATGACCAACTGTTTAGCCGTCTGCCCCTGCACATTGATCCCGTCGCCTTGTGGAACCAACACCTCCAGTGCATGGGATTGGTTACCCAAGGTGGCCGAAATCCCCCACACCATCAATTCGGGATGCCAGCGCCGCAGGCGTGCCAAGGCCAGTTGCAACTGCACGCCGCGCTTGTTGCCGATCAGCTCATGCCATTCATCCACCACCACCATACGCAGGTGCGCCAGGCTCACTTCGCTGTCGGCACGGGCCAGCATCAGCGTCAGGCTTTCCGGGGTGGTGACCAGTGCGGTGGGCTGGCGGCGGGTCTGGCGGGCGCGCTCGCTGTTGCTGGTGTCACCGGTGCGCAGGCCGACACTCCAAGGAATCTGCAACGCCTCAAGCGGGGCTTCAAGGGCGCGAGCAGTGTCGGCGGCCAGTGCACGCATGGGCGTGATCCACAGCACCGTCAGCGGCTCAGCGGGAGGTTTGCGTTTAGCGATTACAGGTGGGCGAGTGATGGCGAAGCGATTGAGGGCGGCGAACCACAGCGCATAGGTTTTACCTGCACCGGTGCTGGCATGCAGCAGCCCCGATTGGCCGCTTTTGACCGCCGCCCACACCTCTTTCTGGAAGGCAAACGGCTTCCAGCCTTTGGCGGCAAACCAGTGTTTGGCGAAATCGGTGGGTTTTGCCATGGGGCGGCTGACACTCTGGAAGGCCTATTCCACAGACCCTCCAGAGCGGCCAAAGGTTTACTTCAAATTGCCACTCAAAAACTGCTGCAAACGCTCGCTCTTCGGATTGCCCAGCACCTCCTCCGGCACACCTTGCTCTTCCACCAGGCCCTGGTGCAGGAACAACACCTGGCTCGACACCTTGCGTGCAAAGCTCATTTCGTGGGTCACCATGATCATGGTGCGGCCTTCCTCGGCCAAACCCTGGATCACCTTCAACACTTCGCCCACCAGCTCCGGGTCGAGGGCCGAGGTGGGCTCGTCGAACAACATCACCTCCGGCTCCATGGCCAAGGCGCGGGCGATGGCGACGCGCTGTTGCTGGCCGCCGGAGAGGAACGCCGGGTACTGATCGGCCACTCGGGCCGGCAAGCCCACCTTGTCTAAGTAACGACGGGCACGGTCTTCGGCGTCCTTCTTGCTGCAGCCCAGCACCCGGCGTGGGGCCATGGTGATGTTCTCCAGCACGCTCATGTGGCTCCACAGGTTGAAGTGCTGGAACACCATCGCCAGGCGCGTGCGCAGGCGCTGTAATTCGGCGTCGTCGGCCACGCGCATGCCGTGGCGGTCGCTAACCATGCGGATCGGCTGGCCGTCGAGGGTCATGGCGCCGTCGTTGGGGGTTTCCAGGAAGTTGATGCAGCGCAAAAAGGTGCTCTTGCCCGAGCCGCTGGCGCCGATCAAGCTGATCACGTCACCGGTCTTGGCCTTGAGCGAAACACCTTTGAGCACCTCATTGTCGCCATAGCTTTTATGCAGGCCTTCAACGGTCAATTTGTACATGGGGCGTGCATCCTCAAGGCGAAAGTAGATAGCCGCTGCGGTAGGCCTCTAAGCCTGCGACATGGGCGATGACCATCCCTGCAGTGGCCATGCGGCGCAGCGAACGGGCGTAAAGCAGGCCGGCATTGCGACAATGCACGGGCGTTACGCGGTCGGAAATGGGGTCGATGATTTCAGCGATCAGTTGTCCGGCTTCCAGGTATTCACCGGGCAGGGCACTGAACACCAGCAGGCCGCCTATGGGCGTCGCTACCGGCTCAACACCTGCCAGCGGTGTGGCCGGGTAGGGCAGGTCGGGCAATGGTGCGACTTCCCCGGCAATGGCGCCGAAGTGGATCAGGTAGTCAATGATCGCCTGGCAGTCGAGGGCGGCCAGGCCGTGGTTGACGTCGCCCTGGCCGCGCAGTTCGACGGTCACCGAAAAACTGCCCATGGGGATTGGGAAGCGCTCGCCGAAGCGTTGCTGCAATTGCCACCACACCAGGGTGAAACACTCATCGAAGGATTGCCCACCGGAGTCGGTCGCCAGCAGATTGGCCTCCGAGCCGATGTAACGCGCCAACGGTTCCACCTGCGGCCAGGCCTCGGGTGTGGTGTACAGGTGCGCCACGGCTTCAAAGTCGCAATGCAGGTCCAGCACCATGTCGGCATCGCACGCCAGGCGTTGCAGCACCAGGCGCTGGGATTGCAGTTGGGTCTCAGCGCTTTGCGCTGCGAGGGCGGTAGACAGCGCGGCGCGGATCAACTCGACGTTGTGCTGGGGATCGTCCCCCAGCAACTCCTCGACTTGATTTCCCACCGCCTCACTGAGGTCGACAAACAGGCGATTGAAGTTCTGCCCGCTTTCCAGCTCGTAGCGGCCCAGCGGGATATCCATCAATACCTGTTCCAGGCCGACCGGATTGGCGATGGGCACCAGCACAATCTCGCTGCGCAGGCGACCGGCTGCCGCCAGTTCAGCCAGCCGCACCTTCAGGTGCCAAGCCACCAGCATGCCGGGCAGTTCATCGGCATGCAGCGACGACTGGATATAGATCTTGCCTTCGGCCTGTTCCGGGCCGAAGTGAAAACTGTGAATCTGCCGCGCCGTCCCTGGCACCGGCGCGATCAGTTCATGAACCTGATGACGCATAAAAACTCCTTAATGACTCGGCCCGAGGAAGGCCAGCCAACGACGCTCCGCCAACCGAAACAGACCGACCAGGGCAAAGGTCACGGTCAGGTAGATCAGCGCAGCGATACCGAATGATTGAAAGGTCATGAAAGTGGCCGAGTTGGCATCCCGCGCCACTTTGAGGATGTCGGGGATCGTCGCGGTGAAGGCCACCGTGGTCGAGTGCAGCATCAGGATCACTTCATTGCTGTAGTAGGGCAGCGAGCGACGCAACGCCGACGGCATGATCACATAGGCGTACAACTTCCAGCCGCTCAAGCCGTAGGCCTTGGCCGCTTCGACTTCGCCATGGGCCATGCTGCGGATCGCCCCGGCGAAAATCTCCGTGGTGTACGCGCAGGTGTTGAGGGCGAAGGCCAGGATGGTGCAGTTCATCGCGTCGCGAAAGAACGCATCCAGCAACGGTTGTTCGCGTACGGCGGCGAGGCTGTAGATGCCGGTGTAGCAGATCAGTAGCTGGATATAGAGCGGCGTGCCCCGGAACAGGTAGGTGTAGAACTGCACCGGCCAACGCACCAGGCGCTTGCGCGACACACGGGCGATGGACAACGGGATCGATACCAGAAAGCCGATGACCAGCGCGGCAGTGAGCAACCACATCGTCATGGCCAGGCCGGTGATGTGTTGGCCGTCGCTATAAAGGAAGGGGCGCCAGTATTCCTGCAAGAGTTCGATCATCGCACGGCCTCCCGGGCACCAGCGGAGTAGCGACGTTCAAGGCGGCGCAAGACGAAGTTGGACGCGCTGGTGATCAACAGGTAGATCAACGCGGCGAGTACCAAAAAGTAAAACAGCTGGTAGGTGCTCTTGCCGGCATCCTGGGCGGCCTTGACCAGGTCGGCCAGGCCGATGATCGACACCAGCGCCGTGGCCTTGAGCATCACCATCCAGTTATTGCCGATTCCCGGCAGGGCAAAGCGCATCATCTGCGGGAAGGTCACGTAGCGAAACCGCTGGCCACGCTTGAGGCCATAGGCCGTGGCGGCTTCCAGTTGGCCACGGGGCACCGCGAGGATCGCGCCGCGAAAGGTCTCGGTGAAGTACGCACCGTAGATAAAACCGAGGGTGATCACCCCAGCGCTGAAGGGGTCGATCTCGATGTATTCCCACTCCATGAAGTCGGTCAAGCCGGTCAGCCAGGTTTGCAGGCTGTAGAAAATCAGCAGCATCAGCACCAGGTCGGGCACGCCGCGAATCAACGTGGTGTAGAGCTGGGCGGGGATGCGCAGGAAGGGCAGGCTGGAGAGTTTGGCGCTGGCGCCGAGCAGGCCCAGCAACACGCTGACGGCCAGGGACAGCACCGACAACTTGATGGTCATCCAGGTGCCTTGCAGCAACAGCGGGCCGAAACCCTTCAGGCTGAGCGCGCTCAACCCGAGGGTTTGCAATAATTCTTCGAACATAAATCAGGACCTATGGCGATAAAAAAGCGCCCCTCCAAAGGAAGGGCGCTCCAGGCATTATTTGCCGCTGTACAGGTTCAGATCGCCAAAGTGTTTCTTCTGGATGGTGGCGTAGGTGCCATCATCGTGTAACGCTTTGATACCTTTATCCAAAAGCGCCTTCAGTTCAGTGTTACCTTTTTTGATACCGACGGCGGTTTTCGACGGCAGCAACGGGTCGTCGATGGCCGCGCTGACTTCATAACCGGCACCGGCCGGCGACTTCAGGAAGCCCAGTTCGGCTTGCAGCATGTCCTGCACGGACGCGTCGAGACGGCCGGAGGTCAGGTCGGCGTACACCTGGTCCTGGTTGGCGTAGGCCTTGGTGGTCACACCGGCTTTATCCAATACGGCCTTGGCGTAGGCTTCCTGGATGGTGCCTTGCTCGTAGCCCACGGACTTGCCCTTGAGGGACTCTGGCGTCGAGTAGCCCGCGCCTTTCTTGAACACCAGCGAAGTCGGGCCGGAGAACAGTTCGCTGGAGAAGTCGATGGCCTTTTCACGCACCGGGGTCACGGTCATGGATGAAATCACGCCGTCGAACTTGTTGGCTTTGAGGCCCGGAATCATGCCGTCGAAGTCACTTTCAACCCACTTGCACTTCACTTTCAGCTCGGCGCAGATCGCATTGCCCAGGTCGATATCGAAACCCACCAGGCTGCCGTCGGCGGCCTTGGATTCGAATGGCGCGTAGGACGGATCGACACCAAAACGCAGTTCCTTGTATTCCTTGGCCAGCGCGGTACCGGCAGCCATGCACAGGGCCAGTGCAGAAAGGGTCAGCAATGCTTTTTTCATTATGTAATCCCTGGAAACCAAGATAAGCGCTTGTGGCGCGTTTAGGACTGTTACTGAACGGTGTCAGACGGATCACAAGTAGCAATTTCTGCACCATAGTTCCGAATGTAGTTCCGAATGAGCGTTTTAAAAGGTAGGGGAAGGGAGAGCTGAGTGTAGGAGATGCCCGAAAATGGGCATCGAAAAATGAGTGCACTGTTTCAGGTCAGAAGGTCTTGCAGGGTGGCGAGGTTGTCGGCGTCCTCGACTTTCTTGTCCTGCCGCCAGCGCAACATCCGTGGAAACCGCACCGCAATCCCACTCTTGTGCCGCTTAGACAAGGCAATGCCCTCGAACCCCAGTTCAAACACCATGCTTGGCGTCACACTGCTGACCGGGCCGAACTTTTCCACGGTGGTCTTGCGCACAATCGCGTCGACCTTGCGCATTTCTTCGTCGGTCAGGCCGGAGTAGGCCTTGGCAAATGGCACCAGCGTGCGTTCGCTGCCAGCCGGGCCGTCCCACACGGCGAAGGTATAGTCGCTGTACAGGCTGGCGCGCCGGCCGTGGCCGCGTTGGGCGTAAATCAACACCGCGTCGACGCTGAACGGGTCGACCTTCCACTTCCACCACACGCCCATGTCCTTGGTGCGGCCGACGCCGTAGAGGCCGCCGCGGGCCTTGAGCATCATGCCTTCTACGCCGAGGCTGCGAGAGGCTTCGCGTTGTTCGGCCAGGTCTTCCCAAGTCGCCCCGGTCAACAGCGGCGACGCCCGTAATACCGGCTGGTTGCACTGGGCGATCACCTGTTCAAGCTGCGTACGCCGCTCAGCCTGGGTGTGGTTGCGCCAATCGTCACCCTGATGTTCCAGCAGGTCATAGGCCAGCACCGCAACGGGAGCGTCCTCCAGCACTTTTTTGCTCAGGGTCTTGCGCCCAATCCGCTGTTGCAGCAGGGCGAAGGGTTGCACCGCGTCTTTCCACACCACGATTTCGCCGTCGATCACCGTGCCATCGGGCAATCCGCTTACCAGGCTGTGCAGTTCGGGGAAACGCTCGGTCACCAATTCTTCGCCACGGGACCAGATCCACAGGCGGCCGTCGCGTTTCACCAGCTGCGCGCGGATGCCATCCCACTTCCATTCCACTTGCCAGTCCGCGGGGGAGCCCAGCAAATCGTTGAATTGTTCCACCGGTTGCGCCAAGCCATGGGCCAGAAAAAACGGATAAGGCTGCCCGCCACGTTGGGCATGTTCGTCAGGCGATTCAGCGGCGATCAGCTTTAGATAGCCTTGGGCCGTAGGACGGTTGGACAGATCGGTGTAGCCCACCAGTCGCTGCGCCACGCGCTTGCTGTCCAGGTCGGCCATCGCAGCGAGAGCGCGGGTGACCAGCAGCTTGGACACGCCCACGCGGAAGCTGCCGGTGATCAACTTGATGCACACCATCAGGCTGGGTTGATTCAGTTGCGCCCATAACGCCGGCAGACGCTCGGCCAATTCCAATGGCGGCAAGCCACGCAGGGACAGGAGTTTTTCCTCCAGCCACACCGCCAGGCCGTCCTGCGAGGTGTAGGTGGATTCCGGCAGCAGCAGGGAAATGGTTTCCGCCAAGTCACCCACCGATTGATAGCTTTCTTCAAACAACCACGGCTCGATGCCGGATGCTTCGGTGGCCATGTCGCGCAACAGGCGCGTCGGCACCAGTTGCCGAGGGCGTCCGCCGGAAAGGAAATACACGGCCCAGGCCGCATCTTCCGGCGCAGCATCGCGGAAGTAGGCTTGCAGTGCGGCCAGCTTGGCATTGCTGGAAGTGGTGGCGTCGAGGTTGGCGTACAGCTCGGCAAAGGCCTTCATGCGCTGGCCTCTTCTTCGTCATCACCATATTCGGTGGTAAAGCCTTGGGCATCCAGGCCCTTTTCCCGCAGGTGACGCACCAGCACGCCGACAGACCCGTGGGTGACCATCACTCGCTCGGCGCCGGTTTGTTCGATGGCCCATAACAGACCCGGCCAATCGGCGTGGTCCGACAGCACAAAACCTCGATCCACGCCGCGCCTGCGCCGGGTGCCGCGCAGGCGCATCCAGCCGCTGGCGAAGGCGTCGCTGTAGTCGCCGAAGCGCTTGATCCAACTGCTGCCGCCGGCCGAAGGTGGGGCAATGATCAAGGCCTGGCGCAGCAGCGGGTCGGTCTTCTTGAAGTCACCGGCATAAAGGGTTTCGGGGATGTAGATGCCGGCCTCGCGGTACACACGGTTCAACGGTTCGACTGCGCCATGGCTGAGGATCGGGCCGATGCTGGCATCGATACCGTGCAGGATGCGTTGGGCCTTGCCGAAGGAATAACAGAACAGCACGCTGGCCTTGCCGGCGGCGATATTCGCCTGCCACCAATCGTTGATCCCGGCGAAGATCTGCGCCTGGGGCTGCCAGCGGTAGATCGGCAGGCCGAAGGTGGATTCGGTGATAAAGGTGTGGCAGCGCACCGGCTCGAAGGGCGCGCAGGTGCCGTCGGGTTCGACTTTATAGTCTCCGGATGCGACCCAGACTTCGCCCTTGTATTCCAGGCGCACCTGGGCCGACCCCAAGACATGCCCGGCGGGGTGAAAACTCAGGGTGACGCCGTGGTGGACCAGTTGCTCGCCGTAGGCCAGGGTTTGCAGGTTGATGTCCTGCCCCAGGCGCGAACGCAAGATACCTTCGCCGGGAGCCGCCGCCAGGTAGTGTTGGTTGCCGGTGCGGGCATGGTCGCCATGGGCGTGGGTGATGACCGAGCGTTCCACCGGGCGCCAGGGGTCGATGTAGAAATCTCCGGCGGGGCAGTAGAGGCCTTCGGGGCGGGCGATGACAAGGTCCATGGACGTGCCGGGGGCGATGGGCTTATCAGGTAGGAGGCGGGCGGGCGAGCAGAAGTTCGATTAACTATTGTAGTGAGCGGGCTTGTTGTGGCGAGCCCGCTCGCCACAGTAAAAGCCAGCCCCACGCTTTCCGGTTATTTGCCCGGCGTCAGGGTCAACCGAGCCTTCCCATACACCTTCTCGAAGTTCTGCGGCTGCATCGGGAAGCTCAGGTATTGCGCCTTGAGCGACGGGTCGATGCCATTGGCATAGTTCGGGCTGGCCGGGTTGCCGGACTGGCCGATGCCGCCCTGGCCCATCATCGGTTCCACCTGGCCGAAGTCGACGATCATGCGCAGCGCCGGCACCTGGATGGTGGCGAAGTCCTGGCCCCAGCTATACGGCGCAGGGTTCAGTGTGTTGTGGTCGCCACCGGACGCCAGCGGACCGCGAATCACCTGGCCGTCGGTGTTTTTCCAGGTGGTGGTATGCAACTTGCCCCACTGCCAGGCCTTGTGATCGGCACCCAATTGACTCTCACCCGCGCTGATCGCGGCGGCCAGGCTGCGGGCGAGGATCGCCGGTTTTTCTTCTTTCTGCGGGGTGCGCACGTCATCCCAGAATGGGCTGTCTTCGCGACCCAGCAAGTGGTCGGCCTGGGCGGCGTAGGACAGGTTGGCATTGCTGACAAACGCCTTCCAGCTAGCACTGTTTTCCGGGCCGAGTTCGTCGAGGAAGATCTGCTGGGTGCTTTCCTGCAGGAACAGTTCATAGATCGCCGCGTCGGCGGAGGTGGACACCAAGCGACCATCAAAGGCCATCAGGCGAGCCAGGGCTTCACGTGCCTTGGCCTGTTCGGCCGCCGGCAGCGCGTCAATCGCCTGTTTCAGCGGCTGGGCCATGCCTGGCGCCTGGAACATGGTCTTGAGCTTGGCGGCGAAGGTGGTGGTCTGGTCGTACTGCATGGTGATCATGCTGCGGCTGTCATGCTTGCCGGCATTGGCCAGTTGCGCCAGACGCTCGCTACGTTCCGGCGCATCCCAAGAGTTGGACAGTTGCATGCCATAACCGCGCGGCGCGGTGCGCTGGTTGGCGGTGCCGATCCAGCCTTGGGCCGGGTCCTGGTCATACGGGTGCAGCATCGCATCGGCGTAACCGTCCCAGTCAAAACGTGTGTCCCAGCCCGGCGACGGCAGCAGGCCCTCACCTTCACGGCGGTTGGGGAAGCGCCCGGTGACTTGCCAGCCAATATTGCTGGCGTCGGCGAAGATCATGTTCAGCGCAATGGCGCGAATTTCGCGGGTGGCGTCCGAGGCCTTGCCTGCGTTTTTCGCACGGGACAGGTCGAAGAACGCATCCAGGCTCTTGTCGTCCTTGAAGTCGGCGGTTTGCAGTGCCAAACCCAGGCCGGTGGTCAGCGCCTGGCTGCTGTTGAGCAGGGCGCCGTGGCGGGTTTCGTACACCACTTCGCGAATGGAGCGTTGGCCTTTGACGAAGAAGGTTTCGTTACGCACCCCGGCGGGTAGCCATTTGCCGTTGTTCTCGTAGTACAACGCGCTGCCCTGGCGTTTGACCTTTTCCAGGAACAGGTCCTGCGTGTCGCCCTTGACCGTGCTCATGCTCCACGCGACGTTACCGTTGAAGCCGGACAACAGTGTCGGCAGGCCGGCAATCGAGGCGCCCACGGCCTGGTATTTCGGTGCGCGGATCTGCACGTAGCTCCACGGCGACGGCGCTTGCGGCTGGGCGGCAAGGTCGCCGGCCAGCAGGCTTTTACCGCTGCGGCTGCGTTGCGGGCCGATGGCCCAGTTGCTTGAAGTGGTCACTGCCAGCGAATTGAGGCTGCTCAGTTGCTGGCTGACCGCGTCCAGCCCGGCCAGACCTGTGATCTGGCCCAGGTTCACGCCCTTGAGCTTCTCGGCCTCGGCCAACGGGATCGCTTCGTCCGGCGCACTAGGCGTGAGCCACGCGAGTTTGTCGACGCCGACTTTCTGCGCCAGCACCAGCGAGGCAATTTCTTCCTGCAGGTTGGCCGACTCGCTGAAATTCAGCAGGCAGAACAGCAGTGCCGAATCTTCCGGCTTCCAGTACTCGGGCTTGTAGCCGGTCTGGGCCAGGTCCGGCGGCAGCTTGTCGCGGTAGCGGAACAGGTAGGCGTTGACGCCACGCGCATACACTTCGAAGAAACGCTTGAGGCGCGGGCTTGAGGCGTTGTACAGCTCGCCGGCGCTTTTCTTCAGGTTGACCGCGCGCATGAACCGGTCGACATCCAGCACCTCGGGGCCGGACATTTCTGCCAGGCGGCCCTGGGCCAGCAGGCGCAGGGTGACCATCTGCGTGATGCGGTCACTGGCGTGCACATAACCGAGGCTGAACAGCGCGTCATGGAAGGTGTTGCTTTCGATCAGCGGCATGCCCTGGGCATTGCGGCGCACGGACACATTCTGTGCCAGGCCTTTGATCGGCTGCACGCCGGCGACCGGGGGCAGGGTGTCCTGGGTGCTCTGGAGCTGGCAACCGGCCAGGCTTAACGCACTGGCCACTGCCGCGGCAACGCCGAACCGGGGAAGAAAATGTGAGAGGGCTGGCGAGGCCATGGCAAAGCTCCTGCGGGGGGTAGCGTCAGTAAAGGCGCTACGTTAGTGAGCGCGGCGAAACGACGCAAGCAGGAGCTATGCCTTATTTTCAGGAATTGCGTATCAAGACTTGGGCGGGTTCACTTTCTGCACCAACTCATACGCGCGCACTGTTGCCGGCCGCTCCTTGATGCTGTTGAACCAGCGGTGCAGGTGTGGGAAATCTTCCAGGCGTTGGCTCTGCCACTTGTGGGAAACAATCCACGGGTAGATCGCCATGTCGGCAATGCTGTAGTCCTCACCCGCCACGAATGCACGGTCCGCCAAACGTCGGTCCAACACGCCGTAAAGGCGGGCGGTTTCGTCCACATAACGCTTGATCGCGTAGGGGATTTTTTCCGGTGCGAACTGGCTGAAGTGATGGTTCTGACCCGCCATCGGCCCCAGGCCGCCCATTTGCCAGAACAGCCATTGCAGCGCTTCCTGGCGACCGCGCAGGTCTTTTGGAAGGAACTGGCCGGTTTTTTCCGCGAGGTACAGCAGGATCGCGCCGGATTCAAACAGCGAAATCGGCGCGCCGCCGTCGGTCGGGTTCTGATCGACGATGGCCGGAATACGGTTGTTGGGAGCGATCTTCAGGAAGTCAGGCTTGAACTGGTCGCCCTGGCCGATGTTGATCGGGTGCACCTTGTAGGGCAGGCCGGCTTCTTCCAGGAACAGCGATACTTTGTGACCGTTAGGGGTAGTCCAGTAATACAGGTCGATCATGAAGCTCTCCAAAAGTGGTGATGCTTGAGCGGATGCCTGTAGGTATAGGTAATGTTGGGCGTGCGAAATTTCAATGAAACATTTGCGCATACCCTTAGAAGCAAATCAAAAAGCGCCATCCACCAACACCTGCAGTGATTGCTGCGAACAGCGCTCGATGCGCGCCCGCACGCGATACACCTCGGCAAATAGCAGTGGGTTGAGCACCTCGTCTGCCGCACCGCTGGCGTACAAACGGCCCTGGCGCAGCACGGCAATATGGTCGGCGAAGCGCGCAGCCAGGTTGATGTCGTGCAGCACCACCACGGCGATCAGGTTGTGTTCGCGCACCAGGCCGCGCACGCAGTCCATCACCTTCAGTTGGTAATTGAGGTCGAGGGCACTGGTGGGTTCGTCCAGCAGCATCACCTGGGGACGACGGGCGATGAGCTGCGCGAGGCTGACCAATTGGCGTTGGCCGCCGGATAGGGTGCTCAGCAACTGATCAGCCAAATGCGCGATGCCAATGCGCTGCAAGGCGTCGAAGGCCTCACGCAGGCAGGCGTCGCTGGACAAGGGAATGCCCTCGACATTCGCTACGCGCAGGGCGGCGATCACACTTTCCATCACACTGAGGCTCAAGCCTGGCGGCAGGTTCTGCGGCATGTAGGTCACGCGCCGCGCGCGCTCGGCGACAGACATGGCCGACAGGTCAAGGTCACCCAATCGCACGACGCCTTGCATCTTTTCCAGCCCGGCGACGGCACGCAGCAGGGTGGATTTACCGGCGCCATTGGGGCCGATCAGGGCAGTGAGGCTGCCGTGGGGCAGGGTGGGCAGGCTCAGGTCGTGCACGATCTGCCGGCGCCCGTAACTCACCTGGGCGTTGTGTACACTCAAACCTTCGCTCATAACTGCCTCCCCCGCTTGAACACCAGCACCACAAAAATCGGCACGCCCACCAACGCGGTGACGATGCCCACCGGCACAATCACGCCGGGCATGATCAACTTGCTGGCAATCGACGACAGCGCCAGCAGCAACGCACCGGTCAAGGCGCTGGCCGGCAGCAGGAAACGTTGGTCTTCGCCCACCAGGATCCGCGCGATATGCGGACCGACCAGGCCGATAAATCCGATGGTGCCTACAAAGGCTACGGCCGTGGCCGACAGCAGGCTGATGCGCAGCAACGAGAAAAACCGCAGCCGCTTCACGTCCACGCCAAAGCTTTGGGCGCGGTCCTCACCCATGCGCAACAGGGTCAGGCGCGGCGCGGCGGCAAAGGAAAACGGCATGACGACGGCGACCACCAGGGCCAGGATGCCAAGCTTGTCCCAGTTGGCGCGGGTCACGCTGCCGAGGGTCCAGAACACCAGTTGTTGCAGCACGTCTTCGGTGGCGACCAGTTGCAGCAAGGCCACCACCGCGTTGCAACTGAACACCAGGGCAATGCCGAACAGCACCAGGCTTTCCACCCCGGCCCCCCGCAGGCGCGACATGGCTTGCAGCAAAAACACCGAGGCCGCCGCGAAGATGAAGGCCGAGAGGGAAATCGCCGTGTTGGCCGACACCCACAGGGTTGTCACCGGAAACACAATCACCAGGGACGCACCCAACGCCGCCGCCGACGACACGCCCAAGGTAAATGGGCTGGCCAGCGGATTGTTCAGGATCGCCTGCATCTCGGCCCCGGCCAGCGATAACGCGCAACCCACCAGCACCGCCATCAGTGCGTAGGGGAGGCGCACGTTCCAGATGATCACCTGGTCGGTGGCGCTCAGATGCGACGGGTGCAGGATACCGTCGAGCAAGGCCAGCAGGCCCATGCCCGACGGGCCGCTGGCCAGGTCCACCAGAATGGCGCAAACCAGTGCGGTGCCGAGCAGGCCCAGCAGCCAGGTACGCCGCGCCAGCAGGCGGCGGTAGCCGTGTGTGGCGCTGGCGAGGTCGAGGGATTGGGTGGTCATTTAGGGGCGTCGATCCAATAGGCGCCCTGCAACGGCATCCCCAGGAACTGCGCGTTGATCTGGTCCATGGTCGCCTTCGGATCCAGCTTGGTGAACAGTTCTGGATGCACCCATTTGGCCAGCGACTCAATCGCCAGCAGGTTGTACGGCGAGTTGTAGAAGTCATGCCACAAACCGTGGGCATTGCCTTCGCGGATGGCACGAAGATTGGCGAATTCCGGGCGCGCCAGCACACGGTCGAAGGCTTCACGCGCCTCGTCGTTGCTGACGCCAGCCCCCAGGATCAGCCCAGGCTTGTGGTTACCGGTGGCCACATAAATATCCGGATCCGCTTTCAGCGCGTACTCCACACTGATATCCCCCAGCGCCCCCGGCACCACGTCGGCGGCGATGTTGCGCCCGCCCACCAGCTTGATCACTTCACCCATGCCGCTTTTGCCGGTGGTGTGCCCCGGCGCTTGCCAGGCACCGGCCAGCAGTTCAAGGAACACACTCGGGCGCGGCCCCGCCGGCAAAGTGGCGACCGCATCGGTGATGACTTTGATGTGCTGGTCATAGAAACCCAGGAACGCCTTGGCCTGGGCTTCACGCCCCAATGCCTGGCCCAGCGCAGTCATGCTGGTGTGAGTGCCTTGCACCGGATTGATACGGAAGTCGACGAACAGCACCGGAATGCCCGCCTTGGCCAGCACATCGGCGACCGGGCTGTGTTCGGTCGGGCCGTGACCGGAAATGCTGAACACCGCCAGGTCAGGTTTCAACGAGAGGATTTCCTCGGCGCTGACGCTTTGTTCCGACGCTTGCCCGATCAGCGGGATGTCTTTCACTGTGGGAAATTTCGCCACGTAGGCGTTGTAGGTGTGTTGGTCGAGCAGGCGCAAATCGTTCTGCCAGCCGACGATGCGCTGGAAGGGCGCGTCCTTGTCCAGCAACGCAAACGCCGAAATCAACCGGCCTTCACCTAGGACAACGCGCTTTACGGTGTCAGCCACTTCGACCTTGCGGCCCAGCACGTCGGTGACTTCATGGGCGGCAGCGGTTTCAGCGTGGCCGAGGACCAGGGCGCCGAACAGCACGCCCAGCTTGAGCAGGTGACGGGGTTTCAACATGGCAGGGGCTCCAGGTGAGGGCGGCGCATCAGACATCGCTCCAGCGCCGCAACAGGTTGTGATAGGCGCCGCTCAGTTGCAGCAGCGCGTGGTGGTCGGCGTCTTGGGCGGTGAGGGTCTGGATCGCCACATCCATGTCCAATAGCAACTGGCGCTGGCTGTCTTCGCGCACCAGGCTTTCGATCCAGAAGAAACTCGCGATGCGTTCACCGCGGGTCACTGGGTTGATCTTGTGCAAGCTGCTGCCGGGGTAGATCAGCACGTGGCCGGCGGGCAGCTTCACCGCGTGCTCGCCGAAGGTGTCGCGGATCACCAGTTCACCGCCGTCGTAGCTGGCCGGGTCGGCCAGGAACAGCGTGGCGGAGATGTCGGTGCGCACCCGCTCGCGCACGCCCTTGATGCCGCGAATAGCGTTGTCGATATGCCAGTCGAACGCTTCACCGCCGCTGTAGCGGTTGAACAGCGGCGGGTAGATGCGCTTGGGCAAGGCGGCCGACATGAACAGCGCGTTGTCCGACAGCCGCGCCAGAATCTGCTCACCGATGCGCAGGGCCATTGGCGAATTTTCCGACAACTGTCGGTTGTTTTTCGCCATGGCCGAGCGCTGTCCGGCGGTCACCTTGCCGTCAACCCAGGGTTGATCGAGCAAGGTGGCCACGGTGGTTTCGACTTCGCTGGCGCTGAGCAGCGCCGGGATTTCGATCAGCACGGTTCAGAACTCATAGTCGACGCTGGCGGTGAGGGTGCGCCCGGCACCGGGGATGCCGTAGAGCTGGAAGCCATCGAGGGAGGCGCCGACCTGGCTGTAGTAGAACTTGTTGAATACGTTGTTGAGGTTGAGGTTGACCGTGGTGTCCTTGTTCACTTTGTATTGCGCGGCCAGGTTGCTCAGCCAGTAGCCGGGTGCTTTTTCGTGGTCGCGGGTGTAGATCGCGTACACGCCGGACGGGCCATTGGCGTAGCTGCTGTTGTTGTTCAAGCCGCCGACGTATTTGTTGTCGGTGTAGCGGCGGCGGCCCACGTATTGCTCGCCGTAGCTGAGGCTCAGGGCGTCGGTGACGGCGTAGGTGGTCCACAGGTTGGCGGTCAGGTCGGGGACGTTCTTGGCTTCGGCGCCCTTGTTGATGCCTTTGGTCTGGGTGCTTTTGAGTGCCGAGAAACCACTGTAGGCGGTCCAGCGCGGGGTGATATTGCCTTGCAGGCCCAGTTCGATGCCGTCTACACGCTTGGCGGGCAACGCGCGTACCGGGGCGGATTCGCCGTCCTGGTATTCCCAGGCGTTGTCCAGTTCGGTGCGGAAGATCGCCGCCGTGACATTGAGCCTGTCGTGGGCAATGTCCCACTTGGTGCCCAATTCATAGGTCTTGGACTTGGCCGGGCTGTAGTTGCTGGTGCTGGCTGCGCCGTAGATCTGGTTATTGGTCGACGCGCCCAGTGCCGACGGCTGTGCCGCTTCGCTGTAGGACACATAGATGCTGCCGTTGGGCAATGGCTTGAACACCGCACCGACCCGCCCGCTGACGGCACCGTCAGTGCTGCTGATGCTGGCCTGGCCGCGTTGGCTGGTTTGTGCGCGCCAGTTGTCATAGCGCAGCGAGCCCAGCACTTGCCATTGCTCATTAAGGGTGATGGTGTCGCCCAGGTAGATCCCGGCGTTGTCGATCACCGAACGCGGGTCTCCTTCGCCTTTGGTCACGTAGGTGCTGGCGAAGCTGTGGCTGGGGTCGTTCATGTCGAACAGCATGTTGCCAGCCGGCACTTTGGCGTTGCGTTTCAGGCCGCCGTAGGTCTCGTGATAGAACTCCAGGCCGCTGACCACGGCGTGCTGCAGGCTGCCAGTGGTGAGGTTGAAGTTGAAGTCGGTCTGGTTGTCGAGGATGGTGTAGCGCTTGGACAAACCGAAGTCACTGCCGCGCAGGATGCCGTAGGCGGTGTTGCTGTTGTTCACGTAGTCGGTGTAGGCATTCACCGTGCTGCCCGGCACTTGGCTGATAGGGCCTACACCGGTGTAGCCCAAGGTCGCACAGCGGGTGCCGGTGCAGGTTTTCTGGCCGTTGGCGCTGGCGGCGAAGAAGCGCGCCGGGGAGAGCACGGCAAAATTGTCGCTGCGTTCCCAACGCGTCTGGTTGCGCAGGTTGGCGTCATTCCAGTCGAAGTCATGCTCGAAGCGCGCCGTGAGCGAGGTGGTTTTGTTCTCCTGAGTGTAGAGGCTCGAGTCGCCGTACCAGTTGGAGCGCTTCACGCCGGGCATCCGATCGCCATTCGTCCCACGCTGAATCGGCACGCCGCCGTCCGGGGTGTTGGTGTCTTTCTGGTAGAAGGTGTCGACGAAAAAGCGCGTGTCGGTGCCGAGGCCGAAGCCGAACGAGGTGGCAATGCCCCAGCGGTCGTAGTCCACGTCGTCGCGCTCGGCCACCTGGTTGTAGTGCTTCATCAGGTTGACGCGTACGGCGGTGGTGTCGTTGATCTGTTTATTCAGGTCGGCGGTGAGACGTCGGTAGGCATCGGTGCCGATACCGGCGGAGACGCGGTTGGCGTCGCCCAGGTGCGCTTCTTTACTCACCAGGTTGACGCTGCCACCCACGGCCGACACGCCGGATTCGATGGAGCCGGTGCCCTTGAACACTTCCGCCTGTTGCAGGTTGAAGGTGTCGGTGCGCGTGGACATGCCCGCATCGCGCACGCCGTCGACGGTCAGGCTCTGTTCGGAAGAAAACCCGCGAATCGAAAACAGATCGCCCCACCCCAGGTTGCCCTCGCCGGACATGAAGGTAATGCCCGGCACGTTGCGCAGCACTTCCTGCAAGGTCTGCGCGTTCTGCTCCTTGAGTACCTGCTGCGGCACGATGGTCACGCTTTGCGGGGCGTCCAGCAGCGGTTGGCTGATTTTTGCCGAGGTCACCCGGTCCACTTTGAACGTGGAGGTGGCTTCGCCATCGACCTTGATTTCCGGCAGGCTCAGCACCGAATCGTTGGACTTGGCCGTTGGCGCATCGGCAAAGGCGACCGGGGCGACGCTGCCGGCAGCCAGCAGGCCGAACATCGGTGCCAGGGTAGTGTGCAGGGTATGGCTGCGAGGTGTGGGCAATGACATGAGTGGCTTCCGAGTCTAAATTACAATTACTCTCATTTAGGTTCGGTAGTCTAAAGAGCGATTCCGCCTGTCATCCCTCGGGTTTGTATCGCGGGTGCGTGATTATGGTTTCCTACAACATTCCATTACATTTGCCTGCACGGCTGGCTGAACTTTCGGCTATTTGCTGCGTTTCATTGTTTTTCGGATTGACTGCCCATGGCCAAGCAAGACCACCTGCTGATCGTTGATGACGACCCGCAAATCCGCCAGTTGCTCTGCGACTACTTGAGCGACGCCGGCTTCCAGGTGTCCACGGCGGCCGACGGCAAGGAAATGCGCCGCCGCCTGGCGCTGAATGTCATCGACCTGATCGTCCTCGACCTGATGCTGCCTGGCGAAGACGGCCTGAGCCTGTGCCGCGAACTGCGGGTGAACTCCAACACGCCGGTGGTGATGCTCACGGCAAAAGGCTCGTTGATCGACCGCATCGTCGGCCTGGAAATCGGCGCCGACGATTACCTGCCCAAACCGTTCGACCCGCGCGAGCTGCTGGTGCGGATCAAGGTGGTGTTGCGCCGAGTGCAGAGCTTTCCCGACCGCGCGCGCCTGGATGAAGCGCCGAGCATCCGTTTCGCCGGCTGGCAGCTCGACACGCGGGCGCGGCAGTTGCTGTCGCCGGAGGGTGTGGTGGTCAGCCTGGGTAACTCCGATTACCGTGTGTTGCGCCTGCTGTTGCAGCACCCCAATCGCCCGCTGAGCCGCGACTTTTTGCTCAACCACGTGTTCGACAAGGACAGCACACCGTTCGACCGTTCCATCGACGTGTGCGTCAGCCGCTTGCGCTCGCAACTGCCGGCCAGCTTGATCAAGACCGTGCGCAACGAAGGCTACATGCTCACCGCCGATGACGTGGTGCTGGAGTCGTGAGACTGCTGCCGCGTTCCTTGTTCGGGCGGCTGGTGCTGATTCTGGTCAGCGGCATGCTCGCGGCGCAGGCGCTGACCAGCAGCATCTGGTACGACCGGCGCCATGGGCAGGTGCTGGAAATCCCCGCGCGCTTGATTGCCACGCGCCTGGCTGACGTGGTGCGGCTGGTGCACAGCGATCCGCAACAGGCGGACCTGCTGATCAAGATGCTCGACACGCCGACCTTCCGCCTGACCCTCAGCGACCAGGCCAGTAATACGCCCAGCACCTTGCAAGACAGCGATCGTCCCACCGAACGGTTGATCAAGAAGGTATTGTCGGAAAAAACCGGTTACGCCCAGACGCTGATCCTGTTGCGCCTGTCGTTGGTGGATGGCGAAGGGCAAACCGCCGGGTTGCCGACCCTGCTGGGTTCCAAGCCGGTGGTGGGGCAGTTTCTGATCGACCTGCGCTTGCCCGACGGCCGCTGGTTGCAGGTGGATGCCAGCGAGGAACAGGGTTGGACCAGCACCTCACCGCTGGACCTGTTGTTCGATTACGTCATGCGCATTTATTTGCTGCGGGTACTGGTATTGGTGCTGATCGCTCTGGTGGCGGTGCGCCTGGCGATCCGTCCGCTCAACGCGTTGGCCAAGGCGGCCGAAGCCCTGGGCCGGGATATCCAGCGTCCGCCGTTAGCAGTGGATGGCCCCACCGAAGTGCGTCGTGCCGCCCAGGCGTTCAATGCCATGCAACAGCGGCTGATCGCCAACATCGCTGAGCGCACGCGGTTTCTTGCGGCTATTTCCCACGACCTGCGTTCACCGATCACACGCCTGCGCCTGCGCACCGAGATGCTCGAGGACAACCGCACGAAGGAGCGTTTTCGCAGTGACCTGGAGGAAATGGAGCACATGGTCGCCAGCACTTTGGATTTTGTCAGCAGTGGCGAAATCAACGAGGCGCGGCAGAACATCGACATCAATGCGTTGTTGCAAAGCTTGCAGGCGGATCTGCAGGACGTGGGCGAACACGTGGTGATCGAAGGCCGGGCAAGACAGCCACTGCCAGGGTACGCCCGCAGCCTCAAGCGTTGTGTGCAGAACCTGCTGGAGAACGCGGTGCGTTATGGCAGTGAGGTGGTGGTGCGTGTCGAGGACCAGGCGGATAGCTTGAAGATCGTCATCAGCGACCGAGGGCCGGGGATTCCCCAGGCACAGCTGGAGCAGGTGATGGAGCCGTTTTATCGGGTGGAAGGCTCACGCAATGCCGAGACTGGCGGGTATGGCTTGGGGTTGAGCATCGCTCACACCATCGCCAAGGCGCATGACGGGCGATTGAGTTTGCGTAATCGGGAAGGTGGGGGGCTGGAAGTGGAGTTGCAGTTCCAACGCAGATCCTGATGTGAGAACACAACCTGTAGGAGCCGGCTTGCCGGCGATGGCGGTCTTGAGAACGTCATCGCCGGCAAGCCGGCTCCTACAGGGTCAGGGCATCAAGCCCCGTGGCACTTCTTGAATTTCTTCTCGCTGCCGCACGGGCAAGGATCATTGCGACCCACGTCCTTCAAGGCATTGCGCACCGGCTCCTGGTGAGCGTGGCCGCAGTTCGGGCCGTGGACATGGCCGTGGTCGTGATCATGCTGATCGTGATCGTGGTTGCAGTCAGGACCATGGACATGGGGTTGCTGAGTCATCGATGTCGCTCCGGAATAAAATCGCCGGGGATTATCTCGCCATTGTGGTTCACCTGCACGTCATAACCGATGAATAATCCGGTTTTCAGCTCACCTTCCAGGCGATAGGGCACCGGCCGGTCAGGATTTTTCAGCATCTGCACCACATCGCGAATCTGCGGCCAGAGGTTGGTGCGCACGGACACCCGGAAAAACTTATGACTGCGCGGCGGTACGGTGAGCCATTCGTTGGACTCACCTTTGGTGAGCACAAAATCATCCAGGGTCACTTTGTAGATCAGGCCGCGTACGGTCAGGTCGGCGTCGTCGCGGTTGTCCACGCGAAAATACAGCTTGAATTTCTGCTCCAGCAACTTGGCGCGAACCACTTCGACTTTGACCAGGGAGACATGGGGCGGCGGGGAATCATCTTCGAACCACGACGCGCAGCCGGTCAGGCCGAGGGTCAACGCCAGCAGCAAGCTGTATATCCGGAGCATGGCGTTAATCCTTTGAGATTTTAGAGGTAGCTGGAGCAGCACTTCTTGAATTTCTGCCCACTGCCGCACAGGCAGGCATCGTTACGCCCGGCCTTCACTTCTACCGTCGGGTCGATGAAGTACCAGTGCCCTTCATTCTGTACGAAAGAGGACTGCTCGCGGTGGCTATGTTCGCCAGTGCTGTCATGCCAACGCGCGGTGAAGGTCACGAAAGCGTGTTCCGGCTGGCCGCCGAACACCTCGGAGCTTTCCACCTCCAGGCCGAGCCAGGTGCTTTGGGCGCTCCAGGCGCCGATGGCATTTCGGTCCAGACCAGCCTGTTGCGCGGGCAGCGTGGTAGCGACCAGGTAGTCCACCAGGCCCAGCACGTAGGCGCTGTAGCGCGAGCGCATCAACGCGGTGGCGCAAGGTGCCGGATGGCCGGCGTGATAATGACCGCAGCAGGCATCCAGCAGGTTGCCACTGCCGCAGGGGCAAATGGATGTACTCATCGGGTTACCACCAATACTTTCCGAAGTTTTCCGGGTTGGCCCAGAAGCGGGCGTTGAGCCAGTCCGGCACCTGTTTATAGTCAAGCAGATCATAGGTAAACAGCGTCAGAACCTGCTCATCGCGCTGGAAGCGCTCGCCGGCCTGCAGGGCCAGGGAGAAGAAATCGGTGTCCTTCCAGTAGCAGGCGCCCAGGTCCACCAGCACCGCGATGCGGCTGGCATTCAGGTTGCGGATACCGCCCAACAGGGTCAGGCCTTGCGGTTTTGACAGGTGCTCCAGGCAGTCCACCACCAGCGCCAGGTCAAACCGCTGTGCGGCAAGCTCCGTGGGCAACGCACCTGGCTGCGCGACGGACACTTGGGTATCCGGGTGGGCTTTTTGAAAAGCCTCCAGCGCCGGGAACTGGCTGGCGCCCAACAGCAGCAGGCGTTTGGGCTGGTGCAGATCGAGCAAGGCGGCCAAGGCTTGCTGGGGCGTACGGGCAGAAATACCGGCGGTCATCAGAGATCCTCACATCAGGACCGTAGAGACTAGCGCGGCTGAGCGTGCGGGCCTAGAGCGGGCGGCTGTGAAAAGTCCTGCGAATGCGGCGATCCTCAATGAATACAGGGGCGCGGCGTAGTGGCGCAGATGAAAAGAGCCGTCTTTACTCCACCCATCGGCCCCCGCCGATCCCCTCAGGAGAAATCAGATGAGCATCATGCGGACAGCTCTACCCTTGGTTCTGCTAACCGGAGTATTGACAGGTTGCGCAGGTTTGCAAAAAACCGATTGGCCCACCTGCGCCGCCCTTGGCGGTGTGACCGGTGCGGCGATCGGTGCCACTGAAAGCTCGGCCTACGCGGGCGCTGGTGCGCTGCTGATCGGCGGCATGGCCGGCGCCTATTGCTGGGTACACGGCGATGGTGACGAAGACGGCGATGGTGTGCCGGACAGCCGTGACAAGTGCCCAGGCACGCCAAAAGGCGTGCAGGTGGATGCCAATGGTTGCCCACCCACACCGCCAGCGGCCGTGGTTGAGGAAGTGGTCGTGGTCAAGGAGGAAACCATCGTGATCCGCGATGTGCACTTCCAGTTCGACTCGGCCAAGCTGACGGCGGCGGACAAAACCAAGCTCGACACCATCGCCACGCGCTTGAAACAAGAAGCCCCGAGCGCCCAGTTGCGGGTCAGTGGCCACACCGACAGCGTCGGCAAAGACGCCTACAACCAGAAGCTTTCGGAAAAACGCGCCCACTCGGTCACGGACTACCTGATCGGTGCCGGTGTGCCGCGCAGCAATGTTGTCTCGGTGACCGGCGCAGGTGAAAGCCATCCGGTCGCGGATAACAAAACCGCCGACGGCCGCGCCTTGAACCGTCGCACGGAAATCCAGATCAACCGCTGACGGCCCTTGCCCCTGTGGGATCCACAGGGGCATTGCTGCCAATCCTCCCCCTTTATCAACTTTTTTGATCCTTCACTGGCAAAGCGCCTGTGGAAGTCGTTACTGTGCGTCCAAAGAAAAACTAGAAATAATTTTTGAAAATTTTCAGGGGAGCTCCACGATGCGTAAGGTTTTACTGCTGGCCCTGTTGGTCAGCCCCGTTGCCCTGGCTCAAAGCGTCAGTGTGGAACCCAACTCATTGATGCGTCTGCCCAATAGCACCAGCGTGCTGCAACTGGAGCGTCTGGAAGTGGCGGACTACGGCACCTTGCTGATCCCCGCCAACATCAGCCAAGTCACGGTAGATGAACTGCACCTGGGCCGCGAAGCACGCATCGCCATTGTGCCCGGCAACACCGCGCTGCAATTGCAGGTGCGCCATGCGCAGTTGGACCACGGCAGCCAGATCACCTCGCGCGGCGCGCCCGGCACCCACGAAAAACCGGCCAAGGCCGGGCGTGACCTGACGTTGCGCATCAACTCATTGACCGCTGAAGAACTCTCGGTAGACGCCCGTGGTGGCGCTGGTGCACAGGGTTATTCCGGGTTGGACGGAGCCAATGGCGTGGATCCAGGCTGCACCTGGGGTTCGGCCGGTCGCGGTGCCAATGGTGATAACGGCGGTGATGGCTTGCCTGGCGCGTCCGGCGCGCAGGTGCGGGTCGAGTTGCCGCAGGACTTCCCGGCGCAGCAGATCAAGGTCTGGGTGGACGGTGGTCCCGGTGGTTTGGCCGGTACTGCTGGCAAACCGGGCAAGGGTGGCCAGTCCAAAGGCTGCCTGGTGTACCGCGCCGATGGTGGCGAGAAGGGCCGCCCAGGGTTGGAAGGGCAGCCGGGGCCGGCTGGGCCTGCGGGGACTGTGACTATTCAGCGGCTGTGAGTCGTTTGGGCTGACGTCTTCGCGGGCTTGCCCGCGAAGAGGCCCTAAAGAACACCCTTAGAACATCGGTCGAGCCGAAGCAATCGCCACCACCACCAAACCCACGATCAAATTGATCCCCACCAACCGGCGGATCTGCCCCAGCACCGCAGCACCCGCCGGCCAATCCTCAGCCGCCACCGCCGTGCGCAACTCCGGGAATTTCAACGCTTGGATACGGATAAACAACGCCGTCATCACCAGGTACAACCCCATCATTACCTGCACATAACGCGGCGCCGTCTCAAACCCATTGAAGCGCAATTGCAGCAGGCCAATGCCGCTGATCGGCAAAATCGCCACCGCGACCCACACCCACACGAAAAAACGTTGAAACACATTCACCCACAACCTGAGGCGGGCAGGGCCCTCAAGTGCCGCCACAGCGGCGGGGCGCAGGATCATCCAGGCGAAAAACATACCGCCGACCCATACCAGGGCGGCCAATACATGCAGGGTGTAAGCGAGGCTAAACGCGGTCATTGTGGTACTCCGTTCTGCGCGGGATTCATTAGCGGGGTATGATAGCCGCCGATCCGAACCACTGAAAATTTATCCAGCGTTTTTTGCGCCCGACTATCCATGATCAGCACTGAACTCAAAACCACGATCCAGGGCGCCTACTCGCGTTTTCTCGAAGCCAAGAGCTTGAAACCGCGCTATGGCCAACGCCTGATGATCGCCGAAGTGGCCAAGGTCCTCGGGGATATCGACACCGACGACGAAGGTCGCCGCGAGGGTGAGCCCGCGGTCGTGGCCGTCGAGGCCGGCACCGGTACCGGCAAGACCGTGGCCTACAGCCTGGCCGCGATCCCCACCGCCAAGGCCGCCGGCAAGCGCCTGGTGATCGCCACCGCCACCGTCGCCCTGCAAGAGCAGATCGTCTACAAAGACCTGCCCGACCTGATGCGCAACAGCGGCTTGAACTTCACGTTCGCCCTGGCCAAGGGCCGTGGCCGCTACATGTGCCTGTCCAAGCTCGACGTACTGCTACAGGAAGGCCACGCGCAAACCGCCACCGCGTCACTGTTCGAAGAAGAAGGCTTCAAGATCGAGGTGGATGAAGTCAGCCAGAAGCTGTTCACCAGCATGATCGAGAAACTGGCCGGCAATAAATGGGACGGCGACCGCGACAGCTGGCCCACCGCCCTGGAGGATTCCGACTGGGCGCGCCTGACCACCGACCACAGCCAGTGCACCAACCGTCATTGCCCCAACTTCGGCCAGTGCGCCTTCTACAAGGCCCGCGAAGGCATGGGCAAGGTCGACGTGATCGTCACCAACCACGACATGGTCCTGGCCGACCTGGCCCTGGGCGGCGGCGCCGTGCTGCCCGACCCGCGTGACACGCTCTACGTTTTCGACGAAGGCCATCACCTTCCCGACAAGGCCATCGGGCACTTTGCCCACTACACGCGCCTGCGTTCCACTGCCGACTGGCTGGAAACCACCGCGAAGAACCTGACCAAGTTGCTGGCCCAGCACCCGCTGCCCGGCGACCTGGGCAAGCTGATCGAACAGGTGCCGGAGCTGGCTCGGGAGATCAAGACCCAGCAGCAATTCATGTTCAGTGCCTGCGAACAGGTGGCGGATTTCAAACCCGGCGAAGACGTCGAAGGCCGTGAGCGGCCGCGTCATCGGTTCGTCGGCGGTTTGATTCCCGAGCACATGCGCGAAATGGGCATTGAGCTGAAGAAGGGTTTCTCACGCCTGACCGATCTGTTCACCCGCCTCACCGACCTGCTCAAAGAGGGCATGGACGGCGAGGTCAATATCGGCATCGCCAGCAACCAGGCCGAGGAATGGTACCCACTGTTCGGCAGCCTGTTGTCGCGTTCCCAGGGCAACTGGGAGTTGTGGACGGCCTTCACCGTTGAAGACCCGGAAGACAACCCGCCGATGGCGCGCTGGCTGACCCTGTCGGAAAGCGGTGCGCTGTTCGACATCGAGGTCAACGCCAGCCCGATCCTGGCGGCGGAAATGTTGCGCCGCAACCTATGGAACGTGGCCTACGGCTGCCTGGTGACCTCGGCCACGCTGACCGCCCTGGGCACGTTCGACCGCTTCCGCATGCGTGCCGGCCTGCCGAAAAAGGCCGTCACTGCGGTGGTGCCGAGCCCGTTCCATCATGCCGATGCCGGTGTGTTGCGGGTGCCGGACCTCAAGGCTGACCCACGGGATGCGGCGGCTCACACGGCTGCGATCATCCGTGACCTGCCGGAGCTGGTAGAAGGTTCACGCGGTACGCTGGTGCTGTTCTCGTCGCGCAAACAGATGCAGGACGTGTTCGACGGCCTCGACCGTGACTGGCGCAAGCAAGTGTTTATCCAGGGCAACCTGTCCAAGCAGGAAACCCTCAACAAGCACAAGGCGCGGGTGGATGGCGGGGATTCCAGCGTGCTGTTCGGCCTGGCGAGCTTTGCCGAAGGGGTGGACTTGCCCGGCGCCTACTGTGAACACGTGGTGATCGCCAAGATCCCGTTCTCGGTGCCGGATGATCCGGTCGAGGCGGCGTTGGCCGAATGGATCGAAGCACGGGGCGGTAACCCGTTCATGGAGATCTCGGTGCCGGACGCTTCCTTGAAGCTGGTCCAGGCTTGCGGTCGTTTGCTGCGTACCGAAGAGGACCGAGGCACCATCACCTTGCTCGACCGCCGATTGGTCACCCAGCGCTATGGCAAGGCTATCCTGAATGCCTTGCCGCCGTTCAGGCGCGAAATTTCTTAAGCCACCGTGGGCGGATTCGCCCACTTCGTGGTCTATCTCACTGTATTTCATCAGGCCATTCATCGGCCGTCTGGGAGAACCTTGCTCGTATGATTCGCACGCTGCCCGCCCTTTTTGCCCTGCTGTTCGCCGCGCCCTTGATGGCCGCGCCTGCCGGGCAACAGACCTTGTTCAACTTCGTCCGGCCCGCTGATGTGGTCAAGGTGGCGACCCAGGACGCCAGCCTGCCGCAGTACAACGCCGAGCAGACCCCCGAAGGCGAAGTGTTGCGCCGCATCACCTTCAACCCTGCTGCCGAACCGAGCCTGGTACTCAGCCCACAAACCGGTGCCTGGGACTGGTCCCAGTCGGGGGCCATGAGTTTGCGCATCCAGAGTGCGATGGATTGGGCGCTGACGCTCTACGTGAAAGTGCAGAGCAGCGACGGCCGTACCCTGGTCAGTCGCATCGACCTGCCGGCGGGCCCGGCGCAGACTCTGCTGGTGCCGTTGCAGGCCAACTCGCCGTTGAGCCAGGGCATGAAGGCCGGCCCGCCGATGCCGATCACCCTAGACGGCCAGCGCGTCTTGCTGGCCAGCAGCGCGGGTGAAATCGACCGTAGCCAGGTGGTCTCGGTGACGCTGTCGATGATCAAGCCCAACGCCGCCCAAAGCATCCTGCTGGAGCGCTTCGGCGTGCAGGACAGCGAGCCGGTGCTGAAGGCTGCGTACAGCGAATTGGTGGATGCCTATGGTCAGTCCACCCGTGCGCGCTGGCCGGAAAAAGTCAGCAGCGACGAACAACTCAAGGCCGCCGCGGCCAAGGAGCAACAGCAGCTCCAGGGCTGGCTGGCCACGCGAGAAAAATCCTCGTTGGATAAGTACGGTGGCTGGAACAAAGGTCCGGCGTTCGACGCCAGCGGGTTTTTCCGCACCGAAAAGCGCGATGGGCGCTGGTACCTGGTGACGCCGGAGGGGCATCCGTTCTATTCGCTGGGCGTCAATACCGTGGCTCCGGACAACAACCAGACCTACGTGTCCGGCCGTGAATGGATGTTCGCGGCGCTGCCCAAGGCCGGCGAACCGTTCGACAAGTATTACGGCAGCGGCGACAACCGCACCGGCAACGGCGCGGGTGAAGGCCGCAGCTTTGGCGCCGGGCGCTGGTACGATTTCTACGGCGCCAACCTGCAACGCACCTATGGCGGTGACGGGTTTGACCAGAAGCGCTGGACCGCTCACACCCTTGATCGCCTGCAAGCCTGGGGTTTCAACACTGTGGGCAACTGGAGCGATGACGACTTGACCCGTGCCGATCGCGTGCCCTACACCTTGCCGCTGTCGATCGTCGGCGACTACACCAGCATCAGCACCGGTACAGACTGGTGGGGCGGCATGCCCGATCCGTTCGACCCGCGCTTCGCCATGGCCACCGAGCGCGCCGTGGCCATCGCTGCCCGCGATCACCGTGATGATCCGTGGTTGATCGGTTTCTTTGCCGACAACGAGTTGGCCTGGGCCGGCCCTGGCGATGATCCTAAATCCCGCTACGCCTTGGCTTACGGCACCTTGCGCATGACCACCGACGTCCCGGCCAAGCGCGCGTTCCTTAAGCAACTGCGCGACAAGTACCGTAACGAAGAAGGCCTGTCGAAAGCCTGGGGCATCGAATTGAAAGGTTGGGAGCTGATGGAAGACCCAGGCTTCGAACCGCCGATGCCCAACGCCGAGCACCCGGAAATCGAAGCAGACTTCAAGTATTTCCAGAAGACCTTCGCCGATGCTTACTTCAAGACCATTTCCGACTCGCTGAAGTGGCATGCGCCCAACCAACTGCTGTTGGGTGGTCGTTTTGCGGTGAGCACGCCGGAAGCCGTGGCGTCCTGTGCCCAGTATTGCGATGTGCTGAGCTTCAACATGTACACCCTCAAGCCACAGGACGGTTATGACTTCGCCGCCCTGCGTGCGCTGGACAAGCCGGTGCTGATCACCGAATTCAACTTCGGCTCGGCTGACCGTGGGCCGTTCTGGGGGGGCGTGACGCAGTTGGCCCGGGAGGAAGATCGCGGCGCGGCCTACGGCAACTTCCTCAAGCAGGCCATGGCCGAGCCGTCGATTGTCGGCGTGCATTGGTTCCAGTATCTGGATCAGCCGGCAACCGGGCGTTTGCTGGACGGTGAAAACGGCCACTTTGGCCTGGTGGGCATCACTGACGTGCCGTTCCAGGGCTTTGTCGACAGCGTGCGCAAAAGCAACCTGGCGGCGGTCGATCAGCTGGGCAAGGCAGCAGAAAAGGCCAAGGCGGCGGGCGCCGTGCGTGAAAGCGAAGGCGGCAGGGCCGGGCACGAAGGCAAAGGCCCGGGGCAGGGCGCCGGGCATGCGGGCGGGCACTCAGGGAATGGTCATTGATTGAGGGCTGACGGGTTCACAAAACCCACCAGTACTGGAACAATGTCGGCCACTTTTTGCTGTGTTGTCCGAGGGTGTTCAGGTGCAGATCCAGGGTCATTACGAACTCCAGTTCGAAGCGGTACGTGAAGCCTTTGCCGCGTTGTTCGATGACCCGCAGGAGCGTGGTGCCGGGCTGTGTATCCAGATAGGCGGCGAAACCGTCGTCGACCTGTGGGCCGGCACCGCCGACAAGGACGGTGCCGAGGCTTGGCACAGTGACACCATCGTCAACCTGTTCTCCTGCACCAAGACCTTCACCG
Organism: Pseudomonas sp. NS1(2017); assembly: GCF_002269425.1. Classification (NCBI taxonomy): domain Bacteria; kingdom Pseudomonadati; phylum Pseudomonadota; class Gammaproteobacteria; order Pseudomonadales; family Pseudomonadaceae; genus Pseudomonas; species Pseudomonas sp. NS1(2017). The sequence continues at coordinate 2,868,704 of NZ_CP022960.1, forward strand.
CTGTGACGGCCCTGCAATTGGTGGCCGAAGGCAAGTTGCAACTGGATGCACCCGTTGCCAACTACTGGCCCGAATTTGCTGCAGCGGGCAAAGAAACTATTACCCTGCGGCAGTTGCTCTGCCACCAGGCCGGGTTGCCGGCGATCCGCGAGATGCTGCCGACCGAGGCGCTGTACGACTGGCAACTGATGGTCGACACCCTCGCGGCCGGAGCCCCGTGGTGGACGCCCGGCCAAGGTCATGGCTACGAGGCGATCACCTACGGCTGGCTGGTGGGTGAATTGCTGCGTCGCGCCGATGGGCGTGGGCCGGGAGAATCCATCGTGGCGCGGGTTGCGCGGCCGTTGGGGCTGGACTTTCATGTTGGCCTGGCGGATGAAGAGTTTTATCGCGTGGCGCATATAGCACGCAGCAAAGGCAATATGGGCGATGAAGCGGCACAACGTTTACTGCAAGTAATGATGCGTGAACCTGCGGCCATGACCACACGTGCATTTGCCAATCCGCCGTCTATTCTGACCAGCACTAATAAACCTGAATGGCGCCGTATGCAGCAGCCGGCGGCAAATGGTCACGGTAATGCACGCAGCCTGGCGGGCTTTTATAGCGGTTTATTGGACGGTAGTTTGCTTGAAGCCGATATGCTTGAACAATTGACCCGCGAACACAGTGTCGGGCCGGATAAAACGTTATTGACACAAACCCGCTTTGGCCTGGGCTGCATGCTGGATCAACCGCAGTTGCCCAATGCCACCTTCGGTCTGGGCCCACGTGCATTCGGGCATCCCGGCGCGGGCGGCTCGGTCGGATTTGCCGATCCTGAGCATGATGTAGCATTTGGTTTCGTCACTAATACATTGGGACCTTACGTACTTATGGACCCGCGGGCACAGAAGTTGGTCAGAATATTGGCCGGTTGTCTGTAAACCCCTTGCTGTTTCACGTTTTTTTGTTACAAAGGCAACTATAAGAAGATGCTGTAGGAAAAGATTTAACTTTACGCTGCAAGCATCTGTTTAACGGATCATTCAGATCCCTGGTTTTTTCTCATTTTGTGGATATCTCATGTTATCGAACAAGTCCTTGGCACTGGCGCTATGCCTCACTATTACCGGCTGCGCACAAACTCCGCAAAATGATGCCGAGGGCGGGCATTGGTGGTCATTTGGATCTGATAAGGCCGCGACCAAGGACGCAGTGACCCAAACCGATGCCAAGCCGGACGCTAAACCGGACGCCAAGCCCGCTGCCGGCGCCAAGCCTGCCGCCCCGGTAGCCGCCGCTGCAGCACCCGCCGCCAAGGCTGACACCGGCTCCAGCTGGTGGCCGTTCTCTTCCAAGACTGCCGACGAAAAGGCCGCCGATGCCAAGGCCGACCTGAAAGCCGACCTCAAGGCCGCCGAGCCCGCACCTGCCGCCACTCCAGCCGTCGCCAAGAACGACACCGAAACCAAATGGTGGTGGCCGTTCGAAAGCAAACCCAAGCCATTGGCCAAGGTCGACGTGACCAACGTGCCGATGCCTGACCCGAAAATCACCCAGGCCTGGTTGGACGATTATGAGCCACGCCTGCGTGCGGCCATCAAGGACAGCAACCTGCAACTGGAGCGTCGCGACAACGTGCTCGTCGTGATTGCCCCGGTAGACGGCTCCTACAACCCGAAACGCCCGGCCATGTTGCTGCCGGTCACCCTGGGCCCGTTCACCCGCGTCGCCAAGGCTGTTGAAGCCGATCCGAAGACTGCCGTACTGGTACTGGGTCATGTCGACGCAACTGGCACCGCCCCAGCCAGCCAGGTACTGACCAAGGAACGTGCACAATCCATCGCGTCGATCTTCAGCCTCAGCGGCCTGAAGCAGGACCGTCTGATGCTGCGTGGCATGGGCGACCTGATGCCACGTGCTGCCAACGACAGCAACCAGGGCCGTGCCCTGAACCGTCGTATGGAGATCATGTTCACTCAGCGCACCACCATGCTGGCGCTGTTGAGCAAGTACCAGTCGGGCAAGACTCCGCCTGTCGCCGAGATGGTTGCAGTGCAGGACGTTCCGGCCCCGGCCCCAGCCGCCAAAGCCGCCGCTAAAAAGGCGCCAGCCGCCAAGAAAGCCGCCGCCAAGCCAGCCGCTAAAAAGGCGCCGGCCAAGCCCGCGGCCAAAAAGCCAGCGCCGGCCAAAGCCAAGGCTGCTGCACCGGCCAACGACCAGGCGAAAAACTGATCCGCTGAACCAGAAGGATAAAGCCGCATGACCCAGGCACTGGCCGATATGCGCCGTGACTACACACGGGATGGTTTGAGCGAGGCCCAGGCCCCGGGCGAGCCGTTTGCCTTGTTCCACCAGTGGTTTGCCGACGCGGTGAAAACCGAGCAGCCACCGGTGGAGGCCAATGCCATGACTTTGGCCACGGTCGACCAGGACGGTCGCCCGCACTGTCGCATCCTGTTGCTCAAGGGCCTGGACGCGCAGGGCTTTACCTTCTTCACCAACTATCAGAGTGCCAAGGGCCAGCAGCTCGCGGCGCGGCCGTTTGCGGCCATGACTTTCTTCTGGCCGACCCTGGAGCGCCAAGTGCGTATCGAAGGGCGGGTGGTGAAGGTCACGGCTGAAGAGTCGGACGCTTATTATCAGGTCCGCCCCCTGGGCAGCCGCCTGGGCGCCTGGGCGTCCCCGCAGAGCCGGGTCATTCGTGACCGCGAGGAACTGCAGGATCTGCTCAAGGCCACCGAGCAGCGTTTCAGCGACACCCAGCCCGACTGCCCCGAGCATTGGGGTGGCTACCGCTTGCTGCCGGAGCGCATCGAGTTCTGGCAAGGTCGTGCCAGCCGCTTGCACGACCGCCTGAACTATCGCCTGCAAGGGGCCGATTGGGTGCGCGAGCGCCTGGCGCCCTGAGCGGCACCTTTCGTCACTTCATCTGAATGTTGCCCATCACGCCGAAGTCTCTATACCAGAGGCTTCGGGCGTGTAGTGCTGCGCCGTGTTCCTGGCGACTGTCGCGACTACAATCAAAGCAATCCTTGAAGGTAACGCTACCGTTCGTCGATTTTTCTGGTGCGGACAGTCTGTACTAAGGCTGAATGAAAGCAATTTTCTCCGCAGCTTGCCGTGACAGGCGTCAAGCTGCGGCGTCTAATGAACACCTGTCCTTTGGAGTTGATGCTATGCGTAAGTCCGTTTTACTGGTTGCCTGCTTTACCACCCTGTCGTTGCTGCTGGGTGGCTGCGCCTCGAGTCTGACCGGCGACTCGTATTCCCGTGATGAAGCGCGTCGTGTACAGACCGTGCGCATGGGGACCATCGAATCCCTGCGTCCGGTGAAAATCGAAGGCACCAAGACCCCAATCGGTGGCGCTGCCGGTGCCGTCATCGGCGGCGTTGGCGGCAGTGCCATCGGCGGCGGCCGTGGCAGCATCGTGACCGCCGTGATCGGTGCTGTTGCTGGCGGCCTGTTGGGTTCGGCCACCGAAGAAGGCCTGACCCGCACCCAAGGTGTGGAAATCACCGTTCGTGAAGACGACGGCAGCATGCGCGCCTACGTGCAGGCCGTGCAGGAGAATGAAATCTTCCGCATTGGTGACCGCGTGCGCATCATGACCGTTGATGGCACCAGCCGCGTTACTCGCTAAGCGCTGGTTGTAGAAACACAAAACCCCAACCGGGTGACTGGTTGGGGTTTTTGGTTTTATGGGCGGCGGCCAGGTTAAAAGCAAAAAACGCAGGCAATAAAAAACCGCCTTAGTAGGGCGGTTTTTTATTGCATACCCAACTATCGGCTGGGGATGCGACTCAAAGATGCATTGACCTGCAGCCCGATATTACCCCTGGTCATACTGTCATGCAAGGTTGGGAGATAGTCCACGAGGGCAATTCCTGCAGCTTTTCTGTTTTTGATTCCACTGCAAAAACTTGCAATAGATCTCACAAGAGTACTGGATATTTGACCACTGTTCGTCACACCTTCATTCGGGATATCCGTTAGGCTCTTCCCTGTTCTACATTTGTTGCTTTTAGGTGAGCCGGGTACGCGCGCGAATTTTTGGACTGACCGCCACGGGCTAGTAATCCGTGCCGGATTCACGCGGAAGGCCCATCAACCCGGCCGCCTCAAAGATGCATTGACCTGCATCCAAAGGCCACGTGTTCCGGTAAGTGTGCTGGAGGTAGGCCCAACGTAATGGGGCCGAGTATGTCGAAGTTTGCACGACGTATGTGGAACCTCGTAGTGAACTGCCTGCGTGCTTATCACGTATGGAAGTTCCTGCGAGACAGCTTCGATGACCTGTAAGGTCTGAGAAGCGGAGCCGCCTCGGTCAAGCCGAGGCGGCTTTTTGGTTTTCGGTCTGTCAGTTCAACCCTGAAGCGTGGCCTTCTTACGACTCGCCATCGCCGTCACCGCATAACCAATACACGCCGCCAGAATCGATCCCGTCAAAATCCCCATTCGGTCCTCACCCGCAAACTCACTGGCACCCGGCACAAACGCGAGCGAACCGACAAACAGGCTCATGGTAAAGCCGATCCCACACAGGATCGCCACACCAAACACCTGCCCCCAATTCGCGCCGCTGGGCAGGGAGGCAAGGCCGGTCTTGATGGCCAGCCAGGTGAGGCCAAATACACCCACGGTCTTGCCGATCAGCAGGCCAGCGGCGATGCCCATGGGCACGTGGTGGGTGAAGCTTTCCAGGCTGACGCCGGTCAGGGACACACCGGCATTGGCGAAGGCGAACAGCGGCAAGATGCCGTAGGCCACCCACGGGTGCAAGGCGTGTTCCAGCGTAAGCAGTGGCGAGGGTTCGGCGTTTTTGGTGCGCATCGGGATGCAGAAGGCCAACGTCACACCGGCCAGCGTCGCGTGGACACCACTCTTGAGTACGCACACCCACAGGATCAGCCCTATGATCAGGTACGGCCCGAGCTTGATGACGCCCAGGCGGTTCATGGCAATCAAGGCAATCAAGCAGGCACCCGCGCCCGCCAGGGCAGCGCCGGACAGGTCGGCGGAATAGAACACGGCAATCACGATGATCGCCCCCAAGTCGTCAATGATTGCCAGGGTCATCAGGAACAGCTTCAGCGACACCGGCACACGCTTGCCCAGCAAGGCCAGCACGCCCAATGCGAAGGCGATGTCGGTGGCCATGGGGATCGCCCAGCCGGAGAGTGCGGCAGGGTAGTCCTTGTTGATCGCCCAGTAGATCAGCGCCGGCACGACCATGCCGCCGATAGCGGCTGCGCCTGGCAGGACCACTTGCGAGGGCTTGGACAGGTGGCCGTCGAGCAACTCGCGCTTGACCTCCAGGCCGATCAGCAGGAAGAACAGGGCCATCAGGCCGTCGTTGATCCACAGCAAGGCCGGCTTGGCGATTTTCAACGCGCCGATCTGCGCCACCACCGGTACGTCGAGAAACGCAGCGTACAGGTGCGACAAAGGTGAATTGTTGATGATCAACGCCAAGGCGGCAGCCGCGATCAACAACAGACCGCTGGCGGCTTCCAGCTGGAAGAAACGGGTAAAAGTGCTACGCAGAGGCAAGGGATGCTCTCCAATCCAGATTCAATAGGTGGGTACCCTAACCCGTACCGTTAGTTGTTAAAACAAAAGTTATATTCTTATTTGTTATAAGCAGCTGTTTGGCATGACGCTGCGCCTAAGCCTAGCAATTGTGTGTCCGATTGAGTCGGTACTGTATCTGTGTGAGGCGTAGGAAACCCCCTAAAATCAGGGCTTACACCTTCAGAGAAACCCTCCATGAGCGACCACCGTCCCTGGGCCCGCGAAGCCATTCGCATTATTGAAGCCGACTTCCAGCGCAGCGCCGACACGCACCTGATCCCGTTGCCGTTGCCGGGGTTGCCGGGTATCGAGTTGTACTTCAAGGATGAGTCCAGCCACCCCACTGGCAGTCTCAAACACCGACTTGCCCGGTCGCTGTTTCTCTACGCGCTGTGTAACGGTTGGCTCAAGCCGGGCGCGCCGGTGATCGAGGCCTCCAGCGGTTCGACGGCAATTTCCGAAGCCTACTTCGCGCGTTTGCTTGGTTTGCCGTTTATTGCGGTGATGCCGGCCACCACCTCCCAGGAAAAGATCGCGCAGATTGCCTTTTACGGTGGCAAGAGCCACCTGGTTCAGGATCCCACGCAGATCTACGCCGAATCCGAACGCCTGGCGCGGGAAAGTGGCGGTCACTTCATGGACCAGTTCACCTACGCCGAGCGGGCCACCGACTGGCGGGCGAACAACAACATCGCTGAGTCGATCTTCCAGCAGATGCGCTTCGAGCAGCATCCGGAACCGAGCTGGTTGATCTCCAGCCCCGGCACTGGCGGCACCACCGCGACCCTCGGTCGTTATGTGCGTTATCGCCAGCATTGCACCCGCGTGTTGTGTGCCGATGCCGAGCGTTCGGTGTTCTTTGATTTCTACCAGAGTGGCGATGCCAGCTTGCGCCTGGACTGTGGTTCGCGCATCGAAGGCATTGGCCGGCCACGGGTCGAGGCGTCGTTTCTGCCCAAGGTGATCGATGCGATGGTCAAGGTGCCGGATGCGCTGTCGCTGGCGGCCATGCACTACCTGGCCGAGCGGTTGGGGCGGCGGGTCGGTGGTTCCAGCGGGACCAACCTGATCGGCGCTTTGGTGGCGGCGCAGCAGATGAAAGCGGCGGGGGAGTCGGGTTCGATCGTGGCGATCTTGTGTGATGGCGGTGAACGCTACGCCACGACTTACTACGATCAGACGTGGTTGGCAGGGCAGGGGTATGTGTTGGACGACTTGATTGCGGCCGTTGCGGCCAGTGTCGAGCGGGGCGAACCGTTGCCGGACAGCATCCTGCGCGCGAATATCTGACACCCGGCAAAAACCAGTGTGGGAGCTGGCTTGCCTGCGATAGCGTCCTCAAGATCGCCATCGCCGGCAAGCCGGGCTCCTACAAGGGAACGTGTCAGGCCTCGATGCCCAACATGTCCCGTGCCAACGCCTCGGCAATCCGAATCCCATCCACGCCCGCCGACAGAATCCCACCGGCATAACCGGCACCTTCCCCGGCCGGGAACAGGCCTTTCACGTTCAGGCTCTGCATCGATTCGTTACGGGTGATCCGCAGCGGAGACGAGGTGCGCGTCTCAATACCGGTCAACACCGCGTCGTGCAGCGAATAACCCTTGATCTGCTTTTCGAACGCGGGCAGGGCTTCACGGATCGCTTCAATGGCAAAATCCGGCAAGGCCAGCGCCAAGTCGCCCAGGGACACGCCAGGCTTGTAGGAGGGTTCCACACTGCCGATCACCGTGGACGGCTTGCCCGCGATGAAGTCACCCACCAGTTGCGCCGGCGCCTCGTAGTTGCTGCCGCCGAGGACATAGGCGTGGGATTCCAGGCGTTCCTGTAGCTCGATACCCGCCAACGGACCACCCGGGTAATCCACCTCAGGCGTGATACCGACCACGATGCCGGAGTTGGCATTGCGCTCGTTACGCGAGTACTGACTCATGCCGTTGGTGACGACACGGCCCGGCTCGGAAGTCGCCGCGACCACGGTGCCGCCGGGGCACATGCAGAAGCTGTAGACCGAGCGGCCGTTCTTGGCGTGGTGCACCAGCTTGTAGTCGGCGGCGCCAAGTTTTGGGTGGCCGGCGTATTTGCCCAGTCGCGCAGCGTCGATCAAGGATTGTGGGTGTTCGATACGGAAACCCACCGAGAACGGCTTGGCTTCCATGTACACACCACGGCCGTGGAGCATGCGGAAGGTGTCGCGCGCGCTGTGGCCCAGGGCCAGGATCACGTGCTTGGACAGGATCTGCTCGCCGCCATCGATGACCACGCCGTTCAACTGGCCATCTTCGATCAACACGTCGGTCACGCGCTGCTCGAAGCGCACTTCACCGCCGAGAGCGATGATCTGCTCGCGCATGTTCTCTACCACGCCGGTCAGGCGGAACGTACCGATGTGCGGTTTGCTGACGTAAAGGATCTCTTCCGGCGCACCGGCCTTGACGAACTCGTGCAGGACTTTGCGGCCGTGGAATTTCGGGTCCTTGATCTGGCTGTACAGCTTGCCGTCGGAAAAGGTCCCGGCGCCGCCCTCACCGAACTGCACGTTGGACTCGGGGTTGAGCACGCTTTTGCGCCACAGGCCCCAGGTATCCTTGGTGCGCTGGCGCACTTCCTTACCGCGTTCGAGGATGATCGGCTTGAAGCCCATCTGCGCCAACAACAAGCCGGCGAAGATCCCGCACGGGCCGAAACCCACTACGATCGGCCGCTCCGTCAGGCCTTGCGGCGCCTGGCCCACGACTTTGTAGCTGACATCCGGCGCCGGGTTGACGTTGCGGTCATCGGCAAACTTGAGCAGCAGGGCGGCCTCACCCTTCACGTTCAAGTCGATGGTGTAGATGAAGCACAGCTCCGAGGATTTCTTGCGGGCGTCGTAGCTACGCTTGAACAGGGTGAAATCGAGCAAGTCATCACTGGCGATGCCCAGGCGCTGCACGATGGCGGGCCGTAGGTCTTCTTCGGGATGGTCGATGGGCAGCTTGAGTTCGGTGATTCGTAACATGACAGGATCCGGTAGGCGGCGGGCTCGGAGGCCGGCTGTTTTGCAAACCGGCGATTATAAGCCCCAATGGCGGTTTCCCGTCATGTTAAAACAGCACGACGTGACGTCAGTCGTCGCGCGAGCCGCCGAACGATGCGCAGCCGCGCTGCACCTGGCCGTTGACGCGCAGCTCGGCGGTCATGTGTTGCAGGCTGCCGCTGACCGGGTCGACGCAACGCTGCGGGGCGACCCACAATTCCACGTGCTGGTTGTTGGCTTCGGTCATCAGGTTGAAGCGGCCGTCGCCGATTTGCTCTTCCACATAGGGCACCGCCAATGGCGGCTGGCCTTCGCGTTCCAGCACCAGGCCCTTGGCGGTGACATTCATCACCCAGGTCGGCTTGTGGCCGTTGGCGCGCAGGATCATGCGCTTGAAGTCCGGGTCGTCGCAGGCCGAGGTCGAGCGCTCGACGCGGTAGAGCTGTTGCAGGTCGACGCTACCCTGAGTGCCGCTGGCAACCCCGGAAAACTTGCCGCGCAGGTCGGCAAACAACGCACCTTGCTGGCCGGCCAGAGAGGCGGCTTCCTGCAGGATGCTGGTGCCGCCGGTGTCATTGACCACGTAGTTGCGTTTGTCGCCACACGGCTGGAACAGCAGCTTGCCGCCGACCGCCGTGAGTTCGCCCTGCATGCGGGTCAGCCCGGCGATAGAAGGCTTGGCCGGATCGTTATCGAACATCTGGCAGGCGCCAAACAGGGGAAACAAGGCAAGTAGAGCAAGGGTATGGGCGGCACGCATGATCGGGTCTCCAGGCAAGTGCCGCCACGTTACGCAGGCCTGCGTCGCACCACAACCCCGCCCGCCAGCTTCAGGCGATTCTGACAGACAGCCTGATCACCCCACGATAAAGGTCTGACCGGTTTGCAGGCCTTCCACGCTTTTTGCGTAGGCCAATGCCACGTCGGCGCCCGGAGCCGGTTTGTAGCCACGGAAGTACGGCGCGTAGCTGTCCATGGCTTCAAGCAGGACCGTCGGGCTCACGGAGTTGATACGCAACCCGCGCGGCAACTCGATTGCCGCGGCTTTGACGAAGGCATCAAGTGCGCCGTTGACCAGCGCCGCCGAGGCGCCGGTGCGGATCGGGTCGCGGTTCAGAATGCCACTGGTGAAGGTGAACGAGGCGCCATCATTGGCGTAATCGCGGCCGATCAGCAGCAGGTTGACCTGACCCATCAGTTTGTCACGCAGGCCCAGTTCGAAATCGCTTTCAGTCATGTCGCCCAAGGGTACGAAGTTCACGCTGCCCGCCGCACAGACCAGGGCATCGAACTTGCCGGTCTGCTCGAACAGTTTGCGGATCGACGCGCTGTCGCTGATATCCACCTGGAAGTCGCCGCTGTTGCGGCCGATGCTGACCACGTCGTGACGCTGAGCCAGTTCTGCCTTGACTGCCGAACCGACAGTGCCGCTGGCGCCAATCAATAGGATTTTCATGATGCTGTTCCTCCAGGGGTAAGTGAGGGTTCAGTCTAGAGTGGCTTTTTCTGTGGATAAACGCACTAATAGGCAACCTTTGGTTTTCAAATGGAAACAATCCATGAGCGAGATGGATGACCTGGCGGCCTTCGCCGTGCTGATCGAAGCCGGTAGTTTTACCGTGGCCGCTGAGCAACTGGGCTGCAGCAAAGGGCAGTTGTCCAAGCGGATCAGCCAGTTGGAAGCACAGTTTTCCGTGGTGCTGCTGCACCGCACCACGCGAAAGCTCAGCCTGACCGCGGCCGGCGCAGCGTTGCTGCCCCAAGCCCAGGCATTGGTGGTGCAGGTGGATCGGGCGCGACAGGCATTGGCCCGGCTCAAGGACGACCTGGCGGGGCCGGTGCGCATGACGGTGCCGGTGTCGTTGGGCGAGACTTTCTTCGACGGATTGTTGCTGGAGTTTTCCAAGCAATATCCACACGTGCAGATCGAGCTGGAGCTCAACAACAGCTACCGCGACCTGGCGCGGGATGGCTTTGACCTTGGCGTACGCTCAGGCGCGATCGAGAACGAGCGCCTGGTCGCCAAGCCATTGCTGGCCTGGCATGAGATGACCTGCGCCAGTCCGGCCTACCTTGAGCAGTATGGCGGGCCCCAAACGCCAGCCGATCTGGCCACTCACACCTGCCTGCTCAACAGCCATTACAGCGGTCGTGAAGAGTGGCTGTACCACCAGCAGCACGAATTGCTGCGGGTGCGGGTCAGCGGCACATTTGCCTCCAACCACTACAACCTGTTGAAAAAGGCCGCGCTGGTGGGTGCCGGTATCGCGCGGCTGCCGTCCTATGTGCTTCCTGCAGAATTGGCTGACGGCCGCTTGCGCTGGCTGCTGCGCGATTATCAGACGCGGAGCATGCCGATGTACCTGGTGCATCCTTATCAGGGCGGTTTGCCGCGCCGCACCCAAGTGTTGGCCGACTACCTGGTGGATTGGTTCAAGCGCAGCGGCGAGGCGCTGGATCGGCTTTAAGCGCAGCGACGGGCGATCAGATGATCGATGGACAGACGTCCCGGCCCTTTGGCCACAAGCAGCAATAGCAACGCGATCCAGGTGCCATGAGTCGGGTAGGCGTCCGGGTAGACGAACAGCTGGATCACCAGGGTCATACCGATCAGGGCCAAGGCCGAGAAACGTGTAGCGAAGCCCACCAGGATCAACACCGGGAAAAAGTGCTCGGCAAATGCCGCCATGTGCGCCGCGATTTCCGGTGACAGCAACGGCACGTGGTATTCGCTGCGAAACAACGGCAATGTCGAGGCGGCTAATTTAGGCTCGCCGAGCTGGAAGGTGCCGCTGATCAAATCAATCGCGAAACCTTCGACTTTGGTTTGCCCGGATTTCCAAAACACAGCTGCAATGGAAAAACGCGCGAGAAAGGCGATCAGGCTGTAAGGAACTTGTTCGAAAAGTGCGATGACCCGACTGATCAGGCACGACGGGCGAGTACTCATGGCGATACCTTTTGTTCTGGATGTAAATGAGTGATGGCGTTGTGGCTGATCAGCAGCGTCAGGCATTGATGCAGGTCGAACTCGGCTGACGCTTCAAGCGCCTGTTCCACGGCTTTTTCCAAGGGCGTGCCATGGGCCAGGCTGTCGATAAACGCGACCGCGCCGTGGTCGATAGCAAAGACCTGAACCTCCAGGCCCTGACGCATGACCAGCGCACCCTGGGCGTGCCAGGGATTCAGCGTGGCCAGGCCACCTTCGATCTGATGCGCGGCCCAGATGGCCACCACCGCATAGGTGGAATTCAACGTGGAAAGGGAGGGATGCAGTTGCAGGCGTAACGTCCCCAGGTCAGCCTGGCCTTGCAGGGTCTGGAGAACCGTCTGCTGGTCCAGAGGCTGGGTATCCGCGGCGTGATAGGCACGCACACGCAAGCGTTCCAGCCGTGCGACATCGGCCAGGTAGGGCACGCTGGCGGCAGGCTCGAAGTCCTGGATAAACGCCGCGAACGCACTGCCATACTCGCTGATCAATGGGCTGGCGGGTGGGCAAGCCTGCACAAACAGGCCAGCCATGGCGCGAAAGAATTCGTCGCCGACCAGTTGCAGTGTCACGGGGTAGGCCGCCACCAATGCGTTGATCAACGAACTGTGCACATTGTTGCGATACACCACAAAGCGGCTGGCAGGGTCGGCGCCGTTGCTGCTGAACAGGCCATCGGGGCAGGACAGGTCCGGCGCCAATAATGCCTCGGCAAAATCGTCATGCAGGCTCATGGGGTCACCTGCGACAGATGCCAGTCGGCCTGTTGAGCCTCGGCCAGCAGTACGCCGAACGCTGGCACCTGGTTATCTCGCTCGATCAGGGTCGCCACTGAACCGACCTGCGCCAGTACTTTTTCGTACAACTGCCACACGGCGTTGTCGATAGGTGCGCCGTGATCATCGATCAGCAGGCGATCACCGAGGCTGTCGGTGTCTTCGGCAAAACCGGCCAGATGCATCTCGCCCACCGCGTGCAACGGCAAGGCATCGATGTAGGCAAGTGGATCTCGCTGGTGGTTGATGCACGATACATAGACGTTGTTCACGTCCAGCAGCAAACCACAGCCGGTGCGGCGAATGATTTCGCTGATGAAGTCGGTCTCGTCCAGGGTTGAGCGCTGGAATTGCAGATAAGTCGACGGGTTTTCCAGCAGCATCGGGCGCTTGAGGGTGCTCTGCACTTGGTCAACGTGTTCGCATACCCGTTGCAGGGTCGCGCTGTCGTAAGCCAGGGGCAGCAGGTCATTGAGGAACACCGGGCCGTGGCTTGACCAGGCCAGGTGTTCGGAAAAAGAGTGGGGTTGATAGCGTTCGATCAGCGCGGCCAACCGTGCCAGATGGCCACGGTCCAGCGGGCCTTCGCCGCCGATGGACAGGCCTACGCCGTGCAAGGACAGCGGATACTGTTCGCGGATCAACCCCAGGTAATGATGAAACGGGCCGCCGGCCACCATGTAGTTCTCGGCGTGCACTTCAAAAAAACCGATGTCGGGCGAGGTCTCCAGCACTTCAAGGAAATGCTCATGCTTGAGCCCCAGCCCGGCCCGGCGTGGGAGGCCGGGCGCCTGAGCCTGGGAGACGGCTTGCAGGGATGAAAGAGTCATCATCAGTACTCAGGTTTTGCGAGGTTTCAGGACTTGGCGGTGAAGGCTGCTTCCTGGCCGAAACCGGTCGGCGAGGTGGAGCTTGGGGTCTTGAGGCAGGTGCCGGCCGGGACCAGTTTCCAGGCGTTGGCCTGATCCTTGGTTTTTGAAGTGCCGGCGCAGGAAGTACCAGCACCTGCGGCGCAATCGTTCTTGCCGGCTTCAGCGACGCCGAAGCATTTCTGCATGTCGTCGGCAGCGTGGGCGGTGGTAGCCAGGGTGGACAGGCTCAGGGCGGAACCGAGGGCCAGGACGAGGGTGGCGGCGGACAGTTTGGTAGTCATGGTGTATCTCCAGCAGTGGGTTGAGAGGGCGGGCTTGAATGCCTGCTTGTACCACTAGAGAGCGTGGGTGGGAATTCGTTACAGGTCATCAAAAAAACTCTGAATAAAAAAAGGGGAGTCGGTTTCCCGTCTCCCCTTGTGTCCAGCATCCGTGGGCTTTTTCAGCCGCCCAAGTACGCCTCACGCACCTTCGGATCGGTCAGCAACTGCTCGCCAGTGCCTTGCATCACCACCCGGCCGTTTTCCAGCACATAGGCACGGTCAGCGATCTTCAAGGCCTGGTTGGCGTTCTGCTCCACCAGGAACACCGTCACACCGTCCTTGCGCAGTTGTTCGATGATGTCGAAGATCTGCTGGATGATGATCGGTGCCAGGCCCAGGGAGGGTTCGTCCAGCAGCAACAGCTTGGGTTTGCTCATCAGCGCCCGGCCGATGGCGAGCATTTGCTGCTCACCGCCGGACATGGTGCCGCCGCGCTGGCTGAAGCGCTCCTTGAGCCGGGGGAACAGGTGCAGCACCTTATCCATCTGCTCCTGGTAATCGCCCTTGTCGGTGAAGAACCCGCCCATGGCCAGGTTCTCCTCCACGGTCAGGCGTGAGAACACACGACGGCCTTCGGGCACCACCGCAATGCTCTTGCGCATGATCTGCGACGACTGCTGGCCCACCAGTTCTTCACCCATGTAGCGGATACTGCCACTGTAGGCCTGGGGCGAACCGCACAGGGTCATCAACAGGGTCGATTTGCCGGCACCGTTGGCGCCGATCAGCGTGACGATCTCACCCTGGCGCACTTCGACGTTGACGCTGTGCAGGGCCTGGATCTTGCCGTAAAAAGTGGAAACGTTTTCGAATTGCAGCATTTTACGCTTCCCCCAAATAGGCTTTGATCACTTCAGGATTGTCGCGGATCTGCTCCGGCGTCCCGTCGGCCAGAGGCGTGCCCTGGTTGATCACCACGATGTGGTCGGAAATGCTCATGACCAGTTTCATGTCGTGTTCGATCAACAACACGGTGGCGTTGTTTTCTTCACGCAACACGCTGATCAGCGCCTTGAGGTCTTCGGTTTCCTTGGGGTTCAGGCCGGCGGCTGGTTCGTCGAGCATGAGGATCCGCGGACGGGTCATCATGCAGCGGGCGATTTCCAGGCGACGTTGCTGACCGTAGGCCAGGGTGCCGGCCGGGCGGTTGGCGAACTCGGTGAGGTTGACCTTGTCCAGCCAGTACTCGGCGTATTCCATGGCCTCGCGTTCGCTCTTGCGGAACGCCGGGGTCTTGAACAGGCCCGCGAAGAAGTTGGTGTTCAGGTGACGGTGCTGGGCAATCAGCAGGTTTTCCACCGCCGTCATGTCCTTGAACAACCGCACGTTCTGGAAGGTCCGCACCACGCCCTTGCGGGCGATCTCGTGACCGGCCAGGCCCTGGATCGGCTGGCCGTCCAGCAGGATGCTGCCACCGCTCGGCTTGTAGAAACCGGTGAGGCAGTTGAACACCGTGGTCTTGCCGGCACCGTTGGGGCCGATCAACGCTACGACTTGTTTCTCTTTCACGGTCAGGGCCACGCCGTTGACCGCCAGCAAGCCGCCGAAGCGCATGCTCAAGTTTTCGACTTTCAGGATCTCGCGGCTCATTTGCGCAGCTCCATATGGGGACGTTGCATGGGCAGCAGGCCTTGAGGACGCCAGATCATCATCAGCACCATCATGGCGCCGAACATCAACATGCGGTATTCGCTGAACTCACGCATCATTTCCGGCAGCAGGATCATCACGATCGCCGCCAGGATCACGCCCAGTTGCGAGCCCATGCCACCCAGTACCACGATGGCGAGGATGATCGCCGACTCGATGAAGGTGAACGACTCCGGCGTCACCAGGCCTTGGCGAGCGGCGAAGAAGCTGCCAGCGAAACCGGCGAAGGTTGCCCCGAGGGTGAAGGCCGAAAGCTTGATGACTGTCGGGTTCATGCCCAGAGCACGGCAGGCGATTTCATCTTCGCGCAGCGCTTCCCACGCACGGCCGATCGGCATGCGCAGCAGGCGGTTGATCACGAACAGGGCGGCCAATGCCAGCAACAGCGCCACCAGGTACAGGAACACCACTTTGCTCACCGGGTTGTAGTTGATCCCGAAGTATTCGTGGAACGTCTGCATGCCTTCTGCGGCGCTACGGTCGAACGTCAGGCCGAAGAACGTCGGCTTGGGGATGCTGCTGATACCGTTTGGGCCGCCGGTGATATCGGTGAGGTTACGCAGGAACAGACGGATGATTTCACCGAAGCCCAGGGTCACGATCGCCAGGTAGTCACCGCGCAAACGCAGCACCGGGAAGCCCAGCAGGAAGCCGAAAGTGGCCGCCGCCATGCCCGCCAAGGGCAGGCAGATCCAGAAGCCCCAACCCAGGTAGTGCGAGAGCAGCGCGTAGGTGTAGGCACCCACGGCGTAAAAGCCCACGTAACCCAGGTCGAGCAAGCCGGCCAGGCCGACCACGATGTTCAGGCCAAGGCCCAGCAACACGTAGATCAGGATCAGGGTGGCGATATCGACCGCACCGCGCGAGCCGAAGAACGGCCAGATCAACGCGGCCACGATCAGGCCGATGATGATGTAGCGCTGGGTGCGCGGCAGGGTCAGGAATTGGCTGACCCTGGGCGATACCAACGGGCCACGGTTGCCCTTGAACAGGGCGCCGACCTGCTGGGTGAACAGCACGCGCAGGAACATCAGCACCGAGCACAGGGCGATGATGGTCAGGGTCACGGGACCGGTGCCATGCACTTCCAGGTTGATGCCGACAATGCTCAGCTTGAGGCCGAGCACGGGGAACGCAACCGCCCACACCAACAGCGCGCTGAAAAACGCCGATTTAAGATATCTGCTCATACTTTCTCAACCTCCGGGCGGCCCAAAATGCCGGTCGGACGGAACAACAGCACCAGAACCAACAGGCCGAACGCCACGACGTCCTTGTACTGGTCGCCGAAGATATCGGCGCCAAAGGCTTCGGCCACACCCAGCACCAGGCCACCGAGCATCGCGCCCGGGATACTGCCGATGCCGCCCAAAACCGCCGCGGTAAAGGCCTTGAGGCCTACCAGGAAACCGGCGTTGGGGTTGATCACGCCGTACTGCATGCTCAGCAGCACCGCCGCAACGGCAGCCAGTGCGGCACCGATCACGAAGGTCAGGGCGATGATGTTGTTGGTGTTGATACCCAGCAGGTTGGCCATCTTGATGTCTTCGGCGCAAGCCCGGCAGGCGCGCCCCAGACGGGAGCGGGAGATGAACAGGGTCAGGCCGAGCATCGCCACCAGGGTGACGACGAAGACCAGGATCTGCATGTACGAAATCAGCACTTCTTGTGCGCCGCCTGGGCCGAAGGAGATGCTCCCCGGGATCAGGTTGGGAATGGACTTGTCCTTGGAGTCCTGGGACAGCAATACGGTGTTCTGCAGGAAAATCGACATGCCGATGGCGGAAATCAGTGGGATCAAACGGTTGCTGCCACGCAAGGGACGGTAGGCAACACGCTCGATACTGTAGCCATAGGCACTGGTCACGACGATCGACGCCAGGAACGCGGCGGTCATCAACAGCGGCAGGGAGTGGATACCCATCATGGCCAACCCGGCAAGGGCGATAAAGGCCACGTAGGAACCAATCATGTACACCTCGCCATGGGCGAAGTTGATCATTCCAATGATGCCGTAAACCATTGTGTAGCCAATGGCTATCAAGGCATAGGTGCTGCCAATGGTCAGGCCATTAACCAGCTGTTGGAAAAAATGATAGATCTCAGGCATTACAGCGCTCCTAAAAACCCGATACGCATTTCACTGGTGGAGTCATTTCCGGCTCGGTGCCCTGTTCTGTGACCAGGTTGCACAAAGCGTTTGCCAGCGAACCGCTGGTGACGGTTTTAAGATTTTCAGGTGAGCCAGCGCCCGGATCGCGGGTGACAGGCCCATAAACCTCGTAAAACAAAGCCCACTGCTCTCACAGTGGGCTTGTTGGACCAGTAACGCCTGGCTTACTGAGGGGAAACTTCGGTTTTTGGTTTACCGAAGTGCCATTCGTAGACCACGAACTTGAAGTCCTTCAGGTCGCCCTTGGCGTCGAAGCTCAGCTCGCCTGTAGGAGTCTTGAAGGTACCAGCGTGGATAGCCGCAGCCACTTTGGCGGTGTCTTCGCTCTTCGCTGCGGCGATACCGCCAGCGATCACTTCAACTGCCGAGTAAGCCGGGAACACGAACGGGCCGCTTGGGTCTTTCTTGTCTGCTACGAGAGCATCAACGATGGCTTTGTTTGCAGGGTCTGCGTCGAAGGATTTCGGCAGGGTCACCAGCAGGCCTTCGGAAGCGCCCTGGGCGATTTGCGAGATGGAGTCGTTGCCGACGCCTTCCGGGCCCATGAACTTGGCGTTCAGGCCTTTTTCCTTGGCTTGGCGCAGGATCAGGCCCAGCTCAGGGTGGTAGCCGCCGTAGTAGACGAAGTCGACGTTGGCTTGCTTGAGCTTCTGGATGATCGAGGAGAAGTCTTTGTCGCCGGCGTTAAGGCCTTCGAAGACAGCAACCTTGGTGCCTTTCTTCTCGAGGGTCTGTTTAACGGCGGTGGCGATGCCTTCACCGTATTGCTGCTTGTCGTGCAGTACGGCAACGATCTTCGGCTTCACGTGGTCGGCGATGTAGTTGCCGGCGGCTGGGCCCTGGGCGCTGTCCAGGCCGATGGTGCGGAAGATCAGCTTGTAGCCACGGGCGGTGATTTCCGGGCTGGTGGCAGCCGGGGTAATCATGATCACGCCTTCGTCTTCATAGATGTCGGAGGCAGGTTGAGTGGAGCTGGAGCAGAGGTGGCCGACCACGAACTTGACGCCGTCGTTGACCACTTTGTTGGCGACGGCAACGGCTTGTTTAGGATCGCAAGCGTCGTCGTATTCCTTGGCCTCAAGCATCTTGCCGTCTACGCCGCCCTTGGCGTTGATGTCGGCGATGGCTTGCTTGGCACCCATGAATTGCATGTCGCCGTATTGCGTCACTGGACCGGTCTTAGGACCTGCAATACCGATCTTGATGGTGTCGGCTGCGAACGAATGGCCGGCAACCCCAGCCAGGACCATAGCGGCAAACAGTTTGGAAATCTGCTTAGTAGCCTTATTCATAGTGCTCCACTCTTACTGTTGTATTTTTTATAGTTCTAGCGGCCTTGTGAGCTGCAGAACCGGATCGGATATCTCGGATATCCCCCCGGCAGTGCCCTGGCAACTGTACCGGTACAGTGTAGAGCGCCGGTTGATCGCTTGAAAAGCTGGCTGCTGGGGGCAAAACCCGGGTATGTCGCTTAAATGAAAGAAAAAGACAGAATTGCGGCGGGGTGATGCCAGAGTTTCGGGCAATCCTTGGCTTTCCTGACACTTTCTCTCGGTGACTCATTTGCAACTGGGTTTTTCTACCTGGGCCACGACGTTATGATTGCGCCGTTTTTTTACTCAGGTGAATTCCCATGACGCAAGAACCTAGCACCCTCTATGCCAAGCTGCTCGGTGAAACCGCCGAAATATCCTGGAAGGAGCTTGAGCCGTTCTTTGCCAAGGGTGCCCTATTGTGGGTCGATGGCGGCCTGGATTTGATCGAAGCCGCCGAGGGAATGGCCGAGGACAACCGCGACAAAGTCGCTGCCTGGCTGGCCTCTGGCAGCCTGGGCGAAGTGTCTGCGACGCGGGCGCTGGACCTGGTGGAGCGCGACCCGAGCCTGTGGGCGGTGGTGGTTTCACCATGGATTCTGATCCAGGAAAGGGCGGCGTAAGAAAAACCTGCACGAAAAAGGTGCGCGTTTTTTGCCGAGAGAAGTGTGTAGCGGAGTAACTGCTGAAGCGGTGATGGCATCTTGCCGTAGAGAAAGGTCACAGCCGAGGGTGACGTGCGCGTCACGGGAACAGTTGGGGCGGTGGTGAAATCACTGGGGAATTGTTTCCAGGTGTGCCAGGGCTATAGATATCTGTTGCCTGGGCTGTTGCCTTCGCGAGCAAGCCCGCTCCCACATTCGACCGCATTCCTACAGGATGCACACCGTCAAGTGTGGGAGCGGGCTTGCTCGCGAAGAGGGCGCTTCGGTCTAGGCGGTCTTGCCCGTGTGGTTATTCAACGAAATAACCTTGGTCTTGCCGATGCGGTGACGGTAGATCTCACGCAGGTACTTGATCGACTTCTTCACGCAATCCCGTGACAAGCGAATGTCATTGATCGACACGAACTTGTCTTTGTCGTTGATCAGCTCGCGGTACTTCTTCTCATACATCGGCTTGATCGCGTACCAGTTGGTATCGAGGATCTTCGCCGGGTTTTCGAACTCGTTGAGCAGCTCGTCGATACGGTCCTCGTCGAAGTCCTCGTGGATGATGAAATCCAGGATCGAGTTGTCCAGCGTGTCATCGAAGCGGTACGGGTTGCGCGCAAAGCAGCGTTTGATAAATGCCACGATCAGCGTAAGAAAGTCGTCCGACAGGCACGGGCTCTTGGCGATCAAGGTGGTCAGCGACAAGTTGGCCGAGGCACCGATCACCAGGGCATAGCGCTTGAGCGTGGTGTTGGGAAACAGGCTGTTGAGGTGGGTCTTGAGCCGGTTCAGGTCCATGTAGGACAGCTTGTAGTCCTTGGGCAACGAGACAATCGACACCACCGATGAACAGTTCTTGAAGAAGTGCAGGTCGTGCAACGCGGCTGCGTCGTAGCCCGAATTCTTGTACTGCTCCAGCGAGGCCTTGTATCGCTTGGACTCGATCGGCAGCAGGCTGATGCCTTCGATGGCCTGGGTGACCTTGTTGAAGTGCGGCAGGTCGATGGAGCGGAAGAACAGGTCATCGATGTTCAAGCGCTGCGGCTCTTTGTCGAACACCTTGAACTTGTCACTCGACGGCGCCGGGGTTTCCGGGACCACGGATTCTGCATAGGCAATCGCCACCGGGCCGGCCAGGCTCATGAACAGGTCGTTGGCATCCAGGCGGATGGTTTCGCCGATATCGATCCCGGCACGACGGAAGTAATTCTGGTCGTAGTCGGTGGTCACGGCCTGGGCGGTGAGGATGTTGAAGATCTGCTGGGAAATGTATTGGTTGGCGTGTTTTTCCATGGCATTGACGTCAATGTTCTGGATATTGCCGTCATCGCTTTCTTCGGCGTAACGCATGATGTCGTTGGAAATCAGCATCATCGCGTTCCACGGCCGGATACGCCCCTTCACGCTGGCTTCGCTGCTGTCTTCATTGGCGAAGTTGTACGAGAAATCCCATTCTTCCGACAGGTATTTGCACAGCAGTCGTCCGGCGTTGATGTGCAGCGCCTCGGACATTTCGCTGCGATGGTCGGAGATGTTCGGCAGCACGCAAATGCCGCTGGTGAAGATCGGTTCGAACACGAAGGCATGGCCGCTTTTGCTGTCGTGCTCGTCGGCGGGCTTGGTGTCGAACGTCTTGTTCATGTACGAGTGCTGCTGGGCCAGGCCGAACTCCGAGGCCATGCCCGAGCCGGTGCCGCCGCCGGCGCTGAAGATCGAGAAATACAGGCGCGACTGGTTCGCTTTGATGCCGCAAGAGTCGATCAGGTACGAATGGATCATCTTCCAGTCAGGGCTGGAAAAACGCTGGGTGTCTTTATTGAGGATGATCTTGGCCAGGTACTGGCCGAGGATCGGCGCGTTACCGGCACCACCGGCATGGACTTCCGACAGGTCCATGATTTTCATCTTGCTGTAGTCGCGCAAAAAGCCACTTTTTTCACCCTTGCGCGAGAAACGGATGCGCCCGGCGATGTCTTTGTCCAGGTCGCCGAGCATCACCAGCGGTTCCACCAGGAACACCGGTTTGCTGGCCTTGCCGCCGCCCAGGCGCAGGTTGTTGCGGATCCACTGGGCGGGGCTATAGCCCTTGTCTTGCGACTTGTCTTCGTTGCTGAATTCGTTCAGGTAGAACTTGCGCGCGTTGTACACCAGCTCGGCCACGTCCAGCGCAATGTTGGAACCGCAGCGGCCGAGGCCGATCAGGCAGACCGAGGGAAATTCCTGCTCGTTGCGCGGGTCGTTGTCGCCTTCCAGGTGGGGCGGGCGCGGGAACACCATATCGCGCAGGCCGTCGAGGTTGTCGAGGATGCGGTCGGTATTGGTTTCGGTGAAGTACAGGTATTGCTGGGTGGCCAGCGGGCGGGCGCTGCTCAATGACTTTGAACCTGAGGGCTTGTCCGCAGGAGCTGGGAGCAACACGTCGGATATCACGGTGGCAGAGTTATTTTTAGAAGTCATTGTGCGCCATGTGCCTGGGCGGATGGCTGAAAAGTATCAAAGGGCCATCACGGAATGGGAGTTCGCGACTTTACAGTGCGTCCTTGTCCTGGGCGAGTGGGCTAAACCCTAGTGTTTTCGGGGGAAAACCTGGCCGGACTCTGATGAATCGGCCGTTCGTCGGCGTTCTTTAGGCAAATGATGGCTAAATGCCAAAGTTTCGGCGTCAGCGAATTGGCCTGACGATGGACGTGGAGCCGCCTCGGTTTGGAGAAGGCTCTTTCGGCGAGTTGCTGTCCTTGGTGAGCACTCCGCTCGGTGAGTGGAGGGGGTTGCGCATGTTGATGCCTTGCATCACACCGATGATGTCGCTGGCCGGCACCGCCGGGCTCAGCAGGTAACCCTGGACGAAATCACAGCCATGCTTGTGCAGCAGCTCAAACTGGGCCTGGGTTTCGACGCCTTCGGTCACCACTTGCAAATGCAGGGTGTGGGCCATGCCGATCACCGCCTGGACGATCTCGATATCCGCAGTGGACTTGGGAATATCCTGGATAAACGAGCGGTCGATCTTCAGCGTGTTGAGTGGCAAGCGCTTGAGGTAAGCAAGGGACGAGTAGCCGGTGCCAAAGTCGTCGATGGCCAGCGACACGCCCAGCGCGCGGATCTGCCGCAACAACGCCAAGGTGCTGCTGATGTTGCCCATCAGGGCGTTTTCGGTGACTTCCAGCTCCAGGCGGTTGGCGCCGATCCCACTGAAGCGCAACGCGTCTTCGATTTCATCCGCCAACTCATCGCGGGCCAGGTTCAGGGCCGAGCAGTTCACGGCCATGGTCAGGTCGGTGTATCCCCGTTCCGACAACAGGCTCAGGTCATGACAGGCTTGGCGCAGTACCCAGTGGTCCAATTCGGCAATCAGGCCGTTGCTTTCGGCGATACCGATAAAGCGGTCCGGGGCCAGTAAGCCGTGCTGTGGATGTTGCCAGCGCACCAGGGCTTCCAGCCGCGTGACCTTGCCCAGTTTCATGTCGAAGATCGGTTGATAGAACAGCACCAGTTGGTTACGGGTGCGCAGGGCGCCGCGCAATTCTTCTTCCAGTTGCAGTTCGAGGAAGGCGCGGGTTTTCAGGTTGGAGCTGAAGAAGTTCAGGCTGTTGCGCCCGGCATCCTTGGATTGATACAGCGCCAGGTCGGCGGTTTTCAGCAGTTCTTCGCAGGTCAGGCCATCATCGGGGAACAGGCTGATGCCGATGCTGGTGGTCATCACCATGCGCCGGCCGGCCAGTTCGATGGGTTCTTTCATCTGTTGCATGATGCGCTGGGCCAGGTGCCGGGCTTCGTCACGGTGGTGGATGCTGATCAGGATGCAGAACTCATCGCCGCCAAACCGCGCGACCACATCGGCGTGGCTGCGCACCGAGCCTTTGATGTGCCCGGCCAGCACGGTGAGCAATTGGTCGCCGGCGTCATGCCCGAGGCTGTCGTTGATGCGTTTGAAGTGGTCGATATCGAGGAAAATCACCGCCATCATGCCGTGGGAGGCAGTTTTTTCGGCGAGCTTTTCCGCAAAGATCTGGTTGAAGCCGCGGCGGTTGAGCAGGCTGGTCAAGGCGTCGTAGTGGGCCACCTGTTGCAGCGAGGCGCGGGCCTGGTCCAGTTCGCTGAGCAGCGCATTGACCCGGCGCAGGTCACGTTCCTTGTGCTGCAGCTTCTTGTCGGCCAGTGCCGCGCTGATGCTGCTGCCGATCACCAGCAGCGTGATGACGGCCACCGACAGACCCAGTTGAATCGGGTTGTTGTCCAGTGGCAACGACAGGTCCGCCCCGGTCGGCACCATCAGGCGCATAGCGGCCATGCCGGTGAAGTGCATGCTCAGGATGCCGGCGCCGAGCACCAGGCTGGCGGCATATTTGAGCAACTGGTGGAACACCCCGGCGCCGTTGCGCAGGTAACTCGACAGCAGCAAGGCCGCCAGGCTGGCACCGATGGCAATGCCGATCGAGGCCAGGAACAGCCGCGTTTCGAAATACACCTGGGCCTGGGAGCGCATGGCCGACATGCCGACGTAATGCATCAAGGCGATGCCGATGCCCATCCAGACCGACGCCAGCAAATACTGGTGGAAGCGCAAGTGGGGGTGACTGAGGGTTTGCATGGCAATCAACGACGCGATCAGCGCGATCAGCAAGGACGCGAACGTCATGAACAGTTCGTAATGGATCGCAATCGGGGCCTGGAAGGCCAGCATGCTGATGAAATGGGTCGACCAGATCCCGCCTGCCAGGCAACCAGCACCGAGCCAGCGCCAATGGCGCTGCGCGGTAGGGTCTTCGACATGGCCGACGCGTTCGGCCATGTCCAGCGTGCCGAAACCCGCCGCGCACGCGACCAGATAGGCGAGCAGTACCAGGAAGGGGTTATGACTGCAATTGAGTAATAAGTGCCCGCTCTCTGGAAGCTCGGTAAAAAAATGCAGACCCAGCCATTCCATAGCATGTCCCGTCATAGCGTCACGTCACTGCCTACGGCGATGACCTATGGGGACGAGTGTAGACGTGTAGGAGAATTCGCCAAGGAGTAATGGCACTTTGCTTGTCTACGATTTTGGCATGCCACCCATAGCGTTTGATGCTAAGCGCTGATGGGCAGGTCCAGTTCGAACGGTGCTTCCAGCGGCGCCAGGCCAAACGCGGCACGGGCTGCATCGCAATCGGCGTTGTGCACGCCCTCATACCAGGAGGACTCGAATTCGCGGCACACGCTGGAGCGCTGATCGTAAATCGTGCAGCGGGTGCCTTGGCCTACGTCTCCTTCAAGGCTGCAGCAGCGCGCCGGTTTCTGGTCGGTGCCGATCATCGCCACGCGGGTGGGGTTGATCTGTACCACCAGGTCATCGGGCACCGTGCCCCCCGACGAGGCGCACTCTCCCCAGAAGAAAGACACACGAAAGTGTGAACAGCAGGCACCGCAATTCAGACACGGACTGGCTTCGGACATGGGCGTCATCGATAAGAAAAGTAGGAGTGGGGTGTTACGGAAGGCTCGCCATTCTATCCGGGCCATGGTCGTTGGGAAGGGGGGCAGGCACTTATATTTTTGTAGGCGAAGTCCCGTGCTGCCGGGCGAAATCATGCCCTATCAGCTTTACGAATCATTACAGACAACCGGGTGCCGTCTGACTATGTTGCAGGTACCGGGCAGGATGCATCGGGCATCGCAGCTCTCATAACAATAAAAGAGACGGACCCATGCAGAACTCGACCCAAGCGGCGAATGCCTGGCGCATTCTGTTCCTGCTGTTCCTGGCCAACCTGTTCAACTTCTTCGATCGCACGATTCCGGCGATCATCATTGAGCCAATCCGCATGGAATGGCACCTGAGCGACTTCCAGCTCGGCATCATCGGTACCGCGTTCACCATCGTCTACGCCATTGCCGGCTTGCCCCTCGGGCGCCTGGCCGACACCGGTTCACGCAGCAAACTGATGGGCTGGGGCCTGTTCGCCTGGAGCGGGCTGACGGCGGTCAATGGCATGGTCGGCAGTTTCTGGACGTTTTTGCTGGTGCGCATGGGCATTGGCATTGGCGAAGCCAGTTATGCGCCGGCGGCCAACTCGCTGATTGGCGACCTGTTCCCGGCGCACCGTCGCGCGCGGGCGATGGGCATTTTCATGCTGGGCCTGCCGTTGGGGCTGTTGCTGGCGTTCTTCACCATCGGCTGGATGGTCAAGGCGTTCGACAGTTGGCGCGCGCCGTTCTTTATCGCGGCGGTACCGGGGATGATCCTGGCGGTGTTCATGTTCTATATCAAGGAGCCCAAGCGCGGCGCCGCCGAAACCGTGCAAGTCTCCCAGGAACGCGTCGACCGCCCGATCCGCCGCGTTCTGGCGGTGCCGACCTTCCTGTGGCTGGTGCTGGCCGGGTTGTGCTTCAACTTTGCGACCTATGCCTGCAACTCGTTCCTGGTGCCGATGCTGCAGCGTTATTTCCTGATGCCGTTGCAGGAAGCCGCCGTTGCCACGGGTGTGATCGTCGGTCTGACCGGCCTGGTGGGCCTGACGCTAGGCGGCTGGGTCGCTGACAAGATCCACCAGCGTGTTGCCAATGGTCGCCTGTTGTTCGCCGCGTTCAGCCTGATTATCTCCACCGTGACCACCGCTTGGGCGTTGCACGCCGGGCGCATCGAGATTGGCGTGTTCGTGGCGCTGTTCAGCGTGGGTTGGTTGTTTGCCTATAACTTCTACACCTGCGTGTACACGGCGATTCAGGACGTGGTCGAGCCGCGCCTGCGGGCCACGGCCATGGCGCTGTTTTTTGCCGGGCTGTATTTGCTGGGCGGTGGGATGGGGCCGATCGTGGTGGGCGGGCTTTCCGATCATTTCGCGCACTCGGCGATGTATGCGGCGGGGGCGGAACAGATGACCGAAGCTTATAAAGCGGTGGGGTTGCATGACGCCATGTACCTGATCCCGGTGGCGCTGTTCTTGACCATGCTGTTTCTGTTCCAAGCGTCGCGCAGCTTTGTGCGCGATGCCAAGAAGATGAAGGAGGGGTTGAGCGGGGTAGAGGTGCCGGCTGCGGGGGCAACAGCTTGAAACCGAGGTGACGCCATCGCCGGCAAGCCGGCTCCTACAAGAGATTGTGTATACCTGTAGGAGCCGGCTTGCCGGCGATGGGGCCTTTGATGACGGCGATTAGCCCGCGACCAACACCCGAATCGCTTCCAGTCGCAGCGCCGCCTTATCCAGCATGGCCAAGCCTTGCTCACGTTGGGTGCGCAGGGCGACCAGCTCACTGTCACGCACGGTCGGGTTGACCGCTTGCAACGCGGTCAGGCGCGCCAGTTCTTCGTCGGTGTCCGCCGCCAGGCGACGCTTGGCCTCGGCCACGCGCTCGGCATGTTGTGGGGTGATCTTCTCTTCACCGGCGTTGATCCGTGGCGTCAACTGGTCGCGTTGGGCCTGGATGAACTTGTTGGCGCTGGCCCTCGGCACGCTTTCCAACTGGTCGTTGAGGGTCACGAATGACACGCGGCTCGACAGGTCGTTGCCATTGGCATCCAGCAAGCAGCGCAGGGCGGCCGGCGGCAGGTAGCGGCCCAGTTGCAGCGAGCGCGGGGCGACCACTTCGCTGACGTAGAGCAGTTCCAGCAACACGGTGCCAGGCTTCAGCGCCTTGTTCTTGATCAGCGCCACGGCGGTGTTGCCCATGGAACCGGACAGCACCAGGTCCATGCCGCCCTGCACCATCGGGTGTTCCCAGGTGATGAACTGCATGTCTTCGCGCGACAGCGCCTGGTTGCGGTCGTAGGTGATGGTCACACCTTCGTCGTCACCCAGGGGGAAGCTGGCGTCGAGCATCTTTTCGCTGGGCTTGAGGATCAGCGCGTTTTCCGAATGGTCTTCGCTGTCGATGCCAAAGGCGTCGAACAGGGTTTCCATGTAGATCGGCAGGGCGAACTGGTCGTCTTGCTCCAGGATGTCCTCGACCAGCGCATCACCTTCGCCGGCGCCGCCGGAGTTGAGTTCCAGCAGGCGGTCGCGACCAGTGTGCAGCTCTTCTTCAAGACGCTCGCGCTCGGCACGGGCCTCGTCGATCAGGGCTTGCCACTCGCCGTCGTCGGCGTTCTCCAGCAGCGGCAGCAGGCGTGGGCCGAACTGATGCTGCAGGGCGTTGCCGGTCGGGCAGGTGTTGAGGAAGGCGTTGAGCGCTTCGTGGTACCACTGGAACAGACGCTCTTGCGGGCTGGTTTCCAGGTACGGCACGTGCAGTTCGATCACGTGTTTCTGGCCGATCCGGTCCAGACGGCCGATGCGCTGTTCCAGCAAATCGGGGTGGGACGGCAGATCGAACAGCACCAAGTGGTGGGAGAACTGGAAGTTGCGGCCTTCACTGCCGATTTCCGAGCAGATCAGCACTTGGGCGCCGAATTCTTCATCGGCAAAGTAGGCAGCGGCGCGGTCACGTTCGAGGATGTTCATGCCTTCGTGGAACACCGTGGCCGGAATACCGGAGCGCACGCGCAAGGCGTCTTCCAGGTCCATCGCGGTTTCGGCGTGGGCGCAGATCACCAGGACCTTGGTGCGCTTGAGCATTTTGAGCTGGTCGATCAGCCACTCGACGCGCGGATCGAAGCGCCACCAGCGGTTTTCTTCTTCGATGTCCGGTTGCGACTGGAAGCTGACTTCCGGGTACAACTCGGCGTGTTCGCCCAGCGGCAACTCGAGGTATTCGTCCGGGTTTGGCAGCGGGTAGGCGTGCAGCTTGCGCTCCGGGAAACCTTGCACGGCGGCGCGCGTGTTGCGGAACAGCACGCGGCCAGTGCCGTGACGGTCGAGCAGCTCACGCACCAGGCGTGCGCTGGCTTCGGTGTCGCCATCGTTGACGGCGGTCAGCAGGGCTTCACCTTCGTTACCGAGGAAACCCTGAATGGTCTTGTGCGCGGCCGGGGAGAGACGCCCCTTGTCGAGCAGCTCCTGCACGGCTTCGGCGACCGGGCGATAGTTCTCGCTCTCGGCGCGGAAGGCTTGCAGGTCGTGGAAACGGTTTGGGTCGAGCAGGCGCAGGCGTGCGAAGTGACTGTCCTGGCCCAATTGCTCGGGGGTGGCGGTCAGCAGCAATACGCCAGGAATCACTTCAGCCAGTTGCTCGACCAGTGCGTATTCCGGGCTGGCCTTTTCTTCGTGCCAGACCAGGTGGTGGGCTTCGTCGACCACCAGCAAGTCCCAGCCGGCAGCGAACAGTGCGTCCTGGGCCTTTTCGTCGTCCACCAGCCATTCCAGGGCGACCAGCGCAAGCTGGGTGTCTTCGAACGGGTTGGTGGCATCACTTTCGATGAAGCGCTCTTCGTCGAACAGCGCCACCTGCAGGTTGAAGCGGCGGCGCATTTCCACCAGCCATTGGTGCTGCAGGTTTTCCGGCACCAGGATCAGCACGCGGTTGGCGCGGCCCGACAGCAGTTGGCGATGGATCACCAGACCGGCTTCGATGGTTTTACCCAGGCCCACTTCGTCGGCCAGCAAGACCCGTGGCGCGATACGGTCAGCGACTTCACGGGCAATGTGTAACTGGTGAGCAATAGGTTGCGCACGCACGCCGCCCAGGCCCCACAGCGAGGACTGCAATTGGCGGCTGGTGTGTTCCAGGGTGTGGTAGCGCAGCGAGAACCAGGCCAGCGGGTCGATCTGCCCGGCGAACAGGCGGTCGCTGGCCAGGCGGAACTGGATGAAATTGGACAGTTGGGTTTCCGGCAGGGTGACCTGCTCGTTCTGCCCATTGAGGCCGTGGTACACCAGCAGGCCGTCGACGTCGTCGACTTCCTGTACGGTCATTTTCCAGCCTTCGAAGTGGGTGATGCTGTCACCCGGCGAAAACCTCACGCGAGTGAGGGGCGCATTCCGTAGCGCATACTGGCGGGTGTCGCCAGTGGCCGGATAGAGCACGGTCAACAAGCGCCCGTCCTGTGCCAGAACGGTGCCTAACCCCAGCTCTGCTTCGCTGTCACTAATCCAGCGTTGCCCCGGTTGATACTGCTGCGCCATGCTGCCTGACTCCCGCCGTGAAAAAGCCGACTATCTTAACGGAACAAGCCCCCACGCCCAAGGACTCTGACAAAAACTACTCCGTTTGCGCTGGAAGCCGGAAGCCGAATCGACGGGTGGCGGGCACTTGGGAGTGTCGACTGGGTCACAGGTTGGCAACCCTGTGCTCAAGTCGCCCTGTCACCCGCCGACAGCCTGTTGATCAGGAGAATAATCACTATGCTGCCACCCATGCTGCCCGTCAGCGTTGTGCCGGTGACGTCACAACTCGATCCGGTGCGACAGAAGCCGGATATCCCGCCCGTGGTGCCAGTTCAGCCGGGCTCCAACGAGAGCACCATCGACCTGAAAAAAGGCGACGCCGAGACGTCGGCCTTTTTGCTGCGCGAAGAACAGCGCCGCCAGCAGGAGCAACAGAAACGCCGGCGTGAAGCCGATGAAGACCCGGAGCAGCACCTGGCCATTCCGGGCGACATACTCAACGCCGACAACACCGTGCCGGTGGTGCCGCTGATCGAAGATGCCCCGCGCCAGGGCTTGTGGGTGGACGTCGAGGTTTAGTCGCGCAACGCGCGCAGGGCGGCGATCAGCAACTCGATATCCTGTTCGGTATTGAGTGGGCTGACCGAGATCCGCGCCACGCTTTCCAGGCCCCGTGCCTGCATATCCAATGGCGTGTAGGCCACGCCGTTGGCGCCGATATTGATGCGTTTCAGGCCCAGGCGCCGCTTCAGTTCGAATGCATCCCAGCCTGCCAGGTTGAAGGCGATCAAGCCTGATTGCCGCGTGCCCAGGTCATGCAGGGTAATGCCCGCCATCCCACGCAATTCGTCGCGGATTCGCCCGGCGGTTTGCGACACCCTTTCCCAGACGCGCTCGATGCCCAGACGATTCATCTCCTGTAGCGCATTGCCTAGGCCTGCGAGCAAGGCGAAGGAGGTCTCGCTGGTTTCGAAGCGCCGGGCGTCATTGCGCAGATCGAAACCCTGGGCGGTCCATGGCGCTGAAAACACGTCGCGCTGGGCCGGGTTCAAGCGCTCAAGAAAGTCCGGTCGCACATACAACAGCGCGGTGCCGCGTGGGCCACGCAGGTGTTTGCGGCCGGCCGACTTGAGCACGTCGCACTGCAACGCTTGCACATCCACGGGCACCTGGCCGACAGCTTGGCCGGCGTCGATGAAGTAGGGGATGGCATGCCGCCTCGCCACTTCACCGATGGCCTGGGCGGGGTTGATCAGGCCGCCATTGGCCGGTAGCCAGGTGAGGTCGATCAGCTTGACGTGTGCATCGATCATCGATTCCAGCGCCAGCGGGCAGACGGCGCCGGTTTCGTCGCAGGGGATAATTTCTACCCGTGCACCGGCGTGCACTGCCAGCTCCATGCTGGCCAGGTTGCCGCCCCATTCGTGGCGGCCCACCAGAATGCGATCGCCCGGTTGCCAAGGCGCCAAGGCCTGGAACGCCAGGCTCCAGGCCGTCGAGCCGCTGCTGGCAAAGGCAATCGAGGCAGCGGGGGCATTGAGCAGTTGCGCGGCGGCACGGCGGGCTTTTTCCACCAGCACCGCGCCATGTTCGCCGGCTTCCATCGGGCCGTCGCGAGCTTCGCGTTGCAGTTGCTCGATGATTGCGTCGAGGGTCGCCTGGCTGGGCAGGGATGCGCCGGCAGAGTTGAAGTGTACGATGCCGGATTGGCAGCCCGGCGTGTCGTCCCGCAGTTGCTGGACTTCGAGCGGGCTCACGGGCGTAACTCGAAAATGGCATCCACCTCCACGGCCACGCCGGCCGGCAGGCTGGAGACGCCCACGGCGGTGCGCACATGTCGGCCTTGTTCGCCAAGGGCGTTGACCAGCAGGTTGGAGGCGCCATTGGCGACCACGCTTTGTTGCTTGAAATCGGCGCTGCTGGCGATGAATACACCCAGGCGCACGGTGCGCACCAGGCGCGACAGGTCATCACTCAAGGCATTGCTCAATTGCCCCAGCAGGCCCAAAGCCGCCAATTGCGCCGCCTGTGCGCCTTCCTCATCGCTGAGGGATTCGCCCAGGCGACCGATGTAGGCGGGTTTACCGTCGACCAGGGGAATTTGTCCCGAAACGAAGAGGTGGTTTTGGCTGATGACGTGGTTGATGTAGTTGGCAATGGGCTGGGTGGGGGTAGGCAGCGTGAGGCCAAGGGCTTGAACGCGCTGGCGGATGGAGTCGCTCATGGTGAATCCTCTTGGGTCGGGAGGTTTCAGCATGTTGTTTGCACCGAGGGGCGGCAAACGGATAGATCTCACGCGACGTATCAAAAAAACTCACGCGTCGGCGCAAGCTTCCTTCAACCACTGGCTGAAGCACATGGCGGCTTCGTTGGCGGGGCCTGGGGGCGCGATGAGCCAGTAGCCGATGTCGCTGTGATAGGGCGGCCAGTCGAACGCTTCCACCAGGCTGCCGTCCTGTAATCGGCGCTCGATCAGGCGATGGCGGCCCATGGCGATGCCTTGTCCGGCCACGGCGGCTTCGACCACGATGTTGTAGTCGTGCAGCATTACGCGGGGATGCTGGGCAAGGTCGACCTGGTAGTGCGCGGACCAGTCGGTCCATTCAAAGGGGCGGTGCGAAGTGGCCATCAGCAACGGGCTGTCCTGGCGTGCCTTGAGCGACGGGCTGCACACCGGGGAGATGATCTCGGGCATGAGTCGCGTGGCCTGGACATCGGGCCAATCACCCTTGCCGTAGCGGATGGCCAGGTCGACCTCGGCGCCCGTGACATTCGCCAACTGGATCGCCGGCAACAACTCCACCTGGATATGCGGGTAGCGGTTTAGAAACCCAGCCAGGCGCGGTGCCAGCCACAGCGTGGCAAAGGACGCCAGTAAACCGATGCGTAATACGGTGGCGCTGGGGGCAACCCGCTGGGCGCGAGTGGCAGCGGCGATGGCATCGAGGGCGGGGCGGATTTCGTCGTAGTACTGTTGGCCGTCGACGGTCAGATCGATCGCGCGGGTGCGTCGGATAAACAGAGGTTTGCCCAGGTGTTGCTCAAGTTTCTGCACCTGATGACTCAGGGCGCTTTGGGTTACTGACAACTCATTCGCCGCTTTGATAAAACTCAAATGCCGCGCCACGGCTTCGAAGGCACGCAGTGCCAGCAATGGCGGAAGGTCCTTATGCAGTGCCACTTGAGAGCGTCTCCGGGTTCGGGAAAGGCCTCGATTTTGTGCGATGCCCTGCCTTTTGTCGCCCGCTGATTTGCCGTTGAGCGGGGGAGGCCGCATTATTGAGCCATTCCCTTCCACGACGTAAGCCAAGCCATGAGTGAAGACGACAAGCTGATCGACCTGAATGCCGAACGCGCCAAGCGTGTGCATGACCTCAATGACAAGCGCCTGAATGAAGTGCGCCAGGCATTTGAACACGCGATGCCACTCGGCAAAGTGAAGAAAAAGCCGAAGAACAAACCGAAAAAGCGTTGAAACAACCTGCATCCCTTGATGCAGGTCAGTTATTGCCCTTCTTTACGCCCCGTCGCGGGCGACATTGATCCCCGTCAATTTTCCAATTCGCCTTCTCCATTAACTTAGCCCTATCGCAACAGGGCAAGCACAGGAGGCCGGTCATGTTTATCGATAATGTGGTGTTTGCCGGAGTGCTGACTGTAAGCCTCATGGTGCTGTTTTTTGTAGGGTTTGGAATTTTTATCTGGAAAGACGCGAATAAGCGTAAAAAACCATAGGTTTTTCCAGGTTGCATGAGCACGCAAGGCATTTTGGGCGACTTCGGTCGCCCTTTTTTTTGCCTGTTATTTGAGTCGGCTTCTACAGAAATACGAACATAAAAAAAGGTGCGATCCACGCGGATCGCACCTTTTTTATTGCGGCTGGGGTATCAACTGCCCAGCGCCTTCGACGCCAACCAGAACAACCCGGCCGACAAGCCTACCGTCGCCGGCAGGGTCAGCACCCAGGCCATCAGGATGGTTTTCACGGTGCCGCCTTGAAGGCCGCTTTTGTTCGCGACCATGGTGCCGGCCACGCCGGAAGACAGCACGTGGGTGGTCGACACCGGCAGCGCGAAGATGTTGGCAAAGCCAATCATGGTCGCGGTGGTGATCTGTGCCGACATGCCCTGGGCATAGGTCATGCCTTGCTTGCCGATCTTCTCGCCGATGGTCAATACCACGCGCTTCCAGCCCACCATGGTGCCCAGGCCCAAGGCCAGTGCAACGGCGAGAATCACCCAGAACGGGGCGTACTCCGTGGTGGCGGTCAGGTCTTTGCGCAGCTTGTCGAGGTCGGACTTCTCACGCGCATCCAGGCCTGGCAACTTGCCGACCTTTTTCGCGGTGTCATCCAGGCAGAGCAAATAGCGACGCACTTCAATACGCTGGTCAGAAGTCAGCGAATGATAGTCGGACACGCCTTTCAAGGTGTCGACCAGCGCGTTGATGGTCGGCTCGGTCTGCTGTGGGTTGCACTGGAACTTGCCTGGCAGATCGTTCTTCACGCTCTTACCCAGGGCCAGGAACTCACCGAGCGTGGCGTTGTTACGCTGGTAGAACTGGCTCAAATGCACGGTTGCATCGCGGGTACGTTCGATCTGGTAAGTGGTACTGCCCAGGTCGAGCACGAACTGCGCCGGCACGATACCGATCAGCACGAGCATGATCAGGCCGATGCCTTTCTGGCCGTCGTTGGAACCGTGCACGAAACTCACGGCCATGGCGGAAATCACCAGCACCAGGCGGTTCCAGAACGGCGGGTGTTTCTTGTCGTCGAGCTTGCGGCGCTGGTCCGGGGTCTTGTGCATCTTCGACAGTGGGCGCCACCACTTCAGGCCGATCAGCACCAGGGCTGCGACCAGGAAGCCGGCCATCGGCGAGAACACCAGGGAAGCGCCGATATCCACCGCTTTCTGCCAGTTCACACCGTCAGCCAGGGGGATGTCGTTGATCAAGGCATTGGCCAGGCCGACACCGAGGATCGAGCCGATCAGGGTGTGGGAACTGGAAGCCGGGATACCGAAGTACCAGGTGCCCAGGTTCCAGGTGATCGCCGCTGCCAATAAAGAGAAGACCATCGCCAAGCCATGGCCGGTGTTCACATTGATCAGCAACTCCACCGGCAGCAAGTGCACGATGGCGTAGGCGACACCGACACCACCGAGCAACACGCCGAGGAAGTTGAACACCCCGGAGAAGAACACGGCCAGGTGCGGCGGCATGGCTTTGGTATAGATGACTGTGGCCACCGCGTTAGCGGTGTCATGAAAGCCATTGATGAACTCGAAGGCGAGGACAAAGGCCAGGGCGAGCAACAGGCTCACGAGAACCCAAGCATCCAGTCCGCTGAATAAATCGATCATGAAGGTTTTCTGACCCGGTCGTAAGGGGGCGCGATTATGCCAGAAAACCTCAGTAATCGATGCACTAGCTGCTCATCGGTAACAATCTTCACCGAAAAAAATACCGGGAAAGGCGTGCATCCCAGGGTTTTCGGGGCTTTGGCAAGTCTTTGATTTATAAAGCAGAGGGGCCGCAGAGCGGGGTTTTGTCACAAAAACGTCACGCCTGAAACATTTGTATGAAATTTTACTGGTGGTGGTGGGATTCAAGGTTGCCGGCTGCTAGCTATGTGCCAGCAGCCGAGGCAAAAACCTTGGGGTTCAAACCGGATCGCTTATGGCTCTTCGGTTTTCAGCTCTTGTTCAATCTTTTGGATTTCCTGGGCAAATGCCTGGTCGAGCAGGCTGGCTCGCTTGCGCCATGGTTTGCGTTCAGGTTCTGGCTGGGCGGCGTAGGTGGTCACTTCCCCGCCGTAAACGTCCTTGTAACGTTGCTCCTGGCGCTCAAGTTCCGCGCGCAGTTCATCTTTCGTCACATCGTTACCTAATTGAGTTGAGTGTTAATACGTTGCAGCGTTATGCCGGAATGCGCCCTCGGCGTGTTCCAAGTTGAAGCGCAGAAACGTTCAAGTTTGGAATAGGTACGAGCGGCCACTTGTTAGTGGTGCATTCGAGGCAGGTAGTTGCGATCGGCAATGCACGGTAGGTGCATCACCTGACGAGTTCCTGTCCCGCTGATCGAGCCGGGCGGACCCGCGCATAGAATGCATTATAGCCGTGCCTCTGAATAACACTATCAGCATAAAGTTAAAAACCGTCAACTTTGTGTGAGCGTTTTGTTACACAGGCGTGTCGGTAATTGCACAAATTTCTGGCGTCATTAACTCAGTCCAACTTCAGGCGTTATTAAGCGTCACCTATTTTTACTCAGCGCTTCAGGTCGACTCGGCCTAGGTCGCTCGCAAATTGCGATAATCGAATGATCGTCCGATAATCGCACGATGTTCTCGGCGCTGCCTTGTGCATCCCGGCTGACGCGGCTTGTAATAGCAGCCGAACCTCCCCTGCGGTCGACAATAAGAGAAAGGATCCCTGACATGAACGATCAATTGCGCAACTCTTTCGCGTCAGTGGCGCCGCCGATCGTTGCCTCTCCGGCCAAGCGTATCCAGGCGTTTACCGGTGATCCGGACTTCATGACGTCCCTGGCCCGTGGCCTGGCCGTGGTACAGGCGTTCCAGGAACGCAAGCGCCACCTCACCATCGCCCAGATCAGCCACCGCACGGAAATCCCCCGCGCCGCCGTGCGCCGTTGCCTGCACACCTTGATCAAGCTCGGCTACGCCACCACCGACGGGCGCACCTATTCGCTGCTGCCCAAAGTGCTGACCCTGGGCCATGCCTATTTGTCGTCCACACCGTTGGCCGTGTCGGCCCAGCCCTATCTGGACCGCATGAGCGAGCAGCTCCATGAAGCCTGCAACATGGCCACCCTCGAAGGTGACGACATCCTCTACATCGCCCGTTCGGCCACCACCCAACGCCTGATTTCCGTGGACCTGTCGGTGGGCGGGCGCTTGCCGGCCTATTGCACCTCCATGGGCCGCATCCTGCTTGCCGCACTGGATGACGCCTCGCTGCAGGACTACCTCGACCACGCCGACCTGCAGACCAAGACCAGCCGCACCCTGACCACCCCCGCAGCGCTGTTCGAATGCCTGCAACAAGTGCGTCAGCAGGGCTGGTGCATTGTCGACCAAGAGTTGGAGCAGGGCCTGCGTTCCATCGCGGTGCCGGTGTATGACGCCTCGGGCCAAGTGCTGGCCGCGCTGAACGTCAGCACCCACGCCGGACGCGTCAGCCGCAGTGAACTGGAGCAGCGCTTCCTGCCGAGCATGCTCAGCGCCAGCCGTGAGTTGAGCGCGCAACTGTTCGCCTAAGCTGTTCGGTCACCGCACAGATCCCGGTTTGCTCAATTGACGGTGTTTCCTCCGACTTATTACTGTGCGGCAGCGCTGTTGAAGCGCCCCAATAATAACGACGACCCCAGGTCGTCAGCCCGCCATCGGTGTGGAAATAAAAACAATGAATCAGCCTTCTGTCGGTTCCACGTTGGACGTCCAGTCCTTCATCAACGCCCAGCCACTGTCCCGTTATCAGTGGCGCGTGGTGATCCTGTGTTTCCTGATTGTTTTCCTCGACGGCCTCGACACTGCCGCCATGGGCTTTATCGCACCGGCGCTGTCCCAGGACTGGGGCATCGACCGCGCCAGCCTCGGCCCGGTGATGAGCGCCGCGTTGATCGGCATGGTCTTCGGCGCCCTGGGTTCCGGCCCGTTGGCTGACCGCTTCGGCCGTAAAGTGGTGCTGGTGGGCGCGGTGCTGGTGTTTGGCGCGTTCAGCTTAGCGTCCGCCTACAGCAGCAACGTCGATCAATTGCTGGTGCTGCGTTTTCTCACCGGGTTGGGCCTGGGCGCCGGCATGCCGAACGCCACGACGCTGCTGTCCGAGTACACCCCGGAACGCCACAAGTCATTGCTGGTGACCAGCATGTTCTGCGGCTTCAACCTGGGCATGGCCGGTGGTGGGTTTATCTCGGCCAAGTTGATCCCGGCGTTCGGCTGGCATGCCTTATTGCTGATCGGCGGCATCCTGCCCTTGATCCTGGTAGTGGTGCTGATGCTGTGGCTGCCGGAGTCGGCACGCTACCTGGTGGTGCGTAACCGGGGCACCGACAAAGTGCGCAAAACCCTCTCGCCCATCGAACCCAGCATCGTCGCCCAAGCCACCCATTTCAGCGTGCCCGAGCAAAAAACCGTCAAGGCGCGCAACGTGTTTGCGGTGATCTTCTCCGGCACCTACAGCGCCGGCACGTTGCTGCTCTGGCTCACCTACTTCATGGGCCTGGTGATCGTCTACCTGCTCACCAGTTGGTTGCCGACCCTGATGCGCGACAGCGGCGCCAGCCTGGAACAGGCCGCGTTTATCGGTGCGTTGTTCCAGTTTGGCGGTGTGTTGAGCGCAGTGGGCGTAGGCTGGGCGATGGACCGGTTCAATCCCCACAAGGTCATCGGTATTTTCTACCTGCTGGCCGGGGTGTTTGCCTACGCGGTAGGGCAGAGCCTGGGCAATATCACGCTGCTGGCAACCCTGGTGCTGGTGGCCGGGATGTGCGTCAACGGTGCGCAGTCGGCAATGCCTTCACTGGCTGCACGTTTCTATCCGACCCAAGGTCGCGCGACCGGCGTGTCGTGGATGCTCGGCATCGGTCGCTTCGGCGCGATCCTCGGTGCCTGGATGGGCGCGACCTTGCTGGGCCTGGGCTGGAACTTCGAACAAGTGCTCACCGCCCTGGTGATTCCGGCTGCATTGGCCACGGCTGCCGTGGTGATCAAGGGCATGGTCAGCCATGCCGACGCTACCTGACAAGCCCTTGTGGGAGCCGGCAAGCCGGCGCCTACAGGGCGTCGTACCCCAGATAAATAGCAAGACAACAATCCGTTCGATAATCGAACACTGAGTCGATTATCGGATTGTTTGGCCCATTTCCCCGGCTTAATCTTCAAGCACTTCGGCGCCACCTCAGCGCCTTTTTCGATCCATACCGGGAGCCCGAACCCCATGGCTGAAATCCTCGCGCTGCGTGACGCGGTGAAGCAATTTGTGAACGACGGCGACACCGTCGCACTGGAAGGCTTCACCCATCTGATCCCTACGGCAGCGGGTCATGAAATCATTCGTCAGGGCAAGAAAGATCTGACGCTGGTGCGTATGACACCTGACCTGATCTACGACCAGTTGATCGGTGCCGGTTGCGCCCGCAAGCTGATTTTCTCCTGGGGCGGCAACCCGGGTGTGGGCTCCTTGCATCGCCTGCGCGACGCGGTCGAGAAGCAATGGCCGCAACCGCTGGAAATCGAAGAACACAGCCACGCCGACCTGGCCAATGCCTACGTTGCCGGCGCCTCCGGCCTGCCCTTCGCGGTGCTGCGTGCCTACGCCGGTTCCGACCTGCCCAAGGTCAACCCGCTGATCAAGACCGTGACCTGCCCATTCACTGGCGAAGTGCTGGCGGCGGTGCCGTCGGTGCGTCCGGACGTCACCGTGATCCATGCGCAAAAGGCTGATCGCAAGGGCAACGTTTTGTTGTGGGGCATCCTCGGTGTGCAGAAAGAGGCGGCTCTGGCGGCCAAGCGTTGCATCGTCACCGTCGAAGAAATCGTCGATGACCTGAATGCGCCGATGAACAGTTGCGTATTGCCGACCTGGGCACT
This sequence comes from Pseudomonas sp. NS1(2017), assembly GCF_002269425.1. Taxonomy (NCBI): domain Bacteria; kingdom Pseudomonadati; phylum Pseudomonadota; class Gammaproteobacteria; order Pseudomonadales; family Pseudomonadaceae; genus Pseudomonas; species Pseudomonas sp. NS1(2017). Next base: position 2,907,601 of record NZ_CP022960.1, read on the forward strand.
GACGGCGGTGTGTCATGTGCCAGGTGGCGCACACCCGTCCTACGCCCATGGCTACAACGAGCGCGATAACCGCTTCTACCAGGCGTGGGACCCGATCGCCCGCGACCGTGGGACTTTTACAGCCTGGATCAACGAATACATCCACGGCACTGCCGACTTCACCGAATTCCAGGCCAAACTGGCCACCGCGCAGGAGGCCAAGTAATGGCTTACTCGACCAATGAGATGATGACCGTCGCCGCCGCGCGCCGCCTCAAGAATGGCTCCGTGTGCTTCGTCGGCATCGGCCTGCCGTCCAAGGCGGCCAACCTGGCGCGCCTGACCTCGTCGCCAGATGTGGTGCTGATCTACGAATCCGGTCCGATTGGCGCCAAACCGTCGGTATTGCCGCTGTCCATCGGTGATGGCGAACTGGCGGAAACCGCCGACACCGTCGTGCCGACCGGTGAAATCTTTCGCTATTGGCTGCAAGGCGGGCGCATCGATGTGGGCTTCCTCGGCGCAGCCCAGGTCGACCGTTTCGGCAACATCAACACCACCGTGGTCGGTGATTACCACCAGCCTAAAGTGCGCCTGCCGGGTGCCGGTGGCGCGCCGGAAATTGCCGGTTCGGCCAAGAGCGTGCTGATCATCCTCAAGCAGTCGGCGCGTTCGTTTGTCGACAAGCTCGACTTCATCACCTCGGTCGGTCATGGCGAAGGCGGCGACTCGCGTCAACGCCTGGGGCTGCCGGGCGCCGGTCCTGTAGGGATTATTACTGACCTGTGCATCATGGAGCCGGAAGCGGGCACCCATGAGTTCGTGGTCACCGCGCTACACCCTGGGGTGACCCGTGAGCAGGTGGTGGCCGCCACCGGCTGGGCAATTCGTTTTGCTGACCAGGTCGACACCACCGCCGAACCGACTGATGTGGAGCTGACCGCCCTGCGTGACCTTGAAGCACGTACCGCGGCCGCCCATGGCCAAGCGCCTGGAGAAGCCTGATGCACGACGTATTTATCTGTGATGCCATCCGTACCCCCATCGGCCGTTTCGGCGGGGGATTGTCCACCGTTCGTGCGGATGACCTGGCAGCGCTGCCGATCAAGGCGCTGATCGAGCGCAACCCTTCGGTGGATTGGACTGCCGTCGATGAAGTGTTCCTCGGCTGCGCCAACCAGGCCGGTGAAGACAACCGCAACGTGGCGCGCATGGCGTTGTTGCTGGCGGGCCTGCCAGAGAGCATTCCAGGCGTGACCCTCAACCGCTTGTGCGCCTCGGGCATGGACGCCATCGGCACCGCCTTCCGCGCGATTGCCAGTGGTGAAATGGAGCTGGCGATTGCCGGTGGCGTCGAGTCGATGTCCCGCGCGCCCTTCGTGATGGGCAAGGCCGACGCGGCGTTCTCGCGCAACATGAAGCTTGAAGACACCACCATCGGCTGGCGCTTTATCAACCCGTTGATGAAGGCCCAGTACGGCGTGGATGCAATGCCGCAGACGGCCGACAATGTGGCCGACGACTACAAGGTGTCCCGCGCCGACCAGGACGCTTTTGCCCTGCGCAGCCAGCAACGTACCGCTGCTGCCCAAGCCGCCGGGTACTTCGCTGAAGAAATCGTGCCCGTACGCGTCGCCCATAAAAAAGGCGAAACGCTGGTGGAACACGATGAACATCCACGGGACACCACGCTGGAAGCCCTGACGAAGCTCAAGCCCGTGAACGGCCCAGACAAAACGGTCACTGCCGGCAACGCCTCGGGTGTTAACGACGGCGCCGCCGCGTTGATCCTGGCCTCAGCCGAAGCCGTCAAAAAGCATGGCCTGACCGCCCGCGCCCGCGTGTTGGGCATGGCCAGCGCCGGTGTCGCGCCGCGTGTGATGGGCATTGGCCCGGTGCCGGCCGTGCGCAAGCTGGTGGAGCGTCTTGGCCTGGCCGTGACCGATTTCGATGTGATCGAACTCAACGAGGCCTTCGCCAGCCAAGGCCTGGCCGTGCTGCGTGAACTGGGCATTGCCGACGACGCGCCGCAGGTCAACCCGAACGGCGGCGCCATCGCCCTCGGCCACCCGCTGGGCATGAGCGGCGCGCGGCTGGTGCTGACGGCCCTGCACCAACTCGAAAAAACCGGCGGCAGCAAAGGCCTGGCGACCATGTGCGTGGGCGTCGGCCAAGGCTTGGCCCTGGCGATTGAACGCATCTAATAAGAGAGGACTGCGCCATGAGTGACAAGCCTGGATACCGGCGCCCGCAAGCGGGCACTCAACCTGATTACCTGCACCCGGCCTACCAGTCGACGAACCTGCGTTCGCCGTCCCAGCCGTTGGTGTTCCTGCCCCATTCTTTGTCGGAAATCACCGGCCCGACCATCGGCGCTGAGCGCGTCAACGAGAAGGACAACGACCTCACGGCCCAGCATGAAGGCGAGCCCCAGGGCGAACGCATCATCATTCATGGCCGCGTGCTCGACGAAAACGGTTTGCCGGTGCCGGGCATTCTGGTGGAAATATGGCAAGCCAACGCCGCCGGTCGCTACAACCACAAGCGCGACCTGCACGACGCGCCGCTGGACCCGAACTTCACCGGTACCGGCCGCACCGTCACCGACGCCGATGGCTGGTACCAGTTCCAGACCATCAAGCCTGGCGCCTACCCGTGGGGCAACCACCACAACGCGTGGCGCCCGGCGCATATCCACTTTTCGCTGTTCGGCCCGAGCGTGCTCACGCGGTTGGTCACGCAGATGTACTTCCCCGGCGACCCGCTGCTGGAATACGACCCGATCTACAACTGCGTGCCGGACACTTCGGCCAAGCAACGTTTGATCGCCAGCTTTGACCTGGAAAAAACCATTCCTTCCTATGCCCTCGGCTACCGCTGGGACATCGTCCTGCGCGGCCGCGACGCCACGCCGATGGAGAAATGAGATGACACTCAACGCGACCACGTCCCACACCGTCGGGCCGTATTACCACATCGGCCTGACCTGGCTGAACCGCGAAGACCTGACCGTGGGCGCCACCCTCGGCGAACGTGTGGCGATCAGCGGGCAAGTGGTGGATGGCAATGGCGATGTCGTCAACGACGCCATGCTTGAAGTCTGGCAGGCCAATGCCGCCGGTAAATATGACCACCCGGAAGACGAGCAGGACAAAGCCGTCGACCCGAACTTCGAAGGTTTCGGCCGGGTGCCGGTGGATGCCGAAGGGCGGTTTCGCTTTACCACCATCAAGCCGGGGGCGGTTCCTGGCCTGAAAGGCACCACCCAGGCGCCACACCTGGTGGTGCTGGTGTTTGCCCGTGGTTTGGTGAAGCACTTGCTGACACGGATTTATTTTGATGGCGAAGCGCTGAATGGGGATGACCCGTTGCTGGCGTGTGTGCCTGCAGAGCGTCGCAGTACCTTGATTGCTCAGCAGGATACGGCCGGGGTGTATCAGTGGAATGTGATTTTGCAGGGCACAGATAAGGAAACGGTGTTCTTCGATTATTGAGGCTTCCTGTAGGAGCGAGCTTGCTCGCGAAAAGCCTGAGAGCGCCGCATTCATTCAGGCTGCCCGCGTCATCGTTGGCGATTTTCGCGAGCAAGCTCGCTTCTACAGAGATGAGGCTTCAGGCAACACCCATCCAAAAGTCTGCTTGCATGACATGGTTGTTGCAAAGTATGTCTAGGCTACACACGTTCCCACTGAGTGAAAAATCATGACAACAACAACCAGTCACTACACCGGAGAAGAACGCAGCAAACGGATTTTTGCGATCGTCGGGGCATCCTCCGGCAACCTCGTCGAATGGTTTGACTTCTACGTTTACGCCTTCTGCGCCATTTACTTTGCCCCGGCGTTCTTCCCGTCGGACGACCCCACGGTCCAACTGCTCAACACTGCCGGTGTGTTCGCCGCCGGCTTCCTGATGCGACCTATCGGCGGCTGGCTGTTTGGCCGTGTGGCTGACAAGCACGGGCGCAAGAATTCGATGATGATCTCGGTGCTGATGATGTGCGCCGGTTCCCTGGTCATCGCCTTCCTGCCCACCTACAAAGACATCGGCGCGTGGGCCCCGGCGTTGCTGTTGGTGGCGCGCCTGTTCCAGGGCTTGTCGGTGGGTGGCGAGTACGGCACCACCGCGACCTACATGAGTGAAGTCGCGCTCAAGGGCCAGCGCGGTTTCTTCGCCTCGTTCCAGTACGTGACCCTGATCGGCGGGCAACTGCTGGCGGTGCTTGTAGTGGTGATCCTGCAACAGATCCTCACCGAAGAAGAATTGCGCGCCTGGGGCTGGAGGATTCCGTTCGTGATCGGCGCCATTGCGGCGGTGATCTCCCTGTTGCTGCGTCGCACCCTCAAGGAAACCACCAGCAAGGAAATGCGCCAGGACAAGGACGCCGGTAGCGTGGCCGCGTTGTTCCGCAACCACAAGGCGGCCTTCATCACCGTGCTCGGCTACACCGCCGGCGGCTCGCTGATTTTCTACACCTTTACCACCTACATGCAGAAATACCTGGTGAACACGGCCGGGATGCACGCCAAGACCGCCAGCTACATCATGACCGGCGCGCTGTTCGTGTACATGTGCATGCAGCCGCTGTTCGGCATGCTCTCGGACAAGATCGGCCGTCGTAACTCCATGCTTTGGTTCGGTGCGCTCGGCACCTTGTGCACCGTGCCGATCCTGCTGACCCTGAAAACCGTGACCAACCCGTTCCTGGCCTTTGTGCTGATTTCCCTGGCCCTGGCCATCGTCAGCTTCTACACCTCCATCAGCGGCCTGGTGAAAGCGGAAATGTTCCCGCCTCACGTGCGTGCCCTGGGTGTCGGCCTGGCCTATGCGGTGGCCAACGCGATCTTCGGTGGTTCGGCGGAATACGTGGCCCTGGGCCTCAAATCCATGGGCATGGAAAACACTTTCTACTGGTACGTCACCGGCATGATGGCGGTGGCCTTCCTGTTCAGCCTGCGCCTGCCGAAACAGGCAGAGTACTTGCACCACGACCTATAAGGGACGCGTTATGACACTGCGCACGAGCAATCAATTGTTCGACGCTTACTTCACGGCGGGCAGCATGGCCGAGGTGTTCTGTGACCAGGGACGCTTGCAGGGCATGCTGGATTTTGAAGCGGGGTTGGCCCGGGCCCAGGCCCAGGTCGGCTTGATTCCCCAGGCCGCCGTTGCACCGATTGCCCAGGCGTGCCTGGCCTCGCTGTACGACGTGGATGCCCTCGGCGTGGCGATTGCCACGGCGGGGAATTCGGCGATTCCGCTGGTGAAGGCGCTGGGCAAGTTGATTGCCAGTGAAGATGCCGGGGCCGAACGCTATGTGCATCTGGGGGCGACCAGCCAGGATGTGATGGACACCGGCCTGGTGCTGCAACTGCAGCGTGCGGTGGGGTTGATCGAGGCGGATTTGGTGCGTCTGGGCGACATTCTTGCCGCCCAGGCCCAGCGCTATACCGGCGTGCCGTTGGCCGGGCGTACCTGGTTGCAGCATGCAACACCGGTCACCCTGGGGATGAAAATCGCCGGTTGGTTGGGCGCGGTCACCCGCAATCGCCAGCGTCTGGCGCAACTGAAACCGCGTTTGCTGGTGCTGCAATTCGGTGGTGCATCCGGAACCTTGGCAGCGCTTGGCGAACAGGCCATGCCGGTGGCCGAAGCGCTGGCGGCTGAGTTGCAACTGACCTTGCCCGAACAACCTTGGCACACCCAACGGGATCGTTTGGTGGAGTTCGCCAGCGTCCTCGGTTTGATCGCCGGCAGCCTGGGCAAGCTGGGCCGTGATATCAGCTTGTTGATGCAGACCGAAGCCGCCGAGGTGTTTGAGCCGTCCGCACCGGGCAAGGGCGGTTCGTCCACCATGCCGCACAAGCGCAACCCGGTAGGCGCTGCGGTGCTGATCAGCGCCGCTACCCGCGTGCCGGGCCTGGTCTCGACGATGTTCAGCGCCATGCCCCAGGAGCACGAACGCAGCCTGGGCCTGTGGCACGCCGAATGGGAAACCCTGCCGGAGATCTGCCGTTTGGTCTCCGGTGTGTTGCAACAGGCGTTGCTGGTGAGCGAAGGCTTGGAAGTCGACCCGCAGCGCATGGCACAAAACCTCGACCTGACCCAAGGCCTGGTATTGGCCGAAGCCGTCAGCATCGTGCTTGCCCAGCGCCTGGGCCGCGAAACCGCGCACCATCTGCTGGAGCAGTGCTGCAAGCGTGCCGTCGCAGAGGGTCGTCACCTGCGTGCGGTATTGGCGGATGAGCCACAGGTCACCGCCGAGCTGTCTGCAACAGAATTGGACCGTTTGCTCGATCCCGCCCACTACCTGGGCCAGGCCCACACTTGGGTCACCCGCGCCGTAGCCGAACACTTTGCTTGAGGAGACCATCGTGGCCTTTGTAAAACTCGCCGAGGGCGAACTGCATTACCAATTGGATGGGCCCGAGGATGCGCCGGTGCTGGTGCTCTCCAACTCGTTGGGCACCGACCTGCACATGTGGGACATCCAGGTCCCGGCTTTCACCCAACATTTTCGTGTGCTGCGTTTCGATACCCGTGGCCATGGCAAGTCCCTGGTCACTCCAGGCCCCTACAGCATCGAGCAACTCGGTCAGGATGTGATCGCACTACTGGATGCGTTGGATATACAACGCGCGCATTTCTGCGGGCTGTCCATGGGGGGGCTGATTGGCCAATGGCTGGGCATCCATGCAGGCCTACGTCTGCAGCGCCTGGTGGTGTGCAACACCGCCGCCAAGATCGGCACACCCGAGGTGTGGAACCCGCGCATCGAGATGGTGCTGCGCGATGGCGCAGCGGCGATGGTGGCGCTGCGCGATGCATCGATTGCACGCTGGTTCACCGCAGACTTTGCGGCGGCCAACCCGCACCAGGCCAAGCAGATTACCGACATGCTGGCGGCCACTTCACCCGAAGGTTATGCCGCCAACTGCGCCGCGGTGCGTGATGCGGATTTCCGTGAGCAACTGGCTTCAATCAAAGTCCCGACCCTGGTCATTGCCGGCACTGAAGATGCGGTCACACCGCCGGCCGGCGGTCACTTTATCCAAAACCATGTGCAGGGTGCCGAGTACGCTGAGTTCTATGCGGCGCACCTGTCCAATGTGCAGGCCGGTGCGGCGTTCAGCGACTGCGTCATTGAATTTTTGCTGGCCCGCTGAGGAGCTTTTTGTGGACGAGAAACAACGTTATGCCGAAGGCCTGCAAGTGCGCCGCGAAGTGCTGGGCGACGCCCATGTCGATCGCAGCCTCAATGCCCTGACCGAATTCAACAGCGAGTTCCAGGAAATGATCACCCGCCATGCCTGGGGTGACATCTGGACCCGTCCCGGCCTGCCCCGGCACACCCGCAGCCTGATCACCATTGCCATGTTGATCGGCATGAACCGCAGTGAAGAACTCAAGCTGCACCTGCGCGCCGCCGCCAGCAATGGCGTGACCCGTGCCGAGATCAAGGAAGTGCTGATGCAAAGCGCAATCTACTGTGGGATCCCGGCGGCGAATGCGACGTTCCACTTGGCGGAGTCGGTGTGGGATGAGTTAGGCGTTGAGTCGCAAGGTTAACGCCTGGATCTGCTGACACGTGTCCTCCGTAGAGCGTCAATCAAAGTATCGGGTACGTAGTGATTCTCCCATTTCTTGGTGAAGGGCATTTTCATTAAACGGATCGGGGTTGGTATCGGTTGGCGGTGTTGCCGGATCATTGTCAAAGTCAAACGGGGTGGCGTCGGTGGGTAAGCCCACGGCTTGACGTTCAATATTGGCTTCGTTTTCGGTTGTACCTGGCAGCACGGTGCCATTTCTGCCGTTATAGGCATGCGACATCTCGTGGTACAAGTAGCTGACGGGGTGGTTCTTATGCGTTCCGTTATTCACATATGAACGATTGTATTGCAGCGCTCCATGAGTCAGAGGTGTGCCTCGCACACCATTTTTTATAACGCCCAAGTCTGGGTCTTCTGCTGAGTGAGGTTCAATCCCGTCTTTGACTTTTTGATCAAAATGCGAGTTTCTGCCCATATAAAAGCTATTGTCTTCGGATTCTACTTCTATTATGTTTAGTGGCACACCGATGTTATTTGTTGAGGCATCAAATTCTTTAAGCATTTGCTGTCCGGAGGGCGACGCACGCAACATCTCCAAGTCATCCTCAACTCGCTGTTTGAACTCAGGGGAGCCCTCGATTTTAATGCCCGTTTTGCCGACGTTTTCGTAAACAATGGGAATGAACGTTGCTTCGGTTTTTTTCTGAATCAAGTCGGTGGGTTTTGCATAAATCAGATCTTCAACATTTTCCGAAATGATGCTGTCCTTTCCATCGCCCGCATAGAATGTGCTACGACCTATACCTTTCAGTGTGTCGTCACCCAAACCGCCGTTCATCACTGAGTGCGCGCTTCCACCGCTAATCGAATCGTTTCCTGCACCACCGTCCATGTAGACTGGATTGGCATCAGGTCCTACATACCCTATCAGACGATCATTACCGTTGTTGCCGTACAGGACGCCTTTGCCACGCCCGGCGTAAATGCAGTCATCACCGTCGTTGCCTTCGGCGTAACCTGTACCCCGGCCTAAGCGAATAGTGTCATTACCTGCGCCACCGAAGATTCGAGTAGTGCCGCCACCCGCCGTTATGTCGTCATCCCCATCCCCACCTTCGACAATGATTTCGTAATCAACGTCATCGTCAATTTTGACTGTGTCATCGCCTCCCTGAGTTTGAATGACTATTTTTTGATTGGTTCGGCGTTCTTCGCTGGGTTTGATGGAATAAGTCTGATCGTTTACTTGTACATTAAGAGTGCCATCCTTCCCTTTACTGATATGTACAATGTCTGCGTTATTGCCAGTTTTTATTACCAGGGCATCGTTCGTCAGCTGGTTTGAGAAACGTTTGTCTTCAGGGTAGCGAACAGTGCGCTCTCTGGTGATGTCTACGTTGCTGTCGCTGTATAAGGGGTTGTATTCGATGCGGGTAGTGCTGAAGGGGCGTTGGTCGGTTGTGAGCCTGGATTTGCCGGCATAATGAGAAGGAATAAGAGGTTTGTTTGATTTGGCATTGAGTTTGTTTTGATTCTCTATATAGTCCGGGTCTACGTAGGTTCTCTTATTTCCATCGATCGCTACAGGGGGCGCGGGATTGTTTTTCAGCGTTTGTTGAGTTGCCTGCTTCGGCTCCTGTAGCTTTATTGGATGTGGGGGGAGAGTACTTACACGCTGAGTTAGCATCATGGGTGGTTTTCTGTAGTCTGCTAGGAATTATTCAACCTCTAGGTGGTTTGTTGTAGCGGAAAAGTTCCAACGGTGTGTAGTTGGATTCAGCTCGCTTAGTGGGAGTCGGCGTCCCACACCCAATTCCACACGCCTGGCAGATGCACCTCTTTACTCACATCCTTGACCGTACGCGCCAGCGCCGCGCGCTGAAGTTGTGCTGTGTCGGTGTAGAAGGGCTCGGCGGCAGTCTTCATGCCGTTGATCCGGGCGCTGTCCAGCAGGATCTGCAAGTACTCCTGCATATGCCGCGCGGTGTAGCGGTTGATGTCGTGGAAGGTCACCACCACCGGAATCACACCGTCCACCGTTGGCAACTCACCCAACGCAATGCGCTCGCGCACCACCGACAGTTGCCGATATAAATTGGCTCGGCGGCGCGGGCTGCCGTTGAAGCCCCAGATCTTGCCGTCATTGGCGCTCAGGTCCGTCAGCAATACGTGCATGCCATGGCGCTGGTAGGCGGCGAAGGTGCGGCGGTCGTAATTCCAGAACGGCGGGCGCACCAGCACCGGCGGCGCGCCTGTGATCGCAGCAATATCGGCGGCGCCTTGGCTGAGGGTGCGTTCCAGTTCGGCATCGTTTAGCCAGCGGTGGTTTGTGTGAAACCCCGTGGCCGTGTGGAAGGCCAGGACGTGACCGGCCGCATACTCGCGCTGCATGGTCTTGCGGCCCCGTGCGCTGCCGCCGGACCGGGCTGCTTCGGTCTGCAAGAAGAACACCGCCTTGATCCCCGGCAGCACCGGGTTCTGCGCCAAGTCGGCGATCACCGACCGGCTCGGGTTGTTGTAGCCCGACGCGCTGGGGCCGTCATCGAAGGTCAGCAGGAAACGGATCGGTGCCTGGGCTTGCAGGCGCTGCTCGGTTTGCGGCGTAAGGGCAATGGGCGCGCCGATGCAGCCGCTGAGGCTCAGGGCCAGGGCTAGCAGGGCGGACGCATAAGCGAAGGATTTCATGGTGTGCGCGGGCTCGAATGAAAGCCGCTGCTGATTCAGCTCAGCAGCGGCAGGCGCGCACCATACAGCAAGGTCAATGATGGTTTACAGCAGGCTTATCGGGTAACTGACGATCAACCGGTTTTCGTCGAACTCATTGTTGCTGTAGTCGCGGCGCATGCTGGAGTTACGCAGGCGCACATTGAGGTTTTTGGCCACGCCGCTTTGCACGGTATAGCCCACTTCGGTTTCGCGGCCCCATTCCTTGCCGTCGGTGATGGTGCCGGTGTGCACGTTACTGCCACTGATGTAGCGGTTCATCAGGGTCAGGCCGGGCACGCCGAGGGCGGCGAAGTTGTAGTCGTGACGTACTTGCCAGGATTTTTCCTGGGCGTTGTCGTAGCTGCTGTTGTAGCTGTCGTTGGCCAGGGTGCCGCCGCTGGTGCCGTTGACACGCATCCACGCGCTGTTGCCGGTGAGTTTCTGCAGGCCCACGTAGAAGGTGTTGCCGCCGTATTTGGCGGAGAACAGGCCGGACCAGGTCTTGTTGTCCAGGTCGCCGGCACGGGCGCTGCCGTCGTCCTTGCCGTAGAAGAAACCGAGGTTGGCGCCCAGGGTCCAGTCGCCGATAGGCTGGCTGTGGATCAGGTTGACGAACTGCTGGCTGTAGATGTCCTTGAGTTGGGCGTTCCACAGGCCGATCTGGGTGCGTTTGTCGTTGAACGCGTATTCGCCGCCCTGAAAGTTGAAACGGTCCGAGGTGAAGGCGGTTTTACCGAACATCGACATGTCCGTCATGCTGCTGTCGTCGCGCGGGCTGTTGGCGCGGAACTGGCCGCCGTAGAGGGTCAGGCCATCGATTTCTTTCGAGGTGATTTGCCCGCCGCGCAGGGTTTGCGGCAGGGAGCGGCCATCGTCCGAGCGCAGGATCGGCAGCACCGGCATCCACTCGCCGACCTTCACTTCCGTCTTGGAAATACGCGCCTTGAACGCCACCCCGAGACGCCCGAATTCATCCGCCGGGCGGCCATCACGGTCCAACGGCAACAGTTGAGTACCCCCGGTGCCGCGTCCGCCATCCAGTTTCAACGAATACAACCCCAGCACATCCACGCCAAACCCCACGGTGCCCTGGGTAAAGCCAGACTTGGCGTCGAGGATGAAACTCTGCGTCCATTCCTGCGCGCCGCCCTGGGCCTTGGTGGGGTTGGTGTAGTTGCGGTTGAAGAAGAAGTTGCGCAGGTTGAGGTTGGCGCTGGCGTCTTCGAGAAAGCCGTGCTCTTCGGCGGTGACGGGCAAGGCAAGGCCGGTGAAAGCGGTAAGCAACAACAGGTCGCGGGCGTTGAGGGGGCTCATGATGTCAGGTCTCTCTAATTGTTAGGGATGAAGCGGGGCACTGCCGCAATTCGAGGTTGCAGACACGGGCCGGATCATTAGGTCAAACGGCTTGAGTCAGCCGTAGGGAAGGGGGCGTTGGGTCATGATTGGCGTACCTGTTGTTATTGGTTTTTGCAGGTGCGGGCTATGGTGCGGTGCTTGTGTGGCGAGATTCAATTGAACGGAAAGAGTTTTGGGCGATTATCGAACGAAAGCGCTGCGCACGTTTTTTATGCAATTACGCGCGCGAAAGGCTGATTTCAGTCTGCGCGCCAGGCGCGAAGTAGCCCGATGAACTGTTGCGCGACGTCGGACAAGGGGCGGTCGGTGGGGGTCGTCAACCCGACCGGGGCACGCAACAACGGGCTGGCGAAAGGTAGCGCACGTACGATGTTCAGGCGCAGGTCCAAGTCGATCACGCCGCGTTGTACGAACCACACGGCATCGTAGTCGTGTACGTAGACCCGCGAGAATGTCTCGCTCAGCGACTCCAGAATCTGAAATCCGCTGGCCGCGCCGTTGGACAACAGGAAGTTGTCGACACTGATGCGTACCAGAGTGCCTTGCGGCGAAGCCAGCAGCACGTAGGGCAGCAGGTCCGCGAGCACCAGGTGTTCGCGGCTGGCCAGTGGATGACCCTTGCGCACTACCACCAGCAGTTCCTCTTCGTACAGTGCTTCAAACGCGACCCCTAGCATGTCCCGGCCGATCAGACGGCCCACGATCAGGTCGATTTCGTGGGTGCGCAGGCGACCCACCAGAAAATCGTAGACGCCGGACAGTACTTGAATTCGCACATGAGGGAAGCGTTCACGCATTTTCTCGACCACGGGGGCGAGCATGTAGCCGGCAGCGGTAGGCAGCGCGCCGATGCGCAACAGTTGCGGAGCTTGCGTGGCCAACTGCGCCTGGTCCAGGGCCTGGTTGAAACTGGCCAGGGTCTGCACGGCATGTTGGTGGAAAGCCTCACCGGCCGGAGTGAGGCGTACGCCTTTGCGGCCACGTATCAACAACTGCACAGCCAGTTCCTGCTCCAACTCCTTCATGCTTTTGGATACGGCGGACAGGGTGATGTGCAGCAGCTTCGAGGCGGTGACGAGGTTTCCGGAACCGACCACGGCGACAAAAACCCGCAGATGACGAAGATTGATCGGTGATTGGCTCACAGTGGGAATACCTGGTTAATCAACCTCCAGGTTAATCAGGTCGGTAATTTATATCAATTTAATCAACCAAAAGTTTGTTTTAGCATCGTTTTGCCGATCAATTTTCATTTTTCGAGGGTAAGTCCCAATGATTTATTCCGAGCCGCGACTCGGCGCGTCAAGCGCATCGCTGCCCAGCCTCAGCCCGCAGGCGCTGGCCGACGAACTCGCGCGCCTGGGTTATCAGGGTGTTGAGTGGCGCGTGGCCGATACGCGGCAACTTCAGCCCACTCACCCCTGGAACGCGCGCACCAACAATCTGTGCACGGTGGCTCCCGACGCCACTGCCGTCATGCGGATCCAACAGCATTGCCAGGCGCTTGGGTTGCAGACGTTTGGCATCAGCCCGTACCTCGAAGTGGGGGATCTGGGGCAGACGTATCTAATGATGGACCTGGCCGCGCTGGCCGATCAGGCACGCTTGAGGTTGTGGGCTCCCAGCTATGAGGACGAGCGCTATCCCCAGGCATATGCGCGGATGCGTCGCTATCTTGACCAGATACTGCCGCGCGCCGAGTCGTTGGGTGTTCGACTGGTGCTGGAAGTGCACCAACGCACCATCTGTTCCAGCCCATCGCTGGCGATGCGTGTGGCCGAGCATTACCCGGCCGATCGCCTGGGAATCATCTATGACATCGGCAACCTGGGCATCGAAGGCCGCGAAGACGTGCAAATGTCGCTGGACCTGATGGGCAAACACCTCGCCCATGTGCAAATCAAAAACGTCGCCTACACCGCCCTTGGTCCGGGCCTTGGATGGAAGTGGGAGTGGTGCCCGCCAGACGAAGGCGTGTTGCCGTTGCGCGCGATGCTCGCGACGTTGCGTTCGAGTGGTTTCAGCGACTGGGTCTCCATCGAAGATTTTTCCACTTCCTACAGTGACCTGCAAAAACTTTCCCGCAACTACTCGCTGGTCCGCAGCTACATGGGGCTGGACGGCGCGTAGGAGCCAGACACTCTCGTGAGGCTGAATTACACATGAACATCACGCAATCCAACCGTCGCGTGGCATTGATCACCGGTGCTGCCGGCGAACTTGGTCGGGCGATTTGCCAGCGTCTTTGCCAGGACGGCTTCGACATCGCCGCTGTCGACTTGAATCTGGATGCTGCCAAAGCCCTGGTTGATGGATTGGACGGGGCGCCGGGGCAGTTGCTGCTGGCGATTCAGGCAGACCTTGGCGATGAGGCCTCCATCAGCGCGATGGTGGACGAGGTCGGGCAGAGTTTTGGCCGGATCGACGTGGTGGTGAACAACGCGGCGGTCAACCATCGTGGTTCGATCTACGACTTCAGCGTCGAACAGTGGGACCACATGATGGCCGTGAACCTGCGGGGGCCGGCGCTGCTCTGTCAAAAAGTAGCGCCTTACTGGAAGGCTCAGGCCAGTGGTTGCGTGGTCAACATGGTGTCGCGTTGCTGGGTGGCCGGCGGCCCTCCTGCCTATGTGGCGTGCAAGGCCGGGCTGGTTGGGCTGACACGTTCAATGGCGCGTGAACTGGCGCCGCATAACGTCACGGTGAATGCGATTGCGCCCGGCTTTTTGCCATCGGCCTTCACCATGGACGGCAGGGATGCAGAGAGTTTCGAGCGCATAGCCCAGAACGCCATCGGCAGCACTCCGCTCAAGCGTCTGACCACACCGCAGGACGTCGCCAATACCGCGTCCTTTCTGGCTTCCAGCAATGCCGGCTTTATCACGGCGGAAGTGATCCATGTGTGCGGCGGTAGCCAGTTGGCGCCCTTCGGCGTTGGCTGACAGCCCGTTTTTGTTCAACCACCATAATTCCAATAAAGGTTGCCTTCCAATGAACAATAATCAGCCGGACAACCGGCGCATGGCACGCAAAGCCGCGTTTGGCAGTTTTCTGGGCAGCGTCGTCGAGTACTACGACTTCTTCATTTATGGCTCAGCTGCCGCCCTGGTATTCAACAAGATATTTTTTCCGTCCGACGACCCCATGGCCGGCACCTTGGTAGCCCTTGCTACGTTTGGCGTGGGATACGTTGCCAGGCCGATAGGTGCGCTGTTGTTCGGGCACCTGGGCGATCGCATCGGGCGTAAGCAGGTCTTGATGATGACGCTCCTGTTGATGGGGCTCGCTACCTTTACGATCGGCCTGCTGCCGACCCATGCAAGCATCGGCGCCTGGGCACCGGCGTTGCTGGTGCTTTGCCGGCTGCTGCAAGGGCTTTCGGCGGGGGGCGAACAGGTCGGTGCCAGTCTGCTGACCATGGAGCACGCGCCTGGAAAGAACCGCGCGTTTTATACCAGTTGGTTGATCAACGGCGCCTCGATGGGCTCGATTCTCGCCACCGCGGTATTCATTCCTTTGTCGATGCTGTCAGAAGAGCAGTTGCTGGCGTGGGGTTGGCGCATTCCGTTTCTGCTCAGCGCGGTGATGGTGGTGATTACCTGGTTGATCCGCCGAGGTGTGGATGAAAGCCCCGAGTTTCTGGCTAAAAAGACGGACCCAATGCATATTCCGGTCGTGGAGATGTTCAGCAAGGAATGGCGCGCCTTTATCAGTGTGTTCTGTTGTGCACTAATTGCTTCGGTGTCCTCGTTGGTGATCATCTTTGGCTTATCGTGGGCCACCAATAATAATGGCGTTGACCGGTCGGCGATGTTGATGGCTATCGCGGCCAGTCAGGTGGGGGCGTTGATGTGCCAACCATTGTTCGGTCTGCTGGCAGATCGTATGGGCAAGCGAGTGATCTTTGCTGGCGGGTCGTTGGCTAGTTGTGCGGGGGTATTCCTGTTCTTGTGGTCGATTACCACCGGCCAGATTGGCTTGATCGTTTTCAGTACGGTGCTGCTCAAGGCGGTGTTCTACAGTGCACCGAACGCGCTGTGGCCATCGTTCTATGCCGAAATGTTCAGCATTCGGGTGCGCTACACTGGCGTTGGGCTTGCCACGCAACTGAGCTTTATTGTCGCCGGTTTCTCCCCGAGCGTGTGTTATGCGCTGCTGGGCGAGGGCGGTAAGTGGCTGCCGGTCGGCTACTTCATTGGTGGGCTGGCGCTGGTGGCGGCCATTGCGGCGATACTGTCGCGCCCGGCGAGTGAAATGGCGGTGGAACAGCAAGCATTGCAGGTTGCTCAGAGAGGCTGATCCGCACGATAGATCCAAGCCGAAAAAAAACCGCTTCCTTTACAGGGAAGCGGTTTTTTATTGCCGTGCTATCAGAACAACTTCAGCGCCGGTGCTTCTTCTTTCAACGGCTCGTTCTTCGCGGTCTGCTCGTTCCAACCGCCGCCGAGGGCCTTGTACAGGTTGACCTCGCTGGTCAGCTGCGCCAGGCGGTCGGTGATCAGCGATTGCTGGGCACTGAACAGTTGGCGCTGGGCATCGAGGAACGTCAGGTTGCTGTCGACACCAATGCGGTAGCGACGCTCGGCCAGTCGGTAGTAATCCTGGTTGGCCGCGACGAAGCCACGCTGGGCATCCAGTTGCTGCTTGTAGGTCTCACGTGCGGCGAGGCCGTCGGAGACTTCCTGGAAGCCGGTCTGGATGGCCTTCTCGTAGTTCGCCACATTGATCTCTTTCTGGATCTTCGAGTAGTCCAGGCTGGCGCGCAGGCTGCCGGCGTTGAAGATCGGGATGTTGATCTGCGGGGCGAACGACCAGGTGCCCGAGCCGCCCTTGAACAAGCCGCCCAGGTTCGGGCTCGCGGTACCGGCGCTGGCGGTCAGGGTGATGCTCGGGAAGAACGCAGCACGGGCCGCGCCGATGTTGGCGTTGGCGGCCTTGAGGTTGTACTCGGCCTGGACAATGTCGGGACGACGTTGCAGCAGGTCGGACGGCAAGCCGGCCGGCACTTCGCTGAGCAGGTCATCCGACAGCGGCTTGCTGGCGATATTCGCCGGCAGGCCGGTGCCCAGCAGCAGGGTCAGGCTGTTTTCGTCCTGGGCCACCTGGCGGGTATAACGCGCCAGGGCGACCCGGGCGTTTTCCACCGAGGTGCGCGACTGGCTCAGGTCGAGGGCCGAGGCCACGCCGACTTCGTTACTGCGCGAGGTGAGCTTGAAGCTCTGCTCGTAGGCATCCAGGGTGTCCTGGGTGAGCTTGAGCAGTTCCTTGTCGGCCTGCCAGGTCAGGTAGGCATTGGCCACGCTGGCCACCAGGCTGATCTGGGTACTGCGCCGTGCTTCTTCAGTGGCGAAGTACTTTTGCAGGGCTTCTTCGCTCAGGCTGCGTACGCGACCGAACAGGTCCAGCTCATAGGAGCTGATCCCGAGACCGGCCGAGTATTGGCTGCTGATGGTCGATTCGCCAGTCTGCGACAGGCGGGCCGGCGTACGCGAACGGCTGCCGCTGCCCGTGGCCGATACGGCCGGGAACAGGTCGGCGCGCTGGATCTGGTACTGCGCGGCATAGGCGTCGATGTTCAGCGCCGCGACACGCAGGTCGCGGTTGTTCACCAGCGCGGTCTGGATCAGTTGTTGCAGGGCAGGGTCATGGAAAAACTGCTTCCAGCCCTGCTCGGCAGCGGCCTGGCTCGGCGCCTGGGCCGACGAATACGCCGGCCCCTGCGGGAACTGTGCGGCCACCGGCGCTTCGGGGCGCTGATAGTCAGGTATCAGCGAGCAGCCACTGAGCACGAATGCCGTGACGGCTAGGGAAAGTAGCGACTTGCTCATTGGCCAGCCTCTTTAGGGGTTTCAGTTGTGTCAGTCTTTTTACGTTCGCCAGCGGCGGATACGGTTGCGAAGAACAAAGGCACCCAGAAGATCGCCAGCACAGTGGCCGTGATCATACCGCCGATTACACCGGTACCGATGGCGTGCTGGCTGCCTGAACCGGCGCCCGAGGAGATCGCCAGTGGCAGTACGCCGAGGATGAACGCCATGGAGGTCATGATGATCGGGCGCAGACGCATGCGAGACGCCTCGATGGCTGCCTCGACGATGCCTTTGCCCTGTTCGTGGAGCTCTTTGGCGAACTCCACGATCAAGATGGCGTTCTTCGCCGCCAAGCCCACCGTCACCAACAGGCCCACCTGGAAGAACACGTCGTTGGACAGCCCGCGCATGCTGGTGGCGATCAACGCACCCACCACGCCCAGCGGCACAACGAGTACCACCGCAATCGGGATCGACCAGCTTTCGTACAGGGCCGCGAGGCACAGGAACACCACCAGCAGCGACAGGGCGTACAGCGCAGGTGCCTGGGAGCCGGACAGACGTTCTTCGTACGACAGGCCCGTCCAGGCATAACCTACGCCCGCAGGCAATTGCTTGGCGATACGCTCGACTTCGGCCATGGCGTCACCGGTACTGTAGCCCGGTGCCGGGGTACCGAGGATTTCCATCGCCGCTACACCGTTGTACCGCGAGAGCTTCGGCGAACCGTAGATCCACTTGCCCGAGGAAATGGCCGACATTGGCACCATCTTCCCGGAGTCGCTGCGCACGTACCACTTGTCCAGGTCTTCCGGGGACATCCGGCCAGCGGCTTCGCCTTGCACGTACACCTTCTTCACCCGACCACGGTCGATGAAGTCGTTGACGTAGCTGCCACCCAGGGCAATCGCCAGGGTCTGGTTGATGCTCGACAGGGTGATGCCCTGGGCGCTGGCCTTCTCGTCGTCGACGGTCAGCTCGTACTGCGGCTCATCGTTCACGCCGTTGGGGCGCACGCCCGCCAGGATCTTGCTTTGTGCGGCGGCACCCAGGAACTGGTTGCGCGCTTCCATCAGTTTTTCGTGGCCGACACCGCCCTGGTCTTGCAGGAACACGTCGAAACCGGTGGCGTTACCCAGCTCCAGAACCGAAGGCGGCACGATGGCAAATACCATGGCGTCCTTGAAGGCCCCGAAGAAGTAACCCTGGGCACGCTTGGCCACTTCGAATACCGACATGGATGCGTCACGCTCATCCCATGGCTTGAGCATCACGAACGCCAGGCCCGAACTCTGGCCACGGCCAGCGAAGTTGAAGCCGTTGACGGTAAACACCGATTTCACGGCCTTGCCTTCGCCCGGCTCGCCTTCCTTGTCGTTGAGCAGGAAGGCACGCATGTCGTCGATGACTTTTTGCGTACGCTCAGCCGAAGAACCGACCGGGGTCTGCACCTGGGCAAAGATCACGCCCTGGTCTTCTTCCGGCAGGAACGCGCTCGGGATGCGGGTGAACAGCCAGATCATGCCGGCGAAAATGATCAGGTACACGAAGAATGCAGGAAACTTGTGCTTGATCATGTTGCCCACGCCGCGCTCGTAGCTCAGTACGCCACGGTCGAAGGTGCGGTTGAACCAGCCGAAGAAACCACGCTTGGGTTGGCCGTGTTTCTCGGGGTCGATCGGCTTGAGCATGGTGGCGCACAAGGCCGGGGTGAAGATCAGGGCAACCAGTACCGACAACGCCATGGCCGAAACGATGGTGATGGAGAACTGTTTGTAGATCACACCGGTGGAGCCACCGAAGAACGCCATCGGCAACAGTACCGCCGACAGTACCAGGGCAATACCTACCAGGGCGCCCTGGATCTGGCCCATGGATTTCACCGTCGCTTCTTTAGGCGACAGGTGTTCCTCGGCCATCACCCGCTCGACGTTTTCCACCACCACGATGGCATCGTCCACCAGCAAACCGATGGCCAGGATCATGCCGAACATGGTCAGGGTGTTGATGGTGAAGCCGAACGCGGCCAGGATCCCGAAGGTGCCCAGCAATACCACCGGTACCGTCATGGTGGTGATGATGGTGGCGCGGAAGTTCTGCAGGAACAGGAACATCACCAGGAACACCAGCACGATCGCTTCGACCAGGGTGTGCACTACACCGGAGATCGATTCGGTCACCACAGGCGTGGTGTCATACGGCACCACCGCCTTCATGCCAGGCGGGAAGAATGGTTCCAGGGACGCCACGGTGGCACGGATGGCCTTGGCGGTGTCCAGGGCGTTGGCGCCCGACGCGAGCTTGATCGCCATACCGGAAGCCGGCTTGCCGTTGAACTGTGCACTGATGCTGTAGTTCTGGCCGCCCAGTTCGATACGCGCGATGTCACGCAGGCGAACCTGCGAGCCGTCGGCATTCACCTTCATCAGGATCTTGCCAAACTGCTCGGCGGTTTGCAGACGGGTCTTGCCGATGATGGTTGCGTTCAGCTGGGTGCCGGGCAGGGCAGGCAGGCCACCCAATTGGCCGGTGGCCACCTGGACGTTCTGGGCCGCGATGGCTGTGCTGACGTCTACCGGGGTCAACTGGTAGTTGTTCAGCTTGGCCGGGTCGAGCCAGATCCGCATAGCGTATTGCGAACCGAACACCTGGAAGTCACCTACACCCGCGGTACGCGAGATCGGGTCCTGGATGTTGGACACGATGTAGTTGGACAGGTCGTCCTTGGTCATGCTGCCGTCTTCCGACACCAGACCGATCACCATCAGGAAGTTCTTCACCGACTTGGTCACGCGGATACCCTGTTGCTGCACTTCTTGCGGCAGCAATGGGGTCGCCAGGTTCAGCTTGTTCTGCACCTGAACCTGGGCGATGTCCGGGTTGGTCCCCTGGTTGAACGTCGCGGTGATGGTCATGCTGCCGTCGGAGTTACTGTCCGAGGCCACATAACGCAGGTTGTCGATACCGTTGAGCTGTTGCTCGATGACCTGCACCACGGTGTCCTGCACGGTTTGTGCGGACGCGCCTGGGTAGGTCACCTGGATGTCGATGGCGGTGGGCGCGATGGCCGGGTATTGGTTGATGGGCAACTTCAGGATCGACAGTGCCCCGACCAGCATGATCACCAGGGCAATTACCCAGGCGAAAATGGGACGGTCGATAAAAAATTTCGACATGGGTTACTCCCCCTGGCCAGCAGCGGCAGCAGGAGCTGGAGCAGAACCGGCAGGCTTGGCGTTGTCGGCGTCCTTGACCTTGACTTCGATGCCCGGCTTGATGAATTGCAGGCCTTCGGTGATCACGCGGTCACCGGCATTCAAGCCTTTTTCCACCAGCCAGTAGGCGCCGGCCGTGCGGTTGGCCACCAGTTGACGCTGTTCGACCTTGTTGTCCTTGTTCACCACCATTGCGGTCGGGATACCTTTGATATCGCGGGTCACGCCTTGTTGGGGTGCCAGGATGGCTTTGCTGTTCACGCCGGCTTGCAGTTGGGCGTGTACGAACATGCCCGGCAGCAGGGTGTGGTCAGGGTTGGGGAACACGGCGCGCAGGGTTACGGAACCGGTGGTCTGGTCAACCGACACTTCGGAGAATTCCAGTTTGCCGTCCTGGCCGTAGGCGCTACCGTCTTCCAGGGTCAACTTGACCTTGGCGGCGTTGGCGCCGGCTTTTTCCAGCTGGCCGCTTTCCAGGTCGCGGCGCAGTTTCAGCATCTCAGCCGAAGACTGCGTGACGTCGACGTAGATCGGGTCCAGTTGCTGGATCACGGCCATGGCATCGGTCTGGCCGTTGCTGACCAGCGCGCCTTCGGTCACCGAAGAACGGCCGATACGCCCGGAGATCGGCGCGAACACCTTGGTGTAACGCACGTTGATCTGGGCCGTTTGAACGTTTGCTTCCGCAGTCATGCGGTTGGCGACGGCGGTGTCGTATTCCTGGCGGCTGACGGCTTGTTCATCGACCAACTGCTTGTAGCGGTCGGAGATGGACTTGGTCTGGGTCAGGCTGGCTTGTGCGCTTTTCAGGGTGGCGTCATACACCGACGGGTCGATCTGGTAGAGCTGTTGCCCTTCCTTCACGTCGCCGCCTTCCTTGAACAGGCGCTTGAGAATGATGCCGTTGACCTGTGGGCGAACTTCCGCGATGCGGTAGGCGGTGGTGCGGCCTGGCAGCTCGGACGTCAGGGTATAGGCTTGCGGTTGAATGGTGACCACGCCGACCTGAGGGGTTTGAGCGGGCGGAGCCGCTTCTTCCTTTTTACATCCGCTGAGCAGCGATGCCAGGGCGACGGCAGTGACCAGAGCGGTAACAGCTGGCTTAAGTTGCATGAAGATCCTCGGGTCAGGCGCGCAGAGTGCGCACAAGAAGTGTGGAAGGGTAAAAAACAAGCACTGACTGGATAAGTAGCTTGCTACGCAATATACTTACGTTCATGGTTGTTTGTAAACTCTTGACAGGCTGCGCGGAATGTTGACAAAGCAACGCCCAAAGCCTCGATTTCACTACGTTCGGCACCCATGACGGTGTCGTCCCACAAATATTCGGATGATCGTTACCGACGGTTAATTCTGCGTTAACGATAGTCTCAGATGTCCTGATTGAGGTTGTACTGCCATGGTTCGTCGCACCAAAGAAGAAGCTCAGGAAACGCGCAGCCAGATTCTTCAAGCCGCCGAGCAAGCCTTCTATGAGCGCGGCGTCGCGCGGACCACGCTGGCGGACATCGCCGCGCTGGCCGGTGTGACGCGGGGTGCCATCTACTGGCATTTCAGTAACAAATCCGATTTGCTCCAGGCGTTGCTCGACACGCTGCATGAGCCGCTGGATGAGTTGGCCAGGGCGAGTGAAAGCGAGGATGAACTCGACCCGCTGGGCTGTATGCGCAAGCTGCTGATTCATTTGTTTCATCAAGTGGCCCTGGACCCGAAAACCCGGCGCATCAACGAGATCTTGTTCCATAAGTGCGAATTCACCGATGAAATGTGCGATATGCGTCGCCAACGTCAGACCCATAGCCTGGAGTGCAACCTGCGCATCGGTCTGACCTTGCGTAACGCGGTCCATCGCGGGCAACTGCCGGAAAACCTCGATACCACCCGTGGCGCGGTGTGCATCCACGCTTACATCAACGGGCTGATCGGCCAGTGGCTGCTGGTTCCCGACAGCTTCCAACTGCATCAGGAAGCCGAACGCTGGGTGGATGCCGGGCTGGACATGCTGCGCTGGAGCCCCAGCCTGCGCAATTAAGACAAAATGCGTAATTGCATCAGGTTGTGTCAACAGTAAAGCCCAAGGACAGTCAATCGTCCTTCCGCCTGATCGGTGGGGTGACTTTATATACGGGCTGGCGGGCGGTTGATAGGTAGCCGCCTAAGTATTTTGTAGCGATTTTGTTGCAGGGCTGTGAAGGAATGTTACCCAGCGTCCATGAAAAAGCCCCGGTTCCTGCGAACCGGGGCTTTTTCGTTTCAGCTTTTTACATCACAGCGCCAGGGTCGGGTAGTCGATGTAGCCGACTGGGCCTTTGCTGTAGAACGTATCCGGGCGTGCTTCATTCAACGGCGCGTCAGCCTTCAAGCGAGCCGGCAGATCCGGGTTGGCAATGAACGGCACACCCCAGGCCACGGCATCGGCTTTGCCTTCGGCCAGCCAGGCGTTGGCGCTGTCCTTGGTGAAGCGTTCGTTGGCGATGTACACGCCGCCGAAAGCCTTCTTGAGTTGTGGACCGAGGCTGTCGCCAGCTTCTTTCTCACGGGAGCAGATGAAGGCGATACCACGCTTGCCCAGTTCGCTGGCGACGTAGGTGAAGGTTTCCGCCAGGTTGTCGTCGCCCATGTCATGGGAGTCGGCGCGTGGTGCCAGGTGCACACCCACACGGCCAGCGCCCCAGACTTCGATGGCCGCGTCGGTCACTTCCAGCAGCAGGCGTGCACGATTTTCCAGGGAGCCGCCGTACTGGTCGGTGCGCTGGTTGGTGCTGCTCTGCAGGAACTGGTCGAGCAGGTAGCCATTGGCGCCGTGGATTTCCACGCCGTCGAAACCGGCGGCCTTGGCATTCTCGGCGCCGGTGCGGTAGGCGTCGACGATGTCGGCGATTTCAGCGGTTTCCAGGGCGCGTGGCGTCGGGTAGTCGGCCAATGGGCGTACCAGGCTGACGTGGCCTTTAGGCTGGATCGCGCTCGGGGCCACCGGGCTTTCGCCGTTCAGGTACGACTCATGGGAAATACGCCCCACATGCCACAGTTGCAGGAAGATCTTGCCGCCCGCGCCATGAATCGCCTTGGTGACGTTGGCCCAGCCGCGTACCTGATCGTTGGACCAGATGCCCGGCGTGTCCGGGTAACCCACGCCCAGTGGCGTCACGGACGTGGCTTCGCTGAGGATCAGCCCGGCGGAGGCACGTTGCACGTAGTACTCGGCCATCAGCGCGTTGGGCACGCGACCGGCGTCGGCACGGCAGCGGGTCAGCGGCGCCATGATGATGCGGTTCGACAGTTCCAGGTCGCCCAGTTTGATTGGATCGAAAATAGTCGTCATGGGGAAAGCACCTTTGTCTTTTAAGTGGATCAGTGTCTTTGAAGTGGGTCAGTTGGTCGCGGGGACCAGGTCGGCATTGCCGCTCTGACGGAAAGTAATCAGGGTCACCAACAGCGCGAGGATCGCCAGGGCTGCTGCGGCCAAGGGCACGCTGGTCAGGCCGAAACCGTGGGCAATCACACTGCCACCGACCCAGGCGCCGAGGGCATTGCCGATGTTGAACGCGCCGATGTTCAGGGTGGACACCAGGTTCGGCGCGGCCTTGCCGAAGGTCACCACGTTGATCTGCAAGGCAGGCACGGCGGCGAACGACGCGGTGGCCCACAGGAACAGGGTGATTTCGGTCGGGATCACGGCGACGCTGGTCCAGGTCAGTGCCGTGGAGACCACCGCCATGCTGATGAATACGCCGATCAGAGTGGCCGCCAGGCGCTTGTCCGCCAGCTTGCCGCCGATGATGTTGCCGACGGTAAGGCCCAGGCCGATCAGCAGCAGGGTCCAGGTCACGCCTTTGGGCGACACGCCGGTGACATCGCCCAGCAGCGGCGCGACGTAGGTGAAGAGGGTGAACATGGACGCGGCAAACAACGCGGTCATGCTCAACGACAGCCAGATGCCGGCGCCCTTGAGGGCGCCCAGTTCGGCACGCATGTCGAGTTTCTCTTCATCACGCTTGGCCGGCAGGAAGCGGATCAGGCCGATCAACGCCACCACACCAATCACTGTCACCGCCCAGAAGGTCGAGCGCCAGCCGGCTTCCTGGCCCAGTGCCGTACCCAGCGGCACGCCGAGCACATTGGCCAGGGTCAGGCCGGTGAACATCAAGGCCACGGCCGAAGCCCGCTTGTTGGCCGGCACCAGGTTGGCGGCTACGACTGAACCAATCCCAAAGAATGCCCCGTGGCACAGCGCGGTGACGACACGGGCAAACATCAGCACGTTATAGTCACTGGCCAGGGCGCAGAGCAGGTTGCCGATAATGAAGATGCCCATCAACGCTACCAGTGCCGCCTTGCGTGGCAGCTTGGCGGTGGCCAGTGCCATGAATGGCGCGCCGATCGCCACGCCCAGGGCGTAGCCGGTCACCAGCCAACCGGCGCCGGGAATCGACACACCCAGGTCCGTCGCCACATCGGGCAACAAGCCCATGATGACGAACTCGGTGGTGCCGATGGCGAAGGCGCTGAGGGCCAGTATGAGTAGCGAGAGGGGCATTAGGGTTTCCTTGTTACAACGCGGCGCTGTCGTGCGCGCTGAGTTCGGTGGTGAGCGCCGCGAGGAAGGCCTGGATGGTGTCCTCGTTGCGTTTGAAAAAGTGCCACTGGCCGGCCTTCTGGCTGCTGATCAACCCGGCGCGTTGCAGGGTGGCCAGGTGGGCCGACACGGTCGACTGGGACAAGCCGCAGCGCTGGTCGATCTGCCCGGCGCAGATGCCGTATTCGTGGTTGTGCAGTTGTTCGGGGAATTGCACTTTCGGGTCTTTCAGCCAGGTGAGGATGTCTCGTCGTACTGGGTGCGCCAGGGCTTTTATTATTTCGTCGAGGTCGATGGACATGGCAGGTGCTCGGTGTCGTACAGCGTTATATCGCGATGAGGCGAATTTTATATCGGTCTATCCCGATAGACCAATATGATTTTGGTCTGAGCCTAGGCTCATTCGGTATATCGGGTTATAACGATACGTTGAGGGCAGTGGTAGACTGCGCACCATGAATTATCTCGCACATCTGCACCTGGGCGGCCAACTTCCTGCGCAACTGCTGGGCAGCCTCTATGGCGACTTCGTCAAAGGCCGCCTGCAGGGCCAGTTCAGCCCGCAAATCGAATCGGCGATCCAGTTGCATCGTTCCATCGACCGCTTCACTGACAGCCACCCGCTGGTGGGGGAGGCGTTGTCACGCTTCAGCCTGACACGCAGGCGCTATGCCGGGATCGTCCTCGATGTGTTTTTCGACCACTGCCTGGCGCGGGACTGGACTCTGTATGCCGACCAGCCCCTGGAGCGTTTCACGTCGCAGGTGTACCGCGTGCTGGCGGCCGAGCCGCAATTGCCGGGGCGGTTGGCGCAGATTGCGCCGTACATGGCGGCGGATGATTGGTTGGGCTCGTACCGTGAGTTTGCGGTGATGGAGCAGGTGTTGCGGGGGATCTCCCGAAGGTTGACACAGCCGCAGGAGTTGGGTTTTGCGATGCAAGAGTTGCGGGTGTTGTATGAGCCGTTGAGTGAAGACTTCAGCGTTTTCTACCCGCTGTTGCAAGACTTCTGTAGGAGCGAGCTTGCTCGCGAAGATCGTCAACGATAACGCAGCGCTATCAGCCAGCCCGTGGCGCCTATTCGTTTTTCGCGAGCAAGCTCGCTCCTACAGTGAATCGGGTTCAGGCGGCAATCAGCGCGCCGCGGGGTTCGGCCGGCTGCACCACTTCACCAAACAACGCCTTCTGCACCGCCTGCTGCGCCTGATACGCCAGCGCCGCGCGTTCCTGCCCGGCGCAGGCGATCGGCTTGAGCACATGGATTTCCACATCGCCTTGGTCGTTCGCAAACAAACGCATCAGGTGCGAGAGCAAATCATCATCGCCAATAAAAGGCGCCAGCGGGTCGACTTGCCCATCACGCAGGTAACGGATCGCCACCGGTTGCAGCGACACATCCGCATCGATCGCACTGGCCAGCAAGCGTCCGTGGAAGGTACGCAGGCTGCGCCCGTCGGTGGTGGTGCCTTCCGGGAACATCAACAGCGGGTGCTGTTGCTCCAAGTGGCGGGTCATCTGCTTGCGGATCAACTGGCTGTCGCCCGAACCTCGGCGGATAAACAAGCTGCCAGCCTTGGCCGCCAACCAACCTGCCACCGGCCAGGTGCGCACTTCGGCCTTGGACAGGAATGACATCGGCGCCACGGCGCCGAGCAGCGGAATATCGGTCCAGGACACGTGATTGCTCACCCACAGCATCGGCTGCGTTGGCAATTCGCCGTGCACCGTCACGCGAAAGGGCAGCGCGTTGGTCAGCCGCGCCATAAAGAAACGCGACCAACGCTGGCGCCGTACCATCGAATTGGCGATGCCCATGCGCTCGAATACCCCAAACACGCTGGCCATGCTCAAGCCCAGCGCCACCACCACCAGCACGCGGGCAATGCGCCCGTAAACCCGCAGGCGGCTCATCACATTGCAGCCTTGAAGTGGCGGGCGTAACGCGGGCACAGCTCATCGCGCTTGAGCAGGATGAACACGTCGGCCACCTGGAAATCTTCATCCCAGCACGGCTCGCCGCAGATCTTCGCACCCAGGCGCATGTACGCCTTGAGCAATGGCGGCATCTCGGCGATCACGTTGGACGGCAGGTCCAGCGCCGGCAGTGGTTTCTTCGGTTCGGCGCGCAGGTGTTCATTGCACAGATAGCGTTCGCGCAGGCGCTGCATGATTGCGTGGGCCTGGATGCCGCCATCGTGCATCGGGATGCTCGCGCACCCCATCAGGTAGCTGTAGCCGCCCTGGTTGAGCACTTCGGCCAATTCGCCCCACAACACGGCGATGGTGCCGCCGTTGCGGTAGGCGGGGTCGACGCAGGTGCGGCCGATTTCCAGGATCGGGCCTTGCAGATGGAGCAAGCCATGCAGGCTGAATTCTTCTTCACTGTAGAACCGGCCCAGGGTGCTGGCAGCCTGGTGGTCCAGCAAACGGGTGGTGGCGACGAGTCGACCGCTGTTCAAGTCCCGCACGCCAATGTGGCTGCAGTGAACATCATAGTCATCCATGTCCAGGCCCAGTTCCGCGCCTTTCAGCTTGGCGTTGAATTCGCCGCTGAACACGTTGAACCGCAGGGCCTGGGCTTCCTGCAACGCCTGCGCGCCAACCAGGCGTTCGGCTTGCAGACGGCGTTCATTGCCGGTGTCGCTGATGCGGGCGATCTGAGTCATGGCGAGTCTCCGAGTGCCGGCCACGATTTCGGCCGGTCGACTTTGTTGTCCAAACTCAGGCTATGTAGGCTCGGTGTCATCTCCATGAAGTTATGGTGACGCTTGGATGACAGCCCTCGCTGTCGCAAATCTGTCATCAGCCTCGGCTAGGCTCGCGGGCTTGAATGCCCCCCTTGAGTCTGCGTCCATGGTCAGAGGCCTGTTGTGTGTTGCCCTGCTGTTTGTCACCGTTGCCGCTCACGCTGAAACCTGGCCCGATAAAGACTGGGCCAAGGGAATACCGCTTTCTGGTCCCGCTGTTGATGCCCTGGAGGCCTACGCCTTCCCGGCACGAGATGACGCCACCCGCCAAGGCATTCGCACCGACGCGCTGTTGGTGATTCGTGACGGTGAAGTGATCTACGAACGCTACGCCGCGCCCACCAGCGCCAGCACCCCGCACCTCACTTGGTCCGTCAGCAAAAGCCTGATGGCAACTGTGTTGGGCGTGGCCTACGGCGAAAACCGCTTCAAACTGAGCGACCCCGCCGCGCGTTTTTATCCTCCGATGAAACAGCACCCAACCGTGACCATGGCCGACCTGCTGCACTGGGCCTCGGGCCTCGACTGGCAGGAAGACTACGAATACGCGCCGTTGAAATCCTCGGTGGTGGCGATGCTCTACACCCGTGGCCGTGGCGACATGGCCGACTTTGCCGCCGACACCGAGGCCGCCGCTGCACCGGGCCAGGTGTTCCGTTACTCCAGCGGCGACACCAATATCCTGTCCGCCACCCTTAAAGGCATGCTTGGGCACAAGGCCTATATGAGTTACCCGTGGGATGCGCTGTTCAAGCCCTTGGGCATTCGTAATGCCACCTGGGAGACTGACGCCGATGAAACCTTCGTCGCCTCGTCCTATGCCTACCTCACCGCTCGTGACTTGGCGCGTGTCGGTTTGCTGATGGCGCGGGACGGTCGCTGGGGCGATCAACAACTGCTGCCGAAAGACTGGGTCGCCTTTAACCGCCAGCCCTTCGATAAATACAAACCCGGCCAGGACGAAGCCGTCCCCGGTGGTCATTGGTGGCTCAATAAAGGCGCGTCAAGACCCTGGCCCGATGCTCCCGCCGACACCTTCGCCGCCCTCGGCCATTGGGGCCAGGCGCTGTACGTGATGCCTGACGAACACCTGGTGATCGTGCGCTACGGCGATGACCGTGACGCCAGCTACCGGCATAACGAACTGCTCAAGCGCGTACTCGCGGCGGTGCAACCATGATCCGTCGTCGGCCGTTTACCAGTGTGTTTCTGCTGTTATTGCTCGCCTTGCTGGGCTGGCTCTGGCACGAACGCGTCAACCTGCAAGCCTTCCCCGACATCATCGCGGCCTACAGCGCCAAGGAGTACTGCTCGTGCCGGTATGTGGCGAACAACCCGGCGGAGTATTGCCGGGGGTACGTGAAGCAGTACGTGCCGACGAGTGCGTTCAGAGATAATCCGGAGCGCAGTGAGGTGACGGCCAGTGGGTTGGGGCGCACGCATATGGCGCGCTGGTTGGGGGAGCGGCAGGGGTGTCGCCTGCTGCCCTAGGACTTACCTTCCCACGCTTCAAACGCAACGTGCAGCGTCCTGATTTTGATGCCGCGCGCATGTAGTAATATTGCCGGTGGCCGATGACAGGGATTGCGGCCCTTCATAGGCAGAGCGGACGTTTCTGGCTCTAGCGCGTGTGGCTCAAAATTACTTCAGGATGATAAGAATGCGAATGGGCATGGAGAAAGGCCATTTTTTTGAGGGCTTGATGATTGGACTGTTTTTATTCTTTATGACCGCTTATGGTTTCCGGTCGAGCGATAACGCTGCTATTTATATTTCTGTCTGCGCGGCTAATGCACTTTTGTTCCCGTTCTCAAGGCGCGCAGTAGAAAACATTGTCTTCAGTGTTACTGGGAAACGCTTTTGGGGGTCAGCTCCATTAAGGACGGCTGCATCCCAGGGTGGTCACACACTGTTATGGCTGTTCTATTTTGTCTTCGCCCTTCCCCTCGGTGGGTTCTATTTGATCTGGTTGTACAGAAAAAATAATGCCCTCTAGCACGTTTTCCTTACACAAGATTCGACCCAGTTATTCATGATTGTTGGCCGCCTGGTTTTTGGCGGCACTTCCCCCTCCAACGCAAGCAAGCTTGCTCACCGCAGAGAGAGGCAAGCTTCAGGAAAACTATGTAATGCCGCAAGGTTCCACAGGGTGGAACCACCTTTGATTGTCCTTGCGCCCACATCGCGGTTAGCTGGCGATGTGCAGCAAACAAGAACGGGAACACCCGCCTGTGAGGAGAATCACCATGCGCCCACACCAGCACATCCTGGATTGGCTCAGCGACGTCGCTGGCGATTTGCACGCCGTGCGCCAGGACATCCACGCCCATCCTGAACTTGGCTTTGAAGAAAACCGCACCAGCGCGCTCGTTGCCAAATCGTTGCAGGAGTGGGGCTATGAGGTGCACACCGGTATCGGCAAGACCGGTGTGGTGGGCGTGCTGCGCAATGGCAGCAGTTCGCGCACCCTGGGCATTCGTGCCGACATGGATGCGTTACCCATCATCGAAAACACCGGCGCGTCCTACACCAGCCAACACGCCGGTTGCATGCACGCCTGCGGCCATGACGGCCACACCACCATGTTGCTCGGCGCCGCGCGCTACCTGGCGGCGACGCGGCAGTTCGACGGCACCTTGAACCTGATTTTCCAACCCGCCGAAGAAGGCCAGGGGGGCGCCGAAGCCATGCTGGCCGACGGTTTGCTGGAGCGTTTCCCCTGCGATGGCTTGTTTGGCATGCACAACATGCCGGGGCTGCCGGCGGGGCATCTGGGCTTGCGCGTCGGGCCGATGATGGCCTCGCAGGACTTGCTCACCGTGACCCTCGAAGGCGTTGGCGGCCACGGCTCCATGCCGCATTTGACGGTGGACCCGCTGGTGGCGGCAGCGAGCATGGTCATGGCGTTGCAGACGGTGGTGGCGCGCAATATCGACACCCAGGAAGCCGCCGTGGTCACGGTCGGCGCGCTGCAAGCGGGCCAGGCAGCCAACGTGATTCCCCAACAGGCGCTGTTGCGTCTGAGCCTGCGCGCGCTCAATCCCAAGGTGCGTGAGCAGATGCTGGAGCGGGTGTTCGCCATCATCCACACCCAGGCCGCCAGCTTTGGCTGCACGGTGCAGATCGAACACCGCCCGGCTTATCCGGTGCTGGTCAACCACGCCGAAGAAACCGAATTCGCCCGCCAGGTTGGCGTCGCCTTGCTCGGTGCCGACGCGGTGGACGGTAACACCCGCACGCTGATGGGCAGCGAAGACTTCGCCTGGATGCTGCAACGCTGCCCCGGCAGCTACCTGTTCATCGGCAACGGCGTGTCGCGGCCGATGGTGCATAACCCCGCCTACGACTTCAACGACGACATCCTGCTGACGGGCGCCGCCTATTGGGGCGCGCTGGCCGAGAGCTGGCTCAAGCCTGCCTGACGACCTTCTTTTTCTGCCGCTGGACCCTTTCCCTCGATCGGTTGAATGGAGTGTTCCTCATGCAGACTGCAAAACCAGGTGTGTCCCGCACCCGCCAAGTGGTGGCGGCTGTGATCGGCAATGCGCTGGAATGGTATGACTTCATTGTCTACGGCTTTCTCGCGAGCATCATCGCCCGACAGTTTTTTCCTTCAGATGACGAGTACGCCTCGCTGCTGATGGCCTTGGCCACTTTCGGCGTGGGCTTTTTCATGCGCCCGGTGGGCGGCATCCTGCTGGGGATGTATTCCGACCGCAAAGGCCGCAAGGCCGCGATGCAGTTGATTATCCGGCTGATGACCGTGTCCATCGCGTTGATCGCCTTTGCGCCCAACTACGCCGCCATCGGCATGGGCGCGCCTTTGTTGATCGTGGTAGCGCGCATGCTTCAAGGCTTTGCCACCGGCGGTGAGTACGCGAGTGCTACGGCGTTCCTGGTGGAAAGCGCGCCAGCCCATCGCAAGGGCTTATATGGCTCCTGGCAATTGGTGGGGCAATGCCTGGCCGTGTTCGGCGGCGCGGCGATGGTGGCGGCGGTCACGCATTTCTTTTCGCCGCAAACCCTCGACCTGTGGGGCTGGCGTCTGCCGTTCGTGTTCGGTTTGCTGATTGGCCCGGTGGGCCTGTGGATTCGTCGGCACATGGAAGACCCGGAAGAATTCATCGAGGCACGCAAACAGGCGACCGGCCCGGCGCCGAGCCTGATGCAGGTGGTGCGCGAGCATCGGCGCAGCATCCTCGTATCCATGGGCCTGGCCTGTGGCGCGACGGTGTCGTTCTATGTGGTGCTGGTGAACATGCCGACCTTTGCCCACAAAAGCCTCGGTCTGCCGCTGGATCAAGTGCTGATGGTGCAGATGTTTGCGGTGGCGCTGATGACCGTGGTGATTCCGCTGTCTGGTTTGCTGTCGGACCGCCTGGGACGGCGGCCGGTGTTGATGGCGTTCACCCTGGCGTTTTTTGTGATGGTCTATCCGCTGTATGTTTGGGTCGCCGCCGCGCCGTCCATCGAGCGTCTGCTGGTGATGCAAGTGATGCTGTGCACCGCCATCGGTGGGTTCTTCGGCCCGGCGCCGACCGCGCTGGCCGAGCAGTTTCCCACCGAAGTTCGCTCGACCGGTGTATCGGTCGCCTATAACGTGGCGGTCATGGTGTTCGGCGGTTTTGCGCCGCTGATCGTCACCTGGCTGACCAAAGTGCTGGGCACGCCGGTCGCCCCATCCTTCTATGTATTGTTCGCTTGCGTGCTGACGCTGCTGGGCACCTACTGCATGCATGAGGCGCCGCGGGCACAGAAGCCGCTGCCGTTTTCCAAAGAGGTGAAGCCTTGAGTATTGTTGATTGGGATGCCACCGAACTGTCGCGGGCGATCCACGCACGGCAGGTGTCGTGCGAAGAGGTGATGCAGGCGTATCTGGCGCAGATCCAGCGCTTCAATCCGACGGTGAATGCGCTGGTGTCGCTGCGTGATGCCGATGACGTGTTGGCGGAGGCGCGGGGGCGTGATCGCGAGCTGGACCAAGGCCAGTCGCGCGGCTGGATGCACGGCATGCCCCAGGCGATCAAGGACCTCGCTGCTACCCAAGGCTTGCGCACCACCTTGGGCTCTCCGCTGTTCGCCGAGCACGTGCCCAGCGAAGACGCCATCAGCGTGGCGCGGGTGCGGGCCAGTGGCGCGATCATCATCGGCAAGAGCAACGTGCCGGAGTTCGGCCTGGGTTCGCAGACCTACAACACACTGTTCGGCACCACCGGCAATGCCTACGACCCCAGCCTCGTCGCGGGCGGCAGCAGCGGCGGGGCAGCGGTGGCCCTGGCGTTGCGCATGCTGCCGGTGGCCGACGGCAGCGACATGATGGGCTCGCTGCGCAACCCGGCGGCGTTCAACAACGTGTTTGGCTTGCGCCCGTCCCAAGGCCGAGTGCCTTACGGACCGGCCCCAGAACTGTTCGTGCAACAACTGGGCACCGAAGGCCCGATGGGCCGCAGCGTGACGGATGTGGCGCGGTTGTTGAGCATCCAGGCGGGTTACGACCCACGGGTGCCGTTGTCGTCCAAGGAGGACCCGGCGATGTTCGGCCAGCCCTTGCAGCGTGATTTCAAGGGCGCACGCCTGGGCTGGCTGGGGGATTACAACGGCTATCTGCCGATGGACGACGGCGTGCTGAGCCTGTGCGAATCGGCGCTCGGCGATTTCGCTGCATTGGGCTGCACCGTGGAAAGCTGCCAGCCGGACTTTTCCATGGCACGGCTGTGGCGCAGTTGGTTGGTGCATCGCCACTGGCTGGTGCACGGCAACCTCGGCGCGGCCTACGCCAACCCGCAGAAACGCGCACTGCTCAAGCCCGAGGCGCAATGGGAAGTGGAGGGTGGCCTGGCGTTGACAGCCCAGCAGGTGTACCAGGCATCGCTGGATCGCAGCGAGTGGTATCGCGCCCTCGCCAAGCTGTTCGAACGTTACGATTTTCTGCTTCTGCCCACCGCCCAAGTGTTCCCTTTCGATGCACAGCAGCCCTGGCCGCGCCTCGTTGGCGGGCGTGAAATGGACACCTACCACCGCTGGATGGAGGGGGTGATCGGCCCGACCCTGGCCGGGCTGCCGAGCATGAGTGTGCCGGTGGGCTTCAACCCCCAGGGCCTGCCCATGGGCGTGCAGATCATCGGCCCGGCCCAGGCGGATCGGGCGGTGCTGCAATTGGCCTATGCTCATGAACAGTTGACGCAGTGGGTGCAGCGTCGGCCGCCGACGTGCCTGGCATCGACGGGTTGAGCTGCGACCGGGCCTGTATCTTGCTGTGAACAATGATCATCCATCGGCAACAGGGAGATCGAACATGGAGACAGGCACCGTACGCTCGGTCGAGCGCGCACTGGCAATCGTCGAGTTGCTGGGCGCGCACCAGGCCCTGGGGCTGGAGGAGTTGCACTACCTCACACGCCTGCCCAAGGCCACGGTGTCGCGCATGTTGCTGACGTTGCAGGAGCAGGGCTGGGTCTATCGCGGCTTGAGCGATCGTCGTTACCGCCTGCGCGCCCAGCGCCTGTTCGGCGACACCCAGCAACGCTTCAAACGCCAAGTCGTGGAAAGCGCGGCGCCGTGGCTGCTGGAACTTAGCGAGCGCACCGGGCTGGTGGTGGATTTGTCCTGTTTTGATGGCGAGCGCCTGGAAGTCATGGAGAGCGCGATCCCCAGCGTGTTGCGCAAGCTGTACCCCAACAATTGCCAGATCGTCGGCCAGCACGCCAGCCTGTTTCATTCGGCGATGGGCAAGGCCTGCCTGACCCAGTTATCGGCTGAAGAAGTGCAGCGCCTGGCCGGTCGCGATCAGGTGGCGGCGGACGAGCAATACCAGGCCTGCGAGCAAACCCAGCACCAGGGCTTTGGCCAGCGCACCGAGGGTTATTGGGAGTATCCGGTGCGTTTGCCGTTCCTGATTCGCGCCGTCGCCTTGCCGGTGCGCGCCAATGGTCGTCTGGTTGGGAGCATGGCGCTGCATTGGCCGATGCATCAGGCGCCGGTGGAGCGGGTGTTGAACCTGCACATGGCCAGCCTGGAAGAGACGGTGCGCGAAGTGCAGCGCGCATTGGCGTAACCCTCGCGATCCGGTTAAGGTTCGTTCAGGTTTTTCGCCCCACGAGTCTTCAATGTTCAACGCTTCCGTGATCAAACCCCTGGCCTTCGCCCTGTTGGCCGCCGCTGCTGTGCCTGCCCATGCCGACTGGTATCTGGATAACGAATCGTCGCGTCTGTCGTTCGTCACCACCAAGAACACCGAAATCGCCGAAGTGCAGCGTTTCCTGGTGTTGCACGGCAAGGTCGACAGCAAGGGCGCGGCGCAACTGGAGGTCGAGCTGGAGTCCGTCAATAGTGGCATCCCGCTGCGCGACGAGCGCATGCGCAATCAATTGTTCGAGATCAAAACCTTTCCCGATGCGCTGATCAACGCGCAGATCAACCTGCAGCCGATCAATGATTTGGCTCCCGGCGCACAATTGGAGTTGCGCCTGCCGTTGTCCGTGACCCTGCACGGCAAGACCCAGACCTACAGCGCCGAGTTGCTGGCCACGCGGTTGGACGACCGACGCTTCCAAGTGGTGACCCTGGAACCGCTGGTGGTACATGCGGAGGATTTCGACCTGGCGCCGGGCGTGGCAGCGTTGCGTAAGGCAGCGGGGCTCAAGTCGATCAGTCTGTCGGTGCCGGTGGGTGCGGTGCTGATTTTCACGGCGCGCTGACATGAGCGGCGCGGTGTTCCCCTGGCGCAGCGCCAACCGTTTCGAATTGCTGATCGACGGGCCGAATTTCTTCCCGCAGATGCTGGTGGACATTGCTCGCGCCGAGCGGCAAGTCGAGCTGGAGTTGTACCTGGTGGAAGCCGGCGCCTGCGCCGAAGCCATGGTGCAGGCGCTGGTGCTCGCCGCCGAACGCGGCGTGCAGGTGCGCTGCCTGTTCGATGATTACGGCAGCCTGGCGTTTACCCTCGGGCTGCGCAAACGCCTGACCGACGCCGGTGTGCAACTGCGCTTCTACAATCGCCTGAGCTGGCGCCGCTGGATGCGTAACCTGTACCGCGACCATCGCAAACTGTTGTTGATCGACCAGCGTGTCGCCTTCGTCGGCGGCACCGGCGTGACCGATGAATTCTGGACGCCGGGCAATGACAGCGCCGACTGGCATGAAGTCATGGTGCAGATCAGCGGCCCGTTGGTGCAGGATTGGCACGCACTGTTCGACCGCCAATGGCACGCCAACAACGCGCGCCGCGCGTGGAAACCTGCCACCCACTTCGGTTTGCCGCGTTTGCCCAGGGTGCCCGCCACCGGGCCGGGGCTTGGCCGTGTCGCGTATGCCGATGCCCGTCAGCACCGGGACATCCTGCAATCACTGATCCGTGCGTTGAACAGCGGCAAACAACGGATCTGGCTGGCAACCCCGTATTTTCTACCCACCTGGGGCGTGCGCCGCGCGTTGCGTCGGGCCGCAGGGCGGGGGGTCGATGTGCGCTTGCTGCTCACCGGCCCGCGCACTGATCACCCCTCCGTGCGTTATGCCGGGCACCGTTATTACCCGCGCTTGCTGCGTTCGGGTGTGCAGATCTTTGAATACCAACCGTGTTTTCTGCACCTGAAAATGGTGCTGGTGGATGACTGGGTCAGCGTGGGCTCGTGCAATTTCGACCACTGGAACCTGCGCTTCAACCTGGACGCCAACCTGGAGGCGTTGGACCCTGAATTGACGCGGGCGGTGGCGGGCAGTTTCGAGCGGGATTTCGCGCAAAGCCTGGCGGTGAGCCTGGAGGCGTGGAAGTCGCGGCCGTTGTGGCGGCGGGTGAAGCAGCGGGTGTGGGGGTGGATTGATCGGTTGGTGGTGAATTTGCTGGATCGACGCGGCTAGCCCGTCTCACTGTAGGAGCGAGCTTGCTCGCGAAGGTCGTTAACGATGACGCGTTCATCCTGGATGAACGCGTTGCCCTCAGGTTTTTCGCGAGCAAGCTCGCTCCTACAAGTGTTCTGGCTGTTACAGCAATTCGAAGGTCTGCTGCTGTACATCCTGGGAATCCAACCCGATCTGCACATTGAACTCACCCGGTTCCGCCGCGAACTTCAGTTGGGTGTTGTAGAACTTCAAGTCTTCCTCGGTGATGGTGAAGTGCAACGTGCGCTCTTCACCCGCCTTGAGCATGACCTTCTGGAAGTTCTTCAGCTCCTTGATCGGGCGGATCATCGAGCCGGCCACGTCCTGGATATACAACTGCACCACGGTTTCGCCGTCGACCTTGCCGGTGTTGGTCACGGTGACACTGGCGTCAAGCTTGCCGGTCTTGTTCAAGGTAGTGGACGACAGCGCCATGTCCGACAGACCGAACGTGGTGTAGCTCAAGCCGTAGCCAAATGGGAACAGGGGACCAGTGGTGTCATCGAAGTACTGCGAGGTGTAGTTGCCCGGCTTGCCCGGGGTGAACGGCCGGCCGATGGTCAGGTGGTTGTAGTAGGTCGGAATCTGCCCCACCGAGCGTGGGAAGGTGATCGGCAGTTTGCCCGACGGGTTGTAGTCACCAAACAGCACGTCGGCAATCGCGTTGCCGCCTTCGGTACCGGCGAACCAGGTTTCCAGGATCGCGTCGGCCTGTTGGTTCTCTTCGAGAATCGACAGGGGACGGCCGTTCATCAGCACCAGCACCAGCGGCTTGCCGGTGGCCTTCAGGGCCTTGATCAGGTCGCGCTGGCTTTGCGGGATGTTCAGGTCGGTGCGGCTGGAGGATTCGTGGGACATGCCACGGGACTCGCCCACGGCAGCGACGACCACATCGGCATCCTTGGCGGCCTTGACGGCCTCGTCGATCATCACCTGAGCAGGGCGGGTGTCATCCACCACTTCCGGCGCATCGAAGTTGAGGAAGTTCAGGTAGTCGACCACGGCCTTGTCGTTGGTGATGTTGGCGCCACGGGCATAGATGATCTTGCCTTTCTCGCCGATCACCGCGTTCAAGCCGTCGAGCAGGGTGACCGACTGTTCCGGTTTACCGGCGGCGGCCCAACTGCCCATCATGTCGATCGGCGCCTTGGCCAGCGGGCCGACCAGGGCGATGGTCGCGGATTTTTTCAGCGGCAGGGTGTTGTTCTGGTTTTTCAGCAAGACCAGGCTGCGGCGCGCAATATCACGGGCTTCGGCGCGATGCAGGCGACTTTCGGCGTAGGTGTCGGCCGGGTCATCCTCGGCCTTGCCGATGCGCAGGTACGGGTCCTTGAACAGGCCCATGTCGTACTTGGCGCCCAGCACTTCGCGCACGGCGTTGTCGATGTCGCTCTGTTCGATCTCGCCGGACTTGAGCAGGCCGGGCAATTCCTTGCCGTAGAGCGAGTCGTTCATGCTCATGTCGATGCCGGCCTTGATCGCCAGCTTGGCGGCTTCACGCCCGTCCTTGGCCACGCCGTGCTTGATCAGCTCGAAGATCGCGCCATGGTCGCTCACGGCAAGGCCCTTGAAGCCCCAGTCCTTGCGCAGCAGGTCGTTCATCAGCCAGGTGTTGGCGGTGGCGGGCACGCCGTTGATCGAGTTCAGCGCCACCATCACGCCGCCGGAACCGGCCTTGATCGCCGCGTGGTACGGCGGCAGGTAGTCCTGGTACATCTTGACCGGGCTCATGTCGACCACGTTGTAGTCGCGACCGCCTTCCACTGCGCCATACAGGGCGAAGTGCTTGACGCTGGCCATGATGCTGTCGGCATTCGCGGCGCTCACGCCCTGGAACGCCTTGACCATCACTTCGGCAATGCGCGAGACCAGGTAGGTGTCTTCACCGAAGCCTTCGGACGTGCGGCCCCAGCGCGGGTCGCGGGAGATGTCGACCATTGGCGCAAAGGTGATGTCGAGGCTGTCGGCGGCGGCTTCCTGGGCAGCGATGCGCCCGGAGCGGCCGATGGCGTCCATGTCCCAGCTGGAGGCCAGGGCCAGGCTGATCGGGAAAATCGTGCGGTGGCCGTGGATCACGTCGTAGGCGAAGAACATCGGGATCTTCAGGCGGCTGCGCATGGCCGCGTCCTGCATCGGACGGTTTTCCGGGCGGGTGATGGAGTTGAAGGTGCCGCCGATGCGGCCGGCGGCGATTTCCTTGCGGATCAGCTCGCGGGGCATTTCGGGGCCGATGCTGATCAGGCGCAATTGGCCGATCTTTTCATCGAGGGTCATCTGCTTGAGCAGGTCGCTGACAAAGGCGTCCTTGTCTTTAAGCGCAGCAGGCTTTGTTTCTGCCCATACGGGGTGGGTGGCCAGAGTGGCAACAAGGCCGAGCAAACACAGCTTCTTCATGAATATCCTTTTTCGGCTCACTGCACAGCGATAACGCTGATCGGCCAAAATGTGGGGAGCGTCTATTGTTGTTCGGGTGTTGTTCAGATAAATGCAGCACACTCTGAACTCTTTTTCGCGCTGGGCATCTTTGTAGCTGATTGGCTCGATGCAATCCAGTGGTGGCGGATTATGCCCCAAGCGCGCGGTGTATAGGGTCAGTCGTAACATTCCATCAAGATTGGGCAGGAGAAACACCATGCAAGCAGCACAGGGTTACCGCTGGGGCTTGAAAGCCGCAGCTTTGTTATTGATCAGCACGGTGCTGAGCGGTTGCGGCATCAACAACATTCCCACACTGGATGAACAGGCCAAGGCCGCCTGGGGCCAGGTGCAGAACCAGTACCAACGCCGCGCCGACTTGATCCCCAACCTGGTGGAGGTGGTCAAGGGCTACGCCGCCCATGAGCAAGACACCCTCACCGCCGTGATTGAAGCGCGGGCCAAGGCCACCTCGATCCAGGTGGATGCGAGCACCCTCGACAACCCGGAAAAACTCAAGCAGTTCCAGCAGGCCCAAGATGGCTTGAGCGGCGCACTCAGCCGCTTGATGGTGGTGTCCGAGCGCTATCCGGACCTGAAGGCCAACCAGAACTTCCTGGCCCTGCAATCCCAGCTTGAAGGCACCGAAAACCGTATCGCCGTGGCGCGCCGCGACTTTATCCAGGCGGTGCAGGCCTACAACACTGAGATCCGCACCTTCCCTGGCCGTCTGTGGCACAGCGTGATGTACAGCGACTTGCCGATCCGCGCCACGTTTGAAGCCACCAGTGCCGATGCCGATAAAGCGCCGCAAGTGAAGTTCAAATAAGGCTGCACTGAGGTGTCGATGCGTTTATTACGGATAGGCCTGGCGTTGTGGCTGTTGGCCTGCGTCGGTGCGGCCCAGGCGGCGCTGACCTTCCCGGCGCTGACCGGGCGGGTGGTGGACAACGCCCAGATGATCGACCCCGCCACGCGCCAGCAACTGACCCAGCAGTTGCAGGCACTGGAGCAGACGTCCGGCGACCAGATAGTGGTGGTCACCGTGCCCGACCTGCAAGGCGTGCCCATTGAAGACTTCGGTTACCAATTGGGCCGCGAGTGGGGGATCGGCCAGAAGGGCAAGGACAACGGCGCGCTGTTGATCGTCGCCCGCGATGAGCGAAAATTGCGCATCGAAGTCGGCTATGGCCTGGAAGGTGTGCTCACCGATGCGCAGTCGTGGGTGATCATCAACCAGGTGATTGCGCCGGCGTTCAAGGCCGGCAACTTCAGCAAAGGCATCAGCGACGGCGTGGCCGCGATGGTGCAGGTGGTGGGCGGCGAGCCACTGGCCGTGCCGGCCCATGTGGCGGATGCCAACTTTGCCAAGGATAATCCCGGGTTTTCCATCGGCTTGTTTATCCTGCTGATCGGCGTGTTGTGGCTGTGCAATCGCATGGGGCTGCCGGTGGGCGCTATTTTGCTGGCGATTCTCAGCAGCAGCGGCCGTGGCGGCGGCGGTGGGGGAGGCGGCGGTGGTTTCCGGGGCGGCGGTGGCGGCTTTGGCGGCGGCGGGGCTTCAGGCGGCTGGTGATGATAATAATGAGAGAGCAAGCACAACCATGGCATTACTGACTGAACACGAGCAGCGCCAAGTCGCGGAAGCGATCGCCCGCGTCGAGAAAACCACCGACGCTGAGCTGGTGACCGTACTGGCCGCCCGCGCCGATGACTACGCCTACATCCCGCTGTTGTGGGCCAGCCTGATCGCGTTGGTGGTGCCCGGCGTGGTGCATTACCTGTCGGGTTACCTGACCATGTACACCTTGTTGCTGGCGCAATGGGCGACGTTCATCGTGTTGTGCCTGGTGTTTCGCCTGCCCAAGGTCACCACGCGGTTGATCCCTCGTTCGGTGCGCCACTGGCGCGCGTCCAACCTGGCGCGGCGGCAGTTCCTGGAGCAGAACCTGCATCACACCCTGGGCAGCACTGGTGTGCTGATTTTTGTCAGCGAGGCGGAGCGGTACGTCGAGATCCTGGTGGATGACGGCATTTCCAAGCGGCTGGATGACGGCAGTTGGGATGTGATCGTCAAGGCGTTTACCCAGCAGGTGAAACAGGGGCAGACGTTGGCGGGGTTTATCAGTTGCATTGAAGCCTGTGGCGAGTTGTTGAAGGTGCATGTGCCGGTGACGCAGACCCGCAATGAGCTGCCCAATCGATTGGTGGTGCTGGAGTAAGGCGTACCGCTGGTCAAATAACTCCGTGCCCTGGCGGGCTATCCCCCCTAAAATGCCCGGCATTCCCTGCCCGAGGCGTTTTTGTTCATGTCTGTCACCGCTCAACCTGCCCGCCCTGCGCCGGATCATCACGCCCAGTTCATCGAACTGCTCAGCGCAAGCCTCGCGCAAAACGCCTTTATCAAGCTGGTGCTGGCCAAGTATGTCGGTGAGGAAGCCGAGTTGCAGCGGCTGATCATCAAGCCGGTCACGGTCAAGGAGCAGGCTTGCCTGTCGTTCGTCTACCGCTACAAGACCCGTGACATCACCAAGAATTTCCCGCAGGCCGAAGGTGTGGCAGCGATTGCCGCGTTGCTGCCGGCGCAGTTCAAGAACGCGCACCTGCTGTCGCTGACTGACGAAGCCCAGCTGGAATACAGCAAGAAGAACAAAAGCTCGCTGTTCAAAAGCAAGCCGCAGCAACTGCGTGAAGCGCCATCGGCTGAACATAACCGCGAGAAAAATCGCTTCCTCGACCTGAGCCGGCCGTTCCTCGCCGACCTGGGGGTGACGGACGCCAAGCAGGCGCTGATCCCGTCGATGTCGCGCAAGTGGAAGCAGATCAACAAGTTCATCGAAGTGTTCAGCCACGCGCTCACCTCGTCACCCTTGAAGCTGGACCAGCCGGTGCGTGTCGCTGACTTCGGCTCGGGCAAGGGCTACCTGACGTTCGCGATTCACGACTACCTGCGTAACACCCTCAAGGCCGAAGGCGAAGTGACTGGCGTCGAGCTGCGCGAAGACATGGTGACCTTGTGCAACACTGCCGCCGCGCGCCTGGAGCATCCGGGGCTGGTGTTCAAATGCGGCGACGTGCGCAGCGTGGCGCCCAGCGAACTGGACGTGATGATCGCCCTGCATGCCTGCGACATTGCCACCGACTATGCGATCCACACCGGCATCCGTTCCGGCGCGTCGATCATCATGTGCTCGCCGTGCTGCCACAAGCAGATCCGCCTGCAGATCCAGAGCCCGGTGCTGCTCAAGCCGATGTTGCAATACGGCCTGCACCTGGGCCAACAGGCGGAAATGGTCACCGACAGCTTGCGTGCGCTGTTCCTCGAAGCCTGTGGTTATGAGACCAAGGTGTTCGAATTCATCTCGTTGGAACATACCAACAAGAACAAGATGATTCTGGCGGTCAAGCGCGCCGAGCCGTTGGAAAACGCGCAATTGCTGGAGAAAATCCAGGCGCTGAAAGCGTTCTACCACATCACCGAACACTGCCTGGAAACCCTGCTGCGCGCGGATGGCTACCTGGGCTGAACACGCTCCCTCGTAGGAGCGAGCTTGCTCGCGAAAAAACTGAGAGCGCAGTGGGCTTTCAGGTTTTTCGCGTCATCGTTAACGATTTTCGCGAGCGAGCTCGCTCCTACAGGAGTCCGGTGCTGGCTGCACCGCTGTCTTGCGCCCCAGCATCACCGTCACGATCACGCCACAGGCAAACAGCCAGGTAATCGGCTCGATGTGTTCACCAAAGAACAGTGCCGAAAACGCGATGGTGAAGAAGATCTGCAACAGCTGAATCTGGCTGACCCGCGCAATCCCGCCCATGGCCAACCCCGCGTACCAGGCAAAGAACCCCAGGAACTGCGAGAACAGCGACACGTACCCAAACGCCCACCAGGCGCGCATGGAAATCGCCCCTTGATGCTGCGCCGCCAGGTACCACACCGGCCCGATCAGCACGGGCGTCGACAGCACCAGCGCCCAGCAGATCACCTGCCAGCCGCCCATCTCTTTGGCCAATCGGCCGCCTTCGGCATAACCCAGGCCGCCCACCGCGATTGCACCGAGCATCAGCAAATCACCGGCCTGGATACTGCCGGCCCCGGTGATCAACGCGTAGCTCAACACCAAGCCACTGCCCAGCGCCGCACAAGCCCAGAAGGCTTTCGACGGCCGTTCATGGGACAGCCACGCCGCGTACAGCGCCACGCACAGCGGTTGCAGGCCGTTGACCAGCGCGCCATGGGACGCCGGCAAGGTCTGCATGGCCCATGCCGACAGTACCGGGAAACCCAGGATCACGCCCGCGATCACCAGGCACAGCCCGCGCACCTGGCGCCAGGTCGGCCAGCGCTCACGACGCCACAGCAACAGCGCCGCCGCCGGAATCGCCGCGAACAACGCGCGGCCCAGGCCGTTGAGCAACGG
The DNA here is from genome assembly GCF_002269425.1 of Pseudomonas sp. NS1(2017). Lineage (NCBI taxonomy): Bacteria > Pseudomonadati > Pseudomonadota > Gammaproteobacteria > Pseudomonadales > Pseudomonadaceae > Pseudomonas > Pseudomonas sp. NS1(2017). Next base: position 2,951,250 of record NZ_CP022960.1, read on the forward strand.
GTGGATTTCCTGCACCACGATGCGGGTGAAGGGCAGGGTCAGGCTGAAGATGATGACGCCCAGCAGGCCGAGGGCCATGCCGGTGTTTTCGCGCGAGCTCATGGGGAAGAACCGAAATCTAGAGGGCTTCAAGGGAAGCCCATCTAGCCACATCCCCCGCCGATTGCGGGCCTACAGCTGGGTGCGGATTTATCCGTACAGTTTTTCAGAAGAAGCGGGTGATGCTGATCTTGGCATCACGGCCCTTGGTGTAGGCACGGTCGCCGCTCAGGGCCGGACGGAAGTTCTCGTTGAACAGGTTGTCCACGGTGAAGTTCACTTCGGTGCCTTTTAGGTAGGCCTGCTGTGGTTTCCATTTGGCGAACAGGCCCTGGGTGTTGTAGCGCTTGTTGCCGTACTGGTCATAGAACAGGTCGCCCACGCTGCTGCCTGGACCGCCGGAGTATTTGTCGCTGGGCAAACGCGAGGTCGCGCCGATGAACTGACCGGTCCAGCCCACCTGGGCGTCCCACGCCGGAATGTTGGTGCCGAGCACCAGTACCCATTTGGTCGGCGGGATATCCCGAGCCGCCACATCCGGGCCCCAGGGGTTGGTGTAGGCACCTTCATGGTCGCCCTTGGCATAGGCGAACGACACCGAACCGAACAGGTAAGTGGAGTTGTAGAACGATTCGAGCTCGAAGCCCTTGATAGTCAGGCCACCGATGTTGCGATAGTTGGACATGGCCCCCGGCGGGCAAGCGGTAGAAATGGTGCCGCCGTTGATGGCTTGGTTTTGGCAACCGACGCCGGTGGCCTTGAAGATTTCATCTTCGACTTTGTTGTGAAAGAAGGTGGTGCGCAGTTGCAGGTTGTCGTCGTGGGTGATCAGGTTGTCGAAGCTGCTGACGCTGCCCACGCTGATCGAGGTGATGCGCTCCGGGTCGAGGTCGACGCTGGTGGCGGTGCGGCTGCCCAGGCCTTGGACTTCGTACTGTTCATCGATCACCGGCGCGCGCCAGGTCTTGCTCCAGTTGGCGAACAGCCCGAGGTTCGGGTTGACGGTCCAGAACACTGCCAGGCGCGGCGACCAGCCGGTGTAGGTGCGGTCGCTGTAATCGTGGCCGAAGGACGGATCGGGGTTGCTGTAGTACGGCGCATCGTTGGCTTCGCCGCGGTTGCGTACGTGGTCGTAGCGCATCGATGGGGTGATGGTGACATCACCCAGGGTCACCGCATCCTGCACGAAGAAACTGTTGGTATCGACTTTGCCATGGGGCATGAAGCCCGGTTGGAAATGCCCGTAGTTGTAACGCGCGGTGTTGTAGGTGGTGCCGGGCATCCACATTTCGGTCTCGCGGATGTGCTTGCGGACTTGCCCGCCCACGGTGACGGCATGCTGCAACGGGCCGGTGTCAAACAGGCTGACGTTGCGCACGTCGAGATTCTTGTCGGTGTAGGCGGTGTCCATTTTGCGTCCGCCGGTGGCCAGTTGGAAAAACGCCGTGGCGTCGCGTTCGTCGGTCTGATCGGTGTTGGACTGGGAGTACTTGACGGTCAGGTCCACCAGCGGGTTGTCCAGGGGTGTGTATTCGTATTTGCCCGACCAGGTGGTGTCGACCGTGTCGCGATGGGCCAGAAACCGCTTCAACGCCGCTTCGTAGCCATAGCGGTCAATGTTGGCCTGGGTGGGCGGCGTCGGGTAGCTGGCCGCCGAGAACGGTGTCCAGCGGTCGCTGTGTGAACGCGAGTAGGACAAGCCTACAGCGTGCTCTTCGGTGAAGTGGGCGTTGACCTTGAACAGCTTGCCGTCGACATTCTGCGCGGAGTTCGGCAGGCGCTGGGGGTTGATCGGGTACTGATTGTTCTCGTTGGGCAGTTTGGCGGCGACCTTCATGTCGTCGCCGTCGCGCTGGGTCAGATAGGCCAGGGCGTCGAAACGGCCATCGTCGGTACGCCCGTATACGGCGCTGCTGTAGACCTGCTCATGGTCGTTGCTGGAGTAACCATATTTGAGCATCGCGCCACTGTTGCGACCGTCCTTGAGCAGGTCGGGCGCATCCTTGGTGGTCATGTTGACCGTACCGCCAAACCCGCCGTTGCCGGTGAAAGGCGAGTTGGGGCCTTTCTCCACCTCGATGCTTTTGATCAGTTCGGGCTCAATGAACACCGTGCCTTGCTGATAGCGCTCAAAGCCGCTCTTGGTGGCGCCATCGACGGTCAGCGGGACGTCTTCGGCATCGCCGAACCCACGGATATTGATGGTCTGGCCGCCAGGTTTCAGCGAGCCACCCTGGCTGACGCCGGGCAGGGTCTGCAACAGGCTGGGGATGTTATTGGACTGGTAACGGTCGATGTCTTCCTGGCTCAGGGTGGAACGGCCGACGGTGCTGGAGTTGACCTCGGTACCGGTGCCGATCACGCTCAGGGCGTCCAACTGGATCACGCCGCTGTTGGTGGTTTTGCCTTCATCGGGGCGCACGACATAGGTGCTGCCGACCTTGATCAAGGTGAACTCACCCTTTTTCAACAAGGTGCGAATCGCCACTTCCGGCGTGAAGTCGCCGTTGAGTGCCGGCGCCTGCACGTTTTTGAGCAATTCTTCATCGAACAGCAGCTGGATTTTCGCCTGCTGCGCCACCTGGCTCAGGGACGTGGCCAGTGACTGCGCTGGCAGTTGCAGCGTGAGCGAATCGGCCTGTGCACTGAGGCTCAATACCAGGCAACTAGCGATGAGCGTCGGTCGAAGAAACAGGTGCGAAGCGTGGCAAGGCGCGCGAAACATGAAATCCCCCGGTGTGGCCAAATGGCCGAAAAGGTGTGCGTATCAAACGCAGACCGGGGGAAGACGCGGCTGCTCGAAAAAACCACACCTGCGAATGCAAAATATTCTCAAATAAGAATTTTGCAGGCTTATTTACTTGGTTCGATGCGCACAATGCCATCGGCCGACGCCACGGTTTTCACCGGTAACAGGGCGGGCAGGGCGTTGAGCAGGGCGTCGGGGTCATTCACATCCAGATTGCCCGAAACCTTCAGGTGCGCCACGGCGTTGCTGACGTGCAGCGGTGCCTGTGGGCGATACAGGCTCAGCTCATCGATCAGGCTGGCCAACTCGCGATTGCGAAACGACAGATGGCCGCTGCGCCAGTCGGCAACCTCTTCGGCGGTGAGAGTCTGCTGCTGCAATGTGCCCTTGGCGTAGCTGAAGATTGCACGCTGCTGGGCGCCCAACAAGGTGATGGGGCTTTTGGCATCGGGCTCGAATGCGACCTGGCCATGGGCGACGCTGACCACCAGTTGCTGCTGGCTGCGCCGCACATCGAAGCCGGTGCCGACCACACGCACATTGGCCTCGCCCGCTTGCACGAACAGCGGGCGTTCCTTGTCGGCGGCCACTTCGAGGTACAGTTGGCCCTTGTCCAGGTGCACGATGCGCTGGTACGCGGTGAACTCCACCCGCACGCGGGTGTTGGCATTCACATACAAGGTGCTGCCATCGGGCAGATTGAGGGTGCGCATGCCTTTGGCGTGGGCTGCGACCTGGCTGTGATACAGCTCGCGGGGCGCGCCGATAGGCGTGGCCATGATTGCGCACAGCAAGGCGGCCGCCACGGCCAGGGCCGGGCGCCATACGGAAGGCTTGCGCTTGGGCAGCGCCACGGGTTTGTTCAGTTGCTGCAACTGGGCGAGGTCTGCCCACAGTTGCTCGAATTCGGCATAGGCGCGGGCATGGGCGGGCTCGGCTTGCCAGGCGGCAAAGGCCTTGCGGTTGGCACGCCCCGCGTCATTATTGCGGTTGCGGGCAAACCAGCTGGCGGCTTGGGCATCGATGGAGTCACTGTCCTCGATGTCGAGCATGTCGGTGTCGCTCAGGCGGTTCATTCTGGCTGCTCCGTGCCGGGTTCGTGTTGAAGGCGTCGCTTGCAATGCAGCAGGGCAAAGGCGATGTGCTTTTCCACCATGCTGGTCGAAATGCCCATGCGCTCGGCGATCTGCGCCTGGCTCAAGCCTTCGAAGCGGTGCAGCATAAGGGCTTCTCGCCTGCGGGGCGAGAGTTCGGCAAGGACTTCTTTCAACTGTTCCAGGCGTTGCAAGCGCTGCACGGCGGCCATGGGATCGTTTTGCTCGTCGGTGACAGGCTCGGCGTCCATTTCGGCCTGATCAGAGTGGACGGTGTGTCGTACCTTCTGTTTGCGCCAGTGATCACGCAGCAGGTTGCGCGCCATCTGGAACAGAAACGCCCGTGGCTGCTCGACCTTGGCCCGGTCGCGGTAGTCCAGCCACTGAGTGAAGACATCCTGGGTCATGTCCGCGGCGTCGCTGGCGTTGTCTGTGCGCTTGCGCAGGAAATACAGAATATCTGTATAGAACCCGCGAAAGGCATCGGCCGACAGCGGGTCGGGCTTGGGACGAGACATGGAGATCCTTCTTGACGAAGCACGACGTGGAGAAAGTCGCGAATGGTATCGAGAACCATTGTCATTTGTCTCTATTTTACGGATGTACACTGCAAAAAATGTGGGAGCGGGCTTGCTCGCGAAAGCGGTGTGTCAGTCGATTTATCCGGTGACTGGCACGCTGCATTCGCGAGCAAGCCCGCTCCCACAGGGGATTGTGGGTTAGCGCAGTAATGTTTTCAGTTGTTCGATCCCCACTTCACCCAGTGGGAACACCGGCAGACGCGGATCACCCGCTTCCAGCCCCGTCAAACGTAATCCCGCCTTGATCGTCGCCGGCAACCCACCCTTGAGGATGAAGTCCAGTAACGGCAACTGGCGGTAAAACAGCTCCCGCGCCTCGGTCAGGTCATTGGCCAACACTGCGTCATACAACGCCAGGTTGAGCTGTGGGATCAGGTTCGGCGCCGCCGTGCACCAACCCTTGGCACCCGCCGCGAAGGCTTCCAGCGCCAGCGGGTTGCAACCGTTGTAGAACGGCACGTCGCTGTGGCGATGCAACTGATGCATGCGCTGGATGTCCCCGGTGCTCTCCTTGACCATGGTCACGTTGGCCACCTGCTTGATGATGCGCAGGATCAGGTCCACCGACATGTCCGTGCCGCTGGTGGCCGGGTTGTTGTAGAGCATGATCGGCACGCCGATGCTGTCGCCGATCGCGGCGTAGTGGGCGATGATTTCCGCTTCGCTGAGTTTCCAGTAGGAGGTCGGCAGCACCATCACCACATCGGCGCCATTGGCCTCGGCGTAGCGGGCGCGGCGTACGGCTTTGGCGGTGGTGAGGTCGGACACGCTGACGATGGTCGGCACGCGCCGGGCGATTTTGGCCAGGCTGTAGGCGCTGACTTCGTCCCACTCGGCGTCGCTCAAGTACGCACCTTCACCGGTGCTGCCCAGTGGCGCGATGGCGTGTACGCCGCCGTCGATCAGGCGGTCGATGGAGCGGCCGAGGGCGTCGAGGTCAATGCGTTGGCCGTCGGCGCTGAACGGGGTGATGGTGTAGCCGATGATGCCGTGAAGGGTTGGGCTGGACATGGAAGGTCTCCGGTCAGAAAAGGGCTAGTCAGTTCAGGCAATCGGCGTGTTGACGCAGGTTCTGCCGGGCGTAGTAGTTGAACGCAGCGCCGTGACGCTTGGGCCGGGAGATCCAGTCATGGGCCTCGCGCCCCAGCTCCGGCAGGATCGGCTTGATGGTGCCGGCCGCCATCGCCAGCAACTGCAATTTGGCCGCGCGCTCGATCAACTGCGCGATGACACAGGCTTCCTCGACGCTCGCCCCGGTGGACAACTGACCGTGGTGCGAGAGCAGGATCGCGCGTTTGTCACCCAGTGCCGTGGTGATGATTTCCCCTTCTTCATTGCCCACCGGCACACCCGGCCAGGCCTCCAGGAAGGCGCAGTCTTCGTACAGCGGGCAGAGGTCCATATGGGACACCTGCAGCGGCACTTCCAGCATCGACAGCGCGGCGATGTGGGTGGGGTGGGTGTGGATGATGCAGTTCACATCCGGCCGCCCACGGTACACCCAACTGTGAAAACGGTTGGCCGGGTTGGGGATGCCGTGGCCTTCCAGTACTTCAAGATCCTCGTTCACCAGCAACAGGTTGCTGGCGGTGATCTCATCAAAACCCAGGCCCAATTGCTGAGTGTAATAGGTGCCCTGTTCCGGCCCGCGCGCAGTGATCTGCCCGGCCAGGCCGGAGTCGTGGCCGTTTTCGAACAGGATGCGACACGTGAGCGCCAGCTTTTGCCGGACGGTCCACGTATTATCCGCCAGGGTGTTTTGCATCTGGACCAGCGCTTGCTTGACCAGTTGGTCTTTTGGGAGTGCTAATGTCTTGGCCATATCGGGTGCCCTCGGTGTCTGCAAATGACACTAACGATGCTATATGACACTTTGTGTCATTGGCAAGCACAGCTCATCGCTTACTGCATGGATTAATCGCGGCGCATGTCTATCCGTTTGAAATTATTGAGAAAAAAACTTGGTGTGACGTTGGATGTCCTGGCCGAAAAGTCCGGGATGACCAAGAGTTACCTGTCCAAGGTCGAGCGCGGGCTGAACACGCCGTCGATTGCCGCCGCGTTGAAACTGGCCAAGGCGCTGAACGTGAAGGTCGAAGAGCTGTTCAGCGAAGACAGCGTCAGCCTCGACAACTACAGCCTGGTGCGCAGCCATGAACGGCCGGACACCTCACCGGGTTATGCGGTGCTGGCCCATCAGGTCAGCGAGCGCAGCCTGCTGCCGTTCATCATCTACCCGCCGGCGGAGTTCACCGACAAGACCTTCAAGGAGCATCTGGGGGAGGAGTTTTTGTTTGTGCATGAAGGTCAGGTCGAGGTGGATTTCATGAACGAACGGGTGATCCTGGAGCGCGGCGATGCGCTGCACTTCAATGCGCAGAAGCCCCATCGGTTGCGCTCGGTGGGGCCGGTGCAGGCACAGTTGCTGGTCGTGGTGCACAGCTCGGAAGAATGACCACGATACAGGATTGAAATAGGGGCCAGTGTGGGAGCGGGCTTGCTCGCGAATGCGGTGGGTCAGTACCTGATTTATTAACTGATCCACCGCATTCGCGAGCAAGCCCGCTCCCACATTT
>NZ_CP022960.1:2958388-3103145 GCF_002269425.1 Pseudomonas sp. NS1(2017)
CCGCATTCGCGAGCAAGCCCGCTCCCACATTTTGATCAGCGTTCGACAGGCACTGACAGCGCTGAATTGCCCAATGGATGCGTGCGCGCCGCAAAAAACTTCAGTTCTACACCCGTCCCATCGAACAACTCCGAATACCGCCGCTTCTGCTGACGGATAAATCCCTCACTGCGTCCCGACACCGAGATCGCCAATGTAGTCAGCCTGGCCTGGCGAATCGCATCCACCAGGTGTTTATCCTGCGTTCCCAGGTCATGGCCAAAGATGCACAGTGCACCTTCGTGGCTGAGCAACTGCTCATAGCAGAACGACAGGTAATCCGAACTGCGGATGGTCTTGAGCTTCTCCTCAACCTTGCCCTCGCTGACAAACAGCGGCACGTCATCAAGAGTCTTGATCGTGTTGTTGATCGCAAAGCTGCTGAGCAAGGTGCTGTCGGTGGTCGGCAATTTGCGCGCGGTACCATCCAGGTTGCGCACCAGGTGCAGGCCGCCGTGCAGGTAGAGGATGCGCGTGGCGTCGGTGCGGGTATTGCGCAGGTCGAAGCTGGCGTCGGCGCTGCGGAACAGGTCATCGATGCCTGGCGTGTGCAGGATCGCCCAGTAGTTGAGCAGGTCATAATTGCTGGTGAATACCGTTGAGTAATGTTTCAGCTCAGCGTTGATCGTCGCCAGCGTCGACGGCTGCACCAGGCGCCACGGGATATGCACCGCGTGGATGGTATTGATCAAGGCTTCCTTGATCGCGTAATAGCGATTGCGCGGCGCCGCCGAGCTGACCGCCAGGGCCTTGTTGACCCGGCTGGTGGTCTTCAACGCGCCCAGGGCTTGCTCGAAACTGCGGGTTTGCAGGGCGTCGAATACGCTGAGCTCGGACTGGCTCAGGGGCTTTTCCTCAACGGTACGGGCGTTTTCGAACAGCGAGTCGTAGGCAAAGTCTTCCCAAATGGCACGGCTCGCACCATTGCCGATCAGAATCCCGTTGAAGTCCGTACTGCTGCGCAGGGCGCTCCAGTCTTCAAGGTGGGCGTCAATATCCTGGAAATCCTTCATTGCGGCGGGTCTACTCGAAATCGGCTGGACGGAGACTTTATCACGGGTCGGTGTTGATCCTGATCAAGATGCGGCGGGTAGCGCAGGTTGATGCTGTAGGCATAAAGCCTCTGAGGATTGACCATGAGCAGCACCTTCTTTATCCCCGCCGTGAACATCATGGGCACCGACTGCCTCGACGAAGCCATGACCGCCATTCGCAACTATGGTTTTCACAAAGCGCTGATCGTTACCGACGCTGGCCTGGCCAAGGCCGGCATCGCGAGCATGATCGCCGAGAAACTGGCGATGCAGGACATCGACTCGGTGATCTACGACGGCGCCAAGCCCAACCCGAATGTGGAAAACGTCGAGAAAGGCCTGGCACTGTTGCAGGAAAGCGCCTGCGATTTCGTGGTGTCCCTGGGCGGCGGTTCACCCCATGACTGCGCCAAAGGCATCGCCCTGTGTGCCACCAACGGTGGGCATATCGGCGACTACGAAGGCGTTGACCAGTCCGGCAAACCGCAACTGCCCCTGGTGGCCATCAACACCACCGCCGGCACCGCCAGCGAGATGACACGTTTCTGCATCATCACCGACGAAAACCGCCATGTGAAAATGGCCATCGTCGACCGCAACGTCACGCCGCTGCTGTCGGTCAACGACCCGGCGCTGATGGTCGGCATGCCCAAGGGGCTTACCGCCGCCACCGGCATGGATGCGTTGACCCATGCCATCGAAGCCTACGTGTCCACCGCCGCCAACCCGATCACCGACGCCTGTGCCATCAAAGCCATCGAACTGATCAGCGCCAACCTGCGCCTGGCGGTACGCGACGGCAGCGACAAGGCCGCCCGAGAAAACATGGCCTATGCGCAATTCCTCGCCGGCATGGCCTTCAACAACGCATCCCTGGGTTTTGTGCATGCCATGGCGCACCAATTGGGTGGTTTCTACGACCTGCCCCACGGTGTCTGCAACGCGGTGTTGCTGCCCCATGTGCAAAGCTTCAACGCCAGCGTCAGCGCCAAACGCCTGAGCGACGTGGGTCGTGCGTTGGGGGCCGACGTCAAGGGCATCACCGACGAAGAGGGCGCCCAGGCCGCTATCGCCGCGATTCGCAGCCTGGCCCACGATGTAGAAATCCCGGCCGGACTGCGCGAACTGGGCGCCAAGTTGCAGGACATTCCTTTACTGGCGACCAACGCGCTGAAAGATGCCTGCGGCCTGACCAACCCTCGGCGGGCGGATCAGCGTCAGATCGAGGAGATCTTTCGCAGCGCGTTTTGATAGGGGCAGCCTTTAGCCGCAAGCGTTAAGCTACACGCTGAATGCGTTCAACTTGAGCTTGAAGCTTGCGGCTTGCCGCTGAGGTCCCCCTATGAGAGTTCTGTTATTCGGCGCCACCGGCATGGTCGGCCAGGGCGTGCTGCGTGAGTGCCTGTTGGCCGCCGACGTGCAGGAAGTCGTCGCCGTCGGCCGCACAGCCCTGACCCAGGAACACGGCAAGCTGCATCAGGTGCTGCACAGCGACATGCTGGATTTCCAGCCGTTGGAAAACCTGTTGCAAGGCTTTGATGCGTGTTTTTTCTGCCTCGGCGTTTCGTCGGCGGGGATGAATGAAGTCAAGTACACCCACCTCACCTACGACCTCACCTTGGTCGCCGCCAGCACGTTGGCGCGGCTCAATCCACACATGACGTTTATCTATGTGTCCGGCGCCGGTACCGACAGCTCCGAGGCGGGCAAGTCGATGTGGGCACGGGTCAAGGGCAAGACCGAGAACGCGTTGCTGCGCCTGCCATTCAAAGCGGTGTACCTGTTCCGTCCGGGCGTCATCCAGCCGTTGCATGGCGTGCGTTCGAAGACGCCGCTTTACCAATCCTTCTACTCGGTGCTTGGCCCCCTGTTGACGTTTGTGCGGCGGCTGAAACCGGGTTGGGTGGTGAGCACCGAGACGGTGGGCCGGGCGATGTTGCAGGCCGCGAGCCAAGGCGCGCCGCAGCCGGTGGTGGAGCAGGCCGAGATCAATCGGCTGGCCAGCGAGCGTCGCTGATGCTGCACAAGAGCCTGGTGCGGCGGCTGGACCTGATCACGCTGCAGCTGTTCGTCGCGGTATTTGAGGAAGGCACGCTGACCCGCGCCGCCAACCGCGAAGCCATTGCCGTGTCGGCCGCCAGTAAGCGCTTGATGGAATTGGAGCAGGTGCTGGGCGTCAGCCTGTTCGTGCGGCGGGCCAAGGGCATGGACCTGACGGCCGCTGGCGAAACCCTGTTGCACCATGCACGGCAGATGCTGTTCAACGTCGAGAAGATGGGCCTGGAGTTGGGCGAGCACAGCCACGGCGTACGGGGCTACGTGCGGATGCTGGCCAATCTGTCGGCAATCATTCAGTTTCTTCCGGAAGACCTGCGGGACTTTTCCGAGCGGCATCCGGAAGTGAAAACCGACCTGGAAGAGCGTCCCAGCAAGGGTGTGGTGCAAGGCGTGCTGGATGGCGTGGCGGACCTGGGCATTTGCTCCAGCGACACCGATACCAAAGGCCTGCCCAGCGTGACTTATCGCCACGATAAGCTGGTGGTGCTGATGCCTGCGGATCACCCATTGGCGGCGCGCAAAACCTTGGCCTTTGTCGACACCCTAGACAGTGATTACGTCGGCCTGCACGCCGCCAGCTCCATCAACATGCGCACCCACGCCGCCGCGCGCGAGGCGGGCAGGATGCTGCGCCTGCGCATTCATGTGCCAGGGTTCGATGCAATGTGCCGGATGGTCCAGGCGAACATGGGTATCGGTATCTTGCCGCAAAAAGCCTATGAACTGTTTGGTCGTGCATTGGGTTTGCATGCCGTGCCGCTGACGGATGACTGGTCGGATCGCAGCCTGATCCTGGTGGTGCGCGATGAGGCGCAGTTGTCGCCGGTCAGTCGGTTGCTGTTTGATTACCTGAGTGTTCGCGTTTAGCGAACGCTCCTTGCCAACTGACGGTTGGATTTCTCCTGCACCTGACCTCTAGTCTTGGCATCACATTCCAAGAATAAGAGGTACACCCCATGACGGCTCCCCTGAGCGGTATCAAGGTGATCGAGATCGGCACCCTGATTGCCGCGCCGTTCGCCGCCCGGCTGATGGCCGAGTTTGGCGCCGAGGTGATCAAGATCGAAGCCATGGGCCAGGGCGACCCGCTTCGCAAATGGCGAAAGCTGCATGAAGGCACGTCGCTGTGGTGGTACCTGCAATCGCGCAACAAGAAGTCGCTGGCGCTGGATCTCAAGTCGCCGGAAGGCTTGGACCTGATCAAGCAACTGCTCGGCGACGCCGACGTCCTCATTGAAAACCTGCGTCCCGGCGGCCTGGAGAAACTCGGCCTCGGCTGGGACGTGCTACACGCCCTCAACCCCAAGCTGACCCTGGTGCGCATCTCCGGCTATGGCCAGACCGGCCCTTACCGCGACCGTCCGGGTTTCGGAGCCATCGGCGAGGCCATGGGCGGTATCCGTTACACCACCGGCAATCCGGATTCGCCGCCGGCACGCGTGGGTGTGAGCCTGGGCGATTCCCTGGCCTCGTTGCACGGCGTGATCGGCGCGCTGATGTCGCTGCTGCGGGTCAAGACGGGGCAGGGCGATGGGCAGATTGTCGATGTGTCACTGGCCGAAAGTGTGTTCAACCTGATGGAAAGCCTGGTGCCGGAATACGACATGCTTGGCCATGTGCGCGAACGCAGCGGCGGCGCCTTGCCGGGCATTGCGCCGTCCAACACCTACCTCACGGCCGACGGTGCCTACGTGGTGATCGCCGGCAACAGCGACCCGATCTACAAACGCCTGATGACTACCATCGGCCGCGCCGACCTGGCTGACGCGCCTGAGTTCGCCCACAACGATGGCCGCGCGGCCAAGAGTGGATTGCTCGACGCCGCGATCACCCACTGGACCAGCAGCCTGCCCATCGAGCAGGTACTCAGCGCCCTGGAAGCCGCTGAAGTACCCGCCGGGCGTATCTACTCCGTGGCCGATATCGTCAGCGACCCGCACTACCAGGCGCGTGACATGTTGCTCACTGCGCAACTGCCGGGCGGTGTGTCGGTGAAGATGCCGGGCATTGTGCCCAAACTCTCGGAAACCCCTGGCGGCGTGAACTGGCAGGGCCCGACGTTGGGCCAGCACACCGACGCGATCCTTGGCGATCTGGGCCTGACGGTTGCCGATATCCAACGCCTGAAAACCTCGGGAGTGGTGCAATGATTTCTGACTATTCCGACGCGCTGATTGTGCAGGAAGTGTCGCCGCGCGACGGCCTGCAGATCGAGCCGACCTGGGTCGAGACGACCGACAAGATCGCCCTGATCGACCAGCTTTCCCTCGCCGGTTTTTCGCGGATCGAAGCCGGTTCGTTCGTCTCGCCCAAGGCTATCCCCGCATTGCGCGATGGCGAGCAAGTGTTCCAGGGCATTGAGCGCAAGCCGGGAGTGATCTACGTGGCGCTGATCCCCAACCTCAAGGGCGCGCAGCGTGCCGTCGCGTCTCGCGCCGATGAACTGAACCTGGTGATGTCCGCCAGCCAGACCCACAACCTGGCCAATATGCGCATGCGCTGCGAGGCGTCGTTGGCGGCGTTTGATGACATCGTCAGTTTTGCCCGTGATTACCCGGTAAGGCTCAACGGCAGCATCGCCACGACCTTCGGTTGCCCGTTCGAAGGCAAAATTGATGAAGACCGCGTGTTGCAGATTGTCGAGGCGTATCAAGCGCTGGGCATCCAGGGTATCAGCCTGGCGGACACCACTGGCATGGCCAATCCGCGTCAGGTGGCACGCCTGGTCAAACGCGTGCTGGAACGTGTGTCCGCCAGCGATCTGACCCTGCATTTCCACAACACGCGAGGCCTGGGCTTGTGCAACGTGCTGGCCGCCTATGAGGCCGGCGCTCGTCGTTTTGACGCAGCGCTGGGTGGCTTGGGCGGTTGCCCGTTTGCGCCGGGGGCGTCGGGCAATATCTGCACCGAAGACCTGGTGAACCTGTGTGATGAAGTCGGGATTCATACCGGTATCGACCTGCCGCACCTGCTGCATATGTCCCGCCGTCTTCCCGCTTTGCTTGGACATGAGTTGCCCGGCCAGGTCGCCAAGGCCGGACGCAACTGCGATCTGCATCCACCGCCTGCCTACATCGCCACGCTGTAACACCGCACCAGACAACAAAAACAATCGGGCGCCTGTGAGCAGCCCGCTGGAGAGAAACCATGAGCACTAATACGTTGGAGGCCGGCGCGCGCCCGGCCGCTGAAATCGATGCTGAAAAAGCCCTGGTCAGCAAGGTCGCCTGGCGCCTGATGCCGCTGATCATGGTGTGTTATCTGTTCGCGTTTTTTGACCGGATCAACATCAGCTTCGCCAAGTTCCAGTTGCAGGCTGACCTGAGCCTGAGCGACACCGCCTACGGCCTGGGGGCCGGGCTGTTTGTGGTGGGGTATGTGATCTTCGAAGTGCCGAGCAACATGATGCTGTACAAGGTCGGCGCGCGGCGCTGGATTGCGCGGATCATGATGTCGTGGGGGCTGGCGACGGCGGCCATGGTGTTTGTCACCGCCGAATGGCAGTTCTACGGCCTGCGCTTCATCATCGGCGCGATGGAGGCGGGTTTTGCCCCAGGCGTGCTGTATTACCTGACCTTATGGTTCCCGCAGCACTTCCGTGGGCGCATCACCTCGATGCTGTTCCTGGCCTCGGCCTTCGCGGGCCTGGTGGGCGCACCGTTTTCCGGCCTGGTGCTGGAACACCTCGACGGTGTTTTGCAAATGCGCGGCTGGCACTGGTTGTTCCTGCTCGGCGGCTTGCCGTGTATCGGCCTGGGTTTCCTGGTGCTGACCTTGCTCAAGGATCGCATCGAAGACGCCCACTGGCTGACGGCGGCGGAGAAGACCCTGCTGTCGAGCCGCATCGCCAAGCATGAGCCGACCCAGCACGGTGGCTCGCTGTTGTCGGCGATCCGTATTCCAGGGTTCCTGATGCTCGGTTTCATCTACTTTCTGATCCAGGTGGCGTCCTACGGTCTCAACTTCTGGGCGCCGCAGTTGATCCGCAGCGCGGGCACCCAGAGCCCGGTGATGATCGGCCTGCTCACGGCGATTCCTTATGTGTGTGGCGCCATCAGCATGGTGGTGATCGGGCGGCTGTCGGATGCCACGGGCGAACGGCGTAAGTTTGTCTGCGGCCTGGTGGTGCTCGGTGCAGTGGGCTTTTTCAGTGCCGGCATTTTTGCCGATCACACCACCTTCCTGATCATTGCCCTGGGCATGTTGGGCGCGGGCATCATTGCGTCGATCCCGACCTTCTGGACGCTGCCACCCAAGCTACTGGCCGGTGCTGGCGCCGGCGCGGCGGGCGGGATTGCGGTGATCAATACCCTCGGTCAGTTTGGTGGCATTGTCAGCCCGGTGATGGTGGGGCGGATCAAGGACCTCACCGGCAGCACCACGCCAGCGCTTTACGTAATTGGCGTGTGTGCGTTGCTGGCGGCGGCGTTGCTGCTGTGGGGCCTGCCGCAAAAACTGCGCACCCTCGACAAGGGCTGATCAGCCAGTGGTTGCCAAGGCGCGAGTGGGCGCGGCGCTGAACTGAATCAACACCACGCCGCCGATCAATAACAACGCCCCTAGCACACGGGGCGTTGTCAGTTGGCGCTCCTCCAGGCCGAACAGGCCGAAGTGATCCAGCACCAGCGACGCCAGAATCTGCCCGGCCATGGCCAGCGCAATAAACCCCGAGGCGCCAAGCTTGGGCAACAGCATCAATGCCAGGGAAATAAAGCACACGCCAAACGCGCCACCGGCCCACATCCACAGCGGCGCCTTGCTGATAAACGCCAGGCTCGGCAACGGCAGGCGCAGCGCCAGAATCACCGGCAGCAACACGATGATGCTCACCAGCAACGACGCCAGCGTAGCCCACAACGGGTGGCCGAGGCCGCGTCCGAGGTTGGCGTTGATCGCACTTTGAAACGGCACCACCGCTCCGGCGATAACCGCCAGCGCCAATAAGCCCACCCAATGCAACGTCGTCATGTCGAATCTCCCAGAGGTTTTGCTGGACTCTAGGCTATTCGTCGCGCAAATTTAAATTCCAAGTTCTTATGCTGAGCATGCAGCTAATGAATGATCTGCGCCGCATCGACCTCAACCTGCTGGTGATCCTCGACGCCTTGCTCAGCGAGCAACACGTCACCCGTGCGGCTGAGCGTTTGCACCTGAGCCAGCCGGCAGTCAGCCATGCGTTGGCGCGTCTGCGTGAGCTGCTCGGTGATCCGCTGCTGGTGCGCCAAGGCGGCAGCCTGGTGCCGACCGCCCGCGCGCTGGAGTTGGCCGCGCCACTGGCTGAAGCCCTGGCCAAGGTGCAGGCCTTGCTGGCGCCGAATCGCTTTGACCCGGCGTCGGCCAAGCGCAGGTTTAGGGTGGCAATGTCTGACTACAGCGCGGCGATTTTCTTACCCGACCTGGTGCGAACGCTGCGCAGTGAAGCGCCAGGTATCGACCTGCAAATCATCCAGGCCAGCCGTGAAGGCATGGTGGATGGCGTGCTCAATGGCGACCTCGACCTGGCGGCAGGAGTGTTCCCTGACATACCGGCCGAACTGCGGACTACGCCATTGTTCGAAGAGCACTATATCTGCCTGGTGGACCGCAACAGCCTGCCGGCAAGCGGCTTATTGGATCTGCCCACCTATCTGTCACGCCCCCATGTATTGCTGGAAATGCGCGGCAGCGGCACGCCGGAAATCGAGCGGGCGCTGACGGCGATTCGCGAGCGTCGGCATGTGGCGATCAGCCTGCCGCACTGGGGCGTGGCGCCGCAGTTGATCCGGGGCACGGACTTGATCCTGACCGTGTCTTCCCGAGGCGTGCTAGCGATTGATCAAGAGTATTTGCTGGCGGTGCCGCCGCCCTTTCATATTCCGTCGTTTGCGTTCGAGCTGGCGTGGCATGCACGGCGGGGTGGGGATTCGGGGTTGCAGTGGTTGATTGGGCGGGTGCAGGGGGTGTTACAAATCTGAGCCATTCATCACCAGGATGCGGGTGGCTGGCGTCGGGTATGGAAGATCCGCATGACTTGCAATCGGCCCTCTCGGATGCGATACGGGACAATGTAGGGCCATCTAGGCACGACCCATTCGCGAGTCCCTGGCACGCGTCCCTCTTTTCCCATCGCTGGAAATTCAGCAATCTGTTGGAGCCCAGTCAAGATCGCCTGGACAAATTCATGGGCAGCTTTTGGATTTTCTTCGGCAATGTAAGCCGCTTCGTCGTCAAGGTTCCTGAGGGCTGCCCTCAGCCACTCAACCTGCATTGGTGCGCCATTTATCAGCGACAGCTTTTACCTCGGCAGCGGTAGCGAAATCACCCGCATCCGCTTCTTTCAGGGCTTTTTGAATTTCCTCAATTTGCCAGGCTTCGCGCGTGAGGTATTCGCGCAATGCGTCAACCGCCAGAAAGGATTTGCTGCGCCCGGTGGCCTTGGCGAGACTGGCAAGCGTATCGGCGATATCTTCCGGTATACGTAGGGACATGACAGACATGACAACCTCGTTGTAGTGACATGTAGTGCAACATACTACATTGTCACCGCGTCCCTGGTTTCCCCCGTTCGTCAGGGGGCGCTCCGATTGTGAAAGGAGTATCCATGCTCTCTGGCTTCAACCACCTGACCCTGGCCGTCACCGACTTGCCGCGCAGCATCCGTTTCTACCATGAGCTGCTGCAACTTCACCTCGACGCCACCTGGGACGCCGGCGCCTATCTCTCACTGCCGAGCCTTTGGTTGTGCTTATCGCTCGATCCGCTGCGCGACTCGAAGCCGGCCGCCGATTACTCCCATTACGCGTTTACCGTGGCTGCGGCTGATTTCACCAGGTTCGTAGAGCGCCTGCGAGCAGCCCAGGTAGAAGAGTGGCGCGACAACCGCAGTGAAGGTGCCTCGTTCTATTTTCTCGACCCCGATGGCCACAAGCTCGAAGCCCATGTCGGCGACCTGGCCTCGCGGCTGCAAGCCTGTCGCGCCAAGCCCTATGCCGGAATGAAGTTTTACCCGTAGCACGGGTGCTCGGTGTACTCAGCGGCCTGTATCTGTTCTGGCTCGGCTGGCGCGCGATCCGCACCCAGCGTCGCAGCAGTGACGCGCCTCAGGGGGCGGCGCGGCATCCGTTCTGGCACGGCATCCTGTTCGGCCTGACCAACCCCAAGGCGTACCCGGTGGCGGTGGCGACGTTTACGGCGTTGTTGTCCAGCCGTGCCGAGTTACTGACCTGGTCGATGCTGCCGTCGCTGATCTTCCTGAGCTTCGTCGGCGGCCTGCTGGCCTACGCGATCCTGATCGGCGTGGTCGGCGCGCAGAGGGTGCGTACGGTGTATCAACGCCATGAAATCCTGATCACCAAGCTCTGTGGTGTGATGTTTATCGGCTTCGCCATCAATGCTCTGGCGCACGCGTTGCCGGGCCTGTTTGGCAGCAAACCCGCTTGATTTAACGATGACCGTTCGTCGCACTGGCGAGTTTTTTCTAAACCTTTGCCGCCCTGAAAATTCGAATTGAGGGCGGGGTGTGTTCCCCCGCCCTTATTTTCAGCCTGGAGGAACCCATCATGAGCCGCATGGCTATCCGGTTACGCACCGCCAGTTTCGCGATGCTGCTGGGCCTCGGCGCCAGCAATGCTTTCGCCCAGTCGCCTGCCGAATTCATCGAGCAGGCTTCGGCCAAAGGGATGGCCGATATCGAAACCAGTCGCATGGCCCACGCCAAGACCTCTTCCCAAGAGATCAAGGACTACACCATCGAGGTGATCAACGAGCGCACCCTGGCCAACCAGCACCTGGCGGCCATCGCCAAGAAGCTTGATCTGCCGGTGGCGCCGCGGGAAAAGATCGTCGACAAAGCCGAAACCCTGATGCCCGAACTCAAGGACGGCGACTCGTTTGATGCGGCCTACACCGCACAGCAGGTGAAGGAAAACGAAGACGCCATCGCGCTGTTCAAACAGGAAGGCGCGGCGTCGGATGTGCCGGAAATAAAAGCGCTGGTCGATGAGACGCTGCCCAAGCTGGAAGAACGTTTGCAGAAGGCTCGCGCCTTGGCGTCGACCTACGGTAAAGGTCATCAAGGCGACGGTTAAGTGCGTCACCTGAAATAAAACAACGGCGGTTGGATCAGATCCAACCGCCGTTTTTTATGCCTGGTTCAAATCGGTCTTGGTCGGTGCCGCATCGTCGGCAGCATGACCGCAACTGCTATTCAGGCTCACCGTACCCGTGTTGCCGATGCTGCGGTATTCCTGGCGCAGTTTTTCCAGTTCCTTGCGGTCCAGGCCGTCGAGGCTGAGCACGGCATTTTGTGCATCCTTGGACACGCGCAGCAGTTCATCGATCTTGATATGCAGGATGTCGTTGTCGCGGTTTTGCGTGTTCTGGATCAGGAACACCATCAGGAAGGTGATGATGGTGGTCGAGGTGTTGATGATCAGTTGCCACGTATCGTTGTAGTGGAAATACGGCCCGCTCAGGCTCCACGCCAGGATCAACGCCACTGCCGCGTAGAACGTGCGCGGGCTGCCGGCCCAACGGGACAGGGATTGGGAGACTGCGGAGAATTTCATGACCGTTTTCCTTGGAAGGGGGTGATGAAATAATGGACCGCAGGGATTCTTTGAAATTTCTTTTTACATTTGCTGAGGGCCTTCAGAACGCCAACTCAGCCTGGCCTGTACCTTCCAGCGCCAGCAAATACTGTTTGGCCTCCAACCCTCCTGCAAAGCCGGTGAGCCCACCCGACGCACCAATCACACGATGGCACGGCGCAATGATCGATATGGGGTTACGCCCATTGGCGGCACCCACTGCGCGTACCGCTTTCGGGTTGCCGATCTGCTGGGCGATCTGGCTGTAGCTGCGGGTTTCGCCGAAGGGAATCGTTAGCAGCGCCTGCCAGACTTGTTTCTGGAAGTCAGTGCCGGCGAAATCCAGCTCCAGCTCGAAATGGTTGCGGGTGCCGGC
Source organism: Pseudomonas sp. NS1(2017) (assembly GCF_002269425.1). NCBI lineage: Bacteria > Pseudomonadati > Pseudomonadota > Gammaproteobacteria > Pseudomonadales > Pseudomonadaceae > Pseudomonas > Pseudomonas sp. NS1(2017). The sequence continues at coordinate 2,970,463 of NZ_CP022960.1, forward strand.
GAAATACTCCTGCAACTGGCGTTGGGTTTCCACCAGCACCGGGCTTTCAGGCGCTTCGTACAATTCACCCAGGCGTACACGGTTGGCGCGCTCGGTTTCCCACAGGATGGCGCTGAGTTTGCCGTCGCGTGCCACCAGGGTAAGTTGGCCGACCGGGGAGGGCATGAGTTTGTATTCGTAGGTCATGAGCGGGCTCCTGAAGGTGGGTGTAGTGGGAGTCTAGAGTGGAGCGCTGATCGGCAAACTACGTTTCTTGCGATCAAATTCAGCGCCGCCAGTAGAGCCACTCCGAGAACGCCGGATAAGCGAACAACCACGCGATGTAACCGAGGGCCATCAACACCGAGGGAGTCGATAGCAACACCGTTGAGAGGATATTGAGCAACGTGACCAGCACAGCCGTCACCTTTAGCCCCGTACTGGCGTACCGAACCGCGAACCAGACGCCATAGGCTGAAGTCGCAAGGGCGAATAGCACACCCGTTCCACCCAGCCTCATCAACGAGATCATCAGCGGCAGGATCAGTACCAGGCCGATCACCTTGTAGGTGGGGTGTCTGGAGTGGCTGGGCTTGAGTAGGAGCATCGTTACCTTTCCTGTTGCAGCACTTTAAAATCTACCCTCAAAAGGGTACTAACCACCAAAGCTTGGTAATCAACGCGATCGCATCCTTTCATAGTGAACGACAGAGAGACCTACGAGGGCTCTTTTAGAACCTTTAAATACGCTATCTAGGCTGTATCACTCCATTTATGACGTTCATAAAGGCTTGGATCAATAAGTTGTGTTCTTGTTTTCGGGTAAGAACTAACAGTTGCGCACACGCATCCACTTCCGCCAGCGGCCGGTACGTCACGCCTTTATTCATCAAACTCTGCGTACATGCCGGCACCAACGCCACACCTTGCCCGGCTGCTACCAGCGCGATGATCGACGTGATCTGCCGCCCGGTCGGGCCCGGGCGCAAAGGTTGGCCGTGATGCCGATAAAGCTGCTCGATGGACTGGTTGAGCCCCGATCCATAATCCGCCGGAAACAGGATCAACGGGTAGGCACTGAGCTGCGCCAAGTTGACGCTTGCCTGGCGGGCCAACGGGCTCTCACTGGACACGGCGGCCACCAGCCTTTCTTCGCCCAGGGACAGCGCTTGCACCGCTTCGCCTTGCGGCAACAGGCGACTCAAGCCGATATCCAGCCGCCCGTCCGCCACCTGCGCGCCGAGGCTGCCCGAGGCGCATTCCACCAGGGTCAATTGCACATCGGGAAAACGCAGGGCAAACGCCTGGATCGCTTGGCTGAACAGGTCCGACAGCGCGATCGAACTCACATACCCCAGCGTCAGTTGCCCTGCAGTGCCCGCCGCCAGTTTGCCGGCGATCACTTGCGCCAACTCAACCTGCTCCAGCACACCACGGGCATAGGGCAGGAACGAGCGGCCTTGCGCGGTGAGGGTAACCGTGCGGCTGGTGCGATCAAACAACTTGAAGCCCAACTCGGTCTCCAGTGCCGAGATCTGGCGGGTCAGCGGCGGCTGCGCCAGGTGCAGGCGAATGGCCGCGCGGCCGAAGTGCAATTCTTCGGCGACCGTCAGAAAGTAACGCAGCTTGCGTAGGTCGAGCATCCTGGTCCTTGGGTATCGATCGGTCCGAAATCGGTATTGGTTCTAGACCTGCCGGCCATTCTATAAAGACCTCACAAAATAAAACGAGAGGTTTCATGAAACCGCGCCTGCATTGTGCCCGTCTTGCCCTGTTCCTGTGTGGCTGCGCGGCGTTTCTCAATCTGTATGCCACCCAGAGCATTCTCCAGACGTTCGCCGCGCAGTTTCACATCAGCGCCAAGGCGGCGGGGTGGAGTATCACCGTGACGACCCTGGCGGTGGCGATCACTGCGCCTTTTGTCAGCCGGCTGACCGGGCGCTTTGAGCAACGCACGGTGATCAGCGCTGCGGCGTTGTTGCTGGCGGTGCCTGCGTTGATGACAGCCTATGCCGACAGCTTTGCCGAGGTGCTGGTGTGGCGGTTTGTGGAGGGCATGCTGATTCCGGTGGTGTTCGCTACCAGCGTGGCGTACATCGGCGACCGCTGGCGTGGCGGCACGGTCACGGAGGTCACCAGTCTTTACGTGGCCGGGACGGTGTTGGGTGGGTTTGCCGGGCGCTTCGTCACGGGTGTGATGACGGAGTACGTGGGCTGGCGCGAAGCCTTTGAATTGATGGCGGTGCTAAGCCTGATGGTGGGTGGGTTTATCCAGTTCCTGTTGCCGGTCAGCCGTGCGCGCTCCGTGAGGGTTGAAACTGCGTTTTCGGCGGTATTTCGCAAGCCTTTATTGGCCGCCTACGCAGTAGGTTTTTGCGTGCTGTTTTCCCAGGTGGCAGCGTTTACCTACGCAGGTTTGTACCTTGGCTTACCGCCGTTCAGCCTGGGGTCTGCGGCGTTGGGCACGCTGTACATGGTGTTCTTGCTGGCGCTGATCGTAATCCCCATTGCCGGTCGTCTCAGCAAGGCTCGACCACATGCTGAACTGCTGAGCGTGGCTGCGGTGCTGGGTATTACCGGCTCCGCGCTGACGCTGTTGCCCTCTTTGTGGTGCATCGTTGCAGGCCTGGCCCTCAGCTCGACTGGCGTGTTCCTGGCCCAGGCGGCGGCCAACGCATTCACCACCGCGACCGCAGGTGACAACAAAGCAGGCGCCGTGGGCGTGTACCTCACCTGTTACTACCTGGGCGGCAGTTGCGGCGCGATTGTCCCTGCGTTGATCTGGGAGCGTTGGGGCTGGGCCGGGTGCGTGGCACTGATTATTACTTTCCAGGTGCTGACCTTGTTGATCGCGCTCACTGGCTGGAAGCCCGTTAAACCTCAACGGGTCCCCACGTCATGAACGACACCTCAACCCGCCGCCGTACCTTGATCGCCGGCTGCAGCGCCCATGCCGTGCATGATGGCCTTACCGATGTCATCTACGTGCTATTGCCGATCTGGCAGGCGCAGTTCGCGCTGTCCTACGCCCAGATCGGACTGTTACGCGGTGCCTATTCCGGGATGATGGCAGTGTTCCAACTCATGGCCAGTCGCGCCGCGAAACGCTGGGGCCGTGTATCGATGCTGGTGGGCGGCACAGCACTTGCCGGTGCGGCTTATCTAATGGTGGGCCAAGCCACTGGATGGGGGATGTTGCTGCTGGCACTTCTATTAGGTGGCTTGGGCGCCAGCACCCAACACCCACTGGCCTCTTCGATGATCAGCGACGCCTACGAGGACGGTGGCGGAATCAAGCAGGCACTGTCCCAGTACAACTTTTCCGGCGATATCGGCAAAACGCTGATTCCGGGTTTGGTTGGCCTGCTGCTCACCGTCATTAGCTGGCGTGCCAGCGCGACGTTGCTGGGGTTGCTCGGCTTGGCAGCGGCAGGATTGCTGTGGTGGTTGGTTCCTGCAAAAGCATCCGAATCCATCTCAACAAAACACACCAAATCCTTCAGCGGAAGTGGCTCTGTCACCGGCCTGCGCGCCTTGATTCTCACAGGCACCCTCGACAGCGCCGTGCGCATGGGTTTTCTGACCTTCCTGCCGTTTCTGCTGCAAGCGAAAGGCGCGGGTACTGCCGGTATTGGCGTGGCTCTGACGTTGCTGTTTATCGGGGGCGCATTCGGCAAATTGCTCTGCGGTTACCTGGGGGCGCGCATCGGCATGATGAAAACCGTATGGCTGACGGAAACCAGCACCGCGTTGCTGATCGTTGCCGCGGTGTATGTGCCGCTGGCCGGGTTGATGGCGATGCTGCCGTTGCTGGGCTTGGTGCTCAATGGCACGTCATCCGTGCTTTACGGCGCCGTGCCGGACCTGGCGGGCGCGGGGAAGCGGGAACAGGCGTTTGCGGTGTTCTACACCGGCACCATTGGGGGTGGTGCGCTTGCGCCGGTGGTGTTCGGCGGGGTGGGGGATGCGCTGGGTGTTTCGGTGGCGGTGATGGTATTGGCGGGGGTGTTGTTGGTGACGTTGCCGTTGGCGTGGGTGGTGCGGCGGGGCTTCGAGCTCAAATAATCGAGCGGTCGACCGGATGTCCAGCCCGCGCAAATAGATCGATACCGAGGGAGTGGAGTACTTTGAGTACAGTTTCGAAGCGAGGTTTTGCGCCAGGGGCGAATGCCTTATAAAGGCTCTCACGACCCATGCCCGCTTCGGCAGCGATCTTGGTCATTCCTCGGGCTTTAGCCACGTAGCCGATGGCGCGAAGAAATTCTTGATTGTCGCCGTCGGCCAGAACCTGAGAGAGGTATTCACTGATGGCCTCGTCGCTGTCGAGCAGTTCAGCCATATCAAATGTCGTCAGCGTTTGTTTCATGATCAAACCTCTTTTGCCAATTTTTTGGCTCTACGGATATCAGTGTCCTGGGAAGACTTGTCACCGCCTACCAGCAAGATGACGATCACCTTACCTCGCAAAGTGAAATAAATTCGATAACCCGAACCAACGTCTATCCGCATTTCTGAGATGCCGTTACCTAGTGTCTTGATATCGCCCAGGTTACCCATGCTGGCTCTTTCGATACGTCGACCTATCGCGATCTTTGCTCGTAGGTCGCGTACTTCTGAACGCCAGTTAATGAAGACTTGGGTTTGCTGGATCAGATAGCTCACAGGACCTCGCAAGGCCTAACTGTATCCAAGTGGATACTTGTTGGCAATAAGAATGGCGGATGGCAAAGGCTGGGGAGGATGCGTGGGGAGCGCTTCAGTTTCAAACGTTCTTGAAGGCTTTCCTGTTGCCAAAATTTGCAGTGGCAGTTCGGGGAGAGAGGCTGTATTCGAACCTTGCGGCATTGCCTACACAACGATCAGAATCGTCCGAGTTGTGCGTCTTGGGCGACCTCTTTAAGGTTCGTCTGCCGCTGCCCATCAGCGGTCGGGTTTAGTAGCCCGTTGAAAATTTATCCGGCGTACGGCTGTCCTTACCGTCAGGCACTTTCATGCCTGTGCTTATTGGTAGCTGTACGTAGGGCGTCTTCGGGCGCGCCGGTTTTTTCGGATGAATTTTCCCGGTCTACTAACCTGCGTACAGCTGCCACCCTAACCCTGTGGGTGGTGGTCCTTACCGAGGATCAACAGATGTGTAATGACTCATGTAATCCATCCGTAAAACTGTTCAGCGTCCGTCCCGAAGCCAACACCGAAGCACTGCTCGCCAACGCCTACGAAACCATCGCCGGCGCGGGAGCCATGACCAATGAGTTCGCCGAAACCCTGCCTTCCCAACAGCGCTACCTGGCCCTTGCGATCCAGCAAATGATCGAGTTGGGGCTGATGCTGGTGGAAGCGGCGCAGGACCGCGTGGATCAAGTCGCCTAGGCGAACCGCATAGGCTTGCCTTCCCAGGCCGCCCATACCAAGGGGGAGGGGAGCCATGAATACTGTTCCTGCGGCGCGGCCCACATAACTTTTGGAGCGTGCGGGTTATGCACCCCGGTCGACTCATCAAATGCCAGGCATAAAAAAACCGGCCATCCAGGACCGGTTTTTTATGCATCCCCCGTCAAACACAACTTGACGCGGGAGCAGAATTTGAGTGGAGCGGGTAGAGGGAATCGAACCCTCGTCGGAAGCTTGGGAAGCTACTGTTCTACCATTAAACTATACCCGCTCAGAGCGGCTGACTTTGTACCAGATGTTCGCGGGGATTTGAAGTTTTTCTTCAAAAATGTGTGGGTTATAAGTGCCCTACATGACGAAATGACCCAGTGTAGGAGCGAGCTTGCTCGCGAAAGACTCAAGAGCGCCGCGTTCCTCCAGAAAGCGAGCGTTATCGTTGACGTTCTTCGCGAGCAAGCTCACTCCTACAAGGGAGTGTATTTCAGAGTGCAAAGGCATGCTGTGCCTGACCCTGGTGATAGCGCAACCGGCTGACTTGCCGCTGCGGTTTCAAGAAGCCCACCACCGCCTCCCGGCTGTCCCGGCACGCCGCTTTGTGCTCCATGTCCAGGAAATGCCCCGTCGCCTGAATCGTACTGAAGCTGCTGTTGGCCACATGCTGGCCGAACAGCTTGGCGTCCTGGGCGCTGGTGTATTCGTCCCATTCACCGTTGAGAAACAGCACCGGAATATCAATTTGCTTGGCCGCCTTCAGGTAACACAGGCGATCACTGTTCAGCACATGACTGATGTGAAAGTGCATCTGCCCATACTCATGCTCGGCCAGGCTGCTCACGTGCTTGTAGTTGAAGCGCTTGAACAGTGACGGCAGGTGTTTGCCGATGGTGCTGTTGACGAGGTGGCCGACGCGGTCGCGGTCGAGGTTGCCGAGGTAGTCGACGCCGCGCTCCAGGTAGTCGCGCATCGGGGCGTTGATCACCGGGGAGAAGGAACTGATCACTGCTTTTTCCACCCGCCGAGGGCGATGGGCGAGGGCAACCAGGGTGGCGGCGCCGCCCCAGGAAAAGGACAGTACGTGTTCGGCGGCAAAGTGATCGATGAGTTCCAGCAGGAGCTGGCCCTCGACTTCTTTCGTGAGCATTTGCTCATGGCGGTTATGGATTTTGGAGCGGCCAGCGTAGGGTTGGTCGTACAAAACCACATTGAATTGCGGGTACAGGCTTTTCACGGTTTGGGCGAAGGATGCCGTGGTGGCCATGGAGCCGTTGACCAGGATGATGGTCTTTGCAGCAGCGTCCGCGCGATAGAACTCCGTGTAAACCCGATACTGACCCTGTATATCCAACACAGCGATTTCTGGCCTCATGTCGTAAGACTCCTGGCAAGCGGGTAGGGCGCGCAGATCACTCTGCACGAGCTTTGTGACAGGTAGGCATACGCCTGGAAAAGGAGGGCCCATGTCGGTCCGATGACGGCTGGCCGACGGCTGTTGTTATGGCGGGCTGTTTGCCTGAGAGGCCCGTAGATCAAACGCGGGCGGGGCAAGTTGTTTCTTGGAGGTTATAGGCGACTCGCCAGTCATATTTAAACTGGTGATCCTGATTCAAGCAGCAGAGGTGCGACCCCGCAAGGCGACAGGGCGGTTTTTTGCCATCACCGGCTGAACGGTCGTCAGACCTGTCGGATTTCGTCGTCAGTCAGCGCCCGATACTGGCCCGGCGCAAGAGCCACATCCAGCACCAAAGGGCCCATCCGCTCGCGGTGCAGGCTGATCACCTTGTTATCAAAGTGCCCGAACATGCGTTTCACTTGGTGGTAGCGGCCTTCGACAATGCTCAGCCGTGCGGTGGTCGGCCCTAGCAATTCCAACTCGGCGGGTTGGGTGGTGAGGTCTTCGAATGCGAAGTACAGACCCTCGGCAAAGGTACTTGCATACTCAGGGCCGATAGCCTGCTCGGTTTCCACGAGGTAGACCTTAGGCAGTTTGGTCTGTGGCTGCGTCAGCCGCCGCGACCATTGGCCATCGTTGGTGATCAGCATCAGACCGGTGGTGTTGAAATCCAGACGACCGGCAATGTGCAGCTCACCTTTGTCCGGCTCATCAAGTAAATCCAGCACGGTTGGGTGCTGCGGGTCTGCGGTGGCACTCACGCAACCCTGGGGCTTGTGCAGCATGAAGTAGCGCGCTGGTTTGCCGGCCTGCAGCACTTCATCGTCAACGCACACACGGCTGAACTCGCGAACCTCATGATGAGGATCGCTGACGGCAACGCCATCAACCGACACACGCCGTTCAACCAGCAGCAGGCGAACTTGCTGGCGATTGAAACGCGGCAGGTTACTGAGGAAGCGATCAACCCGCATTACTTCGGCTCAGCCTCGCGTAACTGCTCATCCACCTGGGCACAGCGCGGACACAGGCAGGCCTTGTTGCGCAGCGCCATCGGGAGGGCTTCGAGCACTGCCGGGTCGATGGTCACGCCGTAGCACCAACAGGCTTGGTCGGCTGTGCGCGGGTCGGCCAGGGTGCAGTCGTTGCGCGCGCCGCAGGCGGGGCAGTGAGTGGGCGTGGTCATGGTGGGTTCAGGCAACATCGCGGAAGTCCTCGCACGATACCAGATCGTCGGAAACAGATGTTTCAGCCTATGTCCAAAACGCACCAGATTCAGTTTTTGATGTCAGATATTTCGTCATTCGGTGAAAGCCGAATGCCGCCCTCCAGCGTCGCTGGAGGCGCTCTTCCGCGGTCCAGGAGGCCGCCATGTATCGACGACTGCTGCTCAGCGCTTTACTCGGTCTGACCCTTTCCGCTTGCGTGCCCTATTACGATGGCGGCCAGAGCTATTACCGTTCCGAGGTCTACACCTCACCGGCGCCGGTGTACTACTACGGCGGCGGCACGGCGTACCAATACCGCCGTGATTACTACCCTGCACCGCGCTATTACGCGCCACAACCGCGCTACTACTCGGCGCCACGTTATTACCAGCCAGCACCTCGCTATTATGGGCCGCGTGCCGGTTACCGGCCGTATCCAAACCAGGGCTGGGGCGGTGAACGTTGGGGCAATGGTGGGCATGGACGCGGTTCCGACCATGGAGGTGGCCGCGGCGGTCACCGTTGACAGGCCTGTATTACAAGCGGCGCATGAAGCGCCGCTTTTTTATGGGTGTCAGTAATCCGACAGGTCGGCCAACGGATGGCGGCCTTCCCACGCCTTGTTGAAATGCGCCTGCACCACCGCCTCCGGAATCGTATTGATATCCGGCCAATGCCAATGCGGCGTCTGGTCCTTATCGATCAACCGCGCGCGTACCCCTTCACTGAATTCCGGATGACGGCAGCAGTTGAGGCTCATCGTGTATTCCATCTGGAACACCTGCGCCAGGGAAAGGTGCCGGGCACGCTGGATTTGTTCCCACACCAGATGAGCGGTCAACGGGCAGCCTTCGCTCAGCGTTTTGCCGGCACGGCTGAACAGGGGATCGGCATGCTCACGCAGTGGGCTCAAATTACGCCAGGCACACCGCACATCGCCCACGTCCAGCCATTCGTCGATCTGGGCCCGTCGCGGCAGCCACTGCGCTTCGGGTTGCTGGTCGACAGCTTCCTGGGCCAGCGCCTTGAGCAGGCTGTTGAGTTGCATGGCGGTCTGTTCCTGCCAGTTCAATTGCAGCAAACCATCAAGCAACTCGTCTTGTTGATCATCGCGCAGGAAGCGGTCGGCCAGGCCCAGGTCCAGAGCGTCGCGGCCATTGATATGCGCGCCGGTAAGGCCGAGGAACAACCCCAGCTTGCCCGGCAGGCGTGACAGAAACCAACTGGCGCCGACGTCCGGGTACAGGCCGATGCTGATCTCCGGCATGGCCAACCGGCTGCTCGGCGTGACGATGCGCACTGCGGCACTTTGCAACAGGCCCATGCCGCCCCCCAGCACATAGCCGTGGCCCCAGCAAATCACCGGTTTTGGGTAAGTGTGCAGGCGATAATCCAAACGGTATTCCGCCGCGAAAAATTGCGCCGCCAGGGCCGGCACCACGCCAGGTTGTTCCCGACAGGCCTGCGCCAGGCTGCGCACTTCGCCCCCGGCGCAAAACGCCTTGGGGCCGTTGCCGCGCAGCAGTACACAGTGGATGTTCGGATCCTTGGCCCAGGCGTCAAGGCGTTCGCCCAGGGCCAGGATCATCGGCAGGGACAGGGCATTGAGGGATTTTTCAGCGTCGAGGCTGGCGACGCCAATGCGGGCACCGTCGCTGCCGGTCAGCTCTTCGAAGTGCAGGTTCATCGTGACCTCAATCGAGAAGGTGAAGGATGAGTATGATCGCTTCGTAGGAAAGCGCCGTTGGTGTGTCAGATCAATTGACAAGCGGGGTCGGCTTTCCTAGGGTTCGCCTCATTCTTTTTTACAAGACTATTCAACCATGACCGAAGACGACCGTATCAAACTCGAACCCAGCTGGAAGCACGCCCTGCGGGATCAGTTCGAGCAGCCGTACATGGCCCAGCTGCGCGAGTTCCTGCGCCAGGAACATGCCGCCGGCAAAGAGATCTACCCGCCGGGCCCGCTGATTTTCAACGCGCTCAATTCCACACCGCTGGACAAGGTGAAAGTCGTGATCCTCGGCCAGGACCCGTACCACGGCCCCGGCCAGGCCCACGGCCTGTGCTTCTCGGTGCAACCGGGCGTGCCGGCGCCGCCGTCGCTGGTCAATATCTACAAAGAGCTCAAGCGCGACCTGAACATCGACATCCCCAACCACGGCTACCTGCAAAGCTGGGCCGACCAGGGCGTGCTGATGCTCAACACCACCATGACCGTCGAGCGCGCCAATGCCAACGCCCATGCGGGCAAGGGCTGGCAGTTCTTTACCGACCGCATTATCGAGGTGGTCAGCGAGCACCAGCCGCATCTGGTGTTTTTGCTGTGGGGCGCCCATGCCCAAGGCAAGCAGAAGCTGATCGATGCGACCAAGCATCTGGTATTGACCTCGGTGCACCCGTCGCCGTTGTCGGCGTACCGCGGGTTTTTGGGGTGCGGGCATTTCAGCCGGACCAACAAGTTTCTTGAGCAAAATGGCGAGACGCCGATTGATTGGGTTTTGCCACCTGTCTGAGCGGCAGAAGTGCTGGACTCCCGCCTTATGGCATAAAAGCCCCGGTTTACTGGGGCCTTACATTGGTCGTGACGGCAGTGCAACGCGCTGGCGCTGGCCCTACCTGTTATTTCTGACAGTATCCGACTGTGCGTTTTGCCCCTTAACTGTTCTCCCGGCCTTTTTGCTCTGCTGTTTATCAGCAGGCAGTCGGTGGCCGGTCACTGAACATAGTGTTGAGGAGAGTGGAAATGCCAAAGAACGCACTGTCGGACACGAATCATTACAAGAGTGACCCTCCGACTCCGAAAATGGCGGCTGAACCCGTGGTACCGCAGCCCTTTGCGTTGCCTTTACTGAATGATGAGACAGCGTACACCATACCGCTCTCCGCTCAGGCGGCGGACTTACCGGTAGAGGTGCAGACCTTATGGGGCGGTTCAGATGGCTTGGATCCGGGTGAGGTCACTTGGATCCACTTCTATTGGGACGATGAGCGGACGCCATTCGATAGCCAGTCCATTACCGCCCCTTACGATGCTTCGGACCTGCCCTTGACCGGTCATGTGCCGCAGATAAAACTGAATGCGCCTGGCTTGCATCTGTTGCGTTACACGGTTGTGTTGGTGCCAGGTGATACTGCCGGCCCATCCAGTCCGATTCTGATCAATATCGATAAGACGGCTCCTAACCAGAACAATCGGGGGGATGCATTGATCTTTCCGCCAGAGATAGATTCTCTTGGGGTGACGGATGCGTATCTGGCCGCCAATGGTGACCAGGTCGTCGCAGAGGTTCGGCGCTGGCCGGACATTCGCCTTGAGGATCAAGTGAGTTGTGATTTGGTGCTTCTACCCTTGAGCAAACTCAAGTCCAAGCGCCGGGTACTTGCGGAAGGGGTTGCTCATACCTCGATCACTCAGGCGCATCTGGATGGCGATCCTATTGAACTGGTCCTGACAGGCGACGTGCTCCGGGGCCATCCCAATGGCGAATACAACGCCCGATATTTTCTGAATGACAGGGCGGGAAATGAAGGTCCGCCTTCACGTACTTCAGTCCTGCTGATAGACCTTACCCCCACACCGAGCCTTCTCAGAGCGGTGGAAGTTCCTCAGTTATTGATCGACGGCCTGATCGACCTGGAGGATGCTCGGGACCCGGGCCCTCCGGGTGGGGTCTACATGCTTATCCTAGAGATAGTGGGGGCTGCGCCAGGCGACGTCGTGGTGCCGTTGTGGGACGGTATCCGCTTGCCTTCGATTGTCATTGGCTCAGGTCAAGTGTGGCCGATCGTTGTGCAGATCGACTACCCGACCCTTGCCTCTGGTGGGTTTGAGTTTGTTCCTGGCACGATCCGGGCGGACTACACTTGGCAGCGCGGGACCGGCGCACCCAGGCGCTCAGCCCCCAGGTTTGTGCGTGTTAACCTGACCGTCGCAGGCCCGGTGAGTCCGACGAATCCGGACCCGGTGAACCTGTTGCTGAAAAGGGTCACGGTCAAGGGCCGGGACGGCGATAACCTGCTGACTATCAATGACCGCGACCAACCTGCCCGCGTTATCGTGCCGCTGTATGTCGGCCCCGTCGAGAGCGAGGTTCTGGAGTTGATGTGGGGCAGTCCTCCTGTGCTTGCCGACACCTATATCGTGCGGCGCGAAGACAGGGCTGGTGACGAAATTGAGTTTTTCGTCCAGTGGTCACTGATCGAGCAGACCCCAGGCGGCACTGTACCCACGTTTTATTGGACATTTAACGGGGTTAACCGGCAGCGCTCACCCGATACCGACGTGACGATCAATATCGTACCGATCATCGGGTTGCTTGACCCAGAGTTTCCAGATGTCACCTATGGCCCGGGCCCCGGAGCGGGCTTTATTAACTGCGATCTGCGACCCTGGGAACGAGGTGCGCGTGTGCGAGTTCCGGGTGATGTCAGCCGGTTATCGGGGGGCGATGAGGTGGTGTTGTCCTGGGAGAGTTACCGTAATACCAACGGCCACCCCAGCGGGGTCATCCCGGAAACCATCGAAACGTTCCGCCATACATTGTCGCAACAAGAGGCTGAGGATGGGTATGACTTCTGGGTGCCGTTTGACCCTTATATCCTGGCGCCGGGGCTGGTGAAACCGGCTGACGGCCAGACCAATCCGCGTCATGGCTCGGCGGTTGTGCGGTACCGGGTTATCAAAAGCGGTGGAGGCGGTATGGGCGATTCAAACCGCAGGCTGGTGTTTATATCGCTGAACCAGCCCAACAGCCCTCCCTGTATTGGGGATTAACCGAAGCTTGGCAGTGGTAAACGATCGGGGGGCGCAATGCTTCCCCGATTGTGTTCAACGTAGATGAGCCCCTCAGTTTATTTCGCAATAAAAAAACGCCATTTAGATGAGTCTGACCAATAGCGGGTGGCCGTTGCCTGATGCCTCAAGGTCGATTCAGTTATCTGCGATTCTGGGTTGATTAACCTGTCAACTTTGACAGTTACGACATTTTTTTTTTACGTGTTAACTGCGTATGAAATCAGTGTGCAGTCGCCGAGCAGTAGCAGGTAGAGCTGATTAATGACGGTTCCAGCTTATCGAATTCCGCAAGCCCCAATACGGGTGGCTTACGGTTATTTCTACTAGGGAGTTTGTAAAAATGGCAAACCCAAAACGTTTCACTGACGCCAAGGCGCTTAAAGCGGCTGTGAACAAACCTAACACATGGCCCACTGCTCTTACCCCGCCTGCACCTGCTGATATCGATACGCTGCCTGATGTAGTAGGTGATGATCAAACTAATGTGGTGAAAGCCGAGTATCAGAGGAATGGGTTGCCGATCACGCTTCCGCTATGGCCGAATGCGGCAGAGTTCCCCGGGGAATTCGACACGGTTCGCATAGCGATTGACAGTAACGAGGTTTTTCTTGATGAGTTCGAAGGCCCTATTACGGGTGACGTGGACATCGTTCTCAAGTCCAATCGACTTAGAAGCCACGGGAGCAAATTGATTACTTACTCCGTTACGCTCGACGGCTTGCCCAATGGCGAATTTTCCTTGCCGCAGGAGGTCACTGTCGACGCGATCGATCCCAACGGCAACAATCGGCCGGGGGCACTTTTGCTGCCAATTGACTTGCCGGCCTCCGGAGTCACACCCGCATACCTGGCGGCCAATGGCGGAGTCACGCTGACCGTGCCTCGTCCCGTGGACTCAAAGCCCGGAGATATCCTCGTTGTCTTTTACGGTGAGACAGATGATACGGGTACGACCGTTACGGTCCCGACGACGGGGCCGATTACGATCACCTTTACCACCGCTCAGATTGTGGCCGCTGGAGAAGGTGATTTTTTAGTCACCTATCAATTCCTCGACCGGGCCGGGAACGCGACACAGGCGTCGATTCCTCGTACGCTGTCGGTTAAGACGAGCAACCCGCCAGTCCTTTTGGCGCCTGTAATTCCCAATGCCGCACCCCTGATCGACAAGGAAGAAGCGCGAAGCGGAGTGTTGGTGACGGTGCCTACCATCGTCGACTTCAACCCAAACGACAGGTTGTTCATATTCGCGAACGGTATTGAGTTCGGTAATACTCAACTTGGGGTCACCCCTGTATTTCCTTTGGAGTTTGTTGTTGGCTACGCCACACTCCGTGCGGGTGGCACGTTATATACTGCTCGTTTCAAGTACGAAATTCGTCGTGGCACGGATACCTTCCCCTCTCCGGAGGCCCCAGTCGACGTCGACTTTGTGGAGCCAGGTGAGGAGATCGTCGGGCCGGGGCCAGTGGACCCAACACTCGTATTGCCTGTGGTAAGGGGGGATTCGGCGGTTGATAACGCGTTGATTGCAACCGATCTGGACGGTGAAATTCATGTCAGGTTTCCCATCTACGCGGGGCGTACAACGCTTCCGGCAACCGAGTTTATTGAGGTCTTTTACGGAACGATGGGCGGGCGACACGTCGCTACGTACCCGCTCAACGGTACGGAACCTGATGACTACATTGTGGATGTGATTATTCAGCGGGACGCAGTAGAAGAATACGGCAACGGTGAGAATCCCTGTTGGTACCTGGTACGCAACGCCAACAACTACAAGCAATCCCGGCCACAGAACGTTTCGGTTAACGTCTTTTCGCTAGATGGCTTGGCCGACCCTATCTTTACTGATCTGTTCACTCCGCCGCCGCCTTCCACCAGCCCTCCCTTTATTTCCTGTGATCAAAGGCCTTGGTTGAAAGTGCCCGTCAGAATTTTTGATCCAGCTTCGCTGGAAGTCGGCGACACTGTCATTATTCACGCCGTACGCTATCTCTATTCCGGTGCGGTTAAACCTCCGACACCAGTGGCGGGCAGTGAGGTAAACAGTCTGCCACAGGGGATCGGGTTTGCTGAAAAGACAAACGGCTTTACCTACGATTTTGTCTTGCCTTATTTTGACGGCGATCCGACACGGCGACGCGGCTGGCTGGAAATCAGTTGGAGCATCGTTCGCGAAGGGCCACCGCCTGAGAGTGGCACCTCTGATACGGTGACCGTGCTTTGGGATGTTCGCAGCAGTGGTGCAACAGGGACGTGTGCACCCATTACACTGCGACGGGGTTCATTGGTCTGAGGCTTGGACAAACACGTTCCAGTAAATACATTCATTCTGATACTTAGAGATCCCCTCGCACGAGGGGATTTTTTTAGGTCAGAGATAAGGAAATTCCTACATATCCTTTCTGTTTCGATCTCTAGTCTCTGCGTCTCTTGAAAACGGCAACCTATTCGATATGGGCCCGATTTCGAACTGGAACTTTTTCTGAGAGTCGCAAAAACATGAGCCCTATCTCCATTACTTCGCGTTTGCGTTATTCGCGTTTATCCACCGCGATCAGATTTATTGTTGCCGCCCCAATGGTATTGTTGGGCGAGCAAGCCATGGCCGTTAAAGTCGTCGACGGGCAGAATGGCCCGGGCTTCTATGATGTTATCCCTGGCTCACACACCGACAATTATGTTGTGCAACGCGGCGGCGTGTTGAATGTGAAGCCAGGTGGTGTCACGCGTGAAATTCGCGTGACCGGTGCGTCTAGCTTGAATATGGACGGTGGTCGCGTCGACGGTTACTCCACCTCTGATTCGGCTGTGTTTCTGCACCAGAGCAATGCCCACATTGCCAACTCGCAAATTACCAGCCACTTCAAGGGCGGTATGGATTTGGGTCGCTCCATGTCAGAAGACATTGGCTCCGAAGCCGTGGTGAGCAACAGTCATATCAAGGGCGCTACCTATGGTGCGACGGTCACTGCGTTCAGCCACCTGCAGTTACTCAATGGTTCGACGTTGACCGGAGATAGCGAGGAAGGCCTGAAGTTGATGGGCGGCAAGGCCACCGTGGTAGGCAGCATTATCACCGGCGCTACCAGCGGTGTAACGATGACCCGCGAACATCGCACGGTAACCGAGTCTCCGGTGTTGATACTGGAAGGTTCGCGTGTTGAAGGCGTGGAGGGGCCGGCCATTCTGGTGAACCAGGCAATTACTGCCGAAATCGATGTGAACAACGGTTCCACGCTGATCGGCGGCAACGGCAACATGCTGGAGCTGATCAACGGCGGCAACGCCAACATGCGTGTCAACAACAGCGCCCTGACCGGTAACATCCAGGTCGGCGCCGGCAGCGCCCTGGACCTGAACCTGGACGGCGCGTTCATGAACGGCGACGTGATCAACACCGGCGGCTCGGCCAGTGTTGGGCTCAACAATGGCTCGGTCCTCACCGGCCGCCTGGAGAACGTCGACAAGCTGGCGATCAACAGCGACGCCATGTGGGTGATGGTCGACGATCAGCGCGTGGGCGACCTGTCCCTGGCGGGCGGTAACGTCAAGTTCGGTGACCCGGGCGTGTTCTACCAACTGGACGTGGAAAACCTGTCGGGTAACGGCACCTTCATGATGAGTGCCGACTTCTCCACCTTGACCGGCGATTTCCTCAACGTCACCGGCACGTCTTCGGGTGACCATAAACTGCTGATCGCCAGCAGCGGCGCCGACCCGTTGAGCGATGACCGCCTGCACGTGGTACACACCGAAGACGGTGTTGCCCAGTTCAGCCTGGTCGGCGACCGCGTGGATGTGGGCACCTACTCCTACAGCCTGATCAATGACAACGAGGGCCAGGACTGGCTGCTCGACCCAAGCAACAAAGTGATCAGCCCAAGCACCAACTCGGTCCTGGCGTTGTTCAACGCAGCGCCAAGCGTATTGCTGGGTGAAATGACCACTCTGCGTACCCGTATGGGCGAGTTGCGCTTCAGCGAAGGCCAGTCGGCCGGGCTGTGGACGCGTGCGTATGGCAACAAGTATGAAGTGGGCAATGACAAGACCGGCCTGGGTTACAACCAGTCGCAACGCGGCTTCACCCTCGGTGCTGATGCCCCGATAGACGGCGGCGACGGCCAGTGGTTGATCGGTGCGATGGTCGGTCACAGCACCTCGGACCTGGACCTCAACCGTGGCAGCAGCGCCACCATCAACAGCTACTACGTGGGTGGTTACGCCACCTGGCTGGATGCCGAGAGCGGCTTCTACTTCGACGGCGTGCTCAAGTTCAACCGCTTGCACAACGAGTCCGATGTCGCCATGAGCGACGGCAAGAAAGCCAAAGGTAACTACACGCAAAACGCGGTAACCGCGTCGGCTGAAGTGGGCCGCCATATCACGCTGGACGATGGTTTCTTCGTCGAGCCTTACGGCCAAGTCTCTGCTGCCATCACCCAGGCTCAGAGCTACACGCTGGACAACGGCCTGGATGCCAAGGGCGATCGTTCAAGTTCGGTGATCGGTGAAATCGGTACCACCGTAGGGCGTAATATCCAGCTGGAAAGCGGCGAAGTATTGCAGCCGTACTTGAAGGCGGCCGTGGCGCATGAGTTCGACCAGAGCAACAAGGTGTTCGTTAATGACAATTCGTTCAACAATGATATGTCGGGTTCGCGCCTGAAGTTTGGGGCGGGTATGGCGATGTCGGTGTCGCAGAATTTGAAGCTGCATGCGGATGTGGAGCACAGCGTGGGTAAGAATATCAAGCAGCCGTATGGGGTGAATGTGGGGTTGCGGTATGACTTCTAAACGGATAGCCCATATGTAGTTTTATCTGGCGAGTAATTAAAAATGCCCCGTCTCGAAAGAGACGGGGCATTTTTTAGGGTTTAAGTTGGTTTAAGGGCTGTCGAGTATAGGTTTAAATACTCACCACCGATAATGTGTTGCCGCCGTAGTTAGTGACTAATAAAAATTTTTCGTCAGGTGTGAAAGTGATTCCTCGAGGTTGGTTGAAACCATAAATACTGCCGATGAATTCTTCAGTGATCGTATCAATTACTCTCACGCAGTTATTGGCGAGCTCTGTCACATAGGCCCGAGTTTGAGAGGGGTGAAAAGCAACGGCTCTGGGGTCCGAAATTCCCGTGAGGGTTTTGCTGAGCGTTAGCCCATTGTTTTCAGTGTTGAAGATTAGAACACTGTTCGCGCCGGAGTTGGCGACATAGAGTCGTTCGGGACCTACATTAAGTCGACTGTGAGCCAGTCCTTGAGCAAGTGCAGCGTTGTTATGGTTGTGAGTACGAACTCCGCTGCTCAGAGTAAAACGTTGCGTAAACGTACCTGTTAAGAATAAAGCGGTGTCCCTTGGGTTTGTGATGACCTCCGTTTGGGTTTGAGCTTGTCCGCCGTAGTAGTAAACACGACTAGAGTAATTGCTGGTGTCGAAGTTATAAATCGTGGGGGCGGTAGTTGTGGTGCTCACGGGGCCGACACACAGTTGTGTGCCTGTGAAGTTTAGGCAAATGGGGCGAAGTACACCGCCGATATTAAAGGGGGCTGTGTAGGTGAAGCTGTTGGTGTTGTAGACGTACAGTGTTTTTCCGGTAGAGGTGGTGTTGCCTGCGAGGTAGAGCAGCGGGAGTTTAGGGTGTAATGCTATGTCAAAGAGGGAGTAGTAGTAACTGATTGTTCTGACCGTGCTATTCGCAAGGGTGACTATTGAGATACCGGAGGGCTGAAGGCTATTTACGACATAAGCGGTTGTTCCGTCAGTACTGATTAAAACTTTGGCAGGGCCATTGCCAACCGTAATTTCACGAATGATCTCTCCTTGCCCTTTCCTGACCCCATACGTTATCCATGTGAAATGCACCATCGTCGCCTCGTCGCCCGTACCATCGAGCGAAACGCTAGCTTTCACTGTCAGCGAGCCACCATTGTTGAGTTGACGCAGATACTCTTGCGGAATCTGATCCAGCGTTCGACCGGCATTGAACTCGGCGAGCGTCACCGGTCCAGCAGCGCGTAGCTGAAGGTCCACATCGCCATGCAGAGAAATCCAGACCCTCTGGCCTAGACGGAAAAACGACCAGGCGTCAATTTCCACACTATTGGTCGAATTAGCATCGATCACCCCAGTCGCTTCCGCTTCAGGAATACTGACCACATCCAGCAACTGCTGCGGCAGCTTCTTGACCTCCAGCGTCAACTCCCTGGAGGGGGTAGTGGCGCCGTCGCGAACCACCTCGAAAAATACCCGGCACGTGCGCCCCAGGAACACCCCTACAAATCTGTTGGGTGTGGTGAAAGTGATGTAGCTCTCCCCTGCATCAGGTATGCCGGGCTTCATGGCGATATCCTGATGCTCACTGCCGTCTTCGCCGATGATGCGCACCTTGACGTTATCGCTGGCGAGCATGGCGTAGGTCACGCGAATAGTGACAACTTCGGGGCGCGGCGGCAGTACATTTATAGGGTCGATCTCGGCGAGGGAGGGCGGCTTGATCAGGGTAGCCTCCAATACGTGCGGTTCTGCCAAATCCAGTGCGCTGCCTATGGTAATTACCAGGTCATGGGAGATGAGTTGGCCTGGTTGCCCAGGTACATCGACGGTGTAGTAGAGTTTTGCCGAGCCGTTCAGGTTATTCAGGAGGATATTTCGGGCAATTGTGAAGGCCAGGTCTTTCCCAACCCAGTTTGAATCGATCGTAAAACGAATCGGCGGATTGCTACCGCTCGGTTTACTACCTTCAAAATGCAGGGTAACAATGGCATTCCGTACAAAGCTGGCATGTTGGCGAACGATGACATTCAGATTGGCCTTGCTGATTAGGGGGTCGAAGATGTGGCTCGGCGGCACAGCCTGCCGGGTTGTCGGTGCAGGCAATGAGGCTTGGGGCGCGCCGATATTAAGCGTCAGCTTGATTGACGGTGGCCGATCGTTGACTTCGTAGTGGATGTCAAGGAAGCCGCCCGCCAATGGGGCGATGGGCCCGTTGGGTCCGTTGCGTATGTCAAAGAAAATATCGCCGGTGCCTGCCTGATCGCTGTATTCGGCGTAGAAGGAGCTGCCGTTGGCGCGGGTGCCTTGCAGTACCAGTTTGACGTAATCGTTGAAAAGCTGGCCAGGGTAGGACTTGATGCGCACTAAAAACGGATCGACGTCGGGGTCGGGCAGCGTGCCGCCAATGGCGTCCTCAACAATGGGGGCTGGCAGGTCTGACTCTCCAGGAGTGCCGACGATGTTGACGGTCGTGCCATTGGAGTTGCGCGGTAGAACGCCTGTGCGTAGGCGCTGATAGATGATATGAATGCGGCCTTTGACCAGAGGCAGGATGTCTGCGAACGGCCAGAGGATCCTCGCGGTATTGATGGTATTTGAGACGACAGGGAAATCGTAAAACTTGATGAGCCCAATACCCCCACCGGTTACGCCGTTGACCCTCACACGAATCGTATCGTCGACGAGATAACCTTCATTTCGTACGGGAATAATAATCGTCGCCGGATTGCCATTGAGATGATCAGCATTGAGTTGATCCCTACCCTCGGCATCCTGTTCGGACTCATCAATATAGGCTGCACGCAACAGCGGCTCTGCCCCATCGTCAAGGCGCACTTCCAATTCTTGTGCAGGTGAGAACCCACGGGACGCGTTGCCTACCTCGTCGATAACGTTGTATTCACAGAGATGAACCCCGCTGCCCACCAAAGCCCAGGTGGCCGCGTAGACCCAAATAGTAATGGACGCACTACCCGATGCTTCAAATTCGGTGACGCTGTGTTCAAGTATTACCCCGCCGATACTCAGGCGAATGCGATCACGCACCTTACGGTGGTAAACGTTGGGCAACGAGCGATTTACCGGGTAATTGTCGATGATTACCGGTACGCCTCTACCCGCGGTTTCGCTGTCCACGCCAAAATCTATGACCTTTTGGGGTAATATGGGTTTGGCTAGGTTTTCGTTTTCCGGTGTACTGGGCTGCGGGTCAAGTCCAGCGGGGTGATTGTCATCAACCTTGATATTGAAGAGCTGGGTTTGTTGTTTGTTGCCTGAGACAGGCGTTACGAATGCCTGCAGCCTATTGCCCGCCTCCCTGATGAAATACTGACTGAGTGCGTACAGGACAATCTGCGCGCCGTCACGGGCTTCCTCTTCTGTCACCGTGTGAAATGCAACCCGAACGTCGTTGAGCATCAACTCGATGAAGTCGTTTTCTGTCTGGCCCAGATAGCTGAGCAGAATACAGGCGACACCTTTTTCACTCACCTCCAGCGCCGCCGAGTTAAGCCCCCCGTGGAAACCGACGACAGGGTTGCTTTGCGTCGGTAAGTACAAAGGAAGGTCGGCGAACTGCGTCTGGCGAAACGATTGAGGGGTCAATAACGCGTCGTCAGGCTGAGGCAACGTGAAGCATTCACGCCGGAGATTGTCTGGCTTACGTGTGCTGTGCTCATCGCTTGGGGGAACGTAGGGCAACACAGCGTTGCTGGGAGTGGGCACTTGGTCATCGGAGGTTGTGGTCATGATCGTAATCCTGCTCAGACAGTTGATTGGACGGCTGCCGCGAGGCGTCGGCTCGCTCGATTCAACATCTCCTGCACGGGGCTGCCTAGCTGTGAGAATTGACAGCGCCGACGAACGGTCACGCCCCATGTTTGCGGTCAGCTAAAACACCACCAGGGAAACGGAGTCATCGCCAATGTTGGCCACGTACCCGTGGGAGCCGCCTGGGTCTATGACGACCGCGCGCGGCTTGTCAAACCCTGCATACGAGCCGATGACCCGCCGGGTACGTGTATCGATAATGCTCAGCAGGTCGCCGTCTGTCTGCGACACGTAGGCACGATCACGTACGCGTTCGAAGGCGATGTCGTAAGGGCCTTGCATACCGGTCAGTGTTTCTTCGATGCGCTGAGTCAGCGTATGACCGGTCGTGACGAGGCCGTTGTTTCGCCCGGTGATGTACACCTGCGAACCACGGGGGTTATGGGCAATGGTCACTGGTTGTGAGTGCGTGTCTACGCTGTTGATCAGGGTGTTGTTCAGCAGGTTGATGATGGACCAGTTAAAGAATGTGGCGACGTGCGCGCGCGTGTTATCCGGGCTGATAACGACATCGTAAGGGTCACGCACGGCGATTGAGGCCACGGGTTGGTGGTTGTTGGTATCGATGACTACCAACTGTGATGCACCACCATCCGCCACATACAGGCGCGAGCCGCTGCTGTTGAAGGCGAGGCCCCGGACGGTGGTGAACCCCGTCAGCGTTTCAACCAGTGAATGATCCTGGGTGCTGTAGATGCGAATCGGTGTGTCGGTGGCGCTGCTGTTGTCGGTCACGTACAGGCGCTGGGCCGTTGGGTGAATGGCAATCCGCAGGGGCGAACCCGGTACGTCGAAGTTATTGATAACGCGGTTACGCAAGGTATCGATCACCCAGATCGAGGGGCGGCCAAAGGCGCAGGCTACGTAGAGTCGTGTGCCGTCAGGGCTCAGTACAAGGGCGTTTGGCGAACTACCCACCGGGATCCTGGCAAAAATTCCGACGGTGTTGGTGATCCGGTAGTTGACGGTACGAAAGGCAACGGCGAACTCCTTATGTGTGCTGCCGTTCAGCGAAACCCGCGCCTCAATGCTCAGGTTGCTCTGGGTGGGCAACGAACGCAGGTAGTCGGCGGGCAGAGCGACTTCGATACGCTTGGTACTGAACTCTATGGCACTCAGCGGCGTACCGTCACGCAACACCAGATTGGCCGCTGCCTTGATATTGATCCACACCGGAAGTCCGACGCGCATGAACGGCCAGGCAAGTATCAGTACGCTGTGCGTCGCATTGGCGTTGATGATGCCGTTCGACTCCGTGGGCACGCTGACCACGTCCAGCACTTGCTCGGCCAACGGGTCAATGGTCAAAGTCAACACCTGGGACGCGGTCGTGGCACCGGCGCGGGTGACGGTGTAGGACAAACGAGCATTTCTGCCCAGGTTGGCGGCAACTACCTGGTTACTGACGTTGAAGTCGACATGCCCCCGCTGCGGATCGCCTGGTTTTGGATGGATAAGCGGCGTTCCGGGGCCGTATGTGCCCATGAACTGCGGCTGGATATCATCGCTGGCCAGCATCGGGCTGTAGCTTACCCGGAAGGTGCCTATCGGAGGGTTCAGCACGTGAAGCGGGTTGAGACTGGCGGTGCCCGGACCGGTGACGGTGCTTTCAAGAATATGCGGCACCGGCAGTTGCAGCCCGCTGCCGACTTTCATCACCAGTGCCTGCGAATAGCGGGTACGCTGGCCGGGTTTTTCCACCCGGTAGTAAATGCGTGCCGAGCCGTTGAGGTTGGCCACGACGAAGACTCTAGCGATGACAAACAACAGATTCTGGCCGACCCGCGGCAGTGTGATGGGAAAGCGGTCGGGTGGCGCACTGCCGCCCATGGCGCTGCCTTCGACATACAAGGTGACTGTGGCGCCTTCAGTGAACGAAGCGTGCGCCGGTACCGTCACGTTGGCATTGCCTCGGGATACCTCAGGGTCGAAAGTGAAGCCGGGTGCCGGTGCTTGCTGGACCTGCGGCCGGCGGAGGGCGTCCTGGGGTTCGCCGATGGCGAGTGTCAGGCTGGCAGACGGTGGGCGAGCCCCGGCCATGTTGATGTAGTAGTAGAGCATGAGGCTGCCGCCATCGAGTTGACGAATATCGCCATTTGCGCCGTTGGGCAGGTCGAAAATGATAGTGTCCTGGCCGGCCGGCAGCGCATGTTCCTGATAAAAACGGTGGCCATTGGCGGAGGTCCCTTTGAGCACGAGCACGACTCGATCATTGGGCAGTTGGCCGGTGTAGGCGGCTATCGTGATGGTCACTGGATCCGTCAAGGGATGTAGCACGCCTGCGCTGGCAGCGGTTACTTCGGGGGCCGGCAGGCCAGCGTAGTCCGGGGTGCCCTCCACCTGTACGAAGGTGTTTTCCGAAGGCAGGTTGACCTGTCCCGCGCGAATTCGCTCATAGCTCAGTTGGATCAATGCGCCGATCAGCAAACGCAGGTCTGCGTTGGGCCATGGGACGTCGGCGAAAGTGATTGTGGTCGAAGTGATGCTGGCGTCGTAGCGCTGTTCAATGTCGACGCCTTCCTGCGTGCGACCCCGAATCGTCAGCCTTAGCCCATCGCCCGCGGCCCAGCCTTTACCCGCAATGGCAACCCGGAGTGTCGCGTCTTGTCCTGCCAGCCTGTCTGCATCGAGAGTGCCGGTG
The DNA here is from genome assembly GCF_002269425.1 of Pseudomonas sp. NS1(2017). Lineage (NCBI taxonomy): Bacteria > Pseudomonadati > Pseudomonadota > Gammaproteobacteria > Pseudomonadales > Pseudomonadaceae > Pseudomonas > Pseudomonas sp. NS1(2017). The sequence goes on from NZ_CP022960.1 coordinate 2,994,475, forward strand.
GGGGCCTCGACGATTTGCGCGGAGAACAATCAGCTTTTCTTCGCGGGCCTCCTGTTCGGTCACGGTATGAAAATCGACCGGTACCTGATTGCCGCAGAACAACTCGATGAAATCACCTTCAAGCTGGCCCGCGTAGGCGCGCAAGATGCAAATCAAGCCCGCGCTGCCGTGGCCCTCCAGAAGTTGTTGAGATACACCTCCAGAGAACCCCACTACCGGGGTCGTCATGCCGGGAATGTAAGGCGATAACTGCGAGACGGGAGGTAGTGCGTTCAGGGCTGGAGTCATGGTCAACATCTCGTGCAGAGCAGCTGAGTTGAGCAGGATTGAGCCCAGAATGACCGAGGGGTGTATAGCTGTGAGAGCTGACAGTGCCGACAGGCGGTAGTGGCCCGGGGTGGGCCACCTCTGGTGCAGAAGCTAGGGCTGGCGGTTCCAGTGCCGGAACAACGGCTCCGCCAAAAACAACACGAACAACAAGCGCATCACTTGCATCGCCGTCACCAATGGCACCGACAGTTGCAGGGTCTCGGCCGTGAGGCTCATCTCGGCAATCCCGCCGGGCATCATGCCCAAGGTCAACGAGCGCAGGTCGAGATGAGTCAGCGCGCTCAACCCCACCGCGGCCAATGTGGCCAGCGCCATGGTCAAGGCTGTGCCGATCAAAGTGCGGCCCATGAACGACGGTGCACGCCGAAAGAACTGGCGGTTGAAATGGCAGCCCAGGCCGCTGCCGATCAACCATTGGCCAATCTGGCTGCCGCCATCGGGCAGGCCGATATGCAAATCCCACACGACGCTGGCCGTCGCACTCACCAGCAACGGCCCGAACAACCATGGGTTTGGCTGACGCAACCGCTGCCAACCCCAGGCCACTAGCGCGCCTATCGGAAACAACGCCAACAGCCAAGGCCAACTCACCGGCGCCGGATGAAACTGCGGCGTGCCGCCTTCCAGCAGATATTTGAAGATCGCCGGCACACACAGCACCACTACCAGCACTCGTAGACTCTGCCCCGCCGCGACACGGCTAAGCACCGCGCCATTACGGGCGCCAAGGTTGACCATCTCGCCGGAACCGCCCGGCATGCTCGAGAAAAACGCGGTGGCGCGGTCTTCACCGCTGCGCCGCATCAGCCACACGCCGACCACGCTCGACAAACTGGTGACCAGCGCGCCGAAGAAGATCAGCCCGAAGTGGCTCATCACCTGCTCGATCACCACGGGCGTAAAGTGCAGGCCGATGCCGATCCCCACCACCCATTGGCCGCATTTGCGCCCGCCGGGAATCTCCGCCAACTGCCACGGCGTGAGGCAGCGCACCAGGATGATCGCCAGCAACGAGCCGACCATGTATGGCAAAGGCCAGCCGACGAGGCTGGCCAGGTAACCGCCGGCCAAGCCGACCAGCGGTGTTCCCCACCAATGTTTAAAGGTGACCTCAGACATCGGCCACGGCACGACGCTGCAGGGCACGTTTGCGGTAGATGCGGATCAACGGGAAAGCCAGCATCAGCGCCGTCAGTACCCACACACCAAAGGTGATCGGGCTCGACCAGAGGATCTGCAGGTCACCGTTGGAGATCGACAGCGCACGGCGCAGGTTCTGTTCCATCAAGCCGCCGAGGATAAAGCCCAGCAGCACCGGCGACAGCGGGAAGTCGAGCTTGCGCAAGATGTAGCCGAAGATGCCGATACCGACCATCAGGAACAGGTCGAAGGTGGTGGCGTGAACCGCGTAAACACCAATCGCCGTGATGATGGCAATCACCGGCACCAGCGCCCAGTTCGGCACGGCGAGGATACGGGTGAAGATGCGGATCATCGGGATGTTGAGGATCACCAGCATGATGTTGGCGATAAACAACGAGGCGATCAGACCCCAGACGATGTCCGGTTGCTGTTGGAACAGCAGCGGACCCGGGGTGATGTTGTACAGCGACAGCGCGCCGATCATCACCGCCGTGGTGCCCGAACCGGGTACGCCGAGGGTCAGCATGGGCACCAGGGCGCCGCAGGCGGATGCGCCGATGGCGGTTTCTGGAGCAGCGAGGCCGCGCATGTCGCCCTGGCCGAACTTGCCGCTGGCACCGGCCAGGCGTTTTTCAGTCATGTAGGCAACGGCCGAGGCCAAGGTCGCGCCGGCACCCGGCAATACGCCCATGATGAAACCCAGCAAACCGCAGCGGATGTTGACGACAAAGACCGCGCCCGCTTCTTTGAGGTTGAACATCATGCGGCCCGTGGCCTTCACGGCTTCCTGGCCACGGTGGGTTTTTTCCAGCAGTAACAGGATCTCACTGATGGAGAACAGGCCCAGCACCAACACCACAAACTGGATACCGTCGGTGAGGTGGATGTTGTCGCCGGTAAACCGGTACACGCCGCTGTTGGCGTCAATGCCGACCGCCGACAGGAACAGGCCGATCAGCGCTGCAACAAAGGTCTTCAAGGGTTTGTCACCGGCCATACCGCCGAGACAGACAATCGCGAACACCATCAGGACGAAATACTCCGCCGGCCCGAAGGCAATCGCCCATTTGGCCAGCAACGGCGCAAACAGCACCATGCCGCAGGTGGCGATAAACGCGCCGATGAACGAACTCCACGCCGACAACGACAGCGCCACACCGGCCAGGCCTTTGCGGGCCATCGGGTAGCCGTCGAGGGTGGTCATCACGGTGGAGGCTTCGCCCGGGATGTTCAACAAGATCGAGCTGATACGCCCGCCGTATTCGCAGCCCAGGTACACGGCTGCCAGCAGGATCAGCGCCGATTCCGGCGGCAGGCCCAGGGCGAACGCGATGGGGATCAACAGCGCCACGCCGTTGATCGGGCCCAGGCCCGGCAACAGGCCGACCACGGTGCCGATCAGGGTGCCGCACAGTGCGGTCACCAGGTTGTACGGGGACAGTGCAACGCCGAAGCCCTGGCCCAAGTAGCCGAAAGTATCCATATCAGTTCTCCAGAACGTCGAGCAGGCCGAGGGGCAGCGGCACATCCATGGCTTTATCGAACAGCAGGTAAAGACCAATCGCCATCAGGCTGACGATCACCACACTCGGCAACCAGCGACCGCCATACAGGCGCGCCATCGGAATGCCGATCAGCATGCTGCTGAGGATGAAACCCAGGGATTCGAAGGTGCCGGCGAACACGATCAACAGGCCGACGCAGATGCCGATCTTGATCAGGGTTTCGCGGTCCAGCGCGGGTTCTTCTTCAGTGTGTTTGGTCGGCTGTGGGCGAAACAGCATGTAGATCAGTGCCAGGCTCATCAGCCCGAGCATCAGCAGCGGGTAGGCGCGAGGTCCTACCGGCTCGTAGGAAAACGACGCCTGATACGGCCAGGCCATCAGTGCCAGGGCGGCACAGGCCAGCAATAGCACAGAGGCGAAAATGCGTTGTAAGAGCATGTTGAACTCCTGGGCCACGCCGCGTGTTCAACGGGCGTGACCGGGCAAAAGAGGGGCGATTACTGGATCAGGCCGAACTCTTTGGCCAGCACTTTGTAGTCAGCCACCTGTTTCTTCACGTAGGTGTCCAGCTCCGGGCCGGTCATGGCGAACGGGAACAGCTCGCGCTGGTCACGCAGTTTGGCGAACTCTTCCGAGGCCAGCAGTTTGTCGAACGCGTCTTTCCACCAGGCGTAGTCGGCATCGCTGACTTTTGGCCCGAGGTAGAAACCACGCACCACCGGCCAGACGATGTCGTAGCCTTGCTCTTTGGCGGTCGGAATATTCTTCATTTCCGGCTCGTCCAGGCGCTGCTCGGAGAACACGGCCAGCAGGCGCATGTCACCGCTCAGGATGTGCGGCATGGAGTCGGAGATGTCGGTACTGCCTACCTGGATGTGACCGCCGAGCAGGGCGGTGGCGATTTCGCCGCCGCCTTCGAGGGCCACGTAACGCAGTTCGCGCGGGTTGATCCCGGCGGCCTTGGCGATCAGCGCGGTTTGCATCCAGTCCTGACTGCCGACGGTGCCGCCGGAACCGATCACTACGCTGCCCGGATCTTTTTTCAGAGCTTTGACCAAATCGTCCAAGGTCTTGTAGGGCGAGTCGGCTTTCACTGCGATGGCCCCGTAGCTGGTGCCGACCGCTGCCAACCAACGCACGGCGCTTTCATCGAAGCGACCGAACTTGCCCTGGGCCAGGTTCAGCAGCGAACCGCTGGACCAGGCCACCAAGGTGCCGGCATCGGCTGGACGCTGGGCGACCACGGCGTTGTAGGCCACTGCGCCCACGCCGCCTGGCATGTAGGTCACGCGCATCGGCTTGCTCAGCAGCTTCTCGTTGACCAGCGCGCTTTGCGCCAGTTTGCACGTCAGGTCAAAACCACCGCCCGGCGAGGCCGGGGCGATGCATTCCGGGCGCTTGGGTTCGTCGGCAGCCAGCAGTTGGCCGGCGAACAGCATGCAGCCGGCAGCGAGGGCCAATTTACGCAGTGAAGGGGTCATGGTTATCTCCATCTTTGTTGTTATGAGGGGGTACTACCAAAGTGCGACGCTATAGCTGACCAGCAAGCGCATTTCATCCGCATCACGGGCTGAGTAGTTGGAACGATACGTGGCATTACGCAGACGCACGGCTACATCCTTGAATGTGCCGGTCTGCACTACGTACTTGATCTCGCTGTTGCGCTCCCACTCCCTGCCGGTCTCGCCGTTCTTGAGCTTGATGTTGTCACCCGAGAGATAACGGCTCATGAAGCTCAAACCGGGGATGCCCAGTTTGGCGAAGTCGTAGTCGTAGCGCGCCTGCCAGGAGCGTTCTTCGGCGCCGGCAAAGTCGTTGATCTGCACGAAGTTGACCAGGTACGGGTCGCTGCCATCCACATACGGGAAGGCGCTGTCGCCGGACATGTGCTGGTAGCCGGCGCTGAGCTTATGGCCATTGAGGGCATAGCTGAACAGACCGTTGAGGGATTTGTTGTCGATTTTGCCGCCGCGCGCGCTGCCAGTGTCATCACTGATGGCCAGGCGCAGGTCGGTGCCGAAGGTGCCGGGGCCCATCGGGCGCGCAGCCACCAGGCCGAGGAAGTGCTGGCGGTACACGTCATCGAGTTGGGCGAAGTGGTAGCTGCCGGTGATCTTGTCGGCGAACTTGTAGTCGGCGCCGCCAAAGTTGAAGTGCTTGCCGGTGGCGCCGCTGACGAAGCGGCTGTTCTTGTTGTTGAGCGCGATGTCTTCGTAGTTGCTGTCGTCGCGGTCTTTGGCTTTGTCCAGGCGGCCGCCGGTGAACACCAGGTTCTTGAATTCCTTGGAGGTGATCAGGCCACCATTGAAAGTCTGCGGCAGGATGCGGCCGTCGTTGGGCTTGAGGATCGGCAGTTCGGGGATCAGCGAGCCGATCTTCAGCTCGGTGGCCGAGATCTTCACTTTGCCGGTCAGGCCCAGCTTGGAGTACTCGTCGGCGGCGCGGCCATCGTCATGCGTGGGCAGCAGGCCGGTGCCGGTGCGGTCGGGGCTGGAGTCGAGCTTGACCCCGAGCATGCCCAGCGCATCCACGCCAAAACCGACGGTGCCGTCGGTGTAGCCCGATTGCAGGTTGAGCATGAAGCCCTGGGCCCATTCGTCGCGCTTGGATTGCTGGGCGCTGGTGCCATCGCGAAAGTCGCGGTTGAAGTACATGTTGCGGGTTTCCAGGGTCGCGCTACTGTCTTCGAAGAAGGCAGCCTGGCTAAGCGGCGAAAAGCCGGCAAGGGTAGCAGCACTGGCGAGGGCGGTCTGGGTCAGGCGAGAAAAACGAACAGGCGAGGGGGCCTGGGGCTGTGTCGACAGCATCGTTGTGTACTCCGTTATTGTTCTTATTTTGGCGAAAACGCTTCGAGGCGTTTTTCGGGCGCGACGCTGAGGTCGCTCGGCGGGCATAGACCACCGTGGCTGGATGCTAAAGGGCGAAGCTTTCACTAACCTTTCAGCGGCCTTTCAATGTTTTCGGGCTTCACAGGCCAGGCGGCGCCTGTAAACTGCCCGCCAAAGCGTGGCGCCGACCACCCCTGAACGAGGTAGAAATCCATGCGTGTCCTGCTGGTTGAAGACCATCTGCAACTTGCCGAAAGTGTCGCGCAAGCGCTCAAGAGCACGGGTCTCACCGTCGACGTGCTGCACGACGGCGTGGCGGCAGACCTGGCCCTGAGCAGCGAGGAATACGCGGCGGCGATCCTTGATGTGGGACTGCCGCGCATGGACGGTTTCGAGGTGCTTGCACGCCTGCGCGCCCGTGGGAAAAATCTGCCAGTGCTGATGCTGACGGCGCGCAGTGATGTGAAAGACCGCGTGCACGGTCTTAATCTTGGGGCGGACGACTACCTTGCCAAACCTTTCGAACTCACGGAGTTGGAGGCGCGGGTCAAGGCGTTGTTGCGGCGTAGCGTGCTGGGCGGCGAGCGCCAGCAGGCCTGCGGCGTGTTGGTCTATGACCTCGACACCCGACGTTTCACCGTGGGCGGCGAGCTGATGACGCTCACCTCCCGTGAACAAGCGGTGCTTGAGGCGCTGATTGCGCGGCCAGGCCGGGTGATGAGCAAGGAGCAACTGGCTTCCCAGGTGTTCGGCCTGGACGAAGAAGCCAGCCCCGACGCCATCGAAATCTACGTGCATCGCCTGCGCAAGAAACTCGACGGCCAGCCCATCGCCATCGTGACCTTCCGCGGCCTCGGCTACTTGCTGGAAGCCCGCGATGCATAAGCCCAGCAGCCTGCGTTGGCGCCTGCTGTGGAACCTGGCGTTGTTGCTGGTGCTGTTGATGCTCGCTAGTGGCATGAGCGCGTACTGGAATGGTCGTGAAGCCGCTGACACTGCCTATGACCGCACGCTGTTGGCCTCGGCGCGCACCATCGCCGCCGGATTGACCCAGGTGGACGGCACTCTAAGCGCTAATGTTCCCTATGTGGCGCTGGACACCTTTGCCTACGACAGCGCCGGGCGTATCTATTATCAGGTCAATGACATCGACCAGAAGCTGATTTCCGGCTATGAAAACCTCCCCGGTCCGCCGCCTGGCACGCCGCGTACCGATGACTATCCGGCGCTGGCACGCTTCTATGACGCCATGTATCAGGGCCAGCAGGTGCGCGTGGTGAGTCTGCTCAAGGCGGTCTCCGAACCGAACATGAACGGCATGGCAGAAATCCGTGTCGCTGAAACTGATGAGGCGCGCGTGAGTATGGCCCGCAGCTTGATGGCAGACACCTTGCTGCGCCTGGGGATGCTCGCCATCGGTGCGTTGTTGTTGGTGTGGTTTGCCGTCAGCGCGGCGTTGCGCCCACTGGAGCGCCTGCGCACGGCGGTCGAAGAGCGTCAGCCTGACGACTTGCGCCCATTGCCCTTGGTGGAAGTGCAGCATGAGTTCGGGCCGCTGGTGCGCTCGCTCAACCACTTTACCGAACGCCTGCGCGGACAGTTCGAACGGCAGGCGCAGTTCATCGCCGATGCAGCCCATGAATTACGCACGCCACTGGCCGCGCTCAAGGCCCGGCTGGAGCTAGGCTTGCGCGCCGAGGATCCGGCCACCTGGCGCAGTACCCTGGAAACCGCAGCCCAGGGCACTGACCGCCTGACCCATCTGGCCAATCAATTGCTGTCTCTGGCACGTATCGAAAACGGTGCCCGCGCCATTGCCGAGGGCGGCGCACAGTTACTTGACCTCAGCCAGTTGGCGCGCGAGTTGGGCATGGCCATGGCGCCGTTGGCCCACGCACGCGGCGTGGCGCTGGCGTTGGAGGCCGACGAACCGGTGTGGTTGCGCGGTGAGCCGACCCTGTTGAATGAGTTGCTGAGCAACCTGGTGGACAACGCCCTGGCTCACACACCACCGGGCGGCAATGTGATCCTGCGCGTGACAGCGCCGGCGGTGCTGGAAGTGGAAGACGATGGCCCAGGCATCCCGCTCGATGAACGGGACCGCGTGTTCGAGCGTTTCTACCGTCGCAGTCAGCAGGGCATGGGTTCTGGCCTGGGGCTGGCAATTGTGGGAGAGATCTGCCGGGCGCACCTGGCGCAGATCAGCCTGCACGATGGCGAGCAGGCCGGACTGAAAGTGCGGGTAAGCTTTATTGCGGGTTGATCAGTAGAACATCGAACGGGCTTCATCCAACTCGGCGCGCAAGGCGTCGCTGTAAGGATCGACCCGCAGCTTCTTAATCGCCGGCAGCGCCGAGACCGGTACGCTGGCCAAGGGGTGATGAGTGCCGCGATGGCAATACAGCACGGCAACCTGCACCAGATCGATGTAGTCGAGGCTGGCCGAGTCGCGTTCCAGGTTGAGGTATTGGCCGGGCAGTTTGGCGAGCATTTCCGGGAAATCCCAACCGCTCAGCAGTTTGTCGCCCAGTTGCGGGTGGATGCTTTCGATGACGTGGTTGAGACTCACCGGGTCCGCGAGCAACTCATAGTGGTCCTCGGCGTACGTCAGGATTGGCAGCACACCGATCTGGTGCACAAGGCCGCCGAGAGCCGCCTGGTCCGGCTTGAGCTGGCTGTGGCTGCGGCACAGCGCGTAACTCACCCCCGCCACTTCCAGGCTGCGGCGCCATACATCACGCATCTTCTGTTCGACCACATCGGAGCGGGCGTGGAAGATTTGCTCCATCACCAGGCCGATCGCCAGGTTGCTGCTGTAGTTGGTGCCCAGCCGGGTGATGGCGGTGTGCAGGTCGGTGACTTCCTGGGTGGCGCGCAACAACGGGCTGTTGACCACTTTGATCAGGCGTGCCGACAGCGCAGTATCGCGACCGATCACTTTGCTCAAGTGGCTGATGCTGATCTCCGGGTCTTCAGCGGCCTGACGAATATTCAGGGCCACTTCCGGCAATGTCGGCAGAACCAGGTCATCGTTGTCGATGGCCGTTACTAAAGCCTGTTGGACTTTTTCCGCCAGCTTGTTCATTCATGCTCTCTAGGGTGTTGCAAAAAGGTACGGCGACTAGCGTTGGATCTCTCGATCACGGTCGAGCGTGTAAGGCAGGTCGAGCAGTTGCAAACCGGGGCCTTCCAGGGTGCCTACGTGCACGTCGCCACTATCGGCAGCTTCGGCTTGCAACACGGCCAGAAGTTCAATGCTCTCGCCGGCTTTTGCGGCAAGCACCACTTCGCCGATTGCACTGTTGTGGCTGGGGGAAAACAGCGGGGTGCCTGGCTCGGGCAGTTCAGGCGCATCGAGGCTCAAACGGTACAGGCGACGCTTGAGTTTGCCCAAGTACTGCATGCGCGCAACGATTTCCTGGCCGGTGTAGCAGCCTTTCTTGAAGCTGACGCCACCGACGGCCTGCAGGTTGAGCATCTGCGGGATAAACAGCTCGCGGGTTTGCGGCATGACCTGGCCGATGCCGGCGCGGATTTGCCCCAGCAGCCACTCATTCAGACTGGCTTGTTCAAGGGTTGCAGCCAATTGACCGCGTACGGCGTCGCCTTGCTCGGCTGGCACCCAGAGTTCAGCGCGATCTGGGGAGATACGGATGGCGATCAACGTATCGTTGCGGGCGACGCTGTCGGTGTCGGCGGGCAGTTCAAGGCCAAGGCTGGCCAGGGCCGTGTCCGCATTCACCAGGCCGAAGCGCACCCAGGCGGCGCTTTCGTCGGTGAGCTTGGATTTGGAGAACACGGCGTACTTCTTCAGGTCGGCCAGTTGCGGTTCCAGCAGATCGGTGGCCATGGCCAGCAACACGCCGTCACCTTGCAGCAGGATGCGGAAGCTCGACTGCATGCGCCCTTTTTGCGTGCAGCGCGCGCCGAGGCTGGCCTGGGTATCGCTCAGGTAATTGAGGTTGCAGGTCAGTTGGCCCTGAAGGAATTTGGCGGCATCAGAGCCGCGGACGGCGAGAACGCCTTCGTGGGACAGGGGGCAGAAGAAAGCAGAGTCAGCCATGGGTCATCGCAGGTCAAAAAGTCATGGGTGCATCATAGAGGGGCGCCCGGCAAATGGATAGTTTCCGTATGGGGCGACCAAAGCCGACTGTTCCGGTGCCGTCGGGCCTGTATACTTGCCGCCTATTTGAGGAGCGCTCCATGGTCGAAGATGTAGAAATCAATCGTCTCTACTGGCACAGCCGTCGTGGCATGCTGGAGTTGGATGTGTTGCTGGTGCCGTTCACCAAAGAGGTCTATGCAACGCTCAATCAGGTGGATCGCGACCTCTACGTCAGGCTGCTGACTTGTGAAGACCAGGACATGTTCGGCTGGTTCATGGAGCGCGCCGAATCCGAAGATCCAGAGCTGCAGCGCATGGTTCGGATGATCCTGGACCGTGTCCAGCCCAAGTAATACCTTTGAATGCCGCTGGCAGGCCTCACGGCTGTTGCTGGCGGCGTATCTCCTTGCCCAGCTGTTCGCGCTGGGTGCGCTTTTGTTTCTTGATCTGTCCTATTCAAGCCTTGGCCTGCTGGTGTGTCTGGCGCACGCGGCCTGGGTTTTGCCGCGCGCTGTCCTGCTGACTCACCGTTCGTCGATTCGTGGCCTGCGCCGCGACGCCGACGGCTGGCAGTTGCTCAATGCGCAGCGGGGCTGGCACAGCGTGCAATTACGTCCCGACAGCCTCGCCTTGCCATTGATCGTCGTTTTGCGTTACCGGGTGCCGGGCGAATGGCGGATACGTTCTGTGTGTGTGCCCAGGGATTCGCAGGTCGCCGATGTGCATCGGCGCCTGCGGGTACGCCTGAAGTTCAGCCGCCGTAGGTGGCTGGCACCAGGATAGTGTCGCGGGCTTCGGGCAGCATCTGTGGGTAGTCGAGGGTGTAATGCAGGCCGCGGCTTTCCTTGCGCTCCATGGCCGAGCGGATCATCAACTCCGCCACCTGGGCCAGGTTGCGCAGTTCGATCAGGTCGCGGCTGACCTTGTAGTTGCTATAGAACTCGTCGATTTCATCCAGCAGCAACCGCACCCGATGCTGCGCGCGTTGCAGGCGCTTGTTGGTGCGTACGATCCCCACGTAGTCCCACATGAAGCGGCGCAGCTCGTCCCAGTTGTGGGCGATGATCACGTCTTCATCCGAGTCGGTGACCTGGCTGGCGTCCCAGCGGGGCAGGGCGGCCGGCACCGGTATACGCGGCAGTTGTTCAAGGATGTCTGCCGCCGCCGAGCGCGCATACACGAAACACTCCAGCAGCGAGTTGCTGGCCATGCGGTTGGCGCCGTGCAAGCCGGTGAAGCTGGTTTCGCCAATTGCATACAGGCCTGGGACGTCAGTGCGACCGTGCTGGTCGACCATCACGCCACCACAGGTATAGTGCGCGGCCGGCACTACGGGGATCGGGCCTTGGGTGATGTCGATGTTGAACGCCAGGCAACGCTCATAGACGGTGGGGAAGTGAGTCTTGATGAAGGCTTCGGGCTTGTGGCTGATGTCCAGGTAGACGCAGTCGATGCCCAGGCGCTTCATTTCATGGTCAATGGCGCGGGCGACGATATCGCGCGGGGCCAATTCGGCGCGTGGGTCGAAGCGCTGCATGAAGCGCTCGCCGTTGGGCAGTTTCAGGTGGGCGCCTTCGCCGCGCAGGGCTTCGGTAATCAGGAAACTCTTGGCTTGCGGGTGATACAGGCAAGTGGGGTGGAACTGGTTGAATTCCAGGTTCGCCACCCGGCAGCCCGAACGCCAGGCCATGGCAATGCCGTCGCCACAGGCACCGTCGGGGTTGCTGGTATAGAGGTAGACCTTGGCCGCGCCGCCAGAGGCAAGAATGGTGAAGCGCGCGCCGTACGTATCGACTTCGCCGCTGACGCGGTTGAGCACGTAGGCGCCGAGGCAGCGTTCGCCATCCAGGCCCAGGCGTTTTTCGGTGATCAGGTCGACCGCGACGCGTTGTTCCAGTAATTCGATATTGGGGCGTTGTCGGGCTTGTTCGAGCAGGGTTTTGAAGATCGCAGCGCCGGTCGCATCGGCAGCATGGATGATACGGCGGTGGCTGTGACCGCCTTCGCGAGTCAGATGGAACTCAAAACCGCCGTCGTCGCTGCCGGCGTGTTCGTCACGAGTAAACGGCACGCCCTGGTCGATCAGCCATTGGATGGCTTCACGGCTGTGCTCGACGGTGAAGCGCACCGCCTCTTCATTGCACAGGCCACCGCCGGCATTGAGGGTGTCCTCGACGTGGGATTGCACCGTGTCGGTGTCGTCAAGCACGGCGGCGACACCGCCCTGGGCCCAGAATGTCGAGCCGTTGGCCAGGTCGCCTTTGCTCAATACCGCAATGCGCAGGTGGCTGGGGAGGGTCAGCGCAAGGCTCAAACCGGCCGCGCCGCTGCCGATCACCAGGACATCGTGTTGAAACTGTTGGCTCATTGGAAGGATTCCGCAAAAAGCGATCCGAAGAGGTGGCGCAAACAGGACGCCTGGATCGGCGAATCAAAGGGTCACACGGGCTACTAGTATATAGAGGGGTGGAGCGGCACAATAGCCGGGCATTCGTGGCAATGTGAGATTACGGTGCACGGCTAGGGTAAAATCGCCAGGTTATTGAGGTGGGAACTTTTTGCATAAGCCCCGACTCAATAGCAGGTTGCCCGAAAGCTGGGAAAACGTTGAGTTTATTGGCCCGTCGGGAGCATTGGACGCGTCAGAAAACCGGCGACAAGATTATTCGCGCAGTCGGCCATGCCCGTGCTGCGTTTTTCGTGTGTGCCAAATCAGTGCGTGCCGGAAACTTGCTTGAAGGGGGAGAACTTTTGCGAAAAGACCGAGTCTATGTTTGCAAGCCTGATCGTTTAGTTATGCAAGCCTCCTTCAAGTACAACGAGGAGTGTTCATGCTAACCCAGGAAGAGGATCAGCAGCTGGTCGAGCGCGTTCAACGCGGCGACAAGCGAGCTTTTGATCTGCTAGTGCTGAAATACCAGCACAAAATTCTCGGGTTGATCGTGCGGTTTGTGCACGACACCCATGAAGCGCAGGACGTTGCACAGGAAGCCTTTATCAAGGCTTACCGTGCACTTGGTAACTTTCGCGGTGATAGTGCGTTTTACACGTGGCTATACCGAATCGCCATCAACACGGCGAAAAACTATCTGGTGTCTCGCGGACGCCGCCCACCGGATAGTGATGTCAGTTCAGAAGATGCGGAATTTTATGATGGTGATCACGGCCTCAAGGATCTCGAGTCGCCGGAGCGTGCATTGCTGCGCGACGAGATCGAAGGCACCGTTCATCGCACTATTCAGCAACTGCCAGAAGATTTGCGTACGGCGTTAACTTTACGTGAATTCGATGGTCTGAGTTACGAAGACATTGCGAGCGTCATGCAGTGTCCGGTGGGGACTGTAAGGTCACGGATTTTCCGGGCCCGGGAAGCCATCGATAAAGCCTTGCAACCGTTGTTGCAGGAAAACTAAAGACAGCGGCGACAGCCAAGAGAGGAACCGCCATGAGTCGTGATGCCCTGCAGGAATCGCTGTCCGCAGTGATGGATAACGAAGCGGATGAACTGGAACTTCGTCGAGTGCTCAACGCATTTGATGATGCCGAAACCCGTGATACCTGGTCTCGTTACCAAGTCGCTCGGGCGGTGATGCACAAGGATCTTCTAATCCCTCGTCTGGATATTGCTGCGGCCGTTTCTGCCGCGCTGGCTGATGAAGCCGTTCCGGCAAAAGCTGCTCGTGGTCCATGGCGTAGCCTGGGTCGCCTGGCAGTCGCTGCCTCGGTGACCGTTGCTGTATTGGCAGGTGTTCGCCTGTACAACCAGGACGAAATCGCCGGTGCCGAACTGGCCCAGCAGACTCAGCAACCGGTGATGGCTGGACCCCAGGTCAAAGGCCCAGCGGTACTGGCCGGCTACAAGGAAAGCTCTGACACCACCGGCCCGATGGCCAATGGTGTTCTGCAAGGGCAATCCGGCTGGCAGGACCAGCGTCTTCCAGGCTACCTGCGCCAACACGCTCAGGAATCAGCTCTGAAAGGCACTGAAACCGCTCTGCCATACGCTCGCGCAGCAAGCCTGGAAAACCGCTAATCCGTAAGGAGCTCTATGCGAGCCATACCGCTCCTTACGCTTTTGCTCAGTGGTTGGTTTGCACTCCCCGCCCACGCCGATGAAGCCCAAGACTGGCTGACTCGACTTGGGCGTGCAGAGCAGCAGCAAAGCTTTCAAGGTACGTTCGTCTACGAGCGTAACGGCAGTTTTTCCACTCATGACATCTGGCATCGTGTCCAGAATGGTCAGGTCCGTGAGCGGCTTTTGCAGCTTGATGGTTCTGCCCAGGAAGTCGTGCGGCTGGATGGCCGGACCCAATGTGTCAGCGGCACCCTTGTCGCAGGCCTCGGCAACTCGCGTGATGCGCCGTCCCGTGCGCTGGATCCGCAAAAACTCAATCAATTCTACGAACTGGCCGTCATCGGAAAATCCCGCGTGGCCGGGCGTAACGCGGTGATCGTGTCGATCACGCCGCGTGACCAGTATCGTTACGGTTTTGAACTGCACCTGGATCGTGAAACCGCGCTGCCGCTCAAATCGCTTTTGCTGAATGACCAAGGGCAGTTGCTGGAGCGATTCCAGTTCACGCGTTTGAACACGTCAATCGTCCCGGATGATCGCGACCTGCAGCCCAGCAGCGAATGCACACCTGTATCGGTCGCCAGTGACAAAGCACCCGAGGTGCAGTCTACCGAGGCGTGGCATTTGGAGTGGCTACCGCCGGGCTTTCAGTTGACCAATACCAGCGCCCGCAAAGACACCCAGACCAAGGCAACAGTCGACAGCCTGATGTACGAGGACGGGCTGGCGCGTTTCTCCGTGTTCCTGGAGCCGATCAGTGACGCGAGTGTCACGGAAACCCGCACCCAGCTCGGCCCAACGGTGGCTGTATCCCGTCGCCTCAATACGGTAGACGGCGAAATGATGGTGACGGTGGTGGGCGAAATTCCCATTGGCACCGCAGAACGTATCGCGTTATCAGTGCGCGGTGAAAAAAAGCCAGCCACCCAGCCGTGAGCCGTTAATCCTATGTTCATCCTGACGTTTCACTGTATTTGCATGCCAGGTTGGCTGTCGAGAGCATGAAATGTCTGGATCAGCATTTTCACTTGCAAAAATCTCTTATGTTTTTTATAGGTCAGGGCTTGTCGGCTCTGGCCTTGTTTTGTTCGCGGAACAAAGATGTCGGTCGCAGTTTTCGGCGTTTCTTGAACCCTGTCGCTCAACCCTGCTCGTCGTAACGGGAGCTGTATGTCGATACCACGTTTGAAGTCTTACCTATCCATAGTCGCCACGGTATTGGTGCTGGGTCAGGCCTTGCCCGCGCAAGCGGCCGAGCTGCCTGACTTCACCCAATTGGTTGAGCAGGCCTCGCCGGCCGTGGTGAACATCAGTACCACGCAAAAACTGCCGGATCGCAAAGTCTCCAATCAGCAGATGCCGGACCTGGAAGGCCTGCCGCCGATGTTGCGCGAGTTCTTCGAGCGTGGCATGCCGCAACCGCGCGCACCTCGTGGTGGCGGTGGTGGCCAGCGTGAGGCTCAGTCCCTGGGCTCGGGCTTCATCATCTCGCCGGATGGCTACATCCTCACCAATAACCACGTGATTGCTGACGCCGATGAAATTCTCGTGCGCCTGGCGGATCGCAGTGAACTGAAAGCCAAGCTGGTGGGCACCGATCCACGTTCCGACGTGGCCTTGCTGAAGATCGAAGGCAAGGACCTGCCGGTGTTGAAACTGGGTAAATCCCAGGACCTGAAGGCCGGGCAGTGGGTCGTCGCCATCGGTTCGCCGTTTGGTTTTGACCACACTGTGACCCAAGGTATTGTCAGCGCCATCGGCCGCAGCCTGCCGAACGAGAACTACGTGCCATTCATCCAGACTGACGTGCCGATCAATCCGGGTAACTCCGGTGGTCCGCTGTTCAACCTGGCGGGCGAAGTGGTAGGCATCAACTCGCAGATCTACACCCGTTCCGGCGGTTTCATGGGCGTGTCGTTCGCTATCCCGATCGACGTCGCCATGGATGTTTCCAACCAATTGAAAAGCGGCGGCAAAGTCAGCCGTGGCTGGTTGGGCGTGGTGATCCAGGAAGTGAACAAAGACCTGGCTGAATCCTTCGGTCTCGACAAGCCGGCCGGTGCCCTGGTCGCGCAGATCCAGGACGACGGCCCGGCTGCCAAAGGTGGCCTGCAGGTCGGCGACGTGATCCTGAGCATGAACGGCCAGCCGATTGTCATGTCGGCTGACCTGCCGCACCTGGTCGGTGCTCTCAAGGCCGGCAGCAAGGCCAAACTGGAAGTCATTCGTGAAGGCAAGCGCCAGACCGTTGAGCTGACCGTGGGGGCCATCCCTGAAGAGGGCGCAACCCTGGATGCTCTGGGCAACGCCAAGCCAGGTGCTGAGCGCAGCAGCAACCGCCTGGGCATTGCCGTGGCCGAGCTGACCGATGAGCAGAAGAAAACCTTCGACCTCAAGAGTGGTGTAGTGATCAAGGAGGTGCAGGACGGTCCTGCCTCCCTGATCGGTCTGCAGCCGGGTGACGTCATTACCCACCTGAACAACCAGGCTATCGACAGCACCAAGCAATTCACCGACATCGCCAAGGCGTTGCCGAAGAATCGTTCGGTGTCGATGCGCGTGCTGCGTCAGGGGCGTGCAAGCTTCATTACCTTCAAGCTCGCCGAATAAGTCGGTAGAAACAAAAAGCCCCGCCTTCGTTAAACGAGGGCGGGGCTTTTTTGTGGGCGAGAGGTTTAGCTCATCATCCCTTTGACCAGGCGTTCCTGCTCGATCAGTTCGCGTTGACGGGCGTCGATGCGCGACGACAGCGGGAAGTTGTTGCCGGCGCGACGCTTGGCAAAGTCCAACTGCTGGATGGCCTGTTGAAAGTCACCCACTAGGGCAAAGTATTCGGCGCGGGCTTGGTGCAGGCCGATAATATTGCCGGACAAGCCGCGTGTCTCTGCGACCTGGTACCAGACGTCCGGATCATCCGGACGAGACTTGAGCAAGCTGTCCAGCGCCTTTTCCGCATCGGCGGTACGGTTCTGCTTGAGCAGAAGATCCACGCGTAGCTGATTCAGTGGGTAGTTGCCCGGATACTGAGTCAGCATTCGATCAGTACGTTGCTGGGCATCAGGCAGATGGTTGTTGTCTATCTCAAGCTGGATCAGCGCCAGGTTGTAGGTGATGTCGTTCGGCGCCTTGGCCAGTAACGCTGTCAGGTTTTCACGTGCTTGCTTGAACTGAGAACCCTTGATCTGGGCGATAGCCAGGCCATAACGCGCCACATCGTTTTTCGGGTTTTCGTCCAACTGCGCCTGGAAGCGCTTGGCAGCGAGTCCTGACGTGTCTTCGTATTGCAGCTGCACCCGTGCGCGAATCAGTTGATAACGCAGGCTGTCTTCCTTGCCGCCGGCTTTAGCTTGCTCGGCGCGGTTGCGGGTGTCGGCAATACGCGATTCGGTGACTGGGTGGGTCAGCAGGAATTCCGGCGGCTTGGCATCGAAGCGGTATTGGCGCATCAGGCGTTCGAACATGGTCGGCATGGACCGCGGGTCGTAACCGGCTTTTTCCAGGTTGAGGATGCCGATACGGTCGGCCTCTTGTTCGTTCTGACGCGAGAATCGGCGTTGTTCCTGGATAGCAGCGGCCTGGGTGCCGGCAATGGCGGCAATACCCGCGTCGCCCGCGCCGGCTGCTGCGGCAATGATGCCACCCAGCAGGGCCGCCATCATCGGGATCTGCATGCGCTGCTGGGCTTCCACGCCACGGGCGAAGTGGCGTTGGGATAAGTGCGCCAATTCGTGAGCCAGTACCGAGGCGTACTCCCCTTCGGTCTGGGCGTTGAGGAACAGGCCGCCGTTGACCCCGACAATCCCGCCAGGCGCGGCAAAGGCGTTCAATTGCGGGCTGTTGATCAGGATGAACTCCAGGCGCCGGTCGTTGACCTGGCTGGTTTCCACCAGCTTGTACACGCTGGTTTCGACGTAGTCCTTGAGCTGCGGATCGTTGAGTTGCGAGACTTGGCCTCGAAGGTAGGCCAGCCAGGCGCGACCCAACTGGTATTCCTGTTGTGGCGAGACAATGGCAGAACTGGCGTCGCCGAGTGACGGCAGGTCGTCAGCGAAGCCTGGGGAGGCCAGCAGGCAAGCCAGCGTCAGCAGGGTAGGGCGCAAAAAAGTCATGCACAAAGCCTTTCGACAAAGAGCTTACTGTAGCCGGACACTGAGCTTCGGACCAGATATTCTAAGCATCCCCGATGCTTGCCTGGAGTAAACCATGACCGACGCTGTAGCCTTTGATGCCGAACTCAATGCCAGCGGCCTCAATTGCCCGTTGCCTTTGCTCAAGGCCAAGCTGGAGCTCAATCGATTGGCCAGTGGCGCAGTGCTCAAGGTGATCGCCACGGACGCGGGCTCCCAGCGTGATTTTCGCACCTTTGCCAAGCTGGCCGGCCACGCGCTGTTGCATGAAGAAGATGCTGGCGGCGTGTACCGTTACTGGTTGCGCAAGGCTTGAACCGTTTGCCCCCACCCGCCGAGGTTGATTGATGTTCAAAGTGTTACGAGACTGGATCCAGCGCTACTTCTCTGATGAGGAGGCCGTGGTGCTGGCGGTCCTGCTGTTTCTGGCCTTTACGGCCGTGCTCACCTTGGGCGGCATGCTGGCGCCGGTACTGGCGGGGATGGTATTGGCGTATCTGATGCAAGGCTTGGTCACCACACTGGAGCGCTTGCGCTTGCCAGGCGGAGCCGCCGTGGGCCTGGTGTTCGCCTTGTTCATGGGGCTGCTGGTGCTGTTTATCGTGGTGGTACTGCCGTTACTGTGGCATCAGTTGATCACGCTGTTCAACGAACTGCCGGGCATGCTTGCCAAATGGCAGTCACTGTTGCTGCTGTTGCCGGAGCGCTACCCGCATCTGGTCTCGGACGAACAGGTGTTGCAGGCCATCGAAGCGGCACGCGGCGAGATCGGAAAATTCGGGCAATGGGCACTGACCTTTTCCCTGTCCAGCCTGCCGTTGCTGGTCAACATCATGATCTACCTGGTACTGGTGCCGATCCTGGTGTTCTTCTTCCTCAAGGACCGCGCCATGATTGGCCGCTGGGTGCGTGGCTACCTACCGCGCGAACGTGCGTTGATTACCCGGGTGGCGGAGGAAATGAACCGGCAGATTGCCAACTACATTCGCGGCAAGGTCATCGAGATCATTATCTGCGGGGGCGTGACTTATATCGCCTTCATTGCCCTGGACCTGAACTACGCGGCCTTGCTGGCGTTGCTGGTGGGGATTTCGGTGGTGGTGCCGTACGTCGGCGCCGTTGTGGTGACCGTGCCGGTGGCGCTGATTGCGCTGTTCCAGTGGGGCTGGAGCGACCAGTTCATCTACCTGATGGCGGTGTACGGGATCATCCAGACCCTGGACGGCAACGTGCTGGTGCCGCTGCTGTTCTCGGAGGCCGTCAACCTGCACCCGGTAGCGATCATCTGCGCGGTGTTGTTGTTCGGTGGGCTGTGGGGGTTTTGGGGTGTGTTCTTCGCGATCCCCCTGGCGACGCTGTTCAAGGCGGTGCTGGATGCTTGGCCTCGGCAAGAACCAGTGGTAGCACCAATGTTGTAGCAGTGTAGCCTTCTGTGGCGAGGGAGCTTGCTCCCGCTGGGCTGCGCAGCGGCCCCAAAAAAGCTGGGAGCGCTTCGCACTGGAGCGCCAGCCCGGTCCAGCGGGAGCAAGCTCCCTCGCCACAATTTATGCTTTGTTCAACGCCTGCGCTGCTGCCAAAACAGCATCCACATGCCCTGGCACTTTCACGCCACGCCATTCCTGACGCAACACTCCATCCTTGTCGATCAGAAAGGTGCTGCGATCCACACCCAGGTATTCCTTGCCGTACAGCTTCTTCAACTTGATCACATCAAACAGCTGGCAGACTGCTTCGTCCTTGTCGCTGATCAGCTCGAAGGGGAATGCCTGCTTGCCCTTGAAGTTCTCGTGGGACTTCACGCTGTCCCGCGACACACCAAACACTTCGGTGTTGGCCGCCTTGAATGCCGCGTACTGGTCGCGGAACCCCTGGCCTTCGGTGGTGCAGCCGGGCGTGCTGTCCTTCGGGTAGAAGTAGATCACCACTTGCTTGCCCTTGAGGGCTGCAAGGCTGAAGGTCTGGCCGCTGGTGGCCTGGGCTTCGAAATCGGCTACGGGTTTGTCGATGACTACCGCCATGAAAACTTCCTTACATTGGGTTCTGTGGGCGCCATGGCTCGATCAGTGCGTCGAGGTTCAGGGCATCGGCGAAATCCAGGAACTGGTCGCGCAGCCAGCTGATCTGCACGCCGGCCGGCAAGGTCACGGTAAACGTGGCGTTCAGCATGGTGCCGCCGGTTTGCGGGGCCTGGTAGGTGTCGCAGGTCAGGTTCTCCAGCTCGACGTTGTGGTCGATGAAGAACTGGCACAGCTCGTTGACGATGTCCGAACGATAGGCCGAGCTGACGTACGCCACATAAGGCAGGGCCTGGGGACGATTCTCCAGGGCGGCACTGCGCACCACATTGACTGTGAAGTCATGCTTCTTGGCCAGGCCTGGCAGGCCGGTTTCCAGGCGCGCCAGGGCGTCCCAGGAGCCGGAGATCTGCAGGACCAGCGCGCTGCACTCGCCGTGGCGGGTCAGGCGGGAGGTCACGACGGCGCAGCGGTTTTCATGGCTGGCGCGGCACAGGACGTTGGTCAGCTCCATGGGGTTGGCGCCGAGGGCACTGATAACAAGGAATTGTTCGCGAACTGTGGGGGTGGACATGCAGCCTTCCTAAAACGATGAGCGGTCGATACTGTGCGGGCTGTATCGATCAAAGGATGAAGGGTAGCGAAAACCGTCGCCAAGGGATAGGAGGTGGCGTTTTCATTGCGTGATCGGCTCGATTTCACCGTGCTCCAAGGCAGGCTTTGGCCCAATGATGGCATTGCCCGTCGTTTAGTTGCGCCATAACGCATCCTCAGGCGGTACTTCGCTTGTGCAAGCATCTTGGCGCCAGTACCATTACGGCTCTCTTTTTCCGGCAGGAGCGGTTGCATGATTGCGGGCAGTATGGTGGCACTGGTCACACCCATGGATGCACAAGGTCATCTCGACTGGGACAGCCTGGGCAAACTGGTGGACTTCCACCTGCAAGAAGGCACCAACGCCATCGTGGCGGTCGGCACCACCGGTGAATCGGCCACCCTCGATGTGGAAGAACACATCCAGGTCATCGAATTCGTGGTCAAGCGCGTCGCGGGTCGTATTGCCGTGATCGCCGGTACGGGCGCCAACTCGACGCGTGAAGCGATCGAGCTGACCAAGAACGCCAAGAAGGCCGGCGCCGATGCCTGCCTGCTGGTGACCCCGTACTACAACAAGCCAACCCAGGAAGGCTTGTACCAGCACTTCCGCGCCATCGCCGAAGCGGTCGACATTCCGCAG
The DNA here is from genome assembly GCF_002269425.1 of Pseudomonas sp. NS1(2017). NCBI lineage: Bacteria > Pseudomonadati > Pseudomonadota > Gammaproteobacteria > Pseudomonadales > Pseudomonadaceae > Pseudomonas > Pseudomonas sp. NS1(2017). The sequence goes on from NZ_CP022960.1 coordinate 3,015,840, forward strand.
ATCCTTTACAACGTGCCAGGCCGCACCGCGTGCGACATGAAGGCCGAGACCGTGATCCGCCTGTCCACCGTGCCGAACATCATCGGTATCAAGGAAGCCACCGGCGACCTGCAACGCGCCAAGGACATCCTGGCCGGCGTGAGCAGCGATTTCCTGGTGTATTCCGGTGACGACGCCACCGCCGTAGAGCTGATCCTGCTGGGCGGCAAGGGCAACATCTCCGTGACCGCCAACGTGGCCCCGCGTGCCATGAGCGAAATGTGCGCCGCCGCCATTGCCGGCGACGCCGTGACCGCTCGCGCGATCCACGAAAAGCTGATGCCGCTCAACAAGACACTGTTTATCGAATCCAACCCTATTCCCGTGAAGTGGGCACTGACTGAAATGGGCATGATGCCGGACGGTATCCGTCTGCCGCTCACCCGTCTCAGCGAAGCCTGTCACGAACCGCTGCGACAGGCCCTGCGCCAGTCCGGCGTCCTGGTTTAATTGAGGAAGCACTACGCATGAAGCGATTGGCCGGACTTTCCGCACTTGCCTTGATTATCTCCAGCACCAGTGGCTGCGGTTGGGTTTGGGGCCCGGAAGGCTACTTCCGTGACCGCGGTAGCGATTACCTGGAAGCCCAACCTACCAAACCGATGGAATTGCCGCCGGGCGTCAACGTCGCCAAGCGCCTTGACCCGTTGCTGCCGATTCCGCGTAACGTCGCCGACGACACCACCAAGGGTGAGTACGTGGTGCCGCGTCCACAGCCAATCTCGGCCGTGGCGGATGCCAGCGACTACAGCCTGCAGAAGAGCGGTGATTCCCGCTGGATCGTGGCCCAGCGCCCACCTGCCGAAGTCTGGCCAGTGGCCGTGCAGTTCTTCCAGGACAATGGTTTCCGCATCGACGAGCAGCGCCCGCAGACCGGTGAATTCACCACCGCATGGCAGCAGGGCAGCGAGCTGTCCGCCACCATGGCCAAACGCCTGCAGGCCGGTGGTGTAGCCGCCGACAGCGAAGCCCGTGTGCGTGTGCGCATTGAGCCAGGCGTGCAGCGCAATACCAGTGAAGTCTACGTGGTCAGCGCCGAGCGTCCGGCCGGCAGCACCGCCAATGTTGATTTCACCAACCGTTCGGTCAACACCGGTGTCGACTCGGCACTGGTCGACGAGATGCTGGCCAGCATGAGCCGTATCTCCGAGAAGGGCGGTTCGGTTTCCCTGCTCGCCGCACGGGATTACGACACCCCGAGCCGCGTCAGCCTCAGCGAAGACGGCAGCGGCAACGTGGTGCTGAACCTGGGTGAAGACCTCGACCGTGCCTGGGCCAGTGTTGGCCGTGCATTGGAGCAGGGCCCTTGGCGTGTAGAAGACATCAACCGCAGCCTGGGCCTGTACTACATCAACGTGGCCGAAAAGGCCGAGCGTAAAGATGAAGAGCCAGGTTTCTTCAGCAAACTGTTCGGCAGCCAGCCGACCAAGGAAGAAATCGAGACCCGTGCCGAGCGTTACCAGGTTCGTTTGAGCAAGGTTGGCGAAAGCGTACAAGTGACCGTCGAGAAGAACATCAACACCGTTGCGCCCGCTGAAACAGCGCGCAAAGTGTTGGGCGTGATTCAGGACAACCTGGGCTGATCCGATGCGTTTTGCCGTTCTCGGCAGCGGTAGCCAAGGGAACGGCACGCTGGTCGCACATGACGACACGTATGTGCTGGTGGATTGTGGTTTCTCGTTAAAAGAAACCGAGCGGCGCCTGCTGCGCCTGGGGGTTCACCCCGCGCAGTTGAGCGCGATTCTGGTGACCCACGAACATGCCGACCACGTGCATGGCGTGGGTTTGCTGTCTCGGCGCTACAATCTTCCGGTGTACCTCAGTCGCGGCACCTTGCGCGGGATGCGCAAACCCATTGAACCCGCAGGTTTCCTGGCCGGTGGCGAGCAGCTGCAAATCGGTGCCTTGAGCATCGAGGTGATTGCCGTGGCGCACGACGCCCAGGAGCCGACGCAATATGTCTTCAGTGATGGTGAGCGACGCTTCGGCGTACTCACCGACCTGGGTTCCTACTGCGCCAAGGTGCTGGACGGTTACCGGAACCTCGATGCCTTGATGATCGAGTCCAACCACTGTCGGGATCTGCTGGCTCGCGGTCATTACCCCTACTTTCTCAAGCAGCGGGTGGGCGGCGAACTGGGACATTTGAACAACCACCAGGCGGCGTACCTGGTGTATGAGTTGGGCTGGCAAGACTTGCAACACCTGGTCCTGGCCCACCTGAGCAGCAAGAACAACCTGCCGCAGCTGGCCCGGCAATGTTTTGTCGACACCCTTGGGTGCGACCCGGACTGGCTGCAACTGGCCGATCAAGATTCAGGGCTCGACTGGCGACACATCGCCTAGCCCACCATTTAGCAAGCGGAGCCCATCATGGAAAAACGTGAAGAACTCTACCGCGGCAAAGCCAAGTCGGTGTACAAGACCGACGACGCCAACCGCCTGATCCTGCTGTTTCGCAACGACACCTCGGCGTTCGATGGCAAGCGCATCGAACAACTTGACCGCAAAGGCATGGTGAACAACAAGTTCAACGCCTTCATCATGCAGAAACTCGAAGAGGCCGGCATTCCGACCCAATTCGACAAACTGCTGGGCGACAACGAGTGCCTGGTCAAGAAGCTCGACATGATCCCGGTTGAGTGCGTCGTGCGTAACTACGCCGCCGGCAGCCTGGTCAAGCGCCTGGGCGTGGAAGAAGGCCTCAAGCTCAACCCTTACACCTTCGAGCTGTTCCTGAAGGACGACGCCAAGGGCGACCCGTTCATCAACGAATCCCACGTCGTGGCGTTCGGCTGGGGCACCGCTGAGCAACTGGCGCGCATGAAAGAGTTGTCCCTCAAGGTCAACGAGGTCCTGAGCAAACTGTTCGACGACGCAGGCCTGCTACTGGTGGACTTCAAGCTGGAATTCGGCGTGTTCCACGACGGCTCCATCGTCCTGGGCGACGAATTCAGCCCGGACGGCTGCCGCCTGTGGGACAAAGACACCAAGAAGAAGATGGACAAGGACCGCTTCCGCCAGGGCCTCGGTGACGTCATCGAAGCCTACGAAGAAGTCGCCAACCGTCTGGGCGTACCGCTTTAATCGACGCAAGCATCTGATAGCACGGAAAAAAATCTCGCTTCGAGCTTTGCTTTCCTGAGTCACGCTGTTATGATGCGCGCCGTTGGAGAGATGCCAGAGTGGCCGAATGGGACGGATTCGAAATCCGTTGTACCTTCACCGGTACCTAGGGTTCGAATCCCTATCTCTCCGCCATTACATAGAAAAAGCCCCGTCGCTGAATAAGCGACGGGGCTTTTTCGTTTCTGCTGTCTGGCTTAGGCAGGCTGCGCCGCCAAGCTGTTACTGACATTGCGCCCCAACACCAGCACCGTCACAAACCCCACACCCACCAACGCCGTCGCCAGGCTCAACAGCACCGAGCTGCCCATCTGGTCGACGATCCGCCCGCCAAAGAACGACCCCAGCGCAATGATCACCTGGAACAACGCGACAAACAGCGGCATACCACGTTCCACATCCTTGGGCGCTACGACGAACATCCAGATACTGGCGCAAGCCGGGAAGGCGCCGAAGGCGAAGCCCCAGAGTGCGATCAGCATGGCGGCGCCCGTCAGGCCGGTGGCGAAGTAGGGGAACAGGGCGGTGCTGGTGCCGATCATCAGCGCGACCAGCAGGAGGGTGTAGCGCACGCTGCGGTTGGCGGCGAAACCGGCAAAAATGTTACCCGCCACACCGGCTATGCCAAACATCAGCAGCAATGAGCCGATGGTTGGGCCATCGAAGCCGGAGCTGTTCTTGAAGAAGGGGGCGACGTAGGTGTACGCGGCAAAATGCGCCAGGCCGATCAACAGTACCGCGATCAAGCCGACCCGAGCCCGTGGGTTGATGAACAACGCCGGCAGGTCGCTGACGAGAATGGCTTTTTCCGGCTTGAGTATGGGGAGCAAGAGGACCTGTGCCAACAGCACTGGCAGGCCCACCAGCGCGGTGACCAGGAAGGTCATGCGCCAGCCCATCAGGCCGCTGAGCCAAGTGCCGACGGGCACGCCGAGTACGGTGGCCAGTGTCACGCCCATCATGATGATTGAAGTGGCCTTCGCCACGTCCACGCCCCTGGGGGCCAGGCGGCCGCTGAGGGCGATGGCCGTGGCCCAGAAACCGCCGATGCTGATGCCCAGCAATACGCGACCGAATAGCAGAAGGCTGAAATCACTGGCGAAAGCCACGACCATGTTGGCGATGATCATGATCAGCGTCAGGCCGATCAGTAGGTAGCGGCGATCCATAGCGCCAATGATCACTGACAGCAGAGGGGCGGCGAGCGCGGCCATGATGCCGGGCAGGGTGACCATCAGGCCTGCGTGGCCGGCACTGATGCCCAGGTCCGCAGCCACATCGTTGAGTACGCCCACCGGTAGAAACTCGCTGGTCACCAGGGCAAAGGCGCCCACGGCGACCGAGAGGATCGCCAGCCACTGCTGTTTGACGCTCTGTTGATTATGTTCGGGAAGGCCGCGGGGGGCCTGGCTGGCACTTGGCATGGTGTTGGGTTCCAGGGTGAACGTCGCCCGAAGCGAGGCGAGGGGGAAGGAAAGTGGAGGCGATTATAGGAATCAGCGCTGAAAATCGGGCAGGTGCTCGTTTCGATAGTAATCATCAGTGCTATCGATGCGACGCTCTAGCGCGCACTACGTGAGCCATACACCTTTCATTCAGCCTTCCCCAACGCTGCCTACAGGCAGCGCATTGCAGTGGCTCCGGCAACTGATTACTTTGTGGTAGCGCACTCGATCAGGCGCTTCCCACTGCAAAGGAATTGCATCATGAGCAAGAACACGAAAAAAACCTCCGGCAAGATAGCGGCTCTGGCGGCCAATACCCTCAATGATCCAGACGCTTCAGTCATTGCCAAAAGCCTTGCTGCTTCGGCGCTGGCTCAGCGCAGTACCGAGAAGCAGACGAGCGCTGAGCTGGAAGAAAAGGCGGGGAAAGTGCTTCAAAGCGACAAGTACAGTGAGGACACAAAATCCCTGGCCGCGTCGGTTCTCTCCCAGGCCAATAAAGAACGGGGAAGCTGAGTAAAAGGCTCACCCACATCGGACGCCCAGGCATGTCGACGGAATAAACACAGCGCCTCAACCGTTAACCCCATAGAACTGCCGACGCCCGTGCACCTGCTGGAGTTCTGTTCGGGGTTATCGATTGATTTGGGAGAGGTCCATGCTTGTTTATCGGAACACACTCAGCGAAGCGTTGCCGCTTCGTGAACGTCCGGGCGCGATCGGTTTGGTGTTGAGCCTGGAAGGCGCCCGCTACTATGTATTTGTCAGTCGGCAATCACGCGATCAGGTCGCCAACAGCGCTGTGGGCAATAAGCTGAGGGTCAGTGCGCAACTGCTCAAAGTCCCGCCATCCCCGCAGATACACCAGGCGAAGTACGCTGAATTGCTGCCCATTGCGCGGGACCTGGCAACGCAACGGGGGGTGGAGGCCGAAAGCCGGCATGCCGAAGAGTTGTTGATCGAGCACTTTGATGAATGCGTGCAAAATTTCGTCGCGTTGCGCGGTCGTCCGCCGGCAAAAGCCGAGGTGTTTCTGTCCCACTGTCCCTGCCAATCCAAAGACCCAGGCGCCAGCCCGGCGCGCATGCTTGCCGGCACCTATTACGAGGCCACCTGCAAAGCCAAGTTGATCAAGTTCTGCACGACCGGCACCCGTGCCGCGATTTCCTGGAAGGTGTATTACCAATTCGACATCGGCACATCGAAGCTCGATATCAATGAGAACCTCGGCAATCTAACCCTGTGCAAGCAGCCGGCGTTCATCAACTTTTAGCAACGTGCGCGCCGTGGTCAGCCAGGCGCGCGGTCAGGCTCTGAATAAACACGGTTTCTGCACGGCTCATCTTCTGCTCCCGATTCCACAGTAGATGAATGTCCACGTCCGTTATTCCCTCATCCGGTGGTAACCGCCAGAGCAGCCCGTTTTTCACATCTTCCGCGACGACATGGATCGGCAGGCAGCCCAGGCCGAAGCCGGCGATCACCAATCGCCGCACTTCTTCCAGGCTTGAAGACGACGCCACAATCCGCCCACTGAACCCTTGTTGATCCCGGAAAATCGTTAACGGCGAGAGCATCCCGCCAATCTGGTCGCTGGTAAAACTGACGAAGTTCTCAGATTGCAGGTCCCCCTCTGCCAAACCGATGCGCCCGAACAATGGATGGTGTCGCCCACAAAAAAACGCATAGCGCTGGCGCAGGAACAGGTGTTGTTCCAAGCGTGGCTGCGGCCGACGGTTGAGGCTCAGACCCAGGGTCGCGGTTTTTTCCAGGAGTGCGGCGACGATGTCCGAGCTGCGCATTACCTCGACTTCCAGGTCGACCCGAGGATGTTCACGATGAAACCCCGCCAGAAATTCATCGAAGGTGTCCGAATTGATGCGGCTGATCATCAGCAATCGCACTTTGCCGATTACCTCATCGCCCGGTTTTTGCAGGGCATTGCTCATCTGCGACACCTGGCCGTACATCTCGCCGGCGATGGCGAAGATCTGCTCACCGGCCTCCGTCAACACAAAGCGCGGACCACGACGGACGATGAGCTGGCAGTCGAGTTGTTCTTCCAGGCGCTTGAGCGCCTGGCTGATCGCCGGCTGGGTCAGGTGCAGGCGGGCGGCGGCGCGGCTGATGCTCAGCTCCTGGCCGATCACACGGAAAGTGCGCAGCAGGTTCCAGTCCAGGCGGTCGTTGAGCAAGGGATGAATGTCGCGGCGGGCTTCGGGCATGGCGCAGCTCGATAATAAGCAGGATTTATAATTGGAATAATAAATAGAAAATTGACTAATCATAGCCCCGCGACGATAAATCACCCTCAACAAGCGCCATCAGAGCGCATGCGTTCGACCTTTCTCCTGCCAAAAAAATAACCAAAGGAGCCAGCCCCATGAAGCCTTCCGCTTTGCCCCAGCCCCGCCGTGCTGCGGCCGCCGCTTTTATCGGCACCATGATCGAGTGGTACGACTTTTACATCTACGCCACTGCCGCAGCGCTGGTGTTTGGCCAACTGTTTTTCCCCTCCGAAGACAAACTCTTCAGCACCATGGCGGCGTTCGGCACCTTTGCCGTGGGTTTCTTCGCACGGCCGTTGGGCGGCATTGTGTTCGGGCACATCGGTGACCGGATTGGCCGCAAGAAATCCCTGGTGATCACCCTGGTGATGATGGGCGTGGTGACCGTGTGTATCGGTCTGCTACCCACCTATGCGCAGATCGGGGCCGCGGCGCCGGTGCTGCTGATCCTGCTGCGCGTAGTGCAGGGTATTGCCGTTGGCGGCGAGTGGGGCGGTGCGGTGTTGATGGCGGGCGAGCATGCGCCGAAAGGTCGCCGCAACTTCTTCGCTTCCTTCGCGCAATTGGGCAGCCCGGCTGGGCTGATCCTGTCGCTGCTCGCGTTCAGTGCGGTCACCCGTCTGCCGGAAGAAGAGTTATTGAGCTGGGGCTGGCGCGTGCCGTTCCTGGCCAGTGCGTTGCTGTTGGTGGTCGGCCTGGCGATTCGCCTGGGCGTGAATGAGTCGCCAGAATTTCTTGAAGACAAAGCCTTGGCGGAAAAAGCGCGGGCGATCAAGAAAGACCAGGCGCCTGTCATAGAGGTGTTGCGAACCGCCTGGCGCCCACTGCTGCTGTGCATCGGTGCCAACACCCTGGGCATTGCCGGCGTCTATTTCACCAACACTTTCATGATTGCCTACAGCACTCAGCAACTGGGCCTACCGCGTTCGCTGATTCTTGAGTGCCTTTTCTTTGTCGCCATCATCCAGTTCTGCGTCCAGCCGCTGGCCGCCTGGGTGGCGGAGAAGGTTGGTGCCACGCGTTTCCTGTGCGCAATGACGGTGCTGGCCATGGCTTCGCCTTATCCCATGTTCGTATTGGTCAGCAGTGGCCAGGCGCCGTTGATCATCCTCGGCATCGCCTTGGCGGTGGTGTGCATGGCCTCGTTTTATGCCGTGATCGCCGGCTTCGTCAGCGGCCTGTTTGAAACCCGCGTGCGCTACACCGCGATCTCCCTGGCCTACCAGGTTTGCGGTGCGCTGGCGGGTGGTCTTACGCCGTTGATCGGCACCTGGCTGGCCCACGAATACCAAGGCCAATGGTGGCCGATGGCAGTGTTCTACAGCTTGATCGCGGCGGTCTCGCTGGTGTGTGTGCTGGCGTTGTCGCGTCGGCATGCCACCGCCCACCGCCATGAAATGGCCCATAGTGTTTGATGGAGTGTCTGTAATGTTGAAGATCAATGGCGAGCGCCTGTGGGCCAGCCTGATGGCCATGGCCGAGATTGGCGCCACGGCGCGCGGCGGCAGTTGCCGCCTGGCCTTGAGTGGCGAAGACCAAGCCGGTCGCGAACTGTTCAGCCACTGGTGCACGGCCGCCGGGCTGACCCTGAGCGTGGATGCCGTCGGCAATCTATTCGCCCGTCGTGCCGGCACGGACAACGACGCGGCGCCCGTAATGATGGGCAGCCACCTCGACACCCAACCTGAAGGTGGGCGTTTCGACGGCGTCTACGGTGTATTGGCGGGTCTGGAGGTGATCCGTAGCCTTGACGATCATGGGATCCAGACACGCAAGCCACTGGAAATCGCGGTATGGACCAACGAGGAGGGCGCGCGTTTTACGCCAGCCATGCTCGGTTCGGCGGTATTCACCGGCACCCTGTCACTGGACAAGGCCCTGGCCACCGCCGATGTCGATGGCATCAGTGTGGCCGAGGCTTTGCGTGCTACCGGCTACAACGGCTCACGCCCCTTGGGCAGCGCGGTGGATGCGTATTTCGAAGCGCATATCGAGCAGGGTCCGATTCTTGAGGACAACGCCAAGAGCATCGGCGTGGTCACCGGAGGTCAGGCGATTCGCTGGCTGGATGTGCGCGTCGAGGGCATGGCCGCCCACGCCGGCACTACGCCGATGCCGCTGCGTAAAGACGCCTTGTATGGCGCCGCACAGATGATCCAGGCGTTGGAGAACCTGGCGGTGGATTTTGCCCCTGAAGGTCTGACCACCGTGGGTGAATTGAGCATCGCCAAATCGTCACGTAACACCATCCCTGGCCTACTGAATTTCACCGTCGATTTGCGTCACCACCGCGACAGCGATATCGACGCCATGGAGCAGCAGGTGCGCCGACAATTGCAGGCCATCGCCGAGCAACGCGGATTGTCCGTGACCGTAACCCCACACTGGATCAGCCCGGCCACACCTTTTGACGCCGACTGCGTTACCTGCGTGCAAACTGCTGTGGATGCCCTGGGTTACAGCCAGCAACGCATCGTCAGCGGCGCCGGCCACGACGCCATCCACCTGGCGCGCTATTGCCCGACAGCGATGATCTTCATCCCTTGCGTCGGCGGCCTCAGTCACAACGAAGCCGAAGACGTGTTGCCCGAGGATGTGCGCCAGGGCGCCGACGTATTGCTCAACGCCGTGTTGAAGCGCGCCGGCCAGGTTTGGTAAGGAGATTTTTTATGCGTACGTTTTTCCACCCCGAACAACTGCTGCATCATCCGCGCAGCTACTACTCCCGAGGCCAGATGCGCACGCCGCAGGAGGTTCCCGAGCGCGCTCGCAACCTGCTGTTGGCCGCGCAAACCTTGGGTTTCGACATCCAGCAGCCGCAGGACTACGGCCTCGATCCATTGCTGGCCGTACACGGTGCGTCCTACCTGGCTTTCCTGCAGGAGGCCCACCAACGCTGGAAGGAAATCCCTGAAGACTGGGGTGACGAAGTCATGTCCAACATCTTCGTGCGCGAGCCCAACGCCCTGCGCGGCATCCTTGCCCAGGCGGCGCGCTACCTGGCAGATGGCAGTTGCCCGATTGGCGAACTGACCTGGCGCTCGGCCTATTGGTCGGCCCAGAGCGCCGTTGCTGCCGCCAAGGACATTCTTGATGGCGCTCCGGCGGCCTACGCTCTCTGTCGTCCACCGGGCCATCATGCTCGTTACGATGCGGCAGGAGGATTTTGTTACATCAACAATGCCGCAGTTGCTGCACAAGCATTGCGCCAAGGTTTTCAGCGCGTCGCCGTGCTCGACACCGACATGCACCACGGCCAAGGCATTCAGGAGATTTTCTACGACCGCGACGACGTGCTTTACGTCTCGATTCACGGTGACCCCACCAACTTCTACCCTGGCGTTGCCGGCTTCGCCGAAGAGCGCGGTAGCGCAGCAGGTGAAGGCTTTAATCTCAACCTGCCAATGCCCCACGGTGCCAGCGAGGCGGTGTTCTTCGAAAAACTGGAACTGGCCTTGGCTGCGGTGAAAAACTTCTCGACAGATGTGTTGGTTCTGTCACTGGGTTTCGATATCTACGAGTTGGACCCGCAGAGCAAAGTCGCCGTTACACGTGAAGGGTTCGCACGGTTGGGTGAGTGCATTCGCGGGTTGGGATTGCCCTGTGTGATCGTGCAGGAGGGTGGGTATCACCTGGAGACGCTGGATAGCAATGCGCGGGCGTTTTTTAATGGCCCGCAGGCGTGGAAGCCGCGTTAACCTGTGAGCACCGCCTCAACCTATGGAGGAGGCGGTGGTGCGATGTTCACGGTAAGGATTTACCTGTGTCGGGTACTAGTTCCAACACCCGATCCCGCCCACCCTCGGCCAGCAGATAGGTCCCTCGACCGGTCGGCACAATCGACTGCGGCGCCTTCAGGAACGATAAGATCGTCCGTTGGTGCCCCAGCTTATCAATCAGCAACAACCTCGCCCGATGCGTGGAGTCCTCATTGACCCACAGCCCACGTTCGTCACACATCAAAAACGTCGGTTTGTTAAAGCCGCCCAGCACCACCGGATCACTTCCGTCTTCCGTCAGTTCACGTACCACACCTTTTTTCTTCTCGGTGTAGAGCATGCGCCCATCGGTGCAACGCACAATGGACTCGCCCTCCTGAAGCTGATCACGCAGTACGGTCAGGGACTGGTCGCTCCAGCGGTAACGCAATAGTCGTCCGAAAGGCTTGCGGTCCTCGATGGCATAGAGGTAGTCACCGTCATCCCACAGGCCCTGCACGCTTTCGCCTCTGAACAGTTCGGTGACGACACCGTCCTTGAGAAAACTCACGGGCAGGTCGGTGGACTCCTGGCTGAATACCCAACCACCGCGGGTGGCGAACAAACCATCGGGTTTGGACAGGCTGCTCACCACCACTTCACGGCTGCCATCCTTGAGGATGCGCACAATGCTGCCCTTGGTGTCATCGAGTTCCTGGCTGACCATCAACGAACCATCGGCCAGAGGCATCAGTGAAGCAGCCTTCGGCACATCGCGATGCAGTACCTGCACGCTCCAGCCGCTGGCTGCGCTGACAGGGTAGAAGCTTTGCCAGGCAAAGAACCCCAGGGTGGCGATGCACAACAGGCCGATTACCCAGAGCCCCGGCTTCAGTGCTCGGTGCGGAGCGCTGTTCATTCTTCCAACTGTCTTGTTCATTGATCACTCTTATTGGTAAGGGATTACTCCCCATCCCCCTGCAACAATGCTGTGTAGTCCTGCCCGCCGTAAAATAGCCCAGGATCGACACTGTTTCGTTATCGGAGTCCACCATGAATGCGATAACGGTGGTACGTCGATAGTGAGTGATGCGTAAGTGGCTCAGCAGGTCGTCACGTCGGCTGCCGCGCAAGGGAAACAGGCAAAGGTTTTCGCAGTAGCGGATGAGGTTGTCGATAAAGCGTGCAGCTACAACGGGGGAACCGGCATCGCTGATGTAGTCTTCAAGGGCGTCGAGTTGCGCCAACGCTTCAGGCGAAAAGGCTACCGCGTAACTCACGCTTTCCCGGTGCCTTTTCGTTGACGCTTGGCTGCCATGTGTTCTCGAACCTGTTCGACGGACAGCGCGCGCTCGGGCTCGGCCTTGAGGGCTGCCGCAGCTGGGATCACCTCGTCCCGCAGCCAGTCTTCCATGGCGCGATCACGGGCCAGCAAGACCCTCAGGCCGTCGCGGATCACTTCACTTTCGGATGCATATTCACCGGCCGCGACCTTGGCTTTGACCAAGGCAGCCATTTCGATTGGCAACGTAATGCTCATTTGCAGGGTTGAGCGCATGTGGAAGTTCGCCGAAGGAGGGTAGGATTCAATCCTACTTGACCACTGGCGTGATGCAAGAAGCAACTGATCGATGCCGATATCCAGCATCTCGTCGTCTGTCCAGAAGTAAGGGGTTTCCATGCGTGCTACATCTCCCGTTGTGAAGGTCAGGCCGCAAGTATTGACCCATTTCGACGATTGCGTGGCCGCAAAAAACCCAATAACCCACTGATATGTATGACTTCATATTTGTAGCAGGGTTATTACAACAAGCCGGTCCCAGCATGCATGGCGCGCCATCGGCTCCCATACGATAATGCCTGCCACCTCGACCACATTGGCCTTCCCGTGATCATCAACTTCGACCTCAACGACCTCCAAGCCTTCCGCGCCGTGGTAGACAAAGGCAGTTTTCGCGGTGCCGCCGAAGCTATCCGGATCTCGCAGCCGGCCCTCAGCCGGCGTATCGAAAAGCTTGAGACCGCCCTGGATGTGAAGCTGTTCGAACGCACCACGCGGCGCGTCAGCCTGACCATGGTCGGCCGTGCGTTTCTGCCTCAGGTCGAGCGCATGCTCGATGACCTCGACGTGGCGCTCATGGGCATCAGTAATGTCGCGTCCACACGCATGGGTAATGTCACCATCGCGTGCGTGCCGTCCACCGCGTACTATTTCATGCCCCACGTGATCTCCGAATTCCACAAGTTGTATCCGAAAATTCGCTTGCGGGTGCTGGATGCCAGCGCCGGTGAAGTGTGCAATGCCGTAGAAAGTGGCGAAGCGGATTTCGGCGTGAGTTTCAGCGGCAGCCTGGCCGATGAAGTGGAGTTCGAACTGCTGCTGCAGGAGCGCTATGTGCTGGCCTGTCGCCGCGATCATCCCCTGGCCCAGCGTGACAGCGTGACCTGGTCCGAAGCCTACGAACACGACTACATCACCGTGGACAAGACCTCTGGTAACCGCTTCCTGCTCGACCAGGCGTTGCGTGGCGTGCGGGTGAAAAAGCCGAGTATCTGCGAGACGCACCACGTAACGACGATGATCGGACTGGTGGAGGCGGGATTGGGGGTGGCGATGGTGCCCTCGATTGCCATGCCGGCGGGCGAGCACCCGATCCTGGTGAGTGTGCCGCTGGTGGAGCCGCAGGTGATGCGCAATGTGGGCTTGATAAAACGCCGCGGGCGGACCTTGCCGCCAGCGGCGCTGGAGTTGGAGCGGTTGGTGCGGGAGATGCCGTTTCGGTCAGCGTGACACCGAGTCCAGGCCGGTGGCTTGCACCACTGGTTGCGCCTGGGGCGACGCCAAGTACTGCAACAAGGCCTTGGCCTGTTCAGGGTGTTCGGCATTCACCGGGATACCGGCGGCGAACCGCGTCACCGATTGCACATCTTCCGGGATCTTGCCGACGTAGGTCACACCCGGCACCGGCAGCAATTCCGCAACTTGTTGCAGGCCCACTTCGTAGTCACCCTTGGCGACCTGTTCGGCCACCGGCAGGCGTTCGATCATGGTGCCCTTGGCGGGCATGCCGAGCTTTTTGAACAACTCCTTCTCGACATACACACCGCTGGCGCTGTCCGAGTAAGCCACGGATTTGGCTTTGCTCAGCGCGGCTTTCAGTTCGGCATCCGTACCGATTGCAGGTTTGACCGCTCCCGCTTTGACCACCAGGCCGATGCGCGAGTCCGCCAGTTCCACGCGGGAGGCCGGGTCGACCTTGCCTTGTTTGATCAGGTCATCCAGGGCGTAGCCGACCATGATCACCACGTCGGCGTGTTCGCCACGGGCGAGACGGTTGGGGATCGCTTCCGGCGCCTTGCCCATGGACGGACCGAGGATGGTGTCGAGGCTGTCACCGCTTTGCTTGGCGTACTGCGGACCAAGCAGTTTATAGGCGGCGGTGAAGCCACCCGATGTCATCACCTTGAGCTGTTCGGCCTGGGCCGACAGCGCCAGGGCGCCGAGGGCCAGGGCCGTCAGGGTCTTGAGCAACGGCTTGATCATGCCGCCTCCTGCATCACCTGGCCACGGGTGTTGGCGCGACGATACAGCGCCAGGGTCGAGCACAGCGCGCAGGCGGCGGCGAACATCATCCAGTAGGCCGGCGAGGCCTTGTCTTCGGTGATGTGGATGAACCAGGTGGAAATCGCCGGGGTAAAACCACCGAAAATCGCGGTCGCCAGGCTGTAGGCCAGGGAGAAACCTGCCACGCGCACTTCCACCGGCATGATTTCGGTCAGGGCCGGGATCATGGCGCCGTTGTACATGCCGTACAGGAAGGAGAACCACAGCAGGGTTTCCAGCATGTGGGCGAAGCTTGGTGCATTCACCACGTAGGACAGCGCTGGATAAGCGGTCAGAACCGTCAGCACGGTCATGGCGATCAGTACTGGCTTGCGACCAAAACGGTCGCTCAGCGTGCCGCCGATCGGTAACCAGACAAAGTTCGACACCGCCACCAGCAGGGTCACCAGCAGGGCGTCGGAAGTGCTCAATTGCAGCACGGTCTTGCCGAAGGTCGGCGCGTACACGGTGATCAGGTAGAACGCGGTGGTGGTCATCGCCACCATCAGCATTCCGCCGATCACCACGGTCCAGTTCTTCACCAGGGTGGCCAGCACTTCACGCATGGTTGGGCGATGCTTGCGGTTGGCGAATTCTTCGGTTTCCTGCAGGTTGCGACGCAGGATGAAGATGAACGGGATGATCACGCAGCCGATGGCGAACGGAATGCGCCAGCCCCAATCGGCTACCACGGCAGGTTCCATCCACACGTTCAGGCCATAACCCAGCGCGGCGGCGACCACGATGGAGATCTGTTGGCTGCCCGATTGCCAGCTGGTGTAGAAGCCTTTGCGGCCTGGGGTGGCCATCTCAGACAGGTAAACCGAGACACCGCCCAGTTCTGCGCCGGCCGAGAAGCCTTGCAACAGGCGACCCAGCAGCACCAGTAATGGAGCCCACAGGCCAATGGTGTGATAACCGGGCACCAGCACGATCAGCAGCGTGCCGCTGGCCATGATCGACAGGGTCACGATCAACCCTTTGCGACGACCCACGTCATCGATGTAGGCCCCCAGGATGATCGCGCCCAATGGACGCATCAGGAAGCCCGCGCCGAACACGGCGAAGGTCATCATTAATGACGCAAACTCATTAGCGGCAGGAAAGAACGCGGCAGCGATGTAGGTGGCGTAGAAACCGAACAGGAAGAAGTCGAACTGTTCGAGGAAATTGCCCGAAGTCACGCGGAAAACCGCACCCACTTTCGAGCGGGCAGAGTCGGGTCGGGTAGGGCTAGTCATGGTTTTGTGTCTCCAGCGTTCTTTTTAAAGTGCTTGTTTCGCCTAAGACCGAGAATAGTGGCTGACACATTTAGAAATGATAAGTGACAAATTTGGATAGATTGATGCGTGCTGACTATTAATTGGAGCGGCCGCCAAAGATCTTGTGCTGTTCTATGCTTGAAGGTGTAACCAATTCATACGGATGGGAGGCGGCCATGGGTAATGAACAGCAGAAGCATGATGAGCGGGAGCGGGAACAATCCCGCCGGCAGCGTGAGGAAGAAAAACCACAGACCTGGAAACATCCTGACGACGGCACGGAGCTTTCCGAGCGGGATCAGGAGCGTCCGCTCAAGCCCTGATCTATGCGCCGGTCAACATGCGACGTTAATGGGAGTTATCGATGTGTCATTCGAAAACTCCCACTTTTTTTGCCGGGAAACTATTTGACATATTTGATTTGTGATCACATATTGAGGCCATAAGAACGACAACACAGGTTTTGCCTCATGACAGATGGTCCGCTCCTCCTGCCCACCCTGCGCCAGGTGTCCCGCGATACCTTGCAAGACCAGGTCTATCGCCAGATCCGCGAAGCCTTGATGAGTGGCCGTTTCCAGCCTGGCCAGAAACTCACCATCCGCGGTCTCGCCGAAGCCCTGGGTTCCAGCCCGATGCCAGTGCGCGAAGCGCTGCAACGCCTCAGCGCCGAAAACGCCTTTGAAGTCACCGAAACCTCCCGTCTGCGTGTGCGCTTGATGACGGTCGAACGCCTGCGCGAAATCCGTGATGCGCGGGTCGCCCTCGAAGGCTTGCTCGCCGAAAAGGCGGTGCTGCTCCTGCAGAAAGCCGACCTCGATGAAATCACCGATCTCTGCCAGCAGATGCAACACGCCGCCGACGAAGTCGACGTGTCCCGCTACCTGTGGACCAACTTCGCGTTTCACCGGCGCATTTACGCCGTAGCCCAGGCCGAGTTGACCATGGCCGCCGTGGAAAACTTCTGGCTGCATATGGGCCCGTGCTTTGCGCTGGTCGCCCCGGATAAAGCTCACCTGCAACGCTCGATGGAGGCGCACACGCGCATCGTCGAAGCCCTCGCTGCCCGCGATGGCGCCGGCGCCCGCGCGGCGGTGACCGATGACATCATGCAGGCCGCCGATTCTCTGGCGCGCCTGCTCGTCAAGAACGACCGTTCGCGGTCGTCTGCTTCAGGAGGTAAACGTGCATGAGTGTCCTACAACGGCTGCAGCCCTATCCTGGGTTACGTGTGTTGATTTCCGGCGGGGCTGCCGGCATTGGCGAAGTGCTGGCGGCGGCGTATCTGGAAGCCGGTGCCCAGGTGCATGTGTGTGATGTGAGCGAGCCGGCCCTGGCCGCGTTCCGCGACAAATACCCAGGCACCGTCGCCACCCGCGCCGATGTCAGCGACGCCGCGCAGATCGAGGCGGTGTTCAAGGTGCAGCGCGAGCAGTTCGGCGGCCTCGATGTGCTGGTCAACAATGCCGGGATCGCCGGGCCTACCGGCGGGATCGATGCGATCAGCGACACCGAGTGGCAAGCCACCATCAATATCAATCTCACCGCGCAATACCGCTTTGCCCACCACGCCGTGCCGATGCTCAAGGAATCGTCCCACGGCCATATGCTACATATCGCCTCGGTGGCGGGGCGCTTGGGCTACGCGTGGCGCACACCGTACGCGGCGACCAAATGGGCGATCGTCGGCTTGATGAAATCCCTGGCCTCGGAGCTGGGCGAGAGCGACATCCGCGTCAACGCCTTGCTGCCAGGCATCGTCGAAGGCCCGCGTATGGACGGCGTGATTCGCGCGCGTGCCGAACAGGTCGGCGTGCCCGAAGCCGAGATGCGCCAGGAATACCTCAACAAGATTTCCCTCAAACGCATGGTCACCGCCGAAGACGTGGCCGCCATGGCGTTGTTCCTCTGTTCGCCCGCCGCACGCAACGTGACCGGCCAGGCGATCAGCGTCGACGGTAACGTCGAGTACCTGTAAGCCACGGAAGAACACATCGGGCTGTACCCAGGATTTTTTTCATAAGAATAAAAGTCGGAGATTCGTCATGTCCAAAAATCGTCCTGTCATCATTACTTGCGCCGTTACCGGTGCGATTCATACGCCGTCGATGTCACCGCATTTGCCGATCACCGCCCAGGAAATTGCCGACGCCGCCATCGGTGCCGCCGAGGCTGGCGCCGCGATTGTGCACCTGCATGCCCGTGACCCCAACGACGGTCGCCCTAGCCAGGACCCGGCGTTGTTCGCCGAGTTCCTGCCGCAGATCAAGGCCGCCAGCGACGTGGTGATCAACATCACCACCGGCGGCGCGCCGACCATGGGCGTGGAAGAACGCCTGCAGCCAGTGATGCAGTTCAAGCCGGAACTGGCTTCGCTGAACATGGGCTCGATGAACTTCGGCCTGTACGAAATGCTCAACCGCTTTACTGACTTCAAGCACGACTGGGAGCGGCCGTACCTGGAAGAAAGTGATGATCGGATCTTCCGCAACACCTTCCGTGACATCACCCACATTCTCAATTCCTGCGCCGAAAATCGCACCCGTTTCGAGATCGAGTGCTACGACATCGGCCACCTCTACACCGCCGCGCATTTCCTGGAACGCGGCCTACTCAAGCCGCCGTTGTTTATTCAGTCGGTGTTCGGCTTGCGTGGCGGTATCGGTGGGCACCCGGAAGATTTGGCACACATGCGCCGTACCGCTGACCGTTTGTTTGGCGACGATTACGTGTGGTCGATCCTCGGCGCTGGGCGTGGGCAGATTCCGCTGGCGACCATGGGCCTGTCCATGGGCAGCAACGCGCGAGTGGGGCTTGAGGATTCGCTGTGGGACGGACCGGGCAAACTGGCGGCGTCGAATGCCGATCAGGTCCGGCGCATTCGCACGGTGATCGAAGCGCTCGGGCACCGCGTCGCTACGCCGGATGAAGCGCGGGAAATCCTCGGGCTCAAGGGGCGCGATCAGGTCAACTTCTAACCCACAGCTGAGGTCGCGTCCTGGGTGTATTCACCGATCCACTGTAGGAGCGAGCTTGCTCGCGAAAAACTCCAAGACATCGCATTGCACCAGGCAGCACGCGTTATCGTTGATGTTTTTCGCGAGCAAGCTCGCTCCTACAAGGTGATATCCCATCAGGGCGCGACCGTCATCCCGCACAACAACAATAAGGGGATCACCATGCGTATCGAAGTGCTCGTCGACGTCAAGACCACCCTGGGCGAAGGCCCGGTGTGGGACGTCGAGCAACAACGCTTGTATTGGATCGACAGCGCCGACGGCCGCATCTTGCGCTGCACCGACGACGGTCGCGAGCTGCGGGCCTGGGACGTGGGCCAGAAAATCGGCTCCATGGCCCTGCGCCGTGACGGCGAGTCGGCCATCGTCGCCCTGCAAAACGGCGTGCACACCCTCGATCTCAGTAGTGGCGAACTCAAGCTGGTCGCTGATCCGGAACCGCACCTGCCCAACAACCGCCTCAACGACGGCAAGGTCGACCGCCAAGGCCGTTTTATCTTCGGCTCCATGGACACGTTGGAAGACAGCGCCAGCGCCAAGCTTTACCGCCTGGACGCCAACCTGAGCCTGCACACCCTGGACGAAGGCATCATCGTGTCTAACGGCCCGTGCTGGAGCCCATCGGGTGACACCTTCTACTTCTGCGACACCTGGTCCGGCGAGATCTGGGCCTACGACTACGACCTGGCCACCGGCAGTGTCAGCAATCGTCGCACCTTCGCCAAGGTCGATACCTCCGGCGGGGGCGCTGCCGATGGTTGCACCGTGGATGCCGAAGGCTGCCTGTGGCAGGCGCTGGTCTACGCCGGGAAACTGGTGCGCTACACCCCCGACGGCCACGTCGACCGCATCATCCAGATGCCGGTGAAAAAGGTCACCAGCCTGACCTTTGGCGGCCCGAACCTGGACATTCTGTTTGTGACCTCGATGGCCAAACCGCCGCTGCCGCGTTTTCCGGCAGACGGCCAGCAGCGCGGAGCGCTGTTCGCCATTACTGGGTTGGGCGTGCAAGGAATAGCCGAGCGACGGTTCGCCAGCTAGCGCGTGTGTGTGACAAGGCATATTCCTTCGCAACCTTGTGTCAGTGCGCGCCCTCGCGCGCCTGGAGAGGCCCATGGCAACTATAAAAAAAGCGTCCCTGCGCAGCATTCACCGGCATTCCTGGGTGTCGCTGCTGGTCTGCTGGATGATCTGGATCCTCAACGCCTACGACCGTGAGATCGTGCTGCGCCTGGGGCCGACCATCTCCAAGCATTTCGACTTATCCGCCGACCAATGGGGCACCGTGGCCACGGTGGTCATGTTGGCCCTGGCGCTGCTGGATATCCCCGGTTCGATGTGGAGCGACCGTTACGGTGGCGGCTGGAAACGTGCGCGCTTCCAGGTGCCGCTGGTGCTGGGTTACACCGCGATTTCGTTTCTGTCCGGCTTCAAAGCCTTGAGCGGCAACCTCGCGACCTTTATTGCCTTGCGCGTCGGCGTCAACCTTGGCGCCGGCTGGGGCGAGCCGGTGGGCGTGAGCAACACCGCCGAATGGTGGCCGGTGGAACGTCGCGGGTTTGCCCTGGGCGCGCACCATACCGGCTACCCGATCGGCGCGATGCTCAGTGGGATTGTCGCGAGTTTTGTCATTACGGTGTTCGGCGAAGAAAACTGGCGCTACGTGTTCTTCTTCGCCTTCGTGGTGGCGCTGCCGTTGATGATCTTCTGGGCGCGTTATTCCACGGCCGAGCGCATCACTGCACTGTACGTCGACATCGCCGCCAAAGGCATGACCCCGCCGGACAACGCGCCGGCCAGCCAAGTCAAAGGCGAGGCCTGGCGTACATTCCTTGCCACCTTGCGCAACCGCAATATCGCTCTCACGGCGGGCAACACCATGCTCACCCAAGTCGTATACATGGGCGTCAACATCGTGCTGCCCGCCTACCTCTACAACATCGCCGGGCTGTCGCTGGCCGAATCGGCGGGGATGAGCGTGGTGTTCACCCTCACCGGCATTCTCGGGCAACTGGTGTGGCCGTCGCTGTCGGACATCATTGGCCGACGCACCACCTTGATCATTTGCGGGCTATGGATGGCGGCGAGTGTGGGGGCGTTTTACTTCGCCAACACCCTGACATTGATCGTCGTGGTGCAACTGCTGTTCGGCCTGGTGGCTAACGCGGTGTGGCCGATCTATTACGCGGTGGCCTGCGACTCGGCCGAGCCGTCGGCGACGTCGACCGCCAACGGCATCATCACCACCGCGATGTTTATCGGCGGCGGCCTGGCGCCGGTGCTGATGGGCAGCCTGATCGCCATGGGCGGCGGCTGGACCACGCTGCACGGCTACACCGTGTGTTTCTTCGTGATGGCCGGCTGCGCCCTGGGCGGCGCGCTGCTGCAACTGTTTTCCCATCGCCCGCCGGCGCTGGTTGTGCAACTCGACTCCTAGAACAACACCGATGCGCCCCCCAGTCTGGCTGGCGGGGCGCCAAGAGGAATTGCCGATGACTACCGCCACTTCCGCCCGCACCCCGCAGGCGTTGAACAAACTGATGTTCGTCAAGTTGATGCCCTTGCTGATCATCGCCTACATCCTGAGCTTCCTGGACCGCACCAACATCGCCCTGGCCAAGCATCACCTGGACGTCGACCTGGGCATTTCCGCTGCGGCGTACGGGTTGGGCGCGGGGCTGTTTTTCCTGACCTATGCGCTGTCGGAAATCCCCAGTAACCTGATCATGCACAAGGTCGGCGCGCGATTCTGGATTGCGCGGATCATGGTGACCTGGGGCCTGATCTCGGCGGCCATGGCCTTTGTGCAGGGCGAGACCTCGTTCTACGTGCTGCGCCTGTTGCTGGGCATTGCCGAAGCCGGACTCTTCCCCGGCGTCATGCTCTACCTCACCTACTGGTTCAACCGCGAACAGCGGGCACGCGCCACCGGGTATTTCCTGCTTGGCGTGTGCTTCGCCAACATCATCGGCGGCCCGGTGGGCGCCGCCTTGATACGCATGGACGGCATGCTCGGATGGCACGGCTGGCAGTGGATGTTCATGCTCGAAGGCCTGCCAGCGGTGGCGTTTGCCTGGGTGGTCTGGCGCAAATTGCCGGACCGTCCGAGCAAGGCGCCGTGGTTGTCGGCCGAGGAAGCGCGTGGCATCGAACAACGCATCGCGCAGGAAACCGAAGAGGGTGCGGGCGAGGGCGGTCACTCGTTGAAAAACTGGCTGACCCCGCAAATCCTGCTGGCGATTTTTGTGTACTTCTGTCACCAGATCACCATCTACACCGTGATCTTTTTCCTGCCGAGCATCATCAGCAAGTATGGCGAACTGAGCACCATGAACGTCGGCCTGCTGACTTCGCTACCGTGGATCGCGGCGGCACTCGGTGCCTTGCTGATTCCGCGTTTCGCCACGACGCCCGGACGCTGCCGGCGGTTGCTGGTCACAGGGCTGCTGACCATGGCGCTGGGCCTGGGCATCGCGTCGATATCGGGGCCGGTGTTCAGCCTGCTCGGTTTTTGCCTGTCGGCGGTGATGTTCTTTGTGGTGCAGTCGATCATCTTTCTGTACCCGGCTTCACGCCTCAAGGGCGTAGCGCTGGCGGGCGGGCTAGGTTTCGTCAACGCGTGCGGGCTGCTTGGCGGGTTTGTCGGGCCGTCGGTAATGGGTGTGATCGAGCAAAGCACCGGCAATGCGATGAACGGCCTGAAGGTGATTGCGCTGGTGTTGGTGGTAGCTGCGCTGGCGGCGCTGCGGTTGCGCATGGGGCACGAGCCTGAGCGTGGCGCACAGGCCAGCGAAGCGTCCTACACGTAGACGCCAGCAACGCGGCTTTCTACACTGCGGCTTGTCTTGGGGAAAGGGGCAGGCGCCGATGAATCGCAATGAATTACGCAAGGCCGACATCAACCTGATGGTGGTTTTCGAAGCGCTGATGCTGGAGCGCAACGTGACGCGGGTGGCGGAGAAGCTGTTTCTCGGCCAGCCGACCATCAGCTCGGCCCTCAATCGCTTGCGTACTTTGTTTAATGACCCGCTGTTCATTCGCGTCGGCCACCGCATGGAGCCCACGGCGCGGGCCGAGGAAATCATCCAGCACCTGTCGCCGGCGCTGGACTCGTTGTCCTCGGCCTTGAGCCTGACCCACGATTTCGACCCGTCCATCAGCACCATGACCTTTCGCATCGGCCTGTCCGATGATGTCGAGTTCGGCCTGTTGCCACCGTTGCTGCGTTCCCTGCGCCAGGAAGCGCCGCAAGTGGTGTTTGTGGTGCAACATGTGGACTACTGGCGCATCCCGGATCTGCTGGCCTCTGGCGATATCACCGTCGGCATCACCCAGACCCGTGGCCTGCCGGCGAATGCCAAGCGCAAGCTGCTGCGCCATATCCGCCCGCGCATCCTGCGTGCCGATGCCTCGGAAACACCGCTGACCCTCGACGAATACTGCTCACGGCCCCACGTGCTGGTGTCCCACACCGCCAACGTGGCGGGGTTCGCCGATGAGTGGCTGGCAGAAATCGGCCGCAAGCGCCACGTGGTGCTGTCTGTGCCGCAATACAGCGCACTGCCGGCGTTGCTCGCCGGCACCGACCTGATCGCCAGCCTGCCGGACTACACCGCCGAGGCCATGGCCGTGACGGGCCACCTGTTCTGCGAGCCGTTCCCGTTCGAGACGCCGACCCTGGATTTGTCCATGGTCTGGCTCAGCCACGTGGACACCGACCCGGCCGAGCGCTGGGTACGTTCGCGACTGGAAGCGTTCATGAGTGATCGAGGGTTGGCGACCAAGGCCTGACTCCGTGGTATATCTAGGAATCTTCCTACGAAAGACTCGGAGCCCTACATGCCACACCTGCATCTGGAATACACCGCCAACCTGACGAACCTGGCCGTTGAGAAAACCCTGCTACGGCTCAACAACGTGTTGATGGTGTCTGGCCAGTTCGGTTCCGAATTCGATATCAAAAGCCGTGCGGTCAAGGTCGAGACGTTCCAGGTGGGCACCTCCCTCGACCCTCGCGGTTTTATCGCGGTGAAGCTGTCGCTGCTCAGCGGGCGGTCGCCGCAGGTCAAGAAGCAGTTGTCGGAAAGCCTGTTGGCTGCCTTGCAGGACCTTGGCGACTGGCCGGCAGGCGTACAGGTTCAGCTGAGTGTTCTGTTGGTGGATATGGATCGCGATTCCTACAGCAAGGTCGCAATCGGTTAAGCCCTACAACAAGCCCTGATCCGCACACACTTTGACCACTTGCTCGCGAAACCAGGTGTTGGCGCTGTCCTGCTCACTGGTTTCGTTCCACTGCATCTCCAGGGTGAACCCCGGCAAACCGTTCGGCGCTTCGCAATGGCCGAACACCGTGTTCGGCGCCAATAGTTTTTGCACGCGACGGGGCAAGGTGACGATGAATTCGGTGCCGGTGATCATCTTCAAGGCCGCGCTGTAGCTGTTGGCGCGGGCGATGACCTGGCGCTTGTGGGCCTGGCGCGCGAGCCAGCCGTCGATCATGTTGGTGTCGGAGGTCCACGGCGTAGGGAACACGTGGCGGCGTTCGACGAAGGACTGCAGGCTGAAGGCCGGCTCCCGGGGCGCCGAGCGTTTGTCGAACACGCACACCAAGTCGTCTTCGAGTAGCATCTGAGTGCGGAAGTCTTTGTGGGCACGGTGGAAGTTAGGGCCGAAACAGATCACCAGGTCGAGGCGACCTTCGCGCAGGTCGTCGGCGGGGATGTCGGTTTCCAGCTTCTGCACATTGACGATCACCGGCAGGTCGGCGCGGTCGAAGGTTTTCAACAGGCGCGGCAGGATCAACTGTTCGAAATACTCCGGCGCACACACGTTGAAGGTCACGGCCTTCTGCGTCGGATCGAACGCCTGGCCACCGGCGTGGCACAGGTTGATGCTTTCGAGGATTTTCTGCACATGGCCGTACATGGTGGTGGCCTTGTACGTCGGGCGCATGCCGGCGCGTGTGTTGATAAACAGCTCGTCTTCAAAACTGGTGCGCAGCTTCTTCAGGCTGTAGCTCACGGTGGACTGGCTGACAAACAGCGTTTCAGACACCTCGGTAACGCTGCTCTGGTCATAGACGGCGATAAACACCATCAAGTCCTGCATATCGAGCTTTCTGAGCAAGTTACTGTTTAGCATCGGTTTCGTCCGTAAACCCTTTGTACCGAACTCAGTACAAGACAGCACAAAAGCTTAACGGAACGAGCGTGCCAATAGAATGCTCTGTAGGGCGTTTCTATGTTTGGTGTGAGACAAATACTGTTTACAACACGACCTCAGCGGATATGTCGTGCGTAATGCTTTGGGTTGAAGCGCGTGACGATCAACAGCATCACTACGATCACTGCCGTGAGCGACCACCAGGACCATTCGAAGCTGCCCAGTTGATCGCGGATCATCCCGGCGATCAGCGGTGACAACCCGGCAATCAAGTAGCCGATACCTTGCACAAACGCGGTGAGGCCACCGGCGCGGCGCGGGTTGTCCAGGTGGTCGAGGGACAGGATCAGGCACATCGGGAACAGGCCGCCGATGCCCAGGCCGAGCAGGCAAGGCCACAGCAGGCTCAGGTGTTGCGGACTCAGGATCAGGCCGCAGAAACCGAGGATGATCAGCACCAGCAACACCGCGACAACGCCGCGTTTGTCCTGGCGACGGTTGGCGATGGCCGGGGTGATCAGGCCGGAGACGACTTCCATGGCGGTCAGGAAACCCAGCAGCAAGCCGGCGTTCTGTTCACTCCAACCCTGCTCCACGTAGTACGGCGCCAGCCAGGCGAGTACGCAGGTGTAGGAGGCGGTACCGAGGCCGAAGAATATCGCGAGCAACCAGGCGCGACCGTTACCGAAAAACGACTCCTGCGAAGCGCTTCCGGCGTGAGGCAAGGCTGGTAAAACCGAGCGCTGCGCGTACCAAAACACCAAGGCCAACAGCGCCAGCACCGCCCAGATCGCCAGCCCGATGCGCCAACTGCCGGTCTGCACCTGCACGAACGGTGCAAACGATGCGGCCAGCGCCGCGCCGCCCATGATCGCGGTGACGTACAGGCCCATGAACAGCGAGACATTGTCACTGAACCGCGATTTGATCAGCGCCGGCATCAGTGCCTGGATCATCGCAATCCCCACGCCGGCGGCGATGGCGCTGACAATCAACTCCAGCGCCGAGTCGAGGAACAGCCGCGACAGCGTCGCCAGGCCAATCACCACCAGTGACACCACGATGCTGCGGTGCTCGCCAAATCGCTTGGCCACGCCCATGCCGAAGAACATCGCCAAGCCCATGGCCATCACCGGCAACATGGTCAGCAACGCTGCACTGCTGAAACTCAAGGGCACCTCGCCACGAATCGAGGACAACAGGGGGCCGACAGCGGCCATCGACGGGCGCAGGTTGAGGGCGACCAGCACGACGCTGATCATCAGCCAGACGGCGGTGGTGGGTTTGGTTTGGACGGTTTCCATGGGACGGCCTTGAGTGAACAGGGGCGAATCAGGCCACGGGCGGGAAGAGGGGGCAAATGAGAAAGTCGCAGGGGCTATCTAAAAATTGCGGATGCCTTTGTGGCGAGGGAGCAAGCTCCCTCGCCACAAAGATTTTTATCGGCTAAAGGGACCGGATCACATGCTTGATCTCCTGAAACGCCGCCAACCCCCAAGGCCCCAACTCGCGGCCGAGGCTGCTCTGCTTGTAACCGCCCCACGCGGCCTGTGGGAAGATCACCTGCGGCGCGTTGATCCACACCAGCCCGGCTTGCAAGGCATTCGCCACCCGCTCGGCGGTTTCATGGCTGGCGCTGACCACACTCGCCACCAGGCCGAAATCGCTGTCGTTGGCCAGGGCAATGGCCTCGGCTTCGGAGGTGAAGCGTCGTACACAGAGCACCGGACCGAAGATCTCTTCGTTCCACAACGCGCTGTCCAGCGGTACGTCTGTGAACACGGTCGGGCGGATGAAAAAGCCCTTCGGCAAATCTGCCGGGCGTTCACCGCCACACAGCAAGCGTGCGCCATCTTCAACACCGCGCTGGATGTGCCCGAGCACGCGCTGATATTGCACGCGGTTGATCAACGCGCCCATTTCCACGTCATCGGCAAATGGGTCAGCCACGCGAATGCCTTCAGCCCGTGCCTGTACACGTTGCAGAAATTCATCCGCCAGGCTGTCAGCTACCAGCACGCGACTGGTGGCCGAGCACATCTGCCCAGCGTTGAAAAATCCACCACCACAGGCCAGTTCCACCGCCAAGTCCAGGTCGGCATCCGCCAATACCAGCAGGGAAGATTTGCCGCCCAGTTCCAGGCTCACGCCCTTGATGGTTTCGGCGGCGCGCTGCATCACCTGCACGCCGACGGCGTTGCTGCCGGTGAAGGAAATCTTCGCCACGCGGCGATCCGCCGCCAGTGGTGCGCCCACTTCCAGGCCCGTGCCGCACACCAGGTTGAACACTCCGGCCGGCAAGCCCGCCTCGGCGATAATCCGCGCCAGTTGCAACTCCGCCAACGGCGTCACTTCCGATGGCTTGAGCACCACGCAGCAACCGGCCGCCAGCGCCGGGGCGAGTTTCCACGCGGTGGTGACCATCGGAAAATTCCATGGCACGATCAGCCCGACCACGCCACACGGCTCACGGCGCAGGCGTGCGCTGAAGTCCGCGCTGGGCAATGCCACCGGGCTATCCTGGCTGGCATCCATCGCTTCGGCCACGCTGGCGTAATAGTCGAAGGTGGCGATCACATCGTTCACATCAATCTCGGATTCAAACAGCGGTTTGCCGTTGTTGCTCGACTGCAGGTGCATCAGCTGTTCGCGCTGCTCGCTGACGCCTTGGGCGATCTTGCGCAACAGCGCGGCGCGGTCGCGGCCGGTGCTTTTCGACCAGTCGATGAACGCGGCGCTGGCGGCGTCGACCGCCTCGGTGACCGTGCTCGCATCGCCGACGCTGACGTGGGCCAGGACGGCTTCAGTCGCGGGGTTGATCACCTCAAGCGAGGCCAGTCCGGCACGCCATGCCCCATTGATATACACACCGTTCAATGCCGCGCTCATGCCTCCACCGCCTTCATCCACAGCCCTTGGTCGACTTCAATCAGTGTCGGCCCTTGGCGATCAGCCGCAGCGCGTAGTGCCGCACGTAACGACTCAACCCCTTGAATGCTGTCGGCGGCGCAACCGAGTGCCTTGGCCACGCCGATAAAGTCCGGCGTGTAGATGTCCACGCCGACCGGCTCGATGGCGCGGTTGACCATGTATTTCTTGATCTCTTCATAGCCGTGGTTATTCCACAGCAGCACGATCACCGGCGTGCGCGCTTCCACCGCGCTAGCCAGTTCCGGCAGCGAGAATTGCAGGCCGCCGTCGCCGATCAGGCACACCACCGGCTGCCCATCGCCACGCCCCAGCCAGGCGCCGATGGCGGCAGGCAAGGCATAGCCCAAAGTGCCGTAGCCGGTGGACGAGTTGAACCAGCGGCGCGGGTGGTCGAGGTTCAGGGTCAGGTTGCCGCTGTACACCGGTTGGGTCGAGTCGCCCACCAGTACGGCGTTGGGCAATTCTTCGAGGACGGTATTGAGGAACAGGGTTTGCGCGCGGGTGGCGGCGTCCCAGCTCGGGGTCAGTTCTGCCCACAGGCGCGCTACGCGTTCAGTGCCCCACGCGCTGTTACGCGGTGGCAAGGGTTTGCTGCTCAGTTCGGTCAGCAAGGCCGCTGCGGCGATTTGTGCATCAGCCACCAAGGCCACTTGCGGCGGGTAGTTGCGCACGGTCTGGTCGGGGTCGATATCGATGCGCAGCAGCGCGCCGGGAATCTCGAAACCACCGGCGAAGGTCACGTCGTAGTCGGTTTCCGCCAGTTCGGTGCCGATGGCCAGCACCACGTCCGCTTCGGCCACCAGCGCGCGGGTGGCGACCAGGGTCTGGGTCGAGCCGATCAGCAGCGGGTGGTGGCCGGGCAGCATGCCTTTGGCGTTGATGGTCAGGGCCACCGGCGCGCCGAGCGCTTCGGCCAGTCGGGTCAGTTCCGGCGCCGCGTCGATGGCGCCGCCACCGGCCAGGATCAAGGGTTTCTTGGCGGCTGCGAGCAACTGGCTCATTTGCTTGACCGCCGACGGAGCGGCACCGGCACGGGCCACGCTGACCGGTTCACTGCCCAGCAAGGCGTCGGCATTTTCCACCAGCACATCCAGCGGGATCTCGATGTGGACCGGGCGCGGTCGCCCGGCCTGGAACAACGCAAACGCCCGCGCCAACACGCCGGGCAGCTCCGCCGCCGACATCAGGGTATGGGAGAACGCCGCCACGCCGGCCATCATCGCGCCCTGGTTCGGCAGCTCATGCAGCTTGCCGCGCCCGCCGCCCAATTGGCTGCGCGACTGCACGCTGGAGATCACCAGCATCGGGATCGAGTCGGCATAGGCCTGGCCCATGGCGGTGGTGATATTGGTCATGCCGGGGCCGGTGATGATGAAGCACACGCCGGGTTTGCCGCTGGTGCGCGCGTAACCGTCGGCCATGAAGCCGGCGCCCTGTTCGTGGCGCGGGGTGACGTGCCGGATGCTGGAACGGGCCAGGCCGCGATACAACTCCACGGTGTGCACGCCGGGGATGCCAAACACCTGGTCCACGCCGTAGCCTTCCAGGAGGTTGACCAATACTTCGCCGCAGGTCGCCATACAGATCGCTCTTATTGTTGAGGTAAGGCGTTATTGGACCGGCTGGCCCGTAGCGGCAACAATCGATAAAAAGTCATACTAGCCATGCTCTCACGTCATGGCTGCGCCTCGATGAAACGCCTCCCACCGCTGCCCGCGTTGCACACCTTCTGGGTCACGGCCCAGTGCTGCAACTTCACCCGCGCTGCCGACCAGTTGCACATCACCCAGGGCGCGGTGAGCCGGCAGATTGCCGGGCTGGAAAGTCATTTGGGCTATGCGCTGTTCCAACGCCAGGCGCGGGGTTTGAGCCTGACCGACGAAGGCCGCGAATGGTCACTGCGCGCACAGCAGGTGTTTGGCCTGCTTGGCGAAGCGGTGGAGCAGATCGGCAGTCGCCGCCAGACCTTGCAAATCAAGGCGTCCACCTGTGTGATGCGCTGGCTGCTGCCGCGCCTGATGCAGTGGCAAAAGGAACGCCCGGACGTGCCGGTGGAACTCACCACCACCGTGGCCTACACCGTGGACTTTCGCCGCGAGCAATTCGACGCGGCGGTGATCTATGCGCCCATCGCCGAGCAATCGGCCGAGGCGCGGCATCTGTTCGATGAACAGCTCACGCCGGTCTGCGCACCGGCACTGCTTGCGGGCTTGCACACACCGCAAGATTTGCAACAACAGGTCTTGCTGCACCCCACGCGGGATGAACGGGATTGGGCATTGTGGCTCAAGGCGGCGCAGACGCGGCTGGGCAATTTGAGCCAGGGGCATCATTTTGAAACGCTGGATCTGGCGATGACGGTGGCGTCCCAGGGTTCCGGCGTGGCGATTGGCGACAGTGCGTTGATTGGCGAGGATTTGAAGGCGGGGCGGTTGGTGATGCCGTTTGAACTGCGGGTGCCGACGGGGATGGGGTATTACTTGGTGTATCCGCCAGGCACCGAGCCTTCGGCTGGGCTTGAGGCCTTGATGAACTGGTTGGTCATGAACGCCAAATACCCCTTGTAGGAGCCGGGCTTGCCGGCGATGGCAATCTTATGGACGCTATCGCCGGCAAGCCGGGCTCCTACAAATGGGGGGTGTCAGTAACCGACAGTGAAACGCTGGCGCGAGTGCTTCGGCGATTCAACTTCGTCGATCAACGCAATCGCATAGTCAGCAAAACTGACCCAACTGCGGCCTTCACTGCTCACCAGCAAATCATCCTGACCCACCCGGAATTTACCGGTGCGCTCAGTCTCGACGAACTCCGCCGACGGCGACAGGAACGTCCAGTCCAGTTCCTTCTCCTGGCGCAGTGCGTCGAGAAACGCCGCACCCGCCGTGGCTTCAGCTTTGTATTCCTCAGGGAAACCCTCGCTGTCGATCACTCGACCGCCACCTGGCAGCAATAGCGAACCGGCACCGCCCACCACCAGCAGGCGTTTTACCCCGGCTTTCTTCACCGGCCCGATCACGGCGCTGGCGGGCAGGGTGGCGAAGTGCGCTGCGCTGATCACCACGTCGCTGCCACTCACCGCCTGTTGCAGGGCGTTGGCATCCAGGGCGTCGACTTGTTTAACGGTGACGCCAGGGCGCACAGCCAGCTTGTCGGTATTGCGTGCGATGGCGGTGACGGTGTGCCCACGACGCAGCGCTTCTTCCAGCAGTTGGCTACCGGCACGGCCAGTGGCACCAATGATTGCAATCTTGCTCATGACGTTCTCCAGTACGTTAGGGGTTGAAACGGTTCACCACTTCATTTCGCCCTTGGCGACTTTGGCGCTCAGTTCCAGCGAGCTTTCGTCGGCCAGGGTGGGGTAACGCTTTTTCATGGCTGCGATCAGGGCGGCAGAGTCCTTGGCCTTGGCGGTCTCGGCGTCGAAGGCCTTGATGTAGTCAGCGGTAAAGGCCACGGATTGCAGGGATGGCGTGCCCAGGTAGTGGCCAGGCACCACGGTGCGCGGCTTCAGTTGTTCAATGCGTTGCAGGGTGGCGAGCCAATCCTTGTGGGACTGCGCGCTCTGGGTGTCGGCCATCCACAGGTGGATGTTTTCGGAGACGACTACGCCACCGACCACGGCCTTGATCGACGGGATCCATACAAAGCTGCGATCCGGCTGTGGGCCGTCCAGGCCGATGACCTCCAGTGGCTGGCCTTCCAGGCTCAGGCTGTGGCCTTCAAGGACCTGCGGCACGATGGTTTTAGTCGGCTTGTCGGCACCCATTTTCGGGCCCCAGAACTCCAGCTTGCCGGCCACGGTGGCCTTGATGTGGTCGACCACCGGTTGCGGGGCCAGCACCTTGGCGTCGGGGAAGGCGGCGGTGAGGGTGTCGAGGCCGAAGTAGTAGTCCGGGTCGCCATGACTGATGTAGATGGTGGTGAGGTGCTTGCCGCTGGCGCGGATCTTCTGCACCAGTTGTTCGGCCTGGCCTTTACCGAATTGGGCGTCCACCAGGATCGCGTCCTTGGCGCCGCTGACCAGCACCGAGCTGACCGGGAAGATCGCGGCTTCGCCTGGGTTGTACACATCCAGCTTCAGGTCGGCCGCGGCCGCATGGGCGGCGAAGGCCAGGGCGGCGGTGGCCAGGGTCAAGCGCTTGAAGGTTGAGAACATCGGGCAGCTCCAGCATCGGTAAAGGATGCACAGAGCTTAGTTGCACAAAACCAGACTAAAAATGCGATGCTGGGACATAGTTTGTTTCTGAAAGTGGACAGATCATGGATCGTCTTCAAGCAATGCGCGTGTTTGTCACGGTGGTGGACCTGGGCAGCCAGTCCGCCGCCGCCGATCATCTGGACCTGTCGCGGCCGGTGGTGTCGCGTTACCTGGCGGAGCTGGAAGACTGGGTGGGTGCGCGTTTGCTGCACCGCACCACGCGCAAGCTCAGCCTGACGGCGGCGGGCAGTGAAACCCTGCCACGCTGTCGGCAATTGCTGGAATTGTGTTGCGACATGCAAGCCGCCGTCAGCGAGCCCGATGAAGCGCCTCGTGGTTTGCTGCGTTTGAGCGTCAGCACCTCGTTCGGCCAGGCGCAATTGGCCCAGGCCATTGCCGAGTACGTCAAGCGCTACCCGCTGGTGACGGTCGACTTGCAGATGCTTGACCGCACGGTGAACCTGGTGGACGAACGTATCGACCTGGCCATCCGCACCAGTAGCGACCTGGACCCCAATCTCATTGCCCGGCGCCTCACGGTGTGCCGCTCGGTAGTGTGTGCCTCGCCGGCCTACCTGCTGGAGCATCCGGCGCCGCAGAAGGTCGAAGACCTGGCGCGGCATAACTGCGTGACTCACGCGTATTTCGGCAAAAGCCTGTGGCATTTCGACCAGGCCGGTGAGCCTGTCTCGGTGCCGGTGCACGGCAATATCACCGGCAATGAGTCCAGCACCTTGTTGCGCGTGACGCTGGCCGGGGCAGGGGTGTCGTTGCTGCCCAGCTACGAGGCTGGCGATTACATCCGGCGCGGCGAACTGGTGCGCCTGCTGCCTGACGCCGAGCCACGACAGATGAACATCTACGCGGTGTACGCCTCGCGCAAACACATGCCGTCAGCGCTGCGCAGCTTGCTGGATTTCCTGGTGTTGCGGTTCCCGGAAGAGCCGGCGTGGGATGTCGGGCTCTAGGCTGGGATCAACCTGTTGAATGTCGTCCGATAATGGCAACTTGGCCTGGTTGACCTATGCTTTAGACAGCACCCTGTAGATCCGCAGAGGTCTGTGCCATGAGCATTAAAACCAGAAAGTACCTGATGATTTTCAGCCTGTGCGCCATTGCCAGCGCACTTTACGGGACCGCCGCCTACCGTGTGGAGCAAACACGTATGCAGCCGACCTTTGCGATCAGCTGTCATCAGGATCAATGCGTTCCCCGCACCGGCAGTTTCAGCGCGCTCAGGTAGCCGATGGTTCGGCTTTCAACTGCTCGCGAAACGCCTTGGGTGAGAACCCGACCCGTCGGCGAAACAGCCGAGAGAAGTTGGTGGGGTCGGAAAAACCCAACACCTCCGACATCTCATTGATGGTCATGCTGGTGTACGTCAGCAGGCGTTTGGCTTCGAGCAATTGGCGGTCATGCATGATCTGCAGTGCAGGTTGGCCGCCCAACTCCCGACACGTCCCGTTCAGGTGTGAGACCGAGATGCCCAGCTTGTGGGCAAGATCCTCGATCTTCGGGTGTTCGCGGTAATGCTGCTCGACCAACTGGGTAAAGCGCCGGAAGTATTCACGCCCCCGTGGCGCCCGTGGGTGACGGCGCTGGATGGCCTGGCGGCTGATCCATACCAGCAACACGCTGACCAACGCGTGCATCATCATGTCCCGTGCCGGTTGTTCATCGGCGTATTCATCCTGCAAGCGGGCGAACTGGCTGTTCAGGTAATCACTGTCTTTGCCCGCCGGGTAACTGCCGAGTGTCTGTAAACCGTCCACGGTGGTGCCCAACTGTGTTTGCAGGTGGCTGACCAACGGCGCCGAAAGCGTCACTACGTAGCCTTCGACGTCCTCAGGAAAACGGAACCCGTGCACGCATAAAGGCGGCAGGACTTGCAGGGTCGCTTCGTTCAGGGTGGTGCGCTGGCCTTCGATTTCCAACTGTGCCTGGCCTTTGTGCACGTAGAGCAACTGGCACAGATCCGCGTGCCGGTGGGGTTGGATTTCCCACTGGTATTCCCGACTGCGCCGGGAAATGGTTTCGCAGTGCAACAAATCGGGGGTGGGCCATTGCTGGTGTTCCCCGTAAAGCTTGAAGACCGGAATTGCGGTTTTGGTCATGGTTTCAACCCGATACTCGGAAGAGTGGTGCGGTAATCGCCCCGATTGGCAAAAAGCGCAGGCTTTGGCGCAGTTTTCACCTTCTTATGCCGCTCACTCAAGTGAAAAATGTCAGCAACAAGACCAATGACAACTCTTTCACCCGATCCGTTCGGGTGGAACTTGCGGGCCATAAAAATAATGAAAACGCTGAAAACCCAAGTCGCCATTATCGGCGCCGGTCCGTCCGGACTGTTGCTCGGTCAACTGCTGCACAACGCGGGGATAGAGACCCTTATCCTAGAGCGCCAGAGCGCCGATTACGTGCAAGGCCGCATCCGTGCCGGGGTGCTGGAACAAGGCATGGTCGACCTGCTGAGGCAGGCGGGTGTCAGTCAGCGAATGGATAGCGAAGGCCTGGTGCATGATGGTTTCGAGTTGGCGCTGAACGGTCAACTCACCCATATCGACCTCAAGGGCCTGACAGGCGGTCAATCGGTGATGATTTACGGCCAGACCGAAGTCACCCGCGACCTGATGGTCGCCCGTGCCGCCGCCGGTGCCACCACCCTGTATGAAGCGCGCAACGTGCAGCCTCACGCTCTCAAAAGTGATCGACCCTGGCTGACCTTTGAACATCAGGGCGAAGCTTTCCGCCTGGAGTGCGATTACATCGCCGGTTGCGACGGCTATCACGGCATTGCGCGCCAATCGATCCCGGCTGAATCGCTCAAAGTCTTCGAACGGGTCTACCCCTTTGGATGGCTGGGCATCCTGGCCGATACGCCCCCCGTTCACCCTGAGTTGGTCTACGCCAAGCACACGCGCGGCTTTGCGCTGTGCAGCATGCGTTCGCCAACGCGCAGCCGTTACTACCTGCAGGTGCCGGTGGAGGAGCCGATTGACGAATGGTCCGATGCACGCTTCTGGGACGAACTGAAAGCCCGCCTGCCCAGCCACCTTGCAGAAAACCTGGTCACCGGCCCATCTATCGAAAAAAGCATCGCACCGCTGCGCAGTTTTGTGGTGGAACCCATGCAGTACGGGCGCCTGTTCCTGCTTGGCGATGCGGCGCATATCGTGCCGCCGACCGGCGCCAAGGGCTTGAATCTGGCGGCCAGTGATGTGAGCACCCTGTACCGGATCTTGCTCAAGGTCTACGGCGAAGGGCGGGTGGATCTGCTGGAGCGCTATTCCGCCATCTGCCTGCGGCGGGTGTGGAAGGCCGAGCGGTTTTCCTGGTGGATGACCTCGATGCTGCATCAGTTTCCCGAGGCGGATGGTTTCAGCCAGCGCATCGCTGAGAGTGAGCTGGAGTACTTCATCCACTCCGAAGCGGGGCGCAGGACCATCGCAGAAAATTACGTCGGGCTTCCTTACGAAGCTATCGAATAGCCTGCTATCGTATCGAGCATTCCCGTGGGCCGCCTTTTCCCGCGGGCCCTGCTCGAAGGTCCTGCCGTGACGCACCTCAATCAGCCCGTTCCGCCGCTGCCCGCTGTGCGCAGCATTCTCGCCTCACTGATGATGGCGATCTTCCTGGGGGCGTTGGACCAGACCATTGTCGCCGTGTCCATGCCCGCGATCTCCGCCCAGTTCCATGACGTCAACCTGCTGGCCTGGGTCATCTCTGGCTACATGGTGGCGATGACCGTCGCGGTGCCGATCTACGGCAAGCTCGGCGACCTGTACGGGCGGCGGCCGATGATGCTGATCGGCATGGGTCTGTTCACCCTGGCCTCGCTGTTCTGCGGCATGGCGCAAAGCATGGAGCAACTGGTGCTGGCGCGGATCCTCCAGGGCATCGGCGCTGGCGGCATGATTTCGGTGAGCCAGGCGATCATCGGCGACATCATCCCGCCCCGTGAACGTGGCCGCTACCAGGGCTATTTCAGCAGCATGTACGCGGTGGCCAGCGTGGCCGGGCCGGTACTGGGCGGCTACATGACCGAGTACCTGTCGTGGCGCTGGGTGTTCCTGATCAACCTGCCTTTGGGCGCCGGCGCCTGGTACGTGGCTCATCGCACGCTGGTGGGGCTGCCGGTGCCGCAGCGCAAGCCGATCATCGATTACCTCGGCACTGTGCTGATGATCATCGGCTTGACCGCCTTGCTGCTGGGCATCACTGAAATCGGCCAGGGCCATCACTGGCGTGACAATCAGGTGCTGGGCTTGCTCGCCTGTGCGCTGGTGGCGTTGACGGTGTTTGTCTGGCACGAGCGTCGCGCGCGGGAGCCGTTGTTGCCAATGCATCTGTTCGCCAACCGCAGTGCGGTGCTGTGCTGGTGCACGATCTTTTTCACCAGCTTCCAGGCGATTTCCCTGACGGTGCTGATGCCGCTGCGGTATCAGACGGTGACCGGTTCCGGTGCTGACAGCGCGGCGTTGCACCTGCTGCCCTTGGCCATGGGCTTGCCGATGGGGGCTTATTTTGCCGGGCGCATGACCTCGGTGACCGGTCGCTATAAACCGATGATTCTCAGCGGCGCGCTATTGAGCCCCTTCGCGATTCTCGGCATGGCCCTGAGCGCGCCCCAGGCGGTGGGGCTGACGGCCTTGTTTATGCTGTTGTGCGGCATTGCGGCCGGCATGCAATTCCCGACCTCCCTGGTGGGTACGCAAAATTCGGTGGAGCAGCGCGATATCGGCGTGGCCACCAGCACCACCAACCTGTTCCGTTCCCTGGGCGGGGCGGTGGGGGTGGCGTGCATGTCGGCGCTGTTGCTGGCGCTGTTGCAGGATTCCAGCTTCGCCCACCTGGCCAGCGGCGCGCTGGTGGCCGAAGGCAGTTCCGGTAACGTGCTGCTCGACGGCCTCAACGCCGCCCCCGGCCCTGCGCAGGATGCCCTGCGCGGGGAGTTGGCGGTGACGTTCCGGCATTTGTTGATGGTCAGTGCGGCGGTGTCACTGCTGGGGCTGGCGGCGGCGATTGCGATGCCCAATCGGGTGCTACGTGGCCGTGAAGACAAGGCCACGTAGTCTCAAGGGCTGTAATAACCCACCGCCACCATGAAATGCCCGGCCTTGCGCACATACGCATGCTTGTTCTCGACCTTGTCGGTCACCGGGTTTTTCCAGCGGTATTTGTATTCGCCCTGATCCTGCTCGGCCATCAGCTTGAGGATCGGCTCGCCCACTGGCTTGCCGTCCGGGTCCTTGATCTTGCTGAAGTCGGTGTTGACCAGACGCAGGTTGGTGCCATGGGCTACATAACGTTGGGTATCGAGGTCCACCACGAACACATAAAGGTCGTCCTGCAGGAAACCACCCTGCAATGAGTTGATGGCCTTGAGTGTGCCGGTTTCATCCTTGAGCAAGGCGGTTGCCGCCTTGTTGCGCAGGGCCCGGGCCTGTTCCGGCGTGGCCCGTGGCAGGTAATAACCCACCGCGAGGATGCGTTCGCCCACACGCTGATAAAACACGTGCTTGTGTTCGACCTTGCCATCGTTCCAGTTCTGCCAACGATAGTCGGCCTGCTGGATGCCCTGGCCTTCCGGCACCTTCAGCGCATCCTTGAAGGACTGGCGCAAATCCGGCCCGAGGACTTCGGACACGTCACGGCCGATCAAGGCGGAGGAGGGGCCACCGCTGGCCAGCAGCACGCCTTGGGTATCGACCACGAACACATAGCGGTCTTGGTCGACGAATTCGCCCTGTCGGCTGAAAGCGGCAAACGCCTTGTCGCCGTTGCTTTGGTAGTAGTCCAGGGCTTTTTCCAGCAGCGCCTTGGCCGCCTGGGCGTCTTCATCCTGAGTCGTTGCAGCGTGCACCTGGCTGAAACACAACAGCAGCAGCCAGGTGAGTCGGAACACTACCTTCATTACCCATCCCTCGTTATTGTTGGTGTGACAACAGCGTAGACGGCTGTGGCTCAAGGCGCCGCCAACCACTGGCTAACGATAGCGTCATAGGCCCCGGTGGCCTGGCTCAGGTGCAGCCATTGATCGACGTAGCTTTTCCAGGCCACATCATCACGGGGCAACAGGAAGGCTTTTTCGCTGTACTGCATCTGCCGCTCGGGGTTCACCGCGCACAGCCCCGGCTTGAGCTTCTGCTGGTAACGCGCTTCGCTGGCGTCGGTGATCATCACATCGGCCTTGCCCGCCAGCAGTTCATCGAAGATGGTCACGTTGTCGTGCAGGCGGATCTGCGCCTGGCCCAAGTGGGCACGGGCGAATATTTCGTTGGTGCCGCCGGCCGGTTCGATTACGCGTACCTGGGGCTGGTTGATCTGTTCGACGGTCTGGTAGCGCTGCACATCGGCACAGCGCACCAACGGGATTTTGCCGTCGACGCCCAGGGATTGGCTGAAGAAGGCTTTTTTCTGGCGCTCCAGCGACACCGAAATCCCGCCCACGGCAATGTCACAGCGCTGGGCCAGAAAGTCCGGCATCAGGGTTTTCCAGGTGGTGGGCACCCATTGGATCTTTGCGTTGAGGCTCTTGGCCAGGGACTCGGCCATGGCGATGTCGATGCCTTCATAGCTGCCGTCGGCGCGCAGCGAGGTGTAGGGCTTGTAGTCGCCAGTGGTGCAAACGGTCAGCGTACCGCGCTGGAGCACCTGGTCGAGGCGTGAAGGCGCGGTGTCGGCCAGGGCGCTGGTGGCCAGACTTGCCAGTACACAGAGGGCGAAAGGAGCTTTCATGCGGTCGAGTCCTCGGGGCAGGGGGCTATTGTTTTTGTAGGAGCGAGCTTGCTCGCGAAAAAATCAAGCCGCCGAGTTTATCCTGACGGCCAGCGTTATCGTTAACGACCTTCGCGAGCAAGCTCGCTCCTACAGAGGTAGAGGGCGTGTGGATACGGCGAATGTTTAGCCAAGTCGCAACCAAACTCCGTCAACCCTGAATTTAATCACCTGTGCAGGCGTGTGACGCTGGCGGTTACCTCTAGCACTGTGATTCCTGCATGGACGGCTCCTCCGATACCCACCCCGCGACACTGCCGTCCGATCTCGCGTTCTGGGCCCTGTTCCACTGCCGACACGCACGCCCACCAGATAGCGCATTCCTACGTTGATCCATCCCCTGGATGGCGCGCACCTGCGCGCCTGCCTGACCCACACGTATGAGAATGCCCATGAGTGTCTTTGCCTGCCTGCACGAAGCCCAGTCCTTTCTTGAACAAAACCCGGACATCGAGATGTTCGAGCTGTTTATCCTCGACAACAACGGCGTGCCACGCGGCAAGTTGCTGCACCGCGATGAGTTGCTGGCGGTGTATGAAAGCGGCCGGCCGTTGCCCAGTACCATTCTTGGCCTGACCATCAATGGCGACGACGTGGAAAACTCCGGGCTGGTGTGGGAGGTGGGTGATATCGATTGCCGCGCCTACCCGATCAGCGGCAGTTTGCAGCGCATGCCGTGGCGCCTGATTCCGACGGCGGCCGTGCAAGTCAGCATGCACCCCACCGAAGGCCTGCCCGCGACCGTCGCCGATCCCCGGCATTTGCTGGCCAAGGTGATCGACGGGCTCAAGGCTGACGGTTACTACCCGGTGATGGCGGCGGAGCTGGAGTTCTACCTGCTCGACCAGAAACCCGACAGCAACGGCCGCCCGCAGCCGGCGCGGGATGTGGACGGCGGGCGCCCGCGCTCGACTCAGGTCTACGGCCTGCGCGAGTTGGAACAGATCGAACCCTTCCTCGCTGACCTTTACAGCGCCTGCAAACTGCAAGGCATCCCGGCGCGTACGGCCATCTCCGAATATGCGCCGGGCCAGGTGGAAATCACCTTGGACCACCGCGCCGACGCCCTGCAAGCCATGGACGAAGCGGTGCGTTACAAACGTTTGGTCAAGGGTGTGGCGCATAAACACGGGATGACGGCTTGCTTCATGGCCAAGCCGTTCGACGACGTGGCCGGCACCGGCATGCACATGCACGTGAGCCTGGCGGATGCCGAGGGCAATAACTTGTTCGCCAGCGAAGCCACCGACGGCACGCCGCTGTTGCGCCAGGCGGTGGGCGGCATGCTCAGCACCTTGCTCGATTCCTTGCTGATGTTCTGCCCCAATGCCAACTCCTATCGCCGCTTTCAGACCAACAGCTACGCCCCGCTGGCCGCCACTTGGGGCGTGGACAACCGCACCGTCAGCCTGCGCGTGCCGGGCGGGCCAGCGAGTTCTCGACATATCGAGCACCGAATCTGCGGTGCCGACGCCAACCCTTACCTGGCCGCTGCCGCGATTCTGGCCGGCATCCATCGCGGCATCCGCGAACAGCGCGACCCCGGCGCCCCGGTAGAAGGCAATGGCTACGCCCAGGCCAAGGAGTTGCTGCCTACCGACTGGTTGACCACCCTGCGCGCCCTGGAAGGTTCGAGCTGGGCGCGGGACGCGTTCGGCAGTGAATTCCTCGACGTGTACCTGGCGGTCAAGCGCGCCGAATACCGCCAGTTCATGGGCGAAGTGGGCGAGCAGGATTGGCGCTGGTATTTGCATCAGGCGTGATCGGCGTTTCGGTGGTGAGCGTTTCGACCTTTTTTTGACATTGCACTGGTTAAGCTGCGCATCAAGGTCGTTCACTGCCGTTCCACCCATATGAGCCCGCGATGTTGCCACAGCCACCATCCTCCATCGAGATTGAATACGCCGAGCGCTGTGACCGCGAGCACGCCAGGGTCTGCGGCGATGCACGCCCGCCAGGGCTGCGGCAGCGCTTGGCGTCGTGGCGCGACGAGCGGATGGTGCGCCAGGCGCTGAAAGTCTCCGGTGAACCGGGGTTGGTGTTGGACCTGGCCTGTGGCTCGGGGCGCTTCTGGCCAGTGTTGGCCGAACACGTCAACCGGGTGATCCTGGCGTCGGACAACTCCCAGGACATGCTCGACCATGCCCGCAGCCATCACCCGGCGTCCTTGCTCAAACGCGTCAAGACCTTCCAGGGCTCGGCGTTCTCTATCAGCTTGTCGGCGAATGCGGTGGATTGCATTTTCTGCCTGGAATTGTTTCGCCATGTGCCCAGCAGTGAAGGGCGCTTGGCCCTACTGCGCGAGTTCCACCGGGTCAGCCGCGACACGGTGATTGTCTCGGTCAACTCTCGTACCGCCGTCGAAGATGAGTTCCGCCAGGCGGGCTTCAAGGTCCTGCATCATCAGGAATTCATGCCGGGCTCAAGCCAGTGGCGGGTCTACGTGCTGCGTAAGAGAGGATAAGCCCCGCCTGTAGGACTATTCTTTAGCTCCTGTCTGAGTTTTCATGGTTGCCTGTGCACTGCGGATGCTCGCTAGCCCCTTTCGCGATATATACTGCGCGCCATTCTTCAAGGGAGAGCCGTGTGGCCATCGATATTCACTGGATCTGCGACAACGATAGCCTCGGCCAGCATTGCGCCGAATGGCAGCAGTTGCCATTCGTCGCCCTCGACACCGAATTCATGCGGGTCGACACCTTTTATCCCATTGCCGGGCTGATCCAGATTGGTGATGGCGTGCGCGCTTACCTGATCGATCCCCTGACCATCGACAACTGGCAACCCTTGGCCGCCTTGCTGGAGAACCCGGCGGTGATCAAGGTGGTGCATGCCTGCAGCGAAGACCTGGAAGTGTTGCTGCGCTTGACCGGCAGCCTGCCAGTGCCGTTGTTCGACACCCAGTTGGCCGCCGCTTACCTGAACCTTGGTTTCTCCATGGGCTATTCGCGCCTAGTGCAAGCCGTGCTGGATATCGAGCTGCCCAAGGGCGAGACCCGTTCGGACTGGCTGCAGCGCCCCTTGTCCGAGACGCAAGTCAGCTACGCCGCCGAAGACGCGGTGCACTTGGCCGAGGTTTACACCCGCCTGCGTCCGCAGCTGTCGGACGACAAGTACGCCTGGGTGCTGGAAGACGGTGCGGAGCTGGTCGCCAACCTGCGCCGTGAAGTCGACCCCTACGAGGTGTACCGCGACGCCAAGCTGGCCTGGAAACTGTCCCGCGCCCAACTCGCCGTACTGCGTGAACTGTGCGCCTGGCGCGAGCAGCAGGCCCGGGCTCGTGACCTGCCGCGCAACCGCATCATTCGCGAACACTCGTTATGGCCCCTGGCCAAATCCCAGCCGGATAACCTCGCCGCCCTGGGCAAGATCGAAGACATGCACCCGCGCACCGTGCGTCAGGACGGCCAGTTCCTGCTGGACCTGATCAAGCGTGCCGGCAGCGTGCCGATGGACCAATGGCCGCCTGCCGTTGCCGAACCGTTGCCGGTGGATGCCGCCGCGCTGATCAAGCAACTGCGCGCCCTTGGCCAGACCGAAGCCGAACGCCTGGAGATGGCGCCGGAACTGATGCTGCGCAAGAAAACCCTCGAAGCCCTGGTCAAAAGTGGCTACCCCGATGGGCCTTATAAATTGCCAGACTCGCTGCGTGGCTGGCGCCGCGAGTTGATGGGCCAGGCGCTGCTTGACAGCCTGGCTACCGCCGGAGAACAGCCTTGAAACGTATCTGCTCCATCTACCGCAGCCCTAAACGCGCCGGCATGTACCTTTACGTCCTGAAAAGCGATGCCCTCGAGCGCGTGCCTGAAGGCCTGCTCACCGTATTCGGCAAGCCGGTACATGCGTTCAACCTGGTACTGACGCCTGAACGCAAACTGCAACAGGAAGACATCGTGCAGGTGCTGGAAAACCTCGACAAACAGGGTTACCACCTGCAAATGCCGCCGCCCGAGGACGAGTACATCGAACACTTGCCCGAAGAACTGCTGCGCCGCAACGACCCGATGTGATCGACCGGTGCTCCGTCCGGGGCACTTGCTTCAATGGAATCGTATAAATGGGCGGTGGCCGTAAGGATGCGGGCAGCCGTCCGTACTGTTTTTGAAAGGTTTTATGCATGCGTGTTCTGATTGCTGAACAGGATCACCCGCTCTACGCCCAATTGCTCGGCGAAGCGGCACCGGACCTTGAAGTGCTGACCAGCGGCGACTCGGCAGAACTGTCGCGCCTGGCCGCCGATTGCCCGGTCTGGCTGGGCCAGCCGGACCTGCTGGCGACGCTGCTGCGCCAAGGCCATCATCCGCAATGGCTGCAATCGACCTGGGCCGGCATCACTCCGTTGCTGGCTGAAGGCTTGCCCCGCGACTATCGCCTGACGCGTGCGGTGGGCATTTATGGCCAGGTCATGGCCGAATTCGTGCTCACCTATATGCTCGGCCATGAACGCGAAGTACTGGCGCGCCTGGTCAGCCAGGTCGAACGCAAATGGGACAACCGCATGGGCCAGAGCCTGGCGGGGCGCAAGGTACTGATCGTCGGCACCGGCGATATAGGCCAGAGCGTTGCCGAGTTCCTGGTACCGTTCGGCGTGAAGCTGTACGGCATCGCCAGTTCCGCTC
This sequence comes from Pseudomonas sp. NS1(2017), assembly GCF_002269425.1. Taxonomy (NCBI): domain Bacteria; kingdom Pseudomonadati; phylum Pseudomonadota; class Gammaproteobacteria; order Pseudomonadales; family Pseudomonadaceae; genus Pseudomonas; species Pseudomonas sp. NS1(2017). The sequence goes on from NZ_CP022960.1 coordinate 3,059,006, forward strand.
GGGAACAGGCACCGTTTATCCAAGTGGCCGGGCTCGACGCACTGGGTCGCCTGGTGGGCGAGGTGGACTACGTGATCAACCTGCTGCCCAACACGCCAAGTACCCATGACCTGTACGATGCGGCGCTGTTCAAGCAATTCAAGCCGACCGGGTTGTTTATCAACGTTGGGCGTGGTGTGTCGGTAGTGGATGCGGACCTGGTCGAGGCCTTGAAAGAAGGGCATCTGGCCGGTGCGGTGATTGATGTATGCCGCCAGGAGCCGTTGCCCCAACGTCATCCGTTCTGGACCGCCTGGGGGCTGTTGCTGACTGGCCACAGCTCGGCGCCGACGTCACCGGCATTGATGGTGGAACTGTTCGTACAAAATGTGCGGGCGTATCAGGCCAAGCAAGCATTGCGTGGAACCGTGGATTTCGAGCGCGGTTACTGATAGCAGAGGAGCCGGCATGCCGGCTCCTCTCGGCATTACAGGCTGAAATCACCTTCTGAGACCAACTCGCTCAACGGACGGCGCGGGCTTGGCGCCTCACGACCTTGCAGGTACTCCGGCAAGCTCGACTTGTCCCCCAGCTTGCCGATCGCCACGGCGGCATGCAGGGCATAACCTTCCGGGATTTTCAGCTCTTTGCGGGTCAGCTCCTGGTCGAAGCCGGCCATGCCGTGGGAGTGCCAGCCGCTGAGGCTGGCTTGCAGCGCCAGGTGGCCCCAAGCCGAGCCGGTGTCGAAGGTGTGCCACAGGGCCGGGGTTTCTTCCGTAGCGCCGGGGGCGGTGAAGTCGGTTTTCGACGCGATGATCACCAGGGCCGACGCATGCTGCGCCCAGTTGCGGTTGAATTCATTCAGCAAACCCAGGAAACGCTCCCAGTCCGGCGTGTCGCGTCGCGCGTAGAGAAAGCGCCAAGGCTGCGAGTTGTAGGCGGACGGCGCCCAGCGCGCGGCTTCGAAGAAACTCAGCAGGGTCTCCTTGGAGATGCTCTCGCCGGTGAAGGCGCGGGGCGACCAACGGTCGGTGAACTGGGTGTGGATCGGATAATCGGCAACACGTGTCATGGAGCAGTTCCTGATCGTCAATTCGGCGCTCAAAACTACTGCGCGGCCACTAGACTGACAAGTGTTGTTACACCGCCAGTCGTAAGCGCTTGGCCCCAGGGGCCTTGGGCACTAGACTGGCGGCCTTTTCACCTACCGATACTGATGTAGAGCCATGGCCGCCAAAGTCGAACCTTTCTGGATACGCAAAACCCTTGAGCACCTCGACCAGGAGGAGTGGGAGTCGTTGTGCGACGGCTGTGGCCTGTGCTGCCTGCAAAAGCTTGAGGATGAAGACGACAACAGCGTCTATTACACGCGGATCGCCTGCAAACTGCTCGACCTGAAAACCTGCCAGTGCACCGACTACCCCAACCGTCGCGCGTCAGTGCCGGATTGTATCCAGCTCACGCCGGGCCAGGCCGACCAGTTCAAATGGTTGCCGCCCACCTGCGGCTATCGCCTGGTCAGCGAACGCAAGGACCTGCCGCTGTGGCACCACTTGGTCTGCGGCGACCGCGATGCCGTGCACCACGAACGCATTTCCCAGTCCGGGCGCATGCTTAGCGAAGGCAGCGTGCCCGAAGACGACTGGGAGGATTACCTGATTTTCCGCGCAGGCTGACAAGGAGTGGGTATGAGGGGGGCAATCAAGCTGGCGGCATCGTTGGTGTTGCTGACGCTGAGCACATCGGCGTGGTGCGCGAAGAAAGTCGACCTGGATTATCACGTCAAACTGTTGCCCCAGAGTGATCAGGCCGAGGTGCGGGTGAGTCTGTCCCAGGGCTCGGCGGTGCGCAGCCTGAACTTCGACCTTGGTGCCGAGGGTGACTACAGCGACTTCAAGGCCGACGGCCAGTGGAGCGTCACCGAGCATCGCGGTCTGTGGCAACCCAGCGCCAACAAAGCCAGCCTGACCTACCGCGTACGCCTCACCCATGCACGCAAGGCCGGTATCTATGAAACGCGGATGACGCCGAGCTGGGCGTTGTTTCGCGGCGAAGACCTGGTGCCGACGGCGAAACTGGACCAGCAAGACGGCGTCGAGTTGGTCTCACGCCTGGTGTTCGAACTGCCAGCCGGCTGGAAAAGCGTTGAAACCGCTTGGCCGCGCATCGGCAAGTACAAATTTCGCATTGATAACGTCTCCCGCCTATTCGACCGGCCCACCGGCTGGATGCTCGCCGGCAACCTCGGCAGCCGTCGCGTGCGCCTGGGCGAGACGGAAGTCACCGTGGCCTCGCCCAAGGGCCAGGCCATGCGCCGCATGGACGTGCTGACGTTGCTGACCTTCGTCTGGCCCCAAGTGGAAGCGGCCTTCCCGCGTCATCCGGCCAAGCTGCTGGTGGTGGGCGCCAGCGACCCGATGCGCCGTGGCGCGTTCTCGGCGCGGGATTCGGTCTACCTCAACAGCCGCACGCCGCTGGTCAGCGAAAACGGCAGCAGCCCGTTGATACGTGAAGTGGTGCAGGCGATCGGGCGCTTCAATGATCACGACGCCAGCGACTGGATCAGCGAAGGCCTGGCCGAGTACTACGGCATCGAACTGGTACGTCGGGCCGGTGGTATCACCGACGAACGGTATCAGGCGATACAGGCGCGATTGAACAAGGAAGGCAAGGACGTGACCAGCCTGCGCGGCGAGCAGGTCAGCGGTGCGACGGTGTCACGGGCGGTGGTGGTGTTGCAGGAACTGGACCGCGAGATCCGTGTGAAGACTCACAACAAACGGTCATTGGATGACCTCGCGCAGGCGGTGATGCGTGCCAACAGCATCACCACCGCGGAGTTTGTGCAACTGGCTGAGAGCATCATCGGCGAGTCGTCGGTGGTGCTGGACAACAAGCTGCTGCGTTAGCCGGTGGTTTTGGTGGCCTTCTCGGCCGCGACTTCGGCCTTGGTCTTCAGATTCTTCAGCTCGGCCCCGGCGCGTTCGATCTTGGTGCGCACCGTGTTCATTTCCTGGCGGCCCTGTTCCAGCTTGTCCTTGAGCGAGCTGTGCCCGGTAAAACCACGGGCCAGCGCCACGCCGCCGATCGCTACCTGGATCAAACCGAAAATCCCGCCACGGCGCAGGCCTTTGCCGACCATCATCACGCCACCGGCCACCGAGCCGATGCGCTCCCAGCCGTGCACGTTCTGTGTGGGCTGGGTCTCGAAAGGCGTGTGTTCGATGATAGGTCGCAAGGTTTTGCTGTCGCTCATGATCTGTCTCCAACGAGGGCTATTGATAAGTAGCTGACTGCCCGCAGGCGCCGGATGTTCCCGAAAGATCAGTACTTGGGGCCCGAACGGGTGTTGTTGCCCTTGGCCAGACGGTCGTAGAGCACCACGTTGACGGTAGCGGCAAGGTTCATACAGCCGGTGGTCGGGATGTAGACCACGTCTTCGCACCAGTCGCGGATCTCTTTATCCAGCGACCCGTCTTCCGGGCCGAAGATGTACAGCGCGCGGTCGGGGTGGGTGTATTCGGGCAGGGGGCGAGCGCCTTCCACCAGCTCCACGGCGACAGGAATGCAGCCCAAGGGCAGGATCTTTTTCAGGTCATCGATGCCGATCAGCGGAATGTCGTGGTGGACTTTCTTGGTGTCGGTGATGAAGTCCCGCGCGCGCTCGTAACGCACGCCGGTGTAGAACACCGAGGCCACGCCGTAGCAGCCGGCAGCACGCATGACCGAGCCGACGTTTTCGGGGGATTTGGGGTTGTACAAACCGATGCAGCTGTAGCGTTTATTGCCCACGGGGAAGGGTGCCTTGGCGAAAAAGACCGCAGTATAACTGTAGGAGCGAGCTTGCTCGCGAAGAACTCGAGGTCACCGCGTTCATACTGAATGCACGCGTTATCGTTGACGATCTTCGCGAGCAAGCTCGCTCCTACAGAGAGGGAGGGTCAGCTGTCTTTTTTCATCAACCCTGCCAACGCCGCAAACGGGTTATGCGTGGCCTTGGCAATCGTCGGGCTGCTGGTGGAGCCGTCGCCGAAGTATTGCTGGTCGGTATACCGCGAGTGTTCGTTGTCGTGGCAATACAGGCACAACAATTCCCAGTTCGAACCGTCCTGGGGATTGTCATCATGATTGTGGTTTCGATGGTGTACGGTCAGCTCACTCAGGCGTTTGCCGGCAAACTCACGGGCGCATCGGCCACACACGTGGGGGTACATTTTCAAGGCTTTGTCACGGTAGCCCATTTCCCGGTCGCGCTGGGCATCGGCAAGGATGCGATCCAGCTTGGCGGTGTGGGAGGGCGGGTTGGTCGAGCTCATCATGGCTCCTGGCTATTTGGGGGTTCACGGATAGGTTTGATTCTAGCCGCTCGCGATGCAAATAACCGCTTCACTTTACTCATAAGGACTGAAACTCATGCGTCTGCATTCATGGACTGTTGCACTGTTGTTGTGTGGGCTCACGGCCCAAGCCCAAGCATTCTCTACACCCCAACCCGGCCAGGTGATCGAGGTGGCCCTCGACCAATTGCACCCGACCCAGGCCGTGGTGGGATTCGACCAGATTTACTACAGCCTCGGCCTGTTCGCTGACAAACCCGCCAAGGTCTTTGATGAATACTGCGAAACCAACGGCCAGGGCGAAGCCGACAACGTGCCCAAGGGTGCAGACCTGCACAAACCGGCGAGTTTCAACTGCAAGGACCCGGTGGGCACCCATCCCGACGACATGAAAACCGTGGTGGTGGGCCCCGGCGGCCAGTTGTACCTGACCGACGGTCACCACAGCTTCACCACCTTGTGGGAAGTCCCCGGCGGCGGGCCTCGCTTGAACATGTGGGTCAAGGTCACCGACGACTTCAGCGACAGCCCGACCTTGGCCAACTTCTGGCAGCGCATGCAGGCCGCACGCAAGGTCTGGCTCAAGGACAATCAAGGCCAGACCCTGCCGCCCGAGCAACTGCCGGCGCACCTTGGCTTCAAGAACCTGCAGGACGACACGTTCCGCAGCCTGGTGTATTTCACCCGCAAGGCCGCGTATGGCAAGCCTGAGGCTGGCGAGATCGCGCCGGAGTTCCTGGAGTTTTATTGGGGCAATTGGCTGCGTACTCAAATTGACCTGGGCAAGTACAATCTGAACAAGAAGGGTGGCTACAAGGACGCCATTGAGGCCGTGGCCAAGCGCATGGTCAGCCTGGCGCCGGGCTCAAAGGTCGGCGATAGCGGTTTCACCGCCCATCAACTGGGCGGCATGACCAAACTCGACCGCAGTGAGCTGGAAAAGACCTTCGACAAAAAAGTCCCGTATGTGATCGATTACCGCAATTCCCTGCGCTAACCGATCACACCTTCTGCGCAATCCAGATGGTGTGTCGGGTGCCCTTGTTGCCATGGGCAAACACCTGCACTTCCTCGGCCTTGAAACCGGCCTTGCGCAGTTTGTCGCTGAACAGCTTGTCCGCGCTGGCCGACCACACGGCCAGCACGCCTTTGGGGCGCAAGGCCTTGGCGCAGGCGGCCAGGCCACCGGCGGAATAGAGCCAGCTGTTGGCCTTTTGCGTGAGGCCTTCGGGGCCGTTGTCCACATCCAGCATGATCGCGTCAAAGCCCTGGGGCTCGGCTTGCAGCACCTTGGCCACGTCTTCCAGGCGGATCACCGTGCGCGGGTCCAGCAACGGCCGGCCGGATTTTTCGCCCAGCGGTCCACGGTTCCACTCCACAACGCCGGGCACCAGTTCTGCCACGACCACTTCAGCACTCTTGCCCAGGTGCTTGAGGGCTGACGCCAGGGTAAACCCCATGCCCAAGCCACCGATCAACACCCGTGAGTCCGCACGCCCGGCGACTTTGCGGCAAGGGATCTCCGCCAACGCATCTTCGGAACCGTGCATGCGCGTGTTCATCAACTGGCCGCCGTCACCACCCTGAATCTTGATGACGAAATCTTCACCGTATTCGAACAGGCACAAGGCACCGCCGTTGTCGGGGATCGGGGTGGTGTCCAGCAGAACGAAACGTTTCATGGAAATCTCATTGGGAAGGGCATTCTTGCGCGGTTGGGAGTAGCCTAACGGCATTCCGGTCAGGCCATGGAGCCATCGATGAAGTGCAGCATTCTAACGGTCATTGTGTTGAGCGCGCTCGCCTCTGGTGCGGCGCACGCTCAGGAGTTGCAAACCGTGCCGGTCGCGCCCGCCCCAACGCCAGGCGCGCCGGGCACCCCGACGCCGACGTTGTACCCGCAAGTCACCCCACCGACCGTGCCCAAGACCAACGGCTCGCCGCCCTTGGTGCCGATCGTGCTGCCCACGCCGCCCAAGGACCAGACGGTGCCCGGCCTGCTGCAGAATGACAGCAAGCCGAAGACGCCGGGCGGCTAAAACTGTTGCGAGAGTAATTGCCCGTCGGCCATGCGCAGGCGCTTGGACAGGGCGATGGCAATCGCGCGGATGATCTTGGCGGCGACTCTGGGCGCTTCGTTGAGCATCTTTTCCAGGGAATCCTTGCCCAGGTTCAACAGCACGCAGTCACTGGCCGCCATGCAACTGGCCGAGCGTCGCTCGCCGTCGAGTACCGCCATTTCGCCAAAGGCCCGGCCGCTGCGCAGGGTGGCGATGGTCAGGCGTTGGCCGTCGTGGTTGGTTTTTTGCACCGCCACCTGGCCGCTGTGGAGGATGCACATGAAGGTGCCGGCATCGCCCTCGAGGAAAATCACCTCATCGCGGGCAATGCTGCTGATATTGAAATAGCCGGCGGCGACGTGAAAGTCTTCCGGCAACAGCGGGTCGAACAGGCCGCAATCCATGAGCATGTCGCGGATTTCGGTATTCATTAGCGTCGGTAGTGCCATGGCTGCAATCTTGGTCCATCAATCAGTATGCGGTCCTGTGTTCAGACAGGACCGCCATACGAAGTTCCTTAAACCAGCCCCAGCGCCCTGAACACAAAGCCATATTCGAGTGCTACGTCACGTAATCCCTGGTAACGACCGCTCATGCCACCGTGGCCGGCGCCCAGTTCGGTCTTGAGCAGCAGCAGGTTGTCGTCGGTCTTGGTGTCGCGCAGCTTGGCCACCCACTTGGCGGCTTCCCAATATTGCACACGGCTGTCGTTGTAGCCGGCGATCACCAACAGGTGCGGGTAGGCCTGGGCGCGAACGTTTTCGTAGGGCGCGTAGGCCTTGATGCGCTCGTAGACGTCCGGTTCTTCCGGGTTGCCCCACTCGTCGTACTCGGTGATGGTGAGCGGCAGCTCCGGGTCGAGCATGGTGTTGAGCACGTCGACGAACGGCACTTCGGCAATCGCCGCCTGGAACAGCTCCGGGCGCTGGTTGAGCACCGCGCCGATCAACAGGCCGCCGGCGCTGCCGCCGCTGATTGCCAGTTGTTTGGAGGTGGTCAGGCCCCCAGCGATCAAGTGTTCGGCGCAGGCGATAAAGTCGCTGAAGGTGTTCTGCTTGTGTTCCTGCTTGCCGTTGCGGTACCAGGCCTCACCCAGCTCGCCGCCGCCGCGCACATGGGCGATGGCAAACGCCACGCCTCGGTCCAGCAGGCTCAGGCGTGCATGGGAGAACCACGGGTCCAGGCTCGAACCATAGGCGCCGTAGCCGTACAGGTACAGGGGCGTTGTTTTACCCAGCTGGTCGCGCTTGACCACCAGGCTGATCGGCACCTGGGTGCCATCCGCCGAGGTGGCCCACAGGCGCTGGCTCACGTAATCGTCGGCATTGAACACGCCGAGTACCGGGGTTTCCTTGAGCACCTGTTGCGCGCCACTGGCCAGTTCCAGCTGACGCACCTGGGCCGGGCGGTTCAGGGCTTCGTAACGCAGGCGGATCTTGTCGCTGACAAACTCCAGGCTGTTCTGTACGTAGAGGCTGTAGGCGGCGTCAGGCAATTCCACGCGATAGGCCGGCAAGCCCTGCGGGTGCACTTCGATCACCGGCAGGCCACCGATGCGCAGGCTCAGGGTCATGGCATGGGTGTTCAGGCTCACGCCGTCGAGCATCACCTCATCGCTGTGGGGGATCAGGTTCTGCCATTCAGCTTGTGTCGGCACGTCGCCAATGTCGGTCGCCACGAACAACGCGTAGTTGATGCCATCGCGGTTGCTGCGGATAAACCAGGTCCACGCGCCATTCAACTGGCCGTGGTCGACATCGTATTCATGGTCTTCGACCCGGGGCGCCAGGCAGGTGAAGTCTAGGTGCGGCTGATCGGCGTCCAGCGCCCAGACTTCGCTGGTGGTCTTGCTGCCGAGGGACAGCAGCAACTGGCGCTCGGAGCTGGAACGGTAGCAATGCAGGAAGAAACGTCCGTCGGGTTCATGGAACACTTCCTGCGCCGCCGTGCCGTCCAGGCGATAGCGATACAGTTTGTGCGGGCGGTGGGTGTCGTCCAGTTCGCCAAAGAACAGGGTCAGGCTATCGTTGGCCCAGGTCATGCTGCCGTCGCAGTCTTCAAACGCCAGTTCGCTGACTTTGCCGGTGGCCAATTCCTTCACGTACAGGGTGTAGATCTCTTCACCGCTGGTATCGAGGCTGTAGGCCAGGCGCTGGTGGTCGGGGCTGATGCTGAACGCGCCGAGGGAGAAGAAACCGCCATTGGCCAACACGTTCGGGTCCAGCAACAACTCTTCGCTGCTGTCGTCCACCTGATTGCTGTCGTCGGCCGGGCGGCGGCAGCGGTAGTGGCGGGCGTATTCGTCACCGGCGGTGGTGCGGGTGTAATACAGATACGGGCCCCACGGTGACGGCAGCGACAGGTCGGTTTCGAGAATGCGGCCCTTGATCTCCTCGAACAGGGTTTCGCGCAGCGCTGCCTGGTCGGCGAGTTGCGCTTCCTGCCAGGCATTTTCGGCCTTGAGGTAATCGAGCACCTCAGCGCTGTCGCGTTCTTGCAGCCAGGCGTACGGATCTGGACCTTGGGCCTTGCGGGCAATCGGAGCGGTCGATGTAGGCATGGGATTATTCTCTATCGGGCGGACGGTGGCAGGCTTTGCAGCCGCGACACGCAAAAGCCGTTATCATAGCCGCCTGTTTGCCAACCTTGCCATGGACACCATGACCGAGAACGACTATCTGACCGCTTGGGGCCTTTACGCCTTCGCCGCTTTGGGCTGCCTGTTGGTGTGGTGGCGCATGACCCGCTGGATCTGGCGCTGGCTGCGCGAGCCGCTGCAATTGCTGATGGCGGTGCTGCTGTTCAGCCCGACCATCGTCGACCCGGTCAAGACCCAGTTCGCGCCGGCCGTGGCCATCACCGCCCTGGACCTGGTGCTCAAGGTCGGCAATAACGCCTGGCGGGCCATTTCCGATCTGTTCATGTACAGCATGATCGCCTTTGGCGTGTACCTGGTGTTTGTGCTGATCCGCTGGCCTATCGAGCGCGCCGCCAAGGCCCGCCGTGAGCGCAAGGCCGCCGCGGATGCCGCCTTGGCCGCCGAACCGGATCAAGACGACGATGACATGCCTTTGCGCCGTCCTGCACCCGTGAGCGGTCTGCGCGTCGAACCGCGCCTTTAACGTTGTCCGCCCTGTTGCGAGAGCCCTGGCATGTGTGAATTATTGGGCATGAGTGCCAACGTCCCCACCGATATCGTGTTCAGCTTCACCGGGCTGATGCAGCGCGGTGGGCGCACCGGTCCCCACCGTGACGGTTGGGGCATCGCGTTCTATGAAGGCCGTGGCCTGCGCCTGTTCCAGGACCCGGCCGCCAGCAGCGAATCGGAAGTCGCGCTGCTGGTGCAGCGTTACCCGATCAAGAGCGAAGTGGTGATCGGCCATATCCGCCAGGCCAACGTCGGCAAGGTCAGCTTGGCCAATACTCACCCGTTCGTGCGCGAACTGTGGGGCCGCAACTGGTGCTTTGCGCATAACGGCCAGTTGGCCGACTTCAACCCCCGCGCCACCTTCTACCGCCCGGTGGGCGATACCGACAGCGAAGCGGCCTTCTGCGATCTGCTGAACCGCGTGCGCGAAGCCTTCCCGGAGCCGGTGGACATTGAAAAAGTCCTGCCTGACCTGATCGCCGCCTGTTCCGAATACCGCAGCAAAGGCGTGTTCAATTGCCTGCTCAGCGACGGCGACTGGCTGTTTTGCTATTGCTCGACCAAGCTTGCGCAGATTACCCGTCGCGCTCCGTTTGGACCGGCACGCTTGAAAGATGTCGACGTGATCGTCGATTTTCAGGCCGAAACCACGCCCAACGACGTAGTGACCGTGATCGCCACCGAGCCTTTGACCGACAACGAAAACTGGACCCGCTACGAACCGGGCCAATGGAGCCTGTGGCGACGTGGTGAATGCGTCAGCCAGGGCATCACCGAGTAAGGATATCGACCATGTTGCTCAGTTATCTGCGGTTGGTGCTGTTTGCCATTGGCCTGTTGGTCGGCGTGCAAGTGCCGGGGTTCATCAACGACTACGCCAAGCGCGTCGAGGCTCATCTGATCGAGGCCCAGACCGGCCTCAGCGGGTTTGAAAGCACTGCGCGGCAGTTCTTCAATGGCGACTTGAAGGCATTGGTCGCGCATTACCGCGCCAGTGATGACCCGGTGTTCCAGAGCGACGCCAACAGCCTGGGCGCCATGCTTGACCGCCAGGTAGCCTTGGACAAGCAATTCCAGGCCATGCAAGGCCCGTGGTACATCCGCGCCCTGCAAGTGGCGGTGGCGGCGGACTCGGATATTCGCCAGGAAACCTGGAACGGCTACAGCTACCAGATCCTGCTGACACCCGAGGCCATGGGCTGGGGGCTGGGCGGGGCGATGCTGTTGTCGTTCGGCCTGGAGTGCCTGTTCCGTCTGATCGACTGGGTGGTGTTGGGCGGCAAGCGCCTGCGCCAGAGCCGGCCGATCGAAGAGCGTGATCTCAAAGGGCTCTGAGCCTCAAGGGTGAGCGAGCACCATCCGCTCCTCACCCACTTCCTCTGCATACCGTGCCACCACTTTCTGGCACAACCCCACAATCTCCTCCACCAACTCCACCCCCACGCGCCACGACACCACCACCTGCAAGTTCGGCAGTTTCTGCGCCATTGGCAGCATCACCAATTCACCGCGCGCCAGTTCTTCGCTGACCAGCACCGGCGGCAGCGCGCCAATGCCAAAACCATCGCGCAGCAAACGGGTGATGGCCGACACCGAATTCACGCAGTTCATGCGTGGCGCGGCCACGCCGTTGGCTTGCATCAGGCTGATCACGTCCTGGTGCGGGTGGGAGTTTTTCGAGTAGGTGATGATGCGCTCCTGGGCCAGTTCGGCCAGGGAGGCGTAGTCACGGTTGTAGATCGACTGGCTGGCGACGATCCAGGCCATGGGGTGGCTGCACAACTCCAGGCTGCGCACGGTTTCGAGGCGCAGCAGGTCGGTTTGCAGGATCAGGTCGAGGAAGCCTTTTTGCAGCTGATCGCTGAGGTTCAGCGCGGTATCGGCGACCAACTCGATTTCCACCAGCGGGAAGTGGTCCATCAGTTCTGCGACCAACGGGCTGAGCCAGGTGTGGATCACCGTGTCCATCGCGCCGATGCGGATGCGCCCGACTTTGCTGCTGGTGGTCTCCAGGGACTGCTTCAGGCCCTGCATGGTCACCATCATCTGCTCGGCATAATCGAGCACCTTCAAACCTTCCGGGGTCAGGCTCACGCCGCGTGAGTCGCGCAGAAACAGCTTCACGCCCAACTCGCTTTCCAGCACGGCAATGCGGCTGGAGATCGACGCCTGGGTGGTGAACAACTTCTCGGCGGTCAGGCGGAAACTCTTGAGCTTGGCCACCCAGACGAAGGTTTCGAGGAACTTCAAATTCATGGGATCAACTTTTTCTTATGCATGGATCGGTTTTTATTAGTTGGACGCCGCACCGGGCCAGCGCCAAAAATCGAGCCATTCCACGATAAGCGTCGTAGGGGGGTCAGGACAAGTTGCGAGTTCTGTGTAAAAAATCCCACACTACAAAAAAATAAAGCCTACAGGAGCGACCAGCGTGAGCCGCCTTCTACTGAATTGCGACATCGGCGAAAGCTTTGGCAACTGGACCCTGGGTCTGGACGCCGAGGTCATGCCGTTCATCGATTGCGCCAATGTGGCCTGCGGCTTCCATGCCGGCGACCCGAGCATCATGCGCAAGACCGTCAGCCTGGCGCTCAAGCATGGCGTGCAAGTCGGTGCGCACCCGGCGTACCAGGATCTGCAAGGTTTCGGCCGGCGTTCCATGGCCTACACCCCCCAGGAAATCCAGGACCTGCTGCACTACCAGATCGGCGCCCTCGACGGCATCTGCCGGGCGCAAGGTGGGCGGGTCAGCTACGTGAAGCCCCACGGCGCGATGTACAACGACATGATGGCCAACCCGGCGCAATTGCGCGCGGTGATCCAGGCTGTGGCGGCCTACGGCGAACTGCCGCTGATGCTGCTTGCCACCCGTGACAACAGCGTAGCGCAGGCCTTAGGCGACGAGTATGGCGTCACCCTGTGGTTTGAAGCCTTTGCCGACCGCGCCTACGACAATAAGGGCCACCTGGTCTCGCGGCAGTTGCCCGGCGCCGTGCACCACGATGCCGACACCATCCTGCAGCAAGCCCTGACCATTTCCAGGGGGGAAGCGCTGACCGCCAGCGACGGCAGCTCGCTGGTCCTGCAAGCCAACACCCTGTGCGTGCACGGCGACAACGCCAGCTCGGTCGCCGCCGTGCAGCGTATCCGCGAGGCATTGAAGTCAGCATGAAGCCTCGGATTGAAGTGGTGGCCATCGACTGCCTGATGGTGCGTCTGTTTGATGCAATCGCCGAAGCCAACATGCCGTGGATGCTCGCCGCCACCCAGCGCCTGCGCAGCGGTTTCGGCGCGGCGTTGGTCGACCTGGTGCCGTCCTACACCACCTTGATGGTGCATTACGACCTCGGCGCATTGAATCCAGCCCAGGCACGGGAATTGATTGACCAGGCCCTGACCGACCTGCAACCGCAGACCCAGGGCAGCGGCCAGTGCCATGTGCTGCCGGTGTGGTACGACCTGAGCGTCGGTCCCGAGCTGACCCTGCTCAGCCAGCGCAGCGGCCTGGCCATCGACGACGTGATCCGCCGCCACAGTGCCCACGAATACCAAGTGTTCGCCCTCGGCTTCGCCCCCGGTTTTGCCTTTATGGGCCTGGTGGATGAAATCCTCGCTGCGCCACGCCTCAACACCCCGCGTAAACGCGTAGCGGCGGGCAGTGTCGGCATCGCCGAACGGCAAACCGCCGCCTATCCGGTGGTCTCGCCGGGCGGCTGGAACCTGATAGGCCGCACGCCGGCCAAACTCTTCGATCGTGAGCGAGACGGCTACAGCCTGATGCAACCGGGTGACACGGTGCGCTTCGAATCGGTCGATCACGCCGAATTCATCACACTGGGTGGCGATGACACGCCGTTGGAGGCGCAGGCATGAGCCGCTTGATCATCGAGGCCAGCACACCGCTGTGCCTGTTGCAGGACGCCGGCCGTTTTGGCGTGCGCCACCTGGGCGTGACCCAGGGCGGCGCGCTGGATTGGGTGTCGATGTCCTGGGCCAACTGGCTGCTGGGCAACGCGCTGGACGCGCCGGTGGTGGAAATCACCCTGGGCGGTTTTACCGTACAGGCGGAGGATTATTGCCTGCTGGCCCTCGCCGGTGCTGACTTGGGGGCTTACATCGACGAACGCGCCATCAGCCCCGGACGCAGTTTTATCCTGCAAAAGGGCCAGCGTTTGCGTTTTACCCAGCCATTCAATGGCGCGCGGGCTTACTTGGCCGCGCCGGGCGGGTTCGATGCGCCGGACGTGTTGGGCAGTTGCGCCACCGTTGTGCGTGAAGAACTGGGCGGCGTGGACGGTTTCGGCAAGGCGTTGGCCGAAGGCGGGCGCTTGGCTTATTCCGGCGTCGGCGGCGCAATGAAGGTGCTGAGCGATCCAGGCCTGGCCAGGGCCACTTTGGACGTGATCGTCGGCGCCCAGATCGGCCAGTTCAGCGGGCAAAGCCTGTTCGATGCGTTCAACACCGAATGGACCCTGGACAGCCGCGCCGACCGCATGGGCATGCGCCTGCTGGGCACGCCGTTGCAGTATCAGGGGCCGTCACTGATCTCCGAGGGGATTCCCCTGGGGGCGATCCAGGTGCCGCCGGATGGGCAGCCGATTGTGTTGCTCAATGACCGGCAGACCATTGGCGGTTACCCGCGCCTGGGCGCGTTGACGCCGTTGTCGCTGGCGCGGCTGGCGCAGTGCCTACCGGGGGAGACGGTGCGGTTGGCGCCGGTGGTGCAGGAGACTGCGCACCGGCAGCATGTGGCGTATTTGCAGCGGTTCATCTGAGCGCTGAGGCAATAGGGGATAGATCCCACACGGTTTGAGTCCACCGCCGTATTGGTTCTCAAGCACGCACATGGAACTCTTCGTCGTTCATTTACGATAAGGATTCAACATGCGCTACATGAAGGTCTACGGACAGGACGTACTCGATAACGATGTGCCCGACGTGGTTACGCTTGAATTTCACGACGATACCCTCGCACCGACGCTCGTTCATCAAGCCACAACCTTCGATATCACCGATGACGGGAAACTGGACTGGGTGATCGCCGATGATGTGAACCAGTACGGCGTGATCGACGCTGTCGATCGTGCACAAGCGATTGAACTGGCTCAGCTGTTTCTGGCGTTCAACTGGTTTAGCCTCGACGAGCCGTTTGATAAGTACTTGAAAGTATTTGCCCGGGATTTTGATGGAAACGGTAAGCCAGACACGGTGCGTCTGCATTTTCATCAAGGCGAGGGAGCACCGACCGATGAGACCGTTGCTTACACTGCGGCAGTTTATGCCGATGGCAATGGTCTCGGCGGCGTTTCGATCAACCAGGACGTCAACAATGACCGTAAGGTCGACAGTAAAGACGCCCAACTGGTCAAACAGTTCTCTGCATTGTTCCTGAAGTTAGGCTGGATTGACGCCGAGAACTGCTGATTGCAAGGCTGTAGCCGCAGCACGCGGCTACAGGCTACTTAGAGAGAAAGCGCATCCCTTCTTCCAAGCCGCGCAACGTCAGCGGATACATCTGATCCTCCACCAACTCCCGCACAATCCCCGTCGACGCCGTATACCCCCACGTGTCCTTCGGATACGGGTTAATCCAGATCAGCTTCTTGTACTTGGCCATGAAGCGCTGCATCCACACATAGCCCGGCTCCTCATTCCAATGTTCGACGCTGCCGCCGGCCTGGGTGATCTCGTACGGCGCCATCGACGCATCGCCGATAAAGATCACTTTGTAATCGGCGCCGTATTTGTGCAGCAAATCCTGGGTCGAGGTGCGTTCCGAGGTGCGGCGCTGGTTGTTCTTCCACACCGATTCGTACACGAAGTTATGGAAGTAGAAGTACTCCAAATGCTTGAACTCGGTCTTGCACGCGGAGAACAGCTCTTCGCAGATCTTCACGTGGGCGTCCATCGAGCCGCCGATATCGAACAACAACAGCAGCTTGATGGTGTTGCGCCGCTCCGGGCGCATCTGGATGTTCAGCAAGCCGGCATCGCGGGCGGTGTGGTCGATGGTGCCGTCGATGTCCAGCTCTTCCGCCGCGCCCTGGCGCGCAAATTTGCGCAGGCGGCGCAGGGCGATCTTGATGTTGCGTGTGCCCAGTTCAACCTGGTCGTCGAGGTTCTTGTACTCGCGCTGGTCCCACACCTTAACGGCCTTGCCCTGGCGCTTGCCGGCGTCGCCGACGCGGATGCCTTCCGGGTTGTAGCCGCCGGAGCCAAACGGGCTGGTGCCGCCGGTGCCGATCCACTTGTTGCCGCCGGCATGGCGTTCTTTCTGTTCTTCCAGGCGTTTCTTGAATTCCTCGATGAGTTTGTCGAGGCCACCAAGAGACTGGATCTGCGCGCGTTCTTCATCGGTCAGCGAACGTTCGAATTCCTTGCGCAGCCAGTCTTCGGGGATCAGTGCTTGCAGGTGGTCGTCGAGTTTTTCCAGGCCATTGAAATAAGCGCCGAAGGCCCGGTCGAACTTGTCGAAATGCCGCTCGTCCTTCACCAGGATCGCCCGGGCCAAGTAGTAGAACTCGTCCATATCGGCGAAGGTCACGCGCATTTTCAGCGCGTTGATCAGGTCGAGCAGCTCGCGCACCGACACCGGTACCTTGGCGGCACGCATCTCGTTGAACAGGTTGAGCAGCATCAGCGATTACCGCGACGGCTCATGAACGCCAGACGCTCCAGCAACTGCACGTCTTGCTCGTTCTTCACCAACGCACCGGCCAGCGGCGGGATGGCTTTGGTCGGGTCGCGTTCGCGCAGCACGGCTTCGCCGATGTTGTCGGCCATCAGCAGCTTGAGCCAGTCCACCAGTTCGGAGGTGGAGGGTTTTTTCTTCAGGCCGGGCACTTTGCGCACGTCGAAGAACACGTCCAGCGCTTCGCTGACCAGGTCTTTCTTGATGTCGGGATAGTGCACATCGACGATTTTTTGCAGGGTGGTGCGGTCGGGGAAGGCGATGTAGT
Organism: Pseudomonas sp. NS1(2017); assembly: GCF_002269425.1. Taxonomy (NCBI): domain Bacteria; kingdom Pseudomonadati; phylum Pseudomonadota; class Gammaproteobacteria; order Pseudomonadales; family Pseudomonadaceae; genus Pseudomonas; species Pseudomonas sp. NS1(2017). Next base: position 3,075,489 of record NZ_CP022960.1, read on the forward strand.
GGAAGAAGCAGCGACGCAGGAAGGCGTCCGGCAGTTCTTTTTCGTTGTTGGAAGTAATGATGATGATCGGGCGTTTCTTGGCCTTGATGGTCTCGTCGATTTCGTAGACGTAGAACTCCATCTTGTCGAGTTCTTGCAGCAGGTCGTTGGGGAACTCGATGTCGGCCTTGTCGATTTCATCGATCAGCAGGATCACCCGCTCTTCGGATTCGAACGCTTCCCAGAGCTTGCCCTTCTTCAAGTAGTTGCGCACATCGTGCACCTTGTCCACACCCAGCTGCGAGTCGCGCAGGCGGCTCACCGCGTCGTACTCGTACAGGCCCTGATGCGCCTTGGTGGTGGACTTGATGTGCCAGGTGATCAGCTTGGCGCCGAAGGACTCGGCCAATTGCTCGGCGAGCATGGTCTTGCCAGTGCCGGGCTCGCCCTTGACCAGCAGCGGCCGCTCCAGGGTGATGGCGGCGTTGACGGCCAGTTTCAGGTCATCGGTAGCCACATAGGCCTGGGTGCCTTCGAACTTCATCGGTGTTTCCTCGCATTCATCAATGCCCGGACTATACCGCGCAGCCCCGGCGACTGTGAACGCAGGCGGCTTATTCAGTCTCTGAATGACCAGTCACGATCAATCCGCCGACGGCTTGGGTTGTTCATAGCGCGCATTGAACGCCTGGATGAAGCCATTGCGCAAAATCGCCAAAAACGCGGAGAACGCGCTGGCATTTTGCTGGTGCACGCTGCCACTGAGTTCAACACGGGTGGCGAACTGGTTTTTCGCCTGGTTTTTCAGCACGGTTTCACTGGCGCCGACCACGGCCTCCCAGATCGAGCGGAAGATGTTCTTGTCTTTGTTTTCCACGTCCTGTTGCCAATCAAACACTTCGACGTCGCGCAGCAGCGGCTTGATATAGCCGGTCAACTGGCCTTTTTCCGCCTGGGCTTCGATCACTACGTCGCCGGTGCCAGCCTTGAAATCGAATTTGCCGTAGGCCGAGGCGAAGTCATTCATGCGCTTGAGTTGCAGATCCTTGGCGCGAAAACGGAATTCGAAGTTCTCGAAATTGCTCAGCGGGTCGAAGGTGGCGGTGGCTTCCAGCGGCGCCTGGCCCTGAAGGAGCGCCTTGCCCTCGAAGCGAGCGTCGCGCTTGCCTTTGACGTCGACCACGTTGGTCAGGTTATAGAAGCTGGCGTTGACCTCGGTGGCGTTGATGTTGACCGGTGGTTTGGAACTGAAGTTGTGGAAGGCGATCTTGCCGTCTTCGATGCGCACTTCGTCGAGGGTGATGGGCGCCAGCTTGCTCAATTGCTCGCGCCAATCGGTGCCCTTACCGGTCTGGGACGCCTGCTTGTTGGCGCCGCCGTCGACGAAGTTCACTTCGGGGTTGATAAAACGCACCTTGGCCACCACCGCATGGTCGTACCACAGCGAGTGCCAGCTCACCGCCAGGTCGATCAGCGGCGCCTTGACGAACGGTACGGGCACTTTGCCGTCGACCTTGATGATCTCCAGACCGTTGATCTTGTAGGCGCCGCGCCACAGGGCCAGGTCCACATCGGCCACCTGGCCACGGTAGTCGCCCATGTTGGCGAGCTTTTCATTCAGATAGTTACGCACCAGATAGGGCAGGGCGATGCTCAGGGCGACAAGTACTACCAGTAATCCGGCGACGGTCCATAGTGGCCAGCTGTAGCGACGTTTCATGGTTCAGTCCTCCTTGCTCGTAGGAGATTGACTACTGTGACGCGCGCAACGTTCCTCCGACTGGACGCTTCGCGGCACGAGGCATACCCTTGTGGCCTTCCAGAAGACCGCCCAATAGGACCCGTCATGAGCCGCATCTTTGCAGACAACGCGCACTCCATCGGTAACACGCCCCTGGTTCAGATCAACCGGATCGCACCGCGTGGTGTGACCATCCTGGCCAAGATCGAAGGGCGTAACCCAGGCTACTCGGTGAAGTGCCGCATTGGCGCAAACATGATCTGGGACGCTGAAAGCACCGGCAAACTCAAGCCGGGCATGACCATTGTCGAACCCACCTCCGGCAACACCGGCATCGGCCTGGCATTCGTCGCCGCCGCCCGCGGCTACAAATTGCTGCTGACCATGCCGGCCTCCATGAGCATTGAGCGACGCAAGGTACTCAAGGCCCTCGGCGCCGAGCTGGTGCTGACCGAGCCGGCCAAGGGCATGAAGGGCGCGATCGAGAAAGCCGGCGAAATCGTTGCCAGCGACCCCGCCACCTATTTCATGCCAGCCCAGTTCGAAAACCCGGCCAACCCGGCGATCCACGAGAAAACCACCGGTCCGGAAATCTGGAATGACACCGATGGCGCCGTGGACGTGCTGGTGGCGGGGGTAGGCACCGGCGGCACCATCACGGGTGTGTCGCGCTATATCAAGAACATTGCGGGCAAACCGATCCTGTCGGTGGCGGTCGAGCCGATTGTGTCGCCGGTGATCACCCAGGCGCTGGCCGGTGAAGAGATCAAGCCCAGCCCGCACAAGATCCAGGGCATCGGCGCAGGGTTCGTGCCGAAGAACCTTGACCTGTCGATGGTTGACCGCGTGGAGCTGGTGACCGACGACGAATCCAAGGCCATGGCCCTGCGCCTGATGCAGGAAGAGGGGATTCTGTGCGGTATCTCCTGCGGCGCCGCGATGGCCGTGGCGGTGCGACTGGCAGAGAAACCGGAGATGCAGGGCAAGACCATTGTGGTGGTTTTGCCGGACTCAGGTGAGCGCTACCTGTCGAGCATGCTCTTCAGCGATTTGTTTACCGATCAGGAAAACCAGGCTTGATGTGTGTCAGCACTGACACCTTGGGCCTTCTGCATACTGGCCCAAGTGTTTATGATGCCCGGCGCATTTTTTCAGGAGTTGCTGCATGACCTTTTCTTTAGCGGCCAAGCTGTCGGTGTTGTTGGTGTTTATCGGCAGCACACTGTACGTGCACCTGCGCGGCAAGGCGCGTTTGCCGGTATTGCGTCAGTTCGTCAACCATTCGGCGCTGTTCGCCCCGTATAACGCCTTGATGTACCTATTCTCGGCCGTGCCGTCCAAGCCATACCTGGACCGCAGCAAGTTCCCGGAACTGGATGTGCTCAAGGACAACTGGGAAGTGATCCGCGAAGAGGCCATGCACCTGTTCGACGAGGGTTACATCCGCGCGGCCGAAAAGAACAACGACGCCGGCTTCGGCTCGTTCTTCAAGAAGGGCTGGAAGCGTTTCTACCTCAAGTGGTACGACAAACCCCTGCCGTCGGCCGAGGCGCTGTGCCCGAAGACCGTGGCGCTGGTGAGCAGCATTCCGAACGTGAAAGGCGCGATGTTCGCGCTGTTGCCGGGCGGCAGCCACCTCAACCCGCACCGCGACCCGTTCGCCGGTTCCCTGCGTTATCACTTGGGTTTGTCCACGCCGAACTCCGACGACTGCCGCATCTTTGTCGATGGCCAGGTCTACGCCTGGCGTGACGGTGAAGACGTGATGTTCGACGAAACCTACGTGCACTGGGTCAAGAACGAAACCGAGCAGACCCGTGTGATCCTGTTCTGCGACATCGAGCGCCCCCTGAGCAACCGCTTTATGACCCGCGTCAACCGTTGGGTCAGCAAGCAATTGGGGCGCGCCACTGCGCCGCAGAACCTGGATGACGAGCGCGTGGGCGGGATCAACCAGGCGTACGCCTGGAGCAAGACCTTCAGTGACAAGTTCAGCGGCGTGGTCAAGCAGTGGAAGCGCAAGCATCCGAAGGCTTACCGGATTGCGCGGCCGGTGCTGGCGGTGGTGGTGCTGGTGTTGTTGTGGAAGTGGTTGTTCTGATCAGAACACGGTAAAAAATGTGGGAGCGGGCTTGCTCGCGAATGCAGTCTGTCAGTCATAGATGTTTTGACTGATCCATCGCATTCGCGAGCAAGCCCGCTCCCACATTTGTTTTGCAGTGTTACTTAAGAGGCGATCAGCTGGCGAAGCACATAATGCAAGATGCCCCCGGCCTTGAAGTATTCCACCTCATTGAGCGTATCGATCCGGCACAACACCTCCACCTTCTCGCTGCTGCCATCCTCCCGCGTAATCACCAGCGTCAGGTTCATCCGCGGCACGATCTCCACGTCAGTCAGCCCGAGAATGTCGATCTTCTCCTTGCCGGTGAGCTTGAGCGTCTTGCGGTTCTGATCCAGCTTGAACTGCAACGGCAGCACGCCCATGCCCACCAGGTTGGAGCGGTGGATCCGCTCGAAACTCTCGGCGATCACCGCCTTGACCCCCAGCAGGTTGGTGCCCTTGGCTGCCCAGTCACGGCTGGAGCCGGTGCCGTATTCCTGGCCGGCGACCACCACCAAGGGCGTGCCCGAGGCCTGGTACTTCATCGACGCGTCATAGATCGCCATCTTCTCGCCGGTGGGAATGTACAGCGTATTGCCGCCTTCCTCGCCGCCGAGCATTTCATTGCGGATACGGATATTGGCAAAGGTGCCACGCATCATCACTTCATGGTTGCCCCGGCGTGAGCCGTAGGAATTGAAGTCGCGCGGTTCCACGCCTTGTTCACGCAGGTAGCGACCGGCGGGGCTGTCGGTCTTGATATTGCCGGCCGGAGAGATGTGGTCGGTGGTCACCGAGTCGCCCAGCAGCGCCAGCACGTTGGCACCTTTGACGTCTTTGATGACTGGCAGAGGCCCGGCAATGTCGTCGAAGAACGGCGGATGCTGGATATAGGTCGAATCCTTTTGCCACACGTAGGTGGCGGCCTGTGGCACTTCAATGGCTTGCCACTGCTCGTCACCTGCAAACACCTCGGCGTATTCCTTGTGGAACATACTGGTGCTGACCTGGGCCACGGCATCCGCGATTTCCTTGCTGCTGGGCCAGATGTCCTTGAGGTACACCGGCTTGCCGTCTGGGTCATTCCCCAGCGGTTCACTGCTGATATCGATGCGCACGGTGCCCGCCAAGGCATACGCCACCACCAGTGGCGGCGAAGCCAGCCAGTTGGTTTTTACCAGCGGGTGCACGCGGCCTTCGAAGTTGCGGTTACCCGACAGCACCGACGCCACCGCAAGGTCGGCTTTCTGGATGGCTTTTTCGATCGGCTCGGGCAGCGGGCCGGAGTTGCCGATGCAGGTGGTGCAGCCGTAACCCACCAAATCAAAGCCGAGCTTGTCCAGATACTGGGTGAGGCCCGCCGCTTTGTAATAGTCGGTAACCACTTTGGAGCCTGGCGCCAGGGAGGTCTTGACCCAAGGCTTGCGTGTCAGGCCTTTTTCCACGGCCTTTTTCGCCACCAGCCCGGCCGCCATCATCACGCTGGGGTTGGAGGTGTTGGTGCAGGACGTGATCGCGGCGATCACCACCGCGCCGTTTTTCAGGCGATAGGTCTGGCCGTCGTATTCATAGTCGGTTTCGCCCACCAGGTCGGCATTGCCTACGGCAACCCCGCCACCGCCTTCGCTTTCCAGGCGGCCCTCTTCTTTGTTGGTGGGTTTGAATTGCAGGTCGAGGAAGTCGCTGAACGCCTGGCCGACATTCGGCAGCGCCACACGGTCCTGCGGGCGTTTCGGCCCGGCCAGGCTAGCTTCGACGCTGCCCATGTCCAGGGCCAGGCTGTCGGTGAACACCGGCTCCTGGCCCGCGTTGCGCCACAGGCCCTGGGCTTTGGTGTAGGCCTCGACCAGCTTCACGGTTTCTGCGGGACGGCCGGAGAGGCGCAGGTAGTCCAGCGTCACTTCATCCACGGGGAAGAAGCCGCAGGTGGCGCCGTATTCCGGGGCCATGTTGGCGATGGTGGCGCGGTCGGCCAACGGCAGGTCGGCCAGGCCGTCGCCGTAGAACTCGACGAATTTACCCACCACGCCTTTCTTGCGCAGCATCTGGGTGACGGTCAGCACCAAGTCAGTGGCGGTGATGCCTTCCTTCAATTTGCCGGTGAGCTTGAAGCCGATCACCTCCGGGATGAGCATCGACACCGGCTGGCCGAGCATGGCCGCTTCCGCTTCGATCCCGCCCACGCCCCAGCCGAGTACGCCCAGGCCGTTGATCATGGTGGTGTGGGAGTCGGTGCCGACCAAGGTGTCGGGGAAGGCGTAGGTGCGGCCGTCTTCGTCCTTGGTCCACACGGTGCGGCCGAGGTATTCGAGGTTGACCTGGTGGCAGATGCCGGTGCCCGGTGGCACCACGCTGAAGTTGTCAAAGGCGCTCTGGCCCCAGCGCAGGAAGGCGTAGCGTTCGCCGTTGCGCTGCATTTCGATGTCGACGTTTTGCTCAAAGGCGTCGGCGTTGCCGAACTTGTCGACCATCACCGAGTGGTCAATCACCAGGTCCACGGGCGATAGCGGGTTGATGCGCTGCGGATCGCCCCCGGCCTTGGCCACGGCGGCGCGCATGGCGGCCAGGTCGACCACGGCGGGGACGCCGGTAAAGTCTTGCATCAAAACTCGGGCGGGGCGGTACTGGATCTCACGGTCGGACTGGCGTTCCTTGAGCCAGGCGGCAATGGCCTTGAGGTCGGCGCCGGTGACGGTCTTGTTGTCTTCCCAGCGCAGCAGGTTTTCCAGCAGCACCTTTAGCGACATCGGCAGCTTGTCCAGGTCACCCAGGCTCTTGGCGGCTTCGGGCAGGCTGAAGTAGTGGTAGGTTTTGCTGTCTATTTCAAGGGTCTTAAGGGTTCTCAGGCTATCAAGCGATGACATGACACGACTCCTTATGGTCCGCACGGCTACGGACCTGACGGGACGAACAGAGCTATCAACTTAGCCCTGTTTTCATTAGCAGGCTAATAACTGGACTCTATCGTTAAGTCCAAGGTTCCGAACTCCGTTATCATGCGCGGGTTTTCATGACAGGCATTGCGACAGCGCAACGTCAGTTGATTCACTTGGAGAGTTGATGAACACCCTTTTTATGCACTGCCGCCCGGGTTTTGAAGGCGAAGTCTGTTCCGAGATCGCGGACCTCGCCGCGCGCCTGAACGTTTCCGGCTACGCCAAGGCCAAGACCGGCAGCGCCTGCGCCGAATTTGTCTGCACCGAAGAAGACGGCGCCCAGCGGCTGATGCACGGCCAGCGTTTTGCCGAGCTGATCTTCCCAAGGCAGTGGGCGCGCGGGGTATTCATCGACCTGCCGGAAACCGACCGCATCAGCGTGATTCTCGCCCACCTGCGCGAATTCCCGGTGTGCGGCAGCCTGTGGCTGGAAATGGTCGATACTAACGACGGCAAGGAACTGTCCAACTTCTGCAAGAAATTCGAAGTGCACCTGCGCAAAGCCCTGCTGAACGCCGGCAAGCTGGTGGACGACCCGAGCAAGCCGCGCCTGCTGCTGACCTTCAAGAGTGGCCGCGAAGTGTTCATGGGCCTGGCCGAGTCGAACAACTCGGCGATGTGGCCGATGGGCATTCCGCGTTTGAAATTCCCCCGCGAAGCGCCCAGCCGTTCGACCCTCAAGCTGGAAGAGGCCTGGCACCACTTCATCCCCCGCGACCAGTGGGACGAGCGCCTGCACGGTGATATGACCGGCGTGGACCTCGGCGCAGCGCCCGGCGGCTGGACCTGGCAGTTGGTCAACCGTGGCATGCTGGTGACCGCCATCGATAACGGCCCGATGGCCGAAAGCCTGATGGACACTGGCTTGGTGCAGCACTTGATGGCCGACGGTTTCACCTTCGTGCCCAAGCAGCCGGTGGACTGGATGGTCTGCGACATTGTCGAAAAACCGGCGCGTAACGCTGCGCTGCTGGAAACCTGGATCGGCGAGGGGCATTGCCGCGAGGCAGTGGTGAACTTGAAGCTGCCGATGAAACAGCGCTACGCCGAAGTGAAGCGCCTGTTGGAACGCATCGAAGACGGTTTCAAGGCGCGCGGCATCCGTGTGGAGATCGGCTGCAAGCAGCTGTACCACGACCGCGAGGAAGTGACCTGCCACCTGCGTCGGTTGGTGGATGTGAAGAAAACCAAGGCCCGGTAGACTGGCGGCCAGTTCCAGGAGTAGATCATGAGCGATATTTTCGACAGCGCCGTCGACGGCACCCTAGACGCAACAGGCTTGAATTGCCCGGAACCCGTGATGATGCTGCACCAGCACATCCGCGACCTGGCGCCCGGTGGCTTGCTCAAGGTGATCGCGACCGACCCGTCCACGCGCCGCGATATCCCCAAGTTCTGCGTGTTCCTTGACCACGAACTGGTGGATCAGCAGGAGCAGGCCGGTACGTACCTGTACTGGATCCGCAAAAAAGCCGACTGATCACTCGATGTACTGTAGGAGCGAGCTTGCTCGCGAAAATCCTCAAAGACAACGTGGCGCACCTGGGTTAACGCGGCGCTCTCGGGTTTTTCGCGAGCAAGCTCGCTCCTACAGATGTGCCTTGTCGGCGCGGATACGACGGCGTGCACTGCGCGCCAGGCGCACCAGCAACATCCCCGCCGCACAGCTCAGGCCCACGATCAGCCCTTGCCACAAGCCGCTTGGGCCGCTCGGCTCGCCCAGCCAATTCGTCAGCCCCAGGGCGTAACCCACCGGCAGGCCAACGCCCCAATAGGCGAACAAGGTCAGTACCATCGTCACTCGGGTGTCCTGGTAACCACGCAGTGCGCCGGCCGCCGTGACCTGGATCGAGTCGGAAAACTGGAACAGTGCCGAGAACACGATCAGCGTCGAAGCCAAGTGGATGACCACCGGGTCCGGCGTATAGATCGCCGCAATCTGCTCGCGAAACAGCAGCATCAGGCTGCAGGACAGACAGGCGTAGGCCAATGCCGTGCCCATGCCCACCCCGGCGGCGAAGCGTGCTTCACGCGGTTCGCCACGCCCCAGGGCCTGGCCGACTCGCACAGTGACGGCCATGCTCAGGGAGTAGGGGATCATGAACACCAGGGAGCTGACGTTCAGCGCGATCTGATGACCGGACACCACTGTGGCTCCCAAGCTGCCCAGCAGCAGGGCAATCACCGCAAAAATGCTCGACTCGGCAAAGATCGCCACGCCAATCGGCAGGCCAATGCCCAGCACACGCTTGATCACCGGCCATTGCGGCCAGTCGAAGCGCTTGAACAGTTCGCTGCTCTGGTAGGCCGGCCCCCAGCGGGTCCAGGCGGCCAGGCCAAGCATCATCGCCCACATCGAAATAGCCGTGGCCCAGCCGCAGCCTACGCCGCCCATGGCCGGCAGGCCGAGGTGACCGTAGATGAAGATGTAGTTCAGCGGAATGTTCAGCGCCAGGCCGAAGAGGCCCATGACCATGCTCGGCAGCGTGCGACCCAGGCCGTCACTGAAGCAGCGCAGCACGTAATAGAATGCAATGGCCGGCATACCGGCGGCGATGCCATGCAGGTAACCCATGGTGGGCGCGATCAGGTCCGGCTCAACCTTCATTGCATGCAGGATCGGCTCGGCGCAGAGCAGCAGCAGTGAGCCGATGATGCCGACCACCAAGGCCAGCCACAATGACTGGCGCACCAACGGCCCGATCTCACTGTATTGGCCCGCACCGTAGCGTTGGGCGACTTTCGGCGTGGTGGCCAGCAGCGTACCGCTCATCAGCAGGTAGACCGGAATCCAGATCGAGTTGCCCAGGCCCACCGCCGCCAAGTCTTGGGGGCTGACGCGGCCGGCCATCACCGCATCGACAAAACTCATCGCAGTGGTGGCCAGTTGGCCGACCATGATCGGCAGGGCGAGCGTCAGCAGGCCGCCGACTTCCCGGCTGATGCGGGCGGGGCGGCTGAGGGTGGCAGAGGCAGTGTTCACGTACAGGTGTCCAATAAAGGGATGCGCAAGGACCGCGGATTCTACGCTTTGACGCATTGGTCAGGAAAAATCCTGTGTTAGGGATTTGTAAGCGCGGGCCGCGATCCCTGTACACTGCGGGTCCGCGAAAGGAGCCTGCCATGCTGATTGTTGCCGACGAAAATATTCCGCTGCTCGATGCATTCTTCCAGGGATTTGGCGAGATTCGCCGCGTGCCCGGCCGTTCCATCGACCGCGCCACGGTCGAACAGGCTGATGTGTTGCTGGTGCGCTCGGTGACCAACGTCAACCGTGCCCTGCTGGAGGGCACGCAGGTGCGCTTTGTCGGCACCTGCACCATCGGCACCGATCACCTGGACCTCGACTACTTCAGGCAGGCCGGCATCCAATGGTCCAGCGCCCCCGGTTGCAATGCCCGTGGCGTGGTGGATTATGTGCTGGGCAGCCTGATGACCCTGGCTGAAATCGAAGGTGCCGACCTCACTCAGCGCACCTATGGCGTGGTCGGGGCCGGTGAAGTCGGCGGGCGGCTGGTCAAGGTGCTCAAGGGCCTGGGCTGGAACGTGCTGGTGTGTGACCCGCCACGGCAGATTGCCGAAGACGGCGATTACGTCAGCCTGGAGCAGATCATCGAGCAGTGCGATGTGATCAGCCTGCACACGCCGTTGACCAAGTCCGGCAATGGCTCCACCTGGCACCTGTTCGACCGCCAGCGGCTCAACCAGCTCAAGTCCGGCACTTGGCTGATCAACGCCAGCCGTGGCCCGGTGGTGGACAACGCCGCCCTGCGCGAGGTGTTGCTGGCGCGCGAAGACCTGCAAGCGGTGCTGGATGTATGGGAGGGCGAACCTGAAGTGGACGTGGACCTGGCGGACCTGTGCGTGCTGGCCACGCCGCACATTGCCGGCTACAGCCTGGATGGCAAGCAACGCGGCACGGCGCAGATCTATCAGGCGTTCTGCGCGCACCTGGGGCAGGCGCCGAGCATTCAGTTGAGTGATTTGCTGCCGCCGCCGTGGTTGGCCGAGGTGCAGTTGAATGCGTCCACCGACCCGGCCTGGGCGCTGGCGACCCTGTGCCGCAGTGTGTACGACCCACGCCGTGATGATGCGGATTTCCGGCGTAGCCTGGTAGGAACGGTTGAAGAGCAGCGTAAGGCGTTTGACATGCTGCGCAAGCACTACCCGGAGCGCCGCGAGATTGATGGCTTGAAGGTGCGGATCAACGGTGAATCGGCGGTGCTATCGAACATCGTCGAAGCATTGGGCGCCGTGAGCGTTTAGACCCCCATAAAAAACCCGGCCACCTGGGCCGGGTTTGCAAGAGCGTCGGCGCTTCAGCCTTGCTGGGCAGGCTTGACCAGTTTTTCGTCCAGTTCGCGGCAGGCTTGCTGGATCATTTCCTCGGTGATCGTCACTTCCTCGCCCTTGGCGTTGATATACGAGCAAGGCAACTGCTGTGGCTGACGGATCACGTTAACATTGGCATCGCTGCTGTTCTGCAAGGTCATGGCCTGTCTCCTCATCAGGTTGTGTACCTACTTAACTTCTTAACTCTAAGCCGCCCGCGTGACCAGGCTGTTACAACTCCATTCAAAGCCACCAGTTCGAACACCCAGTCCACCAGAAACCGATACAAATTTCCAGCCAAGGGTTAGACCGATAGCCTCTAGGGGTAGGTATCGGCGGGCATAATTAACCTGACTCATTGTTATTTGCCCAAGTTCCCCCAATGTTGAGGACAGGTTCCTCACTGGTGATGCCCTCCATGTTCTCAGTCCGTCAACGCCGCGCGATCCGCCTGGCCAGCCGCTTCATCGCGCCCTACCGCTGGCAGGCGCTCGGCGCCCTGTTGGCGCTGATCGTCACGGCCGGTATCACCTTGTCCATGGGGCAGGGCATTCGCCTGCTGGTGGACCAGGGTTTCATGACTCAATCCCCACACTTGCTCAACCAGTCCATCGGCCTGTTCATGATCCTCGTATTGGGCCTGGCGGTGGGCACGTTTGCGCGGTTCTACCTGGTGTCGTGGATCGGTGAGCGGGTGGTGGCGGACATCCGTCGGCAAGTGTTCAACCATTTGATCTACCTGCATCCAGGCTTTTACGAGAACAATCGCAGTTCGGAGATCCAGTCGCGGCTGACCACCGACACCACGTTATTGCAGTCGGTGATCGGCTCATCGCTGTCGCTGTTCCTGCGCAATGCCTTGATGGTCATAGGGGGCATCGTGTTGCTGTTTGTCACCAATCCCAAGCTCACCAGCATCGTGGTGGTGGCGTTGCCGTTGGTGCTGGCCCCGATACTCATCTTCGGCCGCCGGGTGCGCACCCTGTCGCGGCAAAGCCAGGACCGCATCGCCGACGTAGGCAGCTATGTGTCCGAGACCCTCGGCCAGATCAAGACCGTGCAGGCCTACAACCACCAGGTGCAGGACGAGCAGCGTTTCGCCGTGACCGTGGAAGACGCCTTCACCACTGCGCGCAAACGCATCACCCAGCGCGCCTGGCTGATTACCCTGGTGATCATGCTGGTGCTCGGTGCCGTGGGTGTGATGCTGTGGGTCGGCGGCATGGACGTGATCAGTGGGCGCATATCCGGCGGTGAGCTGGCGGCGTTCGTGTTCTACAGCCTGATCGTCGGCAGCGCCGTCGGCACCCTGAGCGAAGTGCTCGGTGAGTTGCAACGCGCTGCCGGCGCCGCTGAGCGGATTGGCGAGCTGTTGCAGTCGAGCAACGAAATCCAGGCGCCCGTCGCCGGGACGGTGCAACTGCCTGAGCGGGTCAGCGGGCGCATGGAACTGCAAAACCTGCGGTTTTCTTACCCTTCACGGCCCGATAGTTATGCTGTCGACGGCCTGAACCTGACCATCAACCCCGGTGAAACCCTGGCGCTGGTGGGCCCATCCGGCGCAGGCAAATCGACGATTTTTGACTTGCTGCTGCGCTTCTACGACACCCAGCAAGGCCGCATCCTGCTCGAAGGCCACCCGCTGACCGAACTCGACCCCATGGACCTGCGTCGTCACTTCGCCCTGGTGTCCCAGAGCCCGGCGCTGTTCTTCGGCAGCGTCGAAGACAACATCCGCTACGGCAACCCGACCGCCACTCGGGAACAGGTCGAAGCCGCTGCTCGCATCGCCCATGCCCACGACTTCATCCTGCAAATGCCCGACGGCTACCAGACTCACTTGGGCGACGGCGGCATGGGCCTCTCCGGCGGCCAACGCCAACGCCTGGCCATCGCCCGCGCGTTGTTGGTGGACGCGCCGATCCTGCTGCTCGACGAAGCCACCAGTGCCCTGGATGCCCAGAGTGAACACTTGATCCAGCAAGCGCTGCCGCAGTTGATGCAAGGGCGCACTACCCTGGTGATCGCCCATCGACTGGCCACGGTGAAGAACGCCGACCGGATCGCGGTGATGGACCAGGGCAAGTTGGTGGCTGTGGGCACGCATCAGCAGTTGATTGCGAGCAATGCGTTGTATGCGCGATTGGCGGCGTTGCAGTTCAGTGATGGAGCGGATGTGGATTGAAGCTGCGAAAAACCGAGCCCTTGAGGCATCATGTGGTCTTTCGTTATTGAACTGGATGAGGACATGAGCCGTTATCAACCTCCGTTGACCCTGACTACAAAGATGCTCGGCCTGGTAGCCGATATCAGTGAGCAGATAGGTCAACTATCAGTCGGTGATGATAATCGTCAGACACCTCAACTCAGACGCGGCAATCGAATTCGCACGATTCAGGCTTCGTTGGCCATTGAAAACAACACCCTTAGTGTTGAGCAAGTCACCGCCGTACTGGAAGGTAAGCGAGTGCTGGGCTTACCTCGGGAAATCCAGGAAGTACGTAATGCATTTGCGGCGTACGAGAGCATGCCGCAGTGGAGTGCGGGCGATCGTGTCGACCTGCTCAAGGCGCATGAACTGCTGATGTTTGGGTTGATCGACGATGCGGGTCGGTTCCGACAGTCAGGCGTTGGAATTTATCGAGGTGAGCAGTTGGTGCACATGGCTCCGCCCGCCAGTCGTGTTACGCATCTGGTTGATGACCTGCTGCAATGGCTGGCGGTTTCGGATTGGCACCCTTTGATCGCCAGTTGTGTGTTCCATTATGAGTTTGAGTTTATTCATCCATTCGCAGACGGGAATGGGCGGATGGGTCGGTTATGGCAAACGCTGATGCTCAGTCAGTGGCGTCCTGTCTTGGCTTACCTGCCAGTGGAAGCGGTGATTCGGGAACAGCAGGATGACTACTACGCCGCACTGTCGGCCGCCGATCAGCAAGCCGAGGCGACACCTTTTGTTGAATTTATGTTGCAGGCGTTGAGCCTGGCTTTGACTGAAGCATTGCAAAGCGAGCGTCCGGTCGCCCCATAAAAAATGCCCGCATCTCTCAATGCGGGCATTTCTCTTGAAGCTTCAAACTTAACGCTTGAAGCTGCCCTTGTTACTGATCATCAAAATACCGCTCATGCCAATCCACCAGCGGCTGTGGTGAATTGAGCTTCTGCCCGTAGATCACCGAATAAGACAGCACGTTCTGCACATACTGGCGGGTTTCGTCGAACGGGATGCTTTCCACCCACACGTCGAAACTCAGGTGGTCTGCGCCGCGCAGCCACTGGCGTACACGGCCGGGGCCGGCGTTGTAGGCGGCGGAGGCGAGCACGCGGTTGCCGTTGAACTGGCTGTGCACCTGGCTCAGGTAGGCGGCGCCGAGCTGGATGTTTTTGTCCGGGTCCAGCACTTGGGCCGGGGAGGCGAGGGGGATGCTGAACTTGCGCGCGGTTTCCTTGGCGGTGCCGGGCATCAGTTGCATCAGGCCGCTGGCGCCGACGCCGGAGCGGGCGTCGTCCATGAAGGCACTTTCCTGGCGGGTAATCGCGAATACCCAACTGGAATGCAGGCCGCGCACCTTGGCTTCACGCACCAGGGTGTCGCGGTGCGCCATTGGGAAGCGGATGTCCAGGTCATCCCAGTACTGCGCCTGGCTGATGGTGCGGATCGCCGGGAAGTACCACTTCATGTCGTAGGCCAGCCTGGCCTGGGCGACCATCTCGTCACGGTTGAAGTGACGGCTCACGTGGTACCACTCACGGCGGCCATCCACGATCTGGCCACGGGCGTAGAATTCCAGTGCACGGCGCACGCCCGGCGTGTTGCGCACTTTGTTGACCAGCGCCTGGCTCATCAGTAGCGGTTTGTTCTTCAACTGATACGGGGCTTTGGAGCGATCTGCCGCAAGGAAGCCGTAGAAGTCACGCTCTTGTGCCAGATTCTTGTACAGGACCAGCGCTTGCGGGTTCTTCGGCTCGGCCAGCTCCAAGCTGCGGGCCTGCCAGTAGCGCCAGCGGTTGGTGGTCGCCAAGTCCTGTGGGAGTTTGCGGGTCAACTGGTAGGCATCTTCCCAACGTGCCAGGCGCAGCAGCAAGCGCAGGCGCCATTCGGAGACGGTGTTGTCGCGCAACTCGGGATCGTACTTTGTCATCACTTCAAGGGCGCGGGGGTCATAGCGCTTGGCCAACGTCAGGCCGATTTCCCGGGCGATCGACACTTTTTCGTCACGGGAGAAGTGCATGCTGCTGGCGTAGCCGTCGAGCAGGGCCATGGCCTTGTCCGGATCCTGGCGGGCCAGGCGACGCAAGCCCAGGCCCACGGCGTCCGACATGGCCTCGGTAGCCGGCAGGAAGCGTGATGGGTCGCTGAGCATGTCGGGCTTTTGCGCCACGTCCACCATCAAGCGGCCTTGGGCGCCGAGGGTGGGCAGGGTTTTCACCAGGCTGTTGGCGAGCGCGTAGTTGCGCGCTTCGGCGGCGAGTTTGGCGCGGTCCCAGATCTTCTGTTCGGTGAGCTGGCCGTCAGCCGCCCATTGGCCGAAGGTGGCATCACAGGCGGCCGGTTGGGATTTACCGGTCATCCAGAGTTTTTCGGCGGTCTTGTAGCCTTCGGCTTTCAGATTGTGGGTGAGCTGGTACTGGCCCTGCAGGCAGTCCAGCTCAACGAAATTGAGCTTGGCGTCGTAGTACTTTTCAAAGGTCTGCCAATCGCCACGCTCGGCCAGCCAGCGCAACCAGCGCAGCTTCATCCAGTTGGCCTGGGGCAGGTCGCCGTTTTTGGCGAGGAACTGCTCGATTTCCTGGTTGCTCGCGGTTTTCAGGCGCGCCGTCAGTTCGTCGTAGGCCAGGTAAGGCGTCAGCGGGTAGTCGGCCAGGGCCTGGCTGTATTGCATGTAGGGCCCGGTATCGCCCTTGGCCAAGGCGCGTTTGGCTTCATCGTAATATTGACGTTGGGTGGTGAGGTCCACGGCCTGGGCGGATTGGACGGCGGTGGCGGAAAGAAGCAGACAAGATAAAAAGTTGAAAAGGCGACTGCGCATGAGACGTCCGTGCAGAGAAATCACGACTAGCATCGGCACCGCCGACACTGATTGCCCCTAGCTTAGCCTTTTGCCCGACACTGACGAAAGCTTTGCCGGGCGGTTCGTTCAAGTTCGTAGCAAATGTCCTACAGAACGTGTCGGCAGCGAAAATGCCAGCCGCATCCCACCCCTAACTCAGGTAGAATGCGCGCCCAGTTTTTGGAGAAGCGTATGACCCTGCTCAAATTCAGCGATGTGTCCCTTGCTTTCGGCGCTATGCCGTTGTTGGACAAGGTGTCCTGGCAGATCGCCCGTGGTGAGCGGGTGTGCATCATCGGCCGCAACGGCACCGGCAAATCCAGCATGATGAAGCTGGTCAAAGGCGACCAGAAGCCCGATGACGGCTCCGTATGGCGCGCGCCGGGCCTCAAGATCGGCGAATTGCCGCAAGAATTGCCGGTGGCCGACGGACGGACAGTGTTCGACGTGGTTGCCGAAGGCCTCGACGGCGTCGGCGCACTGCTCGCCGAATACCATCATTTGGCGCAGAACTGCGTCACCGAAGATGACCTGAACAAGCTGATGCACGTTCAGCAAGATCTCGAAGCCCGTGATGGCTGGCGCTTGCAGCAACTGGTCGACAGCACCTTGAGCCGCCTGCAACTGCCGGCCGACAAGACCCTCGCCGAGTTGTCCGGTGGCTGGCGTCGCCGCGTGCTGCTGGCCCAGGCCCTGGTGTCCGAGCCGGATCTGCTGCTGCTCGACGAACCGACCAACCACCTGGACATCGGCGCGATTGCCTGGCTGGAAGAGGCCCTCAAGGAATTCCAAGGCGCCGTGCTGTTCATCACGCACGACCGTTCCTTCCTGCAAAACCTGGCGACCCGCATTCTTGAGCTGGACCGTGGCGGCCTGATCGACTGGAACGGCGACTACGCCAGCTTCCTGGTGCACAAGGAAGCCGCGCTGGCCGCTGAAGAAACCGCCAACGCGCTGTTCGACAAGAAGCTGGCCCAGGAAGAAGTCTGGATCCGCCAGGGCATCAAGGCCCGTCGTACCCGCAACGAAGGCCGCGTACGCGCACTGAAAGCCCTGCGTGTAGAGCGCAGCGAACGCCGCGAGCGTACCGGCAAGGCGAATATCCAGCTGGACACCGCCGACAAGTCGGGCAAGCAAGTGATGGTGCTGGAGAACGTCAGCTTCCATCACCCGGACGGCCCGTTCCTGATCAAGGACTTCTCCATGGTCCTGCAGCGCGGCGACCGTATCGGCCTGCTGGGCGCCAACGGCACCGGCAAGACCACCTTGCTCAAGCTGATGCTCAGCGGCCTGCAGCCGACCAGCGGCACCGTGGAAGAGGGCACGCGCATTGACGTGGCCTACTTCGACCAGTTGCGCCATCAGTTGGACCTGGAAAAGACCGTGATCGACAACGTTGCCGAAGGCCGCGACTTTATCGACATCGACGGCCAGAGCCGCCACGTGCTCAGCTACCTGGGCGACTTCCTGTTCAGCCCGCAGCGTGCACGTACCCCGGTGAAAGCCTTGTCCGGTGGCGAGCGTGCGCGCCTGCTGCTGGCCAAGCTGTTCAGCAAGCCGGCCAACCTGCTGGTGCTCGATGAACCGACCAACGACCTCGACGTGGAAACCCTCGAACTGTTGGAAGAAGTGCTGCTGACCTTCAACGGCACTGTGCTGATGGTCAGTCACGACCGGGCATTCCTCGACAACGTGGTCACCAGTACCCTGGTCTTCGAAGGTGAAGGCAAGGTGCGTGAATACGTCGGTGGTTACCAGGACTGGCTGCGCCAGGGCGGCTCGCCGCGCCTGTTGGGCGTGACCGAGAGCAAGTCCGGCAAGGCCGACTTGAACTCCGCGGTGGTGGCCCCAGTGGCGGCGGCTGCGCCGGCTGTAGAGGCGGCTCCGGTGGGCAAGAAGAAGCTCAGCTACAAGCTGCAGCGTGAGCTGGAAGCCTTGCCGGGTGATATCGAGGCCAAGGAACAGCAGATTGCCGCCGTCGAAGCGGACATGGCTGACGCCGGTTTCTACCTGCGTCCGGCGGCTGAAACCGCCAAGGTCATCGCCTCCCTGGAGAAACTGAACCAGGAGCTGGAAGTACTGGTTGAGCGTTGGGCCGAGTTGGATGCCTGAGTGAATCCAGTGCATTAAAAAACCCGGTGCTCATCTGATGAGCACCGGGTTTTTTATATGAAATGCGCTTCAACTGTAGGAGCTGGCTTGCCAGCGATTGCATTCTATCAGCTGATATATGTGCTGGCTGACACTCCGCTATCGCTGGCAAGCCAGCTCCTACAGGGGGATTTATGAGGCTTTGACCAGCTTGACGGCCAGCACATCGCACGGCGCACCGTGCAGCACATCATTGGCGGTGGAGCCGAGCAGCAGCGCCAGCCCGTGACGGCCATGGCTGCCGACCACGATCAGGTCACAACCCTTTTCCTTGGCCAGATGGTGGATTTCCTGGCGCGGTTGGCCGTAGGTGAGGTGGCAGTCTTCCTTTTTCAAGTGCGGGTATTTGAGAATCAAACGGTCCAGGCGCTCCTTGGCTTGGTCAAATTGCTGTTGCTGCAACTGGGAAAGATCCATCGGCACGTCACCGCCAAAGGCCATGGCCATGGGCTCGACGATATGCACCAGCGACAGTATGGCGCCATTGGCCAATGCTGACTCCTGCGCGCGCTTGATCACTGGATCGCACTCTTCGGTCAGATCGACAGCGACCAGAATATGTTGGTAGGGCATGAGGCGTTCCTCCAAGGGACTGCAATATGTTCAGTATGGCTGCTTTCAAGCGGATGGGGTTGCGTCAGGTCAAATCCGCTCATCTAGAAATTCGGGAGTACACATATGACGGTCTGGATAGTGGTGTCAATCCTTGTGGTGGTTCTGAGCCCTCTGGCATGGCTGCGCCCGTCGCGCCATCAGAGTGGGCGCATGGCCCTACGCATGGAGGCACGCCGCATTGGCCTGGCCATGCAGTTGTCGCCCCAGGAGTGGCCGCATTGGCTCAAGCAAGAGCCGCCGAGCCCCTGTGCGCAGTATTGCCGACCACGGCGCGGCAGCACGCCGGCGATCTGGAGTTATTGGCAGCTGGAGCCCGGGGTCTGGGTGAATCAGTGGCGTGAAGTGTGTGTCGATGAAAAGTTGTTGCCGCATTTTGCGACACTGCCGGACAACGTCTACAAAGTTGAAGCCGATAAGCAAATGATCGCCTTGTATTGGGGCGAGAAGGGCGAGGCGAGCGTGTTGAAGGCTATCGATACGCTGCTCAAGGCCCTGGCCTGAAAACCGCATTCTGTAGGAGCGAGCTTGCTCGCGAAAAGCCCGAGGGCGTCGCATTAACCCAGATGCGCTGCGTTATCGTTGACGATATTCGCGAGCAAGCTCGCTCCTACAGAAACGCTGGGCAATAAAAAGCCCGACATCATCATCGGGCTGGAGTTGGCCAGGCAGGCCGGTAATTTTCGTGTTCCCTGCGTCGGATGTTCATCCAGGCGCGGTACGGTTGTCGCTAGCGTAGCGGCATATCCCGTTCTGTACAGCCCTTTCCCACATCTTTTCCCTTATTGATTTCGTGAATAGCTGAATATTGACGAGTCGCAGGCTTAGGGTTGGGGTTCTGAAATGACTGGAAAGTCGCGTTTTTCCTAGCCTTTCGAGCGATTGACAATTGCCCGGAATTGGATGAAGGTGGCGTACCCAAATCAAACGGGCGTATGAATTGAGCGTTTGTCTGTCAGACCGCTCATACAGAATCCCGACTATCGCATTGGCGGGTGTGCCTGGCGGATTGGCGTGAACATTGGCGAATTCGTCAATGTCCAACCAGAGGCCAGCGTCCAATGTGTACTGTTCAGCTTCCATATCGTGGAGATCAGTTGATGATTTACGAAGGTAAAGCCATCACGGTTAAGGCTCTTGAAAGTGGCATCGTCGAACTGAAATTCGACCTCAAGGGTGAGTCCGTCAACAAGTTCAACCGTCTAACCCTGAATGAATTGCGTCAGGCCGTAGACACCATCAAAGCAGATGCTTCGGTCAAGGGCGTGATCGTTTCCAGCGGCAAGGACGTGTTCATCGTCGGCGCTGACATCACCGAATTCGTCGACAACTTCAAGCTGCCCGATGCCGAGCTGGTGGCTGGCAACCTCGAAGCCAACAAGATTTTCAGCGATTTTGAAGACCTCAACGTACCGACCGTCGCCGCGATCAACGGTATCGCGTTGGGCGGCGGCCTGGAAATGTGCCTGGCGGCAGACTTCCGCGTCATGTCGGCCACGGCCAAGATCGGCCTGCCTGAAGTCAAGCTGGGCATCTACCCAGGTTTTGGCGGTACCGTGCGCCTGCCGCGCCTGATCGGTGCCGACAACGCCATCGAGTGGATTGCCGCTGGCAAGGAAAACCGTGCTGAAGACGCGCTGAAAGTCGGTGCTGTCGACGCTGTGGTTGCCCCGGAAAAACTGGCCGAAGCCGCATTGAACCTGATCAAGGGCGCCATCAGCGGCGAATTTGACTACAAGGCCAAGCGTCAGCCGAAGCTGGAAAAACTCAAGCTCAACGCCATCGAACAAATGATGTCGTTTGAAACCGCCAAAGGTTTCGTGGCTGGCCAGGCCGGTCCGAACTACCCGGCACCAGTTGAAGCGATCAAGACCATCCAGAAAGCCGCGAACTTCGGTCGCGACAAAGCTCTGGAAGTGGAAGCGGCTGGCTTCGTCAAACTGGCGAAAACCTCCGCAGCCCAGAGCCTGATCGGCCTGTTCCTGAACGATCAGGAACTGAAGAAAAAGGCCAAGGCCTACGACGAAATCGCCAAGGACGTGAAACAGGCTGCCGTACTCGGCGCCGGTATCATGGGCGGCGGTATCGCCTATCAGTCGGCGTCCAAAGGCACGCCGATCCTGATGAAAGACATCAACGAGCACGGCATCGAGCAAGGTCTGGCAGAAGCCGCCAAGCTGCTGGTCGGCCGCGTGGACAAAGGTCGCATGACCGCCGCGAAGATGGCTGAAGTGCTTAACGGCATTCGTCCTACGCTGTCCTACGGCGATTTCGGCCACGTCGACCTGGTGGTCGAAGCGGTTGTCGAGAACCCGAAGGTCAAGCAAGCCGTACTGGCCGAAGTGGAAGCCCAGGTTAAAGACGACACCATCCTGGCGTCCAACACCTCGACCATTTCCATCTCGCTGCTGGCCAAGGCCCTCAAGCGTCCGGAAAACTTCGTCGGCATGCACTTCTTCAACCCGGTGCACATGATGCCGCTGGTGGAAGTGATCCGTGGCGAGAAGTCCAGTGAGCTGGCCGTTGCCACCACCGTTGCCTACGCCAAGAAAATGGGCAAGAACCCGATCGTGGTCAATGACTGCCCGGGCTTCCTGGTCAACCGCGTGCTGTTCCCGTACTTCGGCGGCTTCGCCAAGCTGGTCAGCGCCGGTGTGGACTTTGTGCGCATCGACAAAGTCATGGAAAAATTCGGCTGGCCAATGGGCCCGGCGTACCTGATGGACGTGGTCGGCATCGACACCGGCCACCACGGTCGCGACGTGATGGCTGAAGGCTTCCCGGACCGCATGAAAGACGACCGTCGCTCGGCGATCGACGCGCTGTACGAGGCCAAGCGCCTGGGCCAGAAGAACGGCAAGGGCTTCTACGCCTACGAGGCCGACAAGAAGGGCAAGCAGAAGAAAGTGGCCGACCCGTCGGTGCACGAAGTGCTGGCTCCGGTCATCTACGAACAGCGTGAGGTGTCGGACGAGGACATCATCAACTGGATGATGATCGCCCTGTGCCTGGAAACCGTACGTTGCCTGGAAGACGGCATCGTCGAGACCGCCGCCGAAGCCGATATGGGCCTGGTGTACGGTATTGGTTTCCCTCCATTCCGTGGTGGTGCGCTGCGTTACATCGATTCGATCGGTGTGGCCGAGTTCGTTGCCCTGGCTGATCAATACGCTGATTTGGGCCCGCTGTACCACCCGACCGCGAAGCTGCGTGAAATGGCCAAGAACGGCCAGCGCTTCTTCGGTTAAGTGCCCAGACGACTAGAGCGAGAATATTTATGAGCTTGAATCCAAGAGACGTCGTGATCGTCGACTTCGGTCGTACGCCGATGGGCCGCTCCAAGGGCGGCATGCACCGCAACACCCGTGCCGAAGACATGTCGGCACACCTGATCAGCAAACTGCTGGAGCGCAACGTCAAGGTCGACCCTAACGAAGTCGAAGATGTGATCTGGGGCTGCGTCAACCAGACCCTGGAGCAGGGCTGGAACATCGCGCGCATGGCGTCGCTGATGACCCAGATCCCGCACACCGCCGCGGGCCAGACCGTGAGCCGCCTGTGCGGTTCGTCGATGAGCGCGCTGCACACCGCCGCCCAGGCCATCATGACCGGCAACGGTGATGTGTTCGTGGTTGGTGGCGTGGAGCACATGGGTCACGTCAGCATGATGCACGGCGTTGATCCTAACCCGCACATGTCGCTGTACGCGGCAAAAGCCTCGGGCATGATGGGCCTGACTGCGGAAATGCTCGGCAAAATGCACGGCATTACCCGCGAAGCGCAGGACGCGTTCGGCCTGCGCTCCCACCAGCTCGCCCACAAGGCGACCGTGGAAGGCAAGTTCAAGGATGAAATCATCCCGATGAACGGCTACGACGAGAACGGTTTCCTGAAACTGTTCGACTACGACGAAACCATTCGTCCGGACACCACCCTGGAAAGCCTGGCCGCGCTCAAGCCTGCCTTCAATCCAAAGGGCGGCACCGTGACAGCCGGTACTTCGTCGCAAATCACCGACGGCGCTTCGTGCATGATCGTGATGTCGGCGCAGCGTGCCCAGGACCTGGGCATCCAACCGCTGGCCGTGATCCGTTCGATGGCTGTGGCAGGTGTGGACCCGGCAATCATGGGCTATGGTCCAGTACCGGCCACACAAAAAGCCTTGAAGCGCGCGGGCCTGACCATCAACGACATCGACTTCTTCGAGCTCAACGAAGCTTTCGCCGCACAGGCCCTGCCAGTGCTGAAAGATTTGAAAGTACTCGACAAGATGAATGAGAAGGTTAACCTGCACGGCGGCGCGATTGCCCTGGGCCACCCATTCGGTTGCTCCGGTGCGCGTATCTCCGGCACTTTGCTTAACGTGATGAAGCAAAATGGCGGCAACCTCGGGGTTGCAACCATGTGCATTGGTCTCGGCCAAGGCATTTCCACCGTCTTCGAACGCGTATAAGCGTTGGGTTGACGGAAGCCGGGGCCCAGTGCCCCGGTTTTTGTTTTTGGGTGGTTTTGTATTTTTTTTTTAACAAATTTTGTAAGGGGGCCAGAGCATGAAAGTCGAACCAGGGCTCTACCAGCATTATAAAGGTCCGCAGTACCGTGTTTTCAGTGTGGCGCGCCACTCCGAGACCGAAGAAGAAGTGGTGTTCTACCAAGCACTGTATGGCGATTACGGCTTTTGGGTGCGCCCGTTGAGCATGTTTGTGGAGACCGTCGAAGTTGACGGCGAGCAGGTCCCGCGCTTTGCTTTGGTCCAGGCCGAACCCAGTCTTTTTTCAGGGCAATAACGGCAGGTCGCGCAGAATGCTGCGCTTGACCTCACCTTGTTGCCACTATATATAGCGTTGCCGCGACAGGCGCCAACTGCCTTTCACTTCTCGAATTCAGGAATTTTCCGATCCATGGGCAAATCGCTGGTCATTGTGGAATCCCCGGCTAAGGCCAAGACCATCAACAAGTACTTGGGCAACGAGTACGTGGTGAAGTCGAGTATCGGCCATATCCGAGACCTGCCCACCAGCGGTTCGGCTAGCGCCAGCAAGGAGCCTGCCGCCAAGCGCGGCAAGGCGGCTGCAGGCGAAGGTCCGGTGCTCACCCCTAAAGAGAAAGCGCGCAAGCAGCTGGTCTCGCGCATGGGTGTGGACCCGGATCATGGCTGGAAGGCCAAGTACGAAATCCTTCCAGGCAAGGAAAAGGTCATCGAAGAGCTGCGCCGGCTCGCCAAGGATGCTGACACCATCTATCTCGCGACGGACTTGGACCGCGAAGGGGAAGCCATTGCCTGGCACCTGCGGGAAGCCATCGGCGGCGACGACAGCCGCTACAAGCGTGTTGTGTTCAACGAAATCACCAAGAAAGCCATCCAGGAAGCCTTCTCCAAGCCGGGCGAACTGGACATCGACCGCGTCAACGCCCAACAGGCCCGTCGTTTCCTCGACCGCGTCGTGGGCTACATGGTCTCGCCGCTGCTGTGGGCCAAGATCGCCCGTGGCCTGTCGGCCGGTCGTGTGCAATCGGTTGCGGTAAAGCTGGTGGTGGAGCGTGAGCGCGAGATCCGTGCGTTCATCCCCGAAGAGTACTGGGAAGTCCACGCCGACCTCGGCACTGCCAAGGGCGCCAACGTGCGCTTTGAAGTGGCCCGCGAGAAAGGCGAGGCCTTCAAACCGCTGAACGAAGCCCAGGCCATGGCTGCGCTGGAAAAGCTCAAGGCGTCCAGCTACAGCATCGTCAAGCGTGAAGACAAACCGACCAGCAGCAAGCCGTCGGCACCGTTCATCACCTCCACCCTGCAACAGGCCGCGAGCAACCGCCTGGGCTTCGGTGTGAAGAAAACCATGATGATGGCCCAGCGCTTGTACGAAGCCGGCTACATCACTTACATGCGTACCGACTCCACCAACCTGTCGGTGGACGCGGTCGCGATGGCGCGTACCTATATTGAAGAAGAGTTCGGCAAGAAGTACCTGCCGGAGAAGCCGAACGTCTACAGCAGCAAGGAAGGCGCACAAGAGGCTCACGAAGCGATTCGTCCTTCCGACGCCAACACCACGCCTGCCAAGCTGAGCGGCATGGAGCGCGACGCTGAGCGCCTCTACGAGCTGATCTGGCGCCAGTTCCTGGCTTGCCAGATGCTGCCGGCGCAATACCTGTCCACCACCGTGACGGTGGCGGCTTCCGACTTCGAGCTGCGTGCCAAGGGCCGTATCCTCAAGTTCGACGGTTACACCCGGGTGATGCCGCAAATCGCCAAGCCTGGCGATGACGACGTGCTGCCGGACATGGCCCAGGGCGACACGCTCAAGCTGATCCAACTCGATCCGTCCCAGCATTTCACCAAGCCGCCGGCGCGTTATTCGGAAGCCAGCCTGGTAAAAGAGATGGAAAAACGCGGTATCGGTCGTCCGTCGACCTATGCAGCGATCATCTCGACCATTCAGGACCGTGGCTACGTTGCGCTGCACAACCGTCGTTTCTACTCGGAAAAGATGGGCGACATCGTGACCGAGCGCCTGTCCGAGAGCTTCTCCAACCTGATGGACTACGGCTTCACGGCCGGTATGGAAGAGAACCTCGATGACGTGGCCCAGGGCGAACGCGACTGGAAAAACGTGCTGGACGAGTTCTACGGCGACTTCAAGAAAAAGCTTGAAGTAGCCGAAAGCCCTGAACACGGCATGCGCGCCAATCAGCCGGTGATGACCGACATCCCATGCCAGACCTGCGGTCGGCCGATGCAGATTCGTACGGCGTCCACTGGCGTGTTCCTCGGTTGCTCGGGCTACAGCCTGCCGCCGAAAGAGCGCTGCAAGGCCACCGTGAACCTGGTGCCAGGTGATGAAATTGCCGCCGATGACGAGGGTGAGTCCGAGTCGCTGGTACTGCGTGGCAAGCACCGTTGCCCGATCTGCAGCACGGCGATGGACGCCTACCTGCTGGACGAGAAGCACAAGCTGCACATCTGCGGTAACAACCCGGATTGCAACGGCTACGAGATTGAAGAGGGCACCTACCGCATCAAGGGCTACGAAGGTCCGAGCCTGGAATGCGATAAGTGCGGTAGCGAGATGCAGCTCAAGACCGGCCGTTTCGGCAAGTTCTTCGGTTGCACCAACCCGACCTGCAAGAACACCCGCAAACTGCTGAAAAGCGGTGACGCCGCGCCGCCGAAGATGGACCCGGTGAAGATGCCCGAGCTCAAGTGCGAGAAGGTCAACGACACCTACATCCTGCGTGATGGCGCTTCGGGGTTGTTCCTGGCGGCCAGCCAGTTCCCGAAAAACCGCGAGACCCGTGCACCGTTGGTGCTGGAGATCGTGCCGCACAAGGACGAGATTGATCCGAAGTACCACTTCCTGTGTGAAGCGCCGAAGAAGGACCCGGATGGTCGCCCAGCCGTGATCCGTTACAGCCGCAAGACCAAGGAGCAGTACGTGCAGACCGAAGTGGACGGCAAGCCTACCGGCTGGAAAGCGTTCTACGACGGTGGCAAGTGGAAGGTCGAGGATAAGCGCCAGGGCGCTTGATCAGCTAATCTGCCAATGACAAAGGCCGCCTTCACAGGCGGCCTTTTTTTGCTGTAGAAGCGAGGGGGGCGCCTAGCCCTTGCTCGCGAAAATCGTTAACGATAACGCGGGAAGCCAGGTACATAATGGCGTCCTTAGGTTTTTCGCGAGCAAGCTCGCTCCTACACAGCCAGCATTACGCCTCTTTCGTTGTGGAGATTGCCGTCATGGCCAACGAACTCTATACCCGTACCAATCAGAAAATTTACTTCGCGGGTCTATCCCTGGAAGCCCTTGGCCGCGCCGAGGAAGGGAAAGAGATGAATGCCATCGCGCTGGTCCAGGCGGGGCGTGAAGCAGCGTTGTTTCACCTGTACGGCGCCTTGCTGGGTTTGTGCCATGAAATCGCCGGGTTTTACCGCCTGCCTCAGGCCGGTTCACCCCGTGCGGAAATGATCATGAATCGCGAAGTGCTGGACGCGATGGCCATTCCTGAGCTGGCCGAACTGGTTGAAATGGCTCAAAGCCCGGACAGTTGGGTGGCGCGTTTGCTCAAGGCGCATGCGGATATGTTTCAGCCACCGCGTATTCCGCATGTGCCCAAGGGCGATGTGACGCAGCCGCTGATCGTGGCGGTTGCGGTGGAAGAGGAAGAACCCAAGCCGTTGAGCCGTGAAGAGCTGGAGGGCTGGCGTCAGGAACTGAAAAAGATGGCGCTGCGCTTTCGCGAAGGTCTCAACGAGTGCTGAGCATTTCGTAGGCGACCATTCATCAAGCTGTCAACAAACCTGTTCAGATCCTCTGCGGGGCTGGGTGGATGACTGATATAATCCCGGCCTTTCGTGGAGAACAGACTTTTATGCCAACGTCCTTTCTAGAAATTGTTGAGTTGCCTGACGGCCGAATCGAGCTGCGCCGGGCTGAGGACGAGGGTTCTCTGGTCATCCTGGATTTTTCCGAAGATGCCAAGCAGTTCCTGCAAGGCCAGCACGTGGAAGTGGCTAAAGCCATGTTGAGCGTGGGCGTGCAGATGGCCGGTCGCCTGGCGGAAGGCGAGCCGGAGAAAGACGAGGGGCCGCGGGTTCTTCACTGAGTTCTGAAGAGGGCCGATGTGGTTAAAGTGGCTTCTGTGGCGAGCGGGCTTGCCCCGCGTTGGGCTGCGAAGCAGACCTAAATAGATCTAATACGGTATATCAGCTATTCCACAGTGCTTGGTTTTGGGGCTGCTTCGCAGCCCAACGCGGGGCAA
>NZ_CP022960.1:3103245-3179349 GCF_002269425.1 Pseudomonas sp. NS1(2017)
GCTTCGCAGCCCAACGCGGGGCAAGCCCGCTCGCCACAATGAGCTCGCTCTCCACAACAAGCCTGCTTCCAACAAGCCCGCTTCTGGTTTTATCCCAATCGAATATTCAAGCTCTGAGCATCGCCCATACGTGCAGCGCTGATCAGTTGCTGCTTGGCGCTTGCATTCAACGGATTCAACCAGCTCACCACCGTATGGCTACGGCCCAGACGCAACGCTTCACAGGTCAACTGCTGGGCACTTTGTGCGCCGCGTGGCTGCAGCAGCAGGATGCGCTCGCGGTTGAGGCCGGCATCCCGCAGCCAGGCCTGAGTCAGGCTGGCGGGTGGGGCGATCAGCGTCAGCCAGCGGGCGTCCTGTTCCTCGCTCAGGTCACGCAGGATCGGCGCCAGCAGGCTCAGGCAACTCCCCGCTGCACCGCGCAACGACAATTCACTGAACGCCTCAGGTTCGGCGCCCCAGGGCGCCTCGACCGTTTCCTTGAGGATAGGCGCAAGGGGTTGGGCCATGAAGGCCTCGAACAGCGACAGTTGTGTGTGTTGTGGGGTGTGGACGAGTTGCATGATGCCTCCTCTAGCGGCGAATGACGCCGACGCTCAAGCCTTCGATCACCAGGTCCTGATCTTTCAGGTTCACTTCAATCGGTGCGAACTCAGGGTTCTCGGCCAGGAGCCAGACCTTGCTGCCTTCGCGCTTGAAGCGTTTGACGGTGACTTCATCGCCGATACGGGCGACGACGATCTGGCCATTACGGGCTTCGCGGGTGGTGTGGACGGCCAGCAGGTCGCCATCGAAGATGCCCACGTCCTTCATGCTCATGCCATGGACGCGCAACAGGTAGTCGGCACGAGGATGGAAGAAGGTCGGGTTGATGTTGCAGGATTCCTCGACGTGCTGCTGCGCCAGGATCGGCGCACCGGCGGCGACGCGGCCGATGATCGGCAGGGTCGATTCGTCGGC
This sequence comes from Pseudomonas sp. NS1(2017), assembly GCF_002269425.1. Lineage (NCBI taxonomy): Bacteria > Pseudomonadati > Pseudomonadota > Gammaproteobacteria > Pseudomonadales > Pseudomonadaceae > Pseudomonas > Pseudomonas sp. NS1(2017). The sequence continues at coordinate 3,104,206 of NZ_CP022960.1, forward strand.
CTTGGCTTCGAAGCCAGGGATGCGAATACCGCGCGAGGCACCGGGGGTCATCTCGATCGCGCCTTTGCGAGCGAGGGCCTTGAGGTGTTCTTCAGCGGCGTTGGGGGACTTGAACCCCAGTTCCAGCGCAATTTCCGCTCGTGTCGGCGGGTAGCCGTTGTCATCGAGGCAGCGCTTGATAAAAGCCAGAATCTCAGCTTGGCGTGGCGTCAGTTTTAGCATGTTGATCGCTCTGTCTTTTTATACAGTGACTGGGATTATATACAGTGAACTGCGCTTGGCAATCATCCTTTTCTGCCCCTCCGCTGGACGGTCATCGGGCATGCTTCCCACAAGCCAGGGATAGCGCTGCCTACAGACCGGTATGGATGTGATTAAATAGCGATGAAATGTATGACTGCCCGGCCGGAAAGCGAACCCGCAGGCTTGACAAGACACACCCTGAAACGTATGTTTCAAACAAGTGTTTGTCAGGCGGAGTAGCCATGGCCCAGTCGGAAACCGTTGAACGCATTCTCGATGCTGCCGAGCAATTGTTCGCGGAAAAAGGATTTGCTGAAACCTCATTGCGGCTGATCACCAGCAAGGCTGGCGTCAACCTCGCTGCTGTGAACTACCATTTCGGCTCGAAAAAAGCCCTGATCCAAGCGGTGTTCTCGCGCTTCCTGGGGCCGTTCTGCGCCAGTCTCGACCGTGAGCTGGAGCGTCGCCAAGCCAAGGCTGACCATAAGCCGACCCTGGAAGAGTTGTTGGAAATCCTCGTCGAGCAGGCCCTGGTCGTTCAGCCCCGCAGCGGCAACGATTTGTCGATTTTCATGCGCCTCCTGGGCCTGGCGTTCAGCCAGAGCCAAGGTCACCTGCGCCGTTACCTGGAAGACATGTACGGCAAGGTTTTTCGTCGCTATATGTTGCTGGTCAACGAGGCGGCTCCGCGTATTCCGCCGATCGAGCTGTTCTGGCGCGTGCACTTCATGCTCGGTGCTGCCGCGTTCAGCATGTCCGGGATCAAGGCGTTGCGGGCCATTGCCGAGACCGATTTCGGCGTGAATACCTCAATCGAACAGGTCATGCGCCTGATGGTGCCGTTCCTGGCCGCCGGCATGCGTGCCGAAACCGGTGTGACCGACGCCGCCATGGCCGCTGCTCAATTGCGCCCACGCAGCAAGTCCGCGCCAATACCCGCCAAGGTTTGACCGCACCGGGTGGGCGCGACCGCTTGCATCCGCTAAGCTAGCGGCCCATGCCGAATTCAGCTATTGACTCGCAACCCGTTGTGCTCACTGTGCCTGGTGAGGGCAACGGGCTGTGTGCGTTATTTAAGGAAGGTTTATGACTGCTGCCCTGCAAGGTTCTTTGATGGTCGACGTGGCCGGCACCTGGCTGACGGCCGAGGACCGCCACTTGTTGCGCCAGCCTGAAGTCGGCGGCCTGATCATCTTCGCGCGCAACATTGAGCATCCGCGCCAAGTGCGGGAGTTGAGCGCAGCGATTCGCGCCGTGCGCCCGGACCTGCTGTTGGCCGTCGACCAGGAAGGCGGTCGCGTACAGCGCCTGCGCCAGGGGTTTGTGCGCTTGCCGGCCATGCGTGCATTGGCGGACAACCCCAACGCCGAGTACTTGGCCGAGCAGTGCGGCTGGATCATGGCGACAGAAGTGTTGGCCGTTGGCCTGGACCTGAGCTTCGCCCCGGTGCTGGACCTGGACTACCAACGCAGCGCCGTGGTCGGCACCCGTTCCTTCGAAGGCGACCCCGAGCGTGCCGCCGTGCTGGCTGGTGCATTCATCCGCGGCATGAACAGCGCCGGCATGGCCGCTACCGGTAAGCACTTCCCCGGTCACGGTTGGGCTGAGGCCGATTCCCACGTCGCCATTCCCAATGATGAACGTAGCCTGGAGCAGATTCGCGCCAATGATCTGGTGCCTTTCGCACGCCTGAGCAAGCAACTTGCGGCCGTGATGCCCGCGCACGTGATCTACCCGCAAGTCGACGCCCAGCCAGCTGGGTTCTCGCGCCGCTGGTTGCAGGACATCTTGCGTGGTGAGTTGCAGTTCGATGGGGTGATTTTCAGTGATGATCTGTCGATGGCCGGCGCCCATGTGGTGGGCGACGCCGCCAGCCGCATCGAAGCGGCGCTGACGGCGGGTTGCGACATGGGGCTGGTATGCAACGATCGTGCGGCTGCAGAACTGGCGTTGACCGCCGCCCAGCGCATGAAGGTCAAGCCATCGGCTCGAATCGCTCGTATGCGCGGCCAGGCGATTGCGTCGACGGACTACAAGCAGGATCCGCGTTGGTTGGCGGCACTGACTGCGCTGCGTGAAGCGCAGTTGATCGGCTGAAAACCGCGGTGCGCCCATCGCAGGCAAGCCAGCTCCCACATTCGACCGCAGTTATCTTGAAGAAACGCGGTCACCTGTGGGAGCTGGCTTGCCTGCGATAGCGATCTGACAGTCAGCGCTTTTCTTGTTTGTGGGGCAACGGCGCAAACAACGCTTCAATATCCTCGTTGCCCAGCTGCCAGTCTCCTGTAGTACGCCCATCCAGCACGCCCGCTGCCAGATCGGATTTTTCCTTCTGCAGGTGCTGGATTTTCTCTTCCACCGTGCCCCGGGCAATCATCTTGTAGACGAACACCGGCTTCTCCTGACCGATGCGATAGGCACGGTCGGTGGCCTGGTTTTCCGTGGCCGGGTTCCACCAAGGATCGTAATGGATCACCGTATCGGCCTCGGTCAGGTTCAGGCCCACGCCTCCGGCCTTCAAACTGATCAGAAAAATCTGCAGCTTGCCGCTCTGGAAGTCCTTCACCGGCGTGCGCCGATCTCGGGTCTGGCCGGTGAGCAGTGCGTAGGCCACGCCACGTTTTTTCAGCTCGACTTCGATCAGGCTCAACATCGAGGTGAACTGGGAAAACAGCAGGATCCGCCGACCTTCCTCAAACAGTTCCTCAAGCATTTCCATCAAACTATCGAGTTTGCCTGAGCTGCTGCCACGGGCGGGCAAGGTTGCGTCGTTGACCAGCCGCAAGTCACAGCACACTTGGCGTAACTTGAGCAGCGCCTCAAGGATGATGATCTGGCTGCGTGCCACGCCTTTGCGGGTGATCTCGTCGCGGACTTTCTTGTCCATGGCCAGGCGCATGGTTTCGTATACGTCGCGCTGGGCTTCATTGAGGTCGACCCAGTGGATAATCTCGGTCTTGGGGGGCAATTCTGTCGCCACCTGCTCCTTGGTGCGGCGCAGCAGGAAAGGTTTGATCCGACCGTTGAGGTGCTGCAGTCGCACATCGCTTGCGCGCTTTTCGATGGGCACGCGGTAATCGCGGTTGAAGCTTTTCACGTCACCGAGCCAGCCGGGCAGCAGGAAGTGAAACAACGACCACAGCTCGCCCAGGTGGTTTTCCAGCGGCGTACCACTCAGGCACAGGCGCTGGCGAGCATTCAGCTCGCGCGCCGCCTGGGCCGCCTTACTGGACGGGTTCTTGATGTACTGGGCTTCATCGAGGATCAGCACATGCAAGGGCAGGGCGGCGAGTTGTTCGATGTCCTTGGGCAGCAGCGCATAGGTGGTCAGCAGCAGGTCATAGTCCTGCAGGTTGGCGAAATGTTTCTTACGCCCTGCGCCATACAGCGCCAGCACCTTGAGTTGCGGTGTAAAGTGCGCCGCCTCATCCAGCCAGTTGGGAATCAGGCTGGTGGGCATCACCACCATGCACGGCCGATCCAGGCGACCGGCGGCCTTCTCGCTGAGAATATGCGCCAGGGTCTGTAGGGTTTTACCCAGACCCATGTCATCCGCAAGTATGCCGCCGACATCCAACTGACGCAGCGACTGCATCCAGCTCAAGCCTTCCAACTGGTAAGGGCGCAAGGTCGCGTTCAGCCCTTCAGGCGCTACACACGTGAAGTCCTTGATATCCCGCAGGCGCTGGGCAAAGTTGCGGATCTTTTCGCCACCTTCCCACTGCAGCGGCAGGTCTTCCAGCGGATTAAGCCGGATCGCATCGGCCTTGGCCAAGCGCAACGTGGTGGTGCCGGCTTCCTGTAGGTAAAACTCACCGAGGGTCGCCAGCACCGGTTTCAATCGACCATAGGGCAGCGCGACTTGTATCGGGCCGTGACCATTGGGCAGGCCCGGGATGTTCACCAGGATCAGCTCATCATCGCGGCGCCGCGCCAGCTTCTCCGGGTTGAGGATCTCGGTGTGGGAACGCATCAGGTTCAGCAGGATCGGCAACAGGCTCAGCCGCTCGCCGTTGACGATGATCCCCAGCTCCAGGTCGAACCAATCACGCTCCGGACCTTCATCAACGGTGGCGTACCAGTCATCGACGGCGCTGAGGTCGAAGCCGAAATCATCATCGATCAGCAGCTCCCAACCCTCGGCTCGCAGTGTCGGTGTGGCATTGAGGGTGAAGGTCAGCCAGGCACTGTCATTGACCATCTCGAACAGCTCGCCGGCGCTTTCCGGCAAGGCTTTACTCTGGCGTGTGGCGATCTTGAAGCCCAGCAGGCGCAGTTGTTCGCGATAGGGTTGCTCAAGCTCCGGATGCCGCTTGATACGCAGGCTCTGGGTGTCCTGGCGCACGATGATGTCGGCGTTTTTTTGCCCGCTGACGTAGTTGCCCAAGTAGTTGAACGACAGCGCCGCCCGGTGCTGGATATAGCGCTGCATCTTGCCGTTGCGCGGTTCAAAGGCGCTGAATTCGACGCTGGCCATCCACAGGCGCGGCACCGGCACCACGTCTTCCATCACCACTTGCGGCAGCACCGCACGGTTTTCCAGCACGGCCTGGAGTTTTTCCAGCAGTTCGGCATCCTGTGCGGCGGCGGGGTAGGCCAGGGTTTCCTGGACTTTCAGCAGCACTGCCGCGATATGTTTGCAATTGGTGTGCACCGGGCAGGTACAGCGGCTGTCCACCAGGATCAAGGTGCCCTTGGCCGATTCACGCAGCGAGATGGTCTGCCGATACACGTTGCCGCCGGAGCCTTCGCAACTGGCGACGATGGTGCTGTCGCCGCACTCGACGATGCGCACCCGGTTTTCCAGCGCATACCGTCGCCCGCGCTCAAGGCTCTGCTCTTTAAAGCGATTGGCCCAGGAAGGGGCCAGGGGTTTGGTCAGCGACGACGTGAGGGACATGGTGCTGGATCAGTCCTGAATGTCGGGCGGTGGCGCGCTGGGTGGCTTGGCGGTCAGCGAGGTGATCTTGATCAGCAGCGCCAGGTGGCCGCCGTCTAGGTAATTGAGCTGGTTGTTCTTGGTGCGCACGTCGGTCTGGCTCAGGTGCTCGCTGGCGATCACGCTGCCGTTGGCGTCGAACTGGTTGATCCAGAAGTTCGCATCGATATCGGTAAAACGGCCCAGTTGCAGGCTCAACACGCCCTCGATCGGAAACTGGCCGAATTGTTCCTGGCCGTCGGTTATCGCGACCTTGACAGGCTGCTCGCCCAGGTTCTGTTCCCACGCCTTATGCAGCAGCACCGTGTAGGTAGAGTCGGCACGCAGCTTGTCGACAATGTTGGACAGGCGCGGCGGGCTCAGTCTGTCGCCCAGGCGCGCCGCTCCGGCATCCCAGTTTTCCGGGGCGGCGCGGCTGCTGATCACCGGTTCGGCGTTCTGGCGTACCAGGATCATTTCCACCTGGTACGGGCTGTCGGCGAACGCCGCAGGTGCCACGACCACCAACAACAGGCTCAACATGCGGAACAGGCGCATTGGGGCGTCCTTCAAGCAGATTTCGGGATGAGGCGTTCGAACAACGCCTCCAAGGTATTAAAGCGTTCTTCGGCACGTTCCATCGGCACCATGAACTTGAACAGCGTAGCCCCTTCGAACTTGTAGCGGTTGGGCTGGCCTTGGATCAGCTTGATCAGCACCAACGGGTCCACCGGCGTCTGCGCTTCGAATTCGATGCGTCCGCCCTGCGGCCCGGCGTCGACCTTTTTGATCCCGAGCTGCTCGGCCTGCAATTTCAGCAAGGTCAGGCGCACCAGGTTCTTGGTCGGTTCCGGCAACAGGCCGAAGCGGTCGATCATCTCGACCTGTAGGTCCTTGAGGCCTTCTTCATCGGTGGCCGAGGCGATGCGTTTGTACAGGATCAGTCGTGCATGCACATCCGGCAGGTAATCCTCGGGAATCAACGCCGGCAAGCGCAGGTTGATCTCAGGGCCGCCGCCCAACGGTTGATCCAGATTTGGCTGTTCGCCTTTGCGGATGGCTTTCACGGCACGTTCAAGCATCTCCATGTACAGCGTGAAACCGACCGCCTGGATCTGCCCGCTCTGGCCGTCGCCCAGTAGTTCGCCGGCGCCACGGATTTCGAGGTCGTTGGTGGCCAGCACAAAGCCGGCGCCCAGATCCTGGGTGTTGGCGATCGCTTCCAGGCGCTTTTCCGCGTCGGAGGTAATCTGTTGGCGCGGCGGCGTCAGCAAATAGGCGTACGCCTGGTGGTGACTGCGCCCCACGCGACCGCGTAGTTGGTGCAACTGGGCCAGGCCGAACTTGTCGGCGCGCTCGATAATAATGGTGTTGGCGCTCGGCACGTCGATACCGGTCTCGATGATGGTCGAGGCGATCAGCACGTTGAAGCGCTTGTGATAGAAGTCGCTCATCACCTGTTCGAGTTCGCGCTCGCGCATTTGCCCGTGGCCGATGGCGATACGTGCCTCCGGCACCAGCTCGGCGAGGTCGGCGGCGCATTTCTCGATGGTCTTCACGTCGTTGTGCAGGTAGTACACCTGCCCACCGCGCAGCAGTTCACGCAACAGCGCTTCCTTGACCGTGCTTTTGTTCTGCTCCATCACGAAGGTGCGCACCGACAAGCGCCGCGCCGGCGGCGTGGCGATGATCGACAGGTCGCGCATGCCCGACACGGCCATGTTCAGCGTGCGCGGAATCGGCGTGGCGGTAAGGGTGAGGATGTCGACCTCGCTGCGCAGGGCCTTGAGCTGTTCCTTCTGGCGCACACCAAAGCGGTGTTCTTCGTCGATGATCACCAGGCCCAGGTTCTTGATCTTCACATCGTCCGACAGCAGCTTGTGGGTGCCGATCACGATGTCGATCTTGCCTTCGGCCAAATCGGCGATGGCGGCATTCACTTCCTTGGCCGACTTGAAGCGGCTCATCACTTCCACGGTCACCGGCCAATCGGCAAAGCGGTCGCGGAAACTGTTGTAATGCTGCTGGGCGAGCAGGGTGGTCGGCACCAGGATGGCTACCTGGCGACCGCCGTGCACGGCAATGAAGGCGGCGCGCATGGCCACTTCGGTCTTGCCGAAGCCCACATCGCCGCAGACCAGGCGGTCCATCGGCTTGGGCGCGAGCATGTCGGCGCGCACCGCTTCGATGGTGGTTTGCTGGTCCGGGGTTTCTTCGAAGGCGAAGCCGGCGCTGAAGGTGGCGTAGTCGGCTTTCGGGTCGGCGAACGCATAACCTTCGCGGGCGGCGCGGCGGGCATAGATGTCGAGCAGTTCGGCGGCGACATCGCGCACCTGCTCGGCGGCTTTACGCTTGGCTTTCTGCCAGGTTTCCGAACCCAGGCGATGCAACGGCGCCAGGGCGTCATCGCTGCCGGTATAGCGCGCAATCAAATGCAGGTTGGCCACCGGCACGTAGAGCTTGGCGCCCTCGGCGTATTCCATGGTGAGGAATTCGGCGGCCTGGTTGTCGATCTCCAGGGTCTGCAGGCCCAGGTAGCGGCCGACGCCGTGGTCGATGTGCACCACCGGCGCGCCTTCGCGCAGTTCGGTGAGGTTTTTGATCACGGCATCGTTGTTGGCGTCGGCGCGTTTTTCGCGGCGACGACGCTGCATCACGCGCTGACCGAACAACGGGCTTTCGGCGATCAGCGCCAGGGCCGGATCATCCAGCAACAGGCCTTCGTCCAGCGGCGCGATGGTGATCGCCAGGCGCTCTTTGCTTTTGACAAAATCCGGCCAGCTGTCGACGGTTTTCGGGCGCAGCTTCAGGCGTTCGAGCAGTTCCAGCAGCACTTCGCGACGGCCAGCAGATTCGGCGGTAAACAGCACGCGGCCAGGGAAATCGCCGAGGAAGTTGGACAGCGCTTCCAGCGGTTGCGTGGCTTTGGCCTGGATCGCCAAATCCGGCAGTGTTCCTGCCGGGAAGCGTTCGCGGCCAACGCCGGTTTCCACATCCTGCTGGCTGGCGACTACACGCGGCCAGCTTTTCAGGCGCGCGAAGCAGTCTTCCACCGGCAGGAACAGTTCGGCGGGCGGCAATAAAGGACGGGACGGATCGACGCGACGCTCTTCATAGCGGTTGCGCACGTCGTTCCAGAAATTTTCCGCCGCCTGTTCGATGCCCGGCAGCGAAAACACCTGGGTGTCCTGGGGCAGGTAATCGAAGAGGGTGGAGGTTTCGTCGAAGAACAGCGGCAGGTAGTACTCGATACCGGCCGGTGTAATCCCGCTGCTCAAGTCCTGGAAGATCGGGCAACGGCGGAAGTCGACGTCGAAGCGTTCACGGAAGCGCGCCTTGAAGCGGGTCACCGCGTCTTTTTGCAGCGGGAATTCCCGCGCAGGCAGCAGCTTGACCGAGTCGACTTTATCGATGGAACGTTGGTTTTCCGGATCGAAGGTACGCAGGGTCTCGATTTCGTCATCGAACAGGTCGATTCGGTAGGGCGGTTTGCTGCCCATCGGGAACAGGTCGATCAGCGCGCCACGCACCGCGAACTCACCGTGCTCGTACACCGTGTCGACGCAGCGATAGCCGCTGGCTTCCAGGCGCGTGCGCATCTGCTCGACGTCCAGCTTCTGGCCGATATCCAGCACCAGGCTGCTGCCCAGCAGGAACTTGGTCGGCGCCAGGCGATGCAAGGCCGTGGTGATCGGCACCACCAGCACGCCGTGGGCCAGTTCCGGCAAGCGGTACAGGCTGGCGATGCGCTGGGAGATGATGTCCTGGTGCGGCGAGAACAGGTCGTAGGGCAGGGTTTCCCAGTCTGGGAAATGCAGCACCGGCAAATCGGGGGCGAAGAAGCTCAGCTCCTGCTCCAACCGTTCGGCGCTTTGGCTGTCGGCGGTGAGCAGCAGGGTAAAACGCTTGGCTGCGCTGGCAGCCTCGGCGATGGCCAGGCTCAGGGCGGCACCGGGCAGGTTGCCCCAGTGCTGTTTACCTGCCGCAGCAGGGAGAAGCGGTAGACGCAGGACGGGCACGGAAGGTTGAGCTCCAAGCGTTGCGACAAAGTCGGTAATTGTAACGGGCCAAGGTGCCGCCTGTCAGTTTCTGACTGAGCCTATAACGGTTTGTAGGAAATGTAGTGGCTAAGACAAACAATGGCGGGTTTTGACTCATTATGTAGTGCCAAAATGTACGCGTTTTTCGGAGGGTTACGGACAAGTCGTCCTGAGCGTGCCATTGGTGGCCTTCTGGAACCCGCGTATTTACTGGGCTGTAGCGGGGTGTCAATTTTCTGCAAGGACTTTTTGTTGCCGGACGCGCATTGCTCCGAGGGCGGTCGGGCGGCATAATGTAGCCCCTTTTTTCTGCCCCTACATGTGGAAGGTTCCCGTGACTCAGAAGCCCGACCAGTGTCTTGGTGAATGGATCGACCGTGAAGCACTCGCTGAAGCGATGATTCCGCTTATCGGTCAGCTGTACCGCAATAACAATGTGGTGAGCTCGATCTATGGCCGCAGCCTGATCAACCAGTCCGTCATCGCGATTCTCAAAGCCCACCGCTTTGCGCGTCACCGTTCCGCCGACGACAGCGAACTCTCCGTCCACGAAACATTCCCACTGCTCAAAGCCATGAGCGAGCTCAAGCTCGGCGCGGCTTCGGTAGACCTGGGCAAGCTGGCCTACAAATTCCGCAAGGAAGGCGCCGGCCGTACCGCCGAGCAGTTCGTGCGTGAAGAAATGGCCGATGTGGTTGGCCAGCAAAACGCCGCTGCCCGCAAAGGTACCGACGTGGTGCTGTACGGCTTCGGTCGTATCGGCCGCCTGCTGGCACGCATCCTGATCGAAAAAACCGGTGGTGGCGACGGCCTGCGCCTGCGTGCCATCGTGGTGCGCAAAGGCGCCGAGAACGACCTCACCAAGCGCGCAAGCCTGCTGCGCCGCGATTCGGTACACGGTCCGTTCAACGGCACCATCGTCATCGACGAAGAAAACAACACCATCACCGCCAACGGTAACCTGATCCAGGTGATCTACGCGAAGAACCCGTCCGAGGTGGATTACACCCAGTACGGCATCAAGGACGCCCTGCTGGTGGACAACACCGGCGTATGGCGTGACGCCGAAGGCCTGGGCCAGCACCTGGCCTGCCCGGGTGTTGACCGCGTTGTCCTGACCGCGCCTGGCAAAGGCAAGCTGAAGAACATCGTTCACGGTATCAACCACGGTGAAATCACCGCGGACGACAAGATCGTGTCCGCCGCGTCCTGCACCACCAACGCCATCGTGCCGGTGCTGAAGGCTGTAAATGACAAGTTCGGCATCGTAAACGGCCACGTCGAGACCGTTCACTCGTACACCAACGACCAGAACCTGATCGACAACTTCCACAAGGGCGATCGCCGTGGCCGTAGCGCCGCGTTGAACATGGTGATCACCGAGACCGGTGCTGCCACCGCTGCTGCCAAGGCCCTGCCTGAGCTGGCCGGCAAGCTGACCGGCAACGCGATCCGCGTGCCGACGCCAAACGTGTCGATGGCCATTCTCAACCTGAACCTTGAGAAAGCCGCTACCCGTGAAGAAATGAACGAGTACCTGCGCTACATGGCGCTGCACTCTGATCTGCATAAGCAGATCGACTTCGTCAACTCGCAGGAAGTGGTCTCCACCGACTTCGTTGGCTCGCGCCACGCCGGTGTGGTGGACGCTGAAGCGACCATTACCCAGGACAACCGCGTTGTGTTGTACGTTTGGTACGACAACGAGTTCGGCTACAGCTGCCAGGTGGTTCGTGTGATGGAAGACATGGCCGGGGTCAACCCGCCTGCGTTTCCGCGCTAAGCACATGCGTTGAATGAGAAAGCCCCGACTGGTTCGGGGCTTTTTTATGGTTGTGAGGGCCTCTTCGCGAGCAAGCCCGCTCCCACATTCGACCGGGTTTCTTCAGGGCGCGCGCGGTTAAATGTGGGAGCGGGCTTGCTCGCGAAGGCGGTGGCTCAGCCAGCGCAAATCTTCAATTGAGCAACTGGGTACGCAAACGTTCGGACAGCCCATTGGGCGCCAGCCAGAGGCTCAGATAGGTCCTGGCAAGCTCATCGTCACGACTACTGAACACCACCTGCCCATTGATCTCCAAATTCAAACCCCGTCCCGGATGAAAATCCAGGGCATACCGATCGCCGCTGCGGATATCGCGAAAGCTGGCGTGCAGTTTGTCTATCTCGGGCTTCAGGCGGGTGCTGGCCTGCTGGCGCTGCAGCGTGGCAGTGGCCGCTTTGATCACATCATTGCGGTCGATGTCACGGAAGTAATACAGCGTCAGGCGCAGCGCTTTTTGTTGCGCCCAGGCCTGCTTGGCGCTCAGGTCGGACGGGGCATACAGCGCAGCCGCGTAAACATCCGCCCAGAGGTAAGTGAGCACCGCCTGGTTTTTCAGGGGCAATTGCTGGGACTGTGCCGGAAAGTCGGCCTGCTTCAGCCGTTCCGCCTCATTGGCCTGTGCCGTGATCGACAGCATCAGTAATAAACAGAAAGCGACATGTCGCATAATGGCCAGTCCTGCAAAGGGGCTTGCTGGCAGTGTAATTGCAATTTCCTGATGGTGTAGTAAAGGCAAGACTGGCCTACGACGCGACCAAGGGTTAATGTTCGCGGCGTTGAGCCTTATATAGACTGTGCCCCGGTTCACACACTTGAGCCGAATTGTCCTTCATGACCGCTGGCCGCGGCATGATTTAGCCCGGCGTCCAACCGTACGCCTGGCCTGTTCTGAGGAGTACGCATGGCTGTCTACAACTACGACGTGGTGGTACTGGGTTCCGGCCCGGCTGGAGAAGGTGCGGCGATGAACGCCGCCAAAGCTGGGCGCAAGGTGGCGATGGTCGATAGCCGCCGCCAGGTCGGCGGTAACTGCACCCACCTGGGCACCATCCCGTCCAAGGCCTTGCGTCACTCGGTGCGCCAGATCATGCAGTTCAACACCAACCCGATGTTCCGGGCCATTGGTGAGCCGCGCTGGTTCTCGTTCCCGGACGTGCTCAAGAGCGCCGAGAAAGTCATCTCCAAGCAGGTTGCTTCGCGTACCGGCTACTACGCCCGTAACCGCGTCGACCTGTTCTTCGGCACCGGCAGCTTCGCCGACGAGCAAACCATCGAAGTGGTCTGCCCTAATGGCGTGGTCGAGAAACTGGTGGCCAAGCACATCATCATCGCCACCGGTTCGCGCCCGTATCGCCCAGCGGACATCGATTTCCACCACCCGCGTATCTACGATAGCGACACCATCCTCAGCCTGGGCCACACCCCGCGCAAGCTGATCATCTACGGCGCTGGCGTGATCGGCTGTGAATACGCCTCGATCTTCAGCGGCCTGGGTGTACTGGTAGAGCTGGTGGATAACCGCGACCAGTTGCTGAGCTTCCTCGACTCTGAAATTTCCCAGGCGTTGAGCTACCACTTCAGCAACAACAACATCACCGTGCGCCACAACGAAGAGTACGAGCGGGTCGAAGGCCTGGACAACGGGGTGATCCTGCACCTCAAGTCCGGCAAGAAGATCAAGGCCGACGCCTTGCTGTGGTGCAACGGCCGTACCGGCAACACCGACAAGCTGGGCATGGAAAACATCGGGGTCAAGGTCAACAGCCGTGGCCAGATCGAAGTGGACGAAAACTACCGCACCTGCGTGGCGAACATCTACGGCGCCGGTGACGTGATCGGCTGGCCGAGCCTGGCCAGTGCGGCGCATGACCAGGGCCGCTCGGCCGCTGGCAGCATCGTCGACAATGGCAGCTGGCGCTATGTGAACGACGTGCCGACCGGGATCTACACGATTCCCGAAATCAGCTCGATCGGCAAGAACGAGCACGAACTGACCAAGGCCAAGGTGCCTTACGAAGTCGGCAAGGCGTTCTTCAAGAGCATGGCGCGTGCGCAGATCGCCGGCGAGCCGCAAGGCATGCTGAAGATCCTGTTCCACCGTGAAACCCTGGAAGTCCTCGGCGTGCATTGCTTTGGCTACCAGGCTTCGGAGATCGTGCACATCGGCCAGGCGATCATGAACCAGCCGGGTGAACTGAATACCCTGAAGTATTTCGTCAACACCACGTTCAACTACCCGACCATGGCGGAAGCCTATCGGGTAGCGGCCTACGACGGCCTCAACCGGCTTTTTTGAGCGGCTCCGGCCGGTGGCCTGAGCCGGCCGGGGAGACCGATTTCAGTAATTCCCGAGAGTGGCAGTGGCCAAACCGGGAAAGTCTGTAATCAGGCTATCTACGCCGAAGTCGGCGAGCCTGCGCATCAGCGCGGGTTCGTTGACGGTCCACACGGACACGTGCAAGCCCTGGCGCTGGGCTTTTTCCAGTCGCTCAGGGGTGCACAACGTCCAGTTCAACGCCAGAATCTCACAGCCATAGTTCTGCGCGACCTTCAGCGGGTCGAGCCAGGCGTATTCCGCCACCAGTCCGCGTGACAGGTCGGGAGTGAGTTCAACGGCGGCCTTCAGTACTTCCCGCGAACTTGAGGTCACGGTGACCTTGTCCATCAGCCCGAAACGCACGGCCATCTCGCGGATTGCCAGCACGGTGGTGGCGGCGCGGGTGCGCGAGGCGCTTTTGACTTCCAGTTGCCAGTGATCGAAGTCGCACTGTTCGAACAGTTCTTCCAGACGCGGAATCGGGCACGGCTTGACCCAGCCTGGGCCGCCTTTGCGTGCGTCCATCTTCACCAGGTCGGCCGCCGAATACTCGACGACTTTGCCTCTCCGGTCGGCGGTGCGCTTGAGGGTCGGGTCGTGGATGACCATCAGCTCGCCGTCCATGGACAGGTGCAAATCCAGTTCGCAGCGGCGTACGCCGTGCTTGAGGCATTCCTGAAAGCTGGTCAGGGTGTTTTCCGGTGCTTCGCCTTTGGCACCGCGGTGGCCGTAGATCAGGGTCACAGTTGCTCCTTCGCGCCAGGATAGCTGGCGTAGTGAATACGAATTCAGATGTCGTCGTTTTGTTCCCGCGCCAGGCGCCGTTCCTGGGCCTGTTTCTGCAGGATGTAGCGCGCCAGCAGTTGGCGTTGGGCGTCGGTCATGGCTTCGAATTCCGTGCCGACATCAAAGCCTGCGCCTTTGGGGTCGCAATGGGTGACCCGCGCACGCAGCAGCAGGCCGAGCGCCTGGGGCATCAGCACCAGCTTGACCGCCAGGTGCGCACCGGCCGGCAGGGGCGTGGGGTGTTGGAAGTCGATGCCGCCTTCGGAAATGATCACCGGTTGCGGTGCGCCGACCTCATCCAGAAGGCCGCGCGCCATGATCTGGCTGAGCAGGTCCAGGCGTTTGTTCTGCACGCGCAGGAAGGCGGCGAGGGTGCGATCCTTCTCGCTGAGCTGGCGCAGCAGGTGCTGGGCTTCGAATTCACTCAGGTGCAGTTCACTGAGTAAATTGAACAGCGGAGAATCATCCAGCAACACTTCCTTACTCGCCGCCTCGGGGGCAGACAGGCTTTTGATTTGAAGTGCGATCATGTCGTCGATACGGTAGTATTCGCGGCGTTCTTCTTCATCTAATGTCGACATGGCGAACCCCAGCTAGCGGTAATGGTCAGAGTGTAAAGCTGCTTACCAGACCCCGCCACCGGGACGTCTTCTTTTCCTCCGAACAAGCCCCGACATGTTCAGACCTCTCTTCGTATTTATTGGCACGCGTTATACCCGTGCAAAGCGTCGCAATCATTTTGTGTCGTTCATTTCCCTGACCTCGATGATCGGGCTCGCCTTGGGCGTGGTCGTGATGATCGTGGTGCTGTCGGTGATGAACGGCTTCGATCATGAGATGCGCACCCGCGTGCTGGGCATGGTGCCCCACGCGACCATCGAGGGCGATGCGCCCATCAGCGACTGGCAAAGCCTGGCCGACAAGGTCAAGCAGAACCCCAAGGTGCTGGCCGTCGCGCCATTTACCCAGATGCAGGGGTTGCTGACCAATGACGGCAAGGTGCAGAAGATCCTGCTCAATGCCATCGACCCGGCCCAGGAGCGCAACGTCTCGATCATCGACAAGTTCATGCTGCAGGGCA
The DNA here is from genome assembly GCF_002269425.1 of Pseudomonas sp. NS1(2017). Taxonomy (NCBI): domain Bacteria; kingdom Pseudomonadati; phylum Pseudomonadota; class Gammaproteobacteria; order Pseudomonadales; family Pseudomonadaceae; genus Pseudomonas; species Pseudomonas sp. NS1(2017). The sequence continues at coordinate 3,119,413 of NZ_CP022960.1, forward strand.
AACTCGACGACCTGGCGCCTGGCAGTTTCGGCATCGTCATCGGCGACAAGGCCGCTGCCAAGCTCGGCGTGGGCCTCGGCGACAAGCTGACCTTCGTCGCGCCGGAAGTCACCGTGACCCCGGCGGGCATGTTCCCGCGCATGAAGCGCTTTACCGTGGTCGGCACCTTCCATGTCGGCGCCGGCGAAATCGACGGCTACCTCGGCCTGACCAACCTCACCGACCTGGCGCGCCTGCATCGCTGGCAGCCGGACCAGGTGCAGGGCCTGCGCCTCAAGTTCGCCGACCTGTTCGATGCGCCACGCGGCGCCTGGGAAATCGCCCAGCACTTGGGCGAAAGCCAGTACTACGCCCGCGACTGGACCCGTACCCACGGCAACCTCTACCAGGCCATCCGCATGGAAAAAGCCATGATCGGTCTGCTGTTGCTGCTGATCGTCGCCGTGGCGGCCTTCAACATCATCTCCACGCTGGTGATGGTGGTGAACGACAAGAAGGGCGATATCGCCATCTTGCGCACCCTCGGCGCTACGCCGGGGCAGATCATGGCGATCTTCATGGTGCAAGGCACCGTGATCGGCGTGGTTGGCACCTTGATCGGTACGGCGGTGGGCATTCTTGCCGCGCTGAACGTCAGTGCCGCCATCGCCGGCCTCGAAACCCTGATCGGCCACAAGTTTCTCAACGCCGACGTCTACTTCATCGACTACTTGCCGTCCCAGGTGCAGGCCCAGGACGTGTTGATGGTAGGCGGCGCTGCGTTGGTCCTGAGTTTCCTTGCCACCCTGTATCCAGCCTGGCGCGCGGCACGTACCCAGCCAGCACAGGCCTTACGTTATGAGTGAATCGGGCATGAGTGAAAAAGCAATCCTGAGCTGCCGCGACCTGGGCAAATCCTACGAGGAAGGCCCGGAGTCGGTGGTGGTGTTGTCCAACCTGCAGCTTGAGCTGCACCCGGGGGAGCGCGTGGCGATCGTCGGCAGTTCCGGTTCCGGTAAAAGTACCTTGCTGAACCTGTTGGGCGGCCTTGATACGCCGTCCCAGGGCAGCGTGTGGCTGGCCGGTGAAGAGCTGTCGGCCCTCGGTGAAAAGGCCCGTGGGCAGTTGCGCAACCGCTCGCTGGGCTTTGTGTACCAGTTCCACCACCTGTTGCCGGAGTTCACCGCCCTGGAAAACGTGTGCATGCCGCTGCTGATCGGCAAGACCGCGATTCCGGAAGCCCGCCAGCGCGCTAAAGCACTGCTGGAGCGCGTCGGCCTCGGTCATCGCCTGGAGCATAAACCGGCTGAATTGTCCGGCGGCGAGCGCCAGCGTGTGGCCATCGCCCGCGCGTTGGTGAACAACCCAGGGCTGGTGATGCTCGATGAGCCGACCGGCAACCTCGACTCCCACACCGCCCAGGGCATCAAGGATTTGATGCTGGAACTGAGCACCCAGATGCGCACCGCGTTTCTGGTCGTGACCCATGACATGAGCATGGCCCGCCAGATGGACCGCGTGCTGCACCTGCAGGAAGGTCATCTGGTCGCCATCTGACCCGTTTCAAGCCCGGCGCTTCAAGCGCCGGGCTTTTTCATTTTTTCAGGCGGTGCAAGCGAATGTTCAGACCGTTATCGATTTTCATCGGCACGCGCTATACCCGCGCCAAGCGCCGCAACCGTTTTGTCTCGTTTATCTCGATGACCTCGATGATCGGCCTCGCCCTGGGCGTGTTGGCGATGATCGTGGTGTTGTCGGTGATGAACGGCTTCCAGCGCGAAATGAGCTCGCGCATCCTTGGCATGGTGCCTCACGCCACCATCGTCGGCGTGAACCCGATTGACGATTGGCAGCCGGTGGCTGCTGCCGCGATGAAGAATCCGGAAGTGACTGCCGCCGTACCTTTCACGCAGATGGACGGCATGTTCTCCTACAAGGGCGCCATGCAGCCGATTGAGATCAGCGGCATCGACCCGGCGCAGGAAGGCAAGGTGTCGATCGTGGCCCAGCATATTGTGCGCGGGAGTCTGGAAGACTTGAAGCCTGGCGAGTTTGGCGTGGTCATCGGCGACATCACCGCGCGCCGCTTTCGTCTGAATGTGGGCGATAAAGTGACCCTGATCGTGCCGGAAATCAGCACTGCACCGGGTGGTATCACCCCGCGCATGCAACGCTTGAACGTGGTGGGCATTTTCAAGGTCGGTGCCGAGCTGGATGGCTCCATGGCGATGATCCACATGGCCGACGCCGCAGAGATCCAGCATTGGCAGCCGAACCAGGTGCAAAGCGTGCGCCTGGCGGTGAAAGACCTTTACGCGGCCCCGAAGGTCTCGTCGGACATCGCCGCCAGCCTGGGCGCTGCCTACAAGCCTGACGACTGGACCCACACCCAGGGCAGCCTGTTCAGCGCGATGAAGATGGAGAAGACCATGATCGGCCTGTTGTTGCTGATGATCGTCGCCGTCGCCGCGTTCAACATCATCGCCACCTTGATCATGGTGGTGAACGACAAGGGCGCGGACATCGCGATTTTGCGCACCATCGGCGCGACGCCCCGGCAGATCATGGCGATCTTCATGGTGCAGGGCACGGTGATCGGTATCGTCGGCACCTTGATCGGCGGCGTATTGGGCGTGATTGCCGCGCTGAACGTGAGTGAGCTGGTGGGCTGGGTTGAGCGGGTCACCGGTCAGCATATCTTCAGTTCGGACGTGTATTTTGTCAGCAACCTGCCTTCGGAACTGCAAGGTGGGGATGTGCTGCTGATCTGCACGGCCGGGTTCGTGTTGAGCTTTCTGGCGACGCTGTATCCGGCGTATCGGGCGGCGAAGATTGAGCCGGCGCATGCCCTGAGATATTCGTAAGCCTTTAGACCGCTATCGCCGGCAAGCCGGCTCCTACATTGGATTGCGTGTTACCTGTAGGAGCTGGCTTGCCGGCGATGGCGCCTATGCGGGCAACTCAATGACAAATCTTGTCCATCCCGCCTCAGATTCACCATAAATCCTCCCCCCGTGCGCCCGCACAATCGACTGGGTAATCGCCAGTCCCAATCCCGCATGTTCACTGCTGCCTTCATGGCGCGCCGGGTCCGCCCGGTAGAAGCGGTCAAACAACCGCGGCAGCAGCTCCGCTGGAATGCCATCCCCGGTGTTCTCTACTGAGAGCCTCACGCCATCCTCTATCCGCACACGCACTTCGCCACCCGGCGGAGTAAACCGCAAGGCGTTATCCAGCAAGTTTGACAAGGCCCGGCGCAGCATCCCGCGATCACCCGCCGTAGTGGCTGCGCCCTCACGAACCAGGCTGATCTGCCCGTCTTCCGCCAGCAGTGCAAAAAACTCCAGTAGCGCGTCCACTTCATCCGCCAGCGCCAAGGTTTCGCGCTTGGGCATCAGCAGGCCGTGATCCGCCTTGGCCAGGTACAACATGTCATTGACCAACTGCGCCATCCATTGCAGCTCTTCCAGGTTGCTGTGCAACGCCTCGCGGTAATCCTCCAGCGGGCGCGGCTGCGTGAGGATGACTTGGGTCTGGGTCAGCAGGTTCGACAGCGGCGTGCGCAGTTCGTGGGCGATGTCGGCGGAAAACGCCGAGAGGCGCTGGAACGCGTCGTCCAGTCGTCCGAGCATCGCGTTGAATGCCTGGGCCAGGTCGGCCAGTTCCGTGGGCATTTCCTGTTGAGGCAAACGTTGGGTCAAGGAGTGGGCTGACACACTGGCCGCCACTTCGCCCATGCGTCGAAGTGGCCGCAACCCGCTGCGGGCGGCCCAGGCGCCGAGCAGGGCGGTCGCCAGGGCTGACAGGCCCACGGTGAGCCAGATCAGATGCTGCATGCGCTGCAAGAAGTGCTGATGGTGAGTAATGTCGAGCATCAGGCTCAGTTGCGGCGAGTCGGGTTGGACTGCCCGCAACGGCGCGTTGTAGACCCGGTAGTCGGTGTCGGCGTTTTGCAGGCTGTGCAGGCCGGGCGCGTCGGGCAAGGTCACGCTTGGCGCATCGTCCAGCCAACGTTGGCCGGCGGCGGTGATGCGTAGGGTAAGGTCGGGCTGGCGACTGAGTTCGGTGCGCAATTGCGCTTCACGCCGGGCGAAGGCCTCCGGCGAGTCGACGCCCTGTAACGTACTGCGCAGCGCCACCAGCTTGCTGTCGAGTTGTTGCTGGTCCAACTCAATGAAGTGCGCCTCGCTGGCGCGGTTGAACAGCACGCCGGCGATCAGCGACACCACGGCGGTGCAGGCGGCAAACAGCAGCGCCAGGCGGCTGGCCAGGGACAGGCGCTTGATCAATTGACGCGCTCCTCCAGCACATAACCCATGCCGCGTACGGTGTGGATCAGCTTGTTGGGGAAGTTGTCGTCGACTTTCAGACGCAGGCGGCGGATCGCCACTTCGATGATGTTGGTGTCGCTGTCGAAGTTCATGTCCCACACCTGGGAGGCGATCAGCGATTTGGGCAGCACTTCGCCTTGGCGGCGCAGCAGCAGTTCCAGCAGGGAGAACTCCTTGGCCGTCAGGTCGATGCGCTGGCCGTCCCGCTCGACGCGGCGACGGATCAGGTCCAGGCGCAGGTCGGCCAGTTGCAGCGCGGTTTCCTGCGGCGTGCTGCTGCCACGGCGCAACAGACTGCGCACACGGGCGAGCAGTTCGGAAAACGCGAAGGGCTTGACCAGGTAGTCGTCGGCACCCAGCTCCAGGCCGTGCACGCGGTCTTCCACGGCGTCGCGGGCGGTGAGGAACAGTACCGGAATATCCAGGCCAGCGCTGCGCACGGCCTGGAGGATTTGCCAGCCGTCACGGCCTGGCAGCATCACGTCGAGGATCAACAGGTCGTAGTCGCCGGTCAAAGCGAGGTGCTGGCCGCTGGTGCCATCGGCCACCAATTCAGTGGTAAAGCCCGCCTCGGCCAGGCCCTGGCGCAGGTAGTGGCCGGTTTTGGGTTGGTCTTCGACGATCAGCAGTTTCATGGGCGGCTCTTGGCAACGGTGGACGACGGCTTTATACCTTGAGTGCCAGGGCAGGGGAGCAACCTGACAAAGTTGTAATCTAGCAGTCAGCTAGCTGGCAGCGGCGCAATCTTAGAGTGCCGCTCAAGCTGTTCCTATATTTCTGGAGAAGACCGATGGCGTTGCGTACACCCCTGTTGTTGGCGGGTTGCCTGTTGGCGTTGAGTTTTAATGCGATGGCCGATGCCGCCCACACCTATGCATTCGGTGAAGCTGCACCGGCGAGCAAAGCCACGCGTACCGTGGAAGTGACCTTGCAGGATATTTCCTTTTCGCCCAAGTCCCTGGACGTAAAGGCCGGTGAGACGGTGCGCTTTGTGCTGGTCAACAAAGGCCAGTTGCTTCACGAATTCAACCTGGGCGACGCGGCGATGCATGCCGAACACCAGAAGGAAATGCTGCAGATGCAGGCCAGCGGCATGCTTACTGCCACCGGTATGGGCAAGATGGACCACGCTGCCATGGGCCACGGTGCGATGAAACACGATGATCCCAATAGCGTACTGGTTGAGCCGGGCAAAACCGCCGAGCTGACCTGGACGTTCACTAAGGCCACGGGCCTGGAGTTTGCCTGCAACCTTCCGGGGCATTACCAGGCGGGTATGGTCGGCAAGCTCAACGTCGATTGATCCGCTGGCGCTTAGGCACGGGGGCAAAGGCTGGTAGACTGGCGCGGTTTATTTAGCCAGGTTTCCGCCATGCATCCCGCAGCCGAACATTCGCCGCTGGGCAAGTCCAGTGAATACATCTCCACCTACACACCTTCGTTGCTGTTCCCGATCCCACGTGCCGCCAAATGGGCCGAGCTGGGCCTGAGCGCCGAGACCCTGCCTTACAAGGGCGTGGATTTCTGGAACTGCTTCGAATTGTCCTGGCTGCTGCCGTCCGGCAAGCCGGTGGTGGCCATCGGTGAGTTCAGCATCCCGGCCAACTCGCCGAACATCATCGAGTCCAAGTCGTTCAAGCTGTACCTCAATTCGCTGAACCAGACCGCGTTTGCCGATGCGGCCAGCCTGGAAGCGACCCTGCGCACCGACCTCAGCGCCGCTGCCGGTAAGCCGGTGAGCGTGCGCATCCGCAGCCTGGCCGAGATCGAGGCCGAAGGTGTGATGGCTTTGCCAGGTGTGTGCATCGATGATTTGGATATCAGCGTCAGCAACTACGAGCACCCGCGCCCGGAGCTGCTGCGTTGCGATGAGTCGCGCGTTGTCGAGGAGAGCGTGCACAGCCACCTGCTCAAATCCAACTGCCCGGTGACCAGCCAGCCGGACTGGGGCAGTGTGGTGGTGGAGTACCGTGGTCACGCGTTGGATCACGCCAGCCTGCTGGAGTACATCGTGAGCTTTCGCCAGCACTCGGACTTCCATGAACAATGCGTAGAGCGCATCTTCCTGGACCTGCAGCGCTTGCTGAAGCCGGAGACGTTGACGGTGTATGCGCGGTATGTGCGGCGGGGAGGGTTGGATATCAACCCGTATCGCAGTACGGAAGACGTGGCGTTCCAGAACGTGCGCCTGGCCCGTCAGTAACATTGAAAAGCCCCGCGATTGCGGGGCTTTTTGCTATCAGATCCCGATATTGCCCAAGGTGATCATGATATTTCGCAAGGTCCCGGAAATCACCGGGTGCTCAGCGTCGAACTCGATGGCCGCTTGATTCACATCGTCGGAAATACTCGGTGTTTGAGTGGCCGGCTCAAGCTCAAGTTGCAATTCAAACTTGGCAATCAAGGCTTCCAGCGCTTCACGTTTTTCTTCCGACAGCGGCGGTTCCTGTTCCAACTGCCCGCGCAGGATCTCGACCTGTTCTTCCAGTTTTTTGCGATCAGGCATGACGTGTTTCCTTTTATCGATAGGCACTGGCATAGACCACGGCACGCCGAGAAAGGTCTACGGGCTGACCTGTAGATTAATCCACTGGCGCCGACTGTGCATGATCCGTGTCAGGGCTTCTCGCCTTTGAGCTGGCGCAGGCTGATGTCGGCCAGGCAGGTGCCGAGTTCGCCCAGGTGATCGATCACCGAGTGCACGCCCAGCCCGTACAGTGCAAGGGTGGCCTTGCCGCGCTTGAGCTCGCGTTCCTGCTCGCTCAGCGCGAGCCATTGTTCGGGGGCCATGCCACAGAGTGAGCCGCAGGAAGCCAGGCCGATGGTCCACAGCCCGGCATTAAGGCCTGATTGCAGCAGGCGCGGCTCGCCGCTGACCAACACGCAACCTTCCAGGCGTTCGATGTTCAGTTCCATCAACGCTTGCCAGCAGGCGTGGGGCGCGGGCCAGCGAATGGAGGAGGGTGATGTCGCCTTGACCCATGCAGGCAGCGTGGTGGCCAGCGGGGTGGTGACGGCGGGGGGCAGTTCATCCAGCCAGGCGCAAGGGACGCCTTGGTCTTGGAGGCTGCGCAGTATTTTTATTGCGCCCGGTGTGGCTTGGGAGTCCGGGGAGGGTGAGTCGGTGCGTGCGCGGGAACCGAAGTCCACCAGGCAGCCACTCAGGCCAAACAAAACGGCAGTCAAGGCGGGGGCGCTGGCGATGGCTATCTCGGCGTGAGGCATGTCGACATCCCTGAAATAGCGTCAACGCTATCGGGCCAGGATGACAACTCGATGACAGGATTGTTAATTGTAGGAATTTTGTCCATTTTTGGTCTGACGTTTCCTAGTTACTGCCTAATTGGCGACTTCCGTCATATACTGACGGCCTTATTCAGGGCATAGCGCCCATGACAGACCATTCAAGGAGCAAAAGCTATGCGCTGGAGCCACTACTTCGCTCAGCTGTCGGTGTGTGCCACTGTCCTGCTGGCGCCTTTCGCTGCACAGGCTGCATCGGAAGACGATCCATGGGAAAGCGTCAACCGCCCGATCTTCACCTTCAACGACACCGTCGATACCTATGCCCTCAAGCCACTGGCCCAGGGTTATCAGTTCGTGACCCCGCAATTCGTTCAGGATGGCGTTCACAACTTCTTCCGCAACATCGGTGATGTGGGCAACCTGGCCAACAATGTGCTGCAGCTCAAGCCCGAAAAGGCCGGTGTAGACACGGCCCGTTTGCTGGTCAACACCACCTTCGGCGTGCTGGGCTTTATTGATGTCGGCACCAAAATGGGGCTGCAGCGCAGCGATGAAGACTTCGGTCAGACCCTCGGCTACTGGGGCGTAGGCAGCGGTCCATACGTCATGCTGCCTTTGCTGGGCCCGAGCACCTTGCGTGATGCGCCGTCCAAGTACGTGGACAGCTACACCCAACCGTACCGCTACATGAACGACATCGGCTGGCGCAACAGCACGTTCGGCCTGAATATCGTTGACACCCGTGCCAGCCTGCTCGACAGCGAGAAGCTGATCACCGGTGACAAGTACACCTTCATTCGTAACGCTTACCTGCAGAACCGCGAGTTCAAGGTCAAGGATGGCAAGGTCGTCGACGACTTTTAAGCTGTGACGTTTTGAAATGAAAAAGGCGACCCTTGCGGTCGCCTTTTTTGTGCGCGGCTTTCAGCGCATTTTCAGGATCCTGAGGCCCAGGTGCTGGTCGTCACCGCTGGTTTTGGTCCATACCACCTCGGTGTCCGCCTCCAGGCCCTTGAGCGCCGCGTGCTCCGAATCGATGCGCACCGTCAACCGGTCGCCTACGTTGAACTGGCGCGGCGCCTGCACTTGCATGCCGGAGCTGGAAAGGTCCACACAAACCCCGGCAATCTCCTGCCCTGCGTGGATCAGAGACACATCGGCATCCACACGCATGCGGATGAAATCGCGTTTTTCGGCGTAGTCGCGCTCGTGTTCGCTCATGGGCTTCATCCTTACTTTGTGTTGTGGTCGTGCCTGTTCTTATAACTCCCGGTGATTTGCGGTGTAAAGACGCCCGGCGACCATCGGCATGAGCTTGAAACCCCTGACGGATGGGAGTACCGTCTGCGCCTTAGAAGGGCACCTCTGCTTTACCGTTGTGCATGGGGAAAATCCCAATGCTTTGTAGGACAGAGAGGCTAGAAAGCGAATCCAGTACGTGAGCCCGGCCATTGTCGCGCCACCTACGCCAACCTAATTCTGGCGCCGTTTGCCCACATGCAAAAAACCAGTGCCACGCTGCTGATAATCGATGACGACGAAGTAGTGCGCGCGAGCCTCGCGGCCTATTTGGAAGACAGTGGCTTCAGCGTCCTGCAGGCCAGTAATGGCCAACAGGGTCTCCAGGTATTCGAGCGCGACCAGCCCGACCTTGTGATCTGCGACCTGCGCATGCCCCAGATGGGCGGCCTGGAGCTGATTCGCCAGGTGACTGAACGCGCCCCGCAGACGCCGGTGATAGTCGTGTCGGGCGCCGGGGTGATGAACGATGCTGTCGAAGCCTTGCGCCTAGGCGCCGCCGACTACCTGATCAAGCCCCTGGAAGATCTCGCGGTGCTGGAGCACTCGGTGCGCCGTGCCCTGGATCGTGCACGCCTGCTGGTGGAAAACCAGCGCTACCGTGAAAAGCTCGAAACCGCCAACCGCGAACTCGAAGCCAGCCTCAACCTGCTCCAGGAAGACCAGAACGCCGGTCGCCAGGTGCAGATGAACATGCTGCCAGTCAGCCCCTGGACCATCGACGACTTCCAGTTTGCCCATCAGATCATCCCGTCGCTGTACCTGTCGGGTGATTTTGTCGACTATTTCCGCGTGGATGAGCGACGTGTGGCGTTCTACCTGGCCGATGTCTCCGGCCATGGTGCTTCCTCTGCTTTTGTCACCGTGTTGTTGAAATTCATGACCACGCGGTTGCTGTTCGAATCCAAGCGCAATGGCACCTTGCCGGAGTTCACCCCCTCCGAGGTGCTGGGCCACATCAACCGGGGCCTGATCAGCTGCAAGCTGGGCAAGCACGTGACGATGGTCGGCGGCGTGATAGATGAAGAAACCGGTCTTTTGACCTACAGCATCGGCGGTCACCTGCCGATGCCGGTTTTATACACTCCAGACAGTGTGCGTTACCTGGAAGGTCGTGGCCTGCCGGTGGGCTTGTTCAATGAAGCCACCTACGAAGACCACATCCTGGAGCTGCCGCCGACGTTCAGCCTTACGCTGATGTCAGACGGCATCCTGGACCTGCTTCCAGAGCCTACACTCAAAGAGAAAGAAGCCGCCTTGCCCCAAAAGGTCAAGTCGGCGGGCGGCAGCCTGGATGGCCTGCGGCAGGTTTTTGGATTGGCCACGCTAGGGGAGATGCCGGATGATATCGCCCTATTGGTGTTGAGCAGGAATCTTTGATGAGTACCGGAAGAATCCAATTCGCCGAGCAAGACGGGACCTTCGTCCTGAAATTTGTCGGTGAAGTGCGCCTGACCTTGTGTTCGGCGCTGGATGCGACGATTGAGCGGATCTTCACAGCGCTGAACTTCTCGGCGATCGTGATCGATCTGACCGAAACCCGCAGCATCGATAGCACCACCTTGGGCCTGTTGGCCAAGTTGTCCATTCTGTCTCGGCAGAAGGTTGGCCTGTTGCCGACTGTGGTCACCACCCACGAAGACATCACCCGTCTGTTGCAGTCCATGGGCTTCGATCAGGTGTTCAACATCGTTGATCGCCCGATTCCGTGCCCGGAATGCCTGACCGACCTGCCTTCGCAAGACCAGTCCGAAGAAGTGGTGCGGGTCAAGGTACTGGAAGCGCACAAGATCCTGATGGGCCTCAACGAGTCCAACCGCGAAGCCTTCCACGACCTCGTCAACGCCCTCGAACGTCACTGACGAACCACGCCCCCTGTGTAGGCGCTGGCTTGCCAGCGATGGCGTCAGTCCAGGCAGCATAAAAAAGGGCGGAACCCTCACAGGTTCCGCCCTTTTTGCAGTCGCCGCCTTTTACAGCTTGGCAGTCAGCAACGCCTCCAGCTTCTCTTGGTCGCGAGCAAACTGACGAATCCCTTCCGCCAACTTCTCAGTCGCCATCGCATCCTCGTTGGACTCCCAACGGAACTGCGCTTCAGTCAGATGCACACGGGCTTCACCGGCATGGCCTGGCGACAGCTTGCGCTCCAGCTTGCCTTCATCCGCTGCCAGCTTCTCCAGCAGGTCCGGGCTGATGGTCAGGCGGTCACAGCCAGCCAGCTCTTCGATCTGGCTCAGGTTACGGAAGCTTGCCCCCATCACCACGGTCTTGTAGCCATTGGCCTTGTAGTAGTTGTAGATGCGCGTCACCGACTGCACGCCCGGGTCTTCAGCTCCGGTGTAGTCGTTGCCGTTGGCCTTCTTGTACCAATCGTAGATACGGCCCACGAACGGCGAGATCAGGAACACGCCAGCTTCTGCACAGGCCACAGCCTGGGCGAAGGAGAACAGCAGCGTCAGGTTGGTCTGGATGCCTTCTTTTTCCAGCTTCTCGGCAGCGCGGATGCCTTCCCAGGTGGAGGCGATCTTGATCAACACGCGGTCGCGGCCAACGCCGGCTTTGTCATACAGGTCGATCAGACGGTGTGCGCGCTTGAGAATGGCGGCTTCATCGAACGACAAACGGGCATCCACCTCAGTGGAAATACGGCCCGGTACCACTTTAAGAATCTCTTGACCCACCGCCACCGCAAAACGGTCGCTGGCCAGGCCCACGTCACCGTTGCAGTCTTGCACGGCCTCATCCAGCAGCTTGGCATAGCCCGGAATCGATGCAGCCTTGAGCAGCAGGGAAGGGTTGGTGGTGGCGTCTTGCGGCTTGAGCTTGGCGAGGGTGGAAAAATCGCCGGTATCGGCAACGACAGTGGTGAATTGCTTGAGTTGTTCCAGCTTGGAAGTCATGGGCGTGCTCTGTCCTGTGGGTCTGATGACATTACCCGAGCGCTGGCAGGCGCTCAAGGGCGCAAATGCGTTCGATCGTTTGCGAGGGCAACAACCTGAAAACAGCCGTTTGAATGCCCCGCCTTGGTGCTAAATAGGAGGGCAAAACCGCCAGCAGGTTCAACCCAACTGCTACTGGCGACTCGATCAACTGTAGGAGCTGGCTTGCCAGCGATGACGGCAGCCCGACCGCCCCTTACATCAACTGACCCTCACCGCCCTTCCAGCAACGCTCCCGCCTGATCCAGCAATGCCAAAGGATCACTCGCCTTATGAATATCCACCGACAACAACTGCCTGAACTTGCGCGCCCCGGGAAAACCGGTGCCCAACCCCAGAATATGCCGAGTGATATGGTGCATCGAGCCACCACTCGCCAAATGCTGCGCAATATAAGGCCGCAACTGCACCAACGCCTCCGCCCGACTGATCACCGGCGCCTCACTGCCAAACAACTGCTGATCCACCTCCGCCAGCAAATACGGATTGTGATAAGCCTCCCGCCCCAACATCACCCCATCAAACGTCTGCAAATGCTTATGGCACTGCTCCAGCGTCTTGATCCCGCCGTTGAGAATGAACTCCAACCCAGGGAAATCCCGCTTCAACTGCGCCGCGACGTCATAACGCAATGGCGGAATGTCACGGTTCTCCTTCGGCGACAACCCCTCCAGAATCGCAATCCGCGCGTGCACGGTAAAGCTGGTGCAGCCCGCGTCCTTCACGGTTCCGACGAAATCACACAATTCGGCGTAGCTGTCCCGGCCATTGATGCCGATACGGTGCTTTACCGTAACTGGAATTGACACCGCATCGCGCATGGCTTTCACGCAATCGGCGACCAGGGCAGGGTGAGCCATCAGGATTGCGCCGATCATGTTGTTTTGTACGCGGTCGCTTGGGCAGCCGACGTTCAGGTTTACTTCGTCATACCCCGCAGCCTCGGCCATGCGCGCGCAAGCGGCCAAATCAGCCGGAACACTACCGCCCAACTGAAGGGCCAGCGGGTGTTCGGCTTCGTTGTGGCGCAGAAAGCGGTCATGGTCGCCGTGAAGAATGGCGCCGGTGGTGACCATCTCGGTGTAGAGCAGGGCGTGTTTGGAGAGCAGGCGCAGGAAGAACCGGCAGTGGCGATCGGTCCAGTCCATCATCGGCGCCACGCTGAACCGGCGAGATAGCTCTGTACGTGAAGGGCTAGTATTTACTGGGGTTAAGGCTTTTTCGAAATTCATTGATACTGATCTTTTATACAGCGGTTTTTACCCATGTCCCCTTGTTTTCTAAAGACGGTTGCTACATTGTAGCGATCGAATTCGGCAATGTAGCAACTGGAAATGGGCACGATCACAGCACGTAAGCGCAAGGACAACTCGACAGCCTACACGGCGCAGATACGGATCAATCGGGATGGCAAGACAGTTTATCAGGAAAGCCAAACCTTCGACCGTAAGCAAGTCGCTCAGGCCTGGATCAAGAGACGGGAGACGGAGCTGGCCCAACCAGGTGCTATTGAGAGAGCGAATCGGAAGGGCGTGACGATCAAGAAGATGATCGAGCAGTACCTGGATGAGTACGAGAAGATCCGGCCGCTCGGAAAGACCAAAGGCGCCACGCTGAAGGCGATCAGCGAGACCTGGTTGGGTGATATCGACGACGCGCTACTGAGCAGTCAGAAGCTGGTGGAGTTCGCTCAGTGGCGCATGAGTAAAGAGGGTGGTGGTGTTCAGGCGCAGACGGTCGGGAATGATCTGTCGCACTTGGGCGCTGTGTTATCTGTGGCACGACCAGCATGGGGTTATGAAGTCGACCCGCATGCAATGCCTGATGCTCGCAAGGTCTTACGCAAGCTTGGCATGGTCAGCAAGAGCAAGGAGCGCAACCGCCGCCCCACGCTGGAGGAGCTAGACGGGCTCATGAGCCACTTTTCTGAGATGCAGAAGCGTCGGCCGGACTCGATCCATATGCCGAAGTTGATCGCTTTTGCGCTTTTTTCGACGCGTCGACAGGAGGAGATTACTCGGATTCGATGGGAGGACCTGGATTGTGCTCGGCAAGCGGTTTTGGTGCGGGATATGAAAAATCCGGGGCAGAAGATCGGTAACGATGTGTGGTGTCATCTGCCGGACGAGGCCTGGGCTATATTGCATTCCATGCCGAAGGTTGCGCGGGAGATTTTTCCCTATAACGCTAAATCGGTGTCAGCGTCTTTCACGCGTGCGTGCCCGATGCTGAGCATCGAAGATCTCCATTTTCACGACTTGAGACATGAAGGGGTGAGTCGGTTGTTCGAAATGGATTGGGACATACCAAGAGTATCGAGCGTCTCCGGTCATCGGGATTGGAATTCCCTTCGGCGGTATACACATCTGCGAGGTCGGGGAAATTCATATGAAGCGTGGAAGTGGCTATCGCTCGTAATAAAATCTTGAAAACTAAACGACTGGCTGTGTTGCGGATTTTCGTGATTGCAAAATGCTATCCTTAGCAATACCCTAATCAAAAATCATGGAAGGTATGGTATGGCTAGGTTAAGTTCTGTCGCACACGATGGGCATTTTATAAATTTAATCAAACCTAGCCAGGTTGGTGATGATGAAAATGTCTTTACGGTAATTGTGGGGAAAAATGGTGTTGGCAAAAGTAGGTTGTTGGCAGACATTGCTAAAACAGAATCTTTTGAATACGCTTATATTTTTGATCCTGATGATGGCGCTCTTACATACTCTAATCGGCATGGGGTCGATAATGATTCTAAAGTAATTGCCATCTCTACTAGTCCATTCGATAAGTTTCCAAGTCAGAAAAGAAAACTCAATCCCGATGTTCGATCTAACTACAGATATGTCGGTATGCGCGGTGAGGGCATGTATCAACCATCATCGGCTGTTTCACTTATCGCCTCCGCTTCAAAAGGGTTGATAGATAAGTTGCTTGCTAGATCTGGTAATCATAATTTGCTAGCCGTCTTCGATTCATTGAATTTCTACCCAGTTGTGGATTTTGTATTCAAGCCCGGATATATCCGGTCAGGCAAAGACTATGATGAATACGACGTTGGTAGGGTAGGTGATGCGAGTCTATCAATTGATTTAAAATGCATGGATGCGGACTACGGAATTCAGATTGATGAGCGGTATTTTCAGATTCTTGAGGCTTTGCCGGTTTCCAAACGGCATGAAGTTTTCAATGCGATAAGAAAAGTCCATCAGTTATTTACTAAGCGTAAAGCAATAGAGTTAACGATAAATTTTTCAGGAGGGTCTGCGTCTCTAGATGGTCGAGTAGCCAATGATGCTTATATTGAGGCAATGCTGGTTTTAGTTAATGTTGGGCTAATGCGGTTGATGGATCTTAAGTTAGAGAAGATTGGTTATGGTGAAATGTCTCTCAAGAGAGCCAGCTCTGGAGAACAATGTCTGCTGGTTCTTATGCTTGGCATTGCCGGACATATCACAGATGGATCGATAATCTTAATTGATGAGCCCGAAATTAGTTTGCATCCTCGGTGGCAGGAACAGTTCATGATGTTGTTGACGACATCTTTTTCTGCTTATAGTCGATGTCATTTTATTGTTGCTACTCATTCTCCGCAAATTATATCCCGGCTAAGAGATAGAGCCTGCTTTGTCACATCTCTATCAAAACAGGAGGTTTATCATGCTGCTGAGTTTTATCACCGCTCTGCAGATTACCAACTTGCCGAGTTGTTTGACGCTCCAGGTGTGATGAATGAGTACATATCTCGTCTCGCATTCAATCTCTTAGCTAAGGTAAAGGCCGCTAAGTTTGTTGATGCTGAGTCTGCGCTAGAGTTAGTTCGTTTGAAGGAGTTGGATAAGCAGGTCGAGTCAAACGACCCAGTTAAAGAACTTATTAGCTCGGTGGCCGAGTTGTGTGAAAAATATGCCAATAATTAACGATCCAGTCGTTTTGAGTGGTGAAGCTTTAGCGATAATAAATGAGAAGATCCAACAGTCTGGTTTTTCCCATAAGAATTGGGGTGACGCGGATTTGCAGAGTGTGCGATGTGAGATTAGAGACTATTATCGCGAAATTCAGCGTTTAGTTTGCGTGTATTGCCAGGGGCCGGTTGCTGCCCGTTCGGCTGTGGGCGCAGCGGTTGAACATATTGTTCCTAAGTCTCAATACTTAAATTTTATGTTTGAGCCAAAAAATCTTTGTGTTGTGTGCCCTGATTGTAATGAGTATAAAAGTAAGAAAGAAGTTTTTGATCCGGTTATGGTGGCTCCCCGA
Source organism: Pseudomonas sp. NS1(2017) (assembly GCF_002269425.1). NCBI lineage: Bacteria > Pseudomonadati > Pseudomonadota > Gammaproteobacteria > Pseudomonadales > Pseudomonadaceae > Pseudomonas > Pseudomonas sp. NS1(2017). The sequence goes on from NZ_CP022960.1 coordinate 3,135,461, forward strand.
GTTAATTATCCTACGGTGAGTAAGGCATTTAAGATTGTGCATCCTCATTTTGATGAGTATGACGACCATATCATGAGACATAATAGGGTTTATGTGGACTGCTCTGATAAGGGCGGGTATACAATCTATATTTGTAATTTGAATCGTTTTTTTAGGAAGTTCGGTCGCTGTGACGAATTTGTGAATGATGTGGCGTTGGTTCAACAGTCTGAGCTTTTTTTTGAAGAGGGTAGGGTTGAGTTATAATAATTAACCCAGTCTATGCAGACTGGGTTTTTTACAGTCGTAATCAATTTTTTCCGAATAATTTCGCCTGTTCAATCATAGCTGCTTGTCGTTGACGATCTATATAGTCAGCTAGATCTTTTAAGTGGATTCCGAGCCCAGCTTTTTGACTTCGTGCGCCAAGGCGAACCACTGGAATGTCAATTTCGCCCGTCAGTTGCTTGTGCTTAAATTTTTCAACCGTCAGATTCATGTAGTCGGCGCAGACCCGGGCAAGTGGAATCACCGCCTGACCGTCATATTGAGCCATCAGCAAAAAAAGCGTGTTCATGCGGCCTCCAATGTGTTGACTATCAATTTGTGAGCGGGCGGCTGGCGTTTATACCCCAAGGCAGGCTGCGCGAGCGGGCGTACTGGAGCGATTAGCGTTGCATCAGTGAGCGCTGCCCTGCGCAGCTTTTCGGGGGGTATAAGTGCCTCGGCAGTGGCGCTGGAAAGGGCAATAATGCCTGCTGCTTCGCAGCAGAGACTGTTTGTTTCTAGCGTGTCGACACCATCTGCAGCACGGAGCAAAGCGGACACGACACTAGTGTTGTTCTGTTGGTTCTTCACGCCGCTTTCCTCCGATGTTCGATGGCGAGTTGGTCCATCAGCCGATGGTGGTAGGTGAGTCTGGCTTCTGCAGCAGGCCATGGGCGGATGGTTTCAACCATGGGTTCGATGCCGACCAAGCAATCCCAGATAGCCGGATCGGTTGGCATGAGGTCGCGGCGTTCGGTTGCCAGTGCAATCAGGTCGGCATGGTGCACGCTGGCAGGGAGATCGAGGGCCAGGTCGAAGCGCTCACAAACGCGCATCCAGATCACGTCCTCGAAACCTCGGTAGTCGGGCATGCACTGCTTGAGTGGGCGGGTCATGTCACCCAGGTACGCCTCGGTCGCGTCGTGGAGCAATGCCGCGAGCTTGTGATCTTCCGGCACCAGCTCGGCGACTATGGAGCTGTGCTGGGCCACGCTGTAGAACTCGCGGGTGTGGCCGTTGAAGCGGCACAGATGGGCCAGCGCGTGAGAGATGTCCCGTGGGTCGATCATGTCAACGTATGGCTCGTATAGGTCGAAGCGCTTGCCGGTTGAGGTGAGGATCCAGTTCATGCGGCTTCCCTCACAAGATCGGCCAGCAGCAGGGCGTTGTTAGTTGCTTTGTGCAACTGACGCAAAGAGTCGTAGCCGATCAGCGCTTTCAACTGCCGGTCGAGTTCTTTGTTGTAGAGGGTAGGGGCGTGGAGTTCCCTGGTGGCCTTGGCGTGCTGCTGTTGCAGTGTGCCGGCGGCTTGTGGGGACAAGCGCAGCATGGGGATGGCTCTGCTCATACGTCACCGCCGAATGCTGTTTGGTTTCGTTTATGAATTTCCGCTTCGGTTCGAAAGAATTGCACTGCTTTGCGGGCTTCTGCAGGGCACATTGCCTCGGTTGGTCCGCGCTCTATCACCCATCGACCTTGGGACTCAGTGATTGAGCAGCTCGATGGGGACAGTTCCAACTTTGGTGCCACTGGACCTAGTAAAGCTGCCATGGCAAGAGCTTGGTCGCGGAGAGTAAGTGTGTCGCGCTCGAGTTTTTTGCCGGTACGGAATGCGCTGAATGTCTCTGCCGCAATTCGCAGCTTTTCGGCGATATCTAAGAGAGTTTGGCGCGATGGTTCCCCAAGTTTCGAAGCGGCCAAGGCCCGCTCGTAATGGGAATACAACTTCATATACTGGTCCTGGGCCTGATCAAGCAGTCGCTTCAGATCCTCAATTACCCCTGAGTTATCCGATTGCTGAATAGCCTTGCCTTCATCGATACCTTCGATGCGGCCATCAATCAGACCTCCTCGATAGCCGACCCAATAGAGGATCGCGGCGGCGAAAATGATGCTGATCAATGCGAAGATTTGAATTGCAGTCATGTGGTGTGCTCCTAGTGGTTTCGTGGCTGGTGGTGGCAGCCGTCTGGGTTACTGGTCTTGCTCGGATGAATCGTTTTGTGGCCGTGGCATGTCTTCGTCCGCTCGGTAAGCGCGAATGTCGATCAGTGCTGCGACGTGTTTGATATGGGCGTACCGCAACGCCTTAACGCTGTGGTCCAGAGTGGTCACGGGCAGTTGAATACGCCCGCTGTTGATCGCCTCAGTGAAGGTCTTTTCGTTGAGGTTCTTGAAGTAATGCACGCGCAGCTTTTCCAGGGGGATAAGCACGTCGCCGAAGAGTTGGTGCAGCATCTCGACGGTCGCGCTATCCGGTGCGGGTTGCAGTCGTAGCGGTGTTTGACTGATGTTGCTCATGAGCTGCGGCCTCCTTGCGTTTGAGTCGTGAAGGGTGGTTCCAGGCATTCAGGCAATGGCGTTTGGTCAGCTCCCGCAGATGCTCCGGCACTTCGAGGAGCGCAGCGTTGCGCTCCTCGCGTGTGTGCATGGCGACGATCTGGCGGGCGTACTCCCTAGGCCACGTCACGGTTGTCTGCCGGGATGGCTGGCAGTTCGAGGCCCAACTGTTCCGCGAGCCAGCGGATGCCGGCTTGGCGGACCTTTGTCGACTGGCTGTACTGCATACCGGCGGTCTCGTGGTACCAGTTGCTGTCCTTGATTCGTAGGTACTCGTGGTCCCGCACCGGGAAGGCCGGGAGGTTGCGGTCGTTGAGCAGGCCCTTTTTACGCATTAGAGCGATCAGCTTTGGGCGTGTGAGGCCGAAGTACTTGGCGGCTTTTTCCAGGCAGCGTTCCATCTCGGCCTCCTAGGCTGCGTGCGCGGCGGGTGTCGCCACGGCAGCCAGATGGGTGATGGACTCGGCCACCATGGAGTAGATCTCCACGTCGCTGCCGTACACTGTGAAGCACTTGGTACGCGGCTTTCTGACGCCAATGCTCATGATGGTGGTGATGCCGGCGCGGGTCTTGTTGCGGTGGATTGCTAAGTTGATCGGTTGCTCGAATCCCATATCGAGACTGAGGGCGCCGCCGGTTTGCACCAGGTCGAATACCTGCTGCTTTTGTTCGGTCTCGAACACGCCGTAGCGGCGGTTTGCGTGCGGCAGAGTGGATGGATCGGTAAGGGTGGTTGGTCCGTTGACGATCTCCTCAATGAAGTCCGCTAGCTTGAGGTGCATCTTCTTGGTGTTGGTCAGGGTCAGCGTGTGGCGTTCGCTGCCCAGTTCAACGGTGAAGAGCGTATCGACTTTGCGGCGCTCGACGTTCAGGCGGAAGGCCAGGGCCTCACGCTGTGTTTCTGTGCGCAGTAGGTGGTTGAAGGTTTGGGTAAGGCTGACCTGGGCCTTGAGCAGGGTCAGGGTACGGTTGTCGAGTTTGTACTTTTTCATGCCGCGTGCCCTCCGCCGTTTGGATCGAAGGGGGCGGTTGCGTAGCGCTGTTTCAGCTTGGGTTTGGACGCGATGAAGGCGCAGCCGCAGTCTTGTGCCAGGCGGCGGACCTCGAAGATGCGGGAGGGATTAGCTGCGGCCGGATGGACGTGCAGGGTGGCTGTGGTGTGCATGGTGTTGCCTCGCTCTGTGGTGGAAGAGTGAGACAAATATCAACCAAAAGTGGATTTTGGTCAACAACCATAGGTTGATATTTATATAAATCAATCAGATATTTATGAGCAGCGATATTTTTAGTGCGAGGTGATCTTCATGACCTTGTTACCTGAAGTTGATAGTGGCATCGTGACGCTACTATTACTTAGCACAAGGATCGTCATGCCTACCTCTCTGTCCAAATACCTAAAGATACCCCATAAAAAAATTGATGAGCTAGGCGCTTTGGATCCAGTTTTGGATTTAGACACTCGCTTGTTTCTCGATCCGCATCTTTTGAAACATGCTGAAACTCCAGAATTCAAAGATAGCTACGGGAAGTTGCAAAATAGATTTCTGGAAATCGGTAAGCTATTGTCGATAAGTGCTGCGAAAGAAGATATTTTCTGGAAGGCAGCTGATAAAAAAATGCGATGGCATGAAGTTAGAGGTCTATGTATTGGTTACTCATCAACTGGAACTGCTGGAAGCGGCATAGGTCCAGAATTAAGACGTCGAGTGTTAGTTACAGCTAAGACAATTATCGAGGCAGGGAAGAATGATCCTGAGTTGTTTGAGCTTGTAGGATTGTTTGAAGATAATTTTGGGCCGGACAGAATTAGTGATATGACGGCAAATATCATTGAGGAAGATATACTGACGTACTCCCTGAATATTTATAAACTAATACTACCTGCGGGCTGGGTTGGACCCATAGATAAAAAAACTGGGGTGCCGCAAAATCCATTTACTAAAGAACCGATACTTTTAGTGCCTAAAGAGCTTTTACGAGACTTACCGGCTGCTTTTGATTGGACCGGCAGTGACGAGATAGGTGTAGGAAGCGATGACTTAAAAGAAAAGTTGAATAAGCTCATAGGTAACTCCTGGCGATCTCTTACTGTCATTAAAAAATCTGAACTTAAAGAGCTAATATTTAAATACCCTGACTTAATGGACGATTTAGTAAGCCAGTACACAGCTAAGGAAGCGCAGCCGTATGATTTTGAAGAGGACAAAACTGGCGAATATATTTGGTACAGAAAGACGCAGGACGCCACTCAGGAGAATCCTCTTGAATTGAAGTTAAGTCTTCATCCTAGCATTGATGAGGTTGAGGCTCTTGTCTTGAAAATTTGTGAGAAATTTAAAAGCTTGGTCGAGGATAATGGGCTAAATACACTTTTTTATAATAATAATGACGAGGCCAAAAATGAGTCGGCAGTTCAGCTTGCTTTTTACGGGGTTGCCGATAGTTATTGCGAGGCGAACAATATAATGATAGCCAGAGAGTCTAATTCTGGAAGAGGTCCTGTGGATTTTAAGTTTGGCTCGAATGCTGCTAATAGCGTTTTGGTAGAGGTTAAAAAATCCACTAATAGTAGCTTGACAAAAGGAGTTGAGAAACAGCTTCCAGAGTATATGAAATCTGAAAAGTCTAAGCGAGCGATCTACCTTATCATTGATGTTGGAACATCAAAAACACAGCAAGTTAAATTGAATGCTCTCTATCATAAAATTAAAGGTTCCGCCATAAAGATATTTCATATAGATGGTTTTTTAAAGCCAAGTGCTAGTAAGCTTTAATGGCTAAATTTTATCTCTACTCAGGGATGAATGAGCCAACCACCTTGCCACAAATATGAGTCTCTTCCGTAATATCAATGATTGGATATTGCGGATTTATAGGCCTTAAAAACTGTCGCCCCGCGTCCTCCACTAGAACTTTAAAGGTTACCTCGTTCGTGCGTGGTACTCTCGCGATGACTCTGTCCCCCGTCTTTGTCTCTGCCTCTGGGTCCACAAAAATTATGCAACCTGTCGGATAGCTTCGCCCTGGGCCCGGATTCGTCATGGAGTCACCTAGCACTTTTAGAGCATATCCATGGTTACTAATTGGTACAGGGCAGGATAACCATGTATCGGCCTCATATGCCTCAAAATTCGAGTGTGTTTCACACCAAGCTCCTGCTTGAACCCAAGAAATCAAAGGAACTTTGCCAAAGCGCTGGTTGATTTCGCTAACGTTGCTCTCATCGCCTACGACTAGTTGATGTACGTTACTTTTGCCAGTTTGTTCCTTGGGACGCACGCCGTATTCAAGCCACTCCCGGCGCACCTTCAGCCATGTGCAAAGCGCAACCATGCTGTCGGCTTCGGCCATAGCTTCGCCATTTAGCCACTTGCTTATGGCTTGAGTAGTCTTATCAACCCCCAAGCTTTTCAATTTACGATGGATGTCCACGCCACGACCCCTGCTGCGTACGCCGGCATCGTCAAGGGCTTCGTGTAGGCGCGAGCTGAAAGCGGCGCGTAATTCATTTTTATCAACCATGGGTTGAGAGTGCCACGGAGCTTGCGCAATAGTCAGTTGATGTTTAATATCAACTTCGGGTTGATAAGTGGAGATTGCCATGTTGGACCCTGCAGATTACCCGAACGCCATCGCGTTCGCTTTTGAGGCAGTAGGCGGCATTGGGGCCGCCGCGAAGGTGTGCGAAAGAAGTTATCAAGCGCTGAACAAATGGCGCTTGGCAGGCTGCCTGCCGCGAACCGATTACACCGGTGAAACGAAATACGCAGTGCTTTTGGCTAAAGCTGCAGGGCAAATGGGCAACCCTTTTGAGTCTGCTTGGTTGCTTAACGCGTCCGCACCACAGAAGGCTGCTGCATAGTCAGAAAAAAGGCGACCTAAAGGTCGCCCAGTTCCTCCCGGCACGCACCACCACAGCGCTGTCGGGTCGCGATAAAAAAGGCGGGCACACCACATGCAAACCGTCGATTTTTACCGCGCTTTCCAAGGCACGGATGCCTTGGGTTGCTGCCTTCTCCACCACAGATTAGGCAGCTGTTGCGCCAGAGGTGAACAACGGATTGTTCGCCTCGGCACGGTGCCGGTTTCGATCCCTAGATCTTGCCGGCGTTTGGCCCTTTCAAGCCACGCGGCAAATGTATCACCACTACACGTCGCGGGGCACTGGCAACTTAGTAGGATTAATGCCATGAGCCGAGTAGCTTTAAGCTGTGTTGATCGAGCGCAAAAGGAAGTACTGACGCTCGAATTAGCCTTGTACCACGCCGCACGGGACTATCCCGGCGGTGCCGCCGCAATCGCCGCCACCACCGGCCGCAATGCCACCACGCTGCAGCACAAGCTGTCTCCCACCCATCCCTCGCACACCGTCAACATCCAGGAGTTCGGCGAGATCCTCGAACTGACCAAGGACCGTCGAATTCTCGATGCTGTGCACGGTCTTGTCGGCGACACGATCTGGCAGGAACTGGCTGAGGCGTACACCAACGACATGCCTGAAACCCTGACCACGGGTATCGCCATGTTTTTCCGGCAGGTCGCCGATTTGTCCGAAACCTGGGCCAAGCACATTGGCGACGGCAAGGTCGACGACGGTGAACTGGCCGAGATCCGCCAGTTGGTGTTTCGCGGCATTCAGGGATTATTGGGCATGTACAACCGCGCCCGCTACGTCAACCAGACGACTTGTGGGGTGGAACGTGGCTGATATCGCTGATTTCGCAAATGACCTGGTGCAAGAGCGCATCGATCAGGCCGTTGCTGCACGCTTGGCGCTGATGTCCAACACGGCTCAGCATTCGCTGATGTTCTGTGACGAATGCGATGGCCCCATCCCCGAAGCCCGTCGTTTGGCACAACCCGGTTGCACGCTCTGCATTGAGTGCAAGACCGTCGATGACCAGAGGGCTGCCCGTTATGCTCGATGACGTGCTCAATCAGTTCGCGGACTACGGTCTCGAACCCGCTCAGCCCCTCGTATTCGGAAAGCTCACGCGCTGCAAAACCACCCAGGATAAGGGCAAGGAAAAGAACGGCTGGTACGTCATCCACGAACACCGCACCGAAAAGAACGAGACGCTGATCTTCGGCAGCTTTGGTGACTGGCGCTCCGGCGAGACCAAGAAGATCAAGGTCAAGGCCGGTCGTATGAGCCCAGAAGAGCGCGAAGTGATGCGCGCTCGCCAGGAGGACGCCAAGCGCAAGGCCGCCGAGATCGCGGCCAATGCGTCACGCCGAGCGGCCAACCGTGCTGCGGGGCTGTTCAAGCGTATGCCCGAAAAGGGCAAGAGCGCCTACCTGGATCGAAAGCAGATCGTAGGCTTCAAGGTTCGCTATGCGCCCCGTACCGGCGCTTTTTTAGTGCCCATGTGTAATGTGCGCGACCAGATCGTCGGCCTGCAGGTGATCTTCCCCGCGAAGCAAGAGGACACCGGTCGGGACAAAGCGTATTGGCCCTACGGCATGTCGAAGGAAGGCGCCTTCCACCTGATCGGCCCACACCCTGAACCCGGCGAGCCAGTGCTGGTGTGTGAGGGCTACGCCACTGGCGCAAGCCTGCACATGGCGACTTCGCTGACCGTCGCCATCGCCTTCGACGCGGGCAACCTTCTGCCGGTCTCCAAGGCCATGCGCGAGCGTTTCCCCGGCTGCCCGCTGATCATCTGTCGCGATGATGACTGGAAGACCAAACGCCCTAATGGCGCCCCCTGGAACCCAGGCGAAGAGAAGGCTAACAACGCTGCGCTGGTTGTCGGCGGCCAGGTGGTTGCCCCGGTGTTCTCCGGCGAGCGCGAGATCAAGTGGACCGACTTCAACGACCTGCACGTCGCCGAAGGTTTGGAAGCTGTCCGCCGTCAGGTGCTGGCGGTGGTCAAGCCGCCTGCAGCGGGTGGCTGGAAAGACCAGCTCGCCCGCACGGAGAACGGCTCCCTGATCGCGCACATGCAAAATGTCGAGCTGATCCTCGGCAATGACGAGCGCTGGGCCGGCGTCATCGGTTACAGCGTGTTCAGCTCCAAGATCGTCAAGCTGCGGTCTGCGCCCTTCGGTGGCGGTGCCGGCGATTGGGCGGACATTGACGACATGCGCGTGATGAAGTGGCTCGCGCAGCAGTACAACCTGCGGGTCAAAGCCTCCCATGTGATCGAGGCGGTCAGCGTGGTTGCTCACGACCATGCCTTCCACCCGGTGCGCGAGTACCTGGAGAAGCTGGAGTGGGACCGAGTACCTCGCATCGAAACCTGGCTCACTGATGTACTGGGCGTCCAGGCCAGCGAGTACTCGGCCAAGGTCGGTAAGCGCTGGTTGATCTCTGCGGTCGCACGGGTGATGCGCCCAGGCTGCAAGGCAGACTCGGTGATGATCCTCGAAGGCGGGCAGGGTGCTGGTAAGTCCACAGCCATGGGCGTCCTCGGTGGCGAATGGTTCATGGATACGCCCTTTGCCCTCGGCGACAAGGACAGCTTCCAGGCGATTCGCGGGAAGTGGATCGTCGAGCTGGGCGAGCTGGACAGCTTTAACAAAGCCGAAAGCACCAAGGCCAAACAGTTTTTTTCCGCGTCCACCGACACCTACCGCGAGAGCTACGGCCGCAGAACGAATGACGTGCCACGCCAGTGTGTTTTCGTGGGCACCACCAACCAAGAGGAGTACCTCAAGGACGCCACAGGCAACCGCCGCTACTGGCCGGTGTTCTGCAACAAGGTCGACCTGGAACAATTGCGAGAGATCCGCGACCAGCTATGGGCCGAGGCGCTGTTTTGCTTCGAGGCCGGCGATATCTGGTGGGTGAACAAGGACGAATCCAAGATGTTCGCCGAGGCCCAGGACGAACGTTTTGTGGTGGACGAATGGGAAGGGCCAATCCTGGCCTGGATGGAAGAGTCGCAGATCGGCGAGACCGCCACCGGCAACGAGATCCTCACCCAGGCGCTCAAGCTGGACTTCGGCCATTGGGGCAAGCCTGAGCAGATGCGGGTCGGGGCGATCATGCACCGGTTGGGTTGGCGTAAGCGGCGCATGCCTGCATTGCCGAAAAGCGGGGTGCGGCCATGGGCGTATGTAAAGCCTGCGGGTTGGGGGCGTGCGTCTGCGTTGCAGCAATCGGTGATCGAGGAGCCATGCTTCGATGATTAAGCGAATCGACGAGATGCTCAAACTATGGGCGCAGGATCTGCACTCGCCCGTGCCGGAAAACGTGGGCGGGCCGAGCGGCAGCAACATGATCGCCATGCTGATGGAATGCAAGGGCGAGTTGATACGCGGCACACGCGGCAGTCGGGTGCTGCTGGATGAATCGGCCGACATCGAGCTGATCGTCAACAAGCACTTGCCGCCGCAGCTGTCGGTCGTCGTGCGTGAGCATTACTGCAACCACGAAAGCTTCCTCTCGCAGAAGTACACCCATTGCGGATGCGGTCGGGATACCTACTACCAGCGTCTGCACGAAGCCCACCTGCACATTGCTGGCATGCTGATGGGGAAGGCTGCATGACCCCCGGCGTTACTCCGTGTGCCTCTGTCCTACTGTCCGCCCTTGTCCGACTGCCATTTAGCGCAGTTGGACAGGCGCAGGCCGCGCCGTTGTTGGCCTGTCCTACCGTCCAACCTTCACCCGCCCCACGCACACATGAGCATAGCGGGCACGTAATCGCGCCCATGGCGCGCACGCGTGCTTTTAGCTTTCTCTCTATACACAAGAGAAAAGGAATAAAGGTAGGACAGTAGGGCAGAGCCCCGTATTCAGGCGTCTGTAGCTGTCCTACTTCGATCAAGAGTAGTGGGACAGGTCAGACGGGGCACCAGAAGCGATAGCCGAATGAATGCGTTGTACCTGCGTTGTACCTGCGTCATACCTGTATTGCACCCGTATTGCGCCATGGCATTAAAACTCCCTTGCTGCCACCGGAATCGACCTGTAAAAAGTACCCATCTTCGATAGGTGCGACCGCAAGCAGCGGGACACACCACCACACTGAACCCGGCCATTGCGCCGGGTTTTTGCGTTTATGGGGTAGGGCGATGACGAACGAGCAGCAAGCGCTTATTGAGATGCCGGTCTGGATGGTGATCCTACTGTCCCTGGTCGGCGGGATTTCCGGCGAGGCATGGCGGGCCGACAAGGCGGGGGTAAGCGGCTGGTCCCTGGTCCGCAGGTTGCTGCTTCGGTCCGGGGCCTGCGTGGTCTGCGGGCTTTCCACCATGATGTTGCTGCACGCCTCGGGCATGTCGGTGCTGGCGGCGGGAAGCATTGGCTGCCTCACCGCGATGGCCGGCGCCGACGTCGCCATCGGCCTGTACGAACGCTGGGCCGCCAAGCGGTTGGGCGTATGCGATGTGCCTCCCTCGGGCGGTGGTCAGGCGTGACGCGCTGGAGGCCACGGAATACGTGGTCCCCAGCGAATCGCACCAAAATGGAGCGCCGAGAGGTCGCCGGGGACCCTGGCGGCATCCGAGGGACACGGGGCATGAAACCCGCGGGAAAGCGTTAGCGGCAGGGCTGCCAGCTTACTGAAATTCAATCCATTGAAATTGAAAGGCTCCATTGAAAAGCCGTTGAAAAAGGAGGGCTCATGACAGAACCAACCTACCTGTCAAAGAGCGCTTTCGCGGCTCGCATCGGCAGGTCACCCAGTTACATCACCTGGTTGAAAGATAACAACCGCCTGGTGCTATCGCCCGACGGCAAAAAGGTCGATGTCCTGGCCACCGAAGCCCTCATCGTTGAAACAGCCGATCCAAGCAAGGCCGCTGTATCGGCTCGTCATCAACAGGCTCGGATCGAGCGTGACGTTCACAGCCAACTCAGCCCCCTTGCCGAGCCGACTTCCACGGCTGCGCCGCAGCCAATGGCTACCGCCGGGAAACCTGCCGATTTTCAAAAGGCTCGCGCGCACCGTGAATACTACCTGGCGCAGCTGGCTGAGATGGAGTTTCACAAGGCTCAATGCTCGGTGGTCGAGATCGTCGCGGTTCAGTCGGGGGCCTACAACGCTGGACGCATGTTGCGCGACACTCTCTTGGGCATGCCGCCCCAATTGGCGCCGGAACTGGCCGCTATGACTGATCCTTGGGAAATCGAACGACGCCTGACGGCAGCGTTACGGACAAGACTCGAAGAGGCCAGTCGCATGTCCGCAGAGGACTTCGGGCACGCACTCGAAACCAACTGGGAGGTGGTTGATGACCCTGGCAAGATCTGATGGCGCGGAGGTCTACCGCGAGGCTTACTTTCGAGGTATGCAGCCTGATCCAGATGTGTGGATTGATGAGTGGGCAGATGAGTACATGCGCATACCACGCGACACCGGTGCCGCAGAGCCGGGTCAGTACCGCACCTCTCGGACGCCCTACGCCCGTGAGCCGATGCGATGCCTATCACCGGCACACCCGTGTAAACGAGTCGTGACCATGGTGGCCTCGCAGTTGATGAAAACACAGATTGCGTTGAATTGGATCGGTGGGTTGATCCATATGGCACCGTCCAACATTCTCACACTGCTACCCAGCTTGGGGCTTGCCAAGCGGGTGTCGTCTCGGATCGGCAAGACCATCAAGGCCACTCCGGTATTGCGTGAGCGCGTTGCAGCAAGTCGCTCGCGGGACTCGCGCAATACCATGGACACCAAGGAGTTCGAGGGCGGCTCGCTGTATGTCACTACTGCGGGCTCTGCGGCCAACTTGGCCGAGTTGTCGGCGCGCTACATCTACGGCGATGAGGTCGACCGATGGGAGGTTGACGTTGGAGATGAGGGCGACCCTATCGAGCTGGCGGAAACGCGGGGTAGTACTTTTGGCCGGAACGCAAAGTTCTATTTTTCGAGCTCGCCGACGATCAAGGGCGCGTCACGCATTGCCGATCTGTTTGAATCCAGCGACCAGCGTTATTACTACGTGCCATGCCCCCACTGTGGCCACATGCAGGTGCTTGAATGGGAAAACCTTCTCTACTCAGCCGACTTTAGCGTGGTGCATTACAAATGCGCTGCGTCCGGTTTGGATTGCGATGTGTTGATCGAAGAGCACTTCAAGGGACAGATGTTAGCCAAGGGTGAATGGCGCTCCCACACCCAAGGCGATGGTGAGACTGTGGGGTTCCACCTCAATGCGCTGTATTCGCCGCCGGGGTGGATGGATTGGCGGTCGCTGGCTAAGCAGTTCGAAAAGGCCAAAAAGGCTCAGGCTAAGGGTGACCTTGAACCCATGCAGGTGTTCTACAACACTCGTCTGGCAAAGGTCTGGGACAGCGCACAAGAGCAGACGAAGGCATCGGTCCTGATCGAGCGGGCTCGTAGGGAGGGTTTCTCCCTCGGTGCGGTACCTGCTGCTGTGATGATGATCACTGGCTCTGTCGACGTGCAGGCCGATCGCCTGGAGTTCATGGCAATGGGCTGGGGTGTCGGCATGGAGCGCTGGGTCATCGATCACCGAGTAATCGCCGGTGACCCATCAGATGAGCGTACCTGGGCGGTCCTCGACGAGCTGCTCAAGGAGCGCTATCGACACCCTTGCGGCGTTGGCCTGGGAATTCTTGCTGTTGCTGTCGACTCCGGTGGTCATCACACGGATGAGGTGTATCAGTTCTGCCGCGTACGGCGCTGGCGCAACATCTTCGCCATTAAGGGCGCGAGCAAGCCCGGCAAGCCGGTGATCGCTCAGCGGCCTTCTATGGTTGATGTGACCTGGAAGGGCCAGACCGAGCGGGGCGGCGCAGAGCTGTGGTTTGTCGGCACCGACACGGCAAAGGACTGGATCTACAACCGCTACCCGTTCGAATCCGGGCCAGGCGCGCTGCACTTTGCCAACGACTTGCCGGACGAGTTCTTCGCCCAGTGCGTGGCCGAGCGCAAGGTTGCCAAGTACGTGCGGGGCCACAAGCGTATCGAGTGGATCAAAGGCAAGGCCGAGCGCAACGAAGCGCTCGATCTGATGGTGTACAACCTGGCGATGGCGCATTACCTCGGCATCAACCGTTACCAGGAGCACGACTGGGAGCGGGTGCGGAACTCGCTGGCCCAGGCCGGTTTGTTCGATGAAAAGGTGGTCGAAGCCGAACGTGTCACGGTCGCCGAGCAGGCTCCTGAGACACCGAAGCATGCACCGCAACCCGTCGCCCAACCGCGACCCGCTGCACCCCCACAACGCCGCAGCTCCACCAGCGGTTACCTGAAGAGACGCTGATATGTCGTTTACCCCGAAGCACCTCGAAGCTATCGAGCGCGCCATTGCACGCGGTGAAAAGACCGTGCGCTACAGCGACCGCACGGTGGAGTACCGCTCTATCGACGAACTGCTCAAAGCCCGTGATGAGATTCGTACGTCGCTGAGCCAAGCCGCCGGGCCGCGCTCTCGCGTGATCCGGCTTACCCACGGAGGCAAGGGAATCTAATGGCCCGACATTATCCGACGCTGACCCGTAACGGATTCTTGCTGCCGTCGAACATCAAGGCCAGTTACGAAGGCGCCGGTGAGGGCCGACGTTCGGCCAGTTGGGAAGCCTCCGACAACGGCATCAACAGCATCAACACCCCGGCCCTGCGCAACCTACGTGCGCGTTCTCGGGCGGCGGTGCGCAATGACCCTTACGCGTTCAACGTCATCGACAAACGCGTCAGCAACCTGATCGGCACCGGCATCACGCCCAGGCCGACCACGGACGACGCCGAGCTGCGTAAGCTCAAGCAGCAGCTTTGGGATGACTGGGCGTCCGAGGCGGATGCCGATGAGCTGACCGACTTCTACGGCATGCAGGCTCTGGTGGCTCGCACCGTTGAAACGGCCGGTGAATGCTTTGTGCGATTGCGACCCCGCAGCCCGAGCGAAGGTTTGGCAGTGCCACTGCAGCTGCAGGCGCTGGCCCCTGAATTCGTCCCGCACGACAAGTTCGAGACGGCCAAAAACGGCAATGTGATCCGCGCCGGGATCGAGTTCAACCCGGCGGGCAAGCGTGTGGCGTATTACATGTACCTGTCGCATCCCCGCGACTCGTCGTCGTTGAACGCTGGCTATAACCAGTTGGTGCGCGTACCGGCAACACAGGTACTGCACATCTTCGAACCGATGGAGCCTGGTCAACTACGTGGCGTGCCGCGTTTGGCGCCGGTATTGAAGCGCTTGCGCAGCCTGGACAACTACGATGACGCGGTGCTGTTCAGGCAGGAAGTGGCGAACCTGTTTGCCGGTTTCATCAAACGGCCATCATCGGAGATGGGGCAACAACCGCGTGACCCTGTCACTGGGCAACTCCTGACCACCGACCGCGACGGCTTCACGCCGATGGTCGCCCTGGAGCCCGGCACCATGCAGGAGCTGGGACCAGGTGAAGAGGTGGAGTTCTCCAAGCCACCGGACGCCGGCAACAACTACCCGGACTTTATGCGGCAGCAACTGATGGCTGCTGCGGCGGGTTCGGGGACGCCCTACGAGATCCTGACCGGCGACATGCGGGAGGTTAACGACCGGGCGTTGCGTGTGGTGCTCAACGAGTTCCGGCGTCGATTGGAGCAGCTGCAATTCGGCGTGTATGTGCATCAGTTGTGTCGCCCAGTACGGGCCGCATGGATGGACATGGCGGTGCTGTCCGGTGCCCTGGTGTTGGAGGATTACGCGCAACGTCGGCGCGAATACCTACGCACGCGCTGGGTGCCGCAGGGCTGGGCCTATATCCAGCCGGTTCAGGACGTGCAGGCCCGCCAGATGGAGGTGCGAGCTGGCTTTGCCTCTCGCAGCGAGATGGTGCTCCGCACTGGGTACGACGCGGAAACGGTCGACACGGAAAACGCTGCTGATCTCGCCAGGGCCGCGGGTCTCGGCCTCAACTACACGACTCTTGAAGCCATCGAGACGATCGATGACAAGGAACAACCATGAGCAAAAAAACGAAACCGCGTGTTTATGACAAGGCGGGCAAGCAGGTGAAGGTCGCGGATAAAAGCTGGTACGCCCTCCAGGCCAGCGGCGAAGCCGAGCAGCGCAACATCGAGATCTTCGTGTACGGCGAGATCGGCGCCTGGGGCGTCACCGCCAATCAGTTCGTGCAGGATCTGCGCGCCATGGATGACGGCGTGTCGCCAGTGATTGTTGCGTTCAACAGCATCGGCGGTGATCTGTTCGATGGTCTGGCGATCCACAACGCGCTCTCGCGCCTGGGTGAGCGCTGTACTGGCCGCATTGATGCCCTGGCGGCCAGCGCGGCCAGTGTTGCGGTGTGCGGCGCGCATCGGGTGGTTATTGCCGCCAATGCCATGCTGATGATTCACAACCCCTACACCTTCACCGGTGGCGATGCCGAAGACTTTCGTCGCGTCGCCGATGTCCTGGATCAGACCTTGGAAGCGATTATCGCGGCCTACAAGGCTAAGGCGCCGGATATCGACGAAGCTGAGCTGCGGCGCATGGTCAATGCTGAAACCTGGCTCACCGCCAACGAAGCGGTGGCTCTTGGCCTGGCCGATGAAGTCGGCGACGGTCTTAAGGTCAGCGCCTGTCTCGGACAGGGCAGTGTGTTGCAGCGCTTCCAGAATGCCCCGCCCGAGCTGCTCGCCCAACTGGATGAGGAGCCTGAAGTAGAACCGCCTGAGCCAGGTCCTGCCCCCGTGCTGAATGCTGCCAAGTTGGCGCTGATGGTCACGCACGGATGTGCAGCGGCCGGCATCAGCAACCTGGTGGACCCGATACTCGCTGCGACGAAGCTGGAAAGCGAAGCGGTGATCCAGGCAGCACTGACCAATGCAAAAGCCTTGCACGGGCTCTGTGTCGCGGCACGCCTGCCAGAGCTGACCGGCGAATTCATCACGGCGGGCCTGGATGAAGCTGCAGTTCGTGCGCGGCTCTTCGACAAGCTGGTCGGCAGTGGCGGCGGCTTTGAAATCAACAACAGCCTGCCGCTGGACGATGATCCAGCCCCAACGATCAAGGCCAAACAGGTCGACACTCACTCAATCTGGGCAACCCGTCAGGCGGCACAAAACGGTAACTCGAAAGGAGCAAGAGCATGAAAACTGAATCGATGCACGCAGGTGAGTTCCTGCTGTCCGAAGGCGCTGGCACCATTTCCCGCGAAGCGATCAACGTCGCTGCCGGCCCTGCGTTAGAACCTGGCCAGATTCTTGGTTTGGTCACCGCTACTGGTGAATTCGCGCCATACAACCCCACAGCTGAAGACGGGAGCGAGAACGCCCAGGCGATCCTCTTCGGCCCATTGAGCATGTCGGACGTGGTGCGCCGAGGACGTGCGGTGGTGCGTCTGGCGGAGGTCAGCGAAGCACATTTGACCGGCCTGGACCCCGCCGCCGAGAAAGCGCTGAACGCTCGAGACGTGATCGTCCGCTAAGGCGACTGGTTTAACCCCTTCAACCCGCATTGTGCGGGTTTTTTGTTTTCTGGAGACATGTTTTATGGCTGACATTCAAATCTTCAATGACGATGCGTTCTCGGTATCTTCGCTGACCGCCGCAATCAACGAACAGGAGTACGTGCCTGGACGTATCGGCAGCCTGGGTTTGTTCCAGGAGGAGGGTATTACCACCCTTACGGTACAGATCGAAAAGGACGGTGACACCTTGGCATTGGTGCCGGCGGGTGAACGGGGTACGTCCGGTCTGGTGGTCGGTGGTACCAAGCGCACGCTGATTCCTTTCAATACCGTACACCTGCCACAACGCTTCACTATCAAGGCTGATGAGATCCAGGGCATTCGTGCCTTCGGCACGCGTTCCGAGCTTCAGTCGGTGCAGGATGTGGTCAACAAGCGCCTGGCCAAGGCTCGCCGACAGTTGGATGTTACTCACGAGTTCCAGCGCCTCGGTGCGCTCAACGGCAAAATCTACGATGCCGACGGCAAGACGGTGCTGCTCGATTTGTATGACCGTTTTGGCGTTAAGCGAAAGTCGTTGTCGATGGGCTTGGCCGGTGAGACGAAGTCGTTTCGCGTGCAGTGTGGTGAGGCATTGGATATGCAAGAGGACGCATTGGGCAGCGTGACCCGAAGCGGCTCTCGTGCTTTCTGCGGTAAGAATTTTTGGAATGCGCTTTTGGAAATTGAGGAGGTGAAAAAAACTTACCTCAACACCCAACAAGCAGCTGCTTTGCGAGGTGATGCTCGTGAAAGTTTCGATTACGGTGGCATCACCTGGGAGCGTTATCGCGGCAAAATCGCCGGAATGACGTTTGTGCACGATGACAAGGCGCTGCTGATCCCCGAAGGCGTACCGGACTTGTACATCTCGGTATTCGCACCGGCCGACTACATGGAAACGGTCAACACCGAAGGTGTTCCGTATTACAGCAAGATCGAGCCACTGCCTTTCAACAAAGGCATGGCCGGTGAAGCTCAGTCCAACCCGCTGCACATGTGCACGCGGCCCTTGGCGCAGATCCTGCTGGAAATGTGACCGTGGCCTTCCGCGATCTGATCGACGACATCGACGACGTGGTATTCGAGACCCTGGGCGACAGCGCCCAGATCGAAGGCCGCGCCGAGCCGGTACTGGGTATGTTCGCGGCACCATGGAAAGCACCGCAGTTCGGCAAGGTCCACACCGGAATGCGCGAGCCTCGATTTGAGATCCGCGTGAAAGATTCGGACGGTCTGAGCAAGGGCCTGCGGGTCACCATCGACTTGCCGACTCTGGATGGCGGCGGCGACTACGACCTGCTGCAACTAGAGCCCGGCGGCGATGGCCTGGTGGCCCTGATACTGAGGAAGCGTCCATGAGCGTCGGCAGTTACGCGCAGCAGAACCGTGACAGCGGGATGATCAACATCCTGCCGTCGGCGGTGCATTCCCAGGCCCTGCGCGATTTCGGGCAGTTGGTGCCCAAGGCCGCTGCAGCGGCTCAGCGTCGTGCGATCAACAAGACGTTGGGTTGGCTGCGCACCTACATTGCGCGAGCCGTGGGCAAGCAGGAGCGAATCGCCATCGGCGCCGTCCGGCAACGCCTTCGAGCTTACCCGGTCAGCGGCGGCGCGATGCGTGGCAAGTTGTGGTTTGGGGTCAACGCCATCGAGGCCAGCCGCATCGGTCGATCTCGGCAATCCCGCGCCGGTGTGTCGGTGGCGGGGCGGCGTTACCAGGGCGCGTTCTTCAAGCAGGTGTATGGCAACAGCCCCGACATCTGGATCCGCACGTCGAGCAAGCACTTCAACGCCACGGACTACCCCGGCAGCACGCAGGGGCGGCGCAGCTCGGGTTTCATCGCAGAGAGCGACAACCGCTTCCCGCTGGCGAAAGCCAAGGTCTCGCTGGACCAGGTGCGACCGCACTTCGACAGCTGGGTGAAACGCGCTGACGAACGCTTGCTGGAGATCCTCAAGCAAGAACTCAACTTTGAACTGCAGAAGTACCTCAAGGGGATCGCCCGTGTCTGACCAGCCTTTCAGCCTCGACAATCTCTATGAGGCCATCGAGCAGCACCTGCAAGAGCATTTGCCTGGAGTTCAGGGCGCATCGTTCTGGCCGGATCTATCAGCAGACACCAGCATTCCGACGCCGGTGGTGCTGCTGGAAATGGCCGAGATGGAACCGGCGCCGGACATTGGCACTGGTGAAACTTCGCTGACCTGTAAGTTCGAGGCGCGGATCATCGTCGATTCGATCAGCGTGGATCCGCAACGTCAGGCTGTGCAGTTGGCCTCCCAGCTGGCGGTGCTTCTACGGGGCCAGAGCTGGGGCTTGGAGGTCGACTGCGCACAGTTCGTGCGATCCACCCAGGATTGGACCAAGCCTGAGCTGGACGGCTACTTCGTCTGGCTGGTGGAGTGGGACCAGACGGTTTACTTGGGCGCCGAGGAATGGCCGTGGCCGGATGAGCCGCCGGGGTCTTTGGTCATTGACCTGGGGCCGGGCGTCGGGCCGATTAACCCGGAGGATCTGCAATGAGCTACGCCAGTGCCCAGCATGACCGGATGATCGCCTCGACGGTGATGCCCTGCGTCGTGGTGGGGGTGGATCTGTCCACCGCTATGGTGCGTGTGAAGTCGGGCGACTGGACCAGCGCCTGGCTACGCTGGCACAGCCAGGCGGCTGGCAAGGCGCGTCACTGGCGGGTGCCGAGCGTGGGAGAGCAGGGCGCGTTGATCAGTCCCAGCGGCGAGCCGGCCATGGGTACGTTCATCCCAGGTTTGTACGGCAATGCTGGCGCCCAGCCGGACAACCGCGATCATGTCGAGGTTTGGCGGTTCGACGATGGCGGCTCCCTGGTCTACGACTGGGAAGCCAACAGCTACACCATTGATCTGCCGGCGGGCACCGTCATGGTCAAGGTCGGAGGGTCTGTGCTGGAGATGACGCCGGATAGCACTCGATTGGTGTCGGGCGAGATCAACCTGGTGGGCCTGGTCACCATCGACGGTGCTACCCAGATCAACAGCACACTCAATACGACCGGCGACATCAACAGTGCCGGCAAGGTCATCGATGTCGGCGGCAACACGCCGAACCACAAACACTGATCACTACCCGCCTTGAGCGGGTTTTTCGTTTTAGGAGCATCCGTTGATGAGCAAGAACAAACTCGACAGCCAGGACGAAGTTGGGCTTGGGCGCGTTTTCCGCGACACGCTCTTCACCTCGCGCACCCTGGTCCTTCCTGATGGCAGCACCTTGGCGGTGAGCAAGGCGCGCGTGACGGCCAGCACTGATGAACAGTTCGACTTCCTCCAGGCCCACCCGGAACTTCTGCAGGAGTAATCCCGATGATCGGAATGGATCGCCACACCGGCAAACCGTTGTCCGGTCTCGACCATCTCCGACAGTCCATTGGCGACATCCTCGGCACGCCCGTGGGCAGTCGCCGGATGCGACCTGAGTACGGCAGCCTGATCCGGCGCTTTGTCGACCTTCCGGTTAACGCTGGTTGGAAGAGCGCGGTGCAGGCCGAGGTGGCTCGCTCCCTGGGTCGCTGGGAGCCGCGGCTAAAACTGGAGCAGGTACAAGTCGTTGCCATCGTTGGCGGTCGCATCGACTTCAAGTTAACGGGTGAATATCAGGGCGAACGCCTGCTGCTGGAGGTGTCGGCATGAGTACGGTGGATTTATCGGCGTTGCCGGCGCCGCAGGCGCTGGAGGATCTGGACTATGAGGAGCTGTACCAGGAAGGGATGTCATCTTTTCGCGAGTACATGGGCGATAACTGGTCCGCCGCGCTGGAAAGCGACCCGGTGGTCAAGCTGGTGGAGTTAGGTGCGTACGGCAAGATGCAGAATCGCGCACGTGTCAACGATGCAGCCAAGGCGCTGATGCTGGCGTATGCGCAAAAGGAGGATCTTGATCAGCTCGCGGCCAACGTGAAGCTCCAGCGACTGATCATTCAGCCGGCGAATCTGCTGACAGTGCCGCCGGTCGAAGAGGTCAAAGAATCGGACGATGCCCTGCGCGAACGCATCCAGTTGGTCTACGAAGGGCTGACTACCGCCGGGCCGCGCAACAGCTACATCTTCCACGCGCGCAACGCCTCGGGGCTGGTGGCCGATGCCACGGCTGAAAGCCCATCACCGGCCGTCGTAGTGGTGACCGTGCTGAGCCTGACCGGCAGCGGCCAGGCCGATCAGGCTCTGCTAGACGCGGTGTACAACAAACTCAGCGACGATGACATCCGCCCGGTTGGCGACCGCCTCATCGTGCAGAGCGCCGAGATCCTGAATTACCGGATTGATGCCGTGTTGCACATGCAAGGCGCCGGCCCGGAAAACGACGCCATCTTGGCCGAGGCGATCAAGCGCCTCGCGGCCTGGATCAACCCGCGTAAGCGCTTGGCGCTTGAGGTTGCTCAATCTGGCGTCGACGCCCAGTTGCACATCAACGGCGTCGGAAGGGTCGAGCTGAAAAACTGGAAAGACATAAAGCCGAACAAGTACCAAGCGGCCTATTGCACCGGTTTCAGTGTTGTTCTTGGGGGCACGACATGACCAGTCTGCTCCCCCTGAATAGCACTCAGTTGGAGCGCGCCATCGAGGCCGCGCTGGCTGAGAAAACCGTGATCCCACTGCGCACCCTGTACAACCCGGACACCTGCCCGGCGCATCTGCTGCCGTGGCTGGCTTGGACCTGGTCGGTCGACCGCTGGGACAACAAATGGTCCGAAGCCGTCAAGCGTTCCGCCATTCGCTCCGCGTTCTACGTGCATGCCCACAAGGGCACCATCGGCGCCCTGCGGCGGGTGGTCGAGCCGTTGGGTTACCTGATCGAGGTGCTGGAGTGGTGGCAGACGACGCCTATGGGCATCCCCGGTACGTTCGCGCTGAAGGTCGGTGTACTGGATACCGGCATCACCGAAGAAATGTACCTGGAGCTTGAGCGCCTTATCGATGACGCCAAGCCCGTCAGCAGGCATTTGACCGGCCTGGCGATCAGCTTGGAAACCCAAGGCGCCATACACATTGGTGTCGCCCTCTACGAAGGCGACGTAATCGACGTCTACCCACCCGTGCAGCGTGACATCGAAGTCACTGGCTACATCGGCATGGTCGGGCGCGAACACAGCATAGACACTCTGGATGTTTACCCATGATTGATCGCAACTCGCAATTTATGGCGATCCTCACCAATGTGGGGGCCGCCAAGCTGGCAAACGCCAACGCTTTGGGGATTCCCTGGAACCTCACCGAACTTGGAGTAGGAGACGCCAACGACACCGACCCGATGCCCAACGCAGCACAGACCAAGTTGATCAACGAGCGCCGACGTGCGCCGCTGAATCAACTGCGCGTCGACCCGGCGAATGCTGCGGTGATCATCGCAGAGCAGGTGATTCCTGCAGATGTCGGTGGTTGGTGGGTTAGGGAGATCGGCTTATATGATTCGGACGGAGACCTAGTCGCTGTTGCGAACTGTGCACCAAGCTATAAATCAGTTTTGGATCAGGGTTCAGGTCGTACGCAGATCGTGCGGATGAACTTCATTGTTTCCAGCATCAGCAACATTGTGCTGAAGATCGATCCTGCGATTGTGCTGGCGACTCGTGAATATGTTGACCTGGCGATTACGGAGGCCATCAACAAGCAGGACTTTAAACACTCGGTACTGGTCGCCACCACGGCGAATATCGCCCTGAACGGTATTCAAACCATCGACGGTGTGTTGCTTGCTGCAGATGCCCGTGTACTGGTGAAAGACCAGGCCCAGGCGAAAGACAACGGTATCTATGTCGTACCGGCTAGCGGTCCCTGGAAACGCGCCCAAGATGCAGATGCCAGCGTGGAAGTAACACCGGGTCTATTTGTCAGTGTCGAGAAGGGCACGGCCAACGGCGACACCGTTTGGCAGCTCGTGACGGATGCGCCGATTGTGCTGGGTGCAACTCCCCTGGCCTTTGAAATGGTTGCGGGGCGCACGGGTATTGTCGCTGGCACCTACCGTAGTTTGACCGTGGACAAGCTCGGTCGCGTTATTGCTGGCACGAACCCCACTACGCTTGCGGGCGCTGGTATTACGGATGCGATGCCAATCGGAGCCGGCGGGTTGATGACCAGCGCCCCGATGGTCGCGGGTGCGATCTCAAATCTTCCTACCACTCAGTTTTTTGCGGCTGCGGAAGGTAACTCTACGGATATTCCGGCGGGTATGACTTATGCAGTAGGCATGCATATTAAATACCCTGGTGCGGTAGGAGCATACGCCCTCGATATTGTATCTAGCGTTACTGCTGAAGACTTTCGGATCAGGTATACCGGGGCTGGCGGGCCTGCTGCCTATCGTACGCTTTGGCATTCGGGGAACTTTGATCCGGCAAGTAAAATGCCAGTAAGTGGTGGAGCATATTCGCCTAGTTTTTATAGCTTGCGAATTGATCAGGCTAGTTTGCCGATAAACGTCCCTGGTGGGTTTCTGTCTTACGGCACAGATGGACAGTTTACTAAGTGTTTCAACTTTGTTTGCAATAAGAGCACTGGAACTGGTGGTTTTTCTTGGAGAACGATTAACGCCGAAAATAGCATTACCGGCCCTACAATGACTTACTCCTATGAGGGCCTGTTAACTGTTCCCTCGTTGGCTGTATCGGGGGTGGCTACTGTTCCAACTCTGGACGGAGGCGATAATAGCAAGCGAATTGCTAATACAGAGTTCGTGAAAGCTTGGACATCGCAGTACCCGCTCCGCGACTCGATAACAGCATTGGGGTTGGCGAGCGGTGATAAAAACCAGCCTTACATGCGAAAAGATACAACCGGTGAGCTTGTAATGCTCCAGCCGTTAAAGCCCAAGGATACGGCCCTGCTCGCTGCTAACGGCTGGAGTAAGAACGCCGATACCGGCGAGATTATTCAATGGGCTGAGGTTGTTGTTGGTGATACTCCCGGAACTACTTTAGTTCCAGTTACATGGCCGTTTCAGTTTCCTAGCCAATGTTTAAATGTAAGGCCAAGTCTAAAGCTTGCGGCTAATGCTGCGGCTGCGCTGGGTGTTTCTGTGTCTGCAATTACAGCAACTGGGTGTACTGTGAGAGTTGAAGAGTGGGCCTCTGTAGTGCAAACAGGACTCGTTTTAATGGTAGAGGCCAGGGGGCTTTAATAAATGAAGATTTTCTATAGCGAAAAAGATAATACGTTCTTCAATGAGGTATTCCACGGTACTCGGACTATTCAGATGGCTGATCCCGAGTGGGTGCGGCCTACCGTGGCTGTTCCTGACCCGGAGTGGAGTCGCCCAAGTATTTCAGTACCCAATCCGGCCTGGGTTGAACTTGATGGTGGGGGTGAGGAAACGGTTGTTCAAGCGGAATCTAAAACGATCTTGATTCCTGATCCTGACGCATTGCATCCAATGATTATGGTTCCAGATGAGGGAGCTTCACCTCCGCTCATTGCCGTACCTAACCCTACGTGCTTGCTTCCACCAGCGTCCGAGCTTGTCGACGTCACGCAGGACGAGCACGACGAGATTTACCGAGTGCTTTCGCTGGGTGGCTCGGTGCTTGCGCCTGGCGAGAATGGGCGACCAACAACTATCCCCTCGCCAGGCCCTACGCTGGAAGATCTGAAAAACCGCGAGCGAGCAATTCGCGACCGTGTGTTGCTGCTCACAGATCCGTTGATCTCGCGGCACCGTGATGAGGTGGAGGCCGAGCGGCCTACGACACTTACCGCCGAGCAGTACAAGCAATTGCAGGGCTACCGGCAGGATCTGCGCGACTGGCCTGAGTCAGAGCACTTCCCGGCAATTGAGTTCAGGCCGGTACAGCCGGCGTGGCTGGCTGAGTTGATCCAATAACGCCCCGTACTGAAGGGGCGTTTTCTTTTCCGTTACGTGTACCACAGCCAACCCACGGCCTCGCTTATGCGGGGCTTTCTCGTTTCTGGAGTTCAACCATGAGTAATGCAGGTGGTTTTTTTCACGGCGTCACCGTGACCAACGTCGATACCGGCACGCGACCTATCGCTGTGCCGTCGTCGTCGATCATTGGTCTCTGCGACACCTTCACCCCAGGCCCTGCTGCCAGTGCCTTGCCCAATCAACTGGTGCTGATTACCCGCGAAAGCGAAGCCATTGCGGCCTGGGGCGCAGACGCGGCAATCACCAAGGCGGTGCAGGCCATTTACGTTCGCTCCAAAGCGGTCATCGTTGCCTGTGGCGTGGCGAAGGTGGCAGACGCCGCCGCGCAGACCTCGGCCATCATTGGCGGCGTCCTGGCGAACGGCACCCGTACCGGCATGCAGGCGCTGCTGGATGGCAAGAGCCGCTTTAACGCACAGCCTCGCTTGCTGGCCGCACCCAAGCACACTGCGACCTTGCCCGTTGCCACGGCGTTGGTGGCCCTAAGCGACAAGCTGCGCGCGCTGGCAATCATCGATGGCCCCAACACCACCGACGAAGCCGCGATGGCGTACCGCGAAAACTTCGGCAGCAAGCGCGTGTTCCTGGTCGACCCCGGCGTGCAGTACTGGGACACCGCGCTCAGTGCCACCGTCGATGCACCAGGTTCTGCCTGGGTCGCCGGGCTCTTCGCCTGGACCGATTCGGAATACGGCTTCTGGGCCTCGCCGTCGAACAAAGAGTTTGTCGGCATCACCGGTACCGGCCGGCCCATCGAGTTCCTGGACGGCGACGAAACCTGCCGGGCCAACCTGCTCAACAACGCGCAGATCACCACCATTATCCGTGATGACGGGTTCCGCCTGTGGGGCAACCGCACCTGCTCCAGCGATCCGAAGTGGGCGTTTGTCACTCGCGTGCGGACCATGGACATCGTTATGGACGCGATCCTTTACGGCCATAAATGGGCGGTGGACCGCTCGATTACCAAGACCTACGTCAGCGACGTCACGAACGGCCTGCAGGCATTTATGCGCGACCTGAAAAATCAGGGGGCGGTGATCAACTTCGAGGTGTTCGCCGACCCGGAGTTGAACACGGCCAGCCAGCTGGAGCAGGGCAAGGTTTACTGGAACATCCGCTTCACCGACGTGCCGCCGGCAGAAAACCCTAACTTCCGGGTCGAGGTCACCAACCAGTGGCTGACCGAAGTCCTCGACACCAACGCATAAAGGAGAGCCGCCGATGGTTCCGCAAACGCTCTACAACATGAACGCCCATATCGATGGCCTCAGCTTCAACGGGGAGATCACCAGCCTGACGCTCCCCAAGCTCACCTTGAAAACCGAAGAGCATCGAGCTGGTGGCATGGATGCCCCGGTCGAGATGGATCAGGGTATGGAAAAACTGGAGTCCAGTTTTGCTGGCAAAGGAGCGCGCCCCGAGATCATGAAGTTTTACGGCCTGGCCGATCAGACTGCGTTCAACGCGGTGTTCCGGGGTTCCTTCAAAGGCCAGAAAGGCGCGACCACGGGAGTGGTCGCCACCCTGCGCGGCATGCTCAAAGAGATTGATCCGGGTGACTGGAAAGCAGGCGAGGCGGGGGAGTTCAAGTACTCCGTGGCTGTCAGCTATTACAAGCTCGAAGTCGCCGGCCGCCTGATGTACGAAATCGATCCGGTTAACTGCGTCCGGGTTATCAACGGTGTGGATCAACTTGCCAGCGTCCGCCGCGACCTCGGCCTGTAACGGAAGCGTCTCTAATGAAAGTGAAAAAGCTGAAATTTATTCCGTCCTGGCTAACCTTCGGCTCGGACAGTGCGACGATCACCCTGACGCGTCCGAGTGACGTCAACGGCCTCAAGGTCGACCAGTTGACCCTGCGCGCTCCTACGTTGCGTGAGGTCCGCGCCTCTGACGCAATCGGTGGCGATGACGCCGTGTTGTGTGAGGTGACCTTGTTCGCCTCACTTACTGACGCCGGTACCAAGGATATTGATGGGCTCAAGCTGACGGACTATGCGCGGGTGCAGACGGCCTATTCGCAGTTGCTGCTGGACGCCGGGCTGCCCGACAAGGAAGGCGAACTGCCGACCTGGTTGGTGGTTGGCCCTGACGGTGCGGTCGTCACGCTCTCCAGACCGTATGACTTCAAAGATATAAAGCTCGACCGCCTGATGTTGCGTGCACCCACTGTGCGCGACGTGCGTGCCGCGACCTCGGCGTCCAATGGCGACGACGATCAGCGCGATACGATCCTCCTGGCCAACCTGTCTGAATCCGACACCAAGGATCTGGAGGGGCTAAAGCTGACGGATTACCAGCGGCTGCAGGCCGCCTACTTTCGCCTGGTGCAGGACGACGGGGTTTAACGCCGAACTGCAGAAGCAGGTCGCGAAGCGCTTGGCGACGCAGTATTCATTTGCCGCCAATGAAATCGAGACCATGCCTTTTTCCACGATGATCTGGTGGCTCATGGACTGAGCCCCGCATCCCTGCCCGGAGAGTTCTCATGGCAAACAACCTGGCGCTCGGCCTGGTCATCGGCGGCGTCGTCAGCTCCACGGTCGGCGCCGCCTTCAAGGACGTTGAAGGCCGTATCAAAAAACTCGGTGAAACCGGCACCAAGGCTCGCGTGCTGCAGAGCACTATCGGCGACACCATTCGCCTTCGGGACGAATGGAAAAAAGCCCACGACACCGGTGCGGCGTCGGCCGATGGTCTGCTGCGAAAACTGGAGGGCAACCTCAAAACCCTGAAAGAGCAGGGCATTGAGGTCGGCAAACTGCGCAAGGAATACCAAGCCCTCGGCCAGGTCGCGCGGGGCGCTGAACTCAAGGCGCTGGGCCATACGCAGATTCAGCAGGGCAAGGAGGGGATGAAGAACTCCCTCGGCAAAGCGGCGGCGCTTACGGCGTCGTTGGCGATCCCTACGAAAGTGTCCGGCGATTATCAAGCGCAAATGCGTCAGATGTCGCTGTGGGCTCATACCGCCGGTACTGGTGATGAGGCCGAGATGACTGAGGCGATCAGTAAGGTCGCAGCAGACAAGGGCATGAGCCAGAAACTGCTCGCTGGTGCTGTTGGTGCATTGATCGAAAAGGGCGTTGAGTGGAAGGAATCCACCAGCTACGCCGGGGAGATCGCCGATCTCATCGACGGTCAGGGTATGGAGCCTGCCACCATCGCGACCCTGATCAACTCTTTCAAAGAGGCCGGCGTTAAGCAGGCAGATATGGGCGCCATGCTGGGCCAGGTCGCGGCGGCCGGTGACATCGGTGCGTTCGGTCCCAAAGATATGGCGCGGTATCTGCCAGCCATGCTCGGCAACATCAGACGCCTAGGCATGGAAGGTCCCGAGGCCGTGCGCTTTCTCGGTGCCAGCTTGCAGTCGCAGTATTCGCAAACCCAGGATGCGGCGGCTGCAGCCACTAACATGGACAACTTGCTCAACGCTGTGATCAGCAGTACCAGCCAGGAACGGTTTGCCAAGGAAGGTTACGACCTGGCCGGCTCGATTATCGCGGCGACAAAAAGTGGCAAGGCGGCAAATCCTGTCGATGCGTTCATCATGCTCAGTGAGCAGTTGATCAAAAAACAGGATCCGGCCAAGGCGAAGAAAATCGAGGCCCTCAAGGAGAAAATCAAAAGCTCGGCCGATGGTAGCCAGGAGGAAGCGCAGGCCATGATCGCCCTCACCGAAGCGGCTGGTCTAGCGACCATCGTCAGCGATCAGAGCGCCAGTGCGGGCCTGCTCGCGCAGATCAAATACGGCGACAAGATCAAGGCGGATATGTCGACCATCAAGAAAACGGATGGTAAGGCCAAGATCGAGTCGGATGCGGCGAAAGCGCGTGAGACGTCCAACAGGAAGTGGGCGACCGCAACTGCCGGCATTGAGTCGTCGATGACGCGTATCGGTGATGCGTTGCGGCCGCTGACGGATATAGCGGCTGATGGGTTGGCGAAACTGGCGTATGGCCTTGGAGAACTGTCAGGGAAGTTTCCGACGGTGATCAGTGGGGCGACGGTGTTGGCAGCAGGCGTTGTCAGCCTGGGCGCCGCGATCAACGCAATTAAGATCGGCAAGGGCCTGATGAACGTTGCTCGCGGATCGTTGATGGGCAACCCAAACGTGATCCAGCGAGTGTTCGTCACCAATCCAGGAGGTGGTGGTGGGGGCATTGATGGCGGAGATGGTAAACGCAAGCGTAATCGGCGTAAGCCCGCTCGCGGTCCGATACCCAATACGGCACCAGCCTCGCCTGTCGGCGCCGCTGCCAGTCGGTTTGCACCGAAGGCCATGATGAGCAAGGGGCTTGGATTTGCGAAGGTCGGTGCGCCCTTAGCGCTGATCGAGGCCGGGTTGATCGCTGCCGATACCTATCAGAACGCTGAGACACGCGACGAAAAGGCCGAGGGCTACGGTAACGCAGCTGGCACCTTGGCGGGCACGCTGGCCGGAGCGGCAGCGGGTGCTGCGATTGGTTCGGTGGTGCCGGTGATCGGCACCGTGGTTGGCGGATTGATCGGCGGATTCCTCGGCAGCTGGGGCGGCGGCGAGTTGGGCGGGGCCGTTGGCAAGGCTGCCTTCGGTGGGCCGGATGCTCCGGCCGAGCGATTGGCACTGCCGGATCAACCTTCGCCGTTGCGGCTGCCACCACCTGGCGCGGCGCCGATGCCGCGTCTGTCCCAGATGGCGCCTTCGTTATCGTCCGGCCCGTTGATGCTCAAAGCACCTGCATCACCGGGGCCGGCATTGGGTGATGTCTCGCGCTCGTTGGCGGCTGCTGCTCCAGCAGCTGCGGCGCCGGCCGTGTTGGCTGCTGGACTCGCCGCAAAACCGGAACCCCCTCGGGTTGATCAACAGTGGACGTTCTCCCCAACCATGCCGGTGACCGTGCACGGCGACGTCAAGGATCCACGACAGCTCGCGCAGGAAATGATGCCGCACCTGCGTCAGATGTTTGAGGAATTCAGCCGGGAGCAGGGGCGGCGCAACCTGTTCGATGCCCCTCACGTTTAAGGAGTTGTCATGGCTTACATGGAGCAACTGCAATCCGGCTTCAAATCCCTGGTCCAAGCCGGGGAGGCGGGGCGCCATAGCATCGACGATATGATCGGCCCGGTGAATGGTGCTATTGGTGAAATCACAGGGGCGGCTGATGAGCTGTCCAGCATTCCAGGCGTACCACCTGGTGTAGGTGAAAAGCTGCAACGGGTGATGCGTGGGATCAATGCAGCGCAATCCAAGGTTGGCACTGTTTTGTCGAACTACAGCAAAGCAACCCGTGCAATGTCGACGATTGATGAGCGGTTGGGCACATTGAAGGAACAAGCCGCCCGGGCCAGCACCGCGATCAACCAGATCGCGGGCAAGGTCAGCCCGCGCCTGGCGAGCATCTTGCCCACCAGCGCTTTGGCGCCAAACGCTACGCCCATGGCGGAAGCGGTCAAACCGTTTCCCCATCTGTTGATTCTGCAGCCGCTGCAAGCCAATGCCCAGCCGTTCTACTTCAACCTGGACACGGCGGCCTTCGACGAACTACGCCGGCAAACACAATTCCGCTGGGCCTCACAAGAGCGCCTCAGTCGTCGGCCAGCACAGCAGGCCGTGGGTATCGGCGAGGATAAGCTCAGTCTCAAGGGTACAATTTTCCCCTCGTTCAAGGGAGGCCTCAAGCAGCTCGACACCCTGCGCTCCATCGGCGGGCAACTGTTGCCGTTGAACCTTACCACGGGGTACGGCGTTGTCCTCGGCACCTGGTGCTTGGGTAGCGTAGAGGAAGAGCAGGGCGCGTTGCTGGCCGGCGGGATCCCGCGCAAGCAAACCTTTAGTTTGGAGTTCACACGCTATGGCGACGATATGCAGAACGTCTGACGGCGACCTGCTGGACACCCTGTGCTACCAGCACTACGGCCACCTCAATGGCACGGTCGAGGCGGTGCTGGCTGCAAATCGGTTATTAGCGGATGAACCGCAACCGTTGCGCACCGGGCTGCTAATCACCTTCCCTGACATTGAACAAAAGGCGGTCGAACAGGTGCAGCTGTGGGACTGAATTTCGAGGGCCAACCATGAAGCCAATCTTTCGAATTGTCGCTGATGGCAACGACATCACAGCCTTGATCAACGACCGTCTGCTGTTACTGCGTACGCTCGACAAGCCCGGCATGGAGTCGGACGAGTTCGAGCTTCGTATCGATGACCGTGACGGTGCTGTCACGCTCCCCAAGAAAGGCGCCGGGATCGAGGTCTACCTCGGCTACGACAGCAAAGCACTGGCCCGCCTGGGTCGCTACACGGTCGACGACATCGAGGTTTCCGGCCCGCCTGACACGCTGGTCATTCGCGGTAAGGCCAGCGACATGCGCGGCAGTGGCAAGACCACCCGCAGTGGCAGTTGGGAAAATGTGCCGCTGTCCAAGATCGTTAGCGACATCGCCGCACGCAATGGCTGGAAGCCCGAATGCCCGGTCGCCACGGTTGTGCCTCGGGCGGATCAGTTAAACGAGTCGGACTTCAACTTCATCACCCGGCTTGCCAAGGATCACGACTGCACGGCCAAGGTCGCCGACAGCAAGCTGTTAGTGCTGCCCCGCCAAAGCGGGCAGACCGCCAGTGGCAAGAGCCTGCCCGCGATCACCATTCGTCGCAGTGACGTCAGCCGCTGGCAATTTCGCTTCACCGACCGCACTACGCAGAAAGCCGTCAAGGCCAGGTACCAGGACAAGAAAACCGGAGAGCTGGTCAACCTGACCCTGGACAACGACGACGCGCCTGGAGGGTTGCCGCCCGTTCATACCGACCGGCATATCCATCCGAACAAATCCGCCGCTGAACAGGCCGCCAAGGCTCGACTCGCGGCGTTCAACCGCTCGACCGCTGAAGTTCGGTTGGAGATGGTCGGGCGTACGGATCTGTTTGCTGAGCGGCAGATCAATGCGCAGGGCTTCAAGGACGGTTTGGATGGCGAGTTCCTGGTTGACTCCGTGGAGCAGGTGTTCACCCAGTCCGGCTGGAGCACGACCGTGGAGTGCAACGCAGGGAAGAAGGGTAAGGCCAAGGCGGCCGGTAAGAAAAAGAAGAAGTCCAAGGAGGTCAAAGTCCTGGAGCTGTAACTGGCCGTACCTGCTTCATCACCCGCCGCCGTCGAGCGGTCTTTTTTTGCCTGGGAAAAAGCGATGTCCATTACCGAGCAGCAACTCCAACGCATCATGCCCAACGCCCGCCGCCAAGCGGGCGTTTTTGTATCCGCCCTGAACGCGGCCATGGTCAACCGAAAAATCGATACGCCGAAGCGTCAGGCAGCTTTTCTCGCCCAGATCGGTCATGAGTCCGGCCAACTGCAATATGTGCGCGAGCTGGGCGGTGATCAGTACCTCAGCAAGTACGACACCGGCCCGCTGGCTGCGAAGTTGGGGAACACCCCGGCAGCCGACGGTGACGGTCAACGCTATCGTGGCCGTGGGCTGATCCAGATCACCGGCCACGATAACTACCTGCGCTGCAGCTTGGCGCTGTTTGGTGATGAGCGATTGCTGCGCACACCGGAGCTGCTGGAAACGCCTCAATGGGCGGCAGAGTCTGCAGCGTGGTTCTGGTCCGTGAACGGGTTGAACGCGCTCGCGGATCAAGGGCAATTCAACACCATCACCCGCCGGATCAATGGCGGGCTCAACGGCCTGGAAGATCGTCTGCAGCTGTGGGCCAGGGCGAGGACGGTGTTATGCGTTTCTTCGACCTGATCCCCGTGCAATACCGAGTCGCGGCAGTCTGCTTGTTGCTTGCGATATTGGCCGCTGGCTCTGCTGCTATGGCTTGGAACGCCCAAGGCTGGCGTTACGGTCAGCAGTTGGAGCGCCAGGCCCGGCTCCAGGCCGACACCCTCAACGAGTTATCGCAAGCCGCTGCCGCGCTGCAGCGCAATGAGCAAGACAAGCGCTTCGCCCTGGAGCAGCGCCTGCAGAACAAAGACGAAACCCACTACAAGGAATTGACCGATGAGCAAACGAAGCAGGCTCGTCTGCGTGATCGCCTGGCTACTGCTGATCTGCGGTTGTCAGTCGTACTCACCGCCACCGACGCCACCAGCGGCTGTTCAGTGCCAACCACCGCCACCACCGGCCGCGTGGTTCATGGCACCACAAGAGCCCAACTTGACCCAGCGCATGCTCAACGAATTATCGGAATCACCGATGCCGGCGACCGAGGATTGATTGCCTTGCGGGCGTGTCAGGCGTACGTGAAAGAAATATCTGCTGTTCGTGACTAAGGCTATTTGCGGTATCAGATGACCTTCGAGAGGTCATCTGACGTCTACGGATAACTAAACAGCTGGCGCAATCCTTTTACCCTGAAGGCTTATTTGGATATGAGGAGCACCTTCAACAGTGCCGGACAGCGAGACTGTCCCACCCTCATAATCAATATTGCCGTTGGCGTTTAGAATGTAGTTATCAATTCCTGCAACATTCGTATTTCCCGAACGCCACATGCTGACTTTGAACTGCCCTGTAAAGGGGCCAGAGTTGGTTGGTATTTTTCCCTGATAGAGATAGTTTGGATCTCCACCATTAACAGTACCGTCCTTAATTACTACAAGTCCGTCCCCATTGTCTGGACGGTTGGATCTAAAAGCGACAGAGAAAATACCATTAGTCATTTCAATAACTCCTAGGGTAGTGGCGCTTTGATGCTAGCTATCTATCTAGAATAAGCAAACTGCCAGGGTTACTGCCTAGGCAAAACTGTTACTGAATATTTTTATTTATAAAAGAGCGGTCCGTTTGGATGCGTCAACATCCAAACGGTACCACCTTCCTCGCAGATTACCCCTGCAAGTCCAGCCAAGGCTCCTGCTTCGTGCACAAAGCGGAGCGAGCCTAGCACTGTTTATCCATACAGCAAAGGCCTTGCTTTTTAAATGTCCAACCCCATAATCCCTTGGATGGGCGGCAAACGCCGCCTGGCCGACCGCCTTATCCCGCTCTTCCCACCCCACGAATGCTACGTCGAAGTCTTTGCCGGCGGCGCCGCGCTGTACTTCATGCGTCCCCAGGCCGCACCGGTTGAAGTCCTAAACGACATCAACGGCGACCTGGTGACGCTGTACCGCGTTGTTCAGAACCACCTGGAAGAATTCGTGCGCCAGTTCAAATGGGCGCTCAGCTCCCGCCAGGTGTTCGAGTGGCAGAAGATGACCCGCCCCGAAACCCTCACCGACATCCAGCGCGCCGCCCGGTTTTTCTATCTGCAACACCACGCCTTTGCCGGCAAGGTCACTGGTCAGACATTTGGTACCGCCACTACTGGTCCGGCGATCAACTTGCTGCGGATCGAGGAAAACCTCTCGGCAGCATGGCAGCGTCTGTCCGGCACCTATGTAGAAAACCTTCCTTGGCTGGATTGCGCTGAACGCTACGACCGTGCGCATACCTTTCACTACATGGATCCGCCTTACTGGCAGACGGCAGGTTACGGAGTGGACTTTCCCTTTGAGAACTACGAACGTATGGCCGACTTTATGCGGCGCTGCAAAGGTAGGGTGATGGTTAGCATCAATGACCACCCTGACATTCGGCGAGTGTTCGAGGGGTTCCATTTTGAGACGGTAGACATTCGCTACACGACCGCAAATCAGCGGCAAGGTAAAGCCGATCTGAGAGGTGAGTTGGTGATCATGAACTGGGAGCCCGCCGCGCTGGGTGGGCTGTTCTGAAGATCAAGTTTCAATGTTGATTAGATCAACCATTCTTGGGGGGCTCAGGTTGCAACAATTCGGCCCCCTGGTTTTTCACATTCCCAACTGCTTTGCCAACTGCATACCACTCAAATTCGTCCACTGGCTGACTGCATTCCTTCGCTATTTCCTCGGCTCGCTCAGGGCAAAGGTTTGGGTCAAGCCATTCCCTGGCATGTTCGAGGTCAGCACCAACGGCTTGCAGTCGTGGATGTCCACCATGCCCTGATCTCTGGCGGCGGTAATGATCACGAAACCATCGCCCTCGTGAGGTTCAAGGCCGGGGTGAACTTGGGCAAGCGCTCCAAAGAACATGGGTTTCTGACTCTTCAATCGGATGAAGTAGGGCTGCTTATTTTTCGGTTCTTCAGAGTCTTTAACGCACTCATACCACCCCTCACTCGGAACCAGAGCGCGGCCTTTCGGCCAGAGTTGCTTAAAAAACTTGTCCGTGGTGACCGTCTCTACGCGTGCGTTGATCGGGTCGCCCAGAGAGGCGACCATTCCCATTTGTCGTGTGATCTTCTCGACCTGGTGCGGCAGATGAACATTCAGTTGGCCATTCGTACTCACGGGCCAACACCGGTGCCGGCAAATGCAATAGACTTTTCAAGTGATTCAGGTGCCGCCACCAAACTGAGCATAAAGTTAAAAAATTACACTTTAATTAACTTTTCGATATCGTTAGCGTCACGAGGCTGTGATAAATATTTTCAGTTGTAATAGTGTTGAATGCTGGAGTTTATGCTGAGCGCCGTCTCAGTCTTCGAACTTTGCGGAAGTTTAAGAGAGGTTGCGACATGGTTCTATGAGTCTTCGTAAATATCCAACTTTTGATAGTGTAATTAGGGGAGGGGCGTGATTTTATATTTCGGCTAATTTATAGGTGACCAGAGGGCGTGTAAATTTCGTTTTATGAGATTGCCATCTACCATTTATGTTTGTTGTGGTAGATGGCGATAAGAGTTAATTGGGGCTCAAGATTTATTGGGAAGTTGTTTTCGGGCTCTTAGCTTGCTTATATTGTCGATAATGCGAGTTAGTGAATCAAATCCAAGCGTGCCATATCCGCTTATTTTTTCCATTATGACAGATGTAGTAGGGTAGCTGATGCACAGATCGAACGCGTTCTGTAAGTGCTCAACTCTCGCTTTGTGAGGTATCGTCGGATACAGCTTTCGTTCTACCTGCTGCTTATATTGTTGTGCGTTACCGCTGATTTCTGCCGAGTCTTTATACAGGTGACAATCCACTAAGAGTGAACAAATTGAAAGGTAAGCATCCATATACTCTGTGTCGATATATCTGGCGTGTAGTCGCTTAAAGGTTTCAGAGATGCCATTGAGAAGGTAAACTACCTCGTCAAACTCATAGGGCGCGTACTCGCAGTCATCACTGAGCGAAAATAAGGAAAGTGCTGCCCCTTGAATCGGATTGCCTTCGCTTTCAGCTACGCCCCAGCTAAAGTAAAAGCTTCGCTTGTTTCTATCAAGTTCACCTTCATGGTTTCTAAATAAGTCAACTGCATCAGGAGAGCGGTTATCTGTTCTCAGTAGTTTTGCTAGGTATGTAATCATATATACGTCAGAAGTCGAGACTTTAAGAATTTCTTCCGATATTTTGATGGCGAAACTTGTGTCGCCCGCTGTCATAAAATAATTTGATAGTTTGAATCGCCATGACTCAAGATCCTTTAGGTAAAATCCAGATTTTGCCAGTTGTGACGCTGAGCGAACTAGGTCGAGGTATCTTTCTTTTAAATCTGAAGCAAACTCTGCTGAAAGTACCTTGAATATTTCCTTTGCTATGTATTTGTGTCTTGTTAATACGTAGTTCGAGGTCTGGCTTGCCGCCGCCTCTTCACCTAAAGGTCGAAGTACACGCGCCTGGAATTTCCCTTGTTCGATGTTGAGCACGTGCTGAAGAACTTCTTTGCTTAAGTAAGTATGGTCAATTGCATGCATTATAGCGACGTAAGTTATTGCGTCTTTAAGCGTTCTGTCGTCACTAATCGAGATAGTATCAAGCTTCTCTACAAGCATTTTGGCGTGGTCGTAGAGGTCATCTCCATGGCGAACAAGGAGTAAGGCACCGAACAAGGCTCCGCTTTCTTCTTTCCGACCCTCTTCATCTGCATACTGCTTAAGTATTTCAGCGCGCCGTGTTTTTGCGGTATTTGCGAGAGCGCCCAGACCTTCGTCTCCATAGGCCGCCCAAGCACTAACAATAGATTCTGCATCGGTGTTCGTGAGTCCAGAAAGCTTCTCGTTGCGGAAATCAGTAATCGACCATCTTAGTTGTGAACCTGAAGATATCCAAGTTGAATCCCTACAGGCTATGAGAAAGTGGATTCGTCCTAGGATCGAGTTTATGTTTTTTTCGATAAACTCGAGAATTGCGTCAGCCTCTTGAACTTCATCTAGTACAATGAGCCATTGTTCTGCGCCTTCTGTCAAATCGAGAAGTATTTTTTCGTCAAATGGTCGGTTGTCATTGAAACGTCTTAGAATTTTTAGTTTTGGGTGAGCTTTCACTACCTCATAGGCGGTTTGTAAAAGCGCAGTGCTTTTTCCTTCGCACCCTGCGGAAGTTATACAGGTGACTATAGGTCTTTCAGCAGCTAAGATATTTCGGAACAAGCTTGCAGCTTTGGTTACTATTCTGCGGGAGTTAACGGATGATGAGATTGCAATCCGCCAAGTAGGAACTGCGCCGTTAAAGAAATTTATAGCTTCGTGTGCTGGAAGTTCAGCATGATATCCCTTCAGGGAATCGAAAGATTGAATCTCCCATCCCCCTGGCAATGCTTTGGGCTCGTTCAGTTTTTGGTTGAATAGTGCGCTATGGCGTTTGGGTGTAAAAGTTTTCCACCACTGTCCAAATTTATTGCCTTCTGGTAGTGCTTGTTCGTTAACTTTCCATTCTTGCAGCGCGTAGTTCCATTGCCATGGTTGAACGCTCAGGGTTTGCTTTTCAAGATCTACCTCTCCCCATACTAAACCATTTGTATCTATATCGCCTTCTTTGGCTTGATAGGATGCGCCACACTGAACATTCAAGTACGGATTGACACCTGTATATGCGGGAGCCATCCAAGCAGTATGCATGTGGCCGTGCAGATAGATAACGTGATGAGATCCAAATATCTGTCCTATCGGCTGAGCATGCTCCCTAGAAATCCAGTCCATTGGATGGTGTCCAAGTACAATAGTGAGGTCTGCTCCACTAACCTTGGCTAAGGCTTCCGTTACAAGTGCCTTGCCAGGGGTTATCGCTCTAAAATCCTTTTCGTCTCTACATAACCAAGAAGTATTGATTCCGACTACTGCTATCCTCTGATCGCCATGAGTGAATTCTTTGGAGTAAGCACCTTCAGGTTTCTTGAAGAATTCAGCGTATCCGGTAGTGTCATTGTCTATGTACGCCTCAAAACGATCTGCTAAAACAGTTCTTTGTTTCTGTGATTCTTCTGAAACTTCTAAGTGTGGAGATGTAGTTTGTAGGATCAAGTGCCTGTCAAACGCTCCAAAAGTATTTCGGTCAATGTCATGGTTCCCAGGTACGTGGAATAGTTTTCCAAGTAAGTTTGGTGCGAGTAATTCTAGAGGTATAATAAACTCTTCTAAAAATCTTTCGTATTCCTTCACAGCTCCACGATTGGCAATGTCTCCAGTGATGAAGAC
Source organism: Pseudomonas sp. NS1(2017) (assembly GCF_002269425.1). Classification (NCBI taxonomy): domain Bacteria; kingdom Pseudomonadati; phylum Pseudomonadota; class Gammaproteobacteria; order Pseudomonadales; family Pseudomonadaceae; genus Pseudomonas; species Pseudomonas sp. NS1(2017). Next base: position 3,173,721 of record NZ_CP022960.1, read on the forward strand.
ATAATCAAGCTTGTAACCTGCTTGTAAGCGCTCAGACACGTGTTCTAATATTCGACCAAGAAAATATTTTTGATCGTAATCCTCTTTGCCCATATGGAAATCTGACAAGTGAAGCCAGCGGATTTTATTAGAGTCTTCCATGTTATGCTTTTCTCTTTGTGGTTTCATATTTTAAAGTGTGTACTAAAGTCGCTTTTGTATTTTTTTAATTTACGAGCGCATGGCAAATTGACATTAAACCATTTTTTTTAAAAAATAAACTTTGAATTGACTTCTGAATGTATGTGGGCACAGGTTTTTTGAGAAAACGCCTCTCGGTGCGGTTTAGCTGGCCGCTATCACTCCAAAAAAACGCAGATTGGCGCCAGCGCGTCAATGAGCCTGCTCTTGGTTGCAATTTCAAACCTTCCAGATCTATCACGTTTGATTGGCGTAAGAGGGCACCCCGGTCAATCTTGGGGAAGTGGGAACCGTGGATGAAGCGATCATATGATGGCGCTGAGTAGACATTGAACGGTAGCCTCTAACGGTTTTGTGCAGGCGCGATGGCAAAAAATTTAGCCTTCAAACATCGAAAATGCCCGACAGAAGAAAAGCACGTTTGAAAAAGCACTTATCCCCCTTCCGCCGACGGGCCTTGCGTCCGTTTTTTTTGCAAATCCGGATGTTGTGCAAACGAACCTACAGCCCAGGCGGGCTGTAGGATTCTGCAGGCGATCTGAAATTTCAAAATTTGCAAAGTTTGACAGTTTAATGCAGCGCGATTGCACGGCCACCCGTTAGACGTTCACAAACTGATAAAGGTGAGTCTCCCTATTTCACTGGTGAAAAAAACGAAAAACCCGCCATAAGGCAGGTTTTTTGAAACGAGATAGATCACTTTGCGCGTTTCGATTGTGTCAGTGCTCTATTGAGAAAACGGTTACCTAGGTGCTGCGTTTGGACCGATGGCTTATGAGATTTTTCAAACACGGTCTGCTCAAAAGTCAGTGAGTTAGAGTGATTAATTTTGATACTTGATGACAAGGTATTATATTAAGATTTATACCGAAGTTTGAATGCATCATTCTCCATAAGCTCTTTTTCGAACAAGTCGAAAATTTTCGAGCCGTGCTCGTTTGGTGTTATTTCACACAGCGATGCTAGGGCTATGCCAGACCTGCTTGCGATTACTGATGAGATATGTTTGTTGGTTGGGGATTGTGCTACTAGTATATTATCATCATATCGAAAGAGTATTCGATTTCCTGCTATTAGATTAATTCCCAGATTTTCGTCATAAGCTATTAGTCCGGTGTGTTGGAGTTGATACATAATATTGCTGATAGTGTGCTTCGACTCGTTTACGTCAATCTCAAGCTCTAAAGATATGTCACTAATTGGTATGAAATAAGATTCATATAGTTGTATGGAACAGGACAGTATTGCATCAAAAAAATAAAAAGATTTTTGATCTAGCATACCAATTGTAAATAGCGTGTCCAATCCGATTGTGCTAGGGGTGATTGCCTCGATTGCGAATGCTTTAGCTAAGAGATTTTGACGCCATTCCTCGTTAAGCTTTCCAGCGAGTTCATTAAAGCGATCAATCCAAGTGTCATTTATTTCTATCGGCTGTTCGTGCTCAACTTGCGCTGCTTGGCCATTCTTGGATTCAAGGTAAAGAGTGTGAGTTGGGATTTTCGAATAAACTAGAAGTTTATTTATTTCTTTGGATATTAGGTTGACATTTTCTTCTGCTCGGATCCGGTCTATTCCAGTTTTGGTTAGACTATCTCGCAGCTGCTCTTGTTTTAGTTCGACCAGTGATCTCGTTTCAGCTAGAAAAAACTCGGAATAGCCAGCTAGTTGCGCTTGCTTCTGCTTGTAGTCAAGCCATTTAAATTTAGCGTAGTCAAACTGAGAAATGAGTAGGGGGCCCACGCCTTTCGCGAGACTCAAGCAGGTTTTTGCCGCTGTCCCGATTCCTTTAACGCTTATTGGATCCGTCATTTAAAATTCCTTGTTAATTGCTGAAAACCTAAAAGCTAGCTGAGAGAGGGAGCAGTAAACGGTTATCGCCAGATAGTCGACGGTAGCGAAATTGATAGATATGGTAGACGTTTGAACAGATTTCAGAAGGGGCAGCGGCACCGTAAGCTTTTTTGTTGTGTATTTTGAATATCTTAGGGGCACCCATAGCAAAAAAAAAGGCTCGGGCGTCTTAGGCTTGGACCAAAATGGGCAAGCCGTAGGCCGATGTATGCCATTCAATGCCCACAATGCATGTCTGTAATTTTCTGTGGCCGGGCCTCCCTGCCTGAAACCACGGGCTTACCCCTCAAAATCCCCACATACTCCTGCATAATCGGGGTGTCCTTTGTTAGAAATATTTGATTTTTAGCTTCGCCAACCCCTGCTTAATGTGACCGGCGTTTTCACCGATCACGAAAAGGGCGCCACGCACGTTATCTCCTACCTCACTCAGGCCCTGCTTCTCGCTTTGGAGGGTCAACTCCATCAGGGCCGCCTCCAAAGCGAGCTGATTTTCGTACATTCTTTCAAGCAAATTCGGTAGTGAGTATTCCGCTGACATGTGTGCAACTCCGTCAAAAAGAGCAAAGCATAGCAGTGGTCCGTCACATGTGTGCTTGCTTGAAAGTTGCTACACGAGCAGCCTGTAGGTGCCCCGTAAGCAAGACTGGCGGTGAATTTGAGAAAGGCTACGTCCAATCCATCATCGGGGCGACGGAGAAGCGGCGGGAGAGGGCTGGCTGTGGAGCTATGGCTGAAGGCATTGGAGTCTTGGATGGAGAATGCGAAGGGTGGGCAGTTTATCAGGAATGGGTTTGAGAGGCCGGCTATTGAGCGTGTGACAGGAGACTCAGTTTTAAACAAATCTGTCCCTTTTTCCTCGGATGAGCGCCGCCTTGGCTGATTGGCGTCAAGACGCACACGCCAGATGAACTGAAGGCCTAAGTAAATAGGCCGCGGATGACGCAGCTTTTTTGTTGTCTTGTGATTGGCTTTTTCCCAGCGATGGTATAAATAAATCTGTCCCTTTTTTGCTATCTTTCGGTGTTGTTTCAATAGGTATATTTCGTGAGTTGGAGCTACGCGGTACGAGGCGGGGTGGCGCAATCGATCTACGTTGATCAAGGAGCGAGTTGTGAGTATTTCGGGAGTTCCTGTTATCGATAAGGAACAGTTGATTAGGCTTAGAGATAGGCTCTATAGAGCAATTGATAACAACCGCTCAGACAGATGGTGTCTTGCGCTTTGGAGTCGGTTTATCAGAGCTAGAGATGCTCACCACTGTCTCGTCTGTAATTCTGACGATCGGGTCCAAGCGCATCATGTTTTTAGAAGGACATTAATTTCGCAGGCGCGATATGAACTCGGCAACGGAATTACGCTTTGTTACGAATGCCACAAGGTTGCACACGAAGGATTTAACGGCCGGCCGGATATGACGCTGCCGATAGGTGCTCAAGGGGGGGACGACCAAGACGAAATTGCCTTCTACTATCTAAAGCTGCTTGAGTCCTCAGAAGCTTTAGATTTAGAGCACGATGAGTTTTTTACATTGAGCGAAGGAATGCTCAGTTTTTTCGTTCGGGTACAGGGCTACGAATACCTCTATAGGGCAGTCGCTGCGAATCAAATTACTGGGTTGATGATGGCCTATAAAATTTGGGTTCGTAGTCCCGAGCAGATGACTTTAGCCATTTTAAGGGCAAACCTTCCGGGAGATTTTTGACCTCAAGTCTGTTCCACTCTCGATCCACTGCTGTCACTGGCTTCTATTGAGGTTTAGGTGCCAGTAGACGGGAGATTGCATGGGTTAATTCGGCCTCGTCCTTTAAAGCTTGTGAAAGACGCTCAGAAAGCTCGTTCAAAACGACCCTTATACTCGATGCGTATGCAAGACAGTCGCTGTCAGACATGTTGTGGATCCCGTCACTTAATGCGTTGTGTAGAGCTTTAACGGATTGTGTCCGTTTATTAGTAAGCTTTCAGGGATCGCCTGTTTAGCAATTTCCAAAGCCTTTGAGAACTGTGTTTCATTGATTGCTATATTTAAAGTTTCAATTTTTTCATTGGGTGAGTTTAAGCGTTCTAGAACTTTTTTGATTTCTTTTAATGTTCGGTCTTTTTGGTTTTCTACAACTCTACGGTAATATACAAATGCTCCTATTCCTAAACCCTGGTTTTCGCAGCGACGACCTTTTAGAAATATATCTCTATCTGGTCCAATTAATTTTAGTAATCTAGCCTGGGTAGGAGGGCCAGAAGTTGGCGCCTCTCCAAATTTATACAGCATACCACTCATGCTGTCGTCGGTGCGCTTTGCTGCAATCGAAAATGTTTTTGTGGAGTTTTGGCAGTTTGCACATCTGTAGATGAGGTAGGTGTTTATGTGTTTGTCTATACCTATGTGCACGTCATTACCCACCGTGCAACGGAAAAATCTAATGCCGTTACATGAATCTTCGGTGCAATGAAGTTGGATTTCTGGAGTTTTTAAGCAGGTTGCTCGCTTGTTGTCAGACCATTTTAAAGTCACCAGATCTGAAATTATGGCATGCTGATTTGGAGGTGAATTTTCCAAGAATTCAGCAAAAGATTGCGTGATTTCCTCAGCCGGTTCCTGCAATGCATTATCGGTCATATCTAACGTTCCATGTGGGTAAAACTGCATGTTATGGAGTCATCCTACAATGTTCTCAGCTTGCTTGTCAGATCATGCGCCGCTACCCTCCTTAAGCCTCTGAGAACCAAGTGGCCGGAGGTGGAAGTCCGAATTGCTAAGGCGTTTTTAACTCCCGTGAATACTTGGAGCTTCGCCCACGCACGACCACGCACGCAGTTCCTCACTTGATCAAGCCGCACCGTCTGTAAATCCCAAGCTTCAAGCCGCAGCCCAGCGAGCAGTCCATCATCACTTGCCCTCATCCGACGACGCTGCACCAGTCGAGCGCCCAATCAACAACCTATTCCTAGTCAACCCCAACATCGACACCGAAACCCTCCTGGCCAACGCCGCCGAAAACCTCGCATCCGCGAACCAAATGGCCGCCAATCTGGCCTTCGACCTCGATGAACCGCACCGCGCCATCCTCCTTGGCATCCAACAACTCATCGACCTAAGTGCTCTACTCATCGACCGAGCCCAGGAACACGTCGCACCTGCCGCCTGTAAGGCCACCGCGTGACACCCAACCCCGCCGCCTTACCCCAAGGCGGCAACCTGAACCCATCCAGTCACCCAGCAAAGTTTCATCATTCCCGGCGTTTTTGAGGTCTACGATCCTCTCCAAGAGAGGACCCCCACGCCTCCCGTCCACAGGGAACTGAAAACATGATCTCGAACCTCGTTAAAGTCGTGATGATTGCTGGCACGTTGCTGTTGAGTGCCTGTTCGTCGGGTTCTTCCGGCGTGAGCAGCGACCCTTGTTTTTCAGGCGGGTGCCAGGCGTTTGGAGACCATAGCCCCAGCAAAGCCGCCAAAATGAATTTTGGCGGCAGTGGGTTGGGCAGTAGTTATGGGGAGTACGGTTCGGGGTTGTTGCACGACGATTGATGTCGCGCGGGGCAGCCCGGCGGGGTGATGATTTGTAGGAGCGAGCTTGCTCGCGAAAAACCTGAG
>NZ_CP022960.1:3179449-3265829 GCF_002269425.1 Pseudomonas sp. NS1(2017)
CGTTGGCGATTTTCGCGAGCAAGCTCGCTCCTACAGAAAAGCTAGTGGCCGCCCTTCATGCGCCGGGCGATGAGGTAGATGCCCAGGCCGATCAGCGCCGTAGCCGCGCCGATGTAGCCGGTGCTGGTCCACCCGTACCCCGCCGTAATCGCCATCCCACCCAACCACGGGCCCAGCGCATTTGCCAGGTTAAACGCCGCATGGTTGGAGGCTGCCGCCAAACTCGGCGCTTCATGGGCAATATCCATCAGGCGGATTTGCAGCGGCGCAGCCATGGCAATCATGGTACCGACCAGGCCAATGCCCAGCAGCACGCTCCACAGTGAGCTGGCAGCGAAGGTGAAGAAGATCAGCACGGCCATTGACCACACCATAATCCAGCCCACCGCCCGAAATTGCAGGCGGTCAAACAGTTTACCGCCCGCAATGTTGCCGATGATTCCGCCGACACCGAACGCGGCCAGACCAAACGGAATCCACTGCGGCGACACTTTGGTCACTTCCAGCATGGTCGGCGCCAAATAGCTGAACACGCAGAACATCCCGGCAAACCCGATTGCGCCGATGGACAGCGCCATCCACACCTGCGGTTTGGTGAACGCACGCAATTCCTTGCGCGGGTCGCTGCGCGGTTCGTCGCGGCGATCCGGCACGAACTGCCAGACTAGGGCAATGGTGCACAGGGCAATCACGCTGACCAGTGCAAACGCCGAGCGCCAGCCCAGGTGTTGGCCGAGGAAGGTGGCGATGGGGTTGCCGAGCAGCATAGCCAGGGTCAGGCCCATCATCACGCGGGCTACGGCGCCGGCGCGTTTGTCGTTGGGCACCATGCTGGAGGCGACCACGGCGGCGATGCCGAAGTAGGCGCCGTGGGGCAGGCCGCTGATAAAGCGGAAGGCTACCAGCGAGCCGAAGGTCGGGGTGAAGGCGGTGGCGAGGTTGCCCAGGGCGTACAGGCCCATCAGCAACAGCAGCATGTGTTTGCGCAGCAGCTTGGCGCCGAGGATGGCCAGCAGTGGCGCGCCGACCATGACGCCCAGGGCATAGGCGCTGATGGCATGGCCGACCTGAGGTTCGCTCAAGCCCAGGTTTTGGGCGATGTCGGGCATCAGCCCCATGATGGCAAATTCGCCAGTACCGATCGCGAAGGCGCCCACGGCCATGGCCGCTTCCATTTTGGCGGCGCTGCGCGCGGGCAGCACGTGCCCGGGTGTTTGCTGGATAGTCATGGGTAACTCTAGGTTTGGATGGAGAGCACGAAGGAGAGCCGCTGATGCTACGCAAGCAGCGGCGAGGGTGTCTAGAACAGCCTTTTACGCAGGAGTTCCCCTAAAGTGCCGCTAATCCCTTACGGCGCCGGGTGCGCTATCAAAAAATCGAGCAAATGTTGGCAAAACGCCCTTGGCGCTTCTTCCATCACAAAATGCCCGCAGTCCGCGATGATCGCCCCGCGCAGATCCACTGCACGCTCCTCCAGCGTCACCAGTGGCGCATCGTTGGTGGCGTGTTCGGCGCCGATGGCCAGAACCGGCATCTGCAATTGTCGGGTTGCCCGGGCTTGGTTTTGTCGGATGGTTTCGGGAATCGCGCGGTAGTAGTCAAACCCCGCGCGCAGTCCGCCCGGGGACGAGTAGGCACGGATGTAGACCTCGGAGGCGACGGCATCGCGGTGAAACGCCCAGCGATCAAACATGAAGTTGAGGTAGGTTTCTTCGCGCCCGGTGATCAGCGCTTCGGGCAGGTCCTGGACTTGGTTGAACAGAAAATGCCAGAGGAAGATGTTCTGTTCCGGTGCGACGAATATGGGCGGTGCTGGCGCGAGGCCGGGGATCACGGCTTCGGTCAGCGTGAGTGTGCGCACGGCCTGTGGCTGGTCACTGGCCAGCGCATAGCCCACCCACATCCCGATATCGTGCCCGACAATGTGATAACGCGTGATATCCAGCGCGAGCAGGGCCCGGTGCAGTACATCGGCGATATTGCCGGTGTCGTAACCCTGTTCCGGTCGGTCCGAGTTGCCGAGCCCTGGGGGGTCGACGGCGATGGCCTGGTAACCCTGGGCAGCCAGGGCGTGCATGACGTGGCGGAAGGCATACCAGGTTTGTGGCCAGCCGGGTATCAACAGCACCGGGTCGCCGTTGCCGGCCATGACACAGTGGAGTTTTTTGCCATCAACGCGGACGTAATGGTGGGTGAAGGTGTCTTCGGTGTTCAGGGATGGAGCCGTTGCTGCGTTCATGGGCGTGCCTCAAGCGTTTGCGTCAGGCCGAGCATGGCCTGGATCTGTTGGGGCGCGACCGACGCGTCGGCGAAGTCGTCGAAAGTGCGGTCGGTGACGCCGATAATGTGGCGGTTGATGAACTCCACGCCTTCGCGCGCGCCGTCTTCCTGGTTTTTCAGGCAGCACTCCCACTCCAGCGTCGCCCAGCCGGGGTAATCGTATTGGGCCAGTTTGGAGAAGATACCCTTGAAGTCGACTTGGCCATCCCCCAGCGAGCGGAAGCGTCCGGCGCGGTCGGCCCACGCGCTGTAGCCGCCGTAGATGCCTTGGCGGCCAGTGGGATTGAACTCGGCATCCTTGACGTGAAACATGCGGATGAATGACCTGTAAATGTCCAGGTAGCTCAGGTAGTCCAGCTGTTGCAGGACGAAGTGGCTGGGGTCGAACAGTATCCGGCAACGCGCATGCTGGCCGACGCGCTCATAGAAGCGCTCGAAGCTGGTGCCGTCGTGCAGGTCTTCGCTGGGATGGATTTCGTAGCAGAGGTTGACGCCGTGTTGCTCGCCCAGATCCAGAAGCGGTCGCCAACGTCGGGCCAACTCGTCGAAGGCTGCATCGATCAGGCCGTCCGGGCGTTGTGGGAAGGGGAACAGATAGGGCCAGGCGAGCGAGCCGGAGAACGTGCCCAAGTCTTCAAGGCCCAGCCGTTGCGAGGCAATGATGCTCATGTGCATGCGTTCGATCGCCCATTGCGTGCGAGCCTGCGGATTGCCCCGTAGCGGCGCTGGGACAGAGGCATCCCACAGAGCGTCGTAGGCGGGATGCACGGCGACCAGTTGGCCGAAGATGTGGCTGGTCAGTTCGCTGATCTGCAAACCGTGGCTGGCGAGGGTGCCTTTGATATCGTCGCAGTAGGCCTGGCTGCCAGCTGCCAGTTCGACGTCGAAGAAGCGACTGTCCCAGGCGGGAATTTGCAGTGCCTTGAAGCCTTTGGCCTTGGCCCATTGGGCAATCGCTTCCAGGCTGTTGAACGGTGGCTCGGTGTGACTGAATTGCGCCAAGTGCAGGCTGGGACCTTTAAGCGTACGCATCGAAATGTTCCTATTGTTTGTCGATCGACAAAGAATAGGCCGGCAGGTTTGTCAGCGTCAACTCGATATGCGTTAAAGTGGCGGCACACCACCACCAGGTAAGCGAACAATGGCCGGACGTCCGCGCGAATTTGATAGGGAAGCCGCACTGGAACGCGCCATGCGGCTGTTCTGGGAGCAAGGTTACGAGGGCACCAGCATGTCTGCATTGGTGGAGGCCTTGGGCATTGCCTCGGCGAGGATCTATGCCGCGTTTGGCAGCAAAGAGGGGTTGTTTCGCGAGGCTGTGGCTTTGTACGAACAGGCCGAGGGCGGTTTTGCGGGCCGTGCGCTGCTTGAACCGGGCGTTAGAAGCGCCATCAAACGCATGCTTGACGATGCCATCACCACCTACACGCAACCCGGCCGCCCCGCCGGGTGCCTGGTGGTGAGTGCGGCGAGCAGCACCAGCCCGGACGGTGCGGAGGTTCAACAATGGTTGCGTGAACGCCGCAGGCAACGCACCGACTCGATCATCGCCAGGCTGCAGCAAGCCAAGGCCAATCAAGAGCTCGGTGAGGACGTCGATGTGCAGGGGCTGGGCGATTTCTACGCGACGTTCCTGCACGGTATTTCTACTCAGGCGCGAGACGGCGTCTCTGCGGATCGCCTCCACCAGTCCGTCGACGTGGCGCTGAGCCTGCTGCCTGTAGAACCGTCGAGTCTAGAACAGACGCCCGATCTCGTCGGAGCATGATATTCTGCGCGCCATCTTGGTCTAGTCTGTCTCTGGTATGTACATCCGTATACGTCCCAGCGATTGGCTGTTACCCAGGTAGCTGAAGCCAATAATGATAAGAAGTCAGCGCAGAAGGGACATAAAAGTGAGGTCGATACGTCGGCCTTGTGTGCCCACCCTGCGGTTCTCTCGTGAATGTGCAAACCCCGCGGTGCGTTGCCTGGCGCAGCGTGATGGAGGGTTGCCCATGATCAGGGGCGGTAGGGCGGATGGCGTTTTATCATAGGTGCTACTGATGTTTAAAAAAGTAAACACTGCCCTGCTGGGGCTGGCTTTGTCGCTGGGGATCAGCTCCGCTCACGCGGAAGAGGCAAAGAAAGTCGATGTGCTGCTGATTGGCGGCGGCATCATGAGTGCGACCCTGGGTGTATGGCTCAATGAGCTGGAGCCGGGCTGGTCGATGGAGATGGTCGAGCGCCTCGATGGCGTGGCCGAAGAAAGCTCCAACGGCTGGAACAACGCCGGTACTGGTCACTCGGCCCTGGCTGAGCTGAACTACACCCCGGAAGACAAGAACGGCAACGTTGAGATCCCGAAAGCGGTCGAGATCAACGAAGCGTTCCAGATCTCCCGTCAGTTCTGGGCCTGGCAGGTCCAGCAGGGCGTGCTGAAGAACCCGCGTTCGTTCATCAACACCACGCCGCACATGAGCTTTGTGTGGGGCGACGACAACATCAAGTTCCTGAAAAAACGCTACGAAGCCCTGAAGGCGAGCCCGCTGTTCGCCGGTATGCAGTACTCCGAAGACCCGGCGCAGATCGCCAAGTGGGTTCCGCTGATGATGGAAGGGCGTGACCCGAACCAGAAAATCGCGGCCACCTGGAGCCCGCTGGGTACCGACATGAACTTCGGCGAGATCACCCGCCAGTTCGTCGCTCACCTGCAGACTACGCCGAAGTTCGACCTGAAACTGTCGAGCGAAGTGCAGGACATCACCAAGAACGCCGACGGTTCGTGGCGTGTGAGCTACAAAAACCTGAAAGACGGCACCAAGACTGAAACCGACGCCAAGTTCGTGTTCATCGGCGCCGGCGGCGGTGCACTGCACCTGCTGCAAAAATCCGGCATTCCTGAAGCCAAGGAATACGCTGGCTTCCCGGTAGGCGGCTCGTTCCTGGTAACCGATAACCCAACCGTGGCCGAGGCGCACCTGGCCAAGGCCTACGGCAAAGCGTCAGTGGGCGCACCGCCAATGTCGGTTCCGCACCTGGACACTCGTGTGCTGGATGGCAAGCGCGTGATCCTGTTTGGCCCATTCGCGACCTTCTCGACCAAGTTCCTGAAAGAAGGCTCGTACCTGGACCTGCTGACCAGCACCACCACCCACAACATCTGGCCTATGACCAAGGTTGGTATTCGTGAATACCCACTGGTCGAGTACCTCGCCGGCCAACTGATGCTGTCGGATGACGACCGCTTCAAGGCGCTGCAAGAGTACTTCCCGAACGCCAAGCAATCCGACTGGCGCCTGTGGCAAGCCGGTCAGCGCGTGCAGATCATCAAGCGTGACGAAGAGCAGGGCGGCGTCCTGAAACTCGGTACCGAAGTGGTCAGCTCCGCCGACAACACCATCGCCGGCCTGTTGGGTGCATCGCCAGGCGCGTCCACCGCGGCTCCGATCATGCTGACCGTGCTGCAGAAAGTGTTCAAGGACAAGGTCGCGACCCCTGAGTGGCAGACCAAACTGCACCAGATCGTACCGAGCTACGGCACCAAGCTGAACGACAGCCCTGAAGCAGTTGCCAAGGAGTGGGCCTACACCGCCAATATCCTGCAACTGCCTACACCGCCTGTCATTCCGCAGGCCACTGCTCCTCAGGCGACCGAGGCTGCCAAGCCTGCGGCTGAGCCGAGCAAGCCGGCGTCCGACCTGGCGCTGTAAGCCAAGTATCGAGCCGATATAAAAAGCCCGCTGAACCGGTAACGGTCAGCGGGCTTTTTTGTCCCTGGCGTTCACACCTTGAAGTGCCTGACTTGCTCATGCAGATGCAATGCCAGCGCATTGCCGGTATCGCACAACAGGTACAGGTGCTGCGTCGGCAACGAGGGTAGATCTGTCATTTGCCTGAGCCCTTCACCCATGCGGCTTTCCTCCATCAGGCCTACCGCCACGCCACTGCGGATACAGGCTTCAACGGCGGATGAATTGGGGCTCTCCAGCAGCATGCGATGATAAATCCCATGATCCTTCAATACCTGCAAGGCCGCGGCGCGATACGGGCAACCGGCGATGGGCACAGTGATGGGGAGCGGCGCATTCGACGGACAGCTGAAGTGCTCGGCCGCAACCCACAGCGGCTGCACGGAGCCTAGGCGTTCTCCCTGGGCGAGAGGGTGTGCGCTGACGGTGATGGTCAGGTCCAGATGGTTGGTCATAAACAGGTTGAGCAGCTCACCGCTGGTGCGCGCTTCGACTTCCAACTCCAGCAACGGGTTATCGGCGATCAGCCGTGGCAGAAATGCCTGGATGAACGCAGGTGCATAAGTATCCGGCACGCCCAGGCGGATCTTGCCCTGCATGCGTTGGGGCATCAGCGAGATCAGCAGGCGATCATGACTCTTGAGGAACTCAGTGGTTTCACCCACTAGCTTCTTGCCATAGAGCGTCAATTCCACGCCTTGATTGCTGCGGCTGAACAGGCGCTGGCCCACCTGATCTTCCAGCTTTTGTACCTGTGTGGTCACCGTGGACGCACTGCGGTGCACATGCTCGGCCGCTTCGTTGAATCGCCCGAAGCGCGCCACGGCGTGGAAAGTACGCAACAGGTCGATATTCAGTTGTTTGGCCATGGTTCCACTTTTGCGGATTGATTGTGCAGGTTATTCAAATATACAGAATCATGCGTGGCCTTTAGCCTTTCAGTCAATGTGCACTGACGGGAGGTTTCATGACGCGATCAACGTTAAAGCGGCTGCTGTTGCAGGTGGCATTTGTGCTGTCGTGGAGTTCGGGCTATATCGGTGCCAAATTGGGCACGCAGGGCGGCGGGGCGTTCAACCTGCTGTTCTGGCGATTCTTGTTGGTGTCGGTTTGCCTGGGACTGTTCCTGAACATCAGGTTGTTGAAGGTCTCATGGGTGCAGATTCGCCATTACGCCATCATCGGGTTTCTCTCGCAGTTCCTGTACCTGAGTTGCCTCTACGTCGCGATCCAGAATGGCTTGCCGCCCGGGATCGCCGCGATCATTGCGGCGCTGCAGCCGTTGATGACGGCGGCGTTGTCGACTGGCAATGTGACCGAGCGCAGTGGGGGCTGGCAATGGAGTGGCCTGATGCTCAGTTTCGTTGGCGTTTCCATCGTGATTGCCGGGCAGTACGGCAGTGGCGGGACGGGCGTCGGCCTGGTCATGTACCTGTTGCCGCTGGCGGCAGCGCTGGGGCTGACGCTGGCAACCCTGTATGAGCGTCGCACCGTGCAAAATCACGACGCGGGTTTGGTCCTGCCGCTGTTCATCCAGTCGCTGCTGACCTTGATCGGTTTTACCGCCGCCGTGCTCTATACCGACACGCTGAGTATTCCCCATGACCCTGACGTTTTGATCTCAATCGTCTGGCTAACGGTGTTCTCTACCTTCGTTGCCTACCTGAGCCTATGGATGCTGCTACGTGTGATGAGCGCAACCCACGTGGCGGCGTTGGTCTACCTGGAGCCGCCCGTGACGCTGGTGTGGGCGGCGCTGATGTTTGGCGATGCGATCACCGCCTCGACCTACGCCGGCATTGCCGTGCTAGTCGCCGGACTGCTGCTAGTGCGCCTGAAACGACCGACTGTCGCGTGTGCCACTTGAGGCGTGCGGGTTCAGCAAGCTGACAGACACCACCTGTTAAAAATACCCACAGCCAGGCAGGAGCACGGCTGTCACAACGGGGGGATTTTCAGCGGTGCAAGTGTTGGGCGCCAGCGCCCGAGGGTTTTGTATGTGGCTACGTTATGCGGCATTGACGGCCATGGTCGTCGCAGCATCCGGGTGTGTGCAAGAGCGCGTCGTGCATGAGCGCAGGCCGGTGCAACGCGAGTATGTAGAAGTTGTTGCGCCACAACCGCCGCCGGTGCAGGTGATTGAAGTCGAGCCACCGGTACGCTACGGCTATATATGGTCACGTGGTTACTGGCGTTGGGAGGGCGGGCGTTATGTCGCGGTGCACGGCCATTGGGAGCCAGTACGCGAAGGATACCGCTATGTGCATCCGCATTGGGTGCAGCGCAATGACGGTTACCATTGGCAAGGCGGTGGCTGGGTTCGCTGAACCTTGGCTAGATCGGCTTCGTGGTGCCCAGGAGTCGAACCTCACGCAGCAGCGCGGCGCCGAGTTGATCGGTGCCCAGCTCCTTGTAGCCCACGGCTTTGATTTCGCCGTTTTCTTCGGCCTGGATAAGGATCACCGGGGTTTCCTTGCCGGTGGTTTCGTCTATGTGCAAGGCGTACTGCGGAATATCCAGCTTGATCGGCGTGCCCGCCGCCTGGCCTTTGACATTGATCAGGAACGCCGCGCAGCCTGCGTCGACGTCCATGCTGGTGGCCGAACGGCCACTGACGAAGCAGGTTTTTGGCAGATCGGGCCAGGTGATGGTGTCGGCGACGGCCATGCCGGAGGCCATCGTCAAGGTAGCGAGAAGGAGCATGCGCACGTTGGTCGTTCTCTTGATGGGGGTTGAGCGCGATTTTTACCAAAGCCTGAAGGACGTCGCAACGGCAAGCCTCAGACCAGACGTTGCATGCCTACCGTCTTGGCAGCGTTCAGATCAAAAGTGGCTGTGTATTCGCAGCCTGCAGCATGGCCACAGCGTTCGATCAGGCAGTCCGCGAAATCGGCTTTGCTGGCGGTGAATCGTCGCAGTGCCTTCCAGATGATCTCGGCGTGTTCGATGGTCAATTCTCGGGTGCGTAGCAGCGTTTCGAGAACGGTCACTACATCACCCTTGGCAGACTGATAACAACTTTGTAGAACCCATACCAATTCCACCACGGACACCAGGCTGACAAAGCCCGGTGCAAAGGGGGTGAGCGATTCAATCAATTCAGATGCCTTAGGCGATTGGACGGGATCGTCCTGAGTGACATAACGCACCAGCACATTGGTATCCAGCCCGATCATCCAGCTTTCACCCCTTGTGCCGCGATGGCACGGTTCATCTCATCCAGGGAGACGGCCTTGGCGGGCTTTTGGATCAGGCCTTTGAGGTCGTGTACGGTTTTGCTGGCGGCAATCATGGAAAATTTACCGTCTTCCATTTCGACAAATTCAACGCGATCGCCTGTCTCCAGGCCCAGGGCGGTTCTGACCTGGACGGGAATGGTGATTTGCCCTTTTGAAGTAAGCGTGGCGGTGGCCATAGTGAAGATCTCCATCGTGATGCTCCTTACCTTAGGGTAAGGAATTATGGAGGACAAGATCCGTTGGTCCATAGGTTGCTCTTCTGGTGTGAGTTGATCGGAACAGGTAAAAAGATAGCCTGAGTTATGCCGATGGCACGCCCGAAAACGCCCGCAAAGAGATACAACATATGACCGACCGCCACCTCATCATCCCTGCCTCCATGCAGCCCATCGTCGAGCGCGCCGGCTACGTGCCCGCCGTCAAAGTCGGCAAGACGTTGTACTGCGCCGGGCAGGTCGGGCGTACCGTCGAATTGGCGGTGATTGAAGACCCAGAGGCGCAATTCATTGCAGCCTGGGAGAACCTGAGGCAGGTCCTGGAGGAGGGTGGCTGCACCTTCGACGACGTGGTGGACATGACCACCTACCACGTCAACATGAGCCAGCATATGGCGGTTTTCCGTGATGTGAAAAACCGCCTGTTCCCACGCGGGCAGTGCGCCTGGACCACCCTCGGGGTGTCCGAACTGGCGCACCCCGGTTTGCTGGTGGAGATCAAATGCGTGGCGGTGCAGCGCTAGTTCACTGAACCACGCGATAGCACGGCACGTACGCCGCACCGCCCGGCAACTTCATTCGGTGCTGGGCGACAAACGCCTGCAACAGCTCATCCAGTGGCTTCATGATCGCCGGGTCGCCGTGAATCTCGTAGGGACCGTTCTGCTCGATCAGGCGGATGCCCTTGTCCTTGACGTTGCCGGCCACAATGCCGGAGAACGCGCGGCGCAGGTTGGCGGCCAGTTCGTGGGGCGGCAGCGCGTGGCTCAGTTGCAGGCTGGCCATGTTCTCGTGGGTAGGGTCGAACGGGCGCTGGAAGCCCTCATCGATCTTCAGCAGCCAGTTGAAGTGGAAGGCGTCGTTGCGCTCGCGGCGGAACTGTTTCACCGCTTTGAGCCCTACGGTCATCTGACGCGCCACTTCGGCCGGGTCGTCGATGATGATTTGATAGTGCGCCTGCGCCGCTTCGCCCAGGGTGGCGCCGACGAATGCGTGCAGTTGTTGCAGGTACGGCGCGGCGTGTTTCGGCCCGGTGAGGATGACCGGGAACGGCAGGTCGCGGTTGTCCGGGTGCATCAGGATGCCCAGCAGGTATAGGAACTCTTCGGCCGTGCCGGCGCCGCCTGGGAAGATGATGATGCCATGGCCTACACGCACGAAGGCTTCCAGGCGTTTTTCGATGTCCGGCAGGATCACCAGCTCATTGACGATCGGGTTGGGCGCTTCGGCAGCGATGATACCGGGCTCGGTCAGGCCCAAGTAGCGCCCGCCGGTAATGCGTTGCTTGGCGTGGGAAATGGTCGCGCCTTTCATCGGGCCTTTCATTACGCCAGGGCCGCAGCCCGTACACACGTCGAGGCTGCGCAGGCCCAGTTCGTGGCCGACCTTCTTGGTGTATTTGTATTCTTCGGTGTTGATGGAGTGTCCGCCCCAGCACACCACGATCTTCGGCTCGACACCGGGGCGCAGCGTACGGGCGTTGCGCAGCAGGTGAAACACGTAGTCGGTGATGCCCTGGGAGTTGCTCAGGTCGATGCGCTGGCTGTCCAGCTCGTTCTCGGTGTAGACAATGTCGCGCAGGGCGCTGAACAGCATTTCACGAGTGCTGGCGATCATTTCGCCATCGACGAAGGCATCGGCGGGTGCGTTCAGCAGTTCCAGGCGTACGCCACGGTCTTGCTGGTGGATGCGTACTTCAAAGTCTTTATAGGCGTCGAGGATGGTCTTGGCGTTGTCGATGTGCGCGCCGGTGTTGAGGATCGCCAGGGCGCACTGGCGGAACAGGGTGTAGATGCTGCCGGTACCGGCTTCGCTCAGTTGCTGGACTTCACGCTGGGAAAGGGTTTCGAGGCTGCCCTTGGGGCTGACGGAGGCATTGATGACTTGACGTTGGGGCATTCTGATTCCTTGAAAGCGCAGCCACCGCCCCCGTGACGGGCCGCGATGGCTTGAGAATGATGGCGCCGAATTCGGTCGCACGAGACGGATATTTACCTCAGGCGCAAGGCCGAGCGCAAACACTGTCCAGCATCATCATGCCGCAGAACTCACTGAATCAGCTTCCAGTTTTTGTAGAAAACTCGACGCAGGGTAAAGGCGATCCCGGCAAACCCCGCGATCACGGCGTTGAGGACCTTTGGCACCGGTGTCGGCCGCACGATATCGATAAACAGGCAGTAACGCTTGGCATCATTTTTGTTGAAAGACGCATGCATCAGCGTGTCATCAAAAATAAACAGCGGGTCGTCATGCCAGTAATGCTTGTGCTTGCCCACCTGGATATAGACGCCCTCGTGATGGGGCGCCGGTGCCATGTTGTAGAGCACGCGGAACATCATGCGCAGGGGGCCGAAGTGAAAGGACGTGGAGCGGTTTTCATTGAATACCGACACGCCGATGGTCTTCACGAACGGCAGTTTTTTGCGCAGTTCCGGGAGGTCGAGGGTGGTCTCGATGGGTTGGCCATACCACTGGAAAAACAACATGCCGCGCTTCTTCTCGGCCATGCGTTCGTCCAGGTAACCGATGATTTCGTCCTTGTGGGCCATGGCGTCATCGATCACGTGCTGCAGGTCTGCACGCCAGGCCGGCGGCAGGTCGGCCATGGTGTAGACATGGCGGTTAGGCGAACTGAACAGGTCGAACAGGGTGTTGAACGGCGCCAGCAACCAAGTGTTGCGGCCACTGCCGATGAAATATTTCTTGAGAGTGTCACGGTCATACAGGCCGTTTCGCAGGAAATCATAGATCCCGCAGACCACGACCAGGCCAAGAAATACCGCAGTCGTCAGGGGGATCAGGCAAATAATCAGCAGAACGCCGAGTACCCAGGCAACCGACACGGCTTTTTTGCGTAAGGCAGACTTGCTCATGAAACTCAGCTCCAGCTGGACGCCATTCGACAGGTCCGGATCCGTGGCTGCGAGTGGGAAGGGTTGAAACATATTGAAACAACTGCGTCATGATAAGGCGTTCGGCGCTGGAGAGGCGTTTTAAATATTGCAAAATTGTGAAGGCGCTACACAGTTTTTAACCGGATCAGCGGTGTGTGGATTGGATTTTGTAAACAGAAGATTTGCGACTATCGTGACGCTTCGGTTTTTTGGACGTCATAGACCGGTACGATTGAAGTTGAATGGCCACCACTGGCCTTCGGCACCTTGGAAGAGGCAGAAATTTTATGATCATCAAACCGCGGGTTCGTGGCTTCATCTGTGTGACCGCTCACCCTGTTGGCTGTGAAGCGAACGTCAAAGAACAGATCGACTACGTGACTCAACACGGCGTCATCGAAGGCGGCCCGAAAAAGGTGCTGGTCCTCGGTGCGTCCACCGGCTACGGTCTGGCCGCGCGCATCAGTGCTGCCTTCGGCTGCGGCGCCGACACCCTGGGCGTGTTTTTTGAGAAAGAAGGCGAAGAAGGCAAGCTGAGCTCCGCCGGCTGGTACAACAGCGCCGCGTTCGAGAAGTTTGCTGTCGAGAAAGGCCTGTACGCCAAGAGCATCAACGGCGACGCGTTCTCCGACGAGATCAAGCGCCTGACCATCGAAACCATCAAGAAAGACCTGGGCAAGATCGACCTGGTCGTCTACAGCCTGGCCGCGCCACGCCGTACCGACCCGCAAGGCGTGGTGCACAACTCCACCCTCAAGCCGATCGGCAAGGCCGTGACCCTGCGCGGTATCAACACCGACAAGGGCGTTGTGGTCGACACCACGCTGGAGCCTGCGACCCAGGAAGAAATCGACGGCACCGTCAAAGTGATGGGCGGCGAAGACTGGCAGCTGTGGATCGACGCCCTGCGTGACGCCGACGTGCTGGCCGAAGGCGCCAAGACCACTGCGTTCACCTACCTTGGTGAGAAGCTGACCCAGGACATCTACTGGAACGGCTCCATCGGCGAAGCCAAGAAAGACCTCGACAAGAAAGTCCTGACCCTGCGCGACAACCTCGCTGCACTCAAGGGCGATGCCCGTGTGTCGGTGCTCAAGGCCGTGGTCACCCAGGCCAGCTCGGCCATCCCGATCATGCCGCTGTACCTGTCGCTGCTGTTCAAAGTGATGAAAGAGCAGGGCACCCACGAAGGTTGCATCGAGCAGGTCTACGGCCTGTTCAAGGACAGCCTGTACGGCAGCCAGCCGAAACTCGACGCCGATGGCCGCCTGCGTGCCGACCTGGCCGAGCTGGAGCCGAAGGTCCAGGACGCCGTGGCAGCTCTGTGGAACCAGGTCACCGACGACAACGTCAACGAGATCAGCGATTTCGCCGGCTACAAGGCTGAATTCCTGCGTCTGTTCGGCTTTGAAATCGACGGCGTGGACTATGACGCTGACGTGAACCCGACCGTGAAGATCAACGGCCTGATCCAGGCATAAACGATCCGGTTTGAGAAAACGGCCCTTCGGGGCCGTTTTTTATGGCCTGCAAAAAAGGCTGCTCTCAGAACCCTCCTACACATTTTTGAGCAGCGCCTGATCCCTCCGATATGCCAGACTCCGTGCGCTATCAACGCGTACTAACGGAGGATCTAATGACGATTCGTGCAGTGGTTTTTGATTTCGGCGGTGTCCTGTTCGATTGGAACCCGCAGCACCTGTACCGCAAGCTGATTGCCGACGATCACGAGCGGCAATGGTTTCTCGAGAACATCTGCACCCAGGCCTGGAACACCGAGCAGGACGCCGGTCGCTCCCTGGCCGACGGCACCCTCAGCCTGATCAAGCAGCACCCAGACCATGAGCACTTGATCCAGGCCTATTACGACCGCTGGCACGAAATGCTGCGTGGTCCGCTACCGGAAGGCGTGGCGATTCTCGAGGCGCTGCACCAGGTCGATATGCCGCTGTTCGGGCTCACCAACTGGTCAGCTGAGACATTCCCTTATGCGCGGGCCAACTACCCGTTCCTCCAGCGTTTTCGCGATATTGTGGTGTCCGGCGAGCTGAAATTGATCAAGCCCGACGCTGCCATCTACAACGCCAGCCTAAACCAGGTTCGGGCGCACCTGCCGGATATCCAGCCGACGGAAGTGGTATTTATCGATGATGTGGCCGGCAATATCGAAGCGGCCATCGCCCTCGGCTGGCAGGGGATCCACCATGTGTCTGCCGAGCGCACTGCCGCGCAATTGAGAGCGTTGGGTGTGGGCTTCTAGCGCGCCCACTTCTCCATGGCGAAATCCACGAAGGCGCGCAGTTTCGGCAGGCGAAAACGGTCCTGGCCGTAGAGCAGGTGCATGGGGCGGCTGGGCAATCGATAGGCGGTGAGCAAGGCCACGAGCTTGCCGCTTTCCAGGTCCGGTTGCACCAGGGCATCGGCCAGCATGATGATGCCCATGCCGTTGACGGCCGCCTGGCGCAAGCCTTGCGAGCTGTTGATGGTCAATGAGCCGGAGACCGGTACCTCCACCTCGCCGCCCTCGCCGGTCATGCGCCACAGTTTGTCGGCGTCGCGCCAGTTGTCGCTCGCTGGGTAGGCGAACGCCAGGCAGTCGTGCTGTTGCAGGTCATCGGGCGTCTGCGGCGTGCCCCGTCGCGCCAGGTATTCAGGTGAGGCGCAGAGGGTGAGGGTGTAGTCCTGCATTGGCCTGGCGATCAGGCTGGAGGTTTCCAGCTCGCCGAGACGGATCGCCACGTCAAAGCCACTGTCGACCAGATCCATCCGCTCATTGCTCAATACCACGTACAGGTTGATCAGCGGGTAGCGTCGGGAAAATTCACTCAAGGCGGGTGTAAGGCGTTCGGTGCCGAACACGGGAGGCGCGGTGATGCGCAGATTTCCTTTGGGAACATCGCTGTGAGCTTGTTCGGCGAGTTGCTCTGAGTCGGCCACCAGCCCCAGCACTTCCAGGCAACGCTGGTAATACTGCCTGCCAAATTCCGTGAGGCTCTGTTTGCGCGTGGTGCGTTTGAGCAGGCTGACGCCGAGTCGCTGCTCCAAGGCACGCAGGTGATTGCCAACCATAGTGGTCGACATGCCGCAGGCCTGGGCTGCCGCTGTCATGCTGCCGGTCTCGACCACTTTCACGTACACCGACATTGCCTGAAACAGGTCCATTATCAAGCCTTGATTTAAAGTCATTGCAGGAATGTGCAGTTTATCCAGCTCAGGTGGCTAACGATACTGTAGCCATCACTACGATGCACTGGAGACCGCACCATGACCGCCGCCTGCCTGATGACCACTTACCAACCCTTGGCCCTGAGCTTCACCCGCGGTCTGGGCACGCGCTTATGGGACCAGCAAGGTCGCGAATACCTGGACGCGGTCGCCGGTGTGGCGGTGACCAATGTCGGCCACTCGCACCCCAGGTTGGTAGCGGCCATCAGCGAGCAAGCCGGACTATTAATGCACACCTCCAACCTCTACAGCATCGACTGGCAACAACAGTTGGCCCGGCGCCTCACCCAGCTATCCGGGCTGGACCGCGCCTTCTTCAACAATTCCGGCGCCGAGGCCAACGAAACAGCGCTCAAACTGGCGCGCCTGCATGGCTGGAAAAAGGGCATCGAAGAGCCGTTGGTGGTGGTGATGGAGAACGCGTTTCATGGCCGTACCCTCGGCACCATGGCCGCGAGCGATGGGCCCTCGGTGCGCCTGGGCTTCCAGCGGTTGCCGGGGGATTTTCTCAAGGTGCGCTTTGGCGATCTGGCGGCGCTGGAAGCGATTACCACGGCATTTGGCCCGCGCATCGCTGCGGTGCTGTTGGAGCCGATCCAGGGTGAAAGTGGCGTATTGCCGGCGCCGCCGGGTTACCTGCAAGCCCTGCGCGAGCACTGCACAGGTCATGGCTGGCTGATGATGCTGGACGAAATCCAGACCGGTATCGGCCGCACTGGCACCTGGTTCGCCTTCCAGCATGAAGGCATCGTCCCGGACGTGATGACCCTGGCCAAGGGCCTGGGCAATGGTGTACCCATCGGCGCGTGCCTGGCCCGGTCTGCCGTGGCGCAGTTGTTTACGCCGGGCAGTCACGGCAGCACCTTCGGCGGCAATCCGTTGGCGTGCCGGGTTGGCTGCACGGTGCTGGACATCATCGAAGAACAAGGTTTGCTGCAGAACGCCGCGCAACAGGGCGAACGCTTGTTGGCGCGGTTGCGCGTGGCGTTGAGTGAGCATCCGCAGGTTGTGGCGATTCGTGGTCAGGGGCTGATGATCGGCATCGAGTTGGCCAACCCTTACCGGGACCTGGCCCAGCGCGCCGCCCAGGAGCACAGCCTGCTGATCAATGTGACGCGGGGCAAAATCATTCGCCTGCTGCCGCCGCTGACCCTGGATACCAAGGAGGTCGAGATGATCGTGCGGGCCATTACTCGGTTGCTGGCGTAGGCCCGTTGAGCCATTCCTGATTCAGCGTTTCGGTGTCGCCCAGGTATTCCAACAACCACGCCATGGCCGGGGACAGCTTGTTCTGCGCCCAGGCCACACACGACGGGCTTGCCGGAAACGGCCGGCTCAATTGCAGTGCCACCAATTCACCGCGCTCAATCCACGGTAACACCTGATGCGCTGGCGCCATGCCGACGCACAGGCCGTCGCGCAGGCAGTCGATGGCAGAAGCCCAATTGGGAACCACCAGTCGTCGCTGGTTATCCAGGGTCCAAGTGTCACGCTTGGGCAGGTTGCGCGAGGTGTCGGTCATGCACAAGGAAGCGTAAGGGCGTAGTTGATCGTCGCTCAACAGCCCTTGGACGCCGGCCAGAGGGTGCCGCGCGCTGACCACGCACAGCCAGTTCAACAAGCCCATGTCGCGAAAGGTGAAGTGACTGGCCACCGGCACCGCGCTGGTGGCACCGATCACAATGTCGGTGCGTTCATCTGCCAGGGCATCCCACACGCCGTTGTACACCTCGTACTCCAGCAACAGCTCGACTTCGGGAAACTGTCGGTAGAAGTCCAAGACCAACTGTCGGCAGCGTTGGGGTTTGACGATGGAATCCACTGCGACCTTCAACTGACCGCTCCAGCCGTTGGCGACTTGCTGACACAGGCGTCGGGTGCCAAGCATTTTCTTCATCACGCCACGGGCTTCGTCGATAAACAGGCGGCCGGCGGGCGTCAGCTCCACATCCCGGTGGCGTCGCACGAACAGTGGCACCGCCAGCCATTCTTCCAGCTGCCGCACCGTATAACTGACGGCCGACGGCACTCGGTGCAGCTCCTGAGCGGCGGCGCTGAAGCTGCCATGGCGTGCCACGGCATCGACCACATCCAGGGAATATTCAGACCACATGGCGGCTGCCTTCAAATTTATTGATAAGAGTATCCAATTATTATCGCTTCACAGAGAAACTGTCAGCCTCATAATGGGCGCCAGTCAGCAAATAGTTTGATGGCAGGATTAACAAGGCTTCAATGAAAAATTCTTTTGGTTTCACTTGGTATCTGGCGGGGCTGAGCATGCTCGGTTACCTCGCCATGGACATGTATCTGCCGGCGTTCGGCGCCATGGGCGAACAGTTGCAGATTGGCGCAGGCGCGGTGGGTGCCAGCTTGAGTATTTTCCTCGCCGGCTTTGCGGTGGGGCAGTTGTTGTGGGGGCCGTTGTCCGACCGCCTGGGGCGCAAGCCCGTCCTGCTCGCTGGCCTGAGCCTGTTTGTGCTGGGTTGCGCAGGGATGTTCTGGGTCGAGACCGCGCCGCAATTGCTGGCGCTGCGTTTTGTCCAGGCGATTGGCGTGTGTTCCGCCGCCGTCAGTTGGCAGGCGTTGGTGATCGACCGATACCCCGCCGATAAGGCTCATCGTGTGTTCGCCAGCATTATGCCGCTGATGTCGTTGTCGCCTGCGTTGGCGCCGCTGTTGGGCGCGATGGTGCTGAATCACTTGGGTTGGCAGGCGATCTTCGGCGTATTGCTGGGCGTCTCATTGCTGTTGCTGCTACCGACGTTGTTCTTGCGCACCGTGGCGAAACATCAGGCAGAAAAGAGCGAACGTTCGCGCCTCGGTTATGGGCAGTTACTGACATCTCGCGTGTTTACCGGCAACGTCATGATCTTCGCCGCCTGCTCGGCCAGCTTCTTCGCCTGGCTGACCGCTTCGCCCTTCATTCTGGGCGACATGGGCTACAGCCCGAATGATATTGGCCTGAGTTACGTATTGCCGACATTGGCGTTTTTGGTCGGTGGCTATAGTTGCCGCAGCGCGTTGCAGCACTTCCAGGGCAAGACCTTGTTGCCCTGGTTGCTGCTGGCGTATTGCATCAGCATGGTGGCGTTGTACCTGGTTGCCACGCTGACGGTGCCGACCCTCACCACCTTGCTGATTCCGTTCTGCCTGATGGCGCTGGTCAACGGTGCCAGTTACCCCATCGTCGTGGCGAATGCGCTGATGCCGTTTGCGGAAAATTCCGGCAAGGCGGCGGCATTGCAAAACACCCTGCAACTGGGCCTGTGTTTCCTCAGCAGCCTGCTGGTGTCGTCGATGATCGACCAGCCGCTGCTGATCACCGTGATCGTGATGCTGGCGACCGCGCCACTGGCGGTGTTGGGTTACTGGCTGGCGCGGCCGAAAGCCGGTGACTCGGAGCTGGCGACCGCCTAGAACGTCACTTCCAGGTTCACCGTCGGCGTCGATGTGCGGCTACCCCGGCCGCCGTCCACGCCGAACTTGTTATGCCAATATTCATAACCCACCCCCAGGTACAGGTTTGGCTTGACGCTTTTACCCGGCCGCACCGCCACCATCAGCGCGGTGCGCATCAGGGCTTCCGGCGCAGTATCGCGGCCATGGTAGTCCTCGCCTTTCTCCCCGACGTAATTGATGAAACCCTGGAATTTCGCCGCATGGTTGGCGATTTCGAACGGGCGCATCCACGTCAGGTTGAGCATGTAGGTGTCGTCAAACGTATGGTTCGACTCCTTCGCGCCGGGGATGCCGGTGTGGTTTCTTTCCTTGTAGTACATCAGGCTCAGGTCAAGTACGCCGACGGTGTTGAACTTCAACGTCGGGCCGATCACCAGTGCGCGTTTCTTGGCTGAGGCGAAGTTGTTGTTACGGTTGGCGTCAAACCCCAGGGTCAGCGCGTAATCCTTGACCAGGCCGGTGCCCAGCGGCACATCGAATACCCGCGATGCGTACAGCTGATGGCGATATACCGCGTACACCTCACTCCCACCATGATCGGTGCCCTTGCGTGGGTCGCGGCTGTCGGACAGGAACACATCGAGGTTGAGGAAGTTGCTGCCGTACTGGTAGCCGCTGGCGTGGGTGAAGCTGTAGATGCGCTTGCTGAATTCGTCGGGGTTATTCGGATTGGTGAACTGCTGGCCGTAGCGAAATCCCACGCTGTTGTTCATCCATTCCAGCGCGACGGCCTCCCCGCCGCCGAGCAGGGTGAGTGCGACGGTTGCGCCCTGTAGTGCCTTTTTCATTGTTCTGGGTCCTTAGGCGTTCTGGCTCATCACGGCCGGATTGTTTTTGTAACGCCGATGGAGGGTAACTTGTTCGATTGATTGTATACAACTCTATGGACATCCAGTCCAAACATTGCATACAGTGGCCGCACAACAAAAACAGAGAACCCCTCACCATGACTATCCCGAAGGCGTCACCGCAGCGGCCAGAAGATGAGAATCTCGGCGTCGCCGCCAACATGGCTTACGGTCTGCAACATGTGCTCACGATGTATGGCGGCATTGTTGCGGTCCCCTTGATTGTCGGCCAGGCGGCCGGGTTGTCCCCGGCGGATATCGGCCTGCTGATCGCTGCGTCGCTGTTTGCCGGTGGCTTGGCCACGCTGTTGCAGACCTTGGGTCTACCGTTTTTTGGCTGTCAGTTGCCGCTGGTGCAGGGCGTGTCGTTTGCCGGTGTGGCAACCATGGTGGCGATTGTCGGCAGTGATGGCGCCGGCGGGGTGCCGGCGATTCTCGGGGCGGTGATGGCCGCGTCGTTTATCGGGCTGCTGATAACCCCGGTGTTCTCACGCATCACCAAGTTTTTCCCGCCGCTGGTGACGGGCATCGTGATCACGACCATCGGCCTGACCCTGATGCCCGTTGCGGCGCGTTGGGCCATGGGCGGCAACAGTCGCGCGGCGGATTTTGGCAGCATGTCCAACATCGGCCTGGCGGCGCTGACCCTGGTGCTGGTGTTGCTGCTCAGCAAGATCGGCAGCGCAACCATCTCACGCCTGTCGATCCTGTTGGCGATGGTCATCGGCACGGTGATTGCGGTATTCCTCGGCATGGCCGACTTCTCCGGCGTAACCCAGGGGCCGATGTTCGGTTTCCCTACGCCATTCCATTTCGGCATGCCAACCTTCCATGTGGCTGCGATCATCTCCATGTGCATCGTGGTGATGGTGACCCTGGTCGAGACCTCGGCGGACATCCTGGCGGTGGGCGAGATCATCGACACCAAGGTCGATTCAAAACGCCTGGGCAATGGCCTGCGTGCCGACATGCTGTCGAGCATGTTTGCGCCGATCTTCGGTTCGTTCACCCAGAGCGCCTTCGCCCAGAACGTCGGCCTGGTGGCGGTTACCGGGGTCAAGAGTCGCTTTGTGGTAGCCACCGGTGGACTGTTTCTGGTGATCCTTGGCTTGTTGCCCTTCATGGGCCGAGTGATCGCAGCGGTGCCCACCTCCGTGCTGGGTGGGGCCGGGATTGTGCTGTTTGGTACGGTGGCGGCCAGTGGCATTCGCACGCTGTCGAAAGTGGATTACCGCAACAACATGAACCTGATCATCGTGGCCACTTCCATCGGTTTTGGCATGATCCCGATTGCGGCACCAAGCTTCTATGATCACTTCCCGACCTGGTTCGCGACCATTTTCCATTCGGGGATCAGCTCGTCGGCAATCATGGCGATTTTGCTGAACCTGGCATTCAACCACTTCACCGCCGGTAACTCGGACCAGCAGTCGGTGTTTGTGGCGGGGACCGAGCGCAGCCTGTGCTTCCGTGATGTGTCGGAACTGCGCGATGGGGATTACTTCAAAGGCGGCAAGTTGTTTGATGCCGAGGGGAGGGAGATTCCATTGGTGGCGGATGCCCCGAGGAAAACAACCAAGCCTGAGACCTCCGAAGTCTAACGCCACCCCTGTAGGAGCCGGCAAGCCGGCTCCTACGTTGGGGGTCAGCTAGCCTTGCGAACGTTGTACTTCGCTGAACACACTTCATCCAAAAACTTCACCACAGTCCCCATGCACGCTTGGCGTTCTTCCACATGGGGCATGTGGCTGGAGTCTTCAAACAGCGCCCAGCGCACATCGGCGATTTCATCCAGGAATGGCTTGACCACCAGCGGCGTGGCCTCGTCGTGCCGACCTGAGATCACCAGCGTCGGCACATTGATCGCCGATAGACGGCCAGTGGACTTCCAGTCTTTCAAGCTGCCGATCACGTGGAACTCGGTCGGGCCGCTCATGGCGTGGTACACCGTCGGGTCTGCATCGACTGCGGCAAATGTGCGGGCTACTTCCTCCGGCCACGGGATGACTCGGCACACGTGCTGGTCATAGAACACCCGCGACGCGGCGAGGTATTCCGGATCCTGGTAAGTGCCGGCGGCTTCATGTTTGAGCAGGGTTTCATGCACACCTTCCGGCAACAATTTGCGCAGGCGGTTGGCTTCGCTGACCCAGGTGCGCATGCACGTCGGCGAGTTGGCCGGGATGAACGCGCGCAGGCCCTTGGGCTGCAGGATCGCGTGTTCACTGCCGAGCATGCCACCCCAGGATTGGCCGAGGATCGCGTAGTTATCGCTGATCTGCAGGTGGTCCAGCAGGTTGTTGAGTTCTTCGAGGAACAGGCCCACGGTCCAGAAGGACGGATCTTTTTCGGGCAGATGGGTGGAGCGGCCGTTGCCCAACTGGTCGTAGTGGATCACGGCGTGGCCGCTGGCGGCCACGTCCTTGAACGCGTCAACATAATCATGGGTGCATCCGGGGCCGCCGTGGATAACCACCAGGGGCGTGCGGCCGCTCGACAAGTCACCGGTGACGCGGTACCAGGTTTGGTAGGCGCCAAACGCCGCATACCCTTCGCGGATTTTTTCGATGAATTCCATTTCGTACCCTGCTCTGAAAAAAGGATCAGGGACACGATAATGCGTGGCAGAAATTTAAGTAACTAGCAAAACAGCTAGGTTTTGCCGAGCGGTCAGTCTTCCAGCAGGCGGTAATGGGTGGCACGCACCACCGCCTGCACGCGGTTCTTGGCCCCCAGCTTGTGCATCGCCGAGGCCAGGTGCAGGGTGACGACCGCCAGCGAGCGGCTCAATTGCGCGGCGATTTCAGCGGCGGTCAGCCCGTCGGCGGCCCATTTGAGGCACTCGCGTTCGCGTTTGGTCAGGTGGATATGCGGATAGGTGCGCAGTTCCTTGCTGAACAGCGGGTAGGCCGCTTCCTGCAAGGCATGGGAAATCAGGCTGAAATCCGACAGGGTCTGCTGCGCATCCTGCAACACGGTGCGGGCGTTGCCGGTGCGCAGGCCGGTCAGCGAGGCGAAGCCGCCACGGGGCAGGTGGATCGGCACGCTGACGCCGCAGGTCAGTTGCTGGTCGTGCAAGTAGGACGAAACCGGCGCGTGGCAGGGATCAATGATCTTTTGCAGTGGGGTATCGGCCTTGACGTCGTAGGACCACACGAACGGCGACACCGTACTCAGAGCCAGATGTTGCACCGGATCGATCTGGTAGAACCCTTCGCTGCACCACAGGGCATGCCAGTCAGGCGGGGTATTGCGCAGTGCGAGCACCGAGGGCGTGATCAATGCGCCATCCTGGTCGATCGGCACCGGGGTGTAGTCATACACCAATGCATCGAAGCCCAACTGCTGGGCGAGGGTAAACGTGTTATCCATCTGTTCGTCCAGGCTCCTGCCCGGCATCAGACGGTGATTTAACGCAGTCAGCTTGGCCTGCATCCGTTCGGCTCCCGAATTCATTTGAATCTCGACTTGCGGCAAGTAGAATGCCACGCCCCGGCGAAGGACTGCCAGGCCAAACCTATAAGAAATACTAGGTTATGGACGCACGGCATCCTCGGTAGTGTTGGCCTGATAAAACGGCCGCTGCCTGCCAGGCCGATACAACACAAGGAATGTATGCATGTGGCGTGAAATTGCCCCCGACCAGCAGTACAACGTGCAAGTCGACGGCCATAACCTCGTGGTCTACAGCTTTGGCGAAGGCGACGAGGTGCTGTTGTGCCTCAACGGCGGGCCAGGCCTGCCGTGTGACTACTTGCGCGACGCCCATGGCTGGCTCAAAGACCATAACCTGCGAGTGGTTGCATTCGACCAGCTTGGCACGGGCGCATCAGCCAGACCCACCGACGTTTCGCTGTGGGAAATCCGCCGTTATGTCGAAGAAGTCGAAACCGTGCGTCAGGCCCTGGATCTGGGCCGTGTGCACCTGCTCGGGCATTCCTGGGGCGGCTGGCTCGGTATCGAATACGCCATCCACTACCCCGACGCGCTGAAAAGTCTGATCCTCGAAAACACCGTGGGCGACATTCCGCACCTGTCCCAGGAGCTGGAGCGCCTGCGCGGCGCTCTCGGCAGCGAAACCGTGGCGATGATGCAGCGCCACGAAGCCATGGGCACCCTGGACCACCCGCAGTACCAGGCCGCGATCACCTTGCTCAACTATCGCCACGTGTGCCGCCTGGATGAATGGCCCGCGCCGGTCAAACGCTCCCTCGACGACTGGAACATGGGCCCTTACGAAACCATGCAGGGCCCCAATGAATTCCTCTACATCGGCAACCTCAAGGACTGGAACCGCATCCCCGAGATGGCCGAGTTCAAGATGCCGATCCTGATCACCACCGGCCAGCACGACGAACTCACCCCGGCCTGCGCCATGCGCATGAAACTCGCGGCCCGGCACGCCGAACTGCACGTCTTCCCCAACAGCAGCCATATGCCATTTTATGAAGAACCCCAGGCATATTTCCCGGTGCTGCTGGACTTCCTCTCGCGTCACCGAGGCTGACGGATGAACCTGGCGCGCTACCGTTTTGTGCTGTCCCGGCCGCTGCAATTGCTGCCGGTACTGTTTGGCATCAGCCTGATCACCTTTGTGCTGGTGCGCTCGATTCCCGGCGACCCGGCGCGCGCGCTGCTGGGCTCGCGCAGTACACCCGACGCCTTGCTGAAGATCCGCGCCCAGTACGGCCTCGACCAGCCGTTATGGTTGCAATATTTCTACTTCCTGAAGAACCTGCTCAAGGGCGACCTCGGCCAATCGCTGCTGTACAAGGTCGATGCGCTCAAGCTGATCGTCACGCGCATTGAACCGACGCTGGTGCTGGTGCTCGGCAGTGTGGTGCTGGCGCTGCTGATCGCGGTGCCGCTGGCGACGTTGGCTGCGCGCAACAAGGGCGGTTGGGCGGATAACCTGATTCGCGTGTTCACCACGGTCGGCCTGGGCATGCCGGCGTTCTGGCTGGGCTTGATGCTGATCCTGTTGCTGAGCGTGCAGTGGGGCTTGTTTCCCGTATCCGGTTACGGCCGAACCTGGCTGGACAAGGCGCATCACATGGTTTTGCCCTGCCTGAC
Organism: Pseudomonas sp. NS1(2017); assembly: GCF_002269425.1. NCBI lineage: Bacteria > Pseudomonadati > Pseudomonadota > Gammaproteobacteria > Pseudomonadales > Pseudomonadaceae > Pseudomonas > Pseudomonas sp. NS1(2017). The sequence goes on from NZ_CP022960.1 coordinate 3,204,417, forward strand.
AATTGCCCTGGCGCTGTCGGCAGTGCTGGTGCGCAACCTGCGCGCGAGCATGCTGATGGAGTTGCAGGCCGACCACGTGACCGCCGCCCGGGCACGTGGGTTGTCGGAAGCCGCGGTGTTTCGCCGGCATGTGCTGCCCAATTCCCTGGTGCCGGCGGTCAACCTGCTGGCGGTGAACATCGGCTGGCTGATCAGCGGCACGGTGGTCATCGAAAGCCTGTTCGCCATCCCCGGCATTGGCCAATTGCTGGTACGCGGGATCTTTACCCGCGATTACATGGTGGTGCAGGGCGTGGCCATGGTGCTGGCCTGCGCGACAGTGATCGTCAACTTCATCGCTGACGTCGTGACGGTGGCCCTTGACCCACGGGTGAAGATGCAATGAGCAGCCGCCCGTTGATTGCTCCTTGGCGCTTGCGCCTACGCTTCGGCTTTCGCAATGGCCGGCTGACGGCGGCGTGGGGCTTATTGATTCTGCTGGCGTGGCTGGTGCTTGCGCTGTTCGCGCCGTGGATCGCGCCTTACGACCCGATTGCGCAGAACACGGATTTCAGTTTGCTCGGCCCCAGCCTGGCTCATCCATTTGGTACGGATAATTACGGTCGGGACATCCTTTCGAGGGTGATCTGGGGGGCGCGCATTGACCTGCAACTGGCCGTCGTCGGAGTGATCTTCCCGTTCATGATCGGCACCTTCATCGGCGCGGTTTCCGGGTATATCGGCGGGCGCTTCGACAGTGTCTGCATGCGTGTGATCGATGTGATCCTGGCATTCCCGTTCCTGGTGTTGATGCTGGCGATCATGGCCATCCTCGGTCCGGGCTTGAAGAGCTTCTATATTGCCATGGCCCTGGTCGGCTGGGTGTCGTATGCGCGGCTGATCCGCTCGCAAATCCTGGTGCTCAAGGAAAGCGACTTTGCCCTGGCCGCCAAGAGCCTGGGCTTTGGCCATGGGCGGATTCTGTTCCGGCACCTGTTGCCCAATGCGATGTTCGGCTCCATCGTGTTTTCCATGTCGGACGCGGTGTTGGTGCTGCTCAATGGCGCCGCCGTGAGTTACCTGGGTCTGGGCGTGCAACCGCCGACCGCCGAGTGGGGCACGATGGTGGCCGAAGGGCAGGCCTTCATCACCACCGCCTGGTGGATCTGCACCTTTCCGGGGCTGGCCATCGTGACCTTGGCCATGGGCTTCAGCCTGCTCGCTGATGGCGTGGCGCAAGTGCTGGGAGATCGCTCATGAGCCTGTTGCAAGTGCGCGACCTCAGTGTGATCGCCAATAACGCCGGGCGGGATGTGACCCTGGTCGATCGCGTGTCCTTCGATTTGGCCGAAGGCGAAATCCTCGGCCTGGTCGGGGAAAGCGGCTCGGGCAAAACCATGGCCTGTCGCGGCCTGATGCGTTTATTGCCTTCCCCCAATTTGCGGGTTCACGGCGGTGCTGTAAGGCTGGCCGGCCAGGATCTTTTGTCACTGGATGACGCCGGCATGCGTGCCGTGCGCGGCGGCCAGTTGGGCATGATCTTCCAGAACCCCAGCAGCCACCTCGACCCCTTGATGCGCATCGGTGAGCAGATTGCCGAGGGTATTCGCTTGCACCAAGGCGCCTCGAAAAAAGACGCGCGGCTGCAAGCTATCGACGTGCTGCGCCAGGTGGGCATCCCCGATCCTCAGGCGCGGGTCGACAACTACCCCCACGAGTTTTCCGGCGGCATGCGCCAGCGCGCGATGATCGCCGTCGCCCTGGGCTGCAACCCGAAAGTGCTGATCGCCGACGAACCCACCACCGCCCTGGATGTGACGGTGCAGGCGCAAATCCTGCGGCTGTTGCTGGAATTGCGCGACCAGCGCGGCCTGTCGATCATCATGATTACCCACGACCTGGGCGTGGTCGCGCAAACCTGCGACGCCATCGCCGTGATGTACGCCGGGCGCCTGTGTGAGCACGGCAGCAAATATGATCTGCTGGCGCATCCGCAGCATCCCTACACCGCAGGCCTGATTGACTGCCAGCCCGCCCACAGCAGTGGCCACGCCTTGCTGCGCACGATTCCCGGGCAACCGCCGTTGTTGGACGCATTGCCTGCCGGTTGCCGGTTCAACCCGCGTTGCCCGCAGGTCGGCGCCTTGTGCACCGAGGTGCTGCCGGAGGGCGCGCGAGTCGCCTGTCATTACCCGTTGGGAGTGCACCCATGAGTCTGTTACAGATCAAGGACCTTGAGGTGAAGTTTGCCGCGTCCGGCACGGGCTTGTTAGGCTTGAACAAGCAGTGGGTGAGGGCAGTGAACGGGGTGTCCCTGAACCTGGCGGCGGGTGAAACCCTCGGGTTGGTCGGCGAGTCTGGCAGCGGCAAAAGCACCCTGGGTCGCGCCATCCTGCACCTCAACCCGATCAGCGCCGGGCAGGTGTTGTTTGATGGCATCGACATGGCTCACGGTAGTGCCATCGACATCACTCGTCTGCGCCATGAAACCGCAATGATCTTCCAGGACCCGTATGCCGCGCTGAATCCGCGCCACACCATCGGCGAGACGATTGCCGAAGTGTTGCGGGTGCAGCGCAAGGTCACGCCGGAGCAGATCCCGGCGCGCGTGAATGAACTGCTCGACCTGGTCGGCCTGCGCCCCGAACTGGCCAGCCGCAAACCCGGCTCCCTCAGCGGCGGCCAGTGCCAGCGCGTTGGTATCGCCCGAGCGCTGGCGGTGGAGCCTCGGCTGATCATCGCCGATGAGTGTGTGGCGGCGCTGGATGTGTCGATCCAGGGCCAGATCATCAACCTGTTGCTGGAACTGCAACAGCGCATGAACCTGGCGATCCTGTTCATCGCCCATGACCTGGCCATCGTGCGCCGCCTGTGTGACCGCGTGGCGGTGATGTACCTGGGCAAGATCGTCGAGGAAGGCCCGGTAGAAGCGGTCTTTACGGCGCCGCGTCATCCCTACACGGCGGCATTGGTCCAGGCGATTCCCGAGATCGATCCCCATCGGCCATTGCCTACCGAACCCTTGCCGGGTGAGCCACCGAGCCCGCTGAATTTGCCTACAGGCTGCGCCTTTCACCCGCGTTGCCGGCATGCCCGAGCCTTGTGTTCCGTGGTGTTGCCGCCGACGCATTTCCTGCACGAGCATCGGTACAGTTGCGTGCTTGAAGAACCGTTGCTTTGACCCTTCCCTGCCATTCATGAACAAGGAGTTATGACATGCAATCGCGCCACTTGAAGTTACTCGCTGCTGCTACATTGACCGCATGGTCCCTCACTGCCGGGCTGGCCCACGCCGCCGGCGTCCTGACCATCGGTTGCCGTGAAGACAGCACCACGTTCGACCCGATCAAAAGCGCGCAAAACCGCGACACCTGGGTATTCGCCAACGTCTACGACACCCTGGTACGCGTCGATAACCTGGGCACCAAGATGGAGCCGGGCCTGGCCGAAAGCTGGGACATTTCCAAGGATGGCCTGACCTACACCTTCAAACTGCGTGATGCGAAGTTCTCCGACGGCTCGGCGATCACCGCTGACGACGCCGCGTTCAGCCTGCTGCGCATCCGCGACAACAAGGCCTCGCTGTGGGCCGATCCGTTCAACTTGATCAACACGGCCAAGGCGTCGGACCCGAAAACCCTGGTGGTCACCCTGAAGACCCCGGCGGTAGCCTTCCTCTCGCAACTGGCGTCGCCGACGGTGTCGATCCTGTCGGAAAAAGCCATGACTAAAATGGGCGAAGACGCCTACTCGGAAAACCCGGTGACTTCCGGCGCGTTTACCGTGGACGAGTGGCGCAAGGGTGATCGGGTGATCCTGAAGAAGAATCCGAACTTCTGGCAGGCCAAGAACGTGAGCCTGGATGGCGTGGAGTGGGTCTCCGTGACCGACGACAACACACGCATGCGCATGGTGCAGAACAACGAGCTGGACACGGCGATCTTCGTACCCTTCTCGCGGGTTGAAGAGCTGAAGAAAGACAAGAACGTGGTGATCCACGCCGACCCGTCTACTCGTGAAGATCACCTGCTGATCAACCACGAGCATGGCCTGCTGGCCAAGCCTGAGGTGCGTCAGGCGCTGGACATGGCCATCGACAAACAATCGTTGGTGAAGACCGCCACTTACGGTCAAGGCACCGTGGCTTATTCCTACATTCCAAAGGGTTCGTTGTACCACTACGCCAACAACCTGCAACGCCCGTATGACCCGACCGCTGCGAAGAAGCTGCTGGAGCAGGCCGGTGCCAAGGACTTGAAGCTCAACTACGTGGTCAACGCCGGCAACGAAGCCGACGAGCAGATTGCGGTGATCATCAAGGACCAATTGGCCAAGGTCGGCGTGACCGCCAACCTGCAAAAGGTCGACCCGACCCAGAGCTGGCAGATGCTGGTGGACGGTGAGTACGACATTTCGGTGATGTACTGGACCAACGACATCCTCGACCCGGACCAGAAGACCACCTTCGTGCTGGGCCACGACACCAACCAGAACTACATGACCCGCTACAAGAACGACAAGGTCAAGGCGCTGGTGGCACAGGCGCGCATCGAGGCGGACCCGGTCAAGCGTGAGCAGATGTATGTGGAACTGCAGAAGCTGGCGAAACAGGACGTAAACTGGATCGACTTGTACTACAGCCCGTACATCAACATCTCACGTAAGAACGTGAGCAACTTCCTGCAAAACCCACTGGGCCGTTTCACCCTCGAAGAGGTCGTGAAAAACTGACGGATTCCTGTAGGAGCGAGCTTGCTCGCGAAGAACCTGAGAGCGCCGCGTTAAACCATACTCGCAGCGCCATCGTTAACGATTTTCGCGAGCAAGCTCGCTCCTACAGGGGGCGCAGCATTATTGCGCGTCAAACGCCTGGCCGTTGATGCCAGCACTGTCCGGCCCCATCAGGTACAGGTACACCGGCATGATCTCTTCCGGAGCAGGCCGCTCCATCGGGTTTTCCCCTGGATACGCCTGGGCGCGCATGCTGGTGCGCGTGCCACCTGGGTTGATGCTGTTGGAGCGTACCGCTGCCACATCCTCAAGTTCATCGGCCAAGGTTTGCATCAAGCCTTCGGTCGCAAACTTCGACACGCCATAAGCGCCCCAGTAAGCCCGACCCTTGCGCCCGACACTGCTGGAGGTGAACACCACCGACGCATCCTGGGACAATTTAAGCAGCGGCAACAGCGTGCTGGTCAACATGAACATCGCGTTGACGTTCACGTGCATCACCCGCATGAAATTCTCACCCGACAACTGCTCGATCGGCGTGCGTGGGCCGATGATCGAGGCGTTGTGCAGCAGACCGTCGAGGTGGCCGAATTCTTTTTCGATCATTGCAGCCAGCTCATCGTATTGATGGGGCAGGGCGGTCTCCAGGTTGAACGGAATCACCACCGGTTGCGGCTGGCCTGCGGCTTCGATTTCGTCATACACCTGGGCTAGGTTGGCTTCGGTCTTGCCCAGCAACAGCACGGTGGCGCCATGGGCGGCGTAGGTTTTTGCCGCCGCGGCGCCGATCCCGCGACCGGCGCCGGTCACCAGGATCACCCGGCCTTTGAGCAGTTCTGGACGTGCGGAGTAATCAAACATAAACAACCTCGACAGAATTCACAGAAAATCTAAGCACCCCTTGTAGGAGCGAGCTCGCTCGCGAAAAACGTCAACGATAACGCGGGGTATCTGGATCAACGCGGCGATCTCGGGTTCTTCGCGAGCAAGCTCGCTCCTACAGAGGGGAGCGCACCATCAGCAACTGCACAGTGCGTTATCCAGCACCTTGCGCAGTTCCAGCGGGTGATCCACCACCACATCGGCGCCCCAATGGCGCGGGTTGTCATCCGGGTGGATATAGCCGTAGGTGACCGCCGCAGTGCGCGTGCCGGCGTCGCGGCCGGACTCGATATCGCGCAGGTCATCGCCCACAAACAATACGCTGGCCGGGTCCAGGTCGAGCATCTTGCACGCCAGGATCATCGGCTCCGGGTCCGGCTTGCTGTTCTTCACGTGGTCCGGGCAGATCAACAGCGCCGAGCGCTCGGCCAAACCCAGTTGCTGCATGATCGGCTCGGCAAAACGCAGGGGTTTGTTGGTGACCACGCCCCAGACCAGCTTGGCCTTTTCGATGTCTTCGAGCAGTTCGGCCATGCCGTCGAACAGTTTGCTGTGGACCGCGCAGCCTTTGACGTAGCGCTCTAGGAACTCCAGGCGCAGCTCTTCAAAGCCAGGGGATTCCGGGTCCATGGAAAAGGTCACGGCCACCATCGCCTTCGCACCGCCGGAGATTTCATCGCGGATGTGCGCAGGGTTGATCGGCGCCAGGTCGCGGTCGGCGCGCATGGCCTGGCAGATGGCGATAAAGTCCGGCGCGGTATCCAGCAGGGTACCGTCCATGTCGAAGAGAACCGCTCGCAACTTCACAGGCTCACTCCTCGCGCAGGGTCTGGATCATGTAGTTGACGTCAACGTCGTTGGCCAGCTTGTAGTGCTTGGTCAGCGGGTTGTAGGTCAGGCCGATGATGTCCTTGACGGTCAGCCCGGCCTGGCGGCTCCAGGCGCCCAGCTCGGACGGGCGGATGAATTTCTTGAAGTCATGGGTGCCGCGTGGCAGCAGCTTCATGATGTATTCCGCGCCGATGATCGCGAACAGGTAGGCCTTGGGGTTGCGGTTGATGGTGGAGAAGAACACCTGGCCGCCGGGCTTGACCATGCGGAAGCACGCGCGGATCACCGAGGACGGGTCCGGTACGTGTTCGAGCATTTCCAGGCAGGTGACCACGTCGAACTGCTCGGGCATTTCTTCGGCCAGGGCTTCGGCGGTGATCTGGCGGTATTCCACGCTCACGCCGGATTCCAGTTGATGCAGTTGGGCCACGGCCAAGGGCGCTTCGCCCATGTCGATGCCCATCACGGTCGCGCCGCGCTGTGCCATGGCTTCGCTGAGGATGCCGCCGCCGCAACCCACGTCCAACACCTTCTTGCCGGCCAGGTTGACGCGCTCGTCAATCCAGTTGACCCGCAGCGGGTTGATGTCGTGCAGCGGCTTGAACTCGCTCTCGCGGTCCCACCAGCGGTGGGCCAGGGCTTCAAACTTGGCGATTTCGGCGTGGTCGACGTTGCTCATGGTGAATCCTCTAAACCTGATAAATCGTTGGGTCAGTTCTGAACCCAGGGGTTCAAAACCTTCGTTATTCGCTGTGCCCGCTGATGCGTTGGCCCCAGGCAATGGCCGTGGCGGTCAACTGTTGTTCATCCATGCGGGTCAATTGCCGGTCGTCGAGCAACTGCTTGCCGGCGACCCAAAGGTGTTTCACACAATCGCGTCCGGTGGCATATATAAGCTGCGAGACCGGATCGTAGATCGGTTGTTGCGCCAGCCCCGACAGATCGAAGGCGACGATATCCGCCGCCTTGCCGACCTCCAGCGAGCCAATCTCGCTTTCCAGGCCCATGGCCCGTGCACCGTTGAGGGTGGCCATGCGCAGGGCGCGATGGGCATCCAGTGCGGTGGCCGAACCGGCGACGGCCTTGGCCAGCATCGCTGCGGTGCGGGTTTCGCCCAGCAGATCGAGGTCATTGTTGCTGGCGGCGCCATCGGTGCCGATGGCCACGTTCACGCCAGCCTGCCACAGCCGCTCCACCGGGCAAAAGCCGCTGGCCAGTTTCAGGTTCGATTCCGGGCAGTGAATGATGCTGGTGTTGCTTTCTACCAGCAAAGCCAGGTCATCCTCGCTGATTTGGGTCATATGAACGGCCTGGAAGCGCGGCCCCAACAGCCCGAGGCGACCCAGGCGCGCTAATGGCCGTTCGCCGGTCTGCTCGACGGCTTGCTGCACTTCAAAGGCGGTTTCGTGAACATGCATGTGGATCGCGGCGTCCAGCTCTTCGGCGATCACCCGGATTTTCTCCAGGTTGTCGTCGCACACGGTGTAGGGCGCGTGGGGGCCGAAGGCAATCTTGATGCGCGGGTGGTGCTTGAGGTCGCCGAATAGCTCGACGCCCTGGCGAATCGCCTCGTCAGGCGTGCTGGCGCCGGGGATCGGGAAGTCCAGGATCGGGATCGCAATCTGCGCGCGCATGCCACTGTTGTGCACGCAATCACTGGCGACCTTGGGGTAGAAGTACATGTCGGAGAAGCAGGTGATGCCGCCCTTGAGCTGTTCGGCGATGGCCAGGTCGGTGCCGTCGCGCACGAAGGCTTCATCGACCCACTTGGCCTCGGCGGGCCAGATATGTTTTTCCAGCCAGGTCATCAGCGGCAGGTCGTCGGCCAGGCCGCGAAACAGGCTCATCGCCGCATGCCCATGGGCGTTGATCAAGCCGGGGCTGAGCAGCATGCCGGGCAGTTCGCGCACTTCGTTGGACGAAAGCTTCAACGCTGCGGCCCGTGGGCCGATAAACGCGATGCGCCCGTCGCGGATGCCCAGCCCGTGTTCCTTGAGCACCACTCCGGCCGGTTCGACAGGCACCAGCCAGGTTGGCAGCAACAATAAGTCGAGCGGGGCGGCAGTGGCGGTCATCGCAGGCTTCTTCCCAGGCAGCTATAAAAGAAGGACGAAGTATACCCGAGCGTCCTGGCTGGCGGATCGCTATAATCGGCGGCTTTGTTTATGAGTGCGGAGTAAGGGATGCGCGATCGACTGTTGGCAGCGGAGAAAGTGAAGGCCATCGATTGGCGTGATGGCGCGCTGTACCTGCTCGATCAGCGTGCCTTGCCGTCCCGGGAAAGCTGGGTGGCCTGCGTGACGGTCGATGACGTGGCGGCCGCCATTCGTTCGATGGTGGTGCGCGGTGCGCCGGCCATCGGCATCAGTGCCGCATATGGCTTGGTGCTGGCCGCCCGTGAGCGTATCGCTGAGGGCGGTGACTGGCAGGCCGCGTGGGAAGAAGACTACGCACTGCTGGCTGATACCCGTCCCACCGCGTCGAACCTGTTCTGGGCGTTGAAACGCATGCGCGACCGCCTGGATCGCGTCAAAAAGCACGCCGATCCGCTGGCGGTGCTGGAGGCAGAAGCCATCGCTATCCATGAAAGTGATCGTGAAGCCAACCTCACCATGGCGCAGTTGGGCGTTGAACTGATCCGCAAGCATCAGGGCAATGCCCAGGCCATCCTGACCCACGGCAATGCAGGCGCCCTGGCGACCGGCGGCGTGGGTACGGCGCTCGGGGTGATTCGTGCGGCCTACCTGGAAGGGATGGTCGAGCAGGTCTACGCCAATGAAACCCGGCCCTGGCTGCAAGGCTCGCGGCTGACCGCCTGGGAGCTGGCGGGCGAGGGCATCCCGGTGACGGTGAATGCCGATTCGGCCGGCGCGCACATTCTCAAGACCAAAGGTGTGACCTGGGTGATCGTCGGTGCCGATTGCATTGCCGCCAATGGTGATGTGATCAGCAAGATCGGTACTTACCAGTTGGCCGTGTGCGCGATGCATCATGGCGTGCGCTTTATGGTGGTGGCGCCGAGTTCGACCCTGGACCTGATGATGGCGACTGGCGATGATGTCGCCTTGGAAGAGCGCGATACCGGCGAGTTGCTGGAAGTCGCCGGCCAACGCTTCGCTGCCGATGTCAGCGCCTTCAATCCGGTGTTTGACGTGACTCCGGCCGACCTGATCGACGTGATCGTGACCGAAAAAGGCGTGGTCGAGCGGCCGGACACCGCCAAGCTGGCTAAGCTGATGTGCCGTAAACGCCTGCATTGAGGTGCGTGGCCGGGCGGTAGTACACATCTAGCCCTGGTTGGGCGAAGGGTGCTCGCAGAATGATGGTCGATGTCACTTCACATCTGATTGCGGGCCTCGCGGCCGGTACAGCAGGAAGACGTGCAAGTGACCCATTGATCACTTTCAGGGCGCTTTTTCATGTCTACCGCTACTTCCTCTTTATCGCCTTATCCGCTCATTGACGACCGTGAGCTGGTCGGCGTCCTTCCAGTGCATAGCCGAGCCTGGCATTTAAAGCAGTTACAGGCAGAGAGTCTGTTCGGCGAGCGCCTGGTGCAGCATCAACCGTCTCTGGAACGCGTCAGCCGGGAGGTGTTCCAGCAGTCGCTCGATCGCGTCTTTGCAGGCCTCCCAATTAATCCGGACGCGATCTGTCTGGAAGAGACCTTGCCTCCCGGTGCGGCGCGACGCTCTATGACCCAGGTGGTACGCGATTGCCTGGCGTCAGGCACAGTCCCGACGGAATCGCAAATAACCGGTTTTTCCACGGTCCCTGATGCGGCTGGCATTCAGCGCAGGGTGGAGATTGATCCGAAAACCTTTGTTGAGGTGCTGAATCAGCACCTTCTAGGGTTGTTCGAGCATTTCAGCCAGCGGCTGAGTCGTTTTTGGCGCAACCCGGTTCGACAGGGCAATGAGTTGAGCATGCGCGACACCTGGCTTGGTCACCGGCACAGCGAGTTGGTCGCAGAGGCGGCGCTGCGCCGGGCGGATGACCTGGCGACCCCGGGCACGGGGCTCTCGGCTGAAGGCGTGGCGCTGGTGAAGGACCTGGTAGAAACCCCTTTCCGTTCCGTTACCCAGACGCCTAAGGTCGCGCTGTACCGCCTGGTGATTAAAGGAGGGAGCCAGGACATCCATTTGGCCGCGGCGTTTATGTTGGCGTCGTGGGGAGGGTTGTCCAAGCGTCTGCCCGTACTGCTTTACACCCCACAGCGTGGCCTGCAAGAGTTTGCCAGTGACTCGGCGTTGCTCAATGCCTTGCGCTTGCAACAAGTGCAGGCGGGTGATCGGGATGAGCTTCTGGTCAACGTTGCCGTGCCTGACATTGAGCAGGCACTTGCCTTGCGCAAAGAGGGGCGCGCGGGTTGGGACCTGGACGAGATGCTGCCGGATGCTCAGGGTTCCCTACTGGGGCGGGTGCTGGACGAGCAGTTGGCCCAGCAGCAGGTGAATGTGGGGGCTGCTTTTTTGCCCTTCAGGCCGGGTATCGAGGCGCGCCTATCGCAGGCGCTGAGACTGCCATCTGGCCTGCCGGGGGATCTGCTCAGTCGCCCGCTGCGCCCTGACACGTTGCCGGTCGTGCCCTCTGCCGACATTGCAATCACTGATCAGCAGCAAAACCTGATTGGGCAGTTGGACAAGCTGAACAGCTTGACGGGGAAGCTGCTCGTAGGTTCGCCCGGGTTCGATGGGTTTTTCCAGGCGCAGTTGAAGGTGATGTTCCCGAGTTTTACGGGGTTGATCAGTCCACTCGCGATTCATTTCACCCGCTCCCGGTTTGATGAGCAAGGAAAGCGGCAACCGGCCGAGTCCAAGACCCTGGAATCCCTGCTCGGTGAGCTGTTGGAGGAGAGTGAGGAGGGCGGTCACCAGGATGGAGCATTTTACGTAGAGCCCGACACCCTGGACGAAAGCTACAAGCTCCAGCAAGTGGGCACGCTGGGCGGGTTGGTTGCGGCAATGAAGCAAGCGTTCCCGATACTGTTGCGAGCGTTTTGGGCGACATTTCAGGTCGGCCAGGGCGCGCGCGCCGAATTGCTGATTCGATTGCGCAAACAGATGCTGGCAACTGAAGCGGCCCTGCGTACGGTAGATGGTACGTTGACGTCGGCCAGTCGAACGCTGATTGACAACGTATTGAAATACCCTACGCCCGCCGCCCGTGAGCTGGCGTTTCCCGTTGCACAGCGGCCACAGGTTTACAGTGTGACGTTGACGGGTGGCGAGCGCTTTGTCACCGCGTTAATCGTGAGCCCGGACAGCGTAAGTCCGCCGACAGGGCCGTTGGTGCTGTGGACCGCCGCCCAAGGTTTTGAGGAGTTTTCCAGTCTGGGTGCCCTTAATGCTGAGCTGGCCCTGCGACTGGATGATGGCGCGGAGGACGGTCGCATCATGGCGCAAGGCCTTTTTTCCGCGGGCCGCGATGCGCTTGTTGGCCAATGGTTGGGAAGGCTGGAGCTCGCCCCTGTCGCCATCGCGGATGACTTTGTCGCCGACGGGGTGCAAGCCTTGCTCGCAAAGCAACAGCAGGATGTGCGTCTGGCGCTCAGTGACAAAGACAGTCTGCGGCCCGGGGCGGTGGATAAGGTTCTTGATCTGGCTCCCCAATTGGATGTGGCGGCTGCCTTTGTGGCGCGTAATCAGCGCCTGGAAGAGCTGATGTTGCCCGCTTGGTATAAAGCACTGTCCAGGCAAGACCGGCAGGCATTGGAGGTTTTGGAGTTAGATGCGCAGGAGAAGACCCAGGCTGTGTCTGCTTTGATCGGGCACGTCCCCTCGCTGCCCGAGTACGCCCGACAACAGCTGCGAGGCAAGTTACGTGGGTTTCTGGAGCGGCGGGGCCTGCCCGCTGCTGCTGCGCAGCGGATTGATCCTGATAAAGTTATCGTTACTCGTGTGGAGGTAGTAAGGGTCAATTCCGGGCAGTCGGCTGGCATTGCTCGTCCCATCGAAAGGTCCACGGTTGACCGCATGAGCTTGACTCAACTGACACTCAAGAACCTTGACCCCTGGGAGTGGAGTCTCTCATCTACGTCAAGGGTCAGTATCTCGGCGCGTGTGACTTATGCTGACGGGCGGCAGGTGGTCACGACGAGTGGCGAGGCGCTTGAGCTTTCGCGCGAAACCATTGAGCAATGGGTGACGGACATCAATGCCGGTCACAATTATTGCGAGGACATTCTCAAAACAAAATTCGTGCCCTCTGTGAGGTCAGCGCCGGCCGACCAATTGGTGCAGGCATGGATAGCGGCCCAGGCCGCGACGTTGAAATATGCCGCCCAGTCGGCGCGCCTCAATCCTTCAGCGTATAGCACTGCGTTGGCCGGTGATCCGGCGAAAAAGCGTGCTGAGCAATGGGTGGCGGCCGTGCTGGCATCGGCGATGCCTGGGGGGCGGCCACGCGTGGAGGGGCGTGAAGTGCATGCGTCGCTCCTGAGGTTGGGGGCTCCTGATGTTAAGCCTGAGAAAGGCGGCCGCCAATGGGTTCAGGGCCTGGTTCTAATTTCGACCGATCAAGATGCCGAATTGGTGCTTTATGCGCCTGATGCACCTGATGGGTTGGAGTTGCGGGAGCTTCGCAGCGAGGTTGAGTTGATAGCACTGCTCGGGAGAGAGGCGTGGCGCTCCTATTTGATGGATCGCTTGAGTGTGAGGTCCATGGCGGTCATGACAAACCTGCTCTTGCCAGGGTTTGAGTACATGCGCTTCAGCGAAGTTGTACAGTATTTTGTGGCCGGGAGCCCGGAAACTGAAGAGCGCCTGCCACCCTTGATCGTGCAGCGAATGCGCTGTAGAGGGGATCTATTGCATGGGATGTACTACTTACAGGTTTTACGGTTGCTAGAGCTTGCGCAACGAGGTTCGGTCACAAATGCGCAAGTCAGCTTTCAATCGACCTTTAATAAGGTGATGTTTGGTATTGAAGTGGTCGGTACGTTACTCGACATGCTGCCATGGGTGGGGTTTTGGATCACTTCGAACATACGGCTTTGGGGGCGGTTGGCGCGCACGGCGGTGCGTACTTTTCGTACGCGTGGGCAGTCGATTCCAGGGATGATCGTGCGTGAGGGGCATGGGCGACGGTGGCTGAGTATGCAATTCGCGACCGCGAGTGCTCCGTCCGTCGGTATCAGGCCTTTGGCCGTGCACCCGGTGTTTTTTCGGTCGTCGGCAGCCTCCGCGCAGCCCTTTTTGCAAGTGCCCAGGATGCCGGAGCCTGTCTCCGTCATCCCTTCGGCTTGGAAAACTTCGGCTGTTCGGGTGGATGAAGCCACCTTGTTGCTGCGAGGACTGGAGCCTAACAGCAGGGGTGTTTATCGCACCGCGACGGGTGAGTACTTGATTCGCACGGTCGATGCGCGAGGTCGCGCGCTGGTGTTTCGCATCAAAAGTGACTTCAGGCTTTATGAGGGAGGCGGGGCAACGGTGCAGGTTATCGATGCCCGTAGCCGCAACGAGGTGGGTTTTTTGCAGGCTGGCGAGCAGGGGCAGTGGCAGCCGGCCGGAGCCAGTGGGGGAGGTGTAGGGGAATCCAGCCCTGCTATTGATTTGCCTGCCGAGGAGTACCTGTTGACGCAAAGTTTCTTGGATAACGATCATGGGGCACGCCTGTTGCGCCAGGATCGCCTTGATTATTTTAACGCCTGGTTTGCTCGGGATTGGAGGCAGTTCTACAGGACGGTGCAGACGCCACCCCGTCCTCTGCCGCTCGTTCTACCCGCTTCAGCGACGGTGGATGACCTGATTCGTGTCTGGCCCGACGCTGTCGATGGCATGGTGCTGGGCGAAGCCCATGATGAAATAGCCAGTGTTACATTTCTAACCGATCACATGCAGGCACTCTATGCCCGGGGTTTTCGCACCCTCTATATTGAAGGCATGCATGCCACCGGGCAGCCTGTTGTGCATTTTGCGCCTGGGAGTCAGGGGGTGATGGCTTCGGTGTCAAGGAAGGCTCGGTCCTGTGGCATGAGCGTGCGAGGGTTGGATGATAACCGCCTTACCTTGCATAGGGACGTTTACACCTCTAGGCCTCGTATCGATGCCTTGGTGCGGATTGAGGAGATGAATTACTTTGCTGCGCGTCAGATTCAGGCTCACCACCCAACCGACGGCGGAAAGTGGATCGCCTGGGTCGGAAAAGCTCACATGAACACCAGCGGTAGCACTCCAGGGCTAGCCGAACTGATGGGGGGCGTCAGCGTGGATATCGGCAACGCCAAAGCAGGTCAACCCACTGTTGTCAGGGTGCCTGCAAGGGGCGGGTTCCTGTCACGGGGCCCTCAACCGGATGTTCAAATTGAGCTCGACGTGAGCGCAAACCCTACGCGTTTGCCGACAGCGCCTGCCGGCTACATTGACTGGGTCTGACTGGGGGGCTTTTGTGGGGCGCAATACTGTGAATTCATGCCTGAATTTGACAGGCTTTCAGCCTCAGAGCGCCTCTCGGGCTCAGTAAGCCTGTCATTGGTCAACTAACTACACACCATGCGCATCAGGGGGATAGGTGCGTGGCGGCGATTGTGATAACATCCGGCGGTTTCCAGGGTTGCCCCGAGGGGTGGCCTATAACGTGCAGATCCGTGTCATAACTCGTTGATTTGTCGTAAGTCGTTGTCAGGCGCTTTGCCGGCAACGGCGAGCTTCGTTCGTCCCATATGGATGTGACGAGGTTTCACCCGAAAAAGGAATCAGGCTTCTCATGGGCGAACTGGCCAAAGAAATCCTCCCGGTCAATATCGAAGACGAGCTGAAACAGTCCTACCTCGACTACGCGATGAGCGTAATTGTCGGTCGGGCACTGCCTGATGCGCGCGATGGCTTGAAGCCCGTGCACCGGCGTGTGCTGTTCGCGATGAGCGAGCTGGGTAACGACTGGAACAAGCCGTACAAGAAATCTGCCCGTGTTGTCGGTGACGTGATCGGTAAGTATCACCCTCACGGCGACACTGCGGTGTACGACACCATCGTTCGGATGGCCCAGCCGTTTTCCCTGCGCTACCTGCTGGTAGACGGCCAGGGCAACTTCGGTTCGGTCGACGGCGACAACGCCGCGGCCATGCGATACACCGAAGTGCGCATGACCAAGCTGGCGCACGAGCTGCTGGCCGACCTGCATAAAGAAACCGTGGACTGGGTGCCGAACTACGACGGCACCGAAATGATCCCGGCGGTCATGCCGACCAAGATCCCCAACCTGCTGGTCAACGGTTCCAGCGGTATCGCCGTGGGCATGGCGACCAACATCCCGCCGCACAACCTCGGTGAAGTCATCGACGGTTGCCTGGCCCTCATCGACAACCCTGAGCTGACCGTCGATGAGCTGATGCAATACATCCCTGGTCCGGACTTCCCGACCGCCGCGATCATCAACGGTCGCGCCGGCATCATCGAAGCCTACCGCACCGGTCGTGGCCGCATTTACATGCGCGCCCGCTCGATGATCGAAGACATCGACAAGGTCGGTGGCCGTCAGCAGATCGTCATCACCGAACTCCCGTACCAGCTGAACAAAGCGCGTCTGATCGAGAAGATCGCCGAGCTGGTTAAAGAGAAGAAGCTTGAAGGCATCACCGAGCTGCGCGACGAGTCCGACAAAGACGGGATGCGCGTGGTGATCGAGCTGCGTCGTGGCGAAGTGCCTGAGGTGATCCTCAACAACCTCTACGCCCAGACCCAGCTACAAAGCGTGTTTGGTATCAACGTGGTTGCACTGATCGACGGCCGCCCGCGCATCCTGAACCTCAAGGATCTGCTGGAAGCTTTCGTTCGTCACCGTCGTGAAGTAGTGACCCGCCGTACCGTGTTCGAACTGCGCAAGGCCCGCGAGCGTGGGCACATCCTGGAAGGCCAGGCGGTTGCGCTGTCGAACATCGACCCGGTCATTGCCCTGATCAAAGCGTCGCCAACCCCGTCGGAAGCCAAGGAAGCGCTGATCAGCACGCCTTGGGAATCCAGCGCCGTGGTGGCCATGGTTGAACGTGCCGGTGCCGATTCGTGCCGTCCAGAGACCCTGGACCCACAATACGGCCTGCGCGAAGGCAAGTACTTCCTGTCCCCGGAACAGGCTCAGGCCATCCTGGAACTGCGCCTGCACCGCCTGACCGGCCTGGAGCACGAGAAGCTGCTGGCCGAGTACCAGGAGATCCTCAACCAGATCGGCGAGTTGATCCGCATCCTCAGCAGCGCCGTGCGCCTGATGGAAGTGATCCGCGAAGAACTGGAAGTGATCCGCGCCGAATACGGCGACGTGCGTCGCACCGAGATTCTCGACGCGCGCCTCGATCTGACCCTGGGTGACATGATCCCGGAAGAAGAGCGCGTGGTGACTATCTCCCACGGCGGTTATGCCAAGACCCAGCCATTGGCGGCGTACCAGGCCCAGCGTCGTGGCGGTAAAGGTAAATCTGCTACCGGCGTGAAGGATGAGGACTACATCGCTCACCTGTTGGTCGCCAACAGCCACACGACGCTGCTGCTGTTCTCCAGCAAGGGCAAGGTGTACTGGCTGAAAACCTACGAAATCCCGGAAGCCTCCCGTGCCGCCCGTGGTCGTCCGCTGGTCAACCTGCTGCCGCTGGACAGTGATGAGTACATCACCACAATGCTGCCGGTCGAGGAATACACCGAAGGTCACTTCATCTTCATGGCCACCGCCAAAGGCACCGTGAAGAAGACCCCGCTGGAATCCTTCAGCCGTCAGCGCAGCGTGGGTCTGATCGCTCTGGAGCTGGACGAAGGCGACGTACTGATCTCCGCTGCCATCACTGATGGTGAGCGTGAAGTCATGCTGTTCTCCGACGGCGGCAAGGTCACGCGCTTCAAGGAATCCGACGTTCGCGCCATGGGCCGTACCGCCCGTGGTGTGCGCGGCATGCGTCTGCCGGAAGGGCAGAAGCTGATTTCGATGCTGATCCCGGAAGAAGGCAGCCAGATCCTCACCGCTTCCGAGCGTGGTTACGGCAAGCGTACGGCCATCAGCGAGTTCCCGGAGTACAAGCGTGGCGGCCAAGGCGTGATCGCCATGGTCAGCAACGACCGCAACGGCCGTCTGGTCGGCGCGGTGCAGGTGCTCGACGGCGAGGAGATCATGCTGATTTCCGACCAGGGCACACTGGTACGTACCCGTGTGGCTGAAGTGTCGAGCCTGGGTCGTAACACCCAGGGCGTGACCCTGATCAAGCTGGCCAAGGACGAAAAACTGGTCGGCCTGGAGCGTGTCCAGGAGCCGTCGGAAGTCGAAGGCGAGGAGCTGGAAGGTGAAGAGTTTGACGGCGAGGTGATCGCAGCCGGCGATGACAACGTCGACGAGCCGACCCTCGACGCTGCCGCAGACGAAGAAGAACCGCAGGAATAAGCGGACACACAGGGGGCGGATGAAGATTCGCCCCCTTGTTGTTTGTCCCCTTTGAAACATGTGGGAGCTGGCTTGCCTGCGATGGCATCACCGCGGTATCACTGAAATACCGAGGCGCCTGTATCGCAGGCAAGCCAGCTCCCACAACGGTCCGCTCCAACAAAAGAGTGTTGCCGAATACGATTGCAGCCCCACCAGATCAGAGTGAGATTGGATGTGAGCAAGAGAGCCTATAACTTCTGTGCCGGTCCCGCGGCGCTTCCTGAAGCAGTCCTGCAGCGTGCGCAGGGTGAACTCCTCGACTGGCATGGAAAAGGCCTCTCCGTGATGGAAATGAGCCATCGCAGCGATGAGTTCGTGTCCATCGCCACCAAGGCCGAGCAGGACCTGCGCGACTTGCTGGACATCCCATCCAACTACAAAGTGCTGTTCCTGCAGGGCGGCGCCAGTCAGCAGTTCGCCCAGATCCCGCTGAACCTGTTGCCGGAAGACGGCACGGCTGACTATATCGACACGGGCATCTGGGGCCAGAAGGCCATTGAAGAGGCCTCTCGTTACGGTCACGTGAATGTCGCGGGTACCGCCAAGCCTTACGACTACTTCGCCATTCCCGGTCAGAACGAGTGGAAGCTGTCGAAGGACGCGGCCTACGTGCACTACGTCGCCAACGAAACCATCGGCGGCCTGGAGTTCGACTGGGTGCCGGAAGTGGGTGACGTTCCGTTGGTGTGCGACATGTCCTCGGACATCCTCTCGCGCCCGATCGATGTGTCCAAGTACGGCATGATCTACGCCGGCGCGCAGAAGAACATCGGTCCGAGCGGCATCCTGGTCAACATCATCCGTGAAGATCTGCTCGGTCGCGCCCGTTCGCTGTGCCCGACCATGCTCAACTACAAGGTCGCGGCCGATAACGGCTCGATGTACAACACGCCGCCGGCGTTTGCCTGGTACCTCTCCGGCCTGGTGTTCGAATGGCTGAAAGAGCAGGGCGGTGTGGCCGCCATGGGCAAGCTCAACGAAGTGAAGAAACGCACCCTGTACGACTTCATCGATGCCAGCGGCCTGTACAGCAACCCGATCAACCTTACTGACCGCTCGTGGATGAACGTGCCGTTCCGCCTGGCTGACGACCGTCTGGACAAGCCATTCCTGGTCGGTGCCGACGAACGTGGCTTGCTGAACCTCAAAGGTCACCGTTCGGTCGGTGGCATGCGCGCGTCCATTTACAACGCCGTCGACATCCACGCGATCAACGCGCTGGTTGCCTACATGGCGGAGTTCGAAAAGGAACACGGCTAATGTCTGAGCAAGAACTCAAGGCCCTGCGCGTACGCATTGATAGCCTGGACGAGAAAGTCCTGGAGCTGATCAGTGAGCGCGCGCGGTGCGCCCAGGAAGTGGCACGGGTGAAGATGGCGTCCCTGGCTGAAGGCGAAGTGCCGGTGTTCTACCGTCCGGAGCGTGAAGCCCAGGTGCTCAAGCGTGTCATGGAGCGCAATAAAGGCCCGCTGGGCAACGAAGAGATGGCGCGGTTGTTCCGCGAAATCATGTCGTCGTGCCTGGCCCTGGAGCAGCCGCTGAAAGTGGCTTACCTCGGTCCTGAAGGCACTTTCACCCAAGCGGCGGCCATGAAGCATTTCGGCCACGCGGTGATCAGCAAGCCAATGGCGGCGATCGACGAAGTGTTCCGTGAAGTGGCGGCTGGAGCGGTGAATTTTGGCGTGGTGCCGGTGGAAAACTCCACCGAGGGCGCGGTCAACCACACGCTGGACAGCTTCCTCGAACATGACATGGTGATCTGCGGCGAAGTCGAACTGCGCATCCACCATCACCTGCTGGTGGGCGAGAACACCAAGACCGACAGCATCAGCCGTATCTACTCCCACGCCCAGTCCCTGGCCCAGTGCCGCAAGTGGCTGGACGCGCACTACCCGAACGTCGAGCGTGTGGCGGTCTCCAGCAACGCCGAGGCAGCCAAGCGCGTCAAGGGTGAGTGGAATTCGGCAGCTATCGCCGGTGATATGGCAGCGGGCCTGTATGGCCTGACGCGCCTGGCCGAGAAAATCGAGGACCGCCCGGACAACTCCACGCGCTTCCTGATGATCGGTAGCCAGGAAGTGCCGCCGACCGGCGACGACAAGACGTCCATCATCGTCTCTATGAGCAACAAGCCCGGCGCGCTGCATGAGCTGCTGGTGCCGTTCCACGATAACGGGATTGACCTGACGCGCATCGAGACTCGTCCGTCGCGCAGCGGTAAATGGACTTACGTGTTCTTTATCGACTTCATCGGCCACCACCGCGACCCGCTGGTCAAAGGTGTGCTGGAGAAAATCAGTCAGGAAGCCGTGGCACTCAAAGTGCTGGGCTCTTACCCGAAAGCGGTTTTGTGAGGCTTTAACATGAGTGGCAACTTCCTCGCCCTGGCTCAGCCGGGCGTGCAACAACTGTCGCCCTACGTTCCGGGCAAGCCTGTGGACGAGTTGGCGCGTGAGTTGAACCTGGATCCGGCGAACATCGTCAAGCTGGCCAGTAACGAAAACCCGCTGGGCCCGAGCCCAAAAGTGTTGGCGGCGATTCGTGAAGCGCTGGCTGAACTGACCCGCTACCCCGATGGCAACGGTTTTGCCCTCAAGTCACTGCTGGCGGAAAAATGCCGGGTCGAGCTGAGCCAGGTCACCCTGGGCAACGGCTCCAACGACATTCTTGAGCTGGTTGGTCGTGCGTACCTGGCGCCAGGCTTGAACGCGGTGTTCAGCGAGCACGCGTTTGCGGTCTATCCGATCGTGACCCAGGCGGTCGGCGCTGATGCGCGCGTTGTTCCTGCGAAGGATTGGGGGCACGACCTGCCAGCCATGCTGGCGGCCATCGACGCCCAGACCCGGGTGGTGTTTATCGCCAACCCGAACAACCCGACCGGCACCTGGTTCGACGCACAGGCGTTGAACGACTTCCTGCAAGACGTGCCGGAACACGTGCTGGTCGTGCTGGACGAGGCCTACATCGAATATGCCGAAGGCAGTGATATGCCGAACGGCCTGGATTTCCTGGCGGCCTACCCGAACCTGCTGGTTTCGCGCACGTTCTCCAAGGCTTATGGCCTGGCGTCGCTGCGGGTCGGCTATGGCCTGTCCACTGCTGTAGTTGCCGATGTGCTGAACCGTGTGCGCCAGCCGTTCAACGTCAACAGTCTCGCCCTGGCGGCGGCCTGTGCTGCGGTGAAGGATGCCGAGTACCTGGAAGAAGGTCGTCGCATCAACGAAAGCGGCATGCTGCAACTGCAGGAAGGCTTCCGTGAGCTGGGGCTGGGCTGGATTCCGTCCAAGGGCAACTTCATTTGTGTTGATCTAGGCCAAGTGGCTGCGCCGGTGTTCCAGGGCCTGTTGCGCGAAGGCGTGATCGTGCGTCCGACCGCCAACTACGGCATGCCGAACCACCTGCGTATTACCATCGGTCTGCCGGCAGAAAACGCCCGCTTCCTGGAGGCGCTGGCCAAGGTTCTGGCCCGTGGTTGATGTCACTGCATTGCAACCTGCTGTGCCTATGATCGGTCGCCTGGTGGTGGTCGGTCTGGGATTGATCGGCGGATCTTTTGCCAAAGGCCTGCGTGAAAGCGGGCTGTGTGGCGAAGTGGTCGGTGTGGACCTGGACCCGCAATCGCGCAAGCTGGCGGTTGAGTTGGGCGTGGTGGATCGTTGTGAGGCGGACCTGGCGCTCGCGTGTCAGGGCGCTGACGTGATCCAGTTGGCCGTGCCGATCCTGGCCATGGAGAAATTGCTCGCCGTACTGGCAGGCATGGACCTGGGGCAGGCGATCCTGACGGACGTCGGCAGTGCCAAAGGCAATGTGGTGCGCGCGGCGCAACGGGCCTTTGGCGGTATGCCCGCACGCTTCGTGCCGGGGCATCCGATTGCCGGCTCCGAGCAGAGCGGGGTGGAGGCGTCCAATGCGCAGTTGTTCCGTCGCCATAAAGTCATCCTGACGCCGCTTGCGCAAACCGATCCTGCTGCGTTGGCGGTGGTGGATCGCCTGTGGCGTGAGCTGGGCGCGGATGTCGAGCATATGCAGGTCGAGCGTCATGACGAAGTGCTGGCCGCGACCAGTCATCTGCCGCATTTGCTCGCATTTGGCCTGGTGGACTCCCTGGCCAAGCGCAACGAAAACCTCGAGATTTTCCGTTACGCCGCCGGTGGCTTCCGTGATTTCACGCGGATTGCCGGTAGCGACCCGGTGATGTGGCACGACATCTTCCTCGCCAATCGCGAAGCGGTGTTGCGCACCCTGGACACCTTCCGCAGCGACCTCGACGCCTTGCGCGATGCGGTTGATGCCGGAGATGGCCGTCAATTATTGGGCGTGTTCACCCGTGCGCGGGTGGCGCGTGAGCATTTCAGCAAGATCCTGGCGCGCCGGGCCTACATGGAAACCGCTGTGAACGCTGATGAGTTGACCTTCCTCGCCGAACCGGGTGGCCGCTTGAGCGGAAGCATTCGGATGCCGGGCGACAAGTCGATTTCCCATCGGTCGATCATGCTGGGTTCGTTGGCTGAGGGTGTGACTGAGGTTGAGGGTTTCCTTGAAGGCGAAGATGCCCTGGCGACCTTACAGGCGTTTCGCGACATGGGCGTGGTGATTGAAGGCCCGCACCATGGGCGCGTAACCATTCATGGTGTCGGGCTAAATGGCCTGAAACCGGCGCCGGGACCGATTTATCTCGGTAATTCCGGGACTTCCATGCGCCTGCTGTCCGGTTTGCTAGCAGCGCAGAGCTTCGACAGTGTGCTGACCGGTGACGCGTCCCTCTCCAAGCGTCCGATGAATCGCGTAGCCAAGCCCCTGCGGGAAATGGGTGCGGTGATCGAGACAGGGCCAGAAGGGCGTCCGCCGCTGACCATTCGTGGTGGCCAGTCGTTGAAAGGCCTGGCTTACGCAATGCCGATGGCCAGTGCCCAGGTCAAATCCTGCCTATTGCTGGCCGGGTTGTACGCTGAAGGCAAAACCGCGGTGACCGAGCCTGCGCCGACCCGCGACCACACCGAGCGCATGTTGCGCGGCTTTGGTTATCCGGTGGCGGTGGAGGGTGCGACGGCGTCGGTGGCGTCCGGTCATGCGCTGACGGCTGCCCATATAGAAGTGCCGGGGGATATTTCTTCTTCGGCGTTTTTCCTGGTGGCGGCCTCGATTGCCGAGGGTTCTGAACTGCTGCTGGAGCATGTGGGGGTCAATCCGACGCGTACCGGCGTGATCGATATCCTGAGACTGATGGGCGCGGATATCACCCTGGAGAACCAGCGTGAGGTGGGTGGTGAGCCTGTCGCGGATCTGCGCGTAAGAGCGGTAGCGTTGAAAGGGATCGAGATTCCTGAAGCGCTGGTGCCGTTGGCGATCGATGAGTTTCCGGTGTTGTTCGTCGCGGCGGCTTGTGCCGAGGGACGAACGGTGTTGCGTGGCGCTTCAGAGCTGCGCGTGAAGGAGTCCGATCGTATCCAGGTCATGGCCGATGGTCTGCTGGCGTTGGGCGTGAAGTGTGAACCGACCCCTGATGGGATTATCATTGACGGTGGCCCGATGGGCGGTGGCGACGTGCATGCCCATGGTGATCACCGCATTGCCATGGCGTTCAGCGTGGCTTCCCTACGGGCGGCGGCGCCGATTCGTATCCGTGACTGCGCCAATGTTGCTACGTCTTTTCCGAATTTTCTTACACTGTGTGCCCATGTCGGCATCCGTGTTGCCCAAGAGGCTCAATTGTGAATATCAAAGCACCGGTGATTACCATCGACGGGCCAAGCGGCTCGGGCAAAGGCACGATCGCCGGCATCCTGGCCAAGCGCCTGGGCTGGTGCCTGCTGGATTCCGGCGCGCTATACCGTCTGCTGGCATTCGCCGCACGCAACCATGGCGTCGACCTGACCAACGAAGAATCCCTGAAGCTGCTGGCGGCGCACCTTGATGTGCAGTTTGTCGGTGCGACGGAAGGTCATCCCCAGCGCATCATCCTTGAAGGGGACGATGTGACGGATGACCTGCGCAACGAACAAGTGGGTTCCTGGGCATCCCAGGTTGCCGCGCTGCCGGCCGTGCGTGATGCGCTGCTGCAGCGTCAGCGGGCTTTTCAAGAGCCGCCGGGCCTGGTGGCCGATGGTCGTGATATGGGTACCGTGGTGTTTCCCGAGGCGCCCTTGAAGATTTTCCTGACCGCCAGCGCCGAGGAACGGGCTCGCCGCCGCTACTTGCAGTTGAAGGGCAAAGTCGATGGTGTTAGTCTGTCGAGTCTGCTAGATGAGATCCGTGCACGCGATGAGCGTGATACCCAGCGCGCAGTAGCCCCGCTCAAGCCGGCGGCTGATGCCATACAACTGGATTCCACGGAGTTGTCCATCGAGCAGGTGCTGGAACGCATCTTGAGTGAAATCGCCATTCGCGATATCGCCGGGTGATCAAGAAGGCCGCAGGGGACCAGTCATAGTCCTGCGGTGGCTTCTTTTAACTGAAACTGACCCACACCGTCTGGGGTGTGGAGATGGGCGTATTCTTCGCCCTTATCAACAGGAATTAAAATGAGCGAAAGCTTTGCGGAACTCTTTGAAGAAAGCCTAAAAACCCTGAACCTTCAGGCAGGCTCCATCATCACCGGTGTTATCGTTGATATCGATTACCAAGCTCGCTGGGTAACCGTTCACGCTGGTCTGAAGTCTGAAGCTCTGATCCCGCTGGAACAGTTCTACAACGATGCTGGTGACCTGACTATCAATGTCGGTGACGAAGTTCACGTTGCTCTGGACTCGGTTGAAGACGGTTTCGGTGAAACCAAGCTGTCCCGTGAAAAAGCCAAGCGCGCTGAATGCTGGATTGTTCTCGAAGCAGCCTTCGCAGCTGAAGAAGTGGTCAAGGGCGTTATCAACGGTAAGGTTAAAGGCGGCTTCACTGTCGACGTTAACGGCATCCGTGCGTTCCTGCCAGGTTCTTTGGTCGACGTTCGTCCTGTGCGCGACACCACGCACCTGGAAGGCAAAGAACTCGAATTCAAGGTCATCAAACTCGACCAGAAGCGCAACAACGTTGTCGTTTCCCGTCGCAGCGTCCTGGAAGCAGAGAACTCCGCCGAGCGTGAAGCTCTGCTGGAATCCCTGCAGGAAGGCCAGCAAGTCAAAGGTATCGTCAAAAACCTCACCGACTACGGCGCATTCGTCGACCTGGGTGGCGTGGATGGCCTGCTGCACATTACCGACATGGCTTGGAAGCGTATCAAGCATCCTTCCGAAATCGTCAACGTTGGCGACGAGATCGATGTCAAGGTTCTGAAATACGATCGCGAGCGCAACCGTGTTTCCCTGGGCCTGAAGCAACTGGGTGAAGATCCATGGGTTGCTATCAAAGCCCGTTACCCAGAAAGCACTCGCGTTACCGCGCGTGTTACCAACCTGACCGACTACGGCTGCTTCGCTGAGCTGGAAGAAGGCGTGGAAGGCCTGGTACACGTTTCCGAAATGGACTGGACCAACAAAAACATCCACCCTTCGAAAGTCGTACAAGTCGGCGACGAAGTGGAAGTTATGGTTCTGGACATCGACGAAGAGCGTCGTCGTATCTCCCTGGGCATCAAGCAGTGCAAATCTAACCCATGGGAAGATTTCTCTGGCCAGTTCAACAAGGGCGATAAAATCTCCGGCACCATCAAGTCGATCACCGATTTCGGTATCTTCATTGGTCTGGACGGCGGCATCGACGGCCTGGTTCACCTGTCCGACATCTCCTGGAACGAAGTGGGCGAAGAAGCTGTTCGTCGTTTCAAGAAGGGCGACGAGCTGGACACCGTTATCCTGTCGGTTGACCCAGAGCGCGAGCGTATCTCCCTGGGTATCAAGCAACTGGAAAGCGATCCGTTCTCCGAGTACGTTCAAGAGAACGACAAAGGCGCAATCGTTAAAGGCACTGTGAAAGAAGTTGACGCTAAAGGCGCCATCATCGTTCTGGCCGACGATATCGAAGCGACTCTGAAAGCCTCCGAAATCAGCCGTGACCGCGTTGAAGACGCGCGCAACGTTCTGAAAGAAGGCCAGGAAGTAGAAGCCAAGATCATCAGCGTTGATCGCAAGAGCCGCGTAATCCAACTCTCCATCAAGTCGAAAGACGAAGTTGAAGAGAAAGAAGCTATCCAGAGCCTGAAATCTGCTCCGGAAGCTGCACAAGGCGAGACCACTATGGCCTCCCTGCTGCGCGAAGCAATGGCTAAGCAGAACTAAGTTCTGTAAGGCTGTAGAAAAAGGGCGACTTCGGTCGCCCTTTTTTGTGCCTGAAATTCGTTGAATCAACAACCTAGAACCAAGGCGTTCAGCTCAGTGTCAGAACTGGCTATAGTCTTAAGAAAAAAGCGGTTCCCGTGTTGTAGCTTCAATAAGGATTTAAATGAACAGGCTTATCGTAATACTCGCATTGGTAATGCTTGCAGGCTGCTCCACTACCAGCGCCAAGACTCACGCCAAGCGCGGCGTCAGTGGCATCGAGATCGACTGCTCAGGGCTTGGCAACAACTGGCAGAAGTGTGAAAAGCGCGCCGCCCGAGAGTGCAAGATGCAAGGCTACAAGGTCGTCACCAGGTCCAGCGACGCCAAGGATGAAGAGGGTGACTCTCTCTTCGGCTGGAACCCCGCCGGCGCAGTGACGCGGACGATGCTGGTTATCTGTAATTGAGCGTATCGCACGTTCGATACGGGTGTTTATTCAACCGGCAGATAAGTTTATGCATGGGCTGTTCAAATTCATCGAGTCATGCTAAAACCTTCGAAGCGCTTTTCCTAGCTGCTTGAAAAAGAAGGGAAAAATATGACGAAGTCGGAGTTGATTGAACGAATTGTCACCCATCAAGGGCTGCTCTCATCCAAGGATGTCGAGCTGGCTATCAAGACCATGCTTGAGCAAATGTCCCAATGCCTGGCGACCGGGGATCGCATTGAGATCCGTGGGTTTGGGAGCTTTTCCCTTCACTATCGCGCGCCGCGTGTGGGCCGTAATCCGAAAACCGGCCAGTCCGTCAGTCTTGACGGCAAGTTCGTACCTCACTTCAAGCCGGGTAAGGAATTGCGTGATCGTGTGAACGAAGACGAGGAAGAAGGCGTCTGATTGGTTTTGGAGTAGGGGAAGGTTATGCGTGGGGTCAAGCGCGTTTTATTGATGTTGGTGATGCTTCTCGCTGGTTTGGCGGTGCTGACATTCGTGCTGGAAAATCAGCAAGGCACTACGTTGTCATTCCTGGGCTGGAGCACCGCGCAACTGCCGGTGGCGGTATTTGTTACGCTAGCATTGATTGTCGGTATGTTGATAAGTCCTGTCCTTGGGGGGCTGGTCAGACGCAAGGTGCGTCGCAAGCAAGTGGTATAACGCGGGCCCGCTCTTTTGCATTGCGGTCAATGTAGCCGGCGATCGCATTTAGAGTCAGGCTCGCCTCGATCTTGTGACGAGCACTTCAAGCATTTTCTCCGGCCCGCTAAATCGGACTTTCACGCTCTGCTACTTGGCTCAATTCTTGGGACGTTTGCGCAGTTCGTACAGCTTGAACGGCAACTTGAGCAACAGCGAAGGTAAGTTGGTATAAACTCCGTTTGCGCGACAGGCTTCGACGATCTCCATATTCAGCTTCAAGCTACTTTTGAGTCCGGCTGTGCTGGCACCTCCTGATCGCATGCGAACTAACACCTTATCCAGATAAGAGTACTTAAGGCGCTGCACCATAAAAAGCCGCACAAAAAATTCGTAATCAGCAGAAATCCTGTACTTCAAGGAGTACAAGCCCACTTTTGTGTAGGCTGATTTACGAATGAACGTTGCTGGGTGAGGCGGCATCCAGCCAAAGCGCAATTTCCATGGAGCGAAACGATTGCCGCGGTAAAAGCGTGTCACTTTTTGCAGGTCAGGCGCATTCACAAAAACAACGTCACCAAACACAACGTCGCTTTCTGGGTTGCGTTCGAATGCTTTCACCACGGAAGACGCGCTGGTGGAATTTTCGTAAAAGTCGTCGGAGTTCAATATGCCGATGACATCACCTGTAGCCAACGCTACGCCTTTATTCATCGCGTCGTACAGGCCTTTGTCCGGTTCGCTGATAAAGCGGCTGATACGTTCGCCATAAGACTCGACAATCGCCTGAGTCCCGTCTTTAGAGCCCCCATCTACCACGATATATTCAATGTCGCAGTGGTCTTGTGAAAAAACGGACTCTATCGTGTCTCGAATCGTACTTGCGCTGTTATAGCAGACCGTAATAATTGATAGCTTCAAGACAACCTCTTATGTACGACCGTATAAGTCTTCTAGGCGCACGATATCATCCTCGCCCAAGTAGGAGCCGGACTGCACTTCAATCAATTCCAGTGGAATAACCCCGGGGTTTTCCAGCGTGTGCAGTTGGCCGATGGGGATATACGTCGACTGATTTTCGGTGACTAGGTAGGTCTTCTCACCGTTCGTCACTTTCGCTGTTCCACTCACGACGATCCAGTGTTCGGCTCGATGATGGTGCATTTGCAAGGACAAGCGCGCCCCGGCGTTGACGGTTATGCGTTTAACTTGATAACGGCTGCCATTATCAATCGAGTCATACATGCCCCACGGTCGATAGACTTCGCGATGATCCTGTGATTCGCAGCGGCCTTCATTCTTAAGCCGGTCAACGATCTTCTTTACGTCCTGCACGCGGTTTTTATGCGCTACCAGGACGGCGTCCTTGGTTTCCACGATGACCAAGTCGTCAATGCCGACAGTGCTGACCAGGCGACTTTGAGAGTGTATGAAGGTATTGCTTGTCTGTTCTGTCAGTACGTCGCCATGACACACGTTGCCTTGCGCGTCTTTGCTGCCGACTTCCCACAGTGCTGCCCAGGAACCGATATCGCTCCAGCCTGCGTCGAGCGGGACCACTACCGCGTCAGCGGTTTTCTCCATGACGGCGTAGTCGATGGACTCTGCCGGACAGCCCGCAAAAGCCTCTTTGCCCACACGGGTAAAGTGCATGTCCTGGGTACCGGCTGCGATGGCGTTGCGGCAGGCGGTAAGAATGTCAGGGCGAAACTTCTCCAGTTCTTCCAGATAGCGGCTGGCGCGAAACATGAACATGCCGCTGTTCCAAAGGTAGTTCCCACTGGACAGGTAAGTGCGAGCTGTTTCTTCATCTGGTTTCTCGACGAAGCGGGCCACTTGAAAGCCGCCTGCTTCGACACGTTCACCTTTCTCGATATAGCCGTAACCGGTTTCCGGTTGAGTCGCGATGATACCGAAGGTGACCAACTTGCCTGCAAGCGCCAGGGGCAGTGCCTGTCGGACGCAATCCTGGAAAGCATCGGCTTTTTGAATCAGATGGTCGGCGGCCAGCACTAGCAGTAAGGGATCCTGCCCATCAGCACACGCCTGCAGCGCGGCCAGCGCGACTGCCGGTGCGGTGTTTCGGCCCACCGGCTCCAAAAGGATATTGGCGCTCTCCAATCCAAGGCGCCGCAGTTGCTCGGCAGCCAGGAAACGGTGCTCCTCATTGCAGATCAACCGGGGCAGGGCAACATCAAGCCCATCCAGACGCTTGATGGTTGCCTGCAACATGGACAATTCGCTGTCAGCCAGGCAGAGGAACTGCTTGGGGTTGAGTTGACGCGAGAGTGGCCACAGGCGAGAGCCAGAGCCACCGGCCATAATTACCGGAATCAACATTTAATCTTCCCTTGTGTTCAATTCGTGGGTCACGCCAGCAGTTGGATGAGCAGCGATGTCCAGCATGCTCGTTGCGACGCTTTCCCAGTCTCTGGGGATCGCTTTCAACTGCTCACTCCAGTCGGGCCAATAGCCAGCTGCGAGTTTTCGGTGCAATTCGTTTATGGCGTTTTTCAGCGAGTCTGCGCTATCTACACGAAAGTATATCGCCCCTTCACCACACAACACGCGTGCATAGGGCAAGTCCGGGCAAATGATCGGTAAACCAACAAACATCGCCTCTATCAGTGGGAACCCGTAACTCTCATCGGTTGAGAGAAACAGCAACGCGTCCACCTGGCTGTATGCCTCAAGCATCTGCTGCGCAGCAAGCGTGCCCACGCAACGCAGGCCTTTGAGGCTGGGAGCGGGACTGCTGTTTTCGTCAAGCGTAAGCGCAAGGTTCGCTACAGGCCATTGTGTCACATCGCTATCATCTACTGCGGTGAGCAGTTTGTGATTTTTGTGAGGGTATCCGGCAGCTGGGTAGATCATATGTAAAGGCCCGCGTGCCGCTGCAACACGCCCCGTGCGCGTGAGCCCGGCGTCCAGTAGCCATGTGGGCACTGGTTGCGGTACGACATGCACGCGTGATTGGAGCGAGGGGTATGACTCAATCAGGGCGTCACGCATTAATGTCGTCTGCACGATAAACGCTTGTGCGTACCGCAGGTTCGAACGAAACACCCACCTGAGCAGTGCGAGCTTGAGGCCTGCAATACGCCAGGAGAACGTGGTGGGGCGCAGGAGGTGGGAGTTCTGGACGAACACCGTTTGCGGTGCGCTGCAGCGAATAGGCAGGTCGCCCATCACCAGCAGAGGCAGCCGTCCGCTGAAGCGCTTGCCGAGTAAGAGGCATTCCGCCAAGCGTGAAAGTGCGTTGGGGAGGACGCGTCGATAGGTTGTTGTTTTGATCGACCTGTCTGCGCTTTGGTAGGACGACAGGTCCCCTCTGTCGGGTAAGTAGGCCTCAACAATACGGACGCGAGCATTGCGTTCCAGCGCAGGCAGCAAGGACTTGAGCAATTGCACCGCACCCAGGCCCGCAATGTTGGTCAGGTGCAGGCGGACAGAGTCTTGGCTCATAACGATGATTGTTCCGAATACCAGGGGGAGGCGATGGCGGCCTTATCCTCAGGCTTTGCACGCAGTACCGCCAGCATGTAACTGGCCGCAACGTCAGGCTGGATCGCTGCTGCGGCTAGCCGCGCTCCGGCGCGCATCGCGAGCAGGCGTTCGGGGTTGGCGCTTAGCGAGTTGAGCAGTGAGGCAAGCGCCTGCGTATTTTCGGCATCGAAGACGGCACCGGCACCAAACTTTTCGACCAGCGCGCGTGCGCCCACCTGGTCACTGCAGATGACCGGCACACCTGCGCAGAGCGCCTCATTCACGACGACGCCCCAGCCATCATAGCGACTGGGCAGAACCAGCACATCGTAAGTAGAGACGACATTCTGTGTCTCGCCAAACGGGATCGTTCCCCGGAAACGGAGGGTGTGGTTATCAAAGGCAAAGGCGCTGGGATCGCCTGGCCCATAGGCATCCAGTGTGACTGGCGCGTTCGAGCGTGAGACCGCCTCTACCAACACGTCCAGGCCTTTGCGTGCAATCAGCGCGCCGACAAACACAACGCTCAATGGCGTATCGGCGATGCGTGCGTCGGGTGGAGCTGGCGAGTGACGTTCAAGCGCGGGAATGAAATAGCCGAATGGAAACAGTTTGTTTTTTTCGATGCCAGCATTTGAATATTGCGCGATGGCTTTCGATGAGATCGAAAACACGCCGGTCATCCGGCCCTTGAGCACAGTCATGTAAACCCTGTAGAGGCAAGGTCGCAATATCGCCTTGAGTTTTTGCAGTGTTAATCGTTTATCACTGAAGTAGCCTTGGGCAATTGGTGAGTAAGGTTCTGAGACGATGTAAAACTCAACACGAAACAGCAGGGCCAACAGCAGGCAATACAACATTCTGGCGTTCTGGAATGCACTTCCGAACAAATGCACGTCGTGCCGGTGCTTGCGCATTGCTTGATAGCAGTAGGCAAGCCCGCCTCGGGCTGGTATGAGTCGCCGTTCGATGGATTCGACTTGGGTATCTTTCCAGCCTTGGGCGCGGCGATCCGCATCTTCCATCGTCAGCACGTAAGCAATAACCGGCGTTTTGGATTGCCTGGAGAGTGCCTCGTAAGTATAGGCCTGATGATCTGTCAGCACGGGCTGCCAGGTAATCAGCGCTGAAGGCGTTGTCATGGTTGGTCGCCAAAAATAAACGTGAATACCGCCTGGCCGGCCAGGTGGGGTGCGCATCGAGCGACGACGGATTGTTGGCCTCGTTGAGCGCAGGCCTCCATTTCCTCGGGCTGTTCGACAATCTTTCGGAACAATCCCGTCAGCTCTTCGGGTTCGTTGCCAGTCAGGTAAAGGGCGCCTGAACCCAGGACAGCTCGGACATCGCTGATGTCCGTGCTCAGAACGAGCAGGCCTGCCTCGGCAAACTCAATGACCTTGGAAGGGAATGTGGTGCTGGCCAAGGGGCCGCCCACGGGTTTGAGGGCCAGGCCGACGTTGCAGCGGCCAAGCACTTCTTTATATTGCGCATCGGTCGTGCGCCCATGCACAGTCACGCGGGGCGCTGCGTCTTCGTCTGCCAGTGCCTGAAGGGCGTCGAGGGCCTCGCCTTTGCCGGTCACTTCGAATTGCAGGTGACGCACCCAGTCGCCGGGCTCTCGACGCAGCTGGCGGATGGCTTGGATCAGCAGGTGCGCGCCGGTATCGGTGCTGAGTGTCCCGGCCATCAAAATTGATGTGGGGTGGGTGTTTGGTTTTTCGTCGAATACTTTTGTAGAGGTGGAGCCGTAGTAACAATGAACAGGGCGGATACCGGTCATGCCCGCCAGCGCACTGCATGCCAGCAAGGCGCCGTCTGGGCACAAGCGGTCATATAGCCAGGTAGTGAAGCGACCCAGCCGTGCTTTCATGGGGCCACTATTCTGGCCCGCGACTTCGCCATCCTCAAGATCGAGGAAGCGTTTGTAGCCGGTCACCGATGAGGTCAGCAGCAAGGGGAGGTAGGCGCTCATGCGGTTGTAGAAAATGACTGCCTTCTTGCGGCGGGACGATAGCCGCCACAGTGCACCGATCAGAAAAAACAGCGACAGAAACTGGGAGAGGAACCGGACATGTGAAAACGGTGCGTATATGACAGGGATGCCGGACACTCGCTTGACCGTACGAGGGAAGTAAGTCAGGGAGCCGTTGGCCCGCCCTCGGCCCAGACTCAGGATGCAAGGGTGTGCTCCCGCCTCCCGCAATGCCTGGCACAGCATGACGACCTTGCGTGAGGCTGCCGGGCTGTCACTGACAATCCCGCGTTCAAGACGGGTCTTGTCATCCAGCGCGTTGCAGACGACCAGGACCAAGGGGCGTTTTTTCATGGCAGTTGCCTCTTCACGGCAGCCGGTACGCCGGCAACCAGTGTGTGTGCCGGAACATCCTGCGTGACCACTGCACCTGCGGCAACAATGGCACCGTCGCCGATGGTCACACCGCCCAGGATGATGCTTTTGGCGCCAACCCAGCAGCCGTTGCCCACCACGATAGCGCGTGCCGTGCCGTTGCTGGCGCGACGCTCGCCCGTACCGACTTCATGGCTGCCGACGATGAATTCGATACCTGGCCCCAAGTCACAGCGGTCGCCGATTTGAATGTCGGCTTCAAGATGGGTATGAAAGACCACGCCCGGGCTGAGCCAGGTTCCCGCGCCGATGATCAGGCGACCCCGGCCATAGACCCATCCGCGCCCGCAGAACTTCACGCTCGGGTGCATCTCTATACCTGCAAAGCGTAAAAAAGCGGCTCTGGCGGCAAAAAGTCGAGAGGGTGGGAGGAGCGAAAGAATAATGTTGATTAGGTGTCTGATCATAAGTACCGACTAAGCCTCAACCGGGCGTGCCCGGCGGGGTGAGGGGGCTTGCTGCAGAGGAGAGAGCGTGATGATTACCCGGCCATGGGAATCGCTTGGCGATGGCCCCGACAGGGCCATGCCATGCACCTTGCAATCAGCGCGAGCGCGCGTGCAAGGCGTTCTCGGAGAACCAGGCGTAAGCATCACGCAGCCCGTCTTCCAGGCTGATCGTTGCACGCCACCCCAGGTGTTCTAGGCGTGAAACATCCATCAGCTTTCTCGGTGGGCCGTCCGGCTTGCTTGCATCAAAGCTCAGGCGACCTTTGAATCCGGTAACCTTGGCCACGGTTTCGGCCAGCTCACGAATGGTGCAGTCTTTTCCTGTCCCGACGTTGATGTGCGAGAGCATCGTCTGGGTGTGGGCAGCGTACTGTGGCTGATCCAACTCCATGATATGAACCGAGGCATTGGCCATATCGTCGACATGCAGAAACTCACGCATTGGGGTTCCACTGCCCCAGATCACGACCTCTTCGATTCCTTGCTCGACGGCGTCATGGAAGCGACGAAGAAGGGCTGGAATGACGTGGGAGTTTTCCGGGTGAAAATTGTCATTCGGGCCATACAGGTTGGTCGGCATGGCGCTGCGGTAGTCACGGCCATATTGACGGTTGTAACTCTCGCAAAGCTTGATCCCGGCGATTTTCGCAATCGCGTAAGGCTCATTGGTGGGTTCGAGCACACCCGTCAGCAAGGCTTCCTCCGGCATCGGCTGATGGACTTTGATCGGGTAGATGCAAGACGACCCCAGAAACAACATCTTCTGCACATTGTTCTGATGCGCAGCATGGACGAGGTTTGCCTGCATCATCAGGTTTTCGTAGATGAACTCTGCCGGGTAGGTGTTATTGGCGTGAATGCCTCCCACCTTTGCGGCCGCCATGTAGACCTGGTCAATCTTGTGTTCGGCAAAAAACGTCGCTACCGAATGCTGATCGAGCAGGTTCAATTGAGCCCTGTCGCGGGTAACGATATTCGTGTAACCCAAGGCTTGCAGGCGTCGCACAATGGCCGAGCCGACCATGCCTTTATGGCCAGCAACAAAAACATGCTCGCTCAATTGACGTGACATCCTAGTTCTCCAGCGACACCGGCAAATCGTAACCGTGGTTTTTCAGCAGCGCATGACGCTGGGCTACTTTCAGGTCTTCGCGAACCATTTCGGCACACATTTCCTGAGCGGTGATTTCGGGTACCCAGCCCAGCTTGGTTTTTGCTTTGGTTGGGTCACCCAGCAGGGTTTCCACTTCTGCGGGACGGAAGTAGCGTGGGTCAACACGAACCAGGGTGTCGCCCACCTTGAGGGCAGGGGCCTTGTCACCGGTGATGGATTCAATGATGCCGCGCTCGTCCACGCCGGTGCCTTCGAAGCGCAGGGTCAGGCCGAGTTCGGCAGCAGACCAGCGAATGAAGTCACGCACGGAGTACTGCACGCCGGTGGCGATAACGAAGTCTTCAGGGGTGTCCTGTTGCAGCATCATCCACTGCATGCGGACATAGTCCTTGGCGTGGCCCCAGTCGCGTAGCGCATCCATGTTGCCCATGTAGAGGCACTGCTCAAGACCTTGGGCGATATTGGCCAGGCCGCGAGTGATCTTGCGGGTGACGAACGTTTCGCCGCGGCGTGGCGACTCGTGGTTGAAGAGAATGCCGTTGCAGGCATGCATGCCATAGGCTTCACGGTAGTTGACCACGATCCAGTAGGCGTAAAGCTTCGCGACGGCATACGGCGAGCGCGGATAAAACGGTGTGGTCTCCTTTTGCGGGGTTTCCTGCACCAGTCCGTAAAGTTCAGAGGTCGAAGCCTGGTAGAAACGGGTCTTTTTCTCGAGGCCGAGCAAGCGGATGGCCTCAAGAATGCGCAGGGTGCCCATGGCATCCACGTCTGCGGTGTACTCCGGCGACTCGAAGCTGACGGCAACGTGGGACTGTGCGCCCAGGTTGTAGACCTCGTCAGGCTGAACTTCCTGAATGATACGGGTCAGGTTCGACGAGTCGGACAGGTCGCCGTAGTGCAAGATGAAACGTTGATTATCAACATGCGGATCCTGGTAGATATGATCGACACGCTGGGTGTTGAAGGAGGATGCACGTCGCTTGATACCGTGGACTTCGTAGCCTTTTTCCAGCAGCAACTCTGCCAAGTAGGAGCCGTCCTGGCCGGTGATCCCGGTAATCAGCGCTTTTTTCAGGGTCATGTCTACGTCCTAGAATTCTTTGAATATGTAGTTAAATCGCATTAAGCATGCTGCGAATGACATCGGGCATCGTTGACCGGGCTTTCCACCCCAGAATGCGCTCGGCCTTGACGGGGTCCGCACGACTGACCAGCAGATCAGTCGGCCGAAAGAACTCTTGTGATTGATCCACGTAAGCTGTCCAGTCGAGGCCTAGTTGCGTAAACGTTTCTGCTACGAAGGCTTCCAGCGTGTGCGTCTGGCCCGTAGCAATCACGAAGTCACTTGGCTCATCGCACTGCAACATTCGCCACATGGCATCAACGTACTCTGAGGCGGCTCCCCAGTCCCGCGCAATATCCAGTCGCCCAAGCGTCAATCGCTCGCCCGAACCAGAAGCAATGCGCTTGGCTGTAGTCACAATTTTTTGTGTAACAAACCTGGAGGGGCGTAATTCGGATTCGTGATTGAACAATATGCCGGTACAAGCGAAAAGATTATAAGCTTCACGGTAATTATCGACCAGCCAGAAAGCGGAGGATTTAGCCACGGCATAAGGGCTGCGGGGATGAAACGTGGTGTTTTCCGACGCCGGCTCGCCATTCGTGTCGCCAAAACATTCGCTGGACCCCGCTTGATAAAACCGAATAGGCCGTTCGGTCATTCGACAGGCCTCAAGCATGTTCAACGTTCCGAGCGTGATGCTTTGAATCGTTTCGGCGGGTTGCTCGAATGACAGCCCAACAGACGACTGGCCGGCCAAGAAATACACTTCGTCCGGCTGGCTGCGCTTGAGCGCCATGAACACACTGCGAAAATCCTCCGGCACCATCGACAGGGTTTTGACCTTCGAAAGAATGTCCAGCCGCTTCAGGTTCGTGAATGACGAACCTTGTGCATCTCGCGAGGTTCCCCAGACGCAATAACCCTTGTCGAGGAGGAGCTTCGTCAGATAGGCGCCATCCTGCCCACTCACGCCACAAATCAGGGCTGTTTTTTCTGAATATTCCAAAACATTACCTTTGTAAGGACTGGTAGATCGAGAGTGTTTCCTGAGTGCAGCGCCGCCATGAGAAATGGTTCAGGCGTTCGTGACCTAGCCTTACCAATCGGGCAATTTCATCCTCAGAGTAAACCACTCTTTCTATAGCACTGGCCATTTCGTCGCTATCGAGGGGGGTGAACAGGATCCCCGCATCGCCTATCACCTCGGGCATTGAACTGGTCCCACTGCTGATGACGGGGCAGGCGTGGGCCATGGCCTCCAGCGGTGGAAGGCCGAAGCCTTCATATAGGGAGGGATAAACGAAGGCGCGGGCGTCTTTATACAGTTGGCCCAGCAAGGCGTCATCACCGCCCACCTGGCGTACTTGCTCCGCAGAAAAACCAAGGCGTTGTATCTGTTCCAACTCACCCGCCGAAAAAGCCCCGCCGCCAAATGCGACGATATCAAAATCGACTTTCAGGCCTTGTGAACGGGAGACGGCATCCAGCAGGCCGGAGAAGTTCTTGTAGCCATGGCGACTTCCGACATACAGCAGATAAGGTTTGGAGGGCGGTGCGGTGTGCGTCTGCGACGCAGGTTTGAATTGTTCGAACCCCAGATGAACAACGGACAGTTTTTCCTCGGGCACGGAAAACAGCCTCATGAGGTCCTGTCGGGTACTTTCCGAAATGCAGATAACGTGGTCAGCCCGCTCTACGGCCCGTCGTTTCAGCGATGTTGTTTGATCCCGTGGCGAAAAGTTCTCGGGGAACAGTTCATGAATCATATCGTAAACCGTCAATACCACCGGACAGCCTTTGGGCGCGGCACTGAAGCGTGAGAAATAGGTTTCATGTGCCACTTGAGGTCGCCAACCCCGCATCGCCTGTTGCCCCAGCAGATGGTTATAGATCAGCGCAAGTCTTGTCGTGCGGGGAGGGTATTGCTCTGCCTGGCGACCATGGACGATGCCATCGGGCAGGTCCTTCAGATAAAAGTTACGGTGAAGCGGCGAGAAAATGCCCACGTCGTTGCCGCTGATAGCCATTTGTTCGGCAATCCGAGAAAAATAGCGAGAAATGCCGCCGTAGTTTTGCAGGCAGAAGATCTGGTGATCAAAAGCAACGCGCATTTTTAGTGTTCGCCCCGTGAAAAATAAGATCTCAATAGATCAACAATCGAATGTGTACTTTATCAAGCACAGTGCAGCTAGTTAGGGTGGGTATGATCATGCGTTGACATTATTGCAACGTCTTTCTCCATTCGATCTTTCGTCCTGCAAGGCGCAAAACAAACACGCGAAGCCCGACCAGTACGTAGGTGACGCCAAGGGAAAATGTCATGGTAAAGATGTTATTGAAATCAAGCATGTCAAACAGTGCTTTCATGGCAAACAGCGAAGACAGTGTGATGACGGCAGGAATAAATATGGCCTCGGCGTACCAGGTGCCCACCGCTTTTACTTTCAGTTTGCGAAAAATGATGGGTGAGCATATCACGACGTAACACGCGTTCAGGATCATCCAGGGCCATGCGCTTCCGTTCAGCCCATAGTGCGTAGCCAAGTAGTAGGTGAGTGGGACCATAAAGACCACCGCTGTGGCGTTCTGCCAAACACTGAAGCGTGTCCAGCCGTGGGCCAGTTGCAGCGCGTAAGGCATCTGCATGAATGAGTAGAGCATGGTCCCGACAGCCAGCATCAACAGTGGCGTATTCGCCAGCGCTGCAACGTTTACATCTCGCGTCCAGAAGAACAGCAAAGGCTGGCTGTACAGCGCCACCCAGATAGAGAACGGAATGACCAGCAACGAGAGTACCTGGCTGGCTCTTGTAAAGATGCGAAGCGTTTCGTCGCCGTTCTGGGTCGCTACAAGCGCGACAAGTTTTGGGTAGTACACATTGAATATGGGAGAGATCAACCTGAACGCCACTGAACCGACGGTCCATGCGAGCATGTAGCAGCCGAAGTCTTTTAAAGAAAGTATTTTCGAGAGAATAATCTTGTCAACTTGCATTAATAAGAAGGCAAGAATATTGGTGGCGCCCACTCCGGCGGCAAAACCGCCCAAGCGTCGAATAGTGTCGATGGAAAATAGCTGAACGGCTTTCCAGTCCGGTAGGTGGTTGATCAACTGCGTGCGCAGTACCAGAACGGTGACCAAGCTATTAATGCACTGCCATATCAGGAACCATTCTACCGTCGGAGAAACGAGCCATAAGACCACCGCGGCGCCTGCTGCACGAGTTGTTGCAAAAAACGAACTGATTGTGTTGAGCGTGACGTGCTTTTGAAGGCCGATCAAACTGCCGTAGTAGAACGCGATCGGAAACTGCAGCCACAGTGCGATCCCCATGATTCTAAGCGACTGGGTGACCGATTCAATGTTGTCCGCACTGACCGTCAGCCAGTGATCTGCGATCAGTGGAGCCAGCAGCAGGACGCCCGTACCAACAGTCGTCGCCACGCCCCAGAAGATGCACTCAACGCTTTTAAGTGTGAGGACGACTTTCTGTTTGTCGGCTGCAGATGCGCCTTCATGCGTGGACGCTTCTCTTGTCGCGACAGCACCAAAGCCGCCGTCAAACATGGACATGGCTGAAGAGAGGATGATAAAGAAACCAACAAGTCCGTAACCCTCCACACCAATGAACTTGAGGTAAAGGGGAACAAAACAGATCCCCATCAGGGCCATCCAGCCTTGCCCCAGGAAGTTTGCCGAAATGTTTTTAAACATACCGCTCACTCATAGTCACCCTCGACATCGCTGTCAGGCAGGCGTAGCGCATTCGGAAAATCGAAGAAATCGAACGCATGTTTCGATTGAATGGGTGAAATACGTTCTGGCGACATGACCCTTAGCCACAGCAAATAATGAGGGTTGACTTCATTTTGATAACAGGAATTGGCGGTGCGGCCGAGAGTACGTTTGAGGGGGCGTTGGCTGTTTTCAGAAAGGAGTGTGTCCCGCTCTTCATAGAAAACCTGGCCTTCCAATGCCTTATAAAACCGCCCAGTCAATCTGACAGGCACATCAATGTCTTTGCAAGACGAGCGCTAAAGGACGATGGGCAGGCGGGAAGCCTAGCATGACGTAGGCACATTAAACAGTCTTGAGGCCCGCGCAGGTTCTTGAATTTGCGCCTGAAAAGGGATGTCGGCGCGAGGGAACCGCTGGCTTGCATACTCGGGAACTTTCGCAAGTTCGAGCGAGGCCGGTGGATGTGCAATTCAGAAGAATCTTACAGAATTTCCGCGAAAGCCGACTCAGTTTGCCTGGAGAAGGGTAGTCGTGGCTTTCGGCCTTGGCTGCCGGGCTGCGGCAAGCAGGTCCACGGGGGCTCAACATGCACAGAGTCACCCGCTGCAACGCTTGAGCCCCTGCTGTTTCTTCGGAGTGCGCAGTCTCAAGTGGTACTCTATTGCGCCTCGCGATCAGCGGGTACGGATATGCAGGGACGGGCCTTTGCGACGGCCGTGATGAATAGGCGTGTTGTCTTCGAATCGTGCGCGTCGAAACAGGCGTAGGCGCAAGGCGTAGTGGCGATGCGATGGCTTAAACAAATGTTCAAAATCAGCGGGCCGGGTCACAATGGTTTCGCGGTTTACGTCGCGCATTGCGAGTGCCTGCGGTCTACGTGCTTTTACGTTTGGAAATAGCTTGGAAGAACATTTTGAATGTGTGTATAGGCGGTTGGAGAATGCGGGTTGAGTCATAAGAAAACATTCTTCGTGACCGGAGCAAACGGCTTTGTTGGCGCTGCGGTGGTAGAGCGTCTGGCGTTGATGGGCGATTGCCAGGTGCGTGCACTTGTGCGTCGTGACGGCGTGGTGTTGCCGGTAACGGCAACCCCCGTCCGTGTAGGTGAGAACTACCTTGCCGGAGAGGACCTTCCTCTTGCGGGCGTAGACGCGCTGATTCATTGTGCGGCGCGTGTTCACATCATGTCCGACGCATCCAGCGATCCGATTTCAGAGTATCGCAAGGTTAACGTAGATGGGACGTTGAGGTTGGCAGAGCAAGCTGCGCGGGCAGGTGTAAAGCGCTTCATCTTTATCAGCTCAATCAAGGTCAATGGGGAGGGCACTCGCGTTGGCGAGGCCTATAAGGCGGATGACCTTCCCGCGCCGTCCAGCCCTTATGGCATTTCCAAAATGGAGGCAGAGCAGCAACTTCGGCTGCTGGCGCAAAGGACCGGCATGGACGTTGTTATTATTCGTCCGGTTCTCGTGTACGGACCGGACGTGAAGGCAAACTTCCATAGCATGATGGTGTGGCTGAATAAAGGTATTCCCTTGCCGTTGGGGGCGATCCGTGGCCAGCGCAGTCTGGTGGCGCTGGATAATCTGGTAGATCTGATTGTGACGTGCCTTCACCATCCTGCCGCCGCCAACCAGACATTCCTGGTGAGCGATGGCGAAGACATGACCACTACTGCACTGTTGAAGCGTATTGGGGCTGCACTGGGCAAGCCCGCGCGGCTGATTCCTGTGCCCGAGCCCTTGTTGCGCTGGTGCATGGTGCTGATTGGGCGCAAAGGCGTCGGTCAGCGTCTGTGTGGGTCGTTACAGGTTGATATCAAGAAAACGCGTGACCTCCTGGGATGGACGCCTCCTTTCACGGTGGCGATTGCTCTGCGCAAGACCGCTGAATGTTTTCAGGAAAAGTCGAAGTAGTGGGCTCTTTTGACAAGAGCCGGAATTGGAGTCGTTGATGAACCACTTTGTATGGCTTGCGCCTGTCGTCGCAGCCCTTGCATTTTTCTTGACCTGGTTATTGCGCCGCTATGCGTTGGCCCGAAGCTTGATCGATGTGCCTAACGCGCGTAGCTCCCACTCGGTTCCGACACCTCGGGGGGGCGGCGTCGCGATTGTTGTGAGCTTTCTGGCCACATTGGTCATACTATTCTTCAGTGACGACGTCCCCCGTACTGTCATTTGGGCACTTCTGGGGGCGGGCGCTGCGGTAGCCCTGCTTGGGTTTCTTGATGACCATGGTCACATCGCGGCGCGTTGGCGTTTGCTGGGCCACTTCAGCGCAGCCCTTTGGGTGCTGATCTGGCTAGGCGGCTTGCCTGCGATCAGTTTGCCCTGGGGGATGGTTGACCTGGGATGGATGGGCCACGTCCTCGCTGTTTTTTATCTGGTGTGGATGCTCAACCTTTACAATTTCATGGACGGTATCGACGGCTTGGCAAGTGTCGAAGCGATGTGCGCCTGCCTCGGTGCTTGCCTGGTCTATGGGTTGGCTGGACATCCGGCGCTCATCTGGATGCCTCTGTTGTTGAGCATGGCAGTGCTGGGCTTCCTCTATTGGAATTTCCCGCTAGCGAGAATATTCATGGGGGATGCCGGCAGCGGTTTTCTGGGGCTTATCCTGGGTGGCCTTTCCCTGGTGGCGGCCTGGCAAGACGCGAACCTGCTC
Source organism: Pseudomonas sp. NS1(2017) (assembly GCF_002269425.1). NCBI lineage: Bacteria > Pseudomonadati > Pseudomonadota > Gammaproteobacteria > Pseudomonadales > Pseudomonadaceae > Pseudomonas > Pseudomonas sp. NS1(2017). Next base: position 3,246,491 of record NZ_CP022960.1, read on the forward strand.
TGGGTGTGGCTGATTCTTCTGGGCGTTTTTGTTGTCGATGCGACCTTTACCTTGAGTCGCCGGCTGATGCGAGGTGACAAAGTCTATGAAGCCCATCGCAGTCATGCCTATCAGTTCGCGTCGCGTAAAGTGGGTCGGCATTCGCCGGTGACATTGTCGGTTCTGGCGATCAATCTGTTTTGGTTGACGCCCATTGCCATTGGCGTAGGTGTGTTAGGCCTGAACGGCGTGCTTGGACTGGTTGTTGCGTATATTCCGCTGATCGTGCTGGCTGTGAAGTACAACGCGGGCGAGTTGGAAGCAGGCTGAACGCGCTCGCAGCCAACGGGCGTAAGTGTCAAGCTGCTCGCACGCAGCCGTGGAGTCAAGCATTACAGGGTGGCGGCAGGAATAGGAGCAGCACAGGTGTTTGAGGAGTTTATGGGTACTATCCGGTCATATCTGTTGGGGCTTCCCCGACGGCGCAAGCGTGTCTTGCAAGTCATCACAGACGTTTTTCTGGTCTGGATAGCTTTGTGGATGGCGTTCGTCGTTCGTTTGGGGGTGGACGATATGATCAACCCTGTCGTGCAGCACCGCTGGTTGTTTCTAAGCGCACCGGTCGTGGCTATCCCGTTGTTCATCCGTTTTGGCATGTACCGCGCCGTGATGCGTTACTTCGGTAACGACGCCTTGATTGTGATAATCAAGGCGGTCAGCCTTTCATCGCTGATACTTGGGGTCGTGGTTTATTTATATAGTAATCATCAAGTTGTAGTACCGCGCTCGATCATCTTCAACTATTGGTGGCTGAGCCTGATATTGGTGGGCGGCTTGCGTCTGGCCATGCGTCAGTATTTCCTGGGCGATTGGTTTACTGCGGCGCAGCACGTGCCCTTCACCAGCCGGGAGGACGGCCTGCCGCGTGTGGCGATCTACGGCGCGGGGGCTGCGGGTAATCAGTTGGTTGCTGCTTTGCGCATGGGGCGTGTCATGCGACCTGTCGCGTTTATTGACGACGATGATGGCATTTGCGACCGAGTCATTTCGGGCCTGCAGGTATACAAGCCCCGGCACATTCAGCGCATGATCGATGCAACCGGGGCCCAGGAAATTCTGTTGGCCATCCCTTCGTCCAATAGAGCCCGACGACGGGAAATCCTGGGGTTCCTCGAAGGTTTTCCATTGCATGTTCGCAGCGTGCCGGGGTTCATGGACCTCGCCAGCGGCCGGGTAAAGGTCGATGACATCCAGGAAGTCGATATCGCTGATTTGCTTGGACGGGATCCGGTGCCAGCACAAGCGGAACTGCTGGAACATTGCATTACGCGGCAAAGCGTTCTGGTGACTGGAGCGGGCGGCTCCATCGGAGCCGAATTGTGCCGTCAGATCCTGACGCTCAATCCCACGACATTACTGTTGTTGGAGCACAGCGAGTTCAATCTCTACAGCATTATGTCCGAGCTCGAACAGCGTATCACCCGTGAATCGCTTTCTGTCCGGTTGCTACCCATCCTTGGGTCGGTGCGTAACCAGGGCAAGCTCCTGGACATCATGAAAACGTGGCACGTCGATACCGTTTACCACGCGGCAGCCTATAAACACGTGCCTATGGTCGAGCACAATGTTGCCGAAGGCGTGTTGAACAACGTAATCGGCACGCTGAACACCGCACAAGCCGCGCTTCAGGCCGGTGTCGCTAATTTTGTACTCATCTCAACAGACAAGGCCGTACGCCCGACGAACGTCATGGGCAGCACCAAGCGCCTTGCCGAACTGACGCTGCAAGCACTCAGCCGTGAGCTGGCCCCCGTGTTGTTCGGCGACAAGGCTAATGTTTCACGGGTCAACAAAACGCGTTTCACCATGGTCCGGTTCGGCAATGTACTGGGCTCTTCCGGCTCGGTGATCCCCCTGTTTCATAAGCAAATCAAGTCGGGTGGGCCTATCACCGTCACCCATCCGAAAATTACACGCTACTTCATGACGATCCCGGAAGCCGCACAGCTGGTCATTCAGGCAGGCTCCATGGGGCTTGGGGGCGATGTGTTTGTGTTGGACATGGGGGAACCGGTGAAAATCGTCGAGCTGGCAGAGCGGATGATTCATCTGTCCGGCCTGAGCGTTCGTTCTGACAAGAACGCTCACGGCGACATCGCAATCGTGTTCACGGGACTACGCCCCGGCGAAAAGCTTTACGAAGAGTTACTGATCGGCGACAACGTCGTTGCTACCCAGCACCCAATGATCATGAGTGCCAACGAGGACTACCTGTCGTGGGACATCCTCAAAGGCAAGTTGACCGAACTGCTGTCCGCCGTGGAGCAGGACGACTACACCCGCGTTCGCCAGCTACTGCGCGACACCGTCAGCGGCTATTCGCCGGATGGTGAAATTGTCGACTGGATCTACCAGCAGCGACGCCTGGAGCCGTGAATTAACACCCTGTTACTCAACCGTTTTTGACTCTTCCCAAACGTCACCTAAGTTTGGAAGGCAGCTTAGGAAAGCTGCTTTCCCTCATTGATGTCATGGAGCGTCACAATGCAAAATACCTACCTTACTTCCCTGATCTTCGCCTTCCTCACCAGCCTCTCCGTCACCACCACCGCAGCCCCTTCCATCAAGCCCGAAGCGCCAGCGCCTACTGCCACTCAGATGTCCAAGGCCGAACAATCCGCCAAGGTCAACCTGAATGCCGCCGATGCCGAAACCCTGCGCCGTGATCTCTTCGGCATCGGTGCCGCCAAGGCCAAGGCGATCGTTGCCTACCGCGAAAGCAATGGGCCGTTCACGGCGGTAGATGAGTTGTTGGAAGTGAAGGGGGTAGGCAAGGCATTGCTGGAGAAGAACCGCGAGAGGCTGACGATCAATTAAATCAGCCGGGAAAGCCGGTCACTGACCGGCTTTTTCATCCTCTGAAACCTGGGTTTTCAAGCTCTCCCGCACCACGTCCATGATCGTTCTGGCCAATGCCGGATCTGCGACACTCCTGGCCAGCACCAACGCTCCCACCAGCGTCGACATCATTACCAGACTTTCTGCATCCCCCCGTCCATTCGTTAAAGCCGTTTCAATCTGCTTTAGCCGTGCGTCGAGTACTGCGTCCGTCGTTGCACTGTGCTGGCCCCTCAGGCCCAGTTCGGAGGACATGGTTGGCAGCGGACAGCCTTGGTCCGGGGACGTCAGGTGCCACTCCGACAGGTAGCTATCAATAAACGCCTCCAGCGGCCGCTCCTGGCTGAACAGCATCTCGCAATGGGCATCCAGCTCAGCCGCAGCCGCCTGCAGCGCCTTCTCCACCAACTCATCCTTGGATTTGAAGTGGGCATAAAACCCGCCATGCGTCAGGTTCAGCGCCTTCATCAACGGCTGTAAGCCAGTCGCGCCGATACCGTCGCGTCGAAAGCGTACGGAAGCTTCCTTGATGATGCGTTGGTGGGTCTGGGCTTTATGATCGGATGAATAACGCATAGGACCGCCTCGGTTACAGGCAGGCAGTTTAACCAACTTGAGTCTTTTTACACGCATGCACATTGGCATGAAACGTGATTACCTCTACGTCATAGATTGTTCAACAATCATGAGGTGTCCATGACGCTCAGTTTGTCTTTAGCCGACCAGATTGCCCTGGAGCTTCGCGCCGACATCATCGGCGGGCGGTTGTTGCCGGGGATGCCGTTGGTCGAGGTAGAACTGGTGAAGGCTTACAACGCATCACGCAATACCATTCGCGAAGCGTTGCATCGCCTGGGCCAAGAAGGGCTGACGCGTTATGTGCGCAACAAAGGGGTAATGGTCCGTCGTCTGCAACGAGAGGAGGTGCGCGATTTGTTTGTCGTCCGTCGTACCTTGGAACTGCAGGCCATTGCCCAAAGCGGTCCCCTCACAGAGACCCAATCCGAACACATGCAAAACGCAATCGACGCCACCACTTTGGCCCGTGAGCGCGAAGACTGGCGTGCGGTCGCCACCCACAGCCTGGTGTTTCACCAGCAGATCGTCGGGTTGATACGCAGCCCCTTGTTCGATGAGTTTTTTGCTCAGGTCATCGCTCAGCTGCGTCTGGTGTTTTGCGCCGCGCCTGATGAGCAGCGTTTTCAATCGCCATGGTTGGAGCGCGACCGGGAGATTTTCACGTTATTGGCCCAGCAGGATAAACCGTCGGCAGGGGAGGCGATGAGCTTGTACCTGGATGATTCGGAACGCCTGTCACTGGCCTTGTTTAACCAGCCCTGATCGAGGATCTGCACCATGTACAAAGACTACCCGGCCGCTTATCAGGTCAGTAAAGGTTCGGCGTTGCAGGTCGACACGGCGTTTTACGAGCGCATTCGTGACCGAAAAGATCAACGCAGTTTGATTGAGCAGTTTGAGGTGCCGATTCGTACGGGCAGGGCATGGAAGGTGCCGGCCGGGCACATGTTCCGCGTGACCACACCGGTCGGCCCGCAGGTGGGTGACTTCAATGTGTGGAACGCCAACGACCCTCGCGAACGTTTGTGGGCAGCGCGTACACGCCAATTGCAGGGTGCGCATGTCAGCACTCATGACCGGTTATGGTCGAACCTGCCATTCCTACGGCCTTTGGTGACGATCACCGACGATAGCCTGGCGAGCTACGGCATCGACGAACACGGCGGGCGCTTGCATGACTTACTCGGCACGCGTTGCGATCCCTATGTGAACCGCATGCTGACCGGCGAAGACTTCCACCACCATTGCCATTCGAATCTGACCCGCGCGGTTTTACCCCACGGTCTGACAGAATTCGACGTGCATGACGTGTTGAATATTTTTCAGTGCACCGGCCTCAATCACGACGATATGTATTTCATGAAGGCCTGTCCGGCGCAGAAGGGCGACTACCTGGAGTTCTTTGCCGAGATTGATTTGTTGTGCGCGTTGTCGACGTGCCCCGGCGGAGATCTGTCGCTGCCGATGTGGGGGCCGCAGGCGCAGGATCCGCTGACGGTGTGCCGTCCGCTGGGGGTTGAGATCTACAAACTGGAGGATGAGTTGCTGAACGGCTGGCGCCAGCCGGAACGTGCTGCCTACAAGGGGCAGCACGGGTTGCATATTGCCAAGGCGGCTTGGGAATAACCCAGGGTTCAGCGATCCTGCGCGTCCTTGGCATCCGCCTGGGCGTTGCGTTCGGCAACACGCTTGCGTTGTTCGTCGGTGAGTTCGACTTTGTTGGCGCTGTCACGCAGCATCATCAGCCCACCGACGATCGACCCGATCGCAACTACCATAATCAACCACGCATACCACGGCATAAGGCTCTCCTTGAGGCAGATTGCCGTGGGAGAACTTTCCCACGGGAATAACTGCTTTGAGTGACGGGCTTTCTTACTAGTTCAGTGTAGGCCCGTTCTGCCTCTCAGTAGATCAGAGCCCGGTCAACATCGCATCTGCCGGTGCATCGGCCCGGTCTTGCGCAGTCATCTGGAAGTAGGCAAACCCCACCGCCATGAAGCCCAGGAAGATCAGCCCGATCAGCGCGTTGAACCAGGCCATGGCTACCAGGCACACCACCGCCAGTACCAGCGCAATGCCCGGCACGATAGGGTAACCCGGTGCGCGGAAGGTACGCTCCAGCAGCGGTTCGCTCTTACGCAGTTTGAACAGGCTGAGCATGCTCATGATGTACATCACGATGGCGCCGAACACCGCCATGGTGATCATCGCTGCGGTCAGTGTCATGCCGCCCAGGTTGATCAGGCCGTCGCTATAGATCGCCGCGATGCCGACCACGCCCCCGGCGATAATTGCCCGGTGCGGTGTCTGAAAACGCGACAGTTTGGCGAGGAAAGACGGCAGGTAGCCGGCGCGTGCCAGGGCGAAGAACTGCCGCGAGTAGCCGAGAATGATGCCGTGGAAACTGGCTACCAGGCCAAACAGGCCGATCCACACCAGCATGTGCAGCCAGCCAGAGCTGTCACCCACCACGGTTTTCATAGCTTGTGGCAGGGGATCGTTGATGTTGGACAGGGTGCGCCAGTCGCCCACGCCACCGGCAAAGAACATCACGCCCATGGCCAGGATCACCAGGGTCAGGATGCCGCTGATGTAGGCTTTTGGAATGGTGCGCTTCGGATCTTTCGCTTCTTCAGCCGCCATGGCCGCGCCTTCAATGGCGAGGAAGAACCAGATGGCGAAAGGGATCGCAGCAAACATGCCGGCAATCGCTGGCGCGCCAAAGGTGTCGGAACCGGCCCAGCCGTTCAGGGCGAAGTTGCTGAAGCTGAACGCAGGTGCGACGACGCCCATGAACACCAGCAGTTCGGCGACGGCGAGCACGCACACCACCAATTCAAAGGTGGCGGCGAGTTTCACGCCGAGGATGTTCAGGCCCATGAACACGATATAGGCCCCAACGGCTGCGTGTTTTGGGTCCAGCGCGGGAAACTGCACATTCAGATAGGCGCCGATGGCCAATGCGATCGCAGGCGGTGCGAAGACGAATTCGATCAAGGTCGCAAGCCCGGCGATCAGGCCACCTTTCTCACCGAAGGCGCGACGGCTGTAGGCAAACGGGCCTCCTGCATGAGGAATAGCCGTGGTTAGCTCGGTGAAACTGAAGATGAAACAGGTGTACATCGCGGCGACCATCAACGAGGTCACCAGAAAGCCCAGCGTCCCGGCCACACCCCAGCCATAGCTCCAGCCGAAGTATTCGCCGGAAATCACCAGCCCGACGGCGATGCCCCATAAATGCAGGGTGCCCAAAGTGGGTTTGAGTTGTGTGTTCATTGTGTTGCTCTCCCTGAACCGGTTGGAATGATTCAAGGTGTTGCAGCGGACATGCCAGGATGGGAATGATTGTCGTAAAGCTGCGCAACTGTCGCCACGGGAACGGTTTGGCGTTTGAAATTTGCCCGCCTTGCACCAGATAGGTGCTGTGTTGACTGAGCTGGCGCCTTCGCGGGCAAGCCCGCTCCCACACTCGACCGAGTTGTCATGGCGAGCGGTGATCAAAGTGTGGGAGCCGGGCTTGCCCGCGATGAGGCCCTCCCATTCAACAACCCCCCCCTGTAAACCCCGCATAAACCCACTCTTTACGCCGTCTTTACGCCCTGCCTGCTCCCTCGCTCTCGTTCCTTTACGCCACTCCTGCCGACAATTGCCCCACACGCGGCACTCGCCGCTAAACGGAGAGACTTCCATGAGCGTTCTGGACGGGGTGTCACTGCTATTGGCCGTGGCGCTGTTCATTTATCTGCTGGTTGCGCTGTTACGCGCGGATCGGAACTAGGAGCGGGCCATGCACAGTTATGACTATTGGCTGATCATTGCCTTCTTTGCGGTGGTGTTGGTGCCGGCCCCGTTTCTGGGGCGGTTCTATTACAAGGTGATGGAAGGGCAGCGCACCTGGCTCACGCCGGTATTTGGCCCGGTAGAACGCGCCTGTTATCGCCTGTCGGGCGTGGACGAGCATCAAGAACAAAGCTGGCAGAAGTACATGCTGGCCTTGCTTGCGTTCAACCTCGCAGGCTTTTTGCTGTTGTTCGCGATCCTGCTGTTCCAGGACTATCTCCCACTGAATCCGCAGAAATTGCCGGGTCAGGAGTGGACATTGGCCTTCAACACCGCGGTCAGTTTCATGACCAACACCAACTGGCAGTCCTACAGTGGTGAAGCGTCCCTGAGCTACCTCAGTCAGATGGCCGGCTTGACCGTACAGAACTTCGTCAGTGCGGCCACCGGTCTGGCAGTCCTCGTCGCGTTGTGCCGTGGGATCGGTCGCAAATCCACCAAGACCCTGGGCAACTTCTGGGTCGATATGACCCGCGCCACCCTCTATGGCCTGCTGCCGCTGTGCCTGGTGCTGGCGTTGTTCCTGGTGTGGCAGGGCGTGCCGCAAACCTTCGCTCACTACGTGGATGCCGTGACGATGCAAGGTGTGGATCAAGTGATCCCCCTGGGCCCGGCGGCCAGCCAGATTGCGATCAAGCAATTGGGCACCAACGGCGGTGGCTTCTTCGGCGTCAACTCGGCGCATCCGTTCGAGGATCCGACCGCTTGGGCCAACCTGTTCGAGCTGGCGGCAATCATTCTGATCCCGGTGGCGTTGGTGTTCACCTTCGGCCACTACGTGAAGGACCTGCGCCAAAGCCGCGCGATCCTCGGCTGCATGCTTGCACTGTTCCTGATCGGCGGCGCGACCTCGCTGTGGGCCGAATACCAGCCCAACCCGACCCTGAACAACCCAGCCGTGGAACAAACCGCGCCGCTGGAAGGCAAGGAAGCGCGCTTTGGTACCACCGGTACAGTGCTTTGGTCGGTGACCACGACGGCGGCGTCCAACGGTTCGGTCAACGGCATGCAGGACAGCCTCAACCCCCTTAGCGGTATGGTTGCGCTGGTCAACATGATGGTCGGCGAAGTGATCTTTGGGGGCGTCGGCGCCGGTATGTACGGCATGTTGCTCAACGTGCTGATCGCGGTGTTCCTCGCCGGCCTGATGATCGGTCGCACCCCGGAATACCTGGGCAAGAAACTGCAGGCCAAGGAAGTGCAATTGCTGGTGGTGACCTTGCTGGTCATGCCGGTTGGCGTACTGGTGCTCGGCGCCATTGCCGCGAGCCTGCCTGGCCCGGCCGGAGCCATCAGCAACCCTGGCCCCCACGGTTTCAGCCAATTGCTTTATGCCTACACCTCGGCCAGTGCCAACAACGGCTCGGCGTTTGGCGGCTTCAGTGCCAACACGCCGTTCCACAACTTGATGCTGGGCCTCGGCATGTTGATCGGTCGCTTCGGCTACATCCTCCCGGTACTGGCCCTGGCCGGCAGTCTGGCGATGAAGAAGACCGCACCGATTGGCCAGAACAGCTTTCCGACCCATGGCCCGCTGTTCGTGACCCTGTTGACCGTGACCATTTTGCTGGTGGGCGGCCTGACCTTCCTGCCGACGCTGGCACTGGGCCCAATTGCTGAACACTTGAGCATGGGCTTCTAAGGGGATATGAAAATGAATATGCCTGCAAAAAATGCGGCTCCAGTGCAAACCCAGGAGCCCGCCAAAACCGCCATCTCCGCCCTGTGGCGCCCGGCGTTGGTCCAGGCGTTCGTCAAGCTGGATCCGCGTCAACTGCAACGCTCGCCGGTGATGCTGGTGGTCGAGTTGACGGCCATCCTCACCACCGTGCTGTGCTTCGTGCCTGACACCGCCGTGCCCACCTATGTCGCGGTGCAAATCGCGGTGTGGCTGTGGTTCACCGTGCTGTTCGCCAACTTCGCCGAAGCCTTGGCCGAAGGGCGTGGCAAGGCCCGTGCCGACAGCCTCAAGGCCGGCAGCGAGGGCCTGAGCGCACGCCGCAAGGAGGCCGATGGCAGCTTCAAGGTCGTGCCGGCCACCAGCCTGCGCAAAGGCGATGTGGTGCGCGTTGCCGCCGGGGAAATGATCCCCGGTGACGGCGAAGTCATCGAAGGGATCGCGGCGGTCAACGAAGCGGCGATCACCGGCGAATCCGCACCGGTGATCCGCGAGTCCGGTGGCGACCGTTCGGCCGTCACCGGCAACACCCGCCTGGTGTCGGACTGGCTACTGATCCGCATCACCGCCAACCCGGGTGAGTCGACCCTGGACCGCATGATCGCCTTGGTGGAAGGCGCCAAACGCCAGAAAACCCCCAACGAAGTCGCGCTGGATATCCTGCTGATCGGCCTGACCCTGATCTTCCTGTTGGTGGTGGTGACCCTGCAACCCTTCGCCCACTTCGCCAATGGCAGCTTGCCCCTGGTGTTCCTGGTCGCACTGCTGGTCACGCTGATTCCTACAACCATCGGTGGCTTGCTGTCGGCCATCGGCATCGCCGGCATGGACCGCCTGGTGCGCCTCAATGTGATCGCCAAGTCTGGCCGCGCCGTGGAAGCGGCGGGTGACGTGCATGTGTTGCTGCTGGACAAGACCGGCACTATCACTTTTGGTAATCGTCGGTGTGCGGCGGTGGTCGCAGCGCCTGGCGTCAGCGGCAAGGAAGTGGCCGAAGGCGCGTTGTTTGCGTCCCTGGCGGATGACACGGCGGAGGGTAAATCCATCGTCGAATACCTGCGCGCCTTGCACCCTCAAGCCGAACCGAGCGCAGACGAACTGACGGCCGTGCCGTTCAGTGCTGAAACCCGCTTGTCCGGTGTCGACTACCAGGGCCGCGTGTTCCGTAAAGGCGCGGTGGATTCGCTGTTGGCCTTCATCGGTCAACAACGTCGCGACTTGCAGCCTGCGCTGTCGCGGGAAATCGACAAGATCGCCCAGAGCGGCGGCACCCCGTTGCTGGTGTGTGCCGACGGCAAGTTGCTCGGCGCGATCCACCTGAAGGACGTGGTCAAGCCGGGCATCCGCGAGCGTTTTGCCGAGCTGCGCAAACTGGGGATTCGCACCGTGATGGTCACCGGTGACAACCCGTTGACTGCTGCTGCAATTGCCGCCGAAGCGGGCGTGGACGACGTGCTGGCTGAAGCTACGCCGGAGAAAAAACTCGCCCGCATCCGTCATGAGCAAAATGACGGTCGCCTGGTGGCGATGTGCGGCGACGGCGCCAACGACGCCCCGGCGCTGGCCCAGGCTGACGTCGGCATGGCCATGAATGACGGCACCCAGGCCGCCCGCGAAGCCGCCAACATGGTCGATCTCGACAGCGACCCGACCAAGCTGCTGGACGTGGTGCAGATCGGCAAGGAATTGCTGGTGACCCGTGGCGCGCTGACCACCTTCTCCATTGCCAACGACGTGGCCAAGTACTTCGCGATCTTGCCCGCGCTGTTCGCCTCGATCTATCCGCAACTGGGCGTGCTCAACGTGATGCACTTGCAGAGCCCGCAGAGTGCGATCCTCTCGGCCATCGTGTTCAACGCCCTGATCATCGTGGTGCTGATTCCGTTGGCGCTGCGCGGTGTGCGTGTACAAGCGGCGAGTGCGGCGGCGTTGCTGCGCCGCAACCTGCTGATCTACGGGCTGGGCGGGATCCTGGTGCCATTCGTGGGCATCAAGGCGATCGACATGCTGCTGACTGCGTTGCACCTGGTTTGACCCGAATCCTGTGGGTGCCAGTTGGGTGCCCACAGGTTGCAATGACCGAATTGAGGAATCCGAAATGTCCAACATGATCCGCCCGGCCCTAAGCCTGCTGGTGCTCATGACCCTGATCACTGGCGTCGCTTACCCACTGGTGGTAACCGGCGTCGCCCAAGTCGCCTTCCCGGACCAGGCCAATGGCAGCCTCGTGCGTGACGACAGCGGCAAGGTGCGTGGCTCCAGCCTGATTGCCCAGGATTTTACCGGCGATAGCTGGTTCCACCCACGCCCATCGGCAGGCGCTTTCGCGACGGTTTCCAGCAGTGCCAGCAACCTTGGCCCGAGCAACCCGGCGCTGGCGACGCGCATCTTCGATGACGCAAACAAACAACTGGTACCCGGTCAGGGGCCCGTCCCTTTGGCGTTGCTGACTACCTCTGGCAGCGGTCTTGATCCACACTTGCCACCACAGGCGATTGCCTATCAACTGGCGCGGGTGGCGGCGGCGCGGAATGTGCCGGTGTCGACCTTGCAGCGCTTGCTCGATGAGCATATCGAAAGCCCGTTGGTGGGCCCGCCGGTGGTGAACGTGCTGGCGCTGAACATGGCGCTGGAAAAGCTGTAACCCGATCAATACCTGAAGGACACTGCCCGCATGAGCGACTCCGGCCGCGCCGATGCCCTGTTAGCCGATCTGCCCCGGGACGGCCGTGGCCGGCTCAAAGTCTTCCTCGGTGCCGCGCCGGGTGTGGGCAAGACCTACGCCATGCTCCAGGCTGCGCACACCCAGTTGCGTCAAGGCGTGCGGTTGATTGCCGGCGTGGTCGAGACCCACGGTCGCGCCGAGACCGAAGCCTTGCTCAGTGGCCTGCCGCAACAACCTTTGCTGCGCAGCGAATACCGTGGCGTGATGCTTGAAGAAATGGACCTCGACGGCCTGCTCGCCGCCAAGCCCAAGCTGGTGCTGGTGGACGAGCTGGCGCATAGCAATGCCCCCGGCAGCCGCCATGAAAAGCGCTGGCAAGACATTCAGGAACTGCTCGCTGCGGGCATCAACGTGTTCACCACGGTCAACGTCCAGCATCTGGAAAGCCTCAACGACCAGGTGCGTGGCATCACGGGTGTTCAGGTGCGCGAAACCCTGCCGGACTGGGTGTTGCAAGAGGCTGACGAACTGCTGCTGATCGACCTGCCGTCCCGCGAGCTGCTGGAGCGCCTGCGTGACGGCAAGGTCTATGTGCCCGAACAGGCCCGTGCGGCCATCGATGCGTTTTTCACCCAGACCAACCTCATGGCCTTGCGCGAGTTGGCGATGCAAACCGCCGCCGCCCACGTCGATGATGATTTGGCCCAGGGCTACCGCCAGCTCGGCCAGGCCGCGCCGGCGGTGCGTGGTCGCTTGTTGGTTGGCGTGGATGGCGATGCGCAGGCCGAGCGGCTGGTGCGCCATGCCAGCCGCGTTGCCCAGCGTCGGCATTTGCCGTGGAGCCTGGTGCATATCGATAACGGCCGTGCGCGCGATGAGCAGTCCCGGTTGCGTTTGCAGAATGCCCAGCAACTGGCCGAGCGTCTGGGGGGGGAGGTAGTGCTGCTGCGGGCGGGGGAGGTGGCCAAGACGCTGATCCAGCACGCCGCTGAACGTCGCGCCAGCCTGTTGCTGGTGGGACAGTCGCGGATGCGTTGGCGGCGCCGCTTGTTTGGCGGTGGCCTGGCTGCGCGGTTATTGCGCAATGCGCGCGGCCTGGAAATCAATGTCCTCGACAGCGACGACATCCCGGCGCCACCACGCTTGCCGGATGTACGTGGGTTGGTGTGGTTCGATTATGCGCTGGCGGTGGTGGCGACGGTGGTGGCTGCTGCGGTGGCGTGGGCGGTGTCCAGTGTCCTGCCGCTGCCGAATATCTCGCTGGTGTTTCTCGCCGCCGTGTTGCTGGTGGCGGTGCGCAGTAGTTTGGGGCCATCGCTGGTGTGCGCGGCGTTGTCGTTCCTGACCTATGACTTTCTGTTTATCCCGCCGAATTTTTCCTTCGCCATCCAGCGTGAAGAAGACGTATTGACGCTGTTGTTCTTCCTGCTGATGGCGGCGCTGACTGGCAACCTGGCCGCGCGCCAACGCCGGCAGTTGCAGGCGTTGCGCGATACCCAGGAGGAAACCAGCGAACTGCTCGACCTGTCGCGCAAACTCACCGCTGCCACCGATCGCCAGGCGGTGGTCAGCGCGGCTGCGCATCATTTGGAGGGTTGGAGCGACCTGGACCTGTGCCTGGTCAATCGTGATGGGCAGGGTGGTTGGATGATCGAGACCGGTGGCCCGCTGACGCTTACCGAAGCCGAACGCGCCGCTGCCGATTGGGCCTGGCAGCACGACCAGCCGGCGGGCATGGGCACCGGTACCTTGCCGTTCGGGCGTTGGTGGTGGTGGCCGTTGTCGGGTGAGGAGGGCCCGCTGGGGTTACTGGGCGTCAGTCCCAAGCCCGGCCTGGAGTTGAGCGGACAACGCCGTCGCTTGCTCACGGCCTTGAGCCAACCGTTGGCCCAGGCTTTGGCGCGTGCGCAACTGGCCCAGGAGCTGGAGTCCGCTCGATTGCACGGCGAAACAGAGCAACTGCGCAGTGCCTTGCTGGCCTCGGTGTCCCACGATTTGCGCACGCCGCTGACGTCCATGCGCGGTAGTATCGACAGCCTGCTGGCGCTCGGTGAAGCCATCCCGCTGGAGGATCGCCGCGAGTTGCTTGAAGGCACCCGCGATGAAGCTGAGCGCCTGGACCGCTATATCCAGAACTTGCTCGACATGACACGCCTCGGCCATGGCGCGTTGAAACTGGCACGGGACTGGGTGTCGCCGGGCGATATCGTCGGCAGCGCCCTCGGCCGTCTGCGTGCGGTGCTGGCGCCGTTGCAGGTGAGCACCGATGTGCCACCTGAGTTGCCCTTGTTGTATGTGCATGCCGCGTTGATCGAGCAAGCGTTGGTCAATGTGCTGGAAAACGCCGCACGTTTCTCACCGCCGCAAGGCCGTTTGCGACTGAGCGCCGGCGTTGCGGACAACCAGCTGTTTTTCGCCGTGGCCGACGAGGGACCGGGCATTCCGGAAGACGAACGGGCAAAGATCTTCGACATGTTCTACACCGCCGCCCGAGGCGATCGCGGCGGGCAGGGCACGGGCCTGGGCCTGGCGATCTGCCAGGGTATGGTCGGCGCCCACGGCGGGCATATCAGTGTGGCCGACGGTATCGACGGGCGTGGCACCTGCATCACCTTGTTCCTGCCGTTGCCGACACAGCCTGGCCTGGAGCAAAACCTGTAGGAGCGAGCTTGCTCGCGAAGGTCGTTAACGATAAAGATGGCATCCTGAATGCACGCGGTGCCTTTGAGTTTTTCGCGAGCAAGCTCGCTCCTACAATGAGTTGTTTTCACGGATTTTGATGGGACACCATGAGCCAGACCGCGACGATTTTGGTCATTGATGACGAACCGCAGATCCGCAAATTCCTGCGCATCAGCCTGGCCTCCCAGGGTTACAAAGTGATCGAGGCCGGCACCGGCAACGAAGGCCTGGCCCAGGCGGCATTGAGCAAGCCGGATTTGCTGGTGCTAGACCTTGGCCTGCCGGACATGGACGGCCAGCAAGTGCTGCGTGAGTTTCGTGAGTGGTCGACGGTGCCGGTGCTGGTGCTGTCAGTACGCGCGAGCGAAGTGCAGAAAGTGGAAGCCCTCGATGGTGGGGCGAATGACTACGTGACCAAACCCTTCGGTATCCAGGAGTTTCTCGCTCGGGTGCGCGCGTTGTTGCGCCAGGCGCCGGCGGGCGAAGCCCAGGAAGCGGCCTTGCGTTTTGGCCCGCTGACGGTGGACCTGGCTTATCGTCGCGTGCTGCTGGACGGTGCCGAAGTGGCGCTGACTCGCAAGGAGTATGCGGTGCTGGCGCAACTGGCGCGGCATCCGGGGCGGGTGATTACCCAGCAACAATTGCTCAAGGACATCTGGGGGCCGACTCATACCGAGGACAGCCACTACCTGCGCATTGTCGTAGGTCATTTGCGGCAGAAACTGGCGGATGATCCGACCCAGCCGCGGTTTATCGTGACCGAGGCGGGAGTGGGGTATCGGTTGTTGAGTGCATGACCGCCGTCAGCTCTGCTCACTTTCATAGCGGTCCAACGTATCACTGGCGATTTCCCGCCCGAGCGCGATCAGCTCCGGCGCCTTGTAGAACTCGAAAAACCGGCACACCCGCTTCGGCACGTTGATCAGCACGTCGGGCGGGTAGCCGGCAATCTTGTACTGCGCCAGCGACGTCTGCATCACCTCGAAGCTCTGGTTGATCAAATCCAGCAGTGACGCCGGGCCGACGTTATCGATGATGAACGAGCCGGTCGCTGATTTTGGTGCTCCCGGCTTTTCCGGTGCGGCGGCGGGTTGTTGGGATTCCGGCTCGGCCGACTCCAGCCACGGGTTGATCTCCGCCGCTTGAGCTTCTAAGGCTTCCTGCTCCAACTTCATTAATTGTTCGGCCTGTTTGCGGCGAAACGGCAGGTGCGAGCCGAGTGACTTGGCCAGGTTATTAAAGCGGCTCTTGAAGGCGGGCGGGCGCTGGATCACCGGCAGATGGTAGTGCTTCTGGTTGGTGGCGTTGAGGTTGACCGCGATGATCAAGTCGCAATGGCTCGACACCACCGGCACGATGGGCAGCGGGTTGAGCAGGCCACCGTCGACCAGCATGCGGTTGCCTTGCATCACCGGGGTGAACAGGCTGGGAATCGCCGCCGAGGCGCGCATGGCCTGATGCAGGCAACCTTCCTGGAACCAGATTTCCTGCTGGTTGGTCAGGTCTGTGGCGACGGCGGTGTAGGGAATGCGCAGCTCTTCGATATTGATCTCGCCGACGATCTTGCGGATTTGGCCGAAGACTTTCTCGCCGCGAATCGCCCCCAGGCGGAAACTCACGTCCACCAGGCGCAGTACGTCGAGGTAATCGAGGCTTTCAATCCAGTTCCGATAATCATCCAGCTTGCCGGCGGCGTAGATCCCGCCTACCACGGCGCCCATGGAGCAGCCGGCGATACAGGCGATGTCATAGCCGCGCCGTTCGATCTCTTCAATCACTCCGATGTGCGCGTAACCCCGAGCCCCGCCGGAGCCCAGCACCAAGGCAACACGTTTTTTCATGGTCCATGTCCTCCCCAAGGCAGGGTCCCACAATGCACCCATTAAGGGGGCGGCTTCAATCTTCGCGGGCGGCCGGCGATATTTTTCCAGAATAGCCACGGTGCTCGGGTATGCTCTGGTCTGTAGGTACTATCGATTTCAGGCTAAGGACAGGCACTTTTCCATGTAGGCAACGTCTACAACGTACGACTGTTTTTTCTTTTTGAGGTGTCATCAATGAAAGCCTGGATGTGTGTACCTGTGATCATGCTGGCCCTGGCCGGTTGTGCCGGGAAGACCGCGTACCGCGACAGCTGCGGCAGCCAATTGGACGCTGCCTGGAAAGAGCTGGATCTGGCCAAGGCTGAAGGCTTTGCTGGCACCGTGAGCTACTCTAAAGCCTTGTCGCTGCTGACGGGCGCCAAGACCCAGCAACAATTTGAAGCGTTTGAAGGCTGCTCCAACAAGGCCGAGAAAGCGCGGTTCTATATTCGTGAGTCTCGCGCCGGGCGTTGACCTGCAGCAGCGAGTAGGATTTCTCATCAGACAGTGAGGGCAGGATGTCAGCTTTGGTCGATCAGTTAGTCGCTCAGGTCATTGGCCTGGAAGTAGGGTTACTGAGCTGCCAGGCTCGCCTCGCCGCCGTCACCGACGATGAAGCCCTGCATGACCTGCGCACCACCGTGCGCCGTTTGCGCAGCTTGTTGCGCCCCTTGCGCGGGTTGCCGGGGGTGGAACAGCTTGAATTGGCCGCCAGTACTGTCGGCCAACTGACGACGCCGCTACGCGACCGTGAGGTGCTGGCGGCGTATTTGCATCAGCATGGTTATCACGAAGCCGCCAACCGGCGTCTGCGTCTGCAACCTGAGGCCTATCGCCAGGTGGCGCAAAGTCCTGAACTTGCGCATTTGCTGTTGATCCTGGATGCCTTTCCGCGTTTTGTCCGTGCATCTGAACATCAGAAATTGCTCAAAGGCCTGCGCCCACGTATTGAAAAGCGTCTGGCCAAGCAATGGCAGAAACTGGATGAGGCCTTGAAAGATCCCGACCATGATCGCCATCGCCTGCGCTTGTTGATCAAGCGGGTGCGCTATGCGGCCGAAGCCTATCCCGAGTTGGACAAGCTGCCCGCCAACGCGATGTCGCGCCTGAAAAAAGCCCAGGGCGCGTTAGGCGATTGGCACGATTGCTGGCAATGGCTGGCCCAGGCCGAGCATCAGGCGGATCTGCAACCTTGCGTTGCGGTGTGGCATCGCACCATGGCCAAGGCTGAAGGGCAGGCGGACCGCGTGCTGGACAAACTCAGCGCCGATTGTTTCTGAACCGGTCCGGCTTTTGGCCGGAATAGGCGCTGTACCTGGCTGGCCCGATGGTTAAGATCCCCCATCTGTTCCTTTTGATGTGAGACCGCCATGCGCTTTAGTGATTTGCTCGACGCCGCCCGCAGCAACCCGCTGGATGTCACCATCCCCGCCGAATGGGCCCAGGGCCGCGCGACCTTTGGTGGCCTGGTGGCTGCCCTGCAATACGAAGCCCTGCGCGCCCAGGTGCCAGCCGATCGTCCGCTACGGTCGCTGGCTATCACCTTCGTCGGCCCTGTAGCGCCAGACGTTCCTGCCAGTTATCAAGTCGAAGTGTTGCGCGAAGGCAAGGCCGTCAGCCAATTGCTTGGCCGTGTGGTGCAGAACGGTGAAGTGGCGACACTGGTACAGGCCAGTTTCGGTGCGTCCCGTGAGTCGGAAATCGCGGTTGAAAGCGAAGCGCCGCCAGTGTTCAAACATTGGGATGAATGCCAGGAACTGCCCTATATCAAGGGCGTCACCCCCGAATTCATGCGCCATTTGGCGATGCGCTGGAGTGTCGGCGGCTTACCGTTTACCGGCAATAAATCCCGAGACATGGGCGGTTGGGTTCGCTTACGCGGCGATGTCAAAGAAGAGCCACTGACAGAAGCGCACATCCTTGCCTTAGTCGACGCCTGGCCCCCAGCCCTGCTGCCGCACCTGAAAAAGCCGGCGCCCGGCAGCACCCTGACCTGGACCATCGAATTCATCCAGCCCTTGCAAGACCTGACGACTCTCGACTGGTGCCAGTATTACGTCAACATCGAACACGCCCGCGACGGTTACGGTCATGCCGCCGCAGCCCTCTGGAGCCCGACCGGCGAACTGATCGCCATCAGCCGCCAGACCGTGGTGGTCTTCGCCTGACCTTAGTGCCTGTGGCGCTGCCGCCAGGCGCGCCACCAGCCGCCGCTTAATACAAAACGCGGAAAGGTCACGAACTGCTCGACCACCAGGCGCTGCACCGCATCTTTACGGTCACTGAACGGCTCGCTGGCCTCGGTTTCCAGGCTATGGCCATGACGCTGCAACGCCAAGCCGGCCAGGATCCCGACCACACCCACGGCAAAACTGGCCAGGCTCAAGCTGAAAACCCCGGACACGATCAACAGAAACCCGATGATGAACAGCGGCACGGCAATCAGGTGTAACGCCAGGTTGGTCGGGTGTTGGTGGTTCTGTGGGTAGTTACGCCATTGCCAGGCGGGGAGATTGGGGTGACGTTTGCCCATGATGGTGAATCCTCTGTCCGTTGAAATAGCATGGATAGAGTTTAGGTGGGGTTGGGGGGAGGGGGCGAATTGGCGTTTGCTATAGCATTCATAGGAGCGACCGTTTAAGCCATACTTTCTGATTTTTATGGAGTATCGTCGGACCAATTATAGTCTCCTGGAACGGGGCTATTTATATAAACTGCCGGCCCTTCCATGGAAGGCCACTTGGCTTTTAGTTCAATAGAAGCGGTTTTTGATTTTGCGGTGATTAAAAAGTATCCATTTTCTTTCTGTATGTTTATTCTGAAAATCTCTCGGTGCGGAAGGTTTTCTATTTTTAAGTTGCTAACTTCAGAGCAGTTCAGTCCAATTCTGCACGTATTATATCCTTTGCTCTTCCATTTTTCAGGCAAGACATCAGGAAAATCTGGTATGTCAAAGCCAATCCCAAAAGAGGGTTGATCATTCTCAATGCCCAATGAATGAATATAAATCTTCCCGATCTCAATAGGTTGGCTGAACACTTTGTTAAAAAATATAGTCCCGTCAAGATCGTTCCAGTGTTTCATTTTCTACTTTCTATCGTGAGGTTGGTGTTTTATTACGGCGGTTGCAGGAGCTGAGTGCAACACGGTCAT
>NZ_CP022960.1:3265929-3272967 GCF_002269425.1 Pseudomonas sp. NS1(2017)
GCACATCCGGAATCGTCCGAATCGGCGTCGCCGAGCTACCCAACAACATGGGCTTGGCCGCGTCGACATGCGCGTCCAACCGAGGCTCAACCAACTGCTCAGCCAACATCGCCAGCCACTTGCGCACCCGACCCGACTTGATATGCCCCAACACCTGCATACCCAGCCGAACCTGCACGCCCATGCCCCGGGTCGCCCAGATCAAAAACAGATTGATCAGAATCTCGCCGGTAATCTCGCCCACCAGTTCATACATATCCGGCGGCGGCAGCATGCGTATCCAGGCGACCATTGCCGACAGATAGATGAACAGCAGCGGCTCATCGCTGAGTACCAGCAGGCCATGGGCGATGGCGTCCTTGCCCAGTTTCAGTAGCTCGTCCAGCTCGACCTGGGTGATGTACTTCAGGAGCTTTTCGCTGTTGGCCTTGAGGTCCGCCAACAGGTCGTATAGCTGTGTGACGTTATCCCAGAGGTTGTAGAGCGCCTTGCCAATCCCACCGGCCAACGCCACGCCTTGCATCGCACTGCGCTCGAGCGGCGTGGCGTTGGCGAAGTCCTTCCATCGCGGTTTGAAGGTCTTCGTCCATTCATCACGCAAGCGCTGTTCCAGCCCGGCGATCACCGACTGATAAGACGCATACAGCGCTTTGACGTGTGCCTTGGAAACGTTG
Organism: Pseudomonas sp. NS1(2017); assembly: GCF_002269425.1. Lineage (NCBI taxonomy): Bacteria > Pseudomonadati > Pseudomonadota > Gammaproteobacteria > Pseudomonadales > Pseudomonadaceae > Pseudomonas > Pseudomonas sp. NS1(2017). Next base: position 3,266,604 of record NZ_CP022960.1, read on the forward strand.
GGGTAAAAAGTGATCTGGTAACGCTGGTCGCGGATGCAATCGTTGACTTCAAGAATGCCGCTGGCGTCGATGGTTCGACGGATAGGGTCACCGAATGGCGTGCCGTCCGACCCGATGGCTTGCAGCATCACCGGCGTATTGCCGATGGGCACAAACCGCGTGCTTTCAAACATATGCACCAGGGTCAACGAGCCCTGGGCCTTGCAAACAGCTACCGTGCGATTGGGCTTTTTGGAGGATGCGGGAGCGACGAGGGAAACTTCCTGGCCGACCTTGAACACCTGCTCCACGTCCAGCGCCGAGCCGCTCCAGAAGCTTTCGGCCCACTCGTCAAATGCGTTCAGGCACGTTCGGAAATCACGCAGAACGGTTTCCACGTCCGGCCTTTCGGCATCCATCGGGGAGAGGACGAACTGCGCAATAACCGGAATCATGAAACGGCCCCATTGAGTGGGGCACTGATAGAAAGGTGCATCGGCGGTCCCTCGCGCTGATTGGTCAGGCGAGAGACTTTGGAGAGGTTGGTTGGGAAAAGAAGTCGGCGTTATTCGCCGGGAGGGCTAGGAAGTTTCGCCAAAACTTAGGGCAAACCGAGGCTATGTTGTAGGCAGTGGATTACAGGGTGAACAGTCCTACAGCTTCAACTGCCCTATCGCTTTGCTCAACTCTCCGGCCAGGGTGGCCAGTTCATTGCTGGTGGTCGCGGAGTCCACGGTTTGCTGCACGGTGTTCTCGGTGACGTCGCGAATGCTGACGACCGCGCGGTTCATTTCTTCGGCCACGTGGCTTTGCTGTTCGGCGGCGACAGCGATCTGGGTGTTGCTTTCGCGCATCTGCGCCACGGCACCGGTGATTTCGGCGAGGGCGGCGCCCGCTTCCTGGGCCTGCTGCACGCAGTCGTCGGCCTTGAACGAGCTTTCCTGCATGAAGTCCACCGCGTCGCGGGTGCCGGCCTGCAGGGCCGAGACCATACGGGTGATTTCGTCGGTGGAACTTTGCACGCGTTTCGCCAGGTTGCGCACTTCGTCGGCGACCACGGCAAAGCCACGGCCCATTTCCCCGGCGCGGGCGGCTTCGATGGCGGCGTTGAGGGCGAGCAGGTTGGTTTGTTCGGCGATGCTGTGAATCACGCTGACCACGCCGTTGATTTTCTGGCTGTCCTCGGCGAGCTTCTGAATCATTTCGGCGGTTTGTTGCACGCCTGTAGACAGGCCGGCAATCGAGCGCTGTACACGGGTGACCACTTCCTGGCCGCTGCCGGCGAGGGTGTCGGCGGTCTGGGACAGATCCCTTGTGGCGCCTGCGTGCTGAGCAATGTGATAAACCGTTGCAGTCATCTCGTTGATGGCGGTGGCGGCCTGGTCGGTTTCGCTTTGCTGGCCGAGCATGCCGTGTTGCACCTCGTTCATGCTGCTGGCGAGGCGCGCGGCGCCGTCGTCCAGCTGTTGGGCGGTACGCGCTACGGTGCTGACCACTCTCTGGTAGCCGGCCTGCATCGCGTTGAACGCGCTGGCCATCTGACCGACTTCATCCTTGCACGCCAAGGGCACGCGGGCTGACAGGTCGCCGGTTTTCTCTACGTGCAGCATTACGTCCTTGAGAGTGTTGAGTTGGCTGAGCAGGAAGCGGATCAGCAATTGCGAGGCGCCGAGCATCGCCAGCATCAGGATCATGACCGCCGCCGCATAGTTGGCGAAGCGCTCTTCGAATACCTGGCTCAGGCTGGGCGCATAGGCAAGGACGGCGACGTATTGACCATCAGGACGGGCGACGACTTCAGCGCCCATCAGCGGGTTCTCGCCGAACACAGGCATGTGATTGAGCTCGATCCAGCCCGTGGCGCTGCCCAGGGCTGACAGATCCTGGTCGGCCAGTTGTGGGACTTGGCCGCGCTTGAACGTCAGCCAGTGCTCGCCCTTGGGCAGTGCTTCCCCAGCCGGCCAGGCGCCAAGCAGCCGCGCTTGTGCTTGCGCAGAGGCGAGGGACGCTGTGCTGCGCGCCTGTTGTTCAAGCTGCACGGCATACAGCACCAGCAGCAAAGTGGTGATGAAAGCGACCGCGTTGACGGCCCAGAATTTGTATTTAAGCGAGATATTGCTAAGCCAGGCACCCATGGAAGGTTTTCTCTGATAGCGGAAACAGCATTGGCAAGGTGCCATTATTGTGCCGCTATCCAGGGAGACGGTTTTGACGTGGGTCAATGCGCCGCATCAATCCACTTCAGGCAGCCCAAAGAAGCGGCGGGCGCATGCCGTGCTGTTACGGGCGAGGTCTTCCATGCTTTCGTTGCGGTGCAGGGCGACTTCGCGCAGGACTTCCGGCAGATACGCCGGCTCATTCCGGCCATTTTTCGGCTTGGGGCGCAGGGTGCGCGGCAGCAGATAGGGTGCGTCGCTCTCCAGCATCAGACGGTCACGGGGGATTTCCCTGACCAGTGGATGCAGGTGTGTCCCACGGCGTTCGTCGCAAATCCAGCCGGTGATGCCGATGTGCAAGTCGAGGTCGAGGTAGCTGAACAACGCCGCCTGTTCACCGGTGAAGCAATGCACCACGGCGGCGGTGAGGTGGTCGCGGTAGTCCTTGAGAATTTCCAGCAGGCGCTGGTTGGCGTCACGTTCGTGGAGAAACACCGGCAATTTGAGCTCGACGGCCAGGGCCAGGTGTTCTTCGAGGACTTTTTCTTGCTGCGGGCGCGGGGAAAAGTCCCGGTTGAAATCCAGTCCGCATTCACCCACCGCACGTACGCGGCTTTCGTTGAGCAAAGCGCGCAAACGCTGGGCGCTGTCGCCGTTCCAGTCGCTGGCGGAGTGGGGGTGGATGCCGGCGGTGCTGAACAGCCGCTGGCCGCTTTGATCGAATTTTTCGCACAATTGCAGGGCTTGTTCGCTGCCCTCGATGCTGGTGCCGGTGAGCACCAATTGCTGTACGCCGGCGGCATAGGCGCGGTCGAGTACAGCCTGGTGCTTCTCGTCGAAACTAGGGTTGGTCAGGTTGACGCCGATATCAATGAGTTGCATGGTGCTATCTCCGCCTGCGGCCGGAAAGCATATCAGAGCTGTAGATTTATAAGAAAAACGAAGAACTACAACGAGTTATAGCTGTCTTTGAACGTCGCAAGTGACATTGTGGTCGGCCAGCCGCCGTTCATCCTGCCACCGTTGCGCGCAAAGCCTGCGCATAAAGCGCTCTGTTTCTGACTCCCACCGCCTCGTTTTTCGCGAGGGCGTTGGCCAGTATTCTTTTCCGGAGAGCGGATGATCCGACCCTCGGCGTTGCTTATGTTGTGCCTGACGTTGCTGCTGCCCATGGCGGCGGTCGCGCGTCTGGACGGGCCGCTGGAAGTCACCAAGCCCAGCAAGGTCCGTGACCTGGCGGAGATTCGCTCCAGCCGCATCCTGCGCGTATTGGTCAACCAGAGCCGTAACAGTTCCGGCGAGGTCCAGGGCCAGGCTATTGGTGTCGAATACCATCGCCTGCGCGCTTTCGAGCAATACCTCAATGGCCACGCCCGTGATGGCCAGGAAATCAACTTCAAGATCATCCCCAAAGCCAAGGACCAACTGCTCGGTGCGCTGGCCCGTGGCGAAGGTGATCTGGTGGCGCCGGGTGAATTGCTCGATGTGAAGGCTGCGCACAAGATCAGCACCAGCGACCCGATTGTCAGCGATGTACCGTTGTGGTTGGTGGGGGTGAAGGGAGAGCGACGGTTTACCAAGTTGGAGCAACTGTCGGGCCGCACCCTGGCGCTGACCACCGGCAGCGCGGCGGCGGATGCCATCAGCCAGGTCAACCAGAAGCTGGCCCTGCACAAACAGCCACCTATCAAGGTGGAATGGGTGGACCCGACCCTGGCCGTGGAAGATGTGCTGGAGATGGTCCAGGCGGGAATTTTTCACCTGACTATTGTTGAAAAACCGATTGCCGAACGCTGGTCGAAGATCCTGCCCAAGTTGCGCTTTGACAAGCAGGTGGCGATCAGCGAACCGGGCGACGAGTACTGGTTTGTGCGCCAGGACGCGTCGATGCTGCGGGCAAGCATTGATCGATTCCTCAAGACCTACCGAACCCCCTCAGACCAGGATGTGGCGTTCCAGCGGATCTACCGGCGCCTCTATCAAGTGCGCAATCCGTTGGCGCGGGTCGACCGTCAGCGCCTGGAAAAACTGCGCCCGGTGTTGCAGAAACACGCCCGCGAGCAGGGCATCGACTGGCTGAACCTGGCGGCATTGGCCTTCAAGGAGTCGGCGCTCGATCCTGGCGCGCGCAACAGCGGCGGCCCCACTGGCCTGATGCAGATTACACCTTCAGCGGCGCAGCGCGTGGGGGTCAACAATATCGAGAATCTCGACAGTAACGTGCAGGCGGGGGCGCGCTACCTGGCGATGATCCGTCGCAAGTTCTTCGCCAGTCCCAAGCTCAACGAGCGCGAGCGCATGGCCTTCGTATTGGCGGCCTACAACATGGGGCCGGAGCGGGTGCAGGGCATGCGCACTGAAGCCAGGCGCCGGGGGCTGAATCCCAATCAGTGGTTCTTCCAGGTTGAACGCATTGCCATGGAGCAGGTAGGGATGGGCGGCGTCAGCTATGTTAATAGCGTCAACAAGTACTATTTGGCGTTCGATCGGGAGCGGGAGTCCCTCGAGCCGCCAGCGCCGAAAATCGCCTCGCGGAAGTAATCGATTTTCTCGATATTAATCAGGCATTTTTTCGGCTTTTATCATTGCTTAAACTGATTAATATAGCGGCCAACCAACCCCTACTTTGAAAAGGATTATCACCATGAGCCCACTGATCAAAAGCATCCTGTCCACCCGCGCCGGTTACGGCCTGACCATTCTGCGCATTGTTGTCGGCATCATCTTCGCCGCCCACGGTTCGCAAAAACTGTTCGGCTGGTTTGGTGGCTACGGCCTGGCGGGCACTGCCCAGTGGATGGAAAGCATCGGCCTGGCGCCGGGTACGCTGATGGCGCTGCTGTCGGGCGGCACTGAGTTCTTTGCTGGTTTGGCTTTGATCATCGGCCTGCTGGCTCGTCCTGCGGCATTGGGCCTGACCATTCTGTCGCTGGTGGCGATCTTCTCGGTGCACATCCATAATGGCCTGTTCATGGCCAACAACGGTTATGAGTTCGCCCTGGCCTTGCTCGGTGGCTCGCTGGCGGTACTGCTGGAAGGCGCCGGCAAGCTGTCTGCGGATCGCGCCATCGCCAACTGATCGTCGTAGAACCTTCAAGAGGCCCGCCCTGTGCGGGCTTTTTGCTGATCGGGATTCTTGACACCGCCCCACCGGCTTCTCTAGGATGCCGCTCATGCGCCGATTTAAACAGCTAATTGCGGGGCGCCATGGGTGATCGTTATCGGTCCCGACAGAAGCATGTTCCATGCTTCGAAATTCCGCTAAAGCGCTGGTTCGGTGTTGCCTCTCACCTGCCCGCAGACTTTTGAGGCAGAGACACGACACGATGAATGCACTACGCCCCCTGATACGCCTGGCCCCGATCACCGCGGACCTCACTCAACGCAATCCTAAAATTCTCCTGGGCGGCAAACACCAGCCGACGCTGTTGCGCTACCTGGACGGCTGGCCGCGTCGTACGGGCCGACCCTCCGCGTTCCTGATCCAGTTTGTCGAAGATGGCGATTCCCTTGCGCGGTTTGCCAGCAACAGTTTTGACCTTGCGGTTATCCAGGCGCCCAGTGCTGGCGACGCCGATGAGGTCATCCGTCAGTTGACCCGCATTGCCCGGCAAGGGCTGATCGCCCGTCGTTGAGCGTTCAGTGAATGATGCTGCCGGCTTTCAGCCGGCGACGGCGTTGGCCCAGAAAGACCAACCAGGCGATCAGGCATAACGTCAGCGGTATCGCAAAGGTCACGACCAGTTTTATCGTCAGCTCCATTCGGCGTACCTGCGCATAAGCTTCGTGCTCCAGCGCGTGCAGCTCCATGGGCAAGCGCAGACGCTCCTTGTTGAGTGCCTGCAACCGGGTGCTGGTGTCCACTGCCTGGGTGCCGAGGGCGGTTGTCCATGGGCTAAGTCGTTGCCATTCTTGTTCCGTGCGCTGCAGGCGCCGCTCCAGTTCACCGGCCTTCAGGCGATAGGCCTGTTTCGCGACTTCGCGCATGCCTTCCAGCGCATTGGGTGACCTTTCCTGCGCCACGCGTGGGCGTATGGCGGCCAGTGTGTCGGGGGCGGACAGGTTGTCCAATGTATTCAGGACAAACAGCGCGTTGCCGTCCGGTGCCGCGTTGTTGACCGTGTCCATGAGCATGTCCGTGTCAGCAACGACCACGACATGAATCTTTGCAGCTTTGCGCAAGCCAGGCGGCTGCCTGCGGATTTCGGTGAACGTGACCGAGCGTTTCG
>NZ_CP022960.1:3273067-3289958 GCF_002269425.1 Pseudomonas sp. NS1(2017)
GAAACGGCCGGTCACAGTGCTCCGAAATCCGCAGCTGCCCCTGGATACCATCAGGAAACACCGAATAGCTCGGCCCCTCGATACGCGCAGCAATGACATGACGCCGTTCCTGATTCGACGCCTCTTCAATTATTGAGTCCATCGTGGTGGTGCTTTTGAGGCTATTGGCGTCCAACAGGACAGATTGTTCGGAACTTTGCAGGAGCGGGCTGAAGGTCGTACGGCTCTTGCCCAGTCGGAAGAGAGCACCCGTGCTCGATACCGTGACCCTATTGAGGTTCCATGCACTGATGTCATGTGTGTTCATCGCCTGCCGGGGCAGGTTCAGCCTGACCTGATTGGGCTTACCCAGTGTCTCTCGTGGCGTGTAGAGGTTGTCGACTACCACTTTGTCCGCAGGCATCTGGATACCCCATGCGGCAAGTAGTTCGTTCAGCCGCGTGTTGCCGGGACGGTTCGGGCGCTGTTCACTCAAGGGGTCGATAAACACCATCAATCGGCCGCCTCTCAAGACAAATTGTTCAATGCCATACAGGGTCCGTTCAGACACCTCCTGAGGGTGCACGACCATCAGTGTTTGGATGGGGGCGGGAATTGAAGCGGCAGTCGATTCCAGATTGACCAAATCGAATTCTTGCCGCAAATCCTGCAACAGACGACCCGCAGACTCGCTCATCGCCAACCCTGACAGCAGCGCAACGACTGGCCGCTTCGGCTGTTGCAACTTGTAGAGCAGATGACTGATTTCATACTCAAGCAACGGCTTTTGGTCGAGGCTGAAGGCGGCAATTCTTCGTACACCGTGACCGGCGCGGGTGCCGATAAGCCCGAGAAACCCGGCATTGTCCTGAAGCCCGGATAGTCGGGCTTTGTAGGCATCCTCCGAGAAAGGGGCTGGTTCAACTAGGTGCAGATTGATCATGCCATTGGCGGTCTCTTCGTACTCCTTGAGCAGGTCTTCAATACGCTTGCTGTAGCGCTGCACTGCATAACTTCTTTTAGGATCGTTGTTGGAGTTGAAGTAATACAAATCCAGCGGGTCTTCCAATATAGTGAGTAGCCGTTGTGCGGCGGGCGTTAATGTGTGAGATCTTTGTTCAGAAAAATCCCACCGTAGATCAGGAAGTTTACCTATCCAAACCAGATTGAACGCTAGGAAAAGTAGTAAGGTAACGATGAGTGTCATGCCGGTGCGCAGCGAGGACCGCATTAAGGATTTCCCTTCTCAGCTGTATTTATAGTTGAGGGTGGCTGTCGTCGCAGCGAGAAAAGCGAAGATCATGCTGATGAAGTAAAGCGTGTCACGCAGTGTGAGCTTTCCATGATCGATACTGCTGAATCGCAAAGCAGGGCTGAGTGAAGCGAGGTTGTCGATCAATCCAATAGGGGCTTGCTGTTCAAGTGCGTCCAAGAGGGAGGAAAGTCCGCTGGCTGTAAGAAGTAAGCCCAGGGTCAGTAAGAATATTACAGTGCGCTGACGTACCAGTGCGCATATAAAGCAACCGACTGAAAGATAACTTCCTGCCAGCAGCCAACTGGCGAAAAGTTGCGAAGCAATAACGCTGTTATCCGCACGGCCCAAGTAGTTGGTCACGATGACGAGAGGAAACATCAGGAGCAGGGCAGTGCCTGCTACGAGCCAGGCGGCGAGGAATTTTCCGACAACCCATTCAAAGGTCGTGAGGGGCAGGGTCTTCATCAGGTCGAAAAAAACGGCATTGGACTCATCCCACCATAATCGTGTGGTCAAAGCGGGAATGAAGAGTAAATAGAGCCAGGGATGGAACTGGACGAACACCTGCAAGTCACTGCCGTTTTGTTCCAGCCACGGGCTTGTATACCCCCCCAGCGTCACTGAAAGTATCAGGAAGACCGCAATATTCAGGTAAGTACCGGGGGCACTGGCGTAGCTGGCGAGTTGACGCTCGAAAATGACAGGCAATAATTTCAAAGAGGCGCCTCCTGGCTCAGATGGTGGACCACATCATTCAGGCGACCTGGTTCCAGGCTCAGCGAGTTGATCTTCCAACGGCGACTGGCAATCAGTATGTTGATATGGGGGTAGATGGTATGCCCTGGCATGGCGAGAACAGTTACCGTACCGGGTGCATGGCGATGTTCCTCAATGCCAGCCACCCCTGGCAGTACGGCCAGTGCCAGCAAGTCCAGCGGTGTATCCGCAGCGAGAGTGACCGCCTGGAAATGGCGCGAGTCGCGTTGCAACTCGGGCAGTGGGGTATCGGTGACCAGGCGACCGCTTGCGATGACCAATGCACGGGTACACAACTCAGAGAGCTCATCGCAGTGACGAGAGGCGATGATGACTGTCATTTCTTGCGTCAATGATTGTATAAGCGCCCTGAATGTATGCTTTTGATCAGGTGCGAGTCCTTCAGTTGGCTCATCCAGCAGTAACACCGCAGGGTTGTGCAGGACGGCCTGGGCAATGGCGACTTTACGTTTCCAGCCGATGGAAAGGGCGTCGAGGGGCGCGTTGAGCACTTGAAACAGATCCAGCCGTGCGACCGCTTTTTCCAGCCGTGCGCGTTTTTCGGCGCCGTGGAAGCCGCGCACGGCAGCAATGAAACCAAGGAACGTTTTGACGGACATCGTTGGATGGCCGAGGTCCCCAGACAATTGATAGCCGACGAGTTGTCTCGCTTTAAGTGCATGGGTCTGTGTGTCGAAACCTTGGATGCTTATATAGCCACTGGACGGCTGTGTTGAACCCGCTATTGCATTGAACAAGGTTGTTTTGGCCATCGGATCCTGTCCGAATAGGCCTAGGCATTCTGGTTGATGAGCACTGAATGAAAGGTCGCTGAGTACAGTTGTGCTACCCGCGTGTTTTGTCAGATTGCTTATTTCGATCATTTTTTTACCGAATAAGTTTGGCGTGACGTAGGGGGCGTGAAAAAAGGGTACGGGTAATGGTCGTTTTAGGGAACGCCGATAATTATTAATAAGAGAAGTCCTACGTGCGGGTTGGGCAAGCCGCTGAAACAATGTGTTAGGTTTCAAAATGTCCAATTTTTGAATGTTTATTGGTTGTTTAGATAAACGTTCTACCCTGCACAATGAGGCCTTAATGCCATGATGCTGCTACGTACCCTTGTTCTTGAGCGCAACGGTCAAGATGCTCCCGTTAACGGCGCACTGCTCTGTGGTTTTGCTGTAGGCCAGACAGCCTCCAACTTTCTTGTTTACAGTCTGGATGAGGAAGTGGAGCCGGAAAGTTCCAGGGTTTATATCGCCGCGTTACGTAAGAAAGTTGATCGATATTTTCTGGGCGGGGTGGAGTCCAAGGAAGACCTGCAGTTGGCCTTGCACGTGTTCAAGCAAATTCTGACGTTGGCGGCTTCGGGCATGAAGGCGGGGGGGGGGACCGAAACCCAGGCGCCCTATCACTTTGTCGATTTGAAAGGCTGCAAGCTGCCGCCTGCAAGGCCCGAGGACCATCATTCGGTGATCATCAAGAAGGCGCTGGTGATGAAGGTGATCACTCTGGGCATGTCTGCACCCACGCTCCCAGCGATCGAAAGCACTTCGGTGATTGTGCCGTCCATTCGTTTTTCGTCCCAATTGAGTTCGTCTCCTAAAACGATCAACCCTTCCGAACCCGTCCGGACACTTGTGCATGAGCAGCCCGTTGAGGAGAGTCGCAAGCCACCTCTCGAAGCCCCGTTGATGATGGCGCAAACCGCACCGGTCATCCCGCCGCCTCCCGGTGTGCCTGCACCGCTGATACGGCCTGCTCCCGACGACCACAGCACGCTGCTCGAAGTGGACAGTACGTTGACCAACCTTGCCCGTGTGGCCCAAGAGTTGACCCAGCAAAAGCTTGCAGCGATAGAGCGGGAATCGGCACTTGAGCAATGGCAGGCGCGATTGCAACAGGAGCAGAAACAATTGGATGAGAAGGTTGGAGAACTGGAGCAACGTACCACTCAATTGCATGATCATTCGCTTGCGGTCAGCCAGAGGACCGAAGCCCTGAAGGTGATGACGTCGCAGGTATCGAGCTTGCGACAGAGTCTGCGGGGCGTGCTGCTTGAGCTGGATCAGGCGTTGGATGGCTAGACTGGCCTGGCTACTTTCGCCGGTTCATTTATCATCAACGCCAGCCAGCCGACGCCTGGGCTCTAAGCACAGGCACATCGGCACCTATGGACATTGCCTCGGGATGCAAGCGTTTGAGTACCAAGCTGATTACCAAAGAAGGTCATGAAGCGCTGAAAAAGGAGTTGGATTACCTGTGGCGCGAAAAGCGCCCGGACACTACGCGCAAAGTGACCTGGGCGGCCTCGCTGGGAGATCGCAGCGAAAACGCCGATTACCAGTACAACAAGAAGCTGCTGCGTGAGATAGACCGTCGCGTGCGTTACCTGCGCAAGCGCCTGGAAGACATGCGTGTGGTGGAGTACATGCCCGAGCAGGAGGGCAAGGTGTTCTTCGGCGCTTGGGTGGACATCGAAAACGAGGCGGGTGAGACCAAGCGTTTTCGCATTGTCGGCTATGACGAGATTTATGATCGGATGGACTACATCTCCATCGATTCACCCATGGCCCGTGCGTTGTTGCGCAAGGAAGTAGACGATGAGGCCATCGTGCAGACCCCGGGTGGAGAAGTGTGCTGGTGGATCACCAGCATCGACTATGTGAAGTGAGCGAAGTCGGCCCGTGTTCAGTGATGAACGTGGGCCGACTGCGTTTCAGCCTTCACGCAACACGGTCAACGGGCTGGCGTTGAGTGCGCGGCGAGTGCCGAATACACCCGCACCGCCGATCAATACGGCACCTATCACCGGCAGCAGCAACAGCCACGGATGAGGCTGCCAGGCCAGGTCAAATGCATAGCGGTACAGCACAAAGGTCACCAACTCGGTCCCGAGCGCTGCAAGCAGGCCACTCACGGCACCCAGCAAACCGAACTCGATACGCCTGGCCTTGACCAGCAGCTTGCGTTCCGCGCCCAGTGCACGTAGCAGCGCCCCTTGGCGGATACGCTCATCGAGGGTGGCTTGGAGGCCGGAGAACAACACCGCCATCCCCGCCGCCAAGACAAACAGCAGTACGTATTCCACCGCCAGGGTCACTTGGGCGAGGATGCTGCGCAACTGCTCCAAGAGTGCCTCGACTTGCAGGATGGTCACCGCCGGGAAAGCACGGGACAGGTCGACGATCTGCTGGTCATGCCCAGGCGCCAGGTAGAAGCTGGTCAGGTAGGTGGCGGGCAGGTCCTTCAAGGTGCCCGGTTGGAAGATCATGAAGAAGTTGGGCTGGAAGTTATCCCAGTTGATGGTCCGCAGGCTGGTCACCCGCGCTTCACGGTTCTCCCCACCTACGGTGAACACCAGGTGATCATCGAGTTTGAGCTTGAGGCTTTCCGCCACCTTGGCCTCGACCGATACGCCGGGGATTTCATCGGTAGGTTGCTGTGACCACCATGCACCGGCGGTCAGGGCGTTGCCCGGTGGCAGGTCGGCAGCCCAGGTCAGGCTCAGGTCGCGTTGCACCGCGCGATCGCCACTGGAGTCCTTGCTGACGATTTCCTGCACGGGCTCGCCATTGATACTGATCAAACGACCTGGCACCACCGGATACAACGGCGCGGACTGTGCCTGCAGTTCCAGCAGGCGGGTGCCGAACGCGTCCTTGTCGGCCGGCAGGATATTCAAGGCGAAATAGTTGGGAGCATCCTTGGGCAGTTGGTTTTGCCAGGTGTCGAGCAGCTCGCCACGCAGCAGGGCGATCAAGCCCATGGAGAGCAGGATCAAACCGAAGGCCAGGGATTGACCTGCCGCCGCCAGCGGGTGACGCAACAGTTGCCCCAGGCCCAGTCGCCAAGGCAGCGAGGCACGGGCCAGTAGGCGACGCAGGCTTTGCAACAGCAGCAGGAGCAAACCGCCGAGTATCAGCGCAGCGACCACGCCGCCGCCGAGCAGGGCAAAAGTCAGTACCAAGTCGAGGCTCAGGCGCCACATGATCAGGCCTAACGCAAACAGCGCCGCACCGTAGACCATCCAGGTACTGGAAGGGATCGGCAGCAGGTCGCGGCGCAATACCCGCAGCGGTGGCACGCGACCCAGTGCGGCCAGGGGCGGCAGGGCGAAGCCGGCAAGTGCGACCAGCCCGGTGCCGATCCCGGCAATGGCTGGTAACAGTCCGCCGGGTGGCACGTCCGATGGCAGCAGGTCGTGGAGGAAGTAGAACAGGCCGAATTGTGCCAGCCAGCCGAGCAGAGCGCCGGCAAGGCTGGCCAGCAACCCCAGTACAGTCAATTGCAGGCTGAACAGCAACATGGCTTCACGTCGTGACAAACCGAGGCAACGCAGCAAGGCACTGGCGTCGAAGCGTCGGGTGGCGAAGCGATTGGCCGACAGCGCCACGGCCACACCGGCCAAGAGGACGGCCACCAGACTGGCCATGTTCAGATAGCGCTCGGCCTTGCCGAGGGCGCCGCCGATCTGCTGGTTGCCATCCCGTGAGTCTTGCAGGCGCTGGTTGGCGGCGAGGCCCGGCTTGATCAGATCACGATAGGTTTGCAGCGCGGTACTGCCCTGCGGCCCACGCCACAACTCGCGGAAACTGACGCGGCTGCCGGGTTGCACGACGCCGGTGGCATCCAGGTCCGCCAGGTTGATCATTACCCTGGGGGTAAGGCTGTAGAAATTGCCGGCGCGGTCCGGCTCGTAGGTCAGCACGCGGGCCAGGCGCAGCGTCTTCATGCCCACGTCAATGCTGTCGCCGACCTTGAGGTCCAGCGCCGTCAGCAATCGTGCCTCCACCCAGGCTTCACCGGGTTTCGGTCCGCCACCTGGGGTTTCATCACCAAAGGGTGCCGCCGCGCTTTTGAGTTCTCCGCGTAGCGGGTACTGCTCATTGACCGCCTTGATGCTGGAAAGCTGGATGCCGTTATCGGTGGCAATGACGCTGGAAAACTCCACGACCCGGGCATGATCCAGGCCCAGCTCGGTGCCTGACTGGATTTGCTCGGGGCGGGCCGGTGAGCTGCCTTCAAGTACCAGGTCGGCGCCGAGGAACTCGGTGGCGCGCAACAGCATCGCACCATTGAGGCGCGCACCGAAATAGCCGATGGCGGTGCTGGCGGCCACGGCCACCAGCAAGGCGAAGAACAACACGCGCAATTCGCCGGCGCGGGCGTCGCGCAGCAGTTGGCGCATGGCAAGGCTGAACAGGCGCAATAGCGGCAAACGTGCCATCAAGGCTCCAGGGGCGCGACCATCAGGCCGGCTTCAAGGCGGATCAGGCGTCGGCAACGATGGGCCAGGCGCTCGTCGTGGGTGACCAGCACCAGGGTCGTGCCGCTCTCTTTGTTGAGTTCGAACAGCAGGTCGCTGATGCGCTCGCCGGTGTGGCTGTCGAGGTTGCCGGTGGGTTCATCGGCAAACAGCACGTCCGGCTCCGCAGCAAAGGCGCGGGCAATGGCTACCCGTTGTTGCTCGCCACCGGAGAGTTGGCGTGGCGAGTGAGTCAGGCGTTGGCCCAGGCCGACACGTTCCAGCAGGTGCCGGGCGCGCTCACGGGCGTCTTTGCGGCCGTCCAGCTCCAGCGGCAGCATGACGTTTTCCAGCGCGTTGAGGCTGTCGAGCAGTTGGAACGACTGAAATACGAAGCCCACGTGCTCGGCACGGATACGTGCGCGTTGGTCTTCGTCGAGGGTGCTGAGGGCTTGCCCGGCGAGGGTGACTTCGCCGCTGCTGGGCAGGTCGAGGCCGGCCAGCAGGCCGAGGAGGGTGGATTTGCCGGAACCGGAACTGCCGACGATAGCCAGGCTATCGCCCTTGTTCAGTTCCAGGCTCAGTTCGTGCAGGATAGTCAGTTCACCTTCCGCGCTGGGAACCACTTTGCTAAGGTTCCGCGCGGTGAGAATGCTTGCGCCCATGGAGAATCCGATGCGAATGTGGTTTTTGAGTGCTGGCCTGGCCTTGATGTGCATGGCCCAGAACGCAGCGGCGGGTACAGTCCTGATCGTTGGCGATAGTATCAGTGCCGGTTTCGGCCTGGATACCAGCAAAGGGTGGGTTGCCCTGCTGCAGCAACGGCTCAAGCAGGAAGGTTTCGACGATAAAGTGGTCAATGCCTCCATCAGTGGCGACACCAGTGCCGGAGGCCTGGCGCGGCTGCCGGCGGCGCTTGCAGAGCATAAGCCGGACGTGGTGGTGATCGAGCTGGGCGGTAACGATGGCCTGCGTGGGCAGCCGCCTGCGCAATTGCAACAAAATCTTGCGTCGATGATTGACCAGTCCAAGGCCGGCGGGGCCAAGGTGTTGTTGTTGGGGATGCAGTTGCCACCCAATTATGGCCCGCGATACACCACGGCATTTGCCGAAGTCTATGGTGTGCTGGCCAAGGAAAAAAACGTCCCGCTGGTGCCGTTTTTCCTCGACGGTGTGGGCGGGCGCCCGGAGCTGATGCAGGCCGATCAACTGCACCCGGCGGTCGGCGCTCAGGGCAAGTTGCTGGAAAATGTCTGGCCGACGCTAAAACCGCTGCTATGACGCTTTTCTACCGGCAGGCTTTCGGCTAAGGTGGCGCCCCCCCGATTTGGAGCCCCTGATGTCGCGTCCTGCCTGGTCCCTGTTTAACTACCAACTGATCGAGCCGGACGAGCAGCTGGATCTGTTCGCCTGCCAGGAAGTGCGGGTGCATCTGGTGGCGCGTCAACTGGAACTGGGCGGCTCCATTGATCGCACACTGTGCGGCACATTATTGCCTGCGCAACCGCGTTGGTCGCGGGTCGATCGTTCGATCTTCCAGGACCAGCGTCTGTGCCCTTTGTGCCGTGCAATCCTGGAATCCCAGAAGCGGGGCACGCCGCCGATCTGGCCGGAGCTGCGTTTCGAGTTGTAGGGGGCAGCTAGAAGCGCGCTTCACGTATACAATCGATGTTTACCTCCCCGTCGTTCTGCGAAGGATTTACCGGATGTTGTCGCGCCTTTCCGTCGTCACCTGCTGCCTGTCTCTCGCTGCACTCTGTGCGGCCGGTTCTGCGTCAGCCCTGCAGTTGCCCTTGCCACCACCAGGTGAAGACATCGTCGGCCAGGTCCAGGTGATCAAGGCCAAGTACGAAGACACCTTTGCCGACCTGGGCACCACCTATGACCTGGGTTACTCGGAGATGGTCGCGGCCAACCCGGGCGTGGATGCCTGGTTGCCGGGAGCGGGCACCGAGATCGTGTTGCCGACGCGCTTCATCCTACCGCCTGGCCCGCGCGAAGGTATTGTGATCAACCTGGCGGAATACCGACTCTATTACTTCCCCAAGGGCCAGAACGTGGTCTACACGTTCCCGTTGGGGATCGGTCGTGAAGGCTGGGGTTCGCCGATCGCCCACACCAGCATCATTGCCAAGACCCCCAACCCGACCTGGACGCCGCCCGCGTCGATCAAGGCCGAGCACGCCGCCAACGGCGACCCGCTGCCCAACGTGGTGCCGGCTGGTCCGGACAACCCGCTGGGCCCGTTCAAGTTCACCCTGGGCACGCCGGGTTACTTGATCCACGGCTCCAACGCGAAGTTCGGCATCGGCACCCGTACCAGCCACGGCTGCTTCCGTATGTTCAACAACAACGTGCTGGAGATGGCGGGCATGGTGCCGGTGGGGACGTCGGTGCGCATCATCAACGATGCCTACAAGTTCGGTCGCAGTGGTGGCAAGGTCTACCTTGAAGCGCATACGCCGTTGAATGATGACGGGACGCCGTCGGTGGTCGACAAACACACCGCCGTCATCAACGCCTTGCTCAAGCGTGAAGACTTGGCCAACCAATTGCGCGTGAACTGGGACCAAGTGCGTGACGTGGTAGCGGCGGAAGACGGCTTGCCTACGGAAATCGGCGTGCCTGGCGCAGCCTCGGTGGCCGCCAGTGCGCCGATCGATCCCTTGTAGGAGCGAGCGTGCTCGCGAAAAACTTGAGATCACCGCGTTAGTCCAGGGCTTGCGCGCCATGGTTGAGGACCTTCGCGGTCAAGCCCGCTCCTACAAAAGATCGTAGGAAATTCAGGCAATAAAAAAGCCGACCCATAAATGGATCGGCTTGATAACAACCCCGAAGGATTATTACTTGCGGCTAGCTTTTTCAAGCATACGCAGAGCGCGCTCGTTAGCTTCGTCAGCAGTCTGTTGTGCTTTTTGAGCAGCAGCCAGAGCTTCATCAGCTTTACGGTAGGCTTCGTCTGCACGGGCCTGGGAGCGAGCTGCTGCGTCTTCAGTTGCAGTCAGACGAGCTTCGGTTTCTTTGGAGACGCTGCTGCAACCGGTAGCCAGAACTGCGGCCAGAGCCAGAGCAGAGAATTTCAGAACGTTGTTCATCGTGTTCCCCTTCAAGGACTTTCTATTAGATGGCTAGTTAGCCCAGAGTGAGCTAATAGCCGGCGTACATACTACCCATTACTTGTAGTAAGTAAACTGACGTAGCGCAAGAAGCAAAAAAAATTCTCGCGCCGAATCTATTTTGGCTAATCTTTTGGAGGTTTGTATAAAAACCGTCCAATTTTTTTCAAACAGGCAAAAATTGGATCCAGGCTGAAAGGGCCGGCCCGCATGTGTTAAGCCTTGTAAACAGATGAAAATTTATATATCCACGCTGACACTTTCGTTCAGCCTGGCTTTGCGTTGCCCAGCATCTTTTACGCATGTAGAGGTGACTTTAAGAGCGCCTGTTCGTCTTAAGGTTCAACTGCCGGCAATGTTCAGGCTTTCGATCCCAGGTTGATCGGAGCCCTTTCTATATCCACCAGCAGCAGGGGATGACGAGCGCGCCTTGAGCAATTTCAGGATTGGTGCCTACTATTCCCTACGGGCTGGTTGTAAGCGCTCAGGGTTTTCTCGATGTCGAAACCGGCACGGGGTGGCGTAGATGTTCCTTCGCCGGAAAAACATCGGTAAGGTAGGGGTCAGAAACCAAGACCCGCGAGGAGTAGTGATGAGCGAGGCGTTGTCCATCCACCATGACCAGGCTGGTCATCAGTTCGAGACCAATGTGGACGGTCATCGTGCCTATCTGACCTATATGGACCTCGGCAAACAGACCCTGGATATCTATCGGACCTTCGTGCCCAACGCACTGCGCGGTCGTGGTATTGCAGCGGCGTTGACCGAGGAAGCGTTGAAGTTTGCCGAAGAGTCAGGCTATACGGTGATCCCGTCCTGCTCTTACGTCGAACGTTACATGGAGCGCCACCAGCGCCATGCCGCGAAGCTGTAAACCGTAAACAACACCATGAAAAACGCCGGGCTTAGCCCGGCGTTTTTGTGTGCGCTCGATACAGACTCAGGTGCGTTTGCGTTTAGGCAGAACGTCCTTGAGCTTGGCATGCATGCTACGCAGCGTGTTTTCAGTAGCGGCCCAGTCGATGCAGGCATCGGTGATCGATACGCCGTACTGCAAGTCGGCCAGGTCTTTTGGAATCGCCTGACAGCCCCAGTTCAGGTGGCTCTCGACCATCAGGCCGATGATCGACTGGTTGCCTTCGAGGATCTGGTTGGCAACGTTTTCCATCACCAGCGGTTGCAGGGCCGGATCCTTGTTGGAGTTGGCGTGGCTGCAATCGACCATGATGTTCGGTTTGATCTTGGCCTTGTTCAGCGCCTGTTCGCACAGCGCCACGCTGACCGAATCATAGTTGGGCTTGCCGTTGCCGCCACGCAGCACCACGTGGCCGTAGGCGTTGCCTTTGGTGGTGACGATGGACACGCCACCTTCCTGATTGATCCCCAGGAAACGGTGCGGGCTGGAGACCGATTGCAGTGCGTTGATCGCCACGGTCAGGCCGCCGTCGGTGCCGTTCTTGAAACCTACGGCCGAAGACAGGCCGGACGCCATTTCGCGGTGAGTCTGGGATTCGGTGGTACGTGCGCCGATGGCCGACCAGCTGATCAGGTCCTGCAGGTACTGCGGGGAGATCGGGTCGAGGGCTTCGGTGGCGGTGGGCAGGCCCATCTCGGCCAGGTCCAGCAGCAACTGACGACCGATGTGCAGACCGTCCTGGATCTTGAACGAGTCGTCCAGGTACGGGTCGTTGATCAAGCCTTTCCAGCCGACGGTGGTACGCGGTTTTTCGAAATAGACGCGCATCACCAGGTAGAGGGTGTCGGACACTTCCGCCGCCAACACTTTCAGGCGCTCGGCGTACTCGTGGGCAGCCTTGAGGTCGTGGATCGAGCAAGGCCCGATGACGACGAACAGGCGGTGGTCGGTGCCATCGAGAATGTCACGGATGACTTCGCGGCCTTTGGTGACGGTCTGCAGGGCAGCGTCGCTCAGAGGGATCTCGCGCTTGAGCTGATCGGGCGTGATCAGGGTCTCGTTGGATTCGACGTTTAGGTCATTGATCGGTAAATCAGCCATCGTGTTACTCGTCAGGGTCACGGGTGCCGGCCGCCAGCCATCCCCGTGCGGCGGAGCACAGCATGATTTGAATGCAGGGGGGAGGAACCTTAGCGCGTAACACAGGCCCGCGACAATGGGCAAAGCCCGCTTTAATCCAGCGCTGGCGCCACAAAGGCCTCATGGGAGAACTCGCTGGCGTGGCGCGATACCCACTCGCGGGCCAGGGCTTCGAGTTGCTGGGGAGTGGGTTCGGCGTCTTCGTGCTGGCGGCAGTAGCGCTCTATCCGGCATGCTTGCTCACCCATTCGTGCGCCGAACAACGCATGTTCATCGGTAAATGCGACACCGACGCGGTAGCCGTTTTCCACCTTGCGGCACCACGCCACATAGCCCGGATACCGCGCGCTGGTGCCCAGGGAAGGGATAAGCAGATCAACCGCCGTGCCTTCGCGCCAGGCACGTGGCCAATGGCAGGCGATGCCGCCCAAGCCAGCCGTGTGCAGGCGTTGGCGGGGGATGGCAGGAGAGGGGCGTTGGATTAACTCGACAGCGACATCATCAGGGTGAGGTAAAAAACGACCCATGTACACGGACTCCGAGCACCGTCCAATTGACGGCGGTGGCAGCAGTATAGTGAAGGAACTGGAATTGACCGACCTGGATATTGACCAGCAATTGCTGGGATTGCCAGGTATTTCGCTGGTTGTGTTTACCAGCAGTGGGTGTTCCAGTTGCCGTTGGGCACGCCAGCAGTTACCCGGCTGGTCGCTGCCGGTGGATCGCGTGTGCTGGGTGGATGCCGGGCACAACGGTGGCGCGGTCGAACGCTACCAGATCTTTCATTTGCCGGCGTTGTTCGTGGTGTGCGAGGGTCAATTCCTCGGGCAATTACAGACGCGTCTTACACCTACTGATCTAAACGACTCCATCCATCAAGCGCTTACCCGCACTCCAGAGGATCTGCCATGACCGCACCAGCACCCCGCATTGGCATCATCGGCACCGGCGCCATCGGTGGTTTTTATGGATTGATGCTGGCGCGTGCCGGTTTCGATGTGCACTTCCTGTTGCGCAGCGAATACGCGGCGGTCAGCGAGCACGGCCTGCAACTGAATAGCACGGTGCATGGCCCCTTGCACCTGCACCCGGTGCAGGCGTATGCCCGCGCTGCTGATATGCCGCCATGTGATTGGTTGCTGGTGGGCACCAAATCGACCGGCAATGTCGACCTGGCCCCGACCATCGCCCAAGTTGCCGCCCCGGATGCCAAGGTGGTGCTGCTGCAAAACGGCCTTGATGTCGAAGACAGTCTGCGGGAACACCTGCCAGCGTCGCTGCACCTGCTTGGCGGCCTGTGCTACATCGGCGTGCACCGCTCTGCCCCCGGCGTGATCGAGCACCAGGCGTTAGGCCGGGTCAACCTGGGTTATCACAGCGGTACGGCGGCCAATGATGAGGATGCGCAAAAGGCGATTGTCGAAGCCGGGGCCGCGCTGTTCCACAAGGCCGGCATCGAGTCCCAGGCCATGGCCAATGTGCATCAGGCCCGTTGGCATAAGCTGGTGTGGAACGTGCCGTACAACGGCCTCTCCGTGTTGCTCGGTACCGGCACCACGGCGATGATGGCTGACGAATCCAGCCGCGAGCTGATCCAGGCGCTGATGGCCGAAGTGGTGCAGGGCGCTCACGCCTGCGGTCATGAAATCCCCAAGAGTTACGCCGAGCAGATGTTCACCATGACCGAAACCATGGACGATTACCTGCCGAGCATGTACCACGACCACGTGCACAAGCGCCCGCTGGAACTGGCGGCGATCTACGCACGGCCACTCGCTGCCGCCAAGGCTGCCGGTTGTGAGTTGCCGCTGATGCAGGCGCTGTATCAGGCCTTGAGTTTCATTGATCGACATAACCGCTGAGTTCTGGGACACACTATGGCAAAGGGGTTGGGCGACAAACTGGTGCTGGCGATTTCATCGAGGGCACTCTTCGACTTGAGTGACAGCCACAAGGTCTACCTGGCCGAAGGGGTCGAGACGTATCGCCAGTACCAGATCGAACATGAGGAGGAAATCCTCGAGCCCGGTGACGCCTTTCCGCTGGTCAAGAAGCTGCTCAGCCTCAATGCCAGCCTCGGCCGTGCCCGGGTCGAAGTAGTGCTGGTGTCGCGTAACAGCGCGGACACCGGCCTGCGCGTGTTCAATTCAATCCAGCATTACGGCCTGGACATCTCCCGCGCCGCTTTCGTAGGCGGGCGTAGTCCTTATCCTTATCTGGCCGCATTTGGTTGCCATCTGTTTCTCTCGACCCATGCTGAAGATGTGCGCAGTGCCCTTGATGCCGGGTTTGCGGCGGCGACGATTCTGTCCGGCGGCCCTAACCGCGCCTCCAGCGAAGAACTGCGCATTGCCTTCGACGGCGACGCGGTGTTGTTTTCCGATGAGTCCGAGCGGGTCTATCAGGCTGGCGGACTGGAAGCATTCCAGGCCAATGAGCGGGAGTCGGCGCGCCAGCCTTTGCATGGAGGCCCTTTCAAGGGGTTCCTGGCGGCGCTCAACCTGTTGCAGCGCGAGTTTCCAGACGAAGCCTGTCCGATCCGCACCGCGCTGGTCACCGCCCGTTCCGCGCCGTCCCATGAGCGGGTGATTCGCACCTTACGCGAGTGGGATATTCGTCTGGACGAATCGTTGTTCCTCGGTGGCCTGGAAAAATCGGCGTTCCTGGAAGCGTTTGCCGCCGATGTGTTTTTCGATGACCAGGCCGGGCATTGCGAGAAGGCCATGGAATTCGTCGCCACCGGGCATGTGCCCCATGGCATCAGTAATGAGGTGAAGATCTAAGTCAATCCAAGTCGCCTGGGCACTGCTAAGCTGATTTCATCTCCGCCATCCTGGCAGTTCCAGGGGGTTCTATGATCCGTTCGATGCTGTACGCCACAGACCTCGGTCTGTACGCGCCTTATGTGATGCAACATGCGCTGGCGCTGGCCCGAACGTTCAAGGCGGACCTGTATGTGATTCACGTGGTCGAGCCCATCGGGCTGTTCGCCGAATCGGTGTTACAGAGCTACCTTGATGAGAAGGCCCTGAGTGAATGGCAGAGCCAGGGGCTGACCACGGTAATGGCGACGATCGAGCAACGGGTGCTGGATAGTTTTCGCGAGGAGTTGGGGGACGGGGAGCAAGACCTGAAGTTGATTCGCTCGGTACGGGTGATCCAGGGGGACCCGTGCGAGGTGATTCTCGACCAACTGCGCAAACTTTCCGTGGACCTGTTGATCGTCGGCAGTCATAGCCATGCAACCGCAGCGGCTACCCCGTTGGGGCGCACCGCTGCCCGGGTGCTGCAACTGTCTACGGTGCCGGTTTACCTGGTGCCTTCGTTGCAACGTCGCCGCAGTGATGACGTGTGATGGGTGGAAACGATAAAAAGTTCTAGATTTATCCATCGAACCTTTAATATAGTTATATACCGTCGCTGATACCCGTGGCGTCTATCTGCTTTGAGGGACACATATGAAGCTTCAACAACTGCGCTACATCTGGGAAGTGGCGCACCACGACCTCAACGTTTCCGCTACCGCTCAAAGCCTCTATACCTCGCAACCCGGTATCAGCAAGCAGATCCGCCTGCTCGAAGACGAGCTGGGCGTCGAAGTGTTCGCGCGCAGCGGCAAGCACCTGACCCGCGTCACGCCGGCCGGTGAGCGCATCATCACCACCGCCGGTGAGATCCTGCGCAAAGTCGAAAGCATCAAGCAGATCGCCCAGGAATTCTCCAACGAGAAGAAAGGCACCCTGTCCATCGCTACCACTCACACTCAGGCGCGTTATGCCTTGCCGCCGGTGATTCGCGACTTCATCAAGCAGTACCCGGATGTGGCGCTGCACATGCATCAGGGTTCGCCGATGCAGATTGCCGAGATGGCCGCTGATGGCACCGTCGATTTCGCCATCGCCACCGAGGCCCTGGAGTTGTTCGGCGACCTGGTGATGATGCCGTGCTATCGCTGGAACCGTTGCGTGGTCGTGCCTCAAGGTCATCCGTTGGCCAAGCTGCCGAAGTTGACCCTGGAAGCCCTGGCTGAATACCCGATCGTGACTTATGTGTTCGGTTTCACTGGCCGCTCCAAGCTCGACGAAGCCTTCAGCCATCGCGGCCTTACGCCTAAAGTGGTGTTCACTGCGGCTGACGCTGACGTGATCAAGACTTACGTGCGCCTGGGCCTGGGCGTGGGTATTGTCGCCAAGATGGCGGTCGACACGGCCCTCGACAAAGACTTGGTGGTGCTGGATGCCAGCGAACTGTTCGAGTCCAGCGTGACCAAGATCGGTTTCCGTCGTGGCACCTTCCTGCGTGGCTTCATGTGCGACTTCATCGAGAAGTTCGCGCCGCACCTGACCCGTGAAGTCATGGCCAAGGCGATCCAGTGCCACAACAAGCAGGAACTGGAAGAGTTGTTTGATGGCGTTGAGCTGCCCGTCCATTAAGTGAATGAATGCGATCCACTGTAGGAGCGAGCTTGCTCGCGAAAA
>NZ_CP022960.1:3290058-3309117 GCF_002269425.1 Pseudomonas sp. NS1(2017)
CGTTCTTCGCGAGCAAGCTCGCTCCTACAGGTTATTTGGCGTCGGTAACCGTGAAGTGTTGCCGAGCGCCCGCCACCAGAATCTCCACCTCATCGCCTTCGAACTTGCCCAGCAGGCTTTTGCCCAGCGGCGAGCGCGGGGTGATGACGGTGACCGGTTGCCCGACCACATCCACTTTCAAACCCGCAGCATCCGGCGCCAAAAACAGCCACTGCTGGCGACCGTTCTCGTCTTCCAGCCCCAGTAGCGCGCCAATTTCTATACCGCGTTGATCATCAAAGGCCCGCAGGTGCATGTTCTGGCACAACACCAACGCCTGCCTGATCTCCTCCACGCGTTTGGCTTGCCCCGCCGCCAGGTAGGAAGCCTCTAACCCCAGGGTGTCGTATTTGTTTTCCGCGATGTTTTCTTCGTGGGTCGCGGTTTCGTAAGCGGTCTGTGCTGCGCGTTGGGCAATGTCGAGATCGAGGGTGAGCTTCTCTAATACAAGCTGGTGGACGGCGTGTTTATTCATGAGTCATCAATCACAGAATTGCAGGACATTCGCCCGGGTCTTTTCGTTGGGAGCGTTCTGGTCCTGTTGCAGCCAGAACTGGCATTTGGGGTTGGACAGGTTGCGCGCATTGTTGCGGGCCTGGTCCAGGGTTTGCTGCTGTTCCTGCTTCTGCAGGTTCTGCTGGTACTGCTCGAACATGCGGTTCGGCGGTTCAGGTGTCACCACCGCAGGCTTGCCCAATTGCTGCACGGCCTGGGCCACTGGCGCCAGGCTCTGCGGGAACAGATAGCGCGAGGCCAGCCATGCTGTCAGCGCGAGGGCGATAAACCCCAACCACACGCCAAACGCGATAGCAGCACTGAGCTTGAACAGCGACAACGGACGATCAGACATGGCGGCCTCCTGGCAGGCATAAACGGCGTGGCGGCGATTGTCGCACAGCCACTGTGCAGAATAATCGCGATCAAGCCTTCTGCATCCGCGCATTTATGCGGACAATCGAGCCTTTGAGCGCTGGAGCCCGGAATGAAAGCCCGCTGGGATATTTTTTGTAGCGTCGTCGATAACTACGGCGACATCGGCGTCACCTGGCGCCTTGCCCGGCAGTTGGTGGCGGAGCACCGCTGCGATGTACGCTTGTGGGTCGATGACTTGCGGGCATTCGAGCGCATGTGCCCGGCAATCGATGTGCAGCAAGACCTGCAATGGCAAGAAGGTGTCGAAGTGCGCCATTGGCCGGCCGAGTGGGTGAGTGTGCCGGCGGCGGAGGTAGTGATTGCCGCGTTTGCCTGTCAGTTGCCGCCCGACTATATGGAAGCCATGGCCGAGCGCGAACATGTGCCGTTGTGGATGAACCTGGATTACCTGAGTGCCGAAGAGTGGGTGGTGGGCTGTCATCGCCTGCCGTCGGTGAAATTCAAAGGCGTGCAGAAGTACTTCTTCTTTCCTGGGTTCCGAGCCGGCACCGGCGGGTTGTTGCGTGAGGCGGGATTGTTGGAGCAGCGTAGGGCGTTTCAGCAGGATCCCGGCGCGCAGCGAGATTTCCTGCAAGCTTTGGGCATAGTTCCCGCAGCCGACGCACGGCTAATCTCACTGTTCGCCTACGAAAACGCCGGGCTGGCCGGTTGGTTGGACGTGTTATCGACGGACGGGCGTGCCACTCATCTGTTGGTTCCGGAGGGGCGTATCCTAGGCGACGTGGCGCGCTGGCTCGGTGTGGACCGGCTGGTCGCAGGGGATATCCAGCAACGCGGATCGCTGACGGTGCAGGTCATCGCGTTCGTGCGCCAGGAACAGTACGACCGCCTGCTGTGGTGCTGCGACTTCAATGCCGTGCGCGGCGAAGACTCGTTCGTGCGTGCCCAATGGGCCGGGCGTCCGCTGTTGTGGCACATCTACCGACAGGATGAAGACATCCATCTCGACAAGCTCGATGCCTTCCTGGCGCTGTACACCGCCAACTTATCACCGGCGGCCAGGGCTGCCGTGATCGGGCTCTGGCAAGCCTGGAATACGGACGCCGACATGGCCCAACCGTGGAAAATGCTGCTGGAACACTGGCCTGAAGTGAATCTGCACGCCGAAACATGGTGTCTGGAACAAGGCTTGCAGGCCGATCTTGCGACGGCGCTGGTGCAGTTTTATGAAAGTTGGATATGATACGCCACCTTGAATTTTGTAAATCCCATCCAAATTTCGGATATATGCAATGAAAACTGGTAAAGAACTGAAACCCGGTACAGTGATCCGTCTCGAAAACGACCCTTGGCTGGTTCAGAAAGCTGAGTTCACCAAGTCTGGTCGTAACAGCGCAATCATGAAGACCAAGCTGAAGAACCTGCTGACCGGTTACAAGACCGAGATCGTCTACAGCGCCGATGACAAACTGGACGACGTGATCCTCGACCGTAAAGAAGCGACCCTGTCCTTCATCAGCGGCGACACCTACACGTTCATGGACACCACCGACTACACCATGTACGAACTGAACGCTGAAGATATCGAAGCGGTTCTGCCGTTCATCGAAGAAGGCATGGAAGACGTCTGCGAAGCTATTTTCTTCGAAGAGCGCCTGGTTTCTGTAGAGCTGCCGACTACCATCGTACGTAAAGTGGCCTACACCGAAGGTTCCGCTCGCGGTGACACTTCGGGCAAGGTGATGAAGCCTGCCAAGCTGAGCAACGGTACCGAACTGCAAGTTGCCGATTTCATCGAAATCGACGACCTGATCGAGATCGACACCCGCGAAGGCGGTTCGTACAAAGGTCGCGCCAAGAAGTAATTCTGGCCCTGCCGATACGAAAAAAAGCCCGACCTTGAGTCGGGCTTTTTTGTGGGCGTTACGTTTTACTTCAGGTGTTGCTTCAATTCATCCGAGGCCTGGAGCAGTGCCGAACGCACCGCTGGGACTTGGCTGACCACGTTGAGCAAACCGTAGTCGTGGATCATGCCGTTGTAGCGCACGGCGGTCACCGGTACACCGGCGGCGTCCAGCTTGCGGGCGTAGGCTTCGCCCTCATCACGCAGCACATCGGCGCCGGCGGTCTGAATCAGCGCGGGCGGCAAGCCCTTCAACTGATCAGTGCTGGCCCGCAGCGGCGAGGCGTAGATCTCGGCGCGCTGCTTGGCGTCGGTGGTGTAGTTGTCCCAGAACCACTTCATCATGTTGCGGGTGAGGAAGTGTCCTTCGGCATATTGGTTGTAGGAATCGGTGTCGAAGTTGGCGTCGGTCACTGGCCATAACAGCACTTGGAACTTGATGGCCGGGGTGCCCTTGTCCTTGGCCATCAGGCTGACTACCGCCGCCATATTGCCGCCGACACTGTTGCCCGCGACCGCCAGGCGCTTGCCATCGACGTTGATCTCTTGGCCATGCTCGGCCACCCATTTTGTAGCGCCGTAGGCCTGGTTGATCGCCACCGGGTAGTGCGCTTCCGGCGAAGGCGTGTAGTTGACGAACACCGCCACCGCCCCCGAACCCGTCACCAAGTCCCGGACCAGGCGTTCATGCGTTGGGTAATCCCCCAGCACCCAGCCGCCACCGTGGAAGAACATGAACACCGGCAATGTGCCCTTGACCCCGGCCGGACGCACGATGGTCAGGTCCAGCGGCTTGCCATCGACCTGGATGGTCTTCTGGCTCACCTCTGCGGCTGGCAAGGTCAGCTTCACACCCGCCTGGGCGCCGGTCAGAACGGCACGGGCGTCCTTGGGCGTCAGTTGTTCCATCGGTTTGCCGGTGCCGGCGTTCAACACATCCAGAAAAGCCTGGGTGTTGTGTTCAACGTCACTTGGCGCCGCAAAGGCGTGGGTGACGGACAGGGCGAGCAGGGTGCCGGTGAGTGCTTTACCAATTGTGTTCATTGCGTTCTCCAGGGGCGGCCGAGGTCATTTAGACAGTCACGTGCAGGCGTACATCGACGTTGCCACGGGTGGCGTTGGAGTACGGGCAGACTTGGTGAGCGGCGTCGACCAGGCTTTGCGCGTCGTCTTGAGCCAGGCCGGGCAGGCTGATGTGCAGGTCGATATCCAGACCGAAACCACCGGGGATCTGGCCAATGCCGACGTGGGCAGTGATCGATGCGTCATCCGGGATTTTACGTTTGGTCTGGCTGGCGACGAATTTCAGGGCGCCGATGAAGCAGGCCGAGTAGCCGGCAGCGAACAGTTGTTCAGGGTTGGTGGCCTGGCCACCGGCACCGCCCAATTCTTTGGGGGTGGAGAGTTTGACGTCGAGAATGTTGTCGTTGGAAACAGCACGACCATCACGGCCGCCGGTGGCGGTAGCTACTGCGGTATAGAGCGTTTGCATGGCGTTTTCCTCAGGGTTATTAGCGCTAAATGTTTGCGCGCTAAGTAGTTGGTGAAATGAATGTATAGCGCTAATGTTTAGCGCGCAAGATAAATTTATAAAAATATTCTGAGGCAGGGATGAACGGTAGTTTTCTGCGGGCGCCGCGGACGCGACGCCCTTGATGGGAGAGGTTAAATGCTGCCTTGCAGGTTGGTGCGCAAGGCAATCAGGTCACCTTGCAACTTGCGCAATTGCTCCAGCTCCAGGCCGCTGGCGCCGAGGATGCACTGGGGTATGCCCATGGCCCTGTCCTGCAGGGCGCGGCCGGCGTCGGTCAATTCCACGACCACCACGCGTTCATCTTCGCGGCTGCGGGTACGGCTGAGCAGGCCTTCAGCTTCCAGGCGCTTGAGCAGCGGTGTCAGCGAACCCGGATCGGTCAGCAGCCGACTGCTGATTT
Source organism: Pseudomonas sp. NS1(2017) (assembly GCF_002269425.1). Taxonomy (NCBI): domain Bacteria; kingdom Pseudomonadati; phylum Pseudomonadota; class Gammaproteobacteria; order Pseudomonadales; family Pseudomonadaceae; genus Pseudomonas; species Pseudomonas sp. NS1(2017). Next base: position 3,294,808 of record NZ_CP022960.1, read on the forward strand.
CGCCGACGGTCAAACCATCCTCTTCCCACAGCACCATCATGGCCAGGTACTGCGGGTAGGTCAGGCCCAGCGCTTGCAGCAGTGGCTTGTAGACCTTGGTCATCAGTAGCGAGGTGGAGTGCAGGGCGAAACACAGCTGGTTGTCCAGCATCAGTGATTCGCAAGGATCGGGGTTTTTGCTCATGACGGTGCCTCCGGAAAACGTATCTGGGCTGGAATCTAGCGGGCAAATCTTTAATGCGCCAGATAATTCTGTCCAAGCGGTCAGACCAAGCCACTTTGCAAGGCCAGGTCCCAGGGTGGCACCGGGCTGAAACGGGTTTTGAGGTATTCCAGCAACAAGCGGCTGCGTGCGTTGGGTTGCTGTTCCAGGCGCAGCGCGTAGATCCCGGTGGTTTCCGGGCTGGGCAGGCCATTTTCGCAAAACAGCGGCAGCAGTTCGCCGCGCACCAGGTATTCACTGGCCAGCCACGTGGGCAGGTGGGCAATGCCCAGTCCGGCCAGGGCGCCGGACAGCAAGGCTTCGGCGTTGTTGGCACTCATGCGGATGCGACGCGGGCGGTAGGTGGCGCGGCGTCCATCCATTTCAAAGCGCCAGGCGAATGTGGGCGCCAGGCCGTCCCAGTCCAACCCGTCGTGTTCGCTCAGCTCGCGAGGGTGGCTGGGCGTGCCTCGGCTTTTCAGGTAGGCCGGGCTGGCGCAGGCGACGCGCACGATGCTCGCCAGGGGCGTGGCGATCAAGCGTGTGTCGACGAGATGCCCGGCACGCAGCACCAGATCAACCTTGCCCAGGTGTGCGCCTTGCATGTCCACAAAGCTGTCGATCAGATGCAGGTGCACATCCAGCCCGGGGTAGACGTTCAGGAAGTCGGCAATCACCGGCGCCAGGTGTCGTCGACCGAAGGCCGCTGGCGCATCCACCCGAATCAGGCCCTCCGGCGCATGGCTCAAAGACACCGCCTCGGCACGTGCCAACTGCAACTCGCTGACGATCCGCCGCGCCCGCTCGGCAAAGGCCAAACCCGCCGGGGTCGCCACCACCGCGTGAGTGCTGCGTTGGAACAAGCGGCTGCCCACCGAGCTTTCCAGGCTGTCGATACGCCGCGCCACGGCAGAGGGCGTCAACGGATGACGGCGTGCAGCAGCGGAAAAACTGCCGGTTTCCAGCACGTCGAGAAACAGGCTCAGTTGATCGGTCAGGGTATTGGGGTTCATCGAATAAACGCTTATGCGAGATTGGCACAGCCATTGTGCGTTGCTGTGCGTTTCCGTGCCAGCGTCGACTGCGTAGCATGCAAGGCTTGGGATTGCGGAGTAACAAGCGGTGTTGGATTTAGTGACGTACCTGGTATTGGGCGCGGCCCTCGGCACAGTGGGCGGCCTGTTTGGCATTGGCGGCGGGCTGATTGCGATCCCGGTGCTGGGCGTGTTGTTCGGCCTGGATCAGCAGTTGGCCCAGGGCACGGCGCTGGTCATGGTGGTGCCCAACGTGATGCTGGCGCTGTGGCGTTATCACCAGCGCAACCGCATCGAACTACGCCATGCGCTGCCGTTGGGCGTGATGGGGTTCAGTTTCGCCTGGCTCGGGTCGATCTGGGCGGTCGGCCTGGATGCGGGCGCGATGCGCATCGGCTTTATTGCCTTCCTGCTGACGCTCTCGGCCTACAACCTGGTGCGCATGTTCACCCGCAACGCACCGCCGACGGCGCAGATGCGTTACTCCTGGCCGTGGCTCGGGGTGCTCGGCGCTGCCTCCGGCTCCATGGGCGGCTTGTTCGGCGTCGGCGGCGCAGTGGTCGCGACGCCCGTGTTGACCAGCGTGTTCGGCACCACCCAAGTGGTTGCCCAAGGCCTGTCCCTGGCCCTGGCATTGCCGAGTACCGGCGTGACACTGGTGACCTACGCTTGGCACCAGGAAGTGGATTGGATGATCGGCGTGCCCTTGGCCGTCGGTGGCCTGCTCAGTATCAGTTGGGGCGTGAAAGTCGCCCATGCCCTGCCAGAGCGCGTACTGCGCGGGCTGTTCTGCGGCTTCCTGGTGGTGTGCGCGGTGATGCTGACCTTTAAAGTCTGAAACCTTCGATGATGTAGTCCGCCAGGCAATCGGTGATGGGCGAATTCATCCGCGTGTTACGCAGCAAATGCAGATTCATTGACGGCAATGGCGGGAAACCCTCGTCGCGGCCGAGTATGCGCAGGTCATCGGTCACCAGGCTCTCCATGCTAACCATCACCGCCAGTCCCGCATTGACCACGGCCTGGATCGCCGACACGTTGGAGCTGTGATAGGCCAGGCGGTAATCGCGTCCGGCCGCATCCAGTGCTGAGCGGGCCCACTGAGTGTACAGGCAGTCGGTGCCGGACATCGCCAGGGGCAGCGAGTCGTGCTCGTCGCTGCAGAAGCACGGCGCTGCCGCCCACACCATGCGCTCGGTGCGCAACAATTCACCGATCTCATTGCCAGGCTCGCGACTGACGACGGTCAGTGCCAAATCCCGCCGCTGCATCAGTACCGTGGACGCCTCGCAGTGCATCTCGATCTGGATCAGCGGGTACGCCTTGGAGAACTGCTTGAGAATCCCTGGCAGGAACCGCATCACGTAGTCATCCGGCGTGCCGATGCGCACCAGGCCCACCATATGCGGCTCACGCAGGGTGTTGAACACCTCACTGTGTAGCTTCAGGATGCGCCGCGCATAACCCAGCAACACTTGGCCCTCAGGCGTCAGCCGCACCTGGCGACCATCGCGCTCGAACAGCTTGCGCTGCAATACGTCTTCCTCCAGGCGCTTCATCTGCATGCTCACCGCCGACTGGGTGCGATTTACGAGTTCGCCAGCGCGGGTGAAACCGCCCTGGTCGGCGATGGCGACGAAGGTGCGCAGCACTTCGGTGTCGATGCTCGGGAAGCTGGACAATAGATCAATCTCTGAGATGTATTGCATAAGAAACATTCGTTGGATTGATCTTAAGCCCAGGCACACACTTGCGCCATCCCCACTGGAGGGCGAGAAGATGAAAGGTCAAAGAGGTTTTGTGTTGATGGCGAAACGTCCGTTTGCCGGGCTGTTTCAAAAGATTGCTCGGTGGCAGGCGCTGCATGAGGAACGCCAGATGCTGGCGACCTTGAGCGATGATGCGCTCAAGGATATCGGCGTCACTCGCGGTGATGTCGAGCAAGAGCGCCACCTGCATTTCTGGCAGGACCCGCTGCGAAAATGATCGCGGATGCAGTAGGGTAGTCGGCGAGCCCCCACGGAGAACCCCATGCCCGCCGACCTGTCTTTTTCACTCAAGCAAGCACGACGCATGGCGCTGGCGGCCCAGGGTTTTTCCGGGCGCCAGGCGCCTGCATTGATCAAGGCTGCACACCTCAATCGCATGATCGAGCGCTTGGGTGTGTTGCAGATTGATTCGGTCAATGCCGTGGTGCGTTCCCATTACCTGCCGTTGTTTTCCCGTCTGGGCAACTACTCCCCGTTGATGCTTGAACAGGCCGCCTGGAGTCAGGGGCGACGGCGCTCGCTGTTCGAATATTGGGGGCATGAAGCCTCTTTGCTGCCGATGGCGTTGTACCCGTTGATGCGCTGGCGTATGCAGCGGGCGCAGCAGGGGCAGGGGATTTATTCGCAGATGGCGCGTTTTGGCCGTGAGCAGCAAGCCACCATTCAGCGGGTGTTGCAGACGGTCGAGCAGCAAGGCGCATTGGGGGCTGGCAGTTTGTCGACCCGTGAGGAGCGCGCCGGTCCGTGGTGGGATTGGAGCGATGAAAAACATGCACTGGAATGGCTGTTTGCCGCCGGCTTGGTGACGGTCGCCGGTCGACGCGGTTTTGAACGGCTCTACGACTTGCCGGAGCGGGTCATCCCCGGCGATATCCTTCAAACCGCTGTGACTGAAGCCCCAGCCCAGCGTGGTTTGTTGCTGCACAGCGCCACCGCGTTGGGCGTGGGGACTGAAAAAGACTTGCGCGACTACTTCCGCCTCGATCCGGCCGACAGCCGCATTCGTCTTGCCGAACTGGTGGAGGACGGTCAACTGCGGGTTTGCCAAGTGCAGGGTTGGAAGCAGCCGGCGTACTGCCTGCCCGATCCGAAAGTGCCGCGCAAAGTACCGGCCAGTGCCTTGCTCTCGCCGTTCGATTCGTTGGTCTGGGAGCGCAGCCGGACTGAGCGTCTGTTTGATTTCCGCTACCGCCTGGAGATCTACACCCCGCAAGACAAGCGGGTGTATGGCTATTACGTGCTGCCGTTTCTGCACAACGAACGAATTGCTGCGCGTGTGGACCTGCGCGCCGAACGCGCCAATGGGCGCCTCGCGGTGCACGCGGTGCATGAGGAGGAACCGGGCTTGGATGATGAGGGGATGGCGGCGCTGGCGTCGAACCTGTTGCAAATGGCCGGCTGGCTTGGACTGGAACAGGTCCAGCTCAATTGCCAGCGGCCAAGTGCCGACCGGTTGAGGGCGGCTATGTTGTTCAGCGTTTGACCTGTTTCAAGGTCTCGGCAATCAAAAACGCCAACTCCAGCGACTGATCGGCATTCATCCGTGGGTCGCAGTGGGTGTGATACCGATCCGACAAGCCATCCTCGGTGATCGGTCGCGCGCCGCCGATGCATTCGGTGACGTTCTGCCCGGTCATCTCGATATGAATCCCGCCGGCATAAGTGCCCTCGGCCTGGTGCACCTGGAAGAAGTCTTTCACCTCGCCCAGGATCTGCGCAAAGTCGCGGGTCTTATAGCCGCTGCTGGCCTTGATGGTGTTGCCGTGCATTGGGTCGGAACTCCACAGCACCTGCTTGCCTTCGCGCTGCACGGCGCGAATCAGGCCTGGCAGGTGATCACCGACCTTGCCGGCGCCCATGCGCGCAATGAGGTTGAGGCGGCCGGGGTCGTTGTCCGGGTTGAGGATGTCGATCAGGCGGATCAGGTCGTCCGGGTTCATGCTCGGGCCGACCTTGACCCCGATCGGGTTGTTCACGCCACGCAGGAACTCGACGTGGGCGCCGTCCAACTGGCGGGTGCGGTCGCCGATCCACAGCATGTGCGCGGAGCAGTCGTAGTAATCGTTGGTCAGGCTGTCGCGACGCACGAAGGCTTGTTCGTAGTTGAGCAGCAGCGCTTCGTGGGCGGTGAAGAAGCTGGTTTCGCGCAGTTGCGGCGAGCTGTCCATGCCGCAGGCGCGCATGAAGGCCAGGGTTTCGTCGATACGGTCGGCCAGTTGGCTGTACTTCTCGGCCAGCGCGGAGTTGGCGATGAAATCCAGGTTCCACTTGTGCACCTGGTGCAGGTCGGCAAAACCGCCCTGTGCAAAGGCGCGCAGCAGGTTGAGGGTGGCGGTGGACTGGTGATAGGACTGCAGCAGGCGGTCCGGGTCCGGCACGCGGCTTTTTTCGTCAAAACCGATACCGTTGACGATATCGCCACGGTAGGCGGGCAAGGTGATGCCGTCGATGGTTTCATCGTTGGCCGAGCGCGGCTTGGCGAACTGGCCCGCCATGCGCCCGACTTTCACCACCGGGCAGCCGGCGGCAAAGGTCATCACGATCGCCATCTGCAGCAGCACCTTGAAGGTGTCGCGGATCTTCGCCGCAGAGAACTCGGCAAAGCTCTCGGCGCAATCGCCGCCTTGCAGCAGGAACGCGCGGCCCTGGGTCACTTCGGCAAACTGACGACGCAATTCGCGGGCTTCCCCGGCAAACACCAGTGGCGGGTAGCTGGCCAGGTTCTGCTCCACTTGCAGCAAGTGCGCAGCGTCCGGGTACTGGGGTTGTTGCTGGATCGGCAGGGCGCGCCAGCTGTCGGGGCTCCAGGGTTGGCTCATCATGAACTCGATTGGCTGATTGACGGTGGGGCGCCAATGTTATCAGCAATTAGTGCGTGACCTGTTGCTGCCGGTTGGCCGACAATCGCGCCTTTGCCGTGCGGTAAACCCTTTAGGAGTAGTGATGACCGAGGAGCGTGTCGAGCGCCTGCTGGCTGAAGTCCATGATGACTTCGGCATGATCCGCGTGCTCGAAGTGGCCGATTACCGTTTTCTCGAGTTCGGCGATGCCATCGAGCAAAGCTGTGTGTTCACCGCTGACCCGAGCTGGCTGGAGTATGACTACACCCGTGCCATGCTGATCGGCGCGTTGTGCCATGAACAGCCGGAAAGCGCGCTGTTCCTGGGCTTGGGCGCCGGCACGCTGACCCAGGCGTGCCTCAAGTTCTTGCCCTTGGAAGACGTGGAGGCCATTGAGCTGCGCCCCGACGTGCCGCGCCTGGCCATCGAATACCTGGGGCTGGACGACGATCCGCGCCTGTACATCCGCATCGGCGATGCCCTGCAATTGCTCGACAGTGCCGAATCGGCCGACCTGATCTTCGTTGACCTCTACACCGACGTCGGCCCCGGCGTTGGGCACCTGGCCTGGACCTTCCTGGAAAACTGCCAGAAAAAACTCAACCCCGGTGGCTGGCTGGTGATCAACCAGTGGGCCACCGACGATGGCAAGCCTTTGGGCGCTGCGTTGTTGCGTGGCTTGTATCACCGGCATTACTGGGAGTTGCCGGTGAAGGAGGGCAATGTGATTTTGCTGGTGCCGTCGGAGCTGGATCAGGTGCTGGACCTGGAGGCATTGTCCGCTCGCGCCGAAGCCTTGGCACCGCGCCTTGGGTATTCGTTGCAACCGCTGATCAAGGCGATTCGCCCGGCGACCTGAGCTAGATGCCTTTGAATACGCCGGGCCGCTTCTCGATCATCGCCCGCACGCCCTCCTTGGCATCTTCGCTGTTGAGCAGTTTATCCACCATCGGCGGCAACGCCGCTGCCGCCACGGTTTCGCCTTCCATCCGCGCCAACCGCGCCGACATCAACGTGGCTTGAACGCCCAGCGGCGCCTGGCGGGCGATGCGGTTGGCCAGTTCAACGGCACGGGGCAGCAGGTCTTCGCTGGCCATCACTTCCTGCACCAGGCCCAGGCGCAGGGCGTCATGGGCGTCGAACTCATCGCCGGTCAGCAGCCAGCGCATCGCGTTGCCCCAGCCGGCAATCTGATGAAAGCGCAACGTCGCGCCGCCAAACGGAAAGATCCCACGCTGCACTTCCATCTGCGCAAAGCGCGTATTGCTGGCGCAGAGGTTGATATCGGCGGCCAGCATCAGCTCTATCCCGATGGTCAGGCAGTAACCCTGGGCCGCGACGATCACCGGTTTGCTCACGCGTGGGCCGGCAAATACGCCCCAGGGATCGCAACCGCCCAACGGCGGCTGCCAGCCACCGGCCATCACACCGCTGACATTCGCCAGGTCGAGCCCGGCGGTGAAGTGATCGCCATGGGCAAACACCACGGCGACCCGCGCGTCGGTATTTCGATCAAATTCGCCATACGCCAGGCTCAGCTCATTGAGCAGCTCCAGGTCGAACGCGTTGCGTTTGGCCAGTCGGTCCAGGCCTAAAAGCAAGACATGACCCTGGAGTTCACGGCTGACGCGGCTGCTGCTGGCTTGATTCATCGGGTGTGCCCTCGGGCGCGGGGAAGGGTTTCGGACCAAAGGGGCCGAAAGGTCAGGTGAACCGTTTAAGCGTTATGACCAACAGGGCCGGGCCTTTGAAAAATAGACCTTGTCGGTGTTATCTGCAAAGACTGTGATGCAGCGCGGTTTATCGGTGGTTTCCGATAAAAAAAGCTCCCTTTTTCAGCTATTTCCGGTATAGTGCGCGCCGGCCTTTAACCGGGCCGCGTTTAGGTAGCGCAATTCCCCGAAGTCAGCTTCGGCTGCACGTCCGCACAGCGGACTCTCCCTTGACGAATCTTTTTCATTCATTCGTTTTCGCAAATCCCCGCCGACAAAGCAGCCAGGGCGACTCTTGAGTCTCAACACGGCATGCGCAGCTTTGGAGCATGGGTCTTTGCGGATGCACTTAGAGGCAGACCCATGACCCAGGAAACCGGCGGCTTCGCCGCTTTTAATCTGAACCCGAATATTCTTGCAGCCGTCGCAGCGACCGGCTACGAAGAGCCTTCGGCGATTCAGCAGCAATCGATCCCGATCATCATGGCCGGCAAGGACATGATTGGCCAGGCGCAAACCGGTACCGGCAAAACTGCCGCGTTCGCTTTGCCTATCCTGCAGTGCATCGATCCTGCCAAGCGCGAACCGCAAGCCCTGATCCTGGCGCCAACCCGTGAGTTGGCGCTGCAAGTAGCAACCGCTTTTGAAACCTACGCCAAGCAAATGCCAGGCGTAACCGTTGTGGCCGTTTACGGCGGCGCGCCTATGGGCCCACAACTGAAAGCAATCCGTAATGGCGCACAGATCGTTGTCGCCACGCCGGGCCGTCTGTGCGACCACCTGCGTCGTGACGAGAAAGTCCTGTCGACCGTGAACCACCTGGTTCTGGACGAAGCCGACGAAATGTTGAAGCTGGGCTTCATGGATGACCTGGAAGTCATCTTCAAGGCACTGCCACCGACCCGTCAGACCGTGCTGTTCTCGGCCACCCTGCCACAGTCGATCCGTGCCATCGCCGAGCGTCACCTGCGCGATCCAGAGCACGTGAAGATCCAGACCAAGACTCAGACCGTTACCGCGATCGAACAGGCTCACCTGTTGGTTCACGCTGACCAGAAGACCTCGGCTGTATTGAGCCTGCTGGAAGTCGAAGACTTCGACGCCCTGATCATGTTCGTGCGCACCAAGCAAGCGACCCTGGACCTGGCCAGTGCCCTGGAAGCCAAAGGCTACAAAGCCGCTGCGCTGAACGGTGACATCGCCCAGAACCAACGTGAGCGCGTGATCGATTCCCTCAAGGATGGCCGTCTGGACATCGTTGTGGCGACCGACGTTGCTGCCCGTGGCCTTGACGTTCCACGTATCACCCACGTGTTCAACGTTGACATGCCGTACGATCCAGAGTCCTACGTTCACCGTATCGGCCGTACCGGCCGTGCGGGTCGCGAAGGTCGTGCACTGCTGCTGGTGACTCCACGTGAGCGCCGCATGCTGCAAGTGATCGAGCGTGTAACCGGTCAGAAAGTGGCCGAAGTCCGCCTGCCGGATGCCCAGGCCGTTCTCGATGCGCGCATCAAGAAACTGACCAACAGCTTGTCGCCTCTGGTGGCTGACGCTGAGTCGACCCACGGCGACCTGCTGGACCGCCTGACCGCCGATATCGGTTGCACCCCGCGTGCCCTGGCTGCAGCCCTGCTGCGCAAGGCGACCAACGGTCAAGCCCTGACCCTGGCCGCCATCGAGAAAGAACGTCCACTGGTGCCGAACAGCGCGCCACGCGGTGATCGTCCAGAGCGTACTGGCGACCGTCCAGACCGTGGTGATCGTGAGCGTCGTGCTCCGGTGCCATTGGCTGAAGGCCGTGCTCGTTGCCGTACCGCGCTGGGCGCGCGTGATGGTATCGCTGCCAAGAACCTGCTGGGCGCTATCCTCAACGAGGGTGGCCTGGCACGTGAAGCCATCGGTCGCATCCAGGTCCGTGACAGCTTCTCCCTGGTGGAGCTGCCGGAAGACGGTCTGGAAAAACTGCTGGCCAAGCTGAAAGACACTCGCGTTGCCGGTAAGCAGCTGAAGCTGCGTCGCTACCGCGAAGATTGATCCGCCCTTGGGCTGATTGATCGCACATGAAAAATCCCCGACTGGTTCGGGGATTTTTTTTGGCTGCGGGTTGAGGTGTCTGGGTTAGCCGAAACGGTAGATATCCATGCCCAGCGCGCCCAGGGTGAAGCCCTGGTGCGCCACACTGAAATCGCCGCCAGCGCCACGGGCAAAGTACAGTGGCAATAGATGCTCATCACTTGGATGGCTGCGCACAGCATTCGGCGCCTGGCGGCGGTAGTCGTGCAGCGCCGCTTCATCGTCGGCCGCCAGCTTATCGACGACCCAGTCCCGGAAGTCTCGCGCCCAAGGCTCGATGCTCTCAGGCCCCGCTCGCCAGTCCAGCTCGCCCAGGTTATGGGTGATACTGCCTGAGCCGATCAGCAGCACGTCATGCTCGCGCAGGCTGGCAAGGGCATGCCCGACGCGGGTCTGTAGGGCAGGGCCCATGCGACTGGGCAACGACACCTGCACCACCGGAATATCCGCCGCTGGGTACATCAATGACAGTGGCACCCATGTGCCATGGTCGAACGGGCGGCGGTCATCTATTCGTGCATTCAGGCCGTCGGCGTGCAGCAACTCCACAATCTCGCCGGCCAGTTGCGGGTCACCCGGTGCCGGGTACTGCACGGCAAACAACTCGGGGGGGAAGCCGCCGAAGTCGTGCCAGGTTTCAGGCGCGGCGCTGCCGCTGACCAGGAGTTCATGGCTTTCCCAATGCGCCGACACCACCACGATTGCCTTCGGGCGTGGCATCTCGGCAGCGAGTCGCTGGAGGGCCGGGCCGCTGGCACCGGGTTGCAGGGCAAGCATGGGCGAGCCGTGGGAGATAAACAGGCTGGGAAACATAAGTAGGGTCCTGAGCGTTAACATGGGCCCATCTTCAATCAGATCATTGATCTAAATCTAATATAAGTTTTAGCGCCATTTGATCGAATTTTATGGAGGATCTATGGAGCCTAAATTTTGGCAGGAGCGCTGGGCGCGCAATCAGATCGGCTTTCATTTGCCTGAGGTCAACCCTTACCTGCAACGACATTGGCCGCAACTGGCGGTTGCTGAGGGCTCCAAGGTGCTGGTGCCCTTGTGCGGCAAGAGCCTGGACCTGATGTGGCTGGCCAGCCATGGGTTACGGGTTATGGGCGTGGAGCTGTCGGAGCAGGCTGTCGAGGCGTTTTTCAACGAGCAGAACCTTGTGCCACGTATCACTCGGCGAGGTGCCTTTACGGTGTACCAGGCTGATCTGATCCAAGTGTGGTGCGGCGACTTCTTCGCCCTGGATGCCGAAGCCTTGGTGGGGTGCGTCGCGTTGTACGACCGCGCCGCGTTGATCGCCTTGCCACCGCTGATGCGTGCGCAGTACGCCGAGCATTTGAGCCGCTTGCTGCCGTCGGGTTGCCAGGGGCTGCTGATCACCCTTGATTACGACCAGACGCAAAAAGCCGGGCCACCGTTTGCAGTGACGGATGATGAGGTGAGGGTGCTGTTCGGTCCGAACTGGACCTTGGAAACGCTGCAAGAGCAGGACGTTCTGGGGGAGAGCTGGAAGTTTGTGCAGGAGGGTGTCACGCGGCTCGATGAGCGGGTTTATCGGCTGACCAAGGCCTAAATGGTGTCCGCAAAAAAGGGGCGATCCAATCGCCCCTTTTTTTGCCTTGCGGGATATCAGCCCATGCGACGCAGTGCGTCGATACGCTCTTCCAGCGGCGGGTGGCTCATGAACAGGCGAGCCATGCCCTGCTTGATGCCACCGTTGATGCCGAAGGCGGTCAGGCTGTCCGGCATGTGCACCGGCAGGCCCTGCTCGGAGCGCAGGTGTTGCAGCGCTGCAATCATTGCCCCGGTACCGGCCAGGCGGGCACCGGCTTCATCTGCACGGAACTCTCTCTTGCGAGAGAACCACATAGTGATTGCACTGGCCAGGAAGCCCAGCACCAACTCGGCGAAGATGGTCGCCACGAAGTAGGCAATGCCGCGGCCGCCCTCGTTCTTGAAGATCACTTTGTCGACAAAGTTGCCGATGATCCGCGCGAAGAACATCACGAAGGTGTTCACCACGCCTTGTACCAGCGCCAGGGTGACCATGTCACCGTTGGCCACGTGGCCGATCTCGTGGGCCAGCACGGCCTTCACTTCATCGTACGAGAAGCGTTCCAGCATGCCCTGGCTCACCGCAACGAGTGCGTCGTTCTTGTTCCAGCCGGTGGCAAAGGCGTTGGCTTCATAAGCCGGGAAGATCCCGACTTCAGGCATTTTGATACCGGCCTGGCGGGATAGCTCCTCGACGGTCTGCAGCAACCATTGCTCATGCCGGGTACGGGGTTGGGTGATCACCTGGGTGCTGGTGCTCATCTTCGCCATCCACTTGGAGATGAACAGCGAGAACAGCGAGCCGGCAAAACCAAAGACCGCACAGAAAACCAGCAGCTGATTGAGGTTCAGGTCAACCCCGTTGGCCGCCATGAACCCATTGAAGCCGAAAAGGCTCAAGGTGATGCTGGCAATCAGCACGACCGCAAGGTTAGTGGCCAAGAACAGCAGGATGCGCATCATGGTTGTAGAGTTCTCCTCATGCTTAATATGTCGCGTACTGCGGGGTATATAAGGTGCGGCATGGGGTGATTCAACCGAGCGACTATTTCAAACTGTGTCCTACAGCCTGAATGTAGAGTCTTGAAAGGCATTTCCGATAGGGAAAAGACGGCTGAATCGGTTCGCCGGTGCCGCGCAGTCCCGTGAATACAGGGGGTAGCCGGCTTTTTCAGCCACGGCGAAGTGCCTGTACGGCGGAAATCCAGAGAAGTGTTGCCAGATACTCGCTGTACGACCGATTGTCGGCCGTACAGCGTCGTTTGCGCTACTGGCGATAGGACTTGAGGAAGTTGCCGATGCGACCGATGGCCATGTCCAGGTCATCCACACGCGGCAACGTCACCACACGGAAGTGATCCGGCCACGGCCAGTTGAACGCGGTGCCTTGCACCACCAGCAGTTTTTCCGACAGCAGCAGGTCGAGTACGAACTTCTCGTCGTTGAGGATCGGGCACACTTTCGGGTCGATCCGCGGGAAGGCGTACAGCGCGCCCATGGGTTTCACGCAGCTCACGCCCGGGATGGCATTGAGCAGTTCCCAGGTGCGGTTGCGCTGTTCCAGCAAGCGGCCTTGAGGCAGGACCAGGTCATTGATGCTCTGGTAGCCGCCCAGGGCGGTCTGAATCGCGTGCTGGCTCGGCACGTTGGCACACAGGCGCATGTTGGCCAGCATGTCGATGCCTTCGATATAGCTCTGGGCGTTGTGCTTGGGACCGGAGATGGCGATCCAGCCGGAGCGGAAGCCGGCCACGCGGTAGGACTTGGACAGGCCGTTGAAGGTCAGGCACAGCAGGTCTGGCGCCAGTGAGGCGGTGCACACGTGCACGGCGTCGTCGTAGAGGATCTTGTCGTAGATCTCGTCGGAGAACACCACCAGGTTGTGCTGGCGCGCCAGTTCGAGCATGCCCAGCAGGACTTCCTTGGAATACACCGCGCCGGTCGGGTTGTTCGGGTTGATGATCACCAGGGCCTTGGTGTTCGGGGTGATCTTGGCCTTGATGTCGGCCAGGTCCGGGAACCAGTCCGCGCCTTCGTCACACAGGTAGTGCACCGGGTGGCCGCCGGCCAGGGTCACGGCGGCGGTCCACAACGGGTAGTCCGGCGCCGGTACCAGCACTTCGTCGCCGTTGTTGAGCAGGGCCTGCATGGACATCACGATCAACTCGGACACGCCATTGCCCAGGTAGATGTCTTCGATACCGACACCTTCGACCTGCTTTTGCTGGTAGTACTGCATCACCGCCTTGCGCGCACTGAACAGGCCTTTGGAGTCGCTGTAGCCCTGGGCGGTGGGCAGATTGCGGATCACGTCCTGGAGGATTTCGTCCGGCGCTTCGAAACCAAAGGGCGCCGGATTGCCGATGTTCAGCTTGAGGATGCGATGGCCTTCCTCTTCCAGGCGTTTGGCGTGCTTGAGCACTGGGCCGCGAATGTCGTAGCAGACGTTGGCGAGCTTGTTCGATTTGCTGACCTGCATGGCGATGTGATCCTGAAAATGAACGATCCAGACGGTGGGGACACTACCGTACTGCGAATCCTGCGGGGCCCGCACCCATAAATACGTTTGAATGCCGGTGGCGCGGGTGCCAGACTGGCGTTTTGAAGAGGCGCAATCATACGTGCCGCCTGATCCATGGAAAAGACACAGATCAGGCTTTTTCAGTTGCCGAGGTGTACCGATGGATAAGTTGGAAAAAACCCTTGAAGAGTGGCGGGACATGCTCGATCCCGCTCAGTACCAGGTTTGCCGTCTCAAGGGCACCGAGCGACCTTTCAGCGGCAAGTACAACGCCACCAAGACCGACGGTGTGTATCACTGCATTTGCTGTAACGAGCCGTTGTTCGACTCCACGACCAAGTTCGACTCCGGCTGCGGTTGGCCGAGCTTCTACGCGCCGATCGCCGGCAACGCGATGATCGAGATCCGTGACGTCAGCCACGGCATGGTCCGCACCGAAGTGACCTGCGCCAAATGCGATGCCCACCTGGGGCACGTATTCCCGGACGGCCCGCCACCGACCGGCCTGCGTTATTGCATCAACTCGGTGTGCCTGGACCTCGTTCCCCGCTGAATTGAACGGCGTGGCACCTTGTAGGAGCGAGCTTGCTCGCGAAAATCGT
>NZ_CP022960.1:3309128-3362460 GCF_002269425.1 Pseudomonas sp. NS1(2017)
TACGTTCTTCGCGAGCAAGCTCGCTCCTACAGGGATAGCGTTGATATCACGGCATCAGTTCTGTCAATTAAATTGCATACAATTGAATTGCTTACTATGTTTAATCTTCTTTTCTTCTTATCGAGGCCTTGCCATGAGCAACAACCTGCTGAGCATCCCTTGCACCACCATCAAGGGTGAGCAAAAGACCTTGGCCGATTTCGCCGGCAAGGCCATTTTGGTGGTCAACACCGCCAGCAAGTGCGGCTTCACCCCGCAATACAAGGGCCTGGAACAGCTCTGGCAGCAGTACAAGGACCAGGGATTGGTGGTATTGGGCTTCCCCTGCAACCAGTTCGGCAAGCAGGAGCCCGGTAACGAAGGCGCGATTTCCGAGTTTTGCGAGCTGAACTTCGGTGTCAGCTTCCCGCTGTTCAAGAAGATCGACGTGAATGGCAGCGACGCCCATCCGTTGTTCGTGCAACTGAAAAAACAGGCACCGGGCCTGCTCGGATCAAAGGGTATCAAGTGGAACTTCACCAAGTTCCTCATCGGTCGTGACGGCTCGGTGGTCAAGCGCTTCGCACCAACGACCAAGCCGCAGGACCTGACCCAAGAGATCGAAGCCCTGCTCAAATGACGGTCTCCCTGGCGCTGGACAATCAACTGTGTTTCAAGCTCTACGCCGCTTCCAGGGCGGTGACCCGCGCGTACAAGCCGATGCTCGATCAACTGGGCCTGACCTACCCGCAATACTTGGTGATGCTGGTGTTGTGGGAGTGGCACACCACAGCGCCGACGCAACCCACGGTCAAGGCATTAGGTGAGCGCTTGATGCTGGATTCGGGCACGTTGACGCCGCTGCTCAAACGCCTTGAGCAACTCAGTCTGGTCAGGCGCCAGCGCAGCGCCAAGGATGAGCGCGAAGTGCACCTGAGCCTGAGCGAAACCGGTGTGCAGTTGCGTGACCAGACCCATGTCCTCAAGACCCGGCTGCTGTGCGACAGCGGCATCGACCTGAACCAGGCTGACGCGCTGCGTGAGGGCTTGGACCAGCTGCTTGGGCAGATCAGAGATTTGTCGTCTTCGGCACCCACAGCTCCAGCAAACCACTGAGTTCCTCACGACGGAACGGCTTGGCCAGGTAGTCATTCATGCCCGCGGCCCGGCAACGCTCGCGCTCTTCGGACAGCGCGTTGGCGGTCAAGGCAACGATCGGCAGCTCCGGCCAGCGCCCGCTGCGACGGATCTGTCGGCTGGCTTCGTAGCCGTCCATCACCGGCATGTTGCAGTCCATCAACACCAGGTCGAAGCGTTGTTCCTCAAGAAACTTCAGCGCCTCGCCACCATGGGCGGCCACGACCACTTCACACCCCAGTTTGCCGAGCATACCCTTGGCCACCAGTTGATTGACCGGGTTGTCCTCCACCAGCAGGATGCGCGCGCGGTGCGCCAGGGGCGCGGCTTCCATCTGGATCGGGTCGAGGATCAGTTGCGCGTCGCTGCGCAAGGTACGTTGCAGTATCTGATACAGCGCATTGCGGCTCAGCGGCCGCGCCTGTTGTTGCAGCGGCGCGAGTGCGGCGACTTCTTCGCTGGGCATGAAGTTGCCATAGGCGGTCACCAGCAGGATCGGCGCGCTGAGGGTGGGGCGCAGGCGAAACAGGCATTCCGGGCAATCGGTGATCAGCAGGTCAGGCATGTGCCCGCTTAAGTCTTCATCACGCGGGTAGCAATGCGGAGTCAGCCCCCAGTGAGGCAGCAGGGTGGTCAGCAATTCGGTCAGGCCGCTGCCGGCACTGGTTATAGCGATCACTTCACCCCTCAGTGGTGCCGGTTGCACTGCGGGCAAATGGATCGGCAGAGGCAGGTCGGCGCAGAACTGGCTACCAAAGCCCACCTCCGAGCTGATGCTCAGCCGGCCCTTCATCGCTTCACACAGGTTGTGCGTGAGTGCCAGGCCGAGGCCCGTACCGCCGAACTGGCGAGTGATGCCGGCGCCGGCCTGGGTGAACGGCTGGAAGATCTTCACCTGGGCTTCTTGCGCAATGCCGATGCCGGTATCACAGACCTCGATGCGTACCAGGCCGTCCCGCGCGCTGAGGCGAACATCGACCCGGCCGAAACGCGTGAACTTCAAGGCGTTGGACAGTAGATTGCTGACGATCTGCCGTACGCGAGTCGGGTCGCCCAGCACCTGGGCGGGAAACTGCGGGTCGATCAGGCAGGTCAGTTCGACACTCGGCGCGGCGTTCTGCGACAACAGGTTGGCGGTGTCTTCCACCAACGAACCCAGGTCGAACGGGATGCGCTCCAACTCCAACTGGCCAGCGTCGAACTTGGACAGGTCGAGGATATCGTTGAGCAACTCCACCAACACCTTGCCCGAGTCATGGGCAATGGACAGTTGCTGACGTTGTTCGGCATTGAGTGGGCTGTCGAGTGACAGTGCGATCATCCCTAGCAGGCCGTTGAGCGGCGTGCGGATTTCGTGGCTCATGTTGGCGAGGAACGCTGCCCGCGCCTGGGCCATGCCCAGTGCATGCATCTTCGCCGCTTCCAGCTCATCGTTGGACTTGCTCAGCCGCTGGTTGCTGGTCTTGAGCTCCAGGGTGCGTGCGGACACGATGTCTTCCAGTTGTCCCAAGTATTCGGTCAACCGATCCTCGGCGTGGCGGCGTTGCTGAATCTCTGTCTCCATGTTTTCAAACTGCTGGTTGGCCACGTTTACCAGCACGCCGATTTCATCGTGCTCGTGGCCTGGCGGGCAATCCAGGCGTGCATGCCGGCGGTTGCTCAGCTCGCGGATGATGCGCACCAGCGGCTGGGTCAGCATCACGTAGAACAGGCCCAACAAGATGCCGGTCAGTAACAGGCTGCGGACGAAGCCGTTGAGCAGGGTGATCTCGGCACGGCGCAGGAAGCGGCTGCCAAAGGCATAGGTGTCCACGTCCAGGCGCAGCACACCGAGGGACTCGTTGGGCATGTGGCTGAGGAACAACCGATCCTCAAACTGACGGTTGGCGCCGAACAGGAAATCGCTGACGGGGCGGTAAGTGCTTTCTTTACGCGGGCGGTCGACATCGGCCAGCACCACGCCATTGTTGTCGATCAACTGGGCATGAATGATGGCGGGGGAGTGCAGCAGGCCCAGGGTTAGTTCCTGGGCCAGTTCGGCGTCGATGTTGTAGGCGATACGTGACGCGGGGTTGTGGCTGATTTCGATCAGCGAGCGAATTTCACGGTTGATGGATGCGTCTTCGCTGGCATAATCAATGCCGATTTGGATCAGGCTGAGCAAGGTTCCCAAGACGAAACCGACCAGCACAGTCAATCTGGCTTGTTTATAAGACAAGCGGTGGGCGAACTTGATATCCATCGAGTGTTGAACCACTTCACGTTTCCCTTCGCCCGGCAAGCATAGCTGAACATCCACAGGCTCTGGCTTACCCGGCATGAATCGTTTTTTACGCAGCCCCGTGCGGTCTGCCGCAGGGTTGCCAATACGCCATCTTTTGCAAGAACTTGCCAGAGGAATAATTGTGGATTCTCGATTGAATGCCTTTCTGGAGCGGGCCGATGCAGTGCTCGCCCGCCTGGAGCCCTTGTTACCCGCACCCCGCCAAGCCATCGATTGGAACCAATGCCTGGCTGCCCGCTGGCAGCGTGAAGGCCGCACGGGTTTCCTGTTGCCGCTGGATGTGAGCTTGGACATGCGCCTGTCCGACCTGATTGGTGTGGACAAGCAACGTGAAACGCTGGCGCGCAATACTCAGCAATTCATCGACGGCCTGCCTGCCAACCATGCACTGCTGTGGGGTTCGCGCGGCACCGGCAAATCCTCTATGGTCCGCGCCTTGCTGGCCCAGCATGCCAAAGCCGGCTTGCGGCTGATTGAAATCGAGCGAGACCATTTGGCCGACTTGCCGCGTGTGGTCGAGCAACTGGTCAAGCTGCCGCAGCGGTTTATTCTGTTCTGCGACGACCTGTCGTTCGAGGCCGGTGAAGGCGATTATCGCGTGCTTAAAAGCGTGCTGGACGGCTCCCTCGAACAGGCCCCGGAAAACGTGCTGCTGTATGCAACCTCCAACCGTCGTCACCTGGTGCCGGAAAACCAGAGCGACAACGACAACTGGAAGCGCGTGGATGGCGAGTTGCACCCAAGCGAAGCGGTGGAGGACAAGATTGCCTTGTCCGACCGGTTTGGTTTGTGGCTGTCGTTCTATCCGTTTACCCAGGAGCATTTCCTCGATGTGGTGGAGCACTGGATCGGCGAACTGGCAAGCAAAGCCGGTTTGCAATGGCAGCGCGATGAAGCCCTCGACATCCTTGCCGTACGCTGGGCCACCGGTCGTGGTAACCGTAACGGTCGCTGCGCGTACCAATTCGCCCGTTACTGGGTGGGCCTCAAATTGCTGGAGCGTCAATCATGATCGACCTACAAAGCGCCGGTACGGGCCTGGATGGCTATGCCATGCTCTGCGCGCAGTTGGAGTCGCTGCTCGCCGATGAGCGGGATTTCATTGCCAACAGTGCGCAATTCTCTGCGTTCTTGTTCAACCAGTTGGATGACTTGAACTGGGCCGGCTTCTACCTCAACCGTAACGAAGAGCTGGTGCTGGGTCCGTTCCAGGGTCAGATCGCCTGTGTGCGCATTCCGTTTGGCCGTGGAGTGTGCGGTGCGGCGGCCGCCTCGCGGCAGACCCAGCGCGTGGAGGATGTGCATGAGTTCCCAGGGCATATCGCCTGTGACAGCGCGTCCAACAGCGAGCTGGTGGTGCCTCTGGTCAAGGACGGCAAACTGATTGGCGTCCTTGACCTCGACAGTCCGTCGCTGGCGCGTTTTACCCCTGAGGATCAGGCGGGTATTGAGCAACTGGCGGCGATTTTCCTGCGTTTGACCGACTGCTGAGGGTTCCATCGGGGGCGAGCAGGCAGGCTCGCTCCTACCTATTGCTCTGTCTGCAAGCTGTCCAGTTGCATTCGCAGCTGCCTTTCCAGTTCAAGCATGCATTTTTCCAGAGCCTTGATGCCGGTTTCGATCAGTGGCAGTTCCTCACCTCGGGCACAGGCCTGTTCCAGCGCCTCGCACTGAGTGGCCAGCAGGTTGGCTTGCACAATGCGCGCGGCGCCCTTGATCTTGTGTGCCTGCTCGATGATGTCCTGGAGTGGCGCCTGTCGAGCCACCAGAGCAACTATTTCCTGGCGATCATGGACGCTGCTGCTCAACAACTCCTCCAGCAGGCGCCGGCTCAGTTGCGGGTCGCCTCCCGTCAGTGCGTCCAGGCTGCTCAGGTCCAGAAGTGTACCGGTGGGTTGCGGGCCGACCTGCGCCAGCTGCCGCTCCAGTACCGTAAGGCTGATGGGTTTGAACAGGCAGTCGTTCATTCCCGCTTCAGTGCAGCGCCGTTTCTCTTCCGGTTGGGCGTTGGCCGTGAAACCCAGTATGACGCAAGGGGTTAACTGCTCGCGTTGTTCATATTCACGGATTGAGCGGCTTAACTCATAGCCGTTCATGATGGGCATGTTGCAGTCGGCAATGACCAGGTCGAAGTGTTCCTGGCGCCAAGCCTGGAAGCCGGCCGCACCATGCTGGGCTGCGGTGAACTGGTGGCCGAGGTAACCTAACTGCTGGCACATCAGCAAACGGTTCGCGGGGTGATCATCCACCACCAGCACATTGAGTACCGGTGCAGGTGTGGGTGTCGCCGCCTTGAGTTCTTCTACAGCTTGCGCGGGCTGCAGGCTTTGCATCTTAAGACTTACGTGCACCTGCGTGCCCACCATGGGGACGCTGCTCAGGCTCAATTGCCCGCCCATCATTGCGCACAGGCTGCGGCAGATCACCAACCCCAGGCCCGCCCCGCTGCGGGCCAAGTGCCCTGAGTTGTCGGCCTGGGAAAAGGGTTCGAACAAGCGCAATTGGTCTTCCCGGCTGATGCCTATACCCGTGTCCTCGACCACCAGCCTCATTTCGACTTGTTGCGGCAGGTCGGTAGGTTGCACGTCCACCTTGACCTTCACCTCGCCGCGTTCAGTGAATTTGATGGCATTGCTCACCAGGTTCGACAGCACTTGCTTGAAGCGCAGCGGGTCGATCAGGACGTCGGTGTCGTTAAGCCCAGGTTTGAACTCCAGCAGCAAACTGAGCGTCTTCTGGCGCGCCAGGCCGTCGAACACGCGAACCACCGACTCAATCACATCCTTCAGGTTTACCCGCTCGGGGGCCAGGCTCAGTCGGCCTGACTCGATGCGCGCGATGTCGAGGATATCGCCGATCAGCTCCAGCAGGTCCTTGGCCGAGTGGTAGGCGACCTCGATGGCCGGGCGATCCAGATGGCCCTGATCCGCTCGCTTTAGGGTCAGTTCCAGCATGCCGATAACGGCGTTCATCGGTGTGCGTATTTCGTGGCTCATGGTCGCAAGGAAGGTACTTTTGGCGCGGTTGGCCTCGTCGGCACGCTCCTTGGCCGCGCGCAGCTCATCGAACAGTTGGCGCCGCTCGCTGATGTCGATCCAGCCTCCGATGATGCCCTGGACTTCGCCGGTCGAGTCGCGATAGGGGAGGATCCAGTGATAAATCGTCAGTTTCTTTCCGCGAATGTGCAGGGATCGATCCAGGATCAGTGGGTTGCCTTGCGCGACCACTCGCTGGTAGTCGGCGTGGTATTGCGACGCTTCTGTTTCCAGTGCCGTATTGATCTGCAGGGCACTTTTCCCGATCACATCTTCACGCTTTACATCGAATACCTGCAGGTAGCTGTCGTTACAGGTCTGCAGCAGGCCCTTGCGGTCGCGTACGTAAATCGGATGAGGCGTTTCATTGACCAGCGCGCGCATGAACTCGAACTGATCGTTGAGGGCGCGCTCGGCCATCCGGCGATGTTTTATCTGGCGGCGCATGTAGGCGTTCCAGCCCAGCGAGATCAATAGCAGCAGCCCGGTGCCGATGATGATCTTGGCAATCAAGTCATGGTAATCGCGCCAGTAGCTGTCGGAGGCGGCGGTGTAGCCTCGCCAGCGGCTGTTGATCACGCCGAGTTCGTCCGGAGCGATACTGAGCAGCGCCTTGTCGAGTATCGAGCTCAATTCCGTGGCGTCGCGTGAGGTGGCCAGCGAGAAGAGGGCGGGCAGGGTGCCGATGCTGGTGCTGATCTGTAATCTGTCCTGGAAGATGTGTGAGGAAAGCAGGTAGTTGGCGACCACCAGTGAGTTCACCGCACCTTCGACTTGCCCTTGGGCCAGCAATTCCGACGCTTTGAAGGTGTCACTGGTTTCCACCAGTTGGATGTGTGGGAAGTCCTTGCGAAGAACGACTTCCAGCGGGTTGCCCTCGGTGATCGCCAGGCGTTTGCCGGCCATTTGCTCCAGGTTTAAAGGGGCGTCAGGCTCTTTGCGCGTCAGCAGTACGTAGGAGTTTTCCAGGTAGGGGCGGCTGAAATTCAGCTCCGTCTCTCGCTCGTTGCTGGGCACAATGGCGCCGATGATATCGGCTTTACCGGTGTCGATTTGTTCGATCATCGCGTTGATGTTACGCCCGCGTTGAATCTCGAAGCGCAGCCCTGTACGCAGGCGTATCAGTTCCAGGAGGTCGGCGGTGATGCCACGGAAATTTCCATCGGCATCAAAGAACGTCAGCGGCGCAAAGGTTTCGTTGGCGATGACCTTGACTACGGGGTGTGCTTTGAGCCAACGCTCTTCGCGTTGGGTCAGTTGCAGCTTCTGATCGGTCAGCAGAATGTCGCTGCCGGCACTCCAGCGTTTGGCGATGTTTTCCCGTTCATGGGTGGGCAGTGCTGCCAGCACGGCGTTCACGATGTTCAATAGGATCTGCTGGTCCTGGCGCAGGGCAAAACTGAACCCGTAGGCTTCGTGTTTGCCGAAGTTGGCCATATGAATGTTTTTCAGGTAGCCCTTGTTGATCATGTAATGAGTGGAAATGGTATCGCCAAGAAACACGTCAGCCTGGTCGAATGCGACGGCGTTCAGCGCATTCTGATAGGAGGGGTAGGCACGAGTAATGGCCTTGGGGTACAGCTTTTGTACCTCCTCCAGTGGCAGGTAGTGGTAGACCAGGCTCAAGCGAAGACCGGCCAGGCCATCGCTCAGGCTGCGGGTTTCCCCTTCGCGTGTTACCAGAACAGGCTGATCCACAGCATACGGCGCCGAAAGGGTGAGCAATGGATGTGTGGCTTCAAAGCCGTTGGAAGAACCCAACAGATCGATTTCACCTGACGCCAGTGCCTGGATGGACGCCTCCCTGGTCGGGTAGCGCTGCACCCTGACGGGCAACGCCAGTGCCTTGGCCAAGACCCCAGCGTAATCGGCAGTGATGCCTTCATAGTCGCGCCCGCTCGACGTGATATCGAAAGGCGGGTAGTCGGGGGCTGCCGTACCCAGTATCAGTTCACGTTTGTTCAGCAGCCACCGGCGTTGAGTGTGGTCCAGTGGCGTGTCAAGTTGGACGTTCCCTGCTCGGCTCAGTAAATTGTAGTGCTCCGGTTGTGTGGCAGCTGCGAGCACGGTGGTGCTCAAGCACACGCCTGCGCTCAATATAATGAAATAGTCCTTTATACACTTCGGCATCCGCTTTCTCACACCAGCGCGTTTCGTTTTGCCAGCTCGATAAGTTCTACCAAGGACTTTGCTTTCAGTTTTTGCATGAGTCTCTTTTTATAAGTGCTGACAGTTTTGTTACTTAAAAACATGCCTTTGGCAATTTCCTTGTTTGTACGGCCTTGTGCAAAAAGTTGCAAAACCATTAACTCGCGATCATTCACAGTTTTGAACAGCTCCAGCTCTTCGTAGTTTGCTTCAGGTCCACACGTGTTCAAGGCCTGGCTGGGAAAATAGTTATAACCGGACAATACGGCGCGGATCGCACTCAGCAGCTCACTCAGATCACCTTCCTTGCACACATAACCATCAGCCCCTGAGCGCATGCAGCGGGTGGCGAAAAGAGTTGGGGTTTGCGCCGTGAGGATAAGGGTTTTCATCGAGGTATTCATGGAATTGAAGCGGCATAGCACTTCGAGCCCATCCAGTTTTGGGATGCCGATGTCGAGAATAATCAAGTCCGGAAGGCATTCGCGAACCATTTGTATCGCATCGCAGCCGTTGTCGGTCTCGCCAACGACTTTATAACCTTCGTGTTCCAGCAGCATTCGAATGGCCAGCCTGATAACAGGGTGATCATCGATGATGAAAACTGTGTTCATAATCACATTCCACGCAAGTGCAAATAAAGCGGGCACATTAGCTCAGAAGTTGAGGGGAGAGGACGAAGCAGCGGGGGGTGGGATGCAAAACAGGAATGTTCCTACAACAAAAACGGCTAAGGCTCACGCATTACGAAGGCTTTGCGGGCATTCATGCCGGCACTTCAGATTGTGTGAGGGGCAATCTCCATGCCTGATACTGTCTGACCCATTTCCGGTAAGTTATCTTAAAACAGGATGTTTAATTTCCTACATTGATGAAGGCCATGAGTTCGTCCTGGTTCAGCGGTTTCGATAAGTAACCAAGCATCGGCAGGTTACGCCGAAGGGCCTGCTTGCTCAGATTCTCCAGTTCGATCACGGGTAAACCACTGAGTAAAATGGCCGCCGCTATAAAACACCGGCGGCTGGCGATTTCTATCAACTCCAGTCCAGGCAGGTCGGGCAGGCATTGATCGCACAGCATGAGGTCGAAGGGGGCTGCGCACTGCGTCATCAGTTGGATCGCTTGCCCAGCGTTTTCAGCCAGCGTCAATTGGTCGAAACCAAAGTTGTTGAGCAGGCATTGGGTGGCGAGGAGCTGAAAGGGGTGATCCTCCACCACCAGGAGACGAAGGTTGGACTTGAGCATAGGTAGGGCACACGGTGAGTCAGATGGCGATTGGGCGAGACGTAAAAACGTGCGCGATTGTTCATCGGATGCTTGTACGAATTCGATCAGTCCGCTCTGTTCCCTTTGTAGGTAGCTTCCTTTCAGGGAGCAGGCGGATGATCAACCGCTATTGAGGGCTCGAGCGTCCGGTCATTTCCCGCGCCATTTCGGTGGCATAGCTGTCGGTCATGCCGGCGATGAAGTCGATCATGCGCAGAAACGATGCGTGCAGCGGCCATTCGGGGTTCGGCGCGTTGTTGCCCAACAGATCGAGAATGCGTCGGTTCTTGAACGACGGCGTGCGTCCGCCATGCTGCTCCAGTGCCGCACCGCAGAACGCATTCAAGAGAATTTCCAGAGTGGTGTAGGCGCCAATCTCATGCAAGGTCTTGCGCTTGTCCTGGAGGATCTTCTTGCGCGCCATGTCTTTGGCATCCAGCACACAGCGCTTGGCTGGGCCATGCATGTGTTCAACCAGGTCGCCGGGCAGTGTGCCGGCGAGCAAGGCGTCCTGTTGCTCGACGAAGGCGCTCGCTGCGGCGTTGGTCAAATGTTCGATGGCCTTGCCACGCAGGATCGCCAGCTTGCGTCGGCGGGAGTCCTGGGCGCCTAGTTGACGATAGGTCTGGGGCAGGTCATCGCCCACCAGGTTGAGCAGCAGCGACTCGACTTCGGCGTACTCCAGCAACTCCATTTCCAGACCGTCTTCCAGGTCGATCAGGGCGTAGCAGATGTCATCTGCCGCCTCCATCAGATACACCAGCGGGTGCCGGGCCCAGCGTTGCTCTTCGAGTTGTGGCAGGCCGAGCTTGTGGGCGATCTGCTCGAGGATTGGCAGTTCGCTCTGGTAGCAGCCGAACTTGTGCTTTTTGTAACCCAGGGAGTCGGCGTGCCGGGCAGTCCAGGGATATTTCAGGTAGGTGCCCAGGGTGGCGTAGGTCAACCGCGTGCCGCCGTCGAACTGGTGGTACTCAAGCTGGGTCAGCACCCGAAAGCCCTGGGCGTTGCCTTCAAAATTCAGGAAGTCATTGCGCTCGGCGCTGCTCATGTCGTCCAGCCAACCGCGTCCCGCGGCTTGCTGGAACCAGTGGCGGATAGCGTCTTCGCCGGAGTGCCCGAACGGTGGGTTGCCGATGTCATGGGCCAGGCAGGCCGACTGCACCACCATGCCCAGGTCGCTCGGGTCGCACCAGTCGGGCAGGGCGCTGCGCAGGGTTTCGCCGACGCGCATGCCGAGGGAGCGACCCACGCAGCTCACTTCCAGGGAATGGGTCAGACGCGTGTGAATATGGTCGTTGCTGGAGACCGGGTGCACTTGGGTCTTGCGGCCCAGGCGACGAAACGCGCCGGAGAAGATAATACGGTCATGGTCTTTGTGAAACGGGCTTCGCCCCAGTTCTTCCGGGCTGTGCAGCGGTTTACCAAGACGTTCGCGAGTCAACAGGGTGGGCCAATCCAAGGCGGGTACTCTCCGTGCGGTGAATGACCCTCCCAGCTTCCCGGTTCAGCGCGGCCTGGGCAAGCGAAAATCTACAGCCCGGCCGCGTCGATATCGATTAACAGTAAGCGCTGACCGTTATCGAAGAATTGTCCGGCGGTGAGGCAATACTGGTTGGTGGTGGCGTCGCGGTAGGTTGAAGACAACGTCAGGCGGCGCTCTTCCCAGCCCTCGGCCAGCAGGTGGTAGAAGTACGGGCGCCATGACCAGTTGTGGCCCAGGTAGCGGCTGTCGGATTGCCAGGCATCCTGGCGCCACTCGAAGTTCGGTGTGAGTTGAGTGCCATGCCGGTCGCACTGATAGAAGCGCAGCAGCCAGGGAAAAGCCGGCAGTTGCGGCAGTTGGTTCAGCGGCGATTGCCCCTGGGCCCAGGTTTGCAGGATCTTCATCAGTTCGGCCAATTGTTGGCGCAGTTGCATGACGCGCCCGCGTTCCGCCAGCTTCTGCTGGACGTAGGTTGTGCGCAACTGGGCGAAACGCGGCACGAAGGCCTCGGCGGCGAACCAGTCCAACTGCGCCTGGGCAAACAGATAGCCCTGCACATAGCGCGAGCCGCACTCCAGGGCGAAGCTCAACTGCGCCTCGGTTTCCACGCCTTCGGCAATGATCCAGCAGCCGGTCTTCTCGGCCATCTGGGCCAGGGCTCGCACCACTTCACTGCTCGGCCCACCACGAGCGGCGTCCTGAAAGAGGCGCATGTCCAGCTTGAGGATATCCGGCTGCAACGCCAGCACCCGGTCGAGCTGGGAGTAGCCGGCGCCAAAGTCGTCGATGGCGATGCGCGCACCGGCTTCGCGGTAGCGCGCCACCACGTCTGCCAGGCGCCGGATGTCGCCACCCAGTTCGGTGATCTCGAACACGATGCGCTGCGGGTCGACGCCATGGTGGTGGATCTGTTTCAGGCTTGGCAGGGCTTGACCTGGACGCAGCCGATTGATCCAACGCGGCGAGATGTTCAGGCTCAGGAACCAGTCCTCGGGCGCTTCGTGCAATCGGCTCAGCGCATTGTCGCGAATCTGCCGGTCGAGCCGGCGCAAGGTTACGCCCGGCGTGCGCGGGTCAGCGAACAGCGGGCCCACGGATTGCAGGCGGCCGTCAGCCTGGCGCAGACGGCCCAGGGCCTCGACGCCGGCAATGCGGCCGGTGGCGGTGTCGATAAACGGCTGGAAGCAGGCGAGCGGTTGCCCGTCGATCACGGGGCCTCCTTAAGAACCTTGGCGAAAAAAAAGGCCCGGCCCTCGAAAACGAGGGCCGGGCCGATTCTGTTAGCAAGAATGCAGCCAGCCAGGCTCAACTTTTACGCGAAGAGCCCTGCATGGCCAGTTTGATCAGTGGGATCAAGCCGGCGCCGAGGCGCACCAGGCGCGTCAGGCTGCTGATACCGCCGCCCTTGGCGCCTTTGCCGGTAAAGAAACCCATCAGTGTCACCGCGGCCACGCCCCACAGCGGCGCGTGCTTGATGCCCAGGCTGTCCTGCCAGTTGCTCCCCAGGTTGCGCACCTTGTTCAGCGGCAGCATCAGTTGCTGGGACTCGTGGCGGATCTCCTGACGGTGCATTTCCATGCGCAGGCGGATCAATGCCTTGCGCATTTCCCGGCGGGAAGTGGTTTGCGGGATTTCAGTGATGCTCATGGCAGCAGGCGCTCCCGGTCATTGGCCAGCTCTTCGAGGGTGGCGTGGAACGGCGTGGACTCATCGAACACCGCCGCCTTCAAGCGCACCCCGCAGAACGCGGCGGCCAAGCTGTAGAACACGCAGAGGCAGATGATCCCGGTCAGTCGGTAGCCGGTGTCCCACACCAGGATCATCACCAGGGTCGACAGCCCCACCAGCAGCAACAACGCAAACACCAGCGCCAGGCCGGCAAACAGCAGCAGGCTGACAGTGCGGGCTTTTTGTTCCTGCAATTCGATGCCAAACAATTCGACGTGGCTGTGCAGCAAGCCCAGCACGGCCGCGCCCAGACGTCTTGAGGTGGTGCCCGTGGACGAGCCCGTTTCGCCGATAGACATGGTTAGCGCCTTGTGGCCAGCAGGCCGATCAGAAAGCCCACGCCGGCGGCAATGCCCACCGACTGCCAAGGGTTGGCTTGCACGTAGTCTTCGGTCGCAGTGACCGCCGCCTGGCCGCGTTCGCGCAGGGAGTCTTCGGTCAATTGCAGGGTTTCGCGGGCCTTGAGCAGGCTTTCGTGGATCTTGCTGCGCAGTTCGTCAGCCTGATCGCCGGCGAGGACCTTGGTGTCATCCAGCAACTTTTCGGTGTCGCTGACCAGGGTTTGAAAATCCGCCATCAGTATTTCTTGAGCAGTCTTTGCAGTTCTTCTGGCCATGGTTATCTCCGTGATTGGCTGATCTGTACGTTTCGAGTCACCGGCGTCGGTGAAGGTTCAGTGCAATTGTGTGGTACAGCTTTTGCTTTGCCTTGGTGCGCCGCCCCGAAGGCTTGCGCTGAATCTGGGCGGTCAGGCAGGAAGCCTTGAAAAACCTTACCCTAAATAACTGAAATTCGCGGAAAAACCCTGTCGGCAACGGCCTGTTGTGTTGATCGCTGCGCTAAAGCGGTTCACGCCCTCTGAAGAGGGGTGGGACCGGCGGTGCCAATTTAGTGCGCGCAACCTGCGCTTGAACCGCTTTGGTGCTTTTTGCCTTTATCGCAGGCCTGCCAATCTCCATGGAAAATGTGCAAAGTGCAGTGGACACCCTCGTCCACAGTTCCAATACCCTGTTTATCCTGATCGGCGCGGTCATGGTCCTGGCCATGCACGCCGGCTTCGCGTTCCTCGAAGTCGGTACGGTGCGCCAGAAGAACCAGGTCAACGCCTTGTCGAAGATCCTCAGCGACTTCGCCATTTCCACCCTGGCCTATTTCTTTATAGGCTATTGGATCTCCTATGGCGTGAGCTTCATGCAACCGGCGGCGGTGATCAGCGCCGATCACGGCTATGGCCTGGTGAAGTTTTTCTTTCTGCTGACCTTTGCGGCGGCAATCCCGGCGATCATTTCCGGGGGCATTGCCGAGCGTGCAAGGTTTGCTCCACAGCTTTGCGCAACGGCGTTGATCGTGGCGTTTATCTACCCGTTTTTCGAGGGCATGGTGTGGAACGGCAATTTCGGCCTGCAGGCCTGGTTGCTCGCGACCTTTGGCGCCAGCTTCCATGACTTCGCCGGTTCCGTGGTGGTGCACGCCATGGGCGGTTGGCTGGCGCTGGCGGCGGTGTTGCTGCTGGGCCCGCGCAACGGGCGCTACCGCGAAGGGCGCCTGGTGGCGTTTGCACCGTCGAGCATTCCATTCCTGGCATTGGGCTCGTGGATCCTGATCGTCGGCTGGTTCGGCTTCAACGTGATGAGCGCGCAGACGTTGAATGGCGTCAGCGGTCTGGTCGCCGTCAACTCGCTGATGGCCATGGTCGGCGGCACATTTGCGGCCCTGATCATCGGCCGCAACGACCCAGGCTTCCTGCACAACGGCCCGTTGGCCGGGTTGGTGGCGATTTGCGCCGGCTCGGACCTGATGCACCCGGTAGGCGCGCTGGTCACAGGTGCCATCGCTGGAGGCCTGTTTGTGTGGTTCTTTATTGCGGCCCAGGATCGCTGGAAGATCGACGATGTGCTGGGTGTGTGGCCCCTGCACGGTCTGTGCGGCGTGTGGGGCGGCATCGCCTGCGGCATCTTCGGTCAGACCGCGCTGGGTGGGTTGGGCGGTGTCAGCCTGGTCAGCCAGTTGATCGGCACCGCCCTCGGCGTGCTGGTGGCGCTGGCGGGCGGCCTGTTGGTGTATGGCGTGATCAAGCGCGTCACCGGGCTACGCTTGAGCCAGGAACAGGAGTATTACGGCGCGGACCTGTCGATCCACAAGATCGGCGCGGTCAGTCAGGATTGATCGGCTCGTCTGCCTGCCGATAAAAACCGTGCAGCAGGCGATAGCGGTTCTGCCGCACTTCATCGACCCGTGCCTGTACCTGTTGGTCCGGCAGGCCTAGCAGAATCAGGGCGTGGGAGGCGAGCATCAGGCTCGACTCCAGTAACTCGGGCACCACTTCACTGGCGCCCGCGACTTTCAGTTCTGCTAACTGGCTGTCGTCGCGGGTACGCACCAGGATTGGCACGTCGGCGTTGATCCGGCGCGCTTCCTTGAGTACCACCAGCGCCACATCGGTGTTGTCCACGGCAATCACCACCAATCGCGCGCGCTCCAGGCCGACAGCACTGAGCAACGCGCCACGCCGACAATCGCCGTAATGCACGCTGCTGTCTTCAGTGGCGGCCTCCTGCACCCGTTCCGGGTCGTCATCCAGGGCGATGAAGGGCTGTTGTTCCTTGCGCAGAAAACGCCCGATGGATTGGCCGACGCGTCCATAGCCACAGATCACCGCGTGCCCGCGCAGCTCGGCGTTGAGCGCGGTGATTTCTTCCAACTGCACCTGCTGGTTGGGCTTGCGGTGCAGGCGCAGGGCGATGGCGGGGGCGGCGCGCAACAACAACGGCGTGAGCAACATCGAGCAAAAGGTAGCCGCGAGCAGCAAACCGTTGAACTCATCCGGGATCAGCCGGCTCTGCTGCATCTGTGCCATCAACGCAAAGCAGAACTCGCCACCCTGGGCCAGGGCCAGGCCGCTGCGCCAGGCGGTTTCACTGTCACTGCCGCGCAGCTTGACCAGCATGGCGACCACGCAGCCTTTGACCTGCATCAAGGTGAGAGTGAGGCCGAGGATCAGCAGGCTATGGCTGACAAACAGTTGCAGGTCGATAAGCATGCCGATGCTGACGAAAAACAACCCCAGCAGGATGTCGCGAAACGGCCGGATATCCGCCTCGATCTGGTGGCGGTAATGGCTTTCGCCCAGCAGCATGCCAGCCAGGAAGGCCCCGAGCGCAGGGGAGAGCCCCAACAGGTGAGTGAGCCAGGCCGTCAGCAACACAATCACCAGTGCCAGCAGCACGAACAGTTCCGCCGAGTGCGACGCAGCGACTTCATGGAACAGGCGCGGCAATAACCAGCGGCTGGCCAACAGCAGGCCGACAAACAGCACCACGGTCTTGCCCAGTGTCAGGGGCAGCGCCCAATACCAGGCTTGCTCGCCAGTGCCAGCGAACACCGGCACCAAGGTCAGCAGCAATACCGCCACCACGTCCTGGAAGAGCAACACGCCAATCGCGTTCTGGCCATGGCTACTGAAGATTTCCCCAAGGCTGGTCAACTCCTTGCTGACGATGGCCGTGGACGACAACGCCAGCCCAGCCCCCAGCAACAAGGCGATACCCGGCGCCACCCCGAGGATCATCAGCAACAGCCCCAGCAGCACCCCGCAGCCCAGCACCTGCAAACTGCCCAGGCCAAACACCACACGGCGCAAGGCAAGCATCTTGGTCAGGGAAAACTCCAGGCCCAGGGAAAACAGCAGGAACACCACGCCCAGTTCGGCCAGGTCGGGCAGTTCTTCGCTGTCATTCACCCAATCCAATGCGGTGGGCCCCACGGCCAGGCCGACGCACAGGTAGCCCAGCACGGGTGGCAATTGCAGGCGACGAAACAGCGCAATCACCACCAGGGATGAGGCCAGGATAATCAGCAGGTTGGCAAACACACGCATCTCCATTGCAGGGGGGCAGGCAAAAAGCCGCGAGAATCGCTGAAACAGTTATAGGCCATGGTGATCTGGGTCAGGTCTTTTCCGGTCAATGGATTGTCTTGTAGGAGCGAGCTTGCTCGCGAAGGACGCCAACGATAACGCGGACTTTCTGATTGGCCACGGTGCCAGTGGATTTTTCGCGAGCAAGCTCGCTCCTACAGGTGGCTTGGTTTGGCTTAGAATGGATGCCTGTTTTCTGATCAGGTCCTTTTGTCATGCTTCCTGAATGCCAGTTGTTCGGCACCCTGGGTTGTCACCTGTGTGAGATTGCCGAAGCCGAAATCATGCCGCTCGTCGAACACGGGTTGCTGGTGGAATTGGTGGACATCACTGATCCCGAGGACCTCACCGAAGCCTACGGCCTGCGGATTCCGGTACTTCGCCGAATAGACACCGGGGCGGAACTGGATTGGCCATTCGACACACAACAGGTTGTTGCCTTCCTTCGTTAGGTTTATGCGATGGCAGGTTTCCAAATATTAAGTTACTGTATGTTTGTACAGCGATTGAATTGAGGGAACGCCCGTGGTGAATGTCGAACAACTGAAAAGCAGCGTCAATCGCATGTCCGCCGACGTCGTGCGCGACGCGGTGAACGAGCTGCGCCTCGATGGCTTGGTCACGGAAGGCAAGACGCCGTTTAACAAAGTGCATTTCAATACCTGCTTTGCCGAGATCGAGGCGCTGTTCCAGCGCGCGGGCTACCACAAGCAACTGGATGTGGTGGGTTATCAGGGCTTGTTGTACGCGCTGTACGATCCGGGTCGCTGGGAAGCGGTGGACGTACTGCGCTGGCTCAAGGAGTTCACCGACGCCGCCAGTACTTCGCCGATCCTGCGGGCGGAGTTGGCCAAGGCTTGAGATCCGCCCTAGGCTCAATCCCGTTCCATGCGGGATAATGCCCGCCGGTTTTGTCACAGGCTTCGAGCATTTCATGTCCACCTCCGGTTTTTCCGCGTCTCAGCACCAAGCCAGCACCTTGTATCTGCCGCCCGGCCCTTGGGTGACAGTGCTGGATTGTCTGTGCGAACACTTCCCGGCGATCAGCCGTGAACACTGGCTGGACCGGATCGCCCGAGGCCGGGTGCTGGATCTCAATGGCAGCCCGATCAGCCTGGACCTGGGTTACAAGGAAGGCCTGTGCATTTATTACTTCCGTGAAGTGCCAAACGAGAAAGTCATCCCGGTGCAGGAAACCATCCTGTATGCCGATGAGCATCTGGTGGTCGCCGACAAGCCGCACTTCCTGCCCGTGACTCCAGCCGGTGAATACGTCGAACAAACCCTGCTGCGCCGCCTGATTCGCCGCTTGGATAATCCCTCACTGGTGCCGTTGCACCGCATCGACCGGCACACGGCGGGGCTGGTACTGTTTTCGGCCAATCCGGCCAGTCGTTCCGCGTATCAGCAACTGTTTCCCACACGCCAGATCGATAAATTCTACGAAGCCATCGCCCCAGCGCTGCCGGACCTGACCTTTCCCAGGGTGCATAAAAGCCGACTGGTCGATGGCGAGCCGTTCTTTCGCATGCAGGAAGCTGATGGCGTCCCCAATACCGAAACGGCGATGGAGGTGCGCGAGAAAAACGGCGATCTGTGGCGCTACGGCCTGTTCCCGGTGACCGGCAAGAAGCACCAACTGCGTGTGCACATGACTGCCCTCGGCGCGAGTATCTGCAACGACCCGTTCTACCCGGACGTGATCAAGGACGCCGTAGACGACTACGCCAACCCCCTAAAACTGCTCGCCCAGGGGGTGCGGTTCATCGACCCGGTTACGGGTGAAGAACGCCGTTTGCGCAGCCAGATCACCCTCGACTGGTAACCCCCGGAAACGACAAGGCCCGCGCGAGGCGGGCCTTGATGGCAAACGCTAAGACTTACAAGTCTTTGACGGTGCGAACCTGGTCTTTGTTGATGCGGGTTTGCTTGCCGTCCAACTGTTCGAACTCGTAGAAGCCCGAGTCCTTGTCGAATTTAGGGGTGTCGACGGCCTGGATTTCGCGACCGTCATTCAGGGTGATCACTGTCGGCGAGGCGCAACCGGCGAGGGTGGCGAGGCCCAGTGCAAGCATGAGAGCGGCGATGGTCCGTTGAGTCATGAGTCTGTCTCCGAGAGAATACTTTTTAATAGCTGACCTTGTGACGCGTGCGGCGCCGACAAAGTTCCTTGTGCGAGGTTCATTCTGACACGCCCGACGGCGTCTGTAACAGCTCCGGCGTATTAAGGTTGGCCAGGCGCGGGTCATCTGCCGGGCATTCCAGGCCCACGCCGCCCAGTTGCAGGAAGAGCTTGCGCGGGCTGCGTTCACCGGCGTGCCAGGCGCTATCCACCGCGTCGCGCAGGCCTGTCGGGACGATGCAGATCAACGGTTCCCAGAACTCGCCATGACGCACCATCACCGGCAGCAGCGGGTTGCGTTGCGCGGTCTCGCACAGCGCCTGGATCAGCCCTGCGTCGATATGCGGTACGTCGCACGGCACTATCAGCAGGTGCGGATGACGGGCGGCGGCGAGTCCCGCACGGATACCGGCGAGCGGGCCGGGGAAGTCCGGGCTGTCGTCGGTTACCAACTGATCGGCATAGGCGGCATAGCGCTGCGGGTTGCGGTTGCACGAGATGATCAGGTCATCCGTGAGCGGTCGCACTAGACGCTGCAAATGCGCGATCAAGGGCTGGCCGCGCCATTCCACCAGGCCTTTGTCCTGGCCGCCCATTCGCTGGCCGCGCCCACCGGACAGCAGCAAAACCGAACAGAGCAGTGGGGGCGAATCGATAGACATGGCAGTTCCGCAGCGGCAGCAAAAGGGGGGCCTGTGATATAACATCGGGCTGTTCCTTCGACAACCGGACCGTGCCATGAAAGCCAAGGCAGATGCGCCCTTCGTACCCCTGAATATTGCGGTATTGACCGTCAGCGACACCCGTACCCTTGAAACCGATACCTCCGGCCAGGTCTTCGTCGACCGCCTGGCGGCTGCCGGCCACAACCTGGCCGAGCGCGTGCTGCTCAAGGATGACCTCTACAAAATTCGCGCCCAGGTCGCCCACTGGATCGCCGAAGACGTGGTGCAAGTCGTGCTGATCACCGGCGGCACCGGCTTCACTGGCCGCGACAGCACCCCTGAGGCGGTAAGCTGCCTGCTGGACAAACAGGTCGATGGCTTTGGCGAACTGTTCCGCCAGATCTCCGTGGCCGACATCGGCACTTCGACTGTGCAGTCCCGCGCCCTGGCCGGTCTGGCCAATGGCACCCTGGTCTGCTGCCTGCCGGGCTCCACCAATGCGGTACGCACCGGTTGGGATGGCATCCTTGCCGAGCAACTCGACAACCGTCACCGTCCGTGCAACTTCGTTCCGCACCTGAAACAGGCTGAGCCTTGTGAATCCCGTGGCTAAGCCCGGCAAGACCGGCGCGTTGCTGCCGGTGGAAGACGCTTTGGCTCAACTCTTAGCGATGGCCGAAGCCGCGCCGATCCGTGAGCAGGAAACCCTGTTGCTGGCGGATTGCGATGGTCGTGTACTGGCGCAAGACCTGATCTCCACCCTCGACCTGCCGCCGTGGCCGAACAGCGCCATGGATGGTTATGCCGTACGGTTGGCGGATTGGACCGGCGAACCGCTGGTGGTCAGCCAGCGCATTTTCGCAGGCCAGGCGCCGCAACCCCTGGCCGCCGGTACCTGCGCCCGCATCTTCACCGGCGCCCCAGTACCGGAAGGGGCTGACTGCGTGGAAATGCAGGAAAACGCCGTGGTCCACGCCGACGAGCGCGTGAGCTTTACCGAGCCGCTGCACCTTGACCAGAACATCCGGCCCCAAGGCCAGGAAACCACCGTAGGTGAGTTGGTGTTGTCGGCTGGTACGCGCCTGGGCCCGATTGAACTCGGCCTGGCGGCGTCTCTCGGCCATGATCGCCTGGCGGTGATCCGTCGCCCACGCGTGGCGGTTCTGTCCACCGGCGATGAATTGATCGAACCGGGCCTGCCGCTCGGTCCGGGGCAGATCTACAACAGCAATCGGCGTGTGCTGTGCTCATGGCTTACGCGCATGGGCTGTGAAGTGATCGACGCTGGCATCCTGCCCGACGACCTGGAGCAAACCCGCGCGCGTCTGGGCGGTTTGGGCAGTGTCGACTTGATCCTGTCCACGGGCGGTGTGTCGGTGGGCGAGGCGGATTTCCTTGGGATCGCCCTGCGTGAAGAGGGTGAGTTGGCGTTGTGGAAACTGGCAATCAAACCCGGCAAGCCGCTGACCTTCGGCCACTTCCGTGGCGTGCCGGTGATCGGCCTGCCTGGCAACCCGGCGTCGACGCTGGTCACATTCGCGCTGCTGGCACGCCCTTATCTGCTGCGTCGCCAAGGTGTGCAAGACGTCGAGCCATTGCGCTTTGAAGTGCCGGTAGGGTTTACCTGGCCCAAGCCGGGCAACCGCCGCGAATACCTGCGCGGTCGCATCGAACACGGCAAAGCGATCATCTACCGTAACCAGAGCTCCGGCGTGCTGCGCAGTGCGGCGTGGGCGGAGGGGTTTGTGGAGGTGTTGGAAGGCACCACATTGGAAATGGGCGATACCGTCAATTTCATTCCCCTGAGCGAAGTACTGAACTAACCCTGTAGGCGCCGGCTTGCCGGCGATGGCGGTACATCAGTCAAGCATAGGTTGGCTGGAATACCATCATCGCTGGCAAGCCAGCTCCTACAAGGGGCTGTGTGTTCGGAAAAGGTCAGTAATCGTCCCCGCGTTCGGTCACGTCGCGTTCCACCGGCCCCGCATCCGGGTCATACCCCACCGGAAACTTGCCCTTCAGCGTCCACGCAAACGCAATGATTTCGGCAATCGTGCGGTACAACTCCTCTGGAATACTGTCACCCAGTTCCATCCGCGCCAGAAGCTTCACCAACTCGGCGTTTTCATAGATCGGCACTTCGTTTTCCCGCGCCAGCTTCAGGATGGCTTCGGCCAGGGCATCATCGCCCTTGGCGGTCAGGGTCGGTGCCTGCTGGCCGTCGTACTTGAGGGCAATCGCCTGGCGCGGTGGGTTGGCGTTTTTCATGCGGTTTCATCCACCCAGCGTTGCTCCAGCCCGGTTTTCGGCCCGCGTGGCGGGGTGCCGAGGTGGCAATCGAGGTCGCTGACATTGATGCCGGAGCTCACCAGGCGTTCGCGCAAGCTGCCCAAGTGACTTTCGATCAAACTGGCGGTAAACGGGCGCGAGGCCCACAACTGACTGGACAGTTTGCCCTGGCTCAATTGCGCCTGGACCTGCAACGGCCCCAGCGGCTCCATGTCGAAGGCCAGTTCGACGCGCCAGAGCATCTGCTTGGCGTCCTTTTTCTCTTTGCGTTCGGGCTGATCCTTGTCCGGCGCCGGTTCTTCGCGCTGGAACTTGACCTGCAATGGCACGATGTCTTGTAACGTGCGCATGGGAATTTCCAGCTGCCAGGTGGTTTGCAGGCGGCCGTCAGCGGTGGTGCCGGTCTGTTCCAGGCTCGACAACTGATGACTCTGCAAGCGCGAGATCGCTCCGGCGGCCAGGCGCAGCAGGTTTTCCAAGTCACCTT
The DNA here is from genome assembly GCF_002269425.1 of Pseudomonas sp. NS1(2017). Lineage (NCBI taxonomy): Bacteria > Pseudomonadati > Pseudomonadota > Gammaproteobacteria > Pseudomonadales > Pseudomonadaceae > Pseudomonas > Pseudomonas sp. NS1(2017). The sequence continues at coordinate 3,331,668 of NZ_CP022960.1, forward strand.
CGCCTTCCAGTTTCGCCATCAGTCGTTCGGGCAAGGGAAAGCCGGCAGGTATTTGGCGGGCGCTGACCTGGCCGAGGGTGTTCAAAGGGCTGCGCACGAAGTTGGGCAGCACCTGGGCCAGGGTATTGGCAGCGAGGATGGCAGTCATATTGGTGCTGGCGGGCAGGGCCGGCAGCAAGTCGGCGACCAGGCGCAGCAAGGCGCCTTTCATGTCCAGCGGTGGGACCTGCGGGTTTTGCCCGGCGAGCAGCCTAGCTTCCAGAAATGCACCGCTGTTCTGGATAACTTGCGCCAGTACCTTGGGGTTACTGACCTGGGCCAGGTCGGGCAGGGCAGCGAGTAAACGCTCAGCGGCGCCGCGCAGTTCGGCCGAGGTGCTGTCGCCGCGTGGCAAATTTTGCAATGCAGTGAAGACTGCATCCAGCGAGCCCTGGCGGCTTTGCTGGGTCGACAGTTGCTGCGTGACCGCCAACTGATCCTTGAGCCCGCTCAGCGGCACAAAGCTCAAGGTCTGAGCGTTCTGTATCACGGCGCTGAGCAGGCTGCCGACGCGCAACGGCTGCGGACTTTCCACGCTCAGGCTCGCGCCAGCCAGCGTGCTGTTGAGCACAGTCACCAGCGAGCGATAGATGGCCGGTTGCGCCGTACCTTGGGGCAACATCTGGGTGGTCAGTACCTTGGCCTGCAACAGCGTGCCCACCGGCATCTGGTTCGTGTCGATGCGGGTGAGGGCGGCGACATTGGCGCTTAAGGCCTGTTGCAGGCTGAGGGTCAGGTTGCCGGTGGGCGTCTGGCTCACTGCCACATTGCTGCCCAACGGCAGCGGCTGCGGGCTGCTGGCCTGCACCAGCGTCTGACGGCCGCCTTCAAGGGTCAACTTGAGCAGCAACTGAAAGGCTTCACCACCTTGTTTCAGGGCGATGACTTCGGCGTTCGCGGTTTTCCCAGGGTCGATCAGGCCGATCTGCGGCTCCAGCAGTTTCAGCAACTCGCCGGCAGCAGGCGCCGGGCCGGGCCCGGCCGCCGGGGCGGGTGGAAGCGTAGGAAGGTTGATCTCACCGGTCATCGCGCGCGTCGTCTCTGGGGAAATTGCCCTCTTTAGAGTAGGGCATCACATGTATAATGCCGCCCGTCTGCAACGAGAGCGGTAAAAACCTCACAACTATTTGATCCAGCTCTCTAAAATCGGTCGCCAAAGCCGTTATTGTGCATTTCTCTTTAACGGCCGCTGCACCGCCGACTTGAACCGTAAAGGCCCGCGATCTTTTGACCAGCCCTCTTCTTGAAGCCGTAGCGCTCTCCTGTGAACGCGACCTGCGCCTGCTGTTCGAGCACCTCGAACTGCGGCTGGCGGGCGGCGACATGGTGCAGGTTAGCGGCCCCAACGGCAGCGGCAAGACCAGTTTGTTGCGCCTGTTGGCCGGGTTGATGCAGCCAACCGCAGGCGAAGTTCGGCTCAATGGCAAGGCGCTCCACGAACAACGCACAGAACTTGCGCGCAACCTGATCTGGATCGGCCACGCCGCCGGCATCAAGGACGTGCTCACCGCCGAAGAAAACCTTAGCTGGCTCAGTGCCCTGCATCATCCCGCGTCCCGCGATGCCATTTGGCAGGCCCTGGCCGCCGTCGGCCTCAAGGGTTTCGAGGATGTTCCCTGCCACACCCTGTCCGCCGGCCAGCAGCGCCGCGTGGCCCTGGCGCGTTTGTATCTGCCGGGCCCGCCGCTGTGGATTCTCGACGAGCCCTTCACCGCCCTCGACAAACAAGGCGTCGCCCAGTTGGAAGAACACCTGGCCCAACATTGCGAGCGGGGCGGTCTGGTCATCCTCACGACCCACCACACCCTGACGCGCATGCCCGCCGGCTACCGTGATCTTGACCTGGGGCGGTGGTCGGCATGAGCGTATTCGCCCTGTTGGTCGCCCGGGAAGCGCGCTTGCTCTGCCGTCGCCCGGCGGAACTGGCCAACCCGCTGGTGTTCTTCGCGATTGTCATCGCGTTGTTCCCGTTGGCCGTCGGCCCCGAGACTAAACTGTTGCAAACCTTGTCCCCAGGACTGGTGTGGGTGGCGGCGCTTTTATCGGTCCTGCTCTCGCTGGACGGGCTGTTTCGCAGTGATTTCGAAGACGGTTCCCTGGAACAGTGGGTCCTTTCGTCGCACCCCCTGCCACTTCTGGTACTGGCCAAGGTACTGGCACACTGGGCTTTTTCCGGCTTGGCGCTAGTCTTGCTCTCGCCGCTGCTGGCGATGATGCTGGGCTTGCCCGTCGAATGCCTGCCGGTGTTGCTCCTGTCCTTGTTGCTCGGTACGCCGGTGCTCAGCCTGTTGGGGGCGGTGGGCGCAGCGTTGACCGTGGGTTTGAAGCGGGGCGGCCTGTTGCTGGCCCTGTTGATTCTGCCTTTGTACATCCCGGTGTTGATCCTGGGCAGCGGTGCTTTGCAGGCCGCGCTCATGGGCATGCCGGCGACCGGTTACCTCCTGTGGCTTGGTAGCCTGACCGCCCTGGCGGTAACCCTGACACCCTTTGCTATAGCGGCCGGCCTGAAGATCAGCGTCGGCGAATAATGAGGTCTGGTTAAGCGTTGTCTTAACCAGTAAAGACCCTAAGCTTTTCGCAACGACGAAAAGCTACCGTGATGGAAACAGCAATGAACTGGACCTGGTTTCACAAGCTCGGCTCGCCCAAATGGTTCTATGGCATCAGCGGCAAGCTGCTGCCGTGGTTGAGCATCGCTGCCGTATTGCTGATCGGCATCGGCCTGGTCTGGGGCCTGGCCTTCGCGCCGCCGGACTACCAGCAAGGCAACAGCTTTCGCATCATCTATATCCACGTTCCCGCCGCGATGCTGGCCCAGTCCTGCTACGTGATGCTTGCGGTGTGCGGCATCGTCGGCCTGGTGTGGAAGATGAAGCTCGCGGACGTGGCCCTGCAATGCGCCGCGCCTATCGGCGCCTGGATGACCGCCGTCGCGCTGGTCACCGGTGCGATCTGGGGCAAGCCCACCTGGGGTTCGTGGTGGGTGTGGGATGCGCGATTAACCTCCATGTTGATCCTGCTGTTCCTGTACTTCGGTCTGATTGCCCTGGGCAACGCGATCAGTAATCGTGACAGTGCCGCCAAGGCCTGTGCGGTGCTGGCGATTGTTGGCGTGATCAACATCCCGATCATCAAATATTCGGTGGAGTGGTGGAACACCCTGCACCAGGGCGCCACCTTCACCCTCACCGAAAAACCGGCAATGCCCGTGGAAATGTGGGCGCCGTTGCTGCTGATGGTGCTGGGCTTCTACTGTTTCTTCGGCGCCGTGCTGCTGATGCGCATGCGCCTTGAAGTGCTCAAACGTGAATCGCGCGCCAGCTGGGTCAAGGCCGAAGTGCAAAACAGCCTGGGAGCGCGCGCATGAGTTTTGCTTCTTTCAGCGAGTTTCTCGCCATGGGCCATCACGGCCTGTATGTCTGGACGGCCTATGGCATCTGCCTGGCGGTGCTGGCCCTCAACGTCGCGGCGCCGATCCTGGCCCGCAAGCGTTACCTGCAACAAGAGGCGCGTCGTCTGCGCCGGGAGACCGAAAAGTGAATCCGCTGCGTAGAAAGCGTCTGTTGATCATCCTTGCCATCCTGGCCGGCGTCGGCATTGCCGTGGCCCTGGCCTTGAGTGCCCTGCAGCAGAACATCAACCTGTTCTACACCCCGACCCAGATTGCCAATGGCGAAGCCCCTGTGGATACGCGGATTCGCGCCGGCGGCATGGTAGAGCAGGGCTCGCTGAAGCGTTCCGGTGATTCCCTCGACGTGACCTTCGTGGTCACCGACTTCAACAAAGCCGTGACCATCACTTACCGCGGCATCCTCCCGGACCTGTTCCGCGAAGGCCAGGGCATCGTCGCCCTGGGCAAGCTCAACGCCGACGGCGTGGTGGTGGCCGATGAAGTGCTGGCCAAGCACGATGAAAAATACATGCCGCCTGAGGTGACCAAAGCCCTCAAAGACAGCGGCCAGTCCGCCCCCACCCCCGCCAAGGAGGGTTGAGTCATGAACGCCGCTCTGTTTATTCCCGAACTCGGCCAGTTGGCGATGATCCTCGCCCTATGTTTTGCCGTCGTCCAGGCCGTGGTGCCGTTGCTCGGTGCCTGGCGCGGTGATCGCCTGTGGATGAGCCTGGCGCAGCCGGCAGCCTGGGGCCAGTTTGCTTTTCTGCTGTTCGCCTTTGGTTGCCTGACCTACGCCTTCATGACCGACGACTTTTCCGTCGCCTACGTCGCCAACAACTCCAACACGGCCTTGCCTTGGTACTACAAGTTCAGCGCCGTGTGGGGCGCCCACGAAGGGTCGTTGCTGTTGTGGGCCTTGATCCTTGGCGGCTGGACCTTCGCCGTGTCGGTGTTCTCGCGCCAACTGCCGCAAGTGATGCTGGCCCGGGTGCTGGCGGTGATGGGCATGATCAGCATCGGCTTCCTGCTGTTTTTGATCATGACCTCCAACCCGTTCAGCCGCATCCTGCCGCAGATTCCTACAAACGGGCATGACCTCAACCCGCTGCTGCAAGACATCGGCCTGATCGTGCACCCGCCGATGCTCTACATGGGTTACGTGGGTTTCTCGGTGGCCTTCGCCTTCGCCATCGCCGCGCTGCTCGGTGGGCGTCTCGATGCGGCCTGGGCGCGCTGGTCGCGGCCGTGGACCATCGTGGCCTGGGCTTTCCTGGGGATTGGTATCACCTTGGGCTCTTGGTGGGCGTATTACGAACTCGGCTGGGGCGGCTGGTGGTTCTGGGACCCGGTGGAAAACGCCTCCTTCATGCCATGGCTAGTGGGCACGGCGCTGATTCACTCGCTGGCCGTCACCGAAAAACGCGGCGTGTTCAAAAGCTGGACCGTGTTGCTGGCCATCGCGGCATTTTCCCTCAGCCTGCTTGGCACTTTCCTGGTGCGTTCGGGCGTGCTGACGTCGGTGCACGCATTTGCCTCCGACCCGGAACGCGGCGTGTTCATCCTGATCTTCCTGCTGTTTGTGGTCGGCGGCTCCCTGACGCTGTTTGCGTTGCGCGCGCCAGTAGTCAAGAGCCAAGTCGGTTTCAATCTGTGGTCGCGGGAAACATTGTTGTTGGGCAATAACTTGGTGCTGGTGGTGGCAGCGTCGATGATTCTGCTCGGCACCCTGTATCCATTAGTGCTGGATGCCCTGAGCGGCGCCAAGCTGTCTGTGGGGCCGCCGTATTTCAACGCGTTGTTTATCCCGTTGATGGGGCTGTTGATGGTGGTGATGGCCGTTGGCGTGCTGGTGCGCTGGAAAGACACCCCGGTGAAATGGCTGGTGGGCATGCTGATGCCGGTGCTGCTCGGCAGCGTGGCCTTGGCGGTGATCGCCGGGTTTGCCTATGGCGACTTCAACTGGGCCGTACTCGCGACCTTCCTGCTCGCCGCCTGGGTATTGCTGGCCGGCGTGCGCGATATCGTCGACAAGACTCGCCACAAAGGCCTGCTCAAAGGCCTGCCCAGCCTGACCCGCAGCTATTGGGGCATGCAGATCGCCCACATCGGCATCGCCGTATGCGCCCTTGGCGTGGTGCTCTCCAGCCAGAACAGCGCCGAGCGCGACCTGCGCCTGGCGCCGGGTGAGTCCATGGACCTGGCCGGTTACCACTTCATCTTCGAGGGTGCCAAGCACTTCGAAGGGCCGAATTTCACGTCGGACAAAGGCACCGTTCGTGTCGTCCGCAACGGCAAGGAAATCGCTGTGCTGCACCCGGAAAAACGCCTGTACACCGTGCAGAGTTCGATGATGACCGAAGCCGGCATCGACGCCGGTTTCACTCGCGACCTGTATGTGGCACTGGGCGAACCCTTGGGCGACGGCGCCTGGGCCGTGCGCGTGCACGTCAAACCGTTTGTACGCTGGATCTGGTTCGGCGGCTTGCTCACCGGTTTCGGTGGTTTGCTGGCCGCGCTGGACCGGCGTTATCGGGTCAAGGTCAAGAGCCGGGTGCGTGAAGCACTGGGCCTGCAAGGGGCGGCGGCATGAAGCGTTGGTTGATGGTTGTGCCGCTGGCGATGTTTCTGGTGGTCGCGGTGTTCTTGTATCGCGGGTTGTATCTGGACCCGGCCGAGCTGCCTTCGGCGATGATCGGCAAGCCGTTCCCGGCGTTTTCGCTGCCGACCGTGCAGGGCGACAAAACCCTGACCCAGGCCGACCTGCTGGGCAAACCGGCGCTGGTCAACGTGTGGGGCACCTGGTGCATCTCCTGCCGCGTCGAACACCCGGTGCTGAACAAACTGGCCGAGAAGGGCGTGGTGATCTACGGCATCAACTACAAGGACGACAATGCGGCGGCCTTGAAGTGGCTGGCCGAGTTCCACAACCCGTACCAGCTGGATATCCGCGATGAAGACGGCAACCTCGGCCTGAACCTCGGTGTGTACGGCGCCCCGGAAACCTTCTTCATCGACGCCAAGGGCGTGATCCGCGACAAGTACGTCGGCGTGATCGACGAAGTGGTCTGGCGCGAGCAACTGGCCGCCAAGTACCAGGCGTTGGTCGATGAGGCCAAGCCATGAAGCGTCTGTTAGCCGCTGCGGTGTTGGCGCTTGGACTGGTCGGCGTCGCCCATGCCGCCATCGACACCTACGAATTCGCCAAGGACGGTGACCGCGAGCGTTTCCGCGAACTCACCAAGGAACTGCGCTGCCCCAAGTGTCAGAACCAGGACATCGCCGACTCCAACGCACCCATCGCCGCCGACCTGCGCAAAGAGATTTTCCGCATGCTGGGGGAGGGCAAGGACAACCAGCAGATCATCGACTTCATGGTCGACCGCTACGGTGATTTCGTGCGCTACAAACCGGCCCTCACCGGCAAGACCGCGCTGCTCTGGTTCGGCCCTGCCGGGCTGTTGCTGGCCGGCGTCGTCGTCATGGCCGTGATCGTGCGCCGCCGTCGCGCCGCGCCGACTGACGGTTCCGACGCGCTGTCCCCTGATGAGCGTAAACGCCTCGACCAATTGCTGGACACCAAGACTGATGATTGATTTCTGGCTCGCAGCCGGCTTGCTGCTTCTGATTGCCCTGAGTTTCCTGTTGATCCCTGTACTGCGTGGCCGCCGCGCCCAGCGTGAAGAGGACCGCACCGCGCTGAACGTGGCGCTCTACCAGGAACGTGTGGCCGAGCTGCAAGTGCAGCAGGATGAAGGCGTGCTCAATGCCGCTCAACTCGACACCGGCCGCGCCGAAGCCGCCCGCGAATTACTGGCCGACACCGAAGGCGTGGAAAAACCGCGCGAATCACGCCTGGGCAAGCCATTGCCATTTTTGGCGGCGTTTTTGGTGCCTGTCCTCGGCGTTGCGCTGTACCTGCATTACGGGGCCAGCGACAAGGTTGAACTGACCCGCGAATTCTCTCAGCCGCCGGTGTCCATGGAAGACATGACCCAGCGCCTGGAACGCGCCGCCGCCGCCCAGCCGGACTCGGCGGAAGGCCTGTACTTCCTCGGCCGTGCTTACATGGCCCAGGACCGTTCCGCTGATGCGGCCAAGGTCTTCGAACGCACCGTGGCCCTGGCCGGGCGCCAGCCGGAACTGCTCGGCCAGTGGGCCCAGGCGCAGTACTTTGCCGACAACAAGCAGTGGTCGCCCAAGGTTCAGGCGCTGACCGATGAGGCCTTGAAGCTGGATCCGAAGGAAGTCACCAGCCTGGGTCTGCTCGGTATCGCGGCGTTTGAAGGCCAGCGTTATCAGGAGGCGATTGACTACTGGAACCGGCTGTTGGCGCAACTGCCACCGGAAGACAACTCCCGCGCAGCGCTGCAAGGTGGTATTGATCGCGCTGCTGAGAAGCTGAAAGAAAGCGGCGGCACCGTCGCCCCTCAAAAAGCCGCGATGAAAGTTCGGGTGGATCTGAGCGCCGACGTGAAGGCCAAAGCCCTGCCGACTGACAGCGTGTTCATCTTTGCCCGTGCGGTCTCCGGCCCACCGGCGCCATTGGCCGCCAAACGCGTCACCGTCGCCGAACTGCCGATCACCGTCGAACTGGGCGATGCTGACGCAATGATGCCGCAGTTGAAACTGTCGAACTTCCCCGAAGTCCAACTGGTTGCGCGCATATCCCGGGCTGGTGTTCCGACAGCTGGCGAGTGGATCGGCCGCAGCCAACCCTTGGCCAGCACCACGACTGCCCTGCAGCAGCTGACCATCGACAGTCCGGACAAGTAAATCGAGGAAACGCCTATGACCGCATTTGCACGCATCACCCTGCTTAGCCTGGTATTGGGCTTGAGCGCTTGTGCGGTCCACCGCCCACCTCCCGCGCCTACCGGCCCGACCATCCCACCGTCAGGCCCGTCGACCCAGCCGAGCACCAAGCCCTCGGGCCCGGTGACTCCAGCACCGAAACCGGTCCCCACCAAATCCGCGACCTTCGCCCCACCACCGGGCGCTGTGAGCCACTGGGACGGCAAGATGCAGGTGTATGTGCTGGACGAACAGCCCGACACCTTCTACCGCCAGCGCACGTATTACCGCTGGAGCAACGGCTGGAGCCGCTCGATCAGCCCGAACGGGCCGTGGGAAGAGACCGACGTGCAAGGCGTGCCGCCGGGACTGAGCAAGCAATACGCACAATGACAAAAGGCGACCTTCGGGTCGCCTTTTTCATGCCTATTTATAGCATCCCCCCTGTAGGAGCTGGCTTGCCAGCGAAAAACGCCCAGGCGCCACGCCCATCCTGAATGCCCACGTCATCGTTAACGACCATCGCTGGCAAGCCAGCTCCTACAGGGGATCGCGTAGGCTGTCAGTCCACCGGACACGCCTGATTCAGCGCTTCATCCACCGTGGGAACGATCATTCGACCACTTCCAACCTTTCACAAAACCTTCATCCAACCGTCCCCCTCCAGTCATGCGCAAGTCATAGGGCTGACACCTCCCGCGCCTACTGTCGTTTGAACTCAACCGCAGCCATCCCCTGGCTGTTCAAACAAGACAGAGAAGCCCATGAATCACGCTATCCATGTCGATCACTTGAACAAGACCTTTGCGAAGAAATCCGCGTTGGTCGACCTCGAACTCACCATTGCCCCAGGTGAGATGGTCGCGCTGATTGGCGCTTCCGGTTCCGGCAAGTCCACTTTGTTGCGCCACTTGGCGGGCCTGGCCTGTTGCGACAAGAGCAATGGCGGCAGCGTCAAGGTGCTGGGCCGGGAAGTGCAGGCCAGTGGGCGCTTGAATGGCAAGGTGCGGCGGCTGCGCGCAGACATCGGCTACATCTTCCAGCAATTCAACCTGGTCAATCGCCTGAGCGTGCTCGACAACGTGCTGCTCGGTTGCCTGGGCCGCATGCCGCGCTGGCGCGGCAACCTGGGCTTGTTCAATGCTGAAGAGAAAGCCTTCGCCATGGAGTCCCTGGCACGCGTTGGCCTGGCCGACCTGGCCGCGCAAAGGGCCTCGACCTTGTCCGGCGGCCAGCAGCAGCGCGTGGCGATTGCCCGTGCATTGACCCAGCGCGCCGAGGTGATTCTGGCCGACGAACCTATCGCTTCGCTGGACCCGGAGTCGGCACGCAAGGTCATGGAGATCCTCGCCGACATCAATCGCCGCGACGGCAAGACCGTGGTGGTGACCCTGCATCAAGTCGATTACGCCATGCGTTATTGCCCGCGTGCCGTGGCCCTTAAAGGTGGCCGCATTCATTTCGACGGCCAGGGCAGCGAGATGAGCAGCCACTTCCTCAATGATTTGTACGGTGCCGACGTCGACACCAGCCTGATGTTTTCCGACCAGTCCCGCCACACCACCGTCACCCCTCGGCTGGCCCTGGCGCGCGCTTGAAACCCTACTCACGACCCACAGGAATCCTTTCCATGTTGAACCGTATCGGTCATGTTTTTCTGTCTGCGGTGTTGCTGGCCAGTGTGGCCTTGGGCAATGCCCATGCCGCCGACAAAGCGATCAACTTCGGCATCATGTCCACCGAGTCTTCGCAGAACCTCAAGAGCATCTGGCAGCCGTTCCTGGATGACATGCACAAGAAGACCGGCCTGACCATCAACGCCACCTTCGCCTCCGACTACGCCGGCCTGATCCAGGGCATGCGCTTCAACAAGGTCGACGTGGCCTGGCTCGGCAACAAGGCCGCGATGGAAGCGGTGGACCGTTCCAACGGCGAGATCTTCGCCCAGACCGCCGCCGCCAACGGCGCCGCCGGTTACTGGAGCGTGCTGATCGTGCGCAAGGACAGCCCGATCAACAACGTCGAAGACATGCTCAAGAATGCCAAGAACCTGACCTTCGGCAACGGTGACCCGAACTCCACCTCGGGCTACCTGGTACCGGGCTACTACGTGTTTGCCAAGAACAATGTGGATGCCGCCACCGCGTTCAAACGCACGCTTAACTCCAGCCATGAAGTGAACGCCTTGAGCGTCGCCAAAGGGCAGTTGGACGTCGCCACCTTCAACACCGAAAGCTGGGAACGCCTGGAAGTCACCCAGCCGGACAAGGCCGCCATGCTCAAGGTGATCTGGAAATCGCCGCTGATCCCGGCTGACCCGATGGTGTGGAGCAAGGCCTTGAGCGACAGCGAGAAAACCAAGATCCGCGACTTTTTCGCTCACTACGGTGACACCGATGAAGAGAAGGCAGTGCTGAAGAACATGCAACTGGGCAAGTTCCTCGCCTCCAGCGACGACCAACTGTTGCCGATCCGCCAGCTGGAGCTGTTCAAGCAGCGCACCACCATCAGCGCCGACAACAAGCTGGAAGCGGCTGACAAGGCCAAGAAGCTCGCCGACATCGATGCTGATCTGGCCAAGCTGCAACAGCGCATCTCTGAACTCGACAAAAAAACCGCCTCCAACGGCTAACCGGCCGCCACCTATCACTGTAGGAGCGAGCTTGCTCGCGAAAAACTCGAGGACGCCACGGTTCTCCAGGCGCCCCGCGTCATCGTTGGCGATCTTCGCGAGCAAGCTCGCTCCTACAGAAAGCGACTGAGAGTGACCCATGACAACCTTGCACGCTGAAGCCGTCGGCAAACGCACCTGGCCGCAATACCTCGGCTGGGGCCTGTTCCTGGTCCTGCTGGCCTGGGCCTGGCACGGCGCTGAGATGAACCCGCTGGCGCTGTACCGCGACTCCGGAAACATGGCGACCTTCGCCGCCGACTTCTTCCCGCCGGACTTCCACGAATGGCGCTCCTACCTCAAGGAGATGATCGTCACCGTGCAAATCGCGCTCTGGGGCACGGTGTTGGCGATTGTCTGCTCGGTGCCGCTGGGCATCCTGTGTGCCGACAACATCACCCCGTGGTGGATTCACCAGCCGCTGCGTCGGGTGATGGACGCCTTTCGTTCCATCAATGAAATGGTGTTCGCCATGCTGTTCGTGGTCGCCGTCGGCCTCGGTCCTTTTGCCGGCGTTTTGGCCCTGTGGATCAGCACCACCGGCGTCCTCGCCAAGCTGTTTGCCGAAGCCGTCGAAGCCATCGACCCAGGCCCGGTGGAAGGCGTACGTGCCACCGGCGCCAGTGCCTTGCAAGAAGTGATCTACGGCGTGATCCCCCAGGTGATGCCGCTGTGGGTGAGTTACGCGCTGTACCGCTTCGAAGCCAACGTGCGCTCGGCCACGGTGGTCGGCATGGTCGGGGCGGGCGGGATCGGCGTGATCCTTTGGGAAAACATCCGCGCCTTCCAGTTTGTACAAACCTGCGCGGTGCTGCTGGTGATCATCGTGGTGGTGAGTTTGATCGACGTGTTGTCCCAACGCCTGCGCAAGCAGTTCATCTGACGTCGGAGGGGTGCCCGCGCGGCGCTTTTTTTAAGCATGCAGTTGTCTAGACAAGATGAGCCGGTGTACCGCGAACTCGCGGATATCCTGCGCCGTGAATTGAGCAGCTACAGCGCCGGCGACTTCCTGCCCGGCGAGGTGCACATGGCCGAGCGTTTTGGCGTCAACCGCCACACCTTGCGCCGTGCCATCGACGAGCTGGTATTCGAAGGCAGCCTGTTGCGCCGCCAGGGCAAGGGCACCCAGGTACTTGATCGCCCCTTGATCTACCCGATGGGCGCCGAAACCTCCTACAGCCAGTCACTGTCGGCCCAGGGCGTGGGCGTCGAGGCGGTGCTGCTCAAGCGCCGCTACTGCTACGCCAGTCGGGATGAAGCGCAGCACCTGGGCATTGCCGAAATGGCGCCGATGATCGAGCTGCAGACCCTGCGCAAGCTCGACCACCAGCCCGTCAGCCTGATCCGCCATCGCTACTGCGCCAGCCGTGCGCCGTTGCTGGCTGACTACACCGGTGGTTCGCTGCGCCAGTACCTGCGCGAACGCGACCTGCCGCTGACGCGCACCCAAAGCCTGATCGGTGCGCGCTTGCCCAACCGTGATGAAGCCGCGCTGCTGATGATGCCTCGGCACTTGCCGGCCCTCACCGTATTTACCCTTTCCCGCGATCGCGACGGCCGCCCGGTGGAGCTGGCGCAGTCCACCAGCCGTTCGGATCGCTTCCAGTACCAAGTGGTGACCTGATGGAGACCCTGATGAATCTGTCCCCGCGTCAGCATTGGATTGGTGTGCTCGCCCGCGCCCAACTCAGTGAACTGCAACCTCACGAAGCCGCGTTGAAAGACGCGGAATACCAGCTGATCCGCGCCCCGGAAATCGGCATGACGCTGGTGCGCGGCCGCATGGGCGGTAATGGCGCACCGTTCAACGTCGGCGAAATGAGCGTGACCCGCTGCGTGGTGCGCCTGGCCGATGGCCGCACCGGCTACAGCTACCTGGCCGGTCGCGACAAGGCCCACGCCGAATTGGCGGCCCTGGCCGATGCCCATTTGCAAGGCGCGCAGCCAAGTCTTTGGCTCAGCGATCTGATCACTGCGCTGGCCAATGCCCAGGCCGCCCGCCGTGCACAAAAAGAAGCTGATACCGCCGCCACCAAGGTCGAGTTCTTCACCCTCGTGCGAGGAGAAAACTGATGAATGCGCAACTGTTGCAACCGGCGTTTGTCGACCCGGTCCTGGACGCCCAGCGCGGTTTTCGTGCGGCCCTCAAAGCCTTGGCCGAACCCGGTTTGATCCAGCACCTGCCGTCCGCACCGCGCCTCGATGGCCTGGCGCCCGCCACCTATGCCCTGTGCCTGGCGATGCTGGATGGGGACACGCCGCTGTGGCTTGCACCGAGCTTCGACACGCCGCTGATCCGCGCCAACCTGGCGTTCCACTGCGGTTGCCCGTTGACGGCGAACCGTGAAGACGCGGTGTTCGCCTTGCTGGGCGAGCAAGACCTGCTCGACCTCAGTGGTTTTGACCACGGCAATGATCGCTATCCCGACCAGTCCTGCACCTTGCTCGTGCAGCTTACCGACCTGGAGTCCGGTCGCGGCCTGCGCTGGCGCGGCCCGGGTATCAAGGCCCAGCGCCAGGTGCACCTGCCGGTGCCACAAGCCTTCTGGCAGGAACGTCAGCGCCGCGAAGCTTTCCCCCGTGGCCTGGACGTGCTGTTTGCCGCCGGCCATCACCTGATCGGCCTGCCGCGCAGCAGCCGTGTCGCAGAGGAGCACGCCTGATGTACGTAGCCGTCAAAGGTGGCGAACAGGCCATCGACAATGCCCACCGCCTGCTGGCGAAAAAGCGCCGGGGCGATACCGCGATTCCCGAACTGAGCGTGAAGCAAATCCGCGAGCAACTGCCCCTGGCCGTGGCGCGGGTGATGACCGAAGGCTCGCTGTTCGACGAAGAGCTCGCCGCGCTGGCGATCAAGCAAGCGGCGGGGGACCTGGTGGAAGCGATCTTCCTGCTGCGCGCCTACCGCACCACGCTGCCGCGCTTCAGCCCGAGCCTGCCGATTGACACTGCGCAAATGTCGCTGAGTCGGCGCTTGTCGGCCACGTTCAAGGACGTGCCCGGCGGCCAGTTGCTCGGCCCGACTTTCGATTACACCCACCGCCTGCTGGATTTCTCGTTGCTGGCCGAAGGTGAATACCCCGGCCCGCAAACCACGCCCGACGCGCGCATCCAAGCCTGCCCACGGGTGCTCGGCCTGCTCGCCAAAGAAGGCCTGATCAAGACCGAAACCGACGACAACGCCAGCGTCGCCGATATCACCCGCGACCCGCTGGAATACCCGGCCAGCCGCGCCGAGCGCTTGCAAGCCCTGGCCCGTGGCGATGAAGGCTTTTTGTTGGCGCTGGGCTACTCGACCCAGCGTGGCTACGGCCGCAACCACCCGTTTGCCGGCGAGATTCGCATCGGCGACGTCGAGGTGTGGATAGACCCGGAAGAACTGGGTTTTCCCATCTGCCTGGGCAGCATCGAAGTCACCGAGTGCGAGATGGTCAATCAGTTCGTCGGCTCGGCTACCGAATTGGCGCAGTTCACGCGCGGGTATGGCCTGGCCTTTGGACATGCCGAGCGCAAGGCCATGGGCATGGCATTGGTCGACCGCTCGCTGCGCGCCGGGGAATACAACGAAGAGATCGTCTCGCCGGCCCAGCGTGAAGAGTTCGTACTGGCCCACTGCGACAACGTCGAGGCGGCCGGTTTTGTGTCGCACCTCAAATTACCGCACTACGTGGACTTCCAGTCCGAACTGGAACTGATCCGCAAACTGCGCCAACCGGCCGAGGGCCCGAGCCATGAATGACGCTGCCTACAACTTCGCCTACCTCGACGAACAGACCAAGCGCATGATCCGCCGCGCCTTGCTCAAGGCCGTGGCGATCCCCGGTTACCAAGTGCCGTTCGGTGGCCGCGAAATGCCGTTGCCTTACGGCTGGGGCACCGGCGGCATGCAATTGACCGCCGCGATCCTCGGCGCGGACGATGTGCTCAAAGTCATCGACCAAGGCGCGGATGACACTACCAACGCCGTGTCGATCCGCCGCTTTTTTGCGCGCACCGCAGGCGTCGCCACCACCGAAGCCACGCCCGACGCCACGGTGATCCAGACCCGCCACCGCATCCCGGAAACACCCTTGCAGGCCGATCAGATCATGGTCTACCAGGTGCCGATCCCCGAACCGCTGCGCTTCATCGAACCGTCGGAAACCGAGACCCGCACCATGCACGCCCTGAATGATTACGGGGTGATGCACGTGAAGCTCTACGAAGACATCGCCACCTTCGGCCATATCGCCACCAGCTACGCCTACCCGGTGATGGTCGACGAGCGCTACGTGATGGACCCATCGCCAATCCCCAAATTCGACAACCCGAAACTCGACATGAGCCCGGCGCTGATGCTGTTCGGCGCCGGTCGCGAAAAGCGCTTGTACGCGGTGCCGCCCTACACCCAGGTCACCAGTCTCGACTTTGAAGACCACCCGTTCGAAGTGCAGAAGTGGCAGCACAACTGCGCCATTTGCGGCAGCCACGATTCGTTCCTCGATGAGCTGATTCTCGACGACGCGGGAACCCAGCGTTTTGTGTGTTCCGACACCTGGTACTGCGCGCAACGCGTCAAGGAGAACAACCAGTGAGCCAGCCGTTATTGCAAGTGCGTGACCTCTCCCTGTTGTACGGCCCGGAAAAGGGCTGCCAGGGTGTGAGCTTCGATTTGTACCCCGGTGAAGTGCTGGGCATCGTCGGTGAGTCCGGCTCGGGCAAGTCCACCTTGCTCTCGCTGTTGAGCGGGCGCCTGCCGCCGCAAGCGGGGAGCATCGGCTACCGCAGCAAGGACGGCGAATGGCTGGATTTGTACTGCGCCAGCGAAGCTGAACGCCGCACCTTGCTGCGTACCGAGTGGGGCTTCGTCGAGCAGAACCCCCGCGACGGTTTACGCATGGGCGTGTCAGCCGGCGCCAACATTGGCGAGCGCCTGATGGCCCAGGGCGTGCGCAATTACGCGCAACTGCGCGGTGCCGGTCTCGATTGGTTGGGCCAGGTGGAAATCGACCCGCAACGCATCGATGACCTGCCGCGCACCTTCTCCGGCGGCATGCAGCAGCGCCTGCAAATCGCCCGCAATCTCGTCTCCAGCCCGCGTCTTGTGTTCATGGACGAACCCACCGGCGGCCTCGACGTGTCGGTGCAAGCGCGCCTGCTTGACCTGCTGCGCGGGCTGGTGCGTGAGCTGGATCTGGCGGTGGTGATCGTCACCCACGACCTGGCCGTCGCGCGCCTGTTGGCCGACCGCCTGATGGTGATGCGTCGCTCCCGTGTGGTGGAAACCGGGCTCACCGACCAGATCCTCGACGATCCACAGCACCCTTACTCTCAACTGCTGGTGTCTTCGGTATTGCAGCCATGACAAATGCCTTGATCGAGGTCCGTGACCTCTCGAAAACCTTCACCCTGCATCAGCAACATGGCGTGGTGCTCAACGTGCTGCGCGGCGTCGAGTTCAGTGTGCAGGGCGGTGAATGCCTGGTGCTGCACGGCCAGTCCGGCGCCGGTAAAAGCACCTTGCTGCGTACCCTCTACGGCAACTATCTGCCGGCGGGTGGCAGCATTCGTGTGCAGCATGCGGGCGAGTGGCTGGAGCTGGTCGGCGCCGAGCCGCGTGACATTTTGCAGGTGCGCCAGCAAACCCTCGGCTACGTCAGCCAATTCCTGCGGGTGATCCCCCGCGTGGCGTGCCTGGATGTGGTGATGGAGCCGGCGTTGGCCCGAGGCTGGTCGAAGGCCAATGCGCAGTCGCGTGCCGAGCACCTGCTGACCCGCCTGAACATCCCGCAACGCCTGTGGCAGCTGGCGCCCGGCACCTTCTCCGGCGGCGAGCAACAGCGCGTCAACATCGCCCGCGGCTTCATGGTGGCCTGGCCGGTGATGCTGCTGGACGAACCCACCGCGTCGCTGGACGACAACAACCGCCAGGTGGTGCTGGAGCTGATGAACGAAGCCAAGGCCGCCGGCGCGGCGCTGATCGGCATCTTTCACGATCGCGCCGCCCGTGAAGCCGTTGCCGACCGCCATTTCGACATGACCCCCACGCCTGTTGCCCAAGAGGAATACGCCCATGCCCGCTGAACAGATCCTCAGTAATGCCCAGATTGTCACGGCTGATCGCATGTTCCTCGGTTCGGTGGTGCTGCGCGACGGCAAGATCGTCGACCTCGCTGAAGGGCGCAGCCAGTTGCCCCAGGCCCAGGACTTGGGCGGTGATTTCCTGTTGCCGGGCCTGGTGGAGCTGCACACCGACAATCTGGAAAAACACATGACCCCGCGCCCCGGCGTGGACTGGCCGTCGACCTCGGCCGTGCTCAGCCACGACGCGCAGATCATCGCGGCGGGCATCACCACGGTGTTCGACGCCGTCTCCATCGGCGACGTAAATCCCAAGGGCAACCGCATGAAGAAGCTGCCGGCGATGCTCGATGCCATCGCCCAGGCGGAAGGCGCCGGGTTGACCCGCGCCGAGCACCACCTGCACCTGCGCTGCGAGCTGTGCCACCCGGACACCCTCAGCGTGTTCCGCGACCTGGTGGAAAACCCGCTGGTGCAACTGGTGTCGGTGATGGACCATTCGCCGGGCCAGCGCCAGTTCGTGCTCGAATCCAAGTACCGTGAGTACTACATGGGCAAGTACCACCTGAACGACGAAACCATGGACGCGTTCATCGTGCTGCAAAAGGCCAATTCCCTGGCGTACAGCGACCGTTATCGCGCCGCCATCGTCGAGCATTGCCTGGCGCGCGGCCTGTCCGTCGCCAGCCACGACGATGCGACATTGGCCCATGTACAAGAGTCGGCGCGCTACGGCATGACCATTGCCGAATTCCCTACCACCCTGGAAGCGGCGAAGGGCTGCCAGGCGCTGGACATGAAAGTGTTGATGGGCGCGCCGAACGTGGTGCGCGGCGGGTCGCACTCGGGTAATGTGGCCGCCGCCGGCCTGGCGGCCGAGGGATTGCTGGATATACTTTCCAGCGATTACTACCCGGCCAGTCTGTTGCAGGCTGCCTTCGTGCTGGCCGACCAGCAGGACGGCGGCGACCTGTCGCGGGCGGTCAAGATGATCAGCCTGGCACCGGCAAAAGCCGCGGGCCTGAGCGATCGCGGCGAAATCGCCATTGGCCTGCGCGCGGACCTGGTCCAGGCCCGCAGCCGCGAAGGGCTGCCGGTGGTGCAACAAGTATGGCGACAAGCGAAGAGGGTGTTTTGATGGCAGGCAGGTTGATCTATCTCATCGGGCCCTCCGGCTCGGGCAAGGACAGCCTGCTGGATGCCGCACGCCCACGCCTGGCCGAGCGCGGTTGCCGCATCGTGCGCCGCGTTATCACCCGCTCGGCGGAAGCGGTGGGCGAGGCCGCGCAAGGGGTCAGCCCGGAACAGTTCGCCGCGCTGCAGGCCGAGGGCGCCTTTGCCCTCAGCTGGCAGGCGAATGGCTTGTCCTACGGCATTCCCAAGGCGATCGACGAGTGGTTGGCGGCGGGTGACGACGTGCTGGTCAACGGCTCCCGCGCGCACCTGGCACAGACCCGTGCACGTTATCCGACGTCGCTGGCGTTGCTGCTGACGGTGGATCAGGCAGTGCTGCGCCAACGCTTGATCGCACGTGGACGTGAGGCCCTGGCTGACATCGAGGAGCGCCTGGCACGCAATGCACGGTTCACTGCCGAATTGATCGCTGGCAATGGCGCGGGATTGTTCGTGCTGGACAACTCCGGACCGCTGGAGCACACGGTCGAGCGCCTGCTGTGCTGCCTCGACCACGGACACTCGGCATGCGCCTGACGCTGCTCGGCACCGGTGACGCGCGGCAAGTCCCGGTGTACGGCTGCGAATGCCCCGCGTGCGGTCTGGCGCGCAGCGACGCAAGCCTGCGCCGCCGCCCATGCAGCGCGCTGATCGAATGCGGCGACCAGCGCTGGCTGATCGACAGCGGTTTGCCCGACCTCACCGAACGCTTCCCACCGCGCAGCTTCAACGGGATTTTCCAGACCCACTACCACGCCGATCATGCCCAGGGTTTGCTGCACCTGCGCTGGGGGCAGGGGTTGGTGATTCCGGTGCACGGGCCGGCGGATCCGGAGGGGTTGTCCGACCTGTACAAGCATCCGGGCATCCTGGATTTCAGCCAGCCTTTTGCCGAGTTTGAAACACGCCAGTTTGGCGAGTTGAGCGTCACAGCGTTGCCGTTGCAGCATTCCAAACTGACGTTGGGTTACTTGCTGGAAGGCGAAGGGCGGCGCATCGCTTACCTCACCGACACGGTCGGCCTGCCACCGGCGACCCTGGCCTGGCTGCAACGCGAACCGCTGGACGTGCTGGTGCTGGATTGCTCCATGCCGCCGCAGCCGCAAGCGCCGCGTAATCACAATGACCTGACGCTGGCGCTGCAGAGCATTGAGCAAACCGGTGCGCAACTGGGGGTGTTGACCCATATAGGGCATACGTTGGATGGGTGGTTGCTGGAGCATCGGCGCGAATTGCCACGGCATGTCACGGTCGGCTGGGACGGCCGGATTATCTGAACGCCTACGGTTGCACAGAACGCTACTTCCTCAATAACCCCTCAACGTATTCGATAAATGCCTTGGCCTTGGCACTCGGCATTCGCCCCGTCGGCAATACCGCCCACAGGTCCTTTGGAGGGAGCTCCCAATCGGTCAATACGGGCTTCACCTCACCCCTGGCCAATTCCGGCGAGAACATCCATTCGGACGTCATCGCCAGGCCGTGGTGGGCGAGCACACCTGCGCGCAAGCCTTCGGAGGAGGTGACGCGCAAGCGTCCTTGAGCGGCGATGGTGTGTTCGTGAAGGCCTTGTTTGAAGGGCCAGAGCGGGCTTTCCCCGAGGCTGTAGATCACCGCCTGGTGGTTGAGGATATCCGCCGGGCTTTGTGGCTCTCCGAAACGTTCGAAGTAGGCCGGTGTACCGAACACCCGGCACGGACTTTGGCCAAGCCGGCGAGCAGTGAGGCCAGAATCACTCAGGTTGCCGATACGCAGGGCGACGTCGATGCCGTCTTCAACCAGGTTCAGGAGTCGGTCGTCGAGCAACACGTCGATGTTCAGGCCTGGATGTTGGTCCAGGAACGGTCCCAGGTTAGGAATGATCCGCATGCGGGAGAACGTCACGCCGGCACTGACCCGCAGGTTGCCCGTCAATCCGGCACCGGCACCGCGGGCGGCATCGTCGGCTGCGTTGGCTTCATCGATAGCCCGCTTGGCCCGTTCGAAGTATACCAGGCCCGCCTCGGTGGGGGTCAGGCCCCGTGTGGAGCGCATCAGCAGCCGCACGGCCAGGCGTGCTTCCAATTGCGCAATGCTCTTGGACACGGCGGGCTGGCCGATGCCCAGGCGTTTGGCGGCAGCGGAGAACGAGCCGGTTTCGACGACGTGGACGAAGGTTTCCATGGCGGTGAGGCGGTCCATCGGGTGTTCCTGTCTGGCTTGGCGGGGTTCAAGCCTAAGACGGTGACCCGGATGTGTCATGCGTTTCCAGTGTTGGGCGGGTGGGTTTTCAATATCCAGTAAAACAGCCGTCAGTCAGGCTCGCGTATTTTGTGCTTGAGTAAAGATAACTCTAGGGTTACTTTTATTCAGGCCAAGCCAAGGAGGCTCGGGTGCAAAGCAGGTTATTGATCAAGGAACTGCAAGAGGCAGGTTGGGTGCTGGATCGGGTCACGGGCAGTCATCATATTTTTACCCACCGCTATAGCCCGTACACCATCCCTGTGCCTCACCCCAAGAAGGACCTGCCGCTGGGCACCGTCAGAAGCATCAGGAAACGCGCCGGCTTGTTTCAGTTTTAAGGAGAACGTTCATGCAATACCCAATCTGTATCGAATGGGGCGATGACTTCACCGCCACCGGTATCCAGATCCCCGATATCCCAGGTGCGGTCACCGCCGGGGACAGTTTTGAAGAGGCCCACAACGCCGCAGTGGAAATCGCGCACATCATGCTGCAAGAGATTGCCGCAGAAGGCGGGCCGATTCCGATGCCGACGTCGGTGGCCACCCATCACGCGCACGAGGACTACGCCGGCATGGGTTGGGGGATGTTGGAGTTGGACATCTCGCCCTATCTGGGCAAGACCGAAAAGGTCAACGTGACCTTGCCTGGTTATGTCATTCAGCGCATCGACCGGTATGTGCGTGAGCACAAGGTCAAGAGCCGCTCTTCCTTCCTGGCGGATGCTGCGCTGGAGAAGCTGGTGCGGTCCTGAGGAACGTTTAAGGGATGTGTCCCGGTCAATGGGAAAACCGCGTACTTGAGTGAGCAGTGCTTTTTTAGATTTTGTTTTTCTCTTGCCAAAACAACTCGATGCTGTACGGGCTTTTGTGTTGTCGAGTGTTTCAATTGCAAAGGAATTCTTGGGTGTATCGCCTCGTGTTTCAGGGGCTTAGGGTGTTTCGGTTGGTATTGACTTTGCGGTGGTATCGGATTTTTCAGCGTGCGAGTTTCCCTATGGAACTGCTGGCTAGCGATCAGTTGGCCAGCTCTCTTTATTGAAACCAAAGGCGATGCACAATGAATAATTATGATCTGCGAAGTATGAGTCCTCTGAACAATCTGCCGTTATCGGACCCCGGCCCGTTTGGCGCAGGGTTTGGTAACAAGCCTTCTTACACAACGGACCAGGCAGCTAAACAGCTCTCGCGGGAAAACCTGCGTTTTCATGACCGTAATGGCGATTCGAAAGTCGATGTGAATTACACGGTGGATAGCAGTTTCACCTCCCAGCAACAGCGACGCGTCCGCCAGGCGACGCAGTCCTGGCAGGATGTGGCCAACATCAATTTCCGCGAGCAAGCAGGCGGGACCGACGGCACGCTCAACATCCGCAATAATCCACGCGGTGATCGGGGGGTTGCCACATCCCCCAATCGTTCTACTTCCAATACGACGGCCACGATTGGCACGCTGAGAGAGGGCGCGTCACCGGCGTTGGGCAGCCACTTTTCGGTCACGGCCATTCATGAGATTGGTCACGCCATCGGCCTGCATCATCCGGGTCACTACAACGGCGGTGCCCCCAATTACCAGTCGGGTGCGAACTATGCCGAGGATACAAAAGCGCGCACGGTCATGAGTTATTTTTCGGAGAGAAACCAGAAGGCGCACGACTTCAAGGGGCATAACCCCTCCGCGCCGATGATGGACGATATCGCGGCGGCGCAACGCCTGTATGGGGCTAACCATCAGACCCGTAACACCGACACTACCTATGGCTTCAATTCCAATACCGAGCGGGAGGCGATGACTCTCAAAAGTGCTGCGGACAAGCCTGTTTTCTGTGTCTGGGACGGCGGTGGTGTAGACACCATGGATTTCTCCGGGTTTTCCCAGGACCAGAACATCAACTTGAACGCCGAATCGTTTTCTGATGTGGGCGGGATGAAAGGCAATGTGTCCATCGCCAAGGGATGCACGATTGAAAACGCGATTGGCGGCTCTGGGCGAGACAATCTATCGGGGAATGAGGCGGCAAATCGGATCAAGGGCGGTGGGAAGGGTGACTCCCTGAGAGGCGGCGGCGGCGCGGACACCTTTGTCTACGACAAGGCCAGCGATTCTACGCCGGCCGACCCGGACATGATCGAGGATTTCACCAGTGGTACGGATAAGATCGACGTATCAGGCGCATTGAAGGACGCCGGTGTGAGCGGTCTGGTCTTTACTGATCGGTTCACCGGGAAAGCCGGTGAGGCGATGCTCAAGCACGATGCCAGCACTGGCCATTCCAGCCTGGCGATTGACCTCAAAGGGACGGGCAACGCGGCCCTGTTGCTCAAAAGCAAGGGGGAGATCAAACCCGCCGATGTGTTGTGGGGTGGGAAGGCGCCCGAGGTCCAGCCTTCACCGACGCCTTCACCGGCGCCGACGCCGACGCCGACGCCGACGCCGACGCCGACGCCGACACCAGCCCCGGCTCCCGCCCCCTTGCCAGATAAAGCGCAGGACAGCGTCGCGGGTTTGATCCAAATGTTCGCCATCTCGGTGCTGGCGTTTTTCTCACAGTTGATGAGCGCGCTGACGCCGCCATCAGATCAGCCATCCGCGAAAAAAACCCAGCCTTGAACCCATCCCTCAAGCAGTGGCAACCGTGGCCTGACGTGAAGCACTCAGGAACCGCAGCAGCGCGATCAAGGGGAACGCGCTGCCCACCAGCATCACACCCAGCCAGCCGCCGTGCTCGTACACGCTGCTGGCAATCGCCGAGCCGAAGGCACCGCCGATGAAGATGCTGGTCATGTACAGCGCGTTCAGGCGGCTGCGGCTGTTGGCGTCGAGGGCGTAGATGGCGCGCTGGCCCAGCACCATATTCATCTGTACGCAGAAGTCCAGGACCACGCCGGTCACCGCCAAGCCGATGACGCTGTACAACGGGTGCACGAAGGCCGGCAGGAAACTCAGCGCCGCAAACAGCATGGCCAGCAACGACGCGCGGTGGGTGTGACCGGCATCGGCCAGGCGACCGGCGATGGGCGCGGCAATGGCGCCCAGCGCACCGACCAGGGCAAACAGCGCGATCTCGCTTTGGCTCAGGCCGTGGTTGCGCGCCAGTTCCAGTGGGGCAGCGGTCCAGAACAGGCTGAAGGTGGCGAACATGCAACCCTGATAGAACGCCCGTTGACGCAACACTGGTTGCTCACGCAGCAAGGTACCGAGGGAGCGCAGCAACTGGCCATAGGTGGCACTGTGGTCGGGCTGGCGCTTGGGGATGGTGATCAGCAACACCACGCTGATGAATGCCATCAACGCCGCTGCCGCCATGAACATCGCGCGCCAGCCGAAGTGGTCCGCCACCACGCTGGACACGGGGCGTGCCAGCAGGATACCGAGCAACAGGCCACCCATGATGCTACCGACCACCCGGCCACGGGACTCGGCGGGTGCCAGGTGCGCGGCCAATGGGATCAGGATCTGCACCGACACCGAACTGAAGCCGATCAGCAGCGATACCAACAGGAACAGATTCGGCTGTTCGGTAAACGCCGCACCCAACAGACTGGCGATGGCCAGTACGGTGGTGGCGATCATCAGCTTGCGGTTTTCCAGCAGGTCACCCAGGGGCACCAGGAAAAACAGGCCCAGGGCGTAACCGATCTGCGTCAAGGAGACGATCAGGCTGGCCATCGCAGGCGTGAGGCCGATATCCGGCGCGATCAGCTCGATGATTGGTTGTGCATAGTAGATATTGGCAACGATGGCGCCGCAGCAAAACGCAAACAGCATCACCATGCTCCGGGTCATGGTGGTTGTAGCGTGGGACGTAGCGTTCATGGTGTTCTCATAAATGCGAAGGAAAGTGGGGCGAGCCTAAAGACAACACCGTAGCCCGGGTAGGCCGCTGGCAGTGATAACACTCATGCCCGGTAATGATGAGTGAATCGTTAACTTTCTGCGCGAAGGGTAATGATACATTCAGAAACAACTGCCGAAACAGGAAATCCCATGAAGATCACGTTGAACAAGATGCTCCTGGCTTCCACCCTGGCTGCCGCGATGGCCGTAGGCCTGGCACAGGCTGCCGAGGCGCCCCGCGTGGGCGTGCGCGGCGCCATTACCGCGATGGAAGGCGATGCGATGCACGTCAAGGTCAACAGCGGCGAAGACGTCATCGTGCACCTGACCCCAAGCACTCAAGTGCGCGCGGTCACCCTGGCCAAGATCGATGAGATCAAGCCGGGCAGCTACATCGGCTCCGCCGCCATGCCCAACGCCGATGGCACCCTGACCGCGCTGGAAGTGCACGTCTTCCCTCCGGCCATGGCTGGCACGGGCGACGGGCATCGCGCGTTCGATCTGAAAGAAGGCAGCAGCATGACCAACGGCACCGTCGGCGACCTGGTCGTGAGCAACGGGCGCACCTTGACCGTGAAGTACAAAGGCGGCGAACAGAAGATTGTGGTGCCGGAGGATGTGCCGATCGTCAACCTGGAACCGGGGGATCGCAGTTTGCTCAAGGCGGGGGTAAAGGTGGTGTTGTTTGCGGCGCAGGGGGCGGATGGGACCATCACTGCCCAAGCGATTTCGGCGGGTAAGGATGGCGTGACACCGCCGATGTAACGCAAAAATTGTAGGAGCCGGCTTGCCGGCGATGAGGCCAGCGGCAGCACCGCCAGCCTCACGATTGAATCGCCGGCAAGCCGGCTCCTACAAGGGGTGGTGCAGTTATTGGCCGGAGTAGATCTGGTCAAACACCCCACCATCATTGAAGTGGGTCTTCTGCACCGTGCGCCAGTCACCAAAGGTCTTCTCTACCGACAGGAAGTCGACTTTCGGGAAGCGATCGGTGTACTTGGCCAACACTTTCGGATCACGTGGACGCAGGTAGTTGTTGGCCGCAATTTCCTGGCCTTCCGGCGACCACAGGTACTTCAGGTAGTCTTCAGCGGCCACGCGGGTGCCTTTCTTCTCGACCACTTTGTCGACCACCGATACCGGTGGCTCGGCTTCGGCGGAGACGCTTGGGTAGATCACTTCGAACTGATCGCGGCCGAATTCACGGGCGATCATTTCCGCTTCGTTCTCGAAGGTCACCAGCACGTCGCCGATCTGGTTGGTCATGAAGGTGGTGGTCGCCGCACGGCCGCCGGTATCCAGTACTGGTGCTTGCTTGAACAGCTTGCCGACAAAGGCCTTGGCCTTGTTTTCGTCACCGCCGTTCTTCAGTACATAACCCCAGGCCGACAGGTAGGTGTAGCGGCCGTTACCCGAGGTTTTCGGGTTGGGCACGATCACCTGCACGCCGTCTTTCAACAGATCCGGCCAGTCTTTAAGCGCTTTCGGGTTGCCTTTACGCACGATGAAAACGGTGGCGGAGGTGAACGGCGCGCTGTTGTTCGGCAGGCGGGTGACCCAGTTGTCCGGCACCAGCTTGCCGTTGTCGACCAGGGCGTTGATGTCGGTGGCCATGTTCATGGTGATCACGTCAGCCGGCAGGCCGTCGATCACCGAGCGCGCTTGTTTGCTGGAACCACCGAAGGACATCTGCAGGGTCAGCTTGTCGTTCGGGTGCTCGGCTTCCCAGTGCTTCTGGAACGCGGCGTTGTAGTCCTTGTAGAAATCGCGCATCACGTCGTAGGAGACGTTGAGCAGTGTGACGGGGGCGGCCTGCACGGCGCCCGCCAGGGCAAGGCCGGCGGCCAGGAGAGAGGCGCTAACGAGTTTTTTCACTGCTCATTCCTTGTTGTTCGAGAAGGTTGCTTGATAAGTGAGGGCAATTTGCCAGCGACTATAGCTGGCGCTGCATAGACGTTTAAAGATTAAAACGTACTTTGCTTATTCCACTTTACGGAAAAGGTTACTCCCGCAACGCGAGCAGAAGGCGGCATTCGGTTCATGGCTGTTCTTCTTGCACACCGGGCAATCATGTTGCAGTTGCTCACCCCGCATGGCGCTGGCCAATTCGGCGGTGAAAATCCCGGTGGGCACGGCAATGATCGAATAACCGGTGATCATCACTAAAGACGAAATCACCTGGCCCAGCGGCGTCTTCGGCACGATATCGCCAAAGCCCACGGTGGTCAGGGTCACGATGGCCCAGTAGATACCTTTCGGAATGCTGGTAAAGCCGTGCTCCGGGCCTTCGATCACGTACATCAAGGTGCCGAACACCGTGACCAGCGTGCACACGCTGACCAGGAACACCACGATCTTCTGCTTGCTGCCGCGCAGCGCCGCCATCAGGTAGTTGGCCTGCTTGAGGTACGGGCTGAGCTTGAGCACGCGGAAGATCCGCAGCATACGGATGATGCGGATGATCAACAGGTACTGCGCGTCGCTGTAATACAACGCGAGGATGCCGGGCACGATGGCCAGCAAGTCCACCAGCCCATAAAAGCTGAAGGCGTAGCGCAGCGGCTTGGGCGAACAGTACAGCCGCAGCCCGTATTCGATCAGGAAGACGAGGGTGAAGCCCCATTCGATGTAGGCCAGCACATCGGCATAGTTCTGGTGGATCTGGTCGATGCTGTCGAGCATCACGATCACCAGGCTGGCCAGGATGATCAGCAACAGGATGCCGTCAAAGCGCCGCCCGGCCGTGGTGTCACTCTGGAAAATCATGACGTAGAGCCGCTGGCGCCAGTCGTTGTTGCTGTCCATAAATCCCGCCTGAAACTGATATCCAGCAAGCCTAGGGGGATTCGAAGGGGCTGTCCATGCGGGGTTTGCGCAGCACTCGAGCGCCTGCACGCACCAGCCAGCAGGCGAGGATGAACGGCGCGGTCAACGCAGGCAGGTGCAGGGCGGCAAAGCCGGGTGTGAGAGTGATCGCCAGCAGGATGCCCAACAGCGGCAGCCAGGGCTGGCGACGTACTTGGCTCAACGCCACGGCAGCCAGCGCCGGGTTGTAGCTGTGCAGGCCGAGGAGGGCGCTGGCGGGTTCGTCGAGCCACAGCGCAATCAGCACGCCGACACTGGCGCCGATCAAGGCCCAGGTGGCGGCGCGGCGGTTGGCTAGCCACAGGCCGAGCGCAATCAGCGCGCCCGACACCGGCTGATCCAACAGCATGATTTGCGCGAGGCCGGTAAAAGGTGCGGTGAGGGTGGCCAGAGTGTCGGGTTCGCTCAGGGCAACGGTACTCTCCGGCACCGTGCCCAGCAGCAACCAACCCAGGCCGACAAAAGGTGCGGTATAGGCCGGCAAATCATTGGGTTGAGTGGCACGTTTCAACCATTGCCGCGTCAGGATCGCGCTCAAACCTGCGCATGCCAGGATCAACGGCGGCAGCAAGGCTGACCAGGCGAAGTGCTGGCTGATCAACAGGCCCAGCAACACGCCGTTATAGCTATACAGCCCGGCCTGGCGCTCAGTCTTGGGATAACCGCGGCGCTGGGCCGTGAGCAATCCCGCCACGCCACCCAGCAGCGCGCCGCCGAGCAAGGTCGGCGCGCCGATCAGGATCGCCAGCAGGCACAGCAGGCCGCACAGCGGCTGGCGTTGCAGGAAGATCTGGCTGAAGCCGTTGAGCAGGGCTTCGGCCCAGTCGGGGCAGGTGTGGTTGTGCATGGTGGCAATACAATTGGATGGGTAAACACGCATCTGTAGGAGCCGGCTTGCCGGCGATGGCGATCTTGAGACCGCTATCGCCGGCAAGCCGGCTCCTACAAGGGGGTGTGTTAGATCAAGGTTTCGATGCGCAGCGAGTTGGTCGACCCTGGCTGCCCAAACGGCACCCCCGCCGTAATCACCAATGTATCCCCACGTTCCGCCATCCCCTGCGCCTGGGCAATCTCCAGCGCCGTGGAGCACACCTCATCTACCTGACGCAGCCGATCGTTGACCACCGAATGCACGCCCCACGCCACGCTCAACCGCCGCGCCGTGGACAGGTTGGGCGTAAGGTTGAGGATCGGCGCGACCGGCCGTTCCCGCGCCGCGCGCAGGCTGGAGCTGCCCGACTCGCTGTAGTTCACCAGCACCGCCACCGGCAGAATGCTGCTGATACGGCGGATCGCGCAGCTGATGGCGTCCGATACCGTCGCATCCGCCTTCGGTCGGCTGACATCCAGTTGCGCCTGGTAATCCGGGCCGTTTTCCACCTGGCGGATGATCTTGCTCATCATCTGCACGGCTTCCAGCGGGTATTCGCCGGAGGCGGTTTCCGCTGACAGCATCACCGCGTCCGCGCCTTCGGCCACGGCATTGGCGACATCGGTGACTTCGGCACGGGTCGGCGCCGGTGAGAAGCGCATCGACTCCAGCATCTGCGTCGCCACCACCACCGGTTTACCCAGTTGGCGGCAGGTGCTGATGATGTCCTTCTGGATCTGCGGCACGCTCTCGGCCGGTACTTCCACGCCCAGGTCGCCTCTGGCCACCATGATCGCATCGCTCAGTTCGGCGATTTCCTGCAGGCGCTGCACGGCCGAGGGTTTCTCGATCTTGGCCATGAGGAACGCCTTGTCGCCGATCAACTCGCGGGCCTCGCGAATGTCTTCCGGGCGCTGCACGAACGACAGTGCCACCCAGTCCACGCCCAACTCCAGGCCGAAGCTCAAATCGCGCCGGTCCTTGGCGGTCAGTGGGCTGAGTTCCAACAGGGCTTGTGGGACATTCACGCCTTTGCGGTCAGACAATTCGCCGCCATTCAGCACGGTGGTGTCGATGGCATCGGCATGTTTGGTGATCACCCGCAGGCGCAGCTTGCCATCGTCCAGCAGCAGGTCCATGCCGGGTTCCAGCGCCGCGATGATTTCCGGGTGGGGCAGGTTGACCCGGCGCTGGTCCCCCGGTGTTTCGTCCAGGTCCAGGCGCAACGCCTGGCCGCGCACCAGTTGCACCTTGCCCTCGGCAAAACGCCCGACGCGCAGCTTCGGCCCTTGCAGGTCCATGAGGATCCCCAGTGGGTAATTCAGCTGGCGCTCGACCTGGCGAATCCATTGGTAGCGCTGGGCATGGTCGGCGTGGTCGCCGTGGCTGAAATTGAGCCGGAAAATATTCACCCCGGCCTCCACCAGCTCGCGGATGTCATCGATACCGTCGGTGGCCGGGCCCAGGGTGGCGAGGATTTTGACCTTCTTGTCAGGCGTCATGTTTGGCAGTCTCAAGGATCAGGATGGCGCGGAAGTCGTTGACGTTGGTGCGCGTGGGCTCGGTGATGATCAAGCCGTCGAGGGCAGCGAAATAGCCGTAGCCGTTGTTGTTATCCAACTCATCGCTGGCCGACAGACCGAGGGCTTCGGCGCGCGAATAACTGCACGGCGTCATGATGGCGCCGGCGTTGTCTTCCGAGCCGTCGATACCGTCGGTGTCACCGGCCAGCGCGTACACGCCGGGCAGGCCCTTGAGGCTGTCGGTGAGGCTCAACAGGAATTCCGCATTGCGCCCGCCACGGCCATTGCCGCGCACGGTCACGGTGGTTTCGCCGCCGGAGAGGATCACGCACGGCGCCGCCAGCGGCTGGCCGTGCTGGACGATCTGTCGGGCGATGCCGGCGTGCACCTTGGCCACGTCCCGTGCTTCGCCTTCCAGGTCGCCGAGGATCAACGGGCTGAACCCGGCCTGACGGACTTTTACCGCCACCGCTTCCAGGGATTGCTGGGGTCGGGCGATCAATTGGAAGTGGCTGCGGGCGAGTACCGGGTCGCCAGGCTTGACGGTTTCCGAGGCCGGGTTCTGCAACCAGTTGCGCACCGAGGCGGGGGCGTCGATGTTGTAACGCTTTAGGATCGCCAGCGCCTGTTGCGACGTGCTCGGGTCGCCGACCGTGGGGCCGGACGCGATCACCGTGGCTTGGTCGCCGGGCACATCGGAAATCGCGTAGGTGTAGACCGTGGCTGGCCATGCGGCTTTCGCCAGTCGGCCGCCCTTGATGGCCGAGAGGTGTTTGCGCACGCAATTCATCTCGCCGATGGTCGCGCCGGATTTGAGCAGGGCTTTGTTGATGGCCTGTTTGTCGGCCAGGGTGATGCCTTCGGCGGGTAACGCCAACAACGCAGAGCCACCGCCGGACAACAGGAAGATCACGCGGTCGTCTTCCGTCAGGTTGCTGATCAGTGCCAGCACACGCTGGGCCACGGCCAGGCCGGCAGCGTCGGGCACCGGGTGCGCGGCCTCGACCACTTCGATTTTCTTGCATGGCGCGCCGTGGCCGTAACGGGTGACGACCAGACCGGTGACTTCGCCCTGCCAGACGTCTTCCACGACCAGCGCCATGGCGGCGGCGGCTTTGCCGGCACCGATCACGATCACACGGCCGCTGCGATCGGTGGGCAGGTAGGGTTCAAGGACTTGCCGGGGGTGGGCGGCGTCGATGGCTGCGGCAAACAGCTCGCGAAGCAGATGTTGCGGATCGACCGACATAAGCGGGCTCCCGGGGATTTTTTGTTATTAGAGGTGCTTCAATTTCAGGAACTGGAATGCGATCAAATGTGGGAGCGGGCTTGCTCGCGAATGCGGA
>NZ_CP022960.1:3362560-3462414 GCF_002269425.1 Pseudomonas sp. NS1(2017)
GCGAGCAAGCCCGCTCCCACATTCGACCGCATTTCAAAGGTAGGAGCGGCGTGTATTACTTCTCGCGAATGGAGAAATTCGCCATATGCTCCAGGCCTTTGATCAGCGCCGAGTGGTCCCAGTTGCCGCCGCCAATCGCGGTGCACGTACTGAACACCTGCTGTGTACCGGCGGTGTTCGGCAGGTTGATCCCCAGTTCCTTGGCACCGGCCAGCGCCAGGTTGAGGTCCTTCTGGTGCAGGTTGATGCGGAAGCCCGGGTCAAAAGTGCCCTTGATCATGCGCTCGCCATGCACTTCGAGGATTTTCGACGAAGCAAACCCACCCATCAGAGCTTCACGCACCTTGGCCGGGTCGGCGCCGTTCTTGGAGGCGAATAACAGCGCTTCGGCCACCGCCTGGATGTTCAGCGCGACGATGATCTGGTTGGCGACCTTGGCGGTCTGGCCATCGCCATTGCCGCCCACCAACGTGATGTTCTTGCCCATGGCCTGGAACAGCGGCAGTGCGCGTTCGAAGGTCTGCGGCTCGCCACCGATCATGATGCTCAGGGTGCCGGCCTTGGCGCCGACTTCACCACCGGACACCGGGGCATCCAGGTACTGCGCGCCGGTCTCGTTGATCTTCGCGGCGAACGCCTTGGTGGCGGTGGGGGAGATCGAACTCATGTCGATCACCACCTTGTTCGGTGATAGGCCGGCCGCGACGCCGTCTTTGCGGAACAATACGTCGTCGACCTGCGGGGTGTCCGGCACCATCACGATGATGAACTCGGCTTCCTGCGCCACTTGCTGCGGGTTGGCCAGGGCCACGGCGCCTGCGTCGATCAGCGCTTGCGGCGCCTTGCCATGGTGCTCGGAGAGGAACAGTTGGTGACCTGCTTTCTGCAGGTTCGCGGCCATGGGTTGGCCCATGATGCCGGTGCCGATAAATCCGATTTTAGCCATGAAAAAATCCTCTTTTATTAGATGGCGTTGTGGGTCTTCAACCAACCCAAACCCGCCTCGGTGGTGGTCAACGGCTTGTACTCACAGCCGACCCAACCCGCGTAACCGATGCGGTCCAAATGTTCGAACAGGAAGCGGTAGTTGATCTCACCGGTGCCCGGCTCGTTGCGCCCTGGGTTGTCCGCCAGCTGGATGTGGTTGATCTCACCCAGGTGCGCGGCCATGGTGCGGGCCAGGTCGCCTTCCATGATTTGCATGTGGTAGATGTCGTACTGCAGGAACAGGTTGGCGCTGCCCACCTGTTCGCGAATCGACAGGGCTTGCGCCGTGTTGTTCAGGTAGAAGCCTGGGATGTCGCGGGTGTTGATCGCTTCCATCACCAGCTTGATGCCCACTGCTTGCAGTTTTTCAGCGGCGTACTTGAGGTTGGCGACGAAGGTTTTTTCCAGGGTTTCGTCGTCAACGCCGTGTGGCCGGATGCCCGCCAGGCAGTTGATCTGGGTATTGCCCAGTACCTGGGCGTAGGCGATGGCCAGCTTGACCCCGGCACGGAATTCTTCGACCCGGTCCGGGTGACAGGCCAGGCCGCGTTCGCCCTTGGCCCAGTCACCGGCCGGCAGGTTGAACAGCACCTGGGTCAGGCCGTGGGCGTCGAGTTGCGCCTTGATTTCGGCAGAGCTGAATTCATAGGGGAACAGGTACTCGACGCCTTGGAAGCCAGCGTCGGCGGCCGCTTTGAAACGGGCAAGAAAGTCCTGTTCGGTAAACAGCATGGACAGGTTGGCGGCGAAACGCGGCATAAGGTTCTCCTTAATCGAGCAGGGAAATGGCAGTCGGCGCATCGTTGCCGACCAAGGCCAGATCTTCGAATTCGTTGACGGCGTTGATCTCGGTGCCCATGGAAATATTGGTCACGCGCTCCAGAATAATCTCAACGATCACCGGCACCTTGAATTCTTCGATCATTTCCTCGGCGCGGCGCAGGGCCGGCGCGATCTGGCTCGGCTCGAACACACGCAAGGCCTTGCAACCCAGGCCTTCGGCGACGGCCACGTGGTCTACGCCATAGCCGTTGAGTTCCGGGGCGTTGAGGTTGTCGAAGGACAGCTGCACGCAGTAGTCCATTTCAAACCCGCGCTGGGCCTGGCGGATCAGGCCGAGGTAGGAGTTGTTCACCACCACGTGGATGTACGGCAGCTTGAACTGTGCGCCCACCGCCAGTTCTTCGATCATGAACTGGAAGTCGTAGTCGCCGGACAGCGCCACCACTTTGCGGCTCGGGTCAGCCTTGACCACGCCGAGGGCGGCGGGGATGGTCCAACCCAACGGGCCGGCCTGGCCGCAGTTGATCCAATGGCGTGGCTTGTACACATGCAGGAACTGCGCGCCGGCAATCTGCGACAGGCCGATGGTGCTGACGTAGCAGGTGTCTTTGCCGAACACCTGGTTCATTTCTTCATACACGCGCTGTGGCTTGACCGGCACGTTGTCGAAGTGAGTCTTGCGGTGCAGGGTGGCTTTGCGCTGCTGGCAGTCATTGAGCCAGGCGCTGCGGTCCTTGAGCTTGCCAGCGGCTTTCCACTCGCGGGCCACTTCAATGAACATCGTCAGGGCGGAACCGGCGTCGGACACGATGCCCAGGTCCGGGGTGAAGACGCGGCCAATCTGGGTCGGTTCGATGTCGACGTGGATGAATTTGCGGCCTTCGGTGTAGACCTCGACCGAGCCGGTATGACGGTTGGCCCAACGGTTACCGATGCCCAGCACCACGTCCGACTTGAGCATCGTTGCGTTGCCATAACGGTGGCATGTCTGCAGACCGACCATGCCGACCATCTGTGGGTGATCGTCCGGGATGGTGCCCCAGCCCATCAGGGTCGGAATCACCGGGATGCCGGTCAGTTCAGCGAATTCAACCAGCAGCTCGCTGGCGTCGGCATTGATCACACCGCCGCCGCTCACCAACAGTGGGCGCTCGGCCTGGTCGAGCAGCGCCAGGGCTTTTTCCACCTGCACGCGGGTGGCCAGTGGCTTGGCCAGGGGCAGGGGTTGGTAGGCGTCGATGTCGAATTCGATCTCGGCCATCTGCACGTCGAACGGCAGGTCGATCAACACCGGGCCTGGGCGGCCGGAGCGCATTTCATAGAAGGCTTTCTGGAAGGCGTACGGCACTTGGCCTGGCTCCAGCACGGTGGTCGCCCACTTGGTCACCGGCTTGACGATGCTGGTGATGTCGACGGCCTGGAAGTCTTCCTTGTGCATCCGGGCGCGGGGCGCTTGACCGGTGATGCACAGGATCGGGATCGAGTCGGCCGAGGCGCTGTACAGGCCGGTGACCATGTCCGTGCCCGCCGGGCCCGAAGTGCCGATGCACACGCCGATATTGCCGGCCTTGGTGCGGGTGTAACCCTCGGCCATGTGGGAGGCGCCTTCAACGTGGCGAGCAAGGACGTGATCGATGCCACCCACTTTCTGCAAGGCCGAATACAGCGGGTTGATCGCGGCGCCTGGGATACCGAAGGCGGTGTCCACACCTTCGCGACGCATCACCAGGACGGCGGCTTCGATTGCTCTCATTTTGCTCATGATATTGGTGCCTCTTGCGTTTTGTAATTGTATACAAGTGGTGTCTGGTCAAAGTGTATTCACGGCGAGCGGCGTAGGTCAATGCATTTTATAAACTGGCCTTTGCGTTCGTCGGAACGGCTTTTTTCGACGTATGGAGCCTTTGTGCGAAAATATTGTATACAAAAATAAAAGTCATTGTGTTCTATTTGTTTGATCGAGCATCTGATCATTCAGACCTCCACCGCTTTCCCAATAACAAAAGAAGGACGGCACCATGAGCGCTTTAACCTTGAAACTCGCCACCCAACTGGCCAGCCAGGCCCTCAGTGCAGGGCGCACCATCTCCGCTGCACCGCTGACCATCGCCGTGCTCGACAGCGGCGGCCATCTGGTCACCCTGCAGCGCGAAGACGGCGCCAGCCTGCTGCGCCCGCAAATCGCCATCGGCAAGGCCTGGGGCGCGATTGCCTTGGGCAAGGGCTCGCGCCTGCTGGCGCTGGACGCGCAGCAACGGCCGGCGTTTATTGCGGCGTTGAACAGTTTGGGGCAGGGCAGCGTGGTGCCCGCGCCGGGAGGCGTGTTGATTCGGAGTCAGGAGGGCGTGGTGCTGGGAGCGATCGGGATCAGCGGGGATACGTCGGATATTGATGAGCAGTGTGCGATTACGGCGATCGAAGGGGTGGGGTTGATGGCGGATGCGGGTGTGTCTGCCTAGTTTTTGCTGATTTTTCTGGCCCCTTCGGGAGCAAGTCTAAGCGTCGAACCGCCGCTCCCACACTTGATCGAGTTCCAGCATGAGAATGCGGTCCAATGTGGGAGCGGGCTTGCTCGCGAAGGGGGCAACTCGGTCTCGCCCCTACAACCAAACTGCATCCCACAGCGGATAGTCGCCAATCCGCTTCACCAGCCCCGCCCGCAGAGGATTGGCCACCACATACCGGGCCATCTTCACCAGATCATCTTCCTTGCGCAGCGCGCGGTCATGAAAGCTGGTTTGCCAAAGCCTGCCTTTGCGACCAGAAGCACCGTTTACGCTTCGGGTGCTTTTGGATTTTACTTGGCACATCAAGTCGCCCAGTGATCCTTTTTGTAACTCGACCAACCAGTGAAAGTGATCTGGCATTACCACCCAGGCCAGCGAGTTTGCCAGTTCTTGGTAGTGAGCAAGTCTGAATTGCCAAACCACCAGCCGACCCAGGTAAAAGTCACTGAATATCGGCACACGTTCGTGAGTATTGGTGGTGATCAGATAGATGCGATTGGGTTCGCTGAACCGCCCGATACGCAGGCGGTGTGAGTTGGCTAGATCAGGCATTCCTTGGCCTCTCTTTAGATGGTGTCCTGAGAGGCTAGATCTCGATGGCTGATACTGATTGGCAGGCTTTTGGCAGGATGTGTCTGGGAGGGCGCTTTCGCGAGCAAGCCCGCTCCCACGGGGGATCTTCAGTGTTTTGACAATTTATGTCTGGCGCAGACTCCACAGGCACCACATTTCCTCAGTCCGGCTCACAGCCCTTGAGCACCAGCCGGATGATGGTCTGCGCCGCCGCCTCATAATCTGCCTCATCCAGCTTGGCCTTCCCGGTCACCGCCGAGATCTGCCAGTCGAAATCCGCATACGTCTGCGTCGCCGCCCAGATACTGAACATCAAGTGATTGGGATCAATCGCCGCGATCAGGCCGCGATCCACCCAGTCCTGGATGCAGGCGATGTTGTGCTTGGCCTGGGCGTTGAGCTGTTCGACCTGGTCGGCGCTGAGGTGCGGGGCGCCGTGCATGATTTCGCTGGCAAAGACCTTGGAGGCAAACGGCAGGTCGCGGGAGATGCGGATTTTCGAGCGGATGTAGTTGCTCAGTACCACCGCGGGTTCGCCGTCTGGATTGAACGGCGTGGAAGCGGCCAGGATCGGCTCGATAATGCTCTCGAGCACCTCGCGGTAGAGGTTGTCCTTGGACTTGAAGTAGTAATAGACATTGGGCTTGGGCAGCCCGGCCTTGGCGGCGATGTCGCTGGTTTTGGTCGCGGCGAAGCCCTTGTCGGCAAACTCCTCGCTGGCCGCCCGCAGGATCTTTTCTTTGTTGCGCTCGCGAATGGTGCTCATAAACCTGGAGTTTCCTTGCCAAGACTGGCGGTTGCGCATGGTAGCACCGGCCATCTGCGAGCCTCAACAATCTGCCCGCAGGGCCTTGCGCCGCGCTATGCTCGCGTCATCCCACTCTTACGGAAGCCCGATTCATGGCAGGAAGCAGCTTGTTGGTGTTGATCGACGATATCGCCGCAGTACTCGATGACGTTGCCCTGATGACCAAAATGGCGGCAAAGAAGACCGCCGGCGTGCTGGGTGATGACCTGGCGCTCAATGCCCAGCAGGTTTCCGGCGTGCGTGCGGAGCGGGAAATTCCCGTGGTATGGGCGGTGGCCAAGGGCTCCTTCGTCAACAAGTTGATCCTGGTGCCGGCCGCGTTGTTGATCAGTGCGTTTGCACCCTGGGCGGTGACGCCGTTGTTGATGCTCGGCGGTGCCTACCTGTGTTTCGAAGGGTTCGAGAAGCTGGCGCACAAGTTCCTGCACAGCAAAGACGAAGACCAGGCGCAACATACGCAGTTGGTGGAGGCGGTTGCGGACCCGGCCACCGACCTGGTGGCCTTCGAAAAGGACAAGATCAAAGGCGCCATCCGTACCGATTTCATCCTCTCCGCCGAAATCATCGCCATCACCCTCGGCACCGTGGCCGATGCGCCTTTGATGCAGCAGGTGATCGTGCTGTCCGGCATTGCCATTGTCATGACCGTGGGCGTGTATGGCTTGGTGGCCGGCATCGTCAAGCTGGATGACCTGGGCCTGTGGCTTACTCAGAAGCCTGGCCAGGCGGCACGCAGCGTTGGTGGCGCCATCCTGCGTGCGGCGCCGTACATGATGAAGAGTCTGTCGGTGATCGGTACGGCGGCGATGTTCCTGGTGGGCGGCGGGATTCTCACCCATGGCGTGCCGGTGGTGCATCACTGGATCGAGACGGTCAGCCAGGGCGCAGGCGGGGTGGCGTGGTTGGTGCCGACGCTGCTCAATGGCGTGGCGGGGATCATTGCCGGGGCAGTGGTGTTGGCGGTGGTCAGCGGGGTGGGCAAGCTCTGGAAAACTGCTAAGGCTTGATCGCGCGACAATAAAAAAGGCCATTCAATCGAATGGCCTTTTTTGTGGGCGTTTACTCGGCAATCTGCAGCTTTCGCGATTCCGTATAGATGTAGCGCACCTTCTCGTACTCGAACGGCGAGTTCATCTGGCCATACCGGAAGCTGGTCTGATAACGCTTGTCCACTGCGCGCAATGCCCAGATTTCCGGATGGTTGGAGCTGACTTCGGACACGTTGAGGAAGTTGATCTGGGTTTCTGCGCCGTAGTCGACGATCAGGCCGGTGGTGTCGCGCAGGTTCGATGGGCCGAAGATCGGCAGTACCAGGTACGCGCCGCCAGGCACGCCGTAGAAGCCCAGGGTCTGGCCAAAGTCTTCGCTCTGGCGCGGCAGGCCCATGGCGGTGGCGGGGTCCCACAGGCCGGCGATCCCGATAGTGGTGTTGACCAGCAGGCGGCCGGTGGTTTCCAGGGAGCGATGCCCCTTGAGCTGCAGCAGGCTGTTCAACAGGTTGGGCACGTCACCCAGGTTGTTGAAGAAGTTGCTCACGCCGGTGCGCAGGAAACTCGGGGTGACGTAGCGGTAACCGTCGACCACCGGCAGGAACACCCATTGGTCGAAGCGGTAGTTGAAGTGGTACACGCGACGGTTCCACGACTCCAACGGGTCATACACGTTGAGCGCGGTGAGCGATGAACGTTCGAACTCGCGCTGGTCCAGGCCTGGGTTGAACTTGAGTTTGGTCAGCGGTTCCTTGAAGCCATCGGAATCGACTTTGACTGGCTCGTGGGCCTTGCTGTTGTCGGCATTGGCCACGCCTGCGCACATCAGGGCGGCAAGCAGCAGAAGATATTTAGCCACGGAAAAACTCCAGCATGGCGTCGGCGTTGACGCGGTAATTGAGGTTGCCGCAATGGCCGCCCAGCGGGTAGACGGTCAAGCGATCGCCGAAGGTTCTACGCAGGAAACCGAGGTCGCCCGGGCCGAGGATCACGT
The DNA here is from genome assembly GCF_002269425.1 of Pseudomonas sp. NS1(2017). NCBI lineage: Bacteria > Pseudomonadati > Pseudomonadota > Gammaproteobacteria > Pseudomonadales > Pseudomonadaceae > Pseudomonas > Pseudomonas sp. NS1(2017). The sequence goes on from NZ_CP022960.1 coordinate 3,370,202, forward strand.
CGTCGGCGTTGTGCATCACGGCGATTTTCGGGCTGGTGTGCAGGTAGTCCTTGAGGGCGTACAGGCTGACCTGGTCGATCAGTTGCAACAGGCTGCCGCCGTCGGAGCGGGCTCGCCACATCGGGATCACCTGTTCGGTGAGGTAACAATCGAAGTCGCATTGCAGCGCACGCTTGAGGAACGGCGTGAGGCTGGTGCCTTCAGTGATCGGGTATTTGGGCGGGATGATCAGGCCGCGGCGGTTGATCAGGTCCGAGGTGAAGGCGATGTCGGCCGCCGAGAAGCGGAACGAGGTGCCGATCAGCATGGCCATCTGTTCGTTGCTCAGGTGCTGCTTGGATTGCTGGAAGTCGTAGAGCAGGGCGTCGTTGAGGTCGATGTAGCCCTTTTGCTGGAAGTAGCGGGTCAGTTTGTTCAGTACCAGCTCGTAGAAGGTGGTGGTGTTGTTGATGCCCTTCACCTCGGTCTGCACCAGCTTGTCGAGGTTGGTGATCGAGGTGTAGAGGTTGACCGGCGGGTTGAGCAGCAAGACTTTCTTGAAGTTGAAGCTGCGGCGGGTTTCGTCGAGTTTGCTGACAAACGCCGCATCTAGGGCGCCGAGGCTGTAGCCGGTGAGGTAGAAGTCAGTCACTGGCAGCGAGGCGTTCTGCGCGCGCACGGCCTGCATCACGCGGTACATGTCTTCGGCGTCTTCCTGGGTGATGCCCGGCGTGGCGAAGCGCGAGGCGGCGCTGATGAAGTCGAAGCTGGTGGGCGACGACAGTTGCACCACGTGGTAGCCGGCCTGGTAATACAGCTTTTTCAGGTATTCGTTGATGCTGCTGTCGAAGCGCGCACCGGTGCCCGCGATCAGGAAGATCAGCGGCGCGGCGCGATCCTGCTTGGCGATGCGGTAGGTGAGTTTCTTCACCGCCCAAAAGTTGTCCGGCAGGCTGAATTCGCGCTCGGGGCGCATGTTCAGGGTGTAATCGGACTGATTGATCTCGTCATCGCTCGGCAATTTGGGCCGAAGATCAGGCGGGGTGGTGGCGATGGTCGCTTCAAACGGGTTGGTCAAAGGGTAGCCATAGCTGGCTTGGTCAATGTCGACGGCCAGTGCTGACGCACTCAGAAAAAGGCTGCCCAGCAGGGCAGCACAGCGCAAGGAACGGAGCATGACTTAATCCCTAAGAGGAAACGTGCTTAATGAAGTTCGCAGGCTATGACCGCCGCCCTATCGCCGAAGTGCCATCACGCGGCACGAAAAGTCGGAAAATAACGTCGGAATCGGGGTAATAGTAGCCAGACGATACACTTTGACACGTGTGGGTAAACATTAATTGTGTGTATGCACCTTGCTAACGCCCACTGGCGCATTAAGCTGAGCGCCGTTTTTGCCTATCGGAGTGCCCCAATGTCCCGTCGTTTGCCGTTGATACTGCTGCTTATCGCCCTGCCGCTGTGGCTGGCCGCCAGTTATGGCGCGCGCTATGGCTTTATGGAAGATGGCCAGTGGGTGGGCATCTGCGCGGATGAGGCCAGCCGCTGGGAATGCCAGTTGCGTTCGAACCTGGGGTTGATGATTCACTTCAAGGTGCTGGGCTGGGCGGCGCTGATTACGTCGGTGTTGGCATTTTTCGTGCCGGGACGGGCGGGGTGGGGGCTGGCGGTGCTGGGGATGGTGTTCGGGTTGCCGGCACTGGCGTTGTACAACACCACGTTTGCGGTGTTTGCGGTGGTGATTGCGGGGTTGCGGTTGGTGCGTAAGCCTAAAGGCATGTGACCCACCTGTAGGAGCCGGCTTGCCAGCGATGGCGCCCCTGAGATCACATGTGATTTCAAAGGCCTCATCGCTGGCAAGCCGGCTCCTACAGTTAGATTTTGCGCTGGCGCAGGCAGCGCCACAAAGCCATGACCAATAATGCACTAATCACCGCCCAACCCCACGCCTGCTGATTCAGCAGACCTTCACGGTACAACTGCGGCGCAATGCCCGCACCGATGATAAAGGCCAGCAGCGCAATCTCCCGACGCGGTCCCGTCACCGGACGTATCACGTACACCAGCGCCGGCAACACCAGCGCCGCGCTCGGGAAGCTGCGGTAGCGCGGATCGAACACCAACGCCAGCATCATCACCGCCCCCGCAAATCCGGCAATCGCCACCAGCCAGCCTGCGCGTTGCTCCAGCCAGTTGAACGCCCGCTCACGCCAACCCTCCCTTGCGCTCAAGGCCAAGGCCGCATGGGCCAGCACCAGCAGGTTCAACACCAGCAGCAAGCCAGCCCACACCCATTCATCATTGAAGCGCGCCGTCACGCGGGTCAGCTCGGCCCAGGTGCCAATGGAGCAGGCTGCAACGGCGCCCAACAATGGCAGGGCAAGCGCGGCACGCGTGCTGCGTACGCGACCACCCAATGCCAGTGTGCCCAGCAGGATAATCCCGCCGACGCCCAACCACAGCGGCCAGTACGGCACATTGGTCACCGGCCCGGCGAGGATGCCCTTGTCCTGGCGATCCGCATCGAACAGGCCCCAGTAACCCCCTACGGCGCCTTCACTGGCACGCTTCCACGGCTGGTCAAAGGCTTCGATCAGGTTGTAGTGCCAGCCATTGGCCTCAGCCATGGCCACAAAACCACGCATGAATTTGGCCTCATTGACCCGGCTCGGCACGGCGGTTTCGCGCTGGCGGCCTTCGCTTGGCCAGCCGGTTTCACCGATCAGGATGTCCTTGGGGGCAAACTTGTTACCGAAGGTCTGGCGCACATCGCCCACGTGCTTGAGGGCCTGGTCGATGCCGGACGGGTCATCTTCCCAGTACGGCAGCAAGTGGATGGTGAGGAAATCCACTGCCGGGGCGATTTCCGGGTGTTGCAGCCAGAACTCCCATACGTCCGCGTAGGTTACCGGCTGCTTGATCTGGCTTTTGACGGTCTGGATCAGCTTTACCAGCTGTGTGGCGGTGACTTCCTTGCGCAGCAGCGCTTCGTTGCCGACGATCACCGACGTCACCACATCCGGGTGGGCGTTGGCCGAGGCGATCAATTCGTTGATCTCCTTTTCGGTCGCCACCGGGTCACTGCTTACCCAGGCGCCGGCCATCACCTTCAGCCCGTGCTTGCGCGCCATGTCCGGCAGGGCTTCCAGGCCGGTCATGGAATAGGTGCGGATGCACTCGAAGCGGGTCGCCAGCAGGGCGAGGTCAGCGTCCATGCGCTCCGGACGCAGCGTGAATGGCTGGTCGAACGGCGATTGGTCTTTATCGAAAGGGGTATAGGACGCGCACTGCATCTTGTGCGTGGCACTGGCGACGTCGGGCAATACCACCGGCCGGCCGAGGCCATACCAGTAACCGATCAGGGCCAGCAGGCCGAGGATCAAGGCGAAAAAATAGGGCAGGGCGGGGAAGCGGGCAGTCGCGGGCATGGTCGGCTTAACTGTAGGAGCAAAGGCGCGCATCTTAACCGGATTTGCCCCGTCCCAGTGGGGCTGCATAATTTTGACATGCAAAGTTCGGGCGGGATTTTGACGTCAAGTCCTACAAAGCGTCCTACTGGCTATGTGATGTCGTTTCCTGCTTGTATGAGGTCGCTGACAGAGCAGGTCGAAGGCCCCGGCAGGTTGATGATCGAAGTGTCAGCACTCCACTGATGTCACTGCAACCGGATCGATGCGCGTGAAGGGGGCGCGGTGCACCACATAACAACAGGTTGACGTCGCTCGGCATCCGCCGGGCGCAGCACTTTCGGGGAAGTACTATGAAGATGCGACGACTCTTGGGCGCAGCTGCCACTCTGGTAGTTGCGATGAGCTCCACACTGGCCAGCGCCGACAGCAAGACCCTGAGCATCGGCTATGTGGACGGCTGGTCCGACAGCGTGGCCACCACCCACGTGGCGGCAGAGGTGATCAAGGCCAAGCTCGGTTATGACGTGAAACTGCAAGCCGTTGCCACCGGGATCATGTGGCAGGGCGTAGCCACCGGCAAGCTCGACGCCATGCTCTCCGCCTGGCTGCCGGTCACCCACGGTGAATACTGGGCCAAGAACAAGGACAAGGTGGTCGACTACGGCCCCAACTTCAAGGACGCGAAGATCGGCCTGATCGTGCCGGAATATGTCAAAGCCAAGTCCATCGAAGACCTCAAGACCGACACCACCTTCAAGAACAAGATCGTCGGCATCGACGCCGGTTCTGGCGTGATGCTCAAGACCGACGAAGCCATCAAGCAATACGGCCTCGATTACAAGCTGCAAGCCAGTTCGGGCGCGGCGATGATCGCCGAGTTGACCCGTGCCGAAGACAAACAGGAATCCATTGCGGTCACCGGTTGGGTGCCACACTGGATGTTCGCCAAGTGGAAACTGCGTTTCCTGGACGACCCAAAAGGGATTTATGGTGCTGCTGAAACCGTCAACAGCATCGGCAGCAAGGGCCTGGAGAAGAAAGCCCCGGAAGTCGCAGCCTTCCTGAAGAAATTCCAGTGGGCCTCCAAGGACGAAATCGGCGAAGTCATGCTGGCGATTCAAGAAGGCGCCAAGCCTGATGCCGCCGCCAAGGATTGGGTCGCCAAGCACCCTGAGCGTGTCGCCGAGTGGACCGGTAAATAACCCCCGAAGCGTCTAAATAGTACCTTGCAAGCCTGCCTGGCGTTTTCGTCAGGCGGGCTTTGTCATTTGCGGTCCAAAGGCTGTCAATTCGATCAGTGCAAAACTGGCGACAACCCCGATGTCGTTCTAATACTAAGGTCGTCTGGAACCCTTTCCGCAGCCGCATACAGTGGATACGTTCCAATAATAAAAAAGCTGTGCTGCGAGGATAAAAACAATGAACGACAGCATTTACCTCTCGATTCAAAACAGCCCGCGTTTCAAGGAGCTGGTGAGAAAAAGGGAAAGGTTCGCCTGGATTCTCTCGGCGATCATGCTAGGGCTTTACTCCGCTTTCATCCTGTTGATCGCCTACGGGCCACAAGTACTGGGGGCCAAGCTCAGCCCCGGTTCGTCGATTACCTGGGGCATTCCCCTGGGCGTCGGGCTGATTGTGTCCGCCTTCATCCTGACCGGCATCTATGTGCGCCGGGCCAATGGCGAGTTTGACGACCTGAACAATGCGATTCTCAAGGAGGCTGCGCAATGATCCGGCGTCTACTGGCAATATTCGGCGCTTCGCTCTTTGCTCCGGCCGTTTGGGCGGCTGACGCATTGACCGGTGAAGTGCACAAGCAACCCCTGAACGTTTCGGCCATCGTGATGTTCGTCGCGTTTGTCGGCGCGACCCTGTGCATCACCTACTGGGCCTCCAAGCGCAACAAATCGGCGGCCGACTACTATGCGGCCGGCGGCAAGATCACCGGTTTCCAGAACGGCCTGGCGATTGCCGGTGACTACATGTCGGCGGCGTCCTTCCTGGGGATTTCCGCGCTGGTCTACACCTCTGGTTATGACGGCCTGATCTACTCGATCGGCTTCCTGGTGGGCTGGCCGATCATTCTGTTCCTGATCGCCGAGCGCCTGCGTAACCTGGGCAAGTACACCTTTGCCGACGTGGCGTCCTATCGCCTGGGCCAGACCCAGATTCGCAGCCTGTCGGCCTGTGGCTCGCTGGTGGTGGTGGCGTTCTACCTGATCGCGCAGATGGTCGGTGCGGGCAAGCTGATTCAGCTGCTGTTCGGCCTGGACTACCACGTTGCGGTGATCCTGGTCGGTATCTTGATGGTGATGTATGTACTGTTCGGCGGCATGCTGGCGACCACCTGGGTACAGATCATCAAGGCGGTGCTGTTGCTGTCGGGTGCCTCGTTCATGGCACTGATGGTGATGAAGCACGTCAACTTCGACTTCAATGCCCTGTTCTCCGAGGCGATCAAGGTTCACCCTAAAGGTGAGGCGATCATGAGCCCCGGCGGCTTGGTGAAAGACCCGATCTCCGCGTTCTCCCTCGGGCTTGCGCTGATGTTCGGTACGGCTGGCCTGCCACACATCCTGATGCGCTTCTTTACCGTCAGCGACGCGAAAGAAGCGCGCAAGAGCGTGTTCTATGCCACCGGTTTCATCGGTTACTTCTACATCCTGACCTTCATCATCGGCTTTGGCGCGATCCTGCTGGTCAGCACCAACCCGGCGTTCAAGGACGCGGCAGGCGCCTTGCTGGGCGGCAACAACATGGCGGCGGTGCACCTGGCCAACGCGGTGGGTGGCAGTATCTTCCTAGGCTTCATCTCGGCCGTGGCCTTCGCCACCATCCTCGCGGTGGTTGCCGGCTTGACCCTGGCTGGTGCGTCGGCGGTGTCCCATGACCTGTACGCCAGCGTGATCAAGAAAGGCAAGGCCAACGACAAGGATGAGATTCGCGTTTCGAAGATCACCACTGTTGCGTTGGGCGTGTTGGCGATTGGCCTGGGTATCCTGTTCGAAAGCCAGAACATCGCGTTCATGGTTGGCCTGGCGTTCTCCATTGCCGCCAGCTGTAACTTCCCGGTGCTGCTGCTTTCCATGTACTGGAAAAACCTCACCACCCGTGGCGCGATGATTGGCGGCTGGCTGGGCTTGATCAGTGCCGTTGGCCTGATGGTGCTGGGCCCGACCATCTGGGTCTCGATCCTGCACCATGAAAAAGCCATCTTCCCTTATGAGTATCCGGCGCTGTTCTCGATGATCATTGCGTTCGTCGGCATCTGGTTCTTCTCCATCACCGACAAGTCGGCGGCGGCAGAGAAAGAGCGTGCGCTGTACTTCCCGCAGTTTGTGCGTTCGCAGACTGGCCTGGGGTCGAGTGGGGCGGTTTCTCACTAAGGTTATAGCTGGATAGGAAAATACCCCGGTCGAAAGGCCGGGGTATTTTTTTGTCTATAAATTAGAGATTGATCTGACAAAACTGTTTCTCAAATCCTGCACAAATAAAAACGGCCTCCACTAAGGGAGGCCGTTTTCAGTGCAACTAAGCGAGGCTTACTTGCGATCTTCCAGCTTGGTGATGTCACGCGACTCGTAGCCGGTGTACAGCTGGCGCGGGCGGCCAATCTTGTACGGGCTGGAGAGCATTTCTTTCCAGTGGGAGATCCAGCCCACGGTCCGCGCCAGGGCGAAGATCACGGTGAACATGCTGGTTGGAATGCCGATCGCCTTGAGGATGATCCCCGAGTAGAAGTCGACGTTCGGGTACAGCGAGCGTTCGATGAAGTACGGGTCCGTCAGGGCGATCTCTTCCAGGCGCATGGCCAGTTCGAGTTGCGGATCGTTCTTGATGCCCAGTTCCTTCAACACTTCGTCGCAGGTCTGCTTCATCACGGTGGCGCGCGGGTCGCGGTTCTTGTAGACCCGGTGACCGAAGCCCATCAACTTGAACGGATCGTTCTTGTCCTTGGCCTTGGCGATGAACTTGTCGATGTTCGAGACATCGCCGATTTCATCGAGCATGGTCAATACGGCTTCGTTCGCACCGCCGTGGGCAGGGCCCCACAGTGCGGCGATACCGGCGGCGATGCAGGCGAACGGGTTGGCACCCGAAGAGCCGGCCAGGCGCACGGTAGAGGTCGACGCGTTCTGTTCGTGGTCGGCGTGGAGGATGAAGATCCGGTCCATCGCCTTGGCCAGTGTCGGGCTGATCGGTTTGATCTCGCACGGCGTGTTGAACATCATGTGCAGGAAGTTTTCCGCGTACGTCAGGTCGTTGCGCGGGTACATCATGGGCTGGCCCATGGAGTACTTGTAAACCATTGCGGCCAGGGTCGGCATCTTGGCAACCAGACGGATCGCGGAGATTTCGCGATGCTGCGGGTTATTGATGTCGAGGGAGTCGTGATAGAAGGCCGACAGGGCGCCAACCACACCGCACATGACGGCCATCGGGTGGGCGTCGCGACGGAAGCCGTTGAAGAAGGTCTTCAACTGCTCGTGAACCATGGTGTGGTTCTTCACGGTGCTGACGAACTGGGCTTTCTGCTCGGCTGTTGGCAATTCGCCATTTAGCAGCAGGTAGCAGGTTTCCAGGTAGTCCGATTTCTCAGCCAGTTGCTCGATCGGGTAGCCGCGATGCAGCAAAATGCCATTATCACCGTCGATGTAGGTGATCTTCGACTCGCAAGAGGCGGTCGACATGAAGCCTGGGTCGAATGTGAAACGGCCCGTGGCCGTCAGGCCCCGTACGTCGATAACATCGGGACCAACGGTGCCGGTTAAAATGGGCAGCTCGACGGGGGCTGCGCCCTCGATGATCAACTGCGCTTTTTTGTCAGCCATGTGGCCTCCTATTTATGCTTCAAATCATCAGACAGACCCCCCACGCAGGGCCCGCACCACTATATTGATATAAATCCAGATGTCAATTTGCCTAAAGTCTTGCAGCAGAAGGCTTTAACCGTACTTTTTCCTCGAAATTGCCTGCCATTTACGCCTTTTATTCCCCCAGCGCAATCCGCTATTAGGGTGAGGAGTGCGCGTTGTCATTAGTAACCTAACTGTCTATACTCGGCCACCGACCGCCAAGGGCTTTTGGGCTTGCTTTCATTGGGGGTCGCACTCCCTGGGTGGTGCTTACCTGACCAGTGCACTCCCCAACAACTTTGCCCTGATTGTTAGGGGCTCTTCAGTGTGAAAAAAAGCCGTGAATAGCCAACGACCTGTAAACCTAGACCTAAGGACCATCAAACTCCCCATCACCGGCGTTACGTCGTTCCTGCACCGTGTTTCCGGCATCATCCTGTTCCTGGGCTTGGGCATCATGCTTTATGCATTGAGCAAATCCCTGGGTTCCGAGGAAGGATACGCCGAGGTGAAGGCATGCTTGACCAGCCCGCTGGCCAAGTTCGTAGCATGGGGCCTCCTGTCCGCTCTGCTGTATCACCTGGTTGCCGGTGTGCGCCACTTGATCATGGATGCGGGTATCGGTGAGACGCTGGAAGGCGGCCGCCTGGGCTCGAAAATCATCATCGCCATTTCCGTGGTGCTGATCGTTCTGGCAGGAGTTTGGATATGGTAACCAGCGTTACGAACCTTTCGCGTTCGGGCCTCTATGACTGGATGGCACAGCGTGTGTCTGCGGTCGTTCTCGCGGCTTATTTCATTTTCCTGATCGGATACCTCGTCGCAAATCCAGGCATCAGCTATGAGCAATGGCATGGCCTGTTTTCCCACAATGCGATGCGAATCTTCAGTCTGTTGGCCCTTGTAGCCCTGGGCGCACACGCCTGGGTTGGCATGTGGACCATCGCGACCGACTACCTGACGCCGATGGCGCTGGGCAAGTCCGCGACAGCAGTACGTTTCCTCTTCCAGGCAGTCTGCGGCGTCGCGATGTTCGCTTACTTCGTCTGGGGTGTGCAGATTCTTTGGGGTATCTGATTCATGGCTAACATTCCAACTATTTCATTCGACGCCATCATCATTGGTGGCGGCGGTGCTGGCATGCGCGCTGCGCTGCAGCTGGCCCAGGGCGGTCACAAGACTGCCGTGATCACCAAGGTATTCCCGACCCGTTCCCACACCGTATCGGCCCAGGGTGGCATCACCTGCGCCATCGCCTCCGCCGACCCGAACGATGACTGGCGCTGGCACATGTACGATACCGTCAAGGGTTCTGACTACATCGGTGACCAGGACGCTATCGAATATATGTGTCAGGAAGGCCCTGCCGCGGTGTTCGAGCTGGACCACATGGGTCTGCCGTTCTCGCGTACCGAGCAAGGCCGCATCTACCAGCGTCCGTTCGGCGGTCAGTCGAAGGATTACGGTAAAGGCGGGCAGGCTGCCCGTACCTGCGCCGCTTCCGACCGTACCGGTCACGCGCTGCTGCACACCCTTTATCAGGGCAACCTGAAAGCCGGTACCACGTTCCTGAACGAGTACTACGCTGTCGACCTGGTGAAAAACGCCCAGGGCGAATTCGTCGGTGTGATCGCTATCTGCATCGAAACCGGTGAAACCACCTACATCCGCGCCAAGGCTACCGTGCTGGCGACGGGCGGTGCAGGTCGTATCTACGCTTCCACCACCAATGCCCTGATCAACACCGGTGACGGCGTCGGCATGGCACTGCGTGCTGGCGTACCGGTACAAGACATCGAAATGTGGCAGTTCCACCCGACCGGTATCGCCGGCGCCGGCGTGCTGGTTACAGAAGGTTGCCGTGGTGAAGGTGGTTACCTGATCAACAAGCACGGCGAGCGTTTCATGGAGCGTTACGCTCCTAACGCGAAAGACCTGGCGGGTCGTGACGTTGTGGCTCGTTCGATGGTTAAAGAGATCATTGCCGGTAACGGCTGTGGCCCGAATGGTGACCACGTGCTGCTCAAGCTCGATCACCTCGGCGAAGAAGTACTGCACAGCCGTCTGCCAGGTATCTGCGAGCTGTCCAAGACCTTTGCTCACGTTGACCCGGTGGTTGCTCCGGTGCCGGTTGTTCCGACTTGCCACTATATGATGGGCGGCGTGCCGACCAACATCCACGGCCAGGCGATCACTCAGAACGCCGAAGGCCAGGACGAAATCATCCACGGTCTGTTCGCCGTAGGCGAAGTGGCTTGCGTATCGGTACACGGTGCCAACCGCCTGGGCGGCAACTCGCTGCTCGACCTGGTGGTCTTCGGCCGTGCTGCCGGCCTGCACCTGGAAAAAGCGCTGACCGACGGCATCGAATACGATGACGCCACCGACGCCAACATCGAAGCTGCCCTGGCTCGTCTGAACGCTCTGAACGAGCGCACTGATGGCGAAGACGTGGCGACCCTGCGTCGCGAGCTGCAAAGCTGCATGCAGAACTACTTCGGTGTATTCCGTACCGGCGAATACATGCAGAAGGGCATCGCCCAGCTGGCTGATCTGCGCAAGCGCATCGCCAACGTCAAGATCAACGATAAGAGCCAGGCGTTCAACACCGCTCGTATCGAAGCCCTTGAGCTGCAAAACCTGCTGGAAGTCGCTGAAGCGACCGCAATCGCTGCCGAGGTTCGTAAAGAATCCCGTGGCGCCCACGCCCGTGAAGACTTTGAAGACCGCGACGACGAAAACTGGTTGTGCCACACCCTGTACTTCCCGGGTGACAAGCGCGTAACCAAGCGTGCCGTGAACTTCTCGCCGAAGACGGTTCCGACGTTTGAACCGAAGATTCGGACTTACTAAGGGTGGCTGCCATGTTGAAAGTCAGTGTTTATCGTTACAACCCTGATCAGGACGCTGCGCCGTTCATGCAGGAATTCCAGGTCGATACCGGTGGTAAAGACCTGATGGTGCTGGATGTATTGGCACTGATCAAAGAGCAGGACGAAGGTTTCTCCTATCGTCGCTCTTGCCGTGAAGGTGTGTGCGGTTCCGACGGCATGAACATCAACGGCAAAAACGGCCTGGCGTGCATCACGCCGCTGTCCGCCGTGGTCAAAGGCAACAAGCTGATCGTTCGTCCCCTGCCAGGTTTGCCGGTTATCCGTGACCTGGTCGTCGATATGAGCATCTTCTACAAGCAATACGAGAAAGTTAAGCCGTTCCTGCAGAACGACACGCCGGCTCCGGCCATCGAGCGTCTGCAGTCCCCGGAAGAGCGCGAGAAGCTCGACGGTCTGTACGAGTGCATCCTGTGCGCTTGCTGCTCGACCTCTTGCCCGTCCTTCTGGTGGAACCCGGACAAGTTCCTGGGTCCAGCTGCCCTGCTGCAAGCGTACCGCTTCCTGGCAGACAGCCGTGACACCAAGACGTCCGAGCGTCTGGCTTCGCTGGATGACCCGTTCAGCGTATTCCGCTGCCGCGGGATCATGAACTGCGTCAACGTATGTCCCAAAGGCCTGAACCCGACTAAGGCCATTGGTCACATCCGTAACATGCTGCTGCAGAGCGGCGTGTAACTGACGTTGTAGTAAAGGCAGGACCGTTGTGCCCGTAAATGCTACGGCGCAGGCTTCAACCGGCGCCGTAGTTTTAACTTGAGCAGCGACTTACAAAGCCGCGGCTCTTATTTTGAAGAAATGAGACAAGCAGGGGCATTCGGGTTGGTACCCGAACTATCAGCGTGATCCTAAGTGGCTTGTTTTGGTCGCTGCACTTGGCCTTTTGCAAGCAAACTCGGTGTTTTCGCCGGTGGTGTCCCCAAATCGAGGGTGACCAAGCATGCAAGAAAGCGTGATGCAGCGCATGTGGAACAGCGGCTATCTTTCAGGTGGTAACGCTGCCTATGTGGAAGAGCTTTATGAGCTCTACCTGCACGACCCTAACGCTGTGCCAGAAGAATGGCGCACCAAATTTCAGACGTTGTCTTCAGACGGCAACGCTGCCACCGATGTATCGCACGCCACAATTCGCGATCAGTTTGTGCTGCTGGCAAAGAACCAGCGCCGCGCCCAACCGGTTTCCGCCGGCAGCGTGAGCAGTGAGCACGAGAAGAAGCAAGTTGAAGTATTGCGACTGATCCAGGCCTACCGGATGCGCGGCCACCAGGCGGCCCAGCTTGACCCGCTGGGGCTCTGGCAGCGTCCTGCACCTGCTGACCTGTCGATCAATCATTACGGCTTGACCAATGCCGATCTTGATACGACCTTCCGTGCCGGCGACCTGTTCATCGGCAAAGAGGAAGCGAGCCTACGCGAAATTCACGAAGCGTTGCAGCAGACATATTGCCGCACCATCGGCGCTGAGTTCACGCACATCACCGATTCCGAGCAACGCCACTGGTTCCAGCATCGCCTGGAAGGTGTGCGTGGTCGTCCGGTGCTGTCCGCCGACGTACGCAGCCATCTGCTTGAGCGCGTAACCGCTGCCGAAGGCCTGGAAAAATACCTGGGTACCAAATACCCGGGCACCAAGCGTTTCGGCCTGGAAGGCGGCGAAAGCCTGATCCCGATGCTCGACGAGCTGATCCAGCGTTCCGGTTCCTACGGCACCAAGGAAATCGTGATCGGCATGGCCCACCGTGGTCGCCTGAACGTGTTGGTCAACACCTTCGGCAAGAACCCGCGTGAGCTGTTCGACGAGTTCGAAGGCAAGAAGAAGGTCGAGCTGGGTTCCGGTGACGTTAAATACCACCAGGGCTTCTCGTCCAACGTGATGACCACCGGCGGTGAAGTTCACCTGGCCATGGCCTTCAACCCATCCCACCTGGAAATCGTTTCTCCAGTGGTCGAGGGTTCGGTCCGTGCTCGCCAGGATCGTCGTAACGACACCACCGGTGAAAAAGTCCTGCCAATTTCCATCCACGGTGACGCGGCATTCGCCGGTCAAGGCGTGGTCCTGGAAACGTTCCAGATGTCGCAGACCCGCGGCTTCAAGACGGGCGGTACCGTTCACATCGTTATCAACAACCAAGTTGGCTTCACCATCAGCAACCCGCTGGATGCGCGCTCCACCGAGTACGCGACCGACGTTGCCAAGATGATCCAGGCGCCGATCCTCCATGTGAATGGCGATGATCCGGAAGCCGTGCTGTTCGTGACCCAGTTGGCCATTGACTACCGCATGCAGTTCAAGCGTGACGTGGTGATCGACCTGGTCTGCTACCGTCGTCGCGGTCACAACGAAGCGGATGAGCCTAGCGGCACCCAGCCGTTGATGTACCAGCAAATCACCAAGCAGCGCACCACCCGCGAGCTGTACGCCGAAAGCCTGACCAAGGCCGGTGTGGTTGACGACGCGCGTGTTCAGGCCAAGGTCGATGAATACCGCAACGCGCTGGACAACGGTCTGCACGTAGTGAAAAGCCTGGTTAAAGAGCCGAACAAAGAGCTGTTCGTGGACTGGCGTCCGTACCTGGGCCATGCCTGGACTGCGCGTCACGATACGTCGTTCGATCTGAAGACCTTGCAGGAATTGTCCGCCAAGCTGCTGGAAATCCCGGAAGGCTTCGTGGTTCAGCGCCAAGTGGCGAAGATCTACGAAGACCGTCAGAAGATGCAAGCCGGCGGCCTGCCGATCAACTGGGGTTACGCCGAAACCATGGCGTACGCAACCCTGGCGTTCGAAGGTCACCCGATCCGCATGACCGGCCAAGACATCGGCCGTGGTACGTTCTCGCACCGTCACGCGGTATTGCACAACCAGAAAGACGCGGGCACCTACATCCCGTTGCAGAACCTGTACGAAGGCCAGCCACGTTTCGACCTGTACGATTCGTTCCTGTCCGAAGAAGCGGTTCTGGCGTTCGAATACGGTTACTCGACCACCACGCCAAACGCGCTGGTGATCTGGGAAGCTCAGTTCGGCGACTTCGCCAACGGTGCCCAAGTGGTTATCGACCAGTTCATCACCAGCGGCGAGCACAAGTGGGGTCGCCTGTGCGGTCTGACCATGCTGCTGCCACACGGTTATGAAGGTCAGGGTCCTGAGCACTCCTCGGCCCGTCTGGAGCGTTACCTGCAGCTGTGCGCCGAGCACAACATCCAGGTGTGCGTGCCGACTACCCCGGCCCAGATCTACCACTTGCTGCGTCGCCAGGTGATCCGCCCGCTGCGCAAGCCGCTGGTAGTGCTGACACCGAAGTCGTTGCTGCGTCATAAATTGGCCATCTCGACCCTGGAAGATCTGGCGGATGGTTCGTTCCAGACCGTGATCCCGGAAATCGACACACTGGATGCGGCCAAGGTAACTCGCCTGGTCCTGTGCAGCGGCAAGGTCTACTACGACCTGCTGGAAAAACGTCGTGCCGAAGGCCGCGAAGACATCGCCATCGTGCGTATCGAGCAGCTTTACCCGTTCCCGGAAGACGACCTGATGGAGGCCATCGCGCCTTACACCAACCTCACCAACGTGGTGTGGTGCCAGGAAGAACCGATGAACCAGGGCGCGTGGTACAGCAGCCAGCATCACCTGCGTCGCAGCATGGGTAACCACAACAAGGCGCTGAACCTGGAGTACGCCGGTCGCGATGCTTCTGCTGCACCTGCATGTGGTTATGCGTCGATGCACGCCGAGCAGCAGGAAAAACTGCTGCAAGATGCTTTCACTGTTTAACGCCTTCGCGCTGACTGAAACCGAATTTTAAGGACACACAGATAATGGCTATCGAAATCAAAGCCCCGTCATTCCCGGAATCGGTTGCCGATGGCACCGTTGCCACTTGGCACAAGAAACCAGGCGACGCTGTAAAGCGTGACGACCTGATCGTTGACATCGAGACCGACAAAGTCGTTCTGGAAGTGTTGGCCGAAGCTGACGGCGTGCTGGGCGCAATCGTTGCTGAAGAAGGCGCTACCGTTCTGTCGAACCAGGTACTGGGCTCGATCGAAGAGGGCAGTGCTGCTGCCGCTGCTCCTGCTGCTGCACCGGCAGCCGCCGCTGCCCCTGCCGCCGCTCCGGCTGCTGGCGCTGAAGACCCGATCGCTGCACCGGCTGCCCGTCAGCTGGCTGAAGAGAACGGCATCAACCTGGCGTCCGTCAAAGGCACTGGCAAAGACGGTCGCATCACCAAGGAAGATGTGGTTGCTGCTGTTGAAGCCAAGAAAAACGCTCCAGCTGCCGCACCTGCCAAGGCTGCTGCCCCGGCTGCCGCTGCTCCAGTGTTCGCCGCTGGCGACCGCACCGAGAAGCGTGTACCGATGACCCGCGTACGTGCCACCGTGGCCAAGCGTCTGGTTGAAGCACAGTCGAACATGGCGATGCTGACCACCTTCAACGAAGTCGACATGACCGAAGTCATGGCCCTGCGTTCGAAGTACAAGGATCTGTTCGAGAAGTCCCACAACGGCGTACGCCTGGGCTTCATGTCCTTCTTCGTGAAAGCGGCCACCGAAGCGCTGAAACGCTTCCCGGCTGTCAACGCTTCCATCGACGGCGGCGACATCGTTTACCATGGCTACGCAGACGTCGGCGTAGCCGTGTCCAGCGACCGTGGCCTGGTGGTGCCGGTACTGCGTAACGCCGAGCTGATGAGCCTGGCTGAAATCGAAGGCGGCATCGCCGGCTTCGGCAAGAAAGCCCGTGACGGCAAGCTGACCATCGACGAGATGACCGGCGGTACCTTCACCATCACCAACGGTGGTACCTTCGGTTCGATGATGTCGACGCCGATCGTCAACCCGCCACAAGCCGCAATCCTGGGCATGCACAACATCATCCAGCGTCCGATGGCCATCAACGGCCAAGTCGTGATCCGCCCGATGATGTACCTGGCGCTGTCGTACGATCACCGCCTGATCGATGGTAAAGAAGCCGTGACTTTCCTGGTGACCATCAAGAACCTGCTGGAAGACCCGGCTCGTCTGCTGCTGGATATCTGATTGAAGCAGCTGCAAGTTGCGAGCTACAAGCTGTAAGAAAAAGCAGCTTGGCTTGCAGCTTGCGGCTAAAAGCTTGTCGCAAATAGAGGATCTATTTTCATGACACAGAAATTTGACGTCGTAGTGATTGGTGCAGGTCCTGGCGGCTACGTTGCTGCCATCAAGGCCGCACAACTGGGCCTCTCGACTGCTTGCATCGAAAAATACACCGACAAGGAAGGCAAACTGGCACTGGGCGGTACTTGCCTGAACGTCGGTTGCATTCCTTCCAAGGCGCTGCTGGACAGCTCCTGGAAATTCCACGAAGCCCAAGATGGTTTCGCGATCCACGGCATCAACCATGCTGGCGTTACCATGGACGTGCCAGCAATGGTCGGCCGTAAAGCCAACATCGTTAAAGGCCTGACTTCCGGCGTTGCCACCTTGTTCAAGGCCAACGGCGTGACTTCCCTGCAAGGCCACGGCAAGCTGCTGGCTGGCAAGAAAGTTGAAATCACCAAGCCAGACGGCTCGACCGAAATCATCGAAGCCGAGAACGTGATCCTGGCCCCAGGTTCGCGTCCAATCGACATCCCGCCTGCTCCAGTTGACCAGAACGTGATTGTTGATTCGACTGGCGCCCTGGAATTCCAGGCAGTGCCTAAGCGCCTTGGCGTGATCGGCGCTGGCGTGATCGGCCTGGAACTGGGTTCGGTATGGTCCCGCCTGGGTTCCGAAGTGACTGTGCTGGAAGCTCTGGACACTTTCCTGCTGGCTGCCGACACCGCAGTATCCAAAGAAGCGCTGAAAACCCTGACCAAACAAGGTCTGGACATCAAGCTGGGCGCTCGCGTGACCGGTTCGAAAGTCAACGGTGAAGAAGTTGTCGTCAACTACACCGACAAGGATGGCGAAAAAACCATCACTTTCGACAAGCTGATCGTAGCCGTGGGTCGCCGCCCAGTGACCACCGACCTGCTGGCAGCTGACAGCGGCGTGACCCTCGACGAGCGCGGCTACGTGCACGTTGACGATCACTGCGCGACCACCGTGCCTGGCGTCTACGCCATCGGCGACGTGGTGCGTGGCATGATGCTGGCGCACAAGGCTTCCGAAGAAGGCATCATGGTTGTCGAGCGCATCAAGGGCCACAAAACCCAGATGAACTACGACCTGATCCCATCGGTTATCTACACCCACCCGGAAATTGCATGGGTCGGCAAGAACGAACAGCAGTTGAAAGCTGAAGGCGTTGAAGTTAACGTCGGCACCTTCCCGTTTGCCGCTTCTGGCCGTGCCATGGCAGCCAACGACACCGGTGGTTTTGTCAAAGTCATCGCTGATGCCAAGACTGACCGCGTATTGGGCGTCCACGTGATTGGCCCAAGCGCTGCAGAACTGGTTCAGCAAGGCGCGATCGGTATGGAATTCGGCACCAGTGCCGAAGACCTGGGCATGATGGTCTTCTCCCATCCGACCCTGTCCGAAGCGTTGCACGAAGCAGCGTTGGCTGTGAATGGCGGCGCCATCCACATCGCCAACCGCAAGAAGCGCTAAGCGAGATAATAAGAAACCACGGCGGAGTTGCCCGTCGTGAGCCTTGCGCGCAAGACTCACCGCGGAATATCCGCTGGACGCAGTCTTGCGCAGCTTTACGGGCCTTGAGCCCCGCAAGTTGCGCAAGCAGCAGTCACAGGTGGCGCGGCACTCATAATGAGCGCAGCGCCGAATGCGCAGTACCTAACGAAGACGGTAAAAAGCATGAATCTTCACGAGTATCAGGGTAAGCAGCTGTTCGCTGAATACGGCCTGCCAGTTTCCAAGGGCTACGCAGTAGACACCCCGGAAGCAGCAGCAGAAGCTTGCGACAAAATCGGCGGCAGCGAGTGGGTTGTCAAAGCCCAGGTCCACGCCGGTGGTCGCGGTAAAGCGGGCGGCGTTAAGCTGGTTCGCAGCAAAGAAGACGCCAAGGCCTTCGCACAGCAGTGGCTGGGCAAGCGTCTGGTGACTTACCAGACTGATGCCAATGGCCAGCCAGTCACCAAGATCCTGGTTGAATCGTGCACTGATATCGCTAAAGAGCTGTACCTGGGCGCTGTCGTTGACCGTTCGAGCCGTCGCATCGTGTTCATGGCTTCCACCGAAGGTGGCGTGGACATTGAGAAGATCGCCGAAGAAACCCCAGAAAAAATTCTGAAAGCCACTATCGATCCACTGGTTGGCGCTCAGCCATTCCAGGGTCGCGAGCTGGCGTTCCAGCTGGGCCTGGAAGGCAAGCAAGTTGCCCAGTTCGCCAAGATCTTTGTCGGTCTGGCCAAACTGTTCCAGGATCACGATCTGGCCCTGCTGGAAGTGAACCCGCTGGTGATCAAGGCTGACGGCGATCTGCACTGCCTCGATGCCAAGATCAACATCGACGCCAACGCCATGTACCGTCAGCCTAAGCTGAAGACCTTCCACGATCCGTCGCAAGACGATCCGCGCGAAGCGCACGCTGCCAAGTTCGAACTGAACTACGTAGCCCTGGAAGGTAACATCGGTTGCATGGTCAACGGTGCTGGCCTGGCCATGGGTACCATGGACATCGTCAACCTGCATGGCGGCAAACCAGCCAACTTCCTCGACGTGGGCGGTGGTGCTACCAAAGAACGCGTAACCGAAGCCTTCAAGATCATCCTGTCCGACTCCAACGTCGCTGCAGTACTGGTCAACATCTTCGGCGGCATCGTTCGTTGCGACATGATTGCCGAAGGCATCATCGGTGCAGTGAAAGAAGTTGGCGTTAAAATCCCGGTTGTTGTTCGCCTTGAAGGTAACAACGCTGAACTGGGCGCTAAAGTACTGGCAGAAAGCGGTTTGAACATCATCGCGGCTACCAGCCTGACCGACGCTGCTCAACAAGTTGTCAAAGCTGCGGAGGGCAAATAATGAGCGTCCTGATCAATAAAGACACCAAAGTTATCTGCCAGGGTATTACCGGTTCGCAAGGTAGTTTCCACACCCAGCAAGCCATCGAATACGGCACCAAGATGGTTGGCGGCGTAACGCCAGGCAAAGGCGGCACCGAGCACCTGGGCCTGCCAGTGTTCAACACCGTGAAAGATGCTGTTGCTCAAACTGGCGCTACCGCCAGCGTGATCTACGTTCCAGCTCCTTTCTGCAAGGACTCGATCCTGGAAGCAGCCTTCGGCGGCATCAAGCTGATCGTTTGCATCACCGAAGGCATTCCTACCCTGGACATGCTGGACGCTAAAGTTAAGTGCGACGAGCTGGGTGTTACCCTGATCGGCCCTAACTGCCCAGGCGTGATCACTCCAGGCGAATGCAAGATCGGCATCATGCCAGGTCACATTCACTTGCCAGGCAAAGTCGGTATCGTTTCCCGTTCCGGCACCCTGACCTACGAAGCTGTGAAGCAGACCACTGACGCCGGTTTCGGTCAGTCGACTTGCGTCGGCATCGGCGGTGACCCGATCCCAGGTTCGAACTTCATCGACATCCTGAAACTGTTCCAGGAAGACCCGAAGACCGAAGCGATCGTAATGATCGGTGAGATCGGCGGTTCGGCTGAAGAAGAAGCGGCTGCCTACATCAAGGCACACGTGACCAAGCCGGTTGTTTCCTACATCGCTGGTGTGACTGCCCCTGCTGGCAAGCGCATGGGCCATGCTGGCGCAATCATCTCTGGCGGCAAAGGCACTGCAGACGAGAAGTTTGCTGCCCTGGAAGACGCAGGCGTTAAAACCGTGCGTTCGCTGGCAGACATCGGCAAGGCTTTGTCCGAGCTGACCGGTTGGGCTGTCAAGTAAGCCTCGCGCTTATCTGACGCGTTACCAACACAAAGGCCACCTTCGGGTGGCCTTTGTGCTTTCTGGGGGTTGCTGATCCATCATTTAAGTATGAAAACGCGACATTAAGATGTCGCTTATCGGACAGTCCGCCCCGCAACAGTGCGTTTGTCAGCCCAATTCTGTAACCTAGCCGCCTCTTTATGCGTGCGCATCTCAAAAGGAAGCCCCGCGCTAGACCGGTCGGCTCCCATAAGGGTCGGCAGTATTTCCCTCATCCATAGGGAATCCCTCTCTAAATTCCGATTCAGTAGTGTGGTATTTCCCGAAATGAAAGTGTTGAAAAGCCAGGATATCCTGGCGTTGGGCTTTATGACGTTTGCCCTGTTCGTGGGCGCCGGCAACATCATCTTCCCGCCTATCGTTGGTTTGCAGTCCGGACCTCACGTCTGGATGGCAGCGCTGGGCTTTCTCATCACGGCCGTCGGCCTGCCGGTGGTCACCGTGATCGCCCTGGCCAAGGTCGGCGGCGGTATGGATGCGTTGAGCAGCCCGATCGGCAAGATCGCCGGTGGCCTGCTGGCGGCGGCGGCGTATCTGGCGGTAGGGCCGCTGTTCGCCACCCCGCGTACGGCGACCGTGTCCTTTGAAGTGGGCCTGGCGCCGTTGACCGGCGAAAGCCCGCTGGCGCTGTTCCTCTACAGTTCGGTGTATTTCCTGGTGGTGTTCTTTGTCTCCCTGTACCCAGGGCGACTGCTGGACACCGTGGGGCGCTTCCTCGCACCGCTGAAGATCATCGCGCTGGCCATCCTCGGTATCGCCGCCTTTGCCTTGCCGGCTGGTGAAGTGGGCGTCGCTACTCCGGAATACGTCGCTGCACCGTTTTCCCAAGGCTTTATCCAGGGCTACCTGACCATGGATACTCTGGGCGCCCTGGTGTTTGGTATCGTGATCGTCAATGCCATCCGCTCCCGTGGCGTCGAATCGCCGAAGCTGATCACCCGCTACGCCATCATTGCGGGCTTGATTGCCGGCGTGGGCCTGGCCCTGGTGTACTTCAGCCTGTTCCGCCTGGGCTCGGGCAGCCATGCCGTCGCCGCCGGCGCGAGCAACGGCGCAGCAGTGCTGCATGCTTACGTGCAACACACCTTCGGCTCCCTGGGCAGCGGCTTCCTGGCGGTGCTGATCTCCCTGGCATGCCTGGTCACCGCCGTAGGCCTGACTTGCGCGTGCGCCGAGTACTTCAGCCGTATCCTGCCGCTGTCCTACAAGACGCTGGTGGTGATCCTGGCGCTGTTCTCGCTGTTCGTGTCCAACCTGGGCCTGACCAAGCTGATCGCGTTCTCGATTCCGGTGCTCACAGCGATCTACCCGCCGTGCATCGTGCTGGTGGCATTGAGCTTCTGCAAAGACTTTTGGCTGGAGCAGGGGCGCATTGTCGGTCCAGTGATGCTGGTGTCGTTCATCTTTGGTTGCATCGATGCGCTCAAGGGCGCTGGCCTGGCGGATTGGATGCCTGCGCAATTGGCCAACCTGCCGCTGAGCGAACAGGGTCTGGCGTGGCTGGTGCCGTCGGTGATGACACTGGCGGTGGCGTTTGTGGTTGATCGTATGCTCGGCAAGCGTAGCGAAGCCATCGCTTAACCCCTATTTCCCGCTGTACTGAAATGCCTCGTATCAATCGATACGGGGCATTTTTTATGGGTGAGAGGCAGTGTCTTTTTCTGTGCGCTAACGTCGAACTGACGCAACAGCTTTTCAGCCCTCTTTCTGCAAAGGACCCGCATGTCGTTCGTCGAAACCAATCAAATCCACCTGCTTGCCGCCCTCTGGTTCGTCCTGTGCTGGGGCGGCTACACCCGTTATGCCACTTGGAAAGCCCGCGACACGGCCTGCCTGGCCAGTGTGCTGCATCTGTATCGCGAAGACTGGATGCGCCGCATGCTGCTGCGTGATAACCGCATCGCCGACGCCAGTGTGATCGGCAACCTGGAACGCAATGCCTCGTTCTTCGCCTCCAGCACCTTGATCATCCTCGCTGGCATTCTCACCGTGCTCGGCGCCTCCGAGCGCGCGGTGTCGTTGCTGGCGGATATCCCCATGGTGCAGCAGGCGTCCCAGGGCATGTCGGAGATCAAGCTGCTGTGCCTGGCGCTGGTGTTCGTCTACGCGTTCTTCACATTCAGCTGGTGCATGCGCCAGTACAACTTCGCGGCGGTGCTGGTGGGCTCGGCACCGATGATTGGTGAGCGGCATGTCTCGGAACAGGAGCGCAATGCGTTTGCCCTGCGTGCGGCGCGGGTGATCTCCATGGCCGCCAACCAGTTCAACTTCGGCCTGCGCGCCTATTACTTCGGCATGACCATGCTGGCGTGGTTTGTCAGCCCGTGGTTGTTCATGTTGATGAGCAGCGGGGTGGTGTTGGTGCTGTACCGTCGGGAGTTTCATTCCGACGTGCTGCAAGTGATGGTGTACACGCAGACCGACACGCCGCCGTCGGAAATAGCTAAAGAAGTGGGCTAACTAAGGCCTTCAAATAAAAAACGCCAGACAAAGTAAAGCCCGCTATCTAAGCGGGCTTTCTTTTTGCAGCCAGGCTATTTCAAGCCGCGGTCTCAGGAACCGGTGGCTGGGGTCGCAGGTGCTGCTTCTTTTGCGGCGGCTGCGTTCGATTCAGCCTGAGCTTTGGCAGCATCGGCGTTTTCTTTCGCAGCGTCGTTCACTTTATCCTGAGCCTTCGCCATATCTTTCTGAGCTTGCTCAGAGTGCGCGGCAGCGTCTTGGGCTTTGTCTTCGGATTTCTTGTCGCAGGCAGCGAGACCGAGGGCGGCGGCGAGCATCATGGAAATAGCTAAAGTCTTGCGCATGGGTGTTTCTCCTTATTGAAGATATCTACTGGCCTTTCGAGCATGGCGGTTCGGCATTAGTTCCTTTTATTCCATAGATATATAAATTGCTGACTAACCGGAACTTTTGCCCGCTCCACCGCTTCTGCGGATCAACACTAATAAGAGTCTGGAACGAATGACCGAAAACCCCCTGTTAGAGCGCGCGGCGCGCTTTGTTTCGGCCTTGCGCCATTGTCAGGTGCTGGGCATTACCGCTCATCAGGCCAGCGAGGAGGGCATCACCTTGATCATGCCCTACGCCCCGCATTTAGTGGGCGATCCCCAGTCAGGCGTGATCCACGGCGGCGCGCTGACCTCCCTGATGGACACCGCCTGCGGCATGGCCACCCTGTGTGTGCTGCCGGAATTCGAAGTGTGCCCGACCCTCGACCTGCGCGTTGACTACATGCATCCCGCGGCGCCCCACAAACCCGTGTATGGCTTCGCCCAATGCTATCGGGTGACCACCGATGTGATCTTCACCCGTGGCTTTGCCTATCAGGACGACCCCCAGCAACCCATTGCCCATGTGGTGGGCACGTTCATGCGCATTGGCAAACGCCTCAAGGGCACCCAAGGATTGGGCAGTACGATCAAGGGAGAGCAGGCATGACGCACCGATTCAAGACCCGCCTGGAGCAGGCCCATGAGCGTGGCGATTACGAGGCGCTGCTCAATCTGATTCCCTACGCCAAGCTCATCGGCATTGAATGCACGCGGCTGGGGGATGAGCTGCTGTTCCGCCTGCCGGCCAACAAGGACAATATTGGTAACCCCATATTGCCGGCGCTGCACGGCGGGGTGATCGCGGGCTTTATGGAGCTGTCGGCGGCGCTGCACTTGTTAGTGTTCACGGGCGCGCCGGGCATCCCGAAAATCATCGATTTTTCCCTGGATTACCTGCGCGCCGGGCAGTTTCGCGACACCTACGCCAAATGCCAGGTGTGGCGCCAGGGCCGACGGGTGGCGAATGTGGCGATCACCGCCTGGCAGAGCACGGCCGCAGAACCTATCGCCACCGCTCGCGCGCATTTCAAGATCGAGGAATCAGGTCGCCCTTGAAATCCTGGTCTTAGCCCCCAACTTTGATGACAACCCGCCGCCAACCCTCAAGGGCGCGGCCACTGCCATCCAATTGGAGTTTGATGACCATGAGTGTGGAAACTCAAAAGGAAACCCTGGGCTTCCAGACCGAGGTGAAGCAACTGCTGCACCTCATGATCCATTCGCTGTATTCCAACAAGGAAATTTTCCTTCGCGAATTGATCTCGAACGCCTCTGACGCTGTCGACAAATTACGTTTCGAAGCCCTGTCCAAGCCCGAGTTGCTGGAAGGTGGCGCCGAACTGAAAATCCGTGTGAGCTTCGACAAGGACGCCAAGACCGTCACCCTCGAAGACAACGGCATCGGCATGAGTCGTGAGGACGCGATTACCCATCTGGGCACGATCGCCAAATCCGGCACCGCTGATTTCATGAAAAACCTGTCGGGCGACCAGAAGAAAGATTCGCACCTGATCGGCCAGTTCGGCGTGGGCTTCTACTCGGCCTTCATCGTCGCCGACAAGGTTGAAGTGTTCAGTCGCCGTGCCGGTCTCGACGCCAGCGAAGGCGTGCATTGGTCGTCCAAAGGTGAGGGCGAATTTGAAATCGCCACTGTCGACAAGGCAGACCGTGGTACCCGAATCGTCCTGCACCTCAAAGACGGTGAAGATGAATTTGCCGATGGCTGGCGTCTGCGCAACATCGTCAAGAAGTACTCCGATCACATCGCCCTGCCAATCGAATTGCCGAAAGAACAAGCGGCTGCCGAAGGCGAAGAGGCTCCCGCCCAGGAATGGGAAGTGGTCAACCGCGCCAGCGCGCTGTGGACCCGTCCGCGTACCGAGATCAAGGACGAGGAATACCAGGAGTTCTACAAGCACATCGGTCACGATTACGAAAACCCGCTGAGCTGGAGCCACAACAAGGTCGAAGGCAAGCTGGAATACAGCTCGCTGCTCTACGTACCGGCCCGTGCTCCGTTCGACCTGTACCAGCGTGAAGCGCCGAAAGGCCTGAAGCTCTACGTGCAGCGCGTGTTCGTGATGGACCAGGCGGAGTCCTTCCTGCCGTTGTACCTGCGCTTTATCAAAGGTGTGGTCGACTCCAACGATTTGTCGCTGAACGTGTCGCGGGAAATTCTGCAGAAAGACCCGATCATCGACTCCATGAAGTCGGCGCTGACCAAGCGCGTGCTCGACATGCTGGAAAAACTGGCGAAGAACGAGCCAGAGCAATACAAAGGCTTCTGGAAAAACTTCGGCCAGGTCATGAAAGAAGGCCCGGCGGAAGATTTCGCCAACAAGGAAAAAATCGCCGGCCTGCTGCGTTTTGCTTCGACTCACGAAGAAGGCGGCGAGCAAGTGGTGTCCCTGGCCGAGTACCTGGCACGCGCCAAGGAAGGTCAGGACAAGATCTACTACCTGACCGGCGAAACCTACGCCCAGGTCAAGAACAGCCCGCACCTGGAAGTCTTCCGCAAGAAAGGCATCGAAGTGCTGCTGCTGACCGACCGTATCGATGAGTGGCTGATGAGCTACCTCAACGAGTTCGACGGAAAGTCGTTCGTCGACGTGGCCCGTGGTGACCTGGACCTGGGTAACCTGGACTCCGAGGAAGACAAGAAAGCTGCTGAGGAAGTCGCCAAGTCCAAAGAAGGCCTGGTTGAGCGGATCAAGGCGTCCCTGGGCGAAGCTGTCAGCGAAGTGCGGGTTTCCCACCGTCTGACCGATTCCCCGGCGATCCTGGCCATTGGTGAGCAGGACCTGGGCATGCAAATGCGCCAGATCCTCGAAGCCAGCGGCCAGAAGGTGCCGGATTCCAAGCCGATCTTCGAATTCAACCCGGCTCACCCGCTGATCGAGAAACTCGACGGCGAGCAAAGCGAAGAGCGGTTTGGCGACCTGTCGCACATCCTCTTCGACCAGGCGGCACTGGCCGCTGGCGACAGCTTGAAAGATCCGGCCGCCTATGTGCGCCGCCTGAACAAGCTGTTGGTTGAACTGTCGGTTTGACCCTGATGTAGAAAAACCCGCTTCGGCGGGTTTTTTCGTTCTGGCGCTTAACTGTAGGAGCGAGCTTGCTCGCGAACAACGTCAACGATAACGCACCCATCCTGGGGAAACGCGGTGCCCTTGAGTTTTTCGCGAGCAAGCTCGCTCCTACAGAAGGCAACATTGTGAGTGCACCTCAACCGGAGAAAATGATGAGCCAAGTCACTGTACGTTCCGTGGTCTATCAGATTGATGGCCAGTCCTATGAAAGCCGTCTGGCGTTCGATGCCAGCCACAAGGGCCCCTTGCCTGGCCTGTTGATGGCGCCGAACTGGATGGGAGTGAGTGCGGGTGCCGAAGAGATCGCCAAGAGCGTGGCCAGCAAGGGCTACGTGGTGTTGATTGCCGACCTGTACGGTCAGACCGTGCGTCCGTCGAACGGCGATGAAGCCGGCGCGGCGATGATGCCGTTGAAGAATGACAACCCTAAACTGCTCAAGCTTATGCAGGCAGCCTTGGAGCAACTGCAAGGCCAAGCCGAAGTCGATACCTCCAAGCTGGCGACCTTTGGTTTCTGCTTCGGCGGCTTCTGCTCGCTGGAACTGGCGCGGACCGGTGCACCTTTGAAGGCGGCCGTTTCGTTCCACGGCACCATCGACACCCAGAACCCGGCCGGTGCCAAGCACATCAAGGGTTCAGTGCTGGTGCTGCATGGCGCGTCCGACCCATTGGTGCCGAAAGCGCAACTGCCGGCGTTCGAAGATGAAATGAACGCGGCCGGCGTGGATTGGCAACTGCTGAGCTACGGCGGCGCGGTGCATTCCTTCACTGACCCGCATGCCAATGTGCCGGGCAAGATGATGTATGACGCGAAGACGGCCAAGCGGGCGTTCAAGTCGATGCATGATTTGTTGGATGAAGTGTTCCAGGGCTGATGGCCTCATCGCAGGCAAGCCAGCTCCTACATGTGAAACGCATCTTCCTGTAGGAGCTGGCTTGCCTGCGATAGCTACCTCACCGGCAACTCAATTCTTTCAGATTCACCCGGAACGGTCGGCCAATCCCCCGCCGCCCAGCGCTGCCTGGCCTGTTCGATCACCGCCGGATCACTCGCGACGAAATTCCAGTTGATCCGCCGCGGCCCATCCAACGGCGCGCCGCCAAACACCACCAGGTGGCAATCGCTTTCGGCAAACAGTGTCATCTCTTGGCCAGCCGGCAGTACCACCAGGCTGTGCACCTCCAGCAACTGGCCGTCCAACTGCGCCTCACCCTCCAGCACATACACCGCACGTTCCTCATGCTCATCCGGAATCAGCAGCGTCGTGGCCGTCTGCATCTGTACCTCGGCGTACAGGGTGGGCGACAGTACCGGCACCGGCGACTTGAGGCAGAATCCATCGCCCGCGATCATACGGATCTGCACGCCCAGGTTGTCACTGACCGGTAGGCTCGCAGCCGGGTGATGGCTGTAATGCCCCGGCCCCGTCTCATGGTCCTTGGGCGAAGCCAACCACACTTGCAACCCATGCAGGCTGAAACCACTGGCCTTGAGCGCCTCGGGCGTACGTTCGACATGGGCAATCGCGCTGCCGGCCGTCATCCAGCTCACATCACCAGCCTGCACCACCTGATCCGAACCCAGGCTGTCCTTGTGCTGCAGCGCACCTTCAAACAAATAGGTGAGGGTCGACAGCCCGATATGCGGATGCTGGCGGATATTCATGCCATCGCCCGGTGCATAACGAGTGAGCAGCATATGGTCGAAGAACACAAAAGGCCCGACGCTGCGGCATTCCCGCGACGGCAGCGGGCGCAGGATCGGTTGGCCTTCGACATCTTCGGGGCGAGGGCGGATCACGGTGAGGGGGGTCATGGTGCGTCCCAGTCTGAGCGGGTTAGATGCTGCTGAGCATAACCCGCTCGGTAGGATGTTGCCGCTATTGGCTGAAGGCGCCTTCCGACAGCTTTGTCTCGATGGTGACTTCAGCGGTGGTCATCAGCTTGTGCACCGGGCAGCGATCGGCCACACGGTGCAGTTCGTCGCGTTGTTCGTCGGTGAGCACGCCCTTGAGCGTCAGCTTGACGTTGAGCTTGTATTTGCCCTTTTGCTCTTCGGTGGCGTCGTGGGTGACTTCCACAGTCACGCCGGTCAGCGGGATGTCTTTCTTCTGTGCGTAGAGCTTGACCGTCAGCGCTTTGCACGACGCCAGGGCAGCGTCGAAGTAGTCATGGGGGGAGGGCGCCGAGTCGTCGCCGCCCAGGCTTTTGGGCAGGTCGGTAAACAACTCATGGTTATTGATATTGACGCTATGACGGAAGTTGTCCTGGTTCAGGGTATTCACGGTAACAGGCATGGTAAACCTCACAGGGTGGCAGGATGAAGGTCATGCAGTTATAGAGCATGCTGGCAGTTCGGTGTTCCGCGTTTTTTTGCCGGATGAACCCTGGCAGCGTGAGCAAGGTCTACCCGTATCAGCCCTTATCGAGGTTTTATCGTGCCCTTGACCCGTCTGACGCTTGCCCTGTTGCTCACCGCCAGCAGCCTTGCTGCGCAGGCCCGCGACTATGCCTACAGCGATGCGCACCTGCATTACGTGGATTTCTTCCAGGAAACCGCGGGCATGGACAAGCTGCTCAAGGCCATGGCCGACAGCCGCATCGAGCATGTGATGATTTCCGGCATACCCGTTGCGAAAAAATGGCACGAAGATGAACCCAAGCGGCCGCGTTACTACGCCGGTGATGACGCCGATGCCTACTGGTACAGCGCCACCGACGTGATCGTCGCAGCAGCGGTCAATAAGCTGACCCCCGAACAGCGCCGCCATTTCCATCCCTTCCTGTCCGGCTTCAACCCCAACGACAAGAACTCGGCCGCCCATATCCAGCGCATGCTCGACCTCAATCCGGGGCTCTGGCAGGGCATCGGCGAAGTCTTCACGCGTCATGACGACCTCACGGCCATCACCGCTGGCGACACCCCGCGTGCCAACAACGAAGCCATGACCCGCATCTATCACCTGGCGGCAGAAAACGACCTGCCGGTGATGCTGCACTCCAACATCACTTCCAAGCGCGAGCGCAACCCGTTGTACCTGGCTGAAGTGGAAGAACCGCTGCGCAACCATCCGCACACCCGCTTTATCTGGGCCCACGCCGGCACCAGCAAGGAAATCCATCGTCATCAGGTGCGGATGGACTTTTTGCTGCCGACCTTGAGTCGCCTGCTGGAGGCCTATCCCAACCTGTACATTGACCTGTCCTGGAGCATGCTCACGCCGTATCTGCTGGATGATGCCGGCCAGCCTCGCCCCGAGTGGGTAGCGCTGGTGGAACGCTTCCCTGAGCGGTTTATGTTGGGTTCGGACGTCGTAGGGCGTTTCAATAAGTTGGGTAAGAAAATACGAAGCTTCGATCCCTTTTTGGATGCCTTGCCGGAGGCTGTCGCCCGAAAAGTGGCGCGGGACAACTTCCTGGCGATCCTGCCTAAAGCTACACGCGATGGTATGGCACGCTGATATCGCGTTTTCGTCTTACGCAAAGAAGGTAATAGGCCGATACCTTTCAAGAGCCAGCTGCAAATGGATGCAGCGCATTTGGAAGGAGCCAAGGCATGAGTATCAGAAGTCTGAATATCGCCCCGCGCGCAGGGCTGGGGTTTGGCCTGTTGGCGTTAATGGTGTTTGCCCTGGGCGGATTTGCCCTGTTGCAGATGGCCAATATGCGCCAGCAGTCGGACCAGGTGGAAAATAACTGGCTGCCCAGCGTGATGGCCGTGGGGGAGATGAGCCAGGACCTGCTGCGCATCCGGGCGCTGACCTTGCGCCTGCTGGTTAATCGCGATCCCCAGGCGCTGGCGCAGAATGAGCAGAAACTCATTGCCCTCAAAAACGGCCTGCACCACGCGCAGACGCTCTATGAGGCGCTGATCGTATTGCCCGAGGAGCGCACGCTGTTTGATCGCTTCAAGGCCCAGGAGCAGCAGTACCTGCAACGTCAGGAGCAGGTCGTGGGGTTTTCCAAGGCCAATCAGCTGGAAGACGCGATCAGGGTGGTCAACGGTGAGATGAACCAACTCGCTGATGAAATGGCCGCGACCCTGCACGATCTGGTCAACCTTAACAAAACCAATGCCAATCACGCCGCTAGCCTGGCGCAAAGCGTGTTTAGCCAATCGCGCAGCTGGGTGGTCGGCATGATCGTGCTTACGGCGCTGATTACCATCGGCCTGGCGGTGTGGCTGACACGCAGCATCGTGTTACCCCTGGCCCAGTCGCTGAAAGTCGCTCAGGGCGTGGCCAGTGGCGATCTGACTGGCGAGATCCATGTGAGTGGCAATGATGAGCCGGCGCGCCTGCAGCAGGCGCTCAAGGGCATGCAGGAGAATCTGCGCGATACCATCCGGCGTATTTCTGAATCGTCGAACCAGTTGGCGTCCGCCTCGGAGGAACTTAGCTGCGTGACTGAAGACGCCACCCGTGGTTTGCACCAGCAGAATCAGGAAATCGAGCAGGCCGCCACGGCGGTGAACCAGATGACGGCAGCCGTGGAGGAGGTGGCAAGCAACGCAGTGGCCACGTCCCAGGCTTCGCGCGAGTCCGACCGCATTGCCCAGCATGGGCGCGAGCAAGTGCATCAGGCCGTGGTGTCGATCGAGGCGCTGGCCACCGATGTGACGGATAACGTGACGCAGGTCGAGGACCTGGCGCAGAAGGTCTATGGCATCAGCAAGGTACTGGACGTGATCCGCTCGATTGCCGAGCAGACCAACCTGTTGGCCTTGAATGCCGCCATTGAAGCGGCGCGCGCCGGGGATGCAGGGCGTGGGTTTGCGGTAGTGGCCGACGAAGTGCGGGCCTTGGCTCATCGCACCCAGCAGTCGACTCAGGAAATCGAGCAGATGATCAGCGGGATCCAGCAAGGCACCGATCAGGCGGTCAGCTCGATGCAGCAAAGTAATACGCGAGCACGCTCGACCTTGGATATCGCCAAGTCGGCGGGCACGGCCTTGGAGGAAATCGCCTCGGCGTTCACCTTGATCAACGAACGCAACCTGGTGATCGCCAGCGCGTCGGAGCAGCAGGCGGCGGTGGCGCGGGAGGTGGATCGCAATTTGATGAACATCCGCGATTTGGCGCACCAGACATCGACCGGGGCGAATCAGACGAGTGCGGCGAGCCAGGAGTTGTCGCGGTTGGCGGTGGACCTGAACACGATGGTGGCGCGGTTTTCGGTGTAACCGTTTTTGCAGCCACCCACAAAAAAGCCCCGAACCAGTCGGGGCTTTTTCATGCAATCAAGCTACAGGTCTTACTGACCCTGCCAGCGTTTCAGCACCAGGGTAGCGTTAGTGCCACCAAAGCCGAAGCTGTTGCTCATCACGGTGTCGATTTTTGCATTCTCAACGGTCTTGGTCAGGATCGGCATGTCAGCCACCACCGGATCAATCTCGTCGATGTTCGCCGAACCGGCCATGAAGTTGCCTTCCATCATCAGCAGGCAGTAGATCGCTTCGTGAACGCCAGCGGCGCCCAGGGAGTGACCGGACAGGCTCTTGGTAGAGCTGATGGCCGGAGCCTTGTCGCCGAATACCGCACGCACGCCTTCCATTTCCTTGGCGTCGCCGACCGGAGTCGAGGTGCCGTGGGTGTTCAGGTAGTCGATTGGGGTATCTACAGTGGACATGGCCATCTGCATGCAACGGATGGCGCCTTCACCGCTTGGGGCAACCATGTCGTAGCCGTCGGAAGTGGCGCCGTAGCCGACGATTTCCGCGTAGATCTTGGCACCACGGGCCAGAGCGTGTTCCAGCTCCTCGACCACCACCATGCCGCCACCGCCGGCGATGACGAAACCGTCACGCTTGGCGTCGTAGGCGCGGGAGGCCTTTTCCGGGGTTTCGTTGTACTGGGTGGACAGTGCGCCCATGGCGTCGAACAGGAACGATTGGCTCCAATGTTCTTCTTCACCGCCGCCGGCGAACACGATGTCCTGCTTGCCCAGTTGTATCTGCTCAACCGCAGTACCGATGCAGTGTGCACTGGTGGCGCAGGCCGAGGAGATCGAGTAGTTCACGCCCTTGATCTGGAACGGCGTGGCCAGGCAGGCCGATACAGTGCTGCCCATGGTCCGCGTGACACGGTACGGGCCGACACGCTTCACGCCTTTTTCGCGCAGGATGTCCAGCGCTTCCATCTGGTTCAGGGTCGATGCGCCGCCGGAGCCGGCGATCAGGCCGGTGCGTACGTTCGAGACCTGGTCGTCGCTCAGGCCGGAGTCGGCGATCGCGTCTTTCATCGCCAGGTAGGCGTAGGCGGCAGCGTGGCCGACGAAGCGATAGATCTTGCGATCGATCAGCTCTTCGAGGGGCAGGTCGATGGAGCCGGAAACCTGGCTACGCAGACCCATTTCGGCATATTCCGGGTTGAAGCGGATGCCAGGGCGACTTGCACGCAGGTTAGCGGTGACGGTCTCTTTGTCATTGCCCAGGCAAGAAACAATGCCCAGACCAGTGATAACGACGCGGCGCATGCGGATAACCCTTAAAAGTTGTCAGTGGATGTGAATACGCCGACCCGAAGGCCTTCGGCAGTATAGATCTCGCGACCGTCGACGCTCACCGAACCATCGGCGATGGCCAGGTTCAGCTTGCCCTTGAGGACGCGCTTGATTTGAATGTTGTAGGTGACTTTCTTGGCGGTCGGCAGGACCTGGCCAAAGAATTTCACTTCGCCCGAACCCAGGGCGCGACCGCGGCCCGGCAAGCCTTGCCAGCCGAGGAAGAAACCGACCAGTTGCCACATGGCGTCAAGGCCCAGGCAGCCTGGCATCACAGGGTCGCCTTCGAAATGGCAGGCAAAGAACCACAGGTCCGGGGTGATATCCAGCTCGGCGACCAATTCACCTTTGCCGTACTTGCCACCCTCTTCGCTGATATGGGTGATGCGATCCACCATCAGCATGTTCGGGGCGGGCAGTTGCGCGTTACCTGGGCCGAACAGCTCACCGCGACTGCAGCGCAGCAGGTCTTCCCGGGTAAAGGCGTTTTGTTTGGTCATGCGAGCTCCTCAATAATCCCATGCGGCAGGGTAGGGTAAATCTTCCCGAACCGAATGAAGCGTTCATGCCTCATATCGGCAGCCTACACATAGACTATTGCGTTGTAGTGAAAGTCACAGCGGCAAGGCACTGAATGTACACTTGTTCACTGAAATTTTAAACCGGGCCTGTTTATTGGCCCGTTCGGGTGCCTAAGACTGCCGCACTTTCGCCTTTCACGCCAGTCGGAGTTGGCTGATGGCGCGGCGCTATTGCACCCAACGCTGCAGGATTTGCTGCAAATCCGTGCGTTTGAACGGCTTGGCCAGGTAATCGTTCATTCCCGCTGCCAGGCAGGCTTCACGGTCGCCCTGTAAAGCGTTGGCGGTCAGGGCGATGATCGGCAGATCGGCACAGCCCGGTAACTGACGGATCTGCCGGGTGGCTTCATAGCCGTCGATGACCGGCAGCCGACAATCCATCAGGATGGCGGTGAAAATCAGGCTCTCGGCGCTGCGGACCGCTTCGGCGCCGTCGGTGGCCAGGCTTACCTCGAAGCCCAGGCTGCGCAGCATGGCCTCAACCACCGTGCGGTTCACCGGGTTGTCCTCCACCAGCAGCACATGACGACCCTCACCTGCGCCGGCTTTGCCGTCGGCGTCGCTGGCAATCGCCGGCACGCTGTGCTGGTCGATGGCCAGGGGAATTTCCAGGGTAAACACCGAACCGCGGCCTTCTTCGCTCTGGGCGCGCAGGGTGCCCCCCATGCGTTCGGCCAGGGTGCGGGCGATGGGCAGGCCGAGACCGGTGCCGCCGTAACGTCTTGAAATGGAACTGTCGGCCTGCTGGAACGCGTCGAACATCGCCTCCAGGCGTTCGGCGGAGATCCCAATGCCACTGTCGCGCACGGTGCAGGTGAACCACACCAGTTCATGGTCGAGGGTCTGCCAATGGGGTTCGACGCTGACGCTGCCGTACTCGGTGAACTTCAATGCATTGCCGATCAGGTTCACCAGGATCTGGCGGATCCGTGTCGGATCACCTTGCACTCGCACGGTGTCCATTCCAGGTGGAATCGACAGCTTCAGCGTCAACCCGCGCTGTTGCGCATTGTGCTGGAAGGCCTGGGCGCAGCTGTTGATCAGGTCCGCCAGGTTGAACGGAATATGCTCCAGTTCCAGGGCGGCGCGTTCGATCCGCGAGAAGTCGAGGATATCGTTGATCACCTTGAGCAAATGCTCGGTGGACTCCGAAGCCAGTGCCGCGTATTCGGTCTGCTCCTCGGTCATCTCAGTGGTTTCCAGCAACTGCAACATGCCCAGTACGCCATTCATGGGCGTGCGCAGTTCATGGCTCATCATCGCCAGGAAATCCGACTTGGCGTTGTTGGCGCGCTCAGCTTCTTCGCGGGTCTGGATCAACTGGGCCATGGCCTGCTGCTGTTCGCGACTGGCCTGGTTGAGGCCTTCGGCAAGGTTGTTGATATGCCGCGACAGGTCGCCCAGCTCCGAGTCGTCCACGATCGGCAGCGGCGTCTTGTAGTCGCCTTGCTGGATTGCTTTTACCGCATGGCCCATGGCGCTGATCGGCTGCGACAGGCTGGCGGCCAGGCGCCGTGCCAGCAGGAAGGTAAACAGCAGGGCAAATAACGCGAGGATACCGGCCTTGAACAGAATCTCCTGCTGGCGCTGGCTGAACGCGTCGTTGGACATGCCGACAATCACGCGGCCCAGGTAATCCGCGCGCGGGGCCTTGGGTTCGTTGAGGTTGTCCTGGAAGAAATCGTTACCCAGTTGAATGTGTTGCAGACGAATCGGTGCCTGGAACACTTTCACCGACAGTGAGCGGTCGTGCTTCTCCGACGGTTGCTCGACATACACCAGGATGTTCTCGCTGCTGTCCTGGATCTCCAGGAAGCGTACATGGGGCGTGGCCAGCGTGGCGCGCAACAGGCTGTCGAGTACGTCATTGTTGCCGGAAATCACCCCGTATTCGGTGGCCGGCGCCAGTTGGTTGGCGATCAGTTGGCCGGTGTGGTCCAGTTCCTGGCGCAAATCCTGGATACGCACGAAGGTAAAGAAGCTGATCAACAGCAACGTCAGCAACAGCGCCGGGCCCAGGGTGATGAGCTGGGTGCGGGTGTTGATGTCCCAACGACGACGCAAGGTCATGGGCGTTTTTCTCCTTCGGCCAATCGGGTGGCGACGCTGGCTTCGTCCACCTGTTCGATCCCCAGTGAGCGCGCGACTTGCGGGTTGCCCACGACTTTGAAGCGATCCGGGTACAGCGAGCGCGGCCAGTTGGCCGGTGAATGGTCGAGCAGACGGTCAAGCACGGCCAGCCAGTCAGCCTGGTCGCTGTAGGTGCTGGCCAGGCTGCCGGCCCTTACGAAGCCCGCGTTCGGGCCTATCAGCGGCAATTGCTGGGCGTAACTGCTCAGCAACAGGTTCTTCGCGGTTTTCGGGTTGTACAACTGCGGGTCGTCGAGGCCGAGCAGCACGTCACTGTTGCGGAACAGGTTTTGGAGCGGTCGACTGTCATTAATGTTGTCCCAGAGCTGGGGCACGATCTCCAGGCCTAGCGAGGCGGAGTGCTGTTTCAGTTCGGGCAGCAGGAATTCGCTGTCGGCGCCATAAAGCACGCCGATACGTCGCGCCTGCGGCAGGATGCCCGCGATCAGGCGCAGTTGGCGATCCAGCGGCGGGTCGCTCCACAGCAGGCTGATGCGTGGGTGCGGCATGCTGCCCAGGCGCTGATGGGCTTGCAGGCGGCTGATGCGCAGCACCAGGGTCGGTGGACCCTGAGGCTCTTGCAGGCGCCAGTCGAGGCCGGGCAGGTCCAGCAGGATCAAGCGTGTGGTTGCCGGGAGGCGGCCGGGTGCCGGCAAGTCTTTGAGAGCCGTAAAGGTGACACGGTCGTCGGGGCGTTGCTGGGCCAGGGCCTGGGCAAAGGCTTGCACACCGGCACCGTCTTCAGCGGCGGTCAGCAGGATATCGGCGCTCCACGCCGGCGCGGCCAGCAGCAGGCAGGCGAGCAGCATGGCACGCCGCCAGAGCCGAGTGATCAACACGCCAGTCATCCGTGACGAGTCGCCCATGTCAGAACTCTAGCTCGGCACTGAAGTAGAGCGCGTGGCGATGGTCATAACGGTTGTCGGCCCAGGTAGTGGGCTGGTTGTCGAGGCGTTCTTGCAACATGCCGGCCAGCTCCACGTTGGCTTTGCCCAAGGCAATGCGCTTGGCGACCCGCAGGTCGACCCGTTCGAAGCGATATTGGTTGAGTGCGTCATCGCCATAGTAGAACAGCGCGCTGGACCAACCCTGGCCCCACTCACGCAACCAGCCGGCGGAGCCACTGTTGCGCGCGGTCTGTGCTTTGTCCAGCGGGTTGCTGCTGCTGGCATCGACGTAAGCATAGGTGAGCCGCAGGCGGTCGGCGTTGCTCACGCGCCAGTCGAACTGCGACTCGGCGCCGGTGAACCGTGAGCTGTTGGCGTTGCTGGCAATGTACTGATTATTGCGCAGCGGCGAGCTGATCATGTCGGTGATCTCGTCGTAGAACAGTTTCACGTCCATGTTCAGCCCGATGTCGGCAAAGAAGCCGTTGTACCCCAGTTCCCGTGACTTCATCATCTCTTTATCGAGGTTGCCCGGCCCCCGGGTTTTTACGAAGTATTGCCCGGTGGTCTGCCCGTAGGCCGGGGAGCTGAGGTTGGTGACGCGGTAGCTCCAGTTGACGTTGTTCTCGAACATGTCCGGCGAGCGGATCGCCTCGGAGTACACCGCACGCAGGCCGTGGCGCGGGTTGATCAGGTAGTTGACCGCCACCCGTGGCGTCAGCGAGTTGCCGCTCAGGTGGGTGTCTTCATACATGGCGCCGCCTTGCAGCAGCCAATGCTCGCTGGCGCGCCACTCCAACTGGCCGAACAGGCGCCAGGTGGTGTCGTCCAACGTGCCGTTGAAGTAAGTGTCGGAGTCGGCGCGGTCGTAGCGGTAGTTCATGCCGCTGACCAGGCGCAGGCTGTCGGACAGGCTGAGGGTGTCTTGAATCTCCAGGTCGTAGCGGCTTTCGCGGGTGCTCTGGTCGATGTCGCCGCACACGCTTTGACTGGCACCGTCGCGCCACTGTTGCAGCACCTGGTTGGCCAACGCCTGCTCGGCTGCGCTGCCCGGTGGTGCGCTGCCCTGGCTGTAGGTGTCCATGTGCCGGGCCAGCAGTTCGGCGTAGTTGGGATTCATCTGCCACAACTGGGTCAGCTCGGGGCTGAACGAGACCTTGGCGTCACACGCCTTCCAGATTTGCTGGCGGTCCCACTGCTGGGCGGAGCCCTGGATATACAGACTGTGATCCGGGTTGAAGTCGAAGTTCCAGCGCAGGGAGCCGGCATAATCCTTGGCTGTGACGTCTGAATTGTTACCGCCCTCGGTGATCCCGGCAAAGACCGGGCTGTAGGTATACGGTCGCTGGTTGGTGCCTTCCTTCGCATCCAGTTGCAAGTCGATGCTTTGCTGCGTGTTCAACGTCTGGCTGATCGCCAGGCTGAAGCGGCTGAGGCGGCGGCTGTCACGACGGTCGGCCCCGGATGCATCGCTGTCGAAGCCGTCGTCTTGCTGCCCGGACAGGGACAGGCGCAAGTCGCCGGTTTCCCAGCCCGCGCCCTGGCTGGCATAGAAGTCATTGATGCCGCGTTCGCCGCGCACCACTTTTACCCGCGTGCCGTGGCTGTTGGCCGGCGAGCGCGTAAGAATGTTCACCACCGCCATCAAGGCATTGGCGCCGTAGCTGACGGTATTGGGCCCACGGAACACTTCGATGCGCTCGATATCTTCCATGGCCACCGGAATGTCGCTCCAGTCCACGGTGGCCAGGCCCGCGCGGTACACGGATCGGCCGTCGATCAATACCTGCATGCGCCGCGCATCGCTGGCACTGGTGCCGTGGTAGTTCACTGCCGCCTGGTTGCCGGTCGTATAGCCGACCATCATCCCCGGCACCAGGCGCAGCAACTCACTGATGTCCCGCGCGCCACTGGCCTTGATCAGCTCGCTGTCGATCACGGT
This sequence comes from Pseudomonas sp. NS1(2017), assembly GCF_002269425.1. Lineage (NCBI taxonomy): Bacteria > Pseudomonadati > Pseudomonadota > Gammaproteobacteria > Pseudomonadales > Pseudomonadaceae > Pseudomonas > Pseudomonas sp. NS1(2017). The sequence continues at coordinate 3,408,166 of NZ_CP022960.1, forward strand.
CATGCTGCCAGGCACGGCGGCGGCTGATTGCTTGAGGCGTGTGGCCGTCAATACCTGAGGCAGCGGCTGGCTGTCGAGGAACAGGTCGTCGGCCATGGCTGGCGCGCTGCACAGCAGCATCAACCACAGAGATGAACGGGGAGGAGGGCCCAAATACACGGCACGGCCTTGATAATTGCGGATAGCCGCCCATGTTAACTGAGGCGGGGCCTTTTGCCAGTCGCCGGACTTGCAATTGCTTCATGAAAATGTGGCATTTTCCGACAAACGCACGAATTGATACGGGGGCTGGCCGCCAGCGGGTCGGCCCGTATAATGCCGCCATCGCCACTGGTATGGATTAACGGATTGCATATGACTGAACAGCGCCCTATTGCGGTCCTGGGAGGCGGAAGTTTTGGTACCGCCGTGGCAAACCTGCTGGCCGAGAACGGCCACGCTGTGCGCCAGTGGATGCGCGACCCCGAGCAGGCCGAGGCCATTCGGGTGCACCGGGAAAATCCGCGTTACCTCAAAGGCATCAAGATTCATGCGGCGGTCGAGCCGGTCACCGACCTGCTGGAAACCCTCACGGCGTGCGACCTGTGCTTCGTCGCGCTGCCCTCCAGCGCCTTGCGCTCGGTGCTGGCGCCCCACGCCGAGCGTCTGGCGGGCAAAATGCTGGTCAGCCTGACCAAGGGCATCGAGGCGCAAACCTTCAAGCTGATGAGCGAAATCCTCGAAGAGATCGCTCCCCAGGCGCGCATTGGCGTGCTGTCCGGGCCGAACCTGGCACGGGAAGTCGCCGAGCACGCGCTGACCGCCACGGTGGTCGCCAGTGAAGATGAGGAACTCTGCGAACGCGTCCAGGCCGTGCTGCATGGCCGCACTTTCCGGGTCTACGCCAGCGGCGACCGCTTTGGCGTAGAACTGGGCGGTGCGCTGAAAAACGTCTACGCGATCATCGCCGGCATGGCCGTGGCGCTGGGCATGGGCGAAAACACCAAGAGCATGTTGATCACCCGCGCCCTGGCCGAGATGACCCGCTTTGCGGTGAATCAGGGCGCCAACCCGATGACCTTCCTGGGGCTGGCGGGCGTGGGCGATTTGATCGTCACCTGCTCCTCGCCGAAAAGCCGCAACTACCAGGTTGGGTTTGCCCTTGGTCAGGGCCTGAGCCTGGAAGACGCCGTCACGCGCCTGGGCGAAGTCGCCGAAGGGGTCAACACTCTCAAGGTGCTCAAGGCCAAGGCCCAGGAAGTCGGTGTGTATATGCCGCTGGTCGCCGGGTTGCACGCGATCCTGTTTGAAGGGCGCACCTTGAACCAGGTCATCGAGTTGCTGATGCGCGCCGAACCCAAGACCGATGTCGACTTTATTTCCACCAGTGGTTTCAACTGAGGAACGCGTCATGAACGATCCGAAAGCAGCTCCCAAGTACGAATCCATTGGCCTGCGCATCCTGTGGATGCTGGTGTTTGCCCTGGTGTGGCAGGTGGCGCAGTTCCTGCTCGGCGCGCTGGTGGTGGTGCAGTTGATCTACCGCCTGGTCTACGGCGCCCCGAACCTGGGCCTGATGAACTTTGGCGACAGCCTCAGCCAGTTCCTGGCGCAGATCGGCCGCTTCGGCAGCTTCCACACCGACCAGAAGCCGTGGCCGTTCGCCGACTGGCCGACCCCGCGCGCACCCGAGGGCGAAGCCGCCCACAGCGTGCCGCCGGCACCGCACCCGGTGCGTGATGAAGAGCCGAAACTGTGAAGCTGTGGATCCTGCGCCACGGTGAGGCCGAAGGGCACGCGCGCACGGACGCCGAGCGCAACCTCACCGAGCATGGCCGTGGCGAAGTGTTGCGCAGTGCTGCGCACCTGATCGGTCAGCCCCTCAGCGCGATCATCGCCAGCCCCTACGTGCGGGCGCAGCAGACCGCGCATCTGGTGCGTGATGCGCTGGGCTTCGAGCCGGAAATCCGCACAGTCCCGTGGTTGACCCCCGAGGGCAACCCGTTGCAGGTGCTGGAAAAGCTCAACACCGATGACAATGTGCTGCTGGTCAGCCACCAGCCGTTGGTGGGCAGCCTGATCAGCTTTCTGCAGCATGGTCACCAGCGCCAGCCGCAGCCGATGCACACCGCCAGCCTGGCGGAACTGGAAGGGGATTTCCCGCTGGCGGGGCTGATGAGCCTGGTCAGCGTTAAAAATCCGTAGGCTTTTTCGCGGCTTCTTGTGTGCTATATAGTCAACCGAGCAAGTGCTTGGTTGGCTATCATCGGACCACAAAGGAGCGCGTCCCATGCCCGTCGCTTTTCGTTTGCCGTTGCAAGTCTTCTACGAACGTGAAGCGCGACATCCGCGCAAAACTTTTCTGGTGCAGCCGGTGGGTGGTGGCCAGGTGCAAAGCCTCAGCTGGGGCGACGTCGGCCACCAGGCCCGCTGCGGCGCGCAGTGGCTGCGCGCCCGTGAGTTGCCCCAGGGCTCGCACATAGCGCTGATCTCGAAAAACTGCGCCCACTGGATCATTGCGGACTTGGCGATCTGGATGGCCGGGCATGTCTCGGTGCCGCTGTATCCCAATCTCACCGCTGATTCCGTCGCCCATGTGCTCACCCATTCCGAGGCGGCGCTGGTGATTATCGGCAAGCTTGATGACTGGCCGGCCATGGCGCCCGGTGTGCCTAAGGATGTGCCGACTATCAGCCTGCCCTTATGCCCGTCGGGCGAGTTCGATTTCAGTTGGGCCGACCTGCAAGCCTGTTCTCCGATCCAGGATGACCCAGCACCGGCTGTCTCGGACCTGGCGACCATTATCTATACCTCAGGCACCACCGGCCTGCCCAAAGGCGTGATGCACAGCTTCGGCGCGCTAGGGTTTTCCGCCACCCGTGGTACGGAGTTGTTTGGCCTGGGCGAGGGCGACCGGTTGCTGTCTTACCTGCCACTGTGCCATGTGGCGGAGCGGATGTTTGTCGAGATGGCGTCGATCTACACCGGGCAAACGGTGTTTTTCGCCGAAAGCCTGGAGACGTTTCTGACGGATCTGCGTAGGGCACGTCCGACCGCTCTGTTTGGTGTACCGCGTATCTGGACCAAATTCCAGATGGGCGTCTACGCCAGGATTCCCGCAAAGCGCCTGGACACCTTGTTGCGCCTGCCCTTCATCGGTAAGCGTGTGGGCCACAAGGTACTTGCCGGCTTGGGCCTGGACGCGTTGCGTATCGCTCTTTCGGGAGCGGCGCCTGTGCCTGAGGCGTTGCTGCGCTGGTATCAACGCCTGGGCCTGGACGTGCTTGAGGTGTATGGCATGACCGAGAGTTGCGGCTACTCCCATGTCTGCCGCCCCGGCCAGCAGACCCTCGGTTGGATCGGCTTGCCGTGCCCGGGTGTGGAAGTGCGCATCGACCCGGCGGGTGAAGTGCAGGTGCGCAGCGGCGCGACGATGCTCGGCTACTATAAGGACCCGCAGAAAACCGCCGAAACCATCACCGCCGATGGCTTTCTGCGCACGGGGGACAAAGGCGAGCAGGACGCCAAGGGGCGTTTGCGCCTGACCGGGCGGCTCAAGGAAATCTTCAAGACCTGCAAAGGCAAATACGTGGCCCCGGCGCCGATTGAAAACCGCCTGGCCGAGCATGCGCGTATCGAGCAGGTGTGTGTGGTGGGCGAGGGACTGATCGCGCCGATAGCTTTGTGCGTGTTATCGGATGGGGGTGAGGACTCGCCAGCCCTGCGTGCCAGCCTGGAGCGCTGGTTGGAGCAGGTCAACCAGGCACTGGATAAGCCTGAACGCCTGCGCCAATTGGTGGTGGTCAAAGATAGCTGGGCGGTGGAAAACGGCTTTCTGACGCCGACCTTGAAGATCAAACGCAACGTGATCGAATCGACTTACGGTGCACATTTCCAAACCTGGAGCGAGCGTTCCGAAACGGTTCTGTGGCAGGATTAGGGCCGTAATAAAACCAATAAGGACACTCTTTATGAGCCTGTGGCGCACCCAACCGAATATCGACCAACTCAACGCAATCCAGAAAAACACCATCGGTGAACTGCTGGACATCCGTTTTGAAAGCTTCGACGACGAATCCCTGACTGCAAGCATGGTGGTCGACCATCGCACCCATCAGCCGTACGGCTTGCTGCATGGCGGCGCCTCGGTGGTGTTGGCCGAGAGCGTTGGTTCCATGGCGGCCTACTTGTGTATTGACCCGAGCAAGTTTTATTGCGTGGGCCTGGAGGTCAACGCCAACCACCTGCGCGGTGTGCGCAGCGGGCGCGTGACGGCGGTGGCCAAGGCCGTCCATATTGGCCGCACCACCCAGGTCTGGGACATCCGCCTGACCAACGACGAGGGCAAGGCCAGTTGCGTGTCGCGCCTGACCATGGCCGTGGTGCCGCTGGGCGAGAACCCGCCGGCGCGATAGGCGTGGCGTGAGTGTCATCATTCCTGGCAGTTACAGTCATTGCTGTACCGGCCGGGCATGGTGACAATCAATCTCTGTTTTTGTAGATGGATCCGGTATGTCGCAGCACGTGTTTTTTGCCCACGCCAATGGCTTCCCCTCGGCCACCTACGGCAAGTTGTTCGCCGCCCTGGCCCCGGAATACGCGGTGGCTCATCTGCCACAGCACGGTCACGACCCCAGGTTTCCGGTGGACGATAACTGGCAGAACCTGGTGGATGAGCTGATACACCACCTGGAGCTGCAACCGGAACCGGTGTGGGGCGTGGGCCATTCCCTCGGCGGCGTGTTGCACCTGCACGCGGCCATGCGTTGCCCGCAGTTGTATCGCGGGGTGGTGATGCTGGATTCGCCGGTGCTGACCCGCGCCGATCGTTGGGTGATCCGCGCGGCCAAGCGCTTCGGGTTTATCGACCGCCTGACCCCGGCCGGGCGCACCCTGGGCCGTCGGGAAGAGTTCAGCGACCTGGACGCCGCGCGCAGCTATTTCGCCGGCAAGACCCTGTTCCGTGGCTTTGACCCCGAATGCTTCGACGCTTACCTGCAACACGGCCTGCTGCAAGTGGGCGATCGCCTGCGCCTGCGTTTCGATCCGGCCACCGAAATCAGCATCTACCGTGGCGTGCCCCACACCAGCCCCGGCCAAGTGCGCCAGTTGAAGGTGCCACTGGCGGTGGTGCGCGGCCGGCAGAGCCGGGTGGTGATGCGTCACCACGCCAGCGGCGTCGGGCGCCTGCCCATGGGTGAAATGCTCACCATGCCCGGCGGCCACATGTTCCCCCTTGAACGCCCCCAGGACACCGCGACCTTGATCAAGAACCTGTTCTCCCGCTGGGAAGCCCGCGAGCGCAATTGCGCATGAGTGCACCGGTCGAAGAAGTGCGCCTGAGCCTGCCCCATATCGAACTGGCGGCCCATCTGTTCGGCCCCGAGGACGGCTTGCCGGTGATTGCCCTGCATGGCTGGCTGGACAACGCCAACAGCTTTGCGCGGCTGGCGCCAAAACTTCAGGGCCTGCGCATCGTTGCGCTGGATATGGCTGGGCACGGGCATTCGGCGCATCGTCCTACGGGTGCCGGTTATGCCTTGTGGGATTACGTCTTTGACGTGCTGCAAGTCGCTGAACAATTGGGCTGGAAACGTTTTGCATTACTTGGCCATTCCCTCGGCGCCATCGTGTCCCTGGTGTTGGCCGGCGCGTTGCCGGAGCGTGTGACGCACCTGGGATTGATCGACGGTGTGATCCCGCCGACCGCCAGCGGTGAGAACGCGGCCGAGCGGCTGGGCATGGCCTTGCAGGCGCAATTGAACCTGCAAGATAAGCGCAAGCCGGTCTACAACACCCTGGACCGAGCCGTCGAAGCGCGCATGAAAGGCGTGGTGGCGGTCAGTCGCGAAGCCGCCGAACTGCTGGCCCAGCGCGGTTTGATGCCGGTGCCGGGTGGTTACACTTGGCGTAGCGACAGCCGTTTGACCCTGGCCTCGCCGGTTCGCCTGACTGAGGAACAGGCGATGGCTTTCGTGCGACGCGTCAGTTGCCCTACCCAGTTGGTGGTCGCTGCCGACGGCATGCTGGCGAAACATCCCGAATTGCTTTCCCAGCTACCCTTTACCGTGACGACGCTGCCAGGCGGCCATCATTTACACCTTAATGACGAGTCCGGCGCGGTCCTTGTTGCAGACTGTTTCAATCGGTTCTTCTCCGCGCCTTGACTTGGGGCGGTCAACTGCCGAGGCTGGGCGGATTGAAAGGGAGTCAACCATGAACAAACTCAACACCGCTGCGACCTCCGATGGCCAGGGCTCGTTGATCTTATGAGCGTGCGTAACGGATGTATCCGTATCCTGGGCTTGAGCCTTTTGAGCCCACTGGTATTCGCCGCCGACGTACCGGGCAGCCAGGACCTGCCCACCGTCGCCCGTCAGGTCGACTCGCAAATCGTCGACTACCGTCCCGGCGAAGAAAAAGAACGTATCTACCCCATGGGCGCGATCCGCAAGATCAGCGGCCAACTGCGTTATGAAGGCCAGGCCACCGCCCGCGGCCAGACCACCGCCATCACCTATGAACTGCCCGCCGAGCACAGCTCCAGCGCCGCGTTCAAGGCGACGCGCGAAGCCTTGCAGGAGAAGGGCGCGCAGCTGCTGTTCTGGTGCCAGGCACGCGATTGCGGTGAAAGCAGCCTGTGGGCCAATGAAGTGTTCGGCAACGCCAAGCTGGTCGGTGCCGACGGGCAGCAGGAATACCTGCTGCTGCGCCTCGCGGCTCCCCAGGAAAACTCCTTGGTGGCGCTGTACGGCATCACCCGTGGCAACCGCCGCGCCTACCTGCACGTAGAACAGTTGGACGCCAACGCGCCGCTGGCTGACCTGCTACCCACCTCAGCGACCCTGCTGCGGGAATTGAAAAGCACCGGCGAGCTGGATTTCCCTGCATTGGGCGGCGACCCGGACGACACCTGGCTGACCCTGATTTCCCGTGGGCTGAACCTCGATGCCACGTTGCGCGTCAGCCTGACCGGCCCAACCGCCGAAGCCTGGCGCCAGGCCCTGGTCGACAAAGGCGTGCGCGCCGCACGCATGGAAACCGGCACGGGTGACGCCAAGGGCCTGCACCTGCATCTGATACGCTAGGTGTAACAGGGCGAACGGACCCGTGCCGTTCGCCTAAGCTGTCTTCCTACAGTCTTCCTTTCGAGATCCTACATGCTCAATAACGATCGCCTACTGGTGCAAATCCTGCTGCTGGTGCTGTTCGGTGCCAGCTTCTGGGTGATGGCGCCGTTCTGGTCGGCGCTGTTCTGGGGCGCGGTGCTGGCGTTTGCCAGCTGGCCGTTGATGGTCCTGCTGACTCGCTGGCTGGGTGGCCGGGAATCCTTGGCAGCCGGCATCCTGACGTTGGGTTGGATGTTGTTGGTGGCGCTGCCGCTGGTATGGCTGGGCTTCAACCTCGCGGACCATGTGCGCGATGCAACCGCATTGATCAAGGATATCCAGGTCGACGGTTTGCCCGAGGCGCCTACCTGGCTCGGCTCGATCCCCTTTGTCGGCGAGCGGCTGGTGGGCATGTGGGACAGCATTGATCAGCAGGGCGCTGCTTTGATGGTCAGTATCAAGCCCTATCTGGGGCAGGTGGGTAATTGGTTGCTGGCGCGCAGTGCGCAAATCGGTGGCGGGATTCTGGAACTGACCCTGAGCCTGGTATTCGTGTTCTTTTTCTATCGGGACGGGCCGCGCCTGGCGATGTTCGTCCACCGCCTACTGGAACGCTTGATCGGCGATCGCGCCAGTTACTACATCGAACTGGTAGCCGGCACGGTGCAACGGGTGGTCAATGGCGTGATCGGCACCGCCGCCGCCCAAGCGCTGCTGGCGTTGATCGGCTTCTGGATTGCTGGCGTACCGGGTGCGTTGGTGCTGGGTATCGTCACCTTCCTGCTCAGCCTGATCCCCATGGGCCCGCCGCTGGTGTGGATCCCGGCCACGGCCTGGCTGGCCTGGAAGGGCGACTACACCTACGCGGTGTTCCTCGGCGTATGGGGCACGTTCATCATCAGCGGCGTGGACAACGTGCTCAAACCCTACCTGATCAGCCGTGGCGGCAACCTGCCGCTGGTGATCGTGCTGCTTGGGGTGTTTGGCGGCTTGATCGCCTTTGGGTTCATCGGCCTGTTTATCGGCCCGACCCTGCTGGCGGTGGCCTACAGCCTGTTGATGGATTGGAGCGCGACCCAGGCCCAGGGGCGACGGGAAGACAAACCGCTTTAAGCCCTGGGCAACCACATCACGGCGGTCAAGCCACCGCCGGGGGTTTCTTCCAGGTGCAGCCGACCGCCGAGGCGTTCGGCGGCTTCCTTGGAAATCGTCATGCCCAGGCCGACCCCGCCAGAGTTGCGATTGCGTGAGCCTTCCAGCCGATAGAACGGCTCGAACACCGCCTCGCGCTTGTCGACGGCGATGCCGGGGCCGTGGTCGATCACGCGGATCACCAAGGCCTCGCGGCTGTCTGCCAACTCGATGCGCGCCGTACCGGCATAGCGCAGGGCATTGTCGATCAGGTTGTTGAGGCACGAACGCAAGGCCATCGGCTGCACCTGCAGCGGCGCGCAGGTGCCGGCAAATTGTACGTCGCAGCCTTGGTCCTGGGCGTTTTCGCTCATGGACTCGACCAACGCCTGCACGTCCAGCCAGTGTCGGGTTTCGCTGGTGCGCTGTTCGTGCAGGTAGCTCAGGGTGGCGTCGAGCATGCCGATCATATCGTCCAGGTCCTGGCGCATCTGGCCTTGCAGCTTGGTGTCTTCGATCTGTTCCAGGCGCAGCTTGAGCCGCGACAGCGGCGTGCGCAGGTCATGGGAGACCGCGCCGAGCATGCGCGCGCGTTGGCTGACCTGTTCGCGGATGCGCCGTTGCATCAGGTTGAAGGTCGACGCGGCTTGCTGTGCTTCACGCGGTCCCGACTCGTCGAGGGGCGGGCTGTCGAGGTCCAGGCTCAAGCGCTCGGCGGCTTCGCTCAGGCGCTGGATCGGCCGGCTCAGCAGCTTGGCGCCGTACCAGGCGGCGATGATCAACGAGATGAACTGGAACGTCAGCGGCACCACCGGGCCGCCAAACCACGGTCGCTTGTGCTTGAGCAGAGGCTTCATCGTGCCGTCAGGCTGTTCGACAAAGGTTTCCTGGGGCGGCGGCGGGGGCGGGCCGTAATAACGAAACCAGGAGATCGCCAGCACGTGGGCCAGCACAATCGCCACCAGCAACACGCCAAACAGTCGACCGAACAGCGTGTTGAAGGCGTTGCGCATCAACCGATATCCCGCGCATCAAACAGGTAGCCTTCCCCGCGCACGGTCTTGATCAATTGCGGGGCCTTGGGGTCGTCCCCGAGTTTTTGCCGCAGGCGCGACACCAGCAAGTCGATGCTGCGATCAAAGGCTTCAATGGAGCGGCCACGGGCGGCATCCAGCAATTGTTCGCGGCTCAACACCCGGCGCGGACGCTCGATGAACACCCACAGCAGGCGGAATTCCGCGTTGGACAGCGGCACCACCAGGCCGTCGTCGGCCACCAGTTGGCGCAATACACTGTTGAGACGCCAATTGTCGAAGCGGATGTTGGCGCGCTGTTCGGTGCGGTCATCGCGCACACGGCGCAGGATGGTCTGGATCCGCGCTACCAGCTCACGCGGCTCGAACGGCTTGGACATATAGTCGTCGGCGCCCAGCTCCAGGCCGATAATGCGGTCCGTCGGCTCGCAGCGGGCGGTGAGCATCAGGATCGGAATGTCCGACTCCGCGCGCAGCCAGCGGCACAGCGAAAGGCCGTCTTCACCGGGCAGCATCAGGTCGAGCACCACCACATCGAAGGTTTCGGCCTGCATGGCCTGGCGCATGGCGGTGCCGTCGGTGACGCCAGTGGCCAGAATGCCGAAGCGGGCGAGGTAGTCGATCAGCAGTTCGCGGATCGGCACATCGTCGTCAACGATCAGCGCGCGGGTGTTCCAGCGCTTGTCATCGGCGATCACTGCGCCTTTTTGCTCGTCGGTCATGGAGACGGGAGGGGTATGCATAATGCGATCATCTGCCCTGTTGTTGCGGTCAGCATAGGCGCCCAGCCCCATGGCTGGAAGTGCTGGTCGGTGGGTCGTGCGAGCGAGGCTAGCCGTGGGGCGTGTTGGGGGCATGTCGTGAATGTATCAGCTTTGAAATAATTGGAGAAAATGCCCGCTCGAGGGCGGTTGGTCAGTATTTACCGATCATCGGATCCCGCAACGCCGCCGCTTGCGCTACAATCCGCGCCGATTTCGACTTGCCTGAGAGCCCATTCCAATGTCCGTCTGCCAGACTCCTATCATCGTCGCCCTGGATTACCCCACTCGTGACGCCGCACTGAAGCTGGCTGACCAGTTGGACCCGAAGCTTTGCCGGGTCAAGGTCGGCAAGGAATTGTTCACCAGTTGCGCCGCGGAAATCGTCGGTACCCTGCGTGACAAAGGCTTCGAGGTGTTCCTCGACCTGAAATTCCACGATATCCCGAACACCACCGCCATGGCGGTCAAGGCCGCTGCCGAAATGGGCGTGTGGATGGTCAACGTGCACTGCTCCGGTGGCCTGCGCATGATGAGTGCTTGCCGTGAGGTGCTGGAACAGCGTAGCGGTCCCAAGCCTTTGTTGATCGGCGTGACTGTGCTCACCAGCATGGAACGTGAAGACCTGGCCGGCATCGGTTTGGACATCGAGCCTCAGGAGCAGGTGCTGCGACTGGCGGCCCTGGCGCAGAAAGCCGGTCTCGACGGCCTGGTGTGCTCGGCGCTGGAAGCCCAGGCCTTGAAAGCCGCGCACCCGTCGCTGCAACTGGTGACGCCAGGGATTCGTCCGGCGGGCAGCGCCCAGGATGACCAGCGCCGTATTCTGACGCCGCGTCAGGCGCTGGACGCGGGTTCCGATTACCTGGTGATTGGCCGTCCGATCAGCCAGGCGGCGGATCCGGCCAAGGCGTTGGCGGCAGTGGTTGCCGAGATCGCCTGAACAACACCCCCTGTAGGAGCCGGCTTGCCGGCGATAGCGGCCTTTAGATCAGTGAAGGGCTCAAGGGCCTCATCGCCGGCAAGCCGGCTCCTACATAAGTTGGGTGTCAGTTGACCTTCAGTACCAACTTGCCGAAGTTCTCGCCGTTGAACAGCTTCATCAACGTCTCCGGGAACGTCTCCAGCCCCTCGACGATATCTTCTTTGCTCTTGAGCTTGCCCTGGGCCATCCAGCCGGCCATTTCCTGGCCGGCAGCGGCAAAGCCTGCGGCGTGATCCATCACCACAAAGCCTTCCATGCGTGCGCGATTGACCAGCAGTGACAAGTAGTTGGCCGGGCCTTTCACGGCTTCCTTGTTGTTGTATTGGCTGATGGCGCCGCAGATGACCACGCGGGCTTTCAGTGCCAGGCGGCTGAGGACGGCGTCGAGAATATCGCCACCGACGTTATCGAAATACACGTCCACGCCCTTGGGGCACTCACGCTTGAGGGCAGCGGGCACGTCTTCGCTTTTGTAGTCGATGGCGGCGTCGAAGCCCAGTTCATCCACCAGGAACTTGCACTTGTCGGCGCCGCCGGCGATGCCTACCACGCGGCAGCCTTTGAGCTTGGCGATCTGCCCGGCGATGCTGCCCACGGCACCGGCCGCGCCGGAGATCACCACGGTTTCGCCGGCCTTGGGCGCACCCGTTTCCAGCAGCGCAAAGTAGGCGGTCATGCCAGTCATGCCCAAGGCAGATAGATAGCGCGGCAACGGCGCGAGTTTCGGGTCAACCTTGTAGAAACCACGCGGCTCGCCCAGGAAGTAATCCTGCACACCCAAGGCGCCGTTGACGTAGTCGCCGATAGCGAACTTCGGGTTGTTGGATGCAATCACCTTGCCCACGCCCAGCGCGCGCATGACTTCACCGATACCGACCGGCGGAATGTAGGACTTGCCTTCATTCATCCAGCCGCGCATGGCTGGGTCGAGGGACAGGTATTCGTTGCGCACCAGCACCTGGCCCTCCTGGGGCGTGCCCACCGGGACTTCCTGATAGGTGAAGGTGTCCCGGGTGGCTGCGCCGACCGGGCGCTTGGCGAGCAGGAATTGGCGGTTGGTCTGGGCGGTCATGGCAGCGACTCTTCTGGAAATGAACCTGAAGTGATAGACCTTCAACGCGTCGGGAGCAAGGTACTCCGAGGGCGCGAATGCCGGTCGATAGGTGTTGCTGATGGTCGTGCGGTACCTCTTATCACTGCGATCCATGCAGCTTCAACCGGCGTTTTGATAGTGCTGACGCGTCCGACGCAGCGTTGGCTAGACTCGATCCACCGCTATTTTCTCCCACAGGACATCTTCTATGAGCATGACGTTTTCCGGCCAGGTCGCCCTGGTGACTGGTGCCGCTGCCGGTATCGGCCGCGCCACCGCGCTGGCATTTGCCGCCGAAGGCTTGAAGGTCGTGGTTGCCGACCTGGATGCGGCGGGCGGTGAGGGCACTGTCGCCCTGATCCACCAGGCCGGCGGCGAAGCGCTGTTTGTACGCTGCAATGTCACGCTGGAGGCGGATGTGCAGCAATTGATGGCCCAGACCGTCGCCGCCTACGGTCGCCTGGACTACGCCTTCAATAACGCCGGGATCGAGATCGAAAAGGGCAAGCTGGCCGACGGCAGCCTGGATGAGTTCGACGCGATCATGGGCGTGAACGTCAAGGGCGTGTGGTTGTGCATGAAGCATCAACTGCCGTTGTTGCTGGCCCAAGGCGGCGGGGCGATCGTCAACACCGCCTCGGTCGCGGGCCTGGGGGCGGCGCCGAAGATGAGCATTTATGCGGCCTCCAAGCATGCGGTGATCGGCCTGACCAAATCGGCGGCCATCGAGTATGCGAAGAAGAAAATCCGCGTCAACGCAGTCTGCCCAGCGGTGATCGATACCGATATGTTCCGGCGCGCCTATGAAGCCGACCCGCGTAAGGCCGAGTTCGCCGCCGCGATGCACCCGGTCGGGCGCATCGGCAAGGTCGAGGAAATCGCCAGCGCGGTGCTGTACCTGTGCAGTGATGGCGCAGCATTTACCACAGGCCAAGCCCTGGCGGTGGACGGGGGGGCGACGGCAATCTAGGACCTCACGCCGCCCTTCATTCGAAAAGGTTTGGGGGGCTGTGGGGCATTTCCATAGCTGGCACCGTGCCCTGTAAGAATGTGTATCAGCAGGTAAATAACTCAATAAAATCAATACTTTAATAAAGTTTGGCGAGCGGTTGAAATGGGCTTCTGTGCTTAACTGTTCTGGGTTGAATATCAGACAGTTGAAGTGAGTGGCGCATGGATTTAGGGATCGATCGACAAGCCCTTGTACCGGTGGTGCAGCAAATCATCAGCGCAGTGGCGCAATGGATTCGCACGAGTGGCGCAAGCCCCGGCACACGCTTGCCGTCCATTCGACAGGTGGCTCTCGACAACCTGCTCAGCCAATCCAGTGTGATCGAGGCGTTCGAGCGGATGGTCGCCCAGGGATTGTTGGTTTCCAGGCACGGTTCGGGTTTTAGCGTGGCCCAGCCGTCAACGTTGTATGAGGGGCAGTGGTATGAGGGCGCGGAGCGGGAATGGGGCGCCTTCGTCGACAGCCCACTGGGCGAGCTGAAGCTGGGCTGCGGCTGGTTGCCGGATGCCTGGCGTGAAAGCGATGACATCAGTTATGCGATTCGCGAGGTCACTCGAACCGACACCGCCGGGCTGTTCAACTACAGCACGCCATTGGGGTTGCCGGCGCTGCGCGAGCAACTGCTCAAGCGCCTGAGTCGGATCCACATTGCCGCTCACCAGGACCGTATCCTCATCACAGCAGGCGCGAGCCATGCTCAGGACCTACTGATACGCACCTTGCTCAGTGCCGGCGACTGCGTGGTGGTCGAAACGCCAGGGTATGGCAATCTCTACCGGCAACTGGCCTTCCAGGGAGTGAAACTGCTGGCAGTGCCACGTATCCTCGGTGGCCCGGACATTCCGGCGCTGGAAGCACTGCTGCAGCAGCATCGGCCCAAGTGCCTGTTCATCAACAGCCTGTATCACAACCCCACTGGCTCCAGCTTGTGCCGCCCGGTGGCCGAGCGTCTGCTGGCGTTGGCGCGACGCGACAACTTCCTGATCATTGAAGAGGATGTGTTCGGCGACCTGCAACACGCCAGTTGCACGCGGCTTTCGGCATTGCCCCATGACGACCGGGTGATCTATGTCGCCAGTTTTTCCAAGACGTTGAGCAGTGCCTTGCGTGTGGGTTACCTGAGTGCCAGCGCGGCGATCATCGCGCAACTGACCAGCCTCAAGACCTTGACCGGCTTCGGTACCTCACGCTTTGCCGAAACGGTGGTGGCCACGCTGTTGGCCAATGGCACTTATCGCAAATGGGTACAGCGTTTGCGCAAGCGGCTGAATACGCAAATGACGGCTACGCTGCAGGTGCTGGAAGACGAGGAGTGGGAGGTGTTCGCCGCACCTGCCGGCGGCATGTTTTTGTGGGCGCGGCCGAGGGTAGGTGATCCATTGCGGTTGCAGGCCTGTGCCCGGCGACTCGGGGTTTTGATGTCGCCGGGGGCATTGTTCAGCCCGACCAGCGAGCCGAGTGAGTGGCTGCGCATCAACGTGGCCTATGCTGCTGATCCACGGGCCTTGGCGTTGTTCCGCGCCATGGGGCCTGCCAGATCGACCTCGACCATTCTGAAAACGACGAGTGTGTAGCTTTTTGCCATTATTGTGGCGCCAACGACTTGTGTTCAGTGCCTTGTGGTTGCGAATCTCGCCTGTGTAAACCGGGCTCGATGGCAACCGCCATTGCAAGAGGATTCAAGTGCAATGATTTCGGCCGTGCAACGACAATTCGCCAACCTCGGTATGGCAAAAAAACTGGGCTTGGGTTTCACCCTGGTCTTGCTGCTGACGGCTCTGGTCGCGGCGATCGGGGTGTGGTCCCTGCAAACCGTTGGCCAGCGTTTCGAAGGGCTCAAGGCCATGTCGTCGCTTAACAGCGGCTTGCTCAAGGTGCGCCTGATCGAACAGGACTACGCGCTGCACGCCGACCCCAAGGCCGTCGACGCCCTGCATGAAAGTGTCGATGCCCTGGCGGCCCTCGCGGCCAGTCTCAAGGCCCAGTCGGCGGCCAACGTTCCGGTCATGACCGATGTCGAACAGGCCTTGGTCGCCTACCGTAAGGCGTTCGATGAGTTTGTCGAATTGACCCAGACCAAGGACCTGGCGTTGGAAATGGCCAGTTGGTCGGTGTCCAGCGTGGCCAATAACCTTGATGTGTTGCAGGCCGGGCTGGCGGATGACGGCGCCTATGGCCTGAAGGAAAGCCAAGGTAAGGAAGGCGCCGAATTTATCGAGCAGGCGGGGCAGGTCAGCCAGGTGTCGCGCCTGATGCTGCAAGCCATGAATGAAGCCCATGTGCGCTTGAACCAGAGCCGAAAAGTCGATGAGGACAACGGTGAGCAGGGCAAGATCGAGCAAGCCGACCAGGCCCTCGCCCAGGTCGATCAACTGAAAACCGCAGTCAAGGATTCCGGCTACCAGACCGTGCTCAACGAAGTGGCCGGGCATATCGCCGCGTTCAGTGAAAAGCTCGGCGAGTACACCGGGCTGCTGGCCCAGGAAAAGGTGGTCTACAAGCAGCTGCATGATCGGGCGGGTGAGGTTGTCAGTCGGGTCAACCAGGCCTACGACGCCGAAGACCAGTCGATGCAGGCGCAGTTGAAGAAAAGCGCGATGCTGATCATCGGCTCTTCGGCTTTGGCGTTGTTGGTGGGGTTGATTGCGGCGTGGGTGATCACCCGCTTGATCGTCGCGCCGTTGCGCAGTGTGATTGCGGTGGCCCAGCAGATTGCGGCCGGCGATTTGAGCGGGCGCATGGAGGTCAGCCGTCGTGATGAAATCGGCCAGTTGATGCAGGCGATGCAACAGATGGGTAATGGGCTTAGCCAGATGGTCAGCGGCCTGCAAGCCGGTATCGAGCAACTGGCCAGTTCGGCACATTCATTGTCCAGCGTCACCGAGCAGACCAACGTCGAGGTCAGCAGCCAGAAAGAAGAAACCGAACAGGTTGCGACGGCGATGAACCAGATGACCGCCACCGTGCACGACGTGGCGCGCAACGCCGAAGAGGCCGCGCAAGCCGCACAGACGGCAGATGATAAAGTCGACAGCGGCCAGCAGGTGGTGCGCCAGAGTTTGCAGCGCATTGAATTGCTGGCCACATCCAGCACCTCTGCCAGCGCCAGCATCGAGAGCCTGAGCGCTGAAATTCAAAATATCGGCACCGTGTTGAGCGTGATCAAGAGCGTGGCCGAACAGACCAACCTGTTGGCCCTCAACGCCGCCATCGAAGCTGCCCGCGCCGGCGAGCAGGGCCGTGGTTTTGCGGTGGTGGCCGACGAGGTACGGGCCCTGGCCAAGCGTACCCAGCAATCCACCGAGGAGATCGAACGACTGGTCAGCACCTTGCGCAGCGCGGCCCAGTCCTCGGTGCAGCAGATCCAGCAAAGCGGGGAGTTGGTGAAGCTGGCGGTGAGCGATGCCCTGGAAACCGAGAGTGCCCTGGGCAGTATCGCAGTGGCTGTGTCGTTGATTCAGCAGATGAACCAGCAGATTGCCGCAGCGGCCGAGGAGCAAAGCTCGGTGGCCGAAGAGATCAACCGCAGCGTCACCAGCATCCGCGCCAGTGCCGATCAGTCGGCGCTGAGCATGCAAGGTAACGCCGCGTCGAGCATTCAACTGGCGCAGTTGGGCGCGGAACTCAAGGGCATGGTGGGGCACTTCCGCCTGTGATCGCCGCGCGTTGGCAGCGACCACAGGGGAGGGCGATCAGGCGTTGTTGGCGAGGAAGGTCAGCAGGGCTTCGTTGATGAAGTCCGGGTTTTCCCTGGCGCTGATATGGCCGGCTTCCGGAATCAGGATCAGGCTGCAACCGATCAGGCCCGCCATCTCCTCGGACTCGGCGGGAGGGCGCGGTTTGTCCTGCTCGCCGCACATCAGCAACGTGGTGTCGGCGTCCAGGCGCGGCAGTTGCTCCAGCACGTCTTCGCGACTGAAGATCAGCCGGCCCAAGGGCACGATGCTTTGCAGCAGGCGCTCCTTGGAGTAGCCCTGCAATTGCTGGCGGAAGTCCTGGTACAGCGCTGATTCGCGGTCGATACCCGGGCGGAAGAAGATCGGCGCGACCACATCCAGCAACGGCTCGGGGATGGCACCGGCGTCTTCGATCATCTTGAACAGCGAGAAATAGTACTGGCGCGTGGCCTCGGGCTCGGCGCCCAGGTAGGTGTCCATCAGCACCAGGCTGTTGATCCGTTCAGGCGCCAGCAACGCCAGGCGCGCGCCCCACATCCCGCCGACCGAGAGCCCCACCAGGTTGATCGCTGGGATAT
The DNA here is from genome assembly GCF_002269425.1 of Pseudomonas sp. NS1(2017). Taxonomy (NCBI): domain Bacteria; kingdom Pseudomonadati; phylum Pseudomonadota; class Gammaproteobacteria; order Pseudomonadales; family Pseudomonadaceae; genus Pseudomonas; species Pseudomonas sp. NS1(2017). Next base: position 3,425,522 of record NZ_CP022960.1, read on the forward strand.
CCAGCTGGTCAATCAGGGCCAGGGCCTGGCGTGCAAGGTCGTCTAGGGAGCGCGTTTGCGCGGGCAACGCACCGGATTCACCATGGCCCCACAGCTCGGGCACGATCACCCGGTACTGTTGCGACAGCGCTTCGATCTGCGGCGCCCACATGTCGGCGTCCCACAGGTAACTTGAGCCCAGCAGGACGACCGGGCCGGTGCCCTGGTCCAGGTAGTGCAGCGGTTGTCCATCAATGACGGCGACAGGCATAACAGGCCTCTGACTTCACGGAGTAAGGGGCACTTTTTTACGCTAGTCGGGGGCGGGGGGATAGATGCAAAGTGATGGCATGTGGCGAACCGGGTTCGCCACAGGGGGAGGGGCCAATCAGTCGTAGATGACTTTCTTCTTCCACTCGGCGTCGGCATCAACCACTTTGAGGCCTTCGGTCAGTTCGTTGACCTCGTCTTCGGCCGGTTTGCTGTTGGTCAACACCGTGGAGTTGGCGCGGGCAAGCTGCGCTTCCAGCTGTTGCAGTTGTGCGCTGTAGATCACCGGCTCCGGCTGTTTACGCAGGTATTGCACGCCACGCTCGAACGCCAGGCGTGCCTGGCCCGGCTGGCCTTGTTGCAGGGCGTGCTGGCCGAGGTTGTTGAAGAACTCGATGTGCAGCAACACCAGGATATGGCGGATTTCCCGGATCCAGTGCTTGGCCTCGTTGGCCGGCAGGAAACCGTCCTGGGCGGCGCGGGTGACCTGGCCGTGCAGGGCTTCGAGCAGGAAGCGCACATCCTTTGCCTTGGCTTCGGTCTGGATCGGCGCGGGCGGGTTGTTCACCGGGATCGATTCGCCCTGGGCCACCAGCGTATTCAGCTCGGCGATGCGGGCTTTCAGTGGTGCGCTGCCTTTGTTGAGGTTCAACAGGCGCTGGTTGACGTTGAGTTCCAAGCGGGTCATCAACAGTTTGAGCGCCGGGGTCATCAATTGGCCGGGGAAGGTCTCGGTGATTTCACCGCAGCGACGCAGGCGATCATTAAGCTCGATCTCGGTGCGCTTCTTTTCCAGCTTGTTGTTTTCCACCACGTGGTTCATGTAGCCAATGGCGATCAGTATTGCGATCCCGGCTATTACCAGCAGGGTGATCATGAGTGGTGTCACCGGTGTGACCTCTTTATAGGGTTTACAGTGGAGTGTAGTGACTGGGCCATCCGGCGGATAGAACTGATCGACCAATTGCCCGGGTAGTTTGCTTCCATATAGATAGGCGCTCCCTGCATGGATGCACATTGCCATCATTTGCTGGAGCGAACTATAGCGTCTTGTCGGGCGCCAGAATATAGGCGTCAAAGCCCGGACACGCACAATTCGCCCTCAGGCCCTGAAAGCAGGTCGAAGTCATTGATTTTAATAAATTTATCCTTGGGGGTTGACGACCTTTCAATCCATCCATAGAATGCGCGCCACTTAACGCGTAAAGCACACAGCGAAACGCGGTTAAGCAGTGAATGTTGTACGTGTGTCCCCTTCGTCTAGTGGCCTAGGACACCGCCCTTTCACGGCGGTAACAGGGGTTCGAGTCCCCTAGGGGACGCCATATGCGGGAATAGCTCAGTTGGTAGAGCACGACCTTGCCAAGGTCGGGGTCGCGAGTTCGAGTCTCGTTTCCCGCTCCAAGTTTAAGCAGTGTGGCTCTCGGGCGGCACTGAGTGAAACCAGGGCATGATCTTCGGATCTAACCTCTGGGCACTGAAATACACACCATGTGTTTCAGTTGTGTGTCCCCTTCGTCTAGTGGCCTAGGACACCGCCCTTTCACGGCGGTAACAGGGGTTCGAGTCCCCTAGGGGACGCCATTTGCGGGAATAGCTCAGTTGGTAGAGCACGACCTTGCCAAGGTCGGGGTCGCGAGTTCGAGTCTCGTTTCCCGCTCCAATTTAAGCAGTGTGGCCTTCGGGCGGCACTGAGTGAAACCAGGGCATGATCCTCGGATCTAACCTCTGGACACTGAAATACACACCATGTGTTTCAGTTGTGTGTCCCCTTCGTCTAGTGGCCTAGGACACCGCCCTTTCACGGCGGTAACAGGGGTTCGAGTCCCCTAGGGGACGCCATTTGCGGGAATAGCTCAGTTGGTAGAGCACGACCTTGCCAAGGTCGGGGTCGCGAGTTCGAGTCTCGTTTCCCGCTCCATATTCAATGAAAACGCCGATCAGCAATGATCGGCGTTTTTGTTTGTGCGTGATTTGTGAGAGGACGCTGGCGGTTCAATGCGCTGGCGACGTTTCCTGCCCAGGCATGAAAAACCGTGCGAACAACTCGGATTGAGACTTGATGCTCAGTTTGTTGTAGAGGTTGCGACGGTGAACTTTGATGGTCTCGGTCGACAGGTTCAGCTTGCCGGCGATCTCTTTGTTGGAAAAACCGCTCAACAGCAACCGCAGCACATCTTTTTCGCGCGCGGTGATTTGTACGCCAAGTTGCATGATCGCCTCAGACCACGGCGGCGGTTCGGCCTGGCTTTTTTCCGCGTCACTCTCAAAGCACATGCGTTGATGCATCAATGCCATCACCCAGGGTTTGATCATGTCCAGCGTAGTGATCTGCTGCGGGCTGTATCGCACGTTGCTGCCGAATGAAATGCACAGGGTTCTGTCGGCGTCGAGCTGCACGTTGTACTGCACCTCGTCCACGCTAACGTACTGAGCAAAGTACTGGTGGTAATACTCGGTGGTCAGGAAGTGCTCCGGCGCGATGTCGGACAGATGGAAAAAACCACTCTGCGGGTTTTCCCGGTTGGCGATGTAAAACGGGTCCAGCAGGTACAGCCCTTTTACATAGCGCTGGGTCAGGGCGCCCACTTCGTCTGCATCGGCGACTTCGGTCAGGCTGATAACCCGCACCTGTTGGTCGCTGAAGATCAGCACAACCCAATTATCGATCTGGACATATTCCTTTAACACGCGAACCAGCGAACTCCAGAACGCCGGGCGGTTCAGCTGCATGATCAGCGTTCCGGCGGACCGATGCCAGGCCAGGTTGTGAAGGTCGAGCGACATTTACTACCCCTTTAGGGTTAGGCATTCATGGGACTGGGCTAAGTACTTCTGGGTATTTACTAATCGGACGTGCCGCGTATATTCACCCACCAGTGGATGCAGGCCATGATGGCCTGTCGTTTTGACAAGGATAGCGAGATGAGTCAACCCCAATTGCGCGCCATTTTTATGGCTGCGCTGGTGTCTGTGTGTGCCAGTGCGCCGGTCTCGGCGGCCGAACCCCGGGTCAATCTGTATAACTGGTTCGGGCTGATCGCGCCGGAAACCCCCAAGGAATTTGAGCAGAAAACCGGTACCCGGATGCACCTGGATGCTTTCGACAGTGCCGAGATCATGCAGAGCAAGGTCATGGCCGGGCGCACTGGGTATGACGTCGTCGTTGCTACCTCGAATGTCTTGCCCAGCCTGATCCAGGCCGGTGTGCTGGCGCCGCTGGACCGTTCCCAACTGAGTAACTTCTCGCACATCGATCCCGAAATGCTGGCGCTGCTGTCCGCCAACGATCCGGGTAACCGCTATGCCGTGCCGTATTTGTGGGGCACCACCGGCATTGGTTACGACGTGGATAAGGTCAAGGCCGCCCTGGGTGACGATGCCCCGGTGGACAGCTGGGACCTGATCTTCAAGGAAGAGAACATCAGCAAGCTCAAGTCGTGTGGCGTGGCGATGCTCGACTCGCCGAGTGAAATCATTTCGATTGCCTTGCATTACCTCGGCCTGCCAAGCAACAGCCAGAACCCCGAGGATTACCAGAAAGCCCAGGCGTTGCTGCTGAAGATCCGCCCTTACGTTCTCTACTTCGACTCTTCCAGGACCGACGCTGACTTTGCCGACGGAAATATTTGCGTGGTGGTGGGGTGGGCGAGCGGAGCGCTGACGGCGCAAGCCATCAATGAGAAAAACAACACTGGCCGCAAGATTGCCTACAGCCTGCCGCGTGAGGGCGGGTTGGTGTGGTCGGAAAACTTTGTGCTGCTCAAGGATGCGCCGCATGCCAAGCAGGGCCTGGCGTTCATCAACTACATGCTCGACCCGCAAGTGATTGCCAAGAGTTCCAACCACACGCTGTACCCCAACGCCAACAAGGACGCCACCCAGTTGGTCGAGCAGAAGTTGCGCGACAACCCCTGGATTTACCCGTCCAAAGAGACGATCGCCACCTTGGTTCCCCTGGAACCGTTGCCCTTGAAATTGGAGCGAATCCGCACGCGTGTGTGGACCAAGGTGAAAAGCGGGACCTGATCGGGTGAATGAATAGGTGGTCCAGGCTGCAGAAGACGTGCCAGTGAAGGAGATCAATCATGGGCCAAGCCGAATATCAGCGCGACGTGAAGTCGGACGATGACAAGGCGTACAAGGACATCGAGGAACAGATCGGCCACTGTACGCCCGAGCAAGCCTGGGCCATGTATTACGTCTCCACGGGCATGGTGCGTGAGTACATTACGCGGGCGGTGATGGAGCATATCGGCCGGGGCAACCGGGCGCTGCTGCTGGAGTTCCCGGAGCTTGCCCGGACCGAGGAGCGATCACGCTTCCTGCTGCCGCTCTAACCGAATGCCGATCAGCGATGATCGGCATTTTTGTGTGCGCGCGGGCTTGCTGCTTTGGCCAGGCGTAATGTGGCCTCGCGGATCTCTTGCTGGTTCAGCGAGGCGAAACCCAGGCGCAACGCGTTCTCCGCCTGGTCCATCGGCGAGAACTGCCGGCCGCTGCGTACGACCAGCCCGTGATCAAGGGCTGCGTTCACCGTCTGGTCGACGTCGATTGTATCGTCGAAGCGTACCCACAGCGCCAGGCCGCCTTCGGGCTCGCGCACCTGGATCCGATCACAGAACGCCGCCTGCAGGCAGTCTTGCAAGGTCTCACGGCGAGCGCGGTATTCCTTTGATACCCGGCGCAGGTGCTTCTTGAGTTCGCCATCGTTGATCAAGTCGGCAAGCATCTTCTGCGCGACCGCGTCGGCATCGCCCAGCATCAGTGCAGCGTTGCGATGCAGGGCTTCGATCACCTGCGTAGGAGCCACCACATAACTGCAGCGAAACGTCGAGCCGAGGACCTTGGACAACGAACCGACATAGATCACATGTCGCTGCGCGCGATCGCTGGCCAGGGGCAGGTAGGGGCGTCCGCTGAAGTGAAATTCGTGGTCGTAATCTTCTTCGATGATGCAGAAGTCATGCAGCGCCGCCAATGCCAGCAACTGTTGCCGCCGCGCCGCGTGCAGGCTCACGGTGGTGGGGAACTGGTGGTGCGGCGTGAGGTAGATCATGCGCACCTTGTGTTCGCGACACAGGTGATCGATCTGGTCCGTGCGACAGCCTTCTTCGTCGATGTCCACCGTGACCAGTTGCGCACCCAGCCTGCGGAAAATTTCCCATGCTGGCGGGTAGCTCAGGCGCTCTACCAGCACCACGTCGCCGGGTTTGAGCAACAGGCTGGCGGTCAGGTACAGCGACATCTGCGTGCCTTGGGTCAGGCAGATGTTTTCGGCGCTGACCGTCAACCCACGGTTGTTGCGCAGCATCTCGGCCAGGGCGCAGCGCAGATGATAGCCGGTGCCCTCGCTGCCGTAGCGCAGCGTGTTGGACGCAAAGCTGCTACGCAGGGCGTTGCGGTAGTAGCGGTGCAACACGGCTTGGGGCAGCAGGCGGTGGTCGCTGGTGCCGTTGTCGAAAAACAGCGCGCCATGCCGATGGTTCAGCGCCGTCACCTGGGCGTTCTGGGCGAAATAGGGCGCGGCTGTCTGCGCCTGGATGGGCGGCGCGAAGGACGCTAGCGCGCGGCTCGGCAATTGCTTGGCCGTCAACTGCGCGTTGACGAAGGTTCCGCGTCGCGGCTCGCTGACCAGCCAGCCTTTGGTCATGGCTTCTTCGTAGGCCAGGATCACGGTCTTGCGGTTGACGTCGAGCAACTGCGCCATTTCCCGCGTGCCCGGCAGCAAGGTGCCGGGCGGCAATCGCCCTTCAACGATCGCGGTCACCAAGCCTTCAGCAATCTTACGGTAGGACGCCTGGCTTGCACTGTCGTCCAGCTTGAGCAGCGGGCGCCATTTTCGCATCTGGACCATCTGAAGTATCCAAAACTGGAGGTTTTAATGGGCCTAGTCTAGCGCAACAATCCAGCCTCACTCACCCCGAGGTTGTTATGAATACACGTCATGTCATCGAACTGTCCCCCTCGGGGAAAACCTTTGAGGCCGGTGATGAACTGTTGCTGGATGCGATGCTCGCCAATGGTCTGTCGGTGCCGTTTTCTTGCCGACGCGGTGCCTGCGGGTCGTGCAAGGTGGTAGTCGCAGAAGGGGCGTACCGGGCCAAACAGCTGGCGCCGGACGCTCCCGCACCGTGTTATCCGTTGGCAGCCAATGAAATGCTGCTGTGCCAAAGTCACGCCTGCGGCGACATGCGCCTGGAAATCCCCGGCTGGTCGCTGGACACACCCGCGCTGGTGGTCGAGGCGCAGGTCGTGAGCAAACGCGCACTGAGCCCCGACATCATTGAGCTGGTGCTGATGCCGGACAGGCCGCTGGCGGTGCGGGCGGGCCAATACCTCAAGTTCCGCATGGTCGACGGTGATTCGCGGTGTTTCTCGATCGCCAACCTGCCGGCTGAAGATGATGGGCGCTTGGTCTTTCAGATTCGCCAGGTGAGCGGCGGTCTCTTCTCCGAGACGCTGTTGGCTGACCTGGAGGCTGGCGATCTGTTGCAACTGGAAGGGCCATTTGGTGCCTGTACCTGGCAGGACAATGACGATGTGTCCGTGGTCCTGTTCGCCACGGGCACCGGCTACGCGGGTATCAAGCCCATCCTGCTGACCGCCCTAACGCGTGATGTTGACGTGACTTTGTACTGGGGCGGCGGGCAACCGGCAGATTTCTATGACCGTACGTTCCTGGACCAGTCGGTCATCGATCACCCACGCTTTCACTGGCACCCTGTGTTGGTTTCCCAGGGGCGAGTGCAGGAAGTTGCCTTGAGCCATGGGCATGACTGGGAAGCCGCCCAGGTGTATGCCTGCGGTAATGGCGCCATGATCAGCCAGGTGCGCACGGAGTGCCTGGACGCCGGCTTGCCCGGCCATCGATTCGTCGCGGAGGCCTTTGTGCCCAGTGGCCGGTCGAGTGCCGGCACGACGCCCAAGGCGCTGCACCCGATCTGGGAGAAAGTCGGCCCACGTTATTCACTGGACGGCATGCTGGCCGCGCGCGATCAGTCAATCCGCGCCTTGGCGGCGATTGCCAGCCGACTGCAGGTCGGCATGACCACCGGCGAAGCCCTCGACATGGCCGCCGACCAACTGCACGCCATGGGCGCCTCCCACACCTGGCACCCGACCTACATCCGTTTTGGCGATGACACGGTGCGCCCGCCCCGCGAAGGCATTGACCGCCAGCGCAGGCTGCGCGCCAGCGATATCGTCGTGGTTGATTTGGGCCCAGTGTGGGACGGTTACGAAGGCGATTACGGCGATACCTTTGTGTTCGGTGACGCGCCGCTGCACCTGGCGTGCAGGACCGCACTGCACGAGGTGTTCGACGAAACCCGCGACGCCTGGCTGAGGGGGCTTACCGGTCGTGAACTCTATGACTTCGCCGAGCAGAGCGCCGTAGCAAAAGGCTGGAGGCTGGCACGCAACCTCGCAGGGCACCGCCTTGCGGATTTCCCCCACGCGTTGTTCGAGAGCAAGGTGCTGGCGGACCTGGAAATTCCACCGAGTGAAATGGCCTGGGTCCTGGAAATCCAGCTGTGCCATCCGACCGAACCAATCGGTGGATTCTTCGAGGATATCCTGATGCTTGATGCTTGATGCTTGATGCTTGATGCCTGAAGGCATGAGCGGATGATGACGGCAGACTGCAAATCCGGCGACTTACAGCCAACCCGGTGGATAAGGGTGGCTTCGATAGAAGCCGCGCAAGGCCTGCACATCGCGTTCGAAGCCTTGCTGTACCCAGGCCTGGTAGGCTGCTTGCACGGTTGTTTCGCCGGAGGGCCAGGACAGGCAGTCGATAATTGCCGAGGCGGCCTGCATGCCCGAGATCAAAGCCTTGATCACACCATGGGAGGCGCAGGGGTCCAGCGTAGCGGCTGCATCGCCCACCAGAAAATAGCCGGGGCCTGCTGTCGTGCGGCAGTGTCGCCATGACACATCCGCGCCACGCGACCTGGCGATCACCGGGCACTGCTCAAGCCCTTCGGGCGCCTGGCGGCACGGACCCGCCTCGGTAAACGCCAAGTGGGTCCAGTGCAAGCAGTGCTCGCTCAGCCGTGCAATCCAGTGCCAGCCGTGGGGGTGGGCAAACAGCCCGAGTTTTTCGTCGGGAAGACGGCTCTCCTTGCAGTAGCCATATCGTGCAATCAAGCGCGGTGAAAAATGCCGCCAGGGTATCTGCAGTTGGCGTTGCAGCCAGCCGTGATGGCCTGTGGCGTCAACGACATAGCGGGCGATCCATTGCCTTGAGCCTGACTGGACGCCCTGAACGCGACCGCGTTGGTGCATGACGTGGCTGACACGCGTGGGGTGCGTAATGTGTACTCTCAGGATGCGCGCCTGCTCTAGCAGTTGTTGGTCGAGCAGCGCGCGTGGCATCTGGAAACCCAGCCACGCTCCGCCATGTCCCGCGCCGAACGCATTGAAGCGCGGCGGTCCCTCCCAGTGCACCCAGTGGCCTGGGTGTCGCCGGCAATCCAGGGCGACAATGCCCAGTTGCCGCAGCAGGGGTTCGACACCCGGATGGAGGGTTTCCCCCGGCTTGTCTCTGGGGAACGCAGCCTTCTCCAGCAGTGCCACTCGTAGCCCTTTTTGCGCACAGGTGATGGCTGTCGCACACCCTGCCGGCCCGGCGCCTATGACAACGACGTCAAAGTGATTCATCGTGACGTTGCCATGGCGCTCCATTCAGGCGGATAAGCACCGCGTCCGGGCTCATGTACAGTTCTACCTGTTGTTGTATCTCCACCTGACGAAGCTTGAAGTTATCCGCGGGGGTGCTGATCGTGCCGTGCTTGAACAATCTGTAGAACTGCACATCGCCCTCCAACCGGAAGTTGGCTTCTTGTTGCGCCTTCTCGAAGTCTTCATCCGGTAATTGCACCAGAAAAAACGACAGCAAAGGCCATTGTTTTCGCTGCTCTTTGTCTGATCCGGCGCCGACGGCCTGGTACGCGCGCCGCATCCCCAACACACGTTGATGGTACTGCTCGGTGCTGATGTGTCCGGTGATTGCCAGCGACAACTGACCGGCCAGCGCGGCTTGCGTGTAATCGCTGTACTCATAGGCGTCGTACTGGATCACGGGGCGCCCGTCGACCTCAACCGACGTAGGCCCGCGCCGGCCATCCCAGCCCGGACTGCCCGGCGATCCGATTTCGCTGTCCGTCAGCGGGATGGTCGTGGCTGACACACTGCGTGGTTCGAATGTGCGGGTCGAGTCCGGCGCTACGCCAGGCCAGTAGGAACCCAGCGCAGCACAGATACGTGCATCCTCGGTAAACGGGCTGGCCAATTGATAGCCGCACAGCACATTGGTGAATGGCGCATCCACCAGGCCTCGACCAATTTCCCAGCCAGGACCGAATACGCCGCTGGCGAAATCCGGCAGCCAGGATTGTCGCTGGGCACGCGCCACCTGTGGGCTTGTGCGGGGTGTTGTGAAGGACTGGGGATGGGAGACGATTGCGGTGACGCCCCGGTCCTCCTGGTCGAAGTAATGACCCTCAAGGGACTGATTGATATAGAAGCGCACGTCGGAAAGCGGATTGACTCGTGTATGCCACACCTCTGGGCAGGGCGGCGTCGGGCAGGGGAATACCTCAGGGTCGCTGGACCACTCCTTGAGTTCCCGTTGTCCGCACAGCGGGAAAAAATCCGGCGCACCGATGATGGAATAAGCGGCGACGCTGTCCAGCATCAACTGCGGGCAATGCGCGCGCACCCAGCCATCCGCCATGGCGTCCTGATAGTGCAGGGCACGATAGCCGCCAGCCTTGACCATCGCGTCGACATTTTCCAGATCATTGAGGTCTTCGATCGAACCGTCATCGCGTACACGGTGACGTCCGTGGATCAGGCCACCCGAGTTCGGCGGCATCATGAACGACAGCGGTTGCCCTTTGTAGTAAGCCGGTTCGACCAGGGTCTGCTTGGCATCAGGCATCAGCAACCCCGGCGCGAACGCTTCGATATCCGCCCAATGGCTCAGACCTTGGGTAATCACGAAAGGCGCGTTGAGAATGTCAGGCTCTTGCCAGCCGGTACCGCGAAAGCGCCTGTGGATCTGTCCGATCTTTTCATTGATCTGGTGGTTTTCCAGCAGCACCCTCAAGTCCAGTCCCGCGAGGCATTCCTCGCCATCAAACAACTTGTGCAACGGCACCCAGAACTCCAGGTCCTGGTCGATGGGCTGGGCGTTCATCGGGCCAAATTGCTCCGGCTGGCCAACCTGTCTTGCAGCAATAAAAGCGCCATAGCGCGCCGGGATAACGCGCATTTGATTGGGCTGGCCCTCGACGAAGGGCAAGAACCCTCGTCGTTGCGGATCGTACAGCGCGGCGGCGGTTCCAACCCTGGCGACGCCCGCGCGTGAAAAGCACAAGTCCGCTTGGCGACGGTGCACGGTTTCAGGTTGTGGCCTGTATTCGTAGGCGAACACGGCGATTGCCAGTATCTGATCACCGAACGCCTCCAGGGTCGGTGGAACGGCGCCGTAAACGTAATTGAGCACCTGTTCGATTTCCGCCGCAGTCGGGAAAACGGTCAGTGTTTCGCCCCTGGCTCCGGTGCTCACATTGGGCGACGCGAATGCATGAAACAGCAGACTTTCAGCCGGTCGCCCAGGGGCTATGCCGTGCATTGCGCTGACGGAAAAATCCTCGAAACCCGACAGCGTGCGATTGATCTGCAAAGGTTTGGCGAGTTCTTCACGTAACGTGGCTGACGTGATGTCCAGGCCGTGTTGCAGCAACAGGTCGCGCCACCCGAAGGGCGCCAGACGGGCACATGCACGTTCGACAGCGTTGAGTAACGACATACGCATTCCTCCGACAGAGTCAAAGGGCAGGGTACGCAAGAATAGTCAGCGGGGTAACTGACCGAACGGATAGGTCCGCGTCAGAAAGGACCCGCCAGGTTGGCGGGTCCGGCGAGGGTCAGAGCTTGGGCAGTTGGCCGATACGGCCCATCATTTCGGTGACGATCTGCAGGTCCAGCAGGAACTGGTCGACGGTCTTGAACTCGTTGTCAGTGTGCCCGGTGTACTTCACTTCCGGACGCGCCAGGCCGAATTGCACGCCATTCGGCAGCTCGTGCACGGAAGTTGCGCCGGCCGAGGTGCCGAACTTGTGCTCCATACCTAGATTTTCACTGGCCACGGCCAGTAGGGCTTTCACCCATTCACCCTCTGGGTTGCGGTACATCGGCTCGGCCACCGAGTAGGTGAAGCCCACTTTGACCTTGGTTTTCTTGTCCCAGGCGCTCAGTTTTTCGGCGATCTCGGCTTTGAGTTTTTCAGGTGACTTGCCCTTCGGCACGCGCAGGTTCACGGCCAGCTTGAAGGCTTTTTCATCCAGGCCGACAAAGGTCAGCGAAGTGGTCAGCGGCCCCATGAACTCATCAGAGAAGCCCACGCCCAACTTGCCGCCCAGGTAATCCAGGCCCCAGTTGTCAGACGCATAACGTGCAGCATCCGTGATGTGGTTGTGCTTGAGGGCGATCTTGCCATCGACGCTGTGGATCAACTCCAGCATGCGCGCCACCGGGTTGAGCCCGGACTCCGGCTCGGACGAGTGTGCGGACACGCCGGTGACGGTCAGCTTGACGTTTTTGCCGTCGACCTTGGCGGCCACTTCAAAATCGCCACCGTTGTTCTTGGCGTATTCAGCACCGGCCTTTTGCAGGCTGGCAGCCAACTCGGCAGGTTTGTCGCTGACAAAAGTCGCTACTGACGCCGACGGAATCTGGTTGGTCGCCATGCCGCCGGTCATCGAGATGATTTCCGCGCCCTTGCCTTCACCCTTGCGGCGCGGGAAGGTGGCCATCACCGTGCCGTAGCCTTTCTCGGCAATCACCACCGGGTAACCGCCATCCAGCGCCAGGTTGTATTGCGGTGTCGGGTTCTTTTCGAAGTAGTAGGGAATCGCGTCGCCGGAGGTTTCTTCGGTGGTGTCCACCAGCAGCTTGAAATTGCGTGCCAGCGGCAGTTTCTCTTCCTTGATCACCTTCATGGCATACATCGCCACGACGATGCCGTTCTTGTCATCCTCGGTGCCACGGCCGTACATGCGGTCGCCGATCAGCGTGACTTTGAACGGGTCGAGCTTGGTGCCGTCTTTCAATACCCAGTTTTCCGGCGTCACGGGCACCACGTCGGCGTGGGCGTGGATACCCACCACTTCATCACCGCTGCCCTCCAAGGAAATTTCGTACACACGGTTGTCAATATTGCGGAAGGTCAGGTTAAAGGCCTTGGCCAGTGCCTCGATCTTGCCGGCGATCTTGATGAATTCCGGGTTTTTGTACTGCGGCAGGCCGTCCACGTTAAAGGTCGGGATTTCCACCAGTTCGCGCAGGGTTTCGGTGGCGGCCTTGCCGTACTTCACTCGGGTGTAGATACCGAGCAGGCGATTGATCTCGTTCTGCTGATCCGCGCTCAAGGTTTTGTTATCAAGAAACGCACTGATCGCCGGGCCTACATCGCTGGTCTTACCCAGGTCGCCCTTGGCCAGGGCGTCGAGGAAACCACGGAAATCGGTGACGGACGTTTCGTTGAAATGCTTCAGAATCGCCGTGCTTTGGTCCGGGGTGATGTTGGCAAAAGCGGGGCAGGTGATGGCCGAAAGGCTCGCCGCGAACAGGGTGGCAGCTGCCAATTGCTTGAGTGGAAAGTGCATGGAGGGACGCATTCCTTTGCAGGTAGTGAGTAGGACGTTTCTGATCAATCTGTCAGAAACATTTCCACACACTACCACTACTCAGGTGCCTCTGGTCAATGCTGGCCAGGGTGGGGCTCTGGGTACTCCTCGGTCACGTTCAAGGCTCTAGCGTAGGGTCCGTCCCACAATTGCTCATGCAATGCCCCGACACGCTTGGCCATCGCTTCACTGCGCATCACCACTTCCAGATTGCGCGAATTATCCAGATACCCGCCCAGCCAGTTGCTGGTGCCGATCCAGGCAACCTGGCCGTCGATCTCCATGGTCTTGCTGTGGATCACCCGCGCATACGGGATAAAACCTTGCTTGGCCTCGGGGAGGGTGACGATTTTGATCTGGACGTTAGGCAGCACGGCCAGGCTTTTGAGGTAGGGCAGTTCCAGCTTGTCGGTGTTCCAGTTGGACACCATCAGCTTGATCGACACCCCACGTGCCGCTGCCGCACGCACGGCATTGTCGATCACTGCGTAGTACGGACGGGTTTTGTCCGGTCCGTAGGACAGTGGCGCATAGTCCAGCAGTTGCACGCGCACTTCGTGTTTGGCTTCGCTCAGCAGACGCGGCAGTTCCAGTTGTGAATCGCCTACTCCCGGTGGGTTGTAGCGTTGCGGGCTGGCGACCAGGTAGTTGCCGGTACGTGGCAGCTCTTTGCTGGAGGCAGGCAGCGGAACGGGTTGGTTGTCGGCCACGGCCTGCTGGGCTTTCCAGTCTTGCTCGAAGATTGCCTGCACCTGGCTCACCACCGTCGGGTCGGTGATACGCAGGCCGGTTTCGTGGATGTGTTCCAGCGAGCGCCAATCGAAATTCTGGCTGCCCACGAAGGCTTGCTTGCCGTCCACTACCAGGTATTTGGCGTGGATGATCCCGCCGCTCACGCGCGCGTAGGGCAGCACGCGAAAGGTCAGGTTGGGGATCGCCCGCAGGCGTTCCAGGGTGGAAGCTTCCGACAACCGGATGCCTTTTTCTTCCAGCAAAAAGCGAATCTTCACACCGCGTTTGCCGGCGGCTTCCAGGCGTTCGATCACACGGTCCATCACCGAGCCTGGGTGATCGGCGGCGTAGAACTGACCAATGTCGATACTGTTTTTTGCGCCGTCAAACAGCTCGCTCCACACCGGGCCGGGCTGGCGCAAGTCGTCGGTACCGAGGGCGGTGTCCACCGGCACGGTGTGCACCAATTCAAACCCCGGAATCGAAAAGTCCGCCTGGGCCAGCGGACTCATGAGCAAGCCTGCCAGGCCAGCGATGCGCAATTTCAAGGAAACGGACATAGGGATTCCCATCAGAAAAGAAAGCGGGCGCATTGCGCGCCCGCTGTTGCGTTTAGGCCGTGCGGCTGTGCAGCGGCGTCGGCACCAGGTGCGGTACTTCACTCTGCACGCGGGCGCCGGTGGCGGCGCGGATCAGCAGGATTTTCAGCTGGTCGTTGATGCGCTCCAGGCTGTCCTGGAAGAAGTTGTGGAACACCACGCAGAACAGCGCGATGGCGATCCCCAGGCCGGTGGCGAACAAGGCCGTGCCGATGCCACCGGAAATCTGCCCTGGGTCGGACACGCCCGCCGTGGCCAGCGCCTTGAAGGTGTCGATGATGCCGAGGATGGTGCCCAGCAAACCCAACAGCGGCGCGGCGGTGGTGATGGTTTCGATGATCCACAGGCTGCGGGCCAGGGGTGCACGGGTGGTCAGGTACTGGGTTTCGATGACGTCATCCAGGTCCTTGCGCGAACCTTGTGAGGCTTTCTGCGCCAGCACCGGCAACACCATGCTCAGCGGCAGGCTGTCACGGCGGGTCAGGCTTTCCGGCAAGTCGCGTTCGCTGTGCACATTGGCGCCCAGCACCTCGGTCAGCGCGCGGGCTTGGCGGCGTACGTAGGCGAAGTAAATCCCGCGTTCGATGGTGATAAAGATCGCGATGGCCATCGCGGCATACATCACATAAAAGGTGATGTCGTGGAGCAGGTTCATGTCCATGTTCATTTACCTCGCAATTAGAAGTTGGCTTCCAGGGAAACCGTCACGGTACGTTCCAGGCCCACGATGTAGGCCGGGTCGCCGTCGCGGAAACCGCTGTAGCTGGCCGCGTTGGTCTTGGTGGTGTACACGCCGTCCAGGTACTTCTTGTCGAACAGGTTGTCGACGTTCAGGCGCAGGGTGGCGTCCTTGACCACTTTCTTGTCCACCGGCAGGTAGATACCCGCGCCGGCGTTGAACACGGTGCGGCCGGAGATGGCTTCGTCGTTGGTCAGGTCGCCGTAGAGCTTGCTGGTGTACTTGCCGCCGAAGGTGCCGTAGAAACGGCCGTCGTCGTAGCCGATGTTGGCGGCCAGCATGTTTTTCGGCACGTTGGCGAACTGCTTGCCGCTGGTGGGCAACAGGATGGCTTTGCCGGCGTTGTACACGGTCAGGTCGTCTTGCTGCTCGGCCTTGGTGTAGGTGTAGGAGGTGTAGTAGTTGAAGTGATTGGGCAGCAGGCCGCTCCACTCCAGCTCCAGGCCGCTGTTGTTGACGGAGCCGGCGTTGATGTCGGCGAAGTCGCCGTTGATGTCGCGCGACGACACTTGGCGATCCTTGAACTGCATGTAGAACAAGGTGGCGGCCACGGTCATGTCTTCATCGGTGTAGCGCCAGCCCAACTCGTGGTTCCAGCTGGTTTCCGGCTTGGAGTCGATGGAACCCACGCCCTTGTCGTACAGCACATAGTTCTGCGGGATGCGCATGTTGCGCGACAGGCTGTAGAACAACTGATCGCGTTCATCCAGCTGGTATTTCAAGCCGGCGTTGGGCAGCAGCTTGTTGTAGGTCTGGTTACGTTTTTCCGGCTGCTCGGTGAGGCTGCCGTGGTTGGTGCCGTCACGCTTGACGTTCATGTAGGCCAGGCCGGCGATCAGGGTCCAGTCCGAGTTGATGTACCAGGTGTCCTGGGCCCAGACCTTTTGCGCCGGGGTGATGGTGAAGCGGTCGCGACCCTGGATGGTGTTGCCGTTGGCATCGACCACGGCCTCGTTGGAGTCCGGCCAGGTGTCGACGGGCTTGCCACTGGCCTTGAGCGGAATGAACGGCTGGGTCTGGCTTTGACGGGCGCGCTCGTACCAGTAGCCGACTTGCAGGCTGTGATCGCCCAGGTCCCAGTTCAGTTTGGTGGTGATGCCCGGACGCCAGGTCTGGGTGCGCGAAGGGCGGTAGTACACGCCGCTGTTCGGGGTGCCGTCGGCGTTGTATTGGGCGCCGGTCGGCAGGTTGCCCAGGTCGAACACGCCGCCTTGGTTGGAGCCTCGGTTCAGCGCATAGCTGGACGAGCCGACGCCGCTGCCGTTACCCCAGTAGTAATACGGGATCACCGACAGCGCGAGGTTGTCCGCCAGTTTGAACTGGGTGTTGAGCACGGCGGTGAAGGTCTGGAACGGGTTCTGCGCCAGGGCGTAGTAGCTGTTGTACTTGCCGTTGCTGCCCACGGTCGGCGTGGCCGGGTAGGGGTCGTACTTGCGGCCGTTCTGCTGGTACTGGGCCTTGGTCAGCTGGCTGTAGCTGTTGTTGTCTTGCTCGTGGTACTTGAGGATCAGGTTGGCGGTGTTGCCATCGCCGGCGTCGAAGAAGCTGTTCCACTCGACCTTGTCCGCGCGCACAGCGCCCGAGCCGCGCCACATCTGGCCTTCGGTGTGGGAGGCCGACAACCAGTTGCTCAGGCCATTGATCTCGCCGGTGTTGAGGCGGGCAAAGGTCTTGCGCGTAGCGTTGCTGCCCATCACCTGTTTGACGAACGCCCCGGTTTCCTTGGTCGGGCGAATGGTCACGATGCCGATGTTGCCGCCGCTGGAGCCGATGTGCGGGCCGTCGGCCTCCGACGAGCCTTGAGTGACAAAGATCTGCTCGATGTTTTCCGGGTCGCCCAGCAGGTTGGAGTACAGCGCGTAGTTGCCGGAGTCGTTGATCGGCATGCCGTCCACCGACATCCCCACCTGGTCGGAGTTGAGCCCGCGCATGGTGAAGCGAAAGCCGGACAGGCCGGTGTTGTCTTCGCTGGAAATGTTCAAGCCTGGTGTGTACTTGAGCTTGTCCACGGCGTTGCCGGTGGCGGTCTGTTTATCCAGCGCTTCCTTGGTCACGGTGGAGCGGCCCTTGATGCTTTCTTCCTGCACCATGTAGCCGCCACCTGCCGTGGCCTTGCCCTGAACCCCAATCGTCCCGACGTCGCTGTTGCTAGTGTCGGCCATGACCATTCCATGGCCCATGCTTGCGGCAACGAGTGCCAGATGAATCCGTGTGAACCTCATCTCTGTCGTCCTGGTGTCGGGTGCTTATTGCACGCTGTAGTTGAAGGTGGCGGTGAAGCGCTGCTCATTGCGGCCCCCGAAGGCTTGCTCGGGGAACGGCTTGACTTGCTTGATGCGACGCAAGCTGTTGGTGGCGGCCCGGTTGAGCAACATGCTCGAGGCCTGGGTCTGCAAACCGGAGTCGAGAACCCGACCCTGGCGATCGACCAGCAACCAGACCACTACTTCGCCGGTGGGGCGTTCGAGGGAGGCCTGGCGTCCGGTGGGGTACTGCTTGTAAGTGTCCAGCTCGTTGCGCAAACCCTTGAGGTAACCGCCTTCCAGGGCTTGGCCGTCGACCTTGGGTGGCGCAGGTGGCGCGGGTGTCGGCGCGGCCTGGGCCACGGGCGCCGGTGCCGGTTTGGCAGCGACCGGTGGTGGTGTCGGGGTGGGCGTTGGCTTGGCAACCACTGGCTTGGGCACCGGTTTCGGCTTGGGCTCAGGCTTGGGTTTCGGCAAGGGTTTAGGTGGCGGCGGTGGCGGGGCCGGTTCGGCCTCTTCATCCTCGATCACCGGCGGTGGCGGCTCTTGTTCCACCACCGGCTCGGGGATCACTTCCGGCTCTGGCTCGACCAGCGCCAACTCGACCGCCGACTCGTCATACACCGGCTCAACCTTCAAGGTCTGGGACTGGATACCCAGTGCAATCAGCACCAGGGCGATCAGGGCCGGGACACTGCCCAGCAGCTGACGCGCACGAAACAATACGTACATGATCAGGACTTACGCGTGGCAATGGACACGGAGGTAAAGCCACCCAGACGCAGGGTGTCCATCACCTCCACCAGGCGCGAAACTTCTACGCCTTTGTCGCTGTTGACGATGATGGTCGACTTGGTGTCAGGCTTTTCGGCCGCCTTCAGCGCCGGCACCAGCGCATCGACCGTGAGGTCCTTGCCATCCAGTTGCAGTTGGCCTTCCAGGCCCAGTGTCAGGATGAATTTGTTCTGTGGTTTGAGCTGCTGCGAACTGCTGGCGCTGGGCAGTTGCGTCTTCATGCCGAGGGCCGGAATCACGTTCAGGCTCACGAGTACGAAAAACACCAGGAGGAACATCATCACGTCGATCATCGGGATCAGTTCGATGTGCGCCTTGCGTTTTTTCGGTTCGTCCCAGGTTCTCATTCCGCTACCCCGTTATTGAATTAGGGGCGACACGCTAACAACCAAAAATGACCGATTGGTTAACTTTAATTGACGTTTTGACGGCTCTAGGACAAGTCTTTCAGGCGATTCTCAAGACATTTTTGTGACGTAACAGAATTGACATGCAGCAGGGGCATTCTCAAAAACTTTACATCGAGGGCCCCTGGAAATGAGCCGTGAACTGCCACAGATATCCACGCCGCGACTGTTAATGCGCGCACTGGAAAACCACCAGGCCGAGAGGCTGTGCACCCTCGCCAACGGCCCGAAAATCGCCGACAACACGGCGAGTATTCCTTCGCCTTACACCCTCGAAATCGCGCAGGAATTCATCGCTGGCATGCCGGAGAAATTTCGCTCGGCCCACCTGTTGAGCCTGGGCATGCATCGGCGTGACAGCGGCGAGTTGATCGGCATCGTCAGCCTGCGCATCAAACCGGATCACCTCTACGGACACCTGGGCGGCTGGGTGGCGGCGGACGCACGCAACCAGGGCTACGCGGCAGAAGCGGCGCGTGCACTGATGGACTACGGCTTTACCGAACTTGGCCTGCATCGCGTGGGCAGCCAGTGTTTCAGTCGCAACAAAGAGTCGGCACGGGTCATGGAGAAAATCGGCCTGCAGTACGAAGGTTGCCTGCGCGGGGCGTTCCTCAAGAACGGCGTGCATGAAGACATGCTGGTGTTCGCCACGCTGCGCGAGGATTGGGAGTTTCGGCTGTGAGTGGCGAGGTCGATCATGGCCGACGCCGGGTCCTTGCCGGGCTGGCGGTTGCCACCACATTTTCGATCCTCAGTCCGTTTGCGCGCAGCGCTGGTGTGGATTATCCGTTCACCCTCGGCGTGGCTTCCGGTGACCCGTTGCCCGATGGGTTTGTGATCTGGACGCGCCTGGCGCCGTTGTTCAACGCCGTGGATGGCCGAGGTGGCTTGAGCCGTTCCGTGCCCGTGCGTTGGCGGGTCGCCAGCGATGCCGCGATGACCCGCGTGGTGCGCCAGGGCGAAGTCATGGCCAGTGAGCGCTGGGGCCATTCGGTGCATGTGGAAGTCGCGGGATTGGAGGCGGGCCGCCCCTATTGGTATCAGTTCGAAGGGCTGGGCGCGCAAAGCCCGGTGGGGCAGTCGCGCACGGCACCGGCCGTGCATGCCATGGTGTCGGCGCGCCTGGGGTTTGTCTCGTGTTCCCACTGGGAGCGCGGCTATTTCAGTGCCTATCGCCACTTGGCGGAGGAACAGCCCGACCTGGTGTTCTTTCTCGGTGACTACATCTACGACAGTTCCTACGCGGCGGATTCGGGCAAGATCATCCGCCCCCACGGCAGCGGCAATGCGGTAAGCCTGAGCGACTATCGCAACCGCTATGCCCTGTACAAAACCGATCCGGATCTACAAGCCCTGCATGCCGCCGCACCGAGCGTGGCGACCTGGGACGATCACGAAGTACAGAACGACTACGCCAACCGTTGGTCCCAGGACCCGAAGATCCCGGTCGGGCAATTCCTGCAGCAACGTGCGGCGGCCTACCAGGCTTACTACGAACATATGCCGCTGCGTGCCAGCAGCTTGCCGAAGGGGCCGGACATGCGCATTTATCGGCGCCTGGACTACGGCCGACTGGCCCGTTTCCACGTGCTGGACGGTCGGCAATACCGTTCCGAACAACCGTGCATTCCGGCCAATGGCAGCCACCAGGGGCATATCGCCGATAACCTCTGCCACGACTTGCGCGACCCTGGCCGCACCATGCTGGGTTGGCAGCAAGAAGCCTGGCTGGACCAGGGGTTTGCCCAGTCGAAGGCGCAGTGGAACATCATCGCCCAGGACCTGCTGGTGGCACCGCTGACCCAGCGTGACCTGACCGACCACAAGCCGGGGCGTTGGACTGACGGGTGGGATGGCTATATGGCTAATCGCACACGGATGCTGGCGTCCATCGAACGTAACCGGGTCAGCAACCCGGTGTTCTGGGGCGGTGATATCCATTCGTTCTGGGTGACGGATTTGCATGCCGATGGCGACAACCCGGATTCGCGGGTGGTGGCCACGGAATTCGTCGGTACGTCGGTGACCTCCGACGGGCCGCCCTTTGATGCGTTCAGCAAGCTGCTGCCGCTCAACCCGCATGTGAAGTTTTTCGATAGCCGTCAGCGGGGATATGTGTCGGTTGAGGTGGAGGAGGGCAAGATGCTCACTAACCTGCGCGTCATTACCGATCCCCGCGACCCGGCGGCCACGGTGTCCACCCTCAAGTCGTTTGTGGTGGAGCCGGGGCGGGCGGGGGCGAGTGAGGTTTAATCGAGTTCGTAGCGCACGGACAGCGCGCCCTTTTTCTCTGACAAGGCCAGGATGGTCACCTGGCCCAACTCGCTCAGTGCTTGCACATGGGTGCCGCCGCAGGCATACGCGGGTAATTCGCCAAAACCGACTTCGCGGGTGCCGTCTTCCAGGTTCATGTGCCGTGGGTAATCCGCAGCGATCCATTGGTTGACCTGTTGCTGGATCGCCTCGGCGTCCATGGCTTGCGCCGCTTCGCCACGGATGAAGGTGATCTTGCCTTCGCCGGGCCAGTGATGGGCCTTGATCGGCATCCAACCCAAGGTCTCGCCCACATTGCCGATCAAGTGCCCGGCGGAATGCAGTCGGGTGTTTAGCATACGGCGCTGTTCATCGACCTTTGCGGTGATCGGACCCGGTTGCAATGGCCGGTCGACGTAGTGCACCACGCGGTCGGCTTCCTGGGTGACGCGCAGCACAGTGGCTTCACCGAGCCAGCCGGTATCGAAAGGTTGCCCACCGCCCTGTGGGTGAAAAATCGTCGACTGCAGGATGACTGCAAACTGGTCTTCGTGGGGAGTGCAGCTCACCACCTCCAGCTCGGCAGCCAAGTGGTCGTGGGTAAAAAACAGGCGCTCGGTCATCGTCTACATCCGCATCAGGGTTCTGCGCGCAGTATAAATAGTGCGCGAATGGATGATAATCCGCTCAATTATCAATGGACCTGTGCACCATGAGCATCAATCTTCCTTTGCCACTGCTGGGCGAAATGGCGATTTTCGTCAAGGTGGTGGAAACCGGCAGCTTCTCCGAAGCTGCCCGGCAACTGGGGGCTTCGCCTTCCTCGGTGAGCCGCAGTATCTCGCGCCTGGAAAAAGCCCTGGCGACGCGCTTGTTGCAACGCACCACGCGCAAGCTGCGCCTGAGCGAAGGCGGGGAAGAAGTGTTCAAGCGCTGCCAGGAGATGGTCGGCGCGGCGCGTTCGGTGATGGAGATCAGCGGCCAGTTCACCCATGAAGCCGAAGGGTTGGTGCGGGTCAGCGTGCCCAAGGCGGTGGGGCGGTTTGTGGTGCACCCGCATATGCCGGAATTCCTGCGGCGTTACCCCAAGGTGGATGTGCAGTTGATCCTGGAGGATCGGCAGGTGGACATGATTGATGACAATGTCGACCTGAGTATCCGCATCACCGACAGCCCTCCGCCGGGGTTGGTGGGGCGGCAGTTATTGCCCATCGAGCATCTGTTGTGCGCGACGCCGCAGTATTTGGCTGAACACGGGACGCCGGAGCATCCCCATGACCTGCTGGCACACAGTTGCATTTACTTGGGGGAAACGCCCGGAGATTCACGCTGGAAATTCCGCCAGGCCGGCAAGGCGGTGACGGTAGCCGTGCGTGGGCGTTATGCGGCGAACCATACCGGGGTTCGGCTGGATGCGGTGTTGCAGCACGTGGGGATTGGCAGTTTGCCGTACTTCACGGCGCGGCATGCGTTGGAGGAGGGGCGGTTGGTGCAGGTGTTGCCGGCTTGGGACTTTATTGCGTCCTACCATGGCGAGGCGTGGTTGCTGCATTCGCCTACGCGGTATTTGCCGCCGAAGTTGCGGGTGTTTATTGATTATCTGGTGGCGTGCATGGCGAAGGAGCCGACGTTGCGCAAACGGTAGGGATGCGGTCGAAACTGTAGGAGCCGGCTTGCCGGCGATTGGCCCTTGAACCCAGTGCAGGACTCAAGGCCGCCATCGCCGGCAAGCCGGCTCCTACAAGGGAATCAGTGCTTGCTCTGGTCAACCGGCATGGCCAGCAGCTGCTTTTCCTGGTTCCAGTCGAACGGTTCGTCGTTCTGTTCGGCTTCGAAGCGACGTTCTTCCAGGGCCTGGTACAGGTCCAGTTCTTCGTCGGGCATGAAGTGCAGGCAGTCACCGCCAAAGAACCACAACAGGTCGCGCGGGACCAGGTGGGCGATTTGCGGGTAGCGCAGGATGACCTGGCTCATCAGGTCCTGGCCCAGGTACTGGCTTTCGATCGGGTCGATCGGCAGCAGGGCGCGCAATTCGTCGAAGCGCTCCAGGAACAGGGAATGGCTTTCCTCGGGCACCTGTTCGGCTTCGCCGACGGCAACCAGGATGCTGCGCAGGTGGTCGAGCAAGACGAGATGATCGGCAACGACGTTGGACACGAGATAAGTCCTCTAAAGCAAAAACGGGCGCGAGAGTATATAGCTCTCGCGCCCGTTTTTATACGACCTTAGCTGTATAGGGTATGAGCGGTCAGCGGACTTTACCCTCAGCCTGGGTCAGCTCTTCCTTGCTGAAATCATCCACGTCGATCACCTTGCGCCGTGCCGCTTCGGCGTCACGCAGGGTTTGCGCTTCGGCCGGTTGCAACACGCCTGCGTGCAGCGCCGCGTCGATGGCATGCTCCCCGGCAGTCGGTTTGACCTGGCCGCTCTTGAGCGCGGTGTGCAGTTTTTTCTGCAAGGGATGGCTGGCGCCAAGCAGGTCGTAGGCATGTTGCAAGGCGCCTACCGGATCTTCCGCCGATTGCGGGCGGTAGCAGCCGGCCAGCAACTCTTCCAGGGTCGGGTCACCCTTGGCGCGGCCGATCACCGCCGCCACTTCGGCATCCAGCGCATCTGACGGCCCGGTATGACGACGGCCGAACGGGAACACGATCACCCGCAGCAGGCAGCCCAGCACCTTGTTTGGGAAGTTGCTCAGCAGTTCATCCAGCGCACGCTCCGATTCGCCAAGGCTTTCTTCCATGGCCCAGGCGAACAGCGGTTCCAGATGATCCGGCGAATCCAGGTCGTGATAACGCTTGAGGGCAGCCGACGCCAGGTACATATGGCTCAGCACGTCACCCAGGCGTGCGGACAGGCGTTCACGACGCTTCAGCTCGCCACCCAGCAACATCATGCTCAGGTCAGCCAACAGCGCGAACGCGGCCGCCTGGCGGTTGAGTGCGCGGAAATAACCCTGGCTCAGGCGGTTGCCCGGCGCTTTCTCGAAATGACCCAAACCGAGGTTCAGCACCAGGGTGCTGGCGGCGTTGCTCACGGCGAAACCGATGTGTTGCATCAGCAGCCCGTCGAACTCCTTCAGCGCCTGGTCATGGTCTTCGCGACCGGCCAGGGCCATTTCCTTGAGTACGAACGGATGGCAGCGGATCGCGCCCTGGCCGAAGATCATCAGGTTGCGCGACAGGATGTTCGCGCCTTCCACAGTGATGAAGATCGGCGCACCTTGCCAGTTGCGGCCCAAGTAGTTGTTCGGGCCCATGATGATGCCCTTGCCGCCATGCACGTCCATGGCGTGGCTGATGCACTCGCGGCCACGCTCGGTGAGGTGGTACTTGAGAATGGCCGACAGTACCGAGGGTTTTTCCCCCAGGTCCACGGCGTTGGCAGTGAGCATGCGTGCACTGTCCATCAGCCAGGCGTTGCCGCCGATACGCGCCAAGGCTTCCTGGATACCTTCGAATGCCGACAGTGGCACATTGAACTGCTCGCGCACCTGGGCGTATTGGCCGGTCACCAGGCTGGTGAACTTGGCCGCGCCAGTGCCGACCGCAGGCAGGGAGATCGAACGGCCCACGGAGAGGCAGTTCATCAACATCATCCAGCCCTTGCCGAGCATTTCCTGACCGCCGATGAGGAATTCGAGCGGAATGAACACATCCTTGCCGGAGTTGGGGCCGTTCATGAAGGCGGCGCCCAAGGGCAGGTGGCGACGGCCGATTTCCACGCCGGGGGTGTCGGTGGGGATCAGCGCCAGGCTGATGCCCAGGTCTTCCTCTTCACCCAGCAGATGGTCCGGGTCGTGGGCTTTGAAGGCCAGGCCTAGCAGGGTCGCGACCGGGCCGAGGGTGATGTAGCGTTTTTCCCAGTTCAGGCGCAAGCCGAGGGTTTCCTTGCCTTCCCATTCACCTTTGCAGATCACGCCGGTGTCGGGCATGGCGCCTGCGTCGGAGCCGGCCAGTGGGCCCGTCAATGCGAAGCACGGGATGTCATCGCCACGGGCCAGGCGCGGCAAGTAGTGGTTGCGCTGTTCTTCGGTGCCGTAGTGCAGCAGCAATTCGGCCGGGTCGAGGGAATTGGGCACCATCACGGTGGACGCCAGGTCACCGCTGCGGGTGGCGAGTTTCATCGCGACCTGGGAGTGGGCATAGGCAGAGAAGCCCTTGCCGCCATATTCCTTGGGAATGATCAGGGCGAAGAAGCCGTGGGTCTTGATGTGTTCCCAGGCGGCGGGCGGCAGGTCCATGGCCTGGCCGATTTCCCAGTCGCTGACCATGGCGCAGAGTTCTTCGGTCGGGCCGTCGATAAACGCCTGTTCTTCCTCGGTCAGTTGGGCCTTGGGGTAGGCCAGCAACTTGTCCCAGTCTGGGCGACCGCTGAACAGTTCGCCGTCCCACCATACGGTGCCAGCGTCGATGGCATCGCGCTCGGTCTCGGACATTGGCGGCAGGACTTTCTGGAACCAGCTGAACAGTGGCTTGGTGAAGTATTGGCGGCGCAGGTCGGGCAGCAGCAGGGGCGCGGCCACCACGGCGATCAACACCCAGAAAATCAGCAGCAGCCAACCCGGTGCGTGGCTCCAGGCGCCCATCGCCAGCAGGTAGACGGCAACCACGCCCAAGGCGGGCAGGGGCGCGACGCGGCGGTGTGCGAGGTAGGCAATGCCGACCACCAGAACCAGTATCCACAACAACAGCATATTCAATCCTCCGTGAAACCAGGGGCGAAACCACCAGGGAGCTTAGTCGGCATCCGAACAAGCGGGGTGATCAGGGTGTAACGAGATTTGGCCGATTCGTCGTTATCTCCCCGGCAGGCCTGTGGTTAGACTCCAGGCTTCCTTCGGAGATAAAGCTCATGGATACCTACCTGAGTCCCAGCCGCTTCATCGATAGTGACCACCCTGCGGTGGTGGAGTTCGCCGAAAAACACCGTGGAACCCGTACGGATTTTAGTGACCAGGCAGTCAGCCTCTACTACGCCGTACGTGAGGCGATTCGCTATAACCCCTACACCTTCAGCCGCGACCCAGACACATTAAGTGCCAGCTTCGCCTTGGCCACCGGCGAAAGTTATTGCGTGCCCAAGGCCACGTTGCTTGCCGCCTGCGCCCGCCACTGCGGGATTCCGGCGCGCATCGGCCTGGCGGATGTGCGCAATCATCTGTCGACGCCGCGCCTGATCGCCTTGCTCAAGAGTGATGTGTTCGCCATGCACGGTTACACCGAGCTCTACCTTAATGATCGCTGGGTCAAGGCCACGCCTGCGTTCAATCAGCAGTTGTGCGATGTATTCGATGTGCCGCCGCTGGATTTCGATGGCATCCACGACAGCGTTTTCCACGCGTTCAATCGCCAAGGCCAGCGTTCGATGGAATACGTGGTCGACCACGGGCAGTTTCCTGACGTGCCAGAGGCGTTTTTCTTCGCCCATATTCAGCAGTGTTACCCCCACCTGTTTGCCGAGGATTTGCCGCCGTTACTCGGCGACATGCAGAGCGATTTAAGCCGCGCGTGAACCGGCGTATGCTGCTGCCTTCATCAAGCCATGTTCATCAACGATAAGGCGCGGTCATGCTGAAAATCTGGGGTCGTAAAAATTCATCAAACGTCAGGAAGGCACTGTGGTGCGCCGAGGAGCTCGGCCTGGACTATGAAGCAATTGATGCGGGCGGGGCTTTTGGTGTGGTCGACACGCCGCAATATCGGGCATTGAACCCCAACGGCCGGGTGCCGATGATCGAAGACGGCGACTTCGTGCTGTGGGAGTCCAATACCATCGTGCGCTACCTCTGCGCCAAGCAGGCGTCCCGCTGGTATCCGACAGAGGTGAAAGCCCGCGCCAACGCGGAAAAGTGGATGGACTGGACCACATCGACCTTCGCCGAACCGTTCAAGATTGTGTTCTGGGGCGTGCTGCGTACCCCGGCGGAAAAACAGAACTGGGACAACATCCATGCCGGTCGCCAGGCCTGTATCGATGTGCTCAAAACCGTTGATGAAGCGCTGGCTACACAGCCGTATCTGTCGGGCAACGAGATCGGCATGGGCGATATTCCCCTGGGCAGCTTTATCTACGCCTGGTTCGAAATGCCCATCGAACGGCCTGCGATGCCCCATCTAGAGGCCTGGTATGCGCGCCTGCAACAACGTCCGGCCTACCGCAAAGCGGTCATGACTGCGTTGACTTAATACCCACTATTAATACGGGTGACTGTACTTGTGCGGCGCGGGCAAGCACCATGCTTGTCATGCGCCGCCGTTGAACTACCTGGGCTGCGCCCTCATCTACTCTTTCTATTCCCTTCTTTGGTGCGTAATCCGATATGAGTTCCGCTCTGTCCATCCGGCAGCTAACCAAAACCTACGGCAACGGTTTCCAGGCCCTGAGTGGTATCGATCTGGACGTTGCCGAAGGTGACTTCTTCGCCTTGCTCGGCCCCAACGGCGCCGGCAAATCCACCACCATCGGTATCCTCTCCACGCTGGTCAACAAGACCAGCGGCACGGTGAATATCTTTGGCCATGACCTGGACAAATCCCCGGCGGCGCTCAAGCGTTCCATCGGCGTGGTGCCCCAGGAATTCAACTTCAACCAGTTCGAAAAGACCTTCGACATCGTCGTGACCCAGGCGGGCTACTACGGCATTCCGGCGAAAGTCGCCAAGGAACGCGCCGAGCAGTACCTGACCCAACTGGGCCTGTGGGACAAACGCGACGTGCCTTCGCGTTCGCTGTCCGGCGGCATGAAACGCCGCCTGATGATCGCCCGCGCATTGGTGCATGAGCCGCGCCTGCTGATCCTCGACGAGCCCACTGCCGGCGTGGACATCGAACTGCGTCGCTCGATGTGGACCTTTCTCACCGAGCTGAACGAGAAGGGCATCACCATCATCCTCACCACCCACTACCTGGAAGAGGCTGAGCAACTGTGCCGCAACATCGGCATCATCGACCACGGCACCATTGTCGAGAACACCAGCATGCGTAATCTGCTGGGCCAGTTGCATGTGGAAACCTTCTTGCTCGACCTGAAAAACAACCTGTCGGCGCCGCCGCAACTGCTCGGTTACCCAAGCCGCCTGGTAGACAGCCATACCCTGGAAGTGCAGGTGGACAAGGCCATGGGCATCACCGCGCTGTTCACGCAGTTGGCGACCCAGAACATCGAAGTGCTGAGTTTGCGTAACAAAACCAATCGCCTTGAGGAGTTGTTCGTGTCCCTGGTGGAGAAAAATCTGGCGAAGGTGGCGGTATGAGTTCCGAACTGCAACCCAACCTCGTCGCGCTGCAAACCATCGTCTATCGCGAAGTGAAGCGCTTTACCCGGATCTGGCCGCAGACCCTGCTGCCGCCGGCGATCACCATGGTCCTGTACTTCGTGATCTTCGGTAACCTGATTGGCCGCCAGATTGGCGACATGGGTGGCTTCACCTACATGGAGTACATCGTGCCGGGGCTGATCATGATGTCGGTGATCACCAACTCCTACGGCAACGTGGTCTCCAGCTTTTTCGGCAGCAAGTTCCAGCGCTCCATCGAAGAATTGATGGTGTCGCCGGTGTCGCCGCATACCATCCTGATCGGCTACACCCTGGGCGGTGTGCTGCGTGGCTTGATGGTGGGCGTGATCGTGACCCTGCTGTCGCTGTTCTTCACCCACCTGCAGGTGCATCACCTCGGGGTCACCATTCTGGTGGTGGTACTGACGGCGACGATCTTCTCGCTACTGGGCTTCATCAACGCCGTGTTTGCGCGCAACTTCGATGATATTTCGATCATCCCGACCTTCGTGCTGACGCCGCTGACCTACCTGGGCGGGGTGTTCTACTCCATTACCCTGCTGCCGCCGTTCTGGCAGACCGTGTCGCTGGCCAACCCGGTGCTGCACATGGTCAACGCCTTCCGCTACGGCATCCTGGGGGTATCGGACATCAAGATCAGCGTGGCAATCACCTTCATGCTGGTGGCGACTGTGGTGCTGTACATTGGCTGCGCGAAGCTGCTGGTGAGTGGGCGTGGGATGCGTACGTAAGCGATGACCCGCAATAAAAAACGGCCTCAATTGAGGCCGTTTTTTTTAGGTGCCGAGCAGGGCCAGATCAATCAGTTCATGCAGCTCTTCAACCGGCAACGGTGCGCTGGAAAACAGGCTGCGATACACCGTGGGTGCCGCGATCAGGTTCAGCAGGCGATCCAGGCTTGGCAACACATCGACGCTGCCCTGATAGCGGTCGAGGATGACCTGCAACTGGCCCATCAGAATGTGGCTGCAATAGTCCCTGGGATGACTGCACTGCACGTCGCGCATCATGTTTCGGCCCAGGTCGGAACTCATTTCATCCAGGTACTGTTCGCCCCAGGCGCGCAAGTCACCACGCAGGCTGCCGGTGTTGGCCGGCTCACTGTCCGGGCGCAGGCGCTCCAACGCCACATCGGCGAGCAGGGCGGCGAGGTCGCCCCAGCGCCGGTAAATGGTGGAGGGCGTGACGCCCGCACGCGCGGCAATCATCGGCACGGTGACGCTGGAGCGCTCATGGGCCTCCAGCAGTTCGCGCGCGGCGTTATGCACTGATTCTTGGACCCGGGCACTGCGGCCTCCCGGGCGAAGGCCTTCTTTAATCGCCATGCCCAAAACCTTAACACAAAGAATTTGCTTTAAGCGCTTTCCAGTAGCACACTCGGCAAAAGCAAAATATTAGCTTTAGCGGAGCGTGCCCATGTCCAGTACTCCTTCACACCGTGCCAACCTGGCCTTCCTGGTGATTACGGTGTTGACCTTCCTCGCCGCGTCCAGCGCGCCGACGCCGTTGTATCAGGTGTATCAGGACAACCTGCACTTTTCGGCGGCAATGCTCACGGTGATCTTCGGCGTCTACGCCGTGAGCTTGCTGGCGGCTTTGCTGACCGTCGGCTCGCTGTCGGATCACCTGGGGCGCAAGCCGGTGATCTTCACGGCATTGCTGCTCAACAGTGTGGCGATGCTGCTGTTTATCAACGCCGACAGCACTGCTTACCTGATCGCCGCCCGCGCGTTGCAAGGTTTTGCGACCGGCATGGCAACGGCGGTGCTGAGCGCGACGCTGCTTGATACCGATCGCCTGCGCGGCCCGATGCTCAATAGCCTGGCGCCTTTGTTAGGCATGGCCAGTGGCGGCCTGGGCAGTGGCTTGCTGGTGGAGTACGCGCCTCGGCCAACCCAGCTGATTTATCTGACGATGCTCGCCTTGATGGTGGGCCAGGCGCTGTACGTGTGGCGCTTGCCGGAGACGGTCAGTCGGATTCCGGGTGCGTTGAAATCCCTGGCGCCGACCCTGCATGTACCCGAACAGGCACGCCATGCCTTGTGGCTGGCGATGCCGCTGAATGTGGCGGTGTGGGCTCTCGGTGGGTTCTTTTCGTCGCTGGCACCTTCGCTGGTGCGGGCGGCGACCGGTTCGACCTCGCACTTGATCGGCGGTGGGCTGGTGGCCGTGGTCACCTTGAGCGGTGCGGTGATGATCTACAGCCTGCGGGATCGCCCGGCGGACAAAGTCATGCGCCTGTCGGCCGTGCTGTTGGCGGTGGGCGTGGCCTTGCTGCTGGTGGCGGTGCAGAGCGCCAGCCTGCCGCTGTTCTTTGTCGCCAGTGTGATCGCAGGCTTTGGTTTCGGCGGTGGGTTCATGGGCAGTGTCCGCAGCATCGTCGGGCTGGCGTTGCCCCATGAGCGGGCTGGATTGATGTCGGCTTTCTACGTGCTGAGCTACCTGGCGTTCTGCCTGCCGGCGCTGCTGGCGGGTAACTTGAGCCATGTGTATGGCCTGATCGTGACCACGGATGGCTACGGCGCGGTGTTGATCGTACTGGCCCTGAGTGCCCTGGTTGGTCTGCTGATGCAGGATTCGGCGCGGGCCAGGGCGACGACGGGTAGCTGATGGGTAATAATCGGTGCCTCGTATCCGCCTGACCGAGAGGCAAGCATGAAGATCATCCGCAGCAAAGACTTCACCGGCAGCCGGGCCTGGGAGGCGCTGGATATCGCCAACATGAACGGCATCACCACGCGCCTGCACTGGACCGATCAGCCGTACCGCTGGCACATCAATGACGGTGAAGAAGTGTTTGTGGTGCTGGATGGCCGGGTGCAGATGCACTACCGCGACAACGGCTTCGAACAGGTGGCGGAGTTGGGCGTCGGCGACATCTTTTATGCCAGCGTCGGCACCGAGCACGTAGCTCATCCCCAAGGCCCTGCACGCATTCTGGTAATCGAGTGCGAAGGCAGCGTTTGACTCTATATCGGCAAAATAGATAACAGATAGAGATATTACCCGTTATATAGATATTCGATCAGGTTCTACCATGGTCTCAACCTCATGCGAGGAAGAGGATTGCCATCATGACCTGCTCGAATACCGTCAGCTACAAACCCTTCAGTCACTTGACCCGTCCACGGGAAGTGATCCGCCAGTTCACCCCCAACTGGTTTGCCGCCACCATGGGCACCGGCGTGCTCGCGTTGGCGTTGGCGCAACTGCCGTTCAATTTGCCTGGCTTGCACGCGATTGCCGAAGCGCTGTGGTTGTTCACCATCGGCCTGTTTGTGCTGTTCAGCGTGCTGTATACGGCCCGTTGGGTGATGTTTTTCCACGAGGCGCGGCGGATTTTCGGGCACTCCACGGTGTCGATGTTCTTCGGCACGATTCCCATGGGACTGGCGACGATTCTCAACGGCCTGCTGTTGTTTGGCCTGCCACGCTGGGGCAGCGATGTGATCCCCCTGGCGCAAGCGCTGTGGTGGCTGGATGTGGCCATGGCCCTGGCCTGCGGCGTGTTGATCCCGTTCATGATGTTCACTCGCCAGGAACACAGCATCGACCAGATGACCGCCGTCTGGCTGCTGCCGGTGGTGGCCGCCGAAGTCGCCGCTGCCAGCGGTGGTTTGCTCGCACCGCACCTGGCAGATGCCCATTCGCAGTTGGTGATGCTGGTGACCAGCTACGTGCTGTGGGCGTTTTCCCTGCCGGTGGCGTTCAGCATCCTCACTATCCTGATGCTGCGCATGGCCCTGCATAAACTGCCTCATGCCAATATGGCCGCGTCGAGCTGGCTGGCGTTGGGCCCCATTGGCACCGGGGCGCTGGGCATGCTGTTGCTGGGAGGCGATGCGCCGGCCATTTTCGCGGCCAATGGTTTGCCGGGTGTCGGCGAAATGGCCAACGGCCTGGGGCTGGTTGCGGGCATTACCCTGTGGGGCTTCGGCCTGTGGTGGATGTTGATCGCGGTATTGATCACCCTGCGTTACCTGCGCGCCGGCATCCCTTTCAACCTCGGCTGGTGGGGCTTTACCTTTCCACTGGGTGTGTACGCTCTGGGAACGCTTAAGCTGGCGAGCCTGTTGCACCTGGGTTTCTTCAGTGTTTTCGGCAGTGTGCTGGTGGCGGCATTGGCGCTGATGTGGCTGATCGTCGCCAAGCGCACGGTGCAGGGCGCCTATAAAGGTGAGCTTTTTGTTTCGCCATGCATTGCAGGACTAGCGAATAAGTAAGCCGGATTAGGTAAAGTCGTGGCCTGAATGCTTTTACAAAAACACAGGCCACGCAGGAACACGGACGATGAGCCACCCCTCGCAATTCACTTTGCTGCGCACACGGCGTTTCCTGCCGTTCTTCATTACCCAGTTGCTGGGCGCGTTCAACGACAACATCTTCAAGCAATCGCTGATCCTCGCCATTCTCTACAAGCTCACCATCGACGGTGACCGCTCGATATGGGTCAACCTCTGTGCCTTGCTGTTTATCCTGCCGTTCTTTCTGTTTTCGGCCCTGGCCGGGCAGTTTGGCGAGAAATTCAACAAGGATGCGTTGATCCGCGCGATCAAGATCGGCGAGATCGTGATCATGGCCGTGGGCGCGACGGGCTTCCTCACCAATCACCTGGAACTGATGCTGCTGGCGCTGTTTGCCATGGGCACACACTCGGCGCTGTTCGGGCCGGTGAAGTATTCGATCATGCCCCAGGCCCTGCACGAGGATGAACTGGTGGGCGGCAACGGCCTGGTGGAGATGGGCACGTTCCTGGCGATCCTGGCCGGGACCATTGGCGCCGGGATCATGATGTCGTCCACCCATTACGCACCAGTGGTGTCGGTGGCGATCGTCGGCGTGGCGGTGCTGGGTTACCTGGCCAGCCGCAGCATTCCACGGGCGGCGGCATCGACCCCAGGGTTGCCTTTGAACTGGAACATTTTCAGCGAATCCTGGGCCACCCTGCGTTTGGGCCTGGGGCAGACGCCGGCCGTTTCACGTTCCATCGTCGGTAACTCGTGGTTCTGGTTTGTCGGCGCGATCTACCTGACGCAGATTCCCGCCTACGCCAAGGAGTGGTTGTACGGCGACGAAACCGTGGTGACGCTGATCCTCACCGTGTTTTCGGTGGGTATCGCGCTCGGCTCGATGCTCTGCGAAAAACTTTCCGGGCGTAAGGTGGAAATCGGCCTGGTGCCGTTCGGCTCATTCGGCCTCACCGTGTTTGGCCTGCTGCTGTGGTGGCACTCCGGCGGCTTCCCGCAGAACGTGCAGGCCAACGACTGGCTCGCCGTGCTCAGCTATGGCCAGGCGTGGTGGGTGCTGTTCGATATCCTTGGTCTGGGCGTGTTTGGCGGCTTTTATATCGTGCCGTTGTATGCCCTGATTCAGTCGCGTACCGCCGAGAACGAGCGTGCGCGGGTGATCGCGGCCAACAACATCCTCAACGCCCTGTTCATGGTGGTCTCGGCCATCGTGTCGATCCTGCTGCTCAGTGTGGCCAAGCTGTCGATCCCCGAGTTGTTCCTGGTGGTGTCGCTGCTCAACATCGCGGTCAACACCTACATCTTCAAGATCGTCCCCGAGTTCACCATGCGTTTCATGATCTGGCTGCTCAGCCATTCCATGTACCGCGTGGAGCATCGCAACCTGGAGGCAATCCCGGACGAAGGCGCGGCGTTGCTGGTGTGCAACCACGTGTCGTTCGTCGATGCGCTGTTGATCGGCGGCGCGGTGCGTCGGCCGATTCGCTTTGTCACGTACTACAAGATCTACCGTTTGCCGGTGCTGAATTTTATCTTCCGCACCGCCGGGGCGATTCCGATTGCCGGGCGTCACGAAGATATACAGATCTACGAAAAGGCTTTCACACGGATTGCGCAGTACCTGAAGGACGGCGAGTTGGTGTGTATTTTCCCCGAAGGCAAGCTGACCGCCGATGGCGAGATGAATGAGTTTCGTGGTGGCGTGACGCGGATTCTGGAAGAGACGGCGGTGCCGGTGATTCCGATGGCGTTGCAGGGGTTGTGGGGGAGTTTCTTCAGTCGGGATCCGAAGAAGGGCTTCTTCCATCGCATATGGTCGCGGGTGGTGTTGGTGGCGGGGGAGCCGGTGGCAGTCGAGTTGGCGACGCCGGCGCAGTTGCAGGAGAAAGTCACCCAGCTACGCGGCACTGTTCTGTAGGCGCCCGGCTTGCGGGCGATGGCGATCTTCAGGCCGCCATCGCCCGCAAGGGTTATGTGGAGATTTTCAGGCCAATCAGCCCACAAATGATCAACGCCACGCTGGCCAACCGGAACAACGCCATGGACTCCCCAAACAGGATGATCCCGGCAATCACGGTGCCCACGGCGCCCACGCCGGTCCAGATGGCATAGGCCGTGCCCAGCGGCAGCTCCTTCATCGCCAGCCCCAGCAGGCCGAGGCTGACGGCCATGGCGGCAATCGTCAAAGCCGTGGGCAGCGGCTTGCTGAAACCGTCGGTGTACTTCAGGCCGACGGCCCAGCCAACTTCAAACAGACCTGCGAAAAACAGAATGATCCAGGACATGATGACCTCCTAACGTTAGGTGGGGTCGTCCCCGGATTAGGCGCTTTCAGCGTCGCGGGGTCGTCCCCGCGCAGCTCGGTAGAGTGCCGAAAAGTGCTCGACTGATCAAGTTTGCGGGGTGTTCTCCAGCACGCGGAGGTCTTCCTTTTCGCTCATGCGGCGGAAGTAGGTCGACAGCAACGCCCCGGAAATATTGTGCCAGACGCTGAACAATGCACTCGGCACCGCCGCCAATGGCGAAAAATGCGCGCTGGCCAAGGCGGCGCCCAGCCCGGAGTTTTGCATACCCACTTCCAGCGCCAGTGACTTGCGCTGTGCCAACGGCAACTTGAACACGCGGCCGGTGAAGTAACCCAGCAGGTAACCGAAGCTGTTGTGCAGCATCACCACCGCCATGATCAACAGGCCCGACTCGGCAATCTTCGCCTGGCTCGCGGCAACCACCGCTGCGACGATGATCACGATGCTGACCACCGACACCAGTGGCAATACGTCCACCGCATGACGAACCCGCTCGCCGAGCAGACGTTGCGCCAGTACGCCGAGCACGATCGGCAGCAGCACCACTTGCAGGATCGACCAGAACAACTCCATGAACGACACCGGCAGCCAGGCCGACGCCAGCAGCCAGATCAGCGCCGGGGTGAGCAGCGGGGCGAGGAGGGTGGTGACAGCGGCGATGGCCACCGACAGCGCCAGGTCGCCACGGGCCAACCAGGTCATCACGTTGGACGAGGTGCCGCTCGGGCAGCAACCGACCAGGATCACACCGACGGCGATTTCCGGCGGCAGGTGGAACGCCTGGCACAGCAACCACGCCACGCCCGGCATGATCACGAAGTGCGCGACCACGCCCAGGGCCACGCGCCATGGATGGCGGGCGACCTCGGCGAAGTCATCAATCTTGAGGGTCAGCCCCATGCCGAACATCACCAGGCCCAGCAACGGGACGATGGCGCTTTTCAGGCCGATGAACCAGTTGGGTTCGAGGAAGGCAACGACGGCGAAGATCAATACCCAGTAGGCGAAGGTATTGCCGACGAAGCGGCTCAAGGCGGCGAGTGCGCGCATGGGGGTGTCCTTGTTATTCGAATAAATGTAGGGGCCGGCAAGCCAGCTCCTACAAAGGGGGAGCGTCAGATGCCCTGCGGGGTTTCTTCGCCGCCGAGTGCTTCAACCAGCGCCGGGATGAAATCGCCGAACGTCAGCATCATCAGGGTAAAGCTCGCATCCAGTTGGCCCAGGGCCTCATCGCCGCCGTCCTGTTCCGCCTGGTCTTGCAGCAGGTCTTCGAACTTCAGGCGCTTGACGGTCATCTTGTCGTCGAGCATGAAGGACAGCTTGTCCTGCCAGGCCAGGGACAGTTGGGTCACGACTTTGCCGGTGGTCAGGTGCAGTTGGATCTCTTCACCGGTCAGGTCCTGGCGCTTGCAGCGCACGATGCCGCCATCTTCGTGGGTGTCGCGCAGTTCGCATTCGTCGAGGACGAAGAAGTCATCGGCTGGCTTCTGGGTGGTGACCCAGTCGGTCATGATTGCGGTGGGCGCGGTTTTCACCGTGAGCGGGCGAACCGGCAAGGTGCCGATCACTTCACGCAGGGTCGACAGCAGGTCTTCGGCGCGCTTCGGGCTGGCCGAGTTGACCAGGATCAAGCCCTGTTTCGGCGCGATGGCGGCGAAGGTGGAGGAGCGACGGATAAAGGCGCGTGGCAGGAAGGCCTGGATGATTTCATCCTTGATCTGGTCGCGTTCCTTCTTATAGACCTTGCGCATCTGCTCGGCCTCGATTTCTTCGACTTTCTCTTTCAGTGCGTCACGCACCACGCTGCCCGGCAGGATGCGTTCTTCCTTGCGCGCAGCGATCAGCAGGAAATCACCGCTGACGTGAACCAGGGGAGCGTCTTCACCTTTACCAAAAGGCGCGACGAAACCATAAGTGGTCAATTCCTGGCTTGCGCAAGGGCGCGCCAGTTTGGTGGCCATGGCCGCTTCCAACGCCTCGGCATCAACAGGCAGATCTTGGGTCAGGCGATAGATAAGCAGGTTCTTGAACCACATGGGGTGAGTCTCTCCTTTATACAAAGGGGGGCATTATTCTCTTGATAACGTCCCAGGCCAACCCTGCCTAAGCCATTGGAAGCTATCAAAAAAAAGATTTCAGAAAGTGCTTGCCAGACTTAAGGTCGCTCCGTAGAATGCGCGCCACACCGAAACGAAGGGTGATTAGCTCAGCTGGGAGAGCGTCTGCCTTACAAGCAGAATGTCGGCGGTTCGATCCCGTCATCACCCACCATTCGCTTCATGTGTTACGCGCAGCGGTAGTTCAGTCGGTTAGAATACCGGC
>NZ_CP022960.1:3462514-3467120 GCF_002269425.1 Pseudomonas sp. NS1(2017)
CGCAGCGGTAGTTCAGTCGGTTAGAATACCGGCCTGTCACGCCGGGGGTCGCGGGTTCGAGTCCCGTCCGCTGCGCCATATTCGGTAACCTGGAACACTGAACGCCAGGTCACCACAGGAAGCCCGCTCAATGAGCGGGCTTTTTGCTGTCTGGGATTTGCAAAACCCAAAAAAACGCCGCCGATCATTTCCGATGATCGGCGGCGTTTTTTATTGGGCGACTAGAAATCCCAGCGTGTAGTGACCATGAAGTTGCGCGGCTCACCGTAAGCGGCCGAGTTATAGAAGCCGATGTTGGTGTAGTAGTGCTTGTCGAAGATATTGTTGACGTTCAGCGTCGCCGACAGGTTTTTAGTGACCTGATATTTGGTCATCAGGTCCACCAGCCAATAAGCATCCTGGGAAAACTCTTCATACCCACCATGGGGTGAGTTGTAGATGTCCTGCCAGCCCACGCTTTGCCAGCGCACGCCACCGCCGACGGTCAGCTTGTCCAGGTTGCCCTTGAGTTTGTAGGTGGTAAACAGCTTGACCTGGTCTTCGGGCTCGAAGGTGGAGATCTTCACGTCCTTGTCGTCGCGCACCACCTTATGGGTGTAGCCGGCCTGGAGTTGCCAGCCGGGGGCAATCTCGCCGGACATCTCCAGTTCATAACCCTTGGTCACGGCCTTGCTACTTTTATAG
The DNA here is from genome assembly GCF_002269425.1 of Pseudomonas sp. NS1(2017). Lineage (NCBI taxonomy): Bacteria > Pseudomonadati > Pseudomonadota > Gammaproteobacteria > Pseudomonadales > Pseudomonadaceae > Pseudomonas > Pseudomonas sp. NS1(2017). Next base: position 3,463,199 of record NZ_CP022960.1, read on the forward strand.
GCGTAGTTGTTCGGGATCGGTGTCTGGTTGTTGTAGGCGTCGTCGGAGAGCGCACGATTGGACTCGTGGATTTCAAAGTACGCTGCGCTGGCGTTCACGCGGCCGTCGAGGAAGTCGGCTTTCACGCCCAGTTCCCAGTTCTGGCCTTCATCCGGTTCCAGCAACTTGTTGTCGCGGTCGCGGTTGTAGTTTTCCTGCGGCATGAAGATGTCGGTGTAGCTGGCGTAGACCGCATAGGTGTCGTTGAGGTCGTACACGGCACCGACGTAGGGGACGAAGCGCCCCGACTCGCGGTAGTTGGGGTTGTAGCCCGTGACCTGGTAGTTGACCACGCGTCCGCCCAGCAGCAGCTTGAGGTCATCGGCGAGGTTCAGCCGCGTGGTCACGTAGGCACCGGTCTGGCGCACGGTGTCATCGATCAGGGATTGTGGCTTGCCCCAGTCCGGAATGGTGGCGTGGCCGTGCCAGTTATTGAAGTCGACGATATTGGGGGAGAGGTTCCAATAGCCTTTGCCTTTCCACTCCGATGCGCTGATCGAGCCGCCCAGCACCAGTTCATGCTCGCGCCCGCCGAGGTTGAACGGGCCGCTGACGTACAGGTCGGCGGAATCGCTGACGGTTTCCCCGGTGTACTTGCCCGAGGTGAGTTGCGCGGTGCCATCCGGCTGCGGTTGGTCGCCCTGGATCGAGCCCATCAGCGCGTGATAGCCGTTGATCTTGTGATCCAGTTGCAGCTTGGTCACCCAGCCATTGCCCAGGTCGTGTTCGAGCATGGCAAAGACGGTTCGGGTGTACTGCTCCCAACTGCTCCAGTCAGCGGCGTTGTTGAATGAGCGCTTGACGCTGTTGCGGTCGCCCTTGGAGTTGATCAGCGGGAAACTGCCCGACCACGATGAACCCTTCGGCAAGGTGTCCTGGTAATCGCCGCCGACGGTCAGCAGCGTATCGGGTGACAGGTCGAACTCCATAATGCCGTAGTACGTCGGGCTCTTGCGCGAGTAGTGGTCCATGAACGAATGCTTGTCTTGATAGGCCGCCACGGCCCGGCCACGCACGTTGCCGCTTTCGGTCATGGGGCCGCTGACATCCAGCTCGCTGCGGTAGTTGTCCCACGAACCGGCGCCGAGGGTTGCGTGGCCCTGGAAGTCTGCGGTGGGTTTCTTGCGCACCAGGTTGATCGTCGCGCCGAGTGAGCCTGCGCCCGTGAGCAGGCCGGTGGCGCCCTTGAGCACTTCGACACGGTCGTAGATCGCCATGTCGCTCAGGGTGTTGCCCGCCGAGTAAGCGACGTTGCGTGCGGTCGAGGGGATGCCGTCGTACTGGAAGTTATTGATCGAAAAGCCCCGGGCGTAGTAGTTGGTACGCTCGGTGTCGAAGGCGGAAACGGTGATGCCCGGTGTATGGCGCATCACGTCGTCAACGTTGTTCAGGCCGAAATCATCCATGTGCTGGCGGGTAACCACGCTCACGGACTGCGGGGTTTCCTTGGGCGTCAGCACCAGGCGCGTGGAGGTCGCGATAGTGCCGGGTGTGTAGGAACCGGTGCCTTCGGTGACGTTGCCCAGTTGGTTGGCGGTGACGGCGGTCGGGCTCAGCTCCATGGTGCCGTTGCCGGCGATGGGGGCGGGTTGCAGGGCGTATCCCTGAACGCCTTTCACGGCGCGGTAGCCGCTGCCTTCCAGCAGCCGGTCGAACCCGTCCTGAATCCCGAAGTTGCCTTTCAGTCCAGGGCCTTTGAGGCCCTCCAGTTCGTGGGACTGGAACACGATGGCCACACCCGCCTGCTGGGCGAAGCGGTTGAGCGAACTGCCCAGCGGCCCAGCGGGGATGTCATAGGACTGGGCGGCGACGCTGACGGCGTCCGCCTGGGCCAGGCCGATGTTCAAGGTGCCGGCAGTGATGAGGGCCAAGGACAGCGGTGCACTTTTCAGTAGCCGAAAGCGTCCGCGTGGGTAGGAAGGGGTGTGCATGGGGAAGGCAGTCCTTTATGTGTCGAATTACCTTCCTTGACGGGCAACCTCGAAAAAACCGGAAGCAAATGCGAATAATTATTTATTGGATGCTGGCGCGGGGCCAACCACGATCAGCCAGGGCGTGAAGGACTGCACCCGTATCGGCAACGTTTGCGCGAGTAATTGCAAGGCATGGTCGCTGTCGTCCAGGGGGATCACGGCAGACACGCGCAGGCTTTGCAGTGCGGTGCGATCAAACTGCACGTGGCCGCTGCGGTGCCGGGCGATTTCGTCCAGCACGTCGGGCAAGGGCTGGTTCTCCACCACCAATTGATGGCGGCGCCAGGCTTCGTTGATGCTGCTCGGGTCGACAGTGCCCACCAAGCGGACTTGGTTTTTGTGCAACAGGGCCCGCGACCCAGCATCGACTTCCAGCGTCTGCTGGCCGTTCGCGCTTTGTGCCGCCACGCGAGAGTGGAGCATGCTCAGCACAGTGACATCACCTTCGCGCTTGACCACGAACCGTGTGCCCAGTGCACGCAGGGTGCCTTGGGGCGTCTGCACGACAAATGGCCGGGTGCTGTCGTGGGCGACTTCCACCAGGATTTCGCCTTGCAACAGTTCGATACGGCGCTGCTGGCTATCAAAGTGCAGGTTCGCCGCGCTGATGCCATTGAGGGTCAGTGTCGAACCGTCCGCCAGTTGCAGGGTTTGCCATTGGCTCGGGCCATTTCGTACATCGGCCATCCACTGCCGCGGATAGGGGCTGATCAACAAGGCCGCTGCCGGAATCGCCAGGCTGCACGCCAATACCAGTGTGCGCAGGGCGTGCTTGCGGCGACGGGTTTTCGGCTGCGCAAAGGCCGCATCCAGAGCGGCGCGGGCAGCGGCTTTTTTACCGCGCAGGGCCTGCATGCGTGAAGTGACGGCTTCCATGCGAGCGGCGGCTGCCGCGTGATGCGGGCCTTGTTGCTTCCAGCGCTCGAACGCCTGCTGCTGGGCCTCGTCCCATTCGCCATCGTGCAGGCGCAGCAGCCATTCGGCGGCTTGTTCTTCGACGTCCGACATGCTTGATCAGGTGTCCATGCTGTGGCTGCAATGCATAAGCGCCTGGATCAGGTACTTGCGCACGGTGCGCTCCGACAACTTGAGCTGCCGGGCGATCTGTTGCTGGGTCATGTCTTCGAGGTAATACAGCACGAAGGCCTGGCGCGAGTATTCGTGCATGCCTTCCAGGATAAAGGCGATCTGTTCGAGGGCTTCGAGGGTGGTGTGGATTTGCTCCGGGGATTGGAAACCTTCGAGCGCATCCACCGTCAATGCCAATTCTTGCAGGTAAGCCTGTTCAATCTGCTTGCGCCGCGCTTGGTCGATAAGCAGGCGCCGGGCGGTGGTGCTCAGGTACGCGCGGGGTTCGCGAATGCCGGCGACGGACTCGCGCGCGTTCAGGATGCGTGCAAAGGTATCGTGCGCCAGGTCGGCGGCATTCTGTCGACAGCCCAGCTTGCGTCTTAGCCAGGTGAGCAGCCAGCCATGATGCTCGCTGTAGAGCTGGGTAATTTCCCGTTGGAAGGGCGGTTCACCCACAGACATAGGCGTGGCTCAAGTGTTATTGAGAATGGTTTTTAATTGTGCGGCCAAGGGGCGGGTAAACGCAATAGACTCGCGTTTGAAGGCGTAGAAGCCCGCTTTTGCGGGGTTTTGTCGTGCCTGAGAAAATATTTCAAATAAATTGCATTTAAATCAAGACATTGCGGATTTTTGGTGTATGATGCCGCCCACACCGAAACGAAGGGTGATTAGCTCAGCTGGGAGAGCGTCTGCCTTACAAGCAGAATGTCGGCGGTTCGATCCCGTCATCACCCACCATTCGTTTTACGTGTTACGCGCAGCGGTAGTTCAGTCGGTTAGAATACCGGCCTGTCACGCCGGGGGTCGCGGGTTCGAGTCCCGTCCGCTGCGCCATATTT
>NZ_CP022960.1:3467220-3521775 GCF_002269425.1 Pseudomonas sp. NS1(2017)
AACAACATGGCTGACACTGATATTGATTTTCCTGACGTAACAGCAGGCTAGGTTGTACTAATTAACGGTCGTCTGAAATTAACTATCGCTGAAGATGACTTCGATTTTTGTTCTCGATGGGACCTCATTACAGAGGTCCAATTTTGCTAGTTAAGGCGTTTTCGCGCCTCGTCTGTTGGCGCGGTCAAGCAGTTTAAAAGGCCTTTGTTCATCCGGTGAGCGCTTACCACGTAACGGGCATAATGATTTCGTACCTCTTGATCTGTGAGATCAACCTTATTAGATTTGATGGGTTATCGTTCTAATAGTCCCGATGTTATTGTTTGTCTCAAGCATTAATGAATTTATGATGAGATAACTATATGAAAAATGTTGGTTCTATTCGGGTGCGCACTAAAAAAATTCATGTGATCATATGCGGTCGAGAAAATGAACGCCATTACCAAAACTGATAGCCGAACCCACAAAAATACCTTGGTAAAATTAAGCAGTGACCCTGTGTCACGTAAAGCTGTAGTTGAATTGAAAGCTGAAGAAATTCATGACTTTTACAGAGTTGATGATATTGGACATGTTGTTCCAGATTTAAAAAATACCAAACGCAGTAACCTTAACTGGTGATTTATTATTATTTTTCCGAGAGATACCGTTAAGAAATCTAACAAGGATGCGCCTAAGTGAGAATCTTAGGAGTGTGTCTGGGCTTTTCATATGCATCCACTAATTAGGAGCAAGAAAGTGACACTTGATCATCCTATTTTCGCACGCTGGCCGGCGCGGCATCCCGATCGGTTGCAGCTCTTTTCCCTACCGACACCCAATGGGGTGAAGATCGGCATCATGCTTGAGGAAACCGGCCTCACCTACGAAGCACATCGAATCGACATCATGGCAGACGAAAGTCGCGAGCCAGCCTTTCTCGCGCTCAACCCCAACGGCAAGATTCCCGCAATCTACGACCCTGATGGGCCGAGCGGTGCGCCGCTTGCGCTGTTCGAGTCGGGTGCAATCCTCCTCTATCTTGCCGACAAGACAGGACGATTTATCTCGTCCGATCCGAACACCCGCTACGAAACGATCCAGTGGGTGATGTGGCAGATGGGCGGAGTCGGGCCGATGTTCGGCCAAGTCGGCTTCTTTAATAAGTTCGCCGGCAAAGACTATAAGGACAAGCGCCCGCGCGACCGCTACGCAACCGAATCGGTGCGGCTGCTTGGCGTCCTTGACAACCGGCTCGCAGGTCGTGACTGGGTGATGGGAGCTGATTACAGTATTGCCGATATTTCGCTGCTCGGCTGGGTGCGCAACCTGATCGGCTTTTACGAAGCACGCGAGCTCGTCGGCTTCGACCGCTTTCTTCATGTTCAAGCATGGTTCAACCGTGGCCTTGCGCGTCCGGCGGTGCAGCGCGGGCTAGAAGTGACGGCAACTAACCGAGGAGAATAAATGATGAAGATCGTCGTAATTGGCTTCGTAAAATCATCGGGATTGTTCGCATGAACATCCTCCATATTGATTGCAGTTCACGCCCTGAATCGCACAGCCGCCGGCTTTCAGCGGCTATCGTCAAAAAGCTCCTTGAGGTTGCGCCCGGTGCGAGCATCAGCCGGCGAGACTTTGCCTCTGCCCCCCTGCCACACGCTTCGCCTGACTACGAAACTGCACTGTCGTCGCCGGCGACTTTGGCGGCCCCGCCGAGGGGCGCGTTGGAGCTTTCCGAGGTGCTTATTCAGGAAGTCGAAGCGGCAGATGTAATTGTCATCGGAACGCCCATGAATAACTTAACCGTTCCGTCGGTCCTCAAGGCGTGGATCGACCAAATCCTTCGCGCTGGTCGCACGTTCATGTCGACGCCGTCCGGGAAGGTGGGAATGTTCCGGGATCGTCCCGTGTTTATCGGCATCGCTTCCGGTGGCGTCTTTACCGGGGACCGAGCCAACCAGCCCGATTTTCTCACACCGTATCTGTCGGTGGTGCTGGGCAGCATTGGGCTGAAAACCCTGCAATTCCTCTCCGTGCAGGCCACTGCATTTCTCGACCGGGACCAGGCCACATTAGCGAGGGACAAAGCACTTGCGACGACCGACTTCATGGTCATGGGAGAGGGGCATCTCTATGATTGAAATCACTGCTGACATGGAGGCGATTATCAAGCAGGCGATACTGTCGTTCGTCGCGACAGTCAACGAAGACGGAACGCCTAATCTGTCACCGAAGGCGTCTTTGACGGTCACGAATGGCGTTCTCTACTTTGCCGATATTGCATCGCCCCAGACGATACTGAATCTGAAGCGCAATCCTGCTGTAGAAATTAACGTAGTCGACATCTTCCAGAGGCGTGGTTATCGATTTAAGGGCCGTGCGTTGATACTTCCGGCAAATGCTGACGAGTCCTTGGCGATCGCCAACTGGGTTCGAACGGCGAATGGTCCAGAGTACCCTGTCGATCACATTGTCAAAATCGAAACCATCTCGATCTCTCCGTTGCTGTCTCCTGCCCATGTCCTGGCCGACCCCCCTCGAAGTCAGGACGAAATCACCAGCACCTACTATCAAAAGTACGGTGTGAAACCCATCGGGGCATAGGTGCAGGGTCCGCCAAGAGCCGAAGACCAACCAGCCACGTCTGCGCCTCCGTCGCATGCAGCAGCGAAGCGGCCATTCGTATTTCAGGAAGGCTCTATGCAATCAGTCGAGATCCAAACCATTGAAGACAAGGATTTTGATAGTTGGCTTTTGGCTTCCGCTGTGGCAGGTTGTTCTTCTACGTTGTCGTCAAGCAAGCCCGAGTTCGCGAATTGCGTATTCGCGTAGCTGATTTTTTTTGATTTGCCCGGATACGCTCTGGCATTGCACCAAGCTGCCGCGGTGTTCAGATTGCCAGCTGGTCGTTAGAAGTACACAATCGAGTCCATCAACGACACGCTAGGCTATGGAAACCTCGGCCTTTCAATGATTTAGAGGATGAGTCATGATCCCGTCCGCTGCGCCATATTCGGTCACCTGGAACACTGAACGCCAGGTCACCACAAGAAGCCCGCTCATTGAGCGGGCTTTTTTTCGTCTGCGATTTCTTCTTCTAATGCCCTGCCAGTGTGCACTGCCTATTCGTCCTGAACTGTACGGGTGCGTCATGACGTGGGGGAATACCCCCATGCACATTGGTTGATTGCGCCCTCGGTCGCTCAAGCGTTTATCTATAGCCACGCGAAGACTTCCAGGCGGGTTACCGGCAGCAGGATGCTGCGGGGACTCGCTCTCCAACATAAAAATAGTCTGCAAGGGGAATGGCTCTCTATGAAATATCCACTGCGTCCGTTGGTGTTCTGGCCAACGTTCCTGATTCTGCTGGCGGCGGTGATCGCCAGCTACGTCGACCTGAATGCGTTCCTTGCGGTCAGCAAACAGCTCAACAACCTGATCCTGAAGAACTTCTCATGGCTGTTCAGTGCCGGCTCGTTTGCCATGGTAGTGCTGACCGCGATCGTCTACTTTTCCGCGCTGGGCAAGGTGCGTATCGGCGGTGAAGATGCCCAGCCGTTGCTGAGCAAATGGCGCTGGTTCATGGTGGCGCTGTGCACCACCCTGGCGGTGGGCGTGCTGTTCTGGACCACCGCCGAACCGCTTTATCACCTGTACGGCCCGCCCACCAGCCTGCCGATCGAGGCGGGCAGTTCAGCGGCGAAGAGCTTTGCGATGTCGACGATGTTCCTGCACTGGACCATCACGCCCTACGCCATCTACCTGGTGCCCTCGCTGGTGTTTGCGTTGGTGTTCTACAACCGTCGCAGCAACTTTTCCATCGGCGCCATGCTTGAACCGTTGCTGGGCGAAGCGCGGGTCCGGCGCTATGCCGGGCTGATCGACACCCTGGCGATGTTCGCCCTGGTGGCCGGCATGGCCTCGTCCCTCGGTACCGGCGCGTTGACCCTGGCCGGCGGCCTGGCCCAGTACATCGGCGGTGAAACCACGCCGTTCCGCCTGGCCATCATCATTGCGATCATCGTCATCAGCTTTGTCGCCTCGGCCGCCAGCGGCCTGCAGAAAGGCATTGTGATGCTGTCTTCGTTCAACACCTGGATCATGCTGGCCCTGGGGCTGTTCGTGCTGTTGTGCGGGCCGACCCTGTACATGTTCAGTCTCGGCGTCGAGTCGCTGGGCGTGTACCTCGACACCTTCTTCAGCCGCAGCCTGTTCACCGGCGCCGCCAGTGGCGACACCTGGCCGCACAGTTGGACAGTGTTCTACTGGTCGGTGTGGTTTGCCTGGGCGCCGGTCAGCGCGTTGTTCCTCGGCAAGATCGGCCGCGGCTACACGGTGCGTGAATTCATCCATATCAACATGCTCTACCCGGCGTTGTTCACGGCGGTGTGGATCTGCATCTTCTCCGGCACCAGCCTGTACTTCGATGCGCTGGGCGACGGCAGCCTCAACCGGGTGCTGAACGAGCAGGGCGTGGAACATGTGCTGTACCAAATGTTCCAGCAACTGCCGGCCAGCGGCCTGATGATCGCGTTCCTGCTGTTCGTGGCGTTCATCTCCTTTGTCACTGCCGCCGACTCCAGCACCGACGTGATCGCCAACCTGTGCAGCAAAGGCGTGACCGCCGATTCCGATCTGGACGGCAATCCGATGTTGAAGATCGTCTGGGGCGTGATCATCGGCTCGGTGTCGTGGGTGATGGTCGCGTTTGTCGGCATCGACGGCGTGAAGATGCTCTCCAACCTCGGCGGCCTGCCGGGCATGATTCTGGTGTTGCTCGCCAGTACGTCGCTGATCTTCTGGTTGAAAAACCCCGCATTGCTGGATGTGAAGCGCCTTCAGCGGACCCCCGAAACGCAATTGCGCGGCGCCAGCCCGGTGCCGGACTTCGCCCGCTGATCGATTGAATCGCTGTAGGAGTTACTGATGGAAATCGTCACTGAATTTGCTTACACCGTGCGCGAAATCGAGCACTGCCTGATCCCTTTGAAGGACGGCACGCAACTGGCCGCGCGCATCTGGTTGCCGGAAGTCGCCGGTTTGCAGGCCTTCCCGGCAATCCTCGAATACCTGCCGTACCGCAAACGCGATGGCACCGCCGTACGCGATGCGCTGACCCACCCGTGGATGGCAGGGCAGGGCTATGTGTGTGTACGCGTCGATATGCGCGGCAACGGTGAATCCCAGGGCCTGATGGCCGATGAATACCTGCTGCAGGAACAGGAAGACGCCCTCGAAGTGATCGACTGGCTGTGCCGGCAACCCTGGTGCGACGGCAATGTCGGCATGATGGGCATCTCCTGGGGCGGTTTCAACGGCCTGCAAGTCGCGGCGCGCCAGCCCGAGGCATTGAAGGCGATCATTACCCTGTGCTCCACCGATGACCGTTTCGCCGACGACATCCATTACAAGGGCGGCAACCTGCTGATGGAGAACTTTGGCTGGGCCGCCACCATGCTCAACTTCAGCGCGGCGGTGCCGGATCCTGCGCTGGTGGGCGACGACTGGAAAGACCTCTGGCACCAACGCCTGGACGCCATGCCGTTGCTGGCGGAAACTTGGCTGCAACACCAGACCCGCGATGACTATTGGCGCCATGGCTCGGTGTGCGAGGACTATTCAAAGATCAAGGCGGCCGTGTATGCCGTCGGCGGCTGGGGCGATGCCTACCGCAACACCGTTTCGCGCCTGATGCAAAACCTGCCGGGCCCGAAGAAAGCCATGATCGGGCCGTGGATCCACAAGTACCCGCATTTTGCCGTGCCGAACCCAGCCATCGGCTTCCTGCAAGAGGCTAAACGCTGGTGGGATCACTGGCTCAAGGGCATCGATAACGGGGTAATGGATGACGCAGCCTGCACCTTCTACCTACAGGATATTCTGCCGCCGAAAGGCAGTTATGCCGAGCGGTCGGGGATCTGGGTGCAGACCTCCGGTTGGCCGGATCCGCAGGTGCAATGGACTGATTTCAGCCTCGGTGAACAGGGCCTGAGAGCAGGATCAGAGCCTTTGGCGGCGCCGCGCAGTCTCTGCTCGCCGTTGACCACCGGCCTGCATCAGGGCGAATACTGTGCCATCTGGTTTGGTCCCGATGGCCCGACGGATCAACGCCGCGATGATGCCAACTCGCTGTGTTTCGACTCCCCGCCGCTGACCGAGCCGCTGGCGTTGCTCGGCGATGCACGTCTCACGCTGCGCCTGGCCAGTGACACCACATGTGGCCAATTGGTCGCCCGGCTGAATGCGATAGCTCCGGACGGGCAAGTCACCCAGATCAGCTACGGCGTGCTTAATCTCACACTACGTGAGGATTTTTCCCAGGTAACGCCGGTAGTCCCCGGTGAACCCATGGACGTGCAGTTAAACCTCGACCACATCGGCATGCGCCTGCCCGCCGGCTACCGTTTGCGTCTGGCGCTTAGCACGGCGAGTTTCCCGTTACTGTGGCCGAGCCGCGAGCTGACCACCCTGACGTTGGTACCGAGCCTGCAAAGCCTGCAACTGCCGATATTCAACGGCGCGGCGGTAGACTGCCCGTTCGAAGCGCCGCAGTCGGCGACGCCGGTGGCGATGGAGGTCCTGCGCGCCGCCGCGCCGAAACGCACGCTGATCGAAGACGTGGGCAGTGGCGAAGTCTGCGTGAAAATCGAAGACGACCTGGGTTCGGTGCGTTTTACCGACCACGGCCTGTCGGTGGACCAGCGTTGCACCGAGCAATACCGCACTTTGCCCTGGGATCCGTTGTCGACGCGCGCCGACATCGAATGGCGCTACCGTGTCGGCCGCGACCAGTGGGCCGTGGAGGTGGAAAGCCACTTGAGCGTGCACGCCGACGCCGAGTGGTTCTACATCGAAGCGGAGCAGACCGCCTGGGAAAACGGCCAGTTGGAACACCGTCGGCAATGGAGTAAACGCGTGGCCAGGGTCGCGCTCTGAGCAGGCAACTGGCAGGATGCACGCCAACGTGATCTCTGCGGGCCTGGGGTAACCTGGGCCCGTCATTGCCAATGGACTTGCTCATGTCGCGCCGAAACGTCGATCTTCCTCCCCTCAATTGCTTGCAGGCCTTCGAAGCGGCGGCCCGCCATTTGAGCTTTACCCAGGCGGCCCATGAACTGAATTTGACCCAAAGCGCGGTCAGCCGCCAGGTCAAACGCCTCGAAGAAGATCTTGCCCGCCCGCTGTTTTATCGGCTGGCCCAGGGCCTGAGCCTGACCCCCGCCGGGGTACGTTATTTCCGTACCGTCCAACGCCTGTTGCGCGAGCTTGACCGCGAGTCCGCTGAATTACGCAGGCGCGGTGCCGATCGCCAGTTGACCCTGGCCAGCACGCCCACCATCAGCTCGATCTGGCTGGCGGGTCTGTTGCCGCAGTTCCAGCGCGACCACCCGGACTTGGATATCCGCATCCTGTGCAGCGAAAGCCCGAGCCATCTGGACGTCAGCGAATATGACCTTGGCTTGTTCTACCATTTGGATGAATTGGCCGCGCCCCACGGCCTTGAGCTGTCGCCGGTGTTTGACAGCGAACAGGTCATCACCGTGTGCAGCCCGGGCTATCTTGAACGCCATGGACCGATTCGCGACCTGCATCACTTGTTGCACGCTCATACCCTGCTGATCGTCGAGGACCACCATCACGATTGGCTGACCTGGGCCGACTGGTTTGCCGATGCGGGCGCCGATTACTACTCGCCGCGTCATGCCTTACGCACCAACAGCTACCAACTGTTGATGCAATCGGCGGTGATGGGGCACGGCGTCGCCCTGGGCTGGAAGCGCTTGCTGGACAGCGACCTCGATTCCGGGCGCCTGCAAATGGCCTTGCCCCACAGCATGCACAGTCGTGGCCGCCTGCACCTGATGCAGCCGCACCACCGCAACCCGCCGGCGGCGGTGCGCAGTTTTCGTCAATGGTTGCAGGCACGAACGGCGCAGGCAGAACAGGCTGGCTGAGGGTCAGTGCTGGCCGGTTTTTTTCTTTTTGGTCTGGCGTGTCGCCAGGTGTTCGAAGCAAAAAGACGCGGTGCCGAACACGGCGATCAGGGTCAGTACGATCATGCCGAGGGTTGAGCTTTCCACGGTGATTTCCTACGGGTGATGGGGTAGGTGCTCACGGTAGAGGCGGGGTGAAAACGGCTCAATAGACCCGACGCAATCCTTACGCCGTCGGGTCCATTGTTACGCACTCTTTACGGGGCGTTGCGGCTGTGGCGGTAATCGCTGACCGCTTCGTACACCGCCTTGCGCAAGCGGTTGATACCGCCAATAGGGCGATGTTCCGCTACACCAAACCAAGGGTTGAACGACTGGTTGTCGCACGCCAGGTTCTGCTCGGGGGTGTCGAAATCCTGCGCCGGGATGCGTACCTTGGCCACGGTTTCATAGGGCGCATCGCTCTCCTTCCATTCGATGCTGGTGTCTTCGATCGGCATGAATTTCTGCGGGTTCTGCCGCTGGATCTGCAGCACGAAACACGCAGGCTTGCGGTCGGTTGATAACTGCTGGCTCAAGGCGCTGCGCAGGAAGTTCGGCAGGTCCTGGTTTTGCTTGGGCAACACGTACTCCGGGCAGCTCTGCGGGTCGGGCGCGACGCGGAACTTGGCGTTGGCCGCGCCGAACTTGTAGGGCGACACCGAAAAGTAGGTGGTCTGCGTCGGGCTGGCCGGTGCGGGCGCCAGGGTCGCCAGGGCGATAAACAGATGGCGCACCTGCCAGGTCCGTGGGTCGGCCTTGGGGAAGAACGCCAAGACCTTTTTGCCATCTGCTTGCGCGCCGATGTTCTGCGCGTACTCCGCCACATCGCTGACAAAGAAGTTCGGGTGGCTGAACATCACGAAGTCCTGTTCCGTGCGCGCCTGCTGGTCGGCCAGCAGTTGCTTGCCCGGCACGTCCAGCAGCTTGAGCGCCATGCCCCGCGCATCACGGATGCTGTCGAACTGGGGGTAGGCGTTGCCGTTGGACAGTCGCATCATTGCCTGCCAGGTCTTGCCCGGCTCGGCAAACACACCCTGGTGCAGTGCCGGGTCGAGATCGGCCAGCACGCTGACCTCGGCCTTCACACAACCATGGGCCTTGGCATGGGCATCGCGCAGGTAGCGCGTGCCTTCGCGGTGCTGGTCAACGATGCGCACCGCCGTCTGGATAATGCCTTGGGTCACCGCCGCTTCGCCGGGCGGAATCTGCTCATTCGGCGACACCGGGCCACTGTGTTGCCAGGCGTACCAGGCGCTGGCGCCCAGCCAGCCGAGCAGGCCGAGGCCCACCAGCCACAGCAGGGTCTTGCCCAGAAACGCGCCAATGCGCAGCCACAGGCGGGCGAGCAGGGAAGGTCGGTCGTAGGGGGATCGAATCATCATGGCAGTTGTTGCTCCAGCGGGCCGCCCAGCACTTTGAGGTATTCCAGCAGCGCCCAGCGTTCCTGCGGCAGCAAGCCGCGGCCGATTACGCCGTTGCCACGACTGCCAGCACGGAATTCGTGGCCGCTGTTGTGGTTGCCGGTGATTTTGGTATCGAACAGGAAGGCATTCTTGAACGCACCGGTTTCGAAGCCGAGGTGGCGCGGGTCGTAGTTGAAAGTGCCTTTATAGAAGGTGGTGCTGCGCTCGTCCTGGGGTGAGAGCAACTGGTAGATCGTCGGCACCGAACCGTTATGCAGGAACGGCGGCGTCGCCCACACGCCGGCCAATGGCCGCGCTTTATAAGCACGCAGCTCACGCACGCCGATGGGCAGGCCGTAACCGTCCAGGCGCGGACGCTCGGCCGGGGTCACGCCGGCGGCGCGGTAGGCATGTTCTTCGACGAACGCGGTGACGTAGGCGAGGCCCTTGGCCACGGACATCTTTTTCAAGTCCAGCGGCTCGGTCGGCGTGGGGTGCAGTTCGACGTTGAGTTTGGCCAATTCCGCCAGGTCCCATTGCAACGCGCTGAGGTCGTAGCGCTGATCGGCGATGTTGCTGGCGGTACCAGGGTCGGTGCCGATGTAGTCCACCGCCAGCATTTTCAGCTGTTGCACCGGGCGGCCGCCTTCCTGGCTGACGCTGGGCACATGGCAGCCGGCGCAGTTTTCGGCGAAGAGTGCACGGCCTTGGGCGGCGAGCGGCTTGTCGACGGTGCCGAACAGGTCCTCGGGCCAGGTCGGTGGCTTGAGGCGTTGCAGGGTTTCTTCGATCAGGTTGAGGTCGCGTACCCGCACGCTGGACGGGTAGCGCGCATCGCCTTGGAGTGGCTGGCCAGCGTCGTCGAAAAACGCCAGGGTCGCGCCGACCCCCAGGGCTTCGCCGATGTTGCGCGCCATGGGCTGCTGGGCCGAGCCGTTCCACTGCACCCAGTCGAAGGTCCAGATGTCCCACAGTTGCGGGTAGTCCACCGGCGCGTTGGCGACGCGATAGTTATCCGAGGAAATGGCATCGCCAAAGCTGGCGTTGGCGATACGGCCAAAGGCATCCGTACGGCCAGGGCCTTCTTCAGTAGGGTAGAGGCCACGGTGAGTGTCGTTCCAGGCCACTTTGAGAAACTGGTTCAGCGACTGCTTGAAGTCCTGGCGCAGTTGCTTGTGCTCGGCGTCGTAGCGATCCCCCAGCACCTGGCGGGCAAAACGTTCGAACTTCCACGGGTTGTAATAGGTGGACGCCAGGCTCGCGACCAGGGCTTGGCCGAAACTGCCGCCGCGCAAGGTTGGCACGCTGGAGGGCAGCACGTGCTGGGCGGAACCGCCGTCGATACGCAGGGCCTGGTTTTTGTAATGCAATTCGCCGGTGTGGCAGGCGGCGCAGGTGATATCCAGGTATTCAACGTTGCTGCCGGCGTTTTTATGCCGGGCGAAACCCACGGGCAGGTTGCCGGGGTTTTGCGCGGTGGGCACCTGCTTGGGGTCCACCAGGAAGCCGAAGCGTGCCAGATACTCGGGCATGGCAAAACGCCGCTCGGAAAACGGCAGCTCCAGGGCGGTGAACCAGTCGTAATGCAGGCCTTTTACCTGGGTGCCCTGGGGCGTGAAGTAATAGGTCTGGCGGTCGGCGGCACTCCATTGGTCCTGGTAGTGCACCTGCTCCACGGGCACGTAGTCCGGCAGCTTGGGGTTGACGGTGTAATAGAGCACCACGGCCAGGGCGATGCCCAACAGGGTGAAGATCAGGAGTAAAACACGGGAAAAAATGCGCAAGATAACTATCCTTGTCGAGTTGTCGCGATGTTATGCCACTACGCCACAGGTGCGGCAAGTGGCCATGAGCCCGGTAGTGGGCGGTCCCGCGATCCTTCGCGGGCCTCCATCATGAATGAAAATGCTTTTAAACACGTGAACTTATCAGAAGTTTCCTGCTCACATGCCGGTAGCCATTGGTCGTGGCCGCCTGATAAGCTCGCGACTTTATTCGAATGCCCTATTGGCGCATGAACAAGGAAATAGCATGAAACAGCATCGGTTGGCGGCGGCGGTGGCCCTGGTTAGCCTGGTACTTGCGGGTTGTGATTCGCAGACCAGCGTAGAGCTGAAAACCCCGGCGCAGAAAGCTTCCTATGGTATCGGCCTGAACATGGGCAAGAGCCTTGCCCAAGAAGGCATGGATGACCTGGATTCCAAAGCAGTAGCCCAAGGCATTGAAGATGCCGTTGGCAAAAAAGAGCAGAAGCTCAAAGACGACGAACTGGTTGAAGCGTTTGCCGCACTGCAGAAGCGTGCTGAAGAACGCATGACCAAGATGAGCGAAGAGTCGGCAGCCGCCGGCAAGAAATTCCTCGAAGACAACGCCAAGAAAGACGGCGTCGTCACCACCGCTTCCGGTCTGCAGTACAAGATCACCAAGAAAGCCGACGGCGCCCAGCCTAAGCCGACTGACGTGGTGACTGTGCACTACACCGGCAAACTCACCAACGGCACCACCTTTGACAGCTCCGTGGATCGCGGTAGCCCGATCGACCTGCCTGTCAGCGGCGTGATCCCAGGTTGGGTCGAAGGCCTGCAACTGATGCACGTTGGCGAGAAGGTCGAGCTGTACATTCCTTCCGACCTGGCCTACGGCGCACAAAGCCCAAGCCCAGCGATCCCAGCCAACTCCGTGCTGGTGTTCGACCTGGAACTGCTGGCCATCAAGGACCCAGCCAAGGCTGACGCTCCTGCTGCACCGGCTGCCAAGAAGTAACAGGCGCCTGAACATACAACGCCCCGTCTCGACGGGGCGTTGTTGTTTCTGGGCGTTGCAAGATCCGAGCCCGTGAACATCCGATCGAACGCCTGCAACCTGCAACAGTCTGATATAAGACTCGAGTACGGGTAGCCGCACATCAACGCCAAGTCAATGAAATCTTGGGTTTTTTTTCAGTGCGCAAAAAACGCCCGATCTGACTGCAAGCCTTGTAATACGTGGCTTTCAGCGCAGAAAATAGGCTCTGTTCACAAGGTTATCCACAATTTGTGTGGATAACCTTTTATGTCGCCTGGAACTGGAGTGACCGATGAAACCACCCTTCAATTTCACCCGTTTCCTGCCCATGGCCGCACGTCTCCTGGGCCGTGGCCGCTTGCCGACGCTGCTGTTCGCCGTCGCCGCCAAGGGCTCGAGCCAGGGTAATCGCCTGGGCAAACTCAAGGATGATTTCAAGCTGCTTCAGGCGCTGTGCCTGGCCTACTGGCGTGGCGAATACCGGGCGATCAGCCCCAAGGCGCTGATCTCGGTGGTGGCGGGGCTGATGTACTTCCTGAGCCCGATCGATGCGATCCCGGACTTTATCCCCATGTTCGGCATGCTCGACGACATTGCCGTGCTGGCATGGGTCATGAAGACCCTCGACGGCGAACTGAGCGCCTTTCGCGCCTGGCGTGAGGCCCAGCGTCCGGAAAAGCTTGCCGTGGTTGAGCGCCTGCCTGCGACCCCCGCTCTGCTGGCCAAGGAAAACCCGCAAAAAAACGCATGACGTGACTATCCCCCTGCGACCTTTATGGCTGTTAGGATTACACTCCTAAGGAAAGAGCTTACTAAGTAAGTGCAGTTATCCTACGGGGCGGTCATGGATATTCAGATAATTTCACGCGATGGCGAACCCGAGTACGCGGTGTTGCCATGGGACCAGTACCAGGCGCTGCTAAAAGCTGCCGGTCAGCAACAACCAACGCTACCTCCTCTCTCATCGACTGCCCAAGCTGCCCCTGATCAGGACCTGCGCCCGCTCGCAGCCCTGCGCGGCTTGCGCGAAGCCAAAGGCCTGGCTATCGAGACCCTGGCCCGCACCGTGGGCATCAGCCCCTCATATCTTGGATTGATTGAAAGTGGTGAACGCCAGCCGGATGCCGCGATCCGCCGCAGCCTGGCCTGGGAATTGGGCGTTGCAGGTTGGAGGGATGAATCTTGAGCCTACGTATCAGCCGTCAACACTGGGATGGGTTACTCAACGAACTGGACCAGGCGCGCCGCCAGCGCCATTTACTGACTTACCGCGCGCTGCTGGAGCGCCTGCAATTTCCGACGCCCGCCATGCAAACCCTGGCCGCCGCCCTGGAACACCTGGCGGCGCTGGACGCCAAGGCGGAGCAGCCGTTGCGCAGCTCGCTGGTGATCAGCCAGGGCGCCAGCCGTTTGCCGCGTACCGGTTTCTTTGAATGTGTGGAGCGTTTGGGGCGCTTCAGCGGGCCATCCGATGGGGTGGCCGCGGCCTCCTGGCACGCATCGGAAGTGGTGCGGGTGTTCGAATACGAGTACCCGGAGTCCGCCGAGGCCTAAAGCGCCTGGGGCAGCGCGTCCATGCTGTCGATCACATGGATGCTATAGCCGGCCATGTCCTTGGCATGGTGCTTGGCCTGCGAGGCCAGCTCCGCCAACTGGCTGGCATCGAGTTGTCCACAGGCCTGTGGATACAAATGCACCACGCCGATGGACAGTGACAGCAGCGCAAACTCCTGGCGCACGCCCTGGCGGTTGAGCGCCACGAAGCAGCCTGCTTCAAGGTGTTCGGCGCGGTAGAAGCGCCGGCACTGGGTGTGGAAGTCATCCAGCAACTGATTGAGGCGCTTGCGCCAATCCTGCGGGCCCAGTACCAGCAAAAAGTCATCGCCACCGATATGCCCGACAAAATCGCGGCTGGGGTCGACGCGGTCGTTCAGGCACTGCGCCAGGCACAACAACACCTCATCCCCACGCCCGTAGCCGTAGATATCGTTGAACGGCTTGAAGCTGTCGATATCCACGTAGCAGATCACCGATTCGCGCTGTTGTTGCAGCAGGCGCGTCAGGCATTGCTGGATCGGTACATTGCCCGGTAGCAGGGTCAGCGGGTTGGCATAGCGCGCCTGTTGGATCTTCAATTCGGTGATCAGCTTGAGCACATCGATCACCCGGCCCAGGCCCAGATAATCGCCGTTGAGCGTGATGATGAAGTCTTCTTCGATGCGTTGTCGCGCGCGGCTGGTGAGCAAGCGGCTGACCTGTTGCAGGGACTGGCTCAGTTCTACCGCCAGGAAGTCGGTGCTCATCAAGCGACTGATGGGCTTGCGCGCAAACAGGTCGGTGGCGAAGGGTTTCAGCAGCGCATCCGACAGTGAGTGCCGGTGGACGATACCGATCGGGTGCCCGCGCCCGTCCAGCACCGCCAGGGAGTTGAGGTTGGCCTGGCGCCGAAACGCTTCCAGCACCTGGGCGGTGGCGGTGTCCTGGTCCACCGCCGGTTGTTCGTTGAGCAGGGCGCTGAGGTCGCTGCCTTCGTCGTTCAGCGCCACGTTGGCGCTGTCGGGCTTGGGCAGCATCAGGCGGGCTTCCTGCGGTGGCTGCTCCTGCGGACGGCAGAGCAGGTAGCCTTGGACCAGGTCCACGCCCATCTCCGTCAGTACTGCCAACTCTTCAGGCAGCTCGATCCCTTCGGCAATCACTTGGGCACGCGACGCCTTGGCGATTTGCAGGATGGAGCCGACAAATTCCCGTTTGAGCGCGTCCTGATGGATGCCGTCGATGAAGTGTCGGTCGATCTTCACATAATCCGGGCGCAGCTCCGACCATAGACGCAGGCTGGAATAACCGGCGCCCAAGTCATCCAGGGCAATTGAGAACCCCATGTTGCGGTAGTGGTGCAGGGCGGTTTGCAGCAGGTCGATATCGTTGGTGGGGGTTTGCTCGGTGAGTTCGATCACCACCTGGCTGGGTGGAATGCCGAAGTCATGCAGCAGTTGCAGCGTGCGCCCTGGCTGGTGCGCGGTTTCCATCAGAGACTGCGGCGAAACGTTGAGGAACAGCTTGCCCGGCAACTTCTGTTCACTGAAGCGTCGACAGGCGCTTTCTCGGCAAACCATTTCCAATTCGCTCAGTCGCCCGGCCTGGCCGGCCACCGAGAACAGGGCTACGGGGGAGTGCAGCGGGCTGTTGGACGGCCCGCGACTGAGGGCTTCATAACCGAGAATGCGCCGTTCAGACAGGCTGATGATCGGTTGGAACAGGCTGTGCAAACTGCCTTGAGCCAGGATAACGCCCAATGCATTCAGCTGTTCGGTCATGGTCATGGCGATCTCGATCGAAAAAAAAGGACCGCAGGCTGGAAACCTGCGGTCCTTCATTTCACGACAGAATGATGTCTATATGATGACACTCCGGGGAGCGTTCACATTAAATCGCCATCATTTACTGCTTGGCCACCTGTTTGCTGATCTTGAGGTAGTCCAGCAGGATCCGGCCCGTTTCGGCCAGGTAGGCGTCGTCTTCCGGCTTGGTTTTATCCGCTTCGGTCGGCAACGCATCTTCGTCTTCTTTCTTCAGCTCCTTGAGTGGATCTTCACCCTTGGCCTTGCGGCGGATGTTTTCCAGTGCAAGTTGCTTGTTTTCGATGTCGGTGTGCTGCGCGCGGCGGTCCACTTCGTTGAGGCTGACGGTTTTTTCTTCCATCAGCTTCTTGGCCAAGGCCAGCTTGTCGCGGATGAACACGAACTCGGCATCCTTGGCGGAGCGGGTGTCGTGGTCAGCCTTCAACTGCGCCAGGAATGGCTTGAACGGGTCCGAAGCGGGCTTGATCGCCGGGCGGATGGTGTCCCACGGCATGGCTTCCGGCAGGGCGCTTTCGCCGATTTCCTTGGTGTCGATGATCGACGGGAAATCGATGTCCGGCAGTACGCCCTGGTGCTGGGTGCTCTGCCCGGAAACCCGGTAGAACTTGGCCAACGTCAGCTTAAGCTCGCCATGGTTCAGCGGCTGGATGGTCTGCACGGTGCCTTTGCCGAAGGTCTGGCCGCCGATGATCAGGGCGCGGTGATAGTCCTGCATGGCACCGGCAAAAATCTCCGAAGCCGAGGCCGAGAGGCGGTTGACCAGCAACGCCATCGGGCCTTTGTAGAAGGCGCCCGGGTTCTCGTCTTCCAGCACATCGACACGGCCGTCAGCGTTGCGCACCAACACGGTCGGGCCTTTGTCGATAAACAGGCTGGTCAGCTCGGTGGCTTCCTGCAGGGAGCCGCCGCCGTTGTTGCGCAGGTCGATGACCACGCCGTCGACTTTTTCCTTCTGCAACTCGGTCAGGATTTTCTTCACGTCGCGAGTGGTGGACTTGTAGTCCGGATCGCCAGCACGGAACGCCTTGAAGTCCAGGTAGAAGGCCGGGATTTCAATCACGCCCAGCTTGTAGTCCTTGCCATCCTGCTTGAGGTTGAGGACTTTCTTCTGCACAGCCTGGTCTTCGAGCTTCACCGCTTCGCGGGTGATGGACACGATCTTGCTGGTCTGGTCGTTCGGTGCATTGGTGTGCGGAATCACTTCCAGGCGCACCACGCTGCCTTTCGGCCCACGGATCAGCTTGACCACTTCGTCCAGGCGCCAGCCGACCACGTCGACCATTTCTTTGTCGGCCTGGGCCACACCGATGATCTTGTCGGCCGGAGCCACTTGCTTGGTCTTGTCTGCCGGACCTGCCGGCACCAGGCGCACGATCTTGACCTGGTCATTGTCGCTTTGCAGGACGGCACCGATGCCCTCCAGCGACAGACTCATGTTGATATCAAAGTTTTCCGCGTTATCTGGCGACAGATAATTGGTGTGCGGATCGTAGGACATCGCGAAGGTGTTGATGTAGGCCTGGAAGATATCTTCGGCACGGGTCTGGTCCAGACGTGCCAGCTGATTCTTGTAGCGCTTGGTCAACAGCTCCTGGATGGCCTTAGGCTCTTTGCCGGCGATCTTCAGGCGCAGCACCTCGTCCTTGACGCGTTTGCGCCACAGGTCATCGAGGGCAGCGGTGCTGGTCAGCCAAGGCGCGTCCTTACGGTCGACCAGCAGGCTTTCCTTCTGGGTGAAGTCGAGCTTGTCGACGCCTTTGCCCAGCTCACCCAGGGCGAAGTCCAGACGCGCTTTGACGCGGTCAAGGTAGCGCTTGTAGATGGTGAAGCCGGGTTGCAGGTCGCCGCTCTTGAGGAAGTCGTCGAACTGCGTCTTCCACTTGTCGAACTCGGCGATATCACTGGCCAGGAAGTAGCTGCGCGACGGGTCCAGCAGCTTGAGGTAGCTGTCATAGATGATCACCGAGCGCGCGTCGTCCAGCGGCGGCTTGCTGTAGTGATGGCGCTTGAGCAGTTCGACGACGTTAAGGCTGGCAATCACCTCATCGCGATCCGGCTGAAGGTTGTCCCAGCTGTTGGCTGCGAACGTATTGGTCGACATCGACGCGAAGCCGAGACCAATGAAAAGAGCGAGGGCGGTGCTGGGGAACAAATGCTTCATGCTGATTCGACGCGGGGGCAATTGATAACGCATATTAGGCCGTCTTTGAGGGAGCCGGTTCCATATGGTCCGGTCGCATAATGCAAAAAGCCCGGCGATACAGCTACGGGCTCAGTCCAGACTCACTATGGAGGCACTGTGAAAGCATTGCAAGGCGTTGACGGTCATGCGGAGTGGTTGGAAGAACCCAGTCCTACTTGCGATGTAGGCCAAGTTCGCATTCGCGTAGCGGCAGCGGGCCTCAATCGCGCCGATTTATTACAGCGTGCCGGGCTTTATCCGCCGCCGCCGGGCGCGAGCCAGGTGCTTGGCCTGGAGTGTTCCGGGGTGATCAGCGAAGTGGGGTCGGGCTCATCCTGGCAGGTTGGCGACCGTGTCTGCGCGCTGTTGGCCGGCGGTGGCATGGCTGAAGAAGTGGTGGTGGATGCGCGTCATGTGTTGCCGGTGCCAGAAGGTTTGTCGCTGGTCGAAGCGGCGGCATTGCCTGAGGTGTACAGCACCGCGTGGCTCAATCTGTTCCAACTGGCCGGTCTCAGGCCTGGCGAAAAGGTGTTGCTGCATGCCGGCGCCAGTGGTGTGGGCTCGGCGGCGATCCAGCTGTGCAAGGCGTTCGGCAGCCCGTGCTGGGTCAGCGTCGGCTCGGCGGAGCGCCTGGCCTATTGCGAAGGACTCGGCGCCCAGGGCGGCGTGGTGCGCACCGATGGTATTGAAGGGCTGCGGGATTTCGGGCCGTTCGATGTGATTCTCGACCCGGTGGGCGGCAGCTATGCAGCGCTGGACCTGAAGCTGCTGGCCCTGGATGGTCGCTGGGTGTTGATCGGCTTGATGGGTGGCCGTGAGGCGCAATTGGACTTGGCGCAGGTACTGGGCAAGCGTATTCAGCTACTGGGCTCGACCCTGCGCAGCCGCAGTGATCAGTTCAAGGCCGACCTGTTCAGTGACTTGAGCCAGCATGTGTGGCCGTTGTTTGTTGAAGGGCGGCTGAGCCCGCAACTGGCCAAGACCTTTGCGATACAGGATGCCGAGGCGGCGTTTGCCGAGCTGGCGAGTAACCAGATTTCCGGGAAGTTGGTGTTGGTGATCGACGAATCCTTGGCCTGAATTGCAACGCGATCAAAACTGTAGGAGCCGGCTTGCCGGCGATGGCGGTGTATCGATGAAGAATGTTTCATCTGACACACCGCCATCGCCGGCAAGCCGGCTCCTACAGGGAGTGGTGTGTCAGGTCCAATCGTGGATAGGCCAGCCAGCTTTTTCGGCGTGCTCGCGCAATACCGGGTCCGGGTTCACCACCTGCGGATGATCCACCTTCAACAGCAACGGCAAATCATTGCGCGAATCCGAATAGAAATACGCGCCTTCCAGCGTTTCACCTTCCTTTTCCAACCATTCCAGCAACCGAGTGATCTTGCCCTCACGGTAAGTCAGCACACCTACGGTATGCCCGCTGTACACGCCATGGCTGACTTCAAGGTCGATCCCCAACACCTCATCAATGCCGATCCGCGCCGCAATTGGCGTGACCAGGTGCGAGCCCGACGCCGAGATCACCAGAATCCGATCGCCATTCGCGCGATGGCGGGCGATGGTCTTGGTGGCGTCGCTGTAGATCAGCGGCTCGATCACGTCCTCGACCCACGGCTCCACCAAGTGCTCGATTTCTTCCGGCGTACGGCCGATCATCGGCTCCAGGCTGAAGTCCATGAAATCTTCCATCTTCAGTTTGCCCTGGCTGTAGGCGTCCATCAGTTCGTGGTTCTTGCGCATGAACGATTCAGGGTCGACCCAGCCCAGGCGGCCCATCTGCTCGCTCCACAGGGTGGCGCAGTCGCCGTGGATGAGGGTGTCGTCCAGATCAAAAATTACCAATGCCATCGGTCACGCTCTCTCAATCAATCGTTGCATCAGGCTACTTCACACAGGGCGCTGGGGTCGATGGAAAGTGCCAGGCGTTGTCCGTCTGGGTGCAGGTCGTCGGCCGAGCGGTTGAGCACATCCACCACCAGCTCCACGCCGCGTGCTTCGATGCGATAGCGAATCACGTTGCCCAGCAGGCTGTGGCTGCGCACCAAGGCGTCCAGTTCGCCGTCGCGGCTCAGTTCGATGGCCTCCGGGCGAATGGCGATGCGGCTGTTGATCGGGCGTTGCAGCAACTGGGTGGCCTTGTCGGCGTCCAGCAGGTTGTAGTTGCCGATAAAACCGGCGGCGAACACATCGACAGGCGCGGTATAGAGGGTCTCGGCATCGCCGCTCTGCACGATCTTGCCCTGGTTCATCAGGAAGATCCGGTCGGACATGGTCAGGGCTTCTTCCTGGTCATGGGTCACGAAGATGGTGGTCAGCCCCAGTTCACGCTGGATCTGGCGGATCTGTTCGCGCAGGTGCTTGCGAATGCGTGCATCCAGCGCCGACAGCGGCTCATCCAGCAACAACAGACGCGGGCGGGTGACCAGGGAGCGGGCGAGGGCCACGCGCTGGCACTGGCCGCCGGACATCTGGTGCGGGTAACGACCGGCCAGGTCCTTGAGTTCCACCAGTTGCAGCACTTCCTGCACGCGCTTGTAGCTGTCGTCGGCATTGACCTTCTGCATGCGCAGGCCGAAGGCGACGTTCTGCTCCACGGTCATGTTGGGGAACAGTGCATAGCTCTGGAACACCATGCCGATGTGACGTTTCTGCGGGCTCAATGGGACGATGTCCTGCCCATCCAGCAGGATTTTCCCACTGTCCACCGAGGTCAGCCCGGCGATGCAGCGCAGCAGTGTGGATTTGCCGCAACCGGACGGGCCGAGCAGGGTGACGAACTCACCCTTGGCGATCTCGCAGTTGATATCACTGAACACCGGAGTGCCGGCGTAGCCTTTTTGCAGGTGTTGGACGCTGACGAAGCTCATTGGCTTTTGTCCTTGTTCAAGATGTTGGCGGCCCAGGTCAGCACCAGCACAAAGAAGAAATAGGAAATCACGACGGCACTGGTGAAATGGCCGCTGCTGTTGCGCATGTTGTTCAGGTACACCTGCAATGTTTCGTAGCGGGTGCCCACCAGGATATTGGCGAACACGAACTCACCGAACAGGAACGAGAACGACAGCAGCAACGCCACCATCAGGCCTTTGCGCAGGTTCGGCAGCACCACCAGGATCGCCGCCTGCCAGGTGCTGGCGCCGAGCAGTTGTGACGCGTCCATCAGGTCGCGCAGGTTGATCGCCTGCAGGTTGTTGGTGATCGCCCGGTACATGAACGGCAGTGCCACGGTGAAGTAGCAACCGATCAGAATCCACGGCGTGCCCACCATCGCCATCGGCCCGGAGCCATACAGTTGCAGCAGGCCCACCGACGACACCACCGGTGGTACCGCGAAGGGCAGCAGAATCAGGATGTTCATCAGCGCATCGAGCTTGGGGAAGTGGTAATGCACCACAAACAGCAGCGGCAAAATCAGTACCACCGACAGGATCAGCGCGCCGACACACACCAGCAACGATTGCCCGAAGGCCATCAGGAAGCGCGGGTCGCTCCACAGTTGCACGTACCATTTCACCGTGAAGCCAGCGGGCAGGATGGTTGCTGACCAACTGCTGGAAATGGAGTAGACGAAGGTGCCCACCAACGGCAGCACCAGGATGGCAAACAACAGCCACACCACCACCCGATGGTAGAGGGAGGCCGGGCCGGCTTCAGCGCGAGACATGGTAGCTCCTCTTGAGCAGCAGTTGATGGACCACGGTGACCACGGTCATCAGCGCCACCAGCACCACGGCCAGGGCGCTGGCCATGTTCGGGTCGAGGGACACATCACCGGAAACCAGCCCGGCGATACGGATCGGCAGCACGTTGAAGTTACCGGTGGTCAGGGCGTACACCGTGGCATAGGCGCCCAAGGCGTTGGCCAGCAGAATCACGAACGTACCGAGCAGGGCCGGGGTGAGCACGGGCAGGCCGATATGCCGCCAGAACTGCCAGCCATTCGCGCCGAGCAGTGCAGCCGACTCACGCCAGTCTTCGCGCAACGCATCGAAGGCCGGGTACAGCAGCAACACACCCAGGGGAATCTGGAAGTAGGTATAGAGGATGATCAAGCCGGTCTTCGAATACAGGTTGAAGTCCTGAATGATCCCCGCCTGCTTGAGCATGATCGTGATGCTGCCGTTGAAGCCCAGCAAAATGATGAACGCGAAGGCCAAGGGCACACCGGAAAAGTTGCTGGTCATGTTGGCGAAGGCGGTGACGAAATTGCGCAGCGGCGAATCCACCCGGCGCAACGAGTAGCTGCCCAGCGTGGCGATGATGATGCCGAAAATGCTGGAGTAGAAGCTGATTTCCAAACTGAACTGGATGGCTTGCAGGTAGAACTTCGAGCTGAAGATACGTACGAAGTTTTCCACGCCCCAACCGGCCTCTTCGGTTTGCAGGCTGTTGATCAGCACCCATACCAGCGGGGCGATTTCGAACACGGTAAAGAACAGCGCGAAGGGCACCAGGCACAGCAGCGCCAACCATTTGCCACGGATCATTTCAACAGCTCCCGGCAGACAGGTTTGTCGTGGGGCACGCCGAGCAACTCGCAGACGGTGCCGCAGAGGTCGGTCTGTTTCGGTGTAGCGTTGGGGTCCAGGCTGAATGCATCGCCAAGGACAAACAGCGGCACTTCGCGCTCTTCCGGCAGCAGGCCGTTGTGGGAACGGTCGTTGTTCATGCCGTGGTCGGCGGTCACCAGCACTTGGTAACCGGCGTCGAGCCAGGCTTGCAGGTAGTCGGCCAGGATAATGTCGGCCGAGCGTGCGCTGTTGCGGTATTGCGGGGTGTCGAGGCCGTGCTTGTGGCCGGCGTCGTCGATGTTCATAGGGTGCACCACCAGGAAGTCCGGCGCGTGTTTGAGGCGCAGGCTCTCGGCGTCGGCAAACAGGTGGGAATCCGGGTAATGGTCATTCCAGTAGAAATGCCCGTGCTGGATCGCCAGAGACTTGTCGTCGGTATGACGGTCGCGGGCGGCGAGGAAGGGCGTACGGTTGTATAACTCGCTGACCCAATGGTAAGCCGCCGCTGCCGTGGTCAGCCCGGCGTCGGTGGCGTAATGGAAAATGCTGCGCTGGTTGGACAGGCGCGCGACGTTGTTGTGCACGATGCCGCTCTGGATCGGAGGCACGCCGGTGAGGATGCATTCATACAGCGGGCGGGACAGGGCGGGCAGTTCACATTCCAGTTTGTAGAGGGCTGCGCGTCCTGCGCTGACATAGGCCTGCAAGTGCCCCATGGCGTGCCTCGCAACCTCGAAGTTCAGGCCGTCGAGCACGACAAGGATGACAGTGTGCTTCATGGGGGCTCCGCAACAGATGGGTTTGGGTCAGGTTGAAACCGGACCTGTAGGAGCCGGCTTGCCGGCGATAGCGGGCGAACATTCAACATTGATGTTGGTTGATATGCCGCCATCGCCGGCAAGCCGGCTCCTACAGAGGTTTGCTTCGATTACTTCATCTCTACGATGACCTGCTCATTCCACAACTGAGGCAGTTTCTTGGAAGTCGCTTCCCAGGCATCCGCATCCTTGATCGGCTGCGGGTTGGCCTTGGTGTACTGCTCGCCCGGGATCAGGTTCTTGGCGATATCGGCCGGCAGTTTCAGGTCGGTTTCAGCGCGGATCGGACGCGCATTGCCTTTCGCCAGGTTGAGCTGGCCAGCGTCGCTGAAGATGTATTCGCGGGTCAGCTTGGCGGCGTTCGGGTGCTTGGCGTATTTGTTGATGATGGTGGTGTAGCCGGATTTCACCGAGCCGTCCGATGGGATCAGCACCACGTAGTCATCCGGGTTGGCCATCTTGGCCTTGTAGCTCAGGCCGTTGAAGTCCCAGACCACGCCCACTTCGACTTCACCTTTTTCCATGGTGGCGATGGTCGGGTTGGACAGCGAGAGGCGGCCTTGCTGGGCGATCTTGGTGAAAAATTGCAGGCCGGGGGCGATGTTCTTTTCGTCGCCTTTATTGGCGATGGCCGCTGCCAGTACACCGTTGGCCGCTTGCGCTGCAGTGCTCACGTCGCCGATGGAGACCTTGTACTTGCCGTTTTGCAGGTCAGCCCAGCTGGTTGGCACTTCAGAGCCGTGCAGCAGCTTCTTGTTGACGATAAACGCGATGGTGCCGGTGTAGGCCAAGGCCCAGTGACCGTCTTTGTCTTTAGCCCAATCCGGAACCTGGGCCCAGGTGGACGGTTTGTACGGCTGGGTGACTTCCTGCTTCACCGCGATCGGACCGAACGCTGCGCCCACGTCGCCGATGTCGGCGCTGGCGTTGTCTTTTTCAGCCTTGAACTTGGCGATTTCCTGGGCCGAGCTCATGTCGGTGTCGATGTGCTTGAGGCCGTAGGTCTTGGCCAGGTCTTCCCAGGTGCCTTTCCAGTTGGCCCAGTCATCGGGCATGCCGACGCTGTTGACGGCGCCTTCTGCCTTTGCGGCAGCTTCCAGGGTTTTTAGATCGGTATCAGCGGCCATGGCGGCGGTGCACATGGCAATGGTCGAGCCTAACAGTGATGCCAGGAAAAGCTGTTTCATCCGAAGCTCCTTTGGGCGTTTTCAACGCTGCGTTTTTATCGACGTTTGCGGTGGTGTTGGTCTAGGTCAGCAATACCTGAGCCAATCTAGGCTCGATGGATGACAGTTTCATGTCGATGTCGTTTTTAAATCGCGGATGTCGCTTGTCGCAGAGTTAGCGTAGACCATGCCCAAGTGCCCGCATTGATTGGACTTGGCCGATGTATTGCAGGGTGTGCTAAGGGCGATGGATACGGACTGTCATCTGTCGGTCATCTGTAATGCCTAGGCTGGCAAGCTTGAGTGCTGGCCGGTTTACGCAGCGGTTTGTGCACCGGATCGGTGCTGGTCTAGTCCAGATAGGTAACGTTGATGCGTGATGAGGCAATCAAGGCGGTGACATCCATTGGCCTGGCGCTGCAAGAGCAGATCGACCACGGCTTGTTGCCGCCTGCCAGCAAACTGCCCGCTGAGCGCAAGCTCAGCGAGTTGTTTGGTACCACCCGGATTACGGTGCGGGAAGCCTTGTTACAACTGGAAGCCCAAGGCCAGATCTATCGCGAGGAGCGGCGCGGCTGGTTTGTTTCGCCGCCACGGCTGGCGTACAACCTGATGCAGCGCAGCCATTTTCACGCCATGGTCAGCGACCAGGGGCGCGTGGCGTCCACCGAAGTGATTTCGGCGCGCTTGCAGCCGGCGTCGGCGGCGGTGTGCGCGTGGTTGCAGTTGCCCGCGCTGTCCAGTGTGATCCAGATCTGCCGGGGCCGGCGGATCGATGGGCGCTTGGTGCTGTATGTGGAGCACTACCTGAACCCGCAGTATTTTCCGGGGATCCTGGCGTGTGATTTGAATCAGTCGATGACTGAGCTGTATGCGCGCAAGTACGACCTGCACTACGGGCGCGTGCGCTTTGAAATCGTGCCGACCTCACTGCCGGTGGAAGCCGCCGCCGCGTTGCGCGTGTCGGTGGGCAGCCCGGGCTTGCGGATCGCCCGGGTCAATTATGACCAGCACCAGCGGTTGATCGATTGCGACCTGGAGTTCTGGCGGCATGATGCCATCCACGTGGGTGTGGATGTTACGGGGTCAGCGCCTTGATCACCTGATCCACATTGGTTTCCAGCTCTGTCACCGGCTCCGCACCGTCCACATTCAACACCAACAGCGTTGAATCACCGGCAGTGATAGCCGCCTTCACCGCGTCACTCGGCTGCCGATGATGCAGCACCACCGCCACCTCATTGTCCTTCAGCTCGGCACTCAGTTTCTGCAACGCCTCAGGCGTCCACTCCGCGTCGGGTCGCGCATCGGTGCTGAGCACTTCCAGGTTCAAACTGCTGACCAGGTAGGCGAAGTGATCACTCAGGCTGACCACACTCAAGTTGTCCGCCTTGGCCAGCCGCGCTTCGCTGTCGGCGGTGAGCTTGAGCAGGCGTTGTTTGAGGGCGGCGAGGTTGGCGTCGATCTTCGGCTTGGCGGTGGGCGCCAGGCGGCTCAGGTCGGCGGCCAGCACATCGGCCATGCGTCCCATGTTGTTGCTCGACTGCCACGGCTGGCTGTTCAGGCCATCGGTGACGCCCGGCTGCACCGCGATGCCCGGCAGACCACCGTCCACCGGACGTGCAGCGTCGACTTCGACGATGCGGATGTTGCTGCGCCGCGCCACCGGGTACAGCGGGTCATCGGCCCACAGTGAGCGCAGGCCGATGGCGGCGTCGGCATCCAGCGCCAACTTATTCAGGGCGGGGGCGCCACGGCCGGTGAAGTAGGACACTTGTCGCGAACCGGGCAGATTGGCCGGCGCGGCGCGTTCAAGCTGCACGTCGGTGCCTTTGAGCAGCACTTCAGCCAGGCCGTAGGTGATCGGCAACGAGGCCAGCACTTTGACCGGCTTTGCCGCGTGGGCAGCCGGTTTGGCCGCTTCAGCCGCCATCAACGGCGTGGTGAACAAACAAGCGATGGCCAGGGCCAGGGGAGAAAGAACGGAGCGCATTATCCAAGATTCCCTTTAAGGCTGGGCACCGTGCCGCGCGCGATGGCGGCCAGGGCGAAGGCGATACCGGCGACCAGGATGATCGCGGCGCCGGACGGCACGGGCAGGTCGAAGATGATCGGCAGCAGGATCCCGCACAGGGTGCTGATGGTGGCAATCGCGACGGAGATCCAGAAGAAGCCCTTGAGCGACTGGCTCAACAGGCGTGCCGCAGCGGCGGGAATCACCAGCAGCGCCCCCACCAGGATCGCGCCGATGACCTTGACCGCCGCGACGGTGATCAGCGTCACCAGGATCACGAACAGATAATCCAAGGTCTTCACCGCTACACCGCGCACCGCTGCCAATTGTGGATTGAAGCTGGCCAACATGATGCGGTTGTACAGCGGCAGTGCCAGGGCCATCACCAACGAGCCGACTACCGCCAGCACCAGCAGGTCGTTGCCGTTGACAGTCAAGACCGAGCCGAACAGTACGTTCTCGAGAATATGCACGTTGATCTTGCCGGCCAGGATCAGCAACAGGCTCGCACCCAGCGCCAGGGACACCGACAGGAACACGCCGATCAAGGTGTCCGGCGCCAGGCCGGTGCGGTTGCGCAGGTAGTTGAGCAAGATGCCGAACAGCAGGCAGTAGCCGAACAACGCGCCATATGGGCCGGTGTAGGGTTCACCGAGCAGGATGCCCACCGCCACGCCCGTCAGCGCTGCGTGGCCGACCGCTTCGGAGAAAAACGCGAAGCGCTTGACCACCACCAGCGTGCCCAGGCCGCCGAGTACCGGGCCGATCAGCAGGCCGGCGAGCAGGGCGTTGACCACAAAACCGTAGGCCAGCGCTTCCGGCAGATAACCGGCAGAGGCCCAGCCTTGGACCATCAAGCGAAAGGCTTCATAACTCATTGCGCCGGGCTCCGAGGGTGGGTGGAGAACAGGGTCAGCAGGCGATCCGGGGTCAACGCCTCTTTGGGCGTGGCGTCGAACAGCACGCGGCGGTTGAGGCCGGTGACGCGATCGGCCAGGCGGCCCACAGCTTCCAGGTCATGTTCGATCCATAGCACGGTGATTCCCGCCAGGCGCCAGTCATTCAGCAGGCGCTCAAACACCTGGATACCGGCTTCATCCAGCGCCGACATCGGTTCATCCAGCACCAGCAACTGCGGCGCCGGGATCAGTCCCTGGGCCAGCAACACGCGCTGGCGTTCACCGCCGGACAGCGCGCCCATGCGTCGCTTGCGTTTGTCTTGCATGCCGACGCGCTCCAGCGCATCGCCAATCGCGCCGGCGTAATGCTTGGACAGGCCGAGAAACGCCGGACGCCGTTGGCACATTGCCGCCATGAAATCATCCACGGTCATCGGCAAGCCCCGGTCGAACTCCAGGGCCTGGGGCACATAGCCAATGGTGCCGGGTGTGGCTGGCCAGTGCAGGCTCAAGCGTCCCTGGTGAGGAGTTTGCCCGAGCAGCGTCTTGATCAACGAGCTTTTGCCGCCGCCGTTGGGGCCGACCAGTGCATGGATACTGCCCGGCTGTACCTGGAAGCTCACGTCATCCAGGATCACCGTGCGTCCCAGCGTTAGCGCAACCTGATCGAACTCAAGCGTCGGGCCGACGCTGACGGCACTCAGCTGTTCCGCCGCCGTCATGATCCGGACTCCTGAATCGCCCGCACCACCGTATTGAGGTTGCCGGTCATCTCCACTTCGTACTTCTCGGCGCTGTATTCGCCGTAGGAAATATGCGACAGCGGGTACAGTTTTACGCCTGACTCACGCTGGATGGTGTCGACGTAGGTGGACGGGAAATCCATCTCCGAGAAGATCACCTTCACGTCCAGGGCGCGCAGTTCATCGATGGTTTTCTTCAACTGACTCGGGCTTGGCTCGATGCCGTGGGCCGGCTCGACCACGGCGGTGACTTCCAGGCCGAATTCGCGCAGCAGGTAGTCGTAGGCCGCGTGCACGGTGGCCACGCGCAGGTCCGGGTTGGGCGCGCTGGTCAACTTGGCGAGCGCATCGGCGCGCATCTGGCGCAGGCGCTTGCCGTAGGCACGGGCGTTCTGGGTGTAGGTCTTGGCGTTGTCCGGGTCGAGCTTGCCCAGTTCGCGGGCGATGTTGTTGACCTGGGCAATCGACGCACTGATCGACAGGAACGTATGCGGGTTGACCACCTTGCCCGCACCGCGCGCGGCGTTACCGGTGGCGGCCAGCAGCGGCACGTTGGCGTTGGCCTCGATCACCGGGATGTCCGGGCGTTCGCTGGTGGCGATCATGCGGTCGGCGAAATCATCGTGGCCGACGCCGTTGAGCACGATCACGTCCAGGGTGCCGATGCGCTTGATGTCTTCGGCGCGCGGTTCGTAGGCATGCGGGTTGAAACCGGCCGGAATCAGCGGCACCACTTCGGCCTTGTCGCCGACGATATTCGCCACATAGCTGTAATAAGGGTGCAGGGTGATACCGATACGCAGGCGTTTGGCAGCCTCGGCGTTAGCCAATGGAGCGAGCATCAGGCTGAACAGGCCAACCAGCAACAGGCGCAACAGGGGAGATGAAATAGACATGGGCAATCGGTCTTCTCGTTCAGTGACGGTGCTGGCGGGTGACGCCGGCATCGAATTGCGCGACCACTTGCTGCCAGCCGGCCGCGATCAGCGCCTGGTCAGTGAGGTCGGAAGGGGCGGCGAGGTTGGCCTGGCGATTGAGCCAGATATCCGGTTCGGCACCGTGCACACGCATCAGCAGTGAGCCGGCTGTGGCCGGTGCCTGGCTCAAGCCCAGGTAGGCCGAAGGCTCCAGCAATTGCCAGCGGTGATCGCCACGGCTGACCGAACTGGCGTCCTGGGCAAAGGGTGCGAAGCCTTCTTCGGCCAGTTGCGCCGGGCTGGGCAGCGCGCTTTGCTCCTGCTGCAACAGCTGGATTTCATCCAGGGTCACCCGCAGGTCGGCGTAGATACCTTGCTCGGCGGCACTCAGGTCGCGGCGCGCATCCAATTGGTGGCTGGGTACGGCCGCCACTTCCTGGGATTCACCGTGCAGCGCGATCACCGAGCCGGCCACCGCGAGGATGATCAGGCACAACAGCAGCACGTAGAGGGTTTCATGACCGGCGCCGGCGGGGCGTACAACCTGTGTGGTGGTCATTGCGGCTGGATATCCGCTTGGTCGATTTCCACCACGTGGCCGGGGCCTGCATCAAACAGCACGTAGAACTCGGCGGACGGTTTCTTGAAGGTCAGGGTCGAGTCCTCACCCAGCTTGCCAGGCACCAGGATGGTTTCGTCATAGCCGATCACATCGAGGGTCACGCCGGGTGCGCCGCTGCCGTCGGAGAAACCGCCTTTGCACTGGATCTGCTCGCCGGGGATTTCCTTGCACTCACACATCGGGTTGTGGGCCAGGGCGACGGTACTGAAACCGGCGCACATCAGCAGGACGCCACAGGCGCGGGTCATGCGCATCAAAGTCATGGTTTAACTCCTTGCTTGTTCAGCCAGGCAATAGTGGCAGGCGAAGCCTGGCTCAACGGGATGGAACCCTGGTGCATCGTGCCGTCCCAGCCTTCCATGGTGACCCACAGTTCGGCGTCGGCGGGCGTGCGTTCCGGGATCGGCAGGCCGGCGCCCATGCGGTACGGCGTGCCAAAGAAGATCACCCCGGCGGCGCGCAGGCTGCGCGGCTTGCCGATGCGCAGGTAGGTGGCCTTGACCTGTTCGGCACAGGTGTCGCACAGGGCGGCATTGAAGAACTTCATCGGCCCGGCTGGGTCTGGGCGCGGGCCTTCATTGCGGAACTCCGCGAGCGTCAGGCTCCAGGGCCCGACCTGCACCTCACCGGCCACGCGCTCGCCGATGCCGGTGTCGCCACGAAACAGCGCCGCGTCAGCGAAGTACTTGGGCATGAAGCCCAGGGGGATCAGCAACAGCAGCACATTGATGTGGAAGCGCCATTTCAGCCAGAAGGCCCGCAGCGCCGAAGGTTTAGCAGCAGCGACCTTGCTCATGGGGTGACCTCCGAGGTTTCAGCCTGCCTGGCGGGGGCGGCCGCCGGCTTATGTTGGGTCTTGGCTTCACGCTTGAGGGCATTGAGGGTGGCCAGGGCGGTGCGCTTGGTCCAGATCAGCAGGCCGCTCAACACCATCATGCTCATGATCAGGCCAAAGAATGCCCAGATCAGCTTGATCCAGATCCCACCAAAGTCGCCGGTGTGCAGCGGGCGCATGGATTCGGTGACGAACTCCAGCTTCGAACGGTCGGACAGCAAGTGCGCCGCCGCGACTTCGCCGTCATAGGGGTTGATCTGCGCGGTCTGGAACATCAGCGGATACCAGCCGCGCCCGCCGATCTGCAGGTGGCTGTAGGCATTGAGCGGCAGGCTGATGAAGCTCGCCTCCAGGCCAGGAATGCGCTGTGTAGCGATCTTGATCGCCTCGTCCACAGGAATCATGGGAGCCGGCACGCCGGGTGCCGACATCGGCACTTTTTCCCGTGCAATCACCGGGATGACCGGCTCGGTGGAAATCGAGATCTGGTTATCCCCCAGGATCGCCCGGATCAGGAACCAAATGCCGGTGACGGAGATCACCGCGATGAACCAGATCGACCAGATACCGCTCAAGCGGTGGAAGTCACCCCAGAAGATCCGCGCACCGTGGCGGATACGCAGTGTAGGGCGCAGGAAGCCTTTCCAGAAACGCTTGTACACCACCAGCCCGGTGACCAGCGACGCCAGCAACGGA
The DNA here is from genome assembly GCF_002269425.1 of Pseudomonas sp. NS1(2017). Taxonomy (NCBI): domain Bacteria; kingdom Pseudomonadati; phylum Pseudomonadota; class Gammaproteobacteria; order Pseudomonadales; family Pseudomonadaceae; genus Pseudomonas; species Pseudomonas sp. NS1(2017). Next base: position 3,498,134 of record NZ_CP022960.1, read on the forward strand.
ATACCCAGTGCCGAGACCAGGTACCAGCCCCAGCTGTAGCCATTGGTGAACGGCACCAGCCACCAGCCGTGCAGGGCGCGGGTAAAGGCCTGGAAGTTGAACGACGGGCTGATGCCCTGGATCGCGCCGGTGTAGGGGTTGACGTAGACCTCGACGGAGCGCCCGTCGGGGTAGCTGAGGTCGACGCTGAGGGCGAAGTGGGATTCGTCGGGGCGGCTGATCGACTGGACGAACACCTGGGGTTCTTCGCGCTTGATCGCGGCGATCACCTGGTCATAGCTCAGCGGTTCGGCGTCGTCCGTCGGCTTGCTCGCGCGGATATCCGGGTTGGCCAGCCAGACGATCTCCTGGCTGACCACCGCCAGGGTGCCGGTGACGCAGACGATCAGTACAAAGAACCAGATGGGCAAGGCCAACCAGCTATGCACGAGAAACCAGAGTTTGGAGCGTGACTTCTTCGACATGTGAATGAGGGTCTTGATCGGAGGGGGGCAGTGAAGGCCCGGAAAAGGCCAGTCGTAGCTTTTGCTGACGCGACAGGCTGTATCTAAGTTAAGACGGATGAGAATGAGAAATCCCTAACCCGGATATGAAAGAAAATGTTTCAGGTTCACATTCAGGCCGCTTAAACGCCTCGATCGAACACGAAACATGTTCCAAGCCATCACCCAAGCGGCATTGATGGGGCCCGGGCGCTGCGTAGGATGGGCGCATACCGTTGAGTGAGCCTAAGAAATGACTGCCAGAACCCTCTACGACAAACACATCGACTCCCACACGGTGTGCCCCCTGGATGACCAGGGCCATGTCCTGCTCTATATAGACCGCCAGGTGATCAACGAATACACCAGTCCCCAGGCCTTCAGCGGCTTGCGCGAGGCTGGGCGCACGGTGTGGCGTCCGGGCACGGCGTTGGCCGTGGTCGACCATGTGAACCCCACCACGCCCCAGCGTATCGCGGCGATGCCGGATGCAGGCGGCGCGCGCCAAGTGTCGTACCTGGCGGAGAACTGCCGGGACTTCGGTATCGAGCTGCTGGACATCCTCGACAAGCGCCAAGGCATCGAACACGTAATCGCTCCGGAACAGGGTTTTATCCTGCCCGGCATGGTGATTGCCGCCGGAGACAGTCACACCACCACCTACGGCGCCCTCGGGGCCTTTGGTTTTGGCATCGGCACCTCGGAAATCGAACACCTGCTGGCGTCCCAGACGTTGGTCTACAAACGTCTGAAGACTATGCGGGTGACCGTAGACGGTGACCTGGCGCCGGGTTTGACTTCAAAAGACGTGATCATGGCGCTGATCGGCAAGATCGGCGCGTCCGGCGCAACGGGCTATGCCATCGAATTTCGCGGCTCCACCATCGACGCGCTGAGCGTCGAGGCGCGCATGACCATCTGCAACATGGCGGTGGAAGCGGGCGCTCGTGGCGCCTTCATGGCGCCGGACGAGAAAGTGTTCGGCTACCTCAAGGGCAAACCACGCGCACCGCAAGGCGAGCTGTGGGAAAAAGCACTGTTGGAGTGGCGAAAACTCCACACCGATGACGACGCGGTGTTCGACCGGGAGGTGCAACTCGACGCCACCACCCTGGAACCCATGGTCACCTGGGGCACCAGCCCCGACCAGGCTGCACCCATCGGCGCCCGCGTGCCCGACCCGCAGGATGTCAGCGACCTGATCCTGCGCCAGGACATGCGCCGTGCCCTCAACTACATGGGCCTGGAAGCCGGCATGCCGCTGAGCGAGATCGTCATCAGCCACGCCTTCATCGGCTCCTGCACCAATGCGCGCATCGAAGATCTGCGCGACGCCGCCAGCGTGGTGCGCGGTAAACACGTGGCCGACCACGTCCGCGCGATGATTGTGCCCGGCTCCACCGAAGTCCGTGACCAGGCCGAGGCCGAAGGGCTGGCGGCGATTTTTATCGAGGCTGGCTTTGAATGGCGCCAGTCGGGCTGTTCGATGTGCCTGGCCATGAACGACGACGTGCTGGCCCCCGGCGACCGCTGCGCCTCCAGCACCAACCGCAACTTCGAAGGTCGCCAGGGCGCGGGCGCACGCACGCACCTGATGAGCCCGGCGATGGTCGCCGCCGCTGCCATAACCGGTCGCCTTACTGATATCCGCCACTTTGGAGCGCGCCCATGAGCCTGCAACCCTTCACCCTGGTCACCGGCAAGGCCGCGCCGATGCTGGCGGCCAACATCGACACCGACGTGATCATGCCCAAGCAGTTCCTCAAGGGCATCGACCGCAGCGGCCTGGACCGTGGGTTGTTCTTCGACTTGCGCTTCTTGCCGTCCGGCGAGCCCAACCCCGACTTCGTGCTGAACCAGCCGGCCTGGCAGGGCGCGAGTTTCATGGTGGTAGGGCCGAATTTCGGCTGCGGTTCCAGCCGTGAACATGCGGTGTGGGGCTTGAAGCAAATGGGCATCCGCGCCCTGATCGGCAGCAGCTTTGCCGGGATTTTCTATGACAACTGCCAGCGCAACGGGGTGTTGTTGATCACCTTGGACGAGGCGGTGTTGCAGCGGTTGGGTAAGACGGTCAGCCAGGCGGACCAGGCGCAGATCAGCGTGGACCTTGAAGCCCAGGCGATTCGCTTGGCGGACGGCGAGGTGCTCCCGTTCCAGATCGATACCCTGCGTAAAACTGCGTTGCTATTGGGGCTGGACGCCATTGGCAGCACCTTGCAACGCCGTGAAGAGATCAAGGCCTTCGAGTGCCGGCACCTGGCAGCCAATCCCTGGCTGAGTTAAATCGACAACCCTTTGAAATGCTCCTGCAAAAACTCCACGCAGGCGCGCAGTTTCCCGGAATACGCCAACCGTGTCGGGTACACCGCCCACACGTTGGCGCTCTGGGTATACCCGTGCAGCACCTGCACCAGCTTGCCTTGTTCCAGCAGCGGCTTTACATCCCACATTGAGCGCAGCAACACCCCGCGCCCATCCAACGCCCACTGCAATACAATCTCGCCATTGTTCGACGACAACGGCCCGCGCACGCGCACGCTTTCCTGGGTGCCGTCGTGTTCCAGGTTCCAGATGCCAAACGCGTTATCGCGCTCCTTGAGCACCAGGCAGTCGTGTTGCTCCAGGTCACTCAACTGTTGCGGTGTGCCGCGACGCTGCAGATAGGCCGGTGCCGCGCACAGCACGCGGCGGTTGCTCACCAGTCGGCGGCCGATGTGCTGGCCGGGGATATCGTCGCCCACGCGGATCTCCAAATCGAAGCCTTCGCTGACGATGTCCACCACGCGGTCGAACAGGTCCAGGCGGATTTCCAGGTCCGGATACTGTTCCGCCAGCAACGACAGGGCCGGCGCCACATGGTTGCGGCCGAAACCAAAGCTGCTGCACAAATGCAGGCGGCCACGGGGGCTGTCGTGGGCGTCGGAGAGCTCATCGGAGAGTTGTTGGAAGTCTTCCAGGATACGCACGGCCCAGCGCTGCACCCGTTCGCCGTCTTCGGTCAGGGCAATGCGCCGGCTGGTGCGGTGCAACAGCCGGGTGGCCAGGGTGGTTTCGAGGATCTGGATGCGCTTGCTGACATACGCCGGCGACAACCCGAGTTCGTCGGCGGCCGCTGCGAAGCCGGCCTTGCGGATCACGGTCAGGAACACCCGCAGGTCTTCGGGTAGGGGCACGGTATCTTTCTTATTAGTCATCAGAAGCAGGGCTGGCGGCATGAGCCGCCAGAATAGCACCGGATCGGGGTGCCTTCCGGCACACCCGGCCTTCTTCGGTTACTCGGCAGCGATCTTCGCTTGAGCGGCTGCCCGCGCATGTCGGCCGTGCTTGAGCGCGATAGGCGCCATTTTTTCGCGGTCCAGTTCACCTTCCCAGGCGGCCACCACCAAGGCGGCCACGGCGTTGCCGATGATATTGGTCAGTGAGCGGCATTCAGCCATGAAGCGGTCAACGCCGAGGATCAACACCATCGCCGCCACCGGCACCGTCGGCACCACCGCCAAACTTGCCGCCAATGCGACAAACCCCGCGCCGACCACCGCCCCGGCGCCCTTGGACGTCAGCATGGCCACCGCCAGCAGCGTCAACTGCTGTTCCAGCGGCAAGTGGATATTGGTGGCCTGGGCCAGGAACAACACCGCCAGGGTCATATAGATGTTGGTGCCGTCCAGGTTGAAGGTGTAGCCGGTCGGCACCACGATGCCCACCACGCCTTTGGAGGCGCCCAGGCTTTCAAGTTTCTGGATCAATTGCGGCAGCGCCGATTCCGACGAGCTGGTGCCCAGCACGATCAGCAGCTCCGACTTGATGTAACCCATCAACTTGAAAATGCTGAAGCCGGCGTAGCGGGCGATGCTGCCCAGCACCACGGCAATGAAGAAAAACGCGGTGATATAGAAGGTGCCCACCAGTTTCAACAGCGGCAGCAATGAACCGACGCCGTATTTACCGATAGTGAACGCAATCGCGCCAAAGGCCCCGATCGGCGCGACCCGGCTGATGATGCCGACGATGCGGAAGAACACTTCGCTGGCCTGGTTGATGACACCCACCAACGGTCGGCCCTTTTCACCGACCATCACCAGGCCGACGCCAAACAGCACGGAAACGAACAACACCGGCAGGATTTCACCCTTGGAGAACGCATCGAAAAACGTTGCGGGGATTACGTGCAACAGGAACCCGACGATGCCTTCTCCATGTTCGGCCTGGCCGACAAAACCGGCGATGGCCGAGCTGTCGAGGGTCTTCACGTCGATATTGAAGCCGACGCCCGGATGCAGCAGGTGCGCGGCGAGAATGCCGATCAACAGGGCAATGGTCGAGACGACTTCGAAGTACAGCAGCGCCTTGCCGCCGACGCGGCCGACCTGTTTTACGTCGTGCATGCTGGTGATGCCGGACACCACCGTGCAGAAGATGATCGGGCCGATGATCATCTTGATCAGCTTGATAAAGCCATCGCCGAGTGGCTTGAGGTCGATGCCGATCTGCGGGCATTGATGGCCGATCAACACGCCCAGCGCAATCGCGATGAGCACCTGGATATACAGGGTTCCCAGCAGTTTTCTGATTGTCATTGTTATTATCTCGCAGTCTTTTTTGGGCAAGCAGACCCCGTCGCAGGCGTTGGCGCGCCTGCGTGGGGGAGTGAATCAGGGGGTCAGCGAAGGAAGGTCAGGACTTCGCCCAGCAACAACTCGGGAGCCTCTTCGGCAATGTAATGGCCGGCCGGCAGGGCCTTGCCGCGCACGTCGGTGGCGACTTTCTGCCATTCCTTGAGCGGCTCGAAACAGCGGCCGACGGTGCCTTCGGCGCCCCACATCACCAGCAACGGCAGGTTCAGGTGATGGCCAGCGTCGATATCCGCCCGGTCGTGCTCAAGGTCGATACCGGCGGCAGCCCGGTAGTCTTCGCAGATGCCAGTGGCGGCGCCCGGCAGTTTCAGGCAGCGCAGGTATTCGGCGAAGGCCTCATCGGTAAATGGCTTGAGCCCGGCGCTGCGGCTGCCCATCACGCTGCGCAGGTACAACTCCGGGTTGCTCTCGATCAAGGCTTCCGGCAACGGCGCCGGACGGATCAGGAAGAACCAGTGCCAGTAGGCGCGGGCGAAGGCTTCGTCGGTTTGCGCATACATTGACAGGGTGGGGGCGATGTCCAGCAGCACCATGCGTTGCACGGCGGTCGGGTGGTCCAGGGCCAGGCGATGGGCCACGCGGGCACCACGGTCATGGGCCAGCACCGAGAACTGCTCAAAGCCCAGGGCTTTCATGAGTTCAACGCCGTCCCGGGCCATTTCCCGTTTTGAATAATTCGTGTGGTGGTCATTGGCCGGCGGCTTGCTGCTGTCGCCATAACCGCGCAGGTCGGCCGCCACCACGGTGAAGTGCTCGGCCAATTGCTCGGCGACTTTGTGCCAGATGACGTGGGTTTGCGGGTGCCCGTGCAGCAGGAGCAGACCGGGACCTGTACCGCCTTTGCGGTAGCTGATGTCCACGCCGTTGACGTGGCAGCTGTCTTTTTGGAATCCGGCGAACATGGAATGACTCCTTGTGATGAGTGCCTGCATCCTGGAATCACGCGGCGTTCGGGGCAAGGGCGAAAACGTGGAGGGGTTGTTCATGAAGTGTGATGTAGGAGCGAGCTTGCTCGCGAAGAAGGTCAACGATAACGCCGGCCTCCCGAATGCAGGCGTTGTCATGGCGTTTTTCGCGAGCAAGCTCGCTCCTACAAAGGCTCAGGCTTGCTTGAACATCTCCATTGCGCGCTGGCGAATCTGCGCTTCGGTCAGGTCTTCCTTGTGGGTGGCCAGGAACCACACATGGCCGAATGGATCCTTCAGCGTGCCGGAGCGATCGCCGTAGAACTGGTCCTTGGGTTCGGAGATCGGTGTGCCACCGGCTGCGATGGCTTGTTTGTATTGCGCGTCGACGTCATTGACATACACATGTAAACCGACGCTGGTGTGGCCATCACGCGGGCTGCCAAACGCACTTTCATCGCAGGGTGAGCCCAGCATGATCGGCGAGTCACCGATACGCAGCTCGGCGTGGCCGACTCTGCCGTCGGGCATGTCCAGGCGCATGGCTTCGATGGCGCCAAAGGCTTTCTTGTAGAACTCGATGGCTTCGGCAGCTTTTTCGACACCCAGATAGGGCGTGACGCTGTGGAAACCCTCGGGAATGGGTTTAACGCTCATTTCGTTCTCCTTGGGTTGTTGTGGTTGTGGAGGCACGGCCTTTTCACTATAGGCCACGTATGGCGGGGCCTACGGGCAACCGACGAGGTGTCTGTCAGGCAACAGTGAACGGGCAGATTGCTGCGCCATAAGCGGGCCGGGGCGTGTTTTTACCGGCAAACTGCCGGTTTCCGGGCCCGGCACAGAAGCTGCAATACCTCTGGCAAACCATTCGCCCGAGAGCGTTGTATGTCTGTACTGCCTGTATCTGCCGATTACCCGATCCACACGCCCCATGCCGCATTGATCCGCGATGCAGCCGAGGCGATTGCCGTCGCCCATCGCGTCGCCGCCGTCCTCCTGGAACAGGACGCCGAGCGCGACCGTACTCGCCAGGTGCCCGCCGAGGTGGTGGACCTGTATTCCAACAGCGGCCTGTGGGGCATCAGTGTGCCGCGCGCGTTCGGCGGGGCGCAGGTGTCTTACGCGGTGCTGGCCCAGGTGATCGCGATTATTTCGGCGGCCGACCCGTCATTAGGGCAGATCCCGCAGAACCACTACTGCCTGCTGGAAGATATCCGCTTGCAGGGCACGCCCGAGCAACAGGCGCATTTCTTCGGCTTGGCCTTGCAGGGCCATCGCTTTGCCAATGCGCTGTCGGAAACCGGCGGCAAGCACGTGCAGGACATCCAGGCCACTATTCGCCGTGAAGGCGACGGTTATGTGATCAACGGGCGCAAGGGCTATTGCACCGGTTCGCTGTACGCCCATTGGCTGGCAGTGCTGGCGCTGGATGAACAGCAAAACGCCCAGTTGGCCTTTGTACCGCGTGGCACTGAAGGGCTGGTGGTGGTCGACGATTGGGACAGCATGGGCCAGCGCACCACTTCCAGTGGGACGGTGCTGGCGCAGGATTTGCGGGTGCCGGCGTTCAATCTGTTTCCCACGCATAAATCCTACGACTCCCCAACCTTGGCCGGACCTTTCGCACAATTGACCACTGCCGCCATTGATGCGGGCATTGCCCGCGCCGCGCTGCGTGACACGGTGCAGTTCGTCCAGCAATTCGCCCGGCCATGGATCGACGCCGGGGTGGAGAAAGCCAGCGAGGATCCTCTGACCATCATCCAGGTCGGTGCCCTGGATATTCGCCTGGAAGCCGCCGAAGCCTTGCTCGACCGCGCCGGTTTTGCCCTGGACGCCGCGCGCCCGGCCCCAGATGAAGACAACGTCGCCCACGCGTCTCTGGCCGTTGCCCGCGCCAAAGTGCTGACCACTGAAATCGCCATCGAAGCCAGTAACAAGCTGTTCGAACTGGGGGGCACCCGTTCCACCTTGAAGAAGCACAACTTCGACCGCCACTGGCGCAACGCGCGGGTGCACACCCTGCACGACCCGGTGCGCTGGAAGTACCACGTGGTGGGCAATTGGCTGCTCAACGGTGCCAAGCCTCCGCGCCATGACTGGTCGTGATCCATGGCCGAACTGTTCAAGAACATCTATTGGGCCGATATCGGCCAGGCCTGCCTGGAAACCCTGAGCATGCTTGCCGCTGCGCTGGGTTTTACCGTGCTGCTGGGGCTGCCCCTGGGCGTGCTGCTGTTTCTCACCGGCAAGCGTCAGTTGCACGAGGCGCTGGTGGTGTATCGGTTGCTGTCGGTGGTGGTCAATGTGCTGCGTTCGCTGCCGTTCATCATCCTGCTGATCGTGTTGATCCCGCTGACCACCTTGCTGGTGGGCACCTCCCTCGGTGTACCGGGCACCATCCCGCCGCTGGTGGTGGGCTGTACGCCGTTCTTTGCGCGGCTGGTGGAAACCGCGCTGCGTGAGGTGGATCGCGGCGTAGTCGAGGCCACCCAGTCCATGGGCGCCAGCACCTGGCAGGTCATCCGCCACACCCTGTTGCCGGAGGCTCGAGGCGGGCTGCTGGCGGCCGTGACCGTGACCGCGATTGTGCTGGTGGACTACACCGCCATGGCCGGCGTGATCGGTGGTGGTGGCCTGGGTGACCTGGCGATTCGCTATGGCTACCAGCGTTTTCAGACCGACGTAATGGTGGTCACCGTGGTGCTGCTGTTGGTGCTGGTGCAGGCCCTGCAGATGACCGGTGACCGTTTGGTGGCGCGTTACAGCCGCCGTTGATTCCTATAACAACTGCTTTCGGAGCCTGTATGAAAAAGTCCCTGGCCATTTTGGCTGCTGTCCTGTCGTTGAATGCCGTTGCCAATGAAAAGCTGGTGGTCGGTGCGACCCCAGTGCCCCATGCGGAAATCCTCGAGTTCGTCAAACCGGTGCTGGCCAAGGAGGGCGTGGACTTACAGATCAAAGTCTTCACCGACTTCATCCAGCCCAATCAACAACTGTCGTTGAAGAACATCGACGCCAACTATTACCAGTACCGCCCGTTCCTCGACGACTACAACAAGACCCGTCACACCGATCTGGTACCGGTGGTGGGCGTGCATATCGAACCCTTTGGTGCTTATTCGACCAAGATCAAAAACATCGCGGAGCTCAAGGACGGCGCCACGGTGTCGATCCCCAACGACCCGGTCAACACGGGCCGTGCCCTGGTGCTGCTGGATGAGGCGGGCCTGATCAAACTCAAGGACCCGAGCAACACCCTGAGTACGCCGCGCGATATCGCGGAAAACCCCAAGCACTTGAAGATTCGCGAACTGGAAGGCGCCTTGCTGGCCCGTTCGGTGAGCCAGGTGGATTTGGCGTTTGTGTTTGCCAACTACGCGCTGGAAGCGGGGATCGATACCAACAGCGCGTTGATCGTGGAGAAGGGCAAGTCGCTGTACGTCGAGTACCTGGTGGCGCGGCCGGATAACATCAACGACCCCCGTATCCAGAAACTGGCCAAGGCGTTGAATTCCGATGAAGTGCGTCAGTTCATCCTGACCCGTTACAAGGGCCAGATTGCCCCCGGTTTCTAAGAATTAAACACACATTCCTGTAGGAGCCCGGCTTGCCGGCGATAGCGTCCTCATGACCGCCATCGCCGGCAAGCCGGGCTCCTACAATGATTGGGTTTGCAGGTCATGCGGTTGGGGTGGGTTCCAGCAATTGAGCCCCCGGCCCACGCTCACCCAACTGATCATCCTGATTACGCAACGGGCACGCCTCCATAGACAAGCACCCGCAACCGATACAGCCATTGAGCTTGTCCCGCAGCAGCATCAGCTTATTGATGCGCTCATCCAGGTCTTCCCGCCACAGCGCCGACAAGCGCTCCCAATCCTGCGCCGTGGGCGTGCGCCCATCCGGCAATGCCTGCAACGCCTGGCCGATCGTTGCCAGTGGTATGCCCAAACGCTGGGCGATCTTGATCACCACCACGCGCCGCAACACATCCCGTGGATAACGCCGCTGGTTGCCGGCATTGCGATTGCTCTTGATCAAGCCCTTGGTTTCATAGAAATGCAGGGCCGTGACCGCTACACCGCTGCGGGCGGCCAGTTGGCCGACCGTGAGTTCCTTGTTGAGCATGAAAAAACTCCCAGACAACGCTTGACCTTGACTTAACTAGAGGTTTTACCCTGCGTGGCATCGAATCGCAAGATTCTGCCTACAGAGGAAGGGGAGTGTTCATGCAGGTATCAGAGAAAAATCGCAGCTTCACTCAATTGATCGAATTTCAGATCGAGCCCCAGCAGCAAGTCGCCCTGGTGGCGGCCTTGACCACCCAAAGCGAACGCCTGGCCCAGGGCCACGGCGGCTTTATCAATGCCAGTGTGCAGGTCAGCGATGATGGACGGCGGGTGCTCAACTACCTGCAATGGCGCTCGCGTGAAGACGGCGAGGCGGCGTTCCAGTGCTTTGAGCATGGCGAGGAAGATTTCTGGACGCTGATCCGCGCCCACCAGGCCACGGCGGTGACCTTCGGCTCGTTCCAGGTGCTGCGTAGTTTCGAGCGCTATGACAACGCGTTGCACTGCCGCCTAAATGGATAAATGCAGCATGCGCTCGCCTTGCACGTTTTCACCAGGGCGGCGCTTGTTCACCGCCAGCTCGCCGATCTTGATCAGGCGCGTGCGCGTGACGTTGCGGCTCAAGCCCAGCAGGTTGGCGGTGTGCACCTGGTTGTAATGGCTGAAACGATAGGCGGCGCGTAGCAGGGCATCTTCGACCTTTTCATGCAGGGCGCCGGCCTGTTCTTCGAAGAGCTTTTGGAAGGCGCGCGCGAGCAAGGCTTCGGCGCTGTTGTCGGTGCCGTGCGGGCTGTCGTCCTGGCGTTCGATGCGCATGTTCGACAGGCGCAAATCGTCGCGTTCGATCACGCCGTTACGGCAGATCAACAGCGTGTGGTGAATCACGTTTTCCAGCTCGCGGATATTGCCCGGCCAGCTATAGCTTTTGAGTTTGTATTCGGCCTCGCGGCTGATGGTGATCGGGCCGTAGCCCAGGCGCTGGCTGTAGGCTTCGATGAAATGCCGAGTCAACGGCAGGATATCGCCAGGGCGGTCACGCAGCGGGCTGAGTTCCAGGCTGACCACGTCGAGACGGTAGTAGAGGTCTTCGCGGAAATGCCCGGCGTTGATGGCCTTTTCCAGTTGCACATTGGTCGCGGCCAATACGCGCACATCAATCGGAATGCTCTTACGCGAACCTAGGCGCACGACTTCACGCTCCTGTAGTACACGCAGCAGCTTGACCTGGATTGCCATCGGCAAATCGCCGATTTCATCCAGAAACAAAGTGCCGCCGTCGGCCTCTTCGAACCAGCCGGCCTTGGCGCTGAGGGCGCCGGTAAAGGCGCCTTTTTCATGGCCGAATAGCTCGGCTTCCACCAGGGATTCGGAGAACGCCCCGCAATTCACCGCCACGAAAGGTCGGTTGCGCCGCGCGCTGAGGTTATGGATATGCCGCGCCACCAGCTCTTTACCGGTGCCGGTCTCACCGATGATCAGCACGCTGGCTTCGCTCGGCGCCACTTGCTGGATATGGTCGAGCAACGCCTGGGATTTCGGGTCTTCAAAGACCTGGGCCGTGGCGCGGATCGACGTCGCGAGGGCGGGCGAGGGCGGTAGGGTCAACAGCTGCATGGGCACCTCTCTTAGGAATAGAACGTAGGAATCGGCAGGGATTGGTTCAATGCCCAATCCCCCAGTTCGTGGAGTTTGTAGTCCACCGGATCGTGCAGGGTCTGTGTGCGCAGGTTGCGCCAGTGACGGTCCAGACGCAGCGAGGCGTGAGTGGAGCGCGCGCCGGTCACTTCGAACAACCGGCTGCATAGGTCCAGGCCCTGGCGGGTGGCGGCGACTTTGGCGGTGGCGATGGCGATAGCCAGTTGGCCGCGCTCGGTTTCGCTGAGGTTCGGGCCCTTGGCCCAGGCTTGGTCGAGTAGCTCGGCGGCGCGTTCCACCAGCAGGCGAATACCTTCCAGGGCGACCCAGAACTCACCGTAGTGATGCAGCACGTAAGGGTCTTGGCGCACGTCTTCAGCCGAGGACTTATGCCAGGCGCGCGTTTCGGTCAGGGTGTAATTGCGGGCTTCTTCGAAGGCGCCTTCGGCAATCCCGAGAAACATATGCGTGAAGGTCAACTGGGCAATCAGCGGGCGCAGGCAGGCAAAGGGCGTGCTCAGTGGGCCGGGATCGAGCAGCAATTCGGACTCTTCGACGCGTACGCGTTCGAAGCTGGCGCTGCCGCTGTCGGTCTGACGCTGGCCGATATTGTTCCAGTCATTGTGCAAAGTGATGCCGCTGCGCCCGCTGGGGATTGCGGCGATCAGCAGCTTGCCGCCAGCGGTTTCGTCCACCGCCGAGGCGATCAGCATTTCCGAGTCGCTGGCGCCGGAGCAGAAGCTCTTTTTGCCGGAGAACTCGCGCCAGCCGCCGAAATCCTTGACCACGGTGCGGGTGTCCAGCGGGTTGAGGGCGTTGCCCCAGAACCAGTTTTTGCGTGCGGTCTGTTCAAACCAGGGTTGCCATTGGTCCGGGCGCGCAAACAGGCGCACGGTGGCGAGCATCAGGTGGTGAAAACCGAAGACGTGGGCGATGGAACTGTCGACCTTGGCGAATTCGCGCACGATGCCCAGGGTTTCGCTCCAGCGTGCGCCGAGGCCGCCGTATTGGGTGGGGATGCTCAGGGCCAGCAGGCCGCTGTGGCGCAGGGCGTCACGTTCGGCTTTGGGCGTGCCGCCGCGCTCGTCACGCTCGACGGCGGTGAGGGCGAATTCGGCGGCCAGCAGTTTGGCGGTCTGCAAGGGGGAGGGCAGGACACTGTGGGGTTTGGCTGTCACGGGGTTTCCTCTATTTTCCTTGTAGGAGCTGGCTTGCCAGCGATGCGGGCGACTCGGTTCTGATTGGTATCGAGTTGAAGCTATCGCCGGCAAGCCGGCTCCTACAGAAGAGCAGCGGTTCAGGCCTTTGTCGTTGGCAGTACATCGTTGGCAATCATTTCGCCGAACGGGCCAGTGAGGTTGGTGACGCCACGTCCGGCCAGGCTGGCGTAGGGTTCCGGCAGCAGCGGGAACACCAGCTCGGCGAAGCGATACGCCTCTTCCAGGTGCGGATAGCCGGAGAAGATGAAACTCTCGATCCCCAAGTCCGCGTATTCCTTGATGCGCTCGGCGACTTGTTGCGGGTTGCCCACCAACGCCGTCCCCGCACCGCCGCGCACCAGGCCGACGCCCGCCCACAGGTTGGGGGCGATTTCCAGGTTGTCGCGGCGCCCGTCGTGCAGGGCGGCCATGCGACGCTGACCTTCGGAGTCAAAACGCGAGAAGGATTTTTGCGCGGCAGCGATGGTTTCGTCGCTGATGTGTTCGATCAGTTTGTCGGCGGCTTTCCAGGCGTCCTCTTCGGTTTCACGCACGATCACATGCAGGCGAATGCCGAACTTCACGGTGCGCCCGTGACGTGCGGCACGTTCACGTACGTCCGCGAGTTTTTCTGCGACGGCGGCCGGCGGTTCGCCCCAGGTCAGGTAGACGTCGACCTGCTCGGCGGCAAGGTCGTGGGCGGCGTCGGAGGATCCGCCAAAATACAGCGGTGGATAAGGCTTCTGCACCGGTGGGTAAAGCGCCTTGGCGTTCTGCACGCGCAGGTGTTTGCCTTCGAAATCTACCGATTCGCCCTGCAACACACGACGCCAGATCTGTAGGAATTCATCGGAGACTTCGTAACGTTCACTGTGGTCGAGGAAACTGCCGTCGCCACGGTTTTCATCCGGGTCGCCGCCGGTCACCACGTTGATCAGCAAGCGGCCGTTGGACAGGCGATCCAAGGTTGCCGCCATGCGTGCAGAAACAGTCGGCGAGATGATGCCCGGACGAATCGCCACCAGGTAACGCAGGCGTTCGGTCAGCGGCACCAGCGCCGACGCGATGACCCAGGAGTCTTCGCACGAGCGTCCGGTAGGAATCAGCACGCCGTAGTAGCCGAGATTGTCAGCCGCTTGGGCGACTTGTTTCAGATAATTGAGGGTGACCGGCCGCGCACCTTGGGTGGTGCCCAGGTAATGCCCGTCGCCGTGTGTGGGTAGAAACCAGAAAACATCCATGGCCAATCCTTAAGCGATTTTCAGCAGAGAGGGGGAGTGCGCTGCAAACAAAGGCGCAGCGCGTTCTGCCGCCAGTTGAATACGAGCTTTTAGTAGTTCACTGGTGATTTGGTAGTCGGTGAAGTCGGCTTCGGTGGCGTACACACCGATCGGCAAGGTCAATGCCTGGAAAAAGCTGAACAGCGGACGCAGTTGGTGATCGAGCACCAGCGCATGACGTTCGCTGCCGCCAGTGGCGGCGAGCAGTACCGGCGTATTGATCAAGGCGTTGAGGCCGACCAGGTCGAACAGATGCTTGAGCAGGCCGGGGTAGGAGCCACGATAGACCGGCGCGGCGACGATCAGCAGGTCGGCCTGTTCGATGGCCAACAGTTGGGATTCGACGTCTGCCGGCAGTTCGTCACGGGACAGCGCCGCCCCCAGCGGTCGGGCAATGTCGCCCAGTTCGATGAGGGTGGTCTGGATCGGCAGCAACGTGGCCAGTTCGGCCAGCACCGCTTGGGTCAGCACCAGGGTGCGTGACGGGCGCCAGGTTCCGCCGGAGAGGGCAACGACATTCAGGGGACGGGTCATGAACAGTTCCTTTTTCAACAGTGGAGTGCAACCTGGTGAGCAAGAGCTATACCAACGGGCGCAGGCCTTGATTGGCGTGGGTTGCAAGCTCACTGCCGAAGAGTGTCGCTGTTGTCTGGCTGGTGATTTGTTGATTGGCTGTTGCGCTGGCAACAGTTGCGTGGGCAACAGTTCCGATGCGGCGTAGCACCCGTTATAGAGGGTTGTATTTATTCCGTAAATGAACGTATTTCCATATTTATAGATCATAAAGGAATATTAGGGTCTTGCTATTGGAGGTGTCTTGGCGGTTGATAGCGACTATCAAGGCAGGTGATTTTTCACCGTGCGGGGCCGGGAGTAGCCTGTGTTCATTGACTCGAAACCTCCTTTGCAGGGCCGCCGCCATGAACCGATTCCTCGCTGTTTCCTTATTGATTGTCAGCTCAGTCCTCGCCGGATGTGCGACCCATCCTTCGCCAGAATTGCGCCCCTACACGGCTGAAGAAACCAAACAGTTGGCCCTAGAAGCATTGAGCCGTCGTGGTTTGTCGTTTGATGAATACCAACAGCAGCGCGCCGCGCTGACCGGCCAGCCACAAAAGCCTTTCGGCTTTGATCGCCAGGGCGAAATGAATGCCGAACGCAGCGTGACCCTGCATGGTCGTCCCAGTTGATCCCGCGCCTGACGGCAAAAAGCCCGAGGACTCCCCTAAGGAACCTCGGGCTTTTTGTTTGCCATGGTGCGACTTCAGCCTGTTAAGCTGAATTTCAGGAGCGTTCCTACGCACATTTACATAAAGTGGTCCTTCTTTAATGGCATTCGATCGGTTAAACCTGACGACCTCTGTTCCGGTCCGTGCCCCTGAGACGCTGCTCTCGGGAACCTGCTCTGCGAGTTTTTAACGTCATGAATAAACGTCCGCTGTATTTCGACTACGCCGCCACCACCCCGGTGGATGAGCGGGTCATCCAGGTAATGGTCGAGTGTCTGGGCTTCAATGCCAATTTCGGTAACCCCGCGTCCAGTTCCCATGCGTTCGGCCAGGCGGCCCGGCATACGGTCGAGCAGGCGCGTCGCCAAGTGGCCGAATTGGTCGGTGCCAACCCCGAGCAAATCGTCTGGACCTCCGGCGCCACCGAATCCAACAACCTTGCAATCAAGGGCGTGGCCCAGGCACGAGGCGTGGCGGGTGGGCATATCATCACCAGCCAGATCGAACACAAGGCCACGTTGGATACCGCCCGGCAACTGCAGGAAGCCGGCGTGGCCGTCACCTACCTGGTGCCAGATGCCGATGGGCTGATCAGCGCCGATGCCGTCAGCGAAGCCTTGCGCGAAGACACGTTCCTGGTTTCGCTGATGCTGGTGAACAACGAACTGGGCACCCTCAACGACATCCCCGCCATCGGCGCGCGAGTGCGTGATCACGGCGCGTTGTTGCATGTGGATGCGGCGCAGGGCGCGGGTAAGGTGACGATCGACCTGGCGCAGTGGCCCGTCGACTTGATGTCGTTTTCGGCCCACAAACTGTATGGCCCCAAAGGGATCGGCGCGTTGTACGTCGGCCCACGGGCGCAGCAGAAGGTGTTGGCGCAGATCCACGGCGGTGGTCACGAAGGCGGCCTGCGCTCCGGCACCCTGGCGACCCATCAGATTGCCGGCATGGGCACCGCGTTTGCCTTGGCGGCGGCGTCTTTTGCTGAAGAAAAGGCGGTGATCGTCGCCTTGCGTCAGCGCTTGCTGGACCAGTTGGAATCGGTGGCCGGCGTGCGTCTCAATGGCAGCGCGACACAACGTATTCCACACACCCTGAGCCTCACGTTTGGCGAAGGCGAATTCAACGCCGCTGCGTTAAGTGCGGGGATCGCGTTTTCCGCGACCTCGGCCTGCAATTCGGCAAGCAATGCGCCGTCCCACGTGCTCCTGGCGTTGGGCCATGATGCACGCAGCGCCGGCCGTACCATTCGCTTGAGCCTCGGCCGGTTTACCACCGAGCAGGATATCGACCAGGCAGTGCAATTGATCAAGGCAGCCCTGGCCAGCGCACCGGCGTTCTGGGCGGTCTGATTCACATAATAATTATTCGTGGTTAGCAGGAGACACAATGAGTACGCAGCCTTTGACCCAAGGAACGGTTCCCCAGCGCCTGGCGCACACCCGTGAACTGATGAGCCGCGAGGGCATTCACGCCCTGCTGGTGCCGTCGGCCGACCCGCACTTGTCCGAGTACCTGCCGGGTTACTGGCAGGGGCGGCAATGGTTGTCGGGGTTTCATGGTTCGGTGGGGACGCTGATAGTCACGGCGGATTTCGCCGGTGTGTGGGCCGATAGCCGTTACTGGGAACAAGCGACCAAGGAACTCAAGGGCAGCGGCATCGAATTGGTGAAGGTGCAGCCGGGCCAGCCCGGACCGCTGGAGTGGCTGGCCGAGCAAACGCCGGAAGGTGGCGTTGTCGCGGTGGACGGTGCGGTAATGGCCGTGGCCTCGGCGCGTACCCTGGGCGGCAAGTTGGCAGAGCGCGGTGCACAACTGCGTACTGATATCGACCTGTTGGATGAAGTCTGGAAAGACCGCCCGACACTGCCGAACCAGCCGATCTATCAACACCTGCCGCCTCAGGCCACCGTCAGCCGTGTTGAGAAACTCGCCTCGCTGCGTGCGGCCTTGAAAGAGAAGGGCGCCGACTGGCACTTCATCGCGACCCTGGACGACATCGCCTGGCTGTTCAACCTGCGTGGAGGGGATGTTTCGTTCAACCCAGTGTTTGTGTCCTTTGCGCTGATCAATCAACAGCAGGCCACGTTGTTCGTGGCGCTGAGCAAGGTCGATGCCGAGCTGCGGGCGGTGCTGGAACAGGATGGCGTGACGCTGCGCGACTACAGCGAAGTGGCGGATGCCTTGCGTACGGTGCCGGCGGGCGCCAGTTTGCAGGTCGACCCGGCTCGCGTTACCGCTGGCTTGCTGGAAAACCTCGATGCCGGCGTCAAGCTGGTCGAAGGACTCAACCCGACCACCTTGGCCAAGTCGCGCAAGAGCCTGGCCGACGCGGAACACATCCGCCAAGCCATGGAGCAGGATGGTGCGGCCTTGTGCGAATTTTTCGCCTGGCTGGACAGTGCGCTGGGTCGCGAACGTATCACCGAGCTGACCATCGACGAACACCTGACCGCTGCGCGCACCCGTCGCCCCGGTTATGTGTCGCTGAGCTTCAACACCATCGCCGCCTATAACACCAACGGTGCGATGCCGCATTACCACGCCACTGAAGAAGAGCACGCGCTGATTGAAGGTGATGGCCTGCTGCTGATCGATTCGGGCGGCCAGTACCTCGGCGGCACAACGGATATCACGCGGATGGTGCCGATCGGTACGCCGAGTGAAGAGCAAAAACGCGACTGCACCCGTGTGCTCAAGGGCGTGATTGCTTTGTCCCGTGCGCATTTCCCGAAAGGCATCCTGTCCCCGCTGCTGGATGCCATTGCTCGCGCGCCGATCTGGGCTGAGGGCGTGGACTACGGCCACGGTACCGGGCACGGCGTAGGCTATTTCCTCAATGTGCATGAAGGCCCGCAAGTGATTGCCTATCAAGCGGCCACTGCGCCGCAAACGGCGATGCAGCCGGGGATGATCACCTCCATCGAACCGGGCACTTACCGTCCGGGACGCTGGGGCGTGCGTATCGAGAACCTGGTGCTGAACCGCGAAGCCGGCAAGACTGAGTTCGGCGAGTTCCTCAAGTTTGAAACCTTGACTCTGTGCCCGATCGACACGCGCTGCCTGGAGCCGTCGCTGCTCACGGTAGACGAGCGTGAGTGGTTCAACGCTTACCACGCCGAGGTGCGTGAGCGTCTGAGTCCGTTGCTCGACGGTGCCGCACTTGAATGGTTGCAGGTGCGCACTGCGGCTATTTGATCGCCTGCAATTCGGGCGCCTGGGCCAGGGCGTCGGTCATATAGTCGACGAATGCCTTGACCCGGGCCGATTGGCGGCGATTGGGTGCTGACACCGCATGGATCGGCAGTGGTTGCGGGGTGTAGTCCTGCAATAACGCAATCACGCGGCCGGTGTTCAAATCGTCATGGAACAACCACAGGGGCGACAGCGCAATGCCGAGCCCCGTCAACACCATCTCCCGCACCGCTTCGGAGTTGTTGCTCTGGGCGTTGCCGGTGATGCGCACGCTGTGTCGCGTGCCATCCTTTTCGTAAACCCACTGGTTCTGGCTGCTGAGCAGGTTGAACAGCAGGCAGTTGTGCTGGCTGAGATCCTGCGGGGTTTTCGGTGCGGGATGGTTGGCCAGGTAGACGGGACTGGCTAGGGTGACGCGGTGCGTGGTGCCGATCTGCTTGGCGATCAAGCCGCTGTCGCGCAGTTCACCGATTCGCAAGGTTACATCCAAGCCTTCGCTGACCATGTCCTGCAGGTGGTCGTTGAGTTGCAGGTCTACTTGTACATCAGGGTATTTCTGCAGGAAATCGCTCAAGCGTGAAGCAATCTGCAGGCGGCCGAAACTTACCGACGAACCCACGCGTAATGGGCCGGCGATCGCCTCTTTGCCGGTCTGGAAACTGTGTTCGGCAGCGTCCACGGCGGCGAGGATTTCGCGACAGTGGCTGTAGTAGCGCTGACCTTCGTCGGTCAGGGACAGTTGGCGCGTACTGCGGGCAATCAGCTTGCCGCCCAGTTCGGTTTCCAGGGCGCGCAGGACTTTGCTGATGGTGGGTTGGGTAGTCTGCATTTCCCGGGCGACGGCGGAGAAGCTGCCGCGTTCGATCACGCGAACGAAAATCGCCATTGCGTTGAGTTTGTCCACGGGTTTTCCCATTCATTCCTATCGAGCATAAGCACTATAGTCGTTTGGTGTCTTATCGGCATGAGTCGGCTGGCGGATCATTGACTTCATTCTTCGATGACGCGAGACCGCCAACATGACTGATATGCACGCTTTGATAGTGGATGCCGTGGATGCGCCGTTCCGGCTGACGACAATTCCTAAACCGGTAGCCGGCGTTGGCCAAGTCCTGGTCAGAATTCGCGCCAGTGGCCTAAACCCTTTGGACGGGAAAATCCGCGCAGGCCAGGCTGCCCACGCCCGGCAGCCATTACCGGCAGTGCTCGGCATGGATTTGGCAGGCACCGTGGAAGCGGTAGGTCCTGACGTCGGTGATTGGCATGTGGGCGATGATGTCTATGGGTTGGCGACCGGCATTGGTGGCGTACAGGGCTCGTTGGCCGAGTACGCGGCCGTCGATGTCCGCTTGCTGGCGAAGAAACCTGAGGTGTTGAGCATGCGAGAAGCGGCGGTATTGCCGCTGGTGCTGATCACTGCGTGGGAGGGCTTGGTGGACCGGGCACGTGTAGGCTCCGGACACAAAGTGCTGATCCAAGGCGGCGCGGGCGGTGTAGGGCATGTCGCAGTGCAATTGGCGATTGCCCACGGAGCGCAGGTGTATGCCACGGGATCCGCCAAGCATCGCTTAGTAATCGAGGGGCTGGGTGCGACGTTTATCGACTATCAGCAGCAGACGGTCGAAGAGTACGTCGCGCAGCATACCGCGGGCGAAGGCTTCGACATTGTGTATGACACCGTCGGCGGCGAAACGCTGGATGCATCCTTTCGAGCCGCCAAGACCTATCACGGTCATGTCGTGAGTTGCCTGGGCTGGGGGCAACACAGCCTGGCACCGTTGTCGTTTCGTGGGGCGAGCTACTCGGGCGTGTTTACCCTATTACCGTTGCTGACCGGCAAGGGGCGCGAGCATCACGGGCAGATTCTTGCCGAGGCGGCGCGGTTGATCGATGCTGGCAAGCTCAAGCCGATCTTGGATGGGCGTTCATTCGATTTGCACCGTGCGAACGCCGCCTACGATCTGCTCGCAAGCGGCGCGCAAGGGCGCTTGGCGATCGAGATTTAACTCAGGGCTTCGCGCACAAAATCCAGGCGGTCCTGACCGAAGAACAGCTGGTTGCCTACAAATAGGCTGGGCGCACCGAACACGCCACGTTGAACGGCCTGTTCGGTGTTGTCCTTGAGGGCGGTCTTTACCGTCTCGTCATTGGCCAAGGCCAGAACCTCTTCGGGATTAAAACCGTGTTCGGTCAGCACGGCAGCAACAACGGCAGGGTCTCCCAAGTGACGGCCATCCACCCAGAGGGCGCGGAACAGGCAATCGACAAAGTCATCGAAGCGCTCGGGGTGGCACAATTGAATGCCGGTGACCGCTCGCATCAACAGCAGGGTGTTGATGGGAAAGTGCGGGTTGAACTTGAGCGGTACGTTGTAGCGGCGGGCATAGCGCTCCAGGTCATCAAACATGTAGCGACCTTTGGCGGGCACGGTGATGGGAGAGGCGTTGCCCGTGGCCTTGAACACGCCGCCCAATAACATGGGTTTATAAATCAGCTGCGTACCGGTTGACGCGCACAGTGCGGGGAGCTGGGTGTAGGCCAGGTAGGTGGCGGGGCTGCCGAGGTCAAAGAAGAATTCCAGGGTTTTACTCATGGTCGATGCTCGCTGCTTATTATTGTGGGGGCGTGCTTACCAGGGTTCATTCCAGGGGCGCAGGTCCAGTTCAAACGTCCAGGCGTCGCGTGGCTGGCTGTGCAGGTACCAATAGTTATCGGCGATATGCTCGGGGTTGAGGATGCCGTCCTGGTCCTTGAGCGCGTATTTCTGCGGGAAATTGTCGCGAATGAAGTCGGTGTCGATGGCGCCGTCGACCACCACATGGGCGACGTGGATGTTTCTGGGCCCGAGTTCCCTGGCCATGCTTTGCGCGAGCGCCCGGATACCGTGTTTGGCGCCGGCGAAGGCGGCAAACCCTGCCGCGCCGCGCAATCCTGCGGTGGCACCCGTGAACAAAATGGTGCCTCGATTGCGCGTGACCATGCGTTTGGCCACTTCGCGGGCATTCAGGAAACCGGAGAAGCAAGCCATCTCCCAGATCTTGAAATACTTGCGCGCGGTTTCTTCCAGGATGCTGCACGGCACGTTGGCGCCGATGTTGAACACGAAGGCTTCAATCGGACCCAGCTCGGTTTCGATCTGTTCGATCAGCGCAATGACGTCTTCTTCTTTACGTGCATCGCAGGCAAAGCCATGAGCTTCACCGCCTGTCGCGTGGATGCTGTCTACCAGCGGCTGCAATTTATCGGCGCTGCGGCGGGTGACACACGCCACGTAGCCTTCGCGGGCAAAACGTTTGGCAATGGCGCCACCCGTTGCGTCTCCGGCGCCCACTACCAATACGATTTTCTTGTTGTGCGTCATGGGAACTCCCTTGGCTCGATGGTCGAGCAGGAGTGTAGACGCAGCGCCGCGAAGGGCTGGATGTGTAGCTGGAATTTAATGAGAGCAGTCAGGGGGTGACTGCTCAAGCGACTACTTGCAGATGACGATCATGCTGCGGCTGGTGTAGCCAGCAGGGTTGAGGCCGAAGGGGTAGTCCCCAGGTTCCTCGGAATTGTCACCGGACTTTGCGATAACCCGATAGCCCTTGGCGCCGCAAGAGTTGGTTGCACTGGTGTAGCACTGGTCCCAAGAAGAAGACAGGCCGGAACAGTTGATATGCAGCCCTTTTTTGCCACGTTTTACTTCTGTCTTGGTGGTCGCGGCACAACCGGCAATCGCCATGACCATTAACAGTATCAAAATTCGCTTCATTCCTATCCTTAATAGCCGCCCTGTCATGCTGCAGGCTGGCTCTACTCGCTCTCGGGTGTAGCGTTAGCGCTGTCCTTGTCGAAATTCTCCATGAATGACATTCGTTTACGGCTTAAACATGGCCTAAATGAGCGCCAAATGCCAGAGCTACATTCAAACAGCCTTCAATCCGCTGGAACCAGCGGCTTTGACTCACTGCGCATTGTCACGGTGGCGCCTACGGAGGCCAGGATGATGCAGGTGATTGCCAGCCACTGCGCGAGTGACAGGTGTTCGTGCAGGAACAGCAGGCCGGAGAGTGCGCCGAAAGCCGGTTCGATGCTCATGAGCGTGCCGAAGGTGCGGGCAGGGAGGCGCGTCAGCGCGACCATTTCCAGGGTGTAGGGCAGGGCGGTGGACAGAATGGCGACACCGATGGCGACCGGGATCAGGGCGGGCGTCAGCAAGGCGCTGCCTGCGTGGACGATGCCGATAGGGGCAACAAACAAGGCAGCGATCATTACGCCGAGGGCGGCGGTCTGTACCCCGTTGTCATTACCGGCTTTCTGACCATACAGAATGTAGAGCGCCCAGCAGACACCGGCGCCCAGAGCGTAGCCCGCTCCCAGCAGGTCGATGCCGCTGCTCGCTTCACCCATGGGGATTAGCAAGAGCAGGCCAATGATCGCCAGGGCAATCCACAGGAAGTCGACCGCGCGCCGAGAGGCATAGATCGCGACGGCAAGCGGGCCGGTGAATTCCAGGGCGACCGCAATCCCCAGAGGCACGCTGCGCAAGGACATATAGAAGAGGAAGTTCATGCCGCCCAGCGCCATCCCATAGACGATGACGGTGCGCAGGGATTTGGCCGTCAACTTGGCGCGCCATGGACGTAATAGAAGCAGCATGATCACGCTAGCAAAAATCAGGCGTAGGGCCGTGGTGCCTTGTGCGCCGACGATAGGGAACATGCTCTTGGCCAGTGAGGCGCCGGACTGGATGGAGGCCATGGCGATCAGCAGCAGGCCGACTGGGAACAATGTCGAGGCCAGGCTGCGGGGGGAGGTGGTCATTTGGGAGTGTTCGTCCGAAGTCATATTAAGAGAAACGTCGGCGCTATGATGCTTAACTGTTTGAGGTTGGGCAATATATTGCTCAACTTTCCCTGTCGAGAGGCTGTGAAACAAGGATGTGGAGGTTTTCAGCTCCTTTGATAGAAAAATCAAATTAAGAGTTGACGTCAGATTCCAGATGTCTATAATTCGCCCCACTTC
>NZ_CP022960.1:3521875-3553669 GCF_002269425.1 Pseudomonas sp. NS1(2017)
GAATTTCTTGACGACCATAGAGCATTGGAACCACCTGATCCCATCCCGAACTCAGTAGTGAAACGATGCATCGCCGATGGTAGTGTGGGGTTTCCCCATGTGAGAGTAGGTCATCGTCAAGATTAAATTCCAGAACCCCAATTGCGAAAGCAGTTGGGGTTTTGTTTTGGGCGGTCGAAAAGTTCAGTCGTCGTAAATCAACCTGCCAACCCTGGGCTTCCTCTGCGCAATTGCTCTCATAAAACGGGTCATTAGCACGCCGTTCGGGAATTCGATGCAAAGTGTTTCCGCATTTTTGGTATGGTGCAGCACATTTTCACAGGGATTGAGCCTTCATCCGCAGGACGCGGCGTCGACCTTCTTTAACGAGATGCTGTAGAAATGCCTGAACCCATACCGATCAAAGATCACGAAAAAGAGAACCGCCTGGTCAACAAGCGCCTGCTCGCCTGTGCGCTGTTGGTGATTGGCATTACCTGCGCGCTAGTGGGGCGCATGTACTTCCTGCAGGTCGTACAGTTCGACTATCACTCGACGATTTCTGAAAACAACCGTGTCCACGTGTTGCCGATCACTCCCACGCGCGGGTTGATCTATGACCGTAACGGTGTGGTACTGGCCGACAACCGCCCCAGCTACAACCTGACCATCACCCGCGAACGCACCACCGACCTCAAGGGGGAGTTGGACGCTATCGTCAGCTTGCTGCACCTGCCTGCCGAAGATCGCGCTGTCTTCGACAAGGCGCTGAAGCAGGCACGCCATCCCTTTGTCCCTGTGACCTTGTTTTACGAGTTGACCGAAGAGCAGATCGCGCTGCTGGCCGTGAACGAGTTCCGCCTCCCAGGTGTAGACGTAGAACCGCAGTTCGTCCGCCATTACCCGTTGGGCGCTCACTTTGCGCACTCCATCGGTTACGTAGGCCGGATCAACGAGAAAGAATCCAAAGCCCTCGATTCCGTGGAGTACCGCGGCACGCAGTCCATCGGCAAGACCGGTATCGAGCGCTTCTACGAATCCGAGCTGCATGGCCACGTCGGCTATGAAGAAGTCGAGACCAACGCCCAAGGCCGCGTGCTTCGTGTTCTTAAGCACACCGACCCGATCCCCGGCAAAAACATCGTGCTGAGTCTCGATGTGCATCTTCAAGAAGCGGCAGAAGAAGCCTTGGGGGATCGCCGTGGTTCGGTGGTTGCACTGGATCCCCAAACCGGTGAAGTACTGGCCATGGTCAGCAAGCCAAGTTTCGATCCGAACTTGTTTGTCACCGGTATCAGCTTCAAGGAATACGCCGCGCTGCACGATTCTATCGACCGGCCGCTGTTCAACCGTGTATTACGCGGGCTCTACGCGCCAGGCTCGACCATCAAGCCGGAAGTCGCCATCGCCGGCCTGGACAGTGGTGTTGTCACTGCTCAAACCCGCGTGTTCGACCCTGGCTACTACCAGTTGCCAGACTTTGACCACAAATACCGCAACTGGAACCACAGCGGCGACGGTTGGGTAGACATGGACGCGGCCATCATGCGCTCCAACGACACCTATTTTTACGACCTGGCCCACAAGCTGGGCATCGATCGCCTGCACGACTATCTGGCTGAGTTCGGCCTGGGCCAGAAGGTCTCGTTGGACATGTTCGAAGAGTCCGCCGGCCTGATGCCTTCCCAGGCCTGGAAGCGTGCCACGCGTCGCCAACCCTGGTTTCCGGGTGAAACGGTGATCCTTGGCATCGGCCAGGGCTACATGCAGGTCACACCGCTGCAACTGGCCCAAGCCACCGCACTGATTGCCAACAAAGGCGTGTGGAACCGACCGCATTTGGCCAAGACCATCAACGGCGTGCCGCCGGTGGATGAAAACCCGATGCCGAACGTGGTCCTCAAGGACCCACGTGATTGGGAACAGGTCAATCACGGCATGCAACTGGTGATGCACGATCCGCGCGGCATCGCCCGTGCTGCCGCACAAGGCGCGCAATACCGCATTGCCGGCAAGAGTGGTACGGCGCAAGTGGTAGCGATCAAGCAGGGCGAGCGCTACAACCGAGAGAAGACCCTGGAGCGCCATCGCGACAACGCCCTGTTCGTCGGCTTCGCGCCGGCCGAACACCCGAAAATCGTGATTTCGGTGATGATCGAAAACGGCGAGGCCGGCGGCCGCGTGGCAGGCCCGGTGGTACGCCAGATCATGGACGCCTGGCTGCTCGACCAGGAAGGCCATCTGAAACCCCAATATGCGACGCCAGCCAAAGCGCCCGGCGATCCCAAGGTGTGATTCAGGCTTTCCACTCGTCCCATTGGTCTACGTCTTCGTAGGCCAGCCAAGGCACATCATGGGCGGTCCAGATATGCGCGGTGGGCCTGACGCCCGGATCGTCATCCAGCGTCGCCACCCGCACAATGACATGGGGTTGATGCCCACGCTCCGCCATCAGGTGTGAGCCGCAGCGCGAGCAGAAATGCCGGAGTTTGCCCGGCGACGATTCGAAGGACACCAGCAACGCCTGCCCCTGTGTCCAGCGAAAGTGTTCACGCATTACGCCGGCTGTCGCCACAAATGCCGCCGCATGCACCTTGCGGCAACTGTCGCAATGGCAGTGGCTGATGGGCATATCCAGGCTGTCCAGCTGATACTGCACGGCCTTGCAGAAACAACTTCCATGGAGCTGTTGAGTCATCGTCGGTCACCTTGATGGGAGTGGCACAATCTACCTTTCTGCGCTACGCAGCGCATAGCCATTGCCCTAATTCCTACATTGCTCTAAATTGCGAAGCGTTCTCATTCGTGCGCAATGTCATTATGCCTTTGTCTGCTGGGCCTCATTCTTCCCAAGAACCCATTGGCCAACTCTATGGAGACCATCACCGCTGGTTGGTCAGCTGGTTACGTTCGCGGCTGGGTTGCTCCCATCAGGCGGCGGACCTGGCTCAAGATACCTTCATTCGTTTATTGCTGGCCGAGCGCACGCAGCCGGTGGCCGCTGAATTGAAGGAGCCACGGCACTTCCTAGTGACGATCGCCAAGCGCGTGATGATCGACAGCTTTCGCCGCAAAGCCTTGGAGCAGGCTTATCTCCAGGCCCTGGCCGAGCAGCCGCGAGCCTATGCCATCTCGCCGGAGGAGCGGCTATTGGTCATCGAAACCCTGCAGCGCCTCGATGCCATGCTCGATGGTCTCGGGCGCAAGGCCAAGCGCGCCTTCTTGCTCTCGCAGTTGCAGGGTATGCCTTACAAGGACATCGCCGAACAGCTACAGGTCTCGGTAAGTTCGGTGACCAAATACATTGCCAAAGCCACCGAGCATTGCCTGATCTTCGCACTGGAGCATTGACGGTGACCCACGACGCGCAACGCCAAGCCCTCAGCGCGGCGGCCCACTGGGTCGCCCGCCTGGCGGCCGAGCCCGGTGACCTTGCGTTGCACGCGGCTTGGCTCGCCTGGCGAGATGAACACTCGCTGAATCAATGGGCTTGGCAGCGCGTAGAAATGTTGCAAAGCCAGCTCCAGAGTCTGCCCGGCACGGTCGCCGTCAATGTGCTGGACGTCGCTACCGACCAGTCCCGACGATTTGGCCGCCGTGCGCTGCTCAAGAGTGTGGTGGTCGGTGCCGGCGTGAGCGCCATCGGCTGGTCCGGCTATCGACAGGCGCCGTATTGGATGGCCGATCAACGCACCACCACCGGCGAGCGTCATAGCTTGCGCCTGGACGATGGCACACGGCTGTCCCTCAATACCGCCAGCGCCGTGGATATCCACTACACCGCCGAGCAACGCTTGCTGATCTTGCGTGCCGGAGAAATCCTCGTGGAAACGGCCCCCGACCCGCGTCCTTTTCGGGTGCGCAGTGCCCAAGGTGAAATGCGCGCGTTGGGCACGCGTTTTACCGTTCGCCAGTTCGATGACTTCACCGGCATGAGCGTATTGCAACACGCGGTGGCGGTGCGTCAGGGCATCGAACCGGCGGAAACCGTGATCACAGCCGGCCAGACTGTCACGTTCGATACCCGGCGCATGCTCTCTCTTCGGGCCAACGAACCTGGCGAAGGCGAATGGGCGCAGGGTCGGCTGATCGTCGACAACTGGCGCCTGGATCGCCTGCTGGCCGAATTGTCACGCTACCGGCCGGGTTACCTGGGATGTGCCTCTGAAATCGGCCATCTGACAGTATCGGGTGCCTATTCCCTAGACGATATCGACCTGACCCTTAACGCCCTGACCCATGCGCTGCCAGTGCGCCTCAGTGCACGTACTCGCTACTGGACGACAGTCGTCCCGCACGGTTGAAAATAATTATCAACAACTGTTGTCGATTTACCGCCCTTCGTTCGACTCCTCCTGCAAACCCCCTTCATTCGCTTCAAGTCATCAGGAGTCAACATGCGCGCAGGGCAAACCTCAGTCGCCACTCAGCCGCTTCGGTCATTTCGCAAAAAGCCTTTGCAGGTCGCGCTGTTTGGCGTGTCGTTGATGGTGCAAGCCGGGCTGCTGGCTCCGCTGTTCGCGACAGGTTCAAACGCCATGGCGGCCAGCCAGCAGAAGGCTTTCGCGATTGCTCCTGGCCCATTGGGTTCGGTATTGAGCCGATTTGCCAGTGATGCCGGCGTGGTGTTGTCCTTCGATTCGGGTCTGACCGCTGGCAAGCAAAGTGCCGGCTTGCAGGGCACTTACAGCGTCGAACAAGGTTTTGCCCGACTGTTGGCGGGCAGCAACCTGGCCCTGTCCGCCAATAACGACGGCAGTTACGGCCTGGCGCCCCAAGCCAGCAGCGGTACCTTGAGCCTTGGCGCCACCAACATCAATGCCGAAGGGCTGGGTCTGACCACCGAAAACAGCGGTTCCTACACCACGGGTGCGGCCAGCACGGCGACGAAACTGCCGCTGTCCCTGCGCGAAACGCCGCAGTCAGTCAGCGTAGTCACCCGCCAACTGATGGACGACCAGCACCTGTCCACCCTCAACGAAGTGCTGAGCTTCACACCCGGCATCAGCAGCAACCACCGTGACAGCGAGCGCTACTCCTTTTACTCCCGCGGTTTCGAGATCCAGAACTTCCAGTACGACGGCATTCCGTCCCAGATCGCCAACGAGTCCCAGCAATACATCGGCCCGCTCTCCGACATGGTCATCTACGATCGGGTTGAGGTGGTGCGCGGTGCCACCGGCTTGATGAGCGGTGCAGGTACGCCGTCGGCCACCATCAACCTGGTGCGCAAGCGCCCGACCAAAGACTTCCAGGCGCACATTGCGGGAGAAGCAGGCGCCTGGGATCGCTATCGCTCCGAAGTCGACGTGTCGGGCCCGTTGACCGAAACCGGCAATGTGCGCGGACGTTTTGTCGCGGCGTACCAGAAACAGAAGTCCTTCGTGGATTGGTACAAGCAAGAAAAGCGTGTGATGTATGGCGCGCTGGATATCGACCTGAATGACAGCACCACCCTGCGCACCAGCCTGGATTACCAGAACAACGATGCCAATGGCACCAGCTACGGCCATATTCCGTTGTTCTACAACAATGGCCGCCAGACCGATTTCTCGCGCTCCTTCAACCCGGCAACACGCTCCAGCTACATGGACAATACCAGCTACACCTTCAGCACCATGCTGGACCACAAACTGGACAACGACTGGAGCTTGAAGACTGCCTACAGCCATCAATATTCCTACCGCAAAGGGCAGGGCGCTTCCGCCAGTGGCAGCTACCCGGACCCGGTCACCGGCCAGGGCGCCAAGGCGTTCATCTACCGTCTCGACAGCTACCAGACCCAGGACACGCTCGATGTGTACGCCAATGGTCCGTTCCAGCTGGGAGGGCGTGAGCACGAGTTGGTAGTGGGCGCGAGCACTTCGCACACTCACCTGAACTTCCCCAACTACAGCAGTACCCTGGCCGGCCAGGACAATGACTATGGTGATGTGGACAACATCTTCACGTGGGACGGCCGGCAGTATGGGCGCCGTTCCTACAATGAAGCCGGGGGGGCCGTTACTACCCTGCAACAGACCGGTGTTTATGGCGCTTTACGTTTGAAACCGATGGACCCGCTGACCCTCATTCTCGGCACCCGCGTCAGTTGGTGGAAGCAGCTCGACGAGGTGACGGAATACGCTCCTTACTCGCAAAAGACCGACAAGACCAAAAAGACCGGCGTCGTGACGCCCTACGCGGGCATCATCTATGACCTGAACGACACTTACTCGGTCTACGCCAGCTACACCAGCATCTTCCTGCCGCAGACGTTCTACAAGACCGCCAGTGGCGGCTCGCTGGCCCCGCTGGAAGGCGACAACTACGAGATCGGGCTCAAGGGTGAGTTCTTCGACGGCGCGCTGAACGCGAGCATCGCCCTGTTCGACATCGAGCAAAAAAACACCGCCGCCGATTCGGGTAACGATGCCAGCGGCAAGACGGTGTACAAGGCCATCGCCGGCACCACCACGCGCGGTGTCGAAACCGAGATTTCCGGTGAAGTGGCTGCCGGTTGGAACGTATTCGGCGGTTACACCTACCGCGAGTCGCATGCCAAGGACGGAGAGCGCGTGCAGGTCAACCAGCCGATCAACCTGTTCAAGCTCGGCACCACTTACCGTTTGCCAGGCGCCCTGAACCGCTTGACCGTGGGCGGCAATGTCACTTGGCAGAGCGAGATGTACGCCACCACGCAGATCAACTACACCGGGCCGTACTACAAGGCGGTCCAGGATCCCTTCGCCGTGGTGGGCCTGTTGGCCAACTACCAGGTGGATGAGCACTTGTCCGTCGGACTGAACGTCAACAATCTGTTCGACAAGAAGTATTACGACGGCATGGGCACGTTCAACTCGGGCTCCTACGGCGAGCCGCGTAACGCGATGGTCAATGCCAAGTGGACGTTCTGAAGTAAGTCGCAACACCAATGCGTGGCCGAAAGGTTGCGCATTGTTCGATGTCGCCTACTGTCAATGGTGGAGGTGACTTATGCACGTATTGGATCGAATCGAACGAAAAGTCCTGCTCAACGTTTCACGTAAACAAGTCTGGGAAGCCCTCACCGATGCAGAGCAATTCGGCCGGTGGTTTGGTATCGCACTCAAGGGTAAAACCTTCGCTGCAGGGCAAAGTATCGAGGCGCCGATTACTTACAAGGGTTACGAACATGTGATCTGGAAGGCCAGGATCGAGCGCATCCTGCCGCGAACACTGTTCTCGTTCTGGTGGCATCCCTTTGCGGTCGAGAAGGGCGTCGACTACGACCAGGAAACCCCAACGTTAGTGGAATTCACGATTGAGGATCGGGCGCCGGGTATTCTGCTGCGGGTGGTCGAGTCTGGCTTTGATGCCGTGCCTGAGGCACGACGGCAGAGGGCCTTCAAAATGAATTCCCGTGGTTGGGACGAACAGATGGCCAATATCGAAAACTACCTGAGCCGGGCCCGTCAGGCTTGAGGGTAACGGGCATCATCAGTGATGCCCGCCTTTCACCGGTCTCAGCTTTCGTGCGCGGTGGTGATCTCTAAGGTATCGGTGTAAGTCACCACCACACTCTGCCCGACCTTGAGGTCTTTGAGGCCGGCGCGGATTTCCGGTTTCTCAACGTTCAACACCTTCGTCGCACCGGCTGGATTCTCCAGAGTGACCTGGTTTTTCTTCAGGTCGATATGGGTGATCTTCAGTTGCACCTGCACTTGGCGGAAGGCAGCGCCACCTGGGTTGGGGTTGTCGGCGGTGGCGCGGATCACGCCGGTTTTTTCGCTGGCGTCCGGTGCGCCTTTGTCAACGTTGGTGTCTAGCACGGCCGCGACCGAGTGGGTGGTCAACACGTTGACCTGATCGCCGACCTTGAGGTTGCCCAGGTCCTTGGCGGCATCGGTGAGCTGTACATGCACCTCACGGCCCTCGGCACCCGCGAGCACGACTTGATGCTTGGCGGCATCCACCGCCAGCACCTTGGTGGTGACTTCATCGGCCTCAAGGGATTTGGACAGCGGGATATCGGCGGCATGGGCCACCAGGTGGCCGGCAGACAGCAGGGTGGCCAGGGCGATTGCCTGGCGCAGGGAGCGAGATAACTTCATTGTCGGGACTTCCATGTGAGAGGAGCCCTGAGTCTAGTGGTGAGCCGGCGATGCGCAAATCTGCCGGCTCACGTTGTTGCCGCCCTGTTAGAAGTCCACGCTGGCCGACAGCTTGGCGACACGCGGATCACCTTGGCTCAGGAAACCGCCCTGGGCCGATTCCCAGTACTTCTCGTTGGCGACGTTCTCCACGGTGGCGCCGAGGGTGACATCACGCTGGGCCACCTTGAAGTTGTAGCGCGCGCCGATATCGAAGCGGTTCCATGCGGGCAGGCTCAGGTTGTTCGCGGCGTCGGCGTACTGCCCGCCGGTGCGCAACATGCGACCGTTGAGGGTTACACCTTGCAGGCCGGGCACATCCCAATCCACGCCGGCATTGAGCTGGAACGAAGGCACACCGATGGCGCGGTTACCGTCGTTGGCGCCGTTTTGCGTGTCCTTGAGTTCGGTCTTCATGACGGTCACGCCGCCCAGCAGGCGAAGGCCGCTGACCGGTTCGCCGAAGACGTTCAACTCAACGCCTTTGTTGATCTGCAGGCCTTCGCGAACGTAGCGCGCTGTCGTCGCATCGATGACTTGAACGTAGCCGGCTCCAGGTTGTTCGATACGGTAAACACCCAGTGTTGCCCCATAGGTGCCCATGTCGACTTTCACGCCCGCTTCGATTTGTTTGGAGCGCGCGGGCGCAAACGCCTGTCCGCCGCCAATGATGGTCCTGTTGCCCGAATTGACGGGAGATGTCGGCCCTTGGGCCAAGCCTTCGATGCGATTGGCGTAGAAGGACACATGCTCCCACGGCTTGAAGACCAAGCCGTAGACCGGAGTGGTGATCGACTCGTCGTAGTTGGCGGTGCGGGTCCCGCTCATGTAGTTGTAGCCCTGCACCACCATCTGCTGGCGGCGCGCGCCGAGCGTGACCAACAGGCGGTCATCGAAGAACCCCAAGGTATCGGAGACCGCCGCGCTGCGCACGAACGTCTTGGCGGTAATGGTTGGGTCGCTGAAATCAGTGCCTGGCGTATTGCGTGGGTTGTTCAAGGTGGGCGGTGCGCCGGTCACCGGGTCGTAGATATTGGTTGGAGTCGCTGTCGACGAAGCGTTGAACACATAGGCGTTGCGCGCCTGGGTCCAGATACCGGCCAAACCGAAGTTGAGACGGTGACTGACAGCGCCGGTCTGGAACTTGCCATTCAGGCCGCCCATGGCGCTGCGGTTGTCTTCTTCGTGGGCAATGGTCGAGCGGCTCGCCAGGGCGTTGCCGCTGTTGTCAGTCAGGGTGACAGATGAATACTGCCCCATTTCCCGGGTGTGCTTGGCACCGGCCGCCGCATAGGCTGTCCAGTTTTCGTTCAAATCATACTCGGCGCGCAGCATACCCAGGGTGTCTTCAAGGTTGGTGCTGCTCCAGCTCGGCGCGTAGTTGGTGTCGGCCGACGGTGCGTCCGGGACATGGGTTGCCGTGCCGAGGAAGACCGAGTTGCGCCCGCCGTTGATACGTTGCTTCTGATACACAAAGTCACTCGACAGGCGCAACGCATCGCCACGGTAGTCCAGGCCGACGGCAAACAGCTTCGAGCGTTGGTTTTCATCGTCGATGCCGGTATCGCCTTCGCGCTGGGACAGGTTCACCCGCGCACCAAAACGGTTGTCTTCACCGAAGCGCTGGCCAATGTCCAGATGCTCGCCCACCCGGCCATCACTGCTGATATCAGTGCTGAACCGACGCAACGGCACGTCATCGGCGCGCTTGGGTTGCAGGTTCACACCGCCGCCGATCCCCGAGCCGCCGGGCGTCACGCCGTTGATGAAGGCATTGGGGCCCTTGAACACTTCCACGCGCTCCAGGGCGTCAGTGGAGATGATCTGGCGCGGCAGGATGCCGTACAAGCCGTTGAAGGAAATGTCGTCGCCATTCAGTGGCAAGCCACGAATCATGAAGGTCTGCGCCTGGTTGGCAAACCCCGACGCCTGGCGCACGGACGAATCATTGAGCAGCACATCGCCGACGGTTTCGGCCTGCTGGTCGCGAATCAGTTTTTCGGTGTAGGAGGCCATGCTGAATGGCACGTCCATGATGTCCTGGTTGCCCAGCACACCCAATTGACCTCCGCGAGCCACTTGGCCGCCGGCGTACACCGGGGGCAGGGCACTTGGCGCGGGGGCGTCGGCATTGATGTTGGTCGCGCCCAGTTCCAGCGTGTTTCCCTCCTCAGCGTTGTTCGCATCCTGCGGGGTGGCTGGGGTGGCAGCATGAGCGCTGAGGCTCAGGGAGCAGCACAGGGCGAGCAGGGTCGGGCGAAACGGCACGGAGAATGGGGCGGGCATGGGCGATCCTGACGGCTAACCGTCATGTGTGAGGAAAAGGGCAACGGCGTTGCGCGTCCTCACTGCGCGGATACGACTCCGGCGCGAATGATAGTAATTATTATTAGCGTCGCGCAACAAATTTTTACTAACGCGGTCTGCGCGCGCGGATGCCGAGTAGAATCACGCCCTGAAAGCGATTCCTGAGGTGCGGTACGGTGGATTTACAGCAGGGTTTTGTCCTGACCCGGCATTGGCGCGATACTCCGGCGGGCACGGAGGTCAGCTTCTGGCTGGCCACCGACCTGGGCCCGAGGTTTGTCCGCCTACCCGTGCAGACTTCGGTGATGTTCATCCCCGAGGCCCATCGCAAGCCGCTGGATTGGCTGCTCAAGGGCGAGCGCGATATCGAATTGCGCCCGTTGCAACTGTGCGACTTCCATCACCGCCCCGTCCTCGGCCTGTATACCCGCCAGCACCGCCAGGCGATGGACGTGGAAAAACGCCTGCGCGCAGCGGGCGTCGACGTCTACGAAGGTGACGTGCGTCCGCCCGAACGCTACATGATGGAGCGTTTTATCACCGCCCCGGTGTGGTTCGGCGGCACGCCCGACGCCAACGGCGTACTGTGCGACGCACAGATGAAACCCGCGTCCGACTACCGTCCGCCGCTGAAACTGGTGTCCCTCGACATCGAGACCACCGCCCAGGGCGATCTCTATTCCATCGCCCTTGAAGGCTGCGGCGAGCGCCAGGTGTACATGCTTGGCCCGCCGAACAAAACCGACGCCGTGGACTTCAAGCTCGACTACTGCGACACCCGTGCCCAACTGCTCGAACGCCTCAACCAGTGGTTGGCGCTGCACGACCCCGATGCGATCATCGGCTGGAACGTGGTGCAGTTCGACCTGCGCGTGCTCCACGAACATGCCCAGCGTCTCAACGTGCCGCTCATGCTTGGCCGTGGTGAAGAACCGATGGCCTGGCGCGAGCACGGTAGCCGCAATCATTACTTCGCGGCGGCGGCGGGGCGTTTGATCATTGATGGCATCGAAGCCCTGCGTTCGGCCACCTGGAGCTTCGAATCCTTCAGCCTGGAAAACGTCGCGCAAACCCTGTTGGGCGAAGGCAAGGACATCTCCACGCCGTACCAGCGCATGGACGAGATCAACCGCATGTTCGCCGAGGACAAGCCCTCCCTGGCGCGCTACAACCTCAAGGACTGCGAGTTGGTCACGCGGATTTTCGAGAAGACCGAACTGCTCAAGTTCCTGCTGGAGCGCGCCAGCGTCACTGGCTTACCAGCCGACCGTAACGGCGGCTCCGTCGCCGCGTTTACCCATTTGTACATGCCGCTGATGCACCGCCAGGGCTTCGTCGCGCCGAACCTGGGCGACAAGCCGCCCCAGGCCAGCCCCGGCGGATTTGTCATGGACTCACGCCCCGGCCTTTACGAATCGGTGTTGGTGCTCGACTACAAAAGCCTCTACCCATCGATCATCCGCAGTTTTCTGATCGACCCGGTGGGTCTCATCGAAGGCCTCAAGTACCCCGACGACAGTGAATCGGTAGAAGGCTTTCGCGGCGCACGGTTTTCCCGCACCCGGCATTGCTTGCCGTCCATCGTCGCGCGGGTTTCCGAAGGCCGCGAAGAGGCCAAGCGCGAACACAATGCGCCGCTGTCCCAGGCCCTGAAAATCATCATGAACGCCTTCTACGGCGTACTCGGCTCCAGCGGCTGCCGCTTCTTCGATACACGCCTGGCCTCGTCGATCACCATGCGTGGCCACCAGATCATGCGCCAGACCCGCGAACTGGTCGAAGCCCAAGGTTATGAGGTGATCTATGGCGACACCGACTCCACATTTGTCTGGCTCGGCAGCACGCATTCCCAGGACGATGCCAGCCGCATCGGCAGGGCCTTGGTGCAGCACGTCAACGATTGGTGGCGCGAGCACCTGTTCACCGCGTTCGGCCTGCAAAGCGCCCTGGAGTTGCAGTACGAAACCCATTTCACACGCTTCCTCATGCCGACCATCCGTGGCGCGGAAGAGGGCAGCAAAAAACGCTATGCCGGTCTGGTGGTGCGCAGCGATGGCAATGAAGAAATGGTCTACAAAGGCCTGGAAACCGTGCGCAGCGACTGGTCGCCCCTGGCCCGTCGATTCCAGCAGGAACTCTACCAGCGCATCTTCCATCGCCAGCCCCACCAGGACTACATCCGCGACTATGTACGCCGTACCCTCAGTGGCGAATTCGATGAGTTGCTGATCTATCGCAAACGCCTGCGCCGCCGGCTGGACGACTACGAGCGCAACGTGCCGCCCCATGTGCGCGCCGCGCGTTTGGCCGATGAATACAACGACCGCCTGAACCGCCCGCGCCAGTACCAGCGCGGTGGCTGGATCAGCTACGTGATCAGCGTCAACGGCCCGGAACCCCTGGAAGTGCGGCAAGCGCCCATCGACTACGACCACTACGTCACCCGGCAATTGCAGCCGGTGGCGGATGCGATCCTGCCGTTCGTGAATGACGATTTCAGCACTCTGGTGGGCGGTCAGATGGGCCTGTTTTAAAACGCTTGATTCGTCTGGGTGGCAGCCTGCACTCTCTGTCTCTGATGACCACCCAGACGGCGCTGCCACCATGACCCTGATCACTCTGACCGGCACCACGGTCGAACTGCTGCCCCTGCAAAGGGAACACAAGGCCGCCTTGCTCGACGCCGCCGCCGATGGCGAATTGTGGAACCTGAAGGTCACCAACGTACCGGGCCCGGACACGGTTGATAAGTACATCGACACCGCCCTGGCAGGGCGTGATGCCGGTAGCGTGATCCCGTTCACCCTGGTGCGTCGTGACGACGGCCAAGTGGTCGGCAGCACGCGGTTCTGGAAGGTCGACCGGGTCAATCGCAAACTGGAAATCGGCCATACCTGGCTGGCGCTGTCCACGCAGAAAAGCGCGATCAACACCGAAGCCAAGCTGCTGTTGCTGACCTACGCGTTCGAAGTGCTCGACTGCGTGCGCGTGCAGTTCACCACTGATGAACTCAACGAAAAGTCCCGCGCCGCGATCCTGCGCCTCGGCGCCGTGCAGGAAGGCATCGTGCGCCACGAACGCATCATGCCCGACGGGCGCAAGCGCAACTCGGTGCGCTTCAGCATCATCGATTC
This sequence comes from Pseudomonas sp. NS1(2017), assembly GCF_002269425.1. Classification (NCBI taxonomy): domain Bacteria; kingdom Pseudomonadati; phylum Pseudomonadota; class Gammaproteobacteria; order Pseudomonadales; family Pseudomonadaceae; genus Pseudomonas; species Pseudomonas sp. NS1(2017). The sequence continues at coordinate 3,535,407 of NZ_CP022960.1, forward strand.
GGAATGGCCGCAGGTGAAGGCGAACTTGCAGGCCAAACTGCAACGCTAGGAGGAAAGGCCCATGTACACGCTGTATGGCATCGACGAATCCGGCTCCTGCATGATCGAAATCGCCCTCCAGCGCTGCGCAGTGCAGTGGCGACGGGTGGACGCGGCCTCCTGGGCGGAGGGTGAGGGCAGTGATGAGTTGGCCCGGATCAACCCGCTCAAGCAGGTGCCCACCCTGGTGACCCCCGATGGCCAGGTGCTGACGGAAAGTGCCGCGATCCTGATCCACCTCGGCCTGGAATACCCCGCCTCGGACCTGCTGGCCGGCAACCGCGGGCAGATCATCCGCGGCCTGGTGTACATCGCGGCCAATTGCTACTCGGCCATCGGCATCATCGACTACCCGCAACGCTGGCTTGGCGACGTCAACGAAACCGTGCAGGCGCAATTGGTGACGGGCACCCGGCGCTACCTGCATCAGGCCTGGGTGGTGTTCGCTGATCAGTTCGACGAGCAACTGTTTGCTCCCAACGGCGTGCCGAATGCATTGGGCCTTATGGCGGCAGCGGTGTCGCGCTGGGATGAAGCGCGAGAAGCATTGAACGGACTGGCGCCGGGCTTTGCCCAGAGCCTGGCGCACGTGGACGCCGACCCTGTCGTCGCCCCCGTATTTGCGCGGCATTGGCCGGCGTGGAAGGTCTCATGATGTTTCCGAAATCAGTGGAAACAATGACACTTGAGCCCAGCAAACCCTTGCGTAGCGGGCGTCCTGTCCTACGCTTTCTTAAAGTGGTGTAGGAATCATCCTTGAATTTGACTGTCGCAGACATGAAACTCAAGAACCCTGCATGGAATACAAAGGAGGTGCGCATGCTCATCCGGTCGCTGACTCTGGCTACCTTGATGGCTTTTACGGGGCCGCTGTTGGCTGCTGATGATATCAACCCGCTCAAGCAAGACTTGGGCAAGGCCCGGCCGCTGGTGGTGGTAGAGCTTGATTCCGGCAACAACACCTTGGCGACCCTCAAGAAACAGTTGGACGAGCCTGCGATCAAGCAGTCCTTTGAAGAACGCAGCATGGTGTTCTACACCGTGAAGTTCGGCAGTATCGGTGCCGAAGGCGAGAAGTTCGCCAAGGACCCCAAGGACAACAAAAAGCTCACGCCGCCTGAAACCAACGCACTGATCCGTGCCCTCAAACTGGGTGCCGGAAGTGGCACCAAAGTGATCCTGGTGGGCAAGGACGGCGAGAAGAAAGTCGAGAAGACCGTGCCACCGGATACCCTCGACCTGAAAGAGTTCTTCAGCGCCATCGACCAGATGCCGATGGCCGAGAAAGAAACCGCAGCCGCCCCGGAGCCTGAACCTGCCGCCCCGGCGCCAGCCAAGGGCGCCAAGCCTGCCAAACACGGCGCCAAGCCAGCCCCGCAACAACTCGACGACTGAACCCAACACCCTGTAGGTGCGAACGCCTACAGGGTTTTTTGTGCCTTGCGCACCGGAAACGGAAAGTAGAAAAACCGCAAAAACGCCACCCGCTTGATCACTTCCCCGATCAGCAAAGGCACCACCACAGCCACCACAAAACCCACGCAGGCCGCGACAAACGCGTGCAGCCCCAGGCGCTCCAGCAGGTCAACCGTCTTGTGCTGGATCTCGCCGTGGAAGATCAGCAGGATCAAGGTGTTCTGGCCAATGTAGGTCATCGCCCGCGTGATGACGGTCGACACCATCAGCACCCGCGCCAGCGACCAGCACGCGTACACGCCGAGCACCGCCAGCAGGCTGGTCCACAGCCAATGGTCGTAGCGGCGCTGCGCCAGGTCCATGGTGGCGTGGCTGTAGAGGAACACGGCGGCGAACAACGCCACCGACATCAGCAGCGCCAGCCACGATCCCTCATGCCGACGCAGCCAGTCGCGCAGCAGGTAGCCGCAGATGAAGTAGGTGCTGCTGATCAGGGTGATTTCAAGGCCGAAGGGCAGGCCGGGCAGCGTCCAGGTCTGCCCGCCGACGCTCACCGGTATTTGCCAGAACCACGGCAGGACCCAGATGCCGATCAACAGTTGTACCACCATCAGCAGGCAGCCCACCGGCAGCGACAGCTTCAGGTGCTGGATCAGGCGCAGCATCACCCAACTGAACAGGATCGCCACCCAGAAGTGCGGCAGAAACCATAGCGCCTGCCAGGGAATGGTATCCACCGAGGCATACAGCACGCCGCCGATATCCGGCAGCAGGGGCTGGCCGCGCAGTACGTCGCGTACGATCACATACACCAGCATGGTGAAAAAAAACGGCTTGAGCAGGCCATCGGCCTTGCGCACGGCCATCTCCACAAACGGTTGCTCGGGCTTGAAGAACACGCCGGACAGAAAAAAGAACAACGGCAAGATGAACGAGGCGATGATCGGGTACTGCAGCTCCAGCGAGTTCGCCACGAACCAACTGTGACCGTACACGATCATCAGGATGCCGATGCCCTTGGCAATGTCCATTTGAATCCAACGATGTTTCACCTGATCACCCTCCCTCTATAAACCACACCGCCCCTTGTAGGAGCGGGCTTGCCCGCGAAAATCGTCAACGATAACGCTGCTATCCGGGGTAAACGCGGCGCCCTTGCGTTCTTCGCGGGCAAGCCCGCTCCTACAGAAAGCCTCATGCCTTGCGCCACGGCTTCAGCCACAGCCCCATGCCCAGCAAGACCACGGCGCCGGCCAGGGTGCTCAGCCCCAGTTGCAGCCACACGCCTTCAATCCGAAACAGCGCCAACGCCGCGACGCCCATCAGCACGGCGCTGAGCAGCCAGTTCCGCGCCCAGGGCAGGGCGCCGAGCAAGGCCTGGCGTTGCATCAGCAGCAGCGCGGTGCAGACCACCCCGGCCAGCGCCGCCAACGGAATCCCCGCCAGGCCGAACACAAACGGCAGCACGCCGAGCAGCAATACGTTGACCAGGCTGCCGAGCAATTCGCAGCGCAGTGGCTGGCGCGTGTCCCCGGCCGCGTAGGCATAGCGCGCGAGCAAAGCATTCCAGGCGCCGAATACCAGCGGAACGGCAAACCAGGCCAACAGCAGCGGCAACGGCGAGTCCAGCGATTGCTTGGGCAGCAGCAACGCCACCAGGCTCGGGGCCGCCGCCACCAGGCCGACACCGGCGGGCAGGGTCAATACGCTGGCGGTTTCCAGGCCACGTTTAAGCAGGGCCAGGCGCTCATCGCCCTGACGGCGGCTCATCATGCCCAGCAGCACCTGGTTGAGGCTCATCAGCGCAATCAGCGGCAGGTTCATCAGCTTGCGTGCCAGGTTGACCCAGGTCACTGCGCCTTCACCCAGCAGCGATGCCACCAACCGTTCGATCAGCGCCAGGCCCTGGCTGGCGCCGTTGCTCAGTAACAATGGACCGATGCGCTGGCCCAATTCCCGCAGGGGCGCGAGCGACAATTGCCAGCGCCACGGCCGCCAGCCCTGGCGCCACATCGAGGGCAGCAACGCCAACGGCATCAACAGGCTGCCGACCAGGCAGGCCAGGGCCAGCGAGTGCGGTTGGGTGGCGGTGCCAGCGAGGGCGAGGTAGGTCACCGGCGGCAGGTTGAACAACAACGAACCCAGGCCGGCCAGCACAAAGCGTTCGCTGGCCTGCAACGGGATGCTGAACAGCGCGTGCAGCATCAACCCCGGCACGCACCAGGCGACGATCTGCAAGTTGCTGCTGGCGAGCGCCGTGGCGCTCGCCGCCAAGCCCGGTCCGAGCAGTTGCACCAGCCACGGCGCCAACAGCGTCAGCAGCAGGCTGGTGACCAGCGCGATCAGCAGCAGCGCCGGGAACAACACGGCCAGCCAGCCCAGGCGTTCGTCGTCCTTGCGCGCCAGGTACAGCGGCAGCGCCGCGGCACTCAGCACGCCGCCGGCCAGTGACATGCGCAGCGCTTCCGGCAAAAACAGCGCGATCAGGAACGCATCACTGCGCTCGCCCGCGCCCCAGGCCGCCACCAGCAGCCATTCGCGGGCAAAACCCAGGCACAGGCCCAGCAGTGTCGCGAGCGTCAGCCAGACCGCGGAGCCCAGCATCAGGGCTTGGCGCCATCAAGCACGGGTTTGCGAAAGACCACCGGTTTCACCTGCGGCAGGCGTGCCGGAAACAGCCGGCGTGCTTCCAGCACGTTGATGCCGACCATCAACCAGAACAGCGCGACCATCACCACCGCAAAGCTGAAGTAGTGGTCGAACAGGCCGCTGACCAGCGCTGAGAGAATCCCGGCCGTGGTGCCCAGCCACAGCGCATTGTCCTTGGTCAGGCGGATCGGGCCGTTTTCCGGGCGCGCTTCACGCCACCAGCGCACGGTCACTGCGATAAAGAACAGCATGCCGATGATGCCGGTTTTGTAGACGTAGTTCAGCCACAGGTTGGAGATGCCCAGCAGGTGGGTGTCGGGCACCGGTGGATCGACCTTGAAGCCGATGCCAAACGGGTACGACGCCACCGCCTGCGGGAACATGCGGTACTCGTCGAAACGCACTTCGGTGCTGGCGTTGCTCGAAGAAAAGATCGTCGCCAGGCGTTCCTGCAACGGTGGATAGGCCATCACCAACACGACGGTCAGCGCCGCGCCGATCATCAGCAGACGCCCGGTATACGGCACCCGGCGCGTGGCCATCCACAGCAGCACCAGCGCCAGGCTGACCATCGCGCCACGGCTACTCGCCAACAACAAGGCCGCCGCGCCCAGGCACGCCACGCCCAGGCCCAGAGCACGTTTCCAGCCTTGCTCGGTCATGCCGAAACAGAAGGCCAGGGGCAGCAACAGCGCCATGATCCCGCCGATGGCATTCGGGTGCATCCACGGCGAGCCCATGCGCGAAGACATGGCTTCCAGGCCGAATTTGAGCATGTCGAAGTTGCCGTAGTTGAACAGTGCCAGCACCGGCGCAATGCCGGCTCCGGAGCGCGTGCGCACGAACACCGCAATCGACAGCACCAGCATGGCCAGGCTGCCCAACAGCAGGGCGATCACCAGGGATTCGCGGTGCTTGTGGTCCACCAGCAGCTTGGCGCAGAGGAACACCCCCGACAAGTTCAGCAACCAACGTAGCCAGTTGGCCACGCCGCTGCTGTCGGCGTGGATGGTGACCTGGCCGACAATGAAGGGAAACACGCTGAACAGCATCAGCCACAACAGCATCTGGTCGGTAGGGCGCCGGGTGAGGCTCGGCGTATCCGGCAGGCGTACCAGGAAGCTGTTCCACAGCACGGCGCCCCAGGTCATCGCCAGGATGGCTTCGCTGACAGTACTGCGAATCCCCAGGTTGACCGTGGAATACGGCATGAACGTAGCGACCAGCGCGAACAGCAACAGGCCCCAGAATGGAAAGCGCAGGATGGTCACCGCCCCGGCCAGGCCGATCACGGCGAGGAACGCCTTGGCCGGCGACAACAGCAGGGCTACGGCGCCAAACAACAGGCCGAAGAGGATGGCGACGAGGCTGGGCAGGGTCATTCTCACTTCAGTTCCTCGATCAATTCGGCTAGGCGTCGGCGGTAGGCGTGTTGGTTGAAACGCTGCGCCCATTCCCGGTTTTGCTCGGGTGATTCTTCTTCGCCGCGCTCGTTGAGGCTGAGCATCAGTTGCGTCAACGCCGGGCCGTCGGTGGGCGAAAAACGCGGCGCCGAGGGCGGCGTGATTTCATCCAGCGAAGTGCCGCTGGCCACCGCCACCGGGGTGCCGACGCTCAAGGCTTCGATCACCGGCAGGCCGAAACCTTCGGCATAGGACGGCTGCCACAGGCGCGAGGCCTGGCGGTACAGCGCGTGCAACTCGGCATCCGACACACCGCTGAGCGCACGAATCCCCGGCAGGGTGCGCTGCGCCTCGGGCAAATGTTCAAGGCTGCCCACCAGCACCAACTCCGGCACGGCAGGGGATTGCTGTCGCGCCTGCTGCCAGGCGTCGACCAGGAACGGCACGTTCTTGCGCAACTCACGCGTGCCCACCAGCAACCAAAAGTGCTCGGGCAATTGGCGAGCGCTGAGGTCCGCCGCCAGGTCGGCAAAGCCATCGACCTGGTTGGGCAGTACGCGAATCTTGCCGGCAGCCTTGGGAAACAACCGTGCAGTCTCATCGGCACTGTATTGCGACGGCGTCCACACCCGGTCTGCGCTGTGCACCGCGTAGGCAATCGACAGGCGATCGCTGGTCTTGTAGATCAGCGCCTTCAGACGGTTGGCGTGGTAGTTGTTCAGCGTGATTTGAAACAGGTCATGCAACAGCACCACCGTGCGAAGTCCCTTCGGCTTGGGCGGCAATGGCAGGCCCATATTGAAGGTGCTGATGTACAAATCGATCTGCTGTTCACGCAACGCACGCGGCAGAAAACCGGCCTCGAACCGTAGGCGATTCTGCGGCTGGTGCATCGCGGTCTTGGCGCAGCCCCAGGCCGGGCAATGGGCGTGCAAGCGGGTTTCATCGCCCAGGGGCGCCACGGTAAACCGCTCAAGCTCGATGCCTGGCAGACCGTGCAGGGCGCTTTCCAGCGCATACACCTGGCGGCTGATACCCGATTGCGGCGAGGTGCCGACGGTGCGGTAATCCAGGCCTACACGCATGCGGGCTCCTTTTGATTCACGGGCGAAAGGCTGGCGTACACCTTTTCCAGCTGGCTGGCGGCGACGCTCCAGTCATGGGCGCGTCGCACATAAGCACGGCCAGCTTCGCCCATGGGCGCGGCGGCGTCGGGAAATTGCAGCAGGCGCACCACGGCGTCGGCCAGGCTCACGGCGGTCTGCCCGCCGAGGTAGTCCAGGCCTTCCACCAGGTCCAACCCCGACACGCCTTGCTCGGTACTCGCCAACGGCAAGCCGGCGGCCAAGGCTTCCAGCACCTTGAGCTTGGAGCCACCGCCATGGCGCAACGGTGCCAGAAACACCGAACAACTCGACTGCAATTTCAGCAGGTTGGGCACAAAACCCTGCCACTCAATGCGCGGGTCCGGCCAACGCTCACGCCAACTGTCGGGCATGCCAAAGCCGCACACACTCATGCGCGCGTCCGGGCAACGCGCCCAGACTTTGGGCAGGATTTCATCCAGGGCCCACTCGATGGCGTCCACGTTGGGCGCGTACTCGTAGTTGCCGAGGAACAGCACGCGGCGGGTCGAGGGGTCGGGACGTGCCGCTGCGAAGTGATCGCAATCCACGCCATTGACCACCACCGACACCGCTTTGCCGGCGATTTTTTCCAGGGTCTGGGCATCGCTGTCGGTCACCGCCACGACCTGCGTGGCCTGGCGCATCACACGCCGTTCCCAGCGGGTATAGCGCCATTGATCGTAGCGAATGAACGGCAGCGACCAGCCTGGCAGGCGGTCATACGTGGCCGCGCCGAGCGCGGATTCGACATTGTGTTCGGTCAGCACGAACGGCTGGGATTTACGCGTCAGCGCATCTTCATAAGGTTGAAAGGTGTACGTGTGCTCGATCTGCACCACATCCCAGTGTTCGTTGAGCAGTTGGTTGAACGTGTCCTGCAACGCCCCCGACAAGCCATTCACGCTGGCCAGCAGCGGGTAGGGCGCGAACAATCCGGCGATCAGGGTCTTTACGCTGCGCAGAGGACGACGCGGCAGGATGATCAGTTGTTCGAGAAACGCCTCCAGCACCTGACGGTCGGTGAGTGACACCGGGTGTTTGTCATGCAGCAGCAAGGTGATCCGATGCCCCCGCGCGGCCAGGCTGCGCAGCAGGTGGAACTGGCGTGTCTTGCCACCGCTGGTGGCGGGCCAGGGCGAGTAGGGCAGGATCCATAAAATGCGCATGGCAGGCCTCACTCCCATAACAGAATTTGCAGGTTCGACTTGACCGGAACGGTCAGGCCGTTGGCGCCGCTCACCGGGGTTTGTGTGCCGCGCAGCGGGTCGTACAGGGTGGCGCTGGCCAAGCCCGGCAAGTGCGCGTTGCCGCCCTGGGCCGACCAGAAGAACCACAGCTTGCGCCCGTCGGAACGGGTCCAGCCGATGCTGAACAGGCCGTCGGGCAACGCGTCGGCAGCCGGTGGATCGCCCGGCGTGAGCTTCGGCCCGCTGACATCGAGGAAGTTCTTCAGCGCGGTGTAGACCGGCTTGGGGTTGGTGTCGATGTCCAGCAAGCCGTACGAACGGTCACGCACGCTGGCGCGCTGGTCGAGGTCGCTCAAGGTGAACAGGAAAATCTTGTCGTAATCCATCGCGCTCATCAGCGCCAGGCGGCGCACCACGTAGTCGGCCTGTGCTTGTGGCGTGATGATGTCCTGGGCGTCTTTGGGCCCCTTGTAGGTCGACCAGCCCCACTCGGTGCTCCACAAGGTTTGCACGCCGCCGTTGCGCAGGGCCTGGTTGAGCTGGGTGGTCTTGGCGATGAAATCCAGGTTGGCCGGGTCGTTGCCTTCGGGCAATTGGGTGTAGGGGTGGTAGGAGATGATCGTGTTCAGACTGACCACGCCCAGCGCGCCCAAGGCGTCGAACATGGTCTGGCCGTTGGGCATTTCACTGAAGAACGCCATGCCGGCGGCGACCACTGGTTTGTTCGGGTTCACGGCACGCAAGGCGTTGGTGGTGACGGTCAACAGGTTCGCGTAGCCGGCAGGGTCCGCTACCGGGCGCCAGAAGCCGATCAGGTTCGGTTCGTTCCAGACTTGCCAGGCCTCGACGCTGGGGTAGCGCTGGGAGAGCAGCGCCATGCGGTTGGCGAACACATTGGGATCTTTTGGCGGGTACTGGTCCGGGTACAGCGACAGCGGTGGCGCGCTGGTGATAAAGCGTGCCGACCCCACCAGGTAAAACACTGACTTGATCTGGTTCTGTTGCAGCTTGCCCACCAGTTCATCGAGGGTGGCGAGCTTGTATTGGTTCTGCGCGGTTTCCAGTTGATCCCAGTGCAAATCCAGGCGCACCCACTCCAGGCCCAGCGCCTTGAGGCGGTCGATCTGCTTCTGGTAACGCTCGGGGCTGAACCACAGGAACTGCGCATTCACCCCCAGGAAATCCTTCCACACCACCTCCTTGCTGCCCTTGAGCACATGGCTTTCGGCGTCCGCTTGGCGTCCCCACAAGAATGCGGTCAAGCCCAGTGCGGCCACCAATGCAAAGGTGGCGAGGTAGGTGCGTTTACGCGCCATAAGGGCCTCCGCTGATGGCCTGCTCGAAGAGCTGTTTGAATTTCTGCGCGGTCAACGGCCATAGGCGTTCGCGACCGATTTCCCCGGCGCGCTCAGCCCAATCCCGCGCCAGCAGTGGCGTGCGCGCCAGGCGCAGCAGTTGTTCGCCCAACGCGGCCACGTCGCCTTCGGGATAGATCGCGCCGTTGCCGCTGGCGACTTCCTCGGCGAACGCGCGCGCATCGGAAGTGATCGCGCCGCGCCCACAGGCGGTGGCCCAGGACAACGCACCACTGGTGCCGCGCTGGCGCCCCAGCAAGCCGAGTTTTTTCGATTCGCGGTAGGGCAGCACCATCACATGGTGGGCCTGGATGGTCTGGGCGATCTCATCGGCCGGCAGGTTCAGGCGCCAGTCGATGGCGTCGGTCAGGCCCAATGCCGCGATCTGCGCGTTCAGCTGTTCCAGGTAGTTGCCGCCCGCGCCAAACGCCATTTCGGCGGCCGTGCCGCCGGCCAGGGTCAAGCGCACGCGGTCGCGCAATTCGGGGGCTTGCTTGAAGACATCCGCCAAGGCTTGCACCAGGTCCTCGATGCCTTTGCCACGGTAGATAAAGCCGAAATACAGCAGCCGCAGGGTGTCCAGCGACGGGAGAGGCGCCGGTGCAATCGCCAGGTTGGCGTGGTTGATCACCGCGACTTTGCCCGCCGGCAGTTGCATGCGCTCGGTCAAGCAGTCGGCGCCCAGGCGGGTGAGGGTCACCAGCCGGGTCAGCCCTTTGGCGACCTGGCGTTCTTCGCGCAGGGTCAGCGGGTCGGCCAGCACCACCGCCGCCTGGGGCAACGGGCTGGGTAGGCGCTCCAACAGGTTCAAGGGAAAGGGCAGGTGTTCACGCCGCCACACGATGCGCTCCGGGTCATGCACGGTCGCCGTCAGCGGCAACTGCGGGTAAGCCTTGCGCAGTTCACGCAAGGCCAGGAATTCCCCCAGCCGCCCGCCGCCCAACTCGGCGTGCACCAAGTCGACGGACTGCCAGTCGAACGCCGCGATGGCCTGCTGGATCGCCTCGGAATTGCCCGCCACCCCGGCCAACGGTGTCAGCACCGTCACGCCGAGTTTTTCCAGTGCCGTGCGGAAATGGTTCGCATAGTCGGCGATCCCGTTCTTTTCCGGTGGCAAGGGCGCGAGCAGGGCGATACGCATCAGAACGCTCCCCGGTACTTGCCGATGGTGTGCAGCACTTTGCCCGGCACTTCGAACTTGCGACGGTTGATGATGATGCCGTCCACCTTGCCAAACGCGGTGTTGAGGATCGACAGCGCATGTTCCACCACCGGCACGGTACTTTTGCGCGCTTCCACCACCAGGCCGATCAGGTCGGCGCGGCGCAGGTTGATGAACGCCTCGCGGTTGTCCAGCAGGGCCGAGGCGTCGAGCAGCACCACTTCACCCGGTGCGACGGCTTCCAGCCCACCGACCCGCACATTGATGCCGTTCTCATGCAGCAATTGGCGCAGTTGCTCCACCACGAAGGTCACTCCTTCGCCATGGCGCGCCGAAGTCAGGCCCAGGGTCAGGCCTTGCTCGGCAATGCGGTCGGGCTGCAGCAGGCTGTACAAGCGGTAGATGCTCGCATTGAACGCGTTGGTACTTTGCGCGGTGGAGGTGTCCAGCTCCGGCAGGGTGGTCCACAGGGGCAGGCCGAACTTGCGTTCCACCAGGCCGCCGTCGTGAATGCGCTGATCGAGCAGGTAGCACAGGTAGATCACCAGCAGGCCGACCACGATGGCAAACGGGATCGCCAACACCAGCATCACCAGGGTTTTCGGGAAGATGCGGCCCGGGTTCAGGGTGGCTTCTTCGATCACGGCGATGTTGCTGATCTGGCTGTTATCCAGCTCACGGTCGATGCGCGATTTTTCCAGGTTATCCACGTACAGCGCGTAGTTGCGCTCGGTGGTGTTCAGCTCGCGGGAGAGGCGGGCCAGCTCCGGTTCAATCTCCAGGGCCTCCTTGCGTTGGGCTTCCAGGTTCACCAGTTGTTTTTGCTGTTGAACCAGTTGGGTGCGCAGCGCCAGGTTGTTGCTGGTTTCATCCAGCAACACGCGCTGCAAGTGGATTTCCAGGGTGTTTGGCGCACGGTTTTCCGAGGCTTGCACCGTGTTGCTCTCGCTGTTGACCTGTACCTGCATGGCCCGAATCGATGCGTCCAGGGCTTTGACCGGCGGCGCATTGTCGGTGTAGGTACGCATCATGTCGGCCTTCTCCAGCAGCTTCTGGTTGAGCAGGCGACGCAAATCCTGCTGCTGCGGGTTCAGTGCGATCTGGCGCACCGTGGTGACTTCCTTGGGCTGGCCCTTGAGCTGTGTGCGCGTGCTCGCAATGGCACTGTCGGAGGACGCGATCAGCCGCGTAGTATTGAAGGTCTCGCCACGCAGTACGTTGATGCGTTCGGACAAGTCTTCCAGGCGGTCGGTGATGCTCGCCGCGCCGATCTGGTTCAAGTGGGTGAGTATCTGCTCCTTATAGCTCTTGATCTCGGTCGCGCTGTTGGCCACCTGGCCTTCATAGAAGGCATACAGGCTCTTGCGGCCCAGGGCCTCGGTGCGCTCGTTGATGTAGGTTTCGACCCAATCCTTGACCACCGCCTGGGCGATTTCCGGGTCGCTCCACTTGAACGTGATGTCCATCACCGTGGAACCAGCGGCGTGGCTCACCTCGAAGTTCTTCTCCAGTCCGGCGGCCAGGCGTTCGACCGCCGTGGTTTTTTCGACGATGCCGACGGTTTCCATGACCACGCGCACGCCGTCGAACACCGCCCCCACGCCGCTCTTGACGTAGTACTTGGTGCGCTTCCAGAAGCCCTCCGGCGGCGGCGCGTTTTCGATCACTTCCAGGTAATGCTCGGCCACCGCACGCACGATGGGCCGGCCGGTGAGCAGGCGCTCCTCGTCGACAATCGGATCACGCTGGGTGCTGGGCATCACCAGCGCCTGGCGGTTGCTGATCTCGATGGGCAAGGTCGAATCACGCCCTGGTTTCACCAACAGTCGCGCGGTGGATTCGTACTTGGCCGGCAGCAGGAACGCCCCCAGCAGGATGATCACCAGCGCGGCAATCGCCGCCAGTTTGAACTCGTGCCGGAAGATGAAGAACAAGCGCAGAAGATCACGAAAAGAACGGATCTCGATCATGGGATGTCGCTCCTTTAGTTATTGCCGCCGCTGGTTCGGGTGTAGTTGTAGCCCACCCCAATGGACTTGGTGAACGGGATCAGTTGGTTCATGTAGGTATCCACCCCTTGGATGCGCTCGCCCACGTTGGATTTGGGCACGAACACCACATCGCCGCGTTGCAGATGCACGGGTTTGCGGCCGTTGGGGCCGGTCTTGAGTAACTGGCTGAAGTCCAGGAAGTACGCCCGATACGCGCCCTGGGCGTCTTCGCGCAGCAGGGCGACCATGCTTGCATTACCCGCCGGGCTGACGCCGCCGGCACCGATGATGGCTTGTTCCAGGGTGTTGGCCGTGCCGAGCTGCACCGCCGTCGGGTTGTTCACCGCGCCGCCGACGATGATCGAACTGCCCGGCGCCTGGTTGATGTTCACCGTCACGCGCGGTTCGCGGTAGATGGGCGCGAGCTTGCTGGTCAACTCCTTGGCCAGCTCCGAAGGTGGGCGACCCGCGACCTGCACCGGCCCCAGGAACGGGTAGTTGATCTTGCCGTCGGTCTGCACCGTGTACAGCGTCAGTTCATAAATGGTGCTGACGTTGAACGCCGACAGTGTTGGCATCTCGCCGGCATCGCGCACGATGCGCAGTTGGTCGCCGATGCGGATGCGCTCCACCGCCGGTGGCAGTTGGGCCAACTGGTCGAGAGCGCGTTTGCCTTCCTCGACGGTCTTGCCGTCGGGTGGGACGATGCGTGCCGGCGTGTTGCAGGCGGCCAGGGCCATCATGGCCACGACGAGCAGGGTTCGTTTCATCAAGGGGGATTTCCTGTGGGTCATGATGCTCACCTCCAATAACCGGGAAACATGCTGATGCGCCGCTTGAGGGCGAGGGGGAGGCGACGCTCCAGATGGCCCAGCCGGTAGCCGAGCAGTTTGAACGCACTGCGCACCAGCACTTCGGGGGCGCGGTGCAAGGCCCCGGCTTTGCGCAAGGCCGCGAGTTCGGCCAGCACATAGCGCTTGCCTTCGCCACCCGCATCGCCAAAGGCCTGTTTGATCCAGGGCTCGCGACCGTAAAACACGCCGATATCGAAGTAGCGGTGAAACTCATCCATGAGTTTGTAATCGTGGGAGTGATGCACCAGCGCCGTGGCGGCGTAGCGCACCTTGTAGCCTTCGAGCAGCATGCGCGCCGCCACATAGGCGTCTTCGCTGCCGATCACATCCTCTGGAAAACCGCCCACCGCTTGCAACACGCTGCGTCGGTAAACGGAAAACGAGTCGGAACTGAAGCAGGTCTTGATGCCCAGCTCCGGCGCATCGGCCAGGCTCTTGCTACGGCTCTGCTCGGGGTAGTTGAAGTGCCGCGATTGCGCACCCAGCACACCCGCATCCGGATGCGGCAACTGGCGGCCGTAAGCCACGCCGTTGAGCGGGTCCTGCTGCAATTCGGCGAGCAGGTTGGCGAAGGTTTCGGGAGTGGCGGGGATCGCATCCTGGGTCATCACGATCAGCGCATCGCCGGCCACTTGTTCGCTGGCCCAGCGCCGCGTGCCGCCGTGGTTGAAGTCGCGCGCGTCGATCACCTCGACCCGTGCGCCGAATTCGCGAAAGCGCGCCACGGTGTCATCACTGGAGGCGCTGTCCACCACCAGCATCTCGTCAGGTTGCAGAGTCTGCATCTTCAGTGCCGGCAACAGGCGCGCCAGGTAGCTGGAAGCGTTACGGGTCGGGATGATCAGTGACGTGCGCATACTATTTTTTCACTTCTGCCGGGGCGCGCCCGTAGATGTCGTCGAAGCGCACGATGTCGTCCTCGCCCAGGTACTCGCCGCTCTGCACCTCGATCATCACTAGGTCGATGATGCCGGGGTTGGTCAGACGGTGTTTGTGCCCGGCAGGAATGTAGGTGGACTCGTTGGCGTTGATCAGGAATTCACGCTCGCCGTTGGTGATTTGCGCGGCGCCGCTGACCACCACCCAGTGCTCGCTACGGTGGTGGTGCATCTGCAACGACAGCGACGCCTGGGGCTTGACCACGATGCGCTTGATCTTGAAGCGGCTGCTTTCTTCCAGCACGGTGTAGGTACCCCACGGCCGCGTGACGGTGCGGTGCAGGCTGTACGCCGGATGGTTCTGGCGCTTGAGCTCGGCGACGATGTAGCGCACATCCTGGCTGCGGTGGGCGTCGGCGATCAGCAGGGCGTCCGGGGTGTCGACGATGATCAGGTCGCGCACGCCCACGGCACCGAGGACGCGCTTGGGCGAGTCGATGTAGCAGTTGTGCACGTCATGCAGAATCGCTTCGCCATTGACTTGGTTGCCATGGGCGTCGCTCGGGGTGAGCTGGCGCAGGGCTTCCCAGGAACCAATGTCGCTCCAGCCGATGTCGCAGGGCACCACGGCGACTTGCTTGGACTTCTCCATCAGCGCCACGTCGATGGAAACATCCGGCGCACGGCCGAAGGCGTCCGAGTCCAGTTCGCGCTGGCGCGAGGTCTTGTTTTGCAGGCTCTGGCTGTGGTCGAGGGCGGCGCGCGCACCTTCCAGAACGTCAGGCGCGTGGGTGGCGAGTTCGTCCACCAGGGTGCTGGCCTTGAAGCAGAACATGCCGCCGTTCCACAGGTGTTTGCCGCCGTCGAGGTAGGCTTGGGCGGTGGCCAGGTCGGGTTTTTCGACGAAGCGTTTGACCCGATGGCCTGTGCTTAATGGCTCGCCTTGTTCGATGTAGCCGAAGCCGGTTTCCGGGTGATCCGGCTGGATGCCGAAGGTCACCAGGTAGCCGGCTTCGGCCAGGTCGCGGGCCCGGGTCACGGCTTCGGCGAACGCCACTTCATCGAGGATCAAATGGTCGGCGGGCATCACCAGCAACTGCGCATCACCGCCGAAGTGTTCCTGCACGTGCAACGCTGCCACGGCGATCGCCGCTGCCGTGTTGCGGCCGAACGGCTCCAGCAGCAGGTCCAGGGGCAGGTGGGCCTTGTTGACCAGGCGATAGTCATCCAGGGTGCGGAACAGCAGGTCGCGGTTGGTCACCGTCAACACGCTTTCCACGCCGGGCAATTTGGCGGCGCGCTGGAAGGTTTTCTGCAGCAGGCTCTGGCCGTCGCGCATGCGCATGAACGGCTTGGGCATGTTCTGCCGAGACACCGGCCACAGCCGCGTGCCCGAACCACCGGAAATGATGCAGGGAATTAATCCGTTGAGTGTGTTCATCAATAGACTTCCTTGGTGGAAAGGACGGCCGGGACCGTCATGAAGACGATGTACAAGTCAAACCACACCGACCACTTGGAGATGTACTCCAGGTCGTACTCGACCCGTTTCTGGATCTTGAACAGGGTGTCGGTCTCGCCCCGGTAACCGTTGATCTGCGCCCAGCCGGTGATGCCCGGCTTCACGCGGTGCCGTGAGCTGTATTCGCTCACCGCCACTTCGAAGGGAACGCCCGCCGCTTTGGTTGCCGTGGCATGCGGGCGCGGGCCGACCATGGACATGTTGCCCAGCAGCACGTTGAACAGTTGCGGCAGCTCGTCGATGCTGGTCTTGCGGATGATGCGGCCCACGCGGGTGATGCGCGGGTCTTCGCGGGTGGTTTGGCGTTCGGCGGTGAAGTCGCTCTGATCGGTGAACATCGAACGGAACTTGAACACGCGGATTTCATTGTCGTTGTAGCCGTAGCGGTTCTGGCGAAACAGCACCGGGCCTTTGGAGTCGAGCTTGATCGCAATCGCCGTTGCCAGCATCACTGGCGACAGGCAGACCAGCGCGAGGCTGGCCAGCAGCAAATCCTCACAGCGCTTGATCACCGGCGACCAGCCGCGCAACGGCAATTGCGAGGTGTTGAACATCAGGATGCCGCCCACATCGGTGATCTTGCTGTGGCCGTAGCGCAGGGCGGCCATGTCCGGCACCAGCATCACGTTCACCGACAACTGCCGCAGGCGGTTGACCAAACCGTGGATGCGTTGTTCGGCGGCCCAGGGCAGGCAGATCATCACTTGGTTGACCTGCTCGGCGCGGATCAGCTTTTCCAGGTCGCGGGTATTACCCAGCAGGGGCAGGTTGCTCAGCTCCTTGGGAATGCGCTCGGTGCGGTCGTCGATGAAACCGATCAGCCCCGAACGGATATCCCCGTTGCGCTGCAGGTGATCGGCGACGTGCACGGCGGTGTCGGTAAAACCCAGGATCACCGTGCGTTGCAGGTATTTGCCCGCGCGCATCAGTCGGCGATACAGACGCAGCATGACCAGGCGCTCAAGGCAAAACAGCCCCAGGCTGACGATGTACCACGTCACCAGATTGCGCGGGGTCAATTGCGGGAAGAACTGCAGGATCTGGTACATGAACAGCAGGAAGCAAAAAGCCGCCGTCCAGGCCTTGATCTTGGTTCTCAGGCGCAGCCGGTTGCTGAACAATTCTTCGGAATAGATACCCAGCGCCTGGAACAGAATGATGGTCAGGACCGCGAAAAAAACCAGCAGGCCCAGGAAGTGGGCGCGCAGCTCAGGGTTCATCGGGTCCAGGAAGAGTACCAGGACCAGTGGGGGCAAAATGGCCGTGAGGCCATGGATCAACTTGACGAAAACTACAAAGAACTCAACAAAACCGGCGCGCGTTAAAAACAAACTGTCGACGGACGACTTCTCTCGCATAAAAACATCCCTCATTGCACTCCAGGCTTCGCTGTTTGATTGTTCGCTCAATAAAGCAGCAGGTTGCTTTAGAGCGCAGGTCAAACGGGCTACTCTGGGTAATACGCAACTTTCCAATCCAAATGCAGCTATCCATTTGAAGGGATTTTGCGGGGGTAGTGACTAAAGGAGTGTTCCCTTACTGTACTTAGTCAATGATTTGACGATGGTGCGGAGGCTGCATGCTAGACCGGTTAATGAGTCTTTTTTTTGGCATTTTCTTGACGTTCCTTGTCTGAACACTCGGTTATCAGGTGTGTTTTTGAGTGTAGGAACAAATGTGAGATTTTTCCTGCTTAAAGGAAAAACCTTTTTCGAGACGAGGTGGGAAAGGGGGACAGACAGGGGTTGGCAGGGCGCACTCAGTGCCCTGCCTGCGGGGCTTTCGCCTGAAGGGAAGTTGTCTGGAACAGTAACTATGAAATGATGCGATTTACCGTAGAAGTTGCCTCGCGCGGCAGTGCCGACAGTGTTGTAGTCGCCTGGCCATTCGCAGTTACCGCAGAACATTGTATCCAGCACAATTTTTTGTCCGCTCCAAGGACACCGACTAATCTGCAGGCTTTTTCCGGTGGATGGCTTTGAGCATGATCGACCTTGCGACCCTGGCGGTATTTTCCGGTGCGGTGCTGTTGTTGCTGTTATCACCGGGGCCGAACATGGCCTTTGTGATCAGTCATGGCGTGACCCACGGCTGGCGCGGTGGAATGGCGTCGGCTCTGGGCATTGGTGTGGCGGATCTGTTGCTGACCGCCTTGACCGCCACCGGGGTGACGGCGTTGGTTGCCAGTTGGCCGCCATCCTTTGACCTGATCCGGTATGCCGGGGTGGTTTACCTGTTGTGGTTGGTGTTCAAGACGTTGCAGAAAAATGCTGGAGGCGACGCGGTGCATGTCAGTCGCGTGCCCTTGGGGCGGGTGTTTCTGCAAGCGATGCTCAACAGTTTGCTTAATCCCAAGGCGTTGTTGTTTTTTCTGGTGTTCTTGCCGCAGTTTGTGCGACCAGAAGTAGGGTCTATTGCGGTGCAGTTGATGGTGCTGGGGGGCGTGCTGACTTTGATTGCAGCGGTGTTTCATGTGCTGCTGGGGGTGTTTGGTGGAGTGCTCAGTCGGTTTTTTGCCAGGCGCTCGAAAGGTGCCTGGCTGCAGAAGTGGGGGTTGGCGACGGTGCTGACGGTGCTGGCGGTGCGTTTGGCGGTGATGTCTCGGCCATCCTGAGTACATATCCGTTATTTGGGTAACGGCTGCTTAGGGTTCCGCCCTTACGGCGGGTCACTTTTGAAA
>NZ_CP022960.1:3553769-3594987 GCF_002269425.1 Pseudomonas sp. NS1(2017)
AAGCCTGCGTTCAGCCAGCGTGTTTAACGGGGCGCCTCAGATCAAAATCAAGATCACGAGCGACTCGCTTCGCATCGTAGATACGCTTTTCGTTTTCTGTAGGAGCTGGGGGGACGCCTAGTTCTTGCCGGCGAAAAACGTGAGATCGCCGCGTTTTGTCTGGTTCCCCGCGTCATCGTTGAAGACCATCGCCGGCAAGCCGGCTCCTACAATGAACCGCGTTGGCGTTTGCTTTTGCTCTACACCACTCAAGCCGGCTGTCAGGCCGCTGTGCTCTTGCTTTTGATTTTGATCTGAGGCGCCCCCCCAAATCACTGTCGGATTACGGGCACACCGAGCCTAGGCGAGGTGCCGAGTGTTGGGGCAAGAGCGCTTTGGTTACTTTCGCGCTTTTCGAAAGTGACCCGCCGTAAGGGCGGAACCCATAGCCGCCATCACCCAAATAACGGATATGTCCCCCAACCAGACCCAAACATCGCTTTTGCAGTATCCACAGGTGCTATGCCGAATCACCCCAACCGAGCCGCCGCCCGCGCAACGATCTCCCCACGCACCCTGCGCGATTCAGCCGTGCGCTTGTTGGCTTCCTCCAACACATGCTTGGGCGCCGTGTCCGGACGCCCGGAATCAAACGGCGGTGCCGGCGCGTATTCAATCTGCAATTGCACCAACTGCGCCGCCGCTTCGCTGTACAACTCGCCAGCCAACGTCAGGGCAAAGTCGATGCCAGCCGTAATGCCGCCACCGGTCAACAGGTTGCCGTCGCGCACTACGCGTTCTTGCACCGGGATCGCACCGAGCGGGGCGAGCAGGTCGTGGTAGGCCCAGTGTGTAGTCGCCTTGCGCCCGCGCAACAAACCCGCCGCACCGAGTACCAGCGAGCCGGTGCACACCGAGGCTACATAGCGTGCGGTCTGCGCCTGGGCCTTGAGGAAGTCCAGGGTGAGCGGGTCTTCCATCAACGCGCCCACGCCAGAACCGCCGGGCACGCAGATCACATCCAGCAGCGGGCAGTCGGCGTAGGTCATGGTCGGTGTGAACACCAGGCCGGTGCTGGAGGTGACCGGTTCCAGGTCTTTCCACACCAAGTGCAATTTCACGTCCGGCAGCGAACCAAGTACGTCATAAGGGCCGGTGAGGTCCAGTTGCTGGATGCCGGGGAACAATACAAAGCCGATCTGCAAGGTCATGGATAGCGCTCCGATAAAGGGGTGGACGGCTTCACTCTAGTGATTCAGGATTTGGCCTACACGCCAATACGCCCACGAATTACGCCAACATGACAAAAATTATCCATATACTCGCCTTTCCAGGCGCTCAGATACTTGATGTTACCGGCCCCTTGCAAGTGTTCTCGTCCGCCAATGACCTGGCGCGACAACGGGGCCTTGCGTTGCCGTACGCGGTCAACGTGATCGCTGCTCAGACCTCGACGGTCATGACCTCGGCAGGCCTTGCAGTGGTGGCTGAGCCCTTGCCGGTGATTGATGCCCCGTGCGATACCCTGGTGATCGCCGGTGGTTGGGGGGTTTATGGCGCTGCCGAGGACGCTGACCTGGTGGATTGGGTGCGACAAAAGAGTGTCAACTCACGCCGGACGGCGTCGGTCTGCACGGGCGCTTTTTTGATGGCGGCCGCAGGCTTGCTCGATGGCTGTCGTGTGGCTACCCATTGGACGCGTTGTGAGGAATTGGCGCTCAAGTATCCGAAATTGCAGGTGGAGGCTAACCCGATTTTTATCCAGCAAGGGGCGCTGTGGACGTCAGCGGGGGTCACCGCCGGTATTGATTTGTGCCTGGCGCTGGTGGAAGACGATCTGGGTGCCGCCGTCGCCCTGGAAGTGGCACGGCACTTGGTGGTGTTTCTGAAACGCCCGGGAGGGCAATCCCAGTTCAGCGTCACCCTGTCTCTGCAACAGGACAGTGGTCGGTTTGCTGAGTTGCATGCCTGGATCGCCGAGCGTCTGACGTTGAATTGGAATATCTCGACACTGGCGGCCCAGGCCGGGATGAGCGAGCGCAGTTTTGTGCGTCACTACCGGGCTGAAACCGGACGGACGCCAGCAAGGGCAGTGGAGCTGATACGAGTGGAAACCGCACGGCGGCGACTGGTTGACAAAGACACGCCGATCAAGAGAGTCGCCTCGCAGTGCGGTTTTAAATGCGAAGAAACCATGCGGCGCAGTTTTCTGCGCGTGCT
Source organism: Pseudomonas sp. NS1(2017) (assembly GCF_002269425.1). Taxonomy (NCBI): domain Bacteria; kingdom Pseudomonadati; phylum Pseudomonadota; class Gammaproteobacteria; order Pseudomonadales; family Pseudomonadaceae; genus Pseudomonas; species Pseudomonas sp. NS1(2017). Next base: position 3,555,969 of record NZ_CP022960.1, read on the forward strand.
GGCGGTGACTCCGCAGGCTTACAGGGAGCGATTTTCTCGAATATCAAGCTCGACAGCGTAGGTGTCGATCCAACGACTAAGCCGTTCGGCAGACTCCACCAGAATGCGCTCGAGATCGGAAAAACTGCCGGTGTCACTCTTCGCGCCTAGTTGCTGCAGTGCTACAGGGTCGATGTACGACGTCAGTGAGCCGTCGTGGTTCTGGATTGAGGCGTTTAGTCTGGCGATCAGTCCTTGGTCGTAGCCCGGGTCCTGAATCGACGGAAAGGCTGATTTACCTCTACGCAGGATCGAGTCAGGCAACAGATCAGCGGCAGCTGCCCGCAACAGCGCTTTGCTCTCGCCGTTGAAGATCTTCATGGCCCACGGGATGTTGAATACGTACTCCACCAGGCGGTGATCGCAGAACGGGACTCGCCCCTCAAGGCCGCTGGCCATCCCCATGCGATCTTTTTTGTCGAGCAGCATCGGCAGCCATCGGGTGAGTGTGAGGTAGTTCAACTCGCGAGTACGTCGCTCTTCCACAGACTCTCCGTCGAGCCTGGGGACCTCGGCCAACGCTGTGCGGTAGAGTTCGGCTTCATATTCGTCCAGTTTCAGGTCATCGATAAACTGTTTATGAAACAGCGCTTTGGGGGACAGCCCGCGATGAGCCCCGAGTTTTAGCCATGGAAAAGTTTGCGCCGCCCGAGCCTGCGGGTCAGAAATCCACAGGTAGCCTCCGAATAGTTCATCGGCAGCCTCGCCGGAAAGCGCGACGGTGGCGTGTTGGCGCACGTTGGCAAACAGTTGATGCAGTGAGATGTCCAAGTCGCCAAAATTGAAGGGCAAGTCCCAGGCACGCATGACTTTTTCACGCAGATTCGGGTCAAGTAACCTTGCGCGATCCAGGACGATGTTGTGGTGCCGGCTGCCGATGTGGCGTGCGGCTTCGGCTGCGAAAGGCGCGTCGGCGGAGGGCCGGACGGGATTCGGCCGATAGTTTTCAGTGTGTCCCACAAAGTCGATGCAGAACGTCGAAAGTGGATCCTCGCCATTGGCCAGACGCTTCTTTTGTGCGAGTGCAGCGACGGTACTAGAGTCCAACCCTCCCGATAGCAGTGCACACAATGGAACGTCAGCAATCATTTGTCGGGCCACAATGTCATCGAGTAGCTCGCGGATGGTGGCAATGGTGGTTTCAAGATCGTCTGTGTGCGGTTTTGCTTCGAGCGCCCAATAGCGTTCTTCGCGTATTTGTCCACGACGCACACGCAGCAGGTGGCCAGGCTTGAGTTCTTTCATACCGCTGAAGGGCACTTGCCCCGGAGTCCGTAAAAATAAAAGTGCGTCGCAGAGGCTTTCACGAGTGGCGAGTGCTTTGACGTTAGGGTTGGCCAGGAGCGCCTTAGGTTCCGAGCCGAAAAGAACGCCGTCGGCCGTTGGATAGTAAAACAGTGGTTTTACCCCAAGCCGGTCCCTGACCAGAATCAGTTCATCATTCGCGCTGTCCCAAATTGCAATTGAGTACATGCCGTTAAGGCGATGCACGAAGTCAGCGCCCCAGTGCAGGTATGCCTGCAGGACCACTTCGGTGTCGCAATGCGTCGCGAATCGATAGCCCGCCTGCATCAGTTCAGCGCGCAGCTCGATGAAGTTGTAGGTTTCGCCAGCATAGGAAATGACGGCTCTGGACAGATTGCCAGGGCCTGTCTGCTGGCTGTGCATCGGTTGCAAACCACGTTCTGGGTCAATGATCGATAGCCTGCGGTGACCCAGGGCTACGTGCTTGTCGATCCAAACACCGCGTGCATCAGGGCCACGCAGTTTCAGAGTATCTGTCATCGCGTCGATGGTGGCTGTTTCGTGTCTCAGGTCGTGGGCAAAGTCAACCCAACCGGTTATTCCACACATGGGAATGTACTCCGCTGAAAAAGAGAAATAATGGGTGTTCCTGACACCTCCTCCTTGGGTTAGGACCAGGCGTCAGGACCAGGCGTCAGGCCTGAGATGGGATATGAGGGTTGAGCAATGGCGGATCGCTGTGGATATGAACCCGGCGCAGATGTCGACCATTTTGGCTGGTGAAGCTCTCTCTGCCGTGGAGCAGGCTGAAGTTGTCGGTGAGCACGACATCGCCGGTTTGCCACTGATGGGCGTAGTAGGCACGCGGGTCATGCAATGCGGCGCCAAGGCTATCGAGTAATGCGGCGTGCTCGCTGTCGTCGATCCCGCTGAAATTGTATTGCGATGGATTTATGAAGTCAGTGTCCCCCGCAACCGGTTGTTCGCAATATCGCAGTACAGGGAATTCCCTCCGCGGATGTCGATTGATGATAGGTGCGCTGGCGCAGTTGCTGTAGAGCTCCACCGTTCGTCGGTACGTGCCTTGGGCCCGGCTCCATAAATTGCGTGTTTCGGGCGTTGCGATGCGCAATGCAACGGGCGTGCAAGCGAACGTGGTGCGCCCACCGTGGGGACAATCGTCGGCGCTCACGCAATGAAATATCTGGAATTCGGGTACGCTCTCCAGATACATGCCATCCCAATGCAGTGGTACGTAGCTGTTGGAGAAAATATGGTCGTCCGGTGCCAGTTGCTTCTGCAGCTCCAATACAGCGCCAAAAGGCCACATCATGATCTCGCCGAACGTAGAGCAATATCGCGTGAGGCTTTCTGCTGTATCAAAACTGTCAAAACCGCGAAGTATGACGAGCTGGTGGTTATGTACCAACATGCGGAGCCAGGCAGTCGATAGCTCCCCGAGATGGACGTCGGGATGCCGTGGTGTGATCATCACGCCGAATTCAGGTGGAGTGAGTGTGGCAGGCAGACGCGCCGTGGTGATCAAGTGTGACAGGTTCGTGTCCGTCATACCGCAGCCGCCAGCAAGGAGGTCGTTTGGGATAAGTCCATCGCATAGTGGCTGCGCAGGTCATCTTGCATGATCAGGTGGGCTCCACAGCGTTGTGCGTCCTTGCGGTTCATTAGCTTGAAGTCATCTCCCATACCTACCGCTACGCCATGCCAAGGCGTAATCCAGCTGTCCTGGGCCGGCATCATATGAATGCCTATCTTCAAGCTGCTAACTGGCTGCGGATGGATGGATAATCTGATGGCGTTGGGGAACTCCTGTGCCAAGAGCTCGCCCCACGCCCAACTGCGTTGAATGACCTCGACGGACAGCAGCTTGGCTTTCTTCTGTAGGGCACTTCGTGATCCTGAATAGCCGGGTATCAGGTTGTCTTCAAACATGAAGCGGGTGATTGCCCGATACAACTCAACGCCCTCTGGCGTTTTCATTAACGTTTTTTTAACTGTCGTCAGTGGTTCCGCATAGTCCTCGATCAATAGCCTACGCAACTGGTCAAAGTCATCTGTTAACGCATTGAGTCGAGTGCAATCTTCGAGATTATAGAGCCGTAAATGATGGGCGTGTTTTTGCGCAATTATATGATCGATTGCAGATTGATACCGACTGACATCTTCGTCATCGACACCTATCACATCGCTGAAGACACGCCCATCTGAGCAGACGGTCAGCCGCGCGCCTGGCGCGTAGTGGGATTTTATATCAGTGCATAACTTATCCAGAGACTGTAAGGAAATCCTTTCCGCCAGATCAGGAAGTCGGCCGATCACTTTATCCGGATTAGGTGATTTGGCGGGAAAGGCAGGCAATACCAATTCGATCGGTCTACCCGCTTCCACGAATCGTTGGATCCGTGGAATCTGAATGGAGTGGATTTGATCGGCTTCCTCGTCCAGCGAGATGGGCGAGGAGGCCCGCTCATCTCGCCGACGAATTCGCAGAATTTCGTTCAGAATAATAGAGGACGTATTACTTGACATGTTATGCATCGGATGTACCTTTTTTTAGTTATTTGGTCATTGTTTTTAAGAAACGGTGTTTCCTGTTTTGGATGGTATTGCCAGCTACCGTGCACGGCGCTGGCGTAAGAAATAGTTAAAATGTTAATTATGTGTCGAGCAAGCCTGTGCTAACACTTTGTAACTTTTGCTTTTTTTTGGGGTTGGCTTTTGTTTAAGTTTTTTCAAGGTTTAGGAAGTACTGGGGGGAGCATTCTTTTTACGCAGGGGTGGCTGAAGTGTCTGTGCTGTATGGCGATGGGGGTTTTTGATGGTGAATGAGTGGCGCGCTGAGGTGATTTCTAAAGTATTTATATGTACGCATGTTTAAAGTTTCAAACGGTTGTGTATATTTTTCTGTTTGTGTCGAAATAATGATTTGTTATTTTTTTTGGGGCGTTGCTTACTTCGTAAGTAGGTTTTTCTTTACCTGTGCGTCGAAATGGGTTCGAGCGCGTAGTGCAATGACTTACAGCAAAGTGTCGCCGAAGAGGGTGGGCATGTAGCACTGAACCTACTGCGAAGAAATCCTGCATCCATTGTCAAATGCGAGTAATTCCAACAGCGCGTCAAGGGTAGTCTGCGGCGCTTCCTGAGGAATATTGTGGCCCACCCCTGGCAGCACCCGACGTCGGTAAAACCCGCTGAAATGCTCGACATCATCATCCACTTCAGGCGGTGGCCCCACCCCATCATCTGCGCCGCACAGCGAAATGCTCGGCACCGAGATCGGCGGCTGCAACGCCAGCGCCTGCTCGATGGCTTCCAGCGCCGGGTCGCCGGGCGCATACATGAAGCGGTGGCGATAGGAGTGAATCACCACCTCGACAAAATCCGGGTTATCGAACGACGGCGCCGTCTGGTCATACAGGCTCGGCCCCTCGGCCCAGGAGGGCGACCAAAGCGACCACAGCAACTTGCACAGTTCGCCACGGTTGGCGGTCAAGCCGTCCACGCCGCGCTGGGTGTGAAAGTAGAACTGATACCACAAGCGATGTTCCGTCACCGGCGCCCTGGGCTTCAGTGACTTGGCGATGTCCTGGATGTTGTAGCCATCGCCGGTCACCAAACCGCGCACCCGCTCGGGCCACAACGCCGCGACGATACACGCGGCTCGCCCACCCCAGTCATAGCCGGCGAGGGTGGCCTGCGGGATCGCCAGCGCATCCATGAAGTCCAGTAGGTCCTTGGCCAATGCGGCCTGCTGCCCGGAACGCATCACCTGCTCGTTGATAAACCGCGTCGGGCCGTAACCGCGCAGGTACGGCACCAGTACCCGGTAGCCACGCTCGGCCAGTACCGGCGCAATCGCGTCATAACCGCGCGGGTCATAGGGAAAACCGTGTAGCAGGATCACCGGCTCACCGTCGAGAGGACCTTGGGCTTCGTAGGCGATATCGAGCATGGGCGTGCGCACGTACAGCAGTGGGGTAGTGATCGTCATCGGGGGCTCCTGTCAGGTGCTGAAACTCTAGCCCAAAGGCATGACGGAAGGGTGTGCAGATAAACGCAGTGGCGTTACTTGTCTAGACTCAGCTCGGTGCTGTTCAGCACATGCCCGAAATGATGCCGCCACAGATCCACCCCCAATTGCCCCGACCGATCCAGCGATGACCCCACCGTCAGGTCGCTGATCAAGGTCGGCTGCAACCCCGCATCAAACAACGCAAACCCCGCCGCCAACACGCAGGTGTCGGTCTGGATACCACACACCAGCACGCGTTGTGGCGCGAGGCTTTTGAGGTAGGCGACGGTCTCGGGTGTCGGCGCATAGCCGTGTTTGATAAAGATGCGATCGGCGGCCACCAGGCTCTGGTCGTTTGGCGCCGGTTGCCAGCCGAGTTGCCGGGCGAAGGGCGTGACGCTCTCGTCGTGGCGCTCCACGGTGGCGACTGACGGCATGCGCCCCAGCAGGGCGTTGATGCCGTCCACCAGCCACGTGGGCGGGTTGAAGGAAGGTTGCACGTCGATGATCAGCAGTACCTGGCGCATGGCGTTCCTGTCCGTGGTCGAGTGGCCGCTCATTGTGCACAGGCCACTTCAGGGTTGCCAGGTGGTTTTCTCCCCGCTGAGTTTACGGTCCAGGAATGTTGCGGCGCTGATCAACGCAAGATGACTCAAGGCCTGGGGCGTGTTGCCCAGGTGACGGGCCTGGTTGTCGAACTCTTCGGCGTACAAACCCAAGGGGTTGGCATAGCGCAGCAGTTGCTCGAATTCCAGGTGAGCCTTTTCCACTTGCCCGGCACGGGCCAGGCATTCGACGTACCAGAACGAGCACGCCGCAAACGCGCCTTCGGTGCCTTGCAGGCCGTCGATCTGGCTGTCGTCGTTGCGGTAGCGATAGACCATGCCGTCGCGCACCAGGCTTTTCTGGATGGCTTCCAGGGTTGATAGCCAGCGTGGGTCGGTCGCGGCAACAAATCTCACCAGCGGCATCAGAAGCATCGAACCGTCGAGCGCGGTGCTGCCGATATGCTGCACGAAATGCCCGCGTTCTTCGTTCCAGAAGTTGCTCCAGATGTCGGCGTAGATCGCTTGTCGGGTCTGGTCCCAGCGCGCGAACGGAGCGGGCAGAGAGCGTTTGGAGGCCAGGCGGATGGCACGGTCCAGCGCCACCCAGCACATCAGTCGTGAGTGCAGGAAATGATGCTGCTCGCCGCGCATTTCCCAGATGCCCACATCTTTGGTGTTCCAGATTTCACACACCTGATCAGCCACCTCCACGGTGTGTTTCCAACCTTCATGGGAGATGGCCTCGCCGTACTTGTTGACCAGGTACACGGCGTCCATCAGCTCGCCATAAATGTCCAGCTGGATCTGGTCAAACGCCTCGTTGCCGATGCGCACCGGTTTGGCGCCGCCGTGGCCTTGGAAGTGCTCAAGCTCCGCCTCGGGTAATTCCTGGCGACCGTCGATGCCATACAAAATGTTGATCTTGGTCGGCTGGTCGCAGCAGTCGCTCACGCGGCCTTTGAGCCAGCGCATATAAGCGTTGGCTTCCTCGACAAACCCCAGGCGCATGAAGGCATACACGGTGAACGATGCGTCGCGGATCCAGGTGTAGCGATAGTCCCAGTTGCGTTCACCGCCGGGGGTTTCCGGCAGGCCGAAGGTGGCGGCGGCGATGATCGCGCCGTGTTTACGCGAGGTCAGCAGCTTGAGCGCCAGGGCCGAACGGTTGACCATTTCGCGCCAGCGCCCACGGTAGTTCGATTGCGCGATCCAGCCGCGCCAGAACTTCAAGGTATGGGCCAGCGCGAGGTCGGTGCAACTGCTGTCCACCCGTTCATCCTCCTGGCCGCCGAGGACGAACTCGGCACCTTCTTCCTGGCCCAGGGTAAAGCTGGCCACGGCGGCGCCGTCTTTGATCTGCAAGGGGTGGCTGCCGGACAAGCGCAGGCCGGGTTGGCCTTCGGCAATGAAACAGACCGTGCCGTTGTCACGGGTAGCTTGGGTAGGCGTGCGCGCATAATCATGGCGCACCGCACAGCGCAGATGAATGTCAGCCTTGCCGCTGACCACACGCACGCGACGGATCAGCAGCGGCAGGTCATCGATCTCCTCGCTGATTGCCAAAAGGTCAGTGATTTCCACTACGGCCTCGTCGCTGAGCCACCGGGTTTGCAGCACGTTGGTGTCAGGCAGGTAGATTTGTTCACGGCGGGCGTTGGGCAGGTCCGGGGTGAGTTGGAAAATGCCGGCGTCGGGGCTGTCCAGCAGCGAGCAGAAGATCGACGGGCTGTCGAACTCCGGCCAGCAGAAGAAGTCGATGCTGCCTTTATCGTTCACCAATGCGGCACTGCGCATATCGCCGATAATGCCGTGGGCATCGATGGCGCTTTGTGGTTCGTTCAGATCAACCATTGCCACGGAACTCCGGATAGAGGCTCATGCCGCCGTCAATAAAGAGTGTGCTGCCTACTACGTAGTCGGATGCATCACTGGCCAGCCACACGACGGCGTTGGCCACATCTTCCACATCACCTACGCGACCGTAGGGAATCAGCTTGAGCAACTCCTGCTCCGCCGCGCCCTCGGTGGCCGCTCGATTGATCGCAGTGCGGATCGCCCCCGGCGCGATGCCGTTAATACGGATGCGTTGCTCACTGACTTCCTGGGCGAGGGTGCGCATCAACATCTCCACGCCACCCTTGGACGCGGCGTAGTTCACATGCCCGGCCCAGGGGATCAGTTGGTGCACCGAACTCATGTGGATGATTTTGCCCGCCGCCCGCGACACGCCTTCGCGCACGCCCTGGCGGTTGAAGAGGCGCACGGCCGCGCGGGCACACAGGAACTGGCCGGTAAGGTTGACGCCGATCACCGCATTCCAGTCATCCAGGCTCATGTCCACCAGGTTGGCGTCCTTCTGCATCCCGGAGTTGGCCACCAGGATATCCAAGTGGCCAAAGGCATCCAGGGCCTGGGCAAAAAGCCGTTCCACATCCTCTTCTTTAGAAACGTTGGCGCCGATGGCAATCGCCCGGCCACCCTCGGCATTGATCTGCTCTGCCAGTGCCTCGGCCGGTGCGGCCTGGCTGTTGTAATTCAGCACCACGGCCGCCCCGGCTTGCGCCAGAGCCTTGGCCGCGCCGGCACCGATTCCGGAACTGGCACCGGTCACCAGTGCCACTTGTTGTTCCAACGAGATATGCATTGCTCACCGACCTTAAATTCGTGAGTTCAAGTAGCTGACTGATCGCACGCAAGGGAAGTTCACCCGTGTGAAATTAGCGACTACAACCATGGTGAAAAATGGAATAACAGAACTATAAAAAATAACCATAAGATACTAAAAAACCGCTCAAAAGCGTTTGACAGGCTTTTTCGCCGCGTGTCTTATAGGCACACATCAACCCGCTCCGTTGGTAGTTCGGAAGTCATCGCGGGGCCACCTATAAGAGAAATCTATGTGCCTTTCGGCCGATATAGGGGAACTACCAGATCAGGTAAAAGCAGTCGCCTTAGTTGGCGCGCCTAAGTTAGTTATCTTCGATTGCGATGGTGTGCTCGTCCAAAGTGAAGAAATAACCCTGTCTGTGTTGATCTCCATGCTTAATGCCCTTGTTGAGGGCGATACGCGTCTTGATGTAACAGGTTTTATCGAGCACTTTCGTGGGCGAAAGATTGCCGAGTGTTTGCGTGAGGCTGAGCGCGTTTTAAATATCAGCCTGGACGATGAGTTTGAACAGCGCTTTCGTGAGCAAGCGCTGGATGCACTGACGCTTGATTTAAACGCCACCGAAGGCATCGTTGAATTATTGCAATCGCTGACGGTTCCTTATTGCGTCGCCTCCAGTGCGCCACGCAAAAAGATAGAACACTGTTTGCGTGTTGCCGGGCTGCTTTCATATTTCGAAGGGCGAATATTCAGTTGTTATGACTTGGGTCGTTGGAAACCTGACCCGTTGGTGTTTCTCACCGCCTGCAACACTTACAGCGTTGATGTGGGCGATGCGCTGGTTATTGAGGACAGTGTGACGGGTATTCAGGCTGCCGTTGCCGCCGATATAAAAGTGCTGGGTTTTGGCCCGCCGCATCGGCATTCGCAATTGGCTGCGGCCGGGGCATTGCCGATTACCGATATACGTGAAGTGCTGGCCATTTTTAATTGACTTAATGACTCAGGGAGGAGGCGTCGTGAACACACTTGGTTACCTGGAACGGCTCGAACGCAACGATCCATCTTCGCAAGTTTGGTGGGATTCATCGCCTGCCGTGTATCAGCCTTACAAACAGCACCTGCTGGAAAAATACCCGGCGGCGGTGACTTATATAGAAGCGTTGATGCCGGATGATTTCTCACAACCCTGGGGCCTGTGCAGCGTAACGACCAACCCACGCTTGGTGACGGCCGTTATCCTCGAAAAACGCGAGTATTGGTCATCGCGTTTCAACTTGGCCAGCCTGTCCCCCGGTGAGTTGCGCAAGCAGCTGTACAACGAGGTCGTCATCGAAGGGGCTGCGACGCTCAAGCCGCGCTGGGTTCAATCGGCACAAGCCGAAGGCTGGATCTGCGCTCAAGTCGACCCGGTGGACGTACGCTGTACCGAGCGCATGACCATCAGGGGATTGGAGTTGCAGCGCCTTGCGCCGAATGTGATGGTCAAGGTACCGGGCAGCCTGGAAGGGCTGGCGACCGTCGAACAACTGGTGGCCCAAGGTGCCTCGATCAATATCACCTTCTGCTTCACGGTTGCCCAGTTCCAGGCGGGTATCCAGGCCATCGAACGAGGCAGGGCGACCGCGCACAGCAACGGCATCGACACCCGCCATTGCAACTACGTGATCACTTTCATGATCGGGCGTTTTGCCTGTCAGCCCGAATTCACGCTGCAGGCAGCGGAACGCGGCCTGGTGTTGAGCGCCGAGGAACTGCGCTGGGCCGAATTGATGATCTACGAGCAGATCCAGGTGCTGGTAGCGGCATCGACCGTGCCGGTCAAAACCCTGCTATCGAGCATTAAGGTCGATGTGGACGAGCGGGGCAACAAGCACTGCTGGCACCTGGAAAAAACCGGGCAGACGGCGACCTGCTACACGCTGACGCCGGATGTGGTGGAGTTTCTGGTCGAGCGTGAAAGCCACGGCAAACCGGTGATGCCCGCCGTGGCGCCGCAGAAACCGCCTGCGTCGACCTTCGCCAAGCTGATACGCATCCCGTATTTCTACGAAGCCTACTTTATCGACAGCATCGAACCGTACGACTTCGGTAACCATGAGGCCTTTCTCAACGCCTGCAATGAGGCGAACAGCGCACACCGGCGTCTGGCGGACTACTGCGTTCGACTTTGCCCGGTCACCAAACCCTTCAAGCGCGCACTCAACGCGTTGCTCGCCGCCGAGTTCGGGGTGATCGCATGAACCGGATGATCGGGTTGTGGGCCCACCCACGGTCGCGTTCCACCGTACTGGAGCGGGTATTCATCGAACGGGGCGACTTTGAGGTCTTCCACGAGCCGTTTGCGCACATGGCATTTTCCGAGGATTCAGCGATACCTTCGGATGAGTGGGATCACAGTTTGCCCACGACATACCCCGGCATAAAAGAGCATCTACTTAAGGCCCGTGAGCGTACGAACGTCTTTCATAAAGACATGTGTTATCACTGTTTGGATGACTTGAAAGTGGATGTTGGCTTTCTTGCGCAACAGGACAATATCTTTCTTATTCGTGAACCCGCCAGCAGTATTATTTCCCATTATCGGGTGCATCCAAATATGCCGTTGCAGGCCATCGGGCATAAAGCGCTGTACGACATATTTTGCGTGGTCACCAAACTGACCGGCAACGTGCCTTATGTGATTAATGCGGATGATCTGGCCGCAGCGCCGGAGCGGGTGATTCGCAAACTATGTAATTACCTGGATATTGAATTTCTGCCACACGCCATGACGTGGAAGCGCGAGTGCCCGCCACAATGGAAGACGTGGCGTAGTTGGCATGTAGCAGCGGAAAACAGTGAGCGGATTGTTTTGCCGCAACAGCACTGCATTGATCTTGAGGTGTTCGATCAATACCCGAATTTAAAAGCCATGTACGAATACCACCGAACGTTTTATGCGCGCATGAATGAGTTTTGCCAATAAGGATGGTTGTATGAAGAAGTTGATTGTGACCGGAGCGGCCAACGGAATTGGCCGGGCCACTGTGGCGTTGGCGATCCAACAGGGCTACTTCGTTATTGGCGCTGACAAGGACGCCGAGGGTTTGAATGTTCTCCAACGCCTCTATGGTGCTGATGTATTCGAAGCACAGGTTGCCGATTTCTCGGACATGGCCGTTATCAAGGGTTTTATTCCAGGGCTTTATGAGCGGCACGCAAGTATTTATGGGTTGATCAATAACGCCGGTATTTATCATGGCAAAAGTGTGTATGCCTATTCCGACGAGCAAATCGACGAGATCCTCACCGTCAACCTCAAGGCGCTGGTCTATTTGTCCAAGGACTTCGCCGAGCGGGAGATGCCGCACGAAGCCCCGCGCAGCATCGTCAATATCGCTTCGGTGGCCGGTGAAGTGGGCAGCTGCGACGCACTTTACGGTGCCACCAAGGCGGCGGTGATCGGCTTGACCAAGGCCAACGCCTGGAACTTCGCGCCGTTCGTGCGGGTGAATGTGGTATCTCCGGCGCTGATCCATGAAACCGCCATCTACGGCACCATCCCCGAATACCGTCGCGCCGAATACGCCCGCCAGGAAGTCCTCAAGGATCCGATCCTGCCCAGTGGCGTGGCCGAAGTCATCTTGCTGCTGGCAGGCGATGCGATGCGGCACATCACCGGCAGGGTGATTCCTGTCGACAATGGAGCCTACCCACGATGAGCCTTCCGGTGCGCAAGAAAAAACTGCTGCTGGTGGGCGCCGGCAACCTGTGCCTGCAGATTCTGAAGATTCTCGGGCCGAAAAACGCGTTCGAGTTTGTGGTGCTGGGTCGCAACGAAGAGAACACGATTCGGTTGTGCAACCTGGTGGAACTGTCATGCGCGCAACTGGGGCAATTCATTGCGATCAAGCCAGTGATCGCTGATCTGACGGATATTGGCCGGGTAGCACAGTTGCTGCGCGAAGAAGCCCCGGACATGCTGGTGAACTGTGCGTCGCTGCAGTCATGGCGAGTGATCACCGGGCTGCCCAAGCTGTCGTTCGAAAAGCTCGACCAGGCCCAGTTCGGCCCCTGGTTGCCGATGCACCTGACGCTGATGCATTGCCTGATGCAGGCAGTAAAAGCCTCTGGCATCACCACCAAAACCGTGAATGCAGCGTTTCCCGATGCGGTCAACCCGATCCTGGCGCGCGTCGGCTTGGCGCCGGACATCGGCGTGGGCAATGTGGCCAACCTGATTCCGGCCATGCGTCTTTCCATCGCCCGGTTGTTGGAGTGTGCCCCCGTCGATGTGCAAGTGCAGTTGTATGCCCAGCATTACTTCAGCCACTACGTGCCACGTGGTGGTTTGCCGCCGCGTGCGAGCTACCGCTTGTTGTATGAAGTACGCGATCGGCCGGAGGTAACGCGCCTGCCGGCCGAGGAGATTTTCTCGACGGTGAAATCCGAGTTCCGTCGCCTGGGCGGGGTGGATGGGCAGTTCCTCACCGCGTGCTCTGCGGTCACGGTCATCGAAGGGCTGTTCTCGCCCGTGCCGGTCCTGGTGCATGCGCCTGGTCCTCTCGGGCTTCCGGGCGGGTATCCGGTTTGGTTGCACGATGGGCGGATCCAGGTGCAGTTTTCCGATGCCTGCCCAAGGGATGAGGCGATTCGTATCAATACCATCTGCCAAAGCCAGGACGGCATCGACGAAATTCACTGTGATGGTTCGGTCACTTACAACCCGCAATGCATGGCCGTCATGCAATCGATGCTGGGGTATTCCAAGAACACCATGGCCATCGAGCAGTCCGCCGAGTTTGCCCGCGAGCTGGCGAGCAAATACCTGTCCTTCAAGAATTCAACCTGGTAGGTGTGTGATGAATCAAGTTTCCAGAAACAAGCACAGCGAAGTTGCCAGTTATTCCACGCAGTACACGGCGGATTTCGTCGAGCGTTGGGATGAGTTGATCGATTGGCAAAAACGCAAGGCAGGGGAGGACGGGTTCTTCGAGAACCTGTTGCGCAGCCACGGTGCGCAAAAGGTGATCGACGTGTCGACGGGCAGCGGTTTCCATGCCGTTCAACTCACGCAGGCGGGGTTTGAGGTGGTCGCCACGGACGGCAGCAGCACCATGTTGACCAAGGCGCGGGCGAATTTTCGCAAGCATGGCCTAAACATTCAGTCCCATTACCGTGACTGGCATTCACTGGACTCCCAGGAGCTTGGTCAGTTTGACGCCGTGGTGTGCCTGGGCAGTTCGTTGTGCCATGTCTTCGCCGCCCACGAGCGGTTGCGGGTGCTGGCGAAATTCCGCTCCTTGCTCAAGCCGGGTGGCTTGCTGATTGTGGATCAGCGTAATTTTTTCGCCATTCGTGCCGGCAAGTACAAGGCCAGCGGCAATTACTATTACTGCGGTACGCATGCGTCGGTCAGTCTGGGGGAGGTCAATGAGCGTCTGTGTGAGTTCATCTACTCCTTTGATAATGAAGAACAGTACCGGCTGCAGGTGTATCCGCTGTTGCCGGGTGAATTGAAGGGGGAAGTGCTCAAGTCCGGGTTTACCGACCATGAAAGTTACGGTGACTTTGAGCGTGACTACGACATGATGGATTGTGATTTTGTCATCCACACGGCGCGCGCTGAATAGGGAGGGTTTGATGAGCACACTCGTACAGAGCAATGCCCGGCCCTTGGACAGCGTCGTATTGGCGGTGGTCCTTACCGGGTTCGTGGCCAGCACTTATGGCTTTGGCGTCTACCTGTTCGCCAACCTGGTGGTGGACATGCGCCGCGACATCGGTTTCGACTACACCACGGTGGGCCTGATCACCGGTGGCGCGCAGATCGGCTTCCTGCTGTTTTCATCGGTGACAAGTTATATCAGCCGGTTTTTCGAGGGTTGGAAGATCAGCCTGGTATCAACGGTGATGACGTCCCTGGCGCTGCTGGGGTTGAGTGTCAGTCACAGCATTTGGCTGTCGGGCGCGTTGCTGATCTTGCTCGGCGGCTGTTCCGCCTCGGTGTACATCCCGTTGGCGGAGATTGTCGCGAAGGGTTTCAGCCCCGGCAATCGCTCGCGGGTCATGGGGCTGATTTCCAGCGGCACCAGCTACGGCGTATTCATCAACGGTTTGCTGGTGTCGTTCCTGACCTTGAATGGTGGCTGGCGCTCGATCTGGCTCACCGCCGGCCTGATCTCGGTGGCCCTGTGCGTGCTGGCCTGGTTTCTGTTACGCAACCTCGCCGCGAGCCAGGACACCGGGTTTTCCGGGGAGCGCGCCACCGCCTTCGACAGTCGACAGCCCTGGCTCAGTCGTTCGTTGTACCTGACCTGGGCCATCGCCTTTCTCAATGGCATGGCGTTGCTGCCGTTCCAGACTTACCTGGCGCCGTTCCTGCGTGATGAGTTGGGTGTGTCGGTACAGGACACCGGGTTTATCTGGACCACCATCGGCGCGGTGGGCATGGCGTCGGGCTTCCTGGTGGGGTGGATTGCCGACAAGGTGGGCGTACGTGCGTCGCTGGCGATGTGTTTCCTGAGTGCGGGGCTGGCGGCCACCTTGGTGTTCAGCTTCAACAGCCTGCCGTTGTTCTACCTGGCGGCGTTTCTGTTTGCGCTGGCGTTTTATCCTATCTTCGGGCTGGTCCCCAGTTACATCGGGCAAATCGTGCCGGTCAGCCGGCTGACACAGGCTTTCGGGATTGCCAACGTATTGATCGGCCTGGGCGGCGTGTGCGGCAATTTCCTGGGCGGGTTCTCCAAGGATTTGACCGGGTCCTTCTCGACGGTCTACTGGGTGGTGGCACTGTTGCTGTTCGCGCAATGCGTGATGGTGTTCCTGTTGGGTAAACAGCCTGTTTCGATCAAGGAGGGCGAGCAGCCATGAGTTATTTTCCAGACACGCCGCACCGGAACCTGCACGCGTTTGCGTTCAGTCACCGTTCTGGCATGAAACACAACCCCGTGGTCATCTGGATGACCGGGCTCTCTGCGTCCGGCAAGTCGACCATTGCCGATGCGTTGGACAATGCCCTGCAGGAACAGGGGCGGATCACTGCCATTATTGACGGCGATTCGGTACGTAGCGGGCTGTGCCGAGACCTGGGTTTTACCGACAGCGACCGCGACGAGAATATCCGGCGTGTCGCCGAGGTGGCGCGGCTGATGCTGGAGGCGGGGTTGATCGTGATCGTGGCGCTGATTTCACCCTCGTCGGCGAGTCGGCACTACGCGCGCTCGATCATCGGCAACGAGTGCTTTGTTGAAGTGCATGTGGACGCGCCGTTGGAAACCGCCGAGCAACGTGATCCAAAGGGCCTTTATAAAAAAGCCCGAGCGGGCTTGATCAAGAACTTTACCGGTATCGACTCCCGTTATGACGTGCCGGTATTTCCGGAAGTGCACTTGGACACCCAGGCGCTTTCAGTGGAACAGTCGGTTGCGACGATTCTTGATTGGCTGGCGCATAACGACGTTCGCACTTAGCCGTCTGTCTTTGCGCGGGGGTGACACGCTTTGCACGCTGAAAAAACAAGGTAATCTGCGCCATCGCAGGGAGAACGCGTTTTTTCAGGAGTAGGCATGACACATTTCACGGGCACTGCAAAATCGATCCGTCTGATTGGTGGGGCCCGGGTATTGGACTTTATCAATACCACCAACGGGCGTCGCCCTGGCACTTCGCTAAAGGTCATAGAGGAGCGACTCACCAGCTTTCAGTTCTTCTTCGAGTGGGCATTGCATGCGTCGTTGATCTCGGCCCGAGAGTTTGATGACTATAAGCCGATGGTGTTTGCGTCATCCATGGCCTACCAGCCGGACCTGGACGCGATCATTGCCTTCAGGGAATGCCTGTACGCGGTGTTCTATCCGTTGTCGTTACAGAGTGCCGCGCCCGAGGACGCTTTGCAGCATATAAACCAGATGTTCCAGCAGGGCGTTGCCTGGCGGGTGCTCCGTTCCGTGGAGGGCAAACCTGCCTGGGCGTGGAAGCCCTGCACCACGGCGCAGGAGCTGACGGCCATGGTGCTCGGGCGCTTGGCCATCGAGGCCACGCAGTTACTGGTCTCCGGTGATCTGCACGCATTGCGCATTTGCGGCGCCGCTGACTGCGATTGGGTGTTCTTCGATATCTCCAAGAACAAGCAGCGCAAATGGTGCCAGATGAGCGTCTGCGGCAGCCGCGAAAAGCTCAGCCGACTTAAGCACGTGGCCAGCACTGATTAGTTTGAGGTCATCCGGCGGGTAGCAATTGCCCCACTTAATAGGAAACATTACTATTCACGCCCCGCCTACCCAGTGCACCCGCGATGATCCCTCAGCCGCCCCGCAGAACAGGCTTTTTCGAACATTACGAAGAGTTGATCGGAACCTGGACGCGCCGGCTGAGAAACCGTCAGCAGGCCGAGGACCTGGCCCACGACACCTTTGTGCGGGTGTTGGAATCAAGCGCCGCTCAGGTTGAGCAACCGCGCGCTTATCTGCATCAGACCGCACGCAACATCGCAGTGGACGCCTATCGACGCGAAGACCGTCGCGAAGCCATCACGCTGGAAGCCTTTGACCAGCGCTCGCCCCACAGCGGCGACCCGGAGCATTTCATGCACGCGATCCAGTTGGCGGACTCAATCGAGCGGGCCTTGGCTGAGCTGCCGCTCAACTGCCGCAAGATTTTCATCTGGCAGAAGATCGAAGGCCTGACCCAGCAGGAAATCGCCGAACGCCTGGGGCTGTCTAAAAACATGGTGGAAAAGTATATGATCCGCACCCTGCGGCATCTGCGCGACCGCCTGGACGCGATGGCGCCATGACTGCCCGCTTTGAAACAGGATCTTCCATGATGGATAACCGTGCCCGAGACGAAGCCGCGCAATGGTTTGTGCGCCTGCAAGACGCCGAGTTGAGCGCTGCCGACCGCCAACGCTTTGATGCATGGTGCAACGAGCATCCCGATCACCAGTATGAATTCGATGTGTTGCAAGGCCTGTGGAGCGCCACGGACTTGCTACCCAAGGCGCGTTTGCAGGCGTTGTGTGAGACCCCGGTAGAGCGGCCCAAGCGCCGCGCCGTGTTGCGTTATGCGGTCGCCGCCAGTGTGGTCGCCGTCGCTCTGGGTTTGGGCCTGGTCAGCGGGCTCGATCATCCCAAACCCTACAGTGCCGAGTTCAGCACGCGCCTGGGTG
Organism: Pseudomonas sp. NS1(2017); assembly: GCF_002269425.1. NCBI lineage: Bacteria > Pseudomonadati > Pseudomonadota > Gammaproteobacteria > Pseudomonadales > Pseudomonadaceae > Pseudomonas > Pseudomonas sp. NS1(2017). The sequence goes on from NZ_CP022960.1 coordinate 3,573,590, forward strand.
AACATCGCCAGGTGGCCTTGCCCGACGGTTCGGTGATGGACCTCAACAGCCGCAGCGTGGTCGCGGTGCATTTTGAAAAAGGCCGGCGTGGCGTGGAACTCAAGCAGGGCGAAGCGATGTTCAGCGTCGAGCATGACACCAGTCGACCCTTTGTGGTGGCCGCCGGGGCAGGGCAGGTGACGGTGACCGGCACGCGCTTTGATGTGCGTCGTGATGAAGACCAGACTCGCGTGATGGTCGAGGCCGGGACCGTGAAGGTGCAAGGGCATTCAGCGGACAAGGTGGTGACGCTGACGGCAGGCCTGGGTACCCACGTCGACAACAAAGGGTCGGTGGCAGCGGCCTACGCCGTGAACACCGAAGAATTGACCGCCTGGCGCACGGGCAAGCTGGTCTTCAACAACGCTTCGCTGGGCGAAGTGGCGCGCGAGGTTTCGCGTTATCGCGAGCAACCGCTGCGGGTCAGTACGCCTGCGGTGGGTAGCCTGCGCCTGACCAGCGTGTTCAAGGCTAACGACACCGACGCCTTGCTCAAGGCGTTGCCGCACATCCTGCCGGTGGCATTGCGCACCTTGCCGGACGGCAGCCAGGAAATTATTTCACGCTGACATTCAGGTTTTTTTCGAGTTCTTCGTCTTCTCCTGCAACTGCAACTGGTTTGCATTAACAGCCGCATACTCTTGCGATCACAGGACTAGGTTCGACGTGAAAAAACTCGCCATCCACAACAATAAAATCTCCCGCTGGGCGCCGCTGGCCCTGGCGCTCGCAGTCAGTGCCGCGCTCCCAGCGGCCTATGCGTCTGACGCCATTCATATCCAGGCCCAGCCCCTGGGCGCGGCGCTGAGCCAGTTGGGCCAGCAGACTTCCCTGCAAGTGTTCTTCAGCCCCGAGCTGGTCGCGGGCAAGCAGGCGCCGGCAGTAGACGGCAACCTTTCCCCTGAACAAGCGCTGCGCCAATTGCTGCAAGGCAGCGGCCTGGACTATCAGATTGACGCCGGTTCCGTCACCTTGCGCCCGCTGAACAGCGGCACCGGTGAAGCCGGCTCGCCCCTGGAGCTGGGGGCCACCGACATCAAGGTGGTCGGCGACTGGCTCGGCGATGCCAACGCTGAAGTGGTGCAGAACCATCCCGGCGCACGCACAGTGATTCGCCGCGAAGCCATGGTGGAGCAGGGCGCAATGAACGTCGGCGACGTGTTGCGTCGTGTGCCAGGCGTGCAGGTGCAGGAATCCAACGGCACCGGCGGTAGTGATATCTCCCTCAACGTCGGCGTACGTGGTCTGACGTCGCGCCTATCGCCACGTTCTACCGTTCTGATCGACGGCGTGCCAGCCGCATTTGCACCTTATGGACAGCCGCAATTGTCGATGGCACCGATTTCCGCCGGCAACCTGGACAGCATCGACGTGGTGCGCGGTGCCGGTTCCGTGCGTTATGGGCCACAAAACGTCGGCGGCGTGATCAACTTCGTGACCCGTGCCATTCCCGAGAAATTCTCCGGCGAAGTCGGCACCACCCTGCAAACCTCCGCCCACGGCGGCTGGAAGCACGTGGACAACGCCTTCATCGGCGGCACCGCCGACAACGGTATCGGCGCCGCTTTGCTGTACTCCGGGGTCAATGGCAACGGTTACCGCAATAGCAACAATTCCAACGACATCGACGACGTGATCTTCAAGACCCATTGGGCGCCGACCGATCAAGACGACTTCTCGCTGAACTTCCACTACTACGACGCCAGTGCCGACATGCCCGGCGGCCTGACCCAGAAGCAGTTCGATGCCAATCCGTACCAATCGGTGCGTGACTGGGACAACTTCAGCGGTCGCCGCAAGGACGTGTCCTTCAAGTACATCCGCCAGATCGACGACCGCACTCAGGCCGAAGTGCTGACTTACTATTCCGACAGTTTCCGCGGCAGCAACATCGCCAACCGCGACCTCAAGACGATCGGCTCCTACCCGCGCACCTACTACACCTTTGGCATCGAGCCGCGGGTGTCCCATGTGTTCGACGTGGGCCCGAGTACCCAGGAAGTCAGCCTGGGCTATCGCTACCTCAAGGAAGGTATGCATGAGCAGGCCACCAGCCTGAACCTGGTCAACAATGTGCCGACGCCGGGTGGGCAGAGCGATGGTCACGTCTACCAGGACCGCACCGGAGGCACCGAGGCCAACGCGTTCTATATCGATAACAAAGTCGATATCGGCAAGTGGACCATTACGCCCGGTATCCGCTTCGAGGACATCCGTACCGAATGGCACGATCGCCCGGTGGTTGCCTTGAACGGCACCCGTACCCAGGAAAAGCGCCGCGAAGTCCACAACAACGAACCACTGCCGGCCTTGAGCGTGATGTACCACATCTCCGACGCCTGGAAACTGTTCGCCAACTACGAAACTTCGTTTGGTAGCCTGCAATACTTCCAGCTGGGCCAGGGCGGCACCGGCGACCAGACTGCCAATGGGCTGAACCCGGAAAAAGCCAAGACCTACGAAGTGGGTACGCGTTACAACGACAATGTGTGGGGCGGCGAACTGACGTTCTTCTACATCGACTTCTCGGATGAGCTGCAATACGTCAGCAACGATGTGGGCTGGACCAACCTCGGTGCGACCAAACATACCGGCATCGAAGCCTCGGCCCATTACGACCTGTCGAACCTGGACCCGCGCCTGGACGGCCTGACCGCCAACGCCGGTTTTACCTACACCAAGGCCACCTCGGAAGGCGACGTACCGTTCAAGGGCCGTGACCTGCCGCTGTACTCCCGTGAAGTCGCCACATTGGGCCTGCGTTACGACATCAACCGCTGGACCCACAACCTGGATGTGTACGCCCAGTCGGGCCAGCGTGCGCCAGGCACGACCAGCACCTACGTCACCCAGGGCACGGCTGACGGTCAGTACGGTGATATCCCAGGTTATGTCTCGGTCAACGTGCGCAGCGGTTACGACTTTGGCGAGCAGTTGTCCAACCTGAAACTGGGCGTGGGCGTGAAAAACGTGTTCGACCAGCAGCACTACACCCGTTCCAGCGACAACAATGCCGGGTTGTACCTGGGCGAGCCGCGTACCTTCTTTGTACAGGCCAGCGTCGGGTTCTAATCTAAGCAGTGCCGCTCTTCCTGCTTGGGTTGAGCGGCGATGCCTACCGATAGAATGGTTTGTCTCTCGCACCTTCTGATGCTCTTCCTACCTTGATTCTGGAAACCTTCAGCCGTCTCAGGAACCGGCTCCCACAGTTCTGCCACTCAGGATAGGTCTGCTCCTGCCGGTTTTCTTGATGACTCGTAGAGTCCCAAGGACGCTGGAACAGTGATGACAGGCGCCTGACTACATCGAACTGGAGAACTAGAATGTCGGTATCCGCATACAATCAGAACGTCGCTTCTAATTTTGATAACACATCCCCCGGAGCGGAAAAACCCAGTAACGAACGGTCTGCCACCGCAACACGTGCTCAGGTCACGGCAGGCATCGATTTCACCTCGCATTCCAGTCATTGCGGCCCGGTCTTCGTCTGCCCGCCTCCGCGTCCGACCCCGGTGTTGCCGGACCCTTATTTTTCAAAGCAGAGCAACGAACAATTGGCCCAGGCGCTTTTGAACAATTATGGCGCGTTCAGGGGGGGCTGGCCTTCGCGCTCCGTCACGAAACAGAGTTTGGAAAAAATGGCCAATCGAGATTTGACCGGTAACCCTTCAACGGACGCGAATATTCGGCTGGCGAACGAACTGCTGCGTCGTCCTGGGCTGCTGCAATCGCTCGATCGAAATGGCAGCACCGGTGGACTGGACAAGCGTTTGTCCAGGGATGACATCAGAAGCTTTATTCAGTCAGATAATCCTTTGAAATCGAAAGACGATAAGCAACTCGTTCAGGAAATGCTGAATCATTTCAATGAATTGAAAGGTGGATTCTTCAGCAGCACGATCAAGCTTCGTGACCTCCGTGCGCTTGCGATGCTACATCCACGCAGCGATCATCTCATCCAGTTGGCGCGGGAGGTCATGGCGCGTACGAACCTGATGTCGGCTATGGACAACGTTCACAGTTGGCAGCGCGATGGAAAAATTTCTCGACAGGAATTGTACGCACTGCTTCGTTAGACATGAGGCCAACCTCTGCCGTACCACGCAGCAGAGGTTGGCGAGTGCTCGGCGCAGCCAATACAACCCCGTCATGCAGGAACGGTTTGCGAGTGTGTACTCCAACGAAAATATCCACCGGATCAGGTCTGGACTATGAATTCGACATCACTTGAATCCCGTTATTCTCAGTACAAAATCCCGACCTTGGCCGCACCTGCGCAGGAGGCGGAAAACCCCAGAGAACCTCTGGGGCTCTATCTCACATCTTCGCCCAGGTTCAGCTTCAAGGCGCCTACCGCGGAAGATTTTGACAAAGGTTCTCGGGTCATCATTGAAGACTCGACCCACGGTCCTGTTATGTCACTGTTCTCCAGTTTTTGGAGCAAGTTGTCCCGTCGTTAGGTCCTGCCGTTTTCCCACCTACCGATACCATTTCTGGGGCATGGAAGCCCTACCCAATGAACGGGTTACAAACACTCAAGATTCATTCAGGAATGTGCGGCGTTTTTGACGACAGTCTTTGGAACCATCGTTTTCTTCGAGCCACTCAATCAGCGCTTTTTGCCACGATGATTTCGAAGTGTTTTCGAGGATCAGGCGAGCAAGGCCCAGGTTACGGAATCTAGATAGGGTGGAGGTAAATCATGACTGAGAGTGTCAATGCTCTGGGCTTTACACAACCGGTAGCACGTGTGGGGGGCGATTCTTACGCGTCATATACGCGCGGGGTTAACGATTACCGTTTTCCGAACAGCTCCGAACGGCACTTTGACGGTCAAAACCTATACGGGGGAATGAAGAACGTTGGGAACCCTTTTACCCGTTCAGATGACCATCTGCTGGCGACCGACCTGAAGAACGATTTGCCATTGCTGGACCCCTTCAAAAAAGACGGCAAGCTGACGTTGTCTTCCTTTAACGATGCCATCGCAAGTAGCAATGTCCCAGAGCGCACACGCAGGTTGTTGGAGGCGATACTCAACCGGCCCCGAATGACGGAGGCGATAACTGGAAAAGGTGGGGACGTCACGGTTGATAGTCTTTCTGACGCCACCATGACACTACACGGCAATACCGATCCTAATATCGAACACAAGAATCCGTTCGAATCGAAAAGCAATAGACAGGTTACCGAGGCGTTCCTTAGCGTGCTTCCTGATTGGAAAGACACAGACTGTGGTCGTAACGCGTTTTCTGAAGAACATTGGTACGTCAGCGCAGACAAGATTAAGGAAATTGCTTCCAACCCAAACTTTACAAATGTGAGCGGTAATGTTGTGATCGATCCTGCCACGCGGAGTCCGAGAAAAAAATATAGGGCTTACGATGTACACTTGGCCAACGCGATCATGGACAGGCCAGAGTTAAGAGCGTCTTTAGAAGGTTACAACGCCAATGGTGACTCCCGTCGGTAGTTTAGACCACGATGATTGGTATAAGAACTACAGCGTTGGATGCTGGATAGAGAACGACAAGGCAGAGAAGGGCGAGTAACACGTGCAGTGGTGCATGAGCCGCTTGATAAACTCAAATGACTCATGCCGTCTTACGCTCACACCCGCAGTATCTTCCCACTCACCGCCACCGCCGCCAGCAGCACACCGATTAACAGGAACGCGGTGGCCAGGCTGCTGCCATGGGCGATGAACCCGATCATGGCCGGCCCAGCCAATATGCCGGCATAGCCCAGGGTGGTAATGGCCGGCACCGCAATGTGTTCTGGCATGACGGTCTGCTTGCCGACAGCGGTATAGAGCACCGGCACGATGTTGGAGCAACCTGCGCCTATGAGTGCATACCCCAGCAAGGCCATTTCCCAGGCCGGGGACAATGTGGCGAGGAATGTACCGGCGGCCGCCAGCGCGCCGCCAGCCACGATCACCCGGGTAGCGCCCAGCCGACGCACGATGGCATCACCGGTCAAGCGTCCGGCCGTCATGGTCAAGGCAAAGGCTGCGTAACCGAGTCCTGCATAGGCTTCATCCAGGCCGCGTTCGGCACTGAGAAACACCGCGCTCCAGTCCAGCACCGCGCCTTCGGCCAGGAACACGATAAAGCAGAGGCAACCGATGAACAGCACCACGCCGTGGGGCACGGCGAACGCTGGGCCCGAACTTTCACTGCCGTAGGGCAGCAGGTGCGGTGCGGCCTTGAGCAGTGCAGCCAGCGTGATGACGATCACCACCAGGGTCGCCTGCAGTGGCGACAGTCCTAGCCCCAGTAGCGCCGAAACGCCCGCTGCACCGACAATCCCGCCCAGGCTGAACAGTCCATGAAAGCCCGACATCATGGTCTTGCCGCTGGCGCGTTCGACGATCACCGCCTGCAAGTTGACCGTGGAGTCCACGGTGCCGAGGCCGGCGCCAAACAGAAACAACCCCGCCATCAATAACGGAATCGAACTGACCGTCGCCAGCATCGGCAATGCCAGGCAGATCATGATCGTCCCAGCGCTGAGCACGCGTCGGCAGCCAAAACGCGACGCCAACGCACCGGCGGCGGGCATGGCAATGATCGAGCCGACCCCCAGGCACAACAGCAGCAGGCCCAGGGTGCCTTCGCTCAAATCGGCACGGGCCTTGGCGTAGGGCACCAGCGGCGCCCAGGCTGCAATACCGAAGCCGGCAATGAAGAAAGCGATACGGGTCGACATTTGCTCCAGCCGTCCGGGAACCACGGGCGCTGAGGTGGGGATGGCAGTCATGAAAAATCCTTGGTTTTGCGTTCTAAGAACGATGTCCGGCGTGACATCCTTGCACATCAGGCCATGAGGCGCGAGCCGCGTTCCGTTGGGATGGCGATGGTCATGAATTTTATTTTTACACATCTGGAACGTCGATACGGTTCGTCGCCACACAAGCAGTATCGAGTATGTAGGAGGCGGTCTGGAAGGTGCGTAATCCCTGTGGGGGCTTTTGAACCCCAGGGTTCTCGCGGTGGATTACCACCTTCCAGGCCGCCTTCGGCACCTGGTCAGGCAGACGTTGGCCCATAGACGTTGACTTCAACCACCTCGGCGCCCACTACCCGTACCAGCAGCATCCCTCTGGGATGGGTTTCCTTGCCCTTGTAACTCTCGATTACCACCCTATCCGCTGCTGTGGCGTGCAGCGACAGGCGGCGGGGATTGCGCAGGAGTTTGCGGACCTCGGCGTCCACCGGGAAGGAAGGCTGGCCCCCGCGTACACTGTCGCAAAAAGCCATGACGACTGCGCGGGGTGCCGGTGGCGGTGGAGAAGGCAAGCCCGCGCTGGCGAACAGTTGGTTGAGTTGATCGGCCGTTGCCACCGCACGGGGGAACCCTGTGAAAGCTGACGCAACCAGTAGCAGTTCGGTCAGCTCACCCGGCGCGAGGCCTTCTGCGAGACTGGTCTTGAAGTGCACGCTCAGCGGCGGCCCGATCATGCCCGCTGCCACAATCGCCGCAAAGATCGCGGCCTCTTGCAAGCGAGGGTCAAGGCCGGGGCGGCTATGGAGATAGCCGTACACCACGCCTACCGCCAATTCACCGAGGGCGGGTGCCGTATGGAACAGCGCATCCAACCGTGCACCGCCATCCGGCACCAACTCGATAAATGTCTTGCGACCTTCTCGGTATAGGGTTTCAACGGGACTGTGTGGGGTGATTGTCTTCATGCTTGCATCCTCCAGCGTGAGAGGACGGCGTTTACTCGACTGCGCACGGACTTCGGCCTGATGACAACGTCCATCCTGGGAAACTGAGAGTGTAGTGCTTGCAGGATGGCGTGTAGCATCGAGATCCCACACAATCTGCTCCTTCTTCAGCACATGCCCAGGTGGATGATCTCATGGCACTGTTCTATGACGCCCGCGGCAATATCTATGGCGTGGTCAGCCCGGCCTCATTGAGAGACGCGGGCATTGCTGTACCCGAGTGCGCTGCGCTGGCTGCGCGTACCCGCAGCAACTGGGCATCGTCGGCTATCGCCGCCGAATGCAGTTGGGGCTCGCTGCCGCGTTCGGCCGGTGCCAAGGCCCATCGCTGTGATGGCTTGCTGGTCGGGCCGTTCCAGGCCGAGCCGCCATTTGATCTGCTGATCGTCAACACCGACGGTTCCTTGGCCGAACGCAGTGGCAACGGCTTGACGATTTTCGCCCAGGCACTCACTGACCAGGCCCTGATGAGCGGAGCCTCTGAGTTGCGGGTGCATCACGACAAACCGGACGCGCTATCACCGGTGACGACACGGGTTGAAGCGGCAGTCCGTGAACAGGTTGCGGGGTTCTGGCTTGAACTGGGGGTGCCCGGTTTCGGGCCCGAAGCGGTGGGGGCGCAGACGGGTGTGGATGAAACTGAACCGAGTCATGTGAGCGAGTTGGCGGCGATCAACCCTCAGTGGGCAACCAGCCAATTTGTGCGGGTGGGTAATCCCCATTGCGTGACGCTGGTCGAGCAGGTGTCGGCATTGCCGGACAACCTGAAGATGCAGCAGCCCGCGCTTTACGAACCGTTGAAGGCGATTGCATTTGCGCCCCCTGCGGGTGGTGGCCGGCCTTGTGCGGCAGGGATCAACCTGCAATGGGCGGCGCGCCAGCCTGGCAATCGAGTGTTCGCGCGGGTGTTCGAACGAGGAGAGGGGCCCACTGCGTCTTCCGGAACCAGCGCCAGTGCGGTGGCTTGTGCGGCGTGGCGGGCGGGTTGGGTCGAGAGTGGAGAGGTTGCAGTGGTGATGCCAGGTGGCATTGCGCCGGTTCGCTTGCAGACTGACGGCGAGACGGTCCTGAGCGTCAGTCTGTTCGGTGCTGCGCGGCTGCAAGCATGAAGTTGTTTAACGGCTGACACTGTGAGTCGGTGTCAGCCGTTTCTATGTTAGTTAGTCATGTTTATGTAAGTCGGTGTAGGGCATTTCTTGTTATTAAGAAATGGCACGTTGGTTTGTTTTATTTTTTGTAATAGATACTTCCAGCTTGGTTGTACGAAACTTCTTTTTTATTTTCAAATGGCCGAATCCTGCCTGAAATGACTAAGCTTTGAGACGTTCCAGCGCTTTTTCTCGGTAACTAATTCGATGTTTGACGAGAGGGCGTATCTCAGGGTGTTCATTCATTAGCGGCGGGTAACAACGGATGGTTAACGCGTTTTTTTCGTCACGTTTCAATCTGGTTCTTCCACCTGTAAATATCGACTTGCAAGTCCTGGCATTCAAAGGCAATGAAGTCCTCGATCAACCTTTTTTCATCCACATACAGGCGATCAGCGAAAACCCTTCCCTTGACCTGGAGGCGCTGCTCCACCAACCCGCCTACCTGGCTTTCGGTGAAGCGAACGAAGGCCTGCATGGGCAGGTTTACGCCATCGGCCGGGATGACCCCGGTCGGCGCACCACGCGTTATCATCTGACGCTGGCGCCACGCCTGGCTTATCTTGCGCACCGACGCGACCAGCGGATTTTCCAGCAGCGCAGCGTGCCGCAGATCATCGCGCAGGTCCTTGAGCAGCATGGCATCCTGGCGGATGCATACGCCTTCGAGCTTGGCCCGGTGGTTTATCCGCCGCGTACGTTCTGTGTGCAGTACGCAGAAAGTGATCTTCACTTCATCCAGCGTCTATGTGAAGAAGAGGGCATCCACTACCATTTCCGCCACAGTGTGGACAATCATCTACTGGTATTTGGCGATGACCAGACGGTGTTTCGGCGTTTACCTGCGCAACACTACAGCGCTCCTGGCGGGCCGCAAGCCGATGGGCCGGTTATCCAGCGGTTCGACGTGCGCCTGGGCATCCGCAGCCAAAAGACGGTGCGCCGTGATTACGACTTCGAACATCCTGCCTTGCAGCTGAACGACTGCGCGGGTGGCGCGGCGACAATCCCCCTTGAGGACTATCAGTACCCTGCAGGATTCACCGGTCATGTCCGTGGCAAGCAGTTGGCAGGTCGGAGCCTGGAGCGTCATCAGCGCGACCGGCATCGGGCATTGGGCAAGAGTGATCAGCCAGTGCTGCGCAGTGGGCACTTCCTTGAGATACGAGATCATCCTGACTCATCCTGCAACGACCTGTGGCTGATCACGTCAGTGCGTCATGAGGGTTATCAACCACAAGTGCTGGAGGAAGCAACGCCGGCAACCGAGATGTTCCAGGGCTATCGCAATCGTTTTACCGCAACACCTTGGCAGGCCGTGCATCGGCCGCCCCTCAGGCACATCAAGCCGACCATCAATGGCAGCCAGACCGCAACCGTGACCGGTCCCGCCGGTGAGGACGTGCATTGCGATGTCTATGGCAGGGTGAAGGTGCGCTTTCACTGGGACCGCCTGGACAACGCGGATGATAAAAGCAGTTGCTGGGTGCGGGTGGCGTCCGGGTGGGCCGGTGATGGGTTTGGCGCAACGATGATCCCCCGTGTGGGCATGGAAGTGCTGGTGACCTTCCTGGACGGTGACCCCGATCGCCCGTTGATCAATGGCTGCCTGCCGAATGCGTTGAACCCGCCGGCCTATCCCTTGCCGCAGCACAAAACCCGCAGCGTGTTGCGCAGCCGCAGTTCCCGTGGTGGCGAAGGCGCCAACGAGTTGTTCCTGGAGGACCGTCATGGCGAGGAGCTTGTCTACCTGCGTGCGCAGCGGGACCTGGAGCAACGGGTCGGCAATGACAGTCGGTTGGAGGTCGTGGGGGAGCGACGAGAAGTCATCCATGGGCTAAGCACGGTTTACTTGGAAAGCGAAGAGCATCGTCAGGTCAGCGGCGATCGCAAAGTGCTACTCAAAGCGAGCGACTACCTTGATGTGCAGGGCGATAGCCGGACCCACGTGGCTCAGACGTTGGTCATTGAGGCTGGGCAACAACTTCACCTCAAGTCCGGTGCCAGCCTGGTAATCGATGCCGGGGCGCAACTCAGCCTCAAGGCAGGTGGAGAGCATCTGGTCATCCAGGCTGGAGGCATCTTCAGCAGTCGTCCCATCACCCTGGGCGGTTCACCGTCTGTGACCCAATTGACGAGTGCCTTGAAGATGGCCGGTGCGCCAGAAGTCTCCAAGGTACAAGGTACGATTATGAACCTCGCCAGGCAGTTGGGGGCGGACTACTGCCCGGTGTGCGAGCGATGTCGTGAAGGCCTGTGTGATTTGCCGGCGAGGGCCGCCTGATGCAGAACATGCCGGGACAATGGATTGCCCGACAACAGCAGGCTGGGCGACACCTGTGTTTGATCCTCGACGGGCAGAGCGCCGCGCGCGAGCCGCTGCTGGCGGTGCGCAGCTTGTCGGACTATCGCAGCCTCTATGGTGAGACGGTACTGGCGGAGTGCGGGGTGGAAGGACCTGTGATCCTGCTGTTGAAGCAGATGAGCGAGCCTGCATTACGCGACCTCTTGCAACAGCCCGAGAATAACTGGGGTTGGCTGGGCAGTTTACCGTGCGAGGACCTGACGGGCGTGACTCGGCACTGGCGCGACCGTTTGCTGACGGGACCGCAGGGCGAGCAGTCGCTGTACCGCTTTCACGATAACCGTACCCTGGCGCGTGCGCTGGATTATCTATGCCCGGACCAATGGCCGGTATTCCTCGGCCCCTTGATCAGCCTGTGCTACTGGCACGAAGACCGCTGGCGCACGGTCGACAACCCGACTCCCGGTGAATATCCGCTGCCTGATCCGGTCCCGTGGCTGAACACACCCAACCCAAACGCGGATGCCATTCTGCACGCCAATATCCTGCGTTACCTGTTGGCCGAACATAGCGAAGACCTGGTCGCATTGGTGGAATTCCAAGACCCGAGAGTCTGGCTGAGCCAAGTGTTGGAGCAGGCCCGTATCTGGCAATGGCGGGGGCCGGAGCAATTGGAGTTTCTGGTGGTGCGACGACTCGAAGAGGCCACACGCAACAGTTTCATTCGGTGGCAACCTCTGGCTGGAGAGGCACCGGGGGATCACTTTGAACGGGTGGTGGAGCAGTGGAGACTGATGGGGAAAAAAGATGGGTAGGCGAAGGCTTGGTGTGTGGGCTGTGGTGGGGATGCTGGGACTGACGGGGTGTGCGGGCAAGGCGGTTGACCGCTTTACGCTGGAGGTGGATCTGCCGGCGGAGTTCCGCTTCATCGGTGGTGCCAACTATGGACCTGCGACCGGGGAAGTTTGCACGTTACCCTGGCGTCGGGGGAAGCGACCGGAGCGGAAGATTTTTATTGCGAGCTACAAGCCTGTGGCCAAACGCGTGAGTGTTGAGCTGCCACTGAGTGAAGTGATTGAGGGCTGCCCTACGGTTTTGCGGAGTGTGGATTTTGATATGTATGCGAAATGGGGGACGCGAGATACGGATGTTGGGGGAGACCTCACCGGTTTCCCAATTCTAGATGATTCGGACGTTGATGAATCGGGGATGCCAGCGACGGGGGTTCAGGAGTTGCACCGGCGTTGTCAGTGGTCGTTTCGGACGGTGGGGCCGCAGCACGCGGTCATCAAGATTCTAAAATGCAGCTATCCGAGTACAGCGAGTTCGTTGTCAGGTCTTGTGCAACGAGATCAGTTACCAGGAAAAACGCTCAGGATGGTGTTGACTGTCGTTGATGAGGAGGAACCGGCTGTTGGCGATAACTGGGTAGCCGTACCAGGCGGCTGGAAGCGCTGTAAAGGTAAAAACTTCGAGGACCTTTATGCGTTTTGTAACGGCAACACCTCCGACTTTAAACCTATAAAAATGCCGGATGGTCGCGTCTGTGATGTCTATCCGTCGTGTAAATAACAAGGAGCAAGGCCATGAAACTGGATGCACGGAAGCAATCTTTTTTCAGTGATAGTAAGCCGGCGTGTTCACTGCGCGGGGATTGGGTGAGCTTTTGCCTGGTTGATGAACTTGGCGTGGGAACGGCATATGGTGGCCTGTCTTACACCATCTACGATAGTGCAGGGCAGGAGTACAAAGGCAGGCTCAATGGAGAAGGGTTCGCAAAGCTGCAAGATATTTATTGTGGGCCCGTGGTACTTGCTTTTGATGACCTGTATTCAGGCGAAGAGCACCCATATCATTGGCTGATGGTGCGTCCCACCTACAAACTTCCCATCACCGAGCTTCAAGTTCGGGCTGAGCAGACTCGCTTTGCTGCCGCTGATGGTCGGCGCCCCGAAAGTAATCCCGCTCAGCAAAAGGCCAACCGGTTCTATCAGGTGGATGTGCGTGATTTAGTCCGTCATGTCGCCCACTTGCCACCTGTTGCGCAGCGGAGTCATCAACCCCAGAGGCATGCATTAAAAATGATGGGTGACCTGGGATTTGGACCCCCTCAATCAAGCTTGGCAGGAATCGTGTTGTTTCCTAACAACCACACTGCTTTGGAGGTCCGACCACTACGGGCCTTCCGCCCGATACTTTCAACCGATGACAGCTTCTGTGCCTTGAATCTCTATCAACTGGCATTGATGGCTACTTTGAGTTACTGCAATTTCGGTCAGGAGCCATCTAAAAGTCCCCAAGACCAAGTTCGCTTCCCTCATGATCCCAGCGTTGGGCACCTATTCGCTGAAGGACTTTCGGGCTACCAAGAGGCATGGCGGTTCGATGCAGAACAGGTGCAGCGTTTCTACCCCATTTACGAGGAGGTTCCTTACTCTCAACGCTTCGAGATTCTGCCCTTCGATCCTTCTTTGTATCCACAAAATCGACCGGAGCTTAGGGATAAACAAGAACATCCAGCACGGTTGCACTTTTTCGATGATGAGCATTTTGGGACAGATACCCAAGCGTTTATCACGCACCACGAAGAGGTAATCCTGATTGCAGTGCGTGGAACTGCCAGCGCCGCAGACGGGATGCGAGATGCAAATGCCCACCAAATCCCTTTCACAGAAGGGGTCGGTAAGGTCCACCAAGGTTTTTATCAGGCTTACCGGGCAATGCGAGATTTCGTGCTGCGCTACCTTGACCAATTTCACTCCGGCCAACGAATAATTATTTGCGGTCACAGCCTCGGCGGTGCAATTGCTTTGCTATTGGCAGAAGGGTTACGTCGTACTCAGGACCGTAACTACAACATCCTCCTCTACACCTACGGCGCCCCCCGCGCCGCCGACGCCGAATTCACCGAGGGCGCCTCAACCCTGGTCCACCACCGCATCGTCAATCACAACGACCCCGTCCCCAGCGTCCCGGCTCCGTGGATGAACACCACCGCCAAACTCTGGATCCCTGGCGCCATCACACTGTTCAGCGCCCCCGCGCCGGGCGGCCTGTTGTTCGCCGCCGGTTTGGTGCGTTTGGGTGGAAACCCTTACCAACACCACGGCGAACAACACCATTTCATGCCGATCATGTTGCCGGACGGCACGCAGTCTTCGGTGCTGTGGAAGCCCGGTTGTGAGTCTATCCAGGAGGCCGGTTGCAACCGCGCCTTGCAACTTCATGGCGATATGCCCGAACGGGATAACCTGCTGAAACAGCTGTTCCAGGCCAACCAGCATTTCATGACCGCCAGCTACATCCCGGCGGCCTGGGCGACGCTGCGTCGCTGGCAACAAACCCAGGAAAGCAACGGCCCGCTGGTCACGCCAAGAGAGTTCGAGTTGCTCGACCTGGCACTCGAGACCATGCGCGAGCAACTGCGCAACAAGCGTCGGGAGCTGGCCCGTCTCAGGCCCGCCAACGATCGGGGCTATGAACATCATGATGCCTTGAACAGCGAGATCGATCGCTTGCACACCAGCCGTGAGCGCCTTGCGACCCTGCGCTGGCGACGCCTGGAAGCCCGTGATGTCTACGGCAGCCAGGCCCATAGCGCCCACTTGCAGCCCAGCCTCAAGCGCTGGTTCAGCCACCGTGAAAACCGTGAACTGTCGCAAGTTGCCCGCATTCCTCCCGCGCTGCATCACGGATGGAGGAGGGCGCAAACGCTGGATATCGACTCGATCGTCTGAGCCTGGCTTTTACACGAACTCCACCTGCGCTGGCTGACGCTTCATCAACACCTTGCCGTTGCGAATCGAGTACAGCGGCAAGCCTTGGCTGCGGATGACCTCGTAGTCGCTGCCTGCCGAAAGGATCAACAGGTTGGCTGGCCTTCCGGCCTCCAGGCCGTAACGGTCCCCCAGGACCATGGCCTTGGCGCTGTTGTCAGTCACCAGGTCGAGTGCGCTTTGCAGATTGCGGTAGCCGAGCATGTGGCAGATGTGCAAACCGGCTTCCAATACCCGCAGGATGTTGCCGTTGCCCAGGGGATACCAGGGATCGACGATGGAGTCCTGGCCGAAACACACGTTCATGCCAGCTTCCAGCAGTTCATTGACCCGGGTGACGCCACGGCGTTTCGGGAAGCTGTCGAAGCGGCCTTGCAGGTGAATGCTCTCGGTGGGGCAAGAGACGAAGCTGATCCCCGAGTGCCCCAGCAGACGGAAGAGTTTGGCGCAGTAGGCATTGTCGTAGGAGCCCATGGCCGTGGTGTGGCTGGCGGTGACGCGGGCACCCATGTCGCGGCTGCGGGCTTCTTCGGCCAACACTTCGAGAAAGCGTGAGTGCGGATCGTCGGTTTCGTCGCAATGCACGTCCACCAGGCAGCCGGTACGTTCGGCCAGGTCCATCAGGAACTTCACCGAACTCACGCCCTGGTCGCGGGTGTATTCAAAGTGCGGGATGCCGCCGATGACGTCGGCGCCCAGGCGGATGGCTTCTTCCATCAGTTCGCGGCCATTGCGATAGGACTCGATGCCTTCCTGGGGGAAAGCGACGATCTGCAGGTCGATCAGGTGCGTGCTTTCTTCACGCACTTCCAGCATGGCCTTGAGCGCGGTGAGGTCCGGGTCGGTGACATCGACGTGGGTGCGCACATGCTGGATCCCGTGGGCAGCGAGCGCCTGGATTGTCTTTTTGGCGCGGACCTTGGTGTCTTCCTGCGTGATGGTGGCTTTGCGTTCGCCCCAGCACTCGATGCCTTCGAACAGGGTGCCGCTCATGTTCCAACGCGGTTCGCCGGCCGTCAGGGTGGCGTCGAGATGGATATGGGGTTCGACGAAGGGTGGAATCACCAGGTTGCCGGCGGCGTCCAGGTCGTCGGCTGCGGCTATCGGTGATCCCGATTGCCGCGTGATGCTGGCGATCCGGCCATGTTCCAGGTGCAGATCATGCAGGCCTTCACGGTTGCGCAGGCGGGCGTTGATGATGTGCATGGGCAAGTTCCTCTTGGCTAAAAACAATCAGGCAGACAGTCGCCAGATCATCAGCGCAATGCCAATGTCCAGGCGATCATAAGCATTATCCAGCGTCAGTCCGCAGAGGGCTTCGATGCGCTGGACGCGGTGCGTCAGGGTGTTGCGGTGCACGGCCAGCCGCTGAGCGGCGGCCACAAGGTTACCATTCTCGTGGAACCAGGCTTCCAGGGTGGGCATCAGGCTGGGGCCATGGTGCAAATCATGGCGCAGCAATGGGCCGAGGCGTTCATTCAGGAACTGGTCGAGCAGGGCGCGATCACGTACGCCGCTGAGCAATTTGAGTACGCCCAGTTCGTCGTACACGCACAACCCGGCGCGCTCGCTGAAGCGTCGCGCAGCGGCGAGCGCCTGGCGGGCTTCATCCTGCGCCTGGGCCAGGCGTGCCGGTGGGTGAGCGGCGGCGCTCAGGCCGATATACAGTTTGAGCGGTGCCAGGCGCAGGTTCAGCGGCTTGAGCCAGTTGGCCAATTGCTGGCGGTTAGCCAATGCTGCGACAGCATCCGAAGCCGGGAGCAGCATCGTCCATTGCCCAGCCCGCCCCAGTACCGGCAAACCGGGCGAGAGTTGACGCAATCGACGGCTGATACCGTCATGGTGGCGGGCCAAATGCACCTCCACAGAGGCCGCATCACCCTGGGCAAACAGCAACTCACTGCCTTCCAGTTGCAATTGAGCCACCTGCCAATGCCCGGCCAATGGCATGCCCAGTTGCGAGGCTCGATGCAGCAACACCTCCAGTGATTGGTAATCGCCAGTCAGCAAACGCTCCAGCACATCATGCTTCGAGCGTCCCAACTGTTCGGACTGGATCAGTGCCGAACCAATGGCCTGAGTCACCAGCACCATTTTCAACGAGTAAGGCTGCTCGATCAGTGGCATGCCGGCGGCTTCGGCGGCGTCGAGTAGGCTCGGGGGAATCGCCTGGATATACGCGGGCCCCGTCAGGACCACCAGCCCGGCCACCTGACGGTCACAGGCTTCCTCCAGCAATTGCAGCAGGTTAACCTCATCGCGTGGGTGATTGATCCCCGTGACGAACACCAGTTCGCCCCCCAGCACCCACTCGGCGATCCCGCTGTTTTCCGCCACATACGGCCAACGCACGCCGTTATCCAGGCCAGCCGCGCCGGCACGCAGGCGCATGGACTCCAGGCCCGGCAAGGCCAGCACATCGGCGAGGGTCAGGCTCATGCCTGGGCGTCAGCCAAGGGGGTACGCACGCGCAGTATGGCGGTGAGCACGATGTAGGTCAGCGACGCGGCCACGATACCCACCAACGGTGCGACCCAAGGTGAGTTGAACGCCAGCACGGTGCCCACCCCATAGGCCACCAGCCCCGGCCAGTTGAATGCCGGCAGACGCGCATCCGCCAGGCGCGGGTAGTGGCCGCGATAGCGATAGAAGAAGTCCGCCATGATCACCCCGCCAATCGGCGGGATCACCGTGCCCAGCAGAATCAAGTACGGCACCAGCATGTCGTACATGCCAAGCAACGCCAGCAGCGTGCCGATCACCGCGCCGGCCAGGGTCACGGTCTTGCGGCGTTTGGTGCGCAACAGGTTGCAGCCGGCCACCGCGAAGTTGTAGATGGTGTTGTCCTGGGTGCTCCAGATGTTGAGCAGCAACATGGCCATCGCCGCCATGGCAAAGCCCTGCAGCAGCAACACTTCGACCACATCCGGTTGCTGATAGACGATGGCACCGTAGGCACCGATCAACACCATCAAGCCGTTGCCGATAAAGAAGCCGATCAGGCTGGCCAACACCGCCACCTTGGCCGAGCGCGAAAAACGCGTCCAGTTGGTGGCCTGGGTTGCGCCGCTGACAAAGGTGCCGAACACCAGGGTGATCGCCGTGGACAAGTCCAGTTCACCGGTCGGCACCACCGCCAATAGCCCATCCAGCCCGCCGACTTTTACCGTGGCCACCCACATTGACAGAAACAACAGGATGCCCATGGCCGGCACCGCGATGTAGGACAAGATCTCCAGCCCGCGATAACCAACGTACGCCGTGGCGCAGAACACCAGGCCGAACAGCACCATCAACGCCAGCACGCTGCCTTGGCCCAGCTCGAAATACTTGCCCAGCACCACGGCAGCCGTGGCGGTGCCCCAGGCATACCAGCCGATCTGGGTGAAGCCGAGGATCAAGTCACTGAGCTTGCTGCCCACTTCGCCAAAGCAGAAGCGCCCCATCAACACCGAATTCAGCCCGCTCTTGAAGGCGATGTAACCCAGGCCTGCGGCGTAGATACCCAGCAGCAGGTTACCCAGGGCCACGACGCCGAGCATCTCGGTAAAGCTGAACGCCACCCCCAGCTTGCCGCCGGCAAACATGGTCGCAGTAAAAAAGGTAAAGCCCAGCAGCACCATGGCAGTCGACGCCAGGCCCTTGCGCGCGTGCATCGGGACTTCGCTGAGGGGGTAATCGTTGCCCGGTTCTTGCTGCGTCATGTGCCTTGCTCCCTGAATGAGTGACGCAGGCCTATTGCACCGCGCGTGCCAAACCGGCAGCAGTGACGAGCGCACGACGGGTGCTGTGCACCGTGCACAGTATTTATAGCCAAACAGGGGAAAAACGCAGGCAGGAATGTTCGCCGTGCCCTATCGGGCACGAAAGCGGTGCAGCAGTGATACAAATTGGATCAGTCGAACAGCGTCTGGGTGGTCTCGCCACGGTGGAAGGCGAACGCGGCTTCCAGATCACTTTCAATGGTGCGCCCCCGCGACAGCGGTGGCAGCTCGTCCAGACGGAAAAAGCCCACTTCGGTGGTCTCGAACCCCGCCATCGGTGCCGACTGATCCACCGGATCACAGAGGAAGTACAGCTTGTAGAAGTCACGCACATCCGGTCGATACAAACCCTTGGCCTTGTGCGTCACGCTGTACAGGGCCCGCGCCGTTACCGTCAGGCCGGCTTCCTCGCGAATCTCCTTGACGATGTTTTCCGCCGCCGACAGGCCGATATCCGCATAACCTCCCGGTAACGCCCAGCAGCCGTCAGTCACCTCCCGCACCAGCAGGATGCGGTCACCTTGGATGACCGCTCCGCGCACGTCGATCATCGGCGTTGAGTAGCGTTTGGCGAAATCCGTAACCAGCCCGCTGATACGCTCCAAGGGCACATTGCCCAATTGCGCGAGCATGCTGTGGGCAATCTCGGCAATTTCTTCCAGCCGTTCGCGTTCGAAATCATCGGTGCAAAAGTGCAGCCCCGTGGATGCCAGCGCCTGCAGGCGTTTGGCCTGGGCCAGCCAAGTGTTCTCCATGGGTTACTCCGCGAGTTGTTTGGTCATGTACACCCGGCGCAGGCCGTGTTCTTCGGCCCGGTGGGTCTCGACGTAGCCTCGACGGGTGTACTGCGTGATGTTTTCGGTCATGGCCTCGTTGGTGTACAGCCGAATGGCCGCGAAGCCGGCATCGAGCGCCTGGCGTTCGGCAAAGTCCATCAGGATCCGCCCGTAGCCCAACCCCTGGGCGTTCGGGGCGACGGCCAGGTTATCCAGCAACAGCGCGTCGCCATCATCCAACAGGATAATAAAGCCCTGAACGCTCCCGGCATTTTCCAGCACATGTACGCCTGCGGCCTGCACCAACTGGCGGTAATCCTCCAGCATCGGCCCGGGCTTGCGGCCGATCCGCTCGATATACGGCGAGTAGGCCGCGTGGACAATGGCCTCGATGGCAGCAACATCAGCAGCAGTGGCGGGACGCATCATTGCAGCGGGCTCCTCAGGACAATCGATCAGTCTGCCGGCGCTTCGAAGATGCCTTCGATAGGCCGCTCGAACACCTTGGCGATCTTGAACGCCAAGGGCAAGCTCGGATCGTAGCGGCCGGTCTCGATGGCGTTGACGGTTTGGCGCGACACCCCCAGGCGCTCGGCAAGGTCGGCTTGGGACCAACCCAGTTCCGAGCGCAACTGGCGCATCAGGTTGTTCATTGGTAGCGCCTTGTGCCGATGATCGTGGCGACGCACCAGACGCCGCCCATGATCGGCCACACCATAAAGGCCGACAGCCGTGGGAAGCCAGCGGTTTCCAGGAACCCGTAGCTGAAGGTCGTCAGCGCCGTGCACACAAAGGCCACGGCCAGCGCCTCCAATTGGATCTTGCGGCCCATTTCATCCATGGCGTTCAACCGACGGATGATCGCGATCGCCATCGCGATCATCGGAATGACCGGCAGCAACGCCAAGGCAATTTTGCCCGCGCCGTCGGGCATGGACGACATATAGGCGCTGGAAACCACGACGCACACCAGATACGCCAGCAGGGTCACCGTGAATTCCACCAGGAAGCGCTTGACCGACATAACCATCTCCATGAGTAAAGGGTGCTTTACATTAGGCACAGGCTATTACCGTGTCAAGGGTGCTTTACATGGAGGCGTGTCAGGCACAAAAAAACCACCGCGCAGGGTGGTTTCTTCACATCGCAGGTTTACTCGCCGCGATAGATGCAACCGCTGGTGCAGGTCTCGTGGATACGAATCGCACTGAGCTCAGGCAGCAGGGGTTTCAATTCATTCCAGATCCACTTGGCCAGCACTTCGCTGGTGGGGTTTTCCAGGCCTGGGATGTCATTGAGGTAGTTGTGGTCGAGGCGTTCATAGAGCGGCTTGAAAATCGCCTTGATCTCCGAGAAGTCGCGAATCCAGCCGGTATGGGGATCCAGGTCGCCGCTCAGGTGGATCGCCACTTTGAACGAATGCCCATGCAGGCGCCCGCATTTGTGGCCTTCCGGTACGTGGGGCAGGCGGTGGGCGGATTCGAATGTAAATTCTTTGAAGATTTCCACAGTGTTTTCAGCTCGGTCAGGTATCTGGCAGGCGGCGAGTTTAACAGCTTGAGCCCTTGCCGCGCATACCGTCCCTCTGTAGGTGCCGGCTTGCTGGCGAAATATAGATTGCATGTGGCGAGGGAGCTTGCTCCCGCGGGCGGTCTGACAGGCGACAATAATCTAACTATCACCCCGCGATCCAACTGTAGGAGCTGGCTTGCCAGCGATGGCGGCCTGACAGCTGACCTGGATGTTGGATCTGACCGGGTACATATCCGTTATTTAGGTAACGGCCGCCTATGGTTCCGCTCTTACAGCGGCTCACTTTTGGAAAGGCCCAAAAGTAAGCAAAAGGCCTTCGCCCCA
>NZ_CP022960.1:3595087-3639804 GCF_002269425.1 Pseudomonas sp. NS1(2017)
ATCAAGAGCGGCTCGCTTCGCATCGTGGTTAGCGGTAAGTCAGCGTCTACAGGGCCAGTAGTCTCTCGCCCAATTGGTCGTTATCCGCCAATTCCAAAAACTCATCGCCTAACCGTCGGCTCTCGCTCATCGCGGTCTGCCAGTACTTGTTACGGCTTGGGTCGTCGCCCATGAAACGCTTGAAGTCGCTGCGATCCGGCAGTTTGCCGTGGGGCAGGCGGGCGAGGTAGTCCTTGGACGGCGCCAGCAGCAACACATCCTGCAAACCCTGCGGGTTGCTGCGTCGCCATGGCAGGCCCTTGTCGAACCAGCCGGGGATGACCCGATCGGTGAAGTGCGGGTACAGCACGATATCGTCGCCGTGGTAGGGCAGATCAAGGTGATAGTCCAGCAGGCCGCCGTCGCGGTAGGTGCCGGCGCCTGCACCCGGCAGGTCGCGCACGCCTTGCATCACCATGGGGATCGAGCCCGAGGCCAGCAGGGCCTGGCGCAGGTTGCCCAATTCCAGGGCCAGGAAGCGCGACGGGAAATCCTTCAGGGGATGCACCGGTGGCGCCTGGCGGGGGTCGTGGATGATCAGCCGTTCAAAGTGTCGAGACAGTCGCGCGCGGCCGCGCAGGTTGTCGGCGATCACAGACGACAAGCCCAGCCCGAGCCTTCCACGGTGGTCATCGGCAAGCAGGCCGTGGCTCTTGACCACCATGATGTTGAGGCGATAGTTCGGGTTGTCCAGCACCCGTGCATCGCGACCGGCCAGCAAGTCGTCGAGCATGCGCTGGCAGCTCTGGCTGACCTCGGCCATGGTCACGCCTTTGGCAAAGCGTTGCTCGTTGTACAGGCGCCCGAGGTCCAGCAGGCCTTGCACCGGGTCGGGCAGGCACGCGCTGGCAAACCGCCAGGAGCCGATGGACGCACCGACCAGAGCCCGCTCCCGTGGCGCGCGGGGTAACCAGTCGCCGAACAGCGCCAGGTCCAATCCCTGGATACCCAGTGCCTTGGGGCCGCCGGCTGCGCCGGGCAGGATGCCGACGTCGGCCGGCGTGAGGCCTTGCTCGCGAATGCGGGCAAAGGCGCGTTTGCCGGCCTTGAGCGTCAGCGCGGGAAACTTGATGTGGATGGCTGTCATACCGGTCTCTGTTCGAGCGAGCGGGGCATTATAGAAAATCTCGCGGAATGTGTGAAAAGGCCTTGCAGGGAATTGCCATGGTGGCAATTCAGTTTCAGTTAAGTTGCAGCGCGTACGGTGACCGGCGTAGGAAAACATCCTGTAACGGAGACTTATCATGAAGCGCCTCACCGCGCTGTTAGCTGCCGGTATCATCGCCCTCACGGCGACCCAGGCCCAAGCCGTGGACCCCGACAAGCCACTGAAAGTGCCGGCCACTGTTACTATTGTCGCCTTCGATCAACTGGAAGCCACGGCCCTGGCCCTGCACCCCGGTTCGACACTGCTGGACACCGACCTGGACGAGTCCTACGGCAAGTACGTCTACGAGGTCGAATTGGAGGATGCCCACGGCATCGAATGGGATGTTGAATTGGACGCGCTCACCGGGCGGGTTCTCAAGAATCATCAGGATACGTAATGAAGGTAAATTTACGCGCCGGCAGTCGAGTGGCGCTGGTGCTCATGGCATTCTGCTCCAGCCTGGCGGCCCGCGACCTCAATCAGGATGAGGCCTTGGCGCTGCGTCAACAGGGGGTGATCCTGCCGCTGGAGCAACTGTTGCAGCAGGCCATGGCGCGCTACCCCGGCTCACGCCTGCTGGAGGCTGAGCTGGAAAAGAAACACGGCCAATATGCCTATGAAGTGGAACTGGTGACCACCGAAGGCGTGGTGCGCGAGATCAAGCTGGACGCCAGCACCGGTGTGCTGATCAAAGACGAGGAAGATTGATGCGCCTGCTCTTGGTGGAAGATAACGTCCCCCTGGCCGATGAGCTGCTGGCCGGGCTGCAACGCCAGGGCTATGCCGTCGACTGGCTCGCCGATGGTCGCGACGCCGCTTACCAGGGGCGCAGCGAACCCTATGACCTGATCATCCTCGACCTCGGTTTGCCGGGCCTGCCTGGACTTGAGGTGCTCGCGCAATGGCGCGCTGCTGCGCTGGCCACCCCGGTCCTGGTGCTTACCGCCCGTGACTCCTGGGCCGAGCGCATCGAAGGGCTCAAGGCGGGCGCCGATGATTACCTGAGCAAACCCTTTCACCCCGAGGAACTGCACCTGCGCATTCAGGCGCTGTTGCGCCGCTCCCATGGCCAGGCCAACCAACCCACCTTGCAAGCGGCTGGCCTGCACCTGGACGAAGGCCGTCAGTGCGTGCTGCGCGATGGCGCGGAAATCCAACTGACCGCCGCCGAATTTCGCCTGTTGCGCTACTTCATGCTGCACCCCGAACAGATCCTGTCCAAAAGCCACTTGGCCGAACATTTGTACGACGGCGAGACCGAGCGCGACTCCAATGTGCTGGAAGTCCACGTCAACCACCTGCGCCGCAAATTGGGCCGCAGCGTGATCGAAACCCGGCGCGGCCAGGGTTACCGGTTTGGCGCCAGCCCTGCATGAAGTCCATCCAGCGACGCCTGAGCCTGGGGCTGATCAGTGTGATGGTGATCGTCGGCATGGTGCTGGCACAAACCAGCTTGTGGTTGTTTGAGGCCGGTTTGCAGCGTTACCTGGAAGCCGGCTTGCGCAACGACGCCGAAAACCTGTTGGTGGCGCTGGTGCGCGGACCCAACGGCGTGCAGTTGGATGAGCAACGCCTGTCGCCAGCCTATCAGCGTCCGTTTTCCGGGCACTACTTCCGCATCGACTTTGCCGATACCCACTGGCGCTCGCGCTCGCTGTGGGATCAGGAACTGCCGCGCCTGCCCGAAGCCGGAATCAAGGGCAATCTGCAACTGGGGCCGGAAGGCCAGCAACTGCTGGTGCTGCGTTCGGACTACAAACGCTTTGGCCAACCGATTTCCATCAGCGTGGCCCAGGACTACACGCCCGTGCGGGAAAGCTTCCGCCTGATGCGCCAGATCGGTCTGGTGCTGGGGCTGGCGGCGCTGCTGCTGGTGCTGATCCTGCAACGGGTCACCGTGCGCCGGGCCTTGCGTCCGCTGGAAACCGCGCGCAACCAGATCGCCCAACTGCAACAGGGCCAGCGTTCACAGCTCGACACCCAGGTGCCGCTGGAACTGGAGCCGCTGGTGGCGCAGATCAACCACCTGCTGGCTCACACCGAAGACAGCCTCAAGCGTTCGCGCAATGCTCTGGGCAACCTCGGCCATGCCCTCAAGACTCCGCTGGCGGTACTGTTGAGCGCCGCGTCGAGCGAGGCGCTGAAGGATCGTCCCGAACTGAGCAAGCTGTTGCGCGATCAGTTGGAGCAGGTGCAACAACGCCTCAACCGTGAGCTCAACCGCGCGCGCCTGGCCGGGGAAACCCTGCCGGGTACGCTGTTTGATTGCGAAAAAGAACTGCCCGGCCTGCTTGCCACCCTCAACATGATCCACGGCGAACACCTGGACCTGACCTACCACGCTGCGCCCAGCCTGCAACTGCCCTGGGACCGTGAAGACCTGTTGGAGCTGCTCGGCAATCTCCTGGATAACGCCTGCAAATGGGCGGATGCCGAGGTGCGCTTGAGCGTCACCGAGGCCGAGCACAGCTACTTGTTGGCGGTGGAAGATGATGGCCCCGGCATTCCTGAAACCCAACGTGACCAGGTGTTCAGCCGGGGCACGCGCCTGGATGAACAGATCGATGGTCATGGCCTGGGGTTGGGGATCGTGCGGGACATCGTCGAGGTGTGGGGCGGGGTGTTGCAGTTGCAGGAAAGCGAGTTGGGCGGGCTGAAAGTGTTGATCGAATTGCCGAAGCGTCAGGGGTAAGCCTGTCGCTCCGACAAGGGTCTGATCACACCCTGAACTGATCCATCAAGCCCTGCTGCTGGTTCGCCAGGCTGTTCAACGCCTGGCTCACCCGTGCCGATTCATTCGCCTGTTCCGACAGCGACTCGGTCACATCGCGAATGGTCGCCACATTGCTGTTGATCTCCTCGGCCACGGCGCTTTGTTCTTCGGCGGCGCTGGCGATTTGCAGGTTCATGTCGCTGATCACCGTCACCGCGTCGCCAATCTGGCGCAAGGCCGTCACGGCTTGCCCAACCTGCTCGACACTGCCCTGGGCCTGGCGATAGCTGTTGCCCATGGCGCCGACCACCTCTTCGGTGCCGCTTTGCAGGTGCTCGATGACCACGCGGGTTTCTTCCACCGATTCCTGGGTGCGCTGCGCCAGGTTGCGCACTTCGTCGGCCACCACCGCAAAGCCACGGCCGGCCTCACCGGCGCGGGCGGCTTCGATGGCGGCGTTGAGGGCGAGCAGGTTGGTCTGCTCGGCAATGCCGCGAATCACTTCGAGCACCGAACCGATTTTTTCGCTGTTGGCGGCCAGGCCTTCGACCTGGGTCATGGCCGTGCTCATGTCCGCCGCCAACTCCCCAATATTGCGTGTGGTGTGGTCGATCACCTTCAAGCCCTCACGGGTGGCCTGGTCGGCGTCGCGTGCGGCTTGTGCCGCCTGGGCAGCGCTGCGCGCCACGTCCTGGGCCGTGGCACTCATCTCATGGGACGCGGTGGCCACCTGGTCGACCTGGCGGTATTGCTGTTCCATGCCGGCGCTGGTTTCAGTGGCAATCGCAGCGGATTGATCTGCAGTGCCACGGGCGTCCTGCACCGAGCGCTTTACCTCGGCAATGATCGGTTGCAGCTTGTCGAGAAAGCGATTGAACCAGCCGGCCAACTGGCCCAGCTCATCCTGTTTGTCGTAGGCCAGGCGGCGGGTGAGGTCGCCTTCACCGCTGGCGATGTCTTCCAGCATGCGGGCCACGCCGAGGATCGGGCGGGTCACGCTGCGTGCCATCAACCACACCAGGATCAAGCCGACCACAGCAGCCAGCAGGCCCAGGCCCAGCTCCAGCAAGGTGCCACGGGTGTTATCGGCATCCATCTGTGCTTTCAGCGCTTCAGCCGGGCCGACCAGGACTTTCTCCGGCACATCGAGCAACACGCCCCAGGACTTGCCGTCCGGGATTGGCGCGAACGGTGCCAGTACTTTCAGTTGGTGGTCAGTCCGCAGGCTACGGATTTGTGTGCTGCTGGCCAGGGCGCCGATCAATTGCGCACCGTTGGCGGTATCGACCTGGTCCAAGCGTTGGCTGAGTTTACTCGCGTCCGGGCTGTAGCCGGCGAGCAACCCGGTGGGGCTGAGGATGCTGACCTGGGTCTGGCCGTCGTACAGCTTGTGGCTGGCCTGTTGGCTCACGGCCTGCAGGCTGTTGAGGTTGATGTCCACCGACAGCGAGGCGATGACTTTGCCGTTGACCACCAACGGGAAGACGATGCTGGTCATCAGCACGTTTTGCCCGTTGATTCTGTAGAAATACGGTTCAATCACGCACGGCTTGAGCGTGGTGCGTGGGCAGGTGAACCAGGCGTTGGCCTTTTCACCGCTGGGGCCGACGCTGGTGTCGGACATGTCGCTTTCCGGCAGTGCCATCGACTCAAGCTTGCCGGGTGTCGGCTGCGACCAGTACAGGGCGAAGCGGCCTTTGTCGTTACTGCCCAGTTCGGCCTGGCCGGCGAACAGCTCATCCTTGCCGTCCAGGGCGTTGGCTTCGAACACCAGGGACAGGCCGAGCAAATCCGGGTTGGCCTGCAGGGCGGCCTTGACCTGGCGAGTCAGGTCTTCGCGGGTGTCGAAGGCATCGAGAAAGCGCTTCTCGGCCTGCTCACGCAAAAACAGCACCTGGCGGGAAAAACCATGGCCGTACTGATAGGCGTCCATGAATTGGCGACGAATGCCCAATGCCTGCACTTCGCCTTGGGCCTCGATGCGCGCCTGGGCGGCCTCATCCAGCATCTGCATGCTGGATGCCTTGACCTGCTGCGAACTCTGCTCCATGCGATACAACGACAGACCCACCAGCAGGGTCACGATTCCCAGCAGGCAGAGGCCAGCGAGCAGGGTGATTTTCCATTGAATGGAGAGCTGTCTGAGGGACATCGAGGAGCATCCTTAAACCTGAAAACACAGAGAGTCAGGTTATCGGCCGTTTTTTTTGAATCTTTATCATTTAAACGTTCAATTTAAACCTGAAAGCGGCGCCGTTTTTTGACATGCGGCGCCGCCTGCTGCAAAGTGCGCGCCCTCTAATAAGACCTCCTTCAAGCCTGCACGCTGGCTGCCACCCTATGGCCGCCTGGGCGCGGGCATGCCTGTTTTTTAAGTTTTTCTGCTTGAGGTAACCATGATTAACGCAGTCATTGCCGCGGTCGGCACCATGCTGGTGCTCAGTTTGTCCCGCGTGCATGTGGTCATCGCCATCATTGTCGGCGCCCTGGTGGGTGGCTTGACCGGTGGCCTGGGCATCGACGCCACGCTCAAGGCCTTCAACGGCGGTTTGGGCGGTGGTGCGACCGTGGCATTGTCCTACGCTTTGCTTGGCGCTTTCGCCGTGGCGATTGCCAAATCCGGCCTGGCCCACGCCCTGGCCGACAAGGCGCTGCTGCTGGTGGACCGCCAGGAAGCCAACGGCGGTAGCCATGTCAAATGGCTGCTGATCGGCCTGTTGTGGGTGGTGGCGATTGCCTCGCAGAACATCCTGCCGATCCACATCGCGTTCATTCCGTTGCTGGTGCCGCCGCTGCTGTACGTGCTGACCAAGCTGCAACTGGATCGCCGCCTGATCGCCTGCGTGATGACCTTCGGTCTGATCACGCCCTACATGTTCTTGCCGGTGGGCTTCGGCAATATCTTCCTCAACCAGATCCTGCTGGCCAACGTGGCCAAGAGCGGGGTGGACATCAGCCAGGTCAACGTTACCCACGCCATGAGTTTGCCTGCGCTGGGCATGTTGGTGGGCCTGCTGGTGGCGGTGTTTATCAGCTACCGCAAGAAGCGCGTATACGACCTGGAGAAAATCGAGCGCGTCGAGCAAGTGGCGGTGCACTACAACCCGCTGACCCTGCTGGTGGCCGGCCTGGCGATTGCCTCGGCGTTCATCATCCAGCTGTGGCTGGACTCGATGATCATCGGCGCCCTGGCCGGGTTCCTGATTTTCTCGGTGTCGGGCATCGTGCGCTGGCGCGATACCGACGACTTGTTCACCGAAGGCATGAAGATGATGGCCATGATCGGCTTCATCATGATCGCCTCCTCGGGTTTCGCCGAAGTGCTCAAGGCCACGGGTGATGTGCGCTCGCTGGTGGAAACCTCGGCGGCGTTCATCGGGCATAACCGTGGCGTCGGCGCCTTGTTGATGTTGCTGGTGGGCCTGCTGGTGACCATGGGCATCGGCTCTTCGTTTTCCACGGTGCCGATCCTGGCCGCGATCTTTGTGCCGCTGTGCGTGCAACTGGGCTTCAGCCCGGTGGCCATCGTGTGCATCGTCGGCACGGCCGGTGCCCTGGGCGATGCCGGTTCGCCCGCTTCGGATTCCACCCTCGGCCCGACCTCCGGCCTGAATGTCGACGGTCAGCATCACCATATCTGGGACACGGTGGTGCCGACGTTCCTGCACTACAATCTGCCGCTGCTGGCGTTTGGTTGGTTGGCGGCGATGACCCTTTAACCGTCTCGTCGGGAGCCGGGCAGTCGATCACATCAAGGGCTGTGCACGACCAAAAACTGCCGAGCTTTAGCGAGGCAGCGAGGGCGTCAGTCCAGCCAACATGATGTTGGCTGGGCCATTGCGATCGCTGCCTGGCTAACGCTCGACAGTTCCTGGAGCAGGTCGCCTTACGGCGTGACTTCCCGGTGACGGGTCAGGTCGACGGCCATATCGGTATCACCTTCGCAGCCGAACAGGCGCAGGTTCGGAAGCCCGGCGCGAATCAGCGGGCGCACGTTCTGGGCAAAGGCGTAACCGTTGCAGATGTCGAAGTACAGGCTGCCGCTCCATCCCCCCGGCGGATTGGCCAGCAACGCATCGGCAAATTGGCGAGGGGTGAAGTCGGTGAAGCTGACGCCTTCTTCACCGAAGGCTTGCGGGGCGCCGTGTGCCGTGATGACCAGAACGTCGCCATTGCCCAGACGCCCGAGTGTCTGCGGCAGGGCGGCGCGGCGGCAGCCGCTGTAGCGAAAGTCGGCTCGGAAATTACGCGCGGCAGCGGTCAGTTGGCTGTCATCACGGCACCAGCAAAGCAGGGTTGTGCTCATGGTCTTGCTCCTTGCATGAGGTTGCGAACAGTGAGGTAGGTTGCGTTTACATCGATTCCCCTTTTGAAAGGGGAGGCGCGATTGCGCCTGACTCCCGGGCCTCGCAGCACAGGAAAGCCTTAAAGCAGGGTCAACTCATCAGCAGCCATTTGGCTCGTTCGAGGTAGGCGATACGCTCGGCAAGGCCGTTGAAACCGCCGTTGATTTTCTGCGTGATGGTTTTCACGTTGTCGGCATCGGCCAGGGTATTGAGGCCCCTGGTGAACCAGAACCAGCCTGCAACGTCGACCGCGAGGCCGCGGTCCGTGCTGACCAGTGAAGGGGCATCCCCCTTCTCGAAATCCCGGTGGCAGGCCAGGCCGTACTGGTGATAGTTGGCGCGGCCCGTGAGCTGGATCAGCCCCCGGCCCTTGAACCGCGTTCCGTCGCCTGCTTGCGTATTGCCCAGGTTGGCGCGATTTTCGTAATCGGCGCCCGAAGCCAGTTCTTCGGTGTAGACCAGGCACCCACTTTCATGGGCGATCTGCGCAAGGAAATGAGCGATACGCAGGGGTGTATTAATGTCGTAGCGTGCGAGCACGTCGACAATCGGCTGGTAGAACTCAGCGACGCGCGAGGCGCTGGCGGTGGCCATGATGATGCGCAGCTTTTCTACCGTCAGGCCTGCTGGCAGCCCTTTGCGCAGTGCTGCGATTGTCGGGTCTCCCGGCGCCACCAGCGCTCCCGGTGTTGTAACCCCTGCGCCTTGCTGAAAAACCTTCAAGGCCGCGCGCGAGCCGCTGCCCCACGCACCATCGATGGCGAGTTTGCAGGTCAGGCCGTGTTGGCCACTATTGAGGTTGAGTAGAAACTGAAGGCTGCGGACATCTGCCGGAATATTCTTGCCGCCGTCGCCGACCGTATTGCTGATGCACATGGCTTGCTCCTTGCCGCAGGCACACGTTCCCCGTCAGGCGACGAAAAACCTGCCTTGCTGGATCTGACTGAAAGTGGAGTTCAGGAAGCGGTGGTGGTCGTCATTTGCCGGTAGGGACAAGGTCGACGGTGTAGACCGGAGCCTGGTGGAGACGATCAAACACTTGAATGACAGTGCTGCCGCCTGCACCGGGTCCTCTGTGCAAATAACCGGACGCCAGCGCAACGCAGCGACCCGACCCGGCCCCCTGCAAGGAGTAGATATCGACTTTGTCGCGGGTTTTGGAGAACTGCAGCGCAAAGCCACATTTCCACTGGTCCTCAAAGCGGATCTGTCCGGCAGCACTACCTGGTTGGTGGGTCGTGGCGATGGTCAGGGCGACTGGAATATCGTTGTTGCCGTCGCTGACAGTGCCTGTGAACTTTTCATCGGCATTTGCTGGCAGGATGACTGCCAGCAACATCACGCTGCCGAATATAGAGGCGGTACGTCTCATATTGACTCTCCTTGTTAAGTGATGTGTCTAGAGCAGCAGCGCGAGCACAGGCCCCGCCAGCTTGACAATGGCCATCGCGAGGTCGGGCTTGATCATCCCGAGTGCCGCCAGGGCAAACAGGAGCGCGACGCCCGACCCGCACAGCACCCGTTTGGGCAGCGACATACGCTTGGGCCTTTCCACTTTTGCTTTGATGATGTCTCTCAAGGTCTTTGTCTCCTGTTCCGTCAGGTTCAACAACATCGAACGGTCAGCACGCTTTGCCATCTCCATGCCCCCGGTAATGCCCAAGCAGAGTGCCGTCGAGGCGAACGGTAATGGCCTCGGCGCCATTGCCAGGGACCTCGATACACAGCTCATGAGCGATCGTTTTGCCCCGTGGTGCGCGCCCGATCCGCAGCGCCAGCGCCCCGGATGCAGCCCGCTCCACCGTGGCGGCTACGACGACCTCCATGCCGGCCACGTAAGTTCCCGGCCACAAGCGGCTGGCCGCCACCTGCGCTTGATGCATCTCGCCGCCCAATGCCCGGATGAACTCCTCCAGGCGGGTCATTACGACTGCCCTTCGTCATCAGGCAGCCAATACGGCTTGCGGGAAAAGCCCAGGTGATAGATCAGTGCTTGCAACACCACCTGGTGCTCACCAATGTTGATTAAGGTGAAATTTTTCTCGATGCCGACGATCCGCCCCTTTGGGGTGTCGGTCAGGCAGCGATTGAGCAGCGTGGCTTGCGCCTGCACTACCGCTTCGGGAGTCAGCTTTTCCGGATCGGTACTGCCGACCACGATGCGCTTCACGTATCCCACGTCCGTCAGGTCGAACATCCTGGGTCTCCTTTCCGGAAAAGACTGACGACCAGCGCCGGGTTCATCCCTAATGCCGCTGGCTGTCAAGCTCTAGCGATGCCGGCTTACGCCGCCGCCTGGGTAATCGCCTTGGGTGCGACGGACTGGGCGATCATGTCGAGCACCCTTGCCAGGCCTTCGGGCATGCCGTCGTCAGCGGCGTGCACCTCAACGTGATACTTGGCCGACTGGTCGCTTGATCGCGTGTTCTCCTTGTGAGAAGACACCGAACCCGAGATGTTCACCTTGGCGCTGAACGGTCCCCAGCCAACCTTCGCCTCGGCCGCCAACGCCGCCTGGGAGTCGCTGGATTCGCGGGATTGCTCGGAGTTTTTCACTTCCATGTCGAAGCTGATGTCGACCTTGTTAATGGACAAGTTCGGCACCTTCACCACGGCCAGAAGCGGTACTTCCAACTCCACCGTTTCCATCGGGTTTACCCCAGCCGTGCCCGGGTTGGCTTGTGAAGGTCGATCGAAACGGAACATCACCGTTCGCACGCCGCCGACCGCGTTGGGATCGTCATCAGTGGTGGGCGGCAGAAAACCGATCACTTTGATGAAGTCAGCGGTGGCATTGGCCAGGCGTACCTGGGCATCGCAAGCGGCGGTCAGGGGACCGCCGATCAGGTCACCCATGGGAAGGCCGCGGAATTGGTCACCCATCGAGAAGTTAGGCATAAGTCATCTCCATTTGTACTCAGATCAATTTATCGAGGTTTTGAACCAGCCGAGCCATCCCCTCGGACGAGGGTTGGGTTTCGACTCTGAGGGTGACGCGCGCGAGTGGCCCGCCTTCCCCATTACGGCGAGCGCCGAGATCGACGCTCAAAGGCTTGTGGGATTCAGTCGGCCATGGGGAATCGGCATCGTCTGCGTCGGCCGTTGCGTTTTGCGCAGGGAGTATTGCGCTACCGTCATCGGCATTGAGACCAACCTCGAAGGAGATTTCCATGTCCTTCACGGCAAGCAGTCGCGAGCCTACGAGGGACAGCAGTGGCACGGAAACCACGCGTTCCTCACCTTCCGCAGCCCCAGGAGAAGTGGATGGCAACCGAACCTCGATACTGACCGGCCGGTTGTCTTCATCGAAATACTGACGCACCGTGGACACTTGGAAGCGTTGGATCTTGTCCTGCGCTTCGGCGACGGCGCCAGCGATGCTCTGGATGAGTAGGTGCAGAGATTGGTTCGCCACGCTAGACGCTCCTTGTCATAGTTCAGTGCCATTGCAGGATGCTGTGCCTGGCAACGCCACTTCCTGATGGGGTGGTTGGTGAGTCGAGGTTAGGCCCCGGCGCTGGGTGATGTCTGTGGGCGTGCGTCCCAAAAACTTGGATGCGCGTCCCAAACAGCGGCCGTTCGGTCAAACGGCCGCAGGCGGGTCAGTTGCAGGTCAATTCCCGGACCCAATCCGCCAGCCCGGGCGTATCGCCTGCGGGCGACACCCTGGACGAAAATCCCGGCAGATCACCACGCTGCATGGCGGCTTTGGCTGCCCGTGGCGATAGGCCGAACGCTTTGCGAAAGAGGCGGCTGAAATGCGCTTCATCGGCAAAGCCGTGATCGTAGGCAAGCTCCGATATGCGCCGTGTGGCATTACCTGGGTCGCAGAGCGCGAACAGGCAGCGGCGCAGGCGACGTTGCAGGAGGTAGTGACGCACGCCGCCAAATGGCTCGAACTCTCGATATAGCTGACTGCGCGAAACGCCCAGCTCTTTGGCCAGTGCACCGGGTGTAAGGTTTTCACGCTGCAGGTTCTGTTCGATGTAAAGGCGCACTCTGCGACCCAGATGCGCCGGGGCGGAGCGCGGCGCAGCGGCAGTACGGGCCGCTACCTGGCCCAGGCAGGCGGCGACCATGCCGAGCATGGGCAGGGTGAGCCTGAAGGCCTCGTCCATCGACAGCCTCGGCACTGCGATCGCCAGTGAGGACAACAGTTGCGTCAACAGTGCGCCGGATGCACTCTCCCGGCGCAGCACCAGGCCATGCAGTTGGCCCGTGTCATGCAACAGGGGCGACAGTGCCGTACGCGAGATCAACAGGCTGACTCCCTCGCCCGTGGCCATGGAAAACCCGGCAGGTTGAGAGAGGTCAAGCACCACCACATCCAACGGGCGCACCCGTAAACCATTGCCGCACACCAGGCCCCTGTGCAAAGGAAGATGGAGCAGGTAATGATCCAGGTCGCACCACCCCAGCCGGGCCCTGTCACGCCAGTAACGGGCGCCGTCCAGGCTCCCCATGCAAAACAGAAAACGGTTGAAATGGTAAACCGCAATTGAGGCTGAAAAGTCGCGGGTATCGAGAGCGGTTGCGTCAAACAGTACCTCGATGGTCTGTCGCCAAACGGCAAAGCCTTGCTTGCTGGAAGTACCCACTGTTGCGCTGTGGAAACTTGGAATTGCTGCATCACCCGGTCCTTCGCTGTTGCTATTACCCTTAGCAGAATAAGACTCCATATTACCGACCCATCCATAGTTGAGTCGGTTAATGGCTTAGAGGGGGAATCCGGAATGTGCCACTATTTTGGCATTGCCCATTCACAAATAAATGTTCTGCCAGGCGTTATCGATCTGAGCGGCCGACGCTCACCCACCACAGCACCCGTTGAGCCCTACAGAATTCGGGCCATTGGCCGTTAACCTCTCAAGTCGCCACTAATAAGAGAGAGAAACGCCATGCGTCTGAGCCTCAAGGCCAAAGTCCTGTCCCTCGCCGTAGTGCCGGTGTTGCTGTTTGCCGTGGTCATCAGCCTGACCACCGTGTGGATCCTGCAGGGGCAGGCGCGCAACGAGGTGGACGAAACCCGCCAGCGCCTGCTCAACGACGCCAAGGCCACGCTGCAAAGTTATGTCGAAGTGGCCATGACCACCATCAAGCCGCTCTACGAAGCGGCCGCACCCGGTGACACCGCCGCGCGTGCCCAGGTGGTCAAGCTCCTGTCGAACACCAGTTACGGCAAGGACGGCTACTTCTTCGGCTACGACTCCGAGACCATCCGCCTGTTCAAGGGCAACAGCCCCGACGGCGTGGGCAAGAGCTTCAAGGACAACCGCGACCCCAATGGCGTGTACGTCAATCGCGACCTGGTCAAGGTCGGCAAGGACGGCACCCACTACCTGCAATACAGCTCGACCCAGCCCGGCCAGACCGAACTGGTACCCAAGCTCGGCTACACCGAATACCTGCCGAAATGGGACATGGTCATCGGCACGTCGGTGAACCTGGACGGCATTGAAGCCCAGGTGGCGGTGGTCGAAGCCAAGGTGCAGAAACGCATGGAGGGCGTGCTGCTGAGCATTCTCGGCGTGGCCGTGGTGGTGCTGTTGGTGATCGCGGCCGTGGGCATGCTGCTGGCCAATACCATCCTGCGTCCGCTGCACTTGATGAAAGCCAACCTCGACGACATCGCAGCCGGCGAAGGTGACTTGACCCGCCGCCTGGCCATCACCAGCCAGGACGAACTGGGTGACCTGGCGGGCGCGTTCAACCGGTTTGTCGACAAGATCCACGGCCTGGTGCGCCAGATCACCGAGATGACCAGCCAACTCACCGGCCTGGTCAGCCAGGTCTCCGATCAAGCCCAGCGCTCCGAACAGGCCATGGAACGCCAGCGCCATGAGACCGATCAGGTCGCCACTGCGATCAACCAGATGTCCTCGGCCGCGCACGAAGTGGCGCGCAGTGCCCAGGGCGCCTCGGTCGCGGCCCAGCAGACTGACGCCGAAGGCCAGGCTGCCAAACGCGTGGTGGACGGCAGCATCGCGCAGATCCATGCGTTGGTGAACGATATCCGTAGCAGCGGCGTATCCCTCGACAGTCTGCAGCAGGATGTGGCTTCCATTGTCAGTGTACTCAGCGTGATCCGCTCCATCGCCGAGCAGACCAACCTGCTGGCGCTCAACGCCGCCATCGAAGCGGCGCGGGCAGGGGAGGCCGGACGTGGATTTGCGGTGGTCGCCGACGAAGTGCGCGCCCTGGCCAGTCGCACCCAGACCAGCACCCAGGAAATCCAGGGCATGATCGACCGCCTGCAAAAAGGCACCGAGGCTGCGGTGGAGGCCATGCGCCGTTCCAGCGATGCCGGCGACGGCACCTCGGCCCAGGCCAACGAAGCCGGGGCGTCTTTGGACACCATGGCCCAGTTGATCGGCACCATCAATTCGATGAACGCCCAAATTGCCAGCGCCGCCGAGGAGCAGACCGCCGTGGCCGAAGAGATCAACCGCAGCGTGCATCAGATTGCCGTGGCGGTGGACAGCGTGGCCGATGAGACCCAACTGGGCGCCCAGACGTCCCGCAGCCTGGCGGATCTGGGTCACCGCCTGGGGCAGTTGGTCGGCCAGTTCCGGATCTGATGATTCATAGGTAAAGCGTATGTTTGCCTAACGTTAATACGAATATACCGATCACCGCCCCTCAGTGAGACTTGAGCCCCAACCACAACAGGGGCTCATCTCATGTCACTTGTCGACCCGCTTCAGCGCCTGGCTGAACTCGATACCAATACGGTTTCCGACGCACTGGATTTCCTGCAACTGACGGG
This sequence comes from Pseudomonas sp. NS1(2017), assembly GCF_002269425.1. NCBI lineage: Bacteria > Pseudomonadati > Pseudomonadota > Gammaproteobacteria > Pseudomonadales > Pseudomonadaceae > Pseudomonas > Pseudomonas sp. NS1(2017). The sequence continues at coordinate 3,610,102 of NZ_CP022960.1, forward strand.
CGCGGTGGTCGGCATTCGGCCGCTGTGGGACTGTCCCAAAGTGGTCGGCCGGGCCAGCACGGTCAAACTGGCCCCCAAGACCGATGACGCGCCCACCGCGCACCTGATCTCCCCGGTGATCGACGCCATTACCACGCATGACCGCGTGCTGGTGATTGCGGGCGGGATCGATGGCATTTCCTGCTGGGGTGACATCATTGCCAACGCCGCCGTCGCCAAGCACATCCGAGGTTCGGTGATCGACGGTTTCAGCCGTGACATCGACGGCAGCGCGTCCATTGGTTATCCGGTGTATGGCCGTGGCGTGACCATGATCAGCGCGCGTAATCGCGTGGTGCAGGTGGACTCCGGCGTCACCCTCAACGTCGGCGGTGTTGACGTCTCGGAAGATGACTTCGTGATCGCCGACCGCTGCGGCACGGTGTTCATCCCGGCTGCGGTGATCGAGCAGGTGCTCGACCTGGGCGAGCGCATCGCCGCCCGTGAAGCGGGCATGGTCGACGCGGTGCGCAGTGGCCGCTCGGTCGCCGACGTGATGCACGACAGCCAATTCGAAGCCATCCGCGTGGAGTCTGCCCGATGAACGATCAACACTTGGTTGCCCTGTTCGAAGGGCTGGACACCCCTGGCGTCTCGGACGCCATGGACAAGCTGGGCATCCCCGGCCAATGCCTGGGCATCGCGCCGCTGGATAACTACCGTGGCACTGTGGTCGGTCCGGCGTTTACCGTGCAATACGTGCCGGCCAACACGCCACCGGGCTCGGTGGGCGACTTCATCGAAGACGTGCTGCCAGGGGATGTGGTGGTCATCGCCAACGCCGGGCGCACCGACTGCACGGTGTGGGGCGACATCATGACCCAGTACGCCGGCGCGCGCGGGATTGCCGCCACGGTGATCGACGGCGTGTGCCGCGACGTCAGCAAAGCCCTGGGTGATGGCTACCCGATGTTCAGCCGAGGCCGCTACATGCGCACCGGCAAGGACCGCGTCGAAGTGCTGTCGGTGAACCAGCCGGTGGCGATCAGCGAAACCCGCGTGTGTGCCCGGGACATCGTGGTGGCCGACGCCAACGGCGTGCTGGTGGTGCCCCGCGCTCGCGCCGCTGAAGTGGCGCAGGTCGCACGGCAGATCGAAGCGGTGGAGTCGCAGATCCGCGCACAGATCGAGGCAGGCAAGACGTTGAAGCAGGCCCGTGAATCTCTGGGTTATCACACCTTACAGAGGAAGGGATCATGAATACCCTGAACAAGCGCCTGGCCCAGGCGCAACCGTCCGCCACCTACCGCATCATCGACCGCGTCGCCGCGCGCCGGGCCGAAGGCGCAACCATCATTTCGTTGTGCGCTGGAGAGCCGGATTTCGACACGCCGGAGCACATTCGCCAGGCCGGCATCGAAGCGATCCGCAACGGCCATACGCGCTACACCCAGGTCGCTGGCGTGCGGGCTCTGCGCGAAGCGGTGGCGGAGAAATTCCGTCGCGAAAACGGCCTGGACGTGACCTGGAAAGACACCCTTGTCAGCAACGGCGGCAAGCATGTGATCTACAACGCACTCGCCGCCACCCTCAACGACGGCGACGAAGTGATCGTGCCCGCGCCGTACTGGGTCAGTTACCCGGAAATGGTCGAGCTGTGTGGCGGCACGTCGAAGATTGTGCCGTGCAGCGCCGAGGACGGCTTCAAGCTGACCCCGGCCGCGCTCGACCAGGCGATCACCCCCAGCACCCGCTGGCTGATCCTCAACTCACCGTCCAACCCGACGGGCGCCGTCTACAGTCGCCCGCAATTGCAGGCGCTGGCCGACGTGTTGCTCAAGCATCCCCATGTGCTGGTGCTGGCGGATGATATCTACGAGCATCTGCTGTTCGACGACCAGGCCTTCCACACCTTGGCCCAGGTAGAGCCGCGTCTGGTAACTCGGGTGCTGACCATGAACGGCGTCTCCAAGGCCTACGCCATGACCGGCTGGCGCATCGGCTTTGCCACCGGCCCGCGCTGGCTGCTGGAGGCCATGGAGAAACTCCAGGGCCAGCAGACCTCGGGGGCCAGCGCGATTTCCCAGCATGCCGCCATTGCTGCCTTGAACGGGCCACAGGACTTTATCCACCAATCAAGGGCGGTCTTCGAGACGCGCCGCGACTTGGTCGTGTCCCTGCTCAACGCCACGCCTGGATTGGAATGCATCCGCCCAAGCGGCGCGTTCTACGTCTTTGCCTCTTGCGCCGGACTGTTGGGGCGCACCTCGGCCGCCGGCACCTTGCTGGAGACTGACGAGGATGTCGCCCACGCCTTGCTCAACGAAGCCAACGTGGCCGTGGTGCACGGCAGCGCCTTCGGCCTGGCGCCGTACCTGCGTATCGCCTATGCCCTGGATGAGGATTCGTTGCGCCAGGCTTGCGCGGCGATCTACCGGTTCTGCGCAGCGACGCGTTAGCGGTGTCACGTCATCTGGATCAACGTCTTCATGATCGTGCTTTCGGTCGAGATGGTTTTAGCGTTCGCCTGGTAGTTGCTCTGGGCCTTGATCAGCTCGACCAGCTCGTTGGTCAGGTTGACGTTGGAGTTCTCCAGCGCGTTGGCCTTGATTGAGCCCAGAGTGCCGGCTTGCGGAGTGTCGTAACCCGGTTGACCCGATGCGAACGTCTCTCTCCAGGCGGTTCCGCCAGCCGGTTGCAGGCCCTGTTCGTTGTTGAAGCTGGCGAGGGAAATCTGGCCGATGGCCTTGCTTTGCTGGTTGCTGAAGGTGGCGAACAGAACACCGCTGCCGTCGATTTTCAGGCCGGTGATCTGGCCGGTAGCGTAGCCATCGGTGATCGGTGGATTGCGGTAAGTGGCCGAGTTGTATTGGGTGATGTTGGCCATGTTGACGGCGATACCCGCCGGGTGGGTGTCTGCACCGTTTGCCTTCCACACGCCGTTGGTTACCGTGCCGGGGACCCAGCCGGTAACGGTCAGGGTCTTGTCGGACACGCCGGCGGTCACGACGCTGGTGAGTTTGCCGGCACCGTCGAAGGTCAATGTCGACGGCACGGGCGGGGTGGAAGGTGTGCCGGTGGGCGCAGAGCCGTTCGGGTTGCGCCCGTCGATGAGGGTGTAGGCATTCCACTTGTTGCCGTCGGTTTTCACCAGGTATTGCACCATCGGGTGCGCGTTGCCCTGGGAGTCATACAACGTGGTGCTGTACTGGGTGCTGAAGGTGCTGGTGTCGTTCGGGTTGAACGGCTTGGCGGCCTGGTCGATCGCCGGCAACGATGAATTCAGGTTGCTGGTCGAGTCGACTTTGGTGGAGGCCTTGGGCGGCAGGCTGGCCAGGTTCAATTGCAGGTCGACCAGGCCGCCCTTGGCGATCTTGCCGTTGGCATCCGCTGCGTAGCCCTGCAGGCGCGAGGTGCCGGTATTGTTGGTGATGTAGCCGTCCTTGTCGGCACGGAAAGCGCCGCTGCGGGTGTACTCCAGCGAGCCGTCGTGGGTCTTCTGTACGAAGAAACCACCACCCTGGATGCCCATGTCCAAGGTGCCGCCGGTGGTATTGACGTCACCCTGGGTGAACCGTTGGGACACCGCTGCCAGGTTCACACCGTTGCCGATGCTGTTCTGGCCGGTGCCCAGTTTCGTGGCGGCATAGATGTCCGCGAACTCTGCCCGGGATGCCTTGAAACCGGTGGTCGCGACGTTGGCGATATTATTGCCCGTCACGTCCATCTGCTTGTTGGCGGCGTGGAGACCGCTAAGACCAATATTGAAAGACATATCAACTCCTTCTGGTGCCGTTGCTGTTCAAGGCTGGGAAGGGTTGAGTGTGCGCAATGCGCATGGACGTTTGCGGGAGGCTGTGTGGAGAAAGGGTGGAGGCCGGGATTAATTTGCCCGGCGCTCTATCAGAGGTCGCGCATCAGCAGGCCAAAGCGCAGGTCCAGCTCGGCGGGGAGTCGCAGGTAGACGGTGTACCCGTCCCCCGGCGCGACGTCGATGGCGTCGCCTTTGGCGTTGTTCAAGGTGGCCAGGTCGAAGTGGAAGTTGCCAGCGGGGGTCATCAATTCCAGGTGATCGCCCACAGCGAAGCGGTTCTTCACCTTGACCTCGGCCAGCTCGCCCCGGCGCTCACCAGTCAGTTCGCCGACGAACTGCTGGCGTTCCGACACCGAGCTGCCGTTCTGGTAGTTCTGGTATTCATCGTGCACATGACGGCGCAGGAAACCTTCGGTGTAGCCGCGCTGGGCCAGGGATTCGAGGTTGGTCATCAGGGTGCGGTCGAAGGTGCGACCGGCCACTGCATCATCGATGGCCTGGCGATACACCTGGGTGGTGCGCGCGCAGTAGAAGTGCGACTTGGTGCGGCCTTCGATCTTCAGTGAGTGCACGCCCATCCGGGTCAGGCGCTCCACATGCTGCACGGCGCGCAGGTCCTTGGCGTTCATGATGTAGGTGCCGTGTTCGTCCTCGAAGGCGGGCATCTGTTCATCGGGGCGGTTGGCTTCCTGGAGCAGGAACACCTGATCGGTGGGCGCGCCAATGCCCAGTGTGGGCTGGCATTGCTGGACGATATCCCCCGTGGCGTTTTCCACCGCCGGGGTAGCCTGGTACTTCCAGCGACAGGCATTGGTGCAGGTGCCCTGGTTGGCGTCGCGCTTGTTCATGTAGCCCGAGAGCAGGCAACGCCCGGAATAGGCCATGCACAAGGCACCGTGCACAAACACTTCCAGCTCCATGGCCGGCACCTGCTGGCGGATCTCGTCGATCTCTTCCAGCGACAATTCCCGTGACAGGATCACCCGGCTGATGCCTTGCTGCTGCCAGAACTCCACGCTGGCCCAGTTCACCGTATTGGCTTGCACCGACAAATGGATCGGCATCTGTGGAAAGTGCCTGCGCACCAACATGATCAGCCCAGGGTCGGACATGATCAGCGCGTCCGGACCCATGGCGATCACCGGCGCCAGGTCCTTGAGGAAGGTCTTCAACTTGGCGTTGTGCGGCGCGATGTTCACCACCACGTAGAAACGCTTGCCCAGGGCATGCGCTTCCTGGATGCCGAAGGCCAGGTTGGCGTGGTCGAACTCGTTATTGCGCACCCGCAAGCTGTAGCGCGGCTGGCCGGCGTAGACCGCATCGGCGCCGTAGGCAAAGGCGTAGCGCATGTTTTTCAGGGTGCCGGCGGGGGCGAGCAGTTCGGGAGCGAGGATGGGAGGCATGGGCACGGGTCGCAAAAGGTCGCGAAGGTAGCCGAGCGGCGAGGGCGGTTTATTGATCCAGGTCGTCCTTTGGGCTTTTTGTATCGCTGTGTATCGGCAGGGGCTGTGGATACGTATCGATTTATCCGCGCGGTTTTCCGACACAGGCGCGATACCTCAGGGGCTTTTAATTGATTCCAACGAGGCACACCGCCTCCAACCCTGAGAACCTGGAGTCAACCACCATGAACACCAAAGCCATCTACGCCGCCTGCCTGTTTGCCGCCCTGAACATCTGCACCTTGTCGGCCCGCGCCGAAGCCGCCGTTACCGCTCAGACCTACAACTACGGCACGCACCTGGACATCAAGCAAGTGGTGTCGATGAGCCAGGACTCCAAGCCCGCCTGCGGCGTGGTGAATGCGCGCATGACCTACCTGGACTCCCACGACAAGACCCAGGTGCTGGATTACCTCAAGTTTGGCGACGGTTGCGTTGGCGATAACTGAGTCCCGCTTACCCCTCCCATTGTTTGCCACAGGAAGACCGCCATGAACCCGCTGACCCGCTTTTTGACCGCCACCGCCTTTGCCCTTGCCGGCACTGCCGTGCACGCCAACGCCGCCGTGGAGAAAAACAGCTGCGCCGCCAGCACCTGCTTCCAGCTGACCCCGGTGCAACACGCCGCCGGCCATGACCTGCTGGTGGAGGACGGCAGCCGCCGCACACCGCTCGGCCAGGCGCTGGACCACCAGACGGCGTGAAGCCGTCTCCCCACTCGATAAGGTGAACCTCATGCTACTCATCGCATTCCTGGGCGGCATCCTGACCGTCCTCAGCCCTTGTATCCTGCCGGTGGTGCCGTTTCTGTTCGCCGGCGTCGACCGCACCCGCCGTTCGATCCTGCTGACCCTCGGCGGCATGGTCCTGACCTTCGCGCTGATCTCCAGCCTGGCCGTGGTCAGCACGGAGTGGGTGATACAGGCCAATAACACCGGCCGCCATGTGGCGCTGATCGTGATGGGGCTGTTTGCGCTGTCGCTGATCTCGGCGCGGGTCGGCGGCTGGCTGGCGCGCCCCTTCGTGTTGTTGGGCAACCGTATCGATCCTGACAGCCGCACGCTGTCCGGTCCGCTGAAGTCGGTGATGATCGGCGTCGCCACAGGCCTGTTGTGGGCGCCCTGCGCCGGGCCGATCCTGGGGGTGATCCTGACCAGTGCGATGCTGCAAGGCGCCAATGCGCAGACCAGCCTGTTGCTGGTGGCCTACGGCCTGGGCAGCGCCTTGTCCCTGGGCGCGCTGATTTTTGCCGGGCGTGGCCTGGTCAATCGACTCAAGGCGTCCATTCCGGTGACCGGTTGGCTGCGCCGTGGGGCAGGGGTGGCGGTACTGGCGGCGGCGGTGGTGATTTCCACCGGAGCGGACAAGACCCTGCTCGCCGGCACATCGTCCGAGGGGGTCAGCAGCCTGGAAAAAGGCCTGCTGGAAAACGTGCCCAAAGTGGTGGATTACGTGGTGAGCAAGGTCAAGGCCGACGCGGCCCAGGACAATACCAAGGGCGCCATGCCATCGCTGGCCGGTGCGGTCGAGTGGCTTAACTCACCCGAACTCACCCGCGAATCCTTGAAAGGTAAAGTGGTGCTGGTGGATTTCTGGACCTACGACTGCATCAACTGTCAGCACACCCTGCCGTATGTGAAGCAATGGGCGAAGAAATACGAGAAGGACGGCTTGGTGGTGATCGGCGTGCACACCCCGGAATACGGCTATGAGCGCATCATCGGCAACGTCAAGGACCAGGTGCGCAAGCTGGGTATCACCTACCCGGTGGCCATCGACAACAACTATGCGATCTGGCGAAATTTCGACAACCAGTACTGGCCCGCCCATTACCTGATCGACGCCAAGGGGCAGGTGCGTTACACCCATTTTGGCGAAGGCCGTTATGAGGCGCAGGAGCAGATGATCCAGACGCTGTTGAACGAGGCCAAGGCCCCTCAGTGACTCAATGCAGCGGCTTTGCCAGCAAAGCCGCCATTTTGACCAGCTCCGCCAACGAGCGGGCCTTCATTTTGCGCATTGCCTTGCCCCGATGGGCCTTGACCGTGATCTCGCTGATCGCCAGGTCGCAGGCAATGACTTTGTTCATATGCCCCGCGACGACCCTTGTCATCACTTCCTGCTCCCTTGGCGTCAGGGTGGCGTAGGCCGCCCGCAGGACGCGCAATTGATCCTGTTGGTCCAGCAGGGTGCGGCTCTTTTCGAGGGCTCCGGCGATTGCGGTCAACAGCACGTCATCATTGAACGGCTTGGTCAGGAACTCCACCGCCCCCGCCTTCATGGCGCGTACGGTGAGAGGGATATCGCCGTAGCCGGTGATGAAAATGATCGGCGTGTCCGGGCGTTCGCTGGCGATGGCGGCTTGCAGGTCCAGGCCGTTGAGGTCGGGCAGGTTGATGTCCAGCACCAGGCAGGTGGGCACGTCTGCACGCGGCTGGCTCAGAAACGCCTGGGCTGATTCGAACAGCCGGGGCTGCCACTGGGCGAACCGGATCAACAGCTCCAGGGATTCGCGCACGGAAACATCGTCATCGACAACGAATACGATCGGCTGGGTGTCGGTCATCGGCGCGGCTCTGCGTGCATGGGCGATGGGGTGAGTCGAGTACATCATGATAGCTCCTTCAAGATAGCTCCCTGCTGGAGCGGTTCAGTCGACTGGAAAGGCCGCGCTCAGCGCTTTGAGCAATTGCGCTTCGCTGAACGGCTTCATCAGGCAGTCCACCACGCCGGTGCGCATCAGTTTCAGCCGGTCGCCGGCATCGCCATGGGCAGTGATAAAGATCACCGGAATGCCGTGGCCGCGCAGTTGGAGGGTGGCGTGCAGTTCCGGGCCGGACATGCCTGGCATCGCCACATCCAGGATCAGGCAGCGCGTACCCGTCACATGGGGCGATGCCAGGAACGCTGGCGCCGAGGAAAACGCTTCGACCGCAAAACCGAACTCCCGGAGCAGGTCCGGCAGGGATTCGCGCACTGATTCGTCATCATCGACAACCGCTATAAGAACAGGCTGTTCCATCAGATTCCCTCCTTGGTCGAGTCGGCGTCCTGGTTGGTCATGCGCGGCAGGGCAAATTGGAACGTGGCTCCGGGGCCGTCATGGGCGGTGGCCCACAACACGCCATCATGGCGCTCGATAATGGAGCGACTGATGGACAGCCCGATGCCCATGCCGGTGGCCTTGGTGGTGTAGAACGCCTGGAACAGGCGTTCGGCATCCTGCGGGTCGAAGCCATTGCCGTTGTCCTTTACGGCAAGGTAGACGCTCTGTTGTTCATCCAGCCCGGTGGTGACATGCAGGTGCCGCGAACGACCCGTCATGGTGTTCATCGCCTCGGTGGCATTGAGGATCAAGTTGAGGATCACTTGTTGCAGTTGCACGCGGTCGGCCTTGACGGTGGGCAGCGCGTCGGCAAATTCCGGGATCAGCTTCACGTCATTGCGCTGCAATTCGCCCAGCAGCATGGCGATGACCTCCTGTGCCGCCTCGTTCAAATCGACGGGCTCGAGGGTGATGCATTTCTTCGAGAACAGCGCACGCAGGCGGTTGATCACCTCGGCGGCGCGGTTGCCATCGCGAATGGTACGCCGCGCGGTCTCCAGGGCACCGGTGACATTCGGCGGGTCGGCGCCCAACATGCGCAGGCAGGTGCTGGCATTGGTGATGATGCCGGCCAGCGGCTGATTGACTTCGTGGGCAATCGAGGCGGTGACGGTGCTCAGGCTCGCCACACGTGCCAGGTGCGCCAGCTCCGCGCGCACCTTGCTCAGGGTTTCTTCCGATAGCCGGCGTTCAATGGCGATGCTCGCCGCAAGCATTTCGGCGCGCTTGCGGTCTTCGATATCGGTGTTCTCGCCGTACCAGCGCAGCACCACGCCCCACGCATCACGTTGCGGTACCGCGCGCACCAGGAACCAGCGGTAGTCGCCGTCGAAGCGGCGCAACCGCGCCTCGTACTCTCCGGCTTCGCCCGACTGCAGCAGGGCACCCCAATACTGTGCCAGTTGCTCGGCGTCGTCGGGGTGGACCGAGCGCGCCCAGCCATCGCCACGCGCTTCGTCCAGGCTCATACCGGTGTAGTCGCACCAGCGCTGGTTGACGAAGCCGACACTGCCGTCGGGCGCCGCGCTCCAGACAAACCCTGGAATGGCGTTGATGATGTTGCTGAGGCGGTCTTCCGAGGCGCTGACTTCGGCCAGTGCGTGGGCGATCAAGGCTTTGTCGCGCTTTTGCTCGTTGATGTCCACGCTGATCACCCACCAGCGAAGGATCCGGCCCTGGCTGTCGCGCATCGGCTTGCCGTCACTGACGAACCAGCGGTAGGCACCGTCCGCCTGGCGCAGGCGCAGTTCCTTGCGATAGGGCTCGCCACTGCGTACCGCCTCGCGCCAGGCGTTGAGCGTGGTCTGCAGGTCGTCCGGGTGCACGGCCGCCTGCCAGCCGCAGCCGATGGCTGCGCTGGCACTGTGTCCGGTATAGGCGCACCAGCCTTGGTTGACGTAGTCGACGCTGCCGTCCGCCAGGGCGGTGAAGGCCACCCCAGGCAGTGCATCGACGACGCGCTCGAATTCATTCGACATACCGGTTCTCTAGTGACAGGCGCCGTGCGCAGAGAATGCCCTGTGGGCGGTTGTTCGCCCATCATACTTAGGTGTCGCATGCCCACGCCGGCGGGCAGGCAAACGATACCATCGTGTTATCGATGGCGGGCACGGGTTCTGTTTTGATTGAGCCGCGCATCCCGAGTGCGCTTTCCTCAATTTCCCGGAGCTCTGCCATGACCGCCAAACAAGTACTCTACACCGCCAAAGTCCACACCACCGGTGCCCGCGATGGAGGCACCTCGCGCAGCGACGATGGGCGCCTGGACATTCTCCATTCCCCACCGGGCGCCAAAGGCAGCGGCACCAATCCCGAGCAACTGTTTGCGTCCGGTTGGTCGGCCTGTTTCAACGGCGCCCTGGGTTTGGCAGCGCGCAAATTGAAGGTCGAGCTGCCGGCGGATGTGGCCATCGATGCTGAAGTCGACCTGTGCATGGAGGGCGATGCTTACTTCCTGCGGGCACGCTTGAACGTCAGCCTGCCGGGCTTGGAGCGGAATGTGGCGCTGGCGCTGATTGAAGGTGCCCACCAGACATGCCCGTACTCCAAGGCGGTGCGTGGCAACATCGATGTGGTACTCAACCTGGTGTGAAGGTAAGCCACTGTATCCAGAGTGACTGACGTTACACAGCCATTCAAACCTGCTGCTTTGCCGACATGCCGCAGATACACGTGCTGCACAGCATGGCGGCAGGTTTGGCGTCATCCGACGCTGACGGATGTTGAAGGCTGTGAACACGATGAAAGCGGTGATGATCAACGCATTTGGCGGCCCCGAAGTCTTGGCCGTGCGAGAGGTTTCACTGGCCCGGCCAGGGCTTGGGCAGGTACTGGTCCAGGTCATGGCCGCCGGGGTGAATTTCATGGATACCGGCGCGCGCCGAGGACTCGGCGCCGCCAGCCCGTTGCCGCTGACGCTGGGCGCAGAAGGCGCAGGCGTGGTGCTGGCCGTCGGGCCGGAGGTGACTGAGGTAACACCCGGTGATCGGGTGGCCTGGTATTACGTGCCTGGCAGCTATGCGCAACAGGTCATCGCCCCGGTCAGCCAATTGGTGCCGTTGCCCGATGACATCGGCTTCGAAACCGCCGCCGGCTTGATGATGCAAGGCCTTACCGCGAGCAACCTGGTGTTTGACGTGCACGCGATCCAGAAGGGCGACGTGGCGTTTATCCACGCTGCGGCGGGGGGCGTGGGGCTGATGCTGACGCAGATGGTCAAGCTGCTCGGCGGCCAGGCGATTGGCCGGGTTTCCCATGCCGACAAGGTTGACAGCGTATTGGCGGCCGGAGCCGATTACGTGGTGATCGGGCACGCCGGGCATATCGCCGGCCAGGTCGAGCGCCTGGTGGGCAAGCACGCGGTAAATGTGGTGTATGACGGCACCGGCAATGAAGGTTTCAACGAGTCACTCAATCTGCTGGATTACTTCGGCACCTTGGCCCTGTTCGGCCCGTTCATGGACCCGATCGCGCCGATCGATATCTTTTCAATCCCGCGTAGTATCAAGCTGACCTACCCGGTCGTAATGCACCATGTGCGCAACCGCGAGACCTTGCTGGCGCGTGCGCAGCAGTTGTTCACCTGGGTGCGCACCGGGCGGCTCAACGTGAACATCGGCCAGCTTTATTCGTTGGCGCAGGCGCACCAGGCTCATCGGGATATCGAGTCACGCCGCAGCACCGGCAAGCTGATTATCCTGCCTCACGCCTAGGCTGGCAGCGGCTCCAGATCAGCAGGGCAGCCAGCAATTGGCTGCCCGCATAGAAGGTAAACAGATCCTGGGGACGCCACTGGGCATCGAGCAGTACACCGGCGAACGTGGGCGACACAATTGCCCCTAGCCTTCCCGTGGCCAGCACCAGGCCCACGCCGCGCGTACGTTCGGCGCTGTCGAACGCCTGGGGCGCGAGCACAAACAGCGCGGCAATGGCGGCATAGAGCAACAGGCCGGTCGTGAACCCCGTGGCAATCGCCAGCAGCGGTACGCGCGTGGCTGTCACCATCAGCAGCATCAGCACGGCATTGAGCAGCAGGCACATGCACAGCAACCGGTTGCAGCCCCAGCGATTTGCACCCAAGCCCAACAGCAGCGCACCGAACATGCCGCCAACCGTGAGCAACATGCCGCCGGTGATGCCGTGGCGTGCGGAAAAACCGCTGTGGGTCAGCAGCATGGGGGTCCAGCTCATCACAAAATAAAACCCGAACATCAGCAAAAAGCATACGCAGGCCAAGGCGCAGGCCGATGCCCAGCGTCCGTGGCTGAACAGGCCGCGATAACCTTGGCCTGGCCGCTCGGCCGCCAGCGCTACCTGCGACGCAGACTCGCGCAACCACAGCACGCCGGCCACGCCGACCAACAGCGTCAGGCTGCCCCCTGTCAGGAACACATAACGCCAACCGAGGCCGTCATTCAGCAGATGGGCCAGCACCCCACCCAAGGTGGCGCCCAGCGCAAAGGCCACCGATTGCAGGGCAATCGCCAGGCTGCGATGGGTAAGGGGGGCATATTCGTGGGTCAGTACATTGGCGCCGACCAGCACTGCGCCCACGCCGATCCCCGTGAGCAAACGCAGGCACAGCAACGTGCAATAACCCTGGCTCCAGAAACACAGCACCATGGTCACGCCGCTGAGCATCAGGTTTGCCAGCAACACCCGGCGGCGTCCATGCCGGTTGGCCATCGGCGCAGCCCCCAACGAGCCGCAGGCCATGCCCACCAGGCTGGCGCTGAGCAGCAGGCCGATTTGCGCCGCGCTCAATGACCACTGCGCCGCCACGTGGCTGGCGGTGAATGCCATGGCCATGGCGTCCAGGCCATCGATCACATTGAACAGCATGCACAACCCCACGACGATCCATGCCGCCCCACGCGTCGAAATGCGTTGTGTGGCTGCGCTGATTGACTGACCACTCATCTGTTGCGGATCCCGTTTTTATCAGGGGTGGATGGCAGCATCGGGCGGCCACGCTGACAAGTCATACCAAGGTATCGACCGACACTTACGTGCAATCGTCTGACGTCGCCCTCGATGGTCTGATCGGCCTTGCACTGGCCACCCGGGCGCGGTGCCACTACAGGAGATTCATCATGCTTGCAGCTTCGTCCCTTTACCTGCGACTGCGCTGCCGGGCCTCGTTGCTCGGCCTGGCGCTGCTCGCCGGTAGCCAGGCCGCGTGGGCGGCGTCCGACGCCATCCGTCCGTACCGTATTCATGTTGAAGAGGCACAACTGACCGACCTGCATAAACGTATCGCCGCCACCCGCTGGCCCGACAAGGAAACCGTCAACGACACCTCCCAGGGTGTGCAGTTGGCGCAGGTGCAGGCACTGGTCAAGTACTGGGGCAGTGGTTACGACTGGCGCAAGGCCGAGGCCAAGCTCAATGCGCTGCCTGAGTTCATCACCACCATTGACGGGGTCGACATCCAATTCATTCATGTGCGCTCGCGCAATCCCAACGCGCTGCCATTGATTCTTACCCACGGGTGGCCGGGTTCTCAATTTGAATTCCTCAAGACCATCGGCCCGCTGACCGACCCGGTCGCCTACGGTGGCCGCATCGAAGATTCGTTCGACGTGGTGATCCCATCGATCCCCGGCCACGGTTTTTCCGGCAAACCCACCGAACTGGGATGGGGCCCGGAGCGGGTCGCCAAGGCCTGGGATGTGCTGATGAAACGCCTGGGCTACCAGCATTACGTGTCCCAGGGCGGCGACCATGGCTCGGTGATCTCCGACGCGCTGGGCCGCCTGGCGCCCCCCGGTTTGCTCGGCATTCACCTGAATATGCCGGCCACCGTGCCGCCTGAACTGGTCAAGCCGATCAACAGTGGCGAACCGGCGCCCGCCACCCTCACCGAACCTGAGCGCACAGCCTACAACGCGCTGAGTACTTTCTTTGGGCGCAATGCGGCGTATGGCGCGATGATGGTCACTCGCCCGCAAACCATCGGCTACCTGCTGGCCGACTCGCCGGCCGGTACGGCGGCCTGGATGTACGAAAAATTCGCCGCCTGGACCGACAGTGATGGCAAGCCCGAGCGTGTGCTCAGTCGCGATGAAATGCTCGATGACATCAGCCTGTATTGGCTGACCAACAGCGGTGCGGCGTCTTCGCGTTTCTATTGGGAGAACAACAACAATAACTTCAGCGCTGCGGCGCAGAAGACCGAGACCATCAGGGTTCCGGTCGGCATTACCGTGTTCCCCCGCGAGATCTACCAGGCGCCGAAATCCTGGGCCCAACGCGCTTATCCCTCGCTGTCCTACTACAGCCAGGTCAGCAAAGGCGGGCATTTTGCCGCCTGGGAACAGCCGCAACTGTTCAGCGAGGAACTGCGTGAAGCCTTCCGCCCATTGCGCCCTTCGGCCAAGCCCTGAGGCTTCTTCAGGCGTGTTGAGCATCGTCCAGGCGCGCCTGTAGCAGGCGCAAGTCCTGGGTGTCGAAGCCTTCCGAAAACTGCTCGCGGTGTTGGCCCAGCAAACACTGGGACTCACTGCCGCGACCTTGCGCCTGCCACAGCGCGGCCAGATCGATGGCACTGCGCAACGCCCAGCTGCGTGAGCCTTGCTGCTGACTCAGGCTCAAGGATTCTTCCAGCAGTGTCTCAGGCCGTTGGTTGTCGCCGGGCACTTGTGCCTTATGAATGCTGGCCTGGAGGCGCAGCAGTTCCGGCAGGGGGAAGGCATCGCCGCTGTGTCGGCAGTGTTCGATGGTCGCCTTCACTTGTGCCAGGGCCTTTTCAAATTGCCCCTCCAGCATCAAGCCCTCGGCCAGGGCGATCTCGAAGGAGGTGGTCAGCAATTCGTAGCGCATGCCGTGCAGGCGGGCCAGGGTTTCCTCAAGGACGGCGACGGCATTGCCGGGCTGGCCTGCGCGGATCGCGATCGCCGCGCCAAAGCCCATGGCTGCGGCGATATAGGGGCCGAAGGCATTGGCCTCGGCAATGGACTTGAAGGTGTGCAGGCGCTCGGCGGCGGTGTGCAGGTCACCGGTCCAGATGTAAATCTGCAGGGTCCACACCAGCGCGATGCAGTAGGTGGTTGCATGGTCCAGCGCGGCGGCTTCGGTTTCGACCTGCCGGGCGCCTTGTCTGGCCTGGTCGGGAAAGCCCATCAGCCACAGGGTGCGCGCCAGGGCCAGGCCGGTGCGGTTGCGATGGTCGAAACCGTAGTGAATGGTCAGGCTGCGCTGCGACGGCACGCTGTTGCGCAGGGAGTGTTCCAACGCGTGGCGCGCCAACGCCTGGTCCCCCAGCAAGTGATAACAGATGCCCGCAAGGGAGGCGGCCACCGCGATGGCTTCCGGCTTGCCGATCACTGCGCCGATCTCCACGGCGCGTTCGGCCCAGGCCAGGGACGCCTTAAAGTCACCAATGCGTTCGTAGAAAATCTGCAAACGCCCCAGCAGGCGCAGTTGCGAGCGGTGCTCGCCAAGGGTCACGGCAATGTCCAAGGCACGTAACAGGGCTTTTTCTGCGGCGACGCTGTTGCCCTTGGTGAACATCAGCACCAGGCCCAGGGCGGCCTGCAGTTCCATTTCGGTGGGCGTGCCGAAGTAGCCGAGTTCCAGCAATTCGGTGGCGCGGGTGCACCAGGTGCGGCATTCCACCAACAGGGAAAAATGCAGGAACAGTTGCGCACTCGCCGCCGCCAGCGGCAGTGCCAGGCCGGGGTCGCCCTGAGGGCCGAAGCTCCACTCCAGCGCGCTGCGGATATTGCCCAACTGGCAACCCAGCCGCGTGGCGCTGGCGAAGATGGCGTGAGGGGTGTCGCCCAGGTGCTTGAGCTGCTCCATATGGTACGCCGCATGCCTGAAGGCCAGGGCGTGCACCTCGGATGGGCCCCGCACCTGGAGTTTTTCCCGCGCATAGGCGCGGGTCATTTCCAGCAAGCGGTAAGAGGCCGTGGCGTTGCTGCGGTTCACGGTGACCAGGCCCTTGGCGGCCAGCTCATCCAGGGTCGCGGCCACGCTGACGGGGTCGATCCAGTCGTCGGCGGCAATGTGCGAGGCCGCCTCCAGGGCAAACGGGCCCACAAACGCCGCCAGCCGCTCGAACACCAGGCGTTCATTGGCCGAGAGCAGGTCGTAACTCCAGTCCAGCATTGCGCGCAGCGTCTGATGCCGTGGCAGTGCGGTCCGGCGACCGGCCCATCCCAGGGAGAAGCGCTCGCCGAGCAGGGCGTGAGTGGCGTGTACGCCATGCAGCGCCACACGCACCGCCGCCAATTCGATGGGCAGCGCCATGCCTTCCAGGCGTTGGCACATGTCGGCAATCAGACGTGCATCGCCGGGTGCCAGGGCCAGTGCGGCATTGCTGGCGTACACGCGCTCGACAAACAGTTGCACGGCAGGAAATCCCAGCAGTTGTTCGACGCTCAAGTCCTGCAACTCGCTGGGAAAAGCAAGCGGGTCGAGCCGATACACGTGCTCGCCGCGCGTCCGCAGCGGTTCGCGACTGGTGGCGAGAAGGGCCACGCCCGGGGCCGCATCCTGGATCTGTTCAACGAGGGTGCAGACCGCATCGATCAGGTGTTCGCAATTGTCGATGATCAGCAGCAACCGTTGCGCCCGCAGGTGGGCGAGCAACACCTGCATCGGTTCTTCGGCCTGCACCGCAATACCCAGTGCGCTGGCGAGGGCGATGGGCACCAAGCCCGCATCCTCGACCTGGGCCAGGTCGACGAAGTGCACCGCGTCTTCCTCTGCGCGGCAGTGGCCGGTTTCCACGGCCAGGCTGGTCTTGCCCACGCCGCCTGGGCCGACGATGGTGAACAGCTTGGGCTGTCGCAGCCGCTCCATCACCAGCGCCACATCGGCGTGGCGCCCGATCAGGCTGGGGCGCGGCGGCAGGCGGCCGACGCCATTGGCCACTCGAGGGCGGCTGTGCGCGGCAGGCAATGGTCGGGCAGTGCGCTCCATCGGCGCGACGAACGCGTAGCCGACGCCTACTTGGGTGTTGATATAGCGTGCACCGTTTTCGCCATCGCCGAGAATGCGGCGCAGCCCGGTCATGTGAAAACGCAGGCTGCCTTCTTCGACGATGATGTCGGGCCACACCAGGCTGATCAGTTCACGTTTGGACACCACGCGTCCTGGACGTTCGAGCAGGGCGATCAGCAGGTCGAGGGCACGACCGCCGATATCCAATGCCGCGCCATCTTTGGTGAGCAAGCGTTTGCCCGGAACCACGCGAAAAGGGCCGAAGGCAAAGTCCAGGCTCGCGGCCTCATGCAGGTCGTCAGGGGCGGACTCCACGGTTATCGTGCTCTCGAAAAGAGGAAGGTGTATTCATGGGGGTTGGAACGCTGTTTCGGTCTGAGCATGATAGGAGAACCCAGCGTTGGTTCAAGTCCGTACAGCCTCGGCCGCATGTGGCGCGAGGGCATTGGTCTGGGCCGGTTTGAGCATCGGCGTCAGGCACAGCATGAAGACCAGCACGGCAAACAGCATGGCGTAGGCCAGGCTGTAGTTGCCGCTGTGGTCGCGCAATGCACCGAAACACAGCGGGCCCAAGGCGGCCACCAGATAGCCGATAAACAGCATGAATACCGTCCAGGCACCGGCTTGTGCAGGGCTGCTGGCATTGTCCAGTGGCAGCGTCATGCCCACGGTGAACGCCATGCCCAGGCCGATCGCCACCAGCAACACGTACAGGGTTGGCCACGCCGTCGGCGCAAACGCCATGCCTGCGGTGCCCAACAGCGCGATCAATGTGCAGACGGCCAGCAGGCCGCGACGGTCATGGGCCTTGCCGGGGATCAGGCCGGCGCCGACGCTGGCAACCGCGAATACAGCGGTGAACAGCCCCAACAAGGTGCCGGCGGACAGGTGGGTGACGGCCGTTTCCGTGGAGGATGGTGCCAGCCAGGCGAACAGGGCATAGACCACAAACTGGCTGGCACCGAAGTACAGCGCCACCAGCCACGCCTGGGAGTTGCGCCACGGCAGCCGGATCGACCGGGCCGGTGCAGGGGCCAGCCGGGGCGCGCCGGCCGCGAAACGCCGGGCCATCCACACCCAGCTGATCACCGCCGTGACGCTCAACAGGCTCCATACTCCGGCGCCTACCCGCCAGCTGTGGGCAAGTTCAGTGATGGGCGCGGTGAACAGTGCAGAAAGGGTGGCCCCGACACTCAAGCCTGCGGCATAAATACCCATGAAAAACGCCGGGCGGTGGGCAAAGTGGGTTTTGATCCAGCCCCCCATCAACGCGCCGGCGATAGCGATGCCGACACTGATCACAAAGGTGTTCAGCAGCAGCAGCGCGGCATTCGGCGAGACCGCCCGCAACAGGCACGCGGCGCCGATCAGCACCAATGCCGCAATCATGCAGCGGTCCGACCCAAAACGTCGGCTCAAGCCTGGCGCAAGCAGGGCGAGCACACCCATGCACACGTCCGGGATCGACGTCAGCAGTGCCGCTTGGGTAAAGCTCAACCCATACTGGTCCTGGATCAACAGCAGGATCGGCCCGATGGATACGATGGCAGGGCGCAGGGCGATGGACAGCACCAATAGGCCGAGGACGGCTGCCAGGCTGTGCTTGTCGGTGGAGGTCATGTCGACGGGCTCTTCGGGTCGTGGAAGTCGAACCGATCGTAGCAATGTGCAAGAATCGACAAATGCCAGCTTATATCGACAAAGTGACAATACGATGAGCCCACCATGAAGCAAGATGCCCGCGCCGTCGGTAAACCCGTCGAACTCAATGGACGCAGCGAGGACTACCTGGATTACCAGGACGTGCCCCGTGTGCTCATGGCCCTTGTGCGCAACCAGGCGGCCGGCGCCTATAACGCGCCGCACACCCACCGCCACGGCCAGTTGCTGTATGCGGTCAGTGGGGTGATGCGCGCCGTTGCCCAGGGCAGCCTGTGGTTCTTGCCACCCAAACGAGCACTGTGGATTCCCGCCGAAGAAGAACACGATCAACTGATGCTGACGCCGGTGCAGATGCGCTCGATCTATATCCAGGCCGACGCGGCCGCCGGTTTCGGTGACCGGTGCCGGATCGTCGATGTTTCGCTGCTGTTGCGTGAGCTGATTCTGGTGCTGGCCAATGAGCCGATCGAGTACGAACTGGAAGGCCGCAATAGCCACGTGGTGGCGCTGATTCTCAGCGAACTGGCCGCCGCGCGCACCTTGCCGTTGCAGATCCCGTGGCCGGTCGACCGCCGACTGCTGATGGTGTGCCGCGCGATACTTGAAACACCTGGGCAAACCCACACGGTGGCGTATTGGGCCGACCAGGTCGGCGCCAGTTCACGCACGCTGATCCGCTTGTTTCTCAAGGAGACCGGCTTGACCTACCGCCAGTGGGTGCAGCAGGTGCGTCTGGCCTGTGCCCTGGAACGACTGGAGAATGGCGAGCCCATCGGCCGGATCGCCCAGGAGCTGGGCTATGTGAGCGCCAGTGCCTTCAGTGCGATGTTTCGCCGCGCGATCGGCGTTTCACCGCGCGACTTTCTAGTCCGCGACTGACGGCATGGGTGACTGGCAGCGAGGCAGCAGCAACTGCGCGCACAACCCACCGCCCTCGCGGTTATACAGGGTCAGGCCGCCTTGCAGGCTGTGCGCCAGTTGCTGCGCGATGGCCAGGCCCAGCCCGGTGCCGCCGGTGGTGCGGTTGCGTGAGCTTTCGACGCGATAGAACGGCTTGACCACGTCGGGCAGTTGCGCCTCGGGAATGCCGGGGCCACGGTCAAGGATCTGGATCGACAGATGCGCGTCGGCGTGCTGCTCGACGTTGACCGTGACGTCGCTGCCGAACTTCAACGCGTTGTCCACCAGGTTCACCAGCACCCGGCGCAGTGCGTGGGGGCGGGTGTCGATCACGGTGCCGGTGGGCGCGGTGAGCACCACCTGTTTGCCGACGTCCTGATAGTCGAACACCAGGCTGTCTAGAAACGAGTGCAGGTCGACCCGGCGACTGGCCTCGACGGTGCCGTCCATGCTGCGTGCGTAGGCCACGCCTTCCTGGACCAGGTGCTGCATTTCACTGAGGTCATTCCAGAGTTTTTCCCGCTCCACCGACTCCTCCATGAGCTCGGCACGCAGTTTCATGCGCGTGATCGGGGTTTGCAGGTCGTGGGAAATAGCCGCGAGCAGTTGCATGCGTTCCTTGATGTGGGTGGCGATGCGTTCCTGCAGGGTATTGAAGGCCACGGCCGCGTAGGCCACCTCGGTGGGGCCGTTCTCATCCAGGCGCGCGCCGCCGCCGTTTGGGTCCAGGCGGTCGACCGCATTGGCCAGGCGCGTCAGCGGCTCAATCGCGGTGCGCACGGCCAGCAGGGTGCAGCCGAGCAGCAGCAATAGCTGCACCCCCAGTAACAGCGGCAGCCAGGGTGACAGCGGTGAGACTTGTGGGCGCACATCAATGCTCAGTGGCGTGCCATCGTGCAGGCGCAAGTGCGCCTGATAATGCGGGCGTTTGTCGGGGATGGTATTGAAAGTCAGGCTGTAGTCCTGGCCCAGGGTGGCCACCATCGAGTGCACCGAGGCGGGCGCGGTGGCCATGTCCATCGGCTGGCCAGGCTGGCCTTCATCCAGTTGGTAGCGATAGGTGGCATGTTCGAAGCGCGGCAGCCAGGCTCGCCGCTCTTCGGCGGGCAGGCGTTCGAGCATGGCCACCGAGGTGCTGATGTCCTGTTCGAAGTTGCCCAGCATCAGTGACATCGCGCTCTGATAACGCTCATAAAACTGCAGCCCGAAGGACAGCCCGTGGGCAATTACCAGGCTGGTCAAAAAGATCAGCGTCAGGCGTGAGGCCAGGGAGCGCGGCCAGCGCAGCCGTTTCATGACGCTTCTCCGAGGATTTCCACCGGGTAGGTGAATACATAACCTTCGCTGCGCACCGTCTTGACGTACGCCGGGTCGCGCGCGTCATCCAGCAGGCGCTGGCGCAGGCGGCTGACCAGCAAGTCGATGGAGCGGTCGAACAGGTCGGCATCGCGGCCCTGGGTGAGATTGAGCAATTGATCGCGGCTCAGTACACGCTGGGGGTGGTCGACAAAGACCCGCAACAGGCGGTATTCGCCGCCGCTCAGGTTGACGATGGTGCCCTGGGCGTCCATCAGGTGGCGTGCGGTGGTATCCAGCCGCCATTTGCCGAAGGCCACCAGGCGGCTGGCCTCGCTGACGATCAGGTTGGGCGGCAGCGAGCGAGTGCGGCGCAATACGGCGTTGATGCGCGCCAGCAGCTCGCGGGCGGCGAAGGGTTTGACCAGGTAATCATCGGCGCCCATTTCCAGGCCGATGATGCGGTCGGTTTCGTCGTTGCGTGCGGTCAGCATCAGGATCGGCGTGGCTTTGTGTTTGCCCGCGCGCAGCTCGCGGCACAGCACCAGCCCATCGTCGCCCGGCATCATGATGTCGAGCACGATCAGGTCCACCGCCGTGGCATCGAGCAAGGTGCGCATTTGCCGACCGTCCGAGGCCACCGTGGTACGCAAGCCGTTTTTCTTCAGGTAATTGCCGACGAGTTCGCGGATCTCACGATCGTCGTCGACAATCATAATGTGATCGATATGGTCCATCTGGCTCACCCTAAGAGTTCGATGGCGCGGGCAACACCCGCGCCGTAGGCAGGATCGGCTTGCGTGCAGTGCTGGATGTGGCGCGCTTTGGCCTGGGGGCTGGCGCCCTGGATGGAACGCGCGGTGTTGTCGAACAAGGCCTGTTGCTGGGTGGCGCTCATCAAGCGGAACAGGGCGCCGGGTTGGGAAAAATAGTCCGTGTCTTCCCGATGGTTCCAGTGCGCAGCGCTGCCTTGCAGGGCCAGCGGTGGCTCGCGAAAGTCCGGTTGCTCCACCCATTGCGCGTGGCTGTTGGGTTCGTAGCCGAGGGTGCTGCCGGCATTGCCGTCGGTGCGCATCTGCCCGTCGCGGTGGTAGCTGTTGACCGGGCAACGCGGGGCGTTCACCGGGATCTGATGGTGGTTCACGCCGACGCGGTAGCGCTGCGCATCGCCATAGGCGAACAGGCGCGCCTGCAGCATCTTATCCGGCGAAAAGCTGATGCCCGGCACCACGTTGGCGGGATTGAAAGCGGCTTGTTCGACGTCGGCGAAGTAGTTGTCGGGGTTGCGATTGAGCTCCAGGACGCCCACTTCGATCAGCGGATAATCCTGATGCGGCCAGACTTTGGTCAGGTCGAAAGGGTTGATCGCATAAGTGCCGGCATCCGCCTCCGGCATGATTTGCACGTGGAGCGTCCATTGCGGGAAGCGGCCTTCTTCGATGCTGGTGTACAGGTCGCGCTGGGCGCTTTCACGGTCGTCGCCGACCACTTGGCAGGCCTGCTCGTCGGTGAGGTTGTGGATGCCTTGCGCGGTTTTCCAGGTGAATTTCACCCAGAAGCGCTCGTTGGCCGGGCTGATAAAGCTGAAGGTGTGGCTGCCAAACCCATGCATGTGCCGATAGGACTGCGGCAACCCTCGGTCGCTCATCACAATCGTCACTTGGTGCAGGGCTTCGGGCAGCAGGGTCCAGAAATCCCAGTTGTTGCGCGCGCTGCGCATGTGGGTGCGCGGGTCACGTTTGACGGCGTGGTTGAGGTCGGGAAATTTCAACGGGTCGCGCAGGAAAAACACCGGGGTGTTGTTGCCCACCAGGTCCCAGTTGCCTTGCTCGGTGTAGAACTTGATGGCGAAACCACGGATGTCCCGCTCGGCATCGGCGGCGCCGCGCTCGCCGGCCACGGTAGAAAAACGCACGAAGACATCCGTGGTCTTGCCCACGTGGGAAAACAGGTCGGCCTTGGTGAAGCGGGTGATGTCCTGGGTGACGGTAAACCGGCCGAACGCGCCGGAGCCCTTGGCGTGCATGCGGCGCTCGGGGATGACTTCACGGTCGAAGTGCGCCAGTTTTTCCAGCAGCCAGACGTCCTGTAACAACACGGGGCCGCGGGGGCCGGCGGTTTGCGAATGGTTGTTGTCGACCACGGGTGCGCCGGCGGCTGTCGTCAGTTTTTTCATGCTCAAGTCCCCTTGCTTCTGATTGTTGTGTCAGGGAGCATCAAACCAGACCCCTCAGGGCACCGCGATTGCACGTAGGTATCGAGTCACTGACCCTCAGTTCAGGGTGAAGCTGACGTCGATGTTGCGGCGTGTGGCTTTGGAGTAGGGGCAGTTCTGGTGGGCCGCTTCAATCAATTGCCGGGCTACCTCGGGTTCTATCTCGGGCAACGAAACGCTGAGGTGTGCCTGCAAGAAAAACCCCTGTGCGCCGTGTAGCAGTTCGACCTGGGCATCAATCGCCGCCGTGGCCGGAAACAGGATTTTGCGGGCATTGCAGGCATGGCGCAGCGCGGCCAGGAGTGACGCTGACCAGCACACCGCAAACAGTTGCTCGGGGTTGGTGCCGCTCCCCGGAGCACCGGGCGGGGAGAGCTTGATATCCAGCCGGCCATCCTCGCTACGCCCTGCGCCCTCTCGACCGCCTGTGGTAGCGGTGTGGCCGGAATACAGAATTTTTTCGATGCTCAGCATGGGCATTTCCTGGGAAGAATCGACGGCAGTGGGAAAGTCAAATTGCCCACTGGATAGATGGCGAATTCAGCAGAGGGGTGACGTTGGTGGACGGCAGATATCCCAACAGCGTCGTACGGGCGATCTCCAGCAACCAGGCTCGGAACGGCGTGGCAGCGTCGTAGCCTGCGGCATTTTCCAGCACGGCCAGGAAGGCTTCACGTACCAGGTACTGGATGTTTTCATGGCGAATGCGCCCGGCCTGTGCCTGGCCCTCATAAAAAGCCACCAACAACGGTGAGACGTTGCCCGAGAGTCGCCGCACGGCGCCTCGGTCACCGTTGAGCACATGCACCATCAATGTGCACAGCCTCTCATTGCCGAGACGGCCCACCTTGCACAGGCAATTGCCGCGATACCCTTCGGTCATGGTTGCATCCCTCTTGAATGCTGACGGTGGTGAGATTCAAGAGTGATGCCTGGCCGCGTTGGCCACCAGTTAGGCGGTGTTAGCAGTTGTTAGTCGAGGCGCTGACGGGGCCGAGCGGTGTTGATTCATGGCTGAATGCCTCCAGTTCGCGCACCAGGCTTTCGGCCGCCAGCCTGACCAACTCACCGCCTTTTTCCGGTGTTGCCTGGCCTGGGTCCGAGCCCATGCGGCCGTCCGGGAAGCGTGCGCGGAAGTCATGGGCCTCGCGAATCGGTCCGGAATTGGCGATTTGCGGCGAATAGGCCGCCGATTTGATCGCGTCCGGGTAGGCCCATTGAGTCACCGCAATCTCCGACGGCGTGGCGTGGATCCCGTGGCCGGTGGGGAACTGTCGGTTGGCCAGTGCGCCAACGCCTTCCAGGTCCCACCAGTTGCTCAGTTTCAAGGCGAACCCGGCGGGTTGCCTGGCGAAACTGGCGCGGGCATACAGTTGCGAAAAGGCCGCTTCGATCGAGGCAATGTTGCCGCCATGGCCATTGAGAAAGAGGATCTTCTCGAAGCCGTGGGCAACCAGGGAAAGCACCCAGTCCTCGATGGCCGCGATAAACGTCGATGGGCGCAGCGTGATGGTGCCGGCAAAGCCCAGGTGATGCTGGGCCATGCCGATATTGAACGTGGGGGCGATCAGGATATCCGCCGTTTCCTGCGCCTGGTGGGCAATGATCTGCGGACACATCCAATCGGTGCCCAACAGGCCAATGGGCCCGTGCTGCTCGTTGGAGCCGATGGGAATCACGATGGTGCGGCTGCGTTCAAGAAATTGCTCGATTTCAGCCCAGGTGGACATGTGTAAAAGCATGATGGCCTCTCTGTTCGACAGAGCCCCGGTGGGAGCGTGATGGAGTGTCGCAAGTGCACGCCAATCTCATCACGGGGCAGGGGCAGCGGACATTGCACGATGGTGTCGATCCACGCGCTGTGGGCGGGTCTATGCTTGTTCAATAACCGAGGGCACTCCCAGGTTTCGCTGCGGACTAAGCAACAGGGCCTACAAGGGACCTCTGCTTTTCTGACATGGACCGGACATGAATCAAACCAACCTGCAATTCAAGACCTTGCTGTTACTGCTGGGCCTGGTGACCATCGCGTTTATCTGGATATTGCTGCCGTTCTACGGCGCGGTGTTCTGGGCGGTGATCCTCGGCATCATCTTTGCCCCGATGCAGCGGCGCCTGCAGCAGCGTTTTGGCTGGAACCGCAACCTAACTTCCCTGGCCACCTTGAGTGCTTGCCTGATCATCGCGATCTTGCCGGTGATCATTACCAGTGCCCTGTTGGTGCAGGAAGGCGCGACGCTTTACAAGAACATCGAAAGCGGCAAGCTGGACGTGGCGGGGTATATCGAGCAGTTCAAGAATGTGTTGCCGCCGTACTTCCAGCACCTGCTGGACCGTTTCGGTATGGGCAACCTGGAAGGCTTGCGCGAGAAGATCGTCAAGAGCGCGATGCAGGGTAGCCAGTTCTTTGCCACCCAGGCGTTCAGCTTTGGCCAGGGCACGTTTGATTTCCTGGTGAGCTTTTTCATCATGCTGTACCTGCTGTATTTCCTGCTGCGCGACGGCCCGGAGCTGGTGCGCAAGGTGCGCACGGCGGTGCCGTTGGCCGAGCCGCAGAAGCGCCGGTTGCAGCTCAAGTTCAATCGTGTGGTGCGGGCCACGGTCAAGGGCAATGTGCTGGTGGCCGTGACACAGGGTGCGCTCGGCGGGCTTATCTTCTGGTTCCTGGATATTCCCAGTGCATTGCTCTGGGCGGTGCTGATGGCGTTTCTGTCGCTGTTGCCAGCGGTGGGTGCGGGGATTGTGTGGGGGCCGGTGGCCGCCTACTTCCTGTTGAGCGGCGCCATCTGGCAAGGCGTGGTGCTGGCGCTGTTTGGGGTGTTTGTGATCGGCCTGGTGGACAACGTGCTGCGCCCGATTCTGGTGGGCAAGGACACCAAGATGCCGGATTACCTGATCCTGATCTCGACCCTGGGCGGTTTGTCGGTGTTTGGCTTGAACGGCTTTGTGATCGGGCCGCTGGTGGCGGCGTTGTTCATGTCCAGCTGGGCGTTGTTTGTGGAAAGCAAGCCGCGAGTCAAGCTGCCGTTGCCCTAAAAAGCAGCTTCAAGCTTCGAGCTTGAGGCTTGCCGCTGCTTCTCGGCTGCTCTTGAAAGGACCGCTAATAGCTTCGCCGTCGCGTACCAGGTACCAGCAGGCGAGCAAACCCAGCTTGCGAAGCGGGGCGGGAACGGCGCTGCCGATGACGGACATGATCTGAATAGTGGGCATAAGGACCTCCAATCGCTATGGGGTCACTGTACGGGGCAGGCTGGCGTAGCAAAAATCACCCGTCTCGATAGTCGTCATCGACGCGAGGCGTCAGTCCACCACTTGATCGAGCATGTTCACCACTTCCTGTTCACTGAGCAGGCCCTTGCGCACCAGGTTTTCCGCCAGCAGCGCAAGGAATTTAGCGCTACGGTGGCCTTCCAGGTGCTTGAGTTCGGTGAGGGCGCTGTAGACCTTGCTGGACGTACAAAGGCCAGCGGTGCGGTGCGGGTTTTGCGTGGGCATGGTCAGTCGTCCTTGTTGTTATTGGGTGGACAGGATCGATAGTGGAAGTAAGTTGTGACACAAACATGACAGCGCGAGGCCCGATTGGGCAAGTAGACATTGGCTTCGATGATGTGCGATTTCGCGCCGGGCATTGTCCTCAGAGCGACCTTGACGCCCTGAATCCGGACTTTTCAGACAAAAAAAGGCCCCGCAATTCTGCGAGGCCTGTTTCAGACGATTCGGTTACCAGCCGCGGCCGTAATAGCCGTGAGGAGGGCCGTAGTAGCCGCGCGGTGGACCGTAATAGCCACGCGGTGGGCCGTAGTAGACCGGTGCCGGGCGGTAATACACCTGTTGCTGCACATACACCGGTGGCGGCGGTGCGTAGTAGACCGGCGGCGGCGCGGCATATACCGGCTGCGGTTGCACATACACCGGCTGCTGCACGTAGACCTCACGCGGCTGGCTGGCAACCACGGAGCCCACGACGGCTGCACCGACTAAAGCACCCAACACGGCCGGGCCACCCCAACCACCACCGTGGGCGGAGGCTTGGCCTGCCATCGCGAGTGCGCCAACCAGCAAGGCGATCTTGGGGATTGTACGAATCATGGTCATTCCTCGGTTAGCCCCAGCGCTTGTGGTCTGCAATCAATAGACTCAAGTAATGTCGCGGGGATACTTTTAAGACAACGTATTTCTGAAAAACAGCACAGCCGCTAGGTAAAGGTTGTGTAAGGTCTGTACCCAATTGCTTACTCAAAGGAGTTACCCATGCAGATGCACCCCAACAAGGACACCCAACTGTGCATGTCTCTGTCGGCGCGCCCCGGGAATTTCGGCCTGCGGTTTCATAACCACCTGTACGAACAGCTGGGTCTGAACTTCTACTATAAAGCCTTCAGCAGCCAGGACTTGCCCGGCGCGATCGGTGGTATCCGCGCGTTGGGCGTGCGGGGTTGCGGGGTTTCCATGCCGTTCAAGGAAGCTGCCATTGCCTTAGTGGACGAACTCGACGATTCGGTTCAGGCCATCGACTCCCTGAACACCATCGTCAACACCGACGGGCATCTCAAGGCCTACAACACCGATTACATCGCCATCGAACAGTTGCTGAAAAAGCACGCAGTGCCCAAGGAATCGACCTTCGCCCTGCGCGGTAGCGGCGGCATGGCCAAGGCTGTGGCCAGTGCCTTGCGGGATGGCGGCTATGCCAATGGCGTGATTGTGGCGCGCAACGAAACCGCAGGCCGGGCCCTGGCGCAGAACCTGGGGTACGAGTGGTTGGCCGAACTGGGTGACCTGCGCCCGCAGATGCTGATCAACGTGACGCCCATTGGCATGACTGGCGGGGCTGAGGCCGATGCGTTGGCATTCGACGCTGAAGCGGTGGATTGTGCCGAAACGGTATTCGATGTGGTGGCGATCCCCGCCGAAACACCGCTTATCCTGCGTGGTCGCTCCAAGGGGAAACGGGTGATTACCGGGTTGGAAGTGATCGCCATCCAGGCCCTGGAGCAATTTGTGCTCTACACCGGCGTGCGCCCGACCCCTGAACAGTTCGAAAAAGCCGTGGCCT
The DNA here is from genome assembly GCF_002269425.1 of Pseudomonas sp. NS1(2017). Taxonomy (NCBI): domain Bacteria; kingdom Pseudomonadati; phylum Pseudomonadota; class Gammaproteobacteria; order Pseudomonadales; family Pseudomonadaceae; genus Pseudomonas; species Pseudomonas sp. NS1(2017). Next base: position 3,638,020 of record NZ_CP022960.1, read on the forward strand.
TTGCCCGTGCCTGACGCTTCACGGGTAAGGCTCCCGGCCGACGCGTTGCTGGCCCTGCAGGGCAGGGCGCCGGAACTGAGCCTGGCAAGTTGCGCGCCGTGTTGAGTCAGTTGTTGGCCTAGGTCAACACGCCGCAGGTGGTTTTGCCCCATGCTCCAAGGCTCTGATTTAGAGCCTTGGAGCACCCCATGAGCGCGGCATCCTTCAAATTACCCCTGGGCCTGGTGGTCGCCGTGCTGGTGATGACCGGGGTGCTGCTGTTGCCGCTGCCCGCCGACTTGCCGGTGGCCGGGCACCGCATGCTGGCGATCCTCGCGTTTGCCGTGGTGGTGTGGATCACCGAAGCGGTATCGTACGAAGCCAGCGCGATCATGATCACGTCGCTGATGGCCTTTCTGCTCGGCACGGCACCGTCGCTGCAAGACCCTACCCATTTGATCGGCAGCAGCCCGGCCATCAGCATGGCGCTCACCGGTTTCTCCAACCCGGCGCTGGCGCTAGTGGCGGGCGCATTGTTTATCGCCGCCGCCATGACCCACACCGGCCTGGACCGACGCATCGCCCTGGTCACCCTGAGCCGCGTCGGCACCAGCACCCGGCGCATCCTGCTGGGGGCAATTGCGGTGACTATTTTGCTCAGCCTGGTGGTGCCCAGCGCCACGGCGCGCAGTGCCTGCGTGGTGCCGATCATGATGGGCGTGATCGCCGCGTTCGGCGTGGACAAGCGCTCGAACATCGCCGCCGGCATCATGATCGTGGTGGCCCAAGGCACCAGCATCTGGAACGTCGGCATCCAGACCGCCGCCGCGCAGAACCTGCTGACCGTCGGCTTCATGGACAAGATGCTCGGCCAGCGCGTGTCGTGGATCGACTGGCTGATCGCGGGGGCGCCGTGGGCGTTGATCATGTCGGCGGTGTTGCTGTTCCTGGTGCTCAAGTTGCTGCCGCCGGAGACCGACAGCATTCCCGGTGGCAAGGAGGCGGTGGCGCAATCGCTGGTAGATATCGGGCCGATGACAGGCCCGCAAAAGCGCCTGTTGACGGTGTCGGTGATGTTGCTGCTGGCCTGGGCCACGGAAGGGCGTTTGCACAGTTTTGACACCACCTCGACCACGTACGCGGGGTTGGTGTTGTTGTTGCTGCCGGGTATCGGCGTGATGACCTGGAAGGATGTGCAGTCGCGGATTCCGTGGGGCACGGTGATTGTGTTTGGGGTGGGTATCAGCCTGGGTACGGCGCTGTTGACCACCCAGGCGGGGCAGTGGTTGGGGGCTGCGGTGGTGGCGCACACGGGGTTGGATCAGGTTGGGCCGCTGGGGGTGTTTGCGATTCTGGGGGCGTTTTTGATTGTGATTCATTTGGGGTTTGCCAGTGCCACGGCGTTGACCTCGGCGCTGCTGCCGATTTTGATTGCGGTGTTGCAGACGTTGCCGGGGGAGTTCAGTCGGCTGGGGATGACGATGCTGTTGGGGTTTGTGATGAGCTATGGGTTTATTCTGCCGATCAATGCGCCGCAGAATATGGTGTGCCTGGGGACGGGGACGTTTACGGCGCGGCAGTTTGCCAAGGTGGGGGTTTTGGTGACGCTTGTTGGTTATTTGTTGATGTTGGTGTTTGCGGTGACTTACTGGAGTTGGTTGGGGTGGGTTTGATTGGGGTGGGTTGGGTGTATATCCGTTATTTGGGTGATGGCGGGTATTGGTTCCGCCCTTACGGCGGGTCACTTTTGGAAAAGAGCCCCAAAAGTAACCAAAAGGGCTCTTGCCCCAACACTCGGCACCTCGC
>NZ_CP022960.1:3639904-3751405 GCF_002269425.1 Pseudomonas sp. NS1(2017)
AGCAGCCGTTACCCAAATAACGGATATGTACCCGATCAGATCCAACATCCAGGTCGGCTGTCAGGCCGCCTTCGCAGGCAAGCCAGCTCCTACAGTTAGATTGCGGTGTGACAGTTAGGTAGTGGTTGTCTGGTAGGCCGCCTTCGCGGGCAAGCCCACATTCGAGTCGGTTCCTCCAGGCGCAATCCCAATCACCGCTGTCCCAATCCCGCGCATGATCCGGCCCGATCCCGTGCGCCACAAATCTGTCATCCGTTCATCCTCTGCTCACCAACAACAAACAAGTCCGGCGTACCGGACGAGGAGGGGCGGTGAGCGCAAAACCCTTTATCCGTTTTTCAGGCGTGCAAAAAAGCTTCAAAGTCGAGGGCCGCCAGTTTGTGGCCGTGCGCAATGTGTCGCTGGAGGTCCAACGCGGCGAAATCATCACCCTGGTCGGCCCCTCGGGCTGCGGCAAGTCCACCTTGCTCAACATGACCGCCGGGCTGTTCGGCCCCACCGAAGGCGTGGTGCATTACGACGGTGCCGAGGTCAAAGGCGTGAACACCCGGGTCGGCTACATGACCCAGGCCGATCACCTGCTGCCTTGGCGCACGGTGGCGGGCAACATCGCGGTGCCGCTGCAGATTCGCCGCGTGCCCAAGGCCGAGATCGAGGCGCGGGTGGAGGAATTGATGGCGCTGGTGGGCCTCACCGGTTTCGGCGAGAGCTACCCCAACCAACTTTCCGGCGGCATGCGCAAACGCGCGGCCATGGCGCGCTTGATGGCCAGCGACCCGGAAACCCTGCTGATGGACGAACCCTTCGGCGCCCTCGATGCGCAAATGCGTCTGACCCTGCAGACCGAACTGCTGCGCCTGTGCCGCAAGCTCAACAAAACCGTGCTGTTCGTCACCCATGACGTTGACGAGGCCATCGCCCTGGCCGACCGCTGCGTGGTGTTCGCCGGTCGCCCCGGCACCATCGACCATGTGCTCGACATTCCCCTGACCGGCGAACGCAACCTGGTGCAACTGCGCTCCGACCCACGCTACGTGGAACTCTGTGCCGAACTGTGGAAACGCCTGGCGCCCGACGTTGCTGGCGCCGCTGACCCTTCTTCATTGGCTCACTCGCTGGAGGTCGTATGATCCAGGTTTATCGCTTGCTGTTCCTGGTGTTCCTCATGCTGTTGTGGGAAGGCGTGTCGCGCTGGTTTGGCGTGGAATTCTTCATCAGCCGCCCTTCGGCCGTGGCCCAGAGCCTGTGGAAGATCCTGCTCAACGGCGTGTTTTTCTACCATGCCGGCATCACTACTTTGGAGGCGGTGCTGGGCTTTTTCTTCGGCTCTCTCGCGGGCTTGATTGCTGGCCTTGTATTGGGCCGTGCCAAGTTGCTGGCCGACATCCTCGATCCGTTTTTGACCGCGTTCTACAGCCTGCCGAAAGTGGCGCTGGCGCCGCTGTTCATCCTCTGGTTCGGCATCGGCTTGCCGATGAAGGTCATCCTCACTGCGGCGGTGGTGTTCTTCCTGGTGTTCCTCAACACCTACAGCGGCGTGCGCAACGTATCCCGCGAGCAACTGACCATCCTGCGCCTGATGGGCGCCAAGGAGCGCGACCTGCTGACCATGGTGGTGATCCCCTCGGCCTTCACCTGGGTGTTCACCGGCCTGCGGTTGTCGGTGCCCTATGCGCTGATCGGCGCGCTGGTGGGCGAGATCATCGCCGCCAACCGTGGCCTGGGTTACCTGCTGTCGGATGCGGCCTCGCAGTTCGACACCGCCGGCGTATTTGCCGCACTGGTGGGGATCATTGCCCTGGCGCTGATCCTGAACACGGCGGTGAAGCTGGCTGAAAGCAAGCTGATGCCGTGGAAAGCCAATGAAGCGGAACGTGAAGTCGCGGTTTAACCCCCTCTGGTTTGGAGCTTGATCATGCTTAAGCGTCTTGTGATTGTCGGTCTGTTGTGCGCTGCCTTCCTGCCCGCCGCCCAGGCCCAGGACCTCACCAAGGTCACCCTGGCGTTCCCCAGCGAAGGCTTTCTGTATGTGCCGATCTACGTCGCGCAGAAGCAGGGCTACTTCGCCGAAGAAGGCCTGAATGTGGAAGTGATCGTGTTTCAAAAGGGCGGCTCGGCGGCGTTGACGGCCGTGCTCGGCCGCGACGCGGATGCCTACGTCGGCCTGCCGGCGGTCGCGGTGCGCGCGCGTTCCAAAGGCCAGAACGTGCAGGCGTTTGCCGCCGTGCAGACCCAGTTCGGCAGCACCGTGGTAATCGATGGCGAGTCGGCGCGCAAGGCTGGGGTGTCGGCCGCGTCGCCCATTTCGGCGCGTGCCCAGGCCCTCAAAGGCTTGAAGATCGGCGTGACCGGCCCCGGCAGCACCACCGACATGCTGGTGCGCTACCTGGCCAAGGACGCCGGCCTGAACCCGGACAAGGACTTCACCATCATGCCCATCGGTGGCGCGCCGAACATGCTGGCAGCGTTTTCCCAGGGCAGCATCAACGGCTTCTCGCTGTCGCCGCCCACCGTCACCACGGCGGCGCAGCAGGGCGGGTTTGTATTGATGGACCTGGCCAAGGGCGAATACAAACCGTTGGACGGCTTCCTGTTCACCGCGATGATCGCCCGCGAGGACTGGTTGAGCAGCAACAAGGCCACCGCCGAGAAACTGGTGCGCGCTATCTGGAAAGCCGAACACCTGATCGCCAGTGAACCGGACAAGGCCCGCGAGTCGGTGCGCCCGTACTTCGCCCACACCGATGCGGCGATATTCGACGCAGCCTGGACGGCTTCGTTGCCGTCCTACCCGGCCACGCCGCGTATCGAAAAAGACGGCGTCGAGAAGAACATCAGTTTCATGAACGCCGTCGAGAATGATCCGGTGACACTCGACCCGCAGCAGGTCTACACCAACACCATCGTCGACGCCGTGGCGCCGACTGTTTCCACCCTCAAGGGAGAGGCGAAATGACGCCCGAGGTTCATCTGGTCAATGTATTTCCCGCCACCGCGCGTGGCGGCAACCCGGCGCCCACCGTGGCGCTGGCCGACGGCATGAGTGATGCCGACATGCAGCAAGTCGCCCGGGATTACGGGCATGAGTGCGGCTTTGTGTTTGCCGCACCGGCCGGCAGCGATTTCGATTTTGCCCTGCGTTTCTGGGTGCCCAACCATGAGATGGAAATGTGCGGCCATGCCACCGTCGGTGCCATTTGGCTGCTGGATCAATTGGGCATGCTGCACAAGGAGCGCCTGGCGCTGTGGACGTTGAGCGGGCGGGTTGATGCACGGATTACCCATGCCGGCACGCCGCAGATTCAAGTCGAAATCAGCCAACCCAAGGGGCAGGTTGAAACCTTGAGCGACCCGCAGGTGGAGGCCGAAATTCTGTCGGTGTTGGGCATCACGTCCAATGAACTGGCGCCGTTGCCGATCCAGAACGCCCGCACCAGCCGCGTTAAAACACTGGTTGCGCTAAAAAGCGTGGCGGTGCTGGACAGCCTCAAGCCGGACTTCCGCCGCATGGAGCAACTGTGCGAGCGCATTGGTTCCACGGGGTTGTATCCCTACGCGCCGTCGGACCTTGAAGGTCGCCAGTTTGATGCCCGGCAATTCCCCAAATCCTCGGGGTACCCGGAAGACGCCGCCACTGGTATCGCCGCCGCGGCCTTGTCTTTTGGCCTGCTGGAAAACGGCTTGGTGACTGCTGACGATCGTCCGGTGTACATCCGCCAGGGCCGCGCGATGGGGCGGCCTTCGCAGATTTCGCTGCGCTTTCGTCACGATGCGGCAGGGCAGGTGCAGGGGTGCTGGTTGGGTGGGCATGTGGAATTTGTCGAGGAGCCGGCATGAGTATTCGCGAGCGTGTCGCCGCCTTGGGCTTGCAACTGCCCGAGGCGCCAGGCCCCAAGGGTGACTATGTGCCGGTGACGATTCATGCGGGTGTAGCCTATGTGAGTGGACAAGTGTGCCGGCTGGGCGATGGCGTGATCAGCGGACCGGTAACGGACCAGACCTCACCAGCGCGGGTGACACAAGCCGGTCAAACCTGCGCGTTGCGCGCCTTGAGCGTGCTGGATCAGGCGGTAGGGTTGGAGAACGTCGAGCGCATTCTATTTGTGCGTGGCTTTGTGTATGGCGGCGAGGGTTTCCAGCGCTTTTCCAACGTGGTCGACGGCGCTTCCCAGGTGTTGATTGATGTGTTTGGCGAGCAGGGCCGGCATGCGCGGTCGGCGGTGGGCGTGGCGGGGTTGCCCAGCGGTGGAATGCTGGAATTGGAGGTCACCGCCGTTATCAAAACGACTGGATGACACATCGGCACTCACCTCAATGAACGCGTAAAATGCCGGTCTTTTTACGCGTATCTCGCAAAGGTGCCCCTTGAGCGCAGCCAAAGCCGTCGGACTGTTACTACTCACCTCCCTGTTGGCGGCGTGCGGCACCTCGCCGCCCCGCACGCCCAATGACCTCTGCGGCATCTTCCGCGAAAAGGACGACTGGTACGACGCCGCCAAAGTCACGCAAAAACGCTGGGGGGTACCGATCCAGGTGCCGTTCGCCATCATGTATCAGGAGTCCGGCTTCCACCAGGACGCCCTGGCCCCGCGCAAATACCTGCTGTGGATCATCCCCTGGGGCCGCGTCTCCACCGCCGCCGGCTACGCCCAAGCCAAGGACGAAGTGTGGAACGACTACCGCAAGAGCACCGGCCGCAGCGGCGCCAGCCGCCAGGACTTTGACGACGCCATCGACTTTGTCGGTTGGTACATGGACAAGACCTACACCGTCAACGGCGTCTACAAATACGACGCGTATGGCCAGTACCTGAACTACCACGAAGGCTGGGGCGGCTACCGCCAACGCACCTACGCCGCCAAGGCCTGGCTGCCGCCGGTGGCGAGCAAGGTGCAGGCGCGTTCACAGCTGTATGCGGCGCAGTATGCGCGGTGCAAGGATTATTTGGGGCGGGGGTTTTGGAGTCGGTTTTGGCATTGGCTGTAAGGGGAAAAAGCTGTTCCCACGCTGCATGAAGAATACAGCGTGGGGCAAGGGCTACATCTCGATCAACCAACCCACCAAAGGCACTATCATCAACGTACTCAACGCCATTGAGGTGACATTGCCAATGTACGGGTGAAAGTGTGCGGGCAAGCGGCCCGCAATCGCACAGGCTAGTGGCGGCGCGACCAGAGCCCCAAGCAGAGCACTTGAACCGATGACTGTCCAACTACCACCATGGGTTAACACAGCCGCGGGGACTACAGAGACCAGCGGAACGTAGGTCGGGTACCATCCTCGTTTCATCCACTGTTTTCGCCATATCGCAACACCCATTGCCGATGTCAGCGCCTGGGCAGTGATCAGGGGCAAAACCAGGTCTGATCCATACGCCGGGCTGATCGGGTTCAGTGCATAGGCCACCAACACACCTGCCAGCAACCCGAGACTCGCGAGTTCGTTTCCGAAAAATGGCGCTTCGGAGAAGTCCGCCAACACCCGACGCAGGCTCCAGACAATACCGTAAGTGGGCGGCTTCGCGGGTGCTGGCTTGGCGGGGGCTATGTAATCAGAACTCACCAGAGACGGCACTCGACGACACGCTACAAATGCAATGACACTGCCAATCGCCATGCCCACCACATTGCCGATCACCACTGGAAGACCCAGTGGAACGCACACGAAGTTCACGATCAGCAGGCAAATGGGGGTCACCAGCAATGCGCCCAACACTGCACCGTTTACGGCAACTTTCCAGCCGCCGCCGAACATCAGCACCATGGCTGCCGGTAACGAGACGAATGCCGCAAACGTTGGTTGCCACGTCTGTGCGGTGACGCTCCAGCCCCACAGTAGATTACTCAGCATTAACCCCAGCAGTGAACTGGTTACCAACCAAGGCCATAACCCTGTTCCGTAGGAAATAGAAAATCCCTGCCAGGCTTTACCGTGCTTGCTCGCCCACCATGCCAGGTAGGCGCCGCTCAACAAACCGAGCGATGCCAGTTCGTGCTTGTAGAAGGCTACTTCACTGATATCCCCGACTATCCACCGTAGCCAGGCAACAGGGTGGGGCAGGCTTGCGATCATCTCGGCGTAGCCTGGCCAGGACCATTGGTTGTTGAGCGCCACCCACAGCACCAGTAGCACACTGGCTAATCCCAGTATCAGGACGGTGAGATCTGCCCTGGACCGGTTGGACCTTGTTTCGGTAATGAGTGTTTTCATAGTGCGCCCTCTGATCAGCGTGGAAGGGCAGGGTGTTGGGAGTAGCCGAGCATTTGATCGTAGAGATCATTGCGTCGATCACGCTGCAGGTCATTGAGGCTGTTCCAGATCGGAGCACTGCGGGCGCTGGTGATATCAATGTCGGCGAACAGGATTTCCTGACGATTGGCTGAAGCTACCGCGCCAATCGGCCAGCCGTTGGTTCCGGCAATCAACGAACATCCGAGGTAACGCGCTTCCCGCTCTTCGCCAATGCGGCTGGCGGCAGCGATAAACACGTTATTGACGTGGGCGGCGGTCATCGTCAGGTAAGACGCCATGCATTTGCCTGCCTCATCGAACAGCGGCGGTGGCGTCCACACCCAATTGTTCAGGCTGCAAATAATGTCGGCGCCCTGCTGGCTGAGAATACGTGGCACCTCCGGGAACCAGATATCCCAACAAATCAGCAGGCCAATACGGCCTATCGGGGTTTCAAATACTGGAAATCCGGTATCACCAGGCGTGAACCAGAGCTTTTCCAGGTTCCATAGATGCGCCTTGCGGTATTTGCCGATAAACCCATCGGGGCCTAGCAGCACAGCCGTATTGAACAACTGCATACCGTCTATTTCACACAGGCCTGCCACCAGGTAAACCTGGTGCTTACAGGCAAAATCTATCCACGCCTGCACACTTTCGCCGCCTGGAACCCGTTCGGCATGATCAAAGGCGTCCTGGCGACTGCTGAAGAAATACCCACAATTGGTAAGCTCGGGCAGTACGATCAGGTTCGCTCCACCGTTTGCGGCTTTTGTCGCCAGCGCAAGACTTTGACCCAGATTGTTGGCTCGGTTGTTCATGCCAACCTGAGGGTCCAGTTGGATGACGGCTACGCGTGCGGGGCTTGCTGGTTCGCTCATGGCGGTGACCTCTTATTGTTATACAACCGTGATTCGGTTGGGCGTTTATAAGAGGCGAGCAAGTGTTTAATTAAAAGTCAGGTGATTCCCGTAACGTTGTAGTCTCTTTCTTTTATGGTTCGGCTTTATAGGTTGGGTAGTCGTCTATAGTAAAACCTCCGTTGAAAGCGGCTTGCGTTCTATTACAAATGTTTATCACGGTATCGATTGCTCCCCTGAAGCAGGGCTCCGTCCAGCCCGCATCTACGGAGAAGGATTCACCACATAGGTACAAGCCTGACTTGTGAGAAAAGTCTCGATTGTATTTCAGTAGCTTCATGGCGTCGTAATAAGTACCTGCACGATAAAGCTTTGCGCAGCCAAGCGAGTTTTTGTCATTCATCCATCGTTGAACCACCGCGTGATTACGTCCGATGTAGGGTGATATTTTTTCTTTGATGTTGGTAGATTTCAAAAGGATTCTGTCGAGGTCTTCGATGCATCTATCAACGAGTTCTTCATCGGTGAATACCGATAGCTTTGTGGCGTCGTCTTCCCATGTGTAGCTGAGAAGGATGCAGTCGTAGGTATGGTTAGGGTTGTAGCGGTAGGTATATACATCATGAACCAAGCTATCCGTCACGATGGCTTGAGGGATTTTTTTATTGTGAGAAAGAAACGTTTTTTTGAGTGGTGCGTACACTTTACAGCTGGTTTCCCAATGAGCTGTTTTGTAGGCTTCTATGATTTCAAAGGGGAGCATTTCCGGGTTGAAGTTTTCAATTGATATTTGCGTTTCGATCAGCCATGAAGGTAGTGTTATTACTACGGAGTCATAATCGATGAATTCTTTTTTTGCGTTTTCTTTTTGTGTGGCGTTCCAGCCGAAATAGACTCGTGTTTTCCCGTTTTTCAGTTTCTTGATTTTTGTTACTGCACAATTGGTCATGAGCCCGGAATGACTTTTTATGAGGTGCTCGTATAAAGACTCATGTGCTTCTTTGGGTTTGATGAAGAGTATGGATTCGGCCAGGGATCCAAGTCCGATGTAGTTGGGTTTGTTGAAAGCCAGACCTCTCGAATCCAAGGGCTCGGGATGGTCTAAGTAAGGCGACGCCATCGGTGTGCCGTCCGCGTTCACACGCCCGTGAATTAATTGCAGATGACTGCTGAATCCAAATATCGCCGTGCGCAGGGGGTAAAGTGAACACACGTCATAGAATGCCCCCCAACTGCCATCACCAATGCCGATGGAGTAGAAAACCGCGGATTCCTGTGCAGTCATGCCCATGCCACCGAAGTTTCCAGGGTCACTTGATTGCCAGCTACCGATGCTTGGCATTTGGACCAAGTCGCGGAAGGAAACACTTTCGTATTTTTTGACTATTAAATTCCATATGTTCTCCCAGCCTTCAGTACCGTAATGTTCGGAGACGATCAACGTCATGCGCTCGGCGAAGGCTTTCCATTTTGCGAAAACATTGCCCAGTGTTTGACCTGGAGGCGGTGTTTTTCCATCCATGTTTTTCCAGATAAGCATGGTGGGTTCTGCGCTGTCATCGACGCTTCCTTCTCGTAGAAATATACCGGTGGATCGCACCGCAGGGCTGCCTGGATTGGGGAAGTCTGTGTGGCGCAATTCGAATTCGTTGGCGTAATAGGCCATGAGTGAACGCCCATCTTTAGGCGGTTCGTCTGATGTGTTGAAGAACGGCATTCTCATTGCGCCCATCTCGAAAGGCGGTCTGCCAACGGTGTGGGTATTGTTATTCCCAAGAGCGGTGAGGTGCCTGCCGCCAATGCGCGTTGACTTTTCAATTAACGTTATGTTTGTGAAGCCGCATCGGTAAAGTTCACGTGCAGTTGTCAATCCTGTGATGCCAGCACCAATAATGCATATTTTATGGTGGGGTTCAGTAGCCTGGGCAATTCCATTGACCTGCTCCACGAGCGCCCGGTAGTCGAAACACAAATCAGGTGGATTGGGGAACCTGGCTGCCCATTTGCTCTTATTGGATCGTTTTTTTCGATGGAGGTGTTGGGCTGTGTCTGCGGGGTAATTGAAGTTGGAACCGATGGTCATTCTGATATTCCCAGTTCAGAGTTAATGGACTCGGAACAGGATGGCCGTGAGTGTTACTAGCCAGAAATAGGCTAGCGTTGGATTTTGGCACAGTAAATTCGTATTTTTTCGTAGGGGCAGTGCAAGCGAATAAAGTGGGGAGCATGCTCCCTCACTCTGAGCGACATTGTGTTAGCTCGGCTGCATACACTCCAGCGACCGATCCACCATCACACTGGCCATGTCCACCAGGTGCATGACCGACAGCACCAACGTGCGTGAAGTCCCTTCCAGTTGATCCCCCGCCGTCTGCGCCGCAACGGCGGCACAACGCAACACGCTGCTGGCGTGAGCCAGGGCGTCTTCGAAGCTGAGGTCTGGGGTGGTGGTGAAGAATTGCAGTTCTGAAGCGGGTGGCGCGGGGACAGGTTTGTCCATGGGTTCAACTCCTAATCTAAGTTGGAATATCACCACCATCGCTACCAAACGACTTTTAGGGTGGTGACCGTACGCAGATTGGTAGACCGGTGATTAGGACCCGGTGCACCCGAGGGTGCCCTGCGCACGGCCACCATAACGCAGGGCCGAAAAAAAGCGCCTTGCAGAAGGGGGCGCTTAGCGCCTAATCACTCGTGGTCTACCAAACCCCGAATCACTGAATGGGCAGTGACCGACGAAGACTAGCCACGTGATTTGAGCGGCGCAAGCGGTTGGGATTCTCTCGGAAACGTCCTGCGAGATAAAGGGAAATGTCACTGCTTTTTTCTTGCTCGCGCACCCACATTCTGTGCGGAGGTGATTAGCACGCTGGTAAAAAAACAGTAAGCCTCAAATAATGATTCGGCTGAATGGCCCTCAAGGGTTTATCCAGAGGAGGAAAAATGAAGTTTCCTGTGGTAGTACACAAAGACGCGGACTCGTACTACGGCGTGACCATTCCTGACGTGCCGGGGTGTTTCTCTGCGGGAAGGTCTTTTTCCGAAGCGCTGCATAATGTCCGCGAGGCCTTGGCGTTGCACCTTGAAGGGGTGATTGCCGATCAAGAACAACTTCCGCAAGCGTTAGCGATCGATGCCCACCTGAATAATCCTGATTTTTCCGGTGGATTCTGGGCGATTCTCGACTTGGATTTAATGCCCTATCTGCGAAACACAACTCAAGCAAACACTATCTATCCAACGGATTCCCCATGAGCCCCGAAGAACTGCAAATCACCGACATCCGCCCCGGCACCGGCAAAGCCGTGGTCAAAGGCGCACTGATCACCACCCAATACACCGGCACCCTGGAAGATGGCACGGTGTTCGATTCCTCCTGGGAGCGCGGCAAGCCGTTCCAGTGTGTGATCGGCACTGGCCGTGTGATCAAGGGCTGGGACCTGGGCTTGATGGGCATGCAGGTAGGCGGCTTGCGCACCCTGTTCGTACCGGCGCATCTGGCCTATGGCGAGCGGTCGATGGGCGCGCATATCAAGCCCAACAGCAACCTGCGTTTTGAGATTGAGTTGCTGGAAGTGCTGACGCGGGACGATTGAGGGTGGTGAACATGGAAGTTGATTCACACGGGTTGCCGGCGTGTTCCGTCGCGGGCATTCAGGTCGTTGAGCTGGGGGATCGCGATGAAGCCGAGTTGCAGCGGTTTTTTGAGCGGGCGCCGGATTACTTCATGGCGGTCAACGGCGAACCGGCCACTGCGACTGAAGCGCATGAGGAATTGCAGGGACAGTTGCCCGCAGGGTGGGCGTGCAGCCGGATGTATTGGCTGGGTTACCGCGATCTGGAAAACCAGCTGGTGGCGGTGGTGAACATTGCGGCGCACTTGCTGGCTGCTGGTGTTTGGCATATCGGGCTGTTGCTGGTGGATGCACGCTTGCATGGCACTGGGTTGGCGCAGCGGCTGCACGCCGATCTTGAAGCTTGGGCTGCGGGCAACGGCGCTCAATGGCTGCGTTTGACGGTAGTCATCGGCAATGCCAAGGCCGAACGCTTCTGGCCTAAGCTTGGCTATGTGCAAGTACGCACCCGCGAAGGGATCACGATGGGGCGTCAGGTGAACAGCGTATCGATTCAGGTCAAGGCCCTGACAGGTGGGCAGGTGGGGGATTACCTGGCATTGGTGCCGCGAGATCAAGTGGATGCACCTTCCTGAACCCACCCTGAAGAATCCTCTTATTCCCCATATGTAAACTTTCCTACGGTTTACTCTCTCATCATCGGGGCGTAAGCTTCGCGCGTTTTCATCAATAGCGGAGACCCTCAGTGGGTACTTGTTCGAGTGACAGTAGTCGGCCGGTTTCGGTAACCGGCACAGGCTTGGCAAGGTAACGCGCATTTTTCCGATGCCGTTGTCTCGCCACTAATAGCGAGAAGCGGCATCCCGGCGGCGGCCAGTCCTGGCACCTGCCCGAATCCCTCTCATCGACGCTGACCAGCACCCGGCTCACCCTCGGGATGCTACGGACGCGCCTGCCTTTTGCGGCAGGCGGGCCAAGCTGGCTGTGCCTGTAAAACAGGCGCGGTGCAGACGGCGGTACCTGCACGACGGTTTTTTCCTCGCGCAGGAGTAACACCATGAACCTGACTCTGTTGAAAGAGTTCTTTGCCGGCTTCCTGCGGACCCGGCACATCGCCCGGCATTTCCGCCGCCTGGCGATGCTCGAAACCGTGACCGACGCCAGCGTCAGCCGCGAAGTGCCGCCGACCCTGGCGCAAACCCTGGTGGTCTCGGCCAACAGCAGTGCGGTGCAGTTGCTCGGCACCCTGGGCAGCCATTCCGAGGGTTTGACGACTCAGGAAGCCGACGCCCTGCGCGTGCAATACGGCCTCAATGAAGTCGAGCATGAGCAACCGCTGCCATGGTGGGTGCACCTGTGGCACTGCTACAAAAACCCGTTCAACCTGTTGCTGACGTTGCTGGCGGTGATCTCCTGGCTGACCGAAGACATGAAGGCCGCCACGGTGATTTTCTCCATGGTGGTGCTGTCGACCCTGCTGCGTTTCTGGCAGGAGGCCAAGTCCAACAAGGCGGCCGATGCACTGAAAGCCATGGTGAGCAACACCGCGACGGTATTGCGCCGCGATGAAGCCAAGCGCATCGAACTGCCGATCAAGCAGTTGGTGCCGGGCGACCTGATCGTACTGTCCGCTGGGGACATGATTCCCGCCGATTGCCGCGTGCTCAGCGCCAAGGACCTGTTCGTCAGCCAGGCGGCAATGACCGGTGAATCGATGCCGGTGGAGAAATTTGCCCAGCAGCAGGACGCCAAGACCCGCAACCCGCTGGACTTGGAGAACATCCTGTTCATGGGCACCAACGTGGTGTCCGGCGCGGCGACGGCGGTGATCCTGACCACCGGCAACAGCACCTATTTCGGCGCCTTGGCCCAGCGCGTGACCGCGACTGATCGCGCCACCACCTCGTTCCAGCATGGCGTCAACAAGGTCAGCTGGTTGCTGATCCGCTTCATGTTCGTGATGGCGCCGCTGGTGCTGTTCATCAATGGGTTCACCAAGGGCGACTGGACCGAGGCACTGCTGTTCGCGCTGTCGATTGCCGTGGGCCTGACCCCGGAAATGCTGCCGATGATCGTCACCTCCACCTTGGCCAAGGGCGCTGTGTTCCTGTCGCGCAAAAAAGTCATCGTCAAGCGTTTGGATGCGATCCAGAACTTCGGTGCCATGGACGTGCTGTGCACCGACAAGACCGGCACCCTGACCCAGGACAAAATCTTCCTGGCGCGCCATGTGGACGTGTGGGGCGAAGAGTCCGATGACGTGCTGGAAATGGCCTACCTCAACAGCTACTACCAGACCGGCCTGAAAAACCTGCTGGATGTGGCGGTGTTGGAACATGTGGAAGTGCACCGCGAGCTGAAAGTCGGCACGGCGTTCCAGAAGGTCGATGAGATCCCGTTCGACTTCAACCGCCGCCGCATGTCCGTCGTGGTCGCCGAGCACGACCAGCCGCACCTGTTGATCTGCAAGGGCGCCGTGGAAGAGATTCTGTCGGTGTGCAACAACGTGCGTCACGGCGACGTCAACGAAGCGCTGACTGAAGACCTGCTGGCGCGCATCCGCCAGGTGACCGCCGCGTTCAACGAAGAAGGCCTGCGCGTAGTCGCCGTGGCCGCGCAGCCGATGGCACCGGGGCGCGATACCTACAGCCTGGCGGATGAGAGCAACCTTACGCTGATCGGCTATGTCGCCTTCCTGGACCCGCCCAAGGAAAGCACCGCGCCAGCGCTCAAGGCGCTCAAAGCCCACGGTGTGGCGGTAAAGGTGCTGACCGGTGACAACGAACTGGTCACGGCCAAGATCTGCCGCGAAGTGGGCCTGGAGCAACAGGGCTTGCTGATGGGCAACGACATCGAAGCCATGACCGACGCCGAACTGGCCAAGGCCGTGGAAACCACCAATGTGTTCGCCAAGCTGACGCCGTCCCACAAGGAACGCATCGTGCGCTTGCTCAAGGCCAACGGGCATGTGGTCGGCTTCATGGGCGACGGCATTAACGATGCGCCAGCACTGCGTACGGCTGATATCGGCATTTCGGTGGACAGCGCGGTGGATATCGCCAAGGAGGCCGCCGACATCATCCTGCTGGAAAAGAGCCTGATGATCCTGGAGGAGGGCGTGCTCAAGGGCCGCGAAACCTTCGGCAACATCATGAAGTACATCAAGATGACGGCCAGTTCCAACTTCGGCAACGTGTTCTCGGTGCTGGTGGCCAGTGCGTTCATTCCGTTTCTGCCGATGCTGCCGATGCATTTGCTGGTGCAGAACCTGCTGTATGACATTTCGCAGATTGCGATTCCGTTCGATAACGTCGACGACGAGATGCTGAGCAAACCCCAGCGCTGGCAGCCGGGAGATGTCGGCCGTTTCATGCTGTTTTTCGGGCCGATCAGTTCGATTTTTGACATCACCACGTTCGCACTCATGTGGTATGTCTTCGATGCCAATACGCCTGACCACCAGACCCTGTTCCAGTCCGGCTGGTTCGTGGTGGGGCTGCTGACCCAGACGCTGATCGTGCACATGATCCGCACCCCGAAAATTCCGTTCCTGCAAAGCCGTGCGGCAATGCCATTGATGGTGATGACCGGTGTGATCATGGCGGTGGGGATTTTCCTGCCGATGGGACCACTGGCGCATTACTTCAAGTTGCAGGCACTGCCGTCACTGTACTTCGTGTTCCTGCCGGTGATCCTGCTGGCATACATGGCACTGACCCAGGCGGTGAAGGGCTACTACATCCGTAAGTTTGGCTGGCAATGAACAGGGAAGATTTCCTATGCAAGCAATCAACAACATCAACCTCGAATCCCTGGTCGACACCCTGGTCAGCCTCACGGCGGCCTTTGTCCTCGGCGGTCTGATCGGTTTTGAACGCCAGTACCGCCAGCGCACCGCAGGCCTGCGCACCAACGTGCTGGTGGCGGTGGGCGCGGCGATTTTTGTCGATATGGCCAGCCGGCTCGGCGGCGCGGAAGGCGCGGTGCGGGTGGTGGCCTATGTGGTCTCGGGCATCGGCTTTCTCGGTGCCGGCGTGATCATGCGTGAAGAGGGCAACGTGCGTGGGCTCAACACGGCGGCCACGCTCTGGGCATCGGCGGCGGTGGGCGCCTGCGCGGGGGCCGATCTGGTCCTCGAAGCGCTGCTGGGCACGCTGTTTGTGCTGGCAGCCAACACCTTGCTGCGACCGATCGTCAACAACATCAACCGCCAGCCGTTGGACGTGGTATCGGCAGAGGTCACCAACATCCTCTATGTGATTGCCCGGCGTACCCAGCAGAAAGCCGTACTGGCCTTGCTCGAAGCAGAGCTGGCACGCTGTAACTACCCGGCCAGCGATGTGGACGTGCGCCCCTTCGGTTCGGAAGAGGTGGAGATCGAAGCCACTCTGGCCGTGACATCGGTGGACGGTGACGAACTGGACGCGCTGGTGGCGCGAATTTCGATGTCGACCTTGGTGGTGCAAGCGTTCTGGAGCCCGAGTACCACTGAGTAGTCCCCGGGTGTCAGATGTTGTCTCGCGCAAAGCTGACTATGCTGTCGTGAGGAAAAGTCCTACAAACAATCGAGATTATCCCTTCATTTGATGCGCCGCACCGTTGTTAAGGTTGCGCCCTTGCGCCTCAGGAAACACGGGGCGCAGCTCAACGTTTTGACCGTGCTTTATCAAAAGGAGGGGTCTGTACTGCCTGAAGTGTCGTGCGGAGTAATCAGCACCGTTTGTCGGAACTGTTACTTTTCACAGGTAGATAGGTCCCGTGTGATATGTAAGCGTACTGATCCCTCGGGGAGTCTTATGAGCAAAGCTTTAATTGTGGACGATCACCCTTTTATCCGCGCCACCGTGAAATACCTGCTGAAGCAGGAAGGTTTTGATGAGATCTATGAGGCGGGCAACGGCGCAGACGCCATGCAGTGCGCGCGTGAGCAGCGCCCGGATCTGATCATCCTTGACCTGGCCATGCCCAAGCTTGGCGGGCTGGAGGTGATCAGCCGGATCAAGGCGCTGGAACTGCCTTGCAAGATCCTGGTGCTCACCTCGTACCTTGCGGTGTTCTTCTCCACCCGCTGCATGCGCGCCGGGGCCATGGGGTTTGTGGCCAAGACGGGTGAACTGGACGAGTTGCAAAAGGCGATCAGGGCGATCCGGTCTGGCTACAGCTGCTTTCCCAGTGTGGCCACCAGTTCAGTGCGCCGTGACGATTTGCAGACCACCGAGCAAGAATTGGTCGACGCGCTGTCGGACCGCGAGTTGACCGTGTTGCAAAAACTGGCTCTGGGCCTGGGTAATAAGGAAATCGCCGAGGATATGTTGTTGAGTCACAAAACCATCAGCACCTACAAGACGCGACTCAAGGAGAAGCTGCGCATGTCTTCGGTGGTGCACCTGTCCAAGTTCGCACAGCGCAATCATCTGATCTGAAATGACCACCTCCCGGTTGTTGAGATTCACGGCCATCCTGTTGGTCGGGCTGTTGCCCTATACAGCGATGGCCCTGGATGAGCCACACACCCTACGGCTCCTCGGCCACTCCTCCCTTGAAAACCCTGGCCTTGAGCTTGATGAGCGCGACTGGCGCTGGTTGCGCGAGCGACGCGTGCTGGTAATGGGCGTGTCGGCGCCGGACTACGCGCCTTTTGACCTGAGCAACAACAACGATTTTGAAGGCATCACCGCTGACTATGCGTGGCTGATCGGCCTTATCTTGAGTGTGCCTATCGAGGTTCGGCGCTATGACACCCGCGATGAGGTGATCGAGGCGCTCAAGCGGGGCGAGGTGGATTTAGTAGGATCGGCCAATGGCTACGAAGCTGCCGACAAGGACCTGATACTGTCCCGTTCCTACGCCAATGATCAACCTGTACTGGTCACCCGCGCGGGTGACAGCCATTTACTGAGCGCCGACCTGGCTGGCAAACGCGTGGCGATGCTTTACCACTACATGCAACCAGGCGCTGTTCAAGCCTATTACCCCGACGCGCAACTGCTGTTGTATGGCTCGACCCACCAAGCCATCGGCTCCGTGGCGTTCGGCCAGGCAGATGTTTACCTGGGCGACGTTATCAGTACCCGTTATCTGATCAACAAGCATCACCTTAATAATGTACGCATGGCCGATTTTTCCGGGCTGGAGGTCAACCCGTTCGGGTTCGCTTTCTCCAGGGACAACATTCGACTGCTCAATATCATCAATGCAGCGCTGGCCGTCATTCCGCCCAGCGAGCAAATGAACATCCTGCGCCGTTGGAGTGCTGGCGACAGCGGTTTCCTTGAGGCCGACCGACTGCGCCTGAGCGACAGCGAGCAGAGTTGGCTGGAGAAGCACCCACGGGTGAAAGTCGCTGTGCTCGACAGGTTCATGCCGCTGTCATTTTTAGATGAGCACGAGCAATTCGCGGGGCTGAGCGAGGAGGTGTTGTCGCGGATCAGCCTGCGCACGGGCTTGAAGTTCGAGATGGTCCACGGCAATTCTCTTCCTCGGCAAATCGACGAGGTCAGCAGCGGTCAAGTGGATATGCTTGCGGTTATCACGCCTAGCGTCGAGCGTGCCGAGAAGGTCCGCTTTACCCGACCCTACCTGTCCAGTCCCTATGTGTTGGTGGCGCGTGCCAGTGACGAACGGCTGCTCACCCTAGAAGACATGCCCGGCAAACGCCTGGCATTCATTGGTGGCAACAGCCTCGGTGCACAGATAGCCCGGGACTATCCAGGTATCAAGTTTGTCGACGTCGAGAACCCTGAGGCCGCCATGGACCTGGTCGCCGAGGGGAGTGTCGATGCGACGATAGTTTCGTTGATCAGCGCACGCTACATGATTGCGCGCAATTATCGAGACCGCCTGCGGATCACCAGCACGGTTGGCACGGAGCCGGCGCGTGTGGCCTTCGGCGTCAACCGTAGCCAACTGGAGCTGTATTCGATCCTCGAGAAGGCGTTGTTGAGTATCACACCTGAAGAAATGGACGAACTGACCAACCGTTGGCGCAGTGAAATCATCATCGAAGACAGCTATTGGAGCAGCCATCGAAACGTGATCATCCAAGGGTTTGCTCTGGCCGCCTTGCTGCTGCTGGTGACCTTGGGCTGGGTGCTCTACCTGCGTAACCTGATCCACAAGCGTGCCCAGGCGGAACGGGCCTTGAGCGATCAGATGCGATTCATGAGCGTGCTGATCGACGGCACCCCCCATCCGATTTACGTGCGTGATCGCCAGGGTCGGTTGATGGCCTGCAATAACGCTTACCTTGCTGTGTTTGGCTTCAAGTTGGAGGATGTGATCGGCAAGACCGTGGTGGAAACCGACACGGGCAACCCGCCGCAGGCACAGTCGTTCCATGCCGATTACTTGAGCCTGATGGAGCAGGGCGAGCCGCAGATCCAGGATCGTGTGCTCAAGGTGCCGGGTGGCGGAGTGTTGACCATTTACCAGTGGATGCTTCCGTACCGTGACAGCAATGGCAGCGTCGTGGGTATGATCGCCGGCTGGGTGGACGTCAGCGAGCGCCAGCGCCTGCTGGGCCAACTGCAGGAAGCGAAGGAGGATGCCGACGCCGCCAACCGTGCCAAGACCACGTTCCTGGCGACCATGAGTCATGAGATACGCACGCCCATGAATGCGGTGATCGGCATGCTTGAGTTGGCCCTGAAAAACGCAGAGCAGGGCCGTGTCGATCTGGACGCGCTGGAAGTGGCGTCGATGGCGTCCCGAAGCATGCTGGAATTGATTGGCGATATCCTGGACATTGCGCGGATTGAAACCGGTCACCTGTCCCTGAGCCTGGAAGAGGCCAATCTCCATGAGCTATTGGCCTCTGTGGCGCGGGTGTTCGAGGGGCTGGCGCGGGACAAGGGGCTGCAGTTGCAAGCTGAACTCGACCTGATGATCGACCGATCGGTGCTGATCGACCCTCTGCGTCTCAAACAAATAGTGTCCAACCTGCTGGGCAATGCCATCAAGTTCACGACCACCGGCCAAGTACGCCTGGGGGCTCAGGGCACCCCTTCGTTGAGCGGTGATCATTTGAACCTGAGGTTGTTTGTGGAGGACACGGGGATTGGCATCAGTGCCGAAGACCAACAGCGGTTGTTCAGCCCCTTTGTCCAAGGCAGCAATCACGACCAATCGGCGCGCAGTGGTTCGGGGCTGGGGTTGATGATCAGCCGCAACCTGTGCGAAATGATGGGCGGTCGATTGCATTTAAGCAGTGTGCTGGGTAAAGGCACGCGCGTGGACCTGACGTTGACGCTGGCGTTGGCCTCGGTAGCACCGGTGTGTACGCCTGTAGTGCCTGCGCCTGCGACTCATGCGTTGAACCTCTTGGTGGTTGACGATTACCCGGCCAACCGCCTGTTGCTGGCTCGGCAATTGAGCTTTCTGGGGCATCACATCGTCACTGCGCAAGATGGCGCTGAAGGCTTTGCGTTATGGCAGGCCGGGCATTTTGATGGCGTGATCACCGACAGCAATATGCCGGTCATGGATGGCTATACATTGGCACGTGATATCCGTGCGCAAGAGCGTCAGCGTGGTCTGGTGCGTTGTCTGTTACTGGGTTTTACCGCCAACGCGCAACCCGAGGAGACCGAGCGTTGCCGGCAGGCGGGCATGGACGGCTGTCTCTTCAAACCGACCGGCCTTGATGATCTGCGCACGGCGTTGGCGTCGCGCACCGCGGCGCCGGTGGTGAAAGATGTTGTGCCGGAATATGACTTGAATACCCTGGTCGCCCTGACGGAGGGGGATACTGCTGGGCTCAATGAGTTGCTGGCGCCCTTGCTCGATAGCCTTGCGGAGGACCGCTTGCTGCTATCGGCGCTGCACGAACAAGCGGACTTTGGCAAATTGCATGACCTGGCCCATCGCGTCAAAGGTGGGGCCGGCATGGTCAAGGCGCAGACGCTGGTCGCTTGTTGTGAAACGCTGGAGGGCGTGTGTGAAAGGCGGGACCGTGATGCGTTGGCAGCTTCGGTGGATGCCATTCGCCACGCCGTGGATAGGTTGCATCACAGCTTGAGTGCGCGCATCAAGCAGGCTTGACTGAAGTGGATGGCTATTCGGTGGATTTGGGAGAATTCCTACATGGAACAGGAATAAACCTGATTTTGTCTTCGGAGTATGTCTGGAAAATGGGGCTCGCTCACTGACGAGCGCTGCCTGCCCAGGGATTCGCCATGCCAAACAAAGCACTGACCATCCTGATTGCCGATGAACAACACCTGCAACGCTTGCATATCGAGAAAATGCTCAATCGGTTGGGATACTTCCGGATCGTACCGGTGGAAACCTTTGAAGAGGCCCAGTTGCTCACCGCTATCCCGGCCGTGCCCTTTGATGTGCTGATCATCAATGCGGGGCTGACGGCTCATGCTTGCGGGTCTCAACCCCAGGCGCACCATGTGCTGGTCTACGATCACTTGGACCTGAGCACCCGCGCTGACATAACGCCGGCGGTGCTGGTGCGATTGCCCGGCGTGCCTGACAACGTCAACCTTGAACACTTCATGGACATCATTGACCCACCCGCAGCCACTGCTGGCCTGCGGGTGTTGCCGTGGTTGCGCGAGTTATCCCAGCCAGCAGCCGGGATTTAATCCCATTCTGGTGCGATACCCTTGGGGCTGGTCAGGCGATGGCCGCGTTCCAGTTCGGCAATCTGTGTCATGTCGGCAGCGCTCAAGGTCAGTTGCAGGGCCCTGAGGTTGCTTTCCAGGTTGACGCGCTTGGTCGATGAAGGGATGACTGCGTAGCCCAGTTGCATGGCCCAGGCCAGCGTCACTTGCGCCGGGGTCGCCTGATGGCGTTCGGCGATTTGCTGGATCACCGGGTCCTTGAGCACTTCGCCGTAGGCCAGGGTCATGTAGGACGTGATCTGAATGCCGTTGGCGGTAGCGAAGTCCACGACCTTGCGGTTTTGCAGGTAGGGGTGCAGTTCGATCTGGTTGGTGGCGATGTTTTCGGCCCCAATGGCTGCAATCGCTTGCTTCATCAAGTCGACGGTGAAGTTGGAAATGCCGATCTGGCGGGTCAGACCCAGGCGCTTGGCTTCCAGCAACTGGCCCATGAATTCGGCGACAGGCACCTGGTCTTCCGGCGAGGGCCAGTGGATCAGGGTCAGGTCCAGGTAGTCGGTTCTCAGTTTACTCAGACTTTCGCGCAGGCTTGGAATCAGCTGGCCTTCGGCGAAATTGGCAATCCAGATCTTGCTGGTGATAAACAGCTCGTCACGCGGCACGCCGCTGTCGGCAATTGCCTGGCCGACGTCGGCTTCGTTCTCGTAGATCTGTGCGGTGTCGATCACACGGTAGCCCAGTTCCAGGCCGGTGCTGACGGAATCGATCACCACCTGGCCTTGCAGGCGGAAAGTGCCAAGGCCGAAGGCCGGAACGTTTTGCGTTGGAATGGACATCAGTAACTCCTGAAGAGGGGTAAACAATGGAGTCGAGTATCCACCCGTCGTTCCTTCGGAAAAACCGCTGAATCCGAAAAGGACTCTTTACCGCAGATCACGAATCGCCAGCGCCTTGAACCGCTGTGCCAATGACAGAACCACCTGGCCGCTGCCCATGTTGGGCACCACGTGGGTGAAGGGAATATCGATCATGCGGTTCTCGCGCACGGCGCGCAGCTTCGAAAGTACCGGGTCGGTGGTCAGCAACTGCCGCTTGCGGCTGGCCGGTGACCACAGGGCGTCGGCCAGCAGGATCACGTCCGGGTCGTTGGCCAACAGGGTTTCATTGCTGACGGTCACCCGTGACAACGGGATATCGGCCAATACATTGCGTGCACCGGAAGCTGCCAGCAAGGTGGTGACAAAACCCCGTTGACCTTCGCTATCGAGTCCACCCACTTCACTGTCCAGGTAAAACACCGACAGCGGACGGGCATCCCCGATCAGCGCATGGGCGTTTGCCAGGTCGGCGTCCAACGCATCGCTCAGCATTTGAGCGCGCCGGGTTTTGTGCAGCAGGGCGCCGAGGGTAAACAAGTCCTGACGAATATGCCCAAAGTAATCCAGCGAGTGACCCGCGCAGGCGGACTCCAGCAGGTACGACGCCACCCCGTTGTTTGCCAGACCGGTGCGCGACGTGACCCCATTACCGAACGCACTGGCAAAGCCGCCCACCACCAGGTCCGGATGCTGTGCATACAGCACTTCACTGGACGGGTATTTCGCCGCGATGACCGGTACGTCGAAGTACTCGCCGTGCCGGTGTGCAATGCCGTTGTCGTCCAGGTAAGCCACACCCACCAGCGAAGGCCCTGCATCCAGCGCCAGCAGCAAATCGGCGGCGTGCTGGTTGAGCGCCACGATGCGCGAAGGCGGTGACGGGGGCACGCTCCAGTCCTGGGCGCAGTTGCGATAAGTGTCTGCCAGCACGGGTGTGCCGCAGAGCAGGGCGGCCAGCCAAAACCATGGGTGTTTCATGGGGCATCCTTGATCAACAGGTCTTGCACCACATCGCCGCCCACCAGGTGCACATCCACCAGGCGCAGCACATCGGCCTTGCTGCGCACGCCATACCAACAACGCTCGGGATACACCGTGAGCACCGGCCCGAGATTGCATGGAAATTGGCAATGGGTGCGTGTCAGCAGCACGCCTCCGGACACTTCGATGTGCTCATGTTCCAGCAGTCGGCGGCGCAGGGTTTTCCACAGTTGCAAGGCGCCGCGCTGCGTACAGCGTGGGCCGGTGCACAGGAATACATGGCGGGCGTGGTCCGGTATGCGGGACCAGTCGGGATGGGAGTCCACCCCGTCGATTTTGGTGATCTCAGTCATCAGAAGCGATACGTGTAACGCACCTCCGATGTGAATGGGCGGCCGAGGTTGTCGACGTTGCTGGCGCGGCTGGTGACGTAGTCGCGGTCGAACAGGTTTTCCACCAGCAGGCTCAGGCGGTGCTGGTGGGCGTTGTCGAGGTAGCGATAGGCATCGGCGTCCACCACGGAGTAGTGGCCGTATTCGACATGTTTCGAGCTGGTGATGTCGCGGATATAGCGGATCGCAGTACCTGCGCCCCATAAGCGGTTTTCCGATTCGAAACCGATACGTGAACGGGCAAAGAAGCTCGGGATATCGTTGATGGTAACCCCCGTGCGCGATTC
The DNA here is from genome assembly GCF_002269425.1 of Pseudomonas sp. NS1(2017). NCBI lineage: Bacteria > Pseudomonadati > Pseudomonadota > Gammaproteobacteria > Pseudomonadales > Pseudomonadaceae > Pseudomonas > Pseudomonas sp. NS1(2017). The sequence goes on from NZ_CP022960.1 coordinate 3,662,681, forward strand.
GGTGAGGTTGCGCGTCATGTCGGCTTGCAGGCTCCACTGGTCGTTGAGCGCAAGCTTGGCGTCGGCCTCGAAGCCGCGCATCTGGATCTGGCCCTGGCCGTTGACCCACTGCACATCGTCAAGCGTGATCAGGTCGGTGATCTTGCGTTTGAACAGCGTGACGCTGGCGCTGAAATCACGCTCGGCCAGCAACCCTTTGTAATCGATACCCAGCTCGGCGTTGCGGCTTTTCTCCGGCTTGAGATTGCGGTTGCCGATTTCGTCGCCTGGCTCGTTGACGAACAACTGCTCGGCGTTGGGCAGTTTGTAGGCCGTACCGTATTGGCCGCGCAGGGCCCAGTGGTCGTTGAGATCGTAGAGTGAGGTGAGCATGCCGACGGTGGCGCTGTCGCCGCCGCTCATGGCTTCATGGCGCACGCCGAGGCTGGGGTGCCAGTTGGGCAATGCGTCGATCTGCGGTCGCAGTTGCGTATACAGCGCATGGGCCTGGGCCTTGTTGTCGTCGATCACCAGTACATCGTCCTGGCCCTTGAACCACTGATTGTCGCTGCCCACCACCAGCACATGGCCGCCTGGCAACTCGGCCTTGCCCTCGGCCTGCACGCCCCAATCGGTAAAGCCCCAGTAGTCATTGTGATTGCGCACATTACGGCCGCCATTCGCGGTGTTATCGATTCGCGTGTAGCGTGTGTCCCAGTCGTTGATATGGCCCTTGATGAAATAACTCAGGCGCTCGTTGATCGCCTGTTCGAAAGTGGCCGTGGCGATCTGTTGCACGCGGTCGTTGGTGGTCTTGTAGTTGTTTACCGGCCGCGCGAAATCAAGGTTGGCATCGGCATATTGGTAGAACAGTTCCAGGCGCGAGTCATCGCCAAACGACTGGATGGCCTTGGTGCCGAAGGTGGTCACTTCGTACGAGCGCTTTTTGTCGCTGACGCGACCGCTGTAGTCGCTGTTGCGAAACGGCTGGTAGCCCTCGGAGGCGTTGCGGCTGACATACGCCAGCACGCCGAGGTCGCCCCAGCCGTTGGTGAAGATCTTCTCGACCCGTGCATCGCCGGTGGTGCCACCGAAGGTATCGACTCCCAGGTTGACTTCACCGGACGCCTCGCGGGTCTGCGGGCTGCGCGTCACGATGTTGATCACCCCCGACACCGCCTGGGTGCCGAACAACAGGCTCTGGCCGCCCTTGAGCACTTCGATGCGCTCGATAGCGTTGGCCGGCAGCGTATCGAGGTACAGGCCGCCATACAGGCGGTTGTTCAGGCGCACGCCGTCGAGCAGGATCAACGTGTCATCGTTGCGCCCGCCCAGCAGGGAATAAGTGCCGTAGTCGAACGGGCCGTTTTTCGGCGCCACGTAGAGGCCGGGGATGAACATCTGCATCACCCGCGTCACGTCGGCGGCGGGGCCGGCGCGTTCGATCTGTTCGCGGGTGACGATCTCCACTTTGCTGCCGTACTGGGCCATGGCGGCGACGGTGGTGGATTCCACGGAAGGAGCGGAGACGATCTGCTGGTTGAGCACCAGGGTGTTGTCGTCGGCCAGCAACAGGGGACTGAACAGCGAGCCGAACAAAGGGATCAGGGAACGTCGAATCATAGTCTTCTCGAAAGTATCTTCGCAGAAGCACGCAGGAGAAGGCATCGCGCACACGCCGACACCGGCCCATGCCCGCCCACCGCAGGAGTTTGCCTAACAGAAATTCCAGGCCGGTCTCCGGGCTCTCGCGTATGGAACCCTTCACCTTCCCATGGCACGCAGGCCACAGTGGTGTGTCGAAGGGGTCACGCGAATACCGTTGCGGGGGCAGCACCGGACTGGCTCAAAAGAGCGTACCGGTTTCCCGTTTCACCCCAAGCACGGCGGCAGGGGGCACCTGAAACAGGCCGGCATCTGAACATTCGCATGACCGTTCGTCAACTCCGTCATCCAGGATTATCAGGCTTCACTTGCCAGTAATGGGGGCGGCGCGGTATTCCAGAACACTTACCATCCGCCTTGGAAATCCCATGACTCAACACCTCACCGAATACGCCGATGCCAGCCCCGAAGTGCGCGCGGTCTATGACGACATCATGCACACGCGCCAGGTCGATCAGGTCAACAACTTCTGGAAGTGCCTGGCCGCCCACCCGCCGACCCTGCGCCGGACCTGGGAAAGCCTCAAGGAAATCATGGCACCGGGGGCATTGGACCCGCTGACCAAGGAGCTGCTCTATGTGGCTGTCAGCGTGACCAATAATTGTCCGTATTGCATCGCGTCCCACACGGCGGCGGCGCGCAAGGCGGGGATGACCGACGAGATGTTCGGCGAGTTGCAGGCCGTGGTCGGCATGGCCAACGAAACCAACCGCCTGGCCACCGGCTACCGCGTGCCGGTGGACGAGGCGTTCAAGCTGCCATAGACGATTCAGCCGTCGAACCAGGCGAGCAGCACCGTGACATTGTCGCGCCCGGCGTATTCGCGGGTGAGGTGGATCAGCCGTTGGCAGGCGGTGTCCAACGTGTCGCGGCCCGCAGCGGCCAGCACCTGGGCCATTTCCTGGTGTGGGACGCAACCGTGCAGGCCGTCACTGCACAGCATCAGCAGGTCGTTGGGCTGCACCGGTTGCACGCGTACTTGCGGTTCTACCCGTGGTCCCGGGCCGATCGCTTGCAACAGCAGGTTGCGTGCCGGCAAGCGGTCGACTTTGCCGGCCTCAAGGGCTTGTTGATACCAGGTCTGGTCGCGGGTCAGCAGGCTCAACTCACCGTCGCGGTAGCGGTACAAACGACTGTCGCCCACATGGAACACCAACAGTGGACCACCGGCATGCGGGCGCCATGCTCCCGTGAGGGTGGTGCCCATGCCGCTGCCTTCGCTCATCTGGCGTGCCACGTTTTGCTGGTAGACGCACTGGTTCACCTGGTCGATGGCGTTGTGCAGGCGGCTGGCAGCTTGCATGTCCGGGTCCGACCAGGTGGCGTCCGGGTCGCTGCCGTCGTTCAGTGGGTCGACACGGTCGGCGTTGAGCGCCTGGCGCAAACTGATCAAGGCTTCGGCACTCGCCAGGGCGCCGGCTTCATGGCCGCCCATGCCGTCAGCCACGGCAAACAACCTGAGGCTGGGCTCCACCAGAAAGTTATCTTCGTTGCTCTGGCGTACCGTGCCGACATCGCTGGCCCCATAAGCGACCGCGCAGGCCAGACGATGGGGCCCGCAGGCGCTGAGGGGGGAGTCGGTCATGGCAGGGGCTCGAAGCTGTGGAGGAACGCCAGGCGCTGGGCCTCGCTCTCGATTGACTCGGCCAACCGTTGCAAAAAGGGTTGGCGCAGAGAGGTTGCGCGCAAGGCGCGACTGACCACGATGCGGGCGATGGGACCGATCAGCACCGCCAGCCGGCGTTCGGCCATGTGCGCGAAGTCGGGGTCGACTGGCGCAGGGATCACCTCGGTGTTCGGAACGATCGCGGTGGGTTCAGTCACGACCTCGGGCGCGGCAGTCGGCGGGTTGAGGCGTTGGAACAGCGACTGGCTGGCGCTGGCGAACTGCTCACGGCCGCGCTCCGACGGGATATGAGGCAACAATGCGGCGCAGATACCCTCGAAGTCATCGGCGCCATTGAGGCTCTTGCGCACCAGAAAGCGTGCAAGCGGGCCGATCTGGTGGGACAGCAGTGACTCCAGCTCAGGCATCACGGCCAGCTTCCAGGGTGTGAGGGTTTCCACGGCTTCGGTCGCTAACGCTGTCACGCCGCTGCTCAAGGGTTGGTTGGGGCGCATCAGCACGGTGCGATCATCGTCGATGTCGGCGCTGGTCCAACTGCCGGTGGTGGTGCCGAGCAGCGCTTCAAGGTCATCCAGAAAGGCGTGCGCCGAGGGATAGCGGTCGGCCGGGCGCTTGGCCAGGGCGCGGACGATCACGCTGTCCAACGCCGGATCGAGGGCCAGGTTCAAACTCGACGGTGCCACCGGCGTCTGGTTGAGAATCTGCTGCATGACCATGGTGGCCGACCCGGAAAACGGTCGCTCGCCGGTGAGCAGTTGGTACAGCACGATGCCGGCGGAAAACACGTCGGAGCGACCGTCGATCAACTCGCCGCAGAACTGTTCCGGCGACATGTAGCTGGGGGTGCCGATCATCGAGCCGGTCTGGGTAAGCGTGGAGGAGTCCAGACGTGCGACGCCGAAGTCGGTGACCTTGACGTGGTTGTCGGCGGTGATCAGCAGGTTCGCCGGCTTGATATCGCGGTGCACCACGCCCTTGGAGTGCGCGTACTCCAGGGCCAGCAACAACTGGCGCATCCAGCCGAGGCTGTGGCTGAGGTCACGGGCCGTTTGTGCTGTCAGCAAGGTGTTGAGCGGTGTGCCTTCGACGAACTCCATGGCGATATACGCCGAGCCCTCGTCCTCGCCGTAGTCGTAGACCGCGACGATGTTGGGATGCATCAGCCGGCCGGCGGCCTGCGCTTCATTCTTGAAGCGGCTGACCAACTCGGCGTGCTGGCTGTCGCCGAACAGTTCCTTGCGGATGGTCTTGAGGGCCACGGTGCGGGCGATGTTCGGGTCGAACGCCTTGTACACCGTGCCCATGGCGCCTTTTCCGAGCACGCTGTCGATGCGGTATTTGCCGAGTTGTTCAAGCATGGTCGCGGCCCTATTCCTCAAGCATCTTCATGGCGCTGGCCAGGCTGGTGCGCATGCGGCCAAAGGACTGGCCCATGCGCGCCAACTCGTCGTTGCCGCTGATGTCCATCGGCGGCACATCGACTTCCCCCAGGCTGACGCGGTCAGCCAGCACCGACATCTGCCGCAGGCGTCGGGTGACAAACAGGTGCACCGCCACGTTCAAGGCCACGAACAACACGGCGAAAATCCCCAGCATCGACATCATGTAGCTGTGCAGCAGGCTTCTGGCGCGTTGCATCGGCAGGTCCAGTGGCACCGAGACCAGTTGCGCACCGATGGTGTCGTTGAGTTTCCAGCCGAAGCCATTGACCGGCCCGTAGATGTCGACCATGGTTTTGGGGGCGGCCTCTGGCGTGCTATGGCAGGCCAGGCAGGCCGCGTCCTTGATCTGGATCGGTCGCGCGATGTAGAGCGACGTGCCTTTGTCATCGGCGCGCTCACCCACCATCTCATCGGTCTGCGGCTGGCTGCGTAGGGTGCTGATCAAGGTTTTTTCCCAGTCGTTGGCCAGGTCGCGCGGGTTGGTGGGGTTGAGCGTGGCTTCTTTGTAGGCATAGTCCGGATAAGACTTGAGCAGTTCCTGCAGGTGCGAAATGGCGGCGAAGTCAGGAACCGATTGCGGCAGGAACTGGAACTTCAGGCGGTTCTCCAGCAGCGGCACAATCTGCTCGGCCGTATAGGTGCTGGCGGCGGAGGCCGAGCGCATCAGCATGCGTGCGGTTTCCAGGGTTTCCCGGCGCGCACTCTGTTGCAGCATGTAATGGGTTGAGAGGCTGGTGGCGATAAAGCCGACGATAAACACCGCCAGGAACACCACGTTGAATTTGACCGCAAGCGACAGTTTCATAAAGACCTTCGGGGACCGACGTGATGGGGATCAGTGCGCATTCTTGCGACGTTCCAGGCGCAACAGCTCCAGCTCCCACTCCAGCACCCCGCCACGGTTGACCTTCACCGCCTGGCGGAACGTCGGGTCGTTAAGGCGCGGCGCAAAGCGGTTGGCGAGCATCTGTTGGCTGAGATTGAGCGGGCTGACAACCCAAGGGGCAATGTCGTCGTAGGTGACGTCACGCTCCTTTTTCGGCTCGGATGCGGCAGGGATTTTCTTGCCCAGCGGCACCAGCGGGTCGAGGAATTGGCGGGGCAGGGCGTCGATAAATGCCTGCTCGGGACGAGGCACGATCTTGAGGGCGCTGCCGGCGCTGCGTTGTGCAAAGTCTTCATGGCCCAGGGTGACGCTGTGCTCACCTTTGCCGTGGGCGTCTAGCTCATTGACCACCTGACTGCCGTCCTCGACGAACATCTCGGTCTGGCGTGGGGTCACGTGAATCACGCTTGAACTTTGGGTGGCGGTGAACGCCAGGGCACCGGTGGTCACTGCCAGGTTGGCGTGCGTGCTGCCCGCCACCGGTTGCAGCTTCAGCCAGCCATTGAGCAGATTGATTTGTGCGGCGGTGCGGTGGGTGGCGATCAGGATGCGGGTATCGGGACCCAATGCCAGGGTCGTCGACGCAATGCCTTCGATCTGCACACCAGCCGTACCGGTCTGCAGGATATCGCCCCCTTGCAGCCGGGTGCCGGCGCCCACGGTGTAGAGGCTGGTGGCGCGTATCAGCTTCAGCGGTTTTTCCGCATAGGCGATCACGCCAATAGTGGCTGGCGCCGCCAGGGCATGCGGCAACTGGAGCAAGCCTGCGAGCAAGAGGACTATCGAGAGTTTTTTCACGTGGGCGCCATCTATCGAGCACTGGGGGTCAGGCACCGATGCTGTAGCAACAGCCGGTGTTCGTGCGTGCGCAAGGCATCGCAGGGCCGAAGGCTACCGGCTGATAGGGCGTAGGAAGAAGACAATTATCTGCATGGAAAAGACGAATTCCGATTAAACGAAATCATGGAATAAAGCGTCCGGGGAGGGTGTTCTTCTGATGATTTCCCGTGATTCGAACGGCGTTTACAAGGATTGGCGAGACGTCGGCATCTTTCTTCTATCCGGAGCACCTATGACCAACACGTGCATGACCGCGTTGTCGTCCACCAAGACCTTCCTGCAACAGAACTTCATGACCGCCAAACGCATTCCTCCAAGCCTTGTGAAGGGGATCAACGTGTTTGACGTCAACAGCCATAGAGCCGGTGGATACCGACTGGCCACCCTGGATAAGCCGGGTGATTTTGGCAAGATCGAACGGCCGCTGATGGGGCATTGGGTTCCCCAGGGCGATTTTTGCGATATCCCGGTCAACCCTGGGGCGACCGGGTACGTGTTCACGCCGGACTTCAGTGGTTGTTCGATCCTGATCGATCAACTTGATGACCTCACTTACCGGGTGTTTCACGTGCAGGGCGGCAGTGATTACCTGAACAAGGAATACCTCAGTCGTTCCGACGGGCATGGCCTGGGTTTCGCCACCGCGATGACCTTTGACGACTATGGCGAAGCGGCGTATCCCCGTGGGTTCGCGTTCATGAAGTTTGAGGAGGAACGCTGGTGGATCTACTTCCAGCGCCAGAATGGCGTGGGGCTGAACTTCGCCAATGGCCAGTTCGCGATGGTCGGCGCTCAAACGGTACGCGGAGGCGGGCGGATACCGGTGCCGAACCTCAAGCGCGAGCCGCCACGCCAGGGTGTGATGCACAGCGGCAAGGCCGTGCCGACACCGGCCAGTCAGCTCGCGGAATTGGAGATCGAAGTCTGGTAGGCGAGGTTTTTACCCGGCTTGAAAAATAGTCGGGAATAAACCGTTCGGGTCGGTTGTTCATCCTGCAGACGCTGATAACCAGCCGCTACCGACGGACTTCAACATGATTAACCAGACGCTTCTTGACCCTTCTCCTGGCAGGCGAAAAATGAGTGATACCGATCCTGATGCCATCACCCGACGGAATCGTCTGGCGCTGCTGGTCGTGCAAGTGATCGGTCTGATTGTGCTGGTCATCTGCGCGGTCGATGCGCAGCGGGCACAGGCACAGGACTTGCCGGAACCTGCCAACGACGCGGCCAGGAAAGTGCTGATGACCGTGCGGGCTGCCGGCGTGCAGATCTATACCTGTGCTCGTGACAACAGTGGTCAACTTGCCTGGCAGTTTCGTGAGCCGCTTGCCACGCTGATGATCAATGGCAAGACCGTTGGCCGACATTTCGCCGGGCCCACTTGGCAACTGGATGACCGCAGCGCAGTGGTCGGCAAGGTCATTGCCCAGGCACCGGGGGCGAGTGCCCAGGACATTCCGCTGCTACGCCTTGGTGTAGTGAGCCATCAGGGCGACGGCGAGCTGGAACAGGTGGTCGCGGTGGAACGCCTGCATACCTTGGGCGGAGTATTCAGCGGCAGTTGTGCCCAGGTCGGTGAGCTGCACCTGGAGCCCTACAGCGCCGATTACCGCTTCCTCGGTCAGTAGCCTCATCCCGAGCCGTTCGGCTCAGTAATACCCCTCGAAATGAATTCATTCCTCGCGCCGATTGCCTTCGGCGTGCGGCGACGCTGTGCCTGTTACACCACTAAAAAACCTAGGAGCTCTGCACATGATCACGCGTTTACTTGCCGCTACGGCACTGACTGTTGTTGCTTCAACCTGCGCCCAGGCGGCGGATGCCTATTCGTCCGAAGGCCCGACGGACTGGACCGGTTTCTACGGCGGCTTGAGTGCCGGCTACGGCTTTGGTGGCGACGGCGATGTCGATACCAAAGGCCAGGCCGCACCGAACATCGCCAACATCAATGGCGGTGCACGCCCTGGCCGTGTGGACCTGGACCGCAACGGCCTCTTAGGTGGCATACAGTTCGGCTACAACTACCAGTTCGGCCAGTGGGTGGCCGGTATCGAAGCGGATATCTCCCATACCGATCTGCAAGACAGCCGAAACATCGGCACCGCTCAACTCAACACCCGCTTGGCGCTGAACAATAAATTCGAATCGAAGATCAAGTACCTTGGGACCCTGCGCGGTCGCTTCGGTTATGCGTTCGACCACACCCTGGTCTACGGTACGGCGGGTCTGGCCTATGGCGAAACCAGCCAGAGCGTCGACATGTTCGGCCCCACCGGCAATACCCAGTTCAGCGGCGACCAGAGCCATTTCAAGATGGGTTATACGGTGGGAGCTGGTATCGAACAGGCCATCACCAAGAACCTGTCGTTCAAGACCGAATACCTGTACTACGACCTGGGTGAAGACAAGCTGAACGTTGCGGTGATTCCGGGCAGCGGTGGAGCAGGGACTGGCTATGATTCCAAGTTCAAGAACGATGGGCAGATGTTACGCGTCGGGTTGAACTGGAAGTTTGACTGACGTTGGAGCCTCAGGCGCAGAGGCTTTCAGCGTGCATCGGGCGCGCGGGGCGGTGTTGATGGAACTCGCCCTGTCGCGGCTTGCTGTTTTTGCGGGTATGGACCGCGTTCCAGGTCGTGAAGTCGAACTGTGTGGCGGAAACGACATTTTCCTGGATCAGTGTGATGGGCGGCGGGGTAGCTGCATTTGAGAAGCGAGTACTCAGCGTGACCTCCAGTGTGTCCTTGTCTCGGTAGCCGCTGGGTATGGGGATCAGCGTGAAGGCATGATCGACACCTTCGGACTCGGTCGGTGTGCCTGCGAACAGTACGATTCCGACATAGACCTTTCGATCGTTCAAGCTGAACATGCACGGCCTGCACTGCACGATGGACTCTCTCAGCAGGATTTTGAAAGGCGTGCCCTCAAGGACACCCAGCGCCAGCAGCGAGTGGAGCTGGACGTCTGTTTCCAGTTGCAATATTTTCTTCTTCGCGCCCACATAGAGCGCTGACCAGAAGAAAGGAATTAACAGGGCCGTCAGGCCAACCTGCATCAGGAAAACCCATAGCGTGGCGTTTTTTTCGCTGGCAATATCAAGTTGCACCAATAGCGTGCCCAAGTAGCTGCTGTAGTCTGTTGCAATGACATGACCCATGATCGGGACCGCCTGCTTTGACACTGCCAGAACGGCTGCAGTCAGGAGGGTCGAAGCGATCAGGCAAGCCATTCCCATCCTGGCCACCTGCAAATAGAGCAGTTGTCCTTGGAAGCGGTGCAGGCGTACGTAGAAAAAGGGGTGCCTGATGCAGACCATGTATCCGCTGACCAGCAAGGGGACGATGATCAGCAAGCCCATGAATGATCAGCCTCCATTTTACGTAGTTGCTCCATGGCGTCCTTGTAACCCTGCGACTCCAACACTTCGGCGGCATCCAAGCCGATGCCTCCGTACACGACTTTCCATGTTTTACGGGACTTGACCTCTTTCACGCGCTCCCGCTCATCCTGGGTCGGCTTCCCGAACAACAAATGCAATAACGACATGGCGATATCCTCGAAGAGAAGTAGCCATTTTTATAGCAAGTGAAAGGCCCCCTCACCATTGATGGCCGCCTTGCCACTGTCGCCAGTTCCCGTAGGAAACGTCTCCATCTGTATGGGTGGCCTAAAATGTCGGCGGTGTAATCACCCAGATCACCACGGTTTCTACCTTGCCAGGGTTGCCGTAGCGATGGGGCTCACGGCTGGCGAAGCTGAAACTGTCACCGGCCTGCAGCAGGAAGTGTCGCTCACTCACCCACAACTCGAACTGGCCGCTCAGTACGTACCCCGCTTCTTCGCCTTCATGGCTGTAGCTCTGCTGGCTATACGTACCCGGCGGGAAGCTTGATTGGAGCATTTCCAGTTGGTGGTTGGGCAACGGCGTCAGCAATTGGTCGACGATGCCGTCCTCGTAGTGAATGCTCTGGCGGTTGCCTTTGCGCACTACATAGCCTTCGTCTTCGGCAGCGGCTACGGTTTCGCTGGCGAAGAACCACTGGATGGTCACGCCCAGGCTGCGGGCAATATTGAACAATGCGGGAATCGATGGATACGCCAGGTTGCGCTCCAACTGGCTGAGGTAGCCGGCCGTCAATTCGCTGGCCTGCGCCAGGGCCGTGAGGGTCAGGCCCCGCGCCTTGCGCAGCCCACGAATGCGCGTGCCGAGAAACAGTTGCTGGGGATTGTCTGTCACAGGTTCCACGCCACTTTGAGTCCTTCGTAGATCGCTTCTTCGGCGGTGCGCGGGGCCAGGCAGTCGCCGATGCGATCAAAGGGCACCACGCCTTGCAGCTCCGCGCCCAGAGTGTCTACTGGCTGGTGACCCTGGCACAACACCAGCGTGTCGATATTCTCCAACAGCATCGGCTCGCCGCTGGCGGTGTGTTGCAAGTAGACCGTGGTGTCATCGCAGCCATAGAGGCGGGCGTAAGGGATGATCGGGATGCCCAGCCGATGCAGTTCGCCAGCCAATTGATCCCGTACATACAGCGGCAGGTTTTCCCCACAATGGGTGCCATTGACCACCAGTTGCACCTGATGACCGGCGCGCATAAGGCGCTCAGCAATACCGGGGCCGATCCAGTCGCAACGCCAATCGACCACCACCACCGAACGGCCCAGAGTGACCTGCTCACGCAGCACCTGCCAGGCATCCACCACCTGAAGCTCGCCACCCTGTTCGAAGGCTGGCCAGAAAGGCTCGGCGCCGGTGGCGATGATGACGTGATCGGGCTGTTTCTGTTCCACCAGCGCACGATCGACCCAGGTATGGCGCACCACCCGTACCCCCGCCAGTTCCATTTCACGTTGCAGGTTGGTACTGGCGCCGCCGAATTCGCTGCGCCGTGGTAGCAGTTGGGCCAGCAACACTTGCCCGCCCAATTGCCCGCTGGCTTCATACAGCGTCACGTCATGCCCGCGTTGCGCGGCGACTGCTGCTGCTTTCATGCCTGCCGGGCCACCGCCCACCACCATGATGCGTTTGGGCTTCACTGCCTGTTGCAACACACCAAACACCAGCTCGCGGCCGGTCTCGGGGTGCTGGATACAGGAGATCGGCAGCCCCTTGTGAAAATGACCGATGCAGGCTTGATTGCAGGCGATGCACGCCCGCACGTCTTCGGCACGGCCGCCAAGGGTCTTGGCCGGCATCAGCGGGTCGCAGATCAACGCACGCGTCATGCCGCAGACATCGGCCTGGCCCCGCGCCAATATCAGTTCGGCTTCCTGGGGCTGATTGATTCGCCCTGTGACGAATAGCGGAATCGACAGGCTGGCCTTGAATGTGGCCGCCTCGCTGGCGAGGTATGCGGCGGCAATCGCCATGGGCGGCACGATATGGACTGCGCCGCCCAGGGACGCTGATGTGCCCGCGACGATATGCACGTAATCCAGCTGGGTTTGCAGGTGTTGAACGGCCTCAAGCGACTCGTTTTCAGTGAGGCCTTCGGCGTCGCGTTCATCGGCAGAAATGCGCAGCCCGATAATGAACTGTTCGTCGGTGGCGGCCCTTACGGCTTCGATGATTTCCCTCAAGAACCTCAACCGATGTTCCAAAGAACCGTTGTAGTCATCGGTACGCCGGTTTACCCGAGGATTGAGAAACTGCGCCGGCAGATACCCATGACTGGCAACCACTTCCACCCCATCGATCCCGGCCTCATGCAAGCGCCTGGCAGCCGCCGCATAACCCGCGACGATCTCGTTGATCATCGCCTGGTCCAGCGCTCGTGGCATCACGCGAAAGCGTTCATTCGGCACCCCTGACGCCGAGTACGCCACGGCGAGCAGACCATCGGCGGACTCCATGATTTCGCGTCCCGGATGGAAGATCTGTGACAGCACCACGGTGCCGTGTGCATGGCAGGTTTCGGCCAGTTCGCGGTAACCGTCGATGCAGCTGTCGTCGGTCGCCATCAGCACATGGGAGGTATAGCGCGCACTGTCATGCACCCCGGCCACCTGCAACACGATCAGCCCCACACCGCCTTCGGCGCGAGCACGGTGGTAGGCGATCAACTGCGCATTGACGCGGTTATCGGTGGGCATCGAGGTGTCGTGCCCGCTGGACATGATGCGGTTTTTCAGGCGCTTGCCGCGCAGTTCCAGAGGCTCGAACAGATGGGGAAAGGTCAGGTGCGACATGGTGAAGATACTCCAGGCGCTGTTATTGTTATTTTTCTATAGGAGGCGAGCGTCAGTAAAAAATCAACTTGTTTTTTTACTGGTGACTGAATTAGCGTCGCCCTCACCAACCCCGTGCCTGGAGAATAAAAATGACTCACTCCACCGAACAGCAGCTACGTGAACAGCTCGCCGCCTGCTACCGATTGATCGCGCACTACCGCATGAGTGACCTGATTTTTACGCATATTTCGGTGCGCATCCCTGGGCCCGAGCACCACTTCCTGATCAATCCCTACGGGCTGATGTTCGACGAAATCACCGCATCGAGCCTGGTGAAAATCGGCCTGGACGGTCACGCCGTGGAGCCCTCGGCGTATGCGGTCAACCCGGCGGGCTTCGTGATTCACAGCGCGATTCATGGCGCCCGCGAAGACGCCCAGTGCGTGCTGCATACCCACACCCGTGCCGGCTGTGCGGTGGCGGCCTTGGAGTGCGGGTTGTTGCCGGTGAACCAGATTTCCATGGAGTTCTACGGCAAGGTGGCCTACCACGATTACGAAGGTGTGGCCCTGGACATGGATGAGCAGCAGCGGCTGGTGCGTGACCTGGGCGACAAGCCGGTGCTGATGCTGCGCAACCATGGTTTGCTGACGGTAGGTGAGACGGTCAGCCAGGCGTTCCTGCGCATGTATTACCTGGAGAAGGCCTGCGATATCCAGATCGCCGCCCAGGCGTGTGGCAAGCTGGTGCTGCCGCCCGCCGAGGTCTGTGCCTACACCGAACAGCAATTCAACAACCCTGGCCGCCCGCTGGAAGAGGGTGAGTTGGTCGACCTGGACGCCATGCAACTGGCCTGGGCGGCGTTGCTGCGGATGCTGGATCGGGTGTCGCCGGGTTATCGCGACTGAGGTAGAGTCATGCTGCCGACCCAATCGTAGGAATAACCGCATGACCCAGGAATCCCGTTTTTCCCGGATGGACCCGGAAGTGCGCAAGGCCAATCTGGTCCAGGCCACGCTCACGTGCCTCAAGCGTGACGGGTTCCAGGGTGCGTCGATCCGCAAGATCAGCGCCGAGGCCGGGGTGTCGGTGGGGCTGATCAGCCACCATTATTCGGGCAAGGATGAGCTGGTTGCCGAGGCCTACCGCACCATCACCGACCAGGTCATGAGCCTGCTGCGCGAAACCATGGCCAAGGCGCCGCCGAGCCCTCGGGAGCGCCTGTCGGCGTTGTTCCGTGGCTCGTTTTCCGCCGAATTGCTCGACCCGCACCTGCTGGACGCCTGGTTGGTGTTCTGGGGCGCGGTCAAGACGGCGCCGGCGATCAACCTGGCCCACGAACACTCCTACGGCGAGTACCGCACCATCATGCGCTCAGCGCTGACCGACATGGCCAAGGAGGAGGGCTGGAAGCACTTCGATGCCGATCTGGCCGCCATCGGCTTGAGCGCACTGCTCGATGGGTTGTGGCTGGAGTCGGGGCTCAACCCCGGCACCTTCACGCCGGAGCAGGGTATCCAGATCTGCGAAGCCTGGGTCGATGGCCTGCAGGCCGGTGGTCGCCAGCGTTATCAGCTCAAACCCTGAGTCTTCTGCAGCCGCCTGAACGCAAGGTTCAGGTCGGCCATTTCCCCTTCTGAAAATATTTGCGGTTTGCCGATTGCCTTCTTACTGAACACTTGTTTAGTATCGCCTCATGTCGCACCCCTCAAGCCAACTAAAATAATTCGAGGAAGCCATGACTACCGATTCGCCCGTGCTCACTCATGTGCAAGCTGGCGTTGCCTGGATCACCCTCAATCGTGGTCCGCAGCGCAACGCCTTGGACATTCCCACCCTCAAGCACCTGCACGCCTTGCTCGACGCCTTCAACACCGACCCCGCTGTGCGCGTGGTGGTATTGACCGGCAACGGTCGCAGCTTCTGCGCCGGGGCCGACCTTGCCGAGTGGGCCGATGCCGAAGCCCGTGGCGCCCTCGAAACCTACGGCTGGACCGAAACCGCCCACGCCTTGATGACCCGCCTGCACACGCTCGACAAACCCACGATTGCCGCCATCAACGGCACCGCCGTCGGTGCGGGCATGGACCTGACGCTGTGCTGCGACCTGCGCGTCGCCGCCCAATCGGCACGCTTCAAGGCCGGCTACACCAGCATGGCCTATTCGCCCGACGCCGGCGCCAGTTGGCACTTGCCGCGCCTGATCGGCAGCGAGCAAGCCAAGCGCCTGCTGTTCCTTGACGAACTGTGGAGCGCCGACCGCGCCCTGGCCGCCGGCCTTGTCGGGGAAGTGGTTGCGGATGATCAACTGCACGCCCACACCACCGAACTCGCCACGCGCCTGGCCAACGGCCCGACCTTCGCCTTCGCGCAAACCAAGACCCTGATCCGTGAAGGCGCCGACCGCAGCCTGCCCGAGCAACTGCAGGCCGAACTGGCCGCAGGCCTGTTGTGCGGACGCAGTGCCGATGGCGCCGAAGCCCTGCGCGCCTCTATGGAAAAACGCCTCCCGAATTTCTCCGGCAAATAACAACAACACCCCGAACAGGTAGCGCCATGAATTTCCAACTCAGCCAAGAACAAGACATGTTGGTGGACGCGGTACGCAGTTTTGTTGCCAAGGAATTGTTGCCCCATGAAGAGGCGGTGGACCGT
Source organism: Pseudomonas sp. NS1(2017) (assembly GCF_002269425.1). Taxonomy (NCBI): domain Bacteria; kingdom Pseudomonadati; phylum Pseudomonadota; class Gammaproteobacteria; order Pseudomonadales; family Pseudomonadaceae; genus Pseudomonas; species Pseudomonas sp. NS1(2017). The sequence continues at coordinate 3,677,949 of NZ_CP022960.1, forward strand.
GCCGATGAGGTCTCGCCGGAGTTGGCGGCGCAGATTCGCGATAAGGCGATTGCTGCCGGTTTCTACGCCTTCAACATGCCGGAAGAGGTGGGTGGTGGTGGCCTGGACTACCTGTCCCAGGCGCTGATCGAGCGCGAGTTGTCCAAAGTCTCGTGGGCGCTGCATGTGTTTGTCGCGCGGCCGTCCAAGATCCTGATGGCGTGCACGGGCTCGCAGATTGGCGACTACCTGTTGCCCTGCGTGCAAGGCAAGAAAATCGACTGTTTTGCCTTGACCGAACCCGGCGCCGGTTCCGACGCCAATGCCATCAAGACTCGCGCCGTGCGCAGTGGCGATGACTTCGTGATCAACGGCAGCAAGCACTTCATCAGCCACGCCGGGCACGCCGATTTCGCCATCGTGTTTGCGGTCACGGATACCTACGAACACAACGGCCGACAGCGCAACGCGGTAACCTCGTTCCTGGTGGACCGGGGGACGCCTGGCATGACCATCCGCCGTGGCCCCAACTGCGTGAGCAACCGGGGTTATCACACCTACGAAATGTTCTTCGACGACTGCCGCGTACCGGCGTCCAAGGTACTGGGCGAAGCGGGCAAAGGCTGGGAAGTGGCCAACGCCTGGCTCACCGCTGGCCGTGTGATGGTGGCCGCCAACTGCGTCGGCCAGGCCCAGCGCGCGCTGGATGTGTCGTTGCAATGGGCGGCGGACCGCAAGCAGTTCGGCCAGCCGATCGGCACCTACCAAGGCGTGAGTTTCAAGTTGGCCGACATGGCCACGCAGATTTGCGCGGCTGAACTGCTGACCCTGCACACCGCCTGGAAAATGGACCAAGGCAACATGACCGACGGCGAGGCCGGCATGGCCAAGCTGTTTGCCAGTGAAACCCTGGGCAAGGTCGCTGACGAAGCCGTGCAGATTTTCGGCGGCATGGGCTTGATGGATGAAGGGCCGGTCGAGCGCATCTGGCGCAACGCACGGATCGAGCGGATCTGGGAAGGCACGTCGGAAATCCAGCGCCATATCATCGCCCGTGAACTGTTGCGACCACTGTTGCGTTAAGCGGCGAGGAGAGCGTATGTCCCAGGCTATTCGCGACAACCTCAAGCGTCTGCTGGCACCCCGGCACCTGGCATTCGTTGGCGGACGCAGCATGGCGCGCGCGCTCAAGCGCTGTGCCGACGGCGGTTTTACCGGGCCGATGTGGTTGGTCAACCCGCAGCATGACAGCCTCGATGGCATCCCCTGTGTGCGCCGCGTGGCTGATCTGCCGTGTGGGCCGGATGCGGTGTTTATCGCCACCAACCGTGAATTGACGCTGACCTGCGTGGCTGAACTGGCCGCTATCGGCACCGGTGGCGCGATTTGCTACGCCTCGGGTTTTGCCGAAACCGGTGCCAGCGGCGCCGCCATGCAGCAGCAGCTCTTAAAGGCTGCGGGCGATATGGCCTTGCTCGGCCCCAACTGCTACGGCTTGCTGGATTACCTGCACAGCTCGGCGTTGTGGCCGGTGGCCCACGGCGGCAAGTCAGTGGAGAAGGGCGTGGCGGTGCTCACCCAGAGTGGCAACTTCGCCTACAACCTGTCGATGAGCGACCGTTCGCTGCCGGTGGCCTACATGGCCTCGGTCGGTAACCAGGCGCAACTGGGCGTTGCCGAATTGATGGACGTGCTGCTCGACGAGCCGCGCGTCACCGCCATCGGCCTGCACCTGGAAGGCTTGAAGAATGTGCCGGGGTTTGCCCGAGCGGCGCACAAGGCGCTGGAGAAAGGTATTCCGATCATCGCGCTGAAAACCGGCGTGTCGCAGATCGGTGCAGAGCTGGCCTTGAGTCACACCAGTTCGTTGTCCGGCTCCGACGCGCTGTACGACAGCCTGTTTGCGCGACTGGGCGTGATCCGTGTCAGTGGGCCAGTGAGTTTTGTCGAAACCCTCAAGGCTGCGGCGTGCGGCAATCTGCCGGCGGGCAATCGCCTGATCGCACTGGCGTGTTCCGGTGGCGATGCGGGCTTGATTGCCGATTATGCCGAACGCAATCAGCTGGCCTTGCCGAAACTTGACGAAGACCAACGTGCTGAACTGGCCCAGGTGCTGCCCAGCTACGCCAACCTGGTCAACCCGCTGGATTTCACCACCGCCATCTGGGGCGACCGTGATGCCCTGAACACGATGCTCGACACCGCGCTGCGAACCGACGCCGATGCCGCCATGCTGGTGCTGGACTACCCGGCTGAGTTCACCGGCGAGCGCAAGGAGTGCGACCTGTTGCTGGAGCTGTTCTGCGCGGCGCTCGGCCGGCATGGCAAGACCGGATTTGTCACCTCGGCGTTTCCCGAGCTGTTGCCGGCCCATGCTCGCGAGCGCCTGCATGCTCAGGGGATCGCTGCGCTGCAAGGCGTAGAGGATGCATTAGCGGCTTGGGGGCGGATTGCCGACTACTCGAACAACCGTCGCGTGTTGCTGGAGCGAGGCGAATCGATCCTCGAACCCTTGTGCCCAAAGGCCCTGGATGACAGCGGCGGGGCCCTGGACGAGTGGGCCTCCAAGCAAGCCCTGCGTGCATTCGGCCTGACCACACCGGCCGGCGTGCTGAGTACGCCGGGAAGGGCGGTCAGTGATGCGCAATTGCTGGGTTATCCCTTGGTACTCAAGGCCGTCAGCGCGCAGTTGCCGCATAAAACCGAGGCCGGTGCCGTGGTGCTGAACCTGCAAAACGGCATGGCCCTGACCGCCGCACTGGAGCAGATGCGCGAGCAAATCGCCGCTTATGCGCCCAATGTCGTCTTTGACCAATTGCTGCTTGAGTCCATGGCCACGCCGCCCTTGGCGGAGCTGATCGTGGGCATCAAGCGCGAAAACGACTTTGGCCTGGCCTTGGTCATTGGCGCCGGCGGGATCCTGGTGGAACTGCTCAAGGACAGTCGCAGCCTGTTGTTGCCGACCACCGACAGTGCGATCCGCAACGCCTTGCTCAGCCTGCGCAGTGCCGCGTTATTGCAGGGTTTTCGCGGGCGGGAAGTGGCAGATATGGATGCATTGGTCGCCGCGATCCGTGCCGTGGCGGACTACGCCTGCGCCAACGCCGGGCAGTTGCTGGAGCTGGATGTGAACCCATTGTTGGTCAATGCCCAGGGCGCCACGGCGGTCGATGCATTGATTCGTCTAGGAGATGAGCATGCACAATAACGTGATGACCGGCGGCCAGGCCCTGGTGCGGTTGCTGGCCAATTATGGCGTCGACACGGTGTTCGGCATCCCTGGCGTGCACACCCTGGAGCTGTATCGCGGCCTGCCCGGCAGCGGCATTCGCCATGTGCTCACACGGCATGAGCAAGGTGCCGGCTTTATGGCTGACGGCTACGCGCGGGTCAGCGGCAAGCCGGGGGTGTGTTTTGTGATCACCGGGCCCGGTGTGACCAATGCCGCCACCGCGATTGGCCAGGCCTACGCTGACTCGATTCCGATGCTGGTGATCTCCAGCGTCAACAGCACCGCCAGCCTCGGCAAGGGTTGGGGCATCCTGCATGAGACCCAGGACCAGCGCGCGATCACGGCGCCGATCACTGCGTTTTCGGCGGTGGCACTGAGTGCTGAGGACTTGCCCGAACTGGTCGCCCGCGCCTACGCGGTGTTCGACAGCGAGCGACCTCGTCCAGTGCATATCTCGGTGCCGCTGGACGTGTTGGCCGCGCCGATCCAGCGCGACTGGAGCAATGAGGTCGTACGCCGCCCTGGTCGTGGCTTGCCGTCGGCCGAAGCCTTGGATCAAGCTGCGGCCAAGCTCGCGACAGCCAAGCGACCCATGATCATTGCCGGTGGTGGTGCGTTGGCGGCGGGCGAGGCTTTGCAACGGTTGAGCACCCAGTTGGCGGCGCCGTTCTTCACCAGCGTGGCCGGCAAGGGTTTGCTGCCCATCAACGACCCGCTGAATGCCGGTTCCACCCTGTGCGTCGAACCTGGCTGGCAACTGATCAGCGAGGCGGATGTGGTGCTGGCGGTGGGCACGGAAATGGCCGATACCGACTATTGGCGTGAGCGTTTGCCCCTCAACGGCGAGCTGCTGCGGGTGGATATCGATGCGCGCAAATTCAATGATTTCTACCCCTGTGCCGTGGCGCTCAAAGGCGATGCACAGCAGACCGTGCTGGCCTTGCTGGAGCGCCTCCCGGCCACATCCCGCAACGCTGACGCCGCCATCGCGTCAGTGGCGGCATTGCTGCAGGCGGTGGAATTGGGACACGGCTCGTTGCAGTCCATCCACCAAGCCATTCTCGACCGTATCGAAGCCGAACTTCCAGCCAATGCGTTCATCAGCAGCGATATGACCCAACTGGCCTACACCGGCAATTACGCCTACCGCAGCCGTGCGCCGCGCAGCTGGCTGCATCCCACCGGCTACGGCACCTTGGGCTACGGCTTGCCCGCAGGCATCGGCGCCAAGTTTGGCGCGCCACAACGGCCGGGCTTGGTGCTGGTAGGCGACGGAGGTTTCCTCTACACCGCCCAGGAACTGGCCACCGCCGTCGAAGAGCTGGACAGCCCGTTGGTGGTGCTGTTGTGGAACAACGACGCCCTTGGCCAGATCCGCGACGACATGCTCAACCTGGATATCGAACCCATCGGCGTGCTGCCGCGCAACCCGGATTTCGCCCTGTTCGGCCAGGCGTTCGGCTGCACCGTGAACCAGCCCCGCACCCTGGATGAATTGCAGACGGACCTGCGCAACGCGTTCAAACGCAATGGCGTGACCTTGATCGAGTTGAAACATGCCTGTGCCTGTTGACCTTTAGAGAGACAAGACCATGAGCGAAAACAACAACAAAATGACTCAAGCGATGCACCGCCGCGACTTCCTCAAACACAGCGCCGTGGCTGGCGCGGTGGCCGCGGCGTTTTCCATGGGCTTGCCGTTGCAGGCGTTCGCCGCAGACGCCACGCCCAAGCCGGGCGGTGTGCTGCGCCTGGGCCTGGCCGGTGGCAGCACCACCGATTCCCGCGACCCGGGTTCGTGGGTCGATACCTTTACCTTTGTCGGCTTCTCGGCGGTGTACAACACCCTCACGGAAATCGCGGTAGACGGCAGCGCGATTCCCGAACTGGCCGAGCGTTTCGAATCCACGCCCGATGCGCGGGTGTGGACCTTTTATTTGCGCCCCGGCGTGACCTTCCACAATGGCAAGAGCCTGACCGCCGAAGACGTGGTGGCCTCGATCAACCATCATCTGGACGCCAAGTCCACTTCGGCCGCCAAGACCGTGCTGGGCGATGTCGCCAGCGTGAGTGCCAAGGGCAGCGATGCGGTGGTGTTCGAACTGCATTCAGGCAATGCCGACTTCGCCTACGTCGTCGCCGATTACCACCTGGTGATCATGCCCGCCAAGGACGGCGTGGCTGACTGGCAAGCCGGTGTGGGCACCAGCGGCTACCGTCTGAAAAGCTTTGAGCCGGGCGTGCGGATGGACCTTGAGCGCAACCCCGACTACTGGAAACCCGGCCGCGCGCACTTCGCCAGCGCCGAGTTGCTTGCCATCGCCGACGGCGCCGCGCGGGTCAATGCGTTGGTCACCGGGCAGGTGGATGTGATCAACAAGGTCGACCTGAAAACCGTGGCACTGCTCAAGCGCAACCCCGGCCTGGTGATCGAAGAAACCAAGGGCGCGCAGCACTACACCTTCCCGATGCTGTGCGACAGCAATGAATTCAAGAACAACGACATCCGCATGGCGATGAAGCACGCGATCAACCGTGAGACGCTGTTGGCTTCGGTACTGCACGGCTATGGCCTGGTGGGCAACGACCACCCGATCCAACCCGGCAGTCGCTTTATCAATGCGGCCCTGGAGCAGCGCACCTACGACCCGGACAAGTCGCGCTTCTACCTGCGCAAGGCCGGTGTGGAGTCGCTCAAGGTGCGCCTGCAGGCTTCCGATGCGGCTTACACCGGTGCGGTGGACGCCTCGGTCTTGTTCAAGGAGCAGGCACGCCAAGCGGGTATCGATATCGATGTGGTGCGTGAGCCGGCCGACGGGTTCTTCTCCAACGTCTGGATGAAGCAGCCGTTCACCACCTCGTTCTGGTACAGCAGCCTGACCGCCGACCGCATGTTCAGCATCGGCTACGCCAAGGGGGCGGCGTGGAATGAAACCCACTGGGACAATGCGCGTTTCAACCAACTGCTCAATGCCGCCCGTGGCGAGATGAACGCGTCGTTGCGCCAGGAGATGTACAACGAAATGCAGGCCCTGTGCCGGGATGACGGCGGGGCGATTGTGCCGCTGTTTGCCAGCTCCGTGGCGGCGCGCTCGAACAAGGTCAACCACGGGCCGCTGACTGCACCCTATGGTGAGTTGGACGGGCTGCGGCTGATCGAGCGATGGTGGCAGGCCTGAGGGGTGGCATCATGAATAGCCTGTTGAAGCTGGTCCTGCAACGCCTGGCCCTGGGTGTGCTGTCGTTGTTCGCCGTGTCGGTGATCATCTTTCTCGCCGTGGGCATGCTGCCGGGGGATATTGCCCAGGCCATGCTCGGCCAGTCCGCCACGCCGGAAACCGTGGCGGCGTTTCGTGCGCAGCTGGGCCTGGATCTGCCGCCGTTCACGCGCTTTGCGCAATGGTTGCTGCGCCTGCTGCACGGTGACCTGGGCGCGTCGCTGGCCAATCAGCGGCCGATTGCCGATTTGATCGGTGCGCGATTGGGCAACACCCTGAGCCTGGCTGCATTGGCGGCGTTGGTCTCGGTGCCCACGGCGCTGGTGCTGGGCATGCTGGCAGCGCTGTACCGCAACAGCTGGTTCGATCGCCTGCTCAATACCTCGGCGTTGAGCGCCGTGTCGTTTCCGGAGTTCTTCGTCGCCTACCTGCTGATCCTGGTGTTCTCGGTGAAACTCGGCTGGTTCCCCAGCCTGTCCAACCTGGCGCCGGATGCCACCTTTGGCACGATCCTGGAACGCTCGGTACTGCCGGTGGCGACCCTGAGCCTGGTGGTGATCGCGCAGATGATGCGCATGACCCGCGCGTCCCTGATCAACCTGCTTGCCAGCCCCTATATCGAAATGGCTCGCCTGAAGGGCATCCGTCAGTCGCGGATTATCTGGCGGCATGCGCTGCCCAACGCGCTGGCGCCGATCGTCAACGTGATCGCGCTGAACCTGGCCTATCTGGTGGTGGGGGTGGTGGTGGTCGAAGTGGTGTTTGTCTATCCGGGCCTCGGCCAGTTGCTGGTGGACTCGGTGTCCAAGCGCGACATCCCGGTGGTGCAGGCATGCAGCCTGATCTTTGCCGCCACTTACATCCTGCTCAATACCGGGGCGGACGTGTTGTCCATCGCCAGCAACCCACGCCTGATGCATCCCAAGGGGTAGCCCATGAACCTGTTGAGCCAAGTGGCCCGTGCGCCGTTGAGCGCCAAGTTCGGCTTGCTGGTCATTCTGTTGTACGTCGCGGTGGCTGTGTTTGCGCCGTTGCTGGCGCCCTATGGCGAAACCCAGGTGGTGGGCGAGGGCTTTGCGCCCTGGAGCGGCCAGTTCCTGCTGGGCACCGATAACCTGGGGCGCGATATGTTCAGCCGTTTGGTGTACGGCGCGCGCAACACGCTGGGCATTGCCTTCCTGACGACGATGCTGGCGTTTTTTCTGGGGGGCTTGAGCGGCTTGGTGGCGGCGATCAAGGGCGGCTGGATCGACCAGGGCTTGTCGCGGGTGGTGGATGTGCTGATGGCGATCCCGCAGCTGATCTTCGCGCTGTTGATCCTTAGCGTGGTGGGCACCAACGCCACGTCGCTGGTGCTGGTGATTGCCTTGCTGGATTCAACGCGGGTGTTTCGCTTGTCCCGTGCCGTGGCAATGACCGTGGTGGTGCAGGACTTTGTCGAAGCTGCCCGCCTGCGCGGCGAAGGCCTGTGGTGGCTGGTCACCCGTGAGGTGCTGCCCAACGCCGCCGCGCCGCTGATTGCCGAATTCGGCCTGCGTTTCTGCTTTGTGTTCCTGTTTATCAGCGCGTTGTCGTTCCTCGGCCTGGGCATTCAACCGCCGACTGCCGACTGGGGCAGCATGGTGCGTGACAACGCGGTGTTGATCACCTTTGGTGACATCAGCCCGTTGCTGCCGGCCCTGGCAGTGGCGTTGATCACCGTCAGCGTGAATTTTGTCGTTGACTGGATGCTGCACAAATCCAGCGGCCTGAAGGAGTGTTGAGGATGGATAAGCCATTGCTGGAAATCCGCAGCCTGCAGATCGAAGGGCATTACGAAGACGCCTGGCACCCGCTGATCAAGGGCATTGACCTGACCTTGCAGCGCGGTGAAGTGCTGGGTTTGATTGGTGAGTCGGGGGCGGGCAAGTCCACCCTGGGGCTGGCGGCGATGGGGTATGCGCGGGACGGTTGCCGCATCATTGGCGGCTCGGTGTGTTTTGACGGCATCCAATTGCTGCAGGCCAAGCCCGAGGCGTTGCGTAAATTGCGCGGCCTGCGCATTGCCTATGTGGCGCAGAGCGCGGCGGCGTCGTTCAACCCGGCGCATCGCCTGATCGATCAGCATGTGGAAACGGCGGTGATCAACGGCGGTATCGATCGCGCCCAGGCCGAGCGTGAGGCGGTGGAGTTGTATCGCGTGCTGCGCCTGCCCAACCCGCAAACCATCGGCCAGCGTTATCCCCATCAAGTCTCCGGCGGGCAGTTGCAGCGTGTCATGACCGCGATGGCCATGGCCTGCCACCCGGACCTGATCATCTTTGACGAGCCCACCACGGCCCTCGACGTCACCACCCAGATCGAAGTGCTGGCAGCGATCCGCGATGCCGTGAAAACCTACGGCAGCGCCGCCCTCTACATCAGCCACGACCTGGCGGTGGTAGCGCAGATGGCCGATCGCATCATGGTGTTGCGCCACGGCAAGCTGGTGGAAGAGGCGGACACCCGCAGCATGCTCAGCCAGCCGCAGCAGGACTACACCAAATCCCTGTGGGCGGTGCGCAGTTTTCGCACCGAACCCAAGGCCTGTCCGACGCAGGAGCGACCGCTGTTGGAGGTGCGCCAAGTGAGCGCCAGTTACGGGCATCAGCCGGTGCTGCATGACGTGTCGATGAAGCTCTATCGTGGCCAGACCCTGGCGGTGATCGGCGAGTCGGGCAGCGGCAAGAGCTCCACGGCGCGGTTGATTACCGGACTGTTGCCGGCTACGGCGGGGCAGGTGCTGTACGACGGCGAGGTGTTGCCGGTGGATTTTCGGCGACGAACCAAGGAGCAATTGCGCCGCATCCAGATGATCTACCAGATCCCCGACACCGCGCTGAACCCACGTCAGCGCATCGTCGATATCATCGGTCGGCCGCTGACGTTTTACCTGGGACTCAAGGGCAAGGCGATGCGCGCTCGCGTCGCTGAGTTGCTGGAGATGATCGAGTTGGATCCGGCGGTGTTCATGGAGCGCCAACCGAGGGAGTTGTCCGGTGGCCAGAAACAGCGTATCTGCATCGCCCGCGCCTTGGCGGCCGACCCGCAACTGATCATCTGTGATGAAGTCTCATCGGCCCTCGATCAACTGGTGGCCGAGGGCGTGCTGAAGTTGCTCAACCGCATCCAGCAACAACTGGGCGTGGGCTACCTGTTTATCACCCATGATGTCGCCACCGTGCGCGCCATCGCCGACGAAGTAGTGGTGATGCAGCGGGGCAGGGTGGTGGACCAGGGCAGTCGCAGCGCGATTTTCACCCCGCCGTACCAGGACTACACCGGCCTGCTGTTTTCATCGGAGCCCGAGATGGATCCCGACTGGCTCGATCATTTGCTGGCCCAACGGGCGGCGCACACCGTTTGAGGAGTTTGTATGAAGGTTTTGATTGTTCACGCGCACCCTGAGCCGCAGTCATTCACTGCTGCCTTGCGCGATCAGGCGGTGGCCACGCTGGAAGGCCAGGGGCATGAGGTGAAAGTCAGCGATTTGTACGCCATGCAGTGGAACCCCGTGGCGTCGGCGGCGGACTTTTCATCGCGGGAAAATCCCGAGTATCTGGTGTATGCGCTGGAGCAGCGTCTGGGGGTGAAGAAGCACTCGATCGCCGCGGATATCCAGGGCGAGTTGGACAAGTTGTTGTGGGCAGATCTGCTGATCCTCAACTTTCCGATTTTCTGGTTCTCGGCGCCGGCCATGCTCAAGGGTTGGATCGACCGGGTGCTGGTGTCGGGCGTGTGTTACGGCGGCAAGCGCTTTTACGATCAAGGCGGCCTGGCGGGCAAGCGGGCGATGGTCACGGTGACCCTGGGCGGGCGCGAGCATATGTTCGGTGAGGGCGCGATTCATGGACCGCTGGAGGACATGTTGCGGCCGATTCTGCGCGGGACGTTGGCGTATGTGGGGTATGACGTGCTGGCGCCTTTTGTGGCGTGGCATGTGCCGTACATCAGCGCCGAGGCGCGGCAGGATTTCCTGGTGGGGTATGAGCAACGGCTGCAAGGGCTGGCGGATGAGCAGCCCCTGGTGTTCCCGAAGCTTGAGCAGTTTGATGACTCGTTGTATCCGCTTCGCTGAGCCCAACAACGTCCAACTGTAGGAGCCGGCTTGCCGGCGATAGCGGTGTGTCAGGCAACAAATTTGTAGCTGATGCACCGCTATCGCTGGCAAGCCAGCTCCTACAAAGGTCAGCGTGCGCGGAGACGCTCGGCAGCACTGCGCAGCAGTTGCTCAGTACCATTCCAGCCCAGGCAACCATCGGTGACGGACACGCCGTACTTCATCGACGCACCCAACGGCTGGCAGCCTTCGAACAGGTGGCTTTCGAGCATCATGCCGATCAGCGAGGTGTCGCCCTGCAACCGCTGTTCCAGCACCTCGTTGAACACCGTCGGTTGACGCAGCGGGTCCTTGCCGCTGTTGGCGTGGCTGCAATCGACCATGATCCGCGCCGCTACCTTGGACTTGGCCAGATCGTGCTTCACCTGCGCCACGCTTTGCGCATCGTAGTTCGGCCCACGGTGACCGCCGCGCAGCACCAAATGAGTGTCGGGGTTGCCTGGGGTCTGGATGATCGCCGGGTGGCCTTGGCTGTTGACGCCGAAGTGACGGTGCGGGTGGGACGCCGAGCGCATCGCGTCACAGGCAATCGCAACGCCGCCGTCGGTGCCGTTCTTGAAACCGACGGGCATGCCCAGGCCGCTGGCCATTTCGCGGTGGATCTGCGATTCGGTGGTGCGCGCGCCAATCGCGACCCAACTGAGCAGGTCATCGAAGTAGCCGGCGGCCATGGGTTGCAGCAGCTCGGTGGCGACCGGTAGGCCCAGGCGCAGCATTTCGCGCATCAGTTCGCGGGACAGGGTGAGGCCGGCGGCCATGTCATCGCTGCCGTCCAGGTGCGGGTCGTAGGCCAGGCCTTTCCAACCAACGGTGGTGCGCGGTTTTTCGACGTAGGCGCGGATCACCAACAGCATCTGGTCGCTGACTTCCAGCGCGAGTTTCTTCAGGTTGCGTGCGTATTCCATGGCCGACTCAGGGTCGTGAATCGAGCACGGGCCGACAATCACCAGTAAACGGGAATCTTCGCCATTGAGAATGGCGCGCACGGCTTGGCGATGGGCGTGGACTTGTTCGTTGAGGAACGGGCTGAGGGGCAGTTGGTGCTTGAGCTCAAGGGAGCTGGGCAGGCGCTGGGTCAGGGCTTCATTGGCACTGGTCAGTGCAGAGATCGGCAGAGCGGCGGTGGCAGAGTTCATATTCAAGGCTTCCTGGGCAAGCGGCGGGCTGTTCCCGCGCGCTCTGCCCTACTGGGGTGTTCGACAATTGGCCGTATTGGCTACGTGTGTTGGCTTGCCACCAAGAGGTGACCGATCGGAGGCGGCAGGCTGTCCCGAGCGGAGCTGGCTAAATCGCCATGCGGTGGAGGTGTCGTAGCGGTAATAGGTGGCGTAGTTCATGTCGTGTGTCCTTTAAGTGTTCTTCAAAAAAATTAAGAGGCTGAAAAAACAAAACCCCCGGTCGGGGAGCCGACCGGGGGTTAGATTTCTCTGGTAGGCGACCCCTTGAGTAGTGGGCGCCGATTTCAGGTATCAGGCGCGCCAGTGGCTAAACCAATACCCAAAATAAAAGCTGACCAGTGCGCTCGAACCGTTCACACGGGTAGCCGATACCGAGCGCGGGGCGCTGGCAGCAGGGCAGACCTGAGTGTGGGTGAGTTGCAACATGGTGTTTCTCCAAATGATGGGCAGAGCTTACTCGACGCGTGCGAGTAGTTTCAATCAGAAATTTCTATGCTCGTGGGATGCTTACGGCTATGGGGGACTGTCGATATGCTGTGCATACCCTAATTGGAATGGACACGGACACATGGCGTTTCACTTGCGCGCAGCCACGGAGCTGGACCTGCCGTTCGCACGAACCTTGACCTTTGAGGCCATGAGCCATTACTACCAGCAATACGACCTGATGTGGTCCAACGATGGCTTTGACGTCGCCTGGGCCGGCCGTGAAAACTGGCTGGTCTGCAGCAATGATGCGGTGCTGGGCTTTATCAGTCTGAGCCGCGACAGCCGCGCGCTCTATATTCGTGAGCTGCATATGCTCGAGGCATGCCGCAGACTTGGCGCGGGCAGCTGGGTGTTGGAGGAAATGGCACTCAAGGCGCAGGTCCTGGGCTTGTTGCGCTTGACCGTGTTCAAGACCAATCCGGCCAGGCGGCTCTATCAGCGCATGGGCTTTAGCATTGTCGGTGAGGAGGATTGCTTCTGGCGTATGGAGCGTGTCTGCCCCTTCAGCTAAAGCATGCAGCCAATCCTAATAAGCGCATACTGGCTTCAGGAGACGACTTCCTGATCGTTGTTTTGGCCATCAGCCTCAGAGAGGATGATCCCTTCTTTCATGCCCAGAAGGACCGCTACCTTATGGGCCTCTCCACGCCGTCCCTTTTTGCGCCCAGCGAGCACTTGATAGGTGGTTGCCGGATCAACGCCATGTTCGCGGGCGAACGCTTGGACTGACTTTCCTTGGTGTTCCAGCCAGGCCTTGGCTTGTGCAGCAGTACGGATTCCGGGCATAGTTCAAAACCGTTCAAGTTCGTTTAACAAAGAGATGAGTGTGTCACCTCTTGGGGTGTGCCAAATAGGATCATACATCCAAATGAGTGGAATCGGTTCGCGTTTGAGGCAGGAAAGAGAGCGACTTGGCCTGTCGCAAAAAGTGTTTGGTGAAATCGGCGGCGTTGAGGCCAACGCCCAAGGCAAATACGAAAGTGGAGGGCGTGCGCCTAAAGCGGACTATTTGTCCCGAGTCGCTGAAAGAGGTGTGGATGTGTTGTACGTGTTGACCGGTACGGCAACACCGATCCAATTGGAGAACCTGAGCTATATCGAAGAGAAAGTGTTGGGCGATTACCGCGCTATGTTCAAGGAAGACCAGGATGCGATCCGCCGCCTGACGTCGACCTTGGCCGAACATTCCAGTTCGCTGAATGGAAAAACCAAGCCGCAGTCCCAGGATTCCTGACCCACTACCCAGCAAATAGAGCCGTCCACTCCTAGGTGGGCGGCTGCTCTGCGTTCAAACACTATATATATGACGCTTGCAGCTAGGTCTGCGCCCTGGTTTTTTGCTAAGGTGTTCAGCAACCTATAAGACCATATCGCGAGGTGTCTGCTTGATTAGGGTGCTAGTAGTCGATGACCATGATCTCGTTCGTACAGGCATTACACGAATGCTGGCTGACATCGATGGCCTGCAAGTAGTCGGCCAGGCCGAGTCCGGGGAAGAGTCCCTGATCAAGGCTCGAGAGTTGAAACCCGATGTGGTGTTGATGGACGTCAAGATGCCCGGTATCGGCGGTCTTGGCGCCACGACCAAATTATTGCGCAGCCATCCGGACATCAAGGTCGTGGTGGTGACAGTGTGTGAAGAAGACCCGTTCCCGACTCGCCTCTTGCAGGCGGGTGCAGCCGGTTACCTGACCAAAGGTGCAGGCCTGGCGGAGATGGTGCAAGCCATTCGCCTGGTCTTTGCCGGCCAGCGTTACATCAGCCCGCAGATTGCCCAGCAATTGGCGATCAAATCCTTCCAACCCGTCAGCGACTCTCCGTTCGATGCGCTGTCGGAGCGGGAAATCCAGATCGCCTTGATGATCGTCGGTTGCCAGAAGGTGCAGACGATCTCCGACAAGCTGTGCCTGTCGCCCAAGACCGTCAACACCTACCGCTATCGCATTTTCGAGAAGCTCGCCATCAGCAGTGATGTTGAATTGACCCTGCTCGCGGTGCGCCACGGCATGGTGGACGCCAGCGCCTGACATGACCACACCGTTTGATCCCAGTGCCTTTCTCTCGACCTGCAGCGGCCGCCCCGGCGTGTACCGCATGTTCGACAGCGAGGCGCGCCTGCTGTACGTTGGCAAAGCCAAGAACCTGAAGAACCGCCTGGCGAGCTACTTTCGCAAGACCGGTCTCGCGCCGAAAACCGCTGCGCTGGTGGCGCGTATCGCCCAGGTCGAAACCACCATCACTGCCAATGAAACCGAGGCGCTGCTGCTTGAGCAGACGCTTATCAAGGAGTGGCGGCCGCCCTATAACATCCTGCTGCGCGACGATAAATCCTACCCCTACGTGTTTTTATCCGACGGCAACTTCCCACGCCTGAGTATTCACCGGGGTGCGAAGAAGCAGAAGGGCAAGTATTTCGGGCCGTACCCTAGCGCTGGCGCGATCCGTGAAAGCCTTAGCCTGCTGCAAAAGACGTTTTTTGTGCGCCAGTGCGAAGACAGCTTCTACAAGAACCGCACCCGACCGTGCCTGCAATACCAGATCAAACGTTGCAAGGCACCCTGTGTGGGCCTGGTCGAACCGCAGGAGTACGCCGAAGATGTTCGCCATTCGGTGATGTTCCTCGAAGGGCGCAGCAACGCCCTCACCGATGAACTCTCCGGCGCGATGGAGCAGGCCGCCAGCACCCTGGATTTTGAAAAGGCTGCTGAACTGCGCGACCAGATCTCGCTGCTGCGCCGTGTGCAGGATCAGCAAAGCATGGAAGGCGGCACCGGCGACGTGGACGTGATCGCGGCCTTCGTCAATCCAGGTGGCGCTTGTGTGCACCTGATCAGCGTGCGTGGCGGCCGGGTGCTAGGCAGCAAGAACTTTTTCCCGCAGACCGGTATTGACGAGGACGTGGCCGAAGTCATGGCCGCCTTCCTTGGCCAGTACTACGTCAGCAGTCCCGAGCGCGACCTGCCGTCGGAGCTGATCGTCAACGTGGTGCATGAGGACTTTCCCACGCTGATCGAGGCAATCCACGAACTGCGTGGCCGCGAGCTGGACATCAGCCACCGTGTACGCGGCACCCGCGCCCGTTGGCAACAACTGGCCGTGACCAATGCCGAACAGGCCCTGGGTGCACGCCTGGCCAATCGACAGCATGTCGCCGCACGCTTCGACGCCCTGGCTGAAGTCCTCAACCTGGACGAGCCGCCGCAGCGCCTGGAGTGCTATGACATTAGCCATTCCAGCGGTGAGGCCACCGTGGCGTCCTGTGTGGTATTCGGACCGGAAGGGCCGATCAAATCCGATTATCGGCGCTATAACATCGAAGGCGTCACCGCCGGCGATGACTATGCCGCCATGCACCAGGCCCTGACGCGACGCTTCAGCAAGCTGAAGGACGGCGAGGGCAAGTTGCCAGACATCCTGCTGGTGGACGGCGGCAAGGGCCAGCTGTCCATGGCCCGCGACGTGCTCAACGAGTTGGCGGTGCCCGACCTGATCCTCCTCGGCGTAGCCAAGGGCGCCACGCGCAAGGCCGGTTTCGAAACGTTGTACTTGAATGACGCCGCCCATGAGTTCACCTTGAAGGGTGACTCACCTGCGCTGCACCTGATCCAACAGATCCGTGACGAAGCCCACCGTTTCGCCATTACCGGTCACCGCGCCCGTCGCGGCAAAACCCGGCGAACCTCAACCCTGGAAGGGGTGGCGGGGGTCGGGCCGACACGGCGACGCGACTTGCTTAAACATTTTGGTGGCTTGCAAGAGCTATCCCGTGCCAGCATTGACGAAATAGCTAAAGCACCCGGTATCAGTAAAAAGCTCGCTGAGTTGATTTATGCGAATCTGCACAGCGAATAGAATGCCTTTCCACCTCGTAGCCAGTTGTGCCGATGAATATCCCTAATCTGATCACCGTTCTACGCGTCCTGCTTATTCCGATTTTCATTCTGTTGTTCTATTTGCCGTACGAATGGAGCTATGCAGCCTCCAGTTCAGTGTTCGCCTTTGCGGCCGCCACCGACTGGCTCGACGGCTACCTGGCCCGCCGCCTGGAACAGAGCACGCCGTTCGGCGCGTTCCTCGACCCGGTGGCCGACAAGCTCATGGTGGCTGTCGCCTTGGTGCTGCTGGTACAGGAACACGGCAACCTGTGGCTGACCCTGCCGGCCGCCGTGATCATCGGCCGCGAGATCGTCGTCTCGGCCCTGCGTGAATGGATGGCCGAAATCGGCGCCCGTGCCCACGTGGCCGTGTCCAACATGGGCAAATGGAAAACCGCTGCGCAAATGCTTGCATTGGTGATCCTGCTGGCCAACCCGTCGGACTTCTCGTTCTGGGTCCTGACTGGCTATGCCTTGCTGCTGATTGCGGCTGGCCTGACACTGTGGTCCATGCTCCAGTACCTGCGTGCTGCCTGGCCTCATCTGCGCACGACCGTTGAAAAGAAATAAAACTTTTTTGAATCAAAGGGTTGACCGGTTACGAGATTTCTATAGAATGCGCATCACCAAGCGGGAATAGCTCAGTTGGTAGAGCACGACCTTGCCAAGGTCGGGGTCGCGAGTTCGAGTCTCGTTTCCCGCTCCAAACACAAAGAAAAAGCCACTCTAACGAGTGGCTTTTTTTTGCCTGCGATTCAGCAAATGAGGCCTTGAAGTGCCTTCGTCTACACAATTGGCAACCTATCCTCACCGCTATTGACCTGCCGTCACCGCCAATGAAGGCTTCTACGCCAGTGCAACCTCCAGATTGCTCAAATAGCGATACAGGTTCGCCGCCTCCGGCGACAGGCGCGTCGCATCCGCCACGCCGACATACAAGGTCCGCGACGCCCACTCTCCCTCAAGCGGTATCGCCCGTAGTTTGGACGCCAGCAACTCAGGATGCACCGAGCCCAGCGGCAGTATGCCGATCCCCAACCCCGCTTCGATCATCCGGCAAATGCCATCGAAACTGCTGACCTGAATACGCACCTTGAGGCGCTTGCCGGTGCTGACGGCGGCATCGTTGATGCGGCGCAGCAGCGAGCTGCCCTGGTTCAAGGCGACGTAGTCAAAGTCCAGGGTGTCGGCCAGCATCACGCTTGAACGCTGTGCCAACGGATGGGTTTGCGGCACCAGCACCACCAGCCGGTCACGCCGATAGGGCTGCATGTGCAAGCCGGGAGCAGGCACGTTGTCGGCAAAAATGCCGATCTCGGCCTCGCCGTTTTCCACCGCGTGAATGGTGCGATCGCTGAGGGCTTCTTCCAACTCGATACGCACATGCGGGTTGGCGGCCAGGAAACTCGCCAGGTCCGCCGGCAGGAACTGGATCACCGCCGAGGTGTTGGCAAACAACCGCACATGGCCACGAACCCCCTTGGCGTAGTCGTTGGCGTCATGGGCCATTTGCAGGGCGACGTCGAGCAGGCAGCGACGCTAAAGGACAATTGAAGGTCAGTAGCATGATTCGGCAGTGAGCCTGCTTGCTCCCGATACGTGCGAGGGCTCCACATGGGATGTGAAACCGAGGGGAGCTCTTTCACAACTCTTTACCTTTAGCGTGTGGATTATCCAAAAAACAAAGTGCTAATTTGCGTTTTCTTTAGAACAGCAAACCGGCTGCTGCCGTCTTCCTCATATCGGGGACGCTTTTCTTCAACCCCATCACTTACCACCTGGAGTCGGCCCCTGAGCCGATACCTGAATTCCTGTTTTATCGATGCTGGTGAAGAATGGTGTCTCGCAAGGAAGGGGGGCAATGACGATGGCTGCTTTTGTCGATAAAAGAGTAAAGGGCTGATGAACTTTCCTTCCCAGTGGTCCCGGCACTTCGATGGGGCGACGATCGAGCGCCAAACGGTTGGCGAATCCGGCGCCGAGGTTTTTAGCGTTCGCGGTGCCGATGCGAAGGACCTGTTCGTGAAGTCCGAGCCGATTGGCGTACACAGCGAGCTGCCGCAAGAGATTGAACGACTGGGTTGGATGAACCGGCTGAACTTGCCTGGGCCGACAGTGCTTGATGCCACGACGGAAAGTGATCGGCATTGGTTGCTGATGACGGCTGTTCCCGGAAAGGATCTGTCCGATTGCGCCAGCGTGTCTCCATCCGAGCTCATCAGCATCCTCGCAGCGGCCTTGCGTGCGCTGCATCAGGTGCCTGTTGAGCTATGTCCCTTTGATCACTCGTTGGAACAGCGAATAGCCACCGCCAGAAGCCGAATGCTTGCAGGCCTCGTTGACGAGGAAGATTTTGACGATGATCGAACAGGCCGGACTGCTGCCGACGCCTTTGCAGAATTGTTGGCGTCACGTCCTCTGGTCCAAGAGCTAGCGGTCACCCACGGCGATGCCTGCCTGCCCAACTTCATGATGGAAGGCAGCCGTTTTACCGGCTACATCGACTGCGGTCGGCTCGGTATCAGTGACATCTATCAGGATCTTGCGCTGGCCGCCCGAAGTATTGAGCGTAACTGTGGCGCCGCCTGGGTCGCTCCGTTTTTCAGGGCCTATGGCGTGGAGCCGGATCATCGACGCCTAGCGTTCTACTGTTTGCTGGATGAGTTTTATTGACCGCATGCAGAGCAGGGGCGCATGCCCATGAGGCTCGGCCGATAGACAGGGTAGAGATCAGGATGCATAAAAAGTTTGTGATGTTTGGCGTCGCGGGTATCTGCGCGGTGCTGCTGGGCTTGACTGTTTTCGTGCTGCAGAATCTGTCCGATATGGCGTTCAGCAATGCCCGGGTTTCGACGCTGACGTTTCGCTCAGGAGGGGCGCAGTTGGTTGGGACGCTGGCATTGCCTCCGGATGTGCAAGCGGGGCCCATCGTCCTGATCATTCATGGGGATGGGCCCATGGACCGTTTTGCGTCCGACGGCTATTTCCCGCTCATCAACAGCTTGCTCGACGCCGGAATAGGCGTTTTTACGTGGGACAAACAGGGGGTCGGGCAGAGCACAGGGAATTGGCTCAACCAGTCGATGTCGGACCGAGCCACGGAAGCCCTGGCTGCACTTGCCCGGGTGCGCGAGCAAAAGGGCGTTGTAGCCGATAAGGTCGGGTTTCTGGGGTTTTCCCAAGGCGGCTGGGTGATTCCACGCGCCGCCAGTGAAGGAGACCCCGGCTTTTCGGTGATTGTCGGCGCAGCCGTGAACTGGCGCCGACAAGGCATGTACTACACGCGGGTACGCATGGCAGATGAAGGGCGGACCCAGGATGAAATCGACGCAGCCGTGAAGGCCGAATATGCGAAGAACGACCGGGTTTTCGGCGCGTCGGATCAAACCTACAACCCTGACCTTTTTCCCCGCATGAGCGCGGCCCATTTCAACTTCGTCCAGAAAAACTACAACGAAGATGTGACGGCGGCATTGAAGACCATGAAGGGGCCGGTATTGGCGATCTGGGGTGCCCTGGACTTGAACGTCGATACGTCCACGGATTCGATTGTCTATCGGGATCTGTTTGCAGGCGTCAGGCAACGACAAGCGGTTGTGATCCCCGACGCCACTCACAGCTTGTTAAGGGCAGGCCTGTTCAATTATCAATTGGTAGCGCAGTGGCCCGTATGGAAAGAGTATCTGTTCGCAGGGCTGGGACGTCATGCTTACGCGCCGGGCTCCCTGGCATTGATCACCCGCTGGATCAAGTCTCCATCCGCAGCCGAGTTGAGTGGCGTTGAGCGCGGTGGCCAAGGATAAAATGTACGTCGCTGTACACTCTCTGTGCACGGCGCAGGTGAGGCGTGTAGAGTGGCCTGCAATTCCCCGGCAAAGGTGACCCAAGGATGTCGCAACCCGCAAAACCGCGAGGCAAGAACCAGGACACAGGCTGGCGCGGCTCGGTCGATGTGTGGCTGGACGCCGCCTACGCGGCCCTCAAAGAATCCGGTATCGACGCCGTGCGCGTGATGCCCCTGGCCAAGCAGCTTGGCCTGTCACGCACCAGTTTCTATTGGTTTTTCGAGGATCGTGAGCAACTGCTCGCCGCCTTGCTGACCCGTTGGCGCGACAAAAACACCGGCAACTTGGTGTACCAGTGCGAACGCTATGCCGAGAGTATTTCCGAGGCCATTCTCAACGTCTTCGAGTGCTGGTTGAACCCGGAACTGTTCGACTCGCAGTTCGAGTTTGCCGTACGCAGTTGGGCGATGCAGTCGGTGGAAGTCGCGGCAGAAATCGCGCAGGCCGATGACACCCGCATCAACGCCTTGACCGAGATGTTCCGGCGTTTTGGTTACGACGACGAGGCCGCCGATGTGCGTGCCCGGACCATCTACCTGACGCAGATCGGCTATATCTCGATGAACACCACCGAAGAGGTGGTGGTGCGGTTCCGGCGTATTCCCCAGTATGTCAGCGTGTTCACCGGCAAGGCCCTGAAGCGGCGTGAACTGGACCGTTTCTATGGGGCGTTTGGCTATGCCGAAACCACACCGGGGGTGTTTGAGCGTTTTTAAAGGTCCTTGACCAACCGCAACGCATCGTAGATCGCCGCGTGGGTATTACGTGCGGCCACTGCATCACCGATCCGGAACAGTTGGAAGCGACCTTCAGGGTTCGTCACGATGTTCTGCGCGTTCCCGGCAATCAAGTCCTGCTGCTCGACCGCGCCGCCATTGCTGGAGTGCGCGCGCAACTCAAAGTACAGGTCATCCAGGGGAAGCGTGCCATGGTTGACCACCACCTGGTCGACGATCCGTTGCTTGTGCACCGCGCCGTAGTCACTGCCAAAACGGGCGAGCAGCCGACCGTCGCGTTTCTCCACTGTTTCAACCCGATAGGTCACGGTAAAGGTCACGTCCAGGTCCTGCAGGCTGCGCATGTAGGGCACCAGGTTCATGGCCATGACTTCCGGGGCGAACGCGCGGTCCGGGGTGACGATTTCGACGCTGGCGCCACTCTGTGCAATTACCTCGGCGGCTTGCAGCGCGGCATGGTCGCCGGCGTCGTCGAAGATCAACACATGACGCCCCGGTTTGACGTCGCCGGAAATGATGTCCCAGGTCGACACCACCAGCTCATTGCCCTCGGTCAGCACTTCGGTGTGCGGCATGCCGCCGGTGGCGACGATCACTACGTCCGGCTCATGGGCCAGCACCGTCTCGGTTTCGGCCCAGGTGTTGAAGTGGAATTTCACGCCCAGGCGTTCGCACTGGGCCATGCGCCAGTCGATGATGCCGATCATCTCGCGACGCCGCTCACTCAGGGCGGTCAGGCGGATTTGCCCGCCGGGCCGGTCTGCCGCTTCCAGTACTGTCACATCGTGCCCGCGCTCGCCGGCAACCCTGGCCGCTTCCAGCCCGGCCGGGCCGGTACCGATGATCAGTACTTTGCGCTTCACCGCTGCCTTGGGAATCTCATGGGGCATGCTGGTTTCACGCCCAGTCGCCGCGTTGTGGATACAGTAGGCGGCGCCGCCCTGGTAGATGCGGTCCAGGCAGTAGTTAGCGCCAACGCAGGGGCGGATGTCTTCTTCACGCCGCTCGATGATCTTGCGCACGATATGCGGGTCGGTCATATGAGCGCGGGTCATGCCGACCATGTCCACCTTGCCTGATGCGATGGCGTAGCGCGCGGTGGCCACGTCCGGGATTTTCGCCGCGTGGAAGGTGGGGAAGCCGGTGGACGCACGGATCTCGCCGGCAAAATCCAGGTGCGGCGAGTTGCGCATGCCCTGGATCGGAATCACGTCGGTCAGGCCCGCGTCGGTATCGATATGCCCACGCACCACGTTGAGGAAGTCCACCAGCCCGCTGTCCTTGAGCATATGCGAAACCTGCAGGCCTTCGCTGGCGGTGAACCCGCCCGGCAGTGCTTCGTCGCCGGTGTAGCGCACGCCCAGCAGAAAGTCTTCGCCGACGCGCTGGCGAATGCCGCGCAGGACGTCGAAGGTAAAGCGCATGCGGTTCTCCAGCGAACCACCGTAAGGGCCATCCAGCTCGTTGGTCAGCGGTGACCAGAACTGGTCCATCAAATGGCCGTAGGCTTGCAGTTCCAGGCCATCCAAGCCGGCGGCTTTCATGCGTTCGGCGGCGTCGACGTAGTCCTTGATGATCCGCTCGATGTCCCAGTCTTCCATCTTCTTTGGGAACGAGCGATGTGACGCCTCGCGACGGTGCGACGGCGAGACCACCGGCAGCCAGTCGGCCTTGTCCCAGCGTGTACGACGGCCCAGGTGCGTCAGCTGGATCATCACCGCAGCACCGTGTTCGTGGCACTCATCGGTGAGGTCCTTCAACCAGCCGACCACTTCATCTTTGTAGGCCAGCACATTGTTGAACACCGGCGGGCTGTCCCGTGACACGGCAGCGGAGCCCGCGGTCATGGTCAACGCCACACCGGCCTTGGCGCGTTCGACGTGGTAGGCGCGGTACAACGCCTGCGGCATGCCGTCCACCGGGTAGGCCGGTTCGTGGGCCGTGGTCATGATCCGGTTGCGCAGGGTCAGGTGCTTGATTGTGTAGGGCTGCAGCAGGGGATCGCTGGACATTATTCTGTGCTCCGTAGTGGGCATCATCAGGCTCAACGATCTGAAATTAGGATAAATGTACATAGGTGTCAATAATGATCGACATGCGTGTACATTTTTATTGCGGTGCCCTTAAGTCGCCGCTAAGATCGGCCTCACCCCTTAGGAGGACGTCTGATGAATGCTCATGTGCACTATCGGAAAAAAGCCTGTGCCTACCTGCTCGGCCTTGCGCTGGGCGCCACTGCGGCGGTGACCCATGCAGAAGAAAAACCACCGGTACGCATTGGTTGGGTGAACTGGTCCGACACGGAAATCACCGTCAAGCTCGCCAGTACGGCCTTGCAGGAGCATCTCAAGCAACCGGTCAAGTTGGTGATGGCCGACATCGGCATCCAATTCCAGGCGCTGGCCAACGGCAACATCGACCTGATCCCGATGGTCTGGCTGCCCAGCACCCACAAGGCGTTCTACGACAAGTACAAGGACCGCCTCGAAGACCTTGGCGTGCTGTATGAAGGACGAATCGGCATGGCCGTGCCCACCTCGGTGCCGGTCGCAGAAGTCGCCAGCGTGGAAGACCTGAACAAACCCGGCATCCGCGAGAAGTTCGACGGCAAGATCTTTACCTCCGAAGTCGGCAACGGCCAGTACAAACTCACCGTGAAGGCGATCGAGGACTACAAGCTGGTGGGCTACAAACTGGTGGGTTCATCAGAGAGCGGCATGCTCAACGAGCTGGACCGCAACCTCAAGCGTGACAAGTGGTCATTGGTCAACGCCTGGAGCCCGCACTGGATGTTCTCCAAATGGTCGCTGCGCTACCTGGATGATCCCAAGCAGATTTTCGGCGGCGCCGAACAGATCCACGCCATGGCCCGCAAAGGCTTCAGCCAGGAGCATCCTGAAGTGGCGTACTTCTTTGCGCATTTCTCCATCCCCCAGGCTGACTTGGAAGCGTTGATGATGCAGGCACGGGAAAGCACCGCGGACAAGGCTGTGGCGGCGTATTACGCGGCGAACAAGGCGCGCTTTGAGGGGATGTTCAAACCGGGATTGGTTTCCCGATAGGCAGCCCTCGTCAGATTCACCGCAGCGCGCCGGGTTCACAACAGCAGGTCACTCCAGATCGACGTCGCTATCGGTGCTGGAAACGCGGCAGGGAGGCGATGCGCAATTTGGGTTCCTGCAGTCGCGCCAAATCCGTCGCAATCTGCGCCCGCCAAAAATGTGCGCCGGACAATTGCGCATCTACCCATGCCTGGCGCAGCAGCACTTTGGCCTTGTCGACCGAGCCGTAGTGAGCCTGGCGCAGGGTCAGTTGTGCCTTGATGCGCAGCATCTGCGGCGCGAACCAGCGTTCGTGGCGACCGAGGGCCAATTGCAGGGTGTCTTCCAGCACTTCCAGAGCGAGTTTTTCCAGGCCCAGGCGCGCCAGGCCCAAGGCGTATTCACAACGTAGCAGGCTGTAGAGTTGGCTGTCACCCTGGCCTTGCAGGTGGTGCAAGGCTTCGCCCAATTGCGGCACGCCGGCTTCGGGCGAGCCTTCGCGGATCAGCAGGATACTCTCGAAACACAGGCGAAACTGCCGCCAGATGTGCAGGTCCTGGCCGGTGGTGCTGTCTTGCAGCAGGCCCAGGTAGTAGCGCACTTTCGGCAGGTTGGACGCCAGCAGGGCCAGGGGGATCGCACCCAGGCACAGGGTGTACCAAAGGGTCGCGGGGTGGTCGAGGGAAATGGCTTCGTCGACACAATGTCCCACCAAGCGCAGCGCCGGGTCGACATCGCCTTCGAGCAACTGCACCTTGGCCTTGAGGCAGCGCGCGGCGATGCGTTGGTCGAAGTGCACGTCGATGATGTGCGAGCGCGGCGCCGACGGAGAGCCCAGGGCTTCGTCGATATTCTGCCGAGCGCCCAGCAGGTCACCCATGTGGAACAGCGCCACGGCGCGCATGCGCTTGCCGAGCAGTTGATGGCTGCCACTGCTGTTCAGGGCGATGTAGCGCTCGGCCAGCTCCAGTGCTTCGGTGTACTGGTTGCAGCCGCAGCGGTCGGTCCACAAACCCCACAGGGCGCGCAACTTGTGCTCGGCATCACCGAGGTCGCGGGCGTCTTCGCGCACCTGGCGCCAGGCTTCGCGCATTTCGTTGCCGGTGCCGTACGTAAGCATCAGCACACTGGCCAGGGCGGTCTGCAACAGCATGCGCTGGCGCAACGGCAGTGGGACGAGGCCGTCGCTGGCCAGGCCTTTGTCGACCCAGGTGCGGCACTCGCTGACCAGGGACAAACGCAACCACAGCGGTACGCCACCCAGGGTCAGTTCGATGCCCAATGCCAAATCGCCGCTGGGCGAATAGGCCCAGTCGAGCGCCGCGCGGATGGTGTTGATTTCCGGGCCGTAGAGCGCTAGCCAGGTTTCCGGCGACAGGCCGTCCAGGGTCTGCCCGGCTTCCTGCAACATACCGAGGGCATAGCGTGCATGGCGTTGGCAGGTTGAGCTGGTTTCGCCCTGTTCGCTGAGTTTTTCCAGGGCGTAGGCGCGGGTGGTTTCCAGCAGGCGATAGCGTTTGAGCGCCTTGGATTCACCGGCGATCAGCAGTGACTTGTCCATCAGGCTTTCGAGCAGGGGCAGGGCGTTGCGCGGGTCGAGGCTGCTGCTGGCGGTCATCGCCTTGACCGCTTCCAGGGTGAAGGAACCGGTAAACACCGCAAGCTGGCGCAGCATCGCCTGTTCATCGCCACTGAGCATGGCGTAGGTCCAATCCAGGGTGGCGCTCAGGGAACGGTGGCGGGCGAGGGCGGTGCGTCGACCGGTCATCTGCAGGCGGAAACTGCCGTCGAGCAGGCCCACCAGGTCCTGGATGCCAAAGGTGCGCACCCGGGCGGCGGCGATTTCGATGGCCAGGGCGTTGCTGTCGAGCTTGCGGCAGATTGCACAGGCCGCCGCGACATCGACATCACGGAATACAAAGTCGGGATCGAGGGCGCGCACCCGCTCCACAAACAGCCGCACGCCGGACCAGGTCAGGGCTTCGTGGGCGCTGAGGCTGACGTGCGCGTCGGGCACTTGCAACGGCGCCAGGTCGTGCACCCGCTCACCGTCGGCGCGCAGGGGTTCGCGGCTGGTGGTCAGTACATGGCATTGGGGCGCGCTGCGCAGCAGGGTTTCCACGGCGTCGGCGGTGGCCGGCAGCACGTGCTCGCAGTTGTCCAGCACCAGCAGCAAGCGCCGGTGGGCCAGGCTGGCGGCCACGCCCTGCAGCGGGTTTTCGCTGACCGTCTGGATGCCCAGGGCGCTGGCGAGCATGCCGGCCACCCATTGCCCACTGGTGGCGGGTGCCAGGTCGACAAAGCAACTGCCCAGGTTGAGTTCACCGGCCAGGCGCTGCGCCACGGCCATGGCCACGGTGGTCTTGCCAATGCCGCCGGGGCCGGTGAGGGTGACGAAACGCTGGCTCATGACCTGGTCGGCCAGGTTGGCGATCAAGGCGTCGCGGCCGATCACCTCAGCCGTCGACGTCGGCAGATTGGGCTCATCCACTCGCACATAAGGCACCGGCAGGTGGTCTTCACCGGCAGCCTGCACCGTGACCGGCGCGACAAAGCGATAACCTCGGCCCGGCACGGTGACGATGTAGCTGAAGTTGCCATCGTCGCCCAGGGCCCGGCGCAACGCGACGATCTGCGCGCGCAGGTTGCATTCCTCCACCACCACCTTGGGCCAGGCGAAGGAGATCAGTTCGGACTTCTCCAGCAATTCGCCGGCACGGGTCACCAGGGCAATCAACAGGTAGAGCGCACGGCTGCCGAGGGTCACCGGCTCGCCGTTGCGCAGCAATACGTGCTGTCTTGCCAGGAGTAGAAAGGGACCGAAGCCAATGGTGCTGTCCGGGGTGGCCGGCGCGGGGTGGTCTGCGTCCAGGAAGGACACTGCGTGGTTCTTGCTCGAGCTCATCAAATCGTCCTTTTTATAGTCGGGCTTGTTTTCGGCGATCAGGCCGTTCGCCCTTTTTGGGGTGCAGATGTGCAGCAGCAGTCTTGGAAAGTTGATGTCGATCAAAAGGTCGGAAGGCCGCCCTCCTTTGGGGCGTGGTGGTTTTTATAGGTGGATCGCCGGCCATGCTTCAGGGGATGAGACTGTCTCAGAGCTGAAACATTTTATTACCAGAAACATGGATAAAGCAGAATGTATGCCAGTTGGCATGTAACAAACATGACAACAACCATATGAAATTTATGGTGATTTTTGCGGTCATCGGCGACGCGAAATCGCCTTCGTTCGGAAACACGAATATTTCTAATTGTGTCGTTCGGGATGCCGAATAAACCGCCGGGGTTTTGGCATTGTTTTATTGACTGTGTATCGAACTGTATCCCCGCACCATCCTGATACACCCGCATGACGTTCTATCGCGTTCGCGACACAGACCGGATACACGCCTGGCTTTAACTCTGCACACCAGCTGGCGCAGGCGGTCACCGACCCCAAGGCGCCCTGGCCACACTCAGTCAAGCCAGGAGACTCACCCCATGAAGCGTCCTTACGCAGCCCTCGCGGCAACCCTCGCCCTGTCCCTCAGCGCCTTCGCGGCCGTGGCCCATGCCGATGAACCCAAGCCCCAGGAAAAATGCTTCGGCGTGGCCCTGGCCGGTGCCAACGATTGCGCCGCAGGCGCTGGCACTTCGTGCGCCGCCACCTCCACCACCGACTACCAGGGCAACGCCTGGGTGCTGGTGGACAAAGGCACCTGCACCCAGATCAAGACCCCTAAAGGCTTCGGCAGCCTGACGGAGCAGCCGTGATCCAGCGCCTGCTCCCCGAAGCGCTGCTGTTGCTGGTGGCGCGGGTGGCGATTGCGGCGGTGTTCTTCCTGTCGGGGCGCACCAAGGTCACGGGGTTTCTTGAACTCAAGCCGTCGACCTACACGCTGTTCCGTTCGGAATACGCCTTGCCGCTGATCCCGCCGGACTGGGCCGCGCACCTGGCAACGTACGCCGAGCACCTGTTCCCGCTGTTGCTGGTGCTCGGCCTGCTGACCCGTCCGGCCGCCGCCGCGCTGCTGGGCATGACTTTGGTGATCGAGGTGTTTGTGTACCCCGCCGCCTGGCCGGTGCACCTGACCTGGGCGGGCTTGTTGTTGCCACTGCTGGCGTACGGCGGTGGAGCCTGGTCGCTGGACCGCCTGATCTCAGGCAAACGTTCATAACTTTGATGGAGATTTCCAATGCGTATGCTTTCTTCCCTGGCCATTGCTATGGCCCTGACGGTTCCGATGCTGGCCCAGGCGGCCGATGCCCCGCAACCCGGCACCGGTAAAAGCGTGGTGATCGTGCCCGGTTCGTTTGTCGACGGTTCCGGCTGGCGTGTGGTGCACGACATCCTGATTCACAAGGGCTACAAGGTCACCGTGGTGCATCAGGGCCACGAAAGCCTGGCCGCCGATGTGGCCGAGGCCCGCGAAGTACTGGAGCAGCAAGTCGGCCCGGTGGTGCTGGTGGGTCACAGCTCCGGTGGCGGGGTGATCTCGATTGCCGGCGACCGCGACAAGGTCAAGTCGCTGGTCTACGTCTCGGCGCTGCAGCCGGAAGTGGGCGAGAACATGGCCCAGTTGATCGGCTCGATGCCGTCGCCCAGCGATGACATCAAGGCCAGCCGCGACGGTCATCTGTTCTTCGATCGCGCCAAATTCAACGCCGACTTTGCCGCTGACCTGACCACCAACCGCACTGACTTCATGGCCGCCTCCCAAGTGCCGGCGACCACCGCCTTGTTCGGCGGCACTGTGTGGGCCGCGGCCTGGCACAAGAAACCGACCTACGCGGTGGTGTCCACCGAAGACCGTGCCCTGAGCCCGGACCTGCAACGCTGGATGTACAAGCGCGCCGGTTCCAAGGTCACTGAAATCAAGGCCAGCCACTCGGTGTACATCTCCCAGCCTGAGGCTGTGGCGAAGGTCATCGAAGACGCTGCTTCCGTTATCAAGTAATTCACCCCAACCCCGGAGAAATACCCATGAACACTGCACTCAAATCCCGCCTGAGCCTCGCTGCCGCTGCTGCCCTGATCGCCATGGCCTCCGCTTCGTTCGCCACCGCTGCCAGCGCCGCCGACCAGCAGGAAAAACCCGGCCGTTGCTACGGCGTCAACACCTGCAAAGGCACCAGCCTGTGCGCCACCGCCAAGAACGACTGCAAAGGCCTCAACAGCTGCAAGGGCGAAGGCGTGATCGTCAAGACTCCGTCCGAGTGCCTGAAGGCCGGCGGCACCCTGACTGAACCGAAGTAATCCACCCGGCGGGCCCCTCGTGGGCTCGCCACTTATTCTTTGCGGAGATCCGCCATGTCGACATCCAACCCGCACTTTTCAGGCTACGGCCTGGGCCTGCGCAAGGAGCATTACTGCGACTTCCTGGAGACCTCGGTGCCCGTGGATTTCGTCGAAGTGATCTCCGAAAACTTCATGGTCGCGGGCGGCCAGCCCCGGCATATCCTGCGCCAGGTGCGCGAGCGCTACCCGGTGGCGCTGCACGGCGTGTCCATGTCCATCGGCACCGCCGAAGGGCTGGACGGGGATTACTTGAAGCGCCTGAAGTCGCTGGTAGACGAAGTTGAACCGCTGTTTGTGTCCGACCACTTGAGCTGGTCGCGCAGCGGGGGATTCAATTCCCATGACTTGTTGCCAGTGCCCTACACCGACGAAGCCCTGGACCGAGTCTGCGCCAACATCCAGCAAGCCCAGGACGCATTGGGCCGCACGATGTTGTTCGAGAACCCATCGAGCTACCTGGCGTTTGAAGGCGCCTCCATGGCCGAGTGGGAATTTATCGCGGCCATGGCCCAGCGCACCGGCTGCGAATTGCTGCTGGACGTCAACAACGTGTTCGTCAGTGCCAGCAACCACGGTTTCGACGCCCTGGCGTTTCTCAAGGGTATTCCTGCCGAACGTGTGCGCCAGGTGCACCTGGCCGGCCACAGCCAGGGCCGCGACATTTTGATCGACAGCCATGACAGCCCGGTGTGCACCGGCGTCTGGGAGCTGTACGCCCAGGCCATGACCCGGCTGGGGCCGGTGGCGACCATGATCGAGCGCGACGATGAAATCCCGCCGCTTGCCGAGCTGCTCCAGGAATTGGCCATGGCCCGGACGTTGGGAGCGCAGCGATGAACCTGGCACAGCTACAACAGACCTTTCGCAGCTGGTTGGTGAGTGCGTCGGATGAATCCGCGCAGGCGCTGGGCAATCATCACGCCGGCCTGGCGGTGTACCAGAACAACTACCGTGCGCAGTTGGTGGGTTGCCTGGAACAGGCGTTTCCCAACCTGCGCCGGTGGGTCGGGGAGGAAGCCTTCCTGGCCGCAAGCATCACCCATATCGACCGCCATCCGCCTCACGCCTGGACGCTGGACGCGTATCCGGAGGGCTTCTACGCCACCTTGAAGGAGGTGTTCCCGCGCAACCCGGATGTGCATGAACTGGCCTGGATCGAGTCGGCCCTGAATGAAGCCTTTGTCGCCGCCGATGCACAACCGTTGGCCCTGGAGGCCTTGGCCGAGCTGGATTGGGACACGGCCGTGTTGCAGTTGACGCCGTCGTTGCGCTGCCACGCCCTGACCACCAATGCCGAGGCCATCTGGTCGGCGCTGTGGCAGGAAGCGCCCACGCCGGAAGCAGTGATGCTGGAACAGGCGGGCGGCCTGCTGGTATGGCGGCGGCAGTTCACGTCGCGGCTGCGCCAGGTAGATGCGCTGGAATTACTGGCCGTGCAACAGCTACAGGCCGACGGCAGCTTCGCCGGGCTGTGTGAGTTCCTGGTGCAGCGCCTGGGGGAAGAAGCGGGCGTGATGCAGGCAGGGGAATACCTGGCCGGTTGGCTGGGCAGTGAATTAATAGTGGGAGTCCGTCATGTTTGATCGTCGAGGTTTTTTGTTGTTGGCGGCGGTGGTGATGGCCGCACCGGCATTGGCAGTGCAGCAGGTGAGTACTGATGACGGCGAGATCCGTTATGAAGCCTTCGGGCCGGAGGAGGGCCGGGCGATTATCTTGCTGGCGGCGGATGTGAACGCGTTTGCAGCGGTCAGCGGACCGTTGGCGGCCCAAGGTTTCCGGGTGATCGTCCCCTACCTGCGCGGGCAGGACGAGGCGGCGCAGGGCCAGGATGTGCTGGAACTGATGAACGCGCTGCATATCCCCGAGGCGGTTTTGGCGGGTGTGGAGGCGGGCGGGCGAGTGGCCGTGCGTGCCGCGGCATTGAAACCGAGCCGCTGTGTGGGCCTGGTCACCTTGAACAGCACACCCCAGGCCGGGTTTGCCGAGGCGGTGGAGGTGATGGCCAAGACCGGGCACTGGCGAACATGAAAATGCTGACAGCCAGCCAATCCAGCACTGAAAAAATTCGCCGCAGCCCTTAATCTAAACGCCTTTGTCACCTGCGCGGATTGTCCATGTCTTCTGTTGCCGATGGGTTGCCCCTCAATAAACGCCTGCCGGCCGTGATGGCGATCTCTCTGGGGATCGGCATGGCGACCCTGGACACGGCCATCGTCAACACGGCGTTGCCGACCCTGGCCGAGGGGATTGGCACCGATTCCGCCTCGGTGATCTGGGTGGTGAATGCCTACCAGTTGGCGATCATCGCCACGGTGTTGCCGTTTGCGTCCCTCAGTGATGTGTTGGGGCATCGCCGGGTGTACCTCGGCGGATTGCTGCTGTTCATTGTCTCGTCACTGTTTTGCGGGTTGGCCGGCTCGCTGGTGACCCTGACGGCGGCGCGGGTGGTGCAGGGGCTGGGCGCGGCGGCGATCATGAGCGTGAACACGGCGCTGCTGCGGCATATCTACCCGTCAAAAATGCTGGGTCGGGGGCTGGGTTACAACTCGCTGGTGGTGGGGTTGGCGTTTACCCTGGGGCCGACCGCTGCATCGGCGATTCTGTCGGTGGCGACCTGGCACTGGCTGTACCTGATCAACGTGCCCTTGGGTTTGCTGGCGCTGGCGTTGGGCCTGCGCTCATTGCCGACCCTGCCGATGACCGGGCATGCCTTCGATCGTCTTGCCGCGTTGTTGTGCGCGGGACTGTTTGCCTTGTTGGTGCTGGGCCTGGGCACGGCGGTGCACGGCGCCCAGGGCGCGTTGACCTTGGGCCTGATCGTCGTGGCACTGGTGTGCGGCGCATTGCTGCTGCGGCGCCAGGCCGGGCACCCGGCGCCGATGCTGGCGCTGGACCTGTTCAAGCGCCCGGTGTTTGCCTTGTCTTCCCTCACTGCGATTTGCGCGTTCAGCGCCCAGGGCCTGGCCTTTGTGTCGCTGCCGTTCCTGTTGCAGGCGGTGCTGGGGCATAGTCAGGTGGAAACCGGTTTCCTGATGACACCCTGGCCCGCTGTTGTGGCGGTGATGGCGCTGGTGGCGGGGCGCCTGGCCGACCGGGTGAACCTGGGCGTGCTGTGCGGCATCGGCCTGTTGATGCTCAGTGTGGGCATGGCCGCGCTCGCGACCCTGGGCAGTGGCGCGTCGGCGTTTGATATCGGCTGGCGCATGGCGCTGTGTGGCGCGGGCTTCGGCTTCTTCCAGTCGCCCAACCTCAAGGCCTTGATGACCAGTGCGCCGTTGGCCCGCAGCGGCGGGGCCAGTGGCATCGTGGCGATTTCGCGGTTGTTGGGGCAGACGCTGGGCGCATCGTTGGTTGCCTTGTGTTTCCACCTGTCCCTGGGCAGCGGGCCGCAATATGCGCTTTGGCTGGGCTGCGGATTTGCCTTGGTCGGGGCCATGGCCAGTGGTCTGCGGTTGTTTCCCTATGGGAAAAAGGGCTGATTAACGCTACCGTGGCGACCTAAGTATTTCGGGATGTTTCCAGATTTATGTCCAGCCTGGCCCTCCGCACCGCTGATACCCACTCCCGCCGCGCCGCGCTGACCCTGGCGTTATGCCTGCCCAGCGACGTGTTGCTCTACCTGCTGCTGCCGATGGAATCCCAGGCCTTCGGCATCACCCTGGCCCAAGCCGGTGTGCTGCTGGCGGCCAACCGCCTGGTGCGGATCTTCGGCTACCGCCATGTGCTGAATTTCTACGCGCGTAACGGCGACCGCCTGACCTGCATGATCGCCGCCGGCGCCGCTACCCTGTGCGCCGTGGGCAACTCGCTGCTGTCCGGCTTCGCCGCCTTGCTCTGCCTGCGCCTGGTGTGGGGCCTGTGTTTTGCTGCGTTGAACCTCTCGACCCAAGTGCTGGCCACCTCGGAACCTGCCGGCGCCGCACGCCGGGCCGGGCGCTCCCGAGCGCTGATCGCCCTGGGGCCGATGCTGGCGTTGCCCCTGGGCGGCTGGCTGACATTGATGGCCGGGCCGCGTCCGATCTTTCTGATTCTGGCTGGTTGCTGCCTGGTGGGCTTGTGGATGGCGCGCGGCTTGCCTACGGTCGGGCATGATTTGCACAGCACGCCGGGGCGCCGCTTCAAGTGGCCGGACAGCGTGGCAATGTGGTCGTTTATCGAAGGGGTGGCGCTGGACGGCCTGTTTATCTTCGGGCTGTCGATCCAGGCGCAGAAGCTGCTGGGCGGCGATGCGGTGCTGATCGCCGGTGGCCTGATGGCGCTGCGGTACGTCTCGGAAATGCTCCTGAGCCCCCTGGGCGGTCGCGCGGCCCAGCGGTTTGGCGCGACCTCGATGCTGTTGCTGTTTTCGTTCCTAAGTGCCCTGGCCCTGACCGCATTCGGCAGCTACTGGGTGATTGTCGGCGCGGCGGCGGTGCTGGTGTTGCGTGCGCTGCAACTGCCGCTGGTGACGACATTGGTCGCCGAGCGCAACCCCGGTTCCATGCGCGTGTCGGCGCTGGCCTCGAACGCCGTGTGGCGCGATATCGGC
The DNA here is from genome assembly GCF_002269425.1 of Pseudomonas sp. NS1(2017). NCBI lineage: Bacteria > Pseudomonadati > Pseudomonadota > Gammaproteobacteria > Pseudomonadales > Pseudomonadaceae > Pseudomonas > Pseudomonas sp. NS1(2017). The sequence continues at coordinate 3,711,487 of NZ_CP022960.1, forward strand.
GCTGGCCTCGGGCCCTTGCTCGCCGGCTTGCTGCTGCCGATCGCCTCGGCGCCCTGGGTGTTTGGCCTGGCCGGTGCGGCCATTGCCGTCAGCGCGGTGTTCTGCTGGCGGGCAAAGATTTCCAACTGACGATGTGAGGGTGTGCGTGTCCCATCAAGAAGACTTCGTAGGCGTGCTGGACAAGGCGTATCGACACTGGACCGGCCAGGGACTGCCGGCCCCCGACCACCTCGGCCCGCAACAGCGCCTGGCCTGGCTGCACCGCGACGCGCCCTACAGCCTGCTCGCCCATGACGGCGCCGCAGACCCGCGCTTTACCTACGTGAACGACTGCGCGTTGCAGTGCTTCAAATACCCGCGCGAGCGCTTCATCGGCATGCCCTCACGCTTCAGCGCCTCGGAACTCGACCGCGCCGCGCGCCAGGTACTGCTGGAGCAAGTTACCGCCAATGGTATCGCCGACGGTTACAGCGGCTGGCGCGTAGATGCCTTTGATCAGCCCTTCATGATCCACGCCGGGGTGGTGTGGACCCTGCTCGACGACGCCGGCCAGCCTTGCGGCCAGGCCGCACTGTTCTGGCCCGACGCGCAACGCATCGGCGTGCTGGCCTAAGCGCTTTTAAACGCGTCCAGCCAGGCGGGGTCGAACCGGGTCTGCTCGGGATCGATCCCCAGCGCCTGCATCTTGGCCTTATGCGCCTCGACCTCAGCGACCAGTTGCACCTGGGCGCTGGAGTTGGCGTCCAGCTCATGCATCTGCGTCAGGCCCAAATGATAAAAGCGCAGCACCTTGACCGCCGTCGGGTCATTGGCCTGCACCCGCTCGGTGACCTTGTGCATCACATTGGTCACGCTCATCAGGTTGCGCTTGAGCTGCCAGCCATACACCGCCGCCGCCAGCCACGGCTGGCTCCAGAACGGACCGCGCACCAGCGCCACCGTAATCAGCACCCCGGCGAACACCCCGCCGACATTAAAGCGGAAATTATCCCCGCCAGGCTCGCCAAACAGCATCACCGCCAGGCTCGACAGCAACATCGCCAAGGCCAGGAACAGCACCGCCACCATCAAGGTGCTGCGCCGGGTTTGCTGGCGGAAGGTGACAGGGTCGCAGGGTTTGAGCTCGAACATCCGGTTCATATCTCCAGAAGGGGCGCGCATCATCTCACGCCTGGGCAAACAAGTTGAACGATGGCGCACGGCGGTTTCTCTAAACCTGTGTAGACCCCTTGAGGTGAACCATCATGTCCGACTACAACCAGCCGCCCCCCGGCACCCCAAACCCTGACCGCACACCCGGAGAAGAAGAGCGCGACAACGATGCGTTGCGCCCCAACGACCCAGCGGAGCGTCAGGCCGACGACGTGGAACGCGTCGAGGAAGACCTGGAAAACCTGCATGACAAGGCCCGTCCACTCTGAACGAGGAGAACGCCGTGAGTAACACACCCAAAGGCCCGGCTTCGGGCGAGCATTCCAGTGGCAAGGATGAGTTGGGGTTTGACCCGGATTCGCCGGATGTGGCGGATCCGCAGGTGGACCCTATCGGACCGGCGATTGCGCCGTTGGATAAGGAGAAGAAAGACAAGGATGAAAAAAAGCCGCCTTATGACCCGTTGGGCGACTTGAAGCCTTGAGTTGGAAACGTTGTGAAGATACGGGAAGGATTGAGTCGAGGTCTTTGGCATTGAGCAACAGCTGACTTTGGCAACTTCCGGCCAAAGTCGGCAATTCGGGGGCCAGGAGTCTTATGTGACCGTGATAGCCAGAACCGCCAGATTACCCACTATGCCGAGCACCACCCACGCAAACGCTGCCGGCGCCTTGAGCAACTTCCGCGCGGGACTGAAAACAACGCCAAGCAGTGCCCCGATGAGGATGCCGGGAAAGCTGAACAGATAGAAAAGCCAACCCATGGAATCTGTGACCCAGAGATGGAAAAGGAACAAATACAGCCCCATGGCAGTAGCCATTCCCCCCAAAGAATCTCTTGACGCCTTGCACAGCAACGCCATGCAAAGCACCGCCGCTTGCGGTAACCAGGAGAATGCAAAGTTCTCTAGGAAGAAGGGGCCTTTGCCGGTTGTGTAAAGGGCAACGGCAAAGCCTAGCCCGACGCCGATGGCGGTCAGCGGAATATGCGTGAGCAGTGGCGCATTGTTTTCTAGTGATCTCATTCCCTGTGACCTTTTTGACGCGGGTGGTTCGTTGAGCGTCCGCAGCCTATTACCGTTAAGTTCCGAGGAACAATGCGTGGTAATGCCTTGCTGTACAAATCCTTAACTTATTAGGTTTAACTGAGTGCGAGTGATTACCTATTTTTTGATTGTAGTGTAAAGCGTGCGCACGTAATTGGTTATCAAGCCAACGACCTCAACGGCGGTATCTTTACTGACGGGCTTTCCAGTATCGTGGGCAAAGTTGTTTGCTAGCTCTGCTATTCGCCCAAGCTCTACTCGAACCTTATCGTCCTTCCCGCGCTTCACAACAGTCATCAAGTCCCCCAAGAGCATCCCTGAATAACTCTTAGTAACCTCAAGCTCGGCATAGCAGCATTCCACCTTAAGTACGAACTCGAAAACCCGACGCGCCGTGACGACGCTCGCAGATATTTCGTCCCTGTCTCGCAAGCCCAGAGCCTGTAAAGCACTTGAAACTTTCTCCAATCTGGCCAAACTCTGCTCGCAGTTGAACCCGTATAAAATAAGCCTTGAATCATGAGACTTAATTCCTGTTCTTTTAGGGATTAAGGCAAGTGAATAGATCGGCGTACAGTGGAAGTCGATAAATTCCAAGAGCCCCGACGTCCGCCGCAAAACCCTTTTTTCAAAGAAGCTCGCATCTTCATAATGAAAGTTATCAACATTCTTTGAGTACAAAGCTCTGATTTCTTTTTCTGTCTTCGAATAGGAATTTATCAAAAATATAGCACCGTGAGTGCCTGCGATAGGTATTATAGAATCGACATAAAGCGCCAACGCATGTCTGTCTCCAGGAAAGATAAACTCACGGAGTTCCTTCTCTTCGGGCCGTTCTTGTTTCTCGCGATAGTCATGCCAAGTAAGATCCAACAGCCCATCATCCGAAAGCGCGTACTTCTCAATGACATCCCAACTGGCAGTGTCAAGGAAATCAACAATCACCAACCCTTTAGTTAGTTTAAGCAATTCATCGAAAAACGCTCGTATATCTGTCTTGTCACTAATTCCGTCCGGCGGCATTTTATCGGCAATTGACTTAAATATTGCTGCGCTGTCATTGAGGTAGTGCACCGTATCTAATCCCTGAGTGGTACATGAGTAATCGAGTGATAATAGCATAAGGCTATCAGTGCGGGTGGCCTGAGCACCTCACTATTTATCAGTTACGGAGCACCAGAAATGGTACGTGGAGCCTGGATTCTTCGTACACGCGTACCTTCGAGCATCGACAACTGAGCATGACGCAAGCTGAGCGCTCGAATCCTTTACGTCGGAGGGTGGCTATATCGAGGTTGAAGGTTCTCTTGTGGTTGATTGCTGCCCCCGACGAGAGGCAGCTAACGGCTGATTCTCTTGAAAAAGTAGGTCTCCTGTCGGTCTATAGTGCGCGACCAGCTAAAGCAGGTTGGCTAGAAAGCGCCCCCTTGAAAGCCTAAGAAACCAGTATCATCCGATAGGTGATATCGAGAGCAGAACTATGACAGAGAAAGAGGCATGTGCGATTTTGCAAGCACAAGGTTGGGCCTGTGGAAAGGATGAGGTAGGTGACCGCTTTTGCATAAAGTGTTTGGGCGAGATCCAAGTCCAGATCATTCCGACTATAGGGACGCGCTCGGATCATTTTAGAGTTTCGTTCATGCCCTCCATCTCCTCGACAGCGTTTTCGGATGCTGTCGCGTTCATCTTTGGGGAGGGAAAATATTTTTCACCTGTCATCGTAAGCAACGAAACGCCCCAGAAGTTAGAGACCATTGGCGCTGACGATGTAGTCGAGCTATCTGACAGGGCATTATCTTGGGCTCAGAGTCAAGATATAGATGCGGGCCTGGCGCTCTACAGGTCTTTACCTACAGATGCCAAAGGAGCAATGCCACTCAGGCATCTAGCTGCGCTAGCAATTGCGCAAGATGTCGATCAGTTAGAGGATTACAAAAAAAGCTTTAAAAAGGGTGAAAGGCTGGGGTTTGTCCCATACATCACCGTTGAAATGATTGAGCGCTCGCTGCTGATTGGGCGGGGAAACGCTCCCAAGGTTAACTGATTCCCTGAGTAGCGCCATCGACTGATCTTCGACAAAATCACTCCATCGGCCAGCGGGAGAGTACGCAGCATGATGGGACAGTTATCAACGATAAGGGGACAGTTTTATTTACCGCTCCTCAGTCCGCCTCTGGCCGAAAGCGGTCATTTAGAAAGAAAAACTCGTCCCACTAACCCGCTTTTTGACCGACATACGCCAATGCTTCAGACCCTCCTCAGCCTACTTGCTAAGGCCTGGGTTGGACTGCTGTGCCATGAGCTCCAGCGCTACCTTCGAATCGCCAGATCCAATACGCGCTAACGCACAAGCGCACTTGCACTGGAACTCTTCCAGGTTGCCCCATCTGATCAGGTACTCGAAATTTTTCTGTGCGGCTTCCGCAATCGCGCGAACGTCGCGCAGTTTTCCCTGATTACCCCAAACTCAAAAACAATATCTTCATGCTCTTCATGCCAGTCTCCCAGCAGGCGCTGCGCCAAACGTGGCGCGGTAATTTGTGCGTCGACGCCGACGAGTGCAGCCCAGAATTATTTCGTAAGCGTGAATCGAAACGCCTGCTCTTGCAGGCTCGTTTTGATTAATGCGACCAATTGTTGGGTGGCGGGACTCGGGTTGTCGTTATCGCAGTGAAGCACATAGCCAAGGCTCGGCACGGGGGGCAAGCCCGACACAACGGTCAAGTGGCTCGGCAGCCCAATGCGGGTTCGCAGCGTCAGGCCCAGTCCGGCGGTGACGGCTGCCCAGATACCGCCGACGCTGGGGCTGGTCAGGGCAATTCGCCATGGAATGTGCGCGGCATCCAGCGCCTGGGTGGCGGCGCTGCGTAATAGGCAAGGCGCGTCGAACAGGATCAATGGCAACGGTGAGTCGTCAAAGGCCGTCAGCAATGGTGTATCGCGGGCGCCGATCCAGTGCATCTGTGTTTCGCCCAGATGTGTGGCATAGGGCGACGTGTGCCCGGTGTCCCAGGTCAGGGCGAGGTCCAGATTGGAGCGTTCGACCAGCGCCAGTAGTTCGGCGTTGCGGGCGATCCTGACTTCGAGATTGACCCTCGGGTAAGTTTGGACGAAGCGTCGCAGGATATCGCTCAGGAAATGCTCACCAAAGTCTTCTTGAAGCCCAAGGCGTAGGGTCCCGGCGGTTTGGCCTTCGTGTAGGGTCTGAAAAATGCCGTCGTTCAGCTCCAGCAACCGGCGGGCATGACTGAGCAGTGTTTCTCCCATGGGGGTCAAGGCCAGCCCGCGGCCTGACTTGGCCAGGATCGGCGTACCGACCTGCTCTTCGAGTTTCTTCAATTGGGCGCTGACGGCAGACGTCGAACGACCGAGACGATCCGCCGCTCTGGCAAAACTGTTGAACTCCACGCCGGTGACGAAGGTACGCAATACGTCGAGATCGAAGGTTGGGCGGCGCATTCAATGGTCCACTAATTCGGGATGATGGCTGCTATTAAATCTGATATTCGGGACTATCGCGAGTTGATAGTTTTTCCTCGTCAATTGGGACTTCAGGGGGAAAAACGATGATCACGGGGCGAGAACACCAGAGCAGCTACCCGCAAAAATTTGCCGAGCTGACTGACAACGTATTGTTTGGTGACATGTGGACGCGTACGCAATTGAATCCCCGTGAGCGCAGTCTGGCGACCGTGGCCGCGCTGGTGGCGATGTACCGTCTGGAGCAGCTGCCTTTTCATTTAAAACGTGCACTGGATAACGGCTTGAGTGTTGACGAACTGGCCGAGGTCATCACCCATCTGGCGTTTTATTCAGGTTGGCCAACAGCCGCCTCGGCGCTGAATGTGCTCAGTGAACTACAGGCCAGCCTTCCAAAACGTCAGGAGTAACCGTTGATGCCGTTTGCACGAATTTCACTGCACCGTGGGAAGTCGGTCGAGTATTTACACGCGTTGTCCGAAGGATTGCACGACGCCTTGGTCGAGAGCTTCGAAGTGCCGAAGACTGATCGCTTCCAGGCTATTCACCAACATGAGGTTGGCGAGCTGATATTCGATCCCCATTACTTGGGCGGGCCGCGCAGCCATGACTTTGTGCTGATCGCGATCACCGCAGGCCGGCCTCGAAGTGTTGAGACCAAGCAGCGTTTTTACCGTGATCTGGTTGAAAAATTGGGGCGGGCGACGGGACTGAACGCGGAGGATGTCATGGTGGTGATTTCCACTACAGCCGGTGACGAGTGGTCGTTTGGAGGCGGGCGGGGCAATTAGCCTGCGGATTTATGCATCGCCTGTACAGATGGCCGCTACAGCCCAGAAAGCCCCGCCTCACCCAGCGGGGCTTTCCCCCCTCACTTCGGCGCCACCCACGTCACCTCCGTAATCCCAAACTTCTCCGCCCACGGTCGGGTCGTCTTCTTCACTTGCTCGTGCCCAACCCGCCCCACGCGGCTCACATGGGCGATATCGGCATCCACTGCCGCCCAGTGCCAGGCCTCGGCGTTGTTCATCACTTCGGCGCGCACCACAAAGGATTTCGGTTTGCCGTGCAGCTGATAATTGATGGTGTAGATTTTCGCGGTACTCATGTTGCCTCCCTGTGTTGTTATAGATGGATAGGGCAGCGTTCAAAAAGGTTCATTCAAAATGACAATCTGCACATCGGCGCGGCATAGTGTCGCCTCTATCCCGTGCCCAAGGATTGCGCCATGTCACTGTTGACCCATAGCCGCCTCTATCTGCAACGCCTGGGATACGACTCGCCGCCAGCGCCTACCCTGCAAACCCTGCAGGACCTGCAATTGCGCCATGTGTGCACCTTTGCTTTCGAGAGTTTGGCGAGTCTGATGCGCCTGCCAGTGCCCATCGACCTGCCGAGCGTCGAGCAAAAAGTGCTGTTGGAAGGGCGGGGCGGGTATTGCTACGAGTTGAACCAGATGTTCCTGGCGTTATTGCAGGAGCTTGGTTTTGACGCGCGCGGCATCACCGGGCGGGTGGTGATGGGTGGGCCGCCGGATGCGCGTACTGCGCGGACTCATCGTTTGAGCCTGGTGACGTTGGATGGCGTGCGCTATATCACCGATGTCGGCTTTGGCGGCATGGTGCCCAGCAGTCCGTTGTTGTTGGACACCGAGGCGGTGCAGGCCACGGCCCATGAGCCTTATCGACTGAGTTTCGATGGGCAGGGCAGTTACACCCTCTGGGCGCACGTGGCCGAGGAGTGGCGCGGGCTGTATGTGTTCGATCTGCAGGTGCAGGCAGCCATCGATTATGAAATCGGCAACTGGTATGTCTCCACCCATCCGGACTCGGTATTTGTTGGCCAGTTGAAGGTCGCGCGCTTGGCTGCGGGTAAGCGCCATACCCTGAACAACGCCCATTATGCGATTCACTACCTGGACCGGCCGAGTGAAAAGCGCGCCCTCGCCAGTGCCGACGAGGTGTTGCAGGTATTGACTGAAACCTTTGGGCTTCGCGTGCCGGTCACGCCGGCGCTGCGCACTGTCCTTGATGGCTTGGTGATGGCCAATTGATAGAAGTGTTGAGTTAGAGCCTTCGCTGAACCGTTTTACCTCCAAATCAACGCAAATTAATTCGAACCTTTCGCGCAAGCAGGGGTTCGAACCGGTTCCTGAATAATTTGCTCACCAGACAAGGAGATGTAAAACGATGTCCAAGCTATTCGGAAAATTCCTCAAAGGTTCCTCGCTGCTGGCGCTGGTCGCTGCGCCTGCCGCGGTGTTCGCCGCACCGTCCACCGACCCGATTTCCACCTTCGGGATCCTGGGCAGCTACAACGATTTCAAATTCGAAGGCGGCAGCGAGAGCGACAAGAGCCACATGCCCGAAGCGGGCCTGTTCTATAACTTCGGCAACAAGCTCACCGCTGAATCCGGCTTTATCTACCAGGCCGGTATCGAAGCCAAGTACGGCGAAAAGAGCGACAACAAACTCAAGGAAGGCCAGGCTGACCTGGACCTCGGCTGGCGTGCCGCGCTGGATGCGCGCAACTTTGTCGACGTGATCGTTGGCGGTGGCTACAGCTGGACGCGCTACGAGCCCGAGATCAACGACCTCGACGTGAAGCTCACCAACAAGTCGCCGTTCGCCAAGGCAGCCCTGGGCTACAACCACCAGTTCGATGACATGACCCTGCGTGTCGAAGCCGGCGCCCGTCGCACCATCGATGGCCGCACCAAGCTCAAGGTGGATGATTTCGGCAGCGACACCGTGGACCTCAAGGACCGCACCAACCCCTACGCCGAAGTCAGCCTGCTGATGAACCAGAAGGGCGATCTGCCGGTGGTCGCGGGCGTCTACTACACCCGCACCGAGTACAAACTCGACGGCGATTCCGAAGTGGCCGACAACACCAAGCTCAAGCGCAACGAATACGGCTTCAAGGTCGGTATCGCGTTCTAAGCGCATCGCCGGGACGTGGGTGGCCAACGCCCACGTTCAACTGTCCCCATCAGCCCCCTTTGTGTCCGCCAAAACCCTCAACGCCGCCGCGTCGCTGCCTTAGTGTGGAAGCTGCTTTCCATAGCCTGAGAAGAGAGGGTGGCCATGCCCCGCATCGCCTTTTTGTTGCTGCTACTCGGCCTGCTCACGGCCTGTGACGACACTCCCAAACACTCCCCCGAACGCGCCACGGCGGCGACGGCCATGCCCGCTGACCCGGCGCTCGCCCAGGTCTACGACAGCAGTTGCAAGCTGTGCCATGTCAACCCGGCGTCCGGCGCACCGCTGACGGCTGACCGCGCGGCGTGGAGCCCGCGTATCGCCCAGGGTGTCGACACGCTGCTGGACCACAGCATCAACGGCTACAACGGCATGCCGCCGATGGGGATGTGCATGCAGTGTTCCGAGGAACAGTTTGTGGCGCTGATCGGCTTTATGGCCGGCGTGCAAATCCAACAATAAGAAGGGGTGGTGGATGGCGCTTTCACGGCGGCAACTCTTGCAACGTTCAGGCTTGGTTGGGGCTTTCATGGCGTTGAGCAGCAACCCGGTACTGGCCCAGTTGGCGCGCGCGCCGAGGCTGATTCCGTGGCGCAACTGGTCGGGGGCGCAGACCTGTCTGCCGCTGGCCCGCCTGGCGCCGAAAGACCTGGACGAGTTGGTGCAGATAATTCGCCAGACACCGGGGCAGGTGCGGCCGGTGGGTTCGGCCCATTCCTTCAGCGCGTTGGTGCCCACCGACGGCACGCTGCTGTCCCTGAGTTACTTCAACGGCCTGCTCGATCACGATCCCGCGACCTTGCAAGCCACCTTCGCCGCCGGCACGCCGATGTCGCGCATGGGCCCGGCGCTCAAGGCGGTGGGCCAGGCGCTGCCGAACATGGCGGATATCGATTACCAGACCCTGGCCGGGGCGATTGCCACCTCGACCCACGGCACCGGCGTGGGCTTCACCTCCTACTCCGGTTGCGTCACCGGGCTGCAACTGGTGACGGCCCAGGGCGAGGTGCTGGACTGCGATGCCCAGCGCCATCCCGAGGTATTCAACGCCGCGCGGGTGTCCCTCGGTGCGTTGGGCGTGGCCACCCAAATCCGCTCGCAGAACCGCACGCCGTACCGTCTGCGCGAACGCCAGTGGATCGCCAAGACCGAAGAGTTGCTGGAGGACATCGACAAGCACACCCGGGAAAACCAGCACTGGGAAATGCTGGTGGTCACCCATTCCGACTACGCGTTGTCCATTGCCCTCAACGAAACCAGCGACCCGGCAACGCCACCCATCGACCCGGCGGAGGCGGGGGGCAATGAGTTCGTGACCCTCATCGAAAAGCTCGACAAATACGCCAGCGACTTCCCCGACACCCGCCGCACCTTGCTCAACAGCCTGCGGTTTTTCGCCAGCTTCGAGGACCGCGTGGCTGAGTCGTTCGAAGTCTATGCCAACGTGCGCAATGTGCGTTTCAACGAAATGGAATATTCAGTGCCCGCCGAGCATGGGCCGGCCTGCCTGCGCGAGATCCTCAAGCTGATCAATGACAAGGACCTGCGCACCTGGTTTCCCATCGAGTACCGCTACGTCAAGGCCGACGACATTCCTCTGAGCATGTTCGAAGGCCGCGACAGTTGCTCGATCTCCGTGCACCAGCACTACGCCATGGACCATCACAACTTTTTTGCCGCCGTGGAGCCGATCTTCTGGAAGTACGCCGGCCGCCCGCACTGGGGCAAGTTGCACAGCCTCAATGCGCGCACGTTGCAGCCGCTGTACCCGCGTTGGGACGAGTTTACCCGCGTACGTCGCGAGCTGGACCCCAGTGGCAAATTCCTCAATGCACACCTGTCATCCATCCTGGGAGTGGCCCGATGAAGCGTCGACATTTTGTTTTGGGCACTGGCGCCTTGCTGGCCGCTGGAGCCTGGCTGCTGCGGCCGAGTGACCGTGGCAGCCCTTACAACGATTACTTTCGCACCCTTAACGCCGAACTCAAGGCCCATGGGCCGATGCGGCCGGTGATGCTGATCGACCTGGATCGGCTGGATCACAACATTGATGTGGTGATGCAATCGGTCAAGCGCGGCGGCAAATACCTACGGCTGGTGGAGAAATCCCTGCCGTCGCCGGGTCTGCTGGCCTACATCGCCAAACGCGCCGGCACACAACGGTTGATGTCGTTTCACCAGCCATTCCTGAATCATGACGCCCAGGTATTCCCCGAAGCGGACATCCTGTTGGGCAAGCCGTTGCCGGTGCGATCGGCGGAGTTGTTTTATCAGGCGCACAAAGGCGCGTTTGATCCGTCGCGGCAATTGCAGTGGCTGTTGGATACGCCTGAGCGGTTGCAGCAATACCTGAGGTTGGCGCAGGGGTTGAGTGTGCGGTTACGGGTCAATATCGAGTTGGATGTGGGGCTGCATCGGGGTGGCATCAGTGATAACGCGATGCTGGGGCAGATGCTGACGCTGATCAGCGCCCATCCGCAGCATCTGGAATTTGCCGGGTTCATGGGCTATGACCCGTTTGTGGGCATGGGGGTGCCGGGCATTCTTGGATCGCCCCAGGCGTTGTTTGAGCAGGTGATGCAGCGCTATACCGGGTATGTGGATTTTACGCGTCAGTACTTTGCCGGGTTATGGCGCGATGGGCTCACGTTGAATACGGCGGGGAGCCCGAGTTATCGGATTCATGAGCAGGAACAGCTGAGTACGGAAGTGTCGGTGGGCACCGCGTTGCTCAAGCCGACGCATTACGATCTGCCTTCCCTCAGTGAGCATGTGCCGGCGGCGTTTATTGCTACGCCGGTCTTGAAAAGCACAGGGCTGGTGAATATTCCTGCGTTGGATGGGAGGTCGCGGGTGTTTTCGTGGTGGGATCCGAATCAGCGGGGGACTTACTTTATTTATGGGGGCAATTGGATGGCGGAGTTTGAGTCACCGCAGGGGCTCAAGAGTAATGAGTTGTATGGGCGCAGTTCCAACCAGGAGATGGTGAATGGGTCGCCGGCGGTGGGATTGAGGGTGGAGGATCAAGTGTTTTTGCGGCCGACGCAGAGTGAGTTTGTGTTGTTGCAGTTTGGGGATTTGCTTGGGGTCCGGGGAGGCAAAATTGTTGAAGCTTGGCCTGTCTATAGCTGACGATTGGCAGGTATCCATTCCTGCGGTAACGGATATGGGCTCATACCTAGCTGCCTAAAGACATTACCAATACGAATAAAATATTCAAAAAATAATGAAATACAAGAATATTAGCTTATGCCCAAATAGCATTATATTTTTAAAATCCATTCCGTTATGTTTGAACTCAACAGCCTACCCCTGACCTCGGATGGTACCAATCTAGATTCGGATTCTGCGCTGCCACCCCCGCAGCAGAATCGTTGGAAGGGAGTTCAACGCATGTTGCCAATTCAAACCTCGCCCCACACCTAGCCCCAAATCGCCCCAACCCCCCAGAAAAACCTGAGCACCGCGCCCACCCGCGTGACTGCCCGACTTCGCGATTTGGAAACGCAGGAATACCTATGAAGCGAGCCCTACAACCGTCAGCCGCACTGGCCCTGGCTATCCTGGCCAACAGCGTCCAAGCCCAGGACGACAGCACCCTGTCCACCGTGGTGGTCACCGGCAACCGTGGCGCCGAACAGCGCACCGTCACCAGCAGCCCGGTGCCGATCGACGTGGTCAGCGCCAAGCAATTGCAGAACACCGGCAAGCCCGGCCTCATGGAAGCCCTGAGTGCAGTGATCCCGTCGCTGACCCTGCCGGAAAAAACCGGCTGGGACGCCAGCGGTATTGCCCGCGCCCCCAACCTGCGGGGCCTGAGCGCCGCCGAAGTGCTGGTGCTGGTCAACGGCAAGCGCCGTCACACCGCGGCCACCCTGAACATCAACGGCATCAACACCGGCGCAGCCCCGGCTGACCTGGATTTGATCCCCATCAGTGCCATCGACCACGTGGAAGTCCTGCGCGACGGCGCCGCCGCCCAATACGGTTCCGATGCCATCGCCGGGGTGATCAACGTGATCCTCAAGGCCGACACCAGCGGCACTTCGGTGACCAACGTCGGCCAGGGGTATGACGGCAAGAAACAGACCGTGCAGCAAAGCCTCAACAAAGGCTTCGAGATCGGCAACGGCGGCATCGTGCAGCTCGCCCTGGATGCCCGCAGCCAGAACGACGACAACAAGGCCAGCGCCAACGGCTACACCTACGCGCAAGCCTACGAGCAAGCCGGGCGGTCGACTTATGGTGGCTACGGCACACCCAAGACCAACCTGCTGACCCTGGGCTACAACGCCGAGCTGCCGATCGATGACAGCTTCAGCCTGTACTCCTTCACCACCTATTCACGCCGCAAGGCCGAGCAGGGCCAGAACTTCCGTCTGCCGACCATCACCAACACCATCACCACCGGGCCGAACGGTTATCCAGGCGGTTACACCCCGACCTGGTTTATTGATGAGGACGATTTCCAGGCGGCATTCGGCGGTAAAGGTACGGTAGGCGAGTGGGACTGGGACCTGTCCACCACCTACGGGCGCAACGACGCGGAGCAGGGCACCACCCATAACCAGAACCCGTCGCTGGGCGAGGCCACGCCGAATCACTTCACCTCCGGCACCTGGATTTCCACCGAGCTGACCACCAACCTCGACTTCAAGCGTGGCTTTGATATCGGCCTGCAAAAGCCGCTGGATCTGAGCGTCGGTTTCGAACACCGACGTGACACCTATGAGGTGCAGGCCGGTGACTATGAGTCGTATGCCAACGGCGGCTACTGCGTGGCGCCGGGTAATTGCGCGTCGTCGGGGGCGCAAGTCACCAACGGGATTTCGCCGGATGAGGAAAGCAGCGCCTCGCGCAACAGCCTGGCCAGTTATGTCGATGTGGGCTTCAACCCGGTGCCGGACTGGTACGTCGGCACGGCGTTCCGCTACGAGCACTACAACCAGGGCGTCGGCGCCACCCGTAGCGGCAAGCTGACCACCCGCTATGACTTCACCCCGCAATTCGCCGTGCGCGCCACGGTGAGCAACGGCTTCCGCGCGCCGTCTTTGGCCAACAGCCTGTTCAGTGCGCGCTCCACCACCTATGGCGTGGTTGACGGCGTGTATCAGTCGATCAATTACGGCGTGTTGCCTGTGGGCTCAGCTGCCGCCCAGGCCCTCGGCGCCCAGGAGTTGAAGCCGGAGCGCTCGACCAACTTCAGCCTCGGTTTCACCCTCACGCCCACTGATCGCCTGAGCTTCACCGCCGATGCCTACGTGATCAACCTGCGCGATCGCATCACGCTTACCGGCACCTTGCTCGGCCCCGAGATCACCCAGGTGTTGCAGGGCAACGGCATCAACTCCACCTCCGGCGGCCAGTACTTCATCAACGGCGCCGACACCCGCACCAAAGGCCTGGACCTGGTCAGCAACTACAGCCAGGACCTCGGTCAGTACGGCGCGGTGAAGTGGACCGCCGCGTTCAACTGGAACCAGACGCGGATCCTCAACTACAAGGAATCCACCAACATCCTCGGCACCTCCTACGAGTTGATGAACCGTGAGGCGCGCAACCTGATCACCGGCGTGCAGCCCAGCACCAAGCTGATCCTGGGCGGCGACTGGAGCATCGACCGCTTCAATCTCAACCTGGCGCTGACCCGCTACGGCTCCTACAAGGAGGTCAACTCGTCATCCAATCGCGACCTGGACCGCATCTACAGCGCCAAGTGGATCACCGATCTCGACCTTGGCTACAACCTCACCAAAGACCTGAACATCGCTGTCGGCGCCAAGAACCTGTTCGACATCTACCCCAAGAAACAAGGGGTGCCGAGCAGCACCATGGTCAGCAGCTATGGCGTCTATTCGCCCTACGGTTTTACCGGCGGGTACTACTACACCCGCTTGACCTATGCCTTCTGAGGCCGAGGAACACACCATGCCCATCGTCGCCAAATCCTATGACCTGATTGACTCGCCCAGCCCGGTGCGCCAGGCCCGTGTCTCCACGCCGATCAAGGCCCTGCAAGTGGTGCCCGCACGGCATCCCTGGCGCTGGGCCGGGTCGATCTTCGCGGCGCTGGTGCTGCTGGCCATCGTGCATTCCCTGGCCACCAACCCGCGCTGGGAGTGGGGTGTGTTCGGCCAGTGGTTTTTCTCGCCGTCGGTGCTGCGTGGGCTCGGGCAGACGCTGTTGCTGACGCTGCTGAGTACGGTGTTCAGCATCATTCTTGGCACAGCGCTGGCGTTGGCGCGACTGTCAGGCTCGCCGCTGCTGGCGGCATTGGCTTGGGGCTACATCTGGTTCTTCCGCTCGATGCCGGCGTTGCTGGTGCTGATCATCCTTTACAACTTTGCCTACCTGTACGACCACATCGTGCTCGGCGTGCCGTTCACCTCGGTGGTGTTCGCCGAGTGGTCCACCGTGGATGTGCTTAGCCAGTTCACCGTGGCGGTGTTGGGCTTGAGCCTGATGCAGGCGGCGTACGCGGCGGAGATCATTCGCGGCGGGCTGATCGGTGTCGACGCCGGCCAGCATGAAGCCGCTGCGGCCCTGGGTTTACCGGCCTCGCGCCGCATCTTCCGGATCATCCTGCCCCAGGCGCTGCGTTCGATCCTGCCGTCGGGGTTCAATGAAATCATCGGCCTGGTCAAGGGCACCTCGATTGTCTACGTCCTGGCCTTGCCCGAGCTGTTCTACACCGTGCAGGTCATCTACAACCGCACCCAGGCGGTGATCCCGCTGCTGATCGTGGCGACGGTCTGGTACTTGATCATCACCACCGTGCTGACCAGCGCGCAGTACTACGTCGAGCGCCATTTTGCACGCGGCACCGCACGGGTGCTGCCGCCCACGCCGTTGCAACGCCTACGCGGTTGGTTGAAGGAGAAAACCCATGGCTGAAGCACGCGCCGGGCGCATCCAGATCCAGGGCGTGGGCAAGCGCTTTGGCAACCAGCAGGTGTTGCAAGACATCGACCTGACCATCGACCCCGGCAAGGTCACGGTGATCCTCGGGCCATCCGGCTCGGGCAAGTCCACCTTGCTGCGCACCATCAACCACCTGGAAAAGATCGACAGCGGGCATATCACCATCGACGGTGAATACGTCGGCTATCGCCGCAAGGGTGACCTGCTCTACGAGCTCAAAGAGCGCGAGATTCTCAAGCGTCGCATTGACGTGGGCTTCGTGTTCCAGAACTTCAACCTGTTCCCGCACCTGACCGCCTGGGAGAACGTCGCTGAGGCGCCCCTGGCCCACAAGCGCTGGAACAAGGCCGAAGCCCCAACCAAGGCAGCCGAGCTGCTGGCTAAGGTCGGCCTGGCGGACAAGGTCGATGCCTACCCGCGCCAGCTCTCCGGCGGCCAGCAACAGCGCGTGGCCATCGCCCGCGCCTTGGCGCTGGACCCCAAAGTGCTGCTGTTCGATGAACCCACCTCGGCGCTCGATCCGGAGTTGGTGGGCGAAGTGCTCGACGTGATCAAGGGCCTGACCCAACTGGGTGTGACCCTGGTGATCGTCACCCACGAAATCGGCTTTGCCCGTGAAGTGGCCGACCACGTGGTGTTCCTCTGCGACGGCCAGTTGATCGAAGAAGGCCCGCCCGAGCAGATTTTCCGCCAACCCCGACATCCCCGTACCGTGGCCTTTCTCGGCAAGGTGCTTTAGTTCAAGGAGTGACTGCCCATGATTATCTCTACCGCTCGTATCGCCCTGTTGACGCTGGCCGTCAGCACCGCACAAAGCGCATTCGCCGTGCAACAGGTCGACCTCAGCCCCGACCGCCCGCGCATTCATGTACCGCGTAACGAAGCGGCCATCGCGCAGATCCCGCCGGGCTTCAAGTTCGCCCAGCCGGGCAAGTTCACCGTGGCCGTGTCCGGTGTGGCCGGGCCGCCGCTGGCGCTGCTGGCCAATGACGACAAGACCACCATCGGCAGCGAGGCCGATACGGCGCAGTTGGTCGCCGACAGCCTGGGCTTGCAACTCAACGTGGTGCAGACCAGCTGGGAAGATTGGCCCCTGGGCGTCAGCTCGGGCAAGTACGACGCGGTGATCAGCAACGTCACGGTGACCGAGGCGCGCAAGAAGCGCTTCGACTTCGCGACTTACCGCCAGGACGTGCTCGGGTTCTATGTGAAGAGCACCAGCAAGATCAGCGCGATCAAGCAGGCCGAGGATATTTCCGGGCTGAAGATCATCGTTGGCTCCGGCACCAACCAGGAAAAGGTCCTGCTGGCCTGGAATGATGCCAATGAAAAGGCCGGGCTCAAGCCGGCGCTGTTGCAGTACTTCGACGACCAGGCCGCCGCGCAACTGGCGGTGCAATCCGGGCGTAGCGATGCGCTGTTCGGGCCTAACTCGGTGTACGCCTATTCGGCGGCAATCACTGGAGGTATCAAGCTTGTCGGCACGGTGAATGGTGGCTGGCCTTTAAAAGCCGATATCGCGGTGACCACGCGCAAGGACAACGGCCTGGTCCAGCCGATTCACACCGCGCTGGAAGGCGCGATTGCCGGTGGCCAATACGAACAGGTGCTGCAACGCTGGGGCCTGGATATCGAGCGCGTCGACCAGTCGTTGATCAACCCACCGGGCCTGCCGGATTAAGGAGCATCGAACATGGGACTGACACGACGTGAAGCGCTGTCGAGCATTGCTGCGGTAGGCGGCGAAAAGGCCGTCAAGGAGGCACTGGCGGCATTGGGCCTGGGGCCGTCTTCACACCGGCGCCCGCAACCGCTGAAACTCAAGGATGGCCTGGGGCAGGGCACCCGCGTGCTGGTGTTGGGCGCCGGGATCGCGGGGCTGGTGACGGCACTGGAGTTGACCCGCGCCGGGTTCGAGGTGCAAGTGCTGGAGGCGCGTGACCGCGTGGGCGGCCGCACCTGGACGATCCGCAACGGCGATCGCGTGGATTACAAGGACGGCCGCACGCAAACCGCAGCGTTCGAACACGGGCACTACTTCAACGCCGGGCCGGCGCGGATTCCCAGCCAGCATCGCACCATTCTCGACTATTGCAGCGAGTTGGGCGTACCGCTGGAGGTGCTGGTCAACAGCAGCCATGGCGCCCAGGTGCGGCCGGATGTGAGCAAGCCGGCATTCACCGTCGGCCAGGCCATCAACGATGCGCGTGGGCATGTGTCCGGCTTGCTGGCCAAGGCGGTTCAGCGTGATGCCCTCGATGATGTATTGAGCGCTGAGGAACGCAGGCGGTTGCTGGCGTTCCTGCAGGTGTATGGCGACCTGCCACAGGCGCTGGCCTTCGAGGGCACGATCCGTTCGGGGCACCTGGAATCACCTGCGCATCCCGGCGCGTTGCCCGCCAGTCGTCGCCCGTTATCACTCGATCAACTGCTGCACCCGGAACTGTGGGGCGCGTTACTGCACACGGAATTCCCGGAGTTCTCCGCCACCATGTTCCAACCGGTCGGTGGTATGGACCGCATCACGGATGCCTTCTACCAGCGCGTGCGGGGCCAGGTGCAACTGGGCGCCCAGGTGCGGCAGATCCGCCAGTTGGAAAACGGCGTAGCCGTTACTTATCACGACAAGCTCAGCGGTCGCGAACAGGTGGTGCGCGCCGACTACCTGATCTCGACCCTGCCGTTGCCGCTGCTGGCCAAGCTCGACACCGACTTCAGCGACCCGATCAAGGCCGCCTTGCTCAGCACCCGCAGCGACCAGGCAACCAAAGTGGCGTGGCAGTCGCCGCGATTCTGGGAAACCGACTACCGCACCTACGGTGGCCTGTCGTGGATCGAACACCCGACGCGCCTGCTGTGGTACCCGAGCAACGACCTCAATACCCGCGAAGGCTTGCTGGTGGCGGGCTACGTGACCGGCGAGGGCGCCGACGTATTTGGTGCGCAACCGTTCGACCAGCAGTACGCCACCTCGAAAGAAGCCGTGGAACTGCTGCACCCCGGTTATTCCAGACACCTGCGCAATCCGCTGGCGGTGTCCTGGGAACAGATCCCCTACAGCGAAGGCCCGTGGCTGCAACGCGAACACTTCCCGGCCGACGCCAGCGCCTTGCTCGAAGCCGGCCACGGCCGTGTGTACTTCGCCGGTGATGGCCTGGTGCAAAGCGGCGTGGGCATCTGGCAGGAATCGGCGGCCAACTCGGCGCGCCATGTGGTCGGGCAACTGGCTGAACGGGTTACCCAACAACGGCACAGTGCGGCACTTGCCGCTTCATAAGGAGAGTCATCTTGAGCGACAGCATTCAACGCACCAGCGTCGGCGATTTCCCGATCTCGCAGACCGTCACCGTACCGGCTTCCGCCAGCCTGATCTTTGTCAGCGGCACCTTGCCTGATCTGCACGATGCAAACGCCCCGGCGGGCACGCCGGCCGCCTATGGCACGACCGAAGTGCAGACGGTGTCGGTGTTCAACAAACTGCGCAAGATCCTGCGCCAGCAAGACCTGGACCTGGGCGACATCGTGCAGTTGCGGGTGTTTCTGGTGGGGGCCGAAGAGACGGGCGGCAAGCTGGATTTCGCCGGCTTGCAGGCGGGCTATACGCAGTTCTTTGGTACGCCTGAGCAACCGAATAAACCGGCACGCACAGCGTTGCAGGTGGTGGCATTGCCGTTGCCCGGCGCGTTGGTCGAAGTGGAGGCGATCGCGGCAAGAGCGGTGTGAGATTCATCGACTTTTTGCAATCACACCGCTCATGTACTGGTTCAAATCGCGGAAGTCGTCAACCCTCCAAGCGAACGGCGCCAGCTTCACGCCGTTCTCTCGCAAGGTTCTTGGGATCAAGTCGCCATTGGGGCGAAGGATGATCGACGAGACAATAACGCCTGGATAGTCATTCAGGCGCTTTTTGAACGCCGCGGTGGTCAGGTCGGGGGTGGGCGGATTGCTCTTGTTGGCCAAGGGGCCTGTGCCTTTGAGATCGGCGCCGTGGCACATCGCACACCGCTGGGAAAAGAGGGTTTTCCCGTTGAGGTTGTCCGCGAAGGACAGTGAGGGTTGGGTGAGCGATAACAGGCCGAGCCAGGCGATAAGTACCCGTTTCATATCCATATGACCTTGTGGCTTGAATCAGATTGGGATCGTGGGCACAACCTGATGCCCACCGTTCAGTCGCGTGGACTATTCCTGCAACTGCAACGCCTGTTGCTTGAGCTTGCGCTTTTGCTCAAACGGCAACTTCTCATCATCCCCATACGGCGCGCTGTACCAGTTGCCATACGTCGGGTTGGGCAACAGAAACCAGCGCTGCCCCAGCCAGTTCACATAGGGCGCCACGGCCTTGCGTTGATCTGCGACGGTGTTGTGCTCGGCCTGGACGAAATCCCCCAGGGAATCACCGGCCATCAACAACACGCGGGCATGGGCGGCGACCCATTGACGGCGGCAGTTCTTGCCGTAGCCGGCGCTTTCGCAGTGCCCAGTCGGCGTGCTGGCGGCGAGGATGTGTTCGTCGCTTTCCACCGGGAAACCGCGCAGGCGCAGGTTTTTCACGGTGGCGGCGACCTGGCTGTGTTCACGGTTGGTCAGGTAGTAGACCGCAATACCTTTCTGCTGGGCCGCTTGCACGAAGGCGACTGCGCCGGGCAATGCCTGGGCCTTGGCCTGGTCGACCCAGGTGTTCCAGCGGTCGTAGGAATAAACCTGGTTGTTGACCACATCGCGGGCGTTGAGCGGCACGTTGTCCAGCAGGGTTTCGTCGATATCGACCACGACCGCCGGCGGCAACCCTTTGAGGTTACGCGGGGGGAAGGGCAGGGCGTCCCAGGTCGGATCAGCCAGCGCCACGTCGAGTTGGCGGGTGGCATTGGCGAAAAGCTGACGGTAGATCAGCTCATGCTCGATGGAGGTCTGTGTCCAGAGCACGGCATCGAGTTGGTCGTTGGCGGGTGGCGTTTGTTGGCAGCCCGCCAGCAGGCACAGGCTGGCGAAGATCAGGTTACGCATGGACAGTCTCGCAGATGAAAGTTGGATGGGCGCACCTTAGCCTAATCACGGGCGCCATACAGGCAGGATGTTTTCATCCATCGCCCAATGAGGCTGGCCAGGTCGCAGGCAGACACCACCGACCCAGCGCCCATGGCTGGCATGATCCAGCCAGTGGGCGTGGCCGTTCAGCACGGCTTGCCCCAGCGCCGTCAACGCCAGCACCTGGCGTGGCCATTCCAGGTGTGGCTCGGTGGCTGTCAGCAAAGGGTTGTCGCCATCGATCAACGGCCGCAGCAGCGCGTGAAACATCATGTCCCCCAGAAACGGTAGCGGCTCACGCTTGGCCATCAGTTCGGCAAACACCCGACCGAAGGGCGTTGGCCCAGCCTCGGCGAGGTACGTCAGGGCCAGGCGTTCGGTCAGCGACAGCCCATCGCGCAGACCGGGCAACTCTTGCAACTGACGCAACAGCGCCGGGGCCAGAAACGGTAAGGCGGGGTGGCTGCCATGGGCCAATTGCGCCCACTTGACGGGCGAGCTGTCGCAATACGCCGACCAAGCCTCTCTGGCGAGTTGCACGGCGTCATCATCGATCAAGCGCCGTTGCGGCCACAGCCACGCCAACACATCCGGCGCCAGTTGGCCGATGCCGATAAAACGCTGCACGCCGGGAATGCGGTCGACCTCGATCAGTTCCAGCTTGCGCGGTGCTTGCTCAAGACCCGCCAGTGCGCGAATCAGGAACAGTTGGTCATAGGCATCCGCTTCGCACCACAGCACACTGTGATCGGCGCTGGCCAAGGCTTCGAGGTGGTCGTATTCAGTGTCGACACGGCGTGCCGCATCAGCTTCATCGATGGCAAAGGCCTGGCTGATAAAAGCGCTGCGCATCGCACGGAAGGCTTGGCTGGGCAAATCGCGGACCGGGCCCATACACAGCGGGTCGGTGAGCATCCGGAACTGTCCTTTGAACCCCGCCAGTTGGAGGCTGTGGGCAATGTCATTGCCGCAGCGCCAATGGGTGGTGCGGGCTTCGTCACTGGCGGTAAAGTCGGGGTGGCGGGCGGCGAAGTCGATAGCATCGACATGCGCCTTGAGCTTGGGCCAACTGCTGAAACCCAGCTGCTTGGCGATTTCCCATTGGGCCAGGGACAAGGTCGCGTTCGGGTCTTCGGCTTTGAGGCGTGGCAGCAGTTCCTTGGCACGCTTGCGCTGTTGCTCAAGGTTGAGGCGGCCATCGGTATTGAAGTGGCGGGACATACGATCTCCTTGCACAAACCTTTTCCGCTTCAAGGTGGGGAGTCGTAGAAAAAGAGGATGTTGCAGTGTCTTGGGCGCAGCCCTTTCCGCGGAAGGTGGCGTAGAGAGCGCCAGGCAGGGAATATAGGCAGTGAGGTTTTTGATTGCAAGCCGTTCAACCGAGTAAAGAGTTCATGACTGACACCCCGTTAATCGAAACCCGCGCCCTTACGCGCATGGACGAGCGCCGCCACGTGGCGTTGCTCCAGCCCACCGATTTCACCTTGAATGCCGCCGATCGCGTGTCGATCACCGGCTCATCCGGCTCCGGCAAAAGCGTGTTCCTGCGTGCACTGGCGCTGCTGGACGCGCCCAGCTCCGGGCAGATCCTGTGGAACGGCCAGCCGATCGGCAACGCGCAGATTCCCCACTACCGCTGCCACATCAGCTACCTGTCGCAACGCCCGGCGCTGCTCGATGGCACGGTGGAAGACAACCTGCGTTTCCCCTTTAGCCTCAAGACGTCGCGCAAACGCCGCTTTGACCTTGCCACGGTGACCACGCTGCTGGGTCACGCCGGCAAGACTGCGGACTTTCTGGCCAAGCGCGCCGCCGACCTGTCGGGCGGTGAATCCCAGGTGGTCTCGCTGATCCGCACTCTGCAACTCAATCCCGAAGTGCTGCTGCTCGACGAGCCCACCGCCGCCCTCGACCCCACCTCATCCCGCGAAGTGGAAGCGCTGATCGACGCCTGGTTTGCGGCTGATCGCGCCCGTGCCTGTATCTGGGTCTCCCACGACCTGGACCAGGCCCGGCGCATGAGCAACATCCATTTGCAGATGAGTGCCGGTGTATTGAGTGGAGTGGCCCAGCCATGAACTATCAAAACCTCACCGCACTGGACATGGGTATCGCCGCCTCGCTGATCCTGATCAACGGCGCGCTGTCCCTGCTGCTGCGCCTGGGCCTGGAGCGCCAGTTGTTGTGGGCGGCAGTGCGCACCGTGGTGCAGCTGCTGGCCATCGGTTACCTGCTGGGCTGGGTGTTCGAGTTCGCTTACTGGTACGTGGTGCTGCCGTTGATGTGCGCCATGACCTTGATCGCCGGCATCTCGGCGGCGGGGCGCGGGCGGCGTACTTACCGGGGGCAGCGTGTGGACAGCATCCTGTCGGTGTGGGGCAGTTCGTGGCTGGTGACGGCGGTGGGCTTGTTTGCGGTGATTCGCATCCACCCGTGGTACGAGCCGCAATATGCGATCCCGATCCTCGGCATGATCCTGGGCAACACCCTGACCGGCGTGTCGCTGGGGATCGAACGCATGACCCAGGAACTGACCTCGGGCCGCAACACCATCGAAATGATCCTGGCCCTCGGCGGCTCGCGCTGGGAAGCCGCGCAGGAAGCCATCCGCCAGGCCGTGCGCGCCGGGATGATCCCGACGCTTAACCAAATGACCGTAGTGGGCATCGTCAGCCTGCCCGGCATGATGACCGGGCAGGTGCTGGCGGGGGAGAGCCCGGTGGATGCGGTGCGGTATCAGATCGTGATCATGTTTCTGATTGCCGCGGCGTCGGCGCTGGGCACGGTAGGTGCGGTGCTGCTCACCTACCGGCGGTTGTTTTCCGTGAGCCATCGCTTCTTGCGCGATCGGCTGCAGGAGCGTTCCTGACTCAGGTGTTGTTGCAACCCTTGGCAATCGAATCCTCATTGGAGGTATACGGCCGCGACGGCTCCAGGTTCCACTCCGGCTTGCTGCGGGCGATATTGAAGTGGCAGACCAGTTGGCGGCGCATGCTGCCGACGTTGCTGTCGCGGTTGTCCGGGTTGTCCTTCCAGCCGGCATCCAGGTAGTGGTCGCTGGCCAGTTCGTTGAAGAAGTTGTTGGTCTGGCCGTCTTTGACCTGGCGGCCGCAGTCGGTCGGTGTCACTTCCAAGGTCATGATCTTGCGGCCAAAGCCTGGGTCGTCGCGCTCCATCCAGGTTGCGCTTTGCACGTAACGCTCGCAGCTGTTCTTTTCGGTGATGGGCTGGATGACCTGCTTCTTGCTGTCGTAGGCGAACGACGCCTCCTGCTGGCGGGTCTGCGGCAGTTTCATGTTGATCACCGGCAGGTAGTTGCCCACGGCTTTGTACCACTGCAACTGGTTCAAACGTGCACCTTCCAGGCCGGCGTCTTCGGTGTAGAACAGGGCGAGGATCGACGGTGATTTCGGTGGGTTTTCCTCCCACTTGGCCAGGCGCAGTTCGTTCTGGGTGGTGAAGGATTCGTCGGCAATCGTCGCCATTGCCCGAATGCTCTGATAGAACGCCGGGCCTGCGGCGGTGTTGCGTTCGTCACGCACATCAAAGGAGCATTGGCGCGAGTGATCGCCCCGGTTCTGCTTGTAGTTGACGCCCCATTGCTCGGCGGTGGTGATGCCTTGTTCATGGCAGTACTTTTCGACGACGCCTGGCGTTCGACGCGAGTCGGTGCAGCCTTGCTGGTTGCGATCGTCGGTGGCGGCGTCGATGGGGAAGGAACACAGCACGGCGTAGTCCTGATGATCCTTGGGGTTGCCGAAAATGGTGTCGAAGATGAAGCCGCTTTTGAGGCCGTACGCCAACTTGCGGTACTTGGAATCCTTGCGCAGGTAGGAGGCCGATACGCCGCCGCTGGCCTGGCTTTTCGGGCTGACGCTGTAGAACTGATAGTCGGTGGAAGGCCACGTGGCGCGAAACAACACGCCGGAACACAGGAAGGCTGGCTTGGACGGCCCGCCGCAGTCCTGGCGGGTGTCATTGTAGAGTTGGTTGAGCCGGGCGACGGTGTCGGTGCCTTGATCGGCATGGGCGGTGAATGCCAGCGCCGCGAGGGCCAGGGCGATGGGCGTACGTGATCCTTTCATGGGTATTGCTCCTTGAATACGTGGAGCGACTGGAACGATTCCTTGCTCCACTCGGTGCAGAGCGTAGACAGACTCTTGCCTGCGCTCCAGTCGCTCCGGGGTGCTTGATGATCCCGGCGAGAACCTGTCCCCCTTTTGCCTGTCGGGTGATTGTTTCATGGGGTGAAATGCTGGATTGTAAATCCTGGTGATTCCAACGGCTGGGGCAGCGGCGGAACATGCGGGGCGTTGATACCCCACTTTATTGGAGCCCCTCATGATCAAACTCTACGGTTTCCCGTTGTCCGGCCACAGCCACCGCGTTGAGCTGATGCTGTCGCTGCTCGGCTTGCCCACGGACTATGTGTTGGTGGACCTCAAGCAAGCCGCCCACAAGGCGCCCGAGTTCATTGCCGGCATCAACCCGTTCGGCCAGGTGCCGGCCATCGATGACAACGGCGTGGTACTGGCGGACTCGAATGCGATCCTGATCTACCTGGCGAACACCTACGGCAAAGGCCAATGGTTGCCGAGCGACCCGGTGGGGCAGGCCCGCGTGCAACGTTGGCTGTCGACCGCTGCCGGCCAACTGCACGCTGGGCCTGCGGCTGCACGACTGGCCACAGTCTTTGGTGCCGACGTTGACACCGTCGCCGTCATTGCCCGTTCCCACGCCTTGCTGAAGCTGGTTGAAGCACAACTGAGCCAGAGCCGTTTCCTGGTCGGCGAGCAACCCACCATTGCCGATGTGGCTTTCTACACCTACACCGCCCACGCGCCGGAAGGCAATGTGGCGCTGACCGACTACCCTCATGTGCGCGCCTGGCTCGCCAGCATCGAGGCATTGCCGGGGTTCGTGGGCATGCCGCGCACGGCGGTAGGCTTGCAGTCGCAATAACTTTCTAGAGGCGCGCCGATGGACCGATTTCACGAAATGCAGGTATTCCTGGCGGTGGCCGAGGAGGAGGGCTTTGCCGCTGCCGCGCGCCGCCTGAAAACCTCGCCACCCAGCGTGACCCGCGCCGTCGCCGCCATGGAGGAGCGCATCGGCACCCAATTGCTGGCGCGTACCACCCGCAGTTTGCACCTCACCGAAGCCGGCCAGCGTTACCTGGAAGATTGCCGGCGCATCCTGGCGGAGCTCGATGAAGCCGAGGAAGCGGCGGCAGGCAGCTATTCCATCCCTTGCGGTCACCTGACCGTGACTGCGCCGGTTCTGTTTGGCGAGCTGTATGTGGCACCGGTGCTGGGGGAGTACCTGGACCGATTCCCCTTGGTGAACATCAACGCCTTACTGGTCGATCGCGTGGTCAACATGACCGACGAAGGGGTGGACGTGGCGGTGCGTATCGGTCACTTGCATGAGCCGGGGCAGCAGGCGATCAAGGTCGGCGAAGTGCGCCGGGTGGTCTGCGCATCGCCGGCCTACCTCGAACAGTACGGGCGGCCTACGCATCCGTCGCAGTTGCGTGAGGCCAAGATCGCCACGTCGTCGTCCAGTTCATTGGTGAGCGGCTGGGAATTTGTGGACGGCGGCCAACCCTTGACTGTAACCATCGAGCCACGTCTGGTGGTCACGGCGAACAATGCGGCCATCAACCTGGCGCGCCTGGGCTGGGGCATGACGCGGGTGTTGTCCTATCAGGTGGCAGCCGCGGTGGCGGCGGGAGAGTTGGAAATTATCCTCGAAGCCTATGAGTCGGCGCCGCTGCCGATCCAAGTGGTGTTCCATAAGAGCGGCCGGGTGCCGGCCAAGATCAACACCTTTGTCGACTTCCTTACCCATCGCCTGGGCCAGGACGCCGCCCTGAACCCGGCGATGAAACGGCGCAGCTGATGGAGCGTTATCGCGATATGCAGTTGTTCGCCGCGCTGGCCGGGCAGCCGAGCCTGGCGTCGGCGGCGCGTGACGCACAGGTCTCCGGCCCGACCCTGGTACGCGCGATTGCCCGCCTGGAGGCGCGTTTGCGCGTGCCGTTGCTGGCGCGCAGCACGCGTGGCGTAAGCCTTACCGACGCCGGCAGCGCCTACCTGGCGGACTGCGTACGCCTGCTCGCTGCGGTGGACGCCGCCGAAGCCTCGGCCAAGGGGCTGCATGTGCAGGCCCAGGGCAATCTGCGGGTGTTTTTGCCGTTCCTGTTCAGCCGTTATGTGATGGCGCCGGTCCTGGCCGACTACTTGGACCGCTATCCCGAGGTGAACCTGGTCGTCAGCTACCACGACTATTACCCGAACCTGCACGAAGAAGGGCTCGATGTCGCCATCCTCGTCGGTGAACTGCCCGACTCGTCATTGATCGCCCGGTCGCTGGGGCAGGTGCGGCATATCCTCTGTGCCAGTCCCGCCTATCTGGCTGTTCACGGCGAGCCTCAACACCCGGACGATCTCAAGCAGCACCGGCTGATCGCCAGCGCCGATCAGGTGCATTGGGATTTCCAGGGCTATCAACTCAAGGCCCGTGCCCGTCTGGGCTGCGCCACGGTACAGGGTGCGATCAATGCGGCGGTGCAGGGCGCGGGGTTGATTCGTTGCCTGAGTTATCCGGTGCACGAACACCTGCTGAGCGGGCAACTGCGTCGCGTATTACCGGATTTTGAACTGCCGCCACTGCCGGTGCAGGTGGTGTACCGCGAAGGTCGCAACGCACCGATGCGCGTGCGCAGCTTTGTCGACCACAGCGTAATGGCGCTGCGCGAACACCCGGCATTTCATCTGGCGTAATAGTGGATTGCCTGGTGTGGTGATTCTCACACCGGCTGGCAGGGCGCAGCATCGACACATCCAACCTGAGGTGCTCGCCATGAACCTGATCGAACAATCTCCCTGGCATGCCGGCGAACGGCACATACAAGAGGCGGTGGGCGTGGCCGACCGCATGGCCGTGGTCGGCCCGAAGGTGATCCGTGATCACCTGCCGGAACAGCACCGGGATTTCTACCCCTTATTGCCTTACCTGGTGCTGGGCGCGGTGGACGAGCAGGGCATCCCTTGGGCGACGATGATCGAAGGCGCGCCAGGCTTTGCCCACTCGCCGGACCCGCAGACCCTGCAGATCGACAGCCTGCCGTCCGCGACCGACCCGGCCCGCAACGCCCTGCGTGAGGGGGCAGCCGTCGGCCTGCTGGGCATCGACCTCAACACCCGGCGTCGCAATCGCATGAACGGCCGTGTGGGTGCACTCGATCACGATGGCTTTTCGGTCGACGTGGTGCACACCTTCGGCAATTGCCCCAAGTACATCCAACTGCGCCCGGTCGATGGCATTGCCCGTAAACCCGGCACGGCGGTCGAGCGCTTCAACGACCTGGACGCAGCCGCCCAAACCCTGATCCGCAACGTCGACACGCTGTTCGTCGCCAGCTACGTCGAGGTGGACGGCCAGCGCTCGGTGGATGTTTCTCACAGAGGTGGCAACACGGGTTTTGTGCGGGTCGAAGGCAACGTGCTGACCATCCCCGACTTTGCCGGCAACCTGTTTTTCGCCACCCTGGGCAACCTGCAAGCCAACCCGGTGGCCGGGCTGTTGTTCATCGATTTTGAGTCGGGGGATGTACTGCAAGTGGCCGGGCGTAGCACGTTGATCCTCGACGGCCCGGAAGTGGCGCTGTTCGAGGGCGCCCAGCGGTTGTGGACGGTGACGGTGGAACAGGTGGTGCGCCGCCCGGCGGCGTTGGCGTTGCGGTGGCAGTTCGCGGAGTTTTCGCCGTTCAGTCTGGCGATGGGGAGTTGGTAGGCAGTCCCGGACCATAGGAGGCATTCGGGAACAACTGGTTGGTCATCTCGATGATCTTGCTTTGTGCATCGATAAACTTGCCCATTCGAGCGCCACCCGAGGTCGAGTCATACAGCGCCTTGCCCACCTGACGGCCATTTTCAAACACCTGGATATCGGCATAGCTCATGTACAGCGCCAGGTCCCAGCTCCATTGACCAATGTAGGTCGTCGATAGGGCGCAACTGGCCGGTGGGGTGCCGGGCCGCAGCTCACGAGTCTGGAACCCTTTGCTGCGCAACTGCGCGGTGTAGGTGGCATTGAACCCGGCACGCAAGCCTTCGGCGGGGATCATGCAGATCTCAGGCGCCTGGGGGCCGCTGAAGGCAACCGGCGTGACGGTTTGCTTGATGCTGCAGCCAGCCAGGGTTAAGGCTGCCAGCAAACAAGCGGGAGCTGTTATCAGGCGCATAGCGACGTCCATATCTTCAGTAGTGGCTTGATGATAGCAGTGAAGGTCTGATGGCGAGCGCAGCATTTCAGACGCAAGGGATCATGTGTATGGGAGCTGGCTTGTCGGATCGCCGCACTGCTATCGCCGGCAAGCCCTAATCCCAGTCGGTCCAGACAAACACTGTAACTGTGGCGAGGGAGCTTGCTCCCGTTGGGTCGCGAAGCGGCCCCAACTCTATGTTTGAACAGATTGGGACTGCTACGCAGTCCAGCGGGAGCAAGCTCCCTCGCCACAGGGATTGTGTTGTCTGATGGAAGTGCGTGTTTGATCAGGCCACCGGGCATTCCCGGTTTAGCACCTCATCGACTAACAACTGCGCAATCTCGACCCTCTGCACCACCGCCGGCTCAGTCCGATAAAAACGGCCTTCTATGCCATTCGTGCCCCCCGGTTAACATTCAATTGCGCCACGCCCGGTGGTTACCCGCGCGTTATAGGGCAATACTCCCTGAGGTTTCTGCCCCGAGGTTTGCACCATGAATGTACCGAGCCGCCTTGCGCTCCTGATTGCCGCCGCAGCTGTTCTCAGCGCCTGTGGCGAAGCGTCCAAATTACCGTTCCAAGCCGGTGTCGGCCCTTCGCCGCAACTGCCCGAACCCAGTACTTCCTTGATCCCCACGCTCAAGGTCTCCAAGGCCGTGGGCTGGCCCGACGGCGTGCAACCCACTGCGCCGCAGGGTTTCACCGTCACAGCCCTGGCCGACAACCTCGATCACCCGCGCTGGGTCTATACCCTGCCCAACGGTGATGTGCTGGTCGCTGAAAGCAATCACCCGCCCATGCCCGAAGGTGCCACCGACGGCGGCACGGGTGTGATCGCCTGGGCACGGCGCACGGCGATGGGTGTGGTGATGGGGCGTGTCGGCGCGGATACACCGAGCGCCAATCGCATCACCTTGCTGCGCGATGCCGATCACGATGGGCATGCCGAAGTGCGGACCGAGTTCCTGAGCGGCCTGATGTCGCCGTTCGGCATGGCGCTGGTGGGCAACGACTTGTATATCGCCAATGCCGACGCGGTGGTCAAGGTGCCTTACACCCCAGGCCAGACCCATATCGACGCCACTCCGGTCAAGGTCACCGACCTGCCGGCCGGCATCAACCATCACTGGACCAAAAACCTGCTGGCCAACCCCGAAGGCACCCGGCTGTATGTGACGGTGGGGTCCAACAGCAACGTCGGCGAAAACGGCCTCGACGCAGAGGAGGGACGTGCGGCCATCTGGGAGCTGGACGTGGCCAGCGGCGAGAAACGCCTGTTCGCCAGCGGCTTGCGCAACCCCAACGGCCTGGCGTGGAAACCGGGTTCTACCCAACTGTGGACGGTGGTCAACGAACGCGACGAAATCGGCAGCGACCTGGTGCCCGACTACCTCACGTCGGTGCAGGACGGCGCGTTCTACGGCTGGCCGTGGAGCTACTACGGCAGCCACGTCGATGTGCGCGTCCAACCGCCACGCCCGGACAAGGTGGCCCAGGCCATCGCGCCGGACTACGCCCTGGGTACTCACGTCGCACCGCTGGGCCTGACCTTTTCCGATGCGCGCGGCATGCCGGCTGCCTTTGCCGATGGGGTGTTTGTCGGTGAACACGGCTCTTGGAACCGCAACCCGCAAGCGGGCTACAAGGTGGTATTTATCCCGTTCAAGGAGGGCAAGCCGTCGGGTGCACCGGTCGACTTCCTCACCGGTTTTCTCAATGCCGAAGGCGAAGCGCAAGGTCGGCCGGTGGGTGTGACCCTGGACGAGCAGGGTGCATTGCTGGTGGCGGATGATGTGGGGAACAAAGTGTGGCGGGTGACACAGCGCAAGCCCTGACCCCGATATGTTGCGGGATGTTGAACCGTCAGATTGAGCGATGCCTTTGGGTTAGCCTTGTTTTCCTACCGACAACAAGGAAGCGTCATGCAACGAAAGGTCATCAATCCCACGACTGTATTCAACTCCCTGCAATACGGCTTCAGCCAGGCCCTTGAGGTGCCACAGGGTCGGCGCATCATGCTGTCCGGCCAGGTGGGGGTGGATGCGGACGAGCGCACGGTCGGCCCAGGCATTGCCGAGCAGACCGCCGCTGCGCTCGACAATATCGACAAGGTGCTGGCCGAGGTCGGCGGTGATCTGTCCCATGTGATCATGCTGCGGCTGTATATCGCCGAGTCCGCCCGCGACCAGCAGGAACCGATCGCGCAGGCGCTGCGGCAGCGCTTCCCGCACAACCCGCCGCCGTCTTCGTGGATTATCGTCAGCGGGTTGTCATTGCCGGAGTGGTTGATCGAGATCGAGGCGGAGGCGGTGATTGCGCAGGCGTGAGTACAAGTCAGAGGGTGTGGCAGGTGGGTATTCCTTGGCTAGCGAGCTCGTTCACCACAACAAACCCGCTCGCCACAGAAGTCATGGTCGTTATCCGCAACCTCAGTACCGAATCATCACCGACTTCAGCTCGGTGTAATCCTCGATAAACGCACTGCCAAACTCCCGTCCCACCCCCGACGACCTGCTGCCCCCAAAAGGCACCGCCGGATCGAGCAGCGTGTGCATGTTCACCCACACGGTGCCGGCCTGGATCGCCGGCACCATGCGCAGGGCCTTGCCCAGGTCGTTGGTCCACAGGCTGGCGCTGAGGCCGTAGGGGCCGTTATTCATCAGGGCGAGCAGCTCGTCTTCGCTGTCGTAGGGCAGGAAGGTGGCGATGGGGCCGAAGGTTTCTTCGTTGAGCAGGGTGTCGTTGATGCTGTTGGCAAGGATCACCGTGGGTTCGACGTAGCAGCCGGGACGGTCAATCAGGGTGCCACCATGGATGATCGTGTTGTTTTCGGCGCGGGCCTGGCTGAAGTAACCGAGCAGTTTGAGTTGGTGCTGGTGGTGGGTGACCGGGCCGAATTCGGTGCGCTCATCCAGTGGCGAGCCGATGGTGAGGCGACTGAGGCGCTGGCTGAGCCTGTCCAACACAGCGTCCATTTGCGAACGATGCACGAAGAAACGCTCGGCCGCCGCGCAGATTTGTCCGGAGTGCAAAAAGCCCGCTTCGATGATGCCGTCCACCGCCTTCTCCACGTCCACATCGCGCAGGAAACCGGCGGCATTCTTGCCGCCCAGTTCCAGGGTCGCACGGGTGAGGCCGGCGCCCATGGCGCTGCGGCCGACGGCGATGCCCGTCGGCACGGAGCCGGTGAAGGACACTTTGTGGGTGCCAGGATGTTCCACCAGGCCTTTGCCGACATGTCCGCCGCCGGTGAGCACGTTAAGCACACCGGCTGGCAACCCGGCTTCGACAGCCAGTTCGGCGATGCGCAGAAGGGTCAGCGGCGTGAATTCGCTGGGCTTGATGATGATGCTGCAGCCGGTCACCAGCGCCGAGGCGAGTTTCCAGATGGCGATCATGGTGGAGAAATTCCACGGCACGATGCCCACCACCACGCCCACCGGTTCACGCAGGGTGAACGCGGTGTAGCGCTCGCCATTGAACGAGGGCAGCGACGGGGTAAGGGTCTGGCCGCTGAGCTTGGTCGCCCAGCCCGCGTAGTAACGCAGGAAGTGCGCGGCCTGGTCGACTTCGAACGCGCGGGCAATCTGGATGATCTTGCCGGACTGGCAGGTTTCAATCTGCGCCAGCTCTTCGCGGTTGCGTTCCAGCAAGTCCGCGAGCTTGAGCAGTACGTTACCGCGTGTCGCGGGTAACGCCTGGGACCACAACTGGAAGCCACGGTTGGCGGAGTCCACCGCTGCGTCGATATCCGCCAGGTCTGCATCGGCCACCTGGGCAATCACGTCACCGGTGGCCGGGTTGGTCACGGCCAGGGTCTCGCTGGAATGGCTGCGCACGTTCACGCCGTCGATGAATAACCCATGGGGCCGACGCAGAAAGGCTTCGACTTGGGGTAGCAGCGGGATATCACTCATGGCAGGTTCCTGGCAGTTCACAAAGGAAAGCCCGAGGGTAACCAAGGCACCGAGTCATGGCTTGACTCTGCCTGCCGCGCGAGATGTCTGTGGCTGCCACGCCTATGAAAAGTACAACCTTGCCTGTGGAACGTGCATTTTCCAGCGGCGCGACCCATTCGATACTGGCCCTGCATCCCGCGTCGTTCCTCAACCCGGAGCGCCTGCCGGACTTCCAATAATAAGCAGGGCCGTCCATGAAAAAGCCAAACCCGCTCCTTGAAGACCTCAAGCCCCTCCTGCCGCTGATTGCCGCGAATGCCACGCGGGCCGAACAGCAGCGTCAGGTGCCGGATGAAAACATCGCCTTGCTCAAAAGCATCGGCCTGCACCGCGCCTTTCAACCCAAGGCCTTTGGCGGGCTGGAACTGTCGCTGCCCGAGTTTGCCGACTGCATCGCCTTGCTCGCCGGCAGTTGCGCCAGCACCGCCTGGGCCATGAGCTTGTTGTGCACCCACAGCCACCAACTGGCGCTGTTTTCGGCGCAGTTACAGCAGGAGATCTGGGGCGAAAACCCGCACGCCACCGCCAGCAGCAGTATTGCGCCGTTTGGCCGGGTGGTGGAGGGCGAGGGCGGTGTGCACTTCAGTGGTGAAATGGGCTGGAGCAGCGGCTGTGACCATGGCGAGTGGGCGATTGTCGGCTGCCGTCGGCAGAACGCCGAAGGCGGCCAGGATTACTGCTTCGCCGTGCTGCCGCGCAGTGACTACCAGATCCGTGACGATTGGTTCGCCGCCGGCATGAAGGGCAGTGGCACCAAGACCCTCGTCATCGACAACGCCTGGGTGCCCGAGCATCGCATCCAGAAAGCCAAGGACATGATGGAAGGCAAGTCCGCAGGTTTCGGCCTTTATCCCGACAGCCAGATTTTCTACGCGCCGTACCGCCCGTATTTTGCCAGCGGGTTTTCCACCGTCAGCCTTGGCGTGGCCGAGCGCATGTTGGAGGTGTTCCGCGAAAAAACCAAAAACCGCGTGCGTGCCTACACCGGGGCCGCCGTCGGTGCGGCCACGCCCGCCTTGATGCGCCTGGCCGAATCCACCCACCAAGTGGCGGCCGCTCGCGCATTCCTCGAAAAGACCTGGCAGGACCACGCCGAACACAGCGCCGCGCACCGCTACCCGAGCCGCGAAACCCTGGCGTTCTGGCGCACCAACCAGGCCTACGCAACGAAAATGTGCATCGAAGCCGTGGACCGGCTGTTCGCCGCGGCCGGTGGCAATGCCTGGTTCGAACACAACGAAATGCAGCGCCTGTTCCGTGATTCCCACATGACCGGTGCCCATGCCTACACCGACTACGACGTCTGCGCGCAGATCCTTGGCCGCGAGCTGATGGGCCTGGAGCCAGACCCGAGCATGGTGTAGCGCGTTGTTCCCCTCACAACAATCAGGGCGCCCATCCGATGGCGCCCGGGAGTCTTGCATGTCTGACAGCAGCCTTTTCGATCCACGGGCCTTTCGCCGCGCCCTGGGCAACTTTGCCACCGGCGTGACCGTGGTCACCGCCGCCACCGCATCCGGACGCAAGGTGGGCGTGACCGCCAACAGTTTCAACTCGGTATCCCTCGACCCACCGCTGGTGCTGTGGAGCATCGACAAACGTTCCAACAGCCACGAGGTGTTCGAGGAGGCCAGCCATTTTGCGGTGAATGTACTGGCGGCCGATCAGGTGCACCTGTCGAACAACTTTGCGCGCCCCCGCGAAGACCGCTTTGCCCTGATCGAATACGAACCGGGGGAGGGTGGCTCGCCGGTCTTCGCCGATTGCTCGGCGCGGTTTCACTGCGAGAAGTACCAGCAGGTGGATGGCGGCGACCACTGGATCATGATCGGCAAGGTGGTGGCCTTCGATGATTTCGGTCGTGCGCCGCTGTTGTACCACCAGGGCGCTTATGCCGAGGTCCAGGCGCTGCGTCCGTGCGCGCCCGAGACGGTTCAGAACGGCACGGCGACCACCAACTGACTGTAGACGTTGGTGCCGTTGCCACCGACCTGGTTGCCGCCGGTCTCGGCATCTTTGTTGGGCTTGTAGAGGCCCAGCAGCGGCGTGATGATCAGGTGCTCGTTCACCGCCCATTCGGCGTACAGGTCCAGCTCGCGGCCATCCAGATTGAGTTGGCCACGCGTGCTGACAGTGGTGTAGTCGAAGAACAGCGCGCCGAGGGTGACGTTCTCCAGCGGTTTGACCTTGAATGCCACGTGTTGCACCGACGTATTGGTGTTGTACGGGCCGGAGTAATTGCCGGCGACTTCACCCTGCACCCACGTGCCGTAGCCCCGGTTGAAACCTGCGAACATTGCGTCCCAGTTCTTTGAATAGCGCGCGTAGCGATAGGTCAGGTCCGGCGACCAGGGCAGGCCGGCGAAGGTGTAGCCGGCTTCGGCGTAACCGGCATTCTGCTGGCTGTCGCGGCGGTCCTGGCGGGCCAGTTCGAAGGCGAAGTGCGCGTTGTCGATGCCGGCATTGCCCGCGCCGCGCAGGCTATAGAGGTTCATGCCCTTGCGTTGGCGCTGCACCTCGCTGGCGAAGCGTTCATCCACGTCGATCCCATGAATGTAGGTGAGCCCCAGGGTACCCGGTGCGGCGCTGTATTCCAGGGTGCCGGCGGCCATTTCGGTCATGGCCTGGGCGGGGTTGTCGGACTTGATCCACATCAGGCTGCCATGCACGCCATCCTTGCCGCCCAGGCGGATCACGGCGGTCCTGTCGAAGGCATGGCGTGCGGCGATGTAGTAGGCGCCGCCACGGTTGAATTCCCCATCGCCCACGCCCTTGCCGAGGTTGGGGCCGTCATCATTGATCAGGAAACCGTCGCCCAGCATGATAATTTGGCGGCCGAACGACAGGTCCACGCCGTCCTTGCCCAAGGCCGGGAACAGATCGCCGGAGCGCCAGCCGGCGAAGGCTTCGTCAAACTTGGTGGTGCGTTCCTTGCCGGTGGTGACCCCGGACGCATCGCCATCGCCCCAGGTGCCGGAACTCACCAGGTTGGCCGTGCCATACACGCCGCCAAAGGCGCCCAGGCTCTGGTCCACGCTCAGGCCGTACTTGATAAAGGCCTCGCGCCAGGTGGAACCGCCGCTGCGCCCATCGTAGTTCTTCGGGCTGTTGAACATCCCATAGACGGCGAGGAAGTTGCCGGTGACCCTGGTGTCGGCATCGGCATACAACTCGATGGCCTGGGCCTGGCCCATCAGCAGCGCAATGCCCAGGCCGACCGCCTGGCGCAGGCGACGATTTTTCAGTGTGTGCTCCATTGTTATTGTCCCCATCTTGGTTAAGAGTGAGGGCGCATTAGGGCGAGCGCGGAGGGCGAAGTCTTTTCCCTGCGTGCCAGGGAATTGACCCAGGCCGCCACGCCCTACGCTGTGGCAGGGAGCAACAAAACCGGCGGCAGACAGGGGCAAGACGATCAACTCGAGTGGGGCGCAGAGTGCTGACACATTAAAAAAAACCGCTTTCGAGGACCCCATCATGTCGATCAACGACCGACTCACCGCGCACCTCAACCGAGGCACGGTAGGTTTCCCCACCGCCTTGGCCAGCACCATTGGCCTGATCATGGCCAGCCCGGTGATTCTCACCGCCACCATGGGCTTTGGCATCGGCGGCAGTGCGTTTGCCTTGGCGATGCTGATCGCCGTGGTGATGATGCTGGCCCAGGCCACCACCTTCGCCGAGGCCGCCTCGATCCTGCCCACCACCGGTTCGGTGTACGACTACATCAACTGCGGCATGGGGCGGTTTTTCGCGATCACCGGCACCTTGTCGGCCTACCTGATCGTGCATGTGTTCGCCGGCACCGCCGAAACCATCCTGTCCGGGGTCATGGCCCTGGTGAACTTCGAACACCTCAACACCTTGGCCGAGTCGGCCGGCGGTTCGTGGCTGCTGGGCGTCGGCTTCGTGATTGTCTTTGGTGTGCTGAACGCGTTTGGTGTCAGCGCGTTTGGCCGCGCGGAAATCATCCTCACCTTCGGCATGTGGACCACCCTGATGGTGTTCGGCGTGCTGGGCCTGATCGCCGCGCCCGCCGTGCAGTTGGATGGCTGGTTCGGTGAGTCGCTGGTGGGCACCGACCTGATCACCGTGCTGTCGTTGGTGGGCATGGCGATGTTCATGTTTGTCGGCTGCGAATTCGTCACACCGCTGGCGCCAGACCTGCGCCAATCGGCCAAGGTCATGCCGCGCGCGATGATGCTGGGGCTGATGGGCGTGGCCACGTGCATGTTCATCTATGGCGCAGCGATGAAACGCCAGGTCGAAAACGTGGTACTCGATGCCGCCTCCGGCGTGCACCTGCTGGACACACCCATGGCCATCCCCAAATTCGCCGAGCAGGTGATGGGCCAAATCGGCCCACTGTGGCTGGGCATCGGCTTCCTGTTTGCCGGCGCGGCCACCATCAACACCTTGATGGCCGGCGTGCCACGCATTCTCTACGGCATGGCGGTGGATGGGGCGTTGCCCAAAGTCTTCACCTACCTGCACCCACGTTTCAAGACGCCGCTGTTGTGCATCCTGGTGGCGATGCTGATTCCTTGCCTGCACGCGCTGTACCTGGGCGGCAACACCGACAACATCATGCACCTGGTGCTGGCGGCGGTGTGTGCGTGGAGCTTTGCCTACCTGTTGGTGACGATCTCGGTGGTGAGCCTGCGCATCCGCCGGCCGGACCTGCCACGGGCGTATCGCTCGCCGTGGTTCCCACTGCCGCAGATCGTGTCGAGCATCGGCATTCTGCTGGGCATGTGGTTCATCACGCCACCGGGTATGAACCCGGCGGACATCTACGTGCCGTTCGGTGTGATGTTGGGCGGCACAGCCGCGTACGCGCTGTTCTGGACCCTGGTGGTGCAGAAGGTCAACCCCTTCAAGCCGGCCTCCGTGGAGGACGTGTTGGCAAAGGAATTCAGTCATCAACCGGAGCTGGCCGATGAGCGTTATGGCGACTTTGCGGCAAAGACTGTTTGAACTGTTTCGCGCCGAGCGCGCGCCGGCAGGCTACCGACCGGGAGTGACCCTGGCGCACCTGCGGCGCAACCTCGGGTTGGCGACACTTGAAGTGGACGGCGTGGCGTTCGAGATCGTCGAACGCACCGAGTCGCAGTTGTTGATGCACCTGGTGTTGACTGAGTTTGTGCTGCGTGTGCCTGCTGCGACAGGAGGCATGGCGAGCTTCGAAGTGCACCATGGTGGCGCGATTCGACGCACTGGCATTCGTGTACGGCGCCGCTCCGGCAATCAGGCATTGGGGCGTGAGTTGCAGGCGCGCCTGGTCGCGGACGACGGGGTGTTCCAGGCGCTGATGCCGCTGGATTTCAAGCGCCTGCGCATCGAGCTGCAAGGTCAGCAATGGTGTGTGCGCCTGGAGCATATGGGCGGCAGTGAAGTGGTCAATCGGTTACCGGCCTTTCGACGCTACATAGCCCTAAGCCCAGTACAACGCACCCACCTGCTGACAACCCTGAAAGGCCTGCAACAACTGCTATCCAGCCTCTAAAAACCACTCTCGATGCGAAGCGAGCGCCCTTGATCTTGCTGTTGATCCTAGGCGCCCCGTCAAACACGCTGGCCGGAATCTGACATGGATTTGGGGGGTAAACCGGCAGGGATGCCGGTTTAGCCGCCCCGCGCCATGGATGGCGCGTGGCGGCGGCCCACGGATTCAAGCCGGAGTGAGGGCACACCGAGCCTAAGCGAGGTGCCGAGTGTTGGGGCAAGAGCCCTTTTGGTTACTTTGGGGCTTTTCCAAAGTGACCCGCCGTAAGGGCGGAACCAATACCAGCCGTTACCACAGCAACGGATATGTACTCCACCCCAAGCATCCCAGACACCCGTGAAACCGCCATCGCCGGCAAGCCAGCTCCTACAGTAGACACCCCGCAACTCTCCCGATTGGCATCATTAGTGCTTCTGCAAAGGGCAAACAGGTTGTTGTTGCGCGCATATAGATAACATGTTAACTATTGCGCCAGAACAACAAAAAGAATCCTTTGCGGAGACACCCCATGAGCATCCCACAGCATGCACACGACGGGCTGGACACCTGGAACCGCGACCTACGCGCCGCGTGCGGTTACTTCGACACCGAACTGGCATTCAACCGCTCACTGTTCATCGGCGAGATCAAAGACCTACCACGCGGCGTCGCGATCCTGCGCACCAATGCCGGGCTGATCAAACGCCCGGCGCACCATGCCGACCACGACAACGACCAGGATTGCTTCCTCGTCAGCCAGCGCAGCGGTTACTCGCAGATCGTACAGAACGGCCAGACCCTGCAACTGGCCCCCGGCGAGATGCTGCTGATGGACTCGGTAGGCTCCATCGAAATCACCCCCTTCGGCCTCATCGAACACGCGTCCCTGTCCCTGTCGCGCCCGCAGGTGTGCAAGCACCTGGGCGGCGACGCACGCGCCTTTGGCAAGATCTCCTCGACCAAGGCCTGCGGGCGCATGCTGCATGTGCTGATGGATCAACTGTGCAAGGACGACACCGAAGACGGCGCAGGTGAAGTGGAGGCGCTGCAAAGCGCTTTCGTGTCGCTGCTGGGCTCGGCCCTGGAGCAGGGCGACGAGTGTCGCGAGGGTCTGGCGGCGTTGCAGGGCAACAACCTGCGCAGCTACGTGCAGAAGGTCATCGATGAGTCCCTGAGCCAGCCTGGCCTCAGCCCGATCGGCCTGGCCAATCGGCTGAACATCTCGGTACGCCACCTGTACCGTCTGTTCGAAGAGCAGGACGACAGCGTCTGCCGCTATATCCAGCGGGCGCGGCTCAAACGCAGTGCGGATGACTTGACCAACCCGTTCCTGCGCAGCGAGTCGATCACCTCGATTGCCTACAAGTGGGGTTTTACCGACTCTGCGCATTTCAGCCGGTCGTTCAAGAAGCAATTCGAGGTGTCGCCCAAGGATTTCCGTTCGAGCCGGATGCAGGCAGTGGGGGCATAAGCATGGGATCGCGGTCGGCAAAAACGTTGCATAGCCAATGTGGGAGCGGGCTTGCTCGCGAATGCGGTAGACCAGTCAGCACATACTTTGACTGATCCACCGCATTCGCGAGCAAGCCCGCTCCCACATTT
>NZ_CP022960.1:3751505-3774678 GCF_002269425.1 Pseudomonas sp. NS1(2017)
AGTGTTGGGGCAAGAGCGTTTTGCTTACTTTTGCGCTTTTCAAAAGTGAGCCGCCGTAAGGGCGGAACCAATAGCCGCCGTTACCCAAAAAACGGATATGTACACCTAAAAACAGGTCCAACCCAATGAGCCTGCTCCCGTACGCCTGGGCCAAATCCCAACGCATCCTCCTGCGCCCCACCGAAGCAGGCCACCTACTAACCGTGTGCCCCTCAACCCCCGGCTGGTCCATCAGCGAAGTCCACCGCCAATTCGGCCAAACCCTCCTCGAACAAGTGCGCGACGACGAACTCGACGGCCTGCTCACCAGCGCCTACGCCGACACCGGCAGCGCCGCCGCCGTAGTGGGCGCCGCCGAAAACGAAGTCGACCTCGACCGCCTCATGCAAGACATGCCCGAAATCACCGACCTGCTCGACACCCAGGACGGTGCCCCCGTGATCCGCATGATCAACGCCTTGCTCACCCAAGCCGCCCGCGACGAAGCCAGCGACATCCACATCGAACCCTACGAAACGCACTCCGTCGTGCGCTACCGCGTCGACGGCACCCTGCGTGACGTGGTTTCACCCCGCAAAGCGTTGCATGGCGCGCTGG
This sequence comes from Pseudomonas sp. NS1(2017), assembly GCF_002269425.1. NCBI lineage: Bacteria > Pseudomonadati > Pseudomonadota > Gammaproteobacteria > Pseudomonadales > Pseudomonadaceae > Pseudomonas > Pseudomonas sp. NS1(2017). The sequence goes on from NZ_CP022960.1 coordinate 3,752,103, forward strand.
TCTCGCGGATCAAGATCATGGCCCAACTCGATATTGCCGAAAAACGCCTGCCCCAGGATGGCCGTATCGCCCTGCGTGTAGCCGGGCGACCCATCGACATTCGCGTGTCCACGGTGCCCACCGGGCATGGCGAACGCGTCGTCATGCGCCTGCTGGACAAACAAGCCGGGCGCTTGCAGTTGGAGACCCTGGGCATGGAGCCGCAATTGCTGGCACGCCTGGACACGCTGATCCGCCAACCCCATGGCATCGTGCTGGTCACCGGCCCCACCGGCAGCGGCAAGACCACCAGCCTGTACGCCGCCCTGGCACGGCTGGACGCGAGCACCAGCAATATCCTCACCGTGGAAGACCCGGTGGAATACGACCTGCCGGGCATCAGTCAGATCCAGGTCAACGCCAAGATCGACATGACCTTCGGCCTGGCCCTGCGGGCGATCCTGCGCCAGGACCCGGACATCATCATGATCGGTGAAATCCGTGACCTGGAGACCGCGCAAATCGCCGTGCAGGCCTCGCTCACCGGTCACCTGGTGCTGGCGACCTTGCACACCAACGATGCAGTGTCGGCGGTCAACCGGCTGATCGATATGGGCGTCGAACCCTTCCTGTTGGCCTCGTCATTGCTCGGTGTATTGGCCCAGCGCCTGGTGCGCCGCCTGTGTCCGCACTGCAAGCAGGAAGACCCGGCCGCCCCGGGCACTTGGCGTCCGGTGGGCTGCGCGCAGTGCAACCAGATCGGCTACAGCGGCCGAACCGGTATCCATGAATTGTTTTGCGTCGACGACGATGTGCGCAGCCTGATCCACCAGGGTGCCAACGAGCAGGATCTGCGCCTGGCCGCGCGCCGTGCGGGGATGTTCAGCATGCGTGAAGACGGCGAGCGCTGGGTGCGCAGCGGCGCCACCGCGCCTGAAGAAATCCTGCGTGTGACACGGGACGCCTGATGAATCGCTATCGCTATGAAGCCGCCGATGCCAGCGGCAAAGTCGAGGCCGGGCATGTGGAGGCCGATAGCCAGAGTGCGGCCTTTGCCAGCCTGCGCAGCCGGGGCTTGACCGCACTGCTGGTGCAGATCGAAGGCAATCAGCAAACAGCGGCCGGTAGCAGCCTGTTCACCGCCAAGCTGTCGGACAACGACCTGGCCTGGGCCACGCGGCAACTGGCGAGCCTGTTGGGCGCGAGCCTGCCGTTGGAGGCGGCCTTGAGTGCCACGGTGGAGCAGGCCGAGAAAAAACACATTGCCCAGACCCTGGCCGCTGTGCGCGCCGACGTGCGCGGCGGCATGCGCCTGGCGGACGCGTTGGCGGCGCGGCCACGGGATTTTCCGTCGATTTATCGCGCGTTGATCGCGGCGGGGGAGGAGTCCGGCGACCTGGCCCAGGTGATGGAGCGCCTGGCCGACTACATCGAGGAACGCAACAACCTGCGTGGCAAGATCCTCACCGCGTTTATCTACCCAGGCGTAGTAGGGCTGGTGTCCATCGGCATCGTGATTTTCTTGTTGAGCTACGTGGTGCCCCAGGTGGTCAGTGCGTTTTCCCAGGCGCGCCAGGATTTACCAGGTTTGACCCTGGCGATGCTTAATGCCAGCGATTTCATCCGCGCCTGGGGCTGGCTGTGTTTTGCCGGGATCGTCGGCGGTTTCTGGAGCTGGCGCCTGTATTTGCGCAACCCGGTGGCGCGTTTGAGTTGGCATAGCCGGGTGTTGCGCCTGCCGCTGATCGGGCGTTTTGTGCTGGGCCTGAACACCGCGCGGTTTGCCTCGACCCTGGCGATTCTCGGCGGTGCCGGGGTGCCGCTGTTGCGCGCCCTGGAGGCGGCGCGGCAGACCCTGTCCAATGATCGCCTGAGCCAGTGCGTCAACGACGCCACGGCCAAGGTGCGTGAGGGCGTCAACCTGGCCCCGGCGTTGGCGGTGGAGAAGGTGTTCCCGCCGGTGTTGATCCACCTGATCGCCAGCGGCGAAAAAACCGGCTCGCTGCCGCCGATGCTGGAGCGTGCGGCGCAGACCCTGTCGCGGGATATCGAACGCCGCGCGATGGGCATGACCGCGTTGCTGGAGCCGCTGATGATCGTGGTGATGGGCGCGGTGGTGCTGGTGATTGTCATGGCGGTGCTGTTGCCGATCATTGAAATAAATCAACTGGTCACCTAGCTCCCCCGACCGACCTCGGGTTCCTCATTGCGTCACATTTTCACACCCAGCGCGGCCTCCAGCCGCGCCTGCTGAAACCTCGCTGTCACCTGTGCCGAAACCGCTCAAAACCGTGACCAAAACACCCGAGAATCTTTTTAGAAATCAAGGCGTTCCTCCCGAGGTTTTTTCCCATAACCGTCATCGGAAACTGCGACTTTCTCTTCCATGGTTTTACCCCTGGCCACCCCCGTAGCTACCTCAGGTAGTTCAGGCTCGGGACCGAAGCCATGGCGTCATGCAAGAGCCATCTACCCCAAAACGTACAAACACGACGAAAGGAGATTCTTCATGTTTAAGCGCACTATGATCGCGGCCTCTTTGGTGGTTGCAGCACTGGCTTCGGCCCAATCAATGGCCGCAGTGGTCGGTGGCGGTGCCACCCTGCCAGAAAAACTCTACGGCACCACCACCGGCACCGGTATTCTGGCGTCTTCCATTCCAGGTTTTAACGCCTACATCGGCGTCGGCAGCGGCGACGGCAAGAAAGCATTTTTCGGCAACGATTCGACCAAGCTGAAATTGGCTGCCGGTATCAACATTGACTACGCCGGCAGCGACTCGATTGTCAGCGGTGCAGAGCTTCTGGCTTACAACAATGACGCCGTCAAGGGCCGCGCTGCCTACGGTCCGCTGATTCAAGTGCCGGCTGCAGCCACTTCGGTGACGGTGCCTTATCACATCAACGGCAAGACCTCACTCAAACTCACCAGTGTTCAACTGGCAAACATCTTTGCGGGTGTGACAAAAAACTGGAATGAGGTGCTGTTCGACGGCGTTGCTGGCCCGGACCTGCCTATCAAAGTCGTCTACCGTACTGAAAACAGCGGTACGACTGAAATTCTGACCACCCACCTCAAGGCAGTGAGCGGTACGTTGTTGCCGGTTGCCAGCAATAGTTTCGCCACCGCTGTGGGGTTCAACCCAGCCGTTAACCCACCCGCCGGCACCAACTACATCGGTGTAGTGGGCAGTCAGGCTGTTGCCACCGCTGTTGCTGATGCGAACAACAACGGTGCCATCGGCTACGTCAGCCCGGACTACGCACAGTTCAACGACGCGTCGGCCGTTGCTTCGATCAACGGCGCGCTGCCGACCGAAGTCAACGTTCAGGTCACGCTCGACACCGTTGCGCCACCTGCGTTGGGCAGCAATGACGCGAAAGACCCGTTGAAATGGGTCCCTACGTTTGCCAACCCGTCTGCGGGCTACCCTATCGTGGGCTACACCAACCTGGTCTTCAGCCAGTGCTACAAAGACACCACTGATACTGCACGTATCCGTGTTTTCCTGAACCGTCACTACACCGGTCTGAACAACGCTGCGGTCAGCAGCCACTCGTTCATCCCACTCTCCGCGACCTGGCAGAAAGCTGTCCACGACAACTTCTACGTCACCACCAGCGCCTTGCGCCTGGGCGATACCAACACCTGCAACGGCATCGGTCGTCCGCTGTAAAACCCCGTTCCACAGGGTTCGTTCCACAACCGGCAATGACTTCGTGTCATTGCCGGTTTTGTCGTTTTCCTGCCAGCGCCACCCGTTGAACAGCACTGCATGAACATTGTGTGACAACAGTTCAGTCGCGCCGCCTGGCAACCGCCTTAAACAATAACCACAACACGTGCTGCGCAGTGCCTGCGCGCCGTCGTTCGCCTGCCCCGTCAAAAGGACCTGTAAGTGATGCGTTCCCGACTGAAGCTGCCTGCTACCCGCGCCGCCAAGGTGCCTGCCACTGCAGGTCAAGTGTTGCTCCTCAAACCCCTGGCCCAGGTCATTGCGCTGCTGGTGTTTACCGGCGGCGCTCACGCGGCGCAACCCCAGGCATTCAGTTCGGGCTGGTTCGCCGCCAAGGGTGCGGTGCAGGCCGCCGGCGGTGTGCGTCCGGGGGCAACGCTGCCGGGCACGCCACCGCCGTTGTCCCAGCAGCAACGGAGCAACCCACAGTTGCAGCGCTCGTTGCAGAACCTCACGACCAGTGTCGCCGCGATTGCCGCACAACAGGCCGCGCAGGCTGCAGCCAGAACCAGTGCAAGTGCAGGGCCGCAGACTCTTCACAACGGCCTGGGTGGCAATGGCTTGAATGTGGTGGTCGGTGCAGACGGCAAGCCGCTGTTCGTCAATGCCGAGGGGCCAGTGCAGACCGATGCAAACGGCAAGACACTGGTGTCGATCAAGCAGACCGCCGACAAGGCGATCCTTAACTGGCAAACCTTCAACGTGGGCCGCGACACCACGGTGCAGTTCCAGCAGAACAGTGATTGGGCCCTACTCAACAGGGTCAACAACAGCACCGCGCCAAGCCAGATCCAGGGGGCGATCAAGGCAGACGGTACGGTGATGATCGTCAACAGCAATGGCGTTGTGTTCAGTGGTAGCAGTCAGGTCAATGTGCGTAACCTTGTGGCCGCCGCTACCGGGTTCAGTGATGAACAATTCACTGCCAGGGGCTTGTACAGCTCAAGCAACACCGCGCCGAGTTTTGCCCAGGCCGCTGGGAATGTGACGATCGAGCGCGGTGCACAGATCCAGACCCACGTGCCTGCCACCTCGACCGCCGGCGGCGGTTATGTGCTGCTGCTCGGCAAAGAGGTGGAGAACGCCGGGAGTATTTCTACCGCACGCGGCCAGACCTTCCTGGCAGGCGGTGACAGTTTTGTGATCAAGAAGGGCTACAGCACCGACGGGAATATTGCCTCCACCACGCGTGGCAACGAAGTCAGCGTTACCGGCAGTGGCAAGGCCAGCAACAACGGGTTGATCCAGGCCTCAACCGGTGACATTACCCTGACCGGCCAGCAGGTGCTGCAAAACGGCGTGTTGCTCGCCAGCTCCTCGGTGGACGCCCGGGGCACAATGCATTTAAAGGGGACGGGCAACAACGCCGGGGTGACCCTGGGCGAGGGCAGCCTCAGCGCCATTGTGCTCGACACCAGCAACGCCCTCGACAGCCAGCGTGCCGGGTTGATCAAGCCGTCGGTCGACGTGGCCGGTAACGTTGTGCCGGCGGATGTCTACCGCCGCGACCAGTCGCTGGTGGAAATCACCAGCGACGGCACGGTGGATTTTCGCAGCGGCTCCCTGACCCTGGCCACCGGTGGCCAAGTGGGCGTCAAGGCGGCGCAGCGCACCCTGTTGCGCGACGGAGCGGTGATCGATGTGGCGGGCGCCATCGGCGTCAAGTTGGCGATGGAATCCAACAGCGTCAAGGTCAATATCCAGGGCAACGAGCAGCGTGATGCGGCGGTCAACCGTGATGGCAAGGCCCTCAATAACAACGATGTGTGGGTGGATGTCCGCGACCTGATTTTTGTACCGGCCGGCACCAATGGTTATGCCACTGACCGCTGGTACACCGCGGGAGGGCTGCTGGAGGTGGGCGGTTACCTGGGCACACGCAACCATGGCGTTGGTGAATGGATGGCCCAGGGTGGCACGGTGACGTTCAGCGGCAAGGACGTGGTGACCCAGCAAGGCTCCCAGATCAATGTGTCGGGCGGGACCCTTGAGGTACAGGCTGGCAAGGTTAAGCAGACGTGGCTCAAGGGCCCTGGCGGGCGACTGTATGAACTGTCCAGCGCGCCGGGGGATCTGCTCTATACCGGGTTCTACAAGGGGTATGAAGACCAAAGCCAACGCTGGGGTGTAACCCAGTATTACTACAACCCCTTGATTGCACCCCGTGAGCGCAGCGAGGCCGGCTACACCGTGGGGCGCGATGCGGGGCGCCTGGTCGTCAGTACCGCCAGTGCAGTGCTGGAGGGACAGGTGGTGGGCGATACCTTCCAGGGTGATCGCCAGACCCAGGCTGCGCAAAAAGGCCTGGACGGTTACCTGCAATCGCACAAAGCCGTGGCGCGCGGCGCCGCCCTGGTGGTCGGCAACTATGTGCCGTATTACGTCAAGGACAGCGCTCAGGTGCAGTACGCCCTGGGCGCGGACGCCAACACGGTGAAAAACGTCGTGCTGGGGCAGCGTACACATGCCATTGCAGCCGGTCTGGACCTGGGCACTGTGCTGCCAACTGATCGGGCGTCCACGCTTTATCTGGACAGCGACGCTTTGAACGCGACACATCTGGGATCGATCAACATCGCCAGCACTGGCTCGATTCGGGTCGACGGTGCGCTGGAGGTGGCAGCGGGAGGTGACATCACCCTGTTCGGCCCCAAGGTCGAGGTCAATGCCAACCTGACCGCGCACGCCGGCAGCCTGCAACTGGGCAACGTGCTGGCGCAGATTACCCCGACCGGCCGGGCCGATGTGACCCTGGGCGGTCGCGGCAGCTTGACCGTCAACGGCGGCGTGTCCCTGGACACCAGCGGCCTGTGGAGCAACCAAGTGCTGAACGTGGAGGACGGCAGCCGTTTGCCTTATCTCAACGGCGGCAGCGTGGCCGTGCGCAGCAGCGGCGATGTGACGCTGGCGGCTGGCAGCCGCGTGGATGTGTCTTCCGGCGCGGCCCTGGATGCCAGGAACCAACTGATCGGCGGCAAGGGCGGTGACCTGACGCTGGCGGCCAACGCCAACAGTGCTGAAAGCCGGGGCAACCTGGTCCTCAACGGCGAATTGCTCGGGTATGGGGTCAACGGCGGTGGCCGCTTGAGCCTGCAGGCGGGCAAGGTACTGATCAGCGATACGGTGGCTGCTGCGCCAGGCGGGACGCTGCAGCTGGGCAGCGGGTTCTTCAACAAGGGCTTCGGTGCCTATGACATCACTGGCAACGAAGGTTTGCTGGTGGCTGACGGTCATCAGGTCAACGTCACTGTGCCGGTGTACCGCCTCAATGACAGTGGACAAAGCGTGGTGAGTGGCGCAGACCCGCGCAGTGCCCTGCAAATCTGGACGCCACCCCTCTACCAGGAAAACCCCACCAAGGGTCAGTTGACCGTGCGCAAAGGCGCGAGCCTGAACCTGCAAGCGGGCACTGTATTGTCCACTGCGGCGCAGATGGCGACCGTGCAGGCGCGCATCGGCCAGGGCGCCGTGATCAATGTGGATCCGGGCCAGTCCATCGGTGTGCGCAGCATTGGCCAACTGACCGTGGAAGGCGCATTGAATGCCTGGGGCGGTAACATCACCTTGGGTGGCGTCAGCGTACAACCTGCGGTGGCCGACGCGGTTGAAGCCAAAGGTCACGACCGCTCCATCTGGATCGGCGAGCACGCCGTGCTGGATGTGTCTGCGCGCGCAGTGACGGCGGTTGACAGCCTGGGTCGGCGCTACGGTGTAGTGGGCCAGGGCGGCACTATCGTGGTGGGCGGGGTGATCGATCCCGCCACCGGCATCGCCAGCGCCGCCAACTTGTTTGTGGTGGTGCGCGAAGGCGCGCGCCTGGACGCTTCCGGCACCCAGGCCGTGCTGGATGTGTCCGGGCTGGGCCCGAGCGTGATCGCCAGCCGAGGTGGCAGCCTTTCCCTGGCGTCCAACAATGGCCTCTATCTGGACGGCTTGCTCAGGGCCAACAGCGGGGGGGCGGGTGCCGCCGGCGGTAGCCTGAACATTGCCCTGGAAGCGCCGTTGTACGCTGATTCGGCGGCTACCCGCGTGCGCCAGGCGCGTGAATTGATCGTCAGTACCGCCGAGTCGGGCACGCCGTTGCCGAACGGCAGCACCCCTGAATCGGTCGCGGGCAGCTTGACCTACGGCCACGGCCTGCTGAGTGTCAGCCAAGTCAACGCCGGCGGCTTTGACAACCTGGCGTTGCTGAGCAATGGCTTGATCAGCTTTGACGGTGACGTATCCCTGCGTCTGGGGCAAAGCCTGAGCCTGTATGCCGGGGCGATGGCGTTGACGGATCGTGCGGCGCGGCAATCCGAAGTGCTACTGGCAGCGCCCTATGTGCGACTGGCCGGGGTGGGCAACAACAGCCTGGGGACCGACAACCTCGTTCGCCCGACGGTCCAGGGCGGCGTTTCCACACAAGCGGCGGCGGGCCTGTTGAGGGTTGCAGCGGCCAACGTGTTGGACGTGCGCGACAGCGTCAACTTTGGCGCCCATGCCGAGCGCTCCAAAGCCTTGGCCGACGCCGTTGACCGGCGTGCCTTCGATCAGGCCCATCTGATCAGCCAGGGGGACATGCGCTTTTTGGCCAGCAGTTCCGACAAGACCAAAACCGCCTTGATCACCTCAGCCGACCTGAACCTTACGGCAGCGCAGATTTACCCGGCTACCGGTGCCGTTGCAGAGGTCACGGCCGGTTACACAGGGGGCGACTTTGACCCGACGCGTACGTTGCGCATCGGCCGGGTCGGCAGTGCGATCCCGGCCCAACCTTATTCGGTGTTTGGCAGTTTATTGTTAGGCGCCTCGACCATCGAGCAGGGCGGTGTCCTGCGTGCGCCCATGGGCAATCTGACCTTGGGCGTGGACGGCGGCATCACGCGTTCGACCAAATTGATCAATCTGTTGCCAGGTAGCCTGACGTCCGTCAGCGCCGGTGGCCTGGTGCTGCCGTATGGCGGAACAGTCGATGGCGTGACCTGGCAGTACGACGGCAAGCAGGTCGAGTTGCTGGGTGTCGGCGGCACCCGCAGCACCGGTAATGTGGCGGTGGGCGTGCAACTGACGGGCCGCGCGTTGAAGGTGCAGCAGGAGGCGGTGCTGGACCTCTCCGGCGGCGGCGAATTGCTTGGCGCAGCTTTTGTTTCCGGGCGCGGCGGTTCCACCGATGCGCGCTACAACCCCTTGGTGCAAATAGGCGCGGACGGGCGCTTCAGTTTGCCGGGGCTGGCCACGAACCCGATTTATGCGATTGTTCCCGGCGGCCAGCCAGGGGCCGCACCCAGCGGCGGCGAAGCGGGCGCGACCCAGCCGCTGGTGGGGCAACAAATCAGTATCGGTGCCGGTGTTCCCGGCCTGCCAGCGGGTACCTACACTTTGCTGCCGTCGACGTATGCCTTGTTGCCGGGGGCGTTTCGGGTAGAGATCAACGGCTTGGCAGCACCCTTCGCCAACGGCGCGATGCGCGGCGCTTCGGTCATGAACAACGGCTCCTGGTCAACCGAAGGCTTCCTGTCGATTGCCGGAACCGGGATCCGTGACAGTTTATCGAGCCAGGTGATTGTCACTCCGGCTGCGGTGCTGCGCCGTTATTCCCAGTACAACGAAACCCCTTACGCGGACTTTGTTCGTGCGGATGCATTACGGCTGGGTGTGCCGCGCGCGGCGCTTGAAGCGGACGCCAAAACCCTGAAGTTGCGCCTGGTCGCTGGTCAACAAGACCTGGGGTTCAGCTTTGACGGTGTGGGGCGGTTCAACGCCTCGCAAGGCGGATTTGGTGCCACGGTTGCGGTGATTTCGGGTGGCGATATGGAAGTGCTTTCCGATACTGCCAAGGCCAGTACCGCGGCGTCGATGGTGTCGGTGCGCGCCAGTGACTTGAATGCCTTGGGGGCTGCCCGGCTGGTGGTGGGCGGAGAAATGACGGTGGTGTATGGCCAGGGTGGCAACTTTGTCAGGTCCGACCTGGCGGCAACCACTGCTAATTCAGTCGTTTTGCGTCAGGGCGCAACGCTCGCCGCGCCGGAAGTGTTCCTGGTGTCGGGCAGGTCATCGGGAGCCCTCGAAATCGAGCAGGGTGCATCGATCAATACCCTGGGGCGCGGCAAGGCCGCCTATGATTCTGACGATGGTTTTATCTATCGACCGGGCAACCGCAGCGTATTGGCCGTTTCCAATGGACGCCTGCAGATGTTGGCGCCGGTCAGCGGCGCCAATGGTATCGGCCCGGGCAGCATCTTGATCGGCCAATGCAACCCAGGCGCCTGCAGCGGTGACACCTCACTCTATTCCGAGGGCTCGATTGCCTTCGCCACCACCAACCAGTTTGCCTTGGGCGACAGCGTGCGCTACGGCACTCGCCATTTGGCCCTGGCAGTGGGCGGGATCAACGTGGGTAGCACCGAGGCGTTGGCCGAGGCCGCCGCGCGGGGCGCGTTGCCGTCAGGTCTGACGCTGAATCAGCAGGTGCTGGACCGGCTGCTGCGTGGTGATACCGCCTATGGCGCGCCGGCCTTGAAAAGCCTGGCGCTGACTGCCGGGCAATCGCTGAATTTTTATGGCAGCGCCCGCCTGAGCACCCTCGACAGCTCGGGTCAGTCGCTGCTCGATGAACTGTTGCTGACCACACCCGCGATCTATGGGTATGGCGCCGCGAACGATGTGGCGCTGATCCAGACCGGCACCTTGGTATGGGGCGGCGACATCAGTGCGCCGCCGGCGGTGATCAAGAATGGCGCAGGCACCGGCAGCGGCACGTTGGAACTGCAGGCGCGGCGAATCGAATTCGGCTATGGCCGCAACGCCCAGCCCGACAGCCTGGCCACCAATGGCCGGATGACCCTGGGCTTTGCCAACGTCAACCTTAACGCCAGTGAACGCATGACTGCCAACCACAAAGGCAGCTTGACCGTGCATCAGGCCCAGGGTGCCTATGAAGCTGGCAAGGGCTTTGCCTACAGCGGTGGCAACCTGAACATCACGACGCCTTTGCTGACCGGCGAAGCCGGTTCGGTCAACCGGATCACTGCCGGGGGCGATGTGACCGTCAAGGCTGCGGCCAACAGTGCGGCAGCGGTGGATACGACGGCCATCGACGCGCTGGGCGCCGAGTTGCTGCTGTCCGGGCGCAACGTGGCCTTGGACACCTCGGTGGTGCTGCCCAGTGGCAAGCTGACCCTCAGCGCTGATGAAGCACTGACCCTGGGCGCGGCTTCGCGCCTGGACCTCAGTGGGCGCACCGTGCGGATCAACGATGTGAGCCAATACAGCTGGGGCGGCGATGTCAGCCTGGAAAGCCGCCACGGCAACATTCACCAGGCGGCAGGCGCGCTGATTGACCTGTCTGCCCAATTCAACCAGGGCGGCTTGCTAAAGGCCGTGGCTGTGGGCGCCGGTGCCGGGCAGGTCGACCTGCAAGGGCAGGTTCGCGCCGGTAGCAGCGGCTATTACGATGCCGGTGGCACGCGCGTGCCGTATCTGGCCGGTGGCGTCGATATCCGTGCGCAGCAGGTGGGAGATTTCGCCGCCTTGAACCAACGCCTGAACCAGGGGCAGGTGTTTGGCTCGCGCAGCTTCCAGCTCAAGCAGGGCAGCCTGGTGATTGGCGATGAACTCAAGGCCAATCAAGTCAATGTCTCGGTGGATAACGGCAGTCTGACGGTGGTAGGCACCGTTGATGCCAGTGGCGAGCGTGTCGGCAGCATTCGGCTGGCCGGCAAACAGGGCCTGACCCTTGCCCGCAGCGCAGTACTGGACGCTCATGGCACGGTATTGCGGGTGGATAGCTACGGCAAGATCATCGACGCGCCGAACCGAGCAATGGTGGAACTCAGCAGCGGCGACGGTCAACTGACCTTGGCCGATGGGGCGCGCATCGACCTGCGCCATGGCACGGCAGCCGCGGGGCTATACGACAGTGTCGCCCGAGGCACCCTGGAACTGAATGCGCCACGGCTCAATGCCAATGACGTGGCCATCGATGCCAGTGGACAGGTCAACGTGTTGGGCGCGCGTTCCATCGCGGTCAACGCCGTGGCCCGTTACACCGATGCCCCGATGGGCGTCGAACCTTCGGCCAGCGGTCTACCGTATCAGGTGATTGATCAGGATTACCTGAAGCAGAAACACGCGCTTGCCCAAACCTTTATCGACAATGCCTTGAGCAATACCGGGTTGATGACGGGCAAGCTTGCGGGCTTGAACAACAGCCGCTACGCCGATGCGTTCCACCTGCGGCCCGGTGTGGAAATCGTCACCCAGGGTGACCTCATGATCAGCGGCGACCTCGACCTGTCCGGCTTCCGTTACGCCAGTGTCAACCCCAATACGCCGAAGACTTCGGTGTACGGTTCGGGCGAGGTGGGCAGCCTGGTGGTGCGTGCCGGAGGGAATATCAATGTGTATGGCAGCATCAACGATGGGTTTGCACCGCCGCCCCCGACCCCGGACGACAATGGCTGGGTGTTGACCCCAGGGCTGCAAGGGTTCGGCGCCGATGTGATCGTGCCTGGCCCTGGCGTCGTCCTTGCGAACGGCAGTGCGTTCCCCACGGGCAAGCGCCTCAACTACGCGCTGCCGATCCAGGCCACCACACTGGCCGAAGGCACGGTGTTACCGACCCAGGGCACACTCGATGCGCCACTGACCTTGCCCGCCAACACTGTGTTGAGCGCTGCAGTGCGCGACAGCGCCGGCAACCTGCTCTATGCCGCCGGCACCTTGTTGCAACAACCGGTGGTGCTGGTCGCCGGTACGCAACTGGACGCGGGTACCGTATTGGCGGGCGCAGCGTCCCTGCGCGCCATGACCTGGCCGGCGGGCGTGCCTTTACCCAGCCGGGGGGCCGTGACGGGCACTGCAACCGATGGTGTGTTGTTGGCCGGGAACCTGACCCTCAAGGTCGGCGCGTTGATTCCTTATGGCACCGATGTGAAATTGCCCAATGGGGCGGTGTCGGTGCCGTTGCGCACGGTGACCGGCGCAACGGCGCGCCAGAACTGGGCCGTGGCGCCCATGCTGGCCGAGGGCTCGCAATCGTGGTCGCTGCGTCTGGTATCGGGCGCCGATACCCAGGCTGCCGACACGCGAGCCATCCAGCCGGCCTATGCCGGCGACCTGACCCTGGCCGATACGCACTATGGGATTTATGAAACCCGCGTGAAAACCATCGTGCCTGGTCAGCCAGCCCGGCCGGGTGGCGCGTGGTACTGGAGTGACTTTGCCGCAGAGCTGTTTGGCGTCGAGGCGGGTACGCCGGTGCCGGAATCTGAGTGGGTTTCCTGCGACGAGGCGGAGATGTGTGTTCGCGTCAAGTATGTGTGGAGTGATCTCGGGGAACTCTTCGGGTTTGTTCCAGGCAAGCCGGTATCACCCGAGGACGAGAGCCTCTGCGACCCTGATTTGTGCATTTCCCAGGGTGAACCCACACCGGCCATTCCTGAGAAGATCACGCTGGGGGATGTGAAGCTGGTCTCGGCGGTGAGTCAGCCTTTCAGCGTACTGCGTACCGGGACTGGGGATCTGGACCTTATCGCTGCAGGCAATGTGGCGATGAAATCGCCGTATGGTATCTACACCGCCGGGGCCTCCAGCGCTTCGCGCGCAGGCAGTGCCGCCGGAGACTTTGACCGGGCTCGCGCCACCTCGGCAGATGGAACGGTGCTGGGCAGCGCAGCCAAGGCGTATGAGGCCTTGGTCGATGAAAGCAGCCCATACGCCGCCTGGTACCCCGATGGGGGCGGCAACCTGTTGCTGCGCACAGGCGGTAGCCTGACAGGCGATATCTGGACGCCAAACCAGGGTGTGGCAATGGTCAATGACGGTCGCACCCAACTCAACAGTGGCAACCTGGGTAACTGGCTGTGGCGTCAAGGCACGGGCAACACCCCTGGCGTGACGCCTGCGCCGACCAGTTGGTGGATCAACTTTGGTACCTATATCCAAGGCAATGGCAAAGCCAACCTTCAATTTGAAGACGCCAAACAGATCGACCTGCTGCCGAGGCTGGTCGGGTTCACCGGTATCGGCACCCTGGGTGGCGGCAATCTGACCCTGGACCTGGGCAGCGACGCCGGCATGCAGGTTCGCCGTGGCTCTGCCGATGGTGGCAGGGCACCCCGCAGCGAAGGGCTGGTGTTGGCGGTCGGTAGCTCCGGGCGGTTGGTTGACGGCCAATTGCTGCTCACCGGCGGCGGTGACCTGAATGTGCGCATGGGCGGGGACTTGAACCCAGGGCTGGACGCACGTGCGACCCGACCGAACGCCGCCGATGCGCGGTCAGCCGACTTCAAGGCAGAAACCCTCAGCCTCAACGGTGTCTTTACCAACCTGCGCGGTGCCCTGAATCTGCAGGCCGGTAGCCTGGGCGGAATCGCCTTGAACTATGGAGGTATGCGTGGCGATCAGGATGTGATGGACAGCCGGGCCTACTCGCCCTACACCGCGAGCCTGGGTACAGCCACCGGCGGAATCACGCTGATGCTGGGAGATGCCACCGCCAGCCTGTCGACCCGAGGTGACCTGGTGTTGGCGGGGGCCGGCGACCCAGGGCGGGTTTCCACCGAACATGCCCAAGCGTTCAATTACAACGGCCAGGACTATGGCAATGGGACCACCTGGTTTTCGTTATGGACCGAGCGCACTGCCATCGACTTATTCTCGGCGGGCGGCAGTGTGACACCCAGTGTGCAGAGTGTGTCGCTCAGCCCCGGTGGCAGTGTCGATCCACTGCAAGGACAGAACTACTCCCGATCGGATGGGCGTTTCATCTTCCCTTCCAAGCTCGGCGTGGTGGCGGCCAATGGCAGTATCTACCTGGGCGCGTCCGCGCTGGGCAGCGGCCCGCAGCCCAACAACCCCGCTTACTCGCTGTTGCTGGCGCCGTCGAACAAGGGGCGGCTGGCGATGTTGGCCGGCGATTCGATCTACGCCAGTGGCTACGCCGTCAACCAGTCGGGTGACAGCCTGACGTCGATACCGACGCCGTTTGCGCCAGCGTTTGTCGGCAGAAACGGATTCAGCAACGTCGTGGACAACCTGGGCAGTGATGCGATGCGTGATGACTTCACCTTCTTCGCGCTGCGCAGCCCTACTGATTTTGTGCGCCCGGATACCCAGGCACAACCGGCCAGGTTTTATGCCCGGCAGGGCGATATCGTTGGGTTGCGCAGTGGCGAAATCATCACGTTCAACGGCACACGGGCGGGGCAAGTGCGTTATGAGTCGGCAGGCCCGGTATGGATGCGGGCGGGGCGCGACATTGTCGGGTCAGGCACGTATCTGGGCACGTCCACGGTGTTCCCTGCAGTGCTGGGCAACAACGGTGATTACTCGGGAGACAGCCGCGGCAATCTGTTTGTGCATAACCGTCTTGACGATGTTTCGGTGGTGTCTGCCGGGCGCGACATTGTGTACAGCAGCTTCAATGTCGCAGGCCCCGGCACCTTGGAAGTCAGTGCCGGGCGCAATCTGTTGATGGAAGATAAAGCCTCCATCGCCAGCTTGGGGCCGGTGGCCGTCGGAGATTCCCGCTCCGGTGCGTCTATCGTGCTGGAAGCCGGTGTAGGCGCCAATGGCCTCGATTACTTGAAGTTCGTCACCCCGTACCTGGACCGCGGCAATCTGGCCGTCGACGGTGTGCCCCTGGCGGGGCAGGCTGGCAAGGTGGCAAAAACCTACGAGGCTGAACTGCTGCAATGGCTCAAGGAGCGTTATGCCTTCAGTGGTGACGCCGACCAGGCCCTTACGTATTTCGCGGGCCTGGGCCCTGAGCAACAACGGATCTTCGCCCGCTCGGTCTATTTTGCCGAAGTGCGTGAGGGCGGACGTGAATTCAACCGGGAAGCAGGCCCACGCTCAGGCAGCTTTGCGCGCAGCCGCGCGGCCATCGATGGGTTGTTGCCGAATAAAGACGTGGCGGGCAACCCGATCGTGTATGACGGCGATATCACCCTGTATGGCGGCGCCGGCGTGCAGACCCGGTTCGGCGGCGATATCCAGATGCTCAGCCCGGGCGGGCAACAGGTCTTCGGTATCGAGGGTACCGCACCGCCGGCCACCGCTGGCGTGCTGACCCAAGGTGCCGGGGATATTCAGCTGTACGCCCAGGGCAGCATCCTGCTGGGCCAGAGTCGGATCATGACCACCTTTGGCGGGGCGATTCTCGCCTGGTCCAACGCTGGCGACATCAACGCCGGCCGCGGCTCGAAAACCACCGTGCTCTACACCCCGCCCAAGCGGGTGTACGACACCTGGGGCAATGTGACCTTGTCGCCCAACGTACCGAGCGCCGGCGCCGGTATCGCCACGCTGGCCCCGATTGCCGAAGTACCGGCCGGCGACATCGACCTGTTGGCGCCAGCGGGCACCATCGACGCGGGCGAGGCCGGCATTCGGGTCTCCGGCAACGTCAACATCGCCGCCTTGCGCGTGGTCAACGCAGCCAACATCCAGACCCAGGGCAAGTCGTCCGGGGTGCCGGTGACAGCCGCGATCAACACCAGTGCCATGAGTTCGGCCAGCGCAGCGGGGGCGGCGGCGTCCCAAGCGGCGGAAGACGCGGCGCGCAGTCAGCAGGCGGCGTCCAGGCAGGGCCGGCCGTCAATCATGACCGTTGAGGTGTTGAGCCTGGGCAGCGAGCCATTGCCACAGGAACCTGCACCGGCGCAGAAAACCTCCGGCTACAACCCCGACAGCCCGGTGCAGGTACTGGGCGCGGGGCCGCTGAGTGAACAGGCGCGGGCGCGGCTGACGGATGAGGAGCGCAAGCAGATCAGCCTGTAAGACTTTGGAAAGGACCTCTCGTTGTACTGTTCGGGGCGATCACTGATCGCCCCCTTTTTTTTGCCTCGGCTACGGGTTGTCCTTGAGGGTCTTGAACGCCTCGATGCGTTTGATCAGGCGCGTGTTCTTCGCCGAGTCGGCATTGCCAAACAGAAAGGAGAAATCCGACGCCAGTTTGGACCCGCCGGCAATCGTCGCGTACTGGTGGCAGTCGTTGCAGTTATCTGTCTGCACATAGGTTTCCATCGTGGTGTTGGCGACGACGACGCTCTGGTCGCTGACAAACGGCCCATAGGACAGCGGCACCTGCACGTTGGGCCCGGGGCCGGGATCGTTGGGCGCGTTGGGCGTCTTGGACCACAGCACGTTCACCAGTTTGTAGTACTGGAACACCGATTGGCCCTGGGTTTTCTGGGTGAAAGTCTGCTGCACCGCCGTGTTCAGCACCTGCAGGTCCTGGGGCGTGGCATTGAGTCGCGTGGCCTGCACTGGCTGATCAAGAGGCGTGCAGTTGGGCGGCGTGTGGGTGGTATCGCACTGTACCCGTGCGATGTTGGGCGTGCAGGCGTCACCGGTGCAAGCCGGGTTGTTGAAGCTATAGCCGTCGGGCGGGGTAGCGCCGCCGTCGGGCACGTTGTCGACCTGCTCGAAGGTGGTCCAGATGAAGTTCGGCTGGGTCTGGGTCTTGTTGATGATGTGCAGGCCCACCAGACCCACCACTTCCTGGGTACATTGCAGCGTGTCGGGGCGCTGCAGCCAGGCGACGGTGGTCAGGTAACGCCCGTACAGCTCGGGTTTGTTAGTAAGCACGCGCCAGGCTGCCTTGAGTTCCAGGGCGCCGAGTTCTTCCTGGGGCAGCGCCTGGGCCGGCAGCTCGCGCACCAGTTTACCGGCGGGCAAGGACAGGCCTGCCGGGTGCCGGTTGTCGCTGTTCTGCGCCACGATCAGTTGGTTGGCGGCGTCGTACAGCCCGTTATCGACGATGTAATCAAACTCGGCCTTGCCGACCTTGCGCTCGAAAAACACCAGGTTGCCCGACTGGTCCGTGAGCCAGCCGCCGGAAGCTTCCATGATCGAATCCGGCAAGGTCACCTGGGTGCCGCTGGACAAGTGGAAGCGGTGTTTGCGGTTGATCGCACTTTCCGAGGTGGCCGTGATGAATTTACGCGCGCCCGTGGAAAATGCCTTGAGGTTGCCGGTGGCGCTGCAATTGGACGGCACCAGGGTTTCCACGCCCCAACCGGAGGGCTTGGGCGCGCCGGGCAGGAAGATATCGCTGGCGTCTTTGTAGCTGGCCCACACCGGGGCGTTGCTCATGGGCTGGCCGGGCGTTGGCGGCACGCCGAACTGGGCCGCGGTGCTTTGCGTGTCCGGCTCACCGGCCAGGCTCGGGTTGGCTGGCCAGCCGGGGTTGACCGGCCAGTTCATGGCGATGAACAACTGCCAGCCGAAACAGTTGAGAAAGTCCTGCTCGGTGCCGAAGTTGTTTACCGGCAGGAAGCCGCCGCTGGTGGGATCGAACACCAGTTGGCTGACGCAGCTCTGGGCGTCCGAGGCCGCATTGGCCGGCGCGGTGCCCAGCAGGGGAAGAAGGGCGCAGGTGATCCAGCACAACACACTCAAGCGTGCCCGACGCAGCGGGCGAGGCCATCCGTTCATGGTCGCATTCCTTGCTCAAGATTCAGGAAGTGGCCGCCCACGCCAGGCATGGGCGGCCGGGCGGTACTCAGGCGACAGGCACCAGCGCCAGGCCGCTTTCCCATGGGTGCTGGGTGGCGCTGGGGTTGGCGGCTTCGCTGGGGTTCAGCGCGCGCACGCTGACCAGCCCCGGCGCCGCGTTGCTGCTGACGGTGACGGTCATGATGTAACCCTGGGTGCCGCCGCTGTCGGTCTGCCCTGGAATCGCCGAGGCATCCGGCAGGAATTTCGTGACCTGAGCCGTGATCCCAGGGTTGGAAAACTGCACCCGCGCATCCGCCGCCGTGGTCTTCGGGTCGGCGCCTTGCACCACCAGCACGAACTGGCCCGAGCTGCCGGGCGCAAAACTGGCCGGCAAGTCGCTGGGGGACTGGCCGTAGAACAGGTCAATCGGCAGTAACTGCACCGGCCAGGGTTGTGCATCGGTGTTGTTGGCTGCCACGCAATCGCACTCCTGGGGCGTGGCGGTGAGTGGCGCCGGGGTCACGCTCAGGGCCACATTCAGCTCGTTGGCGATCACCCACACGTAGTCGATCGGCGTGCCACCGATGGTGATGTCGTTGATCGAGAACCCCGCGCTGGCCGGCACCTCGAACACCGCCTGCAGGATCTGGTCGGAGTTGTTCGGCCCGGTGCCGGCAGTGCCACGGGTGATGCGCCAGTAGCTGCTCACGTCCTGGCCTTGCGGGCCTTTCCAGGTGCTGAAGGACTTCGGTTGTTGCAGGTACAGACCGATGGGGTTGGTCAAGGAAATCAGGGCTTTGACGGCTTCCTGGTTGGCGGAGAAACCGATATGCGGATCGGAGTTACGGTAGTTCTGCCCGTATTGGGCGCAGCAGATCAGGTTCTGTTGGTTGCCGCTGCTTTTGATCGGCCGCAGGATGGTGGCCGCCGCCGCCAGGTAGATCTCGGCACTCAGGGTGTTGGGGCCCGAGGTCAGGTGCATCGCGCCGCCCGACACACCCGGAATGCGCACGGTGCCGCTGTTCCATTTGTTCACGGTGTCGTAGGCGGGCTGGCCGGTGGTGGGGTCAAGCACCGGGTCGCCGGCGTTGCCGGTCGGGCCGTTGGCGGTGTAGCGCAGGTACAGGTCTTCGATCTTCACTTGCGGGTCGACATAGGCTTTGTACAGCCCGAGCACGGCCTGTGGGTCGATGTTCCACATGGTCAGGAAGTAAGCCGGGTTCTCGCTGGTGAACATGATGCTGCGCATGTTGCCGTTGGGGTCGCGGGTGATCGACCACTCGCAGTATTCATCCAGCCAGCCCCGTGGGCCCGAGGGTGAAAAGTCGGCGTAGGGGCCGTGCCAGTTGATGGACTTGCACAGCACCTTGGGAATCTGCAGCTGGGTTGCCTTCGGGTCCGGGTACAGCGAATACAGGGTGTTGTTGAGGGTGATCTGGCCGTGGTCGGTCAACTGCATCACCTGGTCCAGGGTCATGGCCTTGCCGCCCAATTGCGGGACCACGGCGGCGCCATTGTTGTAAAAAAACGTCCACAGCCGGTTGGGGAAGGGCTGCCAGGTGATGGTCACTGGCGTCTGCGTGCCGTAGCCGCTTTCGATCGGGTTGTAGTAGCCCGAGCGGGGTGCGTCGTTGAGGTTGGACCAGGGGTTGCCGATCACCGACATCTGGGTCCAGCCGGTGACGTTGTTGTTCCAGTTCGTTTCGAAGGTGGACAGCTCGTTCTCCAGGCCTAGCTTGTTGTAGTCCTTGGGGGCTTGTTCGGCAGGGGAGGTGAATTGGGTGAAGGGCGTGCTCATGTCGGTTCTCCAGCATGGGTGTTGGTGGAGCAGCAACCGGCGTCCGGAGCGGGGCCGGCAGAGGTTTGGCGTGGATCTTCCCACACCAGTTGGGCGATAAAGCCAGGCAGGGGCGCGTACGCATCGGGCGTCAACACCTGGCCAGTATCGGGATGGGTCACGATCAGCGATAGCTGCGCTGTATCGGTCGGTTTGAGGTTCAGCGCCTTGACGTTGCGCGCTGCATTCAGTGCGCGGGAAACGCCCTGGGTGATGCAGCGGCCTTTGTCGTCCACCAGGCCCATGCCGATGCGGCTGAAGCGTCCGACGTAGTGCGGGTTGTCGGCATTCGCCTGTTGCGCCGTGGCGTCGGGCTGGTTAAGAAATACGTCGATCAGGTATGTGTCGTGGGTGCAGCGCACATGGTCGAACACCACCCAGGGACCGGTGATGGCAGCCGGTTTCTGATGGCAGCACGCAGCTTTCGCTGCGCCAAACTGCGGGGCCACCGGCGTGCCGTAGTCGTAGCCGATGTGCCGGCTGTCCTGGGCCATATCGCCGAGGCTGGTGTAGCGCCAGGCGTCGGCGCTGGTGAAGCTCACCTCAGCCGCCTGATGGCCAGCGAATGGCTGCAACAGGCACTGGGTGGTGTACTGCGCCGCCGGGTTGGCGCGGATCCAGACCTCCAGCATGCGGTCGATATTGGCGTGATACGAGCAGAACACCGGGTCGAACGCGGTGTAGGCGTTATCGGCCATGTCACCGCCGATCCAGCCGTGATAGTTGTCGTGGGGCTGCTCGTAAAGCCCATCGAAGTTCAGCGCGCGGTTGGGGTACAGGTCATTCGGTTGCGGCGGATCGAAACTCGTGATGTTGGCCCAGGGGTAGCCCGGTTCGCCTTGCGGCTGGCTGAACGTGGTGAACGCCAGCGCATCGACCACCTGCTGCTGAAAGATTCGGCTCATGCCATACAGTTGGGTGCGCTCGAAACGAAAGGCCTCGCCTTGGGTATAGAACAGTGGGTTGCGCTGCACATACAGGCAATCCACGTCCCCGACCGGCGCCGTGGCGCACACCTTGGAACAGCCATCCTTGGCCGCCGCATACCGCAACGGGTTACGTCGTACTTCACCGGTGTGCGGATGCACATAGGTTTCATCGAGGAACGCCTGGGGCAGGCCGGCCTGGGGGCTGCCGTCGATGCTGGCGTCGGCGGCCATCCAGTCCCAGTAAGGGATCGCGCAGTCGATCAACGCTTCCAGGTACAGCAGGTAGGCGCGATGCCACAGGGCAAAGGCTTCCTGGTAATGCAGGCACCAGTTTGTATGAATGTACGCGTAACGCTGCCAGGGCGAGCCGCTGTCGGGGTCGCCGATGTGCATCACGTCATCCAGTTTGGCGCGGTACAGGTTCAGTTCATCGGCGCTCAGCGAACGGATGTCCTGGCGCACGCGTTTGACCGGGTGCGGCAGCGCCGGTGGCGGGATGCGCTCGGCCACGTCAAACGGTGAGATGCTGTTCAAGCGCCAGCCCTGGTTGACCCACAGCCGGAAAGTTTCCAGGGCATCGATTGGCCAGAATTGCTGCTGGTCGGTGGTCAGCGGCATGTTGCGCGAGGCGAGGTGCTGGTAGATGGTCTCCGACCAGGTCTTGACCGACGCCGGGTCTTCCAGGAACACGTCGTAGGCATTCATGCAGCCGATCCAGGTGGCTGCGACGGCGGCGCGCTGGCTGACGGGTATCCAGTAGGGTGCGCTGAAAAGTCCTTGGATATCAGCGGTCCATGTCGGTTTCGCGACTATCATAAGATCCCTCTCATGCCGCCGTAAGGCCAGGTGTTGGCCGGGCTGCTAAGCTGAATCGATGTTAACTAGCCACTGCGCAGGATTTGTGCAAATTGGCCCGTCATTGCGACGGATTCATTGCAATTTTCAAGGACGATTTGGAACCGATGACAGACGCCATGGATTTGAAAATCCTGGGCAAGTTGCAAAAGGATTGCGACCAGAGCCTGGAGTTGTTGAGTGACAGTGTGGGGCTGTCGTCCACCAGTTGTTACCGGCGGATTCGCCGCATGGAGAGCGCGGGGATTATCAAGGCGAAAGTGGCGGTCTTGGATGAGCGCAAGCTGGGGATTCAGGTGACGGCGTTTTTTCTGATCAAGTTGGACAGGGATAGCAATGATATTGATCGCAGGATGCAGCACATACTCGCTGGTCATCCGGAGATTCAGGACTGCTACTTGATGACGGGGGAGTTTGATTTTGTGATGGTGGCGAAGTTTCGGGATGCTGCGGAATATACCGAGTATATCTATCGGTTTTTGGAGACTTATCGGGATATTCCGATTCGGACTTATTCTTCTACGTTGGTGGTTCGGACGGTTAAGAAGTCTTATGAGTTGCCGTTGCAGGGGGTGGGGTTTTGTTCTGGTGGCTGAGGGCATATCCGTTGTTTAGGTAACGGCTACTTAGGGTTCCGCTCTTACAGCGGGTCACTTTTGGAAGGACCCAAAAGTAACCAAAAGGTCCTCGCCCCAACACTCGGCACCTCGCTTAGGCTCGGTGTGCCCGAACGCAGGCTTGAATCCGTGGGCCGCCGCGATGGGCCATCCTTGGCCCAGCGCGGCTAACCCGGCGTCCTGCCGGGTTACCCAC
>NZ_CP022960.1:3774778-4032632 GCF_002269425.1 Pseudomonas sp. NS1(2017)
TTCAAGGCCGCCATCGCCGGCAAGCCGGCTCCTACAAGGGGATGTAGTGTTGGGTGGACTGAGTTTCAGGCCAACTCGGTAGCGGTGTTCTTGACCACCGCCAACTCCGGATGCGCCACCAACTTATCAATGTGCAACTCATCATTGTTCAACCAGGTCTCCGTCAGCACCCGGTAATGCTCCATGTCCCGGCAGCGCATGCGCAGGCTGTAGTCAAACGGGCCGCTGATCAACTGGCATTCGAACACCTGCGGGCAAGCCTTCACACACGCTTCGAAAGCTTTTTGCGCCGAGCGCCCGCTCTGGTTCGACAAGGCCACCAGCACCAGCAACGACAGGCCTGGCGAGACCATCTGCACATCGATGATCGCCCCATACCCACGGATCACCCCGCGTCGTTCCAGTTTGCGTACCCGTTCCAGGCAGGGCCTGGGCGTGAGGTGCACCAGCGACGAGAGCTTTTCGTAGGTGATACGCCCCTGGTGCCGCAGCACTTCGATGATGGCTTCATCGATGCGGTCCAGCGCGGGGGAAGAATGGGGTCCGTTGGCCTTGGTATCCATGGGTTTCACTTCAAACGGTTGGAAAGAAATTGCTGCAAGCGTTCGCTGGTGGGGTGGTCGAGGATCCTGGCGTCGCCGTGTTCCTCAACCCGGCCCTGGTGCAAGAACAGCACTTGGCTGGACACCTGGCGGGCAAAGCCCATTTCGTGGGTGACCATCAGCATGGTACGACCTTCCTCGGCCAACGTCTGTATGACTTTGAGGACTTCTCCTACAAGTTCTGGGTCGAGTGCGGAAGTCGGTTCATCGAACAGTATGATCTCCGGCTCCATCGCCAGCGCCCGTGCGATGGCCACGCGCTGTTGTTGGCCACCGGAGAGGAACGCCGGGTATTGATCCGCCACGCGGCCCGGCAGGCCGACCTTGTCCAGATACATCCGCGCGCGTTTTTCCGCTTCGATGGCGCTGACGCCCAGTACCCGGCGCGGGGCCATGGTGATGTTTTCCAGCACGGTCATGTGGCTCCACAGGTTGAAGTGCTGGAACACCATGGCCAGGCGCGTGCGCAGGTTTTGCAATTGATCTTGATGCGGCGCACGGGTGCCGGCGCGGCCCTGGCGCATTTCGATGCTGATGCCGTCCAGGGTGATCACCCCGGCGTCCGGCTGTTCGAGGAAATTGATGCAGCGCAGCATCGTGCTTTTGCCCGAGCCGCTGGCGCCGATCAGGCTGATCACGTCGCCATGGCGCGCATTCAGGGAAACGCCCTTGAGCACTTCGTGTTCGCCATAGCGTTTGTGGATGCCTTCGACTTGCAGCTTGATGGCGGCGGTGGCGGGTTTGGCCACGGGTTCATCAACGGGATAAGCGGCCAGGGCCTGCGCGGACTGATTCATGGGTTAGCCTCGGGTAGGAACAAGAAAACGCATCCAGCGACGTTCGGCCAGTCGGAACAGGCCCACCAGTGCAAAGGACAGCAGCATGTAGAGCAGGGCAGCGATGCCGAACGCCTGGAACGTCAGGAACGTCTCGGCATTGGCGTCGCGGGCCACCTTGAGGATGTCGGCCACGGTGGCGGTAAACGCCAGGGAGGTGGCGTGCAGCATCAGGATCATTTCGTTGCTGTAGGCCGGCAATGCGCGGCGCAGTGCGGCGGGCACCACCACGAACAGGCTCAAGCGCCAGCCATGGAGGCCATAGGCGCGGGCCGCTTCGATTTCGCCATGGGGAATGTTGCGGATCGCCCCGGCGAAGATTTCCACGGTGTAGGCGCAGGTGTTGAGCACAAAGGCCAGCAGCGTGCAGTTCAGCGCATTGCGGAAAAACTGGTTGAGCAGGGCGTTATCCTGCACCACTTCCAGGCTGTACAGCCCGGTGTAGCAAATCAGCAACTGGATATACAACGGCGTGCCGCGAAACAGGTAGGTGTAGACCTCCACCGGCCAGCGCACCCAGAAGTGCTCGGAAACCCGCGCAAGCGCCAACGGGATCGACAGGAAAAAACCGAACACGACAGAGATGATGAACAACCACAACGTCATCGCTACGCCGGACAACCCCGCGCCATCGCTGAACAGATAGGCCAGGCCGTATTGCTGGAACAGTTCGATCATCGCGCCATCCCCTTGATGCCGAGGTTGTAGCGCCGTTCGAGGCGCTTGAAGATGCGGTTGGACAGGGTGGTGATCACCAGGTACACCAGGCCGGCGAGGATCAGAAAGTACAGCGGCTCGTTGGTGGTCTTGCCGGCATTTTGTGCGGCCTTGACCAGGTCCGACAGGCCGATGATCGACACCAGCGCCGTGGACTTGAGCAGCACCAGCCAGTTATTGCCCAGGCCCGGCAGGGCAAAGCGCATCAGTTGCGGGAACAGCACCAGGTGAAAGCGCTGCCAGCGGCTCAGGCCATAGGCGGTTGCCGCTTCCAGTTGGCCGGCCGGCACGCTGAGGATCGCGCCCCGGAAGTTCTCGGTGAAATACGCGCCGTAGATAAAACCCAGGGTAATCACCCCGGCGGTAAACGGATCGATTTCGAAGTAGTCCCAGCCGAACACTTCGCTCAGGTCGTTGAGCCACAGTTGCAGGCTGTAGAAGATCAGCAGGATCAGCACCAGGTCCGGCACGCTGCGAATCAGCGTGGTGTAAAGCGTGGCCGGCACGCGCAGCCATTTGGCGCTGGAGAGCTTGGCGCCGGCGGCAATCAGACCGAGGGCGAGGCTCAAGGCCAGGGCGAGGAATGACAGTTTGAGCGTCATCCAGGCGCCTTGGGCCAGCATCGGGCCATAGCCCTGCAGGTTGAGGAGTTCATTCATGGGGAGGAAGATCTCTTTTATGTAGGAGCGAGCTTGCTCGCGAAAAACTCAAGGGCGCCGCGTTTATGTTGGTTGCACGCGTTATCGTTGGCGATTTTCGCGAGCAAGCTCGCTCCTACAGGGGGCTTTTGCGTGGCACGGACGTTATTCGTTGTAGATGTCCTGATCGCCGAAGTACTTCTTCTGGATCTGTGCGTAGGTGCCATCGGCCTGGACGGCGGCGATGCCCTTGTTGATCAGCGCGCGCAGCTCCTGATCGTTCTTGCGCAGGCCCATGGCGATGTCCAGCGGCAGGGTCGGGTCCTTGAAGGCCGGGCCGGTCTTGAAGTCGGCGCCTTCGGGCTTGGACAGGAAGTTGAGCTGGGCTTCGAGCTTGTCGGTCAGGGTCGCGTCGAGTCGGCCGTTCTGCAGGTCGGCGTAGTTCTGGTCCTGAGACTGATACGCCTTGATCTGCGCGCCGAGCTTGGCCAGGTGCGCCCGGGCATAGGCTTCTTGCAGCGAGCCTTGCAGCACGCCGACTTGCTTGCCCTTCAGGGATTCCGGCGTGTCGCCGAAGTCGGCGCTCTTGCGCGTGATCACCGAAGTGGGGCTGAGGAACAGGCGGTCACTGAAGTCGATGATCTTTTCGCGGGCCGGGGTCACGGCCATGGAGGACATGATCGCGTCGAACTTGCGTGCGCGCAGGGCCGGGATCATGCCGTCGAATTCGTTGTGCACCCAGGTGCATTTCACTTCCAGCTTGGCGCAGATGGCGTTGCCCAACTCGATATCGAAGCCTTGCAGGCTGCCATCGGCGGCGACGGATTCGAAGGGGGGATACTCGGGGAATACGCCGAAGCGGATTTCTTTCCAGTCCTGGGCGTGGGCGGCGGTGGCGCAGAGTGGCAACAGCAACGCGGCGAGGAGTGATCGCAGTGGAGTCATGTGAAGTCCCTATATTTTGTAATTGATGTCAGGGCAGTAATCGAATTGAAACAAATCGTTCTTATTGGGGGGAGAGGATGCTCCATGGTGGTGCGTTTTTTGTGTCGTTTACCCCTCGCATAAAGCGCGAATTGCGCTGTTAATCCGTGCAATGCAGCGGAATCGGCTGAGGCGCCCGCTGAATCGGCTTTTTATGACGGTGAATCTGGCCCGCCCTCGGCTCAAAGCGGCAGGCCAGAGCGTTTTCAGGCGCGCTTTTTCTGCTGTACGCGTGGCTGCTGGGCCAGGCGTGCGAACAGGTCTTTCGGGTCGGCCAGGTCTGGCACCAGTTCAAGGGTGCTGCCCACGTCCAAGGCTTTGGCCACATCCAGCACGTAGCGCAGCGCCGAGTAGTCTTCGATGGCAAAACCCACCGAGTCGAACAGGGTGACCTGGCGCGCATTCTCGCGGCCAGGCCGCTGGCCGTTGATCACTTGCCACAGTTCGGTGACCGGCGAATCTTCCGGCATGTGCTGGATTTCACCTTCGATGCGGCTTTGCGGTTCGTACTCGACGATCACCCGGGCGCGCTCGACGATACGTCGGTCCAGCTCGGTCTTGCCGGGGCAGTCGCCGCCGACGGCGTTAAGGTGCATGCCGGGCTCGATCATCTCGTCCGTCAGGATGGTGGCGTAGGCCTTGTCGGCGGTGACGGTGGTGACGATGTCCGCGCCTTTCACCGCTTCGGCGACGCTGCCGGCCAGGATTACCTTGATTGCCGGGAAGGCTTTGAGGTTGGCCGCCAGCTTGGCGGTGGCCTTGGCGTCAATGTCGAAGAGGCGGATTTCATTGATGCCGAGCATGGCGTGGAAGGCAAGGGCCTGGAATTCGCTCTGGGAGCCGTTGCCGATCAGCGCCATGCTGCGGCTGTTGTCGCGGGCCAGGTAGCGGGCGACCAGCGCCGAGGTGGCGGCGGTGCGGATCGCGGTGGTCAAGGTCATTTCCGCCAGTAGCACCGGCAAGCCAGTGTCCACATCGCCCAAGGCACCGAAGGCCATCACGGTGAGCATGCCGGCCAGGGTGTTTTTCGGGTGGCCGTTGACGTATTTGAACGCGTACAGCGACGCGTCGGACACCGGCATCAACTCGATCACGCCGTCCGGTGAGTGATTGGCCAGGCGCGCGCATTTTTCGAAATCCTGCCAGCGCAGGTAGTCGGCGCGAATGTACTCGGCCATCTCGGTGATGCAGGTTTGCAGGCCTTTTTGCGAGACCAGGTAGCAGAGATCGTTGACGTCGATATAGCGGGTCATGGCAAGACTCCTTGAGTTATTGGACGGTGGCGCGGGCGGGCAGATGCACTTCCGCCAGCATGCAGCGGGCACTGCCGCCGCCGATGCGTTCGATGTTGTCGATGTTCACCACCACCGGTCGCGTATGGCGTTCCACGTGCTGGCGCTGGACGGGTTGCAGGGCGCCCCAGGCGCTGGCCGACATCACCAGCAGCGGCTGGCCATCGCGGTCATGCACTTCAAGCATGTTGCCGGCGAAGGCTTCCAATTGGTCGAAGTCGAGGGCGAGGATGTCTTTGCCGGTGTCGCGCAGGGAGCTTTCCAAGGCCTGGCGTTCGTTGGCGTCGGGCAGGGCTTGCAGGCACACCACCGAGAGGTCGCGACCGACGCTCATCATCACGTTGCTGTGGTAGATCGGCGCGTGATGGCGGTCGACGGCGTGGAACACGCAGAGCTGGTAGTCGAGGCGTTCGGCGAACTGGCGCAGGGCGTCGTGGTGGGTGCGCCCGGAGTGGCAGGCGTAGCTGATGCGGTGCTGGCGGTCGAGCACCATGCTGCCGGTGCCTTCGAGAAAGATGTTCTGTTGTTCCAGGTGGCTGAGATCGATGGTGTCCTTGACGGTAAATCGCTGTTCCAGCACTTGCAGCACGCCTTTGTTGCGCTCCAGTCGTCGGTTCCGGCCTTCCATCGGGTACAGCACCAGGCTGCCGTCGGCGTGGCTGCTCCACCAGTTGTTGGGGAAAATCGAGTCGGGGGTGTGGGGTTGTGGGGTGTCCTGCACCACCAGCACTTCCACGCCGTGGTTGCGCAGGGTGTCGACATAGCTGTCGAACTCTTCCAGCGCTTTCTGCTGTGCGCTGAGCGGATCAAGGGGCTGGCGTTGGAAGCGGTTGTTGATCGCGGTGTCCGGGTTGAAGGCAAAGCGCGCCGGGCGAATCATCAAGACGGTATTGGTGGTTTGCATGGGTGCACGAATCCATGGGGTTGAGCTGTGGGGCTATTGTGCGGGTTGTGCGGGGTGAATCCCGGCTGAAACCGGAGGGCGGTTCAGCGGGGAAAGCTGAAGAGTGGGGTGAGGCAGCCGAATCGGCTGTAGGAGCTAAAGCCTTACAAAGCAAACGGAATCGTAAGCTTGGCCCACACCATGTCCCCCTCCGGCCGATTCTCCACATCAAACTCCTTGGCCCATCGCACCTCCGCACTGGCATATTTCAAAAACGTAACGTACACCGCCGGCCCAATCGCAAATACCTGGCCCCGCACTCCATCATCCACCGGTTCACCAAAAACGTTCACCACCGTACGCCCATACTGCTTATCGTCGGTCGTCTGTTTCAGGTAATAGCCATTCACTCCAAGGCTGAGGTTATCGGTCACCTTATAACTGGCCGAATAGTCGAAGTGGAAAATCTGCCCGGAACGGTAGTCGGTATCGTGGTTTTCCTTGTTGAAACTGTAGGTCGTCTTGATCGACAACTCAGTGCGGTCATTCGGCATCCAGGTCGCCGAAACCAGCGGTTTATAGGTGTAGAAATTGTTGCTGGTATTGGCCAGTCGCGACGCATCGTATTCGCCGGTAGGCAAGGTGATTTCCACTGCCGCACCCAGGGTCAGGCTGGGCCCCAAGTCCCACAGGATGATCGGCGCCACGGTGGTGTCGCCCATGCTTTCGCGAGTGTCCGACATACCAAACAGCGCCACCTGCTGCTTCAGATAAGGCTGTGCGACATAGCCCCCCAGGCGCCCACCGAAAATGCGCACCGGGCTCAGGTAGTCGAGCCGCGGGATGATCGCGTCGGACTTGATGCGCACCTCGGAAACCTTGCCGCCCAAGGAACTGATGTCCAGCTTCCTGGCCTCGTAGTGGTTGTAGTAGAGGTTGAAGGCGAACATATGGTCCGGCAGGTTGTTCACATCCAGGGGCAGGATGTAGAAGCCATCGGTGCCGGGGCCGATGTTGTCGACGCCGCCTTCGGTGGCCAGGGCCGGCAGGCTGATCAGGCTCAACAGCGCGAGTTGCAGCGGGTGAAGCGCACGGGTGGGGTTCATGTCTGGCCTCGTTATTATTGTTAGGGCACTGCTGGCCATAGAAATAAGCCCTGCACGCCCGACCGGGCAGGGTTTTGGCGGCCAGATAGGGGGACTTTGCCGGACAGGTTTCACTCAGGGTGCAGCAGATCTTGCAAGCGCCTATGATTGTCAGAATGTTTCTAAAACAAGAACTGAAGTACTCAGTCAGGAACCCGTGATCCATGCAAAGGAAAGCCGTAGACCCGCACTTCGAGTTGGCGCTTGTGTCGCCGTTCCTGCTGCAGACCTTGGGGCAGGTGGTGGCGCAAAAGGGCGCCAGTGCCGAGGCTCTTTGCCGCGGCCTGGGTTTCACCCTGGCTGATCTGGATGACCCGGCCCAGCGCATCTCCTATCGCCAGGCCGTGGCGATGATCCAGCGCGCGCTCAAGGTCTTGCCCGATCAAGGACTGGGCTTGTGGGTCGGCAACCAGAACGTGCTGGGTACCCTGGGCTTGCTCGGCCATGTAATTTCCCTGTGCAAGACCTTGCGCGACGCCTTTGCGATTGGCGAGCGCCATCAGCACACCTCCGGCGGCATCGCCACCACCCGAACCCACGAAGGCGCCGATGAGGTGTTTGTCGACGTTGAATGCCTGTTGCCCTACGCCGAGGTGCAGGTGTTTGCCGCCGAAGAGTTCTTTGCCAGCCTCATGGTGTACGGCCGGGCGTTGGTGGGGCCGGCGTTCATGCCGTTGCGCATGGAGTTCGTGCACGCGTCGCCACCCTACGGGGCCGAGTACCAGCGCCTGTTTGGTGACAACGTACGCTTCGGCTGCCTGCACAACCGCATGGTGCTGGCGCCGCATTGGATGGACGCGCGGCTGCCTAACCATCATGCCCTGGCGCTGCGCCAGGCCGTGGAGTTGCTGGAGCTGGAAAGCGCCCAGTTGCACCAGAAGATGGACCTGATCCAGGCGGTTGAACGCGCCATTTCCCGCGACTTGCAGGGCAGTCAGCTAGAAAAGGTCGCCAGTGACTTGAACATGAGTGGTCGCACCTTGCGTCGCCGCCTGACTGAACATGGATTGACCTTCGAGGCCTTGCTGGAGCAAGTGCGGCGTGCGCGGACCATGGGGTTGTTGGGCAATCCAGGGCTATCGATCGAGCGGATCACCGAGGAAGTCGGCTACAGCGATGTGCGCAGTTTCCGGCGGGCGTTCAAGCGGTGGACGGGGCTGAGTCCCAGTGCATTTCGCGGCGAGGGAGGAGGGGTGGCGTAGTCCTTAG
This sequence comes from Pseudomonas sp. NS1(2017), assembly GCF_002269425.1. Taxonomy (NCBI): domain Bacteria; kingdom Pseudomonadati; phylum Pseudomonadota; class Gammaproteobacteria; order Pseudomonadales; family Pseudomonadaceae; genus Pseudomonas; species Pseudomonas sp. NS1(2017). The sequence goes on from NZ_CP022960.1 coordinate 3,783,085, forward strand.
GGTGGTCCCGTTCAGGACGCCGGTGTAGAGCGGTTTCAGCTTGCGGAGGAGCTTTGCGGTCGAGCGCGCAAAGGTTTGCTTTTTGGCGAATCAAAAAGCGCGCCGATCGCCTGACGCGCACGGGACAGACGGCTCATGATGGTGCCGATCGGCAGGTCGAGCATTTCGGCGGCTTCCTTGTAGCTGAAGCGTTCCACGCCCACCAGCAGCATCACTTCGCGCTGGCCATCGGGGAGTTTTTCCACGGCTTCGATGATCTGCCGGTGCATCAGGTCGGACTCCGGGTTGGGCGCCTCGGGGTCGCTGACGGTTTCGAGGAATTCGTCGTTCCAGTCCATGCGCGAACGGCTGCGCACTTTGCGCGAACGCAGTTCGTTGATCCAGGTGGAGTGCACGATGGAAAACATCCAGCTCAGTACCGAGGTGTCGGGCTGCAACTGATGGGCCCGTTCCAGTGCGCGGACACAGGCGAGCTGCACCAGGTCCTCGGCATCATGCTTGTCGCCGGAAATGCGCAACGCAAAGGCCCACAGGCGTGGCAACAGTTCGGGGAGCAGTGCGGGTAAATCAGCACCGGTGATCGACATATTTCCTCTTATTATTTCTTGATGCCTAAAATGGAGCGGTCAGGCTACGAGGTCGATACCGTAGCGGATGCCTGTGTCGCGGCGTCCTTTTTGCGGTGCTGAGGGTCCTGGGTGTCGAAGAATTGTATCAAGATGCTGACAAAGTGTACCGATTTGGATCGTCATTGAAAGGTTAATGACAGCTTATGCAGGTTACAGGCCAATGATTCTGGCAGCCGTGTCAGGAAAAATACCCTGACACGGAGTGAAACATATAAGATTTATCAGGCCCTGGGAATATTTTCGATTCCCGGGTGTTCTCTTAAAGTATTTGTGCGTGTCACCGAGTATTCGCCGCTTGCTTTAAAGTTTTTTGACTTGTTGCAACCGTGAAGCTGATATCAATATGATGGCTTGTCGCTACCCGCTGGCTCGCCGCTTTGGCCCACAAGGCTGAGAATCACCCTGCAGAAACTGATGAATACAAACGGAGAGAAAAACCCATGGTAGCGGATGATGCCTTGCTAATGGCCTATGTTGACGGCGAGCTTTCGTCGCAACAGAACCAGGAGCTAGAGCGGCTCATAGACGCTTCGCCGGACCTGGCTGAACGAGTCTCCCGGTTGATGGCCTCGTGCCTGCCTTATGAGGAAGCCTTTGCCCGGCAGAACCTGCCGCCGGTGCCCGAAAGTCTCAAGCTCAGTATTGCGGCGTTGGCGGCTCAGCATACGGCTGAACCTGCCCCCTCTCGTAGCGCTGAAGTTTCCGACGAAAAGACAGACAGCGTTTTCTCCCGCCTGTTCGCATTCTTCCAACCTAAATTTGCATGGCCTGCCCTGACGTTCGTTGCGGGTGCAGCCTGCTATGCCCTGGTGCTTCAAGTTGGTGCATTCAGTGGTGCGCTGAAGCCGGGTATCGAGACCACCGCGCCGGCCGTTGCCCAGGCCTCGCCATGGGTGCAACAGGCGGCTGCCTACCAGCATCTGTACACCCGTGAGACCGTGGCCTACGGCGCGCAGCCGACGGATGCCATCACCAAGACCCTCGCGGATATCCGGGATATCGACGGCCTGGCCTTGCGCGTTCCCGACCTCAGTTCCGCCGGCCTGACATTCAAGCGTGTGCAGCGCCTGCGCTTCAACAACAAGGCGCTGATCCAGCTGGTGTACCTGCCGGCCAGTGGTGCGCCGGTCGCGCTGTGCGTGATGAAAGAGCCCAAGCCGGACCAGTCCATCACCCAGCAAAGCGTCGCGCAAATGAACGTAGTAACGTGGCGCCAGTCTGAACTGGGCTACGCCCTGATCGGCGAGCCCGAAGGTGTGGACCTCAACGCCGTTGCCCGACTTGTCGCCGACCGAAGTGCCGCCCAGTTGTTTGCCGGGGCGCCGTCACCGATGTGGATCGCCGCCCTTCAGAAATAACCATGCTGGGGTCGGGCATTGGTTCCCGATGCCGTGATCCCAGATAGCGTGATGAAAAGAACCTTTCCGCTGAAAAAACACCTCCGTTTGTCCTTCGCCCTGGCTGCCGCAGTGATTGTTGGCACGTGCGTATGGCTGCTGTATTCGCCGTCACCCTCTGCCGTACAGATCGTCGATGAGATGGAAGCGGTCGCGGGCGGTGCTCATCCCGGGTTTCGGCGTAACCATGCCAAGGGCCTGTGCATCAGCGGCCACTTTGAAAGTAATGGCAATGCGACAGAGGTTTCCCACGCCGGCGTATTGCAACGCGGCACGGTGCCGTTGATTGGTCGCCTGTCCGCTGCCGGGGGTGACCCGGCCCAGGCGGACGCGCATGGCATGATCCGCAGCATGGCGCTGCGCCTGGCGGGCGCTGCGGGCGACGCCTGGTACATGGCGATGAATTCCGTGCCGGTGTTCCCGGTCAACACGCCCGAAGGTCTTTACCAGCAGTTGCGCGCCTCGATGCCCACCTATGGCGATAATGTTCCTGACCCGGAAAAGATGCAGGCCTTCAAGCGCGCCCATCCGGAGATGCGCCCCTTCGAACAATGGCTTGCGGTCCATCCAGGCTCTTCCGGTTTTGATAACACCACGTACTACAGCGTCAACGCCTTTCGCATGATCAACGCCCAGGGCCAGGAGCGTTTCGTGCGTTGGAGCATGGTGCCCGAGATACCCTACAAGGCGATGACCGCCGCGCAGCGCGGTGATCCCGACTTTCTCGCCTTTGGCCTTGCCACGCAACTGGAGCAGGGGCCGGTGCGCTGGCACCTGATCATCACCCTGGCCGATCCTGGCGATGTCACCACCGATGCCACCGTGCGTTGGCCCGAGGGGCGTCGGCAGATCGATGCCGGTGTGCTGGTGATCGACGACCAGCAATCCCAGGTCGACGGTGCGTGCCGCGACATCGACTTCAACCCGCTGGAATTACCCTCAGGTATCCAGCCTTCGGATGATCCGTTGTTGCTGGCACGCCAGGCGGCGTATGCCGAGTCCCATCGCAGGCGCACCGAAGAAGAAAGTGCGCATTAAGTTTTTTTCCAGACCCTCGGAATAAATCATTTCCCTCGCTTGTTCTATTCCCAGAACAACTTGAACGAGGGAACTGCGATGGGCCTGCCCACCGACGCTCAACCACTGGATTTCACCGCGCTTGCCTTGCCTCTCGGCGAAGCCGACGGCGGTGGCCTGAATGTCGAATACGATCCCGAATTCCTTGAGCTGGAAGAGGAAGCCTTGGGCAAGCCCGAGGTGCAATACGGCGACACCATCACCCAAGCCATCGAACCGAACTGGAAGCGCGTGATGTTGCTGGCCTTGCCGCTGCTGGAACGCAGCCGCGACCTGCGTCTGGCCATCTGGCTGACCCGCGCCCAGCTCAACCTGCACGGTATTCCCGGCCTGGTTGCGGGCCTGCGGTTGATCCATGGGTTGCTGGAACAGTGCTGGGAAGGCCTGCACCCCCAACTCGATCCCGATGACGATCACGACCCGCTGCTGCGCATCAATATCCTGGCGTTTCTCTGTGAGCCGTCCGGGCTGTTGCGCGACCTGCTGGGCACGCCGCTGATCAGTGCGCGCAGTTTGGGCATCTTGAGCCTGCGCCAGATCGACTTGGCCACCACCGAGCCAACCGGTGACCTCAGCCTGGCGGTGATCGAGGGCGCGTTGGCCGAGGCTGACCCGCTGGCGCTGGACGCCACCGAAGCCGCATTGGCCCAAGCCCTGGCGCTGAGCGTGCAGATCGAGCAGTTGCTCACCGAGAAAGTCGGTGTTGGCCGCGCTATCGATCTGAGCAGCCTGGCCACACTGTTGCGGCGTGCCGGTGAAGTGATCCGCCGTCCGCAACTGGATGTGCCGGCACCGGTTGTTACGGCCGATGCCCCGGCCCTCCAGCCGCTACCCAGCCGTGGCGAGATCAACAGCCGCGAAGACGCGCGCCAGACGCTCGATCGCCTGTGCACCTATTTCCAGACCCACGAACCGGCCAGTCCCGTGCCGTTCTTGCTGCAACGGGCGAAGAAACTGATCGACAAGAATTTCATGGAATTGCTGCAAGACCTGGCTCCCGACGGTCTTGCGCAACTGGCGCTGGTCAGCGGTATTCGCAACAGCGACAACTGACCCTTTTGTATCAACCCCACTCACCGGAGCTTGTCCTGTGGCCAAAGAAAGCAGTCAGAAGTTTATCGCTCGCAACCGGGCGCCACGTGTGCAGATCGAATACGACGTGGAGATCTACGGCTCGGAAAAAACCGTGCAGTTGCCCTTCGTGATGGGGGTGTTTTCCGACCTCTCCGGCAAACCCGCCGAGCCGTTGCCGCCGGTGGCCGAGCGCAAGTTCCTGGAAGTCGACATCGACAACTTCGACGAGCGCCTCAAGTCGATGAAACCGCGCGTGGCGTTCCAGGTGCCCAACACCCTGAGCGGCGAGGGCAACCTGCCGGTGGAGATCACCTTTGAAACCATGGACGACTTCAGCCCGGCCGCCATTGCCCGCAAGGTGCCGAGCCTCAACCAACTGCTCACCGCACGCAGCCAATTGTCAAACCTGCTGACCTACATGGACGGCAAGGTCGGCGCCGAAGAGCTGCTGGCCAAACTGCTCGCCGACCCGAGCGTGATGCAGGCCTTGAGCACTGCGCCCAAACCAAGCGAATAACTGAATAACCGCTGACTCTGCCGGTGCCTCGTTTGCCCCGGTACGGGGATGCTTTGCCCAAAATTCGAGGAAACCGTCATGTCCACCCCGCAATCGGAACAGGCCGGACAGCCGCTGGTCACCACTGAGTTCGACGCTGGCGACTTTGCCAGCCTGCTGCAAAAAGAGTTCAAGCCCAAGACCGATAAGGCCAAGGAAGCGGTGGAAACCGCCGTGCGCACCCTGGCCGAACAAGCGTTGCAAGGCACCCAACTGATGCCCCACGACGTGCTGGGCACCATCGAAGGCCTGATCGCCGCCCTTGACCAGAAGCTCACCGAGCAGGTCAACCACATCCTGCACCACGAGGAATTCCAGGGTGTGGAAAGCGCCTGGCGCGGCCTGCATTACCTGGTCAACAACACCGAGACCGACGAGTCGCTGAAGATCCGGGTCATGAACATTTCCAAGAACGAAGTGCACAAGACGTTGCGCAAGTTCAAGGGTGTTGCCTGGGACCAGAGCCCGATCTTCAAGAAACTCTACGAAGAGGAGTACGGCCAGTTCGGCGGCGAGCCCTATGGCGCGTTCGTGGCCGATTACTACTTCAACAACAGCGCGCCGGACGTGGAGCTGCTGACCCAGATGGCCCGCGTCAGCGCGGCGGCTCATTGCCCGCTGATTACGGCCGCCGACCCCAGCGTGATGCTGATGGAGTCATGGCAGGAACTGGCCAACCCGCGCGACCTGACCAAGATCTTCCAGACCCCGGAACACGCAGCTTGGCGCAGCTTCCGCGCCAGTGAGGATTCGCGTTACGTGGGCCTGGCAATGCCGCGCTTCCTGTCCCGTGCGCCTTATGGTGCCAAGACCAACCCGGTGGAAGCATTCGACTTTGAAGAAACCACCGACGCCGCTGGCGCCAAGGACTTCACCTGGGCCAACGCCGCCTATGCCATGGCGGTGAACATCAATCGCTCGTTCAAACACTACGGCTGGTGCTCGCAGATTCGCGGCATCGAATCCGGCGGCGTGGTGGAAGGGCTGCCGGTGCATACCTTCCCGACCGATGACGGCGGTGTCGACATGACCTGCCCGACCGAAATCGCCATCAGCGACCGCCGCGAAGCGGAACTGGCCAAGAACGGTTTCATGCCCCTGGTGCACAAGAAGAATAGCGACCTGGCGGCCTTTATCGGCGCGCAGTCGATGCACAAGCCCGCCGAGTACGAAGACCCGGACGCCACCGCCAACGCCAACCTGGCCGCACGCCTGCCGTACCTGTTCGCCACCTGCCGGTTCGCCCACTACTTGAAGTGCATCGTGCGCGACAAGATCGGCTCATTCAAAGAGCGCGACGACATGCAGATCTGGCTCAACAACTGGATCGGCCGCTACGTGGAACACAACCCGGCCACCGCCACCGATGCCGACAAAGCGCGTAAGCCACTGGCCGGCGCTGAAGTGGTGGTGGAAGAAATCGAAGGCAACCCCGGCTACTACGGCGCCAAGTTTTTCCTGCGCCCGCACTACCAGCTCGAAGGCCTGACTGTGTCCCTGCGCCTGGTCTCCAAGCTGCCGTCCACCAAATCCAACTGATCAACCCTGAAAGGTAACCACCATGATTTTGCTGAACTTCAAAGGCACCCAGATCAAAGGCACCTCCACCGTCGACGGGCACAAGGACTGGATCACCATCGATGCGATCCAGATGGGTGTTGGCCGGGCGATCTCCACCAGTGGCGGCGGCGCCGACCGCGACACCAGCAACCCATCGTTCTCGGAAATCTCCATGACCAAGGTCACCGACCTGGCCTCCGCCGACCTGTTCATGCAGGCCGTGTGCGGCAAGAGCCTGGGTGATGCCGAGATCCATTTCATCCAGACCGGCGGCCCGGACAAGAAGCAACAGGTATTCCTCAAGTTGATCCTTGGCAGCGCGATCATCAGCTCCTACTCCGCCAGCAGCAACGGCGAGCGCCCGAGCGAAACCATCTCGATCAACTTCACCACCATCAGCTACGAGTTCGACTCCTTCACCGGCGACACCGTGATCACCGGCACGCCGAAGAAGTGGGACCTGGAAAAGAACCAGAAGATTTGATGCCGGCACCTCGGTGGATGTGGGGAGGGAGCAAGCTCCCTCGCCACAGTGGAGAACCTCGTGAACCTTACTCAAGGCCTTAACCATGGCTGAACTCACCAGTCGCGAACGCCTGCAACCGTCCTTGCTCGACCGCCTGAGCGATGACGACACCGAGCAGGCCATGGAGCCACGGGACAAGCGCGTGCTGTCCATGCGCGGCTTGCGCCAGGCGGTGTTGCGTGACCTGGGTTGGCTGCTCAACAGCACCAGCCTGGGCAGTTTTCGCGACTTGAGCGCACATCCGCTGGCGATGCAGTCGGTGGTCAATTTTGGTCTGCCGGACCTTGCCGGCAAGACCGCCGCCGGTTTGGACCGGGAAGAGCTTGGGCGGCGTATCCGCCAGGCGATCTGGGATTTCGAACCGCGGATTTTACGCAACAGCGTGCGGGTGGTGCCGGTGGCGCCCTCGGGGGCCACGGCCAGTCCTAACCAGATGGCCTTTGAAATTCATGGCGAACTCTGGGGCCAACCGTTGCCCGAGCGCCTGTACCTGAAGACCGAACTCGACCTGGAAGCAGGCGAGGCCAGGCTCTTCGATATCGAGACAAGGGACGTGCGGTGAACGCCAAACTGCTGCGCTATTACGAACGTGAACTGGCTCACCTGCGGGAAGTCGGCGGTGAATTCGCCCGTGACTACCCCAAGGTCGCCGGACGCCTGGGGCTGGAAACCTATGCCTGTGCCGACCCTTATGTGGAGCGGTTGCTGGAGGGGTTCAGCTTTCTGGCGGCGCGGGTGCAGTTGAAGATCGACGCCGAATTCCCACGTTTTACCAACCACTTGCTGGAGCTGGTGTACCCGCAATACCTGGCGCCCACGCCGTCGATGGCGGTGGTGCAATTGCAGCCGGACATGGGCGAGGGCAGCCTGGCCTCTGGGTTCAAGGTGCCACGCGATACCGCGTTGCACAGCCAGTTGGGCAAGGGCGACCAGACCGCCTGCGAATTTCGCACCGCTCACGATGTGACCCTGTGGCCCGTCGAGCTGGTCGAGGCGCGCTACTTTGCCTGTGGCGCGCAAGTGGCCGGCGTCGATCTGTCGCGCCTGGGCGGCGTCAAGGCGGCCTTGCGCCTGCGCCTCAGGGTCGGTGCCGGCCTCACCTTCAGCGACCTGTCCCTCGATAACCTGCCGCTGCACATCCGTGGCGGCGAAGCCATGCCGTCGCGCATCTTTGAACACCTGCTGGCCCAGGCCGCCGGCGTGCTGGTGATGCCGGTGCAGGAGCATGTCGACTGGCACCAATTCCTGCCCAAGAGCGCGATTCGCAGCCTGGGTTACAGCCAAAGCGAAGCTTTGCTGCCTACCGGCCCGCGTCAGTTCCAGGGCTACCGGCTGCTGCAGGAGTACTTCGCCATGCCGCAGCGCTTCATGTTCGCCGACGTGGTTGGACTGGCCAACAGCGTCAGCCGCTGCAGCGCTGAACAGTTGGACGTGATCGTGCTGTTCAAGAAGCTCGACCCGGTGTTGGAGCAAAGCCTCAGCGCTGCGAACTTTGGCCTGTATTGCACCCCGGCGATCAACCTGTTTCCGATGCGCGCCGAGCGTGTGCACCTGTCCGACCAGCAGTCGGAATACCACGTGATTGCGGACCGCACGCGGCCGATGGATTACGAGATCTACCAGATCGAAGGCGTGACCGGCTATGGCAGTGGCGCCGAGGCCAGCCAGACCTTCGAATCGTTCTACCGCGCCAATGACCTGCACGCACGCAAACCGCCGAACGCGTTCTACCAGGTGCGCCGCGATGCGCGGGTATTGTCCGAGCAACAGCGCCGCCAGGGCCCGCGCTCCAGCTACATCGGCAGCGAGTTGTTCCTGTCTCTGGTGGACGCCCAGGAAGCCCCGCACCGCAGCGACCTGCGCCAATTGGGCATCGACGCCCTGTGCAGCAACCGTGACCTGGTGTTGAGCATGCCGGTGGGCAGTGGCCGCACCGACTTCAGCGTCGAGTCCGGCGCGCCGGTGCAGGCCGTGCGTTGTTTGGTCGGGCCAACCGTGCCGGCGCCATCCTTTGCAGAGGGCGAAACGGCGTGGCGCCTGGTCAGCCATTTGTCCCTCAATTACCTGTCGTTGCTGGACCAGGACAAAGAGCAGGGCGCCAGTGCCTTGCGTGATCTGCTTCGCCTGTATTGCCGTATCGAAGACGAAGCCGCCCACAAGCAGGTCGAAGGCCTGCGCTCGGTGACTGCCGAAAGCATCGTGCGACGCCTGCCTTTGCCGGGGCCGATCACCTATGGGCGGGGCTTGCAGGTCAGCGTGACCCTGGATGAAGCAGCGTTTGAAGGCGCCGGCGTCTTTGTATTGGGCTCGGTGCTGGAGCAGTTTTTTGCCAAGTACGTATCGCTCAATTCATTCACCGAAACGCTGATCAAGAGCACGACGCGTGGCGTGATCATGCACTGGCCGGCGCGGGTGGGCAGATGCGAGATCCTCTGACCCTGCTCGGCGCCCTGGAGGCGCACCCGGCGCGCTTCGATTTTTACGGCGCGCTGCGCCAATTGGAGTGTGCGTTCCCGCACTTGCCGCGCATCGGCCAGGCCGCGCGCCCGGCGGATGAAGCCGTGCGTTTCGGGCAGCAGCCGTCGCTGGCGTTCGAGCCGGCGATGATCGCTGCGCTTACGCCGGGCACTGCGCCCAAGTTGTTGTTGAATTTCTTTGGCCTGATGGGCGCCAACGGCCCGCTGCCGATTCACCTCACTGAATACATCCGCGACCGCCAACGCAACCGCAACGACCCCACACTTGCGGCGTTCTGCGACGTGTTCCACCACCGCATGATCAGCCTGTTCTACCGCGCCTGGGCAAGTGCTCAACCGGCGGTGAGCCTGGACCGCCCGGGAGCGGACCGTTTTGCGCAGTACCTGGGCTCGCTGATCGGCATCGGCCAGGCGTCATTGCTGGACCGCAACGCGGTGCCCGACGTGGCCAAGCTGCACTTCGCCGGACGGCTGGGCCCGCAGACGCGCAATGCCGAGGGCTTGGCCGCCCTATTGACCGACTACCTCGGCGTGCCGGTGCGGGTCGAGCAGTTTGTCGGCCACTGGATGAAGTTACCCGTTGACGGCCTGTGCGCCCTGCGCAGCGGTCCCGATGCCGCCGTACTCGGCCAGACCACCGTGATGGGCAAGAAAGTCTGGAACACCCAGCACAAGTTCCGCCTGTTGATCGGCCCCCTCGATCTGGCGCAAACCCGGCGCCTGTTGCCCGGTGGCGACAGCCTGCAGCGCGTGCAGGACTGGGTGCGCCAGTACGTCGGCCTGGCGCTGGACTGGGACGTCAACCTGATCGTCAAGAAAGAACAACTGCCTCGCTTGCGGCTCGGTTCCGCGCCTCTGGGCTGGACCAGTTGGCTGAGCAGCCAGGCCCCCGAGCAGGATGATCGGCAGTTGCTGATCAACCCGCGCCTCTCTATTACTCCTCAAGGACCTGCCCATGGCTGATATCAGTCGCGTCGCGCTTTTCGGCAAACTCAACAGCCTGTGCTACCGGGCGATTGAAAGCAGCACCGTGTTCTGCAAACTGCGCGGCAATCCCTACGTGGAGTTGGTGCACTGGTTGCAGCAGATCCTGCAACTGACCGACTCGGACCTGCTGCGGTTGATCCGTCATTACGACATCGACCCGGCCGTATTGGCCCGTGACCTGACCGCCGCCCTCGACCGCTTGCCCCGTGGCTCGACATCGGTCACCGACTTGTCATCGCAAGTAGAAGAAGCCGTCGAACGTGCTTGGGTCTACGCCACGTTGATGCTCGGCGAGTCCCAGGTGCGCTCCGGCCATTTGCTGTTGGCACTGCTGAAAACCCCCAGCTTGCGCAACGGCTTGTACGGGGTCTCCCGTGAGTTCAATAAAGTCGGTATCGATGACTTGAGCGAACGATTTGCAGACGTGCTCAAGGGCTCCCCCGAAGCACTGATGACCGCCAGCGATGGCTACCAAACACCCGGTGAAGACCTTGGCGCACTGGCCCCGACCAAACCGCAGGAAGCCCTGAAGCGCTTCACCGTCGACCTCACCGAGCAAGCGCGCACGAGCAAGATGGACCCCATCGTCGGTCGCGATGAAGAGATTCGCCAGGTGATCGACATCCTGATGCGTCGCCGCCAGAACAACCCGATCCTGGTGGGCGAGGCGGGCGTCGGCAAGACCGCCGTGGTCGAGGGGTTTGCCCAGCGCATCGCCCGTGGTGACGTGCCGCCGAGCCTCAAGGACGTGCAACTGCTGGCCCTCGACGTCGGCCTATTGCAGGCCGGCGCGAGCATGAAAGGCGAGTTCGAACAGCGCCTGCGCTCGGTGATCGACGAGGTGCAGGCCAGCGTCAAGCCGGTGGTGCTGTTCATCGACGAGACCCACACCCTGGTCGGCGCGGGCGGTGCTGCCGGGACCGGCGATGCGGCCAACCTGCTCAAGCCAGCGTTGGCCCGAGGCACCTTGCGCACGGTGGGCGCGACGACCTTTGCCGAATACAAGAAGCACATCGAGAAAGACCCGGCGCTGACCCGGCGTTTCCAGACCGTGCAGGTGGACGAACCGGATGAAGCCCGCGCGCTCCTGATGCTGCGCGGCATTGCCGAAACCATGCAGAACCACCACCAGGTGCACATCCTCGATTCGGCGCTGGAAGCCGCGGTGCGTTTGTCGAACCGTTACATCCCGGCGCGCCAGCTGCCAGACAAGGCCGTCAGCCTGATCGACACGGCCTGTGCTCGCGTCGCCATCAGCTTGCACGCGACCCCGGCCGAAGTGGATGACAGTCGGCGCCGTATCGAATCCCTGGAAACCGAGCTGGCAATCATCGAGCGCGAGACCGCCATTGGCGTGGACACCGTCAGCCGTCGCGCCTCGGTCGAAGCCTTGCTGGCCAGTGAACGCGAACGCCTGGACGAAGTGGAAGGGCGCTGGGATAACGAGCTGGCGCTGGTGGAAGAGATCCAGCGCCTGCGCAGCCAATTGGCCGAGTCCGATGACCGCGAAGCCGGCCTGGCCGAGTTGCGCCAACTGCAGGACGAACTGATCGCGCAGCAGGGCGAACATCCGCTGGTACTGATCAGCGTTGACGAACAGGCGGTGGCCTCGGTGGTGCAGGATTGGACCGGCATTCCCGTGGGCCGCATGGTCAAGAACGAGATTGAAAACGTACTGCGCCTGGCCGAGCGCCTGGGCCAGCGCATCATCGGCCAGGACCATGCGCTGGAGATGATCGCGCGGCGCATCCAGACCTCCCGCGCCGGCCTCGACAACCCCGGAAAACCGGTGGGCGTATTCATGCTCGCTGGCACTTCCGGGGTGGGCAAGACCGAAACCGCGCTGGCCCTGGCTGAGTCGCTGTATGGCGGCGAGCAGAACGTCATCACCATCAACATGAGTGAGTACCAGGAGGCGCACACCGTCTCCACCCTCAAGGGCGCGCCGCCCGGTTACGTAGGCTACGGCGAAGGTGGCGTGCTCACCGAAGCGGTGCGGCGCAAGCCTTACAGCGTGGTGCTGCTGGACGAGGTGGAGAAGGCCCACCCGGACGTGCACGAGCTGTTTTTCCAGGTGTTCGACAAGGGGTGGATGGAGGACGGTGAAGGCCGGATCATCGACTTCAAGAACACCCTGATCCTGCTCACCACCAATGCCGGTACCGCGTTGATCAGCCGCCTGTGCCGCCATCCGCAAACCAGCATGCCCGCGCCGGACACCATCGCCAAGGCGCTGCGCGAGCCTTTGCTCGAAGTGTTTCCGCCGGCCCTGCTCGGGCGCCTGGTGGTCATCCCGTATTACCCGCTGAGCGACGCCATGCTTGGCAGCATCATCCGCCTCCAACTGGGGCGTATCCAGAAGCGCATCGCCGAGGGCCACAAGATTCCGTTCACCTTCAGTGACGACGTCGTTGAGTTGATCGCCAGCCGCTGCACCGAGCTGGAAAGCGGTGGGCGGATGATCGACGCGATTCTCACCAACTCGATGTTGCCGGCGATCAGCACTGAGTTCCTCAACCGCCTGCTGCAGGGCACGCCTGCGACGCAGGTTCAGGTCCGCGTGGAAAACGGTGAGTTTGCCTATGCCTTTTGCGAGGCCGATCGGTAACCGACTATGGCGACCTTACAGATTCACCGTGAAATACAGCTCACCAGCGTATTGGGCACCGACGTCCTGCTGTTTCGACGCATGCAGGCGCAGGAGGGCCTGTCCCAGCTCAGCGAGTACCGGCTGGAGTTGTACAGCGAGCGCGCCGACTTGAATATCGACGACCTGCTGGCCACCCAGATGACCATCGCAGTGGACCTGCCCAAAGGCGGCAGCCGCTACTTCAACGGGCACGTCAGTCACTTTGCGTTCACCGGTCGCCAGGGGCGTTACGCCACTTATACGGCGGTGCTGCGGCCGTGGCTGTGGTTCCTGACGTTGGCCAGCGACTGCCGGATTTTCCAGGAACTGAGTGTGCCGGACATTCTCAAGCAGGTGTTCGCGCCCTACAGCATTGCGGATGTCGACACCTCGGGCCTGAGCGCCAGCTACAAGGCGCTGACCTACTGTGTGCAGTACCGCGAAAGCGATTTCAATTTTGTCAGCCGCCTGATGGAGCAGGAGGGCATCTACTACTTCTTCAAGAGCGCGGCCGGGCGTCACACGTTGGTACTGGCTGATTCTTACGGTGCCCATTCGTCCGCGCCGGGGTACGCCCAGGTGCGTTTCATGCCCGCCGAAGACCACGCCATGCGCGAAAGCGAAGTGATCTACGACTGGCGCATGAGCGGCGAGGTGGAGCCGGGCGGCTACACCCTGCAGGACTTCGACTTCGAAAAGCCCAGCGCCAACCTGCTGGCCAAGTCGACCCTGGCCGGCAGCTACCCGCAATCGCGTCATGAGCGTTACGACTACCCCGGCAAGTACACCGAACGCAAACAGGGCGAAACCTTTGCGCGCACGCTGATCGAGTCGCTGCACACCGGCACCCAGCGCGTCACTGGCGCCACCCGCGCGCGCGGCCTGTTTCCGGGCGCGTTGATGACCCTGACCGAACACCCGCGCAGCGAGCAGAACGCGCAGTTCCTGTTGCTGGAGGCGCGTTACCGGTTGTCGTCGGACACCTATGAGCCGACGCCGCCGGACCATCCCGAGCCGGTGCTCACCTGCGAGTTTGTCGCCCTGTCGCGCCAGCAGCCATTCCGTGCACCGTGTGTGTCGCGCAAACCGCTGATGCACGGCCCGCAGACCGCCATCGTGGTGGGCAAGCAGGGCGAAGAAATCTGGACCGACAAATACGGGCGCATCAAGGTGCAGTTCCACTGGGACCGCGAGGGCAAGCGTGATGAAAACAGTTCGTGCTGGATTCGCGTCGCCCAGGGCTGGGCCGGCAAACGCTGGGGCGCGCTGTACACGCCGCGTATCGGCCAGGAGGTGGTGGTGAGTTTTCTGGAAGGCGACCCCGACCAACCGCTGGTGACCGGCAGTGTCTACAACGCCGACACCCTGCCACCCTATGCGCTGCCGGAAAATGCCACGCGTTCGACGATCAAAAGCAACTCATCCAAGGGCGGTGGTGGTTACAACGAGCTGCGTTTCGAAGACAAGAAAGGCGCGGAACAGGTGTTCCTGCACGCCCAGAAGAACCTCGACCAGCGTGTACTCAAGGACTCCCTGGACTGGGTCGGCGGTGACCGCCATTCAAAAGTCGACAACGACCTGCGCGAGAAAGTCGGCGGTGACCGGCATTCCTCGGTGGGCGGCAATCGCAACGAGAAAGCCACCGGCGCCGTGTCGATGACCGCCGGCACCAACATGATAATCGACGGCAAGTTGAAGACCGGTGTTACTGCCGGTCTCGACGTGCACATCAAGGGCGGCATGAACGTGGTGATCGAAGCCGGGGCGACCATCACCCTGAAAGTCGGCACGACCTTTCTCACCCTCACCCCGGCGATGATTCTCGCCTCGACCATTCCCATCCCCTTGCCCCAGGCCGGCACCGCCGCGACCGCGCTGGCGCTGTCGGCCGCCACGGGGCCTGCCGGCGTGCCGTTGCCGCCCAAGGAGGCCGACGATGGCAAATAACCCTTACAGGAGCCCGCTATGAACCTGATCCTGCTGGTCAAAAGCTACCGCGACCAACCGATGCCCGGTGACGTGATCTGCCGGTTTACCGAGGTCGGTGGCTCCATCGGCCGAGGGCCGGACAATGACCTGACCCTGGATGATCCGGGCAAGTACATCTCGCGGGTGCATGCGCGCATCGAACGACGTGACGACGGGTTTTACCTGACCGACACCGGCAGCAACCCCAGCCTGGTCAATGAACGACCGCTGGGTAATGGGCGCGAACGGGTATTGGAGGAGGGCGATCGCCTGGTGATCGGTGATTACGCCCTGGAAGTGCGCCTGGCGCAGCCAGCCGCCGTCGAACCCGAAGACGACGCCCTGGCCACGCGGATCCTGCCGCCGTTGTTTGTACCTCCACCGCCGCCCGTGGTCGCGCCGCTGCCACCCCTGGAAGCGCCCCAACCGTTGACGCGCAACCCGGAAGTGGTGGTGCCGGTGCTGCTGCATGATGACCTGGCCGGTGCGCGCATCCTGGAGGGCGGCTCGGTGTTTGACGGGGCCATGCCGTTGTCGGATCCGTTGGGACTGAATCCATCGCTGGCGCCAACGTTTCGCGGCACCGAAAGTGACCACGTGCCGCCGCAGTTGCAAGCGTTCAACGCGCCGTTGTGGCAAGCAGAGCCGCAGGTGATTCCGGAGGATTACGACCCATTGCTCGGGCTGCCCACGCTCCCTGTAGGAGCCGGCTTGCCGGCGATGGACGTCAACGATAACGCCGTTGTACCTGAAGTCCACAGCGCCCATGCGCTTATCGCCGGCAAGCCGGCTCCTACAGAGGGGGATGCTGTGCTCCAGGCCTTGCTTCAAGGCCTCGGCCTTCCGGACCTGCACACTTCCCGCCCGCCTACCGAACTCGCTCAACTTATCGGCGAAATGCTCCGCGCCACCACTACCGGAACCATGGACGTACTCCTGGCCCGCGCGCTGACCAAGCGCGAAAGCCATATCGACATGACCATGATCGGCGCCTATTCCAACAACCCGCTCAAATTCTTCCCTGACGCCGACAGCGCCCTGACCCAGATGCTCGGTGGCGACTCACCGGCCTATATGCGTCCGGTCAAGGCGATGAACGCCTCGTTCGAAGACCTCAAGGCCCACGAACTGGCGGTGATCGCCGGCATGCGCGCGGCCCTTGGCGCGGTGGTGCAACGCTTTGATCCGGCACGGGTCGAGCAACGTCGCACCACCCATGGCGCGCTGGACAAGTGGATGCCGGCGCGGCGCAAGGCGCGATTGTGGGACCGTTTGGTGGAGCGCTACGAAGACCTGGCACGGGATGCCGATGAGGATTTGCAGCGGCTGTTTGGTGAGCTGTTTTCCAAGGCTTATGAGGAACAGGTCGCGCGGATGCGCTCCTGACTCCAGCCCTTTATTGAGAAGAATTCATGTTCTGGAATAACAAAGTCGTCTGGTCCGAAGGCATGCTGTTGCAGCCTCAGCACCTGCAACAACATGACCGTTTCCTGCAGACCCAATTGGAAGCCCGCGTCAGTGCCTTGCGTGCTTACGGGTGGGGCTTTGCCAAGCTGGAAATCGACCCGCAGCAGTTGGCCATGGGCAAGTTGTCCTTGCTTTCCTTCAGCGGCGTGTTGCCTGACGGCACGCCGGTAGGGCTGCCCTTTGGTGATGAAATGCCGTTGCCCCTGGAGATCCCCGTCGACGCCCGTGACCTGAAAGTGGTGCTCGCGCTGCCCAGCCTGCGCCCCGGGGTGTCGGAGGTGGACGACAACCCCAGCTTTGAAAACTTCGCCCGTCACCGCAGTAGCGAATACGAAGCCTGGGACAGTAACGGCCTGGACAGCAGCGCGTTGATGAGCATCGGCAAACTGCGCCTGCGCCTGGCGTTCGAAGGCGATGTGGCGGATGCCTACACCACCCTGGGCATCGCCCATGTGGTGGAAAAGCGTGCCGACAAAAGCGTGGTGCTCGACCGCGAATACTGCCCGCCATGCCTGGACATGCGCGCCGCCGAACGCCTGGGTGCGTTTGTCGATGAGTTGCTGGGCCTGGTGCAGCAACGGGTCGAGGCGCTGGCGTCGCGCCTGACCCAACCCGACGGCAGCGGCGCAGCAGAAATCGCCGACTTCCTGTTGTTACAGGTGCTCAATCGCAGCCTGCCGTTGGTGCGCCACTTGGCCGCGATGACCGGTTTGCATCCCGAGCAGTTGTACCGCGACCTCGCGAGCCTGGCCGGTGAATTGGCGACTTTTACCCGCGAGGATAAGCGCGCCGCTGCCTACCCGGCGTACCGCCATGCGGCGCTGGCGGAAACCTTCGCCCCGGTGATGCGCGACCTGCGCCGCGCGCTGTCGACAGTGATGGATGCGCGCGCCATCGCCATCCCTCTGGAAGAACGCCAGTACGGCATTCGCGTGGCAGTGCTGCCTGACCAGGACCTGCTGCGTTCGGCCACCTTCATCCTGGCGGTGCAGGCGCAGATGTCCGCCGAGAGCGTGCGCAACGGCTTCCCGCCGCAGGTCAAGATCGGCTCGGTGGAAAAGATCCGCGACCTGGTCAACCTGCAACTGCCGGGCATCGGTCTGCGCCCCTTGCCGGTGGCGCCACGGCAGTTGCCGTTCCACGCCGGGTTTACCTATTTCGAACTCGATCGCAGCAGCGAATATTGGCAATTGCTGAGCCAGTCGGCCGGCTTTGCCCTGCATATCGCCGGGGTGTTCCCGGGGCTGGACATGCAGTTCTGGGCGATCCGCAACTAAGGCAAGGTGACTGACGTGAACGACACTTTTGAAGGCGACCCGGATCGCACCTTGCTGATTCCCACTCCAGGCGGACGCAGGGTAGTGCCGCCTGTGACACCGCTACAGCGCGAAGCCGTGGTGTTGCAGGGCCAGGGGCTCAACCCGCTGGTGCGTGCCGCCAACCCGCTGCTGGACCTGGTGGTGCCGTTGCGCAGCCTCACGGCCATGCCGGACATGGAAGGCCTGCGCCAGCGCCTGATCCAGGCGGTGCAGGCCTTTGAAACTCAGGCCCGCGCCAGCCAGGTGGATGTGGAAACCGTGGCGGCCGCGCGCTACGCGCTGTGCACCCTGGTCGACGAAACCATCGCCAGCACGCCGTGGGGCGCCGGTGTGTGGGGCAGCCGCAGCCTGTTGGTGACCTTCCACAACGAGGCGTGGGGCGGCGAGAAGTTCTTCATGATCCTGCAGCGCCTGAGCCAGGACCTGCGTACCCATATCGACGTGCTGGAGTTGATGTACCTGTGCATGGCGCTGGGCCTGGAAGGACGTTATCGCGTGTTGGATCGCGGCCTGGATCAGTTGGGGTTGTTGCGTGAACGCCTGCTGCAATTGATCAACCAGCAACGTGGCAATCAGGAACAAGACTTGTCACCGCGTTGGCGCGGTGCCGAAGCACCGCAGGCCTCGATGCTGCGGCGGGTGCCGTTGTGGGTGTTGGCGTCGGTGGCGGCGGTGCTGCTGTTGAGTGTGCAATTGACTTATAGCTGGCTACTCAACCGTGCGTCCGATCCTGTGTTTGCCCAGCTCGGTTCGATCCGTGTGGCCTCGCCGCTCAAAGTGGCGGTGCCCACGACACCTGCGCCCGTGCGCCTGGCCGGGTTTCTCGCGCCGGAAGTGGCGCAGGGGTTGGTGGCGGTGAAAGACAGCGCCGACCGCTCGGTGATCACCTTGCGCGGCGATGGGGTGTTTGCCTCCGGCAGCGCCGAAGTGTCGGGCAACTTCGACGGCTTGCTCGCACGCATCGGCGATGCCCTGGCCACGGTGCCGGGGGATGTGGTGGTGGTCGGGCATACCGACAACGTGCGGCCCTCGGCGACCTCACGGCTGGGCTCCAACTTCGACCTGTCCCAGGCGCGGGCCAAGACCGTCGCACGCTTGCTGGCGCAGCGGGCCGGGCCGGTGGAGCGTTACCGCAGCGAAGGCCGTGGCGAAACCGAACCGCTGGTGCCCAACGATTCAGCGGCGAATCGCGCGCGCAACCGCCGCGTCGATATCACCGTATTGATCCCTTCCCAGGCGCAATAGCCATGAATTTTTCGACGCTGTTTTCGTTGTTATGGTCCCCGGTGGAGCGCTTCATCCTGTGGCTGCTCAAGCCCTGGTTGTTGTCGTTGATCGGTGTGGCTTTGCTGTCGTTGCTGGTGTGGTACGAGGGCCCGCTGCTGGCGTTCAACGGCAGCGAGCCGTTGGCGCCGGAGTCGCGGCGCTGGGGTTTGATCGCGGTGTTTGTATTGATCTGGGCCGGTTATTTTGCCTGGCGTTTATGGCGGGCCTGGCGCGCCAATCGCGGCTTGATGGCCGGCGTGGCCGAAGCGCCAGTGGTGGCGCCCGGCGTGCGTGAGTCACAGGCCGAAGTGGCTGAGTTGGGCGAACGCATGCGTTCGGCCATGGCGGTGCTGCGCAAGGCCAATCCTGGCTGGAAGATGAGCGGGCAGTACCTGTATCAATTGCCGTGGTACATGTTCGTCGGCGCGCCGGGCAGCGGCAAGACCACGGCGCTGACCCATTCCGGGCTGCAATTTCCCCTGCGCGAGGCCATGGGCAGCGGTGCCATCGGCGGTGTCGGCGGCACGCGGCATTGCGATTGGTGGTTCACCGATGAAGCGGTGCTGCTCGACACTGCCGGGCGCTACACCACCCAGGACAGCTACGCCGAAGTGGACAAGGCCGCGTGGGGCGGCTTCCTCGACCTGCTGAAAAAGTACCGTCGGCAACGCCCGGTCAACGGTGTGATCGTGGCCTTGAGTGTCAGCGACCTGCTGCAACAGACCGACGCCCAGCGTCAGGCCCAGGCCGTGGCGATCCGTGCGCGCATCAATGAGCTGTACGAGCGCCTGGGCCTGCGCTTCCCGGTGTATGTGATCATCACCAAGTGCGACTTGCTCGCGGGCTTTTCGGAGTTCTTCGAAACCTTCGGCCGCGACGAACGTGCGCAGGTGTGGGGCGTGACCTTCCCGTTGGCCCAGCCACCCCAGGCGGAGACGGGCCTGGCGTCGTTCCCGGGCGAGTTCGATGCCCTGGAGCGCCAGTTGCAACGGCGTGTGCTGGAGCGTTTGCTGCAGGAGCGCGACCTGTCGCGACGCGCCTTGCTCTACAGCTTCCCGCAGCAGTTCGCCAGCCTGGGCGACGGCCTCACGCGTTTTCTCAATACGGTCTTCGAAGCCAACCGCTACCAAGAGCCGGCGCTGCTGCGTGGTGTGTATTTCACCAGTGGCACCCAGGAAGGCAGTCCGATCGATCGGGTGCTGACCTCGCTGGCAGCCTCCTTCGGCCTGGGTCGCAAGGTGTTGGCAGCGAATGTCGCCAGCGGGCGCAGCTACTTCATCACTCGCCTGTTGCGCGAAGTGATCTTCAAGGAAGCCGGCTTGGCCGGGGTCAATCACCAGGAACAACGGCGCCGTCATCTGCTGGGCCGCGCGGGGCGCATGGCGGCGGGTGTGGCGTTCGTCCTGCTGCTGGCCGGCATGACCATCAGCTACACCCGCAACCTGCAATTGATCGCCGATGCGTCCAGTGCCGCCACCAACGTCGCGCAATTGGCCAAGGCACTGCCGGCCGAAGGTGATGTGTTGGTGACCCTGCCGCTGCTGAATGCCGCGCGCGCGTTGCCCAGCGGCTACAGCGACGGCGACCGCAGTGTACCGCTGCTCAGCCGTATGGGCCTGTACCAGGGCAACAAGCTCGGCGCGGGCGCAGTCACGCTGTATCGCCGCTTGCTGCGCAGCACCTTGTTGCCGCATATCGTCGCCAACCTGGAAAACGCCTTGCGCCGTGGTGACGCTAGCAATCAGGAGTTTCTCTACGAAACCTTGCGCGCTTACCTGATGCTGGGTGAGCGGCAGTTCTTCGATGCACCGTCGGTGCAAGCCTGGGTCGATGTGGACTGGCGTCGCGAACTGCCCCAGGCCACGCCTGCGCAGTTGCAGCAGCTGTCGGATCATGTCGCGGCGCTGCTGGAGGCCGACGACGAGGCCGAGCCGGTGCAGCTGGATAGCGCGTTGGTGGCCAAGGTGCGCCTGGCGCTGGCGAGCATGCCGTTGTCCCAGCGCATCTATAACCGGGTGAAACGCCAGGTCGACCAGCAGCACCTGCCAGAGCTGAGTGTAAACAGTGCGGTGGGGCGCGATGTTTCATCGCTGATGACCCGTGCCAGTGGCGAGCCATTGTCCCGTGGGGTGAGTGGCGTCTACAGCATCGCCGGCTACCGAGAGCTGGCCCGCAAGACCCCGCAGGCCGTGGCCGAGATGGCCAAGGACAGTTGGGTGCTGGACCGCCAGGAGTCGGCGCAGGTTGCCGGCGCCAATCCGGCCATGCAGGCGGCGGTGCTGGAGTTGTACTACGCCGACTACATCCGCCAATGGGACACCTTCCTCGCGGATGTGCACCTGACACCGTTGACCAGCCTTGGCCAGGCCTCGTTGGTGACCAATGTGCTCGCCGCCAGCGATTCACCGTTGCGCGCGTTGTTGGTGGCTGTATCGAAGGAAACGACCCTGGAGGGCGCGCTGACTTCGACCACCAACAAAGACACCGATCAGCGCGTGCGCGACAAGATCGCTGCCGCGACGCAAAAGCTGCAATCGGCGCTGGGTGGCGATAGTCCGGCACCGGTGGCAGATGCGTCGGCCAATCCGGTGGACCAGCATTTCGCTGCGCTGCATCGCCTGGTGGGCAACGGTACCGGCCCGCAGCCGGTGGATGAGGTGTTGGCGTCGCTGAAGGACGCCGGGCAATTCTTCGACAGCGCTGACGCCGCGCGCCGCAGTGCTGCGCCAGCACCTTCCAACGAGGTGTTGGGGCGCTTGAAACGCTCGGGTGACACGCAGCCTGCGCCGTTGTCAGCGCTGCTGCGGGATGTGGAGTCGGGTGGCACGGCGCTGACCCTCGGCAATGAAAAAGCCCGGTTGAATGCGTTATGGGAAGCGACGGGTGCACCATTCTGTCGAGCGGCCATTGATGGGCGTTATCCGCTGGTGCGCAGCTCTGCCCGCGATGCCACCGCCGATGACTTCGGCAAGTTTTTCGGCCCGGGTGGGTTGATGGATGATTTTTTCAGCAAGAACCTCGCGGCGTATGTCGACATGAGTGGCAGCCAGTGGCGCTGGCGATCAACCGGTGTGACGCCACTGAACATCTCCCAGGATGTGCTTAATCAGTTCCAGCGTGGTGCCAGGTTGCGCGACATGTTCTTCGTGGCCGGTGCGCGCCAGCCATCCATGCGCTTCGACTTGAAAACCCTGGGGGCAGACCCGGCACTCAGCAAGGTCACGTTGGATATCGATGGTCAGCCGGTGGTGTTTGACGCCGGTACTGTGCCCGACTTTGCCAGTCTCTCGCTGCCCAGCGGCAAGTCCGGCGGCCTTGTGCGCCTGGACGCTACGCCAGGGCTGGCCAGCCCACTGCGCAGCGACGGCCCCTGGGGTTGGCTGCGCATGATGGACAAGGCCGTGGTGAACACCCAGGGCGAACAGCTGCAACTGACCTTCAACCTGGAAGGCCATCGGGTGGCGTATCTGTTGCGAGCCAGCAGTGTGATCAACCCGTTCCGCCGCGACAGCATCGAGCAGTTCCATTGCCCGGGCAGCTTTTAGGAAACAGCCATGAATGGATTTTTTGGCAAGGTCCCCAGTTTGGGAGACTTTGTCAGTCGTCGTTTGCCAGCGGAATTCTTGCACCCGTGGGACGCCTGGTTACAGGCCGGCTTGCAGTGCAGTCGTGAGCGGTTGGTCGAGCAATGGCTGGAGGTGTACCTGTGCAGCCCGATCTGGCACTTTGCGTTGACGGCGGGTGTGTGTGGTGAACAGGGCTGGGCCGGGGTGATGATTCCCAGTGTGGATCGGGTGGGGCGCTATTTTCCACTGACGGTTGCTGCGCCGGTTGGAGACGGGCTGCTGTTGGATGCGACCTGGCATGGCGAGGTGGAGCGCTTCGCGTTGTCAGCCTTGAGCGAGGCGTTTTCCCTTGAGGTATTTGATGAGTCGGTACGGGCGTTGCCATTGCCGACGCTTATCGAACGAGCAGGTCCCGCCATGCGGGTATTGTTCTGGAGCGAGGGTTCCCCCCACGTTGCGCCGACGCGTTGGGAAGGGGAGGGATTGCCCGATGCCGAGACCTTTGCCGACATGCTCGGCGGCCCATAGCACTGAATGCAAAAGCCCCGAACCTGTCGGGGCTTTGCTGATCAACCTAACGCAGCGAGTTGCGCCACGGTTTCCGGGAAACGCGCCACCAGGCGAATCAGGGTGGCAGCCTGGGCGTTCGGCTTGGCCCGGCCTTGCTCCCAGTTTTCCAGGGTGCGGGTGTTGGTGCGCAGGTACATGGCGAACACCGACCGGGAGAGGTTGAGTTGTTGGCGCACGGCGACGACCTCCTCAGCGGTGAGCGGCGCCAGGTTTTTGAGGTAAACCTTGTGGGTTCGCAGGGTGACTTTGCCTTGGCGTTCGTCTGCCAGGGCGTCGAAGCCTTCGACCAGTTCGGAAAAGATTTCACGTTTCATGATGTGTTCTCGCTTTGATTTCCCTGTCCAGCATGTGTTTTAGGGCTTTTTTGTGCTGTGGTGTCAGGTCATCCTGTTCGTGCTTGCCGTACAGGGTGAACAGCCAGAATTGCGTGCCGCCCGACCACCAGTAGTAAATGACCCGCAGGCCACCGCGCTTGCCTTTATTGCGTCGCTCATCGATGAAGCGAACCTTGCGCAGTCCGCCTGTTCCCTCGATCACGTCTCCCGCTTCCGGGTTCTTCATCAACTCTTGTTGAAAACCCTGGAAAAGCTCGTCACTCAGATAGTCCTTGCGATGCCGCTCGAAGGCCGGCAGTTCGATAAATAGAGCATCCATGTTCTGTACGTAGCCTGCGTATAGTTTGGTGGCCCACTCGTGCTGGGTCAAGTGACCCTGCTGTGGGAACTTTCCTAAAACGCAGACACCATACGGCGGCCTTCATTGAGTAGATGCCGGATGAGGAGGCAGATGGGTGAGGAAATTTCCGTGAATGGGGGAGGGTAAAAGCGCCTCCTCCAGAAACGCAAAACGGCGCCCGAAGGCGCCGTTTTGTTTACTGCATCCCGCTAAGCGATCAAACGCCCAGCACCGCGTGCTGCACCAGGGTGAGCAACGGTTGTGGGTACACGCCCAGGAAGAACGCGAGCAGGGCGATGGCCAGCAGCATCACGCCGCCTGCCTTCTGTTCCCAATGCAGCTCAGCATCCACACGGCGCAGGTTTGGCTCGATCAGGTACAGGGTGACCATCACGCGCAGGTAGTAGAACACGCCGATGGCGCTGCCCAGTACCAGGGAGGCAACCAACCACCACTCGTGGGCTTCAACACCGGTGGCGACGATGTAGAACTTGCCGATGAAGCCCGCCGTCAGCGGAATACCGGCGAGGGACAGCATCATCACGGTCAGCACGGCGGTCAGGTACGGACGGCGCCAGAACAGGCCGCGGTATTCGTACAGGGCGTCGGCGTCACGGCCTTTGAATGGCGAGGACATCAGCGTGATCACGCCGAATGCGCCCAGGCTGGTGATCACGTAGGTGACCAGGTACACGCCCATGGCTTCCACGGCCAGGCCTTTGCTCGCCACCAGGGCGATCAGCAGGTAGCCGAAGTGAGCGATGGAGGAGTAACCCAGCAGACGCTTGAGGTTGTTCTGGGTCAGGGCCAGCAGGTTGCCGAACAGGATCGACGCGATGGCGATCACGGTCAGCACGGTGCTCAGTACACCGGTGTTGGCAGCAGGCGAGATCTGGAACAGACGCACCATCACCGCAAACACAGCAACCTTCGACGCGGTGGCCAGGAACGCCGCCACCGGCGCCGGGGCGCCTTCGTACACGTCCGGGGTCCACAGGTGGAACGGCACCAACGACAGCTTGAACGCCAGGCCGATCAACATCATCGCCAGGCCCAGTTGGGCGATTGGCGCAGGCATGTTGGTGGTGGCCAGGGCGTGACCGATACCGGTGAAGCTCAGGCTGCCGGCTTCGGCGTAGAGCAGGGCCATACCAAACAACAGGAACGCGGAACCCGCCGCCGACAGCACCATGTACTTGATGCCGGCTTCCAGGGAGCGCTTGTTGAAGAAGGCGTAGGCCACCAGGCCGTAGGTCGGGATCGACAGCAGTTCCAGGCCGATGAACAGGCCTGCCAGGTGCTGTGCGCTGACCAGCACGATACCGCCGGCCGCCGCCAGCAGGATCAGCAGGTACAGCTCTTCCTTGTTGCCTGGGTAGCCGGTGCCGCCTTCGCCCATGTAGGCGTGGGCGAGGGTGACGCACGCCAGGGTCGCGACCAGGATGAGCGCGATATACAGCAGGGCGAAGTCATCCACCATCATCAACGGCGTGACCGCCAATGGCGCGACCTTGAGGGCCGGGATGATCGACAGCAGGGCCAGGTTGAGGCCGGCACAGGACAGCAGGAACGTTTGCGAGTGATTGCGGCGCCAGGCGATTGCCAGCATCACCACCACGATGGTGAGGCTGGTAATCAGCAGCGGCGCAAGCGCGATAAAGTGTTGGATCGTGAATTCCATAGCGCTCTTACCGGGCCGAAGCGAGTTGAGAGAAGGCGGTGCCGAACCACTGCTGCACGCCATGCATCGTCGCGGCAGAAGTGTCCAGGAACGGTTGCGGGTACACGCCGATGTAGATCAGCAGCACCGCAAGGCCGAGCACCATGATCAGTTCGCGAGCATCCATCCCTTGCAGGACAGTGTCGGACTTGGCCGGGCCGAAGTAGGCGCGGTGGATCATGATCAGCGAGTAAACCGAACCAAACACCAGGCCGGAGGTAGCAATCGCACTGATCCACGGTGTTTGCACGAATGCACCCATCAGGATCAGGAACTCGCCGATGAAGTTGCCGGTGCCCGGCAAGCCCAGGGACGCGGCGGCGAAGAACAGGCTGATCGCCGGCAGGTACGCGATGCGCGACCACACGCCACCCATTTCACGCATGTCACGGGTGTGCAGGCGCTCGTACAACTGGCCACTCAGGATAAAGAGGGCAGCGGCCGAAACACCGTGGGCCAACATCTGGATGACTGCGCCTTGCAGCGCCAGTTGGCTGCCGGAGTAGATGCCGATCAGTACGAAACCCATGTGGGACACGGACGAGAACGCAATCAGGCGCTTGATGTCGGTTTGCGCGAAGGCCAGGAACGCACCGTAGAAGATCCCGATCAGACCCAGGGTCATGGCGATCGGCGCGAACTCGGCCGAGGCATTCGGGAACAACGGCAGGGCGAAACGCAGCAGACCATACGCAGCGGTCTTCAACAGGATACCGGCCAGGTCCACGGAACCTGCGGTCGGCGCCTGGGCGTGAGCGTCAGGCAGCCAGGAGTGGAACGGCACCACCGGCAGCTTCACCGCGAAGGCGATGAAGAAGCCCAGCATCAGGATGTACTCGGTGGTCAGGGACATCTTGGTCTTCAACAGGTCGGCGTAGTTGAAGGTGATCACGCCGGTGTTGTTGAAGTTGACCAGTACCAGGCCCAGGATCGCCACCAACATGATCAGGCCGGAAGCCTGGGTGAAGATGAAGAACTTGGTCGCCGCGTAGATCCGGGTTTTCTTGCCGTCCGAAGAACTGTGACCCCAGAGCGCGATGAGGAAGTACATCGGCACCAGCATCATTTCCCAGAAGAAGAAGAACATGAACAGGTCGAGGGCGAGGAACACGCCGACAACGCCGCCCAGGATCCACATCAGGTTCAGGTGGAAGAAGCCCACGTGACGCTGGATCTCTTTCCAGGAGCAGAGTACCGAGAGGATACCCAGCAGGCCGGTCAGCAGGATCATCAACAGCGACAGGCCATCGAGGGCCAGGTGCACGTTGATGCCGAAGCGCTGGATCCACACGTGCTTGAATTCAAGCGCGAAGGTCGGATCGACACCCGGTGCCGGAGCAAATGAATAGTCACCATGGGCCCACAGCCAGAGGCCGAGTGCGAGTTCCAGGGACATGGTCAGCAACGCAATCCAGCGGGGGAGGGTGGCGCCGAAGCGTTCACCCATCCAGCAGAGCAGGCCGCCGATAAAGGGGATCAGGATTAGCCAGGGCAGAATCATGACAGGCTCGTTTCCTTTCGCAGGTTCGCAATATTCATAGTCAGACCGCTACCACAACGATGGCGCCGATCACCAGCACGGCACCGGCAGCCATGGAAGCGGCATACCAACGCAGTTGACCGGTCTCGCTGCGGCTCAGGGCGGTGTGACCGGCCTTGGCGGCACGCGGGATCAAACCGATGGTCTGGTCGAGCGGGTCTTTGCGCAGTACGTGGCTGATGGCCAGGTAAGGCTTGACGAACAGTTTGTCGTAGATCCAGTCGAAGCCCCAGGCAGCGAACCACCAGGCCGACAGGAAGCGGCCAATGCCACTGTTGGCCACGGCGGTCACGAAGCGACGCTTGCCGAGGAACAGCAGGGCGGCCAGCAGGATACCGGCAATGGCGATGGCGCCCGAGGCGATTTCCAGGCTGTGCTGGGCTTCGCCGCCGGCATGGCCGACGCTTTGTGGCAACACACCGTGCAGCGGCGGGGTGATCATGGCGCCGACGAAGGTCGACAGCACGATCAGCACCGACAATGGCAACCAGTGCGAAATGCCGTGGCCTGCGTGTGCTTCGGTCTTGGCTTCACCGTGGAAGGTGATGAAGATCAGGCGGAAGGTGTACAGCGAGGTCATGAACGCACCCACCAGGCCTGCGTACAGCAGGTTCTGGTTACCGCTGGCAAAGGCTTCCCAGAGGATTTCGTCCTTCGAGTAGAAACCGGCGGTCACCAACGGCAGGGCGGCCAGGGCGGCACCACCAACGATGAAGCTGGCGTAGGCCAGTGGCAGTTTCTTCCACAGGCCGCCCATCTTGAAGATGTTCTGCTCGTGGTGGCAGGCAACGATCACCGCACCGGACGCCAGGAACAGCAGGGCCTTGAAGAAGGCGTGGGTCATCAGGTGGAAGATCGCCGCGTCCCAGGCGCCAACGCCCAGGGCCAGGAACATGTAGCCGATCTGGCTCATGGTCGAGTAGGCGAGGATGCGCTTGATGTCGGTCTGCACCAGCGCGGCGAAGCCGGCCAGTACCAGCGTCACGCCACCCACGATGCCCACCAGGTGCAGGATGTCCGGCGCCAGAGTGAACAGGCCGTGGGTACGGGCGATCAGGTAGACACCGGCGGTGACCATGGTTGCCGCGTGGATCAGTGCGGAAACAGGGGTAGGACCGGCCATCGCATCCGCCAGCCAGGTTTGCAGCGGCAGTTGCGCGGATTTACCCACGGCGCCACCCAGCAGCATCAGAGTGGCCAGGGTGATCCAGAAGTCGCCAACCTGGAATTTCTGCGGTGCCAGCACCAGCAGTTCCTGGATATTCAGCGTGCCCACCTGTTGGAACAGGATGAACAGGCCGATGGCCATGAACACGTCGCCGATCCGGGTGACGATGAAGGCCTTGAGTGCCGCGTTACCGTTGTTGCGGTTGCTGTAGTAGAAACCGATCAACAGGTACGAGCACAGGCCCACGCCTTCCCAGCCGAAGTACAGGAACAACAGGTTATCGCCGAGCACCAGGAACAGCATGCTGGCGATAAACAGGTTGGTGTACGAGAAGAAGCGCGAGTAACCGGCTTCACCGCGCATGTACCAGGACGCGAACAAGTGGATCAGGAAGCCTACACCCACCACCACGCCGAGCATGGTGATCGACAGGCCGTCGACATAGAGAGCGAAGTTAGGCTTGAAGCCTTCCACCGACATCCACTGCCACAGCACCAGGGTGTAGTGACCGCCTTCCGGCGGCGCCACGTTGAATTGCCAGATGACGTAGGCGGCCACAATCGCCGACAAGCCAATGGAACCCACGCCCACCAGGGCAGACAGGTTTTCCGACCAGCGCCCGCGAGAGAACGACAGCAGCAGGAAACCGATCAGGGGGAATACGAAAGTCAGAAAGATCATGTTCATCCGCGCATCTCACTGGCAGCGTCGATATCAAGCGTGTGGAAGCGACGATACAGTTGCAGCAGGATCGCCAGGCCAATGCTGGCCTCGGCGGCTGCCAGGCTGATCACCAGGATGAACATGACTTGTCCATCCGGCTGGCCCCAACGTGCACCCGCAACGATGAACGCCAGTGCGGCGGCGTTCATCATGATTTCCAGGCTCATCAACACGAACAGAATGTTACGGCGAACCATCAGGCCGACCAGGCCAAGGCAGAACAGGATGCCGGCGACCGCCAGACCATGCTCCAAAGGGATAGCAGGCATCGTCATTGCTCCTTGGCTTCGTTGCGGCCCAAGTGGAAGGCGGTGATGGCTGCGGCGAGCAGCAGCATCGAAGCCAGTTCGACCACCAGCAGGTACGGGCCGAACAGGCTGATGCCCACGGCCTTCGCGTCTACGGTGGTGTGGCCGATGGCCTGGCCGCTCTGGTGAGCGAACAGCACATACAGCAGTTCACCCAGCAGCAGGGCTGCGAGGATAACCGGGCCGAGCCAGATGCCGGGCTTGAGCCAGACGCGTTCCTGGGCGACCGAAGCCGGCCCCAGGTTGAGCATCATCACCACAAACACGAAAAGCACCATGATGGCGCCCGCATAGGCGATCACTTCCAGCACGCCGGCGAACGGGGCGCCGAGTGCGAAGAAGGTCATGGCCACGGCGATCAACGAAATGATCAGGTAGAGCAGGGCGTGCACAGGATTGGTGTTGGTGATCACGCGAAGCGTGGACACCACTGCAATACCGGACGCGAAATAGAAAGCGAATTCCATCTTTCTTCCTTAAGGCAGCAAGCTCTTCACGTTGATCGGCTCGGCTTCGTTTTGTGCGGCGCCTTTCGGCTTACCGGCAACGGCCATACCTGCAACACGATAGAAGTTGTAATCAGGGTTTTTACCGGGACCAGAGATCAGCAGATCTTCTTTCTCGTACACCAGGTCCTGACGTTTGAACTCGGCCATCTCGAAATCCGGTGTCAGCTGGATCGCGGTGGTCGGGCAAGCTTCCTCGCAGAGGCCGCAGAAAATGCAGCGCGAGAAGTTGATGCGGAAGAAGTCCGGGTACCAGCGACCGTCTTCGGTTTCAGCTTTCTGCAGGGAGATGCAACCCACCGGGCACGCCACGGCGCACAGGTTGCAGGCTACGCAACGCTCTTCGCCATCGGGGTCGCGGGTCAGCACGATACGGCCGCGATAGCGCGGCGGCAGGTACACCGCTTCTTCCGGGTATTGCAGGGTGTCGCGTTTGCGGAAGCCGTGACCGAACACCATCACCAGGCTTCGCAACTGGGTACCGGTACCCTTAACGATGTCGCCAATATATTTGAACATGGGTCAAATCCTCACTGAACCGCGCCGGCTGGCGTGTTCAACAACACAACGGCAGCCGTCACCAGCAAATTGATCAGGGTCAGTGGCAGGCAGAAGCGCCAGCTGAAATCCATCACCTGGTCGTATCGTGGACGCGGAATGGAAGCGCGCAGCAGGATAAACAACATGATGAAGAACGCGGTCTTCAGGAAGAACCAGAAGAACGCCAACTGCGGCAGGATGCCGAACGGACCGTGCCAGCCGCCAAAGAACAGCGTGACCAGCAGGGCCGAGATCAAGATGATGCCGATGTACTCACCGACGAAGAACATGCCCCATTTCATGCCGGCGTATTCGATGTGGTAGCCGTCGGCCAGTTCCTGTTCCGCTTCCGGCTGGTCGAACGGGTGACGGTGAGTCACGGCGACGCCAGCGATGAAGAAGGTACAGAAGCCGAAGAACTGCGGAATGATGAACCACAGGTTCTGCGCCTGGTACTCGACGATGTCGCGCATGTTGAACGAGCCCACCTGCACCACGATGCCCATCAGCGCGAGGCCCATGAACACTTCGTAGGACACGGTCTGGGCCGAAGCCCGCAAGCTGCCCAGCAGGGCGAACTTGTTGTTGCTCGACCAACCGGCGAACAGCACCGCGTAGACCGACAAACCGGCCATGGCGAAGAAGAACAGCAAGCCGATGTTCAGGTCCGCCACGCCCCAGGTCGGGGTGATCGGGATGATCGCGAAGGCGATCAACAAGGCGCTCATGGCCACGACCGGTGCCAGGGTGAAGATCACCTTGTCGGCAAACGGCGGGGTCCAGTCTTCCTTGAAGAACATTTTCAGCATGTCGGCCGCGATCTGGAACATACCGAATGGGCCAACGCGGTTGGGACCGTAACGGTCCTGCCACCAGCCCAGCAGGCGACGTTCGACGAAGCTGAGCAGGGCGCCCGCGACGACCACGGCCAACAGGATCACGATGGCCTTGACCACCGAAATGATCACGTCAATTACTTCCGGCGTGAACCAAGTCATTGCGCTGCCTCCTGCAGACCGTCAACGGTTTTGCCAAAGATCGCCGCTGGAATGCCGGCGAAACCCTTCGGCAGTGCAACCAGGCCAGCGCCCAGCTCGTCGTTGATGCGCAGCGGCAGACGCAGGGTCTGGCCGGCCACGTTCAGGCTGAGCAGGGCACCATCGTTGACGCCCAGGCGGTCGGCTTCGGACTTGGCCAGGGAAACGTAGGCGGCTGGGATGCGCTCTTGCACCGGGGCGGCTTTCGAAGAGTTCTCTTCGCTGCCGAACAGGTGGAAGAACGGCACGACCTGCCAAGTGCCCTGGGCCGGGTTGAATGGACGTGGTACGGCAGAGAACCAGTTCAACGAATCACCGGTGCTTTCGATCAGGCGCGTGCCCGGGTCGCCAGCACGAATGTGACCACCGACTTCGTCCTGGAACTTGTTCCAGGCTTGCGGCGAGTTCCAGCCCGGCGACCAGGCGAACGGCACCTGTTGGCGCGGTTCGGCCGAACCCGAGTAACCTTCCATGGAGAAGGCGAACGCGGTGTCGTTGTCTTGCGGGGTTCGTGGTTCATGCACGCTGATGTTGGCACGCATGGCGGTACGACCGGAGTAGCGCAGCGGTTCACGGGCGAGCTTCATGCCCTTGATGCGGAACGCGGCGGACGGCGCAGCGTCGACGATACGTGCCAGCTGCGGCGCGCTCGCGGCGGCAGCGGCGGTCACGTGGTCGAGCTGGGTCCAGTCGATCGGCTGGTTCAGCAGGGTCGCGCGCAGGGCATGCAGCCAGCGCCAGCCTTCGTGAACCAGGATGCTGGCGTCCATGTACTTCGGATCGAACACCTGGAAGAAGCGCTGGGCGCGGCCTTCCTGGCTGACCAGGGTACCGTCGCCTTCGGCGAAGGTGGCGGCTGGCAGGACCAGGTCGGCGCGCTCGCTGGTAGCCGTCTTCTGGTGGTCGGCAACGATCAGCACCTTGGCGGCGTTGAGCGCAGCGTCAACCTTGGCGGCATCGGTGCGGGTGTACAGGTCGTTTTCCAGCACCACGATGGCGTCGGCGTTGCCGTCGATCACCGCTTGCAGGCCAGCGTCCAGGGACTCGCCACCGAGCATGGCCAGGCCAAGGCTGTTGGCTTCCGGCACGACCAGGCTGATGGAGCCGTTCTTGTCGCGCAGCTTCAAGGCTTTGGCGATGTTGGCAGCGGCTTCGATCAACGCCTTGGAACCCAACGAGGTGCCGGCGATGATCAATGGACGCTTGGCCGCCAGCAGGGCTTCGGCGATGCGCTGGGCCAGTTCAACGGCTTCAGCGTCCAGGCCTTCGACGGCAGGCGCGCTGGCGTCGAGGGCGTGGGCCACGGCGAAACCGATGCGGGCCAGGTCGTCCGGTGCTGCGTGCACGCATTCTTCGGCGATGTCGTCGAGCTTGGTCTCAGCCAGGCTGGCGATAAACAGCGGGTTCAGCGCGTGCTGGCCGATGTTTTTCACGGCGGCGTCGAGCCAAGGCTGTACGCGCATGGCGTCGGCCATGTCTTCAGCCTTGCCTTTGACCGACTGGCGCAGCGAAAGGGCGATGCGCGCGGCGGTCTGGGTCAGGTCTTCACCGAGCACGAAGATGGCGTCGTGGTCCTCGATGTCGCGCATGTTCGGCACCGGCAGCGGGCTGTCGTTCAGCACTTGCAGGACCAGGCGGATGCGCTCCAGCTCATCGGCTTCAATACCGGAGTAGAAGTGCTCGGCGCCAACCAGTTCGCGCAACGCGTAGTTGCTTTCGAGGCTGGCGCGCGGCGAACCGATACCCACGATGTTGCGGCCGCGCAGCAGGTCGGCGGCTTTATCCAGGGCGTCGTCCAGGCTCAGTTTGCCGCCGTTGGCCAGCAGTGGCTGGCGTGGGCGGTCTTCGCGGTTGACGTAGCCATAGCCGAAGCGGCCACGGTCGCACAGGAAGTACTGGTTGACCGAACCGTTGAAGCGGTTTTCGATGCGACGCAGTTCACCGTAGCGCTCACCCGGGGAGATGTTGCAACCGCTGGAGCAGCCATGGCAGATGCTCGGGGCGAATTGCATGTCCCACTTACGGTTGTAGCGCTCGGAGTGCGTCTTGTCGGTGAATACACCGGTCGGGCAGACCTCGGTGAGGTTGCCGGAGAACTCACTTTCGAGCACACCGTCTTCAACGCGACCGAAGTACACGTTGTCGTGGGCGCCGAACACGCCCAGGTCAGTGCCGCCTGCGTAGTCTTTATAGAAGCGCACGCAGCGATAGCAGGCGATGCAGCGGTTCATTTCGTGGGAAATGAACGGGCCGAGGTCCTGGTTCTGGTGGGTACGCTTGGTGAAGCGATAACGGCGCTCGTTGTGGCCGGTCATCACCGTCATGTCTTGCAGGTGGCAGTGACCGCCTTCCTCACAGACTGGGCAGTCGTGAGGGTGGTTGGTCATCAGCCATTCGACGACACTGGCGCGGAACGCCTTGGATTCTTCATCTTCGATGGAGATCCAGGTGTTGTCGGTGGCTGGGGTCATGCACGACATGACGATACGACCACGGGTGTCGTTCTCGTCAGTGTACTGCTTGACCGCGCACTGGCGACAGGCACCGACGCTACCAAGCGCGGGGTGCCAGCAGAAATACGGGATGTCGAGGCCTAATGAGAGACATGCCTGTAACAGGTTGTCTGCCCCATCGACTTCGAGCGCTTTGCCGTCTACGTGGATAGTGGCCATGGTTCAAAGTTCTTCGTTGGCCCGTTGTCAGCGGGCGTGGCTAATGGAATCTTGTTATTCATGGGCATCAACACAGCCTTTACGGCGTCAGCCCATGAGAAAGCTACGGGTGTGGACCCTTCGCCTTTTAAAGCGTTACGCGCCGACTACGATCGGCTTCGCCAGAGGCGGGACGGCGGCGCTGGTAGGCGCGATGCCGGCTTCGAACTCCGAGCGGAAGTATTTGATGGCACTGCCCAATGGCTCCACGGCGCCCGGTGCGTGAGCACAGAAGGTTTTGCCAGGGCCGAGGAAACCGACCAGACCGAGCAGGGTTTCGATATCACCCTCGCGGCCTTCGCCATTTTCCAGCGCCATCAGCAGCTTCACGCTCCACGGCAGACCGTCGCGGCATGGGGTGCAGAAACCGCAGGATTCACGGGCAAAGAACTGCTCCATGTTGCGTAGCAACGAGACCATGTTCACGGTGTTGTCCACCGCCATCGCCAGGCCCGTACCCATCCGGGTGCCGACCTTGCCGATGCCGCCGGCGTACATCTGTGCGTCGAGGTGCTCGGGGAGCAGGAAGCCGGTACCGGCGCCGCCTGGCTGCCAGGCTTTCAAGGTGTAGCCGTCGCGCATGCCGCCGGCGTAGTCCTCGAACAGCTCGCGTGCGGTCACGCCGAAAGGCAGCTCCCACAGGCCAGGGTTCTTGACCTTGCCGGAGAAGCCCATGAGCTTGGTGCCCATGTCTTCACTGCCTTCGCGGGCCAACGATTTGTACCAGTCCACGCCATCGGCGATGATCGCCGGCACGTTGCACAGGGTTTCGACGTTGTTCACGCAGGTCGGCTTGCCCCACACGCCCACGGCGGCAGGGAAGGGCGGCTTGGAACGCGGGTTGGCGCGGCGGCCTTCGAGGGAGTTGATC
Organism: Pseudomonas sp. NS1(2017); assembly: GCF_002269425.1. Lineage (NCBI taxonomy): Bacteria > Pseudomonadati > Pseudomonadota > Gammaproteobacteria > Pseudomonadales > Pseudomonadaceae > Pseudomonas > Pseudomonas sp. NS1(2017). Next base: position 3,817,952 of record NZ_CP022960.1, read on the forward strand.
AGTGCGGTTTCTTCACCGCAGATATAACGCCCGGCGCCGGTGTGCACGAACAGTTCGAAGTCAAAACCCGAACCGAGGATGTTCTTGCCCAACAGGCCTGCTGCCTTGGCTTCTTCTACCGCACGGTTGAGGTGCTTGGCGGCGGTGGTGTATTCGCCACGCAGGAAGATATAGCCACGGTAGGTTTTCAACGCGCGGGCGCTGATCAGCATGCCTTCGATCAGCAGATGGGGCAGTTGCTCCATCAGCATGCGGTCTTTCCAGGTGTTCGGCTCCATTTCATCCGCGTTGCACAGCAGGTAGCGGATGTTGATGGATTCGTCCTTGGGCATCAGGCCCCACTTAACGCCCGTGGGGAAGCCTGCACCGCCGCGGCCTTTAAGGCCGGCGTCTTTCACGGTCTGGACGATGTCGTCCTGGGCCATGTCGGCAAAGGCTTTGCGCGCCGCCGCGTAACCGTTCTTGGCCTGGTACTCGTCGAGCCACACGGGCTCGGCATCGTCACGCAGGCGCCAGGTCAGCGGGTGGGTCTCAGGCGAACGCTTGATCAGGTTGGCCGGGCCGAAAGATGTAAGGGTCATGGGTAGCCCTCGAGCAATTGGGTCACGCCAGTTGCCTGCACGTCACCGAATGTGTCGTCGTCGATCATCAACGCCGGCGCCTTGTCGCAGTTGCCCAGGCAGCACACTGGCAGCAGCGTGAAGCGGCCGTCAGGGGTGGTCTGGCCGAGGCCGATGCCCAGTTTGGTCTGGATCGCGTCAACCACCGATTCGTGGCCGCCGATGTAGCAGACCATGCTGTCGCACACGCGAATGATGTGGCGACCGACCGGCTGACGGAAGATCTGGCTGTAGAACGTGGCCACGCCTTCAACGTCGCTGGCAGGGATGCCGAGGATCTCGCCGATGGCGTAGAGGGCGCCGTCAGGCACCCAGCCACGTTCCTTCTGGACGATCTTCAAGGCTTCGATCGACGCCGCGCGCGGGTCTTCGTAGTGATGCAGCTCGTGCTCGATGGCCGAGCGCTCGGTTTCACTCAAGGTGAAACGGTCTGTCTGGATAAGCGTGCTGTTCATGCTTAGCGGTCCACGTCGGCCATAACGAAATCGATACTACCCAGGTACGCAATCAAGTCCGCGACCATCTCGCCTTTGATCACCGAAGGGATCTGCTGCAAGTGGGCAAAGCTTGGGGTACGGATCCGGGTGCGGTAGCTCATGGTGCCGCCATCGCTCGTCAGGTAATAACTGTTGATACCCTTGGTCGCTTCAATCATCTGGAAGGATTCGTTGGCCGGCATGACCGGGCCCCACGAAACTTGCAGGAAGTGCGTGATCAGGGTTTCGATGTGCTGCAGCGTGCGTTCTTTCGGCGGCGGCGTGGTCAGCGGGTGATCCGCCTTGTACGGGCCGGCCGGCATGTTGCGCATGCACTGCTCGATGATCTTCAGGCTCTGGCGCATTTCTTCGACGCGCACGATGCAACGGTCGTAGGCATCGCCATTGGCCGCCAGCGGCACTTCGAATTCGAAGTTCTCGTAGCCCGAGTACGGACGCGCTTTACGCAGGTCGAAATCGCAACCTGTTGAGCGAAGGCCAGCCCCGGTGACGCCCCATTCCAGGGCCTCTTTGGTGTTGTACTGGGCGACGCCGATGGTACGGCCCTTGAGGATGCTGTTGTCCAGCGCAGCCTTTTGGTACTCATCCAGACGCTTGGGCATCCAGTCGATGAATTCCTTGACCAGGCGCTCCCAGCCATTCGGCAGGTCGTGGGCAACACCGCCGATGCGGTACCAGGCCGGGTGCAGGCGGAAACCAGTGATGGCTTCGATGACCTTGTAGGCGCGCTGACGGTCGGTGAAGGTGAAGAACACCGGGGTCATGGCGCCGACGTCCTGGATATACGTACCCAGGAACAGCAGGTGGCTGGTGATCCGGAAGAACTCGGCCATCATGATGCGGATGGTGTCGACGCGGTCGGGCACCTTGATGCCGGCCAGCTTCTCGACCGAGAGCACGTACGGCAGGTTGTTCATCACGCCGCCGAGGTAGTCGATACGGTCGGTGTACGGGATGAAGCTGTGCCAGGACTGACGCTCGGCCATCTTCTCGGCACCACGGTGGTGGTAGCCGATGTCCGGGACGCAGTCGACGATTTCTTCGCCGTCCAGTTGCAGGATGATACGGAAGGCACCGTGGGCCGAAGGGTGGTTCGGGCCCAGGTTGAGGAACATATAGTCCTCGTTGGTGCCAGAGCGTTTCATGCCCCAGTCTTCCGGACGGAAACGCGCCGCTTCCTCTTCAAGCTGTTGCTTGGCGAGGTTGAGGCTGAACGGATCGAATTCGGTGGCGCGGGCAGGGAAGTCCTTGCGCAGCGGGTGACCTTCCCAGGTCGGCGGCATCATGATGCGCGTCAGGTGCGGGTGACCCGGGAAGTCGATACCGAACATGTCCCACACTTCACGCTCGTACCAGCTGGCGTTCGGCCAGATACCGGTGACGGTCGGGATGCTCAAGTCGCTTTCGTTTAGTGCGACCTTGATCATCACGTCGCTGTTACGTTCCAGCGACATCAGGTGGTAGAACACGGTGAAATCGGCGCCGCTCGGCAGCCCTTGACGCTTGGTGCGCAGACGCTCGTCCACGCCATGCAGGTCATAGAGCATGACGTACGGCTTGGGCAGGTTGCGCAGGAAGGTCAGGACTTCGACGAGCTTGGCACGCGCCACCCACAGCACCGGCATACCGGTGCGTGTGGCCTGGGCGGTGAAGGCGTCAGGGCCAAAACGGTTATTGAGTTCGACGACCACATCCTGGTCGTCTGCCTTATAAGGCGGGATGTACAGAGCGCTGCCTGTAGTCATGGTTTTTTTATCGCTTTCGGTCAACGTAAAGAATGAAGCCAGGTGTTCGTTCTATAAAAGAAGCGGGCTGGATCAGACTTCGTCAGGGCTGCGCAGGTTGGTGACTGCGATTCGCTGTTCGCGGCGCTCTTCCTTTTGCGAAGGCATCTCGGCGCGATACACGCCTTGATCGCCGACGACCCAGGACAGCGGGCGACGCTCCTTGCCAATCGATTCCTGCAACAGCATCAAGCCTTGCAGGAACGCTTCAGGGCGGGGCGGGCAGCCAGGCACGTAGACGTCCACGGGCAGGAACTTGTCCACCCCTTGAACGACGGAGTAGATGTCGTACATGCCACCGGAGTTGGCGCACGAACCCATGGAGATAACCCACTTCGGTTCGAGCATTTGCTCGTAGAGACGCTGGATGATCGGCGCCATCTTGATAAAGCAGGTACCGGCGATAACCATGAAATCCGCCTGGCGCGGTGATGCCCGGATCACTTCGGCGCCAAAGCGCGCGATGTCGTGGGGCGCCGTGAAGGCGGTGGTCATTTCCACGTAGCAGCACGAAAGACCGAAGTTGTACGGCCACAGGGAGTTTTTACGCCCCCAGTTGACCGCGCCACTCAGCACGTCTTCCAACTTGCCCATGTAGATGTTTTTGTGGACTTGGTCTTCTAACGGGTCGGAAACGGTTTCCCGTTCGCCGATGGGGTACTGCTCGTTAGGAGCATCCGGGTCGATCCTGGTGAGATTGTATTGCATCGCCAAAGCCTCATTGTTTCAGCTTCGCTTGCCGCTTACGACGAGCTTCCGGAGCCCAATCAAGGGCGCCCACTCGGAATAGGTAGACAAGGCCTGCCAACAGAATTGCTATGAAAACGAGAGCTTCGACGAATCCGGTCCAGCCGCTTTCGCGGACGGACACAGACCAGGCAAAGAGAAAGAGGGCTTCGATATCGAAGATCACGAACAGCATCGCGACCAGATAGAATTTGGCTGAGAGCCGCAAGCGGGCGCCACCTGTAGGCAGCATGCCGGACTCGAACGGTTCATTTTTGCTGCGGCCCCAGGCTTTTGACCCGAGGAGGCTGGAGACACCAAGCATGAAGGCGCAGAGGCCGACAACACCGAGGAGGAAAATGGCAAAGCCCCAGTTGTGGGCCATGAGTCCTGTCGCTTCGGTCATGCTGGAAATCCTTAACAGAGAGCAAAAGTCTCTGAGCTCGAAAAAGTAACGATGCAGTGACGATATGTCGCACTGCAATCAATCGCGGTGATTTTATGGCTAAACACCGGGCAAGTAAAATTCCTATAGCGAAATTATTCGATGGAATAAGGACATAGTGCACCTTCGTGGGGCTGTAGCCCTTGTGTGGTGGGCATTAGCGGGCATTTAATCAAATGTGTTTTGTTTGTCCTGTAACGAAGTTTTCATGCGCTAAATGATAATGAATATTGTTTGCGTGGGGTTTAAGCGAATGTTTCTCGTGTGGCGAGGGAAGTTGCCGTTACTTGCTAGAGTGTCGCTTAGTTGCTGACGGGGATCTTTTAACCGATCTGATCCACGCGAATACCGCTCTGGATCAATGTTTTGACAAAAAAACGCCCCGAACAGGTCGGGGCGTGATTGTCGTGCGGCACTGCGGTTAGGTCTTCCTTGGGGCCGCAGTGGCCGTGTACGCGGTGCTTAGTGGAACTGCTCTTCTTCGGTCGAACCGGTCAGCGCGGTTACGGAAGAGGTGCCGCCCTGGATCACGGTGGTCATGTCGTCGAAGTAGCCGGTGCCCACTTCCTGCTGGTGCGCCACGAAGGTGTAACCCTTCGATGCGTCAGCGAACTCCTGCTCCTGCAGCTTCACGTAGGCGGTCATGTCGTTGCGGGCGTAGTCGTGCGCCAGGTTGAACATGCTGTGCCACATGTTGTGAATGCCGGCCAGGGTGATGAACTGGTGCTTGTAGCCCATGGCGGACAGTTCGCGCTGGAACTTGGCGATGGTCGCGTCGTCCAGGTTTTTCTTCCAGTTGAAAGAAGGCGAGCAGTTGTAGGACAGCAGTTGGTCCGGGTATTCCTTCTTGATCGCTTCGGCAAAACGACGGGCTTCGTCCAGGTCCGGCTTGGCGGTTTCGCACCAGATCAGGTCGGCGTATGGCGCGTAGGCCAGGCCGCGGGCAATCGCCTGGTCCAGGCCGGCACGTACCTTGTAGAAACCTTCCTGGGTGCGCTCGCCGGTCACGAACGGTTGGTCGTACGGGTCGCAGTCCGAAGTCAGCAGGTCAGCAGCGTTGGCGTCGGTACGCGCCAGGATGATGGTCGGAGTACCGGCAACGTCAGCAGCCAAGCGGGCAGCGGTCAGCTTCTGCACGGCTTCCTGGGTCGGAACCAGTACCTTGCCGCCCATGTGGCCGCATTTTTTCACGGACGCCAGTTGGTCTTCGAAGTGCACGCCGGCAGCGCCTGCCTCGATCATGCTCTTCATCAGCTCGTAGGCGTTCAGTACGCCGCCGAAACCGGCTTCAGCGTCAGCCACGATCGGCGCGAAGTAGTCGATGTAGCCTTCGTCGCCTGGGTTCTTGCCGGCTTTCCACTGGATCTGGTCGGCACGACGGAACGAGTTGTTGATGCGCTTGACCACGGTTGGAACCGAATCCACCGGGTACAGCGATTGGTCGGGGTACATGGACTCAGCGGAGTTGTTGTCCGCTGCCACTTGCCAGCCGGACAGGTAGATCGCCTGGATACCGGCTTTCACCTGTTGCACTGCCTGGCCGCCAGTGAGAGCGCCCATGCAGTTGACGAAATCTTTGTCGGGACGGAAGGAAGGCTTGGCACCTTGGGTCACCAGGTTCCACAGCTTCTCGGCGCCGAGTTTTGCAAAGGTGTGCTCAGGTTGAACCGAGCCACGCAGGCGGACGACGTCAGCAGCGGAATAAGCGCGGGTCACGCCTTTCCAGCGTGGGTTTTCAGCCCAGTCTTTTTCGAGGGCTGCAATTTGCTGTTCGCGTGTCAGTGCCATGGAAGTAAACCTCGTCGCGTCTTCTTGTGGTGGAAAAAATCCATTTGCCAGCCCTGCATTCAAATGCGTGGGCAGGGCTGCTCGCTGACCAGAAGCTTAGGCGGTCATGTCGGGTCTGGCGGGGCATGCGACGGGATGAACGATTGGCGAGAGGGGCGGTAGGTAAAGGCGGGCCGCGAACAGTCTGAGGGCGTCGTGGGCCCTTGGGTGTTCAACAGCGTGTAGCCGGGTTACCTGGTTAGCTTCCGTCCCTCGGGACAACTTCGTTCCAGTCGCAACCTCGTCAAACACGCCTTGTGGGCGGTACAGACACGAATCGGCTCAGGTGGGTAGCTTAGAGCGGCGATCCGAAGGCCCTTGCCAGGGCCCCTGATTAGCGGGAGCGAGGCCATCATGCCCATGCTTTTTTGGATCGTCAAATGTTTTGTAGTGCTTTTTTTCAAGCACTACATCTTTAGTCTAATACGACTCATCAGTCAGTTTTCGGTGCTTCAGTTCAGGGTGTCGACCTTCACCCGTACAGTCAGGTCGTCACGGCCCTGAGTAGAGTAGCTGCGGGTTGTAGAGGATTTGTCGGCCTGGGTTTCGCGATTGATGCCGGCCAGGGGGATCCACTCGCCCAGGCGCCCGCTGACAGTTGTGTCGGTGCTTTGCACATTCACTACATCGGGACGTTCCTGGCTCATGCGGTCACGGTTGGTACTGATCGCCAGGTGCACGGTCTCGCCGGTGACGCTGGCCGTCACGTAGAACCCCTGGGTGACGTTGCGATACTGGGTCTGGTTCTGCAGGCGGCCGTAGCTGTCTTGTTGGGTGGTGGTCAGCGGGACGCTCTGGCCGACCTGGATCAGCGCGGGCACACCTTCGCTGGCCTGGATCTGCTGGATGCCACCGTCACGACTGGCGGTGCCGTAGCTGATGATGCGCGTCTGGCTGTCGCCGCTGTTCTGCTGGTTGTTTTCGTTGGTGTCGACGGTGATCAGCAGGCGCTTGGCCGGGGTGTCGAGCTGTGAGAGCAGGGCGCGCAAGTCTTGGATCTTGGCGGGGGCAGCGTTGACAATAAGCTGGTTGCCGTAGGCGCTGACGGTGCCGTCCTTGCCGATGAAGTTCTGCGCAACGGGCAGCAGGTCGGCGCTGGTACGGTTGCTCAGGTTGACGACTTCAGTGTCAGCCATGGCTGAAACGCTGGCGGTCAGGAGAAGGGCGGTGAGCAGGGTGCGTAGGGACATGTCCGTTATCTCTGCGAGTCATTTAGGCTGGATAGTGCCAGTTTGTCGGCCTGGCAGGTCGCAAATTGAATCGTAGACGGCAAAATGCCCTGCATGGCAGGGCATTTGTAGTGGTGCTCAAATAGCCTTCGCGAGCAAGCCCGCGAACGAGACAGCTCAGCCCTCGCGCACCATGTCCACATGCGGAATCCCGACTTCAAGGAATTCGTCACTGACAATCTTGAAGCCCAGTCGCTCATAGAACGGCGCCGCATACACCTGCGCACTCAGGAACTGCTTGGCTTGGCCGCGCTGCTCGGCCACGCCGATCACCGCTTCCATCAGCTTGTCGCCGACCTTTAAGCCGCGCCAGTCCTTGAGCACCGAAACGCGTCCGATCTCGCCGCTGGGCAGCAGGCGCGCGGTGCCAATCGGAAAATCGCCTTCGAATGCAAGGAAATGCACCGCGCCGGCGTCATCCGCGTCCCACTCCAGCTCTGGCGGAACCGATTGTTCAGCGATAAACACCGCTTCACGAATGCGCCGAATCTCGGCGATATCCTTTTGCCAGTCCGCGACACTTACGTGAATCTTATTCATCGGCAAATCCCAGGCTTCCTTGCTTGACCAACTCGCACAGCAGGTCGCGACCGTCTTCGTCCGCCAGCCACGGGCCGAGGTTTTCGGCGTGCAGGGCGTCGGCGGCGCAGATCAGCTTGAGCAGTTCGCGCAGCTTGCCCGGCAGGTAACGGCTTTGGCCGCTGGCGAACAGCAGTACGTCGTCGTCGACCTCCGACCAGGCCATGCGCGCGCTCGGGTTGCGTACCAGGATCGCGCCGTCTTGCAGGGCGCTGATGAAGTCTTCTTCACCCAGTTCCTCGCCGGCCACCAGTTCAGGATAGCGCGGTTCGGTCATGAATTGGCCGAACCAGGTCAGCAGCATGCGCTCGTCGCTCATGTGCTCGGCCAGCAGGCTCTTGAGGCGGTCCAGCGCGTCGCTCTGGATCTGGTGCGGGTCGCTGACCGGCTGGGCGTCGGCGTCGGTGTAGCGTTCTTCGTCCGTCAGGTATTGGCTGAGGAAGTCGGTGAAGTGGGTCAGCACTTCAGCAGCGCTCGGTGCACGGAAGCCCACGGAGTAGGTCATGCAGTCATCTTCGGCAATGCCGAAGTGCGCCAGGCGTGGCGGCAGGTAGAGCATATCGCCCGGTTCCAGCACCCATTCGGCGCTTTCTTCGAATTCAGCGAGGATACGCAGGTCGGCGTGCTGCAGCAGCGGGCTTTCCGAGTTGCACATCTGGCCGATCTTCCAGTTGCGCTTGCCCTGGGCTTGCAGCAGGAACACGTCGTAGTTGTCGAAGTGCGGACCCACGCTGCCGCCGGGCGCGGCGAAGCTGATCATCACGTCGTCGATGCGCCAGCTTGGCAGGAAGCGGAACTGCTCCAGCAATTCAGCCACTTCCGGCACAAACTGGTCGACAGCCTGCACCAGCAGGGTCCACTCACGCTCAGGCAGGCTGCTGAAGGCATCTTCAGCAAACGGGCCGCGGCGCAGTTCCCACGGACGCTCGCCGTGTTCGATCACCAGGCGCGATTCGACTTCTTCTTCCAGGGCCAGGCCGGCCAGTTCGTCGGCGTCGATCGGGCTTTCGAAATCAGGGATGGCCTGACGGATCAGCAGCGGTTTTTTCTGCCAGTAGTCGCGCAGGAACTCCCGTGCCGTGATGCCGCCCAGAAGTTGAAGAGGGATATCAGGATTCATGTGTAACCTATTGAAAAAAAGCACTTTTCAGACTGGAATAAAAACGCCCGGCGCGGCCGGGCGTCTCAAAGGGTCTTGCGAAGATCAGATGCGCTTGGCTTGCTCTACAGCGTTGCCGATGTAGTTGGCCGGAGTCAGCAGTTTCAGCTCGGCCTTGGCCGCGGCTGGCATTTCCAGGCCGTCGATGAAAGTCTTCAGTGCTTCAGGGCTGATGCCCTTGCCGCGCGTCAATTCTTTCAGCTTCTCGTACGGGTTTTCGATGTTGTAGCGACGCATCACGGTCTGGATCGGCTCAGCCAAGACTTCCCAGCACGCGTCCAGGTCAGCGGCGATCTTCTGCTCGTTGAGCTCCAGCTTGCTGATGCCCTTGAGGCTGGCTTCGTACGCGATCACGCTGTGGGCAAAGCCCACACCGAGGTTGCGCAGCACGGTGGAGTCGGTCAGGTCGCGCTGCCAGCGGGAGATCGGCAACTTGCTGGCCAGGTGCTGGAACAGGGCGTTGGCGATGCCGAGGTTGCCTTCGGAGTTTTCGAAGTCGATCGGGTTGACCTTGTGCGGCATGGTCGACGAACCGATTTCACCGGCAATGGTGCGCTGCTTGAAGTAGCCCAGGGAGATGTAGCCCCAGATATCGCGATCGAAGTCGATCAGGATGGTGTTGAAGCGCGCAATGGCGTCGAACAGCTCGGCGATGTAGTCGTGCGGTTCGATCTGCGTGGTATACGGGTTGAAACCCAGGCCCAGCTCGTCTTCGATGAAGGCGCGGGCGTTGGCTTCCCAGTCGATCTCAGGGTAGGCCGACAGGTGAGCGTTGTAGTTGCCTACGGCGCCGTTGATCTTGCCCAGCAGCGGCACGGCCGCCACTTGAGCGATCTGACGCTCCAAGCGGTACACCACGTTGGCCAGTTCTTTGCCCAGGGTGGTCGGCGACGCCGGCTGGCCGTGGGTGCGCGACAGCATCGGCACGTCGGCGAAACGGATCGCCAGTTCACGGATGGCGTTGGCGGTCTGGCGCATCAGCGGCAGCATCACGTCATCACGGCCTTCACGCAGCATCAGGGCGTGGGACAGGTTGTTGATGTCCTCGCTGGTGCAGGCAAAGTGGATGAACTCGCTGACCTGGGCCAGTTCCGGCAGCTTGGCCGCTTGCTCTTTGAGCAGGTATTCGATGGCTTTTACGTCGTGGTTGGTGGTGCGCTCGATCTCTTTCACACGCTCGGCGTGCTCCAGGGAGAAGTTTTCCGCCAGGGTGTTGAGCACAGCGTTGGCTTCGGCGGAAAACGCCGGCACTTCGCTGATGGCGGGGTGAGCGGCTAGGCGCTGGAGCCAGCGCACTTCCACCAGCACGCGAGCACGGATCAGGCCGTATTCGCTGAAAATAGGGCGCAGGGCCTGGGTTTTGCCGGCGTAGCGGCCGTCAACAGGGGAAACCGCAGTGAGCGAAGAGAGCTGCATGGGGTGTTCTCGGACAGTCGGGCAACGAAATGGGGCGCGTATCATACATGAAAAAATCCGCCGGTCCGTCGCCAACTGACCGGCGTATTACGCGTAACGCTTGAAAAAATGCGGTTGCTGCGACTTATTCGTTGCGCATCAACGGGTAAAGCTCTTTGAGCAATTTGCGGCGGCTGATCACCAACTGCCAACGATGACCGCCCAACTGGCGCCACAACCGTGCCGAACGAATGCCGGCCAGGAGCAGGGCGCGGATTTTCGAGGCGTTGTTCGGTTGTTGCAGGTTGCGCATGTCGCCGTGCACCTGGATGCGTTGGCGCAAGGTGCTCAGGGTGTCTTGATACAGCGCGCCACAAGCCGCGATCACGTTTTCGTGGGCCGGGCCGAAGTGTTCCACCTGGGACTGTATCTGTGGCAAACGCTTGCCGATAACCTCCAGCATGTCGTCGCGCTTGGCCAGTTGACGCTCAAGACCGAGCATCGACAGGGCGTAGCGCAACGGCTCACGCTGCAACGTGCTGGGGTCGCGCTCAAGGGCGCCGATCAGCGCGCGGTAACCTTCACGCAGTGCGATATCGTCGCCGCCGTAGACCTCCAGCGTGTCCTTTGGATCGCGGATCAGCAAGCTGCCGAGCATGCAGGTCAGGCCTGCTTCGGTGACCTGGCCGGTCTTGGCGATCTTGTCCACCAATACGGCGGCGAGGAAAACCCCGCCCAGCGCCGTCAATTGCTCCTGGGTCGGGCTCATGCCGGGTTGCTCCAGGCTTCGGCCACTTCAATCACGCCGCCGCCCAGGCAGATTTCGCCGTCGTAGAACACCACCGACTGGCCAGGCGTGACCGCGCGTTGCGGGTCATCGAAGGTGGCGCGGTAGCCGGTGGCGGTTTTTTCCAGGGTGCAGGGCTGGTCGCTTTGGCGATAACGCACTTTGGCGGTCAGGCGACGCGGGGTGCTCAGGTCGATCGGGTTGACCCAATAGATTTCCGAAGCGAGCAGGGCGCCGGAGAACAACAGTGGATGCTCGTTGCCTTGGCCGACGATCAGCACGTTGTTTTCCAGGTCCTTGACCAGCACGTACCACGGCTCTTCACCGGCGTCTTTCAAGCCGCCGATGCCCAGGCCCTGGCGTTGGCCGATGGTGTGGTACATCAAGCCATGGTGACGGCCGATGACTTCACCTTCGGTGGTATGAATTTCGCCCGGTTGCGCTGGCAGGTACTGCTTGAGGAAGTCGCTGAAGCGGCGCTCGCCGATAAAGCAGATCCCGGTGGAATCCTTCTTCTTGGCGGTGGCCAGGCCGTGTTTCTCGGCGATCTTGCGCACTTCGGGTTTTTCCAGCTCGCCCACCGGGAACAGCGTCTTGGCGATCTGTTCACCGCCGACAGCGTGCAGGAAATAGCTCTGGTCCTTGTTCGGATCCAGGCCCTTGAGCAGTTCGGTGCGACCCTCGATATCGCGGCGGCGCACATAGTGGCCAGTGGCGATCAGGTCGGCGCCAAGCATCATGGCATAGTCGAGGAACGCCTTGAACTTGATTTCACGGTTGCACAGGATATCCGGGTTCGGCGTGCGACCTGCCTTGTATTCGGCCAGGAAGTGCTCGAACACATTGTCCCAGTACTCAGCGGCGAAGTTGGCGGTGTGCAGCTTGATACCGATCTTGTCGCACACGGCCTGGGCGTCCGCCAGGTCGTCCATGGCGGTGCAGTATTCCGTTCCATCGTCTTCTTCCCAGTTCTTCATGAACAGGCCTTCCACCTCATAACCCTGCTCCATGAGCAGAACGGCGGAAACGGAAGAATCCACGCCGCCGGACATGCCGACGATGACGCGCTTCTTTTGTGTGTCAGAAGGGGCTGGATCACGCATAGGGTTTCAACGGGTGTCTTGAAAAAGGACGCGATTCTATCAGGCTCAGGCCTTCAAGGCTAAAGAGAAGGGCGGATCAATTCGAGACTGTGGCGCTGGCCGGCCAGATAATCATCGATGCAGCGGATGATCAGCTCGCTGCGCCAGTCGTTGCGCACGGCCAGCAGCTCGTCTCGGGTCAGCCAGCGGGCGCGCAGGATGCCTTCGTCGAGTTGATAGTCCGGGTGGTGTTTCAGGGCTTTGGCGATGAAGCACACACGCTGGTAGGTCACGCCATTGCTGGGGGCGGTGTACAGATAGATGCCGACAATGCCCGTGGCTTCCACATCCCAGCCGGTCTCTTCGAGGGTTTCGCGCACGGCGGCTTCGGTCAGAGTTTCGTGCGGGTCGAGGTGGCCGGCAGGCTGGTTGAGCACGGCGCGGCCGCCCTTGAGTTCCTCGACCATGAGGAAGCGGCCGTTGTCTTCGACGATGGTGGCGACGGTGATGTGGGGTTGCCAGGTCATTCGATACCTCGGATTGACACGGTCATTGTAGGAGCCGGCTTGCCGGCGCTGGCAGCCTCAAGGTTTGCGCATGGCTTGAGGGCGTCATCGCCGGTAGGCCGGCTCCTACAGGGGATCGGTTTGTTCAGTGAAAGCGGAGTGTAAATAAAAACCCCGGCACAGGGCCGGGGCTTTTTTGCAGCCTTACAACCTTACTTCAACTTGGCAATGGCCGCATTGAGGGTGTTGCTTGGGCGCATGGCTTTGCTGGTCAGCTCTGGGTTCGGCGCGTAGTAGCCGCCGATGTCCACTGGTTTGCCCTGCACGGCGTTGAGCTCGGCAACGATGGTTGCTTCGTTCGCGGTCAGGGTCTTGGCCAGTTCGCCAAACTGCGCTTGCAGTGCAGTGTCTTCGCTCTGGGCGGCCAGGGCTTGAGCCCAGTACAGCGCCAGGTAGAAGTGGCTGCCGCGGTTGTCGATGTTGCCGACTTTGCGCGATGGCGACTTGTTGTTGTCGAGGAACTGGCCGGTGGCCTGGTCCAGGGTCTTGGAGAGTACCAGGGCTTTCGGGTTGTTGTACGTCACACCCAAATGCTCAAGGGATGCGGCCAGGGCCAGGAACTCGCCCAGGGAATCCCAGCGTAGGAAGTTTTCTTCTACCAATTGCTGCACGTGCTTCGGTGCCGAACCGCCGGCGCCGGTTTCGAACAGGCCACCGCCGTTCATCAGTGGCACGATCGACAGCATCTTGGCGCTGGTGCCCAGTTCCATGATCGGGAACAGGTCGGTCAGGTAGTCGCGCAGCACGTTACCGGTCACCGAGATGGTGTCCAGGCCCTTGCGGGTGCGCTCCAGGGTGAACTTCATCGCGTCGACTGGCGACATGATGCGGATGTCCAGGCCTTCGGTGTTGTGGTTTTTCAGGTACGCCTGAACTTTCTCGACCACGACGCCGTCGTGTGCACGCTTAGGGTCCAGCCAGAAAATGGCCGGGGTGTTGCTGGCGCGGGCGCGGTTGACGGCCAGTTTCACCCAGTCCTGGATCGGCGCGTCTTTGGTCTGGCACATGCGGAAGATGTCGCCGGCTTCGACTTTCTGTTCCATCAGCAGGCTGCCCTTGCTGTCGGTGACGCGGACTACGCCGTCAGCCTTGATCTGGAAGGTCTTGTCGTGGGAGCCGTACTCTTCGGCTTTCTTCGCCATCAGGCCAACGTTTGGCACGCTGCCCATGGTGGTTGGGTCGAAAGCGCCATTGGCCTTGCAGTCTTCGATGACCGCTTGGTAGATGGTGGCGTAGCAGCGATCCGGGATCACAGCCTTGGTGTCGTGCAGTTGGCCGTCGGTGCCCCACATTTTGCCGGAGTCACGGATCATGGCCGGCATCGAGGCGTCGACGATCACGTCGCTCGGCACGTGCAGGTTGGTGATGCCTTTGTCGGAGTTGACCATCGCCAGGGAGGGGCGAGCCGCGTATACGGCCTGGATGTCAGCTTCGATCTGCGCTTGCTGGTCGGCCGGCAGGGCCTTGATACGGGCGTACAGGTCGCCGATGCCGTTGTTCAGGTTGAAGCCGATTTGCTCCAGCACGGTGGCGTGCTTGGTCAGGGCGTCTTTATAGAACTCGGCAACGATCTGGCCGAACATGATCGGGTCGGAGACCTTCATCATGGTGGCTTTCAGGTGAACCGACAGCAGTACGCCTTGTTTCTTGGCGTCTTCGATTTCAGTGGCGATGAACGCGCGCAGGGCTTTCTTGCTCAGTACGGCGGTGTCGATGATTTCGCCGGCCTGTACCGAAGTCTTTTCCTTCAGGACAGTGGCGGTGCCGTCTTGGGCGATCAGCTCGATTTTGACAGCGTCAGCGGCTTCGATCTGCACGGCTTTTTCGCTGCCGTAGAAATCGCCACTGTTCATGTGGGCGATGTGCGACTTGGAGTCGGCAGCCCAGGCGCCCATCTTGTGCGGGTGCTTGCGTGCGTAGTTCTTGACCGACAGCGGTGCGCGGCGGTCGGAGTTGCCTTCGCGCAGTACCGGGTTCACGGCGCTGCCCTTGACTTTGTCGTAACGTGCACGGGTTTCTCTTTCCGCGTCGGTGGTTACGGTTTCCGGGTAGTCCGGCAGGGCGTAGCCCTGGGCCTGCAGTTCCTTGATTGCGGCTTGCAGCTGCGGGGTTGAGGCGCTGATGTTAGGCAGCTTGATGATGTTGGCTTCAGGCGTAACGGCCAGGTCGCCCAGTTCGGCGAGGTGGTCCGGGATAGCCTTGGCGCCCAGTTGCTCGGGGAAGCTTGCGAGGATGCGCGCGGCGAGGGAGATGTCGCGGGTTTCCACGGCAATATCAGCGGAAGCGGTGAAGGCCTCTACGATAGGCAGCAGTGAATAGGTGGCGAGGGCCGGGGCTTCGTCGGTGAAGGTGTAGATGATCTTCGAGCGGGTGGGCATATTCGGATTAACTCTCTTCTTTGCTGAAAGCGTGCGCAGAAACTCGAGATGCGCCGGGTGGAGCGCGTTCGTTCAAAGTCATCCATGAGCGAAATGTCGAGGTTTCTTCGCGGTGATGTTGGGTTGCATCAGTCGAGCGTCAAGCGGGTGGACTATTGTAATAGTCCGGCTTTGTAGCTGAAGGCACCTGTTCCAGAGCGGTCAGCCGTCGTGACTCTTGGGTCAGCGGCGGCATTATACATAGGTCGCTATGCTTACGCCGAGCCTTCATACAAAAGGTGTGTCGTCCATTGGTCTAAAGGTCGCAGGGCTAAGATTGCTACCAAAGTCGCACGATGTGCTCAAGATTGGCGATTTTGCCTTTGCTTTCAGGCTTGTAGGCGACAAATTATGCTGTTTTCGATGCAAATGAGCATGGCGTGAGGTTTCAGTCGCCATTTATCTGGAGTAGGCTCGAACGCAGCCAGATGTTCAATCCATAGATGGAGTTCAGCATGGGATACAAGAAGATTCAGGTTCCGGCAGTCGGCGACAAAATCACCGTCAATGCAGACCATTCTCTCAATGTTCCTGACCAACCGATCATCCCTTACATCGAAGGTGACGGTATCGGCGTCGACATCAGCCCGGTGATGATCAAGGTAGTCGATGCGGCTGTTGAAAAGGCCTACGGTGGCAAGCGCAAGATCTCCTGGATGGAGGTATATGCCGGCGAGAAAGCGACTCAAGTCTACGACCAGGACACCTGGCTGCCCCAGGAAACCCTGGATGCGGTCAAGGATTACGTGGTTTCCATTAAAGGCCCACTGACCACGCCGGTGGGTGGCGGCATCCGTTCGCTGAACGTGGCCCTGCGCCAACAGCTCGACTTATATGTATGCCTGCGCCCGGTGCGCTGGTTCGAAGGCGTGCCCAGTCCGGTCAAGAAGCCTGGCGATGTGGACATGACCATCTTCCGTGAAAACTCCGAAGACATTTATGCCGGGATCGAGTGGAAGGCGGGCTCACCCGAAGCGATCAAGGTAATCAAGTTCCTTAAAGAGGAAATGGGCGTCACCAAGATTCGTTTCGACCAGGATTGCGGGATTGGCGTGAAGCCAGTCTCTAAAGAGGGTACCGAGCGTCTGGCGCGCAAAGCCCTGCAATATGTAGTGGATAATGACCGCGACTCGCTGACCATTGTGCACAAAGGCAACATCATGAAGTTCACCGAAGGTGCCTTCAAGGAATGGGCCTACGGTATTGCCGAGAAAGAGTTCGGTGCGACCCTGCTCGATGGCGGCCCTTGGATGCAGTTCAAGAACCCCAAGACGGGCAAGAATGTGGTGGTCAAGGATGCTATCGCCGACGCCATGCTCCAGCAGATCCTGTTGCGTCCGGCTGAGTATGATGTGATCGCGACGCTTAACCTGAACGGTGATTACCTGTCCGACGCATTGGCGGCGGAAGTGGGCGGTATCGGTATTGCGCCGGGCGCGAACCTTTCGGACACCGTGGCGATGTTCGAAGCGACCCACGGTACTGCGCCTAAATATGCGGGCAAGGATCAGGTGAATCCGGGGTCGTTGATTTTGTCAGCTGAAATGATGCTGCGGCACATGGGTTGGACCGAGGCGGCGGATTTGATCATCAAGGGCACCAATGGTGCGATTTCGGCCAAGACTGTGACTTATGACTTCGAGCGTCTGATGGACGGTGCGAAGCTTGTGTCGTCGTCGGGTTTTGGTGATGCATTGATTTCGCATATGTAGACTGTAGGTAGGCACAAAAAAACCGGCCATGAGGCCGGTTTTTTTAGAGCTTTTACTCTGCGGCTGATCAGGCCGGCTGTGTGCTTTGTTCTTGAGTGATGTTTTCAGGTGTGCTGGCGCTGACTGGAGCACCAATATTCACTGCATGAAGACCTTTGGGTCCCTGAATTATCTCGAAGGAAACCAATTGCCCCGCTTTCAGCGTTTTATAACCGTCCATTTGGATCGCTGAGTAATGCGCAAAAAGGTCTTCATTCTTGCCGTCTTCAATAATGAAGCCGTACCCTTTGGCATTGTTGAACCACTTGACCTTACCGCTTGCCATGCCCATATCCCTCTGCACCAGACTCCATCACTGGAGTATCATCCAGTTTATCCGTCCTAACCCGAATAAATAAGGTTGACTGCGCGGACCTTTTTTACCCACTGTGGGTTCTATTGGTTGTAACACCGTTTCGCCGATAGTCAAGGCGACCGATCGGTCAGTAGTTGAAATTCTGACAGGTCGCCCCCACCACTGTATTTGAACCACTGACGAACCTTTCTTTCCATGCATGCAAACAGCCAGATTCGACTAACATTCAATCAGGATCGACCGGATCAGGAACATGATGACGACGGTTCTGCAGGCATTGCTGTTCAGGAGGCCAAGCCTGCTTTACAGGCGCCGCCCATGTACAAGGTGGTTTTGTTCAATGATGACTACACACCGATGGATTTCGTGGTCGAAGTACTCGAGGTGTTTTTTAACCTGAACCGCGAGTTGGCGACCAAGGTAATGCTGGCCGTTCACACAGAAGGACGGGCAGTATGTGGAGTGTTTACCCGCGACATCGCCGAGACAAAGGCCATGCAGGTCAACCAGTACGCCAGGGAAAGCCAGCATCCGCTACTCTGTGAAATCGAGAAGGACGGTTAACGCCGACCACTTGGGTATGAGGTGAAGCTATGTTAAACCGCGAGCTCGAAGTCACCCTCAATCTTGCCTTCAAGGAGGCTCGTTCGAAGCGTCATGAATTCATGACCGTCGAACACCTGCTGCTGGCACTTTTGGACAATGAAGCTGCCGCCACCGTTTTGCGTGCGTGCGGCGCCAACCTCGACAAACTCAAGCATGACCTGCAGGAGTTTATCGACTCCACGACGCCACTTATTCCAGTCCACGATGAAGACCGTGAAACCCAGCCAACCCTGGGCTTCCAGCGGGTGCTTCAGCGTGCCGTGTTCCACGTTCAGAGCTCCGGTAAGCGTGAAGTCACAGGTGCCAATGTGCTGGTGGCGATTTTCAGCGAACAGGAAAGCCAGGCAGTGTTCCTGCTGAAACAGCAGAGCGTTGCCCGTATCGATGTCGTCAACTACATCGCCCACGGTATCTCCAAGGTGCCTGGGCACGGCGATCATTCCGAGGGTGAGCAGGATATGCAGGACGACGAGGGCGGTGAGTCTTCTTCTTCGGGCAATCCACTGGATGCCTATGCCAGCAACCTCAACGAACTGGCGCGCCAGGGGCGGATCGATCCGCTGGTGGGGCGTGAGCTTGAAGTTGAGCGTGTAGCGCAGATCCTTGCACGTCGTCGCAAGAACAACCCGTTGCTGGTGGGTGAGGCGGGCGTGGGTAAGACCGCGATTGCCGAAGGCCTGGCCAAGCGCATCGTGGATAACCAGGTGCCGGACTTGCTGGCCAACAGCGTCGTCTACTCCTTGGACCTGGGCGCGCTGCTCGCCGGGACCAAGTACCGTGGCGATTTCGAGAAGCGCTTCAAGGCGCTGCTCGGCGAGCTGAAAAAACGCCCGCAGGCGATTCTGTTCATCGACGAAATCCACACCATCATTGGCGCCGGTGCGGCGTCCGGTGGGGTGATGGACGCCTCCAACCTGCTCAAGCCTCTGCTGTCGTCGGGTGATATCCGTTGCATCGGCTCGACCACGTTCCAGGAATTTCGCGGGATCTTCGAAAAAGACCGTGCCCTGGCGCGTCGTTTCCAGAAGGTCGACGTGTCCGAGCCTTCGGTTGAAGACACCATCGGCATCCTGCGTGGGCTCAAGGGGCGTTTCGAAGCGCACCATGGCATCGAGTACACCGATGAAGCCCTGCGTTCGGCGGCTGAACTGGCGTCGCGCTACATCAATGACCGACACATGCCGGACAAGGCCATCGACGTGATCGACGAGGCGGGTGCCTACCAGCGCCTGCAGCCGGTCGAGAAACGTGTGAAACGCATCGATGTGCCTCAGGTCGAGGACATCGTGGCGAAGATCGCGCGGATTCCGCCTAAGCACGTCAACAGTTCCGATAAGGAACTGCTGCGTAACCTGGAGCGCGACCTCAAGCTCACCGTGTTTGGCCAGGATGCGGCCATCGATGCGCTGTCCACTGCGATCAAGTTGTCGCGTGCGGGTCTCAAGTCGCCGGACAAGCCGGTGGGTTCGTTCCTGTTCGCTGGCCCGACCGGCGTCGGCAAGACCGAAGCGGCGCGGCAGTTGGCCAAGGCCATGGGCATTGAGCTGGTGCGTTTCGACATGTCCGAATACATGGAGCGTCACACCGTGTCGCGCCTGATCGGTGCGCCTCCGGGCTATGTCGGTTTCGACCAGGGCGGTCTGTTGACCGAGGCGATCACCAAGCAACCGCATTGCGTGCTGCTGCTCGATGAAATCGAGAAGGCCCACCCGGAAGTCTTCAACTTGCTGCTGCAGGTGATGGACCACGGTACCCTGACCGACAACAACGGGCGCAAGGCGGACTTCCGCAACGTGATCGTGATCATGACCACCAACGCCGGTGCCGAAACGGCCGCGCGGGCTTCGATCGGCTTTAGCCATCAGGATCACTCCTCCGATGCAATGGAAGTGATCAAGAAGAGCTTCACGCCGGAATTCCGCAACCGCCTGGACACCATTATCCAGTTTGGTCGCCTCAGTCATGAGGTCATCAAAAGTGTGGTGGACAAGTTCCTCACCGAGCTTCAGGCGCAGCTGGAAGACAAGCGCGTGCAGCTGGATGTCACGGAAGCAGCGCGCAGTTGGATCGCCGAGGGCGGCTACGATGCGGCAATGGGTGCACGCCCAATGGCGCGTCTGATCCAGGACAAGATCAAGCGGCCATTGGCCGAAGAGATCCTGTTCGGCGAGCTTTCCGACCATGGTGGCGTGGTGCACATCGACCTGAAGGATGGCGAGCTGACCTTCGAGTTCGAAACCACGGCTGAAATGGCCTGATCGCTGTAAACCTGTAGGAGCGAGCTTGCTCGCGAAGATCGTCAACGATAACGCATGCTGTCTGATTCCCTGCGTTGTCCTTGGATTCTTCGCGAGCAAGCTCGCTCCTACAGTCGTTTTGCGGCCTCTATAAATCCTGCTCACACAAAAACGCCCGGCATAACCGGGCGTTTTGTATTGACCTGCTTAGCGAGCGCGGTAAGTGATGCGCCCTTTGCTCAAGTCATAGGGCGTCAGCTCGACGCGCACTTTGTCACCGGTAAGAATACGAATGTAGTTCTTGCGCATCTTGCCGGAGATATGCGCGGTTACGACGTGCCCATTTTCCAACTCCACACGAAACATGGTGTTGGGCAGGGTGTCGACGACAGTGCCTTCCATTTCGAAGCTGTCTTCTTTCGACATGCAGTAAAGCCCTCGGTATCCAGTGAATGGCCCGGTGCAACTGCGCCAGGCAAAAGCGGCGTGCATTGTGCCCGAAAAAGGGTGTTTAAGCCAAGGGGTTCTAGTTAAGCACGACCCATCTTTGATTAATCAGCAGTTCTATGGGCCGATATTGGGTCTTGTAGTTCATCTTTTTGCAGTTCTTGATCCAGTAGCCGAGGTACACCGCCTCCAGTTCCAGGCGCAGTGCTTCGCCGATTTGCCACAGGATTGCAAAGCGTCCCAGGCTGCGGCGCTCCTCGGCAGGCTCGTAGAAGGTGTAGACCGCCGACAGGCCGTTAGGCAGCAAATCGGTCACGGCCACTGCCACCAACCGGCCGTCGGCGCGAAACTCATAGAAGCGCGAGAAGGGCAGGTCGCGGACCAGGAACGTGGAAAACTGGTCGCGACTGGGCGGGAACATATCGCCGTCGGCGTGGCGTTCCTCGATATAGCGCTGGTAAAGATCGAAATACTCTTCGGTGAAGCGTGGCTTGGTTGGCATCACCGTAAGGTCGGCGTTGCGCTTGAGGATGCGTTTCTGGTTGCGGTCCGGCAGAAACTGCGCCACAGGGATGCGTGCCGGGACGCAGGCATTGCAGTTCTGGCAGTGAGGCCGGTACAGATGATCGCCACTGCGCCGAAAGCCCATCTCCGACAGGTCGGCATACACATGCACGTCCATAGGCTGGCTGGGGTCGAGGAACAGTGTGGTGGCCTGCTCGTCGGGCAGATAGCTGCAAGAGTGGGGTTGAGTGGCATAAAACTTCAAACGCGCCAACTCGGTCATGATCAACCCTCGGATAAGCTTTGAAATAAGTGTAAGCCAGGAGCGCGGAAGTCGCCTAGGAAACCCACGGTCCAGCGCTGGGCTGATCCAGATGGTCGCGCAGGAAACCTGCGAAGTCGCTGCGGGATATGGCGCGGGCACCCAGGCTGTGCAGGTGATCATTGGGCATCTGGCAGTCGATCAATACAAAGCCCCATTCCTGTAGTTGGCGGGTCAGCGTGGCAAAGCCGAATTTCGAGGCGTTATCGGCACGGCTGAACATGGACTCGCCGAAAAACAGCTGGCCCATCGCCAAGCCATACAAACCACCCACCAGCTTGCCGTCGTCCCAGACCTCTACCGAATGGGCGATGCCGCGCTGGTGCAGTTCCAGGTAAGCGCTCTGGATGCTCTCGGTGATCCAAGTGCCGTCGGCATAGGCGCGCGGTGCGGCGCAGGCCTGGATGACGGCAGCGAAATCCTGGTCGAAGGTCACGCTGTAGCGCTGCTGGCGCAACAATTTGCCTAGGCTGCGGGACACATGCAGCTCGTCGGGGAATATCACCGTGCGCGGGTCGGGCGACCACCAGAGGATCGGCTGGCCCTCCGAAAACCACGGAAAGCAGCCATGGCGATAGGCTTGCACCAGGCGTTCGGCCGAAAGGTCGCCGCCAGCCGCCAGCAGCCCATTGGGTTCGCGCATGGCCTTGGCCAGGGGAGGGAATGTCAGTGAGTCGCGTTGTAACCAGGTCAGCATGGCATCCAGGCTTACGGAAGGGGAGGGGAGTGGCAGGTATGACACCTGCTCGTGCAGTGCTGATTATTGTCGACATGGCGCCATCGGGCCAGTCCGAATCGGGCGTTAGGGCGGATTAGCGTGAGCAGGTGTTTCTGCAACTCTGTGTCGGCGGCGTGGTCGTAATCGGGTCTGTGCGATGCAGGCCATTTGCCAAGCTTGCCTGGATTGACAAAAACAGCGCATAAGCCTTTGTCAGCAAAGGCAATGCATGCTCAAATTGAACATGTTGTGAGACTAAATTGGCTAGGCTGCCGAGTGAAGGGCGGGGGCGTGGCATCGCCGGCACAAACCCGTACAATGCGGGCATTGTGGCGCTTTCGTCATTTCATCCAGCAAGCGCCCAATGTTAAAAGTAGATTCAACGACGCACGTTCATTTTTCAGCTGCTCGGATTGGGCAGTATTTGCAGTCATTCAACAGATGGACGCGCTAAAGGCGCAGGAAAAGACCCGTTTTGAAGAAATCCGCCGCAACACCTAAAGCAGCAGTCGTGCCGGCCTGGCGCCAGCACCTGCATTATCGCCTCAAGGAAGGCGCGCTGATCGCTATCGGCGCGCTGTGCCTGTTCCTGATGATGGCCTTGCTCACGTATGGCAAGGACGATCCGGGCTGGAGCCACAACAGCAAGATCGAAGACGTGCAGAACTTCGGCGGGCCTGCCGGTTCCTACAGCGCCGACATCCTGTTCATGGTGCTGGGTTACTTCGCTTATATCTTCCCGTTGCTGCTGGCGATCAAGACCTGGCAGATCTTCCGCCAGCGTCATGAACCGTGGCAGTGGAGCGGTTGGCTGTTCTCCTGGCGCCTGATCGGCCTGGTGTTCCTGGTGCTGTCCGGCGCGGCGCTGGCGCATATCCATTTTCATGCACCGACTGGCTTGCCGGCGGGCGCGGGCGGGGCGTTGGGCGAAAGCCTCGGTGACCTGGCACGCAGGACCCTGAATATCCAAGGCAGCACGCTGATGTTCATCGCGCTGTTCCTCTTCGGCCTCACCGTGTTCACCGACCTGTCGTGGTTCAAGGTGATGGACGTGACCGGCAAGATCACCCTCGACCTGCTGGAGCTGTTCCAGGGCGCCGCCAACCGCTGGTGGGCGGCACGTGTCGATCGCAAGCGCATGGTCGCCCAATTGCGCGAGGTAGATACCCGTGTCAACGAGGTGGTGGCGCCGAGCACGCCGGATCGGCGCGAGCAGGCCAAGGTCAAGGAGCGCCTGATCGAGCGCGAGCAGGCCCTGAGCAAGCACATGTCGGACCGCGAGAAGCAGGTGCCGCCAGTGATTGCCCCGGCACCGCCCAAGGCCCCTGAGCCCAGCCATCGCGTGCAGAAAGAGAAACAGGCGCCGCTGTTCGTCGACAGTGCGGTTGAAGGCACCTTGCCGCCGATCTCGATCCTCGACCCGGCCGAAAAGAAACAACTCAACTATTCTCCGGAATCCCTGGCGGCCGTCGGCCACCTGCTGGAAATCAAGCTCAAGGAATTCGGCGTCGAAGTGTCGGTGGACTCGATCCATCCCGGCCCGGTGATTACCCGTTACGAGATCCAGCCGGCTGCCGGCGTCAAGGTCAGCCGCATTTCCAACCTGGCGAAAGACTTGGCGCGTTCCCTGGCCGTGACCAGCGTGCGCGTGGTGGAAGTCATCCCCGGCAAGACCACCGTAGGTATCGAGATTCCCAACGAAGACCGCCAGATCGTGCGCTTCTCCGAGGTGCTGTCGACCCCGGAATATGACAACTTCAAATCGCCGGTCACCCTGGCCCTGGGCCACGACATCGGCGGCAAGCCAGTGATCACCGACCTGGCGAAGATGCCTCACCTGCTGGTGGCCGGTACCACCGGTTCCGGTAAGTCGGTGGGGGTGAACGCGATGATCCTGTCGATCCTGTTCAAGTCGGGCCCGGAAGACGCCAAGCTGATCATGATCGACCCGAAGATGTTGGAACTGTCGATCTACGAAGGCATTCCGCATCTGCTGTGCCCGGTGGTCACCGACATGAAGGACGCCGCTAACGCCCTGCGCTGGAGCGTCGCCGAGATGGAACGCCGCTACAAGCTGATGGCGAAGATGGGCGTGCGTAACCTGTCGGGCTTCAACGCCAAGATCAAGGAAGCCCACGAGCGTGGTGAGACCATCGATGACCCGCTTTACAAGCGCGAAAGTATTCACGACGAAGCGCCGAAACTGACCAAGCTGCCGACTATCGTGGTGGTGGTCGACGAATTCGCCGACATGATGATGATCGTCGGCAAGAAGGTCGAAGAGCTGATCGCCCGTATCGCCCAGAAGGCCCGTGCCGCCGGTATCCACTTGATCCTGGCGACCCAGCGTCCTTCGGTGGACGTGATCACGGGTTTGATCAAGGCCAACATTCCTACGCGAATGGCGTTCCAGGTATCGAGCAAGATCGACTCGCGGACCATCATCGACCAGGGTGGCGCCGAGCAACTGCTCGGCCACGGTGACATGCTCTACATGCCGCCAGGCACCAGCCTGCCGATCCGGGTCCACGGCGCCTTCGTGTCCGATGATGAAGTGCACCGTGTCGTTGAAGCCTGGAAACTGCGCGGCGCACCGGAATACAACGATGACATCCTCAACGGCGTCGAAGAAGCCGGCAGCGGCTTTGAAAATGGCGGCGGCGGTGGTGACGATGATGCTGAAACCGACGCGCTGTACGACGAGGCCGTGGCCTTCGTACTGGAAAGCCGTCGCGCCTCGATTTCCGCGGTGCAACGTAAACTGAAAATCGGCTACAACCGCGCCGCCCGCATGATCGAAGCCATGGAAATGGCCGGCGTTGTCACCGCAATGAACACCAACGGCTCGCGTGAAGTCATCGCCCCCGGGCAGATGCGCGACTGATCCCGTGCCGCGTGGCAACACGCGGCACGCCCTGAACACTCAATGAGGACTCCCATGCGCCTTATCCGCATGCTGTTGTTGCCGGCTCTGGCCTTGACCGCTGTTTCGGCCCACGCTGACCCGGCCTCCGTCGCCAGCCTGAAGAACCTGTTGGACAAATCCCAGACCCTGACCGCGCGCTTCTCCCAGCTGACCCTGGATGCCGGCGGTACCCAGTTGCAGGAAACCGAAGGCGAAATGGCCGTGCAGCGTCCTGGC
Source organism: Pseudomonas sp. NS1(2017) (assembly GCF_002269425.1). NCBI lineage: Bacteria > Pseudomonadati > Pseudomonadota > Gammaproteobacteria > Pseudomonadales > Pseudomonadaceae > Pseudomonas > Pseudomonas sp. NS1(2017). The sequence continues at coordinate 3,843,108 of NZ_CP022960.1, forward strand.
CTGTTCTACTGGCACACCGAAGGCAAGGCCGAGCAGACCATCGTGTCTGACGGCCAGAAGGTCACCCTGTGGGACCCGGACCTGGAGCAGGCGACCATCAAGAAGCTCGACCCGCGTCTGAACCAGACCCCGGCGTTGCTGCTGTCGGGTGATGTCTCGAAGATCAACGACAGCTTCGACATCACTTCCAAGCAAACCAGCAACGTGATCGAGTTCACCCTCAAGCCCAAATCCAAGGACACGCTGTTCGACAGCTTGAACCTGTCGTTCGGCAATGGCGTGATCAACAACATGCGCCTGGTCGACAGTGTTGGCCAACGCACCGATATCCTGTTCTCCGGGGTCAAGGCCAACCAGCCGGTGCCTGCCTCCAAGTTCAAGTTCGACATCCCCAAGGGTGCCGACGTGATCCAGGAATAACACGCTGCCCATGGACCTGTTTCGAAGTGACCCGATCGCCCAGCCCCTGGCCGCGCGCTTGCGTTCGACCAACCTGGATGAGTACGTCGGTCAGGAACACCTGCTCGCTCGCGGTAAGCCTTTGCGCGAAGCCCTGGAGCAGGGTGCGCTGCACTCGATGATTTTCTGGGGGCCGCCGGGGGTGGGCAAGACCACCTTGGCGCGCCTGCTGGCGAAGGTCTCGGATGCGCACTTCGAAACGGTCTCGGCGGTACTGGCGGGGGTCAAGGAGATCCGCCAGGCGGTGGAAGTCGCCAAGCAGCAGGCCGGGCAGTACGGCAAGCGCACCATCCTGTTTGTCGATGAAGTGCACCGCTTCAACAAGTCGCAGCAGGATGCGTTCCTGCCCTACGTGGAAGACGGCACGCTGATTTTTATCGGCGCCACCACGGAAAACCCGTCGTTTGAATTGAACAACGCCTTGCTGTCGCGTGCGCGGGTCTATGTGCTCAAGAGTCTGGATGAAGCAGCGATGCAGAAGTTGCTGCATCGCGCCCTGAGTGAAGACAAAGGGCTGGGCAAGCGGCAACTGAGCGTCAGCGAAGAAGGCTTCAAGATTCTGCTTACCGCCGCCGATGGCGATGGCCGCCGCTTTCTCAACCTGGTGGAGAACGCCTCCGACCTGGCCGAAGACGGCAGCGAGATCGGCGTCGACCTCCTGCAAAGCCTGCTCGGCGACACGCGCCGGCGCTTCGACAAGGGCGGCGAAGCTTTTTACGACCAGATTTCGGCGCTGCATAAATCCGTGCGCGGCTCCAACCCGGACGGCGCGCTGTACTGGTTCGCGCGCATGATCGACGGCGGCTGCGACCCGCTGTACCTCGCACGCCGCGTCGTGCGTATGGCCAGCGAAGACATCGGCAATGCCGACCCGCGTGCATTGAGCCTGTGCCTCGCTGCCTGGGACGTGCAGGAGCGCCTCGGCAGCCCGGAAGGCGAGTTGGCGGTGGCCCAGGCCATCACCTACCTAGCCTGTGCGCCGAAGAGCAACGCGGTGTACATGGGCTTCAAGTCCGCGCTGCGCGCCGCCGCCGAACACGGTTCCCTCGAAGTGCCGATGCACCTGCGCAACGCGCCGACCAAGCTGATGAAACAGTTGGGCTACGGTGATGAATACCGCTACGCCCACGATGAACCGGACGCCTATGCGGCCGGTGAAGACTACTTCCCCGATGACCTTGAGCCGCTCCCGCTCTATCAACCCGTGCCCCGTGGCCTGGAGCTGAAGATCGGTGAAAAGCTCAACCACCTCGCCCAACTCGATCGACTCAGCCCCAGACAGCGGAGAAAGTAGTGTTCAAGACGATTCTTGCCGTGTCCGCAGCCGGCATCGCTGGTACATTATTGCGTTTCGCCGCTGGCACTTGGGTCAGCGCCAATTGGCCGAAGCATTTTTATGCGGCGACCCTGGCAGTCAACCTGGTCGGTTGCCTGATCATCGGGCTGTTGTACGGCTGGTTCCTGTTGCGCCCGGAAGTACCGATTGAAATTCGCGCCGGCTTGATTGTCGGCTTTGTAGGCGGTCTGACGACCTTTTCATCCTTTTCACTGGATACGCTGCGCCTGCTGGAAAGCGGGCAGGCCCTGATAGCCTTCGGGTACCTGGGCATCAGCGTGTTCGGCGGGCTGCTCGCCACCTGGGCTGGCCTGTCCTTGACCAAACTTTGATAAACGAGAGACCGACATGCTCGATTCCAAACTGTTACGTAGCAACCTTCAGGACGTAGCGGACCGCCTGGCATCCCGTGGCTTTGCCTTGGATGTTGCGCGCATCGAAGCGCTGGAAGAACAGCGCAAGACCGTCCAGACCCGCACCGAAGCACTGCAGGCTGAGCGTAATGCGCGTTCCAAATCCATCGGTCAGGCCAAGCAGCGCGGCGAAGACATCGCCCCGCTGATGGCGGATGTCGAGCGCATGGGCACCGAGCTGTCCGACGGCAAGGTCGAGCTGGACAAGATCCAGACCGAGCTGGATTCGATCCTGTTGGGCATCCCCAACATCCCGCACGAATCCGTGCCGATTGGCGCAGACGAAGACGGCAACGTTGAAGTGCGCCGTTGGGGCACGCCAACCGCGTTTGATTTCGAGATCAAGGACCACGTCGCCCTGGGCGAATTGACCGGCGGCCTGGATTTCGAAACTGCCGCCAAGATGTCCGGCGCGCGCTTTGCCTTGCTGCGCGGTCCGATCGCGCGCATGCACCGTGCCCTGGCGCAGTTCATGATCAACCTGCACACCGGCGAACACGGTTACGAAGAGGCCTACACCCCGTATCTGGTGCAGGCGCCGGCGCTGATGGGCACCAGCCAGTTGCCGAAGTTCGAAGAAGACCTGTTCAAGATCAGCCGTGACGGCGAAGCCGACCTGTACCTGATCCCGACCGCCGAAGTGTCGCTGACCAACATCGTTGCCGGCGAGATCCTCGACGCCAAGCAACTGCCGATCAAGTTCGTCGCCCACAGCCCGTGCTTCCGCAGCGAAGCTGGTGCGTCTGGCCGTGATACCCGCGGCATGATCCGCCAGCACCAGTTCGACAAGGTCGAGATGGTACAGGTGGTCGAGCCGTCGACTTCCATGGAAGCCCTGGAAGGCCTGACCGCCAACGCCGAACGCGTCCTGCAACTGCTGGAGCTGCCGTACCGCGTGCTGGCATTGTGCACTGGCGACATGGGCTTCAGCGCCGTGAAGACCTACGATCTCGAAGTGTGGGTGCCGAGCCAGGACAAGTACCGCGAGATTTCGTCGTGCTCCAACTGCGGTGATTTCCAGGCCCGTCGCATGCAGGCGCGTTTCCGCAACCCGGAAACCGGCAAGCCTGAGCTGGTGCACACCCTCAACGGTTCCGGTTTGGCCGTAGGCCGTACCCTGGTGGCGGTGCTGGAAAACTACCAGCAGGCTGACGGCTCGATCCGTGTACCGGAAGTGCTCAAGCCTTACATGGCGGGCGTTGAGGTCATCCGCTAAATGGAATTTCTGCCGCTGTTTCATAACCTGCGCGGCAGTCGTGTGTTGGTCGTCGGTGGCGGGGAGATTGCCTTGCGCAAATCCCGGTTGCTGGCCGATGCCGGTGCGTTGCTGCGGGTGGTTGCTCCCCAGATCGAAGACCAGCTCAAAGAGCTGGTACTGGGCAGTGGCGGGGAACTGATTTTGCGCGGTTATCAGGAGGCGGACCTCGACGGTTGCACCCTGATCATCGCGGCCACGGACGATGAGCCGTTGAACGCGCAAGTGTCCAGCGATGCCAAGCGTCGGTGTGTACCGGTCAACGTGGTGGATGCGCCGGCCTTGTGCAGCGTGATCTTCCCGGCGATTGTCGACCGTTCACCCTTGGTGATCGCGGTGTCCAGCGGCGGCGATGCGCCGGTGCTGGCGCGCCTGATCCGCGCCAAGCTGGAAACCTGGATTCCGTCCACTTATGGCCAACTGGCCGGATTGGCGGCGCGTTTTCGTGCGCAGGTCAAAGGCTTGTACCCGGATGTGCAGCAGCGCCGCGCATTTTGGGAAGACGTGTTCCAGGGTCCGATTGCCGACCGTCAATTGGCCGGGCAGGGTGCCGAAGCCGAGCGCCTGTTGATCGAAAAGGTCAACGGCGCGCCGCCGAATGCACCGGGCGAGGTCTATCTGGTGGGCGCAGGCCCGGGTGATCCCGACCTCCTGACCTTCCGCGCCCTGCGCTTGATGCAGCAAGCCGATGTGGTGCTGTATGACCGCCTCGTAGCTCCCGCGATTCTCGAGCTGTGCCGCCGTGACGCCGAGCGTGTCTACGTCGGCAAACGCCGCGCCGATCACGCCGTGCCGCAAGACCAGATCAACCAGCAATTGGTGGACCTGGCCAAGCAAGGCAAGCGCGTGCTGCGCCTCAAGGGTGGCGATCCGTTCATCTTTGGTCGGGGTGGCGAAGAGATCGAGGAGCTGGCGGCCCACGGCATCCCGTTCCAGGTGGTGCCGGGGATCACGGCGGCCAGCGGTTGCGCGGCGTATGCCGGGATTCCGCTGACTCACCGTGACTATGCGCAGTCCGTACGTTTCATTACCGGGCATTTAAAGGACGGGACGTCGGACCTGCCTTGGGATGACCTGGTGGGGCCATCACAGACCCTGGTGTTCTACATGGGTTTGATTGGCTTGCCGATCATCTGCGAACAGCTGATCAAGCATGGTCGTGCATCGGATACCCCTGCAGCGTTGATCCAGCAGGGCACCACATCCAACCAGCGCGTGTTTACCGGCACCCTGGCCGACTTGCCACGCATGGTGGCGGAGCATGAAGTGCATGCGCCGACACTGGTGATTGTGGGTGAGGTGGTGGTGTTGCGCGAAAAGCTCAAGTGGTTTGAAGGCGCGCAGTCCCAAGTCTGACACTGTACCTGTGGCGAGGGAGCTTGCTCCCGCTGGAGTGCGAAGCGCTCCCAAGATTTTGGGGCCGCTTCGCACCCCAGCGGGAGCAAGCTCCCTCGCCACAATGTGTTTTCAGCTCAAGATGCCGTTTCCGGCCAGGCGCTGACGATCATGGGCGGCATCAAACTTCTGCAACGGCCCCTTCGGCACAATCCCCGTCGGGTTAATCGTGCGGTGGCTGGCATAGTAATGCCCCTTGATGTGCGCAAAATCCACCGTCTCGGCCACGCCCGGCCACTGGTGCATTTCCCTCAGCCAGTTCGACAGGTTCGGATAATCCGCAATCCTGCGCAGGTTGCATTTGAAGTGGCTGTAATACACCGCATCAAAGCGAATCAGCGTGGTAAACAGGCGCACATCCGCCTCGGTCAGGTATTCGCCGGCCAGGTAGCGATGGTCGCCCAGGTGCTGTTCCAGGTAATCCAACTCGGCAAACACATCATCAAATGCGCTTTCATACGCCTGCTGCGATGTGGCGAAGCCCGCGCGGTATACACCATTGTTCACAGCAGGGTAGATGCGTTCGTTCAGCGCGTCGATGGTTGCGCGCAGCGACTCGGGGTAGAAGTCCAGGGTATTGCCAGTCAATTCATTAAACGCGCTGTTGAACATGCGGATGATCTCCGCCGATTCATTGCTGACGATGCGCTTGAGCTTCTTGTCCCACAGCACCGGCACGGTGACGCGCCCGGTGTAGTCAGCCGTGTCAGCAGTGTAGCGCTGGTGCATGAAGTCGAAATCATCCAGCTTGTCGCCGGTGGAGCCGTGAGCCTTATCGAAGGTCCAGCCGTTTTCCAGCATCAACCAACTGACCACGGACACGTCGATCAGGCTTTCCAGGCCCTTGAGCTTGCGCAGAATCAGGGTGCGATGGGCCCACGGGCAGGCGAGAGAGACATAGAGGTGGTAGCGACCGGCCTCGGCCTTGAATCCGCCTTCGCCACTCGGGCCTGGCGTGCCGTCGGCGGTCACCCAGTTGCGGCGTTGCGCCTGTTCCCGTTGGAATGCGCCGTCTGCGCTACTTTCGTACCACTGGTCTTTCCAGTGTCCTTCGATTAGCAAACCCATGACTGGCTCCTTGGCTGATAAGCGTTGGAGGCCAGTCTAAAGGGCTGAGTTCGATTTAAAAGCGCAAAGACCGGGCGCTAATGATCGATTAAATCGATTTGTCTCGTGCGTCCCAGTATTGCTGGGCCAAGGCGAACGCCTGTTCCCGTGAATGGCCCAGGCCGCGCAAGGCCAGGGCCATAGTCGCGATCAAGGCAAGTTGCGGGTAACTGTCTTCGACATCGCCGCGCCACAACGCCTTCAGGTGTTCCGGTTCGAGTGTGGCGGGTTTGACGTGGCGCTGGGCGGAGAGGGCGGGCCACTCTTCGTCCCAGCTTTCGCCGCCCGTGGTGCCGTACAGGTGGCTGGCCGAGTCGGGGTTGATCTCGATTTCGCCGCCATCACCCTTCACTACGATGACATTGTCGCCGAGCAGGCCGCTGGCATCGCGGTGCACGCCCTGATAACCCGGATGGAAAATGCTTTGCAGGCCCAGGCGCGCATTCAAGGGGTTGAGCAAGCGCGCCAGGGAGTGGATCGGCGAGCGCAGGCCCAGGGTGTTGCGCAGGTCGATCATGCGTTGCAATTGCGGCGCCCAGTCGCCCAGCGGGATAAACGCCAGGTTGCCTTGCGCATAAGCGGCCTCGACCTGCTGCCAGTTGCGGCACAGTGGGATCTGCAAACCTTCCAGCAATTGCTCGGTGTACAACCGCCCGGCCGTGTGTGCGCCGCCGCCGTGCATAAGGATGCGCACGCCGTTCTGCGCCAGGCACTTGGCCGCCAGCAGGTACCACGGCAGGTGGCGCTTCTTGCCGGCGTAGGTTGGCCAGTCGACATCCACGTTCAGCGCCGGGGCATCCAGGCGTTCGCGCACGGCTTCGCTGAAGCCAGCGAGTTCTTCAGGGCTTTCTTCCTTGTGGCGCAACAGCATCAGGAACGCGCCGAGCTGGGTGTCTTCGACTTTTTCGTCGAGCAACATGCCCATGGCTTCGCGGGCTTCCTCGCGGGTGAGGTTGCGCGCGCCGCGCTTGCCTTTGCCCAGGATGCGCACGAACTGCGCAAACGGGTGTTCGGCAGGGGTTTCAAGGGTCAGCGGGGCAAAATCGGTCATAAGCAATTCGTCGGCCTGGGCAGGCCCGCCAGCTTGGCGGCGAGTTTGGCGGGAGTGCCGTTGAACAGTTTGTTGAGGTGCAGGCTGTTGCCCTTTTCCGGGCCGAGCTTCAAGGCGGTGTACTTGATCAGCGGACGTGTGGCCGGGGACAGCTGGAATTCGGCATAGAACTGGCGCAGCAGTTCGAGGATTTCCCAGTGGGCCGGGGTCAGCTCCAGGGTCTCGGCGGCGGCCAGGGCATGGGCGACCTCTGCGGACCAGTCGTTCAGGTCGGCCAAATAACCGTCCTTGTCCAGTTCCAGGGTACGTGCGCCTACGGTCAGGGTGTTCATAGCCAGGTGTTGACCTTGTCGTAGTCGATCGACAGTTGCACGAAACCTGGGTAGTCCACGCTGTCGGCCCAGTCCGGCAGCGGCAGGTTGCGCGCCTGCATGTCTTCGGCCAGCACAAACACCTTCACGCCCTTGGTGTGCAGGGCCGGGGCGTGGAGCCCATAGGCGCCGTCGCCACACAGCAGGATCGCGTCCTCGGCACCGCAGATACGCAGGCAGCTATCGAGGCGACTATCGGAAAACGGGGAGTGAGACACCACGTGTAAAGTCGACATCAGAGGGTAATCACCTGGTCGTAACGGTCAATCAATTGGGAAATAGCATCGTTGCTCAACGGTTGCGCCTCGGTGGGCGGCGTCAAGCCACGCACGGCCATGCTGTGGCGGCAGGCAAAGACATCGTCGATGCCGAACAGCCCCAATGCCTGCAGGTTGGCACTGAGGTCCTTTTGTTGCACGGCCTTGGCGTTCTGGTGCGCAGCGAGCTGGAACACGCCGTCATCCATGAACAGCAAGCCGATGGGCAGATCGAACGCGCCACCGGCCAGCACAATATCCAGCGCTTCCCGTGCGCTCGGCCCGGACCACGGCGCCTGACGGCTGATCACCAATAAGGATTTAGACATCTCACGGCCCTCCAAAACAGATCAGGCGGTCGGCATCCTGAATCGCATCATGTAATTGCCCCAGGCCAGACAGTGCCCAGGGCGCATCCAGATTCACCGCTGTGCGCTGATACCGCGTGGCTTCCTCCTGGTTGAGCACGCCACGGCGTAACGCAGCGGCAATGCACACCACGCCATCAAGCTGGTGCTGGCTGACAAACTCACGCCATTGGCGGGCGATGTCTTGCTCATCCTGGGGCGCAACGATGTTGTTGGACGCGCTGTACACACCGTCCTGATAGAAAAACAGCCGCACAATCTCGTGCCCGCCGGCCAGCGCCGCCTGGGCGAACAGCAGGGCGCGGCGCGAGGAGGGCGCGTGGGCCGCGGAAAACAGGGCAATCGCAAACTTCATGGAACACTCTGCAAGCAAACGTGGGCCAATGATAAAGCCGCCGCCACGAAAAAGCCCGCCGTGATCAAAACGGTCACCTTTGCTGACTGTTTCGGCGATTGCCGGAAAGCGCAGGGCTGCCTAGTCTGTGGGCAGTCGAAACGGAAATGGAGTGCCCATGTCAGGTCCCTTGGCGTCCCTCAAAGTGCTGGATTTTTCCACCCTGCTGCCCGGCCCGTTTGCCTCCCTGATGCTGGCGGACATGGGCGCCGAGGTGCTGCGTATCGAGTCGCCCACGCGCCTGGACCTGTTGCGGGTGCTGCCGCCCCATGATCAGGGCACATCGGCCAGCCACGCCTACCTCAACCGCAATAAACGCAGCCTGGCGCTGGACCTCAAGCAGGCCGAGGCGCTGGAGATCGTGCGGGCGCTGGTGAAGGACTACGACATCCTGCTCGAACAATTCCGCCCTGGGGTGATGGAGCGTCTGGGTTTGGGTTATGAGGCATTGAAGTCGATCAATCCCCGGCTGATTTATGTGTCGATCACCGGTTATGGCCAGACAGGACCCTATAAGGACCGCGCCGGGCACGATATCAACTACCTGGCGTTGGCCGGTGTGGCCAGTTACACCGGGCGCCAGGACAGCGGGCCGCTGCCATTGGGCGTGCAAGTGGCGGATGTGGGCGGTGGTTCGCTGCATGCGGTGGTGGGGTTGCTCGCGGCGGTCATCGCGCGGCAGCAGAGCGGGGTTGGTCAATACCTGGATGTGAGCATGACCGACTGCTCGTTCAGCCTGAACGCCATGGCCGGCGCGGGTTACCTGGCGTGTGGGGTGGAGCCGGAGCGGGAAAGTCATGTGCTCAATGGCGGCAGCTTTTACGATTACTATCGCTCGCGGGATGGGCGCTGGATGTCGGTGGGTAGCCTGGAACCTGGGTTTATGCAGCAACTCTGCGAGGCGCTGGGACGGCCGGAATTGGCGGCGCTGGGCTTGTCACCCAAGCTCAAGGTGGCGCTGCAAGTTGAATTTGAAAAGCGCAGCTTCGATGAGCTGTGCGTGTTGTTCGCCGGAGTGGATGCGTGCGTGGAGCCGGTGTTGAGCCTGGGTGAGGCGGTGGAACATCCACAGCTCAAGGCGCGGCAAGTGGTCAGCCAGGTTCCGCGGGGCGATGGGTCGACCCAGGCGCAATTGGCCTGTCCGTTGAAGTTTTCGCAAGGATTGCCGGCACCGAGGCATATTGGCGCCGCGGTGGGGGCGCACAGTGATGAAGTCTTGGCAGAACTGGGCCTGAGCCCGCAGCGAATCAGCGAGCTGCGCACAGCCCGCGTCATCGCCTAACGCTTATTCGACGCGGGTTTCGCCGGTAAAAACCAAGGTTTGCCGACACCGCCGACACAAATACCGCCGCCCCTGAGCCACCATGCCATGGCGTTGTGACGAAAACGGAAAGTCACTGTCCGCACACGGGCATCGGTAGATATAGCGAGTCACCTGTCGACGCTTCACTTCATAAGTGTGGCAACGATCCGGCGGTAGTTCGTAAACCCCGCGCATGATCAATTGCCATTCCTCGCCATGGGGCTGGATGCGTTCACCAAACAATTGGTGGGCAATCAGGTGCGCCACTTCATGGGCCACGGTCTGTTTCAGGAAGTGTTGGCTGTTTTCACGGTACAACTGTGGGTTGAAACGCAGCAGGTTCTCGTGCAAATGCGCGACACCGGCCTTCTGGCCCCGCAGCTTGAGGCTGACCTGGGGGCGTTTGAAGCTTCGTTTGAAAAAGGATTCGGCTTGTAGGAAACAATCTTCGACGCGGGTATTGAGTTGCTCGGGCATGCTGACCATATCTCCAGAGACGCCCAGTATGCCGCAAAGCTGGGTATTTCCGAATCTGTCAGGCGCCGAATGGTCATGCATGATGCACAAAGCCACCTTGCGGTGGCTTTGTCTAAGGTTTCAAACGGTCAGTTGGTGTAGATCGGGCCCACGCCCAGCCCCCAGACGATCACGGTAAACGCCATGATTGCCACCAGTACCACCAGGCCCACAGCCAGTACCGAGCTGGAAAATAGAAAGCCTTCATCCGGATCGATGTTCATGAAGGTCGGCAGCCCCACATAAAGTAAGTACACCGTGTAGCAAATGGCCGCCGTGCCCACGACCATGCCCAGCCACATATGCGGATACAGTGCGGCTAGCCCACCGATAAACAGCGGCGTAGCGGTGTAGGTGGCAAAGGCCACGCAGCGTGCCATGCTGGGGTTGGCGTCGTAGGTGCGCGCCATCCAGTGAATGAACGCACCCATCACCGCCACGCCACCGAGCATGGCAGCGTAGGACATGATGGTCATCCACAAGGCGCTTTCCTGGGTCAGCATCACTGGCGCACGGTTGCCGATGACCCAGCCAACCTGGGTGGTGCCGATAAAGGCGGAAACGGCGGGGATCGCCGCGAGAATCAAGGTGTGAGTGAGGTACATGTGGCCGATGCTTTCTTCTTTATCGCCACGGATTTCCCGCCATTCCTGGTCGGGATGGGTAAACAGCCCCACGACGTGATGGATCATGCCAGTCACTCCTGTCGTTATTACCATCGCCCCCCATCGGAGCGCCCACGGGCCAAATGGCCTCAAAGGTCTGGATAGATGTGCGACCTCTAGTCGCAGTATAGGAAGTGATGACCGGAATAACTGTAGGGCCTTTAGAGCAAATTGCGCTGTAAACATTGGGCTTAATCGCGGTGGGGTCTTTTACCGCTAGCCCTTTTGATGGTTTTTTTGCGTAAAATACCCGGCTTTTCGTCACACACCTCTAGCGGATCCAAGCGCCATGGGCACTCTTACGGTCAACCAGAACAAACTGCAAAAACGCCTGCGTCGCCTGGCCGGTGAAGCGGTCGCCGATTTCAACATGATCGAGGACGGCGACAAGGTCATGGTCTGCCTCTCCGGCGGCAAAGACAGTTACACCATGCTCGACGTGCTGCTGCACCTGCAAAAGGTCGCGCCGATCAGGTTCGAGATCGTCGCCGTCAACATGGACCAGAAACAACCGGGCTTCCCCGAGCATGTGTTGCCAGCCTACCTCAATGAACTGGGTGTCGAGTACCACATCGTCGAGAAAGACACCTACTCGGTGGTCAAGGAGCTGATTCCGGAAGGCAAGACCACCTGCTCGCTGTGCTCGCGCCTGCGCCGTGGCACGCTGTACACCTTCGCGGATGAAATCGGCGCGACCAAGATGGCCCTGGGTCACCACCGCGACGATATCGTTGAGACCTTCTTCCTCAATATGTTCTTCAACGGCTCGCTCAAGGCCATGCCGCCCAAGCTGCGCGCCGATGACGGGCGTAACGTGGTGATCCGCCCGCTGGCGTATTGCAACGAGAAGGACATCCAGGCCTACTCCGACTTCAAGCAATTCCCGATCATCCCGTGCAACCTGTGCGGCTCCCAGGAGAACCTGCAGCGCCAGGTGGTCAAGGAAATGCTGGTGGACTGGGAACGCAAGACCCCAGGCCGTACCGAAAGCATCTTCCGCAGCCTGCAGAATGTGCAGCCGTCGCAGTTGGCTGACCGCAACCTGTTCGACTTCACCAGCCTGAAAATCGATGAGACTGCCGCCTCGCGTTTCGTCAATGTGGTGAACCTCTGAGCCGTTTCAACGCTCTGACACACGGCGCTCGCGGGCGCCGTTTTCAATTCTATTCCCAGGAGAGGGCATGCGCGATTACAAGTGGCTGCACGAATATTGTCTGAACCGCTTCGGTTCGGCGGCCGAGTTGGAAGCCCATCTGCCTGTAGCCAAGACCCCGGCGCAACTGCGCAAGATCAGCGATGATCGCTACCTGTCGACCCTGGCGCTGCGTGTGTTTCGTGCGGGCTTGAAGCACAGCGTGGTGGATGCCAAGTGGCCGGCGTTCGAAAAGGTGTTTTTCGGCTTCGACCCGGAAAAAGTCGTGCTGATGGGCGCCGAGCATCTGGAGCGGCTGATGCAGGACACCAGCATAATCCGGCATTTGGGCAAGCTCAAGAGCGTGCCGCGCAATGCGCAGATGATCCTCGACGTCGAGCAGGAGAAGGGCAGCTTCGGCGCGTTTATCGCCGATTGGCCGGTGACTGATATCGTCGGGCTATGGAAGTACCTGAGCAAGCACGGCCATCAACTTGGCGGGCTGTCAGCGCCACGTTTCTTGCGCATGGTCGGCAAGGACACCTTTGTGCCGAGTTATGACGTGGTGGCGGCGCTGAACGCGCAGAAGATCGTCGACAAGGCACCGACCAGCCTGCGCGACCTGGCGACAGTGCAGGGCGCGTTCAACCAGTGGCACGCCGAGAGTGGGCGGCCGATGTGCCAGTTGTCGATGATGTTGGCGTATACCGTCAATCATTGATATGCGAGGCGGCGATTCAGCTGATGCCGCCACCGCACATACAACAACGCCGTACAAAACACCGCCAGACTCGCCAGCATCTCCAGCACCCCGAACCACTGCCGGTTCGGGTCATAGGCCGCCAGCGCACCTTTGATGAAATACAGGTTCACCACAAAGCACATCCACGAATGCCCGCGCGCGCTGCCCAACAGCATGCCCGGCGTCAGCACCAGCAGCGGCACCAGCTCGATCAGCAGGATCACCCACGGCCGCGCGCCATGCAGGTCGGCGACGAACAGGTAGTAAACGCAGAGCAAACCCACCAGGCCAAAAAACGCCAGCAGGCTCAGCACGCGTGCCAGCTTGACCCGCGGCTCGAGCCACGCCTGGGGTGGCAGGACCTTAGGCTTTCTGGCCACTGCCGCTCTCCAGCAAGGTAGCGGTAGTCGCCAGGCGCAGGCCAAGGGCGCGGCACAGGGCGATTTCATGTTGATCGAGCATGCGTTTGCCATCGGGGCCGGCGTGATGGCTGGCGCCATACGGCGTGCCACCGCCCTGAGTGTCGAGCAGCGCTTGTTCGCTGTAGGGCAGGCCGGTGATCAGCATGCCGTGGTGCAGCAGCGGCAGCAGCATCGACATCAGCGTGGTTTCCTGTCCACCGTGCAGGCTGGCGGTGGAGGTGAACACCCCGGCCGGCTTGCCGACGAGGGCGCCGGTGAGCCATAGGTTGCTGGTGCCGTCGATGAAATACTTGAGCGGCGCTGCCATGTTGCCGAAACGGGTCGGGCTACCGAGGGCCAGCCCGGAGCAGTGCTTCAGGTCATCCAGGCTGGCATACAGCGCGCCTTCGTCCGGGATGCTCGGCGCCACGGCTTCGCACTCGGTGGAGATCGCCGGCACGGTGCGCAGTCGCGCTTCCATACCGCCTTGCTCAATGCCCCGGGCGATCTGCCGGGCCATTTCGCTCACCGAGCCATTGCGGCTGTAATACAACACCAGCACATAGGGCGACGTCACGGCAGGATCTCCAGCACGTTTTCCGGCGGACGGCCAATGATGGCTTTGTCGGCTGTTTCCAGGATCGGGCGCTCCATCAGCTTCGGGTGCTCGGCGATGGCGGCAATCAACTGCGCTTCGCTTAGGCTGGCGTCGGCGAGGTTGAGCGCCTTGTATTCATCTTCGCCGGTGCGCAGCAGTTGGCGGGCGCTGATACCCAGCTTGCCCAGCAGCGCCTTTAATTGCGCGGCGTTCAGCGGGGTTTCAAGGTAGCGCACCACGTTGGGGGTGAGGCCGCGGGCTTCCAGCAGTTCCAGCGCACCGCGGGATTTCGAGCAGCGCGGGTTGTGATAAAGCGTCAGATCGGTCATGTGCGGGTCGCATCTTGCGTAAGGTGGCGGGTATTCTACCCGCGCAGCGACCTGTCCTTAAACCGTAAGAGGCGATAGGTCGCAGCCAACGTTCATTTTTGCGAAGGATTACCCCATGACAAGGCGACTGATCGGTGCATTGGCGATCATCACAACCCTGCTGCTCAGCGGCTGCGGTAACGATTACGGCGTTGACCAATATGGCAAGAAGGTGGCTGCCGAACGCTTGGACAAGCAGTGGCTGGTGGTCAACTACTGGGCCGAATGGTGTGGCCCGTGCCGCACGGAAATCCCTGAGCTGAATGCCTTGGCCGAGCAACTGAAGGCGCAGAACGTGGGCGTATTCGGAGTCAACTTCGACAACGTGCAGGGCGAAGAGCTGAAAGCCGCCAGCGACAAGCTGGGCATCAAGTTCACGGTGCTGGCGCAGAATCCGGAAGAGATTTTCGATATTCCACGCAGCGAAGCCTTGCCGGTGACCTACATCATCGATGACAAGGGCAAGGTGCGTGAGACGTTGATGGGCGAGCAGACGGCGGACGGGGTGTTGGCCAAGCTCAAAGCTCTGAAGGGCTGACACGCTTTTACTGTAGGAGCGAGCTTGCTCGCGAAGAACGTCAACGATAACGCGTTTATTCTGGTCACGCGCGTTGTCCTTTGGTTCTTCGCGAGCAAGCTCGCTCCTACAGTGGAAGGAGGATCAGCCTTCTTCAAGCCATAGGCGAATCGGCTTGCCCTCGGCCGGCCAAAAGCGCGTCTGCTCGATCGGCGAGATGTCCCAGCGCTGCACGCCTTGCAGGGCCTGGAAGAAGCGGTGTTCCTGCTCCATCAAGGCCTCGGCGCAGAGTTTACGGGTGCTGCCGATCTGGCCGAAGCTGAGCTTTTCGCCGTCAACGGTGTAGGGCGCGAACCAGTGGTTGCAGCCGCCGTTGCCGTAGGCACGGCCATCGGCGCCGAGGGTAACGGTCAGGTGCGCGTAGTCCATCAGCGGCCGTTCACCAATCCATTCGACCACGTAGCTGTGATCCTGCTTGAGCTTGACCGCGTCCCCGGCGCAACCTGTCAGGGCCACTCCGACGGCGGCGAGCAGAAGCAGGCCTTTCATTGCGCGGCCTTTTGGCATTTCGGGCAGCGGTGCTTGTCGCCCTCGCTGGCCCAGCCCAATTCGGCAATGCGCGCGTTGGCGGCCGGTTGCAGCGGTTCTTTGGTCAGCTTGGTTTCCACCGCGAATTCAAACTCCAACACGGCCTCGCAGCTGTCGCAGTTGACCTTCCAGGTGTGAATCTCCAACTCGCCGAATTTCGGCCCCTGGGCCATGGCGACCCACTGGCCCGCCGGGCGGATGGAGTAGCGCGCATCACCTTCGACGGTGAGGCGCATCGACAGGGTTTTACTGCCGCGCAGGGAGACGATCAAAACGTCGCCATGCTTGATCGAACCACCGTTGCCGGTGACCTGGTAACGGCCCGGCACCAGGGCGCGGCATTCGATCAGGGTGTGTTGCGGGCTCAGCAAACTGAAGCGGAAATCGTGTTCGGCCATGGATCCTCCAAATAGGCGCGGCATCCTATCACGGGTGCTGGCTCATCATGAGCCTGGTATGTGACCGCTGATCATCCCTCGACGAGGTTCTGCGCCCGCCCATCGGCCCAGGCCGCAATGTTGGCCAGGGTCGTGCCGGCAATCGCTGCCAGGGCTTCGCGGGTAAGAAACGCCTGGTGGGCGGTGATGATCACGTTGGGGAAGGTCAGCAGGCGCGCGAGGACGTCGTCCTGCAGGGGCAGGTCGGAGCGGTCTTCGAAGAACAGTTGGGCTTCTTCTTCATACACATCCAGCCCCAGGTAGCCGAGCTGACCGTCCTTGAGCGCTTCGATCAGCGCCGGGGTGTCGACCAGACCGCCGCGACCGGTGTTGATCAGCATCGCGCCTGGCTGCATCTGCGCCAGGGAACGGGCGTTGATCAAGTGCTTGCTGTCGGCCGTCAGCGGGCAATGCAGGCTGATGATCTGCGCCTGGGCCAGCAGTTCGGGCAGGCTCACGTAGTGCGCGCCCAGGGCCTGCACTTGCGGGTTGGGGAAGGGGTCGTAGGCAAGCAACTGGCAACCGAAGCCGGCCATGATCTTGGCGAAGGTGGCACCGATCTGCCCGGTGCCGACCACGCCGACGGTCTTGCCCACCAGGTCGAAACCGGTGAGGCCGTGGAGGCTGAAATCGCCATCGCGGGTGCGGTTATAGGCCCGGTGCAGGCGACGGTTGAGGGCGAGGATCAGCGCGACCGCATGCTCGGCCACCGCATGGGGCGAATACGCCGGCACGCGCACGATGGTCAGGCCCAGGCGCTTGGCGGCGGCCAGGTCCACATGGTTGTAGCCCGCCGAACGCAGCGCGATCAACCGCGTGCCGCCCTTGGCCAGGTGCTCCAGGACCGGGGCGCTGAGGTCGTCGTTGATAAAGGCGCAGACCACTTCGTGATGCTCGGCAAGGGCCACGGTGTCGAGGTTGAGGCGAGCGGGCTGGAACTGCAGTTCCAGCCCGGGCGGCAGGGGTTCGCCGAGAAAACTGTCGCGGTCGTAGGTCTGGCTGCTGAAAAGAATGACGCGCATGGAAAAGCTCCCTGCAATTCAAGAGTTGGGATAAGTCCCCTGTAGGAGCGGGCTTGCCCGAAAAAACGCCAGGACAGCACGTTTCTACAGGCACCCCGTGTAATCGTTGACGACCTTCGCGGGCAAGCCCGCTCCTACAAGGGCGTTCAGGCGTTGACCCGCGCTTCACTGGCGAGTCGGGCGATGGACATGTCCAGTTCGTCCAGGGCGTGTTGGGCCTTGGCGTCGTCCTGCTTGAGCAGGGTTTCGGCGCGGTGGCACGCAGCCCGCAACTGCGGTACGCCGCAATAGCGGGTGGCGCCATGCAGGCGGTGCACACGTTCAATCAGGGCGTTGTTGTCATTCGCGTCACGGGCAAAGGTGATGGCCAAGCGGTCGGCCTCCAGGGAGGCGAGCAACATGGCGAGCATGTCCGCCGCCAGATCAGCCTTGCCGGCGGCCAGGCGCAGGCCCTCTTCATGGTCCAGCACGGGCAGTTGTATGCCGGGGCCGAGGCCGTCCGTTGCGCGTTCCGGGCCTTGATTGCGCAGGGCCAGGCCGGTCCACTTCAACACCACCTGGGCCAGTTGCCGCTCGCTGATGGGTTTGGTCAGGTAATCGTCCATGCCGCTTTGCAGCAAGGCGCGTTTTTCGTTGGCCATCGCGTGGGCGGTGAGGGCGACCACCGGCAAGGGCGTGCCGCTGCGCTCGCTTTCCCACTGGCGGATCGCTTCGGTGCTCTGGCGGCCGTCCATGCCGGGCATTTGCACGTCCATCAGCACGAGGTCGAACGTGTCCTGTTTCACCGCGTCGATGGCGGCATACCCGCTTTCCACGGCGCGCACCCGTGCGCCCATGTCTTCCAGCAGGGTCTGTACCAGCAGCAAGTTCGCCGGGTTGTCGTCCACGCACAGCACGCGCGGCGCACGGCTGGACAACGGCTCGCCCGGTTCGCTGCGCGATGGGCGCGGGCTGATCAGGTCGGACAGCGCGCGACGCAGCTTGCGCGTGCACGCCGGCTTGGCCTGCAACTGGCTGTTGGGGTTGGGCACGGACTGGTTGAACAACATCTGCTCAGTGGTCGGGCACAGCACCAGCACCTTGCAGCCCAGGTGTTCGAGGTCCCACAGGTGTTGGTTGAGGCGCTCGGGCGGGATGTCGTTGGCGGTCACGCCGAGTACCGCAAGGTCGATGGCCTGCTCGGTCTGATGGGCGCTGGTGATACCGTTGGTCAGGCTTTCCAGGCTATTGAACGGCGTGACGTCCAGGCCGCAGTCTTCCAGTTGATGTTGCAGCGCCTGGCGCGCCAGTTCGTGGTTTTCCAGCACCGCCACGCGATGGCCCAGCAGCGGCGCGCAAGGCAGGTCTTCGACATCGTCACGGGTCTTGGGCAGGTTCAGGCTGATCCAGAATTCCGAGCCTTCGCCTGGCGTGCTGTCTACGCCGATTTCACCGCCCATCTGCTCGATCAGTCGCTTGGAAATCACCAGGCCCAACCCCGTGCCGCCAGGCTGGCGCGACAGCGAGTTGTCGGCCTGGCTGAAGGCCTGGAACAGCGCGCGCACGTCCTGATTGGACAGGCCGATGCCGGTGTCCTGCACGCTGATGCGCAATTGCACGCTGTCTTCCTGCTCGTCCTCGATCATCGCCCGGGCGACAATGGTGCCTTCGCGGGTGAACTTGATCGCGTTGCTGATCAGGTTGGTGAGGATCTGCTTGAGGCGCAACGGATCACCCACCAGCGCCAGCGGCGTATCGCGATACACCAGGCTCACCAGTTCCAACTGCTTGGCGTGGGCGGCGGGGGCGAGGATGGTCAGGGTGTCTTGCAGCAAGTCGCGCAGGTTGAACGGGATGCTGTCGAGCACCAGTTTGCCGGCTTCGATTTTCGAGAAGTCGAGGATCTCGTTGATGATGCCCAGCAGGTTGTCGGCGGACTTTTCGATGGTGCCCAAGTAGTCGAGCTGGCGTGGGGTCAGCTCGCTTTTTTGCAGCAAATGGGTAAAGCCGAGAATGCCATTGAGCGGCGTGCGGATTTCATGGCTCATGTTGGCCAGGAACTCCGATTTGATGCGGCTGGCCTCCAGGGCCTCCTTGCGCGCCAGGTCCAGCTCGATGTTCTGGATCTCGATGGTTTCCAGGTTCTGGCGCACGTCTTCGGTGGCCTGGTCGATGCTGTGTTGCAGTTCTTCCTGGGCGTTCTGCAAGGTCTCGGCCATGCGGTTGATGCCCGAGGCGAGCTGGTCCAGTTCCTGGCTGCCCAAGGGCGGCAAGCGGGTTTCCAGGTTGCCGTCCTTGAGTTGGGCCACGGCTTGTTTGATCTGACCGATGGGCGAGTTGATGGTGCGGCTGATGCGCAGGGCCAGCGCCGCGGTGCAGATCAGGCCGATGGCGATCAGCAACAAGCTGGCGAACAGGCTGCGGTAGCCGCGCAGCAACATGCCGTTGTGGGACAGTTCCACCTCGACCCAACCCAGCAGGCGGTCGGCTTCATCCGGGATCAGTTCGCCGGCGAGGTTGCGGTGACGGCCAAACACCGGCAGCAAATAGCGGGTGGCGTCATTGCCGGTGCGCTGCAATAAATGGGAGCTGTTGCCGACCGGCGGCTGGTTGAGCATGGTCGGGCCAGCGTGGGCGAGGGGCGCGCGATCCGGGCTGAGGAAGGACACGGCACGCACATCCGGCTGTTCCAGGGATTGGGTGGCGATGCGCTCCAGCAAATCAGTGTTGCGCGCACTGAGGGCGGGCGCGACCAGAGGCGCCAACTGTTCGGCGATCATTTCGCCGCGTTGCAGCAATTGGGTCTGCAGTTCTGAGAGCTGCATCCAGGTGAAATAGCCGCCCAGCAACGAGGCCATCAGGCTGGTCGGTAATAAGGTCAGCAACAGTACGCGGCCTTTTATCCCCATTCTTGTCAGCACGCCACTCTCCTGCTACCACATTGATATCTACGGAATTGCGCGGGCATCCGGCCCGCGCCACCTGCGCAGTGTAGCCATTTGCGCGGCGAGGAATCTTGCAAATTAATGACATACGGCAATCTTGAAGGCATTTGGCGGCCAGTGGCGATTGCCTGCGGCGGGGTTATCTTGAATAATCAGTCATTGAGAATGACTTGCAGATACTAATGAATCCCGTAGCAATTGGCCTGCCCAGTATCCTGACCATCGAAGACGACCCGGTGTTGGGCGCCTATGTCCATGAGCACCTGGGCCGTTGTGGTTTCCACGTCACCTGGTGCCAGAATGGCCAGCAAGGCCTGCAGATGGCGCGTGACCAAGTGTTCGACGTGGTGTTGATGGACATCTTGCTGCCGGGGCTGGATGGGCTGTCGATCCTCACTCATCTGCGCCAGAGTCATTCGATCCCGGTGATCCTGATGTCGGCACTGGGTGCCGAGGCCGATCGCATCAGCGGTTTTCGCTTGGGCGCCGACGACTACCTGCCCAAGCCCTTCAGCATGATCGAGTTGCGCGTGCGCATCGAGGCCATCCTGCGACGGGTGGCACTGGACCGACGTCCGTTGCCGAGCCTGGCACCGACGCGTGACGATGCCCGTACCCTGCGCTTTGACGATGAACTGTGCGATGTCTGTCACCGGGAACGTTGGGCTGGCCTGACCCGCAGTGAGTATCGCCTGTTGGAAACCCTGCATCGCAACGCTGAAGAGGTCCTCAGCAAACCCTTCCTTTACCAGCATGTGCTGCAACGCGGTTACGCGCCCCATGACCGTAGCCTCGACATGCATATCAGTCAGATCCGCCGCAAGCTCAAGGCCATCGGCTACACCGAGCGCGAAGTGCGCACGGTGTGGGGCAAGGGCTATGTATTGAGCGGTGCCGATGACAGCCTTTAAACGCCTGCCGGGCAAACACTCGTTATTCTGGAAGCTGGCCTGCCTGTTGATCGCCTTCTGTTTGCTGATGATCTGGCTCAGTTGGTCGTGGGGGCGGTACATGGAGCAGAAGAACGCCTACCTGTCGGATGAAGCGCGGATCACCTTGAGTGGCTACGCGGTGCGAGCGGAGCAGGCCTGGAACCGAGACGGCAATGCGGGCGTCGATGCGTGGCTGCAGGAGATGGGCAAGCGCGAAACCACCTGGATAGGCGTGATCGGCAATGACCTGCAATCGCTGAGCAGCTACCCGCTGACCGACAAGGAAAGCCAGCGCCTGACCTTTCTGCGTGGCCTGGACTGGCCGGTGAGCCGGCATACCAAAGGCCTGCCGTGGCTGAAAATCCCGTTTCCCGTCGACCCCAACGCAGGTTCGCTGGTGATTGAATTGCCGCAGCGCTTCATGCCAGGGCGTTATCAACTGTTCTGGCGGGTGGTGACCAATGGCGTGATCCCCGGCCTGTTTACTTTGTTGCTGTGTGTCGGCCTGTATCGGCTGCTGATCATGCCCCTCAATCAATTGCGTGAGCAGGCCAATGCCTGGCGGGCCGACCAGTTGAATACGCGGCTGTCCCACGACGCCACCAGTCGTCAGGATGAATTGGGTGAACTGGGCCGTGCGTTCGACCACATGTCCGAGCGCTTGCAGGGTACCGTGGTGTTGCAGCAGCAATTGCTGCGGGACATGTCCCATGAGCTGCGCACACCGCTGAGCCGCCTGCGGGTAGCCTGTGACAGTGAGCAGGACCTGACGCAACTGCGCGAGCGGCTCGGCCGTGAGATCGACGCCATGCAACGCCTGGTGGAAGACAGTCTGCAACTGGCTTGGTTGGACACCGAGCGGGCGCCGTTGCCCCAGGAAGATATCCAGCTTCAGGCGCTGTGGGACATGTTGCGCGAAAACGCGTGCTTCGAAAGCGATTGGCCCGCATCACGCCTTCCGTGCCTGCTCGGTCCGGAGTGCTGGGTGCGGGGCAACCTGAATGCGTTGGCCCAAGCCCTGGAAAACATCCTGCGCAACGCTATTCGCCACTCACCCTTGGGCGAAGTGGTCAGCCTGGATGGCCGGCGTGAGGGGGATTACTGGCATGTATGGCTGGAGGACCAGGGCGGCGGGATCGATGACGGTGACCTGGAACGAATCTTCGCGCCCTTCACCCGCTTGGACGGATCACGCCCCGGCGATGGTGGCTTCGGCCTGGGCTTGAGCATCGCGCGCAATGCCGTGCAACGCCAGGACGGCAGCCTGTGGGCGGAAAACACCGGAAAAGGGCTGCGAGTGCATCTGCGCCTACGGGCTTGCTAGGCGCGACGTTGTTTGCGTTTTTTCCATTGATGGGCCACCCACCAGCGCCAGTAGCCCATGGTCAGGCAATACGCGAGCGCACCCAGCACCAACCCCAACACCACTGAACCCAGCAGGAACGGCTGCCATAACGTGCTCAATTGGCCGCTGATCCATTCCCAGGTCAGGTCATCCGGCAGGCTGCGCGGCGGCACATTCATCAGCCAGGCGCCGGTCATGTAGGTGCAGATAAACACCACCGGCATGGTGATCGGGTTGGTCAGCCATACCAGGCTGACCGCGATGGGCATGTTGCCGCGCACGGTGATCGCCAGGACAGCGGCCAGCAGCATCTGTAACGGAATCGGAATAAAAGCCGCGAACAAACCCACAGCCATTGCGCGCGCGACCGAGTGCCGGTTCAGGTGCCAGAGGTTCGGGTCATGCAGCAAAGTGCCGAGGAACTGTAATGACTTGTGTTCCCTGATACTGCTGGGGTCAGGCATGTACCGTTTGAATAAGCGCCGGGGCATAAGGGGTCCAGGTCAGTTCGAGGGGCAAGTATGCCCGCATTCTATAAACAGAAAATTCAGACTTTGTGACAAAACATCATAGGCCGTGCTGGGCATCCGGCTAAGACTGAGTGGATCACTTGAAAAGGATGATCCATGAGGACAGGGATGTTCGCGTTTGCGTTGGGGTTGCTGGCCTTGCGCTTTTTACCGGGATTGCCGACGACCGGTTGGCTGATCGCCTTGCTGGTGCTGGCCTTGATGCTGTTGCCGTTTCGCACCTATCCCTTGGCGTTTTTCCTGTTGGGGCTGAGTTGGGCGTGCATGAGCGCTCAGTGGGCGCTGGATGATCGCCTCAAGCCAGTGCTGGACGGCCAGACGCGCTGGGTGGAAGGGCGGGTCAGCGGGCTGCCGCAACAGACGGACGAGGGCGTGCGCTTTGTACTGACCGACAGTCGGTCGCGTAATGCCCGGCTGCCCACACGCATCCGGGTGTCCTGGCGTGGCGGGCCGCCCGTGCGCAGCGGTGAACGCTGGCGCCTGGCAGTGACCCTCAAGCGGCCCGCCGGGTTGCTGAACTTCCACGGCTTTGATCAGGAGGCCTGGCTGCTCGCCCAGCGAATTGGCGCCACCGGCACGGTAAAGGACGGAGAGCGCCTGGCCCCGGCTGCCAACGCCTGGCGCGACGGTGTGCGTCAGCGTTTGCTTTTGGTGGACGCCCAAGGCCGGGAGGCAGGCCTGATTGCCTTGGTGCTGGGCGATGGCTCTGGATTGACCGCTGCTGATTGGCAGGTGCTGCAAGACACCGGGACTGTCCATTTGCTGGTCATCTCCGGCCAGCACATCGGTTTGCTCGCTGGCTTGATCTACGGCTTGATCGCCGGCCTGGCCCGGTACGGGGTTTGGCCTCGAACCTGGCCCTGGCTGCCCTGGGCCTGTGGGTTGGCGTTTGCCACGGCGCTGGGTTATGGCTTGCTTGCCGGGTTTGGCGTGCCGGTGCAGCGCGCGTGTGTGATGGTTGGCTTGGTGTTGGTGTGGCGATTGCGCTTCCGTCATCTGGGGCTGTGGTGGCCTTTGTTGCTGGCGCTCAATGGGGTGTTGGTGTTGGAGCCGCTGGCCAGTTTGCAGCCGGGGTTCTGGCTGTCATTTGCGGCGGTGGCGGTGCTGATCCTGGCGTTTGGTGGCCGTCTGGGGCCGTGGAGCCTGTGGCAGGCATGGACCCGGCCGCAGTGGTTGATTGCCATCGGGTTGTTTCCGGTCTTGTTGGTGTTGGGGTTGCCCATCAGCCTGAGTGCACCATTCGCTAACCTGGTGGCGGTGCCATGGATCAGCCTGGTGGTGTTGCCGCTGGCCTTGTTGGGCACTGCATTGCTGGCGTTGCCGTTTGTGGGGGAAGGTCTGCTGTGGCTGGCGGGCGGGGCACTGGGTGCCTTGTTCAACGGCTTGGCATGGCTTGCCGGGCAGATGCCGGCCTGGATTCCGGCCGACGTACCGCTGGGGTATTGGCTGGTGAGTCTGCTCGGGGCTGTGCTGCTCCTGCTTCCCACAGGTGTACCTTTTCGTGTGCTGGGCTGGCCAATGCTGTTGCTGGCGGTGTTCCCCCCGCGCACGCTGGTGCCCGACGGGCAGGTGGAGGTGACGCAGCTTGACGTCGGCCAGGGGCAATCGCTGATTTTGCGCACCCGTCATCACACGTTGCTCTACGACGCTGGTCCGCGCTCCGGAAGCTTTGACCTGGGTGCGCGCGTGGTACTGCCATCTTTGCGAAAACTCGGGGTAGGGGAATTGGATATGCTGCTGCTCAGCCATGCCGATGCCGATCATGCCGGTGGCGCGGCAGCGGTTGCCAAGGGCGTGCCGATCAAGCGCGTGGTGGGCGGAGAAACCGAAGGTCTGCCCTTGTCGCTAGGTACCCAGCCTTGCATCAGTGGCGAGCGCTGGACCTGGGACGGTGTGACCTTCGAACTCTGGCAGTGGTCCGACGCTATCAGTGGCAACGCAAAGTCCTGCGTCTTGCAGGTGCAGGCCAATGGCGAGCGGCTGCTACTGACCGGTGATATTGACCGCGCCGCCGAGCAGGCCATGCTCGCGTCCCCCCTGGCGGTGCCCACCGATTGGCTGCAAGCGCCGCACCATGGCAGTCGCAGCTCATCGTCCTGGCCCTTTGTGGAGCGGCTTGCTCCACGGTCCGTGTTGATCTCGCGGGGGCGCAACAACGCGTTCGGCCATCCCCATCCGCAGGTGATGGCGCGTTACCAGCGATTGGGCAGTCAGGTGTATGACAGTGCCGAGCAGGGCGCCGTGCGTCTGCAACTGGGGGCGTTCACGCCGCCGGTGGTTGCGCGCGGTCAACGCCGTTTCTGGCGCGAGCGGTTACCTTAGGCGCGGCCGATGGGGTCTGTGGTCGACGCACCTATATGGTAAAGTGGCGCACTTTTTCGAGGGGACATTCACTGTGTGGGAATTGGTCAAATCCGGCGGCTGGATGATGTTGCCGATCATCATGAGCTCTATCGCCGCACTCGGCATCGTCGCCGAACGCCTGTGGACCCTGCGCGCCAGCCGTGTGACCCCCGAGCATTTGCTGGGGCAGGTCTGGAGCTGGATCAAGAACAAGCAGCTCGACAAGGAAAAGCTCAAGGAGCTGCGCGCCAACTCCCCGCTGGGTGAAATCCTCGCCGCCGGCCTGGCCAACTCCAAACATGGTCGCGAGATCATGAAAGAGTGCATTGAGGAAGCCGCCGCCCGCGTCATCCATGAGCTTGAACGTTACATCAACGCCCTCGGCACCATCGCTGCCATGGCGCCGTTACTCGGCTTGCTCGGCACGGTGCTGGGCATGATCGATATCTTCAGCTCGTTCATGGGCTCCGGCATGACCACCAACGCAGCCGTACTGGCCGGTGGTATCTCCAAGGCGCTGATCACCACGGCCGCAGGCCTGATGGTGGGTATTCCGTCGGTGTTCTTCCATCGTTTCCTGCAACGCCGCATCGATGAACTGGTGGTGGGCATGGAGCAGGAAGCCATCAAGCTGGTGGAAGTGGTGCAGGGCGACCGTGACGTGGACCTGGTTGGGGGCAAAGCGTGAAATTTCGCCGCAAGCAACGGGAAAACGTCGACATCAACCTCGCGTCGCTGATCGACGTGGTGTTTATCCTGCTGCTGTTTTTTGTCGTCACCACCACCTTCACCCGGCAGACCGAACTGCGCGTCGACCTGCCGGAGGCCGTGAGCGGTTCGCCGGCCGAGGACCAGCAAGTCAAGCAACTGGACATCGCCATCAGCGCCGACGGGGTGTTTTCGGTGAATAACCAGTTGCTCGAGAAAAACGACCTGGCCAGCCTGATGGACGCCTTGCAGAAAGAGTCCGGCGGCGACACTAAGCTGCCGCTGTCCATCAGTGCCGATGGCAAGACCCAGCACCAGGCTGTGATCACTGCAATGGACGCCGCTGGCAAGCTCGGCTTCAGCCATTTGCGCATGACCACCGTCGAGGCGGCGGGCCAACCCTGATGGCCCTGTCCGATCGTTTGCTCAAGGCCTGGTATGAGGGCCATCCGGCACTTGCGCTGCTGCGTCCGCTGGAGTCCTTGTATCGCCGGGTGGTGCAGGGCAAGCGTGCACGCTTCCTGGCCGGTGAGGGCGAGATCTATCAATCGCCGGTGCCGGTGGTGGTGGTCGGTAATATCACCGTGGGTGGCACCGGCAAGACGCCGTTGATCCTGTGGCTGATCGAACACTGCCGACGCAGCGGCTTACGCGTGGGTGTGGTCAGCCGGGGTTATGGCGCCAAGCCGCCGCAGTTGCCCTGGCGGGTCGAAGCCAGCCACAGCGCCGACGTGGCCGGCGATGAGCCGCTGTTGATCGTACAGCGCTGCGGCGTGCCGTTGATGATCGACCCCGATCGCAGCCGTGCGGTCCAGGCGCTGCTCGCCAGCGAAACCCTGGACCTGATCCTCTCCGACGACGGCCTGCAACACTATCGCCTGGCCCGTGACCTTGAACTGGTGCTGATCGATGCTGCCCGGGGCCTGGGCAACTGCCGTTGCCTGCCGGCGGGGCCGTTGCGTGAGCCGGTTGAGCGTTTGCACAGCGTCGATGCGCTGTTGTACAACGGCGCCGTCAGTGATCGAGACGATGGTTTTGCCTTTCGCTTGCAGCCCTCCGCACTGGTCAACCTGCTGACCGGCGAGCGGCAGCCGGTGGATCATTTTCCAGCAGGCCAGCAGGTGCATGCGGTCGCTGGCATCGGCAACCCGCAACGTTTCTTCAATACCCTTGAAACGCTACACTGGCAGCCGATACCCCATGGGTTTGCCGACCACGCGACTTACAGCGCCGAAGTCCTGAATTTTACGCCGTCATTGCCGCTGGTCATGACCGAGAAGGACGCGGTGAAGTGCCGCGCCTTTGCCCAGCCCGACTGGTGGTACCTTGCGGTGGATGCACTGCCGTCGCCGGCGTTCGTCGCCTGGTTCGACACGCAGCTGATGCGTCTGCTGCCTGCCCGCCTTTTGCCTTAAACCGCTGCTTTCCAGGAAACACTCATGGACACCAAATTGCTCGATATCCTCGCTTGCCCGATCTGCAAAGGCCCGCTCAAGCTCAGCGCCGACAAAACCGAGCTGATCAGCAAAGGCGCTGGCCTGGCTTACCCGATCCGTGATGGCATCCCGGTGATGCTGGAAAGCGAAGCCCGCACCCTGACCACCGATGAGCGCCTGGATAAATGACCACCGCCTTTACCGTTGTCATTCCTTCCCGCTACGCCTCGACCCGCCTGCCGGGCAAGCCGCTGCAACTGATCGGCAGCAAACCGATGATCCAATTGGTGTGGGAGCAGGCCTGCAAGAGCAGCGCCGAGCGCGTGGTGGTGGCCACCGACGACCCGCGCATCATCGAAGCCTGCAAGGGCTTCGGCGCCGAGGCGGTGCTGACCCGCGAAGACCACAACTCTGGTACCGATCGCCTGGCCGAAGTCGCCACCCAGCTTGGCCTGGCGCCAGACGCCATCGTGGTCAACGTGCAGGGCGACGAACCCCTGATCCCACCGAGCGTGATCGACCAGGTGGCCGCCAACCTGGCCGCCCATGGTGAAGCGCGCATGGCGACCCTGGCCGAGCCGATCGAAGACATCGAAACCCTGTTCAACCCGAACGTGGTGAAAGTGGTCAGTGACATCAATGGCCTGGCGCTGACGTTCAGTCGTTCGACCTTGCCTTGGGCGCGCGACGCCTTCGCCAAGCAGCCTGACGTGTTGCCGGAAGGCGTGCCTTACCGTCGCCATATCGGTATTTACGCCTACCGCGCCGGTTTCCTGCATGACTTCGTCAGTTGGGGCCCGTGCTGGCTGGAAAATACCGAGTCCCTGGAGCAACTGCGCGCCCTGTGGCACGGCGTGCGCATCCATGTGGGCGATGCGCTGGAAGCGCCGCCCGCCGGTGTCGACACCCCGGAAGACCTTGAGCGCGTCCGTCGCCTGCTGGGGGCCTGATGGAGGTTCTGTTTGTCTGCCTGGGCAACATCTGTCGCTCGCCCACCGCAGAGGGCGTACTGCGCCATAAATTGCGCGAAGCGGGGCTGGCGGGGCAGGTCGAGGTCGCGTCCGCCGGGACGGGTGAATGGCATGTCGGTAACCCGCCGGACCAGCGCAGCCAGCGCGCGGCGTTGGTGCGCGGTTACGATCTGTCGGCCCAGCGTGCCCAGCAGGTTTCTCGCGCCGACTTTGCGCGCTATGACCTGATACTGGCCATGGATCACAGCAACCTGCGCAACCTCAAGGCCATGCAACCCGGCCAGGGCAAGGCGGAACTGGATCTGTTCCTGCGCCGTTACGACGCCGAAGTGGACGAAGTGCCGGACCCGTATTACGAAGGTGAACAAGGCTTCGAACGGGTCCTGGACCTGATCGAACGCGCCTGTGATTTATTGGTGATCGAATTGAAGGGGCGGTTATGACCTTGCAAGTGCTTGCGCAGGTGTCGCTCAAGCCATTCAACAGCTTTGGCATTGACGTGCGTGCCCAACTGTTCGCCGAGGCCCACAGCGACGATGATGTGCGTGAGGCCTTGGCCTATTCAGCCGCTCACGCGGTGCCGCTGCTGGTGATTGGTGGCGGTAGCAACTTACTGTTGACCCAGGACATTCCGGCGCTGGTGCTGCGCATGGCCAGCCAGGGTATCCGTGTGTTGCACGACGACGGCACGCAGGTGGTGGTCGAGGCCGAAGCCGGCGAAGCCTGGCACCCGTTCGTGCTGTGGACCCTGGAACAAGGCTTCTGCGGCCTGGAAAACCTCAGCCTCATCCCCGGCACCGTTGGTGCCGCGCCCATGCAGAACATCGGCGCCTACGGTGTCGAGATCAAGGATGTATTCGCCGGCCTGACCGCCCTGGATCGTCACACCGGCGAGTTGCGCGATTTCAGCCTGGACGAGTGCAACTTTGCCTACCGCGACAGTCTGTTCAAACACGAGACCGCGCGCTGGCTGATCTTGCGGGTGCGTTTTACCCTGAGCCGCGCCAGCCACCTGAAACTCGACTACGGCCCGGTGCAGCAGCGCCTGGCGGGGCAGGGCATCACAGAGGCGACACCGAGTGACGTCAGCCGCGCGATCTGCAGCATCCGCCGGGAAAAACTGCCCGATCCGGCCGAGCTGGGCAATGCGGGTAGCTTCTTCAAGAACCCGCTGGTGTCCCAGGGGTTGGCGGCTGAGCTGCAGGCGCTGTATCCGGACCTGGTGGCGTACCCGCAGGCCGATGGGCAGATGAAGCTCGCGGCCGGCTGGCTGATCGACAAGGCCGGCTGGAAGGGCTTTCGTGACGGCGATGCCGGCGTGCACACGTTGCAGGCACTGGTGCTGGTCAACTACGGCGATGCCACCGGACACGATATTGCGAATTTGGCCCAGCGTATCCAGCGCGACATTGCAGAGCGTTTCAAGGTCGATCTGGAAATGGAGCCCAACCAGTATTAAGTCCCTTGAAACAAAAATGCCCCGCATCTTTCGATGCGGGGCATTTTTTAGGGTGCTGACAATCAGTCGTCGCGGCTCATGATGCCGAAGATCTGCAACAGGCTGATGAACAGGTTGTAGATCGATACATACAGGCTGATGGTTGCCATGATGTAGTTACGCTCACCACCGTGGATGATTGCACTGGTCTGGAACAGGATGCACACCGAGGAGAACAGCACGAAACCTGCGCTGATCGCCAGTTGCAGGCCGCTGATCTGGAAGAACATGCTCGCAACCACGGCCGCCAGCAGCACGAAGAAACCAGCGGTGATGAAACCGCCCAGGAAGCTCATGTCCTTGCGGGTGATCAGCACGTAGGCCGACAGGCCACCAAACACCAGCGCCGTCATGGCAAACGCCGAGCTGACCACTTCCGCACCGCCGGCCATGCCGAGGTAACGGTTGAGGATCGGGCCGAGGATAAAGCCCATGAAACCTGTCAGGGCAAACGCTGATACCAGGCCCCAGGCCGAGTCACGCAGCTTGTTGGTCAGGAAGAACAGGCCATAGAAGCCGATCAGCACGACAAAGATATTCGGGTAGCCGACGCGCATCTGCTGGGCCACGAACGCCATCACGCCGCTGAATGCGAGGGTAAGGGCGAGCAAGCCATAGGTGTTGCGCAACACACGGCTGACTTCAAGCTGCTCAGCCTGCGCGTTACCATTCACTGCGTAATTCTGTTCGCGCATGGCGACACTCCTTCGGTTTTGAAACGTTCAGTCGCAAAGATCATAACAGACGCTCTGTAACAAGCGATGGCAAGAGTTTGACAGTGTGTTTCATTCGGGTATTATGGCGCCCGCTGAGACGGGATGGGCTACTATAATCCTGTGATGCACAAGGGAAATTGGCAGAGTGGTTGAATGCACCGGTCTTGAAAACCGGCGGACGTTAATAGCGTCTCCAGGGTTCGAATCCCTGGTTTCCCGCCAAGATTCAAACAAAAGCCCCGCACTAGCGGGGCTTTTGTGTTTCTGGGGCTTGATGCTCCTACCAGCCTAGAGCCTGATAGTTTCCGCATCATTTCAGGCAGTTTCCGCAACTCGATGTCAGCGGGTCGGTTTCACGATCTCCCCGACACGCCTGTAAACCGTCTCGGTTATGCGTTTGTCGGTGTGCCCCAGCAGTCGGCTGGCATCACCCAGGTCCAGGATTTCGCTGGCCGCTTTTGGGCGGATGTCACGGAACTGGAACTGCCGAATACTCGCGGCCAACACCCCATCACCTGCGCCCCTGGCGATGACGATTGCCTTGTCGCGCGCATCGTCAAAACGCAGTCGCAGCATGTGCTTGGTCACTTGCCTCCCGTCCTCCGTGACGATCAGTAAGGGTTTCGAACCCTCCGCGCGCGTCTCTGCGCAATCAGGCGCTCAACCAGCATGCCCAAATCATTCAGCGCACCGGCGGCCGTCAGGCGGATCCGCAGCTTCTTGGACGTCTTGCCTTGGGATACCTGCAGGAATTCGTTAACCGCGTCGGCCTCCCGCATTGACAGCGTGTCAGCCGGGCGCTGGGCAGTCAGGTATGCCAGATCCATTGCATCGCGCAGCTCTGAGGCTGCCACCGCATACACGGCGCTCCAGATTTCCTCGCTGGCGTAGAAGTCGCGCGGCGCCTCTTTGTTCTTGCGCACACCGGCGGCGGGGTTGGCCTCAGTCAATCCCCATTCGCGTGCGATGTTGTAGATGTGTGACAGCAGGGAGATCTCCCGGTTGGCTCGAACCTTGGCGGTGCGGCTGTCGCGGTACTGCGCAATAATCTGCGGAGTTACTGCATCGATAGGCGCGTCACTGAACACATTGCGTATCCGCTCCGACTCATGGGGTAACATCCCGGCGCGCCCACCAGCAGACCGGACCGTCGTCGGTGTCGTGAATGGCCAGGCAGAACCAGCCTTCGCCATTAGGCCGGTCCGGCTCCCAGTGACTGCAATCCGGGTCGCCGGCTTCGAAATAGCGCTCAGAGACCGCTTCGTCGCTGTGGTATTCGAGGCTAACCATCTGCACCTCCAACGACTGCTCGGCAACCCAGGCTTTCACCTTGTCACCGTCGCCCTCGTCGAAGTCGGGCATATCGGGGTGGGCGAACATGCCGTATTCGTCGCGTACGACCGGAGTTGGCTGGATCAATTTGATTTCTTCAGGCATGACTTCGTCCTTGCCGCTATAGCGGCTCAGTTGGTTCGATTGGCGGGTTCACTGTTAAAATGTTTTCGGGCTCGATTCTCTGAGTGAGTAGGGCCAGTTAATTTGAATATTTGGATTGGTGCGTTAGCGTGATAAAAGAAAATAGCAGTGCATTTAAGGCATCTATGGTTGCCGTATCGACTTTAATGATGGCTTTTTTGACAGGGTACGCAGTCGGATTTATTGCAAGGAGCACAACCTGGAGAACTCATGACACCATTGGTCGAGCCATTACCGTGTTCGTGCTAGCTGGCATTGGCTTGTCCTTGGCTGGCCTAGTAGGGAAGCTAGTTCGATTCTCAAAAACTCAAGTAGTCGCTATTTTTGCACTTACAGCTTGGGCTATCGCTTTTTGTTTGTACGGGTTCTTTGTTGCCACTGGGAATTAGACGGCAGGGTCGCATTCAATTTGCTTGTGCCGCAGGTCATGGGCCTTCACAACCGTCATGCCGAGGCGTTCGGCGATCAGGACTTCCAGGCGGGCACCCTTTGAATGCTCCCAGCCGGGCAAGTGGCCACCGTGTCGCAGTCCATCAGGGCGGCAATGTCGCGGCGCATGCAGTCGGTCCAGGCGCCGCCTTCAGGATTGATCTCGGCGGGGTTGGTGACGGTGTGGCCGCCGGCGCGCAGGCTGGCGGTCATGCTGTGAAAGGTCGGGAAGTTCAGCCCTGGCAAGCCGCTCATGGGCCCGCTGAGATAAATTCGTTTCACGGGGAGTCCTCGCATCTGAACTATGCGTCACGCATAATTTATTTTTTGGGGGAGGCTAGTTATGGAAAAGCGCTGGGTTCGGTGGCTTGTCTGTTTGATGCTGTTCATGTGTGGCGGAATTTTTTTTAAACTCGTGCCAGCTGTTAGCTTCAGCTTCGTATTGAACTGGGATGCATTTTCTGCTGTAGGAACAATCGCCGCCGTGGCTTTATCGCTCTACCTGGCTACTGATGCGGATCGAAAGTTACTGGCAGAGAAAAAAGTAAGGTCTTCTCTGGTTGCGGCAAGGCTATGGCCCATAGCGGAGGCGTTGAACGGCGACCTGGCGGCATTAAGCGGATGGGTTTATTTCGATAATTTAAATTCGCCGGAACCTATAACAGACATACGTGAAAGAGTTTCACGTTTGCGCATATACCTAGATCGTTTGACCATGCAGGACATCGAAAGGATAGTTCCGATTGACATAAGTATTGCTAGCTACCTATCTAGGGCTATAGGTGAGGTAGAGGGCGTCATAGCATCTGTGGAAAGGGAAGGGCAAGAGTGGAACGCTATTTCAAAGGGAAGCAAAGAGTTTTACCGGAAGCACTGGGGCGACTCGATAATCTCTGCTCGAGACTTTCTTCTTATGGCACTTCCAAGTCTTGAGTATGCAGCCAAGAAAGCAGCACCATTCCCGGATTTTGCAATGAAAAACGCCCACATGGATGAGTACGAATAATAGGGCTTGAGTATTCACCAGTTTTTCCGACGCCACTGTATCTAAAGTGGCTGGTCTCCAGTGTCGATCTTACGAAGCTCCAGCACTTCAATGCCGTTCGTTCCGTCGGTGATCACCCAGCAAGGCAGCTCAAGGTTGCGGAAGGTGCCGTGATAGTTCCGGTAGGCACCGAGCGCGGCTTTGCGGAAACAATCAGCCGCAACCTTTCCGATAGGCACTGGCTGCCCCCCCCTTAGCAGACTGAGCTCGAACACAACAGCGTTTTGAATGCGTTTTGCCGCTGCTCGGATGGTGTTGGGTGCCAGCTTGAATTCCTTGGCGACCTCTACGACGTGCTTGTAGACCAGGGCGTCGTGTATTCGCTGATCGCGCTCGCCGTTGCGCACGCCTGCGTAGATGACTGCTTGCATGGGTTATCTCCAAGCGTGCGCCTGCCTCGCTGGCTGGCGTGATTCATTTAGGTGGGTGATATGCTTTGCTGCTTATCAAACAAGGAGGTAGTGATGACTGGTAAAAAGCTTGAAGCTTTCCGCGAGTGGTTCACTCCGCGTAAGCGGTTATGGGCAGGGGCCGCCTTTCTAATCAGCGGGATATTTGGGCCGCTGTTCTATCCAAGTTTCAATGGTTATTGGGGTTGCTTGATTGCTCCGGGGATCATATTTCTCTGCAGTACATGGAATCCTGACGCTCAAGATAAGCGTTGAGATCCTAGCCGGTTGGCGTGATTCGTTGGTGTGGTCTATCTGTACTGACAGGGCTTTTTGAATCTGACTGTCAGAGGATGACTATGAATTTCAGTGAAATGCGGAGCTTTTTCATATACGGCGGGGTTTTCCAAGGAGTCGGTATCGTGACGGCCGTTGAGCGCGGTCAATTGGAGATCCTTGGGTTCATGCTGTGTGCGACATTCGTAGGGGTTTGGTTTGGGATCAAAGCATCAAGAAGGGGCTGAGATGCTCTGATGTTGCCGGGTTACGCTGATATGGGGTATTACAGATCACCGGCATGGAGCCAATTCAAGGAGCGAAGATGTTTGCGAAAATAGTTGTGGGGGTACTGATCGGTTTTGTCGCAGGTTTCGTTGACTCTAAAGGACCATTTTGGGCAAAGAGAGCTGAGACTATTTTGCAGGTGCTTATTTTCCTCATTGGTCTAGCCTTCCTCGCTTCCTCCTTTGCGGGTGGCGTGATGTACGGCGTGATGGCAATTGCCGAGATCGGTCTCGGCTTCTGCGCTTACGGAATAGTATTTAGACAGACAAGCGTTTATTCCTAAGCCCTACCAGGCGGGCGCCGCCCTCTGTGACCGGTGGTGGCAATTTGGTTTTGGTTGGGGTATTACGGGTGACCGGCATGGAATCGGATCAAGGAGAGATAAATGGCTGGATCACGTGAAATCGCACTTGAGCAAGCACTGATTGCTTTAATCGCTGCAGCGGAAGAAAGCGATGTGGATATGCATGCATGGCTGGGCAAAGCCACCAGTTACATCATGGATAGCGGTGGACATTTCAACCTCGGTTCCGCCTACAGCGTCAGGGCATGCAAGGAAATTAGCGACGCGCACGCGGACGTATTAACGAGAATCGAAGCTGACTAGGAGATGGGTAAGGTTTTTGAATTCTTGGTGATGAAGTCGTCCCAGGCGGCTTTATCGCCATGAGCCACATACCATTTCAGGTCCTCGCTTTCTTCCGAGTCGGTCACTGAGCCGCCGTATTGGGCTCCGGGGAACGTGAACAACCCTTTGTTGCCGCACCAGGGGTAACCGCCGGTGAACTCGGTGAAAGTGACCCCTGGCCTGGCGGTCACCACCCTAACTTTGAATTCTTCGAATCTTGCATTGCGGGCCGCTACCTCGGCTTCGTACCCGGTCTTACAGTCCGCAGAGCAGTAGACCACTCGACCATCGAATATCAGGTCCAGAGCAATGTCGGTTTCTGTTTCTTCATCCCAATAGCTGGCATCACTGTCGCACCGGGCGCCGCAATGGTTGCAGCCGAACCACCAGCCGGCGTCTATGTAGGCTTTCGCCGGGATAAAGCGCTGGCCCGCAAACTCGTCAGCCCAATTAGCGCGTCGGCATGACACTGCCCCGAAGTCCGTGCCAATCTCGTCCGCACCCTGGCGTCGAGCCGCTGCGTTCGACGTGGCGAACTGGATGTTGGATTCTTCTGGGTCGTTGGTCTCTACGGAGTAGGCCAGCACCTTACGCGATGCCGGATCGACTTTTGGCTTGCTCATGGGTTATCTCCAGTCAGGCGCCGCCCTCCGTGACCGGTGGTGGCAATTTGGTTTTGGTGGGCTATAACTTTTGGGCTGGCATCGGGCTGGCAAAAGCACGTGAGGTGTATATGCGATTGAGTATTTGCGTAGGCTTGTCCGTCACCTTAATGTTGTCTGGGCCAGCAATGGCGGACCCGATCGTAACCATCAAGTACAAAGAACACTGTGGGTTTGCTTCAATGGGGCAGATTGCACACCTGGTGAACAGCGATCCCAAGCGGGTTTTTAAGGTGGTCGTAAAACAAATTTTCAAACCTGGCGGGGGAGCAAAGCCGACTGAATCCTTTGATACCTACACCCTTTATCCTACTGAGGATCGCGCCTTGCAATGCAGTCATGACAACTCCAACCCTCCATACAAAATTACCTGGATAATCATAAGCGAGGCTCCTGGCTGAGTACTCTGGCTTTCCTCGCTTTTCGCCACCTCTGAACTGTGGTGGCAATCTGCTTTGGGTTGGGGTATTACGGTTGACCGGCATGGAGCCGGATCAAGGAGGAGCAAGTGGACAACAAACCTTCAAACAAGCTGCTAGCCGAGCAAAGTGGGCTGAGTGTTTCTGAAGTCGGCACGTACCTGACGGAGCTAGTGTTGCAGCCTGACGGAAGCTGGATTGCTTACTTCGGCACTGAGATCGAGCGCTCACCAGATGCCAGCGCAAAGTTGGACACATCGCGGACGCTGTTGATTCCAGCCTGGCTTGCCAGGCACTGGGTAGATCGAGATATTGGATAGGTGCCGCCCTCCGGTTACCGGATGCAGCGACTAGATTGATGTAGTGGCGTATTGCAATTATGATCACGCCCTTTTCAAGGGAGTGATTCGATGTTTCCAAGATATTTCCGCTGGATTTCCGTGCTGGGCATCCTTGCTGCTGTTGTCGTTTTCGTATTTGCTAGCCTGCAAATTTTCACCGGCATGGCGCCAGCGACAGATCTGATTCGACCAGTCATCGCAGCGGTCGCATTTGGGTGGGCTTTCACGCAGTCGACTAAGGTCTGAGCCTGACCAAAGTTTTACTCAGATTTGTTGGGTTATTCGTCTTCTTCGGCGTTGATTTGGAGCGATTCGGCGAAGCCTGCTTGACGTAATTTGCGCGCCACGTTTTCGGAGACATCTAAAACGTGGCGCTTAATTTTGAAGTAGCTTGCGGATTCATCGGCGCCCAGCGAGTGGGCATGTGCGATCAGTCGCCAGACGGTCGCCCGGTTTTTCGTCTCGCCCAGTTCTGCGGTGAGTGCCGCCAGCCGGTCACGCATTCCCTGCCGGAAGTAGTGGCGGATGATGTCGGACGGCCCTTTGACAGTCGGCGGCGCGGGTGGAAGATCCTCGGCCCGGCTATTCAGCACCAGCAGTTGCACCGCCTCGCTGACTTCCTCGATTTCATGCCAGTGCATCAGCTCGTCGAGCCTCTGCCGGGTGCCGTAGCCGATGCTCTGTTTCAGCTGGTGACACTGATTAGGGTTTCGCTGCTGGAAGGGGCATACCCGCACATCTACGCCTCTCCCAGCATCTGGAGTAACCGCGTGGCCTGGCGCAAGTACGATTTCAGTGAGTGCCCGCTGTGGATTGCCCATTGGGAAGTGGCTCAGCCCACAGTGCCTGAAACCTGGAGCGCCAAGGGTAAAAGCTGGGAGTGGTGGCAACACAGCAGCAAGGGCCAGGTTGACGGTATCCAGGGGCCGGTAGACTTGGATTGGGTCAAGTCCTAATGCCCTACATCATAACGGCCCCATTCAGGGCCGTTGCTATTGACTACCTTTGCCTATTTGAAGGGCTTGGCGGTTGCACGAATTGCATTGACCTTCGCATCTGCTCTTCGATCGAGCTTTTCCTCGTCATCTCTTTGTTTTTTTACTACTATTACCCGTCTGTGCGCTCAAGGAAGAGAGGCTGAGCGCCTTGAGTCTGGTAGAAAATTTACACTCGATCATTGAGTGAGCTATTGCTTTTACCCAGAACCTAACGACTCAGCCAACCATAATTACTTCTTGGTGAAACCGATGGATAAAATGTGTGGCATCGTTGTAGTGGTAGGACTTGCCCTCGCGGGATGCGCTACGAAAACTCCAGAAAAAACTGAAGTGACCCCGCCTCCTGCCGTCGTCCATGAAGCATCACCTGAAGCCGCACCTGCGCCAGCACCCAATTACACTGTGCGCTATGACAACACACCTGCGAACGCCAGTGCTGACACCGCCGTTCACGGCGCTCCAGAAGCCGCTCAGCCAGAATCAGAAACAACCCGCGCCGAACAATGCCGTAAAGAGCTGGATGTTTTGAAGGTTTACAA
Source organism: Pseudomonas sp. NS1(2017) (assembly GCF_002269425.1). Lineage (NCBI taxonomy): Bacteria > Pseudomonadati > Pseudomonadota > Gammaproteobacteria > Pseudomonadales > Pseudomonadaceae > Pseudomonas > Pseudomonas sp. NS1(2017). Next base: position 3,880,696 of record NZ_CP022960.1, read on the forward strand.
CAAGCCGTCTTACGTTAAATACGAGGCGGAATACCAAGCCATTGCTGCCAAGACCGCTAAATATATGGAAATCAAGGACTCATTGGGTGCTGATTTGAACTATATGGTCATGCCTGCCTATCAATTTCAAATTCGTGAGTTCTGCTTCCGGGTTAAGACCCGTCTGTCGCAGCTTGTGCTTCGCCAAGCCAAATAATATAGGCAGACCCGCTGCGGGTGCTTCCTGGTCCACAGAGGTCAGGTGGGCCCGTAAGGCTTAAAGCCCTGCGGGTTAATCCAGGACTACAAAAGCCAATGCCCCGACCTGTCGGGGCATTGGCTTTTTACGTTTTGACACAGCCCGTGCCGACACTGAGCGTGCTACAGATAGCTCATCACAAAGGTTACCGATGCGTTTGCAGTGCCCGCTTTCAGCTCGCCATCAGCCAGCCTGTAATAAGCCGCAGAAAGCGGGATGTTGAAGCTGGTGCCCGTGCTATTGAAGCCATTGAATGGGTAAGTGGTGCCCAGGGCGATGGGTTGACCGCTGTCGTTCATCAGTTTCAGGCCGATGCCTTTGGCCGTTGAGCTGGCGTTCAACGCTACGATGCCCTGCTGCGGATCAATCACTTGAGAAGTGGCTTTAAGGGAATAAGTGACCTTCTGGATACCGGTCTGGCATTGGTTAAGGCCAATGTTGAATTTAACGGCTTGAGACGTATCGCCCACAGTGCTGAATTCATGCAGGTAATAGTCATCGCCCATTTGAACAGAGACATCCGGGGTCTCGCAGGACGCGGCGTTCAAGATGATCGGATTGGCCAGGTTGATCCTCACAAGGTCAAGGTCTCCGTACCGATGCGCCCCCAGATTGCCTGCGGGAACCTCATTTTTCAATGACAGTTCACCTGACTTAATAATCTCAAGGGTGTAGGTCCTGATGGGGTCCAAGTAACTCCCGCTGAGAAGTCTATCTGCAGTTAGATAACCATTTTGGGTGTTCGTGACTTTGAGTGATAGCCCTGTTTTACCTAGGGGAAAGGTATTGCCAGTGGTAACGCTACCGAATGTCGGGTTCAGGCTAAAGATAAACGGCGATGAGCTAGGGCAGTTGAAACCTTGCTGTGGTGCTGTGATGGATTCTTGATAAACCACCGTGCCTGCAGGCACATCTCGAGGGACCGTCAAGGCGACCGGTGCAGCTGCGTAGTTAGCTGTGAACGTTTTCCCTTGGGTGAAAGAACAATTCGCGGCCAATGTATCCGTAGAATAAGCAAAAATTATTACGGCTGCGGTATTCAACAGGACACGCAGTCGGCGTTGTTTTTTTGAAGCGCACATTTTTTTGCAGCCGTGACGGGGAAAAGATGGACGGCCACCCTATCGATTACGCGCACCTGAGAAAATCAGGCGATCCTTAGAGTGCGTGCTGCGATGCTTTTTTTTGCAGTGGAAGGAGGGGAGCAATCATTGGCGCACCTTGATACCTCTCCGCGACTTGATCAGCCCACCGTCTGCAACCATTCAAGCAACGCCATTTCCACGCTGCCTTTCTCCGGCTCAGCCGAAGACAGCAGGCAATAGTTTGAGCCGTCTTCAACGAATCCCAAGGGCGCAGCCAACACGCCGTTCTCGAGATCGTCGCGCACTAAATGCCAGGGGCCGATGGCAACCCCGAGACCTGCTACAGCCGCCTGGATGCTGAAGTAAAAGTGCTCAAATACTTGCGTCTCCACCACCGGGGTCGGCAGTTCTCTTGCCGTTGCCCATTCCTGCCACGCCGTTGGCCGGCTTTTCGTCTGAAGCCGTGGAGCCGATGGGTGCAAAATGCCCTTGCTTGGGTCGAACCACGCACTGACTTTATCCGGCCGACAGACAGGGCCAACCTTTTCCTGGAATAGCGCTACTGCGTGATAGCCGGGAGGGCGGGGGAAGTCGTCACGCCGGATGGCGAGGTCGATGCCCTGGTCGAACGAAAACGGGCCACCGCCCGCCACCAAATGAATGTCCCGCCCTGGGTAACGTGCCTGGAAGTCGCTCCAGCGCGGGATCAGCCAGCGCATCAACAGGGTGGGTTCGCAGGATAGAACAAGCTGTCGTGCGCGGCGGGATTCGGTGCGGATCTCGCGCACGGCGTGGCTCATCAATCCAAACCCTTCGCTGACCGCCTTCGCGAGGCGTCTTCCGGTCTCCGTTAGAAAAACCTTGCGGTTACGTCGGTCGAACAGGTCAGCGCCCAAGTCCTCTTCAAGCAAGCGCACCGCGCGGCTGATGGCGCCGGGCGTCAGGTGCAATTCCTCTGCCGCACGGGCAAAGCTTTCAAACCGCCCGGCAGATTCGAAGCAGCGCAGGGCAAGCAAAGAGGGCATGCACTGGTCAGAAATAGACGATTCAGAATCACCTTTTTCTTTAGAAAACATCGTTAGTGCCTGTCGTTAGAGTTTGGAAGAATCGTGGGCCATGATCGATATTTCTCAAGGTACACCATGAACGAATGGATAGCAGTAATCACCCTTACACTGTTGGCGTGCCTCAGCCCGGGGCCGGATTTTGCCATGGTGTCTCGCAACGGGTTGCTACTGTCCCGGCGCGCGGGCGTTTTCACGGCACTGGGAATTGGAATGGGTGTGCTGGTACATGTGGGCTATACGCTGCTGGGGCTAGGGTGGGTGCTTCAACAAAGCCTTTGGCTGTTCACGGCATTGAAGCTGGCTGGGGCGACGTATCTTGTCTACCTGGGCATCAACATGTTGCGTGCCACGCCAGCACGTGAGCATGCCGAGGCACCGGCGCCGGCCCTGTCCGATCTGGCGGCGCTGCGTACCGGGTTTCTGACCAATGCGTTGAATCCTAAAACCGCGATTTTCATTGTCAGTCTGTTCATGGGGGTGGTGCGGCCGGAGACGGGCGTAACCGTGCAGATGGCCTATGGTGTGTTTATCGCGGGGGCACACGTTGCGTGGTTCAGCCTGGTCGCGCTGTGCTTCTCCGCCGGGCGGGTGCGTGAGAAGCTGCTGGCCGCACGGCATTGGATTGACCGGCTGTTTGGTGGCCTGCTGGTGAGTTTTGGTGTGCTACTGACAATCGCCCAGCGATCTCTCGTCCAGTGAGCCCCAGCTGACCGTCATGTGTGTCTCGATGTTGGCAAGTACGGACACATCACTGTCGCGAACGATGAAAACCACAGACGTCGCCTGTGTCGAGGTCTGCTGCAAACGCCGCGCCGCCGAGAAGGTACTGCCCACGCTTTGCAGCAGCACACAACCGTCATGTGGGTCGTTCACCAGGGCTTTTATACGCAACAGGCGCTCCCCCAGTACCCCTGCGACGTTCTCCAGCCAATCCTGCACATCTTCCCACTCCGGATTAGCTAGCCGTGCATGAAACACGTTGATGCGGGGATGCTGTACTGCCTGCGAGGTGATCCGGCTGATGGGTGGGAGGGGACGCTCATTTCTCTCGTTGAAGCGGGTCCACGCCAGCCTGCACGCGGGCTCGGTCTCGTTGATGACCGTAGCGAACGGGTTGAAGTATCGGATGCTGTCAGCGTATTGCTCACGGGCGTCATCGGACACCCCATCCACTTTGGTCAATACAATCGTCTGTGCCGCTGCCAGTTGCGCGAACTCAGCTTCTGCATCACCGCCCGCACCAACCTCCCGGCTGCAGTCAAGGGTCGAGACCACACTGACGCGCATGCGTAACTCAGCCAGTCCGGTCAGTGAGCGAATGATTGGCCCCGGTTTTGAAAGCCCGCTGCATTCCAGGACAAGGGTGGTCAGGGGAGGCAAGTCTGCGTTGGCGCGGCTGGCGATCAGCTCTTCCACTGTGAACACCAGGTCATTGGTCAGCGAGCAACAGACGCATCCATTGCTCAATGTGGCCATCGCCAACCCTTTGGCCGAATCCGAAAGGATGGCGCCGTCTATGTTGATCGCACCGGCTTCATTGATGATGACCGCCGTCGTCGCCCTTATGCCAGGCGCGTTGATGAACGCTTCAAGCAGGGTGGTCTTGCCGCTGCCCAGTGCGCCGGCAAGGATGATGAAGTGGGTCTGATCCCAAGGCGTGCGGTGATCGTTACTGGCCATCGCGCAGTCCGTCTTTCCAGGTGTGCGCCACCATCTGGCGGACATCGGCCAAGAGGTCGGCCACCTCAAACAAGACGCCGGCCTTGATCGTCGTTTCCAGCGCACAGCGCTGTTCCAATGACCGTGTGTCATCGTTCAGCCGCAATGCACCAGTGCCATACAGCAGCTTGAAATCAGTCATGGGGTTTTGATTCAGGATCAGGATATCGGCGCGCTTGCCGGCTTCCAGTGTGCCCGTCTCATCCTCGATACCCAGCAGTTGCGCGCCGTGCAAGGTGGCGGCGCGCAATACTTCCGATGCGCTGAAGCCGGCTTCCTGCAACAGCTCCAGCTCCCGGATGAAGCCGAACCCATAGATCTGAAACATGAATCCGGAATCACTGCCGGGGCACACACGGCCGCCCTTGTTTTTGAAGTCGTTGAGGAACTGCATCCAGATTGTGAAGCTCTCTTTCCATTCGAGTTCGTTCTTGAGCGACCAGCGATAGAAATAGGCGCCGTGCCCACCCCGTTGAGGTTGGAAATAACGCCAGGTGGTGCGGTCGGTGTACTGGTCGTGCCATTCGGCCCGGCGTGCGCGCATAAGGTCGCGGTTGGCGTCGTAAACGTTCATCGTCGGGACGAACGTATGGCCGACCTGCAGGAATTCATCCAGTACCTGGTTCCACTTTGGGCTGCCCGGCTTGGCCGCTTGCAGGAACGTCTGTCCCGCCGTGGCGAAGCGCAGGTATTCGTCGTTGTAGTTGTAGTCATCGTCGACCAGAGCAAGCGTGCGGCCCTCCAGCAACGCTTCGGGCAATCCGTAGGCGTGCTCGGTGCTGGTGAGGCCCCACTTGGCGGTTCGCAGTGCATTCATCCGGCCAACCGAGAGCTGCGCGTGGTGGCAACAGGTGCGTAACCCCAGCTTCTGCGCCTCGTCGAGCGCGGCTTCCATGACAGCGGGGGAGGCACCGAAGAACTTGACGCCGTCAGCACCTTTGTCCTTCACCTGGCGCAACCATGCGCGGCCCTGCTCGGGGGTATGGATGGCTTTCAGGTAATCATTGACGGCGGGGAAGTAGGCGTAAGGGTACAGATGAGGTGCCGCAATACGGTTTTCTGCGGATGCCGCCTTCTGCTCGCAGGTCCAGGCCAGGCCATTCATACAACCTGCCTCACGAACGGACGTCACCCCATGGGCCAGCCACAGCTTATAAGCGTAATCCGCAGCAAGCATTTCGCCATTTTCGGCATGAAAGGGCGTGCCGATATGCGCGTGACAGTCGATGAAACCCGGTGTGATGAACTTGCCGGTGCAGTCGATTTCGTGGGCCCCGCTGGCCGGTCGCCGCAGCGGGTTGATGGGCAGGCCGGGCACGCCGACGGCGGCGATTTCAACAATACGTTTGCCTTCGATCACGATGTCGGCAGGGCCCCATGGCGGCGCGCCTGTACCGTCAATGACCGTGGCGCCGCGCAGCACCAGGCGCTGGAATGGGCCCAGGCCCCGATCGTTGGTGGTGGCGGGGATGACCTGGCCAAGCCCTTTTTTCGCAAAGCCTGCGACCATTTCTTCGCCCACTTCGAAGGCGGGGGTGACGGGTTCTTTCACGGGACCTCCCAGGGCCTCGCTCCTGCATCCGACAGTTGGATGAGCGCGGGCCCGGATTGTTATTGAGTCACGTCATCGCAACGTGTGGTGTCAGCATAGAGTTGCGCGACGCTTGGGTTCTCCTACTTCAGGTGGTATTCGCGGCGCTTTTTTTCCTACTTGGCTTGGGTGACGCCGGTGTGGCTGGAGTGGGCCAAATATCGGCACATCCAACAACAAGATGGGCACGGCGTGGTCGCCTACGCGATTCGCCGAAAGCTCGGAGGCGTCATGACTACAGCATCGCTAGCAGTCCATTCTCCGGCGCATGTCTCTATGCGCCGCAAGGCAATTGTTGCAACGGTATTGGGCAATGGTTTTGAGTGGTTTGACTTCATGGTGTATGGCTTTTTCGCCATTACCATCGGCAAGTTGTTTTTCCCTACGGGCAACGATGTGACCTCGCTGATGCTCTCGGCGGCGACCTTCGGCGTGGGTTTCCTGGTGCGACCGGTGGGCGGGGTGCTGATCGGTATCTATTCGGATCGGTACGGCCGCAAAGGCGCGTTGTCCCTGACCATTATTCTGATGGGGATCGGCACGGCGCTGATCGGACTGGCGCCCACCTACTCGCAGATTGGCATCGCGGCGCCGTGCATCATTGTGTTCGCACGGCTGTTGCAAGGCATCTCGGCAGGCGGCGAGATGGGCACGGCCACGGCGTACCTGACCGAGCATGCGCCGCCAGGCAAAAAGGCCTATTACTCCAGCTGGATCCAGACCAGCATCGGCTTTGCCGTATTGGTAGGCGCCTGTTTTGGCACCGGGATCACCCTCAATCTGTCCCCTGAACAGGTCGAGAGTTGGGGGTGGCGCATTCCGTTCCTGTTCGGCTTGCTGATTGGCCCGATTGGCTATTTCATCCGCCGCAACCTGGACGAGTCTCCCGCCTTTCTTGAAGACAGTGAAAAGTCCGAGACACCTTTCAAAGACGTCATTCGCGAATACCCCAAGCAAGCGTTCGCCAGTTTTGCCATGGTGGTGCTATGGACGGTGTGCATCTACGTCATTCTGTTCTACATGCCGACCTATTCGGTCAGGGTTTTGCAGCTTCCTCAATCGGCCTCCTTCATGGCAGCGATCGTTGGCGGCAGCGTGATCTCCCTCTGTTCGCCCATCACCGGCTGGTTGTCCGATCAGGTCGGGCGCAAGTGGTTGCTGGGTGGCGCGTCGGCGGCGATGCTGGTGCTGGCCTGGCCCTTGTTTACGATGATCGTTTCGCAGCCATCCTTGCTGACGCTGTGCATCTTCCAAGCGGTCTTCGGGGTATTGATCGCGACCTACACCGGGCCGATTCTGGCGGCGTTGTCCGAAACGTTCCCGACCAAGGTGCTTTCAACCGGGCTGTCAGTGGCCTACAACCTGGCGGTCATGACCTTTGGCGGCTTCGCCTCACTGATCCTGACGTGGCTTATACAGACCACGGGCACGCCGACCGCGCCGGCCTTCTACGTGATGTTCGCCGCCGGTTTCAGCTTTCTCGGGGTCATGCTCGGTTATCGCCAGCCGCGCTGAAAGGGCCTTTCCCGTACCGACCCGGTTCACGCTTGAAGCAGGAAAGAGGGGTGTTTTGTTCCTACTTTTCAGTCGTGGAGACGACCCTCGGCTATGCATAGGATGACGCCTCCCATGCGTAGCCGCTGACACAATAATAGGCAGCCTTATGACCTCCAGTACCGCCGCATCCATCATTGACCTGAACGTGTTGCTCAAGCTGCGCACGCAACTGGAGTCGCAGACGAATGCCGACGTTCGTTTCGATGCGGCGACCCGTGCCGTCTACGCGTCCGAGGCCTCCAATTATCGTCAGTTGCCAATCGGCGTAGTGGTACCCAAATCCATCGAGGATATTGTTGTGGCGATGCGTCTGTGCCGGGAGGCAAACCTGCCCTTGCTGCCACGGGGCGCCGGTACTTCGATGTGTGGTCAGTCGGTGAATGCGGCAGTCATTATCGACACCTCCAAGTACCTGAACCGCATCATCGACATCGATGCCCAGCGGCGGATCGCGCGGGTTGAACCGGGGGTTATTTGCGACCAGCTCAAGACGGCCGCCGCGCAACATGGGCTGACCTTCGGCCCGGACCCCGCCACCCATAGCCGATGCACCCTGGGTGGCATGATTGGCAACAACTCATGCGGTGCGCACTCGGTGATGGCTGGGAAAACCGTCGAGAACGTGGAGCGCCTGGAAATCCTCACCTACGACGGTGAACGATTCTGGGTCGGCCCTACGGACGAGGCGCAGTATCAGGAACACCTGGCGGCCGGTGGACGGCGTGCCGAGATCGTGCGTGGGCTCAAGGCCTTGGCTGACCAGTATGGCGATGATATCCGCGGGGGCTTCCCGTCGATCAAACGTCGGGTGTCCGGCTATAACCTGGATCAATTGCTGCCGGAAAACGGCTTCAATATCGCACGAGCACTGGTTGGGGTGGAGGGCACTTGCGTGACGGTGCTCCAGGCCGAAACCGTGCTGGTCAAGAACCCGACCCATCGACTACTGGTGGTGTTCGGCTACGAGGATATTTTCCTGGCGGCGGATTCGGTCCCGCAGTTGCTGCCGTTGGAACCCATCGCCATGGAAGGCTTGGACGACGGCATCATTGGCGGGCTGCTTGAGCGGGGCATGAAGGTCGACGATATCGCCCAGTTGCCGGCCGGCAATGCCTGGCTGATGGTCGAGTTCGGCGCCACCGATGAGGCTGATGTGCTGGCGGCGGCCACTCGGGCGCGGGATATTGCCGAGTTATTGCCCGGTCGGCCCAGTGTGCGGCTGGTTACCGACCCGGTCTTGATGAATCGTATCTGGACCATTCGCGAGACCGGCGCATCGGCCACTTCCCTGGGCCTGGACCCCAATGAGCCTGATCCAACCGTGGGATGGGAAGACGCGGCCGTTGAGCCGCATTTGCTGGGTCAGTACTTGCGTGAGTTTTCCAGGATCGTCGCCAGCTACGGCTACAAGACTAACCTGTACGGTCACTTTGGTGATGGTTGCATTCACTCACGCATCACGTTCGACCTTAAATCGACGCAGGGCATTGAAACTTGGCGCGCCTTCCTGGATGAGGCGGCCCACCTGGTGGTGCGTTATGGCGGTTCCTTGTCCGGCGAGCATGGAGATGGCCAGGCCAAGGGTGAGTACCTGCCGATCATGTACGGTGAAACCATCATGCAGGCGCTGGCGGACTTCAAGGCCCTCTGGGACCCCCTGAACAAGATGAACCCCGGCAAATTGATCCACGCCATGCCGGTGGATGCCCACTTGCGCATGGGGCCGGATTACGTGCGCAAGGAGGTCAGCAGTTTGTTCACCTACGACGTGCGTCTGGGTGACAAGGGATTTGCCCGCGAGACCGAGCGTTGTATCGGTATGGGTAAATGCCGTTCGCCGGAGGGTGGCACCATGTGCCCCAGTTTCCGTGCTACCCGCGAGGAGCGTTACTCCACGCGTGGCCGGGCACGCTTGTTTTTCGAGTTGCTCAAGGGGGATGTCATCCAGGACGACTGGAACAACAAGGACATCAAGGACTCCCTGGACCTGTGCCTCGGGTGCAAGGGCTGCAAGTCGGATTGCCCGACCAATGTCGATATCGCCCGCTATAAAGCCGAATTTCTGTACAGGCACTACCAGCAGAATTCGCGCTCACTCATGGATGCCATGATCGGCCGTATCGGCGAATGGCTACCCGTTGCGACCAAGGTTTCACCGATCCTCAACTACGCCATGGGCAACCCGTTATTCAGGACGGCCGGCGCGTGGTTTGGCTTGGCGCCGAGCGTCAAGTTCCCCAGGATTGCCGGTGAAAGCTTCAGGGCCGGCAAGACCGCCAAGCGCCTGTTGAGGCGCCCGGATAGGGCTTCGGCCAGCAGCGTCCTGCTCTGGGTGGACAGCTTCAACAATGGCTTCACGCCAGCTGTCCTCGAGGCCGGGGTTGAGGTGCTGGAGAAGCTGGGGTTCCACGTCCAGCTCATGCAGCGCCATGTGTGCTGTGGCCGCCCTTACTACGACGTCGGCATGCTGGATCAAGCCAAGGCGAATCTGGAAGCGATCCTCACGCAATTGGCACAGCCGCTGAGCGAGGGGATTCCGATTGTGGTACTGGAGCCGAGTTGCCTGTCCGTGTTCAGGGATGAAATGCCCGGATTGTTCCCGGAGGACCCAAGGGCCAGGCAGATGACCCAATCGCTGGTAACCCTCAGCGAGCTGATTCAGCAACAGGGCATTGAGCTGCCGAGCATCGGCGACGATGTGCGTATCCATGGGCACTGCCATCAGAAAGCGTGTGGTGGGCTGGGGGCTGAGCAAGCGGTGCTCAAGCAATTGGGTGACAAGGGCGGTCTCATCCCGGCGGGCTGCTGCGGGGTGGCGGGGGCCTACGGTTACCATCGAAAAAGCGCACCTATTGCCCGGACCATTGGTGAACAGGAGTTCAAGCCGCACCTGGACAGGTTGCCCGACGATGCCTGGGTGGTGGCTGACGGTTTCAGTTGCCGGGGGCAGATACGCAACGTCAGCGGGCATCAGCCGCTGCATTTGGCGGAGTATCTGGCGAAGGTACTGCGTTGAGGGCGTGTAGCCGTAGCCCCCCTGCACACTTCTTTGGTCCCTTGACGGAAAGGAAACAGACGCGTGCGCGAAATTGCGATCCTCAAAGTTGATCTGGCTGCACTGGTTAATAACAACGAGTTGCAACTGGAAGGGTTTAAGCGTGGCCTGGAGGCGTTATTGAAACTACTGGCCAAAGGCATGAAGCCGGTGCTGGTTGTTCAGGCGAACAACGCAGTGCAGGCCAATCGCACGCTGGTTTCGCCCTCGGCATTGATAGGGCAGACCAGGGTGATTGCACAGTGGGTCGCGATGCTCGGCGCGGCGCATCTGGTCGGGGCACAACTGGTGGTTGAGCGGGGGCGGTCAGGCGGCGACGTGCAACTTGCGCAAACCGTGGCGACCCTCGGCGTGCTGACGGAGTTGGGTGCGATTCCCATCCTGATGCACAACGAATTGACCTGGATAACCGGGCGCTCAAACACGTATGGATGGGATTTGGCAGCGAGCCTTGCCAATGCATTTCGCACCACGGTAGTGGAGCCGAAACAGGAGGGTGAGCAGGTCAGGGAGACGGACCACGTAAGTGCCTGAGTGACACTTCAACCGGGTAATGGGAGAACTCTAAAACAATAAGAGAGCGCTTTCGCGCGCCAAAAACTTCACAACCTGCCTAATAAAAACAATGGTGAAACTATGTCGAAGATACACACTTCCCACGAAGCAGGGGGGCAGGCGGGATCGTCGCTTGCGCCCGGACTCAAACAGCGGCACGTCACAATGCTATCGATTGCCGGTGTCATCGGTGCGGGGCTTTTTGTCGGGTCAGGGCATGCGATTGCTGCGGCCGGGCCAGCCGTGTTGCTGTCCTATCTGGCGGCGGGAACCCTGGTGGTACTGGTCATGCGGATGCTGGGCGAGATGGCCGTTGCATCCCCGGATACGGGCTCGTTTTCCACTTACGCCAACCGCGCCATTGGCCCCTGGGCCGGATTTACCATTGGCTGGCTCTACTGGTGGTTCTGGGTGCTGGTGATTCCCCTTGAGGCGATTGCCGCCGCCGCCATTCTGCACAGTTGGTTTCCTACCGTTGATACGTGGATTTTTGCGCTGTCCATCACCTGTGGTCTGACTTTGACCAACCTGTACAGTGTTGCCCGCTACGGTGAGTTCGAGTTCTGGTTTGCCTTGGCGAAAGTGCTGGCAATCATTGCCTTTATCGTGGTGTGTGCCATCGCATTGGTGGGTGGTCTGCCGGACCGCACGGTCAGTGGTATCGGCACGCTCATCAGCAACCACGGCGGGTTCGCCCCCAACGGCTATGCGCCGGTGCTGGGAGCTTTGCTGACCACCATGTTCAGCTTCATGGGCACCGAAATCGTCACCATCGCGGCGGCGGAGTCGCACAACCCCAGCAAACAGATTGCACGGGCTACCAATTCGGTGATCTGGCGGATTGGCTTGTTTTACATCGTCTCGATTTTCATGATCGTGTCGATCGTTCCCTGGAACGATCCGGCCTTGGCGGTGGTGGGTTCGTATCAACGTGCACTGGAATACCTGCAAATTCCCAACGCGAAGTTTATCGTCGATGTGGTGGTGCTGGTTGCGGTCGCCAGTTGCCTGAACTCGGCAATTTATACTGCGTCACGCATGTTGTTTGCCTTGGCCAAGCGTGGTGAGGCACCTGGGTTCCTGAGGGCGACCACGCTTGCGAAAGTACCGCGCCAGGCGGTGATAGCGAGTACGGCCATTGGTTGTGTCACCACAGTGATCAACTATTTTGCTCCTGAGCGCCTGTTTTCGTTTTTGTTGGCGACGTCGGGCGCGGTGGCATTGCTGGTCTACCTGGTCATTGCCATTTCGCAATTGCGCATGCGTAAAAAGCTGGTGGCCCATGGGCACCGCATCGGTTTCAGGATGTGGCTTTATCCAGGTCTGACCTGGGCAGTCATTGTGTTCATCGTCGGTGCGCTGGGCGTCATGTTGACCTTGCCGGCCCATCAGGGCGAGGTCATTGCGACGGCGGGGTTGGCGGCGTTGGTGGTGATCACCGGGTTGATCGTCAAACGCCGAAGTCCTTCGCAGTCTTGGGTGCCTGACAGGGTGGTCCAGGAAGCACGTCACTGACGAACGCAATGCGAACAAAAAAAGCCCAGGCCGTCCAGCGGCCTGGGCTTTTGCTTGTTACCGCGCGCTGGCGGCAGCCTTCTCGATAGCGTATTTCAAGATAGCCAACAGGGTGTCGATATCGGCCTTGGTGTAATTCAATGACGGCGCGAAACCGAGGATGTCGTCGGCAAAGGCTCTGAACACCAAGCCCTCTGCAAAGGCGTGCTTGAGCACCTGCTGGCCGAACTGCAGCGCGGCGGCAGGCTTGGCATTGGTGTGTTTGTCCGCCACGAACTCCAGCGCCGCCAACATCCCTCGGCCGCGCACTTCGCCGACGCAGTCCAGGGACTCCAGCTGTTTTAGCTGTTGTTGAAAATACGCGCCGACCTGCAGGCCGTTGGCCAACAGGCCGCCCTCCAAGTAAAGGTCGAGGGTGGCGTTGGCGATGGCCGCACTCACGGGGTGTCCCGCGTAGGTTTGTCCATGGCCCAGGGCCGTGCCGTCCTTGCCGGCTTCTGCGAGTGCGGCGTAGATGTGTTCTGAGATCAGGGTTGCGCCCATCGGCGCGTAACCCGAGGTCAGGCCTTTGGCGAGTGTCATCAGGTCCGGGCTCACACCTTCGGCTTCGCACGCGAACATCGGGCCGGTCCGGCCAAACCCGGTGATCACCTCATCGACGATCAACAGGATCCCTAGCCGATCGCAGGTGTCGCGCATGGCTTTCAAAAAACCGCCGGGCGGTACGATGACGCCGCCAGAACCCTGAATCGGCTCACAGATGAAGGCCGCCACATTGTGTGCGCCGATCGCGGTGACTGTGTCTTCCAGGGCCTTGACGGTGCTGCACAATACGTTCGCGTCGTCAGGGCCTTGCGGATGCCGAAAGGGGTAAGGGGAGGGGATGTGATGCTGATCAGACGTGGGTACGTCGAAATACCGGTGGAACAGCGGCAACGCGGTTAACCCGCTACCGTTGGACGAGGTGCCGTGGTAACCGCGCTGCAGTCCAATGAAATGCTTCTTCTCGGGGCGGCCTGTGGCGTTGAAGAAGTACCGCACCAAGCGAATCGCCGTATCGACGGCGTCCGAGCCGCCTTGGCCGAACACCACGCGAGTGAGCCCTTCAGGTGCCAATGACGTCAAGCGAGCGGCCAGTTCGATCGCGGGCTCGCTGGCGAAATGAAAATAACCCGTGGCGTAGGGCAGTGTTTCCAGTTGACGCCTGGCGGCCTCCACAATGGAGGGTTGCCCGTAGCCGGCATTCACGCACCACAGCCCGGAGAACGCATCTTGAACACGCTTGCCATGTATGTCGGTGAGATGAATGCCGTCTGCCGATTTCCAGATGCAGGGTCCTTGGGCCTCATGTTGCAGCAGTGCGGTAACAGGGTGAACCCAATGACGGTCCTGGCGTAGCAAGCGATCGAGGTCGTGCATAAATACTCCAAAATGAAGCGGGCACCCGATGGATGCCCGCGTTGATAGCGCTTGCGGTCGCCGCTGAGACAACGGTCGGTCAAGCGTGATGAGTCAATCCAGTCCGCCTTGGCAGGTGTATTTGATGTGCATGTACTCTTCCAGACCGTGGGTAGAGCCTTCTCGGCCATAACCTGAATCTTTCACCCCGCCAAAGGGCGCGGCCTCGGCGGCCAGCGCGCCTTCGTTGATGCCGACGATGCCGCACTCAAGGGCTTCGGCGACCCGGGTGACCCTGCGCAGGTCAGTTGTATAGAAGTACGCAGCCAGGCCGAACGGTGAGTCATTGGCCCATTCCAGCACTTCGCTTTCGGTGGCGAAGCGGGTGATCGGCGCCACTGGGCCAAAGGTTTCCTCCAGGAAACACCTTGAGTGCTTGTCCACATCGACCAATACGGTGGGCGCATAGTAGGTGTCGCTTGAGCATTCACGGGTCTGAATGCGTTGGCCGCCTGTGGTGATGCGAGCGCCACGACTCACTGCGTCAGCCACATGACTTTCGATTTTTTCGATGGCCTTGGCATTGATCATCGGGCCGATCTGCGCGGCAGGGTTGGTCGCAGGGCCGACCACAAGCGCGGCGACGCGGGCTGTCAGCTTGTCGACGAACTCCTCGTAAACACCCTCCTGCACGTAGATGCGGTTAGGGCATACGCAGGTCTGCCCCCCGTTGCGGAACTTCGCCACCATCAGGCCCTCAATGGCAGCGTCCAACGCGGCGTCATCAAACACAATGAACGGCGCATTGCCACCCAGTTCCAGGGAGAGTTTTTTCAGCGTATCCGCGGACTCGCGGGCGAGGTGTTTGCCCACCGGGGTCGAGCCGGTGAAGGTAATCTTGCGCACCCTCGGGTCGTCCAGCCACACATCCGCTACCTCCTTGGATTTGGCAGTCACCACGATGTTCAGCACCCCAGGCGGAACACCGGCCAGTTCTGCCAGCTTCACCAACGCCAGGGACGTCAACGGCGTTTCTGCGGCCGGCTTGCACACAACGGTGCAGCCCGCCGCCAGGGCCGGTGCGATCTTGCGTGCAATCATCGCTGCCGGGAAATTCCACGGAGTGATCGCGGCGATGATCCCCACGGGCTCTTTATGAGCCGTCAGGCGCCGTCCCGTGGCCGGTGAGGGGATGATTTCCCCATTGGCGCGTGTCGCTTCCTCAGCGAACCATTCCACGTAACTGGCTGCATAGGCGACTTCACCTACACCTTCCGCCAGTGGCTTGCCTTGCTCCGAGGAAATGATTTTCCCCAGGTCCTGCGCATTCGCCAGAATCAGGTCATTCCAACGCTTGAGGATAGTGGCGCGCTGCTTGGCCGGAACATTTTTCCAGGTGATGAACGCTGCCGCCGCCGCGTCGACTGCCGCCTTGGCGTCAATGGCATCGCTGTCTGGAACCGTGGCGTAGACCTCGCCGGTCGCCGGGTTGATCACCGGCAGAACCTGTCTGTTGTACGCCTCGCACCAGTCGCCATTGATGAAGTTCATTTGGAGCAGCAGCGTTTTGTTCTCGATTGCAAAAGACATTTTATCTCCCCGTACACAGGGCTGTTCGCGCGCAGGCGCAGCCCTGCAGCGAAAGCTGTTTATTGATGATCGTCGAGTGTTTGATTGATGCCTTCAGGGCGCCGGTCGGCCGTTGCGGATACACCAGTTTTCAACTGGCGATTCATGCAGGCCGATAAACACATCCACCTCATGAATGCCCAGCGCGCCAAGGCGTTTGAGGATTTCCTGGTAGAAAACCTGCTTGGCGATGGCCGAGCGCCCAGGAAACATCTGGATCGTTATCAGGATGAAGTTGTCCGAACTGTCCGGCGGGGTAAGGACCCATTTGGGACTGTGTTCGACATAC
Source organism: Pseudomonas sp. NS1(2017) (assembly GCF_002269425.1). Lineage (NCBI taxonomy): Bacteria > Pseudomonadati > Pseudomonadota > Gammaproteobacteria > Pseudomonadales > Pseudomonadaceae > Pseudomonas > Pseudomonas sp. NS1(2017). The sequence goes on from NZ_CP022960.1 coordinate 3,896,394, forward strand.
CTTGATTGGCGATCGGACGGCGGCACATTGAAGGCCGCCAGTTGTGCTTCATAGACGGCTTGCAGCAGGTGCGCTACTTCGTCGTCCGTACGCGTGCGGCAGCTTTCAATCAGGGCTAATGGCATGGCAGACCTCCACGTTGACTCACGTTCAGAGTAACCAGTGGGCACTGCGCGAACTACACAGGCCAGGTAGGATAAACAGGCGGCGTTTTCCTATGGCAGGCAGTAGGTTCAAGCGATGCTTACTGGTACAGCAACCCGCTCATATCAATGTCGGGCGTGCGGCCGGCAACCAGGTCGGCGGTGATCTTTCCGCTGCCGCACGCCATCGTCCAGCCCTGGGAACCGTGGCCGGTATTCAGGAACAGGTTGCGGATCTGCGTCGGCCCAAACAGCGGATTGCCGTCGGGTGTCGCCGGGCGCAGGCCACACCAGAGCTCAGCCTGGGCGTAATCGCATAGGGTCGGGAACAGGTCCTTGGCGGCCTGGGTCATGTAGCGAAAGTCGTCTCTCGAAAGGCGCATGTCATAGCCGGTGAATTCGGCGGTAGCGGTCAGTCGCAAACGATTTCCCAATACGGAGAAGGCCAGGAGATTGTCTTCATCCAACCCGCCCAGTGTGGGCGCCTCTTCGGGGCGGCGGATGGGGACGGTCATGGAGTAGCCTTTGACCGGGAACACATCGATGTTGACGCCGTATCGGCGCAGCAGAATCGATGAGTAGGCCCCCATTGCCACAATGATTGCATCGGCGGCAATCACGCCTTTCGAGGTACTGACGGCACGCACCTCGTTGCGCTCGATATCCAGCCCAAGCACTTGGGTGTTGTACATGAAATTGACCCCAAGCGCGGCGCACGCGCGCGCCAATTCGACAGTGAATAAACGCGCGTCGCCGGTGCCATCGGAAGGCACGAAGACGCCGCCCACCAAGCGGTTGGCTATTGGTTTGAGCGCGGGTTCCAATTGCGCTACACGCGCGCTGGAAACGACCTCGATTGGCAAGCCGGCTTGCTCCAGGACGCGCATCTGGCGTAACCCTTCATCCATGCAGTGCTGGGTTCGATAGACGTACAGCAAGCCCTTGTCCGTGTGGAAAAATTCGATCCGGGTGTCCTGGACCACCTCGCGCATGACCGCCTGGGAATAGGAGGCCAGACGCAATCGGGTCGCCGCGTGCTGGTTTGCACGGGCGCGTGGGCATTCACAGAGAAACTTGAATAGCCAGGACCACAGCCTCGGGTCGAGGCGAGGGGCGATGCGCAGCGCCTGGTCATTTCGGAACAACGATTTGGCCAAGATCCCGGGAGCCGCCGGGCTGGCCCACGGGTAAGAGTGGCCCTGGCACAGCAGGCTGCCGTTCGCAAAACTGGTTTCCATCGCGGCCTCGGGTTGACGGTCAATGACCGTGACCTCATGGCCGTCCCTTGCCAGGTAATACGCTGCGGGTATGCCTGCGAGTCCTGCGCCCAACACCAATACTTTCATGATCAGCTCCGTGAAATGTGCGTTTCGTTGCCGATCAATTGTGCGTATCCGGCGCTCGGTAATTTTTTGAAAACGGGCGCGTGACGCTGACATTTATCCCTTTCAGCGACCTAGAAAAGGCATTTTTTCTGGCACGGCCCTTTAGGCTCTGGTGACCCTGTCGCTGGAGCTGCCATGAACATTGTATTGATTGACTGCACGCCTGAACTGAACGCGCTGTTTGACGCAGGCACGCTGACGGTCCCCGAGGGAATGCACATTCATGTGGGCGCTCCGACCCCTGAACAGATCGTGTCGTTATGCCGCTCGGCGCACATCATGCTGGTCGAGCACACACTGGTGAGCCCCGAAACGCTGGCGGCCTGCCCGACGTTGAAGGCTATAGTTTTCATGGGGACGGGCGCCAGCAGCTATCTGCCGATGGCGTGGTTGAGCGAGCACGGTATCGCGGTCAGCACCACGCCCGGCTACGGTAGCCGAGCGGTGGCGGAACATGCCCTGGCATTGACCTTCGCTGCCGCGCGAAATCTGGGGCCGATGCTGAAAGACATTGCACGCGGGGGCTGGCAGCCTCGCGGCGGCCTTCAACTGGAGGGGCGCAAAGTGGCAGTGATTGGTTTTGGAGAAGTAGGGCGTTGTTATGCGCAGATGGCTACAGCGCTCGGCATGGATGTCTCAATCTGGAATCGTACGCCTGTCGACTCGCCGTATTTTGAGGCCGACCTGAACACGGTCTTGCGCGGCGCCGAGGTGGTGTCGCTGCATCTGGCTCTTAACCCGCATACCACCGGGTTTCTCGACTCGGCACGCCTTCGGTTGCTCAAGCCGGGTGCGTTGGTGATCAACACTGCGCGAGCCGCCTTGATCGATCAGGCGGCGCTGGCGCAAGCATTGTATAGCGGCCAGGTGGCGCACGCGGCCCTGGATGTGTTCTGGCAGGAACCTATGGCACCCAATGACCCGTGGCGCGATGTCGGGAATGTCACGCTGACCCCGCATGCCGCCTACATGACGCAGGAGGCGTATCTGGAGCTGTGGAAGCGCACCTTGAATGCAGCCGCGCAGTATTCCGACCGGTGACAGACTCAGGCATTGCCGGGCGTCAGCAATGCCTGCAAGTCCACGCCTTCACGTTGAAACACCGTTCGTGTCACGAAGAAGGTGTAAAAGCGCGCGACCCCGACATTTCTTTGCAAGAGCTCATCCATGATGGCCTGGTATTCCACCACGCTTTTGCAGACGAATTTCAAGACATAGTCAATCTTGCCGGTGACCATGTGACACTCCTGCAAGTCCTGGTATGTGCGCACCGTTGACTCGAAGCGTTGAAAGCTTTCCTTGCGGTGTTCATCCAGTTCGACCTCAGAGTAAATGGTCAAGGATCCCGCGATCTTGGCAATGTTCAAGGTGGCGGAATACCGAAGGATGTAGCCGTTTTTCTCCAGTCGCTTGACCCGGATGTAGCAAGGGCTTGGCGAGAGGTTGACCTTGTCGGCCAATGCCGCATTGGTCAGCGAACTGTCCTGCTGGAGGTGGGCCAGGATGGCGATATCGATCCGGTCGAGCCTGGTTTGAGTGTGCATTTGGATTTACCTCGTTTGACTGCTGCACCGATTGCCGTCAATCACCTTTCCCAGAGCCTATGGAGAACGCAGAAGTCGCCAACGCGGCGACTTTTGCTGATTCACTGAGTGGCTTGCGCCGTTTCACTGATCAAAGGCTGGCCGCCAGGGCGCGCTCGAACATGCCCAGTGCTTCTTGTACGTCAATCTCCGAGGTATTGAGTGGGCAGAGGAAACGCACAATGTTGCGGTGAATCCCGCACTTGATCAGCAGCAGGCCTTGAGCGCGGGCCTGTTCAATCACTTTTTGCGCGGTGTCGCTGTCAGGTGTCCGGCTGCTGCGATCGCTGACGAACTCCACTGCGGCCATTGCGCCCAATGTACGTACATCGCCGATCTCATCATAGCGGGCCTTGAAGGTCTCGAAACCACTCAACAGTTGCCGGCCGATAGCCTGGCTGCGCGCCAGCAGGTCCTCGTTTTCGAAGATGGACAACACCGCAAGCCCTGCCGCACAGCCCAGCGGATTACCGCCATAGGTTCCGCCCAGGCCGCCCGGTGATGGCGCATCCATGATCGCGGCTTTACCCACCACGCCTGACAAGGGAATGCCGCCGGCCAAGCTCTTGGCCACAGTGATCAGGTCGGGCTGGATGTCGGAATGTTGAAAACCGAACATCTTGCCGGTACGGCCGAAACCGGTCTGGATTTCATCGCAAATCAGTACGATGCCGTGACGTGTCGTCAGCGCCCGCAGCGCTTGCATGAAGGCTGGCGGTGCAGCGACAACCCCCCCATCGCCCAGCACCGGCTCAAGGATGATTGCCGCCACGCGTTCGGGCAGGATCTGGGTATCAAAAATGGCCTGGAGCGAGGCCAGGGCTTGCTCGGTGGACACACCGTGGTATTCGTTGGGGTAGATCGCGTGGTGGATATCCGGCGCGAACGGGCCAAAATTCTGCTTGTAGGGCTGGCTGAACCCCGTCAGCGAGATCCCGAGCAAGGTGCGACCATGGAAGCCGCCTCGAAAGGCAATCACGCCCGAGCGCCCGGTGTGGCTACGTGCAATCTTGATGGCGTTTTCCACGGCTTCGGCACCAGTGGTCAAAAACACTGACTTGTAGGGCTCGCCACCCCCGACCAGAGTGTTCAACCGACGGGCGAGCTCTACATACGGCTGATAAGCGCCGACCTGGAAGCAGATGTGGGTGAAACTGTCGATCTGTTTCTTGATGGCATCCACGACGGCGGGGTGATTGTGCCCCACATTGAGCACACCAATGCCGCCGACGAAGTCCAGGTATTTGTTGCCCTCGGCGTCCCATACATAGCTGCCTGCCGCGCGATCGATAATGATCGGGTGGGCCGATGCCACACCACGGGCGATATGGTGCTCGCGTGCTGCCAGAACAGCGTTCGAACCAGTGTCAGTCATTCTAAACACTCCTACTCATGAAAAAGACACGCGGCTACGCCTGACCCGCCTTTGGCGTCACGGCAATCGTCGTGTTGAGTGATTGGTGCAGACGGTTGACGCCACCGGCAGGCGGCGCCAACCCAGGGTGAGGGCTTAGCCGCCCACGAGTTTCTTATGGGCTTCGACCATGTCCGCCATGCTGATGAAGCGGAAGTCGTACTTGGCCTCGGTAGCGGGCACGTGCGTTGCGCCGAAACCTTCCTTGCCATGGCGGCGATGGATCCAGGCACCCGCCAAGCCGGCGATCTTGCCGGGTACATGGTCGTGGTACAGGCTTTCTGCGGTGTGCAGGATCTTCTGCTTCTCGATGCCGGCCTTGGCCAACAGATCGATCATGTAGGTGAAGTTGTTGGGGTTCGGCTTGTACGAACCGACATCCTGGGCCGTCACGATATGGTCGAACGCCACACCCAATTTCGCTTCACTGAGCTTGAACTCGGTACGGTCGATGTTGGACAGGATCACCAGCTTGTAATGCTGTTTGAGATAACGCAGGGCGTCTGCAGAATCTGGAAACGCCGGCCAGTCCTTCACGGATGTGGCGAAGTGCTCGCGCTCGGTCGCAACTGGCTCAAGTCCCCATTCTTTGGCAATGCGGTCATAGACTGCCGCCAGGATGACGGGGTACAAGGCGCCGGGCGTCAGGGTCTGCTGGGGGGACTCGTGGCGGCCGAATACTTCAAGGATCTGTTCGCGGTCCAGGCCCTTTTCGCTGCGTACGGCCAGGGGTTGCAGGCCGTTGACGATGCCGGTTTCCCAGTCGATCAAGGTGCCATAGCAATCGAACGACAAGGTGGTGAAATCAGTGAGCTTCATTTTTTTCCTCTCAAGATACCTTTCGGTATGACGTACAGTTGTGCGAAACCCGTTTGATAGGCCGGGACTGTTTAAAACACGGGTTGACCCGGTGTGAGTGCACGCTCGGGTTTAAGAAACACCACTTCACCCGGTGCCGTCTGTGCGCCCAACATCAAGACCTCGGAAGCAAACCCGGCGATATTTCGAGTACCCAGGTTGACCACGCACACAACGTATTCGCCAATCAGCGCTTCGGCCGTGTAGAGCTGCGTGAATTGGGCGCTGGTGGTTTTGATTCCGAGTTCGCCAAAGTCGATCCAGACCTTGTAGGCCGGCTTCTTGGCCTTTTCGTTGAGTTCAACGTTGGTGACTTGGCCGATTCGTATATCAATGCTCGAAAACGCTTCGTACGGCGTCATACATCACTCCAGATAGCCATCAAGTTGCGCTTGGGTGGCGGTGTTCAGGTTTGATCATCATAGAAAGAGGCAAACCGCCAATCCATCTGTGCAAAGTACGACGCGGCGCAGGGTTTATCCTGCTTTTTGCAGGAAAGGGGGATGATTGGTGCGCGACCGCCTTCGGTCATTGAAATAACGGAGGAGTGTTAGATAGTCGTATTAAAAGTAGGAAGATTGGCTATTTCCTACCTATGCTGAATAGGTGATTTTGGCTGGCCTGTGTCTTTAAAGTGACACGCTCGTAAGACCGCTGAGAGCCTCCAGCGTGTTAATCAATGCCCCAGGCAAGCCAGGGGGACTCGTTCAGCCTCCTGCCATGGACACACAATGAAACTATCAACTGCACTTGAGCAGACCATCCTGCGACAGGCGACTGTCGTCGCGGGCGCCAAGGGGCTGGATAGGCAAATCAGCTGGGTTCATATCATTGATCACCCCGACATCACCCACTGGTTGAAGGCGGGTGACGTGTTGCTCACCACCGGCTACAACTGGCCGCAGGAGGATGAGGCCAGTCGCGTCCTGGTACGCACACTGAACGACCTTGGACTGGCTGGCGTGGTGCTGGCGGTCCCGCATTTTCGTGATCATTTTTCCGCGGCGACCATCGCCGAGGCGCAGTGCTGCGACTTCCCCCTGTTGGAGTTGCCTTGGGAGGTGCCCTTCAGCGAGATCACACAGGAGGTGCTGGCCAAAATCATCAACTTGCAAACCGAGATCATCCAGCGCTCGGACCTGATTCATCGCAAGTTGACCCGGGCAGCCATCGAGGCTGACAACCTCGACAGCCTCGGTAATGCATTGGCCAGTGCATTGGAGGTTTCTGCGCTGGTGGTATCGGCATCCGGGACGATTCTGAGTGGTCACGACATCGATACCACAGAGCAATTCGAACGGGAGTTGATCGCCAAATTCATTGACGAACGGCCCCTTGAGCACCGTTTCGATGAGTCCCAGACCCTGGCGATCACACTCACCTGGCCTCACCCGCGGTTCAGGCTGGGTTGCGCCATCTGGTTGCAGGGGGAGGTGGCCGGCATTGTCTGGCTCGAGAGCACGCAGGACCTGTTTGAAGAAGTGCATTCCCGGGCGCTTGAACACGCCGCCGTTATCGCGGCGTTGCACCTTTCGCATCAGCGAGAGCTGTTGGATCAGGAAACGCGGCTGGGGCACGCCCTGGTAGCGGGGCTTTTGGAAGGCAAGTTTCCGGAAACCCCCAGTGCGATCGAGCGCGCCCTGGTTTCGGGCTGGAGCGAAACACGCGACTACAGAATCTGCCTGGTGCTGTTGGACGAACCCATCCCGCTCAGTCTTGAGGGCTTCAAGCGGCGCAAGGAGAAAACAGCTCGCGTCTTCAACCTGATGGTGGCGAACAGTGTTTCACCGTTGATTTCGGTTTCACTCAATCAGATCAGCTTCATCATTCCGGCAACCCTGGCGCCTGAGTCGCTGTGGAAGCAGTTGCGTCACGACGGCGGTGCGATGGCTGTCAGTCGCACGCATCGGGGGATTTCAGGCATGGCGCAGGGCGCTGAAGATGTCGCGGCCCTGGTGCCCTTGCTCCGCCCAGGGCGCCTGCATGTGTTTAATGAGGTGTTGTTTCCTCGCGCCCTGATGGGCGACAAGAAGGCCAGGGTGATGCTCCTTCAGCAGATGATCGAGCCCTTGGCCAATCGCAAGAACGGCACCCTGTTGCTTGAGACGGTCTGTGCGCTGTCGCGAGAAGGCTTCCAACTGGCCAATACGGCCAAAGCGCTCGACGTGCACATCAGCACGTTGCGCTACCGGCTGGCGCGCATTGAAAAAATCCTGGATCTCTCCCTGGAAAACCCGGAAGCACGCTTTCAAATACAGGTGGCGGCAGAAATGTATCGACTGGAACATGACGAGTGAGCGTGGCAATCGCCTCGCTATGCCTTGGCATTTCGGGCGTGTTCACCGACCAGCTTCTGATGGCTTTCGACCATTTTGGCCAAGCTGATGAAGCGGAAGTTATAGGTCGCTTCGGTCGCCGGGACATGAATAGCACCAAAACCCTCTTTGTCATGGCGACGATGAATCCATGAGCTTGCCAAGCCTGCCGCGTTGGCCGGCACATGGTCGTGATACAGGCTTTCCGCGACGTGGAGGATGGATTTTTTTTCGAAGCCCAGGGTGTACAGGGCGTCCATCAAGTACGCGAAATTCTTCGGATCGGGTTTGTAGGAGCCCACATCCTGAGCGGTGACGACACAATCGAACTCGACGCCCAGCTTGACCTTGCTGAATTCAAACTCGCCACGATCGATGTTGGATAAGATGGCAAGTTTGTAATGCTGCTTGAAATAGTGCAGCGCATTGAGGGAGTCGGGGAAGGGCGGCCAGTCTTTCACTGATGTTCCGAAGGCCTCGCGCTCCTTCTCGTCGCTGTCGAGCTTCCATTCTTTGGCGATGCGGTCGTAGACCTTGCGCAGAATGTCCGAGTAGAGGGCCGTAGGTGTGGTTTTTTGCTGAGGTGATTCATGCCGGCCGAACACCTCGAGAATCTGATCGCGCGTGAGGTTTTTCCCGGATCTCGCAGCCAGTGGTTTCAGAGCGTTGAATATTCCGGTTTCCCAATCGATCAACGTGCCATAGCAGTCAAAGCTAAGGACCTCAAAATCTGTCAGTTTCATGTTCGGCCTCATTCGTCGCCTGTTCTTGAAAGGTGCGCAGGGTTGATCAGGCGCTATAGCAGCAGGTGATCATAGCGCGTCGTTCTCGGGCGGGTTTCCTAGGAAAGATAGGAATTCTGAGCGGTGTGCTTCCATCATTCAGCCGCAAGCCGCAACCTTTTGACCCGATACATCTCCCCATCCGCATGACTCAACAGTGTATCCGCGTCCTCCCCATCCGCCGGGTAAAACGCCACGCCGACGCTGCAGGATGGCATCTTCACCCCGCCAAACTCGGCACCCAGCGGCTCCGCCATGACCGCCAGTATCTGCTCTACCTTTCCAGCCACTGCATTCTGCGACGGGGTATCCGTAATCAGCACCGTGAATTCATCCCCGCCCATCCGGGCCACCAGGTCGCTCTCGCGCGCGCAGCGCTCCAGTCGTCGTGCAATCACACAGAGCATGCGATCGCCCATGGCATGGCCATGTACATCGTTGATGCCCTTGAAGTCATTGATGTCCAGAAACAACAGCGCGAGGGTGTGGTTATGAGTTTTTGCGGTGTGCAGGGCGCTGTCGAGGCGCTGATTGAACAGCGATCGGTTGGTGAGTGCCGTCAGCGGATCATGATGGGCGAGAAAGCGTAATTCTTCCTCGGCCTGGGTGAGCGCCGTCACATCCCGCGCGACACCGATCCGCGCACCGACGTCCTTGGACCAGAAGGCCGCCCACAGGATGTGCACGACGCTGCCATCCTTGCGCAGGTAACGATTGCGGAAGTCGACGTGGGGTTGGCCATTCATGACCCGCACAATGGAAGCGCGGGTGCGCGCCAGGTCTTCAGGGTGCATGTAGTCGGTAATCAGGGTGCCGGTCAACTCTTGGGCACGGTAGCCGAGCAGGGCCTCGCAGGCATCGCTCACGAAGACAATCTGGTTATCGCTGTCGACGACGAAGACCGTATCCAGCATCAAGTGGATCAGTTTGGGATAAAGGGCTTGCAGGTCAACAGGCATGGGGCATAGGGCGTCCGGTTCAGATGGCCGATCATAGCCCGATCATCACGTAAGGCGGCTAGGGGGATTGCACATTTTTAATGCCGTTCATGCCAATTATGCCCCGAGTGTTCAAAACCGCCGGCCAACCGTATGATCGGAGCCAGCGCCTTATCGAGGCGCCGAGACTCACCCCTGATATAAGGACATGAGCATGCAAAAGCACTTCGGCAATTCAGGCCTGTTCAAGGCTGCTTCGTATCTCTGCGACGAAACCCTCGGCAGCGGCATTGCCCGCTGGGAGTTGAAAAACAGTGCGTTGAATACGAAGGAGTTTTTGATATGTCCAAAGAATTACTCGGAGTTTCTGCTCTAGGATTGATGATCGTTGGTGAGTTTTGTGCAATCTACAGTGAGGTGGTAACCGCAAGGTTGGCTCAAGCCAGTGACGGTTCATGGCAGGCGTTCATCATGCCGGTGGTGGTGATGTGCTTCGCGGGGCTTTGTCTATTGGGCGCTTATTGGCTGGGGTATCTAGCGGTCGGTGATATCTGGGTGGTCACGGTGGTTTCCGTGACGTCGTTATTGCTGCTGGAGCCGATCGTGATCTGGGCGTTGTTCCAGGAGTTCCCCGGGCGAGGCGCATTGATCGGGTTTTGCCTGGGCGCTCTGGGCATGCTGGCCACTGTCTTGCTGTAGCTGCACGTTCTGGCCCGGCATTCGAATGTCGGGCCAGGTTCAGGTGGGTCGTTGACAATACCTTCCTCCGCCGCAATTGCAGCTGGGTATTAAAGCGATGACACGCAGCTCAGCAAAAAAGCTGTGCCACCGAAAGCAGGCAAATCATCTGAACAACCATTTGTGCACGAATTGGATGTTTCATTGCCGTCACCCTTATGTACTGCCGTTTTAATGAGTATAGAGACTGAATAGAATTATTCAGAATCAAGCCCATTCATCTGCCCAGCGGTCTTTGGTTACAACTATCTACCCCAGCCATTGCACTTTTCTGGAATTCTCCGCTCTATCCTTGTCCCAGCCCCGCCGATCTCCCGCGTGGGCAGATGAACCAGATCGGGTGCCGATGGATCGCACGTTTCCTTGTTTCAATCGTCGACGAATGTACCAGCCCATGCTGCTGGTAGCCTTGTTAATGCTCTGTGCCAGCGGTTGCAGCCAGCAACAGGGTCGGGATATCGCCAAGCAATTCAGCAATGGCAAGCCCGATGAGTTCTTCCAGACCAGCGTCGATCGCATGGCAACGCTGGGCATGCGCGACAATCTGCAAAGCCTGTATGTGTTGATGAACAAGCTCTATCTGCGTAATCCCAGCCAGTGGCGGCAGTCGGGGTACCCGGACGCGGTGACGGCAGCGCGCAAGATTCGCCAAGCCATTGAGCAGCGTCAATCCCTCCCGGCGCTGGGCGATCGGCGTGATCTGGCGGCGCTGAGCTATTCCTTGGGGCCGGACTTCAAGGGCGACCGGGTCGGCGCTTTCATCTATGCCATCGGCAGCATGATCGTGACCGCCCACGGTGGACGTACCGAGTTCTACATCACCGACTCGATCAATCCGCAGTTTGTCAGTAATGCCGCGCGCAATATCGAGAAGGCCACCTGGCTGCTGAGTAAGCGCCAGGATGCGAATGGCGTTCTGCTGTTGTTTTCCAATGAGATCTCGGAGGAGGGCAGCAACCTCAGTTTTGCGGTGGAGTTCGGCAAGATTGTCGCGCGCCTTGACCTGCTGACCCAAATGCTCGATGAGCGCTACCGGCGCATTGGTCTGAACTATGCGCAGAGTCTGTTGCTGATGAATTTCTTGCCGGTGCAGTAAACGGGGTAGCGTCAGGATAAATGTACGGCGTTTCCCTTTTCTATGTAGGACTCGGCCTATCTTGACGCCCCATGCTTGAAACACTTCACGCTCATCAATAGCCTCGGATTTTTCTGAAATCTGAGGCCTTTACCATGGGTAAGCGAAAAACGGTTTGGCCTACTGAAAGAGAAATACGCTTGCGTTTTATCCTGTTTGCAGTGATCGACGCGGCGAGTGTTCAGGGTGTTTGCGCCGAACTGTTGTTGCCTGCGGACAAACTCCTGCGTGATTCTCCGACCGAGGTGCAGTTGCTCGATGCTCTGCGCGAGATCCTGGCGACGGATGAAATGGAGGGTTTCAGGCTTACGCCAGGGTCGGAAGCCGATGAATTGATGCAAATGCTGATGCGACCTACACGTTAAGCGCGTCCTGTTAGATCGTTTATTTCCATAACGTTGGTCGACATTCCTATGGCGAATATCCATGGCGTCGGTTTGGCTCTCTTAACAATCGCGTCGGATGTAATAGCGTCCAAGTGTCTACTATCACATCCAATGTCACTGTTTTATTCAACTAAGCTTCCCTCCGAACACCCATTCCTGCTGCTCTGTCGCCGTCTTGTGCCGCCGTTCTCCGGCTTTAGAATCGGCGCCAGAACTTACTCATTTCCTGTCGATTACGGAGTTTCGAAGATGATGAATGCCATGCAGATGCCAATGAACACCGCCATGCCAATGATGCCGATGATGGGCATGCCGATGATGATGGCTACCATGAAATGCGAAATGGCCGCGGACGCCATGATGTGCACCATGAAGCCGGCCGCCGGTATGGACATGGCTCAGTTCAAGACCAACGCCGAAATGATGGCGATGATGATGAACTGCGGCATGCCGATGATGATGCAGTGCGCCAACATGTCGATGATGTGCATGTCGGCCGATGCCATGGCCATGATGACGGGCATGAACATGATGCCGATGATGGGCATGCCAATGCCGATGATGAAGTGCGTGATGGAATGCACCCTGATGGGTGACAGCATGATGTGCAAAATGATGCCAATGCCGGGCATGAGCATGGACATGATGAAAAACTGCTGCATGCTGATGAACAAAATGATGAACGACTGCGCAATGCCGATGATGATGAGCTGCAACGGCATGCCGATGATGTGCTGCACCTGCTGATAGGTCCGGCGCAATAAAAAACGCCCCGATTATTCGGGGCGTTTTGCATTTCAATCCAGGTCAATCCAGGCGCTCGGGGTAAGTGATCACCAGGAAGGCCACCGCCTCGCTGTCTGCCGGGTTGCGGTAGCGGTGGGGCTGATCGGCGTAGAACAGGATCGAGTCGCCGGTAGCAAGGAGGTAGCGCTCATCGTTGACCCTGACCTCCAGCACCCCTTGGGCCACCACCAGGTTTTCCTGGATGCCGGGCCCGTGGCCTGCGGAAATTTCCTCGCCCAGCGCCCGCAGGCGGATTTCGTAGAACTCTGACTGGCGCGCCGTATCGTAGGGGAACAACGCTCGGCTGATAAACGCACCATCGGCACTGACCAGGCGCTTGCTCTGTTGCGCCGGCAGCACCTCCACCCCCTCAAATGCTCGGTCCTCCAGAAACGCCGCCACCGACACCTTCAGACCCTTGGCAATCTTGCACAGCACCTTGATCGACGGCACGCTGCGCCCGGACTCAATCTGCGCCAGCATCGCCCGGCTCACGCCACAGGCGCGCGCCAATCCATCCAGGGACAAATGGCGTTTACTGCGCAGGCGTTGCAGGTTGTGGGCTACGCACTGGCTGATCACATCGTCGTCGGTGCCGGGCTTGGGCAGCGGTTCAGGTGGTTCGGGAATCACGTGCAGGAAATTCATCGGCCTTACGCCCGGCGCGTATCGCTGGACGGGGCGGCTTGAGCGGTAAACACCGCCAGTCCGGCACGCGCTGCGTACATCGCCCACATCAACTCGGCCGCTGCACGCGCCTGGCGGCGTTTACGGTGGAGTGTGAAGTCGATGACGGCGGCGGATACTGGCATGGGGGCGATCTCTGGGTACGTGGGTGACTCAGTGACTCCACAGTAATGTGTGGCGGTTATTTCCTTAAATACTAAGTTTGCATGTAGTAATTCGATTTCGGACTTAGCAAAGAATCCCGGTCCGACGCTGTTGTAGGAAGGGTCTGGTCCGTTAATTAGGAGTGACCTGGTGGGCGTCCCAGCCTTCCCACCACGTGCCCCCCGAATTCCAAGGACCTGCCCAATGCTGTTGCGCCACCCTCCGTTGCTGTTTGCCGCCCTGACGTTAAGCTCGCTGGTGCATGCCGAAGACCTGCAATTGGCCCCGGTCGAAGTCACCAGCAGCGAAGCCAGCGCCGGTGAAGTGGCCGAGGCGCAGCTCAAGAGCGTGCCCGGTGGCACCAACTACATCGACATGAATAGTGTGCAGCAGGGTCGGGTGAGCACCAACGAAGACGTGTTCAAGTACCAGGCCGGGGTATACGCCAAGGCGGCGAACAACGAAGGGGTTAAGCTCTCGATTCGTGGCTCGGGCCTGAACCGCAGCCCCGGTTCCCATGCCTCCGGCCTATACGAAATGTTCGACGGCCTGCCGCTGACCGGCCCTGGCGGTACACCTTATGAGCTGAAAGACCCGTTGTGGCAAAGCCGCGTCGAGGTGCTGCGGGGCGCCAACGGTTTTGACCAGGGTGCCTTGGCCCTCGGCGGCGCCGTCAACTACGTGACGCGCACCGGCTACGACGCACCCAAGCTGCAACTGCGCTATGAAGCGGGCAGCAAAGGCTACGCCCAGCGCGAGATCAGCTCGGGCCAGGTGCTCGGGGACGCCGACTACTACATTAGCCTCACCGACTCCGAGTCCGACGGCTACCAGCGCCAGAGCGCCGGCACCGGCAAGGGCGTGGCCGCGAACTTCGGCTACCGGTTCAACCCGGACCTGGAAACCCGTTTCTACTTCCGTTACCGCGAAACCACCAACGACACCCCCGGTAAACTCACGCGCAGCCAGATCAGCCACGACCCACGCGCGGCCAACAGCCTCAACGCCGCCCGCGACTCCAAGCGCCTGCAACCGGGGTCTACCTGGATCGCCAACAAAACCACCTTGCAACTGGATGACAATGCCCGGGTCGAAGTCGGCCTGGCGTACCACGACTACCCGATGGACCTGCGCGAAGGCACCAACCGGCTGAAAGTCGCCTACACCGATGTCAGCAGCACCCTCAATTACATTCGCCAGGACACGCTGTTCGGCCACGACAGCAAAACCACCGTTGGCCTGCGCACCACCCAGGCGATGCCCAATAACGGCGCGTCGGAGTATGTGCGCACGCCGGCCGGCAACACGGCAACCTACGTGCCCGGCACCAAGACCCGTGACTACAGCTACCTGGGTTCCGACACCGTGCTGCATGTCGGTAACGACCTCGAACTGGTCCCCGACCTGTGGCTGACCACCGGCCTGGCGGCGATCTACACGCGTCGCGAGACCCAAGTCACCTATCCAGAAGGGCAGGCGCCGCTCAGTCAACATGACTGGGACTATGCGCCGCGTGTCGGCTTGCGTTATGACTTCACCCCGCAACTGCAGGTGTACGGCAACCTGAGCCGTTCGGTCGAGCCGCCACATGCGTGGTCGATGATCTGGGGTTCGAACAGATACTTTGCGAGTGGCCCGGCCAAAGGCTTGGCACGTGAAGGCGTGAGCCTGAACAACCAGACCGCCACCACCCTGGAAATCGGCGGCCGTGGTGAAGCATGGCTCGGCCAGTGGGACCTGGCGCTGTACCGCTCCGAAGTACGCCACGAATTGCTCACCGTGGAAACCCAGGCCCAGACGTCGACCAGCAACGCCATCGTCGCTGAAAACAACGCCAGCCCGACGATTCACCAGGGCGTGGAGTTGAGCCTGCTGAGCCCGTTGTGGGAGGGCGGCCGCAACGGCCAGCTCACTCTGCGCCAGGCCTACACCTTCAGCGACTTCCATTACCGTGATGACGACCGTTTCGGCGACAACACCTTGCCGGGCATCCCCAAGCACTACTATCAGGCGCAAGTGCGCTACAGCCATCCGACCGGTTTCTACACCAGCCTCAACACCGAGCATTCATCCAGAGTGTCGGTGGACTACGCCAACTCCTACTACGCCGCGTCCTACACCCTTCTCGGCGCCACCTTCGGCTACGACGCCCCCCAGCAGGATTGGCAAGCCTGGGTCGACCTGCGCAACCTCACCAACCGGCGTTACGCCAATACCGTCACACCGGGGTATGACGATAAAGGCCTGGATGTCGCGCGTTCCACCCCGGCGGATGGCCGTGGTATCTACACCGGCGTCTCCTGGAGCTGGCGCTGAGCCCTTGCCCAAACCCCTTTTTACTGGCATTGTCTGCGCAATTGGCAACTATTCCCATTTGAGATCTTTTTGCGCATGCATGACATTCCGGCCGCGCTGGGCGACTCCGTCCGGCAGCAGACCCTTACGGCGATGTACAGCGAGCACCACGGTTGGTTGCATGGCTGGCTGCGCAAGAAGCTCGGGTGTTCCCAACATGCTGCTGACCTTGCCCATGACGCCTTCATTCGCGTCTTGATGCTGGCCGAACCCCAACAGATCAAAGAGCCGCGCGCGTTCCTGGCCACCACGGCCGGGCGGTTGCTGATCGATGGCGCCCGTCGTCGTCGCATCGAAAAAGCCTACATGGAAGCTCTGGTGATCCAGAGCGAAGACGCCGGCATGCCCGACCCGGCCGCTATTCATGTGGCGCTGCAAGCCCTGGAACGCATTGCTGAGATGCTTGCCGGATTGCCGGCCAAGGCGCGCGAAGCGTTCCTCTTGAGTCGTCTCGATGGGCTGACCTACAGCGAAATCGCCACACGTCTGGACGTGTCACCCAGCACCGTCAAAAACTACATATCCAGTGCCCTGGTGCACTGCTACCACAGCCTGCACCCGGCAGACCCGCTGGCATGAGTTCCGAACAGATCATCCAGCAAGCGGCGCAGTGGCTGACCCGCCTGCACGACGAAAACGTCACCGAAGCCGACCGCCAGGCGTTCAACACCTGGCGGTCGGCCGACCCGCGTCACGCCGTGGCTATCGAACGCATGGGCGCACTCTGGGGCAGCCTCGATACGCTGCCGGCCAAACCCGCACGCATGGCCCTGAACCGCGCATTCGCCCCACGACGTCCGCGCGGTGCGCAAGTGGTGGGCTTGCTCGGCGTAGTCCTGTGCGGCTGGCTGGGCCTGCAACACCTGCCGGTCTGGATGGCCGACCAGCGCACCGGCGTTGGCGAGCGCCGCCAGATTGCCCTCGAAGACGGCAGCCAGTTGCAGCTCAACAGCAATTCGGCAGTAGACGTGAAATTCGACGGCCATCAACGGGTCATCGAACTGCTGCAAGGCGAACTCTGGGTGGACGTGGCCAAGGATGCGCAACGGCCTTTTGTGGTGCGAACCGACCAGGGCACGGCCACGGCATTGGGCACGCGTTATCTGGTCAAGCGTGCGGCGGACGGCACCACGGTGGTCACGGTGATCGAGTCCACCGTCGCGGTCAAAGGCGACACGAGTGACGGGGTCAAGGTCACGGCTGGCCAACGTTCGGTTCTCGACCACGGTCGTGCCCAAGCGCCGCAAGCCATCGGCAACAATGACCCGGACGCCTG
Source organism: Pseudomonas sp. NS1(2017) (assembly GCF_002269425.1). NCBI lineage: Bacteria > Pseudomonadati > Pseudomonadota > Gammaproteobacteria > Pseudomonadales > Pseudomonadaceae > Pseudomonas > Pseudomonas sp. NS1(2017). Next base: position 3,913,319 of record NZ_CP022960.1, read on the forward strand.
GACCCGTGGCCTGCTCAAGGTCAATGACCAACCCTTGAGTGAGGTGCTGCAAACCCTCGCCAGCTACCGCCACGGCATGCTGCGCTTCGATCCCCAGGCCTTGCAGAACCTGCGGGTGTCCGGCGTGTTCAAGCTGGATGACACGGCGGCGGCGCTGTCGTCACTGGCGGACAACCTGCCGATCCAGGTGGAGTACTTCACCGACCTGTTGGTGGTGGTCAAGCCGCGCTAGCTTTCGTTCTGGCGCAGGCGTTTGTACAGGGTATTGCGGCTTACCCCGAGCTCCCGCGCCAGGTGGGAGATGTTGCCGCCGGCGGCCTTCAAGCGCTGGTTCAGATCGATGCTGTCATCCAGGTATTCACTGGCGGGCAGCGGCGGCTCCACCTTCAAGTCGACAAAAAAATCATCCGGCAGATGCTCTGCGCGGATCGGTTGCTCTTCGGCCATGGCCAGCGCCACCTGCAACACGCTGCTCACCTGACGAAGATTCCCCGGCCACGGATGCCGCTCAAACAGCGCCAGCACTTCGGCGCTCAGGCCCGCCCATTGCGTCGGCTCGCGGTGCTGCTGCCACAGTTGCTGAAACAGTGCCTGCTTGTCGGTGCGTTCGCGCAACGGCGGCAGTTCCAGGGTCAGGCCGCCGATGCGGTAGTACAAGTCCTCACGAAAACGCCCGGCCTGCACCAAATCCCGCAGCGCACGGTTGGTGGCCGAGATGATGCGCAAGTCCACCGGAAACAACTCGCTGCTGCCCACCGGCTGCACGCAGCGTTCCTGTAGCACCCGCAGTAGACGCGCCTGGGTCGGCAGGGGCATATCGCCGATTTCATCGAGAAACAGCGTGCCCTTGTCGGCCTTGCGGATCAGGCCGATGCTGCCTTTCTGGTTGGCGCCAGTGAACGCGCCTTTTTCGTAGCCGAACAGCTCCGATTCCACCAGCTCAGCCGGAATCGCCGCACAGTTCACCGCGATAAACGCCTTCTGGCTGCGCGAGCTGGCCTGGTGCAGGGCTTTGACGAACACTTCCTTGCCCACGCCAGTTTCGCCGTGGATCAGCAGCGGAATGTCCTTTTCCAATAAACGTTCGGCCTGGCGCACGGCTTTTTCCACGCGCACATCGCCAAAATGCAAGGTCTTGAGGCCAATCGGCGCCGGCTTCGGTGGCGTCGGTTCGGTGAACACGCGTGCCTGCACCGGCATCTGCTTGGGGCGTCTGAGCAAGCACTGGAAACGGTTGCGTCCCGCGGCTTGTAGGGAGAAGGGCAGCCCTTCCGGCTGGTTCAACAACTCCAGCAATGACACCTTGAACAAACTGTCGATCATCACCCGCGACAAGCTGATACCCAGCAGGTTGTCGGCACGCCGGTTGGCCGACAACACCTGGCCGCTCTCATCAAAAATCAATAGGCCGGCCCACTGGCTGTCGAGGTTGCTCAGGCCGGTGTTGAAGGTCAGTTGGAAGTGCTCACCGCGAAACAGGTTGAGGATCAGCCGGTTCTCCACGGTCTGGCTCATCATCTTGACCATGCCCAGGGTATGGGAGGGCGGCAGGTAGCTGTCGCTGGACACATCCAGCACCGCGATGATCTCGCGCTGGGCATCGAAGATCGGCGCCGCCGAGCCGGTCATGAAGCGGTTGGCCTTGAGGAAGTGTTCATCGTGCTCGATATGCACGGCCTGGGCACACGCCAGCGCGGTGCCGATGGCATTGGTCCCGCTTGAGCGCTCCATCCAACTGGCCCCAGGGTTGAAACCGCGCGCCAGCTTGGGCTCGATAAAACGCTGGGTGCCCCAACTCGTCAGCACCTGGCCCTGATTGTCGGCCAACATGATCAGGCAATTGGAATTGCTGAGGATGTTCTCGTAATAGGGCAGCACTTCCTGATGGGTGGTCTGCACCAGCGAGTGCTGGCTTTCCAGCAATTGGCTGATGCCCTCGGCGGGGAGTTGGTCGAAGCTGGGCGTGCTCTGGTGGTCCAGGCCGAAGGCGCGGCAACGGCGCCAGGATTCCTGGATAAGGGTGTCGTGAGCCAAGGGTTCGGCCATGGGCGACCTTCTGCTTTTTATTGTTTTTATGGGGGGGATTTCCGCTGTAGGAGCGAGCTTGCTCGCGAAAATATTCAACGATAACGCGCCTATCCTGATTTTACGCGGTGTCCTTGAGTGCTTCGCGAGCAAGCTCGCTCCTACAGAGAAATGCAAAATCTTGTTCAGTGTTGTTCATAACTGTTCATTGTCAACCCCCTGACCTGTTCAGTTGTTCACCCGGATTGTTCACTCCTGAACATCCCGCTTCCCCCATTTCCTTGCACATCAACCACTTGCCGTTTTGGCACGAAACTCGCTCTGACAACTGGCCAGATTCATTCCAATAATAAAAAAGGTCGTGTCATGTCATTGACCCTGGAAAATGTCTCCCGCGTTGTCGAAGGCCAGACCTGGATCGACGACGCCACCCTGCGTTTCGAAGCCGGTTCCTTCAACGTCTTGCTCGGCCGCACCCTGTCCGGCAAAACCAGCCTGATGCGCCTGATGGCCGGCCTGGACAAGCCCAACAGCGGTCGCATCCTGATGAACGGTGTGGACGTCACGCAAAAACCGGTGCGCCTGCGCAACGTGTCGATGGTGTACCAGCAGTTCATCAACTATCCGACCATGACCGTGTTCGAAAACATCGCCTCGCCGTTGCGCCAGGCCGGTGTGTCCAACGAGGTGATCCAGAGCAAGGTGCTGGAAACCGCGAAAATGCTGCGCATCGAAAAATTCCTCCAGCGTCACCCGCTGGAACTCTCCGGCGGCCAGCAGCAACGCACGGCCATGGCCCGTGCGCTGGTCAAGGACGCCGAGCTGATCCTGTTCGACGAGCCGCTGGTAAACCTGGACTACAAACTGCGCGAAGAACTGCGTCAGGAAATGCGCGAGCTGTTCGCCGCGCGCCACACTATTGCCATCTACGCCACCACCGAGCCCAACGAAGCCCTGGCCCTCGGCGGCACCACCACCATCCTGCACGAAGGCCGGGTGATCCAGAGCGGCAAGGCCGCCGAGGTGTATCACCAGCCGCAGACGGTGCTGGCCGCCGAGCTGTTTTCCGAGCCGCCGATCAATCTGATGCCAGGTCGCATCAGCGGCAACGAAGTGAGCTTCGCCAATTTCGTGCACTTCCCGCTGAACGTCGACCTGCGCCCCATTGGCGAAGGCGAGTTCCGTTTCGGCGTACGCCCCAGCCATATCAGCCTGGTGCCGAGCAACGATGACGACCTGGAGCTGGCGGTCACCGTGGAAGTCGCGGAGATCAGCGGTTCGGAAACCTTCCTGCATGTGCGCAGCGAGCATTTCCTACTGGTGCTGCACCTGCCGGGGGTGCACGAATACGACGTCGACGCACCGATCCGTGTGTACATCCCCACCCATAAACTGTTTGTGTTCGATGGTCAGGGCCGTTTGGTCCAAGCCCCCGGACGCCGTGTCGCGAGGGTTGCCTGATGGCCGAGATCCATTTGCAGAACCTGGCGCATAGCTACAGCCCTACGCCGAGTGGTCCGGAGGACTACGCCATCCGGGAAATGAACCACGTGTGGGAGCAGGGCGGGGCCTACGCCTTACTCGGGCCGTCGGGCTGCGGCAAGTCGACCTTGCTCAATATCATCTCCGGCCTGCTCAGCCCGTCCGAAGGCCAGGTGTTGTTCGACACCAAAGTGGTCAACGACCTCACCCCGGAAAAACGCAACATCGCCCAGGTGTTCCAGTTCCCGGTGGTGTACGACACCATGACGGTGTTCGACAACCTGGCGTTCCCGCTGCGTAACCAGGGCATGGCCGAGGCGAAAATTCACAGCAAGGTGCAGGAAATTGCCGAGGTCCTCGACCTGCAAAACCTGCTGAGCAAAAAAGCGCGCAACCTCACCGCAGACGAAAAACAGAAAGTCTCCATGGGTCGCGGCCTGGTGCGTGACGACGTGTCGGCAATCCTGTTCGATGAACCGCTGACGGTGATCGACCCGCACCTCAAGTGGAAACTGCGGCGCAAGCTCAAGCAAATCCACGAGCAGTTCAACATCACCATGGTCTACGTCACCCACGACCAGTTGGAGGCCTCGACCTTCGCCGACAAGATCGCGGTGATGTACGGCGGGCAGATTGTGCAATTCGGCACGCCCCGGGATCTTTTCGAACGGCCTAGCCACACCTTTGTCGGCTATTTCATCGGCAGCCCTGGGATGAATCTGATCGAGGTGCAGGCCGAGGCGGGCGGGGTGCGCTTTGCCGGCACCCATCTACCGTTGTCCGAAGCCCTGCAACAACGGATTGCCAACACCGACTACAAGAAATTACAGGTGGGCATCCGCCCGGAATTCATCCACGTGTGGGACGAGCACAATCCCGACGCGATGCAGGCCGATGTCACACACCTTGAAGACCTTGGCACCTACAAGATCATTACCCTCAACCTGGATGGCGCCTTGCTCAAGGTGCGCCTGGCCGAAGACAAACCGGTGCCCGAAGGCCAGGCCTCCATCAGCTTTCCCGCGCAGTGGCTGATGGTCTATGCCGACGATTACCTGCTGGAGGTGCAGCCATGAACAAGGTGCAGAACAACAAGGCCTGGTGGCTGGTGTTGCCGGTGTTCCTGCTGGTGGCATTCAGTGCGGTGATCCCGATGATGACCGTGGTCAACTACTCGGTGCAGGACATCTTCGACCAGTCCAGCCGCTACTTTGTCGGTGCCGATTGGTACAAGCAGGTGCTGCTCGACCCACGTTTGCATGACTCGCTGCTGCGCCAGTTCATCTACTCGGCCTGCGTGCTGCTGATCGAAATCCCCCTGGGCATCGCCATCGCCCTGACCATGCCGACCAAGGGCCGCTGGTCGTCGCTGGTGCTGATCATCCTCGCCATTCCGCTGCTGATCCCGTGGAACGTGGTGGGTACGATCTGGCAGATTTTTGGGCGCGCCGATATCGGTTTGCTGGGGTACAGCCTCAACGCCCTCGGCATCAGCTACAACTACGCCGCCAACACCATGGACGCCTGGGTCACGGTGTTGGTGATGGACGTATGGCACTGGACGTCGCTGGTGGCGCTGCTCTGCTACTCCGGGCTACGCGCGATTCCGGACGTGTACTACCAGGCTGCGCGAATTGATCGGGCATCGCCTTGGGCGGTGTTCCGACATATCCAGTTGCCGAAGATGAAAAGCGTGCTGCTGATCGCGGTGATGCTGCGCTTCATGGACAGCTTCATGATCTACACCGAGCCGTTCGTCCTCACTGGCGGCGGGCCGGGTAACGCCACCACGTTCCTGAGTCAGACGCTGACCCAGATGGCCGTAGGCCAATTCGACCTGGGCCCGGCGGCCGCCTTCTCGCTGGTGTACTTCCTGATCATCCTGTTGGTGTCCTGGCTGTTCTACACCGCCATGACCCACTCCGACGCCAACCGCTGAGGCCGCCAACATGAGCAAGCGCAAGGTTATTCCGCTGCTGATCTACATCCTGTTCCTGCTGGTGCCGATCTACTGGCTGCTGAACATGTCCTTCAAGAGCAACACCGAAATCCTCGGCGGGCTGACGCTGTTTCCGCAGGATTTTACCTTGGCCAACTACAAGGTGATCTTCACCGACCCGAGCTGGTATACCGGTTACCTCAACTCGCTGTACTACGTAAGCCTGAACACGGTGATCTCCCTGAGCGTGGCGCTGCCGGCGGCCTATGCGTTTTCGCGCTACCGTTTCCTGGGTGACAAGCACCTGTTCTTCTGGCTGCTGACCAACCGCATGGCGCCGCCGGCGGTGTTTCTGCTGCCGTTCTTCCAGCTGTATTCGTCGATTGGTCTGTTTGACACCCATATAGCCGTAGCCCTGGCCCATTGCCTGTTTAACGTGCCGTTGGCGGTGTGGATCCTGGAAGGTTTCATGTCCGGAGTGCCCAAGGAAATCGACGAAACCGCCTACATCGACGGCTACTCGTTTCCCAAGTTCTTCGTGAAGATCTTTATCCCGTTGATTGGCTCCGGCATCGGTGTGACCGCGTTTTTCTGCTTCATGTTTTCCTGGGTCGAACTGCTGCTGGCGCGCACCCTGACCTCGGTCAACGCCAAGCCGATTGCGGCGGTGATGACGCGCACGGTCTCGGCGTCGGGTATCGATTGGGGCGTGCTGGCGGCGGCGGGGGTGTTGACTATCCTTCCCGGCATGCTGGTGATCTGGTTTGTTCGCAACCACGTGGCCAAGGGCTTTGCCCTGGGCCGGGTCTGAGGAGTCGATGATGGAATGGATGGCCTGGACCACCCCCACTGCGCTGTTCTTTGGTGCCATAGCCCTGATCCTCGCGGGCATGACCACCTGGGAATTGCGTTCGCCGAGTATCCCTCGGCGCGGTTTGTTACCGATCAGCACCACCCGTGGTGATCGTTTGTTTATCGGTCTTCTCGGCAGCGCCTACCTGCATTTGCTGGTGATCGGCGCTACCGACTGGAGCATCTGGGTGGCGTCCGCGCTCTCCCTGGTATGGCTGTTGAGTGTGATGCGTTGGGGCTAGTGGCCCGACACCTTGTAGGAGCGAGCTTGCTCGCGAAGATCGTCAACGATAACGCAGCGCTCCAGGTAGCCCGCGGTGTCTGTGAGCTTTTCGCGAGCAAGCTCGCTCCTACAGTGGTTGTGTTCGCAGGTCCCTTTTGAAATTAACCTGGAGGTCTCTATGTTGAATAAGAACAATAAGCTGCGACATAGCATTTCATTGGCCGCCGTACTGGCCCTCAGCGGTTTGAGCGCTTCGGCCTGGGCCGATGCGTACGAAGATGCCGCAAAAAAATGGATCGGCAGCGAATTCAAACCGTCCACCCTCACGGCTGAACAGCAGCTTGAGGAACTCAAGTGGTTTATCAAGGCGTCGGAACCGTTCCGTGGGATGAAGATCAACGTGGTGTCGGAAACCCTCACCACCCACGAGTACGAGTCCAAGGTGCTGGCCAAGGCCTTCAGCGAAATCACCGGGATCAAGCTGACCCACGACCTGCTGCAGGAAGGCGACGTGGTGGAGAAGCTGCAAACCCAGATGCAGTCCGACAAGAACATCTATGACGGCTGGGTCAACGACTCGGACCTGATCGGTACGCACTTTCGCTACGGCAAGACCGAATCCATCACTGATCTGATGGCCAATGAGGGCAAGGACTACACCTCGCCGACCCTGGATCTGAAGGACTTCATCGGCCTCTCATTCACCACCGCGCCGGACGGCAAGATCTACCAACTGCCCGACCAACAGTTCGCCAACCTGTACTGGTTCCGCGCCGACTGGTTTGAGCGCGCGGACCTGAAAGCCAAGTTCAAGGAAAAATACGGCTATGACCTCGGCGTGCCGGTGAACTGGTCGGCCTATGAAGACATCGCCAAATTCTTCAGTGAAGACGTCAAGGAAATCGACGGCAAGCGCGTGTATGGGCACATGGACTACGGCAAGAAAGACCCGTCCCTGGGCTGGCGCTTCACCGATGCCTGGTTCTCCATGGCCGGTGGCGGCGACAAGGGCTTGCCCAACGGCTTGCCGGTGGACGAGTGGGGCATTCGCGTGGAGGACTGCCACCCGGTCGGCTCCAGCGTCACCCGTGGCGGCGACACCAACGGCCCGGCCGCCGTGTATGCCACCCAGAAATACGTGGACTGGATGAAAGCCTACGCGCCACCGGAAGCGGCGGGCATGACCTTCTCCGAATCCGGCCCGGTGCCGTCCCAGGGCAACATCGCCCAGCAGATCTTCTGGTACACCGCGTTTACCGCCGACATGGTCAAACCGGGCTTGCCGGTGGTGAATGCCGACGGCACGCCGAAGTGGCGCATGGCGCCGTCGCCGGTAGGACCGTACTGGGAGAAGGGCATGAAGAAGGGCTATCAGGACGTAGGGTCCTGGACCTTCCTCAAGTCGACGCCTGAGAAGCAGAAACTCGCGGCCTGGCTCTACGCGCAGTTCGTGACCTCAAAAACCGTCTCGCTGAAGAAAACCATCGTCGGCCTGACGCCGATTCGTGAGTCCGACATCAACTCCCAGGCCATGACCGACATGGCGCCGAAACTGGGTGGCCTGGTCGAGTTCTATCGCAGCCCGGCCCGCACCGAATGGTCGCCGACCGGCACCAACGTGCCGGACTATCCACGCCTGGCACAACTGTGGTGGAGCAACATCGCGGCGGCCGCCAGCGGCGAGAAAACCCCGCAGCAGGCGCTGGACAACCTGGCCAAGGAACAGGACGCGATCATGACGCGCCTGGAACGCTCCAAGGTGCAACCGGTGTGCGGCCCGAAAATGAACCCAGAGCGTGACGCGCAATACTGGTTCGACCAGCCGGGCGCGCCGAAACCGAAACTGGCCAACGAGAAGCCGAAAGGCGAGACCGTGGCTTATGGCGACTTGCTCAAACAGTGGGAGGCTGCGCGTAAGTAATTGCGTTCAGTGAGGGAAAAGAAGAACGGCACGCTTGCGTGCCGTTTTTTTCGTTCGCTGGTTGGGCTGCATTTCATCAGGAGGTCCAAGACAGTGCAGCAAGTTGCGACTAGACTGCTGCGTATTCATACAGGAGATTCTCTGATGGGTGTTCCACTTTCCCCTATCGTTTCTGAGTTTGAGACCGAGGAGCAGGCGAGTCGCCATGATCTCTGGTTCCGGGCAAAAGTCGAAAAAAGCTTGGCCAATCCTGGCCCCGGCGTACCTCATGACGAAGTGATGGCGCGGGCTGAGGCAATCATTCTGGAAGCGGAGCGCAAACAAAGGGCTAAGGCCTGATGCTGGGGGTTGTTTGGCTTGATGAAGCCATTGCCGACCTGATTGATATCGTTACCTTCATTGCCGCAGAAAACCCAAGCGCTGCAAGACGTCTCAAGAATCGCCTTGAGAGCGCGCCTTTACCGTTGACTGAACATCCTTACCTCTATCCCAATGGTCGAATACCGGGTACCCGCGAAGTCGTGGTGCACCCTAATTATGTGTTGGTCTATCGAGTGACGGCTGAACGGATAGAGATCGTCAACGTCCTGCATGCCCGTCAGGAATATCCCTGATTTATCCTTCGCGACGCCTGGCATCCCCCAGAATCCGCGCCGTATCCCTCGCCGGCGGCAACCCGAATACCCGCGCATAATCCCGGCTGAACTGGGTCGCGCTTTCATACCCCACCTCAAAGGCCGCACTGGTCACGCTGCTGGCACTGGCCACCATCAACGTGCGCGCCTGCAACAGCCGCACACGTTTCTGGTATTGCAACGGGCTCAGGTTGGTCACCGCCTTGAAGTGCCGGTGAAATGCCGAAACGCTCATCGCGGCCTTCTGCGCCAACGCCTCCACACGAATCGGCTCGGCATAGTCGCGCCGGATCCACTGGATCGCCCGGCTGACCCGCGCCATGGCCGTGTCCGGTGCGGCAATCTCGCGCAACATCCAGCCGTGGGGGCCTTGCAGCACGTGGTAGAGGATTTCCCGTTCGTACGCGGGCGCCAGGGCGGCAATCGCCACCGGGTCGCCCATCAGGCGCAACATGCGCACCCAGGCATCCATCAAGGCAGGCGTGACGGCCGCCACGGAGAAACCGGCTTCCTGTTCGCAACGCCTGTTGGGTGCCGGCAGGTCATTGAGCAGGGTGGTCAGCACGGTCGGATCAAGCGTCAGGCTCACCGCCAGGTAGGGTTCGCCCGTGATCGCCGGGTTCACCACGCCGACTGCGGGCAACTCGATGGACATCACAAAATACGTCGCCGGGTCGTAATGCAGCGTGCGGTCGCCCACGGTCATGCACTTACTGCCCTGCAGGATCAGGTTGATCATCGGGTCATACACCGCCGCGAGCATATGCTCGGGAATCGCTCCCTGGACCATCGCCACGCGGGGGATGCCGGTCTCGGTGCGGCGGTTTTCGGCGTTTGCGGCCAAGGCGCGCAGTTCGATCAATTGAGTATTCATGGTGGCCATGCTGTGCCTGGCATGGAGCCTTGCGCAAGCAAAAAGCAGAAACAGGCAGGATTTGAGTAGGAACGGCTGCGTCGGAGAGTAGGGCGATGACTACTGTGGGCACTCAACTTTTCAGCAGTGGAGCAGGCCATGGGCGTTATCGTGATTACCGGAGGCAGCCGTGGGATCGGTGCCAGTACCGCCGAATTGTGTGCACGTCAGGGGCATGGGGTGATCCTGACGTACAAGCGCAACCCGGATGCGGCACGGGCGGTGGTCCAGCGTATCGAGGCCAGCGGCGGGAAAGCTGTTGCGCTGGAATTGGACGTTGCGGCTGTCAGCACATTCCCTGCCTTCCGTGAGGCGGTGACGCACGCCCTGCACACCACCTGGGGCGCAAGCACCTTGAGTGGGTTGGTGAACAACGCCGGCTACGGCCTGTTCAACCCCCTTGAGTCGGTGACCGAGGCGCAGTTCGACGGCCTGTTCAATGTGCACCTCAAGGGGCCGTTTTTCCTGACCCAAATCCTGCTGCCGCTGCTGGAAGAACACGCCAGCATCGTCAACCTTACCAGCGCCACCACTCGCGTCGCGACGGCGGGTGTCGCGCCTTACGCCACATTCAAGGGTGGTCTGGATGTGCTCACGCGCTACATGGCCAAGGAATTCGGTGAACGGCGTATCCGCGCCAACGCCGTGTCCCCCGGCGCCATTCGCACCGAACTGGGCGGCGGCTTGAATGATGAATTCGAAGCGCTGCTGGCCGGGCAAACCGCCCTCGGCCGTGTAGGCGAACCGGAAGATGTGGCACGGGTTATCGCCTTGTTGCTGTCGGAAGAAGGCCGCTGGATCAATGCTCAGACCGTCGAGGTCGCGGGCGGCTACATCATCTGAATCAGGAGGCTCCATCATGCTCGATCATCTGTTTATCTCGGTGAGCGATATCCAACGCTCGATCCGCTTCTACGAAGCCACCCTGACGCCGCTCGGCATCACCGCGCGGCACGACTACGACGGCAAGGACGGCCCGCCCGGCCACCCGGACCTGAAGGGCTTTGGCGCCAATGGCCGGATGTTCTTCTGGCTGCGCGAAGGCGTGGTGGAAGGGCGAGCGGTGCATGTGGGCTTCGTCGCCAATAACCGCGCCGAGGTGGATAACGCCTACGCCGCCGCCCTGGCCAACGGCGCCACCGACAACGGCGCACCGGGCGCACGTCTGCACTACGACCCCAACTACTACGCGGCCAACGTGCTGGACCCGGACGGCTACAGCCTCGAATTCGTCTACAAGAACTGGCAGCACACCCCATGAAAACCCTGATGATCTACGGCGCCACGGGCTACACCGGACGCATGGCGGCGCACCACGCGAAACACCTTGGACTCAACCTGGTATTGGCCGGTCGCAACGCCGAACGCCTGGCCTCCCTGGCGGTTGAGTTGGACGCGCCTTACCGCGTGTTCACGGCGGATACCGCCCAGTTGGAAGGCATCGACGTGCTGCTCAACTTTGCCGGGCCGTTCGCCCAGACCGCCGCAGCGCTGATGCGCGCTTGTATTGCCAATGGCACCGACTACCTGGACATCACCGCCGAAATCAACGTGTACCGCCTTGCCGAACGACTCGGCGCCGAAGCGGATGTGATGTTGCTGCCCGGCGTGGGCTGGGACGTGGTGCCCACCGACTGCCTGGCCATGCATGTCGCCAGCCGTGTGCAGCAGCCGCAGTCGATAAAAATCGCCCTGCAGGTGCCCGGCGCGATGTCGCGTGGTTCGGCCATGAGTGTCAGCGAGATCCTCGGTGCCGGCGTGATGGCGCGCATCGAGGGTGAACTGGTCGCCACACCAGACGCCCAGCCTCAGTACCTGGACTTTGGCGACGGACCGGCACTGTGCGCGCCGTTGTCGTTTGGCGACCTGGTGACCGCCTGGCACTCCAGCGCCGTCCCGACGATCGCGATGTTCGTGCACATCACCGGTGAAGCCTTCCCTGAGGGCGACCTGTCGCTGCTGCCCGATGGTCCTACTCAGGCCCAACGTGACGCCCATCGCGCGCGCGCCGTGGCCGAAGTCATCGGCATCGATGGCACGGTGGCACGCTCGGTGATCGAGACCATCAACGGCTACAGCTACACCCCGCTGGCCGCCGTGGAGGCGGCACGCCGTGTACTCGGCGGCGAACGCCGGGCCGGTTTCGAAACCCCGGCCAAACTGTTCGGCGTGGGCTTTGCCCAGACGATTGCCGGCACCCAGATCATCGATTACTAATCGCCACAGGAATTACCCCATGACCTCGACTGAGTTTCAAACCACCGCCGACACGTTCGCGGTGATCGACACCCTGCATCGCTTCGCAGCGGGCATCGACCAGAGGGATCAGGCCCTGCTTGCTTCGGCCTTCACTCAATACGCCGTGTCGGATTTTCGTCCGGCTGCCGCCAAGGCCGGCTTTGAATACCCCGTGCTGGAAGGCCGCGACACCATCGTCGCCGCGCTGTCGGGCGCGCTCAGCCAGCTCGACACCACGCACTCCGTGAGCAACGCGCGCGTGACGCTGGACGGCGACAGCGCCCGCCTGGACGCGCTGGTGGAGGCGCAACATGTGCCGCAAAGCGATCCGTCGCGGCACTACTTGATGAAGAACCGTTATGACGTTGAGTTGGTCAGGGAGGCCAGCGTCTGGCTGATTCGGCGGGTGACGGTGGATAACGTCTGGCGTTCCGGTGACATCAGCGTGTTGTCCGGCGTTTAACCCGGCACCTTGAACCGGGCTGCGTCTTTCACCGGTGGCAAACCAAACAGCCGCGCATATTCGCGGCTGAACTGCGAGGCGCTTTCATAACCCACGGTGAAGGCGATGGACGCTGCATCCAGAGTGTCGAACAGCAGCAACCAGCGCGCCCGCAACAGGCGCAGGCGTTTCTGGTATTGAATTGGCGTCATCGCGGTGATGGCTTTGAAATGCCGGTAGAACGCCGCCACGCTCATGTCCGTCATGGCCGCCAGTGGCTCTACGCGAAAAGGTTCGGTGTAGTGCTGGCGGATCCACTCGGTGGCGCGGCGGATCTGCGCCAGGCGACCATCGGGGCGCGCCATGTCCACCAGGGTTTCGCGCAGCGGACCCTGAAGGACCCGAAACAGGATTTCCCGCTCGATCAGTGGCGCCAGTACGGCGGCCTCGTTGGGGCGATCCATCAACCGCAGCATGCGCAGCCATGCATCCAGCATTTCCTCCGACGCCTGCACCGCCGCGAACCGTTGCGTGCGCGGGCGTTCGGCGGGTTGACGCTCGTCTGCCAGCACGGCAGCAATCATCGAGGGTTCCAGGGTCAGGCTGAGCGCCAGGTAGGGCAAGGCGGGTGTCGAGGGGTGGACCTGGCCGGTAGCCGGCACCTCCACCGGCACCACGAAATAGCTGGCCGGCCCGTAGGTCGCGACCTGATCGCCGATGGAGAGGGTCTTCGAACCTTGCAGCACCAGGTGCAGCATCGGCTGATACACCTGATCCGCGCACGCTTCGGCGCGCACCATCGCCACACGCGGCAGGCCCGTATCGGTCCACTTGTTATCGGCGCGCATCACAAGGCGGCGCAGTTCATCCAGGTCGTCGTTCATGCAGCGACCTTGAGCCAGGTCGACGGGCAAAGCAAGCCGGCTGAGAAGAATAGGCAAGCATGGGAGAAGAACCGGCAACCGGCATTCCTATGGCGGACCGAATACTGGTGGCAAGCGACATCACTCAACTTGGGAAGACCAGAATCATGAAGCTCGACGGAAAAATTGCAGTGGTCACCGGTGCCTCGAAAGGCATCGGCGCAGGGATCGCAAAAGGCTTGGCGGCAGCCGGCGCGACCGTGGTGGTCAATTACGCCACCAGTCAAACCGACGCCGACGCAGTGGTTGCGTATATCCAGCAGCACGGTGGCAAAGCGATCAGTGTGCAGGCGGACATGAGTGTGGGCACCGACGTTACGCGGCTGTTCGCAACGGTCGGTGAGCAATTCGGCAGGCTGGATATCCTGGTCAACAACGCAGGCGTCGCGGTGTTCCAGATGATTGAAGACCTGACCGAAGAGGCCTTTCACAAACAGTTCAACCTCAACGTGCTGGGTTATCTGCTGGCGGCGCGCGAAGCGGTGAAGCTGCTGGGGCAGGGCGGTAGCATCATCAACATCAGCTCGATCCTCAGCACCGACCCCTACCTGGCCTCCAGCGTGTACTCGGCCACCAAGGGCGCGGTGGACACGCTGACCTTCGCCCTGGCGCGTGAGCTGGGGCCGAAAGGGATCCGGGTCAACTCGATCCTGCCGGGCCATACCAACACGCCGGCCACCGATGGCAATTTTGCCGGCGAATTTGGCCAGTCGCTGATCGCCGGTACGCCCCTTGGACGCTTTGGTGAGCCGGAAGATATCGCGCCGGTAGCTGTGTTCCTCGCCTCCGATGAGGCTCATTGGGTGACCGGCGAATCGATCCGGGCTTCCGGTGGTGTGCGGGGTGTGGGTTACTGATCACGCCGCCTGCGGCTGAACCTGCAACACCCCCTCTACCTCCTTGACCAACCCACTGGCCAAAAACAGTGGTGCCAGGCGTTTGTGCAGTTGCGGTTCGACAAACTCCTTCACCGTGTCCTGCGCCAGCACGCCGCTCAACGGCAGCTCGGCCTTGGTGTACGACAACCAGGCTTTCTTCAACGCTTGCAGTACATCGCTGCCTGCCGTGGACGCGAAGCGGCGGTGGGTGAGTTTGCCGTCAAAGGTGAAGGTGTGCTGGAACTCATAGCCGGTTTCATCACCTTGGCTGGCCGTGCAGCGGATACAGCTGCACGGGCCTTCGCCGAAGGCGCTGCGCAAGTAGGCGTTGAAGTCCACCACGGGTTTGAGTGACAGGCGCTTATCCACCTCGAACAGGTCCCCAGTCATTTTTTCGTCAGTGTTCAACGTCCATTTCCTCGCAGTGTGCGGCAGGTTTTCAAAGCGCGGCACAATACCAGCCGAGCGCCTGTTTGTGGGTTATTTGCATAACAATAGATCCCGATATTCTTTTCCAGTCTTAAAAATCGCCGCTAGGCTCCATCACCTTCTTAAAAACCCGGCAGATTCCTATGACGTTCAAGCGTTCTTCCCTGACCCTGCTGGCTGCTGCGACAGCCTTGATCAGTATCGGCGCCCAGGCCGAAGGCAAGATCAGCATTGCCCAGCAGTTCGGTATCGGCTACCTGATCCTCGATGTGGTGCGCGACCAGCACCTGATCGAAAAGCACGGCAAGGAACAGGGCCTGGACATCCAGGTGGAGTGGAACAGCATTTCCGGCGCCACCGCGATGAACGAGTCGCTGCTGGCCGGCGCCTTGGACGTGGTCTCGGCCGGCGTACCGCCGATGCTCACCCTGTGGGACCGTACCCAGGGCAAGCAGAACGTCAAGGCCATTGCCTCTCTCGGCTCGATGCCCAACTACCTGCTGACCAACAACCCAAACGTGAAGACTCTCAAGGACTTCACCGAGAAAGACCGCATCGCCGTGCCCGCCGCCGGCGTCGGGTTCCAGTCGCGCACCCTGCAGATCGAGACCGCCAAGCAGTTCGGCGATGCCAACTACAAGAAGTTCGACGACATCTCCATCAGCCTGGCCCACCCCGACGCGACCGCCGCGCTGATTGCCGGCGGTTCGGAGATCAGTTCGCACTTTTCCAGCCCGCCGTTCCAGTACCAGGAACTGTTGAATCCCAACGTGCACAAGGTGCTCAGTTCCTACGACATCCTGGGCGGCCAGGCGACGTTCAACGTGCTTTACACCACGCAGAAATTCCACGACGAAAATCCCAAGACCTACAAGGCGTTCTATGACGCGCTGGCCGAGGCCGAGAAGATCATCAAGGCCGACAAACCGGCTGCAGCCAAGGCGTATATTCGCGTAGAGCAATCGAAGTTGCCGTTGGACCTGGTAGAAAAAATCGTCCAGGACCCGGAAATCGATTTCACCATCGTGCCGCAGCGCACTTACATCTACGCCGAAAAATTGCAGGCACTCGGTGTGCTGAAAAACAAGGCGGCCAGTTGGAAGGACTACTTCTTCGAAGAAGCCCATGGCGGCAATGGCAGCTAAAATCGCTTTCTGTAGGAGCGAGCTTGCTCGCGAAGGTCGTTAACGATAGCGCAGCGCATCAGGTTTGACGCGGCGCTCTTGGGTTCTTCGCGAGCAAGCTCGCTCCTACAGTAGGTTGGGTTAAACGGCGATCAGACTGCGCTTGATCCAGTCATACAAGTCATTCCCTTCGCTCGACAATTCACTGTTGGCCCGCCGGCACAGGTAGTACTGGCGGCCATCATTGACCTCCCGTTCAAACAACTTTACCAACTCGCCACTGGCCACCAATGGAGCCACCAGCGGCTCGCGCAGCAAGGCGCAGCCGAGGCCGGTGAGAGTTGCGGTGAGCGCCAGTTGGCCATCTTCCAGCAACAACCCATTCAGTGCTGTGGTGTCGACATCGGCCGCTTCGAACCATTGGCCCCAGGTGCCGCGTTCTTCGTCGTGCAGCAGTGGCAACTGGCTCAGCGCCTCGGGTGAATCGATGGGGCCGTGTTGCGCCAGGAAATCGCGGCTGCAATAGGGCGTCACCGCGCCGGAGATCAGCGGCTCACTGTGATAACCCGGCCAATGCCCGGTGCCGAAGCGGATCGACAGGTCGGCCGCATCGCTGGGGTAACTGCGGTGGTTGGCGTAGGTCACGTTGATGTCCAGCGCCGGGTGGCCCTTCAGAAAATCCGCCAGGCGCGGGATGAACAGGTTGATGCCAAATAGCGGGATCAGGCTGATGGTCACCTGGCGCGTAGCGCTTTTTTCGCGCACGTGCTCGGTGGCGCTGCGCAGTACGGCGAAGGCCGAACGAATCGCGCGGTAATACTCGCGGCCTTCATCGGTGAGTACCAGGTTGCGGCCCTGACGCAAGGTCAGCGGCTGTTGCAGGAAATCTTCCAGCAAGTGCAATTGATGGCTGATGGCCGAGGCGGACACGTCCAGTTCGCGCGCGGCGGCATTCACGCCGCCATGGCGCGCGAACGCTTCGAAGGTGCGCACGGCACGCAGGGGAGGGTCGTTGGCTAACTGTTCTGATTTATTCATGTATTGAATTAAATACTAACTTTCAACCTGAATAAAGAGCCATAAATGCCGTATTTTTGGCATAAACAGCCTGTTGTTCGTTTGGTATATGCATATGACTTTCTGATATTTGATAAAAACAGAATAGATGCTTAGTGTGCCGCCCTTGTACGCACTGAGGTCTCTGGTCCTGATGGATGGGTTTCTCCAACAACTGCTCAACGGTCTGATGACGGGCAGTCTCTACGCGCTGGTGGCCCTGGGTTACACCATGGTCTATGGCATTTTGCGCATCATCAACTTTGCCCATGGCGACGTGTTGATGATTGGCGCGTTGGTCGGCTTGTCGATGATTCGCCTGTTGCAGGCGAGCTTTCCAGAACTGCCGCCGGTGCTGGTGTTGCTGTGTGCCACCGTCGTTGCCATGGCGTTTTGCGCGGTGCTTGCGGTGGTGATCGAGCGCGTTGCCTATCGCCGCCTGCGCCATGCGCCGCGCCTGGCGCCGTTGATCAGCGGGATCGGCGTGTCGCTGCTGCTGCAAACCATCGCCATGCTGGTGTGGACCCGCAACCCACAGATGTTCCCGCAACTGCTGCCACTGGCGCCGATTGAAGTGTTGGCCGGTGCCTCGGCGCACCCGGCGATTACCAACGTCACGGCGCTGACTACTATCGCTATCGCGCTCTCGGTGATGATCGCGCTGCTGGTGCTGGTGGAGCGCACGCGCTTCGGCCGCGCCATGCGTGCCGTGGCGGAAAACCCCCAGGTCGCCAGCCTGATGGGCATCAGCCCGAATCGGATTATTCTCATCACCTTCGCCATCGGCGGCGCCCTGGCGGCACTCGCCGGGATCATGATGGCCAGCAACTACGGCAGTGCGCATTTCTATATGGGCTTTTTGCCCGGCATCAAAGCCTTCACCGCCGCGGTGCTGGGCGGTATCGGCAACCTCAAGGGCGCCATGCTTGGTGGCCTGCTGCTGGGGTTGATCGAAGCCTTGGGTACCGGTTACCTGGGCGCGGCCACCAATGGCGTGTTCGGTAGTAATTACCAGGATGTGTTCGCCTTCATCGTGTTGATCGCGGTGCTGGTGTTCCGTCCTTCGGGGTTGTTGGGCGAACGTTTGGCGACCCGCGCATGATCAAGTCTCTGTCTCCCATCAAGCGTGCGAGTCTCGGCTTGCTGCTGTTCGCTGTGGCCCTGGTATTGGCGCCTTGGATCGTCGGGCATGCCGGCGGCAACACCTGGGTGCGCACCCTGGACTTTGCCCTGCTGTACATCATGCTCGCCCTCGGCCTGAACATCGTGGTCGGTTACGCCGGGCTGCTGGACATGGGCTTCATCGCGTTTTACGCGGTGGGTGCCTACTTGGCAGCATTGCTCTCGTCACCCCATCTGCTGCAACAGTTCCCGGCATTGGCCGCGCTGTTACCGGCGGGGATGCACGCCTCGATCTGGCTGATTTTGCCGTTGGGCGCGCTGCTGGCTGCCGGTTGCGGTGTGCTGCTCGGCGCGCCGACCCTGCGCCTGCGCGGCGATTACCTGGCCATCGTCACCCTGGGCTTTGGCGAAATCATCCGCATCCTGCTGCGCAACCTCGATCGCCCGGTGAATATCACCAACGGGCCCAAAGGCATTGCCCAGGTCGATCCGGTCAGCCTGCTGGGCGTGAACCTCGGTCGCACCCAGGAGCTGTTCGGTCTGCGCCTGCCGTCGGTCTACCTCTATTACTACCTGTTTGCTGCGCTGGTGGTGCTGATCCTGTTTGCCTGCATCCGCCTGGAGCGCTCGCGCATCGGCCGCGCCTGGGTGGCGATCCGTGAAGACGAAGAAGCGGCGCAGGCCATGGGCGTGAATACGGTGCGCCTCAAGCTGTTGGCGTTTGCCATTGGTGCCGCGTTTGGTGGGGTGAGCGGGGCGCTGTTTGCGTCGTTCCAAGGCTTTGTTTCGCCGGAGTCCTTCACCCTCAACGAGTCCATCGCCGTGTTGGCCATGGTGGTGCTGGGTGGCATGGGCCATATCCCCGGCGTGATCCTCGGCTGCGTGCTACTGGCGGCCTTGCCCGAAGCCTTGCGCGCGAGCATGGGCCCACTGCAACAGGCGCTGTTCGGCCAGGTGCTGGTGGACCCGGAAATCATCCGCCAGTTGTTCTACGGCCTGGCGCTGATCCTGGCGATGCTCTATCGACCGGCCGGGCTGTGGCCCAAAGGAGTGGCACGATGAACGCACCGCTGTTGCAGATAGACCAGGTCAACAAGCACTTCGGCGGCGTCGCGGCGCTGACCGATGTAAGCCTGAGCATCCAGCCCGGTGAGATCTACGGGTTGATCGGCCCGAACGGCGCGGGCAAGACCACGTTCTTTAATGTGATGACCGGCTTGTATACCCCGGATTCCGGGCGCTTCCAGCTCGATGGCCGTGACTACCAGCCCACCAGCGTGCATCAGGTGGCCGAAGCCGGTATTGCCCGCACGTTCCAGAACATCCGCCTGTTCAATGCGATGAGCGCCCTGGAAAACGTTATGGTCGGGCGCCATGTGCGCACCCGCAGCGGCGTGTGGGCGGCCTTGAGTCGTCACCGCCGCGCGCAGGAAGAAGAGGCACAGACCCGCGCCCATGCCCACCGTTTGTTGGCGTATGTAGGCCTGGCCGGCTTTGCCAATTACCGCGCCGACAGCCTCAGCTACGGCCATCAACGCCGCCTGGAAATCGCCCGCGCGTTGGCCACCGAGCCACGCCTGTTGGCCCTGGATGAACCGGCGGCGGGCATGAACGCCAGCGAGAAAGTGCAATTGCGCGGCCTGCTGGAAAAGATCCGCGACGACGGCCACACGCTGTTGCTGATCGAACACGACGTCAAGTTGGTGATGGGCGTATGCGACCGCATCAGCGTGCTCGACTACGGCCAGGTCATCGCCGTCGGCCCGCCGGCCGAAGTGCGTCAGCATCCGGCGGTGATCCAGGCCTATCTGGGAGCCAGTGCGCATGTCTGAAGCCTTGTTGAATGTCGAAGGTTTGCAGGTGCGCTACGGCGCCATCGAAGCCGTCAAATCCCTGGACCTGCATATCGCTGAAGGCGAGCGCGTCACGCTGATCGGCGCCAATGGCGCAGGCAAGTCCTCCAGCCTCAAGGCCTTGACCGGTTTGCTGCCGGCGGCCAAGGGTTCGATCCGTTTTGCCGGGCAATCGGTTCTCGGCCAGGCCCCGGAACACCTGCTGCGCCAAGGCATCGCCATGGTCCCCGAGGGCCGCGGGATTTTCGCGCGCATGAGCGTGTTGGAAAACCTGCAGGCTGGTGCCTTTCTGCGTCGCGATAACGCGCAAGTGCAGCGCGAAATGCGCCAGTTGTTCGAACACTTCCCGCGCCTGGAAGAACGCCTGCATCAGTCCGCCGGCCTGTTGTCCGGTGGCGAGCAACAGATGCTCGCCCTGGCCCGTGCGCTGTTGTCACGCCCGCGCTTGTTGATCCTGGATGAGCCGTCCATGGGCCTGGCGCCGATCATGGTCGAGAAGATTTTCCAGGTGATCGACGACGTCTGTCGCCAGGGCATGACCCTGTTGCTGGTGGAACAGAACGCACGGCTGGCGCTGCAAGTCACCGATCGTGCCTACGTGATGGACACCGGGCGCATCACCTTGACCGGTCCCTCCCAGGCTTTGCTTGAACACCCCGAGGTGCGCAGTGCCTACCTCGGTGAATAAAACCATGACGCTACCGGACGCCCGGCGTGTTCCGACCCGCCCGACACTTAGCAGGAATAATCCATGAACACGTTGAAGAAAACCGCATTGATCGGCCTGGCCCTGAGTAGCCTGGCCAGCGCCGTGGCCCAGGCCGACCAGACTGTGTTGATCGGTCTCGCCGGTCCGCTTACCGGCCCGTCGGCCAGGATCGGCAAGGACCTGGAAAACGGCGCGCAACTGGCCATCGACCAGGCCAACGCCAAGCACCCGAAAATCAACGGTGAAGCCGTGACCTTCAAGCTAGTGTCCGAAGACGACCAGTCCGACCCACGCACCGCCGTCACCGTGGCCCAGCGCCTGGTGGATGAAGGCGTGGTGGGCGTGGTCGGCCACTGGAACACCGGCACCAGCATCCCGGCGGCGCGGGTTTACCATGACGCGGGCATCGCCCAGGTGGCGCCGGTGGCTACCGGTCACGCCTACACCCAGCAAGGGTTCGACACCAGTTTTCGCATCATGGGCCACGACGATGATGGCGGTCAGGTAGCAGGCGACTACGCCTTGAAAACCCTGAAAGCCCAGCGTATCGCCGTGATCGACGACCGCACCGCGTTCGGCCAGGGCCTGGCGGACCAGTTCGTCAAGTCCATCGAAGCCGGAGGCGCCAAGGTGGTGTCCCGCGAATACGTGGATGACAAGACTATCGACTTCAGCGCCGTACTGACCAATATCCGCAGCCAGAACCCGGACCTGATCTTCTTCGGCGGCGTCGATGCCCAGGCCGCGCCGTTGGCCCGTCGCATCAAGCAGTTGGGGATCAAGGCGCCATTGATGGGCGCCGGTGGTTTCGTCAGCCAGACCTTCCTGCAGTTGGCACAGAACGAAGGCGAGGGCGTGATCGCCCTGGAACCGGGCCTGGCGATTGCGCAGATGCCGGGCGGCAAGGCGTTCGAACAGGCTTACAAGGACCGCTATAAAACCAATATCGAGCTGCACGCGCCGTTCGCCTACGACGGTGTAGGCGTGCTGGTGGCGGCTATCGAGAAAGCAGATTCGGTGGACCCGCAGAAATACCTGCCGGTGCTGCGCGCCATTAGCTATGAGGGCGTGACCGGCACCATCGCCTTTGACGGTGAAGGCAACTTGAAGAAACCGTCGTTCACCGTTTACCAGGTCAAGGCCAATCAATGGCAGCCGGTGAGCGTGGCGGGCGGTCAATAAAACCCGATCCTTTGTAGGAGCGAGCTTGCTCGCGAAAGTATTTCAGGCGCATGCCAGCGTCGGTTGTACATTTTTCGCGAGCAAGCTCGCTCCTACAAGGGCTAATGGAGAGCAGTCATGAGCAAACTGGAAGGTGAACTGGGCATCCTCGCCCGGCGGCGCATCGAGGCCGAAATCATCAAGCCGATCTACGAGATCCTCAAGCGCGAACAGGGCAAGGACTTTGCTGCTGCTGTGATCGGTGAAGCCGTGGGCAATGCCGCGATCCAGGCCGGCAAGCATTTTGCGTCGCTGGAAGAGCAGGGCGCCGACCTCAAGAGTTTCGTCGAGCTGCAAGTGCTGTGGGAGAAGGACGACGCGCTGAAGGTCGAGATCATCGCCAGTGACGCCGAGCACTACGACTACGACGTCAAGCGCTGCCGCTACGCCGAGATGTACCACGAGATGGGCCTGGGCGAGATCGGCCACCTGCTGTCGTGCAACCGTGACGAGCTGTTTATCGTCGGCTACAACCCAGACATCCAGTTGACCCGCACCCAGACCATCATGGGCGGCGATCATCGTTGTGACTTCCGCTATCGGGCCAAACCCCATGAGTAAGCTGGCGCGTGTGAACGGCGAACGCCTGTGGGCTTCGCTGATGGAAATGGCGCAGATCGGCGCCACCGAAAAAGGCGGCGTCTCGCGCCTGGCGCTGACCGACGAAGACCGCCGTGGCCGCGACCTGTTCGTGCAGTGGTGTGAGGCGGCCGGTTGCAGCATTCGCGTGGATGCCATGGGCAATATCTTCGCCCGTCGCGCGGGGCGCTTCGACGATTTGGCCCCGGTGATGACCGGCTCCCACGGCGACTCCCAGCCCTTTGGCGGCAAGTACGATGGCATCTACGGTGTGCTTGCGGGCGTGGAAGTGCTGCGCACCCTGAACGACCTGGGCATTGAAACCGACAGGCCCATCGAAGTGGTCAACTGGACCAACGAGGAAGGTTCACGCTTTGCGCCGGCGATGATTTCGTCGGGCGTTTACGCGGGCGTGTTTGACCTGGCGTACGGGCTGTCCCGTGAAGACAAAGCCGGCGTGACCATTGGCCAGGCGCTGCAGCAAATCGGCTACGCAGGCACCGAACCGGTGGGTGGCCAAGCGATCCACGCCGCGTTTGAACTGCACATCGAACAAGGCCCGATTCTAGAGGCACAGGGCATTACCATCGGCGTGGTCACTGGCGCTCAGGGCCAGCGCTGGTACGAAGTGGAACTGAGCGGCCGCAGTGCCCACGCCGGCACTACGCCCATGGATCATCGCCTGGATGCCTTGCTCGGTTTTGCCCGGGTGGTCGAGGCCGTCAACGGGCTGGGCTTGGAGCAGGGCGCCGAAGGGCGGGCCACGGTGGGCATGGCGAATATCTTCCCCAACTCACGCAACGTGGTGCCGGGGCGGGTGTTCTTCAGTGTGGAATTCCGTCACCCGGACGAAGCGGTGCTGGCGCGCCAGGACCAGCAGTTGCGCGATGCCGTGGCGCAGATTGCCGACGGCATTGGCTTGCAGCACAGCGTGAAGCAGATCTTCCAGTACGCGCCGATTGCCTTTGACGCGGGCTGTGTCGAGGTCGTGCGGGCGTCGGCTGAGGCGTTAGGCTACAGCCATCGGCCGATGATTTCCGGCGCCGGGCACGATGCCTGCTACCTGAACCAAGTGGCGCCGACGGCGATGATTTTTGTGCCCTGTGTGGATGGGTTGAGCCATAACGAGGCGGAAGACATTTCCCAGGAATGGTCGACGGCGGGGGCGGATGTGTTGCTCCAGGCGATGCTGGCGAAGGCCTCTGCCTAGTGAAAGAACTCCCCCGGCGTGGCCTCGAACTGCTGGCGAAACGCATTGATAAACGCCGAAGTGGATTCATACCCACACCCCAGCGCCACATCCGTCACCCGCTCGCCCTGCTCCAGGGCGGGCAGGGCGGTGAGCAATCGCAAGCGCTGGCGCCACGCCCGAAAGGTCAGCCCGGTGTCGCTCAGGAACAGGCGGCTGAGGGTTTTCTCACTCACCCCCAGCTTCTGGCTCCACTGGCCCAAGGTCGTCTGCTGCTCCGGGTGTGAATTCAAGCTGCGATAGATCTGGCGCAAGCGCGGGTCCATTGGCAGCGGCAGCATCAGGTCGACTTGCGGCGCCGCCGCCAGTTGGTCCAGTACCACCTGGGCCAAACGCCCATCCGGCCCATCCTCGGCATATTCCACCGGCAACTCACTGAAACTGCGGATCAACTCCCGTAGCAAACTGCTCACCTCCAGCACATGACAGCGCTCATCCGCCCAGGTGGTGACGCTGCAATCCAGGTACAGGCTGCGCATTTCCGTGTGGGGCGAGCTGAACACGCGGTGCGGCATGCCGGCCGGAATCCACACCGCCCGCTGAGGCGGCGCGACGAAGCGGCCGACGCTGGTCTGGATCTCCAGCACCCCGGAAATCGCGTAGGACAATTGCACCCACGGGTGGCTGTGGCGACGGGTCAGCGCACGATTGGGCAAGGATTCGGTGCGTCCGTACACCGGCCGTGGCAGGCTGGAAAGCCCGGGCACACTGCGGCGGACGGTCTTGTCATGTCCTTTAGGCGGCATTTACTGGCTCATTGGCGTTAGTCGGTAACGAGCCGTTACGTTAGAGTCGCGACGACGCTCTTGGCAACCCCCGGAAGATCCTGCTTATGACTCGCCCCCGTTTCCTGCCCGACAACTTCACCCTGACGCTGATCGCCACGGTGATCCTCGCTTCCCTGCTGCCGGCCAGCGGCCAGACCGCCGTGGCCTTCGGCTGGGTCACCAACCTGGCGATTGCGCTGCTGTTCTTCCTGCACGGCGCCAAGCTGTCGCGTCAGGCGATTGTTGCCGGTGCCGGGCACTGGCGCCTGCATCTGTTGGTGTTCAGCCTGACTTTCGTGCTGTTCCCGCTGTTGGGCCTGGCGCTCAAGCCGGTGCTATCGCCGTTGATCGGCAAAGACCTGTACATGGGTATGCTCTACCTCTGTGCTTTGCCGGCCACGGTGCAATCGGCGATTGCCTTCACGTCCCTGGCGCGGGGCAACATCCCGGCGGCGATTTGCAGTGCGGCGGCGTCCAGCCTGTTCGGGATCTTCCTTACGCCGTTGTTGGTGACACTGTTGCTCAACGTGCACGGCGAGGGCGGCTCTACCGTCGACGCGATCTTGAAGATCAGCGTGCAACTGCTGCTGCCATTCATCGCCGGGCAGATCGCCCGTCGCTGGATCGGTGAGTGGGTCGGCCGCAATAAATCCTGGCTGAAGTTCGTTGATCAGGGCTCCATTCTGCTGGTGGTCTATGGCGCGTTCAGCGAAGCGGTCAACGAAGGCATCTGGCACCAGATCCCGTTGTGGGAGCTGGGTGGGTTGGTGGTGGCGTGCTGTGTGTTGCTCGCCTTGGTGCTGGTGGCTTCGACCGTGCTGGGCAAAGCTTTCGGCTTCAACCAGGAAGATCGCATCACCATTCTGTTCTGTGGTTCGAAGAAGAGCCTGGCAACTGGCGTGCCGATGGCCCAGGTGTTGTTCGCCGGGGCAACCATGGGCGTGCTGATTTTGCCGCTGATGCTGTTCCACCAGATCCAGCTGATGGTCTGCGCGGCGCTGGCGCAGCGTTATGCCAAGCGGCCGGAAAGCATTCCGGAACTGATGGGGCAGGTGGATCCATGATCCCTGTCACAACCTTCGGCGAATAGGCTCAAGTAAACGCCGGCCCAGACGACTACCTTCTTAACTACCCAAGAAGGAGCGTCGACATGAACGTTAAGCGTTTGTCACTGGTTACCGGCGCTCTTGCGCTATGGGCAGGTGCTGGCATAGCGGGCCCCTCAGGCGTCATTCAGTTTCACGGCAGTATCGTCGAGCCGAGTTGCCATGCGGCTGCGCCAAGTGGGTCGACGCTGGAACTCAAGGGCTGCCCCCAGGCCTTGCGTGGCAGCCAGTTAGCGGTGCAGCCCGTGCGCACGGTGACGGCGCTGGGCACTGCGCAGGTTAACGTCAAGTTGGTCGCCGACCGCAGTGATGGGCGCTATTACGACCAGCGGTATGTGCTGGTGGACACCCTCGGCAAGCCCATTCAATCGGGGGCCTACGTGGTCACCCTGACCGCGCCGTGACGCCCTGAGGTTGTTTTGAGCCGGATCGGCGTCAACAGCCGCGCCAGAAACCTATAGAATGCTCGGCGGCGGCGCTTGTCCTGGGTGGCCGTCTGATCATCGTCCGAGTACCGCGCCCTTCAATGAGCATTTCAGCCGCAACGCCCCAAGCCAACTGGCAACCGGTCATCGCCCTCGCGTTGGCCGCCTTTGTATTCAATACCACCGAATTCGTGCCCGTCGGGCTGCTCAGCGCCATCGGTGCCAGCTTCGACATGCCCGTGTCCAGCGTCGGCCTGATGCTCACCATCTACGCCTGGATCGTGTCCCTGACCTCGCTGCCGGTAATGCTGCTGACCCGCAACGTCGAACGGCGCAAGCTGCTGATCGTGCTGTTCTGCATGTTTATCGTCAGCCACATCCTTTCCAGCGTCGCTAACAGCTTCGGCCTCCTGATGCTCAGTCGCATTGGCATTGCCTTGTCCCACGCCTTGTTCTGGTCGATCACTGCATCGCTGGCAGTGCGCCTGGCGCCGGAAGGCAAGCAGGTGCAAGCCCTCGGCCTGCTGGCTACCGGTACTTCTCTGGCGATGGTCCTGGGCATTCCGCTGGGCCGCCTGCTGGGCGAAGCCATGGGCTGGCGCACCACGTTCCTGGTGATCGGCGCGTTCGCCGCCGCCCTGGTGTTCTGGCTGGCGCGCACCTTGCCGCTGCTGCCGAGCCAGAACTCCGGCTCCTTGCGCAGCCTGCCGCTGCTGTTCAAGCGCCCGGCGCTGGTGGCGTTGTACGTGCTCACCGCCATGACCGTGACCGCGCAATTCACTGCCTACAGCTACATCGAACCCTTCGTCGAAGGCGTCGCCGGCATGAGCGGCAGCGCGGTCACCCTGATCCTGCTGGTGTTCGGCGGCGCCGGCATCATCGGCTCGCTGCTGTTCAGCCTGGTGCACCGTTTCAACCCGCACCTGTTCGTGGTCGGCGCGGTATTCATCCTCGCCGCGTGCCTGGCGCTGCTGCTGCCGTTAAGTGGCGCAGAATCCTACCTCGTGGTGCTGAGCGTGTTCTGGGGCATGGCGATCATGGGTTTCGGCCTGGCGATGCAATCCAAGGTACTGGTGTTGGCCCCGGATGCGACCGACGTGGCCATGGCGATGTTTTCCGGCATCTACAACATCGGCATCGGCGGCGGCGCGCTGATGGGCAGTTGGGTGGGTAGCCAGTTTGGCTTTGCCTGGATCGGCGCGGCGGGTGGGTTGCTGGCGGCGCTGGCGTTGATTGGCTACTGCCTGGCGATCCGCCGATTTGGGCAGGGTGTCGTAACCCGATAAAACAGGACAAGTCTTACACAGCAATTTGATACCCATTGCTACCGTCTCCCACGACCGCCCACGGCCTGTGGTGACGGCACTTGAACAGCAATGGAGTCGATTGTGCAAAAGCGTTTGACCGCCGAGTTTATCGGTACTTTCTGGCTGACGTTCGGTGGCTGTGGCAGCGCCATCCTGGCGGCGGCTTTCCCGGAACTGGGCATTGGGTTTGTCGGCGTTTCGCTGGCGTTCGGGCTCACGGTGCTGACCATGGCCTATGCGGTAGGCGGTATTTCGGGTGGGCATTTCAACCCGGCGGTGACCCTGGGTTTATGGGTGGGGCGTCGTGTGGCGGGGAGTGATGTGCTGCCGTATATCGCGGCGCAGGTGGCTGGAGCGATTGGCGCTTCTGCAGCGTTGTACCTGATTGCCAATGGGCAGCCGGATTTCGCCGTAGGTGGTTTTGCCGCCAATGGTTATGGCCCACTAAGCCCTGGCCTCTTTGATATGAAGGCCGCGTTGCTCGCGGAATTCATCGCCACGTTCTTTTTC
Organism: Pseudomonas sp. NS1(2017); assembly: GCF_002269425.1. NCBI lineage: Bacteria > Pseudomonadati > Pseudomonadota > Gammaproteobacteria > Pseudomonadales > Pseudomonadaceae > Pseudomonas > Pseudomonas sp. NS1(2017). Next base: position 3,941,247 of record NZ_CP022960.1, read on the forward strand.
TTGTTCATCATCATGCGCGTGACCGCACCAGGCGCGGTGCCTGGCTTTGCGCCGATTGCGATTGGGCTGGCCTTGACCTTGATTCACCTTGTGTTGATTCCGGTGACCAATACCTCGGTGAACCCTGCGCGCAGCACCGGGCCTGCGTTGTTTGCCGGCGGCGAGTACCTGGCGCAGCTTTGGCTGTTCTGGCTGGCGCCGATGGTAGGCGGAGTGATGGGGGCCTTGGCGGCGTATTCGTTGGGTGAGTGCGCAAAAAAAACGCCCGCCTAACAATCATCGGCGGGCGCTCGGGAATGACCGGGTCAGCAAGGAGTGAGCTGGCCGGTGTAGGGAGCACGGGGATCAGGCCACCGGAATCAACGGGTCCGCTGCCGCCAGCGCCACGGTGCGATCAGCGGCCGGTGGGTAGATCCACACGGTGTTGATCTGGTGCTTGAGGTCCTTGGCTTCCTGGCCGACCAGTTTCAGCTGGCGGTCCCAGCCTTCGGTGAACACGGCGCCCCAGGCGCCGAGGTCGAGGCAGGTCACGTACTTGGGCTGGCTATAGGTCATCGGCGCGACGCCGATCAGGTCGGCGGCCACATTGTTGCCGGCATAACGGCCCAGGGCGATGGCGTGCTGGCAGGACATGCCGGCGAAGTTACCCAAATCATCGGTGGCGGCGTAGGCCACGTCACCGGCGGCGAACACGTCGGCCTGGCCCTTGACCTTGAGGGTGCCGTCCACATGCAGGCGGCCCTGGGGATCGCGGGTGCCGCTGACCTGTTCGGTGAGCGGGTTGGCGCGAAAGCCGATGGTCCAGATCACGGTTTTGGATTCGATCCGCTGCCCATTCGCCAGGGTCACGCCGCCCGCATCCACCGAGGCGACCGAGGTGTTGAGCACCCAATCCAGGCCCAGCTCCGTGCTCGCTTCGATGATCGACGGGCGAATGCCATCGCCCATGGATGCGGCAATCTGCGGGCCACGGTCGACCACCACGACGCGAATGTCAGCCTCGCCACCCAGTGCTTCACGCAGGCGGGCCGGCATTTCAGTGGCAGTCTCGATACCGGTAAAACCACCGCCAGCCACCACCACAGTGTTACGTGCGGCGCTGTCAGGCAGGTTTTTCAGGGCCTTGATATGCGTTTCGAGGCGCGTGGCGTCTTCAATCTGGTCCACATCGAAGACATGCTCGATGCCTGGCATCTGTGGACGGTTCAGACGACTGCCGGCGGCCAGCACCAGGCGGTCGTATTGGATTGTAGTGGAGGTGCCGGCCGCGTTGCGATAAGTCACTTGCTTACCGTTTTCGTCGATGCTGTCCGCCGCGCCTTCAATGAACTTCACGTTCACCGCGTCGAACAACGGGCCCAGCGGCGCCATCATGGTGTGCACGTCGGGCTCGTAGAAACGTGGGCGGATGCGCAGTTCCGGCTGCGGGGCGAGCAGGCTGATCTGCACGTCGTTGCGGTCATGTTTGTCCAGCAGGCGGGCCGCGCTCAATGCGCTCCAGACACCACCGAACCCTGCGCCAATAATAAGAATGTGCTGTTTCATGGTTTGCTCCTGGAGAGGCGTTGTTGCCTGAGTGGGACTGTGTGGAGCCAGACTATCCAGGCCGCCTGCCTCGAACACTTCTACCTAGGGTCAGTGCAGGCATGCATAGGTGTGAGGTGGCTATACCAAGGTATTAGCGGCCCAGCACATTGGCGAGGCAGGCCATCAGTTGGGCGCAGGAAAACGGCTTGGGAAAGAACGCAATCGGCGGCGGTAATGCCGGGTCGATGCTGGGCGGCGGGCCGGGGTAACCGGTGATGAAAATCACCGGCAGTGAGACGCCATCGGCGTGCAGGGTTTCGTAGAGCTGGATGCCGGTGAGGCCAGGCATCTGGATGTCGCTGATCAGGCAGGCGGTGGTGCGGGGGGCATCCGAGCCGAGAAAGGCTTCGGCATTCGCATAGAGCCGGACGCTGTAGCCGTTGGAGCGCAGCAGCCCATCCAATGCCATGCGAACGGATTCATCATCATCGACGATGGCAATTATCTTAGTGTCGGACATTTCGTTACCTGGAGGCTATCGGGCTGCACATGGAAGCAACCCGCCATCACCCCACGATACGCCGTCCCCACCGGCAACATACTATACGTGCGTATACCCAGCCTGCTGCTTGACCGGGATGCCGAGGGCCTGGGCCATACGCACCAGATCGGCGAAAGAGCGTGCAAGCATCTTGCGCATCGCCTGGCCGCGATGAATCTTCACGGTGATTTCGCTCAGGCCGATTTCGCCGGCAATCTGCTTGTTCATCAGGCCGGAAACCGCCAGCGCCATCACCGTTTGCTCGCGGGGGGTGAGGGTGGCGAAGCGGCTGCGCAGTGCATCGTCACCACGTTCGGCCTCACGCCGGGCCTTGTCCTTGGCGTGGGCGGCGCACACCGCGTCGATCAGGTCCTGCTCGCGGAACGGCTTGGCGAGGAAGTCTACGGCACCGGCTTTCATCGCGCGCACGGTCATGGCGATGTCGCCGTGGCCGGTCATGAACACGATCGGCAGATTGATCCGCGCGACCACCAATTCATTCTGGAAGTCCAGGCCGCTGGTGCCTTGCAGGCGTACGTCGAGCACCAGGCAACTGGGCAGGTCGGGGCGTGGGAAATGCATGAACTCGGCGGCCGAAGCAAACAGCTGGACCTGCAGGCCCACCGAGCGCATCAGGCTGCCGAGGGATTCGCGCAGCGGGCGATCATCATCGACGATATACACCCAGGGTTCCTGGCTGATCACGCGGTTCATCGGGTGAAGGTCATTCATGGCGCCTCCTTGGCCAAGAGTGGCAGTGAGCAGGTGAATGCGGTGCCCGCGCCGGGCGTGCTGGTCGCCCAGAGGCGGCCACCGTGAAAGTCGATGATCGAACGGCAGATCGACAGGCCCATGCCCAGGCCGTCGGGCTTGGTGGTGAAGAAGGGTTGGAACAAGGTCGGTAGGTCCTTGGCGTCAATGCCGATGCCCTGGTCGGCCACTTCGAGCAGGACATTGTCGTCGTCTACCCAGGTCCTCACCCGCAGCAGACGCTGGCGCGGGGCGACGGTTTCCATGGCGTGGCAGGCATTGATGATCAAGTTGATCAGCACCTGTTGCAGCTGCACGCGGTCGGCGTTGATCTGTGCGTCGAGCACGCCCAGCTCCACGCGGCTGCGCACCTTATGGCGCGACAGTTCGTGCTGTACCAGGCCTAGGGTTTCGTTGACGATGGCGTCCAGCGACTCGGGTTTGCGCAGCGGGTCGCACTTGCGTGACAGCGCGCGAATGCGGCTGATCACCTCGCTGGCGCGGCAGGCGCTGGAGACGATGCGGTCCAGGGACTGGCGGGCTTCATTGAGGTCGGGTTCGGCGCGGTCGAGCCAGCGCCGACAGGCTTCGCCGCTGCTGGTGATGGCGGTCAGCGGCTGGTTCACTTCATGGGCAATCGAGGCGGCCAATTCGCCCAGGGAGGTGATACGGGTGACGTGAGCCAGTTGGCTCTGCGCATGGAACAACGCCTCTTCGGCGAGCTTGTCGGCAGTGACGTCCTTCACCGCGCCCAAGTACTCGAAATGCCCACGGGTTTCGACGGGGCTGGCGATCATATGCAGGTGTTTGACGCGCCCATCCGGCATCAGCAGGCGGTGCTTGACCTCGATCAGCGGCTCGCGGTTCAGGGCCTTGGTGAAGACCTCGCGGGCCAGGTGGCGGTCGTCAGGATGGGTGCGCTCCAGCACCATCGCTGCGGTGGGTGCCTGATGGTGCGGGTATTCGAAGATCCGCGCCAATTCCTCGGACCAGGACATGGCATCGCTGTCGCCACGAAAACTCACGCTGCCGGTCTGGCTCAGGCGCTGGGCGCCCACCAGGTAAGCCTCGTTGTGCCGCAGGCTGTCCGCCGCGTATTTGCTGCGCAGGGCAAGAAAGGTGATGGCGGACAGCGCCGTGAGGCAGCGGAAGAAACCGGTGATCGATTCCCAGCGCTCATAGTTGCCGTTGTAGAGAAACAGCGCAGTGAGCAGCGCGATGGAAAACAGCGCGACGCCAATCACCACATTGATTGAAAACAGATTGGCCGCCATCAACAGCAGCGTGATGTACAGCAGCGTCGGCGCCCAGTCGGTATGGGTTTCGGAGTTGATCACGAAAATGCCGCAGGCCACGACCAGCCCGACCACCCAGCCCAGGGCGTTGATCGCCGGGGTCGGGCTGATGCCGAACGCGGCGCGTGCGTGGGTCTGTCGGGGGGGGAATACCAGCCGGTCCCAGAGGCCGGTCAACCATGACTGTTCGCGGCGCGCGCTCGCGGGAACGGTAATTTTCATGGCGTTCAGGCACTCCATTGGTGTTATCGAGGGTGGAGCAGGGGTCACTTACTTTAAAAGCATCCGTTCTCACCGAGTAGGACACAAAACCCTGAAATCCTGCCAAGCCCTCTCTGTTGCAAGCTCGCTCACCACAGCAAGCCAGATCACCTCAATAACCTAGCGGGAGAAACGCTCCCGATACTCCCGCGGCGAAATGGTCAGGTGGCGGTGGAAGGTATACCGCATGCGCTCTTCATCGCCGAACCCACATAGTCGGGCGATCTGGTCGATATTGCGGTCGGAATCCTCCAGCAGGCGCCGCGCCGCTTCCATGCGAAACAACTCAATGGCCTTGGCCGGTGTGCGCCCGGTGCGTTGCTTGTAGACCCGCGCAAAGTTACGCGGGCTCATCTGCGCCTGTTGCGCCAGACGCTCCACTGACAGCTCCGAGTCCTGCAAGTTGTCGGCGATCCACAGGTGCAGCTCATCGAAACCCGCACTCTCATCGGTCTGCGCCTGCAACAGTTGGCTGAATTGCGCCTGCCCACCGGGGCGCTTGAGGAATACCACCAGCTCCCGTGCCACTTGCAACGCCACATCGCGGCCGCAGTCGATCTCGACCAGGGCCAATGCCAGGTCGATCCCAGCCGTCACACCGGCCGAGGTCCATACATTGCCCTGTTGGATGAAGATTGCGTCCATGTCCACCACGATGGCCGGGAAGCCATGTTTGAGCATGTCGCACATGGCCCAGTGGGTGGCGGCGCGGCGGCCGTCGAGCAAGCCCGCCATGGCCAGTAGGAAGGTGCCGCTGCACACCGAGGCGGTGCGGCCGGCAGTGGCGGAGGCTATGCGCAGCCATTCCACCAGATCGGTATTGGCCGCCATCGCCTGTTGAATGGCCGGCGCGCCAGGCACGATCAGGGTGTCGATAGCCGTGTCGGCCAATTGCCCGAGTGCCACCGTGTCCACGCTCAAACCCTCGGCGGTCTGCATCAAGCCCCCTGCCAGGCTTGCGGTGTGCATCACGTAGCCCGGCAAGCCGCGTTCGGCCATGGCCTTGGTGGCGGCCCAGAACACGGTCTGGGCACCGGTCAGGTCGAGCAGGCCCATTTGCGGGTAGGCCAGGAATACCAGGGTGCGCGGTTGAACGAGTGGAGCGATGGCGGTCATGAAAGACGGTTTCCTGGGGCGAGGACAGGGTCGCCCTTTGTACCACTTAACCGAGTTCGCCCGTTCAGTCCGTCAAGGCTTCCAGGTCTGCACATCCTTGGCATCCACCGCCTTGGGTAGTAGTCCTGCCTTGAAGAACGCATCGGCGATTTTCTGCTGCTCGCCCAGTTGGTCGAGCGTCACCGGCTGCACCTGGTAACTACGGTGCGCATTGGCGGCTTCAACCGTGGCCGCATCCAGGTTGCCCCACAGCGGGCCGAGAATCTTGGCCGCGCCCTGTGGGTTGGCCTTCACCCACGTGCCGGCCTGTTCCAGCTGCTCATACACCACCTTCAACACCTCAGGATGCGCCTTGGCGTAAGGCGTGCCCGTCAGGTAATAGCGCTTGTAACTGGCCAACCCCGCGCCGTCGGCCAGGGTGCGCGTCGGCAGTTGGCGCTGCACGCTGGTGAGGAAGGGTTCCCAGGTGACCCAGGCATCGACCTTGTTGTTCTCGAACGCCGCGCGACCATCGGCGGGTGTCAGGTAAGCCGGTGTGATATCCGAAAATTCCAGGCCTGCCTTGGCCAGCGCGGCAATCAACAAGTAGTGGGTGCCCGCCGCCTTGGTCACGGCGATTTTCTTGCCTTTGAGGTCGGCCAACTGCTGGATCGGCGAGTCTTTGCGCACCACGATGGCCTGGGCTGACGGCGAGGGTGCTTCCTGGGCGAAGTAGGTGAGTTTGGCCTGGGCGGCCTGGGCGAAGATCGGCACTGTGTCGGCCACGTCGGCACTGATGTCGACGTTGCCCACGTTGAGCGCTTCGAGCAGTGGCAGGCCGCTGGGGAACTCATGCCAGCTCACGTCGATGTTGTCGGCCTTGAGGGCTTTTTCCAGGGTGCCCTGGGTTTTCAGCAGGGTGATCAGGGTCGAGGACTTCTGGTAACCGATGCGCACGGTTTCCTGGGCCTCGGCGCTCGCGGCGACGGAAAAGGCCAGCAACCCGAGTACTGCGGCGAGGGGGCGACGTATGGACATGGCGAGCTCGATCTTCAACAAAATAACGTCGAGCTTAAAGTTCTAAAAACCATTCGTTAAATACTCTTTCGATCTTAGCTTAGGGCGCTTTTCCCTGGATCCGACAAATTGGGCATAACCATAGAATTATAAGATTCTTTCATCATTTCTCGTCGTTAATATAATCGAATGAGTTTTTCTGCCAGGCCTTACGCGGTTTTTTGGCATATGCAGCTCCTTCTATTTCTCTCACGCCAAGGCCTTCCATGACGTTCAAGAAACTTATCGTTGCCGCCAGTCTGCTATTCGCCGCGGCGGCGGCTCATGCCGAGCAAACCCTGGACATCAGCTACCAGCGTTCGTCCACCTTGTGGATCCTGCTCAAGCAAAATGGCCAGTTGGAACAGCGCCTCAAACCGCTGGGCTTTACCGTGAACTGGCATGAATTCAGCACCGGTTTGCTCAGTTCCTTGAACGCCGGCAGCGTCGACCTCCATGCCGATGTGGCCGATGCCTTTGCCCTGTTCACCCAGGCCGCCGACGCGCCGTTGACCTACTACGCCCAGGAAAACTCGTCGCCCGGTGCCCAGGCGATCATCGTGCAGGACACATCGCCGATCCACAGCATCGCCGACCTCAAGGGCAAGACCGTCGCCGTGTCCAAGGGCTCGGGCAGCAACTATCTGCTGATCTCGGCCCTGAAAAAAGCCGGCCTGACCCTGGCCGATATCACCCCCCGTTACCTGGAAGCACCAGACGGCGGTGCCGCCTTCGCCAATGGCAGCGTGGACGCGTGGGTAATCTGGGACCCGTTCCTCGCCACCCAGCAACTGGATCATCACGTGCGAGTGATTGCCGACGGCAAGGACGGCCTGGCCGACTACAACCGTTTCTACCTGGCGACCACGAAATTCGCCAACGCTCACCCGGACGTGTTGCAGGTGACTTTCGACACCCTGCGCGAGACCGGCCAATGGGTGAAGGCGCACCCCAAGGAAGCTGCCGAAATCCTCGGCCCGCTGTGGGGCAACATCGCTCCGGCCACGGTGGAACGCGCCAATAGCCGTCGCAGCTACGACATCATCCCGGTCAAGCTGGAAAACCTCGCCGAGCAACAACGCATCGCCGACACCTACTACGCCGCCAAGCTGATCCCCAAGCCGTTGAAGGTCAGCGCAATCACTGTGTGGACGCCAAAACCATGAGCCGCCAAATCCATTTATCCGCGTTCCTGTTGAGTGGGCCGGTGGTGCACAGCCACGCGGTGTGGCGCCATCCGGAAACCGTCGGCAATTACCTCGACCCCGAGTACTACGCACGGGTGGCCAAGGTGGTGGAGGAGGGGCTGTTCGACTTCCTGTTCTTCGCTGATCGCCTGGCCGTGGGTGACCAGATGGGTGGCTCCCGCGAGTTCGCCTTGCGCTACGGCGCCCAGGACGCCACGCGATTGGACCCGCTGCCGATCCTCTCTTACCTGGTCGGCAAGACCTCCAAGCTGGGGCTCGGTGCGACACGCTCCACCACCTATTACGAACCGGCGCACATCGCCCGTGAATTCGCCACCCTCGACCACCTGTCCAAGGGCCGTGCGGCGTGGAACATCGTCACCTCGATGAACGACAGCGAAGGGCGCCTGTTCGGCAAGGACAAGCACCTGGAACACGATCTGCGCTATGACCGCGCCGATGAGTTTGTCGAAGTCGCGCTCAAACTCTGGAACAGCTGGGGCAAGGACGCGCTGAAGCTGGACCGCCAAAGCGGCGTGCTGGCGGACCCCGAGTTGATCCGTTCGGTGCAGCATCAGGGCGAGTGGTTCCGGGTTGAAGGCCCGTTGAATATTCCGCGCACGCCTCAGGGCCGACCGGTGCTGATCCAGGCCGGTTCTTCCGGGCGGGGCCGGCGCTTTGGCGCGCGGTGGGCCGAGGCGATTTTCACCATTCACCCGCATTTGGCGGCGATGCGTGCGTTTCGCGATGACGTGCGTGCGCAGGTGGTGCAGCAAGGTCGTGAGGCTGACAGTTGCAAGGTGCTGACGGCGGTGATGCCGTTCATTGGTGGCAGCGAGGCCGAAGCTCGCGCCAAGCGCGATAAACACAACGCTTTGGCGCGGCCTGAGTTGGGGCTGGTGACATTGGCTTCACAGTTGAATGTCGACCTGTCGCCATTCCCGCTGTCCGCGACCCTGGCCGAGATCGCCCAGTCACCGCTGATCCACCCGGCCGCTGCCGAAAAGCTGTTGATGCAAGGCCCGGACACCACCCTGGAACAACTCGGGCGCATCTTCGCCAGCAGCGTGCGCGTGCCGCAGTTGGTGGGTACGGGGGCGCAGGTGGCCGATCAATTGGCCGAGCTGTTTGAGCAGGGCGGTTGCGATGGGTTCGTGATTTCACCGGGGTATCTGCCTGGCTCGTTCACCGAGTTTGTCGAGAGTGTGATTCCGCATTTGCAGCGCAAGGGGTTGTTCCGCACAGCGTACGAAGGGGCGACGTTGCGTGAGCATTTGGGATTGGCTGATCTCAACAACTGAATTGATAAAAGGGATATTTCGCATGGCTGATTTCGATCGTTTAACCCGCCGTCGCCTGCTCGGCCTGGCCGGTATCACCCTGGCCAGCCTGTCGCTGCCACGCCTGGGCTTCGCCGCCGATGAACACGCGGGCCATAACACTTCACAGGAACCTGCCGGCACCGGTGAATTCATCCGCCTCGACGCTCCGCGCAAGCTGAAGCTGGCAGTCAACCTCAACGCCGTATGCCTGGCACCAGTGGTGATCGCCCACGGCCAGGGTTTTTTCACCAAGCACAACCTGGACGTGGAACTGGTCAACTTCGGCAACTCAACCGAAGTACTGCTGGAGGCTATCGCCACCGGTAAAGCCGACGCGGGCGTGGGCATGGCGCTGCGTTGGCTCAAGGCGCTGGAGCAGGGGTTCGACGTGAAACTCACGGCGGGCACCCACGGCGGTTGCCTGCGTCTGCTCAGTGCGGTGAATGGCGGCGTGACCAAACTCGAAGACCTCAAGGGCAAGGCTATCGGCGTGACCGACATGGCCAGTCCGGATCGCAATTTCTTCTCGATCCTGCTGAAAAAACACGGCGTGGACCCGGTGCGCGACGTCGAGTGGCGCCTGTACCCGGCCGACCTGCTCGGCACGGCCCTGGAGCGCGGCGAAGTGCAGGCGGTGAGTGGCAGTGACCCGTTCATGTACCGCCTGATCAAATCCGGCGTGGCGCGTGAACTGTCCACCAACCTGGTGGAGGAGTACGCCAACCTCAGTTGCTGCGTGGTCGGCGTCACCGGCAAACTGGTGCGCGAAGACAAACGCGTGGTCGCGGCCTTGACCCAGGCGATTCTGGAGGCCCACGACTATTCCGTGCAGCACCCCGAAGAAGTTGCCAAAGGCTTCCAGGCCCATGCGTTGAATACGTCGGTAGAGGAAGTGCAGGCGATCCTCCACGACCACACCCACGGGCACCATGCGGTAGGCGCGGCGCTGACCCAGGAAATCCTCACCTACGTGACCGACCTGAAAACCGTCGAAGTGATCAGCAAGAGCACCGACCCGGTGGAGTTTGCCAAGGAGATCACCGCCGATGTCTTCAGTTGATGCGGCAACCCTCAACCCGTCCCTGGCGTTTAAGGTCTGGTGGCAGGGCGTGGCGGTGGTGGGGGCCTGGTTGGCCGTCGCGCTGCTGATCTGCTACTGGCCCAACGCGACGCGCAACTGGCCGATGACCCAAGGCCTGGCCAATCTGTGCGTGGGCATCGCGGCGCTGTTCACCGTATTGAGCCTGCTGGGGCGCAAGGTAGCGAAGCTGGGCCAGCGCCTGCGCAACGCAGGTCCCTGGCTGATCGCCTTGCCAGTGCTGCTGGGTATCTGGGAACTACTCACCGCCAAGCTGGCGCTGTTGCCAGTGCCGTTTTTTGCACCGCCACAGGCGTTGTTGGCCGTGTATATCGAAGACTACCCACGGCTGGCCGACAGCCTGTTGCACTCGGCGTTGCTACTGGGCTCGGGCGTGGCGCTGGGCGCGATCACCGGGTTTATCGCGGGGGTGGCGATCGGATGGTCCACGCGCATCGGCTACTGGTTGCACCCGGTGTTGCGCATTCTCGGTCCGGTGCCGTCGACGGCGTTGTTGCCGTTGTGCTTTTTCCTGTTTCCCAGCAGTTGGAGCGCCAGTGTATTTCTGATCGCCCTGGCTACCTGGTTCCCGGTGACGGTGCTCACGTGGTCCGGCGTGGCGAGTGTGGACAAAGCCTATTACGACGTAGCCCGCACCCTTGGCGCCAAGCAAGCTTTTCTGATTTTCAAGGTGGCGATTCCCGCCGCGTTGCCTCATGTATTCGTCGGCCTGTTCATGGGCCTGGGCGCCTCGTTTTCGACCTTGGTGGTGGCGGAGATGATGGGCGTCAAATCCGGTATCGGGTGGTACCTGCAATGGGCCCAGGGCTGGGCCGCCTACGCGAATATGTACGCTGCCTTGCTGATCATGGCGCTCGCGTGTTCGGGGTTGATCACTGGGTTGTTCCTGGTGCGCGACCGGTTGTTGGCCTGGCAGAAAGGATCGATGAAATGGTAGCCCTGGCACACGCAGTATCGGCGTCGGAAGGTTTGGCGCTGCGCATAGAAAACCTCAGCCATGGCTTTGCCCTGGACGGCCAGCACCTGCCGGTGTTGGAGCGTGTGTCGTTGGACGTGGCGCCCGGCGAGTTCGTGGCCTTGCTCGGGCCTTCAGGATGCGGCAAGTCGACCTTGCTGCGCTTGGTGGCCGGCCTGGAACCGGCGGACGCTGGCCGCTTGCTGGCGGACGGTGACGCCATCATCGGCCCGGACCCTAGCCGCGTGGTGGTGTTCCAGGACCCGACGCTCTACCCGTGGCGCCGCGTGTGGGACAACGTCGCCGTTGGCCTGGAAGCGCAGGGGTTGCTCAAGACGCATTCGGCCAAGGTCAACGAAGCCCTGGGAAAAGTCGGTCTCAGCCAGTTCGCTCGCGCTTTTCCACGGCAGTTGTCCGGTGGCATGGCGCAACGAGTGGCGCTGGCCCGCGCACTGGTTAATCAACCCCGCCTGCTGATCCTCGACGAGCCATTGGGCAAGCTCGACTCCCTGACCCGTATCACTATGCAAAAGGAACTGATCGACTTGTGGCAACGCCAGGGCTATACGGCCTTGCTGGTGACCCACGATGTGGAAGAAGCCTTGTTGCTGGCCAATCGGGTGGTGGTGTTCAGCGACCGCCCGGCGAACATCCTCGCGCAGTTGACGATTGACCGGCCGTACCCCCGACACCGGGATGATCCTTATCTGGTGGACTTGCGACGGCAGATTCTGGGCCTGCTGGGGCTGGGGGAAAGCTGGTAGCCAGATAGGCTCATCTACCCGGCTTGATTCAGCGGCGTAACCGCATTTCGCCCTCGATGCAGGCCACCAGAAACTCCATCACCACTTTTACCAAGGGCGACCGGCGCATATCCGGGTATACCGTGAGCCAGATGTCCCGTAACGGGCCGTCGGTTGCGGTGGGTAGACGGGCCAGCAGCGGGTCGTGATCGCCCACCAGGGTCGGCAATACCACGGCGCCTACCTGGGCGCGTGCCGCCATCTGTTGGGTGATCAGGTCGCTGGCGGCAAAGGCGATTTCGCGGTGGCCGCGCAACTGATGCATCCAGACCTGCTGAGGCAGGTGGTCGCGGCTGCTGTCGTAGGCGATAAATGTCCATCGTTCGGCGGGCTTTTGCAGGAAATCTGGCGGCCCATACAGCCCGAATCGCACCACACCGACCTTCCTGCGCACCAATGCCTCTTCATCGGGACGCACGGTACGCAGGGCAATATCCGCCTCGCCTTTGTCCAGTGCGGCCAATTGCGTGGAGGGCATCAACACCAGATTCAATTGTGGGTAGTCGGCGCGCAAGCGTGCCACATGGGGCGCGATGCAGTGGTTGGCAATGGACGGTGGGCAACTGACCCGCACGGTGCCGGCCATTTCGATGGACGCCACCCGCGACAAACGCATGACCCGTGTGGCCAGGTCACCCATGCCCGCCGCCAGTTCAGCCAGGGCGATGCCCTGTGCGGTGAGAGGGCGGCTGCGCGGCAGACGGTCCACCAGTTTTACGCCCAGGGATTTTTCCAGGGCATCTACGCGGCGGCCGACCGTGGCGTGCTCCACCTGCAATTCACGGGCGGCGGCCGACAGCGACTGAGCGCGTGCCAGTACGGTGAAGTAGTACAGATCCTGCCAGTCGAACATCGGGTTATTTCCGCACAGAGGCTGGGACGGTTTGGGGAATTTTCACGCTGATGGCGTCCTTTTACCATGGCCGCCTTCCAGTGCAAACGGAGTTGTTCCCAATGAAAGCCATCACCTTGCAAACCTACGGCGGCCCGCAAGTCGCGCAATTACAGCTTGATGTGCCCAAACCGCAGTTGTTGGCGGGCCACGTGCTGATCAAAGTGGCGTGCGCCGGGATCAATTTCATGGACATTCATACGCGCCAGGGCAAATACGCTCAGTCGACGACCTACCCGGTGCGCTTGCCTTGCACCTTGGGCATGGAGGGCGCGGGCGTGGTGGTGGAAGTGGGCGAAGGTGTCGATCATCTGGCTATGGGGGACCGGGTCGCGTGGTGCATCGCCTGGGGTGCCTACGCCGAATATGCGCTGGTTCCCGCCGCCAAGGTCGCGCAGATTCCTAATGCCATCGCCTTCGATCAGGCGGCTGCGGCGATGTTCCAGGGCTGCACCGCGCATTATCTGATAGATGATGTGGCCCGCCTTGGCGCTGGCAGCACCTGCCTGGTGCACGCCGCGTCCGGCAGCATCGGCCAACTGTTGGTGCAGATGGCTCGGCACTTGGGCGCTACGGTGTTCGCCACCGCAAGCACCGCCGAAAAGTGTGCGATTGCCCGTGAACGTGGCGCCCATCAAGCCTGGCTGTACGACGACGGTCGCTTCGCCGACCGGGCATTGCAGGTCACGAATGGGCGGGGCGTGGATGTGGTCTTTGATTCCCTGGGCAAAAGTACGTTACGCGACAGTTTTCGCGCTTGCCGCACACGTGGTTTGATCGTCAATTATGGCAATGTATCGGGTTCACTGACGGATCTGGACCCGATTGAACTGGGCGAAGCCGGTTCATTGTTTCTGACGCGCCCCCGGTTGGCGGACCACATGGCCGATGGCGCTACGGTGCAGCGACGGGCCAATGCCGTGTTTGCGGCGATGCTCGAAGGCGCGTTGACGGTGGAGATCGAGGGGCACTACACGTTGGAAACCGTTCAGCAGGTGCACGCACGCATCGAAGCGCGGCAACAGATTGGCAAGGCGGTGCTGTGGGTCGACCGCGACCTGCATTAATCGAGGGCGAAAAAAAACCGGCTGATCAGGCCGGTTTGGGGTTCCCGCCAGCAGCGCGGGGTTAAACGTTGTTGCCTTGCAGGCGATCAGCGCCACCTTCGGCCAGACCACGTTCTTGCAGGCGATCAGCACCACCTTCGGCCAGACCACGTTCTTGCAGACGATCAGCACCGCCTTCAGCCAATCCGCGTTCTTGCAGGCGATCAGCACCACCTTCGGCGACACGACGTTCCAGCAGGCGGTCCGAACCGTTTTCGGCAACGCGGTTACCTTGCAGGCGGTCTGAGCCACCTTCTGCAACACGGCTTTCGATCAGGCGATCCGAGCCGCCTTCAGCGACAACTGGGTGAGCAAATGCGTTTGCAGCAAGTACCGAGAAAGCGAGGCTAAGCAAAATTTGGCGTTTCATGTTGGTGTGCTCCAAGTGTTTTAGTTGGGGTGTTGCCGGTATGGGGTTGATGTTACGCGTTGCATTTTTTAAGAGAACTTCATTGGGCTGATGGTGACTATCGACGCCAGCGATGGCTCGTTGCGACGAGCCATCGCACGCCTGGTCATGGCATCTGCGGCAGTTCTTGCGGGCGCAGATCGAACACCAGCACTTCGGCGTCCTCGCCTTGGCCCAGGCGGATCTGCCGTTCATCCCGCACGCGGGCGCCGTCGCCTTCCTGCAAGCGCTGGCCGTTGACTTCAACGCTGCCTCGGGCCACATGGATGTACACATGACGATCCGGCGCCAGGTCCAGGGTGGCGGCTTCGTCGCCGTTGAACAGCCCGGCATACACCCGTGCGTCCTGGCGCACGCTGAGGGAACCGTCGTTGCCGTCCGGCGAGATGATCAACTGCAAGCGCCCACGTTTCTGCGCCTCGCTGAAGTGCTCCTGCTGATAACGCGGTTCGGCGCCGGCTTCATTGGGCACGATCCAGATCTGCAGGAAGTGCACGCCACGGGTCTGGCTGTGGTTGAACTCGCTGTGGGCCACGCCGCTGCCGGCGCTCATCAGTTGCACATCGCCGGGGCGGATCACCGAACCGGTGCCCAAGGTATCTTTGTGTTCCAGCGCGCCTTCCAGCACATAGGAGAAAATCTCCATGTCGCGGTGCGGGTGTTGGCCAAAGCCTTTACCGGCTGCAACACGGTCATCGTTGATCACCAGCAGGTCGGAAAAGCCTTGTTCTTTCGGGTTCCAGTAGTTGGCGAACGAGAAGGTGTGAAACGACTTCAACCAACCGTGATTGGCGGCGCCGCGTTCGGAAGCTTTGCGAAGGGTCAGCATGGTCTTGTCCTCAAGTGGGAGCGGGCTGCGGCATGCAGTGCTCCGGCGTTGAGAAGAAGGTTAATGGTTAATGAATGATTCATTAAGAAGCTGAAATCTGAATAACTGTCTCCTTTAGGTTGACAGTTGTGAACGTGTAATAATGGCGGCCGCATTCCTTCTCGATGGACTTTTCTCGCTATGAAAACCGTGGCCATGGCGCTGTTTCCGGACTTCCTCCTGCTCGACATGGCCGGGCCGCTCGAAGTGTTTTCCATTGCCAACCGCTACCTGCCAGCGGCGGATCACTATCAGATCCTTACCCTTGGCACCGAGCCTGGCGCGTTGCGCGCCTCCAATGGTGTCGCGGTACACACCGACTTGCTGCTGGACCAGGCCCAGGATGCCTACGACCTGCTGCTGGTGCCCGGCGGCCCTGGTGCCTACAACGAATGCCACCCCGCGCTGTTACCCTGGCTCAGGGCCGCAGCGCCACGGGCACGGCGCGTTGGTTCCATCTGCACCGGCGCCTTTGTACTCGGGTATGCAGGGCTTTTGGATGGTCACCGCGTGACCACCCACTGGCACTACACCGAGCGGCTGATCAAGGCGTTCCCCAAGGCTGTTGTGGAAACCGACCGTATCTATTTGCAGGACGGGCGGCTGATCACTTCGGGTGGCGTCACCGCCGGTATCGACCTGGCGCTGTCGGTGGTGGCCCAGGACCACGGCAAGCAGGTCGCCGTGGAAGTGGCCAAGGTGTTGCTGGTGGTGATGAAACGCCAGGGCGGCCAGGCCCAATTCAGTCCGATGACGGCGGCGGTGGCGCCTCAGGAAACGGCGATCACCCGCGTGCAGAAGCATGTGCTGGAGCATCTCGATCAACCGTTCACCATCGAGTCCATGGCCGAACTGGCCGGCATGAGCGCGCGCCACTTTGCACGGTTGTTTGCCAAGGATGTGCAGATGACCCCCATGGCATTCCTGCAGGGCGCGCGCATCGACCGCGCCCGGCAATTGCTGGAAACCACCGACTTGCCGCTCAAGACCGTGGCTTTCCACGCGGGCTTTGGCAGTGTGCGGCACATGCGCTTTCTGTTCAGCGAAAAACTGGGCCTCAACCCGACCCAATACCGACAGCAGTTCAGTTAACGACAAAATGTCCGTCTCGCGCACCCGAATGTCCGTATCGCTCCCCGTGCCAGCATTGTCCTGTCATCGCCAGCTGGCAAGATAGCGGCAAGCCCATGGAAAAGGATGCGCGAACGCCCAAGGCCGGGTGTTTCAGCGCTTTTACACAGATGAACAACCTTCAGGCGATTGAGGCTGAAGGCACGGTGCGTTTCGGCGCCTATGTCTTTCACCGACAACAGCGTCTGGTCAGCAAGGCAGGCTGGCCGGTGCCTCTGGGCGGGCGGGCGCTGGATATCCTCACGGTGCTGCTTGAAGCGCCTGGGCAGTACATCAGCAAGGCCACCTTGATCGAGCGCGTCTGGCCGAACAGCGTGGTGGAAGAAAACAACCTGCGGGTGCACATCGCTGCACTGCGTCGCGCCCTTGACGGGCAGCGTTTCATTCTCAACGACCCGCAGCGCGGCTACTGCTTCGCCGCCCCCGTGCACGGCGTTGTGCCGGCCACGTTACCCCTGCATAACCTCGCGGCACGCCTGAGTCCGGTGATGGGCTGCGATGAGCTGTTGGGTGTGCTGGTGCGACGCCTGTCCGGCCAACGCCTGATGACGCTCACCGGGTGTGCCGGCGTGGGCAAGAGCAGCCTGGCCCTGGCGTTGGCCGAGCGAGTGTTGCCGCGTTACCGGGATGGCGTGTGGTGGGTCGACCTGGCCACGGTGGAAGCGCCGATGAGCATGCTGCGCCACCTGGCTTCGGTGCTGCACCTTGAACCCTGCGCCAGTGCCGCTGAACTGGGGCGGCAATTGGCGGCCCGCCAGTTGTTGCTGGTGCTTGACGGTGCCGACCTGCTGCTCGGTGCCTGCCGTCACTTGGTGCGCGTGCTACGCGAAGCGGCGCCCCAAGTGAGTGTGCTGATCAGCAGCCGTGAAGCTCTGCAAGTCCCCGGCGAATGGGTGCAACGCGTGCCTCGGCTGGCGGTGCCTGCGCCATCGTCGTTGAGCCGTGTCGAAGAAGCGATGGCTTACCCGGCGGTGCAAGTGTTCGTCGCCCGAGTACGTGCTGCTCAGCAAGGCTTTGTGCTGCGACCCCAAGACTTGGCCCCGCTGCGTGACATCTGTCGACGCCTGGATGGCATTCCCCTGGCCCTGGAGCTGGCGGCCGCTCAAGTGGATGCCCTTGGCGTGCGTGGATTGCAGCAGCAACTGTGCAAAGGCGTGCAAGTGCTGAGCCGGGGCCGGCGCACGGCGGTGGAACGTCATCAATCCCTGAACGCGGCCCTGGACTGGAGCTACCAGCGCCTGAGCCTGCCGGAGCGCTGGCTGTTCCTGCAATTGGGGTTGTTCAAGATGGCGGTCACCTTGCCCACCTTGAGTGAACTGGTCGCTGGTACCGAGCTGGAACATGCCGATTTGGCCTACCTGCTGGGGCGTCTGGTGAGTACTTCGTTGCTGACCCTCGAACCCGGCCCCGGTAATGGCCGTTACCGCCTGCTCAACTGCGTGCGCAGCTATGCGCTCGCGCAGTTACGCGACCCGATGCAGGTCGCGCGCTTGCAGCAGGGCTATGGGCATTACCTCGGGCCGTTTTCAGGCCGGCCGTTTGTCCTGCAACTCGTCGAGCAGGCCGCGTACGCGGACTAGGTCCTGGGTGGCAAAGCCCTCCGTGAACCGCGTGTAGACCGAACTCAGCAGATCGCGGGCCGGCCGCACACGGCCTTGCGCCTGCCACAGCCGTGCCAACGACGCCGCACAGCGCAGCTCCCAGGCCAGCGCGCCTTGCTGGTGAGCCAGGCCCAGGGCCTCCAGCAACAGTGCTTCGGCCGCACGGGCATCGGTCATGCTTTCGGCGCGTATCCGCAGGATCTCCGGGGTGCACCAACCCGCGTCGCCCGCGCGGGCGCGTTCGAACCCAGGCTCGTCCAGTGCATGGGAACCCAGCGTGACCAGGATATCCTCAATCAACCCCAGGCCTTGCAGGTCCTTGCGCCCAAGGATTCCTGCGTAGTGACCGGCCCACGTCTTGAACAACTGCACCGAATGCTTGTGGGCATGTTCCAACAGCAGTGCCTGCAGGGTCTGGGCGGTGTCTTCATCACCGTTGTAATGGGCGATGACCACGCCTGCCAACGCCAGGGTGTAGCAGATGGAGGTGCCATGATTGATCTGCTGCGCCAGTTCCAACGCCTGGTTGGCGGTGCGCCAGGCTTGCTCGGGAAAGCCTTGCAACCACAGGATTCGCGCCAGCACCGTGAGTGAGGCAACGCTCTGGTCGTATTGCACACCGATGCCGTGGGCAAATCGGTTGAGGTGGCCGCTGTGCGCCATGCGTTGGATCACTTGCTCGGCATTGTGCCGGGCGAGTGCCTGGTTGCCGTTGTAATGCTGGGCCAGCACCCGCAGACGCTGGGCGCTGATATCCAGTTGCGGGTCGGTGCGTGGGTCGAGGCGATCAAACTGCACGCTTTGCACCAGCGCCTGACGATACTGGCCTGCACACAGGTTTACCGCCATATGCCCGGAGACCGCGCGCAGTTGCCCTGCGACATCCTCGCGTGCTTCGGCCAGGTGCCGCGCACGGACGAACGCGGCAATGGTCTGCGGGGCCCCGCCCATGGCGTGATAGGACAGGCTGCCCAGCGCCAATTGCAGTTGCATCGACAAACGGGGGCAGGGCGATGCGGCCTGGTCCATCAATGCCAGCGCCTTGTTCACGTACAAGCGGTGTTCCCTGAGCAACGACAACTCTTGCCACAGCGGCATTGCGCTGACGGTCAAGCGGATCGCCAGCAGGTGTTCGCCCCCCTGCGCGAGCCCCCAGTCGAGGGCTGCGCGAATATCTTCACGCAGCGGCGCGTAACGGTCGATCCAGGGTTGGGTGGCGACCGAATCCCAATCGTCGCGCGCCTGTTCCATCAGCGCCAGGCAACGCTCTGCATGGCGTTCGCGAGTGGCGTCAAGCTCTTGGGCGACGCTGAGCTTTTCCAGGGCGTAGGTACGGGTGATGTCCAGCAGGCGATACACCATCTCGTCATCACCGGCCTCGACATTGAGCAAGGATTTGGCGACCAGTTGAGTGATTGAGCCCAGCACTTCGGCGGGTGCTACCTGTTCCCCGGCAATCACCGCCGCCGCACTGGCCAGGCTGAAACCGCCGCGAAACACCGCCAGGCGACGCAGGCAGATCTGTTCGCAGGCGGTCAGCAGCTCGAAGCTCCAGTCCAGCGTGGCGCGCAGGGTTTGATGGCGGGGCAGGGCGTTGCGCCGACCACGGGTCAGCAGGCGGAAATTATCCTCCATCTGCACCAATAGCCCTGGCAAGCCAAAGCGCTCGATCTGCGCCGCCACCAACTCGATCGCCAACGGAATGCCGTCCAGGCGCTGGCAGATATCAATCGCCAGCGGCAGCTCGGCTTCGCTCAGCTCGAAGTTGTCCTGATGGGACATGGCCCGCTCGATCAACAATTGCAGGGCCGGGTAGCCCAACGCCTGGGCGCGATTGCCGGTGACGGGCGGGCAGGCCAGGGGCTCCAGGCGCTGCACGGATTCGCCTTCGGCGCGCAATGCCTCGCGACTGGTGGCCAGGATGTGCAGTCTGGGCGCATGGCGCAGCAGGGTTTCGCTGATCAGGGCGATGTCGTCGAGCAGGTGCTCACAGTTGTCGATCACCAGCAGCAACTGGCGTTCCTGCAGGCTGCGCGCAAAGGTCACCAAGGGTTCGTGCTCGGCATGCGTGACGTCGAGCAGGCCAGCCAGGTTGGGCAGGATCATCGATGGCGCGCTCAACGGCGCCAGGTCGAACAGCCGGATGCCGTCGCGGTAATGCCCGATCAACAATTCCGCCACCCGCAGCGCGACGGTGGTCTTGCCGATGCCGCCGGCGCCGGTCAGGGTGATAAAGCGTTGTTCCGGCAGTTGCTGCACCAGGCTGTCGATCAAGGCCTGACGGCCGATCATCCGGGTACGCCGCAACGGCAGGTTGTGGCAGGGGCGTTGTGGGGCACCTTCGGAAGGCGGTGTCATCGGTTCGATGCTCAGTGGCGCAACAAAACTGTAGCCGCGCTGGGCCACGGTCACGATATAGCGCTGCCCGGCCTGGCCATCGCCCAGAGCCTTGCGCAACGCGGCCATATGCACGCGCAGGTTGCCGTCTTCCACCACGCTTTTGGGCCAGACGCGGGCAATCAACTCCTGTTTGCTCACCACATTGCCGGCCTGCTCCAGCAGGATCAGCAGGATCTCCACCGCGCGCCGCCCCAGGCGCAAAGGGCGACCCGCCTCCAGCACCAGGCGTTGGCGCGGGTGGATGCGATAGGGGCCGAAATGCACGGCCTGGTCGCCGGGTTCGCTCATGGGTGGCCGTGCTCGGAAAGGGGGGAGCGGCCAGCATATTCCAGGTACGCACCAACCACTAGGCTGCGATCACTTGAAGCTTGTGACGTAAGTGGTGATTTCGCCAGGTCATCGGGTTGACGCCTTCGCTGCGGGTGAACATATGGCAGAAGTGCGCCTGGTCGCAAAAACCGCATTCCAGGCTGATTTGCGTCAGGCTCAGGGACGAGCCGGTGATCAGTTCCTTGGCGCGCTGGATACGTTGTTGACGGATCCACTCCTGTGGCGACAACCCGGTGGTGCACTTGAACGCCCGGGAAAAATGGCTGCGTGACAACGCGCAGGCCTGCGCCAGGTCGGCAATGGCCAGGCTTTCGCCGAGATTGGCCAGGATCAGTTGCTTGGCGATACGCTCGCGCCGAGGGCACAGGCCTCCGGTGGCGGACAAACGAGGGGCGTATTGCTCGAGTCGGGCCATGACAAATATCCGCAGTCGATGGGAGCGTTCCCGGTGGATGGATGCAGTGTAGACGGGGCCAATCTTGTTGCCGGACCGTCCGGCTGACGAGTTAATCGTTGTTAATTTCGCCAGGTGCCGAGGTGGAAAAGACAGCACAGGCATGCAATGCCGGTCGGGTTTTGCATGCTTATCTGTGCGCTTGCCAACCGTTTGGATGTTTCCCATGAACCGCAACGACCTGCGCCGCGTCGACATGAACCTGCTGGTGATTTTCGAAGCACTGATGTTCGAGAAGAACCTGACCCGGGTCGCCGAAAAACTCTTCATGGGCCAACCGGCGGTGAGCGCGGCGTTGGGGCGTCTGCGCGACCTGTTCGACGACCCGTTGCTGTTGCGCAATGGGCGGGGCATGGAGCCCACGCCACGCGCCGTGGCGATACTCAAGGAGTTGCAACCGGCCATGGACATCATTTCCGGTGCGGTCAGCCGTGCCAAGGATTTCGACCCTTCCAGCAGTTGTGCGGTGTTTCGCATTGGCCTCTCGGACGATGCAGAGTTTGGTCTGTTTCCGCCGTTGCTCAGTCAATTGCGTGAGGAGGCGCCGGGGATCGTCGTGGTCGTACGCCGAGCCAATTACCTGTTGATGTCGTCGTTGCTGGCCAGTGGCGAGATTTCGGTGGGGGTGAGCTACACCACTGAGTTGCCGGCGAATGCCAAGCGCAAGAAGCTGCGGGACATTCCGTGCAAGGTCTTGCGTGGGGATGAGGGGACTGAGCCGCTGACGCTGGATGACTACTGTGAACGGCCCCATGCGATGGTGTCGTTTTCCGGGGATTTGAGCGGCAATATCGATCTGGATTTGGCGCGGATCGGCCGGGCGCGGCGGGTGGTGTTGGCGGTACCGCAGTTCAGTGGGTTGCGGGCGTTGCTCGCCGGCACACAGATTATCGCGACGGTGCCGGATTATGCGGCGTGTGCGTTGACCGAAGGCACCTCTTTGCGGGCAGAGGATCCGCCGTTTGCGATCGAGGAGGCGCAGTTGTCGATGGTGTGGAGCGGTGTGCACGACAATGATCCCGCGGAGCGGTGGTTACGGGCACGGATTGGGGAGCATATGGCGCGGGTGGTTTGACTCGGTACATAGCGTTGGATGCGGCGCATCCAGGCTTGGGTTACCCGGTGCTCTATCTGGCACAAGGCGTTGCACCTCAGCGATAACTGCGCCAGTCTTGGGGGCCTTATCTTTTGGTCTCAAGCACGCTGCAATGCACACCACTCGTTTGACACTCATTTGCCACGCCGTCACGCCTCTGCAAAAACAGGGGCGTTTTCCCGATGACGAGGCGGTGGCAATGGATTGGCGAGGCTCGGCGTTGTCGCTGGCTGAGCGTTACAAGAAAACCTGGCGACTATTGTGTGGGCCCGAGGTCAGGACGCGGCAGACGGCAGGCTTGTTCGGCGATGATGCGGTGATCGACGCCGCGTTGCGCGATGCTGATTTCGGGCAGTGGAAGGGCCAGGACATCGGTCAGCTGGAGCGTGACGCGTTGAATACGTGGCTCACCGACGCCACGTGCGCGCCCCACGGTGGCGAGTCGGTGGAGCAGATCTGCCTGCGGGTAGGTGAGTGGATGAAAACCCTTGAAACCCAGCCCGGTCATGTCGTGGCCATCACCCATCCCTTTGTGATCCGTGCCGCGATGTGGCACGTCATGCAGTTTCCGCTGTCGATGTTCTACCGGATCGATGTCGAACCGCTGTCCGCCACTGAGCTGCGTTTCAACAACGTCTGGCGCCTGCGCCTGGAAACTCACGCCTAGCCGCCTGAACATGGCAAAATCCACGCCCCGCAATGAGAGCAACCCATGAAACGCATCCTGATCATCGGCATTGGCGCCGGCAACCCTGACTACATCACGATGCAGGCCGTGAAGGCGCTCAACCGCACCGACGTGTTTTTCCTGATGGACAAGGGCCAGAGCAAAGACAAGTTGATCGACCTGCGTCGTGAGATCTGCGAGACCTACATCACCGAGCCTGGCTACCGCTTCGTCGAAGCCGCCTGCCCCGAGCGTGTGCGCGGCGAGGTTGACTACACCACCGCCGTGCAGGACCTCAACCGCGACAAGCAGCAGACCTTCGAGCGCATGATCAACGAAGAAATGGCTGACGGTGAAGTGGGCGCTTTCCTCGCCTGGGGTGATCCTGCGCTGTATGACAGCACCATTCGCATTCTGCAGGCGATCCTCGCCAGCGGCCGCAGTGAGTTCGAGTTCGAAGTGATCCCTGGCATCACCAGCGTGCAGGCCCTGGCGGCCCAACACAAAGTGCCGCTGAACCGTATTGGCAAGTCTGTTGAGATCACCACCGGGCGCCGTTTGGCGGCGGGGCAGGCGAGTGATGCCGACACGTTGGTCGTAATGCTCGACGCCGAAGACTCTTACCGCAGCGTGGCGGACCAAGACTTGGAGATCTACTGGGGCGCCTACCTGGGCACACCGGATGAGATCCTGATCAGCGGCAACGTCAGCGAAGTCGCGGACGAAATCGAACGGGTGCGCAAGGCGGCACGCCTGGAAAATGGCTGGATCATGGACACTTATCTGTTACGCAAACCCTGAGGTGATGCCCCATGCTCAAACTGTTTGCCCTGGCGCTGACGCTGGTCGTCGGCACTGCCCATGCCGACGATAGGTTGCACACTGACTTGCCGCTGTCGTACCTGGAACAGACCCAAGGTGATGCGCGTAACCAGCCGCTGGTGATTTTCCTGCACGGCTTTGGCAGCAACGAGGAAGACCTGTTCGGCATCAAGGACGCGCTGCCCTCCACGTGGACTTACGTGTCGGCCCGTGCACCGATGCCAGTGGACCCCCACGGCTATCGCTGGTTTACCAAGACACCCGGCAACGGCGATTACGACGGCGAAACCGCCGACCTGCAACGCAGTGCGAAGCTGATCGAAGATTTTGTCGGCAAAGCTACCGCCAAGTACCACACCCAACCGGATCGGGTGTTTCTGGTGGGCTTCAGCCAGGGGGCGATCATGTCCTACGAGGTGGGCCTGCGCCGACCGGAACTGCTGCGCGGCATTGCGGCGTTGAGCGGCAGCGTGCTGCCGGTGCTCAAGGCTGAACTGAAGCCGGATGCGTCATTGGGCAAATTGGCGATTTTTATCGGCCATGGCACCTTGGACCAGGCACTGCCCTATGTGTCGGCGACGCGGGCGAATGAGGTGTTGACGGGGCTGGGGTTGAAGCCGGAGTTTCATGGGTACCCCGGCATGCCCCATACCATCAGCGAGGCGGAAGTGCAGGACCTGAAAGCCTGGTTGGAAAAGAGCCTGAACTGACCGGCTCCTACAGGTGCGTGCGGGTTACTTGCCGCCGGTAATCTGCTTCACCAACGCCGCATGCCCCTTGGCATCATCCGCCCGCGAAATCGCCTGGATCACCAGCAGGTGATTACCCGAACCACCGAGGAACGTGGAGTTCAGCGTTTTGCCACCGCCTTGGGTGGCGGTGCTGTCCACCTGGCGCAGGCCGAGGCCTTTGAACGTCAGTTTCTTCTCGCTCTGTTTCTTGAAGTCAGGCAGGGCTGCGCTCTGGTCCTTGACGAACCCGGCCACGGCGCCGTCCAGGAATTGCGCGTCGTTGTCGCCGATGGTTACCCCGTCGTTACGCACGGTTTCGGCGACGATCACCACACTTTTTGTGGTCTGGTTGGCGTACATCGTGCCCTGGGTATCGGCGGTGCCATCTTCAGCCTTGCCAGCCGGCAGGGTGTCGGCGGCGTAGGCCTTGGGCAGGTTGAAGGTGAACTTGCCACCCAAGGTGGAGATGGTTTGCGTGGTCGGCTTGGACGCGGCAAATGCACTGCCAACGGTCAACGCGAGGGCCAGCAGGACGGCGGTCTTGGTGAAAGTGGCCATGAAGCGCTCCAGGGGTGAACGAAATTGCGCCGTATTCTGTCAGAATTTTCGCAAAATCGTTCATCCATAGCCTCACACCTTGTCGGACTCTTCCTCAAGTCGGTCCATCTCAAACAGCCGCGCCAGTTCTGCCCGGGCTTCCTGGGCGGTTTGCATCACTTTGGCGGCGTCGTCGTACACCGCGTGTTGGGCGGCCAGCACTTGCAGGTCGTGGTTCTTGAAGCGGGTGATGCGCGCATCGGCCTGTGCCTGGCTCAAACCCAGGCCTACCAAGGTGCGGCGGCTCATTTCCAGGCTGGAGTAGAAGGTCTCGCGAATCGGTGACGCGTCCAGGTCCACCAGGCGGTGCACGTGTTGGCGGTTACGGGCGCGGGCGATGATCTTCA
This sequence comes from Pseudomonas sp. NS1(2017), assembly GCF_002269425.1. Taxonomy (NCBI): domain Bacteria; kingdom Pseudomonadati; phylum Pseudomonadota; class Gammaproteobacteria; order Pseudomonadales; family Pseudomonadaceae; genus Pseudomonas; species Pseudomonas sp. NS1(2017). The sequence goes on from NZ_CP022960.1 coordinate 3,966,589, forward strand.
TGTGCGGGTAGAGGTTGCGCACCAGCTCGGCGGTCTTGATGTTGATTTCCGGGTCGTCCATGGCGATCACGAAGAACTCCGCCTGGTCGACTTTGGCTGCGTGCAGAATCTCGGGGCGTTGCGGGTCGCCGTAGAACACCGGCATGCCGCCGAAGCTGCGGGTCAGCTCGATGGTTTCCACCGAGGTGTCCAAGGCGATGAACGAGATGTTCTGCGCACGCAGGATCCGCGCGACAATCTGGCCCATACGGCCCATGCCGGCGATGACCACGCGGGGTGCGTCGCTTTCGATGGTGCGGTATTCCTCGGGGATTTCCACCGGCTTGGCCTTGGGCTTGAACAGCTTTGGGCACACCAGCAACAGCAGCGGCGTCACGGCCATGGAGAGGGTGATGGTCAGGACCAGGATGTCGTACAGGTGCGGTTCGAACAGACCTTGATCACGGCCGATCTTGAATACCACGAAGGCGAATTCACCACCCGCCGCCAGCACCACGCCCAGGCGCAGGGCGCTTTCGCGATTGAGGTCGCCCACCAGCCGGCCTACGGCGTAGAGCAAGGGCAGCTTCAAGCCGATCAGCAGCAGCGTCAGGCCGATCACCACCAGCGGCGAGCTGAGCAACAGGCTGAGGTTGGCGCCCATGCCCACGCTGATAAAGAATAGGCCCAGCAGCAGGCCCTTGAACGGTTCGATCTGGGATTCCAGTTCGTGGCGGTATTCCGAGTCCGCCAGCAGCAGGCCGGCGAGGAAGGCGCCGAGGGCCATGGACACACCCACCAGCTCCATCAACCAGGCCGTGCCAATCACCACCAGCAGTGCGGTGGCGGTGGACACTTCGCGCAGCCCGGTCTTGGCGACGATGCGGAACACCGGCCGCAACAGGTAGCGTCCGCCAATGATCACCACCGCAATGCTGCCGAGAATCTGCAACACATGCTGCAGGCCTTGGGCTTCGGTGGTCGGGTGATCGCTGCCGGCCAGCAGCGGCACCATGGCGATCAGCGGGATCGCGGCGATGTCCTGGAACAGCAGAATCGCAAAGGCCAGGCGGCCGTGGGGCTGGTTCAGTTCCTTGCGTTCGGCCAGGCTTTGCAGGCCAAACGCGGTGGACGACAGCGCCAGGCCCAGACCGAGCACGATCGCACTGTTCCACGACTGGCCAAACAGCCACAACGCCACCACGCCCATCACCAGGCCCGTCAGCAGCACCTGCGCCAGGCCGACGCCGAACACCGCCTTGCGCATCACCCACAACCGCTTGGGCGACAGTTCCAGGCCGATGATGAACAGCAGCAACACCACGCCCAGCTCGGAAAATTGCGCGACGCTTTGCGGATTGCCCACCAAACCCAGCACCGACGGGCCGATAATCACACCAGCGAACAGATAGCCCAGCACTGCGCCCAGTTGCAGGCGTTTGGCCAGGGGCACGGTCAGCACGGCGGCGAGCAGGAACACCACGGCTGCTTGTAACAGGTTGCCTTCATGGGGCATTGCGAACTCCAGGATCTCTAAAACCAATCAACAGGGTGTATTAGAGCGCTTTTTACATTTCGAAAATTGTGTTTTTGAGCGGGGTGGGTAGAGACTCAGGTAAAGCGCTTTTTGACAGGTTGAATTTCTTATTCCTTTGGTGGAATATTTTGTGAGGTAGAATTCTTGTTGGGAGGGCCGTCACCATGGCTAAGAAATTCGCTGAACTGCAAGCGCGCATGACGCCGCAATCCCACGCCGAAGCCAAGCTGTTGTTCCAGCAGCATCTGCAGCATCTGCAGGAAATGCCGCTGCATGAGTTGCGCAAAGCTCAGCAGCTAAGCCAGGCGAGCCTGGCCAAAGCACTGAACATCAACCAGGCGGCCGTCTCCAAGATGGAGCGGCGCACCGACATGTATATCAGCACGTTGCGCGACTATATCCGTGCGATGGGCGGCGAACTGGAAATTATTGCGACGTTCCCCGATGGCCAGGTCAAGATCGACAATTTTGCTTACTGAAAGCGGTTGTAGCTATCCAAAAGGTCATCCTTGTGAACCAACTTCTCGCCATGCGTGCCTTTGTTCGCGTTGTTGAAACCAGCTCATTCAGTCGTGCCTCCGACCAGTTGGCACTGCCGCGCTCCACCGTGAGCAAGCTGATCACTGACCTTGAGAAGCACCTGGGAATCAAGTTGATGCACCGCACCACCCGCGCCTTGGCGCCCACATCCGATGGGCTGGAGTATTACCAGCATGCCCGGCGCCTGGTGGCAGAGCTGGATGAAGTAGACAGTGCCATTCGCGGGCAAGTCCTCAAGCCCCGCGGGCATCTGCGGGTGGATGCACCGGCGTCGTTTGCCAATTGCCTGCTGATTCCGGCGCTGGTGGATTTTCATCGCGAGTATCCGGATATCACGGTCGCCTTGGGCATCAGTGATCGCGCGGTAAATATCGTGGGGGAGGGTGTGGATTGTGTGATCCGGGCCGGTCAGCTCGATGACATGGCGATGATCGGGCGCAAGGTGGCCGACCTGGAGTACCTGACCTGCGCCGCGCCCGACTACCTGGCGCGCCGAGGCATGCCGGTTTCCCCGGAGGACTTGGCACACAACCACCTCAAGGCAGGCTATTTTTTTGCCGGATCAGGTAAGGCGGAGCCACTGATTTTCGAGCAGGGCGACAGGCGCATTGAAGTGGGCGATTGCGCCTATTCCACCAATGAAGGCAACGGCCTCAAGGAAATGCTGCTCGCCGGCCTGGGCGTCGGGCAGCATTTCAAATCCATCGTTCAGTACTACGTGGACAACGGCCAATTGGTCAGTGTGCTGCCGCAGTGGTCGCGTCCGGCCACGCCGCTGCACATCCTCTATCCACCCAATCGTCACCAGAGCGCGCGACTCAAGGTGTTTGTCGAATGGGTGATTCGCAGGTTCGGGGTCAGGGAATAATCGCGGTCACGCGGATTTCCACGCGCATGGTCGGCAGGCCCAGGGCCTCGACGCCGACTTGCGTCCAGATCGGCGCATGGTGGGGCATGTACTGGCGGTAGTGTTTGACCATCGCTTCGTTGACTTCGGGCGGGAAACCACCGACGTGGTAGGAGTTGACGTGAATCACGTGCTCCCAACTGGCGCCGGCAGTAGCAAGGGTGCGTTCCAGGTTGTGGAACGCCTGGGCGATCTCGTCGGCCAGGTCGGCGGGGATCTGGAACTCATCGTCCCAGCCCCCTTGGCCTGAGGTTTCCACGCGATTACCGACTTTTACCGCTTGCGAGTAATGCAGGTGCTCGCGCATGTAATCGCCGTAGCCGGGAGTGACAAAAAATTCAGGCGTGCTCATGGTATTTCCTTCGATTCAGTACAGGACTGGACCCAAGCTAAAGCACTCAATGCACGAACAAAATACCGAATTTATGTCATGACTATCTATCCATGTGGACAATCGGCTGCGGTTCCACGGGCGCGAGGTTGGCTGGCCTGCGGTACAGGCCCACCGCCAGCCCGACGATGATGATCCCGATCGAGATCAGGTTCGGCGTGGAAATGCGCTCATCCAGAATCAGCATCGAACTGGTGATACCGAACACCGGAATCAGCAACGACAGCGGCGCCACGGTGGATACCGGGTACAGCTTGAGCAACGAGTTCCAGCCCCAGTAGGCAAAGTGCGTGGCCAGGTACACCTGGAACAGGATCGACAACACTGCGGTCAGGTCGAGGCTGGCCTGCAAACCTTCGAACGCGGCGCTGCCGTGCATCAACCAAGCCGTGAGGAACAGCGGGATCGGCGGGATCAGGCTGGCCCACACCATGAACGAGAAGATCTCCTTGACCCCGGATTTCTTGATGATCACGTTGCCCACGCTCCAGGCCACCGCGCTGAGCACGATTAGCATGACGCCCAGCACCGCATGGTTGCCTTCCTGGGTCGAGATGATTCCCGCCAGGCCGATCAAGGCCAGTGCGGCGCCGAGCATTTGCGCGCCACGGATCTTTTCCTTGAACAGCAAAAAGCCCCAGCCCATGGTGAAGAACACGCTGAGTTGAATGATCAATGAGGCAATACCGGGGCTTACGCCCACCTGGATGCCATAGTTGATCACGCCCCACATGCCCAGCCCGAAGATGAAGCCATAGGCGGCCACGTAGCTGAACTTGACGGCAGGGCGCTTGATAAAGAACACCAGCGGCAGCGCGGCGAGGGCAAAGCGGATACCCGTGAGTACAAACGGGTCGATGGCACGCAGGCCGAGCTTGGTGATGGGGAAATTGACCCCCCATACCAGGGTGACGAGCACGGCAAGAGACAGATGTTTTTTCAGCATGGACCCTCCTTGGGTCAGGCGGCACACCGCGATCGCGAGGTGCCGCCGGGAAGTCAATTCAAGGCGAAGCGTTTTTGCATCAGGCACAGCCCGGCGATTTCCATCAGCAGGTTGTCTGCCGAAGCGCGTTGGGCGGTGGACAAGCTTGGCAGGGTTGCCAGCAAGGCGCGTACTTTACGCGGGTCGAAGAACGGCACGTTATTCAAGGCCGGGCCGCTCAACACGTCGTTGATCATTTCATACAGCTTCGATTGCGGGCTTTCGGATGCCGGCGGGGCGCGGAAATATTGCTTTTTGCGGTCCAGCACAGCCTGGGGCACGTAAGGGCGCATGGCTTCGCGCAACGCGTATTTCTCGGTGGCGCCGCGCACTTTCATGTTCACCGGCAGGCGGCATGCGGCCTCAATCACTTGGTGATCGAGCAGCGGTGGTCGACCTTCCAGGCTGCCGGCCATTTCCATGCGGTCGCCCAGGGAGGTGAGCACCACGTTGGGCAGGCTGGACTTGGCCACCATATACAGCGAACGGTTGACCGGCTCCCAGCCGTTGAGCGCCCGTGGGCTCAGGCGATCGTAGAACTCGCGATAGGCATCGGTATTGCTGAAACGCTCACGGAAGTCATCGCTGTACAACTGCGCCAGGGGGCCGAACAACGCCGACTGGGTTTGCAGCCAGGACACGCCGTGGCCCAGTTCGTCCTGCACCCATTTCACATCATTTTTGCCGCCGGGCAGGTAGCGATCTTCGCTGGCATGCAGGCGTCGGGTGAGTTCGGCGATCGCCGTCGGGTCCTGGTTTTCGTGGTTGTACAACACCATGTCGCGACGATAGTGCGGGTAGCCGCCGAAGACTTCGTCGGCACCTTCACCCGTGAGTACGGCGCGCATGCCCTGGTTCTGCACGTATTTGCACAGCAGGTACTTGGCCACGCTGTGGGCGTTGGCGAAGGGCATTTCGGCATGCCACAGCGCATTTTCGAAGTTGTCCGCCATGTCGGAGGAGTTCACCGACAGCACGTTGAGGTGGGCTCGGTTATGTCGGGCGGCCACTTCGGCGTACTGGCGTTCGTCGTAGGCCTGCTCGCCTTCGAACGACAAGTGGAACGCCTGCAATGGCTGGCCGGTCAGCTCGGTGGCGATGCCGAGCATGGCCGACGAGTCGAGACCGCCACTCAGGCACACACCGACCGGTACATCGGCATGCAGGCGCAGACGCACGGACTCTTCGATGGTGTTGCGCAGGGACTCGATCATCTCGGCTTCGCTGCGCTGCTCGGTCGCCTGGGCATCCGGGAAATCCCAGTCCCAGTACTGTTCGGTTTGCAGGCCGCTTTCATCGGCGATGATCCAGCAACCCGGTTTCACGCTGCGAATGTTGTTGAAGACGGTACGGTCGCGCAGGATAAAACCACGATTGGCGTAGGCTTCGTGGTCCCACTGTGCGGGTACACCGGCGGCGAGCAAGGCTTTGATTTCGGACGCGAAGTACCAGGCACCTTCATGCTCGGTGTAGTACAGCGGCTTGACGCCCACCCGGTCACGCACGGCAAACAGCTTTTTGCGCAGGCGATCGAAGATCAGGATGGTGAACTCACCGCGCAGTTGCTTGAGGCCACGTACGCCATGGCGACGGTACAGGTGCATGGCGATTTCGCTGTCGGACGAGGTCTTGAAGCGGCAACCATCGCTCTCCAGTTCGGCGCGGATGCGTTGATAGTCATAGAACTCGCCGTTGACCATCATCATCAGGTCGCCTTCGTCGGCCACGATAGGCTGGGTGCCGTTACCCAGGCCGACCAGGCCCAGGCGCACGTAACCAAAGGCGGCCTGGCCGTTGGGGTCGAACCATTGGCTGGAACTGTCCGGGCCGCGATGGTGGATGGCACGCAGGGCGGCATCGAACATGTTCGGGTTGAACGCACGAGGTTGTTTGGCAAAGACGCCAATGTATCCACACATGACAATTACTCTATTGAATTTGTAGTGATCAGCAGCACGCTGGTTTCAAACGGTGATGGCCGGTTCGCTCATCATCTGCGGCTCGGGGAGCACCGCTTCGGGGTGTATGCCAATGGAGCTGAGGATCTCGGGCATGGCCGAGTAGTCTGCTTCGCCGGTCTCGGTAAATTGAGTCGGCAGCAGCAGCGACTGATCGCCGAACACTTCGAGCAGTTGCGGCAGGATGATTCGCCACGCCGAAATCTCGCGCATCGGGAAGATCCGGATGGAGTTGGCGATGCCGCGAGTAAACAAAGCGGTTTGCTGCGCGTTGAAGCCACCGACCACCTGCTGCACGAACAGCGGGAAGATGTGCTTGTGCACCAGTTCGTCTTTTTTGTGCAGGGCCACCACATGACGAAACACCGGTTGTATCTCCGGCGCGTCGCTGAGGTCGGCCAGGTAGTCGCTGATAAACGTCTCCGAGACCAGCGAGAAGGCCAGGCGGTAGATCTTGAAGTCCGCCTCGGACAGGGTGGCCTGGGCCTGGCTCAGGTGGCGGGTCAATTCCAGCTCCGGCCATTTGATGCGCATGCCGCGCTGGGTAATCGCCAGTTCACACATGTTGATCGAAAACAGCGTGTGATAAGCCTCATCTGCTAGGGTTTCGGAAATCGTCGCGGCGCTGGCAGAGCTCAGGCGCGAGCCCAACTGCAGCAGGTCGATGCAGGACGGGCAGATGATTTCGGTTTCGATGGCGATGGTTTTCTGGTTGTAGATCACCCAGCCGGCCGACAGGATCAGCAGCTTCAGGGCATGGGGGTAATTCTGATAGTGCGGATCATGGGCGAAAGGTAACAGGGCCTCGAGAAAGTCCGGCGCCTGCAGGTCAAGCTGGATATCCGGGCGTTGGGAATCGAGCTTGATCTGTGCGCGTTTGTGCCAGCTGCGTTCGATTTTGATCAATCGTTCATCGGTCGCATCATTGCTGCGATAAAGATCGTCTTGAGTGCTGTGCTGAAACATGGTTTCACCAGGTTGATAGTGATTGTGAAGGCCATCCATGGTTTGCCGAGGTGCGCTCGGCAACGTTCACGACCGGGAGTTACACCGCTGGCGCGGTCTGGATCTTGTCCTTCTTGCGATCCAGGAAGTCCGCCAGGCGGTCCTGTGTGCGGATGTCCGAAGACACCACGGCGGCAATCAAGGCTTCCGTCATCAGGCCGTCCTGCTGGCTTTGATCGACAATGCGCGGCAGCACGTGGGTTACCGCGTAGTTGGTCATGGGCAGGTTGCCGGCGATCTTGTGCGCCAACTCGGTGGCCTTGAGTACCGCTTGGCCGACCGGCACCAGGTACTGGGCCACGCCGCGCTCATAGCTTTCCTTGGCGTAGAGCGTGCGGCCGGTGAGCATCATGTCGGTCATCAGGGCGATGCCGGCGATGCGTGGGAAGCGCACCGAGGCGCCGACACCCACATACAGGCCGCGCATGGCTTCGGGCAGCGAGAAGAAGGCGCTGTCATCCACCACACGCAGGCTGCAGGCGGTGGCAATTTCCAGGCCGCCGCCGATGGCGGCACCGGTAATGGCGGCCACCACGGGCACCTTGCCGAACTGGATCAGTTCGAAGGTCTTGTGCCATTCGCGGAAGGCCTGGACGTTATCGATCACCGATTGGTCGCGGATTTCCGACAGGTCCAGCCCCGTGCAGAAATGCTGGCTGGTGCTGTAGAGCACGGCGGCACCAATGCCTTCGGGCATGTTGGTGAAGGTATCGCGCAGTTCGTGCATGACTTCCAGAGACATGGCGTTTCGCTTCTGCGGGCGGTTGAGACCCACCATCAGAACGGCGCCGTCTACTCGTACGTCCAAGTAGTTTTTGACACTCATTTTCCGAATATCCCTTCGAGATGAACCCAACTTGGGGAGCGACGATTCTAGGTGGCAGAGTAGTGGCCCGCTTGCTATGTCAGGTCATACTTTGACAAAATCGGGCCATGCCGCCGACCTTCATCTATTCCCCTTACGAACCCGACAGCCCCGAAGCGGTGGTGACGCTGCGCGAGTACCCGTCCGGCACGGTATTTCCACGGCATACCCACCGGCGCGGGCAGTTCGCTTATGCGTCCACCGGTGCGTTGAAAATGTTCACCGACCTCGGTAATTGGGTCGTGCCGCCTCAGCGGGCGATCTGGGTGCCAGGCGGGGTGTCCCACGAGATGCACATGCGCGGCGATGTGGTGATGCTCAATACTTACTTGGACGACGACGCGGCCCGGCGTGCCGGGTTGCAGGACTACTGCCAGGTGTTTGGCGTCTCGCCGCTGTTGCGCCATCTTCTGCAAGCGGCACTGGCGATCGGGCCATCGGCGTCGCCGAGCGTGCGCGACTGCTGCGTGCTGACCCTGTTGATCGATGAAATCGGCGCCATGCCCGAGTTACCTCTCAGTGCACCGTTGCCCTCCGAAGCACGCTTGGCCCGTTCTTGTCAGCGATTTCTAGAGGCGCCGACGCAGAAGATTTCCATCTGTGAGATGGCCGACTGGTCGAGCATGAGCCGGCGTACCTTCACCCGTAACTTCCGTGAATGCACGGGCATGACCTTTGTGTCCTGGCGCCAGCAGGTGTGCCTGTTGGAGGCGACGGCGCGGCTCAGTCATGGCTCGTCCATCACCGATGTGGCGTTCGAGTTGGGGTTCAGCAGCTCCAGCGCGTTCACCTCGGTATTCCGACGCAATCTGGGTGATTCACCAGCGCGCTATTTGGCCAAGTCCAAGGCCGCCTCTCTGTTTTGAAAGGACGAAGAGGCTAATGCGGTGCCTTTTCCCCCAGCGGTCCGACGTTGAACCCCGCGCTTTGTTACTATCGCCGTCCCTTGTCACCAGGAGTCATTGCCCCATGCAGCACCAGTGGGATGAAATGCACCGCACCCGCAAGCCCACGTTCCTGATGTGTGGTGAGCCCCAGGGCGATGTGCTTAATCTCTATGTCCACGGTTATTCGGCGTTTTTCAACCGGCAACAACTGGGCAGCTTCAAGGCGCAGTTGGCGGGCATCGAAGGCTCGACCAACCTGATGTTGTTCTGGCCGGCGGGGCATTTCCTGGAAAACCTGTTCGCGCCGTTCAAGGACGTGATCGGGGCGATGCTTGGCGGCGGTAGCCTGGGTGCAGCCACCGTGGGCGTGGGCAAGGCGATTGCCTACTTTCTCGACCACTATAAAAGCGTCGAGGCACGGGTGGACGAGGTCGCCAGGAGCTTGCTGCCGGAGCTCGCCAGTTTCCTGCACGGTGAATCCCTGGAAGTTCGGCGCATCAACCTGATCGGCCATTCCCTCGGCGCGCGTATCCTGGTCAAAAGCCTGCTGGCCCGCCCCGATATCGCCCGCGAGCTGCCTTTGGACAACCTGTTGCTGATGGGCGGGGCGATCTGCACGTCGAGCCCGTGGGATGACGTGTCCGCACCGCTCAAGGGGCGCGTGATCAACTGCCACTCCAGCAAAGACTGGGCCTTGGCCCTGAAACCTGACACCGAACGATGTATTGGCCGTTACGCGATCCCTGTCACGCCGGCGCTCAAGGCCAAGGTCAGCAACGTGCACCTTGCGACCTTCGATCACGCCGCCTACTGGCCGCAGTTGCAAACAGTGGTGCAGTACACCGACCTGCTGCACGAGCGGCGCGGCATGATCCGCTCCGACCAGCGCAGCGCCGACGTGCGTTTCGCCGAAGAGGATGCGGATCTGTTCCCGGCGCTGGTACAGGCGCGTCCCGAAGAGTTGAAATTCCTCGCCGAATTGATGGCACAAAAACGCAGTGCATCCATAGACGCCAACGTGCGTGAGCCGCTCAAGCTGGCCATCGAGCTGCAGCGCATGGGCGGCGATACCTTTATGAACCTGGCCCGAGGTCATGGCGTGAGTTATCGCCAGATTGCTGAGGATGTGGTGCAGCGGTTGGGGATCAAGTTCGATGAGCCGCTCGATACCGTCGAATTGGCTGACCTCGAAACCCAGGTCGCCGAAAAGCTTATCGAACAGTACAAAGATAAACTCAGCCATGCCGACCGGCAGGTGTTCGACGCAGAGCTCAGGGCCGCCGCGCAAAAAGAGCAAGGGCTGTTCAGTCGTTTTGACGTAGGTCGGTCGGCCACCACCGCCTTGAGCGGCACGGCTTTGGCCGGGTTGACCGGATTTATTCTGCGTCGCGGTGCGGCCACGGCGATTCCGGTGGTGGGGCAGGCGGTGGCGGCGGCGATGTTACTGGTGAGCGGCGTGCGCGCGTTTTCCGGTCCGGCGTATTCGATCACCACTCTGGCGGTATTGGTGATCGGCGTGATCCGCCAGCGTATGGAGCGTGAAGCGCTGAATCAGGAGATGGACCTGGTGGTGCAAGTGGTCGAAGCGTTCGACCTGCCGCGGGACACGGTGATGCGCACGGTTGCGTCCGACTGATAAGCTGCGCCTCTATCGAGTGTGTTTGCCTGGGATACCGCGTGAAATTCAGCCTGCCAAAAATCGCTACCGCCCCGTTCTGCCCGCCGGAAGTGGCCGGTTCTGTTGCCGTTGATCCCAAGGCTTCGTTCTTCAAGCGCGCGCTGATGTTCGCCGGCCCAGGCTTGCTGATCTCCATTGGCTACATGGACCCAGGCAACTGGGCCACGGCCATCGAGGCGGGCTCACGTTACGGTTACAACCTGCTGTTCGTGGTGCTGCTGGCCAGCCTTGCGGGGATGGCAGTGCAGTGCCTGTGTTCGCGATTGGGCATCGCCACCGGCAAGGACCTGGCGCAACTGTGCCGCGAGCGCTACAGCAAGCGATCCGCACGCACCCAGTGGGTGCTTGCGGAAATCTCCATCATTGCCACCGACCTCGCCGAAGTACTCGGCTGTGCCCTGGCCTTCCACCTGCTGCTCGGGGTGTCGCTGACCACCGGCATTGTCATAACCGCCTTCGACACGCTGCTGATCCTGGCCCTGCAAAATCGAGGTTTCCGCCGCCTCGAGGCGATCATGCTCGCGCTGGTGGCAACTATCGGCGTGTGTTTCTTCATCGAACTGGTTCTGATCAAACCCTACTGGCCAGACGTGTTCAGCGGTTTCACCCCGTCACTGTCGGCCATCAGCGACGCTGCGCCGCTGTACCTGGCCATCGGCATCCTCGGTGCCACGGTGATGCCCCATAATCTCTACCTGCACAGCTCCATCGTGCAAACCCGCCTGATCGGCAAGGACCTGGCCAGCAAACAGGACGCGGTCAAGCTGGCGCGTATCGACACCATCGGCTCACTGGCCCTGGCCCTGTTGGTCAACGCTGCGATCCTGGTGCTCGCCGCCGCAGCTTTCCACAAGACCGGCCACACCGAGGTGGTCGAGATCCAGGATGCCTACCACCTGCTTGATCCGCTGGTCGGCGGTGCCTTCGCCAGCATCCTGTTCGGCATTGCCTTGCTCGCCTCCGGGCAAAGCTCCACCTTTACCGGCACCATCGCCGGGCAGGTGATCATGGAGGGCTACCTCAACCTGCGCATTCCCTGCTGGCAACGGCGTTTGATCACCCGTGGCCTGGCGCTGATCCCGGCGTTTTTGGGGGTATGGCTGATGGGCGACGATGCCATCGGCAAATTGCTGATCCTCAGCCAGGTGGTGCTCAGCCTGCAGTTGCCGTTCGCGCTGTATCCGCTGATCCGCATGACGGGTGACAAGCAACTGATGGGGCCATTCGTGAATCGGCTGCCGACACGCTTGCTGGCGTGGTTTCTGTTCGCGGTGATCAGTGGGGCGAATGCCTGGTTGATAGGGCAGTGGGTTTTTGGGTAGGCGCACCGAAGCAATTGGGACGACTCACACCAGGATTGCCAGGGACGTGTATTGGGCGACCTGCGGATCGGCGGTCAATAGCTTCATGGGCTCGCTGATGGCGGTCGCAACGATGAGCCGATCAAACGGATCCTTGTGATGGTGCTCAAGGTCCTTGACCGCGATCGCATGTTCTGGGGTAGTGGGCAGTTCGACGAATCCGCTTTCCAGGCAGTACTCACGGATTTCATGCAGATCGACGGTGAGTTTCCCCAGGCCGACCTTGATCGAGATCTCCCAGAATGTTGCAGCGCTGATGTAAACCTCTGCTGCGTTCTCAATCAGCTTCTTAGCTTTGCTGGATAGCTTAGGATCTTCACTCAGCGTCCAAAGCAGAATATGGGTATGCAGCAGCACTCTCATAAGCGGTTGCCTTCGAAGGCATCCAGTAGATCGTCAGGCAGAGGTGCATCGAAGTCTTCCGGAATGACGAGCTTGCCTTTCATTGCGCCGATTCTCCGACCTTTGGATTTGCCGACGGGCACAAGTTGAGCCATCGCTCGTCCATGCTTGGCAATAGTAATGACCTTGCCCGCGGCAGCCTCATCAACCAGCTTCGACAAATTATTCTTCGCTTCACCCAAAGGAACGATAGTCATAAGGTTATCTCCGTATTTTGGCCAAATACAGCCAAAACTACGTGCACTATCAAAGACGGCCAGACCGCTGGTTGGGGTGGCTCGCGCAGCGCGCGATATTTTGGGGTAAGTGAATTCCATGGCAGCTCTCTCAAAAAGATATCGTCAGAGTCTGCCGCAGCCTGCAGGGACCAGAGATACTGGCCCGAAAAAACAGAATGGACCTACATACTTCTGTAGGGGAATTTCATTCATAACAACGCTCTTTTCTAGCTGAATAACTCACCGATCCCAATACGGCACCGCTCCAAAACACTCCACAAAATAATCAATCACCGTGCGCACTTTCAGCGACAACCGCCGGCTCCCCGGCCACAGTGCCGCAATCTGCTGCGGCTCCAATGTTGTCGCCACGTCGTACTCCGTCAGCACTGCCCGCAAAGCGCCCGCCCGCAAGCTGTCGCCGATCAACCACGACGGAAACACCACCAGCCCCAGCCCCTGCTCGGCGGCGTAAGTGAGCGTGTCGGCATGATTGCCGGTGATCGGGCCCTTGACGCTATAAGGTGTCCAGTCGCCCTGGCCCTTGCGGAAGAACCAGCGTTGCTGGCCGGTAATGCCTTTGTAGGCCAGGCACTGGTGGTGGATCAGTTCGTCAGGATGTTGCGGTGCGCCGTGTCGGGCCAGGTAGGCCGGGCTGGCGGCGATGCGGAAGCGTTGAGGGGCGAAGATGCGCGCCTGCATGCTGGAGTCGTTGAGCACGCCGATGCGGAACAGCAGGTCGGTGCCGTCTTGCAGCGGGTCGACATAGGTGTCGGTTTGCTGGATATCCAGTTGCAGCTTCGGGTAACGCCGGCACAACTCGCCCAGCCAAGGCGAGAGATGACGCTGGCCGAACACCATCGGCGCATTGATGCGCACCAGGCCGCTGGGTTCGCTTTCCTGTTCCTGCAGCGCCTGGCCGGCGGCTTCCAGTTGTTCCAGCATCAAGCGCGCATGTCGTCCGAGCAAGCGCCCGGCCTCGGTGGGGCTGACGGCGCGGGTGTGACGGTAGAGCAATTGCTGGCCGAGGGCGTGTTCCATCAGCTGGATCTGCCGGGAGATGGAAGAGGGCGCCAGGCCCTCTCGGCGCGCCACTTCGGAAAAGCTGCCCAAGTCCAGCACGGCGACGAACAGGCGCAGCGCCTTGAAGCTCAGTTCATTCAAGCCTTGCATCGTGCCTCCAGGCTGTGCGTTTTACGCAAAGGTGTTGTCGGTATGCTCCCATTTATCGCACAGGACGGCCACCGGATAATGCGCGCCATCCAATCCTTTGTTGATGTGCAGGTGGTGTATGCAAGCAAGTTCCATCGAGGGCGGGGCGTTAGCCAAGCCGAAAAAAAACGTCCTGCGGCTACTGCTTTTGCCGCTGGTGATCCTGGCTGGCATGGGCCTGTCGGTTGAAGCGGGCCTGCTCGGGCCATTGGGTGTGCAGGTCGGGCATTTGTGGGCCACCTTGAGCATCTTTGGCGTGGGCTCGGCCATCCTGTTTCTACTGCTGTTGTTCAGTGGCCCGCGAAAAGGCCCGGCGTTATCCGAGCTGCCGCGCTGGCAGTTGATCGGCGGTTTCCTGGGGCCGATCTACGTGATGGTGCTGACCCTGGCCACGCCGCATATCGGCATCGCGATGACCATGATCGCGATTCTTTCGGGGCAAGTCGGCAAGAGCGTGCTGATCGATCATTTCGGCTGGTTCGGGGCGGCGCGCAAGCGGGTCAATGGCGAACGCTGGATTGCCCTGGCGCTGATTGTGGTGGCACTTGTTTTGATTGCGCGAGGTTAAGGCGATGAACCTGATTCTGTTACTGGTAGTGGTGGTCGCCGCAGGCGCGGTGTTGAGTGTGCAGGCCGCCATCAATGGTCGCCTGGGCCAGGCGGTGGGTGTATTGCGCGGCAGCCTGGTGACCTTTGGGGTGGGCGCGATTGTCACCGCATTGTTGATCCTGTTCTTTGAGCCCGCGCAGGCGGTGAGCTTGTTGGATGTGCCGAAATGGCAACTCACGGGGGCCTTGTTCGGTGTGGTGTACATGATGGTGATGGTCGGCGCGGTGCCTGTCGTCGGCACGGCGGTGGCGACGGTGGCGGTGATCGTCGGGCAATTGGGCATGGGCATGCTGATCGACAACTTCGGTTGGCTGGGCAATCCGGCGATTGAATTGTCGGGTGCGCGGATTGTGGCGATGGTCTGCCTGGCCCTGGCGCTGGTGTTCATGTACCGCAGCAATACCCGCGCCGACTGACGGTTTGAACCATCGCCGACGGGCCGCAGTCACTCATTAAGGTGTCGGCGCCCGCCGCACCGGGACGACCAAGATAAAGGAGTCTGACCATGCCAGATAAGACCTGTGCCTGCCCACACTGCAAGTGTGTGCTGGGAGCTGACGCGGTAATGAAGGACGGCAAGGGCTATTGCTGTCAGGGCTGTGCGGAGCACCATGCGCATGGTGAACCGTGTGCGGCGGCAACTGGGTGCGAGTGCGCTAAATCCGCCAAGGGTTGACGTGTTTGTGGGAGCCGGTCAGCCGGCTCCTATTGATGCTCGAGTTCGAGCCGCAGGCTATGGTCGGCCAGGTGTCGACGATGCTTGACCACGCCACGGGTGCGTCGTCCCTCCAGCGCAAACACCACCGTCTGCGCATCACGTAGATCTTCCGGCAACGGTTGAAATACCTTCAGTACCGTCCCATTAGCTTGGTGTTGCGAGCTCACCTGGCATTCGACATGCCGCGTTATCGGCCCGAACAGGGTGTCCTGGGTGTAGTCGATCCGTGCTTTGCCGTAGACCGGCAGTATTGCATCCATAGCCTCTCTCCTTGATCAAGCCTGTAGCGCACGCTTCCGAGTTGCGCCGGTATAAGCCAATGATCCACGTGGCCCGTAAAAATTCACTCGGATTGTCGAACGGTGGTCATTACCATGGCGGCTCACCCTTGACTGATGTGCACTCCATGGCCCTGGCTGCGCCTCCCGACCTCAGTGATCACGCCGTTCCCGTACAACCCCTGGCGCGCACCTATCCGCGTGGGCTGTACGTTGAACCCCATAGCCATGACTGGGGCCAATTGCTCTATGCCATGAGCGGTGTGATGTGGGTCGAGACGCCGCGTGAGGCCCTGGTGGTGCCGCCGCAGCGTGCCGTCTGGCTGCCGCCCGGGGTGGAACACGGGATTCGCGTGGTGTCGGATTTACAGATGCGCAACATCTACCTGCGTCCGGCACTGGCGGCCACCTTGGACAGCCAGGTGCAGGTGATCGAAGTCGGAGGGTTGCTGCGTGAGCTGATCGTCAGGCTGGTGGATGAAGGCGATAACGGCGATGCGGCGTATTACGATGCGCTGGTCAGCCTGGCCTTGCTGGAGTTGCAACGGGCACGCCGCTCGCAGATCCGCATCGCGATGCCGGTGGACGCCGATCGACGGCTGATCAGCGCGTGTCAGGCGGTCATGGCCGCGCCGTCGCTGGAGATTGCTTTCGAGCAGCATGCCGAAGCTGCCGGTGCCAGTGTGCGTACCTTGTCGCGGCTGTTCCAGAACAACCTGGGCATGGGCTTTGCCGAATGGCGCCGCCAGGTGCAACTGGCCACGGCGGTGGCGGAGTTGATCCAAGGCCAGCCGGTCAGTGCCATCGCACGTTCCCTCGGCTATTCCCCCAGCAGCTTCAGCGACATGTTCCGCCGCGAACTCGGTATAGCGCCTTCGCAGTACATCGGCTGAGGAGTTGGCCGAAATTCTGAAGCACTTGGCCGATGCTTCAGGAAGGTGCCCTCTACACTGAGCGCATCCACCCACAAGGCGCTGCCCCATGAACTACCTCGTTTCCCTCGCCATCGGCCTGTTTGTCGGCGTGATCTACGGCGCCTTGGATTTCCGTTCGCCCGCACCGCCGGCCATCGCCCTAGTGGGCCTGATGGGCATGCTGCTGGGTGAAAAGCTCTGGCCCATGGGCCGGCATCTGGTGGGCACTTGGTTCTCCTGATCTTTTTTTCACTTCGATGGATATTGGCTATGAAAGCACTGCAATTTTCCGCCACCGGCGATCTCGCCGCGCTGCGCTTCGTTGATGTCGCCACCCCGGTGCCGGCCGCCGGTGAAGTACTGGTGCAGGTCAAGGCCGCGGGCCTCAACCCCAGCGACGTCAAAAACGTGCTCGGCCGCTTTCCCTACACCACCTTGCCGCGTATTCCCGGTCGTGATTTTGCCGGTGTGGTGGTGGAGGGACCGCAGGACCTGCTGGGCCAGGAAGTCTGGGGCACTGGCCGTGACCTGGGTTTTTTTGCCGACGGTTCCCACGCCCAGTACCTCACTGTGCCGGCCAAGGGCGTGGCGCATAAGCCCAGCCATTTGAGTTTTGCCCAGGCCGCCAGCCTCGGTGTGCCCTATACCACCGCCTGGGATGCCCTCGAGCGCAGTGGCGTGACCCAAGGCACGCGCCTGTTGGTAATCGGTGCCAATGGCGCGGTGGGCAGTGCCACCCTGGCCTTGGCAAAAATCCGTGGCGCCCAGGTGCTGGCCGCTGTGCGTCGGCCAGAGCAGGTCGAGGTATTGCAGGCGCAAGGTTTTGAAGCGATTACCTTAGGCAAACCGGAAGAACTCGGTGCGCAGGTCAATGCGGTGTTCAAGGGCGGCGCCGATGTGATCTTCGACACCACCGGTTTCTGGCTGCCGGCAGCCGTAGCAGGGTTGGCGCCGTTCGGCCGCATCGCGATCATCGCCGCGCCGGTGGACGGTCATGTACAACTGCCGGCTTTGGCGCTGTATCGCAAAGGCGGCTCGGTGGTGGGAAT
Organism: Pseudomonas sp. NS1(2017); assembly: GCF_002269425.1. Classification (NCBI taxonomy): domain Bacteria; kingdom Pseudomonadati; phylum Pseudomonadota; class Gammaproteobacteria; order Pseudomonadales; family Pseudomonadaceae; genus Pseudomonas; species Pseudomonas sp. NS1(2017). The sequence continues at coordinate 3,984,082 of NZ_CP022960.1, forward strand.
CAACTCGTTGCTCTACAACTGCGAGCAATGCGCGGTGATGCTGGAGCAGTTCGGGCGTTTCTTTGATGAGGGCTTGTTGCCGTTGCCCACCGGCCTGCGTGAAGTGGCGCTGGCCGATGGGGGGCAGTGCTATGAGGAAGTGAATCAAGGCAGCGCGGACAAAATCATCTTCCTGCCTTGATCCCGGCGGTCAGGCTTCGGGAACGCCTTTTTCCCATGCCGACCAGTTCTTGAGGATCGCCTGTACCAGCGGGTTGCCCGTGCGGTACAGGTTCTCCAGTGCCGGCACAAAACCGCCCTGATCCGCGTACTTCAGCAGGTTGTCCACTTCGCTGTAGCCAGGGTACGGGCGGTCGAAGTCGGAACCGGCACGTACCACCGCCAGGCGCTGGATATCCACCAGGCCTTCGCGGCTGGCGCGCAGCAGGGCTTCGTAGGTGGAGTTGTCTTCCTGTTGGGTGGTGCAGTATTCGCCTTTGTTGTCAGTCAGCAGCTTGGTCCAGACCTCGGCGCGTTCGCTCAGGCGTGTGCCGGAGAACCAGGTGTTGCCCGCCAGGGTGTCGCAGCGCGTAACTTGCGGCGGCTGGTTGGCCGGGGCGGCGGGGTAGTGTTTGCGCCAGGCAGCGGACTCCTTGCTTTCGGTCAGCTCCACTTTTTGTGACAAGGCAAACGCCTTGGCCTGCAACGTGGGGTTCAGCTCAAACACTTCGGTCTTGTAGTCCAACGGTGGTTTTTCGTTGGGACCTTTGGTGTTGATGCCGATATAGCCCGTCGGCCAATCCTTGGGCGCGTCCCGCGAATCCAGCTCCCACTGGGTGCCGAATTCCACCAGGTAGTGCGCCCAGGCGGCGGTGCCGATGGTGCCGTGCTTGGGGCTGATGCCGGCGATCCCGGCGATCAGGAAATAGCTCTGGCGCAGGTCGAATTTGGGCGACAAGGCCAAGGCCAGGGTGGACGCGGCGGCGTTGGTCTGGCCCATGCCGGTGACCAGCAGGCACACGTCCTGGGTGTTGCAGCGGATCACCGGGTACTCGGCCGACAGCCCTGGCACGCGGACTTCCTGCTTGAGTTCCAGGCGATCGATCCAGGTTTGCGCCTCAGGGGCGAACATGGTGATCAGCATGATCTTGGGTTTGATCGGCGCAGGCGTATCGGCCAGCACCACGTGGGGCAGCAGCGCCAGGCCGACAGCCATGGAGAGACGGGTAAACGCGTTCATCTAAAGCTCCTCTATCAGAATTGGTAGCCCACGCCGGCGTAGTAACCCCAGCCATCGGAACGGGCGCGGAAGTTGCCTTCGCCAAAATTCAACTCACTGCCGTCTTCCCAGTTGCCGCCGTTATGGAAGTAACGGCCGACCAATGTGAAGCGCAGGTGGGTGAACGAGTACAACAGCACATTGGTCGCGACCAGGGAGTTGGCGGTGCGCGCCGGATTGTCCTTGTGCAGGTCGGAGCCGAAATCGTAGTTGGTGAAGCCGATGTAGGTCAGCGAAGCACCGTTATCGAATTTGCCGATGGGCACGATGTACTTCATCTGCGCACGGTAGCCATCCCATGAATATTCGTTGCTGGCGCCGTAGTTTTCCCACTGGTAGCGCCCGTAGAAGTTGGCCGACAGGTTCACCCGCGAGTGGGTGTCGATGTCGGTGCCGAGGCCGCTGTACAGGGTGTTGGCGCGGTTTTCCTTGCGGCTGCCATGGTCGTAGATCCAGTCGAACGCCACGTACCATTCCTTGAACGGTCCGATGGCCAGGCTACGACCCGCCAGGTAGTCGATGGATATACGCGGCTCATGTTCCATGAACACCGGCGAGCCATGGTCCCACACGCCTTTGTCATTACTGTTACCGATGGTGAGGATCTTCGGCACGTCGATGTAGCCGTACAGCTCAAAAGGCCCTTTGCGGCCGAAGTACTCGTATTCCAGGTAGACATCATCCTGTGGCTTGGGGCCGAAGCTGATGTCTTTACTGCCGATCAATGTCAGGTCTTGGTTGAACCAGTCCGACAGGTACACGCCTTTTTTCGCCGGGCTGGCTTCAGGGCTGAGGGTTTCGCCCTGTGCTGAGTCATCCACGGGTTTTTCCTGCGCCAAAATGGGGGCGCTGAGTACTCCCGTAACGGCGGCCAGTAGCAAGGAAACACCAAAGGAGGCAGGACGCCTTGAGGTGAAGTGCATTGAAAATCCCTATTCGTACGCGGTTTGAACCCGATTCTTCGGGTAAGGGTGAACTTGGCTGGCAAGTTCGTACCGCAAACGTTTGCACAGGCTGTACCAAGTTTTCTCAATCGGTTGATCAAGTTGAAAAAAACCGGATTTATTCGACCTTTTGGTCAGAATTGACTGGGTGTCATTTTTTCAATGTGCTGGAACAGGTGCATCGCGGTTTCCCGTCGATAGTCGCTCGGCGTCTGGTGCATTTCGATACGGAAGTGTCGATTGAAATTCGACAGGTTGGCGTAGCCCACTTCAAAGCAGATGTCCGCCACCGACATGTCGCTTTGCAACAGCAGCCGGCAGGCGCGCTGTACACGAAACTTGCGCATCAGGTCGATAAAGCCGTGGCCGGTGTTGCGCTTGAAGAAGCGTGAGAAGCCCGGTTCGCTCATCTCCAACTGCTGTGCGATCACCGACAGGCGCACATCGCCGGTCAGCTCGCGCATCAGATAGTCGAACGCCTTGTTGATGCGTTCGGCGCTGCGTGCATCCAACGTCGGTGCATAACACGGGCTGGCCAGGGCCTTGGCTTGTTGTGGCGGGGCGTTCTTCAGGGTGTCGAGCAGTTGCAGGAACAGGATCAAGCGCTGCAGGCCGTGGGCGGTGCCGATGGCTTCCATCAAGTGCGCAGCCTGCAACGCGGTGTCGCCGCTGAATTCCAGCCCGCGCCGGGCACGCTCGAACAGCGGTTGCAGGTCACCGAGTTCCGGCAGGGTCTTGCGCAGGGCGAGGAGGGCGGCGCCGTCGAATTGCAACACCACGTCGCGCCCGCTCAGGTATTCGCCGGGGGCGAGTTCACCGATCCAGTCGTGGGGCAGGTCGGGGCCGATCAGGGCCACATGGCCGGCACTGAACGCACCGATGTAGTCGCCCGCGACCAGTTTGCCGCTGCCTTGGCGGATCAGGTGGATTTCAAATTCGGGATGGTGGTTCCAGCGCGCCAGGTCGTAGGGGTAGTCATGTTCGAACCAGCGGAAGCAGTGGTCCGGCTCGGGCAGGATCACTTCTAGTTCGGCGGGGCGGTGCTCGAACAGCTTGGCGCGGCTGATGGGCATGGCGGGATTCTTATGATGCTTGGAGTCGCTCCAAAATACGCGCCTCAACCGCGAGCGCGCTACCCCTGGTTTCGCCTGGCACTGATACTTTTTTAACGTTCATATCCAGGTTAAAAAAGTACCAGTCGCCCATCCTCCAGGCGTTTGTGGGGGCTTGGCCAAGCTGCTGTAATCGGCCCTCAACAACAAAAACAACAGGTAGAAACCGCTATGTCCAAGCTCCCGCAAGCGTTGTTCCTGCTTTCCGGCCTGGCGCTGGCCATGCCTAGCCACGCCGCCGACACCGTGACCATCGCCACGGTCAACAACAGCGACATGATCCGCATGCAGCGTCTGTCCAAGGTGTTCGAAGCGCAGCACCCGGACATCAAGCTCAACTGGGTGGTGCTGGAAGAAAACGTGCTGCGCCAGCGCCTCACCACCGATATCGCCACCCAGGGCGGGCAGTTCGACGTGCTGACCATCGGCACCTACGAAACCCCGCTCTGGGGCGCCAAGCACTGGCTGGAACCCTTGGCCCAGCTGCCGGCCGATTATGACGCCGACGATATCTTCCCTTCGGTACGGCAGGGTCTGTCGGTCAACAACACCCTGTACGCCTTGCCGTTCTACGGCGAAAGCACCGTCACCTACTACCGCACCGATTTGTTCAAGCAGGCCGGGTTGAGCATGCCCGCGCATCCTACCTGGACGCAGCTCGGCGAGTTCGCCGCCAAGCTCACCGTCAAGGACAAGGGCCAATACGGCATGTGCCTGCGCGGCAAGGCCGGTTGGGGCGAGAACATCGCCTTGCTGAGCACCATGGCCAATGCCTTTGGTGCACGCTGGTTCGACGAGCAGTGGAAGCCCGAGCTGACCAGCCCCGAGTGGACGGCGGCCGCCAACTTCTACGTCAACACCCTCAAGCAATACGGCCCGCCGGGCGTGTCCAGCAATGGTTTCAACGAAACCCTGGCGCTGTTCAACAGCGGCAAATGCGCGATCTGGGTCGATGCCAGCGTCGCCGGTTCCTTCACCACCGACAAGAGCCAGAGCAAAGTCGCTGACAACGTCGGTTTCGCCGCCGCGCCTACCGAAGTCACCGATAAAGGCTCGTCATGGCTGTATGCCTGGTCCCTGGCAATTCCGGCCACGTCCAAGCACAAGGACGCTGCCAAGGCCTTCATTAGTTGGGCGACGTCCAAGGATTACATCCAGTTGGTTGCTGATAAAGAAGGCATCACCAACGTACCGCCGGGCACCCGACAATCTACCTATAGCGAGGCGTACTTGAAGGCTGCCCCGTTTGCCCAGGTAACCCTGGAGATGATGAAGCACGCCGATCCCGCGCACCCGTCGGCCAAGCCCGTGCCGTACGTGGGCATCCAGTACGTGACCATTCCCGAGTTCCAGGCCATTGGTACCTCGGTCGGCAAGCTGTTCTCTGCGGCGCTGACCGGTGGCATGTCGGTTGACCAGGCCTTGCTGGAAGCCCAGTCCACCACCGAGCGCGAAATGAAACGCGCCGGCTACCCGAAATAACTTCTACAGGACCTTTTCATGAAACGACTTGAAGGCAAGAGCGCGCTGATCACCGGATCGGCGCGCGGTATCGGTCGCGCCTTTGCCCAGGCCTACATTGCTGAAGGCGCCACCGTGGCCATCGCCGACATCAACCTGCAACGGGCCCAGGCCACGGCTGTTGAGCTGGGTCCACAGGCCTATGCCGTCGCCATGGATGTCACCGACCAGGCGTCCATCGACAACGCGATTGCCACTGTGGTCGGCCACGCCGGCAAACTGGATATTCTCATCAACAATGCTGCATTGTTCGACTTGGCGCCCATCGTCGACATCTCCCGCGACAGCTACGAACGGCTGTTCTCGATCAACGTCGCCGGCACGCTGTTCACCTTGCAGGCCGCCGCGCGGCAGATGATCAGCCAGGGCCACGGCGGCAAGATCATCAACATGGCCAGCCAGGCCGGGCGTCGCGGCGAGCCGTTGGTGGCGATCTACTGCGCGACCAAGGCGGCGGTGATCAGTTTGACGCAATCGGCGGGGTTGAACCTGATCAAGCAGGGCATCAACGTCAACGCCATCGCACCGGGTGTGGTGGATGGCGAGCATTGGGATGGTGTGGATGCGTTGTTTGCCAAGCATGAGGGGTTGGCGCCGGGCGAGAAGAAAAAGCGGGTAGGGGGCGAAGTGCCGTTTGGGCGGATGGGCACGGCGGAGGATTTGACGGGTATGGCAATATTCCTGGCGTCAAAGGAGGCTGATTATGTTGTGGCGCAAACCTACAACGTCGATGGCGGTAACTGGATGAACTGACTTCATTGCCTAATCTCTGTAGGAGCGAGCTTGCTCGCGAAAAACGTGCAGGCGATGTGTTCATCCAGGGTGATCGCGTTATCGTTAACGATCTTCGCGAGCAAGCTCGCTCCTACAGTGAGTGTTTTACTCCGCAAAACTGCGATCGAAAAAGTAAATGTCCCCAGGTTTGAGAACCGCCACCGTCGCCTGGGGCCTGCCGCCCTCACCATTCTTCTTGCGCCCCGTCTCGCGCAGGTACCCCGCCTCAGCCAGCTTCAGCAAGCGCTGGCGAATACTGGTCTTCAATACCGGCCGCGCCAGCACCAGGGAAAAGATCATGGTCGCCTCCGGCGCGCTGAACTCATTGCCCAGGAACATCAGCGGCAAGCTGCTGTACAGCGATTTGGAAAACAGGCGCTCCTGCACGGCAGCCACGATGCTGTTGTGATCGAACGGCAGCTTGATGCGGCCATCCGCGACCCCCGCCAGTGAAAACCAGGCCTGATGCTCACCCAGTTCTACCTCATCCGCCACGATCCCCAGGTAGTAAGTGGACGACGACCAGCAGCGCGGATCACGAAACGCATCCCCCACCGTGCCCACTTGCTCGCTCCAGGCCAGATCAAGTCCTACCTTGTCACTCGCGCGCAAGCGCTCCACCGCGTCCTTGAGGCTCAGATCTTGCACGCCGCCATTCACCACCACGCCCGGCAGCGCCCAGTGCCCGGCGAAGGGCTCGGCGTCGCGTTTGTTCAGCAGCAATTTCAGTTCCCCGGAGGCGCGGCAATAGAACAATACGCACAGGTCGACGGTGTGGAGGTAGGGGCTCAGAGGCATGTTGACGTCCTTCTAGACAGCGATGACGCACAGTCTAACCAATCGAGCAGATATGTCATGGACTTGCTCCAGGATAGATAACCAGATGTTTCTTGCAATGAAAGTACATGACGTGTACTTTTGTTTCCAGGCCACAGGAGAATCGCCATGACCCTCGCGAAAACTGCCATTGCTTCATTCGACGTAGACGCCCAGAAGAGCTTCACGCCGCTGTGCCCCAACGAATTGCCTGTGGCCGGCGGCGACCAGATCGGTGCCGAGCTCAACTACATGGCGAGCCTGGCCGGCCATCGCGTCGGCAGTAAAGACGCTCACACCCCGCATGCGCCCTGGGTGGTGTCGCAGCACAGCGAGATGCTGCAACCCACCGGCCTGGCCCACGCCGATGTGACCTGGGTGAGCCATTGCGTGCCGGGCACCGAGGGCTTCACCTTGCTCGACGAGTTGCCTACGCCTTATGACTACGACTACTTCATCTGGAAAGGTGTCGAACCCGACTTGCACCCCTACGGCGCCTGCTACCACGACCTGCACGACAAACTCTCTACCGGCGTGATCGAGTACCTGAAAGCCCAGGGCGTGACCCGCGTCATCGTCGGCGGCCTGGCTTTGGACTACTGCGTCAAGACCACCGCCTTGCAACTGCTCAAGGCTGGCCTGGAAGTGGTTTTGCACTTGCCGGCGTGCAGAGGCATTACGCAGGAGGGCGGGATACAGGCAGTCAATGAGTTGCTCAAGGCCGGTGCCGTCATCAGCAGCACCCGCGAAGAACTGGCCGCGATGGCCGCGCGTTAAGGAGACACACCATGGAAAGTGCCTACGACTACGAAACGCCCGTTATCCAGGGGTTGCTCGACACCGATTACTACACCTTCACCATGATGCAGGCCGTGTTGCACCAGTACCCCAATGTCGATGTGGAGTACAACTTCATCGTGCGGTCCAAGGAAAAGCTCGGCCACCTGATTCCCGAAATCCGTGCCGAGTTGGAGCAACTCGCCAACCTGCGTATGCGCGAAGGTGAGCTGCGCTTTCTGTTCAATCCACGCTTTCGCGAATACCTCACACCGGACTACGAGCGTTTCCTCGGCCTGTTCCGCTTCAATCTGCGCTACATCCATGTCAGCGAAATCGACGGCCAACTGAACATCCGCGTGGTCGGCCCGATGCTGCATTGCATCATGTTCGAACAACCGGTCCTGGCCCTGGTCAGTGAGCTGCGCAACCGCAACAAATACCCTGACGTGACCCTGGAAGATGTCACCCGCAAGCTTTACCAGAAATTCGACTGGCTGCAGAAAAACCTCAGCCGCGAAGAACTCGCCGACCTGCGTGTGTCCGACTTTTCCACGCGGCGCCGCCTGTCGTTCAAGGCCCAGCGTGAAGTGGTCGACATCATGCGCCGCGACTTTCCCGGCCAGTTTGTTGGCACCAGCAATGCGCACCTGGCCTACGAATTCGACCTGCCGCTGATCGGCACCATGGCGCACCAATGGCTGATGGTGCACCAGCAACTGGGCCGCCTGCGCGAAAGCCAGAACGCCGCCCTGGAAAACTGGGTGCGCGAATACCGTGGTCGTCTTGGCATCGCCCTGACCGACTGCATCAGCACCGACTTTTTCCTCAAGGACTTCGACCTTTACTTCGCCAAGCTGTATGACGGCCTGCGCCAGGACTCCGGCGACCCGATCATCTGGGCCGACAAAGTGCTGGCCCGCTACCAGCAACTGGGCATCGATCCGATGACCAAGGACTTGATGTTCTCCGACGGCCTGAACTTCGAAAAATGCCTGCCGATCCTGCGGCACGTGCGCGGCAAGGCCAAGTTCGGCTTCGGCATGGGCACCAGCCTGGCCTGCGATGTGGAGGGCGTCGAACCGCTGAGCATCGTGATGAAACTGGTGCGCGTGCACGGCGAACCGGTGGTGAAATTCTCGGATGACCCGATCAAGAACGTCTGCGAAGACGCCTCGTTTTTGCAGTATGCAGCACAAGTGTTCAATGTCGGCAGCGTGGAGGTGTGACATGCAAGCACGTATCGCACAGGAACTGAACATCAATCGGCAACTGGTCAAAGGCGGTGAGTCGAAGGAAATCCAACGGCGCATAGATTTCATCAAGACCACCTTGCTCGGCTCCGGCAGCAAGGCGTTGGTACTGGGCATCAGCGGTGGCGTTGACTCCCTCACGGCTGGTCGTTTGTGCCAGTTGGCCGTAGAGCAACTGCGCGACGAGAAGTACGCCGCGCGCTTCATCGCCATGCGCCTGCCCTACAAAACCCAAGCCGACGAAAACGATGCCCAGGCCTCCCTGGATTTCATCACGCCGGACCAGATCGACACCCTCAACATCGCCGCCAGCGTCGACGGCCTCATGGCCAGCCTGACCGCCACCGAAGCCAGCGCCACCCATGTCGATTTCATCAAGGGCAACGTCAAGGCACGCGCACGGATGATCGCCCAGTACGCCGTGGCCAACCTGCACAACGGCCTGGTGGTCGGCACCGACCACGGCGCCGAGGCGTTGATGGGGTTTTTCACCAAGTTCGGTGACGGCGCCTGCGACCTGGCGCCACTGTCGGGCCTGACCAAAACCCAGGTGCGCCTGCTCGCCACGGCCCTCGGCGCCCCGGACAACCTGGTGCACAAACACCCGACTGCCGACCTGGAAGAGCTTGTGCCGGGCAAGCTGGATGAACACGCTTACGGTTGCACTTACGCAGAGATCGACGCGTACCTGATGGGCGAACCGGTGAGCGAGCGGGTGAGGGCGATTATCGAGGGCGCATACAGCAAGACAGCGCACAAACGTGCGCTGCCGATTGTTCCCCTTTGATCAGCGTTCGATCGACCGACTCCACCGCGCATTCCACTCCGGCCGCGCCTGGTTGACCTGGTCCCAATCAATCGAAATCGCCGTCTGCAAGTAACTTTGCATCGCTTCTACTCGGGCGCGGGTCTTGTCGGTGGTCGGCGTGGTCGGGTTAGACGGGATCTGATCGCCTTCTTCCAGCGCCGGGGCCTGGGCTTCGGCGGTCAGCAAAAACGCGGCGAGTTTCTGCGCCAGTTCCGGCTGGTCATTGCGCGCGATCACACACTCAGCCACGTTCAGCACCACCGCGCCTTCCTTGGGTTGCGCATATTCCATGGGCACGCCGAGCAGTTTCTGGGTGGCGACCTGGGTGGGCGTCAGCGGGAAGATCGCGGCTTCGTCGGTCTGCACCATTTCGGAGATCTTCGCGGAGCTGGCGATGTATTCCAGCACGTTGGGGCCAACGGTTTTTGGCCAGGCCTTGAAACCGGGGTCTACGTTGGTTTCGTCACCGCCCTGGAGGCGGTTGAACATCAGGAAGCCATGCAGGCCGAAGGTGGAGGAGGCCAGGGACTGGAACACCACTTTGTCTTTGAAGCGCGGGTCGGCCAGGTCCATCCAGGAGGTGGGGGCGGCCCAGCCTTTTTCCTTGAACATCTTGGCGTTGTAGCCCAGGCCGGTGACCCCGAGGGTCACGGCCACGGCTTGTTCCTTGATCTTCGCCTTGGCAGGGATCTGCTCCAGGGTCGGGCTTGGCGCCAGCTTGTCGCACAACCCCATGGAAATCGCGCGGTACATGATGCCGTCGTCGAGGAACATCACGTGCATCTGCGGGTTGTCTTTGTTGGCCTGGACCTTGGCAAGGATGTCCGACGAGGTGCCGGGCACGATTACTACCTTGACGTTATTGGCCTTTTCGAACGCGGGCAGCACCTTGTCGGCGTAGACCCGTTCCATGGTGCCGCCGTTCATGCCCAGGTACAGCGTGGGCGCGGCGTGCGCCGTTGAGGCGAGCAGGGCGAGGGACAAGCAGGACAGCGCAATACGTGGGTTCATGGATGTTTTTCCTCTCAGGCTTGGAAACGACGGATGGAAAACGCTTCGATGGGTTGGCGGCTGGCACCGGTGCGGACGATCTCTGCCAGGGCTTCACCGACGGCGGGACCGAGCTGGAACCCGGCGCCGGCAAAGCCGAAACCGTGGAGCAAGCCGGGTTGGGTACTGCTGGGGCCGATCACCGGTTCATGATCGGGGAGGTAACCTTCGGTGCCACTCCAGGTGCGGATGGCCTGGGCACCCTTGAGAAACGGGTACAGCTCGCCGGCATTGCGCAGGATCTCCAGCACCGCGGCCTGCCCCGGTCGCGCTTGTTGCGGGCCGAGGGCAAAGCCGCGACCGCCGCCGAGGATGCAATTGCCCCGGGCGACCTGTCGCGCATAGATCCCGCCGCCTTCGACGCCCGTGCTCACGTCCATCACCACCGGTAAGGGCTCAGTGACCAGCATCGCCGGGTGTGCCGAGGTCATGGGCACCGCTTCGCCAAACTGTTCGGCCACCGCACCGGCCCACGCCCCGGCGCAATTGAGCAGCCACGGTGCTTGCAGATGCAGCCCGTTGGCGCAGTGCACCTGGAAGTCCTGGCCGTCATGCTCGATACGCGTGACCTGCGACTGTTCATACAGGTGAGCGCCGCGTTGTTTCGCCGCGCGGGCAAAAGCCGGCGACACCAGGCGGGGGTTGGCGTGGCCGTCTTCCGGGCACAGCGAGGCACCGACGGCGATGTCGCCGACCCAGGGGAATCGCGCGCGCAGCTCGGCGTAATCCAGCAACTGCAAACCCAAGTCAAACCCTTGTGTCTGCTCGGCATACGCTTGTAAGGCGGCGAAGTCGGCGTGACTGCGCGCCAGCTTCAAATGCCCGGAACGCAGGTATTCGCCGTCGATGCCGATTAATCCCGGCAAGTCTGCCCACAGTTGGTGGGCACGCTGCGACAGTGGCAACTGGTGCAAAGGCCGCCCCTGGCGCCGCACGCCGCCGTAGTTGACGCCGCTGGAGTGTGAGCCGCAGAAGTCCCGCTCCACCAGCGCTACGCGCTGGCCTTTTTGCGCCAGCATCAGCGCGGCCGACGCGCCGACGATCCCTCCACCCAATACAATGACGTCGATCACGGCTGCACCTCCACGCCAAACGGCAGCGGCTTGATCGGTGCCTGGCCCCGCAAGCGGCCGACGTTTTCGATGGCCCGGCCGCTGCGCTCGGCGACAATTTCCGCCGCCGCCAACCCGCACATTCGGCCTTGGCAGCGGCCCATGCCGACGCGACAGTGGGCCTTGACACGATTGATCTCCCAGTGGCCTTCATCCACCACCGCGCGTACGTCGCCGACGCTGACTTCTTCGCAGCGACAGAGGATTAACGCATCGGGGGCTTCGGCCGCCCATTGTTCCGGGAACGGGAACGCAGTTTCCAAACCATGACGAAAGCGTTGGATGGCGGCCAATTGTTGCTCCAGCACAGCAGGGCGGCGCTGATCGATGGACACGTCCAAATCCCCGAGCACGGCCAGCGCTGCACGTTCACCCGCCATTTGTGCGGCATCCGCACCCATGATCCCGGCCCCATCGCCCGCCAGGTACACGTCGCTGACGCTGCTGCGTCCGGCGCTGTCCCGTTGTGGCAGCCACGCGCGGTTCAAGGCATTCCAGGTGAACTCACAGCCGAGCAAATCCGCCAGTTGCGTCTCGCTGCGCAGGGCATGGGCGAAGGCCACGGCGTCGCATTCCAGGGTCTGATCAGCCCATTGAATGCCGCTGACCCGTTGCGCGCCGTTGATCTGTTCAAGCGTGGCGCCCTGATGCACGGGAATCCCGTGGGCCGTCAACCAGGCGCGGTAATACACGCCTTTGGCCAAGGTCGCCGGTTGCCCGAGCAACGCTGGCAATGCACGGCATTGGGCACTGAACGGTGCGCTGTCGAGCACTGCCACCACCTTGGCGCCGGCCTTGGCGTACTGGTAAGCCACCAGATACAGCAACGGCCCGCTGCCACAAAACGCCACACGCTCGCCGATGGCGCAGCCTTGGTACTTCAGCGCGATTTGTGCCGCGCCCAGGCTGTACACACCCGGCAAGGTCCAGCCCGGCACGGGCAGGATGCGGTCGGTGGCGCCGGTGGCGACGATGAGTTGCGCGTACTCGATGCTTTCGGCGCGGCCGTTGTTGAGCATATCCAGGCGCCCGTCCTCGGCATTCCACACCAGGGTTTGCGGGCGGTAGTCGATCAGCGGCGCGAGTTCATCCAGGGTGCGGTGCACGGCCTCGGCCTTGCGTGCTTCAAATCCGTAGAGCTGCTTGGCGGTGCGTTGAAATCCCTGTGGCTGACGCCGATAAATCTGCCCGCCACCGCGCAGGCTTTCATCCACCAGGCAAGGTCTGATGCCATGGTCGAGCAACGTGCGCGCCGCGCTGATCCCGGCCGGGCCTGCGCCCACAATCACCACAGGCTTCATGACTGGCGCCCCGGTTCGCGGCGGATGGCCTGGCCTTCTTCCAATAGCGTCGAACAAGCGCGCACGCGGCGGCCATCCTCCAGCCGCACCCAACAATCCTGGCACGCGCCCATCAGGCAGAAACCGGCCCGTGGTTCGGCGCTGAAATCACTGCCGCGCAGGTGTTCGGCGCAGGTCAGCACGGCGGTCAGCAGGGTGTCACCGAGCAAACCGCTGGCGGGTTGCCCGTCAAGGGTAAAGGCCAGGGCAGGGCGTTGGGTTTCGGCCAGGCGTTTGAACAGAGCCATCAATGTTTCCCCACCAGTACGCGGTCCAGGCCGTAGACCCGGTCCAGCAGGATCATGGTGGCCGCCGTGAGTGCAATCACCAGCGCCGACACCGCCGCCATCATTGGATCGATGGACTCGGTGGCATACACGTACATGCGCACCGGCAGGGTCTGGGTCGCCGGTGAGCTGACAAAGATCGACAACGTCACCTCATCGAAACTGTTGATGAACGCCAGCAACCAACCGCCCGCCACCCCCGGCAGGATCATCGGCAGGGTGATCTGGCGAAACAACGTAAAGCGGCTGGCGCCCAGGGACTCGGCGGCCTGTTCGGCGTTGCGGTCAATCCCGATCGCCGCGGCCAACACCAGGCGCAGCACATAGGGCGTGATGATCACCACATGCGCGAGCATCAGCCAGGTGAAGCTGCCGTTCACGCCCATCAGTGCGAACAGGCGCAGCATCGCCACGCCCAGCACCAAGTGCGGAATGATGATCGGTGACAGGAACAGCGCACTGAAAAAATTGCGCCCCGCAAACTGATAACGACTGATCGCCAAGGCGGCCGGCACCGCAATCAAGGTCGCCAGGCTCGCGGCGGTAAACGCCAGGATCAGGCTGTTGTAAAACGCCTGGATAAAGTCGGCGCGCTCGAACACCGCACGGAACCAGCGCAGGGAGAAGCCCGAGGTGGGCAGGCTCAAGGTGTTTTCCGGGGTGAAGGCCACCAGGCACACCACCACCAGCGGCGCCATCATGAACAGCACCACCAGGGTATGGAAACCCAAGGCCAAAGGACCGTTTCTGGACATGCGTTTAAACCCCCAGGGACTTTTTGTAGCGGCCTTCGACCATGCGGTTCCAGCTCAGCATGATCAGCAGATTGACCAACAGCAGCACCACCGCGATGGTCGCGCCCATGGGCCAGTTGAGTTCCGAGAGGTACTGGTCGTACACCACGGTGGCGACCATTTTCAGGCGGCGTCCACCGAGCAGGCCGGGGATCGCAAAGGAACTGGCGGCCAGGCCGAACACGATCAGCGTGCCGGACAGTACGCCGGGCATCACCTGGGGCAATACGATCTTGCGCATCACCGTGGTCTGGCTGGCGCCGAGGGACAACGCCGCTTGTTCAGCCGATGGGTCGAGCTTCTGCAGGGAAGTCCACACCGGGATGATCATGAACGGCAGCATCACGTGCACCAGGGCGATGATCACCGCGAACGGCGTGTACAACAGCTTCACCGGGCGCCCGCCGAGGAATTGAATGACTTGGTTCACCAGCCCATCCGCGCCGAGCAGCAGGCTCCAGCCAAAGGCACGCACCACCACCGAGATCAGCAGCGGCGTGAGGATCAGGATCAGGAAAATCGAGCGCCACGGGGTGCCCATGCGGCTGAGGATGTAAGCCTCGGGCACGCCGATCACCACGCAGAGCAGGGTGACCAAGGCGCTGATCCAGAAGGTGCGCCAGAAGATTTCGTAGAAGTACGCATCGCTGAACAGCGACAGATAATGCGCCAGGGTCCACTCATCGCCCTTTACGCCCACCTGGTAATCGAACACGTTGAACGACAGCACCAGCGTCAGGCCCAACGGCAGAATCAGCAACCCGACAAACAGCACCAGCGCGGGCAACGACAACAGATAGCCCCGGCTCATGCGCGCACCTCATCCGCCGCCAATACGCGCAGCAGGCTGGCTTGCCAGTCCAGGCCCACCGCGGCTCCGCAACCGAGCGGCGCGCTGCCGTCGTTGCTGCGCACCACGGTGATTTCGCCAAGGTTGGTGTGGATGCGATACAGCCATTGGCTGCCGAAAAAGTAGCTATCGAGGACCTTGCCTTGCAGTCGGCCGGTGCCGGCGTCCACCAGTTGGATCTTTTCCGGGCGCAGGCTCAGGGTCAGCTCGCCGTCACCGCTTTCGTGGCGTACTTGGGGGCTCCCGAGCTGGTCATAGTCGCCCGGCAACAGGTTGGCCTTGCCGACAAAATCCGAGATGAAGCGTGTACGCGGGTGTTCATAGAGCTTGTACGGCGCGTCGATTTGGGTGACGCGCCCGGCCTGCATCACCACTACGCGGTCGCTGATGGACAGCGCTTCGGCCTGGTCGTGGGTGACCATCAAGGTGGTGATGCCCACGGCGCACTGGATGCGGCGGATTTCGAACTGCATTTCTTCGCGCAGGTTGGCGTCGAGGTTGGACAGCGGTTCATCCAGCAGCAGCACCGGCGGCTCGATCACCAGGGCACGGGCCAGGGCCACACGTTGGCGCTGGCCGCCGGACAGTTCACGTGGGTATCGGTCGGCGTGCGGCGCCAGGCGCACCAGTTCCAATACCGTCTTGACCTTGCTGGCGATCTGCGCCGCCGGCACTTTGCGCATCTTCAGGCCGAAGGCAACGTTGTCGCGCACGCTCATGTGCGGGAACAGCGCGTAGCTCTGGAACACCACGCCCAGGCCACGGCTGGCGGGCTTGGCGTGAGTGATGTCGCGGCCGTCGAGCAGGATCTGCCCGCCGCTGACGTCAACGAAGCCGGCGATCATTTGCAGGGTGGTGGTCTTGCCGCAGCCCGAAGGGCCGAGCAGGGAAACGAACTCGCCTTTTTCCACCGCAAGGTCGGTGGCGACCACCGCATCGACGGCGCCGTAGCGTTTGCTCAAGGCGTTGAGTTGGAGAAATGCCATGTCTGCGTTCCACCTTTTTTTGAGTCGCGTCGAAACGCGCTTTTTTGTTTTGGGCAGATGCGAATGAAGTGTTGCCGGTGCGTTGGCGCTCGATCTTGAGTCGGCTGCCGTTAGTTGTTCATGTCGCCCCTGTGGACGCAGATTAGGACGAAGACTAGGATGGGCGGAAGATAGAATTTCACTGAACGGACTACTATTTTCATATTTATTCATTCACCGGAATTTGCTGAGAGATTGGTTGTTATGGATTCCACTGATCGAAATGAAAGTGCCAAAGAAGTCGGCCCCGGTGGGGTGTCTCGACTGTTCGCGCTGCTGCGCACCCTGGGTGACGTGCCGGAGGGCGGTGAACGCGTGACCCAACTCGCGCAACAGGTGGGCTTGTCTCAACCGACCACCCACCGCCTGCTGCGCAGCCTGATGGACGAAGGCATGGTCGAGCAGGACGCGCGCAGCAAGCGCTATCGCCTGAGCCTGGAGTTCTTCGCGCTGGCGGCGAATGCGGGCAAGACCGGCAACCTGCGTGACCTGGTGCGGCCGAGCATGCTGCGCCTGAGTGCGTCATTGGGGGATTCGCTGTTCCTGTTGGCGCGCTCAGGCTTCGATGCTATCTGCCTGGACCGCAGCGAAGGCCCATACCCGATCCGCACCTTCACCGGGGACATCGGCGGGCGTGTGGCGTTGGGCGTGGGGCAGGGTAGCCTGGCGATCCTGGCGTTCTTGCCGGAGGAAGAGCGCGAGACGGTGATCCGCTACAACCTTCCACGGCTCAAGGACTTCCACCTGTATGACGAGGTGCTGCTGCGCTCGGAAGTGGAGAATGTGCGCAATCTTGGGTATGCGGCGCGCAATACCGGCGTGTTGGAAGGCATGGCGGGGTTGGCGGTGCCGATCCTCAATCGGGATGGGCATGCGGTGGCGGCGTTGAGTGTGGCGACCATCAGCGACCGGCTGGGGCCGAGTCGGTTGCCGATGGTGGTGGAGTTGCTCAAACGCGAAGCGGCGGCGATTGGGCCAAGGATCAATCCGTTTGATCCGACGTTGCGCCGGCCCTCGCAGACCTTTGGTGGATAACCCTCTACCCGACAATGACAATCTATAGGGGAGCCGACTTGCCTGCGAAGGCGGTGTGTCAGTTGCTCAGGTGCACACTGACCCATCGCTATCGCAGCCAACGCCCAACGTTGATTGAGTTCTGCCGTTCAGTCGGCGATAAATTCAGCCGAAACCTGTGACCACAGGTTCACCTGCCGTCCCCGAGCGGCGAAAAAATCCATCTCCCGCTTGATCCCGCCACTGAGTTCCCACCCCGGCAAATCCAGCACGATCAACTCCTCCAGCAGCTCCATGAACACCGCATCCACCGGTGCCCACAGCTTGCCGATGGCGGCACCGTCTTTGCCCACAAAGGCCTGGTTGATCGGGTGGGACATGGACACCTGGCTGAACACCGCATGACCTGCCTGGATAATCACCGCCGCTACGTTGTTGCATTCAATAAATCGCTCATGAACCACGGCTGCATCAGCATGGCTGTAAGGGCAGGCCAGAAAGATTTTGCGCATAAATACCTCTTTTTTCTGATTGAGTTGATAGGAAATTGTGGTTTGTGTGTTGAATTGATGACCGAATACGCCTAGGTTTGACGCCATTACCGAGCCGGCACGGAGACCACCATGCGCCCCAATGAGCGACGCCAACACATCCTCGAACTGTTGCGCCAACGCGAGCGCATCTCCGTTGACGAGCTGGCGCGTACCCTCAGTGCCTCCCAGGAAACCATTCGCCGCGACCTGGCCGACCTGGCCGAAAGCGGCCAGGTCACCAAGTTTCATGGTGGCGCCTCGCTGCCCCCACGTGGCGAACACGAGAACGCGTTCCAGACCCGCATGAACGAGTTTTCCCAGGAGAAACGCGCCGTGGCGCGTTACGCTGCTGGGCTGTATTCGCCAGGGGACAGCATCCTCATCGACACCGGTACCACCACGTTGTTTTTCGCCCGCGAACTGGCGCGCCTGAACCGCATCACCGTGATCACCAACTCCCTGCAGATCGCCGACAGCATCGGCGCCAGCGGCAATCGGGTATTCATGATCGGCGGCGAGTACCGTCCCGAATCGAACCAGAACAGCGGCCCGTTGGCACTGGAGCAGATCGCCCGATTCAACGCCGAACACGCGGTGGTCACCATCGGTACCCTGAGCGTGGACGGCGCGTTTGACTTCTCCATCGAAGAGGCCGAGATCGCCCGCGCGATGATTGCCCGCGCGCGCTACCTCACGGTGATCGCCGACTCGTCCAAGCTCGGGCGCAGCGCGTTGTTCCAGGTGTTCCCCCTTGAGCGTATCGATCGCTTGATCATTGATCGCAAGCCGGTGGGGGAGTTGGGCAGTGCCCTGGCCCGGGCGAATATCGAGGTGCATGAAGCGCCGATC
Source organism: Pseudomonas sp. NS1(2017) (assembly GCF_002269425.1). Taxonomy (NCBI): domain Bacteria; kingdom Pseudomonadati; phylum Pseudomonadota; class Gammaproteobacteria; order Pseudomonadales; family Pseudomonadaceae; genus Pseudomonas; species Pseudomonas sp. NS1(2017). The sequence goes on from NZ_CP022960.1 coordinate 4,002,199, forward strand.
AGCCCGAAAACGGAGTGGTGACTACAGGTAATGCTGGATCGGTGGCATTTGCTCCAGCTGCTTGCGGCGGGTGATCCACACGCAGGCGAACACCAGCGCACCCACGGCGACCAGTCCCAGCACGTACATCTGCGCCACGCGAAATTCCGCCGGAATGATGAACACGCACAGCTCGACAAACAGCCACAGGCAAGCGCCCCCGACCACCAGCCATTCCCATTTGCCGAGGGTGAAGTCATCGGCGTGATGCACTTGCTTGTGGCGCGTGCCGATGTACAGCAGCACGGTGGCACTGTAGAGCAGGGCCGGCAGCAGGGTGGCGGCGCCGAGGATCTGCGTGAGGGCGTCCGGGTCGCTATAGAAGCTCAGCACGATAATCATCGGGATCAGCGCCGCAACGATGGTTGCCCACAGCGGGCCGCCGGTGGGGCGCGGCACGTAGCTCAAGGCTTCGGAGAACGGCAGGCGCCCGTCACGCGCCATGGCGTGTACCAGGCGGCTGTTGCTGGTCATGATTACCAGGCCGCAGGCAAAAATCGCCACGCAGACCACCACCAGGATGATCTTGCTCAGGGTTTCACCGAGGGTGATGCGGATCACATCGGCCACCGGCGCCGAGCTCTTGCTCAGCTCTGCCACCTGGTCGCCCAGGCCCATACCGATCACCATCAGGAACAGCGTGCCCATCACTCCGCTGGCCAGCACCGCATGCACCATGGCGCGTGGCACCACCTGCTTGGGGTTGAGGGTTTCTTCGGCGAGGTTGGCGGCGGCTTCCCAGCCCACCAGCGTGAAGGCGCCGAGCAGGCCCGACAGCATGAACGGGCCCAGCCAGCCGTAGTAATGCTCCGTAGGCGCGATGCCGGTGGACAGCAGGTTGGAAGCATTGCCCTTGCCGAAAAAGGTCACGGCCACGCCGATACCGACGATCAGGCCGATCATCGCGATGACTTCCGCGCCCACCGCCATATTGTTGATCTTGGTCAGGATCGGTGTCGACCAGATGATCAGCAACATCTGAATGAACAACACCACCACCGTGGTGATGGCTCCAGCGGCGGGGGAGTATTCAAGCCCCAGCAACGGGAACAATGCCACCTGGGCCAGCCCGTAATCCACTGCCAGCAGCACCACGGCGATAAACGCAAAACTCATCCAGCCAAACCACCATCCCAGCACCGGGTTGACCAATCGACTGGCCCACTGGTAGCTGAAGCCGGACAACGGGATCTTGCTCGCCAACAGGCCGAAAACCAAGGCCACCAACAGTGTGCCGAGGGTTGCGATGGGCCAGGTCCACATGCCGATGGGGCCGCTGGAGACCAGCACCGAACCGTAGGTGGAAAACAGCCCGGTGGTGATCGAGATAAACGAAAACGCCACGGCAAAGGATTCGAACTTGCCCAGGGAACGTTCGAACTGTTCCTTGTAGCCAGTACCGCTCTCGGCGCCTTTATCGGGTAAAACGGTGTGCGGACTCGATAGGGTGTCAGACATGGGAATGTCTCCTAGAAAAAAGCCAAGGACAAGGCTCGGCGCACGGGTTGTGGGAACAACCAGCGAAACCTGAGGCTCAACGGGGTGACGCACCTCCCTGGCGGGAGGCTGTTTATCGCCAGGTGTGGCAGCGGCTCACTGCGTCGCTGAAGGTGTCCCTCCATGCACGCGCAGTGGTCGCGCTGACCCTGGGATGAAACTCGGTGCAGGTATTGCGCGGCGCTACCAGGGTGCTGCCCAGCCCTCGCGCGGCCAGCGCCGCACAGCCAAACGCGGTGAGCTCGTCGAAGCGCTGGGTGACGATGCAGCGTTGCAAGACGTCGGCGAGGAACTGCGCGAAATACGGGCTGCGCGCCAGGCCGCCGTCGATGGACAAGCGGTCGGTGACACTGAGGAACTGGTCCATGGCGCTGATCACCTCGACGCTGCGCAAGGCCACACCTTCCAGTACCGCCTGGCACATGTCCTGGCGCGTGGTGCCGCCGTGCATACCCACCCACAAAGCCGCCGCGCTGCGGTCCCAATGTGGGCAGGCCAGGCCAGACAATGCCGGCACGAACGCCAACTGGCGGGCAATGGCTGGAGGCTGGTCAAAGCTGGCGAGTTCCGAAAAATCACTGAACAGCCCCAGGCGCCCGGCCCATTCCACGGCGGCGCTGGCGTCATAGACACCACCGTCCATGGCGTACACCGGTTTGCCGTCGATCTGCCAGGCGATGGTGGCGAGCAGGCCTTTGTCAGGGGCACGGATGATCTGGTCGCCGGTCAAGGTCAGGGCAAAGGCGCCGGTGCCGAAGGTGATCTTGGCATCGCCATTTTCACGGCAACCGTGGCCGTACAACGAGGCTTGTTGATCCACCACCGATGCGGTGATGGGCGTGGCGCCGACCTCTCCGAAGTGGCCAACGGTGTCGAGAATCGGCGGCAGGGTTTCGATGGGCACTCCAAACAGTTCACACAGCTGAGGGTCCCATTGCCCGGTGGCAAGGTTCATCAATGAGGTGCGCGAAGCGGTGGTGACATCGGTGGCAAACACCCCGGTGAGGCGATCGAGAAACCACGCGTCGCTGGTGCCCAGGCGCAAGCGTCCGGCCTTGTGGGCCTGTTGGGCGGCAGGCAGGTTGTTCACGATCCAACTCAACTTGCTGGCGGAAAAGTACGGGTCCAGGGGGAGTCCTGCGTGAGCGAGGGTCAGGCCTTCACCGCCTTCGGCACGCAGTTTTTCAATGGCCGGGCCGGTGCGGTTGTCTTGCCAAACGATCACCGGCGACAGCGGCTTGCCGGTGAGTGCGTCCCAGGCCAGGCAGCTTTCGCCCTGGTTGGCCAGGCCGATGGCGTCGACGCGTCCGGTGGACTCCAGGCAACGCTGCAGGTTGGCCAGCAGTTCCAGCGGGTCATGTTCGACCCAACCCGGCTGCGGGTGATGTTGCTGGTGGCGCAAGGCGAGCTGGATATCGGCCGAGCCGTCATCGCTGACTACCAGCACGCGGGTACTGGTGGTGCCTTGGTCGAGGGCGGCAATTCTCATGGGGTCTCTCCTTGGCTCGGCGGGGTGTGTGCGTGGCCGACAACGTCGACATCAAGTTGCTGGATACGGGCGTTGAGTTTCAGGGCGGCAATCGGAATCAGCAGACGTCGCTCGGGCAGACAGGCCAGTGTTTTGCTCCATATCGGCAGCCCATCGGCATATACCGTCAGCGCGCCTTCGCAGGCTTTACTGACACGCAGCTGCAAGTGCTCCAGGCCAGCGACGCCGGTTGGCGCAAAGCGTTGCGGCACGCAGAGCTTCAGCGGCCCGCGGCAGTTGATCGTCAGGGTGTGGTGGGCGGCGGGGATTTCACCGCGCAGGTCCTTGGCCAGCAGGCGCGCGATCCGTGCCCCTTCGCGATAGGACCAACCGGCGGTTTCCACCGGGCGTAGCAGGTTACCGGCGGCGAAGTAGGCCGGGTCCGAGCAGCGGCCGTACTGGTCGATCACCGGGCCCTGGCTGTTGGCATCCAATAGCAGATGGCTCTGGCGCACCAGGCTGGCTTCGGGCAGGAAGTTGCCGGTGAGCAGCACGCCATCGCACTCCAAGCGCTGCACCTGCCCATTCGCCAGGCGTACGCTGGCCGCTTCGACCCGGCCAGTGCCGTGGATTTCCAACAGCTCGGCGCCGTAATGCAGGGGCACACCGCACAGCCGTGGGAACAGCGACAACGGCCAGCGCGCTGTGGCGCGCCAGTTGGACTCGATCATGGCCACCGGCTGGATACCGGCGCGACGGCAACTGAGGATCGACGACAGGCTGACCAGTTCGGTGCCGACAATCAGCGGGCGTTCGAAAGGCTTGAGGTGGTGCAGGTACAGGTAGGCTTGCAGGGCGCCGGTATTGATCACACCCAGTGGCCGGTCGCCGCCGATCAAGCGTGCCGAGCGCGGGTTTTCACGCACGCCGGTGGCCAGCAACACACGCTTGGCGTTGAGGCTGATGATGCCGGCGCTGCTGACCAGGCGCAGTTGGCCGCTTTCGCCCAGGTGCGTCACGGTGTGGCCCAGGCGCAGTTCAACCCCGGCCGCAACGGCCTCGGCCACGTTGCGACGGGCGTAGTCCGGGCCGGAGTAGATCCGGCCATACTCGCGAAAGCCGAACGGCGGGTGGCCGCAATGGCGGGGCACGCCGCCGGGCAGGCTTTCGCGCTCAATCACCACCACCTGTTTGACGCCCTGGCGCCGCAATTCGATGGCCGCCGACAACCCTGCCGGGCCGCTGCCGATGATGGCCACCTCCACGTATTCAGGCTTCATGGGCGGCTCCCGTGGCCAATGGCAACGCCAAGTGCCCGGCGCTCAATTCGGCCACGCGGGCACCGCAGTAGAAACCTTGGCATCGACCCATGCACGCACGGGTCCGGCGCTTGAGCCCACCCAGGTCGCCAGGGGGCAGGGGGCTGTCGAAAGTAGCCTGGATTTCCCGCGCCGTTACCCATTCGCAATGGCAGACGATTTCAGCGCCGGGCTGCTGATAATCGCGGGGCAGGTGCTCGGCGAGGTTGGGCATGTGCGGCCAACTCGGATGAGCGACAGGCCGGTGCTGTACCCGCTGGCGGTAGAGATTGAACACGTGCCGGGCGATACCCAGTGCCGCCGTCAGCCCAGTGGAGCGGATGCCGCCCACGGTAATCCAGTGCTGCTCGGGCACTTCCCGAATGCGATAGTCCTTTTTCTCGCTGGCCGGTCGCAGGGCTGCGTAGGTGGCGGTCACCGGCATGCCGTCGAGCGCCGGAATGCGCGCCACGGCGGCGTCGATCAACTGGCTCAACACCTCGTGGCTGAGCCCGGCATGCACGCGGTCGTCCTGTTCTTCGGCGGTCGGGCCGACCAGCAGGTTGCCGAATACCGTACGGGTTATCACGATGCCCTTGGTGCGCTCGTTGGGCACCGGCAGGATGATGTTGCCGAGCAAAGCGGCGGCGGCCTTGTCGAACACCACGAACTGGCCTTTGCGCGGATGAATGCTGAAGTGACTGTCACCCAGCAAACGCTGTTCCAGCCGATCACCGAACAGGCCTGCGCAGTTGATCACGGTCGTCGCGTCGAAGGTGCCGCGAGACGTGGATAACCGCCACGCCTGGCCGTTGAAATGCCCGGCTTCGACCTCCGTGGCAGTGAGCACCGTGGCGCCGTGGGCAAGAGCTTGTTGCAGGTAGCCGAGTGGCGCCGACCAGGGATCGATCAGGTATTCCCCCGGTACGTAGACCGCGCCCAGCAACCCCTTCGCCAAGTGCGGCTCTGCACGATGGATTTCATCGGCAGCTACCAAGCGGGCATCACTCACCCCGTTGGCATGCGCCTGCTGCAGGATACCGTCGAGCTTGGCCAAGTCATCTTGATTCCAGGCCACCACCATGGCGCCGGTCTTGAGCAGCGGCAGGTTCATCTGCGCGTGGATCGCCAGGTATTCCTGGTAGCCGGCCTGCATGCAGGCCAGTTCCACACTGCCGGGCGGTGCATCGAAGCCGGTGTGCAGGATGGCGCTGTTACCTTTGCTGGCACCCGAAAGAATGTCCGTGCCTTTTTCCAGCAGCAGCACCCGTGCGCCTTCCAGGGTGAAGCGTCGGGCCGTGGCGCAGCCGACGACGCCGCCGCCAATGATGGCGACATCGTAGACATCGGCGGGGTGGGCAATTGAGGGGTTCATTTAGAGGCTTGATCCTTGTGTCGGTAACGTGACTCGCATACCGAACAGGGAGCAGTGACTGTGCCAGTCGAGGTTCTGGGTGTGGAAATGTTGTTTTAAGGGGCGTGAAGTCGGTCATACAGCAGTTAGTGGGTTGCTTAACGCCATAAAACATTGGTTTTCATTGGTTTTGTCTTTGGTTTTTTGGGTTTTAGTTGTTTGCTACTTTGCGACACAGTGGGGCGATTCAACGTTACAAGTGCACTCAAGTGAGGCGTTTACTTAGTGGTTATTCGAATAAGTCTAATTGTTCGTCCAACTATCGATTGAACGGTGTTATTTGAATAACGTTAATTCGGTCAAATAAGCCCTGATGAATGACCGATAGCGCGGGATAAAAACCAATAACAACATTTAAAACCAACACTGGCGCACTCCCTGCGATGGCCAGGGTGTAGCGGCACGAAGAAAAAACAGCCGCCCTGCACTTGAACCCGAGAGAATCCAGAGAGGATGTTCCATGCGTAACTTCGCAATCATTGAAGCCCCGTCCGTGCTCGGGCATATCCCCACTCACCTGGGCGTGGCCCGTATGCCCGAGGCCTTGCTCAAGGCGGGTCTGGCTGAGCGTTTGGGGGCGCGGCATGCCGGTCGGGTGGAGTCGCCACCGTGGCGAGAAGAGCGCGACCCGGAAACCCAGATCATGAACCCCCACGCCATTAATGAGTATTCCATCAACTTGGCCAACAAGGTCGGCGAGGTGCTGGACAAGGGCGAGTTCCCGGTGGTGATCGGCGGTGACTGCTCGATCCTGCTGGGGACGCTGTTGGGGCTGCGCCGTCGTGGCCGTTTCGGGCTGTTTTACCTGGACGGTCACGCCGACTTCTACGAAGCCGAAAAGAACCCGATCTCCGGCGCCGCTTCCGCCAGCGACCTTGGCTACGCCACCGGCCGAGGCCCGGCGGTGGTAGCGGACATCGAAGGGCGCCGCCCGTTGCTGCGTGATGACGATGTGGTGCTGTTCGGCTACCGCGATGGTGCGATTCAGGCGCGTAACCGCTGCCAGCCGATTCCGGAAGACCTGCTGGCGTACAACCGCAACGAAGTGCGCATTCTTGGCACCGAGACGGCAGCCGAAGAGGCCGTGGCGCACCTGACTCGCGTCGACGGCCCGGAAGGCTTCTGGATTCACGTGGATGTGGACGTGCTCGACCAGGGCATCATGTGGGCCTGCGATCACCCGCAACCCGACGGTTTCTCCTGGGACGACCTGGCCACCACGCTGCGCACCGCCATGCAGTCGCCCCAGGCCATCGGCATCCAGTTCACCATCTACAACCCCGACATGGACCCCGGCCACCTGAGCGGTCGCGGCCTGGCCGGCACCATCGCGCGCGCCTTGGCTCCGTTCGGTCAACGCCAGGTCGGCTAAACGTCGCTGAAGTGGCCGGTACGCCGTGCCACTTCATTCCCTGATTTTTTCCTACCACCTGGACGTGGAGGTATCCCCATGCCCCGACATCGACAAACCACTGCGCTCGACCCTAGCCCTCGGGCGCCGGCCGGCTTTCGCTCGCTGGCCACCGCCACCCACCGTGGCTCCACCACACTGTTCGACAATTCCCGCGCGGTGCGTGACGACTGGTGCCCCGAACGCGTGCCTTACGCCTACGGCTTGCACGGCACGCCCACCAGCCTGGAGCTGGCTGCGCGGGTCGCCGAGTTGGAAGGCGCCGAGCATTGCTTCATCACTCCCGGCGGTCAGGCGGCGATAGCGCTGGTGTACTTCGCCTTTTGCGCTGCGGGCGACCATGTGCTGGTGCCGCAAAGCGCCTACGGCCCCAACAATGACCTGGCTCGCGATCTGCTGGCCAAGCTTGGCATCAGCGTCCAGACCTATGACCCCATGCTCGGTTCCGGCATCGCCAGCCTGATCCGGCCCAATACCCGCCTGATCTGGTGCGAGAGCCCCGGCTCGGCGACCATGGAAATCCAGGACGTGCCCGCCATCGCGGCCGTTGCCCACGCGTCCGGTGTGCTGCTGGCGTTGGACAATACCTATGCCAGCGGGGTGTTTTTCGATGCCTTCGCCCACGGCGTGGACGTGTCGATCCAGGCTCTGACCAAGTACATCGGCGGCCACAGCGATGTGCTGCTCGGCTCGGTTTCCACGCGCAACCCCGAGCACTATCAGGCGCTGGGCCTCGCGCGCTCGTTGCTGGGCATGGCGGTGTCGCCCGACGATTGCAGCCTGGCCCTTCGCGGTCTACAGACGTTGTGGGTGCGCCTGGCCCACCTGCAAACCGCCACCTTGCAGGTTGCGCAGTGGCTCAAGACCCGGCCCGAAGTAGACAAGGTGCTTCACCCGGCACTGCCCGATTGCCCCGGTCATGAGCTTTGGCTGCGTGATTTCAGCGGTTCCACCAGCGTGTTCTCAGTGGTGTTCAACGCGGAGTTATCCGGTGAAGCGCTGCTGGATTTCATCGATCGGCTGAGCCTGTTCCATATCGGCTACAGCTGGGGCGGCGTGACCAGTCTGGTGGCGCCGCATTTCAACCTCAACCGCGATGAGCGCCAGTACGGCGACCGGCTGGTGCGTTTCAACATCGGCCTGGAACACGTCGACGACTTGATCGCCGACCTTGAACAAGCGTTTTCCCGAGACAAACACCGTGGAGACGGCCAATGAAAACCTTGCAGCGCTTGATGATTGCGGGTGCAGTACTCGGTGTCAGCCACCTGGCCCATGCCGGTGCGACCCTGGATGCGATTCACAAGAAAGGCTTTATTCAATGTGGGGTGTCCGATGGCATCCCGGGGTTCTCGGTGCCGGATAAAAACGGCAAGCAGCAAGGCCTGGACGTGGACTTCTGCCACGCGGTTGCCGCCGCCGTGTTTGGCGACGCCAACAAAGTGCGGTTCACCCCCACCAACGGTAAAGAGCGCCTGGCCGCGCTGCAATCGGGGGAGATCGACATCCTCTCGCGCAGCACCACCTGGACCAGTTCCCGCGATGCGGGCATGGGCCTGGTGTTCACCGGCGTCACCTACTACGACGGTGCCGGGTTCATGGTCAATAAAAAGCTCGGTGTGAGTACCGCTCAACAGTTGGACGGCGCCTCGCTCTGCATTCAGGCTGGCACCACCACGGAGTTGAACGCTTCGGACTTCTTCCGCAGTCACGGCCTCAAATACACGCCCATCACCTTCGACACCTCCGAAGAAACCGCCAAGGCCTTGCAGGCCGGGCGCTGCGATGTGATCACCGCCGATAAATCCCAGCTCAACGCCCAACGCAGCCAAATGACCACGCCGTCCGACTTCGTGATTCTGCCGGAGACGATTTCCAAGGAGCCGCTGGGGCCTTCGGTGCGTCGCGGTGATGATGAGTGGTTCAGCATTGTGCGCTGGACGTTGTTCGCCATGCTCAACGCGGAAGAGGCGGGGATCACTTCGGCGAATGTCGAGGCTGAGGCCAGCGCCACCAAGAACCCGGATGTGGCGCGTTTGCTGGGCGCCGACGGCGTCTATGGCAAGGACCTCAAGCTGCCGAAGGACTGGGTGGTGCAGATCGTCAAGCAGGTGGGCAACTACGGCGAAGTATTCACCCGTGCGTTCGGCGCGGACACGCCGCTGGCGATCGACCGTGGCCTGAACAATCTGTGGAACCACGGTGGCATTCAATACGCACCACCGGTGCGCTGATCTATCCTCTGACCATGCTGATGGAGCCAACTCGATGCTTCTGAAAACCCTTAGCCACACCCTGGTCCTGCTCGCCACCCTGATGATGACCAGCCTGGCGGCGAATGCCGACACCGGCCGCGTCGATGACACCCAGTCAATCACTAGCAAAACCCTTGGGCAGGCCGTCAAATACACGATCTACCTGCCGCCCGACTACGGCCACTCAGCCCGGTCGTACCCGGTCCTGTACATGATGCACGGCGGTGACGATGGGCGTTACAACGACTGGTTCGTGCAGGACAACCTCGGCGCCGTTCTCGACCGCCTGATCAACGATGGGGCGATCCCGGCGATGATCGTCATCACCCCCGATGGCTTGCGTAACCCCGAGAACAAATACGCCACGTATTTCATGAACGATGCGGACGGCAAATTCCAGTGGGAAACGATGTTCATCCAGGAATTTATCCCGGCCATGCAGAAGCAGTACCGCATCCTGGATGACAAGCGCTTCCGTGCCATCGGCGGGCTGTCCATGGGCGGGTTTGCTTCGTTGATGTATGCCTTCAAGTACCCCGACCTGTTCAGTGCGGTCGCGGTGATGAGCGCTGCGGTACGCACCGACGAGCAGATCACTCAGATGGATGCGGCCGGTTACGAGCGCCGCTATGGGCACGCCTGGGGCGAGGGGTTGGTTGGCGAGCAGAGGCTCAACGCACAATACCGCCACAAAAACGTGCTGGACCTGGTCAAGAGTACGCCGGTGGGCGACATCAAGAAAACCAAGTACTACCTCGACGAGGGCACCAACGACCCGTTCTTCCTTGGCAATGTGTCGCTGCACCTGGAGTTCAACAAGCTTGGCGTGCCGCACCAGTTCCTGGCCCGGCCCGGTGCGCACAATTACGATTTCTGGGCGCCGGGTTCCGAGCCTTTATTGAGGTTTATCGGGTTGAATTTCCAGGAACGCAGCGTGCAGTGATCAGCCGGGGCTGATCATGTTTTCCGGTCGCACCCGTTGGTCATATTCTGCGGCGGTGATCAGCCCCAGCTGCACCGCCGCCTCCTTGGGTGACAAGCCTTCATCCGCCGCCTTGCGAGTGATCTGCGCCACGCAGTCATAACCCAGCAGCGGGTTCAGCACCGTCGCCATCAACAACGAGTGCTCCACGTTACGCGCCAACTGCGGGCGGTTCACTTCCAGGCCGCTCAGCAGCTTGTGGGTGAACAGGCTGACGCAGTCGGTGAGTACCTCGATCGAGTGCAGCAGGTTGTGGATCAGTACCGGCTTGGCCACGTTCAATTCGAAGGTGCTGGAAGCGCCCGCCAAGGTGATGGTGGTGTGATTGCCCATCACCTGCATCGCCGCCTGCACCAGCACTTCGGCGATGGTGGGGTTGCGTTTGCCGGGCATGATCGAGGAGGTCAGGCCATCGTCCGGCACGATCAATTCCCCCAGGCCGCAACGCGGACCCGAACCGAGCAGGCGGATGTCATTGGCGATCTTGGTCAAGGAAACAGCCAGTACATTCAGCGCCCCGGAGGCTTCGACCAGGGCATCGTGGGTGCCCATGCCTTCGAACTTGCAGGGGTTGGTCTCGAAGGGTTCGCCGGTGAGTCGGCTGATTTCCTCGCAGAACGCCAAGTCAAAACCGACCGGTGTGTTCAACCCGGTGCCTACCGCCGTGCCACCTTGGGGCAGCAGGCGCAGGCGCGGCAGGCAGGCTTCGATTCGCGCGATGCCATGCTGGATCTGCTGGGCAAACGCACCAAAGGCCTGGCCCTGGCTCATCGGCACCGCATCCATCAGGTGGGTGCGACCGATTTTCAGCACGTCCTGCCAGGCGTCTGCCTTGGCGTTGAGTCCATCACGCAGATGGCCCAATGCAGGCAGCAGGCGACCGCGCAGTTCCAGCACGGCGGTCAGGTGCATCACCGTGGGGAAGCTGTCGTTGGACGACTGCGAGCGGTTCACATGGTCATTGGGATGTACCGGCGACTTGCTGCCCAGTTCAGCACCAAGCGCGAGGTTGGCGTGATTGGCGATCACCTCATTGGCGTTCATGTTGGTCTGGGTGCCTGAGCCGGTCTGCCAGATCGACAGCGGGAAATGCGCGTCCAGCTCGCCATTGGCCAAGGCTTGCGCCGCCTGTTCGATGGCGTCTGCCAGGTTCGGCGCCAGCGCGCCGAGCCGTGCATTGGCGCGGGCACACGCGCGTTTCTGTTGGCCAAAAGCGCGGATCAAACTGGTGGGGAACGGCTGTTTGCTGCCGAACACCTCCAGTGCCCGTTGGGTCTGTGCGCCCCAGTAACGGTCGGCCGGGATCGACACCGGGCCGAACGCGTCATGTTCGATTCGCAGAGCAGTCATCACCAGGCTCCGTTAAAGCGCCGCGCCGGCAGCACGGCCGAGCACGCGTTGATATTCATCCTGGGCGGTCTGCTGGGAGAACTCGCCAGACCACTTCGACACCACCACCGTCGCCACGCTGTTGCCGATGGTGTTGCAGGTGGCAATTGCCATGGACATGAAGCGGTACACGCCGAACAGCAGCGCCAAACCTTCCGCCGGCAGCACGCCGATAGCAGTGACGGTCGCGGCAAATACCACAAAGCTGCCCCCCGACACCGCCGCCGCGCCCTTGGAGGTCACCAGCATGATCGCGATGATGCCCAGCTGTTGCTCCCAGCTCAGCGGCACGCCGTAGGCGTTAGCGATAAACAGCACGCACAGCGACATGTAGATCGATGTACCGTCGAGGTTGAACGCGTAGCCGGTGGGCAACACCAGGCCGACGCTCTGCTTGGAGCAGCCGAATTTTTCGAGCTTTTGCAGCAGGCGCGGCAGGGCGCTTTCCGACGATGCGGTGCCGAGCACGATGAAGATTTCATCCTTGATGTAGGTGAGGAAGCGCCACAGGCTGAAGCCGCTCAACCGGCACACCGCGCCCAGCACCACAAAGATAAAGAACGCAATGCCGACGTAGAACATCAACACCAGGTTGGCCAGGGACATCAGCACCGCGGTGCCATTGCTGCCCACCGCATACGCCACCGAACCGAAGGCCCCCAGGGGCGCGAATTTCATGATCAGGTTGATGAATTCGAAGAAACATTCGGAGATGCGGTTCAGGCCGTCTTCGATCACTTCACGACGTTCAGGCTTCAAGGCCAGCAGGGCGAAACCGAACAACACCGAGATCACCAGCACTTGCAACAACTGGCCACCGGCGAAGGCGCCGACGAAGTTGTCCGGGAAGATGCCGTAGATGAAGTCCATGGTCGACGCGGGCGCATGGCCCTTGGCAACCGCGGCACTCGCGGCAGCAGCGGCGGCACTGCTCGGGTGCGCGTCATGCATGCCGGAGCCGATTTGCAGCAGATTGCCCCACAGCAAACCGATGGCCAGGGCGAGGGTGGACACCACTTCAAAGTAGATCAATGCACGCAGGCCGACTTTGCCGACACGCTTGATATCACCGGCTGAGGCGATGCCGTGGACCACGGTGAAAAACACCAGCGGCGCAACGGCGGTCTTGATCAGCTTGAGGAAAATATCGCCGAGGATCTTGAAACTGGCGGCCAGCTCCGGGGCGAGAAAGCCAAAGGCGATCCCGAGGAACATGGCGGCGACAACCTGGAAGGTCAGGTCCTTGTAGAGCGGTTTTTTTGCGGGGGTGGATGACATGTCTGTGATCTCATTGTTGTTATGGATGAAACGATGGTGACGCTCTCCTACAGAGTCAGCGAGGGACTGCGCCCTGGCGCGCCAGCGCGATATCGACCATCTGCGGCGCCAGCCCCAGGTAGTTGGCCGGGTCGGTCAGGCGTTGCAGTTCGGCCAGGTCCAGTTGCGCAGTGGCTTCGCCCTGGGCGAGCAGGGCGTCGAGCAGGCTGGTGCCCTGGTCATTGGCCATGCGGCACGCGGCGTAGACCACATCGTGGGCGACCTGGCGGCCAAGGGCCGGGGCGAGGCCCATCATCACGGCTTCGGCGACGATCAGGCCCTGGGTCATGTCGAGGTTCTTGCGCATGCGTTCGGGGCGCACTTCCAGGCCGGCGAGCATGAAGGTCGCCTGGCCGAGGGACGCGGCGCTGAGGGCGAAGGCCTCCGGGATGGCGATCCACTCCGCCTGCCACGGGCCGGTGGAGCGTTCGAAGTCCTGGATCATCGCATCGAGCATCAGCCCGGCGTGTTGGCGCACGCCCTTGGCGGCGGCGTACATCAGCTCGCAGGAAATCGGGTTGCGCTTCTGCGGCATGGTGCTGCTGGCGCCACGGCCTTTTACGAAAGGTTCGTACACTTCGCCCAGTTCGCTGGTCATCATCATCATGATGTCGAGGGCGATCTTGCCCAAGGAGCCGGTGACCAGGCCGAGGAAGTTGAGGGTTTCGGCCAGGCCATCGCGGGCCACGTGCCAGGTGGCTTGCGGCACGCCCAGGCCCAGTTCGGCCATCAAGGCTTCCTGCACTTCGAGGCCCTTGTCGCCAAGAGAGGCGAGGGTGCCGGCGGCCCCGGCGAACTGGCCGATTTCGACGCGTGGGCGCAGTTCAACCAGGCGCTCGGCGTGGCGATCAAACATGCTCAACCACACCGCGCACTTGTAGCCGAAGGTAATCGGCAGCGCGTGTTGCAAGTGGGTGCGGCCCGCCATCGGTGTGTCGCGATAGCGCTCGGCAAGGCCGGCGAGCAAGCCGCGCACGGCCTGGATATCCCGCTCGACGATGGCCAGCGCAGCGCGGACCTGCAGGACCACGGCGGTGTCCATGATGTCTTGGGTGGTGGCGCCCCAGTGCACATAGCGGCCGGCTTCACCGCAGATCTTCGACAGTTGCTCCACCAACGGCAGGATCGGGTAACCGACGATTTCGGTCTCGTGTTGCATCAGCGCCAGGTCCAGGGCCTCGTATTTCGACAGCGCGGCGATCTGCTCGGCGGCCTCGCTTGGGATCACGCCGCAACGGGCTTCGGCGCGGGCCAGGGCCACTTCCACTTCGATGTAGCGTTCGATCAGGGCTTTATCGGAGAACACGCCGCGCATTTCGGCGGTGCCGAACATGTCGCGGAACAGGGCGGAATCAAAAACGGTACTCGACATGGGAAAATCCTAATTGTTATTTTTAAACCATACATATTTAATATGTCCGTACATTATGATTACGCCTGTGCTGATACACTGTCAACTCGACAACGAGGGTAAAAATGGAAAGCGTGAGCCAGAGGCGTTATGCGGCGGTTGCCAAGGACTTGATCGATCAGATTGGCAGCGGCCATTACCCGGTGGGGTCGTTGTTGCCGACCGAATTCGAACTCTGCTCGCTGTACGCGGTGAGCCGGCACACTGTGCGCGCGGCCATTGATCAGTTGCAGGGGCAGGGCATGGTCTCGCGGCGCAAGCGTGTTGGCACGCGGGTCGAAGCCGCCGCACCCCAGGGCGGGTATTCTCAGGCGATGGCGTCGGTAGCCGACCTGGTGCAGGTGGCCGAAACCCATATCCGCGATATCCAGGACGTGCGCGACTTCGTCGCCGATATTGCGTTGGCGCGGCGTCTGGGGCTGGAGCCGGGCGGGCATTACTTCTGCGTGTCGAGCATCAAGGTCGATGCCAGCGCCGGCAACGCGCCGCTGTGTTGGACCGACGTGTACGCCGAGCAGACCTTTGCCGAGGTAATCCCCGCAGCGCGCAAGCATCCTGATGAACTGATCGCTGCGTTGATCGGCAAGGCGTTCTCTCGGCATATCGATGTGGTGGACCAACAGGTGCGGCCGGTGCAACTGTCGGCCGGACTGGCCGCCAGCCTCAAGGCGCAGGGTGGGACATTGGGGCTGAACATCATCCGCCAGTACCGTGATGAGGCTGGCGGGGTGATCGCGGTGTCGGAAACGGTCTACCCCGCAGACCGTTTCACCCTGACCATGCAGATGAAGCGCGACAAACGCTAGGTCACGTTGAAAAACGCCACCTTGGTGCTCAAGCGATCCGCCAGCTCCGCCAGTTCGTGATTGGAGTTCTCGACCTGCTCGGAGCGCGCCGCCGACTGCACGGTGGAGCTGTGGATGCGTGTGACGTTCTGCGCGACTTCTTCCGCCGCCGCGCTTTGTTGCACCGAAGCACTGGCGATCTGCGCGTTCATCGCATTGATCGCGCCGACTTCCTGACTGATCTTGCCCAGTGCTACCTGTGAATCGCGGGTCTGCGCCACGGTGAGCTGGGCCAGGCTGCGGCTGCGTTGCATGATATCGGCGGCGTCCTGGGTGCCGCTTTGCAGCTTGCCGATCATGTCGCGGATCTCCTGGGTCGATTCCTGGGTGCGCGTCGCCAGCGAGCGCACTTCATCGGCCACCACCGCAAAACCACGACCATGCTCACCGGCCCGCGCGGCTTCGATGGCCGCATTGAGTGCCAGCAGGTTGGTTTGGGCAGCGATGGCGTTGATCACTTCGATCACGGTTTCGATGCTTTCGCTGTCGCTGGACACCTGGTTGACCCGGCTGGTGGCCTGGTCGAGGATGGTTGCGAGTTCCTCGATAGCCACGGTCACTTCGCCGACCAGGCGGTGGCCACTGTCGACTTCTGCGTCCGCCAAAATGGTCGCCTTGGACGCGGCGGACGCGTAGCCCGAGACCTCACTGACTGAAGCCGCCATTTGCGTGATCGCAGCCGCCACGTGCTGGGCTTCGCTGGTTTGCAGGGTGATCTGCTGACGATTATCGCTGGCCACGGACAACAGGGTGACCGAGGCGTGGCGCAGGGCTTGGGCCGCCGAGCGCACTTCGGTGATGGTGTCGCCCAAGCGCGCCAGGGCGTTTTTCAGGATGCCCATCACGCTGTCGGGGTAGCCGGTTTCGATGGGCTGGTTCAAGTCGCCATTGGCCAGGCGACGGATTGCCTCGGCGACTTCCTCCGGCTCGGCACCGAGGGTGGCCTTGACCTTGCGGATGATCAACAGGGACACCAGCACGCTCAAGAGGATCGAGACCGCGCTGGCCAGCAGCATCAGCACGGCAAAGTTGCTGGCGGCGGCTTGCACCGTGTCCAGGCGTTGCTTGATCTGGGCTTCTTCGAAGTCGATCAGGGCATTCACGCGTTTGAGCCATTCGGTGTAGTGAGCCGACGACTGGGCCAGCAGCAAGTCCTGGGCGCCGGCGATGTCATTGCTGCGACGCAGGCTGATCACCCGTTCGCTGGAGGCCAGGGCCTGGGTCTCGATGGCCTTGATATCCGCTAGAAGGCGGGACTCTTCGGCGCTGGCGGCGGCATTTGCGAACAGGCGATCCATCATCACCGCAGAGTCCTGGTAATCGCGCTTGAGCTGGTCGATCTCGGCCAGGTGGCGGTTGAGCGACGGTTCATCCTTGACCAATACTGCATCGCGGATGGCGATGGCGCGGTTGTGCACGCTGCCACGGAAATTGATCGCATAGCGCTGCACCACGGCGGCTTTTTCAGCCACGTCCTTGAGGGTGCTGTCGATAAAACCCACGCGCTGGATACCGACGGCGGTGATCAGCACCAGCAACGACAGGGTGGACGCAAAGCCCAGCCCGATACGCATCGCCAACGAGACAGGTTTTTTCATGGAAAGCTCGATATTCAGGGGATTGAGGAGTGATGGCTAAAAGCTATTTTCGCTGGGGAATCTATCGACCCGCCTGCGATGCGTCCAATCAGAAATTGCTGACCCTGCCATCGAGCGAATTGATGGAATAAAACCTGGATATCCCGAATGCCTGCGCAACGCTTGCCGGGTGGTGGAACCCGAAAGCACAGGAAGATGGGATCCACTTACGGTATAACCCTCGGACGCTTTAGTGATCCGAGGCCCCGTTTTTCATGCAAAGCCCTTTGCAACGCCCGCTGTGGCAGATCTACCTGATCTTTCTGGCACCCATGGTGCTGTCCAACTTCCTGCAAAGTTTTTCCGGTACCCTCAACGGCATCTATGTCGGGCAAATGCTCGGCACCCAAGCGTTGGCGGCGGTGTCGGGGATGTTCCCCATTGTGTTTTTCTTCATTGCCTTGGTGATCGGCCTGGGGGCGGGCGCCTCGGTGCTGATCGGCCAGGCCTGGGGGGCGCAGGAAACGGGGATGGTCAAGGTGATCACGGGCGCAACCCTGACGTTGGGGGCGCTGGTGGGTGTGATCGCCGCGGTGCTGGGCAGTCTGTTTGCGCGTCCGGCGTTGCAGGCGTTGGGCACGCCGGTGGATGTGCTGGACGATGCGGTCGGCTATGCGCAGAAGATGATGCTGATCATGCCGTTGTTGCTGGTATTCATCCTCTACACCCAGTTGCTGCGCGGCGTCAGCGACACGATCTCACCGTTGCTGGCGCTGATGGTGTCGACCCTGGTCGGCCTGTTGCTGACGCCGGCACTGATTGGCGGCTGGATCGGCCTGCCGCCCATGGGCATCCAGAGCGCGGTGTATGCAGGGCTGGTGGGTAACGCCTTGGCCATGCTGTTTTTGATCTTGCGCCTGCGCCACAATAATCATGTGATGGCGCCCGATCGTGAGTTGCTTGCGGCCTTGCGCCTGGACCGCGTGATTCTCGGAAAAGTCTTGCGCATCGGCTTGCCTACCGGCCTACAGATGGTAGTGCTGTCGCTGTCCGAATTGGTCATCCTTGCCCTGGTCAACGGCCACGGCTCCCAGGCCACGGCGGCGTATGGCGCGGTGACGCAGATCGTCAACTACGTGCAGTTCCCGGCGTTGTCGATCGCCATCACCGCTTCTATCCTGGGTGCCCAGGCGATTGGTGCCGGGCGCTTGGAGCGTATCGGGCCGATTCTGCGCACGGGACTGTTGATCAATCTGTGTCTCACCGGTGGCCTGATTATATTGGGTTATGTGTTGTCCCACTGGTTGCTCGGGCTGTTCATTACCGACGATGCGGCACGGGTCAACGCGGAGCATCTGCTGCACATCATGCTGTGGAGCATCCTGGTGTTTGGCTTCCAGGCGGTGGTGGGCGGGATCATGCGGGCAAGCGGCGTGGTGCTGATGCCGGTGGTGATCTCGATTTTCTGCGTGCTCTGCGTCGAACTGCCGATGGCGTACCTGTTCAACGCGCATTTTGGCCTGGAAGGCGTGTGGATGGCGTTCCCCGTGACCTACCTGGCAATGCTGGCCTTGCAGACTGCGTACTACCGGTTGGTGTGGCGGCACAAGCAGATCAAGCGGTTGGTGTGAGGCTCAGGCCGCGCAGCAGCAGTTCAAGACCTTGCAGGCCCTGTTCGAGCCGTGCGTCCGGGTGTTCATCCCGGGCGATCCACAGGGCAGTGTTGACCAGGCTGCCGTTGATCAGTTGTGCCAGCGCAAGGCTCGGGACGTGGGGGATAGCCTCGGCCTGCATCAGCGCCTCCAACAATTGGCGCAATGACTCGACGCAGTGTTGCTGGGCGCCGGTGTCGCCCAGGACGGCCGGCGCATCCTGCAACACAATGCGCTGGATTTCGTCATCCTGTGCCATGCGCAAGTAGGCACGACAACGTTCGCAAAAGCCGCTCCAGGGGTCTGCAGCTTCGTCTGAAATGCGCTGCAAACGCGCGTCCATCTCGCTGTCGAGTTGGGCAACCACGGCGGCCAGCAGGCCTTTCTTGTCACCAAAGTGATGGTAAAGCGCCCCACGGGTCAGGCCGGCACGGGCGGTGAAGTCGTCCATCGATGTATTCGCGTAACCTTGCGTAGCAAAAGCCTGACGCGCGCTGGCGATCAGCCGGGCGCGGGTGTCTTCGATCATTTCGGCACGGGCTCGGCTCATGGTTGGGCTCACAATCGGCTAAGGAAAGATTGACATACGCTGCGTATGTTAAGCATGATTTGTCACATACGCACCGTATGTATTTTGCCTCGATTCTTGCGGATAGCAAGTTCCAGGGCATTCATGAAGAGGTCGAGCAGGATGGCAAACCCTTACGCCGAGTTGTTCCAGGTCCCTGGCGCCCGGGCTTTTGTGTTGGCGGGGATGCTTGCGCGCATGCCGGTATCGATGACGGGGATCGGCTTGATCACCATGCTCTCGCAGGTGCATGGCGGCTATGGCCTGGCAGGCTCGGTCGCGGCGGTGTTCGCCTTGGCGACGGCGTTTTGTGCGCCGCAGGTGTCGCGGCTGGTGGACCAGTACAGTCAAGGCCGAGTGCTGCCGATTGCTGCATTGATCGGCGGCGGCGCTTTATTGATGTTGTTGCTCTGTACCCGTCTGCAAGCACCGAGCTGGCTGCTGTTCCTGTTCGCCGCGTTGGCGGGTTGCATGCCTAACATGTCGGCCATGGTGCGGGCGCGCTGGACCGAGCTGTATCGGGGCCAGCCCAAGCTGCAAACCGCGTTTGCCCTGGAGTCGGTACTGGACGAGGTGTGCTTTATCATCGGCCCGCCGATTTCCGTCGGGTTGAGCGTCGTGCTGTTCCCAGAGGCGGGGCCTTTGGTTGCTGCGTTGTTGCTGGCGGTGGGGGTCACCACCTTTGTGTTGCAGCGTGAGACCGAACCACCCGTGCATGCGCATCAGGGCCACCACGGCCGCTGGCTGATTGCTTCACCCTCGGTGCTGGTCCTGATGATCCTGTTGCTGGCCATGGGCGTCATTGTCGGCGTGGTGGACGTGGTCAGTGTTGCCTTTGCCCAGCATCAGGGGCAGCCGGCGGCGGCGAGCATCGTGTTGTCGGTGTACGCCATTGGCTCGTGCCTGGCAGGGCTGGCGTTTGGCACCCTGAAACTCAAGGCATCATTGCCCCGGCAGTTCCTGTTCTGTGGCATGGCTACGGCGCTGACCACCTTACCGTTGCTGCTGGTGACCAACATTCCCGGGCTCGCCGTGGCGATCTTTATCTCTGGGTTGTTCTTCGCCCCCACGTTGATCGTGTCCATGGCCTTGGTGGAGCAGGTCGTACCCGCCAGCCGCTTGACCGAAGGCATGACCTGGCTGATCACCGGCCTCAGCATCGGCGTGGCCATTGGCGCTGCCAGTTCCGGCTGGATGATCGACCACTTTGGCGCCACCAGCGGGTTCTACGTGGCGTTGGCGGCGGGGGCGGTGGTGCTGGGGGCGGCAGTATTGGGTTATCGGCGGTTGGGCTAATCAGCCAGCCGCAGGGCATGCATCATTGCCATGATGCTGTAAAAACTCATTCAAGGCCTGGCGTGTCAGGTCATTGAGGGTCACTTTTTTGCGGGTCGCCGCCAGGGCTGCCGCCAAGTGCAAGTCATGGCCGACCCGGACATTGAAGGAGCCCTTGCAGGGCTTCTCCGGGACCTGCCCGAGGGTCTGGCAAGTGGCGAGGTAGTCATCCACCGCCTCCCGAAATGCAGCGTCCAGTTCAGCGACGGTTTTCCCTTCATAGCTCACCAACGCCTTGATGAACAGGATCTTGCCGAACAGGCAGTTGTCTTCGACGCTGGCTTCGATGGAGCCGATGTAGCCTTTGTGTTTCAGTTGGTTGTTCACTGAATCAGTTCTCCTGATTTCAACTGTTCGATGATCTGGCGCCGAATGTAGTGTTTCAGTTCGTTGCCAGGGTGAGGCTTGTGCAAGGTGATCATTGCACTGGGGTCGCCGATGTCGAATTTGACCCGGCTTCCAGCCCCTTCAATCTGTGTGTAGCCCAGTCGACGCAGCAGCGTTACGAGCTCAGGCCAGGTAAATGCCATGTGCTCATTGAGCAGTTTGGCGAGCAGCTTTTCATTTTTGGACACGGCGTTCCCTGCGTGTAACTAAATGTAGTTGCAAAAAGAGGTGTTCGTCAATGCTAGCTCGGGTTCGGGTGTCTCTGTTGAGATTGATGTAACCCTTGATGACACCTCGCTCCACGCCTTCCACTCCCCGCTAATTTTTCCCTGTCCGGTTCGTTTTATAGGGACGACGTGCCTTTGTGCTTCCCGCCTATTGCTCCGGACTCCAAGAAATGAATGCTGAAGACTCCTTGAAACTTGCTCGCCGGTTTATCGGGTTGCCCCTGGAAAAACGCCAATTGTTCCTGCAGGCCTTGCAGAAAGAAGGGGTGGATTTTTCCCGGTTTCCGATTCCGGCAGGGGTGGAGACGGAGGATCGTCAGGCGCTGTCCTACGCGCAGCAGCGCATGTGGTTTCTCTGGCAATTGGACCCGGCCAGTGGCGCCTACAACCTGCCGGGCGCTGTACGCCTCAAAGGCACGTTGGACCTGGTTGCGTTGGAACAGGCGTTTTCTAGCTTGGTTGCGCGCCACGAAACCCTGCGCACGGTATTCCAGCAACAGGCCGATGAGCGCCTATTGCAGGTCGCGACAGCAAAATCATTGGTCGTCGATCAACTCGGCCTGAGCCACCTGCCTCCTGCTGAGCGCGAACAAGCCGTCAACGACGCCGCAATCCGTCAATCGCTGCTGCCGTTCGATCTGGAAAACGGCCCGTTGCTGCGCGTGCAATTGCTCACGCTCGACACGCAGGAGCACGTGTTGCTGCTGACCCTGCATCACATCGTCTCCGACGGTTGGTCGATGAACGTGCTGATCGAGGAGTTCATCCGCTGCTACGACGCCCATGAACGCCATGAAACACCGCAACTGCCTGCTTTGCCGATTCAATACAGCGACTACGCCCTGTGGCAACGTCGCTGGTTGGAAGCGGGTGAACAGGCCCGCCAGCTGGAGTATTGGCAAGCACGCCTGGGCGATGAGCACCCGGTACTGGAGCTGCCCACGGATCGCCCACGTCCGGCCATGCCGAGCTACCAGGGCACGCGCCATAACTTCGCGATCGAACCCGCGCTGGCGGCACAACTGCGCAGCTGCGCGCAAAAGCACAACGTGACCCTGTTCATGCTCTTGCTCGGTGCGTTCAACGTGCTGCTGCATCGCTATACCGGGCAGGGCGATATCCGCGTCGGCGTGCCAATCGCTAACCGCAACCGTACTGAAGTCGAAGGGCTGATCGGCTTTTTCGTCAATACCCAAGTGCTACGCACCGAGCTGAGCGGGCAAACCCTTGTCACTGAGCTGCTGCAAAGCATCAAGGAGCACGCGCTGGGCGCCCAGGCCCATCAGGAATTGCCGTTCGAGCGCCTGGTGGAAGCCCTCAAGGTCGAGCGCAGCCTCAGCCATACGCCGTTGTTTCAGGTCATGTACAACCATCAGCCGGTGGTGGCCGATGTTGCGAGCGTCAGCACCGCCTCCGGCCTGGAGCTGGCGTTGGTGGAGTGGCAAGGCCGCACCACTCAGTTTGACCTGACCCTCGATACCTATGAAAAATCCGGCACCCTGCACGCCGCGCTGACCTACGCCAATGACCTGTTCGACGCGGCGTCCATCGAGCGCATGGCCGGGCATTGGGTGCGCCTGTTGCAGGCCATGGTGGCCGACGCTACGCAGCGCATCGGTGAGTTGCCGATGCTGGATGCGGATGAGCAGCAAGTGCTGGTCCACACCTGGAACCAGACCGCCGAGGCTTACCCGACCGAGCGCGGCATCCATCACCTGATTGAAGACCAAGTGCAGGCCACGCCCGACGCGCTCGCGCTGGTGTTCGGTGCCACAACGCTGACCTATGCGCAGTTGGATGCGCGTGCCAACCAGTTGGCCCATGTGTTGCGCGAGAAGGGCGTAGGCCCGGACGTGCTGGTCGGCATCTGCGTTGAGCGCTCGATTGAAATGGTGGTCGGTCTGCTGGCCATTCTCAAGGCAGGTGGCGCCTACGTCCCGTTGGATCCTGAGTATCCTCAGGAACGCCTGGCCTACATGATCGAGGACAGCGGCATTCAGTTGTTGCTCAGCCAGCGCAGCCTGTTGCCAAACCTGCCTGTCGAGGGCATTCAGGTGATTGCCCTGGACCAGCCCGCCAACTGGCTCGATGGCTACAGCCGCGAATCGGCAAACGTCACCCTTCACGCGCTGAACCTGGCCTATGTGATCTACACCTCGGGCTCCACCGGCAAGCCCAAGGGCGCCGGCAACAGCCATCGCGCGCTGGTCAACCGCCTGTGCTGGATGCAGCAGGCCTATGGCCTGGATGCCAGCGATGCGGTCCTGCAGAAAACCCCGTTCAGCTTCGACGTCTCGGTGTGGGAGTTCTTCTGGCCGTTGATGACCGGCGCACGCCTGGTGGTCGCGGCGCCTGGCGAGCATCGCGAGCCGGCACGCCTGATCGAGACGATTGGGCAGCACGGCATCACCACGCTGCACTTCGTGCCCTCGATGCTCCAGGCGTTTATCCATGAGCCGGGAGTGCAAGCGTGCACCCGCCTCAAGCGCATCGTGTGCAGTGGAGAAGCCTTGCCGCTCGATGCGCAATTGCAGGTATTTGCCAAGTTGCCTCAGGCGGGCTTGTTCAATTTGTACGGGCCGACCGAAGCGGCCATCGACGTGACCCACTGGACCTGTGTCGACGAAGGCGCCGACAGCGTGCCCATTGGCCGGCCCATCGCCAACCTCGGCACCTACGTGCTCGATGCCCAGCTCAACCCGGTTCCCGCTGGCGTCAGCGGCGAACTGTACCTGGGCGGCACTGGCCTGGCTCGCAGCTACCATCGACGTCCGGCACTTACTGCCGAGCGTTTTGTACCGAGCCCCTTCGGCGACGGCACGCGCCTGTACCGCACGGGCGACCGCGTGCGTCAGCGCGCCAATGGCGTCATCGAATACCTCGGCCGCCTCGATCATCAGGTCAAGCTGCGCGGCCTGCGCATCGAGCTGGGCGAAATCGAGACGCGCCTGATGCAACACCCCTTGGTGCGCGAAGCCGTGGTGTTGGTGCAAGGCGGCAAGCAACTGGTGGCCTACCTGGTGCTGGAAGACCAGGCGCCGGTCGATCTCAGGGCCTGGCTGCTCAGCAGCCTGCCGGAATACATGGTACCGACCCATCTGGTGCACCTGGCCAAGCTGCCGGTAACCGCCAACGGCAAGCTCGACCGCAAGGCCTTGCCAGTGCCGGACGCCGCGCCACAGCAGGCTTATGTTGCGCCGGAAAATGACCTTGAGAAAGCCTTGGCAGCGATCTGGAGCGATGTACTGGGTGTGGAGCCGATCGGCCTGGAAGACAACTTTTTCGAGCTGGGCGGTGATTCGATCATCTCCATCCAGGTGGTCAGCCGTGCGCGCCAGGCGGGTATTCGCCTTAGTCCACGGGACCTGTTCCAGTACCAGAGCGTGCGCAGCCTGGCGCGGGTGGCATGCTTCGAGCAGGCGATAGTCATCGACCAGGGGCCGGTCACCGGCGAGGTGATCCTCACGCCCGTGCAACGCAGCTTTTTCGAGCAGGCGATTCCGGTGCGCCAGCATTGGAACCAGTCGTTGCTGCTGACGCCACGGGAAACCCTGGAATCTGCGCGCCTTGAAGCCGCTTTGACTCAACTGATCAACCACCACGACGCCCTGCGCCTGCGCTTTGTGCAACAAGCTGGCGGTTGGCAGCAAACCCATGCCGAACAAGTGACAACGCCCGGGTTGTGGCAAACCCAGGTCGCTGACGACGCTGAGTTGGCCGCACTCTGCGACGAAGCCCAGCGTAGCCTCAATCTTGAACAAGGTCCGTTGTTGCGTGCGGCCCTGATCGCAATGGCCGACGGCTCCCAACGTTTGCTGCTGGTGGTGCATCACTTGGCGGTGGATGGCGTATCCTGGCGCATCCTGCTTGAAGACCTGCAACAGGCTTACCGCAAGGTCGCATTGCCAGCCAAGACCAGCGCCTACCAGCGGTGGGCGCAGCAGTTGCAGGCCCACGCGCAAACGCTGGACGAGCAACTGCCGTACTGGCAGGCCCAGACTGCGAGCGCCGATCTGCCGTGCGATAACCCCCAGGGCGGCCTGCAAAACCGCCTGGGCAGCAAAGTCGAAATTCGCCTGAGCACCGAACAGACCCGTCAACTGCTGCAAGACGCCCCAGCGGCCTATCGCACCCAGGTCAACGACCTGCTGCTGACTGCACTGGCGCGTGTCATCAGCCGCTGGAGCCAACAGCCCGGCACGCT
The DNA here is from genome assembly GCF_002269425.1 of Pseudomonas sp. NS1(2017). Lineage (NCBI taxonomy): Bacteria > Pseudomonadati > Pseudomonadota > Gammaproteobacteria > Pseudomonadales > Pseudomonadaceae > Pseudomonas > Pseudomonas sp. NS1(2017). Next base: position 4,027,475 of record NZ_CP022960.1, read on the forward strand.
GATCCAACTGGAAGGCCATGGCCGCGAAGACCTGTTCGACACCGTCGACCTGAGCCGTACCGTCGGCTGGTTCACCTGCCTGTTCCCGGTACGCCTGCAAGCCGATGGCGAGCTGTCGGCTGCAATCAAGTCGGTGAAGGAACAACTGCGCGCCGTGCCGCACAAGGGCATGGGCTACGGGCTGCTGCGCTACCTCGGTACGTCTGAGGCTCGCGAAGCCCTATCGAGCCTGGCCGCGCCGCGCATCACCTTCAACTACCTGGGCCAGTTCGACCGCCAGTTCAACGAATCGGCGCTGTTCGTTCCGGCTACCCAAGGCAGTGGCCAGGCCCAGGACCCGGAGGCGCCGCTGGCCAATTGGCTGACGGTGGAAGGGCAGGTGTATGGCGGCGAATTGGCCCTGCAATGGGGGTTCAGTCGCGAGATGTTCGACGAGACGACCATCCAGCGCCTGGCGGACGATTACCAGCAGGAACTGCTGGCGTTGATCGCGCATTGCGTCGATCCGCAGCACGGCGGCCTGACACCGGCCGACGTATCCCTGGCGCACCTGACCCAAGCCCAGTTGGACGACCTGGCACTGCCTGCACGGAGCGTGCAGGACCTGTATCCACTGTCGCCCATGCAGCAGGGCATGTTGTTCCACAGCCTCTACCAGCAGGGCGAGGATGACGTCTATGTCAGCCAATTGCGCGCCGACGTGCAGGGGATGGACGTGGCGGCATTTCAAGGCGCCTGGGAGCAAGTGCTGGCACGGCATGACATGTTGCGCACCGGCTTTGTCTGGCAAGACGACCAGGGCCAGGCCCTGCAAGTGGTGCATCGCCACGTCAGCTTGCCCTTCATCGAATACGACTGGCGCGACCGTCCGAATCTGCCGGCGGCCCTCGACAGCCTGGCCGCCGAGCACCATCGCCAGGGCTTCGAGCTGGCGAGCCCGCCGTTGCTGCGGGTGGCGCTGGTTCGCACGGGTGAAGACCGCTGGCACTTGATCTACACCAGCCACCATATCCTGATGGATGGCTGGAGTAATGCCCTGGTCCTCAATGAAGTGCTGCAAGCCTGCAAGGGCCGGGCGCTGCCGCCGGTAGGCGCGGCGTTTTCCCAGCATATTGCTTGGCTGCAACAGCAGGACCCTGCGGTGGGCGAAGCGTTCTGGCGCCAGCGCCTGGTGCAGTTGGAAGAACCGACGCACCTGGCACGTGCTGTGGCCAAAAGCGCCGCGCACACGGGCGACGAATACGGCGAACTGCTGTGTGAGTTGGATGCCATTCAGACTCGGCGCCTGACCGCTTTCGCCCGCGCCCATCAAGTGACCCTCAATACCCTGGTGCAGTCGGCGTGGTTGTTGCTGTTGCAGCGCTACACGGGTCAGTCCAGCGTCGCCTGTGGGGTCACGGTATCCGGGCGCCCGGCGCAGCTGGCGAATGTCGAGCAGCAGGTCGGCCTGTTCATCAACACCTTGCCGCTGATTGCTGCCGCCAGCCCGGCGCAAAGCGTCAGCGACTGGGTGCGTAGCGTTCAGGCATTGAACCTGGAAATGCGTGACCACGAACACACGCCGCTGTTCGACATTCAGCGCTGGGCCGGCTCGGCCGGTGAGGCGCTGTTCGACACGCTCGTCGTGTTCGAAAACTTCCCGGTGGCCAAGAGCCTGGAGCAGTCGGGGGAGAGCGGCTTGCGTTTCAGTGCTGTGAGCCATCAGGAGCGCACCAATTACCCCTTGACCCTCACCGTGCAGGGTGGCGAGCACCTGAGCCTGCACCTGGAATACTTGCGAGCCGAGTTTGCCGCCGACGCGGTGCAGCATATCGGCGCCTATTTGCAGGGCCTGCTGCAGCAATTTGCCAATGCGCCGGAACAGGCCTTGGGCGCCGTGCCGTTGTTGCTGGAACACGAATACACCCGCGTGCTGCAAGACTGGAACCCGCGGGGTGTTGCTCAGCCCGCCAAGGCCAGCGTATTGCAACGCTTCGAACAACAAGCGGCATTGCACCCGGAAAATACCGCGCTGATCCTGGATCAGCAGCACATGACCTACACCGACCTCAACGTGCGCGCCAACCGACTGGCCCATCGCCTGATCGAGTTGGGCGTCAGCGCCGACAGCCTGGTGGGTGTGGCGGTGGACCGCTCTCTGGAGATGATCGTTGGCTTGCTGGCGGTGCTCAAGGCCGGCGGCGCTTATGTGCCGCTGGACCCGAAATACCCAGCCGAGCGCCTTCAGTGCATGATCGAGGACAGCGGTCTGCAATGGCTGCTGACCCAGCAGCCGTTGGTGGGGCAGTTGCCGCTCAGCGAGGATCTGACCCTCGTTTGCCTGGAAACCGGGGTGGACTGGCTCGTCGATTACAGCAGCGAAAATCCGTCGTCCAGCACGCAGCCGGCCAACCTGGCCTACGTGATGTTCACCTCCGGTTCTACCGGCCGGCCAAAAGGCGTGGGCATCGATCTGGGCGCCCTGGCTCGGCATGTGGAAGTCTTCACCGAGTTGTTTGCGTTGCAAGCCCATGACCGTGTGCTGCAGTTCGGTACGTTCAATTTCGACGGCTTCGTCGAGCAGCTCTACCCGGCGCTGTGCTGCGGCGCGGCGGTGGTGGTACGTGGCGGCGACTTGTGGGACAGCGACACCTTCTATCAGCAACTGATCGAACACGATATTTCCGTGGTGGACCTGACCACCGCGTATTGGCTGCTGCTGGTGCGCGACTTTGCCGACCGGGGCCCGCGTGACTATGGGCGCCTGCGCCAACTGCACATCGGCGGCGAAGCCATGCCGCCGGAAGGCTTGAATGCCTGGCGGGCAGCGGGCCTGGAACATGTGCGCCTGCTCAACACCTATGGCCCCACCGAAGCCACGGTGACCGCTACCGCCTTGGACTGCGCTGCCTATGTGGATGGCCGTGAAGCCTTGCCGTCGATGATGCCGATTGGCCGCGTGCTGGATGGCCGTGCCATCTACCTGCTGGATGCCAACCTCAACCCGGTGCCGGTCGGTGTGGCGGGCGAACTTGTCATCGGCGGCCCGCTGTTGGCGCGCGGTTACTTCAATCGCCCGGACCTGACGGCCCACCGCTTCATTCCCGATCCGTTTTGCGCAGACGGCGCTGGTCGACTGTACCGCACCGGTGATCTGGCACGTTACCGCGCCGATGGCATGATCGAGTACGTGGGGCGTATCGACCATCAGGTCAAGGTACGTGGTTTCCGCATCGAACTGAGCGAAATCGAAGCGCGCCTGCTGGCCCAGGCCAGTGTGCGCGAGGCGTTGGTCATCGCCGCGGACAACCAGTTGGTGGGTTACGTCGTGGCCACTCAAGTGCTCGACGAATCCCGGCAAACCGAACTGCGCAACCAGCTCAAGGCCGTGCTGCGCGAGGAGCTGCCGGACTACATGGTGCCGGCGCATCTACTGGTGCTGGAGCGCCTGCCTCTGAGCCCCAACGGCAAGGTCGACCGTGCCGCGCTGCCCAAGCCGGATGCCAGCCAGTCGCTGACCGAATGGGTCGCGCCCGTGACTGAGCGGGAGCAACGCATCGCTGCCATCTGGGCCCAGGTGCTGGGTGCCGAGCGGGTAGGGCTCAACGATCACTTCTTCGAAATGGGCGGTCATTCGCTGCTCGCCACGCAGGTGGTGTCTCGGGTGCGTCACGGCCTGGGCATCGAAGTCGCGCTCAAGACGTTGTTTGAACAGCCCGTGCTTGGCGACTTTGTCAGCTGCCTGGGCGACGTCCAGGGTTCGGCACCGGCGCTGGTAGCGGTAGACCGCACCCAACCCTTGCTGCTGTCCTACGCCCAAGAGCGTCAGTGGTTTCTCTGGCAGCTGGACCCGCACAGTTCGGCCTATCACGTGCCCAGTGCGCTGCGCCTGAAAGGTCCGCTGGACCAGGTCGCCCTGCAACGTGCCTTCGATACCCTGATGACGCGCCACGACAGCCTGCGCACATACTTTCAGCAAGAGGCCGACCGTACGGTACAAGTGGTCAGCCCGCAGGCACGGATCGAACTGGTGTTAGAACCCACCGATGAGGCTCAGCTCAAGACCAGGGTTGAAGCGCTGGTAGCCCGACCTTTCGACCTGCGCCGGGGGCCGCTGATGCGTGTGAATCTTCTGCGCCTGGCAGCAGAAGAGCATGTGCTGGTCCTGGTGCAGCACCACATCATCTCCGACGGTTGGTCCATGCAAGTGATGGTCGACGAACTGGTGCAGCTCTACGCCGCCTACAGCCAAGGCCAGGCGCTGCAATTGCCGACGATGCCGATCCAATATGCCGACTACGCAAAATGGCAGCGCGACTGGATGGAAGCCGGGGAACAAGCGCGCCAGCTCGATTACTGGCGTGACCTGCTTGGCGGTGAGCAGCCGGTGCTGGAGTTGCCGTTCGATCACCAGCGTCCGGCGGTGCCGACCCATCGGGGTGCACGCCTGAATATTGCGTTGCCGGCTACGCTGGTCGACAGCCTCAAGGCCCTGGCCCAGCGCGAAGGTGTGACACTGTTCATGGTGCTGCTGGCTTCGTACCAGGCGTTGTTGCATCGCTACAGCGGCCAGCAGGACATTCGCGTCGGCGTGCCGATTGCCAACCGTAACCGGGTTGAAACCGAGCGGCTGATCGGCTTCTTCGTCAATACCCAGGTGCTCAAGGCCGATGTCGACGGGCAGACCACCGTCCGGCAGCTATTGACCCAGGTCAAACAGCGCGCGCTGGAAGCCCAGGCGCATCAGGACCTGCCGTTCGAGCAACTGGTCGAGGCCCTGCAACCCGAGCGTAGCCTGAGCTTGAGCCCCTTGTTCCAAGTCGCGTTCAACCACCACATCAGCCTGGCTGGCGAGCATTTGCAGCGCCTGGCGCAGCTGGACATGAGCCCGGTGAGCAGGGATGAAACCGCCGCGCATTTCGACCTGATCCTGGACATTGAGGAGTCCGGGAACCAGCTCGGCGCATCGCTGAGTTATGCCACCGACCTGTTCGCCCCGGCGACCATCGCGCGCATGGCCAGCCACTGGCAGAACCTGTTACAGGCGATGGTTGCCGATCAACAGCAACCCATCAGCCAATTGAACCTGCTGGGCGAGGATGAGCGGCAGCACATCCTGCGATTGTGGAACCAGACCGACGCCGGTTTCTCGGCCGAGCGTCTTGTGCATGAGTTGGTG
>NZ_CP022960.1:4032732-4045583 GCF_002269425.1 Pseudomonas sp. NS1(2017)
GTTCCTGGCGCAGATGCCGCTGACCCCCAACGGCAAGCTCGACCGCAAGGGCTTGCCCGAGCCGGATGCCAGCCTGCTGCAACAGGCCTACGTGGCCCCCGAAACCGAGCTGGAACAGCAGATCGCGGCGATTTGGGCCGACATATTGCGCCTGCCGCAGGTCGGCCTGAACGACAACTTCTTTGAAGTGGGCGGCCATTCCCTGCTGGCGATCCAGATCACTTCGCGGGTCCAGGCCGATCTGGGCCTGGAAGTGCCGTTGGTGGAAGTGTTCCAGACCGAAACCCTGCGCGCCTATGTGCAGGCCGCCGCCACCTTCCGCGCCGGCAGCGCGGAAGATTTTGATGATCTTCGTGACTTTTTGAGCGAACTAGAGGCGATTTGACCCATGCTTTCCAACCCAAACATCGATCTGGTTTCGCGCTTTCTTCGCCTGCCTCTGGAACAGCGCCAGCAGTTTTACCAGCGCCTGCAAAGCCGGGGCATGAGCTTCGCCCAACTGCCGATTGCCTCGATCCGCGAGGACGGCCAGCACCTGCCGCTGTCCTACGCCCAGGAACGCCAATGGTTTCTCTGGCAGTTGGACCCGGACAGTGCCGCCTATCACGTCCCTGGTGCCCTGCGCCTGAGCGGGCGCCTGGACAAGGCGGCCCTGCAACGTAGCTTTGACACCCTGGTGGCACGTCATGAAAGCCTGCGCACCCGTCTGCATCTGGACGGTGAGCAGCGCGCCCAGGAAGTGCTGCCACATGCCGTCATCGAGATCGCTGAAAGCGCGGTTGACGAGGCAAACCTCAAGGCATCGGTAGAAGCTGAAATCGCCCGCCCCTTCGATTTGCAGCAGGGGCCTTTGCTGCGTGTCAGCTTGCTTGCACTGAGTGATGAGGAACACGTGCTGGTATTGGTGCAACACCATATCGTCTCCGACGGTTGGTCGATGGGCGTGATGGTTCAAGAGCTGATGCAGCTCTACGCCGCCTACAGCCAGGGGCAGGACTGTGCCTTGGCGCCGCTGCCGATCCAGTACGCCGACTACGCGCTATGGCAACGCAGTTGGATGGAAGCGGGGGAGAAGGCTCGTCAGTTGACCTATTGGCGTGAACTGCTCAGCGGCACGCAGCCGGTGCTGGAACTGCCGTTCGACCAACCGCGCCCGGCGCAACAGAGCTTTCGTGGCGCGCGTCAGGATATTGCGCTGGAACCGGCATTGGTCGAGGGCTTGAAGGCCCTGGCCCAGCGCGAAGGCGTGACCATGTTCATGCTGTTGCTGGCGTCCTTCCAAGCGTTTCTGTACCGCTACAGCGGCCAGCCGGATATTCGCGTCGGCGTGCCGATTGCCAACCGCAACCGCGTCGAGACCGAGTCGCTGATTGGCTTTTTCGTCAATACGCAAGTACTCAAGGCCGACCTCGATGGCCGGATGAGCTTTGCCCAGTTGCTGCAGCACACCAAGCACCGTGCGTTGGAGGCCCAGGCCCACCAGGACCTGCCCTTCGAACAGTTGGTGGAAGCGCTGCAACCCGAGCGCAGCCTGAGCCATAACCCGCTGTTCCAGGTGATGTTCAACCATCAGGCCCGTTCACATTCCGCAGGACAGCAACTGCCTGGCCTGAGCATGGCCAACCTGGAGTTGGACAGCCACAGCGCCCAGTTCGACCTGAGCCTGGATACCCAGGAAAGCGGCGAGGGCATCTGGGCCTCGTTGACCTATGCCACCGACCTGTTCAGCGCCGCGACTGTCGCGCGCATGGGTGAACACTGGCTGAGCCTGCTGCGTGACGCGGTGGCGAACAGCGCATTGCCTTTGCAGGACCTGGCGACGCTCGACGCCCATGAGCGCGAGCACATCCTGTATCAATGGAACGCCACCGAGCGCGGCTATCCGCAAGGGCAGTGGGTGCACCAGTTGATCGAAGCCCAGGCGCTGGCACGGCCAGACGCGCCGGCGTTGTGCTTCAACGACCTGTCCCTGAGCTACGCCCAGCTGAATAGCCGCGCCAACCGCCTGGCCCATCGCCTGATTGAAGCCGGCGTAGGGCCGGACGTGCTGGTAGGGTTGGCCGTGGAGCGCTCCATCGACATGGTGGTCGGTTTGCTGGCCGTACTCAAGGCCGGGGGCGCCTATGTGCCGCTGGACCCGGAATACCCGCGTGATCGCTTGGCGTACATGCTGGAAGACAGTGGCGTGAAACTGTTGCTGACCCAGGCGCATCTGCGTGATCAGTTGCCGATTCCCCAAGGCCTGGAAACCCTGGTGTTGGGTGAGTCGGATTACTCAGGCTACAGCGACGCCAACCCAGGCATTGCCCTGGACGGCGAAAACCTGGCCTATGTCATCTACACCTCAGGTTCCACCGGTCAGCCAAAAGGCGCGGGGAACCGTCATTCGGCGTTGCTCAACCGCCTGCAATGGATGCAGGAAGCCTATGGGCTGGACGCCGGCGATACCGTGCTGCAAAAGACCCCGTTCAGCTTCGACGTGTCGGTGTGGGAATTCTTCTGGCCGCTGATGACTGGCGCGCGCCTGGTGGTCGCCGCGCCGGGTGATCATCGGGATCCGGCCAAGCTGATCAACCTGATCAATCAACAGCAGGTCACCACGCTGCACTTTGTACCGTCGATGTTGCAGGCCTTCCTGCAGGATCCGGCGGTGTCGACTTGCCAGAGCTTGCAGCGCATCGTGTGCAGCGGCGAGGCCTTGTCGGTGGACGCCCAGCAGCAGGTCTTCGCCAAGCTGCCGCACGCCGTGCTCTTCAACCTGTACGGCCCGACCGAAGCGGCCATCGACGTCACCCACTGGACTTGCGTCGATGAAGGCCGCGATGCGGTGCCAATCGGCCGCCCGATTGCCAACCTCGGCTGCTACATCCTCGACAGCAACTTCGAACCGGTGCCGGTGGGCGTGCTGGGCGAGTTGTACCTGGGCGGTATCGGTCTGGCGCGGGGTTACCACCGTCGACCGGCGCTCACCGCCGAACGTTTTGTCGCTCACCCGTTCATCAAGGGCGAACGCCTGTACCGCACCGGCGACCTGGCGCGCTACCGCGACAACGGCGTGATTGAGTACGCCGGGCGTATCGACCATCAGGTCAAGCTGCGTGGCCTGCGCATCGAGTTGGGCGAAATCGAAGCGCGCCTGCTGGAGCACGACTGGGTGCGTGAGGCCGCCGTGCTGGCGGTTGACGGTAAATACCTGGTCGGCTACCTGGTGCTGCAGAACGCCGGTGACGACTGGCGCGACGCGCTGGGCGCGCACCTGGGTCAACATCTGCCGGACTACATGGTGCCCGCGCAATGGGTGCTGCTGGAGCACATGCCCCTGAGCCCCAACGGCAAGCTGGACCGCAAGGCGCTGCCCAAACCTGAAGCCACCCACCACTACGAAGCGCCGCACAGTGCGCTGGAGCAGCAGATCGCCGCGATTTGGGCCGACGTGCTGGGCGTTGAACAGGTGGGTTTGAACGACAACTTCTTCGAGCGTGGCGGTGATTCGATCATCTCCATCCAGGTGGTCAGCCGCGCTCGGGCGGCCGGTATCCATTTCACCGCCAAGGCGCTGTTCCAGCACCAGACGGTGCGCAGCCTGGCCCGCGTGGCGCAGTTGCAGACGGCACAGGTGATCGACCAGGGCCCGGTGCAGGGCGCGACGCCGTTGCTGCCGTTCCAGCAACTGTTCTTCGACATGCACCTGCCGGACCGTCATCACTGGAACCAGTCCTTGCTGCTGAAGCCACGCCAGCCTCTGCTGGCCGAGCCATTGGAAGCTGCGCTGCAAGCGCTCACCCTGCACCACGACGTGCTGCGCCTGAGTTTCAGCCAGCAAGCCGAAGGCTGGACTGCGCGGCATGATGCGCAACCTGCAACGCTGCTATGGCAGGCCAGCGTGCAGGACGCCGCCGAACTGCAAGCCCTGTGCGAGCGCGCCCAGCGCAGCCTCGACCTGCAACAAGGCCCATTATTGCGTGCGGTACTCGCAGAAATGGCTGACGGCTCCCAGCGCCTGCTGTTGGTCATGCACCACCTGGTGGTGGACGGCGTGTCCTGGCGGGTGTTCCTCGAGGACCTGCAAAGCTTGTATCGCCAGCAGAAATTGCCGGCCAAAACGTCTTCGTTCAAGGCCTGGGCCGAACGTTTGCAGGCGCATGCCCGCAGCGAATCGATCGAGCCGGAAAAAGCCTTCTGGCTGCAACAGTTACAAGGCGTGCCTGCCGATTTGCCCTGCCGTGATCCGCAAGGTGCACGTCCCGGCCGTCTGGCCCAGACGGTGATCAGCCAACTGGATGCCGAGCGCACCCGGCAATTGCTGCAACAGGCGCCCACGGCGTATCGCACTCAGATCAACGACCTGCTGCTGACCGCCTTGGCACGCGTCATCTGCCAATGGACCGGACAAGCCTCCAGCCTGATTCAGCTGGAAGGCCATGGCCGTGAAGACCTGTTCGACGACATCGACCTGACCCGTACCCTGGGCTGGTTCACCAGCCTGTTCCCAGTGCGCCTGACCCCGACCGAATCCCTGGCCACCTCGATCAAACAGGTCAAGGAGCAACTGCGTGCGGTGCCGGACAAGGGCCTGGGCTTCGGCGCGCTGCGTTACCTGGGTGATGACGCCACGCGCCAGGCGTTCAGCGTGCTGCCGGTGCCGCGCATTACCTTCAACTACCTGGGCCAGTTCGACGGCAGCTTTGACCAGCCGGACGGCCTGTTCACACCAGCTTCGGAACACGCTGGCGCCGAACAGAGCCCGGATGCGCCACTGGGCAACTGGTTGACCCTCAACGGCCAGGTGTACGGCGGCGAACTGCAAATGGGTTGGACCTTCAGCCCGCTGATGTTCGACGCGCCGCAGATCGAAGCCTTGAGCCAGGCCTTCACCCGCGAACTGACGGCATTGGTTGAACACTGCTGCACCCCTGGCAACAACGGCGTGACCGCGTCCGACTTCCCGTTGTCGCGCCTGAACCAGCAGCAGTTGGAATCCTTGCCGCTGGCCGCCGATGCCGTTGAAGACATCTACACCCTGTCGCCGATGCAGCAGGGCATGTTGTTCCACACCCTGTATGAACAGACTGCCGGCGACTACATCAACCAGATCCGCGTGACGGCCGATGGCCTGGACGTGGCGCGGTTCCAGCAAGCTTGGGATGCCACGGTGCAAGCGCACGATGTACTGCGCAGTGGGTTCTTTTGGGAGGGCCAGCTCGAATGGCCGTGCCAAGTGGTCTATCGCGAGGCTCGGTTGCCGATCGAGCACCTCGATTGGCGCGCGATGCCGGAGCGCGAACTGGAATTGCAGAACCTTCAGGAGGCCCAGCGCCGCCAGGGCTTCGATCTGGCCAAGGCGCCCCTGGTGCGCCTGGTACTGGTGCGCACCGATGAGCAACGCCATGAACTGATCTACACCAGCCATCACATCTTGATGGATGGGTGGAGCAATTCGCGGCTGTTCGGCGAAGTGCTGCAACGTTATGCCGGTGTCGCAGTGCCTGAAGCGGCCGGGCGTTATCGCGACTACATCGGCTGGCTGCAGCAGCGTGATGGCGCAGCGACTGAAACCTTCTGGCGCGAACAACTGAGCGTTCTGCAAGCACCCACGCGCCTGGGCAGCAGCCAGCCGACGGCGGCGGACGGGCATGGCGAGCATCAGCTCAGCCTGGATCGCGCACTGACTGAACGGCTTGAAGCCTTCGCGCGCAATCACAAGGTCACGCTCAACACCATGATTCAGGCGGCGTGGCTGGTCCTGTTGCAGCGCCATAGCGGGCAGTCGGTGGTGTCCTTCGGTGCCACCGTGGCCGGGCGCCCGGCAGAGTTGGCGGGGGTGGAGCAGCAGATCGGCCTGTTCATCAACACCCTGCCGGTGATCTGCGCGGTGGACGCCCAGCAGACCGTGGCCGACTGGCTGCAAGCGGTGCAGGCGCAGAACCTGGCGCTGCGTGAGCATGAACACACCGGGCTGTACGATATCCAGCGCTGGGCCGGGCAGGGCGGTGAAGCCTTGTTCGACAACATCCTGGTGTTTGAAAACTATCCGGTGTCCAAGGCCCTGGAGCAGAGCGGCGGCAGTGGCATTCGTTTCGGCCAGCCGGATTCACGCGAGCAGACCAACTTCCCGCTGACGGTTCTGGTGGACGTGGCTGACACGCTGTCAGTGCAATTCAGTTTTGCCCATGCGCATTTCGAGGCAAGCACGGTGCAAACCTACGGCCGCCATCTGGTCAACCTGCTGCAAGCCATGCTCGACGGCGACCAACAACGCCTGGGCGACCTGGCGATGTTGGAGGTGGCGGAACGCCAACAAGTGGTCGTTGACTGGAACGCCACGGCGCGGGATTACCCGTTGCAGTACTGCGTGCATCAACTGATCGAGCAGCAGGCGGCGCGCACACCGCAAGCCCCGGCATTGGTGTTTGCCGAGCAGCGCTTGAGCTACGCCGAGCTGAACCGCCGAGCCAACCGCCTGGCTCATCGTTTGATCGAGGCCGGTGTGGGCCCGGATGTGCTGGTGGGCCTGGCGGTAGAGCGTTCGATTGAAATGGTGGTAGGCCTGCTTGCGGTGCTTAAGGCCGGTGGCGCCTATGTGCCGCTGGACCCTGAATACCCGCGTGATCGCTTGGCGTACATGCTCGACGACAGCGGCGTGAAACTGCTGCTGACCCAGGCGCATCTGCTTGAGCAGCTGCCGATTCCGCAAGGCTTGAATAGCCTGGTGCTGGGTGAAGCCGCGTTTGAAGGCTACAGCGACGCCAATCCTGAGATCGTGGTGCATGGCGAAAACCTCGCCTACGTGATCTACACCTCAGGCTCCACCGGCCAACCCAAAGGCGCCGGCAACCGTCATTCGGCCCTGGCCAACCGCCTGCACTGGATGCAGGAGGCTTATGGCCTGGATGTCAGCGATACCGTGTTGCAAAAGACCCCGTTCAGCTTCGACGTATCGGTGTGGGAGTTCTTCTGGCCGCTGATGACGGGCTCACGCCTGGTGGTTGCGGCGCCGGGCGATCACCGGGATCCGGCCAAGTTGATCAAGCTGATCAATACAGAGCAGGTCACCACGCTGCACTTTGTGCCGTCGATGTTGCAGGCCTTTCTGCAAGACCCGACGGTGGCGACCTGTCACACCCTGCACCGCATCGTGTGCAGCGGCGAGGCCCTGCCGGTGGATGCCCAGCAGCAGGTCTTCGCCAAGCTGCCCCAGGCCGGGCTCTACAACCTGTACGGCCCGACCGAAGCCGCCATCGACGTGACCCAATGGACCTGCGTCGATGAAGGCCGCGATGCAGTGCCGATTGGACGCCCGATTGCCAACCTGGGGTGCTACATCCTCGACAGCAACTTCGAGCCGGTGCCGGTCGGCGTGCTGGGCGAGTTGTACCTGGGCGGCATCGGCCTGGCGCGGGGTTACCATCGCCGTCCGGCGCTCACCGCTGAGCGTTTTGTTGCCCACCCGTTCGTCAAGGGCGAACGCCTGTACCGCACGGGCGACCTGGCGCGTTACCGCGAAGACGGTGTGATCGAGTACGCCGGGCGTATCGACCATCAGGTCAAGCTGCGTGGCCTGCGCATCGAATTGGGCGAAATCGAAGCGCGCCTGCTGGAACACGACTGGGTGCGTGAGGCCGCCGTACTGGCGGTGGATGGCAAGTTCCTGGTGGGCTACCTGGTGCTGCAAAACGCCGATGACGACTGGCGTGATGTGCTAAGCGCCCATCTGGCGCAACAGCTGCCGGACTACATGGTCCCGGCCCAGTGGATGGTGTTGGAGCAGATGCCCCTGAGCCCCAACGGCAAGCTGGACCGCAAAGCCCTGCCCAAAGCCGACGCCAGCCTGCAAGCCCGGGAGTACGTCGCCCCGAACAGCGAACTGGAGCAACAGATTGCCTCGATCTGGGCCGAAGTGCTGGACGTGGAGCGGGTGGGCCTGCACGACAACTTCTTCGAACTGGGCGGGCATTCCCTGCTGGCCACCCAGGTGGTGGTGCGCCTGCGCGAGCAGTTGCACGCCGAATTCGACGTCAAATCGATTTTCACCACGCCGACCCTGGTCGAGTTCAGTGCCCATGTCGCCGCCCAGCAGACAAATAATTCGCCGGTGCAGGACGCATTGGCTAAATCCTTGGAGGCCCTCAAACGTCTATCAGCAGAAGATTTGGATAAATTGATTTCCTGAGGGGCGTGGCGTGCAAGCATTAATCGAGTCGGTAGGGTCACTTTCGGCGCAACAAAAGAAAGCGTTGGCGGTAATGCTCAAGCAGCAAGGCATCAACCTGTTTGAGATTGCCCCGGTTTTCAAGCGTCAGGAAGGTGAACCCCTTCGACTCTCTTATGCCCAGGAGCGCCAGTGGTTCTTGTGGCAGTTGGAGCCGCAAAGCCCGGCCTACCACCTGCCGCGCGCCCTGCGGTTGAAAGGCCGCCTTGACCGGGCGGCCTTGCAACGCAGCTTCGACAGCCTGATCGCCCGCCACGAAAGCCTGCGCACCTACTTGCATCAGGATCTTGACCAGGTGCTGCAAGTGGTCAGGCCTGAATTGCAGTTGGATATCCCCCTCGAAACGGGTGATGCCGCGCAGCTTGAGGCCCAGGTGCAAGCGGAGGTCGCCAAGCCCTTTGATCTGCAACAAGGCCCGCTGCTGCGGGTCAAGTTGCTGCAGGTGGCGCCCGATGATCACGTGTTGGTGCTGGTGTTGCACCACATCGTCTCCGATGGTTGGTCGATGCAGGTGATGGTCGATGAACTGGTGCAGTTGTACGTCGCCTACAGCCAGGGCCAAGACCTGCGCCTGCCGGACTTGCCGATTCAATACCCGGACTATGCCTTGTGGCAGCGCAGTTGGATGGAAGCCGGCGAAAAAGAGCGTCAGCTCGGTTATTGGTGCGAGCGGTTAGGCGGCGAGCAGCCAGTGTTGGAGTTGCCGCTTGATCACCCGCGTCCGGCCGTGCAGAGCTATCGCGGTGCGCGCCTGGACATTGGCCTGGACGCGGCACTGGTCACCGGCCTCAAGGCGTTGGCCCAGCGCGAAGGCGTGACTCTGTTCATGTTGTTGCTGGCGTCGTTCCAGACCCTGTTGTATCGCTACAGCGGGCAATCGGACATCCGTGTTGGCGTGCCGATTGCCAACCGCAACCGGGCGGAAACCGAGCGGTTGATCGGCTTTTTCGTCAATACCCAGGTACTCAAGGCCGACATAGACGGGCAAATGACCTTCAGTCAGTTGCTGGCCCAGGTCAAGCAACGTGCGCTGGAGGCCCAGAGTCATCAGGACCTGCCGTTCGAACAGTTGGTGGAGGCCCTGCAGCCCGAGCGCAGCCTGAGCCACAACCCACTGTTCCAAGTGATGTTCAACCATCAGACCGAAGGCCGTCGGGTACGTGGTGAGCAGCAGTTGCCGGGGCTGGCGGTGGAGGCCCTGGAGTGGGACAGCCTGAGTGCGCAGTTCGACCTGAGCCTGGATACCCAGGAATCGCCCGAAGGCATTTGGGCGTCGCTGACCTATGCCACTGACCTGTTCGACGTGGCGACCGTGCAGCGCATGGCTGAGCATTGGCAAACGTTGTTGCGTTCAGTGGTTGGCCGCGCCGGCAATCGCATTGCGCAACTCGCGATGCTGGTCGACGACGAGCAACGCCGGTTGTTGCAAGACTGGAACCACAGCGCGGCAGCGTTTGAGGACCTTGTGGGTGTACAGGGATTGTTTGAAGCCCAGGTTCAGCAGCGTCCCGACGCGGTTGCCTTGTGCCTGGACGATCAGTCCATCAGTTACGCTGAGCTGAACCGTCAGGCCAACCGTCTGGCCCATCACTTGATCAGATTGGGCATTGGCCCGGAAGTGTTGGTGGGGGTAGCGGTCGAGCGTTCGTTCGATATGGTGGTGAGCCTGCTGGCGGTGCTCAAGGCCGGCGGCGCCTACGTGCCGCTGGACCCGCAATACCCGCGTGAACGCCTGCTGCATATGCTCGAAGACAGCGGCGTGCGCCTGGTGCTGACGCAGGCCCATGTGCCGATGCCATTGCCCGAAGGCATGGCGACGCTGGACCTGGCGGATGCGCACTTGGCGCTGTGCCCTGAGCGCGACCCTCAGGTAGCGGTCTCGCCGCAAAACCTGGCCTACGTGATCTACACCTCCGGCTCCACCGGCAAGCCCAAGGGCGTGGCGATCAACCATGCGGCACTCACCGAGTTTTCCAGCATTGCCGCAGGTTATTCGCGGTTGACCCGTGAAGATCGCGTGCTGCAATTTGCGACCCTCAACTTCGACGGTTTCGTCGAGCAGCTGTACCCGGCATTGACCCACGGCGCCACCGTGGTGCTGCGCGGTCCGGACTTGTGGGACAGCGCGCGGTTGTACGATGAAATCATCGCCCAGGGCATCACCCTGGCCGACTTGCCGACCGCCTATTGGAACCTGTTCCTGCTCGACTGCCTGGCCGCCGGCCCGCGTTCCTACGGCGCGCTTCGCCAGATCCACATCGGCGGCGAAGCCATGCCGCTGGACGGTCCGGCACAGTGGTTGAACGCCGGGCTCGGTCATGTGCGTTTGCTCAACACCTATGGCCCGACCGAAGCCACCGTGGTATCGAGCGTGTTGGACTGCACGGCGGGCACCGAACTGATCGGCGCCACCGCCAGCCCGATTGGCCGCTCGTTGCCAGGTCGCGCGCTGTATGTACTGGATCGCGATCTGAACCTGGCACCGTTGGGCGCCGTGGGCGAGTTGTATATCGGCAGCCGCTGTGGCCTGGCGCGTGCCTATTTGAACCGTGCGTTGCTGACGGCTGAACGTTTTGTGCCGGACCCTTTCGGTGAGTCCGGCGAGCGTCTGTACCGTACCGGTGACCTGGCACGCTACCGCGCTGACGGTGTAATCGAGTACGTCGGCCGGGTCGACCATCAAGTGAAAATCCGCGGATTCCGCATCGAACTGGGCGAGATTGAAGCGCTGTTGCTGGCCCAGGTGGGCGTGCGTGAGACGCTGGTGTTGGCGGCCGACAACCAGCTCGTTGCTTATTTGGTTGCCGAGCAACACGACGCCGAAGCGCTCAAATCGATCCTGCGTGAACAATTACCGGATTACATGGTGCCTGCGCACCTGATCTTCCTTGAACGCATGCCGCTGAACCCGAATGGCAAGCTGGACCGCCAGGCACTGCCCAAGCCGGATGCGAGCCAATCGCAGCAGGCGTGGGTCGCGCCGGTCACCGAACTGGAGCAGCAAGTCGCCGCAGTGTGGGCCGATATTCTCGGCGCCGAGCGGGTAGGGTTGACCGACCACTTCTTTGAGATGGGCGGGCATTCGTTGTTGGCGATGCAGGTGGTGTCGCGCCTGCGTCATGCATTGGGGCGTGAAGTCCCGCTGAAACTGGTGTTCGAGCAACCGCGCCTTGAAGGTTTTGCCGCCACCCTGCACGCACTGGATACGCCGGAAGGTGAGCAGGCGCCTCCGCTGCTGGCGGTCGGCCGCGAACACCCACTGCCGCTGTCTTACGCCCAGGAGCGCCAGTGGTTTCTCTGGCAGTTGGACCCGGACAGCGCTGCGTACCATATCCCCAGCGCCTTGCGCCTCAAGGGGGCTTTGGATGTCCCGGCGCTGCAACACAGTTTCGAGGCCCTGGTGGCGCGCCATGAAAGCCTGCGCACCCATGTGCAAGTGCAGCCGGAGGGCGCGCGGCAAGTGATTCGAACTGACGCCGCCTTGCCGATCAGGTTGGGCGAGGTCAACGAGGCCGACCTACAGGCCCAGGTCGAGGCCGAGATCGCCCGGCCATTCGATTTGCAAGAAGGGCCGTTGTTGCGCGTGACCCTGCTGCGCCTGGCCGAAGACGACCATGTGTTGGTGCTGGTGCAGCATCACATTGTGTCCGATGGTTGGTCGATGCAAGTGATGGTCGATGAACTGGTGCAGTTGTATGCCGCATTCAGCCAGGGCCGGACGCCAGACCTGCCGGCTATGCCGATCCAGTACGCCGACTATGCCGTGTGGCAACGTACCTGGATGGAGGCTGGGGAAAAGGCCCGCCAGCTCGATTACTGGCGTGACCTGCTCGGCGGTGAACAACCCGTGCTGGAATTGCCGTTCGACCATCAGCGTCCGGCACACCAGAGCCATCGCGGCGCGCGCCTGGACGTAGTGCTGCCGACCACCCTGGCCGCCGAGCTCAAGGCCTTGGCCCAGGCGCAGGGCGTGACCCTGTTCATGTTGCTGCTGGCCTCGTTCCAGACCTTGTTGCACCGCTACAGCGGCCAGCAGGACATTCGTGTCGGCGTGCCGATCGCCAACCGCAACCGGGTCGAGACCGAGCGGCTGATCGGCTTTTTCGTCAATACCCAGGTGCTCAAGGCCGATATCGATGGGCAGACCACCGTTGCCCAGTTGCTCGCCCAGGTCAAGCAGCGCGCGCTGGAAGCCCAGGCGCACCAGGACCTGCCGTTCGAGCAACTGGTCGAAGCCTTGCAGCCCGAGCGTAGCCTGAGTCTCAACCCGCTGTTCCAGGTGATGTTCAACTACCAGGCTGAAGGTCGCACCGGTGATGAGCTTCAGGCGCTGGCGCAGTTGCGCATCGAAGGCTTGGCGTGGGACCGGCGTACCGCCCATTTCGACCTTGACCTGGATGTCCAGCAAAGTCCGGACGGGCTCTGGGCGTCGCTGGGGTATGCCACCGACCTGTTCGAAGCTTCGACCATCGAACGCATGGCGCGGCATTGGCAGAACCTGTTGCAGGCAATGGTTGCCGATCAACAACAGCCCATCAGCCAATTGAACCTGCTTGACTTTGATGAGCAGCAACACATTCTTCAACTGTGGAACCAGGCAGATGCAGGCTTCTCGGCCGAGCGTCTTGTGCATGAGTTGGTG
>NZ_CP022960.1:4045683-4047173 GCF_002269425.1 Pseudomonas sp. NS1(2017)
TTCTCGGCCGAGCGTCTTGTGCATGAGTTGGTGGCTGACCGCGCCAAGGAAACCCCCCAGGCGATCGCCGTCAAATTCGACGAGCAAACCCTTAGCTATGGCGAGCTGGACAGCCAGGCCAACCGCCTGGCCCACGCCTTGATCGCCCGTGGCGTCGGCCCGGAAGTGCGCGTGGCGATTGCCATGCCACGCAGCGCCGAAAGCCTGGTGGCGTTCCTCGCGGTGATGAAAGCCGGTGGCGTGTATGTGCCGCTGGACATCGAATACCCGCGTGATCGCCTGCTGTACATGATGCAAGACAGCCGCGCGCAATTGTTGCTGACCCACACACGCGCGTTGCAGCAACTGCCGATTCCCGAGGGCTTGGACACCCTGGCGATTGATCGCACCGAAGACTGGGCGGATTACCGCGACACAGCACCGGACGTGAAGCTGGACGGCGATAACCTGGCCTACGTGATCTACACCTCCGGCTCCACCGGCATGCCAAAAGGCGTGGCAGTCTCCCACGGTCCGTTGGTGGCGCACATCATCGCCACCGGCGAGCGCTATGAAACGTCACCTACCGATTGCGAACTGCACTTCATGTCGTTCGCCTTCGACGGCTCCCACGAAGGCTGGATGCACCCGCTGATCAACGGCGCCAGCGTGCTGGTCCGTGATGACAGCCTGTGGCTGCCCGAATACACCTACGCACAAATGCATCGCCACAACGTGACCATGGCGGTGTTCCCGCCGGTTTACCTGCAACAGTTGGCCGAGCATGCCGAGCGTGACGGCAACCCACCCAAAGTGCGTGTGTACTGCTTTGGCGGTGACGCGGTAGCCCAGGCCAGCTATGACTTGGCCTGGCGTGCACTGAAACCGACTTACCTGTTCAACGGCTACGGCCCGACTGAAACCGTGGTCACACCACTGCTGTGGAAAGCCCGCCGTGGCGATCCATGCGGCGCCGTCTACGCGCCCATCGGCACGCTGTTGGGCAACCGCAGCGGCTACGTGCTGGACTCGCAACTCAACCTGCAACCCATTGGCGTGGCCGGCGAGTTGTACCTGGGCGGCGAGGGCGTGGCACGGGGTTATCTGGAGCGTCCGGCACTGACGGCCGAGCGTTTTGTGCCGGACCCATTCGGCAAACCTGGCAGCCGCGTATATCGCAGCGGCGACCTGACCCGTGGCCGCCCGGATGGGGTGGTGGATTACCTCGGGCGTGTCGACCATCAGGTGAAGATCCGTGGTTTCCGTATCGAACTGGGCGAGATCGAAGCGCGCCTGCGCGAACAGGACAACGTTGGCGAAACCGTGGTGGTCGCCCAGGACGGTCCGACCGGCAAACAACTGGTGGCGTATGTCGTGCCGGCCGAGGGCCCGCTCGCCAATGAAACCCAATTGCGCGAAACCTTGCGCCGTGCGCTGAAAACCCATCTGCCGGATTACATGGTGCCCGCGCACTTCATGTTCCTGGCGCAGATGCCGCTGACCCCCAACGG
>NZ_CP022960.1:4047273-4086739 GCF_002269425.1 Pseudomonas sp. NS1(2017)
GTTCCTGGCGCAGATGCCGCTGACCCCCAACGGAAAGCTTGACCGCAAGGGCCTGCCGCAGCCGGACACCGCGCAGTCGCAAGGCGTCTGGGTTGAGCCGGTCACGCCGTTGCAGCAGCAGGTCGCGGCGATCTGGGCGCAGGTGTTGGGGGCCGAGCGCATCGGCCTGAACGATCACTTCTTCGAGCTGGGCGGGCATTCGTTGCTGGCCATGCAGGTGATCTCGCGCGTGCGTCAACTGCTTGGACGAGAGGTCGCCTTGCGCACCTTGTTCGAGGCGCCGCAGTTGGAAGGCTTTGTGTTGGCCTTGCAGGCTGCGGACCAGACGCTGGCGCCGCCGATGCTGGCGGTCGGGCGTGACCAGCCGTTGGCGCTGTCGTTTGCTCAGGAACGCCAGTGGTTCCTGTGGCAACTGGACCCGCACAGCGCGGCTTACCATATTCCCAGCGTGTTACGCCTGAACGGGCATTTGGACCAACCGGCCTTGCAGCGCAGCTTCGATGCACTGGTGCTGCGTCATGAGAGCTTGCGTACCCAGGTCTACCAGGACGGCGAGCGTGCGGTTCAAGTGATTCGCCCAGCCACTGCGCTGGTGATTGCACGGGCAGATGCCGACGCCGCCCATCTTCAACAGCAGGTCGAAGCCGAAATTGCCCGGCCCTTCGACTTGCAGAGTGGCCCACTGCTGCGCGTCACCTTGCTGCGCCTGACTGACGATGAACATGTGCTGGTGCTGGTGCAGCACCACATCGTGACAGACGGCTGGTCGATGCAAGTGATGGTCGACGAGTTGGTACAGCTATACGGCGCCTACAGCCAGGGCCAGACGCCGCAGTTGCCGGAACTGGCGCTGCAATACGCCGATTACGCGCACTGGCAGCGCCAGTGGATGGCGGCGGGCGAGCGCGAACGTCAATTGGCGTATTGGCAGCAACTGTTAGGCGGCGAACAGCCGGTGCTGGAGCTGCCCACTGCGAACGCGCGGCCGGCGGTGCAAAGCTACCGTGGCGCCAGCCTGCAACTTGAATTGCCGCCCGCGCTGGCGGCCGGGCTCAATGCGCTGGCGCAGCGTGAAGGCGTCACGTTGTTCATGGTGTTGCTGGCGTCTTTCCAGAGTCTGCTGTACCGCTACAGTGGCCAGCAAGACATCCGCGTCGGTGTGCCAATCGCCAACCGCAGCCGGGTTGAGGTGGAACGCCTTGTCGGTTTCTTCGTCAACACTCAGGTATTCAAGGCGGATATCGATGGGCAGCTCTCTGTCGGCCAATTGTTGCAGCAGGTCAAGCGCCGCAGCCTGGACGCCCAGAGCCATCAGGACCTGCCTTTCGAGCAATTGGTGGAGGCCCTGCAACCAGAGCGCAGCCTCAGCCATAACCCGCTGTTCCAGGTGATGTTCAACCACCAGAGTGAGGCGGGGTTGATGACGTCGGGGCAGTCACTGCCCGACTTGCGCGTAGAAGGGCTGGATTGGGGCAGCCAGACTGCGCAGTTCGACCTGAGCCTGGACACCCAGGCTTCGGCGCAGGGTATCCACGCCACCCTGACGTACGCGACCGACCTGTTTGCCCCCGCCGTTCTCGAGTGCATGCTGACCCATTGGCAGAACCTGTTGTGGGGCATGCTGGATGATCCGCAACAGCGGGTCAGCCAGTTGCCGCTGCTGGAGCCTGTCGAACAGCAGGCCCTCGTAAGGCAATGGAATGCCACGGCGCGCGACTATCCACAACAGCCGGTGCATCAATTGATCGAAGCGCAGGTTGTGCAGACTCCGGATGCCCCCGCACTGGTCTTCGCCGCGCAGCGCCTGAGCTATGCCGACTTGAACCGGCGCGCCAACCGTCTGGCCCATCGCTTGATCCAGGCTGGCGTCGGTCCGGACGTGTTGGTCGGATTGGTCGTGGAGCGTTCCATCGAGATGGTGGTCGGCCTGCTCGCCGTGCTCAAGGCCGGCGGTGCCTATGTGCCGCTGGACCCGGATTACCCGCCTGAGCGCCTGGCGTACATGCTTGAAGACAGCGGCGTGAAGCTGCTGTTGACCCAATCCCACTTGCTGGAACAACTACCGCGTGCCGAAGGCATCGAATGCCTGTTGCTGGGCGACTCTGGGTTCGAAGACTTCCCTGACACCAACCCTGACCTTGCGCTGCACGGCGAAAACCTCGCGTATGTGATCTACACCTCCGGGTCCACCGGCCAGCCCAAGGGCGCGGGCAACCGTCATTCGGCGTTGACCAACCGCTTATGCTGGATGCAAGAGGCCTACCACTTGACCCCTCGCGATACGGTGTTGCAGAAGACACCGTTCAGCTTCGACGTGTCAGTGTGGGAGTTCTTCTGGCCGTTGATGACCGGTGCGCGCCTGGTGGTCGCGGCGCCGGGGGATCACCGTGATCCGGCGAAGATGGTGGCGCTGATCAACGCCGAACAGGTGACGACGCTGCACTTTGTGCCTTCGATGCTGCAGGCGTTCATGCAGGACGCGGCAGCCTCCAGTTGCCAGAGCTTGCGCCGCATTGTGTGCAGCGGTGAAGCATTACCGGTGGACGCGCAGCAACAGGTCTTTGCCAAATTGCCTGCGGCCAGCCTTTACAACCTGTACGGGCCGACGGAAGCCGCCATCGACGTGACCCACTGGACCTGCGTCGATGAACAACGCGACACGGTACCCATCGGCCAGCCGATCGCCAATCTGCAGACCTACGTGTTGGATGCCCAGTTGCAAGCGGTGCCCGTCGGCGTGGCGGGCGAGTTGTACTTGGGCGGCCTGGGCTTGGCGCGCGGCTACCACCGCCGTCCCGCGCTGACTGCTGAACGTTTCATTGCCTCGCCGTTCGAGTCGGGGGCGCGCTTGTACCGCACGGGTGACCGTGTGCGCCAGCGCGCCGACGGTGTGATCGAATACCTCGGACGCCTGGATCACCAGGTCAAGTTGCGTGGCCTGCGTATTGAACTGGGTGAAATTGAAGCGCGCATCCTCGAAACCGCTGAAGTCCAGGAGGCGTCGGTGCAGGTGGTCGATGGCAAGCATCTGGTCGGCTACCTGGTGCTGCAAGCGCCCGGTGAGCACTGGCGCGAACCGCTCAGTGCGCACCTTGCGGCGCATTTACCCGACTACATGATTCCGGCGCAGTGGGTGTTGCTGGAACAGATGCCCCTGAGCCCGAACGGCAAACTGGACCGCAAGGCCTTGCCCAAGCCCGACGCGTCTCAGCACCAGCAGGTGTTCCGCGCGCCACACACCGAGCAGGAACAGCGCCTTGCAACGATCTGGGGCGAGGTGTTGGGCGTCGAGCGCGTTGGCCTGGATGACAACTTCTTTGAACTGGGCGGTCACTCGCTGCTGGTGTTGATGCTCAAGGAACGCATCCGCAAGGCCACCGGCAAGACCCTGTCGGTCAGCCAATTGATGCTTAACCCCACGGTCGCAGGGCAGGTGAATTGCCTGGGCAACGGCGCGGGGCAGTCGCTGATCGTCAAGCTCAACAGCCAGACCGAAGGCACGCCGCTGTTCCTGTTCCACCCAAGCTACGGCTCGGTGCATTGCTACAAGGCCATTGGCCTGGCACTGCGCGAGCAGCGGCCGGTGATGGGCGTGATCTGCCGCGCATTGGCCGAGGAGGGTAGCGCCGTACCGAGCTGGCAAGCGATGGTCGAGGACTACACCGGGCAATTGCTCGATGCGTTGCCCGAGGGGCGCTATCGTCTCGCGGGCTGGTCCATGGGCGGTAACCTGGCCATGGAAGTCGCCTACGCCTTGGAACAAGCCGGGCGTGAGGTGGAAGTGGTCGGCTGGATCGATGCCTCGCCGCCTTACTGGCTCAAGGCTTACTGGGACGCAGCGGTGATTGCGGATGACGATGAACTGTCGGTCAACCAGCGCCGCGTTGAGCTGTTGCAGGTGATGTTCCCGGCGTCGAGCCAGCAGATCCACACCGCCTGGTTGGACAGCCAGGCATTCTTCAGTGATGAAGCGCAGCAATGGCAGGCACTGGGCGCCTGGGCTGAAGAGGCGTTGGGCGAGACGTTCCGGGAAATCAAGGCAAGCTTGCTTGAAGGGGATGAAGCGCAGATTTCCTGGGAGCTGGACCGCACCCTGGGCCAGCGGCTCAAGGACGCTGACTTCAAACCGCTCAAGGCGCCGATCCGCTGCTGGTGGGCCGCCGGCAGCCGTGCAGGCCAGCACCGTCAGTTGATTGAAGCGACCATGGAGCAGGTGGTGGGCAGGGCGTGTGTCCAGCAGTCGGTGCTGATCGACTCCACCCACGACCGCATCATCGATAACGCTGCGTTTGTGCAGAGCTTCGCCGATGCGATGAAGTAACGGACGGCAGCAACCCAAGCCCCTGGCCTCTTCTAAGGCCAGGGGCTTTTTTGTGCCGGGTGTACGGGCAGGCGGACACTAAAAAGCCCCTGGTCATTGCGCATGGCCAGGGGCTTGGTTGGAACGGCTAGCGTCTATGCATCAGAAGTTCCAGCGGGTGCTGAGCATGATGTTGCGCGGGTCACCGTAGTAGACCGAATTGTAGAAGCCGATGTTGGTGTAGTACTTCTTGTCGAAGATGTTGTTGACATTGAGGCTGGCCGATACGTTCTCGGTGACCTGGTAACGGGCCATCAGGTCCACCAGCCACAGCGGATCCTGGGAGAATTTATCCTGGCTGCCGGTGGCGTAGTTGTTGGTCAGCACCTTCCAGCCCGTCCCCTGCCAGCGCACGCCGCTGCCCAGGGTCAGCTTGTCCAGGGCGCCGGTCAGCTTGTAGCTGGTGTAGATGTTGACTTGGTCTTCCGGCTCCCAGGTGGAGAGTTTCTCGCCCTGTTTGTCGCGAATGATCTTATGGGTGTAACCCGCCTGCAACTGCCAGCCAGGGGCCAGTTCGCCGGAGATTTCCGCTTCGTAGCCCTTGGTCTTGGCTTCGGTGCCTTTGGACGCGTAGTCAAGGCCTGGGTAGCTGAGGGGAACGTAGTCAAGGTCGTCGATGGGGCGGTTTTTCTCGTGTACTTCGAAGTACGCAAGGCTGGCGTTGAGACGGCCATCGAAGAACTCGCCTTTCAAGCCCAGCTCATAGTTCTTGCCTTCGTCCGGCTCCAGCGGCTTGTTGTTGCGGTCGCGGTAGTCGTCCTGAGGCAGGTAGATCTCGGTGAAGCTGGCATAGGCCGAGAGGTTCTCGGTGAAGTCGTAGGTTAGGCCGGCGTAAGGCACGACCTTGCCGGTGTCCTTGACCTGGCTGGTGCCGCTGACCTCGTAGTTGTTGACTCGGGTACCCAGGATCAGGTGCCAGTCATCGGCCAGGCTGAAGCGGCCGGTGATGTACTGGGCGCTCTGGCGGGTGAGTTCGTCATTGCGCTTGGTCTGTGGGCCACGGTCAGGCTTGGGCGCGTCGCCGTCCCAATCGAAGTAATCGTGGCTGTTGTTGTAGTTGGTGGCGTTGGTGTAGTCGCGGCCCAGCCAGTGGGAGCGCGAGACCGAGGCGCCGACCACCAGTTCATGCTCGCGGCCGAACAGGCTGAAAGGCCCGGTGGCGTACAGGTCGCCGGTGTCGCTGGTGGTCTCGCCATTGTAGGTACGCGTAAGCAGCGAAGCCTTGCCGGTGGCTGCGTTCGGCGCCAGCAGCGCCGACAGCGGAGCCTTGTAGCCATTGATCTGGTGGTTGTACTGCGCCTTGCCAACCCAGCCGTTATCGAACGTATGTTCCAGGGTCGCGAAGCCGGTACGGGTGTACTGGGCCCACTTGCTGTACTTGGCGCCGTTGTTGAACGAACGCGAGGTGCTGATGCGGTTGCCCGCGGAGTCATACAGCGACGCCGCCCCTGACCAGCTGGAACCTTGCGGGTCGCTGTCCTGGTAGTCACCGCCGACGGTCAGCAGGGTATCCGGCGCCAGATCGAATTCCAGGATGCCGTAGTACACGTTGGTCTTGCGCTGGTAGTGATCGAGGAACGAGTGTTTGTCCTGATAGGCCGCCACCGCACGGCCGCGCACGTTGCCGGACTCGGTGAGCGGACCGCTCACATCCACTTCCGAGCGGTAGTTGTCCCAGGAACCGGCGCCCAGGTCGATGTAGCCCTTGAATTCCGAGGTCGGCTTCTTGCGGACCATGTTGATGGTGCCGCCAGGGCCACCGGCGCCGGTCAGCAGGCCGGTCGCGCCCTTGAGGATCTCGACGCGGTCGTAGATCACCGTGTCGGTCAGGGTGTGGCCGGACGAATACTGGGCGTCCTGCAGGATCGGAATACCGTCGTACTGGAAGTTCTGGATGGCAAAGCCACGGGAGAAGTAGCTGGTACGCTCGCTGTCATACGCGGCAACAGTGATGCCGGGGGTGTGGCGCATCACGTCGTCGATCGACTTGAGGTTGAAGTCATCCATGGCCTGGCGGGTCACCACCGAGATCGATTGCGGCGTCTCCCGTGGCGTCAGCACCAGGCGGGTCGCGGTCGCGATGGTCCCGGGCGTATAGGAGCCCGAACCCTCGGTGATGGTGCCGAGCTGGTTGGCGGTCACCTGGGTGGCGCCCAGCTCCAGGGCGGACGAGCGGCCGGCAGTCAGTGTCATCGTGTTGCCTTGCAGGTCGAAGTTCACGCCGGTGCCGGTCAGCAGCGTGGTCATGGCCTGGCCAGGCTGCAACTTGCCCTTGACCTTGTGGCTGCGTTTGCCTTCGACGTCGGTCGGGCTGTACAGCACTTGCAGGTTGGCTTGCTTACCAAATTCTTGAAGAGCGCTACCCAGCGACTGTGCAGGGACATCCAGCTCGATCTCCTGCGCCTGAACATAACCGGCGACTGGCAGCGTCAGCGCAACGGCAATCGCGCCAGGTAGCACGTGGGTGTTCAAGAGGCGGCGCATGGAGAGTGCCTTGCTCAAGGGACTCAGACCAAATGTTGCTGGCATGGGTGAATTCTCTTCTAGGTATTTAGTGGGCAGATTTTAAGTATTTGTTGGGGTTGGTTCTCATTACCACTAGTGAGACGTTCCTACCTGCAGAAACCGGAAAAGAAATTCACGCCGGTTCCATTTCGTGCACCACTTGGCCGGCGCGCAGGCGCACCAACTGGTCGGCGATGTCGAAATAGCGGTCGTCGTGGCTGATCACGATGATGGTCTTGCCCAGGCGCTTGAGGTCCGGCAGCAACTCGGTATAGAAAACGCGGCGGAAGGCCGGGTCCTGGTCGGCGGCCCATTCGTCGAACACCAGCACCGGGCGTTCTTCCAACCAGGCGTTGACCAGGGCCAGGCGCTTGCGCTGGCCGGTGGACAGGTCGGTGGTGCTGAACACACCGTCCTTGACGCTGACCTTGTGCGCGATTTCCAGGCGCTCCAGGTACTTGGTCGCGCTGTCCAGTGACTGGGTGGCGCTGCCTTGGACCAGGTCATCGAACAGGTAATAGTCAGCAAACACCGTGGTGAACAACTGGCGGTAGTCGTCGCGCGCCGGATCGGTCACGGTTTCGCCATTGAGGCGGATTTCCCCGGCCTGGGGTTGGTAGAGGCCCAGCAACAGCTTGATCAGGGTGGTTTTGCCACAGCCGTTCTCGCCTACGATAAACACGATGTCGCCCTGCTTGATGCTCAGGTTGATCGGCCCAAGGTGGAACGGTTGGCTGCCTTCCACCGGCGGCGGGCTGTAGCTCACGCCGCGCAATTCCAAGCTGTTGACCATTGGCGTGGGGGCTTCGCTGCCATCCATCAGCAGATGGGGTTCAGGCGACGAGAAACGGTCGGACAATTCGGTGATGCGCGCAAAGGCAATCCGCGCCTTGCCGATGATCGGCAAGTAACCCACCACGTGCTCCAACGGGCCTTTCATGTACAACAGCACCAGTACGAAGCCGGTGATCACCGCCGGGTCCGGGTTGGGGCTGTAGGCCTGCATCGCCAGGGCCAGGCCGATGACCACGAAAAACAGCATCGAGCCGAAGGTTTTGGCGACGATGTAGATGTTCACCGAACGCACCTGGATATCGCTGATCCGGTCGGCGGTTTCCTGGATGCGGTGGGTGTTCATGCGGTAGCGGCGGGGCCGGTGGATGCGCAATTCCTTGGCGCCCGAGGCGATTGCGGAATAGTAGCGTTGCAGCTCGTCTTCCTGGTCGCGGGCCTCATCGAAACCGCGAATGCCCTTGGCACCGGCGATGAATTGCACGCTGCTGCCAATGATGATGGCGACCACCATCATCAGGAACATCGGCACCGACAGGTAGGCCAGATAGCCCAGGCAGCCCAGGGTCACCGTCGTTGCGATGGCCAGCGGAGTGAACGCGAAGGAAAAGTCACTGATGGTGTCGACGTCATGGGTCAGCACCGGAATCAGGCGGTGGGAGCGGTACTGTTCGATCTGTTCGATGGGCGCCGACAGCACCTTTTCACCCAGGTCCTTGCGCAGGGCCGCGATAATTCGCTGGCCGACGTAGTTGGTGCCGATATCCGAGACGATCGAGCTGGTCAGGGCCAACAGGCACAGCGCCGCAAACGTCAGGATCACCCCCTGCGTCATCCCGGTCGTAGAGTGCAGGGCGTTATTGATCGTCGCCAGCAGCAACGTGATGGCCAGGCCGCCGGCCATGCCCAGGGCGACGGAGGCCGTCACGATGGTGCGAAAAGGCCTGAGCAATGCGAGCAGACCGTTGAAGGCGCCGCGCTTGGGGTCGGTCATAAATACTTCCCGGAAAGTGAAAAAAGAGGGGGCTGGGCACACAGACCCTTACCCATGACAAACGAAGGATTGGCGCGACTATTTAGCTCGGTGTGCCGGGCGGTGGCGGGTGTGGATAAATTGCACGGGGGCTGGTTCGTTCTTGTGGTGTAGGCGCACGCGTATGAGTGCGTGCCTGATCTATCCAGCGAGAGCGAAACAATGACGAAAAGGAATCTGGTGTACGTGTGGTCCCTGCGCAATGCCGCGGCCGACAAGGCCGGGCAGCCGGTGGCCTACAAGGACCATGAACGCTACATGATGTCGGTGCTGGAATCCCTGGTGGGGGCGCTGAACGACACGCCGCTGGGCGAGGCCTACAACCTGGTGGGCGTGGTGTATGACGATGACGAGCAGAACCCGCGGGATCAGCAATTGGTGGCCGACTACGGTTTTGCCTACCAGCCGGGTCGCCAGTGGCTGTATCCGGCCGATCTGCGCGTGCAGGGGCGCCTGGTCAATGACTTGCTGCTGAGCGTGCCGTCGACTTATCGACGCCTGTCACGGGGCAGTGCGGAACATATCGCCGGCAAGCAGGATTTCGAACGCCGCCTGCATGACACACTGGTGGAGTTGAAGGCTGATATCGTGGTGCTGGACGGTCTGCTGGTGATCCTGGATGAGCTGGTGCGCCCCGGTGCGCCGTTTGCCCGGCGCATCATGAACATCCATCCGGGCATTACCCGTATTGAATCGCCGTACGAGCGCCGGGGTGCCTACGCCACCTGGAACGCCTTGTATGGCGCACGTGGTCTGACGGTTACGGATTGGGCGACCAAGGCCACCACGCCTTCGGAGCCGCTGTACCTCACCGGTGCCTCGTTCCACTACGTCGACAACGGCATCGATTCGGGTGAAGTGTTCCACGACGTGCTCAAGACCGAGATCACGCCGGAAGACACCATCCTTGAGTTGCGCTGGAACAACTTCAACAACAGCCTGTTCCCGGCGTTGCATGAGGGGTTGGCGTTGTTGGCTAAACACGCCTGAGTCGAAGGGTTGCCGGAACCCACGGTTCCGGCAACCCATGGATTACAGGTCGCGCACTACGCGGAACCCAATCCAATCCCCCCGCGTTTGCGGATAGATGGTGTTGCGATTCCCCGAGCGCGAAAACACCGGCGCTTCACCCCAGTCATTACCCCGGATCATGTAGCCCTCGCAGTTAGGCTCCACCCACGCGCTGCCATCGGTAGGCGCGCCGATGTAGTTGGGGTGCTCGCAGTCGGCCACTCGCTCATAGACGTTGCCATGCATGTCGTACATGCCAAACGCATTCGGCGGGTAACTGCCGACCGGCGACGAGTAGCTGTAGCCATCGGCTGGGCCATAGGTGTTGGCATGCTTGGTGATGCTGTAGTCCTTGCCTTCATCGAACGGGAAGGGGAACGGCCCGGTAGAGCCGGCGCGTGCGGCGTACTCACGCTGGGACTCGCTGACCATGTGGTACTGCTGGCCGGTCTTTTTTGACAGCCAGGCCACATAGCTTTTGATGTCGTCCATGTCCATGCACACCGCCGGCTGGCGCGGGCCTTGGGGATAGCGTGGCTTGCTGGCGATGCATTCACGACCGGGGCGGGTGTCGCCATCGGCGATCTTCACGCCGGTCTGGCGCACGTAGCTGTCCCATTCGCCGGCGGTGATATGGAAGCGGCTCATGGCGAACGGCTTGGCGAAGGTCACCTCATGCATCGGGCCTTCATCCGGCTCGCGGCCGACTTCATCCTCGGGCGTGCCCATGGTGAAGGTGCCGGCGGGCAGCACCACCATTTCCGGGCAGTCCTTGCAATCCTTGAACACCTTGCCGGGTTGCGGCGCGGCGGCCTGGGCCAGGTTGGGCAGCAAGGCGCCGCACAGGGCGGTGAGCGCCAGGGCCGTGAGGGGTTTGTTCATGTGGGCCTCTCATTCAAAGGGGAAAAGGTGTGCGTCACGCCCGCTGGCTCAGCAAGGTCATGAAGCGCTGGATCTCGGCGGAGGAATTGAGCAGGCCGGGGGCGGTGCGGATCACCGGGCCGACATCGCGGTCCACCGCGTCGATCACCACGCGGTTTTTCATCATGTAGGCCGCCACGGCATCACTGTCCTGGCCTTTGACGCGGAAGAAAGTGAAACCAGCCGACAGTTCAGGGCTGTGCGGGGTGACCAGTTCGATCTTCGGGTGGGCCAGCAATTGCTCTTTCAGTTCGGTATTGAGTGCGTGAATCCGCGCCTGCACCTGCGCCTTGCCCAGTTGCAGGTGCAGCTTGAAGGCCTCGTCCGCCGCCCAGCGATGCTCGAAGGCGTGGTAGCCACCCGGGGTCATGCTGGTGGCGAAGTCCTTGTCTTCGGAAAAGGTCGGTACCATCGGTGTCACATACTTGTTTTGCGGGTCGCGGGCGCAAACGAGGCCGGTGCCGCGCGGGCCGAACATCCACTTGTGAGTGCCGGCGATGAAAAAGTCGCAGTGCATGTCCGGGAAATCGAGGTTTTCCACGCCGAATCCGTGCACGCCATCCACCACATAGAGGATGCGGTCCTTGTCGTCACGGTTGCGGTTGTGTTCATCCACCAGCTTGCCGATCTCGCCGATAGGCAGCTTCACGCCGCTGCCGGACTGCACCCATGTCATGCCGAGTACGCGGGTGTTGGGGCGGATATTGCGCTGGATGTTGCCCAGCACCTCGTCGGCCGATACGCGGTTGGCGTTGTCGAACAGGCGAATCTTGCGGACCTGGGTCTGCTCCTTGCGCACCCGGAAATCCAGGCTGAACTCGGTGGCATAGTGTTCGTGGACGGTGGTGAGGATCTCCTGGTCAGGCCGTACCTTGATCCCGCCATAAATCATCGCCAAGCCTTCGGACGTACTGCCGGTCAGGGCGATTTGCGGTGGGGTGGCCCTCAGGTAACGGCCGGCCCATTCGCGCACCTGGCCTTCGCGCTTCCAGGTTTCCTGCAGGTCCCAGTCCATGGCCAGCCCTGGGTTGCGGTCGATCTGCGCGCGGTAGCGCTCGATGGCCTCGCGCACCGGCTTGGGGTGGGTTGCCACCAGGAAGTTGGAAAAGTGCAGGTAGTCCGGGTCCTGGTTGAACAGTTGCTTGAGTCCCGTCCATGGGTCATCGGTGGTTGCGTTGGCGGCGATGGCCTGCGGAAGCAGGGCGGCGCCCAGTGGCAGGCTTGCGGCAAGTACACCTGCCTGCTTGAGAAAGGTACGGCGGTCGGTCATGGACGGGCTTCTGGATGATTAACGGTTGGCCAAGGGCTTGGCAGATTTTTGGACCTGGTCCCATACGCGCAGGAAGTTGCCTCCCCAAAGCTTGGCGATATCGGCTTCGGAGTAACCGCGCTGGATCAGCTCGGCGGTGACGTTGCGTATTTCGCCGACGTTGTTCCAGCCCTGGACACCGCCGCCATCGTTGAAGTCCGACGACAGGCCGACATGGTCGATGCCGATCTTGCGCACGGTGTAGTCGATGGCATCGCCCAGGTCCTTTAGGGTGGCCTTCGGTTCTTCATCGAGGATGCCGTACAGCGCACTGGCGTACTCGCCGAACCTGTGTTCCGGCCAGGCGGCAATGATCGCGTCGCCCGGCATCAGGGCCACGGCCAGGTTGGGCAGCGGCGGCAGGTCGAAGCGAGCGCGCAGGGCGTTGAGCTTGTCCTGGGTCGGCTGGCTCAGCGGGCGCAGGTAGGCGGAGAAGCCGACGATCTGCACCACGCCGCCACTGTTCTTGATCAGTTGCAGCTCTTTGTCGCTCAGGTTGCGCGGGATATCCACGGAGGCGCGCGGCGCCGAATGGGACGCCACCATCGGCGTGCGGCTCAATTGCGCCACTTGCTCCAGCGCCTTGGTCGACATTTGCGACACATCGATGATCACCCCCAGGTCATTGAGGCGGTGCACCGCTTGTTTGCCGATGTCCGACAGGCCATCAAGGGCGTCGGTGGAATCATTGAAAAACGGCAACGGCCGCGATGAGTCCGACCAGGCGTTATTGCCCACATAGCTGAAGCCGAACATGCGCATGCCGCGCGCCGCCCACAGGTCCAACTGGTTCAAGTCGTTGCCCAGCGGATAGGCGTTGAGCATGCTGATAAAGATCGCAAACTTGCCCTCGCCATGCAGGCGCCGGAAGTCATCCGGGGTGTAGGCGATGGCGACCTGATTAGGGAAGTCGCGCACCATGCCGCTGATAATCTTGTAGCGCACTTCCTGCTCGTTGCGCGCGGCCTCGACAAAACCGTCGGTGGGTTTGTGCGGGGCGTTGGGGCCGTTCCAGATTTCCGGCCAGCCGAAGATGGTCAAGGCTGCGCCGGACAAGCGCCCGCGTGCCGCCTTGACCAGGTCGAACTGGCCTTCGCCGTCCTTGTCCGCCTCGTTGCCGGCGGTGCCGAAATCCACGGGCACGGTGATATGGCTGTCGAACGACAGCAGCCGGTCCTGCATTTCGTTGGCCTGCTTGATCACCGCCAGCGGGTAACCGGCATTGCCCTTGAACCAGTGATCCCAGACCAGGAAACCGGCCCCGGCACCGATGGCCAGTGCCAGCGGCAGGCCGATGTACAGCGCCTTTTTCGAACGTGGTTTTGTCATTGCCATCTCAGTCAGTTGAGGCCTTCGCTATCAGGGAAGAACGAGTGATCGGCGGCAAAATTTAGGCGGCGAGGGCGCCTCGGTAAATTTCCCCGGCAGGCAATCGTTCTAGCTCTGATAAAGCCGTTTCCTAAGGTAGACAATGACCATCTCTCGACGTGGGTTCATCGCAGGCCTGGCGCTGACAGGCGCTGCCGTGCCTGCCGCTTTCTATGCCCATCGCGAGTTGACGCGCGAAGAAGAATTCCCCATCACCCCCGGCGAAGCCACGGTGGACTTGGCCGACACCGCCGGCCAGCACCTGGCGAACACCCTGCGTGGGGTGTGGGACCTGCGCCTGGAGGGCCGCGACGCCGGCCTCAAAGGACTGCCACTGCAAGATTTGCAACTGCTGCTCGACATCGCGCCCCGTGGACGCGGTTTGCGCGGTTACCTGGACACTGCCGCCCACCTGCGCGCCGAAGAAGGCGAGCCGCGTTACCGTGTGCTGGGTGACCTGCTGACGGGGGAGGGCGCTGTGCTCTACTGGCGCCTGATCGACCGTGATTCGGCCGACGGTACACCCGCCTATGAATTCAAGATGACTCTTGATGAGGTCTGGGCGGCCTTTGCCAACGCTGGCAGCAGCACCCTCAGTGGGCAGATCCTCGACCTCGATCGGCCACTTGCATGGATTGAGCGCGATAATCGCTTCATCGCCCACAAACAGTGGTTCCCTGAAGCCCGCCAACGCATCGGTCTCAACCCGACCTTGCTGGCCTGGCTGATCGCGCCCGAACACCGCCTGTTCCACCAACTGTGGCACGCCACCCGTGACCAGTGGCACAAACTCTCCGAGGAAAAACGCGACGCCTTGCGTGGTATTGGCTGGCAACCCGGCCCACGCGGCCAGGAACGCGATGCCCGGGGTAAACGCAAGGACCGCAACGGCTCGGGTATCGACTTCTTCTTCATGCACCGCCACATGCTCGGCACCGCGCGCTCCATGCAGGATCTGCCCTCGTGGCCGCAATTCCCTGAGCCGCAACCGGCCTTGGAACGCGACCGCCTGGGCTTTCTGCGTTACTTCGACAACCACGACGGCTTCGCGCTGCCGCCCACCTGGTCGGCATCGGACGACACCGAGTACACCCAGTGGGTCAGCGACATCAAGGCCGCCGAGACCTATCACAGCAACTTCCAGGTGTGGGAGTCCCAATACCGCGACCCGCGCTACCTGGCCAAATTCACCCTGGGCCAGTTGGGCTCCGAAATGGAGCTGGGCCTGCACGACTGGCTGCACATGCGTTGGGCCTCCGTGCCGCGCGACCCCTCCAACGGCGCCCCCGTGCCCATGGCCCGTGACCCTGCCGACTTTGCTGCGCGCTGGTATGCGGCGGAAAACGACTTTCTCGGCGACCCGTTCTCATCCCATGTCAATCCGGTGTTCTGGCATTTCCACGGCTGGATCGACGATCGCATCGAAGACTGGTTTCGCGCCCATGAGCGCTTCAATCCGGGCGAAGTCCAGCGCTTGCAAGTCAACGGCGTGGCCTGGTTCGCACCGGGCCGTTGGGTGGAAGTCGGCGACCCTTGGCTGGGCCCGGATACCCATGGTTGCAGCACCACGCCGGGGTTGCAGGTGGGCAAGTCGATGGAGATGGACCCGGAGGTCATGAAGCTGGCCCTGCGTATTACCTTTGGCGAAGACGAAAACAGCCTGCAGGGCTTATTCAAGCGCGTGCCGAAGCGGCCGTGGTATGCGCGTCACCTGAAGCTGAAAACCCCTTGAATGGGGCTGTGGTGGGCGAACCCACCACAGATTGAACCAACCCAGTTCCTCCTTGTCCCCGCTTCCCATGTCACCCCCCGCCTGCCAAATCCCTTAATTTTCCAAGCCTGCCGGAAGCCTCTCCAGGCCCCCGGCTGCGCCCGCTTTTTTTTGATGCGGGGCGCACAGCACCCGATTCAAGCGGCAGCTGAAAACGGACTTTCTTCTCCACCGTGACTTATCAGGCAGGTTACCCCATGCAGTTCAGCGAATTATTGGCAGCGATTTCCACCCATGCGATCCGTCTGCAACTGGAAGAAGGCGACCTGATCATCCTGGGCGATGACGAAGCGCTGGACGATGCGCTGTGGGATCAATTGATCGCCCACAAGCCCCGGCTGCTCGAACTGGTGGCCGAACATGGCGGCGACTGGCTGAGCCCGGCCTACCGCATCACCCCGGACATGCTGCCGCTGGTCAGCCTCGACCAGGCAGCCATCGACCGGATTGTCGCCGCCATCCCCGGCGGCGCGGCTAACGTGCAGGATATCTACCCACTGGCGCCGCTCCAGGAAGGCATGCTGTACCACCATCTGACGGCGGAGCAGGGCGATCCGTACGTGTTGCACGCGCAGTTCGAGTTCGACAGCCGTGGGCGTCTGGAGGCCTTTGCCGAGGCGCTGCAATGGGTGATCGATCGTCACGACATCCTGCGTACCTCCATGGTCTGGGAGCGTCTCGACGAGCCGTTGCAGGTGGTGTGGCGCAAGGCGGCCCTGTCATGCGAGGCGGTTGATTTCGATCCGCGTAGTTATCGCATGGACCTGGGCCAGGCGCCGCTGCTGCGACTGGTGTTTGCCGAGGATTCGCTCACCGGGCGGGTGGCCGCGACCCTGCTGTTCCATCACACCATTCTCGACCACACCGCCCTGGACGTGGTGCGCCATGAAATCCAGCTGTACCTGGCCGGCGAGCACGCCCGGGCCGGTGAGCCGGTGCCGTTTCGCAGCTACATCGCCCAGGTACGCCATGGCGTCAGCGAGCAGGCCCACGAGGCGTTCTTCCGCGAGATGCTGGCGGACATCGATGAGCCGACGCTGCCTTTCGGTTTGCAGGATGTACAGGGTGACGGCCTGGGCATTGACGAGGCACGCATCCCCATCGACAGCGTACTGAGCCGCCGCCTGCGTACCCTGGCACGCCCCCTTGGCGTCAGCGTGGCCAGCATGATGCACCTGGCGATGGCCCGCGTGTTGGGCGTGGTTTCCGGGCGTGACGCAGTGGTGTTCGGCACCGTGATGCTCGGCCGCATGGGCGCGGGCGAGGGCGGTGAACGGGCCCTGGGTATGTTTATCAACACCTTGCCCCTGCGTGTGGATGTGGGCGAACAGGGCGTGCGTGCTGGGGTCAAGGCCACCCATGAACGCCTTACGACCTTGCTCAACCACGAACATGCGTCCCTCGCGCTGGCCCAGCGTTGCAGTGGCGTGGCCGCACCGACGCCGTTGTTCAGCGCCATGCTCAACTACCGCCACAGCGCCGCCACGGACATGGCCGAGGTGATCGAAGTCGCTGAGGGCATCCGTGTACTGGGTGCCGAGGAACGCACCAACTACCCGCTGACGGTCAACGTCGATGACCTGGGTGAAGACTTCG
Organism: Pseudomonas sp. NS1(2017); assembly: GCF_002269425.1. Classification (NCBI taxonomy): domain Bacteria; kingdom Pseudomonadati; phylum Pseudomonadota; class Gammaproteobacteria; order Pseudomonadales; family Pseudomonadaceae; genus Pseudomonas; species Pseudomonas sp. NS1(2017). The sequence continues at coordinate 4,063,940 of NZ_CP022960.1, forward strand.
CGCTGACCGTGATGGTCGACGCATCCATCGGTGCCGAACGTGTCGCCACTTACCTGCACACCGCCCTGGCAAGCCTGGCAGACGCCCTGGAGCAACGACCGGACATGCCGCTCAGCGGCCTGAACATCCTGCCCGACGCCGAACGCCACACTTTGCTGCACTGCCTCAATCAAAGCCCCGCGCACTACGCCGACACCGCCCCGATCCATCAGCAAGTCGAAACCCACGCCGCCGCCCAGCCCGAAGCCATCGCCTTGCGCTTCGACAACCAGCGCCTCACCTACCGCCAACTCAACGAGCGCGCCAACCAGGTTGCCCATCGGCTGTTGGCCCAAGGTATCTGCCCGGACGACCGCGTGGCGATCTGCGTGGAACGCGGTCCGGAGATGATCATCGGCTTGCTCGGCATCCTCAAGGCGGGCGCCGGCTATGTGCCGATTGACCCAGCCTACCCGCTGGAGCGCATCGCTTATACCTTGGCCGATAGCGCGCCTGTGGCCGTACTGGTGCAAGCCAATACCCGCCATCTGGTCGGCAACCTGCCGCAGATCGACCTCAATGGCTTGCGCGATGAGTCCCTCATCAACCCACGGGTCACGGTCAGCCCGGCCCACCTGGCCTATGTGATCTACACCTCTGGCTCCACCGGCCAGCCCAAGGGCGTGATGATCGAACACCGCCAGGTGGCGCGATTGTTCACGGCCACCGAACACTGGTTCGGCTTCAACGCCAACGATGTGTGGGCGTTGTTCCACTCGTTCGCCTTTGATTTTTCGGTGTGGGAAATCTGGGGCGCGCTGATGCACGGCGGCCAGTTGCTGATCGTGCCGCAACTGGTCAGCCGTTCGCCGGATGAATGCTATTCGCTGCTGTGCGAGGCGGGCGTGAGCATCCTCAACCAGACCCCGAGTGCCTTCCGCCAGTTGATTGCTGCGCAAAGCCAGAACCCGCAATCCCACTCCTTGCGCCAAGTGATCTTTGGCGGCGAAGCGCTGGAACCGGGCATGCTCAAACCGTGGTACGCCCGGGCGATCAACGCCGGGACGCAACTGGTGAACATGTACGGCATCACCGAAACCACCGTGCACGTGACCTATCGCGCCCTGGAAGCGGCGGATGCGCAGTTGGTTGGCGTCAGCCCGATTGGCGTGCGCATTCCTGACTTGCAGCTGTACGTGCTGGATGCGCGTCGCGAGCTGCTGCCGTTGGGGGTGGTCGGTGAGTTGTACGTCGGCGGCGCCGGGGTGGCGCGCGGTTACCTCAACCGTGAGGCGCTGACCGCCGAGCGTTTCCTGGCTGAGCCGGCCACCGGCCAGCGCCTGTACAAGACCGGCGACCTCGGCCGCCTGCTGGCCGACGGCAGTGTCGAATACCTGGGCCGTAACGATGACCAGGTGAAGATCCGCGGTTTCCGTATCGAACTGGGCGAGATCGAAGCCCGCCTGGCCACGGCCCCTGGCGTGCGTGACGCGGTGGTCATCGCCCGTGAAGACGAGCCGGGTGACAAGCGCCTGGTGGCCTACGTGATCGCCAGAGGCGAATGGCAGGCCGCCGACCTGCGTGACCACCTGCTGCTGAGCCTGGCCGAGCACATGGTGCCCAGCGCCTTTGTGCAGATGGACCAATTCCCGCTGACCACCAACGGCAAGCTCGACCGCAAGGCACTCCCCGCGCCGGATGCCGACGCCCTGGCCCGTCGCGGCTACGTAGCGCCACAAGGCGCGGTGGAAACCGCCATCGCCGCGATCTGGCAAGACCTGCTCAAGCTCGACCAGGTCGGCCGTGATGACAACTTCTTCGAACTGGGCGGCCATTCGCTGTTGGCGGTCAAGCTGATCGAGCGCATGCGCCAGGGCGACCTCAGCGCCGACGTGCGCGTGCTGTTCGGCCAGCCGACCCTGGCGGCACTCGCCGCCGCAGTCGGTGGGCAACAGGAGGTGCAAGTCCCGGCCAACCTGATTACCCAGGCCAGCCAGCACATCACCCCGGACATGGTGCCGTTGGTGGAACTGGACCAGGCAGCGCTTGACCACATCATCGAGAACGTACCCGGCGGCATCAGTAACGTGCAGGATATCTACGGCCTGGCGCCGTTGCAGGCCGGCATTCTCTACCACCACCTGGCGACCACCGAGGGTGATCCCTACGTATTGCAGGTGCAGTTCAGTTTCACTGATCAGGCGGCGGTGGACGCGTTCATCCAGGCATTGCACAGCGTGATCGAGCGCAACGATATCCTGCGCACAGCGATTCTCTGGGAAGGCCTCAACGAGCCGGTGCAGGTGGTCTTGCGCCAGGCAACACTGGCCGTTGAGCGTAGCGACGAGTCGCTTGCCCAACTGCAACAACGCTTCGACCCGCGTCACTTCCGCCTCGATTTGAGCCGCGCTTCACTGATGCGCTTCGCCTACTCGCAAGAGCAGGGCCGTTTGGTCGGCATCCTGTTGTTGCACCACATCCTGCTGGACCACACCGCGTTGCAGGTGCTGGTGGACGAAATGAGCGCCAGCCTGTCCGGCAACAGTGCGCAATTGCCCGACGCCGTGCAGTACCGCAACTATGTAGCCCAGGCGCGACTCGGGGTCAGCCAGGCGCAGCACGAAGCGTTCTTCAGCGAAATGCTCGGCGATATCGATGAGCCGACCTTGGCCTTCGGCCTGCAGGACGTGAATGGCGACGGCAGTGGCATCCTCGACGCCCACCTGCCGCTGGAGCCGGCACTCAGCCTGGGCTTGCGCGAACAGGCGCGGCAACTGGGTGTCAGCACTGCAAGCCTGGTGCATTTGGCCTGGGCCCAGGTGCTGGGGCAGGTGTCCGGCCAGCAGGACGTGGTGTTTGGCACCGTGTTACTGGGCCGCATGCAGGGCGGCGAGGGCGCCGACCGCGCGCTGGGCATGTTCATCAACACCTTGCCGCTGCGCGTCAGCCTCGGCACTGTCGGTGTGCAAGCCGGCGTGCGTGCTACCCATGCACGCCTGGCGCAATTGCTCGGGCATGAGCACGCCTCGTTGTCCCTGGCCCAGCGTTGCAGCGGCGTGCCGGGTTCGCTGCCGCTGTTCAGCACCTTGCTCAACTATCGCCACAGTGCACCGGGGGAAGCACCGGGGGACAGCCCATTCGCCGCCTCCGGCATCCAGATTCTCAGTTCCGAAGAGCGCAGCAATTACCCGCTGGTACTCAACGTCGATGACCTGGGCACAGGTTTTGCGCTGACCGTGCAAGGCGTGGCGACCCTGGATGTGCAACGCGTGGGCGACTACATGCTCACCGCGCTGCGCCACCTGGTGACTGCATTGCAGCAGGCGCCGATCACGCCGTTGCAGGCAGTCTCGATCCTGCCGGCTGCCGAGCGCCATCAGTTGCTGGTGGACTTCAACGCCACCGCCCGTGAATACCCGTCGCAGCTCACCGTACACCAGCTGTTCGAAGCCCAGGCGCTGGCCCGTCCGGAAGCCGTGGCGGCGGTGCATGGGCAGCTGTCCTTGAGCTACCGCGACCTCAACCGGCGTGCCAACCGCCTGGCCCACCACTTGCTCAACCAGGGCGTGCAACCGGGCGAAAGCGTGGCGATCGCACTGCCGCGTTCCCTCGATCTGCTGATCTGCCAACTGGCGATCCTCAAGTGCGGCGCGGTGTATGTGCCGCTGGACGTCAACGCGCCGGTCGAGCGCCAGGCGTTTATCGTGCAGGACAGCGGTGCGCACCGGGTGCTCAACAACCTGGCGGACCTGAACCTGGACGCCCAGTCGCCGCGTAACCCTGAACTGCGGCAGTCTGCCGACAGCGTCGCCTACATCCTCTACACCTCCGGCTCCACCGGGGCGCCCAAAGGCGTGCAAGTGCCGCACCGTGCGATCTCGCGCCTGGTACTCAACAACGGTTACGCCGATTTCAATGCGCGTGATCGTGTGGCGTTCGCCTCCAACCCGGCGTTTGACGCGAGCACCCTCGACGTGTGGGCGCCGTTGCTCAACGGTGGCTGCGTGGTGGTGGTCGAGCATGCGGTGCTGCTGTCCCAGGCGGCGTTTGCGTCGTTATTGCAGGAGCAATCCGTCAGCGTGTTGTGGATGACCGCCGGGTTGTTCCACCAGTACGCCGACGCGCTGATGCCGGTGTTCCGCCAGTTGCGCTACCTGATCGTTGGCGGCGATGTGCTCGACCCGCAGGTGATTGGCCGCGTGCTCGAACACGGCAAACCTCAACACTTGCTCAACGGCTACGGGCCCACCGAAGCCACCACCTTTTCCACCACCTTCGAGATCACCTCGGTGGGCGAGGGTGGCATTCCCATCGGCCGACCGATTGCCAATGCCCAGGCTTACGTGCTGGACCCGCGCCAGCAACCCGTACCGTTGGGTGTGGTGGGCGAGCTGTACATCGGTGGCGCGGGCGTGGCCAAGGGGTATCTGAACCAGCCGCAACTGACCGCCGAAAAATTCATCCCGAACCCGTTTGGTGAAGGCTTGCTGTACCGCACCGGTGACCTGGCCTGCTGGCAGGTCGACGGCACCTTGCTGTACCAGGGGCGCAATGACCTGCAGGTGAAGATCCGTGGTTTTCGGATCGAACCGGGCGAGATCGAAACCTGTCTGGCCAGCTTCCCGGGTGTAAAAGACGCCGTGGTGCTGGCCCGTGAAGACGAACCTGGCGACAAGCGTCTGGTGGCCTACTACACCGCCCGTGAGCCGTTGGACATCGAAACACTGCGCGCCCACCTGCAAGGCCAACTGCCGGATTACATGGTGCCGTCGGCCTACGTGTGGCTGGCGCTGTTACCGCTCACCGCCAACGGCAAGCTCGACCGCAAAGGCCTGCCGGTGCCCGACCAGAGCGCGCTGCTCAGCCGTGGTTTCGAAGCGCCGGAAGGCGAAGTGGAAACCCAGCTAGCGCAGATCTGGCAGGACGTGCTCAAGCTTGACCGCGTGGGTCGTCACGATCACTTCTTTGAGTTGGGCGGGCACTCGTTGCTGGCGGTCAGCCTGATCGAGCGCATGCGCCAGGTCGGCCTGAGCTGCGACGTGCGTGTGTTGTTCAGCCAGCCAAGCCTGGCGGCGCTGGCCGCCGCCGTGGGCAGTGGCCGGGAAGTCGTGGTGCCGGCCAATGGTATTCCAGCGGGTTGCACCCAGATCACTCCGTCGATGCTGACCCTGGTGCAGCTCAATCCGCTGGCCATCGAACGAATCGTCGCGAACGTGCCCGGCGGTGCGGCGAACGTGCAGGACATTTATCCGCTGGCGCCGTTGCAGGAAGGCATTCTTTACCACCACATCAGTGCCGAGCAGGGCGATCCGTACCTGCTGCAATCGCGCATGGCATTCGACGGTATCGAGCGCCTGCACGCGTTCATGGGCGCGCTGCAAAAGGTGGTGACCCGTCACGACATCCTGCGTACCGGCGTGGTCTGGGAAGGGCTGGACAGCCCGGTGCAAGTGGTGTGGCGCGAGGCGCACCTAGTGGTTCAGGAAGTCGACTTGGACCCGGCGGACGGCGGCGTCATCGAACAACTGCACGCGCGCTTCGACGCCCGCCATTACCGCCTGGATATCACCCAGGCGCCGCTGCTGCGCATGGTTTACGCCCAGGATCCGCAACACAACCGCGTCGCGGCGATCCTGTTGTTCCACCACCTGGCGCTGGACCACACCGCCATGGAAGTGGTGGGCCAGGAAATGCGCACGTTCCTGTTCAACCCGGCGCAGGACTTGCCCGAGGCGGCGCCGTTCCGCAACTACGTGGCCCAGGCGCGCCTGGGTGTCAGCATGGAGGAGCACGAAGCGTTCTTCCGCGACATGCTCGCTGACGTGGATGAGCCGACCCTGCCGTTCGGCGTGCAAGACGTGCAGGGCGACGGACGCGATATCGAAGAGGCCGAACTGCCGGTGGATGCAGCCCTGGCCCAGCGGGTGCGCGAGCAGGCGCGGCAGTTGGGCGTCAGTGCGGCGAGCCTGATGCACCTGGCCTGGGCGCAGGTACTGGGCCTGGTCTCTGGGCGTGACGACGTGGTATTCGGCACCGTATTGATGGGCCGCATGCAAGCCGGTGACGGCGCGGACCGTGCGCTGGGCATGTTCATCAACACCTTGCCGCTGCGGGTCGATGTAGCCGCGCCGGCTGCGGTTGCGGTCAAGGCGACCCATGGGGGCTTGAGCGCCTTGCTTGGCCACGAACATGCGTCCCTGGCGCTGGCCCAGCGTTGCAGCGGCGTGGCGAATGCCTCGCCGCTGTTCAGTGCCTTGCTCAACTACCGCCACAGCACCCCCGGCGAAATGGCCCGCGACGGCCATGGCATCTGGGAAGGGGTGCAACTGCTCGGTGGTGAGGAGCGCAGCAACTACCCGCTGACGTTGAGTGTGGATGACCTGGGCGAAGGCTTCGGCCTGACCGTATTGGCGCTGCCGCAGATCGGCGCCCAGCGGCTGTGTGCCTACATGCATAACGCCATTGAGCAACTGATCGAGACGTTGGAAAGCGCACCCAGGACCCCACTCAGTCAATTGCCGATCCTGCCGGCAGCGGAGCGTGAAACCTTGCTGCGCGAGTTCAATGCCACCGCCAGCGATTTCCCCAAGGGCCACACTGTGCATGGGGCTTTCGAGATCCAGGCCGAGCGCCAACCTCACGCCATCGCCGTGATGCAAGACGGCGAATCGCTGACCTACCAGCAGCTCAATATTCGCGCCAACCAGTTGGCCCATCATCTGTTGCAACAGGGCGTGCAGCCCGACGATCGCGTCGCCCTGTGCTGCCGTCGCGGCCCGCAGATGCTGGTGGGCTTGCTGGGCATCCTCAAGGCCGGTGCCGGCTACGTGCCTATCGACCCGGCGTATCCCGCCGAGCGCATCGCTTACTTGCTGCAAGACAGCGCGCCTGTGGCGGTGTTGGCCGAAGCCAGTACCCGCGACCTGTTGGGCGCGGTTGCCACCCTCGACCTGCACGATCCGCGCGTGCAGCAGCAGGCCGTCAGCAACCCGCAACTCAGCGCGTTGACCCCGGCGCACTTGGCTTACGTCATCTACACCTCCGGCTCCACCGGCCAGCCCAAAGGTGTGATGGTGGAACACCGCACCGTGGAAAACCTGGTGCACTGGCACTGCGAGGCCTTTGGTCTGGATGCGACGGGCCACACCAGCAGCGTCGCCGGTTTCGGTTTTGATGCGATGGCCTGGGAGGTCTGGCCGGCGCTGTGCGTGGGTGCCACCCTGCATCTGCCACCGGCCGATGTGGGCAATGAAAACATCGATGAGCTGCTCGCCTGGTGGCTGGCGCAACCGCTGGACGTCAGCTTCCTGCCAACGCCTGTGGCCGAATACGCCTTCAGCCAGAACCTGCAACACCCCACGTTGCGCATTCTGCTGATTGGTGGTGATCGCCTGCGCCAGTTCACCCAGGAACGCCGCTTTGCAGTGATCAACAACTACGGCCCCACCGAAGCCACGGTAGTTGCCACCTCCGGCCGCGTGCGCGCCGGGCAGGTGCTGCATATCGGCCGGCCCATCGCCAATGCCAGCGTCTACCTGCTGGACGCGCACTTGCGTCCGGTGCCGGCAGGGGTGGCGGGCGAGTTGTACGTCGGCGGCAGTGGCGTGGCGCGGGGTTACCTGAACCGTCCGGACCTGAGCGCCGAACGCTTCCTGCAAGACCCGTTCAACGAAGGCCGCATGTACCGCACCGGTGACCTGGCGCGCTGGTTGCCCGATGGCAATATCGAGTACCTGGGACGTAATGATGATCAAGTGAAGGTGCGTGGTATCCGGGTTGAACTGGGTGAAATCGAAAGCCGCCTGGCCGCACTGGATGGCGTCGGCGAAGCGGTGGTGCTGGTGCGCGAAGGGCGCTTGATTGCCTGGTTCACCGAACAGCAACCGTTGGATATCGACACCCTGCGCGCGCAACTGCAAGCCCGGTTGCCGGATGCCCTGGTGCCGGTTGCCTATGTGAAGCTGCACGCATTGCCCCTGACTGCCAACGGCAAGCTCGACCGCAAGGCGTTGCCGGAACCGGATCAGGCGGCGTTGCTGACTCGCGAGTACGCAGCACCTCAAGGCGAGGTTGAGAGCACCCTGGCGCGTATTTGGGCGGAGGTGCTGCAAGTGGAGCAGGTCGGGCGCCATGACCATTTCTTCGAGCTGGGCGGCCATTCGTTGCTCGCCGTCAGCCTGATCGAACGCATGCGCCAGGTCGGCCTGAGTGCCGATGTGCGCGTGCTGTTCAGCCAGCCGACCCTGGCGGCGCTCGCGGCTGCCGTGGGCAGTGGGCGCGATGTGTCGGTGCCGGAAAACCGCATTCCAGCGGGTTGCCAGCGCATCACCCCGGATTTGTTGTCCCTGGTGCAACTCGACCAATCGACCATCGACCACGTCGTCGCCCAGGTGCCCGGTGGCGCCGCCAATGTGCAGGACATCTACCCGCTGGCGCCGTTGCAGGAGGGCATTCTCTACCACCACATCAGCGCGGGTCAGGGCGACCCTTACCTGCTGCAATCGCACCTGGCGTTCGACAGCCTCGACCGCTTGAATGCCTTCGCCCAGGCGCTGCAACAGGTGATCGACCGTCACGACATCCTGCGCACCGCTGTGATCTGGGAAGGCCTGGCCCAGCCGCTGCAAGTGGTGTGGCGCAAGGCCCGCTTGCAGGTGCAGGCGGATGAGATCGACCAGTTGCACCAGCGCTTCGACCCGCGCCAGTACCGTGTGCCGATGAATCAGGCGCCGCTGATACGCCTGGTGTACGCGCCGGACCCGGCCAACCAGCGCGTGGTTGCGATCCTGTTGTTCCACCACATTGCCCTCGACCACACCGCCCTCGACGGCGTGCGCCACGAGATGCAAGCCAGCCTGCTTGGGCAACCACAGCCTGCCGGCGACGCCACGCCGTACCGTAACTACGTGGCCCAGGCGCGATTGGGTGTCAGCGAAGCGGAACATGAACAGTTCTTCCGTGGAATGCTCGGCGATATCAGCGAACCGACCTTGCCATTCGGCCTGCAGGACGTGCGCGGCGACGGCAATGCCATCGAAGAGGTCCAACTGAACCTGGCCCCGACCCTCAACCAGCGCCTGCGGACCCAGGCGCGTTTACTCGGCGTGAGTGCCGCCAGCCTGTTCCACCTGGCCTGGGCGCGGGTGCTCGCCAGCACATCCGGCCAGGAAAACGTGGTGTTCGGCACCGTGCTGCTGGGGCGCATGCAAGGCGGCAAAGGCAGTGATCGCGCGCTGGGCATGTTCATCAACACCTTGCCGCTGCGCGTGGACATTGATGGCAGCGGCGTGCGCGTGGCGGTCAAACAGACCCATGCGCGACTGACCGCGTTGCTCGGGCATGAACACGCGTCCCTTGCCCTGGCCCAGCGGTGCAGCGGCGTCGCCGCGCCGCAGCCGTTGTTCAGCGCGATGCTCAATTACCGTCACAGCGACAGCCAACAGGCGCCGATGTCCCAGGCCTGGGAAGGCATCCAGACCCTGGCCAGCGAGGAGCGCACCAACTACCCGTTGACGCTGAACGTGGACGACCAGGGCGACGGCTTCCGCCTCACTGCCATGACCGCGCAGTCGATTGGCGCGCAACGCCTCTGTGGTTACCTGCAGGTGACCTTGCAAGGGCTGGTCGACGCGCTGGAGCAGGCGCCGCAGTTGGCGGTCAATCGCCTGCCGGTGCTGGAGGCTCAGGAGCGTCAGCAACTGCTGTCGGGTTTCAATGCCACCGAGGTGGCCTATGACCTTGACCAGACCCTGCACGGCCTGTTTGAAGCACAAGTGACGCGCACACCGGACGCTATCGCGGTCAAGGCGGGTGAGCTGGCATTGACCTATGCCGAATTGAATGCGCAAGCCAACCAGCTGGCGCATCACCTGATCGAAATGGGCGTTCAAGCCGATTCGCGGGTCGCGATCTGTGTGGAGCGTGGCCTGGACATGGTGGTCGGCCTGTACGCGATCCTCAAGGCCGGTGCGGCCTATGTGCCGCTGGACCCGGCGTATCCACTGGAACGTATCGCCTACATGCTGGAAGACAGCGCGCCTGTTGCGGTGCTGGCCCAAGGCGCTACGCGTAGTTTGCTGGGCGACGCGCCGGTGATCGATCTGGACCGGCCGACCTGGCAGCACCAATCTATCGATAACCCACAGGTGCAGGCCCTCAGCGCCTACGTGATCTACACCTCCGGCTCCACCGGCCAGCCCAAGGGCGTGATCAACGACCACCCCGGCGTGGTCAACCGCCTGCTGTGGATGCAGGACGCCTACGGCTTGAAGGCCCACGACCGGGTATTGCAGAAAACCCCGTTCAGCTTCGACGTATCGGTGTGGGAGTTCTTCTGGCCACTGTTTACCGGCGCCTGCCTGGTCATGGCGCGTCCTGGCGGGCATAAAGACCCGGCCTATCTGTGCGAGGTGATCGCCGCTGAACAGATCACCACGTTGCATTTTGTACCGTCGATGCTCGACGTATTCCTGGCCCACGGCGATGTCAGCCAGGCGGCCGGTCTGCAACGGGTGATGTGCAGCGGCGAAGCCTTGCCGGGTAGTCTTGTCAGGCGCTTCAAGCAGCAACTGCCCGGCATCGGCCTGTACAACCTGTACGGCCCGACCGAAGCCGCTGTCGACGTGACCGCCTGGAACTGCGCGCGCCCGGACGTGCCGGACAACACGCCGATTGGCAAACCCATCGCCAACACCCGCATGTATGTGCTCGATGCACAGATGCAGCCAGTGCCCCTGGGCGTGGTGGGCGAGTTGTTCATCGGCGGCGTGCAGGTGGCGCGCGGTTACCTCAATCGTCCTGAGTTGACCGCCGAACGTTTCCTCAAGGACCCGTTCACCGATGGCCGCCTGTACCGCACCGGCGACCTGGGGCGTTACCTGCCCGACGGCACTATCGAGTACCTGGGCCGCAACGACGACCAGGTGAAGATCCGTGGCTTGCGTATCGAACTGGGCGAGATCCAGGCCCGTTTGCTGGAACATCCGCAGGTCAACGAGGCCGCGGTGGTGGCCCGCGATGACCGGCTCGTCGCCTACTACACCGGCGCGCGGGTCACTGAGTTGCGCGAACACCTCCTGCAAAACCTGCCGGACTTTATGGTGCCCGCGCTGTTCGTGCACCTCGACGCGTTGCCGTTGAGCCCCAACGGCAAGCTCGACCGCAAGGCACTGCCTGCGCCGGGCAACGAAGCCTTGACCGTGCGCGAGTACGAGGCCCCGGTGGGCGACACCGAAATCCTTCTGGCGCAACTCTGGGCTGAACTGCTCGGCGTGGAGCGGGTAGGGCGCCAGGACAATTTCTTTGAATTAGGCGGGCACTCGCTGCTCGCCGTGAGCTTGATCGGGCGCTTGCGCCAGGAAGGCATGGAAGCCGATGTGCGTGCGTTGTTCGAACAGCCGACCCTGGCTGGCTACGCCGCGATGACTGAACGAATGGAGATCGTCCTGTGAGCATTCTCGAACTGCTGGCGACGCTGAAAACCAAGGATGTGCAACTCGCGCTGAAGGGCGAGCAGTTGTCGGTGCAAGGCAACAAACAAGCGCTGAGCGACCCGGTGATTCTTGCCGCCTTGCGCGAACACAAGCCGGCGCTGATCGAGCTGATCAAGGCCGGCGAGTATTCGGCCGCCAACGAGGTGCCGGCCAATGGCATCCCGGCCAACGCCGAACGGATCACGCCGGCCATGTTGACCCTGTCCGAGCTGAGCCAGGAGGAGATCGACCGCATCGTTGCCACGGTCGACGGCGGCGTGGCGAATATCCAGGATATCTACCCGCTGGCGCCGCTGCAGGAAGGCATCCTGTTTCACCACGTCAGCACCGAGCAGGGCGACCCCTATGTAATGCAGTCGCAGTTCGCCTTCGACAGCGTCGAGCGTTTCGACGCATTTGCCCTGGCCCTGCAAGGGGTGATCGACCGTCACGACATCCTGCGCACCGGCGTGGTCTGGGACGGATTGCAACAGCCATCGCAAGTGGTGTGGCGCAGCGCGCGTCTGCCGGTACAGGTGCTGGAACTGGACCCGGCTGACAGTGATATTGCTGCCCAACTGCACGCGCGGTTCGACGCTCGCCATTTCCGGCTCGACGTGACCCAGGCGCCGTTGATGCGCCTGGCCTGGGCGAAGGACCCGGCGCAGGGGCGCATCGTTGCGATGCTGTTGTTCCATCACATGGCCCTGGACCACAGTGCCCTGGAAGTGGTGCGCCATGAAATGCAGGCGTTCCTGCAAGGCCACGCCGGGCAACTGGGTCACGCCGTGCCGTTTCGCAACTATGTTGCACAGGCGCGGCTGGGTGTCAGCGAACAGCAACACGAGGCGTTTTTCCGGCAGATGCTCGGCGATGTGGTCGAGCCGAGCTTGCCCTTCGGCTTGCAGGATGTGCAGGGCGATGGCCGTGACATCAATGAACTGGATTGGCCGCTGTCGGACGCACTCAACCAGCGCCTGCGCGCCCAGGCTCGATCGCTGGGCGTCAGCGTTGCCAGCCTGTTCCACCTGGGCTGGGCTCAGGTGTTGAGCGTGCTGGCCGGCAAATCCCAAGTGGTGTTCGGCACCGTGCTGATGGGTCGAATGCAAGGCGGGCATGCCACGGACCGCGCCTTGGGGATTTTCATCAACACCTTGCCGTTTCGCGTGGACGTGGCTGGCGACGACCTGCGCAGCGCGGTCAAGGCCACCCACACGCGCCTCACCGCGCTGCTGCGCCACGAACACGCACCCCTGGCGCTGGCGCAACGGTGCAGTGGGGTGGTGGCGCCGACGCCGTTGTTCAGCGCGTTACTCAACTATCGCCACAGCGGCACCGGTACCAGCAGCGAAGCCGTGGCGGCGTGGCAGGGCATCGAGACATTACGTTCGGATGAGCGCACCAACTACCCGTTGACCCTGAGCGTGGACGACCTGGGCGAAGGGTTTATCCTGCGTCTGCTGGCGACCACCCAGGTCGATCCGCAACGCGTCTGTGCCTACCTGCAAACCGCCTTGGACAACCTGGTAACCGCGTTGGAACAGGCGCCACACACCGCGCTCAATCAGGTCTCGGTGCTGCCTGTCGATGAACAGCGTTTGCTGCTGGAACACTTCAACGCCACCCAGGCGGATTTCCCCCAAGGCACCACGCTGCACGCTCGCGTCGAAGCCCAGGCAGCCCTCACGCCGGACGCGATTGCCGCTGTGCATTCGGGTCGTCAACTGACTTATGCCGAACTCAACCAGCAAGCCAATCTGCTGGCCCATCACCTGCTGGCGCTGGGGGTCAAGCCGGACGACCGGGTCGCCATCGTTGCGCGTCGTGGCCTGGACACCCTGGCCGGCTTGCTGGCGATCCTCAAGGCCGGCGCCTGTTATGTGCCGGTAGACCCGTCGCACCCAGCCGAGCGCCTCACGTACCTGCTGACCGACAGCGCCCCGGTGGCGGTGCTGACCCAGCACGCCTTGCTCGAACGCTTGCCGGCCCTTGACGTGCCGGTAATCAACCTTGACCGCTACACCTGGCAGCACCACTCAGCGAGCAACCCCAAGGTAACGGTCATCCCGTCCAACCTCGCCTATGTGATCTACACCTCCGGCTCCACCGGCCTGCCCAAAGGCGTGATGGTAGAACATCACACCGTGGCCAACCTGGTGGACTGGCACTGCAACGCCTTCGACCTGTGCGCCGGACGCCACACTGCCAGCGTTGCCGGGTTCGGCTTTGATGCAATGGCCTGGGAAGTCTGGCCGGCGCTGTGTGTGGGCGCGACCCTGCACCTGCCACCGGCCCATGACGGCGCCGAAGATATCGACGCGCTGTTGGCCTGGTGGTGTGCGCAACCGTTGGACGTGTGTTTCCTGCCCACGCCAGTGGCCGAGTACGCCTTCAGCCAGCAGATCGAACATCCGACGCTGCGCACCTTGCTGATCGGTGGCGATCGCCTGCGCCAGTTCACCCGGGCGCAGCGCTTTGACTTGATCAACAACTACGGGCCGACCGAAGCCACGGTGGTTGCGACGTCGGGCAAGGTCGAGGCCGGCCAGCCGCTGCATATCGGCAAGCCCATCGCCAATGCCACGGTGTACCTGCTCGATGAGCAACAGCGTCCCGTCCCATTGGGCGTAGCAGGGGAGTTGTACGTGGGCGGTAAAGGCGTGGCGCGGGGATACCTGAACCGCCCGGAGCTGACCGCCGAACGCTTCCTGCAAGACCCGTTCAATGCCGGGCGCATGTACCGTACCGGCGACCTGGCGCGTTGGTTGCCGGACGGCAACATCGAGTACCTGGGACGCAATGATGACCAGGTAAAAATTCGCGGCATGCGCATCGAACTGGGCGAGATCGAAACCCAGCTCAACCAACTGGCAGGTATCCAGGAAGCCGTGGTGCTGGTGCGTGAAGAGCGGCTGGTGGCGTATTTCACCGAAAACCGTCAACTCGACCCATTGGCCGTGGGCGACATCCGCGCCCATCTGGTGGCGCACCTGCCGGACTACATGGTGCCGGTCGCCTACGTGAAGCTGGACGCGTTGCCCCTGACTGCCAACGGCAAGCTTGACCGCAAGGCCTTGCCGGCGCCGGACATGGCCGCTGTGTTTACCCGCGAATACGCGGCACCCGAAGGCGAAATCGAAAGCGTGCTGGCGCACATCTGGGCCGATGTGCTGCACGTCGAGCGCGTCGGGCGTCGCGATCACTTCTTCGAACTGGGCGGGCACTCGTTGTTGGCGATGCGCATGGTCTCGCAGATCCGCCAGCGCCTAGGCGTCGAGTTGCTGCTCGGCGATTTGTTTGCCAATGCCGAACTGGCGGCCGTCGCCGAGGTGCTGGCCCGGTCCGGCCGCAGCACCTTGCCGGATATCCTGCCGGCCAATCGTGATGAACAGGTGCCGCTGTCCTTCGCCCAGCAGCGCCTGTGGTTCCTGGCGCTGATGGAAGGCGCCAACACCGCCTACAACATTCCTATCGGCTTGCGTTTGCGTGGGCAGTTGCATGTCGAGGCGCTGCAAAGGGCGCTCGCCCGTATCGTCGCGCGCCACGAAACCCTGCGCAGCCGCTTCGCCCAGCATGGCGATGACGCCCAAGTGTTGATCGTACCCGCCGAAGACGTGCTGCCCCTGCAAGTGCAGGACCTGCGTCGCCATCCGCAACCCCAGCAGGCGCTGGATGCGTTGATCCACGGCGAGGCCTCGGCGCCGTTCGACCTGGAGCGTGGTCCGCTGCTGCGCGGGCGCCTGGTGGTCATGGCCGACGATCACCATGTGCTGCTGCTGACCCTGCACCATATCGTTTCCGATGGCTGGTCCATGGGCGTGCTCACCCGCGAGTTGATGGCGTTGTATCAAGCCTTCAGCCACGGCCAGCCCGATCCATTGCCGCCGCTGCCGATCCAGTACGGCGACTTCGCCGTATGGCAACGCCTATGGCTCAGCGGCGAAGTGCTGCATCGCCAGAGCACCTATTGGCAGCAGGCGCTGGCCGGTGCGCCGGCCTTGCTCACTTTGCCCACTGACCGCCCGCGCCCTGCGCAACAGGACTACGCCGGCAGCAGTGTCGAGGTGCGCCTGGACGAACGCCTCACCGCCGGGCTCAAGGCCTTGAGCCAACGCCACGGCACCACCGTGTACATGACCTTGATGAGCGCCTGGGCATCCTTGCTGGCGCGGTTGTCCGGGCAACAGGACGTGGTGATCGGCTCACCCGTCGCCAATCGCACGCGCAGCGAGGTGGAAGGGCTGATCGGGCTGTTCGTCAACACGCTGGCCGTGCGCATCGACACCTCCGGCGAGCTGAGCACCGAGGCGTTGCTGGCGCGTGTCAAGGCGCTGGCGCTTGAGGCCCAAGCCCATCAGGACCTGCCGTTTGAGCAGGTGGTGGAAATCACTCGGCCGCCGCGCAGCCTGGCCCACAGCCCGCTGTTCCAGACGCTGTTGACCTGGCAGGACAGCAGCGCGCCGACCCTGGCGTTGGGTGACCTGGCTTTGGAAGGCATTGTCGAGCACAGCCACTTCGCCAAGTTCGATCTGTCCCTGGACCTGAGCGAAGTGCAGGGCACGATCATCGGCGCGCTGGAGTACGCGGTGGCGCTGTTCGATGAGTCGACGGTGCAGCGTTATGTCGGCTATTTCACCCGCGTGTTGCAGGCCATGGTCGATAACGACCAGGCGGTGCTGGAGCAGGTGCCGCTGGTGGATGAGCATGAACGTCAGCATTTGCTGTTCGACTTCAACGCTACCGAGTTGGCCTACGACCTCGACCAGACCTTGCACGGTATGTTCGAAGCGCAGGTGGCGCGGACACCGGATGCGGTCGCCGTCAAGGCTGATCACCTTGTATTGACCTATGCCGAGCTGAACGCGCAAGCCAACCAGCTGGCACATCACCTGCTGGAAATCGGCGTTCAGCCCGATTCACGGGTTGCTATCTGTGTGGAACGCGGCCTGGAGATGGTTATCGGCCTGTACGCGATCCTCAAGGCCGGCGCCGCCTATGTGCCGCTGGACCCGGCGTATCCGCTGGAGCGCATCGCCTACATGCTGGAGGACAGCGCGCCGGTCGCGGTGCTGGCCCAGGGCGCGACACGCGGGTTGTTGGGGGATGTGCCGGTGGTCGATCTGGATCGGCCGACCTGGCAGCACCAACCTCAAGACAACCCCGGTGTAGAAGGCCTCAGCGCTTACGTGATCTACACCTCCGGCTCCACCGGCCAACCCAAGGGCGTGATCAACGACCATCCCGGCGTGGTCAACCGCCTGTTGTGGATGCAGGACGCCTACGGCTTGCAAGCCCATGATCGTGTCTTGCAGAAAACCCCGTTCAGTTTCGACGTGTCGGTGTGGGAGTTCTTCTGGCCGCTGTTCACCGGCGCGTGCCTGGTGATGGCGCGTCCTGGCGGCCATAAAGACCCAGCGTACCTGTGCGACGTGATTGCGGCCGAGCAGATCACCACGCTGCACTTCGTGCCGTCGATGCTAGACGTGTTCCTGGCCCATGGCGATGTCAGCCAAGCCAAAGGGTTGGTGCGTGTGATGTGCAGCGGCGAAGCCCTGCCGGGCAGCCTGGTGCGGCGCTTCAAGCAACAATTGCCAGGCAGCGAACTGCACAACCTGTATGGCCCGACCGAAGCCGCCGTCGATGTGACCGCGTGGAACTGCGCCGGGCCGGTAACGCCGGACAACACGCCGATCGGCAAACCGATCGCCAACACCCGCATGTACGTGCTCGATGCACAGATGCGGCCGGTGCCGTTGGGTGTGGTCGGCGAGTTGTTCATCGGCGGCGTGCAAGTGGCACGCGGCTACCTGAACCGCCCTGAATTGACCGCCGAGCGTTTCCTCAAGGACCCGTTCACCGACGGTCGCCTGTACCGCACCGGCGACGTGGGCCGCTACCTGGCGGATGGCACGATTGAGTACCTGGGGCGCAATGACGATCAGGTGAAAATCCGTGGCCTGCGCATCGAACTCGGGGAAATCCAGTCGCGCCTTACCGACTATCCGCCGGTCAACGAAGCCGCCGTGATCGCCCGCGACAATCGTTTGATCGCCTACTACACCGGGGCGCTCAGCGAGATCGACGCGTTGCGCGCGCACCTGTTGCAGCACCTGCCGGAGTTCATGGTGCCGGCCATCTTCGTGCACCTCGACACCTTGCCCCTGAGCCCCAACGGCAAGCTCGACCGCAAGGCCTTGCCTGCGCCGGGCCTGGAGTCGGTGGTGGTGCGCGAATACGAAGCGCCCCAGGGCGACACGGAAATCGCCTTGGCCAGCCTGTGGGCCGAGTTGCTCAACGTGGAGCGCGTGGGCCGTCACGACAACTTCTTCGAACTGGGCGGGCACTCGTTGCTCGCGGTGAGCCTGATGGGGCGCATGCGCCGCCTCGGGTTGTCGGCGGATGTGAAGGTGTTGTTCGGCCAGCCGACCTTGTCAGCCTTGGCGGCGGCCTTGGGCGGGGGGCGGGAAGTGGCGGTGCCGGCCAATCGCATTGCCGCCGATTGCACCGCGATCACGCCGGATATGTTGCCGTTGGTTCAACTGGATCAGCCATCCATCGAGCGTATCGTCGCCTGCATTCCGGGCGGCGCAGCCAATGTGCAGGACATCTACCCGTTGGCGCCGTTGCAGGCCGGCATGCTGTATCACCATCGTGCGGTGCAGGGTGCTGACGACTATGTGCTGCGCGCACAGTTTGCATTCGACAGCCAACAGCGCCTGGAGGCGTTCGCCCTGGCCATGCAGGCGGTGATCCAGCGCCATGACATCCTGCGTTCGTCGTTCCATTGGGATGGCCTGGAAGAGCCGGTGCAGGTGGTCTGGCGCGAGGCGTCGCTGCGTATTGAACAAGGCGTGGTGCCGGAACGGCTTGATCTGTCGCAAGCCCCGTTGATGCGCCTGGTGGTCAATGCGGACAGTGCCACGTTGCTGTTCCACCACTTGGTGATGGACCACATCGCCCTGGAGATTCTGCAACAGGAGATGCAGGCGTTCCTCACGGGTACTCAACACACCTTGGGCGCGGCGGTGCCGTACCGCAACTATGTGGCCCAGACCCGCGTCGGTGCAGAGGATCACGAAGCGTTCTTCCGCGACATGCTCGGTGATATCGATGAACCGACCCAGGTCGAACGCTTGGGCCGCAACGAGCCGATTCAACGCCCACTGGATGCAGACTTGAGCCAACGCCTGCGCACCCAAGCGCGGCAATCCGGCGTCAGCGCCGCCAGCCTGATGCACCTGGCCTGGGCCCAGGTGCTGGGCAAGGTCTCGGGCCGCGACAACGTGGTGTTCGGCAGCGTGATGCTCGGCCGCCTGCAAGGCGGTGAAGGCGCCGAGCGGGCCATGGGTGTGTTTATCAATACCCTGCCGCTGCGGGTCGACCTCGGTGAGCACTCGGTGCGCGACGCACTGCGGGCCACCCACGCACGTCTCAGCCAATTGCTCAGCCATGAGCAGGCGCCGCTGGCGTTGGCCCAGCGTTGCAGCGGCGTGCCGGCGGCGACGCCGCTGTTCGACACGCTGTTCAACTATCGCCACAGTGCGCCGCAGGCTGCCAGCGAAGCATGGCAAGGCATTCGGCTGCTCAAGGCTGAAGAACACAGTAATTACGGCCTGTCAGTGAGCGTGGATGACCTGGGCGAGGGCTTCTCGCTGAAAGTCGTGGGGCAGGGCGCACGCCGGTTGTGCGGCTACTTGCAGGTTGCCGTGGAACAGGTGGTGCAGGCGCTGGAGCAGGGCAGCGCGATGGGTATCAGCCACTGGCCGATCCTGCCTGCTGCCGAACGCCAGCAACTGCTGGAGTTCAACGCCACCACGCGACCATTCCCGCGTGAACACACGGTGCAACGCCTGTTCGAAGCCCAGGCCCAGGCGCGTCCTGGCGCATTGGCGGCGCTGCATGGCGGGCAGTCACTGAGTTATGGCGAGCTGAATACCCGCGCCAATCGCTTGGCCCATCACCTGCTGGGCCTTGGGCTGCGTCCCGGTAATAACGTGGCGATCCTGTTGCCGCGCTGCCTGGACCTGTTGATCAGCCAACTGGCCGTGCTCAAATGCGCCGCCGCCTATGTGCCGCTGGATATCAATGCGCCTGCCGAGCGCCAGGGTTTCATGGTGCAGGACAGTGCTGCAGCCTGGTTGTTGACCCGCAGCGACATCGCCGTCGACTTCGGCGTGCAACGCTTGGATCTGGACACCTTGGCCCTCGACCCGCAGCCCAGCCACAACCCGGACCTGTCGCAGTCCTCGGACAGCGTGGCGTACATCATGTACACCTCCGGTTCCACCGGCACGCCCAAAGGTGTGTTGGTGCCCCATCGCGGCATCACCCGCCTGGTGATCAACAACGGTTACGCCGATTTCAACGCCAGCGACCGCGTGGCCTTCGCCTCCAACCCGGCGTTCGACGCCAGCACCATGGACGTGTGGGGCCCGCTGCTCAACGGCGGCCAGGTGCAGGTAATCGACCACGCCACGCTGCTTGACCCTGCGGCCTTCGGCGCGGCCTTGGCGGACGCAACGGTGTTGTTCGTTACCACGGCCCTGTTTAACCAGTACGTGCAATTGATCCCCCGGGCCCTGGCGGGCTTGCGCATTCTGCTGTGCGGCGGCGAGCGCGCCGACCCGGCCGCCTTTCGCAGCCTGTTGGCCCAGGCGCCTGCGTTGCGCCTGGTGCATTGCTATGGGCCGACCGAAACCACCACTTACGCCACCACCTATGAGGTGCGCGCGCTGGCTGAGGATGCCGACAGCGTGCCGATTGGTCGGCCGATTTCCAACACGCAGATTCATGTGCTGGATGCGCACCTGCAGCCGGTGCCCGTGGGCGTGACCGGTGAAATCTGCATCGGCGGGGATGGCGTGGCGCTGGGGTATCTGAATCGACCTGATCTGACCGCTGAAAAGTTTGTGAAGGATCCGTTGAATTTGCACGCCTTGATGTACCGCACCGGCGACCTTGGCCGTTGGACTGAGGACGGCGTGCTGGACTGCATCGGGCGCAATGACGATCAGGTGAAGATCCGCGGTTTCCGCATCGAGCTGGGCGAGATCGAAGCGCGCCTGGCGACCTTTGTCGGTATCCAGGACGTGGTGGTGCTGGCTCGCGAAGATGCGCCGGGCGACAAGCGCCTGGCCGCGTATTTCACCTGGGCTGATCAGCCTGTCGACCTCGACAGCGTGCGCGTTTATCTGCAAGGCCAATTGCCGGAGTACATGGTGCCGTCGGCCTTGGTGCCGCTGGATCACCTGCCGTTGACCGCCAACGGCAAGGTCGACCGCAAGGCCTTGCCGGTGCCGGCCCTGGACACGTTCAACCGCCGTGAGTTCGAGGCGCCGGCCGATGGGCTGGAACAGACCCTGGCCCAGCTATGGGCCGAGGTGTTGAAGCTGGAACAGGTCGGTCGTCATGACAGTTTCTTCGAGTTGGGCGGGCATTCATTACTGGCGATCCGGCTGGTCAACCTGATGGAAGACGCGGGGTTGCAGGTGTCCCTGGCTGAGCTGTTCCAGCATGCCAGTGTGGCGTCCGTTGCCGCGATGCTGCGTCAGCGTACGGATGAGCCGGTGCGTGACACGTCGGTGATCAGGGTACGCAGCGGTGGTTCGCAAGCGCCGCTGTTCCTGGTCCATGAGTTCAGCGGCATGGACGTGTACTTCCCGGCGCTGGGTCAGCATTTGCCGGGTGACTATCCGATCTACGGCTTGCCAGGCGTGGCGCTCGGCGAACCGCACCTGAACACGATGGAAGGTCTGGCTGCGCGGCTGGTCGGGTTGATCCGTGGCATTCAACCCCATGGGCCTTACCGGGTTGCCGGTTGGTCGTTTGGCGGGGTGCTGGCCTATGAAGTGGCGATGCAACTGCTCGGGCTGGATGAGCCGGTGGAGTTTCTCGGTTTGATCGACAGCTACGTGCCGCGCATGACCGACCAGGGCAAGGCGCGCTGGAGCGGGCCGGACGCGCTCAAGCAGCATTTGCTGTTGCAGTGCACGGCGTACTGGAAAACACAGGGAGGTGTGGATGAACTGGCGAGCCTTGGGCAGCTGGAGACGCAGGTTGGACAGCTGGACTTTGCAGGCTTGCTGCAACGTTGTCGCGATGAAGGTGTGCTGCACGCGCAAATGGCAGCGGCGACGGACGCGGACCTCTTGAACTACATCGAGCGGGAAGTGGGTCACGGGCATGCGCTGGCGCATTACAGCCTGTTTCCGTTGCCGGTCGCGGTGCATCTGTTCAGTGCGAATGAGCGGCCGACCGAGTTGTCGCGGCATAGTGAATCGCTGGGTTGGAATGAGGTATTGGCGCCTGGGCAATTGCGCCAGGTGGCGGTGCCGGGGGATCACCAGAGCATGATGCAGGCGCCGCATATCCAGGCATTGGGCCAGGCGATGGCTGAGGCGCTGGGGGCTTGTACGCCGCAGGTTCAAGCGGCGCATCAACCTTTACTGCGGATTCAGAGTGGCCGGACGGGGTATGCGCCGGTGTTCTGTGTGCCGGGGGCGGGGGACAGCGTCACCGGGTTTATCGGTTTGAGTGAGGCGTTGGGACGCGACTGGCCGTTGTTTGGTTTGCAGCCGCGTGGGTTGGACGGTGAGGCGGTGCCCCATAGCCAGGTGGAAGCGGCGGCAGCTTGTTACTTGAAGGCGTTGGAGCAGGAGTGTCCGCAGGGGCCGGTGCATTTGGTGGGGCATTCGTTTGGGGGCTGGGTTGCGCTGGAGATGGCGTTGCGGTTGCAGGCGGCGGGGCGGGAGGTGGCTTCGTTGACGGTGATTGACAGTGAGTCTCCGGAGCGCGCTGTCAGGCCTTATACGACGACGGCGGCGTTGGTGCGGTTGATTGAGGCGATGCAGTTGTCGGCGGGGAAATCGCTCGGGATTGATCTGGGGGACTTTGCCGGGCGTGATGAGGTGGCGCAGCGGCGGCAGTTGCATGCAGGGATGGTCGGCGTTGGTCTGTTGCCGGGGCGGTCGGCTGTGGATGCGATGGATGGGCCGGCGCGGACTTATGCGGCGGCGTTGCGTACGCGGTATCGGCCGGGTGCGCGATTTAACGGGGTTGTGCGGTTGGTGTTGGCTGAGGATCCTGCGTTGGATGCGGCGGGGAATCAGCGGGAGCAAGGGTTGATGGTTGAGGGGTGGCGGCGGCAGGGGAGTGGGTTGCAGGTTTGGTATGGCGGGGGGAATCACTTTACGTTGCTCAAGGCGCCCAATGTGGTTGGGTTGGCGCGGTGGTGGGTGGATGGGGTTGTTGTTGGGGAGGTGGTTTCGTGAGGTTTTGGTTTGGGTACATATCCGTTGCTGCGGTAACGGCTACTTATGGTTCCGCTCTTACAGCGGGTCACTTTTGGAAA
>NZ_CP022960.1:4086839-4098890 GCF_002269425.1 Pseudomonas sp. NS1(2017)
CAAAAGTGACCCGCCGTAAGGGCGGAACCCATATCAGCCGTTACCTAAATAACGGATATGTAAACGACCAAAGGCCACCCATGGAAAAGTCAAAGTTACGCAAACTAGGAATGCTCACGGTAATCACAGTCGCCATAGGCCTAATCATCTACACGGTCCAAGCCCCCGCCGACACACCGCAATACCTCACCGCCACCGCCGAACGCGGCAACATCGAAAACGCCGTGCTCGCCACCGGCCTGCTCGAAGGCATCAAACAGGTCGACGTCGGCGCCCAAGTCTCAGGCCAATTGAAATCCCTCAAGGTCAAAGTCGGCGACAAGGTCAAAAAGGGTCAATGGCTAGCCGAAATCGACCCATTGATCCTGCAAAACACCCTGCGCAAAGCCCAGGTCGACGAAGAAAACCTCCAGGCCCAACGCCGCGCCACAGCGGCGCAGCTCAAGCAGGCCAAGTCCGTATACGAACGCTACAAAGGCCTGCAGATTGACGAGTCAGTCTCCCGCCAGGACTTCGAAGACGCCGAATCCACCTTCCAGGTGCAACAGGCCAACTTGCTGTCCCTGGACGCGCAGATAAAAAGCGCCCACATCCAGATCGACACCGCCAAGGTCAACCTGGCCTACACCCGCATCGTCGCGCCCATCGACGGCGATGTGGTGGGCATCGTCACCCAGGAAGGCCAGACCGTAATCGCCAACCAACTGGCGCCGGTGCTGCTCAAACTGGCGGACCTCGACACCATGACCGTCAAGGCCCAGGTCTCCGAGGCGGATGTGATTCACATCAGCCCCGGCCAGCAGGTGTACTTCACCATCCTCGGCGAGGCCGACAAGCGTTACTACGCCAAGCTGCGCGGCACGGAACCGGCGCCACAGAATTTCCTGGAAACCCAGACCGCCGGCACGCCGAAGCAGAACACCGCAGTGTTCTACAACGCGTTGTTCGATGTGCCTAACCCCGACCACCGTCTGCGCATCGCCATGACCGCCCAGGTACGTATCGTGCTCGACACCGCCGAGGCCGCACTGATGGTGCCGGTGGCGGCGCTGGGGGCGCGCAACAACGACGGCAGTTACTCGTTGCGGGTGCTGGACGCGAAAGGCAAGGCAGTGTCGCGGGAGGTGAAGACCGGGATCAACAACAACGTCAAGGTGCAGATCCTCGAAGGCCTGGCCGAAGGCGACAAAGTGGTGATCGGCGATGCCACGCCCGCTGTGGCGGGGAACTGACGGATGACTCAGCCACTGCTGGAACTCAAGGGCATCACCCGTAGCTTCATGGCCGGCGAGCGTGAATTCATCGCGCTCAAGGGCATCGACCTGACGATCCATGCCGGGGAAATGGTCGCGATCATCGGCGCCTCAGGCTCGGGGAAATCCACCCTGATGAACATCCTCGGCGGCCTGGATTACGCCACGGCCGGCAGCTACAAAATCAACGGCATCGAAACCCGCTCCCTGGGTGATGAGCAGTTGGCTGAACTGCGCCGCGATTACTTCGGTTTTATCTTCCAGCGCTACCATTTGCTGGCGCACCTGAGTGCCTTGCACAACGTGGAAATGCCAGCGATCTACGCCGGTACGCCGGAAACCCAGCGCCACAGCCGCGCACGGGAGTTGCTCGCGCGGCTCGGCTTGTCCGGTCACACCACCCATCGCCCCAGCCAGCTCTCCGGTGGCCAGCAGCAACGGGTGAGTATCGCCCGCGCCTTGATGAACGGCGGCGAAGTGATCCTCGCCGACGAACCCACCGGCGCCCTCGACACCCACAGCGGCAAAGAGGTGATGCGCATCCTCGCCGAGCTGCACGCGGCGGGGCACACGGTGATTATCGTCACCCATGACCCCAAGGTCGCGGCGAATGCGCAGCGCATCGTCGAGGTGAGCGATGGCGAGATTGTCAGCGACAAGGCCAATGAGCGTGCTGGCCTGGAGTTGCCCAGCGAAACGCCCATCGAGCCAAAACGCAGTGGTGCCCGGCGTTTGGTGGCGAGCCTGGGGTTGTTCAAGGAGGCCTTCAACATGGCCTGGGTCGCGCTGGTGTCTCACCGCATGCGCACGTTGTTGACCATGCTCGGTATCGTTATCGGCATTACTTCCGTGGTGTCGATCTCGGCCATCGGTGAAGGCGCCAAGCGCTATGTGCTCAAGGACATTCAGGCGATCGGCAGCAACACCATCGACATTTTTTCCGGCACCAGTTTTGGCGATAGCCGCGCCTCGGCCATCGAGACCTTGATGCCTTCGGATGTGGACGCGTTGAACCAGCTGTATTACGTCGACAGTGCCACGCCGGTGGTGGGCCGCAATCTGTTGCTGCGCTTTGGCAATATCGACCTGGATGCGCAGGTCAATGGGGTGAGCGACCGCTACTTCAAGGTGAAGGGACTCAAGCTCGAAGCCGGTATCGCCTTCAGCGAAAGTGACGCACGGCGCCAGGCCCAGGTGGTAGTGATCGACCACAACACGCGTCACCGACTGTTCGGCCCGAACGTCGACCCGCTGGGCCAGGTGATCCTGGTGGGTAACCTGCCGTGTACCGTGATTGGGGTCACCGCTGACAACAAGAACATGTTCGCTGCCAGCAAGGCGCTGAACGTGTGGGTGCCCTATGAAACAGCGGCAGGGCGCTTGCTGGGGCAGCGCCATCTGGACAGCATCACCGTGCGCATCAAGGATGGCCAGCCGAGCAAGGTGGTCGAAGACAACGTCAACAAACTCATGCTGCAACGCCACGGCACCAAGGACTTCTTCACCAACAACCTCGACAGCATCATGCAGACCGTGCAGAAAACCAGCCGCTCCCTGGCGTTGCTGCTGTCGTTGATCGCGGTGATTTCGTTGCTGGTGGGGGGCATTGGCGTGATGAATATCATGCTGGTGTCTGTCACCGAGCGCACCCGTGAGATCGGCATTCGCATGGCGGTAGGGGCGCGGCAGTCGGATATCCGCCAGCAGTTCCTGGTGGAGGCGGTGATGGTGTGTTTGATCGGCGGGCTGATCGGGATCTCGCTGTCCTATGCCCTGGGCTTTCTGTTTTCGTTGTTTGTGAAGGAATGGGAGATGGTGTTTTCCCTGGGCTCGATCATCACGGCGTTTGCCTGTTCGACGTTGATCGGCATTGTGTTTGGCTTTGTGCCGGCCAGGAATGCGGCGCGGCTGGACCCGATCGAGGCGCTTGCCAGAGATTGAGCGACTCCCAGTAAGAGCCGGCAAGCCGGCTCCTACAGGTTTTTACGAGAGCGTGTCCTCAGTGGCATACATCCATCGCAACAACGAATGCCGCCCGCTGATCCCCAGTTTGATCGACGCGCGCTTCAGGTAGCTCTCGATGGTGTTGACCTTCAACGCCAACTGCTCCGCCAACTCCGGCGCAGTCCGCCCTGCGAGCAGGCCCACGCACACTTCAAGCTCACGGTTGGACAAGGTCAACCCTGACTGCACCAGTCGTTCTTGAATGCGCCTGCGCAGGGTTTCGATACCTTGGTTTTCCGGCACCGCCGCGTCGCTGTCCTGGCGGCACGGTTGGATCGCGACGATGTGCTTTTCCACCATGGGCAGCAACAAGGTCGAGAAGTCCTGCAACATGCTGCGTTCCTGGGGCGAAAAGCTTTCGGACTGGTGCGAGCGATACACCGACAAGACGTAGCGCACGTCATCCTTGCGGCGGGTGAGGTGCAATTGTGCGGCCGGTTGTTCGTCGCCCAACGCCTCCACCGAATCGGTGTAGACCGGGCTGATCTTGCGGCGGGTGTGCCCGTCGGCGCTGACCTGCAATTGTGTGATATGAGTGGCATCCACTGCCAGTTGGGTGAGGATCAGGTCATGCAGCATGCGTGGGAAATGGCGGCTGCCGGTGCTGGCGATGACTTTGCCAATATGAGGGAACAGCTGTGAGTTCATCATTTCGTCCATGAGGCGTGCAGGTATTCGGCCTTAGAGCAGCGGGGATTAAGGTGCAAGCCAACGAATAACCTACCGTGATAGTCCTTCCCGCCGGAACCTATGCTAGTACAGCCTGGCGACGGGAAGGGGATCCAATCTTAAAAAATCGGATTAAAAACTCACAAGCTTAGAAGGACGCGTGAGGGTACGGGTGCACTTGGCGAGTGCCTGCTGCACGTCCGCCAGCAGGTCGGCCACGTCCTCAAGCCCTACCGACAAGCGCACCAACCCTTCGCTGATACCGTGCGCCGCACGCTCCTGCGGGGTGTAGGTGGAATGGGTCATGCTTGCCGGATGCTGGGCCAGTGACTCCGCGTCACCCAGGCTGACCGCACGGGTGAACAGTTTGAGCGCATTCATGAAGCGCCGGCCGGTTTCAATGCCGCCTTTGAGCTCGAAGGCAATCATGCCACCAGGTAGTTTCATCTGCTGTGTCGCCAGTTCGTATTGCGGGAAAGAACGCAATCCTGGGTACGTCACCGACTGCACGGCCGGATGTGCCTGCAAGGCTTCGGCTACGGCCTGGGCGTTGCTGCAATGACGGTCCATGCGCAGAGCCAGGGTCTTGAGGCCGCGCATCAACAGCGAAGCGTCCTGGGGCGACATCACCGCGCCGGTCAGGTCCTTGAGGCCTTGCAGGCGAATGCGCTGGGCCAGGGCCTGGCTGCTCACGGCGATGCCCGCGGTGATATCGCCGTGGCCGCTGAGGTACTTGGTGGCCGAATGCACCACCACATCGGCGCCCAGGTCGAGGGGGCGTTGCAGGTAGGGCGTGCAGTAGGTGTTGTCGACCACCAGTGTGACGTTCGGCTGCTGGTGGGCGAGGGCGGCCACGGCAGCGATATCCACCAGCCGCAGGTTGGGGTTGGCCGGGGTCTCGCAGTAGATCATGCGGGTGGCGGGGCTGAGTGCGGCTTGCAGGGCAGCCAGGTCAGTCAGGTCGACATGCCGCACCTTGATACCGAACTCACCGATGCCATGGTGCAGCAGGGCAAAGGTGCAGCCGTACAGGGTCTGGCTGACGATCACTTCATCGCCAGGGCGCAGCAGGGTCCAGAACGTCGCGGCGATCGCGCCCATGCCGGAACTGAACGCCACTGCGGCTTCGCCGTTTTCCAGAGTCGCCATGCGTGATTCCAGCAGCGCCAGGGTCGGGTTGGAAATGCGCGTATAGAAGTGGCCGCTCGCTTCACCGGCAAAACAGGCGGCGCCATATTCGGCGGTTGGGAAAGCAAAGGTGGCTGACAGGTAAATGGGCGGAACGAGCGCACCGTGATGGTCTTTTGGGTCATAGCCGTGGTGGATGGCGCGGGTGGAAAAGCCGAATGCATTGTGTTTATTGTTCATGTCGGACGCTCCTTATTTCCTACAATGCTATGCTCATAACCAGAGATGAACTTTGCAATATTTGCTGCTAATTCCCGCGTCCTGGGATGAAAACCTCATAAAAATAAAGAATAGAGGCACGTTATGCCTGTCAGTCTCGATCGTACCGACAAAGCCCTTTTAAACGCATTGCAAGGCAACGCCCGTCTCACGGTGGCCGAATTGGCCGACCGCGTATCCCTGACCACCTCGCCGTGCTGGCGGCGAGTGCGCAACCTCGAAGAGAGTGGGGTGATCAGCGGGTATCAAGCGATTCTTTCGCCCAAGGCACTGGGGTATGGGGTGACGGCGTTTGTCAGCATCATGATGGAGAGCCACACCCAGGAAATTGCTCGGGCGTTTGAACAGCGATTGTTAGAGATTCCGGAGATTGTGGCGTGTCATAACGTGTCGGGGCGGTATGATTTTTTGTTGGAAGTGGTGGCGAAGGATCTGGAGTCGTTTGGGGAATTTGCGCGTGAGGTGCTGCAGACGTTGCCTTGCGTCAAGGAGATTTATTCGAGCTTTTCCTATAAGTCGGTCAGGGCGTTGAGGGTGATTCCGTTGCCGGGGTGAATTTCTGGGGGACATATTTAAATCATGTTTCAGCCTGCTTGTTCGTTAAGCACTTGATCGGTTGAAACATGGACCCGTTCGGCCCTTCCAGCAATTTTAATGAACCCTCAAGGCCGATGCTTGACCTAATGCATACGACCTAGGAGGTGAAGCATGGAAATTCAATATATCTGGATCGGCTTGGCGGTGATTCTGCTGCTGTTGGAATTGTGGGCGATCAATACCGTATTGCGCAGCACAGGGGGCTGGGAGAGCAAAGGGTTGTGGCTGGTGATCCTGATTTTTGTACCGCTGTTCGGCTTGATTGCCTGGGCGATGTTCGGGCCCAAGCGCGAGATGCCGGCGCATCGCAGAAACTGAATTGAAAGGCGCCTCGCGGGGCGCCTGTTTGCATCAAACCTCTACCCGCAACACTTCCAATCCCAACTGCTCATACGTTTCCACGCTCGGCACATGCCACTCCGTAATCAGCGTATGAATCCGGCTGCACGGCGCCACGACAAAGGGCTCCACTGCGCCGAGCTTGTCCGCCATGGTCACAGCGACCACATGGGACGCACTGTCGAGCAAGGCCTGCTTGACCGCCACTTCATCAAAATGCAGCGAGCTGATGCCCACTTGTGGATGCATCGCACATACGCCGGTGAACAGCACATCGGCCTTGATGCTCTGGATCATGCGCACGGTTTCATGGCCGCTGGTGGACAGCGTCGCCGGGTTGAGCTGGCCGCCGGTGAGGATGACTTTTACATCGGGATGGTCGGCCAGGGCGATGGCGATCATGGGGGATGTCGTGACCACCGTGAGGCGGATTGAGCGCGGCAATGATTGGGCAATCTGCAGCGTGGTGGAACCGGAGTCGAACAGCACAATTTGCCCATCCTCCACACGGTCGGCAGCCCGCCGCGCAAGGTGACGCTTGGCCTCGTTGGTTTCACCCACGCGTGTAAAGAAGTCTTTGCCGGTGTCTTTGGGCCGGGGCAGGGCGCCACCGTGTACACGTTGCAACAGGCCGGCGGCGGCGAGTTCGCCGAGGTCGCGGCGGATGGTGTCCTGGGACACGGCAAAGTGTTCCACCAGTTCCGAGGCGGTGACTTTACCGTCGCGCTCCAGCAACAGCAGGATCTTTTGTTTGCGCAAAGAAGGCAGGTCGATGTCTTGATGAGTGTTTTGCATGTTTGTGCGCTATTTTGCGGGTTTGTGCGAGATTAGCCGTGCGGTTATCTAAACGCAATGGCTGGTTGCGCAGCCGATGGGCGGTTACTCTCAGCATTCAGTTCAGGGAGAGGTGACCTAGATGTCGTTGATCACAACCATCGAAGATTTACGCAAGCTCGCGCAAAAACGTGTCCCACGGATGTTCTACGACTACGCTGACTCCGGCTCCTGGACTGAAAGCACTTACCGGGCGAATGAAAGCGATTTTGCCAGCATCAAGTTCCGCCAGCGGGTGGCGCGCAATATTGATCAACGTTCGATCCGCGCCACGATGATCGGCCAGGAGATGGCCATGCCGGTGGCACTGGCACCTACCGGATTGGCCGGTATGCAGCACGCCGATGGCGAGATTCTGACCGCGCGCGCCGCTGCTGCATTTGGCCTGCGCTACACCTTGTCGACCATGAGCATCTGCTCCCTGGAAGACATCGCCGAGCACGTCGGCCAGCCGTTCTGGTTCCAGCTCTATGTGATGCGCGACCGCGCCTTTATCGAACAGTTGATCGAGCGCGCCAAGGCTGCCGGCGTGGATGCGCTGGTGCTGACCCTCGACCTGCAGATCCTCGGTCAGCGCCACAAGGATTTGATCAATGGCCTGTCGGCGCCGCCGAAACTGACTTTGCCGAATATCCTCAACATGGCCACCAAGCCGCGCTGGGTGATGGGCATGCTCGGCACCAAGCGTAGGGGTTTCGGCAACATCGTCGGGCACGTGAAAGGCGTGGCAGACATGAGTTCGCTGTCTTCCTGGACCGCCCAGCAGTTCGATCCGCGCCTGAGCTGGGACGATGTGGAGTGGATCAAGCAGCGCTGGGGCGGCAAGTTGATCATCAAGGGTATCCTCGATGTGGAGGATGCTCGCCTGGCCGCGAATGCCGGTGCCGACGCACTGGTGGTGAGCAACCACGGTGGTCGTCAACTGGACGGTGCGCCTTCGAGCATCAGTCAGTTGCCGGCGATTGTCGAAGCGGTGGGCGAGCGCATTGAAGTATGGCTCGACGGTGGCATTCGCTCCGGCCAGGACGTGCTCAAAGCGATGGCATTGGGCGCCAAAGGCACCATGATCGGCCGCCCGCATTTGTATGGTCTGGGCGCGATGGGCGAAGCGGGTGTGACCAAGGCGCTTGAGATCATCGCCCGTGAGTTGGACGTATCGATGGCCTTGTGTGGGTATAACGATATACGCGATGTGAATCGCGAGATTTTGTTACCGGGTACATTTCCTGAAAGCGTTTCCTGAGCAAAAAAAACGTAAAAAAATAAAAAGAGTTGTCCACGAAAACCGTGGGTATCTCTGTGGATAACTTTGCGAAGCCCCGGCAGGGTTGGCGATTTCGGCAGAGGTTATTATTTGATCAACTTCTGTTTTGGCCCAGCATGGGCAGGGTTTGCGCTTGACACGCAAGCGCGAACCCAGTGCCGAAATACGCTTTTACGAGTCGCCGCTACGACCTGTGGAGTGTGTGACAAGCTGCGCCGGCATCTTCGCTTGCATCAGTTTGTCCAGCGCCTGGCCATAACTGCGACCGGCCAGGCTCATGCTGTTGTTATGACTGGCACCGGGCACCAGTAACAGCCGCTTGGGTTCCTGGGCGGCTTCAAACAATTGCTGGCTGAAACGCGGCGGCACGTAGCGATCATCCAGGCCATGCACCACCAGCAGCGGCATATGGATATCGGCAATCTTGTCGATGGAATCGAACTTCTGCGACAGCAGCCAGCGCACCGGCAACGAGGTATTCGCCACGGCCGTGGCCACATCCGCCAGCGACGTGAAGGTGGATTCGATCACCAGCCCGCGCACTGGCAGCGGTGTCTGCTTGCCCAATTCGGCAGCCAGGTCGATGGCCACTGCGCCCCCCAGGGAGTGCCCGTAGATCAGGCGTTTGTTCGGGTCCGGTTGCAGCACCTGGAAACGCTCCCAGGCGATGCGCGCGTCTTCATACACGGTGGTTTCCGACGGCAGTTCGCCGTGGCTCTGGCCGAAGCCACGGTAGTCGATGGCCAGTACCGAATAACCCAGGGCATGCAGTTGCTCGATGCGAAACAGTTGCCCGGTCAGGTTCCAGCGCACGCCATGCAGGTAGAGGATGGCGGGCGCGTCTTTCTTGTCCGCCGGGTACCACCAGCCATGGATATTCTGACCCGCTTTGAAACTGGCCGGCTTGAGTTCGAACTCCTGCACCGCTTTCGGCAAGCCACTGTACCAGCTGGCTGTGCCCGGCTCGATGCGAAACACGAGTTCGCGCTCCTTGTGTTGCAGCACCGCGCAGCCCACCGGCAGGCCGACGATCAACAACGCCATGCACACCATGGGAAACCAGCGCAGGCTCAGGCGCGAGAGGAAACGAGAGGACATGAAGGTTCCAGGAAAAAGGTGAAGCTGGGGTTTTACCAGATGGCCCAACCAGGCAGGAATTAATTCGACAGCCGTCAACGGGGATTGCTTGCAAAGTATTACAGCATTGAACAAGGCGCGCCGAGGTTGTTAGGGTGGGCGGCCCGAACAGGAGAGCAAGCACATGGATTTCACAGGCAAAACTGCAGTCGTCACCGGCGGTGCACGCGGGTTGGGTCTCAGTTACGCACGGGCGTTGGCCCAGGGCGGCGCACGGGTGGTGATCAGCGATATCGGTGCCGACAATGCCGGCGCGGGCAGCGATGCCTCGGTGGTCCAGGCCGCGGTAGAAGCCTTGCAGGCCGAAGGTTTGAGCGTGATCGGCCACGGCGGTGACCTGTCCACGAACGCGGGCTGCGAGCACCTGATCACCTACGCCATCGAGGCCTTCGGCCAACTCGACATCCTGATCCACAACGCCGGCTGGGTCGGTTACCAGAACATTGCCGACCTTGATGCCGCGTTCCTGCAACGCGCCATGGACATCAACCTCTACGCACCGCTCTGGCTGTGCAAGCACGCCTGGCCGCACCTGCTGCGCTCATCTGCACCGCGCATCATCCTCACCACCTCCGACCGCGCCATGTACGCACAGTATGAGCAGACTGGCCTGGTGGCCTACAGCGCGGGCAAGATGGCGCAACTGGGGATCATGAACGCGTTGAGCCACGAAGGGGCTGAGGCCGGGATCAAGGTCAATGCAATCTCACCGGTCGCCAAGACGCGCATGTGGGGCGTGACCGGAGAACCGGACGAACTCAAGCCCGACTGGGTGACGCCGGGCGTGCTGTTTCTCGCCTCCTCGCAGTGCGAGGACACGGGTTATATCCTGCGCGCCAGCAACGGCCAATTCACGGCCACGCGCTTTTCCGAAAATCCAGGGGTGGATTACCCGCGCAACCTCGCACGGATCAAGGCGGGCAGTGCCGAAGCAGTCGCCGCTGCCTGGAACAGCATCAAACAAGCCCAACCTCTTTCTTGAGAAGCCCGAGCATGGACAACAGCCCCGTTCGCATCACCGCCGAAGAGACCCTCTCGGAAAACTGGTACCTGCTGAAAAAATACAGCTTCGACCTGCGCCGCCGCGACGGCAGCTGGCAAGCCCAGACCCGCGAGGTATACGACCGCGGCAATGGCGCGACCATCCTGCTGTACAACCGCGAGCAGCGCACGGTGTTGCTGATTCGCCAGTTTCGCATGCCGACGTTCGTCAATGACTACCCCGGCTACCTGATCGAAGCAGCGGCCGGGTTGCTCGACAACGCCAGCCCTGAAGAACGTATTCGCCTGGAAGCGGAAGAAGAAACCGGGTATCGCGTGGGGCATGTGGAGAAGATCTATGCGGCGTTCATGAGCCCGGGGTCGGTGACGGAGCGGATTCACTTTTTCATGGGTGAGTATCAGCCGGGGGATCGGGTGGGGAGCGGTGGCGGCCTGGAAGAAGAGGGTGAGGATATCGAGGTGCTGGAGTTGGGGTTTGAAGAGGCGCTGGGGATGGTGCAGAGTGGGGAGATTGTGGATGGGAAGACCATTATGTTGTTGCAGCATTTGGAGTTGAGGATGCTCAAAGAAGGGTGGTGAGTTCGCTGATTAGCGGGTGAATACGATCATTGTGGTGAGCAGGCTTGCCCTGCGCTGGGCTGCGGAGCAGCCTCAGAACAGACAGTGCTGATTGCCCAACGCGAGCAAGCTCGCTCGACACAGGGGGACGTTTCAAACAGGTTTTTCTTGTTTAACTAAGTAATTATCGAATTTCACGATAATGTGATTCAGCCAGGATAATCCTGAAGCCCATTGACTGGGGTAGTAGTAATAACAATGTTGCTTGTGCAGTAAATTCTTTTGAAGGGTAGGCTCGTCTATATAGTCATTTATCAATTCTAGTATTTCTTTTTTTACAATTGTTATTGTGGCTCTTGAAGAATCAAGCAGGAAGGCGTCTATCACTTCGTCGGCTGTCGAATGTTCTATTGTCCAGTCCTGATTAAAGTAAGCGCCGAAAAATTGCTGCAGCTCTGTCAATGGAATTTTCATTTTTCCGGGTATCCCGTCAGTAATAGATAGCCATCTGGCATGTTGGGTCTTCTCTTCAGAACTAGAATGAAATTGTAAACAAGCTCAGGCGTTTCAGTGCCTCTAATAATACTCACGCCAACAGGCTGCCTAGAACGGTCGTTGATTATATGTTTATCCTTATCTCCTTCTAAAAACTCTACAATTTCGTTTCGGTGATTGTTCAAGCTCCCAGACACAATGGCTTCTGCTTCTTCTAGATTTTTGAAGGTTGATGCTGCGGGAATATGCGGTTCCAGATTGAGCCTTGCAATCAGTTGTGCTTCCGTCTGCGCAACATGCTTTCGAATCAAGTGCCCGCCTGCATTTTCATGTGCATCTAGTATGCCACCAGGGCAATTTCCAACCTTACAGCTCAGTCCTAGCGGATCTACCCACGCGGTCGGATTGGTTACGTACTGGTACGCGTTGATACCCCCCGCCAGCTTCACCGGGTCCGGTGTCAGGTAGCGACCAATATCCGGATTGTAGTAG
>NZ_CP022960.1:4098990-4140598 GCF_002269425.1 Pseudomonas sp. NS1(2017)
AATCACTGTCGGATTACGGGCACACCGAGCCTAGGCGAGGTGCCGAGTGTTGGGGCAAGAGCCTTTTGCTTACTTTTGGGCTTTTCAAAAGTGAGCCGCCGTAAGGGCGGAACCCTAAGTAGCCGTTACCGAAGAAACGGATATGTACCCGACCAGAAATTGCCCCCCACCCAATCCAAAATGAAGCTTTCATGACAAAAGTTCGGTAGTCCCCAGCCACTCCCGTCTCCTCTGTGTAACGCGCTTGAGCCCACCAGAACGTTGGGCTTTTCAGCCGCAAGCAGGATGCCAGGAGTGGGGCGATGGGAACTATGGAACGTTACTCGAAAGTCGGCATGCAGGAGCTCGACCAGCGCCTGTCAAAGATCGTCGAAGCGGCGCGCAAAAAGCCGGTGTCGGTCTATCGCTACGGCGCACCCTGGGTCTGGATCGTCTCCCAGGAAGACTGGCAAGGTGCGCGCAAGGAAGTCTCCAGCTACATCCCGGCAGGCCACTCCCTGGTACTGCTGCGCCCACAGATCGACGAAGTGCTCGACCAGCATCGCGACTGGCTCACCGCCGAACCCGCGATGTCGATCGCCCCGCACACCGTGCTGCAGATCCTGCTGCTGCAACTGCTGTACTCGGTGCCCAGCGAACAGCAACTGCACGAACAGCTGAACTACAACCTGCTGTTCCGCTGGTTCGTCGGCCTGGACCTCAACCAAAAGGTCTGGAGCATTCACGTACTGACCCGCGACATCGCCACGCTGCTCAACAACCCGCGTGCGGTGCAACTCATCCAGAAAATCATCGGTGACGTGTTTTGTGGCGCCTTGCTGCACATGCCGGAGTTCTCGTTGAACTTCGCCCTGTTGCACACCTGGCTGGCACGCCACGGCAGCACCTCGATCACCAGCAATTGAGCCGGCCGCACGCCGGGCATCCGGCGACGGCGCACAAAATCAGACAGTCAGGGGGCGGTGTGGAGCATCTGTTCAAATTAACGTTGGCGCTGTGTTGCGTGACGCTGGGGAGCCTGGCGCAACCGCTGTTGGCCGAGGAGGAAGAGGGCGCGCGCAAGGTCGACGTCAACGAGTACTTCGTGCGCGGCAATACGGTGCTGGATGCGGCGACGATCGAGGAGGCGGTGTATCCGTTCCTGGGGCCGCAAAAGACCTTGGGCGATATCGAAGGCGCGCGCGATGCGTTGCAGAAGATCTACCAGTCGCGGGGCTACCAGTCGGTGTTTGTCGAGTTGCCGGAGCAGAAGGTCGATGACGGTATCGTCTACCTGCAGGTCAGCGAGACCAAGGTCGGCCGGGTGCGCGTGGTCGGTGCCAAGCACTATTCGCCAGTGGAAATCCGCGAGCAGGTGCCGGCCCTGGAGGAGGGCGCAGTGCCCGACTTCGCCACGGTGCAAACCCAGTTGGCCGGCCTCAATCGCGGCGCTGGGCGCCAGGTCACGCCGCTGGTGCGCGAGGGCCAACGCCCCGGCACCATGGATGTGGATTTGCAGGTGGAAGACCAGAACCCATGGCACGCCAGTATCGGCATGAACAACGACTACAGCGCCGACACCGAGAAACTGCGCTCGGTGGCGACCCTGGGGTACGACAACCTCTGGCAACTGGGCCACAGCATTTCCCTGACCTACTTCACCGCGCCCCAGGACACCGAGAACGCCAAGGTCTGGTCGGGGTCCTACAGCGCCCCGCTCAACGAGCGCTGGACCTTGCAGTTCTCCGGTTACCAGTCCGACAGCAACATCGCCACCATCGGCGGCAGCAACGTGCTGGGCAAGGGCCATTCCTACGGCGTGTCGGCCATCTACAACCTGCCGGCGGCGGGCAACTGGGCCAACTCGTTCTCGTTTGGCGTGGACTTCAAGGACTTCGACGAACAGATGAAGTTCGGCTCCAGCAGCGACCAGGTGCCGCTCAAATACGCACCGTTCACCTTGGGCTACAACGGCTTTCGCTACACCGAACAATCGCAGTTGGGCCTGGGCTTGAACCTGGTAGTGGGCACTCGCGCCTTCTTCGGCTACGGCAGCGATGCCGAAGAGTTCGAATACAAACGCTACAAGGCCAGCGCCAGTTTTGCCGTGCTCAAGGGCGACCTGAATTACACCTATACCTTCGCCAACGACTGGCAGTCGGCAACCAAGGGCGGCTTCCAGCTGGCGTCGGGGCCGCTGGTGTCCAACGAGCAGTATTCCGCCGGCGGCGCTACGTCGGTGCGCGGTTATCTGGCGGCGGAGCGTACCGGGGATGAGGGGTACTTGCTCTCTCAGGAACTGCGCACGCCGTCCCTGGCCAAGTTCCTCGGCAGTTATGTGCAGGAGTGGCGCTTCTACGCGTTCGCCGAAGGCGCGCGCATGCGCCTGCACGACCCGCTGCCTGAGCAAGAAGACGAATACAGCCTGGCGAGTGTCGGCCTGGGCACCCGCGCCAGTTTGAGCAAATGGTTGTCCGGCAGCCTGGATTGGGGCTACCCGCTGCTCGATGGACCGAACACCCAGAAACAGGACTCGCGACTGCACTTCAGTGTGCAGGCGACTTTCTGACTTTTTCTTCCGGAGACTTCACCCATGCAACGCCTATTCCTGAGCCTGTTGATCTGCCTGGGCTTCACGCTCCCGGCCACCGCCCATGCCTGGTGGCAGGACGACTGGCACTACCGCAAACAGATTTCGGTGGACACCACCGCCCAAGGCGCCGCGATCAACCAGGCCCTGGGCCGCACCGCGCTGCTGGTGCGCTTGCACACCGGCAACTTCACCTTTGACGGGGTCAAGGATGACGGCGCCGACCTGCGCTTTGTGAGCGCCGATGACAAAACCGTGTTCAACCACCAGATCGAGAGCTTCGACCCGTTGATGGGCATGGCACTGATCTGGGTCGATGTGCCCAAGGTCGAAGGCGGCCAGCGCCAGGACCTGTGGATGTACTACGGCAACCAGAAGGCCCCGGCCACCGCCAACGGCCAACTGACGTTCGACCCGAACTACACCGCGCTCTACCATTTTGACGGGGCCAATGGCACACCGGCCCGCGACACCACGGCCTACGCCAACACCGCGTTGAACGCCACCGGTGCGAGCATCGACGGTGTGATCGGCCGTGCCTTGCAGTTCAGCGGCCAAGCCTTGATGTTGCCGGCCAGCCCTTCGCTGCAACACGCTGCGGGTGGCGCGTTTACCTTCAGCGCCTGGCTGCGCCTGGACCAGGCCAGCGGTGAGCAAGTCGTGCTTGCCCGCCGCGATGGCCCCCATAGCCTGTTGCTGGGCTTGAACCAGGGCATGCCGTTCGTGGATATCGATGGCCAGCGCGCCGTGTCGAGCCAACCGCTGAACCCCGGCCAATGGCAGCACCTGGCGTTCACCGCCGAGGGTGACAAGGTCACGCTGTATGTGAATGGCCGTGAAACCGCCATCCTGGCCGTTGCCTTGCCGGCGTTCAACTCCCAACTGGCCATTGGTGCCGATCTGCCGGAAGCGGGCACCACCCACCTACCATTCGCCGGGGCCATCGATGAGCTGCGCTTGTCCAAGGTCGCGCGTCCGGCGGCACTGTTGCTGGCCGATGCCAACGCCCAGGGCGCGGAGTCGAAACTGGTGGCCTATGGCGTGGATGAAGAGCAGTCCGGCTTTGGTTTCGGCAGCCTGGGCTTCTTGCTCAACGCGGTGCCGGTGGATGCCTGGGTGATCATCCTGGTGCTGGTGGCGATGATGTTCCAGTCGTGGGTCATCATGCTGCGCAAGAACCGCCAGGTCAGCCGCGTGAGCAGCGCCAACGAAGTGTTCCGCGAGCATTTCGCGCAGATTGGCACGCGACTGGAGATGTACGCCGACGACGCCCAACTGGGTGAGCGCCTGGCCCATTCTTCGCTGTGGCGCCTGTACCTGGTGGCGGTCAAGGAGATCCGCACCCGGCGTGCCCAGGGCGCTGACACCTCGTCGGTGTCGGCCGCGACCATCGAAGCCATCCGCTGCTCGATGGACGGCGTGCGCACCCGCGAAAACCAGGCGCTCAGCTCCAAGCTCTCGACCCTGTCCAACGCCATCGCCGGCGGCCCTTATATCGGCCTGCTCGGCACGGTGCTGGGGATCATGGTGGTGTTCCTCGGCACGGCGATGGCCGGTGACGTGAACATCAACGCGATTGCTCCCGGTATGGCGGCGGCCTTGCTGGCCACGGCCATGGGCCTGTTTGTCGCGATCCCGGCGCTGTTTGGCTATAACCGCTTGATCACGCGGAACAAGGAAGTCAGCGCGGACATGCGTGTGTTTGTCGACGAGTTCATCACCCGCCTGGCGGAGATGCATGGCGAGAGCCAGCACAGTGAAGCGGCGCACCGTCGTGACCATCACGCGCCGGTTCCGGCCTGAGGAGAATCGCGATGGCTTCTGTAAATACCTCCCACGACGATGACGATGACGCTGCCGTCGACAGCATCAACATCACGCCCCTGGTGGACGTGCTGATGGTGGTGCTGGTGATGTTTATCCTCACCGCCACCGCCCAGGTCTCGGGCATCCAGATTCACTTGCCCAAGGCCAGCGCCTCGGTGTCGTTGTCGGAGGCCAAGACCAAGGCCATCTCCGTGAACGACGGTGGCCAGGTGTTCCTCGACGCCTACCCGGTGACCCTCGGTGAGCTGGAAGAACGCCTGCGCATCGAGAAAGCGCTGAACCCGGACTTCCCGGTGATCGTGCGTGGCGATGCGATGGTGCAGTACCAAAAGGTGATCGAAGTGCTCGACCTGCTGCGTCGGCTGGAACTGTCCCAGGTCGGGTTGGTTACCGGCAAACCGAGCCAGGGCTGAGTCATGACTGCACAGATCCCGATTGCTCCCTTGCCCGTGAAAAAGAAGCCGCCGTTGCGCCCATTGAAGTGGGGTGCCGGCCTGTTGCTGGGCGCCGTGGCCGCCTGGTGCTTGTGGCAATGGGCCAACGACATGAGTGGCGTGCGCCGCGAAGCACCGAAGGTGCCGACGATTATCCCGTTGCCGCCGCCACCGCCACCACCGCCGGAAAAGCCCAAGGAACCTGAGCCCCAGGTCGAAGAAAAAATCCCGGAACCGGTGCCAAGCCCCGAACCCGAGGAGGTCAAGCCGGCCGAGGAAGCGCCGCCTTCGCCTAACGAAGACTTGGCCAACCCGATGCAGATCGATGGCGACGCGCAGTCCGGCAATGACGGTTTCAACATCGGCGCCGGCAAGGGCGGCGGCATGGCCGGCAGTGGCGGCGGTGGGTTGGGGACGGGCACCTACAAGCAGTACCTGGCCGGCACCTATCAGCGGCTGATGCGCGAAGACCCTGAGCTGCGCAAGAAGGCGTTCTCGATACAGGTAGACCTGTGGTTGGGCGCCGAGGGCCAGGTCACCAAAGCTTTGGTGGCCAAGTCCAGCGGGGATGCCGAGACCGACGCGCAGATGCTCGCCTTGATCCAGGCACTGCGTGCCACACAGAAACCGCCGGCGTCGCTGACGCTGCCCATGCGCCTGTCCCTGAAAGGTCGGCGCCCGGATTGATCAAACCCTTTTACAACGGTTTTTTACAGGAGTTGCGTACACATGATTTCCCCCGTGAATCGACTGACCCTGGCGGTCGGCATGGTCATCGCGACCCTGGTCGGCCAGGCGGCTGCAGCCCCGGTCGCACCCTCGGAAAACGTCACCATCAACCTGATCCGCCTGTTGGTGCAGCAAGGCGTGCTGACCCAGGACACCGCCAACGGCCTGATCGCCCAGGCCGAAAAAGAGGCCCAGCAGGCCCGCCAGGCCAATGCCGCGCCGGTGGTGGCTGCCGGCCCGGCCGCAGCGCCGGGTGACGTGCGTGTGCAATACGTGCCGCAGGCGGTCAAGGATCAGATCCGCGACCAGGTCAAGGCTGAAGTCATGGCCACCGCCAAGCAGGAAAACTGGGCCCAGCCCAACACCTTCCCGGACTGGGTCTCGCGCATCAGCTTTGATGGTGATATCCGCCTGCGGGACGAGTCGCGTTACTTCTCGGGCAATAACAGCAACGAGATCGTCGACTACGCCAAGCTCAATGAA
Source organism: Pseudomonas sp. NS1(2017) (assembly GCF_002269425.1). Classification (NCBI taxonomy): domain Bacteria; kingdom Pseudomonadati; phylum Pseudomonadota; class Gammaproteobacteria; order Pseudomonadales; family Pseudomonadaceae; genus Pseudomonas; species Pseudomonas sp. NS1(2017). The sequence goes on from NZ_CP022960.1 coordinate 4,105,033, forward strand.
AGCGGCCCGTACGACACCAACAAAGACACCAACACCAAGCTGCCGCCGTTGCTCAACACCACCAAGGACCGCGAAAACCTGTTCCGTCTGCGCGCCCGTTTGGGCATGAAAGCCGTGCTGTCACCCGACTGGACGGCCGGCATCCGTGTGGGCACCGGCTCTGACAACAACCCGGTGTCCACCACCCAGACCCTGGGCGGCGGCTTTGGCAAGAAAGACATCTGGCTCGACCAGGGTTACCTGAGCTGGAAGGCCACCCCGGACGTGACCCTCACCGCCGGGCGTTTCGCCAACCCGTTCTATTCCACGGACATGATGTATTCGGGCGACCTGAACTTCGACGGTATCGCCGCCAATTTCAACCACGCCCTGAACAGCCAGTGGGGCTTGTTTGGCACCTTGGGTGCGTTCCCGGTGGAGTACACCTCCGACTCGGCCAGCAGCAACGGCTTCGACAAGGAAGACAGCGAGACCAAGTGGCTGTTTGGAGGGCAGATCGGCGCCAACTGGAAGATCAACCGCGAGAACAGCCTGAAGGGCGCGGTGGCCTACTACCACTTTGACGACATCGAAGGTAAACGCTCCGGCGCCTGCCAGCCGTGGTCCGGCCAGCCGGCCTGCGACAGCGACGGCTCGCGCCTGGCCTTCATGCAGAAGGGCAACAGTGTGTTCCTGCTGCGCGACATCACGCCGAATCCGGCCACTCCGGGCCTGACCCCGCAACCGCAGTTCGTCGGCCTGGCATCCAAGTTCGACGTGCTCGACCTGAACCTGGCCTGGGATGCCGAGCTGCCCAGCGATTTCAAGCTGCGCACCCAAGGCAACTTCATCCACAACCTGGCCTACGACAAGGGCGAGATGCTCAAGCGCAGCGAAGGCCAGATCGTCAACAACATCAACAGCAAGGGCCAGTTTGAAAGTGGCGGCAATGCGCTGATGGTGTCGTTCACCCTCGGCAGCGCGCTGGAAATGCGCAAGCGCGGCGATTGGAACGTGTTGGCCGGCTACAAATACATCCAGCCTGACGCACTGCCTGACGGCTTCAACGACTCGTCGTTCCACCTGGGCGGCACCAACGCCAAGGGTTATTTCATTGGCGCCAACTACGGCATCGAAAAGAACATCTACGCCAGTGCGCGTTGGTTGAGCGCGTCCGAAGTGTATGGCGCGCCGTTCGAAGTCGATGTGATGCAACTGGAACTCAACACGCGCTTTTGATGCGCACGGAGATGCCACATGAACACGCGAATCTGCGGGCTGTTGCTGCTGCTGGTCACCACCGGCGCGTCGGCTGAAGGCATGGAGGAACGCCTGCGTACGCAACTGCGCAGCACCACCCAGCAATTGCAGGCCCTGCAAAGCGAACAGGCCCAGGCCAGCGCCGCGCGGATTGCGGCGGAAAGCCAGGCCAAGCAGGCCCAGGCGCAAATCAAGCAATTGACCGCCGAACTCGCCCAGGCCCGTGGCGTGGCCGAGCAAATGGCCGGTCAGCAACAGAGCCTGCACAGCCAGGCACAGGCCCAGGTGGCCGCCAGCAACGAGCAGATCGGCAAGTTCAAGAAGGCCTATGACGAACTGCTGGTGCTGGCCAAGGGCAAAGAGGCCGAGCGTGCGCGCTTGCAGGCACAACTGAGCGACCGTGACACACAAGTGCAGCAATGTTCAGTCAAGAATCAACAGATGTACGGCGTGGCCCAGCAGTTGCTCGCGGCCTACGAAAAAATCGACGTGGCCGAGGTGATGAGTATTCGCCAGCCTTTCGCCAGCAGCGCGCGGGTCAAGTTCGAGGAACTGGCCCAGGGCTTTGGCGACGATTTGTACAAGAGCCGTTTCGATGCGCCCCAGGCAACCGCCAATCATTGATCGACAGGGAAGAAATCACCATGAGCGAATTGATCACCAGCGTCACCACCCAGAGCCTCACCGAGCTGTTGCAGGAAGCCGGTTACCGGGTCAATCAGACCGAACAAAATGGCATCGTGCAATTGCTCAGCGCCAGCCAGGGCATCGGTTTTGCGGTGCGCTTCGGCAACCCGGCGGCGGAGCAGGGCAGCTATGTGGATTTCACCTATAGCTGTGCGCTGCGCATCCAGGGCGAATTGCCTGAAGGTCTGGCGCAGGTGTGGAACGCGTCGCGACGCTTTGCGCGGTTGTCGGTGCAGGGCGAGTTTTTGTTGATGGAAATGGACGTGGTGGTGGCGGGCGTCGGCGCCACGCACCTGCGCAGCCAGTTGGAACTGTGGGATCGCCTGTTGCAGGAATTTATCGTTTACCTGCGTGAATACAGCCAGCAGGCCGCGCAGTTGCAGGCTGAAGCCGAGGCGCCGGTATTGTGAAGAAACCAACCTTGATGGTCGGCGCGGGTGCGTTGGCCTTGCTGGTGGTGGCGGTGGGCTTGAGCCTGCGGCCGGGCAGTGACCCGGTGGCGGCGCAGCAACCGGCGCCGGTGATCAATCCTGTATCGGCCGGCCCAGCGGTGGCCCGCCTGGGCAATCAGCAGATCGACCTGACGGAACTGAAAACCGTGCTGGCCAGCCTGCCTGCCGAGTCCCGTGAGCAGTTGCGCGGTAACCGTGGCGCGTTGGAAACCTGGATTCGTTCACGCCTGGCGCAAAAGGCGGTGCTCGAACAGGCCGACGCCCAGGGCTGGCGCCAGCGCCCGGGCGTGGAACAGCAGACCCGCGCCGCCGCCGAGCAGATCGTGTTCCGCGACTACATGCTCTCGGTCAGCCAAGTGCCGGCCGATTACCCCAGCGCGGCGGAGTTGCAGCAGGCCTACGACAGTGGCAAGGCGCAATGGCTGACGCCGCCATTGTACCGGGTGAGCCAGATTTTCCTGGCGACCAATGACCCGCAAACCGTCGATAACGTGCGCCGCCAGGCCCAGGAACTGAGCCGTCGTGCCCAGACCGCGCCAGGTGATTTCGCCGCCCTGGCCACGCAGTTTTCCCAGGACACCGACTCCGCCGCACGCGGTGGCGACTCGGGCATGCAGCCTTTGCAACAGCTGGTGCCGGAAGTCCGCAATGTCGTGTCGCGCCTCAAGGTCGGTGCCGTGTCGGACGTGGTGCAGAGCGCGGCGGGGTTTCATGTGCTCAAGCTCACCGGCCAGCAACCGGCGCGTACCGCGACCCTCGACGAACTGCGCGAGCGCCTGACCCAGGCCCTGCGTGCCCAGCGCCAGGAACAGATCGCCAAGGCCTACCTCGAAGGCATGCTTAACACCGCAACCCTGAGTATCGACGGCGCCGAGTTGAACAAGGTGCTGGAGTAACCCGCGTCAACCCGCATTGGATGCACAGACCGACAAGACAGGGAGTCTCCCATGGCATTGCTAGAACCGTCCGCCCCCCAGGGGCCGTCCGCTTATCGCGCCCCCACCGAGGGACGCAGTAGCTGGCTGGCCCTGGCCCATGAGATCGACCCGGAGGTGGCGCGCTACTTTCTGGTGAGCGCGCGCTGCGGCTGCTTCATGCAGGCGGCGCGCAGCTTGAATATCAAGGCGACGCTGTTGCGCAAGCGCCTGGCACAACTGGAAGAACATTTACGGCATTCGCTGTTCAGCTACCAGGGTAATGGCCTGGTGCTCAGTCGCGATGGCCAGCAGTTGCAGGCCCAATTGATTGCCCTGGCCCAAGAACGGCGCTTGCCGGTCACGGAGCAGCCGTTGATTCGGCTGGCGGTGGCCGAACCGATCCTGCACGACATCCTTGGCCGTGACCTGATCGCGTTGCTGCGCCGCAATGCCAGCGTGCGCCTGGAGATCATCTCCATCGACAGCCAGTTGTCGCTGCAAGCGGTGGATGTGGATGTGGTGCTGTGGTTGTCGGACACCGATGGCCCCGTGCCTGGCCCGAGCTTTGCCACCGAGCCGCCACAGGCCCTGGCGCGCTTGCATTACTTGCCGCATATCGCCAAGCGTTATTCGCGGTTGACGACACGACCTGACAGTGTGGAAGACCTCGACGACTACATGCTGGTGCAATGGCAGCCGGATGCTCAGGTGGGCGCGTTGCAGGCGTGGAACCAGGTGGTGCAGCAGCGCCTGGCGGCGGTGGTGCAGGTACATGCATATTCGTTGATGCTGGAGATGATTCGCTGTGGGGCGTGCATTGGGTTGCTGCCGCATTACATGAGCAGTTTTGACCGGGGCCTGGTGGCGTTGCCGGGTTTGTTGGCCGAGAGCATGCAGCGCCAGGTGTGGCTGGCGGTGAATGCGCAGGTGGGGAATCGGGAAGCGGTGCGGATGATTGTGGAGTTGATCATTGGCACCTTTGAAGGCCGTCGTGAGTGGTTTGACTGACGGTATACCTGTCCGTTACCCCAGTAACGGACAGGGACTCAACCCAAACAGCACGTACATCCAATTTTCCCCAGCCCAATCCCCGCAAACTCCCTCATCGCTGAAACATCAAGGCAGAGGGACACCCCATGGACCCAGCAACAAAACCAGGCCCCGACGAAGTCGTCACCCTGGTGGTCAAACACCTGATCAAACCCGGCCGGGAAGCCGACTACGAAGCCTGGCTACGCCGCATCGTACGTATCGCCGGCGCGCGCCCAGGCCACCTCGGTGTCGACGTGGTGCGCGGCAAGCAAGGTAACCTGGCGCTGTTCACCTGCGTATTGCGCTATCGCTCCACCGACGACCTGGAAACCTGGCTCGACTCCCCCGAGCGCAAAACCCTGATCGCCGAAGCCACCCCCATGCTTGCTGACGGTGACAACACCGAAATCGGTGCGGTCAACGAATTCTGGTTCAACCCCGTAACCGAGAACGCCGCCAAGCCGCCACGCTGGAAGCAGGCCGTGGTCACCCTGTTCGTGATCCTGCCGCTGACCCTGCTGGTGCCAATCATCTGGGGCCCGGTACTGCGCCTGCACCCGTTCCTCTCCCATTACGTGGTCGCCACCTTCCTGATCACCCTGACCATCGTGTTGCTGGTGGTTTACCTGTTGATGCCGGCCGCCACCCGCCTGTTCGCCCCCTGGCTTGAAGCCTCTGCAAAGGAAACCCTATGAACGCCGATCTGATTTTGTTCAATGGCCAGTTCCACACCGTGGACCGTGAGAACCCCCGCGCCACGGCGGTCGCCATCAGCCAGGGGCGCTTTGTCGCCGTGGGCACCGACGGTGAAGCCATGGCCCTGCGTGGCAGTGCTACCCAGGTTATCGACCTCAAGGGCCGCACCGTCATCCCCGGCCTCAACGACTCGCACCTGCACCTGATTCGTGGCGGGTTGAACTACAACCTCGAATTACGTTGGGAGGGTGTGCCGTCACTGGCTGACGCCTTGCGCATGCTCAAGGACCAGGCCGACCGCACGCCGACGCCGCAATGGGTCCGCGTGGTCGGCGGCTGGAACGAATTCCAGTTCGCCGAAAAGCGCATGCCGACCCTGGAAGAACTCAACCAGGCGGCGCCGGACACCCCGGTGTTCGTGCTGCACCTGTACGACCGTGCCTTGCTCAACCGCGCCGCCCTGCGTGTGGCCGGCTACACCAAGGACACGCCGAACCCGCCAGGCGGCGAGATCGTGCGTGACAGCAACGGCAACCCCACCGGCATGCTGGTAGCGCGACCCAACGCGATGATCTTGTATTCGACCCTGGCCAAGGGCCCGAAACTGCCGCTGGAATACCAGGTCAACTCGACCCGCCAGTTCATGCGTGAACTCAATCGCCTAGGCCTCACCAGCGCCATCGATGCGGGCGGTGGTTTCCAGAACTACCCCGATGACTACGCGGTGATCGAGCAGTTGGCCAAGGACGAACAGTTGACGGTGCGCATCGCCTACAACCTGTTCACCCAGAAGCCCAAGGAAGAACTCAGCGACTTCAAGAACTGGACCGGCAGTGTCACCCTGCATCAGGGCGATGACTACTTGCGCCACAACGGCGCTGGCGAGATGCTGGTGTTTTCAGCGGCCGACTTCGAAGACTTCCTTGAGCCGCGCCCGGACCTGCCGTTGACCATGGAGCAGGAGCTCGAACCGGTGGTACGCCACCTGGTGGAGCAGCGCTGGCCGTTCCGTTTGCACGCGACCTATGACGAGTCCATCTCGCGCATGCTCGACGTGTTCGAGAAGGTCAACCGCGACATTCCATTCAATGGCCTGCCGTGGTTCTTCGACCACGCAGAAACCATCACGCCTAAGAACATCGAGCGGGTGAGGGCGCTCGGTGGTGGTATCGCGATCCAGGACCGCATGGCGTTCCAGGGCGAGTACTTCGTTGAGCGTTACGGCGCCAAGGCGGCCGAAGCCACGCCACCGATCAAGCGCATGCTCGCCGAAGGCGTGCCGGTCGGGGCGGGCACTGACGCGACGCGGGTGTCGAGCTACAACCCGTGGACCTCGCTGTACTGGATGGTCAGCGGTCGCACCGTTGGCGGCCTGGAGCTGCACGCCGAAGGCCTGCCGCGCCTGACGGCGCTGGAACTGTTCACCCATGGCAGCGCCTGGTTCTCGTCCGAGCAGGGCAAGAAGGGCCAGATCAAGGTCGGCCAATTGGCGGACGTGGCTGCGCTGTCGGCGGACTTCTTCAGTGTCGATGAAGAAGCCATCAAATGGATCGAATCGGTGCTCACCGTGGTCGGCGGCAAGGTGGTCTACGGCGCCGGTGACTTCGAAGATTTCGCACCGCCCCGCGTGCCGGTGCTGCCGGACTGGTCGCCGGTGGTCAAGGTGCCGGGTCACTGGCGCCCGAACTCGCCGTTGCAGGCTCAGGTTCACCAGTGCAGCGGCCCGTGCGGCGTGCATTCCCACAGCCATGAAAAGGCGCGGCTTTCCAGCGTGCCGGTCAGCGACTTCCAGGGATTCTGGGGTGCGTTTGGCTGCTCGTGTTTTGCTTTCTGATCAAACCCCCGAAGGAGTTAACCCATGACTTACAAACGCTTGAACAAAGATGACGCCGTTGTGCTGTTGGTCGATCACCAGACCGGCCTGATCTCGCTGGTCCAGGACTTCTCCCCGAACGAATTCAAGAACAACGTGCTGGCCCTGGCTGACGTCGCCAAGTTCTTCAACCTGCCGACCATCCTCACCACCAGTTTTGAAAGCGGCCCTAACGGCCCACTGGTGCCCGAGCTGAAAGAACTGTTCCCGGACGCGCCATACATCCCGCGTCCTGGCCAGATCAACGCCTGGGACAACGAGGATTTCGTCAAGGCGGTCAAGGCCACCGGCCGCAAGCAGATCATCATTGCCGGCGTGGTGACGGATGTGTGCGTTGCGTTCCCGACCCTGTGCGCCCTCGATGAAGGCTTCGAAGTGTTCGTGGTCACCGACGCCTCCGGCACCTTCAACGAAACCGTGCAACAGGCCGCCTGGGCGCGCATGACAGCAGCCGGTGCCCAATTGGTGAACTGGTTCTCCGTGGCCTGCGAGCTGCAAGTGGACTGGCGCAACGACATGGAAGGCCTGGCCAACCTGCTGTCGCCGCGCATTCCCAACTACCGCAACCTGATGAACAGCTACTCGGCGTTTACCACTAAATAAATTGTTCCTACGTACGTCGAAATACCCTTGTGGGAGCAGGCTTGCTCGCGAATACGGAGTGTCAGTCGGCAGATTCGTTGACTGATCCACCGCATTCGCGAGCAAGCCCGCTCCCACATTTGATTTGTGGTGTTGCGACCATCCGGTTATAAAACAGCCCATCGTCCACCGAGAAGCGACAATGAACCCCTTCGAAGACATGCGCCTGTTCTGCCAGGTCATGGAATCCGGCAGTTTCACCGCCGCCGCCGAGCAGCTGGGCCTGTCCAAGCAGTTCGTCAGCCGCCGCCTGATCCAGCTGGAAGACCGCCTCGGCGTGCGCCTGCTCAACCGTTCCACGCGCCGTCTGGATGTCACGCCACTCGGCCAGAGTTATTACGAGTCCGCCTTGCGCCTGCTCGGTGAAGTCGAGCAAGTGGAGCAGGGCATCGCCGGGCAGAACAGCGAACCCCGCGGCACCCTCCGCCTCAGCGCGCCGTTGTCGTTTGCGATGGCGCACCTGGGCTGCCTGTTGCCGTTGTTCCTGCAGCACCATCCCCAGGTGTCGGTGGAAGTCGATTTGAGCGACCGCCCCGTGGACCTGATCGGCGAGGGCTACGACCTGGTGCTGCGCATCGGCACCCTGGAAGATTCCACCTTGATTGCCCGCCGTATCGCCAGCATTCCCCGGGTGTATTGCGCAAGCCCCGACTACCTGGCCCTGCGCGGTACGCCGCAAAAACCCGAAGACCTCGCCGACCACGACTGCCTGCCCTACGGCCATGGCCGCCAGGTGCAATGGCGTTTCAAGGGTAAGGTGCAGGCGCTGAATGTGAGCGGGCGTATGCGCGTGAACAACGGCGATTTGCTGCGCGACACTGCTGTCGCCGGCTTGGGTGTGACCTACCTGCCGACGTTTATCGTCGGCGATGCCTTGAAGGACGGCCGCCTGGTCACCGTCCTCGACGAGTTCGCCCCCGAAGCGCTGACCTTGTCGGCGGTGTACCCGCAGCATCGGCAAAGCTCGCGGCCGGTGCAGGCGCTGGTGGAGTTTCTGCGCGAACGCCTGGCTAGCGGCTGTTGAACAGTTGGCGGATCAGGTTGGGCGTGCTGCCGGTCCAGCGCTTGAATGAACGGCGAAAGTTCGCCGCGTCGTTGAAGTTCAGGTACGCCGCCACTTCGTCATTGCTGTAGCCCTTGACCTGATACAGGTGCAGCGCCACTTGCTTGCGCACACGGTCCACCTGCTGCTGAAAACCGGTGTCGTGCTTGTGCAGCTTGCGCTTGAGGGTTGCCGGGCTCATGGCGAAGGCCTGCGCGGCCTGTTCCAGGCTCGGCGGCTGGCGCACCTGCTCGCGCAGATAGTCGTAGAGACAATCCAGAAAACTGCCGGTGAAGCCCAGCTGTTCGATCTGCTCGCGCGCTTGTTGGCGCGCGACCTGGCCTGCGGTGGCCGAGGCGCCCGGCCAGGCGCGTGTGAGGTGCTCGCGCGGTATGCTCAGCATGTCCAGTGGCCGCTCGAAACGTGTGTCTTCCCCCAGGTGCACCCAATATTGCTCGACATAGCGCGGCTCGGCATGGCTGAAGCTGGCCGTCCATGGCAGGCGTTCGCCGCTGAGCCATTGGCTCATGGCAACCAGTGAGGTCATGCTGGCTTCCAGCAAGAAGCGCCAGTGTTCGCCGGCGCCGCAACTGTCCAGCCAGTACAGATAGGCGTGGTGCTCATCCAGCTCCAGTTGCAGGGTGACCAGCGGGCTGAGCAGCACCTGTTGCTGGATCAGGATGTCGAGGGCCTGGTGCAGGTTCTGTGCATGGCCCAACGCATGACTGGCGGCGCCGTAATAACCGGGCAACAGGCGTTGGCCGAACAGGAAACTGCTGTCGTCTGCGTCGAGCAGTTTGCGGCTGTTGCCGATCAAACCCAGAAACTGCTGCGGGCTCAGCCGCGCCGTGCCGGCCAGGAGGTCTTCGTGGAACAAGCCGGTGCCGCGCAGCAGGCGGTGGCTGTCGATGTCCCGGGACAGGGCCAGGTCGATCAGCGTGGCCGGTTGATAGTGCCCGGGGATGAAGCGGCTGTCGGCCTCGTACCAACTGGTCTTGACGGCCATCTCAGGCACTTTTCGCCAGGGGTTGCTTGGCTCTGGCCAGGGCCAGGTTGAGGCGTTTGAGCAGGTCGTGGGGCGGCTCGTCCAGGGCCATGACCACGGCGGTGGTCGCCGCCAGTTGCAGGCGCTCACCGTGCAGTCGGGTCTTGTGGGCCAGGCCGCGTACGGCCTGTTGCAACTCCAGCGCGATCTCCTTGGCCTGGCGTTCGCCGGTATTGGGCAGCAGCACCACAAAACGGTCGCCGGCCAGGCGGCACAGCAGGTCCTGGCGGCGCAGGTTGAGCAGCAGCAAATGGCTGAGCGCCTGCAACACCGCATCGCCTTCGGCATGCCCGTAGGCCTGGTTGATGGCGGCGAAGTTGTCCAGGTCCAGGGCCAGCAGCGACAGCGGTTGTTGCTGCGCGTGGCTGTCTTGCAGGCTGTCGGCCAACTGGCGCTTGAGGTAGTCGGCACCGGCCAGCGGCGTGAGTTTGTCGAACAGCCGATGTTCGCGGAACAGCCGCTCACGCTTTTCCATCTGCGCGCTGATCGCCAGTTGCTCGCGGTGCCAGTGGTAGATGCCGATGGTCAGCAGGATCATGCCCATCGGCATCGGCCCGGACTCCAGCCAGTGATCCCAGGTGATGCTGTCGGGCAGGCGGATGAACTCATCGAGGCTGTCGATCCACCAGGAGAAGAAAATGCACGACAGGCCCAGCGCCAGGTAGTTGGTGACGCGCCCGGCGGGGCGGCTCTTCAGCACCAGGCCCAGCCACACCAGCGCCAACAGCGCGGAGCCGCCTTCGCCGAAGATGTCCAGCCACACCCATTCGCTGAAGCTCTTCAACTCGCCACAGGCCAGGTGCAGGATCAGCCCGAGGTTGGCGGCGATCAGCAACAGGGAGAGTTTCCAGCGGTGGGGTTTGAGCACGGAAAACATGGCCGCGAGTCCTTGGGCAAAAAAGCGATGGGCGCCAGCACAGCAGATGGATGTGACGGTTGCGTGACGGTGGGGAGGGGTCGAATCAGCTCATGCCATACACACAATCTCCTGCCAAACACAAAACAAATGTGGGAGCGGGCTTGCTCGCGAATACGGTGGATCAGCCACACATGTGCTAGCTGCAATACCGCATTCGCGAGCAAGCCCGCTCCCACATTTTGATCGAGGTCATTTCAGCTCATTTGCTCGCCGGAACAAGCTAAAAACCGCGGTTTACGTGGCTTTGCGCCAACCCCTGTCACAGAACCGTCATCCCCCACCCCTAGCGTGCCCTCCCAGTTGCCGGGCCTCTTGCCTGGCGCCAATGGATTCTTGGGGAGGATTGCATGTACAAGCGCACCGGGCTCGTCGGCTTCACGCTTACTGCCTTGGCCCTGGCGATGGTCAGCGAGCGGCTTTCGGCGGCCGAAGTGGCCAACACCGAGCACGTCGAGGTGGTCGGCCAGGCGGCAGCCATTGATCAGGCGCTCAAGGAGCAACGCAGCGCCGACAGCATCAAGAGCGTGGTGCATGCCGACGGCGTGGCCCAGTTGCCGGATGAAAACGTCGCTGAGGCGGCGCAGCGCCTGCCGGGTATCAGTGTGGAGCGCGACCAGGGCGAAGGACGCTTTGTCAGCGTGCGTGGCCTGGGCCCGGACCTCAACAGCGTGACCATCAACGGCACCCTGGTGCCGGCCCCGGAAAGCGCACGCCGCGCCGTGGCCCTCGATGTGCTGCCTTCGGAGCTGGTGCAGTCGCTGTCGGTGATCAAGACCCTCACCCCGGACATGGACGCCAACTCCCTGGGCGGCACCGTTGATGTGCAGAGCCTGTCGGCCTTCGACCACAAGGGGCTGTTCTACACCGGTAGCACCGAGGCCAGCTACGACAAGAACACAAGCCAGACCAGCCCGAAATTCTCCGGTGCCGCCAGTAACCGTTTCAGCCTCGGCGACGGCATCGACAACTTCGGCGTGGCCGCTGCACTCAGCTGGCAGAAGCGTGACTTTGGCTCGGACAACGTCGAGACAGGCGGCGCGTGGGATTTCACCAACGGCGCCAAGCTCAATGAATTCGAACAGCGCGACTACGACATCAGCCGCGAACGTGCCGGTGGCGGCCTGAACTTCGACTACAAGCCCGATGACCTCAGCAGCTACTACCTGCGCACCCTCTACAGCCGCTACAAAGACACCGAGACCCGCAACTCCACCAGCCTCGAATTTGCCGACCCCCAAGCGCCCGGCGAGCTGGGCGATGCCGAGGCCAAACGCAAGCTGAAGAACCGCGAAGAGACCCAGGAGATCCAGTCCTATGTATTCGGCGGCGAGCGCATGCTCGGCCTGTGGACCCTGAGCGGCCAGGCCGGCTACAGCCAATCCAGCGAAGACAGCCCGGCGCACATCGCCGGTGCCACATTTGACGGCGGTGACTTTGCCAACAGCGGCTTCTACGACAAGGACAAACCACGCCCGATCATTGGCAGCGGCTTCTACGACGCGCGCAACTTCACCCTCGACAAGGTCGACTGGGAAAAACAGAACACCCAGGACACTGAGAAAAACCTACGCTTGGACCTGGCCCGCGACTACGACCTGAGCGGTTATGCCTCCCAGGTGAAGTTCGGCGGCAAAGTCAGCCGTCGCAACAAGGACAACGACCTGGAGGCCTGGGTCTACAAAGACTTCGACACCCTCGGCTTTACCAACGACCAACTCAACCTCAGCCAATTCCAGAAAGGCAACGTCGACTACCGCTTGGGCAACTACGGGCCGGGCATCAGCCCCAGCAGCATCAAGCACTTGATCGGTGGCCTCAACGCTGCGGACTTCTATGACGAGACCGAATCCCGGGTCAACGACTTCACCATCCGCGAAGACATCAACGCCGGCTACCTGATGAACACCATCGACATCGACGACTGGCGCTTTATTGCCGGCCTGCGTTACGAGGGCACAGAGTTCGAAGCCAAGGGCACCGGCGCCACCGATGGTGTGTTCACGCCCACCGAGACCAAGCGCCGCTATCACCACTGGTTGCCGGGCTTGCATGCGCGCTACCAGATCGACAAGAACACCCAGGTGCGTGCGGCCTGGACCAAATCCGTGGTGCGTCCGACCTTCGGTCAATTGGCGCCGGGGTTCGTGATCGACGATGACGAAGCCACCTTCGGCAACCCGGACCTCAAGCCCCTGGAATCGAGCAACCTGGACCTGGGCATCGAGCATTTCATGGGCCGCGCCGGTACGGTCTCCGCATTTGTGTTCTACAAGGACATCAAGAACTTCGTCTACAACACCGACCTGGCCGGCACCGGGGCCTGGACCAACTTTTCCGAAGCGCATACCTACGCCAACGGCGACAGCGCCAAGCTCTACGGCCTGGAACTGGCCTACTCACAGAAATTCGATTGGCTGCCGGCACCGTGGAACGGTCTGCTGGTCGGTGCCAACACCACATTCAGCCGTTCCAGTGCTGACATCGAAGGCTTCGACAGCGCCAGCGGCGCGAATCGCAAGCGCAACATCAGCCTGCCCAATCAGTCGGACACCGTCGGCAACCTGATGCTCGGTTGGGAGAACGACAAGCTCAGCCTGCGCCTGTCGGCCAACTACAAATCGGCCTACCTCTTTGAGCTGGCCTCGATCAACGACAAGGCCCACGACCTGCACGTCGACGCCCAGACCTTTGTCGATTTCAGCGCGCGCTATTCGCTGACCAAAAACCTGCAAGTCAGCTTCGAGGCCCAGAACCTTACCGATGAGTCGTACTTCGTCTACACCGGCCACCGCAGCTACAACGGCCAGTACGAGGAATACGGCCCGACCTACAAAGTGGGCCTGACCTTCACCCATTTCTAACCCACCCCCACGTTTCCACTGTAGGAGCGAGCTTGCTCGCGAAAAACGCCAGGGCACCGCGTGCATCCAGACAGCCCGCGTCATCGTTGCCGTTCTTCGCGAGCAAGCTCGCTCCTACAAGACAAGGATTTTGATTGTTCATGAGAATTTCCAAGCTCTACCTGATGATGGCGTTGGTCGCTTGCTCGCCGGTCATGGCCGCCGACCTGGCGCTGAGCCCTTGGGCGCCGAGCCTGAAGGCCGAAGCGCTGGCTTTTCTGCCAGGTCGCACTCAACGCCTGGCCGCCAGCACCCGCGACGGCCTGCAATTGCTCGACAACCAAGGTGCCGAACTGGCCCGTTTCAAAGGCAATTTCAGCAGCCTCGACACCCGCGCCGCTGGCACCCAGGTGCTGGTGGCCAGCCTCGACAACGACCGCCAGCAGGCGTTGTTGGTGAGCCTTGATGCCGCGACCAGAACCTTTGGCAAACCGCTGTACCTGCCCACCCGCGACTACCCGGTCAATGGCCTGTGCCTGTTCCGCGACGCAGCCGCCAACCTGTTTGTGTTCCTGGTGGGGGAAGAGGGCAAGGGCGAGCAATGGCTGGTGGGCAATGGTTCGACGTTGTTAAGCAACCCTCAGCGCGTGCGCGGTTTGCCGCTGCCGCCGTCGGCACAGTTCTGCCAGGTGGATGACGCGATCCAGCAGTTGCTGGTCAATGAAGAAAACGTCGGCTGGTGGGCCTACCCGGCACACCCTGAGGCGGAGGTGAAACGCACCCCGGTGGCGCTGTTCGACAACCCCAAACGTGAGGCTGGCGCCATGGCACTGGTACCGGGCGGGGTGGTGGCGCTGGATCCGAAGACCGCCCAACTGCATCTGTTCCAGCAAACCGGCGAGCGCTGGGTTGAACAGGGCAGCCTGACGCTGCCGGGCTTGAAAGAACCGGAGCAACTGAGCGTCAGCGGCCAGCACGTGCTGGTGCGGGATGACGACACCGGCAGGCTCTACCAGGGCAAACTCGACTGGACCGCAACGCCTGTGGCCGCCGAGCCGGTAGTGCCGGAAGTCGCCGCCCTGCGCCAGACCGACCCGGTCGGTCGCCAGGGGGATGCGGCGGATGACCCGGCGATCTGGATTCACCCCGAACAACCGGCCAAAAGCCGCGTGCTCGGCACCAACAAAAAGCAGGGCCTGCTGGCCTATGACCTCGACGGCAAGCTGCTGCAGGAACTGGCGGTCGGTCGCCTGAATAACGTCGATGTGCGCCCCCATTTCAAGCTCGGTGCGCACACAGTCGACCTGGCCGTGGCGAGTAATCGCGATCACAACAGCCTGAGCCTGTTCAGCATCGACCGTCAGAGCGGCGAACTGCGCGAAGCCGGTGAAGTGCCGACGCCGCTCAAGGAAATCTACGGTATCTGCCTGTTCCAGCCCGCCAGCGGCGAGATCTACGCGATCGCCAACGGCAAGGACGGCACCTTCCTGCAATACCGCCTGAGTGCGCCGGACGGCCGGGTGCAGGGCGAACTGGTGCGCCAGTTCAAAGTCGACAGCCAACCCGAGGGCTGTGTGGCCGATGATCAGCGTCAGCGCCTGTTCATCGGTGAAGAAGATGTCGGTGTCTGGGCGGTGGATGCCCGTGCCGACCAACCGGCCACACTCACCAGCGTGATCAAGGTCGGCCCGCAGTTGCATGCGGATGTCGAGGGCCTGGCGCTGTACCAGAGCAGTGAGCGCGACTACTTGGTGATCTCCAGCCAAGGCAATGACAGTTACCTGGTGCTGGACGCCGAGCCACCGTTCGCCACCCACGGCGCCTTCCGTGTCGGCCTGAATGCGGCAGCGGGGATTGATGGTGCTTCGGAAACCGACGGCCTGGAAGTCACAGCGATCAACCTCGGCGGGCCCTGGAGCAAGGGCATGTTGGTGGTGCAGGACGGCCGCAAGCGCATGCCCGAGCAGACCCAGAACTTCAAGTTCGTGCCGTGGGCCGAGGTGAGCCGCGCGTTGAAATTGCCGTAGGCGTCATCACCCGGTCATCACTTTTTAATCGAATAGGAGCTTAACCATGCACGCGACGATGGAACATATGACGATCTGGGGTTTGATCAGTGACGCCAGCCTGCTGGTCAAGGCCGTGATGGTCACGCTACTGCTGGCGTCCTTGCTCAGTTGGTACCTGATCATCCAGCGCGCCAGTGTGTTGCGCGGCCTGGAGCGCCAGTTGAAAGGTTTTGTGCTGCGCTTTCGTAGCGCTGCGGACTTGCAGCCGCTGTACCGCGACACCCTGCAGGAGGGCGAGGGCGGCATTGCGCCGATCTTTATCGCGGGGGTGCAGGAATACCAGCACCTGCAGGGCCACGATCCGGCCGTGCTGGAAGGTGTCGAGCGCGCCTTGCAGGTGGCGATCACCGAGCAGGAAATCGAGCTGGAAAAGGGCCTGCAGTTCCTGGCGACCGTGGGTTCGGTCAGCCCCTACATCGGCTTGTTCGGCACCGTGTGGGGCATCATGAATTCCTTTATCGGCTTGTCCCAAGTGCAGCAGGCCACGCTGTCCACCGTGGCGCCGGGCATTGCTGAAGCACTGATCGCCACCGCCATCGGCTTGTTTGCGGCCATCCCGGCGGTGATTGCCTACAACCGTTTCGCCGCACGTGGCCAGACTCTGCTGACCCGCTACTACGCCTTCGGCAACGAACTGCAAGTGCGCCTGCATCGCACCTTGCGCGGTACGCCGATCAACCTGGCCGTGGCCGCCTGAGCAAGGAGCAAACCGATGTTGACCAGGCCGCAACGCAAACACGGGCCCAAGGCTGAGATGAACGTGGTGCCTTACATCGACGTGATGCTGGTGCTGCTGGTGATCTTCATGGTCACCGCGCCGATGCTGACCCAAGGCGTAAAAATCGAGCTGCCCAAGGTCGCCGCCGAGGCCCTGGCCACCGACACGCGCCAGCAGATCCTCACGCTGTCGGTGAAGGCTGACGGCGGCTACTACTGGAACCTGGGCGGCGAACTCGACACCACCCACCAGACCGACAGCGCCGTGACCCTGGATGAAATGGGTGTCAAGGTCATGCAGGTGGTGGCGGCGCGCAGCGACACCCAGGTGTATATCCGCGCCGACGACAACGCGGGCTACGGCCGGGTCGTGGCGGCCATGGCGGTGTTGCAGAAGGGCGGTGTCAGCAATCTGGGGTTGGTGACCGAGGCCCCGCAATGACGGCGATGATCATGCACAGTCCGATGCTGGCGGTAGCACCTGGGGAGCCTTCCGGGTTCTGGAAAAACAGCGTGGCGGCCAGCCTCGCGGTGGCGCTGCATGTAGGCGTGTTGGCGGTGTTGATGCTGGGTGGGTCGACAGATAAGCCGCCGGTGGAAACGCCGAGGGTGATGCATACCCAGTTGGTGATGGTGCCGCCAGCGCCGACACCAGCTCCCGTGCCTGAGCCGGTGGCCGTCGCAGCGCCTGCGCCGGCGCCTGTGGTCGTTCCCGTGCCGGCGAAACCGGTGATCGATCCCCAGATCCAGGCACAAAAACTGGAAAAAGCCGCCTTGGCGCGCAAGCGGGTCGAGGAAAAGAAGCTGGAGCAGCAACAGGAGCGCCTGGCCACTGAACAGCGCAGTCGCGAGCTGGAACAGCAGCGCCTGGCCCAGGAGCGCCTCGCTGCGGAACGCGCACGCCCCGCAGCACCGGCCGCCGCGCCGGCCTTCGACAGCCGTCAGTACCAACCCTTGAGCAAAGAGGCGCCGGACTATCCGGAGCGTGCCCTGGACAAAAACATCGAAGGCGATTGTTCAGTGGAGTACACCGTCAACACCCAAGGGCGTGTAGAAAACCCCAAGGTGCTGGACGGCTGCCACCCACTGTTCATGCGGCCGTCACTGGCGGCGGCGAATACCTTTCGCTACCAGCCGAGGATCGTCGATGGAAAACCCGTGCCGGTGCCGGCAGTACGCAATACCTTCCACTACCGCATCAAGTAGACGGCGATCAATTGGCGCGGTTGTAGAGTTCGACATTGGCGATATACCGCTCCAGATTGGCCAAAAACGTCTCGGCAATTTCTTCCTTGCTGTTGGTCGAAATGGCCGAGGTATGCGGTGACAACCGCACACGCGGATGGCTGTACAACGGATGCCCGTCCGGCAAAGGCTCCGGCTCGGTCACATCCAGCGACGCCAGCCCTATCTGCCCATTGTCCAGCGCTTCCAGCAGCGCCTCCTGATCCAGCAACCCACCGCGTGCGATATTGATCAGGTGCAACCCCGGCTTGGCGCTGCCCAGCACGTCACGGTTGATGAGCTGCCGCGTGGACTCGGTCAGCGGTGCTGCCACCACCAGGTGATCGGCGCGGGCGAACAGGTCGTGGATGTCCTTGGCGGCGTCCACGCCCGCGCTGAACGGCGCCTGGCTTTGGCGCAGCGCTACGACCTTGATCCCCAGGGCCAGGGCTTTTTGTGCCAGGCGTTCGCCGATCGCACCAAAGCCCAGGATGCCCAATGTGGTGCCCTTCAGCGGGCGCAACGCGGTGAAATTCCACTGCGAATCCTTTACCCAGATGTCCGGCAAATGCTTGGCGGCGGCAAAGATCGCGGCCAAGGCAAACTCGGCCAGGTTGTCAGCGGCACTGCCACGGGAGGTGGTCACCGGCGGGCCGTTGAACAGCCATTGCGGGTAGAAATCGATGCCCGACGACACCAGGTGCACCCATTGCGCGCCGTACGGCCAACCCGGTGGCGGCGTGTCCGGCGCGGTGTAACCGCGCACATTGATCGGGCGCAGCAGCAGGATATTCGCCTGGGGCGGCAGGTCGCTCGGTACGCCAACGGGCACGCCGATCACCTGGGCTTGGGGATAGATGTTTGTCAGGCGCTCGCGAATCACTTCATTGAAATCTTCGTCCAGCTGGCTGGCGATAATCACCTGACTCATGTGCGTTCCTTCTGGCGTTGGGCGAAGACGGCTTTGCCGACGCCCTGCAATACGGCGTCGTTCTGCGGGGTATGTACGCGGCTGCACAGCACGTCGCGGTAATGCCTTTGCAGTGGATTATGGCGCGACAGGCCGGGGTTGCCCGAGGCTTCGATGGCCAGCTCCACGGCGCGAATCGCATTGTGGGTCACCAGGTACTTCAACTGCGCCGCATTGGCGGCGGGGGTGTGGCCTTCTGCGGCAGCATCAAGCAGGCTGCGGTTGGCGAACAGCAGGGTGTCGATATGGCCGACGGTTTCCTGGAAGCGCGGCAAGGTCGACAGCGCAGCGCCGAGGTTGGACGGCGCGCGTTTTTCCAGCCAGTTCACCAGCCAGTCCCGCGCAGCCTGGGCCACGGCGTCGTATACCGAGGACAACAACACCGACATCCACAGGAAACCTTCGCCATCCAGCTCCGGCGACGGCGCGCTCCACGGGCTGACGCTGACGGCGTGGTCCAGTGGCACCAGCACGTTGTCGAGCACCACTTCATGGCTGCAGGTAGCGCGCATGCCCAGGTGGTCCCAGGTGTCGATGATGGTCACGCCGGGACTGTCCTTGGGCACCAGCCAGGCGCCTACGAGTGGGTCGGCATCGTCACTGCGTCCCCACACGCTGAACCAGCTCAGGCCGTGGCTGCCGGTGGAGTAGATCTTGCGGCCGCTGATGCGCCAACCCTCGGCGGTGCGCACCGCAGTGGTCGCCGGCAGCCCGCCACGGGCCGGGGTGCCGAGGTCGGGTTCGACGCGCAGGGCGTTGATCAGGGCGCCGTTGCGCACGGCGTCTTCGGCCACTTGGGTGCGCAGGTGGGCGGGCCAGGTCTTGCTGTCTTGCAGGCGTGTGTGTTGCAGGTACTGCATCACCAAGATCAGCGCGGTAGACGGTTCGCCCTTGGCAATCGCACTGATGGCCTTGCGCGCCTGGGGCAGGCTCGCGCCGCCGCCACCCAGCGCCTTGGGCACGGTGAGGGCGACCAAGCCATGTTGGTGCAGCAACTGGAAGTTGGCATGGGGGAAGGCGCCGCTTTCGTCATAGACGTGTGCGGTGCTGGCCAGCTCGGTGGTGAGGCGTTCGAGCAGGGCGTCGAAATGGGCGACTTCCACGGAGCGTAGGGAAGGGTGCGAGGATTGACTCATGCCAGCGCCTGCTGCTGCTCTTCAACCTCGGCGGCGACGCTGTAGCGGTTGGCCGGCACCGCCAGGCCCAGGTTGTCGCGCAGGGTCTGGCCGCTGTAGTCGGTGCGGAACAGGCCGCGTTGCTGCAACACCGGCACCACCAGCTCGGTGAAATACTGCAAGCCATCCGGCAGGACCGAATTGATGATGAAACCATCGCTGGCGCCGGTTTCGAACCAGGTCTGGATCGTATCAGCGACCTGCTCCGGGGTGCCGACAAAATCGCGTTTGGGGCGCGAGAAGCGCAGGGCCACTTCACGCAATGTCAGGCCTTCGTCCTTGGCCAGTTGCTTGATGCGGTCGGAACCGCCTTTCTGGCTGTTGGAACCCAGGTCACCGAGCTCCGGGAACGGCGCGTCCAGCGGGTATTGGCTGAAGTCGTGGTCGTTGAATGGGCGGCCGAGGGCGACGATCGCGTCTTCCACGGTGACCAGGTCCACGGCCTGCTGGTAGCGGCTTTCCACTTCGGCCTGGTCGCGGCCGACAATTGGGCGGATACCCGGCAGGATCGACAGGCTGTTGGCGTCGCGGCCAAAGCCTTTGGCGCGGCGCTTCAGGTCTTGGGCATAGGCCAGGCCTTCCTCGATGCTGTCCACATGCACAAAGATCGCGTCGGAGTTTTCGGCGGCGAAGTTGCGTCCGTCTTCGGAGGTGCCCGCCTGGAAAATCACTGGCTGGCCCTGACGCGAACGCGCGATGTTCAGAGGGCCTTTCACCGAGAAGAACTCGCCCTTGTGGTTCAGCGCATGCAGCTTGCTCGGGGTGAAAAATTCGCCGGATTGCTTGTTGTAGGCAAAGGCGTCGTCTTCCCAGGAGTCCCACAGGCCCTTGACCGCGTTCACGTGTTCCTTGGCGATGCGGTAGCGCACGGCGTGGGGCGGATGCTCGGCCTTGCCGAAGTTGTCGGCGGTGCCGCTCAACCATGAGGTGACCACGTTCCAGCCGGCACGGCCGCCGCTGATATGGTCCAGGGACGAGAACTGGCGCGCCACCTGGTAGGGCTCGGTGTAGCTGACGGTCACGGTCGCCACCAGGCCGATGTGGGTGGTGATTGCTGCGAGCGCCGACAAGATGGTCAGCGGCTCGAAACGGTTGAGGTAATGCGGGCTGGATTTGGCGTGGATATGCAGGCTGTCGGCGATGAACACGAAGTCGAACTTGGCGGCTTCGGCCAGTTCTGTCTGCTGTTTGTAGAAACCAAAGCTGGTGCTGGCATTGGGTTGGGCGTTCGGGTGGCGCCATTCGCCCCAGCCGTGACCGACACCGTGGACCATTGCACCCAATTTTAAATGGCGTGGCTTGCTCATGTTCTGCTCCTAATTAGCGCGAGGCTTGGGAAAGGGGGACACGCTTGGCGTTGAAGCTCTTGTCGAAGCCTTGTGACACGTCGATGTGCTTGAGCAACAGGCCTTCTTTTTGGTAGGTGTCGGCGGTCGCTTGCAGGCCGCTGATGACCGCGTCGTCGATGGCGACCGGCGTCAGGTGGGTGTCCTTGGCGACTTCCACATGCACTTCCAGCGGCAGGCCGGTGATCTTGGCCTGGGCGGCCGCGTATTCATTGGGGTGCACGTTGGCCCAGGCATAGGCGCGGTCGAGGCGGGCGACAAAGTCATCCAGTTGCGGGCGCTTGTCGGCGATGGCTTGGCTGGTGGCCGCGAGGTACAGGTGATTGCTCAACAGCTTGTTGCCGCTGATCAGCACGCGGGCCTGGCTTTGTGAGGTGACCACGGTGGTGTACGGGTCCCAGGTGGCCCAGGCGTCGGCGGTGCCGTTGTCCAGCACCAGGCGCGACTCGCTCGGCAGCAGGAAAATGAATTGCACGTCCTGGGAGGTCAGCCCGGCGGTGGCCAGGGCCTTGATCGCCAGGTAATGGCCGATGGAGCCACGCCCGGTGACGATTTTCTTGCCCTTGAGGTCGGCGACGGTCTTGATCGGTGAGTCCTTGGGCACCACCAGGGCGGTGGTGTTACGCCCTTCGGCGTGAATGATGCTGACCACCTTGAGCGACGCACCGGCCCCCAGGGCGAACACGTAGGGCGCGTCACCGAGGGCGCCGATGTCTACGGCCCCGGCGTTCAAGGCTTCACCCAGGGGCGAGGCCGACGGGAACTCCGACCAGCGGATTTGGTAGGGCACGTTTTTCGATTCGCCGGAGGCTTCCAGCAGCGCCTTGATGGTGGATTTCTGATTGGCCACGCGCAGCGGTTGCAGGTCGGCGGCGTGGGTGATGCCCGATAGTAGAGCGATCAGCAGGAGGGGCAGCGTCAGACGCATAAGAGAGGCTCCAGGCTAAGGGTTAGGTTGCAGTCGCCTCCGCCTGGAGAAGGGGTCGGCTGTTGGAAAGGCCCGGCAAGGGCATACCGTCAGATCACATAGAAACCATGGGTGCCGTCACGCGCCAGTTGGTCGACCAGTCCGAATTCCCAGTCCAGATAGGCCTGCATGGCTTCCTTGGGGTTGTCGGTGCCTTCGTACGGGCGGCGGTAGCGGTCGATGCGCGGTGAGGCCAAGTGAGTTTCACCTTCTTCCAGCGGCAGTTGCGCGTTGATCCAGCCGGCGGTGCCGTCCTGTAACAGGAACACCTGCTTGCCGGTGATGGCTTCGACTTCCGCCACCGCCAGGCGCGCCAGTTGGCTGCTGCCGCAGGTCAGCACGTAGCGTTGGGCGGTGGGCACCTTGGCCAGGGCCTGGGGCAGTTGTGCGCGCAGCGCCCACCAGGCACCGGGGATGTGACGTTTCACGTAGTTGGCGCTGGCGGTGAAGTCCAGTACCACGGTGTCGCCATGGCCGAGCCAGTCGACGAGGGTGTGTGGGCTGATCAGTTCGGCTTGGGCGGGCGTCGGGACTGGCGCGATCCAGGCGCCTTTCTCGCTGAAGTGCGTGGGTTGCAGGTTATCCAGTACGTAAACTTCCCAACCCAGCTGTGCCAGCCAGGAGGCGGACATGTTGGCGCGCACGCCGTCGTCATCCGCGAGTACCAGCCGCGCGCCGCGCACACTGGCGACGTGGTCGGTTTCCTGCACCAACTGGCCGCCCGGTGTGGAGCGTGCGCCGGGCAGGTGGCCGGCTTCGAATTCTTCCGGCGTGCGCACGTCGAACAGGTAGGTGG
Organism: Pseudomonas sp. NS1(2017); assembly: GCF_002269425.1. NCBI lineage: Bacteria > Pseudomonadati > Pseudomonadota > Gammaproteobacteria > Pseudomonadales > Pseudomonadaceae > Pseudomonas > Pseudomonas sp. NS1(2017). Next base: position 4,127,681 of record NZ_CP022960.1, read on the forward strand.
TACGCGTCTCTTCCTGCTGCCAGGCCTGCAGATCGACCAGGGTGGCGCGGCCTACGCGAGCCTTGTCGGCAACCTGGCGCGCATCGGCGGCGGCGACCTGGCGATGTTCTTCCGAGGTCGGCGCAAAGCGGCGTGACTGGCCGTGGACGAGTGTCTGTCCGGCCAGGGTCCAGCCGATGGTGCCGTTGCGCAGCGCCGACACCGGGTTGGCCACGCCGGCATTGATCAGTGACTGGGTGCCGATAATGCTGCGGGTGCGCCCGGCGCAGTTGACGATGATGCGGGTGGCCGGGTCCGGCGCCAGCTCGCGGGCGCGCAACACCAACTCGGCACCGGGCACGCTGATGCTGGTGGGAATGCTCATGGTCTGGTATTCGTCGAAACGCCGCGCATCAAGCACCACCACATCAGCCTGGCTGTCGAGCAGGGCCTGTACTTCTTCGGCGGCCAGTGACGGTGTGTGCCGCTCGCTTTCCACCAGTTCACCAAACGCCTTGCTCGGCACGTTCACATCGATGAACAGCTCGCCACCGGCCTTGCGCCAACCGTCCAGTCCACCTTCAAGCAGGCTGACCTGGGTGTAGCCCAACGCAACCAGGCGCTGGGCAGCACGGGCCGCCAGGCCTTCGCCGTTGTCGTAGACGGTAACCTGGGTATCGCGTCGTGGAATACGTGAATACACCTCCAGTTCCAGTTTGGACAGCGGTATGTTCGCGGCGAACAGCGGGTGGGATTCGGCAAACGGCGCCTCTTCGCGCACGTCGATCAGGGCGACTTCGTGATGGTCCAACAGGGCCTGGCGAAGCTGGGCAAAGCTGCGGGTGGATGCGGTGGTCATAGGGCAGGGCTCTTTTCTTTGGACAAATCCCAGATATTCGGGAGGAAGGCGTTGGAATAACCGGAGATAAACAGTTTTTCGCTGCCGTCGGGCTGGTACACCGCGCGGCGCACCGCACCGATATTGGCGCCGTACACGTGGATGCTGATGGACACTTGGTCGCTGTGGGCATTGCTGACTTGGTGGATGTCACCGACCTTGGGCGACACGGCTTCAACCTGGCCCGGCACCAACTGGATCGGTTTGCCTTCAGCCACCAGGCGGCCATCCGGCGCGCGCTCGAAGCCTTGGGAAAATTCGGCACCGCGCAGCATGCCGATCAGGCCCCATACGCGGTGATCATGAATCGGCGTGCTTTGGCCCGGCCCCCACACAAAACTGACGATGCTGAAGCGCTGGCGCGAGTCGGCATGCAGCAGAAATTGCTGATAGCGCTCGGGATCGGGCTGGGCGAACGCATCGGGGAGCCAGTCATCATGGCTGACCAGTTGCGCCAGCAGTTTGCCGCCCCGGTGCAACAGGTCGCCTTCGCGTGGATTGCCGTCGATCAATTCCGCCAGGGCGCCGATGAAGGCTCTGAGTCTTTCGGGGTGCTTGGCCTGGGTCATGACAATTCCATGGTGTGGTCGCTGGTGATGGGTTTATCTAAGCATAATGTTTATAGTTAATATGCTATTTTTTAATGATTAGCTTATAGCTGAAGGTAATTTAGAACCGGTCTGAATAGCGTTAGACGTTATCGATCACAGCACGGGCTATCCAGATAGCTTTCCTGCAACTATGCTTCGCACACATCTTAATGACTGTTCTCTATGTGCGGCCCAAATGAAAATTGACGATATCGATGCCTTTGTCGAAGTGATTCGTTGCCAGTCCATCAGCCATGCCGCCGAGTCGTTGCAACTGACCCAGCCGGCCATCACCCGCCGTGTGCAGAACTTCGAGCAGGCGCTGGGTGTGGAGCTGTTCGACCGTAATACCAAACCCCTCAAGCCTACGCTGATCGGTACCCGCGTCTACGAGCAGTGCCGGCTGATCCTGCGCGAGATGGATGCCCTGCGTGAACTGGTGGCCACCGACGCACCGCCCACCGGCGTGCTGCGCCTGGGGGTGCCGCAGACCATCGGTGATGTGGTGCTGCTGGATGCGCTCAAGCACCTGCGCACCGAATACCCGGACCTGCGTGCCCAAGTCGCCACGGGCTGGGGCAGCCAATTGGTCGGCAAGATCGAGCGCGGCGAGTTGGATGCGGCGGCGGCGCTGTTCCCGGCGGGCAAGATCTTTCCGGACAACATCATCGGCGAGTCCATCGGTAAGATGGAACTGGTGGTAGTCTGCGCCAAGGCTCAGTTGCCGAAGAAGCCCTGCAAGCTGGCGGATGTGTACCAGAACGGTTGGATTCTCAACCCGGACGGCTGCGGCTTCCGCGCGGGTTTGCAGCGGACCCTGTCCGATCAGGGCCTGGCATTGCGGGTAAACCTGGAGACGTTTGGCACTGAGCTGCAATTGGGCTTGGTGGCGGATGGCCTCGGCCTTGGCCTGGTGCCCCGCCCGTTGCTGGAGCGCAGCGCGCACCGTGAGCAACTGGCGGTGATGCCGCTCAAGGACTTCAAGCCGGTGATGGACCTGTGGCTGATCTATCCGCACTTCCTGGGTAACCTGCAGGGGCCGGTGGATGCGTTTGGCAAGTGGGTCGCGGCCTCGTTGCACAAGATCAAGGATGCAGCTTGATATGAAAAAAAATAATAATTAGCTTAGATTAAAATGTGCTTTTTATTATTTTTTTGCATCACCTAGGCTTGCCTGGTAGTCCTTAAGGCCATCCAGGAAGTTTTGCCATGAGCAGCGTCACCTCGATTTCCAGCGTTTCCACCAATGTTCGCCAGCGCGTCACTCCGGAAGAGTGGGAAGTGCGCGTCAAACTGGCCGCCGCCTATCGCCTGGCGGCCTTGTACAAGTGGACCGACCACATCTACACCCACTTCTCCGCCCGTGTACCGGGCCCGGACGAGCATTTCCTGATCAATGCCTTTGGGTTGTTGTTCGATGAAATCAGCGCGTCCAACCTGGTCAAGGTCGACCTCGATGGCACCATCGTCGACGACCCTACCGGCCTTGGCATCAACTACGCCGGCTATGTGATCCACAGCGCCATCCACGGTGCGCGCCACGACCTGCAAGCGGTGCTGCACACCCACACCCGCGACGGTATCGCGGTGTCGGCGCAAAAAGACGGCCTGCTGCCGATTTCACAGCACTCCATTGGTTTCTCCGGGCGGGTGGCGTACCACGGGTATGAAGGCGTCGCCCTGGACCTGGACGAGCGCGAGCGCCTGGTCGCGGATTTGGGTGACAAGAGTGTGATGATCCTGCGTAACCATGGGTTGTTGACCGCAGGCGTCAGTGTTGAGCATGCGTTTCAGCAACTGCAGCAGTTGGAGCGTGCGTGCAACATCCAGGTCGCGGCGCAGGCGGCGGGGAATGCGCAATTGATTTTCCCGCCGAAGGAGGTGGTGGAGAAGGTCGAGCAGCAGGCGAAGGTGTTTGCCAGTGGGGAAGGTCCGGGTGTGGCGCGGCATTGGAATGCGTTGATCCGGCAGTTGGAGCGCAGTGATACCGACTACAAGAACTGACACAGACCTTTGTAGGAGCCGGCAAGCCGGCTCCTACAATTGGTGTATCAGGCGACTTTTTCGGAGGCTTGGCGTTCGCGTTCAGCGATCAACTGGCGAGTGAGGGGAATCAGGCGCTTGCCATAGTCGATGGCATCATTCAACGGATCAAACCCACGGATCAGGAACGTGGTGATCCCCAGGTCGTAGTAATCCACCAGTGCTTCCGCGACTTGCTCCGCCGTGCCTACCAGCGAGGTGGAGTTACCCTGTGCACCGAGCAATCCCGCAATCCCGGTCCACAAACGCTTATCCAGACGCGATCCCTGCGCCGCCGCCGCGAGCAGCCGGCGCGAGCCTTCATTCGGCGGTTCACGCCGCACAAAACCATTTTTTTCGGCCAGATCGGTGGCCTGCTGCAAGATGCGCTCGGCCCGTGCCCACGCCAGCTCTTCGGTCTCGGCAAGGATCGGCCGCAACGACAAACTGAAGCGAATCGTACGCCCATGCTTGGCTGCTTCGGCGCGCACCTGGGTCACGATCTCGCGCACTTGCTCGTAAGTTTCGCCCCACAGCGCATACACATCGGCGTGCTTGCCTGCCACTTCGATCGCGGCTTTGGACGAACCACCAAAATACAGCGGGATGTGCGGCTGTTGCGGCGATTTCACCGTGGAGTGCGCACCTTCGACCTGATAATAGGTGCCCTTGAAGTCAAAAGGCTGTTCGCTGGTCCATTCCTGGCGCACCACGCTCAGGTATTCATCGGTGCGGGCGTAGCGTTCGTCCTTGCCGATATGGCTGCCGTCGGCGCGCAGTTCGCGGTCGTCGCCGCCGGTGATGATATGCACGGCCGTGCGCCCGCCGTTGAACACATCCAGGGTCGTGAACTGGCGCGCAGCCAAGGTGGGCTGGGCGAAGCCGGGGCGATGGGCGATGAGGAACTGCAGTTTCTTGGTTACGCTGGCGGCGTGGGACGCGATCAGTGTGCTGTCCGGGCTGTTGGAGTGGAAGGCCACCAGTGCGCGGTCGAAGCCGGCTTCTTCGTGGGCGCGGGCCACGGTCTCGACATAGTCGGGTTGCAGGGTGGGGCCGCTGCGCGGGTGGATTTCGGAAGCGTGATGGCCGCCAATATAGCCGATGAATTCGATGCTCATGGTCTGTCCTTGTGTCGTGCGTGAGTGACACCTCCACCGGGCAGGGGGTCGGTTATTCGCCTCCAAGGTAGGGGGCGGAGCCAGGACTGTAAAATGCCGATTGGTTCTAACCTAATTATTAAAATATTGAATCATGAGTTAAGCGATATATCAGGAATTTGCATTGGGAGCGCGCGCCGATAGCGGCGGTCTCTGGGGCTTAAAGCCCCAGGCGTATCTCGGCACACAACCCACCTTGTGGTCGATTGCTCAGGGTCAGCGAACCGCCTATCGCCACGGCCAGTTGTTGTGCAATCGCCAACCCCAGTCCGGTGCCGCCGGTGCCCCGATTGCGTGAACTTTCGACGCGGTAGAATGGCTGCATCACCTGAACCAGTTCGTCTTCGGCAATCCCCGGGCCACGATCCAATACCTTGATCGACAATTCCCCGTTCGCCGTCGAGCCCACTTCCAATTCGGCACTGCCTGCAAACTTCAACGCGTTGTCCACCAGATTCACCAGCACCCGGCGCAAGGCGTGGGGGCGTGTGTCGAACACCACGGCGCTTTTACCCGTGAGGCTGACCTGTTTGTGCATGTCCTGGTAGTCGAATACCAGGCTGTCAAGGAACGCATCGAGGTTGATTCGGTGGCTGGTTTCGGTCGCGCCGTGGACGCTGCGCGCATAGGCCACGCCTTCGCGCACCAGGTGTTCCATTTCGCCCAAGTCGCTCCAGAGTTTGTCGCGTTCGGCGCAATCTTCCATGAACTCGGCGCGCAGTTTCATGCGGGTGATCGGGGTTTGCAGGTCATGGGAAATCGCCGCCAGGATCTGCATGCGTTCCTTGAGGTACTCGGCGATGCGTTTTTGCATCTCGTTGAACGCGGCCGCAGCGTGGGCGACTTCGGTGGGACCTTTTTCGTCCAGCGGCGTGGGGTGAGCGTTGGGGTCGAGGGTTTCCACGGCACGCGCCAGGCGGGTCAGTGGGCGGATGGCCAGGCGCACGGCGATCCAGGTGCAACCCAGCAACAGTGCCAGTTGTAACACCAGCACCACCGGCAGCCAGTAGGCGACGGGTAGGGCGGTGGGGCGTACGTCGATCGTGATCGGGCTGCCATCGGCCAGGGTCAGGTGCGCCTGGAAGTGTTTCTGCATGCCAGGGATGTCGCGGAAGGTCAGCGCGTAGTGTTCGCCCAGCGCGTCTGCGATGGAGGTGGCGGCCATGGGCACATCATCGCTGCTCATCGGTTCGCCGGTCTCGCCGGCGTTCAGCAGGTAGCGGTAGTTCTGACGGTCCAGGCGCGGCAACCAGCTGGCCCGTTCGTTGGCCGGCAGCCGGTCGAGGATGGCCACCGAGGTGGACACATCGTTTTCCAGGTTGCCCAGCATGGCAGTGCGCGCACTGATGTAGCGCTCATAGAACTGCGCACTGAAGGACAAACCATGGGCACACAGCAGGCTGATCAGGAAGATCAGCGACAGTTGCGACGCCAGGGTGCGCGGCCAGCGAAACCTTAGACTCATTGCTCGGCCCCGAGGATTTCCACCGGCAGCGAGAACACATAGCCCTCGCTGCGCACGGTCTTGATGTAGGCCGGTTCGCGGGCATCATCCAGCAGGCGTTGGCGCAGGCGACTCACCAGCAGGTCGATGGAGCGGTCGAACAGGTCGGCATCGCGGCCTTGGGTCAGGTTGAGCAACTGGTCGCGGTTGAGCACGCGTTGGGGGTGGTCGAGGAACACCCGCAGCAGGCGATATTCGGCACCGCTCAAGGCCACCAGGGTGTCGTCTTCGTCAAGCAGGTGGCGGGCGGTGGTGTCCAGGCGCCAGCGGCCGAAGCGGATCAACCGTCCGGTTTCGCTGACCACCAGGTTCGGCGGCAGCATCCGTGTGCGGCGCAACACGGCGTTGATGCGTGCCAGCAGCTCACGGGCGGCGAAAGGTTTGACCAGATAGTCATCGGCGCCCATTTCCAGGCCGATGATGCGGTCGGTTTCATCGTTGCGCGCGGTGAGCATCAGCACCGGCGTGGCCTTGTGTTTGCCCACCCGTAGTTCGCGGCACAGCTGCAGGCCGTCGTCACCGGGCATCATGATGTCCAGCACGATCAGGTCCACGGGAGTGGTGTCGAGGAAGCTGCGCATCTGGCGGCCGTCGGCGACCACGGTGGTGCGCATGCCGTTTTTCTTCAGGTAGTTGCCTACCAGTTCGCGGATCTCCCGGTCGTCATCGACGATCAGAATGTGATCGACATGATCCATGCTGCCTTCCTCGTTAAATACTCATTGGGGCGCAGTCTAGCCATTGGCGACGCCCTTGCCTTGTACCCTTTGTATTGCAGTGTATCTGGCGATAAGGAGATACACGACGATGCAAAATGGCGGGTGCGACAGGCTATGTTCATCAGTCAAAGGGTGTGCGAAGCCTTGCCCAGCAGCGTTTCGAACAACCGCTGGACCTTTGCCTCATCACTGTGGGCCACGTTGAAACGCATCGAATCACGTTGCGCCGGGTCGTACCCAAACAGCGCGCCGGGCGCCAGCACCATGCCCTGTTTTAATGCCGCCTGGGCCAACAGCTCGCCGTTGACCCCAGGCGGCAGGCGCGCCCAGATAAACATCCCGCCTTCGTAACCCATCGGCAGTTCACAGCCGCAACGCTTGAGCCATTGCTCCACGCGTCCACCGGCTTCCATCAAGCGCTGCACCATGCGCTTGCGGTGCTTGGCGTAGCTGCCTTCGCTGAGCATGCGGTACACGACTTGCTCGAACAGTTCGGACGTCACACCGCCGCTCATCAGCTTCATGTTGGTGAGGTTGGCCGCCAGTTGCGGCGCGGCTACCACGAAGCTGACGCGGGCGTTGGCGCTGAGGATCTTGGAAAAACCCGACAGGTAGGTGACCTGGTCCAGGCCGGCGAGGGCGGCCAGGCGCGGTGGCGGGTTGGGGTGCAGGTCGCCGTAGAGGTCGTCCTCGATGATATGGCAGTGGTACTGCTGGGTCAGTTGCAGCAGGCGGAACGCCTGGCCGGGGCTGAAGGAGTGGCCGGTGGGGTTGTGCAGCACGCTGGTGGTCAGGTACAGGCGGGGGCGATGCTCGGCCAGCAGGTGTTCGAGGGCCGTGAAGTCAAAACCGTCGGGGCGCCGCGGGATCGTCACCACCTTGACCCCGTGCAGGGCCAGGTTGGCGTGGAAGTTGAAATAGCACGGTGCATCGAGCAGGACCGTATCGCCGGGACGTGCCAGCAGGCGCATCAGCATGTCCAGGCCTTGCACGGTGTTGGGGGTGGTGATGATCTGTTCCACCGACACCGACAGGCCCTCGCCGTGCAGCTTCTGTTGCAGGGCCTGGCGCAACGGTAGCAACCCGGGCGGTGTGCCCAGGCTGGCGATGCGCAGTGAGGGTGCCCGCACCACGCTGCGCAAGGTCTGGCGCAGGGCTTCGCTGTCCAGCCAGGTTTCCGGCAGGTGGCCGCCGCCAGGGCGCAGGTCGCCGTTGGCCGCGGCCAGGGGGCGGCGCAGTACGCTGAGCAGGTCTTGAGGCAGCAGGTCCACCCAGTTCGCGGCGGGCGGACGCACGGTCTCCTTCGCCACGAAGTAACCACGGCCCTGGCGGGAGGTGAGCAGGTTGCGGCCGCGCAGGCGGTCGAGGGCTTCATTGAGGGTGAACTTGCTCACGCCCAGGGTCTCGGTCAGTGCGCGCACCGAGGGCAATTTGCTGCCGGGCGCCCATTCGCCGTTTTCGATGGCCTGGCTGAACGCCTCGACGATCTGTTGCACCTTGGGGGTGCCTTCTACAAAGGAGATGGCCGATACGAACACGTGACTTCCTTATCTTTGCTGGTGATTTTACCGGTAAAGTCAGGGCGGATTAGGCATTACTTTACCTGCCTTGCGCAATGCTAGCTGCCTAGACTGCGGGCTCCATCCCCCAGGTCCCCGGCCATGACAAGTGCGTTAACCCTTTCCTCGTTCCTGTATTTCCTGCTGTTTTGCGCCACCATGACCTTCAGCCCCGGCCCCATGACCCTGCTGCTGTTGAGCCTGGGCGTGCGTGACGGGCTGCGCCGTTCGATCCCGGCACAAATCGGCGCCAGTGTGGCGTACCTGATTTCGATCCTGATCTTTGCCGTGGGCTTTTCCGAGTTGATCAAGGGCTATCCGGTGATCACCCAGGTTATCCAGGTGGTCGGCGTGGCGTACATCCTGCACCTCGCGTACAAGCAGTGGACCAGCAGCGGCGTGGTGATCGAACGGATCGGCCACGTGGAAGCGGCGCGCAACCTGTTCGGCAAGGGCTTGCTGACCGGTTTTTCCAACCCCAAGACCCTCATCATGTTCAGCGCGGTATTCCCGCAGTTTGCCGGGGCCGGGGAGAGCAGTTCGACGGTGGATATTGCCATCCTCGGGCTGACATTCCTGTTGCTGCAATTCGCCAGCGGCTGCCTGTATTGCTACTTCGGCCAGCGCATCAAGCACGTGCTGGAAAACCCCAAGCGCCGGGTGTTGTTGCAGCGGATCACGGCCCTGTTGCTGTTAGGCGTAGCCCTGATGCTGGCGCGGGGCTTTGCCCACTGAGGAGTGAGCTTATGAGCGGTAGTGGCGATCTGCCGTTGCCCTGTTAGACTCCAGGCATTCCTCCAGGATCTCACCCCACCATGTCAGCTGCAGAAGGCACCGGACTTCCGCTCGCTTCACGGCTGTACAAATCCCGCACCCTCGGGCTGACGCTCGGTTTTGTGTGCGTAGTGTTCGGAATGTATCCCCTGGAACCCGCGTGGTGGGTGTGGGCCTGGATGGTGATCAACGCCTTTGCCTGGCCGCATGTGGCCTTTCAGTTGACGCTGCGCAGCGTCAACGCCTTGCGCAGTGAACGACGCAACCTGTTGTTCGATTCCTTTTGCGGTGGGTTCTGGGTCGGTGCGATGCACTTCAACCCGCTGCCCAGCGTCACCACCCTGTCGATGATGACGATGAACAACGTGGCCATCGGCGGTCCGCGCTTCATGCTGGCGGGCTGGGTGGCGCAGGCGCTGGGTATTGGCACTGCGTTGCTGATCTTTGCCCCGGCATTTATCGCCGTCACCTCTCAGGCACAGCTCTACGCCTGCCTGCCGATTCTGATGCTTTATCCGCTGGCATTGGGCTGGATATGCTACCGCCAGGCGGTGACGCTCGCGCGGCACAAACGTGAGTTGCTGGCGCTGAGCCGCACGGACAGCCTGTCCGGCCTGCTCAACCACGGTGCCTGGAAAGACCACCTGGAAATCGAATTCCAGCGCTGCCGCCGAGGACCTGCCGGCGCCGCCATCGCGCTGATCGACATCGACCACTTCAAGACCATCAACGACACCTACGGCCATGTCACCGGCGATATCGTCCTGCGCCAGCTCAGCAAAGTGCTGCGTCAGAACCTGCGCGCCACCGACCTGGCCGGGCGTTACGGTGGCGACGAGTTCTGCGTGATCCTGCCGGACATGCCGCTCAACCGCGCCACCGAAGTGATGGACGCCCTGCGCGACCGTTTCAACGCCCTGGCCTACGCCCAGGACCCGACCTTGCGCGCCAGCTTGAGCATCGGCCTGGCGCCGTATCAACCGAGCCATGCGGATTCGACAAGCTGGCTGAACGATGCCGACCAGGCGTTGTACGAGGCCAAGAGCAGCGGGCGCAACCGCGTCAGTTCGGTACAGGGGAGTTGGTTGCGATCGATCTAGTGGAGTAGGGTGTGGCGGCACCTTTCAACAAAAACAAGGATCGGTTCATGCTCTTCACCTTCCCCCGTACTCTCCTGGCCGCGACCCTGGCCCTGTCCTTCGCCCTGCCGGCCTACAGCGCCGAACCCCATAAACAGATCCAGGCGCAATCCGAACAGTACAAGGCCGAGGCCCTGAAACTGCTGGAGCGCCTGGTGAATATCGACTCGGGCTCAGGCTATGAGCCGGGCCTGACCCAAGTGCGCGACATTGCCGTGGATGAGCTGAAACAGCTGGGTTTCTCTATCGAGCTGGTGCCGGATAAAGCGGCCAACAACAGCCACGTGGTCGCCACCCTCAAGGGCACCGGCAAAGCCAAGATCCTGCTGATGGCCCACATGGACACAGTGTTCAAGGAAGGCTCGGCTGCCGAGCGTCCGTTCCATATCAAGGACGGTCGCGCCTACGGCCCCGGCGTGATGGATGACAAGGGCGGCATCGTCGCTGGCATCTATGCGCTCAAAGTCCTCAAGGACCAGGGCTTCAAGGACTACGCGCAGATCACCTTCCTGCTCGACGCCAGCGAGGAAACCGGCTCCGACGCCGCCTCCGACCTCATCCGCAAAACCGCCAAGGGCCACGACGTGACCCTCAACCTCGAACCCGGCCGCCCCGCCGACGGCCTCGTGGTGTGGCGCAAAGGCAGCGCCACCGCCGTGGTCGAAGTCAAAGGCAAAGCCGCCCACGCCGGTGTGGCCCCGGAACTTGGCCGTAATGCCGCCATGGAGGCCGCGCACCAGATTCTGCAACTGGGCAAGCTAGGGGATGAGGAGAAGAAAACCACCATCAACTTTACGGTGATCAAGGCGGGGGATCGTACCAACGTCATTCCTGACCAGGCCACTGCGAAGGCCGACGTGCGTGCGGCATTGCCGGAAGAGTTTGATCGCATCGAGAAAGACTTGGCGCGGGTCTCGGCAAACAAGCTCATCCCGGAGACCGAAGTGAAGACCAGCCTGCAGCGTGGGTTGCCACCGATGCCGCAAACACCGGAATCGGACAAGTTGGTCGCGATTGCCCAGGGGATTTATGCGGAGTTGGGTAAGACGCTGACCATCGAAGGCAGCGGCGGGGCGGCGGATGCGAGTCTGTCGGCTGGGGTTGGGACGCCAACGTTGGATGGGTTTGGGATTGTTGGCGGGAATATTCATACGCCGGAGGAATATGCGGAGGTGGAGAGTGTGGTGCCGCGGGTTTATTTGCTGAGTCGGATGATTATGGAGTTGTCGAAGCGGTGATTATTTTGGGGGGCACTCATTTTGCTGGTGAGGCCCCTTTCATCTGGTCGAGTATTTCCTGCGGTGAGAAGGCTGTGAAAAGCAGGCTTCTGTGGCGAGCAGGCTTGCCCTGCGTTGGGCTGCGCAGCAGCCCCAGAACAGGCGATGCCGATCCACCTGAAAACCCCATTGTCTGGAGTGGGGCCGCTGCGCGGCCCAGCGCGAGCAAGCTCGCTCGCCACAGGGGTGGTGTTATCAAGTTGGCTGGTCTTCGAGGATGGCTATTTAAGGTAGTGCAATTCATTTTTTTCGTTTATTTGACCATTTTTTATTCGTACGATTCGGTCTCGTTGCGGTAACTCTTGAGACGTTCAAGCAGTACTGCCATGAACGCTCTTTTGTTAGTTATGTCGTCTTCGAAGTATGTATCAAATAGATAAAAGACAGATTCGAAATCCTCGTCTTTCGACAGGTAGTGTTCAATGGTTTCTATGAACCATATTTGCTCATCCTCTGTATATGAGAGAAATTCTGGCTTGGTTAAAATATCGAATAGTTCTGAAAGTTCAGTCTCGTTATTTACATTTTTTGAAGCTATAATTTCTTCTCTTTCTAGGTTTTTGGTGTTTTCTGTGCTGTAAGTAAATAAAAATCCTTGCAGTATCGTGAGGGTTGGTTTTTTTTTCATCTGTCGAACTCCGTATAAGCTGTGATTGGTTTTCCATTTCTATCTAAATGTACAACTGCTTTGGTTTGTTTTCCATATTCTAATCCGTCTCTCTTATATCCTTCGCCGATAACTTTTTTCATGTCCATCGGTCTCGGAGTTTGCGCTCGGCCATTGAGCTTGAATATTAGAATAGCTCGCTCAATTGCATTGAATTGATCTCTATGACTAAGAAAGTGTGTGGCAGCACTTGGTGGTCTTGGTGTGCCTGCTCTTCTTCCTCTGTCAAAGGTCTCGATTTCGCCGGTAGTCGGATTTCTAGCCGTTGTTATGCGTTCAAATTGGGACTCCAATGAGGTTTGAGCTCCATGTTTTTCCAAAAAGTGTGCTCCTGGAATTGATGTCTCAAGCTCCGATAATCGCCGATGAATGTTTGACTCAGCCAGCTCATCAATTCTTGCCTGACGCTTAGTACGCGTCAGTTGCGGTAAAGCAGGCTCTCCATCATTGACGCTTGACGAAGAGCGTTGAGAAATGGCGCCTTGCTTGCAACCATCTTCGCTAGGACATGAGCTCAACCCTAACGGATCCACCCATCCCGTAGGATTGGGCACGTACTGGTACGCATGGATCCCACCCGCCAGCTTCACCGGGTCCGGTGTCAGGTAGCGACCAATATCCGGATTGTAGTAG
>NZ_CP022960.1:4140698-4225435 GCF_002269425.1 Pseudomonas sp. NS1(2017)
GCGCAACCGGTTGTCATACGCATCGCTGATCGCGGTCAGCACACCGTTGCGAAAATGGTAGAAGCGCGACCCTTGAGACAGGACTAACTCATCAGGCAACGACCCCAAGTAGATCGCCGCTTCCGCCAAGCGTAGGACGCAAACAACGCGTCCACTTGCTCAGTAGAAACGCCCCCCTGCACCCGCACTTGATAGCGCCCGCCCGCCGCGCAGTGGTGCGAGCCTTTGCCTTGTTCATCCAGCATGACCACCGCGGAACTGCCGTCACCCAGCCCGATCACCTCCACCGGGATGTTGCCAATCGGCACGTCATACACCGACTCGAACAGGCTCTCGATCTTCAGCTCGCCGCCCACCGCGCACGGGGCCACGGTCGAAAAGTCGGCATCCGCAATGCTCACCGCCCGCTGCGAATCCCCCATCCGCAACACCCGATCCATCCCCAGCAGCGACGGCATGTCCAGCGCATGGCTCACCGAATCCAGCGCACGCGAATACCACGCGTCCATTTGCTGGCGATAAATCACCAGGCTCTGATGGAAACCATCCAGCTCAAATTCGATCAGGGCAATGTGGGAGGGGTGGGTCATCGGCGCCGACTCCCTGCAGCTGATGCCCAGAAAGCCGACGCACCCGATAGAAAATTCATCTGCAATCCTTCGCACTGTGTGATCAGGCGAAGGACTTTGCAGAGGTTTTCAGGTGATATCTGTAGAGCTTATCTCGCTGTTACGTGGGAGGTTTCAGCAGTTTTTGTGCGCGTTCGCCGCAGCACCAGACTGCACAGCGCCGGCAGGAACAACAGCGTCAACAGCGTGCCCACCAACACTCCGCCGATCAGCACGTAAGCCAGGGACGACCAGAACACCGACAGTGTCAGCGGAATAAACGCCAGCGCCGCCGCCAGCGCAGTCAGGATCACCGGCCGTGCCCGACGGACTGTGGCTTCGACGATAGCCTCTCGAATCGCCATGCCGTGCTCCTGGTTCTGGCGAATCTGGTCAGTAAAGATCAACGTGTTGCGCATCAGGATTCCGCCAATCCCGATCAAGCCCAGGATCGCATTGAAGCCGAACGGCTGGTTGAACAGCAGCAAGGTCGGCACCGCGCCGATCAACCCCAGCGGCGCCGTGGCGAAGACCATGAACATCACGCCGAACGAACGTACCTGGAACATGATCACCGTAAGCGTCAGCAGGATCATGATCGGGAACAGCGCGGCCAGGGCGACGTTGGCCTTGGCGCTTTCTTCCACCGGGCCGCCGATGTCGATCTGGTAACCGGCGGGCAGCTTGGCGATCAGTGGTTGCAGGTCTTTGTACACGGCCATTTCCACGTCGGGCGGTTGCACGCCGTCGATGATGTCGGCGCGCACTTCCACGGTGGTCGCGCGGTTGCGGCGCTTGAGGGTCGGTTCTTCCATCACCGCCTGGAAATGCCCGACCTGGGCCAATGGCACTGAGGTGCCGGCGCTGTTGGTCAGGGTCATGTTGTTGAGGTTGCCGAGGTCTTCACGCTGGCTGCCCTGGGCACGGGCGACGACGGAGACGGTGCGGTTGCCTTCACGCACTTCGGTGATCGGGTTGCCGCTGAGCAAGGCATTGAGCTGGGACTTGACCTCGTTGGGTGTGAAACCCAGCAGGCGCAGCCGGTCTTGATCCAGCACCAGGCGATAACCGCTGGTGCGCTCGCCCCAATCAAGGAAGGCGTCCTTGGTCAGCTTGTTGGCGGCGACCACTTTGCGCACGTCTTCGGAGACCCCGCGCAGTACGTCCACGTCAGGGCCGGACACACGGAACACCACGGGGAACGGCACGGGCGGACCGAACAGCAACTGCGTCACGCGCACCCGCGCCGCAGGAAACTCACCGGCGGCAATGCGTTCACGCATGCGCAGTTTCAACGCGTCGCGAGCGTGGGAGTCCGGGGTCTGCACGATCAGCTTGGCAAACGCCGGGTCCGGCAGTTCGGGGTTCAGCGACAGGAAGAAGCGCGGTGCGCCGCCGCCCACATAGGTGTCGACCAGGGTGGTTTGCGGCTCTTGCAGCAAGGCTTTTTCCAACTGCGCGGCCACCGCTTCGGTGCTTTTGAAGGCGCTGCCGGGCGGCATGTACACCTCAAGAATCAGCTCGGAACGGTCGGAATTGGGGAAAAACTGCTTCTTCACCACGCCCATGCCCAGCACGCACAGCACAAACGCCGCCACCACCAGGCCGGTGACCAGCCAGCGCCCACGCACGCAGGCTTCGACCAATGCCCGCAGTTTCTGGTAATAACGCCCGGCGTAGATTGCATCATGGCCGCCAGGCACTGGCTTGATCTGCGGCAGCAGTTTCACGCCCAGGTACGGCGTGAACACCACGGCCACCAGCCAGGACGCGATCAGCGCAAAGCCGACGATCCAGAAGATGTTGCCGGCATATTCCCCGGCACCGGAGCGAGCAAACCCCACCGGCAGAAAGCCGATGATGGTAACCAGCGTGCCGGTCAGCATCGGCGCCGCCGTGGAACTCCAGGCAAAGGTGGCGGCGTGAATCCGGTCGAAACCTTCCTCAAGCTTCACCACCATCATTTCAATGGCGATGATCGCGTCATCCACCAGCAAACCCAGGGAAATGATCAGCGCGCCAAGGGTGATGCGGTCGAATTCACGCCCGGTCAGCAGCATGATCACAAACACCACCGACAAGGTCAGCGGCACCGCTGCTGCCACCACCAGGCCCACACGGAAACCCAGGGCCAACAGGCTGATCACCATCACCACGGCGAGGGCGACGAAGAATTTCAGCATGAACTCGTTCACGGCCAGGCTGATGTTTTTCGCCTGGTCGGAGACCTTGGCGAAGTTCACGCCCAGCGGCAGGTCAGCCTGGATCCTGGCTTCCTGGGCCTTGAGGCTCTTGTCCAGTTCGAGGCCGTTCCAGTGTTTCTCCATGATCACGCCCAGCATCAATGCCGGATCGCCTTGATGGCGGATACGGTAGCTGGGCGGGTCTTCATAGCCACGGCTGACGGTGGCTACATCAGCGATGCGCAACACGCGGCCATTGACTTCCAGCGGCACGTTTTCGATCAGCGACAGGCTGTCGAACGCACCGTCGATACGGATATAGGCGCGGGCCCCGGCGGTCTCGACGAAGCCCGATGGCGCCACGGCGTTTTGTGCGGCCAATGCAGCAAAAATCTGATCCGGCTTGATGCCCAGGGTTGCCAGGCGCTCGTAGGAAAACTCCACAAACACCCGCTGCGCCTGTTCGCCAAGGATATTGACCTTCTTCACCCCCGGCAGGTTGAGCAAACCCTGGCGCAGGCCTTCGGCCATCTGCACCTGTTGCCGATGGGGCAGGTGTTCGGCTTCCAGGGCGTACAGCGCGAAATACACATCGGAGTATTCATCGTTGAAGAACGGTCCGATCACGCCCTTGGGCAGCTTCGCGGCTTCATCGCTGAGCTTTTTACGGGTCTGGTAGAACAGGTCCTGGATTTCGCTGGGGCGCGTGGACTCCTTGTAGGTCATGCGCATCGACACGAAACCGGGTTGGGCGATGGTCTCGACACGGTCGTAGTAGTCCAATTCCTGCAGGCGTTTTTCCAGGCGGTCGGCCACCTGTTCCTGCATCTCCTGGGCAGTGGCGCCGGGCCAGGCGGCGGTGATGGTCATCACTTTGACGGTGAAGGAGGGGTCTTCCGCGCGTCCCAGTTTGCCGAAAGAGAAGATCCCGGCGGCGAGGATCGCGATGATCAGGAACAGGGTGACCGCGCGATGCTTGACCGCCAGTTCGGAAAGGTTGATACCGCGCATGCTCAGTTGTCCTGTTTGCGGTTGAGGGCCAGTACTTGCGCGGGCAGCAGGCGCACGCTGTCACCGCTGTGCAGCAGATGTGCGCCGAGGGCAACGATGACCTGGCCCGGGGCAACGCCACTGTTGAGCAGCGCGTCTTCCTGGCCGAGGCTGGCGACGCTCACCGGAGCAAAGCTGACTTTGTCATCTGCGCCGATCAGCCACACGCCGGTGCCTTGTCCTGCGTCCTGCAGTGCGCCGATGGGCACGCGGGTTTGCTGGGCCTGGCCGTTGCCTTGCAGGCGTACGGTGATGGTGGAGCCGAGGGCGAAACGGTCGACGGCACCGTGCAGCACGTAGCGGGCGCGGTAGGTGCGGGTGGTCGGGTCGGCGCTGGCAGAGAGTTCGCGCAACGTGGCGGTCACCGCTTGGTCCGGCGCGCCGAAGGGGAAGGCCAGGGCTCTCTGTGAGGCCTGTTCACGCTGGTTTTCCGGCAGGTTGACGATGGCTTCGCGGGCACCGTCATGGGCCAGGCGCGCAACGATCTGCCCTTCGGCGACCACCTGGCCGCGATCCACGCGCACGTCGGTGATGATGCCGTCGCCATCGGCCTTGAGCACGGAGTAGGTGCGCCGGTTTTCGATCTGGCTGGCGTCGGATTGCGCTGAGGCCAGTTCGGCTTCGGCCACACGCAGGTTGGTCGCGGACTGGTCGAAGATCTGCCGCGACACGGCGCCGGTGTTGGCCAGGCGCTGGTAGCGGTTTTCGTCGTCACGCCGCTGGCGCAGTTGTGCCTGGGCGGCGTTGACGCGGTTTTTCGCCGAGCGCAGGGCCAGTTCGAAGTCGCCGATGTCCAGCACCAGCAGGGTATCGCCACGGGATACGTGCTGGCCAGGGTCGACCTTGCGTTCGATGACCTTGCCGCTGACCCGGAAACCCAGGTCGCTTTCGGTACGGGCCGCGACCACGCCGGTATAGGCGCTTTGCTGAGTGCCGGCGGCTTCGACTTTGGCCGCGAGGACCGGGCGCGGTTGAGGGACTTCGGCGGCGGTGTCGGCTTTGCTGTTGCAACCATTGAGGACGATCAGCAGGGCCAGGGGCGTGAGAAGACGCAGGGGAAGAGGGTGCATGGCGGGCTCCGGGGGTAACCATTGGGCAAAAAATTATGGACATAATTTTTTATGCATATTATGGTCGAAATATAAATTAATCCAGCCCCCCGGATGCACCTCATGACAAACGTCCCGGTCCCCTCGCGAAGCCTGCTGTTTTTACTGGTGGCCCTGACGGCACTGGGTGAGGTTTCGACCCAATTGATCATCCCTGGCCTTGGCGCCATCGAGCAGGCATTGGCAGCGCCAGCCGGTTCGGCCCTGATGGCGCTGTCGGCCTTTGTGGCTGCTTTCGGCCTTGGGCAATTGCTGTTCGGCCCGCTGTCGGACCGTATCGGCCGGCGTCCGGTGCTGATCGGCGGCTTGGTGCTGTACGTGCTGGCGACCTTGTCGATGCTGCTGGTCCACGACATCCACCAGTTCATCGCCGCCCGCGTGCTGCAAGGCCTGGGCGCCTGCGCCGCGTTGGTACTGGCGCGCACGGTGGTGCGGGACGTGTGGAAGGCCGAGGCGGGGCCTGCACTGGCCTTGACCATGATCGGCATGCTCTATGCCATTGTGGTGGCACCGATGGTCGGTGGCCTGTTGATCAAACTCTTCGGCTGGCACGCGCCGATCGTCCTGGCGCTGGTGATTGGCAGCGTGGTGTTGCTGCTGGCGCTGCTGTTCTTTCGCGAGAGCAATCACTTCCTGGATCCCAAGGCCGGTCATTGGCGCACCCTCGGCGGGCAGTACCTGGATCTGCTCAAGGGCCGCCAATACCGCGCCTTCGCCGTGGCCTTGGCGTGCACCTATGGCGCGATGTTTGCGGTGATTGCCGGTTCTTCGGCGGTGTTCATCAATCTGCTGGGCTTCAGCGCTCTTGAGTACGGGATCAATTTCGGCCTGATCGTGTCGATGCTCATCGTCGGCTCCACCTATACCCGACGCAACATCATGCGCCTGGGTCCCCAGAGGATTGTGGCGATGGGCGTGACGATGGTGGCCATCGGCGGCGTGTCAGCGCTGGTTATTTATGCGCTGTTTGGCCTGTCGGTACTCGGCCTGGATATTCCGATCGCGCTGGTCACCCTGGGCGGCGGCCTGGTGCTGCCAGGGTCGGTGACGGGTGGCGTCATGCCCAACGCACACCGCGCCGGTCTGGCTGCAGGCTTGATGGGGTTTGCGCAGATGTTCGGCGCCACCTGCAGCGGTGTCTTGTTGAGCCAACTGCGCGATGGCAGTGCCGCGCCGATGATCATCATCCAGGCGTGTTTTGCGCTGGCGGCCTTTGTAGCGTTTCATCTGCTGCGTCAGCGCCAGGTCAAGGGATTGTCCTATACGTAGGACGATCCAGGCCGCTTTTGCCGGCTAGTGCCCAACGGTCAGCAGCCTTATGGTGTATGCACTTTGGAGGTACACCATGAAAAAGCTTATCGGCATCTACACTAGCCCTCGCGGCCATTGGGTCGGCGACGGTTTCCCGGTGCGCACGCTGTTTTCCTACGACACCATGGGCAAGCACATCAGCCCATTCCTGCTGCTGGACCACGCCGGTCCAGCGGATTTCACGCCGACCGAACAACGTCGCGGCGTTGGTCAACACCCTCATCGCGGCTTTGAGACCGTGACCATCGTCTACGATGGCGAAGTCGAACACCGCGATTCCACCGGCGCCGGTGGCACCATCGGCCCCGGCGACGTGCAATGGATGACGGCCGCCAAAGGCATTCTCCACGAGGAGTTCCATTCCGAAGCGTTTGCCCGTCGCGGCGGGGCGTTGGAGATGGTGCAACTGTGGGTCAACCTGCCGGCCAAGGACAAAATGGCCGACGCCGGTTACCAGACGATTGTCGATGGCGACATTCCGGTACTGCCGTTGGCCGACGGTGCCGGGCAACTGCGCCTGATCGCCGGTGAGTTCGCTGGCACCCAAGGCCCGGCCCACACCTTTACACCCATCGACGTGTGGGACTTGCGCCTCAACGCGAGCAAACCCGTCACACTGGGTCTGCACGAAGGGCGTAACACCGCCCTGGTGATCCTGCGCGGCACGGTCTTGGTCAATGGCGAGGAAGTCGCGCGCCAAGGGCAATTGGCGCTGTTTGAGCGTGATGGTCGCCAACTGATGCTGGAGGCCAATGACGACGCCAAGGTGTTGCTGCTCAGTGGCGAACCCATCGACGAACCCATCGTCGGGCATGGGCCGTTCGTGATGAATACCGAGCAGGAGATTCATCAGGCGTTTGCGGACTTTCAATCCGGTCGTTTCGGGCAGATGTAAGCACACCCGCTATACCCTGCAGCGGCATTTCATGCGATCTTCACGGCATTCGCCCTGGAGTCGCCTGGATGCCCTCATTTATCGCTGATCACCCGATGTTGTGCGCCCTGGCGCTGATCTTTATCGACATCGCCGTGTGGCGCCTTATTTCCGTCAACCTCGCCAACTGGAAGCTCGCGGCGCGGTTGGCGATCTTTGCCGTGTACAGCGCCGTGCTGTTCAACGACGGCATGAACCCCATGCAAATGGCACCCTATGCGGACAACACCGCATTGCACCTGGCGGCCACTGCCTTGCAGATCGGCTGGTGGCTGTTCGCGGCGCGTACGCTGACGGTGTTGCTCGGTGCAGTGATGATGCAGCGGGTCGGGCACACCGGGCGCCTGTTGCAGGACCTGGTCGGCGCCGTGATCTTCCTGATCGCGATCATTGCCGCCATGGCCTATGTGCTCGACCTGCCGGTCAAGGGCGTGCTCGCCACTTCCGGCGCGGTGGCGATCATTGTCGGCCTGGCGCTGCAAAGCACGTTGAGCGATGTGTTCTCCGGGATCGTGCTCAACACCACCAAGCCGTATCAGATCGATGACTGGATCTCCATCGACGGCACCGAAGGCCGGGTGACCGACATTGACTGGCGCGCTACGCGCCTGCAAACCTCACAGGGCAGCCTGGCGGTGATCCCCAACTCCCTGGCGGCCAAGGCCAAGATCATCAACTTCTCGCGCCCGGCGGACATGTTCGGCCTCTCGGTTAGCCTACAAGTCAGCCCCCATGCGCGCCCGCAAACCGTGATCGAGGCGCTGGAGCGGGCGATGCAGGGGTGTCGGCCGCTGCTGGGCAAGCCGGCGCCGAGTGTGGCGTTCAAGACCTCGGCCAGTGGTGGCGTCGAGTATGAAATCAGCGGTTTTGTACCGGCCATGGCCCTTAAGCGTGAAGTGCGCAACCAGCTTTACGATTTGGCCTTCCGTCACCTGCAAGCGGCGGGCGTCGGCTTGCTGTCGGCCACTGAAAGCAGCGCACCGCCGGCAATGTCTGCGGCGCGCGCGTTGCTGGAGCGTTCGTCGATTTTTTCCACCCTGCGTCAGGAAGAAAAAGACACCTTCAGCCAGAACATGACTCTGCACACCTACCGTGCCGGCGAGATGATCCTGCCGGCCGGGGAGGTCAGCGACCATTTGTTTATCGTCGAATCCGGGGTGGTCTCGGTGATGTTGACCAAGGGCGGACACAAGTTCGAAGCCGGGCGCATGGGGCCGGGGGAGGTGATTGGCGAGGCGGGTATTCTGTCAGACCAGGCGGCGCTGGCGGATTTCTCGGCCAAGACCTTCTGCACCCTTTACCGCATCGAAAAGGAATACTTGAAGCCTTGCCTGGATGCGCGGCACGACATCAGCGAGGCCATGAAAACCTTGCTGGATTTCCGCCTGCACGCCGCGCAGGCCTTGACTCAGGAAGCCCCGGTGGTGCCCGTCAAGAAGGGCTTCCTGCAATGGTTGCGCAATCGGGGGTTGTAGCCGATCAAGGCGTCATCATCCGCGCCCGCCGGAGCGGGCGCGCATTTTTCGTTGATCAACGGTTGAGGTACACCGGGCTGTCCGTGGACAACGAGGCTTTTACCGCATGGGTCATCTCGGTGATCAACACTTCCTCACGGTCTTCGCCAAGGGCCTGCAGGGTCAGGGCGACCACCTCTTGGGGCGTGCTCTTCGGTGCCTGTACATCGGCCACCATGTCGGTGTCGATATAGGCGGGGTGCACGCCGATCACCAGGGTGTTCTGCTCACGCAGTTCGCCACGCAAACCATTGGTGAGGCCCCATTGGGCGGATTTGGACGTGCTGTAGCCACCGGCACCCGGAGGGCTGAGCCAGCTTAATACCGACAGCACATTGATCAGCGCACCGCCGCCCTGTTTGGCCAGGATCGGCGCAAAGGCCCGGCTGACACGCAGGGTGCCGAAGGTGTTCACCTCAAAATGTTGCTGCAGGTTTTCGATGCTGTCTTCAGCCAGCAACGAGCCGTACTTGAGGAACCCCGCATTGTTGATCACCACGTCCACGTCGCCGCACTCTGCGGCAGCGCGCTGCACGCTGGCCTGGTCGGTAATGTCCAGGGTAACCGGTGTGCTGCCGGGGATGTTCACACTGCTTGGGTCCCGCGCGCCGGCGTAGACCTTGGCCGCCCCCCCTTCCAGCAAGGCGGTGACGAAAGCTTTGCCGAGGCCACGATTGGCACCGGTCACTAATACCACTTTTCCACGAATATCCATGATCAGCTCCAGGCAAAACAATAGGTTTAATTATGAAACCGTTTTTATCTTGTGCCTGTTAGTCCTATAATGCAACCTTATTTTACGAGCGCCTGGAGGGCTGACGATGAAACGCAAATGCCTGGAAGGCGATGGCTGCCCGGTGGCGCGCGCGCTGGACGTGGTGGGTGACTGGTGGACGCTGTTGATCATCCGCGATGCGTTCGCCGGGATGACGCGCTTCGGCGACTTCCAGAAGCACCTGGGCGTGGCGAAAAACATCCTCGCCACGCGGTTGAAGGACATGGTCGAGCAAGGCCTGTTGAAAACCAGTGAAGTCGGCGCACGCAGTGAATACCAACTCACAGACAAGGGCCGTGCGCTGATGCCGGTGTTGGTGACGCTGGCGCAGTGGGGCCAAGCCTACACCGAGCCTGAGGATGTGGGGGCTCAAGTGCTGGATGCGCGCACGCTCAAGCCGCTGCGCAAGGTCGAGATCGTCGCTGAGGACGGACGCGTGTTGGGCATCGGCGATATCGTCACCCAAATGCCCGTGGCTTGAAATGGCTCAGGCGTCCACCAAGCACTGGAACTGTGGGCGCGCGTGAGGCGCGCCCACGGGGTACAGCGTCTATTTGCTGTCGAGGAAGCCCAGTACTGCCGCATTGAACAACGCCGGGTCCTGCAGGAACGCAAAGTGGCTAGTGTTCGGCAGGATCAACAGGCCAGCACCTGGAATGGTCGCTGCCATGTACTCGGTGTGTTCGCGCTTGATCGCTTCGTCATGGTCGCCGTCGGCAATCAGGATCGGCGTCTTGATGCTCTGCAGTTGCGCGTCGGTCCAGTTCGGCTGGCTGGCCCACATATGGCTGATCTGCTCGACAAACGCGTCATACTCTTTCGGCGTCGGCGACAGCTTGGCGTACTCCTTGCCAGCGCGCTCGATAAAGGCGGCGAAGGTCGGATTTTTTTCCACGGCGTCCTTCACACCCGAGGTCTGGGTGTTGGCGGCGAAGGCGAATACTTTACCGATACGGTCCGGGTGACGCAGGGCCAGGTCGATGCCGATGATGGCGCCGTCGCTCCAGCCGACGATATCGGCGCGGGGGATCTTCAGGTGGTCGAGCACGGCCACCACATCGTCGGCCATCAGGTCATAACCGTAGGGTTTTTCATCCCGCGAACTGCGCCCGTGGCCACGGCTGTCGATACTGATCACCGTGTGCTTGGCTGCCAGCGCCTTGACCTGGTTGCCCCAGTAATCGGAGTTGGACAAACCGCCATGCAGCAGCACCACGGGTGAGCCATGCCCGGTGCGGGTGTAGTAGACCTTGATGCCGTTGACGGCAGCGTAGCCGGTTTTCGCGCCCGCCACGGCGGCGGGAGTCGGCGGCAGGGTTTCCCAGCGTTCAGCGGCTTGCGCAGCGGAAAAAGACAGCATCAGGCAGGCAGCTGCCAACAGGCGACGTGACATAGCGGTTCCTTCTTTGCGATGAGTAGGGGCTGAACTCTAGCACCGGCTCCTGCACGGGAAATACGCATTTTTGCCTATCAAAACCGGCAGTTTGAAAGAAAAAAATGCAGTTATATCAATGGAATAAAAGCGTCTAAACGACCTTGCGGGTGATCAGGCCATTGGCACAATCGATCAGGGTCTCGCTGCCGGGCGTGGTTGCCAGCCCAATAGCCGGTGGGCTTTTTCCGGTGAGTCGCTAATCCGACGAGGGTCATTTTGTTCAATACCCCGAGCAACGCGCCGTTTACCGTGGCCTCACCATCACGGTTTCGAATAAAAGGGAATTGCAATGAGCTTGATCATTTCCATGGCCGCCTTCGCTTTGGCCACCTCCATCACGCCGGGACCGGTGAATGTGGTGGCGCTGAGTTCGGGGGCGCGCTTCGGTTTTGTCGCCAGCCAGAAGCATGTGTTCGGTGCTGCCGTCGGCTTCACGCTGTTGCTGGTGTTGATTGGGCTGGGCTTGCATGAGGTGTTGGTACGCTGGCCGATTTTGACCCAGTTGATCCAGTGGGGCGGGGTGGCCTTCCTGCTGTACATGGCCTGGAAACTGGCTGCGGACGATGGCCGGCTGGACGCCGAGGGCGCCGCAACGGCGCCGTCGATGCTCTATGGCGCGATCATGCAATGGCTCAACCCCAAGGCGTGGCTGGCCTGCGTGGCGGGGATGGGCTTGTTTGTGGCGGATGGCGATGCCGCACAGGTCTGGCTGTTTGCGGCGCTCTATCTGGTGATCTGCTACCTGTCGGTGGCGTGCTGGGCCTACGCCGGCACCTTCCTGCGCCGCTACCTCGGCAACCCTCAGGGCGTTCGTGTGTTCAACCGCTCAATGGCCGCGTTGCTGGTGGCCAGTGTGGGTTATTTATTGATGGCTTGAGTCGGTCGCGGTACTGTCCCGGCGTGGCAGCGAAATGCTGCTTGAAGGTGCGCTGGAAGTGCGCCTGGTCGGCAAAGCCTGCGGCCAGCGCGACGTCGGCGATCAGTTCACCCTGGCGCAATTGCGCGCGGGCAAACTGGATACGCTGGTTGACCAGGAATGCATGGGGCGTCAGGCCGTAATACTGCTTGAACGCACGGATCAGGTAGGACGGTGAAAGCTCGGCTGCCACACAGATATCTTCCAGTTTGAGGGCGTCGGTGCAGTGTTCGCGGATGTAGTCGGCGGCGCGTTCCAGCTTGTGGTTGACCTCACGCAACGGCGTGTCGGAGGGGTTGAGGCGCTGTTGAACTTCAGTGAAGTAACTCACCAGCGCGCTCTGTTTTTGCAGGTACTCGGCCTGTTCATCCGCCAGTATCCCGTACAACTCCAACAGGCCGTCGTAGAGCACGGTGTCCCGGGTGTAGGGCGTGCTGAATGGGCGGTAACCCTGGTCCGTGCCGAACCCCAACTGGTGCTGCAAGTCCGTCAGCCAAGGCGTGTCGACGTACAGCATCTGGTAGGACCACGGCTCATTGGCGATGGGGTTGCAGGCGTGTACGTCGCCAGGGTTCATCAACACCACCGTGCCGGCGCTGATCTCAAACGTGTCGGCGCCGTAGTGGTAATAGCTGCGTCCAGTGGTGACCACGCCGATGGAGAAATGCTCATGCGCGTGACGGCTGTAAGTCACCTTGCGCCCATCGGCGATGGTGCGCGCTTCGATGAAGGGCAGGCGCTCGTCGCGCCAGAAGCGCGGCGAGCGTGAGGGGTGAGCGAGGCTGTTCGGCGACATGGCGGCGGGTCCCTCCCTTGGGCGAGTGAAGCGATCATTGCACAGACCTCCACCGTCGTCATCTCAGAAGTCCCACTTGGTCGCCAGTTGCAGGCTGCGGGGTTCGCCGTAGAAACCGGTGCCGAAGTTGCCCAGGCCGGTGTAGTACTTTTTATCGAACAGGTTCTTCACATTCAGCGTGGTGCTCAAGTGCTCGTTGAAGCGGTAGCGCGCCATCAAGTCAACCAGGTAGTAGCTGTCTTGGGTGATGCGCGAGTTGTGGCCGAAGTTGACCGTATCGTTTGGATCGGGCTGGAATACATTGCCAAAGAACTCGCTTTGCCAGTTCACACCGCCGCCCACGGTGACGTTCTCCAGCGCGCCGGGCAGGCGGTAGGTGCTGAACAGGCGCACCACTTGCTGTGGCGTGGTGGTCTGTAGCACCGAGCTGTACACGTAGCCGTTGTTGGCATCGCGGGTGTGCTGGTAGGTGTAGCCCGCGGAGAGGTTCCAACCGTCCAGCACCTCACCCGACAGTTCCGCCTCGAAACCTTTGGTAGTCGCACCGGCAATCGGGCGATACACCGAGTCGGTCTCGAAGCCTGAGACGTACTCGGCCACATTGTCCTGCTCGATGCGGAACGCCGCAAAGCTGGCGTTCAGGCGGCCCTCGTAGAACGCGGCCTTGATCCCCGCCTCGTAGGTGTCGCCTTCGATGGGGTCAAGCAGCTTGCGGTCGGCGTCCTTGCTGTTTTGCGGACGGTAGATCTGGGTGTAACTGGTGTACACCGACCAGGTGTCGTTGAGGTCGTAGACGACTCCGGCATAGGGCGTGACCACGCCGCTCTGGTGATAAGTGGTGCGGTTGTCGGCTTTGCTCGGGTCGTAGAAATCGGTGTTGTCGGTGCCGCTGAAGTTGCTGACGCGGGTGCCGAGGATCACCGACAGGTCATCCGTGGGTTTCAGGCGTGTGGCCAGGTAGGCGCCGGTCTGGCGCTGCACGATATCGTTCTGGCCGCTGCGCGGTATGTCGGGTTTGGCGTATTCGCCGTGCCAGTCGAAGATGCTGCCGCCCACGGGCGGGTACACCGAACCGTACACCGGCACATCCTGTTTGGAGCGAGTGGCCATGAAGCCCATGATCAACTCGTGTTCTCGGCCGAATAGGTTGAACGGCCCGCTAAGGTTCACGTCCAGGGTGTTCTGCACCTGGTCGCCCTTGTACTTGCCCATGAACATGTACATGTTCTCGCCGCTGACCGGGTCTGGGTTGCCGCCGCTGGCGGAGGCGAGCAGGGTGTCGTGCTGGCTGCGCTTGCGGTCGAGGCTGACTTTGAGCGACCAGTCATTCGCCAGCTTCTGTTGCACCGAGGCGAAGATAGTCTGGTTGTTGAAGTCGCGACGGCTCCAGTCGGCGGCCGGGTTGAATGAGCGCGAGAAGTTCGTGCGCGAGCCGTCGCTGAAGTACATCGGGAAACCGGTCCAACTGGCGCCGCGGGAGCGGGTGTCCTGCTGGTCGATACCGAAGGTCAGCAGTGTGTCGGGCGTGAGGTCGGCTTCGAGGATGCCGTAGGCGATGTCCTTGGTGTGCTGGTAGTGGTCCAGGTACGACTGGCGATCCTGGTACACACCGACGAAACGGCCGCGCACGTTACCGGACTCGGTCAGCGGGCCGGAAATGTCGCCTTCGGTGCGGTAATTGTCCCAGGAACCGAAGGTCTGGGTCACTGAGGCTTTGAACGCTGCCGTGGGCTTTTTGCGAATCAGGTTGACCGTGGCCGAAGGATCGCCGGAGCCGCTCAGCAGGCCGGCAGAGCCCTTGATGATTTCCAGGTGGTCGTACACCGCCATGTCGGTGCTGGTGGTGCCATAGTCATACACGCCGTCGTAGGTGGAGTTGACGCCGTCGTACTGGAAATTGGTGATCGGCAGGCCACGGCTGGAGAACTCCCAGCGCTCGCTGTCGTAGTTTTGCACGCTGACGCCGGGGGCGCGGCGCAGGGTATCGGCGATGCTGTTGCTGGCCTGGTCGTCCATCTGCTGACGGGTGATCACCGTCACCGATTGCGGGGTTTCACGCATCGACAGCGGCAGGCCAGTGGCCGAGGCCATGGAGCCGGTGGTGTAGGAATGGGTTTCTTCGGTGGTGGCGCCTAGGTCTTGGCCGGAAATCGTGGTAGCGCCCAGCTCCAGCGCGCCGGTGTTGGCGGGGATCAACTCCAGCACGTAGCCGTTGTTGCCCTGAGGTAGGGCCTGCAAACCGCTGCCCTGCAACAGGCGCTGCAAGCCGGCCGCCGGGGTGTAGGTGCCGTTCAGGCCGGGGCTGGTCTTGCCCGCGGCGAGGCTGTTGTGGCCGGCGATGAAAATGCCTGACTGCTCGGCGAAGCTGTTCAACACACTGACCAGGGAGCCGGCGGCGATGCGGTATGGGCGGGCGGCTTCCTGGGTCGAGGGCGAGTCGGCGGCGTGTACCATCGGTGCGCCGAGGCAGAACAGCGAAGTGGCCAGCGCCAATGGGCGCAGCGCGAAGCGAGCAGGTTGCGACATGGATGTTTCCCTTTGGATCAAATCGATCGGCGAATTCAAAGCGTCTGCAGGGTTAACCGAACGAGTGTTGAAAAAGGGAACTGGCGGTTGAAGATTTTTTATTGCGGCCCGACCGATACCCACCACGGCAACGGCCGGTCGACCCGAATCGGGAGCGCCGCCTGCAACAGGTGCAGGGCATGATCGCTGTCTTTGAGCGGGAACGAACCCATCACCGGCAAATGCGCCACCGCAGGGTCGCACCCCAGATGGCCTGGGCGATAACGGTTGAGTTCGGCGATCAACTGCCCAAGCGGCATGTTGTCCGCCAACAGCACACCACGGCTCCACGCTTCCCGCGCAGGGGAGGCCGTTGTGATGGGCTTGAAGCTGTCGCGGGTGAAGGATGCTTGCTGGCCCGCTTCGATGATGCGCACCTGCCGGTCTTGGGTGGTGACCTGCACGCGGCCTTCGAAGACATTGAGCTGGGTGTGATCTTCGCCTTGCAGCACACTGAAACGGGTACCCAGCGCCTGCATACGCCCGTATTCAGTGTCGACCAGGAACGGACGACTGGCGTCCTTGGCCGTGTCGATCAATACCTCGCCAAAGCGCAGATGCAGCAACCGTTGCCTCGTATCAAATCGCACATCCAGCGCGCTCAATGCGTTCAGCCACACATGGCTACCATCGGCCAGCAGCGCATCGCGTGTCTCGCCGCTGGTGGTTGCATAATCCGCGCTCCAGCCACCCACCAGCCGCGGCAGGGCGGTGTTGCGCCAGCTTCCCCAGGCCAGCGCCGAGCCGCCGCACAGCACCAACAGGGTCTTGAGCGTCTGACGCCGCGAACTGCGCAAGGCCCGGCTGGCACTCTGGGCTTGTTCCTGCAGCGGGGCAAAACGCTGACTGACCCGCTGCACATACTGCCAGGCCGCCAGGTGTTCGGGGTTTTGCGCGACCCAAGCTTGCCAGCGCAGTTGCTCCAGCGTGCTGCCCTGATCCTGCAGGCGCACATACCAGTGTGCCGCCTGCTCCAGGCTGGCGTGACTGAGCTTGCCGGAGGGGGTCATAGCACCAGCATTCCGTCGAGTTCGGCTTCCAGGATCGCGCAATGCAACAGGGCCTGGGCCATGTACTTCTTGACCATGCGCTCGCCCACGCCAAGCTGCTCGGCGATCTGCTTGTAAGGCAGGCCATGCAGTTGGGCGAGCAGGAAGGCTTCGCTGACTTTTTTCGGCAGGCGCGCGAGCATGGCGTCTACCTCCACCAGCGTCTCGACGATGATCGCCCGCTGTTCCGGCGACGGTTGCAGCGCTTGCGGTTGTTCGGCCAGGGTTTGCAGCCACGCGCGTTCGAGCTGGCGCCGGCGCCAATGGTCGATGCACAACCCGCGGGCGATGGTGGCCAGGTAGGAGCGCTGGCGTACGGGGTCGGTTTCGGCCGGTGGGCGGCTGAGAATCCGGACAAACGTGTCGTGGGCCAGGTCGGCGGCATCGCAGCGGTCGTTCAGGCGTCGGCGCAGCAGGCCGAGCAGCCAGCTGTGGTGGGTGCCGTAGAGGTGGGTGAAAGAGGTCGACACACTGCCCGTCCAGCTCAAAAGCGTGTAAATAAGAATTGGTCGCGATTAAAGCAAAGCATGGGGCTGCACGCAAATGATATTGGTTTGCTATCGGGCTAGAGAAAAGGGTCAAAAACCGCTCCGCCAAACGAACGAAGCTTCACTGTAGGAGCGAGCTTGCTCGCGAAGAACGTGAATGATGACGCAGTGCTGTCAGGCTGCCCGTGTCGCCTATTGGTTTTTCGTGAGCAAGCTCACTCCTGGAAACCAATCCGCACCGCTATCGCTGTTGTAAGCGGCTCTCACAGCGGTTTAGACAGAAACACCCGGCTGCTGCCCTCTGGTTCGCAGGGCACTTCACCGAATTTCACCCAACCGTACTTCTCGTAGAACCCTGGCGCTTGGAAGCTTAGGGTATACAGCACCGCATTGCGGCAACCCCGTCGTCGGGCTTCGTCTTCGAAGATTTGCAGCAATTGGCGGCCCACCCCCGAGCCACGCAGGTGTTCAGGCAGGTGGAAGAGGTCGAGAAAGGCCATGCCCAGCGTGGTTTTACCAGTGATGCCGCCGAGGATCTGATCCGTTTCGGGGTCTTTGATCAGCACCATCAGCGGCCTGCGATCGTTGTAGCCGGTGATGCTTTCGTTAAATGCCGCCAGCCCGTTGCCGAGGATGCGCTCGGCTTCGGGGTTGGGTTGGTCGCTTATTTCAATTGAAGGTGCAGTCATCGTTGCATCTCACCAGTTGCTTGTTGAACGGCCCGGGCAAGTGCGCACTGCCTCGGGCCTCCAATGGTCTTACGCCCGCTGCCAGCCTCCCTCGTCATCGGCCTTGATCTCGAAATCTATAGGCTCGCGGTAAGGATCACCAAGGGGCGCATAGTGTCCGTTGCCGGCTGACTGCGTCGGTTGCCAGCTTTGGGTCTTGTGATCGAAGTATTCGGCATCATCTCCCGCTGACTGATCAAGGGGGTTATGCCTGGGTTTGTCGCTATCGATCCCGCCGATTTCGAATGCCTGATACTTCGAAGCGAAAGGGTTAAATCCACCGATTGAAGACATGCGTACACCTCTGTGATGAAGATAAAAATACCCTGATGGGCGCATCGCAGGCTATCGAGCACCGGGAAGGCATTCAATGAGGTGTTTTCACGGGGATGTAACGGGCTGAAACCAGCCTCGGGTCCGTTCACGAAGTCGGTTGTGAGACTGTAGGCCATGTCTTGTTTATCGTGTGTGGACTCAAGTCTGGCGTCAGAGATTGGAGCCGCGCCCCAGCTTTTTTGCGGATTGAAATACATTGATCTCTGGAGCTGTCGCCACGCCTTAGATGTCTCGACACACAACCGGAACCCACCTTCGGTGCTCTAGAGCGCCATCACCATCTCATGCCACGCCATTGCGCCATGGTCGGAAGGGGAGGGTTTGGTGTAGTGGTAGCCCATGCGCTCGTACAACGGCACATGCTGCTCCTTACACATCAAATGAATCGTCTGCTTGCCCATGTCGCGCATGCGCTGCACAAACTCGGTCATCAACAGTTTGGAATAGCCCTTGCCCTGCTGCGCCGGGTCGACCACCACCGACATGATCACCACATTCGGCGCTTCGGCCGAATGGCCCACCAACTCCTTGAACGCCTCGTCCGACATCACCACGTCATAGGCGCAACCGCAGTTGATGAAACCCACGGTTTGGCCCTCGGCCTCCAGGATCAAAAAACCTTGCGGGTACTGCGCAATGCGCGTGGCGATCTTTTCCAGTGTCGCGGCTTCGTCGCCTTCGTAGGCGGTAATCTCGATTTCAAAGCACCGGGCAGCATCGGCGGGGAGGGCATTGCGGAAGGTGAGGGCGGGCATGGGCGTTTCCTGAGGCACTAAGCGAAAGCTTCTATCATAGAGAAACATCACGTGCCTGGCACTGAAACGCTATCGCCGGTAGGAGCCAAAGCACACTCATTGCAACCAGAAAACCCGCCAAAGCGGGTTTCCTTCACAGCTCAATCCAAAACAGCCGGATTAAATCCCCCCCACCAATTTTCCTCCCTCCATCCGGCGCTTATACGCACTGTCCCGGCTCGCCAACCAGAAATACAACGGCGACGTCACCACCAACCCCACCACCCAGGACAAGTCCGCCCCATTGATGTGCTCCGAAATCGGCCCCACATACAGCGGCGTGTTCATAAATGGAATCTGCACCACAATGCCGACCGCATACGCCAACAGCGCCTGCGGGTTGTACCGCCCGTAAATCCCGCCATCCACGCGGAAGATCGAGGCAATGTCGTACTTGCCCTTATGGATCGCGTAGAAGTCGATCAGGTTGATCGCCGTCCACGGCACCAGTACCACCAGTAGCACCAGCACCATATCGACGAAGTGGCCGATGAAGTCCTTGGAAGCAAACACCGCGGCGATCGCACAGGCCGCCAGCACCAGGATCGAGATCACCGCGCGGCTTCTGGCCGTTGGAATCCAGCGGTAGGCAAAGGTCTGCACCAGGGTGATGATCGACAGTACGGCACCGTACAGGTTAAGGGCGTTGTGACTGATCACGCTGAGCAGGAACAGCACCAGCATCAACGGCCCGATGGCGCCGGTGGCGAGTTTGACCGCGTCCATGGTGTCCATGCCCACTGGCGTCGCCAGCACGGCGACGGCGCCGAAGATGAACGACAGGCTGGAGCCCAGGGCCGAGCCGAGGTAGGTGGTCCAGAAGGTGGACGCAACCGGCACGTCAGCCGGCAGGTAGCGTGAGTAGTCGGAGACGTAGGGAGCGAATGCGATTTGCCACAACGCTGCTAGAGACACGGTCGCCAGCACACCTGCGATGTTGAAGCTGCCACGTGTCAGAAAATCCGTGGTCTGCACATGGGTGAAAATGTAGCCGAAGCCCAGCACGATACCGGCGCCGAGCACCCAGGTGCCGATGCGGTTGAGCACGTGGATGAAACGGTAGCCAATGATGCCAATGATCCCGGAGCCGATGGCGCCGATCACGATGCCCACCGGCACCGGTACTGCGTCGACCACGCCGTGCAGGGATTTACCCGCGAGCACGATGTTGGAAGCGAAGAAACCGATGTACATCACGCCGGCGATCACCACCACCAGCAGGGCGCCGAGTGAGCCGAACTGGGCGCGGCTCTGGATCATTTGCGGGATGCCCATTTGCGGGCCCTGGGCTGAATGCAGCGCCATCAGCACGCCGCCGACCAGGTGGCCGACGAGGATGGCGACGATGCCCCAGAGGAGGTTGAGGTGGAACAGTTGCACACCCAGCGCACCCGTGACGATCGGCAGCGGCGCAATGTTGCCGCCGAACCACAGGGTGAACAGGTCTCTTACCTTTCCATGGCGATCTTCCGGAGGCACGTATCCAATCGTGTGTTTTTCGATAAGCGGGGCGGAGGATGTTGCAGTGGTGACCATGACGAACTCCAAGGCAAGGTGAGTACGTTGACGTACTTCGCTGTGCGCCACGTGCGCGGCGCTTTGTTGTTGGAGTGATGATCTGCAATGGACGCAGGGAGGTAAATTAGTAAGTTTGTTGCTATAGACCTTAAAAAATATAGCTCGCAGCCTTGCTGCGCTCCGGTATGTTGCCTACACCTGTTGTGCGGGCGAAGTCCCACGTTTTTGGAGGTCCCGATGGCTGCGTATAATCTGCGCCAACTCAGATATTTCGTCACCACGGCCGAATGCGGCAGCGTCGCCGAGGCCTCGCGCAAGCTGTATATCGCGCAACCGTCGGTGTCTACGGCGATCAAGCAGTTGGAAGACAGCTTTGGCGTGCAACTGTTTATCCGCCATCACGCCCAGGGTGTGTCACTGACCCCCAGCGGCGCACGCTTCTATCGCAAGGCCCTGGAGCTGCTGCGCGTAGCCCATGAGTTCGAGCAGAACGCCCTGGCGGACAATGACGTGGTGGCGGGGCAGATCGATATCGGCTGCTTCGAAACGGTTGCGCCGCTGTACCTGCCGCGCCTGATCGCCGGCTTCAAGGCGCGCTGGCCAGGGGTGGAGATCCGCATACGTGATGGCGAGCAGCAGGAGCTGGTGCAGGCGCTGACGGCGGGCAGTATCGACGTGGCGATGCTGTTCGAACATGACTTGGGCGCGACCATCGAGACCACGCCATTGATGCCGCCACAGCAGCCTTATGCGCTGTTGCCGGCGGATCATCGTTTCGCGCAGCAGGCCAAGGTCTCACTGGCGGACCTGGTGCTGGAACCGATGATCCTGCTGGATGTGCTGCCGAGCCGCACCTACTTTGTGAGCATCTTTGAAGAGCGTGGACTGACGCCGAATATCGTGTTCAGCTCGCCGTCGATCGAGATGGTGCGGGGGATGGTCGGGCGAGGGTTCGGGTTTTCGATTCTGGTGACAAAACCGTTCACCGAGTACACCTACGATGGGCAGAAAGTAGTGTGCGTGCCGTTGGCAGAAACGGTGACCGGCTCAGGCTTGTCAGCCGTCTGGCTTCGCCGCGCACCGCTGACCAAGCCGGTGCAGCTCTTCGTCGACTACTGTCGTGAAGAGCTCGCCCGATTGCTCGGCTGACATGATCGCTCTCATGCAGAACATGGGAACGATCAATAAATGATCAATTTTCGGGGCCGTAGTTTCTGATACCTTCTACGCGCAGCCAATCATCAAACAACTGGGTCGTCTTGTTCACGCTTTCCCGATATGTTGGACTATAAGTACCGTCGGCTTTGTCTGGGTTGAAGTTGAAGCTGAAAGTTTCAGATGTCATCGGCCCATCCCCATAATCCTGGTTGCTTGATGTCGGTTCATGAATCGACACTTGGGTATCATTGCGCCTAGCGGCTTCCGTCAGCAGTTCAATCACCCTAGGGAAGTCTTCTTTCCTTACGGTGATGCGATTGTGTTCATTCAAAGGTTTGTCAGGCGCCCACTTTTCAGGCGTTGCCTGAGGTGGCACAGGGTTTAGGAAAAATGAAGAGGGTTGAATGTTTTGCATAGTGAACTCTTATGGGGTGCTTTAATTATAATGGTCGGACCGCTACTGAAATATGGATCAAATCCGTCCTGAGGATGCGTTGCTTTGCGACACGTGGGGTCAATCAACCTTTATTCTGCGGGGGCGTAATTCCTGATACCGGCCTCATCAAGCTTCTCTTGGAACTCTCGATGGAAATCACTGATTCTCATCTGTAAGGCGGGTGAAAGTGCCGTCAGGGTTGTTGGGTTTGAAGCTAAAATGAAGTGTGTCGTACATACCAACCCCACCACCAAAATAATCCAGATGAAAGATGTCAGATTCTTGTTTGACACCGATGTTTTTTGACCTGGCGAGTTCATTGAAGATCTTTGTCGCGCTGAAGTAGTCATGTGCCTGTATCGTATAACGTATCTCGGTGTTGTGCGGCATATTGTCATGAGTGCGCAAGTACAACGCCTGAGGTGCTCCCTGGAGTGCCGAGGGGCTGGAAGATGAATGGATACTTTGCATAGTCTTTACCTACGAGATGATTAAGGCTGCGCCGTTGAATCGGTCGCTTCAATGTGTGGGAGGCTCAGCACACTCAGTTCCGGGATATTGTTCTACGAGTTAATCGAAATATTTCTTACCGTTAACGGCGAAGTTTCCACACTCAGGGTAATAGCGACTGCAGTACCGCTTCCGGCCACGCTGTAGCGGGGGAACAATCCGGTGCGAAGGCGCGGAGGGAGATGTGCACTACACCATCGTCGCCAGCATCCGCTTGAGCATTTGGTCGCAATCGCTCAATTGCTTCACACTCACAAACTCATCCGGCTTATGCCCCTGGTCCATGCTCCCGGGTCCGCAGACCACTGTGGGAATGCCCACTGCATCAAACAACCCACCCTCAGTACCAAACGCCACCGTGCCGAATTCCCGCGAGCCTGAAAACGCCGCGATCAACTCCGCCGCCTGGCTGCGCTCATCGGTGACCAGCCCTGGGTAGGCCGACAACTCGGTAAACCGTATTGCACTTTGCGCACTCACTGCCTGCATGCGCGGCAACACCTGCTGCTCGGCGTAGGCCTTCAGTTCATCCGCCACCTCGGCCGGGTCCTGCGACGGCAACGCACGCACCTCAAAATCAAACCGACAATCCGCCGGAACGATATTCAGCGCCTTGCCACCGCTGATCACGCCGGTTTGCACCGTGCTGAACGGCGGATCAAACCGCGCATCCTGGGTGTCCCGCAGGCGCTGCCCAATCCGCCCCAACTCGCCAATCAACTCGGCAGCATGCTCAATCGCATTCACCCCATACGGCGCATAGGCCGAATGACACGCCTCGCCATGCACATCGCAGCGCATCGCCAGTTTGCCCTTGTGGCCGAGCACCGGCTTGAGTTCGGTCGGCTCCCCGATAATGCATAGCATCGGTTTCACCGGACGTTGCTCCAGTACCGCGAGCAACGAACGCACGCCCAGGCAACCGACTTCCTCGTCGTAGGACAAGGCGATATGCACCGGTATCCGCAAGGGTGCCTCGACCATCGCCGGCACCATTGCCAACACACAGGCGATATAGCCCTTCATGTCGGCGGTGCCACGGCCAAACAGCTTGCCGTCGCGTTCGGTCAGTTCAAACGGCGGTACGGTCCAGGGCTGGCCGTCCACCGGCACCACATCGGTGTGCCCCGACAGCACGATCCCCGGCAACTCAACCGGGCCCACGCTGGCAAACAAATTGGCCTTGCTGCGATCTTCGTTGTAGACCAACTCGCTGGATACCCCGAAACCGGCCAGGTAATCGCGTACAAACTCGATCAGTTGCAGGTTGGACTCACGGCTGGTGGTATCGAACCCCACCAACGTCTGCAGCAGTTCGCGGCTGGTGTTCATCGGTCGTCTCCGGCCACGCCGTAGCCAGGTGAACGGTCCGGGGCGAGGGCGCGGTCGATGTAGTCCTGCACTTGCGGGCGATAGGCGTCCCAGAGCTTTTGCAATTCAAGGATCGGTTGTTCGTCAGCCCAATCCACGCGCAGGTTGATGATCGGCCAGGTCAGTTCGCCCACCACCACCAGCGCGGCGGAATGCACCGGACCGGCTTCGCCGCCGGCGGCAATGGCGGCGTGCATCGCCGCCAGCAGGCGATCGGCCAACTGGCCTTCGCCTTGCTCAAAGGCGGTGACCATCGCTTCGATCACTGCACGGTCAGCGAGCATATTGCCCGCCGCCACGCACTGTTCGCCCGACACGGCATTGTGTGTACCGAGGGTTTCGCTGCCGCTGAAATGCACGCTGCGGCCCAGGTGATCAATCGCCGTCAGTTGTCGGTACTGGCTGTAGCCGTTGCGCGTCAGGGCCTTGTCGATCGCGTCGGCAGGGGCGAGGCCTTGTTCCAACAAATCCAGCACGTCCGGGCCCAGGGCCGGGAGAGTGATGTTCTGGGTCGACACCGCGCCCACACCAGGCCGCAACCATGGGCAGCGAGCCCCCACGGCAATGCTCGATGAACTGATGGCGATGCCCAGTTGACCGGTTTCGGCGCAACGGCCGACGATTGAAAAAGTCATGTGCGGCTCCTTACTCGGGAATAACGGCGATCACGTCGATTTCCATCAACCACTGCGGCTGGCCAAGCGCCGATACCACCAGCCCGGTGGAAATCGGGAACACGCCCTTGAGCCATTTGCCGACTTCCTGGTACACCGGCTCGCGGTAGCGCGGGTCGATCAGGTAGGTAGTGGTCTTGACGATGTGCGACAGGTCGCTGCCGGCTTCTTCCAGCAGTTGCTTGACGTTTTTCATGGCTTGCTCGGCCTGGGCGCGCGGGTCGCCAAGGCCGATCAGGTTACCTTCGAAATCCGTGCCTACCTGGCCGCGCACGTACACGGTATTGCCGGCACGCACGGCCTGGCACAGGTCGTTGTCCAGGCTCTGGTTAGGGTAGGTTTCCTTGGTGTTGAACATGCGGATGCGAGTGTGAGTAGGCATCAGAAAAACTCCGGCAATAAAGGGATCAGGCGCTGACAGGGGATGGACGAACCACCGTGGCGGTTTCGCGGTATTCAAGGTATTGGCGTTGGATGGCAATGTGGTCGGCCACATACTTGGCGTCGTGCCAAACACCCCAGATAAACGACGAACCCCGGCGCGATTGCCATGGCAAGCCGAGGAAGTAGATCCCCGCCTC
This sequence comes from Pseudomonas sp. NS1(2017), assembly GCF_002269425.1. Taxonomy (NCBI): domain Bacteria; kingdom Pseudomonadati; phylum Pseudomonadota; class Gammaproteobacteria; order Pseudomonadales; family Pseudomonadaceae; genus Pseudomonas; species Pseudomonas sp. NS1(2017). The sequence goes on from NZ_CP022960.1 coordinate 4,165,538, forward strand.
GCTGGACACGCCACGCTGGTGCTGAGGCTTGCCGGCTTCGTCGAAGGCGGCGACCTTCAGCCAGCTGTAGTCCACGGCAAACCCGGTGGCCCAGATGATCGAGGTGACACCGGCCTGGGCCAAGTCCAGTTCCAGGATCGGATTTTTGATGCAGTCGGCGTCAGGGAACACGCGACGGGCTTCGGGTTCCAGCGGCAGGTCGACGCCGTTGCGCTCGATATAAGCGTCAGCCGCATCCAACAGGGCCAGGTAGTTTTCATCGCCGCGTGCCAGGTTTTCCACCAGGTTTGGTTGGAAGCGGGCGACGCTGCCATCGAACGCTTGCGTGAGGCCGACCAGGGTCATGCCTTGCTGGGCCAGCTCACGGAAGTCGATGGTCTTGCCGCCATGTGCGCCGCTGACTGCGATGGTCACGTGCTCGCGGCCGGGTTTCATGGCCGCCTGGTCCCACTCGCCCAGTACACCCAGCCACCAGCAAAAGTCGCGGTTGCGGTAGGCGCGGGGCGGGCGGTCGTGGGCGCCGACCGAGAGGTATACCTGACGCCCCGAGCGCTGCAATTCATCGGCGATCTGCACGCCGGAGGAACCCGCGCCGACCACCAGCACCGCGCCGGCCGGCAGTTGTGCGGGGTTGCGGTAGTCGGCGGAGTGGATCTGATGCAGCGTGGTGTCTTTCGGCGCGATGGCCGGAATCACCGGTTTCTGGAACGGGCCGGTGGCGGCGACTACACGGTTGGCCTCGATCACACCTTCGCTGGTGTGTACGGTGAAGCCAGGGCGGCCGACATTACGCACCACAGACAGCACCTCCACGCCGGTACGGATCGGTGCATTGAACTTGCGGGCATAGGCCTCAAAGTAATCCGCCACACGCTCTTTCGGTGCAAACCCATCCGGCGCGACCGTGTCGAATTCCAGCCCCGGAAAGCGGTCATGCCAGGCCGGCCCGTTGGCCACCAGCGAATCCCAACGCCCGGTGCGCCAGCGCTCGGCGATACGGCTGCGCTCCAGCACCAGATGGGGCACACCTTGCTTGCTCAAATGCTCGCTCATGGCCACGCCAGCTTGGCCGGCGCCTACCACCAGCGTGTCTGTTTTTGTTATTGCTTGAGTCATGTCTCTGTCCTTGCGTAATGCAGTTGGATTCAGCGTTTGCATGACTTCAAGGCTAGGGGGAGGGGGGTTATAAATAAAATATTATTAAGCTGGGAAGTGAGCATAAATATCGGATGCAGAGCTCATCTAGAACTCCCCGGAATACTTCACCGCTGCCGCGGCCCGCGACGGCACATCCAGCGTACGCAACAGCGACGACACATGGATGCGCACGGTAAACGGCGAGATATCCAGGGCCTTGGCGATTTCCTTGTTGGTCTTGCCTTGGGCAATCAGGCGCAGCACGTCCTGCTGGCGGGCGGTGAGGGTGTGAGTGTCCAGCGGCAGCAGGCCGGAGGGGGCGAACTTGACCAGCACTTCGCCTTCACGGATGGCCAGCAGGGCCTGGCCGATCTCGTCGGGGGCGATGTTCTTGCCGATGAAGCCATCTGCGCCCAGGGCCATGACCTGATCGATCAATGCCGGGTCATCCACCATCGACACCACGATCAACGTGGTGCGCCGTAGTTGCTGGCGCAGGTCGACCAGTTGGCTCATGCAGGTCAAGCCAGGAAAACGCAGGTCGAGGATCAGGGTGTCGACCTCGCTGCCTTCGCCGATCAGCGCGAGCACCGTGTCCAGATCGCCGGCTTCCTGCACTACAGCGTCCGGTAGCAAGCGCTGCACCGTGCGCAGCATGGCTTCGCGAAACATCGGGTGGTCGTCGGCGATGATGATGCGACCGGTCATGTGGGTGCTCCTTCCTGGGGCAAGGGTGTGCGGTTGCATGCTACCTTACCACTGCGCCCAGGGGCTGCCTGTGGCACATGTTGGATTTGTTGATTGCCGCACAAGGACGTAACCCCATGAGTCTTGAGACCAACTCCGAACTCGACCAGGCCAACCTGCGCATCGTGGTGGCCAGCATCGCAATCGTCTACATCGGCGCCTTGGGCTTCCTGCCCGGACAGTCGGTGGACACCTACCTGCCGGTGATCCTGTATATCTTCCTGTTCCTGCTGGCTTCCATCGTATTGCGCCAGGTGATCGCCCGATGGCCCGGGCATTATCCGGCGCGGCGGATCTTCGGCATGATTCATGACTACACCGGCACCTCGTTCGGCATGGTGGTCGGCGGCGAGGCGGCCTTGCCGCTGTATGCGGTGATGGTGTGGGTCAACCTCGGCAATGGCATGCGCTACGGCTCGCGTTACCTGGCGATTGCCACGGCGCTGGCACTGCTGGCGTTGCTGATCGTGTACCGCCTCACGCCGGTGTGGCAGGCGCAGCCGTTCATGGTGCTGATGCTGATGATCACCAGCACGGTGATCCCGGTGTACGCGCATATCCTGCTGGAACGCACACGCAAGGCGTCCGAGCAAGCCATCGCTGCCAACCTGGAAAAGTCGCGTTTCCTCGCCCAGGCCAGCCACGACCTGCGCCAGCCCATTCACTCCATCGGTTTGTTCACTGCGTGCCTGCGCGAAGCCCGGTTGGGCGATGAAGAGCGGAGGCTGGTGGACAATATCGACCGTTCGCTGCTCAACGTATCGCAACTGTTCCGCTCGATTCTGGACCTCTATACCCTCGACAACGGTCGCCTGCTGCCCAAATACCAGGCGGTGCACCTGGGTGAATTCCTGGCCGATCTGGTGCGCCAGAACGCCGAGGCCGCGCGCTGGGCCGGTGTGGAGTTGCGCTTGCGGCCGTGCGCGCACTGGGTGCTGGTCGACCCGGCGCTGTTGGCAACCATGGTGCAGAACGTGCTGTCCAATTGCTTCAAATATGGCGCGCATCGTCCGGTGCTGATCGGCGTGCGCATTCGCGACGGCGGCTTGGCGGTGGAGATTCATGACCGAGGGCGAGGGATTGCCGAGGAGCATCTGTCAAAGGTCTTCGAGGAGTTTTATCGGGTACGCCACCTGCGTGACAAAGACGTCGAAGGCGTGGGCCTCGGGCTGTCCATCGTCAAGCGCCTGGGGCAGTTGATGGGGGTTCAAGTGAGCCTGCGTTCACGCGTGGGTCAGGGTACTTCCGTGAGCTTGTATGGCCTCACCCTGGCCACCGCGCCGCGAGCAACGGTACCGCGTGATGACACGCGCCAGGCCGGGTTGCTCACCGGTTTGAAGGTGTGCCTGGTGGAAGATGACCACAACGTGCTGCTCGCCACCCAGGCGCTGCTGGAGCGCTGGGGGTGCGACGTGCAGGCGGAGTCTTCGGGGCGTGACCTGGTCAGCGACTGCGACATCATCGTCGCCGACTACGACCTGGGTAACCACGCCACCGGTATCGAATGCATCGACGCTCTGCGCGAGCAACGTGGCTGGGCGGTCCCGGCGCTGATCCTCACTGGGCACGATGTGGAGAAAATCCAGGCCGCGTTGCACGACCGTCAGATCGCCATTCTCTCCAAGCCGGTGCGCCCCGCTGAACTGCGCGGTGTTCTGCGGGACCTGAGCCAGGAGGCGGTTACTGGGTGAAGCCCTGCAGTGGGTTGCCCCGTGCACCTTTGGGCTGGCAGTAGGCGGCAGGTTTCATCATGCCGAAGCTGGCAACGGCAAACATGCCGCCGCTGGCACCGCTGGGCACCGAGCAGTTGTACTCCCCGGATGCCGCACTGGCGACGTAGTAGGTGGTCATCGAGTCGCTGCGCACGTTGGAGATACGCTTGACCGGTTCGCCCAGGTTGGTTTCCGACAGCGTCTTGAGGTGGTCTTCGGTGGGCTTGATGTTGCTGCAGCCGGCGACGCCGATGAACAGGGCACCCAACAGGGTAAGGCGGGTAACAGAGGATTGCAGTTTCATGGTGCTTCTTCCTTGGGGTTGTTATGGTTTTTCCAGCGCACAACACGCCCACGCGCAATAGATGCACGGTGCCGAAGGAGCGTTGGAAGTGCCGGGGAATATAGCGCCGCAGGGGAGTAGGGTCGATTAGCACAAGTGTGCTAATGGCACGATGATTTCATGGAAGGAGCGTGAAATGCTGGAGATAAAACGGGCCACTCCAGAGGATGCCCAGGTAGCGTTCGACATCCGCTTGCAGGCCATTCGAAGCCAATGCATCGGCGCCTACACTCAGGAGCAGATGATGCTGTGGACGCGGGGTAAGGCCGAGGATGGTTACAGCGCGCTGATGGATAAACCGTTTTACCTGGGGTGGGTGGACGGTCAGGCGGTAGTCAGCGGAATGCTTGATCTGGCCAATAACGAGGTGGGGGCGCTGTTCGTCCTGCCGGATTACACCGGGTGCGGCTATGGCAAGGCGATGCTGGATTTTCTAGAGGACCAGGCGCATGAGCGGGGCATCCCCACATTGGTGCTGGATTCGACGCTGAATGCGGTGGGTTTCTACCGCGAGCACGGGTATGCGGGAGATGAGCAGGCGGTCTATCACTCGCCATCAGGCTTGCAGTTGGCCTGTATCCCGATGACTAAACACCTTACGACCTGACACCCAGGCCCTGTAGGAGCCGGCTTGCCGGCGAAAAAATCACGGACGCCGCACTCATCCAGAACACCCGCGTCATCGTTGACGATTTTCGCTGGCAAGCCAGCTCCTACAGTCGAACTGTTTCAATCATCAAAATGTGCCTGTAGGCTTTCGATGACCTGCGCCACCGAGGCTCCGTGGATGACCGGTGGTGTGAGGCTCTCGCCAAACTCACGCCACACAAACAGCGTTAACTCAGCGCCATCGGTCAACGTTTGCGCCGGGGGCTGCGAGCCAAAATCCTGCAGCAACCGATACCGATCATCCCGCCAGAATGCTTCCTCCACCCAGTCGTACACCGGGATGAAATGAAAATGCAGCGGGAATCCCGGCATGTGTCCATAGCGGCTGATGTACAGCCATTTTGGCTTGAGCTGCGTCTCTATCACGCGCTGGGTCTTCGCCAGCAATCCACCCAGTTCCGCTAACGCCGCGTCCGGCATAGCCGCCAGGGAGTGGATCGGTGCCCTGGCGCCCAGCATCAGGTAGCCCGGCAGTGCTGAATCCACATGATGGTTAAGCCGCCAGTGTTCGGTTTCGAGAAGAATGTAGGCCGGGTCGATCTGCATAAGCGTATCCATGAGAGCTGTGTCTGCAGAATACCTGTATATCGGTGTCGACGGTCCCTCGTTCCGGGTGGATAGCCTCAAGCGACTCCGGTTATTGTGGATTGAGGCGCACGATCAATTTGCCGAAATTGCGCCCTTCCAGCAGCCCAATAAACGCCTCGGGTGCCTGGGCCAGTCCGTCGACAACATCCTCGCGCCATTTGAGTTTGCCTTCGGCGATCCACTGCGCGGCCTCGTGCAGGAATGTGTCCTGCTGCTGATCGACAAACTCGGTCTGGATAAACCCACGCACGGTCAGGCTCTTGGCGAGAATGTCATGCATCGTTGCAGGCAATCGGTCCATCGTTGCTTCTTGAAGGGCGCCATCGTTGTAATGAGCGATCAGCCCGCACACGGGTATACGCGCAAAATCATTGAGCAGCGGTCGCACGGCATCCCACACAGGCCCGGCGACGTTCTCAAAGTACACGTCGATACCCTGGGGGCACGCCTTGGCCAACTGCTCGGCAAAGTCGGGGGCGCGGTGGTCAATGACCGCATCAAAGCCCAAGTCGTCTTTCACGAATGCGCACTTGTCCGCTCCACCGGCAATACCCACGGCACGAGCACCGTGCAGGCGGGCGATCTGGCCGACCACTGAGCCGACTGCACCGCTGGCGGCTGCGACGACTACGGTGTCGCCGGGTTTGGGTTTGCCGATATTGAGCAGGCCGGCGTAGGCCGTGAAGCCCGGCATGCCCAGCACGCCGAGGGCGGTGGTCAACGGTACGCCGCCTGGATCCAGGCGGCGCAGGTCTTGCCCGTCAGACAACGCGAAGCGCTGCCATCCCGCGTAGGCCAAGACGATATCGCCTGCGTGCCAATCGGCGTGACGTGAGTGCTTGATACGCGCCACGGTGCCGCCCACCATCACTTCACCGATGCCCACCGGCTCGGCATACGATTTGGCGGCACTCATGCGCCAGCGCATGTAAGGGTCGAGAGACAGGTAAAGGTTTTCCAGCAGCACCTGTCCATCGTTCGGCTCGGGGATCGGTGCGTATTCAAGGCGGAAATCGGTGGTTTTCGGGCGACCTTCGGGGCGAGCGGCCAATACGATGCGCGGGTTCTGGAGGTTATCCATGATGTTTCTACTCACTGATTGAACAGGCTGAGCAGCGTAGTCATACGGTGGCTATCAAGGTAGGCTGATAGCGGTTGATTCAGAGTTATGCCAAACATGATATCCGACGCGTTCGAACCTTATTTGCTGCGCACCTTTGTCGCGGTGTGTCATCACGGCAGCCTCAGTGGCGCCGCGCAACAGGCGGGCAGGGCGCAATCGGCGCTGAGTGCGCAGATTCGCCGCTTGGAAGAGGTGCTCGGGCAACGCTTGTTGCGGCGCACCGGGCGTGGCGTGGTGCCGACCACTGAGGGCGAACTGTTGCTCAGCTATGCCACACGCATCCTGGCGTTGGGCGAAACAGTGGCGACACGCTTGAAGGAGCGTACGGTAATGGGCACGGTGCGCGTCGGCCTGTCGGAAGACGTCGCCGTCTCGGCGTTGCCCGCCGCTCTGGGCCGTTTACGCCGTGCCAGCCCCCATGTACACATGGACATCACCGTGGACCACGGCGATGCGCTCGCTGAACGCTGGCACGACGGTTTGCTCGACGTGGCCATTGGTGTGAGCTCGGTATTTGCTGCCGACCCCGTGCATACCTGGAATATGCCGTTGTATTGGGTGTGCGGGATCGATGATCAAATCGACCCGGCGTTGGCGTTGGATGTCATCGTGTACGCCGAACCTTGCGCGTGGCGGCGCCTGATGTTCGACGCGTTGTTGACCGCCGGCCGCGATTTCCGTGTGACCGTCACCAGCCCGAATATCGGCGTAATCATGGCGGCCGTGGAAAGCGGCCTGGGTGTCGCGTTGCTGCCGGCTGAAAATATTCGCCCCGACACCATGCGCGTAATCGCATTGGGCCCCAGCGGCAGTCCAGTGTTGAGCGTCAATTACGGATTATTCGCGGTACCGCGTCAGACCGACAGCATTCGCGCGACGGTCGAGTTGCTCAGCGAGAGTTTTCACCTGATGACGCAGCCAAGGTCAGGCGGCCTGATCCGTTGCGATACACCCCACCCAACGCTCGCACCCACGTGATCGGCGCCAGCCGCTTGCTGTGACTCAATGCATCTTGCTGTGGTCCATCCCATCCACGCCACGGGCCGGCGCGTTCACTTCAATCGCCTGCTTCTCGCCCTTGGCGTTTTGCACGGTCAGGGTCAGCGGCACCTGGTCGCCTTCCTTGATCTGGCCGGTCAGGCCCATCAGCATCACGTGGTAGCCGTTGGGGTCGAGGCTCACAGCCTTGCCGGCGGGCAGGGCCACGGAGTCCACCGGGCCCATGCGCATGACGTCGTCCTTCATGCTCATTTCATGGATCTGCACGTCCTTGGCCACCGGCGAGGCCACGCTCAGCAGTTTGCTGTCAGTGTCGGCGGTGACGGTCATGAACGCGCCGCTGGACGGCTGGCCCGGCACGGTGGCGCGTACCCAGGCGTCGGTGACTTGCACCTGGGCGCTGGCGTGGGCGGCGAGGCCCAGCAGGGTCATGCCGATGAGGGTGCGTTTGAGGTGTTGAACGGCAGTCATTAGCAGACCTCCATGACGGTGAGCAGGTCTTCTGCGCACTCTTTAGCGGTAAGGGATGCCTGCAGGCCCAGGCGCAGGTTGCCACGGGTGTCGAACACGAAACTGGTGGCGGTGTGGGACAGGGTGTAGGTGTCGCCGGCGGGGATCTTTTCATAAAAGATCCCGAACTCCTTGGCGGCCACGGCGATTTCTTCCGGGGTGCCGTACAGCGCTTCGAAGCTCGGATCGAAAGCCTTGACGTACTTGTCGAGAATCTCCGGCGTGTCGCGTTCCGGGTCCAGGGTGATGAACACCACCTGCATGATTTCGCCGTCGCGGCCCATCAGCTTCTTGGCCTGCGCGGCGCGCGCCAGGGTGGTCGGGCACACGGCCGGGCATTGGGTGAAGCCGAAGAACACCACCGGCATCAGGCCACGGAACGAACTCAAGGTGACGGTTTCGCCGTCGGTGTTCTTGAGCTTGAAGGTACGGCCCATGATCTTGTCGCTCAGGTCCTTGCCGTACTTGAAGTTCAGCTTGGGGCTGTAGTCACAGCCGCCCAGCAGGCTGCCCAGGCCCAGCAGGCCCATTCCGGTCAGCACTTTGCGGCGGGTGAATAAGGTACTCATCAACTGTGCATCCTGTGAAACGCCTGCATTGCTCTGGATCAATACGTCAGGCTTTGAGGGCGCCCAGTCTACCAACCCTGGGAAGTGCACGTAATCTGCGACGTTCTGCCACAGGGGCCTGCGACATTTCATCATTTGGCGGCTCTGGTGGTAGAGTCGCCGCCATGAAATTGAGCCACCCCGACCGTTCCCTGATTGCCTGGGCCCTGTACTTCTGCGTGCTGATGAACCTGTTCGTCTGCGGTTTGGGGCATGGTCAGATGATGGGCCAGGAGCTGAATGGCATCGGCGGGGCGTTCTGTTCGGTGGACGGCAAGCCGGCGCCACTTTCCGACAAAGGGTTGGGCAGCCCGTCTTCCAGCAACATCTCGAACTACTTTGCTTGCCCGGTCTGCAACGCCTTGACGGTTGCCCTGGTGTTTCTGGTCGGCCTGGCCTGGTTGCTGGGCCTGGGGAAAACCCCGCGCCCGGCTCACGAACGGCGCAACAAGGCGCCGCCGCGCTATTCCTGGCCCTCGGCCAACCCCCGCGCTTCTCCCGCATTCTGACGTATGCCTTGGGCCTCCCGTGATCGGGCGGCATTCCCTCGTCATGACTGTGAGTGCGTTTCATGAATCACCTGTTGCCCGCAGGCGCCAGCCGCCTGGTCAGCAAGGCGTCCCGCCGCCTGCACGCGGAACCAACGCCGCCGGAATACCCGAGTAACTCCCGCAGCTTTGTGCACCTGGATGCGCGATTGTTGCCGTATTGGCACACCTTGTTCGATATCTGCCCGGCGCTGCTCAAGCTGGATCCGCCCGAAGGATTGAACCTGTTTCGCAGCTTCATGACCTGGGCCTATCGCAACCGGCCGCCGCTGGATTGGACCTATCACCTGAATGTCTGCCGTTGGCTGCTGGGCTCGCCATATCGGTCGCAGATCGACGACGAGCCGATCGAGGCGTTCATGGCGGCGGCTGCGGCGCGGTGGGTCAATACGGATGAGAGTCAGGCCCAGGGTGTGGCCCTGGCCTGGCAGTCGTCACGGGTGGTCGACTGGAAAGACGCCCGCGCAGTCGGTACCGAACCGCAGGCGTTGCCGCCGTCATCCTGGGATTTCGCCTGGTGCCCGTTAAAAGCGCCGGGCGGTTTCAGTGGGTGGTTGTCGGTGCCTTGAGGTGCTCTCGGATCCATGGTTCGACGCCTGTCACCGCGATGTGGTGTTCGGCATTGAAGGTTGCGGCGGGGTCCCAGGCCACGCCGTTGCCTTGGGCGAATACCGCGCGCTACTGCTTCAGGTTGTTATCGACACTCCAAACCAATTGGTCACCCATTCTTCCCCCAAATTGGATATTCCTCCCCCAAGGCCCGATGACTAACCTAGCCATCAATCCGCACTGCCCTGGAGCAACATCATGCAAACCCGTACTGATTTCTACACCGCCTCCCCAGACGCCATGAAAGCCATGCTCGCCCTGGAAGCGGCCGTTGGCAAACTGTCCATCGAACTGCCCCTGTTGGAACTGGTCCGCCTGCGCGTCTCGCAAATCAACGGCTGCGCCTTCTGCCTCGACATGCACACCGCCGACGCCCGCAAAGGCGGTGAAACCGAACGCCGCCTGTACACCGTCTCGGCCTGGCGCGAAACGCCATTCTTCACCCCGCGTGAACGCGCCGCCCTGGCTTGGGCCGAGAGCCTGACCCTGATCAGCCACACCCACGCCCCGGACGAAGACTTCAACGCACTGGCCGCCGAGTTCAGCGCCCAGGAGCAGATCGACCTGAGCGTGGCCATCGCCACCATCAACAGTTGGAACCGTCTGGCCGTGGGCTTTCGCAAGATGCCGAAGTAAGCTTTAGAAGTTGACCGAAGCACTCAGGCGTGCCGTCAACGGCGCGCCCTGGAACAGATAGTCATCGCCCATGTACTCGCCTGCGTCGCGCCAGTAACGCTTGTCGAACAGGTTGTCGACGCTCAGGCGGAACACCGTCTCATAGCCGCTCACTTTGGTGGTGTAGCGGCTGCCGACGTTCACTACTGCGTAATCCCCCACCTCCACATTGCCGCTGCGGTTGGCGTACTTCTTGGCGCTGTATTGCACGCCGCCGAGTAGCGCCAGGCCGTTCACCCATGGCAATGCATAATCGGCATACACACTGGCGCGCAGCTTGGGCACGTTGATCGCTTGGTGGCCCTCATAATCCGCAGTACCGCTGCCGGTCACCCGCGCCCGAATCGCCGCCACGCTGGTTGCGATCTGCAGACGCTCGGTGGCCCAGCCATTGGCCGACAGTTCCAGGCCGGTGTTCTTCTGTTCGCCTTGTTGCACGTAGTCGAAGTTCCCCGTGCCGTCCGGCTTGGCGTACTGGTAGGCCTGGCGGGTCTGGAATACAGCGGCGGTGAAGCTCATGCGGCGCCAGTCGTATTTAACGCCCGCTTCGATTTGACGTGAGGTGGTGGGGGCCAGGGTTTCGCCGTCGTTGCGGGTTGTCCAAGGTGCCTCACCGCCCAGGGACAGGCCTTTGCTGTAGCTGGTGTACAGCGACACATTTTCCACCGGTTTGTAGATCAACGACGCCTGGGGCAGGAACTCGTATTGCTGGGTGTGACGTTGTTGATTGCCGTTTTGATCGAAGGCTTTTTCATCCAGGCGCACCTCACGGCCGCCGAGGATAGTCTGCCATTGCTCGTTGAAGCGGATGCGGTCCGTTACGAACAGGCCGTATTGGCGGCTGTCGAGACGCCGGTGCTTGTCGTTCAACGGCACGTCGGTGGGGGTGAAGGTTGGGGCGTCGACATTGATGTTGGCGCTGCCGATGTATTCGTTGACCGACTTGCGCTTGTCGACTACTCGGCGAAATGCGCTGGTGCCAACGGTCAGTTCATGGCCCAGGCTACCGGTGTCGAACAGCCCAGTCATGGCCGCCTGCACTTCGTCGTCACGGCGGGTGTCGTCGGGGCTGCGGTAGTCGTAGATGTCGTAGTCGCCGGTGGGGCTGAAGAAAGCAGTGCCGCAATCGGTCACATAGAAGCAGCCATAGGCAAACGAGCTGTAATCATCGATCACCACCTTGCTGCGCGCCGCGCTGACACTGCCTTTCCACTGATCGCTGAAGCGATACTCGAACTTGCCGTTGAGGTTCAGCGAATCAATGCCCACTTGCTTCGACCCACTCTGGTGGCCCAGCAGTTTTTTCGGTGAAGCATCGTGGGGTACTTCGGTGCCGCCGAGCAATTGGTAGCCCGGCACCGAACGCTGTTGCTTGTTCTGGTATTCCGCATCCAGCTGCAACACTGCATCGGGGCTGATGTTCCAGTCGAACGCCAGGGACACAAAATCGCGCTGGCCATTGGCGTGCTCTACATAAGAATTGAGGTCTTCATGGGCCACGTTGGCGCGCAGGCCGAATTGCTGCTCGCTGCCAAACCAGCCGCCCACGTCGGTGGCGATGTAGCCGCTGCCGCGATCGTCGGTGGAGACGGTCACCGAGCGCACGTCTTCCGGGCGCTTGGTCACGTAGTTGATCACGCCGCTTGGCTCGGAAATCCCGCTTTGCAGGCCCGCCAGGCCCTTGAGCACTTCGACCTGCTGTTTGTTTTCCAGGGCGACGTTCTGCTCGCCCGTGATGGTGCGCCCGTTGATCTTGTAGCTGCTTGCCGCGTTCAGCGAGAAGCCGCGCACCACAAAGTTTTCGTAGTAGCCGATGGGTGCGTAGCTGTCGCCCACCGAGGCATCGTTGCGCAGCACTTCGCTGAGCAGGCGCGCCTGCTGGTCCTTGATCAGCGCGGCGTTGATCACTGTGATCGACGCCGGAGTGTCCAGCAGCGGCGCATCATCGAAGCCGGCCACCGAGGCGGTTTCACTGCGATAGCCGGACTCTTCCTGGCCCTGGACGTTCACCGCCGGCAGCTCGATTTCAGCCGCCAGGCTGCTGCCGATGCCGCCGCTGAGCAGCAAGCCGAGGGCGAAACGTGAGGAAACGACGGGACGAAAACGCAAAACCATGGGGCAGGGCCTTAAAGCGCGGGCGGGGGGCGCATAAGCTAGGCATATCGGCCAGGTTTTACAAGGTATTGAGAAGGCTTCTCCGTTAGTGGCGTTGCTTCAGCGTTTCGCTCGGCAGTTCTTTGAACAACGCCCGGTAACTGTTGGAAAACCGCCCCAGGTGCCAGAACGACCAATTCATCGCCACCTCGGCCACGGTGGCGTTCGGTGAGCCCAACAACTCCCGCCGCGCCCCATTCAACCGGCGCAACCGCAACCACTGCGCCGGGCTCATTCCGGTGTAGGTCTTGAAACCCTGCTGTAACTGACGCAACGGCACGCCGGCAATCCGCGCCAGCTCCAGCAGGTTGACGGTCTCATCCGGTGTATCCGCCGCCCATTCGCCGATGCGCGCCATCAGCCGGCGTTCTTCGCTGCGTCGCTGCAACGAATGGCGGTCGAGGCACACGCAGGCGTTGTCGAGGATGAACAGGCAATCGTCCAGCAACTGCTGGGTGAGGGCGTCACGGCTGGCGGGGTCGATTTCGGTGGACAAGCGGGTGAGGGTGCCACTCAGCCAGCGGCTGAACAGCCCATTCTGCTGGCAGGTCAGCGGCGCCATGAACAGGCCTTCGAGTTTCGCCACATCCAGCCCATGGCGCTGCACGAATTGCGGCCCGAACACCACCGCCACTTCTCGGTAGTTTTCCGGGGTGATCCAGGTGTTGTGGCTTTCGCCGTTGAGCATATACAGCGCGTTGTCGCTGCCGTCGAAACAGAACGCCAACGAGCCTGGAGGTGCATTGAAATGCTGCTCCACGCGGGTGTTCATGCACTCCTCGTAAACCTCCACACCCTGCAAGTCCAGATAGCGGATCCGCCCGGCAAAATGCCCTGGGGACATTTGCTGGTACTGCTGCACCCAACCGGGTGTCGCATTGCATTGAGCGGCCACATCACCGGTGGTGAAGGCCTGTACGCGCAAAGCTGTTGCCTGTGTCATGGGTAACCTGGGCGCACTCTATTGGTGCGTTGTGGTTCGTGCAAAGTGGATAGATGCCGCAGGGGCGGCGGCATCAAGATAGACCTCAATGCGCCAGGAGTACAAGCCGGCGCATGCACCCAACCCATGACGAGGTCCTTATGAACGCCCCCTTCGATCAGCTGTCCGCCTGGCTGAAAGAACACAAGATTACCGAAGTCGAATGCGTGATCAGTGATTTGACTGGCATCGCACGCGGCAAGATTGCGCCTACCAACAAGTTCCTGCATGAGCGAGGCATGCGCCTGCCGGAAAGTGTGCTGCTGCAAACGGTAACCGGGGACTTTGTCGACGACGACATCTACTACGACCTGCTCGACCCGGCCGATATCGACATGGTCTGCCGCCCGGTGTCCAATGCCACCTATGTGGTGCCGTGGGCGATTGAGCCCACCGCGATTGTGATTCACGACACTTTCGACAAGCAGGGCAACCCCATCGAACTGTCGCCACGCAACGTGTTGAAGAAGGTCCTGCAGTTGTACACCGACCAGGGCTGGCAGCCGATCGTCGCGCCGGAAATGGAGTTCTACCTGACCCAGCGCTGCGAAGACCCGGACCTGCCGCTGAAAACCCCGGTAGGCCGCTCCGGCCGCGCCGAAACCGGGCGTCAGTCGTTTTCCATCGATGCCGCCAACGAATTCGACCCGCTGTTCGAAGACGTCTACGACTGGTGCGAAGCCCAGGGCCTGGACCTCGACACGCTGATCCACGAAGACGGCCCGGCGCAGATGGAAATCAACTTCCGCCACGGCGATGCCCTCGACCTGGCCGACCAGATCACCGTGTTCAAGCGCACCCTGCGCGAGGCCGCGCTCAAGCACAACGTCGCCGCGACTTTTATGGCCAAGCCGGTGGCTGACGAGCCGGGCAGCGCCATGCACCTGCACCAGAGCGTGGTCGACATCGCCACCGGCAAACCGGTGTTCGTCGACGCTGATGGCAACAAGAGCCAACTGTTCCTTCACCACATCGGCGGCTTGCAGAAGTACATTCCCAAGCTGCTGCCGATGTTTGCGCCCAACGTGAACTCGTTCCGCCGCTTCCTGCCGGACACCTCGGCACCGGTCAACGTCGAGTGGGGTGAAGAAAACCGCACCGTCGGCCTGCGCGTGCCCACCTCCAGCCCCGACGCCATGCGTGTGGAAAACCGCTTGCCCGGCGCTGATGCCAATCCCTACCTGGCGATTGCCGCTAGTCTGCTATGTGGCTACCTCGGGATGATCGAGCAGATCGAACCCAGTGCGCCGGTGGAAGGTCGCGCCTATGAACGCCGCAACCTGCGCCTGCCGTTCACCCTCGAAGATGCGCTGGCGCGCATGGAGGATTGCGACACGGTCAAGCAGTACCTGGGCGACAAGTTCGTGCGGGGCTACGTCGCGGTCAAGCGCGCCGAGCACGAGAATTTCAAGCGGGTGATCAGTTCCTGGGAGCGTGAGTTCCTGCTGTTGAGCGTCTAAAAAAACCAAAAAAGGGGTGTCGATATGCGTCTTGTGAAACAGCTTCTCCCGCTGGCCCTAGTGGCCGCGTTCAGCAGCGCCAGCCAGGCGGCGCAGACGGTCAGCGTCTACAACTGGACCGACTATATCGGCGAGACGACCTTGGCCGATTTCCAGGCCAAGACCGGGATCAAGCCGATCTACGACGTGTTCGACTCCAATGAAACCCTGGAGGGCAAGTTGCTCGCCGGGCGCACCGGCTACGACGTGGTGGTGCCGTCCAACCACTTCCTGGCGCGCCAGGTGAAGGCCGGTGCGTTCCTCAAGCTCGACCGCGCGCAACTGCCCAACTTCAAGAACCTCGACCCCAAGCTGCTCAAGCTGCTGGAAAAAAATGACCCAGGCAACGCGCACTCGGTGCCGTACCTGTGGGGCACCAATGGCATCGGCTATAACGTCGACAAGGTCAAGCAGGTGCTGGGCATCGACCATATTGATTCATGGGCGGTGCTGTTCGAGCCCGAGAACATCAAGAAACTCAACCAATGCGGCGTGGCCTTCCTCGATTCGGCGGACGAGCTGTTCCCGGCGATCCTTAACTACATGGGCAAGGACCCGCGCAGCGAGAACCCCGAGGACTACAAGCAGGCCGAGGCCAAGCTGCTGACGCTGCGTCCGTACATCACGTACTTCCATTCCTCCAAGTACATCTCGGATTTGGCCAACGGTGATATCTGCGTGGCCTTCGGGTATTCCGGCGACGTGTTCCAGGCTGCCAATCGCGCCAAGGAAGCCAAGAATGGGGTGAACATTGCTTATTCGATTCCCAAGGAAGGCTCCAACCTGTGGTTCGACCTGCTGGCGATTCCCGCCGACGCGAGCAATCCGAAAGAAGCCCATGCCTTTATCAACTACCTGCTCGACCCTGAGGTGATCGCCAAGGTCAGCGCCTCGGTGGGGTATGCCAATGCCAACCCGGCGGCCAAGGCGTTCATGGACCCGGAACTGGTGAACAACCCTGAGGTGTACCCGTCCCAGGCCGTGCTCGACAAACTCTATATTTCCACCACGCCGACCCCGGCGACCATGCGCCTGATGACCCGGGCCTGGAGCAAAGTGAAGACCAACAAATGATGCAGTCGACTGACCACGCCCGGTCCTACTACCGGGCCACGGCCAACGCCCTGACGGAGCGCCCCGCATTGGGCGCCGACCTGACCGCCGATGTGTGCGTGATCGGCGGCGGGTTCACTGGCGTGAATACCGCCATCGAACTGGCCCAGCGCGGGCTTTCGGTTATTTTGCTGGAAGCCCGGCGCATCGGCTGGGGCGCCAGCGGGCGCAACGGCGGGCAGTTGATTCGCGGTATCGGCCATGACGTGTCGGGATTTGCCAAATACGTGGGCGAGGAGGGCGTGCGTTACCTGGAGCGTGCCGGCATCGACTCGGTGGCGTTGGTGGGCGAGCGTATTCGTGCGCACAGCATCGACTGCGACCTGCGCTGGGGCTTTTGCGAGTTGGCCAATACGCCCGCGCAGTTCGCTGCATTCAAAGGCGAGCAGGCGCACCTGGCGGAGCTGGGGTATACCCACGAAACGCGCCTGGTGGGTCCGCAGGATATGCGACAGATCGTGGGTTCGGCGGTATATGCCGGTGGTCTCGTCGACATGGGCTCTGGCCACTTGCATCCCCTGAATTTGGTATTGGGTGAAGCGCAGTTGGCCGAGTCTCTCGGGGTGCGGATCTTCGAGCACACTGAGGTGCTTGAACTGAACCACGGCGACACGGTGCAAGTGCGCTGCGCAGGCGGCACGGTACGCGCCGACTACCTGGTGCTGGCCTGCAATGCCCATCTGGAGGAACTGGAGCCGCGATTGAGCGGCAAGGTACTCCCGGCGGGCAGCTACATCATCGCCACCGAGCCGTTGTCGGAAGATGTGGCCAACCAGTTGATCCCGCAGAACCTCGCGCTGTGCGACCAGAAAGTCGGCCTGGATTACTATCGATTGTCCGCTGACCGCCGCCTGCTATTCGGCGGCGCCTGCCATTACTCCGGCCGTGATCCGGCGGACATCGCCGCCTACATGCAGCCGAAAATGCTCAAGGTGTTCCCGCAATTGGCCAATGCCTCCATCGAGTTTCAGTGGGGCGGCAAGATTGGCATCACCGCCAACCGCTTCCCGCAGGTGGGGCGCCTGAAGCAGTACCCGAATGTGTTTTATGCCCAGGGCTATTCCGGGCATGGGTTGAACGTAACGCACTGGTGCGCAAAGTTGCTGGCCGAAGGCATCCACGCCGGACACAGCACGGGCCTGGATATTTTCAGCCGGGTGCCGCACATGACCTTCCCCGGCGGGAAAACGCTGCGCTCGCCGCTGCTGGCGTTGGGGATGTTGTGGTACCGCCTGAAGGAGTGGGTCTAGCACAATCCCCTGTAGGAGCTGGCTTGCCAGCGATAGCGGTGGTTCAGTCGACGCATCCGGTGGATGACCTGCCGCCATCGCCGGCAAGCCAGCTCCTACAAGTGGGGGTTCAATCTGTGAGCACTTTGCGGAAGGTTTCCACCAGTGGCCGCAGGTTGATCCGATGCCACGCTGCCCATAATGGCGTGGTGTAGCTCAGCCACGGCAACTCCCGCAACACCACGCCGGGCGGGGCATTGCGGCTCAGGCCCTTTTGCACCATGGCGACGCCCAGCCCCGACGCGACCAACCCCAGCGCGGTAAAGGGTTCGCCGGCTTCCATGGGGATCTGCGGGGTGAAGCCGGCGCGGATGCAGGCGGCGACAAAGTCGTCGGTCGGGTGCGCACCGGGTTTGCGCTGTACGCCGATCCATTCCTGATCGGCCAGATGCTCGGGCAGCAGCTCGCTTTGGCGTGCCAGTGGGTGGTGTTCAGGCAGGGCCAGCAGCATCGGGTCATCCAACACTTGGCTCGCGATCAGGTCCGGGTCATCGGCGGCCGGTGGTTCGCTCACCAGTGCGATATCCAGGCTGCGTTGGCGCAGGCCTTCCAGTTGTTCGAGAGAGGGTAGGTTATACAGCTTGATATGCACGGTGGGGCGGTCGTCGCGCAGCACGCGCAGGGCGTTGGGCAACACACCGGCATGCATGGCGTTTTCGATATAGCCGATGCACAGCCCACCTTCTTCGCCCCGGCCCAGGCGCTTGCCCAGGGATTCCAGGCGGTTGGCGTGGGTCAGCAGCGCTTTGGTTTCAGCCAGGAAGGTCTGGCCGTCACGGGTCAGGCGGATACGTTGCTGGCTGCGTTCGAACAAGGTTAGTCCCAAACGCTCTTCAAGCTGGGCTATCTGCCGGCTCAGCGGCGACTGGGAGATGTGCAGACGTTCGGCGGCGCGGCCGACGTGTTCTTCTTCAGCGACCACTTCGAAGTAGCGCAGTTGGCGGAGATCGATCATGTTAGACCTTCGAGGACTCAAGTTGGTCGCAGTATGTCTTGGACGGTCCGATCTCTGCAATCTAGGATCTGCTCAACGGTCACAGCGACCCCTGAACCCATTGAGGATCCACCATGAGCTTGAAAGATAAACTCCCAGGCCAGCTCGGCTTCGGCACTGCACCGTTGGGCAACATGTTCCGCGCCATTCCTGAAGACGAAGCCCAGGCCACCGTCGAGGCGGCCTGGAACGCCGGCGTGCGTTACTTCGACACCGCGCCGTTCTACGGCTCGGGTCTCTCGGAAATCCGCCTGGGCCAAGCCCTGTCGCAGTACCACCGCGATGATTTCGTGCTCAGCACCAAGGTCGGTCGGGTGATCCTCGACGAAGTCGAAGACAGCGCCCGTGACCTCGGCGAAAAAAGCGGCGTGTTCGAACACGGCCGCCCGAACAAGATGCTCAACGACTACAGCGCCGACGCCACCTTGCGCTCCATCGAAGACAGCCTGACCCGCCTGAACACCGATCGCCTGGACATCGTGTGGATTCACGACATCGCCCAGGACTTCTACGGCGACCAGTGGCTGGAGTACTTCAACCAGGCCCGTACCGGTGCGTTCAAAGTGCTGACTCGCTTGCGCGAAGAGGGCGTGATCAAGGCCTGGGGCCTGGGCGTGAACCGCGTCGAGCCGTGCGAGTTGACCCTGGACCTGACGGAAGCGCAACCCGACGGCTTTTTGCTGGCCGGCCGCTACACTCTGCTGGACCACGATCGCGCCCTGCAACGCCTGATGGACGCGGCTTCGGCCCAGAACGTCGAGATCGTCGTCGGTGGCCCCTACAGCTCCGGCATCCTTGCCGGTGGCGAACACTTCGAATACCAGAAAGCCAGCCCGGCGATCATCAGCAAGGTCGAGCAGATCAAGGCGATTGCACAGGCGTTCGGCGTCAGCGTGAAAGCCGCCGCCCTGCAGTTCTCCCTGGCCCATCCGGCCGTGGCGGCGGTGATTCCCGGTGCCAGTCGTCCGGGGCGGATTGCCGAAGACGTCGCGGCGTTGTCAGAAAAGATTCCGGCAGCCTTCTGGCAGGCCCTGCGCGATGCCCGATTGATTTCGGATCGCGCACCACTGCCGCTTTAACTTCAGGAGTTTCAACCATGAAAATTGATGTAAGCGGCAAAGTAGCGATTGTCAGCGGCAGCACCGCCGGTATCGGCCTGGGCATCAGCCAGGCGCTGGCGCAGTCCGGCGCCACGGTGGTGGTGATCGGGCGTGACGCGGGCAAAGTGGATGACGCCTTGGCGAGCATCCGCCAGGCCGTTCCCGGTTCTGACCTGCGTGGTTTGGTGGCGGATCTCGGCACGGCCGAAGGCGCAGAAAAACTCTTCGCCGCCGAACCGCGTGCCGACATCCTGGTCAACAACCTGGGCATCTTCAACGACGTGGATTTCTTTGAGGCTCCGGACAGCGAGTGGACACGCTTCTATGAGGTCAATGTGATCTCCGGTGTACGCCTGGCGCGGCATTACACGCCGGGTATGGTCGAGCAGGGCTGGGGGCGAGTGATTTTCCTGTCGTCGGAGTCCGGTGTGGCGACCCCGGCGGACATGATCAACTACGGCGTCACCAAGAGCGCTAACCTGGCGGTGTCCCATGGTTTGGCCAAGCGCCTGGCGGGCACCGGTGTGACAGTAAACGCGGTGTTGCCTGGCCCGACCTTTACCGACGGCCTGGAGCAGATGCTCAAGGACGCCACCGCACAATCCGGGCGCAGTGCGCGGGACGAGGCGGATGTGTTTGTGCGCAACGCACGGCCGACCTCGATCATCCAGCGCGCGGCAAATGTGGATGAAGTCGCCAACCTGGTGGCGTACATTGCTTCACCCCTGTCATCTGCCACCACCGGTGCCGCGCTGCGGGTCGACGGTGGTGTGGTCGACAGCATGGCCATCTGAATTGTTTTTCATTTTCTGGAGTAATTAACGTGGCAACAGCGTCTTCTGTGATTGAAATCCCGGTTTCGGCCGATCAGGTCTGGCAATTGGTCGGCGGCTTCAACAGCCTGCCGGACTGGCTGCCTTTCATTGTCAAAAGCGAGCCAAGCGATGGCGGCCGCGTGCGTCACCTGCAAACCGCCGACGGTGGTGTGGTGGTGGAGCGGTTGCAGAGCTTTGATAACGTTGGGCGCACCTACAGCTACACCATCGAGCAGTCACCGTTTCCGGTGAGTGCGTACCTGGCGACATTGCAGGTTGAGGCCTTGACCGAAACGTCGGCGAAAGTGACCTGGTCGGGTGTGTTCACGCCAGCGGCGGGGACTACGGATGCGGCGGTGGAGGAATTGTTTGCCGGTGTCTACAGCGGTGGGCTGGAGGCGTTGCGCGCCAATTTCCCAGGCTGATACACGTCAACTGTAGGAGCCGGCTTGCCGGCGATCGCGGTAGATCTGTCAACATTTCCAGTGACTGATACACCGCTATCGCCGGCAAGCCGGCTCCTACAAGGTTTTGTGGTGCTTGTGTTATTCAGGCATGAGCTGTTGGCGGCATTCCAGGACTAATCTGGCACCGCCTTGTTCACTGGTACCCACTTCCAACCTGAACCCATGCAAGTTGATGATCGCCGCCACAATCGACAAGCCCAACCCGAACCCGCCTTGCTGGTCGCTTTCATCTACGCGATAGAAGCGCTGGAACACTGCGTCACGTTCCGCCGCGGGGATGCCGGGGCCGGAGTCGTGCACTTCAATGCGTGTGCTGCCGGCGTCGTTGACCCCGCGCAGAATCACTTCGCCGCCCGGTGGGGAGAACTTGATCGAGTTGCTCAACAGGTTGGCCAGGGCTTCGAACAGCAGCGCGCGGTCGCCGGTGATCCACGGCAGGGATTCCGGGGTTTCGAGGCGCAGTTGCAGTTCGCCTTCTTCGGCCAGGGGCAGGTAGAAGTCGTGCAACTCGCGCAACAGCGGCAACGGGTCCATGACCAAAAAACCGGAGCGACGCTGGTGGTCTTCCAGTTCGGAGATACGCAACAGCCCGCGAAAGCGCGCCATCAGCGTATCGGTTTCGGCAATCGCGTCATCCAGTTTCACCGCGTAGTCCGACTCCGCCTCGGCCTCCTGCTTGATCCGGTACAACTGCGCGCGCAAGCGTGTCAGCGGGGTGCGCAGGTCGTGGGCGATGTTGTCGCACACGCCCTTGACCTCGTTCATCAGCTTCTCGATGCGATCCAGCATGGCGTTGACGATGGCCGCGAGCATGTCCAGTTCGTCGCGTCGGTTCGACAGTGGCAGGCGGTGGGTCAGGTCGCCGGCGACGATGGCTTCGGCGCTGGCCTGGATCCCGCGAATTCGCCGCAATGGGCGTCGACGCAGTAAGTGCCAGCCGGCAGCGCCGGGGATAATCGTCAAGGACAACGCCCACAGCAGGGCATGCCAGATGATCCGGGTCACGCCAAACAGCGAACCGTTGGCGCGCACCAGCACCAGCCAGCGACCGTCTTCGGTGTGGGTGGCGACAGCGTCGCAGCTGTCCTTGGGCAACTTGGGATCGTCGGAGTCAACGCAATTGGCCAGGGCGTGGATCTTGCCGTCCAGCGGCAGGTCCGGCGGCACCGCGCGGATCGGCCCACTGAGCGGGCGGAACTGCTCATCGAATAGACCGTAGGCGTCCACGCCCTTCATGTCGAAGGTCATGCTGGTGGTCAGGGCTTCCACCAGTTCCTCGCCGTCGAAGCGTTGGAACAGGTGCTGGCGCTGCATCAGCGAATGGCGCGACAGGTCGCCCAGGTAACCCGACACCTCGTAATACAGCACCCCCATGAGGATGCAGCTCCAGGCCACGAACAACGAACTGTACAGCGCCAGCAAGCGGCTGCTGGAAGAGCGCCAACCTTTAGAGGGGTTCAGCAATGACATAACCGGAACCTCGTACCGTGCGGATCAGCGGCGTGAGGCCCGGTGGGTCGATCTTCTTGCGCAGACGGCCGATGTGCACGTCGATCAGGTTAGTGCCGGGGTCGAAGTGATAGCCCCAGACTTCTTCGAAGATCATCATCCGCGACAGGATCTGCCCGGTGTTGCGCATCAGGAATTCCAGCAGCTTGTATTCGGTGGGCAGCAGGCTCAGGGGCTGATCGGCGCGACTGGCTTCGCGGCTGATCAGGTTCAGCTCCAGGTCGGCCACGCGCAGGGCGGTTTCGAACTCCTGGACCGTGCTTTTGCGCCGCAGCAGCACTTCGACGCGGGCGGCCATTTCATCCGAGGCGAACGGCTTGGTGAGGTAGTCATCCCCGCCGGCACGCAGGCCGCGCACGCGTTCGTCCACGTCGGAGAGGGCGCTGATCATCAGGATCGGCGTCGACACACCAATCGTGCGCAGCGTGGTGACGATGGCCAGGCCATCGAGTTCCGGCAGCATGCGGTCGAGGGTGATAAGGTCGTAATCGCCACTCACGGCGCGGACCAAGCCTTCACGGCCGTTGTCTACCCAATCTACATCCAGTCCATGGCTACTCAGCTCGGCGACGATCTCGCGGGCCGTTACGGCGTCATCCTCGATGGTCAAAATTCGGGTCATGGGATTACCTTTCACACTGGAAGACCGCAATCGCCGGCAAGCCGGCTCCTACAGAAGTACGGGCATTTTGCCAAGAAATGGCTGAACGCTTCCTAAATAAAACTTCATGTTGGCAAAACCGCCAAATTTTCCTTCAGGAATGCATAACGCCCGCCTGCCATTGGCCTTTCTTGCAACTTGCATGGTCCTGGGAAGTTCAAGTTATTTAACCTGTTGAAATATATAGATATTTATTTTTGTGACGACTGGCATGGTGCCTGCACTGTCCCTTTTGAGACTTGTAACACTATTTTTCTGCCTTGGAGCACAACAACAATGATCACATCCTCATCCACGCTGCAAGAGTCGAGCGCGCTCTCCGGGGTTTCCTGGGGGGCGATTTTTGCTGGGGCGGCCGCTGCGGCCGCATTGTCCCTGATTCTGGTGCTGTTGGGCTTCGGCCTGGGCTTTTCGGCGGTATCGCCGTGGGCTGACAGCGGCATCAGTGCCAAAGGGCTTGGCATTTCCACGATTGTCTGGCTGGCATTTACCCAGATCGTCGCGTCCGGGCTGGGCGGTTACATCGCCGGTCGGTTGCGGGTGAAATGGGCGAATATGCACGGCGATGAGGTGTACTTTCGCGACACCGCCCATGGTTTCCTGGCCTGGGCTGTGGCCACGCTGATTACTGCGGTACTGGTGGTCGGTTCTGTGAGCAGTGTCGTCAGCGGCGGCGTGAAAGCCGGTGCCAGTGTTGCAGCCGGCGCGGCCAGCGGCATCACCCAAGCTGCTGGCAGTGCTGCCAAAGGTGTCAACGGCGGCGACTTCGATTACTACGTCGACAGCCTGTTCCGCGACGACCGTCCGGTCGCCGTCAGCGATGACGCCGCCCACGGCGTGGTTGCTCGCATCTTCACCCGCACGTTGGCCAACGATGGCCAACTGGCTCCCGAAGACCGTGCCTACCTGGCCCAGTTGATCAGCCAGCGCACCAACCTCAGCCAGGCGGATGCCGAAGCGCGTATCGACAAAGTCTACGGCGACGCCCGCAAAGCGGTGGAAGACGCCAAGCTCAAAGCCAAACAAGCTGCTGATACCGCCGCCAAGGTTGCTGCCTACACCTCACTGTGGACCTTTGTTGCCCTGTTGATCGGCGCGTTCTTTGCCAGCTTCGCAGCCACCTTTGGCGGTCGCCGTCGCGATGCCGTGGTGTATGTCGAAACCGAACACTTCGTACGTTAATTCAAGGAGAACATCATGCGCTCATTACTGCTTTGGTTCCTCGGTGTGCCTATTCCGGTGATCATCCTGATCGCGATCTTCATGCACTGATTGTTGCGTTACCCAAGCCGCGCCTGAGCAACAGGCGCGGCTTTTTGCTGCAAGGCCAGCCAGCTTGTCACCAGCAACACACTGGCCAGTGCCGTCATCATCACCAATGCTGCCGACGTGCCATCGGACAACAGTCCCGTCGCCCAACTGCTCACAGCCGTCAGGAACATCTGGGTGAAAAAGAACAACCCGGATGCCGTTCCCGCGATTGCACCATAGGGCTGCAGCACCGACAGCTGGCAGGCCGGAATCACCATCCCCACCGACACCATGATCAGCACCATCGGCAGCACGATCGCCAGCCATTCCCCCGGCAGCGCGACGGTCGCCAGCGCGAGAATCCCACTGCCCAGCACGTTCACGGCTATGCCGGCGACGATCAGACGGTCTGCCTCGAAGCGCCGCACCAGCCGACGAAACAGGTTCGCGCCCAGCATGTAGCCGCTGATGGTTGCTGCGAATACCAGTGCGTAAGCAGTCGCAGACAGATGAAACCCCCGTTGCAGCAACGCCGATGACTCGCTGATAAACGGAAAATAGGTGCTGTACACGCAACCGATCGCCAGGGAATAACGCAGGAAGTAACGGTCACGCAGCAGTTGGCCGTAGATGCGCAGCAGCCCACGCGGCGGGGCGGCGGCGACTTCCGGCGGGCGGGTTTCAGGCAGACGGCGATACACCACCAGGCACAGCACAGCGCCGATTACGCCCAGCAGCACGAACAGCCCGCGCCAGTGGATGAACGGCAGCATCAGGCTACCCAGTACCGGCGCGGCCATGGGCGAAATGGCCATGGCCATGGAGATCAGCCCAAGCAGGCGTGCTTGCTCGTTGCGATCGAAGTAATCGCGCACGATCACACGGCCGATCACGGTGGTGCAACAGCCACCCAAGGCTTGGAACAGTCGGGCGATGATCAGCACGGCGAGGTTGTCCGCCAGGGCACAAGCTGCCGTGGCGAGGACATACAGCAACAACCCGGCCAGCAACACCGGACGGCGACCAAAGCGGTCGGTGAGCGGGCCGCTGACCAGCAGCGAAATCGCCGAGCCGAGGGCGTACAGCGTCAGGGTCAGTTGCAACTGGCTGTCGCTGGTCTGGAAGTCATCGGCCATGGCGGGCAGGGCCGGCAGGTGCATGTCCAGGGTGACGCGTGGCAAGGCGATGAGCACGGTCAGCAGTACCAGCCAGAACCCGGTGGAGAGGGCGCGTTGAGTCATGGGACGTCTCGATGCAAAGAGTAGAGCCCGGACTCTAGTCGCATTGTGGTTTAATCATTAGGACCACTTGTGCCTTGTTCGATAGGACCACTATGAGCCGAGGAAAAACCGCATCCGCCCTCGATTTGCCGCGCCCCGACACGCTGGAGGCGGGCAAGCAGCAGGGCGCCTACGAAGCCTTGCGCGGTGCGATCCTGAACCGCCAACTGCCGGCGGGCAGCCGTTTGCCCTCCACGCGGAGCCTGGCCGAACGCTGGCGGGTCTCCCGTGGCACGCTGGAAGCCGTGTTCGACCGCCTGCACAGCGAAGGTTACGTGCAGCGGGTCGCCGGGTCCGGCACGCGGGTGTGCGCGGTGATCCCCGAGCAGTTCATCGCCGCGCCGTTGGCCAAGGACATACCCCGTCGGCCTGTGGAGGCTGATCTGCCGGACAGTGGTGTGCAGAGCCATGTGCCTTTTGTCGCACGGCGCCCGGATGCCAGCCTGTTCGATCTGAAGAACTGGGCCCGCTGTATCACCCGTGGGCTGTTGTCAGTCGGGCCGGGCGTGTTGGAGGCGTCACACCCGGCCGGCCTGCCCGAGTTGCGGGCACAGATCGCCGACTACCTGCGCAGCTATCGCGGCCTGCATTGCGAAGCCGATGAAGTGATTGTCACCACCGGCATCCGCCACGCCCTGGACCTGATCGCGCGCAGCGTGCTCAAGGCTGGCGATAGGGCCTGTGTCGAGGATCCCGGCTACTTGCCGGCACGGCGCCTATTCACGCTGGCAGGCGCCGATGTGCGAGGCATCCCCGTCACCGCCGAGGGCCTCGATACTGCGCAACTTCCCGAGGCAGCCCGCTTGGCCTACGTCACCCCGGCGCACCAGGCGCCGCTGGGCATGACGCTGTCGGTATCCCGTCGTCTGGCGCTGCTGGACTGGGCAGCCCGCGCTGACGCCTGGGTGGTCGAAGACGATTACGACAGTGAGTACAACTACAACACTGCGCCGCTGGCCGCGCTCAAGTCCCTGGATTCGGCCGACCGCGTGATCTACTGCGGCAGCTTCAACAAGAACCTGTTCCCCGGTTTGCGCGTGGGCTTCATGGTGGTGCCCAAGGCGTTGCGTCGCGGGCTGTTGCGTACCTTGCAACTCACCGGGCATTCGGTGGGGGCCACTGATCAATTGGGGCTGGTCGAGTTCTTGCGCAGTGGCGCCTTCGTGCGTCACTTGCGTGCCTCGCGCCAGGCGTACCAGGCCCGTCGCGATGCGTTGCTGGAATGCCTGGGCGGGCGCTGCGCGGTCAGTGGCCAGCAGGCAGGGTTGCATTTTGTGTTGTGGTTGCCGGCCGGTGTCGAAGAGGGCGATTTCTGCAACCATGCCGCCGAAGCCGGGTTGACGCTGCAGCCTCTGGGCAAGTTCTGTCACGGCGTGAGCTTGCCGCCGGCGGTGATCATCGGCTACACCGCGTTGACCCTGGCCCAGATCCGCTATCACGGCCGAGTTCTCACGCAATTGTTAATAGCGGCTTAACCCGCGCTTGGCTAGACTCGCGCCCCATGAGCCGCCTTTTGCGTTTAGTCCTGGTCCTGCTGTTGAGCCTCACGCTTCCCCTGACCGGGATGGCGGGTGTGCCGTCGAGCACCGAACCCTGCCCGATGAAGATGTCGGACATGCAGGTGATGACCGACATGAACCCGGACTGCTGCCAGGACGGCGTCGATCACGGCAAGGCCTGCAAACCCGGCCAGGAATGCAAGACCGGCGGCCTGCTGCAACTCTCCCTGCCGATGCTCAAGGCGCCGTTGACCCTGGCGCATCCGCTGCTCGTCAGCGCTTCTTCGGATTTCATCCCAGACCGCACGCCGTCCGGCGTCTGGCGCCCACCCCGTTCCTGATTCCTGTTGCACCTCAAGACGCATCCCCTGACCGGGATGGCTTTGCTGTGGGCCGCGTAATACGGCGCGCAGCGCAACGGAACAGGAATTTTAAACATGAATCCCTTCTACATGCGCGCCCTGGTGGTGGGCGTGCTGGCGTGGCCGGTGTGGGCGAGTGCGCTGACCCTGGACGACGCCCTGCGCCTGGCGCAGAACAACGCACCGTCGCTCGCCGCTGAGTCGGCCAAGTTGCAAGCCGCGACCCAGGCGGCGATCCCGGCGGGTGAATTGCCCGATCCGAAGCTGGTGGTTGGCCTGCAGAACTTCCCCATCGGTGGCCCCAATCGCGGCACGTTGTATGGCGATGACATGACCGAGCAAATGATCGGTATCCAGCAACAGGTGCCCAGCCGCGACAAGCGCAAGGCGCGTATCGAGCTGGCCGATGCCACGGTGGAGCGCACCGCGGCTGAAGGTCGGATCGAACGCCTGAACGTGCGCCAGGCCACGGCCCAGGCCTGGATCCGTGCCTATGCGGTGGAACGCAAGGAAGCCTTGTTCAAGGACTTCTATCAGCAGAACCGCCTGCTGCAAGACAGCGTGCGTGCGCAATTGGCCGGTGGTCGCGGCCAGCCCTCGGATGCGGTCATGCCCAAACAGGAAGCCGCCGAACTGGCCGGGCGCGAAGACGAACTGACCCAGCAACGCGCCCAGGCCCGCGCGGCGCTCAAGCGCTGGATCGGCCCGGCCGCCAATGAAGCGCCCAGCGGCCAGTTGCCCAACTGGCCCATCGACGGGCGTTACAACCTGCATCAACACCCTGAACTGCAAGCCTTTGCGCCGCGCACCCGCGAGGCGCAAGCGCGGTTGCGCGAAGCCAAGGCGCAAAAGACGTCGGACTGGAGTTGGGAAGTGGACTACCAGCACCGTGGGCGTGAATACGGCGATATGGTCAGCCTGCAATTGAGTTTTGACCTGCCGATCTTCCCCGGTCGCCGGCAAAACCCCGGGATCGCCGCCAAGCAAGCCGAGCTGGATCAGTTGGATGCCGAGCGCGAGGCGGTCACCCGCGAACACACCCAGCAACTGGATGATGACCTCGCGCAATACCAGCGCTTGGACCGCGCCGTGCAGCGCAGCCAGGACAGCCTGGTGCCCCTGGCCGAAGAAAAGGTCGCGCTGAGCCTGGCCGGTTATCGCGCTGGCAAGGGGGACTTGCTCAACCTGGTCAGTGCCCGCCGTGAGCTGGTCGAAGCCCGTTTCAAACAGATCGATGCCCTGGAGCAACGTGCCCTGATCGGCGCGCAGCTGTATTTCGCCTACGGAGAAGCCTCCCATGATTAATCGACTCCTCGCGGTGGCGCTGTTGGGCGGTGGCCTGGGCGCCGGTTACTGGCTGGCGCAGGCACCGGCTCCGGTCGCGGCCATGGCCGACAACAAACCGGCGCTGTACTGGTATGACCCCATGTACCCACAGCAGAAATTCGACAAGCCCGGCAAATCGCCTTTCATGGACATGCAATTGGTGCCGCGTTATGCCGAAGGCGCTGCAGACAGCGCCGCTGTGCAGATCGACCCCCGTGTGGCGCAAAACCTCGGTGTGCGTCTGGCAACGGTCACCCGTGGCGTGTTGGCCTCCACACTGGACCTCTCTGGCATCCTCGCCTTCAACGAGCGCGACGTCGCCGTGGTACAGGCGCGCGCGGCCGGCTTTGTCGAGCGCGTGTATGATCGCGCGCCGGGCGACGTGCTCAAGGCCGGCGCGCCTCTGGCTGACCTGTTGATACCTGAATGGGCGGCGGCCCAGGAAGAGTTCCTGGCCTTGCGCCGTAGCGCGGATGCGAGTCTGTTGGCGGCTGCGCGCCAGCGTTTGCGTCTTAGCGGTATGCCCGCCGGGTTGATCGCGCAGATGGAGCGAAGCGGCCGTGTGCAATCGGTATTGACCGTCGCCAGCCCCATCGGCGGCGTGGTGCAAACCCTCGACGTGCGTGAAGGCATGACGATGGCGGCGGGGCAGAGCCTGGCGCGCATCAATGGCCTGGATCGCCTGTGGTTGCAGGTTGCTGTGCCGCAGGCCCAAGGTGCTGCGCTGGCTGTGGGGCAAGCGGTGGAAAGCCGCTTTGTCGGGCTGCCGGAGCAAACCGTCAAGGGCACCGTCAGTGCCATTCTGCCGGCGATTGCCGGCGACAGCCGTACCGTGCAGGTTCGCGTTGAACTGCCCAATACAGACGGCAGCTTGCGCCCCGGCATGACCGCCCAGGTGCGCCTGGCACAATCCTCCGCGCAATCCGTGCTGCAAGTGCCCAGCGAAGCGTTGATCCGTACCGGTAAACGTACGTTGGTGATGCTGGCCGAGGAGGGCGGGCATTACCGCCCGGTGGATGTCGAGGTCGGCGCGCAAAGCCAGGAGATGACGGTGATCCGCAGCGGTTTGCAGGAAGGCCAGCAGGTGGTCGCGTCCGGTCAATTCCTGCTGGACTCTGAAGCCAGTTTGCGCGGGATTATCCAACCATGATCGCCTTATTGATTCGTTGGTCAGTCGCCAACCGTTTTCTGGTATTGCTCGCGACGTTGTTTGTCACCGCTTGGGGCGTCTGGGCGGTGCAAAACACGCCGGTCGACGCACTGCCGGATCTCTCCGATGTGCAGGTGATCATCCGCACGCCGTATCCGGGCCAGGCGCCGCAGATCGTGGAAAACCAGGTCACCTACCCGATGACCACCACCATGCTTTCGGTACCGGGCGCCAAGACCGTGCGCGGGTTTTCATTCTTCGGCGACAGCTACGTGTATGTGCTGTTCGACGAGGGTACCGACCTGTATTGGGCGCGCTCGCGGGTGCTGGAATACCTTAGCCAGTTGCAGGCGCGCTTGCCCGCATCGGCCAAACCAGCGCTGGGTCCGGACGCCACTGGCGTCGGCTGGATCTACCAGTACGCACTGGTGGACCGCAGCGGCCAGCATGACCTGGCGCAGTTGCGCGCCTTGCAGGACTGGTTCCTCAAGTTCGAACTCAAGACCTTGCCCAATGTGGCCGAAGTCGCGACCATCGGTGGCCAGGTCAAGCAGTATCAGGTGCAGCTCGATCCGCTGGCCCTGGCCAATCGCGGCATCACCCAGGCACAGGTGGTGGAGGCCATCGGCAAAGCCAACCAGGAAACCGGCGGCTCGGTGCTGAACATGGGCGAGTCCGAGTACATGGTGCGGGCGTCCGGCTACCTCAAGTCGCTGCAGGATTTTCGCGGGATTCCCTTGCGGCTGGACGCCAACAGCGTACCCGTCACCCTGGGTGATGTGGCAACCGTTCAACTGGGGCCGGACCTGCGTCGGGGCGTGAGCGAGCTGGACGGCGAAGGCGAAGCGGTGGGCGGGGTGGTGATCCTGCGCAGTGGCAAGAATGCCCGTGAAGCCATCGCTGCGGTCAAGACCAAGCTGGAACAACTGAAAAGCAGCCTGCCGCCCGGCGTGGAGATCGTCACCACCTACGACCGCAGCAAACTCATCGATCGCGCCGTGGACAACCTCAGCCACAAGCTGCTGGAAGAGTTCGTGGTGGTGGCGCTGGTCTGCGGGATTTTCCTGTGGCACCTGCGTTCGTCCCTGGTGGCGATCATCTCGCTGCCGGTGGGGGTGTTGATCGCGTTTATCGTCATGCGCTTCCAGGGCATCAACGCCAACATCATGTCCCTGGGCGGCATCGCGATTGCCATCGGCGCGATGGTCGACGCGGCGGTGGTGATGATCGAAAACGCCCACAAGAAAATCGAAGCCTGGCACCACGCCAATCCGGGTCGTGAACTCAAGGGTGAAGACCACTGGAAGGTCATGACCGACGCGGCGGTAGAGGTCGGCCCGGCACTGTTTTTCTGCCTGTTGATCATCACCTTGTCGTTCATTCCGGTGTTTACCTTGCAGGCCCAGGAAGGTCGCTTGTTCGGCCCGCTGGCCTACACCAAGACCTACGCCATGGCGGCCGCCGCCGGTTTGTCGGTGACCTTGATCCCGGTGCTGATGGGCTACTGGATTCGCGGGCGTATCCCGGATGAACAGCGTAACCCGCTCAATCGCGGCCTGATCAAGCTCTACCAGCCTGCGCTGGAGGCGGTGCTGCGTCGGCCGCGCCTGACCCTGGTGGTGGCGTTGCTGGTGGTCGCCAGCGCGGTGTGGCCGATCTCGAAACTGGGCGGTGAATTTTTGCCGCCGCTGGACGAAGGGGATTTGCTGTACATGCCTTCGGCACTGCCGGGTCTGTCGACGCAAACGGCGGGTGAGTTGCTGCAACGCACCGACCGGCTGATCAAGACCGTACCCGAAGTCGCACACGTGTTCGGCAAGGCCGGTCGCGCCGAAACCGCCACTGACCCGGCCCCGCTGGAAATGTTTGAGACCACTATCGAGTTCAAGCCCCGTGACCAATGGCGCGCCGGCATGACCCCGGACAAACTGGTCAAGGAGCTCGACCGCGTGGTGCAGGTGCCGGGGCTGACCAACATCTGGATTCCGCCGATCCGCAACCGCATCGACATGCTTGCCACCGGCGTGAAAAGCCCGGTCGGCGTGAAGGTGGCCGGTACCAGCCTGATGCAGATCGACGCAGTGACCCAGGCGGTGGAAAAGGTCGCCAAGGGCGTGCCGGGCGTCAGTTCAGCCTTGGCCGAACGCTTGACCGGCGGCCGTTACATCGACGTGGATATCGACCGGGCGGCGGCCGCGCAATACGGACTGAACATCGCCGATGTGCAGTCGATTGTGTCGGGTGCCATCGGCGGGGAAACCATTGGCGAAACCGTGGAAGGCCTGGCGCGCTTCCCGATCAGCCTGCGTTACCCGAAGGAATGGCGCGACTCGGTGACGGCCTTGGCAAACTTGCCGATCTACACGCCGTCAGGCAGCCAGATCACCCTGGGCACGGTGGCCAAGGTCAAGGTGAGCGACGGCCCGCCGATGCTCAAGAGCGAAAACGCTCGGCCTTCCGGCTGGGTCTACATCGACGTGCGTGATCGCGACCTGGCGTCGGTGGTGAAGGACTTGCGCACAGCGATCAACCAGCAGGTGCAACTGCAACCGGGCATGAGCCTCAGCTATTCGGGGCAGTTCGAATTCCTGGAGCGGGCCAATCAACGCCTGAAATTGGTGGTGCCGGCGACCTTGCTGATCATCTTCGTGCTGCTGTACCTGACCTTTCGCCGGGCGGACGAAGCATTGCTGATCCTGGCGACTTTGCCGTTCGCACTGACGGGCGGGGTGTGGTTGCTTTACGGGCTGGGTTTCAACCTGTCAGTGGCCACGGGCGTAGGGTTTATCGCGCTGGCCGGTGTGTCGGCGGAGTTCGGCGTGATCATGTTGCTCTACCTGAAAAACGCCTGGGCCGAACGCAAGGATGGGGATCTGCTGGCCGCCATCACCGAAGGCGCGGTGCTGCGGGTACGGCCCAAGGCGATGACGGTGGCGGTGATCATCGCGGGCTTGTTGCCGATCCTGCTGGACAGCGGCACCGGCAGCGAAGTGATGAGCCGCATCGCCGCGCCGATGATCGGCGGGATGCTCACGGCGCCGTTGTTGTCGCTGTTTGTGATCCCGGCGGCCTATCGGTTGATGCTCAGTCGTCGAAGCCGACCTGCTCATGAATCTCATCCACCTTCAACTCCAACCGGTACGCCACCGCAATAAACAACGCCTGGCACAGGCACAGGGTGGCGCTCAACGAGCGGAAGGCAAACGACGAACCTTCATTCACCAACAGCACCGCGTTCGCCCGCTTGGCCAGGGGCGACAGGTTGCTGTCGGTGATGATCAGGGTCTTGGCCTGGTGGTGCTGGGCAATCCGCAAACAGTGCTGGGTCTCTTTGCCGTAAGGCGTAAAGCTGATGGCGATCACCAGGTCATTGGCACGCACGCTGCGCATCTGCTCGCGGTAGCTGCCGCCCAGGCCTGAGATCAGGTGGATGCGCTTGTTGGTGTGCTGCAGGTTGTAGACCAGGTAATCGGCCACCGCAAAAGAGCGGCGCACGCCGACTACGTAGATATTGTCAGCATTCACCACCAGGTCCACGGCTTTGTCGAACGCCACATCATCCAGCTCCAGCCCCAGACGCTCGATGCCGGACAAGGTCGCGTTGACGCATTCGCGCGCCAGGTCGCCACCGCTGGCCTTCTGTGACTTGTTGGCGATCATGCTGCGGATGCGTTGCTGGTAGTTCTGCACCGGCGTGGTCTTGTGGGTGTAGGCCTCGCGGAACAACGCCTGCATCTCACTGAAGCCACTGAACCCGAAACGTTGCGAGAAACGCACGATGGCCGACGGGTGCACCTCGCACTCGCGGGCGATGTCGCTGATGCGGTCGACCATGATCCGGTCGCTCTGCTGGCTCATGTAGCTGGCGATGCGCTTGAGCTGGCGCGGCAGGCTCTCGTATTCGTCGGTGATCAGCTGCAACAGGCGCTCGGCATTGATCGGAGGGCTGGCGATAGTGTCTTCCAGGGTGGTCTCGGGATCGGTGCGGGACATGGGCAATCCTTCTGGCGTTTTTGTCTGTTGCGCTGATGGGTGGCGCAAGTCTACAGGGTAGGCGCAAAAAAATACCCCGGCATCACGGCCGGCGTGGCCTGCTGAAACGATGCACTGTAGTGGGACTGGCTCTGTACAAGCTTAATGGAAAAAATATTCCAATGAAAAAATATATGGAATAAATATTGATTGGCGTCGCCGGACGTTCTAGTCTGCTCCCACCAAGAGCGTTTGCCGTCGTCACGTCGGCACAACGCAGGCTGATAAAAATAACAGGAGCCAGCATGGGCCAGACTCGTTTTGCCAGTGGGCGTCAATTGGATCTGATTTGCCTTGGGCGCCTGGGCGTCGACCTTTATGCGCAGCAAGTGGGTGCGCGGCTTGAGGACGTGTCCAGCTTCGCCAAGTACCTCGGCGGGTCCTCCGCCAACATCGCCTTCGGCACCGCCAGGCTGGGGCTCAAGTCGGCGATGTTGAGCCGGGTCGGCGACGACCATATGGGGCGCTTCCTGGTGGAATCCCTGGCCCGCGAAGGCTGTGACGTCAGCGGCATCAAGGTCGACCCGGAACGCCTCACCGCCCTGGTGTTGCTCGGCCTCAAGGACCGCGAAACCTTCCCCCTGGTGTTCTACCGCGAAAACTGCGCCGACATGGCCCTGCGCGCCGAAGACATCAGCGAAGCCTTTATTGCCTCCAGCAAGGCGCTGTTGATCACCGGCACGCATTTCTCCACCGACGGCGTGTACAAGGCCAGCATCCAGGCCCTGGACTACGCGGCCAAGCACAACGTCAAGCGCGTGCTGGATATCGACTACCGCCCGGTGCTGTGGGGCCTGGCGGGCAAGGCCGATGGTGAAACCCGCTTTGTCGCCGACCAGAATGTCAGCCAGCACGTGCAGACCATCCTGCCGCGTTTTGATTTGATCGTCGGCACTGAAGAAGAATTTCTTATCGCTGGGGGCAGTGAAGACTTGCTAACCGCGCTGCGTAAAGTGCGTGAACTGACGGCGGCGACCTTGGTAGTCAAGCTCGGGCCGCAGGGTTGCACGGTGATCCACGGCGCTATTCCAGCGCGGCTGGAAGACGGTGCTATCTACCCCGGTGTGCGCGTTGAAGTGCTCAACGTATTGGGCGCCGGCGATGCGTTCATGTCGGGTTTCCTCAGCGGCTGGATCAACGACGCGAGTGACGAGCGTTGCAGCCAGTTGGCCAACGCCTGTGGCGGCCTGGTCGTCTCCCGCCACGCCTGCGCGCCGGCCATGCCGACGCCTGCGGAGCTGGAATACCTGTTCAACAGCCCGGTGCCGATTACCCGCCCGGATCAGGACGTGACCCTGCAACGCCTGCACCGCGTGACGGTGCCGCGCAAGGCCTGGAAGCAATTGTTCGTGTTTGCCTTCGATCACCGCTGGCAACTGGTGGACCTGGCGCAAAAAGGCGGCCAGGACCCGGCGCGCATCAGCGATGCCAAGCAACTGTTTATCCAGGCCATCGAACGCGTCGAGAAAAAACTCGCCGAGCAAGGGGTGGAAGCCGACGTCGGCCTGCTTGCCGACCAACGCTTCGGCCAGGACGCACTCAACGCCGCCAGTGGTCGTGGCTGGTGGATCGCGCGCCCGGTGGAAGTGCAGAACTCACGGCCACTGGCCTTCGAACATGGCCGTTCAGTGGGCAGCAACCTGATCGCCTGGCCCCAGGAACAGATCATCAAGTGCCTGGTGCAATTCCACCCGGATGACGAGCCGATGCTGCGCCTGGAGCAAGAGGCACAACTCAAGGCGGTGTACGAAGCGTCGATTGTCAGTGGCCATGAACTGCTGCTGGAAGTCATCCCGCCCAAGGATCACCCGTCCACCTACCCGGATGTGCTCTACCGCAGCCTCAAGCGCCTGTACAACCTGGGTATCTACCCGGCGTGGTGGAAGATCGAGGCGCAATCGGCCGAAGACTGGAAAAAGCTCGACGAACTGATCGAGGAGCGCGATCCGTACTGCCGTGGCGTGGTGTTGTTGGGCCTGAATGCCTCGGCGGAATTTCTCGCCGACGGCTTCCAGCAGGCCAGCCAGAGCACCACCTGCCGTGGCTTTGCCGTCGGCCGCACGATCTTCCAGGAACCGAGCCGCGCGTGGATGGCGGGGGAGATCGATGACGAGACCTTGATCCAGCAGGTGCAGGCCACCTTCGAACAGCTCATTAACGCCTGGCGCAGCTCCAGAAGTTGATGCCTGACCAATACCTGTAGGAGCGAGCTTGCTCGCGAAGAACCTCAACGATGACGCGGGCATTCTGGTTAAACGCGGTGTTCTTGCGTTCTTCGCGAGCAAGCTCGCTCCTACCGTTGAACGCGACTTGAATAATAAAAGGTGCAGCCATGCCCGCAATCCGAATTGGCATCAACCCGATCTCCTGGAGCAACGACGACCTGCCGGCCCTGGGCGGCGAAACGCCCCTGAGCACCGCCCTGAGCGAAGGCAAGGAAATCGGCTACGAAGGTTTTGAACTCAACGGCAAGTTCCCCAAGGACGCCAAGGGCGTCGGCGATGTGTTGCGTCCCTATGACCTGGCGCTGGTTTCCGGCTGGTACTCCAGCCGCCTGGCCCGGCGCTCTGTAGCTGAAGAAATCGAGGCCATTGCCGGGCATGTCGAGTTGCTCAAGCAGAACGGCGCCAAGGTCCTGGTCTACGGCGAAGTGGCCGATTCGATCCAGGGTTCGCGCATTCGCCTGATCGAACGTCCGCGTTTCCACAGCGAACAGGCCTGGCAGGACTACGCCGACAAGCTCACTGAACTGGCGCGCTTCACCCTGTCCCAGGGCGTGCGCCTGGCGTACCACCACCACATGGGCGCCTATGTCGAATCCCCGGAAGACATCGACCAACTGATGCGCCGCACCGGCCCGGAAGTCGGCCTGCTGTTTGATTCGGGTCATTGCTACATGGGCGGCGGCGAACCTCTCGACGTGCTGCGCAAACACATCGACCGCATTTGCCATGTGCACTTCAAGGACGTGCGCAAACCGGTGGTGCAACTGGCGCGTAACCAGATGTGGAGCTTCCCCGACTGCATCGTCAACGGCACCTTCACCGTGCCCGGCGATGGCGATATTGACTTCGCGCAATTGCTCGACGTGCTGCTGGCCGCCCATTACGAGGGCTGGCTGGTGGTGGAAGCCGAGCAGGATCCGGCGGTAGCCCCCAGCTATATCTACGCGAAGAAAGGCTATGACACTTTGCGCGCGCTTCTCAACGAGAGGACTTGAGTGATGAGCTTGTTGGTCAAAAGCAGCAAACGCGGCCAGACCATGGTCGCCCTGGAAGCCGGGCGCCTGGAGTACGTGGGTTTTTCTGCCTACCGCCTGAGCCTGGGGGAAACCCTGCCGGTCAGTGCCGGTGATAAAGAACTGTGCCTGGTGCTGCTCAGCGGCCGGGTGAACATCGAAGGCGAAGGCTTCAACTGGCAGAACCTGGGTGATCGCCAATCGGTGTTTGAAGACAAATCGCCGTTCGCCGCCTACCTGCCGCCGGGCACCGATGCCCAGGTCACGGCGTTGAGCGACGTGCAGATTGCCGTGTGCGCCGCGCCTGGCAGCGAGGGCTACGAACCACGCCTGATCCGCCCCGAAAACTGCAAGCGCAGCGTGCGCGGCAAGGGCGCCAACACCCGCTACGTGTGCGACATCCTGCCCGACAGCGAGCCGGCCCATTCGCTGCTGGTGGTGGAAGTGCGTACGCCGTCCGGGCATTCGTCGAGCTACCCGCCGCACAAGCACGACACCGATGACCTGCCGCACCAGAGCTTCCTGGAGGAAACCTACTACCACCAGATCAACCCGCCCCAAGGCTTCGTGTTCCAGCGCGTCTACACCGACGACCGCAGCATCGACCAGGCCATGGCCGTGGAAAACAGCGACCTGGTGGTGGTGCCCAAGGGTTATCACCCAGTCAGCGTGCCCTATGGCTACGAATCCTATTACCTGAACGTGATGGCCGGCCCCAAGCGTGCCTGGCATTTTCACAACGACCCGCAGCACAGTTGGCTGCTGGACCTTTAATCAGCGGTTTGGACGGAGAACAACAATAAATGAAGTCGCCTCTACGTTTCGCCCTTAACCGCATGGTTGCCCCCAATCTTTCCCTGCCGGATTTCATCCAGTTGGCCGCAACGCTCAAGTGCGATGCGATCGAGATTCGCAACGACCTGGCCGACAAGCAGATCGAATTCGGCACCCCGGCCAGCCGCGTGCGTGAACTGTGCGCGGTGCAGGGCATTACCGTGCTGTCGATCAACGCGCTGTACCCTTTTGATGTGTGGAACGACGAGCGTCGGGCCCAGGCGATCACACTGGCGACCTACGCCCGTGAATGCGGCGCCCAGGGCCTGGTGATGTGCCCGCTCAATGAGCCGGGCGACACGCGCAACGAAGCCCAGCGTGCCGCCGGTTTGCGCACGGCCTTGAGCGAGTTGGCGCCGATCCTGCGCGACCACGGGATTCTCGGCTTTATCGAGCCCCTGGGTTTTGAAGAGTGTGCCCTGCGGCGCAAGCGCGTGGCGGTGGAGGCGATCAAGTCCATCGGCGGGCTGGATGTGTTCCGCCTGGTGCACGACACCTTCCATCATCACCTGGCCAGTGAACATGAGTTCTTCCCGGAGTTGACCGGACTGGTGCATATCTCCGGCGTGGAAGATCGCGAGGCGCCGCTCCATTCGATTCGCGACGGCCACCGCGTGCTGGTGGGCGAGGGCGACATCCTGGGCAACGCCGCACAGATCGACACCTTGCTCAGCACCGGCTACAGCGGCTACCTGTCGTTCGAACCGTTTGCCGAGAGCGTGCATGCATTGGCGGATATCCAGCAGGCGTTGGGGGCAAGCATCGCCCACCTGCAGAAACGATAAGGGGCGCGAGATGACCACAACAAGACTGACCATGGCCCAGGCCCTGGTGAAGTTCCTGGATAACCAATACATCGAAGTCGACGGCGTGCAGAGCAAGTTTGTCGCCGGGGTGTTCACGATTTTCGGCCACGGCAATGTGCTGGGCCTGGGCCAGGCCCTGGAACAGGATGCCGGCGACCTGGTGGTGCACCAGGGCCGCAACGAGCAGGGCATGGCCCACGCCGCCATCGGTTTCGCCAAGCAGCACCTGCGCCGCAAGATCTACGCGTGTACGGCTTCCGTAGGCCCGGGCGCTGCCAATATGCTGACCGCCGCCGCGACCGCCACGGCCAACCGTATCCCGTTGTTGCTGTTGCCCGGCGATGTGTACGCCAGCCGCCAGCCTGACCCGGTGCTGCAACAGATCGAGCAGTTTCACGACTTGAGCATCAGCACCAACGATGCCTTCCGTTCGGTGAGCAAGTACTGGGACCGCATCAACCGCCCCGAGCAGTTGATGACCGCCGCCATCCACGCCATGCGCGTGTTGACGGACCCGGCCGAGACCGGCGCGGTGACCCTGGCGTTGCCCCAGGACGTGCAGGCCGAGGCCTGGGATTATCCGGATTATTTCCTGCAGAAACGCGTGCACCGCATCGACCGTCGTCCGGCCACGGCTGCGATGATCAGTGATGCACTCGCGGCGTTCCGCGGCAAGCGCAAGCCGCTGATCATCTGCGGTGGCGGGGTGAAGTACTCCGGCGCCAATGCCGCGCTGCAAGCCTTTGCCGAACGCTTTGAGATCCCCTTCGCGGAAACCCAGGCGGGCAAGAGCGCGGTGGTGTCCAGCCATCCGCTGAATGTCGGCGGGATTGGTGAAACCGGTTGCCTGGCGGCGAACCTGCTGGCGCCCGAGGCCGACCTGATCATTGGTATCGGCACGCGCTACACCGATTTCACCACCTCGTCCAAATCGCTGTTCAAGCACGTCGACGTCAAGTTTCTCAACCTCAATATCAGCCCCTGCGACGCCCTGAAACTGGATGGTGTGCAGGTGTTGGCCGACGCGCAGATCGCCTTGGAGGCACTGGCAGATGCCCTCGGCGATTACCGTTCCGGCTGGGGCGGGCAGATCAGCGAGGCCAAGGCGCAGTTGGACGCCGAAGTGGACCGGGTGCATCAGGTCGAATATGCCGGCGACGGTTTTGTGCCTGAGGTCGACGACCATCTGGACCGCGCGGTGCTGCGCGAATTTATCGAGTTGACCGGCTCGTGCCTGACCCAAAGCCGCGTGCTGGGGGTACTGAATGAAACCCTGGCCGACGACGCCATCATCGTCGCCGCCGCCGGCAGCCTGCCCGGTGATTTGCAACGCGCCTGGCGCAGCAAGGGCGTGAACACCTACCACGTCGAGTACGGCTATTCGTGCATGGGCTACGAGATCAACGCCGCCCTCGGCGTGAAACTCGCCGAGCCGAGCAAAGAGGTCTACGCCCTGGTCGGTGACGGCTCCTACATGATGCTGCACTCGGAGCTGGCCACCTCAATCCAGGAGCGGCGCAAGATCAACGTGGTGCTGCTCGACAACATGGCCTTTGGCTGCATCAACAACCTGCAGATCGGCAACGGCATGGACAGCTTCGGCACCGAATTCCGCTATCGCAACCCCGAGAGCGGCAAGCTCGACGGTGGCCTGGTGCCGGTGGACTTTGCCATGAGCGCAGCGGCCTATGGCTGCAAGACCTACAAGGTCAGCACAGTGGAACAGCTGCAAACCGCGCTGGCCGATGCGCGTACGCAGACGGTGTCCACGCTGATCGATATCAAGGTGCTGCCCAAAACCATGATCCACGGCTACCTGTCGTGGTGGCGGGTGGGCGTGGCGCAGGTCTCCACCAGCGAACGCACAAATGCCGCCGCGAAAAAACTCAATGAACACCTGGCGAAGGCCCGGCAGTACTAATCACAAGAGGAGTGTTTGTATGTCTTTGAAGCTCGGTGTCATCGGTACAGGCGCTATCGGCCGGGACCATATCCGTCGTTGCAGCCAGACCTTGCTCAACAGCCAGGTGGTGGCGGTAACCGACATCAACCTGGAGCAGGCCGCCAAGGTGGTGGCTGACTTGAATATCAGCGCCGAGGTGTACGCCGACGGCCATGCGCTGATCAATTCCCTGGAAGTTGAAGCGGTACTTGTCACCTCCTGGGGCCCGAGCCACGAAGAGTTCGTACTCGCCGCCATCGCCGCCGGCAAACCGGTGTTCTGCGAAAAACCGCTGGCGGTCACCGCCGAAGGCTGCCGCAAGATCGTCGATGCCGAAGTGGCCTTCGGCAAACGCCTGGTGCAGGTCGGTTTCATGCGCCCGTACGATGAAGGCTATCGTGCCCTCAAAGCGGTGATCGACAGCGGCCAGATCGGCGAGCCGCTGATGCTGCACTGCGCGCACCGCAACCCGACGGTGGGCGAGAACTACAAGACCGATATGGCGATCACCGACACCCTGATCCACGAACTGGATGTGTTGCGCTGGCTGCTCAACGACGACTATGTGTCGGTGCAAGTGGTGTTCCCGCGCAAATCCAGCAAGGCCCTGGCCCACCTGCGCGACCCGCAGATCGTGCTGCTGGAAACCGCCAAGGGCACGCGCATCGATGTGGAAGTGTTTGTGAACTGCCAGTACGGCTATGACATCCAGTGCGAAGTGGTGGGGGAGACCGGCATCGCCAAGCTGCCGGAGCCGTCCCAGGTGCAACTGCGCAGTGGCGCGAAACTGTCCAACGCGATTTTGATGGATTGGAAGGACCGGTTTATCGGCGCCTATGACGTGGAGTTGCAGGCATTCATCGACAGTGTGCGTGCTGGGCAGGTCGGTGGGCCTTCGGCGTGGGATGGCTTTGCGGCGGCGGTGGCGGCGGATGCGTGCATCGAAGCGCAGAACAGTGAGCAGATTGTGAAGGTGAGCCTGCCGGATCGCCCGCACTTCTACGGCTAACCCAATCCTGGGCAACCCCCGCTCCCTGTAGGAGCCGGCTTGCCGGCGATAGCGGTCTATCAGATTCAGCGGGATGACCTGATGCACCGCCATCGCCGGCAAGCCGGCTCCTACAGGTTTGAATGGGTTTGCAGTTCAAGTAAGGAGTGTATCTATGCGAATTGGACTGGTCGGCTACGGCCACGGAGGGCGCTTCTTTCATGCGCCGCTGATTGCAGCACTGCCCGGCGCTACGTTTGTTGGCGTCGTGACGCGCTCACCCGAGCGCCGCCAGCAATTGAACACGGACCTTCCCGGTGTAAAGGCCTTCGACTCCATCGGCCAGATCGTCGAGGCCGGTGTCGACGCCCTGGTCATCTCCACCACCCTTAAAGGCCGCCCGGCCCTGGTGCTGGAAGCCATCGAACACGGC
This sequence comes from Pseudomonas sp. NS1(2017), assembly GCF_002269425.1. Lineage (NCBI taxonomy): Bacteria > Pseudomonadati > Pseudomonadota > Gammaproteobacteria > Pseudomonadales > Pseudomonadaceae > Pseudomonas > Pseudomonas sp. NS1(2017). Next base: position 4,207,530 of record NZ_CP022960.1, read on the forward strand.
GTTACCGTGGTCAGTGACAAACCCTTCGCCGCCAACGCCGAACAGGCCCAGGCGCTGATCACCGCCGCTGAGCGCCAGGGTACGCTGCTCAGCGTGTACCAGAACCGGCGTTGGGATTCGGACTACCTGACCCTGCGCAAGCTCATCGATGCCGGCGCCCTGGGCAAGATCACCCGCTTTGAGTCCCGCGTGGAACGCTACAGCCCGCAAGCCGTGGGCAACGCCAGCGGTGGTGGCTGGTTGCGCGACCTGGGCAGCCATTTGGTCGACCAGGCGTTGCAACTGTTCGGTCCGGTGGATCGGGTGTTCGCCCAGCTGCATTACACCGCTGAACACCCCACGGTGGATCACGGCTTCTTTGTCTCCCTGACCCATGCCAACGGCGTGATCTCCCATCTGTGGGGCAACGCCTTGCAAAACAGCCAGGCACCGCGTTTTCGCGTCAGTGGCAGCGCAGGCTGTTACACCGTCGAAGGCCTGGACGGTCAGGAAGAGGCGCTAATGGCCGGCAAGTCGCCGAAAACCGAAGGCGAGCACTGGGGCGCCGAAGAGCATCGACGCTGGGGCTGGTTCGAACAAGGTGCGGAGCGTGAGCGAGTGCCGTCGGAAAAGGGCTGCTGGACGCAGTTCTATCGGCAGTTGCAACTGGCCGTGCAAGGGCAGGGGCCATTGCCGGTGGACGCCTATGACGCCCTGGAAACCACCCGTATATTGGACGCCGCACGCCTCAGCGCCGAGCGTCAGCAGGTGGTTTCAACAAAAATAGAATAAAATTCTAAAACAGGTTGATATGGAAATTATTTTCCAATAAAGTCTTTTCCAGGTTGCATAAAGTACGTTTGGACTCGATCCGGGCGACTCAACAAAAACAAGATCAAAAACAACCAGGTACCGTCAGATGAAAATCTTCAACGCTGTACTGCGAGTTTTACGCCCTGCTAAAGCGCCACGCGGTCTGCCCCGCGCCCGGCCGTTCTACTTCTCCTTCCTTAATGTGCTGTGCGTCGAAAACAAAGGCGCGCTGGTGTGCTGCATTCCAGGCGCACCGGTCGTCCGGCTGCCTGCCGAGCTCTGATAAACGCAACGTCCAAAAAACCAACAAGAAAGTGGAGACAGACCGTTCATGAAGACCCCGATCCGTTTTACCGCGCTGGCCCTGTCCATGCTGCTCGCCAGCGGTGTTGCCTCGGCTGCTGACCTCAAGATAGGCGTGAGCATGTCCGCCTTCGATGACACCTTCCTGACCTACCTGCGCGAAGACATGGACAAGCAGGCCAAGTCCTATCCCAAGGGCGATGGCGTGCAATTGCAGTTCGAAGACGCGCGTGCCGACGTGGTCAAGCAACTGAGCCAGGTCGAGAACTTTATCAGCCAGAAAGTCGACGCGATCATCGTCAACCCGGTGGATACCGCGTCGACCGCAAATATCATCAAGGCAGCCACGGCGGCGAAAATCCCGCTGGTGTTCGTCAACCGTCGTCCTGACAGCGCGACATTGGCCCCTGGTGTCGCGGCGGTGACGTCCGACGACGTCGAGGCCGGCAAGCTGCAGATGCAGTACATCGCCGAAAAGCTTGGCGGCAAAGGCAACATCGTGATCCTGCTGGGTGACCTGGCAAACAACTCCACCACCAACCGTACCAAGGGTGTGAAGGAAGTCCTGACTAAGTACCCAGGCATCAAGATCGAGCAGGAACAGACCGGTATCTGGCTGCGTGACAAGGGCATGACCCTGGTCAACGACTGGCTGACCCAGGGCCGCGAGTTCAACGCGGTGTTGGCCAACAACGATGAAATGGCCATCGGCGCGTCCATGGCCCTCAAATCGGCGGGCAAGAAGGGCGTGTTGATCGCCGGGGTCGATGGTACGCCGGACGGCCTGAACGCGATCACCAAGGGTGACATGACCGTGTCGGCCTTCCAGGACGCCAAAGGTCAGGCGGACAAGTCAGTGGAGACGGCGCGCAAGATGGCCAAGAACGAGCCTATCGAGCAGAACGTGGTGATCCCGTTCCAGCTGATCACCCCGGACAACGTCAAAGACTTCAAATAGCCCTGCATAACAACAATAAGCCGGCAGGGCGGTCTTGGCCGCCCTGCAGATGGAGTACCTCCCTATGCTCGCTCAAGCGACTGTCTCGCAGCCTCCCGGTCTTCAGCCCCAGCCGCTGGAAGAACCCTACCTGCTGGAAATCGTCAACATCAGCAAAGGCTTTCCCGGCGTCGTGGCCCTGGCCGACGTGCAACTGCGGGTGCGCCCCGGCACCGTGCTGGCGCTGATGGGCGAGAACGGTGCGGGCAAGTCGACGCTGATGAAAATCATCGCCGGCATCTACCAGCCCGACGCCGGGGAAATCCGCCTGCGTGGCAAGCCGATCGTGTTTGAAACACCCCTGGCGGCCCAGAAGGCCGGGATCGCGATGATCCACCAGGAACTCAACCTGATGCCGCACATGAGCATCGCCGAGAACATCTGGATCGGCCGCGAGCAGCTCAACAGCCTGCACATGGTCAATCACCGCGAAATGCACCGCTGCACCGCCGAGTTGCTGGCGCGCCTGCGCATCAACCTGGACCCTGAGGAACACGTGGGCAACCTGAGCATCGCCGAGCGGCAGATGGTCGAGATTGCCAAGGCCGTGTCCTACGACTCCGACATCCTGATCATGGATGAACCGACGTCGGCCATTACCGAAAAGGAAGTGGCCCACCTGTTTTCGATCATTGCCGACCTCAAGTCCCAGGGCAAAGGCATCGTCTACATCACCCATAAAATGAACGAAGTGTTCGCCATCGCCGATGAAGTGGCGGTGTTCCGCGACGGCCACTACATCGGCCTGCAACGTGCCGACAGCATGAACAGCGACAGCCTGATCTCGATGATGGTCGGCCGCGAGCTGAGCCAGTTGTTCCCGGTACGCGAGACGCCCATCGGTGACCTGTTGCTGACGGTGCGCGACCTGACACTGGACGGCGTGTTCAAGGACGTGTCGTTCGACCTGCACGCCGGTGAAATCCTCGGTATCGCCGGGCTGATGGGCTCGGGCCGTACCAACGTGGCAGAAACCATTTTTGGCATCACGCCCAGCAGCAGCGGCCAGATCACCCTGGATGGCAAGGCAGTGCGCATCACCGATCCGCACATGGCCATCGAAAAGGGCTTTGCGCTGTTGACCGAGGATCGCAAGCTCAGTGGCCTGTTCCCGTGCCTGTCGGTGCTGGAAAACATGGAAATGGCGGTGCTGCCGCACTACACCGGCAACGGTTTTATCCAACAGAAAGCCCTGCGTGCGCTGTGCGAAGACATGTGCAAGAAGCTGCGGGTGAAAACCCCGTCCCTTGAACAGTGCATCGACACTTTATCGGGCGGTAACCAGCAGAAGGCCTTGTTGGCGCGCTGGCTGATGACCAACCCGCGACTGCTGATCCTCGATGAACCTACCCGTGGCATCGACGTGGGCGCCAAGGCCGAGATCTACCGATTGATTTCATTCCTCGCCAGCGAAGGCATGGCCGTGATCATGATTTCCTCCGAATTGCCCGAAGTGCTGGGCATGAGCGACCGGGTCATGGTGATGCATGAAGGCGAGTTGATGGGCACCCTGGACCGCAGCGAAGCGACCCAGGAAAAAGTCATGCAGTTGGCCTCCGGGATGACGGCAGTCCACTGACGCACAGAATAAGAAGGTGATGGGCTATGAACGCAATAACGGATAACAAACCCGCGACGGTACCCACCAAAAGTCGCCGACGCATGCCCACCGAGCTGAGCATCTTCCTGGTGCTGATCGGCATCGGCCTGGTTTTCGAGCTGTTTGGCTGGATCGTGCGGGACCAGAGTTTCCTGATGAACTCCCAGCGCCTGGTGCTGATGATCCTGCAAGTGTCGATCATCGGCCTGCTGGCAATTGGCGTGACCCAGGTCATCATCACCACGGGGATCGATCTGTCCTCCGGTTCGGTGCTGGCGCTGTCGGCGATGATCGCCGCGAGTTTGGCCCAGACTTCCGACTTTTCCCGGGCGGTGTTCCCGAGCCTGACCGACTTGCCGGTGTGGATCCCGGTGGCGATGGGGCTGGGTGTCGGGCTGCTGGCGGGAGCGATCAACGGCAGCATCATCGCCGTCACTGGCATCCCGCCGTTCATTGCGACCCTGGGCATGATGGTCTCGGCCCGTGGCCTGGCGCGTTACTACACCGAAGGCCAGCCGGTAAGCATGCTCTCGGACTCGTACACGGCGATCGGCCATGGCGCGATGCCGGTGATCATCTTCCTGGTGGTGGCGGTGATCTTCCATATTGCCCTGCGCTACACCAAGTACGGCAAGTACACCTACGCGATTGGCGGCAACATGCAGGCGGCGCGTACGTCGGGCATCAACGTCAAACGCCACTTGATCATCGTGTACAGCATCGCCGGCCTGCTGGCAGGCCTGGCCGGTGTAGTGGCCTCGGCACGTGCCGCCACCGGCCAGGCCGGCATGGGCATGTCCTATGAGCTGGATGCGATTGCCGCCGCTGTGATCGGCGGCACCAGCCTGGCGGGCGGGGTAGGGCGCATCACGGGCACAGTGATCGGCGCGCTGATCCTTGGGGTGATGGCCAGCGGGTTTACCTTTGTCGGTGTGGATGCGTACATCCAGGACATCATCAAGGGCCTGATCATTGTGGTGGCGGTGGTGATCGACCAGTATCGCAACAAGCGCAAGCTCAAACGCTGAAGGCGTCCCTGTAGGAGCGAGCTTGCTCGCGAAAAACGCCAACGGTAACGCGCGGTGTCTGGTTAAACGCGTTGCCCTTGCGTTCTTCGCGAGCAAGCTCGCTCCTACGGTTGGGGGTGAGGTTTCAACCGTTTGTCTTCTATATAGCTCCACAACACTGAATTTCTTGCTATAAACGCACTCCGATGACCATTCGCCGAGCCCGTCCTGGTGCTTTTGGGGGTTATCTCGGAAAAATTGCCTGTCTTTTCAGTTGCTGCGCCCTCAAGTCGGCCTTAGACTGCCGCCCCTCGTAAATTGAGTGCCGGGTGGCGCTTGAAATGGATGGCGCCCTTCCGAGACCTGCAGAGGTCGGCCGGAACGCTCCCTTATTCGCCTTAATGCACGTATTTTTTATAGAGAAATCAATGACAAAGGAAAAGTTGCTGGCCATGCCGGCGGATGACTACATGAATGCCGAACAGCACGCTTTTTTCGAGCAGTTGCTGCAAGACATGAAAGTGGAACACCACGAGCGCATTGAACAGAACCGTATCGCCATTGAAAGCCTGGACACCCCGGCCGACCCGGCCGACGCCGCTTCTGTTGAAGAAGAGCGCACCTGGCTGGTCAACGCCATCGACCGCGACCAGCGCATGCTGCCGCAGCTTGAGCGCGCACTGGAGCGCATCAAGGAAGATTCCTTTGGCTGGTGCGATGACAGCGGCGAGCCTATCGGCCTCAAGCGCCTGCTGATCAGCCCGACCACCAAGTACTGCATCGAAGCGCAAGAGCGCCACGAGCAGATCGACAAGCATCAGCGCCAAGCCTGATGCGGTGAAGCGGGGGATCGCTCTGCGGTTCCCCGGGAAAGACCCGTTACACCCCGTCTATTGATCTGCTGCAAGCCACCCCACTAAAGGCCCATGGATAATGGCCCGATAGTGGCGTTTAATGCAGCGACAATAATGACAAGCAGTGGGGTAACGAAGATGGCTGGAGACGGATCTCTGATGGGCGCAGCAGTGCCACCGCAAGCGGTGGCGCGCGGGTTGTCCGGCTGGCTGACGCCCCTGTTGCAGAGCACCGCCCTGGTGTTGGTCCTGCTGGGCTTGGCGCTCGCCAGCCTGCCGCTCTACCTTTGCCTGGCACTGGCCCTGCTGGTGATCTGGCTGCCTCGATTGAAAAGTCGCACACCTGTTATCGCATCTTCCGATGCCGTCGATGCCATCGGCGAATTAACTCGCGACCTGTCCTACACCACCAGTCATAACGCGTTGTCCGCGGCCGGCGTGGCCTTTTCGGTCAAGCAACTGGCGGCACGTGTGCAGTCGCAGTTGGGTGCGGCCAAGCAGATTGTCAGCAGTGCCGAGGTGATGATCGGCACTGAAAAGATCACCTCCCAGCTGAGCCGCGAAGCGCTTGGCGCCGCCAGCCAGGCGCATCAACGCAGCACTGAAGGCCGCGAAGTGCTGGCCCAGTCGATCACCCGCATGCACCAGCTCAGCCAGCGCGCCAACGCCAGCCGTGAGCTGATTGAAGCCTTGAGCCTGCGCAGCGAGGAAATCCAGCGGGTGACCTTGGTGATTCAGTCCATCGCCAGCCAGACCAATCTGCTGGCACTCAACGCGGCCATTGAAGCGGCTCGGGCCGGTGAGCATGGACGCGGGTTTGCGGTGGTGGCGGATGAGGTGCGTGGGTTGGCGGGGCGTACGGCCACGGCCACCGATGAAGTCGGGGTGATGGTGGCGGATATCCAGCAACGCACCGCCCAAGTGGTGGAGCAGATTCGCCAGCTCTCGGCGGACCTGCATACCGGCGTCGAGCAGGTGGAGCACGCCGGCGAGCAGTTGCAGAGTATCGCCAGCCTGGCGGCCGATGTGGAGGGCCAGGTGAATGAGATCGCCCAGGGCACCGACACCAACCGCACCCAGCTAGACAGCTTGTTCCATGCCGTGGAACAGATGCGCAGCGACCTGGCTGTCAGCGATCAGCAGACACGCCAGTTGGCCGACGCTGCCGTGCAGATGGAAGGGCAGGCCGAAACCATCAGCGAACGTCTGGCGGAAGTTGGGCTGGACGACTACCACCAGCGTATCTACGACCTGGCGCGCGAGGGTGCGAGCCGGATTGCCGCGCAATTCGAAGCCGATGTGCAGCAGAACCGCATCAGCCTGGATGACCTGTTCGACCGCAGCTACACGCCGATCGCCAACACCAGTCCGAGCAAGTACCACACCCGCTTTGATGGCTACACCGACCAGGTATTGCCGGCGATCCAAGAGGCGCTGTTGCCACGCCATGAAGGCTTGGTATTCGCTATTGCCTGCACGCCGCAGGGCTATGTGCCGACGCACAATAAGGCGTTTTCCCACGCGCTAACCGGCGATGTGCAGGTGGATGCCGTGCAGAACCGCACCAAGCGCAAGTTTGAAGACCGTACAGGGATTCGCTGTGGTAGCCACCAGCAGGCGGTTTTGCTGCAGACCTATACCCGTGACACCGGAGAGCTGATGCACGACTTGTCGGTGCCGATCATGGTCAAGGGCCGGCACTGGGGTGGCTTGCGCCTGGGCTATAAACCCGAGGCAGTGAAGGCCGGGCGCTAAGGATTATTGCTGTTTATGCAAAGGAGCTATTCCGGGGATAGCTTTTTCCAACTGGAAGAAAACCGTAGCATGGCCAACATTGTTAGCCAGCTAACTAATGCTGCGGAGAAGCTCCATGCAAAACAAAGTCGATGTTGCCGTGATGATCGGCAGTGGCGTACCCCAAACCCTGCGTGCGCTGGGCCAGAAGGCCTGCTGGGTGGTGTTGCTCAACGGTGAGCAGCGCGGCACAGCCTTCGCCAGTCGTGATGAGGCCGAGGAGTGCAGGGCCGCCTGGCAGGCGCTGTTGCGCCTGGAGCAGTCGGACAGCCTGCATTGATACGGGGCTATTGCGATTGATGCAGGCGTTGATTCAGCTCATCCACGGGAATCGCCCATTCAGCGTCCTCGCGCAGCTCTTCTTTCAGAAAGGCCGCTTGCTGTTCAGACCAGAACGGCGCATCGATCAGCTTCACGTCTTCAGGCAGGGGATGCGCGACGATAAAGGCGTCGATGGCGTCCGGGGTTGAATCCAGGCCCAATTGTTCGAACAGGGTTTCAAGGGTAGGAATTGGCGCGTCCATATCGTTCTCCATGCAGGGTGGTCGTTATGCATGGGAGGGTTGCGGCGCAGCAGAGTTCTATCGGATTGTCAGGAATTAAGAGCCCCGGAATCCACCGCTGCCTTCAAGGCCTTGGCGGACTCTTTTGCAGCGGAGGCCGCCGCGTCGACGGTTTTGAACCAACGGTCTTTTTCCACCTGGTGGGTGGTGACAGTGGTCAGCGGTGGCTTGGCTCGCATGATGATCACTGCTTGAAACTCACCGTCTACTTCCCTTGCGTCGCCATGGATGAAAAATTCGCCGATATCAAATTCCGTCACGTAGAGCCTTCCCTTGGAGATAACTGCACTGGAGAAACCTGGCCCGCAGGGCACAAACTTCAGTGGACGGGCCAGTATGGCAGTTGTTGCGGGTCGGCGGCGCAGTTAAGTTATCGGGCGGACAAAACGACTGCTCCGTGAGAAGCTTGCAACTGGGCTTCAAGCTTTTTGGCCAGTTCACAGGCCTTGACATGGTCGCTACGAAAGCCTTTTATTCGACCGCTGAGTACTTCACGGATATGGAAGAAGTTTCTGCCGGCAGGTACGACTTGGTAAAGAACCGAATCCGAGTACCCCTCGAAGGCACCCAAGCGGTAGTATTGAGCCTCGCCCTGGCATGATGAACGGGTGTGCGAAGACATTGCATTGTAGGTTGATCGTTGCATGGCCTGCTCCTTTCGATCGATCCGGTTGACTTGATTGCAACGTTTTGGGTGGTTTTGATTGGTGATGCTGTTTTAGTATTGTCGTCCTCAGGCCCCGCCTGGTTCCATGCCAGGTATGTTTGTTTGTGTGGGCGCGTCGGAAAACTGCATTTTTAATTGAGTTATTCTCTGAAGTTGGTCGGCCCGTATTCTCGGGCTGTTGAACCTGTGATCTCCTGTGGTGCCTGATGACTTTGCACAAAGTCCATCGCGTACGTCTGTACTAGCCTGATGGCGTGAGAACGGGTTTTTCTTCAGTTTTTTTCAAAGAATGAGTGATGTGATCGTGCCGTAATGGCCGTTTTTTGTGCTGCCCGCTGTGGCGGACAGCGCTCTTTTTGATGTGGGGGCGTTTCCTTGGCAGTCAGTAATCTGGATATGCACGCGTTGTTCGTGCTGGGTGATTTGCGCGCAAAGTTGGTCAAACAGTTTCAATCCCGTTTTGTTTACATCACTGAGCAGACGCCGGAAGGCATCTACATCGCCGAGATTGACACCGAGGCGGCGATGGTCGTGGATGACAAGCCGCGCCTGGAGCTCAAGGTCGGTGATCACTTTCGCGCAGCGGTATTGCCCAGCCGTGAAGGTGGCAAGTTTGAACTGAAGTTCCGCGACATCAAGTTGACCGTCTATGGCCTGGGCGACTACGCCTTTGTGTCCTCGGCCGAAGGCCAGGGCATCGTGTTCAAGGAGGGCCACAGCGTGATGCTGGTGTTTGCCGCCAACGAACAACTGCAGGAAGGCCTGACCAAAACCCTGAAAGCCGTGACCGGCAAGGCCGCTAAATGGCGCAAGGGTGAACTGGTGACTTTCAAGGCCAGCGAATAACCATCAAATTCCGCGAACACCCGTTATCTCCCGGAACCTCTACTACAGTTGAGTTGACTTAACTATTCAGAGGCTTCGCGCTTACGCAGCAAAGCCGTCCGCTATTGGCTGCGATATTGCGAGGTGCAAGGGCATGAAAGGATTGAGAACGCTGTTGGCTGCGTCCCTGGCGACGCTGGGGCTGTCAGTGACGACATTGCCGGTTTCGGCCGCCGAGGCTCCGGTACATTTCGCCGATTTGAACTGGGAAAGCGGCAGCTTCATCACCGAAGTGCTGCGGGTGATCGTCGAAAAGGGCTACGACCTGCCCACCGATACTTTGCCTGGTACCACCATTACCCTGGAAACCGCCCTGGCGAAGAACGACATCCAAGTGATCGGCGAAGAGTGGGCCGGCCGCAGCCCGGTGTGGGTCAAGGCCGAAGCCGAGGGTAAGGTGGTCGGCCTGGGCGATACGGTCAAAGGCGCCACCGAAGGTTGGTGGGTGCCGGAATACGTGGTCAAGGGTGACCCTGCCAAAGGCATCGAGCCTCTCGCGCCGGAACTCAAGAGCGTGAAGGACCTGGCGCGCTACAAGGATGTGTTCAAGGATCCGGAATCCCCGGGTAAGGGGCGCTTTCTCAACAGCCCCATCGGCTGGACCTCGGAAGTGGTCAACAAACAGAAGCTCAAGGCCTACGGCCTGGACGACAGCTATGTAAACTTTCGCAGCGGCTCGGGCGCGGCACTGGATGCCGAGATCGCCTCATCGATCCGCCGGGGCAAACCGGTGCTGTTCTACTACTGGTCGCCGACGCCGTTGATGGGGCGCTACAAGTTGATCCAGCTGGAAGAGCCACCGTTTGATGCCGAGGCGTGGAAGACGCTGACGGATGCGGATAATCCTGATCCGAAACCAACTCGCTCGTTGGCGTCCAAGTTGAGCATCGGGGTGTCGACGCCGTTCCAGAAGGAGCACCCGCAGATTGCGCAGTTCTTCGAGAAGGTCGAGTTTCCGATTGAGCCGCTGAACAAAGCCTTGGCGACCATGAGTGAAAATCACACGGCGCCACGGGAAGTGGCCCAGGTGTTTCTGAAGGAACATCCGGAAGTGTGGAAGGCTTGGTTGACCGAGGATGTGGCGCAGAAGGTTGAAGCCAGCCTGAAATAACCTTGCGTATGTACTGTAGGAGCCCGGCTTGCCGGCGATGGCGTTCTATCGGACGCCATCGCCGGCAAGCCGGGCTCCTACGCTCAGGTGTTTAGAACCTGGTTTGTACTGCCAGCTCGAATGTTCTTGGCGAGCCCAGGTAATACGCCGGCGACACATGCGCAAACTCGGCATACACCTCATTCGTCAAGTTGCGTACCCGGCCCGTCACCGAGGTGTGCGAGTCCACTTTATAGCGCAGGAACGTGCCGAACAGTGTGTAGGCCGGCACCGTCTGGGTGTTGGCGTTGTCGGCGTATACCTCGGCCACATAACGAGCATCCACCCCCCCTTGCCAATCCTCGGCAAAATCATAGGTCAGCCACAGGTTTCCCACGCGCTTGGGCACGTTGGTTGGTGTATTGCCTTTGCGCGAGACCACTGCGCCACTGGCGATTTTCTCGTTGAAGTCGTCGTACTCGGCGTCGACCCAGGCGAAGTTACCCTCCGCCAGCAACCTTGGCGTGATGCGCAGCGAACTGGCCAACTCGATGCCTTTGGATGACTGCGCCCCGACCGGAATGCTGTTGGTCGGGTCCTGCGGATCGGTTACGGCAAAATCCTTGCGCTCGATCTTGTACGCGGCGACGGTGGCTGAGCCACGGCCGTCCAGGTAATCGAACTTGCTGCCCACTTCCCACTGTTTGCCCGTCGAAACATCAAACACTTGCGTGGTGGTGTTCGGCTGCTCGGCGGCGGTGCTGTATTGCACATACACATTGGCCGACGGGATGAACTGGTAAGTCAGGCCGACGCGGCCGGTTACCGGCTCCCAGTTACGCTTGAAGTGGTGGGGATTGGTGGCGGTGATCGCACGGTGGTTGGTGACGTCCAGGTCGATGGCGTCGTAACGCAGGCCGGTCAGCAGCGAGAGTTTGTCGGTGAGCCCCAGGCGGTTCTCCACGAACAGCGCCTTGGTGGTGACCTCGTTGGTCTTGTCCTTGCCGAACTTTTCACGGGTTCGCGGGATGTCGTAGAAGTGTCCAGGGTTGTAGTTGTTCGGGTCCACGCTGCTGTTGCCCGGCACATTCAGCGGGGTGTTGGTGGTGCTGTTGACCTTGTATTCGAAACCGCCAGACCACGTGGTCGACAATCCGAACATACTGTCATCGTGGCGCAGCTCGAACTGGTTGCCGTTCTGTTCGCCTTGATGGCGTACCTGATAGGCCGTCGAGCGGTTCACCGCGCTGTTGTCGGCGTTGTACTGGTAGGTTTCCAGGTTGCGGTAATCGCGTTGGCTGTCCAGGTGGTAGAGGGTGTTTTTCAGGGTGGTGCTGTCGTTGAGGCGGTAGTCGATGATCGAGCGTGCCCAGATCGTGCGCTGTTCGTAGCGACCGTCAGCAACGTTGTAGTTGTTGAAGCGGTTGTGCTTGTCGATCTTCAGCTCGCCCACCTTGGGGTTGAGCACCGGCGTACCCCAGTAGGGGCTGTCTTCATGCTCATCCTGGTATTCCAGCGCCAGGGTGTGAGACAGGTTGGGCGTGAGGTCGCTGAGCAGGGAAAACGCCAGGCTCCAGGCCTCGCGCTGGTCGCGGTCGATGTAGCTGTGATTGGTGTTGCGGCTTACATCCAGGCGCACGTAGTGCTGCACATCGGCGCCGGGTTCGGTCAGGGCGTGATTGACGCCAAACGCCATGCCGGCGGTGTCATAGCTGCCATAGGTGAGCTGGCCTTCGGCGGCCTGTTCCTCGCGGGTAGCCAGTTTGGTCACGTAGTTGAGCGAACCGCCCACGGAGCCGGCGCCGTTGATCAAGGAGGACGGGCCGCCTACCAGCTCCACCCGGTCATAGATCCATGCATCTACCGGCCGGGCCAGGCCGGTCGCCACATTGATCCCGTTGAACATCTGGGTGATCTGGCTGCTGGTAAAGCCACGGTAGGAGACAAATCCGCCAAATCCTGGCGGGGCGCTGGCATTGACGCCAGGCAAGGTGTTGGCAGCGTCGCGGAAGGTCTTGGCGCCGTGGCGCTCGATGTCATCGCGATTGGCGATCGCCACCGACGCCGGGGTTTCGCGCACGCTCAAACCCAAGCGCGAGGCCATGCCGCTGGATTGATCCAGGGCCAGGCCAGGCTCGGCGGTTTGTTCGCCATCAATGGTGGTAGGGGCCAACTCAAGGGCCCAGGCGCAGACAGGCAGGCAGCCGAACAGGCCCGCCAACAGGGGTAGATGTTTCATGGTTGAATCCTGAAAAACTTGGCTTGAAAACAACGCACAGCCGCCCGTACGTCCTCGCGGAAACGGTGCTCAGTGCAGATCGGAAAGCGAAGGGATCAGGCGAAAGCAGGCGGTGCGCGCGGATTAGCCGCAGGCCAGGTAAAGCGGGCAGGAATGTCAGCAGCCAGGACAATGGCCGGCGGCGGCGCATGGGGCTGTGGCAACACCGCCACATTCAGGCTGGAACTCAGCGCTGGGCCCATGCCGCCGGTGGAACACAGCGGGCAACCAAACGCCTTGGACAGCGTCGGCAGGTTCTCTTCAGTGGAGTTGGACGGCTTGGGCGCCTGGGTGCGCGGGTCCACTGTACAAAACTGACCGCCGATGCCATTGAGCTGCATCCCGACCATCTGCCCATGACCGATACTGCAGGCGAACACATTGAACAGGACGCAGCAATAGAGCATCCAGGCAATGAGCGAGCGGTCGGCGCGGGCGATTTTCATGGGGCGGCACTTTACCATCAGCCGCCGACGAAATGCCTGCAAAAAATCTCCGGGCGACTATCCTCTTTCGCACCTTTAAGGGAGAGCCAGCCATGAGCTTTGTTGTCGCGCGATGGATTGTCGGCATTTTCACCTTCATCAGCATGGTGCATTTGTACTGGGCTGCCGGCGGCAAACTCGGCTTCCAGGCCGCTATCCCCCAATTGCCCGGCGAATTCGCGCGTGGGCCGAAACCGGCGTTCAAACCCTCGGCTCTTGCTACCTTTCTAGTTGCCCTGGGGTTGGTGGGGATTGCACTGATGGTGTGTTTTCGGGCCGGGCTATATTTCTCGGCGGTGTCCCACGGGGCCTTGCAGTGGGGGATCAGCGCGATTGCGGTGGTGATGTTTGCCAGGGCGATTGGGGATTCGGAATTGGTGGGGTTTTTCAAGAAGGTCGGTGGTTCGCGGTTTGCGAGGTTGGATACGTATTTTTATTCGCCGTTGTGTCTGGTGTTGGGGGTGGGGTTGTTGGTGGTGGCGTGGGGGTGAGGGCCTGATGGCTCATCAGGCCGGGTAGTCATCGTCATGATTGAATGAAGTACAAGTTGGACATGGAACCAGGGATTTTTTTGGCTTTTCCCAGTTTCAGGTACTCGCCGAGTTCATGCGCCAGGTACTCTTTGTCGGTATATTTCTTGTATTTTTGCGGTAGCTCACAGGCATAAATATATAATCGCCAAAGGTCAAATCCGTCGACCCTGTCATCAGGGCCGTAGTCAAAGTCGATGTGTAGGCCTGATAGGCAAACGCAACAACCAATGCCGTGCAATTCGTAGGTTACGTCATCGGTGACAGTGCCTTGCTGCGGAATTTTATTGGAGCGCCATAATCCATGAATGTTTTTGGTTCCGAACGATCGCTTGAGTAATTCCGTTGCTTCATCTACATGCCTCAGATATTCCGATATCAGGGTTTCTAGTGTATGGATTTGCATTGTGCTACCCTTTCCAGGCTGAGGAATTGTCTTTGTTTGGGGTGGTGAATATATAGCTGGATATCGCTGGGATATGTCTGTTTATTAGAAGGCTTATTTGGAAAGTTAAAGTTTGGAAAAGTAGATGTAACCTTCAAAGGATATGCCCGCTATCCAATCCAAACTTTCTTGAGTTATGTAGGTGTGTTGCGGGATCGTCGAAAATATCCCAAGTGCTGGTGAGAGATGTTTGATGCCTATTGAATAGGCGTCATCAGTGGTGTCACCTATGATAATGACGTCAGATTCTGTGGTGAGTTTGATTTTTTCTACAAGTGCATCCATTGATGTTTTTGATGTTGCTATACCCAGGTAGATACTATTTTTTAATAAGCTCCATGCTATGTTGGTCACAGAGAATGGAATGCTCTGACTCATTTTTTCTACCATTAGGTCATGTTTGATTTTTGTTAGGGTAGTGATTTCCGTATTGTTTTTTTTAAAATATTCAATTATCTCGTCGTCAAGGTAGCTCATTTTTTGCGAACCTTTTAGTTAGCTGGATCACCATTTTTTCGTTTCCTTCAGATGTAAAATGTGGGCCATTTTCTTTATGGGTCCACACGTTGATATGTGCGCCACTGTTTTGATCATGTTCAACACGATAGCCAGTTTTTCTGTCGGGCTTGTGGTGAGTAGGCGTTCATCTATGTGGGTCACGTATTCGTTGGGTATAAGAAGACTCTGATCGCCCTCAAGTCAACGCAGCCAGATTGTTGAGTAGTGGGGCCGTCTAACTCAACTAGTAGTACAGAGTCGCCGAACTGCAGTGCTGCACAATTTTCGTTTGTGATTTGAATGAGCTCAGCTGTTATTCGAGTGATACCGTTTATATGAGAAATGTTGGGGCTTTTACCTGTGGAGGGCGTGAGGTTCTTGCCCCAGGTGAACGTTTCATCTAGGCCAAACTCTACATCCATCTCATCACCTGTTTTTGGCTCGACACCTACCCACACAGCTTTGCCGCTACCAGCAGATGAGTGAAAATTCACAAGTAAGGTCTCCGTATCAGACAGTATCTCGGTTATTCGTATCTTCATTTATTTTTCCGGTTGTGAGACCTTGCTAGTAGTGTTGGCTGTACCATGTTGGGGTGAGGTTTTACAGGCTGCTATTATAGTGTTTCGTGCGGTTTATGAAGTGGTGGATATCTTCGGGTGTTATTTTTTTACACTGGTCTCTCGTTTTTTCTAAAATGGTTTAATTTTCGTGGATGTTTTTATAGATAATCTGAGCTACGGCATGTGTTTCTGAATCGTAAAATCTGCATAGCAATACATTGGTTTGAGACTCCAGGAAAGTACTGATTTTCTCGGGAGTGATGAGTCTTTCAAAGATTGTCATTTTGAGCCAGAGTTCGTCTATTTCAGTTTCAAACTCTTGAGCTACTAAGATAGCATCCTGTGAGCCTTCAAAGACTGGGTTTTGTATTTTTCTAAAGCTTGTTGGGAGATTCTTAATTGTGGAGTAGATATTGCTTATTTTATTTTTTTTACATAGATCCCCAGTATTTAGTGTTTTGGCGATATTTTTTTTGAATAAAATTCTTCGGATTTCGAATTGAAGTCTACATCTGTTGTTGATGTCCACTCTATTTTAAACGGCCATTTTTCTGATAGTTGATCCATTATGCCGCACCATGACTCCCATACGCTGGTGAAGTCGTGAGCCAGTAATGTCGTAGTGGTGAATTTTGCATCATTGGTCGGGTGTACGCTTTCCCATGGTTTTACACCAAGTTTATTTATATACGCGGTGTTCATTTTGTTATCTCTTAAAATGGTGGAGAGTGTTGTGCCGCGGGTTTATCTGCTTAGTCGGATGATTATGGAGTTTTCGAAGCAGTGATTTTTCGCTGATTCACATCTTTTTGTGGTGAGCAGACTTGTCCTGTGTTGGGTTGCATAGCGGCCCCAAAACAGACAATGTCGATTTGCTTGGACATCCCAATTGCCTGGAGTGGGGCCGCCGTGCGGCCCAGCGCGAGCAAGTTCGCTCGCCACAGGGGGGCGGTGCTGGCTTTAAGAGCGGTGTCGGTCTTACCAAGTTGTCTGGTCTTCGAGGCTGGCTTTTTGAAGGTCTTCTTTCCAAACCTCGTTGGCTAGTCGGTATATGTCGGCGAAGAAGCTTCGGGGGTCGGTTATTTCTGTTTCATTCCAAGCCATGGTTATGTACTTGTCGTAATCGTTCTCAAATTCTTTAGAAAAGTCAAAATTGGGATTGTCTAGTGCATCTTTGAGAACGGAAATCAATATAAAACGATGCCTGTAGGAAAGGTGCATAAGATCTTTAAGGATAAAAGAAATTATGATTTTTTCCCTATCTTTATGGTTGTTAGGGTCGTGCTTCCATAGCTCTATTCCAACCGTTTCCTCAAGGTCGTATATCGATAAAGCTCCTAATAAATGAGAGATAGTAGGAGTGTATGGAGTGTCCATGAATGGCGATTTCAGCATGGTCTGCTCATTTCGGGAAAGCGGTGAATGGTCGAGTCGGATTGTTTCGATCAAATCTGATTTCTGCTCTGTCCATGTTTTCAATGTATCTAGGGTTGTTCAAGTCCCCGCCATTAGGTTTATAGCCTCGTCCGGCCCCAGGCAGTTCGACCACGACCACTGGGTTGCCTGCGTTATCCAAACCTGTGGGAGATGGCGAATCGCCCTGCATCCTGCCCTTGGCTTTGTTTATAGCGTGGAGTTGCATTTTCCAAGAGTTAAATTGGGAGCTGGAGCTAATAGGTCCTCTCTCCCCAGTCGTTGGATTTGTTCCATCAATAGATCGTTGTTTTAACGCGCTATCAGGTATCTCCGGGCCGTGCTTTTCAACGGTATGCATATGGTATTCCTCCTCCCAGCCCAGCACCCTTCGTTTCGCATTTGCTTCTGTCAGTCCATCTATTTTCGACTGTCGATTAGCTCGTGGCAGTTGAGGTAGAGCGGGCGCGCCTTCATCAATGCTAGGCCTCTGAAGGGTAGGAGTAATGCTAGGTTTACACTCGTCGCCAGGGCAGCTATTCAAGCCCAGCGGATCTACCCACCCGGTAGGATTGGGTACGTACTGGTACGCATTGATCCCACCCGTCAACTTCACCGGATCCGGCGTCAGGTAGCGACCAATATCCGGATTGTAGTAGCGATGGCGGTTGTAGTGCAGCCCGCTTTCTTGATCGAAGTATTGGCCCTGAAAGCGCAGCGGATTGTCGACTTGTCCTATGTCGAGACGGCTGATTTCGCCGTAGGCCCGATAGTGTGCGGACCAGACGATTTCGCCATCGGAGGCAGTGAGTTCCTGCGGCGTACCAAGGTGGTCGAGTTGGTAGTGGTAGGGCTTGGTTTCTTTTGGGCCGAAGCCTTCGAGCAGGGCCAGCGGGCGGAAACTGTCGGGTTCGTAGAGGTAACTGCGATGGCGATCCGTCTGATGCTCGGCGATGAGTCTGTCGCCCTGCCAGAAAAACTCTGTAGTCACGCCCTCCACGGTTTTGCTGATTCGCCGCCCGAACGGGTCGTAGCGATAGCTAGCGATCTGGCCGTTGGGTTTTTTAATGCCGATCAGGCGGTGCTGGCAGTCGTAGCGGTATTCGGTGACGAGTTGATGGCCTTTGCCGCGTCGTTCGCGG
>NZ_CP022960.1:4225535-4259029 GCF_002269425.1 Pseudomonas sp. NS1(2017)
CCCCCCAAATCACTGTCGGATTACGGGCACACCGAGCCTAGGCGAGGTGCCGAGTGTTGGGGCAAGAGCCCTTTGCTTACTTTGGGGCTTTTCCAAAGTGAGCCGCCGTAAGGGCGGAACCCTAAGCCGCCGTTACCGAAAAAACGGATATACACACGATCAAACCAAAAACGCCGCCTCCAACAACTGCCGCGTATACCCATGCTGCGGCGCGGCAAAAATCCCCGCCGCATCCCCCTGTTCCACCACCTGCCCATGCTTCACCACCATCAACTGATGGCTCAACGCCTTGACCACCGCCAAATCATGGCTGATAAACAGATAGGTCAAGTTGTACTTGGCCTGCAAACTGCGCAACAACTCCACCACCTGCCGCTGCACCGTGCGATCCAGCGCCGATGTCGGCTCATCCAGCAAAATCAGGCGCGGCTTGAGCACCAACGCCCGGGCAATGGCAATGCGCTGACGCTGCCCACCCGAGAACTCATGGGGGTACCGATGCCGCGACTCCGGATCCAACCCGACTTCCTTGAGCGCCGCAATAATCGCCGCTTCCTGCTCCAATGGCGTCCCCATCTTATGGATACGCAACCCCTCGCCAACGATCTCACTGACGCACATCCGCGGGCTCAAGCTGCCAAATGGGTCCTGGAACACCACCTGCATCTCCCGACGCAACGGGCGCACCTGTTGCTGGCTGAGCTTATCCAACTGCTGCCCTTCAAAACGAATGCCGCCCTTGCTCGCGATCAACCGCAGAATCGCCAGGCCCAGTGTCGATTTGCCCGAGCCGCTTTCGCCCACGATTCCCAGGGTCTGCCCCTGGGGCAGGCTGAAGTTGATGCCGTCCACCGCCTTGACGTAATCGACGGTATTGCGCAAAAAGCCCTTCTTGATCGGGAACCACACTTTCAGGTCATCGACTTCCAGCAACGGAGGGCCGACTTCGTTGCCGGCCGGTCCGCCGCTGGGCTCCGCCGCGAGCAGTTCCTGGGTATACGGATGCTGGGGCGCCTGGAACAGCGTTTCACAGTCGGCCTGCTCGACGATGCAACCCTTTTGCATCACGCACACGCGATGGGCGATACGCCGCACCAGGTTCAAGTCATGGCTGATCAGCAGCAGGGCCATGCCCAGGCGCGCCTGCAATTCCTTGAGCAGTTCAAGGATCTTCAACTGCACGGTCACATCCAGCGCCGTGGTCGGCTCATCGGCGATCAGCAGCTCCGGCTCATTCGCCAGCGCCATGGCGATCATCACCCGTTGGCGCTGGCCTCCGGACAGCTCATGGGGCAGGGCCTTGAGGCGTTTGTGCGGTTCGGGAATGCCCACCAGGTCCAGCAACTCCAGGGTACGTTGGGTGGCGACTTTACCTTGCAGCCCCTTGTGCAGGCCGAGTACTTCGTTGATCTGCTTCTCGATGGAGTGCAGCGGGTTCAACGAGGTCATCGGCTCCTGGAAGATCATCGCAATGCGGTTGCCGCGAATGTGGCGGATGGTTTTTTCTTTCAGCGTGAGCAGGTCCTGCCCGGCATAGTTGATGGTGCCGGAGGGGTGCCGCGCCAGCGGGTAGGGCAGCAGGCGCAGGATCGAGTGGGCGGTCACCGATTTGCCCGAGCCGCTTTCGCCCACCAGAGCGATGGTCTCGCCACGTTTGATGTCGAAGCTGACGTTGTTCACCACGCGGTGGTGATGGTCGCCCGTGACGAACTCGACGGAGAGGTCGCGGATTTCGATCAGATTGTCCTGATTCATCTCATTTCCTCGGGTCGAAGGCATCGCGAGCGGACTCGCCGATAAACACCAGCAAACTCAACATGATCGCCAGCACGGCAAAGGCACTCATGCCCAGCCACGGCGCTTGCAGGTTGGATTTGCCTTGGGCCACCAGTTCACCCAGCGACGGCGAACCGGCCGGCAAGCCAAAACCGAGGAAGTCCAGGGCGGTGAGGGTGCCGATGGCGCCGGTGAGAATGAACGGCATGAAGGTCATGGTCGACACCATCGCATTGGGCAGGATGTGCCGGAACATGATCGCGCCATTCTGCATGCCCAAGGCCCTGGCGGCGCGCACGTATTCCAGGTTGCGCCCGCGCAGGAACTCGGCGCGCACCACGTCCACCAGGCTCATCCACGAAAACAGCAGCATGATGCCGAGCAACCACCAGAAATTGGGCTGCACGAAACTGGCGAGGATGATCAGCAGGTACAACACCGGCAGCCCGGACCATATCTCCAGGAAGCGCTGCCCGGCCAAATCCACCCAGCCGCCGTAGAAGCCCTGCAAGGCCCCGGCGATCACGCCGATGATCGAGCTGAGCACTGTCAGCGTCAGGGCAAACAGCACCGACACACGGAAGCCGTAGATGACCCGCGCCAGTACGTCGCGGCCTTGGTCGTCGGTACCCAGCAAATTCACGGAAGAGGGCGGCGCCGGCGCCGGCACTTTCAGGTCGTAGTTGATGCTCTGGTAGCTGAACGGAATAGGCGCCCACAAGGTCCAGGCATCCTTGGCCTTGAGCAGTTCCTGGATGTAGGGGCTCTTGTAGTTGGCCTCCAGCGGGAATTCACCGCCAAAGGTGGTCTCCGGGTAGCGCTTGAGCGCGGGGAAGTACCAGCCGCCGTCGTAGTGCACGGCCAGCGGTTTGTCATTGGCGATCAGCTCGGCGCCCAGGCTCAGCACGAACAGGATCAGGAACAGCCACAGTGACCACCAGCCACGCTTGTTGGCCTTGAACCGTTCGAACCGACGGCGATTGAGGGGGGATAGATTCATCTCAATGCTCCCGGCTGGCAAAGTCGATACGCGGATCGACCAGGGTGTAGGTGAGGTCGCCGATCAGTTTCACGATCAGCCCCAGCAGGGTGAAGATAAACAGCGTGCCGAACACCACCGGGTAGTCGCGGTTGATCGCCGCTTCAAAACTCATCAGGCCCAGGCCGTCGAGGGAGAAGATCACCTCCACCAACAAGGAACCGGTGAAGAAGATCCCGATGAACGCCGAAGGGAAACCGGCGATCACCAGCAACATCGCGTTGCGGAATACATGGCCGTACAGCACGCGGTGGTTGGTCAGGCCCTTGGCTTTGGCGGTGACCACGTACTGCTTGTTGATCTCGTCGAGAAAGCTGTTCTTGGTCAGCAGGGTCATGGTGGCGAAGTTGCCGATCACCAGGGCCGTGACGGGCAGCGCCAGGTGCCAGAAGTAATCGAGGATCTTGCCGCCCCAGCTCAGTTCGTCGAAATTGTTCGATGTGAGCCCGCGCAAGGGGAACCAGTCCAGGTAACTGCCACCGGCAAACACCACGATCAGCAGGATTGCAAACAGGAACGCCGGGATCGCATAGCCGACGATGATCGCCGAACTGGTCCATACGTCGAAATGGCTTCCGTGCCGCGTGGCTTTGGCGATCCCCAATGGGATCGACACCAGGTACATGATCAGCGTGCTCCATAACCCGAGGGAAATGGATACCGGCATCTTCTCCTTGATCAAGTCAATGACCTTGGCGTCACGGAAGAAGCTGTCGCCAAAATCCAGCTGGGCGTAGTTCTTGACCATGATCCACAAGCGTTCCGGCGCCGATTTGTCGAAGCCGTACATCTTCTCGATTTCCTTGATCAGCGCCGGGTCCAGGCCCTGGGCGCCACGGTAGCTGCTGGAACCGGCCACGGACACTTCGGAACCGCCACCGGCAATGCGGCTGGTGGCGCCCTCGAAGCCTTCAAGCTTGGCGATCATCTGCTCCACCGGGCCACCGGGGGCGGCCTGGATGATGACGAAGTTGATCAGCAGGATCCCGAACAGGGTGGGGATGATCAGTAACAGGCGGCGAAAGATATAGGCCAGCATTTAATCGCCTCCGCTCGCCGGATCGGCGCTGGTGTCTGGGTCTGAGGTGACGGCGGGTGTTACATCCGGCTTGGCCCACCAGGTGGCGGTGCCGACGTCGTAGCGCGGCGGGACTTTGGGGTGGCCCAAGTGATCCCAATACGCCACGCGGAAGGTCTTGATGTGCCAGTTCGGGATCACGTAGTAGCCGAACTGCAACACGCGGTCCAGGGCTTTGGCATGCGCCACCAGGCTTTTGCGCGAGTCGGCGTCGATCAGCTCTTCCACCAATTGGTCGATGGCCGGGTCCTTGAGGCCCATGTAGTTGCGGCTGCCGGGTTTGTCGGCACTGGAGGACTTCCAGAACTCGCGCTGCTCATTACCCGGCGAGGTGGACTGCGGGAAACTGCCCACCAGCATGTCGAAGTCCCGCGAGCGAATACGATTGATGAATTGTGAGACGTCGACCCGACGGATCACCAGGTCGATGCCCAGGTCGGCCAGGTTGCGCTTGAACGGCAGCAGGATGCGCTCGAACTCTGTCTGGGCCAGCAGGAACTCGATTTTCACCGGTTTGCCGGAGGTGTCGACCATCTTGTCATCGACGATGCGCCAGCCGGCTTCCTGCAGCAGTTGGTAGGCCTCGCGCTGCTGGGTGCGGATCATGCCGCTGCCGTCGGTCTTGGACGGTTCGAAGGCCTGGGTGAAGACCTCGGGCGGGATCTTGTCGCGCAGCGGTTCGAGGATTGCCAGTTCATCCGGGCCGGGCAGGCCGGTGGCGGCCATCTCCGAGTTTTCAAAGTAGCTGCGGGTGCGGGTATAGGCGCCGTTGAACAGTTGCTTGTTGCTCCACTCGAAATCCAGCAACAGGCTGATGGCCTTGCGCACGCGTACGTCCTGGAACATCGGCTTGCGCATGTTGAACACAAAGCCCTGCATGCCGGTGGGGTTGCCGTTGGGGATTTCTTCCTTGATCAGGCGACCCTGGGCCACCGCCGGGATGTTGTAGGCGTTGGCCCAGTTCTTGGCGCTGAATTCCAGCCAGTAATCGAACTGCCCGGCCTTGAGGGCTTCCAGGGACACGGTGCTGTCGCGGTAATAGTCTGTGATGCGGTTATCGAAGTTGTAGAAACCCTTGGCGACCGGCAGGTCCTTCGCCCAGTAATCCTTGACCCGCTCGTAGCGGATCATGCGCCCCGCTTTGACCTCGGCGACCTTGTACGGCCCGCTGCCCAGCGGGACTTCGAGGTTGCCCTTGGCAAACTCACGGGTCGCCCACCAATGCTTGGGCAATACCGGCAGTTGTCCGAGGATCAGCGGTAATTCGCGGTTGTTGGTGCGCTTGAACTTGAACAGCACCTTCAGCGGGTCTTCGGCGATCACTTCGTCGACGTCGGCGTAGTAGGTGCGGTAGATCGGCGAGCCTTCCTTGATCAGTTCCTGGAAGGTGAACACCACGTCTTCGGCGCGGATCGGGTGACCGTCATGGAAGCGGGCTTCCGGGCGCAGGTAGAAGCGCACCCAACTGTTGTCCGGGGCTTTTTCGATCTTGCCGGCCACTAGGCCGTATTCGGTGATGGGCTCGTCCAGGCTTTGCATGGCCAGGGTGTCGTAGATCAAACCGAGGTTATCGGCCGGCACGCCTTTGCTGATGTAGGGGTTGAGGCTGTCGAAGCCGCCCATGGCCGACTCGCGGAAAGTGCCGCCCTTGGGCGCATCCGGGTTGACGTAGTCGAAGTGCTTGAAGTCGGCGGGGTATTTCGGTGGTTCGTTGTAGAGCGTCAACGCATGTTGCGGGGCGGCTTGGGCCGCGGTGCACAGCAGCAGGCCGCCGAGCAGTGCAGTACGCAAATACATCATTGGGCTTTCTCCGAAGCTTTCAGCCACCACGCGCTCAGGCCCAGGCTATAGGGCGGCGTGGTGACAAAGGCGAACCGGTTGCGGTACGCCAAGCGATGATAGTTGAGGTACCAGTTGGGAATACTGTAGTGCTGCCACAGCAGCACCCGGTCCAGGGCACGGCCGGCGGCCAGTTGCTCTTCGCGGGTCTTGGCGGCCAGCAGTTGTTCCAGCAGGTGATCGACAATCGGGTTGGCAATGCCTGCATAGTTCTTGCTGCCCTTGATCGCGGCCTGGCTGGAGTGGAAGTACTGCCACTGCTCAAGGCCCGGGCTCAAGGTCTGGTTGAGGGTGATCAGGATCATGTCGAAGTCGAATTGATCCAGGCGCTGCTTGTACTGGGCGCGGTCGACGGTGCGCAGGCGTGCGTCGATGCCGATGCTGATCAGGTTCTCGACATAGGGCTGCAAGATGCGCTCCAGGTTCGGGTTGACCAGCAGTATTTCGAAGCGCAGCGGTTGGCCGTCCTTGTTCAGTAGGCGTTGGCCGGAGAGTTTCCAGCCGGCGTCACCGAGCAGGGCCAGGGCGCGGCGCATGGTCTCGCGAGGGATGCCACGCCCGTCGGTCTGGGGCAGGCTGAACGGCTGGGTAAACAGGTTGGCCGGCAATTGCTCGCGGTAGGGTGAGAGCATCAGCCATTCATGGCCGGTGGGCACGCCGGTGGCGGAGAATTCGCTGTTGGGGTAATAGCTCAAGGTACGTTTGTAGGCGCTGCTGAACAGGGTGCGGTTGGTCCATTCGAAGTCGAACATCAGCCCCAGGGCTTCACGCACCTTGGTCTGGCTGAAATTCGGCCGCCGGCTGTTCATGAACAGGCCCTGGCTCTGGGTCGGGATCTGGTGGGCGATCTGCGCCTTGATCACGTCTCCCCGGTTCACCGCCGGGAAGTTGTAGCCATTTGCCCAGTTTTTGGCCTGATGCTCGATATAGATATCGAATTCGCCGGCCTTGAAGGCTTCGAAGGCCACGTCGCTGTCGCGATAGAACTCCACTTCGACCTTGTCGTAGTTATAGAAGCCTTGGTTGACCGGCAGGTCCTTGCCCCAGTAGTCCTTGACCCGTTCGAACACCAGTTGCCGGCCAGGCGTGACCTTGCTGATGCGGTACGGCCCGCTGCCCAAAGGCGGTTCGAAGGTGGTGGCCTTGAAATCGCGGTTTTTCCAGTAGTGCTGGGGCAATACCGGCAATTCGCCCAGGCGCAGGATCAACAACGGGTTGCCGGCGCGCTTGAACACAAAGCGGATGCGGTGCCGGTTGAGGATATCTACCCGCGCCACTTCCTGCAGGTTGGTGCGGTACTGCGGGTGGCCTTCGGTCAGCAGGGTGCGATAGGAAAACGCCACGTCGTAGGCGGTGATCGGCTTACCATCGTGGAAGCGCGCTTCCGGGCGCAGATTGAACACCACCCAACTGCGGTCCTCGCTGTACTCCACCGACTGGGCGATCAGCCCATAACTGGAGGTGGGCTCATCGCCGGAAGGCGCGTACAGGCCGGTGCCGACCATCAACGGCTCGTTCAGCTCGTTGACGCCGTATTGCAGGAAATTGGGGGTGGAAACCGGGCTGGAGCCCTTGAAGGTATAGGGGTTGAGGGTGTCGAAGGTGCCAAAGGCCATGACCCGCAATGTCCCGCCTTTCGGCGCTGCAGGGTTTACCCAATCGAAGTGGGTGAATTTGGCCGGGTACTTGAGACTGCCGAACTGCGTGTAACCGTGACTCTCGGTAATCGCCGCGTTCGCACCAAAGCTCAAGGCCAGACTTATTAGTAGAAGGAGGGGACGCTTCAAATCAGGGATCCGATCCAGGCGGCTTGCGCTTTATGATCGGTACAGTAACAGCTTGTTCCGGTTGGAAAAAGCCGATTGGGATGATGTAGATCCAATGTGGGAGCGGGCTTGCTCGCGAATGCGGAGGATCAGTTAATGCATCTAGTGACTGACACACCGCATTCGCGAGCAAGCCCGCTCCCACATTAGCTCCCCGGTGTGCTTCAGGCCTCAGCGTGGTCCGGAAACCACCAGCATCTGCCCCGGCTTCAACGCCTGGCCAGTACGCGGGTTCCAACGCTTGAGATGTTGCATCTCAACGTTGAAGCGCTTGGCGACGATGTACAGCGAATCACCCTTCTTGACCTTGTACTGCACCGGCTTCTTGCTGCTGGCCACGACTTTGCGCGTGTCCTGCATCACCAGGGTCTGGCCGACCTTGAGGGCTTGGCCGTTGAGCTTGTTCCAGCGCTGGAGGTCATGCACATCGACCTTGTTGGCCTTGGCGATCAGCGTCAGGTTGTCGCCACTGCGTACCTTGTAGCTGCGGGTACGTCCGGCAACCCGCGCGGTCTCGACTTCGTCGAACACCTGCTTTTTCGGACGCATCGCCAGCAATTCTTCAGGCTTCATCGTCGAAAGGGTGCTGGTGAGCAGTTGCGCCTTGGAACTCGGCACCAGCAGATGCTGCGGGCCATCCAGGGTGGTGCGCTGCTTCAGCGCGGGGTTGAGCTGGAACAGTTCGTCTTCGTCGATCTCGGCCAGCGCGGCAACCCGTGACAGGTCCATGCTTTGCTTGACCTCAACCACTTCGAAGTACGGCGTGTTGGCAATCGGGTTCAGGTTGACGCCATAGGCCTCGGGCGCCAGCACCACCTGGGACAGCGCCAGGAACTTGGGCACGTAGTCCTTGGTTTCCTGGGGCAGGGGCAGGTTCCAGTAGTCGGTCGGCAGGCCGAGCTTTTCGTTGCGCTCGATCGCCCGGCTCACCGTGCCTTCGCCTGCGTTGTAGGCGGCCAGGGCCAGCAGCCAGTCACCGTTGAACATGTCGTGCAGACGGGTCAGGTAGTCGAGGGCGGCGGTGGTGGAGGCGGTGATGTCGCGACGGCCATCATAGGCGCGGGTCTGGCGCAGGTTGAAGTAACGCCCGGTGGAGGGGATGAACTGCCACAAGCCGACCGCATCGCTGCGCGAATAGGCCATTGGGTTGTAGGCACTTTCAATCACTGGCAGCAGCGCCAGCTCCAAGGGCATGTTGCGTTCTTCAAGGCGTTCGACGATGTAATGAATGTAGAGACTGCCGCGTTCACCGGCGTTCTCCAGGAAGGAAGGGTTGCTGGCGAACCACAGTCGCTGTTGCTCGATACGTGGGTTGACGCCTACACCATCCTGCAATTGAAAGCCCCGACGCATACGTTCCCAAACATCCTGGGGCACTTCGGGAGCCGGCTTTTCCGAAAGCCAGATGACGGGTTTCTGTTTGATCTTGGCGCTGAGGTTTGGCTTGGGTTGCACGGTGGATTGTGCGGTGAAATTGCTTGATTGGCAGCCCGCCAGCGTGGCGGACACAGCCACCGCCACAGCTTGAGCCAGGCGGGTCAATGCGTCTGAATGGTTGGATTTACGAATAGATGACGACATTGGCTGGAAGTAAGTTCCGGGCAAAAATGTCGGGCGATTCTAGAAACCCGTTGGGTTCCGGTCAACCATTCAGAAATTACGTATCAGATTGCATCCTGTTAGAACTTATCTTTCCACGCCCTCAAGCTAGCAAACACCTCGGCCCCAGAGCGGTTGTCGCGGCCATTCCGTTCGTCCGCTTTTTGTTTAACGGATGTTTCAGAGGTGCGCAGAAAGGGGTTGGTGCGCTTTTCCAGGGCTAGGTTGGAAGGCAGCGTGATCTCGCCACGTTCGCGCAATTGACGGACGTTTTCCACCCGTTCGGCGATATCGGCGTTATCCGGTTCGACGGCTTGGGCAAACTTGAGGTTGCTTTGTGTGTATTCGTGGGTGCAGTACACCAACGTGTCGGCGGGCAACGCGGCCAAACGCTCAAGCGACGTGTGCATCTGTTCCGGCGTGCCTTCGAACAGGCGCCCGCAGCCGGCGGCGAACAGGGTGTCGCCACACAACAGCACGCCCTGGTGATAAAACGCGATATGGCCCAGGGTGTGGCCAGGCACGGTATAAATGTCGAAATCCCAGCCGAGCACGCTGATGCGGTCGTTATCGTTCAAGGCTACGTCCCGCGCCGGGATTTTCTCGTTGGCCGGGCCGTACACCTTGGCGTCAGTCACCCGTTTGAGTTGTTCGACGCCGCCGACATGGTCGTGGTGGTGGTGAGTGATCAGGATGTCGCTCAGGACCCACTCAGGGTTTAGCTTGAGCCAGGCCAGCACCGGCGCGGCATCGCCGGGGTCGACCACGGCGCAGCGCTGGGTGCTCGGGTCTTGTAACAACCAGATGTAGTTATCGGTGAAGGCGGGCAGGGCACTGATCTGTATCATTCTTCGATTCGCCAAGCTGAACACATTGGTGCATCTTAGAACGTCTAGGCGAGTTGGAGAATGCAATGACTGATAAAGCGTTCGCCCAGGCCGATCCTGAGTGGCTGGCCCTGATCAGCGCAGCCCGTGAATGGCTGTCCGGTCCGATCGGGCAATTTCTGCTGGACGAAGAACGGCGCATGCTCGAAGACGAGTTGGGCCGGTTCTTTGGCGGTTATCTTGTGCATTACGGGCCGTCGGCCGAAACGCCGCCGTGCGCGCTTCAGGTACAACGCAACGTACGCCTGGGTGCACCGTTGCCGGGGGTGGAGATTGTCTGTGAGGAACAGGCGTGGCCGTTGAGCGAGCACGCCGCCGATGTGGTGGTGTTACAGCATGGCCTGGATTTCTGCCTGTCGCCCCACGGCTTGCTGCGCGAAGCGGCGAGCAGTGTGCGCCCGGGTGGCCATTTGCTGATTGTCGGGATCAACCCCTGGAGCAGTTGGGGCTTGCGCCATGTGTTCGCCCACGACGCTTTGCGCCAGGCGCGTTGCATCTCGCCGCAACGGGTGGGGGACTGGCTGAACCTGCTGGGCTTCGCGCTGGAGAAACGTCGCTTCGGGTGCTATCGTCCGCCGCTTGCGTCGACCAAGTGGCAAGCCCGTCTGGCCGGCTGGGAGCGCCGCGCAGGTGCCTGGCAATTATCGGGTGGCGGCTTCTATCTGCTGGTGGCGCGCAAGATCGTGGTTGGGTTGCGGCCAGTGCAACAGGTGCGCCGCGAGCCGATGGGCAAGTTGGTGCCGATGCCGATGGCCAAGGTCAACCGCAAGCAAAGCGACGCATGACCCTCTTTTTGATTGAATACCGAGCAACCGATGACCGATAGCGTAGAACTCTTCACCGATGGCGCCTGCAAGGGCAACCCCGGCCCTGGCGGCTGGGGCGCGTTGCTGGTGTGCAAGGGCGTGGAGAAAGAGTTGTGGGGCGGCGAACCCAATACCACCAATAACCGCATGGAGCTGATGGGCGCCATTCGCGGGCTGGAAGAACTCAAACGCCGCTGCAACGTGTTGCTGGTGACCGACTCGCAATACGTGATGAAGGGCATCAACGAGTGGATGGTCAATTGGAAGAAGCGCGGCTGGAAGACGGCGGCCAAGGAACCGGTAAAGAATGCCGACCTGTGGCAACTGCTCGATGAGCAATGCAATCGCCATGACATCACCTGGAAGTGGGTGCGCGGTCACATCGGCCACCCTGGCAACGAGCGCGCCGACCAGTTGGCCAACCGTGGCGTGGACGAAGTGCGCGGCTACAAGCAGAGCTGACGTTTAAAGTGCAGCGATAGCCTGGGCCAGTTGCATATCGGTATAGGTTGGCCCAGGCAGACGCTCCCGCACATGCACCAGCGCCGACGCCAGGCGCACCCCCAGGATCTGGCCATCGCTGGCGACAAAGGCTTCGGCGTCATCCCTGGCGGCCTGAACAATCTTGTCGTCCTTGAATGAAGAGCTGGTGCCCTTGCTGGCGCTCATGGACAGGCTGACCAGAAAGTCGGTGGTCATCACGAAACTGGTCGCCTGTGCGGTACAGACGCTGCCCAGCAGTAACAGGGTGCACAGTGTTTTTGAAGGATTCATTGTGTTGCATAGTCTTCATTAGCTTGGGGTGGTCAGGCTAACAAGCGCGCCTCGGGCAAACTGCTGCGGCTTTGCTAAAGAGTGTAAGAAACTGTCGAAGCGTTAGCGTCCTGGGCCAGCCTGGAGTGTGACGTGCTAATATCCCGCCCCTTGAAATACACCACACCGTTGAGAGCTGAACCCTGATGGCCATCCGATCTGTTGTACTCGATACCGAAACCACCGGCATGCCGGTGACCGACGGCCACCGGATCATCGAAATCGGCTGTGTCGAATTGATCGGTCGCCGCCTCACCGGGCGTCACTTCCACGTCTACCTGCAACCGGACCGCGACAGTGACGAGGGCGCGATTGGCGTTCACGGCATCACCGACGAATTCCTCAAGGGCAAGCCGCGTTTCGCTGAAGTCGCCGATGAGTTCTTCGAATTCATTAACGGCGCGCAGCTGATCATCCATAACGCGGCGTTCGACGTCGGCTTCATCAACAACGAATTTGCCCTGATGGGGCAGACCGATCGTGCAGACATTTCCCAGCACTGCTCGATCCTCGACACCTTGATGATGGCCCGTGAGCGTCACCCCGGCCAGCGCAACAGCCTCGATGCCTTGTGCAAGCGTTATGGCGTCGACAACTCCGGCCGTGAGCTTCACGGCGCCTTGCTCGACTCCGAGATTCTTGCCGACGTCTACCTGACCATGACCGGTGGGCAGACCAGCCTGTCCCTGGCGGGTAACGCCTCCGATGGCAGCGGATCGGCGGAAGGCTCGGGCAACCGTCCTTCGGAAATCCGCCGCTTGCCAGGCGACCGCAAGCCGACCACGATCATCCGCGCCAGTGAGCAGGACCTGGCCGAGCATGCGGCGCGTCTGGAAGCGATTGCCAAGTCGGCGGGTGCGCCGGCGTTGTGGTCGACCCTGACCCAGCAATGACGCAAACCTTGTAGGAGCCGGCTTGCCGGCGATGGCGGCCTTGAACACATCGCAAGATTCAACGGCCTCATCGCCGGCAAGCCGGCTCCTACAGTGGTTCACTGTGCTTTCAAAATCTTCATTCGCGTCATCGCCCCCCAGCTTCTACCCTTGAGTGCATAGCCCTCAGG
This sequence comes from Pseudomonas sp. NS1(2017), assembly GCF_002269425.1. Classification (NCBI taxonomy): domain Bacteria; kingdom Pseudomonadati; phylum Pseudomonadota; class Gammaproteobacteria; order Pseudomonadales; family Pseudomonadaceae; genus Pseudomonas; species Pseudomonas sp. NS1(2017). Next base: position 4,238,262 of record NZ_CP022960.1, read on the forward strand.
ACTACAAGCACTCATGTACAAAGACCTGAAGTTCCCTGTCCTTATCGTGCACCGTGACATCAAGGCCGACACCGTTGCCGGTGATCGGGTCCGAGGCATCGCCCGAGAGCTGGAACAAGAGGGTTTCAGTATTTTTTCCGCAGTGGATTACGCCGAAGGACGACTGGTGGCTTCTACCCATCATGGCCTTGCGTGCATGCTGATCGCTGCCGAAGGGGCTGGCGAAAATACCCACCTGCTGCAAAACATGGTCGAGCTGATCCGCCTGGCGCGGCTGCGGGCGCCGAACCTGCCGATCTTTGCCCTGGGCGAGCAAGTCACCCTGGAAAACGCGCCCGCCGATGCCATGAGTGAACTCAACCAGTTGCGCGGCATTCTCTACCTGTTCGAAGACACCGTGCCGTTTCTTGCGCGGCAAGTCGCCCGTGCGGCGCGTACTTACCTGGATGGCCTGTTGCCGCCGTTCTTCAAGGCGCTGGTGCAGCACACCGCTGACTCCAACTACTCCTGGCACACCCCCGGCCATGGCGGTGGCGTGGCCTACCGCAAGAGCCCGGTGGGGCAGGCGTTTCATCAGTTCTTCGGGGAAAATACCCTGCGCTCGGACCTGTCGGTATCAGTGCCTGAACTCGGCTCGTTGCTGGATCACACTGGCCCGCTGGCTGAGGCTGAGGCCCGCGCCGCGCGCAACTTTGGCGCTGATCACACCTTCTTCGTGATCAACGGCACCTCCACCGCGAACAAGATCGTCTGGCATTCCATGGTCGGGCGTGATGACCTGGTGCTGGTGGACCGCAATTGCCATAAGTCGGTGTTGCACTCGATCATCATGACCGGCGCCATCCCGTTGTACCTGTGCCCCGAACGCAACGAACTGGGGATTATCGGCCCGATTCCCTTGAGCGAATTCAGCCCCGAATCAATCCGCGCCAAGATCGACGCCAGCCCGCTTACCCGTGGCCGCCCGCCAAAAGTGAAAATGGCCGTGGTGACCAATTCCACCTATGACGGCCTGTGCTACAACGCCGAGCTGATCAAACAACAACTGGGCAACAGCGTCGAGGTGCTGCATTTTGATGAGGCCTGGTATGCCTACGCGGCATTCCACGAGTTCTTCGCCGGGCGCTACGGCATGGGCACTTCGCGCACGCCAGACAGCCCGTTGGTGTTCACCACTCACTCGACCCACAAGCTGCTGGCGGCCTTCAGCCAGGCCTCAATGATCCATGTGCAGGATGGCGGCGCCCGCCAGCTGGACCGTGACCGTTTCAACGAAGCCTTCATGATGCACATCTCCACCTCGCCGCAATACAGCATCATTGCCTCGCTGGATGTGGCGTCGGCGATGATGGAAGGTCCGGCCGGGCGTTCGCTGTTGCAGGAAATGTTCGACGAGGCGTTGAGTTTCCGCCGTGCCCTGGCCAACCTGCGCCAGCACATTGCTGAAGAGGATTGGTGGTTTTCGATCTGGCAGCCGCCATCAGTGGCGGGCATCGACCGCGTCGCCACCGCCGATTGGCTGTTGCACCCTGAGGATGACTGGCATGGCTTCGGCGACGTGGCCGAAGACTATGTGCTGCTCGACCCGATCAAAGTCACGCTGGTGATGCCCGGCCTCAATGCCGGCGGTGCCCTCAGCGATTGCGGGATTCCCGCAGCGGTCGTCAGCAAATTCCTCTGGGAGCGTGGGCTGGTGGTGGAAAAGACCGGGTTGTATTCCTTCCTCGTGTTGTTTTCCATGGGCATCACCAAGGGCAAATGGAGTACCTTGCTCACCGAGTTGCTGGAATTCAAGCGCAGTTACGACGCCAATGTCAGCCTGGCCAGTTGCCTGCCTTCGGTGTTTGCACAAGGGGCGGCGCGTTACCAAGGGCTGGGTTTGCGCGACCTGTGCAACCAATTGCACGGCTGTTACCGCAGCAATGCCACGGCCAAACACCTCAAGCGCATGTACACCGTCTTGCCGGAAATCGCGATGAAACCGGCCGACGCCTACGACCAATTGGTGAGGGGCGAAGTGGAGGCGGTCTCCATTGACGCCTTGCAAGGCCGCGTCGCAGCAGTGATGCTGGTGCCTTATCCGCCCGGCATTCCGTTGATCATGCCGGGCGAGCGCTTTACCGAGTCGACGCGCTCGATCATCGATTACCTGGCGTTTGCCCGGACATTCGATAGCAGTTTCCCCGGTTTTGTCGCCGATGTTCACGGCTTACAACACGAAGATGACGGCAGTGGTCGTTGTTACACCGTCGATTGCATCAAGGGTTAAGGATGGTTATGCAAGCTGTAATGAACCCGAAGTATCCGGGGCTCAGTGTAAGGGTCGCCGACGAAGGCTTTGATGCCTACGTGTGGGGCAATGATTTCAGCTTTGAGGTCAGCGCCTACGGTGAGCCACAGATGGGCAAGCGGGTCGATCAATGGCCCGTGGAACGCATCTTGCCGTACCGCAAGTGCTATGGGATCGACCCCGAAGAATTCGCCAGTTTCCGCGATGCGCCCGACAGCGCGATCTTCATGGCCTACCTGGATGATCGCCCGGTGGGGCATATTGTGGTCAGCACCAACTGGAACGGTTTTGCCCATGTCGATGAGCTGGCGGTGGCTTTGCCCGCGCGGCGTCACGGGGTGGCGAAGGCGTTGCTGGATGTGGCGCAGTTCTGGAGTCGCAAAAAGAACCTGCCGGGGATGATGCTGGAAACCCAGAACAACAATCTGGGCGCCTGTCGTTTGTACGAGCGTTGCGGCTACGTGATGGGCGGGGTCGACCACCTGCGCTATCGCGGCATCGACCCGCAAACCCGCGAAGTGGCGATATTCTGGTATCGGCTGTTCAAGGTGTAGGAGCGAGCTTGCTCGCGAAAAACGTCAACGATAACGCGTGCATCCAATCTAAACGCGGCGCCTATAAGTTTTTCGCGAGCGAGCTCGCTCCTACAGGGTCTTTGTCTCACCTGAAAGAAGGCCCTCGGCCCTTTGCGTCACGATCTCCAGCAACGCATTCAGCGCCGGCGAGGCCGCGCCCTCCTTGAGGGTCAGCGCGTACAGGCTGACCATGATCGGCGGCGACACCGGGCACGCATCCAGCCCCGCCTCCCGTGCGCCAAAGGCGGTGAAGGGGTCAACCACCGCCAGGCCTTCTCCCGCTTCGACCATGCTGCGCATCATCTGATAAGTCTGTACACGCGTCTGCACCACCGGCAGCGGGCGCAAGGCTTGCAGCTTGGCGTCCAGCAGGCGGCTGAGAGGGTCCTGGCCTTCCAGCCCGATCATCGACTGCCCGGCGAGGTCCTGCAGCGCGATGTATTTTTGCTTGGGCTTCAGCCAGCCGTGGGGCGCCAGCAGTTGCAATTTGCCTTGGGCCAGCACGGCGCTATGGATCTGAGGGTGTTCCGGGTCATGCAGGCTCAAACCCACATCGGCTTCGTGCAGCAGTAAACTCCTGACGATCTCTCGGGTCGGTTGGCTCGACAGGTTGCACGGTGTGTCCTGAAAGCGTCGGCGCAACGCTGCAATGCTTTGCGGCAGCAGTTGATTGGCCAGGGGCGGCGTGCAGAGGGCGCGCAGGGTAGGAGCGTGATGGTGTTTCAAGCGGCTGGCCAGTCGTTGCACCGGCTCCAGCGCTTCATAGACGTGGGCGATTTCGGCTTGCAGTTCCAGGGTTTCCCGGGTGGCCTGCAAACGTCCACGCACACTGGCGAACAGCATGAAGCCAAGCTGCTGCTCGGCGTCCTTGAGCGCCGCTTCCACATCGCCCACGGAAAGTTGCAACCATTCGGCGGCCAAGCCTGGGTGTCCGGTCTGCAAGATGGCCTGAATCACTTCGATATGACGTAAACGCATCGCCGGAGTCTATGTGCAGCGGGCCGGGTATTCAATAGAATGGCTGCGCTGATCATCAACGACCACAGCCGGCTGCCGGCATTAACAACAAAAACAGGTCTGGTCTCATATGCCTTTACCCTCGATTTTCCTCGGGGTAACGGCCAAGCAACTGCTGGTCGTGGTGACCGTCGGCTGCGTGGCTGCTTATCTCCTCGACACTCAAAACGAAACCGCGCCGGAAAACCTGGCACTTGAAGCCTTTATCCGCTCCCAGGAACAGGTAGTGGAGCAGGTGGGCTCGGTGCTGGGCATGGAGTTGGTCAGGCAGGTGGTCGCGCATCCCGGCTACAACTCCGCAGGCTACCAGCGTTCGCTGTATGCCGTTGACGGCGAGAGGGGGCGGTTGATGGTGACGCTGAAGAAGGTGCAGGGAGAGCAGGGCATCGAGGTCACGGAAATCCGTCGTCCGTGATCACCCCAGCCCAGTCAATGCCGTCAATGGCCAGGACTGAGCAGGTGGATAGGGCGAGATCTTATGAAGCGAGGGTGGTTTGCGATTCGCGCACAAGAATGGTGCCCGATTGGATCAACTTGAATTCGTCGCCTTCCAGTTTCTCTACACGGTCGCCAATGGCCAGCTTGTAGGTGGTGGTAGGTGCCGAGCCAGCCAGGTCGCCTTGCGCCGGGTTGGATTCCTGGAACTCATGCACCGAATACACGCGTCCTTCTGCGTCTCTGGCATGAAACTGTCCGACTAATACTGCTGCCATCTGTTTAGAACCTCTGGAGATAAACACTCGATTTGCGGTTCTGTAGACCGTCATGGAGCGGGGTAGTTTACTTACGGAATAAAAATACTATTCGCTGATATTTTCAGATGCTTCCTACGTGTCGCAGTGCCAGGCAAACGCCCGCAGGAATATCAAAACCTTCTGGTGAACACGCCGCGAAGACTCTATAACTACAAGCTCCTTTAGTCAGACGTCGGGAAACCCCAATGAGCAAGGTCTACACCGTCGCCGTCGTGGTCGGCAGCTTGAGAAAAGACTCGATCAACCGCAAGGTCGCACTGGCACTGGCCGAACTGGCCCCTGCCAACCTGAAGTTGAACATTGTGGAAATTGGCGATTTGCCGCTCTACAACGAAGACATTGACGGGGCCACACCGCCGGCAGCCTACAGTACTTTCCGCAAACAGGTGAGCTCATCCGACGCAGTGTTGTTCGTGACCCCGGAATACAACCGCTCCGTGCCCGCCCCGTTGAAAAACGCCATCGACGTCGGTTCGCGGCCTTACGGCCAGAGCGCCTGGAGCGGTAAGCCGGGTGCGATCATCAGTGTATCGCCGGGTGCGATTGGTGGGTTTGGCGCCAACCATCATCTGCGCCAGTCCCTGGTGTTCCTTGATGTGCCCTGCATGCAACAGCCGGAGGCCTATCTGGGTGGCGCGGGCAGTGTGTTTGACGAGGCGGGCAAGGTCTCGGAAAAGACCAAGCCGTTCTTGCAGGCGTTTATCGATGCCTACGGCAAGTGGGTCGAAAAACAGCACGGTTGACCGCTGTAGACCCGGTCAAAGCGGCCGGGTCTTTTGCGTGTTGTCAGGCCAACTGATCCGCAAGCAACAGCGCCAACGCTGTGCTCTTCAGGCGCGACGCCTGATCGACCTCCGGCCCCAGGATGGTCTTCTCCACATACAACGAATGCACATCTGTCACCCCGACAAAACCTAGCCAGGCATCCATGTAGGGCTTCTGGAAATCCATCGCCTGGGTGTCCGGCGCCGAAAAATCCATACCCCGCGCATACACGTTCACCGCCGTCTTGTTGCGCAGCAGCCCGCGCAACCCGTGCTCCGGGCTGAATTCGAACAACACGTCCTTCTGCGACACTACGTCGATAAAGTGCTTGAGCTTGTAGGGCACGGCGAAATTCCACAGCGGAACCGAGAAAATCAGCACGTCAGCCTGATGCAGTTGGGCTGCAAGCGCTTTCAGTTTTCCCCAGGCGAGGGCTTGTTCATCACTCAACGGCGTTCCACTGAGCCCGGCGTATTTGGCGTCCATGATCGGGCCGTCGAATTCGGGCAGGTCCAGCGCCCAGAGGTCCAAGTTATTGACCTGGGTGTCGGGCGCGTTCTGCTGATACCGCGCGATAAACTGGCGGGCGATTTCCAAAGAGGCGGAGCGCTGTTTGCGCGGTGAGCATTCGATGTGCAGGAGGGTGGTCATGGCGGGTCTCGGAGGAAGATGACCCAAGCATTGCAACATACCGCCAAGTGAAATATAAATCGTGTTTTATTGCCTGATTAATCTGTTTTAAGAATATGTTCGATACAGTCCTGCTAAAAACCTTTGTCGCCGTGGTGGATGAAGAAGGCTTCAGCCGCGCCGCTGCCCGTTTGCACCTCACGCAATCGGCGGTCAGCGGGCATCTGCGGCGTCTGGAGGAACAGGTGGGCAAACCCTTGCTTACCCGTACCACGCGCTCCCAGCAACTGACGGCGGACGGCGAACGCCTGATGGCGTACGCACGGGGCATCCTGGCGTTGAATCGCAATGCCTGGGCCGAGCTGACGCGCTCGGCATTTGAAGGAAACCTGCGTGTTGGTGTGTCGGAAGAGTTCGCGGATGCGCGTCTGTTGCGCGAGTTGCAGGAGGTTGCCGCGCAATACCCCGGCCTGCAGATCACGGTGCAGGTGGGTATTCCTGGTTCTTTGCTGACGTTGATGAAGCTGGGCGAATTGGATGTGGTGGTGGGGTCGTTGTGCGAATCCAGCGAGCCTGGCCTGGCGCTGTGGCAGGAGCCGCTGGTGTGGGCCTGGTCTGCGCAACCGCTGACGACATTGCCGACGCCCCTGCCTTTGGCGCTGTTTCCCGAGCCTTGCCCTTATCGCGAAGCGGCGCTGTCACGTTTGGCCCAGGCGGGGATCGCCCAGCGTACCGCCATGCTCTGCGCCAGCTACGCGGCGTTGCATGCTGCCGCGTTGGCCGGCTTTGCCATCGCGCCGATTGCGCGCAGCCAACTGGTACCCGGCTTGACGATACTCGGCGCCGAGCACGGGTTACCCGAATTGCCCGATGCCGAGTTCCGCCTGTTCAGCGCGCCGGATGCGGAACCGCGCATGGTCGAGGTGATCACCGAAGTGGTGGTCCGCTACGGTGCTTCCCTGCGCTAGCGCAACCAGTTGGTACGCGCCAGTTCGATCACTTCATCGCCACGGCCACTCATCACCGCCTTGAGCATATACAGGCTGAACCCCTTGGCCTGTTCCAGCTTGATGGTCGGCGGCATCACCAGCTCCTGGGTCGCGGTGACCACGTCCACCAGCACTGGGCCGTCATGGGCGAGGGCGCGGCGCAGGGCCGGTTCGAGGTCTTCCGATTGCTCCACGCGAATGCCGAGGATGCCCATGGCGTTGGACATGGCGGCAAAGTCCGGGTTTTTCAGCTCGGTGCCGGCATCCAGATAGCCCGCCGCCTTCATTTCCATGGCGACAAACCCCAGTGATGAGTTATCGAACACAATGACTTTCACCGGCAGATTCAACTGCGCCAACGAGATGAAATCCCCCATCAGCATGGCGAAACCACCGTCACCCGACATCGAGATCACCTGCCGATCCGGAAAGGCTGCCTGGGCACCCATGGCTTGGGGCATGGCATTGGCCATCGAGCCGTGGTTGAACGAACCGATCAGCCGGCGCTTGCCGTTCATCTTCAAATAGCGTGCAGCCCACACGGTGGGCGAGCCGACATCGGCGGTGAAGATCGCATCGTCATCCGCCAATTCACTGAGCAAACGTGCGACGTATTGCGGGTGAATCGGTCGATTGGCTTTCGAGGGTTGAGCGAGGTCGTCCAGCCCTTGGCGGGCTTTCTCGTAGTGCTTCAGGGAGGTTTCGAGAAAGCTGCGATCGGTCTTGCGCGTCAGGCGCGGCAGCAGGGCGCCGATGGTTTCGCCGACATCCGCGGCAATACCCAGGTCCAGTGTGGCGCGGCGGCCGAGTGCCTGCGGGTTGCGGTCGACCTGAATGATCTTGGCGTCGGTTGGGTAGAACTGGCGGTAGGGGAAGTCGGTGCCGAGCATGATCAAGGTGTCGCAGTCGAGCATGGCATGGTAGCCGGAGCTGAAGCCGATCAGGCCGGTCATGCCTACGTCGAACGGGTTGTCCCATTCCACATGCTCTTTACCGCGCAGTGCATGCACCACTGGAGCGCCGAGGGCGTCGGCCAGGGCCACCACTTGATCATGGGCGCCGGCACAGCCGCTGCCGCAGAGTAGGGTGGTTTTCCGGCTGCTTTCCAGGATCTCGGTGAGGCGTTGCAGGTCCTGTTCCGCCGGTAGCGTGCGTGGCGCGTGCAGAGCCGGCCAAGGCTTGAGCTTGTCTTCCACTTCCAGCAGCGACACATCGCCCGGAATCACCACCACCGCCACGCCGCGATTGAGGATCGCCGAACGCATGGCGCGGTGCAGCACATGGGGCATCTGCTCGGGGTTAGTCACCAGTTCGATGAAGTGGCTGCATTCCTTGAACAGTTCCTGCGGATGGGTTTCCTGGAAGTAGTTCAGGCCGATCTCCGACGACGGGATCTGCGCGGCAATCGCCAGTACCGGCACATGGTTGCGATGACAGTCGAACAGGCCGTTGATCAAGTGCAGGTTGCCCGGCCCGCAACTGCCGGCGCATACGGTCAATTCGCCGGTGGCGGCCGCTTCGGCGCCGGCGGCAAAGGCAGCCACTTCCTCGTGGCGCACATGCATCCATTCGATGCTGTCCATGGTGCGCAGGGCGTCGGTGAGGCCGTTCAGGCTGTCGCCGGTCAGGCCCCAGATGCGCTTGATGCCCGCCTGTTCAAGGGTGGTCGCCAATTGCTGGGCCAGGTTGATTTTCGCCATGAAGAACTCCAATCGTCAGTGAGGTTAAAAACTGCTGATCAATAGGGGACAGTTCGATCACGGCGGATGTTCATCCTTTAATGTGAAGATTGCGTCATGGCCGCCCGGTATTGCCGGGTGCGCCGCGCCAGAAACCACTGGTCACGCACCAACGCCATGCACGGCGCAACATTGGCTTTGGGCAAATGGCCGCGGCTGAGGCGGCGCATCTGGTAGCGCACCACCGCGAGGATGGCGAGGGAGGCCAGGGGTTTGCGCTTCCAGTCGATGGGCTTGAGTTGCGGGTTGGGGTCGCGGCCTTCGCGCCAATGCTGGATCAGTTGCGGCTCCAGGGTCAGGGCCGTGGCGATTCCGGCCATGGCGACGCCGCTGTCCAGCACCTGTTGCACGATGGGCAGGCGGCGAATGCCGCCGGTGACCATCACCGGCATCTTGGCGAGGGTCGCCAGTTGGCTGGCGAACTCCAGGAAGTACGCCTCACGCGCCAGGGTGCGGCCGTCACGCGCTTCGCCTTGCATGGCCGGTGCTTCGTAACTGCCGCCGGATAATTCCAGCAGGTCGATGGGCAGCGGGTTGAGCATTTCGACCACGGCGCGTGCATCGGCTTCTGCAAAACCGCCCCGTTGGAAGTCGGCGGAGTTGAGTTTGACGGCGACACAAAACGACGGGCTGACGTTGGCGCGCACTGCACGGATCACTTCCAGCAACAGCCGCGCGCGGTTCTCCAGGGAGCCGCCCCAGCGGTCGGTGCGCTGATTGCTCAGTGGCGACAGGAACTGGCTGAGCAAGTAGCCATGGGCGCCGTGGATCTGCACGCCGGTAAACCCGGCTTGCTCGGCCAGGCGTGCGCTGGTGGCGAAGCGCTGGATCACGTCCTGGATGTCGTCCTCGGTCATGGCCTTGGGCGTGGCAAACATCTTCGAGAAACCGCCCAGGTCGAGCGCCACGGCGGACGGTGCAATGGCTTGCTGGCGCAGGTTGGCCGGCGTCTGGCGGCCTGGGTGGCTGAGTTGTACCCAGAAGTGCACGCCGTTGCCACGGGCCACGTCTGCCCACTCGCGAAAGCTTGCCAGGTGCTGCTCATCTTCAAGTGCCACGCCGCCGGGGCCGGTCATGGCGCGGCGGTCGACCATCACGTTGCCGGTAATCAACAATCCAGGCTCGCCCTGCGCCCAGGCTTTGTATAACTGCTTCAGTTCAGGGGAAGGCGCCTGGTTGCCATCTGCCATGTTTTCTTCCATCGCGGCCTTGGCGATGCGGTTGGAAAGGACTTGGCCATTGGGCAGTTGCAGGGCTTCAAAGGGTGACATGGGTTGACTCCTGAGCGGGGGAGGCCTCAGGCTAAGCTTAAAGTTAACTTTAATGTCAAGCAGGTGCGGCGATGAATATTGGTGAGCTGGCAAAGCAGAGTGGGCTGGCGGCGTCGCGGATCCGCTTTTATGAGGCTGAGGGGCTGATCAGCCAGGTGGGGCGCCAGGCCAATGGTTACCGACGATATTCGCCGGAGGCCCTGCAAACCTTGCAACTGATCCAGAGCGCGCAACAGGCAGGCTTTACCTTGCAGGAGCTCAAGGCACTGATGCCGGCGCCGGGCGAGCACAAGCGCGAAGAGTTGATCGAGGCATTGGAGCGCAAGGTCGCGCAGATCGAAGAGATGCAGGCGCAGTTGGCCCACAGCAAGGCGCAGTTGTTGGGGGTAATCGAGGCGGTACGGGCGCAGCCGGAAGGGGTACCGTGCAGCGTAGGGCAAAAGCAGGTATTAGGATTGATCAACGAGAACCTGTAGGGGCGAGTTTGCTCGCGAAAACCTCACAGACAACACGCTCATCCAGGACTCACGCGTTATCGTTGACGATCTTCGCGGGCAAGCCCGCTCCTACAGTTTACTGGCGACGACGGAACAGCGGCAGTGGTTCATCCGTGGCGGCCTGGTACGTCACCGAGAAGTCCTTGAGGCTTTCCAGCGCTTCGTACGGGTCTTTGTCGGCGCGCAGGGCGAAGGCATCGAACCCGCAGCGGCGCAGGTAGAACAACTGGTCGCGCAGCACGTCGCCAATCGCGCGCAGCTCGCCTTTGTAACCGTAACGGTCACGCAGCAGGCGCGCGTTGGAGTAGTTGCGGCCGTCGGTGAAGGCCGGGAAGTTCAGGGCGATGACCTGGAAATGTTCCACGTCGTCACCGATTTCTTCGGCTTCTTCTTCAGCATCCAGCCACACACCCAGGCCGCCGTCACGGGCTTTGAGGGCGTGCGCATGTTCGCGCCACAGGGCCAACGGCACGATCAGGTCGTCGCAGTTGGAGATACCGTCGAAGCTCGCGTCCTTGGGCAGCAGGTGCCAGGTTTCGTCGAGGACTTCGTTGTTCTTAATGATTCGCTGCATAGACGCGCTCCTTGAACAGGTCGATGCCGATGCGCTGGTAGGTGTCGATGAAACGCTCATCTTCGGTGCGCTGTTCGATGTACACGTCGATCAGCTTGCCGATCACCTCAGGCATGGCTTCCTGGGCGAAGGATGGGCCGAGGATCTTGCCCAGGCTCGCATCGCGGCTGGCGCTGCCACCCAGGGACACTTGGTAGAATTCTTCGCCTTTTTTGTCCACGCCCAGGATGCCGATGTGGCCGACGTGGTGGTGACCACAGGCGTTCATGCAACCGGAGATGTTCAGGTCCAGCTCGCCGATGTCGAACAGGTAGTCCAGGTCGTCGAAACGGCGCTGGATCGATTCGGCAATCGGGATCGACTTGGCGTTGGCCAGGGAGCAGAAATCGCCGCCCGGGCAGCAGATGATGTCGGTCAGCAGGCCGATGTTCGGCGTGGCGAAACCGCCTTCGCGCAACTCGCCCCACAGGGTGAACAGTTGGCTCTGTTCGACGTCCGCGAGGATGATGTTCTGCTCGTGGGAGGTGCGCAGTTGACCGAAGCTGTAGCGTTCGGCCAGGTCGGCGACGGCATCCAGCTGCTTGTCGGTGATATCGCCCGGTGCAACACCGGTCGGTTTCAGCGACAGGGTCACGGCGACATAACCCGGCTTCTTGTGCGCCAGGGTGTTGCGGCCACGCCAGCGGGCGAAACCAGGGTGTTCTTGGTCCAGCGCTGCGAACTCGGCGTCCTGATTGCTCAGGGCTTTGTATTCAGGGTCGACGAAGTGCTTGGCGACGCGGTGAACTTCGGCTTCGGTCAGGGTGGTCTGGCCGCCGCGCAGGTGTTCCATCTCGGCGTCGACTTTCTGGGCGAACACCTCAGGGGTCAGCGCCTTGACCAGGATCTTGATCCGGGCCTTGTACTTGTTGTCACGACGGCCGTAGCGGTTGTAGACCCGCAGGATCGCATCGAGGTAGCTCAACAGGTCCTGCCACGGCAGGAACTCGTTGATGAAGGCACCGACCACCGGGGTACGGCCCAGGCCGCCACCGACCAATACGCGAAAGCCCAGCTCGCCGGCTGCGTTGTGCACCGGCTCCAGGCCGATGTCGTGCACTTCGATGGCCGCACGGTCCGAGGTCGAGCCATTGATGGCGATCTTGAACTTGCGTGGCAGGTAGGCGAATTCGGGGTGGAAGGTGGTCCATTGACGGACGATTTCGCACCAGGGGCGTGGGTCGATCAGCTCGTCAGCGGCCACGCCGGCGAATTGGTCGGTGGTCACGTTGCGCAGGCAGTTACCGCTGGTCTGAATGGCGTGCATCTGCACGGTGGCCAATTCAGCCAGGATGTCCGGCACATCTTCCAGTGCCGGCCAGTTGAACTGGACGTTCTGGCGGGTACTGATGTGGGCATAGCCTTTGTCGAAGTCGCGGGCAATCTTGGCCATCATGCGCGTCTGGCGCGACGTCAGTTGGCCGTAGGGCACGGCCACCCGCAACATCGGCGCAAAGCGCTGAACATAAAGGCCATTTTGCAGGCGCAGAGGGCGGAACTCTTCTTCGCTCAGTTCACCTGCCAGATAGCGTCGGGTCTGATCACGGAACTGCTTGACGCGGTCCTCGATGATGCGCTGATCGTATTCGTCGTATACGTACATATAGGTCCTGTTCTCGGCAAATCTGCGCGCACGGCCGCGCACTCCCAACGGAGCCGGCGCACGATACCAGTTTGCGTTTATGCGCAAAAGTGATGTTTGAGTATATGCAAATAACCAAATCGCCTAATGAGAACCGTTATCGCCATACCCACATTTGTCATGCGGGCAATCGTCAACTTTACTGTGAGCGTGTTTGAACGTAATCACCTATAAAACCGACAAGAGGCGATGCGATGAGCAATCCGACAAAAGCCCGTAAACCTGACAGTACCGTTGATGCCTGGGCCATCCTGTTCCTGATCATTCTGGTAGTGGGAACGGCCGTGTTCTGGGTAAGCCACCAGTAAACAGCCTCGATTGACTGTCGTAATGCCACTATCATGACGGTCAAACTTCAAGGCTTGAACATCCATGTCGAAGGTGCTGATTGCGTGTGTGTGGTTGCTGGGATCGGCGTACGGGGCCATGGCCCATGCCACGTCGGTGGTGTTTCTCAACCCTGGCATGTCGACGGAAACCTTCTGGGTCAGCTACGCGCAATTCATGCAGGCCGGTGCCAAGGACCTCGGCCTGCATTTGCGTGTGCGTTATTCCGAGCGCGATGCGAATAACACGCTGAATCAGGCGCGCGAAGCACTGCAAGGCAGCGAGCGTCCGGATTACCTGGTGCTGGTGAACGAGCAGTACGTTGCCCCACAGATCCTGCGCATGGCCCAGGGCAGCGGGGTGAAACTGCTGATCGTGAATAACGCGCTGACCGCCGATCAGGTGCAATTGCTCGGCAACAGTGCAGGCTGGATCGCCAGCATGGTCGCTGACGATGAACAGGCCGGCTACGTGATGCTCACCGATCTACTCCGCCAGCACGGTCCCGTCGCAGCCGGAGAGACCATCGACCTGCTGGCATTCTCTGGCACCAAAACCACCCCGGCCGCACAGTTGCGCGAACAGGGCCTGCACCGCGCCCTGGCCGAGCACCCTGAGGTGCGCCTGCGCCAGCTGGTCTATGGCGAATGGAGTCGTCAGCGTGCGTTAGAGCAAGCCACTTTGTTGTTCAAACGCTACCCGCAAACCGTGCTGGTGTGGTCGGCCAACGACGAGATGGCGTTGGGGGCCATGCAGGCGTTGCAGGGCAGCGGACGCGTGCCGGGCCAGGAGGTGCTGTTCAGCGCGGTGAATAGTTCACCGCAGATCTTGCAGGCGCGGCTGGAGGGCCGGCTGACTACGCTGGTTGCCGGGCATTTCACCCTGGGCGGGTGGGCGATGGTGTTGATCAACGATGACGCCAAGGGCGTGGATATCAGCGCCCATGGTGGGCGTGACCGCCAGGAAGCGCTGTTCCAACTGATAGACGCCCCGCAGGCACAACGCTTGTTAGGGCCCACGGCGCCCGTTGATTTTCGCACACTGTCTGCCGTGGGCAAGCCGGCGTCCTACCGTTACCCGTTTAGCCTGCAACTGCTGCTGCGCTAGACACCGGCCACCAGCAGCACCAGCTTGACGATGCCGAATAGCGTCAAGGCAAACACCGCCGTGAACAGAATGCCCAACACCACAAAGTGGCTGGGTTTGCCGTGGGTGAAGTCGCGGGCGCGATTCTTGCCGCTTTGCACGCCAAAGGCGGCTGCCATCACGCTGTGCAGCATCTGCCAGAAGGTAGGGGGCTTGTTGTTGACTGGATCGTCCATACATCCCTCGACACAAGGTGTGTGAGGGACAGCATAGACAATCCCGCCGGGCTTAGTTGTCGTAACCCAGGTTCGGCGCCAACCAACGCTCGGTCACGCTCAGGTCTTGGCCTTTGCGCGCGGTGTAGCTCGCCACCTGGTCCTTGTCGACCTTGCCCACTGCGAAATACTGCGCCTGCGGGTGGGCAAAGTACCAGCCGCTGACCGCCGCCGCCGGGAACATCGCGTAGTGCTCGGTAAGGAACACGCCACTGCGACCCGCTTCCATCTCGCGTGCCTCGGGGTCGAGCAGTTGGAATAACGTGCCTTTCTCGGTGTGGTCCGGGCAGGCCGGGTAGCCGGGGGCAGGGCGGATGCCGCTGTACTGCTCCTTGATCAGGGCTTCGTTGTCCAGTTGCTCGTCCTTGGCGTAACCCCAGTAGTCTTTACGCACTTGCTGGTGCAGCCATTCGGCGCAGGCTTCGGCCAGGCGGTCGGCCAGGGCCTTGACCATGATCGAGTTGTAGTCGTCGCCCGCATCCTGGTAGGCCTTGGCCACTTCTTCGGCGCCGATGCCGGCGGTGGTGATAAAGCCGCCGATGTAATCGGTCACGCCGCTGTCCTTGGGCGCGACGAAGTCGGCCAGGGAGAAGTTCGGCTTGCCGTCGGTCTTGATGATCTGCTGGCGCAAGTGGTGCAGTCTGGCGATCGGCTGGCCGTCGTCACCGTAGACTTCCAGGTCGTCGTCCTGCACCTGGTTGGTCGGCCAGAACCCGAACACGGCCCGTGCACTGATGAGTTTTTCGTCGATCAGCTTCTTGAGCATTTCCTGGGCGTCTGCGTACAGCGCGGTGGCGGCTTCCCCTACGACTTCATCAGTCAGAATGCGTGGGAATTTGCCCGCCAGGTCCCAGGAAATGAAGAACGGCGTCCAGTCGATGTACTCGGCCAGTACGTTGAGGTCGATATTGTCCAGCACCTTGGCGCCGGTAAAGGTCGGCACTACCGGCGTGTAGGTGCTCCAGTCGAACTGCGGCTTCTTGGCGATGGCGGCGGGGTAGCTCAGGCGCTCGGTGCGGGCGCTGCGGTTGGAGGTGCGCTCACGCACCTCCACGTACTCCTCGCGGGTACGCTCGACAAAACCAGCCTTGAGCTCTTTGGACAGCAACTGCGTCGCTACGCCCACCGCACGGGAGGCGTCGGTGACATACACCACCGCATCGTTGCTGTACTTGGGCTCGATCTTCACCGCCGTGTGCGCCTTGGAGGTGGTGGCGCCACCGATCATCAGCGGCAGGTGGAAGTCCTGGCGCTGCATCTCACGGGCCACGTGCACCATCTCGTCCAGGGACGGCGTGATCAGGCCGGACAGCCCGATGATGTCGCACTTCTGCTCCTTGGCCACCTGCAGGATCTTCTCTGCCGGCACCATCACGCCCAGGTCGACGATGTCATAGCCATTGCAACCGAGCACCACGCCGACGATGTTCTTGCCGATGTCATGCACATCACCTTTCACCGTGGCCATCAGGATCTTGCCCTTGGCTTCCGGCTTGTCGCCTTTTTCCAGCTCGATGAACGGGATCAAGTGCGCCACGGCCTGCTTCATGACGCGGGCGGATTTCACCACCTGGGGCAGGAACATTTTGCCCGCGCCGAACAGGTCGCCGACGATGTTCATGCCGGACATCAGCGGGCCTTCGATCACTTCGATCGGGCGTGCAAACGACAGCCGCGATTCTTCGGTATCTTCAACAATATGCGTGGTGATGCCCTTGACCAGAGCATGTTCCAGGCGCTTGTTCACCGGCCAGCCACGCCACTCCTCGGTCTCGGCTTCCTTGACGCTGCCGTCGCCCTTGTACTTGTCGGCGATGGCGAGCAGGGCATCGGTGCCGTCCGGCGTGCGGTTGAGTACCACGTCTTCAACGGCGTCGCGCAGCTCGGCCGGGATCTGGTCGTAGATCTCCAACTGGCCGGCGTTGACGATACCCATGGTCAGGCCGTTGCGGATCGCATACAGCAGGAACACCGAGTGGATCGCCTCACGCACCGGGTTGTTGCCACGGAACGAGAACGACACGTTGGACACGCCGCCGGAGGTCAGCGCATACGGCAGTTCGTCACGAATGTAGGCACAGGCGTTGATGAAGTCGACAGCGTAGTTGTTGTGCTCTTCGATACCGGTGGCGACCGCGAAGATGTTCGGGTCGAAGATGATGTCTTCCGGTGGGAAGCCCACTTCATTGACCAGGATGTCGTAGGAGCGTTTGCAGATCTCTTTCTTGCGCGCTTCGGTGTCGGCCTGGCCGGCTTCGTCGAAGGCCATCACCACCACGGCGGCGCCGTAGCGCTTGCACAGCTTGGCGTGATGGATGAACTGCTCCACGCCTTCCTTCATGCTGATGGAGTTGACGATGCCCTTGCCCTGGATGCATTTGAGGCCGGCCTCGATCACGTCCCACTTGGAGGAGTCGATCATGATCGGCACGCGGGAGATGTCCGGCTCGCCGGCAATCAGATTGAGGAAGGTCACCATGGCCTTCTTCGAATCGAGCATGCCCTCGTCCATGTTGATGTCGATCACCTGGGCGCCGGCTTCCACCTGCTGCAGGGCGACTTCCAGGGCTTCGGTGTAGTTGTCCTCGCGGATCAGGCGGGCGAACTTGGCCGAGCCAGTGATGTTGGTGCGCTCGCCGACGTTGACGAACAACGAGCTGCGATCAATGGTGAACGGCTCTAGGCCCGACAGGCGGCAAGCCTTCGGAATATCCGGGATCTGGCGCGGTGCGTAACCGGCGACGGCCTTGGCGATGGCCTCGATGTGGCCCGGCGTGGTGCCGCAGCAGCCGCCGACAATGTTGAGGAAGCCGCTCTGGGCGAATTCTTCGATGACCTTGGCGGTTTCCGAGGGCAGTTCATCGTACTCGCCGAACTCGTTGGGCAGGCCGGCGTTCGGGTGCGCGGAAACGTGGGTATTGGCCTTGTTCGACAACTCTTCCAGGTACGGACGCAGTTCGCTGGCACCCAGGGCGCAGTTCAGGCCCACGGAAATCGGCTTGGCGTGGGCCACGGAGTTCCAGAACGCTTCGGTGGTCTGGCCCGACAGGGTACGGCCTGAGGCGTCGGTGATGGTGCCGGAGATCATGATCGGCAGTTCGATGCTCAGCTCCTCAAACACACCTTGCACGGCAAAGATCGCGGCCTTGGCGTTGAGGGTATCGAAGATGGTCTCGATCAGAATCAGGTCGGCGCCGCCTTCGATCAGGCCTTTGGTGGCCTCGGTGTAGTTTTCCACCAGTTCATCGAAGGTCACGTTGCGGTAGCCGGGGTTGTTCACGTCGGGCGACAGCGAGCAGGTGCGGCTGGTCGGGCCGAGCACGCCGGCGACGAAACGCGGCTTGGCCGGGTTCTCCAGGGTCTTGGCGTCGGCGATCTTGCGCGCCAGGCGGGCACCTTCTACGTTTAATTCGTAGGCCAGTTCTTCCATGCCGTAGTCGGCCATGGAGATGCGGGTGGCGTTGAAGGTGTTGGTTTCGAGGATGTCGGCGCCGGCATCCAGGTAGGCTTTTTCGATGCCGCCGATCACGTCCGGGCGGGTGATCACCAGCAGGTCGTTGTTACCCTTGACGTCGCTGGGCCAGTCGGCGAAGCGCTTGCCACGGTAGTCGTTTTCCTCAAGCTTGTAGCTCTGGATCATCGTGCCCATACCGCCGTCGAGGATCAGGATACGTTCCTTGAGGGCTTGATGAAGGGCTTGCAGACGAACGCTACGATCGGACATGGGACTACTCTGGTCAGGCATTTCGGAGGGCGTGAATCATAACAAACCTGTGCCGATTTAGAGCATGCGCAGTTTTTGCATGAATATCGTTCATGTTGTTATAGAGTGTGGCCCGGTAGAATCATCGGCAAATTTTCAGCGTACGCTTCGGATCGGAACCGGATACATGTCACTTCGTCTTATTGTCAGCGCCGCGCTGTTGCTGATTGCCAGCACCTCTCAGGCACAAAGTCCTGCCCCCGCGATTTCCTACACCCGCGATATCCAACCGATCTTCACCGAGAAATGCGTGGCCTGCCATGCCTGCTACGACTCTGCCTGCCAACTGAACCTGGGCAGTGGCGAAGGCGCTGCCCGAGGCGCCAGCAAAGTGCCGGTCTACGATGGTGAGCGCAGCCAGGCGACGCCGACCACACGGCTGTTCTATGACGCCTTCGGCAAGCAGGCCTGGCAGCAGAAAGGCTTCTATTCGGTGCTGGACGCCCAAGGCAGCCAGGCCGCCTTGATGGCGCGCATGCTGGAGTTGGGCCATAACGCACCACTGCAACCCAACGCCAAGCTGCCCGAAGACATCGTACTGGGCCTGAACCGCGAGAACATGTGCGCCATGCCCGGCGAGTTTAATGCCTACGCGGGTGCCCATCCCAAGGAAGGCATGCCGCTGGCGGTCACAGGGCTGACGGACCAGCAGTACCAGACCTTGCAACGCTGGCTCGCGTCTGGCGCACCTATAGATGAACAAGGCTTGGCGCCGAGTGCCAAGGAAGCCCTGCAGGTGCAGCAGTGGGAAAACCTGTTCAACCAGCCCGGAGCGCGGGAAAGCCTGGTAGCGCGCTGGTTGTTCGAGCATTTGTTCCTCGCCCATATCTACTTCGAAAACGGCGAGCCGGGGCATTTCTTCCAGTGGGTGCGCTCGCGTACGCCAAGCGGCCAGCCGATCGACCTGATCGCCACCCGTCGCCCCAATGATGACCCAGGCACCCGTGTCTACTACCGCCTGTGGCCGGTGCAAGGTGTGATTGTGCATAAAACCCACATCACGTACCCGTTCAGTGCCGAGAAGATGGCGCGCATCAAAGCGCTGTTCTACGCCGGTAACTGGCAGGTCGACGCGTTGCCGGGCTATGGCCCAGGCCGTCGCGCCAATCCGTTTGAAACTTTCGAAGCCATTCCGGCCAAGGCGCGCTACCAGTTCATGCTGGACAACGCCGAGTACTTCGTGCGCACCTTTATCCGTGGGCCGGTGTGCCGTGGGCAGATTGCCACGGATGTGATCCGCGACAACTTCTGGACGTTGTTCCAGGACCCGGACCACGACCTGTACATCACCGATGCACGTTATCGCGGCCAGGCTACGCCGTTGCTGGCCATGCCGGGGCAGAACGATGATGTCGGCAGCGTGCTCAGCCTGTGGCTGGCTTACCGCGACAAGCGTAATGCATACGAGGCCCTGCGCCGCGACAGCTACGCCGACTTGCCGCCGCCAAGCTGGTCGAGCCTGTGGGCCGGTAATGACAATGCCTTGCTGAGCATTTTCCGCCACTTCGACAGCGCCTCGGTGAGCAAAGGCCTGATTGGCGAAGTCCCGCAGACGATGTGGTTGTTCGATTATCCATTGCTGGAGCGCACCTATTACCAACTGGCGGTGAATTTCGATGTGTTCGGCAATGTGTCGCACCAGGCGCAGACCCGGCTGTACTTCGACCTGATCCGCAATGGTGCCGAACAAAATTTCCTGCGCTTGATGCCGGCTGATTCACGCGATGACTTTATGGATGATTGGTATCAGAACAGCGGCAAGCTCAAGCTGTGGCTGGACTATGAGGCGATTGATGACGATAAGCCTACAGGCCTGCACCTGAGTGAAAACGATCCGAAGCGTGACTTTGCCAACCAGTTGCTGGCGCGTTATGGCGATTTGAATGCGAGCCCGGATCCGATCAACCGTTGCATGGGCGCCTATTGTTCCCGTGATGGCGTGGACCCCGCCATTCAGGATGCGGAGCAGGCGCTGAGCCGTTTGACTTCACGCCCGGCCGCCGGGCTCAAGGTCATTGATCAACTGCCGGAAGCGACGATGCTGCGGGTTGAGACTGTCAGTGGTCAGCGGGTGGTCTACAGCATGTTGCGCAATCGTGCGCACAGTAACGTGGCGTTTCTGTTGGGTGAGGCTTATCGCTATCAGCCGGGTCTGGACACGGTGACCATCTATCCGGGTGTGTTGAGCAGCTATCCGAACTTTATGTTCAATATTCCGGCCCAGGAAGTGCCGGAGTTTGTGGCTGAAATGGAGCGGGCCAAGGATGCCAAGCGGTTTGAGAAGATTGTGGATCGTTGGGGGGTGCGGCGTAGTCATCCGCTGTTTTGGCAGTATTTCCATGATTTGTCGGAGTACATTCGTGAGACTACGCCGGTTGAGGAGGGGGTGTTGGATATGAATCGGTATGAGAATTTGTGAGATTTTTTCGGAGTGCATATCCGTTATTTGGGTGATGGCGGGTATTGGTTCCGCCCTTACGGCGGCTCACTTTTGAACAGCGCAAAAGTAAGCAAAACGCTCTTGCCCCAACACT
>NZ_CP022960.1:4259129-4313669 GCF_002269425.1 Pseudomonas sp. NS1(2017)
CCTTTTGGTTACTTTTGGGGCTCTTTTCCAAAAGTGACCCGCCGTAAGGGCGGAACCATAGGCCGCCATCACCCAAATAACGGATATGCCCCCAAAAACAAACCTATCCCGACAAAAACACTAGGACTTTGTACCTACGTAATATTTTGGCGTAAACTGCCGGCAAGCCTGTGAGGAGTTTCCATGACTGCCATAACCATTACCGACGCCGCCCACGATTACCTGGCTGACCTGCTGTCCAAGCAGAACACCCCGGGTATCGGCATCCGCGTCTTTATCACCCAACCCGGCACCCAATACGCCGAGACTTGCATCGCCTACTGCAAGCCTGGTGAAGAGAAACCTGAAGACACCGCCCTGGGGCTGAAAAGCTTCACCGCCTACATCGATGCCTTCAGCGAAGCCTTCCTCGACGACGCCGTGGTCGACTACGCCACCGACCGCATGGGCGGCCAGTTGACCATCAAGGCGCCAAACGCCAAGGTGCCCAACGTCAACGCCGACAGCCCGGTGAACGAGCGTATCAACTACTACCTGCAGACCGAGATCAACCCAGGCCTGGCCAGCCACGGCGGCCAGGTCAGCCTGATCGACGTGGTCGATGACGGCATTGCGGTGTTGAAGTTCGGCGGCGGTTGCCAAGGCTGTGGCCAGGCGGACGTGACCCTGCGCGAAGGCATTGAGCGCACCCTGCTGGAGCGCATTCCAGAGCTCAAGGGTGTGCGTGACGTGACCGACCACACGCAGAAAGAAAACGCCTACTACTGAGTAAGGCGTTCACTGCGAACAAAAAAACGGCGCCCCGTGAGCGCCGTTTTTTATGCCCGGGTTTCAGGGGCGGTAAAGATGGGCATGGCCCGCACGATACAGCGACGATTCGCTGAAGCTGTCACTCGCCAACACTCGGCCCACCACAATCAATGCCGTGCGCCGAAAGTCCTTGACCGCCACTTTCTCGGCAATATCACTCAAGGTGCCCATCGCCCAATCCTGATCCGGCCAGGTCGCCCGGTGCACCACAGCAATCGGGCAGTCCGCGCCGTAGTGCGGCAGCAGTTCAGCGACGATCTTTTCCAAGTGATTGACCCCCAGGTGAATCGCCATGGTGGTGCCATGCCGGGCCAGGCTGTCGAAATCCTCGCCGGCGGGCATGCTGGTTTTATCGGCGTAGCGGGTCAGGATCACGCTCTGGGCGATGTCCGGCAGGGTCAGCTCGGTTTCCAGCAAGGCTGCGCAGGCGGCTACGGCGGTGACGCCGGGAATGATCTGGAAGGGGATGCCCAACTCCCGCAAGTGGCGGATCTGTTCGCCTATGGCGCCATACAAGCTTGGATCGCCAGAATGGACGCGCGCCACATCCTGGCCTTTCCCGTGAGCTGTCCTGATCAGATCGATGATCTGCTCCAGGTGCAATTCGGCGCTGTTGACCAGCGTTTCTGCCGAATGACCTTCCAAAACCGCCGTGGGGACCAATGAGCCTGCATAGATGATCACCGGGCAGCTGCGGATCAGCCGTTGGCCTTTGACGGTGATCAGTTCCGGGTCGCCGGGGCCTGCGCCGATGAAGTAGACGGTCATGGTGGTTCCTGTCGAAAAGCGGGCGAGCATGAATGTTGCTCATGATCGGGGAGGGCGATTATCGGGATTTTAGTCGGCGCAAGCCAATGCAAAGGTGGCCTGGGCAGTTTTTTTGCGGGTAATCAGCAGGCGCGGAGGGCTGCCTGTGAGGCGTTCGGCAAGGGCCAGCGCGGCGCTTTCGGCGATGCCATAACAGCCGGTATGGGCAAAAGCGATGTCGGATTTATGGCTCAGGCGGTGTTCAAATACCGCCAATTGTTCAGCGCTGAAACACTGCAATGGCAGGTTCAGCGTCTGCGCCAGTGCCAGTAATCCCGGTTCATTCTGTTTGCGATCGATACTGGCGAGCGCAGCAATGCGCTGGCGCTCGATACCGCCCTCGGCGAGGGCGGCATCAAATAGCGCCAGCAAGGTATGAGCATCACAGCCCCGCTGGCACCCCAGGCCGACCACCAGGGTCATGCCGAGTATTGGTCGTCACGGTTGCGACGGAACAGCCACGCGCTGATCAGGCCCAGGGCCAGCCAGAAGGCGACATTGGTCAACTGCGAAGCGATCTTGAACTGCGCTTCCAGGGCCTCCGGGGCCAGCATCGAATGCACTTCCGGCTGTGGTGCGCCGATCACGTGCGGTACGGCGAGGATCGCTACACCCAGTACTTTCAGCAGCCAGTTGCGACCAAACACGATCAAGGCGGTGCCGGCAGCGGTAGACGCCGCAGTGCCGATCCACCAGGTCTGGCGCAGCGCCAGGTCGGCGGCGGCAGTACCCGGCAGCTCAGGCGGCAGGCCCATCGTCGGTGCCAGCACGAAGGTTGCGTAACCGGCCAAGCCCCACAGCAGGCCTTGGGCGGTACGGGTTGGCGCGCGCAGTGTATAGAGACCGGCCAGCATCAGCGCAAAACCGACGGCGACCACCAGGTTACCGCCCGTGGTGGACAACACGCGCTGCCAGCCGTCCTCCGGCTCCCAGGCTTCGGCGTCATGGGTATGGGCGGCAGCACCTTCGGCGTGCTCGTGGGCCATTTCGGTGGCGGCCGGGGCTTTTTCAAAGGTTTCCGCCTGCAGAATCAGCGGGGCGACCCAAAAGCTTTGCAGCAGAGTCAGCAGCAGGGCGGCCAACAGACCGGTGAAACCTGCGGTTTGCGCGATACGCTTGATCATGTCGGCAGGTCTCAGTGGCACGGGAACGCGGCGCTGTGGCGGGTATCGTGGGCAGCGTTGTGTACGGCCTCGATATGCGAGAAACCGGCGAAATACACCAGGCACGCGCCGAGGATCGACGCGCCGATGGCGGCGGTCAGGCGTTGGCTCAGGGTGGAGGTGCTGCTGACGGAGTGCGGAGTGCTGCTGATGATCGACATGGCGCGTCCCTTTCAGGTATCAGGGTGAAACGAGCGCATGAAAACCCCGCGAGCCGGGCACGCAGGGTTTGAACAGCGCCCGCTCACCGCGGGTTTGTTATCTGATTTTTCGGGCCGGTCTCCGGGCTTGCGAGGGGCATTGCGCCTATTAAACATCGCCTTCCCATGCCGTACCGGCACAGTGGATCTGACGCTTCGCTCGCTTACCGTTGCGGGGGCAGCACCGGACTGGTCATATCGCTATGACGCACCGGTTTCCCGTTTCACCCTGTGAAGGGCACCCGAAACAAGATGTGTAGGAGAGCATGGACGAGCAATGTGCGTCAAATACATGAAGTCAATGACTCAAGTGTTGTACGCCTCGTCCTTCCAGGAGGTCAGACAGTTATACTCCTGGATGGGTAATTAACCCGCTTGGAACTGTTTTTAATCATATAGTCGAGGTTGGTGACGTCATAGCGTTCATCATCCTTGCCTGCGAACCCGAGGAAGCCGACACCAATATCCAATTGCTTAAGAAGTTCTGGGCGCGCGAGTAACTCTCGGGCAACTTTTTTTGCCAGTTCGGGAATGTCACGGTCTTCGGCTTTTCTCAGTTCGTTGTAGTTGACATAACCATTATCTGTGGTGTCGTAAGTGGTATGGAAATCCTTGGCTAACTGCATCAGCTTGCGGTCACTAACCTGTGAAATCTCTCCCGCTATATAGGCAACTGAATCCAAATCTATATTTCCGTCTGGGGTGCTACCATAGGGCAGGCTATCGAGGTGATCATAAAGATCAGGGCGTGCCAGAAACTCCTTCATCGTCTCTATTTGTTCTTGGGTAGCAGGTTCGCCGTTCTCTTGTGTGCCTTTTGCCATTCGATCGGCAGTATGGAGCGTGAAAAATTCGTTTCCCCAGGGGTCAAGTGCAGGGGCCAATTCCAGTACTTTTTTCGTCAACGCTTGATCACTCAACGACTCAAGAGGGCGCGAGGTTGAAGTCAGGGAGGTTTCATTCAGTTGTGCGGGCTGCGGGGTGGCGTCGGTGCGCGTAGAGGCGATAGTAGACATAAGTTGATCTCAGTTGTGGTGTCTTAAATAGTCGTACGTCTAGGAGAAATCACGTTCATGGCCTCTTAACTAGACAGAATGTTTGTGTTGCCCTCCCTAGGTGGCGCAAGTCGTTTAATTGTTCCATGAACAGGGTTGATAAGTTTTTGCAAAGTAATACGTCATGTATTCGCGTCAATATGATCAGGTCTGCAATGTCGGCAGGCAGTGCGCTTGTTGATTCTTCAATAAAGCCCACTGACATTGACCATCCTGTCTGCACTGCGTAGCCTTGCACCCTCGAGGTTCTTCAGCCCCAGGCCGAAGCTAAGAAGGGAACGCGGTCCAAGCCGCGGCTGCCCCCGCAACTGTAAAGGGTTCAGCTGACTGCCACGCCACTGCCGAAAGGCGGGAAGGCGCAGCCAGCGCCGGTCGCAAGACCCGCAAGCCCCAAGCCAGGAGACCTGCCTCGCAACCGATTTTCTACTCAACCGGGCGGGGTGATCCGGTGACGAAATCCGCTGCTGCGCACCGTCGCAGGGCCTATCGTCCCGTATGCCCGCCCCCAAGGGCATCCGATGAAAACACTGGCCAAACTCCCCGTCACCATCGTTACCGGCTTCCTCGGCTCGGGCAAAACCACCTTGCTGCGCCACATGCTCGACAACGCCCAGGGCCGTCGCATTGCCGTGATCGTCAACGAATTCGGCGAGCTGGGTATCGACGGTGAAATCCTCAAGCAGTGTTCCATCGGCTGCACCGAAGAAGAAGCCAACGGCCGCGTCTACGAGCTGGCCAACGGCTGCCTGTGCTGCACCGTGCAGGAAGAGTTCTTCCCGGTGATGCGCGAATTGGTGGCCCGCCGCAGCGACCTTGACCACATTCTCATCGAAACCTCCGGCCTGGCCCTGCCAAAACCGCTGGTCCAAGCCTTCCAATGGCCGGAAATCCGCAGTGCCTGCACCGTCGACGCCGTGATCACCGTGGTCGACAGCCCGGCCGTGGCCGCCGGCACCTTCGCCGCCTTCCCGGACCAGGTCGATGCCCAGCGCAAGCTCGACCCGAACCTGGACCACGAATCACCCCTGCACGAGCTGTTCGCCGACCAACTGGCCAGCGCCGACCTGGTGATCCTCAATAAATCCGACCTGATCAGCCCTGAAGACCTGGCCCGCGTGCGCCTTGAAGTCGCTGAAGAACTGCCACCCGCGGTGAAGATCATCGAGGCCAGCAGCGGTCGCCTGCCGCTGGACGTGCTGATCGGCCTGGGTGCCGGCTCCGAAGAACACATCGACGGTCGCCACAGCCATCACGATCATCATCACGAAGGTGAAGACGATCACGACCACGACGCCTTCGACTCCATTTCCATCGACCTGCCGCAAGCCGACGAAGCATTGCTGCTCGACGCCTTGACCCAACTGGTGGTGCAACACGGCATCCTGCGCGTCAAAGGCTTCGCCGCAATCCCGAACAAGCCTATGCGCCTGCTGATCCAGGGCGTGGGCACGCGTTTCGACAAGCACTTCGACCGCGCCTGGAGCGCTGACGAGCCGCGCATCACGCGCTTGGTGCTGATCGGTCAGGACCTCGACGCGGCTGGCCTTGAAGCGCAACTGCGCGCCGCCCTCAGCGTTTAACCCATGCACCTGCTCAGGACCCAGCCCGGTGGTTTCGTCTCGGACGACAATATTGCCGACCTTGGCCAAACCCCCGCTGACCTGGTGATCCTGTGCAGCGGCGATTCCAGCCTGGCGCTGCTGGCCGAAGCGGCGCAGCAGTTACCCGACGATTACCCCAGCTTTCGCCTGGCCAACCCGATGCAGGTGCAGAACCACGCCTCGGTCGACCTGTACGTCGATGAAGTGCTGCGCCACGCCAAGGTCATCCTGATCTCGCTGCATGGCGGTATCGGTTATTGGCGTTACGGCATCGAGCGTCTGGTGGAGTTGGCCGAAAGGGGCGTGCAGCTGATCCTGGTGCCGGGGGATGATCGCCCGGACCCTGAACTCAGCGGGTTGAGCACCGTCGGCGCCGAAGCGCGTGATCGCCTCTGGCACTTCCTGCGCCAGGGCGGCCTGGGCAATGCGCTGGATTTTTATCGCTGCCTGGCCAGTGCCTACCTGGGCCGTGACTACGCCTGGGCCGAGCCGCAGACCCTGCCGCGCACGGCGATTTATCATCCGCGCCACGCTAACGCCCGCCTGAATGATTGGCAGGCCGACTGGAATGCCGAGTGGCCGGTGGCGGCGGTGCTGTTCTACCGCTCCCATTTGCAGGCGGCCAATACCGGTTTTATCGATGTGTTCTGCCAGCGCTTGCAAGCGGCGGGCCTCAACCCGTTGCCGATGGCGGTGGCCAGTTTAAAAGAGCCCGGCTGCCTGGCGGTGGTCGAGGACCTGCTGGACGAGGTGGGCGCGGCGGTGATCCTCAACACCACCGGCTTCGCCCAATCCAGCCCGGAAGCGCCGCATTTGCGCCCGTTTCGCCGCAATATCCCAGTGATCCAGGCGATCTGCGCCCAGGACAACCAGCCCGGCTGGGAAGCCAGCGAGCAAGGCCTTGGCCCCCGTGACCTGGCGATGCACATTGCCCTGCCAGAGTTGGACGGACGCATCATCAGTCGGCCGATCAGCTTCAAGGACCTGGCCTGGCACAGCGAGCGCAGCCAGTCGGATGTAGTGTGCTATCGAGCAGCGCCGGAGCGCATGGATTTTGTCGCTGAACTGGCGCGACGCTGGGTCGAGCTGGCGCGGGTGCCGAATGCCGACAAACGCATTGCGCTGATCCTTGCCAACTACCCGACCCGCGATGGGCGTATCGGCAATGGTGTCGGCCTGGATACGCCGGCGGCGGCGCTGAATATCCTGCGTGCGTTGCACGCCGAAGGCTATCCGGTACCGGATGCACTGCCGGAGAGCGGCACGGCGCTGATCCACGATTTACTGGGTGGCGTCACTAACGACCTGGACAGCCTCGACCTTCGCCCCTGCCACCAGAGCATGAGCCTGGACGAGTACGAGGCGATGTTCAGCCGCTTGCCCGAGGCCAATCGCCAGGCGGTAGTGGAGCGCTGGGGCACGCCCCATAACGATCCGATGTTCCGCGATGGCCGCATGATGATCGCCGGCCTGCGCCTGGGCATGACCTTTGTCGGTATCCAACCGGCGCGGGGTTATCAGGTGGACGCCAGCGCGGTTTACCATGATCCGGACCTGGTGCCGCCCCACGGCTACCTGGCGTTCTATTTCTGGCTGCGCCACACCTATGGCGCCCACGGTGTGATCCATGTGGGCAAGCACGGCAACCTTGAATGGTTGCCCGGCAAGGGCGTCGGCCTGTCGGAAAACTGCTGGCCCGATGCACTGCTGGGGCCGCTGCCGAATATCTACCCGTTTATCGTCAACGATCCGGGCGAGGGCGCCCAGGCCAAGCGTCGTACCCAGGCGGTGATCATCGATCACCTGATGCCGCCGCTGACCCGTGCTGAAACCTACGGCCCGTTGCGTAACCTTGAATTGCTGGCGGACGAGTATTACGAAGCGCAACTGCTCGATCCGCGCCGCGCCCTGGAGTTGCAGAAAGACATCCTCAAGCTGGTGCGCGAAACCCGCATCGACCAGGAGCTTGAGCTGGAGAGCGACGCCGATGCCGCCGTGTGGTTGCCGCGCCTGGACACTTACCTGTGCGACTTGAAGGAGTCACAGATCCGCGATGGCCTGCACATCTTTGGTGAGTCGCCCGCAGGCCGTTTGCGTATCGACACGTTGCTGGCCTTGTTGCGTATCCCGCGTGGCGATGGGCGTGGCCCGCAATCGAGCCTGCTGCGTGTGTTGGCCAAGGCTTTCGACTTGGGCTTTGATCCGTTGGACTGTGCCCTGGCCGAACCTTGGACGGGGCGCCGACCTCAGGTATTGCAGAAGATCGACGCGCAATTGTGGCGCACCGCTGGCGATACCCGCGAACGCCTGGAGCTGTATGCCGCACGGCTGATCGAGCAGGCGCTCGAAGGCCCGCTTGAACAGTTGGAAGAACCCGGCTGGGAGGAGGTGAAGGCGGTTATCGAAAGCCTGCGCATCGTGGTTGCACCGCGACTGGATGCTTGTGGCCCTGCGGAAATGCGCGGATTGCTGGATGCCCTCAGCGGCCGGTTTGTACCGGCGGGTCCGAGTGGTGCACCGAGTCGCGGGCGTTTGGATGTGCTGCCGACGGGGCGCAACTTCTTCACCGTCGATGTGCGCAACCTGCCCACCACCACGGCCTGGCGCATCGGTTTCCAATCCGCCAACCTGATTCTTGAGCGACATCTGCAGGACCACGGCGACCACCTGCGCCAGCTCGGCCTGTCGGTGTGGGGCACTGCCACAATGCGCACCGGCGGCGACGATATTGCCCAGGCCATGGCACTGATGGGCGTGCGCCCGGTGTGGGCGACCGGCAGCCAGCGCGTGGATGATTTCGAGATCCTGCCGATCAGCCTGTTGGACCGCCCGCGCGTGGACGTGACCTTGCGGGTGTCGGGCTTTTTCCGCGATGCCTTCGCCAACCTGATCCGCCTGTTCGACGCCGCAGTGCAGGCAGTGGCTGCGCTGGATGAGCCGGACGACATGAACCCGCTGGCGGCCAAGGTGCGTAGTGAGCGTGAGGCGCTGCTCCAGTCTGGCCTGGACGCAGAAGCGGCGGCGAAACAGGCCGGGTGGCGCATCTTCGGTGCCAAGCCCGGCGCCTATGGCGCGGGCGTGCAGGGCGCGGTCGACGGTCGCCTGTGGCAAAGTCGTGAAGACCTGGCCGAGGTTTACTTGAACTGGGGCGGCTACGCCTATGGCGGTTCCGACGAAGGCACCGCCGCCCGCGCGCAGTTTGCCCAGCGTTTGAGCCAGGTGCAGGCCGTTTTGCAAAACCAGGACAACCGCGAGCACGACCTGCTCGACTCCAACGATTACTACCAATTCCAAGGCGGCATGCTCGCCGCGGTGGAAACCCTGAGCGGCGACAAGGCGGCCAGCTATCATGGTGATCACAGCCAGCCCGACCTGCCGAAGATCCGCACGTTGAAGGAAGAGCTGAACCGGGTGATCCGTTCCCGCGCCGCCAACCCCAAGTGGATCGAAGGCGTGAAGCGCCATGGCTATAAAGGTGCCTTCGAGATGGCGGCGACCGTGGACAACCTGTTCGCCTTCGACGCTACCACGGCGCTGATTGACGATCACCAATATGCCCTGTTGGCCGACGCTTATTTGCTCGACCCCGACACCCGCGCCTTTGTGCAGCAACACAACCCCGATGCGCTGCGTGATATGACTGAGCGCATGCTGGAGGCCCAGCAACGTGGCATGTGGCAGGAGCCGGGGGCGTACCGCGAGGCGTTGGAAAACCTGTTGCTGGATATAGAAGAAGACAGCTGATGACCGATATTCCCCATTTCCCGCTGTCCGCCGTGGTCGGCGCCGATGACTTGAAACTGGCACTGTGCCTGACCGCCATCGACCCAAAGATCGGCGGTGTGCTGATCGAAGGCCCGCGCGGGATGGCCAAGTCGACCTTGGCGCGTGGTCTGGCGGACCTGCTCGCCAGCGGTCAGTTCGTGACCTTGCCCTTGGGCGCGACTGAAGAGCGCCTTGTCGGCACGCTGGACCTGGATGCTGCATTGGGCGAGGGCCGGGCGCAGTTTTCCCCCGGTGTATTGGCCAAGGCGGATGGCGGCGTGTTGTACGTCGATGAAGTCAACCTGCTGCCCGATCATTTGGTGGATTTGCTGCTGGACGTGGCCGCCAGCGGCACCAATCTGATCGAG
Source organism: Pseudomonas sp. NS1(2017) (assembly GCF_002269425.1). Lineage (NCBI taxonomy): Bacteria > Pseudomonadati > Pseudomonadota > Gammaproteobacteria > Pseudomonadales > Pseudomonadaceae > Pseudomonas > Pseudomonas sp. NS1(2017). The sequence goes on from NZ_CP022960.1 coordinate 4,268,899, forward strand.
CGCGACGGCATTTCCCATCGCCATTCGGCGCGGTTCGTGCTGATCGGCACCATGAACCCGGAGGAGGGTGAGTTGCGGCCGCAACTGCTCGACCGTTTCGGTTTCAACGTGGCGTTGAGCGGGCAGACCTTGCCGGCCGAGCGTGGGCAGATTATTCGTCGGCGCCTGGATTTCGACAACGATCCGGCGGCGTTCTGCGCGCAATGGGAAGCGTCGCAGGCGGCCTTGCGTGAGCGCTGCACCCAGGCGCGGGCACGGCTCGACACGATTGCGCTGGATGACGAGGCGCTGGCACAGATCACCGAGCGGTGTTTTGCAGCAGGTGTCGACGGTTTGCGTGCGGACCTGGTGTGGTTGCGCGGCGCTCGGGCCCATGCCGCCTGGCGTGGCGCCAGTGCGATCGCCGAGGAAGATATCGAAGCGGTGGCCGAGTTTGCCCTGCGCCATCGTCGCCAGGAACAAGCCCCATCGTCCAACCCGCCAAGTGAAGGGCAGTCGCCCAAATCCTCCGACGCTTCGCCAGGCCAAGGCCAGTGGGGCGACCTGCCCGCTCCGGCCCTGCCCACGGGCGCGCGCCGGGAAGTCCCCACCTGGCCAAAAAAGCCCTAGGCATTCGCCCCCGACCTGACGCGGGGGCGGATGCCCGCCCCAAGGCAGGGCGACTGGACAGCGGCAGGTACGGCAAGGCGCGCAGCGCGAAACAAGGCTCGATCAATTGGCCGGGCACCTTGCTCGGTGGTCGGCCGCAAACCCGTGAGGATCTGCTGTATCAACTGCGCAGTCGTTCGGCCCATGAGCTGTGGCTGGTGATTGTCGATGCGTCGGCGTCCACCCGGCGGCACGGTGCGCTCACCGATGCCAAGGGTTTGTTGGCGCAATTGTTTGATGACGCCTACCGCCAGCGGGCGCGGATGGCGTTGTTGACGGCCAGCGGGCACTCGCCCAAATGGCAGGTCCAGGGGTTGAAGGCGGCGAAGGGCTTGGCGGATTGGTTGGATCAATTGGGCGCGGGCGGTGGTACGCCGTTGCTCGCGGCGTTGACCGAAGCCGGGGCGTGGCTGGCGCAGCGGCGCAAGCGGTATCCGGCTGAACAACAGCGGCTGCTGGTGATCACTGATGGGCGACTCAAGGACATCGCCGGGTTGCCGTTGCTGGAGTGTCCTGGTGTGCTGGTTGATATGGAGCGTGGGCCGATCCGCTTGGGTCGGTCACAGGCGCTGGCGGTGGGGCTGCAACTGGATTACCGGCATATCGACGATTAGGTGTTGCCGGGCACGTTCGGCCACAGGTCGGCCACCAGGAACAGTCGCTCGGCTTCTTCCCAATCCTCGTTTACTTGAACCATCCGTACCAACAACTGCGCCGGCGCCATCGGGTCCAGCTCCGCCAGCCAGTCCCTCATCTGTTCTTCACTCCAGACTTCATCCGCCGAGTAATGCGCCGGTGCCAACCACGCATGTCGGGGCAGGGGTTGCCAGCGGCCCGGCTGGCTGTGGGCGACAAACGCTTGCCAATCACGCTGATGCAACCAGCGTCCCCGCAGGTGTTGTGGATGAGCGCCAACGGGCTCAACGGCCTCGCCGGGCCAGGGATATAACAGATAACCGCCCAGCCACAAATGTGCATCGAACTGCTGGATATCCAGCGCCGCCAGCGCCTCTCGGCTTTCCGCCCGCGCTGAAATCGGCAGTTGATGCTGGGCCAGATGCGCCAGTTTGCGGTCCAGCCGGTCGTGGCAGCCCGGCCCCAACCATTGATCCGTGTCCTGGCCATTGCCGTCCTGCGGACCGAGATAGAGTTTGATCGCCAGTTCCAGGTGATGCACGCCGTCACGGTCGCGCAGCAGCATGTCCAGCTCGCCGAGGGTATGCCCGGCGCGGCGGATTGGCAGATTGGCCGCCAACAGTTCCACGCCCGGCGCATGTTGTACGGCGAACTGCCACAGGCGCTCGTAATACAGGCCCAGGCGCCGGGTGCGTGACAGGCTCAGCCATTGCTGCAAGGCGCTGCTGTCGTGGTCGAGCTGGCGCAGCCACTGTTCAAGTAAGTGGGGTTGCTGCACCCAATCGCTGCCGGCCAGCGGATGGCGTTGCGGCCAGGGTGTTTGCGCCAGCATCGGCGGGGCGAGCATCACCCACGCCAGGTCGCGCACTTCGGGGTGGCGCAGCTGGCGGGGCAGGTTGTGCAGATCCGGGAACACAGTCATGGTCCGAGCATAGCCTTTTAAGTGCCGGGCAGGTGGCTGAGAACCATTGTCATCAAGGCTTCACGGCGACAAAGGATTTTGCCTGGGGCGGCCTTTCGCCCATAATCCTTCTTTTTGCCACACCCCACATCCCGCAGGAGCCCCATGGAGCAATTTCGCAATATCGGCATTATCGGTCGCCTGGGCAGTACCCAGGTGCTGGACACCGTCCGCCGGCTGAAAAAATTCCTGCTGGACCGCCACCTGCATGTGATCCTCGAAGACACCATCGCCGAAATCCTTCCTGGCCACGGCCTGCAGACCTCATCACGCAAGATGCTCGGTGAAGTGTGTGACATGGTGATTGTGGTCGGCGGCGACGGCAGCCTGCTCGGCGCAGCCCGTGCCTTGGCACGGCATAACGTGCCGGTGCTGGGGATCAACCGCGGCAGCCTGGGTTTTCTCACCGATATCCGCCCGGATGAGCTGGAAGTCGAAGTGGCCAAGGTGCTCGACGGCCACTACCTGGTGGAGAACCGCTTCCTGCTGCAAGCCGAAGTGCGCCGCCACGGCGAAGCCATCGGCCAGGGCGATGCCCTGAATGACGTAGTGCTGCACCCCGGCAAGTCAACGCGGATGATCGAGTTCGAACTCTATATAGACGGCCAGTTCGTGTGCAGCCAGAAGGCCGACGGCCTGATCGTGGCCACGCCCACCGGCTCCACCGCCTATGCGCTGTCGGCGGGTGGCCCGATCATGCATCCCAAGCTGGATGCCATTGTGATCGTGCCGATGTACCCCCATATGTTGTCGAGCAGGCCGATTGTGGTCGACGGCAACAGTGAGCTGAAAATCGTGGTGTCCAAAGACATGCAAATCTACCCGCAGGTGTCGTGTGACGGGCAGAACCATTTCACCTGCGCCCCCGGTGACACCATCACCGTGAGCAAAAAGGCACAGAAGTTGCGGTTGATCCACCCGCTGGACCACAACTACTACGAAGTGTGCCGCACCAAGCTGGGCTGGGGCAGCCGCTTGGGGGGTGGAGGCGACTGATGCTCGATCCCGCGCGTAGCTACGACCTGATTGGTGACGTGCACGGTTGCGCTCATACCCTTGAGCACTTGCTCGACCAGTTGGGCTATAACAAGGTCGGCGGAGTCTGGCGGCATCCATCGCGTATGGCGGTGTTCCTCGGCGATATCATCGACCGTGGCCCACGCATCCGCGAGGCGTTGCACATCGTCCACGACATGACCGAAGCCGGCCAGGCGCTGTGCATCATGGGCAACCATGAGTTCAATGCGCTGGGCTGGACCACGCCGGCACCGCCGGGCAGTGGCAGGCAGTTCGTGCGCGAACACAACCCACGGCACGCGCGGTTGATCCACGAAACCCTGACCCAGTTCGAACACCACCCGGCCGACTGGCACGACTTCCTCGGCTGGTTCTATGACATGCCGCTGTTTGTCGATGCCGGACGCTTCCGTGTGGTGCATGCCTGCTGGGATGACGGCTTTATCGATCCGCTGCGCGCCACGTTCCCGGACGGCTGCATCGACCAGCATTTCCTGCAGGCCGCTGCCGTGCCGGGTAGTTTTGCCTGCAACGCTTTCGACCGACTGTTGCGCGGCACCGACATGCGCCTGCCGGATGGCCTCACGCTGACCGGTGGCGATGGCCTGACGCGCTCGTTCTTTCGCACCAAGTTCTGGGAGGACGACCCCAAGACCTACGGCGACATCGTGTTCCAGCCCGACGCCTTGCCGGAGCCAGTGGCGCGTACGCCCTTGTCGTCCACCGAAAAGAATTCCCTGCTGCGCTACGGCGTCGACGAACCCTTGTTGTTTGTCGGGCATTACTGGCGCAGCGGCAAACCGGCGCCGATCCGCGAGAATTTGGCCTGCCTGGACTACAGCGCCGTGCTGTACGGCAAGTTGGTGGCTTATCGCCTGGATCAGGAAACGCGGCTGGATCCGAGTAAATTCGTATGGGTCGACGTTGAGCGCCCCGAGGTCATCAAATGAGTACCGTGGCTGTATTGCGCCTGCCCCTGAGTGTTGACCTGGGCGGCTTTGTCCAGTTGCTGCAACGCATGCAAGTGCCCCATCGCGTCAGCGAAGAGGCGGGCGAGCAGGTGTTGTGGGTGCCGGAAACCATCAGCGACGACGTGCGTGTCCTGTATCAACGCTTTCCCGCCGGTGACCCGGACCAGCAACTGGATATTCCCGAGCAGGCGCCGGTCAAGCGCCCCGGGTTTGTGCAGCAACTGCGCCAAAGCCCGGTGACTGCGCTGGTGTTGCTGGCAAGCATCATCGTAGGCGCGCTGACCTTGCTCGGTGAAAACCTGCAAGCCATGAGCTGGCTGACGTTCCTGCAGTTTCGCATCGTCGGCGAGTACATCCAGTTCACGCCCCTGGCCGACAGCCTGGCGGCGGGTCAGTGGTGGCGCCTGGTCACGCCGATGCTGATCCACTTCGGCATCCTGCACCTGGCCATGAACGGCATGTGGTACTGGGAGTTGGGGCGGCGCATCGAAGCGCGCCAGGGCAGCATCAACTTGCTCGGCCTGACGCTGTTGTTCAGCCTGGTGTCGAACTACGCTCAATACGTTTTTGGCGGCCCTGGCCTGTTCGGTGGGTTGTCCGGTGTGCTGTACGGCCTGCTCGGCCATTGCTGGATTTTTCAATTACTGTCGCCCAACCCGGCCTATCGCCTGCCCCGTGGGGTGCTGGTGATGATGCTGGTGTGGTTGCTGCTTTGCCTGTCGGGGCTGGTCTCGATGATCGGTTTCGGCGAAATCGCCAACGCTGCCCATGTCGGCGGCCTGGTTATCGGTTGCCTGACGGGTTTGCTGGGTGGGCTGTACAGCCGCCGCAAAGCCTCTCTTTGATAAGGAAGAGCCTTATGTCCTCTTTTGCTGAAATGATCGAAAACATCACCCCGGACATCTACGAGAGCCTCAAGCTTGCCGTGGAAATCGGCAAGTGGTCCGATGGCCGCAAGCTCACTGCCGAACAGCGCGAGCTGTCCCTGCAAGCGGTGATCGCCTGGGAAATCCAGAACCTGCCGGAAGACCAGCGCACCGGTTACATGGGCCCGCAGGAGTGCGCCTCCAAGTCCGCGCCAGTACCGAATATTCTGTTCAAGTCGGATGCGATCCATTGATTGAAATTGGTCGCGGTGCAGTCAGCAAGATGTCGGCGCAACTCGGTGAGCCGACCGTTCAATACGCGTTTCGACTGGGCGATGTCGAGGTGCCGGTCAACCCGCTGATTGGTACACACGTACGCCTGGAATACCTCGGTGCCATCCATTGCAGCCATTGCGGCCGCAAGACCAAGACCAGCTTCAGCCAGGGTTACTGCTACCCGTGCATGACCAAGCTGGCCCAGTGTGACCTGTGCATCATGAACCCCGAGCGTTGCCATTACGACGCCGGCACCTGCCGCGATCCGGGCTGGGGTGAAAAATTCTGCATGACCGACCACGTGGTGTACCTGGCGAATTCGTCGGGGATCAAGGTCGGCATCACCCGCGCCACCCAGTTGCCGACGCGCTGGCTGGACCAGGGCGCGAGCCAGGCGCTGCCGATCATGCGCGTGGCGACCCGCCAGCAGTCCGGTTTCGTCGAAGACCTGTTCCGCAGTCAGGTCGCCGACAAGACCAACTGGCGCGCGCTGCTCAAAGGCGACGCCCAAGCCGTCGACCTCAAGCAGGTGCGCGATGAGCTGTTCGCCTCCTGCGCCGAAGGCTTGCTCGGTTTGCAGGAACGCTTTGGCCTGCAGGCCATCCAACCGGTAACCGACATTGAACCGATCGAAATCCGCTACCCGGTCGAGCAGTATCCGGCCAAGATCGTCAGCTTCAACCTGGACAAGAACCCGATTGCCGAAGGCACGCTGCTGGGGATCAAGGGCCAATACCTGATCTTCGACACCGGCGTTATCAACATTCGTAAGTACACGGCCTACCAGCTCGCCGTGCATCAGTAGAAGGATGCCACCCATGCGCACCGAACAACCGAAGATGATCTACCTGAAAGACTATCAGGCGCCGGACTACCTGATCGAAGAGACGCACCTGACCTTCGAGTTGTTCGAGGACCACAGCCTGGTCCACGCGCAACTGGTGATGCGCCGCAACCCTGAGCGCGGCGCCGGCTTGCCACCATTGGTGCTGGACGGCCAGCAACTGGAGCTGCTGAGCGTGAACCTTGCCGATCAGGAGTTGACGGCAGATGACTACCAACTCACCGACAGCCACCTGACGGTACAGCCAAAGAGCGCGACCTTTACCCTGGACACCACGGTAAAAATCCACCCGGAAACCAACACCGCCCTGGAAGGCCTGTACAAGTCCGGCAGCATGTTCTGCACCCAGTGCGAAGCTGAAGGTTTCCGCAAGATCACCTATTACCTCGACCGCCCGGACGTGATGAGCACCTTCACCACCACGGTGATCGCCGAGCAGCATCGCTACCCGATCCTGCTGTCCAACGGCAACCCGATTGCCAGCGGCCCCGGTGAAGACGGTCGCCACTGGGCGACCTGGGAAGACCCGTTCAAGAAGCCGGCGTACCTGTTTGCGCTGGTGGCGGGTGATTTGTGGTGTGTCGAAGACACCTTCACCACCATGACCAACCGCGAGGTCGCGCTGCGCATCTACGTCGAGCCGGAAAACATCGACAAGTGCCAGCACGCCATGACCAGCCTGAAAAAATCCATGCGCTGGGACGAAGAAACCTACGGTCGCGAGTACGACCTCGACATCTTCATGATCGTGGCGGTAAACGACTTCAACATGGGCGCGATGGAAAACAAGGGCCTGAACATCTTCAACTCCAGTGCCGTGCTGGCCCGTGCCGAAACCGCTACCGACGCCGCGCACCAGCGGGTCGAGGCGATCGTCGCCCACGAATACTTCCACAACTGGTCGGGCAACCGCGTGACCTGTCGCGACTGGTTCCAGTTGTCGCTCAAGGAAGGCTTCACCGTCTACCGTGACTCGCAGTTCTCTGCCGACATGAACTCGGCCACCGTCAAACGCATCCAGGACGTGGCGTACCTGCGTACCCACCAGTTTGCCGAAGATGCCGGCCCGATGGCCCACGCGGTGCGTCCGGACAGCTTTATCGAGATTTCCAACTTCTACACCCTGACCGTGTACGAAAAGGGTTCGGAAGTTGTGGGCATGATCCACACCTTGCTCGGCGCCGAAGGCTTCCGCAAAGGCAGTGACCTGTACTTCGAACGCCATGACGGCCAGGCCGTAACCTGCGACGATTTCGTCAAGGCCATGGAAGACGCCAATGGCGCCGACCTGACGCAGTTCAAGCGCTGGTACAGTCAGGCCGGTACGCCACGTCTGGCGGTGAGCGAGTCTTACGACGCCACGGCTAAAACCTACAGCCTGACCTTCCGCCAGAGCTGCCCGGAAACCCCGGACAAGGTGGAAAAACTGCCGTTCGTGATCCCGGTAGAACTGGGCTTGCTGGACGGGAAGGGCGCGGGTATCGCCTTGCGCCTGGCCGGGGAAGCGGCGGCTGGTGCCACGTCCCGCGTGATCTCGGTGACTGAAGCCGAGCAGACCTTCACGTTCGTTGATATCCCTGAGCAACCGTTGCCTTCGCTGCTGCGCGGTTTTTCGGCGCCGGTGAAGCTGAGCTTCCCGTACAACCGCGATCAACTGATGTTCCTGATGCAGCACGACAGCGACGGCTTCAACCGCTGGGATGCCGGCCAGCAGTTGTCGGTGCAGGTGTTGCAGGAACTCATCGCCCAGCATCAGCAGGGCCAGGCCTTGCACATGGATCAACGTTTGATCACCGCGCTGCGCAGCGTGTTGAGCGACGAAAGCCTGGATCAGGCCATGGTTGCAGAGATGCTGTCGTTGCCGGGTGAAGCCTATCTTACGGAAATCAGCGAGGTTGCGGATGTGGATGCCATCCACGCTGCCCGTGAGTTTGCTCGCAAACAACTGTCGGAGAATCTGCACGAAGCACTGTGGTTGCGCTACCAGGCCAATCGCGAGCTGTCCAAGCAGACGCCTTATGTGGCGGCGGCCGAGCACTTTGCCCGTCGCGCGTTGCAGAACATTGCGCTGTCGTACCTGATGCTCAGTGGCAAGCCGGAAGTGTTGGCGGCAACCCTCGAGCAGTTCGAAACCGCCGACAACATGACCGAGCGCCTGACCGCGCTGGCGGTGCTGGTGAATTCGCCGTTCGAAGCGGAGAAGGCCAAGGCGCTGGCGGTGTTTGCCGAGAACTTCAAGGACAACCCGCTGGTCATGGACCAGTGGTTCAGCGTACAGGCCGGCAGTACCTTGCCGGGCGGGCTGGAGCGGGTGAAGGCATTGATGGAACATCCGGCGTTCACGCTGAAAAACCCGAACAAGGTGCGTGCATTGATTGGCGCGTTTGCCGGGCAGAACTTGATCAACTTCCACGCGGCGGACGGTTCGGGCTATCGCTTCCTGGCAGACCTGGTGATCGAGTTGAATGGCTTCAACCCGCAGATCGCTTCGCGCCAGTTGGCGCCGTTGACCCGCTGGCGTAAATACGACAGCGCGCGCCAGGCACTGATGAAGGCGGAACTGGAGCGCATTCGGGCTTCGGGTGAGCTGTCGAGCGATGTGTTTGAGGTGGTCAGCAAGAGCCTGGCATAAGCGTTGATTCAGAGGTCTGTCCAGCGGGTGACAGGCCTTTTTTTATCCAGTTCCTACATCGACACCGGCAACTTTCTTCTGTCTGTTTGGACTCGATCAACTGACGTCAAGGACAACTCCCCTAGGCCAGCTCGTAGACCAATGTCATCTTTTTTTATCACTTCAATGATTGTAAAAAGGATATTGATATGGTTATTACCAAGGCGGCTCCTACGCCCATTCCACCCAGCACCGCATTCGAACAGATGCAGGCATTCGCCCGTCGTGATGATCGCGTGCCGGGTCAAGACCTCAATGGCAAACCATCGTTGACCCACGACCAGGCGGCCGAGAAAATAAATGTCAAGGGGGTTGAGCGTTGGCCAGATCGCGACGGCGACGGCAAGGCAACCCTTAGCTATTCGTTCGCCAAATTCCCTGGCGCGACCTTCTCTTCTGCGCAGCTCATCGGTTTTAGTGAGTTCAATCAAGAGCAGAAGGCTCAGATGCGTCGGTCTCTACGGTCCTGGTCAGACGTCTCCAATGTCAACTTCACCGAGAAGGAAAATGACGGGGTGGGTGACGGGCATCTGCGGTTTGGTAACTTTCAACAAATCGAAGGGCTTGAAGCCCCGAATGGAAAGGCGGTCACCCTTTACGATCCACAGGGGCATGAACAGCAAGCCTGGTATCGAACGGGCGGTTATGACGGTCACCTGGCACCTACGGTGAACAGTCAGGGACGCAATACATTCACCCACGAGGTTGGGCATCAAATCGGCTTATACCATCCTGGAGACTATGGTGGACCCACAGCCGGGTATACGGAGGATGCCGAGTATGCCCAGGACTCTCAGGGACACTCGGTCATGAGTTATTGGGATGAGACTCACACGGGGCAGGACTTCAGAAAAAACGGAAAACAGTACTATGCCTCGGCCCCCCAAATGGACGATATCGTCGCAGCCCAGCAGCTCTACGGGCCGAATAGGCGAACCCGCAAAGGCGACACTGTCTACGGCTTTGGTTCCAACACCTGCCGTGATTATTACACGGTCAAATCAGCCGAAGATCCTCTGGTGGCTTCGATCTGGGACGGCGGTGGGCATGACACGTTGAACCTGAGCGTCTATCGCGATGATCAGAAAATCAACCTGAATGCGGGTTCCTATTCGGACGTCGGTGGCATGAAGGGCAACTTATCCATTGCGCCGGGTGTGGTCATCGAGGATGCCATCGGCGGTGTGGGTAATGATTGGGTTCTCGGTAACGAGGCTTCCAACACGCTATGGGGTGGCGCCGGTGATGATGTGATCGATGGCGGGATTGGGCAGGACACGCTTTGGGGCGGGACGGGCAAAGACATATTTTTGTTTTCTGACGCAAGCCATTCAACGTCCGATGCGCCAGATCACATCATGGATTTTCGCAGCGGCGAGGACAAGATTGACGTTTCCAGCATTCGGCTTGCCAGCGGTCAACCTGAATTGAGATTCGTCTTGGCATTCTCGGGGTGGCCAGGTGAGGCCGTACTGACTTACAACGCAAAGAAAGATGTGAGTATGCTGCAAATTGATACTACTGGCGACGCACGCCCAGATTTTAAAGTGCGCGTCAACGGTCAAGTGGGGCTCAGCGATATTGTCGCCTGATGAACTGGGCTGCCCTTGCGGGGCAGCCGAGTTATTCAGATTACCGGCGATCGCCGTGGGTCCGGGTCGTTTTCGACAGGGAAGCGCTCGGCAATGATGCCGTGCGGAACACCCAGTGGTATAGCGCTGGCGTTGTCGAGGCGGGTGACTTGCTCGGCTGACAACTGCACATTCAATGCGCCCAAGGTGCTGTCCAGTTGGGCGCGTGTGCGTGAACCCAGGATCGGGATCAGTGCGGTGGTGGAGCGGCGCGCCTTTTCCCGTAGCCAGGCGATGGCAACGTGGGTTGGGGAGGCTTCCACTTCGGCGGCGACCGCCAGCAGGGTGTCCAGCACGGCGGTTTCGCGGGCGCTGTGCTCGGCGTGCACCAGGATCCCGAGCTTGTTGGCGCGGTTGTCGTCCTGGGTGTTGCGGTACTTGCCGGTCAGGAAGCCACCGCCGAGGGGCGACCACAGTGTGGCAGCCAGGCCCAGGGCTTCGGCCATCGGCAGCAGTTCGCGGTCGGCGGTGCGCTCGACCAGGCTGTATTCCACCTGGATGCCGATGATCGGCGCAAAGTTGCGCACTTCGGCCAGCAGGTCGGCGCGGGCAATGCGCCAGGCGGGGAAGTTGGAAAGGCCGGCATAATGGATCTTGCCGGCGCGAACCAGGTCATCGAGGCCGCGCAGGATCTCTTCCATGGGCGTGACGTTGTCGCTCATGTGCGCCCAGAGCAGGTCGATGCGGTCGGTGTTCAGGCGCTTGAGGCTTTCTTCCACTGAGCGGACCAGATTCTTGCGGTTGTTGCCGAGCCTGATTGTGCCTTCATCCGACGGCTGGGTGCGCAAGGTGTATTTGGTGGCCACCACCAGGTTGTCGCGTTCGGCGGCGATAAATTCGCCCAGCAATTTTTCGGCCTGGCCGAACTGGTAGCCGTTGGCGGTATCGAGGAAGTTGCCGCCGGCTTCAAGGAAACCGTCGAAAATCTGCTTGGCTTCATCGCGTTCGGCGCCATGGCCCCAGCCCGTACCGAAATTACCGGTGCCCAAGGCCAGTTCAGATACCTGCAGACCGCTGCGGCGGCCAAAGACTTTATTGCGCATACAAGGACTCCTGAGGCAGTGATTTTTCTTACATGTTTAGCAACATGTATTTAATATGATCGCTATAATTTATTCGGTCAAGAGGCTTTTTTACTGCTGACGTTTTCTGACAGGGGGCTCTGCTAAGCTGCGGGACTTTTCCTTTTTGCGGGGATCCCCGTGTCGCGAACCACTCGTCTACTGACTTTGCTCCAGGCCCTGCGGGGCAAGAAACGTCCGGTGACGGCTGCCGTACTGGCGGCGCAGTTGGAGGTGTCCGAGCGCACGCTTTACCGTGATATTGCGGAATTAACAGCGCTGGGTGCGCCGATTTTCGGCGAGGCCGGGGTTGGGTATGTGTTGCGCAGCGGGTTGTTTTTGCCGCCCTTGATGCTGAACGCCGAGGAAACCGAGGCCATCGTGCTTGGCTTGCGTTATGTGGATCAGCGCGGTGATGACGTGCTCAGCCGCGCCGCCGCCAACGCCTTGGCAAAAATCGCCGACGTGCTCGACCCCGCCGCCCAGGAAGCGTTGCGCAACCCGACGGTTTTGCCCGGTCCGCCTGGGTTTGGTTACCCGGAGAACCGTGTGCCGCTGAATGTGTTTCGCGAGGCCATCCGCAACCAGGCCAAGCTGCATATCGATTACGCGGACGCCAGCCAGACCCAGAGCCAGCGCCTGATCTGGCCCCTGGCCCTGGGATTCCTGAATGAAGTGCGGGTGATCGTCGCCTGGTGTGAGCTGCGTGGCGCGTATCGCACCTTTCGTACCGACCGCGTGGCGAGTGCCGAGGCCCATGGCGAGCGTTATCCGGGGCGGCGCAGTGATTGGCTGCGCGGCTGGCGCAAGCTGATGGAGCAGAATGAATCCGGGCCATTCACTCCTGACAAAAACTGACACAACCCTGGCTTAGCATGGCGTCACAAATCACCAAGAAAGGAGCTGTGCCATGTCTATTCCTGAGTTGGCACCGGCCATCGTGGCCTATCTCGAAGCCGCCAATGCCCGTGATACCTCGGCTGTTGCCCGCTGTTTTGCCGACGACGCCAATGTGTTCGATGAGGGGCAGCATGAGGTCGGCACTGCTGCCATCGCGCGGTGGATGGAAGACACCGCGCGCCGTTACCAGCCAAGGGTCGAAGTGCTCAAGGTGCAACACCGCACGGGCAAAGTGTTGGTCAGCAACGTGGTGTCCGGCAATTTTCCCGGAAGCCCCTTGGAGCTGCGCTACACCTTTCGCTTGAACGAACAAGGCAAGATTTCACGGCTGGATATTTCCCTGTAGGTCATACTGGCGGGCATGACTTTCGACTCGCCCCTCGCTGCCTACCAACACGCCATCGCTCAACAAGGCTTCGTGGCCGACGACGCCCAGCGCCGCGCGGTGGAAGCGTTGCAAGCCTGCCATGAAGCGTTGCATCAAGGTCGTGCGCCCACCACGGGCGTTTATCTGTGGGGCCCGGTGGGCCGTGGCAAAACCTGGTTGATGGATCAGTTCTACCAAAGCTTGAAAGTGCCCGCACGCCGCCAGCATTTTCATCACTTTATGGGCTGGGTGCATCAGCGTCTGTTTCAACTGACCGGCACGCACGATCCTTTGCAGGCGCTTGCTCGGGAATTGAGCCGTGAGGTGCGGGTGCTGTGCTTTGACGAGCTATTCGTCAATGACATTGGTGATGCAATCATCCTGGGGCGTTTGTTTCAGGTGATGTTCGAGGAAGGCGTGGTGATGGTCTGCACCTCCAACCAACCGCCAGACCAGCTGTATGCCGAGGGTTTCAATCGCGAGCGGTTCCTACCGGGGATTGCGGCGATACAAGAGCATATGCAAGTGATTGCGGTGGATGGGGGAGAGGACCACCGTTTGCATCCGGGTATCGGTATCCAACGCTATTGGGTCAATCAGCCCTCCGCGTTGGCCGGTGTGTTCAAGCAATTGGCCGAAGGCCAGCCAGTGCGCAGTGGGCCTGTCGCAGTGGGGCATCGGTCCATCGTCGCGGTGCAATCCAGTGATACCGTACTGTGGTGTCGTTATGCTGAGCTGTGTGAGCAACCCCTGGCAGCGATGGACTTCATGCTGCTCTGCGATCGGTTCAAGGCGATCCTGCTGGGCGAGGTGCCCAACCTCAGTGCGCAAAAACGTCCAGGGCGGATTGCCCGTGGCACCGAAGACGGTGCGCAACGGGTGGAGGCGGGTGATCGCGAGTTGCCCGAATTGTCGGTGCATGATGACAGCGTGCGACGGTTTATCGCCTTGGTGGACGAGTGCTACGACCGTAAAGTGCCGTTGTTCATCGAGGCTCAGGTGCCGCTTGAGCGCCTCTATACCGAGGGTTACCTGGAATTTCCCTTCCGTCGCACTTTGAGCCGCCTGCAAGAAATGCAATTGCAGCGTTTTTCCTGAAGCGTGTGTGAACAAACCCTTGAAACGAGCAACCTCGCCCTTTTTAGGGGCACAACCTACGCGTTTTCAAACGCCTATTTGTAGTTAATCTCCTTCAGTTGGCGGTGCTCCCACGCTTACAATCATGCCCTCAAAGGGAACCGAGTCCCTTGTTGCCGTTATCGAGGAAGGAAATGGACACCCCTGACATCCTGGTGCTGCAAGCCAGCTACACCAATACCGTGCATGCCGAAGCCATCGCTTTGGTACTCAACCACTACGCCGAAGACCCTATGGGGGGCGGGCACAGCCTGGACCCGGATTTGCTGGCGCAGTTGCCAGCAGAATTGGCCAAGCGTGCGCACGCGTTCAGCGTACTGGCGTTTGTGAACGGAGAGCCGGCCGGGCTGGTGAATTGTTTTGAAGGGTTTTCCACATTTGCCTGCCGTCCGCTGGTCAACGTCCACGACGTGGTGGTGATGGATGCGTTTCGGGGGCTGGGGCTCAGCCAGAAAATGCTGCAGAAGGTCGAGGAAATCGCCCGTCAGCGCGGCTGCTGCAAAATCACCCTGGAGGTGCTGGAAGGCAATGCGGTGGCTCAGTCGGCCTATCGCAAGTTCGGTTTTGATGATTCGATATTTGATCCAGCGCACGGGCGCATGTTGTTCTGGAGCAAACCGCTTTAATAAATAACAGGCAAAAAAAGGGCGCCATTAATTAAATGGCGCCAAGTTCACCTTAGCCATAGGAGCAGGATGGTAAAGGGCCGTGCGGTTAAACCCGTTGAATCAAGTGTTCGGTTGTTGCTCGGCGGTGGATTGACCGGCCGCCTCTTTCTTCACGTTCTTCCCATCAGCCTGCGCGGTTTGTTCAGCCGTGCCGTGAGTCTTTTGCTGCATGAACGTGAAGTTGTTGTAGAACTCCTTCGAACGCTCGGAACCGCCTTCGGCAAAGGCTGCGGCGGAGGTCAGGGTCATCAGGCTGGCAAGCACTAGGGTGGAGAGTTTCATGGCAGTATTCCCATTAAGAGTGATCGGTATCCGCTCTGTCCTTGATCAGATTCATGGGGCGAGTTTGGCGTGAGTTTATTAAGTAGGAATTAACGCGAAAAACCCCCGAAGTTAACAATTTCGTTAACTTCGGGTTAAAAAGCCTTACAGCTTCCAGTCCAATGCCAGAGTGATCGAGCGCGGGTCGCCCCAATACACGCCATTATAGAAACCGACGCGCTCGTAATATTTTTTATCAAATAGATTGTTGACGTTAAGTGATGCCGAAACATGTTCGTCGAACTGGTAGCGCGACATCAGGTTGACCACGGTGTAGGCCTGTTGCGTGATTTTCGCGCGCTCGGTCACTAGCCTGTTACCGATGCGTTGCCCTGTAGGCCGGTTGCTGAATTCGTAGATATCGCTCTGCCAGTTCACCGCGCCGCCCAACGTCAGGTTGCGCCATGCCCCCGGCAATCGGTAGGCACTGGAGACCTTCACCAGGTTGAGAGGCTGCCCGGTGTTGTTGCGCTTGTCCGTGCCATTCACCGAGTGGGTATAGGTGTAGCCTGCCGTCAGGTTCCAGTCCGGCATCACTTCGCCGGCAACCTCCAGTTCAAAGCCATTGACCTTATTCCCCTTGCCGCCGGATTTGTAGTATTCCTCGCCGGTGGTCGGGTTTGGCGGTACCGAATAATCCCGTTCGGCGACGTTGTCCTGTTTGCTCCAGAAATACGCGGCCGCGACGTTCAGGCGCTCATTCAACAGACTCCCCTTGAGCCCGACCTCATAGTTGCTGCCCACCACCGGTTCCAGGTATTTGTTGCTGACGTCCTTGAGGCTCTGCGGCTTGAAGATGTCGGTATAGCTCGCGTAAACGGTGTACTCCGGCGTGATGTCGTAAAGCAGGCCGGCATAGGGCGTCCACATATCGTTGTGGGTCTGGCGGGTCTTGTTGGCCCTGAGTAGCTGATCATTGCCATCGTATTCGGGCGCCGCGCTTTCCAGCTCCCAGCTGCCATAGCGGCTTCCGAGTACCGCATGCAAGCGGTCAGTCAGACTCAGGCGAGTAGCCAGGTAGCCAGCTTTCTGTTGCTTGCTGCTGTGCTCGCCCTTGAGGCCGGTGACCGTGTCGCCGAACTTGCCGATCCCGCCCATGTATTTCCAGTCTTCGATCGTGTAGTAGCCGTCAGGAATGTTGCTGCGCATCACCGGGGACACGTCGCGTTGTGTCGCCTCGCCATACCCCATCATCAGTGCATGTTCGTGGCCCAACAAGGCGTAGCTGCCGGCGAGGTTGAGGTCGACCGCTTCCATTCTCGAGGTGCCGCGCATGTGGCTGGCCCAGGCGGTCATGCCGCTGCGGTCGTCATTGGGGAAGCCCGCGCCGCCGTAGTACACCTTGCCATCGGTGTCGCTTTGGCGATGGGTATAGGCGGCTTTCAAATGCCAGTCACCGCCGAGCCGATGATCGAGGGTGGCGAAGGTGGTCTTGTCCGTCAGCGGCCAGGAACTCCAGTGCGCCGCCATATTGGTGGAGCGGGACAGCCCCGCCTTGCCTCCCTGGCTGTTCCAGTACGGCACGGTGCCCCAGGAAGTGCCTTGGACCTGCTTGTTCTGGTAATCAAAGCCTACGGCTAAGACCGTATCGTCTGATAGGTCGCCTTCAAGGATGCCGTATCCCACCGCCCGTTGCAGCCCGTAATTGTCGCGGAAGGATTGGCTGTCCCGGTAGGCCAGTACCGTCCGCCCGCGCAGCTTGCCGTCAAATGCCAACGGACCGCCCACGTCTACGTAGCTGTAGTAGTTGTCATAGCTGCCGGCCTTGACCCCGGTTTGCGCCTGCCATTGGGCCGTCGGGCGTTTGCGCACCATATTGACCGTGGCGGAAGGGTCGCCGGCGCCGGTGGTCAAGCCCGTGGCGCCCCGCACCACTTCGATGTGGTCATAGATGATGGTGTCGGAATCGGACTTCATGTAGCCAAACGTGTTGAGCATCCCGTCAATCTGGAAGTTGCTGATGCCATAGCCACGTGAAGAGTACGAAACACGGTCGGAGTCGTTGTGCTGGACGTTGACCCCCGTGGTCTGGCGCAACACCTCGGTCAAGGTATTGAGATTGAAATCATCCATCTGCTGGCGCGTGATCACCGAGATCGATTGCGGGGTTTCCTTGACGGACAGGTTGAGGCGGGTGGCGGTACTCATGGAGCCGGTGGTGTAGGCCCCGGTGTGTTCGGTGGTGGCGCCCAGGCCTTCGGCAGTGATGCTGGTGGCACCCAGCTCCAGGGCTTTGTTTTCGGGGTCGGTTTCAGCCAGCAGAGTGGGGCTGGTGGCCACACTGAAGAGGCCGAGGGTGAGGGTCATGGAACGGGTGAAAGGCGCGAACATCGCGGAAGACTCCTTGTCGTCTTTGCGGCCTTTCCGGTCGGGAAAGGCCATGGTTCAAAGACGAAAGGACGGGAGGAACTTTAGGCTTAAACGAGAATGATTATTATCTTTCTGTTACAGCGCTGGTTTTTCCTGGAGCACAACGTCGGTTGGATTGACCTTTTTCGGCTTGATCAGGCTGAAGTCGATCAGTGGTTTCTGCTGACGCAGGTAGGGGTTGCCGATCATTTGTGGGCGGGCCGTGAAGCTGTCGCTCACCAGGCTTTTCGTGCGGTCCAGCTCTTTGAAGCTCAGCCCGGCAAGGTCCGCCCAGGTGTGAATCAACTGCGAGCTGCTGTAGGGCCGCTGTAAATCACCGGCGAAGCTCCAGTCGTGGGTTTCCCGCCATTTTGGCGAGGCATACGCCATGAAGGGAATGGTGTACATCGGCGCGGTCGGCTTGGCTTCGTTGCGCCCCAGAGTGGCGTGGCCCGCTGAGTCGAATACGTCTTCGCCATGGTCTGACAGGTATAACAGGAAGCCGTTGGGATCGGTCTTGGCGTAGTCCTTGATCAGGCTAGACACCACGAAGTCGTTGTACAGCACGGCGTTGTCGTAGCTGTTGTAGGTCGGCAGTTGATCGTCGGTCACGCCCGCCGGTACGCCCTGGCGGTCAGTGAATTTGTCGAAGGTCGGCGGGTAGCGGTACTGGTAGCTCATGTGGGTGCCCAGCAAGTGGACCACGATGAATTTACGTTCCGCAGGATCAGCCAACGCCTTGGAAAACGGTGCCAGCACATCGCCGTCGTATTGGCGGGCGTTCTGGTTGCGGTTGTTGTTCAGGTACACCTGTTCGTCGGCCTGTTCGGAGAAGGTCGTGAGCATGGTGTTGCGTTTGGTCATGGTCTGCTGGTTGGTGATCCAGTAGGTCTTGTAGCCTGCCTGTTTCATCACGCTGACAATGGATGGCGTCTTGAGGTACAGGTCAGGGTTTTCTTCGTCGGCGAAGGTCAGTACCTGTTGCAGCGCTTCGATGGTGTAGGGGCGTGGGGTGATGACGTTGTCGAACACGGCTAATTGATCGCGCAGCTTGTCCAACTCGGGCGTGGTGTTGCGCGGGTAGCCGTAGAGGCTCATGCGCTGGCGGTTGGTCGACTCGCCGATGACCAGCACCAGGGTGGAGGGCTGGCCGGCCATGGTGTCCTTCAGGTTCGTCAAGGGCGGAATCTGGCTGGCGCTGTCGAGCATGCCTTGCATGTTGTCCAACTGCTCGGTGTAGCGGCGGTAGGCGACGATCATCTGCCACGGTACGGCGGGTTCGATGCGCGATTCAAAGCGGTCGATGGCATCGTCGAGGGTGTCGCTGCGGGCGATCTGTTTGACCAGTGGGTAACCAATGATGCCCACCAGGATTGCGGTCGCCGCGATCAGTGCCTGGCCACGCGGCAGGTACACCGGGCGTACGCGAGTCCAGAGGAAAATAGCCACGGCGGTGTGGGCCATGAACGCCAGCACGATCCACCAGGCGAAGTATTGGGTCGCGTATTCGCCGGCTTCAGAGATGTTCGACTCGAACATGATGAAGATGACGCTCTGGGAAAACTCCTGCTGGTAGATGAAGAAATATCCCAGGCTGGCCATGGAACAGGCCCACAGCACGACGCCGATCAAGGCGGCAAGCAAACGCGTACGACGAGGGAATATCAGCAGCGGCGCCAGCCAGATCGCACTCATGAAGAACGCTTGGCGAAAACCACTGAAGCCGGCAGTGCCGCTGAGTTGAATCAGCAGTTGGGTAATGCCCGAGAAATACCAGAAAAACAGGAACAGCCAGCCAAGACCGGCCCAATCAAAGCCTTTCGCAGACTTGGTGCTGCGTTCGAACATCGCCATCCAGCGCTCCAACCCGGTAATTTTTCAGTCGACACGCAGGGCTGCGCGCAACAGAGGCCACCCTTGCATGGGGTGGCCCTTCGGGCGGGAGTATCGGGAGGGGCATGTGAAAACTTTGTGAGATTTGTGTAGACGTTATCTTACAAAGCGATGACAGGGCTTAGCAGAGCGCTGGCTGGGCGCCGGAAGGCTGGTCCAACTGGGCTTGGATGATGTGCGAGCGCAAGCGCAAGACTTCCTGCTGCAGCTGTTCGCGTTCGTCTTTCAACTGGCGCAGCTCATCGCGTCGAATGGTGACGTAGAGAGTCTGTGGAGGACGGGTCATCTGTGCAGTGCTCATTGCTTACCTCGCAAATAGCCGGTGTGTCGCGGTGTGCCAGAACGCTTGAGTCGAGGTTCTCGGCAGCAGTCAGGACAATTCTGAATTCTTTTTGCGGGCAATGGAACTTTTTTATTTTTGATGGTCGTGTGACTTTTTGTGCCGTGATGGTGAAATGGTGGCAGCTTTTTTCCATGAAACTACATCGATATCCACCTGACTAACCCTCATTGGCCTCATTGCGCTATAAACTATGCACACATTTTTTTAGTAGTTAGGAGCATCAGCACATGCAACTGGGGATTATCGGACTAGGCCGCATGGGCGGGAATATTGCACGGCGCCTGATGCTCAATGGGCATACCACCGTTGTTTACGACCGTAACGAAGCTTTTGTAAAAGGCTTGAGTGAAGAGGGCGCCACGGGCGTTGCTGACCTCAAGGCATTGGTGGCCGGGCTGCAGAAACCGCGCACCGTTTGGGTGATGTTGCCAGCCGGCGCACCGACCGAAGACACCATCAACGAACTGAGTACGCTGCTGGAAGACGGTGACGCAATCATCGACGGCGGCAACACCAACTACAAGGACGACGTTCGCCGGGCCAAGGCCCTGGCGGAAAAAGGCCTGCACTATGTTGACGTCGGCACCTCCGGCGGTGTCTGGGGCCTGGAACGTGGTTACTGCATGATGATCGGTGGCGACGCCGAGACCGTGCAGCGCCTCGACCCGATCTTCAAGAGTCTGGCCCCGGGCCTGGGTAATATCCCGCGTACCAAGGATCGTTCAGACAGCGCTGACCCGCGCGCCGAACAGGGCTACATTCACGCCGGCCCTGCGGGTTCCGGGCACTTCGTCAAGATGATCCACAACGGCATCGAATACGGGATGATGCAGGCGTTTGCCGAAGGGTTTGACATTCTCAAGACCAAAAATTCGGAAAACCTACCGGAAGACCAGCGCTTCGACCTGAATGTGGCCGATATCGCTGAAGTCTGGCGCCGTGGCAGCGTGGTCTCGTCCTGGCTGCTGGACCTGACCGCCGATGCGCTGGCCACCGACCCGAAACTCGACGGTTACTCCGGCTCCGTGGCCGACAGTGGTGAAGGCCGCTGGACCATCGAAGCCGCCATGGAACAAGCCGTGCCCGTACCGGTACTGTCCACCTCGCTGTTCGCACGCTTCCGCTCGCGCCAGCAAAGCACCTACGGTGACAAAATGCTGTCTGCCATGCGCTTCGGCTTTGGCGGCCACGTGGAGACTTCCAAAAAATGACCGCCAACGGCAAGAAACCCAAGGCCGAACCTGCTCCGCCCACCACGCTGTTTCTGTTTGGTGCCCATGGTGATCTTGTCAAGCGCCTGCTCATGCCGGCGCTGTACAACCTCAGCCGGGATGGCCTGTTGGGCGACGGCCTGCGCATTGTCGGCGTTGATCACAACGCCATCAGTGATGCCGACTTCGCCAAGAAACTCGAAGACTTCATCCGCACCGAAGCGGCGAGCAAGGTCAAGGGCAATGGCGAAAACGCCCTGGACCCGCAGTTGTGGGCCCAGTTGGCCAAAGGCATCAGCTACGTCGAGGGTGACTTCCTCGACGACAGCACCTATGCGGACATCGGCAAGAAGATCGCCGACAGCGGCACCGGCAACGCCGTGTTTTACCTGGCCACGGCACCGCGTTTCTTCAGTGACGTGGTGCAGCGCCTTGGCAACGCCGGGCTGCTGACGGAAACTGACGACAGCTTCCGTCGTGTGGTCATCGAGAAGCCCTTCGGCTCCGACCTGGCCACCGCCGAAGCGCTGAACGCCAGCCTGCTCAAGGTGATGAGCGAGAAGCAGATCTATCGCATCGACCATTACCTGGGCAAGGAAACGGTGCAGAACATCCTGATCAGCCGTTTCTCCA
The DNA here is from genome assembly GCF_002269425.1 of Pseudomonas sp. NS1(2017). NCBI lineage: Bacteria > Pseudomonadati > Pseudomonadota > Gammaproteobacteria > Pseudomonadales > Pseudomonadaceae > Pseudomonas > Pseudomonas sp. NS1(2017). The sequence continues at coordinate 4,290,303 of NZ_CP022960.1, forward strand.
ACGTGCTGTTCGAAGCGTTCTGGAACAACCATTACATTGATCACGTGCAGATCACTGCGGCCGAAACCGTTGGCGTTGAAACCCGTGGCAACTTCTTCGAGAAGACCGGCACCCTGCGCGACATGGTGCCCAACCACCTGTTCCAGTTGCTGGCGATGGTCGCGATGGAACCGCCTGCTGCCTTTGGCGCCGATGCCGTACGCGGTGAAAAGGCCAAGGTGATCGGTGCGGTACGCCCTTGGTCCCTCGAAGATGCGCGGGCCAACTCAGTGCGTGGCCAGTACACCGCCGGTGAAATCGGCGGCAAGGCACTGCCGGGTTATCGCGAAGAGGCCAATGTCGCCCCGGACAGCAGCACCGAAACCTTCGTCGCCCTCAAAGTGATGATTGATAACTGGCGTTGGGTCGGCGTGCCTTTCTACCTGCGTACCGGCAAGCGCATGAGCGTGCGCGACACCGAAATCGTTATCTGCTTCAAGCCTGCACCCTACGCGCAATTCCGTGATACCGAGGTGGATGAACTCAAGCCCACCTACCTGAAAATCCAGATCCAGCCCAATGAAGGCATGTGGTTTGACCTGCTGGCGAAAAAACCTGGGCCGACCCTGGACATGGCCAATATCCAGCTGGGTTTTGCCTACAAGGACTTCTTCGAAATGCAGCCGTCGACCGGGTACGAAACCCTGATCTACGACTGTATGACCGGCGACCAGACCTTGTTCCAGCGCGCAGACAACATCGAGAACGGCTGGCGTGCGGTGCAGCCCTTCCTTGATGCCTGGAAGGAAGACGACGGGATCCAGGCCTACAAGGCCGGTGAAGATGGCCCGGCTGCGGCCGACGCCTTGCTGGCCCGTGACGGCCGCACCTGGCATAGCCTCGGATGAGTGATGCCGCGATCCATCCCATCCGTTTTATCCTCAGTGACGTGGACGGCACCTTGCTGCATCCCGATCACAGCCTCAGCCAACGCACTGCCGACGCGGTGCGGGCCTTGCGTGACAGCGGCGTGTTTTTCAGCCTGGCCAGCGGGCGTCCGCCCAAGGCCATGCTGCACCTGATCGAAACCTTCGGTATCGATGTGCCGGTGGCTGGCTTTAATGGCGGCACGCTGATCAACCCGGACGGCAGCATTCTGGTTGCTCACCATCTGCCGGCCGAAGCGGCGCTGGTCACCCTGGCGCTGTTCTCGGCAGAGCCGGATGTGGAAGTCTGGGTGTTTGCCGACGGTGACTGGCTGCGCCGCGACCCGCCAGGGCCGATGGTGCAGCGCGAGGCCGATGGCCTGGGCTACGGGCCGATTGTGGTGGAGAGTTTCGAGCCCTACCTGGATCGTGTGGACAAGATCGTCGCTGCCAGCAACAACACGCAATTACTGGTGGAGCTGGAGGCGCAGTTACAGCCCAAGGTTCAGGGGCTGGCTCAAGTATCCCGTTCGCAGCCGGTGTATCTGGACGTGACGGCGATGCTGGCCAACAAGGGCGAAGCCTTGAAAACCTTGGCGGCGTACCTGGGTGTCCCCGTGGAGCAGACGGCGGCTATCGGTGATGGCGGCAATGATCCGGCCATGTTTCACGTGGCCGGGTTGTCAATTGCCATGGGGCAGGCGGAGGAAACCGTCAAGCGCCAGGCCAACGTAGTCACCGGCAGTAATGTCGATGACGGCGCGGCAGAAGCAATCGAGCGGTTTATTCTGGCCGCTCAATAAGCGTTCTAACACTGAACTTGCGCCTCTCTAAACCGATAAGCGCAAGTTGCGGTGTTGGATTACTTCGGCATTGCCCAGGATTGCAACTGGTAGCCACTTTTATCGAGTTCGGCACGGGCCTGCAACAGCAGGTCTTCCAGTTGTGCCGGGTCGGTATAAGCGCTCGAAGACAGTTGTTTGCTGCCGATACGGTTGTTGGTGCGGTCGATGACGCTCAGGCTGAGGGCGCCATTGCCGTCATGCCAGGCCACGCACTGAAAGGGCTGGAAGGCACGGTCTGCGATCAAAAGAGCTTCGTTGATGCGGAGCGGGGCGTTCATGTGGGGTTCTCTCTCATTGCCCATTCAAGTGAGTGCCGGCGGTTGGGCTGACCGTGCGGCGGGTTACTTGTACTGATGCACGATGGCGGGGTACGGGTCACATGTTAGAGCAACTATTTTCGATGTTTAGTGATTAATGTCATGTAAGCGGCTGTTTTGAAAGCTGAATGAAAGTTTCGGCAACCCTGAACTTTTTTGCGCTAAGCGTAGCGCGATGGCTTTTTGCCCAGACTTATAGCGAAACGGTACAAGGACCGCGTCAAGACCTTGCTAGTGTTAGCGCCAGGCGTCACAAACCGTTGTTTCTAAATAACTTTAACAATTTTGACGCCAAGGAATAGTCATGGTTGTTACACCTGTGCAGCGTCGCTTGCTCGTGGTCGACCCCTGTGACGACTGCCATGGGCTATTGCCTGGTTTGCGCACCGCCGGGTGGGAGGTGGATAGCTGTACGCTGGAGGCCGTGGGCGACCGATCCTGCGATGTCGGGCTGCTGCGCCTGCAGCCCTACCACCTGGAGCGTCCGGAAGCGGTCAAGGAACTGATCGGCCGCAGCGGCACTGAATGGATCGCCGTACTCAGCCAGGACGTGCTCCGCCTGCAGAACGTGGGTGACTTCGTCTGCGAATGGTTTTTCGATTTCCATACCTTGCCCTTCGATGTGGCCCGTGTGCAGGTCACCCTGGGCCGCGCGTTCGGCATGGCGCGCCTGCGCGGCAAGGGCCATATGCCGGTGGATGAGCCCGAGCACGAGTTGCTGGGGGACAGTCGACCGATCCGCGAACTGCGCAAGTTATTGTCCAAGCTCGCACCCACCGAATCTCCGGTATTGATTCGCGGCGACAGCGGCACCGGCAAAGAACTGGTGGCCAAGACCCTGCATCGCCAATCCCAACGTCACGCCAAGCCGTTTGTGGCGATCAACTGCGGGGCGATTCCTGAACACTTGATCCAATCCGAATTGTTCGGCCATGAGAAGGGCGCCTTTACCGGCGCCCATCAGCGCAAGGTCGGGCGTATCGAAGCCGCCAACGGTGGCACGTTGTTCCTCGATGAAATCGGCGATTTACCGATGGAGTTGCAGGCCAATCTGCTGCGGTTTCTGCAGGAGAAACAAATTGAACGCGTCGGCGGCAGCCAACCGATTCCCGTGGATGTGCGGGTATTGGCGGCCACTCACGTCGACCTGGAAGCAGCGGTAGAGAAGGGCACCTTTCGCGAAGATCTGTATTACCGCCTCAATGTCCTGCAAGTGGTCACGGCGCCTTTGCGCGATCGGCATGGCGACGTTGCGATGCTGGCCAATCATTTCTCACGTTTCTACAGCCAGGAGACCGGCCGCCGCCCGCGCAGCTTCAGTGACGATGCGCTGGTTGCCATGGGTGATCATGCCTGGCCGGGTAATGTCCGCGAGCTGGCCAACCGCGTCCGTCGCGGCCTGGTACTGGCCGAAGGGCGCCAGATAGAAGCCGTTGATCTGGGATTGCATGGTCAACAGGCAATTTCGCCGCCGATGGCTACACTGGAAGACTATAAACACCGCGCCGAACGCCAGGCGCTGTGCGATGTGCTCAATCGGCACAGCGACAACCTGAGTGTCGCAGCCCGTGTACTGGGAGTTTCCCGGCCCACGTTCTACCGGTTGCTGCACAAACACCAGATCCGCTAGGGCGGGTAAACCGAAAAGCCCCGCAACGACCCTTATCGTTGCGGGGCTTTTCCTTGCTCCGAAGACCTGTAGGAGCGAGCTGGCTCGCGAAAAACGCAATGGCACCGCATTTATCCTGGCACCACGCGTCATGGTGGGGGGGCTTCGCGGGCAAGCCCGCTCCTACAGCGTTTGTGGTTAGAAGTAGTACGGGAATTTCAGACTGAACGTAAAGTCCGGCGCATCATCCGTCATGCCGATCGCCAGGTTCGGCACAATCGTCAGGTTTTCCGACGCCGCAATCGTCATGCCCACGTTGAAGTAACCGGCGTTGGCATCACTGGACACCACCGACTGCCAGTCCCCGCCATTCGGCTTGAGCTTGCTTTTACGCTGGATCAGGTCGGACACCGAGAACGACATACTCATCTTCTCGTTCAGCGCAAAGGCAACGCCGACGCCCAGTTGGAAGCTGTCGCCCAGGCTGACTTTGCCGCCGACTTTCTGGTTGACGTCACTGCTGATGTCATCAAACGACTCTTCGAAGTTGTGGGTGTAGGAGAACGAGCCGAACAGCACCGCCGGGTCGAAGGTCTTGACCAGCGAGATCCCCGGGGTGATCGACCACACACCATTACCCGTCGGCAGGTTTTCCGGTACATACAGGTTGTCGTTGGCGGTTGAGCGCACCAGTTTGATGCCGAACGGTTCTTTACCCGTCGGCGCCTTGACGCGTACCGACACCACGGCATCGGGCAGGGTGGGGGTTTCATCCAGGAACTTGTAGGCCACACCGAAGTTGACGTCGCCGATGGTCGGGTCGCGGCTCACCGATTCTTCCGAGGTGGCGTTGGCGTTGTTACCCGCACCGCCGGACTGGTAGGTCGATTCGCGGTATACCACCGGCACGTTCACGTCGAACTGCCAGCGGTTGTCGACGTTATAGCGACCGGTCAGGTCAAGCGTCCAGTTATCCGCCTTGATTCGATCCAGGTTGATATTGCCGAGGAAGATCGAGTCCAGCGCCAGGAAACCGTTCAGCGTGAGCTGGCGTGCATCGTAGCGCGCGTAGGTAATACCGGTTTCAAAGCTGAACTTGCCGTTGCCAAAGAAACCGCTGGCTTCGTTGTAGAGGTTGCTCACGCTCTGCGCCGGCGCCGAATCATCCTTGAGCGACTGGCCGTAGGAACTGCCGCCGCCGCCCGCACCACCGGATGCCGCTGCCGCACCAGTACCGGCGACGGTGGCGCCGCTGGCTTTCTGGAAGTCGGCTGGGGATTTTGCCAGGCGTTTCGGTGGCGGGGCTGCCGGTTGATCCTCCACCTGACGCACCCGTTGCTCCAACACTGCCAAGGCTTTTTGCTGCACTTCGTACCGCTGCTTGAGTTCCAGAAGCTCCTGTTTGAGGGTCTCGATATCGGCATCTGGCGCGGCATACAGAACGGATGCGGGCAAGAGCGTACTTAAACAGACCACCGCACGTAGCGATAACGATCGATGCATGAAATAAGCCGTCCTTTTCTAATGCGTAAGTGTCGAGGGTCAGCGTAGTTCAATAACCGAGAGTGCGTAGGCCTTTGAGTTGATCCAGATTGCAATTCAATGCCGGGTTGTTCAGCCCGTTATTCATCACCACATTGAGTTGGGTCATGTTGCTGACGAAGTTTCTGTCACCCGTCAAGACGGTGCCTTGCAGCACCTGGCCGCCGCCAATCTGCTGGAGGCTATTGCCTTGGTTGTGGTTGCCCTGAATCGCCATCTGCAAGCCGCCATTGTTGGCCGATACGCTCACACGGCCTGCGGCGCTGTCACCGGTGACGGTGCCGCCGGCAACCAGTACTTTTCCGGATTGCACAGCGTTGGAGGGCGCGAAGCCGTTCTCGGTGACGTTAATGCCGACATTGTTGTAGGCGGTGTTGCCGTCGCCGGCGGTGCGCACGCTTTGGGTCACGCCTGTGCCTGAGCCCAGGCCGGCGCCTCCGCTGACATTACCGGTGCCAGTATTGGGGTTGGTGCCCGTGCCTGTCGAACCGGTGGTCTGCACGTAAAATTGAGGGGTGATGGTGGAAGAGTCGACTTGCATGCTGGCCTTGCCAGTGATGGTGTCACCCACGGCGTTGGTCCAGGTGCTGCTCATGACAATACCGAAGCTGATAATCCGCCCCGGCATCACATAACGGCCGCGCAGCTCGGCCATTTCCGAGTCCTTGAGTTCGATCGGCTTGAACGCCGATGAAGCATAAGCGGGCATTGAGGCTGCCAGACACAAGACCGTCAGCCAACGGGAAGTGTTCATCTTCTGCTCCTGGAGCGTCCTGCCCCTTATTGCGCTTCTTAGAAGAAGTCGCTCTGGATGAAACCGAAGTCCATCAGCTCGGCATCGCCGACAGGCCTGAACTCATTCAACTGGTTCTTGGCGGTCAGTGGCATGGGTGGGGCGAGCAGGGCGTTGGCCTTGTCGTAACCTTCACCCAGCACGGCGAAGACGATGCCATTCCAACCTTTGATGAAGTCGTCATGTGAATAGCGTTTGTGGCCCAGTACTGGGTCGCCGATATAGACCCAATCCTTGTCCGCGCGCTGAAGTACCACGAAGTGCTTGTAGCCACGAATCTCCAACAGCACCACCACAGGGATTTTCACGGTCACCAGGGTGTCTGGCCCGATCTTGTAGCCCCGGGCACGCATGCCGATGCTTTCGAGGTAGCGCTTCATGTCCAGCATGGAAAAGCCCTGGGTGCGTACCAGGTCCTGGTCTGCATTGACCAGCATGCCTTTGATCACGTGAGCTTCGTCGACGTCCAGCCAATAACCCTGGCGCAGGATGGTGGCGAGTGCCGCAGCACCGCAGCTGAAATCGGTTTTCTGTTCCACCAGGTTGGCGAACCGGCGTTCACGGATGCTCTCGACCTTCTTGTAGATGACTGCACCGCCAGGCATGGCGGAGATCGCCATGGTGCCTGCCCAGGTCGGGCCGGTGAGCAGCATCAAGAGGGTGAGGGTCGCGAGGCGCATGATCGTCTGACCTGATGGACACTGAAATAAAAAGGGCCTTGTTGCCAAGGCCCCGTTGGATCAGAAGCGCACGCCGCTGGAGCAGACGCTGCAGCCTTGGCCTACAGATAGGCTGTTGCTGGCTTGGTTGCCGGCACCGGATTGCAGGTTCACACCGATGTTGCCGGAGTTGTTGTTGATCGAGTTGTCAGCACTGGCGTTGTTCGAAACGTATTGAGGTTTGCCGCCATGATGGCCGTACCCGGTGGCAGCGGTGTTGAGGTAGTTGTTGGCGAGCGAGTTTTGCTCGGTGTTGGCAGCCGCTGCGATGTTTTTGCCATCAGCCGTGGTGATTGCCAGGTTGTTTTTGCCTTGGTTGCCTTGACCTGCCTGGCCGTTGTAACCCACGTTGCCGGAGTTATGGTTAACGGAGTTATCCAGGGAAGCGTTGTTTTGGGTGCCTTTGTTTACGAAGTTGTTCAGCGCGCTGTTTTGATTCACATCGACTACAGCGAACACGGTCGCAAAGTCGCCTTTGGCGCTGGAGATGGCGCCAGAGTTATCGGCCTCGTTGCCAGTGCCGCCCTGAATGTTGGCGCCGGTGTTACCACTGTTGTAGGTGACCGAACCGTCGGCAGAGGCGTTGTTTTCGGTTTTTGTATCATCAAACTTGTTACCGACGCTGTTTTGTACATCCGTAACCACGGAGGCAACCACACCGGTCGGTTGAGGCGCAGGGTGCCAGCCACCTGCTTGAGCAGCAGCAGCCATGAGTGCGGCGAGAGCGAAAACCATTGGTTTCAGAGCCATTTGAGGTTTCATGGTGTTTCTCCTTGCTTCTAATTAGTTGGTTAAGTGTTGGTACGGTCTAACTAGTGCTACCAAGCAGTTACTTGATAGTGATGCCCAGGGTGTTAGCCACTCGGTTCCCCACCCCAGCACTCTGGTTCACCTGAATCACTCCTCGGCTGCCGGTGAAGGCCTGGTCGCTTGTCACGACCTGGCGGCTGCCAGTGGTGGGGGTGAGCCCTGAGTCGGTTGCCAGCGTCGTCGTGTTCTGTTGCAACAGGACGCTGTCGTCGATGGCTTGCGGGCCAGGGTTGACGCTGATCCGCACGGCATTGACTAATTGGTTGTTGGCCCCGGCGGACTGGTTGATACCCACCATGCCGTTGCCATTGCTGAAAGAAGTGCCCTCGATCGCCGCCTTGGCGTTCATGGACGGGTCGACGTTGCCGTCCACCCTCTGGATATTGCTGGTGGTCGCCTGGCCGCCGAGCGCGACGGCGCGGTTGTTGGCGGTTTGCTGTTGATTGCCCGCGGCCTGGTTGACCATCAGGTTGCCGCGGTAGTCTTTGCCGCTGTTGTTGATCACGGCCGTGTTGTCGGCCATGGCCGAAGCGCTGCCCAGCAGGGCCAGAATGAGCAGGGAACGGTTCATTATTTGCCCCCCATCATGCTGCCGATGTTGTTGAGGGGCGCCAGGCCACGCTGGATCGAGTCGCTGATCTGCCCACCCATGCTGCCGCTGCCCCCCGAGCGGCTGGCGGCTGCGCCAGCCCCCAAGGTGGACATGCTGTTTTGTGTGGCACTCAAACCGGTGAGATTGCCGTTGGGCTGCATGGCGCGAGTGATACCCAAGCCGCTATTGATGTTTCCGAAGTCACGGTCGGTCAGTTCGCCCGAGAGGGCGCTGTTGATTTCTCGGCTTGGATTGACATTGGCGGTCTGGGGATAAGGATCGGGGCCAAAGGAAGCTCGGCCATACATGTGGCCTTGTACGTCGCGGCCTGTCACGATCACGCCGTCACCCGCCAGGGCTGGAACACTGATGCTGGTACTGAGTACACAGCTGATCAGCAGTACCTGCATCGAACCTTGAGTGAGTGTGATCACGGCGGCATTCCTTATTCTTCGCGCTGACCCTAAACAGCGCTGTAAGGGATAGAGCAGAAGCCGTGCCGCTTTTTATTTTGTGTTGTTATTCAAGGTCTTGAAGATATTGATGGGCAAAGTGATGGCAACGCTGTTTCAGGCATGAAACAGCACCCCAGCCATTCGCACCTCGCCAGCCACTGCGCAAACGCTTCACTCGGTTGTATCAGCGCTGTAACACCACCGATGACGAAACGATGAATCCGCTACGCATGGGCGCTTCAGGGCAGGGGGGTGTTAAAAAAACGGACACTTCAGGCGTGGCGAAGCCCACCGCTGTGTGCAGCGGCTCAGCTTTTCGGCGTTTTACGCGGGATGGCGTTGAGTACAGGGTTGCCGTCCTGGTTCTGGGTCAGGTAGACCGGCAAAACCTTGGGCAGGGAGGGGACGAGGTTGTTGACCTCGTTGATGTTGTAGATGCCACCGATGCGAATCGTGCCGGTGTTGGCGTCGGCCAGCATCACCGGTTTGCTCAGGTAGCGGTTGATCAGCGGCAACGCGTCGGCCAGGGCCAGGTTGTCGAGGATCAACTTGCCCTGGCGCCAGGCCAGCGCAGTGTCATTGGGGGTGATCGCCCTTACGCGCGGCGTGGCATCGCCTTGTTGGTAGTTGGCCTGCATGCCGGGAGTGAGCGGCACGCTGCCATGCACTTTGTCGCTGGAGATCTGCACCGAACCTTCGAGCAGCATCACGCGCACCTGGTCTTCATACTTCCACACGTTGAACTGAGTGCCCGTGACCCGCACCTGGCCTTCGCCGGCGTGCACGACAAAGGGGTGGGCGCTGTCATGACTGACGTTGAAGAACGCTTCACCTTTTTTCAGCGTGATACGGCGCTGGTCCTTGTAGTTGCTGTAGACCAACTCGGTGCCCAGGTTCAGCTCTACCTGGCTGCCATCACCCAAGGTGATCTGGCGCAGACCATTGGCGGCATCGTAGCGTTCATAGGAGCTGGGCAGCCAGCCGGCTTCCCAACCGGTGAAGGCTGCCAGGGGCAGGGCGGCCAGGCAAATCGCCGCCGCCACGGCGTAGGTGCGTAAGCGGCTGCGGGGTTTGAACGGCACTACGACCGGCGTGGGTTCGTGGCGGGGGAGGTGGTCGGCAACGTCCCAGATCTCCAGCATCGCCGCGTATTCAAAGGCATGCAGCGGATGGGAATCGTGCCACTGTTCAAAAGCCTGACGTTCACCCGTGGTGCAATCACCCGCGTGCAGGCGCATGCACCAATGCGCGGCAGCGTCGGTGATGGCGTCGTATTCGGCTTCTGAAAGGGACTTTTCGGTCATTGACTCATCCTGATTTCCCACATTCTAACCTCCGCACGCGGGCGGCGAGAACAGCCGTCATGGCGATTGCACATCAATTGGAACTTATTCTCGTTTGAGAGCACCTAAAAAATTCAGGACATTCCCACCATGGAGAACGAAAATGCTGAAGAAAACCTTAGTCGCGTTGTGTGCAACCACCGCTCTGCTCAGTGCTGGCGCTGCCTTGGCGGATAAACCGGGGGCGGGCTGGATTACCATTGAAAAGGCCATCGAAGTCGCCAAGACCAAGGCCGGTTATGTGGAGGTCTACGCCGCCGAAGCTGACGACAATGGCTATTGGGAGGTCAAAGGGCGCAAATCCGATGGCACGGTCTATGAAGCGCGCATTGATGGCGCATCGGGCAATATCTTGCGAGATCAGAAAGACTGACGCTGCCTGCCGGGAGCCCTCCAGGGCTCCTGGATCCAATGGGTCGACTTATCAAGGGTCGAGCTCACGCCCCATTTCACAAATAAGCCGGGCAACGGAGTCGGCGTTGCGCAGGATTATGTCAATGCGTTTTTCGGCTGATGTGGTGCTCAAAAATGCTATACGGGCGTCATTGATACTTGTTGTGGCTGTGGTTTCCATGATGGCCTTGGCGGCCAGGTCATCGGAGTTGGCAGAGTCCATAGTCACCCAATTACCGGAGCCACCGGAGCCACTGGAGCTACCCGAACTAGGGAACCATCGCGAGAACAGCTGACGAAACGGTGTGCGCAGTGACAGGATGTTACTCTGAAAGTCCTCCAACATCGTGTGTTCGTCCCTCCCTCTCTTAGTCCTGGTATCGATCAGGTCCAGGAACGGCCGACGGGCTTCGGTGTAGCAGATATCTTCGGTACGCGAGTAGAGGTGGGAGAACTCGTGGATCAATGTGGATGCTCGCGCATGGCCTGCAATGTTGAAGGGGGCGGTCAATAGATTTGCGTACTTGTGTTGCAAGATTCGTTGATCAAAGAACAGATCGGTAAAAAAAACCCGTTCCTTTTTGTCGCCATCGACGACGAATGCGACCACCTGTTGCGACGTCTGTCTTCTTGCGCCAACCACGAAACGTGACATGTCCCATCCGTCAAGGTCGGGGTCTTGCAACGCTATGCACAGGGGGGTGATGGCGTCGTACACTTTTTTTCGGATGCCCGTGTCAATATGTCCGACATCAAAAACTCTCTTCAGGATCCCCTCTATGCGTGTGCCTTTAGCCCGCTTTTGGAGTTGGGCCATGTTATGCATTGCACGTAATGCATAAGTTCTTGCGATATCCAGTGCCTCGATAATTTGCCAGGCCTTGGTCGGGTAGAGCCGGCGAACCTCTTCCATGCCACTGGCTTCGATATTCATGTCCAGCCCGGCGCTCAAGCGGCTCACGAAATCATTACCTAGCCGCGTGATGACTTGGCCGTATCGCAGTGGGTGATGATCCGGATCAAGCACCATTTGCTGGTGAGGGGAGCTGGAAAGCAACGGGCCATCACTGTTGGCAGGCAGGTCGGCGATCCGCAGTTGTGGGGTTTTCTTGATCGGGTAGACCTTGCCCTCCACGGCACCGTAAAGCGTCTTGCCGTCCGCGGTCGCGAAGAGGCCTGTTCCCGCTTGCTTTTGCAAGTCTTGCAACGCCACCTGACGGGTCTCGAAGTATTGCAGACGCGTGCGCCTGGGGTCGGTCACGTCGATGTCCTTGACGGTCGGTGCAACGACGGTGTTGGCAGTGCCAAGGTCGCTTGCGTTAACTTCCTCGTAGGCTGGGGGAGGTGCCTTGGGCACTGGCGCGCGCATCAGTAGCCCCAGCCCCGCCATCGTCGCAAGACCTAAAATGAACGAACGCAATGCATCCCGCCAATGATGCTGTTGCAGGGCCTCGGCAGAGTCCTTGAACAGTCTATAGCTCTGCCAGATCAGAACCGGTATCCGCAGTTTTCCTGGCAAGAATTGCACGGAGATCTGCACGCCGCTGCTCAAGAGACTTTTGATGGTGTCCCAACGGCTCTGCCCATCGGGGTCTTGCTGAGCGTTAAGCATTCGCCCCATCACCACCTGGTTGTCCTGATAAAGCTGCTTGATGGCGTGGCCTTTGATCGGTTGATTGGCCAAGGTGATTTCGGAGGTGGCACCCGCGGTGCTGGCCAGTAGATTTTTATATTTCGTCTTGTCAGCGCCCTCCAGGTGGGCGGTGATCCAGTCTTGCAGTTTGCCAGGAACATTCAGATGGGTGAGAAACTGCGCAAGATTTTCAAACTCCATGAAGCACTGGCCTGGGTAGTAAGGCGCGTAGAGAATCAACGGCCCAGTGGCACCTGCGCTGATCACGTAAAGCCCAAGCGCCTTGGCGATGCTGGCACCTGGTGTGGCGATCATCTCAAGGGGACGAATGGTCGCGGTTGCACCTGCGATTGTGGCCCGTGCGATGGCGTCCGGCATGTCCACGACCTGCTGAATCAGGTTGTAGCCCGTCTCCGATAGCCGCTCTTGCAGTTTTAGCGCATGGGCGTGTTGCAACAGTTGCCACGGCAATTGCCGGATAAAAAGCAGCTCACGCTCCAGTGCGCCTGGTTGGTCGGGCGCCAGTTTCTCTTTCAGGTAATCGTGAGCGACCTGGGCGATGTTCAATTTGAGCAGGAGTTGCCGGATCGTCGATTCAGTCAGTTGCGTTGCGCTTGACTCCACGGTAAAGGAACTCGCCTGCTCGTTGATGTGAGCCAGTGCGTAGTCGGTAAGGTTCTGTTGTTGACCGCCCAAGGAGAGCCGTGGCGTGATAAAGACGTCTTCCGGGTAAACGGAATAGTCCACCAGCATATCGTTCAGTTTGTCGTGAACCTGCTGGCGCAATGAGAAAAGCTCGTAAAGATAGTCTTTTTCATCCTGGGTATTGAGCCGATATTGCTCAAGCAGCTCAGCATGGTGCTGCTGTTCAGCAGGGCTTGCCATGCCCAGCCAGGCGGGTAGCGAGCGTTGTGCGACAAAATGATGGGCGAGCTGTGCCGCTCCCCCAAGGACAGGGGTAGGCAGCACCGCCATAAGCTTCAATAGTGCTTTGCCGGTGGGTTTCTGTGCCAGCCAATGGGCCCGTTGGGCGATGTAGTGGTCGATCCAGGACTGCTGGCGGTTTTCGCTGATCGGTTCGGTGATCAGCCAGAATGCCCCAAGGGTGTAGTTGGCATGCGGCTGGCGTAGACGCGGATCAAGATTATCCAACAGTGCCAAGCATGCGGTGGGGTCTTTCAGGCGCTCCTCAAGTTGCTGTTTTGCCACGGCTGGAGACACGAAGGTTTCCAGGCCCCAGGCCGGCGTCCAGAGAATCGCGTGGCCCGAATGATGGTGATCAAGCCCGCCGCGCTCGGTGATCATCAGGCAACTGGCCAGTCTGTGGCGCAGTGCTTCTTCATCGCGTTGGACGGTGATGTGATAGACATCCGGGATAAACCCTTCCAGGTCCTCCCGTCGACGACGGTCAGGGTTGAAGGGGTCAAACACGGCTTGAATGATCGCATCGTCCCTGGCATCCAGTGTCTTGTTGAGACGTCGCAGATAGGCCTGGTTGCGTATCGCGTTGGACATCATGGTCTCCATCTGCGGCAGCAGGTCCTGGAGGTGTTTGCGGGGGATGTCGTGGATAGGATGCTCTTTGTAGTGGGCCAACACTTGATTGACGATCCGGTTGAGTGTTTTGACGTCCACACGATTCAGTTGTTGCCCATAGGCGGTGTGGTCTGGCTTGTAAACGCCGTAATGCGGGGTTTCAGCCACCGGGCCAAGCCCTTCGGCCAGGCGCTTGGCGAAGTGATCCACCAGGCTTTGGCTTTCCAATGGCGCCACAAGGGGGTAGGGGACCGCCGCTTCGGTGTAGCGATTGATGAACACCCGTGCCGGGTCGAGTGCCTGTCGTTCGCGGCTTGCCAAGGCCTCTGCCAGCGGCGTGATGATGGACGGCAGTGGTTTGATCAGGTTTTCCAGCGCGTGTGGGATATCAATCAGCTGTTTATGCAACTGCTCCGCTCGTTTAGCCGCGACCGAAATGGGTCGAAGAGGATCAGCCAACACAGAGTGGGTGGTCCAGCGGTGTTCAGTGTCCAGCGTCAAGAGCTTGTCATCGACCATGAAGCGCACGTCCATGGCGTGATCCAGCAGTGCCGAAAGGTTGATGTCGCCGCGTTCACGTCGGAACTGTCCGAGAACGTAGATCAGGTTTTGCCGCTGTTTGTCGATGATGCCCTCCACCAGGTGTTCAAATACGTTTCCGTCAATCAGGTTGCCGCTGACTGATGGTTGGGTAAAACCGATAAACAACAGGCGCTCCTCCAGGGACAGGAAGTTGTAGGCATCGTCTTCGTAGGCGGGCGCCTTGACCATTGCCTTTAAGAACTGAATCAGGTCATCGTGATCGGCCAGTACCTGCAATCCCTTGGGCGGCGAGTAAAACCAGGTATGCGCATTCGCGATCATCACCGAACTGCTCAGCTCGACGAAATGAGAGGCGTGCTCCCAGAACCGCACCGTCTCAAAGCGTAATCCGTCACTGGCTTGCGTGCGCGGCGCTCCGTTGGCGTGGTAAAGGGCGGCCAGTTCATCGGCTTGTTCAGGTGTGATGATCTCACTCTGGCGTTTGAGCAATAGATCGATTCGGGCCTTGTGCTCCATGGTGTGCGCCAGGAGTTCGCGACGTGAGGTGCCGTTTGGCGACTCTGTGTTCCAGAACGTCTCAAGGGCATTTTGCAAGAACGATGATAATTGTTCTGATGCCTGTTTCAGGCCGCCTTCCCAGCGGGTTGCGTCGTTGGAGGCGGTGATGGATTGGGGATTAAAGAACTCGCGGGTTTGGCCCACCGGCCAGGTTTGCTGACGGTAAATCATCAAGAGCGCCGCGCTGATCGACAGCGAACTGACCCATTGCCGCGGTTCCCCTTCCGTGGGTGGTAATTTAAAGAAATTGACTCGGGTCCGGTTGGGGTCAAGCCTGGGGAAGAGTGAGTGAAACACGGCTGTGAGGAGCGCCTGGAGCATCGTGTCGAGGCTGGGTAATTTCACCAGCTCGGCGAGCACGGCTTGCAGGTTGAGCGTTTGCTGGTGGTCGATCGCGGCTTTCTGTTCGTCAAATACATCGCCCTCAATATCCACAGGCGTCAGCAGCAGGGTGCGAGGCAGCCTCAATCCTGAACGTGTGCCCAGAGCAATAAACTGCAAGAGTTCATCGGCCTTGGCCGGCGTTTTGAAGCGCTCAGTCAGCTCACTGAGTAATAGCGCTCGACTTTCAAATTTTTCCA
The DNA here is from genome assembly GCF_002269425.1 of Pseudomonas sp. NS1(2017). Taxonomy (NCBI): domain Bacteria; kingdom Pseudomonadati; phylum Pseudomonadota; class Gammaproteobacteria; order Pseudomonadales; family Pseudomonadaceae; genus Pseudomonas; species Pseudomonas sp. NS1(2017). Next base: position 4,305,477 of record NZ_CP022960.1, read on the forward strand.
GACCGCCATACGGTGTGTAGAGAAAGGCGCTGGTGTAGGTGCCTGTTGAACTCATCATGAAACTGCCCACCAGTTCCAACTCCGCGGGGCTGTTTTTATTCAGCCAAAGCGTCTGGGCGATCATCGGGAGAACTTGCTTGCGTCGCTCCTCATTGCTGCTCAAAGGCAAGCTGCGCAGAAACTCCCTGTCGTTGGCGCTGATTCCGAAATGTCGTTCGCGATCGCGCTCCTTCCAGGCTGAACGCAGGACCTCAGGAAAAAAATAGGGTGGTGGTACCTGACTCATTGGGTAGACCTCAAAGGTGTTGAGGCGGTGCACATGGCCCGCCCGAGAAGTCGTGAGCCTAGAGTCGTCGTCCCAGGGAGCGGCAGTAGATATGTTTGACACGCCGGGCCGCGTGTCGTGGTCGACAGCCACGCGCGAAACACTGTTTAATCGTCACTGCCGATTATTCGTACGCAGTGCCCCTTCCAATAATTAAACGGGAGCTACCGATGTCTGCATCGCCTTTGGATCACGACGCTTCAACCACGCACCTCAGCTACGAGACATTGACGCGGCTGTTGCAGCGCATCTTTGTGCGCCACGGCACGTCTGAATCGGTGGCTCAGGTACTGGCCGAGAACTGCGCCAGCGCCGAGCGTGACGGGGCCCATAGCCACGGGGTGTTTCGCGTGCCTGGCTATGTGTCGACGTTGAACAGTGGTTGGGTCAACGGCAAGGCAGTGCCCGTCGTTGAAGACGTTGCCAGTGGTTTTGTGCGGGTGGATGCGGCGAATGGTTTTGCCCAACCGGCGCTGGCTGCAGCCCGGCCACTGTTGGTAGACAAGGCCCGCAGTGCTGGTATTGCGCTGTTGGCCATTCACAACTCCCATCACTTTGCCGCGTTGTGGCCAGACGTTGAGCCCTTTGCCGAAGAAGGCCTGGTGGCGCTGAGCGTGGTCAATAGCATGACCTGTGTGGTGCCCCATGGCGCCGACCGGCCGTTGTTCGGCACCAACCCGATCGCGTTCGCTGCACCTCGGGCGGACGGCCCTCCCATTGTGTTTGACCTCGCCACCAGCGCCATCGCCCACGGCGACGTGCAGATTGCCGCGCGCAAAGGCGAGCGCCTGCCACCGGGCATGGGCGTCGACAGCCTGGGTCAGCCGACCCAGGACCCCAAGGCCATTCTTGAAGGCGGGGCATTGTTGCCGTTTGGCGGGCACAAGGGCTCGGCGCTGTCGATGATGGTCGAGTTGCTGGCAGCAGCATTGACGGGCGGCAACTTTTCATTCGAGTTCAATTGGTCGGAGCATCCCGGGGCACGTACGCCTTGGACAGGCCAATTGGTGATTGTGATCGACCCGAGCAAAACCGCCGGACAGAGCTTCGCCGAGCGCAGCCAGGAACTGGTGCGGCAGATGCATGCAGCGGGGTTGCGGCGGTTGCCGGGGGATCGACGTCATCGCACACGGGCGAAGTCCCAGCAGACAGGTATTGAAATGGACACGAAAGATCTTAGGCAGTTGCAGGCACTGGCCGAAGATTGAACGGGGCTGCGCCAGTTGCGCAGCCCCGATTGTTTCAGTTACGACGGCCGAGCAGCAGGCCTACGACCAGGCCAAATCCGGCGGAAATCGCCACGGTCTGCCATGGGTGGCCACCGATGTAGGTTTCGGTTGCATCGACTACCGGCTTGCTACGTTCGCGCACGCTGGACACCGAATCCAACGCTTGCTTGAGTTTGATGGCTACCTGCTCGCGCAGGGTTTCACCTTCCTCGCCGACCAGGGAGGCGCTGCTTTTGAGCAGTTTGTCCGATTCTTCGATCAGCGCGGTGAGTTCGCTGAAGGCTTGGTCCTTGATTTGGTCTTCGACGGCTTGGGCAGCAGTTTTGCGGGCCATTGTGTGACTCCTTGCGAGTGAATGTGACAGTGAACAATGGAGTGTCGGGCGTTGGCAAAAGTTGCAGTTTTTTTGCCGACCGGCCGTTTCGAGCAAAATCCGGATCAGGAAAATTCGACCTACAGTGTAAGATGTCGCCTATTTGTGCAGCAGGTAACTCAACATGAGCTTCAATCTGGCCAACAAGACCCTCGCCGAACGCGCCGAGCTGGAAGATGAAAAGTCCCGCCTCTACGACCTGTGGCAAACCAACCTGGGCAAGGCCAAGGGCGAAGCGGCCCGCTTGTTCGGTGAGCGCGCCAAGCGCAAGGGCAAGTGGGCCGAGTGGGTGCGCGCCGAACTCGACGGCATGTCGCCGCCGGAGTTTTCCAACATGGTACGCAGTGAGGTCAACAAGTTGATGGCGGCGGCTAAGTAAAGCTCGCCACAGTCGCTTCACGCACTTTCAGCAACAACGGATCGAGCTGCGCCTGTGTGCGCCAACCCAGTTCCACTGGGTAGCGCGGCAGAGCCACAGGGCAAGCCAGTACCCGCAGCCCGGTCATCGCGCCGATCGCCTCGGCGGCGTGACCGGGAATGGTCGCCACCGCCTGGCTGCCCTTGAGCAGAAAAGGCAGCGCGGCGAAGTGGCTGGTGGACGCACACACTTGTCGGCTCAGCCCTTGCGCCGCTAAACCCTCATCGGTAATCCCTATGAATCCGCCTGACGACACCAGTACGTGCTCGCGAGTGACGAACTCCTCCAGGCTGATGCTGGCCTGATCCGAGTCCACCAGGCAGCGGTAATCGCCTTCTCCCAGTACTTGGCGGCTCAGTCGGCCCTGGGCAAAGCCACCGGCTGTGATCGCAAGATCCAAGGTGCGGTCGAGCAGGGCGCCTGCGACGATCTGGCTATGGGTCTGGCGGAAAATCACCCGTAGTTTCGGCGCCCGTCGTGCGATTTCCTCCATGAGGCGGCGCCCATAGGCAATCTCGAAATCATCCGACAGCCCCAGCACTACGGAGCGCCCCTGATACTGCTGGTTGGCCGGATCGACCATGGCCAGGCTCTGTCGGCAGCGATCCAGTGCTTCACTGATCAGCGGTTTCAACTGGTTGGCCCGCAAGGTCGGCGCCAGGCCACGCCCGGTGCGCACAAACAATTGATCGCCATACACCTCGCGCAAACGCCGCAAGCCTGCACTGATGGCCGACTGCGTCACGCCCAGGCGCAAGGCGGCGCGGCTGGCGCTGGATTCGTCATGCAAGGCCTCGAAGGTTTTCAGCAGGTTGAGATCGACCTGGGCGATATTGATCTGGCTCATATCATTCAGCACTGAAGTGGGCTTTATTCATGATCGAGGCTGGCGGGAGAATGGGCAACCCCTGACTTTGGAGTGATCGTGATGCCTGTTTCTACTGTGGCCGCGTTGCAAATCGGTTCCTTGCCCGGCGGCAAGGCTGAAACCCTGGCGCAAATTCTCAGCTATGAAGGCGAAATCGTTCGTAGCGGTGCGCAACTGGTGGTGATGCCGGAGGCGTTGCTCGGTGGCTATCCCAAGGGCGAAGGGTTTGGCACGCAACTGGGTTACCGCCTGCCGGAAGGGCGTGAAGCCTTCGCTCGCTATTTTGCCAATGCCATCGATGTCCCTGGCCCTGAAACGGAGGCGCTGGCTGGGCTGTCGGCGCGCTCCGGCGCCAGCTTGGTACTCGGCGTAATCGAGCGCAGTGGTAGCACGCTGTATTGCACCGTCCTGTATTTCGAGCCGGCGGGTGGGCTGGTGGCCAAGCACCGCAAGCTCATGCCCACTGGTACAGAAAGGCTGATCTGGGGCAAGGGCGACGGCTCGACCCTGCCGGTGATTGATACGGCGGTGGGACGTGTCGGCGGTGCAGTGTGCTGGGAAAACATGATGCCGTTGCTGCGCACGGCGATGTACGCCAAGGGCGTGGAGATATGGTGCGCGCCGACGGTGGACGAGCGCGAGATGTGGCAGGTGAGCATGCGCCATGTGGCCCATGAAGGGCGTTGCTTTGTGGTGAGTGCTTGCCAGGTGCAGGCCTCTCCGGAGGCGCTGGGGATGGAGGTCGCCAATTGGCCAGCCGAACGCCCGTTGATCGCGGGTGGCAGCGTGATTATCGGGCCCATGGGCGACATTCTGGCGGGACCGTTGCTGGGAGAGGCCGGACTGTTGACGGCGCAAATCAACACGGAGGATCTGGTGCGCGCACGGTATGACTACGATGTAGTAGGGCACTACGCCCGGCCGGATATTTTCGAACTGGTGGTAGATGAGCGCGCTAAACCGGGCGTGCGCTACATCACCGACTAAAACACTCCTGTGGCGAGCGGGCTTCTGTGGCGAGCGGGCTTGCCCCGCGTTGGGCTGCGAAGCAGCCCCTTTCAGGATTACCGCGATACCGAATTGTAAGGTTTTGGGGCCGCTTCGCGCCCCAACGCGGGGCAAGCCCGCTCGCCACAACCACAAGTCAGCAATGTTGGTTGCATAGCGTTTACCAGGTGGCAGTATTCGGCAAGTCCAGCGTGCCACGGTCAACAAAGCGCATCGTGCCAAACAGCCCACCCGCCAGTTTGCCCCGCAGCACATAAGGCAGGTTGCTCAAACTCTGCGTTTGGCTCAGGCCCAGGGTCTGGCGCAGCACCGAAAACGCCGAAACACTGACCGGCACCATCAGCACAGTCTCGGAAAAGCGTGGGATGGAACCGCGTTGATCACTCACCCCTGACGCCAGCGGCCGGCCATTGACCTCCAGGTCCAGGGCCACGCCGTTGTAGTCGATCGCCGTCTCATTGGGGTTCTGCACCCGCAGCTTCACGGCGAAGCGCACTTCCAGGTCCTGGCTTTGCAGGGGCTCGATGCCCACTACGTTGATGTTCACCGGGTCACGATTGGGGAACAGCGCGCAAGCGCTCAGGGTCAGCAGCAACAGCGATAGAACCATGAGCTTGCGCATCGATAAGTGCTCCTATTTGGTGACGTCCGGGTCCTGCATCACTTTGAGGGTCGAGGACTCTGGATCAAATTCATCTTCTTCCAGCTCTATGAACTCTTCCGGCAGGAAAATGTTCAGCAGGATTGCACAGAAAGCCCCCACGGTGATCGGCGACTCGAAGATGTTGTGCAGCGCCTTGGGCAGGTCGCGCAACACTTCCGGCACGGCGGCCACGCCCAGGCCCATGCCCAGGGAAATCGCCACGATCAGCACATTGCGGCGGTGCAGCCCGGCTTCGGCGAGGATCTTGATGCCCGCCACGGCCACGGTGCCGAACATGATCAGGGTCGCGCCGCCCAGCACCGGCTTGGGCATCAGTTGCAACACCGCGCCGATCATCGGGAACAACCCCAGCAACACCAGCAGGCCGGCGATGAAGTACGCCACATAGCGGCTGGCCACGCCGGTCAACTGGATCACCCCGTTGTTCTGGGCGAAAGTCACCATCGGCAGGCTGTTGAAGGTGGCTGCCATCGCCGAGTTGAGGCCGTCGGCCAGCAGGCCCGACTTGATGCGTTTGATGTACAGCGGACCCTTGACCGGCTGCTGGGAAATCATCGAGTTGGCGGTCAGATCACCGGCCGCTTCCAGGGGCGAAATCAGGAAGATCACCGCCACCGGGATAAACGCCACCCAGTCGAACGAGAAACCGTATTTGAACGGCACCGGCACGCTGATCAGGGGCACCTGGGGCAATGCGGCCATATCCACACGCCCCATCAGCCAGGCCACGACAAAACCCAGGGTCAGGCCGATCACGATGGAGCCCAGGCGCAGGAACGGGTTATTGAAGCGGTTGAGCACCACGATAGTCAGCAACACCAGCGCCGCCAGGCCCATATTGCTGGCGGCGCCGAGGTCGCTGGCGCCGAAACCGCCGGCCATGTCGGTGACCGCCACTTTGATCAGCGACAAACCCATCAAGGTAATGATGGTGCCAGTGACCACCGGGGTGATCAGTTTGCGCAACTTACCGATGAATTGGCTCAGCACCACCTCGATAAACGCGGCGAAGAAGCAGATGCCAAAGATTGTCGAGAGAATCTCATCGGTGCCGCCGCCCCGGGCCTTGACCATGAAACCCGCGCTGAGAATCACGCTGATAAAGGAAAAGCTGGTGCCCTGAAGGCACAACAGCCCGGAACCGATCGGGCCGAACTTGCGCGCCTGCACAAAGGTGCCGAGCCCCGACACAAACAGCGCCATGCTCACCAGGTACGGCACTTCGCTTTCCAGGCCCAGCACGCCACCGACGATCAGCGTGGGCGTGATGATCCCGACAAAACTTGCCAGCACGTGCTGCAACGCGGCAAAAATCGCCGCGGTGAAGTACGGGCGGTCTTCCAGGCCGTAGATCAGGTCGGATTTATAGCGCGGGCGGGGGGCTTGAGCGTCAGACAAAATACGGGCTCGGGTCAGAAAATGGAGGCGCAGGATGCCAGAAAGCGCCGGTCGTCAGAAGTGTAAAAAAATATTTATGAATGACCTGCGGGAAACCCCAGGCCCTGCCGATATCGAGGATAGGCCCACATACCAACGACAACAGTGGTGACCACAGGTCAGAGCGGCGCGTTGACGCCGACTGATCGTTTCGCAGCAGGGACGCTCGCAAACACTACTTCTGAGAGCACCCCCTATGTCCCTGCGCCAGTTGAATATTGCCCCTCGAGCGTTTCTCGGTTTTGCATTCATTGCGTTGTTAGTGGTTTTACTGGGGGTGTTTGCGGTCAACCGCATGGCACAGATTCGCCAATCCTCCGTGGACATGACCGCGACCCAACTGCCCAGCGTGACCTCGTTGGGCATCATCACCGAGAACGTGCTACGCCTGCGCATCCTGTCGTTCCGTGTGCTGGTCAACCGCGAACCTGCCAGCCTGCAAGAGGCTGAAACCCGCATGGGCGTGCTCGCCGACAAGGTCAAGACGGCCCAAGCCAGCTACGCGGCCCTACCTGCCGGCCCGGAAGAAGCCGCGCTGTACAAAACCTTCGTGGTCACGCTGGACAACTACTTCAAGGCCCAGGCCGACATGCTCGCGCTATCCAGGCAGGGCAAAGTGGATGAGATGCGCGCGCTGATCAACAGCCGCATCAAGGACGGCACCGACCAGATGGGCGAGCAACTGAACAAGCTCATCGCCATCAACGCGGCCGATGCCAAGACTGCTGACGCTGAAGCCGGGCAGAGTTACGACGGCGCGATCACCGGCGTCATTGCAGTTTCCGTAGCTGCTGCATTGCTCACCGTGCTGCTGGCGTGGCTGTTGACCCGCAGCATTGTCACGCCGCTGCGCAAAGCCGTGGAGGTTGCCGAAACCATCGCCGGTGGCAACCTGAGTAAAGCCATCGAAGACGACGGCAAGGACGAACCGGCGCGCTTGCTCGGCGCCTTGGCGGCCATGCAGGCCAACCTGCGCCAGACCATCCAGCAGATCGCCGGCTCGGCCACTCAGCTTGCCTCGGCAGCGGAAGAATTGAGCGCGGTCACCGAAGAAGCCTCCAAAGGCCTGCAACAACAGAACAATGAAATCGATCAGGCCGCCACGGCGGTCAACGAAATGACGGCGGCGGTGGAGGAAGTGGCGCGCAACGCGGTGTCCACCTCCGAAGCGTCCAGCCAGTCCAACCAGGCTGCCCGTGAAGGGCGCGACCGTGTGGTGGAAACCGTCGGCGCGATCCAGACCATGACCCAAGACGTACAAAATACCGCCGCGATGATTGAAGGCCTGGCCACCCAAGGCCGCGACATCGGCAAAGTGCTGGACGTGATCCGCGCGATTGCCGAGCAGACCAACCTGCTGGCGCTCAACGCCGCCATTGAAGCGGCCCGTGCCGGTGAAGCCGGGCGTGGCTTTGCCGTGGTGGCCGACGAGGTGCGCGCGCTGGCCCATCGCACCGCGCAGTCGACCCAGGAAATCGAGAAAATGGTCGCCGGCATCCAGAACGGCACCGGTGAAGCCGTGCAATCGATGCAGCAAAGCAACCAGCGTACCCAGGACACCCTGGAAATGGCCCGCGCCGCCGGTGTGGCCTTGGAGCAGATCACCCAATCCATCAGCCTGATCAATGAACGCAACCTGGTGATCGCCAGCGCTTCGGAAGAGCAGGCTCAGGTGTCCCGCGAAGTCGACCGCAACCTGGTGAACATCCGCGACCTGGCGACCCAGTCGGCGGCCGGTGCCAACCAGACCAGTGCGGCCAGCCATGAACTGTCGCGCCTGGCGGTGGACTTGAATGGGATGGTGGCGCGTTTCGTTATCTGACCCTGTTACCCTGATCTGTAGGAGCCGGCTTGCCGGCGATGAGGCCCTT
>NZ_CP022960.1:4313769-4331482 GCF_002269425.1 Pseudomonas sp. NS1(2017)
GGACGCCATCGCCGGCAAGCCGGCTCCTACAGGGTCAGCGGTTCCAGGCGTTGGCGTTGACCAGGTTCTTCGGCCGCTCACCGGCCAACGCCTGTAACAGATTATCCACCGCACACTTGGCCATGGCCTCCCGCGTCTCATGGGTGGCCGAGCCGATATGCGGCGTGGCCACCACATTGTTCAAGCGCAACAACGGCGAGCCGTGATCCAGCGGCTCCTTCTCAAACACATCCAACCCCGCCGCCCGAATGGTGCGCTGTTGCAGCGCCTCCACCAGAGCCGCTTCATCCACCACTTTGCCTCGCGAAATGTTGATGAAGATCGTCTCCGGGCCCATCAGCGCAAATTGCTCTGCGCCAATCAACTTCTCGGTTTCGGCGGTAAGTGGCAGGGTCAGGCAGACAAAATCGGCCTGTTGCAGCAAGTCGTTCAGGCTGCGGTATTGCGCACCGAAACGCGCCTCCACCGCCGGCTTGGGCGAATGGCTGTGGTAGATCACCGGCATACCAAAACCAAAATGCCCACGCTGGGCCAAGGCTTCACCGATGCGGCCCATGCCGATGATGCCCAGGGTCTTGCCATGCACATCACTGCCGAAATGCGCCGGGCCGATGTTTTTGTTCCATTGACCGGCGCGCACCATGTCGGCCAGCTCGACCACTCGCCGGGCGGTGGCGAGGATCAGCGCAAAACCGGTGTCGGCGGTGGTTTCGGTGAGCACGTCGGGGGTGTTGCTGAGCAGGATGCCGCGCGCGGTCAGGTAGTCGATGTCGTAGTTGTCGACGCCGACCGAAACGCTGGCCACGGCCTCCAGCTGCGGCGCCAGGTCGAGCAGTTTGGCGTCCAGACGCAGGCTGGCGCCCAGCAGGCCGTGGGCGCCGGGCAGGGCGTCGCACAGCTTGGCCAGGCCGGTGTCATCCAGCGCTTCGATCAGCGTTACCTCGGCCTGTTCATGCAGGCGGGCCATCAGCGGCGCGGAGAGTTTTTTGTACAACACGACAGACTTTTTCATGCGGTCTTTACCTTCAATTCCAGGTTGGGCGCCGGCGTGCGGTCACTCGCGCCGGGCTTGAGAAAAATCGTCAGTACCACCGACAGCAGCAACGCGCCGCTCATCAGCAGGTACGAAGCGCCGGGCGAACCGGTGCTGCTATTGAGATAGCCCACCAGGTACGAACCGCCGAATGAACCCAGGGCCCCCATGCTGTTGATCAGCGCCATGGCGCCCCCGGCGACATTGGCCGGCAGGATCTCCGGGACAATCGCGAAAAACGGGCCGTAGGGCGCGTACATGCAGGCCCCGGCAATCACCAGCAAGGTGTAGGACCACCAGAAGTGTTCGGCGCCGAGCACGTAGGACGCGTAGAAAGCAATCGAGGCAATCAGCAGCGGCGGCCACACGAAACGCTTGCGCTTTTGCAGCTTGTCCGAGCCCCAGGACACCACCAGCATGCCAATCACCGCCGCCAAATAAGGCAGCGCCGACAACCAGCCGGCCTCGACCATGTCCATCTGCAAACCTTGCTTGAGGATCGACGGCAGCCACAGCACAAAGCCGTACACGCCAATGCTCCAGCAGAAGAATTGCAGGGCCAGGATGATCACCTTGGGCGAGCGGAACGCCTCGGCGTAGTTCTTCACCGCCTTGATCCCCACCTGCTCGGCGGCCAGCGCGGTTTCCAGGTCCTGTTTCTCAGAGTCGCTCAGCCACTTGGCATCCTTTGGACGCTCATCGGCCAGCTTCCACCAGATAAACGCCCACAGCACCGCAGGCAGGCCTTCGATGATAAACATCCAGCGCCAGCTGAAATGCTGCACCAGATAGCCCGACACTACGGACATCCACAGCATGGTCACCGGGTTGCCGAGGATCAGGAAGGTATTGGCGCGCGAGCGTTCGGCACGGGTGAACCAGTGGCACAGGTACACCAGCATCGCCGGCATCACGGCGGCTTCGACCACGCCGAGCATGAAGCGAATCACGATCAGCATGTAGGCGTTGGACACCACGCCGGTGAGGGTGGCCAGGCCGCCCCACAGGATCAGGCTGACGAAGATCAGCTTCTTGACGCTGCGCTTTTGCGCGTAGATCGCCCCCGGCACCTGGAAGAAAAAGTAGCCAAGGAAAAACAGTGCGCCCAGCAATGACGACATGCCGGGGGTGATCATCAGGTCCTCGGCCATCCCGGAGGCGGCGGCGAAGCCGTAGTTGGCGCGGTCCAGGTAGGCCAGGCTGTAGGTGATAAAAACGATGGGCATGATGTACCACCAACGGCGGGTGGCGAGTTTCACGGTGTCCATGGGGCTGCTCCTGAGCTTGTTGTAGTTGTGGCAACAGGTCGTAATGGGTCAAGCGACGGATCGAATCGGTAACTCTGAACGGGCGGGCAGGCCTTCCATATCGCCACGGCTTTGCACGGCGCGACTGCCGATCCAGTTGCCGCGCTGTACTGCCTCGGGGAAGCTGAGGTTTTCCAGCAGGGCGCTGATCATGCCCACGGCAAAACCGTCGCCGGCGCCGACCGTATCCACGACTTTTTCCACCCGCACGGCGGCGACAAAGCCCTGGTCCATCTGGGTGCGGTAGTAGGCGCCATCCGGGCCGAGCTTGATTGCCACGGCTTCGGCGCCCTGGTCGAGGTAGAACGCGGCGATGTCGGCCGGGTCATCGAAACCGGTGAGCAGGCGACCTTCGCCCAGGCCCGGCAAGACCCAGTCGGCCAAGCTCGCGAGCGCGTTGATTTCACGGATCATCGTCTGTTGGTTTGTCCACAAAGACGGGCGCAGGTTAGGGTCGAACGACACGCTGCGCCCGGCCTTGCGCATCTGTGTCATCAACTCGACGGACAACTCGCGCGTCGCCTCGGACAATGCGGGCGGAATGCCGGTGGCATGCAGATGGCGGGCTTGCAGCAGGGCAGGGCTGATGGCGGCGATAGACAACTGACTGGCCGCCGACCCCTTGCGGAAGTACTCCACCTGGGGATCATCGCCCGCTTCTTCACGAGACTTGAATTGAAAACCGGTGGGGTGTGCCGGATCAATCGCCACATGCCGGCAATCCAGGCCCTCCTGGGTCAAGGTGTCGACCACAAAGCGCCCGAGCGAATCATTGCCTACGCGGCTCAGCCAGGCGACGTTGAAACCCAGGCGCGACAGGCCGATGGCGACATTGCTGTCGGCACCCGCGATCCGTTTATGGAACTGAGCCACCTGGGCCAGATCACCCGTTTGCTCGGCGACAAACATTGCCATGGTTTCACCAAACGAGAGGATATCGATCTCAGACATGAGCATGCTCCGCACGAGGTTGGCCCAGCAGGGTGAGGGTGGCGACCTGCTGCGCAGTGACCGCGACCAGGTCATCGCCTTGCAGCGGGAACTCCACGGCCCGGCTAATACCTGGAGTCATGTGCTTGAGCAGTTGTTCCCACAGATGCAGGTCGGTGGCGCCAGGCGGCAGGGCGACCAGCTTGCCGTCGGCACGCCGCGCCACCGCCTTGCAGTGCAGGTAATCCACATGCCGGCCCAGCAGACGCGCAGCGGTGAGGGCGGATTGGTCTTGCCACTGCCAGTTGCCGATGTCGAAGGTCATCTTTACCGGCAGGCCCAGGCGTTCCACTTCGGTGAAAAAGCGCTGCAGGGGTTCGATGCGGCCGCCGTGAAGGGTCTGGTCGTTCTCTACCAGCAACTGAACCGAGTGACGGTTGAGCAGGGCGTGCAGGCTTTCCAGGTCATTGGTGTCGGTGAAGTAGCCGAGGGAGACTTTCAGCCAGCGTGAGCCAAACGCCTGCGCGCGATCCAGGGTGGCGGCGAGTTCGGCATTCGCTTGGGCGCGGCCGGCGACCCACAGTTCCAGGGGCGATGAGAACACCGACTCCAGGTCCTGTTGCGCCGCGGCCTGGGCCAGTTCGGTGGGCTGTTCGTCGGTTAAAAGTTCTTCGCGCCATTCGATGCGCTGCGCACCGGCGGCGGCGAGGACCTCGACGAAACTAAGCTGGCCCTGCTGGCGTACCAAGTCGGCACCGTAGCTGGAAAGGCTGATGGAGACGGGGTATTTATGCATTGTTGTTTACCTCTGAAACCGGTTTCATTTTTTTTGAAAAAAACACTTTCCTGTAGGAGCGAGCTTGCTCGCGAAAAACCTGAGAGCGCCGCGTTAAATCAGGATCGCTGCGTTATCGTTGGTGTTTTTCGCGAGCAAGCTCGCTCCTACAAGGGGTTGTGGAGCCTCGGATGATCAGTTGGGGCAGGAAGTCCAGGGTGCGTGTCGGTTCGGTATCGCCGCGCAGGCGCTTGAGCAGGCAGTCGAATGCGCTGGCGCCGATGGCTTCGGTGGGCTGGGCGAGGGCGGTGATGCCCGTGCCTACCAGCGGATACCACTCCAGGTCATCCAGGGCGATCAGGCCGATGTCATCAAACAGGTTGCAACCCAGGTTTTTCAGTGCGCGGGCACAGGCCAACGCCGCGACACCGTTGGCGCAGAACAGCGCCTTGGGGCCAGGTTTCGCGAGAAAGGTCTGCAAGTGTTTTTGCAGGGTTTCATCCAACTCCAACACAGCGCCGGTCAATGCCGGGCGGCTAGCGATTTCAGCCTTGAAACTGTTCAGGCGCTCCAAGCGCGAACTGGTGCCATCGGTGGCTTCACTCACCATCAGCACATCGCGATAACCCTGCTGCTCCAGGTGCTCCACCGCCATGCGCACGGCTGCAGGGTTATCCAACCCCACCAGGTCGCTGTGCAGCGGCTCGACCTTGCGGTCCACCAGCACCAGGGGCATTTCCCGTTGCAGTTCCAGCAGTTGGTCGAGGTGATGGCCGAGGGTGTTCACGATCAACCCTTCGATGTTGTACGAACGCAGGGCCGCCAGGTGCTGGCGCTCTTGCTCGTCATCGCGGTCGGTGTTGCACACCACCAGGCTGTAGCCGTGCTGGCGACAGGCGGTTTCGACGCCGTGCATCACGGCAATGGAATAGGGGTTGCGGATATCGGCCACCAGCATGCCGATCAGTCGCGTGCGGCCACGCTTGAGGCCACGGGCCATCTGGTTGGGGCGGTAGCCGAGTTGTTCGATGGCTTGCTCGATGCGCAAGGCAATGGCATCGGAGAGCAGGGCGCGGTCGTCGCCGATAAAACGCGACACGCTGGCCTTGGACACACCGGCGCGCTCGGCCACATCAAGCATGGTCACACGGTTGCGCTGGGCGGCAGAAAAGTTGTTCACGGTCATCGACCTTCTGTTTTTATTGGAATGACTGAAACCGGTTTCAGGAAACCATCAAATGAGGAAAGTCGTCAAGCAGTTGTAGGACAAAGTCAGATGGCCGGTGCGTCAAATCACCACACTCAGCCAGGTCGCCACCAGCAGCAACAGTGCCATGCCCCGGTTGAAGCGCTGCATCGCCCTCGCCGAACGAAGCAGCCGTGCCGACCCTACGCCCAGCAGCGCCCACGTGCCCAGGCAGGGCAGTGATATCAGGAAAAATACCAGGGACAGCTGTACCACGTGGCTCTGGCGCTCAGCACCGTTGCCGGCAAATACGCTGACCACCGCCAGGGCCATCATCCAGGTTTTCGGGTTGATCAACTGCAGGCCGGCAGCACCGATCAGGCCAAGGGGCTTTTCGCTGGCTTGCACGTCGATGGCTTGTGCGGGCGCGCTGAAGATTTGCCAGGCCAGGCAACTCAACCAGGCGATGCCGATCCATTGCATGGCCATTTGCACCTTGGGCACATGCACCAACGACTGGCCAAACCCGCTGCCCACCACCAACACCAGGCCCGCAGCACCTGCGCAGGCACCGAGAATGATCGGCAAGGCTGCCTTGAAGCCGTGGCGTGCGCTGTTACTCAGCACCAGGATGTTGGTGGGGCCGGGGGTGATCGACGCCACAAAGGCGAACAACATAAACGGCAACATGACGGCAGACTCCAATAAACCAATCGATGGAGTCGATCTTCACAAGCCCGGTTGCTACCTGTCTGGAAGATTTGAGCAGCGCTTGCGGTACGCGGCGGGCGTGAGGCCGTAGGCGCGCACGAACCAACGCCCCAAGTGGCTCTGGTCGGCAAAGCCCAGGGCAATCGCGACGTCCGCCGGTTGTTCGCCCCTGGTCAGCAAATGACGGGCGCGGGCCAGACGCAGTTGTACCAGATAGGCGTGAGGGGGCAGGCCAAACGCGCTCTTGAACGCACGGGTCAGGCGGAAGCGGTCGACGCCACACGCGAGCGCCAGTTCGTCCATGCCCACATCAATGTGCAAGTGGGCATGCAGGTATTCCCGTGCCTTGTGCGCCACCAAGGGCAATCGCGGGTCGTCGCGGTAGCGAGTGCGCCAATAGAGTTGGCCGGTGAGGCGCTCCAGCAATTGGTCCATGGCGCGCTGGCGCACGATGCGCAGTTCGCCGCTGTGCAAGGTCTGGAAGGCTTGGCTGGTGGCCAGGGCCAGGCGTGAGTCGTTGGTCAGGGTGCTGGCGAAACTCAACTGGCTGTCCAGCGGCGCTTCTTCGAACACGGCGCTGACTTCCCGCGCCAACCACTGCGGGTCGAGGTAGAGCATGTGGTAGGTGAAGCCGTCTGCGGTGGGCGCGTCGCCGTCGTGCAGCTCGCCGGGCTCCACCAGAAACACCTGGCCCGGCACGCTGTTGTGGCGAGTGCGGCGACAGTTGAATTGCTGCACGCCTTGTTCGGTGACGCCGATCAGGTAGCTGTCGTGCCAGTGAGGGTCGTAGGCGTGGCCTTCAAAATGCGCGCGCAGGGTCTCGATGCCGGTATCGGCGTCCTGGGACAGGTCGATCCAATTGTGCGCGGCCATAAAACACCGAGGCGGAATAAGTGAGGCTATTAGCGCCCAGCGTGTGTTGGGCGTCTAGAAGGTTTGTGCAGCGTCAACCAAACAGCCCGGCGGCGATATTGATCGAGAACCCCAGAATCGCGGTGTTGAACAGAAACCCGATCAACGATTGCCCCAGCACCACCTTGCGCATGCCACGGGTGGCGACGCCCACGTCGGAGGTCTGCACCGCCACGCCAATGGTGAAGGAAAAGTACAGGAAGTCCCAGTAATTGGGGGTGGTCAGGCCCTCGGCAAAGCGCAACGCCGGCTCCTTGCCGTCCCAGGTGTAATACAGGCGCGCGTAATGCACGCTGAAGATCACTCCGATCAGCAACCACGATCCGATCACTGTCAGCCCGGTGAAACCGTAGTGCAGCAGACGTTCCGAGGTGGCCAGGTCTTTGCTGCCCACCAGTTCGAAGGTGATGGTCGCCAAACTGGCAATGGCCGCGATGCACACCGTGAACAGCACCAGGCCGGCGTTTTCGTCTTCGACCTCGGCGATGCGTTTGACGTCCTCGGCCTTGGCGCGGCGGGTCAGCCACAGCATCAGCACCAGATAGGTCCAGACGCCGGCGTTCCATCCGATGAGGATTTTGCTGACGACGGTGTCGGCCGGCACCAGGATGCCCACGGCAACCCCGAACACGGCGGCGGCGGAGAGGCGAGGGTGGGTACGGGCTAGAAACGACATAGGTGCTCACAACGCAGGCGGTTGTGAGCACCATAGCATCACCCGGTCTTGTGGCGCTTGCGCACTAGCTTCATGACTACCACAAAGAACACCGGCACAAACACCACCGCCAGCGTCGCCGTGATCATCCCGCCAATCACCCCCGTACCAATCGCCTGCTGGCTGGCCGAGCTGGCACCGGTGGCAATCGCCAACGGCACCACGCCGAGGATGAACGCCAGGGACGTCATGATGATCGGCCGCAGGCGCAAGCGCGCGGCTTTCAAGGTGGCGGTGACCAGGTCTTCACCTTGGTCATACAGGTCCTTGGCGAACTCGATGATCAGGATCGCGTTCTTCGCCGACAGGCCGATGATGGTGATCAGGCCGACCTTGAAGAACACATCGTTGGGCATGCCACGTAAGCCCACCGCGAGGACCGCGCCGAGTACACCGAGCGGCACCACCAGCAACACCGAGGTCGGGATCGACCAGCTTTCATACAGCGCCGCCAGGCACAGGAACACAATCAGCAGCGACAAGCCCAGCAGCAACGGCGCCTGGGAACCGGACAAGCGTTCCTGCAGCGACAAGCCGGTCCATTCCTGGCCCAAACCTGCCGGCAACTGGCTGACCAGGCGCTGGATCTCGTCCATTGCCTCACCAGTGCTGTGTCCCGGTGCCGCTTCGCCGGAAATTGCGATGGCCGGGTAGCCGTTATAGCGCGTCAGCTGGGTCGGGCCCTGGGTCCATTTGGCTTCGACAAAGGACGACAGCGGCACCATCTTGCCGGCGTTGTTGCGCACGTTGATTTTCATCAGGTCCGCGACCTGGCTGCGCTGGTCGCCTTCGGCCTGCACCACCACCCGCTGCATGCGGCCTTGGTTGGGGAAGTCGTTGATATAGGCCGAGCCGATGGCCGAGGACAGCACGTTGCCCACGTCCGCAAAGGACACACCCAGCGCGTTGGCCTGCTTGCGGTCCACTTCCAGTTGCACTTGCGGTGCTTCGGCCAGGGCGCTTTCGCGCACGTTGGCCAGGATCGGGCTTTTCTCAGCGGCGGCCAGCAGCTCGGTACGTGCCGCCATCAGTGCGGCATGGCCCACGCCACCCCGGTCTTGCAGGCGGAACTCGAAGCCGCTGGACGTGCCCAGGCCGTCTACCGGCGGCGGCAGGATCGCGTAGGCAACCGCGTCCTTGAGCTCGCTGAAGGCCATGTTGGCGCGGTCGGCAATCGACGAGGCCGAATCATCGCTGCTGCGCTCGGACCAATCCTTGAGCGTGGTAAACGCCAGCGCGGCGTTCTGCCCCGAACCGGAGAAGCTGAAGCCCATGATCATGGTGGTGTCACCCACCCCAGGTTCCTCGGCGTTATGTGCTTCGATCTGCTCGGCCACGTGCACCGTGCGGTTCTTGCTCGCACCCGGTGGCAACTGGATGTCGGTGATGGTGTAGCCCTGGTCTTCCACCGGCAGGAAGGAGGAGGGCAGGCGGCTGAACATCCAGCCCAGGCCCACCAGCAGTACCAGGTAGATCAGCAGGTAACGGCCGCTGCGCTTGAGGGCATACGCCACCCAGCCTTCATAACGGTCGGTGAGGTTTTCAAAGCGCTGGTTGAACCAGCCGAAGAAGCCGCCCTTGGCATGGTGCTCACCCTTGGCGATCGGCTTGAGCAAGGTGGCGCACAGGGCCGGGGTCAAGGTCAGGGCGAGGAACGCCGAGAACAGGATCGAGGTGGCCATCGACAACGAGAACTGCTGGTAGATCACGCCCACGGAACCTGCCATGAACGCCATCGGCAGGAACACCGCCACCAGCACCAGGGTGATGCCGATGATGGCCCCGGTGATCTGGCCCATGGCCTTTTTCGTCGCCTCCTTGGGCGACAGTCCTTCGGTGGCCATGATGCGTTCGACGTTCTCCACCACCACAATGGCGTCGTCCACCAGGATGCCGATGGCCAGCACCATGCCGAACATAGTCAATACGTTGATCGAGAAGCCCAGCAACAGCATGGTGGCGAAGGTGCCCATCAGGGCAATTGGCACCACCAGGGTCGGGATCAAGGTGTAGCGCACGTTCTGCAGGAACAGGAACATCACCGCAAACACCAGCGCCATCGCTTCGAGCAGGGTGTAGACCACCTTGGTGATCGAGACCTTGACGAACGGCGAGGTGTCGTACGGGATCTTGTATTCCACGTTGGCCGGGAAGTAGCGCGACAACTCGTCCATCTTTGCTCGCACCAACGTCGCGGTGCTCAGCGCATTGGCGCCGGGCGACAACTGCACGCTGACGGCGGTGGACGGCTTGCCGTTCAGGCGAGTGGAGAACTGGTATTCCTGGCTGCCGACCTCCACCCGCGCCACATCGCCGATGCGCACGGTCGAGCCGTCGGGGTTGGCCTTGAGCACGATGTCGGCAAATTCGGCTGGCGTTGAAAGCTGGCCCTTGACCAGGATCGCGGCGGTGATTTCCTGGGTGTTGGTGCCCGGCAAATCACCGATGCTGCCCGCCGAGACCTGGGCGTTCTGCGCGCTGATCGCGGCGTTCACGTCGGCCGGCGTCAGGTTGAAGCCGATCAATTTCTGCGGGTCGATCCAGATGCGCATGGCGCGCTCGGCGCCATACAGCTGGGCCTTGCCCACACCGTCGAGGCGCTTGAGTTCGTTCATCACGTTGCGCGCCAGGTAATCACTCAGCGCCACGTCATCGAGCTTGCCGTCGTTGGACGTGAGGGTCACCAGCAGCAGGAAGCCGGCGGAGACTTTTTCCACCTGCAAGCCTTGCTGGGTCACCGCTTGCGGCAGGCGCGGCTCGACCGCTTTGAGGCGGTTCTGCACGTCCACCTGGGCCATTTCCGGGTTGGTGCCGGGCTGGAAGGTGGCGGTGATGGTGGCCGAACCGAGGCTGCTCTGGGACTCGAAATACAGCAGGTGATCGGCGCCGTTGAGCTCCTGCTCGATCAGGCTCACCACGCTTTCATCCAGGGTCTGCGCCGACGCACCGGGGTACACCGCGTAGATCTCGACTTTCGGCGGCGCCACGTTGGGGTACTGCGCCACCGGCAGTTGCGGGATTGCCAGCAGACCGGCCAGCAGGATAAACAGGGCGACCACCCAGGCGAAGATCGGGCGGTCAATAAAGAACTGCGGCATGGCGGGTTATTCCTTTACGAGCGGGCTGTCGTCCACTTCAACTTTTTCACCGGGGCGCGCGTGTTGCAGGCCTTCGACGATGATGCGGTCACCGGGCTTGAGGCCGCTGCTGACGATCCAGCGGTCATTGATCACCGCCCCCAGTTCCACCGGCTGCTGGCTCACGGTCTGCTCGGCGTCCAGCAACAACACCATCGGGATACCCGCGCTGTCACGGGTGATCGCGCGTTGCGGCACACTGATGCCTTGTTTGTCGACAGCCTGTTCCAGGCGCACACGCACGAAGCTGCCGGGCAGCAAGTCGAGGTCCGGGTTGGGGAACTCGCTGCGCAGGATGATCTGCCCGGTGCCCGGGTCGACGCTGATCTCGGCGAACAGCAACTTGCCCGGCAATGGGTAAAGGCTGCCGTCGTCCTCGATCAACGTGGCCTTGGCCTGGTCCTGGCCGACCTGCTTCAAGCTGCCGGCACGGAAGGCGCGGCGCAGGTCATTCAGCTCGCGGGTGGACTGGGTCAAGTCGGCGTGGATCGGGTCCAGTTGCTGGATAAGCGCCAGCGGCGTGGCCTCGTTCTGGCCGACCAAGGCGCCTTCGGTGACCAGTGCGCGACCAATGCGCCCGGAAATCGGCGCAGTCACGGTGGCGTAGCCCAGGTTCAAACGGGCGCGTTCGACAGCGGCCTTGTTGGCGGCGACTTCGGCGTTGGTCTGGCGCACGGCGGCGCGGGCGTTATCGTAGTCCTGGCCGCTGATGGCATTGCCTTCCACCAGTTGGCTGTAGCGCTGTTCCTGCAGGCGCGCCTTGAAGGCATCGGCCTCGGCTTTGCTCAGGTTGGCCTGGGCGCTGTCGAGGTCGGCCTTGAATGGCGCGGGGTCGATGCGAAACAGCACGTCGCCCTGTTTCACGTCATGGCCTTCCTTGAACACCCGTTGCATCACCACGCCGGCGACGCGGGCACGCACTTCGGCAATGCGCGGCGCGGCAATGCGCCCGCTCAATTCGCTGGTAATGGCCAGGGGCTTTGCTTCAAGGGTTTCGACGCGCACTTTGACCAGGGGCATTTCCGGCGCTTCGGCGGCGGAGTCGCCACATGCGCTCAGGGCCAGGGTGAGGGCCAGCAGGCAAAATGGCGCAAACAGATTCTTCGACATGCTCTTATCCCAATATTGACTGGCGCATCCTAAAGTCACCTGCGCCGTGGTGCTGTGAAGCTGTGTAGCTCGTCTGTGAAGAAATGTAAGGTGCGGCGCGCGGGGCGCCGGGGGCGTATATCCTTGCACAATCCTGCACCACACCAACAAACCGCATTATTTGGAAACACCATGCCCAACATCCTCTTGGTGGAAGACGACGCCGCACTCTCCGAGCTGATTGCCAGCTACCTGGAGCGCAATGGCTACCACGTCAGCGTGCTCAGCCGTGGCGACCACGTCCGTGAACGCGCGCGCTTGAACCCGCCGGACCTGGTGATCCTCGACCTGATGCTGCCGGGCCTCGACGGCCTGCAGGTGTGCCGCCTGCTTCGCGCCGACTCGGCCGGGCTGCCGATCCTGATGCTCACCGCCCGCGATGACAGCCACGATCAGGTGCTGGGCCTGGAAATGGGCGCCGACGACTACGTGACCAAACCGTGCGAGCCACGGGTGTTGCTGGCGCGGGTGCGCACGTTGTTGCGGCGCAGCAGCCTGTCCGAACCCCAGGTGGCCAATGACCAGATCATCATGGGCAATCTGTGCATCGACCTGTCGGAGCGCACGGTGACCTGGCGCGAGCAGCCGGTGGAGTTGTCCAGCGGCGAATACAACCTGCTGGTGGTGCTGGCGCGGCATGCGGGAGAGGTGCTGAGTCGCGACCAGATCCTGCAGCGCCTGCGCGGTATCGAGTTCAACGGCACCGACCGTTCGGTGGACGTGGCCATCTCCAAGCTGCGCCGCAAGTTCGACGACAATGCCGGTGAAGCGCGCAAGATCAAGACCGTGTGGGGCAAGGGCTACCTGTTCAGTCGTTCCGAGTGGGAATGCTGAGCCATGTTCCGAGTACTGCTGCGCCTCTACCTGATCACCATCGTCACCTACAGCCTGGCGATCTACCTGATTCCCTCGCTAGTGATCCAGCTGTTCGAACACCGCTACATGAACTACAACATCGAACAGACCCGCGGCCAGCAGAAGCTGATCGTCAAGCAATACCTGCGGGCGCCGGTGGAGCGCTGGTCACAGGTGACCGAGCAACTGGGCCGCGACTTTGCACCGCTGAAAGTGCAATTGCTGCTGCGCCAGGACGCCAGCTACACCCCGGCGGAAGAGCAACTGCTGGAGCAGGGCAAGTCGGTCGTGCGCCTGGGGGAGTGGGGCTGGATGACCGAAATCAGCTCGCCGATCAACGAGCAGTTCACGGTCAAGCTGACCATACCGCCCGATCCACTGGACATGAACGTGCTGTATTGGGCGATCAATGTGTTAATCGTCGCCGCGCTGCTGGCCTGCCTCCTGGTCTGGCTGCGCCCCCACTGGCGTGACCTGGAACGCCTGAAAAGTACCGCAGCCCAATTGGGCCGGGGCAATCTGAGCGAGCGCACGCACATCCCACCCAGCTCCAACATCGGCAGCCTGGCCACGGTGTTCGACACGATGGCCGATGACATCGAACACCTGCTCAATCAGCAACGTGACCTGCTCAATGCGGTGTCCCATGAACTGCGCACGCCACTCACGCGCCTGGATTTCGGCCTGGCCCTGGCATTGTCCGAAGACTTGCCCGAAGCCAGTCGCGAACGCCTGCAAAGCCTGGTGGCGCATATCCGCGAGCTGGATGAGCTGGTGCTGGAGTTGCTGTCCTACAGCCGCCTGCAAAACCCGGCGCAGTTGCCGGAGCGGGTCGAGGTGGTGCTTGATGAGTTCATCGACAGCGTGCTTGGCAGCGTCGATGACGAACTGGAAAACCCCGAAATTGTCATCGACGTGGCGCTCGACTGCACCGTGGAGCGCTTCAGCCTCGACCCACGCCTCACCGCCCGCGCGTTGCAGAACCTGCTGCGCAACGCCACGCGTTACTGCGACAAGCGCATCCAGGTCGGTGTGAAGGTGTGCGCCAAGGGCTGTGAAATCTGGGTGGACGACGACGGTATCGGCATCCCTGTGGACCAGCGCGAGCGCATCTTCGAGCCGTTCTACCGCCTGGACCGCAGCCGCGACCGCGCCACCGGCGGTTTCGGCCTGGGCCTGGCCATCAGCCGACGCGCCCTGGAAGCCCAGGGCGGCACGTTGACGGCATTGGCTTCGCCGCTGGGCGGCGCGCGGTTTCGCGTGTGGTTGCCCACCGTCGCCTGATCAGAGCACCTTGACCGCGCGGCCGATCGCCTGGATCGGCCCAGTGGGTTTGCCGGTCGGCGAGCCACGCGGGTCTTCCAGGGTCAGTTCGAACAGTTGGTTCTGCGTGAGCGGCGGCAGCTTGTCCAGCGGTACCGACAGCGTCTGGCCCGGCTTGACCAGGCCCAGGGATACCGGCCCTTGCCAGCCGTCGCCTTTGGTCCAGAACTGCAGGGCCTTATCGGACGGCACTTCCATCACGCCCAACGGGATCAGTTGAATCTGCTGGTCATTACTGGCCTGGATCACCCAACCCGGTGCCTGGCTTTGCGGCGCCACCAGCACTACCACGAAGCTTGGGTCGGCAGTGGGCGGGCGGGTCAGCAACAGCGCGGCCAGCACCAGCGTGGTCAAAAGCCCTGCACCGGCCAGGCCGCGCCACACGGCCAGCAGGTCCCACCAGTGCGTGCGGGCACTGGCGATGTTACGTTCGATACGCCGCCACAGCTCAGAGGAGGGCGGTACGGGTTCCGCCAAGGCGGTCAGTGGCAACAAGCGTTGCTCCCAGGCGTCCACCGCAGCGCGTAACTCGGCATCGTGCTTGAGGCGTTGTTCGACGTCGGCGCGTTGTTCGCCGGGCAGGGTGCCCAGCACGTATTCGCTGGCCAGTTCGTCCAGTGGGTTGCTCATGCCATGCACTCCCGCAGCGCGGCGAGGCTACGTTTGATCCAGGCCTTGACGGTCCCCAGCGGGGTGTCGAGTTTCTGGGCGATTTCGCTGTGGGAAAAACCGTCGACATAGGCATGCAGGATGCACGTGCGACGGGCCGGGTCGAGTTGCTCCAGGCAGGTGTGGATCTGTCCCGAGCGTGCGCTGAATTCAAAGGTTTCGGTTGCGGCGACTTGCTCGTGTTCGTCGTCCAAAGGCACTTCGCGGTAATGGTTACGCACCACGTTGAGCGCCAGGTGCCGGGTCACGCTGAACACCCAGCCACGGGCAGACCCGCGACTGGGGTCAAAACTGCCGGCGCCGCGCCAGATCTTGATAAACGCATCATGCACGATGTCTTCGGCCAGGGATTTGTCCCTGGCGATGCGCATCGCCACGCCGAGCAGATGGCTGCTTTCCTGCTCATAGAGCTGGCGCAAGGCGCGTTGATCGCCACGGGCGCAGGCCTGCAGACAGGCTTCGTAATCAAACACGTATCACCATCCCCTCAATTGCTGAACCCCTGTAGGAGCGTGCTTGCTCGCGAAAAACGTTAACGAAAACGTGGGCATTCAGGCTGTCCGTGGCGCTCTCAGGTTCTTCGCGAGCAAGCTCGCTCCTACAAGGTATGTAGGCAGTTTCGGGGGCAGCGTAGCTCAGTTTGCTCAGTTGGCCGCCCAGAAGATGTAATCCGCCTGGTACTTCACCACTTCCTGCTTGCCTTTGTTGGCGGCGGTGCACTCGCTGCTCGGCGCCACGCCGCCTTTGAGGGCCACGCGCTGGATGTAGCTCACGCCGCTCATCGCGCCCTTGCCTTCGGCGGGGTTGGCCTTGACCAGTTGATACGGCAGGTTGCCCGCACCGGATGGCGCCACGGCCAGTTGGGTGCCGGTGACCTTCGAACCGTCCTTGGCCTGCCAGGTGGCTGGCGGGCCGAAGTAGGTGCCGACTTGCTTGCCGCTGCGGTCATTCAACACGGCCTTGGGCCCGACGAAGGTCCACTCGGTCTGGCCGGCGGCGTTCGCCTTGTCGCGGCATTCGTAGGTGATTTCGCCGACGCCGGTGGTTTCCATCGCCACCTTATGGCCGTCCGGCACCTTGATGCTGTCCGGCAAGCCGGTCTGGGCGAAAGCTGCGGGGGTGGCAGCGAGCAGGGCGGTGAGGCAGAACAGTGCTTTAGCGTTCATGGGTACTTCTCCATTTCAGTCAAACAGCGGGGGTTCTGAAAGGACTACCCAGGGCCTGCGCGATTGGATGCAGCGATTAGAAAATAAAGATGAGAGGGCGCACACTGTGCCCCCGCTTTACCCGAGGAGAGATTGGCAATGACTGGTGTTCACACGTCTGCTCAACAAGGTTTCTCGACCCAGGCGGTCACCTACGCCCAAGGCCGGCCGGATTATCCAAGGCAGCTCACCGGCTGGCTCGCCGACACACTGCATATCGACGCGCAGTCCAGCGTGATCGACCTGGGCGCCGGCACGGGCAAATTCACCCGCTTGCTCAGTACTCTGGCGCCGACGTTAATTGCCGTTGAGCCGGTGGCGGCGATGGGCGCGCAGTTGACCAAGCTGCTGCCGGATGTACGCCTGGTCAATGGCACGGCGCAATCCATCCCACTGCCGGCCGCCAGCGCTGACGCGGTGGTCTGTGCCCAGGCGTTCCACTGGTTTTCGACCGAGGCCGCGCTGGCGGAAATCCATCGCGTGCTCAAGCCTGACGGCCGACTGGGCCTGGTGTGGAATGTGCGGGATGAGTCAGTGGATTGGGTCGCCGCCATCACTGACATCATTACCCCATACGAGGGTGATACGCCGCGGTTTCACACGGGGCGTTGGCGTGAAGCCTTCACGGGCGAGTATTTTTCCGAGCCCGAAATGACCTGTTTCCCCTACAGTCATGTGGGCAGCCCTCAGGAGGTGATCATGGATCGCTTTCTCTCCGTGAGCTTTATTGCTGCGCTGCCGGAGGCGTCCAAGGCCGTTGTGACCGCGCAACTACAGGCGCTGATCGACACGCATCCGGCACTTAAGGGGCGCGATACTGTGGCATTTCCGTATCAGACCCAGGCGTACGTCTGCCATCGACTGAGTTAAAAGGCATAAAGTCAGATCATATTGATATAAGTCGTTATAAGAAAAATCGCTATCCTGCGGCCAGAAATTTATAAGGCCGCAGGTAGCTGGAATGGATGTGGGTAATTTTGGTTTTGTGGTGGCGGGCCTGATTGTTGGTTTTATCGTGGGCATGACCGGTGTGGGCGGGGGCTCGTTGATGACGCCGATCCTGTTGTGGTTTGGCATCAATCCGGCTACCGCCGTGGGCACTGACCTGTTGTATGCCGCCATCACCAAGTCGGGTGGGGTGTTGGTGCACAGCAAGAACAAGAATATCGATTGGACCATTACTGGCTGGCTGACCCTGGGCAGCGTGCCTGCGGTGCTGTTGACCTTGTGGTTCCTGGCCAGCCTGCATACTGATCCCAGTGTGATGAATGCGGTGATCAAGCAGGCGCTTGGGGTGGTGTTGCTGTTGACGGCCCTGGCGATTCTGTTCAAGAAGAGCCTGTTGGCGTTTGCCCAGCGGCATGCGGGTGACAGCTATCACATGAGCCCGCGGAATTTGAATGTGTTGACGGTGGTGACGGGGGCGATCCTCGGCACCATGGTGGCGCTGACGTCCATCGGTGCGGGGGCGCTGGGGACGGTGGCGTTGTTTATTTTGTATCCGTTTCTGGCGACGCGGCGGTTGGTGGGGACTGAAATTGCGCATGCTGTGCCGTTGACGTTGGTGGCGGGGTTGGGGCATGCCAGCATGGGGAATATGGATTGGCATTTGTTGGGGTTTTTGTTGATGGGGTCGTTGCCGGGGATCTATGTGGGTAGCCATATGACGGGCAAACTGCCCGATGGCGTGTTGCGGCCTTGCTTGGCGGTTATGTTGATGGCCATTGGTTATAAGTTGGCGTTTTGATTTTTTGGGCATATCCGTTATTTGGGTGATGGCGGGTATTGGTTCCGCCCTTACGGCGG
>NZ_CP022960.1:4331582-4348821 GCF_002269425.1 Pseudomonas sp. NS1(2017)
GCTGTTCAAAAGTGAGCCGCCGTAAGGGCGGAACCAATTTCAGCCATTACCGCAGCAACGGATATGCCCCCAAAAACCCAGGCTCAACCCCGCCCATTCCCAATCTGCCAAACAAACGGCGGCTCCACCCCATTAACCACCCAATCCCCCACAATCCGCGCCTTATAAATCACCGGATTATGCGACGACACCGTCCGCGCATTCCGCCAATGCCGATCCAGCGCCTTACCCTGCCGCACATCCGAAGCCCCCAGCGCATTAAACAACTCACTGGTCGCCCGCTGAATCAACCCCGACACCACCACCTGCGCCGTAGCCGACTCAATCTCCGCAGCCACATTGGCTATACGCTCAGCAGCATCATCCCCCCCAAACCGCGCCACATACGCCCGTTGCGCCGGCAGCGCCGCCCTCAGCGCGCTCGCCTCAGCGGCATACACCAGCGCCGCCACTTCCCCCACCACCTGTAGAACCTGCGCATCCTGGCTCACATGCGCCGCATTGCCATGACTGTAGATGCGCTTACGGCTGCGCACCTGATGCGCCACATCGCGCAAGGCCGCACGCCCAATCCCCGCCAAACTGGCAAGTAACACCAACTGATAGAACGCCGTCTGGTATTTAAACCGGCTGGCAAAGTCGATGACGTTTTCCGCATCCACCACCGCGTCGGTAAAGCGCGATGTGCCGCTGCCGGTAGTGCGCTGGCCAAAGCCGTCCCAATCATCGCTGTGCACCACCCCAGGCTGCCGGGCGCGAGTGGCAGCGATCACATCACCACCGGTGTCGCTGCGCTGGGCGTACACATCAATCCAGTCGGCAAAGATGCTACCCGTGCTGTAGAACTTCTCTCCGTTGAGCTTCCAGCCATCGCCATCAGGACTGACCTGGGTGACCACATCGCCGATCGCCACGTTGCCAATCTCGGTCCAGGCGCAGCCGACGATATCGCCGTCCACGAACCGCTTGAACCACAGATCCCGGCCGGCACTGGGCGGGGCGTTCAGACGATCTTCGGCAAACGCGAAGTGCCCACGCAAAGCCTGGGGCACGTTGGAGTCGGCTTCGGCCAGCTCGATCAGCAGTTCGAACAATTGCGGCAGGGAAGCACCCCCGCCGCCATATTCCACCGGCACGCGCACCGCGCCAAAGCCCGCTTCCTTGAGCCATTGAATCGGTTCATGGGGCAGGGTGCGGGATTGTTCGCGCTCTACGGCACCGTCGGCGATGCGTTGGAAAATCGGACGGAAGCGCGCAGCCAGTGTCGGGTAGTCGACACCGGTGGACAGCGGGTTGATGACGTGTTGTTCGGTCATGGGCAAGGTTCCTGGGCAGTGATCAATGCAAGGGGGATTGCACACTCCGTGCCGGGTATCGGCGCCCGTATTCATGGGCTAAAGCGTTCAGCCACTGTTGCCCTGGCAACAGCTGATCGACAAACCCGCCCACTCTGCGACATCGACGCCTGCATGCGGTATTGCGTGTAACGCCCCTGGCCCGGGTGTTTCCCCGGCCTGGCACGCTTGCTGCTCAAGCCCTGGTACATCCCCTTTGTG
Source organism: Pseudomonas sp. NS1(2017) (assembly GCF_002269425.1). Taxonomy (NCBI): domain Bacteria; kingdom Pseudomonadati; phylum Pseudomonadota; class Gammaproteobacteria; order Pseudomonadales; family Pseudomonadaceae; genus Pseudomonas; species Pseudomonas sp. NS1(2017). The sequence goes on from NZ_CP022960.1 coordinate 4,333,139, forward strand.
CGAGGAAACGCGAGATGAGTCAGCAAGCCGTGAAATTTGCCTACTGGGTGCCCAACGTCAGCGGTGGGTTGGTGGTCAGCAAGATCGAACAACGCACCCACTGGGGCATCGACTACAACCGCAAACTGGCGCAACTGGCGGAAGCCGCCGGCTTCGAATACGGCCTCACCCAGATCCGCTTCACTGCGGGCTACGGTGCCGAAAACCAGCATGAATCCGTGGCATTCAGCCATGCACTGCTGGCCGCGACCACCACGCTCAAGGTGATCGCCGCGATCCTGCCAGGCCCCTGGCAACCGGCGTTGGCGGCCAAGCAACTGGCGACTATCGATCAGCTCACCAACGGCCGTATCGCCGTGAACATCGTCAGCGGCTGGTTCAAGGGCGAGTTCCAGGCCATCGGCGAACACTGGCTGGAGCACGATGAGCGTTATCGCCGTTCCGAAGAGTTCATCCGCGCCCTCAAAGGCATCTGGACCCAGGACGATTTCACCTTCAAGGGCGACTTCTACCGCTTCAACAACTACACCCTCAAGCCCAAGCCACTGGGCCAACCCGAGGTGTTCCAGGGCGGCAGCTCACGGGCCGCGCGGGACATGGCGGCGCGGGTGTCGGACTGGTACTTCACCAACGGCAACACCCCGGAAGGCATCAAGGCCCAGGTCGATGACATTCGCGCGAAAGCGGCGGCGAACAACCATTCGGTCAAAGTCGGCGTCAACGCCTTCGTGATCGCCCGCGACACCGAGGAAGAAGCCCGCGCCGTGCTCGCGGAGATCATCGACAAGGCCGACCCGGAGGCGGTGAATGCCTTTGGCGATGCAGCGAAGCAAGCGGGCAAGGCATCGCCGGAAGGCGAGGGCAACTGGGCCAAATCCAGCTTTGAAGACCTGGTGCAGTACAACGATGGCTTCAAGACCAACCTGATCGGCACGCCCCAGCAGATTGCCGAGCGCATCGTCGCGCTCAAGGCGGTGGGGGTGGACCTGGTGCTGGCGGGGTTCCTGCATTTCCAGGAAGAAGTCGAGTATTTCGGCAAACGCGTGTTACCGCTGGTGCGCGAGCTGGAAGCCAAGGCCGCTGTAGGAGCGAGCTTGCTCGCGAAAAACGTCAAGGATGACGCGAGACTCCTGGTTTAACGCGGTGTCTGGGCGATCTTCGCGAGCAAGCTCGCTCCTACAAGAGACAAGGTCTTTTCTAACCGAAGGGCGGCGGTGTGGTCTTCGTAATAGGCGTCGATCAGGGCAAAGCGCCGATAACCGTTGCGCTCATAGAGGCTGAGAGCGCCGGGGTTGTCGGTGCGCACTTCCAGGCGTAGGCGGGTGCAACCCCGTGCCACGGCGATAGCTTCAACGCGGCTCAGCAGCTGTTTACCTAACCCCATGCCACGCGCAGCTTCGGTAATGGCGATGGAATACAGACGCGCCAACGAGGTCCCGCGGTGGAACAACACCAGCGCATAACCGAGCAATTGCCCGTCATTGTCCGCCACCAGCAACTGGCCATGGGCGCGGCTGACCATCCACTGGAAACTGCGCCGTGACAGCCGGTCAGTGGTGAAGCAGTGCTGTTCCAGTGCCACCAATCCGGGCACATCCAAGCGGGTTGCAACGCGAAAGCAAAGAGCCATATGACCGCCGTAAAAGTTGCGTAACGAAACGGGACTTCTCTAAAAGATCGTGCTTAATAGAAAAGGTCGAGTTCTCTAAAGCGGATCAAATATTATGTCGGCGGTACAAGGTCATTGGCGTGAAGTATCCGAGCAAACCCTCGCGGCGACAATAACTAATACAGGTTATTTTTCCGCACCACCGAAAGGCAATAGTCAAGTCGTGATCATTGTGGAGCGCAAGGAAGATTGGGCCTCCTACTTCCCCAGCGAAGACATCGTCACCGCCCAGGAATACCTGGAGCAGACCCGTGAAAACGAGACTGGCAAGCGCGTACAGGTGATCAACCTGTGCCGCAGCTACAAGTACCTGGGGCACGGTTACTACTGCTCTCTGCTGGCTGAAGCTCGCGGGCATAAGGTAATTCCGTCGGTGCGTACCATCAGCGAACTGACGAAGAAGTCGCTGTACGGGCTGGCCCTGGATGACCTGGATAAAACCCTCGATAAAGCCTTGAGTCATCATCTCTACAGCAATACCGAAGGCTTTACCCTGACACTTTATTTTGGCCGGACCAATATAGAGCCGTTGCAGGACTTGGCCCGTCAGTTGTTTGAAGCCTTTCCATGCCCGATCTTGTTAGTTGATTTTAAAAAAAATAACGGTTGGCATATTGAAGGGGTTAAATCGGGCGTGCTGCACAAGTTGCGCGACGATCAGGAAGATCAATTCGCCCACGCGCTGGACAACTTCAGCCGCAAGATCTGGCGCCAGCCGCGTTCACGTCGCCTGGCCCGTTATGACCTGGCCATCCTGCACGACCCCCAAGAGCAATTGCCGCCGTCCAACGCCAAGGCCCTGGATAATTTCATCCGCGTTGGCAAGGGCCTGGGCATCGATGTGGAGTTGATCGAGCGCAAGGACTATTCGCGCCTGGCCGAATACGACGCCTTGCTGATCCGCGAGACCACCAGCGTCGACAACCACACCTACCGCTTCGCCAAGAAAGCCGAAAGCGAAGGCCTGGTGGTGATGGACGACCCGGCGTCAATCCTGCGCTGCACCAACAAGGTCTACCTCACCGACCTGCTCAACAGTCACCAACTGGGCATGCCCGCCACCGAAATCCTCTACAAGGAGCGACCGGAAGACTTCGAACGGGTCGGCGAGCGCCTGGGGTTCCCGCTGGTGCTGAAGATCCCCGACGGCTGTTTCTCGCGAGGCGTGATCAAGGTAGAAAGCCAGGAAGCCTTGCTCAAGGCCACCGCCGAATTGTTCGAACATTCGGTGCTGTTGCTGGCCCAGGAGTTTTTCTACACCGAGTACGACTGGCGTATCGGCGTACTCAATCGCAAGCCGATCTTTGCCTGCCAGTACTTTATGTCCAAGGGCCACTGGCAGATCTACAACCACAAGGCCATCGGCCAGGCCATCAACGGTGAGTGCCGCACCCTGGCGGTCCATGAAGCGCCCAAAGCGGTGGTGGAACTGGCCGTGAAGACCGCCAACCTGATCGGCGATGGCCTCTACGGCGTCGACCTCAAGCAGTCCGGCGACAAGGTGGTGGTGATCGAAGTGAACGACAACCCCAACCTGGACGCAGGTATCGAAGATGCCTATTTGCAGGACGATCTGTATGGGCTGGTGCTGGAGGAGTTTGTGCGGCGCCTGGAGTTGAAGCGTCAGGGCCAGGTCTGGTGACCCGCCGATGATCCAGCGTTTCGAACTGACCGATGGCAAGCTGCACAGTGGGGAACGAGACGATGCCCCAATCCAGTTGTTCAACAACCCTGACCTGGCCGAGCGCGAGTGGCTGCGCGACCACCACAAGCTCGACGAGCACGCCCTGGCCTCGGCGCTGGACCCCGACGAAGTCTCGCGCATCGAGTTTCACCCGGACAATCTGTTCCTGATCTGGAAGCGCCCGGAAAACTACTCCGGTGGCGGCAACCTGGTGTTCGAGGTGTCGTCCTGCGGCCTGCTGTTTTCGCCTGGCCGCCTGCTGGTGATCGCCACCGACGAAACCCCGCTGACCGGCCTCGGCAAGCGCCGCCCGTTGCACACGCCGCTGGATGTGCTGCTCGACCTGTTGCTCAACAACATCCACCACTACCTGGGCCACCTCAAGGTGATCAAGCTGGTCGCGCGGGAATTGCAGCAGCAGTTCAATGCATCCATGAGCAACCACCACCTGATGCAGATGTTCAGCCTCAGCGAAAGCCTGATCTATTACATCAACGCGCTGCACAGCAACGGCGCGGTGCTTTCGCGGTTGCGCAACCACGCGGAAAAGGAGCATTTCAGTTCGGAGATACTGGCGCTGATCGACGATCTGATCATCGAGAACCACCAGTGCTACAAACAAGCGGAGATCTATTCCAACGTGTTTTCCGGGCTGATCGACGCCCGTGGCAACCTGATGAACAACAGCATGAACAACCTATTGCGCAAGCTCACCTTGATCAACGTGGTGTTCCTGCCGCTGAACCTGATTGCGAGCATCGGCGGCATGTCGGAGTTCAGCATGATGACGGCGGGGACGCCGTGGTGGGTGTCGTATCCGTTGTTTCTGGCGGCGATGGGGCTCGGAGGAGGGCTGATGGTGTTGGGGCTCAAACGAATAGCCGGCGGCTCGAATGTCGTGTGAACACCGATCCTTGTAGGAGCTGGCTTGCCGGCGATGCAGGCAACGCGGTGTTTCAGGAAAACCGCAGCGATGCCATCGCCGGCAAGGCAGCTCCTACAAGGGTGAAGGTTGCAGCGTCAGCACTTCAAACCCATCCGCCGTCACCGCCACGGTATGTTCCCACTGCGCCGACAGGCTGTTGTCCTTGGTGACCACCGTCCAGCCATCCTTGAGGCTGCGCACTTTCGAGCTGCCCTGGTTGAGCATCGGTTCAACGGTAAACACCATGCCTTCGCGTAGCTCCAACCCCGTTCCGGGACGGCCAAAGTGCAGGACCTGTGGTTCTTCATGCATCTGTCGGCCAATGCCGTGGCCGCAATATTCGCGGACCACGCTGTAGCCATTGGCTTGCGCGTGGCTCTGGATAGCGTGGCCGATATCGCCCAGGCGTGCGCCGGGCTTGACCTGGCGGATACCGGCCCACATGGCTTCGAAGGTTTTCTCGACCAGGCGTTGGGCCTTGGGCGCGACGCTGCCGATCATGTACATCTTGCTGGAGTCGGCAATGAAGCCACCTTTTTCCAGGGTGATGTCGATGTTGATGATGTCGCCGTCCTTGAGGATGTCCTTGGCGCTGGGCATGCCATGACACACCACTTCGTTGATCGAGGTGTTGATGGAGAAGGGGTAGTCGTATTGGCCCAGGCTGGCTGGGCGGGCCTTGAGGTCGTTGCGGATGAAGGCTTCGACGGCGGCGTCCAGCTCCAGGGTGGAGCGGCCAACGGCGACGAACCCGTCAAGCATGGTAAAGACCTGGGCCAGCAGGCGCCCGGATTCACGCATCACGGCCAGTTGGGCGGCAGTCTTGATCATCAACTGCGCCCCCGGATCAGGTCGGGTTTGTCCAGCAACAGTTTGTTGATCAATTCATTGTAGGGCAGGTGGGGATTGAGCTCGGCGAGCAGGCCGATCTTGATCCAGAATTCGGCCTGGGCGTTGATGGAGCGGTCCATCGCAGCGCTGGCCAGGCGCAGTTGTTCGTGCAGTTGGTCGGTGATCTTGACGATGCCCATGGGGTTCACTGTGCTGGGTTGATATACAAAGCGTATACGTTTCGTATGTTCAGAGTAAACCTTTTGTTGACTTGTCCAGCCGTCGACGGTTAATTTCGTGGCATGACTTTTCAAACCTTTCGCAGCCAGCCAAGCATTATTACCGCCATTCCTCATTTGGCGGGATAGCGCACGGCTGTACCCAAACCCGCCCTAGAGGCGGGTTTTGTTTTTCCGTCTCCTGGACCTTGAACAAAAAGCCAGGAAACACCTATGAGCACCAGTACCGCCGACTCGGCACTCCTTGAGCATTACGTAAAAAAGATCCTCGCCGCGCCGGTCTACGACCTGGCGGTGCGCACGCCTCTGCAGGCTGCACCGGCGTTGTCGGCGTTGCTGGGCAACCAGGTGCTGCTCAAGCGCGAAGACTTGCAGCCAACCTTTTCCTTCAAGATCCGTGGCGCCTACAACAAACTGGTGCAGTTGAGCGACGAGCAAAAGGCGCGCGGCGTGATCACGGCATCGGCTGGCAACCATGCCCAGGGCGTGGCGCTGGCAGCAAGGGAGTTGGGGATCCAGGCGCGGATCGTCATGCCCAGCACCACGCCGGAGTTGAAGGTGCTCGGCGTGCGTTCCCGTGGCGCTGAAGCGGTCTTGCATGGCGAGAGCTTCCCCTTTGCCTTGGCCCACGCGCTGCAACTGGCTGAAACCTCGGGATGCACCTTTGTCTCGCCCTTCGACGATCCCGACGTGATTGCCGGCCAAGGCACTGTGGCCATGGAAATCCTGCGCCAGCAGCAAGGTGCCCTGGACGCGATATTTGTGCCGGTAGGCGGGGGTGGCCTGATCGCCGGGATCGCCGCCTACGTCAAATACCTGCGGCCCGAGGTGCGCATCATCGGCGTCGAGCCTGAGGGCTCAAGCTGTCTGTTGGCGGCGCTGCGTGCCGGCGAAAGGGTGGTGCTGCCCAGTGTCGACGGGTTCGCCGACGGCACGGCGGTAGCGCAGGTAGGCGCCTATGGGTTTGAAATTTGCCGGGAGTGGGTGGATGACGTCATTACGGTCAGCAACGACGAACTGTGCAGCGCGATCAAGCTGATCTACGACGATACGCGCTCGATCACCGAGCCTTCAGGTGCGTTGGCAGTGGCGGGGGTTCGCAAGTATGTCACCCGTCACCTGCTGCGCGGAAAGACGCTGGTGGCGATCAATTCCGGGGCGAATATCAACTTCGATAGTTTGCGACATGTTGCTGAAAGAGTGGCTGCGCAGGGCGCCGTGCACGCCGAAGTGCTGGGTTAACCGTTTAATCGAAGGGGTTCGACGATGATTCAAACACTGCAATTTAGCTTATATAACGCACCATTGGGCTTATGAGGAAAGGTTACAACGAAGGATGGTTTTGCCGAGTAGGCTTGGGTGTTGTAAGCGTCTGCCAGGGTCGGCAAGACGCAGCGGGTGAGCGCCCGCCGGATACATAACAACACTCTGTTGGCAGTCTCATAAAAGGAGAGGTTGACCATGCTTTCGGAACTAGAGCTTCGCAGCATTATTGAAGGAAGTTTCCTGCCTAAACGGTGCGAATGCACCAAAGCCGAAGATGCTTCGCTGACGATCAAGGTCTACGACGACCGCGACCGTGACCGGGTGGATTTGGAAGTCAAAGGCATCAACGCGGACAGACTCGACAGCAGTCGAGCCATTTGCAACCTGATCACCGGGTTGCGCGAAGACCTCAAGCACGCGCACAGCCCTGTCCTGCAACGCGTAGGAGGGCGAGCTTACTGAGAATGCTTGAGCTTGACCTGTGGGCCTGGTGATTGCCAGGCCCAGTGCAGTTCAACCCCGCCAATCAGTTCTGGAAATCGCACGCTTCGGACATCTTCCGGTAGCTCACGTCTTCGACTTTGCCCGCCTTATCCAAAAACTTGATATCTGCCTTGATGACTTTGCATTCATCGGTCTGGGTTTCGTTCATCGCCAAGACTTTGGCGATATTCATCGGCATGCCGTACTGGTAAGGAACGGTTTTGACGGCGTTTGAATCGTCAGCCTGGGCCAGGCCTGACACTGCTGCCAGTGCCAGGGCGCCGCCAAGCATTAACGTGCGCAGTTTCATGGTGGTTCTCCGCAAGTGGGTACAGCTTCACTCTCGACTCGCGGGATTAACCATCGATTAATGTTTGCCGGGCTGACAAAACCTTCATGTTTACCAGCTCATCCGCACCCCGGCATTGCCGCTGACACCCTCCATCGCGTTGCTGTCCAGGGTGGTGTTGTAGTCGGCGGCCAAGTAGACGCTCACCGAAGACGACAGCCGCGCAACCACGCCGACACCCACATCCGCCGTGGACGACTTGTGATCGCTCTTGATGCGATCCACATCATCGTAAGTCACCGTGTCGCTGCCACCGAATGTGCGCCAGGCGTTGGCCCGCAGATAAGGTTCGACCGGTGTGTTATTCATCAGATAGCGACCCTTGAGGCGAGCGCCGAGGCGGCCGGTCCAGTACTCCTGGGAGTCGAACGAGACCCTGGAAATACCGTCGTTCTGGCTGTCCAGGTCGATCGTCTGGCGGATCACCTGGGCCTGCGGTTCCACGACCCAATGCTCGGAAACGGCAATCGGGTAGCCGGCTTCGGCGGACAGCGCCAGGGCATGGCCTTTGGTGTCCATCTTTATACCCCGCTCGGACTTGTTGTCGCCCTTCAGGCGCGTGCCCATCGCCACCAGATCCACATACCAACCGGTCGGATCAGTGAGCGTCCAGTAGGCACCGACGTGATCGCCATCGAGTTTGACCCGTCCGGAACGATTGTTCTGCCAGCCCATCGAGAAACCTTTTACGTCCCCGTTCAGGCGACTTTGGCCGATAAACAGCCCGAAGCGCTGAATCTGCCCGCCGCTGGTTTCGGATGCATACAGGTCATGACCGACCTGATAGCCCTTCACCGAACCGTCGAAGCTCGGCGCCACGGTGCCCGACCAGTGCTTGTTGAAGTCGCTGCCATAGGTACGCCCCCAGCCTGCCGGCACCGTGCCGGTTTCGGTCAGCAGGCTTTGTTCGCCTTGGCGATCATGAAAGGTGCCCAGCGCTTGCAGGGTCATCAACTGTGCAGCGGGCACCACCACCGAATACACCGGCACTTCCAAGCGGTACAGCGGGATGGGCTCAGCACCGGCAATGGCCGTCGGCAGCGCCGGGTTGCTCGCGGCGGATTGCGGCGAGTTGCCTGCCGCCACCTGGCTGGGCGGCGGGGCGGGGGGCGAGATCGGTGCGACGGGTTGCGAGGTCGGCGGTTCCACTGGCGGCTCGTCGGGGTCGACCACGGGCGGTGTCGCCGGAATGGGCGGTACGGGTACCACCACCGGTGGTGTCGGTGGCACGGGTGGCACCGCCGGCGGTTGCACGGCAACCACCGACGAGCGCAGGTACCAGTTGTTTTCGGTACCGGCCGTCACGCCGCCCTTGAACAGCAAGTATTCATAGGCCCCGGCCGAGACCGAGCCCTTCAACGAGAAGGCATCGGTACTGCTCACCGCGCCGTTGAGCGCCTGCACCACCTCGATCCCGTTATTGCGGGTAAAGCCCCCGACGCCGCCGAGGTTGCTCACCGCCAATTGGGTATGGCCACTCAGCGTGCCACCGGACACCACCAGTTTGTCCGTCGCAGAGTTTTCATCGCCCAGCACGGTCTGCAGCCACAGCTGGCCGTTATTGCCTACGTAGTTGCCATGCACCGTCAGCGCATCGTTGGCGGTGGCGCTGCCGGTGGTCATGTCGATCTTGCCGGCGTTGTTCAGCGTCGCCAGTTGGCCGGCGAGATAGGGCCGCACGCTGCCTTGGGTCACGGCCAGCGTACTGCTGCCGTCAATGTTGAAGGTGCCGGTATTGCTTGCGCTGTCACCCAGGAAAAAATCGCCCGCCAGGTCGAAGCGCGAAGTGTTGGTGAGATTGACCGTTTCCCAGCCGATATAGCGGGCCGCCGTGCTGGACGTCGTGCTGTCGAAGGTCAGTTGATCGTTGCCCAGGCCGCCGTCGATGGACGGCGTAGCAGCCAGCAGGCTTTCGCTGAGTCCGCGCAGCAACGCGCTATCGTCGCCATCGCCCATCAGCACCGCCGATTTGATCTGGCCGCCATTGAGCCAGTTGAACGTGTCGTTGCCGACGCTGGCGCGGATCTCGCCATTGATCACGCCGCCACTGACGGTGATGCTGTCGTCGCCGCCGCTGGTGCTGATATTGCCGCCGATGCTGCCGCCGGAGACGATGATGGTGTCGGTACCGAAGGCAGTGACCAGATTGCCGAGGATTGCGCCGCCGGACATGTCGTAGAGGTTGTTATCCAGCTTCATGTCGACCCGACCGATGGTGCCACCGGTCTGCTGCGCCACGTCGCCGTCCTCGAACGCACCGACGATGATGCCGTCAGTCATCCGGAAAATGTCACGGCCGTCGCCCTGTGCCAGGGACTGGATTTGCCCGCCAGTCATGATGAAGTCATCAATGCCGGGGCCTTGCTGTACGGCGCCGTTGATCTGGCCGGAATCGATCCGCACGGCGTCCGTCCCAGGACCGAAGATGACGCTGCCGTTGATGACGCCGCTGCCACCTGCAGGCAGGGTCAGGCTGTTATTGCCCAGGAGATCGGTCAGGCCGGCACTGGTGCCGCTGTCGCAAATAAATGTGTCGTTGCCCGGACCGGGAGTGAGTGTGCAGGCAGCGTAGGATTGTTGTGATGTGGTGTACTGCAGTGAGAGAAGGCCGACAGCTAAAACGGCGCGGGTTGAAAAACCGTTGCTCTTTTGCATGGGTCTGTCCTGCATCTATTGTAATTACTGCTCCTGTTGGGGTTTAGCAGAGTTTTCCTACATGGCAATGTTTATATAAACGCGCGCAGGCCACGGAATACGTGGCCTGCGTGGTGGCACATTGGTCATGTTGCTGCCGGGTTCAGCTCACCTGATGGCGGTAAGGCAGGTCCGGACCGGTCTTGGTGCAGGTCAATGCAGCGGCGCGAACGGCAAAGCCCAGCATGGCGTCGACCTGTTCCCGCGTGAGCTGTTGCAGGCCCTCTACCGAGTCAAGCTGCTGCTCGGTCAACCAGGCAATCAACGCGGCCTGGAAGGTATCGCCGGCGCCTACGGTATCCGCCATCACCACCTTCACTGCCGGCGCAGACCAGTGGCCATATTGACGGCTGAACACACTGGCGCCGTCGCCACCACGGGTCAGGAACACCAACTGGCAACGGTGTTGCAGCCAACCCTGCAACACGCTTTCCGGCGACTGATCGGGATAAAGCAGGTGCAGGTCTTCGTCGCTGACTTTGATCAGGTCGGCGTGTTTGACCAACTCGCCCACGCGGTCGCGCCACAGTTGGATATCCGGCTGCGGGTTAAGCCGCACGTTGGGGTCGAGGCTGATCAGGCGCTTGCCGCTTTCGCGCTTGACCAGGCTCAGCAGGGTGTCGCCGATGGGTTGCACCACCAGCGAGAACGAGCCGATATGCAGGCCACGGATGTCATCACCCAGCTCGGGCAGATGGCTGACTTCCAGCAATCGGTCGGCGCAGCCTTCACCCCGGAAGTTGTACTGCGGTGAGCCATTGGCGCCCACGGCGACCATCGACAAAGTGGTCGGCGCCGCAAATTCCACCAGGAACTGCTCGCTGACGCCCTCATCCTTGAGCACCTGCAGTAAGCGGCGGCCAAGGAAGTCGGTGGACAAGCCGCCGAACAAGCCCGCCTCGATACCCAGGCGGCGCAAGCCTACCGCGACGTTGAACGGCGAACCGCCGGCAATCGCCTTGTAATTGACCTTGGACGCCTGCCCGCTGGCATCTTCCTCGCTGAAAAAATCAAACAGCGCTTCACCACACACCAGATACATAGTCGTTCGCTCTTAAAGGGTTGCCACAAGCTGCTGGTAGCGCTCGTAGGCGTGTTGATACGCGCTGACACTGGCCGCGACCGGCAGCGTGCGGCTGGTTGGGTCGACGCTCACGCATTTGTCGCACAGGCTGGCCAGGGACTCGCCGGACTGGCTCCACGCCGCCTGGATCGCCGCGCCCAGGGCGGCGGCTTCACTTTGTTCGGTACAGACCACTTCGGTGTTCATGATATCGGCGACCATCTGCCGCCAGACCGGGCTTTTCGAACCGCCGCCGATCAGGCGGATGCTCTGGCTCTGCAGGCCGGTCTGGCGCAGCAGGTCCAGACCGTAGCGCAGGCCGAAGGTGGTGCCTTCGACCACCGCGCGGCACAGGTTGGCACGGGTCAGGTTGGTCATGGTCAGCCCGTGCAGGCTGCCGGTGGCGTGGGGCAGGGCAGGCACGCGTTCGCCGTTGAGGAACGGCAGCATGCTCACGCCGTCGGCGCCTATCGGTGCTTGCTCGACCAAGGCGTTGAACGCAACCAGATCGAGGTCGAACAGCTCGCGGATCACCCCAGTGGCGTTGGTCAGGTTCATGGTACAGATCAACGGCAGCCAGCCACCGCTGGATGAACAGAAGGTGGCCACCGAGGCTTGCGGGCTGACGCTGGGTTGGTCGGCAAAGGCATACACGGTGCCCGACGAGCCGAGGCTCATGGTGATCACGCCAGGGGCAATGTTGCCAGTGCCGATGGCGCCCATCATGTTGTCGCCACCGCCGCTGGAGACGATGGCGTTGGGGTTGATGCCCAGGCGTTCGGCAATGGCTGGAAGAACGGTGCCGACGCTTTGATGGGCTTCAATCAGTTGTGGCAGCGCCCGCTCTAGACGACCGCTCGGATCGATGTGCTTGAGCAGCGCCACATCCCATTCACGGGTGCGCACGTTGAAGTAGCCGGTGCCCGATGCATCGCCGTATTCCGCGACGGCGCGGCCGGTGAGCCAGTAATTGAGGTAGTCGTGGGGCAGCAGGATATGCGCGATGTGCGCGAAGATGTCCGGGTGTTGTTCGCGGGTCCACAGCAGCTTGGACACGGTGTAGCCCGGTGCAATCGCCACGCCGAGGCGTTCCAGGGAACCGCTTTCGCCGCCCAAGTGTTGCAAGAGCCTTTCGTTTTCCGGCGCGGTTTCGGTGTCGCACCACAGCTTGGCCGGGCGCAGCACCTGGCCTTGCTCATCCAGCAGCACCAAACCATGCTGCTGGCCGGAAACGCCGATACCGAGGATGTCCTGGCCGTCCACACCGGCCTGTTGCAAGGCACGATGGGTGGCTTCGGTAAAGGCATCCAGCCATTCCAGGGTGTGTTGCTCGCGACGGCCATTGGCGCCGCTGATCAATGTGTGTGCCGCAGCGCCCAGGCCCAGCACCTTGCCGCTCGTGGCGTCGAGCACGATAGCCTTGGTGCCTTGGGTGCCGCAGTCGATGCCGAGAAACAGGTTTTGCTGGGTCATGGCGAGAGCCTTCAGTTGAGGTTGGCGAGTAACCGTTCCAGGGTCCTGCTCACACCCACTTCCTGCAGGCTTTTGTAGCACCGCTCGAACGCTGCCACAAACTCAGGCGAATTGGGAATAGCCTTGCCAAAAATCTCTTCCACACCCAGTAAACGCCGGCTGATCAGCGCATCATCGCTCACCAGTCCCTGGCAAAATTCCGCACGCGGATCCGGGATCGTGTAGCGCACCCCATTCTCGTCCACGCCCTTCAAATACAAAGCCCAGGCCGCAACAACCAACGCCGCACGCTCAGTCTCGCGCCCATCGGCAATCAAGCGGTTGATGGTCGGTACGGTGAACTTGGGAAACTTCGACGAGCCATCCGAGCACACGCGCTCCAGTTGGTCGGCAATCGCCTGGTTGGAGAAGCGGTCCACCAGCGTCTGCTTGTAGTCCGTCAGGTCGATGCCTGGCACCGGCGCCAGGTTTGGCGTGACATCCAGGTCCATGTAGGCGCGCATGTAGGCAACAAATACCGGGTCGTTCATGGTTTCGTGCACAAACCGATAACCCTTGAGAAACCCCAGGTAGGTCAGTGCCAGGTGGCTGCCGTTGAGCAGGCCGATTTTCATTTCTTCATAGGGCGTGACGTCATCGGTGAACTGCACACCGACCTTTTCCCAGGCCGGGCGACCGTTGACGAACTTGTCTTCCAGCACCCACTGCACAAAGGGTTCACACACCACTGGCCAGGCATCGTCGATACCGTGGTCATCATGCAGTTGCAGGCGGTGCGCGGTGCTGGTCATTGGCGTGATGCGGTCGACCATGGCGTTCGGAAAGCTCACGTTGGCCTTGATCCAGTCGTGCAGTTCGGCGTTGTGCAGTGCGGCGAAGGCCAGCAGCGCCTTGCGCGTCACGGCGCCGTTATGCGGCAGGTTATCGCAGGACATCACGGTAAAAGCCGGGGTGCCGGCGGCGCGGCGTTGGGTCAGCGCGGCGCAGATAAAGCCGAACACGGTCTTCGGGGTGCTTGGGTGCGCCAGATCATGTTGGATCTGCGGCAGGTGAGCCATGAACTCGCCGTTGCTGTCGTCGATGCAGTAGCCGCCTTCGGTGATGGTCAGCGAGACGATACGGATCGCCGGGTCGGCCAGTTTGTCGATCAGCGCCTGGGCGCCGTCTTCGGCCAGCAGCATGTCACTGATCGAGCCGATCACACGCACTTCGGTGTCGTCGGTATCGCCCAGCTCATACAAGGTGAACAAGTAGTCCTGGCCGGCCAGGTCGTCGCGGGCCTTGCGGTCTTCGGCCCGCAGGCCGACGCCGCAGATGCTCCAGTCCAGGCCGATGCCGGTGTTCATCAGCGCGTCGGTGTAATACGCCTGATGCGCGCGATGGAAACCGCCGACGCCGATATGGGCGATGCCCTGCGTGGTGCTGGCAATCGCATAGGTGGGTAGCTTCACGTGCGGTGCCAACTGGGTGAGGTTCTGTTTATTCAGTTTCATCAGCAAAGTCTCGCGAAATCAGGCGGCAGCGCGCAGTGGGCGGGCCACGGCAACACCGTCGGTGTCGAACAGATGGCAGTGCGCCGGGTCCAGGTGCAGGTGCAGCGTTTCGCCGTACTGGCTGGCCATGTCGCCACGGATCCGCATGGTCAGCGGCTCGCCGTTGGCGGTGATGACGTGGCAGAAGGTGTCGCTGCCCAGGCGCTCGCCGACGTCGGCGGTGACGGTCAGAGTCGTCTGGCCAGGAGAGGCGATTTCCAGGTGTTCCGGACGAATGCCCAGGGTCACGGCGCTGCCCACGCTCAGGGTGGCGCCACTCAGCGGCAGGTTGATCAACGTGCCCGCGTCCAACTGCACTTCGCAGCTTTGGCTTTCAACACGGGTGACCTTGCCTTTGAGGAAACCCATCTTCGGCGTGCCGAGGAAACCCGCCACAAACAGGTTGGCTGGCTGGTGATACAGCTCCAGCGGCGAGCCGACCTGCTCGATACGGCCACTGTTCAGCACGACCACTTTGTCGGCCAGGGTCATCGCCTCCACCTGGTCGTGGGTCACGTAGATCATGGTCGCTTGCAGCTCTTTATGCAGGCGCGCCAGTTCCAGGCGCATCTGCACGCGCAGGGCGGCGTCGAGGTTGGACAGCGGTTCGTCGAACAGGAAGATCTTCGGGTTACGCACAATCGCGCGGCCGATGGCCACACGCTGGCGCTGGCCGCCGGACAACTGCTTGGGCTTGCGCTCCAGCAGCGGGCCCAGTTCCAGGATGCGCGCCGCTTCGCTGACCTTGCTCTCTACCAGCTTCTTGTCGACACCGGCCAGGTCCAGGGCAAACGACATGTTCTTGCGCACGCTCATGTGCGGGTACAGCGCGTAGGTCTGGAACACCATCGCCAGGTCGCGCTTGGCCGGGGTCACTTCGGTAATGTCGCGGCCGTCCAGTTCGATGGTGCCTTCGCTGACTTCTTCCAGGCCGGCGATCAGGCGCAGCAGGGTGGACTTACCGCAGCCCGACGGGCCGACGAAGACCACGAATTCCTTGTCGTTCACTTCAAGGTCGATGCCCTTGATGATGGAAAAGCCTTCGAAGCCTTTTTGCAGATTCTTGATTTTCAGGTTGGCCATGATGAGCCTCCGCTAGGAATTATTATTTGACGGCGCCGAAGGACAAACCGCGCACCAGCTGTTTCTGGCTGATCCAGCCAAAGATCAGGATCGGCGCGCAGGCCAGGGTCGACACGGCGGACAATTTGGCCCAGAACAAGCCTTCGGGGCTGGAGTAAGAGGCGATCAACGCGGTCAGCGGCGCGGCGGCGGAGGAGGTCAGGTTCAGCGACCAGAACGCCTCGTTCCAGCACAGAATCAGCGACAGCAACACAGTAGAGGCCAGGCCGCCCTTGGCAATCGGCAACAGTACGCGGACCATCTCTTGCCACAGGGTCGCGCCATCCAGGCGCGCGGCTTCGAGGATGTCCTTGGGGATATCCTTGAAGTAGGTGTAAACCATCCACACCACA
>NZ_CP022960.1:4348921-4391469 GCF_002269425.1 Pseudomonas sp. NS1(2017)
TAAACCATCCACACCACAATCGGCAGGTTGATCAGGGTGTAGATGATGATCAGCGCAATGCGCGTATCCAGCAGGCCAAAGCTCTTGGCCAACAGGTAGATCGGCATCAGTACGCCCACCGGCGGCAGCATCTTGGTGGACAGCATCCACAGCAGCGTGCCTTTAGTGCGCTGGGTTTCGTAGAACGCCATGGAGTAGGCCGCTGGCACCGAGATCAGTAGGCACAGCGCCGTTGCACTGAAGGAAATCAGCACCGAGTTCCACGCATAGCTGAAGTAATTGCTGCGCTCGTTGATGTGCAGGTAGTTCTCCAGCGTCGGCGTGAAGATGAACTGCGGCGGCGTGGCGAACGCGTCGATTTCGGTCTTGAAGCTGGTCAGCACCATCCAGAAGATCGGGAAGAAGATCAGGATCGCGATGGCCCAGGCCAATGTGCCGAGCAACAGGCTTTGCAGGCGGCGGGATTGTTGAAGCGTCATGGCGCGGCCCTCAAGGCTTGTCAGTCAGGTTTTTGCCGATCATCCGCACCAGGATGATCGCCGCGATGTTGGCGATGACCACGGCAATCAAGCCGCCGGCCGAGGCCATGCCCACGTCGAACTGCACCAGCGCCTGGTTGTAGATCAGGTAGGCGAGGTTGGTCGAGGCGTAGCCGGGGCCACCGTTGGTGGTGGTGAAGATTTCAGCGAACACCGAGAGCAGGAAGATCGTCTCGATCATCACCACCACGGCAATCGGACGGGCCAGGTGCGGCAGGGTCAGGTGCCAGAAGATCGCGATGGCGCCGGCACCGTCCAGGCGTGCGGCTTCCTTTTGTTCCTGGTCGAGGGACTGCATGGCGGTCATCAGCAGCAGGATGGCGAACGGCAGCCACTGCCACGACACAATGATGATGATCGACAGCAACGGGTAGTGCGCCAGCCAGTCCACGGGTTCTGCGCCGAAGAACTTCCAAACGGCGGCGAGAATCCCCGAGACCGGGTGGAAAATCAGGTTCTTCCAGATCAGCGCGCCGACGGTGGGCATGATGAAGAACGGCGAAATCAGCAACACTCGCACCAAGCCACGGCCGAAGAACTCACTGGCCTCCAGCAGGGCGCTGATCAGCACACCGAACACCACGCTGATCAGCAACACGCTGCCCACCAGCAACAAGGTATTGGTGGCGCCGGGCAGGAAGCCCGAATCGGTGATGAAATAGGTAAAGTTTTCCAGCCCCACGAACTGGTTTTCGCCGGGGTAGAGCAGGTTGTAGCGGATCAGCGAAAAGTACAGGGTCATGCCCAATGGCACGATCATCCACAGCAGCAACAGGGCGACTGAGGGGCTGACAAGGAACCAGCCGGGGTTGGCCAGGCGGTTTTTGGCGGGTGTATTCATGGTAATCAAGACCGATTAGAGGCAGGTGCGCAAAACCCCTGTAGGAGCGAGCTTGCTCGCGAAGGCATTCCAGGCCCAGTGCGGCTTCGGATGTACCTTTTTCGCGAGCAAGCTCGCTCCTACAGGTCAGGGAGGTTACTTGGGATAACCGGCCCGCTTCATCTCACGCTCGGTGGTGGTCTGCGCGGCGGTCAGTGCAGCATCCACCGTTTGTTGACCAGTCAGTGCACCCGAGAAGAACTTGCCGACCTGGGTCCCGATCGCCTGGAACTCAGGAATGGTCACCAACTGGATACCGACATACGGCACCGGCTTGAGCGTCGGTTTAGTCGGGTCTGCGACTTTCAGCGACTCCAGGGTCACCTTGGCAAACGGCGCCGCCTTCATGTACTCGTCGCTGTAGGTCGACTTGCGCGTGCCTGGCGGTACGTTGGCGATGCCATCGGTCTTGGCGACCAATGCACCGTACTCCTTGGAGGTCGCCCAACTGGTGAACACCTTGGCGGCGTCCTTGGCCTTGGAGCTGGTCGGGATCGCCAGGCTCCAGGAGTACAGCCACGAAGTGCCTTTGTCGGTCTTCTCGTGCGGGGCAAAGGTAAAACCGACATGGTCAGCCACTTTGCTTTGAGTCTTGTCGGTGACGAACGAGCCGGCCACGCTGGCGTCGACCCAGATCGCGCACTTGCCGCTGTTGAACAGCGCCAGGTTCTCGTTGAAACCGTTGCTGGAAGCACCCGGCGGGCCGGATTTCTTCATGTTGTCGACGTAGAAGTTCAGCGCGTCTTTCCATTCAGGACCGTTGAATTCCGGCTGCCACTTTTCATCGAACCAGCGCGCACCGTAGCCGTTGGCCAGGGTAGTGATCAGCGCCATGTTCTCGCCCCAACCGGCTTTGCCGCGCAGGCACAGGCCGTATTGCTCTTTGGTCTTGTCGGTGAGTTTGCTGGCGAATTCGCCGATCTGGGTCCAGGTCGGATGCTCAGGCATGGTCAGCCCGGCGTTCTTGAACAGGTCGGTGCGGTAATAGGTGATCGAGCTTTCGGCGTAGAACGGCAAGGCGTACAGCGAGCCTTTGACAGACAAACCGTCACGCACCGAAGGGAATACATCATCGAGGTCGTAGGACGCCGGCAGGTCCTTCATCGGTTCCAGCCAACCTTTGGCGCCCCACAGTGCAGCTTCGTACATGCCGATGGTCAACACGTCGAACTGCCCACCCTGGGTGGCGATGTCGGTGGTCAGGCGTTGGCGCAGCACGTTTTCTTCGAGCACCACCCAGTTCAGCTTGATCTCCGGATGCTCGGTCTCGAAGGTTTTCGAGAGCTTCTGCATACGGATCATGTCGCTGTTGTTGACGGTGGCAATGGTGAGGGTTTGCGCGCCAAGGCTGACGGCGCTGAGGGTCATACAAGAAAAGGCAAGCAGTGCTTTTGCTGTGAACTTCATCGCGCACTCCATTTCCGCGCCCAGGGGGCTACAGAAGGACGGTTATTGTTGTTGTGTCTTCCTACAGGGAGTCAGGAAGAGTGTGCGGTTGATTACAGCCTTGAAATGGCGATGTGACAAATCCTTGGGCGCACTGGGACTGATACTTTTTTGCACTCTGTCACACTGCGGCTGAAACCTTTAAGCCAGGTTCTGCTCCGTCAGGCGTTGCACGGCGAGGCGTCGGTAGTGAGAAGGGGTCATGCCCTTGAGTTGCTGAAAGCGCCGATTGAAGTTGGAAATATTGTTGAAGCCTGACTCAAAGCACACATCGGTCACGGCCTTGTCGCCATCGGCCAGCAGTTCGCAGGATTTGCTGATGCGCAGGCGATTGACGAACTCGATAAACGTGCGCCCGGTGGCCTGTTTGAACACGCGGGAGAAATAGGTCGGCTTCATGCCCAGGTAGTCCGCCACTTCTTCCAGCGACAGTTCCCGCGCGTAATGCGCAAAAATGTAGTCCACCGCGCGGTTGGTACGGTCGATGCTGTGCTCGTCCGCCAACTGTGGCGTGGTTACCCCGGACAGCAGTTGGTAATCCTCGCAGGCACTCAGTACCTCCAGCAGGATAAAGAAATGCCCCAGGCGCGCCATGCCCTGGGCGTCCTCGATGCGCTGCATCAAGGTCATGGCCTGGGCGATGGTTTTTTTGCAGCGGAATTCGATGCCGTACTGCGCGCGCTCCAGCAACGGCGCCAGGGTCTTGAGTTCGGCGAAGATGTGGCTGCCTTGCTCGAACAGCTCATCAGTAAAATTCACCAGCATGTCGCGCTTGGGCACCACCTCGTCTTCCTCCACCTGGCTGATCCAGTTGTGGGGCAGGTTGGGACCCGTGAGAAACAGGCTTTCCGGGTAAAAGTTGCCGATGTAGTCGCCGATGAACACCTTGCCCGAGCTGGCCACGATCAGGTGCAGCTCATATTCCTTGTGGAAGTGCCAGCGCACCAGCGGGCAGGGGAAACCGTGCTGGCGATAGATGATGGACAGGCCGTTGTGGTCGTCCATCAACTCGTAGGAAGGGTCGGTAATTCGCGTTGCTCGGGTCATGTTGCCGTCGCTTTTTTGTGGTTGCTGCGTAGGATAATGCCCCGTCGCGCGCGCCCTCGCCAGCGCTGGTGTTTATAGGCTGCGGTTTTTTGCCTCGATCCACTGGGACATATACTGCGTACTTTTATGCGCATGGTGGCGCAGCATGCTGCCGGTGAAGTTGTCCCGGCGGTGGGCAGCCAGGTTGCCACGACAGTGTTCCAGGCACGCCACCAACGCCGGCCCGTGGGTGGCCGCGTTGTAGCGTCGGGCCAGCAACCGGCGGCCGTCTTCCTGGGCCTGGGTCCAACGTTCACGATCCTGATACAGCGCCACGGCGGCGGCTGCCAGGGCGGGGGCGCTGTGTTCGATCATGCCGGGCCACGGCTGATCATCACCCATGGCTTCGGCACCGATGGGCGTGGTGATGTTCGGTGTACCGCAGAGCATCGCGTCCGCCAGTTTGCCCTTGATACCGGCACCGAAGCGCAGGGGCGCCAGGCAGATACGCGCGGCGGTCATGACTTGCAGGGCATCTTCGGCCCAATTCATCACATGAAAACCCTGCGCCGGGTTGTGCAATGCCGTGGCCTTGGGCGGGGTATAGGACCCGTAGATATGCAACTGCGCGCCCGGCAATTGCTGGCGGATCAACGGCCACAGGCTGTTTTTCATCCAGAGCACCGCATCCCAGTTGGGCGCGTGGCGGAAGTTGCCGATGCTGAGGAAGTGCGCACGGTCTTCAAACGGCACGAAGGGCTCGGTCGGCGGCTGCAACATCAGCGGGCACCAGTGGAGCAGGGCGGCGGGTACTTTGAATTGCTCGGTGAGCAGATGCGCTTCCACGTCCGAGATCATCAGGCTGATGTCACAGCGGTAGATCGCTGCAATTTCACGCTTGGCGATGTCCGTATCGGCCATCAGCTGGAATTCATCATCCAGCGCCGGCACGAACAGTGCGCTGAAATCCTCGCTGTGGGGATGGGCTTTGAGGTGATCCTTCAGACGCTGCTGGCGCGCGTCGCGAAGGCTTTGCAGGTCGCAGGTTTCCAGCACCCGCAGGGCATCGGGACAGTGCTTCTCGACACGCCAGCCGAACTGCTCCTCCATCATGAAACGGTCAAACAGCACGATATCCGGCACCAGTTCGCGGATAAAATCATCGAAACTGCTGTTATTCAGTTCGATAGCGCATTCGGCGATGCCCAGCGCAGGCAAGTCGGCCTTGTGTTCGCCGATGGTGGCCGGGCTGCTGAAGGTGATATCCCAACCTTGTGTAAGAAAGCTCTCAAGAATTTGCATCATATGCCCGCCGGCAGCCGAGGAACGGGGTTCCGGCCAGACGTATCCAATGACCAGGACTTTGGTGGCAGGGGCATTCATCGACATCGTTTTCCTTGAAGGGCAGGGCGCAAAGCGTGCAATTAAACCATAACCGCCGACATGACAATTTATGTTTGGCGGTAGGTAGCGAACGTACTTTGTGGTTAACTTCGGCCTCTCGAATTCGTTAAACCCAAATCAGCATAAGGATTCCGTTCATGGCTCAAGTCACCCTTCGTGGTAACCCTGTCCAGGTTGAAGGCGAATTGCCGAAAACCGGTTCCACCGCTCCTGAGTTCAGCCTTGTTGCTGTCGACCTGTCAGAAGCGTCCCTGGAAACCTTCGCCGGCAAGCGCAAGGTTCTGAACATCTTCCCAAGCGTTGACACCCCGACCTGCGCCACTTCGGTACGCAAGTTCAACGCCCAGGCCAACGACCTGAGCAACACCGTCGTGCTGTGCATCTCCTCTGACCTGCCGTTTGCCCAGAAGCGTTTCTGCGGCACCGAAGGCCTGGACAATGTGCTGAGCCTGTCGGACTTCCGCAACGCCGACTTCGCGGTCGACTACGGCGTTTCGCTGGCCGACGGCCCTCTGCAAGGCCTGACCGCCCGCGCCGTGGTGGTATTGGACGAGAACAACAACGTGCTGCACAGCGAACTGGTGCCAGAAATCGGCCAAGAGCCGAACTACGAAGCAGCCTTGGCTGTTTTGAAGTAACTGTTTCGGTACGTTACTGTCGTTTTGCAGTAACACGCTTGATGCATGATTGCGGCCTGGCCTAGTCCAGGCCGTTTTTATTTGTAGCTCAGATGCTTAGCGAAACGGCCGATGAACTAAGGTCAGAAGTTAAAAGTTGTAAGCCCAAGGTAAATAGCCGGTAAAGGCGCTTTTCTAAATGCGCCCCAGTGCTTATCTTTCAGCCTCCCAAAGAAGAAGCTCTCGCGCCCAATGGTTGATCACTCCATGCAATCCTCCCCCCGTAAGTCCCGTCGCTGGCTGTTCGGCCTGCTTGTGCTGCTGGTTATCGCCGGCCTGTGCTGGAAGTTCTGGCCCGCCAGCCACAAGGATGGCGCCGCGCAGGCGCCAGCCGGACGTGCCGGCAAGTCGGGGATGATGCGCCCGGGTTTCGGTGGTTCTACCGGCCCGGTGCCAGTGCGTGTGGCGCCTGCGGTGCTGGGCGAATTCCCGGTGTACTACAAGGCCTTGGGCACGGTCACCGCACTCAATACCATCAATGTGCGCAGCCGGGTGGGCGGCGAGCTGGTGAAGATCGCCTTTGAAGAAGGCCAGATGGTCAAGGCCGGCGACCTGCTCGCCGAGATCGACCCGCGCAGCTACCAGAACGCCTTGCTCCAGGCCCAGGGCACGCTGATGCAGAACCAGGCCCAGCTGAAAAACGCCCAGGTCGACGTGCAGCGTTATCGCGACCTGTATGCCCAGGACAGCATCGCCAAGCAGACTCTGGACACCGCCGAAGCGCTGGTCCTGCAATACCAGGGCACGGTCAAGACCAACCAGGGCGCGGTGGATGACGCCAAGCTCAACCTCGAATTCACCAAGATCCGCGCGCCGATCAGCGGCCGCGTCGGCCTGCGCCAGGTGGACGTCGGCAACCTGGTAGCAGCCAACGACACCACGTTCCTCGCCGTGATCACTCAGACCCAGCCAATCAGCGTGGCCTTCACCTTGCCGGAGAACACCCTGGAAACCGTGCTCACCCGCTACCACGCCGGCAACAAGCTGCCCGTGGAAGCCTGGGACCGTGGCGATGTGAAACAGCAGGCCGTCGGCGTGCTGCAGAGCCTGGACAACCAGATCGACGTCACCACCGGTACCCTGAAATTCAAGGCACGTTTCGATAACAAGGACCAGGCACTGTTCCCGAACCAGTTCGTCAACGTGCACCTGTTGGCCGACACCCTGCATAACGTGGTGCTGGCGCCGTCGGCGGCGATCCAGTTCGGCAACACCGGTACCTTTGTTTATGTGCTCGACGGCGATAAGAAGGTCAAGGTGCAGCCCCTGGTGGTGGGGGATACCGATGGCGACAACACCGTGATCAAAGAAGGCCTCAAGGCCGGCGATCGCGTGGTGCTGGAAGGCACCGACCGCTTGAAGGACGGCAGCGAGATCGAAGTGGTCAACGACAGCAGTGAAGTGCCAACCACGCCGACTGAACACCTGCAAGGCAAGCCCGCGGCGAAAGGGGAGACCGGCACCACTGCCGGCAAGGCGCAAAAGGTCGGTTCATGAACCTGTCGCGGCTGTTTATCCTTCGCCCGGTCGCCACCACGCTGAGCATGCTGGCTATTGTGTTGGCCGGTATCATTTCGTATCGCTTGCTGCCGGTGTCGGCCTTGCCCCAGGTGGATTACCCTACGATCCGCGTGATGACCCTGTACCCCGGCGCGAGCCCCGACGTGATGACCAGTGCGGTCACCGCGCCGCTGGAACGCCAGTTCGGGCAAATGCCCGGCCTTACGCAGATGGCCTCCACCAGCTCCGGCGGTGCGTCGGTGCTGACCCTGCGTTTCAACCTCGACATCAATATGGATGTCGCCGAGCAGCAAGTGCAGGCCGCGATCAACGCCGCGACCAACCTGTTGCCCAAGGACCTGCCGGCGCCGCCGGTGTACAACAAGGTCAACCCGGCGGATACCCCGGTGCTGACCCTGGCAATCACCTCCAAGACCATGCTGCTGCCCAAGCTCAATGACCTGGTCGACACGCGCATGGCGCAGAAAATCGCGCAGATCAGCGGCGTCGGCATGGTCAGCATCGCGGGCGGCCAGCGCCAGGCCGTGCGCATCAAGGTCAACCCCGAGGCCCTGGCGGCCAATGGCTTGAACCTGTCGGACGTGCGGACCCTGATCGCCGCGTCCAACGTCAACCAGCCCAAGGGCAACTTTGACGGCCCCACCCGCGTGTCGATGCTCGACGCCAACGACCAGTTGGTTTCGCCCCAGCAATACGCCGAGCTGATCCTCGCTTACAACAATGGCGCGCCGCTGCGCCTGAAAGACGTGGCCCAGATCGTCGATGGTGCCGAAAACGAACGCCTTGCCGCCTGGGCCAACGAAAACCAGGCCGTGCTGCTGAATATCCAGCGCCAGCCGGGGGCCAACGTGATCGAGGTGGTGGACCGCATCAAGGCGCTGTTGCCGAGCATCACTGATAACTTGCCAGCCGGCCTCGACGTGACGGTGCTCACCGACCGCACCCAGACCATCCGCGCCTCGGTCAAAGACGTGCAGCACGAATTGCTCATCGCGATTGCCCTGGTGGTGATGGTGACGTTCCTGTTCCTGCGTCGGGTCAGCGCCACGATCATTCCGTCCATCGCCGTGCCGCTGTCCCTGGTGGGCACTTTTGGCGTGATGTACCTGGCGGGGTTCTCCATCAATAACCTGACGCTGATGGCCCTGACCATCGCCACCGGCTTTGTGGTGGACGACGCGATCGTGATGCTGGAGAACATCTCCCGTTATATCGAGGAAGGCGAAACGCCGCTGGCCGCCGCGCTCAAGGGCGCCAAGCAGATCGGCTTCACCCTGATTTCCCTGACCCTGTCGCTGATCGCGGTACTGATTCCGCTGCTATTCATGGCTGACGTGGTCGGGCGCCTGTTCCGCGAATTCGCGATCACCCTGGCGGTGGCGATCCTGATTTCCCTGGTAGTCTCGCTGACGCTCACGCCGATGATGTGCGCGCGTTTGCTCAAGCGTGAGCCGAAGGAAGAGGAACAAAGCCGCTTCTACAAGGCCAGTGGCGCCTGGATCGATTGGTTGATCGCGCGTTACGGCAGCATGCTGCAGTGGGTGCTCAAGCACCAGCCGCTGACCCTGCTGGTGGCCATCGCGACCCTGGGCCTGACTGTGTTCCTGTACCTGATCGTGCCCAAGGGCTTCTTCCCGGTGCAGGACACCGGCGTGATCCAGGGCATTTCCGAAGCGCCACAGTCGATTTCCTTCGCCGCCATGAGCCAGCGCCAGCAGGACCTGGCGAAGATCATCCTGGCCGATCCGGCAGTGGAAAGCCTGTCTTCCTATATTGGTGTGGACGGCGACAACGCGACCCTCAACAGCGGGCGCTTGCTGATCAACCTCAAGGCCCACGGCCAGCGCGACCTGAGCGCGGCCCAGGTGATCACCCGTTTGCAGCCGGAAATCGACAAGCTGGTGGGTATCCGCCTGTTCATGCAGCCGGTGCAGGACCTGACCATCGAAGATCGCGTCAGCCGTACCCAGTACCAGTTCAGCATGTCGTCGCCGGACGCCGAGTTGCTGGCATTGTGGAGTGACAAACTGGTCCACGCGTTGAGCCAGTTACCCGAACTCACTGACGTCGCCAGTGACCTGCAGGACAAGGGCTTGCAGGTGTACCTGGTGATCGACCGCGACGCGGCGTCGCGCCTGGGCGTCAGTGTGTCGACCATCACCGACGCGCTGTATGACGCCTTCGGCCAGCGGCAGATCTCCACCATCTACACCCAGGCCAGCCAGTACCGCGTGGTGCTGCAGGCCCAGTCCGGCGAAACCCTCGGCCCGGACGCGCTGAACCAGATCCACGTGAAAACCACCGACGGCGGCCAGGTGCGCTTGTCCAGCCTCGCCCGCGTGGAACAGCGCCAGGCGCAATTGGCGATTGCGCATATCGGCCAGTTCCCGGCGGTGATGATGTCATTCAACCTGGCCCCTGGCGTTGCGCTGGGCAAAGGTGTGGAGCTGATCAACCAGACCCAGAAAGACATCGGCATGCCGGTGGGCGTGCAGACTCAGTTCCAGGGCGCGGCCCAGGCCTTCGAAGCCTCGCTGTCGAGCACTTTGCTGCTGATCCTGGCGGCGGTGGTCACCATGTATATCGTGCTGGGTGTGCTCTACGAGAGCTATATCCACCCGATCACCATTCTCTCGACCTTGCCATCGGCGGCGGTGGGGGCCTTGCTGGCGTTGCTGCTCAGCGGCAATGACCTGGGCATGATCGCGATCATCGGCATCATCTTGCTGATCGGTATCGTCAAGAAGAACGCGATCATGATGATCGACTTCGCCCTCGACGCCGAACGCAACCAGGGTCTTGACCCACAGACCGCGATCTACCAGGCGGCGCTGCTGCGCTTCCGGCCGATTCTGATGACCACCCTGGCGGCGTTGTTCGGCGCGGTGCCGTTGATGCTGGCCACCGGTTCCGGCGCGGAACTGCGCCAACCGCTGGGTCTGGTAATGGTCGGTGGCCTGCTGGTGAGCCAGGTGCTCACCCTGTTCACCACGCCGGTGATCTACCTGTATTTCGACCGCCTTGGCCGCCGTTGGCGCAAAGAGCCGCAAAGCCTGGAGCCGGTTGAGTCATGAACCTGTCCGGACCTTTCATCCGCCGGCCGGTCGCGACCATGCTGCTGAGCCTGGCGATCCTGTTGCTCGGCGGCGTCAGTTTCAACCTGTTGCCGGTGTCGCCGCTGCCGCAGATCGACTTCCCGGTGATCGTGGTGTCGGCCAGCTTGCCCGGCGCCAGCCCCGAGGTGATGGCATCCACTGTGGCGACGCCGCTGGAGCGCTCGTTCGGCGCGATTGCCGGCATCACCACCATGAGCAGTTCGTCGAGCCAGGGCTCTACGCGGGTGATCCTGGCGTTCGACTCCGACCGCGATATCAACGGCGCGGCGCGGGAAGTGCAGGCGGCGATCAATGCCTCGCGCAACCTGCTGCCCAGCGGTATGCGCAGCATGCCCACCTACAAGAAGATCAACCCGTCCCAGGCGCCGATCATGGTGCTGTCGCTGACCTCGGACGTGTTGCAAAAGGGCCAGCTGTACGACCTGGCCTCGACCATTCTGTCGCAGAGCCTGTCCCAAGTGCCTGGCGTTGGGGAAGTGCAGATCGGCGGTAGTTCCTTGCCGGCGGTGCGCATCGAGCTGGAGCCCAAGGCCCTCGATCAGTACGGCGTGGCCCTCGACGATGTGCGCAACACCATTGCCAATGCCAACCAGCGTCGGCCTAAAGGTTCGTTGGAAGACAGCCAGCGTAACTGGCAGATCCAGGCCAACGACCAGTTGGAGAAGGCCAAGGACTACGAGCCGCTGCTGATCCGCTACCAGAACGGCGCGGCCCTGCGCCTGGGGGATGTGGCCAAGATCAGTGACGGCGTGGAAGACCGCTACAACAGCGGATTCTTCAACAACGAACCGGCGGTCCTGCTGGTGATCAACCGCCAGTCCGGCGCCAACATCATCGAGACGGTCCGGCAGATCAAGGCGCAGTTACCGGCGTTGCAGGCGGTGCTGCCGTCCAGCGTCAAACTGAGCCTGGCCATGGACCGCTCGCCGGTGATCACCGCGACCTTGCACGAAGCCGAGATGACCTTGCTCATCGCCGTGGGCCTGGTGATCCTGGTGGTGTACCTGTTCCTGGGTAACTTTCGCGCGTCGCTGATTCCGACCCTCGCGGTGCCGGTGTCACTGGTGGGCACTTTTGCGGTGATGTACCTGTACGGGTTCTCGCTGAACAACTTCTCGTTGATGGCGTTGATCCTGGCCACTGGGTTGGTGGTGGACGATGCCATCGTGGTGCTGGAAAACATTTCCCGGCATATCGACGAAGGCGTGCCGCCGATGAAGGCGGCGTTCCTCGGCGCCCAGGAAGTCGGCTTTACCTTGCTGTCGATGAACGTGTCGCTGGTGGCGGTGTTCTTGTCGATCCTGTTCATGGGCGGGATTGTCACCAACCTGTTCCGCGAGTTTTCCATCACCTTGTCGGCGGCGATCATTGTGTCGCTGATTGTTTCGCTGACCCTGACCCCGATGCTCTGCGCGCGCTGGCTCAAGCCGCACGTGAAGGGCGAGATGACCGGGTTGCAGCGCTGGAGCCAGAAGGTCAACGACCGCATGGTCGCCGGCTACGCCACCAGCCTGGACTGGGTGTTGCGCCATCGGCGCCTGACCTTGCTCAGCCTGTTGCTGACCATCGGCATGAACGTCGCGCTTTACGTGGTGGTGCCGAAAACCTTCATGCCCCAGCAGGACACTGGCCAGTTGATCGGTTTTGTGCGCGGTGATGACGGCCTGTCGTTCAGCGTGATGCAGCCGAAAATGGAAACCTTCCGCAAGGCGGTGCTCAAGGACCCGGCGGTGCTCAGCGTGGCCGGCTTTATCGGCGGCAACAACGGCACCAACAATGCGGTGATGCTGGTGCGCCTTAAACCCATCAGCGAGCGCAAGATTTCCGCCCAGGCGGTGATCGAGCGTCTGCGCAAGGATGTGCCGCTGGTGCCGGGCGGGCGGTTGTTCCTGATGGCCGACCAGGACCTGCAATTCGGCGGCAGTCGCGACCAGACCAGCGCGCAGTATTCCTACATCCTGCAAAGCGGCGACCTGGCGGCCTTGCGCCTGTGGTACCCGAAAGTGGTGGCGGCCTTGCGCGAGCTGCCGGAACTCACTGCCATCGACGCCCGTGAAGGCCGGGGTGCGGCGCAGGTCACGCTGATTGTCGACCGCGACCAGGCCAAGCGCCTGGGCATCGACATGAACATGGTCACGGCGGTGCTCAACAACGCCTACAGTCAGCGGCAGATTTCCACCATCTACGACAGCCTCAACCAGTACCAGGTGGTGATGGAGGTCAATCCCAAATATGCCCAGGACCCGATCACCCTCAACCAGATGCAAGTGATCACCTCCACGGGTGCGCGGGTACCGCTGTCGACCATTGCCCATTACGAGAACAGCCTGGCCGACGACCGCGTCAGCCACGAAGGCCAGTTCGCCTCGGAGAACATCGCCTTCGACATGGCGCCCGGTGTGACGGTGGAGCAGGGCACGGCCGCCATCGAGCGGGCGATTGCCAAGGTCGGCTTGCCCGAAGACGTGATCGCCAAGATGGCCGGTACCGCCGATGCCTTTGCAGCCACGCAGAAGGGCCAGCCGTTCATGATCCTCGGAGCGCTGGTGGCCGTGTACCTGGTGCTGGGCATTCTGTATGAAAGCTATATTCACCCGCTGACCATTCTCTCGACCTTACCGTCGGCCGGTGTCGGCGCCATGCTCGCGATCTACCTGACCGGGGGCGAGTTCAGTCTGATTTCCTTGCTGGGCCTGTTCCTGCTGATCGGCGTGGTGAAGAAAAACGCGATCCTGATGATCGACCTGGCCTTGCAGTTGGAACGCCACGATGGCATGAACCCGCTGGAATCAATCCGCAGCGCCTGCCTGTTGCGTTTGCGCCCGATCCTGATGACCACCCTGGCGGCCATCCTCGGCGCCTTGCCGTTGCTGCTGGGGGCGGGCGATGGTGCGGAAATGCGCCGTCCGTTGGGCCTGACGATTATCGGCGGTTTGGTGTTCAGCCAGATCCTGACCCTCTACACCACCCCGGTGGTCTACCTCTATCTCGACCGCGCGCGCCATCGCTTCAATAAATGGCGCGGCGTGCGTACCGATGCTGCCCTGGACACTGCGCTATGACCGATTCAATCAACGCCAATGCACCGCAGTCCCCTATAGGAGCCGGCTTGCCGGCGAAAAACTCACCGTCACCGCGTACTTTCAGGCAGGGCGCGTTTTCGTTGACGACCTTCGCGAGCAAGCTCGCTCCTACAATGGGATTGGCGTTATTGCTCAGTGCTTGCGCTATTGGCCCCGACTACAAACGCCCGGAAGTCGTCGAACCGGTCCAGTACAAAGAAGCCCAAGGCTGGCGCCAAGCCACGCCCAGCGACTCCCTGGCCCGTGGCGCCTGGTGGGAGCTTTACGGTGACCGCCAGCTCAATGACCTGGTGGTACGCTTGAACACGTCTAACCAAACGGTGGCCCAGGCCGAAGCGCGCTTCCGCCAGGCCCAGGCGCTGGTGCGCAGCTCCCGTGGGGCGTTTTACCCCACCGTTGACCTGAGCGCCGGGAAAACCCGCGCCAGCCAGGGTACCGGTAGCAGTAACGCAAGCCTGAGCAGTTCCAGCAGCGGTATTCGCGACACCCTCAATGCCCAGTTGGGCGTGAGTTGGGAAGCGGATATCTGGGGCAAATTGCGCCGAGGCCTGGAAGCCAACGAAGCCAGCGCTGAAGCCAGCTCGGCGGACCTGGCGGCGATGCGCCTGAGCCAGCAGTCCGAACTGGTGCAAAGCTACCTGCAACTGCGCGTCATGGATGAACAGACGCGCTTGCTGCAAGCCACGCTGGAAACCTATCAGCGCTCCCTGCAAATGACCGAAAACCAGTACCGTGCAGGGGTTTCCGGCAAGGACGCGGTGGCCCAGGCACAAACCCAGCTCAAGACCACCCAGGCCAGCCTGATCGACCTGATCTGGCAGCGCGCCCAACTGGAAAACGCGATTGCCGTGTTGATCGGCGAGGCACCGGCCAACTTCAACCTGGCGGTGAGCAAGGACATCCCGGCATTGCCGCAGATTCCGGTGAGCCTGCCGTCGCAACTGCTGGAGCGCCGCCCCGACATCGCCTCGGCGGAACGCTCGGTGATCGCCGCCAACGCCAATATCGGCGTGGCCAAGGCCGCCTACTACCCGGACCTGAGCCTGAGCCTGGCCGGTGGTTACTCCAGCAGCACCTACGCCGACTGGATCAGCCTGCCGAACCGTTTCTGGTCGGTAGGGCCGAAACTGGCCATGACCCTGTTCGACGGCGGTCAGCGTTCGGCGGAAGTCGACCGCACCGTGGCCAGCTACGACGAGACTGTCGCCAAATACCGCCAGACCGTTTTGGATGGCTTTCGCGAAGTGGAAAACTACATGGTGCAGCTCAAGGTGCTGGAAGACGAGGCGGTGGTCAGCAATGAAGCACTGGACGCCGCCCGTGAGTCTTTGCGCCTGACCCAGAACCAGTATAAGGCGGGGCTGATTGCCTATCTGGATGTGGTCACCACGCAAGCTACAGCGCTGAATAACGAGCGCACAGTACTGACCCTTTTGCAGACGCGCCTGGTGGCCAGTGTGCAATTGATCGCGGCGCTGGGTGGTGGTTGGGACGGGCAGACGCCGATCAGCGCAAAGGACTGATTTGGGCGGGGTGAGCAGCCAGTTGATTGACGTCAAAATGCCACTAATGGCCCTCTGATAATTAATCAACTGCTCAAGAATTATTCTCGCTACAATCGCCCGCTTTGCCACCTGGCACGGGCTTCTCAGGCCCGCTGCGCACGAGAAGTCCCATGCTCATCGGTAGTTATTCTCCCTCACTGGTCGTGATCTCACTGTTCGTCGCGATCCTGGCTTCCTACACCGCGCTGGATCTTTCCGGTCGCATCGCTACCGCCAAAGGCCGCGCCGTTTATTTATGGATCGCCGGCGGGGCCATGGCGATGGGCGTAGGGGTGTGGTCGATGCACTTCATCGGCATGCTGGCGCTGCGCCTGCCGTTTGCCCTGGGATTTGACATAGGTATCACCGCGCTGTCGTTGTTGATCGCGGTGTTGTCTAGCGGCTTTGCCTTGTGGCTGATCAGCCAACCCCGCTTGCCGGCCTGGCAACTGGCGTTTGGTGCGCTGGTCATGGGCACCGGCATTGCCTGCATGCACTACACCGGCATGGCCGCGATGCGCATGACGCCAGGCATCGACTACGACCCTGCCTTGTTCGGTGCGTCGTTGCTGATCGCCGTCGCGGCGTCAGGCGCTGCCCTGTGGATAGCCCACAATCTGCGCCGCAACATGCCTTACGTGCGCCTGGCGCGGGGCGGGGCGGCGGTGGTGATGGGCTTCGCCATCGTCGGTATGCATTACACCGGTATGGCCGCAGCACGTTTTGCCGATGAGAGCTTCTGCGGTGCCGCGTTAAACGGCTTGAGCGGTAAGGGCCTGGACAACCTGGTGCTGGTCACGACCCTGGCCGTGCTGGCCATTGCCTTGCTCACCTCGTTGCTCGACGCGCGCCTGGAAGCGCGCACCGCCGTGCTGGCCGATTCCCTGACCCAAGCCAACCAGGAACTGACCCACCTGGCCCTGCACGACATGCTCACCGGCCTGCCGAATCGCACGTTATTGGCCGATCGCATTCAACAGGCCATGCAGGCCGTGAAGGAGCAGGGCGGTTGCTTTGCGCTGATGTTTATCGATCTCGACGGCTTCAAGCCGGTCAACGATGCCTTTGGTCATCACATGGGTGACCAATTGTTGCGCGAAGTCGGCCTGCGCCTGCGCGAAGACTTGCGCAGTCAGGACACCCTGGCACGCATTGGCGGCGATGAATTTGTATTGCTGGTGCAACTGACCCAGCCGGACGATGCCCTTGGCCTTGCCG
Organism: Pseudomonas sp. NS1(2017); assembly: GCF_002269425.1. Taxonomy (NCBI): domain Bacteria; kingdom Pseudomonadati; phylum Pseudomonadota; class Gammaproteobacteria; order Pseudomonadales; family Pseudomonadaceae; genus Pseudomonas; species Pseudomonas sp. NS1(2017). The sequence goes on from NZ_CP022960.1 coordinate 4,365,376, forward strand.
AGCGTCAGGTGATCCTGATCAACCGAGCGTTCCAGGTGGCCGAGCACGAGCTTAAAATTTCCGCCAGCGTCGGCATCGCCATGTTCCCTGGCAACGGTGGCAACCCTCAGGAATTACTGATGAACGCCGACGCCGCGATGTACCACGCCAAGGGCATGGGCAAGAACGGCTACAGCTTTTTTGATGTGTCGATGAACACCAACGCACGCAAGCAATTGCAACTGTTGCAGGACTTGCGCAATGCTGTGGAACAGGAGCAATTTCGCCTGTACTACCAGCCCAAGTTCGACGCCGTCAGCGGCATCCCGGTCGGCGCCGAAGCCTTGCTGCGCTGGGAACACCCGCAGCAGGGGTTGCTGCTGCCGGCGACGTTTATCGAGCTGGCGGAAAAGACCGGCTTGATCATTCCTATCGGGGAGTGGGTGCTCAACGAAGCCTGTCGTCAAATGAGCCTGTGGTACGTCCAGGGCTACGAGGATTGGCGCATTGCGGTAAACCTGTCGGCATTGCAGTTCTGCCACGCCGGGCTGGTCAAGAGCGTGGCGGCGGCTCTGGAGCGGCACCAGTTGCCGGCCAATAACCTGACCCTGGAAATCACCGAAACCACCGCCATGAGCGATGCCGATGCGAGCATGACGGTGTTGCAGCAGTTGTCGGACATGGGCGTCGACTTGTCCATCGATGACTTCGGCACCGGTTATTCCAGCCTGATGTACCTCAAGCGCCTGCCGGCCAATGAGCTGAAGATCGACCGGGGTTTTGTGCGCGACCTGGAACACGACAGCGACGACGCCGCCATCGTCTCGGCCATTGTCGCCCTGGGCCAGGCCCTGGGGCTGCGGATTGTTGCCGAAGGTGTCGAGACCGACGTGCAGCAGAATTTCCTGACACGGCTGGGCTGCAACTCCCTTCAGGGCTATCTGCTGGGTCACCCATTGCCGGCGGAGGGCTTCATGGCGGATATCCAACGCGCTGAAGAGGCCGTTGCGCCTGACAAAAGCCGTGCGTGACAGGTATTCTTGGATCCAACCCTAAACATCAGGTTGAATCAGGAGACCGCACGCATGGACAAAGTCGTCATCATCACCGGGGGCAGCCGTGGGATTGGTGCCGAGACGGCCTTGCTGGCCGCTCGTCAGGGCTATCGCATCTGCATCAACTATCAGTCCGACGAAGAGGCGGCCCATCGCGTACTGGAACAAGTGCGTGCGCTGGGCGCCCAAGCCATTGCCGTGCGGGCAGATGTGAGCATCGAGGATGAAGTGATCGCGTTGTTCCACCGTGTAGACGCCGAGTTGGGCCGTGTTACTGCACTGGTCAACAATGCGGGTACGGTGGGGCATAAATCCCGCGTGGATGAGATGTCCGAATTTCGCATCCTGAAAATCATGAAGACCAACGTGCTCGGCCCGATCCTGTGCGCCAAGCATGCGGTGCTGCGCATGTCGCCCAAGCATGGCGGGCAGGGTGGGAGTATCGTCAATGTGTCGTCGGTGGCAGCGCGCCTGGGGTCGCCGGGTGAGTATGTCGACTACGCCGCCTCCAAGGGTGCACTCGACACGTTCACCATTGGATTATCGAAAGAAGTGGCGGGCGAAGGCATTCGCGTGAATGCCGTGCGACCAGGCTACATTTTCACCGACTTCCATGCCCTGAGCGGCGACCCGGACCGGGTCAGCAAGTTGGAGTCCGGTATTCCCATGGCCCGTGGCGGACGCCCAGATGAGGTGGCGGAAGCGATTGTCTGGCTGCTGTCGGATAAGGCGTCGTATGCCACTGGCACATTCCTGGACCTGGGCGGCGGTCGCTGAATAGGTAGCGCTCATACCGGCGCCATCGCGGGCAAGCCCGGCTCCCACAGGGGAACGCATTCCAATGTGGGAGCCGGGCTTGCCCGCGATGGCGTCAGTGCAGACGACCGTTAATTCAAAACGACCGAACAATCCGCCCCAGCGTCTCCATTGCTTTCTCCGACGCCTCGGTCCATGGGCTGCCGTAATTCAAGCGGATGCAGTTCCGGAAGCGCTGGGTTGCCGAGAAGATCGGTCCCGGCGCGATGCTGATGCCCTGCGCCAACGCCATCTGGAACAACTTCAACGAGTCCGTCTGCTCCGGTAGCTCCAGCCACAGGAAATACCCGCCGGCGGGTTGGCTGACCCGCGTCTGCGCCGGGAAATAACGGGCGATGGCGGCTAGCATGGCGCTTTGTTGCTCTTCCAGTGCATAGCGCAACTTCCTCAGGTGGCGGTCATAGCCACCGTGCTGCAAGTAATCGGCAATCGCCGCCTGGGCCGGCATCGACGGGCAGAGCGAGGTCATCAGCTTCAGCCGCTCAACCTTCTGCGCAAAGCGTCCGGCTGCCACCCAGCCTACGCGATAGCCCGGGGCCAGGCTTTTGGCGAAGGAACCGCAATGCATCACCAGACCTTCGGTATCGAAGGCCTTGGCGGGTTTGGGCGCTTGTTGGCCGTAATACAGTTCGGCGTACACATCGTCTTCTATCAGGGGCACCTGATGGCCGCGCAACAGTTCCACCAGCGCCTGTTTCTTGGCTTCCGGCAGGGTCGCGCCCATAGGGTTCTGGAAGCTGGTCATGGTCCAGCAGGCCTTGATCGGGTAGCGCTCCAGGGTTTGCGCGAGCGCGTTGAGGTCGATGCCGTCGCGCGGGTGCACGGGAATCTCCACCGCCTTGAGTTTCAAGCGTTCCAGCACCTGCAGGCAGGCATAGAACGCCGGGGCTTCAATGGCCACCAGGTCGCCGGGTTCGGTCACGGCTTGCAGGCACAGGTTCAAGGCCTCCAGCGCGCCGTTGGTGATCAGCAGTTCTTCCATCGGCAGCATCAACCCGCTGACCATGTAGCGCAGGGCAATCTGCCGGCGCAGTTGCGGGTTGCCCGGCGACATGTCGGTGACCACCAGGCGTGGGTCCATTTCGCGGCTGGCGCTGGCCAGGGAGCGGGCCAGGCGCGGCAGTGGGAACAGCATGGGGCTGGGAAACGCCGAGCCAAAGGGCACGGTGTTCGGGTCCTTGATCGAGTCGAGTACCGAAAACACCAGCTCGCTCACGTCCACCTCGGTGGACTCATGCACCTGCTCGCTCACCACCGGCTCGGAAAACGGGCTGGGGGCGTGGGTGTTGACGAAGTAGCCGGAGCGCGGCCTCGCGCGGATCAGGCCACGGCGCTCCAGCAGGTAGTAGGCCTGGAACACCGTGGACGGGCTGACGCCGTAGGTCTGGCTGGCATAACGCACCGAGGGCACCCGCTGGCCGGGGCCGAGTACGCCGGAGCGGATCAGTTCTGCGATGTCGTCGGCGAATTTTTCGTAGCGTTTCATGGGGGCTCAGTCAGTGTGAGTGTTTTTATCGGTTCAACGGCGCTACAAAGCGGCTGTCAGCAATGCTATAGATACCCGGCTCATCCACGTCCGTGACCTTGAAACGCAAGGTCTGCGAACTGCTCGCCGGTTTATCCGCCAGCAATGCCACCGACACCGGCACATCGCTGATTTCCCCCGGCGCCAGGCTGATCTCGGTCTTGCCTTGCAACTGGAAGCCCTCGGCGTCCACCAGTTCCAGGCGATAATCCTGGCGCTGCTGGGTCTTGTTGATCACTTTGAGGCTGTAGATGTTTTCGATCAAACCCTGGGCATTCTCGCGGAACATGCCACGGTCCTTGGTTACGTCCAGCGACACCATCGGCCGTTCCACCAGCGCCACCACCAACGCAGCAATCATCACTAGCAGCACGGCACTGTAGCCGATCAGGCGCGGCCTTAGCAGGTGCGTCTTGCCGCCTTGCAGTTGATGTTCGCTGGTGTAGCTCACCAGGCCACGCGGGTAGCCCATCTTGTCCATGATCGAATCGCAGGCGTCGATGCATGCCGCGCAGCCGATGCACTCCATTTGCAGGCCGTCGCGGATGTCGATGCCGGTAGGGCAGACCTGCACGCACAACTGGCAGTCGATGCAGTCGCCGAGGCCGACGTCGGCAGGTTTGACTTCACGTTTGCGCGGGCCACGGCTTTCGCCGCGGGCCACGTCGTAGGAAATGGTCAGGGTGTCTTTGTCGAACATCACGCTCTGGAACCGTGCATACGGGCACATGTGCATGCACACCGCTTCGCGCAGCCAACCGGCGTTGATGTAGGTGGCGCCGGTAAAGAACAGCACCCAGAACAGGCTGACGCCGCCCATCTGCCAGGTCAGCAGTTCGGTCGCCAGGGGACGGATCGGCGTGAAATAGCCGACAAAGGTCAGACCCGTCAGCACGCTGATCCCCAGCCACAACGTGTGCTTGGCCGAGCGTCGCGCCAGCTTGTTCAGACTCCAGGGCGCCGCTTGCAGCTTGATACGCTGGTTGCGCTCGCCTTCGGTGACTTTTTCGCACCACATGAACAGCCAGGTGAACGAGCTTTGCGGGCAGGTGTAGCCGCACCACACGCGGCCGGCAAACACAGTGATCGCAAACAGACCGAAGGCGCAGATGATCAACAGCGCCGACAACAGGATGAAGTCCTGCGGCCAGAAGGTCGCGCCGAAGATATGGAATTTGCTTTCAGCCAAGTCCCACAGCACCGCCTGCCGATCGTCCCAGTTCAGCCACACCGTGCCGAAAAACGCCAGGAACAGAAAGGTTGCACCGCTCACGCGCAAGGTACGGAACAGGCCAGTGAAACTGCGGGTATGAATCAGGTTGTCGCTGGATTTGGCCTTCACCTTCTTTGGGTGTGTGGGCTCAAAAATTTCCACGGTTGGGATGTGTTCGCTCATGGTCGTTCGCTCATCAGCCTCCATCAGGCGGATGAACTATGCGCGTGGCACTGTTTGCATACCAGACTCAGGTATGGCGATAAAAAGCGGATCAGATGGGGCGGATGAAGATCGCTGCGACAATGTGTTGCACCCCATGGAGCCAGGGGTGCAGCATTATTTTGAGAGCGCTGACACAGATCAATTAAATCAGCGAACCAGGTTCATCGGCCTTCAGATGCTGACGACCATCGTGGGCACCGGCCACGGTCAGGGCATCGGCCTCGGCCTCGGTGATATAGATCCGCTGGGCTGCCAATTCCACGTAGGACATGGATTTAGCCGTGTCGGTAACAATGTTGACTCGGGTTGCCGGCACGCTCTGTTCCTGGCCGTTGTCATCAAGCGTGAAATAGCACAATTGGTTATCGATACGAATAGGCATGCCGGACTCCTTTTTCATGGGCTATGAGGGTTAGGGGGCAGCGATGTGCAACGGTTCCAGGCAACTGACTGGCGGTCGTTGCTGTCCACCTTTTAACGACAATGACAAAGGACGGCACCCATGAACGCCTGGTGGCATGAAGTGTGGCAAACCCTGCAGGCTGAATTCGCCGATATCGGCGATGCCAGGCAGCTCACCCAGATCACGGTACGCCTGCTGATCGCCGCCATCCTGGGCGGCATCCTTGGCTTCGAACGAGAGAGCAAAGGCAAGGCTGCCGGGGTACGCACCCATATGCTGGTAGCACTGGGGGCAGCGTTATTCGTACTTGTCCCGCAAATGTCCGGCAACCAGGCGGACGCCATGAGTCGAGTGGTGCAAGGGGTGATTGCCGGGATCGGCTTTCTGGGTGCGGGCACGATCATCAAGGGTAAAGATGATGCAGAAGGCCATGTAAAAGGGCTGACGACGGCGGCGGGGTTGTGGATGACCGCTGCGATTGGCGTCTCCGCTGGCCTGGGGCGGGAGTCGACAGCGGTGCTCAGCACATTATTGGCCCTCGCGGTATTCAGTGTCATGCCGCGGATCGTACGGTTGCTGGAAAAGGATGAATGATTCGGATCTGTCAGGCGGCGTTTGCGCTCAGTTCTTGTGCTCGCGCCGCACCCCGTCGATTTTCTCTTTGCTCAGCATGCCACCGAAACTGCTGAGTTCCTTGCTAGTCGATTTTGTATCTGCGATCCGCTGCCGGAGGTTGCCCAGGGCTTCATTGGAGGTGCTTAGGAACCCGTACATATCCTCCAGCCCTCCATCAAAGATTTTGGTCAGTAGCTCGAGATTTCTCAGCGAAGCGCGGCGCATGAAATCTTTCTCCAACCCTTCGAAGATGGAGTTCTGGCCTGTTTCGAGCTTGTCTTTGTTCAACAACATGCCGATTTCTTCAAGTACTTTGGCTCGTGCTTCTGCATGGGGCCCCCGCAGCATTGAACTGATATTGGCTGGGGTCATCAGTGGGCGAAGCTCGGCGAGGAATTCACGGGACTCTGCAGAGTCGGGGTGTTCCAATAGGTGCTTTATGTTTGCAGGGGTCAATTGTGTTTTGAGCTTTTTGAGGGTCATGTCCCCTTGTTGATCCTGTGCCTGCGAAGTCGAAGCGGACTTTTCCAAGGTGGATGGCTGTATTGGGTAAGTGGGCTGGTTGGGATTGATGGTCGACATTGCTCGTCCTCGCGTTAAATCAAAAAATATAAAACGCTACCACCCGCAATCAGGAGGGCGTCTACGCATAGGAGTATAAGAGCGGTCAGTTGATTTATCGGGAAGCTGTTTGCTGCCAAGCATGTAAGACGTTTCGGCTTTTCTTGTTTTTTTTAACCGGTAAGCAAGGGCTCGACCGTCAATAACCGAACCCTGCGCCCGTGTGTTTCAGACGATTACCGGTGGCATCGTATTCGGCGGTTCTTCCACCGCAGGCGGCTCGTTGTCCGGCGGTTCTTTCTCTGGAATCGGTTCGGGTTCCGTCGGCGGTAGTGTCGGTTTGTCAATATTCGGGTCCGGCGTTTCCGCCGGGATCGGGATATTCATCGGTGTGGCCTCCTTTGTGCTTTGCTCTATCGGTGGACAGCCGCCGGGGCGAATTGATTCCCCGCCGGATGGCGGCACATCCAGCTGAACTTTTAACCGCAGCCCGGGCTCGGACCTATTACGGCCTCGCTCAGGAAGAGCTCGGCCGCCTCAGAATTCGGATCAAGCAAAGAGCGTCCACAGGGCGTAAGGGGAAGATGCTCGATGACTGCTGAAACAGACTCCTTGTTACCACTGTCCCAAGCACTGTTGTTGCCCAGGATCGCAATCGAAAGCACCACCCCCGTGATCGATGGCGGCGAATTTGCCGTCAAGGTCGTGGTCGGCCAGCGGGTCAATGTCAGCAGCAAAGTGTTCGCCGACGGCCATGACAAGCTGGCCGTGCTAATCCGATGGCGCCCGCTGCAGGACGAAAGCTGGCACAGCGTGGTCATGACCGACGCAGGCAACAACGGCTGGGAGGGCGCGTTTACCGTGGCCCAGCAAGGTCCTCACGAATACTGCATTGAAGCCTGGATCGATACCTTCGCCAGCTTTTGTTACGAGCTGCGCAAGAAGCATGAGGCGGGTGTGCCGGTCAGCCTGGAACTGCAGGAAGGCCGCAGCCTGGTGCTGCAGGCCGCCGAGCGCAGTGACAATGAGCTGCGTGACCGCCTGATGCTGTTGCACCACGAACTCTCCGGCCTGCTGGAAACCGAGCAGGTTGCGCAGTTCCTGCACGAAGACAGTGCACACCTGATGACCCAGGCCGATCACCGCGCGTATCTGAGCATCAGCACCGTCTACCCGATTGATGTGGAGCGCGAGGCGGCGCTGTTTGCCAGTTGGTATGAGCTGTTCCCGCGCTCGATCACAGATAATCCTGCGCGCCACGGCACCTTCAATGACGTGCACTCACGGCTGTCGATGATCCATGACATGGGTTTTGACGTGCTGTACTTCCCGCCGATCCATCCCATCGGCCGTAGCCACCGCAAAGGCAAGAACAATTCCCTGACCGCCGGCCCCGATGATCCGGGCAGCCCCTATGCCATCGGCAGCGAAGACGGCGGCCATGAGGCGATTCACCCTCAACTGGGCAGTCGCGATGACTTCCGCCATCTGGTCCAGGCGGCCGCCGAGCATGGCCTTGAGATCGCCTTGGACTTCGCCATCCAGTGTTCCCAGGACCATCCATGGCTAAAGGAGCATCCGGGCTGGTTCAACTGGCGCCCGGACGGCACGATCAAATACGCGGAGAACCCGCCGAAGAAGTACCAGGACATCGTCAACGTCGACTTCTATGCGGCAGACGCCATCCCGAGCCTGTGGACCGAGTTGCGCGACATCGTCGTGGGCTGGGTGGAAGAGGGCGTGAAGACCTTTCGCGTCGACAACCCCCACACCAAGCCGCTGCCGTTCTGGCAATGGCTGATCAGCGATGTGCGCTCCAAGTACCCGGAAGTGATCTTCCTGGCCGAAGCCTTCACCACGCCGGCGATGATGGCGCGCCTGGGCAAGGTCGGCTATTCCCAGAGCTACACCTATTTCACTTGGCGCACTACCAAGGCCGAGTTGAGCGAATACCTGACGCAGTTGAACGAGTCGCCGTGGCGCGAATGCTACCGGCCGAATTTCTTCGTGAATACGCCGGATATCAACCCGGCCTTCCTGCACGAATCCGGCCGACCCGGCTTCTTGATCCGTGCCGCGCTGGCAACCATGGGTTCGGGGCTGTGGGGCATGTATTCCGGCTTCGAACTCTGCGAGTCGGCGCCGGTGCCGGGCAAAGAGGAATACCTCGATTCGGAAAAGTACGAAATCCGCCCGCGGGACTTCACCGCGCCCGGCAACATCATTGCCGAGATCGCCCAGCTCAACCGCATCCGCCGGCAGAACCCGGCGCTGCAGACGCACCTGGGGCTCAAGCTCTACAACGCCTGGAACGACAACATCCTGTATTTCGGCAAGCGCAGCGAGGATGGCAGCAACTTCATTCTGGTGGCGGTGAACCTGGATCCTTATAACGCCCAGGAAGCCAGTTTTGAGTTGCCATTGTGGGAATTGGGGCTGCCGGACGATGCCCAGACCCAAGGTGAAGATCTGATGAACGGCCATCGTTGGACCTGGTATGGCAAGACCCAGTGGACACGGCTGGAGCCGCAGATGCCGTTTGGCATTTGGCGCATCACCCCATCGTCTTGAACCTTCCGATGAATTTTCCAGGAGTTTCCAATGGCGAAGAAACCCAACGCTGCCACCTTCATCAAAGACCCGCTCTGGTACAAGGATGCGGTGATCTACCAGGTTCACGTTAAATCCTATTTCGACTCCAATAACGACGGTATCGGTGATTTTCCAGGCCTGATCGCCAAGCTCGACTACATCGCGGACCTGGGCGTGAACACCATCTGGTTGTTGCCGTTCTACCCCTCGCCACGTCGCGACGATGGCTACGACATTGCCGAATACCGTGGCGTGCACAGCGATTACGGGACCATGGCCGACGCCAAGCGTTTCATCGCTGAGGCGCACAAACGTGGGCTGCGGGTGATCACCGAACTGGTGATCAACCACACCTCCGACCAGCACCCTTGGTTCCAGCGCGCACGCAAGGCCAAGCCGGGTTCGGCGGCGCGGGACTTCTATGTGTGGTCGGATGACGACCAGAAATACGACGGCACGCGCATCATTTTCCTCGATACCGAGAAGTCCAACTGGACCTGGGACCCAGTCGCCGGCCAATACTTCTGGCACCGTTTCTACTCCCACCAGCCCGACCTCAACTTCGACAACCCACAGGTGATGAAAGCCGTGTTGTCGGTGATGCGCTACTGGCTGGACATGGGCATCGACGGCCTGCGCCTCGACGCCATCCCGTACCTGATCGAGCGTGACGGTACTAACAACGAAAACCTGCCCGAAACCCACGATGTGCTCAAGCAGATCCGCGCCGAAATCGACGCCCATTACCCGGACCGCATGTTGCTGGCCGAAGCCAACCAGTGGCCGGAAGACACTCAGCTCTACTTTGGTGAAAAAAAGGGCGACGACGGCGATGAATGCCACATGGCCTTCCATTTCCCGCTGATGCCGCGCATGTACATGGCCCTGGCCCAGGAAGATCGTTTCCCGATCACCGACATCCTACGGCAGACCCCGGAGATTCCAGCCAACTGCCAATGGGCGATCTTCCTGCGCAACCACGATGAACTGACCCTGGAAATGGTCACCGACAAGGAACGCGACTACCTGTGGAACTACTACGCCGCTGACCGCCGCGCGCGGATCAACCTGGGCATTCGTCGCCGTCTCGCGCCCTTGATGGAGCGTGATCGTCGTCGTGTCGAGTTGCTCAACAGCCTGTTGCTGTCGATGCCCGGCACGCCGACCCTGTACTACGGCGATGAAATCGGCATGGGCGATAACATCTACCTCGGCGACCGCGATGGCGTGCGTACCCCTATGCAGTGGTCCATCGACCGCAACGGCGGCTTCTCCCGCGCCGATCCGGCCAGCCTGGTACTGCCGCCGATCATGGACCCGCAGTACGGCTATCAATCGGTGAATGTCGAGACTCAGGCCCAAGACCCGCATTCGCTGCTGAACTGGACCCGGCGCATGCTGGCCGTGCGTAAGCAATCCAAGGCATTTGGCCGTGGCAGCTTGAAAATGCTCTCGCCGAGCAACCGCCGCATCCTGGCTTATACCCGTGAATTCACCGGCGAAGACGGGCGCAACGAGATCATCCTCTGCGTGGCCAACGTGTCGCGCAGTGCCCAGGCGGCCGAGTTGGACCTGTCGGCGTTTGCGGGCATGGTTCCGGTGGAGATGCTGGGCGGGAATGCCTTCCCGCCCATCGGCCAGCTTAATTTCCTGCTGACCCTGGCGCCTTATGGCTTTTATTGGTTTGTGTTGGCGCCGGAAAACCAGATGCCGAGCTGGCACGTGGAACCCGCCCAGAGCATGCCGGACTTCACTACATTGGTATTGAAAAAACGCATGGAAGAACTGCTGGACGAACCGTGCCGCACCTCGTTGGAACAGGCGGTGTTGCCGACCTGGTTGCTCAAACGCCGTTGGTTCGCCGGCAAGGACACGGCCATCGACAGCGTGCGCATTGCCTACGGCGTGCGCTTTGGCGATCCACAGCATCCGGTTTTGCTCAGCGAGCTTGAAGTGATGGCCGGTGGCCAGGTCAGCCGTTATCAGTTGCCGTTCGGCTTCCTCAGTGAAGACCAGTTCACCAGCGCCTTGCCGCAGCAATTGGCCCTGGCCCGTGTACGCCGAGTGCGTCAGGTGGGGTTGGTGACCGATGCCTTTAGCCTCGAACACTTTATCCGCGCCGTCATCCAGGGTTTGCAGGCGGGCACCGTGCTCAACACCAGCGAAGGCGAGCTGCGCTTTGCTGCGACGCCTCACTTGGCCAAGCTGCAACTGACGGATGAGTCCGAGGTGCGTTACCTGTCTGCCGAGCAATCCAACAGTTCGGTGGTCGTGGGTGAAAGCCTGGTGCTCAAACTGATCCGCAAAGTCGCTTCCGGCGTGCACCCGGAACTGGAAATGAGCGCCTACCTGACCGAAGCTGGCTACCCCAACATCTCGCCGCTACTGGGCTCGATGGTGCGCCATGATGCCGAAGGGCAGGACAACCTGCTGATGATTGCCCAGGGCTACCTGAGCAACCAGGGCGACGCCTGGAGCTGGACCCAGAACAACCTGGAACGCGCGATCCGCGATGAGCTGGCTGAAGCCATCTCCGAGCAGGAGCAGCATTACAACGCCCTTGGCGAGCTGGCGGACTTCGCCGGTCTGCTCGGCCAGCGCCTGGGCGAAATGCACCTAGTGCTCGGCGCCAAGACCACCAATAAAGACTTCAAGCCAGAGGTCACCAGCGCCAAGGACACCCTGGCCTGGGCCAAGGACGTCGGCGCGCAACTGGACCGCGCGTTGCAGTTGCTCAAACTTCATCAAAGCCAGTTGAACCCGGCCGATCAAGCGCTGGTCAGTGAATTGCTGGCGCAGAAAAAAGCCATTGCCGGTCATGTGCAGGCCCTGGCGAAGGCCACGGCAGGCGGCTTGCGCATTCGGGTGCATGGTGACTTGCACTTGGGCCAGGTGCTGGTGGTGAAAGGCGATGCCTATCTGATCGATTTTGAAGGCGAACCGGCGCGGCCCTTGCACGAGCGCCGGGGCAAGCACAGCCCGTATAAAGATGTGAGCGGCGTGTTGCGCTCCTTCGACTACGCGGCAGCCATGGCCTTGAATGTGCAAGGGGTGGACCATTCGTCCGAAGCGGACCAAGCGCGCAAACGCGTCACCGACCGCTATCTGAAAGAAGCACGCCAGGCATTTATCCAGGCTTATCAGTCAGCTACGTCTACACTGGCGCATGACTGGCAGGATGCCAAAGGCCAGGACGCCGCGCTGACGTTGTTCAGCCTGGAGAAGGCCGCGTACGAAGTGGCCTACGAAGCGGAGAACCGCCCAACGTGGTTGCCGGTGCCCTTGCAAGGGTTGCACGGTTTACTGAGCGGGATTGCTTCTATAAAGGAAGCATCTATATCTAAAACTGCACGCGGTGGGGAGACGTCATGAGCTTTACACATAAAGAACCGCTGCAACCGAAGTTGACTGCATTGCCGGCGTCCAAGGACGTCGAAGCGCTGGTACGCGCCGAACATCACGACCCTTTCTCGATTCTTGGGCCACACGATGATGATCACGGCGGCCAGTTTATCCGTGCATTTCTGCCGGAGGCCTTGAGTGTCCAGGTACTGGCCCGCGATAGCGGCGAGCAGATCGGCAGCCTGGACGCGACCCAGGTGCCAGGCCTGTTTGTCGGGCACTTTCACACGCGCCAGGCTTACCTGCTGAAAATCCAGTGGGCCGGTGGCGAGCAAGTCACCGAAGACCCTTACAGCTTCCAGCAACTGTTGCTGGGTGAAATGGACTTGTACCTGTTCGCCGAAGGCAATCACCGCGACCTCGGCAGTTGCCTGGGCGCTCAGGTAACCAGTGTCGACGGCGTGCAAGGTGTGCGCTTTGCCGTGTGGGCACCGAATGCGCGGCGCGTGTCGGTGGTGGGCGATTTCAATATCTGGGATGGGCGTCGGCATCCGATGCGTCTGCGCCATCCTTCCGGCGTGTGGGAGATCTTTATCCCACGCCTGCAACCGGGCGCGGCCTACAAGTACGAAGTGCTCGGCGCCAATGGGATCCTGCCGCTCAAGGCCGACCCCGTGGCGTTGGCCACTCAATTGCCGCCGGACACGGCGTCAAAAGTCGCCGAGCCCTTGCAGGTGGATTGGCAGGACCACGAATGGATGCAGTCGCGGGTCGAGAAGCAGAAGACCACCGCGCCGTTGTCGATCTATGAATTGCACGTGGGTTCCTGGCAGGCCGAACTGGACGAAGCGGGCGAAGTGGCGCGCCAATACAACTGGCGCGAATTGGCCGAGCGCCTGATTCCCTATGTGCAGCAGTTGGGCTTCACCCATATCGAGCTGATGCCGATCATGGAGCACCCGTTCGGCGGCTCCTGGGGCTATCAGGCCTTGTCTCAGTTCGCACCGACGGCACGCTTCGGTTCGCCGCAGGATTTCGCCTATTTCGTCAACGCGCTGCACCAGGCGGATATCGGCGTGATCCTTGACTGGGTGCCGGCGCATTTCCCCACCGACACCCACGGCCTGGCGCAATTCGACGGCACGGCGCTGTACGAGTACGCCAACCCGCTGGAAGGTTTCCATCAGGATTGGGACACGCTGATCTACAACCTGGGGCGCACCGAAGTGCATGGCTTCATGCTCGCCTCGGCCTTGCACTGGCTCAAACACTTCCATATCGACGGGTTGCGTGTGGATGCCGTGGCCTCGATGCTCTACCGCGACTATTCACGCAAAGCCGGCGAATGGGTGCCGAATCGCCATGGCGGCCGCGAAAACCTGGAAGCCATCGATTTCCTGCGTCACCTCAACGATGTGGTCGCCATCGAGGCGCCTGGCGCCCTGGTGATCGCCGAAGAATCCACCGCCTGGCCCGGCGTCAGCCAGCCGACCCAGCAGGGCGGCCTGGGCTTCAACTACAAATGGAACATGGGCTGGATGCACGATTCGCTGCATTACATCCAGCAGGACCCGGTGTACCGCGCCCATCATCACAACGAGTTGAGTTTCGGCCTGGTCTACGCCTGGTCCGAGCGTTTTATCCTGCCGATCTCCCATGATGAAGTGGTGCACGGCAAGCATTCGCTGATCGACAAGATGCCTGGCGACCGTTGGCAGAAGTTCGCCAACCTGCGTGCTTACCTGGCATTCATGTGGATGCACCCCGGCAAAAAACTGTTGTTCATGGGGTGCGAATTCGGCCAATGGCGCGAGTGGAACCATGATCAGCAACTGGATTGGTATCTGCTGCAGTACGCCGAGCACAAAGGCGTGCAGAAGCTGGTGGGCGACCTCAATCGCCTATACCGCGAAGAACCCGCCCTGCATGAACAGGACGATGCGCCCCAAGGCTTCCAGTGGCTGATCGGTGACGACGCGATCAACAGCGTCTACGCCTGGCTGCGCTGGAGCAAGGACGGCAGGCCGGTGCTGGTGGTGGCCAACTTCACCCCGGTGCCGCGCGAGGGCTATAAAGTCGGCGTGCCGTTCAGCGGGCGCTGGAGCGAGGTGATCAACAGTGACGCCGACATGTACGCAGGCTCCAACTACGGGAATGGAGGCGAGGTATTTACCCAGGACGAGCCGCACCATGGGCAGGCGGTATCGCTGTCGTTGAATCTGCCGCCACTGGGCGTGCTGATTCTGCGCCCGGAACCGCTTTAAAGGCTCTACTGTGCTGGATTCTGTTGTCCGCACTACTGGCAGGGTGCCACAATGGCGCCTTTGTCGTGGCAGTCGAATCGGGCGAATTTCATGAATGGCCTTGGGCGTGGGCAGGACCAGGATTGCTTTATAGAGGAGCAGGTGCGGACCGATCGTTTGCACCAGCTATTCCGGCAGTCATTTGCTGCGATTTTCGGCAGTTACCTGGCCGCGGTGATGCTGTGCTGGCTGTGCTGGGATCGGTTTGACCATCAGGTCATCCTGGTCTGGCTGGTGGTATTGGCGGTGACTTCCCTGGTTCGCATCAAGATGTTCATGGAGTGGTTCCGCTGCCCCAATGCCGAACGTACGCCGGACCGTTGGGAGCGCCGCTACTGGGTCACGTTGATGCTGTCTGCCGCAACCTGGGGAATCGGAGCGTTGGCGGTCATGCCTACCGATGATCGGTTGTCCCAGGTGCTGGTGATGCTGTTTACCGTGGGCATGTCGGTCAGCGCCGTGTCCTGTTATTCGGCTTATCGCTATATGACGCTGGCCTCCATGGCCGTAGTACTGTTGCCGTGCACGCTGTGGTTGCTGTTCCAGCCGTCCTCGATGCAAGTGGGCGTCGCCATTGCCGTCCTGGTGTTCTCCACCTTTGTGGTCAGCGCCACGCGCAAGCTGTCGGATGCCTTGGAAAAGGCCTTCCGCCTGACTCGCCAGATGGAGCGTGCCCACAATATTTCCACCCGCGCCGCACAGACCGACGAACTCACCGGCCTGATGAACCGCCGTGCCTTCTTCGAACATGCCCAGGTGCTGTACGCACAATGCCGTCACAATCGTCAGCCGCTGTGTGCGTTGATGATGGACATGGACCACTTCAAGGAAATCAACGACACCTACGGCCACCAGGCGGGTGATCAGGTGCTGCGCCAAATTGGTGGGGTGATCAGCGCCTCATTCCGCCAGGCCGACGTGTACGGGCGCTTGGGCGGCGAGGAATTTGCGGTGTTGTTGCCCAATACGTCGCTGGAAACCGCGCGGGACATTGCCGAGCAGTTGATCAAGGCCATCTCGGGCCTGGCCTCCGAGCCGGTGCATGGCTTGACCGCCAGCCTCGGCGTCGCGTCCACCCACACCCAGGATCAGGACTTGCACGGCCTGATGAACACGGCTGACAAGGCGCTGTATCGGGCCAAGGCCCAGGGGCGTAATCAGGTGGCGGTGGCCGAATAGGACTCAGGGCATCGCCTTGGCGAGCGCGCGGGCAACCTGGTCGGCGGAGTAGGGCTTGGGCAGGAACTCAAACCCTTCATAACCACTCTCGGCCAGTTCCTCGCTGTAGCCTGAGGTGAGCACCACCGGCAAATCCGGGCGCCGTTGGCGCAGCACCTTGGCCATGGCCACGCCGGTCATGCCAGGCATCACCACATCGGAAAATACCCCATCGAATGCCAGGGCATCCGTGCCGGCCACCGCCAGTGCCTGTTCCGCGTCGGTAGCCCATGTGGTCCGGTAACCGAGGTCCTGCAGGATCTGGTTCGCGAAGCGGCCCACTTCCAGATTGTCTTCCACGATCAGGATATGGCGCTGTGCCGTGTCGGGGATCGGCGTCAGGTCTTCCTGAAGAGGCTCATGGGACAGCACCTGGGGCGCGACCTGCGGCAGGTACAAGGTAAATACGGTGCCTTGTCCCAGTTCGCTGGCTACGTCGACGTTGCCACCGGATTGCTTGGCAAAGCCAAATACCTGGGATAACCCCAGCCCAGTGCCTTTGCCCACGGCTTTGGTGGTAAAGAACGGTTCAAAAATGCGTTCGACTGTTTCGCCGGGAATACCGCTGCCGGTGTCGGTCAGGGCGATGCTCACAAAAGGTTGGCGGCTTTCCTCGTCGCCCCGGATACGCGGCATGGTGTCCACCGGGGCCACGTGCAAGGTGAGGGTGCCTTGCCCGTCCATGGCGTCCCGGGCGTTCAAGGCGATATTGATCAACGCGGTTTCAAACTGGCTGGCGTCGACGCGCACATGGCAAGGACGCTCGGGCAAGTGCACCTGTACATGGATGCGCGCGCCGGTGACGCTTTCGAGCATTTCGCCGATGTTCTTGACCCGCAGACCTGCATCGAAGACTTCCGGGTTGAGCGGCTGGCGTCGGGCGAAAGCGAGCAGTTGGCTGGTGAGTTTGCTGGCGCGCTCGACGGTGTCGGAAACGGCGCTCATATAGCGTTGGCGCCGTTCCTCGGACAACCCCGGTTGGCGCAGGAAGTCCACCGAGGAGCGGATGATGGTCAGCAAGTTGTTGAAGTCATGGGCCACGCCGCCGGTCAATTGGCCGATGGCTTCCAGCTTCTGGGACTGGCGCAACGCCGCTTCCGTCTGGGTGAGGGCGAGAGTGCGCTCCTGCACCCGTTGTTCCAGGGTGGCATTGAGCTCGGTGAACGCCGCCAGGCCCTCGCGTACGGCGGCGTCGGCGCGGACCCGCTCGATATGCGCCCAGGAACGCTCGGTGACTTCCCCGACCAGCGCCAAGTCGTAGGGCGACCAGACGCGTGCCGTCTTGTGGTGCACCGCCATCAACGCGGTCAGGCGGCCATCCTTGATCAGCGGGAAGCAGACGGTCGCCAGCGCGCCCAGGGCTTGGTAGCTGGCGGCTTCCTCCGGCGGGAATTCGACGCGGTTGTCCTGCACCACCAGCGGTTCTCCGGCACGCAGTTGTTGCACGGCCCGCGCGCCGAATGACGCCAGGCTGTAGTGGCCGACGATGCTCGGTGAGCCCGGCGCGGCCCAGTTGCCTCGAATAGTGAAGCCGTCTTCATCGGCATCCATGTCGGCGTAGGCGCAATTGGAGACGTGCAGGTGCTCGGCCAACAGGCGCGTGGTGGTGGACATGATGCTTTCGGCGTCAGTGGCATTGGCCACGGCGCTACCCACGGCGTCCAGCACCACCAGGCGGCGGTTGAGGAACACGGTGGCGGTGGTTTCGGTGACGGTATCCAGCATCCCGACAACCTTGCCCTCGGGATCGCGGATAGGGCTGTAGCAAAAGGTGAAATAGGCTTGTTCGAGGCCAGCGCCGCGCTCGATCAGCAGGGGGAAATTCTCGATATAGGTGGCATGCCCCTCAAACGCCGCAGTGGCGATGGGACCCACGTCGGCCCAGACTTCACGCCACACCTCATTGAATGGACGACCCAGTGCAAAAGGTTTGTCGCCCAGGATCGGAATGAATGCGTCGTTGTACAACGTGGTCAGGTGAGGCCCCCAAATGATTGATTGTGGGAAGCTCGAGGCAAAACACAACGCTACGGTGGTCTTGAGCACATCCGGCCACTGCTCCAGCGGCCCCAGAGGCGTACTCGTCCAATCATGCTGGCGAACCCGCTCAGCCATGTCGCTGCTGCTTTGCAGCCAATTCATCATTGCCAGAACACCTTGTTTGCCACGGTCTGTTTAACGCCTGAAAGGGGCGGCCCAACAAGCAACAGACCGGAATGCCCGCTGGCAGTTCAGCGGGATTATCGCGGTGATAGCAATTTGACGCACTATCCATTTGAGTGGATCGGCATGTGGGCCTACTGGGCGCCAAAAACTCCCGTCCAGTAAATTCCTGCATCGCTCTTCGGGTCCATGGCATAGGCCGCGCCCAACTCACGAAATTGCGGGTTCATCAGGTTGGCACAATGGCCCGGACTGGCAAGCCAACCGTCGACCACTTTGCGTGGTGTATCCAGACCGGCGGCGATGTTTTCGCCGATGTTCTTCGCAATATACCCAGCCAGTTCGGCTCGATCCCCAGGCGTGCGGCCGTCGTGGTCGAGGTGATCGAAGAAATTACCGTTGGCCATGTTGCGTGTGTGGCTGTTGGCGGCGCCAGCGAGGTCGTCGTTCCAGGACAAGGGCGTGGTGGCCGTGAACGTCTGGGTGCCGCACTGGCGTGGTTGCGACCGCGCGGTGTTGACCAGGTTGAGCAGTTGCTTGCCTTCAGTCTGCCAATCGCCGAGGCCACTGGTGAGCAACGGGCGGGCGAGCACGATGCGCCAGTCCTGGCCGCTGTTGCTCACGCCGATATCGACAAATTGCGGGTCCAGCACCACGCGGCAGAAGCTTTCGCGCACCGCCTTCATGGCCGCTTGGGCATCCTTGGGCCCCGACAGGCTGATGGCCTGCACATTGACCATCGGGTACGCGGCCCGCGCCAGCGCCTGCTGCAGGTCGCCGACATTGGTGGCCGGCAGCACCAGCCGCGTGTCGCTGGCCAATGGCGGCAGTTCCTGGGAACCCTGGTCGCCGCAGCGTTGCACCTGGCTGCGGTATTGGTTGATCTGTTGTACCAACTGACTTTCTTCATTCGCCATCGCGCTGGCGCAGAACACCGTAGTGGCGGCCAGCGTCGTAAGACCCATCATCAATGACAGAACGCGCATGGACGTTACCCTTGAGCTTGAAAGTGCCCATGATGCGCGATGTAACCCGGTCTGGTGCAACGCCTTTTTTGTTTTTTTGCCTCAATGGGTGTTCTGCAGGGGGTTGAAGGCACTGAATCGGCGCCATGCCATCACCCATGCCAGCAGGATCAAGGCCAGTGCGACGCCGAACGTTGCATGCAGGCCATAGGCCACGGATTGGGGGAGCGCACGGGTGACATCCGGGCTGGCCCAGGCGAACACCGCGCCCAGCGCCCAGGCGCCGACAATCAGCCCGAGGTTGCGTGACAGGTTCAACAGGCCCGAGACCGTGCCACGCCGCGCGGCCTCCACATCGCTCATCACAGCGGTGTTGTTGGCGGCCTGGAACAGGCTGTAACCCGTGGTCAGGATCACCAGTGCGCTCAGGTAGGCGAACAGACCCGAAGCGCAGGACAACAGCAGCGCACCACAGGCCATCAGGCCCAGGCCGGCCAGTGTCACGCGCGAGCTGCCGAGGCGGTCGGTGAGCCTGCCGGCGGGGACGCCGCTGATGGCCGCGACACAGGGCCCGACTGCCATGGCCAGGCCCATCCATTCGGGATCGAGTCCCAGGCCTCGGGACAAATAGAACGGTCCGACCACAAAAGTGGCCATGATCACGGCGGCGACCAAGGCACTCATGACCAGGCCGGTGAGCAACGACGCATCTTTTAGTGATGCCCGGAAACTTGAGCCGTCGCGGGATGCCACGCGGGGTCGGTCAACTGGCAGATAGCGGTAGGCTAGGGCGACGGCCACCCCTGCCAATGGCATGCCTATCAGGAAAATCGCGCGCCAGCCCCACACACTCAGCAACACACCGCCAACACTGGGGCCCATTGCAGTGCCGACGGCGGACATCGTGCCCAGTAAACCCATCACGCGGCCGGTACGCTCCTTGGTCACGGTGTCTGCGACCATGCCGAGGGCCATCGCCATCATCACGGCTGCGCCGAGGCCTTGCAGTACGCGTGCTGCAACCAGCCACGCAAGGGACGGCGCCAAGCCGCACAACCCGCACGCGACGGCGAACAGTAGCAACCCGGCAAGCAACAATCGCCGCCGTCCAAACCGGTCTCCGAGGCGTCCGGCACTCACTATCACCGCCGTGATCGCCAACAGGTAAGCCAGCACCACCCACTGCACCGCGTGGAAAGAAGCATCAAACGCCCGCGTCAGGCTGGGCAGGCCAACATTGGCAATGCTGGTACCCAGCGAGGCCAGCAGCATGGACAGGGATAGACTGATGAGGCTGCCGCGTGGGGAGTGCTGCATGGGTAATTCCTTGAATGAAGAGAACTGTCACAAATCTACGGCGCGGCCTACCATGGCGGAAGACGCATGGATTGCAGTTAATAGATGCATGTAACGCCTTATAAGGAGCGCGGATGCCCGATCTCAACCTGCTGATCACCTTGGATGTGCTGCTCGCCGAAGGCAGTGTCGCCGCTGCGGCCAAACGCCTGCGCCTCAGCCCTTCGGCCATGAGCCGTGCCCTGGCCCGTTTGCGCGAGACCACCGGCGACCCCTTGCTGGTACGCGCCGGTCGCGGCCTGGTGCCCACGCCCAGGGCGGTGGCGTTGCGTGAGCAGGTCAGCCGCTTGGTGCAAGAGGCCAATGCTGTGCTGCGTCCCGTGCAATCCCTGGACATGGCCCAGGTGGCGCGCACCTTTACCCTGCGCACCAGCGAAGAGTTCGTCGAAAATTTCGGCCCGGCATTGCTGGCGCGTATCGCGCAGGACGCGCCCGGCGTGCGCCTGCGCTTCATCAACAAAATCGACAAGGACAGCACCTTGCTGCGTGAGGGCAGCGTCGACCTGGAAACCGGCGTGGTCGACCCCACCGCCAGCCCGGAAGTGCTGACCCAGGCGCTGTTTCGCGATCGCTTGGTGGGGGTGGTACGCAGTGGGCATCCTCTCAGCCGAGGTGGCGTCAGCGTCGAGCGGTATGCCGCAGGCCAGCACGTCTACGTCTCCCGGCGCGGCCAGGACCGCGGCCAGATCGACGACGCGCTCGAAGCCCAGGGCCTCACGCGCCAGATCAATACCGTCGTCGCCGGTTTCGCCACAGCCATCGCGCTAGCCCGCGACACCGACCTGATCGCCAGCGTGCCGGAACGCTACATCGCCCACCAACGGCAAGGCCTGCACAGCTTCGCATTGCCGCTGGCGTTGCCCGCCTTCACCGTGTCGATGCTCTGGCACCCCAGGCTGGACGCTGATCTGGCCCATCGCTGGTTGCGCGGATGTTTGCGTGAGGTGTGCGGGCTGCAACAGGTACAATCGCCGCTGCCTTGACGCTAAACCCAGGAATTTGCATGTTCAGCCTTACCCGCTACACCACACCGTGCCCCGAGCCCATCAATGCTCAGATCCTGCAGATGGTGGTGGACAACCTCACCGACATCAGCAGCGTGGCGCTGCCGCCGAGCAACCTGCTGTACAACATCTACCAGTACGCTATTGGCTTTGAGGTGCACCTGTACCTGGAGGCGCTGAATGGTGCCAAGGGCATTGCCGTCGAGTTGGTGGTGGCGATGGAAGAGGACAAGCTGATCGGCTTTTGCCTGTACCTGCCGGTGAAGGATGACCCGCAAGCCTGCGGCATCGCGTTCATGGCGGTGCAGCTTGGCCACCGGCGCCAGGGTGTGGCACGTGCAATGATGGGTGACGTACTGAGCCGTTATCCCCATGCGGAATTGGCGTGTTCAGTGGAGAAAGTGCCGGCGTTCGAAGCCATGGGCTTCCAAGTGCGCGGCGCGCGGGGCACCCAGGTGCTGATGAACACACGGGACTACGGCACGGACGGCTTGATGGGCGTGCTGGATGTGGCGGCGATCTACAGCTCATTGGAGGTGCGGCAGATTCATACCTACCTGCTGCAAAAACATGGCAAGCGCGCCATGGTGGATGCCGAGAAACAGCGGGATCGGCATCTTGATCAACTGGCGCACAAGGTACAGGTGTTTATGCAGAAGCGGGGCTGAACGACAGCCCCGCACTGACCTCATGGCTTGGCCAGGTTCCAGTTACCGCCAACCCCGTCACCGGTGATGTCGCCCGGCTTGCTGTCCTTGACCCAGGTGTACAGCGCCTGGCCCTTGTAGGCCCACTGCTTGCTGCCGTCGTCACGGGTGATCACGGTGTAGCCGTCAGCATCCTTCGCCGCTGCCGAGGCGGTGAACGCCGGCCAGTTGGCCAGGCACTGGCCGTTGCACACGGATTTGCCGGCGCTGTCTTTGGCGAAGGTGTAGAGGGTCATGCCTTTGCTGTCCACCAGCACTTTGCCCTTGGCGCTGTCGGCCACCTTGGCCGGGGCGGCGAAGGCCATGGAGGAGGCGCAGGCGATGACGACGGCAGCCGCGAGGGAGAATTTTTTCAGCATGACGAACTCCTGGTATTTATAGGTTTGAGTACTGGCGTTGTGCTGTATTCACACGCCGTACTCAGGTAAACACCCGCCGCGCCGGTTTATTCCTCACCCGTCAGAAATTATTTAAACGCGGCCACGATTGACCATCGCCAGAATGGTTGCCAACAACTCCTGCTGCGCCTCTTCGCGACTGATCTCAGCACTGGCCGCTGCCTGGGACAGCGCCTCCGCCGCCCCCAACATGCCGCGCAGCCCTGCCTGGGAGAGGCGGCCAAAGGGCGACAGCGCGTCACGGCATTTGTCGAGGAAGATCGCCTCGTACTGGCGCTTGAGGGCTTCCAGTTCCGGCGAACTGCTGAGGGCTGCAATCACCCCCGGGATTTCCCGACCCTGCAACAGCACGCAGTCCACATAGGACGCGGCGATCACCCAGGCACGGTCGTCAAGGGTTGCGCTGCTGGCCGCGATGGCGCTGGCAAAAACCTGGTCCTGACGCGCATCGAAATCTTCATACAACGCGGCCAGCAACCCGGCGCGGGTGACGAAATGGTCATAGACCACCGGCTTGGTCACGCCCGCCAACTCCGCCAGGCGGCCGAGTGTGAGGGCTTCGGTGCCTTCATCGCGCACCAGTTGCCAGGCCACGTCCAACAGTTGGCGCAGGCGATCTTCGCGGGACAGGCGACGACGAGGAGCAGGGGACGCTGTGCTTGACATGCTTATATACCAAAAGTAACTTACTAATCGTAACTTAAGCCCAGCGTAACCTCTCAGGGAGTCATTGTCATGCACGCACTCATCGTTGTTGCTCACCACGACCCGCAATCCCTCACCCACAGCGTGGCCGCCCAGGTCGCCGCCGGCCTTGCTGCGTCGGGCCACACCTTCGAAATGGCCGACATCGCCGCCGAAGGGTTCGACCCGCGCTATAACGCCGCCGACCACCTGGTACACCGCACCCGCGCCACGCCACCGGCCGACGTGCTGGCCGAACAGGCACGCATCGACCGCGCCGACGCCCTGGTGCTGGTGTTTCCGATCTACTGGTGGTCGCTGCCGGGGCTGCTCAAAGGCTGGATCGACCGCGTATTCATCAATGGCTGGGCCATCGATTACGGTCCCGATACCCCGGTGGTGAAAAGACTGCGGCACTTGCAGGTGCATCTGCTGGCGTTGGGTGCAGCCGATGACGATGCATTTGATCGACATGGCTACGCCAAGGCGATGCGCACGCAGATCGACTACGGGATCTTCGATTACTGTGGCGCGCAGGTGGTCACGTCCGAGTTGTTGCTGGACTCCGAAAGCGGCGGGGCGCAGGCGCATTTGGAAAAGGCCAAGACCTTGGGCCTGGGTCTGTTCCAAGTCGAAACGGTCGCCGGTTGATTCAACTCATGGAACCGAAAGGTATTGGATGACCAATCAGGGAGTTCATAACCACTGGAGATTTACTGATGACTTCAATTTCTGGCATATCTGGAACCGCGTATATTGCTCCCATTATTGATACGTCCCAGGGAAAACCCACGACAGATCAAGTGAGGCAAGATCAACAAAACAATGCGAACAAAAGCCATCCATTTCCCAACGTCTCACCTGAACAACTTCAGGGCTTGAACGAGGAACAACTGAGCAGGCTCAACGAATATCCCAATATGACCTATCAACAAGTGATCGGTGGGCATGGAATGAAAGGTGCCGATAATTTTATCTGGTAACTACGTCGGTTGGTGCGGGCGCCGTGCTGATGCGCTGAGATAACTGGTTACCGTCCAAACAGATCATGTGCATCCAGCAACCGATGGGCAATCTCCGGCCGCCTCTCCATACCCTTACGGATTGCGGCCGGAATCGACAGCCGAGTCTTGCGACACAAGCCTGGCAGTTCGTCGATCACGATTTGAATCCCGCGCATGCTTTTAACTTCGGTGTGGCCGGGTGCGATATGTATGCGGATGCCCAGCTGTTGGAGCATCAAGTGTTGCATGTGTTCCAGGTCGGTCAGGCTTTGAAGATTTTCCAGGCGCTCTAGCAGCTTTTTCTCTTCCTGACGGGTCAGTTGCAGGATGCGTTGGTCTGCACCAGGAGTACCCAGCAGTTGTTCGCGCTCGCAGTCACACACAGCAGGTGGGCAGGGTTGGCGAATTGTCATGATCACTCCCTCCCCACGCGGTTGCCGACGGCTTAGTAGGTCAGTTGCACGCCCAGGCTACCCAGAGCATTCCAGTACTCAGGATAGGTCTTCCCCACGCAGTCGGGGTCCTGGATCTTAACCCCTGAGACTTTCAAACCCGCGAGGGCAAAGCACATGGCGATGCGGTGGTCGGCGTGAGTGTTGATCAGCGCGTTGCACGACGTGCCGGCCAGGGCAGGATCGCTGGCCACCAGCAAGTCGTCGCCTTCGATGGTCGCCAGGCCCGGGCGGATCTCGTTGAGGCCGTCATGCAGCGCCTGTACGCGGTCACATTCCTTGACCCGCAGGTTGGCCAGCTCGGTGAAGCGCACCGGGGTGTTGTTGAACGCGGCGAGCACCGCCAGGGTCGGGATGGCATCCTGCATCTGCGAGCCGACCACCGTCGCCTGCATGTCTGGGAACTGCGCGATCACCGCCTGGGCCTTGGCGTCCGGCTGGGTGAAGTCCTGCGCGGCCACGCCGATGTCGATGCGGCCACCGGTCAACACTTCAGCGGCCCACAGGTAGGTGGCGGCAGAGGCGTCGGGTTCGATCAGGTAGTCGTGGGCGGTGTAGCCGGTGGGGGCCACGCGCCAAGTGGTGTCGTCGACCGCTTCGACCTGGGCACCGAAGGCGCGCATGCAGTCAAGGGTCAGGTCCACGTAGCCACGAGCACCGATGTCCTTGCCGGTCAGCGCCACTTCAATCGGCGCCTCACCACAGGCGGCGAGCATCAGCAGGGCCGATACGTATTGGCTGGACAGGCCGCCGTCGATCTCGAAACGCTTGGCTTTGATTTTGCCGACGCCGTGCACGGTGACGGGTGGGCAACCGGTGGGGCTGTCGACCTGGATGCCGTTCTGGCCGAGGGTTGCCAGCAGCGGGCCGATCGGGCGTTTTTGCATGTAGTCATCGCCGTCCAGCACCACGGTGCCTTCGACCGTGGCGACGGCGGCGGTGAGGAAGCGCATGGCGGTGCCGGCGTTGCCGAGGAACAGGGGCTGTGGCGGCAGTTGCAGTTTGCCTTGGCCGGTGACGACGAAGGTGGTGTCGTCGGGTTCGTCGATGGTCACGCCCATTTGGCGCAGGGCCACGGACATGTGGCGGGTGTCGTCGCTCTTGAGCGCGCCGCTGAGGCGGCTGGTGCCTTTGGCCAGGGCGGCGAGCAGCAGGGCGCGGTTGGTAATGGATTTGGAGCCGGGGGGTGCGACCTTGCCATTGAGGGGGACGTTGGGCGGGGTGACGGTCACGGTTTTCTGCGAACTCAAGGTACAGGGCTCCTGATTCATGGCACGGGCGGCGGGCGGACCCGAATAATCAGCCAAAGCGGCGGTGCTTGTCGAGCGCGGGGTCATGGCCGCTGATATTTATTGTGTGTACATCAATCCAACTGTAGGAGCTGGCTTGCCAGCGATGGCGTTTGTTCGGTGTACATATCCGTTATTTGGGTGATTGCTGGTATTGGTTCCGCCCTTACGGCGGCTCACTTTTCAAAAGCGCAAAAGTAAGCAAAACGCTCTTGCCCCAACACT
>NZ_CP022960.1:4391569-4401731 GCF_002269425.1 Pseudomonas sp. NS1(2017)
ACACTCGGCACCTCGCCTAGGCTCGGTGTGCCCGAACGCAGGCTTGAATCCGTGGGCCGCCGCGATGGGCCATCCTTGGCCCAGCGCGGCTAACCCGGCGTCCTGCCGGGTTACCCACGGATTCAAGCCTGCGTTCGGCCAGCGTGTTTGACGGGGCGCTTAAGATCAAGATCGAGATCAAAAGCCAGGGCAGAGCAAAAGCTGAATTATCGTTTTGCCAGCCAGTAATCATGCAGCGCACGCGCTGCCGGTTCGATTTCGCTGACGCGTTGCTGGTGTGCTTGTACGTCCAGGTCGGCTGGGAGTTCGAAGTTGTCTTGTTCGGCGCACCAGGAGATTTTTTCCAGCAGTGCAGCCTGTTCTGCCGGCAGTTCCGGCCAGTTGCCGATGGCGGCGCCGCGGATGTAGCCAAAGCACCATTCTTCGGCGAGGGTCACGGGGTGGCCTTGGTGTTCGGTTTCGTCGAAGCGGGCGTTGAAGCCGGCGGCGTCGGTCGCCAGTTGTGCGGCCAGGGTGTTGAGGTGGCGCACGCACAGTTCGAGGAAGCTTTGCGCTTCGTCCATGTTGTCCCATTCCGGGTTCTGGCCGCCCCAGATCGCGGGGAACCACTCGGCCACGTCCACCTGGACCGGGCTGGAGACCAGCGCGGTGAAGTAGCCGTCGAGTTCGGCCAGGTTCAGCACTGAGTGGTCGTCGCCGTACTTGAGCAGGGTGTTTTCGATGAATTCGAATTCGGCAGGGGTCAGAGGTTGGGCGTACATGGGCATATCCTTCAAACGTCTAGCGCCGCGAATGGGGGCGGCTTAAAGCGCGAAGGATGGCGTGTGTGCGGGGTTTTATCCAGCATTTTCCCAGCGCTTGCACAGCTTGCTGACGCACATCGAGCCGACTACTGCGAGGATGATCGGCACCAGGAAGTCATGGTCGATGCGGGTGAATTCCGCCACCAGCACAATCGCGGTCAACGGCATGCTCATGCTGGCAGCCAGGAAGGCGGCGGCGCCGATGATTGCAAATGCACCCAAGGGCACGCCAGGCCACATCAGGCTCCAGGCGCCGCCGAGGAGGATCGCCAGCAAGGCGCCATTGGCCAGACCGGGGGTGAGCAAGCCGCCTTCAGCGCCGGCGCGCAGGCTGCTGGTAGTGATCAGGACTTTGACCGCCAGCAACAACGCGGCCAGGCCTATGGTCAGTTCATTGTCGAAACCCAGCTGCGCCGGGCCTTTGCCATTGCCGAGGATTTGCGGCAATACCATCGCCAGGCCGCCGATGATCGTGAAGTTGATCAATGACAGCACTGGCAGGCGCCAGCCCCTGGCCGCATTCGCCCGCGCCTTGCCGGTGAGCCGCGTGAAAGCGTACGCCGCCACGCCGAAGACCGGACCGCAGACCACCGCCCAGGCGATCAGGGCAGGGTTCAAGACAAAGTGCGGGACCACATATTGCGATTCCGCACCCAGCCCGATCCACGCCACCGAGGCTGCAATCGCCGAGGTCGCCAACGCAATCACCGCCGCCGGCCAACTGAATGCGCCCACCAGCACTTCCAGTACAAACACAGCGCCACCCAACGGCACGTTGTACACCGCCGCCAGGCCCGCACCGGCACCGCAGGCGACGATCAGGCGATGCATCTGCGGGTCGAGTCGCGCGCGCTGGGATAACCAGGTGGCGACCAACGCGCCGACTTCCCGCGGTGCCACTTCACGGCCCAGGGGCGAACCCAGGGCCACGGTGATGATCTGCAACACGGCGTGGGCGAGGGTGGTCTTGGGCGGCATGATCGGCATCTTTTCCGACACCGCTTGTTTGATGCTCACCAGCGGCCGGCCATAACGATAAATCGCCCACCAGCCCACTCCCGCGACCAGGCCGCACACAACCAGCACCAGCAAGCGCCGCTCGGGCGCCGCCGCCGTCACGCCCAACAGGAAGGTTTCATGGCTGACCAGGCTGTCCAGGCTATAACCGTAGGCCAGGTGCTGAATGCCATGCAGCAGCAACGCCAGCAACATCCCGCCCAACCCGGCGCCGATACCGGTGAGCACGACCACCAGGGCGAGAATCAAGGATGAGCGAAACGGGGTCGGCATAGGCGGCTCCAGGCAATGGCCCTGATTGTATAGCCGATAAATCGGCCGCCCTGGATGAAATGTATCGGCGCTGCATGAACCGCGCGGCCACAACATTCCATTACCTTTGCCCGTCCCGTTTTTGGCCGATGTGCCGTCACGTTCCCTTGTTATAGTTCGGGCCTTATCACTCGCCAGTCAGGGATCACTGCCATGTCCGAATACCAAGCTTTCGTCGTCGAACTCACCGGCAACGTTGCCCATGTGCAGATCAACCGCCCGGAAAAGATCAACGCGATGAACGCGGCGTTCTGGACCGAAATCATCGACATTTTCCAGTGGGTCGAAGACACCGACGCCGTGCGCGCCGTGGTGCTCAGCGGTGCCGGCAAGCATTTCTCCTCCGGTATCGACCTGATGATGCTGGCCTCGGTGGCCAATGAGTTCGGCAAGGACGTGGGGCGCAATGCGCGCTTGCTGCGCCGCAAGATCCTGGAGCTGCAAGCCTCGTTCAATGCCGTCGACAACTGCCGCAAGCCGGTGTTGGCGGCGATCCAGGGTTACTGCATCGGCGGTGCCATCGACCTGATCAGCGCCTGCGACATGCGCTACGCCGCCGAAGGTGCGCAATTCTCCATCAAGGAAATCGACATCGGCATGGCCGCCGACGTCGGCACTTTGCAACGCCTGCCGCGCATCATCGGCGATGGCATGCTGCGGGAGCTGGCTTACACCGGCCGTCAGTTTGGCGCCGAAGAGGCGCGCAGCATCGGCCTGGTCAATCGCGTCTATCCTGATCAGGACAGCCTGCTGGCCGGGGTGATGGAGATTGCCCACGAAATCGCCGCCAAGTCGCCGATTGCCGTGGCCGGCACCAAGGCGATGATCAGCTACATGCGTGACCATACAGTCAATGACGGCCTGGAATACGTTGCCACCTGGAACTCGGCTATGTTGCAATCCAACGACCTGCGCGTGGCCATCGCGGCCCATATGAGTAAGCAGAAACCCGAATTCGTGGATTGACTGACATGACCCCAGGCTGGATTACCACAACGCTGCTGGACAACGACACCCCCGGCGGCTGGGCTGTCGCCCGCAGCCGCGACGGCTTTTTGCATGACACCAACGGCCCGCTGTTCCCCCGGGAATGGCTCAAGCGTCAGGACCTGTCAGTGTTTGCCGAACACGGCATCGGCCACCTCGACGGCGAGCCGGTGTACCTGCTGGAACTCAATGCTTCTGCGCAAGTGCCGGGTTGCAGTTGGCAGGGGCTGCGCGGCTTCATGCTGCAAGGCGATCACACCCTTTACAAAGTGTTGGGCTACGCAGCGCAGATCGGCACCTGGGCGCGTGAACACCGGTTTTGTGGGAGTTGCGGCCAGGCCATGGTCCAGGTTCCGCGCGAGC
This sequence comes from Pseudomonas sp. NS1(2017), assembly GCF_002269425.1. Lineage (NCBI taxonomy): Bacteria > Pseudomonadati > Pseudomonadota > Gammaproteobacteria > Pseudomonadales > Pseudomonadaceae > Pseudomonas > Pseudomonas sp. NS1(2017). The sequence continues at coordinate 4,395,052 of NZ_CP022960.1, forward strand.
GGGCGATGTTCTGCCAGGCGTGCGACCTGCGCAGCTACCCGCGTATCTCGCCGAGCATGATCGTGCTGGTGACCCGCGGCGACGAGATCCTGCTGGCGCGTTCGCCACGCTTTGTCACGGGGGTGTACAGCACGTTGGCGGGGTTTGCCGAGCCGGGCGAGTCGGCCGAAGACTGCCTGATCCGCGAGGTGCGCGAGGAAGTGCAGGTGGAGGTCAAGAACATCCAGTACATGGGCAGCCAGTGCTGGCCGTTCCCGCATTCGATGATGCTGGGTTTTCATGCCGAGTACGCCGGGGGCGATATCGTGCCCCAGGCTGATGAGATCGAGGACGCGCAGTGGTTCAATATCCACGACTTGCCGCCGTTGCCGGCGTCACGTTCGATTGCGCGTTACCTGATCGACCTGTATCTGGCCCGCCGACTAGGCCACGCTGAACCAGTGCTGCCAGGCTAGGCGCACGGTCAGGCCAAGGACCACGGTGATGAACACCGGGCGAATGAATTTGGCGCCGCCGCTGATCGCGCTGCGTGCGCCAAAGAATGCGCCACACATCACCGACACGCCCATGGCCAGGCCGACGATCCAGTCCACCGAACCATTGATGATGAACACCGTCAGCGCCCCCGCGTTGCTGACGAAGTTCATGCTGCGCGCCACACCACTGGCTTTCACCAGGTCGATGGGGTGCAACAGCATTGTGCTTACGGTCCAGAACGCTCCCGTACCAGGGCCGGCCACACCATCGTAGAAGCCCAGGCCGAAGCCTTGGGTGGATTGCCATTTCTTCTTGATCGGTGCATCGGCGTCCACTGGCGCCTTGGGCGTGCCGCCGAACAGCAGGTACACGCCGCAGGCGAACACGATCACCGGCAGCATCTTGTTCAGGGTTTCAGCGGGCAGGTAGTGGGCGACCACGGCGCCGGTCAGCGCACCGATCAGCGTGCCGACAATGGCATGCACCCACTGGCGCGGATGGAACAACTTGCGCCGGTAGAAGGTAAAGCTGGCAGTGGCCGAGCCGAAGGTGGAACTGAGCTTGTTGGTGCCCAGTACCAGGTGCGGCGGCATGCCGGCGGTGAGCAGGGCGGGGGTGGTGAGCAAGCCGCCGCCACCGGCGATGGCGTCGATGAAGCCGGCGATGAAGGCGACAACCGCCAGGATGGCCAGGGTGGTGAGGTCTACGCTGAGTTCGAAGGGCATGGGCAGGGCTTTTCTGGCAGGGTGCGCAGCGAAGGGGCTGGGCGAAAGGCCGCTATCTTACCTGCCGGCCGACTGTAGGAGCGAGCTTGCTCGCGAAAAACCTTAACGATTACGTGGGTAGTCAGTCTGGCTCGCCGCGGTGGCCTTGCGTTCTTCGCGAGCAAGCTCGCTCCTACAGTCAGTTGTGATCAACCATGGCGCTTGTCGAGCCACTCCAACGCCGTCCGCCAGATACAAATCCCCAGGAAATACGCCGACATCAGCGACCACAAGCCAAATGTCCATGGGTTGGTGTTCGGGTAATCCATCACCATCAGGAAGCTGCACAGCAGCCAGATCGTGGTCACCGCAATGTTGATCGGCATGAATCGCTTCACCCGGAACGGGTGCAGGAATTTCATCGGCGTCACGGTCAGCAGGGCCAGGCCGATCACCGTCAGCAAGGTCACCCAGGCTTCCGGCTGGATGATGTAGACGCACAAAGCCACCACATTCCATGCGGCGGGGAAGCCGACGAAGTAGTTGTCCTTGCTCTTCATATTGACGTTGCAGAAGCAGAACAGCGACGACACCAGGATCACTGACACCGTGAACAGGTGCGTAAAGTCCGGCAGGTCGATATAGCGATAGATAAACAGGGCGGGGATAAACACATAGGTGAGGTAATCGATCACCAGGTCCAGCACCGAGCCGTCGAAGCTCGGCAGTACCGTGCTGACATTCACCCGTCGCGCCAGTGAGCCATCAACGCCGTCCACCACCAGCGCCAGGCCCAGCCACAGCAGGCAGGCCTTGGGTGAGTTTTCCAGCAGCGCCAGGGTGGCCAGGAAGGCCAATACCACACCGGTGGCGGTAAAGCCGTGGGCGCCCCAGGCTTTGAGTCTGGCTACATGCAGGGTCGATATCACGGGCGGTTCTCCAAAAGGTGAAACGGGGCAGCCGACGACGTAACGCCGTCGAGTCTGGCCGGGGAATGCAGGTATCGACCGGGAAGGGGGTAAGAAGGTTCACCACCCCGGTGTATCACTTAGCGTAGCAAGCGTAAGACGTTTCGGCATCAGCCTTGGCGGAACACCAATGCCTTTAAGCCACTGCGCACGTCAATATCAGGAAATTCCGGGGGGTTTTGCAGCCGCTCGACAAAACGCAGGCCCGGTGCTTCGCGGGTGACGCCGTCGATCAGGAAGTCTTCGCCGAAGGCCGGGTCGTTCATGCACGCCAGTACCGTGCCCTGTGGCGTGAGCAGATCCGGCAGGCGGCGCAGTACGCGCTGGTAGTCCTTGGTCAACAGGAAGCTACCTTTCTGGAACGACGGCGGATCGATGATCACCAGGTCGTAGGGGCCGTTGTTTGTAACCTTGGCCCAGGACTTGAACAGGTCGTGGCCCAGGAAGCTGACGTTGCTCAGGTCATGACCATTCAGGCGATGGTTGTCGCGACCCCGGCTCAGGGCGCCACGGGCCATGTCCAGGTTTACCACGTGGTCGGCGCCGCCTTCGATGGCCGCCACGGAAAACCCGCAGGTATAGGCAAACAGGTTGAGCACGCGCTGGCCCTTGGCCTGCTCACGCACCCAGTTGCGGCCGTAGCGCATGTCGAGGAACAGCCCGCTATTCTGTTTTTTACCCAGGTCGATCAGGTAGCGCAGGCCACCTTCGGTGATGGTCAGCTCGTCGACAGGGTTGCCCGACAGCCATTCGGTGGTGCTTTGCGGCAGATAACGGTGTTGCAGGGCGATGGTGTAGGTGCCGAACTCGGTTTGCAGCAGGTGCTTCAAGGCTTCCAGTTGTGCCGCGTCCGGTTCCTTGAACAACGCCACCAGCAGCACGCCTTGCAACCAGTCCACCGTCAGTTGCTCCAGGCCCGGCCAGCAACGGCCACGGCCGTGGAACAGGCGGCGGGTTTCAACCGGTGGCGTCGCCAGAGCGGCGAGCAGGTGGGTGTGCAGGGTGGCGAGTGCGTCTGGGGTCATCGTTAAACGTCGGTCGTTGAGCGGGCGGCATTTTAAACACAATTGCGGGCTATCGTCCTGCTTGAGCATAACGTGCTGGTAAAAAGACGATTGGCAGTGATTTATGCTCAAAATTCCACCGAGAGCGCCTGATAACAGGCAAAAAATCCTCCAGCACCGACATAAACTGGAAAAAAAACCCGGAGGTGTCCATGAACGGTTTCACGAATGCGGTGATTGATCAGCAAGAGTTGGATGAGTGGCGCGACGCCCTGTCTTCCCTGGTCAGCCACGCCGGCCCCGCGCGGGCGCGGCAGATCCTCGACCTGCTGGCGCAAGATGCCAGCGCTCCGCACATCGACTGGAAACCGCGCCACGGCACGCCCTACATCAATAGCATCAGCGTGGCGCAGCAACCGGCATTCCCCGGCGACCTGGCTACTGAAGAACGTCTGGCCTCGCTGGTGCGCTGGAACGCCTTGGCCATGGTGGTGCGTGCCAACCAGGCCTACGGCGAGCTGGGTGGTCATATCGCCAGTTACGCCAGTGCGGCGGACTTGTTCGAGGTCGGCTTCAACCACTTTTTTCGCGCCCGTAACAAGGGCTTCGGCGGCGATCTGGTGTTCTATCAGCCGCATTCCGCGCCAGGTATCTATGCACGAGCTTTTCTGGAAGGCCGCTTGAGCGAAAACGACCTGGCCCACTATCGCCAGGAAATAGGTGGGCCCAAGCAGGGCGCACGCGGCCTGTCCAGCTACCCGCACCCGTGGCTGATGCCGGACTTCTGGCAGTTCCCCACCGGTTCCATGGGCATCGGCCCGATCAGTTCGATTTTCCAGGCGCGCTTCATGCGCTACTTGCAGCACCGCAATTTGCAGGACACCACCGACCGCCACGTGTGGGGCGTCTTCGGCGACGGCGAAATGGACGAACCGGAAAGCATGTCGGCCCTGACACTGGCCGCCCGCGAAGGCCTGGACAACCTGACCTGGGTGGTCAACTGCAACCTGCAACGCCTCGACGGCCCGGTGCGTGGCAACGGGCGCATCATCGATGAACTGGAGGCCTTGTTTGCCGGCGCCGGCTGGAACGTGATCAAGCTGGTATGGGGCTCGGACTGGGATGCGTTGTTGGCCAAGGACGCTGACGGTTCGCTGGTCAACACCTTGTCCAGCACGGTTGACGGTCAATTCCAGACCTTCGCCGCCAAGGACGGCGCCTACAACCGCGAGCACTTCTTCGGCCAGAGCGAGTCCCTGGCGCGGCTGGTCGAGGGCATGAGTGATGAGCAGATCGACCGCCTCAAGCGTGGCGGCCACGACATGGTCAAGATCCATGCGGCCTACCACGCCGCGCGCGCAGTCAAAGGCAAACCCACGGTGATCCTGGCCCAGACGAAGAAGGGCTTTGGCATGGGCGAGGCCGGGCAGGGCAAGATGACCACCCACCAGCAGAAGAAATTGGACCGCGATGCGTTGATCGCCTTCCGCAATCGCTTCCAGTTGCCGCTGACCGATGAACAGACCGAATCCCTGAGCTTCTTCAAACCGTCCGAGGACAGCCTGGAGTTGCGCTATCTGCACCAGCGTCGCACGGCGTTGGGCGGCTACGTGCCCAGTCGCAGCCAGGTCGCCGCCCCGGTCAGCGTGCCGGCCGTTTCGGGCTACGCCGGATTCGCCACGGCTGCCGACGGCAAGGAAATGTCCACCACCATGGCCTTCGTGCGCATGCTGACCAACCTGCTCAAGGACAAGGCCCTCGGCCCGCGCATCGTGCCGATCGTGGCAGATGAAGCGCGCACGTTCGGCATGGCCAACTTGTTCAAGCAGATCGGTATATATTCCAGTGTCGGCCAGCGTTACGAGCCGGAAGACATCGGCTCGATCCTCAGCTACCGCGAAGCCACCGACGGGCAGATCCTGGAGGAGGGCATCAGCGAAGCCAGCGCCATCAGTTCCTGGGTCGCGGCGGCCACCAGTTATTCGGTGCATGGCCTGCGTATGTTGCCGTTCTACATCTATTACTCGATGTTCGGCTTCCAGCGCGTTGGTGACCTGATCTGGGCTGCCGCCGACCAACGTGCCCGTGGCTTCCTGCTTGGCGCCACCGCCGGACGCACCACCCTGGGTGGCGAAGGCTTGCAGCATCAGGATGGCAGCAGCCACCTCACCGCGGCCACCGTGCCCAACTGCCGCGCCTACGACCCGGCGTTCGCCGGGGAATTCGCGGTGATCCTCGACCACGGCATGCGCCAGATGCTGGAACACGATGTGGACGAGTTCTACTACGTGACCTTGATGAACGAAAACTACCCGCAGCCCAGCCTGCCGGAAGGCGTTGAAGCGGCGATCATCAAGGGCATGTACCGCCTGCAAGGCACGACCAATGCCAAGGTGCGCCTGCTCGGGTCCGGCACGTTGGTACGCGAGGCGCAAGCGGCGGCACAGTTGCTGGCGGACGATTGGCAGGTGGAGAGCGAAGTGTTCAGCGTCACCAGTTTCAGCGAACTGGCGCGGGATGCGCGGGAGGTTGAACGCTGGAACCGCTTGCATCCGCAGGCCGTTGCGCGGGTCAGCCATGTGAATGCGTGCTTGCCCAACGGCGCGCCGGTGATCGCGGTGTCCGACTATGTGCGGGCAGTGCCACAGATGATTGGCGCTTACCTGGATTCCAACTACACCGTGCTGGGCACCGACGGCTTTGGGCGCAGCGATACGCGGGCGGCGCTGCGGGATTTCTTTGAGGTGGACCGCCATCACATCGTGCTGGCGGCGCTGACGGCGTTGGTGAAGCAGGGGCGTCTGGAGGCGCGGGTGTGCCAGGAGGCGATTGAGCGTTATGACCTGCAGGCCGAACGCGCAGCCTCCTGGAATTGCTGAGTCAGAAACTGGCTATCAGTGGAGGCCCAAAAGCCTCCCTGATAAACCCCGGGGCGATATACCGTTCGTAATGCGCTTCGGACAGCAGGAAAAACTCCCGGTCAATCGCATCCCGCAGATCCGCCAGGCTGCGCTCGCGAAACTCCGGCAGCAACGCCAGCCCATACGCGTCCAGCTTGGAAATCACCCGCGCACCCCGGGCAATCAGTTGATATGCCCAACAGTACGCCGACTGGTGCGGCATGAAGCGGATCTTGCGCGACTCAAGCTGCTGGCGCAGCAGGTGCGCATCAAACACCTCCAACTTGCTGGCCATGACCTGCACCAGCAATTGCTCCAGGCGCAGCCACACCGCCTGTTTCTCGTCGGCGTTGTAGCCGTTCCACTGGATCACTTCATGGTGGTAACGCTTGCAGCCCCGGCAGACCAGGTCCCCGTAAACGGTGGAGCACAGGCCGACGCAGGGGGTCTTGATGGTTTGATTGGGCATAAAAACTATTTAACGGGAATCAACACCAAACCTGTAGGAGCCGGCTTGCCGGCGATGGCGCCCGCATGATCGCCATCGCCGGCAAGCCGGCTCCTACACGTTAGTCCCAGCTCAGCGCGCCGCCGGTCTGGTACTCGATCACACGGGTTTCGAAGAAG
>NZ_CP022960.1:4401831-4415339 GCF_002269425.1 Pseudomonas sp. NS1(2017)
TTTGTCCAGGGCGGCCTTGGCGCGCACGATGGCGGCGGAGTCGTTGGCAGTCACGTTACGGGCTTCCAGCGCAGCGGCGGCGCCGGCACCGTCGAGACGGTCCATGTTGGCTTCGCTGGCGTGGCCGGCGTTGGCGCCCTTGATCACCGCTGCACCGGTGTCTTCGTTGTCGACTTCATCCCAACTCAGCATGGAAATGCTCCTTCCTGGTATTCGAAAAATAAGTGTTTTTGCAGGCTTCAAGGCATTGAAATACTGCGCATAGTGTGGTCGGTAAATACCGATACTGCACACTATGTAGTGGTCTGTTTTGTTTGTGGGCACACTATATGGTGTGTAACAACGATGGTCAACGCACAAGACGACCGTCGATGTCGCAGGGATATGAGCAAAACTCACAGCCCCATGACTTTTAATGGTTACGACCGCTTTCCTACCCAGTGCTAAAAATTCGCCAACCAGCTCCCCATAACAACAACGAGCGTTTGCGCAATGAAAACACTGGATCTCTACATCGGCGAAGGTTTCGAAGGCCCGGGCGTCAACGCGGCCCACATCAACATCCTGATCGGCCCACGCAACGGCCCGGCCGGCCAGGCGTTCGCCAATAGCCTCGCGTCACCAAGCCAGGGCCATTGCCCGTTCATGGTGATTGCCCAACCGAATATCCCGGTCAAGCCCATGACCCTGTACGTCAACAAGGCTGAAATCAGCAGCGATTTGCACGGCAACGCCACCTGGGGCGCGTCCCAGGCCGGTATCGCCAAGGCGGTGCTGGAAGCCCTGCTCGACGGCACTTTGCCGCCGGAAGCCGAAGACGAGTGGGCCATCGTCACCGCGAACTGGGTCAACCCAGGCTGCGATGACCTGGATGCCGTCTACCTGAACAACTACAACGCCTGCCGCACCGCGATCCGCGCCGCCCTGACCGGCACGCCGTTTACCGCGGAGTTGGCCGACGTGGTCAACCACATCAGCAACCCGTTCTACACGCCAAAGGCCTGAGGAGATTCCCATGCAATACACTCGATTGGGCAACTCCGGCCTGCAAGTCTCGCGCCTGTGCCTGGGCACCATGAACATGGGCACCCCGGACTGGAAACCGTGGATCTTCGACGAAAAGCAAAGTGAGCCCATCGTCGCCCACGCCCTGGCCAATGGCGTCAACTTCATTGATCTGGCCGACTTCTATTCCGCCGGCGTCGGCGAAGAAGTCGTAGGGCGCATCCTCAAACGCGTGGCGCGGCGTGACGAGATCGTCGTCACCACCAAGGTCGGCTACGGCACCCGCAGCGGCATCAACGCCAGCGGCCATTCGCGCAAGCACATCATGGACAGCATCGACGCCTCCCTCAGCCGCCTCGGCATGGATTATGTGGACGTGTTCATGCTGCATTACTTCGACGTGAACACCCCAGTCGAAGAAACCCTGTGCGCCTTGAACGACATCGTGCGTTCCGGCAAGGCCCGCTACATCGGCGTGTCGACCATGCTCACCGGCCAGTTGGCCAAGATCCTCATGGCCTGCGAGCGCAATGGCTGGGTCAAGCCGATCAATATGCAACTGCAACTGAACTGCGCCTACCGCGAAGAAGAGCGCGAGATGATTCCGTTCTGCCGCGACCAGGGCCTGGGCGTCTCGGTGTTCAGCCCGTTGGCCCGTGGCTTGCTCACCGGTGAAGTGCAGTCGACCCGCAACCAGACCGACTTCTTCACCCAGCAGATGTACAGCGACCAGGCGTCGTTCGACATCGCCCACTCGGTACAACGCGTGGCCCGCGCCCGTGGCGTGTCCAACGCGCAGATCGCCCAGGCCTGGGTCGCCAACCATCCCGGCGTCGACGTGATGTTGGTGGGCGCCGACACCACCGAACAATTCGATAGCGCACTGGCCGCCTTGGACACCCAATTGGATGCCGAGGAATTGCATGAGCTGGAACGCAATTACACCCCGTGCGATGTGATCAACGACTACACCGCCGGCAAGCGCATCCTGCGTGAGGCCCGCCCGGGCCTGGACCGTTTCAATCTGATCGAGGCCGTGGCATGAACCCGCTGATCCGCAAGGGCAACTACATCGATGGCCAATGGTCCAGCGGTGGGCCGACCTACCCGGTGCTCAACCCGGCCAATGGCGCGCTGATCGCTGATGTACAGCGCGCCGCCGGCGAAGAAACCAACCTGGCCATCGACGCCGCCAACCGCGCCTTGCCGGCCTGGCGCAAGCTCACCGCCAAGGAACGCAGCCAGCGCCTAAAGCGCTGGAGCGAGCTGATGCTGAGCAATCAGAAGGACCTGGCGCAACTGCTCAGCCTGGAGCAGGGCAAACCCCTGGCCGAAGCCATGGGCGAAGTGGTCTACGCCGCGAGCTTTCTGGAGTGGTTTGGTGAAGAAGCCAAGCGCGCTTATGGCGATGTGATCCCGAGCCACAAGGCGGATGCGCGCATCATCGTGGTCAAGGAAGCCATCGGTGTGGTCGCGGCGATCACGCCGTGGAACTTCCCCCTGGCCATGGTCACCCGCAAGGTCGGCCCGGCGCTGGCGGCGGGGTGCACGATGATCCTCAAGCCTTCGGAAGAAACCCCGCTGTCGGCGTTTGCCCTGGCGGTGCTGGCCGAGCAGGCGGGGATTCCGGCGGGTGTGTTCAACATTGTCTCCGGCGATGCGGTGGCGATTGGTGGTGCACTGCAAGCCTCCAGTGTGGTGCGCAAGCTGTCGTTCACCGGTTCCACCCGCACCGGCAAGCTGCTGATGCGCCAGGCGGCGGACACCCTGAAAAAGGTCTCCCTGGAACTGGGCGGCAACGCACCGTTCATTGTGTTCGACGATGCCGACCTGGACGCTGCCGTCAAAGGCGCCATGGCCTCCAAGTTCCGCAACACCGGGCAGACCTGTGTGTGCGTCAACCGCTTCTTCATCCAGGACGGCGTGTACGACGCCTTCACCCGCAAACTGGCCGAAGCTGTCAACGCGATGCGCGTCGGCAGTGCCTTGGAAGGCGAAACGGAGCAGGGCCCGCTGATCAACGCCGCCGCGTTGGCCAAGGTCGAAGCCCATGTCGGTGATGCCCTGGAGAAGGGCGCCACGCTGTTGTGCGGCGGCCGTCGCCATGCCCTGGGCGGCACCTTCTTTGAACCGACCATCCTCACCGAAGCCCACGGCGACATGCTGATCGCCCAGGAAGAAACCTTCGGCCCGGTAGCCGCGTGTTTCCGCTTCAAGGACGAAGCCGAAGTGCTGCAACGTGCCAATGACACGCCGTTCGGCTTGTCCGCCTACTTCTACAGCCGCGACATCGGCCGCGTATGGCGCATGGCCGAAGGCCTGGAAGCCGGCATGGTGGGGATAAACGAAGGGATCATCTCCACCGAAGTCGCGCCATTCGGTGGCATCAAGGAATCGGGCCTGGGCCGTGAAGGTTCCAAGTACGGGCTGGAGGATTACCTGGAGATCAAATACCTGTTGATGGGGGGGCTCTAACCCCAGCTGCAAACCGGTACCTGCGAGGGCACCGGCTGTTACTCCGTCAAGAACAACAATATGGAGAACACCCATGACCGCTCAACCCGTCAAAATCGACGACCTGCCGATCGGCCGCTTTCACCTGAAAATCGCCGGCCTGACGTTCGGCGCGCATTTCACCGACGGCTACATCCTCGGCCTGATCGGTATCGCCTTCACCCTGCTCAGCCCACAGATGCAACTCGACGCGTTCTGGCAAGGCTTGATCGGTGCTTCCGCCCTGATCGGCCTGTTCCTGGGCAGCCTGTTCTTCGGCTGGATCTCCGACACCCTCGGTCGGCAGAAAATCTTCCTGGTCAGCTTTGTGCTGATCACCGTGGCCTCGGTGATGCAGTTCTATGCCGAGACCGCCATGGGCTTGTTGCTGTGCCGCATCCTGATTGGCATTGGCCTGGGCGGCGATTTCAGTGTGGGCCACGCCATGCTTGCGGAGTTTTCGCCGAAGAAACATCGCGGTGTGTTGCTCGGCTCGTTCAGCGTGATCTGGACCTTCGGTTATGTGGCCGCGACCTTTGTCGGCACTGCGATGCTCAGCCTGGGCGACGACGCCTGGCGCTGGATGCTGGCGTCGTCGGCTATCCCGGCCGGCTTGATCCTGATCGCGCGTATCGGCACGCCGGAGTCTCCGCGCTGGCTGGTCAACCGTGGGCGCATTGCTGAAGCCCGCGCCATCGTCAAGAAACACCTGGGCGAGCATGTGGTACTGGACGAAGAGCCGTCCGCGCAAACCCGCTCCGGCTATGGCGTGCTGTTCAGCCGTGAGTACCGCAAGCGCACCGCGTTCAACTGCCTGTTCTTTGTGTGCATCGTGATGCCGTACTTTGCGATCTACACCTTTTTGCCGTCGATCCTGCAAAAGATGGGCTTGTCCCAGGGCTTCGGCACCGAGTTGCTGCTTAATCTGCTGCTGATTATCGGTGCGTTGATCGGTATTTGGTGCACGGTGAAGTTTTCGCGCCGGGGCTTCTTGATCAACTCGTTCATCATCCTGGCCGCAGCGTTGTTCTTGCTCGCGGTGTTGCCGGGCAGCCTGGCGTGGTTGATGGTGCTGACCTTCGGCGTGTTTACGCTGGTGCTGTCGGCGGTGAGCAACTTGGTCGGCGTGTTCCCGGCAGAAAGCTTTCCCACCGAAGTGCGCGCCAGCGGCATTGGCTTGGCTACGGCTGTGAGTCGCTTGGGCTCGGCCATCAGCACCTTCCTGCTGCCCGTGAGCGTGGCCGGGATTGGCTTGAGCCCGACCATGGGCATTCTTGCGGCGATCCTGGTGTTCGGCGCGCTCATTTCCTGGGCCTGGGCCCCGGAAACCAAGGCGCTGACCCTGAGCCAGGCGTGCAAGGCCGAGGCACCGCCGGTGTCAGGGGTTGCTGACCTGGCCCAGCCACTGCGTAAACAACCGCACCTTGGATAAACCCTGTTTGTCCGTCGCCACATCCAGCCAATAGCCATAAGGGCCGATCACTTCCACGGGGGTGATCGGCAACAGGCTGCCGTTGGCCAGCTCGCGTTCGATCATCTGCCGGTCGATCACTGCCAGACCACCGCCTGCCAGGGCGGTATGGATCACCTGGTCCAGGGTGCTGAATTCCAGACCCTGGTCGGCATCAACGTCTTCCCGGCCCATGGCCGCCAGCCAGTTTTCCCAGACCTTCAAGCGTTTGCCGTCGTGCAGGATATGCAGCAGCGGAAATCGTCGTAGGTCCGGCGGTTGGCCGTCGCTGAACAATTCCGGGCTGGCAACCGCGATATGCCGCTCCATCACCAGCAGCTCACTGCTGCAATGCGCTGCCGGTTCCAGGCCGAAACGGATCTGGCAGTCGATTTCCGCGAGGTTGTCGTGAGTCGCCTGGTGGGTGACGCTGAGGTTGATATCCGGATAACGTTCGCAGAAGCGCCGCAGATGCGCGGATAACCAGCGGGTGGCCCAGGTCGGCGGTGCGACGATGCGCAGGCGCTGGCGCAGGTTGGGCACGCGCACCGCTTGCAAGGCGCGTTCGATATGGTCGAAGGCGTCGCTCAAGTGCGGCGAGAGGGCAAAACCGGCTTCCGTCAGGGACAAGCCTTGGGGCGTGCGGATAAAGAGGGCAACGCCAAGATAGTCCTCCAGTTGCTTGATCTGGCGGCTGACTGCGCCCTGGGTGACGTTGAGGCCCACGGCGGCCTGGCTGAAGCTGCGGTGGCGGGCGACTTCTTCGAAGACGCGGAGCATGTTGAGGGCGGGGAGGTGGCGCATGGTTTGGGTTCCACACATTGTTTTTGTTGTGTTTGTGCTAACGCCATCGCCGGCAAGCCGGCTCCTACAGGGGGGCGTATTTCAACTGTAGGAGCCGGCTTGCCGGCGATAGCGGTTTCGAAAACGCTGCCTGATTAGAAATAATACCCAATGTTCATGTACAGCTGATTTTCCCACTGATTGCTACCCCCAGCCCCCAGGCTCTGGGTGTAGCTGCTCCCACCAATGTAGGGGTCATTCTTGCCGATCAACCACTCCGTCGCGATCCACAACTTGCTGAACGAAAACGACGTGCCGAGGATCACCCGCTGCGAGGTCTTGAACTCATCAGCGGACTTATCGAAGGCGCTGTAGTTGGCATACAGTTTCACACCGCTGACCTGATCCCACAGGTACTTGCCGCCCACGTCATAACTCAGGTCCGCCACATACAGGTTGCCGCGACTGGCCACGTTGAAGGTGCCGTCATACCCGCCTAGGGTCACCACTTCGTCCGTACCGGCGTTGCGCGGCGACATCTGCTGGCGCGCCGCCTGCAATTGCAGGCCCCACGGGCCGTTCTTGCCCAAGTAGTGGATGGCCACGGCATTGCGTCGGCCATCATTGCCGGTGTCTTTATTTTCCAGGGTGGACGTGAGGCCGGACAGGCCGACTTCGGATTTCCAGTCGCCCAGGTCCAGGGCCTTGGCCACGCGCAGCACCACGGTGTTGCGTTCCTGGTTGTCGCTGCCGTCGGCCACGTAACTGTCGGCGCCGGACACCACGCTGGAATAGGTCACGCCCTTGCTGGTGCCCTTGCCTTGCCACGCCGGGCGCAGGTAGTAGCCGGCCTGGATGTTCCAGTCGCCGCTCTGCTGCACGTATTTGGCGCCGACCTGCTGCACGTCTTCCAGGCCGATCACGTTGCCCAGGGTTTCGTAGAAGGTGCTGCCGAAGTAGGGCTGCAAGCCGAATGGCACGGTGTTCAGGCCCACTTGCACCTGTTGCTCGGGGTTGAACTTGTAGCCGACCCAGGCGAACTTGGCGAACTGGATATCGCCGTAGTTCTTGGTGTACTGGTAGGGGTACGAGCGCCCGTAGAAACGGTACTGCGCTTCACCGATCCAACTGTCGGAGTTGTACTTGGCGCTGAGAAACACGGTGTCCAGGCCGAACTTCTGGATGTCGCGGTCCGGGTCGTAGTCCCAGCGCGCGCGGATGGCGCCGCCGAGGTCGAGGTTGTCGGTGACCTGCACGGCCATGGCCGGTGCCGCGAGGGCGCCGAGTACGGGGATGAGGGTGAAGTAGCGCGTCGTTGGTCGCATGGTTTTACTCTCGTTTTTAGTTTTTTTGGGCAACAGCAGCCCGTTGCCGCAGCGAACGCTGCGACGCAGGGAAAAGGGTTCAGCTCAGTGAGCCGTGGGGCGGATCAGCCGCAAGGGCGGTCCGGCGACGGGCAGTTCGGACGCGCCCGGCGCAGCGGCCAGCAGCGCCTGGGTGTAACTGTTCTGCGGGCGCAGCAGCACCTGTTCGGCGGTGCCGTACTCCACCACTTCCCCTTGGCGCATCACGGCGATGTGGTCGCTGATCTGCGCGGCCACCCGCAGGTCATGGGTAATGAACAGGATGCTCAGGTTCAGCTGCTTCTGCAGGTCGGCCAGTAACTCCAGCACCTGCTTTTGCACCGACACATCCAGCGCCGACACGCTTTCATCGGCAATCAGCACTTCCGGTCGCATCGCCAGGGCGCGAGCGATGCCGATACGCTGGCGCTGACCACCGGAGAACTGCCGGGGCTTGCGCTGCAACGCATCACGCTTCAAGCCCACCTGTTCCAGCAAGTCCCCGGCCTCAGCCCAGGCGTCCTTGGCCGATAACCCACGCAATTGCGCGGCGCGAGCGATGATGTCGCCGACGCGATGGCGCGGATTCAACGAACCGTAGGGGTCCTGGAAAATCATCTGGATACGCCGCCGATTGGCCGCCAGCGCCGAGCCGCTCAAGGCCAGGAAATCGGTATCGCCCACCCATACATGCCCGCTGTCGCTGTCCACCAGACGAATCGCGGCTTTGACCAGGGTGCTTTTGCCCGAGCCGGACTCGCCGACAATCGCCAGGGTCTTGCCCCGTGGCAGGTTCAGCGACACATCGCGCAGCGCCGCCACCGAGCTGCCGCCGACGGTGTAGGTCTTGGTCAGGTGCTCGATGCGCAGGGCCATTTCGCCTTCGGCACTCGGCGCATGCAGCTCCGGGTGCAGCGCCGGAACGGCTGCGATCAGTTTGCGTGTGTAGGCGTGGGCCGGTGCGTTCAGCACCTGGTCACGCTCGCCGATCTCCACCAGGCGGCCGCCTTCCATCACGGCAATGCGGTCGGCGATCTGCGCCACCACGCCGAAGTCATGGGTGATAAACAGAATGCCGTGTTGCCCCCGCCCGCGCAGGTCGCGCACCAGCTTCAGCACCTGGGCCTGGGTGGTCACGTCAAGGGCGGTGGTGGGCTCGTCGGCGATCAGTAAATCCGGGTTCATCGTCAAGGCCATGGCGATCACTACGCGCTGGCATTGGCCGCCGGATAATTGATGGGGAAAGCTGTTGGCGATGCGCGGTGGGTCCGGCAGTTGGGTGGACTCCAGCAGCGCGAGCATGCGTTCACGGCGCTCGGCGGTGGGCATCTGCGGGGCGTGGATGTCGAAGATTTCTTCGACTTGCTTGCCGATACGAATCGCCGGGTTCAGCGCCGCCATGGGTTCCTGGAAGATCATCGCGATACGGTTGCCACGCAGGGCGCGCAGACGGGTGTCGTCCAGGGTGCATATGTCATCACCGAGAAAGTCGATGACCCCACCCGCATGTCGCAATCCCTTGGCGTAATCGCCCATGATCGCCGCCGACAGCACGGACTTGCCCGAGCCCGACTCACCGATCACGCAGAGGATTTCGCCCTTGCGCACCTCCAGGCTGATGCCGTGCACGGCGTGGCTACGGTCGGCGCCCTTGGGCAGTTCGACGCTGAGGTTGTCGACCCGCAATACGGTTTGCTGGCTGTTCATGCTCAACTCCTTGCGCCTTGCTGCGCGTGTTCATCCAGCCCATCGGCGAGCAGGCTCAGGCCAAGCATCAAGGTGGAGATGGCGATGCAGGGAAAGATCACCAGGTGCGGGAAGGAAATGGCCATGGCGCGGCCGTCGTTGATCATGCCGCCCCAGTCCGGGGTGGGCGGTGGCAGGCCGAGGCCGAGGAAGCCCAGGGCACCGATCATGATCGCGGTATAGCCGATGCGCAGGCAGAAATCGACGATCAGCGGGCCGCCGCAGTTGGGCAGGATTTCCACCAGCATGATGCGCAGCGAGCCTTCGCCCTGGGTGATGGCGCTGAGCACGTAGTCGCGCGAGCGGATGTCGATGGTCAGCGCACGCATGATGCGGAAGATCGCCGGGGCGCTGGTGAAGGTCACCGCAATCAGGATATTCAGCGCCGACGCGCCGAGGGCGATGATGATCACGATGTACAGCACCAACACCGGGAACGACAGCACGGTGTCGGCCACGTAGGACAGCGCCGCATCCACCCAGCCGTTGAAGTAACCGGCGCACAGGCCCATGGCGATGCCCACGGCAAACGCGGTCAGCGTGGCGAGGATCGACCAGAACAGCACGGTGCGCGTGCCCCAGATCAGGCGCGAAAGGATGTCCCGGCCGATCATGTCGGTGCCGAGCAAAAAGCGTGCACCGTCGTCGCTGGCGGTCATCGGTGTGAGCAACGGCGTGAAGTTTTCCAGCGGATCATGGGGCGCCAGCCACGGCGCGCACAGGGCGATCAGCACCCAGCCGCCGACCAGTAGCAGGCCGAGTAGGGCCAGGGGATGCTTGAAGGCGTTGAGCAGGTTCATTGGCGGCCTCCGCCGGGACTGTGCAGGGTGATGCGCGGGTTGAGCCAGGTATAGGCCAGGTCCGAGAAGATCTTGCTGATGCCCACCACCACGCCGCTGATCATCGCGCAGGCTTCGATCAAGTAGACGTCATGGTTGAGCGACGCGGTGTACAGCAGCGAGCCGAAGCCCTTGTAGGCGAAAAACACCTCCACCACGATCACGTTCGACAGCAGCCACGGGATGTACAGCATGATCACCGTGACCGGCGCGATCAGCACGTTGCGCAACGCGTGGCGCAGCACAATGCGCGTAGTGGACGCACCTTTGAGCCGTGCAGTGCGGATATACGGCGCTTGCATGACTTCCACCATCGACGCGCGGGTGATACGCGCCAGGTAGCCGATGCCGAACAGGCACAGCACCATCAGCGGCAGCACCAGTTCCACGGCGCTGAAGCCATCACTCATGCTGCTCACGCCGGGCAGCCAGTTGAGCCAGAACACAAAGATTGCCGAGACGAACACCGCACTGGCGAAGTCCGGGATCGAGGTGGTGACAATCGACAGGAATGACACCAGCCGGTCGATCAGCGAGCCCTGGCGAATCCCGGCGAGAATGCCCAGGGTCAACGCCACCGGCACCATCACCAGCAAGGCCAGCCCGGCCAGGGTCAGGGTTTGCCACAGGTTGGGCAGCAGCAGCTTGAGCACCGGCTCGCGGAAATACACCGAGGTGCCCCAGTCGCCGGTCACGAAGTCCTTGAGCCACACCAAGTAGCGCCACACGAAGGGTTGGTTGTAGCCGTGTTCCAGCAGCCATGCCGCGCGCTGGTCGGCGGCGGAGTAGGGGCCGAGGACGTTGATCGCCACGTCCTCGATGTTCAACTCCAGGGCCAGGAACACAATCAGCGACACCGACAGCAGCGTCGCCAACAGCATCAGCAGTTTGCGCAATAGAAAATGAGCCATCAGGTGCATGCTCCGACGGGGAATGGGAGGTGTGTTGCGCCAGTGATTCAGGCACTCAGCCAGACATTGCCCATGGGGTAGAAGTCGGAAGGGTGCACCTGGAAGCCCTGCACCTTTTTGCTCACGGCGGTGAACTTGTCGCCCCAGAACGGCTGCACGATCACGCAGGCGTCCTGCAGGATCTGCTCGACGCTCTGCATGGCCACGGCGCGCTGTTTCGGGTCGATGATGCCCATGGCTTTGTCCAGAGCCGCGTCGAAGGCCGGGTCGCTATAGTGGCTTTCGTTCCAGGCGCCACCGCCACGGTAGGCCAGTTCCAGGGACATTACGCCGAGCGGGCGATGCGCCCAGTAGGTCAGGCTGAACGCGGCCTTGTCCCAGATCGGCCAGTACTGCGCCGCCGGAACCACTTTGAGATTGATGCGGATCCCGGCTTCCCGGCAGTTCTGTTGCAGGATCTGCGCGCAGTCCTGTTCATAACGGCCTTGGGTATTGCCGACGATCAGGTCGATGTCCAGGCCATTGGCAAAGCCTGCTTCGGCCAGCAGTTTCTTCGCGGCGGCCACGTCACGTTCACGCTTGGGCAGCGGGAAATACTCGGGGTGGGAAGGGGCCACATGATGGTCTTCGCCCAGCGTGCCCATGCCGCGATAGGCGACCTTGAGCATCTGCGCATTGTCGGCGCAGAGCACTACGGCCTTGCGCACGCGCACATCGGTGAAGGGCTTCTGGTCGCAGGCCATGCGCATCACCACGGTCTGCGCGGATTTGCAGCTGAGCAATTGCGCGCCCGGCAGGCGCTTGGCCAGGTCCAGCTCGGCCACGGTGACGCGGTACAGCACGTCGACTTGGCCGGCTTGCAGGGCGGCGAGGTGGGTGGACACGTCGGTGCCCATGTCGATGTAGCGCAGCTCGTCGAGGTTGGCCGGTTTGCCCCAATAGTCGGTGCGCTTGGCGAAGGTCGCCTGCTTGTTCACGGCAAACGACACCAGCTTGAACGGCCCGGTGGCCAGCGGGTTTTTCGCCCAGTCATCGCCGGCCTTGAAGCTGCGATGCACCAGGGCGCAGGTGAAGGCGTTGAGCATCTCCGGGATCGCCAGGATCGGCCGCTTGAGCTGCAGGCGGAACTGGTAGTCGCTGACTTTTTCGAAGGCCTTGATGTCCTGGAACGCGGTGCGGTTGACCGACTTGGAGTCGGCGGCAATCCAGCGCTGGATATTGTGCTGCACGTCGTCGACGTTGAAGCTGTCGCCGTTGCTCCACTTCACGTCCTGGCGCAGGTTGAAGGTCCAGGTGGTGAGGTCCTCGGAAGGGCTCCAGCTCTCGGCCAGGTAGGGGTGGGTAATGTTATCGGCGTCGACCCAGGTCAGGTATTCCAGGGAGTTGCGCAACAGGTTCGAGGCTTCGATCCAGGTGATCAGCATCGGGTCCTGGATTTCCTGGATGGCGCAGGCAAACCGCAGGCTGCCGCCTTGACGGGCGGGCGTGCCGTCGGCAGCCCGGGCGTCGTTGCCCAGCAAGGCTGAACCGATGAAGGTGGAGGCACTGGCTGCAGTGATGCCGAGCAGGGCGGCGGTGCGCAGGAATTGGCGGCGGTTGATCTCGCCGCGCTGTACTTGATTGCACAGTGCGTCG
The DNA here is from genome assembly GCF_002269425.1 of Pseudomonas sp. NS1(2017). Classification (NCBI taxonomy): domain Bacteria; kingdom Pseudomonadati; phylum Pseudomonadota; class Gammaproteobacteria; order Pseudomonadales; family Pseudomonadaceae; genus Pseudomonas; species Pseudomonas sp. NS1(2017). The sequence goes on from NZ_CP022960.1 coordinate 4,414,037, forward strand.
ACAGCGGGGTGCGGCGCGTTACCGTCCAGGGTCGCTAGAACGTTGGAGTCGGACATGGGGCTGCTCTCATGTTGTTTTTATTAGAGATGCCCGCAGTTTTGTCATCCACGCAAAGATCGACAAACGATAAATTCAGCCGTTAAACGTTCGTTAAATGCATGTTAGTTGGCGTGATCAGGGCGAGACGTCGAGATAGACGCTTTGGTTGATACAAAAAATCATGTTGGCTAGGAAATTTCCTACGGCTCGTGGGATGCTTGGCACCTTGCCAGTCGTATTCGAGTGCTCGCCATGAAACGCAAAATGCCCGGTCTCAATGCCCTCAAAGCTTTCGAAGTGGCCGGCAGTACCGGCAGTTTTACTCGGGCGGCGCAGCTGTTGAACGTGACCCAGAGCGCGGTCAGTCGCCAGGTCCGGCAGTTGGAAGAGCAATTGGGCGAGCACCTGCTGGAGCGGCGCCACCACCATCTGGAACTGACCAGCGCGGGTCGCGTTTTGCTGCGCGCGCTGCACCAATCGTTCGACAAGATCGAACTGACGGTGCGCAGTATCCAGCAGAAAACCCACTCCAACCGCCTGCACATCAACGCACCGCCGACCTTCACCAGCCGCTGGTTGATGCCGCGCCTGGGGCGCCTGCGGGAAGCCCATCCCGAGCTTGAACTGAGCATCACCACCTGTTTGCAGGACAGCCTGGCGCAGACCAGCACCCTTGATTGTGCGATTCGCTTTGGTAACGGCGAGTGGGATGGGTTGGACAGTTCGTTGTTGGTTCAGGAGCGGCACATTGCAGTGTGCGCGCCGTCGCTGTATGCCCGTGAATGCAGTGATGGGGTGGACCTTAATCGCATGACGTTGCTGCATGTGTTGGCCAGTGAGGATCAGCGGTATCTCACGTGGAAACATTGGTTGGATGCGGCGCGGATCCATGGGGTGGATACGCAGGGGGGGTATGAGTTCGATCTGTTGGATCTGGCTATTCGGGCGGCTACGGACGGGTTGGGGATTACCATTGCTGACTGGCATATGGTGGCGGCGGAGCTGGCGTCCGGGCAGTTGACCCAGGTGTTGAATGTGCATGTGGAGGGGCACCAGTCGTATTGGCTGGTGACGCGGCCGGAGCAGACGGATATGCCGCAGTTGCAGGTGTTTGGGCAGTGGTTGCAGGAGGAGATCTGGTTGGCGCAGCGGCAGTTGGAGCCTTCGACTGCGGCTGTTTGAGTGGGGGTTTGATTGGGTGCATATCCGTTATTTGGGTGATGGCGGGGATTGGTTCCGCCCTTACGGCGGGTCACTTTTGAAA
>NZ_CP022960.1:4415439-4439736 GCF_002269425.1 Pseudomonas sp. NS1(2017)
GCGGCCCCCCAAATCACTGTCGGATTACGGGCATACCGAGCCTAGGCGAGGTACCGAGTGTTGGGGCAAGAGCCCTTTTGGTTACTTTTGGGGCTCTTTTCCAAAAGTGACCCGCCGTAAGGGCGGAACCAATTTCAGCCGTTACCGCAGCAACGGATATGCACACCCTCCCAAACACCCCTAACCTGCATTTAACTCAAGTTACCCCACCCAATAAGTCGTTTGCACACCCCCCAAGCAAATACAAAACTGCATGTCACTCGCAAAACAACAACGTTGGGCAAACCACATGCAACTCGAGCGCAATTTCTACAACGGCCAATTCGTCGATCCCGCCAGCGACGCCCTGATCGCCGTCTACAACCCTGCCACCGAAACCCTCGTCGGCCACGTCAGCGCCGCCACGGCCGACGAAGCCATCGCCGCCGTCGACGCCGCTGCCATCGCCCAAAAGGCCTGGGGCAAACTCACCAGTATCGAGCGCGCAGAACACCTGCGGGCCTTTGCCGACGCTCTGGACGCCCAAGCCGAAGCGATCGGCACGGCGCTGGCCAACGAATCCGGCAAAAGCCTGAGCGACGCCAGCAATGAAGCCCGCTACGCCGCGCAGATCACCCGCTACCACGCCGAATGGGCTCGCCGGATCGAGGGCGAGATCATCCCCAGCGATACCCCGGACGAAAACCTGTTCCTGCAACGCGAGCCGATTGGCGTCGTGGCCTGCCTGATCCCGTTCAACTACCCGGTCTACACCCTGTTGCGCAAGATCGCCCCGGCGCTGATCGCGGGCAATACGGTGGTGGTGCGGCCGAGCAACAACACGCCGCTGTCGGCGTTTGAAATCGCCAGGGCCGTCGTGAAAGCCGGGATTGCGCCTGGCGTGATCAACATCCTGACCATGGACCACGCCACCGCCGCCAGCGTCTGCACCCACAAGGCCGTCGGGCTGATTACCCTCACTGGCAGCGTGAATGCCGGGCGCATCGTGCTGGATTACTGCAAGGCCAATATCGCCAAGCCGTCGCTTGAATTGGGCGGCAAGACCCCGGCGATCATCGAGGCCGACGCCAATCTGGAACAGGCCGCCAGCGCCATCGTTGCGTCCAAGACCACCCATTGCGGCCAACTGTGCACGGCGGTGGAACGTGTTTACGTCCATGAGCGTGTCTACGATCAGTTCCTCGCGCTGCTGAAAACAAAGATCGGCGCGGTGAATTTCGGTGACCGGGCCAAAGACGCCAACCTGATGGGGCCATTGGTCAACGCCAGCTCGCAAAAGAATATCCACGCCATGGTCGAGCGCGCCGTCGCTGCCGGTGCTGTACTGGAAGTGGGCGGCGTGCTGCCCGAAGGTCCTGGGCATTTCTACCCGCCGACCCTGCTCAGCGGCTGCCGCCAGGACATGGAAATCATCCAGGAAGAAATCTTCGGCCCGGTGTTGCCGGTAATCAAGTACCGCGACATCGACGAAGCACTGGCCATGGCCAACGACCACCAGTTCGGCCTGTCGTCGGTGCTCTACACCGAGAACTACCGCACGGCTATGAAGGTGGCGAATGCCATCGAAGCCGGCGAGTTGTACGTCAATCGCACCCCGGCGGACCCGTACCAGGGCTTCCACGCCGGCTGGAAACGCTCAGGGCTGGGCGGTGATGACGGTAAGCACGGGATGCTTGAGTTCACCCAGACCCGCCTAGTGGTCATGAAGTACTGATCCACGCACACCCGCAGCACCTTTAATAAAAACAATTATCGGGGCACCCGTGCATCGGGTGCCTGAGGTCCGAATGATGTCCAAGCCTGCACCCGTTGCCCAGGTTCCCGTTGCCGTGCCTGCGGCAAATGACACTGCCAGTCGCTATTTCCAATTGATGTTGCTGGTACTGGCCGCCGGGGCGATCTACCCGATCCTCTACCTGCGCCAGGTCTACCAGACCACCATGCTGGAAGTGTTCCACATCAACCACAGCGAGCTGGGCTATCTGTATTCCATGCTCGGCACGATCTTCCTGCTCAGTTACTTGCCCAGCGGCTGGTTGGCCGACCGCTTGCCGCCACGGTTCCTGATCTTCTTCTCGCTGGTTGCCACCGGTGGGTTGGGCCTGTGGTATTCGACGGTGCCGTCGATGACCGGCCTGATGATTATCTTCGGTTGCTGGGGCCTGACTACCGGCCTGACGTTCTGGGCCTCGGTGCTCAAGCGCGTGAAGATGATCGCGCACCACACCGAGCAAGGCCGTTTCTTTGGCATCCTCGATGGCGGTCGCGGGCTGGTCGAGGCGCTATTGGCCACCGTGGCCCTGGGCCTGTTCGCCTATGCCACCGAAACCCGCAGCGAGACGGCGGCCGAGGGCTTCAAGCACGTGGTCTACCTGTATTCCTTCGTGTGCATCGCCATCGGCTGTGTGCTGGTGCTGCTCAAGGACCCCAAGTCCATGGCCGAGACAGCGGCGGTGGAGAAGGGCAAGTTCAACCTGATCGCCGACCTGACCACCCTGGTAAAAATTCCCGAGCTGTGGCTGGTGACCGCCATCGTGTTCTGCGGTTACCACATGTTCTGGGCCACCTACAGCTTCTCCGACTACCTGCAAGGCAGCGGCATGACCGCCGTGATGGCCGGCACCATCACCACCATCAAGCTGTGGATGCGTCCCATCGGTGGCATCGGCGGCGGCTGGCTGGGGGACAAATTCTCGAATATTTCGGTGCTGATCGTCGCACTGGCGCTGGTGACCCTGGCGATGGTCGGGCTGATCGTGTTCCCGGCGTTCAACAGCCTGGGCCTGCTGATCGGTACGGTGATCTTTATTGGTTTGATGACCTACGCAATCCGTGGCCTGTACTGGGCGATCCTCGACAGCTGCGACATTCCGCTGCGTATCACCGGCCTGGCCATCGGCATTGTCTCGGTGGTGGGTTACCTGCCGGACACCTTTATCCCGCTGATCAACGGCTACCTGACCGACACCTATCCAGGCAAGCCCGGTTACAACCTGTATTTCGGCTACATCGCCTTCATCGGCGTGCTCGGCACCCTTGCGGCCTTGACCCTGCGCGCCCGAATCAACCGTAAAAAATTCAACCAGACAGGTGCCTGAGATGAAAATCGTCGCCCTTGAAACCCATATCGTTGCCGTCCCACCGCCGCACATCGGTGGCATGTACTGGCTGTTCGTCAAGCTCAAGACCGACTGCGGCATCGAAGGCGTTGGCGAGATCTACGCCGCCACCTTCGGCCCCAAGGCCATGCTGCCGATCATCGAGGACGTATTCGAGCGCTACCTGCTCAACCACGACCCGCATCACATCGAGCGTTTCTTCCGCCAAGCCTATTCGAGCGGTTTTACCCAGCGTCCCGACCTGACCATGATGGGCGTGGTCAGCGGCCTGGAGATGGCCTGCTGGGACATCATCGGCAAGGCCGCCAACAAGCCGGTCTACGAGTTGCTCGGCGGTAAGGTCAACGAGCGCCTGCGTTCCTACACCTACCTGTACCCGGTCAATAGCCAGGGCGAGTACGACTACGACGACCCGGACCTGGCGGCCGAATGCGCCATCGAGAACATGAACAAGGGCTTCACCGCCGTGAAGTTCGACCCGGCTGGCCCGTACACCGCGTACTCGGGCCACCAGATCTCCCTTGAGGTGCTGGAACGCTGCGAAACCTTCTGCCGCAAGATCCGCGAAGCGGTGGGCGACAAGTGCGACCTGCTGTTTGGTACCCATGGGCAGATGGTGCCGTCGTCGGCGATCCGCCTGGCCAAGCGCCTGGAGAAATACGACCCGCTGTGGTTCGAAGAGCCGGTGCCGCCGGGCCAGGAAGACGCCATGGCCCAGGTCGCGGCCAAGACCAGTATCCCGATTGCGACCGGCGAGCGCCTGACCACCAAGTATGAGTTCTTCAAGCTGCTGCAGGCCGGCGGCGCGTCGATCCTTCAGATGAACGTGGCGCGTTGCGGCGGACTGCTGGAGGCGAAAAAAATCGCGAGCATGGCCGAGGCTTACTACGCGCAGATCGCCCCGCATTTGTACAACGGGCCGATTGGCGCAGCGGCGAGCTTTCAGTTGGCCACGTGCACGCCGAACTTCCTGATCCAGGAAAGCATCATGACCTGGGGCGGTTTCCATGCCGAAGTGCTGACCAAGCCACTGCAATGGGAGGACGGCTACATCATCCCGTCCACCGAACCGGGCCTGGGGGTTGAACTGAACATGGACGTGGTGCGCAAGCACACGCCCTATACCGGTGAGCGCCTGCACCTGCAAATGGCGCCGACCCCGGCTGACGTAAAAGACACTTCGCCCGCCAAGGGCTAAAAAAACGACTATGCGGTAACCGTGAATGACATATGACTACATCATCGCCGGCGCTGGCGCCGCAGGCTGCATCCTCGCCAACCGGTTGTCCGCCTCGGGCGAATACTCGGTGTTGCTGCTGGAAGCCGGCGGCAAGGACAGTTCCTGGTGGTTCAAGATCCCGGTCGGTTTCGCCAAGATGTATTACAACCCGACCTTCAACTGGATGTACTACAGCCAGCCACAAAAGCAGTTGGCCGGGCGTGAAATCTACGCGCCGCGCGGCAAAGTGCAGGGCGGCTCGGGCTCGATCAACGCCATGATCTACGTGCGCGGTCAGGCCCACGACTTCAATGACTGGGCCGCCAACGGCAACGACGGCTGGGGTTTTGCGGACGTGCTGCCGTACTTCCGCAAACTGGAAAACCACCCGCTGGGCGACACCGAGTACCACGGCGGCAGCGGCCCCATCAGCATCACGCCGATGAAGGGCCAGACCCACCCGATCTGCGACGTGTTCCTCAAGGGCTGTGAACAATTGGGCTATGCCCATAGCGACGACTTCAACGGCCCCAACTTCGAAGGCGCCGGTTTGTATGACGTCAACACGCGCAATGGTGAACGTTGCTCCAGCAGCTTTGCGCACCTGCACCCGGCGCTCGGCCGTTCCAATCTGACGGTGGAGTTGCATGCGTTGGTAGACCGCGTGCTATTCGACGATCAGCAACGCGCCACCGGCATCGCCGTCACCCAACACGGCGTAACGCGCACTTTCACGGCGCGCAAGGAAGTGATCCTGTGTGCCGGCGCGGTGGACACGCCGAAGATCCTGCAACTGTCCGGTGTGGCCGACCAGCACCTGCTGGCCGAGTACAATATCCCGCTGGTCAAGCACCTGCCGGCGGTGGGTGAAAACCTGCAGGACCACCTGTGCGCCAGCTACTACTACAAGGCCAATATCCCGACGCTGAACGACGAACTCAGTTCGCTGGTCGGCCAGCTCAAGCTGGGTTTGAAATACCTTCTGACCCGCAAGGGCGCGCTGGCGATGAGCGTCAACCAGGCCGGGGGGTTCTTTCGCGGCAATGACGAACAGAAGGACCCGAACCTGCAACTGTACTTCAACCCGCTGTCGTACCAGATCCCGAAAAACAACAAGGCTAGCCTCAAGCCCGAGCCGTATTCCGGCTTCCTGCTGTGCTTCAACCCGTGCCGGCCAACCAGCCGTGGCACCATCCGCATCGCCTCGAAAAACCCACGGGATGCGGCCTTGATCGACCCCAACTACCTGAGCACCCAGAAGGACATCGACGAGGTGATCCAGGGCAGCCGGTTGATGCGCAAGATCATGCAGGCGCCAGCGCTCAAGGGCATCACTGTGGCCGAGGTGCTACCTGGCGCTGCGGTGCAGAGCGATGAGCAAATGCTGCAATACTTCCGCGAGAACAGCGGCTCGATCTACCACCTGTGCGGCTCCTGCGCCATGGGCTCGGACCCGCAGGTCTCGGTGGTGGACAAGCGCTTGAAGGTGCATGGGCTGGAAGGGCTGCGCATTGTCGATGCGTCGATCTTCCCCAACGTGACCTCGGGCAATACCCATGCGGCGGTGTTGATGGTGGCGGAGAAGGGCGCGGATTTGATTTTGCAGGATGCACACCTCTACTGACGGTATGCGTGTCCGTTGTGGTGAGCCCCCGTGGCCGAGGGCGCACCACCGGTGCATGGTACATGACGCTACTCGTCAGACCTGCCAAGCGCGGGATGCTCAAGGGGAAATAACCGCGTTACAGCTACCATTTTGGCCACGTCCCGTTGTTCTTGAAGTAGTCTAGGCGAGCTCGCCTGGAAATATTGTCATACAAGTTCGAAGTTTCCGCCTCCCTTACATATTGGCCCTTTTTATCGGCCCTGAATGACACGGTCTCTCCCGATTGTAGGGTGTAGTTAGCCTGACCTGTTTTGATCCGGAAGCTCTGATCAGCAGTTGTATTTACGATCACCTGGTGGCCCTCTCGCACGTTCTTGGTGGGTAAGGTGATCGATTCTCGCCAATCTCCATTCGATACTTCGACGTAGGTCCGCCAGGTGCTCGGGGATGGGAGTGCGCCGTCTGCCAATGTTTGGGGGCTATAAAACTGGCCAGGTTTGCGCAGCAGTTTCCATTCACCGCTCTGGGCGCTGTACTGGAAGTCAAGAGCGTCGCCCTTGGTTAATTGCCACACCGTTGGATCATTCACGTTGGGCGTCTTGATATCGATGGGGTGTATTGCATCAGACTTCAAATGGAGGATGTCACCGTCAATTCCGTCGGCAGGCAACCTGGCCTCTGGCCTCCAATTACGCCAATCGAAGGAGACCTTGGCATCGCCTGTGCCAAGAAAAACTTTTGAGCCTGCCCAATGCGATTTATCCCCAGCCGTTTGAGTACTCCAGGTTTTGCTTTCCGCTGAGTATTTGAAGGTGTGTTTTTCATTGGGCTTGATTTCGATGTACTCATCGTGCGTCTTGCCGAAGGGGCTGGGAAGAATCACTTTTGTAGCGAAAGTGGCCGTTGAGTTCAGGACGACAATGTCGTTGTCCTTCGGTTGTTTTGGCATGAGGGCGTAATGGTTCCAATTGCCATTGCTCACCGAAACGATCGTCGTGGGGACGTTGACATCAGGCACTTGCGAGTAAACACTTGGGGCGACGGTGTGGCTCGTAAGGGAAAAATGAGCGACATTTTTGTTTACCTCGCCATCAGTGCTTCTCATGGCTTGAGCAGCGCGCTGCGTGGCCTGATTCTTTGAGGGTTGCAAGTTTGATTTAGGCGTGAGGGTTTCAGCCATTGGTGATTTAGGTAGCGTTGAAGTCAGTACATCGCCCGGCCGTATCTGGCCCACGGTATTGATTAGAAGATCGGGTTGGCCGTTTCCCGTCAAGTCCACTGCTAGGCTGCCACGACCGCTACGTCGGTCGTAACTGAGTACAGCGTCACCCGGCTTGCCCGTGTAGTTCGGGACAAAGCTCAATTTTGTAGTACCGCTGTTTCTCAGAGCTCCGGACAGGTCAATTTTGTCGCTTTCACTGGTGAAGTCGGTGATAAGGTCGGGATGTTCGGGCGTAGAGTCGCCAGCGTTATCGTAGATAAATGTATCCGCGCCGTTACCACCTTCTAGCCTATCCGCACCCGCGCCACCCTTGAGTCGATTGTCTGCGTGGTTGCCAATCAATAAATCGTCGCCGGCACCCCCTACCGCGTTCTCTAAGGTCACACCCTTTGCGATAGAGACATTACCTTTCATTCCCCCGACGTCGGAAAACGAGCGTTCATACAGATTGATTTTCTGGTTCTGGGAGAAACCGGAAAAGTCCAGTGTGTCATTGCCTCCACCGTCCCAGATGCAGAAGAGTGCTTTGTCTGTTGCCGTGTTGAGGCTGAGAAAGTCGCGTCCGCTATTGGAGTTGAAGCCGTATGTTGTATCTGAATTTCGAGTGCTCATATTGGCTCCATACATTTTTTGTACGGCGGCAATGTCATGCATCATGGGGGCGGAAGGGCGGTTCTCTTCACGTGGTTCGAGATAGTTCGGAATGATATCCGAAGTCCGCTCTTGCATGGTGATGTGGGAGTTTTTACCCTTGTGCTGGCTCATTATGGTGTAGTCGAGGTTGTCCTTGGTGTGAAACGCTGAGTCACCTTTTAATATCCCGATGTTGTCAGTGTGTTTTTTTGTGCTGATGTGAACTGGGCTTTTTAAACCAATAGCATTTCCAATTACGCGTGTGAGTACGCCGCGTTTAAAACTGTCATGCTCAAAATCGGCGTCTGTCTTAGACATGCCGAGCATGGCACTGGATGAGTGGTGTCCTGCGCCGTCCGAACTATGGAAGCCGTTGTCTTTGTGATTTGGTGGGAGATGAGCAAAAACAATTCTATGATCGTTGGGTTGGTGCTTGCCCATTAATTCTTGAATCTGCTCTGAGGGTGTAGGTTTCGGAAGCTCCTTAAATGTAATATTTGCCAGGTCTGCCCACGCTTGAATTGCATGACGGGTTTGGTTTTTTTGATTGGCGTTAAACTCTCCAGGTGTGTGCCAATGCATATTTTCTGATTTTGACGTCGAAAAGAATTCATAAAGAATATTGGTCGTACCGTCGAGATGACGGTCCTGAATTTTTTTTCCGATAAGGAGATTTGCGGCTTGCTCTGTGTTGAGCGAGGGTTTCTGGTAAACGGGCGGTGCTATCGGTCGTGTATGGATGTCCGGTAGTGGACTTGTTTGAGGTGCAGACGAGCGAGTGCTGATTGGTTTTGTCATGGGGGATATTTTCGAAGAAGGTTATGAGGTGTCAATGATTGTTTTTAGTGAGTGTTGATTAATACGTCGCTGGATTTTATTTGACCATTGGCGTAGATGAAAAGATCCGCCTCCCTGTTGCCGGTCATGTCAATGCCAATACTGCTTTCGTTGCTGAGTGGATTGTGGCTGATGATGGTGTCGCCTGGGCGGCCAGTAAATTGACTAACGAAGTTCAATTGATCAAGGCCGGCTTTTTTAAGCGCCTTGGATACATCAATCGCATCGACCCCTGTCTTGAAATCCACTATTTGATCCGGGCGTTTAACGGTGGAGTCATTGGCATCTTCATATACGAATGTGTCCTTGCCCGCGCCCCCCAACAGGATATCGGCACCGCTTGCGCCGGTTATTTGATTGTCTCCATGATCACCGCGTAGCTCATCGTTCTCTTGGGTGCCTGTGATGACTCTGACGACCGGGGGGGCGACGGCAGGCGCAGGCGGCACATAACCATCAGTCCGCCCTCCGTCGGGGTTGATGCGCGCGGGGGATGTATCCACCGCTTTGTGCATAGCGGGGGCGCGTAACACGTCCGAAGGGTAGATTTGCCCATGGGATTTGACTAGGAAACCAGCTTGACCCGACCCTTTCAGGTCTATCATCAACGTGCCCTCATTGGATTTCTCGTTGAATCCGAGCATGGCTTCTCCGGCCTTTCCCGAAAACCGAGTGACAAAATGCAGATCGTGCAAGTCGTTTTTCTTCAGCAGTGTGGACACGTCGATGCTGTCGTTGCCACTGATGAAGTCGGTGATCAGGTCCGGTTTTTCTGGGGTAGAGTCTGATGCAGCATTGTAGACAAACGTATCTTTGCCTTTTCCGCCTGACAGCCTGTCCGAGCCCGCTCCACCGGTGAGCCGGTTATCGGCATTATTCCCGATAAGATGGTCATCGCCGTGTCCGCCAACGGCATTTTCCAAGGTGACACCTTTGGCAATGGACACATTGCCTTTCAGCCCGCCCACATTGGAAAAAGTTTGTTCATTTAGATTGATGTACTGATCTTCCTTGTATCCCGAGCAGTCCAAGGTGTCGTTTCCGCCGCCGTCCCAGATGCAGAGCACAGGGCGATCATCAGCAGATTCGAATGTTAGACTCTCTCGGCCTGTATTAGAGTTGAAACCGTAAGTTGTGTCGGTATTCCGAGTGTTGTAGTTCGCGCCGTAAAGTCTCTGCACAGCACTTATATCGTCCATCATTGGTGTCCATGGACGCACGCCATGATGTTTTTGACCGTTTTTTGTATCGTCAAAATAACTCATGACGGAGTGACCTTGAGTGTCTTCGGCGTAGATAGCGTCATTCTCGTAAGTGGGTCCTACTCCGTTATAGAGGCCTGGGTGATCCAAGCCTAGATGGTGTCCTAGTTTGTGAGTGGCGAGGTAGTTGCCTAGGGACTTTGGGCTGAAGCTTAAGTTAGGGTCTCTTAATTCGAACCATACATTTCCTCCACCCATATCGGATACTCCCTTTGTACCCTGACCTGGTGTTTTACGTATGGCGAGCACGCCTTCGGCATCTGGGTTGTCTCTGAAAAATTTTTGATCACCTAGCCACTCACCTTTCGGCGGGTTTTCTTTATAAGTAATATTGGCAATATCTGACCATCCGAGCATTGACTGCCTGATCCCTTCTTTTTGACTATTCTTGAAATTTGTATAAGTGTCATCCTGGTTGGCTGGGTCATTTAGGTCGAACTCGTAATATATTGTTGTTTTTCCGCTTCTGTTGTTGTCGCGCCAAGTAGCACCGCTTCTGGAAATGAGCCTGCCGGCCTGGGCAGTGTCAAGCGACTTTTTTGCATCGCTATGTTTATCATCTTCCGCCTCGGGTTCATGCTCTGAAACGCGTGAGGGATAAGCGAGATGGGGAGAGGGAGTGCTTGTTGATATATTAGATATCTTTGTCATGTTTTATCCTTGTGTTGTGTGGCGAAGGAGTGTGCTGGCGTGGTTCGGATGTACAATGCATGTAGGATGTACGGTGCCAAAAAAGAATATTGATTTCTATGGCTGGGTTGTTGCTGGTTGTGTTTAATTGAATTGTTTTATGGTGAGATGGATTGACGGGGCTAGAGAGGGAGGCATCTGGGTGCGTGTTTTATAGTGTTTCTAATCTTGAGTGGAAACTAATGTTTTCTAACAACCTGCCGCATATATTTCGGTGTATTGCGTCGTATGGATTGCCGCTAATAATGTATCGATGTTTACAATATAAATCGCGTAGGCTATTTGGGCTGATGCAGTTGTAACTGCGAAAATAATTGTTTGCTACTCACGCGGCTATGTAGGAAACGAGGTCGTCGGAATGCTATTGCATGAACCCGTTAGACACGGGCTATTACCAAGTGACAGGTGTACGGAAAGGGGGGCATAACAACGGGACAGCAACGAAATTGACGCCCTGTCCAAGACTGGATATGTTGTCTTGCATGAAAAACACCTCTCCCAACGATACTCACCTGATCAGCCAGCTCGAACAGATTGCCGAAGGCTTGAGCAAGACCTTCAGCCCGTTCTGCGAAGTGGTGCTGCACGACTTGCGCGACCCGCAGCACTCGATCCTGGCCATCCATAACAACCTGTCCGGACGCGCGCCGGGAGACCCGACCACCGAGTTGGGCCTGGCGCGGATTGCCGACCCGGACTACCCGCAAGTCATCGCCAATTACCAGAACCAGTTCAGTGACGGCCGCCAGGTCAAAAGCACCTCGATCGGCATCAAGGGCGCGGGTGGCGAGTACGTCGCGGCCTTGTGCATGAACGTCGATCTCTCACTGTTCCGTGGTTTGCAAGGCATGCTGGAGCAATTCGGTTCGGTCAGCGGCGACAAGCTCATCGAGTCCCTGGACCCTTCCGGCGCCGATGTCATCCGTGCGCGTATCGACCAGTTCGCGGCCCGCCTGGCCACCACCCCGCGTGCGCTGAAAACGGCAGACCGGCGTTTGCTGATGCAGGAGCTCAAAGACTCGGGCTGCCTGGATATTCGCAGGGCCATGGAAACCGTGGCGTCTCACCTGGGCGTGTCGCGCGCGGCGGTCTACACCTACGCCAAGTAGCGCGCCACGGCTTCAATCTCCACCAGGTACCCGTGATGCAACTCGGGCACCGGCACCACCGCGCGGGCAGGGCGGTGGTTGCCCAGCGCGGCGGCGTACACGCTATCGAACGCCGGCCAGTGTTCGATGCCGGCCACGTACACCGTGACCTTGACCAGATCCTCTGGCGCCGCGCCGGCCGCTTTCAAGATCTCCAGCAGATTGTTCAGGGTTATCTGCGCCTGTTCGACAAACGACGCCGACAGGTTGTGCTGCCCATCCGGGCTGACCGGCAATTGCCCGGAGATGTACAGCGTGTCGCCGTGGCGGATGGCTTGCGAGTAATGGCCAGCGGGTTTGGCTGCGTTGGGCGTCTGGATGATCTTCATGACGCCTCGCTGAGCAGCGCGGCGTACTTCTGGATATCGACGTTGCCACCGGTGACGATAATGCCCACGCGCTGGCCCTTGAACCGCCCACCTTCGTTGAGCAATGCCGCCAACCCCAGGCAACCGGTAGGTTCGACCACCAATTTCATGCGCTGCATGAAGAACTTCATCGCCCCCACCAGCTCGGCATCCGTCACGGTGAGGATGTCGTTCACCTGGTCGCGGATGATCGGGAAGGTGTAGTCGCCCAAGTGCTGGGTCTGCGCACCATCGGCAATCGTTGTCGGTGTGTCGATATGTACGATGCTGCCGCTGCGAAACGAGCGCTGGCCGTCATTACCGGCTTCGGGCTCGACGCCATACAGCAGGCAGTCAGGCGCCAGGGCGCGGGTGCTCAGTGCGGTGCCCGAGAGCATGCCGCCACCGCCAAGGCCGACGAACAACGCATCCAGCGGGCCGGTGGATTCCAGCAACTCCTTGGCGGCTGTACCTTGTCCGGCGAGGATGTGCGGGTGGTCGTAGGGCGGGATCAGGGTCAGGCCGTGTTCAGTCGCCAGGTCACGGCCGATCTGCTCGCGGTCTTCGGTGAAGCGGTCATACAGCACCACGCGGGCGCCATATTCGCGGGTGGCCGCGACCTTGGCGGCCGGCGCATCGGTGGGCATCACGATGGTTGCCGGTATGCCCAGCAACTGCGCTGCCAGAGCTATGCCCTGGGCGTGATTACCGGAGGAAAACGCCACCACACCGGCCTTGCGCTGCTGATCATCGAAACGTGACAACGCATTGAAGGCGCCGCGAAACTTGAACGAGCCAGCCCTTTGCAGGTTTTCACACTTGATGAACACCTGGGCGCCGGTCAGCGCGTCGAGGGTGCGCGAGGTGAATACCGGCGTGGTGTGGGCAATGCCTTCCAGGCGTTGGGCGGCGTCGATGACGTCGTGGTAAGTGGGCGATGGCATGGGCGGACCTCGTTATCGTGTCTGGATAAAATATCCATATCAAGACAAGTTGTAAAGGTCTGCCTGGGTTCAGTGACCCACCAGTTCCTCCAGCAATTGCTCCTTGTAGCCTTGCAGTATCGGGGAGGCGCGGTCCCGAGGGTGAGGCAGCTCAACTCGGATCTCATGCTTGATCCGCCCGGGGTGGGCGTCCATCACAATCACCCGGTCACCGAGGTACAGCGCCTCCTCGATGTCGTGGGTGACCATGATCACCGTACAGCGCTGCTGTACCCAGATGCGCTGCAGTTCCCGTTGCAGGTGCACGCGGGTCAGGGCGTCCAGGGCTCCCAGCGGCTCATCCAGCAGCAACACTTTGGGCTTGTTGATCAGCGCTCGGGCAATGGCGGCGCGTTGCGCCATGCCACCGGACAGTTGGTGGGGGTAAGCATTTTCAAAGCCGGCGAGGTTGACCCGTGCGATGTGTTCGGCCACCAAGCGGTCCTTCTCGGCCTGAGGCAGCTTGTGGTTTTTCAGGGCCAGGGCAATGTTCTGGCTGACTGTCATCCACGGGAACAGACGATGGTCCTGGAACACGATGCCGCGTTCCAGGCTGGTAGCCGCAATGCGTTGGCCGTCCAGCAGGATGTCACCGTTGTATTCGGCTTCCAGCCCGACGATCAACCGTAGCAGGGTGGATTTGCCACAGCCGCTGGCGCCGACAATGCTGACGAATTCGCCAGGGCGCACATCCAGCTGGATATTTTGCAGAACGGGCAGGTTGCGGCCTTCAATCTGGTAAGCCTTGTTCAGGCCCCGGATCTGCAGGGCGCCGGTGTGCACATGAGCGGGGTGAGCGATTGCATTCATAGCAGGGCCTTTCAACGGAGGTTGCGCCAGCGCAGCAGGTGGCGGCTCAAACGGGTGAACAACAGGGTCATCAGGTAGCCGAGCAAGCCGATGCACAGCACGCTCAGCACGATCACTTCCATGCGCGAGCCGGCTTCGGCGTTCATCATCAGGTTGCCCAGGCCTGCCCCTGAGGACAGGAACAACTCGCTGCCGATCGCTGTGACCCAGGCAAACGCCAGGGCATGCAGCACACCCGTGGCGATGCTCGGCAACGCCGCTGGCAGCAGCACCTGGGTGAATTGCTGCACGGGCGTCAGCACCAGCACCTGGCCGACTTCGCGGTAACGCCGCTCCACGTGGCTAAACCCCTGGTAGGTGTTGAGCACCATCGGGTAAAACGCAGCAAGGCTGACGATCAGCACCTTGGAAAATTCACCATTGCCGAACCACATGGCAATCAGTGGGATCCAGCCGAGCATCGGCACCTGGCGAATCGAATGGAACAGCGGGCCGATCAGGCGGTTGGCCACGCTGGACAGCGCCATCAACACCCCCAGCGTCACGCCGAACAGAATGCCCAGCACCAGGCCGCTGCTGGTGCGCGCCAGGCTGGCGAGCAGGTTGACCAGCAGTTCGCCGTTGCCGAGCATTTCCAGCAACGCGGTGCCAATCGCCGACAACGGCACAAACGCATAGGCCCCTGCGGCGTCCTGGCGTGAGGCGTACTCCCAGGCGAGCACCAACAGCAGCGGCAGCAACAGACCCCGGGATTTTTTCAAGAGAGGCAACATGGATGGGCTCCTAGCGGGTCTGCCAACGGAAGAGGTGTTGTTCGATACGTCGCAAGCCGTAGTCAAGGGCAAAACCGATCACCCCCGTGACCACCACGCCGACCATCACCACATCGATACGCAGCATCTGCCGGGCCATTTCGATCATCTGGCCGAGGCCGCTGTCGGCCGCGAGCAGTTCGGTGGCTACCAGCACCACCCAGGCGCGGGTCAGGCTGATGCGAAAGCCGGTGATGATCGGCGGCGCCGCCGCAGGCAAGGCGACCAGGCGCACAAAGGTCGGCCACCGTAGGCGGTACACGTCGGCCACCTCGAAGTAACTGCGCGGAATGCCACGCACGCCTTCGCCGGCCGCCAGGGCCACGGGGAAAAAGGCGGTCTTGGCGACAATGATGATCTTGAAGGTTTCATCGATACCGAACAGCAGCACGAACATCGGGATCAAGGCGATGCTGGGGATCTGGCGCAAGGTGTGGAACAGCGGCCCGCAGTACACTTCTACGTTCTTCGACGTGGCCATCAGCACGCCGAAAGCCAGGCCGCACAGGGAGCCGATGCCAAAGCCGAGACCGAGGCGCGACAGGCTGTTGCCCAGGTGTTCGAGTAGTTCACCACTGGCGAGCAGCTCTTCAAAGGTTTGCAACACCTGGGCCGGAGGCACCAGCAGGTTGCGCGGGAAGATGCCGAGATGGGCCACCAGCGCCCAGGTGGCGAGCAGGGCGAGGGGCGAGATAAGCCAGGAGAGTAGTCGAAGGAGGCGCATGGCAGGTCTTAATTGGGCTAAGTACCTGGCAGCTATCGCAAGACATGTGCCACAAACCGTAGGAGCCCGGCTTGCCGGCGATGAGGCCCTTGAGACGGGTGCATAAACAGAGGACGCCATCGTCGGCAAGCCGGGCTCCTACAGGGGCGAATCGCAGAAATGGTGAATGGGTGCTGCTACAGCAGCACCCATTCAGCAATCCCCTCAGAAGTCGTAGCTCACACTGGTGTAGTAGAACGCGCCCTGGGCACCCTCCGGGCTGGTGATCGAGTACTTCGGCACGCCATACAGTTGCGCGCCATCGGCCTTGTCCGGGTGGGTGTCGAACAGGTTGATCGCGCCCACTGAGACTTTCACGCCTTTGTAGAAGGTGTACGACACGTCCAGGTCGGTCACCCATTGCGGGCTGTAGGTCTGGTCCAGGCTGGGGTTGGTGGCATTGAGGCTTTTCCATTCGCCATAGCGGCGCTGGGCCACAGTGACGCCCCAGCTGTCATACAGCCAATTGGCGCTCAGGGTCAGCTTGGAGTCCGGCGTGCCGTCTTCAATCAGGCCCTGGGTATTGCGCCCGACGATCTGCGAGCCCTTGATGTTGCCCACATCGCGCAGGCCGGTGATGGTCGTATTGTTCTTGGCAAACCCGCTGCTTAGGTTCAAGCGGCCCCAGCGTTGCAAGTCCCATTGGTAGTTGCCGGTCAGCTCGATCCCATCGGTGCGGGTGTCGGCGACGTTGGTGTAGAACGCCGCGCTCTGGATATTGGCGTAGGGCGTGCCGGCGAAGATCGGCGTGACCACGCTGGCGGGCAACTGGTCGGAGAGGGTGATGCGGTTGTCGATGTTGATGCGATAGGCGTCCACCGTCACCGAGGCGTGTTCCAGGGGGCGCCAGACCAGGCCGAGGGAGTAGTTGGTCGACTCTTCCGGCTTGAGCGCCTGGCCGCCGAGTGCCTGGGCTTCCGGGCTGTTGGCGCGCAACGTGCGCTGTTGCACTTCGACGTAATTGCCACTGCCCGGCGGCTGTTCCACCACCTGCACACTGAACGACGACATGCCGCTCTGCACCAGTGACGGCGCGCGATAGCCCGTGCTGGCGGTGGCCCGCGCGGCGATCTGCGGGGTGAAGTCATAGCGCAGCGAGAGCTTGCCGTTGGTGGTGTCGCCAAAGTCCGAGTAATGCTCAGTGCGCACCGCCACCCCGGCCTGGAACTTCTCGGTGATCTGGCCTTCGACGTCGATATACGCACCCAGCACTTTGCGGTCCAGGGACGCCGCATCCACTTGGGTGATGCCCGAGTAATAACCGGGAACGCGTCGCCCGGTGATCGGGTCGACCGTGTTGAACAGCGGTCCGTTCTGCCAGCCGGCGGCTTCGCCCGCGCTCAACTGATAGTTCTCCTTGCGCCAGGCCAGCCCGGCGGAAAGCGTCAGCGGCTTGAACAACAGGTCGGTGGGAAAGTCGCGCACCCAGTCCAGGGTCAGGTTGGTCTGGTCGTTTTCGCGCTTGCCGGTGTAGATACTCGACGGGCTGCTGGCGCCGTAGCTGGGGTTGATCGCGTTGCGGTCGTTGGACTTGAGGGTGTTGTTGCCATGGTTCAACGCCAGGTCGAATTTGCCCAGTTGATCATTCTCGAAGCGCAAACCGCCGGTCACGGCGTAGTCCTCAAGCCCATAGCGGGTGATCGGCAAGCGACCGTCCGGGTAGCGCGCCAACGCATTGCTGCCGTAGTTGTTGCGCAGGGTCGTGGGCGGGTCGAAGAAGCCTTCGGCGTCGGTATTCTTGTGGGCGTAGGTGGCAAACCCGTAGGCCGTCAGTCCCTCGCCAATGCCGATTTCGCTGTTGGCCACGACGTTGTATTGGTCCGAGACATTGCCCGAGCCCCAGCGCCAGGTGCGGTAGCGGTTGTTCTGCTCGCGCGGCGTGTTCACGCTGGTGTCGCCGGGGTAAAAGATCCGGTTGTCTGGGTTGGTGTCGCTGGCCGGGTCCTGGCTGCCGGCATCGAAACTCAGGGTGAGGAAACCGTCGTTGGGCAGGGCGAAACCTTTCCAGCCGCTGAGTTTGCGCTGAATGCCGTCACCTTTGTCATAGCCGCCGAAGCGGTAGCCGAGGTTGCCGCCGTCGTCGTTTTCCTTGAGTACGATGTTGATCACCCCCGCGATGGCGTCGGAGCCGTATTGCGCGGCAGCGCCGTCACGCAGGATCTCCACGCGCTGGATCGCACTGAGCGGGATCAGGCTCAAATCCACTGCCGCCGCGCCACGGCCATTTACCAGGCTCTGGCGGGTGATGTTGGCGCTGCTGTGTCGGCGTTTGCCGTTGACCAGCACCAGCACCTGGTCCGAGGCCAGCCCGCGCAGTGAGGCGCCCTGGGCGATGGATCCGGAGAATGCCCCCTGAGGCGACTGCGGGAAATTGAACGAGGGCGACAGGGCGGTGAGGGCGCCGGACAGGTCGGTGGCCCCGGTCTGTTGCAATTGCTCGCCAGACAGTACATCTACCGGCGCCGCGCTTTGCAGGGCGGTCAAGTCGCTGCGGCGGGTGCCGAGTACCACCACGGTGTCCAGGTGATCGTTTTTTGCCGTGGGCTGGCTGTCGTCTGCCGCCAAGACAGGCACGGCAAGGCTGCCCATGACCAGCGCAATGGCGCCGGCCAACGGAGTGCGTTGGAACATAATTAGGTCCTTTCAGAAAACCACCAAACGTGTAGGTGCCCGGCAAGCCGGACGCCTACAGTGGGTGATGGTGGGAATTGGAGGTTAGAAGCGGCTGGTCACGCTCAGGCCCACGGTGCGCGGGTCGCCATAGGTGATCACGTATTGGCCCAGGCCACCGTTCGGCCGGCCATGGACTTGGTAACGGCGGTCGGTGAGGTTATTGACGAAACCGGTAACGCTGAGTTTTTCGTCCGGGCTGTACCAGGTCAGGCGACTGTTGGCCAAGGTGTAGTGCGGTTGGCTGAGGTCTTTGTCGGCGCTGCTCTGGCGGTCGGCAAGGAAGTATTCCTTGTCGCGAAAGCTAACGTCCGCACCGGCCACCAGCTTGCCGCCGATTTCCAACGGGATGGTGTAGTCGCCACCCAGGGACACCACGTTGCGCGGCGAACGCACGAAGCTGTTGCCGCTGTAGTCACCGGTAACTGCACCGGTGGTGGGGTTGGTGTTCTTGAAGTCGGTGTATTCGGTGTCGAGGAATGAGATGGCCGCGCGCAGGTGCAGGTAGTCCGTGGGTTGACCTTCCAGCTCCAGCTCAGCACCTTTGACCTTGCCCTTGGCGCCGTTGGTCAACGCCGTGGTCAGCACGCCGTTGTTGACCGTCAGCAGGTTCACCTGAATGTCCGAGTAGTCGTAATAGAAGATGTTCGCGTTAGCCATCAGGCGGTGGTTGAACCACTCCGACTTGACGCCGAACTCATAGGCATCGAGTTGTTCCGGGTCCACCGTGGTCAGTTGCGAGAGGCTAGTGGACAAGCCGGTGTTGAACCCGCCGGACCGGAAGCCGTGGGCGTAGCGGAAGAACACGCGCACGTTGTCGTTGATGCGGTATTCCGGCGTCAGGTCGTAGGTCCAGGCTTCCCAGGTCTTGTTTTCCTGGCGATTGCCGTTGCTGCCGGCGGCGGCCAGCGGAATCAGCGGGCCGTTGGCAGTGGCGCGGGTGAGCTGGGTGAGGCTGAGGTCGATGTCTTTCTTTTCCTGGGTCCAGCGCAGGCCACCGGTGACGCTGAAATTGTCGGTGAAGTCGTAGGTCAGGTTGCCAAACAGCGCGTAACTGTCGGTCTTGTGGTCGTAGCTCAGGTCTCGCAAATCCGTGGCGCCGTTGATCTGGTTCGAGCCGGTACCGTTCGGTGTCGGTCCTGGCTGGATGAAGCGCCCGGCCGTGCTGTCCAGGTCCTCATGGAAATAGTGCGCACCCGCCAGCCAACGCAGGGTTTCCTGTTGGGGCGAGGCCAGGCGGATTTCCTGGGAGTACTGGGTGTATTTGTTGTCGGCGGTGGAGGTGCCGTTGACTTCATAGGGCGTGTAGTCGCCATCGCTGCTGGACTGGCCGCGAATGTAGTCATAGGCGCTGATCGACGTCAGCGTGTAGTCGCCCAGGTGCCAATTGAGCGTCAGCGACGTGCCGTCGTGGTCCAGCTTGGAATCGTCCTTCACGTTCAGCGCGATATTGCGCCCCAGCGGGCGCTGGTAGCCCACGTTGTAATAACGCCCCAGGGTCAACGCACCGTTGGCACCGTCGCCCTTGAATTCGCGGCTGTGGATCTTCCACAGCGCATCCAGGTCGTCGTTGAGCTGGGCGAAGAATTGCAGGCGCACGGCCTTTTTGTTGACGTCGCCGTAGGTGTGATCGTCCACCAGGTTCTTCTGGAATCCGTCGCGCTCTTCGGAGTACAGCGAGATCCGCGCGGCGAGTTTTTCATCGACCAGCGCACCGCCCAACGCGCCGCTGAGGATGCGTTCGTTCTTGCTGCCAAAGCCGATCGTGCCGAAACCGTCGGTGTCGAAGGTCGGCTTCTTGGAAATGATATTCACCGCGCCGGCCGTGGTGTTCTTGCCATACAGCGTGCCCTGCGGCCCGCGCAGGATTTCTATACGCTCCAGGTCCCACAGCGGACTGCCGCCGGCAATCGGTGCGTTCAGGTACACATCATCGGCGTAGATGCCCACCGGGTACACGGTGGCCGCCCCGGTATCGCCGGTGCCCAGGCCACGGATGTACCAGCGCGGGCGACCGTCACCGTCCGGGTTTTTGGCCGACGCGTTGGGAATGAAGGTGGTGATGTCGCCCATGTTGCGTACGCCGTCGGCGACGATGTTGGTGCCCTGGACCGCCGACACCGCCACCGGAACCTCTTGCAGGGTTTGCTCGCGGTGTTGTGCGGTGACGGTGACGGTCTTGAGTGATGGCTCGGTTTTGCTGGTGTCGTCTTCGGCGGCATGAGCGCCACCGGCAACCAGCAAAGCGAGCCACAGGCCCTTGGTGATTGGATTGATTTTATGCATGGCAGTCTCCCCCGGAAAATGTGTCATTGGAGGGGGTAGAGCAGAGATCGTGCCAAGAGGATTTCAGGGTGGATACATGTGTATAAGTTATTGAATATAAGCACTTAAAAAATATTGGGAGGTGAGGTTTTGCAGGCAAATGCGAGCCTTGGAAAAGGCCTGTGGAACAATCAGCAGAAAGTGCTTGGAGGGTGCTGCTGGAGCAGCAATGAAGGTGTTGCCTAGCCAGCATTGTAGACGCCCGGCTTGCGGGCGATGGCGTCGTCGAGATCGCCATCGCCGGCAAGCCGGGCTCCTACAAGGGTGATGTGTGCCGCCAGGATTAGACGGCGACGCGGGAGGTGGAACCGATGACTTTTTCCAACACGCTGAAATCGATCCAGTCGCGCACATCAAAGCGCTTTGGAATGAAGTTCCAGCGAAACAGGAAATCGGTGAAATCCTGCAGCGCCTCGATCGAGCGCGAGTCGAGCGTTGTGCGCAAGCGCCGGTGGGCATCCTCGCCATACGCCGCCGTGACCCAGTACTCACTGGTATTGAGTTCCTTGGCGAGAAAACGCCGGGTTTCCTCCGGGTTGGCCCAGGCCCATTGCTCAGTGCGCAGCACCGTGTCGACGATCTTCACACTGGCGTCGAAATGCTCCGTCAGCAAGTGCGTATCCACCGTGAGCGTACGTGGCGTGCCGTTGTTGGAGCGGATCAGCGGGTCCGGATGGGAACCCGTGTCGACCACTACATGCAGCCCGAACTCATTGGCCAGATGCACGGCGTGGGCGCCCTTGAGGAAGATCGCGTCGATATCGCCGCGCAGCAGGCCGATCAGTTCGTTGTTGCGGCGGCTGAAGCGGCTGACGCCCAGGCTGACTTCCGGGCCGTAGACATACGAGGTCTGGTTATCGCTGTAGGTGCCGCCGTAAGGGTAGTCCACCAATTCCACGTCCGACACGTTCAGGCCTTCGAGCTTGAGCGCGTTTTCCAGGCCGCGCAGGGCCTGGGCGCGGGTGAAATCGATCTGCACGTTGGCCCATTTTGGCAGGCCGAAACGCCGGTTTTTCAGGTCGCGAACGCTCTTCACGCCGCTCTCGGCGGTGGTCAGGATCAATTGCACTTCATCACTCCACGACAAGCCCAGCACACGGGTTTGCACGCCACTGGCGTAGGCCCAGATCGCCGGGATGTTACCGCCGTGGCGTACCGAATTCTGCAGGTGGTGGTCATAGTGGGCTTCGCGTACTTCGCGCTCAGTGGATTCGCGCAGCGATTGGATGTTGGTGCCGTAGGGCAGGAAGGCTTCGGCCAGTCGCCCGGACTGCACCGCAATGCCCAGCCCGGTGGGGACGGGGCTGTGGGTGTACCAGAGAGTATCGAGTGGTTTGCTCATAAAATTCTTCGTTCAACTCCATGAAGCCTGGCGGCTCAGCCTGCCAGCGCGGTGTTGCCATTGAGCAACGCATTCAACGGCCGTGCATCGATCCATTCACGCACATCAAAGCTTTGCGCAATAAAGCGCCAGCGGTGCAGGAAGCGGGTGAAGTCCTGCAGGGCGGCGATGGCTTGCTCATCCAGTTCAGTACGCAGGCGCAGGTGCGCGTCGTCGCCGTAGGCGGCCGTGACCCAGTACTCGCTGCTGTTGGTTTCACGGGCCAGGTAACGGCGGGTGTCTTCGGGATGAGTGTGAGCCCATTGTTCGGCACGCAGCACCGAATCGAGAATGCCGGTGGCCACGTCGAAATGCTGGTCGAGCAGGTTCAGGTCCACCGCCAGGGTGCGCGGCGTGCCGTTGTTGCTACGGATCAGTGGGTCGGGATGGGAACCGGTGTCGATCACCGTGTGCAGGCCGAAATCATGGGCGTGCTGTGCGGCGCTGGCGCCCTTGAGGAAGATCGCATCGACTTCGCCTCGCAGCAGTCCGATCAGCTCCAGGTTGCGCTGGCTGGCCTGAGTCGTCACGGGCGTGCCTGCCACATTTTGCACAGCACTGTCGCTGAAGGTGCCGCCATAGCTGAAGTTGACGAGCTTCACATCGCAGACCTTGAGGCCTTCCAGCGACAACGCGTTTTCCAGCCCGCGCAGGGCTTGGGCACGGGTGAAATCAATCTGCGCGCCGGCCCAGTCCGGCAGGCCAAAGGTGCGGCCCTTGAGGTTCTTGACGGTCTTGATGCCGCTGTCCGAGCGAGTCAGGATCAGCTGCACTTCATCCGCCCAGGACAAACCGATCACGCGGGTTTCGCGGCCTTGGGCACGCGCCCAGATGGCCGGGATATTGCCGCCGTGGCGTACAGAGTTTTGCAGGGTGTGGTCGAAGTGCGACTCGCGCACTGCCTTGTCATTCGATTCGCGCAAGGACTGCACCTCAGTGCCGAGGGCACCGACCGTGTCTTGCAGCCAGCCTTTTTGCACTGCAATGCCCAGGCCGGTGGGGACGGGACAACGGGTGTACCAGAGGGTGTCGAGAGGTTGTGTCATCAAGGAGTCTCCCCAGCAGTCAGGCGCTGGCTTTCAAGGGTTGGATTGCCGGGCGTTGGTGCACCAGGGGCAAGACTTCCTGGCCGATGCGCAGGGCTTCTTCCAGGTGCGGGTTACCGGCGAGGATAAAGGTCGAGAAGCCGGCGTCGCGGTATTCCACCAGGCGCTCGGCGATGTTTTCGTGGCTGCCCACCAGGCCGACGGTCGGCCCCGGCTTGGCCTTGGCAAAACCGGCCCACAGGTTGGGGCCGATGATCAGGTCTTCAAAGCGATCGACGTTTTGGTGGTAGGCGGTTTGCCGCGCGGCGCCCACCGAATCCGAACCGCTGGTAAAACCCTTGGCGACCGCACTGGTCTTGCCTTCGAGCTTGTCGAACTGACGGCGCAGGTCTTTCCAGGCCAGCTCTTCGGTCTCGCGGGCGAACAGGTCCACTCGCAAACCGAAACGCACGGTACGGTCCTGTTTGTCGGCCAACTCACGCACCCGGTCGATATGTGGCTTGAGCTTGTCGATCGGCTCGGCCCAGTTGAGGTATACGTCGGCATGCTTGGCGGCCACATCCAGGGCTGCGTCGGAGAACCCGGAGAAATACACCCCAGGCTTGCGCTCGTTATGCAGGCCGGCCGGCAGGGCGCCGTTTTCCAGTTGGTAGATATCGCCGTCGTAGGAAAATTTTTCGTTTTCCCAGAGGCCCTGGATGATGTCGAGGAACTCGCCGGTGCGCTTGTAGCGCAGGTCGTGTTCGAGGAAGTCGCCGTTGGCGCGTTGGCTGGCGGGGTTGCCGCCGGTGATGATGTTCCATTCCAGGCGGCCGCGACTGAGGTTCTGCAGGATCGCGGCCTGCTGGGCGGCGTAGGCGGGCAGGGTCCAGGTGGCCTGGAAGGCGATCAGGAACTTGATGCGCCGGGTTTCACGGGCCAGTGCGGCGGCGGCGATCCAGGGCTCGGGGCCGGTGGGCAACAGGGCGCCTTCGAAGCCGGCGAGTTCGGCGGCCTTGGCGACTTGGGCGATGTAGTCGATGTAGGTGAAGTCGTCGGGTTCGCCGTTGGGCAGGCGGCCTGGGGCGATATGGCCGGGATGATAATTGGGATTGCCGCGGTTGTGCTTGTCGGTGGTGAGTTGCGGGCCGTCGGTGCCCAGTGGCAGGCGCCAGAAAAATTCAGTGCTCATGGGTGCTCCTGATTTGAGTCGTGCGGGGTGCTTGGACCTGATGGTGGGGATGTGTGCAACGGGCATGCCATGGGGGTTGGGGGTAATGGTTTCGGGGGGGCTAGGGTGTGTTTTTTCGGGGGGGTGCTGCTGTGGCAGCAGTCTTGCAGCAGTGGGTGTTTGGGGGGCAGCAGGTGGGGTGGGGTGGGGGGCATATCCGTTGCTGCGGTGATGGCTGATATTGGTTCCGCCCTTACGGCGGCTCACTTTTGAA
>NZ_CP022960.1:4439836-4485524 GCF_002269425.1 Pseudomonas sp. NS1(2017)
CGAGGTGCCGAGTGTTGGGGCAAGAGCCCTTTGGTTACTTTGGGGCTTTTCCAAAGTGACCCGCCGTAAGGGCGGAACCAATACCCGCCATCACCCAATTAACGGATATGCCCCCAACCCATCACCTACAACAAAAGCGCCCCAACCTCACGGCTTCCGACACCACGCAAATACGTCTGATACAACGCTGCATACGCGCCACCCCGCGTGATAAGAGCCGTATGCGGTCCCAGCTCCACCACCTGCCCATGCCTCACCACCGCAATCCGGTCCGCATCACGAATCGTCGCCAGTCGATGCGCAATGATGATCGCCGTACGCCCCTCACACAGCCGCCGCAACGCCCGCTGAATCCGCCGCTCCGTATGAATATCCACCGCCGACGTCGCCTCATCCAGCACCAACACCGCAGGATCCGCCAAGTAAGCGCGAACCAGGCACACCAGTTGCCGTTGACCGTGGCTCAAGTGCGCCCCCAGAGGGCCCACTTCAGTGTGGTACTGATGAGGCAGACGCTCCAACACCTCATCGGCGCCCAACTCACGGGCGGCGGCGATCAGCGTACTGTCGTCGGCCCGGGGCGCGGCCAGGCGCAGGTTGTCGAGGATGCTGCCGCTGAACAGCACATTGTCCTGCAACACCACGCCAACGTGACGGCGCAAGGTGTGCTGGGCCAGATCGCGTACATCAATGCCGTCCAGCCGCACGGCGCCACTCTGCGCTTCGTAAAACCGCGTCAGCAACTGCACCAGCGTGCTTTTTCCGTGTCCGGAGGGGCCCACAATCGCCAGCACTTCACCGGCCGGTATATGCAGGTCCAGGCCCGTGATCACGGGCGCCTGGCCGTAGCTGAAGCCCACGTTGTCAAAATGCACTTCGCCGCGCGCATGCTCCAACGGCTGGGGCCTCTCACGGTCTACGATCAGCGGCGTGGTATCCAGCAGAAGGAAAATCCGCTGGGCCGAGGCCGAGCCGGTCGCGTAGCGTTCAAACAGGTCCGACAGCTCCTGCAAGGGCCCGAGGAACAAAAACACATAGAACAGACTTTCCGCGACCTGGCCGACACTCACATCACCCGCCGCCAATCCATACGCGCCCACTAACAGCAGCACCGCAATACCCGCCGAGCTGAGCAGCGCGGTGAACGGTGCAAACCATGACGAACGCACGCTGCCGCGAATCAATGCCAGGTTAAAGTCATCCAGCAAACCCCGATAACGCCGCAGGTTCGGTGCTTCCTGGGCGCATTGCTGCAACAGGCGCGCGCCGCTGACGCTTTCCACCAGGTGCGCAGTAAAGCGGCTGCGGTTCTCCGCAACCGTGGCCCAGTTACGCTGGGAAATGCGTTTGAAGCTCCACGTGGCGAGCACCAGCAACGGCACCGTCGCCACCAAGCTCAAGAAGAATCGTGGGTCGATGCGCCACAGCATCACCGAGGCCAGGCCACAGCGCAGTACCGCGCCCAACAGTTCCGGCGGGCCCTGGATCACCAACGGTTCGAGGGCGTCGACGTCGCGGTCGACCCGGGAAATGATGCGCCCGGCACGGGTCTGGTCGAAGTAGCTCACGCTCAGGCTTTGCACATGGGCGAACACCTGCACGCGCAAGGCATTCAACACCCGGATCGCGGCGCTGCCGGCAATGAATTGCGAGACCCCGGCCAGCAGGAAGCGCGCCAGCCAACTGGCCGCCAAGCCCAGCCCCAGCCCTACCACCAGACGCTCATCCAGCAGCCAGTGGTCGGCCTGTTGAATCAGCCCGCGATCCAGCAGTTCGCGCACGAACCACGGCCGCAGGAACACGGTGAACACCAGCAGGATTTCGATGCCGATCACCGCCAGGATCTGCCGACGGATGGGCCTCAGTAAAGGCAGCAACCGCTTGAACATGCTGCGATCCAGGGCTTTTTTTGCCAGCATTTCTTCGATTTCGATATCGCTCAAGGCTTTGCCTGGCAGCGGGTTAGCCATGGTCGATCCCCAGCAAGTCGCGGTAGTACGGATTGGATGATTGCAGGTCGGCGTGCGGGCCTTCGGCGCAGATCTTGCCGTTGTCGAGCACCAACACGCGGTCCGCCAGTAGGATGGTTGTGAGCTTGCTGGAGATCACCAACGCCGTGGTGCCATGCAGTTGCCGCAGGTTGTGCAGCACCTGGCGCTCGCTGATGGCGTCAAGGGCACTGGTGGCATCGTCCAGGCACAGGATGTCCGGTTTACCCAATAGCGCGCGGGCCAGGCACAGGCGTTGGCGCTGGCCGCCGGATAATGTCACGCCGCGATCGCCCAACGGAGTTTCCAGGCCGAGGGGCAGGCGCTGCAACACGTCTGAAGCGGCGGCGAGCCGTAGCGCCTCGCGCAGTTCCTCGTCGGTGGCAGCGGGCGCGCTGAGGCGCAGATTGGCGGCCAGGGTACCGGCGAACAGAAAGCTTTCCTGGGGCACCACGTGAACACGCTTGCGCAGCGGGCCCAGTTGCAGCTCGCGGATGTCTTGCCAGCCGGCGCTGTCTGAACCCAGCAGCAGACGCCCGGCGGTGACGTCACTCAAGCGCGGCAGCAGGCCCGCCAGCAGGCTTTTGCCGGTGCCGGTGGCGCCGACCAAGGCGACGATTTCACCGGGCTGCAAGGTCAGTGAGCAGTCGTGAAGGATGTCACGGCCCCCGCCTGGCGCCGTCACGCTGACCTGTTCCAGCTTGAGCCCCAGGGGACCGGCGGGCAGGGTGGCAGTACCGTTGCGGATCTCGGCGGGGGCGTCGAGCAATTGCCAGATTCGCTCGGCGCTGGCGCGGGCATCGGCGAAGGTCTGCATGACCCGGCCGATGCCCTCGATACGAAACACCAGGGTGGTGGCGATCAGCAGTGAGGTCACCAGTTCGCCAATCCCCAATTGCCCGGCTGCGACCAAGTGCGCCCCGTACACCAGGATCCACACATGCCCTAATGCAACGACCGCCTGCGGCAGCGGGATGCGTGAGCTGGAATAGGCCAGTGCCTGGCGGGCCAATGCAGCGAACACCGCGACCTGATCGGAAAACCCCTGGATACGCGGCTGTTCGAGGGCAAATGACTTGATCACGCGCACGCCGCCAATGCCTTCGCTCAGGTCCTGGTTGACCCGGTCATAGGCGCTGCCTACGGCGCGGTCCAGGCTTACCAACCGTTCGGTCTGGCGCACGAAAATCCACAACCCGGTGACCGTCAACAGCAGCGGCACCAGCCCCAGCAACGGGTGGTACCAGCTCAACAGGCCCACTGTGGCGAGCACTACCAGCGGGGTTTCTACCAACTGGCGCCAGAAGGTGATCAGCGCATCGCGCACCTTGTCCGCGTCGCGGGTAGTCCGGGTAATCATCTCGCCCATGCCGTGCTGCCAGTGATAGCCCAGGTGCAGGCTTTGCACCTGGGCCAGGATGCGTTCGCGCAGGCGCGTCAGCAGTGCCTGGCTGATCACCAGCGAAAGCACGCTGGCGATGTATTGCAGCACACCGCGCCCAAGCGCCACGGCGAGCATCAGCCCCAGCCAATACCAGCCAAGGCTCGCGTCCAGGCTACCGTCGGCGTTATGGACCACGGCGCGGCCGGCGCTGACATCATTCACCGCATGCCCGATCAGCCATTGTTGCCAGACCAACCCCAAGTTGATGGCCACGTACAGCGCAGCCACCAGGGTGAATCGCCAGGGCATTTCCCGGTAGATCGCCAGGCTGCGTAGAAGAGGGTGTTGTTCGATCATGAAAAGCTCATCAGGCAAAAACAGGAAAGGGCCGCGCACGGCCCGAATGGCTTATTTTCGGGTGGCGCCCTGGGTTTCCTTGGCATTCAGGATCGCGGTGTATTCGCCTGGGTCCACACCGTTGAGGTAGTAGTTACCCACATGGTGCAAGCGCCAGCGGATCGGGTCGTGGGTGGTGTGCACGCGGGCGTTGCGCCAGAAGCGATCCAGGTTCCACTTGCTCAGCGAGGAACTGGCGCCGAGCAGCGAGAAGATATCGCTGGAGATCTTCAGCGAAGCGCTGTCGGAATGCGCGCGGGCGGTGGCCACCGAGAGGATCAACTCATCCTGCAGTTCCTTGTTCTCCGGATCCAGTTCATGCAGGTCGAACACCCGCGCCGCATCACGCAACAGGGATTCAGCCGCTCGTAGGGCCACCGCGTATTCGCCGATCTGCTTGATGATATGCGGCTCTTCATTGGCGTGGTCGACGCCGCTTTCCACCCACGGCCGGGCGTTGTGCTTGAGATAGTCGACTGCCGCGGCCAGGGCGCCGGCGGCGATGCCGGTGTCGATAGCGGCGTGGAGGATCTGCGGGAAGGTCAGTCCGGTGCGTTTCATCGGGCCTTTGCGACGTGACACGTAGTCTTCGTCCAGCACGATGTTGTCGAACTTCACCGTGCCGCTGACCGAGTTCTTCTGGCCGAAGGCTTCCCAGTCATCCACCAGCGTGAGTCCCGGTGCATTGCGGTTGAGTAGCACGCCGGCGCCGCCGTCATCGGAGGCGGCCGTGAGCGAGATCCATTCGGCCAGATAGGAGCCCGTGGAGTAGAACTTGCTGCCATTGAGCACCAGCGCGCCATCTTCGCGGCGGTCGACGCGGGTCTTGAGCGCGAATTTGTTCTTGCCGCCCACCTCTGCCAGCGCATTGCCGAAGCGTTTGCCGGCCAGCACGTCACTGACCAGGCGATCACGCACCGCCTCCGGGTAGCCGGTGAAAACCCCGCGCAGCATCACGTTGTGGATCTGTAGCAGTTGCCCGACGCCGCCATCGGCCACCGAGATGATGCGCACGGTTTCAACGATGGTTTGCACCGAAGCGCCGAGCCCGCCAAAGGCTTTGGGCACGCCGATGGCGGTGATGCCGCTTTCGGACAGCAGTTGCGCCTGGCGCCAGGGCAGTTGGCCGTTCTGCTGGCTGTCGGCGGCGATGGCGGCGATTTCCACCGCGATGTCCTTGGCGGCAGCAATGGCCTCGGCTTCGCTGTGCAGTTGGCGAACGGGCGCCTGTTCAAATGTAGTCATGCATTCATCCTTCTGGTTTGGTTCGCAACCAAGGGATTGCGGTGTTGGAATGGGCTTGAGCAAGTTCCAAGCCAATGTGAAAAGCCATGCTGTACAGGGGCTGCGCAGGCTGGGGTGCTGCTGGAGAAGCAGCTCGAGCAAGTGGCTGCTGGCGCAGCAACAGTGCTGTTGGCAGGTCAGCAGTCGCCTGCTCCAGCAAGCACCAGTACCCTTGTAAACCGGGGCTCACGCCAATTGGCACGGCCTCTGCAATACCTCCCTCCACTGACTTGCCCAACTCAATGGAGCTGCCCATGACCCTTTCCGCTGTCCTGCCCACGCCTGAGCTTGAGCAGATCTGGTTCACCCGCTGCCCGGTGCCCACTGCGTCCGGCATCGCCTACAAGCTGGGGTGGTTGACCGAAGAGTTCGCCCCGGATGGCCTGCCGGTGTCCACGTTGCAGGAGGCTCGCCAACTGGGTCGCCACCATTACGATCACGACCTGCCGGGGCTTTTTCGCGAAGGCGGCAATGTCCCCGCATTGGCAGCACGTGCTGCAGGTGCGCCAAGCCGATTGATCGGCCTGACCTGGATCGAGGAGTGGCAGACCATTCTGGTCCGTCCGGACTCCGGCATCACCCGGCCCGAAGACCTGAAAGGCAAGCGCCTGGCCCTGCCGGCCTGGGGCGACAGTCGCCCCGGCAGCATCGCTCGAGCCATGAGCCTGCACGGCTACAAGGGTGCATTGAGCCTGGCCGGCCTGGGGTTTGATGACGTGGAACTGGTGGAAGTGGCGCTGCACGACCAAGAGCAAGCGCCGGACCCGCAACAAGGGCTTCAGCGCCTGTGGTCGGGCCTGGATTACCTGGTGCGCGGCGAGGTGGACGCGGTCTACGTCAAGGGCGCTTCGGCGGCCGATGCGGCGCGCCGGTTGGGCCTGGTGGTGGGCATCGACCTGGATCTGATCGCCGAACCGCGTTATCGCATCAACAACGGCACGCCTCGGCCAATCACCGTGCACCAGAGCCTGCTGGACAACCACTTTGACCTGGTGGTGCGCTTCCTTGCGCAAACCCTCAGCGCGGCAGAGTGGGCGGCGAACCATCGCGACAGCCTCAACGCGATTCTCGAAGAGGAAACCCGCGCCGGCAGTGCCGGAGTCGCCGAAGCCTATCGCGGCGATTTCCACACCACCCTGGCGCCGGATCTGTCGGCACAGCGCCTGGAATTCCTCACCACCCAAAAAGACTTTCTCTACCTGCACGGCTTCCTGGAACGCGATTTTTCCATCGTCGACTGGGTCGACCCGCGCCCTCTGCAAGCTGCCCATGAACTGTTGGCCAAGCGCCGCGCCTGAAACCGGAGAACTCACATGACTGCCATTGCCCACGCTCAACCGATCAGCCTCGAACTGCAGGCCTTTGTCGACAAAGTGCTGCTGGAGGCCGAAGAGGCTTTCACCGTGTTCCGTGAAACCAACACCATCACTGCCAATGGCACCGTCGGTTTTATCGAGCGCGTGCCCGGCCAGGAACTGCTGGTGTCGGTTAACTACGGCGGCCCGTGGAACTACCGTAAACCGCTGCAAGCCACCGTCACCGACTTTGCCGGCAATGTGATCCTCGGCAAGGGCAAAGGTGGCCTGGGGCGCTACACCAAGCTGTTCCAGCAACACCCGGATGTGACCACTGTGTCCCACGTGCATTCGCCGTACCTGGGTGCCTGGGCCCAGACCCACCGTACATTGCCGTTCCATTACGTTCCGGTGCAGCGCTATCAATTGGCCCGTGAACTGCCGGTGTACATCGACCGTCGCCAGCAGGAAGTGGACTTCATCCTCGACAAGATCGCCGAGAACCCCTTCAACCTGGCGATCCTTGAAGCCAACGGCGGCTCCACCGTGTGGGGCAAGCAAGGGCTGCGCGCGACGGCGGAATTCATCCTGTTGCTGGAGGAGGGCGCACAGCTGCAATTGCTCGCCGATGCACTGGGTGGTTCCCGCGCTTATGGACCGGGCGTGTTGACCCAGCAGTGGAAGATGAGCGGGCTGTTTGAACAGGCCACCGCGCTGGGCCTTGTACCCGCCATCGACCGCAAAAACTAAACACACCACGAACCCCTTGTAGGAGCCGGCTCCTACAGGGATGGCGATATATTCAAGGATGTTTGTCATGGCTGTGAAGATTCTCTGGTACCTCACCACCCCGGATGGCCCTTACCCGTGGGAACCCGAAGGCCGCTGGAAAACCGACTTTCAACACCTCAAACAACTCGCGGTCGCCAGCGATCGCCTCGGCTACTACGGCTCGCTGCTCGGCTCCAGCCCCAACGAAAGCCTTGCGGTTGCCGCCTCGCTGATCGACGCCACCCAACGCCTGCGCTTTTTGGTAGCGCAACACCCGGGCGAGCTGTCGCCGGCGGTCCTGGCCAAGTGGGCGCTGACGTTCGACCAGTTCTCCAACGGTCGCCTGCTGTTCAACGTGGTCAACGGCAATGACGCCGGCCTCGCCACCCTCGGCGTGCATTATCCCCATGACGAGCGTTATGCATTCAGCCTCGAATACTGGCGAGCGTTCCAGGGCTTCTATGCGGGTGATACGCGGGGCTATGACGGTGATTACGTCAAGCTCGCCCCCCGGACGCCGGGCGCGGCCAGCCATCCCTTGGGTGGCTGGCATCCGCCTTACCAGAAACCGGGTATCCCGCTCTGGGGCGCCGGCACCTCGGGGCCGGGCGTCGAGCATTCGGTACAACTGCTGGATGTGTACCTGAGTTTCGCCAACACACCGCCCAAACTCGGTGAAAAGTTTCGCAAGGTGGCGGCCGAAGCCGCGAAGATCGGCCGCGAACTGACCTTCGGCACCCGCCTGCAGATCATCGTGCGCGAGACCGAGGAAGAAGCCTGGGCCCACGCCGAAAAACTGCTGCAACGCACCTCGCTGCACACCGCGCGAAATGCGATTGAGCGCCAGCTGCCGCCCGGTGTGAGCTTCGAGGCGTTCCACAGCGACGACCCACAAACCCAGCGCAACGTCGAGACCATCCGCTCCGGGCGTGAGCTGGAGATCTACCCCAACGTGTGGCTGGGCCCGAGCCTGTTCGGTTTCAACATCCTCGGCCCGGCGGCGGGCACCTACCTGGTGGGCAGCGCCGAACAAGTCGCCGAGCGTATTCGCGAATATGAAGCCCAGGGCACCTCGGCCTTCATCCTCTCCGGTTTCCCGCTGATCGACGAAGCGCACCGCGTGGCAGACCTGCTGTTTCCACTGCTGGACCTGGACCACGGTTTTGAAGTGCCGCGCCTGGGTGTCACGCAAACGACTGAACAGCGCGAAGAGGCTTGATCGAATGAATGATGGATTTTCCCGCCGAGCGTTTCTCGGCCATAGCCTGGCCATTGGCGGCGGCTTGCTGCTCGCCGGTTGTGACAGCGGTGCCGCCTCCCAGGGCGCGGCGGTGCTCACCCGCAAACCGGTGAGCGGCGGCCGCCTGCGCGTCGGCATTATCGACGGCGACCAGTCCGGCAACCTGGACGCGCATAAACCGGTGGGCGGCGGGATCATTCGCGGTTGGGCGCTATACAGCAAGTTCTGGGAATGGAACACAGACGTCAGCACACGCCTGGCCCTGGCCGAGTTTGCCGAGCCGAATGCCGATGCCAGCGCCTGGACCATCCGCATCAAGCCGGGCCTGGAGTTCCACCATGGCAAGACCATTGGTGCCGATGACATGCTGTTTTCGTTGCTGCGCCTCACCGATCCAAAACTGGCCTCGCCGTTTGCTGGGTTGGTCGGTGCCATTGACCGCAACGCGTTGCGCAAGCTGGATGAGCGCACCATCGAAATCCGTTTCAAGCAGGGCCAGAGTTTCTTTCCACTGGATGAAACCCTGATCAGCTTTGGCGGCATCGTGCCGACGGACTACGACCCGATCACCAACCCGGTGGGCGCCGGCCCCTACAAACTCAAACGTTTCGTGCCTGGCCAGCGCTCGCTGTACGAACGTTTCGAGAACTACTACAAGCCCGGCCAACCTTACGCCGATGAGCTGGAAATCATCGAATTCAAGGACCAGGTGTCCCGCGTCGCCGCCTTGCGCGCCGGGCAGATCGATGTCGCCAGTGGCGTGCAGGCTGAGCACAGCGCATTGCTCAAGGCCGATTCGCGGTTGTCGCTGTGCGTATCGCCCAGTACCTCGTTTACTGGCTTCAACCTGAACCTGGCAAAACCACCGTTTGATGACGTGCGGGTGCGGCAGGCCTTCCGCTTGCTGGCGGATCGACAAGAGCTGGTAGGCCGTGGCCTGAACGGTTTTGGGCGGGTCGCCAACGACCTGTATTCGCCCCATGACCCCACCTACAACCACGCAATCGCGCAACGCCCCTATGACCTGGAACAGGCGCGCTCGCTCCTGCGCCAGGCCGGGCAGGTGGATTTGCGTGTAGAACTGACCACCACGCCGGGGCCGGGTGTGAATGCCGCCTTGGTATTTGCCCAGCAAGCCAAAAAAGCCGGTGTGGACGTGCGTGTTACCCAGGTTGACGGCGCGGTCTTCAATGGTCCGCAACGCGAACAATGGCAACTGTCGCCAGGCTCTACACCGGCCCGTGGCTTCCTGGCGTCGGCGCTGCACAACGACGCGCCGCTGGCGATCTACAACCGCAGCAATTTTCATGATCGGCGTTTCGACGATCTCTATCGCCAGGCCCTGGCCCAGCCCGATCTGGAGCTGCGCAAAAGCTTGGTGCATGAAGCCCAGCAAATCCAGCACGAGCGTGGCGGCCTGTTGATCTGGGGTTTTAACGATGTGCTGGACGCGGCGTCGGTGAAGGTCGGCGGCCTGACGCCGGAGCAGACCACCTTCGCTTCCTGGCGTTTTGACGAGTTGTGGTTGAACCATGTCTGAGCCGTCCTGCAAGTCCCCGCGCACGCCTGCCTGGCTGTCGTGGTTTATCGGGCGCCTGGGTTATGGCCTGCTCACCGCCTGGCTGATCAGCCTGGTGGTGTTCATCGCTACCCAGGCGCTGCCCTCGGACCCGGCGCGGGTGATCCTCGGCCCGGATGCGCCGCTGGAAAGTATCCTCACACTCCAGCACCAACTGGGCCTGGACCAGCCGATCCTCTGGCAATACCTGCGCTGGTTCGGCTCAGCCTTGAGCGGCGATCTCGGCGAGTCGCTGGATTCGAATGCGCCGGTCAGCGATATCCTGTGGGGCCGATTTGGCTACACGCTGGTGTTGCTGACGGGGGTGATCCTGGTCGTGGTGCCCGCCGCACTGGCGCTCGGCGTTGCCTTGGCGCTGCGCCGGGACAGTCGACTGGACCGTTGGAGCCTGTCGCTGCTGATCTTTCTCAAGGCCACGCCAGGCTTTTTGTTGGCCATCGGCCTGGTGCTGCTGTTTTCCATGCCCCACATGGACTGGCTGCCCGCCGTGTCGATCCTCGACCCCGACCAGTCGCTGCTGCGCCAGCTCAAGTTCCTGGTGCTGCCGGTATTGGCCCTGAGCCTCACCGCGCTGCCATACCTCACGCGCATGGTGCGTGCTGCGATGATCGAAGCGCTCGATTCCGATTACGTGGTGGCGGCGCGCCTGCGCGGCATTCCTTATCGGCGCATCGTGTGGGGCCACAGCTTGCCCAACGCATTGGTCCCCGCGATCCAGGGCGTGGCGCTGACCCTGCGCACGCTGATCGGCGGCGCAGTACTGGCCGAGGTGATCTTCAGCTACCCCGGCATCGGCACGGCCCTCAACGCGGCAATCCAGATGCGCGACCTGCCGATGATCCAGGCGATTGTGCTAGTGATCACCCTGGCGGTGGTGCTGATCAACCTGTTGGCCGACCTGTTGACCGTGCTGCTCACGCCCAAGCTGCGCACGGCGCGCCGGGTCACGATGATTCAACGCAACCGCCGGGGCATCACGCCGTGGTGGCGGCGTTCGCGAGGTGATGCATGAACGAGCCGCAAATCCGCAACGGTACACTGGTCACGGCGCTGGTGATTGCTTTCGCGTTGCTTGGCCCTTGGCTGGCGCCCCATGGTTCGACCGATATGGTGGGGCCGGTGTATGGCGCACCTGCCGGGTCGGCGTGGCTGGGGTATGACTTTTTGGGACATGACGTGCTGTCGCGCTTGCTCAACGGCGGCTTGTCGGTGCTGTGGATGTCGGTGGCGGCGGCGAGCATCGCGTTGGCCATCGGTAGCACGCTGGGCTTGCTGGCGGGGCTATCACGGCGGCGCCTGGACCAGTTGATCACGTGGTCGGCGGATGTGTCCCTGGCCTTTCCCGACCTGATTCTGGTGCTGTTGATCGTCTCGATGCTGGGCCGCGCGCCGTGGCTGATTGTGTTGACCGTGTCCATCGCCTTCATCCCGGGCGTGATCCGCCTGGCGCGCGCGAGTGCCGTGGCGGTGGCGGGGCAGGAGTTCGTCGAGGCGGCGCAGATGATGGGCTATTCGCGGCGCAGAATCCTGTTCAAGGAGATTCTGCCGAACATCCTCACACCGCTGCTGGTGCACTTCGGCAATATGTTGACCTGGGGCGTGGGCATGCTCTCGGGCTTGAGCTTTCTTGGGTACGGCGTGGCGCCGCCCACGGCGGACTGGGGCTTGATGATCAATGAAAACCAGGCCGGCTTGCTGGTGCAGCCCTGGGCGGTACTGGCCCCGGCGATACTGATCGGCGTGTTTGCCTACGGCACCAATATCCTCGCCGAAGGTATCGGCCGGCGCAGCGCACGGATGGGAGACCAGCAGCCATGAACGCGATAACGGAGATCGACACTGGGGTCCTGCAGGTCCTTGACCTGCGTGTGGAGTTGCCGGGGCAGGTGGATGTGGTGTCGGGCATCTCGTTCAGCCTGCAGGCCGGTGAGATTCTTGGGCTGGTGGGAGAGTCGGGGTCGGGTAAAACCACCCTGGCGACCGCGTTGCTGGCCCATGCGCGGCGGGGTGCACGGATTGTCGACGGGCAGGTGCAGGTGGCTGGGCAGGCCTTGTTGAGCCTGGAGGGTGAGGCGTTGCGTCGTGCACGCGGCAGCCTGATCGGCTATGTGGCGCAGGACCCGGCGACGGCGTTGAACCCTGCGCTGCGCATCGGTCACCTGCTGCGCGAAACCCTGGCGGTGCATCCCTCGGGGCTCGACCGTGCGGCGCAGCAACACCGTATCAGCGAGACCTTGCGTGACGTCGGTTTGCCGCAAGACCCTGAGTTCCTGCGCCGTTTCCCTCATCAATTGTCCGGCGGCCAGCAACAACGGGTGATGCTCGCGCTGGCCTTTGTGCTGCGCCCGCGCCTGATCGTACTGGATGAACCGACCACCGCCCTCGACGTCAGCACCCAGGCGCATATCCTCGCGACCCTGCGTCGACTGTGCAAAAGCCAGGGTGTGGCGG
This sequence comes from Pseudomonas sp. NS1(2017), assembly GCF_002269425.1. NCBI lineage: Bacteria > Pseudomonadati > Pseudomonadota > Gammaproteobacteria > Pseudomonadales > Pseudomonadaceae > Pseudomonas > Pseudomonas sp. NS1(2017). Next base: position 4,452,225 of record NZ_CP022960.1, read on the forward strand.
CGGTGTATGTGTCCCATGACCTGGCGGTGATCAAGGACCTGGTAGACCGGGTGATGGTGATGTACGCCGGGCGCATTGTTGAAATGGCGTCGCGAGATAAGTTATTCAGTCGGCCATCCCATCCCTACACCCGTGGCTTGCTGGGGGCGATACCGGACGTGGCCGGGCGGCGTGAGTTGAAAGCGATTGCCGGGCACGCGCCGGCGCCGGGGCAGCGGCCGCCAGGGTGCAGTTTCGGGCCGCGTTGTGAGCGGTTCAGCGCCGCATGCCTGGCGCTGGAGCCGCAATTGCACGCATTGGACGTTGGCCATGAGGTGGCGTGTATCGCGCCCCACGTTCAGCCGGTGCAAGCGATTGCGCTGGCGCCGATTGCGATTGCTTCGGCACAGATTGCACCCGCACTTTTAACGATCAGCGGCTTGAATGTCGCCTATGACCGCCAGGTTTTATTCGATATCACGCTGCAGGTGCAGCCGGGCGAGTGCCTGGCCTTGGTCGGCGAGTCCGGTTCCGGCAAGACCAGCCTGGCGCGGGCAGTGGCAGGCCTTGGCGAAAACGCCGAAGGGGCGTTGAGTTACGCCGGTCGACCGCTGGCCCTGCAGTCTCGCCAGCGTGATGCGGGCTTGCGGCACCAGATTCAGTACATCTTCCAGAACCCGTATCGGGCCTTGAACCCACGGCAAACGGTGTACCAGACCCTGAGTGCGCCGTTGGAACACTTCTTCAAGGTCAAGGGCGCAGCTGCGCGACAGCGGGTTGAGGCGGTGCTTGAACGTGTGTCACTGCCGGCTTCAGTGGCCGATGTCTATCCACATAGCCTGTCAGGCGGCGAGCGCCAGCGCGTAGCCATCGCCCGTGCGCTGTTGTGCGAGCCGAGGCTGTTGATCTGCGACGAGATCACCTCGGCGCTGGACGTTTCGGTGCAGGCCTCGATACTGGACCTGCTGCGCCAGTTGCAGCGCGAAGGGCTGACGCTGCTGTTTGTCACCCATGACCTCGGCGTAGTGCGTGCGATTGCAGACCGGGTACTGGTGTTGAAGACAGGTAGGGTGGTGGAGCAAGGCGTGGTTGATGAGGTGCTGGATAGGCCGCAGGCGGCGTATACGCGGGCGTTGCTGGAGCATTCGCCGTCATTGGGGTGACGGGCACCGCTACGCGGTGCGACGATTCGACAAGCCGGCTCCTACAGGTTTGTGCCGCACACCTATACACGCGATCGACTGTAGGAGCCGGCTTCCCGGCGATGGCGTCATACGCCCTTACGCAACCCTGGCCTGCCTGCGCCGTGCTTCTTCACGCACCGCCGGAATGATCCACCGCCCATAATCCACGGTGTCATACAGCGGGTCATACCCCCGGTTCAAAAACGTCGTCACGCCCAAATCCACGTAATCCAACAACGCCTGTGCCACCGTCTCCGGCGTGCCGACCAAGGCGGTGGTGTCGCCATAGGCGCCGACGGCCGTGGCGGTTGGCATCCACAGTGCACGATCGTGACGATCACCCCGTGCCGCTGCCGCGAGCAAACGTTCCGAACCGGTGCCCTTGATGCGCTTTTGCCACGGGCTGCCGGCTGCGAACTGCGGGTTGGCCTTGATCTGTGCGAGGATCTGTTCCGCACGCTGCCAAGCCAGTTCTTCGGTCGCGCCCAGGATCAAGCGCACCGACAAACTCACTCGCGGCGCTGTAACCCCCGCCGCCTGTGCCGCCGCCTTGAGCTTGGCAATCTGCTCCGCCACGCCATTCAACGGCTCGCCCCACAGCGCATACAAGTCCGCGTGTTTCACCGCGATCTGGTAGGCGATGTCTGATGACCCGCCAAACGAGATCGGGATGTGCGGCTGTTGCAGCGGCTTGACCGGCGAAAAGGCGCCCTTGATGTTGAAGTACTTGCCCTCGAAATCGAAGGGTTCCTCGGCGGTCCAGGTGCGTCGCACGATCTGCAGGTATTCATCGGTGCGTTGGTAGCGCTCGGTCTTGTCCAGCAAGAAGTCACCTTCCTGCGGCTCGGCGGTGATACCGGTGATCGCGTGCAGGCGAATACGCCCGCCGCCGGTAGTGTGGTCCAGCGTGGCGAAGGACCGCGCCGCGACGGTCGGCGCGGTGAGGCCCGGACGGTGGGCGATCATGAAGCCCAGCCGCTCGGTATGCGCCGCCGCGTAGGCGGCGATCTGCAAGCTGTCGGCGCTGCCGGGGCCGCTGGCGATGAGCACGCGGTCGAAGCCGGCATGTTCATGGGCGCGGGCATGGTGACGGATAAAGTCGAGGTCGAAATCCGGGCTGCGCACGCCACGGGTTTCGGACCACTGGCGCGGGAAAATCATGCCGACAAATTCAATGGACATACGGTGCTCCTGGATCAGAATTGATAGTCGACCTGGGCCAGCAAGGTGCGGCCAGGCATGGGTTGCAAGAAGGTATTGGTGGAACCGGCCAGGCCGCTGACGAAATTCAGTTCATTGGTCAGGTTCAGCACGCGCAAGGTGGTACTCCACTGCGGCTGGCGGTAATACACGGCGAGGTCGAGGTTGTATTCGTCGGGGATCTTCACCGTCTTGCTCAGGTTCAGATACCAACTGCTGGTCCACCAGCCGGAGAGTTCGGCACCGAAGCCAGAATCGAAGCGATAGTCCACGTAGCCGCTGGCGGTGTACTCAGGAATCTGTACCGCGTCGTAACGCCCGGAGGGCCGCTGGTTGAGGCTGTTGTTGTCGCCAAACACGGTGCCGTTGTCGGGAATGAAGCCTGCTGAAGCAAAGCCCGCCTGTGAGGTGAACTCGTTGTAGGCGTTGAGCTTGGACAGGTTCAAACCGCTGCGCAGGTGGTCATCCGGTTGGTAGCGCACGGTGGCCTCCACGCCCTTGATCATCAGCCGGGCGATGTTGTTATTGCTGTCGGGCGCCTGGTCGCGGGCCTGCTTGAACGCGGCCAAGGTCATGAACAACTGGTTGGGCACGGCTTCGACCTTGACGCCGACTTCGTGCAGCACACTCAGGCTCTGGAATGCCAGCGGGTTGAGCTGGTTGGCACCGGTGCCGCTGCCCCAACCCAAACCGTTGGAAAAGAACCCGGTATTGACCGCCAGCGAGCGGTCGAAGGTGTAGTACAGCGTGGTGTTTTCGGTGGGCTTCACGTACGGGCTGACTTGAAATGCAAATAGCCGGTAGTTGTCGCTGTCCTTGCGCCGGTTGCCGCCGGCGAGCACGAACGGGTTGTCGATTTCGGCCTGGATCCAGCTGCGGCTGGCGCCAATGTTCAGGCCGAAATACTCGCCGTACTTGAGGTTGTGCTGGCTGAACAGGGTCTTGGTGGTCCAGGTGCTTTCAGCGGTGTAGGGCGCTACGGATTCGGCGTACAGGCCATGCCCGGCCGCGTACATCGGCGGCAGGTTCAGCCATCCGTAGTCGTTGGAGTACTGCGGCACGCCGGGTTGGCCGATCCACGCAGCGTTGCCGCCGGCAGGGTTGCTGCCGTCCAGGCCGAGCAGGTCGCCGGGGTTCTTGCCGGAAGGATTCTGGGTCAAGTCGTAGGCGTTAATGGTCGATCCAAAGCTGTTATTGGCGGCAATCGACTGGTTGAATTCGCGGCGGTAAATCAGGCCGGTGTTGCTGTCGTCGCGCAGGGTCCAGCCGCCCAGTTGGGTTTCATTGCGTGAGCGAAACTCGAAACGGTTGTCGAAAATGTTGTCCTTGGACTGCACCTGGAACGCACCCACCGCGTCGGTGATGTCCTTGGAGCGTTCATAGAACGTGCTGTTGGCCACGGTGATGCTCGGCGACAGGTCGGCCTCGATGCGCAGTTGCGTGGTAAAGCGCCGCGAGCTGCTTTCATCCTCCTTGCGCTGCCCGGTCTGCGACGACAGCGACTGTTCGCCATTGCCGGCCAGCGTCGGGTCATACACCCAACCACGCAGGCTGCCGGGGTTGGCCTGGGTGTTCGGCGAGGCGGCCTGGAAGCTGCCGTCGACCACACTGTATTGGCCTTGTGCATTGCGTTGGCGCTTGACCCAGCCCAAGGTCGGCGCGTCCGCAGCGCCGGACGCCAGCACCGGTGACCATAGGGTGTTGCCGTTCTGGATGATGGGCGTGGCACGGCCGGCATAGTACTTGCCGTGGTCCACCAGGTTCTGCGTAGCGCGGTTCCAGCCGTGGGTGATGTTGTAGTCGTAATAGTTGTCGTAGCTGGCGTTCCAATCGACGCGAACGTTGTCGTTGCGCCAGGCGAGGGCGCCGTAGAACGCATCGAAATTATTGTCGACGTTGTCGTAGAAATCCTGCTGGCGCTGCTTGGTGATGCTGACGCGGTAGGCCAGGTTGTCGCTCAGCGGGCCGGTGTTGTCGAGGCTGAATTTATTCGAGCTGCGTGACGTGCCGTCCGGCACCCACGAACCCAATTCACCGCTGAGTTTGGTCTTGAACTCATTGAAGTTCGGTTTTTTGCTCAGGTAATTGACGTAACCGCCACTGCCGGACACTGAACCGTAGGTCACCGAGGATGGGCCAGCCACGATATCGGCGCCTTCATAGGCGTTGAAGTTGGCCGGATGGCGCACCGCATAACCGCGCTGGCCGTCCTGGAAAATCTCCGAACCCTGGGCGCGGAACTGCGGGGCGATTCCGGCGTTCTGGCCGCCGCCACGGGTGATGCCAGGTGCGTATTTGACCAAGTCATCAGCGCTGTGGATCGAGCCGTTGGCCAATTGCTCGGCATTGACCTGCACCACCGAGCGCGGAGTGTCGAGCACTTTGGTTTCGGTGCCGCCGTACACCGAGGTCGGCGGCCGGGTGGGCAGGGCGTCGTCATCCGACTCGGCGCTACTGGCCTGCACCGTCACGGTCTGCAGTTGGGTATCAGCAGCAAAGGCCTGCAGCGGCAGGGTTGCGGCCAGCAACAGGGGTAAACGCAAGGCGATAGCGTGCATGGCAGAAATGCCCCATAAAAAAGAGTGAAGGGCGCACGCCCCTTGTAGGAGCCGGCTTGCCGGCGATGGCGTCCGTTTGATCGGCGCAGGGCTTGAGGGCCCCATCGCCGGCAAGCCGGGCTCCTACAGAGGGGGGTGCGGTTTCATTGGGTCAGGCTGAGTCTTTGAGCCAGAGCTTCTCGAATCGCCAGGTGCTGAACAGTGACTCTTCGGCCTGGGCACCCCCGACGCGGGTGGACACGCTGTCGAGCAGGTCGGCGTAGCCCCAGATCAACATGCCACCGCGTTCGTACTGGATCTGCTGCACCTGGTGCACCAGGGCTTTGCGTTTTTCCAGGTCGGGCTGGGCCATGGCGGCAAGGAACAGTTCACTGAAGTGCGGGTCGTTGAAGTGGGTCTTGTTTGACACCGCAAACGGCGCGTCGGTGTGTATCGCGCTGGCCAGAAACGGTGCGCCAATGCTGCCGCCAGTGCTCAGGGTCCAGTCGTTTTTCAGCGGGCCCTGGAAGGTGGCAAGGTCGACTTGTTTGACCTTCAGGGTCACGCCGATGCGCTTGGCTTGTTCGGCAAGGACCAGCGCCGAACTCAAACCCTGCCCCGGTGTGGTGATCAATTCCACCTCAAGGTTTTCCTGGCCGGCGTCCTTGAGCAATTGCGCTGCGCGTTGCGGGTCGTAAGCGCGTGGGCCGAGGCTGTGGTTGAAGGTCGGATCGCTGGGTGCATACAAGTCGTTGGCTACGCGACCCTGGCCGTTCAGCGCGCGGCGTACCAACTCCTCCCGGTCCGCCAGCAAACGAAACGCCTCGCGTACCCGCGGGTCGTTGAACGGCGGCTTGTCCAGGTTCATGTCGAAGGACAGCCAATTGCCAGACACCGACTTGATCACCTGCAGGCGCGGGTTTTTTTGCAGGATCGGCAATTGTTCGGTGGGCAGCACATTGGCCATGTCGATCTGCCCGGCGCGCAGGGCGGCGAGGCGTGAGACTTGGTCCTTGAAGTCGATGATTTCAAGTTCATCCGCATAGGGCTTGCCGTCTTTGTAGTAATTCTCGAAGCGGGTGAACAACGAACGCTGGCCGGGGGTAAAGCTTTTCAACTGGTAGGGGCCGGCACCCACCGGGTTGGTCACTGGATGGTAATCCACCGGGACGATGCCGCCGAAGTTGACCCAGGTTTCCGCCAGCGGCATGTAGCTGCGGCCTTCGCGAAAGCTCAGACGCACGGTGCGATGGTCCAGCTTGACCAGATTGTCGCGATCCACCCAGTGCAACAGCGCGGCATAGGGCGAAGCCAGTTGCGGGTCGGTGAGGCGGCGGATCGAGAAAATCAGGTCGTCGGCATCGATGGTCTTGCCGTTGTGGAACTCCAGGCCCGGGCGCAGGCGCAGGGTCCAGGCGCTGGCATCGGCATTTGGCTCGGCCAGTTCGGCCAGGGCCAGGCGCGGTTGCATGTGCTCGTCCCACTCCCACAACTTGCTGTACAGCGCAAACCCGCGAACGATGCCGCTGCCCACCGGTTTATGCGCGTCCAGGTTGCCGCTCTGGTTGCCGTCGAGAATGCCCAGGCGCAAGCGTCCGCCGTAACGCGGCTGGTCGTTGCCGGTCACGCCGGCCGGTGTGTCGCTCGGGCCGCAACCCGTCAGTAGCAGGCCGCCGCCGACGGTGGCGCTGTAGCCGAGAAAGTCTCGGCGGCTCAGCAGAAAGGTCATGGTCTCAGGCTCCGCCGTTGGCCGAATGCAGCTCGCGCAGCGGCTCCTGGGGTCGGCTCAGCTCGACGCGCTCGCTGCGAAAATGCGGCAGGATGTGCTCGCCGAGGCGATAGGCTTCTTCCAGGTGCGGGTAGCCCGCGAGGAAGAACAGGTCGATGCCAATGCTGTTGTACTCGCGAATCCGCGCCACCACGTTCTCGTAGCTACCCACCAGCGCGCAACCCGGTGGAATGCCGATATAGCCGAAGCCGGTCCATACATTCGGATGGATGAAGAAGTCGTCGAAACCCTGGGCTTCGTTCTTCTCGGCAAAACCCTGTTCGTAGCTCAGTTTGCGCGCTGTGCGCAGCCCGGCATGCGCCGCCACGGCCTTGACCGCGCCACGGGCGATGCCTTCGTCGAAGAAACGCTTGGCCTCGGTGCGCGCCAGCGCTTCGGTCTCGCGGGTGATCACGTCGATTGACAGGCCGAAACGGATGTCGGTACGCCCCCATTTCAGTGCGCGCTGGCGCAGGTCGGCGATCAGCGCGGCGATTTCATCCGGATGCTCGGCGCGCATCAGGTAGAAGTCGGCGTGCTTGGCGGCGAATTCCCGTGCGGCAATCGACGAACCGGCGGTGCAGATCAGCGGTAGCTCGGCCTTCTTCAACGGCCCACGCAGGCCACCGCCGTCGGCTTTGTAGAATTTTCCATCGTAGTGGAAGGTCTCGTTGTGCCAATAGCCCTTGACCACGTCCATGAACTCGGTGGCGCGTTCGTAGCGTTCATCGTGCTCGCTGTAGTCACCGACCTGGCGCTGGATCGCGTCCGAGCCACCGTTGATGATGTTCCACACCAAGCGATTGCCGGTGGCGCGCTGGTACGTCGCCGCTTGTTGCACAGCGACCCAAGGGGTGTAGTGGTAGGGCTGGAACGCAGTGACGAACTGCAGGGTGCGCGTCTCGCGGGCCAGCAATGAGCAGACGGTCCAGGGTTCTTCGCCGGTCGGCGCATTGACCATCAACGCACCGCCAAACCCATTGATCTCGGCGGCCTTGGCAATCTGGCCCAGGTAGTCGATGTAGGTAAAGTGGTCGCCCACGCTGAACCCGGAGACTGCACCGGTACTGTTGGCGCCGCCACGGTGCCAGTCGCCCCGGTTACGCGGATCGCCGGGCAGGAACTGGGTTTCGCCGTGCAACGGCAAGCGGGTGAAGAATTCGATGCTCATGAAGCCTCCTGCCTACTGGGCGGTCGGGGCGCAGATCGGGGTGATCGGCTGGTCGTTGATGACTTTGTGGGCGAACGGGATCGAGTCCTTGAGCGACGCATTGACCGTCGCGCTGTGGCCCAGGCCTTTGTATAGATGGCCTTCCACCACGGAGCCGGCGTTGCAGGCGTCCTGCATCAGCTTCACCTGGGTCGCGGCGGCGGGGGTGGTGTCTTCGGCGCCGGTGCCGATGAAAATCGGTTTGGAGGTCTTCAGGGTCGGGTACGAAACCTGCGCGAGCCATGGCGCGAGCTGCTTGCCCTTGTAGTCTTTCTTGGTGTTGGCGATGCTCAGGCCGAGACCTTCCACGTCGCCTTCAAGGGCGAACAGGCAACTGGTGCGGGCCTGTTCGAAGATCGGCAGCGCCTTGTCGGTGTAGAAGTCCGCCGGGTTGATGCTCGGGTCGTATTGCTGGGCGGCAAGCAAGGTGTAGAAGCCGTAGGCCAACGTCGGGTCGACCTTGTTGCGCACTGCCTCACTGGGGTTTTTCGCGTAGTCGAGGGTGTAGATCACGCCGGTACCGATGCTGCCCTTGACGCCCAGGTCCGGCGCATAGGTTGCCGCGTAGGCCGCCGCGGCAAAGGCGCCCGCGCCCCCCTGGGACTGACCGACGATCAACACTTTATCGGCCAGCCCTGGTACCCCGGCCACCACAGCCTTGGCGGCGTCGAGGATGCCGTAGGCGGCCATACGGCTGTTAAGCAATGGGTGGCCACCGGGCACGCCAAGGCCCTGGTAGTCGGTGGCGACCACGGCAAAGCCTTCTTCCAGCCAGCGGTTGAGGTAAGCCACGTCACGGTAGGAACGGCCTTGCCAGGACGGCGCGCACACATCCGCCACGCCGACGGTGCCATGGCCCCAGCTTGCCACCGGCCATCCGCCGGCAGGTGGCTTGCCTTTAGGCAGGAACAAGGCGCCGGAAACCACGATGGGCGTCTTGTTGTCGATGCCGTCGGTGGAGGTGTACAGGATGCGCTGGGCACTGGCGGCATTCGCCAGGCTGATGGTGCTGTCCAGCGGCTCGCTGCGCAGCAATTTGCCGGGAACGGCGGGAATCGCTTGTTCCCAGGTGTAGAACGGCGAGACGCGGCCATCGCCTTGCAGCGGGTTGGGCTTGGGTGCATACACGTCAGCCGCGAACGCGCTCATGGACAAGGCCAATACGCTGAGGCCGAAAGCGAAGGAGTGGGGCAGTTTCATCAATCATTTTCCTATCAAGGATTCGTGCTGACCTGGCCACGCAGGGCCGGCCAGTAGTCGGTGAGTTTCAGGTCGATCAGGGCCTGGTGGGTAAAGCCGGTAGCCAGTGACGGGCCGATGTCGTAGGTGTCGCGAATCAGGTGGTTGGCCAGCGCATAGGCCGTCAGAGCCTGGTAATGGGCCTTGAGCTGCGCATCACTTTTTGGCGCCCAGCGTTCTTTCCAGGTCACCGGGTCGTTCTGGTCGTCGCGACGCAGCACGCTTTCGGCGGTGCCGGCGCGGGAGGACAGTTGGTAATAGGCGTCCTGGTTCTGCGGCTGAGAAATCCACCACGCGGCCTTGACCCAAGCAGTGGCCAGCAGTTGGGTGATCTGCGGATACTGTTTTACAAAGGTGTCGGTGCCCCACAGGTCAGAGACCAATCGCCAGTCGTTGCTGCCTTGCTTGGTCGACCAGATGATCTTGCCCACACCTTTGTCTTCCAGGGCATAAGCCTCGCTGAGCAGCACTGCCGCATCGACCTTGCCGGCCGATACCGCCGCCGCACCCACCTGTGGGTTGAGGTTGGCAATCTTGAAGTCATCGAGTGTCAGGCCCTTGCTGGCCAGGAAGTTGCTGAACGCAAACTCCCATGGCCGGCCACGGTGCAGGGCCAGGCGTTTGCCCTTGAGGTCTTCGATGGTCTGGGCGCTGGAGCCTTCGGGCACCACCAGGTAGATGTTGTTGCCGCTGCCGCCGGGCACAATCAGCTTGCCCGGCACGCCACCGGCTCCCGCGATCACCGATGGCAGGTCGCCGCGAACGGCGAAGTCCAGGCTGTTGTTGCTGAAGCCTTCGTTGATCTGCGGGCCGGCGCCGGCGTGGGGCAGGGCGATCCACTCGAGTTTCACCCCGCGTTCGCGCAATTGCGCTTCCAGCCAGCCGTCCTCGATCACGCGCCCGGCGATGCCGCCGAATACCGGCTTGCCGCCTTGGGTGTAAGCGACGATGGCGATTTTCACTGAGGCCGGTGCGGCCTGAATGGCAGTACTCGCAAAAAGGGCGAACAGGGCGGCAATGCTGCTGCGCCATACATTTTTCATGGGGCTTCTCCCTACTTGAATTGGCAATCCCCTGTAGGAGCCGGCTCCTACACGGGGATCGTGTTGGCAGGGAGAGAGCAGATTGCATGCCAGTCGCTGTCACAATCGCTCTAGACCGCGTACTACAAGGGTTTCAGCGGTAGTGGCACGAATGCCACCTCACCTCGGCTGCTGATGTGCAAACACGCAAGTGCTGGCCGATTGCTGCTCCAGCAGCAGTCAAGGGTGGGGGTGTTGGTATATTCGGAACGGATATATATAAATATTAATTAATAATTAAATGGTATAGAAAACTTCATGCACTATTGAGCACGCGCTTTTACTGCCAGGAATGCACCATGTCGCTGATCACCCATCCCAATGCCCGCGAATTGACCAAGTCGGTGCGTGCCACCGTGCTGGTCTTCAAGGACCCGCGCTCCCAGGAATTGCTGGCGCGTATCGAGCGCCTGGCCCCCAGTGAAGCCAACACCTTGATCATTGGCGAGACCGGCACCGGCAAGGAATTGGTCGCACGGCATATCCACAATCTGAGCCGTCGCGGGCGTGAACCCTTTGTGGCGGTGAATTGCGGTGCGTTTGCCGAAACCCTGGTGGAAAGCGAACTGTTCGGCCATGAAAAAGGCGCGTTCACCGGTGCTACCACCCACAAGGCCGGCTGGTTTGAAGCGGCCAATGGCGGCACGCTGTTCCTCGATGAGATCGGCGATTTGCCGCTGAACATGCAGGTCAAATTGCTGCGGGTTTTGCAGGAGCGTGAAGTGGTGCGCCTGGGTTCGCGCACGCCGATCCCGATCAATGTTCGGCTGGTGGCGGCCACCAACGTCAACTTGGCTGACGCGGTAGTGGCCGGGCATTTTCGCGAGGACTTGTTTTACCGTCTGCACGTCGCAACCATCCGCCTGCCCCCGCTGCGCGAACGGCCGGGCGACATCCTGCCGCTGGCCGAATTCTTCCTTGAAGAACACTGTCAGCGCCTGGGTTACAACCGCGCAAGCCTGAGCATCGAGGCCGAGCGCAAGATGCTCGAACACAGCTGGCCGGGCAATATCCGCGAGCTGGAAAACGCCATTCACCACGCCTTGCTGGTGTGCCGTAACCAGCGGGTGCAACCGGCGGACCTGCATTTGGTGGACATGCGCTCTTCGGGCATTCGCCAGGACGAGGCCAGCCACGCGCCGCCCGCCCTGAGTGGTCCGGTCGACCTGGAAAGTGCGCTGAACGCATTGTTCGAACAGAACATTCCAGACCTCTACGAACACATCGAAGAGACGATTTTTCGCGCGGCTTATCGCTATTGCCACGGCAATCAATTGCAGACCGGCCGCCTGCTGAATATCAGCCGCAATATCGTGCGGGCCCGCCTGGAAAAGATCGGTGAACTGGGCAAACCGGTGTTACTCGACGGCCAGTAATGCTAGGTTTTCGGACTTCGCTGACCGCTCGAGGGTTCGACGTTGATTCGACTTGCTGACTACATCGCCGTTTTTTCCGATTCTGCCCTGGCGCCCTGGGCAGACCTTACGCCTTGGGCGCTGGTCACCCAGGCGCCCGCCATCGTTCGCCAATTGTTAGCCGAACTGCCGGCCGACGAGTACGTCATCCAGGATGAAATCGCGGTCCACCGGACTGCCACCGTCGAGGTCGGTGCCTTGCTCAAGCCGCCATTGATTGTCGGTGCGCATTGTTTCATTGCCAGCGGCTCGCTGCTGCGTGGCGGTTGCTGGCTGGATGAACACTGCATCATCGGCCCCGGCGCTGAGTTGAAGACGTCCTTCGTGTTCAGCGGCAGCAAGCTGGCGCATTTCAACTTTGTCGGTGATTCGGTGTTGGGGCAGGGGATCAACCTGGAGGCTGGAAGCATCGTCGCCAATTACCGCAATGAGCGCGACGACAAGGACGTGCAGGTGCGGGTTGACGGCGTAGTGCAGCGCACCGGTTGCGATAAGTTTGGCGCGTTGCTCGGTGACCAGTGCCGGATCGGCGCCAATGCGGTATTGGCGCCAGGTGCGCTGCTTAAGCCTGCCAGCGTGGTGGGACGCGGGCAGGTGTTTGATGCAGAGAAAGACTAGAAGTCGGCGATAAACTGCACGCCGCCGACGACTGCGCCGGTGGTTTGCGTCAGCCCGCCGGGGTACTTCACGTATTGCAGGTTGGGCCGCACCATCAGCCACTTCGTCGCCTGCACGCCGTAGTTGATCTCGTAGCTGTACTCGCGGCGCTGCTCGGGCACGTACAGCGGGTCATCAATGGCGGTTACGCCATTGATGGCGTTGAGCATCTGCGTGTTACGGGTATAGCGGTCGCTGACCTGCAGTTTCGACGCGCCAATACCAAAAGTGTCGTCTGGGCGTGAATCGAACGGGCCGCGGTAGATCAGGCCGACCTGGATCAGGTTTTTGATCACGCTCTTGTCCGGATCATTCATCGTCAGGTTGGCAAACAGGTTGAGCCCGCGCTTGTTGTTGCCGTCGACCGTGGTCAACTGCTGCTGGCCCGACAGCCACCAACCGTCATTGCTGGAATACATCCGATAAGGCTTTTGCGAGCTGGCGGCAAAGTTACCGTCGGCGTCCTTGAGCATGTCCTTGGTATTGGCGTTGGCATAGTAGTAACCCACGTGGTATTCGGAACTCAGCCCGGCAACCTGGCCTTTCCAGATGGCCTCGATGGGAAAACTGGTGCCCTGGGAGCCGCTGATGAAGGGTTTGAAGCCATTGCTGGCTTCGGCATTGCCAGGGTTTTTGTCATAGGCACCCACTTGCACCGCGAACTCATCGGTGAACTGGTACTTGGCACGCACCGCCCACTGGCTGATGGGGAAGCTATTCCATACGCCGTTCCAGTTGCCTTCCTGGGAGCCGCACAGGGTCACGTTCTGAAATTCACAGGGGAACTGATCGAAGTCTTCGCCATGGCCGAAGCGCCCCAGTTTCAAGGCGAATTTGCGCTCAAAGAATTTCTGCTCGTACCAGAACTGCGAAAGCCGCCAGGCATTACCGCCGCCAAACACTTCCATGGTGGAGGTCAGTCCGGTGGCGTTCGGCTGATGCACGCGGTCGTTGGTGATGTCTTTGCCGTGACGCTCGCCGATGCCGATGCGAAAGGTCGCGTCCTGCCAGCCGAGCAGTTTTTGCAAGTCCATGTTAACACCGAGAATCAACTGGTCGCTCCAGCGTGCGGTGGTATGCGAGTTGTAGCCGCCGCCGAGGTTGGAACCGACCTCGCCGACGTACTTGAGGGTGAAGTCATAGCCTTGCTCGGCCAGTTGCGGGCGCAGGCCGTTCCAGTCGCCCAGCATGGCGGGTGAGTTTGGGTCCAGTAAACCGGCGCTGAAGGCGCAGGTCGACATGGCGCTGCAGAGCAGGGCCAGGGGGAGGGTGGTGCGCATGGAAAAGCTCCTGGGATTGTTGTTTTTATTGGGGTGGAACTCGAACTTCAGGCACACAGAGGCCCCTGTGGGAGCGGGCTTGCTCGCGAAAGCGGTGGGTCAGGCATGAATCCTGTGACTGACACACTGCATTCGCGAGCAAGCCCGCTCCCACATTGGAACTGTGGTGGTTGGAGGAGCGGGGTGTTACTGCAGGTTTACGTACAACCCGCCATCCACCAGCAACGACGCGCCGGTCACATAACGCGCCATGTCCGAGGCGAGGAATACGATGGGCCCGGCCACATCATCCGGCTCACCCAGGCGACCCAGCGGCGTGCGTGAGGTCATGTAGGCGAGTTTTTCCTCATCGGCCAGGTCGTCCTTGTTGATGTCGGTGGCGATGGTGCCCGGCAGTACCGAGTTGCAGCGAATGCCGTACGGTCCCAGGGCAATTGCGCAGGATTGCATCAACGAATGCAGGCCGGCCTTGGTCGGTGTGTAGTGGGTCTGCATACCGCCGCCGACCAGGGCGCTGATGGAGCTGACGGCGATGATCGCGCCGCCGCGACCCTGGTTTTTCATCTGGTTGGCCGCCGCCTGTACGGCGAAATAGGCACCGTTGAGGTTGGTGTTGACGGTTTTCAGGTAGACCTCGCGAGGCATGTCGAGGAACGAGTGGAACGGGCAGATACCGGCATTGTTGACGAACACGTCGACGCTGCCGAAAGCGTTCACTGCGCCGGCCACCAGCTTGTCACCGGTGTCCGGGTCGGCGGCGTCGCCGCCCACTTCGATGGCCTGGCCGCCGAAGGCCTTGATCTCCTCGATCAACGAATACGCAGCCTCCGTACCTTGGCCGCTGCCGCTGTGGCCGATGACCACGCGGGCCCCCTGGCGCGCACATTCACGGGCGGCGGCGCGGCCGATGCCACGGGAGGCGCCGGTGATGATCACGGTTTTGTCTGCAAGCAACATAAAAACTCTCCTTCAAGAAATAAGCGACATCAGCCCAGGTAATTGCCGTAGCCGACCATGGCAATCGCACCGAGGATCACTGCGATACCCGCCACCAGCACGCCTTTGTTGGCCGCACTGGTGCCGTGCCATTCGCGGAAATACAGGCCCCAGCAGTTGGATACGATGATGATGAACGACATGTGCAGTACCCAGGAGCTGGCGTCGTTCTGCAGGCGGCTTTCGCCCATGCCGTAGAAGAAAAACTGCAGGAACCACAGGGTGCCGGCAATCGCCACCAACAGGTAGTTGCCCAACAGCGGGGTGCTGCGGTCGGTGTAGTTATGGAAGGTGCGGTTGCGCCAATTCAGCCACAGACACCAGATACCGTTGGTGGTGAGGCCGCCCCACATGATCACCATGAAGGTCACGTTGTTCTGGAACAGGCTGTTGGCACCGTGCTCTACAGCTGCGGCGGCCAGCGGTCGACCGGCGGAAATGCCGTAGCTAAAACACGCACTCAGCACCCCGGAAATCACCGCCACCAGCATGCCCTTGCCCAGGGAGAATTCGCTGACACTGGCGAACTTCACCGCCTGGGACACTTCTCGTTCCTTGATCAGCCCGGCCTTGCCACACACTGCAATGCCGGCCAGCGATACGGCCACGCCCCACAACACCCAATGCCCGCCTTGCGAGGCCAGCATCGAGGTCAGCGTACCTTCGGTCTCTGTGGTGAAAAGGTCGCGGTACAGCGCCGGCATCAATGCGCCGAGGGCCGAGGTGAGGCCCATGATCAGCGACATGCCCAGGGACAAGCCGAGGTAGCGCATGGTCAGGCCAAATGTCAGCCCGCCAATGCCCCACAACACGCCGAACAGGTAGGTCCAGAGCAGGGTGCTGGTGTCGGCGTTGCGCAGGATTTCCACCCAGCCAGGCACCGTCAGTTGCGCCGCGATCAGCGGCACGATCAGCCAGGACACCAGGCCGCCGGTGATCCAATAGCTTTCCCAGGCCCAGCCGCGGACCTTCTTGTAAGGGATGTAGAAACTGCCGGAAGCGAAGCCGCCGATAAAGTGCAGAATCACACCAAGGAGAATGATTTCCACGTAGTCGAATCCTTTTTATTGTTGTTGTGCGTCGGTTGGATCAGGGGCGCGTCAGTTGGAACATCGGCAGCAAGTCGACACTGATTGGCGAGGCGTCCGGGTGGCTGGGCATGATGTCCTGCATGTAGGCCCACCAGCGCTGCATCAGTGCTGTACCGGGCAGTTCGTCCAGGCCGTGGGCGTCTTCATGGGTCAGCACGGCGAACAGCGCATTGCCCGGTTCGTCGAAGAAAATCCGGTAGTCCACCACACCCGCATCGAGCAGCGCCTGGGCCAGTTCGGGCCAGATGTCGTCGTGGCGCTTGCGGTATTCATCGGCCTGGCCGGGGTTGAGGTTCATGCGAAAGGCACGGGTCTGCATCACGGCGCTCCATGGCTGGGCGTGTAGATCCGCACCGCGTTGTGCAGGAAGAATTTGGCTTGTACAGCCTCGGGTTTGGCGGCCATGCAGCGCTTGACCAGGCCCAGCGTGGTGGCGAAATCCGCCAGGTGATCGCTGTTGGGCCAGTCGCTGCCGAAAAAGCAGCGGTCTTCGCCAAAGGCTTCCCACAACACCGCCAAGCGATCGTTGTAGAACGCCGTGTCGGTGATCAAGCCTTGAGGGCCGAGCTGGGGAATCTCCGCCAGTTTGGCGAACACATTCGGGCGTTCGGCCAGGCGCAGCAGGTCGGCGTGATAGGCCGCCTCTTCGCCTGATGGCACCTGGGCGTTGGGCAGGTGGTCGACGATGATGCGCAGCTCGGGCAGCCTGTCGCTCAACTGCAACAGACCTTTGACAAGACGCGGATTCGGGTTGGCGCTGTCCAGGCCACGGCCGCTGGCGGCGAGTTGGCGCAGGCCGTCGATAAAGCCAGGACGCGCCTGGTCTTGCAGCAGGTCGCGATCCCACAGGTTGCCGTAGCGCAGGCCGAGAAACAGCGGCTCGTTGGCCAGGGCGTCGAGGTCGTTGGCGAAGTCGGCGTGCAGCGGGTCGAGGTTGCCGACAAAGCCAAGCATGCGCGGTTCGCTGCGCAGGGTGTCGAGCAGCCAGCGGTTATCGTCGCGCCACGGGCTGGCTTCCACGGCAATCGCACCGACCACATTGTGCGGCGCGGCCAGGGCCCAGTAATCCGCCGGCAGGTGTGCGGCATACAGCCGGTTACCGGGTTCAGGCCATGGAATGCCCTCGGGGCGACAAGGGTCGAACAGGTGCAAATGGCTATCGATGATCGGGCCGCTATAGGCAGTCAGGGGCATGACGCAGTCCTTATCAAAAGCAAATTCGGAGGGGCCAGCACGCTACCGCGCCCGGCCCCGATTAACCAGCTCAGCTTTGCAGGTACACCACATGGGTATGGGTGTACTCATACAGGCCGTGCTTGCCGTCGGCGCCGCCAATGCCGGATTTGCGCACGCCGGCATGGAAGCCCTGCATGGCCTCGAAGTTTTCACGGTTGACGTAGGTTTCACCAAAGTCGATTTCGCGCACCGCGTGCATGGCCTTGCCCAGGTCACGGGTGTAGATCGACGACGTCAGGCCGTAGTCGCAATCGTTGGCCAGGGCGATGGCTTCGTCGAGGTCGTCGACGATCTGGATCGGCAGCACCGGACCGAAGATCTCTTCGCGCATGATCTCCATGTCGGCGCGGCATCCAGCCAATACCGTCGGCTGGAAGTGAAAACCCGCACCCAGGTCGGCAATCTGCCCGCCGCTGACCAATGTTGCGCCCTGGCTCAGGGCGGTGCGAACTTTGCGGTTGACGCTGTCCAGGCCCTGGCGGTTGATCAGCGGGCCCATTTCCACGTCGGCCTGGGCGATAGGGTCGCCGTAGCGGGTGGCGGACATGGCTGCGCTGATGCGTTCGATAAACTGGTCGGCAACCTTGCGCTCCACGTACACCCGCTCGGCGCAGTTGCACACCTGGCCGGTGTTGATGATGCGCGAATCGCGGATGGCTTTGACGGCCAGCTCCAGGTCGGCATCCGCCAGTACGATGGCCGGAGCCTTGCCGCCCAGTTCCAGGTTGAGCTTGGTGATGTTCGGTGCGGCGGCCGTCATGATCCGCGAGCCGGTCGCCACGCTGCCGGTGAAGCTGATCATGTCGACGCCTGTGTGCGCCGTGAGCGCGCCGCCGACCCGGCCGTCGCCGCAGACCACGTTGAACACCCCGGCGGGCAGGTCGGTTTCGGCGACGAGCTTGGCGAACTCGAAGCAGTTGTTCGGGGTTTCTTCACTGGGCTTGATCACGATGGTGTTGCCGGTGAGCAGCGCCGGCGCCATTTTGCGGGCGATCAGGAAGAACGGAAAATTCCACGGCAGGATGCCGGCCACCACGCCCAACGGCTTGCGGAACAGGAAGATATTTTCATTGGCACGGTCGCTGTTGATGATCTCGCCTTCGATGCGTCGTGCCCACTCGGCCATGTAGTCGAGATAGTCGGCGGTGAAATTCACTTCCACCTCCGCCAAACCACTGACTTTGCCTTGTTCCAGGGTGATGGTGCGCGCCAGGTGCGCAACGTTCTCGCGCAGCTTGGCGGCGATGCGGCGCAGGTGCCCGGCACGTTCGATGGCGGGTTTGCGCGCCCAGGTCTTTTGCGCCTGGCGTGCGGCGGCCAGGGCCTGGTCGACCTCGGCGGCAGTGGACGCTGGCACCTTCGACAGCAAGGCGCCGGTGGCCGGGTTAAGCACGTCAATGTGCGCTTCGCTGGAGCTGAAGCGGCCATTGATGAAGTTCTGGTAAACGGGAACGGATGACATGGGCAGGCTCCTCAATAAGTACGCGAAGGCGCTGTCGTTTCGGCAGCAGGGCGATAGCGGGCAAGGGTGGCCAGGGCACTCTGGCGCAGCAGGCTGATGTCGATGGCCACCGCGATAAAGCGGCAACCCCAGGCCTGATAGCGGCGTGCATCGTCTTCGTTGGGCGCCAGGATGCCGCTGACCTTGCCGGCGGCGAGAGTGGCGTCGATGGCGTGCTTGATGCGCTCCTGGACCTCGGGATGGCCGGGGTTGCCGGCGTGACCCAGGCCGATGGACAGGTCGGCGGGGCCGATAAATACAGCGTCAACGCCTTCTACGGCGGCAATCGCGGCGACGTTTTCCACGCCAAGGCGCGATTCCACCTGCACGATCAGGCACAGCTCTTCATGGGCGGTGTTCAGGTAGTTGTCCACGCCGTCCCAGCGCGTGGCACGGGTCAGACCGCCGCCGACGCCACGGATGCCGTGGGGCGGGTAACGCATGGCACGCACCAGGGCCTGGGCCTGTTCGGCGGTTTCGACCATGGGGATCATTAAGGTCTGGGCGCCGACATCGAGCAGTTGCTTGATCAGGCTGGCGTCACTGTTGACGGCGCGTACTACCGGCGCGGTGCTGTACGGTGCGACCGTCTGCAACTGGTTGAGGATGCTCGGCACCGTGTTGGGCGCGTGTTCGCCGTCGATCAGCATCCAGTCATATCCGAGGCTGGCGACGATCTCGGCAGCGTAGCCGGTGGCGAAACCGGCCCAGATGCCGTATTGGGTGGCGTCCTTGGCGAGGGCGGCCTTGAAGCCATTGCGGGGCATGTTCATGGCGGGTTCCTCAGCGGTTGTAGGGACGGTGCAGTTGGCAGTCCGGGTTCAGGTCAACGCCGAAGCCCGGCTTGTCCAGCGCCGACAAACGCATGCGGCCATTCACCGGCACCGGTTCGCCCAACAATTGCGGGTGGAACATCGGCACGACTTCATCCGCTTTGGGCGCCATCATCAGGAACTCGGCGAATGGGCTGTTATGGCGGGTGGCGACAAAGTGATAGCTGTACACTGACGAACCGTGGGGCACGACCATTGCGTTATGCGCATCGGCCAACGCCGAAATTTTCACCAGTTCGGTGAGGCCGCCGCACCAGCCGACGTCGGGCTGGATGATGTCGCAGCAGCCCATTTCTAACAGCATGCGGAACCCCCAGCGGGTGGCTTCGTGTTCGCCCGTCGTCACCAGCATGCCTTTGGGCACGTTGTTGCGCAGGGCGGCATAGCCCCAATAATCGTCTGGGGACAACGCTTCTTCGATCCACTTCAGGCCATGCTCATGGGCGCCGATCGCCAGCTTGGTGGCGTAGTTCAAATCCAGGCTCATCCAGCAATCGAGCATCAGCCAGAAGTCCGGGCCGACCCGTTCACGCATGGTCGCCAGCGCTTCGAGGTTCTTGCGCAGGCCTTCTTCGCCTTCGCTGGGGCCGTGGTGCAGGGGCATTTTGCCGCCGATAAAACCCATTTTCTGCGCGAGATCCGGGCGCGCGCCGGTGGCGTAGAACTGCAACTCATCACGCACCGCGCCGCCGAGCAGTTGGTGCACCGGTTCCTGGCGGATTTTGCCGAGCAGGTCCCACAACGCCAGGTCGACGCCGGAAATCGTGTTGATCACCAGGCCCTTACGCCCGTAATACAGGGTGGACTGGTACATCTGGTCCCAGATTTTCTCGATGTCGGTGACGCGGGCGCCTTCGAGAAAGCGCGCCAGGTGCTTCTCGACAATGTAAGCCGCCGGTTCACCGCCAGTGGTCACAGCGAAACCGACGGTGCCGTCGCTGGCTTCGATCTCCACCACCAGGGTGCCGAGCACGTTGATGCCAAAGCTGCGGCGGCTCTGGCGGTACTCGGGGTACTTGCTCATCGGCGTGGAAATATGGTCGTCGATCCAATGCCCATCGGCCTGGTCGTGGTAATCGGCGCCGCCGCCTCGCAGTACAAAGGCGCGGACGTGTTTGATGGTGAGATGACCCATGATGTGACTCCTGGCGTTAAACAGTGGCCGGCGTTTTCGACGCGGTGCGGCCGGGTGAATGGATGCCCAGCACCAGCAATGCAGCCAGTACCGTGGTGGCGGACAGCAGGTACAGGCCGGCTGCCGGGGACGCGAAGGCACCTTCGGCCCAGTGCTTGATGACCGGGGCGATGAAGCCACCGAGGGCGCCGAAGGAATTGATCAGTGCAATGCCGGCTGCGGCAGCGCTGCCGGCCAGGTAGCTGGAGGGAAAGGTCCAGAACACCGGTTGCACGGCGATGAACCCCGAGGCGGCAAAACACAGCGCGAGCATGCCCAGCAGCGGGTTGGCGAAGGTCACTGAGCAGGCAATGCCGGCGGCAGCCATCAGCAGGGTCAGGCAGGCGGTCTGGCGACGCAGGCCGGTACGGTCGCTGTAGCTGGGAATCCACCAAGCCGCAAACAGTGCGCAGAGCCAGGGAATGGCCGAGACCAGCCCGACCATCAAGCCGACCTTGGTGCCGAGCAGATCGCCCACTTGGGTCGGCAGGTAAAACACCACGCCGTAGACGCTGGCCTGGATCAGCAGGTACACCAGGCACAAGTACAACACCGAGGGTTGGCACAGCACGGTGAGCAGGCTGCGACCGTGGGAGGTTTTGTGCTGGTCTTCCTGATTCAGCAGGCTCTGTACTTGCTCACGCTCAGCCGGGGTCAGCCACTTGGCGTCGGCGGGGCGATTGTCCAGGTACCAGTAGGCCCAGATGCCCACTGCAGTTGCCATCAGGCCTTCCACTGCGAACAGCCACTGCCAGCCGTGGATGCCGCCAAAACCGTCCATTTCCAGCAGCAAACCGGACAACGGGCTGCCGAAGATGAAAGCCAGTGGCGCGCCGAAATAGAAGAAGCCCATAGCCTTGCCGCGCACGGCCTGGGGGAACCAGTAGGTGAGGTAAAGAATGACGCCGGGGAAAAATCCGGCTTCGGCCACACCGAGTAAAAAGCGCAGCACGTAGAAGCTGGTTTCGTTGTGCGCAAAGACCATGGCAGCCGAGATCAGGCCCCAACTGACCATGATGCGGCACATCCACAGGCGGGCGCCGACACGGTGCAGGATCAGGTTGCTCGGTACTTCCAGCAGCGCGTAGCCGACAAAAAACACGCCAGCGCCAAACGCAAAGGCGGCGTCGCTTAGACCGGTGTCGGCCTGGAAAGCTTGTTTGGCAAACCCGACATTGGCGCGGTCGAGAAAGGCCATGATGTACATCAACAGCAGGAAGGGCAGCAGTCGCCAGGAAATCTTGGCGAGCAGGGGCGCGGGGAGGGTTTTCATAGTGGCGTCCGATGTTTTGTTCTTATGGGACGGACTGTACGGCGGCCGAGCAATGCGCTACAAATCGAATCTCGCTTACAAGTGATAACCTCAGGGTATCGATAACAAGGATAAAAATGCGTAGTCCCGCGATCTCTCCCAGCCTGTTCAACCGCCTGCGCTACAAGCACCTGCATATGCTCGTCGCGCTGAGCTCCAGCCAGAACCTGCACCGTGCGTCACAGGCGCTGAACATGTCGCAGCCTGCCGCCACGCGCATGCTGCGTGAGATCGAGGACATGTTTGCCTGTGATCTTTTCGAGCGTCTGCCGAGGGGCATGCGCCCTACGGCACTTGGCCAAGAGTTGATTCGCTTTGCCGAATCCGCCCTAAGCGGCCTGGACCGTTGCGCCGAAGACTTGATGGCACGACAGCAGGGCGGTTACGGCTACCTGTCGATTGGCACCATCATGGGGGCGGCGCCGGACCTGGTGATGGATTCCATCGCGCAGATCAAATCGCTGAACCCGCAACTGCGTATCCGCATCATGGGTGACACCAGCGACCAGGTGATCCAGTTGCTTGAACAGGGACGCATCGACCTGGCTATCTCGCGCCGTAATGCCGCCACCGACAACGAGCACTACAGCTTCGAACCCCTGGGCAACGAACGCTTGCTGGTGGTGGTGCACGCCGGCCACCCCCTGGCCCAGCGTGAGCAGTTGATGCTGGATGAACTGGTGCGCGACTGGCCATGGATCCTGCAACCGCAAACCAGCCCGGCGCGCATCGGCTTCGACCAGGCGCTGCAGGATCTGGCGCTGCCCAGCCCGGCGGACATCATCGAATGCAGCTCGGTGTACTCCATGCAGCAGTTGATCCAACTGACCGACGCCGTGATGGTGCTGTCCGAAAGCGCACTGCGTGATTACCTGAAAATGGGCCTGGTGGTGGCGCTGCCGGTGGCCCTCGACGTGCGACTGGCGCCGTTTGGCATGTTGTTGCGCAAAGGCGAAGTGGTGAGCCGTGAACTGGGGTTGTTTATCGACTTGTTGCGACAGAAGGCCGCGATGCTTTGAACGCGATGTGTAAAGGGCATGGTGCGTCGGCACGATATTAAATAGAATGAATCTCATTTGAGACTCACTCGCGCCGCGCAGGTCGCTTGCCATGAATGATGCTGTTGTTCCGACCCACGCCAACGAACTGACGCTGTCGAGCCTGTACCGCGACCACCGCAGTTGGCTGGAAAGCTGGCTGCGCCGGCGCCTGGGCAATGCCTGGGATGCGGCTGACCTGAGCCAGGATACGTTCTTGCGCGTGCTCGCCAGCGCCCAGCCGATTGCGCAGATGCAGGAGCCGCGTGCGTATCTGGTCACCGTCGGCAAGCGCCTGCTGGTGAATTTTCATCAGCGGCGCAGCCTTGAACAGGCCTATCTGAAGGCCTTGACGAGTCTCCCTGAAGCCTGCGTGCCGTCGCCCGAACAGCGTTGGTTGGTGCTGGAGACCCTGCAAGCCCTGGATGAATTGCTGGATGGTTTGCCGGTGCTGGTCCGCCGCGCCTTCCTGTGGAGCCAACTGGAAGGGCTGGGTTACCGGGAGATTGCCGAGCGCCTCGACGTGTCGGAACGCACCGTAAAACGCTACATGGCCCAGGCCTACGAACACTGCCTGCTGGTGGACCTGTGAGCCGCGACGTCGCCCGCGCGGCCGCGCAATGGTTGGCGCTGCTGGAATCCGGCGCAGCCACCGAGCGTGATCACGCCGCGTTGCAGCATTGGCGTGACAGCCACCCCCAGCACGAACAGACCTGGCAAAAAGCCCAGACCCTGCGCCAGCGTTTCAGCGACTTGCCCCAGGCCTTGGCGATGGCCAGTCTCGACCGTCCGCAACCGGGACGCCGTGCCGTGCTCAAGCGTGCGCTGGGTATCGCTGCACTGGTGCCAACCGCGTGGTTGCTCAGCCGCCAATTGCCGATCGAGGCCTGGCGTGCCGATTTGCACACGG
Organism: Pseudomonas sp. NS1(2017); assembly: GCF_002269425.1. Taxonomy (NCBI): domain Bacteria; kingdom Pseudomonadati; phylum Pseudomonadota; class Gammaproteobacteria; order Pseudomonadales; family Pseudomonadaceae; genus Pseudomonas; species Pseudomonas sp. NS1(2017). Next base: position 4,475,866 of record NZ_CP022960.1, read on the forward strand.
CCATTGGCGAGCGCAAACGCATGGGGCTGGCTGATGGCGGCAGCTTGCAGCTCAATACCGCGACGGCGGTGGACGTCGACCTGGCGCAGCGCCGCATCACGCTGGTCGACGGCGAGTTGGCGTTGAATGTACCCGGCGCCACACCGATGACCGTGCAGACGCGCTACGGCGAGTTGAGGGTCAGCCAGGCCGAGGTGTGTGTGCGGCAACTGCCCGCCGGTTGTAGGGTGTCGGTGCTCAAGGGATCCGTGCAGGTGCGTGATTTGAGTGGGCAGATGGCGAGCTTGCAGGGAGGGCAGCAAGCGCCGCTCAACGCCAGCGGGCTAGGGGCCTGGGTGCCATTCGATGTGTTGCAATTGGGCTGGCGCGACGGTGTTTTGACTGCGCAGAACCAGGCGCTGGGCGACTTCCTGCGGGAGTTGGAACGTTATCGGCCGGGCGTGTTGCGCTGGGAGCCGAGCCTGGAGTCGTTGCGGGTCACCGGCAGTTTCCGCCTGGACGACACCGACCGCATCCTTAACCTGTTGGCCTCGACCCTGGGGCTCGAGGTGCAGGCGCGGACGCGGTATTGGGTGACCTTGCGCAAAGCCATGACTTGAGGGTTGTTGTTAGGGTGAGCGAGCTAACTGTCTGTGGCAGGCCCGCTCGCCACAACAAGCCCGCTCGCCACAATGATGGCGTCAGATCACATGGGCACGTTGCAGCTCAGTCAAGGATTGCGCCTTGAGCTGCGCCAGCAGCGGATCACGCCGGTCACGCGGGTGCGGCAGGTTCACCGCCAATTCCTGGCGAATGCTGCTCGGCCGGTTGTCCATCACCAGCACCCGATCACTCAGGTACAGCGCCTCGTCCACGTCATGGGTCACCAGCAACAAGGCGATGGCATGATGCTCGGCCAGTTGCAGCAGCAGATCCTGCAGCTTCATGCGGGTAAATGCATCCACTGCGCTGAACGGCTCATCCAGCAGTAACACCTGCGGCCGTGAATACAGCCCCCGCGCAATCGCCACCCGTTGCGCCATGCCGCCGGACAACGCCTTGGGCAGCGCCTGCGCAAAACCCTTGAGGCCGACTTCCTCGATCAACTGCTTGACCCAGGCCTTGTCGTAGTGGCTGTCATCGCTGAAGCCGATGTTCTGTTCCACCGTGAGCCAGGGCATCAACCGTGGTTCCTGGAACACAAAGGCCACTTCGCCATCGGGGCTGCGCAGTTCGCCCTGGAAGTCCTGTTCCAGGCCGGCGACGATGCGCAGCAGCGTGCTTTTACCGCAGCCGCTGGGGCCGAGCAGGCTCACGGCTTCGCGTGGTTGCAGCACCAGGCGCACGTCTTTCAACACGGTGGTGTTGGCGAAGCTTTTACGCGCGACGTGAATATCCAACAGCGGTTGCACGCTCATTGGCCGGCTCCCTGGAAGGTATCGCGCCAGGCCAGGCAGCGCGTTTCCAGTGCTGCGAGCAGGCCATCGCTGACCTTGCCCAACAGCGCCAATACGATAATCGCCGCCAGCACGATATCCGGCCGCGAAGTTTCCCGCCCATCACTGAGCAGGTAACCCAGCCCCTTGGTGGCCGCAATCAGCTCGGCCGCCACCAGAAACATCCACGCCAGGCTCAAGCCACTGCGCAACCCGGTGAACAGGCCGGGTAGGGCGGCGGGCAGCAGGATTCGACGCACCAGCCGCCACCGGCTGAAACCGTACATCTGCCCGACTTCCACCAGCTTGCGGTCGATATCGCGGATAGCCGCGACGCCATTGAGGTACACCGGGAAAAACGCGCCAATCGCGATCAGCACGATCTTCGAGGTTTCGTCGATGCCCAGCCACAGCAGCAACAGCGGTACCCAAGCCAGGCTCGGGATCGAACGCAGCCCGGCAAAGGTCGGTTCCAGGTAGGCTTCCGCCTCGCGGCTCAGGCCGACCCATGCCGCAAACACCAGCGCCAGGCTGGCGCCAATGGCAAAACCGAGCAGCACCCGGCCCAGGCTGGCGCTGATGTGTTTCCACAATGCGCCTTCGGCCAAGTCGGTGAGGGTCACGGCAATCTCGCTGGGTGCAGGCATCTGGTACGACGGCAGCCAACCCACGCGCACCACCACCTCCAGCACCAGCAGGATCAGCACCGGCAACACCAGGCCCTTGAGCCGCCTTTGCCAGGCGCTGCGGGTGATCACCACCGGTGCGGTAAGGGGCAATGCTTGGGTTTTGCTGGTCATCACGGGCTCCTTAATGGCCGAACGAGGTGTCGATCAACTGGTCGATCACCTGGTCCACATTCACGCCTTTGCGCACCAGTTCTTCGGACACCAGGATCGGCGCGGCCGCCTTGGACGCCACCACGTCCTTGCTGCTCAGGAACGGCGTGCTCAGGTCGGTGCGCGAGAGTTGCAGCTTGGCCACTTCCAGCGGCAGGCCGGACTCGTCGGCCAGCAGCTTGGCGAATTCATCCGGGTGCTTCACTGCCCAATCCCGTGCCTTTTCATAGGCGCCGAGTACCTTGGTGATGGTCTGCGGATGCGCCTTGGCGAACTTCTCGGTGACGCTGACCACGCCGTAGCTGTTGAAGTCTTTATTGCGGTACAGCAGGCGCGAACCGGCCTGGATTTCACTGGCGGCCATGTGCGGGTCGAGACCGGCCCAGGCGTCCACGTCACCTTTTTCCAGCGCAGTGCGGCCGTCCGGATGTTGCAGGTGCACCAGTTCCACGTCGTCCTTTTTCAGCCCGGCCTGTTGCAGGCTGCGCAGGGTGAAGAGGTACGGGTCGGTGCCTTTGGTGGCGGCGATTTTCTTGCCCTTGAGGTCGGTGACGCTGTTGAACGGCGAGTCTTTGCGCACCACCAACGCGGTCCATTCGGCGCGGCTGTACACGTACACCGATTTGATCGGGCTGCCGTTGGCGCGACTCAATACTGCCGACAGGCTGGCCGACGAAGCAAAGTCCACACCGCCACTGTTGAGGTACTCCAGCGAACGGTTGCTGCCCTGGCTCAACACCCAGCCCACCTTGGATTGCGGCAAGGCTTGTTCCAGCCAGCCGAAATGCTTGAGCACCAGGCTGACGGGCGAGTAATAGGCATAGTCGAGGTTGACTTCGGCGGGATCGGTGTCGACGGCGTGGGCCAGGGGTTGCAGGCACAGCGCGAGGGCGCAGGCACCGAATAGGCGTTGGGTGAAGGCTTTCATGGAACAGCTCCGGCAAGGCGTTGAGAGAAGGCTTTTCTTATATTCAGAAAATTTGGTTTGCATGTTCCATCATGCTTTATAGGAATATGCAGTCTCTGTGCCATGTGCCTGGAAGGCGTATTTACGGGGTTGTAGGGGCTGGATGCTGTGGTGGGAGAGGGCAGATTGTTGAAGCACTGTTGGCAGGGCAACAGTTCTTATATAGCTGTATCGAATAAATAAAGAGTTATATATTCCTTTTAATGTTCGCGTCGATGGCGCATTTTGAGGGCCTGCGCATTCGTGCGGATTGACCCAACAGCCAAAAGGAAAGCCGACATGACCATTAAAGCGATCAACGTGCGCAACCAGTTCAAGGGCGTGATCAAGGAAATCCTGCTGGGGGAAGTGGTGTCGGAAATCGACGTGCAGACCGCGTCCGGCATTGTCACTTCGGTGATCACCACCCGCTCGGTGCGTGACTTGGAATTGAAGGTTGGCAGTGAGGTGATTGCGTTTGTGAAGTCCACCGAAGTGTCCATTGCCAAACTCTAAAACCCCGCACACCCCGTAGGAGCCGGCTTGCCGGCGATGAGGCCAGCAGGATCAACGTTGATCTTGCGGCCGCCATCGCCGGCAAGCCGGCTCCTACAACGGGGGGCGAGCCGTCAGGCTATTTTCGGGCCTGAGCCACCCGGTGGATGAGGCTGCGGTCTTTCCGGCGGGGCATCGGTGGGTAGACTCTTCGGTTTCTCGTTGGGATCTTTGTAATCCTTGTGCAAGCCCCCATCCAGCCGGTTGCTCGACGAGCCGCCTTTTTGCGGGGTCTCGTCGAAGTGTTCCCATTCCGACTGTTGGAAACGGAAGATGCTGTCATCGGTCGGCGCGTCACGGCCACCGTAATGGTGGATCTCGTAGTGGGCGTATTCGACCTTGTCGGCCCAGTTGTCCTGCAATAGACCGTCGCCGGCCAGGTCGCGGTACCAGTCGTTTTCCTTCTCGGTCGCCTTCTGCTTTTTGTTGTGGTCGACGAAGTAGCCAATGATCCCGCCGACCACCGCCAACACCACGCCCACCAGGAACAACGGCCCGGTCAACGCCGCCGCCGTGCCCGCGCCAAACAGCGCCGCAGCCCCCAGCACGCCCGCCGAGGCGCCGAATGCACCGCCGGCCACTTGCAGGCCACCGGCCGCCTGGGCCAGGGGATCCTTATCCTTCACGCCGCTCTTGATCGCCAGCGCGCCCAACACGATGTCGGCAAAGCCGCCGGCAATGTCCGTGGCGGGGCCGAGCACCTTGATCACGGAACCGGCGATCTTCGCCGATTTGGACGCGCCCAGCTTGGCCGCACCGGCAGCCGCCAGGCCGTCATCCAGGTGCGTGGCCAAGCCTTCGGTGGCCTCGGTGACGGCCTTGTCGCCGTCGCCGAACATCTTGGTGATGCCGTCGTACTGGCTGTCTGGCACGGCATCGAGGGCGGTGGCGATCTTGGATTTGACCTCGGAGGGCAATTCACTGACGCGGAACTCGAAGTTCGGCTCCTGCATGCCGGTCTTGCCCCAGATCTCTGGCAGGGTCTTGTCCAGCCCCAGGAAGTCCACCAGCCCACCTTTGCCCAGGGCCTCGCCGATCTTGTCGCCCAGGCGCACGAAGTGGCTGGAGCCGCCGGCAAAGCTCAGGAAGTCCTTGGCGATGGTCATGCGCTGCGCCGGGGTTTCACCGAGCTTGCCGCCTTTGCCCACCAGTTGGTAAATCCCGGAGAACAGACTCACACCGGCACCCAGCGAACCGAGGATGCCCTTGCTGTTGAGGGTGTTGAACACCTCGCCGAGCATGCCGCGATCGGCCACCGGGATATAGGGTTTGCTCAAGGCGGTTTTCAGGTCGGCTTCGCTGATCGCACCGTTTTTCTGGTAGACGGCGCCCAGTTCTTCCAGGGCCTTGGTGACGGCGGCGGATTTTTCCTTGCCTTGCAGGCCTTCGTTGAGGAATTTCTCCAGGGTTTCCTGGGTACGGCGCGGCAAGTCCAGCACGTTGCCCTTGAGTACGCCTTTGAGCAGGCCGAACAGGTCCTTGGTCGCCAGTTCCTTGTTCTCGTCGGAGATCTTGCTCGGGTCCGACAGGATCGCATTGAGGTCGGTGGTCAAACCATCGGCCTGGATGTTCTGCGCCGCTTTGCTCGCGGCTTCCGGGTCGAACAGCGACAACGACGTCAGGGTGTCGCTGAGGTCTTTTTGCGCCTCAAAGGTCTTGCCCTGGCTCTGCAGGTCCTTGAGGTACAGCACGTAATCCGGGTTGGAGGTGAGGTCCAGCAGCTTCTGCTTGATCTCGTCCTTGTTCGGCAGTTTGTTGATCGCCTCGTCCATTTTCGACTTGTAGTCAGCCTGCACGGTCGGGTCGTTGAACAGCTCGCCGATCTGCTTTTGCACGGCCTTGCCGTCGATGATGTCGTGCATGTCGGCCGAGGTCAGCTCGGTCTGCTTGTCATCGAACTCACGCCAGGTGGTGTTGAACGGGCGCTTGGCCTCTTCGTAGCCGGTGATGCCGTGGCCGTTCTGATAGGCCGCCTGGGCTTCGAGGGCGCGAACCAGCTTGGCGCGCGGGTCGTCCTTGGGGATCGAGCCGTTCTTCACGCCTTCGCGGTAGGTGTCGATCAGTTGGGTGGTGGCCAACTCACTGACGCTGAGGGTGGGCGACTTGTCGTCCTTCTCATCGGCATGCACGCCCGTGTCGAGGTTCAGCACATCCAGCTCATCGGCCTTGGGCAGGTTGTGCTTGGCGCGGGTGTCGTCCACCGAGCTGGCGCTCCAGGCTTCCCATTTTGCCGCGACATCGTCGTAGAGCTGCGGGCTGAGTTCCTTGGAGACGATGACCTTGCCTTCGCTGGTCTCGTAGCGGATCAGGCCGTCGCCCAGTTCATCCGGGGAGCCGAAGGTGATGTCGGTGTTCTTCAGGAAGTCATTCGGCCCGGCCAGCTTGTAGCCTTCGCCTTCGCTGGTGTGGATCTTGGCCCAGGTGTCATTGGCGGTGGCGACACTCTTGAACAGCTCGGGGCTGACGTCGGCCGAGACCACCACCTTGGTGCCGTCATGCAGTTCATAAGTGAGGATGTTGTCTTTCTGATCGTTGTTCCAGTTGAAATTCTTGTAGTCGTTGAGACCCGGCACTGGCGTATTGGCGTCGGCCAGCACCGCGCCGTTATTCAGCTCGCCTTCCACTACGGCTTTCTTGCCGGGGTCGGTATAGACCTCATGCAGGCCGGCCAGGTAGTCGAACAGCTTGGGGTTGTCGTCGCGGGCCACCACCATCTTCTGGCCGTTGCTTTCGAAGCGGATCAGGCCTGGGCCGACCTCATCGACCGGGCCAACCGCCGTGCCGCCGTAGGGTGGCCACACTTCATTGTCGCTGGCGCGTTTGTAGCCGGCGTCTTCGCTGCTGGACAGGCCGGTGAAGCTGGCATAGGCGTCCTTGGCTTTCTGGAACGCCTCGGGGTTGTCGCGCTGGCTGATGACGACCTTGGTGCCGTCCTGGGTCTCGTAGCGGATCACGCCTGGGCCGGTTTCATCCGGTGGGCCGAGTGATTTGTAGTCCGCGAGTTTTGCGGGGGCGCTGCCGTCGGCGCCGAGGCTCTGGTAGCCGGCATTCTGGCTGGCGACCACGCCGGAGAGGGACTTGAAGTCGGTACTGACCTGCTTGAACAGCTCGGGGCTGTCCTGTTCGCTGACGATGACTTTCTTGCCGTCCTGGGTCTCATAACGAATCAACCCCGGGCCGACTTCATCGGGTGGGCCGATGGCCTTGTAGTCGGCGAGGGCAGGCGGTGGTGTTGCGTCCTTGGCGGCCAGCTCGTAGCCATCCTTTTTGCTGGCATCCAACCCGGACGGCGTCTTGTCGTGGGCCTCGACCTTCTTGTTATTGGCGCTGTTCTTGAGCAGCACATGGAACTGCGCGCCGGACTTGGGCGGCGTGCGGGGAAGGGCTTTGGGGTCGGACGAGCGATCGAGGGGCTGGGTCGTCATGCCATGGAACTCCTGCTGTAGCCGATTGTGGCGGTCGGCAAAAACAGTAACAGCAGGGGTTCGGCACTCGTTGCGAAAAGTTGTGAATTAGGCCTGACGGTTGCGCAGGGCGCGCTCCATGCGCTGCAGGCCTTCTTCCAGCATGGCCCGTGGGCAGCCGAAATTCAGGCGCACGAATTGCTGGCTGTCGTCACCAAACTCGATACCGGCGCTCAAGCCGACCTTGGCCTGTTCCAGGAAGAACTGCTGCGGGTCATCCAGGCCCAGGGCGCTGCAGTCCAGCCAGGCCAGGTAGGTGCCTTGTGGCGCGTGCATCACCACGCCAGGCAGGCGGGTTTGCACGGCGTCTAGCAGGTAATCACGGTTGCTTTGCAGGTACTGCACCAGCGCGTCGAGCCAATCACTGCAGTGGCTGTAGGCCGCGCGGGTAGCTTCCAGGCCCAGCGGGCTGACGCTGTCGACCATGCCGCAACGGGCATGGTTGAAGCGCTCGCGGATCTCGGCGTTCTGGATCACCGCAAAGCAGGTCTTCAAGCCAGCGACGTTGTAGGCCTTGCTCGCCGACATCAGGGTAATGGTGCGCTGGGCAATCTCGGGGCTGAGACTGGCGGTGGGGATGTGGCGACGGCCGTCGAAGCACAGTTCGGCATGGATCTCGTCGGAGATGATCAGCGCGCCGTGTTCCAGGCAGGCGTTGGCCACGGCCAGCAGTTCTTCGCGCGGGAAGACTTTGCCCATGGGGTTGTGCGGGTTGCTCAGCAACAGCGCACCCGCGCCGGTCAGCGCCTGGCGCATCGCAGGCATTGGCGTGAGGTATTCGCCGTTGATCAGCTCGAAGGGCACTTCGATGCGCGGCAGGTTCCAGTGGCCGGGTGCCAGGCGAATCGGTCGGTAGTTGGGGGTTTGCAGCACCACGGCCTGGCCCGGTTGGACAAACGCGTGCAGCGCCATATTGAAGCCGGGCTCGACGCCGGGCAGGAACAGCAGCTCATCCGGTTGCACGCGCCAGGCGTACTTGGCCCACAGGTCGGCGATGATTGCCTCGCGCACATCCGGCCCGGCGACGCTGTAGCCCAGCACCTTTTGGTCGAGGCGCGCGTGCAGGGCTTGCAGGACGGCGGGCGGGGCGGCGATGTCCATGTCGGCGATCCACATCGGCAACACGTCTTGCGGGTAACGGTTCCACTTGGTGCTGCCGGTGCCGAGGCGGGGGTGGATCGTGTCGAAATCAAAGCTCATGGGGGGCTCGTATCAGGAAGTCAGGCGCAAGAATGGCGCTGATTCTAGCGCCATTATTTTTATAGGCCAGAGCTGATTGCCACCGCGAGTTGCCGGTGCGCCTGTTCCAAGGCGCGGTTGACCGCTTCTTCACCGCGTACCATGGCCGGCAGGTAGACGAAATCCACCGAGTGGATACCTACCGTCGACAGGATGGCGCTCATGTACGGCGTCAGAAAGTCCGGCTCATGGCCCTTGCGGGCGTTTCCTGAACTGACCAGGACAAAGGTGCGCCGGTCCTGCAGCAAGCCGACTTTGGCGAACTGTTCATTCACCGTAAAACTGCGCTGGATGCGCACCACATGGTCGATCCAGGCCTTGAGCGCTGCCGGCACGGTGAAATTATGCACGGGGGTGCACAGGATCAGCAGGTCACAGGCTTCCAATTCGACGATCAACTGTTCCGAGAGTGCCGTGGCGCTGCCGCTGAGTCCGCCGGGGGTGGTCAGTGCGTTGGCATATTCACGGGTCAAGGGCGGTAGTGCCTGGCCGCCGTAGTCACGCTCGGTCACCGCGGCGTCGGGGACCAGGTCGCGCAACAAGGCGCGGGCCAGTTTGAAGGTTTGCGCGGCTTTGCCGTGGGGGCTGAAACTGAGGAGCAGGGCGCGGGTCATTGGCTCAGGTCCTGGGAGAAGTGCATGCCCAGGGGCAACAGGCCCTGGCGGAAATAGAAGCGCTGGGCCAGGGCCATGTGCATGCCGGTGTCCAGTACCAGCCAGCGGTAGCCACGGGCGCGGGTTTCTTCGCGTACGCGGTCCAGCAGGTGTTCGCCCAGGCTGCGCCTTTGTTGCGTGGCGTCTACGACCAGGTCATCTACGTAGATGAAGCGGCCATACAGGGTGTTTTCGGTTAGCCGATAGCCGGCCAGGCCGATTACCTTGCCGTGCTCTTTTGCTGCCAGCAGGTGGTAGCCGTTTTGCCGTTGGCGGTGGATTTGTTCGGCGAATGCTGGGGCGTCGGTGAGGTGGGGGCGTAGTTGGTGCATGATTGGGAAGCTGGCGATGAGGTCGGCCTTGGATTCAAGGTGGGCGAATTCGATGTGGTCATTCATGGTGGGGGCTTTGTGTGGTGAGGGGTATGCCATTGTTGTGGGTATGGCTGAGGTGGGACAGGGGCATGATTGGACATGTGGGTTGGGGCATATCCGTTATTTAGGTAACGGCGGCTTATGGTTCCGCCCTTACGGCGGCTCACTTTTGAA
>NZ_CP022960.1:4485624-4581422 GCF_002269425.1 Pseudomonas sp. NS1(2017)
CCGAGTGTTGGGGCAAGAGCCCTTTTGGTTACTTTTGGGGCTCTTTTCCAAAAGTGACCCGCCGTAAGGGCGGAACCCATATCAGCCATCATCCAAATAACGGATATGTACTCAAAACTAGCCTCACAACCCCTGACTCCCCCGAATCAAATCATAAGCCTTCCTGGCAATCGGATTCGCCGTATTCGGCCGAATCCAAAGGTAATACGTCACCTCCGGCAAGCGCGGCAACCCATCCGTCTCCCCCAACACCCGCATATCCGGCCCCAGCATCTCCATACTCCTCGGCGTCACCCCCAACCCCGCCCGAGTCGCCGCCTTGATCCCGATCAAATTCGAAGCCAGATACGCCTGGCGCCAAGGAATATTCGCCCGCTCCAACGCCTCCAACGCATAACGCCGATAAATGCTCGGCTCATCCACCAGAATCAGCGGCAACGGCTCACTCGGCTGGTGAATGTACTGGGCCGAACAAATCCACCACACCGGCGACGTGCGCAACGCAAACCCCTCCAGGTTTGGATCAGACCGCGTAGAAATCACCATATCCACCTTGCCCCGATGCAAGTCATCCATCAAAAACGGACTGCGCCCCACATCAATCTCCAACCGCAAACGCGGCGCCGAGCGGGCGATGTGACTGAGGATCGGCGGCAATATCGTGTCAGCAATATCGTGCGGTGAGCCAATGCGCAACACACCACTCAAGCTGCTCTCACGCAGCGAATTCAACGCATCGTCATTCAGTGACAGCATCTGCCGCGCATGGCGCAGCAACTGCAAGCCCGGCTCGGTCAGTTGCTTTTGCCGGCCACGCTTCTCGAACAGACTGACCCCCACTTGCTGCTCCAGGCGTTGCATGTGCTGGGTCACGGACGATTGGGTGCGCGCCAGGTGCATGCCGGCGCCGGCGAAGCTGTGGTGGTCGACCACGGCAATAAAGGTACGCAGCAGTTCAAGATCAAGGGTCGACATGGCCGGCTCCAGAGGCGGTTTTTATATCAAGGGTGTGAAGCTAAACATTACAGATATTTATGTATGGGTGAAGCGTATTTTTAGAGGGCCCAGTAAATCATGGCTTATGTCGTAATCGGAGGTCGTTCAGATACGGCAAGTTATAACGATATGAGATATTTGCATTTCCGTTGCCCCCACACTCTCCCTAGCATGCCCCTCCATCAGGTCGGGGTACGCCGATCACTTGCCAGGGGGAAGTCCAATGAAGTTGAACAAATGGTTGCCGGTGGCCCTCGGGTCGATCATCGCGTTGGGCAGCAGTGTGGCGGCGCAGGCCGATGCGACCCTGGACAAGATCGAGCAGCGTCATGTGCTGGTGGTCGGCGTGCTGCTGTCTGGCGGGCCGTTCGGCAGCATTGACCCGACCACGCAAAAGCCCAAGGGCTTGAACGTCGACCTGGCCAACGAACTGGGGCGTCAACTCAAGGCTGAGGTGCAATTGGTGCCGGTGCTGCCGGCCAACCGTGTGCAGTTCCTGCAACAGGGCAAGGTCGACTTGCTGATCGCCAATATGGAATGGACCGCCGAGCGCGGTGAGATCCTCGGTTTTGTGCCGACCCCGTTCTACCGTATTGGCGGCGCGGCGGCGGTGCTCAAGGACAGCAAGATTGCCCGCTGGGAAGACCTCAAGGATCAGCCCGTGTGCACTTCGCAGGGCAGCAGCTACGTGAAGCCGCTGACTGAGTTCGGCGCGCAGCTCAAGGCATTCAAGAGCTCTTCCGAATCCTTGTTGGCCCTGCGTGGCAACAACTGCGTGGCGGCGGTGCATGACTCGACGCTGATCAATCCGTTGATCAATGACAGCCCCGAGTGGAAGGACTACCGCGTCATCACCCCGGAACTCAACCCGGCGCCTTCGGTGATCTGGACCCGTCGCGGCGAAAGCGATACCCAAGCCAAGCTCGATCCGATCGTCAAGGAGCTGCACCGCAGCGGCTGGCTGATCGACGCCCAGACCCGCAACCGCATCAGCCCGGCTTCGCCGGCGTTGGTGGAATTGCAGCAACAGTTCAAGGGCGCCTGATATGCACTTCAAGACCTTCACCGCACTCGGCCTGGCCCTGTGCGCCGGCTTCGCCCAGGCCGATGCCACCCTCGACAAGATCCAGCAACGCCACGCCATCAGCGTCGGGGTGATTCTCAGCGGGCCGCCGTTCGGCACCCTGGACCCCAAGACCGGTGAGCACCTGGGCTACAACGTCGAACTGGCCAAGGGCATCGGCGAGGCGCTGGGCGTCGAGACCAAGACCGTGTCGGTACTGGCGCCCAACCGCGTTCAGTTCCTGCAGCAGGGCAAGGTCGACATCCTGATCGCCAATATGCAGTTCACCGAAGAGCGTGCCGAGATCCTCGATTATGTGCCCACGCCGTATGAGGAAGTGGGCGGCGCGGCGTTGATACGCAAGGGCGCCGGCATCAAGCAGTGGGCCGACCTCAAGGACAAGCCGGTGTGCGTGTCCCAGGGCAGCAACTTCATCAAACCGCTGCAAGAGAACTACGGCGCGCAGATCAAGGCGTTCCGCAGCCAGTCCGAGTCGCTGTTGTCACTGCGCGGCAATGGGTGTGTGGCGGCGGTGCACGTCAGCCCGACCATGCATGCCTTGCTCAGTGATGCCGAATGGGAGGGCTATGAAATCCCATTGCCGGGCGATTTGATTCCGTCCAACTCGGTGATCTGGATCCGCAAGGGCGAACACGACACCCAGGCCAAGCTCGATGCCATCGTGAAGGGCTGGCATAAAAGTGGTTTCCTGATCGCCCTCGGCGAGCGTACCGGCATGGCGCCGTCCCAGGCTCTGCGTGATTTGCATGAGCAATACAGCCATGAGTGATGCGTTGTTCGCCACCTTGCAACAGTTGCTCGGCGCGGCCCATGTGCAAACCAGCGAGCAAGCGGCGCACTATCTCACTGACAAACAGGGCCGCTACACGGGCCATGTGATCGCGGCGGTGCATCCGGCCAACACCGAGGAAGTCGCGGCGGTGGTGCGAGCCTGCGTGGCGCTGAAGGCACCGATCGTGGTGCAGGGCGGCAACACGGGCCTGATGGCCGGCGCAACCCCGGATGCCAGCGGACGTTCGGTGCTGCTGTTGCTGGATCGCATGAACCGCGTGCGCTCGGTCGACACCGACAACGACACCCTGACCGTCGAAGCCGGCTGCATCCTGCAAAATGTCCAGGACGCGGCCCGCGCAGCCGATCGCCTGTTCCCCTTGAGCCTCGGCGCCGAGGGCAGTTGCACCCTTGGCGGCAACCTCGGCACCAATGCCGGCGGCACTGGCGTGCTGCGTTATGGCAATGCCCGCGAGCTGACCCTGGGCCTGGAAGTGGTGACCGCCGAAGGCGAGATCTGGCATGGCCTGCGCGGGTTGCGCAAGGACAACACCGGCTATGACCTGCGCGACCTGTATATCGGCAGCGAAGGCACCCTCGGCATCATCACTGCCGCCACCTTAAAGCTGTTCCCGCTGCCCAAGGCCCAGGCGACGGCGTTGTTGGCGTTTGATGAGCTGGCGCAAGCCGTCGCTTTTCTGTCCCATGCCCGTGCGGGTTTTGGTGCGAACCTGACGGCGTTCGAATTACTCACTGCTGATTGCCTGGCGCTGTTGCGCGATCAGTTCCCGGAGGGCCCGCAACCGTTCAAGACCGCGAGCCAACCCTGGTTCGCCCTGATCGAACTCTCCGACAATCACGGCGAAAGCCATGCGCGCGAAGCCTTCGAAGCGGTGCTTGGCGGGGCCTTCGACCAGCAGTTGATCAGCGACGCCCTGATCGCCGAAAGCCTGGCGCAAAGCGAAGCCCTGTGGTTGCTTCGCGAAAACATGAGCGAGGCGCAGAAGCGTGCCGGGCGCAACATGAAGCACGATATCTCGGTGCCGATTTCCCAGGTGGTGGCCTTCGTGGCCCACACCGATGCGTTGTTGCAGCAGCATTTTCCCGGCGTGCGCAACTTCACTTTCGGCCACCTCGGTGACGGCAACCTGCATTACAACGTCGCCCACCCGCTGGATTCGACGGTGGACGCGCACATGGCGCACTACGCCGAACTCAGCGCCCTGGTGCACGACAGTGCCCACGCCCACGGCGGTTCGATCAGTGCCGAGCACGGCATCGGCCAACGCAAGGTCGGCCTGCTCAGCCGCTATAAAAGCCCGGTGGAGCTGGACCTGATGCGCCGTATCAAGCTGGCGCTGGATCCGCACAATCTGCTCAACCCCGGCAAAGTCCTTGAGGTACAGCCATGACCCTACGCCTGTCCCAACGCGTGCAGCGGGTGTCGCTATCTGCCAACGCCGCCGCCAAATCCCGCGCCACTGAGTTGCGCGAGGCGGGGCGCGATATCCTCGATCTCACCACCGGCGAGCCGGATTTCGATACCCCCGAACACATCAAGCAGGCGGCCTATGCCGCGATCGCGGGCGGTGCCACCAAATACACGCCGACGCCTGGGGTAAAAGCCCTGCGCTTGGCCGTGCAACGCAAGCTGGCGAATGAAAACCGCCTGGACTATCCGCTGTCATCCATCGTAATCGCCAACGGCGCCAAGCAGATCATCTTCAACGCATTTGCCGCCACCTTGGATGACGGTGATGAAGTGCTGGTGCCGACGCCCTACTGGCCGTCGTTCCCCGACAGCGTGCGCTTCAATGGCGGCGAGCCGGTGTTCATCGAATGTGGGCTGGAGCAGGGCTGCAAACTGCTGCCGGCTCAGCTGGAACAGCACCTCACCGAGCGTACGCGCTGGCTGATCCTTAATGGCCCTGGCAACCCGAGCGGCGCGGTGTACAGCGAAACCGAACTGCGCGAGTTGGCCGAAGTGCTGCGTCGTCATCCCCAGGTGCTGGTCCTGCTGGATGAACTCTATGAACACATCCGCTTCGACGGTCGCCCGGCGCAGAGTCTGCTGAACGTTGCTCCGGATTTGCTCGACCGTTGCCTGCTGGTAGGCGGCGTGTCCAAGACTTACGCGATGACTGGCTGGCGCATCGGCTTTGGTGCCGGGCCGAAAATCCTGACTGACGCCATCGCGGTGGTGCAATCCCAATCCACCTCTGGCGCGTCCTCTGTGGGCCAGGCCGCCGCGTTGGCGGCTTACAATGGCGGGCTGGATTTTCTTGCGGAGCACGTCGCGGCTTATCAATTGCGCCGTGACATCCTGGTGGAAACGCTTAAAACCGTAAATGGTCTTGAAGTCCTCGAACCCCAGGGCGGTTTCTTCGTCTTCGTGCGTTGCGCCGGGCTGCTGGGCCGCGCTCGCCCGGACGGCCAGCGCATCAACAACGACGATGACCTGGTGGCCTGGCTATTGGAAGAGGGCGTAGCCGGTGTGGCCGGCAGTGCCTATGGCCTGTCGCCGTGGTTCCGCCTGTCCATCGCCACCGCGACCGACAGTGTTGCCGAGGCTGGGCGGCGCATCGCAAGCGCCTGCGGAAAGTTGCAATGATGGAGCTTTTTGTCCATTGGGCTGCGGGTATTGGCCTCAACTACAACTTCCTGTTGGATGCCTACCAGCGCGGTACGTTGGTCCAGGGCGCGCTGACCACCGGCCTGCTGTGCCTGTTCACCATCATCGGCAGCCTGTTGGCGGGTATCACGCTTGCGGCGATGTTGACCTCGGGCAACCCATGGCTGGCCAAACCAGCGCGGGTATTTGTCGAAGTCACCCGCAACACGCCGACCCTGGTACAGCTGTATTGCGCATTCCTGGTGCTGAACATGCTGCTGACCCAGGCGGTCGGCGCGGCCAACCCGCTGACGCCGTTTGCCTGGGTGGTGATCGTGATCTCCCTGCACAAAGGTGCGTTTCATGCCGAGGCCTTGCGCGCCGGTATCGAAGCAGTGCCGGCGGTGACCCTGGAAGCTGCCAGTTCCCTGGCTTTCAGCAGCCGCCAGTTGCTGTGGAATGTGCAGTTGCCCCTGGCGCTACGTTTTGCCTTGCCGTCGCTGATCAACAACCTGATCGACCTGGTGAAGATGACCGCCGTGGCCTCCGCGATTGCGGTGGGAGACATCACCTACGCGGCCATCATGATCTGGACCCAGAGCGATAACGTGTTGGAACTGATGATCCTGATCCTGAGCTTTTTCGGCCTGCTGAGTTTTATCGTCAATTGTGTGGGGCGCTGGCTGGAAGCGCGCCTGAGGATGCCCGGCTATGGCCATTGATTCATTCCCGGTGCTGTCGGCGTTGCTGCAATGGTCGCCGGCACTGGTGGCCGGTTTCGGCCAGAACATTCTGATCAGCGTGGTGGCGATTGCCCTGGGCTCGGTGCTGGGCTTATTGATCGGTGCGTTGGCCTTGTCGCCTCTGGGCTTTGTCGCGCGGCTGTGGGTGCAGGTGTTTCGCAATGCGCCGTGGCTGGTGTTGATCTATTTCACCACCTATGTGTTCCCGTTTGAGATCCACATCGGCAGCAGCTACGTGTCGTTTCCCGATTGGGTCAAGGTCACCATCGGCCTGGCGTTGCCGGCCAGCGCCAACGTGGCGGAGATCTTCCGTGGCGCCATCGGTTCGATCCCCAGCACCCAATGGGAAGCCGCGCGTTCCCTGGCGTTTACCCGTGGCCAGTTGTTCCGTTCGATCATCCTGCCGCAGTGCTTCAAGCGCATGTTGCCGCCGTGGATGAACCTGTACGCGGTGGTCACCATGGGCACCGCGCTGGCCTCGCTGGTGGGCGTGCACGACGTGATCGACACCGCGCAGATCGCCAGCAACACCGTGAACATGACTGGCTTTACCGTGCTGATCTACTTGAGCCTGCTGGTGCTGTTCTTTGCCTATTGCTACCCGATTTCCCGTCTCACCCAACACCTGGAGCGCCGTTATGCCTTCTACTGAACCCTTGGTGAGCCTGCGGGATGTGCACCTGTCGTTCGGCGCCAACCCGGTGCTCAAGGGCATCGACCTGGACGTGTTGCGCGGCCAGGCGGTGTCGATCATCGGCCCGTCGGGTTCGGGCAAGTCGACGATCCTGCGCTGCATCACCGGTTTACTGCAGCCCCAGCGCGGCAGCATCCGCGTGGGCCAGACCCAGGTCGATAGCCTGGCCCAGGAAGCCCAGCGCATCGAGTTGCGCAAACGCGTCGGGTTTGTGTTCCAGCAGTACAACCTGTTCCCGCACTTGTCGGTGCTGGAAAACCTGGTAATCGCCCCGCGCAAGGTGCTCGGCCGCAACCGTGCCGACGCCGAGAAAGACGCTCGCGCCTTGCTGGCCAAGGTGCGCATGGAGCACAAGGCCGATGCCTATCCCGGCCAACTGTCCGGTGGCCAGCAGCAACGCGTGGCGATTGCTCGCGCGTTGGCGATGCGTCCGGAGCTGATCCTGTTTGACGAAGTGACGTCGGCACTGGACCCGGAGACCGTCGGCGAAGTGCTGACGGTGATTCGCGAACTCACCGAGGAGGGCATGACCTGCGTGCTGGTCACCCACGAAATGCGCTTCGCCGAAGAGATCAGCGACGTGGTGTATTTCACCGAAAACGGCGTGATTGTCGAGCATGGCAGCGCGCAGCAGATCTTCCAGAAACCGGCCAGCGAACGCACCCAGACGTTCCTGCGCCATGCCTTGGGCGACACGGGGCGCCGTGGCCCCATCGCCCACGACCCGTACCTGTTGACCAATTTGAGCCGTTACAGCCTGTCTGTCTGATAAGAGGAAATTCGTGATGAGTATCGAAAACCGTGCCGACGTGATCGAAGCGTTTTTGCAGCAGATCCGCGTCATCAATCAGCGTGGCGTCGACCGCGCGGCCTTGGATGAAATCGTTGGGCTGCTGGAAAACCTCGCCCAGCGCCGCGACCTGTTCAACTTTGATGAATTCCCCGCGCCCGTGCCGGGGCAGGGCAGCACGGCGTTCCGCTATCGCCTGAATGACGACGGTGATACGCCGACGCTCTACCTGAATTCGCTGTTGCCGGGCAAAAGCACGATCCCGCATAACCACGAGACCTGGGCGATCATCAGTGCCATCGAAGGCCAGGAGATCAACTACGTCTACGCGCGCAGCGATGAAGGTCGCGAGCCGGGGTTCACCACCCTGACGCTGGAGAAAGAAGTGATCGTGCAGCCGGGCACCTCGATTTCGTTCCTGGGTGAAGACCTGCATGGCATCAAGGTCGAGGGCGCGCAGGCGACGTTGCATTTCCACCTGTATGGCTTGCCGCTGGAATCCCTCAACGGCCGGTATGGCGTGGAAGCGGACGGTCGCATCCTCAACTACAACGCCTCGCAGATGGCGCCGTCGATCAAGGCCTACGCATGATCGACCTTTATTACTGGCCCACGGGCAATGGCTTGAAGGTCGGCATCTTGCTGGAAGAGCTTGGGCTGGATTACCGCCTGGTGCCAGTGAACATCCGCGAAGGCCAGCAGAAACAGGCGGACTTCCAGCGCATCAGTGCCAACGGGCGCATCCCGGCGATTGTCGACTATCGCCCGGAGGTGCCGATGAGCCTGTTCGAATCCGGCGCAATACTCAATTACCTGGCCGACAACGCCGGTCGGTTCTTGCCACCCGCGGGCACTGCCGAGCGGCAAAAGGTCCAGGAATGGTTGTTCTGGCAGGTGGGGCATATCACCCCGTATCTGAGCCAGTTGCAGCTGTTCAAGGAGAAGGCTCCGGAGCCGATTGCGTTTGCCCTTGACCTGCTCAACGCCGAAGCCACGCGCTTGTATCGGGTGCTGGAACAACGCCTGGCCGAGGTGCCCTATGTGGCGGGCGAATACTCGGTGGCGGACATGGCGATCTTCCCGTGGATTCAACCGCAACGGCAGGGCCAGGACTTGGCGGACTACCCGAATATCCAGGCCTGGCGCGAGCGCATCAAGGCGCGCCCAGCGGTGCAGCGTGCCTATGCCAAGGGGCGCGAAGTGGCTGCGGGCGAACGTTCGTTGGCGTTGCAGTAACTCTTTTCTTCAATTGTTGGGACTTCCATGAGCCAGACCATCACCCCCAGTCAACTGCAGCAATGGCTGTTCGACGGGCAGGAAATCTCCCTGTTCGACGTGCGCGAACACGGCCAATACGGTGAAGCCCACCTGTTTCACGGGGTGAACCTGCCCTATAGCCGCCTGGAGCTGGAAGTACGCCGCCTGGCGCCCAATCCGCAGGTGCGCCTGGTGATTTACGATCAGGCCGGCGGTGACGTTGCAGCGCGCACCGCAGCGCGTTTGGAGGGGCTGGGTTATGGCCGTGTGCATGTCTTGGAAGGGGGCGCCGAGGGTTGGCAGGCCGCCGGCTTGCAGCTGTTTGCCGGGGTGCACGTGCCATCCAAGGCGTTTGGCGAGTTGGTCGAAGAGGCCAGCCACATCCCGCATGTGACTGCTCGGCAATTGGCGGACTGGCAAGCGCGCGGCGAGCCGTTGGTGGTGCTGGACGGGCGGCCGTTCGATGAGTACCGCAAGATGACCATTCCCGGTTCCATCTGCTGCCCCAACGGTGAACTGGGCTACCGCGTGCATGACCTGGTGCCGGATGACAGTACGCCCATCGTGGTCAACTGCGCCGGGCGCACCCGCAGCATCATCGGCGCACAGACCTTGATCAACCTGGGCCTGAAGAACCCGATCTATGCCTTGGAAAACGGCACCCAGGGCTGGTACCTGGAAGATTTCCAACTGGAACACGGCAGCACCCGGCGTTATGCGGATGAGGTCAGTAGCGACCTTGCCCAGCAGCGCCAGGCCGCGCAGCGACTGGCCGAACGGGCAGGGGTGGTGACGGTGTCGGCGGATCAGGTGCGCCAGTGGGTCGATGACGCCCAGCGCAGTCTGTTTCTGTGCGACGTGCGCACGGCTGAAGAGTTCGCCCTCGGTACATTGCCGGGTGCGCAGCATACGCCGGGTGGGCAGTTGATCCAGTCCACCGACCTGTATATCGGCGTGCGCCAGGCGCGCATTGTGCTGGTTGACAGCGATGGCGTGCGTGCACCGATTGTTGCCAGTTGGCTGCGCCAGTTGGGGCATGAGGCGTATGTATTGAACGGTGGGGTCGACAGCGGCCTGGTGTTGCCGGTGTTGCAACCGGTGGCCTATGAGCCGCTGTCGTTGATCAATGCCCAGGCGCTAGCCCTTGAATTGAACGATGTGAACCTGATCGACTTGCGCCCGAGCATGGCGTTTCGCAAAGGTCATATTGCAGGTTCGCGCTGGTCGATTCGCCCGCTGCTCAAAACCGACCATCGCCCGTTGGTGCTGGTAGCAGATGATCCTGCGTTGGCGGCCTTTGCTGCCGAAGGCCTGTCGGCACAATTGCTTGACGGCGGTTTTACCGCCTGGGCCGCCGCTGGCCTGCCGGTGACTGAAGACGCGCAAAACCCGCCCGACGCGCAGTGCATCGATTTCCTGTTCTTCACCCACGACCGTCACAGCGGCAACAAGGATGCCGCGCGCCAGTACCTGGCCTGGGAAATCGGGCTGCTGGCGCAGATGAGCGCGGCGGAAATTGCCAGTCTCAAGCCGCTGGCCCCGCCGTCGCGCGTGCGCACTCGGCTGATCCATGCGGCCCGCACCGAAAAAGGCCATGGCGGCCGTGCAGTCAACGTGCCGATTACGCGCATCAGCACCGTGCTGTTCGACAACCTGGCGCAGATGCGTGACGCCCGCGCCCGCCGTGACAGCGAGCGGGTGCTGACCTACGGCGCACGCGGCAACCCGACTTCCCACGCCCTGGAAGACCTGGTCACCGAGCTGGAGGGAGGTTATCGCACGCGCCTCTACGGCACCGGCCTTGCCGCAGCGGCCCAGGTGTTCCTGGCCTACCTGCGGCCTGGCGATCACGTGCTGATCACTGACGCGGTGTATTCGCCGGTACGCAAATTAGCCCGTGAATTCCTGCAAGCGTTTGGTGTTGAGGTCAGCTATTTCTCGCCGGATGGTCAGGGCCTGGAAGCCCAGTTGCAAGCCAATACCAAACTGGTCTATGCCGAACTCCCGGGTTCGTTGCTCTACGAACTGTGCGACCTGCCCGCGATTGCCGCGTTGTGCAAACCGCGCAATATCCTGCTGGCCGTGGACAACACCTGGGGCTCGGGCTACCTGTATCGCCCGCTGGCGTTGGGCGCGGATATTTCCATCATGGCCCTTACCAAATACCTCGGCGGCCATAGCGACGTGATGATGGGCAGTGTGTGCACCACCCAGGCCGCGTGGCCGGCGCTGGGCCGGATGAGCGATACCTTCGGCAATGCCGTGAGTGCCGACGATGCCTACCTGATCCTGCGCGGTGCACGCACCCTGGCCTCGCGCCTGGATGTGCATGAGCGACAGGCATTGGACATCGCCCTGTGGTTGCAGGCCCAGCCCCAGGTCAAGCGCGTGTTCCATCCGGCGTTGCCCGAACATCCGGGGCATGCGCTGTGGCGTCGGGACTTCACCGGCAGCAATGGCTTGCTCTCATTTGAATTGAACAGCACTGACCCGGCCTACCTCGAACGCTTTATCGACGGCCTGCAACTGTTCGGATTGGGCGCTTCATGGGGCGGCTATGAAAGCCTGGTCACCGTGGCCGATACCCAGGACCGCGACAGCGCGGCGGACCGAGGGCTGAACCCGGTGGTGCGCCTGCATATCGGACTGGAAGATGTGGCGGCGCTGATCGAGGACCTGCAGCGCGGGTTCGCGCTGGCAGGTTGAGGCAGAAAAGCGCTCCCACCTTGCGTGGGAGCGCTTGGCCGGTCAGTGCTTGACCGGCGTTGGCAAGGTCACCAGGTTGACGTAGCCATCCCAGAATTTCTTCTGGTTCACGCCGAACACCACCTTGGCTTTCTGCGTGCCCACAGGGGCGCCTTTCTGGTAGCCGAGCGCACGGCCGTAGTCGGCGCCAAAGGTGGCATCCACATCCACCCACAGATCCCGGGACTCGGTGACGATGTCCGGGTTGACCAGGTACAGCGCCGGCAAGCTGTCCCAGGTAAAGCTGTGGTAGCTCGGGTCCTTGTCGAACAACGGACCGAACTCGTGCTTGTACAGGTCGGCAATCGCGCCTTTCTGGGCAATCACGCGCTGGTACACCGATTTGTCGAAGGTGACTTTCTCGCACACATCGTTCGGGAAAATCACGTGTTCGATCGGCGAGCGCAACACGATCTTCGCGGCCTCCGGGTCAAACCACCAGTTGAATTCCGCCGCCGGCGTGGTGTTGCCCGGAATCTCCAGGGCACCGCCCATGTACACGATGCGCTTGATCAGCGGCACGATATCCGGCGCCGAACGAATCGCCAGGGCGAGGTTGGTCAGCGGCCCGACCGCCAGAATCGTTACCTGATGCGGGTTGGCGCGCACGCTGTCGACGATGAATTGCGCGGCGGTTTCCTTGCGCAATTGGGTGTGTGTCGCCAGGCCATCGGGTGGCGCGATCAACTGCGTGGGCGAAGTCGGGCGGGGGTTCTTGAATGCCCCCGGCCAGCCAGAGCCGAACAGCGCCTTTTCCGCCTCATAGGTCGCGTAGTCATGCAGCAACGGGTAGGCGGCGCCGGAGTAGACGCCGACCTCTTTCTCCACGCCCATGCGTTCCACGGCCTTGAGCGCATCGACCTGCTCCTGGTCGACCCAAGCGTTGCCGCTGACCAGGGTCATGCCCAGCAGTTCGATGCGTTTTTGCGCATGGAGCTGGGCGAGCATGATGAAGGCCTGGCCGTCATCGTTGAGCACGTTGAAATCGGTGTCGAAAATGACTTTCTCCGCTGCCTGGGCGGTGCCGGCACACAGGCCGACGGCGACCAGCAGCGCGCAGCTTTTCAGGAAACCTTGCATGGTGATTCATCCGAAAAATTGTTGTTGTTAACGGTTCACCAGTTTCGCCGGCAAGGCGATGACCAGGAAGCTGCTGAGGATCAGGCAGCCGGCGAAAAACCACAAGGCACCCGCGCTGCTGCCTGTGACGTCGATCGCAACGCCCATCAGTGAGTTGCTCACCAGACCTGCGATATTCGCCACCGAACAGGCCAGGGCAAAACCGGTGGCCGCCGCAGTGCCTTTGAGAAAGGTCGCCGGCAGGCTGAAGAACACCGGCACCGCGCCGATGATCGCCGCCGAGGCAATCGCGAACAGCGCCACGGTGGCCGCCACGTTATGGGTAAAGAAGGTGCTGGTGGCCATGGCCGCTGCGCCGATGAAAAACGGCACGATGATGTGCCAGCGGCGTTCGCGGTGTTTGTCGGAGCTGGCGCCAATCAGCAGCATGCCGAGCAGGGCGGCCACGCTCGGTAGTGCAGTGAGCACGCCGATATGGAAGGTGTCGGTGACCCCGGCGTTGCGGATGAACGTCGGCATCCAGAAGCCCATGGCGTAGGCGCTGAGCAGGATCGAGAAGTCGATACCGCCAAGCATCCACACTTTGAGGTTGAAGAAGCCGTCACGGAAACTGTGCTTGCTGGCGGAGCCGTCGGCGTCGTCCTTGCGCAACTCGGTTTCCAGCAGGGCCTTTTCCTCGTCCGACAGCCATTTGGCTTGCTGATAGGTATTGGGCAGGGCCCAGAAGGTCAGCACGCCCAGCAACACGCTGGGCACCGCTTCGATCAGGAACAGCCACTGCCAGCCACGCAGGCCACCCATATGATCGAAGTGGCCCATGATCCAGCCGGACAGTGGGCCGCCGATCACGCTGGAGAGCGGCAGGCCGATCATGAACAGCGCGATGATGCGCCCGCGTCGGTGGGTGGGAAACCAGGTGGTCAGGTAGTACAGCACACCCGGCAGAAAGCCCGCCTCGGCGGCGCCGAGCAGGAAACGCAGGATGTAGAACTGGGTCGTGGAGGTGACCAGCATGGTGCAGGCCGAGAGCAGGCCCCAAGTGATCATGATGCGCGCGATCCAGATCTTCGCGCCGACCCGCTCCAGCACCAGGTTGCTGGGGACCTCAAAGATGATATAGCCGACAAAGAACAGCCCGGCGCCGAGGCCGAACGCGGTTTCGCTGAACTGCAACTGGTCGAGCATCTGCAACTTGGCGAAGCCGATGTTGATGCGGTCCAGGTAGGCGGCCAGGTAGCAGAAGCACAGGAAGGGGATCAGCTTCCAGGTGATCTTGTGGTAGAGCGTGTTGACGGGGTCTGCGACCGAGGTCGCGGGCGCTGCATTCGCAATGGGCATTGGGTGTCTCCTGGCGGTGACTTATGGTTTTTATACAGCCGCTTTTGTTCCAGCACTTCGGAGTGCTGTAGAAGCGACTTCCAAAGGCAGTGTCAGAAGACTGAGTCGGTCCTGCTGGAGGTGATCAAGTGTGGGAGCGGGCTTGCTCGCGAATGCGGTGTGTCAGTCAACATATCTGTCACTGATACACCGCATTCGCGAGCAAGCCCGCTCCCACATTGGATTGCATTCCAAAGTGGACGCTCAGTTTTTTCAAGACCGTGCTCTTTGGCACGGTTCTCATGAATCCTTATTGCTCCCTGAACTTGCGCATTGCCTCCTGCTTGCTCACCACGTCGCCATACTTGCTGTCGATATCGAACAGGTTGGCCTCATGGGGCGCCGGGTGCCGATCGCCGACGCATTCGCGCACGACGATGGTGCGAAACCCGTGTTGTACCGCATCCACCGCCGTGGCACGGATGCAGCCGCTGGTGGAACAGCCGGCCAGCACGACGGTGTCGATGCCCTGGGCATGCAGCATTGGCGCCAGGCTGCTGCCGAAAAACGCACTGGCGTACTGTTTGGTAATGACGACTTCCTCGGCCAGTGGCAGCACTTCGGCGCAGAACGCCGCGAGTGGGTTGCCTTCGACCATGTCTTTCATCACCGGGGCTTTTTTCACCCAGATCCCACCATCGACGAAATGGCCGGGATGGTAGCGGATATTGGTGTGCACCACCGCAATCCCGTGTTGGCGTGCGGTGGCGAGCAGCTCGACGCTTTGCGCCACGGCCGTGACCACGCCGGGCGCGAACAGCGGCGCGCCTTCGGTGGTGTAGCCCTGCATGAAGTCGATCATCAGCAGCGCGGCCTTTTTGCCAAAGCCGATGCGGTTGCCCCATACGCCCTGGTAGTTGGCGTCGGCGGATTGTTCACTCATCTTTCAACCCCCTGAGTAAGCGCCAGAGAGCAGGGCACCGGCACCCGGCACGATGGGCTCCAAATCCAATGCCTTAAGCATCGCGTAGGTGGTGGCAATGGCGGCGGTCAGCACCGGTTTGCCGGTTTGTGCCTCGACCTTGGCCACCACCGGCAGCGACTGCATCTGCACGCAGGCCGACAGCACGATCACGTCGACGCCTTCCAGGTTCATGCCGGCGACGATGGCCGGCAGGTTGGCCGGATCGTGGCGGGCTACTTCAAGGTTGTCGGGGATCTCCAGGGCGCGCCAGTCCACCACTTCAAAGCCTTCTTCACGGATGTAGTTCACCACCAGCTCAGTCAGCGGTTTCATGTAGGGCGCGACGATGGCGATGCGCTTGGCGCCCATTATTTTCAGGCCTTCGATCAAGGCGCCGGCGCTGGTGATCACGGGCGCGTTGGCGTCGTTGTCAGCGGTGGCTTTGCGCAGGCGCTGTTCGGAGTTGCGGTGATAACCCAAGCCCATGGCCATGATTGCCACCAGGCAGGCGTAGCCCAGCACATCGACCTTGGCGTCGGACAACTCGACAGCGCAACGGTCGGATTCGCCGTCCATGGCCGCCAGTTCTTCCTTGCGCACTTGCTTCATGCGCATGCGGCTGGAGTGAAAGGTGAAGCGCTCGGGGCGGATCGCCTGGCGCGCGGTGAGCATCGCCGGGATCTCGGTTTCCATGGTGGTGTTGGAGCTCGGCACGATCTGGCCGATGCGGTAAGGCTTCTGCATGGTGGTCTCCGTTCTTATTGTGTGAGGAAGTCGCCGAGGGCGATGAAGAAGCCGTCGAGGTCATCCCACGGGATCATGTGGCCGGCGTTCGGCACGCGGGCGACTTGGATGCTCGGTGCCAGGTTCTGAATCTCGGCAATGTCTTCGTCGAGGATCACGCCGCCACGTCCGGCCACCATCAACAGGGCGGGGGCCTTGAGCTGGGGCAGGTCCTGATGGAAATCCACTTCGTGGAAGTCATTGAAGGCACGCACGATGGCGGGCTCGTAGCAGGTGTGCAGCCATTCGGCGCGCAGTTGCAGTTGTTCCTGGGTCCAGGTGGCGCAGAAGGCGCGCATCGCCTCCGCGTCCATGCCGACCAGGGACTGGCGGATGGAGTCGACGTACCACGGCAGCTTGCTCGGGTATTCGCGTCGGCCCGGGCCGGAGACCGGTGGGTCGATCAGCACCACGCGCTTCACGCCTTGAGGTTGTTTGACGGCACTGCGCACGGCAAAGCGTGCACCCATGGAATGACCCATCAGGTGGTAGCTGTCCAGGTTCAATGCGTCGGCAAAGGCACCGATGTCCTCGGCGCAAGTGTCCGCGCTGTAATCCAGCTCGGGGCCGGTCGAAGACAGGCCGCGACCACGCACATCCAGCACATAGGTGTCGAACTGCGCGCCGAGGCGCTCGGCAACAAAGCCCCAGGTAATCGCCGGGCTGGTGATGCCGGGGATCAGGATCAGCGCCGGGCCCTTGCCGCCGTAGCGCAGGTAGTGCTGGCGAATGCCATTGGCCTGCACGTTGCCGCCGTAGAGAAAAGTGCTCACGCGGCCACCCCCGATTTCAGTTCCTGGGCGTACAGGTCATAGCCGTAGACCCAGGCCGGATCTTCCTGGGTGCGCAGCCAGGTGTTGGCGTTGGACACGGCCTGCACGCGGGATGCGCGTTCCTTGCGGTTGGCTTCGTAGAGCTGGAAGGCGGTGCGGTAGTCGCTGATGCCGGTTTCCTGCAGGCAGCGGGTGAGCATCGCGGCGTCTTCGATGGCCATGCCAGCGCCCTGGGCCATGTGCGGTTTCATCGGGTGGCAGGCATCGCCGAGCAGCACCAGGCGCCCACGGCTCCACAACGGCAGCGGGTTGCGGTTGCGCAGCGGCCATTTGGTCACGCTTTCAGTGGATTCGATCAGGGCCTGGACGGTGGGGTGGTAGCCCTTGAAGGCGTCGAACAGCTCTTCGCGGCTGCTGTCGACGAACGCACCCTGAAAGTCCCATTCGGCATGGGGCACGCCGGTCACGTAGTAGTACTCGTCGCGCTTGCCGGTGGTGTAGTAGACCATCATGTGACGGTCTTCGGTCCACCACTTGATGCAGTCTTCGAACTTCAGGTCGTACTTGGCGAGCTGGTCACCCCGGATCAGCGCACGGTGCGCGACCCAGCCGCTGTACAGCGGTTTTTCCACACCGAGCAGTTCTTCGCGGATCTTGGAGTTGATGCCGTCGGCGCCGATCACGATGTCGGCGTAGGTCACCTGGCCGTCGGCGAAGGTCAGGCGCACCTGGGTGTCGGTTTCTTCAAGGGTTTCCAGGCGCTTGTTGAAGTGCAGGGTGCCGGGCTTGAGGGTGGACATTTGCAGGGCGTGCAGGTCGCCACGGTGCACGGTGATGTAGGACGCGCCGTAGCCGGTGAGCGGGATGCGTGACAGGTAGTCGCCGCTTTCGCCGCAACGGCTGAACCAGTGCTCGGGGTGCGAGCCCATCAGGTCCAGCTGTTTTTCGATGCCCATGCGGCGGAAGATTTTCATGATGTTGGGGCCCATGTGGATCCCCGCACCCAATCGGGAAAACTCCGGCGCCTGCTCGTAGACATCCACGTCGAAGCCGGCTTGCTGCAACAGGGTGGCCGCGGCGGCACCGCCCAGGCCTGCGCCGACGATGGCGATTTTCTGAGTGCTTCCCATGGGGCGTGTTCCTCTCTCTTTTTGATTTTTGGCGGCGTCTGTCCGCAAGGTTTTTAAAGTGTATACGCTCATTTTTTGAAATGGGAAGCCTGTGTTTGAAAATTTATTTTTTGGCCGTAGTTATCCTGTGTAACGCGTTGTGATTAATAAATACTGGGCTTGTTTCGATAGGTAACGTTTTTGTGCGCCGCTTGCAGTCTGCCGCCAATTCGGTTCTTATTGTTATTAAATGGCGTATACGCTATAAAAAACGCACTAGAGTGAAGCGCAGTGCCTGAACTTGGTGCAGGCCCACAGGAGACAGGAAAATGCCGGTAAGCGATTGCGAACTGACCCAGATGTTTGAACACGTGTTGACGCTGTCCAAGGTCGACTCGACCCAGAGCGTTGCCGTGCTCAAGAGCCATTACTCCGACCCGCGCACCGTGCGTGCCGCGATGGACGCTGCGCAGCGCCTGGGGGCCAAGGTGTATGCGGTGGAGTTACCGTCGTTCAACCATCCCAGGGCGATGGGCAACGACATGACCGCCTACTGCGGCGACACCGCGCTTACCGGCAATATCGCCGCCCAGCGTGCCCTGGAGGCCGCCGACCTGATCGTCGACACCATGATGCTGCTGCACTCGCCGGAGCAGGAGCAGATCCTCAAGACCGGCACGCGCATCCTGCTGGCGGTGGAGCCGCCGGAAGTGCTGGCGCGCATGTTGCCGACCGAAGAAGACAAAGTGCGCGTGCTGGCGGCCGAGCAGTTGCTGAAAAAGGCACGCTCAATCCACGTGAAATCCCGTGCCGGCAGTGACTTCCGCGCGGCCCTGGGGCAGTACCCGTCGGTCACCGAATACGGTTTTGCCGATGAGCCGGGGCGCTGGGATCATTGGCCGAGTGGTTTCCTGTTCTCCTGGCCCAACGAAGAAACCGCCGAAGGCGTGCTGGTGCTGGACATCGGCGACATCCTGCTGCCATTCAAGACCTATACCCGCGAGAAGATTACCCTGGAGATCGAGAAGGGCTTCATCACCAAGATCCACGGGGGATTCGAGGCCGAGTACCTGCGTGACTACATGAAGTACTTCAACGACCCTGAGGTGTACGGCATCTCCCACATCGGCTGGGGCCTGCAGCCACGGGCACAGTGGACGGCCATGGGCTTGCACGACAAGAACGACGGAATGTGCATGGACGCGCGGGCGTTCTATGGCAATTTCCTGTTCTCCACCGGGCCGAATACCGAAGTGGGCGGGACACGCAAGACGCCATGCCATATGGATATTCCGCTGCGCAATTGCGATGTGTACCTGGATGATGAAGCAGTGGTCATCGCCGGTGACGTCGTCGCCCCGCCAGCCTCCCTGGCCCGTTGACCATCCCACCCCTGTAGGAGCGAGCTTGCTCGCGAAAAACGCAATCACAACGCGGGGAGCCAGGTTCCCCGCGTTATCGTTGACCACCTTCGCGAGCAAGCTCGCTCCTACAGGGTTAATATGCATCCCCATCGTTAGCCACCCACCGAGCCCCGCCGTGCCAGATTCCTACGTCTTTTCTGAACAAGTCGGCCACCTGTTGCGCAAGGCCTACCAGCGCCACTTGGCGATCTTTCAGCAGAATGTCGGCGACTCCCAGCTCACCGCCGTGCAGTTCGTCACCCTGTGTGCCCTGCGCGATCACGGTGCAAGCTCCCTGACCGAACTGGTCAAGGCCACGGCCGTGGACCAGGCGACCATTCGCGGCATCGTCGAGCGGCTCAAGGCCAAGGAGCTGATCAGCCTGGAACCGGACCCGCAGGACAAGCGCAAAGTGGTGGTCGACCTGTCTCCGGCAGGCGCCGAACTGGTCGCCCAGACCGCGCCGCGCGCCGCGCAGATCAGCGAGTTGACCCTGAGCAATCTCAACCCGGCCGAACGGGTTGCGGTGCTGTTCCTGTTGCGCAAGATGATCGACGACCCGCAGGAATAATCCCTGCTGGCATTGATCTTGCTCTGAGTTCATGTAGTAGGCACTTCATCCGTCAAGTGTGTCGTGAGACCCCAGGTCCACGACGCTTTTTTTTGACTGTTTGATGTAGTGCCTACTTCACCAACTGTTACGGGCGAAGCGAATGATCAGCCAGCACATCACGGTAACGCTTGAGGTCAATGGGCAAAAAAGCGACGTCAGCGCCATGGCGGACACGCCGCTGTTGCTGGTGCTGCGCAATGACCTAGAACTCAATGGCCCCAAATACGGCTGCGGCCTGGGGGAGTGCGGTGCGTGCACCGTGATCATCGATGGGGTGGCGGCCCGTTCCTGTGTGTTTCCGTTGTCGGGTGCCGCAGGCCGCGAGATTGTCACCCTGGAAGGCCTGGGCTCACGCCAGGATCCGCACCCGGTGCAACAAGCCTTTATCGACGAGCAGGCCGCGCAATGTGGCTACTGCCTCAACGGCATGATCATGACCACCAAGGCCTTGCTCGACCGTAACCCCAACCCCAGCGAAGCCGAGGTGCGCAACGAGCTGTCGGGCAACCTCTGCCGTTGCGGCACCCATATCGAAATCCTGCGCGCCGTGCTGCGTGCGGCCCGCCTGATGACCGTGGATTGATGACCATGACCGACACCCCCCTTTCCCGTGACCAGTGGCTGGCCAAGGCCGGCGTTTTGTTGATCGTCGATGACGTGCTGCCGCCTTCGGGGCCGGTGGCAAAGGGTGGCACGCCCACCGTGAAACCCAAGGAACTGGGGCTGTTTATTGCGGTAAACGATGACGGCCTGGTGTACGCGTTCAATGGCCATGTGGACCTGGGCACCGGCATTCGCACATCGTTGGCGCAGATCGTCGCCGAAGAGCTCGACCTGACGATGGAGCAGGTGAAGATGGTGCTCGGCGACACCGAGCGTGTGCCCAACCAGGGTGCAACCATCGCCAGTGCAACCTTGCAGATATCCGCGGTGCCCCTGCGCAATGCTGCAGCCGAAGCGCGGCGTTTCCTGTTGGCGCGGGCGGCGGGGCGCCTGGGTGTGAGCACGGCCAGCCTCAAGGTCGATGCTGGCGTCATTCACGCGGCAGATGGGCGCTCCACAACATATGCCGAACTGGTCAGCGGCCAGCATGACCAGCTGCGCATCAGCGGTGATGCACCTCTGAAGGCCATCGAGGACTATCGCCTGGTGGGCAAGGGCGCCGCTCGGGTGGACATCCCCGGCAAAGCCACGGGCGAGCTGACCTACGTACATGACATGCGCGTGCCGGGCATGCTGCATGGCCGGGTGATTCGCCCGCCGTATGCAGGGCTTGATTGCGGCGACTTTGTCGGCAACAGCCTGTTGAGTGTGGATGAAGCGTCCATCGCGCATATCCCTGGCATCGTCGCGGTGGTGGTGATCCGCGACTTTGTCGGCGTGGTGGCGCTGCGTGAAGAGCAGGCCGTCAAGGCTGCCAGCGAGTTGCAGGTGCACTGGAAACCCTGGCGCCACGCGTTACCGGACATGAGCGATGTCGAACAGGCGATCCGCGACAATCCCCGCGTACGCCGCACCGTGCTTGACCAGGGCAATGTCGACGAGGCCCTGGCAGGCGCCAGCCAACGCATGCCGCGCAGTTATCTCTGGCCGTACCAGATGCACGGTTCGATCGGCCCCTCCTGCGGCGTGGCGGATTATTCGCCGGCCGGCAGCCGGGTGTGGTCAGGCAGCCAGAACCCGCACCTGCTGAGGGCCGACCTGGCATGGCTGCTGGAGTGCGATGAAGCGCTGATCGATGTGATACGCATGGAGGCTGCCGGCTGCTACGGGCGCAATTGTGCGGATGACGTGTGCGCCGATGCCTTGCTGTTGTCCCGTGCGGTGGGCAAGCCGGTGCGCGTGCAATTGACCCGTGAGCAGGAACACCTGTGGGAGCCCAAGGGCACCGCGCAACTGATGGATGTCGATGGCGGCCTCAATGCCGATGGCAGCATCGCCGCCTACGACTTTGAAACTAGCTACCCCTCCAATGGCGCGCCGACCCTGGCGCTGTTGCTGACCGGCCGTGTCGAGCCGGTGGCGGCGATGTTCGAAATGGGCGACCGCACCTCGATCCCGCCCTATGACATCGACAACCTGCGCGTGACCATCAACGACATGGCGCCCATCGTGCGCGCCTCGTGGATGCGCGGTGTGTCAGCCTTGCCCAACACCTTTGCCCACGAATCCTATATCGACGAACTGGCGTTCGCCGCCGGCGTCGACCCGGTGGAATACCGCCTGCGTTACCTCAAGGACGAGCGCGCCATCGACCTGGTGAAATCCACCGCCGAACGCGCCAACTGGGTGCCGCGCACGACGCCGATGCAAACCGCGAACGAGGATCACCTGTTGCGTGGCCGTGGCTTCGCCTATGCGCGCTATATCCACAGCAAATTCCCTGGTTTCGGTGCGGCCTGGGCGGCGTGGGTGGCGGATGTGGCCATCGACAAACAAACCGGCGATGTGTCGGTGACCCGCGTGGTGATCGGGCATGACTCGGGGATGATGATCAACCCGGCCGGCGTGCAACATCAGATCCACGGCAACGTGATCCAGTCCACCAGCCGTGTGTTGAAGGAGCGGGTGACCTTTGAAGAGTCGACGGTGGCGAGCAAGGAGTGGGGCGGTTATCCGATCCTGACCTTCCCCGAAGTGCCAAAGATTGACGTGATGATGATGCCGCGCCAGGACCAGCCGCCGATGGGCGCCGGCGAGTCGGCCTCGGTGCCCAGTGCCGCAGCAATCGCCAATGCGATCTATGACGCCACCGGCATCCGTTTTCGCGAACTGCCGATCACCCCGGAGCGGGTGCTGGCGGCATTGAACGCGGGCAGCTTGGGTGAGCCGGCCAAGTCGCCGGAGAAACGCCGCAAGTGGTGGTTTGGTGCACTGTTCGCCACGTTGGGTGCGGTGCTCGCGACGGCCTGGCCGTTCCACAGTGAAATCGCGCCGATTGCCCCCCCCAGCGCCGGCACTTGGTCCAAGGCCACCCTGGAGCGCGGGCGCTTGCTGGCGGCGGTCGGCGATTGCGCGGTGTGCCATACGGCGCCCGGTGGCGCGACCAATGCCGGCGGACTGGCCATGGAAACACCGTTTGGCACGCTGTACAGCAGTAATATCACGCCGGATGTTAAGACGGGCATCGGCGCCTGGTCCTACCCGGCGTTCGAGCGGGCGATGCGCGACGGCATTGGTCGTGACGGGCGCAATTTATATCCGGCGTTTCCCTATACGGCGTTTCGCAATATCAACGACGCGGACATGCAGGCGCTGTATGCCTATTTGATGTCCCAGGCCCCGGTGAGCCAGGCGCCGACGCCGAATGCGATGAGCTTTCCGTTCAATCTGCGGCCGTTGATGGCGGGTTGGAATGCGCTGAATCTGCGGCGTGGTGAAATCACGCCGCAGCCCGAGCGCAGTGAACAATGGAATCGCGGCAATTATCTGGTCAATGGCCTGGGCCACTGCGCCGCCTGTCATTCCCCGCGCAACCTGATGGGGGCGGAGAAGGGCGGTAAGTCCTTCCTCGCCGGTGGCAGGGTCGATGGTTGGGAGGCGCCGGCCCTCAATGGTTTGTCCAAGGCCCCGACACCGTGGACCGAAGACCAATTGTTTACCTACCTGAGCACCGGCTATTCCGACGCCCACGGCGTGGCGGCAGGCCCGATGGGGCCGGTGGTCAGTGAATTGTCGAAACTGCCCAAGGCGGATATCCGCGCGATGGCCGTGTACCTGGTCTCGCTCAACGGTGGTGCGGCTGCCGAGGCCCAGGTGGTTGCGGCGGCCAGTGTGCCGAATCCCAATGGCCGACGGGTGTTCGAGGGATCATGCAAGGCCTGCCATGCGGATGGCCTGGGGCCGAAACTGTTTGGGGTGAGCCCGTCGTTGGCGACCAATACCAATGTACACAGCGATCAGCCGGATAATTTGATCAAGGTGATTTTGCAAGGCATCAGCAACCCGGCGACCAAGGATTTGGGGTATATGCCGGGGTTCAAGGACAGTTTGTCGAATAGCCAGGTGGCGGATTTGGTGGCCTACCTTCGCGGGAAGTTCGCGCCGAATGCGCCACAGTGGAAGGGCCTGGAACAGAAGGTGGCGCATTTGCGCGCCAATCCAGGCACCCATTAAGGTGTCACGCCGCGCACCACCAAGTCACTGATAAACCCCAGCCAATCCTGTTGCTGGCCTTTGTTTGCCAGGTCTTCACCGAGGAACGAGCTGAGGGTGTGGCGGTTGGAGTTATAGAAGTAGCACAGCGAGGCGATCATCAAGTACACGTGCTTGATGTCCACGTCCCGGCGAAACACGCCTTGGGCCTGGCCCGCCTCGATGATCGGGCGCAGCACGCCGACCGCTTCTCCTGACAGCCTGCGCATCTCGCCGGACTGTTGCGCGTGCTTGCCCTGGTGCAGGTTTTCGATGCTCAGGATTGCCACGAATTCCGGGTGCTTGATGTAGTAATGCCAGATAAACGCCACCAGGTCGCGCAGCGCCTGCTCCGGTGCGTCCAGGTTCAGCTTGAGCTTGCTTTCTGCTTTGTTGAATTGCTCGTAGGTGTGTTCCAGCACGCAAACGAACAGGTGTTCCTTGCTGCCGAAATAGTAATAGAGCATGCGGTCGTTGGAATCCGCTGCCTTGGAGATGGTGTCGACGCGCCCGCCGGAATAACCGTCGCGGGTGAACACCTTGACCGCCGCCTGCAGGATGCGCGCGCGGGTCTGGTCGGCCTGCTGGGCGCGGATGCCGGTCTTCTTGATCGCCATGTGAAAGTGCCTGGTCAGACAGTCTGGGCGCGAAATATAGCATGGGGTTTTTCGCGTCCGTTCTGTGACCGACAAGTTCTGTAACAAAAGCGTCATTGCGCTGGGGATTGGATCCAGGAGGAGCTATTTTGGTGCGTCTCAATAACTAGAGTAGCCATGGATGAAATACCAACCCTTCAGCCGTACCCTGATCGCCACAGCCCTGGTGTTGACAGTCAGTGGTGTGCACGCCGCGTCCCAGGCCCCGGTGGCCGGTGAAAATGGCATGGTGGTGACGGCCCAGCATTTGGCAACTCATGTCGGCGTGGATGTGCTCAAGGCCGGCGGCAACGCGGTCGATGCGGCCGTGGCCGTTGGCTACGCACTGGCGGTGGTGTACCCGGCGGCGGGCAACCTGGGCGGCGGCGGTTTCATGACCGTGCAACTGGCGGACGGGCGCAAGACCTTCCTCGACTTCCGCGAGAAAGCCCCGCTGGCGGCCACCGCCAACATGTACCTGGACAAAGACGGCAATGTCATTGAGGGCCTCAGCGCCAAGGGCCACCTGGCCGTAGGCGTGCCCGGCACCGTCTCGGGCATGGAACTGGCCCTGAGCAAATACGGCACCCTCAAGCGCGCCCAAGTCATCGCCCCGGCGATCAAGCTGGCGGAAAACGGCTTCGAGCTGGAGCAGGGCGATATCGACCTGTTGCACACCGCCACCGGCGAGTTCGAAAAAGACAAGGACATGCGCGGGATCTTCCTGCACAACGGCCAGCCGATGCAGGTCGGCCAGAAGCTGGTGCAGAAAGACCTGGCCAAGACCCTCAAGGAAATCTCGGCCAAGGGCAGCGACGGTTTCTATAAAGGCTGGGTGGCCAAGGCCCTGGTCGATTCCAGTCAGGCCGGCAAGGGCATCATCACCCAGGCTGACCTCGATAAGTACAAGACCCGCGAACTGGCGCCCATCGAGTGCGACTACCGTGGCTACCACGTGGTCTCGGCACCGCCTCCAAGCTCGGGCGGTGTGGTGATCTGCCAGATCATGAACATCCTCGAGGGTTACCCGATGGCCGACCTCGGCTATCACTCGGCCCAGGGCCTGCACTATCAGATCGAAGCCATGCGCCACGCCTACGTGGACCGCAACAGCTACCTCGGCGACCCGGACTTCGTGAAGAACCCGATCGAGCACCTGCTGGACAAAAACTACGCGGCGAAACTGCGCGACGCCATCGAGCCGCAAAAAGCCGGTGACTCCCAGGCGATCAAGCCAGGCGTGTCGCCCCATGAAGGCAACAACACCACCCACTATTCCATCGTCGACAAGTGGGGCAATGCGGTCTCGGTCACCTACACCCTCAACGACTGGTTCGGTGCGGGCGTGATGGCGAGCAAGACCGGGGTGATCCTCAACGATGAAATGGACGACTTCACGGTCAAGGTCGGCGTGCCGAACATGTACGGCCTGGTCCAGGGTGAAGCCAACGCCATCGCGCCGGGCAAGGCGCCGCTGTCGTCGATGAGCCCGACCATCGTGACCAAGGATGGCAAGGCCGTGATGGTGGTGGGTACGCCGGGTGGCAGCCGCATCATTACCGCAACTCTGCTGACGATCCTGAATGTCATCGACTACAAGATGAATATCCAGGAAGCCGTGGACGCGCCGCGTTTCCACCAGCAATGGATGCCGGAAACCACCAACCTTGAAACCTTCGCGGTGAGCCCGGACACCCAGAAGATCCTTGAGAGCTGGGGCCACAAGTTTGCCGGGCCGCAGGATGCCAACCACTTGGCGGCGATCCTGGTCGGCGCGCCGTCCCTGGGTGGTAAGCCGGTGGGTAACAACCGCTTCTATGGCGCGAATGACCCGCGGCGCAATACGGGCCTGTCCTTGGGTTACTGAGGCGTGAGGTGGTGATGCAGGTGGGCCAGGGACAGCGCCAGGCTGTCATGGGATAACTGGATGGCGGCGCCCTCGGCGCTGCCCTGGGCTGCCGGTATCACCCGTTCGAACAGGTGGTTTTCATAGGCCTGCACGGCGGATGAGCGGTCGGGTGTCTCCAGCAGGTGCTGCGCCAACTCGGCCGCATCCAGCATCGCCGCATTTACCCCTTCGCCGCCAAACGGCGACATCAGGTGGGCTGCATCACCGATCAACGTCAACCCCTGGCGATGGGACCAGCGATGGCCCACGGGCAGGGCGTAGATAGGCCTCGCCAGTACCGTCTCGTTTGCCGCATCAAACAGCGCCAGCACCTGCGGATGCCAGCCTTTGAATTGGACTTTTAGCGCGTGCAGGCTGAGATGATCGGCTGCCCAGTCGGACGGTACGCGAAAGATTGCATAGCCACGCAAATGCGCATTCGCGTTGCGTTGCACCATGATCGATTTGGCTTCTCCGGCGACTTCCAGCTTGCCTCGGCCAACCAGCTTGGCCAGGTGCGGGTGCTGGCGGTCGACATCGTCGATGCCGAACTCAATGAAGGTCAACCCGCTGTATTGCGGCTGATAGGTCGACAGCAGCGGGCGTACTTTCGACCAGGCCCCGTCGGCACCGACCACCAGATCGAAGGGGCCGTAGGTGGCAGGGCCTTGATGCAACGTCCAGCGCCCATCACCGACCGGCCGGACTTCGTGGATGCCTGCGCCCCAGCTCACACAGCCAAGCGGCAGCGAATCCAACAGCGCCTGGCGCAGGGCGGTGCGGTCGACTTCGGGGCGATCGCCCGCGTCCGGGTTTGGGTCTTCAAACAGCAAATCACCATGATGATCCATCAGGCGTGAGCCCTGGTCTTCGTAGCGGGCGATGCGTTTGAACGCGTCTTCCAGGCCGGCACGCTGCAGGGCGAGCTGGCCAGATTCGACATGCAGATCCAGCGTGCCACCTTGCGGGCGTTCGAGCGGGTTGCGTTCGCGCTCAAACACGCTGGCGACGATGCCATGGCGATAAAGGATTCGCGCCAAAGTCAATCCGCCGGGGCCGGCGCCGATAATGGCGATGCGTAATGAGGGCGTCATGGAGATTGTCCTTGGCGATGTTTATAGGATCCTATACATTCTGTTCATAGGATCCTATGGAAAGTCAACGCCCTCATGAAGATTCAAATGCCTGCTCCCAACCCCATGCAACAGATCGGCCTGGCCGGCCGGGGTTTCGTCCGTCTCTACGAAGGTCGTCTAAAAGAACTCGGCTTCGCTGTCGCGCAGATTCCGGTACTGGTGGCGCTCAAGCACAGCGAAGGCTTGCCCCAGGCCGAGCTGGTGCGCATCGTCCGTGTCGAGCAGTCGAGCATGGCGCAGTTGCTGGGACGCATGGAGCGCGACGGCATGATCGAACGGGTGGCCGACCCGGCGGATAGACGCAGCCGCCTCATTACCCTGACCGACGCGGCGCGCAAACGCATGCCCGCCGCCCGCGCGGTCATGCAGCAGGGGACGGCGCAGGCGCTGGAAGGGTTCAGTGAAGAGGAGGAAGCGACCTTGCTGGCGTTGCTGCTAAGGGTGAACGCCAACCTGGAGCGTGCCGGCGAGTAGCTGTTCGACCGCCGCAAATGCGGTGGCGCGGCGCTGTACCCAGTCGCCACGAATCACCAGGGCGGGCTGCTGATGGTGCTCGATCCACTCCAGGCTGCCCTGGAAAAACGCCCGGCGATCCGCCAGTTGCGGCTGGCAGCGTTGGCCGTCGGCGGTCCATTCCACATCCTCCGGCGACAACAACAGGTGCAGGTCGTAATGGCGCGCCAGCAATTCGCTGTCGAGCCAGGCCGGGAAGTCACCGAACAGGGTCTGGCTCCAGAGCTTGTTGGTGAGCAGGTGCGTATCGAGGATCAGCAGTTCCGGCTGCTGGGCGCGGGCGGCGTCTTCCCAGGCCAGTTGGCCACGGGCGATGGCCGGGATGTCGGCCAGGGTGGTGTCCCGTTGATGGTGATCGATGAAATAACGCACGTATTCGCCCACCATCAACCCGCCGAAATGCGCTTGCAGTTCCGCCGCCAGCCAGCTTTTACCGCTGGATTCCGGGCCGGCCAGTACCACCACCTTCATGCGTGCAACGCCGGGTCGGCGCGCCATTCACGCCAGCCTTGCACGGCAATCACGGTGAACAGCGCGTAGAGCGCGGCGGTGAGGTAGAGGCCTTTGTAGAGGAACAGCCCGACGAAAATCACATCCACGGCGATCCACAGTGGCCAGCACTGCACGCGTTTCTGCGCCATCCACATCTGCGCCACCAGGCTGAAGCCGGTGAGGGCGGCGTCGAGCCAAGGCTGGGCGGCATCCGTCCAGTGGGCCATGGCGGCGCCGAGCAATAGGCTGCCGACGGCGCCCACCGCGAGGCTGGCCATGATTGCCGGCACGCCGAGGCTGCTGACCTGACGCCCTTGCTTGACCTCGCCGGCGCGGGTCCACTGCCACCAACCGTAGACTTGCAGTGCGGCGTAGACCACCTGCAGCAGCATGTCGGAATAGAGTTTCACGTCGAAAAACACCCAGGTGTAGAGCAACACCATCACCAGGCCGATGGGCCAGCACCAGGGGTTTTGCTTGACGGTCAGCCACACGGCAATCACCCCGAGGGCGGCGGCGAACAGTTCAAGCCCGGACATGGTGGTTCCTTGGGAGAGTGGAAGAGGGCGGTGATTGTAACCAAAGAAGATTGGCGTAGGAATTAACTGCTGTGGCGAGCGGGCTCGCCCCGCGTTGGGCTGCGAAGCAGCCCCAATAGAGACGCCGCATTTTGCCTGACAGACTGCGGCGCCTGGTTTTAGGGCTGCTTCGCAGCCCAGCGCGGGGCAAGCCCGCTCACCACAGAAGCCCGCTCGCCACAGGCTCAGACCTTGAATTGGCGCAGCAGGCCGTCGAGCTGTTCGCTCAGGCCACGCAAATGTGCACTCGCCACACTCGACTGTTCTGCCGCCAGTGCGGTGCTGTGGGACAAGCCGGCGGCCTGGGTGACGTTCTGGTTGATGTCTTCCACGACATGGGCCTGTTGCAGGGTGGCGCTGGCAATCGAGGCGTTGAGGCCGTTGAGGTTGCGCAGCGCCTGGCCGATCGCGGTCAGGCTGGCACCGGCCTGGCCGGCCTGCTCGATGGTCAGTTGCGAGGCGCTGTGGCTGTCACTGATCACCTTGACCGCCGCTTCCGAGTGGCCTTGCAGGCGTTCGATCATGCCCTGGATCTCGGCGGTGGATTTTTGCGTGCGCTGGGCCAGCAACCGCACTTCATCGGCCACCACGGCAAAACCACGCCCTTGTTCGCCCGCACGGGCCGCCTCAATCGCCGCATTAAGCGCCAACAGGTTGGTCTGGTCGGCAATCGAGCGGATCACTTCAAGCACGCTGCCGATCTGGGTACTTTCCGCCGACAGGGTGCGAATGACTTCCACCGCCTGGCTGATGGTGCCGGAGAGCTGGTCGATCTGCTGCAGGCTGCCGTCGATATTCACCTGGCCTTGCTGCGCCTGGGCCTGGGCGTCGCGCATTTCGCTGGCGGCGTGTTCGGCATTCTTGGCCACGTCCTGTACGCCGTAGGTGACTTCGTTGATGGCGGTGGCCACCAGTTCCATCTGCTGGGATTGTTGCTGGCTGCGGTCATGGGCCTGGGTCGCGTTGCTGCCCAGTTCTTGGGAAGACTGGCCCAGTGCATTGGCGCATACCTGCAACTGGCCCACCACCTGTCGCAGCTTGGCGGTGAAGCTGTTGAAATGCCGGGACAGTTGAGTCACTTCGTCCTGGCCGTGGGTGTCGAGGCTGCGGGTCAGGTCGCTTTCGCCGCTGGCAATGTTGCCCATGGCGTTCACTGCGTCCTGCAACGGTCGCACAATACTGCGGGCGATCAGTGAGACCAGCAGCGCCATCACCAGTGCGATCCCCAGGCCGATGAACGAGGCTTTCCAGACCTGGCCGCTGAACTCAGCCTGCACATCGTCCACGTACACGCCGGAACCGATGATCCAGCCCCAGGGTTGGAACAGTTGGATATACGAGGTCTTGGCCACCGGCGCTTCGGCGCCCGGTTTTGGCCAGCGATAGTTGACGATGCCGGCGCCCTTGGCCTTGGCCAGGATCACGAATTCGTTGAACACGGCAAAACCGTCTGGGTCACGGATGGCCGAAAGGTTCTGGCCGTCGAGCTTGGGGTTGGCCGGGTGCATGATCATCACGGGCGTGAGGTCATTGATCCAGAAGTAGTCGTCATGGTCGTAGCGCAAGCCACGCACCGCGCTCAAGGCTTGCTTCTGGGCGGCTTCGCGGGTCATCACGCCCGTGGTTTCGAGGCCGTGATAAAACGTCAGGATCCCGCTGGCGGTCTGGACCACGTGTTGGGTTTGCTGGCGCTTGGCCTGGTACAGGTCGTCGTGGATTTGCTTGAGCATCAGCAAACCCAGGGCCAGCAGC
This sequence comes from Pseudomonas sp. NS1(2017), assembly GCF_002269425.1. Lineage (NCBI taxonomy): Bacteria > Pseudomonadati > Pseudomonadota > Gammaproteobacteria > Pseudomonadales > Pseudomonadaceae > Pseudomonas > Pseudomonas sp. NS1(2017). The sequence goes on from NZ_CP022960.1 coordinate 4,516,486, forward strand.
ATCAGCACGGCGACTATCAGGATCAGCCACAGGCGCCGGCTGATCGACATATTGCGCAAACTGTTCATCGTCCTGTCACTCCGTGCTTTTTATAATTGTGGGTGCCGCATCGACTTTTCCGCCTTGTCTGATAGGCTTTCGGCCTGTATTCGGAAAACCTGAGTACTGTCTGATTTTTCACAAGATTTTTGCAGGTCGGGGTTGAAACTCAACACCGCGTCTTGTCGTCAGTGAACCATTAAGAAGATCAACAAGGCTTGCCATAGAGCAAGACCTTTGGGGGAAGCATGGATTTTTGGACTGCCATACAGGCATTGATTCTTGGCGTTGTGGAGGGGCTGACCGAGTTCCTGCCGATTTCCAGCACCGGCCACCAGATCATCGTCGCCGACTTGCTCGACTTTACCGGCGATCGCTTCAATGCGTTCAACATCATTATCCAGCTGGGCGCGATCCTGGCGGTGGTGTGGGAGTTTCGCGGCAAGATTTTCGAAGTGGTCAGCGGCCTGCCGACCCAGCGCAAGGCCCAGCGGTTTACCGTCAACCTGCTGATCGCCTTCCTGCCGGCGGTGGTGCTGGGGGTGATTTTCGCCGACCTGATTCACCACTACCTGTTCAACCCGATCACCGTGGCCACGGCGCTGGTGGTGGGTGGCGTGATCATGTTGTGGGCCGAGCGTCGTGAGCATGAAGTGCATGCCGAAACCGTCGATGACATCACCTGGAAAGATGCGCTCAAGGTCGGCCTGGCCCAGTGCCTGGCGATGATCCCAGGGACGTCGCGTTCCGGCTCGACCATCATTGGTGGCTTGCTATTTGGGCTGTCGCGCAAGACCGCCACCGAGTTCTCGTTTTTCCTGGCGATGCCGACCATGGTCGGTGCGGCGGTGTATTCGGGCTACAAGTACCGTGACTTGTTCCAGCCAGCGGACTTGCCGGTGTTCGCCATCGGCTTTGTGACCTCGTTCATCTTCGCGATGATCGCAGTGAAGGGCTTGCTCAAGTTCATCGCCAGCCACAGCTATGCGGTGTTTGCCTGGTACCGCATTGCGTTCGGTTTGCTGATCCTGGCGACCTGGCAGTTCGGCTGGATCGACTGGGCGGCGGCCAAGGCATGATGATCCAGCAGCCGCGCTTGAAGGCGGCGATCTTTGTACTGCTGTGTGCGGCGCCGTTGCTGGGCTCGGTGCTGGTGTGGCAGCGCGGCGAGACGGTGATTCCGCTGGCTGCCTATGGCCTGGTCAGCGTGATCGCGTTTTTCCTCTACTGGAGCGACAAACGCAAGGCGCGTACCGACAGTTGGCGCACTCCGGAAAATATCCTGCACGCTGTGGAACTGGCGGGCGGCTGGCCGGGGGCGTTGATTGCTCAGCAGGTGTTCCGGCACAAGACGCGCAAGGTGTCTTACCAGGTGTTGTTTTGGGTGATTGTGTTGTTGCATGAGGTGTTCTGGTTGGATCAGCTGTTCCTGGGGGGCACCTTGCTTTCCGTGCTCTAGGCTTGCGCCAGGCCTGTTGCTAGGGAGCTTGCGCTGATGGTCGACCGAGCTGTATCAGGTGTAAACAGATCAAAATGTGGGAGCGGGCTTGCCCGCGAAGGCTATGTGTCAGGCGCTCGAGTTTTCTGGTCGGGGTACATATCCATTTCTTTGATAACGGCCACTTAAGGTTCCGCCCTTACGGCGGCTCACTTTTGGAAAGGCCCAAAAGTAAGCAAAAGGCCTTCGCCCCACCACTCGGCACCTCGCTTAGGCTCGGTGTGCCCGAACGCAGGCTTGAATCCGTGGGCCGCCGCGATGGGCCATCCTTGGCCCAGCGCGGCTAACCCGGCGTCCTGCCGGGTTACCCACGCTCCAAAGCCTGCGTTCGGCCAGCGTGTTTGACGGGGCGCCCAAAATCAAAAGCGCGGCGGCCTGGTAGCCGACCGGTGTTGTATGGGGTGTGCTCGGATCAAAATGTGGGAGCGGGCTTGCCCGCGAAGGCTATGTGTCAGGCGCTCGAGTTTTCTGGTCGGGGTACATATCCATTTCTTTGATAACGGCCACTTAAGGTTCCGCCCTTACGGCGGCTCACTTTTGGAAAGACCCAAAAGTAAGCAAAAGGCCTTCGCCCCACCACTCGGCACCTCGCTTAGGCTCGGTGTGCCCGAACGCAGGCTTGAATCCGTGGGCCGCCGCGATGGGCCATCCTTGGCCCAGCGCGGCTAACCCGGCGTCCTGCCGGGTTACCCACGCTCCAAAGCCTGCGTTCGGCCAGCGTGGTTGACGGGGCGCCTGAGATCAAAAGCAAGATCAAGATCAAGAGCGGCTCGCTTCGCATCGTGGTTAGCGCTTGGGTTTATACTCGCGCCCATTCAACTCTACCGAGATACCCCATGAGCACCTCTGTTCCTCTCGCTCCCGCGCGCAAGCCTATTGCGCCGTTGGTGGCCTTTATCATCCTGGTGCTGGGCGCCTTGTTCCTGCAAAACAGCGTCGGCTCGCACCAGGTGCTGTTGCTGGTGGTCGGCGCGGCACTGGGCTTGACCCTCTACCACGCGGCCTTCGGGTTTACCTCGGCCTGGCGCGTGTTCATCAATGATCGGCGTGGCGCTGGCTTGCGCGCGCAGATGGTAATGCTGGCGATCGCGGTGCTGCTGTTCTTCCCGGCATTGGGGGCGGGTAGTTTGTTCGGGCAGCCGGTGGTCGGGCTGGTGGCGCCGGCCGGGGTGTCGGTGGTGTTTGGGGCGTTCATCTTTGGCATCGGCATGCAATTGGGCGGCGGGTGTGCGTCGGGCACGCTGTTCACCGTGGGCGGCGGCAATGCGCGCATGCTGGTGACGTTGTTCTTCTTTATCTGTGGCTCGCTGATCGCCACGCACCACGTGGACTGGTGGTTTGCGCTGCCGGCCTTCCCGGCGGTGTCCATCGTCAAGAGCTTCGGCGTGGTGCCGGCGATGGGCCTGAGCCTGGCGGTGTTTGCGATCATTGCAGTGGTGACCGTGCGGCTGGAGAAGGCTCGTCATGGTCAATTGGAAGAGGGTGTGAAAAGCGAGCATCAAGGCCTGCGCCGCTTCTTGCGCGGCCCGTGGCCATTGGTGTGGGGCGCCATCGGCCTGGCCTTGCTCAACTACGCCACCCTGGCACTGGCGGGTCGGCCTTGGGGCATTACCTCGGCGTTTGCGTTGTGGGGCGCCAAAGTTGCCAGCGGCCTGGGTGTGGACGTGGCCAGTTGGGCGTTCTGGCAGATGCCGGGCAACGCCAAGGCGCTGGCTGCGCCGGTGTGGGAAGACATCACCAGCGTGATGGACATCGGCATCGTGCTCGGCGCGCTGTTGGCCGCTGGCCTGGCCGGGCGTTTCGCCCCCAGCCTGAAGATTCCGGCGCGTTCGCTGGTGGCAGCGGTGATCGGCGGCCTGCTGCTCGGCTACGGTTCGCGCCTGGCGTACGGCTGCAACATCGGCGCGTACTTCAGCGGTATCGCCTCGGGCAGCCTGCATGGCTGGGTATGGCTGGTGGCGGCGTTCATTGGCAACAGCGTGGGTGTGCGTCTGAGACCGTTTTTCTTTGCGGGTGAGCGGCCGCAGGTGGCATTGAGCGGTTGCTGAATCAGCTTTCCGGGGAACTGTCTGGCGCCTGAGCCGCTTCAGCCGCCAGCTTTTCGCGGTCCGCTTTGCTGATGTACTTGTCCTTTTTCTTCGGCGCCAATTTGGCGTTGGCCTTCCTGGCTTTTTCCTTGAAGAGCTGCTGGAGTTTTTTCTGGCGGTTCATGTCGTTCTACCCGGGTTGTTCAGGCCTGGGATGATACCAGCTTCGCCTACTGGGTCGCTTTTTAGCGCTGATCTGTGCATTGAATCGCCTGTCCTTTCGCCAATAATCGGGTGCTCCACCGCACAACGGAAGACACTCGATGAGCCTCCACACCCGCACCAAACGCCTGACCGTCCCGCAATTGGTTGCCATGAAAGGGCAGCAGAAAATCGTCTCTCTGACGGCTTACTCCAGTGCCATCGCCAAGCTGATCGACCCCTTGGTCGATTTCATCCTGATCGGCGATTCCACGGCCATGGTCGGTTATGGCCGGCCTTCGACCTTGAGCATGCAGCTTGAAGAAATCATCGGCCACACCCGCGCCGTGGTCGACAGCACGCGCCTGGCGTGTGTGATTGCCGACATGCCGTTTGGCAGTTATCAGGAATCCAACGAGCAAGCCTTTCGCAATTGCGCCCAGGTGCTGGCGCGCACCGGCTGCGATGCGGTGAAGCTGGAGGCCAACCAGGCCTTGGCCGGCACTGTCGAATTCCTGGTGGCGCGGGGTATTCCGGTCATGGCGCATGTGGGGCTGATGCCGCAGTTCGTCAATGTGATGGGCGGCTTCAAGGCCCAGGGCCTCACCGCCGAAACCGGCGCGCGGATTGCCGAGGACGCGCGGGCCAATCTGCAGGCGGGGGCGTTCAGCCTGGTGCTCGAAGGCGTGGCTGAAGGCGTGGCCCGTCAGATCACCCTCGACTCGAAAATGCCCACCATCGGCATCGGCGCATCACCGGCCTGCGACGGTCAAGTGCTGGTCACTGAAGATGTACTGGGCCTGGGCGGTGAACACCTGCCGCGTTTCGTCAAACAGTACGCGGATGTGGGGGCAGTGATCCGCGACGCCTGCGAGCGGTTTGCCGAAGACGTGCGCCACGGCCGCTTCCCAGAGGCGCGGCACTGCTACGGGCTCTGACGAACCGCGTGCGACAACTGTTCCACGGCCTGGGCAATATCCTTGCTCCAATCGAGGGTGAAGCTCAGGCGCAGGTGCTGTTTCCAGCTGCCTTGCTGGCTGAACAGTTCACCGGGGGCGATGACGATGCGCTCGGCCAGCAAGCGTTCGAGCACCTGGCGCATGTCGACCGGGTGCGTCGCCGCAAGCCAGAAGCACGCGCCGCCTTGCGGCGTCATCACCTCAAAGGCACCCTGCGCGTATTCGTCCAGCAGGTTTTTCATGCGGGTCATGCAGTCGTGCAACAAGGCCCGCAGCTTGTGCAGGTGCGCATCGATGCGTTTGGACGTGAACAGCTTGGCGATCGCTTTCTGACGGATCGGTGAGAGGCGAAACGCCCGTTCCAGGAGCAAACGCTGCAACTGCGGCCCACATCCACGGCACAGCACATAACCATAGGGGGCTTCCGAGCCGATCACCTTGTCGAAGGTCGAGAAAACCAGCAGCTTCTGTGGGTCGGCAAAGTCGCGATAGCGCGCTGGTTGGGGCGCGAAATACAAGTCGCCGTACGTGTCGTTTTCGAACAACCAGATAGCCCGCTCTGCCAGCCACCGGCAGACCTGCTGCTTATCCTCGGCGGGCATGCGGCTGCCGTGGGGAATGTTCACGGTGGATGACAGCACTGCCAGGCGGACGGGCGTATGTTCGAGCAGTTCATTCAGGGCCAGCAGGTCGAATCGACCGTTGTGGTCCAGGTGCAGTTCGATCACACGGATGTTCGCCGCCTGCAACTGGCGCAGGATCGCCCACGAACACGGCGACTCTACGAGCGCCACGCTGCCCGCCAGGTCCAGGGCGTTGAGCGCCAGCTCCAGCACACTGTGCAGGTCCGCACCGATGTACACCTGATCGGCCTGCCAGTAGTTGCCCGTGGAACAGGTGTAGCGTTCAGCCAATGCCGCGCGCAACTCGGGCTCGCCGAAGGGCAGGTACTGCGGTGTCAGGGCGCGCGGGTAGTGGCGGGCCAGTTCGCGCTCGATCATCAGCAGCGGGTTTTCCAGCGACAGCAGGATGGCCGGGACGTCGGCGCTCAAGGCCAGCATGCCCGGTTGGCGGGAGTTGGCGAAGACCTGGTCGAGCAGGTTGGATGAGCGTTGAGTCGATAAAGGCGCGGGTATCAACCGCGTGAAATAACCGAGCTTGGGCCGTGCGTAGATCCGTCCCTCATCCTCCAGCAACGAATAGGCGTATTTGGTGGTCGACACCGACACGCCTAGGCGCTGCGCCAACTGGCGCAGGGAGGGCAATTTTTGCTCGCCCTGCGCAGAGCCAGCCTCGATCAGCTCGACGAGGTAGCGATACACCGCTTGATAGGCGAAGGCGGTGTCCTTGGGGTTAGCCATGCGTACTCAAGAGCCGACGGCCGTGTGCGCGTCAGGGCTCTGCGGCTTATGCATGACAAACGTTGCCTTTACCCGTCTGGAGACCAGCATGTAAGGCACCCATATGAACAAGGCAATCAATGTCCGTGCCAGCTCTTTTGTCGTGTTGGCGTCGAAAATGGGTTCATCTACGAACACTAATGAGCACACCCAGGCATCGAGCGGAATGTACACCGCCGACGCAAGCACCGTCGCGATATAAACCTTGGGGAATAGATAGTGCTCGGTGATGAAGAGGTAAATGAGGTACGCATAGGTGGCGACAAACAACACATTAATCAGTGCTTCCGCCACCAGAATCGGCGCCCACAACGGGTTGTACAACTCCATCCCAGGCGTCGACAGCAGGGTAAAAGTACCATCCGCAAAAAGCGGGTAATGCACCGCAAGCAGGCTATAGGCCGTGCGGGAAATCGAGATGACCAGGCCTATTACAATGAGCACGAGCCAGCCTCGTAACCCTCTCAACGCTTCGCTTTCTTGCATGTTGCGCTCCATGGGTGACTCAGTTGATCAATGGCTGAACGATTGCTGCAAAAACGCAGTCATCAGTCCTACCACCTGTTGTTGGATCTCGGCCCTTGGCCGAGCGCCTTCTCCATCCCGGCAAATCATGCCATCGCCCGGCGAGCTTTCTTCAATCAGCTCCATGCCGCCCGGCTTGCAGATCGACATGAACGTGAAGTGCGTGGCATCGCCGATCTCCACGTACTGGGTCGAGGCTTTGGGCAGGCGCTTGACCAATGCGGCGGACTCCAGGTTAGGGTCCATATCTTCCGTGGGCACGCCACCCGCGATCACCAGCGCCGGTACGGGAAGTGTGGCCAGACTGGCGTCGGTGAAGCCGGGCGCGAGGCCCAGGTCCAGGGACACAATGGCGGTGACGCGTTTGTCGCTCAAGTCAGCGGCCAACTGGGCTTTGCCTTCGGGTGTGCCGGCGGGGTTCATCTCATGGTAGCCAATGCAGCCGCCGAGTTTCGGGTGTGCGTTGCAGGCTTGGGTGAACAAGTCGGGATCGAAGCGTGCGCCGGCAATCTCAAGCACGGTCCAGCCACCGAGGGAGTGGCCGACGGCGGCAATGCGATTTTTTGCCACCGCGCCAAATTGCTTCGGCTGGGCCAGGACCGCGTCAATGGCGCGACTCAGATCGGCCGGGCGCTTCCATAACTGAGCGGCGGCCTGCGGGCTACGGTCCTTGGTGGTGGTGCCGGGGTGATTGACCGCCGCCACGATGTACCCTTTGTGCGCCAATGCACTGGCCAGCCACACCTGTTTGCCCCAATTACCGCCGTAGCCGTGGGAGAGCACGACCAAAGGATGCTCACCGGCAGCCGGTGGTGCATCTGTCACCGCGAGGGCGCCGATGAACACCCCGTTGTCGGCGATCAACTGGGGTTTTGCGGTGGTTGCAGCAGCGGGATACCAGACCACCATTTCCAGCGGGCGGCTGGTCTGCGCGTCGGGCAAGGTGGTGGTCTTGAAGCCGACAGGGCTTTCGGCCGCGAGGGCGGGCGTGGTCAGGCAAAACACAAGCAGGGCGCGCAAGGCGGTTTTCATTGTTGTTATCTTCCTTGATTTTGGTCGCGCATCATCACCTGAAACCGATCGTCTGGGTACCCCTCTTTACCCTTGGTATTTGCCAACCCAACCCCATAACTTGCCTGTATCCATTGCGCGGAAGAACCGACCATGACCAACCCAACCGAAACCGCCATCCTCGCCGGCGGCTGCTTCTGGGGCATGCAAGACCTGTTGCGGCGTTACCCCGGCGTGCTGCACACCCGTGTCGGCTACACCGGTGGCGATGTGCCGAATGCCACTTACCGCAACCATGGCAACCATGCGGAGGCGATCGAGATCGTGTTTGACCCCGCGGTAATCAGTTATCGGCAGATTTTGGAGTTCTTCTTCCAGATCCATGACCCGAGCACAGCGAACCGACAGGGCAATGATCTTGGGCCGAGTTATCGCTCGGCGATCTATTACCTGAGTGAGCAGCAACGGGATGTAGCCGAGGACACGGCAGCGGATGTGGATGCTTCGAAATTATGGCCGGGCCGGGTGGTGACGGAGATTGAGCCGGCGGGGCCGTTTTGGGAGGCGGAGCCGGAGCACCAGGATTATCTGGAGCGAATTCCCAACGGGTATACCTGCCACTTTATCCGGCCGAACTGGAAGTTGCCGAAGCGCGGTTAAGGCAGCGCAACGGCATAACAATGAAGGGGACGAATCAATCCGTCCCCTTCACGGTCAGCCAGCACAGGTCTGCTTGTCGATTTCGAACCGCCCCACTTCTTTTTCGTTTTTACTGCCAAAAATGTAAATGAAGGTGCCGCCCAGTGTGAGGATCGACGAGTCTTTTGGCATCTGCGCGGCGCAAACTGCCTGGGTGATGTCTGAGAATGTCGCGTCCAGGTCAAAGCTATCAGGCTGGGTATCGTAATTGACCAACGTGTAATAGAACCTTATCGCGTGGCTGTTGGCCGCTTCCGCCCGGTCGAACCTTATGTCCTCGTTGACCATTCGATCACGCGGCGTCGTTCGCGCGGTCAGGATGATCAGGTCGCTGAGGTAGCTGGGTTTGCTGGGCTCGGGTGTCTCTTCGAAGGCCTGTTTTATCAGCACGCCGGCCAAACCCGCGAACAGCAATCCCCACGCGCAATACCAAAACACTTTCCGGGTTTTTTCTGTTGCCACGTTGTTGTCTCCTGGACCCGTCACTTATTTCCCTAAATCCCCAACGGCCAGGACCTGCGGTGCATATTGGAGGTACCACGCACGTTGACCGACAAGCAGGTCGCGGGCGAGTTCGAGCTCTCGCTCGGACATGGCGGCATAAACCCGCTCACTGCGGTCAACGTGTTGCACCTGGTTGTTGACCACTGTGTAGAGCGCCCAGCCTTTGCTTTCCATGCACAGGCGGCTGCCCTGATTGATGATTTGCGCTTCGGTGTAGCCCAGGGAGCGAAAGACCTGCACACCCTGGCCATTCTTTTGGTAAGTAGCGACCTGAAATTGAACACAGGTGTTCAGGCTTTCGCTGAACTGTGTAGCGGAAGACACGTTGTGAGGCACTTTGAAATAGACGTTGCCATCCTTGAAGTCCATATCCGCTCGATCAGAGACCACACTTTGCGCAGAACTCAAATAACGGGTCTGAGGCGTCGAGGTCGATGCACAGCCGTTGAGGAGGCTGCCGACCACGGCCAGCGTAAGCAGAGAAAGGGTGATTCGCATCGAGACGTCCTTGAGGTGTTTCCCAGGTAAATCCATTGGCCATTGAAGCCGGGCATAGCGCAGCTTTGGAAGGGCAGTGGCGCAGTGCGCAATGTTGACACAAACAGGGCGTTAACCGAAGAAACGGCTTCGTAGTTATGGGGGATCAGCGCTTTTCGTACGCCATGTACTCATTCTGCAACACGATATGGTCCGCCACGTACTTCGCATCGTGCCAAACCCCATAGATAAACGACGATGCGCGGTTCACCAAATTCGGCAGGCCCAGGAAGTAAATTCCGCTCTGCGCGGAGATCCCGCGCTTGTGGAACGGCTCGCCTTTCTCATCGAATGCATCGACCTTCAACCAACTGAAATCGAACGTAAAGCCAGTGGCCCAGAGAATCGTGGTCACGCCTGCTTCAGCCAGGTCCAGGCTCAACATCGGATTCACCAGGCACTCAGGGTCTGGCAACAACTCCCAGGCTTGCGGCTCCGGGGGAAACGGCAACCCGTTCGCCTCGATATAGGCATCTGCATCGCGCAGCACATCAAAGTAGGCGCGATCCCCTTCAGCCACGTTCTCGGCCAAGCCGGGTTGGAAGGTCATGACACCGTCTTTCCAATCCTCGGTGACGCCCACCAGATGAATCCCTTGGTGTGCCAGGCGGCGGAAGTCGACGGTCTTGCCGCCTTCGTAACCGCTGACCGCAAAGGCCACGTGTTTTTTCTTCGGCTGGATTTTGACTTCATCCCACAGGCCCAATGCACCCAGCCACCAGCAGTAGTCACGGCCGCGATAGGCGCGGGGAGGGCGGTAGTGTTCGCCCACCGAGAGGTACACGGTCTTGCCGGCCTTTTGCAGTTCTTCGGCGATTTGCGAGCCGGAGGCGCCAGCGCCGACGACCAGCACGGCGCCCTCGGGGAGTTGGCCAGGGTTCTTGTAGGTGCAAGAGTGCAGTTGATGCAGCGGCGCGGTGGTCGGGACGATGTTTGGGATGGAAGGGCGCTGGAACGGGCCGGTGGCGGCGACCACATTGGTGGCTTCGATCACGCCGTCCGATGTGGTCACCTTGAAGCCGGGTCGCCCCACATGACGCTCTACCTGTTGCACCTCGACGCCGGTGCGCACGGGGGCCTGCAACTTTTCCACGTAGGCTTCGAAGTAGTCGGCCATGCGTTCCTTGGGAGGAAAGGCTTCCGGCGAAATGCCTTCGAATGTGAGGCCGGGAAACCGGTCATGCCAGGCCGGGCCGTTGGCGACCAGGGAGTCCCAGCGCTCCGAACGCCAGCGTTCGGCGATGCGGTGGCGTTCCAGCACGATATGCGGCACGCCCATCAGCGACAGGTGTTCGCTCATGGCGACGCCGGCCTGGCCTGCGCCGACGACCAGGGTGTTGATTTTTTCGACGGACATAGGCGGTTCCTGCACAGTCATTAGGCGGTTTGGTCCAGCAATTCGGCCACGGCCGTGAGTGCCAGTTGGTAACCCAGCGCTCCCAGCCCGGCGATCACACCGGTGGCGGCCTTGGATACATAGGAGTGGTGCCGAAAGCTTTCGCGCTTCCAGATATTGCTCATGTGCGCTTCGATGATCGGGCCGTCGAAGGCCAGCAGCGCATCCAGGATCGGCACCGAGCTGTAGCTGAGCCCGGCGGCGTTGATCACGATGGCGTCGGCGTTCAAGCGTGCCTCTTGAATCCAGTCCACCAGCACGCCTTCATGGTTGCTCTGGCGAAAGTCCAGGGTCAGGCCCAGGGTCGCGGCGAGGTCTTGGCAACGGGCTTCGATGCTGGCAAAACTCTCGCTGCCATAGGTGCCGGCTTTGTCCAGGCCGTAGAGGTTGGCGTTGGGCCCGTTGAGGAAAAACACAGAGTGGGTCATGGCGTACTCCAGGTTGTTCAGGGCTGCCAGTCATCCGGCACAACCGCAATCACGTCGATTTCCATCAACCACTCCGGCTGCCCCAAGCCCGAGATCACCAGCCCGGTCGAGATCGGGAATACGCCTCTGAGCCACTTGCCGACTTCCTGGTACACCGGCTCGCGGTAGCGCGGGTCGATCAGGTAGGTGGTGGTCTTCACGATGTGCGACAGATCAGAACCCGCCTCTTCCAGCAGTTGCTTGACGTTTTTCATCGCCTGTTCGGCTTGCGCACGCGGGTCGCCGAGGCCAATGAGGTTGCCCTCAAAATCAGTGCCGATCTGGCCGCGCACATAAATGGTGTTGCCCGCGCGCACGGCCTGGCACAGGTCGTTGTCCAGCGCCTGGTTGGGGTAGGTCTGTTGGGTGTTGAACATGCGGATGCGAGTGTGGGTCGGCATAACGGCAACTCATGGGACACGGGATGCAGCCAGCTTCACATCGCCCCGGTTGCAACGAAACCAGCATTTGCGCGGGGTAGTGCTTAGGAAAAACCGAAGCCCGTGCAACTCATCGCCTGGCGCCTGACCCGGCACGAACCCTGCAACGCTCCCGGTACAGTCATTGTTGAGGGGCAGGCGTGATGCTCAGTCGTATTACTCAGCGTCAACTGGAGTATTTCGTTGCGTCGGGAGAGGCGGGCAGCATCAGTGCGGCCGCTGAACGCATCCACGTGTCGTCGCCTTCGATCTCGGCGGCGATCACCCATATGGAGGCCGAGCTGGGCATCCAACTGTTTATCCGCCACCACGCCCAGGGCATTTCCCTCACGGCGGTGGGGCGCCTGGTGATGCAGGAAGCCAAGCTGATCCTGGAACAGATGACCAACCTCTACACCATCGCCTCGGAGTCCTTGAACAGCGTGCGCGGGCCGCTGCGGGTCGGCTGCCTGGCGTCGCTGGCGCCGATGATCACGCCGGAATTGGTGTTTGGTTTCGGCCGCGCGTTTCCCGGCGTGCGGCTGACGCAAGCCGAAGGCAACCACGAAGAGTTGCTGGAAAAACTGCGCAGTGGCGAGCTGGATATCGCCCTGACCTACGACCTGGTGACCAGCCCGGACATCGACTTCCAGCCCCTGGCGCAGCTGCCGCCTTATGTCATGGTCGGCGAGTATCACCCGCTGGCGAACTCGCCGGCCGTCAGCATGCAAGACCTTGAGGCTTACCCGGTGGTGCTGCTCGACACACCGTGGAGCCGCGACTATTTCCTCAGCCTGTTTATCCAGGCCGGCACCACGCCGAACATCATCATGCGCTCCACCAACCTCGAAACGGTGCGTGCCATGGTGGGCAACGGCATCGGCTATTCCTTCGCGAATGCACGGCCCAAATCGAACCTGTCCCAGGACGGCAAGCGCGTGATCCGCCTGCGCCTGGCCGGCGCCCACCGCCCGATGCGCCTGGGCTACGCCACGGCCTGCAACACCCAGCCGTCGCGGGTGGTGTCGGCGTTTGCCGAGCGTTGCCGCATGTTTGTGTCCGACCAGTACATCCCCGGCATGGCGTCGCCGAGCTTTTTTGATCCGCATGCGGTGCGCGATTGTAGGAGCGAGCTTGCTCGCGAAGGTCGTTAACGATAACGCGGGAAACCTGAAACGACGCGGCGACGTTGGGTTTCTCGCGAGCAAGCTCGCTCCTACACACAAGCGGCAAGCCTGTTTTGCACTGAAATGTCGCGCGCAATGTGCCACCCATTCCGGCGTGCACCGTTTTGAGCTGCATAGGTTCTGCCTACCCAGTGCCCCGGCTTTTACGAATTGACCCTGACCACCTCCCCCCACGACTCTGAACCCATCGATGTAGATCAACTTCTCAGGGCACAGCGACGATGACATTCGACTGGAATTACATGTTTGGTTTGCTGGGCGATGCCGAGTTCTGGCGTGCGACGTGGACGGTGATCAAGCTCAGCACCCTGACCTGGGTCTTGAGCATCGGCCTGGGCTTTCTGCTGGCGCTGGCCAAGCAATCCAGGCACGGCCTGCTCAGCGTGCCGGCGCGCGGCTATATCTGGCTGTTCCGCAGCCTGCCGCTGCTGGTGCTGCTGATCTTTATCTACAACCTGCCGCAAGCGTTGCCCAGCACCTCGGCGATCCTGGCCGACCCGTTCTGGTCCGGCCTGCTGGCGCTGGTGATCTGCGAGACCGCCTACGTGGCCGAGATCCATCGCGGTGGCCTGCTGTCGATCCCCAAGGGCCAGGGTGAAGCGGCACGGGCACTGGGCCTGAAGTTCTTCGGCACCCAATGGCGCGTAGTGATTCCCCAGGCATTACGGGTGGCGTTGCCGTCGCTGGCCAACGAATACATCTCCATCGTCAAGCTCACCTCGTTGGTGTCGGTGATCTCGCTGACCGAGATCCTGATGGTCGGCCAGCGCCTGTATTCGCAGAACTTCCTGGTGATCGAGACCATGGCGGCGGTGGCGTTCTTCTACGTGTTTATCGTCACGGTGTTCGACTTCCTGCTCAAACGCCTGGAGCGCTTTCTCGACGTCAATCAGCGCAACGTGTCCCGTGTTCCCGATGCGGCGGTGCTGGCCCTGGCCACCCAACAGCGCACCGCCTTGGCGCGCCCGGCCACCAATGGCGAACCTGCGTTGCAGGCCGCGCGGCTGCACAAGGCCTACAACGATATCGAGGTGCTGGGCTCGGTCAACCTGCAGATCCAGCCCGGCGAAGTGGTGTCGGTGATCGGCCCTTCCGGCTCTGGCAAAACCACGCTGATCCGCCTGCTCAATGGCCTTGAGCAACTGGACAACGGCGAGATCAGGATCAACGGCCAGCCGTTCATTCACCTGAACAAAGTCGGTGCGCAGAAGCCCCAGTACATCGAGCACGCCGAGCATCGCCTGAACATCGGCATGGTGTTCCAGAGCTTCAACCTGTTCCCGCATTTGAGCGTGCTCGACAACCTGCTGATGGCGCCGAAATACCATCGGCTGGGCGCGACTTCCGAGCTCAAGCAACAGGCCTACGCACTGCTGCACAAGGTCGGCATGCTCGACCATGCCTGGAAATACCCGCACCAGCTGTCCGGCGGCCAACAACAACGCGTGGCCATCGCCCGCGCCTTGATGATGCGCCCGCAGATCATGCTGTTCGACGAGCCGACTTCGGCCCTCGACCCAGAGAAAGTCAACGAAGTGCTGCAAGTCATCGAAGCCCTGGCCGAGGAGGGCATCACCATGGTGATTGTCACCCACGAGATGAACTTCGCCTTCAAGGTGTCCGACCGCATCGTGTTCATGGAGAAGGGCCGCGTGGTCTGCGACGACACGCCGGGCGCCTTGCGCAGCGGCCACAACCCACGCGTGGAGGCGTTCCTCAAGGACGTCTCGCTGGCGTGACCCCCTCAACGTTCAGGAAAAACACAATGATTGAGCAAGCGCACATCGAACAATTCCAGCGTGACGGTTTTTTGGTGGTCGAAGGCGTGTTGTCGCCGGAAGAAGTGGCCGCGTTGCAGCACGATTTCGACCAGTGGGTCGAAGAAAGCCGCAGCCATGCGCAGGGTTGGGGCGCCACCGTCGATGGCCGCGAGCGGTTTGACCTGGAGGGCGATCACCGCGCCGATCACCCGTCGCTACGCCGGGTGAGTTCGCCCACCGAGATTTCAGCGGCCTATGAGCGCGTAGCGTTGCACTCACGCATGGCGGCGATTTCCGCGCAGTTGATCGGCGCCCACGGCGCGCGTTTTCACCACAGCAAGATCAACTCGAAACTGCCCCATACGGCGACCCAGGTGAAGTGGCACCAGGACTTCCTGTTCACGCCCCACAGCAACGACGACATCGTCACCGCCTTGCTGATGGTCAGCGAAGTGACCCCGGAAAACGGCCCGCTGAACGTGATCCCCGGCAGCCACAAAGGCCCGCTGTGGTCACACTGGCAACACCAGCGTTTTACCGGCTCGGTGGACGACGCTGTCGTCGAAGAGCACTGCCAGCAACCGGTGGCGTGCTACGGCCCCGCGGGCTCCGTGTGCTTCATGCACACCCGCCTTTTGCATGCTTCCAGCCCTAACGAGACCGAACTGCCGCGCACCCTTTTCATCAGCGTATATGCCGCTGAAGACGCGCTGCCATTCGGCGAAAACCCGCTGCCCAGCGCACATGCCGGCCTGCTGGTGGCCGGTGAAGAAAGTGGCTTGGTGCGTTCCACGAACAACCACATGCGCTGGCCGCAAAAGCCCCGTGGCGCTTCGTTCTTCGTGCAACAGGCCGGACAAGACTCAGCCACTGCCTAATCCCCTAAAACCTTGTAGGTAATCACCATGACAGCGTTTCGTAAAAGTGTTCGTCCCCTTGCCGTGTGCCTGCTGGGCGCAGCGGTTGCGATGACTTCGTTGGCGGCTTCGGCATTCCAGCAGGACGGCAAGATCATCGCCGGTTCCGACGTGACGTTCTTCCCCTATGAGTACATGGATAACAACAAACCCGCAGGCTTTGACATCGAGTTCATGGACGGCCTGGGCAAGGTCATGGGCCGCAAGGTCGAGACCCTCGACACGCGTTTCCCCAACCTGATCACCGGCTTGCAAGCCGGGCGTTTCGATGTGACCAATTCGTCGATGTACATCACGGCGGAGCGGGTCAAGGTCATCGACATGATCCCTTACCTCAAGAGCGGCGAGTCGATCCTCACCCTCAAGGACAGCAGCTTCCAGCCCAAGACCCCGGAAGAGTTCTGCGGCCACAAGATCGGCTCGATGGGCGCCACGTCGTGGCTGGCGCAAATGAACAAACTGTCCACCGAGTACTGCGTGGCCAAGGGCCTGAAGCCGATCCAGATCAGCGAATACAGCACCGACCCGCAAACCACCCAGGCCCTGCTGGCTCACGCGGTTGAAGCGCAGATCACCGACGCCGCCGTGGCCCGTGGCGTAATCGACAAACTCGGCAGCCGCGTGGTGATTTCCTCCGACACCCTGATCTACCCGGTGCTGAACGGCTTCGGCGTGAAGAAGGGCAATGACACGGTGAAGAAGGCCTTGCTTGAAGGCCTGGAAAAATACCGCGCCACGCCGGAATACGCCGCCTTGCTCAAGAAGTACAACTTCCAGGCACCCACCGATGCCGACATCGCGGCACTGATGCCGAAATAAACCTATCAGCGCGTGCCGCATTCGCGTGCGGCCGCGCCCTGCGGAGACCGATTCATGGCGTTATCCCACGAAGAACAGACGCGCATTGACCTGGCGGCGACCTTTCGCATCATCGCCCACCTGGGCATGCATGAGGCGGTGGCCAACCACTTCAGCGCTGCCGTGTCGGCCGATGGCAAACAGTTTTTGCTCAACCCGAAGTGGAAGCACTTCTCGCGCATTCGCGCCAGCGACCTGCTGCTGTTGAACGCGGATGATGCCTCCTGTGCCGATCACCCGAACGTGGACGCCACCGCCTGGTCGATCCACGGGCAAATTCATCGGCTGCTGCCGCAGACCCGTGCGGTGCTGCATTTGCACCCGGTCTACACCACCGCTGTGGCATGCCTGGCCAAGCCGCATATCCCGCCGATCGACCAAAACACCGCGCGCTATTTCAACCGCGTGGCGGTGGACGAACTCTACGGCGGCATGGCCGACACCGAGGCCGAAGGCGCGCGCCTGGCCGGGTTGCTGGATGGCAAAAGCCGGTTGCTGATGGGCAACCACGGCGTGATGGTCACGGCCGGTTCCATCGGTGAAGCGTTTGACGATATCTGGACCCTGGAGCGCGCCTGCCAGATCCTCGTCACCGCCTGGTCCACCGGGCAGCCGTTGCGGGTGTTGTCCGATGACGTGGCGGAAAAAACCGCGCGCGGCTGGGAAGGTATTGCCGATTTCTCGCGCCAGCACTTTGAAGAAATGAAGCAGTTGATGATCGACGCAGACCCTTCTGTGCTCGACTGAGGACTCCACATGACGTTTTCCGTTGTCGCCCGCTGCGCCGAGACAGGCCAGTTGGGCATCGCCATCAGCTCATCGAGCATTGCCGTGGGCGCGCGTTGCCCGTGGCTGCGGCCCGGCGTGGGGGCGGTGGCGTCGCAGAACATCACCTTGCCGAGCCTGGGGCCGCAGGTGCTGGACCTGTTGGAACAGGGGGTGGCGCCGAGTGAGGCGCTGGCCGCGTTGGCTGGGCAGGATCACAGTGAGTACCGCCAGGTCACGGTGATTGATAGCCAAGGCCGCACCGCGCATTTCAGTGGCGCGCAGACCCTGGGCATCCACCATGCGGTGAGTGGCGAGCAGTGTGTGGCGGCGGGGAATATGCTCGCCCAACCTGCTGTGATCGACGCCATGGTGGCGGCTTTCGAAAAGGCCTCCGGGCCTCTGGCCGACCGCCTGCTGGCAGCGATGCACGCCGGTGTGGCAGGCGGTGGTGAAGCGGGGCCGGTGCATTCGGCGGCGCTGGTGTTGGTGGATGACCTCTTGTGGCCCATCGTCAACCTGCGCGTGGACTGGGCGGATGAAGACCCCATCGGCGCCCTCGACCAGCTCTGGCAGGCTTATCGCGGGCAGTTGCAGGCCTATATCGATCGCGCCATCAACCCACAGGTCGCACCCGGCTACGCCGTGCCGGGAGACGACCGATGAACAGTCGCGACCTGCTGGCGCAACTGGTGCGTTTTGACACCACCAGCCGCGAATCCAACCTGGCCTTGATCGACTTTGTGCGCACGTATTTGCAGGACCACGGCGTGGCCTGCGAGCTGGTGTACAACGAACACAAGAGCAAGGCCAATCTGCTCGCGACCATCGGCCCGGCAGACGTGCCCGGCATTGTGTTGTCGGGGCATACCGACGTGGTGCCGGTGGATGGGCAGCGCTGGAGCGTGGCGCCGTTTGACCTTACCGAGCAAGACGGCAAGTTGTACGGCCGTGGCACAGCGGACATGAAGGGTTATATCGCCTGTGTGCTGGCGTGTGTGCCGGCCCTGGCGAAGGCTTCGCTGCACATGCCGGTGCACATTGCGCTGTCGTATGACGAAGAAGTCGGTTGCCTGGGTGTGCGTTCGCTGATCGAGCGATTCCATGATCAGCCGGTCAAGCCCTTGTTGTGCGTGATTGGCGAACCCACCGAACTCAAGCCGGTGCTCGGCCACAAGGGCAAGCTGGCGATGCGTTGCCATGTGCACGGCGCGGCGTGCCATTCGGCCTATGCGCCGGCGGGGGTGAATGCCATTGAATACGCCGCGCGCTTGGTCAGCGAACTGGTGCGGCTCGGCGAAGCGCTCAAGGCGCCGCAGCTTCTGGATCAGCGTTTCGATCCGGCATTTTCCACGGTGCAGACCGGCTTGATCAACGGCGGCAAGGCACTGAACATCGTCCCGCAGGACTGCAGTTTCGACTTCGAAGTGCGCTCCTTGCCGGCCCAGGATCCCTGGCAGGTTGCCCGGCAATTACAGGCATACGCCGAGCAAACCCTGCTGCCGGCGATGCGGGCGGTGAGTGGGCAATCGGCGATCAGTCTCAGCGAGTTGTCCAGCTATCCCGGTTTGGCCACGTCGCTGGAAAGTCAGGCCGCCGAGTGGGTGGCGCAGTTCTGCGGCTCAAGGGAATTCGGCACCGTGGCTTTTGGCACTGAAGGTGGGCTGTTCGACCAGGCCGGCATTCCCACGGTGGTGTGCGGGCCGGGCAGCATGGAACAGGGGCACAAGCCGGACGAGTTCATCAGCGTGGCGCAGTTGCAGGCCTGTGACCGGATGCTGGCGCGGGTGCTGGGGTTTGTGAGCCAGCCTGCAAACTAAGGTATACACGGCCCATACCCAGGTAGGATTCCGAGCGTTGTAGCCCCGTCGCACACTGTTTTGCAGGCGAGACATTCGCCTTCAAACAACAGGAGAGCGACCATGACAACCCTACTGAAAGCTCCGAGCGAAGAACTGGTGCCGTCGCGCTACGCAGTGCGCGTCGGTGAAATTGATGTGCTGGTGATCAGTGACGGCGTGCTGCCGCTGCCGACCCAGACTATGTCCACCAACGCCGACCCGACCGCCCGCGCGGCGTGGTTCAAGGAAATGTTCCTCGGCCCGGACGCGTTCGACTGGGCACTGAATGTGCTGGTGGTGCGCAGTGGCGAGCAGGTGATTCTGGTCGACGCCGGCCTGGGCGGGCAATTTCCCGGTTTCCCACGGGCCGGGCAGTTTCCCAAGCGCCTGGAAGCGGCCGGTATCCCGTTGTCCTCGGTGACCGATATCGTGATCACCCATATGCACATGGACCACATCGGCGGCCTGCTGGTGGACGAGGTGAGGCGCAAGCTGCGTGCAGACGTGCGCATCCATGTGGCGGCCATCGAGGTCGATTTCTGGACTTCGCCGGACTTCACCTACACCGACATGCCGGCGCCGGTGCCGGATGTACTCCGCGCCACGGCCCAGCAATTCATGGCGTTGTACAAGGACAATCTGCACACCTTCGACGATGAACAGGAAGTTGCGCCGGGTGTCGTCGCCAAGCTCACCGGCGGCCACACGCCGGGGCACAGCGTGGTGTACGTGAACTCTGGCGGCGAACGCCTGACCTTTGCCGGTGATGCGCTTTTTCCAGTCGCCTTCGAACACCCGGATTGGCATAACGGCTTTGAACACGACCCCGAAGAGTCGGTACGTGTTCGCGTGCGGTTGATGAACGAAGCGGCGGCGAGCGGTGAGTTGTTCGTGGCTACCCACCTGCCGTTTCCGTCCGTGGGGCGGGTGGTGGTGAAGGGGGATGTGTTTCGCTGGGTGGCTGCATTCTGGGATTACTGATCCTTCGCCACACCTACCCGCCACTGCGCAGGCGGCATTATCCCATTCACCAGGTAATTCCCCACAATCCGCGATTTGTACACGCGCGGGTTGTGGTTCGCCAGGGTTCGCGCGTTTCGCCACAGCCGGTCCAGCGCCTTGTTGCTGGCGGTGGCACTGGCGCCCAGTGCATCGAACAGCGCCGTGGTGGCCGCGAGTGTCGCATCCACCACCGGGTTCACTGCCAGGCACACTTCCAATTCAGCCAGCGCAACCTGCGGATTGTCATCGTGCAACGGCTGGTCATGGGCGATCACATAGCGCGCGGTGTGCTCCAGCCGTTGCGCCGCTTGCTGGGCGATGGCTTGCGCAGCGTAGGCCTGGCTGGCGACTTCACCGATCACTTGCAGCAGTTGCACGTCCTGGCCGGCAGTGTCGGCATTGCCGGTGGTGAAGGTACGCGCGCGCTGGCTGAGTTCCTCGGCACCACTGAGGGCGGCGCGGCGGGCGATGCCGGCGAGGGTGCTGAGGTGGTAGAGCTGGAAGAACGACTGGCCGTGGCCAAAGCGCTGTTGGGTGAGGCGTACCTCGTCGTCCACCACGGGCGCGTTGTCGAAGATGCAGGTGCCGCTGGCGGTGAGGCGTTGGCCGAAGCCGTTCCAGTCATCGACGATCTGCACGCCGGGCGCCTTGAGGTCGACGACTACGCTGTAGATCGTGCCGTCTTCGCCCGTCGCGATGGTGTTGATCAAGTCGCTGTAGAGCGCGCCGGTGGTGTAGAACTTTCTGCCGCTGATGCGCAAGGCGCCGGCTTCGTCACGGTGCAGGCGGGTTTCGAAATCGCCACGGGTCTGGTTGCCGACTTCGGTGCTGCCGGGGGAGAGCAGGGCGCCCTGGCCGAGCCGGTCCAGCCATTTGGCGCGCCAATCCAAGTCCTTGGCGCTGAGTACGTCCTCGCAGAAACCGAAGTGCCCGCGCAGGGCCTGGGTGATGTTGGAGTCGGCGGCGGACAGCTCTGTGAGCAGCGCCAGCAACTCGACCAACGTTGCATCCTGGCCGCCATAACTGGCCGGCAGGCGCCAGCGCGGCAGGCCCAAGGCGTTCAGTTGCTGGATCACGGTGGCGAGGCTGCCACGTGTCTGATCCGCCACCGCCGCCTGCGCGAGAATCTGCGCAAAGAGCGGGCGAAACGGTGCGGCCAGTTGTTCGTAACGGGCAGTGGGCGGTGCGCCCCAGATGTTCAAAGCGGGAATCGACATGCAATGGACCTTGCAGAAAATGGTTCAGGTGCTGGGGTCCAGTAGTCTGGTGAGCTCACCCTAACTCAGGCGCGGCGAAGTTTTTAATACGAAAAGCAGCTAGCGACCTGTACGACGGTTCTATCGATAGTGCCCAACAGTATTAAACCCCGCGCTTTTATTGCGTTAGCTTCTACGATAAACGACCAGACTGCACGCCCACAGATGGTTGAACCAACCCTCCAACCCTGTGGGATTTTCCATGATCAACCGTCGAACACTGCTGTCCTTGTTGGGCCTGGCCTCTCTTGCTCTATACGGCCCGTCGGCCAGCGCCGCCGAACCGCTGACCCTCACTGTGGGTGACCAGTTCTTCTCCAACCGTATCGTGCTGGAGCTGTCGGGCGAGCTGAAAGACCTGCCTTACAAAATCGACTTCAAACGCTTCAACACCGGTTCCCCGGTGGCCTCGGCCGTGGCCAGCGGTGCGCTGGATGTGGGCATCGTCGGCGATACCCCGGTGATCAGCCTGGCCGCCAATGGCGCGCCGGTCAAAGTGGTCGCCAGCACCCAGACCAGCCTCGACGGCGTGGGCATCGTGGCGCGCAAGGGCATTCAGTCGGTGGCCGACCTCAAGGGCAAGACCGTCGCCATCTGGAACGGCTCATGGAGCCAGCAGTTGGCGTACAAGGCGCTGGATGAAGCCGGAGTGCCGCGCAGCAGCGTTCACTTTAAATTCCTGCTGCCGGCCGAGGCCAGCCTGGCGCTGACCCAGGGCGACATCGACGCCTTCGGCACCTGGGAACCCTACGTGTCGCTGCAGGAAAAAGAAGGCAGCACCCTGATCCGCAACGCCAAGGGCCTGATGAGCGCACCGACGTACATCGTCGCCTACGAGCCGGCCCTGGCGCAGAAAAGCGCGATCATCAAGGACTTCATCGCCCGCCTGACCCGCGCCCGGGTGTGGAGCAACACCCACGTTGATGAATACGCCGAAGCCTGGTCCAAGGCCAACCAGTCGGCACCGGAAATCGCCAAGGTGTGGTTCAAGCGCGACGCGATCAAGGTGCTGCCGATTTCGCCGACGATCATCAGTGAGGCCCAGGCCACGGCGGATTTTTTGGTGGATGCACAGATGTTGAAACAGCGGTATGACGTGGCGCCGTTGTTTGATCGGGTGCTTTAAACGCGGGGGAAATAAGCGCTCACAGTATCCACGGGCTGTTTGTACAGGTGCTGAACTAGGATTTTTTACTCCGGCGCTCACCGGAAACAAAATTCCACTGGCATCGACAAGGAGTAGCCAGTAGGCTACAAGTGATACTGTGACTAATTCAATCGGCAGGACGCCGGAGTTTGATACATGGCTCGACGGTATGCGGGATATTTGGGGGAAAACGGCGATTCTTGCTCGCTTGGACCGGGCGGAGGAAAACAATTTTGGGGATTGTGAATCCGTAGGTGACGGCCTGAGTGAGATGCGTGTGTTTGTCGGGCCCGGCTACAGGATGTATTTCGTGCGTACGGGAGTCACTGCCTACCTGATGTTGTGGGGGAGCGATAAAACCGACCAGAAAAGAGGAATCAAGCGGGCTAAAGAGATTCTTGATGCCCTGAGAGGTAGATGAAATGAGCGAATCGAAATTCAAACCCGAGGACATGCCGATCCTCGATCTGGATACGTCCGGCACCCGCGTCTATGAAGCGTCGCGCTTCCTCGACAGCCCGGAAACCATCAGTGCGTATCTGGCGCAAAGCATGAAGTCTCAAGACCCGCAGGTACTGATGAAGGCGCTCGCCGAGGTTGCCAAGGCCCAAGGAGTGAACAAAGTGGCGGAAGCGGCTGGGGTGAATCGGGAGAGCCTTTACAAAACCCTGAAGGGTGGCTCGAAGACGCGCTATGAAACGATCCAGAAGCTGATGCTGGCGCTAGGGGTTGAGCTGACTGTGCGGCCGATTGCAGGAGCGAGCAAGCCCGCCCCTACAAAAATCTGAATCAGCGCACCAGGCACGGCTGCTTGTTGTTGAAGCGCCACCCCGGAATCAAAAACTGCATCGCCACGCTGTCATCCCGCGCGCCAAGCCCCATGCCTTTGTACACCTCATGGGCCTTGGCGACCGCGTCCATGTCGATCTCCACCCCCAGGCCAGGCTTGCTCGGCACTTTTACATAACCCCCTTCGATTTTCAGCGGCGCCTTGGTCAGGTGCTGGCCGTCCTGCCAGATCCAGTGGGTGTCGATGGCGGTGATGTCGCCCGGTGCTGCGGCGGCGACCTGGGTGAACATCGCCAGGGAAATGTCGAAGTGGTTGTTGGAGTGCGAGCCCCAGGTCAGACCCCATTCATGGCACATCTGCGCAACGCGTACCGAGCCCTGCATCGTCCAGAAGTGTGGGTCGGCGAGGGGGATGTCGACGGATTGCAGCTGGATCGCGTGGCCCATTTCGCGCCAGTCGGTGGCGATCATGTTGGTGGCGGTTTTCAGGCCGGTGGCACGGCGGAATTCAGCCATGACTTCGCGGCCCGAGTAGCCGTTTTCGGCACCGCAGGGGTCTTCGGCGTAGGCGAGCACGTGGTGCTGGTCGCGGCACAGGCGGATGGCTTCTTTCAATGACCAGGCGCCGTTCGGGTCGAGGGTGATGCGCGCATCCGGGAAGCGTTCGGCCAGGGCGGTGACGGCTTCGATTTCTTCGTCGCCGCTCAGTACGCCTCCCTTGAGCTTGAAGTCATTGAAACCGTACTTGGCTTTGGCGGCTTCGGCCAGGCGCACCACGGCGTCGGCCGTCAGGGCGGTTTCGTGGCGCAGGCGGAACCACTCATCGTTGCTGTCGGCTTCGTTGCGGTAGGCCAGGTCTGTGGCACTGCGGTCGCCGACATAAAACAGATAGCCGAGCATTTTTACCGCGTCGCGTTGCTGCCCTTCACCGAGCAAGGCGGCCACCGGGACTTCGAGGAATTGGCCCAGCAGGTCGAGCAGCGCCGCTTCCATGGCGGTGACGGCATGGATGGTGATGCGCAGGTCAAAGGTCTGCAAACCACGACCCGCCGCGTCGCGGGAGGCAAAAGTGCTGCGCATCTGGTTGAGGATGCGCTGGTACTGGCCGATGGGTTGGCCGATCACCAGGCTGCGGGCGTCTTCCAGGGTTTCGCGGATGCGTTCGCCACCGGGCACTTCACCCACGCCGGTGTTGCCGGAACTGTCCTTGAGGATGACGATATTGCGTGTGAAGTACGGGCCGTGGGCGCCGCTGAGGTTGAGCAACATGCTGTCGTGGCCGGCGACGGGGATGACCTGGAAGTGAGTAACGACGGGCGTAGTCATGGCAAGTTCCTGAATAGTCTTAAAGAGGTTTGCTGAGGGCGGCGCGGGTGGGCACGGCGCTCGGTGAAGCCAGCGCGGCAGAGGGCGCGGTCTTGGCGAAAAACACCAGGATTGCGGCGAGCACCGACGTGCCGGCCAGGCCATAGAGGCCGCCCTGGATCGAGCCGGTGGTCTGTTCCAGGAAGCCGAACGTGGTGGGTGCAACAAAACCGCCCAGGTTGCCGATAGAGTTGATCAACGCGATCACGGCGGCGGCGATACGCACATCCAGGTAGCCCTGGGGAATCGGCCAGAACAGCGACGATGCCGACTTGAAGCCGATTGCCGCAAAGCAGATCGCCACAAAGGCAAAGATCGGCCCGCCCGTGGTGGACATGAACATGCCCGCTGCCGCAATCAACAGCGCTGCCGCCACCCAGGCCTGCTGGAACTTGAACTTGCCCGACAACGAGGCGAAGGCGTACATGGCGATGATCGAGATCAGCCAGGGGATCGAGTTGAAGAAACCGACCTGCACATCACTGAGGTCACCCATCTTCTTGATGATGCTCGGCAGCCAGAAAGTGGCGGCGTAGATCGTCAGTTGGATGCAGAAATACAGCGCGCAGAACAGCAGAATCTGGCGGTCCTTGAGCAGCTTGCCGAGGGTCGGCTTGACGCTGGTGAGGGCCTCACGGTCGCGCTGTTCCTGGTCGATGGCATTGACCAGCGCGTCCTGCTCTTCGCGGCTCATCCACTTGGCGTCGTGGGGTTTGGAGTCGAGCCAGAACCACACAAAGAAGCCAATCACTACCGAGGCCAAGCCTTCAATGGCGAACATCCATTGCCAGCCGTGGAAGCCAAAGCCTTCGATCTGCAACAGCACGCCGGAAAGCGGGCCGGAAATCAGCGATGCAACCGCCGAGCCGCTCAGGAAGATCGCAATGGCTTTACCGCGCTCCACGCCGGGCAGCCAGCGGGTGAAGTAGTAGATCACCCCAGGAAAGAAGCCGGCCTCGGCCACGCCTAGCAGGAAACGCAGGATGTAGAAGTGGGTTTCGTTCTGGATGAACGCCATCAGCGTGGCGACAATGCCCCAGGTGAACATGATGCGGGTCAGCCAGATACGCGCGCCGACCTTTTGCAGCAGCATGTTGGAGGGCACTTCGAAGAGGGCATAGCCGATGAAGAACAGCCCGGCGCCGAAGCCATAGGCGGCTGCGCCGATGCCCAGGTCATGCTCCATGTGCGTGCGCACAAAGCCGATGTTGACCCGGTCGATGTAGTTGAGGATGAACATGATCACGAACAGTGGGAGCACATGGCGCTTCACTTTGCTCACGGCGCGCGCGAGGACGGGATCACTTTCGGGTGCGGCAGATACATGGATTGAATTGGTCACAATTCAAAACTCCCCCTGATTATTTTTATGCGGGTTTGCGTGTTTTGTTGATAGACATCATACAAGTTGTTTTTTTCAGGTCGCAATGGGGGTGATGATGTTTTTGTGTTTATAAGCAGGTTTATCGAGCGTTTATTAGGTTCTAAGGGGTGTTCGAGGCTGGATATTTGCGAAGGTCGGCAAAACGATTGATATTGGTTGTCATACAAGTTGAGGTCTTCTGCTTCACACGACATGCTGTGTAGGAGCGAGCTTGCTCGCGAAAAACGTCAACGATAACGCGGGCACCCTGGATGAACGCGGCGTGCTCAGGTTTTTCGCGAGCAAGCTCGCTCCTACAGGGTGTTAAGCTCGCACCCGCTAACTCTGTGGATTCGTCACTATGCCCATTGAACATGGACCCGCTGTCCGTAAACGCTCCACCAACCTGGCCCAGGGCGTGGTCGATGCGTTGACCCAGCGCATCCTGCTCGGTCAATTAAAACCCGGCGAAAAACTGCCCTCGGAATCCACCATCGTGCTTGAGCACGGCGTGAGTCGAACCGTCGTGCGCGAAGCGATCTCCAAGTTGCAGGCGTCGGGACTGGTCGAGACCCGCCACGGCATCGGCACCTTTGTGCTGGCGCAACAGGCGCAGCAGGGCTTGCGCCTGCATGTGGACACGGTCGCCAGCGTGCGCAACATGCTCGAACTGCGCCTGGGTCTGGAAGTGCAAGCCGTCGCACTGGCCGCCGTGCGCCGCACCGACCAACAACTGGCCCATATGCGCCAGGCACTCGACGACTACCAGGCTTCCCTGGCCAACAACGACAGCTGCGTGGAAGAAGACAAGCGCTTTCACCAACTGATCGCCGAGGCCACCGGCAATACCTTCTTCAGCGAAATCATGCTGCACCTGGGCAATGCGATGATCCCGCGTACCCAGGTGAAAGGCGATGAACGTGGCGGCGCCGACTTTGCCAAGCTCGGCCAGTTGGCCAACCTGGAACATGAAGCAATCTTCAACGCGATCAAACGCCAGGACCCGGACGCCGCCCGCGCCGCCATGGTGTTGCACCTGACCAACAGCCGGGACCGTTTTTCGGGGGAGCAGGGGCGTTGAACGAACACACCTTATCCCTGCGCCTGGAGCGCGTCGCCGCCAACGTACCGACGGGCGCGCGCCTGGCCGATATCGGCTCCGATCACGGTTATTTGCCGGTGGCGCTGATGCGTCGCGGCCTGATCACGGCGGCAGTGGCGGGGGAGGTCGCGATCACGCCCTTTCATGCGGCACAACGTACCGTGCGCGACAACGGCCTGGAGCGGCAGATCAGCGTGCGCCTGGCTGATGGTTTGACGGCCATGAAGCCCGATGACGGCATCACCGCGATCAGCGTCTGCGGCATGGGCGGCGAGACTATCCGTGACATTCTCGAAAGCGGTAAGCGGCACCTGAGCGGCCAGGAACGATTGATCCTGCAACCCAATGGTGGCGAGCAACCGCTGCGCCAATGGCTGATGGACAACGGTTACTCGATCCTCAGTGAAGAGCTGCTGCGGGAGAACCGCTTCTACTACGAAATCATCGTCGCTGAGCGCGCAGAGGCGGTGGTTTACACCGCTGAACAACTGTACTTTGGCCCGCTGCAAATGCAGGCGCGCAGCCCAGTGTTTATCGCCAAGTGGCAACGTATGCTGCGCCAAAAACACAAGACCCTGGCCAGCTTCGAGCACGCTCGGCAAGCGGTGCCGGAAGAGAAGCGAAAAGAGATCGCGCAGCAGACCAGATGGATTACCGCGCTACTGGCCTGATACCCCTTCATTCAAACCTGATGACCTAGGACACCCACCATGGCCGACGCCACCGACCCCACCTTCTACGACCGCGCCGACGCGCACATCGACCTGTCGAACGAGCAACTCCAGGCTCACGAAAACCTCGGCCAGGTCAGCGCCTCGATGATGTTCGGCACCACGCGCTTCAATGCCTGGGCCAGCGCACGCAACTTCAAGTCCGGCGCGGAAATGGCCGATGCGCGGGAGGCGATGTTGAAGTACTTCTGCGACCAGTACCGGATGATGCTTGAGGATAATCTGGACGATCACATCAATAATTTTGACCGGTACATGTCGACCCGATAGGCCACTGTTACAGGTCTGCACAGGCCTTGAGTGCTTTTGCCCCATTTTCGCGCACGCTACGTTCTCGATTGCTCCCCGCGCCGCCTATCTCGGGCGCGCTGACAGCGGCCCGTATCTTGCTAGTGCCAAGCTAATCAATGACATGGCATTTTGCCGTCAGTCATTTCAAGGCTTCACCCCGCGGTGCACCGCGTGGGTCGTTTTTGGGGAGTGGTCGGACATGCACAGCCTTTTGTCACCGGGTATTCGCCTGCTGGGGCGTTTCGGCTTTGCGCGCAAGTTCCAGATCCTGTTCTTCCTGTTCATGCTGCCCCTGGCGGGTAGCCTGTGGATGATCGGCTCGGACTATCGCGACAAATTGACCGTGATTTCCAGCGAGCAGTCCGGCGTCCGGCAACTGTTGGCCCTGGATGCGCTGGATGGCCAGTTGACGGCCCAGCGCAACCTGGCCGCGCGCTGGAAGGCGGCGGACATCCTGCACGCGCCGACCCCGGCGGCGAAGGCGGCGATGGACAAGGTGGATGCCAATTTCCCGGTGATCCTGCAAAGCCTGCAAGCCCTGGGCGATTCGCTCAAAGCCCAGAATGCCAGTGCCGATATCCTCGCGCGCTTCGAGGCGTTGCAGGCGACAGTCAAGGGCATGGACTCCCAATCCCTGCGCACCGTGGGCTGGTGGCCGGACGGTTACGACCGTTTCACCTCGGCCCTGACCGCGATGCAGACCCTTCGCGAGCAGATCACCCTCGACGCCGGGTTGATCCTCGACCCGTGGCTGGAAACCTACCTGCTGATGCAGATGTCCACCCAGCACACCCCCGACCTGATCGAGCGTATTGGCCGCATGGCCAGTGTCGGCCAGTCGTCCATCGCTTCGGGGCAGTTCACCCTGCAAAGCCGTTTGCAGATGCGTGACCTGCGCAGTCGCATCGGCGATGCGCGGGACCAATTGGTCAAGGCCGCGGCCTCGCTCAAGGCCAAGCAGTATGCCGGTCTGGAGCCATGGACGGCGCAGTACGACAGCAGCCTGCAACGCCTGGACAACGAACTCAAAGTGCTCGACGACGGCGTATTCGGCGGCACCATCAAACTCGATACAGCGGCTTTCGAAACCAGTGTCGACGGCGTGCTCGACAGCCTGGGCGCGCTGCGTAACCAATCGCTCAATTCGCTGGATGCGCGCCTGGGCCACTACCGTGATCGCTCACTGCAGAAGTTCGTCCCGGTGGCGGCGACCTTCAGCCTGTTGGCGTTGGCTGCGTTGTACCTGTTCATCTGCCTGCAAGCTTCGATCCGCCGCAGCGCCAGTGGCATCACCACCCTGGCTGAGTCGCTGCGCGACGGCAACCTGTGCGTCGAGGTGGCGGTGGAAGGGCGCGACGAGCTCGCGGCCATCAGCACCGCGCTGAACGTGGCGGTGGTGCAGTTGCGCACCAGCCTGTTGGGAGTCAATCACGAGACGCAACAACTGGGGGCGGCGGTGCTGACCCTCAACTCCCAGTCGGGTAGCACCCTCACCGAAGTCGAAGACCAGCAACAGCAAATCAGCCAGATTGCCGCCGCCGCCACCCAATTGGCCGCGACGTCCCTGGGCGTCGCCAAAAGCTGCGAACAAGCCTCGGGCAGCGCCCAGCAGACCCGACGCATCGCCGAAGACAGCAGTCGCGACAGCCAGCGCACCACGGCCAGTATCCAGCAACTCAACCTGCGCCTGACCGACACCGCCGATGCGCTGGAGCAGGTCAGCCAGCAAGGCCAGCAGATTCAATCGGTGGTCGACACCATCCGTGGCATTGCCGAACAGACCAACCTGCTGGCGCTCAACGCCGCCATCGAAGCCGCCCGTGCCGGTGAGCAGGGCCGCGGGTTTGCCGTGGTGGCCGATGAAGTGCGCAGCCTGTCGCAACGCACTCAGGCGTCCACCGCGCAGATTGCCGGCACGGTCGACAGCCTGCGCGCCACGGTCAGCCAGGCGGTCACGTTGATGGGCGCCGCGTGTGAACAGGCCCTGACGGATGCTGAATCCGTCACCGGGCTGGGCACACGCCTGGGCGAGATTGCCGGTGCGGTCCAACACGTCACCGACACCCTGGCGCAGATCGCCACTGCTGTTGAAGAACAAGCGGCGACGGCGGATGAAGTGAGCGGCAATATCCAGCAAGTGGACCAGGCGGCAGGGCGTTTGCTTGACGGCGCGCGGGCAGTGAATCGGGCGGCCGACACCTTGAGCAAGGGCAGCCAGGCATTGAGCGATAACACCGCACGGTTTCGCCTGGGCTGAGCAGGTTTTTGTGGTCAGCAAACTTCCTATGGTGAGCCCGCTCGCCACAGGAAGCCCGATCACCACAACAAGCTCCCCCCACCACAGGAACCTTCGGCTTCTACAGGGCTCACTTACTAGGTCGCTCTGTTTCGTCGCCGAAAGGACTCCGCATGACTTCAGCCCCGCCAACAACCCTCCCGCACGGCCCCGTCACCCGCGAACTCAGCCTGCGCGCCGTCATCACCGGCAGTGTCCTCGGCATCCTGCTCACGCCGTCCAATGTCTACGCCGGGTTGAAAATCGGTTGGTCGTTCAACATGTCGATCATCGCGCTGCTGATCGGCTACGCCATCTTTCAAGGCGTGGCCAAGCGTTCCACCGACCTCCTGCCGTGGACCTTGCACGAAAGCAACATCAACCAGACCGTCGCCTCAGCCGCCGCTTCAATCATTTCCGGCGGACTGGTAGCGCCGATCCCGGCCTATACCTTGCTGACGGGCAACCAGTTGGACGCTATCCCCATGATTGCCTGGGTGTTCTCGGTGAGTTTCCTGGGCATCTGGATCGCCTGGTATCTACGGCCCTCGTTGCTGAATGACAAGGCACTGAAATTCCCCGAGGGCATGGCCACCCTGGAGACCTTGCTGCACATCTACAACCATGGGCGCGAAGCCGCGACGCGCTTGAAGGTGCTGCTCAGCGCCGCGTTGCTCTCCGGGCTGGTCAAGTGGGTCGATACCTTTATGTGGGCCTTCCCGCGCTGGTCGCCCAGCGCCCAGTTGGAGCGCCTGACCTTCACCGCCGACCCTTCGCTGTTGCTAGTGGGCTTTGGCGGCATCATTGGTATTCGCGTGGGCCTGACCCTGCTGCTCGGCGCCTTGCTCGCCTGGGGTGGCCTGGGCCCCTGGTTGTTGGCGCAACACCTGGTGACCTTGCCGGTGGGCAGCAGCGGCCCGCAGTTCGCCGCGCTGGTGGAGTGGTTGCTGTGGCCGGGCGTAAGCCTGATGGTGTGTTCCACCTTGGCCTCGCTGGCGATTCGTTTGTGGGCCTTGTACCGATCAACCGACGCCAGCGGCGGTTCGACTTGGACAGTGCCCAAGCCGGGGCCGGCAGCCGGTTTTGTATTGTCGATCGTGCTGGTGGTGAGCCTGCAGGCAGCGCTATTTGGCATCAATCTCGGTATGGCCTTGCTCACCATTCCATTGGCGATCTGCCTCGCCGCCGTCGCCGCGCGCGTGGTGGGTGCCACCGGCATTCCGCCTATCGGCGCCATTGGGCAACTGTCCCAGCTGAGCTTCGGCATCGTCGCGCCGGGGCAGGTGCCGATCAACCTGATGAGCGCCAACACGGCCGGTGGTTCGGCCGGGCAGTGCACCGACTTGATGAATGATTTCAAGGTGGGCAAGGCCATTGGTGCCACGCCGCATAAGCAGGTGATCGCGCAGATCCTGGGGATTTTCATCGGCAGTGTCGTTGGCGTCTTCGCCTACCTGGCGTTGATCCCGGATCCGCAAACCATGCTGCTCACCGAAGAGTGGCCGGCCCCGGCGGTCGCTACCTGGAAAGCCGTGGCGCAAACCCTCACCCATGGCTTGGATTCACTGTCCACCAGCATCCGCTGGGCAATTGCCATCGGCGGCTTGGTCGGTGTTCTGCTGGGTGTGGCGGACAGCCTCTTGCCTGCCCATCGCGCCCGCTTCCTCCCGAGTGCCGCAGCCCTGGGCCTGGCCTTTGTGCTGCCGGCCTCGGTCTCGCTGATGATGGCCCTGGGCGCCATACTGACCTGGCTGCTGAGCTGCCGCTGGCCGAGCCTCACCGAGCGCTTTGCGATTACCGCCGCCGCTGGCTTGATTGCGGGGGAGAGCATCACCGGCGTAGGGGCTTCACTGTGGTCGATGGTGCACTGAAGCGTGGCTCGGCAGTTGCCGAGCCAGCCGCCATGGCCTCAGGCGATCTTCACATTCATGGTGATCCTGGCGGTAAACACCTTCACTTCGCCCTCATCAAAAATATCCACCGGCACGATCTTGTCCCCCGCGGTGGACCAATCAATGCCGCTGCCATCCGCCACGGCGCGGATGTTCGACTTGGCCTTCGCCAGGTACTCCACGGTCATGCCCTTCGGAATCCACTTGGCGCCTTGGGGGATCGACACGTCCGTCATCGTCCCACCGGCCAGCTCGGCGGCGTTGCACAGGGCGATGGCATGCACCGAGGCCAGGTGATTGGTGATTTCCTTGCGAAACGGCACGTTGACCACGGCATGCCCTGGACGCAGTTCGGCGATTTGCGGGTTGATGGTGCTGAAGTAGGGCGCCACCTGGCAGGCCATTTGGCTGAACGCTTCGGGGCCTGCGCTGTTGAACATGTTGAGAAACTGGCTCATGGATAATCCTCCTGACAATGATTACAGAATAATATTCTGTAACGGAACAATATTCCGTAAAATCCAGCCATGTCAAGCCGTGCCTTCTCTGCGGGCGGCTGTACCTTTAGACTCCGTACATTTGGCGAGCCACTTCATGCACGCACCTGATCTGATCGAGCGCACCTTCCCGGGCCGGCGCAGCGACCTCAAGCGCAGCATCCTGCGCGAGGCCCTGGCCAGCTTTAACGACGTGGGTATTGAAGCGACGAATATCGAAACCATCCGCGCGCGGTGCGAGACCAGTGTGGGCGCGATCTACCATCATTTCGGCAACAAGGAAGGCATCGTCGCCGCGCTGTTTTTTGCCGCGCTGGAAGATCAGGCCGCCTTGCGAGAGCAGCACCTCAAGCAGGCGCAAACCGCCCAGGCTGGCGTGGAAGCACTGGTGCGCAGTTATGTGGAGTGGGTGGATGCGCAACCCGAATGGGCGCGTTTTATGTTCCAGAGCCGTTTCGCCGTGGCCAACGGCCCGCACAAGGACGAACTGCTCACCCGCAACAAGCAGCGCAATGCACAGCTGACCGAGTGGATGAGCGATGAAGGCCGCCGTGAGGCGTTCAGCCATATCCCGGCAGAACTGCTGCTGTCACTGATCATCGGCTCGGCCGAAAGCTATGCCCGTGCCTGGTTATCCGGCCGGGTCAAGCACAGCCCGAATCACTACGCCGCGTTGCTGGCGCAGGCGGCGTGGGCCTCGATCAGCCAAACGCCTCCACAATAAACGCCTCCAGCGTCGCCTCTTCGAGGATCTCCATGGAGAAATGCCCGAAGCGCTTGGGCAACCAGATAATGCGCCCCCCGGACGGCGATTGCAGGTTCTCGCGGGCCAGGGGCACGCCGTTTTCGTTCTCCGGCTGCACACCGGCGGCGATCAGCTCGTCATAGGCAATCTCGATGTCCGGCGTGGTGTAGCAATGGCGGTAAATCATGCCTTCGCCGTGGGCGTCCAACAGTTCGCGCAGGTTGCCGGCGATTGGCTGGACCAGCATGAAGCGTTCTTGCCCCATCAGCACCACGGCATAGCGCACATGCAGGCCGCCGCGCTCCCACACGAACGTCTTGGAGATGCGTGCCTTGAGAATGCGTGCGTAATAGGCACAGGCTTCTTCAAGGTTTTCGACCAGTATGTCGACGTGGCTGAATTTCAGATCCATGGTGTGCCTCCTCTCGAACCGATCCCCATGGTAACCACGGCGTCCGTCACGTAGAAAATTATTTGTCGGCACTCCCGAAGGCTGGCGTAGTCTGTTTCCAAGACATTCCTCTCGCCCTGCGGAGCCTTCAATGATCATCGTCCACCACCTCAACAACTCACGCTCGCAACGCATCCTGTGGCTGCTCGAAGAACTCGGCCTGCCCTACGAGATCAAGCGCTACCAACGCGACCCGAAAACCAACCTCGCCCCGCCGGAGCTCAAGGCGATCAACCCGCTGGGCAAATCCCCGGTGATCGAAGACGGCGGCCTGGTGCTGATCGAGTCCGCCGCCATCATCGACTACCTGATCCGCCGCCACGGCCAGGGTCGTCTGCAACCGGACCCCGCCAGCGCCACCTACGATCACTACGTGCAGTGGCTGCACTTTGCCGAAGGCTCGGCCATAGTTGCCGTTGATGCTCAACCTCTACGTCGGCCGCCTGGGCGAGGCAGGCGCGCCGTTGCATCCGCGTATCGAATCGGAAGTCGCCAACTACCTCGGTTACCTGAACGACGTGCTCGCGGGCAAAGCCTACCTGCTTGGCGATGAGCTGAGCGGCGCAGACATCCAGATGAGTTTTATCGGTGAAATCGCCAGGGCCCAGGGCAAGTTGCAGGCCTACCCGAACCTGGCGGCGTGGGTGGAGAAATTCCAGGCGCGACCTGCGTATCGCAAGGCGGTGGAGCAGGGCGGGACGTATGCGTTTGCCAAGTGATTAACGCTGCTGCAACGCCACCTTTAGCCCCAGCCCCATAAACAGCGTGCCGATGATTTTGCCTTCCCAGCGCCGCAGTTTGGACAGCCCCTTGATGCCTCGGCTCAAGGGGCGGATGGCGAGGGCGAGCAGGCTGGTGTACACCGCGCTGAGCACCGAGAAGATCAGGCCCAGCACCGCGAACTGTACCAGCGACGAGCCGGATTCCGGGTGGACGAATTGCGGCAGGAACGCCAGGAAGAAAATCGCGGTCTTCGGGTTGAGCACCTCGGCGCCCACCGCCTGGAAAAATGCCTGGCGCGGGGTGACGGCAGGCAAGGTCAGCCCCGCCTGTGTGCCGGTCTTGGCCATGAACGCGCGTATGCCCAGGTAGATCAGGTAGGCCGCACCGGCCCACTTCACCGCGTTGAACGCCGTGGCCGAGGTCATCAGGATCGCCGACAACCCCAACGCCGCGCCCAGGGTATGCAGCAGGTCGCCGCACGCCACGCCCAGCCCGGTTGCTACGCCGACCTTGCGCCCGCCTTGCACGGTGCGGGTGATCACCAGCAACACAGAGGGGCCTGGAATCAGAAACAGGCCAATCACTACGGCGACATAGGTGATGAGGGAGGCGAGTTCAAACATGGCGGACGCTCTCGAAATAGGGCACGGCCCCCAGTTATCCTCAAGTGAATGGCGTTTACAACTGTTAACGGATTGAACGGCGCAATCGCTATAGGCTTTGGGGTGTCTGCCCTGGAGCCCATCGCCATGAACCTGCGAGCCGTCACTGCCACGTTGTTTGCCTTTGTCCTGTTGCTGCCGTCACCGGCCGAGGCCGCGACGCCTATCACCCATGTCGCCATCTACCGGGGCCCGGCGGGTTGTGACGACTGTTCCGAAAATGTGGCGAACGCCCTGCAACGACTCAATCCCAACTATCACATCGATTTTGTGGGCGCAGATGAGTCGATCGACATCACGCCGCAAACCCTGGCGCGCTATGACCTCTACGTGCAACCCGGCGGCGGCCAGGATATCCCCGCAGCGCTGCGCAGCCTGGGTGATGCGCGCAGCGAGGCCATCCGCAGCTACGTCGCCAACGGCGGCCGCTACCTGGGCTTGTGCATGGGCGCCTACCTGGCGGATGACAACAACCTCGGCCTGATCCCCCAGGACCTCGACGGCGAAGCCGGCCGCCCCGGTTTCGAAGTGCCCGGCATCGCCGACGCCGCGGTGCAGGTCACGTGGGCGGGCAAGCCTGACCACGTCTTCTTCCAGGACGGCCCCTACTTTCCGAAAGGGTCGTACAAAACCATCGCCACCTACCGCAACGGAGACGTCGCGGCGGCGCGGTATACCTATGAAAAGGGCGTGGTGGTGCTGAGCGGCCCGCACCCTGAGGCCAGCCGGGAGTGGTTTGAAAATGCCGAGATCCCGCTGAGCAAAATGCCCGAGGGTGATCTGTTTGGTTCGTTGGTCCGCAGCTTTTGAAGCCTCTCGTTCTTAGAACGATTGCCCTTCAAAACGCTTCAACGAAAACGACGACAGATCCAACTCGCTCTCGCCCTTCACGCACCACTGCGCAAACGCCTCACCCAATGCCGCCGAATGCTTGAAGCCATGCCCCGAACACGGCGACACCACCAAGGTGTGCTGCAGCCTCGGGTGCCGGTCGATGATGAAATGATGGTCCGGCGTCACCGTGTAGGCGCACACCGCCGACTTGACCACCTTGGCCGTCAGCCCGGCGATACGGCCCTGCACCTGTTGCTCGTACATCTCCCGCTCCTGGGCGGGCGAAACGGTGCGGTCCAGCGTCTGCGGCGTGGACACGGTGTGATACTGCGCCGTCGCCACTTTCAAACTGCCCTCGCCAGGTAACGCGGGGAAGCCGTAGTTGGTATGACCCTCGCCCGGCCCATGGGTAAAAATGAACGTAGGAGACGCGCCGACCAGCGCCGCATCCGGCTCCGTTTCGAACCAGAACAGC
The DNA here is from genome assembly GCF_002269425.1 of Pseudomonas sp. NS1(2017). Classification (NCBI taxonomy): domain Bacteria; kingdom Pseudomonadati; phylum Pseudomonadota; class Gammaproteobacteria; order Pseudomonadales; family Pseudomonadaceae; genus Pseudomonas; species Pseudomonas sp. NS1(2017). The sequence goes on from NZ_CP022960.1 coordinate 4,553,096, forward strand.
TGCTGACGATAGACCTTGAGCAACCGATCAAACGGCGCCCCCAGCAAACCCCCCGCCCAGTTGCCCGCGCTGACCACCAGCTTGTCGGCCTGCAAGGTGCGCTGGTCAGTGGTCACCGTGACGCCTTGTTCATCCGAACTGATGTGGGTCACGGTTTCGCCTGTGTAAAACGTCGCGCCCTGTTGCTCGGCCAGGCGCAGTTGCACCTCGATGCAACGCTCGGGCCGCACAAACCCGCCGCCCGGTTCGTAATAGCCGATGGCGCTGTCGGCCACCTGGGCAAATTGGGGGAAGCGCTGGCGAATCTGCGCCGCGTCCAGCACCTCATGCTCGATACCGTAGGTTTGCGCCAGGCCGATGGTACGCAGGGTGAAGTCGGTTTCATCGCTTGGGTCGAAATCCTCACGGGAGGTGAGCACCAGCAACCCCGACTGTTCGAACAGCGACTCCCCCGACAGCGCCTCCAACTCCCGCCAGATGCGATGCGAATTGCGTACGATGGGCACGTACTGCGCGCCTTCACCCACCGACAACCGCGTGATCCGCGTATCGCCATGGCTGGAGCCAAACGTGTGGGGCGGGTGATGACGGTCGATACCGGCGACCTTTACACCGGCCTTGGCCAGTTGGTACACCGTGGCGGCACCCATGGCGCCCAAGCCGATGACCAGCGATTCATAACGTTCCAATGTCGATACTCGCTAGAGGGGAGGCCACATAGTTGAGTGCAGCCACGGCTAAAACACAAGGGTCCAATCAGCCTGTGGTTGCGCGAAACGGCCGGAATGCCTTCCACAGTTCCTCGGCAAAAATCTGCGGCTGTTCAAACGCCGCAAAATGCCCGCCCTTGTCCACAGCATTCCAATAGAACAGGTTGGCCCATGCCGCTTCTGCCCACGCCCGTGGCGGCTTGAAGGTTTCGGCGGGGAAAATGCTCGCGCCCATCGGCACCTGGATAAGCTCCACGCCGCCGCGCGACGACGAGAAGAAGTCCGCGCCACGAATGGTCGCGCCCACGCCTTCCCAATACAGGCGCGCGCTGGACGTGCCGGTGCCGGTGAACCAGTACAACGAGATGTCATCGAGCATCTGGTCGCGGGTGAGGGCGTCTTCGGGACGGCCGTTGTTGTCGGTCCACTCCCAGAACTTTTCATACATCCACGTGGCCAGGGCCACCGGCGAATCGTTCAGGGCATAGCCGATGGTTTGCGGGCGGGTGTTCATCTGGTTGGCGTAGCCGGCCTTGTCGCTGACGTAACGCTCGATGTCTTCAAGGGCCTGGCGCTCTTCTTCGGTGGGGTGGGCGGGTAATTGCGCCGGCACCACCATCGGCAAATTGACGTGCGCCGCCTTTAACCCCTCGGGTGCCTGGCCGGCCAACGCGGTGGTGATGGCCGCGCCCCAGTCGCCGCCCTGGGCCACCCAGTGCTTGTAACCCAACCGCTGCGTCATCAGCACCGCCCAGGCCCGGGCGATGCGCGCCGGGTTCCAGCCTTGCTCGGTGGGTTTATCGGAAAAACCGTAGCCGGGAATCGCCGGCACCACCACATGAAACGCATCTTCAGCCTTGCCGCCGAACGCCATCGGATCGGTGAGGCGCTCGATCACATTCAGGAACTCCAGCACCGAGCCGGGCCAACCGTGGGTCAGCAGGATTGGCGTAGCGTTCGGGTGCGGCGAGCGTGCGTGAATGAAGTAAATACCCACGCCGTCGATCCGCGTGCGGAACTGCGGGAAGCTGTTCAAGCGCGCTTCAAACGTGCGCCAGTCATAACCGTTGAGCCAGTAGTCCACCAGCGACTTCGCGGCATCCAACGGCACACCTTGGGACCAGTCCTCCACCAACTCCTGATCGGGCCAACGGGCCAGGCGCAAACGCAGTTGCAAATCCTCGATGGCGGCCTGGGGCACGTGCACCTCAAACGGGGTGACGGCCTCTGTGGTTGGCGGCAATACCAAGGGGCGATGGGCGGAAAAATCGAATGTCGCGGGCATTTCTGTCTCCAGGGTTCAATGGTTTGTAACGACCGCTACAAAATAGCCTGAGCAGAAATCCCTCGTCAATGATATTGTATCGGCCGATACAGAATCGGCAGATGACCCATGGCGAGAAAAATTGCGTTTGATTACGACCAGGCCGTCGAGAAGGCCAAGGTGTTGTTCTGGCAGCGCGGCTACGTCGCCACCGGCCTGCGTGACTTGCTCAAGGTCATGGACATCGGCGAAAGCTCCTTTTACAACTCGCTCAAGAGCAAGAAGCAGCTGTACCTGGCCTGCGTGCAACGCTACGAAGATGACGTGGTGGCGCGGCGCCTGGAAGCCCTGGTGTCGGCGCCTACGGCCGCCGAGGGCATCCGCGCATTTTTCAGCGTGATTCTTGATGACCTGGAAGGCGCACAGATGCCATCGCCCCTGTGCATGGTGGCCGCGATGGTGACGGACGTGGTGTTGTCAGACCCGGAGTTGCGCGAGCGCGCCGAGCAGGGGTTGGAAGCGGTGCGCGGCATCATGGCCGAGCGCCTGGGCGAAGATCAGGCCCAGGGCCTTCTCCCAGCCGCCCTCGACCCACAAGTGACCGCCTCGGTGATCCTCACCTATCTGCAAGGCCTGTGGCGCATGGCGCTGGTGAAGTTCGAGCGACCTGGCTTCGAACACCAGGTCGACACGTTTTTGCAGGGGCAGGGGCTTTAGTCAGCGCACCACGTCCAGCGTCTGGATTTCATTCACGTAGTGGGTCTGGCTCGACGTCGACTCCAGCGTCAACGCGACGCCCAGGTCTTCGATAAACGCGCGATTGGACGAATAACCGTCCTGCTCGCAAGTCAACCGAATGGCATCGCCCGTCAGCGACGCAAACACCTGACGCGCCGGGAAGCGCTCGCCCACCTTGCAGGTCAAGGTGGTTTCGAGCGGTTTGTCGGTAGGCTTGACCGGCACATTGGCCATCTTCAGGTGTGCACTCAGGGTCTGGCCCGGCGCCCAGCTCGTCGGCAGTTTCACCTCGGCCTCGCGGGTCTGCAGCACCTGGCCTTCGCCCACGCCGTTCATTTTCGATTTCAACTGGATCAGATCCGCCAGCATCAAACGGTCCACATTGAAGGCGGCGCCGTAGGCTTCGTTCTTCACCAGCAAACCGCCCTCGGCCTTGAAGCGGATGGTGATCGGCGCGTCTTTGCCCGCGGCGTTCTTCGACAGGTAGCTGTAGTTCAACGTCTTGAACTTGGGCTGCAACAGCGGTGCGTCGAGGCTCTGGAGTACATTGGGCGGCACGGGCACATCGGCCAGATTGGTGTCGGCCACGGTGCGCGGGTAGTCCACCGGCGCGATGTCCGGCCGCAACAGCGCCAGCAGCCCGGCATTCACGCCGCCCTGCACCGAACAGCTCACACGGGAATGCTTGCCCTCCGGCTCCACGATCAGCACCCGCTCCACATTGCGCAGCCCCGGTGCCTTGCCCGGCATCGGCTTGATCGCCTGCCAACTGTTGCCCACCTTCAACTCGCTGCGCGTGTATTGGCCGTCGCCTTTTTGCAGGGCCGCCGGTTGATCCAGCAACGCCGCCACGCGCGGGGCGACTTCATCAATCGTGCCGTCCACCGTGAAGCCCCAGAAGTAATACAGGCCCAACGGGCCAAGATCGCTGACCTCATCGTTGTAGGACAGCAGCTTCAAGCCCGCGATGGCCGGCGCACTCACCGGCACTGCCGAGGCCTTGGGTTCGGTGCGGTCGCGCACCGCGATCCAGGTGAAGTCCTTTTGCTGCTTGAGCGGCGCATAGGCCTGCCAGGCGTCGCGATGGGTGTTCAGGCGGCTGAAGAACGTCTCGTCACAACGGGTGAAGGCCTTGAGCGTGTCGACCAACGCGGCGTCGTCGGCCTGGGCAAAGGAAGGCGCCAGCAGGGCAGACGCGAGCAGGGCAGCGGAAAACGGCAACTTCATGGGACAGGACTTCCTTATCGGCAGGCGAGGAACAGGGCGGGGGCATTATCCAGCAGTTGGGTGTCAGTCTCTAGTTGGCTGAGCGCATCAGGCGCAAACGCCAGTTACCGCCGTGCTGGGCGTGGCAGGCTTCTTCAGAATCCAGGTGAACGCAACGCGCCAATTGAACGGGCGGGATCTGGGCGTCGTGCAGGGCGGTGGCGGTCAACTCGCGGATACGCACATCCAGCCCCGTCGCCACGGCCTGCGCCTGGCTGGCGCGGGTGTCGAAGACCCAGGTGATGCGCAGGCTGCCTGGGAAGTCGGCGTAATTGACCGTGTGGGTCAGCCATTCAAACCCTGGGATTTCGGCTTTGGCGGTTTCGCAGGCGTCGGTGAGCGCGGCGACAAGGCGGCGTTCGATGCGGGTGCTGTCGCGTTTTGATGAACTCACAGAGAGCTCCGTAAGAAGGCAGGTGCCGCAGATTAACAGGGCGCGCGCTACGCCTGAACCCTAAGCGCACGGATGATAAACGCATGCAGACTGTTGACCGCCTTGGACCCGCGAGAGTCTCGACTGCGCAGAATCGACACCTCCATCGGTTCAATACTCCCCAATCCTTGTTCGCTACCCAAGACCTGCAGTGACGGCTGCACCGTGCACTGAGTGATCGCGGCAATCGCGAGCCCGCCCTCGACCGCCGCCACTTGGCCGGCGAGGCTGGAGCTGTTGTACACCACCTTGAACTGACGCCCCTGCTGGGCCAGTGAATTCACCGCATACCGCCGTGCCAGGCTGGCGCTTTCGTACACGGCGATTGGCACCGGGTCCCGGCGCCACAGTTCGAACTGAGGCGAGCCCACCCACACCATCGGCTCCTTGAACAGAAAGGTGCCACTGTGCGGCGAGTCCCTGGACACTAGCGCCAGATCAAGATCACCGCTGCGCACCCGTGGGATCAGGGCGGTGGACTGTTCACAGGTCAACTCGATGTCCACACCGGCGTAGCGCGGCGCAAAACGCTTGAGCACCGGCGTGAGGTACTTGGCCGCATAGTCTTCCGCGACCCCAAGGCGGATGCGCCCGGTCAAGGTTTCGCCATGAAACGCTGCCTGGGTCTCGGCGTGCAGGGCGAGCATGCGACGCGCATAACCCAGCAGCGTCTGGCCGTCATCGGTCAACTGCAGATGCCTCGGGCCACGGTTCAACAAGGGCCGTCCCAGCGCGGCTTCCAATTTCTTCATCTGCATGCTGACGGCAGACTGCGACCGGTTCACCTCATGGGCCGCGCCCGACAGCGAACCGGCGTCCACCACTGCCACAAAGCACTTGAGCCAATCGATCTGCAAATCACTGGAAGGCATGCGGGTTATCTCTATTCGTTAATCGAATGGCTGCGGCGTGAATTATGCGCTTTTCATGATAGCCGTTCGCTCGCAGGATGCAGGCTTGAATCCACCGTTGCCGGACCTGATCATGCCCTTCGAGACTTGGTTACTCTACTTTTTCACCTGCTGCGGCATCGCCGTAGTGCCAGGCCCCAATGCGTTGCTGGTGCTGACCCATGGCGCGCTCCACGGCAGCCGCAAAACCCTGTTCACCATCAGCGGTGGCGTGCTCGGCTTTGCCATGGTGCTGACGCTGTGCGCGTTGGGCCTGGGCGCACTGATCCAGGCTTCGGCCACCTGGTTCATGGCCTTGAAAGTGGCCGGCGGGCTTTATCTGATCTGGCTGGGTTTCGGCCTGTGGCGCTCGGCCCCCGTCAGCCTTGATGCGACCGGCACGGTGAGCCAGCGACACTGGTCGCTGTTTCGCCAAGGGTGGGTATCGGCCCTGTCAAACCCCAAGGCCTTGTTGCTGTTCACCGCGTTTATTCCGCCATTCCTCGACCCACACAGAAACCTCATCGCGCAGACCGCCGCCATTGCGCTGACCTACGCCGTCGTCGAGTTTGTCGTTGAATACACCGTGGCCAGCGCCGCGCATCGGGTTCGGCCTTGGTTGGCGCGAACCGGGCGGCGGTTCAACAAAGTCTGCGGTGGGTTCTTTGTTCTGTTTGGGTTGGCGTTACCCATTCACAGCTGAGGGCAATGGCACTGGCGTCAGTCCTTGCGACCTTCGCACACCGCCTTCAAGCCCAGCACGGTAGTGGGCGTCTGGCCGATATGTGTGGTGGTACTCACCACCATGTTGGCGCCGCTGTCGCCTTCCAGGTGATACGGCTTGCCGTCGCAGACTTTCGCGGCCTTCTGGTTGATGTTCTCAAGCAGGCCTTCCCGGGAATTGAAGATGCTGCCATGGCTGGTGATCATGTATTCGCCCGGCGCGACTTCATTGGCGCCGGTGAACGTGCAGCCGGTCAAGGCCGAGGAGATGCATCCGAGCAGCAGGAGTTTTTTCACGTCCATGTTCTCAAGTAGGGGGGGAAGGCCGGGAAGTCTACAGCAATGCCAAGCTGTTTTTGCGGTTGCATCTGCGACCCCAACGTCAGCAACAACAAAGATCAACTGTAGGAGCTGGCTTGCCTGCGAAAGCGGAGTCTCAGACAAGCATAAATCTGCTGACAGGCCGCTCTCCCAGCCTAGCCAAAGCCCAAGCAACACCACCACCGAACGTCTGCCCCTAGCGCGTGGTCACAGCTTTGCTGATAACCTGCTAATAGCTCAATGCCATTCCCTTGGTAGTCCCATGAAAACCCTACGCACCGCCTTCCCGGCCGCTTTCCCCCTTGGCGTTTCCCGTGAATCGGAAACCGCCCTGTCGGACATCGAATTCCTGCACCGCATCAGCCTCGACCTGATCGGCGAGCAAGACCTCGAAGCCCTCTACGGCAAGATCGTCGACGCCGCCGTGTCCATCACCGGCTCGCAGTTCGGCACCATGCAGTTGCTGTGCCCTCAGGGCCATCCCTCCGGCCACGGCGGTGAACTGCAACTGCTGTGCTCGCGCGGTCTGCCACCGGAAGCAGTCGGGTTCTGGCAATGGGTGAGCCCAATGGCCTACAGCAGTTGCACCATGGCCCTGCAAATGGGGCAGCGCGCCATCATCCCCGACTTCGAAGAGTGGGTGGACATTGCCGGCACCGAAGACCTGATCGCCTTCCGCCGCGCGGGCATCCGTTCCGCCCAAACCACGCCGCTGCGCTCCCGCGATGGTCGCCTGCTCGGCATGATTTCCACCCACTGGAGCACGCCGCACCAGCCGTCCGAGCGCGACCTGCGTCTGCTCGACATCCTCGCCCGCCAAGCCGCCGACCTGCTGGAACGCACCATCGCCGACGAGGCCCTGCGCGACGCCGAAGCCAAACTGCGTGCCCTCAACGAAACACTGGAGCAGCGTGTAGCCGAACGCACCGCCCTGCTCATGCAGGCCGAAGAAAAACTGCGCCAATCACAAAAAATGGAAGCCGTCGGCCAACTCACCGGCGGCCTGGCCCACGACTTCAACAACTTGCTCGCCGGCATCTCCGGCGCGCTCGAACTGATGAACCGCCGCATCACCCAAGGCCGCCTGGCCGACGTCGACAAATACATGGTCGCCGCCCAAGGCTCGGCCAAACGCGCCGCCGTCCTCACCCAGCGCCTGCTGGCCTTCTCGCGCCGGCAAACCCTGGAACCGCGCGCCACCAACGTCAACACCCTGATGTACGGCATGGCCGAACTCATCCAACGCACCGCCGGCCCCGGCATCCAGATCGAAACCACCGGCGCCCCTGACGCCTGGACCGCCTTCGTCGACGTCAGCCAACTGGAAAATGCCCTGCTCAACCTGTGCATCAACGCCCGCGACGCTATGCCCCAAGGCGGCCGCATCCAACTGCAAACCAGCAACCACTGGCTCGACGCCACTGCCGCCCGCGCCTACGACCTGGCCGAAGGCCCCTACCTGCGCCTGAGCGTCACCGACACCGGCACCGGCATGTCCCCCGAAGTCATGGCCCACGTATTCGAACCCTTCTTCACCACCAAACCCATCGGCCAAGGCACCGGCCTGGGCCTGTCCATGATCTACGGCTTCGCCCAACAATCCGGCGGCCAAGTGCACCTGCACTCCACCGAAGGCGAAGGAACCTGCGTGTCCCTCTACCTCCCACGCCACCACGGCGCCGCGCCGGGTGATGAACTGGCCCCAGGGCAAGTGGATATCGAAGTCGCCCAACACGGCGAAACCGTGCTGTTGGTGGACGACGAGTCCACTGTGCGCATGCTGCTCGCCGACGTCCTGGGCGAACTGGGTTACACCGTGATCGAAGCTGCTGACAGCGCGGCGGGGCTGAAGCTGTTGAGGTCGGATGTGCATATTGATTTGCTGGTGACGGATGTGGGGTTGCCGGGGGGGATGAATGGGCGGCAGATGGCGGAGGCGGGGATGGAGCTGCGGCCGGGGTTGAAGACGTTGTTTATTACGGGGTATGCGGAGAATGCGGTGATGGGGTATGGGCAGTTGGGCGCGGGGATGGGGGTGTTGACGAAGCCGTTTGCGGTGGAGGTGTTGGGGGGGAGGGTTAGGGAGTTGTTGGGGAGGTAGGGGCTTGCCGGTACACCTAGCACAGGGGGGTAACCATTAAGCGTAGTGAATCTAGATAGTATATTGGTATGTGAAATTGATTAATACCATTGGTTAAGTCTCCATAAAATATATAGGCGGATCGTTTTATGAAGGATTACTTCGGATGAGATAAGATGATTCTTCTGCCGAAAAATTGCACTACGCTGGCTGTAGTGTGTAAACACCTTTCGGTGGACTGAAATTTTTATTACCATCTCAGTGATCTTCCCACTCAACTTGTCGCATTGAGTCGCCTAGTGGGAATTTAGCCAGCGAGTGCGAGGTCATTATGTAGATCTAATAGACACTATGCAACTCTTTTTTCTCTAAAAGACTCATCATTGCAGCTTGGTTCCAAGATGAGCAGAATTTTACTTTTTCTAAGTCCTGAGTTACCAACAGTGTGTCATATCCGACCGTGAGGTGGCTCGCTAAACCGGTGCTTTCAAGTGCTCTCCTTACTAAAATCGCTCTAGTCGTGGTATCCAGGTATGGGCATGTAGCAGCTTCGAAGAATAGATAAGCTTTATTTGTTGATGACTTAATGTCACTCAGGTCTCTTAGTGTTTCATTGATGGATGAGTTGACCCTCGCACGAATAGTGGAGTAATTTGGGTTGTCCTTGATGTAATACAGTAAAACTATTATTTCAAAGTAAGTTAGCGTTCTTGATGAGTTGATTTCAAATATTGAGTTTAAATCTTTTGCAGATAACATGTAATCGTCGCCAAGACAGCTCGATACGATTAGCATATTTAGAGACTCTAACAGTGTGTCATCTGAGTATTGCCGTGATATCTTAGAAAATTCGCTACTTTTGAAGAAGTCCAAGCATTTGCTGAAGATTTGACTTTTGATTAAGGGGGACTCAGTAGATATGGAGTGGTCGCAAAACTCTCCAATCACAGTTGCCATCTTGCATAATTGAACTGCCCCTGAATGGCTTGGATTAACAGTAAAGAAATGGAATGATAAATCAATTATCACAATAAAAAAATCTGAAAATATAGCTAGGTTTTTATTTTCAAAATCTCTTTTTATGTTTTTTTTGCAAAATTTAAGTGAGATATTTGTTAATGCTTTTATTAAGAAGTTACAGGCCATGGTGTAAGATGAAGGGTCGTCAAGACACAGAGATTTTATTTCATTGGCAAAAGAAATTATGATGTGTTGTTTCTTCATTAATCTCTTTGGGAGAAGTTTGTGCTCGCCTTCATTTTTTTCCACGAGTTTTTCTTCTAGTTGCTTAAGTCTTGACTTGATTTCAAGCATTGTTTGAGTTTTTTTTGTTACAAATGGCCGTCTGACTTTTGCAGTTTTTGATTTGTTAAGGCTCAATTTATATTTTTTTATAATTTTATCGACGGTATTGTAAACTGTCAGAGCCTCATGGTCACTTCTTGAGAAAACGTAAATGTCATCAACATACCTTCTTATTTCATAATGTTCGCCTGCTTCTAGTTTGTCCTCCAATAATGATTTTTTAATATCGCTATCAATTTTTTGAAAAATGATTTCGGCAAAAATCCTGCTGACTTCTGGGCCAATCAAAATGCCAGAAGAGTCATTATGATTTGATGTTTTCATTAGTCTGTTAAAAACAGAGCCGAAAGTGTTTTTTACATCTGAGTTATTTTTGGAGAAGTCCTTTTCTTGATTTGACCAATTTATTGATTCAGTGTAAATGCTGTCGAAACATTTGCTAACGTCAAGAGACCAGAAAACTGAAAACTTTCTTTCAAGCCTCATGAATTCGTACGAATCAAAAAAATTATATAGTCTGCGATAACCATGATATGAAAAATATGATGTGAGATGTTTGTAGGTCATCTCGTTCGCTGTATCAACCATTTTATCATTTTTGTACTCGTTGACCCATTGCATGTTATTTTTTTTGTAATATTTGCTAGCTATTTTTTTTGGGGCTCTGATGCTGAAATCGCTAAGACTGCAGAGGTTCATTATTTTGTACTGGAACTCTTTGTAAAAGCTCACAATCTCATTTTGAGAAGCGGGATGTAGTAATGATAATTCCCGAAAAGATTCACTGTCTTTTCTTATTTTGTAAGGTAGAGGGACTGTATGTGTTGATTGATCTTTTATTATGATGCTGTCAATTAGAGCTCTAGTGGTAGGGTGTTCAACTTTTGAGTGGCCAGATGAGATTTTTAATAGATTGTATATTCCCACATTCTCGAAAACTATAGGAACCTCATAGGGGCAGGTTTCTGTTAATACGACTCGATCATAGTCGGTTTTACGTACGCGCATCATATTGTTTTTCAAGGTTATTTGCTCCAATGCATACGTATTTTAGATAATTCTTTGTAAGAGAAAGAATAGTATGTAATTTTTTCATACCCGTTTACGAAGCTAAACCCAGAAAGTTTTCGCCTATCGTATGACGTAATTGAGGATGAGAGTTTTTTAAATAAAGGATGCGATTTAGAAAAAAGAGCACGGTGAAATGTTCTGTCAAGCTCTGTTAAACGACAGTTGGTACTTGGCGTTCTGTGGTGGTAGTTGAAATATATGCCTGTTTTTATAATGACGTTAGTCCCGGTTGAATTAATTTCATAGTTTCCGGTCAGAGCCTTTAAGCGTTTTTCTAATAGTTGGAAATCATTTGGTTCTTTATCTGACGAACAATATGATAAGAGTGAGCTAAATAGTCTTGATTTTATTTTTTTAATTTTGTTTGTGGAAATCTCAATTTCTACCCTTCGTTTGGCTCTAAATCCACTGTTTGGGATATAAGTGCTAAATATTTTGAATTCGTAGCCAAGGTATTCAAGGGTCTCAAACTTTTCTTTTTTGTTTGTTGCGAGTGAAGAGACTTCTGATTTGCTGATTTGAACGTCTGATCGTTTGCCGTTATCATGCAAAGTTAAGTCGTCGCTCAAGAATTCTTTTACGTAGTTTGTGGTTTCTTCTGCTTTGTCATTTGAGGTCAAAATAATGATGTCGTCTACAAAGCGTGCGTAAAAGTTTACGTGTTCTAATCGTTTGAGCTTGGTGTCAAAATGCCTGAGATAGATTTCAGATAAGTATGCACTTATATCAAGCCCGCGGGGTAGGCCTTGGATATTTTTGATATCTAAAGCTCGGAATAAATTTTTTATCAAATTTAGTGTTTTCAGCGAGCAAAGCGACTCATCCTCAATCATTGTGAGCACGGCCGCTCGATTTATGCTCTCGTAAAAATTTTTAATATCGTAGCGGTGTGCTCTGTAAGGTGTGCCGTCTTGAAGTGATGATATCAGTGCAGATATTATTTCGCTTCTGTTGGGTTGTTTGATTCGAGCATTAAGCTTCAAATTTCTTATGATTAGCTTGGAGGCCGTTCTGGCGCACTGATTGTTATAAGTTAGAACTTTCTTTTTGTTTATTTCGAAGTCTTTAAATGGATCTATGAATGCAGTGCCATCGTTGATTTTTTTTAATATTTCACTTGCGATCAGTTCGCGACCTGCACTATCATTTGAATGCTCGTCGTTTCGATTTCTTGAAATAAATCTAGTAAGATTTCTCACTGTGAACGGCGATTCAATCAATTTTAACCACTCCTGTTAGTCGCGTATCGAGAGAACTATGTCAGCGGAAGATACCAATTGTGATGCTTTGAGGCAAATGATTTCTAAAACAGTCTCGGCTAGATTCCAAGCAAGCCGACGTCTTGATTTTCATAATAAATTATCTTTGTTTAGTATATCACTGTTTTCGATAATACTGATTTTAGTTGCTTTATTGCAGTTGGTTGGGTTTCGGTTTTCTTTTGGCGATGTGGTTGTTAATATTGGTCAAGTGTTTTTGTCGATAGTTATTTTATGTTTCTCGATAGCTATAAGTATGAGTGACTTTAGTTTGAGGTCATTTAAGTTTCATGAGTGTGGCGTCCAATTAAACGAATTGGCCTATAAGCTCATGAATAAATGGGGAGTTGTGCTCTCGGATCGGGAGTATGAGGAAAGGTTGAGTGAGTATTTTAATATTCTGAGTAAGTATGAGAATCATACTGAGTCAGATAACTCTAGGGTTAATAGAAAAACTAAATATGTTGATGGGTCTGCTGTTGGGTATTACCTTAGGTTTTCACTGTATTTTATGCTAATTGCTGTTTCTCTAGTGTGGTTTTTAATTCTCGTAGCTAAGTCAGTGTTTTGCTAGATTTTTTGCACCCTATTATGTGCGTGGGGGTGTGTGTTTATGCAGAGTTTTTAATGGCTCTTGAGGGTGATTAAAATTGATAGGATATTTTGTGATGCATAAGGCATCGTAATTGGTTTTTCATGTCGCTAGCTATGTTTTGCGTGCCTATTCTCTGGTGACGTGACGTGACGTGACGTGACGTGACGTGACGTGACGTGACGTGACGTGACGTAGTCGTGGTCTGCATCGATTTTAAGTTCTGGCCGTTAACTAATTGGTTTGATGTTTATGTTGTGGCTGTTTTAATTATAATTGCCTGTGAGAATAATTATTTGTTTGGGGTTTGAGGGGGGCTAATGTGTAAGGTATCTAATCGCCGAAACTTAATGATTGTTTGCGAAGGCTCGGCGATTAATAGTTGGTTGATAAGTCAGAGGGGGCGTTCGTCAGTTGGCGCTAGGTGCTTCGCGATCGAGGAGTTTTGCCGTTAGAAGTACGCCTAGTTCGCTCAGTTGATAGATTGCCAGCGCTACGTCACGGTGGTTACCGCTCAAATTTTCAGACAGTTCAAGCAGCAACGTACTAACTGAGCTAAAGGTCTCATAGCTGTTGGCAATTAATGCTTCATTGCTTACGTCTGGCGCTACGCAAAACAGAGCAGTTGAATCCGATGAACCTTCAAACATGTTTGCATTCCTGTTTTTTGGCTACCATCCCCCAGCTACTAAACAAAGGGAGGCAGCTGTACGCAGGTTAGTAGACCGGGGAATCCAAACGAAAGCCGGCGCGCCCGGAGGCGCCCTGCGCACAGCCACCATCAAGTGCAGACGGAGTCGTCTGACTGATTGAAGCTTGTGCACTTTGTCTGGATAAACCATCAGGCTACTAAACCCGATCACCGAAAAATTCAGCGACCGCGCAACCATAGATTCCACCACCCCAGCACACAAGCCAGCGGATTCTGGGCTACGCGTAGGCAATCGGGCAACCCACTCCCCACCTTTGGGAAATGTCCTAGGACGATTCCCTCACACCGTCACCACCACCTTGCCCACTTGCTGGTTCGCCTCCAAATACCGGTGCGCGTCCTGCACCTCATCCAACCCAAACGTCTTCGCAATCACCGGCGCCAATGCGCCCGATGCCAGCCCGTCCAAAATAAACGCCTTGGCCCGCGCCAACACCACAGGGTCACCGACGATCTCGGCGTACAAATACCCCTTGAGCGTCAAACATTTCCCCAACACGGTGAACAACGGAAACGGCGTCGGCTCGGCACTCAACGCGCCGTACTCCAGCAAGATCCCGCCCTGGGCCATGCTTTGGGTGAGCGCTTCAAAACCCAGCCCGCCGATGGGGTCGAACACGACGCGGGCGCCTTTGCCGTCGGTGAGTTGCATCACGCGTTGCACCAGGTCTTCTTCGTCGCTGACGATGACGTGGTGGGCGCCGGCGTCGAGCAGGGCTTGTTGTTTGGCGCGGGTGCGGGTGACGGCGATGGCGGTGGCGCCGACGCTGCGGGCGATCTGGAAGGCGGCGAGGCCGACGCTGCTGGAGGCGGCGGTCACCAGTACGTAGTCGCCTGTGGTGAGTTTGGCTTGTTCGACCAGGGCGCCCCAGGCGGTGACGTATTGCATCCAGGAGGCGGCGGCTTGGACGAAGCTGAGGTTTTGTGGGTGTTTGACGGTGAGGTGGGCGGGTACGTTGGCGACTTCGCCGTAGGTGCCCCAGCGGGCGATGTCGAGCGGTGGGATGACGCTGACGGCGTCGCCCACTTTAAGGTCGGTGACGTTGGCGCCGACGGCGGCGACCACGCCGGCGGCTTCGTAGCCCAGGCGGCTGGGGAATTCGGCTTCTTGCAGGTAGGCGTGGTTGCGGAACATCACTTCGGCGCGGTTGAGGCCGAAGGCTTTGACGTCGATTTGCACTTCATCGGCGGCGGGGGCGGGCACGTCGATGTCTTCGAGTTGCAAGACGCTGGCGTCGCCGTAGGCGTGGATTCGGACAATGCGTGGCATGGGGGTAGACCTCGGTGTGGATCGATAAGACGTTCAATTTAGGCTTGGGAAGGCGTGGGATAAAGGCCTAGGATGGCGCAACACTAGAAACAATGGGTTTCCAATGGACCGCCTTACCTTGATGGCCACCTTCGTCAAAGCCGTGGAGCTGGGCTCGTTCAGTGCGGTGGCGGATGAGTTGAACCTGTCGCCGCAATTGATCGGCAAGCAGGTGAAGATGCTGGAGCAGCACCTGGGTGTGTCGCTGCTCAACCGCACCACGCGCAAGCAGAGCCTGACCGACTTTGGGCGCACGTTTTACCAACGTGCCAAGCTGATTCTGGCCGACATGGACGCCGCCGAAGAAATGGCCGCCGTCACCCGTGGCGTGCCCAGCGGGCGCCTCCGTATCAACGCGCCGGTCACGTTCGGCGTGAGCACACTGGCGCCGCGTTTGCTGGAGTACATGGTCAAGTACCCGCAGGTGTCGGTGGACCTGACCTTGTCCAACGAGCTGATCGACCTGGTGGAAGACGGCTACGACGTGGTGTTTCGCATCGGCGAGCTGGCCGACAGCGGCCTGACCGCCTTGCCCCTCAAGCCGTATCAGATGGTGTTGTGCGCGGCGCCGGCCTATCTGGCGCGGCGACCCACCCTCACCACACCTTGGGATTTGCAGGAGCATGAGTGCCTGGCGTTTGCCTATTCGGACGGGCGCTCGCATTTGCAGTTCGACGGGCCGGACGGGCGTGTGGAGGTGCCGATTACAAGCCGTTTGACGATTAATCAGGGCGACCCGCTGCTCTCGGCGGCGGTGGCCGGGCTGGGCGTGGTGTTGTTGCCCCAGGAGTTGGTGAACGACGCGCTGCGCAAGGGCACGTTGGTGGCGTTGTTGCCGGGCTACAGTGTGCCGGTGTTGCCGATGAACTTGCTGTACACGGCGGGTCGGCAGGTGACGCCGAAGGTGCGCAGTTTTGTGGACTTTGTAAAAGGGGTGTTGGGGCGGTGATTGAGGGGGCGGGCCAGCGTCAGAATGGCTCGCCCCCTGTTCAGTTACGGCAGCACCTTGGCGATGGCGTCAAACGCGACCATGTCGTCGATCACTTTGCCGCCCGTGGGTTGGGTCTGGGCCTGCCACACCACGATCACCACGTTTTTGGTCGGGTTGATATAGACGTACTGGCCAAAGGTGCCGGCGGCGGTGAAGGCTTTGTCGGCCTTGGACGCGTCGGTCCAGCCGGGCCACCACATGGAGGCGAACTCGCCGTAGGCGCCATCTGAACCGGTGACCGCGCTGGCGAAGCTCAACCAACCTTCCGGCAACACTTGCTTGCCACCGGCCTTGCCGCCGCTGAGTACGAATTGGCCGAAGCGGCCGTAGTCTTCCAGGGTGGCGCTGATGCCACTGCCACCCACTTCGTTGCCGTTGGCGCCATCAAGCCACCATTTGGCATCGGTCTGCATGCCGTAGGGGCCCCAGATTTTTTCGCTGAGGTATTGGGTGAGGGGCTTGCCCACGGCGGCGCTGACCAGTTGGCCCAGCACTTGGGTTTCGCCGGTGCTGTAGTTGGTGCGGGTGCCCGGCGGCGCGGCGGTGGAGAGGGTGGCCATGAACTTGAGCAGGGAGCCGGTCACCTGCTCGCTGCGCAGTTGGATCAGGTGGCGTTCGTCGGAGGTGGGGTCGGTGTATTTTTCGTTCCATTTGACCCCGGAGCGCATGGCCAGGATCTGCCGCACCGTGACCTGGTCGTAGGCGCTGCCGGCCAGGGCGGGCAGGTAGTGGGTGACTTTGTCGTCCAGGCTTTTGATCGAGCCGTCCTGCAGGGCTGCGCCCACCAGGGTGGAGGTGACGGATTTGGCCACCGACATCGACATCCAGCGGGTCTCGGCGGTGTTGCCGTGGGCGTAGCGCTCGTCGACGATCTTGCCGTCCTTGAGCACCAGCAGGCCAGTGACGCGGTTGGTCGCCACGTAGTCGTCGAGGCTGTAGTGCTTGCCTTTGAACTCGAACGCCACGGGGGCCAGGGGTTTGGCGCTGCGCGGCAGGGGAAACGGATGCCCACCCGCCTTGATGGTGCGCACCGGGAACAGGCGGTCGGTGTTGCGGAAGGTGGTGATCGCCAGTTCCGGGCTGAGTTTGCCGTCGTAGATAGCTTGCACGTCGCCAATCGGCTCCTGTGCGTGGGGGTAAGGCTGGGTCGCGCAGGCGGCCAGCGACAGGGCGAGTGTGGCGGCGCCCATCAACACGGGCAGGGCGCGGCGCTTGAAGCGCGGGAGCACGGGCATAAGAACCTCTTTATTATTGTGGGTCGGTCTTAAGGGGCGGCGACGCGTCAGCGAGGCTGGCGTGCCGGAACCAGCATGCGGTGGGGGATTTTTTTTGGCGCGCGGGATCGGGCCAGTTTATGCGTGGGATTGGGACAGCGGCCGCCCTTGGCGAGGGCGGCGCGGGTAACGGCTCACACCACGCCGGGCGCGGCGAGGTTGCAATATTGCCCTTTGAAATACAGCAGGGGTTGCGCCGCCGCCGTCTCTTGCAGGTTCAGCGCTTTCACTTCACCGATCACGATCAGGTGATCGCCGGCGGTGTGTTCGGCGTGAATCTCGCAATCGAGCCAATGCAGGCTGCCGGCAATGATCGGGTTGCCCAGGGGCGATGCTTGCCAGTCGACGTCGTGCCATTTGTCGGTGCCACGCCGCGCGAACTGGTTGGAGATCTTGACCTGCTCGCCCGAGAGGATGTTGACGGCAAACCGACCGGCCTGGCGGATCTTGGGGTAGCTGGCGGAACTGGCCATGACGCTGAATGACACCAACGGTGGGTTCATCGACACGCTGTAGAACGACTGGCAGGTGAAGCCAATCGGCTCGTCATCAATGTGCGATGTAATCACCGTGATGCCGGAGGCGTAGTGCCCGAGCGCTTCGCGAAAGCTCAAGGGCTCAATGGCCGCACAGGGACGTGACAGGATGGACATCAGTTCGACAGTTCTCGGCGGATGATTTCAGCGCCGGCACTCAACGCCTGCAGCTTGCCTCGCGCAACGTGGCGGGGCAGGGGCGCCATGCCGCAGTTGGTGCACGGGTAAAGCTTGTCGGCATCCACGAACTGCAGGGCTTTGCGCAGGGTATTGGCGACTTCTTCGGGCGTTTCAATGGCGTGGTTGGCCACGTCAATGGCACCGACCATCACTTTTTTACCGCGAATCAGTTCGATGAGTTCCATGGGCACATGGGAGTTGTGGCATTCCAGCGAGACGATATCGATGCTCGATTGCTGCAGCTTGGGAAACGCCTCTTCGTATTGGCGCCACTCGGAGCCCAGGGTCTTTTTCCAATCGGTATTGGCCTTGATGCCGTAGCCGTAGCAGATGTGCACCGCTGTTTCACATTTAAGGCCTTCGATGGCTCTTTCCAGGGTGGCAACGCCCCAGTCGTTCACCTCGTCAAAGAAGACGTTAAAGGCAGGCTCGTCAAACTGGATGATATCCACGCCCGCCGCTTCCAATTCCCGGGCTTCTTCATTGAGGATCTTGGCGAATTCCCAGGCCAGTTTTTCGCGACTTTTGTAGTGGTTGTCATACAGCGTATCGATCATCGTCATAGGGCCTGGCAGCGCCCACTTGATCGGTTGGTTGGTTTGCTGGCGCAGGAACTTGGCGTCTTCGACAAACACCGGCTTTTGACGCGCGACAGCCCCCACTACGGTCGGCACGCTCGCGTCATAACGGTCACGGATTCTGACGGTTTCGCGCTTCTCGAAATCCACACCGCTGAGGTGTTCGATGAAGGTGGTGACGAAGTGTTGGCGTGTTTGTTCGCCATCACTGACGATATCAATCCCGGCGTTTTGTTGTTCTTGCAGCGACAAGCGCAACGCGTCTTGCTTGCCCTCGATCAATGCTTCTTCTTGCAGTTTCCAGGGCGACCAGAGTGTTTCGGGTTGTGCCAGCCAGGACGGTTTAGGCAAGCTGCCGGCGGTTGATGTAGGCAATAACTTTTTCATTAAAGGGTGACCTTGTCTTTTAAGGGAATCAACGCGCGCAGTGGGCAGACCACTGCTCCAGTACCGACTGGTAGGGCTTGATGAAGTTTTCTTCAACGAACTTGCCCTGCTCGATGGCCAGTCGGCCGCGCTCTTCGCGGTCGTACACAATCCGCGTCAGTGAATAGTCCTGGTGTTGCAGGCTGGGTTGATAGGATTTGCCGGCTGCAGAGTTCGCGTTGTAGATCTCTGGGCGGTAGATCTTCTGGAAGGTGTCCATGGTGCTGATGGTGCTGATCAGCTCAAGGGTGCTGTAGTCGCTGAGCAAATCCCCGGAAAAGTAAAACGCCAGGGGCGCAACGCTATTGGCCGGCATGAAATAGCGAACCTTGAGCCCCATCTTGTTGAAGTATTCATCCGTCAGGGAATATTCATCTTGCTGGTATTCAACACCCAGCACAGGGTGCAGGTTTTCGGTGCGGTGATAGGTCTTGGCGCTCGACACGCTCAGGCAGATCACGGGCGGTTTGTTGAAGTGCTCTTTGTACGTGCTGGAATTGACGAAGCTCTTGAACAACTTCCCGTGCAGCTCGCCAAAGTCAGCGGGCGTGCTGAACTGGGCTTGGTCTTTGTTGTGCTCCAGCAAGCGCACGCTGAAGTCATAGTCGCGTACATAAGAGGAAAAGTTATTGCCGACAATGCCGGCCAGGCGCTCGTTGGTTTTGCGATCGACAATATTGGTTTTCAATATTTCAATCAAAGGAATGGCATGGCCGCTGCGCTGGGCATCCATGTCCATTTCCACGGAAATGATTTCAAGCTCGACCGTGTAGCGATCGCCGTTGGGGTTGTCCCAATGGGCCAAGGCATTGAAGCGGTTGTCGATCATCCGCAACGTGTTGCGCAAGTTTTCTTGACGGCTCGCGCCCCTCGCCAGGTTGGCAAAGTTGGTGGTGATGCGCGTATTTTCGGCGGGATGGTAGTTCTCGTCGAAACGAATGCTCTTGACCGTAAATGCAAACTCTTTGTTCATTGTGATGCCACACCCTGATTGCCGCGATAGCCCCTGAACGTGTTCAGAGGCTTGTTCAGCGGTCTATAACCTGTCTTTAAGTAGGGTGCATCTTAGGCGGGGAGCAACATGAGCAAAACTGAATTGATTTCACTGCAGCTTTAGCCCTCCTCATGATGGGGTGCGCGTGCGTTGCACGGCCAGCGCCAAAACCAGCCCCTTTGTGGGCAAACCGGTCTACCATGCCTCCCCGGCAGTGGTTCCACGCGCTACCGACCTCTCTCTTGCAAGGTATCGCCCATGTCCATCGACCAGATTTCCCTCCCTAAAGGCGTAGGCCCTCACGCCACCAAGCTCCTCGACGCCATCACCGGCGCATCCACCCACGACGAACTCAACCGCGCCGGCGGCAAGGCCGAAGGTTTTGTGCTCGGGCTGGAATCCACCAAGGCGATCAAGAGCCAGATCGCCGAGTCGCTGTATGTGGCCTACGACGACGCGGCGAGCAATCGGGCAACGGAATTGAAGGGCTAGCGCCAGGCAGGTTTCTTCGGGTCCGGATTGAACGGCCTGAGCGACTGTTGCCAGGCGGGGGCCGGCAAGTTACTGCGGCAGGCGCACCAATGCACCGGCGTCGGATTGTTGATATCGCCCCAGCCCTGGGCTTCATAGGACGCCATGATCTGGCTCAACCGCCAGGCGTCACCGGCCCCGGCGATCAACTGCGTATGGGGCGCCGGCGTGGGGTTGATCGTCAGCGGCGGGTTGGTGGAGTCCAGCAGCCAGTAATCCTTCACCAGCCCGCCCCGGGACACGACGTTAGGGGCTAGACGCGGGTTCATCGAATTGGGGTTGGATTCGATCCGGCCCGCCACGTTGTCCCGGATGGGAATGCCGTCGGCCGTCCAGAAGTACAGCGTGAAGCCCTTTGGCAGCGCAAAAGGGGGAAACCCGTCCCCACAGGCCAGCCCGTGCCCCGACAATACAATCGCCATGCTGATTCCCCGCTCGTTTGAGGTGTGCCGAGCGCCCCTTCGCAGGAGGGGCGAGTTGAATTCAGAACGTGCGAGGTGGGCGGAATATTCCAGTCGCGGGCAAAAATAACCCAGAAATCTTGTCATGAGGGTGCGCTACAGTGGGTGTCTGACGCTGGCCCGATAGAAAGGAATGCCCATGACATTGACCGTCGAAACCCTGCTCAACCTGGCCATGGCCAACCCCATCAACGCCGAAATCACCGCGCGCCTGCCTGACCTGGGGGTGGACCAGTGCTTTCTCACGGCGGGCTGCCTGTTCCAGGCCGTGTGGAACCATCAGTCGAATCTACCTGCGGCCCAGGGTGTAAAGGACTACGACGTTTTCTATTTCGATACGGACCTGTCCTACGAGGCTGAGGACGCGGTGATCCGTGCGGCTGAGCGGTTGTTCCAGGACCTGGGCGTCAACGTCGAGGTGAAGAACCAGGCGCGGGTTCATCTCTGGTATGGCGAGCGGTTTGGTCGGCCGTATCCGCAGTTGCACACGGCCAAACAGGGCATCGACCGGTATCTGGTGGCGGGCACCTGCATCGGTCTGGAGATTGCCACGGGCGAGTTGTATGCGCCGTATGGGCTGGAGGACGTGGCGCAGGGCGTGCTGCGCATCAACCCGCTGCATCCGGAACCTGAGTTGTTTGTGCAGAAGGCCCTCAGTTATCAGGCGCGCTGGCCTTGGCTGGAAATAGTGGCGCCCTGAATCGCAGTGAACTTTTACCCGCGTCCTGCACGTCCAAGCTTGAAATGCCCAGCCAAGGACCGACTATGACCTTCTTCATCTTCCTGCTCGCCTGCGCCGCCGCTGCCAGTACCGGCATCCTTTTCAAACCCGGTGCCTGGTACGAATCCCTGGTCAAACCCAGTTTCACCCCGCCCAATTGGCTGTTTCCGGTGGCGTGGACGATCATCTACCTGCTGCTGGCCTGGGCCGGTTACCGCCTCAGCCTGATCCCTGGCAGCCAAACCGTGTTGGCGCTGTGGGCGGCGCAAATTGCGTTGAATACCCTGTGGACGCCGGTGTTTTTCGGCGCCCATCGCATCCTCGCCGGCATGGTGATTCTGGCCGTGTTATGGCTGACCGTCGCCACGATGGTGGTGTTGGCGGTGCAGTTGGACCTGATCACTGGCTTGATCCTGTTCCCGTACCTGGCGTGGCTGTGTGTGGCGGCGGCGCTGAATTTCTCGATCCTGCGCAATAACCGCTGATGGCCGTTAAAGCCTGGCCCGCCAGTGAGCCCGAACTGGCTGAGATGCGGCGCTTCAACCAAAAGCTCGCCTGGTTGCCGCGCTTCAAGATCCGCAATCGCGTCACGCCGCGTTTGATCCAGGCGTTGTTGCGGGTCAGCCAAAAGATCAAGCGAGCCCCTTTGGCTGAAACCCACTACGTCGACTCAGTGCCCGTGCGCATCCTGCGCCCCAGCGGCCAGCCCAAGGGCGTGGTACTGGATATCCACGGTGGCGGCTGGGTGATCGGCAATGCGCAGATGGATGACGACCTCAACCTGGGCATGGTCAATGCCTGCGACGTGGCGGTGGTGTCGGTGGATTATCGGCTGGCGGTCGACACGCCGGTCGAAGGGCTGATGGACGACTGCCTGGCGGCGGCGCGGTGGCTGCTCACCACGGAGGAATTTGCCGGGCTGCCGATGATTGTCGTCGGCGAATCGGCCGGTGGGCACTTGGCAGCGGCGACCTTGCTGGCGCTGAAGAAATGGCCAGAATTGCTCCAGCGGGTGAGCGGGGCGGTGTTGTATTACGGCGTCTACGACCTGACCGGCACCCCCAGCGTGCGCGCGGCGGGGCCCGATACGTTGTTGCTGGACGGGCCGGGCATGGTCGACGCGCTGCGCCTGCTCACGCCGGGGTTGAGCGATGACGCGCGACGCCAGCCGCCGTTGTCACCCTTGTATGGCGACTTTGAAGGCTTGCCGCCGGCGTTGATGTTCGTGGGTGCGCTTGATCCGTTGAAGGATGACACGCTGTTGATCGCTGAGCGGTGGCCGGGGGCTGAGGCGCATGTGTTGCCGGAGGCGGCCCATGGGTTTATTCATTTTCCGGTGGTGATGGGGAAGGAAGTACTTGCCTTTAGCCGTGAGTGGATAAGCCAGCGAGTGAACGGGGAAGTACTCAACCTTCCATCGTCCGATTAATCTGTCGCCTTCAATACAGCGCCAAGGAACAAACGTGCCTGTGAACTCACTTAGCCTGCGCCCGGCGATTGTCACCGACCTCCCGTCAATCTACCGAGGCGAGTTGGCCTACATCCAACAGTGGGAGCCCACTCACGAAGCTGGCTGGCGCTCGCAGGTGGAGCGCAACCTCGCTCTGTGGGTCGATAACTTCGAGCTGCTCACGGTAGCGGTGCTCGACGGTCAATTTGTCGGGTATTCGCTATGGAGACCCGAGGACAGTTTCGCCGAGCTCTACACGATCAATGTCAGTGAAGCTTATCGGCGCCAGGGGATAGGTCGGGCATTACTGGATGCCTATGGGGTTGCGGCGTTGGGCAGCGGCTGCACTCACCTGAGTTTAAGCGTGCGTCCAGACAACCCTGCCCGGCGGATGTATGAATGTGCAGGGTTTATCGCGGTGGGGACAGACTCCCACGGTTATCTTCGCTATGAACGCGCAAATGGATTGGGAACTTAAAACTTGATCGATTAGTCAGGTTAATCAGTTGCTCTTATTCTATAATAAGGACTCCCCCATGCGCGAATACACCCTCGACTATCTGTTCAACGACGAGCCCCGCACCCATGTGTTCGAACTCAAGCAACCCCAATTGCAGGTGCATGAAGCGGCGTTGCACCTGCTACAGCTGCATTTCGGCGACGCCGAGAATGGCTTGATCCTGCCGCCCGCGGATGCGAGCCCGGACGAAATTCTGGAGCAGGCGCAGGTGCTGGGGATTACGCAGATAGCCGTTGCATGAGTTCAAGCCCGATCATTCAGGTGGCCACTGCGGCGGATATCCCTGAGGTATTGAGGTTCGTGCTGCAAGCCCGTGCCGAGCTTTTCCCCAAGCTCAGTGCGACGGGGATGCCGGCGGACTTGGCGCAGTTCGAGGCGATCTATCTGCACGGCGATGGACGATTTCTGATCGCGCGTGATGAGGGCCAGATCGTCGCAGCCATCGGCTATCTGCCCTATGACGAGCGTTTCCCGCAGTTGAATTACCAGGGCCGCAAGACCGTGGAGGTGGTGCGCCTGTTTGTGCTGCCGGCGTTTCGTCGTTTTGGTCTGGCGGGCGAGTTGTACCGTGCGCTGGAGGCGCAGGCCAAAGCAGATCGGGTCGCGGTGATGTACCTGCACACCCATCCGTTTTTGCCGGGGGCGATTGATTTTTGGCTTCGGCAGGGGTTCGAGGTGGTGGATGTGGACGCGGACCCGGTGTGGCGCACGACGCATATGCAGCGCACCCTCTAACCCCACCACCCGCTGTAGGAGCTGGCTTGCCGGCGATGGCGGTGTATCAGCAAACAGAGAGGCAAGCAGGTCTGGCGCTATCGCCGGCAAGCCGGCTCCTACAGTGGGATATTTTGATCAGTTTGGGCGTAGCCGCAATATCTGCGCCCCATCAAACGGGTCCGTCAGGTAATGCGCCTGCACCCCAAACGTCTCCTGCAAACGCTGCGGCGTCAACACCTCCAGTGGCTTGCCCAACGCCACCAACCGTCCGTGGTCCAGCACTGCCAGCCGATCACAGGTCAGCGCCTGATTCAGATCATGCAGGGCAATCAAGGTGGTGACGGGCAACCCTTGCACGCCCTTCAAAATGCCAAGCTGATGCTGGATATCCAAATGATTGGTCGGCTCATCCAGCAACAGGATCTGCGGCCGTTGCGCCAACGCACGGGCGATGTGCACGCGCTGGCGCTCACCGCCCGAGAGGCTGCGCCAGGCGCGATGGCTCAGGTGGGTCGCGTCGACGTCGTGCAGGGCCTGGTTGACGATGATGTCGTCTTCATTCGACCACGGGCTCATCGCCGACAACCACGGCGTGCGGCCCAGCGCCACGGCGTCGAACACGCGGATGGCGTCGTCGGTGTCGGCCTGCTGTTCCACCACCGCCAGTTGTTGCGCGATGGCGCGGCGCGACAGCTTGCCCAGTCGCTGGCCGCCCAGCAGCACCTCGCCGGCCGCTGGCGTGCGCAGGCCGGCGAGCAGTTTGAGCAAGGTGGATTTGCCGGAGCCGTTCGGCCCGACAATCCCCAATGTTTCGCCCGGCTGAACGTCCAGATGAATGTCGCTCAGCAACTGCGCCTCGCGCACTTTGAAACCCAATCCTGTGCAGCTCAGCACGGTCATCGCGCATTCCTCCGGCCAATGAGGATCAGCGCAAACACCGGCGCACCGACCAGAGCCGTGACCACGCCGACCGGAATCACTTGGCCCTTGATCAGCGTGCGCGACAGCACATCCGCCGCAATCAAGAACAACGCGCCGCCCAACGCGCTGGCCGGCAGCAAGCGCGAGTGCCCGGTGCCGAGCAGCAGGCGCACGGCGTGGGGAATCACCAGCCCCACGAAGCCGATGGAGCCGACAATCGACACCATCACCGCCGTCACCAGCGCCGCGCAGCCCACCAGCACAAACTGCACGCGGCGCACCGGAATGCCGAGGGACGCCGCCGAGTCGCTGCCGAAGGTAAACGCATCCAGCGCCCGACGGTGCCACAGGCACACCGCCAAGCCTGCAACCGCCACTGGCACTGCCAGCCACACCGAAGGCCAGCGCACGCCGCTGAGGTTGCCGAGCAGCCAGAACATGATGCCGCGCGCCTGTTCGGAACTGGCGGATTTGGTGATCAGGAACGCGGTGAGCGCATTGAACAACTGCGACCCGGCAATGCCCGCCAGGATGATCTGGCCGGTGCCGCTAGCCGAACCGCTGGCGCGCGCGAGCAGGATCACCAGCGCAAACGCGGCCATGGCGCCGACAAACGCGCCCGCCGACAACGAAATCAAACCGCCGCCCACACCGATCAACGCCACCAGCACCGCGCCGGTCGAGGCGCCGGCGCTGATGCCCAGCAGGTACGGATCGGCCAGCGGGTTGCGCAGCAGCGATTGCAATATCACGCCACACGTCGCCAGCCCGGCGCCACACGCAGCGGCGACCAGGGCGCGGGTGAGGCGGTAGTTCCACACCACGCCTTCGTCGATAGGGTCGAGCACGTAGCCAGCCGCCCACAGTTTGTTGGCGAGGACTTGGAGTACCACCTGCGGCGAGATGGCGGTTTCGCCGATGGCCACGCCCGCGAGTACGGCGGCTAATAGCAGGGCCAGGGCGAGTAGGGTGCGTATCATTTGGACAGATCGTAGCCGTCGATGGCCGTGGCCAGTTGTTCAAGGCCGTCGAACGTGCGGATGCTGGCCTGCAGCGCCAGGGCGTCGAGGATGATGATGCGGTTGTTTTTCACCGCGTCCATGTTGCGGGTGACCGGGTCGCTGCGCAGAAAGGCCAGTTTCTTTTCATGATCGTCGGCAGGGTAGCGGCGGCGGTCCATGCGCGCGATCACCAGCACGGTCGGGTTGGCCTTGGCGAGGGTTTCCCAGCCGACGGCGGGCCACTCTTCGTCGGACTGCACGACATTATGCAAACCGAGGGTTTCCAGCATGAACTCCGGAATGCCCTTGTGGCCGGCCACATAAGGGTCACTGGCCATCTCGGAACTGGAGAACCACACCAAGGCGCTGGCTTGCTTGAGGCCCTTGCTCTGCACGGTGGCGACGGATTTGGCCAGGCGTGCCTTGAGTTCGTCGTTCAACTGTTGGCCGCGCGCCTGCACGTCGAAGATCTCGGCGAGTTGGCTGATGCTTTTATAGATCGTCTCGATGCGAAACGGCTCCAGCCGCGTGCCGTCGGCGCCGACCAGGTTGTCCTTGCCTTCGCAGTCCGAAGGCAACAGGTAGGTGGGGATCTTCAGCTCATGAAATTGCTCGCGGGTGCCGACCACGCCTTGCGGCCCGACTACCCATTCCAGCTCGGCGGCCACCAGCTGCGGGCGCTTGGCGATCACCGCTTCGAAGCTAGGTTCGTTGTTGGCCAGGCGCTCGATGCTGTCGTTCTGCGCCTTGTACTGCGGCAATACGCTGTTGAACCACAACGAGGTGCCGACCACTTTGTCGCCCACGCCCAAGGCGTAGAGCATTTCGGTAGCGGCCTGGCCGATGGTCACGCTGCGGGCCGGGGCTTGCTGGAAGGTTAGGGTGCTGCCGCAGTTTTCCACGGTCAACGGGTAGTGGGTGGGTGCGGCTTGGGCCAGGGCACAGAAGCCCAGACCGGTAAGCAGGGCGGTAACGCGTGGCAGCATGGGGCTATCTCCGAGTGAAGCGTGCGTGCCATTCGGAAATACACCCTCGAGCGCTGTGGTAGCGACAGGCAAGAATGTCCTTCCCGGACACCCCGCCGGTTAGTAGTTGAGCTCGAGCCGGCAGGTCTCCTGACTGATGCGTCGTCGCCCGGCTCCGGCCTTCCCGGACAAGGTCCAGTGGCATCAGGGAGCAGGCTCAGCACCTACAGTTGCGGGGGCAGTTCCGATTGGCGCGGGTGTGCCGCGCTTCGGATTCCCTATTAGTCCCGTTTGGGAACCGGCGCGGTATGGTAGTCGATCACGCGGTTGAACGGGAGGGCGTGAACTCAACGGTAGCTCTCTGGCGGTGAGGCTCCTATGATGCTCAGCCCATGGATCGCTTTATCACAAGGAATACACCGTGAAATCAGTTGTCGCGCTCGTCCTTATCGCCACCCTGGCCGGTTGTGCCACTCAGGGTAAATCTGAAAAGCAGATTCTCGACGAGGCCTCCACCGCCTATGTCAAGTCGATGCCCGCCGACTCAGACAAGCTGCGCTTGCACACGATGAGCATCCCCAAAAGCGGTATGTTCGGCGACACCCTGGCGATTTCCATGGCCGGCGACCAAAACGCTGCCAGCCTCAGGAGCGAATTGCTGAATACCAAGCGCTTGGGCGATGTGTTCTTTTTGATCATGGGGGCCGGCACCCCGGTTGACGTTGCCGTGATCGGCAAAGCCGTCGAAGGGCAGGATTTGAAGGGCCTGCAGATTTACTACTCGGGCACCGATGCGCAGAAGGACAAAGTGCGTGCGGCGGTTGAGAAGTCTCAGGCGCAGTTTCATTACATCAGTGCGCAGTGAGGGGGCGGCCAAAGGGGGCAGGTATCTACATTACGCTGGGTACGGCGCTGGCGGCTTGACGGTCGGCCGCAATCTTACTGTTACTCCTGCGATCCAGAATGTGAGGCTTGCCTGCGAAGGCGGCCTGACGGCTGGCCTGGATGTTGGATCAGACCGGGTACATATCCGTTATTTAGGTAACGGCTGCTGTGGGTTCCGCTCTTACAGCGGGTCACTTTTTTGAAGAGCGCAAAAAGTAACCAAAAACGCTTCGCCCCAACACTCGGCACCTCGCCTAGGCTCGGTGTGCCCGTAATCCGACAGTGATTTGGGGGGCCGCCGCCACGCGCCATCCATGGCGCGGGGCGGCTAAACCGGCATCCCTGCCGGTTTACCCCCCAAATCCCTGCCGAATTCCGGCCAGCGTGTTTGACGGGGCGCCTAAGATCAAGATCAAAATCAAGAGCACAGCGGCCTGACAGCCGGCTTGAGTGGTGTGGAGCAAAGGCAGAATCAAACGCAGATCACTGTAGGAGCCGGCTTG
>NZ_CP022960.1:4581522-5050804 GCF_002269425.1 Pseudomonas sp. NS1(2017)
GCGGCTAACCCGGCGTCCTGCCGGGTTACCCACGGATTCAAGCCTGCGTTCGGCCAGCGTGGTTGACGGGGCGCCTGAGATCAAAAGCAAAGCAAAGCAAAGCAAAGCAAATCAAAAGCAAAGCAACCGATAGTCACTAGATACCAAGGTGCTTTGCCTCAATCGTCCAGCAACAGCCCTACCTGCGTGCGCTTGGGCAACTTGCTGACGACAAGCTGGTGAGAACGCCGCAACAACCCACGCAACTCTTCATCCCCCAACGGATAGGGCGTATTCATAATGACCCACTGCGCCCGCGCCAAGTACGGCGCCGGGTGAATGCCTGGGCGGTCCACATGGCCGAGGAACAACGCCTTGTCGACCTTGAACGCCAACGAATCACCCCTTAGGTTCTGCAGTGCGAACATCTTGTTGCCGGCAATCGAAAACACGCGCACGCCGCCCCATTTGTAATCCTCCCGCGCGCCCGGCAGGCTGAGGCAGAACGCGGCGACTTGTTCTTCGGTCATCTTCATAGCAGGCGGTCTCCGCAACCTTTGAAACCTTCTTCCAGGTAATCGATCCAGGCACGAATGGCCGGCAACACGCCGCGACGATGCGGGTACACCGCTTGCAGCCAGCCGCCAGGCAAGGACCACTCCGGCAGCAGTTGCACCAACCGGCCGTTGGCCAACTCCTCTTCGCAATACATCATCGGCAGGACGGTAAAGCCCAGGCCCATGATGGCGCTGGCCTTGCGCACGATGAAGTCGTCGATGCCCAGCCGGGCTTCCATCGCCAGGTCGTGGGTGTTGCCCTGGGGATCGAGGATGCGTTGATGCACCAGGCGATCTGCCTCCAGCGCACCCAGGATCGGTAGCTGCTTGAGGTCCTCAAGGGTCGTCACCTCACGGCCGTGCATCAGCATGGGGCTGGCCACCAGCACGGTCTGGGCCTGGCGCAGGCGCTTGGTCACCAACAGCGGATCCTCATCGCCCAGCTCGCGTACCCGCAGGGCGACATCGATGCCTTCAGCGACCAAATCGACACGGCGGTTGACCAGGGTCATCTCCAATTGCACCTGGGGATGCGCTGCCAGAAACCCGGCCACCAATTCCGGCAGGATGTGTTGGGCCATGCCCACCGGGCAACTGACGCGCAGCCGTCCACGGGGCTCGCTGGACATGCTGGCCACTGCCTCATCGGCCATTTCCGCTTCCAGCAGCATCGCCTGGCAATGCCGCAGGTAGCGCTCGCCGACGGCGGTGAGGGTGAGTTGGCGGGTAGTGCGTTGCAGCAGGCGCGCGCCGAGGCGTTCTTCCAGCTCGGCGATACGCCGCGACAGCCGCGACTTGGGAATCCCCAGCAGCCGGCCGGCAGCAGCGAAGCCACCGGCTTCCACGACTTTGGCGAAATAGTAGAGGTCGTTGAGGTCTTGCATGAAAAACCTATTGTCCTGTCAGTGGGACGAACTATCCGCGTCTGACGAGGGCAAATCCACTACAAATGTGCGCCGGCCATCAACACGTACTTCACGTGTACATACTCCTCGATCCCGTAATAGCTGCCTTCACGGCCATAACCGGACTGTTTGATGCCGCCAAACGGCACTGATGCGGTCCCCACTGACCCCGAGTTGAGAATCACCATCCCGGCCTCCAACTGGCGCGACAGGCGCAACGACCGTCCCAGCGCGCTGGTGTAGGCGTAGGCCACCAGGCCGAATTCGGTCTGGTTGGCGCGGGCGATCACTTCGGCTTCATCCTTGAACGAATAGAGAGCGAACACCGGGCCGAAGATTTCCTCGGTCGCCAGGGGAGAATCGTCCTGCAAGCCGGTCAACACCGTCGGCTCGTAGAACAGGCCGCCTTTGGCGTGGGGCTTACCGCCCATCAACACCTTGGCCCCGGCGGCCTTGGCGTCTGTGACCAGGCGCGCCACCTTGTCGAAGCCCAGTTGATTGACCATGGGTCCGACCACAAAGCCTTCACGCAAGCCCTGGTCCACTTCGATCTCGGCCACGGCGCGCTTCAAACGCTTGATGAAGTCCTCGAGGATGCTGTGTTGCACGAAGATGCGGTTTGGCGAGATGCACACCTGGCCCGAGTTGCGCAGTTTGGCACTGACCAGTCCTTTCACCGCTTCGTCGAGGTTGGCGTCCTGGAACACGATAAACGGCGCGTTGCCGCCCAGTTCCAGGGTCATTTTCTTGATGCTGGCGGCGCATTGTGCGGCGAGCAGCTTTCCGACGCCGGTGGAGCCGGTGAACGAGATTTTACGGATGCGTGGGTCTCCTGTCAGGATCGGGCCAATTGCCTTCGGGTCGCCCACGACCACTTCCAGAACGCCTGCCTCGATCCCGGCCTTGCGCGCGTATTCCAGCAACTTGAGGGCGGTGAGGGGCGTGTCTTCTGCAGGCTTGATCACCATGGTGCAGCCGGCCGCCAGCGCTGTGGCGACCTTGCGGGTGATCATCATGAACGGGAAGTTCCACGGGGTGATGGCGGCGACCGGGCCGATGGCCTCCTTGGTTACCATCACGTTGGCATTGCGGTCGTGAGTGGGAATGGTGTCGCCATACACGCGCTTGGCCTCTTCGGCGTACCACTCGATAAAGCCCAGGCCGTAGTCGATTTCACCGCGGGCTTCGCTCAGGCACTTGCCGTTTTCGCGGCAGAGCAGTTCGGCGAAGGCTTCCTTGTCGGCTTTTACCGCGTCGTGCCAGCGGCGCAGGATGTCGCTGCGTTCCTTGGCAAGCTTGGAGGACCAGTCAGGGAAGGCGGCGCAGGTGCGGTCGACGGCAGCCTTGACCTCGTTTGCGGTGTGCTTGGCGATACGGCCGATTTCTTCACCGGTGGCAGGGTTGTGGACGATAAGCATGGGGAAATCTCCGAGGGGTGAAAGTGCTGTTTCAGGCTACGCAAATGCGGGGTTTGAGCGAATATCCATTCCAATGTGCTGATTGCCTATTCCTATAAGTTCCTAGCCTCGCAGTGGATTGCGCGTTAACGTGGCGTTTTACGCAAAGGCCAGCAAACATGGATCGCACAGGCAGAATCATCGAGCTGATGGGCACCTTGGCGCCTGTGGAAGGCTATAACCTGAGCGCACTGGATGACGTGCGTTTCCTGCGCTCCAATCGCCCGTTGCATCGGGTCCCGGTGCTGTACGACCCCGGCATCGTGATCGTCTGCCAGGGGCAAAAACGTGGTTACCTGGGGGATGAGGTTTACTTGTATGACGCCCAGCACTACCTGGTGGTGTCGGTGCCGGTGCCCTTCACCATGGAGACCGACGCCAGTGAGGCTGAGCCGATGCTGGCGGTGTATCTGCGCCTGGATTTCACCCTCGCGGCGCAGCTGATGGTGGCGCTGGAAGACTTCCCCGAATTGATCGAGGCCAAGCCACGGGGCATGTATTCTTCACCCATGGATGACCGGCTCAGTGAATCATTGCTGCGCTTCCTGCAAGTGATGAGCGTGCCGATGGATGCGCAGATTCTGGGGCCGGCGCTGATGCGCGAGATCTACTATCGAATCCTGACGGGCGAGCAGGGTGGCTCGATGCGCGCAGCCCTGAATCGCCAGGGCCAGTTCGGCAAGGTGGCGCGTGCGATTCGCAAGATCCATGGGGGCTACCACCAGCACCTGGACGTAGAAACGCTGGCGCGGGAAGCGATGATGAGTGTGCCAAGCTTTCACGCGCATTTTCGCACCGTCACCGACACCTCGCCCATGCAGTACCTCAAGTCCACACGCTTGCACCAGGCGCGCCTGTTGATGCTGCGCAGCGATATCACCGCTGCCACGGCCAGTGCCCAGGTCGGTTATGAAAGCGCCTCGCAATTCAGCCGCGAGTTCAAACGCTTCTTCGGGCGCACGCCCCAGGCAGAAATCCAGTGGATGAAGCGTACCTACGCGTTGCCCGCACCGACGTCAGCGTCGATCTATGTGTCGTCGCACTGAAGATTGTCCTGCCAGCAGGACAAACAGTCGCATTCCAGCCGTCTAATCGTTTATTCGGATCATCTGTAGGATCAACCCCACTTGATCGCCCCGTCGCGATCCTCACTTGGAGATCCCGCATGAAACTGTTGCATATCGATTCCAGCATCCTCGGCGACAACTCGGCGTCCCGTCAGCTCAGCGCTGGTGTGGTCAAGGCTTGGCAAGCGGCTGAGCCGGGTGTGGAAGTGACCTACCGTGACGTGGCCGCCGAAGGCTTCAACCACTTCTCCGGCGCAACCCTGGGCGCCCTGGGCACTCCGGCTGATCAGCGTAATGCCGCGCAACAGCACGAAGCAGAGCTCAGCGCCAAGACCCTGGCTGAATTCCTCGCCGCTGACGCGGTGGTGATCGCTGCGCCGATGTACAACTTCACCATCCCGACTCAACTGAAAGCCTGGATCGACCGCATTGCCGTCGCCGGCCAGACGTTCCGCTACACCGAAGCCGGTCCGGAAGGCCTGTGCGGCAACAAGAAAGTCATCGTTGTGTCGACCTCGGGCGGCCTGCATGTCGGCCAGGCGACCGGTGTGGCCCATGAAGATTATCTGAAAGTGCTGCTGGGCTTCCTCGGCATCACCGACATCGAGTTCGTCCGCGCCCACGGCCTGGCGTATGGCGATGAGTTCCGCAGCAAGTCCTTGAGCGACGCCAACGTACTCATCAACGAACAATTGTTCGCGGCTGCGTAAAGCTTAGGTAAAACCGTGCCTTTCCCCGTTTCATTCTGAAACGGGACGTCTAAACTCTGTATTCTGATCGCCTCAAAACGACCGGACTACGGAGTTTTTTCGTTTAGCCGCTGTCATTATTTTGGCCCAGGTTATGCACGCATGGGTTTATCACCCGGTCGAGCGCCTTGAACCATGGACTTTTCAACCCGACATGCCGGTCTTTATGCAGCAAAGGTGGACATCCTCATGATGCGTCTTTGTGCTGTTATGGTTCTTTCCCTGCTCGGTGGCCTGGTTTCAGTGCACGCCGCGCCTGCGCCGCACCCGCATTGGAGTGTGGGCTTTCATCGCATGACCTTCCTGGATCCGCTGGATTTGCAGCCGATGAAGGCCATCGCCTTCTATCCCTCCACCGGGCTTGAGCACAGCACGCCGCTGGGCGCCTATCGCGTCGCCGCCACGGAAG
Source organism: Pseudomonas sp. NS1(2017) (assembly GCF_002269425.1). Taxonomy (NCBI): domain Bacteria; kingdom Pseudomonadati; phylum Pseudomonadota; class Gammaproteobacteria; order Pseudomonadales; family Pseudomonadaceae; genus Pseudomonas; species Pseudomonas sp. NS1(2017). The sequence continues at coordinate 4,586,646 of NZ_CP022960.1, forward strand.
ATTCCAAGATTGCCATCGGCCGCTTTCCGATGCTGATGCTGTCCCATGGCAACACCGGCACGCCGCTGGCCTTGCACGACCTGGCCACCTCGCTGGCGCGCAAAGGTTTTGTGGTGGTGGCCGTGCTGCACCCTGGCGACAACTACAAAGACCACAGTCGCCTGGGCACGGTGAGTAACCTGTATGGTCGGCCGATCCAGATTTCCGAAGCAATCACCGCCACCTTGGGCGACCCGATGCTGTCCCCCTTCGTCAACGTCGATCAGGTCGGCGTGATCGGTTATTCAGCGGGCGGTGAAACTGCGTTGATCCTGGCCGGTGCCAAGCCGGACTTCGACCGCCTGCGCCGCTACTGCCAGGAACGCCCGGAAGACCGTGACGCCTGCACCACCAAAGGCGAACTGGTGGTGGACCGCGATGACCTGCAGCCGCAATCCGACCCGCGTATTCATGCCTTGATGCTGATGGCGCCGTTGAGTTTGATGTTTGGCCGTCACACCCTGGCCGACGTGCATGTGCCGGTGCTGCTCTACAGCGGTGACGGCGACAAACTGGTGGCGGTGGACAAGAACGCCGCGGCGCTCGCGCGCAAACTGCCCGAGCCGCCGGATTTCAAGCTGTTGGCCGGAGCAGGGCACTTCGTGTTCATGGCGCCGTGTGACAGTGATCAGTTGGCGGCGATGCCAGCGATCTGCACGGATGCCGACGGCGTCGACCGCGAAGGTATCCACCGTGACCTGATTTCCGAGGCAGGACGTTTTTTCAGCCACACCCTCGGCCAAGCCACCCGCGCCGGGATGCAGACGGCAGATCAGTAAGCGCGACGCTTAAGCAGAACGGTCACGCCCAAGGCAGTCACCGACAATAGCGCGGCGCAAAAGAAGATCCAACCATAGCCGAGGTTCAGTGCCACGGCGCCCATTAACGGCCCGGCAATCGCCAGGGCCAAATCAAAGAACACCGCGTAAGCACTCAGGCCTGCACCACGGCTGCTGTTGGGTACCTGCTTGATGGCTTCCACGCCGAGTGCCGGATACACCAGCGACAAGCCAAAGCCGGTCAGCCCTGCGCCAATCAACGCCACGCCTGTCGACGGCGCCAGCCAGAGCAACGTCAGGCCCAGCGTCTCGATGGTCATGCAGGCGATTGCCGCGCGAAAGCCGCCGAACCGACTGATCGCAGAGATAAACACCAGCCGCGACAAGATAAAACACACGCCAAACACCGTCAGGCAGTACGCCGCGCCGGCCCAACCACGATTGAGGTAGTACAGGGTGATAAAGGTGGTGAGGGTGCCGTAGCCGATGGAGGCCAGGCACAGGCTGGCGCCAAAGGGCGCGATACGCCCGAACACCGCCCAGAACGGCAAGCGCTCACCCCGCACCACCGGCACCGAGGGTTTATTGCGGATCAGTACCAGGCCCAGCGCGGACAATACGGCCAGCGCAATGCCGAGGCTGTTGTAGCCGTATTCAGCCACCATCACCACGCCCAGCGGCGCACCAATGGCGATGGCACCGTAGGACGCGATGCCGTTCCAGGAGATTGAGCGCGCCGTGTGTTCCGCGCCCACTGCACCCATGCACCAACTGATGGTGCCTACGCCGATCAGCCCTTGGGCCACGCCCAGCAACAGTCGGCCAACGATCAAAATGCCCAGGCTCACGGTGGGCATGCTCTGTAGCAACGTTGCAAAGAACGTCAGCACGCCGCTGACCAGAATCCCCGCCAACCCCAACACAATCGCGCGCTTGGTGCCGACGTTGTCCGACATGCGCCCGGCCATGGGGCGGCTGAGCAGAGTCGCCAGGTATTGCGAACCGATCGTGACCCCAGCCACCACGGCGCTGAAACCCAGTTGCTCATGCACATAGCCAGGAATCACCGCGATCGGCAGGCCGATGCAGATAAACGCGATGAAGGTATAGAAGACGATAGAGACGATCTGCAGGGTGATCGACATAGAACTGGGGGCGGCGGCAGACATGGGCACTCGTTCGCGGGCGGGCGGTGAGGGCATCATGGCAAGGGCCCAAGGGAAAAGAAAGCAGGCTATCTATTAATTATGGCGCGCCATACACATGCAAAAAGCCCCGTCACACAGGACGGGGCTCTATCTTGCCGCTTGCAGCTAAAAACTAATGGCTGCTCTTAAAACACCACACCTTGGCTACGCAGGTAATCATCATAGGTGCCGCTGAAGTCGATCACGCCCGTGGCGCTCAGCTCGATGATGCGGGTGGCCAGGGACGATACGAACTCACGGTCGTGGCTGACGAAGATCAGCGTGCCCGGGTAGTTCTCCAGCGCCAGGTTCAGCGCCTCGATGGACTCCATATCCAAGTGGTTGGTCGGTTCGTCCATGAGCAGCACGTTCGGCTTTTGCAGGATCAGCTTGCCGAACAGCATGCGGCCTTGCTCACCACCGGAAATCACCTTCACCGACTTCTGGATCTCGTCGTTGGAGAACAGCATGCGACCCAGGGTGCCACGGATCATTTGCTCGCCTTGGGTCCACTGGCCCATCCAGTCGAACAGGGTCACGTCGTCTTCGAAGTCGTGCGCATGGTCCTGGGCGTAGTAGCCCAGCTCTGCGGCGTCGGTCCACTTGATGCTGCCGGCGTCCGGGGTCAGTTCGTTGACCAGGGTGCGCAGCAGGGTGGTCTTGCCGATACCGTTCGGGCCGATGATCGCCACGCGCTCGCCGGCTTCGACCTGGAAGCTGAAGTCCTTGAACAGCGGCTTGCCGTCGAAGCCTTTGGCCATTTTTTCGACCATGACGGCCTGACGGTGCAGCTTTTTGTTCTGCTCGAAACGGATGAACGGGCTGACGCGGCTCGATGGCTTGACTTCGGCCAGTTGGATCTTGTCGATCGCCTTGGCACGGGAAGTGGCCTGTTTGGCTTTCGAGGCGTTGGCCGAGAAGCGGCTGACGAAGGATTGCAGCTCGGAGATCTGCGCCTTCTTCTTGGCGTTGTCCGACAGCAGTTGCTCGCGGGACTGGGTCGCCACGGTCATGTACTCGTCGTAGTTGCCCGGGAACAGGCGCAGCTCGCCGTAGTCCAGGTCAGCCATGTGGGTGCACACGCTGTTCAGGAAGTGACGGTCGTGAGAGATGATGATCATCAGGCTGGAGCGCTGGGTCAGGATGTTTTCCAGCCAGCGGATGGTGTTGATGTCCAGGTGGTTGGTCGGTTCGTCGAGCAACAGCACTTCAGGATCGGAGAACAGTGCCTGGGCCAGCAATACACGCAGTTTCCAGCCAGGGGACACTTCGCTCATCGGGCCGAAGTGCTGTTCCAGGGGAATGCCCAGGCCCAACAGCAGTTCACCGGCACGGGATTCGGCGGTGTAGCCGTCCATTTCGGCGAATTCGGTTTCCAGCTCGGCCACGGCCATGCCGTCTTCTTCGCTCATTTCCGGCAGCGAGTAGATGCGGTCGCGCTCGGCCTTGACCTTCCACAGCTCTTCGTGACCCATGATCACGGTGTCGAGCACGGTGAATTCTTCGTAGGCGAACTGGTCCTGGCGCAGTTTACCCAGGCGAACGTTCGGCTCCAGCATGACCTGGCCGCCGGACGGGTCAAGGTCGCCGCCAAGGATTTTCATGAAGGTCGACTTGCCGCAACCGTTGGCACCGATCAAACCATAACGGTTGCCGGCGCCGAACTTGACCGAGACGTTCTCGAAGAGCGGCTTGGCGCCGAACTGCATGGTGATGTTAGCTGTGGAGATCAATTACTTTACCTATCAATGGGTTGCGAGCGTGGCGGCAGGAGCCTTCAGGCATGCGTCAACAGCGACATCAAGGCGCGAAACCCGGTCGCTGAGCAGAAAATTTTGGATGTGTGTTGGAATTTGGCGCGCATTGTCGCATATGTCAGGCGACAGTTGTATGTCCGGCGAAGGATGGTTTCGCCAAGGTCTCCGGCATCGCCAGCCACAGCAGCGCCAAGGCCAGCGCCGCCACGCCGGCCAGGGTCAGGAATGCCGCGTTGTAGCCGGCCTGTTGCACCACGAAACCGGCCAGGCTGCTGCTCAGCGCCGCGCCCAGGCCGAAGACGGTGGAGAGGGCGCCCAGGCTGACGTTGAAACGTCCGGTGCCCTGGGTCAGGTCCTTGACGATCACCGGGAACAGCGCGCCGAAGATCCCCGCGCCGATGCCGTCGAGCATCTGCACGGCCACCAGCCAGTACGGATCGCTGGACAGGGTATAAAGCACCCCGCGCAGCGGCAGGATCATGAACCCGGCCATCAGCAAGGGTTTGCGCCCCCAGATGTCAGCCTTGAGCCCGACCAGCCAGGCCATCGGCACCATCACCAATTGTGCGGCGACAATACACGCCGACGTCAGCGGTGTGGCCATCTGCAGGTTGATCTGCGAGAGCTTCTGGCTGACCAGCGGTAGCATCGCGGCATTGGCCAAGTGGAACAGCGCGCAGCAGATGGCGAACAGCAATAACGGGCGGTTCGCCAGTAACACGCTGATGCCGGAAGGTTGTTCGTGATCCGTGTGATGCTCCGGGTCAAACCCTCGGGCGACTTCATGGTCGATCGCTTCGGCCGACACGCAACTGATCGCGATGACGCTGGCCACCGCCATAAACGCCATCAGGTAGAACACCACCACCGGCCCGAACAGATAGGCTAAGCCACCGGCCAACAGCGCCGCGACGGCATTGCCGGCGTGGTTGAAGGTTTCGTTGCGCCCCGTACGGCGGGTGAACGCGCGTGGCCCGGTAATGCCCAGGGAGATCGCGCTGATGGCCGGTGCGAACACGGACGCGGCGACGGCGCTGGCGGCCTGGGTCAACGCCACCAGGCTGAAGGAACTGACAAAGGGCAGCAACAGGCAGCTGCCGGTCACCACGATGGCGGCCAATGCGACTACCGCGCGCTTGCTGCGGGTGCGATCGATCAGTGCACCCGCCGGTCCTTGGGTGAGTAGGGCCGCGATGCCTGCCAGGGTCATGACCACGCCGATGCTGGCCGGGTCCCATTTGTGCACGGCCAGCAAGTAAATGGCCAGATACGGGCCGAGGCCGTCGCGCACATCTGCCAGGAAGAAATTCAGGCTGTTCAGGGACAAGGCATTACGCAGGTCGGAGTGTTTGGCCACGGCGCGGTCTTCGGAGATGGCGTTCAAGGGCTGAACACGCATTGCGTTAATGACCTGTGGGCCCTGCGTTAAGTTTCGTGCGCTTCTCGGGGTTTTAATCCGAGGGCACTTGGCTTACTTTCTGCACCCCGCTGTCGTGAATTTCTGGAGACGCAATGGACATGCCCTCAGCTCAACAGGCGATTGCCAGCAACAAGGACGCCTGGGACCAATCCGCCAGCTTGCACAAAACCACAGACACCTGGAGCGCGTTGCTCAACAGTGTCGGCGCGGCGGACTTTTCTTGCCTGGACCCCACGCTGACCGGCTTGCTGCAAAACGTGGGGGTGGTCGGTAAGGATGTGGTGCAACTGTGCTGCAACAATGGCCGCGAAAGCCTTTCGTTGTATGGCCTGGGTGCGCGCTCGGTGGTGGGCGTGGATCAATCCCGAGCGTTTCTGCAACAGGCCCGTGAACTGGCCGAGGTCTCACCGCACAACCCTGAGTTTATAGAGAGTGATATTCACCAGTTGCCGGAACAGTTGCAGGCGCGCTTCGATATCGCGCTGGTGACCATCGGCGTGCTGGGCTGGATGCCGGATGTGGAGCAGTTCATGCGCCATGTCGCCAGCACCCTGAAGCCTGGTGGCACCTTGGTGATGTATGAAACCCATCCGTTTCTGGAGGTGTTTGATCCACGGGCGCAGAACCCTTTCCTGCCGGCCAGCTCCTACTTTCAGCGCGAGCCGTTTGTGCTGCAGGAGTCGATTGTCTATGAAGGCCAGGGCGAGGTTGCGGGGCCGACTTCTTATTGGTACGTGCACACCCTGGGCGACGTGGTCACTGCGGCGATCTGCGCCGACTTGCAGATCAGGCACCTGCAGGAGTTTGCGCATTCCAACCGCGAAGAGCTGTACGACCAGTACGAGCACCAGCCTGCGCAATTGCCGATGTGTTTTACGTTGACTGCCACCAAACGTCCCGGCTGAGGGACTTTTCAGTCGCGTCGCAGGAACGTGCGCATGGTTTGTCCTGGGGCCGTACGGAACGTGGTTGGCCTGGGCATACCTTCATCGGCTGCAATGAATACAAATTCATCACCGTCAAGGCGATAACTGGCGGGCAACTGTTTACCTGCATCATCTCCCATGGAGTCGATCCAGGTAATGCTCTTGGGCACCGTGCTGCTGTCCAGGAAAAAACGCCCTGCCAGCAACACCTCGCCGCTCACAGTCTTCACTTCGAAGCATTCGCCGCTGATCGTGGTGATCGCGCCAGGGGCGCTGTGGGCATCGATGGGGTTGAGCACGCCGCTGTCTTCGAGTGAGGTCTGTTCCCACCTGCCTTGGAGGGCTTGGAAGTCCGGGTCTGTAAGGGATGACATACAAATTCCTTTTTGCTGAAAGGTTAATCGTCGATGGCGTTGCCTTTTAGCACTTGGGGCCTGATTACGCATCACATTCACAAGACAGCTTTTCACAATTCCTAGTTAACTTTTAGTTACAACCTGTGGCTAAATAACTAGCAAAGGGCCACGAGCCGGGTTGTCACTCAGCCGGTCGTGCCGATTGTGTGAATTGTGATTTCAGGTGCTGCTATCCAACCTCGGCCGTTGTGGGCGCGCAGGAGCAGCCTGTTCTCTTCTGACATGTGACGAAATCTCTTGAAACTCATCATTGTTGTTCTCTACGTTGCCTCGATTGCGTATGTACACCTGCGTGGCCGGGTGCAACACAAGCTGGGCCGCCAGCTCAGTGATCATTCGACCTTCCTGGCACCGATCAACTGCTTTCTCTACCTCTTTTCCAAGCTCCCCAGCCGACCTTACCTGTCGCCCAGCGATTTCCCTGACCTGAGCCCGCTCCAGGAACACTGGGAAGAAATCCGCCTGGAAGGCCAGAACTTGATGCGTGCCGGGGAGATCAAGCGCTCGGACCAGTACAACGACGTGGGTTTCAACTCGTTCTTCAAGTCGGGCTGGAAGCGCTTTTATCTGAAATGGTATGGCGACAGTCACCCTTCAGCGATGAAGCTGTGCCCGCGCACCACTGAGCTGGTGCAAAGCATCGGTTCGATCAAGGCCGCGATGTTCGCCGAGCTTCCACCCGGATCCAAACTGGTACGCCATCGTGATCCGTATGCCGGTTCGTACCGCTATCACCTGGGCCTCGATACTCCAAACGATCCTGGCTGCTACATCAATGTGGATGGCGAAAACTACTACTGGCGTGACGGTGAGCCGGTGATGTTTGACGAGACCTACATCCACTACGCCGAAAACACCACGCAGCAGAACCGCATCATCCTGTTCTGCGACATTGAGCGTCCGATGAAATACCGCTGGGCCGCTGCGTTTAACCGTTGGTTCAGCCGTAACGTGATGGCGGCGGCAGGTTCGCCCAACGATGACGGTGACAAGACCGGTGGGCTCAACCGCGCGTTCACGCGCCTGTACAAGATTCGTCTGCGCGGTAAAGAGCTGAAAAAGCGCAATCGTACGCGCTACTACCTGGAAAAATGGGCGATATTTGCTGGGTTGGCGGCGATTTTCCTGCTGATCTGAGGTTCGCTGTGCGGGCGCCATTCACTCCGGTGGATGGGCGCCCAATTTTTCCCACATCTTCTTGCTGATCTTCTGTCGATTGGCATACCCCGCCCAGGGATCCGCTTTCAAAGCGTCCAAGCGTTGCTTCAGATTGGCAACTGTCCATTGCTGCGCGCCGCGTAACCCCTTCAACTCCTCACGACTGACCGGTACCGACACCGGCAAGCCCGGCCGTGCACGCACGGAATACGCCGCTACGGTGCTGGCACCCCGTGCGTTGCGCAGGTAATCGATAAAGATCTTGCCGACCCGGTTCTTGGGTCCCGATGTCGCGGTAAACCGTTCCGGCAACTGCTCGGTCATGAACTGGGCGATGGCCTTGGCGAACGCTTTTACGGTGTCCCAATTGTCTCGGCGCGCCAACGGCACGATCAGGTGCAGGCCTTTGCCACCGCTGGTTTTGACAAACGCTTGCAGCCCCAGCTCATCCAGTACTGACAGGGTCAGTTGTGCGGCTTCCTGCATGGTTTTCCAGGGCAAGGCCGGGTCCGGGTCGAGGTCGAGCACAAACAGGTCCGGGGTTTCGATCTTGTCCGAGGTGGCGCCCCAGGTATGAAACTCTACGCTGCCCATTTGCACCGCGCCGATCAATGCGCCGACGTTGTCGATTTCCATCAGGCGCGCATGGCCGGGATCGAGTGCCTGATCCAGTTGCTTGATGTTGGGAATGGCCAGGCGGTCCGAGTGTTTCTGGAAAAATTGCTCGCCCTCGATACCCTCGGGTGCTCTGAGCAGGGACACCGGACGGTGACGCAGGAAGGGCAGAATCCACTGGCTGATGCTGTCGTAGAACTGCGCCAACTGCTGTTTTTGCGTGCCGCTTTGTTTATCGATCACGCGGTCTGGATGAGTGATATTTACGTCATTGCCGGTCTTTTTGGCGGGTTTCATGGATTTGGCCGTTCGCGGTTGTTCATGAACAATCTGCGCCGCCGGCTTGTCAGTGCGCAGCCCGACGAACGCCGCTTGGCGGACCACGCCCTCGCGTGTCCACTCGGCAAACTGCACCTCACCGACCAACGTGGGCGCTACCCAATGCACGCCACGTGCTTGGGTGCTGGTCAGCGGTTTCTCAAGCGGCGATGTCTTGCGCTCCAACGGTGTGAGTTGCGCATAAATAGTCTTGAGCGACGCTTGATCAAAACCCGTGCCTACGCGGCCTGCGTACACCAGGCCAGTCTCATCATTTACCGCCAGCAACAACGCGCCGAATCCCGTGCGCGAGCCTTGCGGCCGGGTATAACCGACAATCACAAACTCCTGGCGCAACCGGCATTTGAGTTTGATCCAGTCGGCATTGCGACTAGAGACGTACGGACTGCCCAGGCGCTTGCCGATCACGCCTTCGAGGGCCAAGTCGCAGGCGCTTTCAAAGATGTCGCGGTGGTGCGCGGTAAATGCCTCGGAAAAGCGTAGCAATGTGCTGCGGCTAGCGGCCAGCTCGACTTTGAGGGCGGCGCGGCGATCCTCGACCGGCGTCTGGCGCTGGTCCTGGCCATTGAGAAAGGGCGCGTCGAACAGGTAGTAAACGATGTCCAGACTGCGGCCGATATCAAACGCATTTTGCAGCGCCTGGAAGTCCGGCAGGCCGTCGCCATTGAGGCTGACCACCTCGCCATCCAGCCAGCTGTCCTTGAGCTTCAGAGCCTGCAAGGCCTTGACCTGGCGTGGCAGGCGATCAGTCCAGTCATGGCCGTTGCGGGTGAACAAACGCACTTCACCCCTTTGAATGCGTGCGAGCATGCGGTAGCCGTCGAATTTGATTTCGTATTGCCAGTCGCCTTCCGGGGCGCGATCCACCAGCGTGGCCAATTGCGGGGAGAATTGCTCGGGGAGGGCGGTTTTCCTGGTTTTGGCCCGAGCCTTGGGTTTTCCCACTGACGCATTACTCAGCACGCTGTTGGGTTGAGCCTGGACGATATCGTAGTCGTCGGCCGCACGCGCCTGCGGGTCCTTTTCCTTGATCAGCAACCATTGTTCCTTGTCGCCGCTGCCTTTCAAGCGCGTGCGCACCAGCGCCCAATCGCCGGAGAGCTTCTCGCCAACCAGGGTGAATTTGAGCTTGCCGGCTGTGTAGGCCTTGCGTGGCTCGTCATGGGGCTGCCAGATGCCACGGTCCCACACGATGACGTCACCGGCGCCGTATTGGCCGGCGGGAATGCTGCCTTCAAAGCCCCCGTAGCTCAGGGGATGATCTTCGACGTGAACGGCCAGGCGCTTCTGACTGGGATCCAGGCTCGGGCCTTTGGGCACGGCCCAACTGAGCAGCACGCCGTCGAGTTCCAGGCGGAAGTCATAGTGCAGGTTGCGTGCGTCATGCTTCTGGATCACGAACGACAGCGCCGACGTTTTGCGTTGAGTGCCAGGCGCACTGCCTGCCGGTTCGGCGGTTATCCCGAAATCGCGTTTGCGGTTATATTCGCTAAGGGGCTTGGACATGACTCAGGAGGCCTTGGTGGATTTCTTCGTCGCCGGCTTCTTTGCGGGTTTGCCGGCCAGGCTGCGCTTGAGCAGTTCCGTCAGGTCGATCACATCGGCGGACTTGCGCTCTTCGCTGTCCCTGGTCTCCACAGCCTCGATCTTGCCGGCTTTGGCCTTCTTGGCCACCAGCGCCATGATTTTTTCCTGAAAGCTGTCGCGGTAGTCATCGGGCTGCCAGTCGGCGCTCATGTCTTCTACCAGGCGCTTGGCCATGTCCAGCTCGCCCTTGGCAAGGCTCGGTTTGGTCACGTCGCTGCCCAGCTCCAGTTCGTCCAGGCTGCGTACTTCGGCGGGCCAACGCAGCATCACCAGCACCAGCGCCGAGTCCAGGGGCATCAACGCCGCCAGGTGCTGCTTGGTGTGCAGCACCACATTGGCCAGGGCGACCTTGCGGGTTTTCCTAAGGATTTCCCTTAGCAAGGCGTAGACCTTGCCGCCACGCTTGTCCGGCGCGAGGAAGTAGGGGGTGTCGATGTTCTGCAACGGGATCTGGTCGCTGGCGACAAACGCGATGATCTCGATGGTCTGGGTCGATTTGGGGTGGGCCGAGCGGATTTCTTCTTCGCTCAGCACCACGTAGCGGCCTTTCTCGAACGCAACGCCTTTGACGATGTTGTCCTTTGTCACTTCCTTGCCAGTGGCCTTGTTGATGCGCTTGTAACCCACCGGATCCATGCTGCGCTTGTCCAGCCAGTCAAAGTCAACGCCTTGAGAGGAGGTGGCCGAAACCAGTGAGACCGGGATATGCACCAGTCCAAAGCTGATGGCGCCTTTCCAGATTGCCCGTGGCATAGGTGCGATTCCTGTTGATGAGGCTGTGTTCTGGTGACTCGGAGGCGGTGGGAAAAGTTTCCCCGAGCAGATGCGCGGACAGATCGTGTTACACCTGATGAGAAACTATTTAGTGTCGAAAGCCGAACCCAAGGCGTAGCGTGTTATCGAAAGCACGTACTCCTCGCCCCAGAGAGGCTTTGTCATGAACAGTTGTATGCGTCACGTAGCAGCGCTGTTGTTGGGTCTGGCCCTTATTCCGGTGGCCCAGGCGCAAAACCTGCCCGGCAACAACAACGGCAACAACGGTCCGATCCACCGGGCCAATCCCAATAGCATGCAGGGCACCCAGCCGAATGCGCCGGCCGTTCGTGGTATCCAGACCGGGCCGACCACGCGCACGCCGACCCTGGAAAACGGCGGCATCGGCAACAGCTATCCCAAACGCGACGCTGCCCCCAGCCGCCCGGCCACCGAAACCAAAGCCCCCACTTATGATGCCAACGGCAATCGCCGGTAAGGATCTCGCCTTATGTTTCTACGCAAACGCCTGCTAGCCGCCCTGTGCGCCACCACGCTGCTGCCGTTGACGGCCACTTACGCCGCCGATGCCCAGCAGTTCCCCAGCGAACAGGGCAGCATCACTGCGACGCCAATCGCCAAAGGCCTGGACCACCCATGGGCGGTGGCCTTTTTGCCGGACAAGCAAGGCTTCCTGGTGACCGAGCGCCCTGGCCACCTGCGCTTCGTCAGCCCCGACGGCAAGCTGTCCGCGCCACTCAAGGGCGTGCCGGAAGTCTGGGCCAAGGGGCAGGGCGGTCTGCTGGATGTGGTGTTATCGCCGGACTTCAAGGAGGACCGCATGGTCTACCTGTCCTACGCGGAAGGCGGGGGCAAAGGCGGTACCGCCGGCACAGCAGTAGGCCGTGGGCGCCTGGCCGCAGACCTCAGTGGCTTGACCGACTTCCAGGTGATCCTGCGCCAGGAGCCCAAGCTGTCGACCGGTAACCACTTCGGCTCGCGCCTGGCCTTCGACCGTGATGGCTACCTGTTTGTGAGCCTGGGTGAAAACAACGATCGCCCGACGGCCCAGGACCTGGATAAGTTGCAAGGCAAGGTCGTGCGCATTTACCCGGACGGCCGCGTGCCGGATGACAACCCCTTCGTCGGCCAGCAAGGCGTGCGCCCGGAGATCTGGTCCTACGGCCAGCGTAACCCTCAGGGGCTGGCGCTGAATCCTTGGAGTGGCACGATCTGGGAAAACGAACACGGGCCGCGCGGAGGTGATGAGATCAACATCATCGAGCGTGGCAAGAACTACGGTTGGCCATTGGCCACCCACGGCATCAACTACTCCCTGACACCGATTCCCGAAGCCAAGGGCAAAACGGTGGAAGGCACAGTGCCGCCGCATCACGTGTGGGAAAAGTCGCCGGGTATCAGTGGCATGGCGTTTTACGATGCGGATCGCTTCAAACCCTGGCAGCACAACGTGTTTATCGGTGCGCTGGTCAGCCAGGAGCTGATCCGTTTGCAGTTTGATGGCGACAAGGTGATCCACGAGGAGCGCCTGCTCGGCGGTCTGAAGGCGCGGATCCGAGATGTGCGGCAGGGCCCGGACGGGTTCTTGTATGTGCTGACGGATGAGGACGATGGCGTGTTGTATCGGGTGGGGCTGAATCAGGATTAAGCAGTGGGGCCGGCAAACCGGCCCCAACTGTTTTACAGGCCTAGCTCGGACAACCCCGGATGATCATCCGGGCGTCGGCCCAGCGGCCAATGGAACTTGCGCTCGCTTTCCTTGATCGGCAGATCGTTGATGCAGGCAAAACGATTGGCCATCAGGCCGTTCTCGTCAAATTCCCAGTTCTCATTGCCGTAGGAGCGGAACCAGTTGCCCGAATCGTCGTGCCATTCATAGGCGTAACGCACCGCGATGCGGTTATCGGTGAATGCCCACAACTCCTTGATCAGTCGGTAGTCCAGCTCCTTGGCCCACTTGCGGGTGAGGAAACCTTTGGCTTCTTCGCGGTTATGCGCGAATTCGGCGCGGTTACGCCATTTTGTGTCCAGCGTGTAGGCCAGGGACACCCGCTGCGGATCACGGGAGTTCCAGCCGTCTTCGGCCAGACGGACTTTCTCGATGGCCGATGCGCGCGTGAACGGCGGCAGGGGCGGACGTGTTTCTACAGTCGATGACATTGGGCAGTTCCTCAATGAATAAGGATGTATCGGAAGTTGCGCCTACCGGCGGGTTCAAAGTCCCAATAACGTTCGCGCCATGCATTGCGCTTTATCGGCAGCTGTTGAATCGCCCATCACCAGGGCAACGGTAATGGCGCCATCGATCAGGATCAGCAGTTGCGCGGCCTGCCGTTCGGGGTCGGGGGTGCCATGTGCTTGACACAGTTCAAGTGCGTACTCGAACAGTTTCTGTTTATGCGCCTTGGCCAGCAGGCGCACCGGGTCTTGCGGATCACCGGTTTCGCCACTGGTGTTGATGAACGCGCAGCCCCGGAAGTCCGCCGTGCCGAACCAATCCTTGAGCGCGCTGAACAGCGCCAGCAGGCGTTCTCCGGTGTCTTCGCGGCGTTCCACTTCATCGCGCAGCCACTGCATCCACCGCTCGTCACGACGTTGCAGGGCGGCAATCACCAGCTCGTCTTTATTGGCGAAGTAGCGGTAAATACTTTTTCTCGAGACACCGGCGGTTTTCACCAGGAAGTCCATGCCGGTGGCGGCGATGCCATGGCGATAGATCAACTTTTCAGTGACGTCGAGGATAATGTCGCGGGTTTCATTACGGGTCATGTCGTTCATGTTGCGAACAGTAGAACGGTCGTTCTTCTTGGTCAATTAAAATTTTTGCATGCGCCGCAGCGAGACCTGAGCACCCCCATGGTGTAAGCTCGGGGCCTCTTCGGATTCGACCCATTGCGAGCCTTATGCCGTCGTTCTTCAAACGCTCCCTGTTGCCCAAACTGCGTGGTTTCCCCCTCACTCCCGATGCCCTTGAGGTGCTGTCCGGTGCCGACGCCTATCGTCGTTGCCTGCTGGAGAAGATTGCCCAGGCCACCCGGCGCATCTATATCGTCGCGTTGTACTTGCAGCAGGACGAAGCGGGGCAGGAGATCTACGACGCCCTGCACGCCGCCAAGGCTGCGCGGCCGGAATTGGACATCGTGGTGGTGGTCGACTGGTTACGCGCCCAGCGCGGCTTGATCGGTGCCGGCAAGCAGCCGGGCAACAGCGCCTGGTACCAGGCGATGACTCAAAGCCATAGCAGCGAAGTGCCGGTGTATGGCGTGCCGGTGCAAACCCGCGAGTTGTTCGGTGTGTTGCACCTCAAGGGCTTCGTGATTGACGACACGGTGCTGTACAGCGGCGCCAGCCTGAACAACGTGTACCTGCACAAATTCGACAAGTACCGCTTCGACCGGTATCACTTGATCCACAGCAAAGCGCTGGCCGACTCCATGCAGCACCTGGTGGAGCACGGCCTGGTGGCGTCCAAGGCGGTCAATCGCCTGGACCTGCCCAACCCGCCCACCACTCGCAGCCTGCGCAACGATATCGGCGATCTGCGCAGCCGCCTGAAGCACGCGACGTATGACACCACGACCGGGCAGTTGCCCAATGGTCACCTGTCGGTCAGCCCTTTGCTCGGGGTTGGCAAGAACAACCCCCTGAACCGGGTGATTCTCGAACTGATCGCCAGTGCCCAACATCAGCTGACTATCTGCACCCCGTACTTCAACCTGCCGCTGCCGGTAACCCGCGAAATCAACCGCGCGCTGGCGCGTGGGGTGAAGATCGACATCGTCGTCGGCGACAAGACCGCCAACGATTTCTACATCCCGCCCAGCGAGCCGTTCAAGGTCATTGCGGCGCTGCCTTACCTCTACGAAATCAGCCTGCGCCGCTTTGCCAAGCGCCATCAGCCGATGATCGACAGCGGCCAGTTGAACCTCCACCTATGGCGCGACGGCGATAACACCTACCACCTCAAGGGCATGTGGGTCGATCAGCGCTACACCTTGCTGACCGGCAACAACCTCAACCCGCGCGCGTTCCGTCTCGACCTGGAAAACGCCTTGCTGATCGATGATCCCAAGAGCGAGTGGCTGGCGCCGCGACGCACCGAGCTGGCGCAGATTTTCCAGCACACCACGCGGATCGGGCGGTACCAGGATCTGCAAACGCTGCCGGATTACCCTGAGGCGGTTGGCAAATTCCTGCGCCGGGTCAGCCGGGTGCGGATCGAGCGGCTGTTGTACCGGATTCTATGAGCTTCCTACAGTCCTCTTAGCTGTTTTCCCCATCGTTCCGGAAAAGTCTGGAGCCTAGGCTGCCGATAGATTTCTTACTCTCTCTAAACCGTTCATGGACTTACGGTTTCATCCTTTAAGGTGCGATTGAGAGAGAGCATACCCATGTTGGTAAGTCCTGCGCTGACCCGAATGCCTGCGGCCAAAATCCCTGTTTTTCCCGGCGTTACCATCGTTGCTGAGGAGCCGATGGGCCCTCAATCTCCTGTACCAGAGGCCCCCGGGCGACGTATACGGCGTGAGTCGGGCAGCGCAGAGCAACAACACTCTACGCCCAGATGGACCTTGCCTGCCGCACCTCCCCCTAACTCGGGGCGGGCATCTGCAGATACCGCGCTGGGGGAACGCTTGCTGACCTCAATGGAGGGCGGTTATTCCACAGTAGAAGTCCCGGCGGACAGCTCCTTGGCGCCTGCACTCGACATTTACGCAAAAGTACTGGCTCATCCGCAGTTACAGGCATGGTTCGCCAGCAAAGGTCTGGAAGTGTCTACCTTGACCCTGCACCGCGACAGTGTCAGCGGTTATGTCTACCGTGACGGTGTCCGTACGGCCGTAACATTCAGCACCACGGACAGCTCCGGATGGGGGCAGGCCAGCGTGAGGCTGCGCAGCATCAGGGATGTATTGGACCCGGCCGACAAGGGGCTTCCTTACTTGCTGGCAGGTGAATCCTGGGTGCCCCATTCCTTGGTATTGCAGGCCTTTGGCTTGCAACTTCCCGTCTTTACAGAGGACCAGGATGAGTTGATGGCGTCCTTGCGTACCTCCGGGCTGGTGATGCCTGCGCAGCAGTACCAGCAGCTCAGTACCAGTCTGGAGCGCGTCCGGCAATCCGTTGGTGATCTGGATGAGCGCGCCTTCCTGGCGGACCAATTGGAGAGCGCCGTAAAGGACCTGCCTGACGATACTCCGTATGACTGGTCAACCCACCTGGCGCAGTTGTCGGTGAGCACGCCACTGGCGGCGGGAGATGAGGTTGCACAGGCCCGGTTGAAACGTTTCAGTGAATCGCCGGCCGTGCAGGCGTTGATCACAGACCTGATATGGCCGGGCCAACCGTTTCGTGTGTCCGAGGGGCGGTTCGAGCACAAGACCCCGGGCGGGGAATGGATTGATCTCACTGCGTCCATCAGCGGCGCGACCGAACTGGACACTGAGTTTCGCCAGTTGGTCAGCCTGAGCCAAGATCAGGGGAATGCCTTGTACTCAGTGCCTTATTGCGATGTGCGTCAGTACCTGGAAAACAAGGGGTTGGGCTCACCGCGGACCGCTGGCGAGACGCGCAATGTTGTGCAGTGGTTGCGCGCCGCGACCCTGCCACCCGTGCCATCGTTGGGAAATTATGCCGCTCTGATGGCACGGGACTGGACCCCGGGCCAACTGACTTCGGACGATAAAGCCATCCTTAAGGCCAAGGCCGACCAGCGCTTTGGTGGCGAAGCCCCTCGCGGGCTTTACGACCTTGACGAACTCACCGTGCAGGCATTGCAAGCCAACCCCACTGAAGCGCTGGAAACGCTGCTAAACGGTCCTGACGCCTTGGCTTTTGGGGAGGAGCTGGCGCGGGACCTGAAATGGATGGATTCGCCGTTGCCCAAAGCGGTGAGCCAACAACTGGTGCTTGCTGCGCTCGCTCTACACGCCGATACCGAGGCGCCCGGGCAGCCAGGCGTCATCGCCGGCTACAACGTGTATCAACCTGCGAATATGGGGCGCTCCTTTAGTGAAGTACGCCGCGATGTTGAAAAACATCTACAAGAACGAGGCCTCGATCCAAAACTCGCCGTGTTGGTGGCCCACATCGGTCTGGCGCAGGCCGCTCCCGAGTTTCTGGTGAGGGATGTGCCTCCATCCATCCGCGTCGGTACGCCTGCATGGGTGGAGCTACGCCTGGGGGCTGCGATGGCGGATCGCATAGCGCCCGGGACATCCCGTGGAATGACTGAAGAGCAGGTCAGCGAGCTGACCACCCTGGCGCCCACCAGCGAGGCGCAGGCGTCATTGATGCAACTGCATGCGATGAAATTATTGCTGGATTGGGCGGTGCTCAACGGGGTCATTCCAGCGCCGATTGACGGGGAACACCCTCCAGAGGCGCTCAAGTCCGCCAGCGAAGCGTTTTTCAAACAGCGCGAAGAGGTTAACACCGCCTTGAGCGCAGTGACGGCGATGCCGGATCGCAAAGCCATGGCAATCCAGGAATTGCTAAAGGTATTTCCAGATGACACGGCCAGCCAGTTGGAAGCGATGACGGTAATGATCGCCGACAGTGACGTACGGCGGAACATGTCCGTCTCCGAGCCGCGTACGCGTTCTCTGGTTGAAACGTACATGACCGGCGACTTGACGCCGGGTAAGTGGGTATTGACGCACGATATGCCGCAATCTGCGATTCGTCCCCGGACATCTCCCTATCAGCGGAGCCCGGAAGTCACAGCGCCCCAAGAGAAGCGCAATGCGTTGGATGCACGAATCCGCAAGTTGCCGACGCTGGACACGATGCTGCAAACAGCGGTCAATGAGCACCGACAATCGCTCCAGACCGTCTATACCGCGCGGCTCAAGCTGATGTTCTCCGAACTTTCATTGGAGGATCGCCAGATGTTGGAGCTGGGGACGGTCCAGTTGTACGGCATACGCGGGGAAACCGGGTTGCCCCCAGCCACGGAAACAGCCGCAGATCGGGCTGCGGCTCGGGGTCGGCAAGGTACGCTGTTGCGTGCCGAGCTGGGAGGCAAGGTGAATTATTACGAAGTGTTTGCGAACGGCTCGATCGTTAAGCGCACCGATCTTCCAGAAAAACTCAAATTGGGCAATGCCTCGAATGGCCGCACCAATCCATTGGGTTTGGAAGGCGCTTATGTGATCGCGTTTACGGGCGGATTCAGCCTGGGCGTGGACTACGAAGCCTACGCTAAAGGCACTGAAGCGAAGCCTGATAGCACGTCCAGAGTCATTGTTGGGAAACTCGGTGGGCCGCTCGCTGGCCGTTCACTTGCGGCCGGTGAGGCACTGGAAACCTACGTGCCTGACACTTATGCATCGTCGAAGACACACAGTATTGCGTCGCGTATTGCCGAGCTCAATTTCTATGAGGCCGATGACGCCATGGTGGCCCGGGCCAAAGGGAGTTTGCCCCTGGAAAAGCAACGCGAGGCGCTGGGGGCTGAAAAAGCAATTTTGCTCGGGCTGGTGCCCTTTGTGGGCGCCTACCAGGAGTTTGCCACCGGCAATATCGGCAAGGGATTGTTCAGCCTGGGTCTGGACCTGGTCGGGCTGGCCCTGGGCGCGGGAGGTCGGGCACGGGCGTTGATACGCGCGGGCAGGTCAATCACGCACAACCCGCTGGGTGGCCCCCTTCGCAAGCTGGGCAGCGCAGTGCATCCCCTCGCGCCAAAAGTCGCCTGGGCTAAACCCGTGGAGAGCTTCAGTGATCGGGCATTCAACTTCATCAAGGCGTCGGCGCTTTTCGCCAGTGCAGCCATGAACCCGGCGGATGGATATGGGCAATTGGTTAACGCTGGGCTCAAGGGCCTGTTGAAACTACCGTTGCTGGCCAGTGGTGCGACGAGGCTTGGCAAGGCGGCCCCTCACCTGATCAGCGTCGAGGAAAAATTGAGAAGTTTTTGGCTTGCCGGCGCATGGGACTCTAAAGCGCCGACTGCGTCGGCCGGTTCGCCCGGTGTGTCTCAGGGGGTGCCGGTATCGGCGCAACGGCACGGGGGCGATTGGTACGCGATCAATCCAAAAACGAATCAACCGTTTGGTACGCCATTGCGTGATTTCAGCCTGGACGCTTGAGCCGCGTAGCGCTCGCCCGACGCCGTGGGCGAGCGCTACAACGGTCAGTTCAGTCCTAGCTTGCCACGCAGGGTAGACAGGTCTTCGGCCAGGGTATTGACTGGCCCCACCAAGGCTTTGCGGTCGTTTTCCTTGACCTTGTCATAGGTCTCGAAACCACCGTCCTTGGTTTTGTACTTGGCCAGGATCTTGTCCACGGTGGCGAAGTTCTTGTCGACCTTGGCCAGGAAGGCCTTGTCTTGCTTCTCGATCTGGCCACGGAACAGGTCGACGATTTTCTTTGCACCGTCGATGTTGCCCTGGAAGTCATACAGGTCGGTGTGGCTGTAGCGGTCTTCTTCACCGGAGATCTTGGTGGCGGCGACTTCTTCGAGCAGGGCTGCAGCGCCGCCCACGACTTTTTCCGGCGGGAAGGTCAGGCCGTCGACGCGGGTCTTGAGGTCGTTGACGTCGGTGTTGAGCTTGGCGGTCAGCGCTTCCAGGCCCTGGGTGGTGTTCTGCGAGAACAGCGCGTATTCAATGCGGTGGAAGCCGGTGAAGTCTTCGGCGGTCACGCCTTTTTCGTGGTCGTCGACGCGCGAATCGATGGATGCATCGAGGTCGCTGAACAACTCAGCGATTGGCTCGATGGACTCATAGTGCACGCGGGTCGGCGCGTAGAGCTTCTTGGCGGTGGCCAGGTCGCCTTTATTGATGGCGTCGGTGAAGGCTTGGGTCTGGGTGACCAGCTCGCCGATTTCTTCGGTGACGTAGATTTTGTAATCCGACACCGGCCCTACCAGGTCCAGCGGCGCAGTAGCGGCGAAGGCTGCCAGCGGCGAAAGGGTCAGCAACAACGACAACGCGATAGACGACTTTTTCATGGGACGATTTCCGCTCTGGGTTTGTTTTAGGTCTGGGCAGTGGTGTGAGGGTGCGTTGCAGCCAGCAGCGTGCGCCCGATGAAATCCTTCGGCCCCGTGACCCCCGGCAAGGTGAAGAAGTACCCGCCGCCGACCGGCTTGAGGTATTCCTCCAGGGGCTCGCCGTTGAGCCGGGTTTGCACGCTGATAAAGCCTTTCTCCAGGTCAGCCTGGTAGCAGATGAACAACAGCCCCATGTCCAGCTGACCGTTTTTATTGACGCCGTTGGAGTAGTTGAACGGCCGGCGCAGGATCAGGTTGGCCTGAGTCTGCGGGGTGCGCGGGTTGGCCAGGCGGATGTGGGCATCGAGCTTGGTCACTTTGCCTTCCGGGTCCTTGCTGTAGTCGGGCACCTGGGTTTCTTTGTCACCGTCCATGGGCGCACCGGTCGGCTTGACGCGGCCGATGATGCTTTCCTGTTCTTGCAGCGGGGTGCGGTCCCAGCGCTCGACGAAGTTGCGGATGATGCGCACGGCCTGATAGCTGCCGTTGGCCGCCCAGGCCGGTTCGTCGCTGCCCGGTTGCACCCACACAATCTGGTCCATGGCCTTGGCATCGTTGGAGTTCGGGTTGGCCGAACCGTCACGAAAACCCAGGAAGTTGCGTGCGCTCTGCGCAGGTTCGCCGGGTTTGCTCGGCGCCTGGGGCGGCACGCTGCCTTCCTGCTTCCAGCGCACCAGCAGCAAGTCCGGAAGATTCTTCACAATGTCGCGCAGGGCGTGGATATTGGTGTCCGGCGTGTTGGAGCTGAATTGCAGGCTCAGGTCGCCGTGGCACTGCGCCGGTTCCAGCGCGTCGTTGGGGAAACCGACCATGCGGCTCAGGCGTTTGGGCTTGACGGCGCTGAGGCCGAAGCGCTCATCGAACAGGGATTCTCCGACGGACACGGTAATGGTCAGGTTGTCCGGCGTGACCACCGGGCCGAGGATGCCGGAGTCGGTCGGCGGCAGTTTCGGGTCGACTTGCGGCACGGTGCCGCCGGTCATCAGGAAGCTGATGCGTTCGTTCAGGGTGCGGAACAGGCGCACCAGGTCTTCGCGGTCGCTCGCGAGCACATCGAACGCCACGAGCATGCCGCAGGCCGGGCGCGGCGTGACGATACCGCTTTGGTGCTTGCCAAAAAAATCGTGGTGGTCCTGGGTCTTGTCGCTGCGCGGTGCGGTGGTGACTTGCTCGGCGGCCATGGCCGGGCAAGTCAGGGTGCTGCCGGCAATCGCGGCGCCGGTGGCGGCCATGCCCAGCAGGACACGGCGACGCTGGAGGTCAAATTGTTTCGAATCACTCATGTGTGCGGTCGTCTTCACTGCAGGCCGGAGAGGCCAAGGGCGGGGTCGATTCCATCGAGTGCAGCGGCCAGAGCCTTGGCCTTGTCGGCGATCTGCTTGCGCTGATCGGCGGTTACGCTGTCGTAGCGGCGGTACTGGCCGTCGACTTTCAATTCGTTGAGTTGGCTGTCGAAGGCCGTGAGAGCGCTGTCGACTTTAGGCAGCAAGTCTGCGGCAGACTTGGTCAGCAAAGGGCGCATCAGGTCGACGACTTTGTGGGCGGCCTCCAGGTTGGCGGCGAAACCATTCAGGTCGACGTGGCTGTAACGCTCCTCTTCACCGCTGATGGCGCGTACATCGGCCAGGCTGTTGAGGTTGCGCACCACAATGCTGACCAGTTGCTCCGGCGGCAGCGACTGGGCGAGCAGTTGTTGCTTGAGGGTGGTGACGTCGGCCAGCAGACGCTGGGCAACCGGCGCCAAGCCATCGAGACTGCGTTGCTGGAACAGGCTGTATTCCAGGCGATGGAAGCCGCTGAAGGCAGGGTCCTGCTCGCGTTTTTCAAAGTAGTCGGCGCGGGCGTTGATCGCGTTGTCCAGCTCGGCCAGGCGTTGCGACGCGGGGGCCAGGCGTTGGTAAGCCTCGCGCGCTGGAACGTAGAGCGCTTGAGCCTGGGCCAGGTCGCCGGCGTCGACGGCCTGTTGCAAGGCGGTGACAGCCTTGACCAATGCGCTGCCTTGGCTGCTCAGGTACACGCGGAACTCCGACAGAGGCCCGATAAACGCCACCATCGACGGCTTGGCCTTGGCCTGTGCATCGGACTCGGCGGTCGGCGTTACGTGCAAGGTGCCGCGCGGGTTGCTCAGCAGGCCGCAGGTGATCGCGTAGTCGCCGGGCAGCAGGTTGGCGTTGATCACCTGGCTCAGGCCGGGAGCGATGTTTTCGCGTTCCTCGACCACTAGCACGCCGTCGAGGATTTCCCATTCCACCGCACGGTCGGAGCGGTTGATGATGCGAAAGCTGGCGCGGCCGGCGGGCACGGTCAGCTCGTTCGGCTCGCAGGCGTGGCCATGGATGGTCACGGCGATTTCATTGTGGTTGGTCTGGCGCTTGCTGGCCGCCAGTTGCGAGGCGTAATAGAACAGGCCTCCGGCGGCGATCATCACGACCACCGAACCCGCCACGGCCCAACGCAGGGCGCGAGGTGGCGAGGACGGTTGAGGAGTAGGCTTGGACAAGAGGCGGTCCTTACTGGTTGGCAACAGAAGAAGGTGAGGCGGCAGGCTTGGACGGTGTGGTGGGCAGGAAGAACATCACCAGGGCTACCACCAGGTAAATCAGGTAGGCGCCGAGGGTGCTGATGGTGGGCGCTTCCTGATAGCCGAACATCCCGGCCAGCACCGAGCCCAACGGGCTGTCCATGGGTAGCGCGGCGCTGAAGTCGAACAGCACGGTTTGCAGGTGATTCCATACCCCCGCTTCGTGCAGGGCTTGCACCGAATTGGCGAGGATGCCGGCGGCCACCACGAGGATAAACAAGCCGGTCCAGCGGAAAAACGCGCCCAGGTTCAGGCGCATGCTGCCGGTGTAGATCAGGAAACCGACGATGATCGCCAGGATCAAGCCGAGCAGGGCGCCAATCGGCGCGCCTGGGCCTTCGCTCTGTTGGAACACGGCCAGCAGGAAGAACACGGTCTCCAGACCCTCGCGGGCCACGGCGAAAAACACCATGAGGATCAGCGCGGTGACCTGGTGCTTGGAACCGGCCAACGCGTGATCGAGGGATTCGTGCAGGGAATGCTTGATGGAACGCGCCACCTTGCGCATCCAGAACACCATGGAGCTGAGGATGCCCACGGCGACCAGGCCGACGATGCCTTCAAACAGTTCCTGCTGCTTCTGCGGGAACTCGGCGCTGACCAGTTCCAGGCCACCACCGACCAGCAGGGCCAGCGCAGCAGCGAGGAAGACGCCGATCCATACGGCGGGCATCCACTGGCCGCGACCGGTCTGTTGCAGGTAGCTGGCGATGATGCCAACGATCAGTGCGGCTTCAATGCCTTCGCGCAGCATGATGAGGAAAGGAACGAGCATTCGGCACCGCGTGACAACTAGATAGGGTGCTAAGTTGTAACATAATGATACTCATTGCTAAACAACAATTCTTGACGTTTGCTGAACAGTGGCTGAACGGTGGTGGCAATGCGCGTCCGCCCTTATGATGCGTGCCATTCTTTGGGCAGTTGGATACCCGGTCACCCATGTCGGAAAAAGACACCATCTCCATTCATCTTGTGCGTGAAGCTTTGCTGCAAAGCTGCGCGCCGGGGACGACGAGCGCCGAAGTGCTGCACAAAGCCGGGATTGACCCGCAGTGGCTGGCCGAATCTGCCGCGCGGGTTTCGGCCACCACCTACGCACGGCTGTGGCGCCTCCTGGCACGGCGCACCGACGATGAGTTCTTCGGGATGGACCCGCGCAAGCTGAGGTCCGGCAGCCTGGCATTTCTCTGCCGTGCTGCAATGGCGCAGCCAACGCTTGCCTCCGCCCTGGAGGCCGGGCTGGGGTTCCTGTCACTGATGCTGGAGCGACTGCCCGCTGAATTGGTGCGTCAACAAAGCCTGGCGGAGATCGTGCTGATTGAGCCCGACACCGAACCCAATCGGGCCTTCACCTACTTTACCTATTGGATGATTGTGCACGGCGTGGCCTGTTGGCTGGCTGGGCGACGGATTCCAATCCTGGCGATTGAGCTGCGCTGCGCAAAGCCGGACTTCTGCGACGACTACCAGGTGATGTTCTCCGACAACCTGCGTTTCGACCGACCCCGCACGCGCATGATCTTCTCCGCCGACTGCCTGGACCTGCCGATCAAGCGCACCCCGGAAGAACTCAAGCGTTTCCTGGCCCACGCACCGGCCAATATCCTGGTCAAGTACCGCGACCCCGACAGCCTCGCCACTCGCATCAAGCACGACCTGCGGCAGTTGCCCCCCGATACCTGGCCGGAAACCGAAGGCCTCGCGGTCAGCCTGTGCATCTCGGCCTCAACCTTGCGCCGTCGCCTGGCAGAAGAAGGGCAGACCTATCAAGGGCTCAAGGACAGTGTGCGTAAGGAATTGGCGATTGTGTGGCTGGCGGAGCCGCAGATCAGCTTTGCCGAGATTGCGGCGCGGCTGGGGTTTGCTGATACGAGTTCGTTTTATAAGGCATTTCGTAAGTGGAGCGGGTCGAATCCGGGGCATTACCGCAGTCTTATCCTGGGTGAAGCGGGTTAATCACGAGCCCAAAAAAAGCCCCGTGACCGAATGAACCACGGGGCAAAAAATTGGCTGGATGCGACCAACCAAAGGAGCTCTTTACATCACTTGGCGCTGGCGACCACCGTGTCCGGCTGCCAGCCACCACCCAATGCCTTGTAGATCGCGACGATGCCGCGATACAAATCCACTTCGGCCTGGGCCTGGGAGTCTTCGGCGGCCAGGCGCTCGCGTTGAGCGTCCAGCAGCACCAGGAAGTCCACAGTACCTTCGCGGTAGCGGATCGCGGCCAGGTCGGCGGCGGCGCGGCTGGATTCGCTTTGGCGGATCAGCGAAACCAAACGTTGCTGGCGCTTGCCGTAGTCGCTGAAGGCGTTTTCGGACTCTTCCAGGGCCAACAACACTTGCTGCTCGTAGGTTGCCAGGGCGCCATCTGCCTCGGCATCGGCGCCGCGCAAACGGGCGCGCACGCTGCCCAGGTCGAAGGCGGCCCAGGTGATGCTTGGGCCCAGGGCCCAGGCATTCGCGGCGGACGAGCCGATCTGCGAACCACGCCCGGCGGTGAAGCCAAGGAAGCCACTGAGGCTGACCCGTGGGAACAAGTCGGCCTTGGCCACGCCGATACGCGCGGTGGCAGCGGCCAGTTTGCGTTCAGCGCTGAGGATGTCCGGGCGACGTTGCAGCAGTTGCCCTGGATCACCGATCGGCAACGCCTTGGCAATCGCCGGCAGGTCTTTCGGGCCCAGGTCGACGGTCAGCTTGTCCGGACGCTGGCCGAGGAGGGTGGCGATGCGGTTACGCTCGCGCACTTGTTCGGCCTGCAGTTGCGGCACGCTGGCTTCGACTGCCGCGAGGCGTGCGTCGGCACGCTCCACGTCGAGTTGGTCGCCCACACCGGCATCCCGCAGGCTGACCGTGATGGTGCGCGATTCCTGCTGGTTCTTCAGGTTGTCCAGGGCAATGCGTTCACGCAGTTGCGCACCACGCAGTTGGCCGTAGGCGTCCACCAGTTCGGCGATCATGGTGACTTGCAGTTGGTACAAGTCAGCCTCGGCGGCTTGCTGGTCGGCGTCGGTGGCTTCCAGATTGCGCTGGATGCGGCCGAACAGGTCCAGTTCCCAGGCCATGTCCAGGCCGAGGTCGTAACGCTCGGTCTTGACGCGGCTAGTGGTCTGGCCCGGGATCTGGCCTTTGCCCTGGTCACTGCTGACCCGGCTGGTGATGGTCGGCATGGCGTCATTGCTGGCGTCATCGCGGATCGCACGGGCCGCCCGCAGGCGGGCAAAGGCGACGCGCAAATCACGGTTGCCCTGCAGCGATTGGGTCACCAACTGGTTGAGGGTCGGGTCTTCGAACTGCTGCCACCAGATGCCTTCGAACTTGGCATGGTCATACTTTTTGGCATCGGCAGCGGCCGTGATGTTAGCCGCCTCCGGGGTCTGGGCTTTGTAGTCCGGGCCTACGGCACAGGCGCTCAGCGCCAGTACCAGCAAGCTCGGCAGGAATACTTTCACACTCATTGCTGTGTCTCCAGCTTCAAGGCCTTGGCCGCTTTGCGTGCCTCTTGGCGCTCCACATAGCGACGGATCAGTACGTAGAACACTGGCGTCAGCAACAGACCGAAGAAGGTCACACCGATCATCCCGGAGAACACCGCCACACCCATGGCATGACGCATCTCGGCACCCGCACCGCTGGACAACACCAGTGGCACCACACCCATGATGAAGGCGAACGAGGTCATCAGGATCGGCCGCAGACGCAGACGGCAGGCTTCCAGTACCGCAGCGAGCGGGTCGAGGCCTTCTGCCTGTTTGTCCTTGGCGAACTCGACGATCAGAATCGCGTTCTTACAGGCCAGGCCCACCAGTACGATCAAGCCGATCTGGGTAAAGATATTGTTGTCGCCGCCCGAGATGATCACCCCGGTAATGGCCGACAGCAGCGTCATCGGTACGATCAGGATCACCGCCAATGGCAGGCTCCAGCTTTCGTATTGGGCGGCCAGTACCAGGAACGCCAGCAGCACGCAGAGCGGAAACACGAACAGTGCGGTGTTGCCCGAGAGGATTTGCTGATAAGTCAGGTCGGTCCACTCGTAGGTCATGCCGTTGGGCAGTTCTTCTTTCAGCAGTTTCTCGATCGCAGCTTCTGCCTGGCCCGAGCTGTAGCCCGGTGCAGCGTTGCCGTTGATTTCTGCGGTGATGAAGCCGTTGTAGTGCATCACGCGGTCCGGACCCGAGGTGTCGCTGACCTTGATGAAGGTCGCCAGCGGGATCATCTCGCCTTTGTTGTTGCGCACTTTCAGCTGGCCGATCTGGTCTTCGTCCAGGCGGAACTGCTGCTCAGCCTGCACGTTGACCTGGTAGGTCCGGCCAAAGCGGTTGAAGTCGTTGGCATACAACGAGCCTAGGTAGATCTGCAGGGTGTCGAAGATGTCGCTGATCGCCACGCCATGGGTCTTGGCCTTTTCACGGTCGATGGCGGCATCGACCTGGGGCACGTTGACCGTGTAGCTGGTGAACAGGCCGAACAGTTCCGGCACGTTGTGGCTCTTGGTGATGACGTTCTGCACTTCTTTGTACAGCTCGTCGTAACCCAGGTTGCCCCGGTCTTCGATCTGTAGGCGGAAACCACCAATCGTACCCAGGCCCTGTACCGGCGGCGGCGGGAAGATCGCCATGTAGGCTTCCTGGATGCTGCTGTACTTGCCGTTCAGTGCACCGGCAATCGCACCGGCAGACATGCTCGGGTCTTTACGCTCGTCGAACGGTTTCAGGGTCACGAACACGATGCCGCTGTTCGGGCTGTTGGTGAAGCCGTTGATCGACAGGCCTGGGAAGGCAACAGCGCTTTCCACGCCCGGCTGTTTCAGCGCGATGTCGGACATGCGCTTGATCACGTCTTCGGTGCGGTCCAGGCTCGCGGCGTCCGGCAATTGGGCGAAGGCCACCAGGTATTGCTTGTCCTGGGCCGGTACGAAACCGGTCGGCGTGTGGGCAAAGCCCAGCCAGGTCAGGACCATCAGGCCGGCGTACAGGAACAGCGCGATACCACTGCCACGGATCACGCGGCGAACGGTGCCGACATAGCCATGGCTGGCCTTGTCGAAGAAGCGGTTGAACGGTTTGAACAACCAGCCGCCCAGCAACTTGTCGAGGAACTTGGAGAAACCATCCTTCGGCGCGTTGTGGCTCTTGAGCAAGACGGCAGCCAGGGCAGGGGACAAAGTCAGCGAGTTGAAGGCCGAGATCACCGTCGAGATCGCAATGGTCAAGGCGAACTGCTTATAGAACTGCCCGGTCAAGCCGCTGATGAAGGCCGCAGGTACGAACACCGCACACAACACCAACGCCGTGGCGATGATCGGGCCGGTCACTTCGCTCATGGCTTTTTCAGTGGCCGGGAACGGCTCAAGCCCAAGTTCGATGTTCCGCTCGACGTTCTCCACCACCACGATGGCGTCGTCCACCACGATACCGATCGCCAATACCAGGCCGAACAAGGACAGCGCATTGAGCGAGAAGCCAAACAGGTGCATTACCGCAAACGTACCGATCAAGGATACCGGCACCGCCACCAACGGAATGATCGAGGCGCGCCAGGTTTGCAGGAACAGGATCACCACCAACACCAC
The DNA here is from genome assembly GCF_002269425.1 of Pseudomonas sp. NS1(2017). Lineage (NCBI taxonomy): Bacteria > Pseudomonadati > Pseudomonadota > Gammaproteobacteria > Pseudomonadales > Pseudomonadaceae > Pseudomonas > Pseudomonas sp. NS1(2017). The sequence goes on from NZ_CP022960.1 coordinate 4,614,797, forward strand.
CAGGATCAGCGCTTCGAACAGGGTATGCACCACCGCTTCGATGGAGCCGCGCACGAAGATGGTCGGGTCATAGACGATGCTGTAGTCCATCCCTTGCGGGAAGTCCTTTTTCAGCTCTTCCATCTTGTCGCGTACTTCGTTGGAGATCTGAATCGCGTTGGAACCTGGACGCTGGAAGATCGGGATCGCCACGGCTGGCTGATTGTTGAGCAGCGAACGCAGGGCGTACTGGTTGGAGCCCAGTTCCACGCGTGCAATGTCTCTCAGGCGGGTGATTTCACCGTTTTCGCCGGAGCGGATGATGATGTTCTCGAACTCTTCCTCGGTCACCAGGCGACCTTGGGTGTTCACCGACAACTGGAACGCGGTGGCGCTCGGTGCAGGTTGCGCACCCAGCGCGCCGGCAGCGACTTGACGGTTCTGCTCACGGATTGCCGTCACCACGTCAGTGCCCGTCAGGTTGCGCGAAGCGGTCTTGTTCGGGTCCAGCCATACACGCAGCGAGTAGTCGCCCATGCCGAACAGTTGCACGTCACCCACACCGCCCAGACGCGCGAGCTCATCCTTCACGTTGAGCAAGGCGTAGTTGGACAGGTAGAGCATGTCGTAGCGCTGATCCGGGGAGGTCAAGTGCACCACCATGGTCAGGTCGGGGGAGGCCTTGTCCACGGTGATACCGATGCGCGTCACTTCCTCAGGCAGTTTCGGCTGAGTCCGGGTCACGCGGTTTTGCACTTGCACCTGCGCGTTGTCCAGGTCGGTGCCCAGGGCGAAGGTGATAGTCAGGGTCAGCTTGCCGTCGGCGGTCGACTGCGAGGACATGTACAGCATGTTCTCGACGCCGGTGATCGCCTGCTCCAACGGAGCGGCCACGGTTTCACCGATGACTTTAGGGTTGGCGCCCGGGAAGTTGGCACGTACCACTACGGTCGGCGGCACCACTTCCGGGTATTCGCTGATCGGCAATTGGAACAGCGAGATCGCGCCGGCGATCAGGATCAGCAGCGAAAGCACCGCTGCGAAGATCGGCCGCGAAATGAAGAACTTGGAAAAATTCATCTTGAGTCGTATCCCTTAACCGCGTGGAGTCGCAGCGCTGGCAAGTTTTGGCGCGGCTTTATCCGGCGTTACTTGTTCCAGGTTGCTGGCTTCAAGCGCTTGTCGTTGTTGGGCCAAGGCGGCGAGGGTTTCCTTGCTGGCCATCGGAATGGTTTCCGGGGCGACCGGCGATCCTGGGCGCACGCGTTGCAGGCCCTTGACGATGATGGTGTCTTCTTTATTGAGGCCGCTGCGCACGATGCGCAAACCTTCAATTTTCGGCCCCAGTTCTACCGAGCGATACGCCGGCTTGTCGCCTTCCATCACCAGCACGAACTTCTTGCCGAGGTCGGTGCCGACGGCTTCGTCGTTGATCAATACGGCGGAGTAGGTGCCGCTGCCGACCAGCTTCAGGCGGGCGTACAAGCCAGGGGTGTATTCGCCCTTGCTGTTGTCGAACACGGCACGACCACGGATGGTGCCGGTGGCCGGGTTGACCTGGTTGTCGACGAAGTTCATCTGGCCCAGGTGCGGGTTGCCGGTTTCGTTGGACAGGCCCAGGTACACCGGGGTGGTCGCACCGCGACGGCCTTGGCGAGCCAGTTCGGTGTACTTGAGGAACACGCGTTCATCGGCATCGAAGTAGGCGTAGACCTTATCGGTGGAGACCACGCTGGTCAGCGCGGTAGTGTCAGCGGTCACCAGGTTGCCGGCGGTGATTTCGGCACGGCTGACACGGCCGCTGATTGGCGACGTGACGCGGGTGAAGCTCAGGTTCAGCTTGGCCAGGTCCAACTGCGCCTGGATCCCGGCGACAGCGGCGCGGGCTTCCTGGGCAGCGGTGGTGCGCGAGTCGGCCAGTTCGGCGGAAATCGCATTGCTCTGGCGCAGGCGGTCACCGCGTTGGGCTTCGTTATCGCTGCGTGTGGCAGCGGCACGGGTTTGTTGCAACTGGGCCTCAAGGCGGCGCACTTCCGCCTGGAACGGACGCGGGTCGATCTGGAACAGCAGGTCGCCTTTCTTGACCAAAGCGCCTTCGATGAACGCGACTTGGTCAATCTGGCCGGACACGCGCGGACGGATCTGCACGGTTTCCGGGGCTTCCAGGCGACCGGTGAATTCATCCCACTCGTTGACCGGTTGTTCCAGCACCTTGGCCACGCTGACTTTGGCAGCTGGCATGGCGGCCGCTTGGTCCGGGGTCTTGCCGCACGCGCTCATCACCACCACGGCCAAAATCGCCAGGGGGAAGCGCAAATGTTTGAGTGACTGTTCCATGAGGTGCATCCGCCAATGTATTTGAGATGGGCGGATCATGCGCGGCGATGTGCTATGTCACGAATCGAATGAAGCAAAGGTAACTATCATTCGGAATGATATAAGCGCGAGATTAGCCCTCTAGCATGGGGGTTTCGTTAGGGGGCTATCAATAGGCGTGATGACAAAGGATTGTTGCAAGGGCCGCAAGGAACTCGCGCGCTCGCCGGTGTTCTCGCGAGCGCGTCTTGATTATGCCGCCCTTGTGGCGACGTGTCGGCCAGGGATTGCAGCAATCAGTTCACGGCTGTATTCGCTGGCGGGGTGGTTGAAGATCTGCTCCACGCTGCCTTGTTCGACTACCTTGCCATTGCGCAACACCAGCACCTCATGGGCAAAGTTGGCCACCACCGACAGGTCATGGGACACCAGCACATAGGCAATGCCCATCTCCCGTTGCAACTCTTCCAGCAGGTCAAGAATGTGCGCTTGCACCGATACATCGAGCGCGCTGACCGGCTCGTCCAGCAACAACAGGTCCGGCTTCAACGCCAGGGCCCGGGCAATGGCGACGCGTTGGCATTGGCCGCCGGACAATTCGCGTGGCAGGCGGTCCAGGAAGCTCACGGGCAAGTGCACGCGACTGATCAATTCCCGCGCGGCCTGTTCCAGCGCTGGCCCCTTGAGCAAGCCGAACGACACCAGCGGCTCAATGATGCTGTCGAACACCGTGAAACGCGGGTCCAGCGCGGCAAATGGGTTTTGTTGCACCAGTTGCAGGCGCTGGCGCAGCGGGCGGAAGTCGCGCCAGCTCAGGTGCGTGACGTCCTGCTGTTCAAACCAGACCTGGCCCGTGCTCGGTTTTTCCAGGCCCAGGGCGATGCGCAAGGCGGTGCTCTTGCCCGAGCCGGACTCGCCGACGATGGCCAGCGTCTGACCGGGGTAGACCTCCAGGCTCAGGTTTTCCAAGGCCACGAATGTGTTGTCTTCACCCTTGACCTTGGGCAAGGCGAACGTCTTGCCGACGTTTTTAAGGCTCAGGATGGGCTCTATCATCGGGTCGATATGAATCAGCGGTTCCCGCCGCTTGGCGAAAGCAGGGGCGGCGGCAATCAGCGCTCGGGTGTAGTCATGTTGCGGTGCATTGAGGATCTGCCCCGGCGGCCCTTGCTCGACCAACTCGCCTTGTTGCATCACCAGGATGCGGTCGGCGCGGTCGGTGGCCACGCCCAGGTCGTGGGTGATGATCAACAGCGAAATCCCGCGCTCGCTGACCAGGCGTTGCAGGTGGTCGAGGATCTTGCGCTGCACGGTGACGTCGAGGGCGCTGGTGGGCTCGTCGGCGATGATCAGGCGCGGGTTGCCGGCCAGGGCAATGGCGATCAGCACGCGTTGGCGCATGCCACCGGACAATTCATGGGGATACTGGCGGGCGCGCAGCACGGGCTTGTCGATGCCGACCTGTTGCAGCAGCTCGACAATGTCTGCATCCACAGCGGGGTAGCGTTTGCCCTTGGCCAGAATCAGCGCCTCGGCGATCTGCTGGCCCACGCGCAATGTGGGGTTGAGGCTGACCATCGGGTCCTGGGGCACCAGGCCGAGGGTGCGGCCGCGCAAGGCGCGCTTTTGGCGTTCACTGGCGTGGGTCAGGTCCTGGCCGTCTACCCACAGTTGGCCGGCGGTGATCTGCGCGCTGTCCGGCAATAGCCCCAGGATAGCGTTGGCCAGGGTCGATTTACCCGAGCCGGACTCGCCGACAATCGCCACGGTCTCGCCCTGGGCGATGCGCAAGGACAGGCGATTGACCGCCGTATTGCCGTGCCGATAGCGGACACTGAGTTGGCGAATATCCACTAAAGCATTCATCGCTGGGTTTCCTCGAAGGTGCGGGCGATATGGTTGAGACTGAACACCACGGCCACCAGGAACAGGCCTGGTAGCAGGGACACCCACGGGGCGGTGATCAGGAAGTGTCGGCCATTGGCAATCAGCGTGCCCCATTCGGCGGCAGGGGGCACCGCGCAAAAACCGAGGAAGCTCAGCCCCGCAGTCGCCAGGATCGCAGCGCCAAAGTCGAGCGTCGCCAACACTGCCACCGGGCCCCAGGCATTGGGCAGGATGTGGCGCAGCAACGTACGCCCCCAACTTGCACCGCCCAGGCGCGCGGCTTCCACATAGGGCAACGTCTTGACCCGCAACACCTCGGCGCGGGTGGTGCGGGCGAACCCCGGAATGATCCCGACGCCCACCGCGATGGCCACCGGTACGGTGCCGAAGCCGATCGCCGTGACAATCGCCAGGGCCAGCAGCACGCCGGGCAAGGCCAGCAGGACATCGACGAAGCGCATGATCACCGAATCGATACGCCCGCCGGCAAAGCCCGACAGAATGCCCAGCCCCAAGCCGCCGAGCAGGGCGATGCCGACGGCCAGCGAAGCGGCCAGCATCGACAGGCTCGAACCGTAGACCACCCGGGTAAACAGGTCGCGGCCCAGTTCATCGGTGCCAAACCAGTGGGTGAGGCCTGGCGCCCGCAGCTTGTCGACGGGCGAGGTGGCGTAAGGGTCAAAGCTTGTCAGTAGGTGTGGCGCCACGGCTGAGACCAGTGCGAACAGCACCAGCAACAGTGCCAGGCTGAAACCAGGGCGTCGCAGCAAGGGCAACAACACCGTTGTCGCGCGTTGCCATCGGCTGCGGCGACGCCACAGCGGTTGGCTGGCCGGAATGGCTGTGCCGCGCAGGTTCTGCTCAAGGATGGTCATGGTCTAGGACACCTTTGGCGTGTGGGAGATGCGCGGGTCGAACCAGGGGTAAAGCAGATCGACCAGCAGGTTCACCAGTACAAAGGCCGCAGCCGACACCGCGACGATGGCCAGTACCACCGGGATGTCCTGGCGCAACACGGCTTCCTGGGCCAGCCGGCCAATGCCGGATCGCGCAAAAATGGTCTCCACCAGCACCGCGCCGGACACCGTATTGCCGACCTGCAAGCCGATCAGGGTCAGGATCGGCAGCGCGGCGTTCTTGAACCCATGGCGCGCCTGCACCTGACCCCGGCTGAGGCCTTTGGCGTAGGCGGTGGTGATGTAGGACTCTTTCCAGACACCCTGAAAACTGCGTTGCAATACCTGGGCGTAAACCGCTGCACTGGGAATGGCCAGGGTCACGGCCGGCAGTACCAGGCTTTCGAAGCCCCGGCTGCCGGTGGCGGGAAACCAACCCAAGCCAAAGGCAAACACCTGGATCAGCAATAGCCCCATCCAGAACACCGGCACCGAAAAGCCCAGGGACGGCAAGCGCGTCAACGCTTTCTTCAACGGTTGCCAGCGGATATAGGCGGTCAGGTAAGCCAGGCCAATGCCGCCCAGCAACGACAGGACGATAGCCAGGCCCGCCAGGGACAAGGTTTGCGGCAGCCGTTCAACCAGCAGCTCGGCGACCGGGCGGTTAAGCGATAGCGACTGCCCGAAGTCACCTCGAACGGCGCCCCACAGTAGGTCGAAATACTGCTCGAACACGCCCTTGTCCAACCCGTAATAGGCCCGCGCCTTTGCCAGGTCTTCCACCGACAGCGCGTCAGCCTCCATGCCTGAGGCGCTGAGCATCAATGACAGCGTGTCGCCCGGCAACAAATAAAGGATGAAGTACGTGATGCTGTAGGCACCCCACAACACCAGCAGTGCCTGGCCCACCCGACCGATCAGGTAGCGGCTCATGGCGTACCGATCTCGATATCACCCAACAGCGCAAAACCCTCGGCGGTCCAGCGGAAGTTTTTCACCTTGGGCGAGGTTGCCGCCTGCCACACGCGCTCGTAGATCGGGAATGCCGAACTCTCATCAATCAACAGGTCTTGCAGGTCGCCGTAGGCGGCTGCGCGCTGTGGGCTCTGGGTGGCGGTGATACCGGCATCAAACAACGCCTTGGCTTTATCCAGTACCGCAGGTTCATAGGTGTTGGTGGCCACGGTTGAGCTGTTGGCGCTGCGCGGATCGAGGATGGTTTGCAGGATGATCGGGTCGGCGCGGGTCATGTAGTTGATGGTCAGGTCGTAGTTACCGGCGGAGTTGTTGGCGACCCATTCGGCGCGGGTGACCACGCTGAGTTTCAACTCGATGCCGACCTTGCGCAGTTGATCCTGGATCAGCACGTCGCCGGCAGTCTCGGCCGGGCTGATGTTGTAGCTCAGGCTCAGGCGCTTGCCGTTTTTCTGCCGGTAGCCATCCGCGCCCTTGGCCCAGCCAGCTTCATCCAGCAGGCGTTCTGCACCGGCCGGGTCATAACCGAGCTTGGCGGCCTGGCTTTTGACATACGGCGTGGTCACATCAAACACGCCGTCCACCACCGGAAATTCGGCGTTGTACACCGTGCTGGCGTAGCTCTTGCGATCAATCGACTTTTGCACGGCCAGGCGCACGTGTTTGTCAGCCAGCAGGCGCTCGCCACGGGTGTTGGGGAACAGGTTGAGCGCAGGGCCCGGCAACGAACGGCTCTGGATCGTCGCGCCCTTGGACTGAAACAGCTTCAGGTCAACTTCGGAGAACGGGTTGCGTGGCCACAGGATGTCGGTTTTGCCTTGCAGGAACAGGCCGTTTCGTACGCTTTCCTCGGGGATGTAGCTGATGTCTACCGCGTCCAGGTGCGCTTCGCCCTGGTTTTTCATATTGGCCGAAGCCCAGGCGTAGCCCTTGCGTTTGGTCAAATGTGCGCCGACTTCCGGCGTGTAGCTGGCCAATACGAACGGCCCGGTGCCGATGATCTTGCCCAGGGAACGCTCTTTCACCGTCAGTGCGTAGGAGGCGGGCGCGAGGATCGCCAGGTTGGTGGTGGAAGTCGCCTGCAGGAAACCCGCATTAGGCTTGGACAGCACCAGCTTGACGGTGAAGTCATCGACCACTTCGGCATGGTCATAACCTGCCAGGTAAGTGGCGCCGAAGGTGGCGGGTAGCTCGGTGGCCAGCGCTTTGTCGCTGTCGAACGCGGTTTTCACTGCCTTGGCATCGAAGCGCTCGCCATTGCTAAAGGTAACGTCCTCACGCAGGTGGAAGGTATAGGTCAGCGCGTCGTCACTCACCTCCCAACGTTTGGCCAGCCAGGGGATGATCTTGCCGGTCTCCGGGTTCTGGTCGGTCAAAGACTCGGCGACGTTGCGCAGCAGTACACGGTGTTCCAACCAATACACCTGGAACGGGTCGACGCTGACCAGGGTGGTGTTGTCGCCAAAAAACGCGATGTTCAGGGTCTTGCCCGCCTGGGTGTCAGTCCCGGGCGAGCAGGCGGCGAGGCTCAGCGCCAAGGCGCAGGGGGCCAGCAGACGGCTCATCAAGTTGGAGGTATTCAATGGGGTGCCCTCAGGTGGCGTTTGGATCAGAAGTCATAGGCGAGCTTGGTGTACCAGTAGCCGCCGCCGGGGTAGAACGGCGGGTTGCCGTAGGCGGCCAGGCCGAGGTTGCTGTACACCGCGTGTTTGTCGGGGCGCACGTCGAAGATGTTGGTGCCGCCGATGCTGACGGTGAGGCTGTCGACGAAGGTGTAGCTGATGTCCAGATCGGTGATCCACTTGGCGCCGAAGCTGCGGTCGCCGCTCGGGTTGACCGCCAGTGTCTTGACCGCGCCATAACGGGCGGTTTGCAGGTTGACCGCCAAATCCTCGACCTTCCAGTTGGCGCCCAGGATCCATTTGGTCTTGGGTGACGCGTCGGTCAGGTCGCCTTCACGGTCGCGGCCCACCAGGGTCACGCCTGAACCGGCCAGCGCATTGGGTGTGTCACGGGTGCCTTCGATGGTGGTCTTGTTCCAGTTGAATCCCAGGCTCCAGCGCACATCGCCCCAGGCGTCCAGTGGCGTGGTGTGGTCGGCGACCACGTCCAGGCCCTTGGTGCGGGTGTCGAACGCGTTGGTGTAGTAGTTGACCCAGGTGCCGGTGGGCACGCCCTGGGCGGCGAGGATGGCGTTGATCGCGCCGTTGCCACGGTCATAGATATTGCTGGTCAGGGCGATGCGGTCGTCGATGTCGATCAGGTAGGCATCGGCGGTGATGCTGGTGCGTGGCGCCGGCTGCCAGGTCAGGCCCAGCCCCAGGTTGCGCGATTTCTCCGGCTTGAGGTCATCACCACCGAGGGCCTTGGCCAGGTTGCTGCCGGACGGCGTCAGTCGGGTGACCGCTGGCACCACGTTGCCGTTCGCATCGATGGCCACACGGTTATCGGCCACGGTGTAGCCGATCTGGGTCAGGGACGGTGCACGGAAACCGGTGCCCACGGTGCCGCGCACGGCCACGGTGTCGGTCAATTCATAACGTGAGTTCAGTTTCAGGCCGAAGGTGTTGCCCGAGTCATCGTCGTAATGTTCGACGCGGCCAGCGACGTCGAGAAACCAACGGTCGGTCAGGTCGAAACCCAGGTCCAGGTAGCCTGCGTAGTTATTGCGGATCAGGCTCACTTCGTCTTCAGGGCGAATCGTTACTGCGGCCTGCGCGCCGGAAGCGGCGGGGTAGGTGCCGGTGATATAGGCCTCGCGGTCGCCGGCGAAGGTACTGAAATGCTCCCAACGATGCTCCAGGCCCGCCGACACCTGCACTGGCGGCGTCAGGTTGAACAAGCTGTCGTAGCGGCGGGTGAAATCCAGGTTGTTGACCCATTGCTCGAAGCGGAAGGTCGCCAGGTTGTCGAACTTGGTGGGGGACGCCGTGCCCAGCGACGGGTTGATATTGAGGTCGCTGGAGTGGTGCACGTTATTGCGTCCGTAAGTGGTGCTGAGGTCCCAGTTCCAGTCGGCCACCAATCCCTTGCTGCCGAACAGCAGTTGGTAGTCGCGGTCCTTGATGTTGTTGAGCGGGAAGTAACCGTCCGGAAAAACCTCGGGCACTGCGGCCGTGCCGGTGGGCAGGCGAAAGTAGTTGGCGGCCTCGGCATCGCGTTCGCCGTAGGTGGAGAACGAATACAGCGTCAGGTCTTCCAACGGCAGTTCGGCGTTGTAGGCCAGGTTGAAGGCCTTGAGGTCCGGGTCGCCGTTCTTGATTGCCACCCGGTCCCAGGCGGCTTCCTTGACCGGGTCACTGAACGCCCGCACGCTGCGGTCGGCTTTGTCGTTCCAGGAAGCACTGCCGCGTTTGCGCGCGTCGGCCGAGAAGTGGAAGAAGCCGCCCTGGCCCAGTTCGAAACCCTGGTCCCCTGCGACCTTGATGGTCTCGCCCTGGCCGGAATACAGCTGGCCGTAACTGGTTTCCAGGTGGCCGCCACTCTTGGTGTTCTTGAGGATGATGTTGATCACGCCCGCCACCGCGTCGGAGCCGTATTGTGCGGCAGCGCTGTCTTTGAGCACTTCGATATGGTCCACCGCGCTGACCGGGATCAGGTCGATGTCCACCGCATTCGCGCCACTGTTGTCGATCGAGCCGCGCTGTCCCGTCGCGCCGTTGTGGCGCCGCTTGCCGTTGACCAGCACCAGCGTGTAGGCCGGGCCGAGGCTGCGGTTGCTCAGGGGACGTGTCACTGAGTTGTAGCCGGCGATGTTGGTGCCGAAGTTGAACGATGGCAGCAGCTTGGCAATTGCCTCGGACAGCTCGGCGCGACCGGTCTTGAGCAATTGGTCGCTGTTGATCACATCGATGGGCGCCGGGCTGTTGGCGACGGTGCGCTCCTGGCCGCGCAGGCCGGTGGAGATCACGGTCACGGTGTCGAGCTTGGCGTCTTCGGCGAAGGCGGGCGCCGCTGCCATCAGCACGGAGCTGGCCAAGAGTGACAGGTGAAATTTGTTAAGGGAGGTGGGGAGTGCGATGTCTGGCATTTAGGCAACCTGGGGGCTAGGGAATACGTCCTCCGCCAGGTATGGGGTCGGTCTGTGGAGCGAAGATAATCCTATAAAAAACCTGAGTGAAAGTCTTTTTTGGAATAAGCTAATTATTATAAATAGGCATTATTATGGTGCGTAACATCACATATTTTTATTTAGTGCGAGGCTCTCGCTGCCACTCCTGACAAATTAGACAGAGCGGGGTGTCTCTGGTTATTTTCAATTTAGTATTGAAAGTGTATCCGTTTTCACAGGCTGCTATCGCGGTACGCACTTCGCTACGCTGGTCACACTTCCAACCCCAGCAGCGGATATCTATCATGTCACTCACTACGCTTATCACGTTTGCCAAGCGCGCCGACGCCGTACTTTTCAAGCTGTGGAGCCTCCACTTGAGGCCCGTCGATTTGTCCTCCCAGTTCAGTGGTCAAGGCCCAGAACAACTCAAGCGATTCTGATCGCATTATCTTCAATTCGATGAAACTGTTTTCGACAGTCACTGGGTAACTCCGTCCATCCTGTCCAATCGAAGCCCGCTGGCCTGACCATCAGGGCTTGGAGCACCGCCATGCACGTAAAAAGTCCACTCGCCTGTTTTTTCCTCGCGACAACGGCTGCCCTCGGTAGCCAGATCGCCCATGCCGCTATGCCCAGTGAACAGCACCAGGGCGTCATCGAGCCGGTATTCGCCTTCCATGACGCCATGCCCACCGGCGTGACGGTCACTGAGAAAGGCCGCCTCTTTGTCAACTTTCCGCGCTGGGGCGACAATGTCCCTTTTACCGTTGCAGAACTGCGTAATGGCAAAGTGGTGCCTTACCCTGACCTGGCGATAAACCAGGCCAACCCCAAGGATCCAGCCAAAGGTTTTATCAGCGTTCAAAGCGTGGTGGCCGACGGACGCGGACGGCTCTGGATTCTCGATACCGCAGCCCCTGGGTTCTCGGCGCCGCAGCCCGGTGGCGCGAAGCTGGTCGCGGTTGACCTGGCTACCAATAAGGTGGTGAAGACGCTGGTCTTCCCAGAAAACGTCATGCTGCCCAGCACCTACGTCAACGACATGCGCTTTGATTTTCGTGTGGGCGACGAAGGCGTGATCTACCTCACGGACTCGTCCCTCAGTGGACCAGGCGCGATCATCGTCATGGACATTGCCAGCGGCACGGCGTTGCGCCGGCTCAGCGGGGCGGCGTCGACCTCAGTCGATACGGCTTTCGTGCCCAAGGTCGAGGGCGAAATCCTCAAAATCCGTAAAGCCGACGGCAGCTCACAACCCTTTGCCGTGGCGTCCGATGGCATCGCCCTGTCGGCGGATGGCCAGACCTTGTATTTCTGCCCACTGTCGAGCCGGCACCTGTATTCGGTGCCCACCGCACTGCTGCGTGATGCGTCGATCACAGAGGCGCAACTCGCCGAAGCGGTCAAGGACCTTGGCGAAGAAAAAGGCGCCTCCGATGGGCTGGAGGCCGATGCATCAGGGGCGCTTTATGCTGGCGATTACGAAAACAACAGCGTGCGCAAGCGCCTTGCGGATGGAGAGTGGCAAACCCTCGTGCATGACCCACGGGTGCTCTGGCCCGACACATTCTCGATCGGCCCGGACGGCTACCTGTACTTCATGGCCAACCAGTTGCATCGCCAGGCGATTTTTCATGCAGGCAAGGACTTGCGGCAGAAGCCCTACAGCCTGCTGCGTGTGAAGATTGATGCCGCACCCGCGCCGACGTATTGAGCGCGCGGGACGATTATCGAAGCGCTGACGCCTGTGGAGAGAGCAACAATGCCTGCTCCATGCTGGCAAGCTTGATCTGGGTTTCCTCATACTCCCCGGCAGGCTGAGAGCCCTGGACAATCCCGCACCCCGCGAACAAATGACAGTGTTGTGGGGTCATCAGCGCCGAGCGCAGAGCGACCAGGAAATCCCCATTGCCTTGTGAATCCAACCAACCTACCGGCGCCGCGTACCAACCCCGGTCGAAACCTTCGTGGCGGCGGATGAAATCCATGGCGGTCGCACTTGGCAATCCACCCACGGCCGGCGTCGGGTGCAGCGCGTGGATGCCGTCCAGCAAACGCTTGTCCGGGTTGAGTTGCGCCATGATCGGCGTGCTCAGGTGCTGCACGTTGGCGAGCTTCAGCAGGTGGGGGGATGACGCAGCCTGGAGGTCGCGGACCTTGCCATCCAGGGCCTGGGTGATGGTCTGCACCACCAGTTGGTGTTCATGTTGCTCCTTGGGATCGGCCAGTAGCCGTTCACCGATAACGTGATCCTCGTCCGCAGTAGTGCCTCGTCGCGCGCTGCCTGCGAGGGCATGGGTGGTCAGGCGACCCTCCTGGCAACTGAGCAGTCGTTCGGGGGTGGCGCCCATGAAGCAATGCTCGCCACGGTGCAGCGCGAACAGGTGGGATGCGTTGCCCCGTGCATGGAGTCGCTGCATCACTGCACCACTGTCGAGGGGCGCGTCCAACTGGTACTCGATATGCCGCGCCAACACCACTTTGTTCAAGTCACCGCGTGAAATGGCCTGCAACGCCATATCGACCTTACCCTGCCATTGTGGGGACGGCAGCGCGTTGCGTTCGATAACATCGGGCGCAGTGGCCGTCGCGGCGGGCGGGTTGAGCAGTTGCGCATAGGCCGCGATGCTGTCGCGGGCCAATGCCTGCGGGTCGCTGTCGGGTTCGACCACTTGCTGGCAGCGCAGCCAGCGGCCGTCGGCGTCTTCGCTGAGCAGCCAATGGGCCAGATGAAAACTGGCCTCAGCGAAGGCGGCCCAGTGCGTTGCGCACGGCCGCTGTTCATCAAAGCGCATGCCGCCCAGCAGCAAGGGTGCCTTGGGCCCGTCGATCACCGCGTCGGCGCACAGGGCGAACCATTGCCGGTCGACGTCGAGCATGCGCTGGGGGCCGCCGGCCTCGATCTGCCAGGCGCAGCCCAGGCCGAACAACGTCAGGTCCGGCGAGTGCGCGTGCCAGAAGAAACCCTGCCGGTGGGCTTCGTAAAGGGCCAGGGCCTCCAGCGTCGGCGCGGCGTGTGAAGAAACGGCGATGACGGGCCGTTGATACGCCACCGCACGCTGGTGTGCGGTCTGGAATACCTTGAGCAACACGTCTACGTTCATACCACCTTGCTCTTTTTCTGCAACCAGAAGGCGGTCTGCTCGGCGATGTACCAGTGGATGATCTGGTTGAACAGCCCCTCGATAAACTCACCGTCCAATCCAGCCTCCTGCGCCCATTGCCGGCGCTGCGGCAGCATCGCCGCGACGCGCTCCGGGGCGGCGATGCTGGCCTGGTCGGGCTTGAACGCGGAGGCGGCCTTGACGTACTGCATGCGCAGGCCGAGGGCTTCGATGATCTGCTGGTCGAGGCTGTCGATGCCTTCACGAATGTCCGAAAGGCCAGTGCAATGTTCCGGGGTTTTCATACCGAGTCTCCCTGTAGGTAGGCAGTGCGTTGCAACAGGTGATGGATCACCGGTCGCGGCTGATGCTTGAGGTAAAAGTGGTCGCCGTCGAACAGGCGGATATCCGGGGTGTGGTCGCTGAGGTCAGCCCAGGCACGGGCCTGCTCAAGGCTGACTTCGGCGTCATCGCGGGCCAGCAGCACGTCGAGTGGCGCCGACAAGCGGGTAAGCTGCTGTGGGCGCCAGGTTTCGATGGCCTGATAGTCGCTGCGCAGGGTTGGCAGGAACAACGCACGCAGTTGCGGGTTGGCCCATAGGCCGGCGGCGTCGGCGTCCTGGCGCAGGATATCGGCGATCAGTGCGGCGTCGTCCTGGCGGTGCAGGTCACTGGACGGTTGCCGGTGTGGAGGCGCGTGACCCGAGACGAACACATGGGTGGCGCCAGAGCCCGCCGCTTGCAAGCGCACTCCCACGGCGTAGGCGAGGGCAGCGCCCATGCTGTGGCCGAACAGCAGCAAGGGCCGGGCGGGTAACTTTTGCAGTGCTGCGCCAATGTGTTCGGCGAGACTATCCAGGCAGGGGATATGCGTTTCGTTGAAACGCTCTTCGCGTCCCGGAGATTGCACGGCCAGCAGGTCGATATCCCCCGGCAGGTGCGCCAGCCACGGACGGAAAAAACTCGCGCTGCCCCCGGCATGGGCCAGGCATACCAGGCGTGCCCGTGCCTGTTGGCTTTCTCGCAGCACGCGCAGCCATGGCGATGCAGCGCCGCTCATAGCGCCAGTACCTGTTCCGCCAAGGCCTTGCGGTTGACCTTGCCCAGGCGCGTCAATGGGAATTCGCGCAGCACCTGCAAGCGATCCGGCAACTTGTAGGCGGCCAGCCCGCGTTCGCGCAGCCAGGCGTTGATCGAGGCCAGGTCGAGTCGTTCGCCGTGGGCCAGCACACAGGCGCAACTGCGCTCCCCGAGCAACTCGTCGGCCAGCGCCACCAGCGCCACATCGCGAATCAACGGATGGCCGAGCAGCAGGTTCTCGATCTCTTCTACGGGGATCTTCTCGCCCCCGCGATTGATCACATCCTTGCTGCGACCCTCGACAATCAAATGCCCTTCAGGCAGGCGCCGCACCAGGTCGCCGCTGCGGTAAAAACCGTCGGCGGTAAACGCGCGCTGGTTCTGCTCGGCGGCGTTGTAATAGCCGCGAATGGTGTAGGGCCCACGCACCAGCAATTCACCGACGGCACCAGGCGCGACCGGCTGGTCGTCGGCGTCGACGATGCGGATCTCGTCGTCGGCGGTCAGCGGCAGCCCCTGGGTGTCGAACACTCGCGCCTGCGGATCATCCAGTGGCGTGAAGCACAGCAAACCCTCGGCCATGCCATACACCTGTTGCAGGCCGCAGCCCAAGACCGGACGGATGCGTGCGGCGATCTCGGCCTTGAGCCGGGCGCCGCCGACCTGCAGCCATTGCAGGCTGCCCAGGTCGTTATCGGACCATTGCGCGACTTCCAGCCACAGCAACACCAGCGGTGGGATCAGGGCAGTGTGGGTGATGCGTTCGCGTTCGATCAGCTCAAAGGCGGTGTCCGGGCTCGGTTCCGGCGCCAGTACCAGGGTAGCGCCGACACTGAACACGCCCAAAGCACCGGGAGAGGCGAGGGGGAAGTTGTGCGCCACCGGCAGTGCGGCGAGGTATCGGGTATCGGCATCGAACCCACACGCCTGGGCGGCCAGGCGCGCATTGCACGCGTAGTCGTCATGGGTGCGCGGGATCAGTTTGGGCAGGCCGGTGGTGCCGCCGGACAACAGCAGCACCGCCACCTCCCGCGAATCCGGCGCAGGCCATTCGCGCGGGCTGGCCACGCACTGCGCCAGCGGCACGAATTCCTCGGCGGCACCGACCACCCACACCTGTTGCAGGCTCGGCACTTGCTCGCGCAGCGTGCGGGCCAACGGGCGATAGTCGAAGCCCAGGTGTCGATCGACTATCACATAGGCCACCGCCTGGCTGAGGTCCGCCAGGTGCGCCAGTTCATGTTCGCGGTGGGCCGGCAGCGCGAACACCGGGATCACGCCCACACGCAGCAGGGCGAAGGTCAGGCTGAAGAACTCGGCGATATTCGGCAACTGCACCAGCACCCGCTGGCCCGCCACCAGCCCGCGCTCGGCCAGGCCGGCGGCCAGGCGGTCGGCCTCATGGTCGAGCTCGGCGTAGCTCCAGCGCCGCGAGCCGTCTACCAGCGCCTCCTTGTTTGGCGTGCGCCGGGCCTGCTCGCGCAGCAGTTCACCCAGCGGCGCGCCGCGCCAGTAGCCTTGCTCGCGGTAGCGGCGGATAAAGTCGTCGGGCCAGTCAGTGCATCCATCAAGCATGGCAATCTCCTTGGGCAGTCGGGCAACCCAGCAACTGGGCACCGTGCAGATTCAGCGGGTGCGCAAGGCCGGTGATTTGCACCGCCTGTACGCCGGTGTGCGTGGCCGGTTGCAGGCGCAACAGCGGGTCATCGCCGGCCAGCAGGTCGAGGGCGGTTCTGTCGTCGGGGTGTACGCCCAAATGAATCGCGGCCAACCCGGTAGCGCCATTCGGGTGGACCCTGTGCGCTGGGTGCTGGGACGGTGAGTAGGGCGTGACCAGGAAGGGCAAGCGATCATGGCGCGGGTACACGAAACGAAAGCGCGTCTGGCTGCCATCGGCGCAGGTGCGCCGCCAGTTCACCGTACGTCCCATGCTCACGCCGCAAGCCGCCAGGCCCTTGAGGCGAGGCGCCAGGGCCGGGTCTTCGCACAGCAGGGCCAGGTCGCAGAAGCCTTCGCCCTGCGCGGCCCAACGCAACATGCGTCGCCCGGCCCCCCGGCCGGCCAGGCAGTCGATGGGCCACTTGAACAGCCAGGCATGACGCGGCGTGGTCAACAGTTCGATGATCGGCCCCTGGCTGAACCAGATGTGCGCGTGTTGCGCGCTGGCTTCGGCGGTGGCGTAAGTGACCTCGAAGCCGGCGGCGCGAAAATTCGCCACGGCCTGGTGCAAGTCACGCACCCACAGCAGCACATGGCTGCAAGCGGAAGAGGGTTGAGCAGTGTTCAAAACGGCAGGGCTCCCAGCAGTTGAGCGGTGTCGTCACCGCAAGGGGGTTGCACGGCGTCGGCACGCGCGTGGAGTTCGGCCAGTGGCAGCGCACGCGGCACCGGTGGCTCGATCAGTTCAGGCATGCCGATCAGGCCGTTCATTTCGCGCCAGGCCATGGACACCTCGGTGGCCCACACGCCGCTGTGCAGGCGGCGCGCGGGGTCGTCGATGTCTCGACACAGTTCACCCAGCGCAAGGCTCACCGCGTCGGGCCAGAGCTGGTTGAACACCTGGTGGTAGTTCGCAGGGATTTGCGGGTCGAGCACCACCATCGTCGGCCCGGCCAGGCGTTGGCTGCCTGGGCCGGCCATGATCAGGCGGTCGGTGGTGTCCCGTGGGGCATGCAGGCGCGGGTTCCACAGCACCGGGCCATGGGTGTCGCCCAGGCTCAGCACGCCGGCTTCGCAGCCCACTTCGAGGCGATGCAACAGGAAGGAATGGTTGTCCGGGTCCTGGGGGTGCACCTGGTTCTGGATACGCAGGCTGATGGGCACACCGTTGAAACTCGCATTGAGCCGCGTGAAAGGCTGCGCCCCGACCCCGGCGGCTGGCGCTGCAAACACCCAGGGCCGCAGGCCACCGGCCAGGCGCCCGAGAATGTCCAGCAGCGGGTACGCCACCTGGCTGTTGCAGGCCGCGTCGATGTACGCCAGCCCTTGCTGCTCGCGCAGGTACCCGGCCACCGCCAGAAAACGCCGGATCGCGAGGATGTTCGGGTACAGCGTGTTCACCGCGTAGGCTGCCTGGCCTTGACGAGCGGCCTGCATGCACGCCGCGATTTCGCGGTGGTGCACCGGGTGTTCCTGCAGCACGTGGATGCCGCGTTGCAGCAGGTGCTGGGCCAGCTCGCTGCCCGCGCCGCCCGTGGCGCCGGAGCGCACCACCACGCAGGCGATGTCGACGTCGTCCGGTACTTGCTCCACCGCCTCGTACAGCGGCACGCCATAGTGCGCGGCGCAGGCGCGCGAGTAGGCATTGCCGCGTGACAGGATGCCCACCAGTTCATAGTCGGCCTGGGCACGTGCCAGGGCTTGCAGGTAGATACGGCCAAATGCAGTGCCGGCGACGATCACGCGTTTGCGTGCAGTCGGGCGGCTCATGACCAAGTCACCGGCAGGCAGTGGGCGCCGCGAAAGAATGTGGCGGTTTTCCATTGCACTTCGCCACAGCGCTGCAGGCTGGGGAGGCGCACCACCAGGGCGTGCAGCGCCTCCTGCAATTCGACCCGCGCCAGGGCTGAGCCGATGCAGTGATGCAGGCCGTGGCCAAAGCCGAAATGGCCGCTGGCATCCCGTTGCAGGTCCAACGCCTGTGGGTTTTCAAAGCGCGCCGGGTCATGGTTGGCGGCGCCGATCGAGGCGAACACCGCGTCGCCCTGGCGCACCAGGGTTTCACCGACCTGAATGTCTTCCAGCGCGTAGTGCACAAACATCGCCGCCGAAGCCAGCGGGATGTAGCGCAGCAGCTCTTCGACCGCTTGCGGTATCTGCTCGGGATCGGCCTTGAGCTGTTGCCACTGCGCCGGATTGTCCAGCAGCACCTGGATGAAGTTGGGTATCTGCGAGGCACTGCCTTCGTAACCGGCGACCAGGATCGCAATGCACAACAGCAGCAATTGCTCCTCGTTGAGGGACTCGCCTTTTTCGTCGTCCTGGGTCAGGGCGGTCATGAAGTCATCGCGTGGTTCGCGTCGACGTTCGGCCACCAGGTCTTTGATGTATGCGGCCAGTTCGCCCAAGTGACGCTGGGTCTGATCCGCGTCTTCAGGGCGGGTCGACAGCAGGGAGTCGTTCCACACCTTGAAACGATCACGGTCCTGCACCGGCACCCCGAGCAGTTCGCAGATCAGCGCCAGGGGCAACGGCAAGGCGTAGTCGTTGACCAGATCGGCCGGCGGGCCGGCGGCGAGCATGCGGTCGATCAACTGATGGGCGTAGTCACGGGCGTGGGGGCGCAGGGCTTCGACGCGGCGACGGGTGAAAGCCTGGGCGGCGCGCGAGCGAATCCGCGTGAGTTGCGGCGGGTCCATCATCACGATGCCGCCGGCGATGCGTGGGAAGGCACGCGGGCTATCGTCGCGGCGAAACGCCTCGCTGCGGCTGAAGCGCCGGTCACCGAGCACCAGGCGCACATCGTCATAGCGGGTGGCGAGCCAGGCGGGGGCGCCGATGGGCATCTGGATGCGCAACAGCCCCGGTGCCTGCTGGGCATGGCGATAGGGCTCCGCCAGCTTGAGGTCGGTGAAGCGGTTGAACGGGTAGGCCAGCGGGGTCATGGCAAGTCCTTGGCGGTGCTGAGGTCGGGCAAATGGTCGAGCAGCTCAAGCTGCAATTCGGGGTCTTCCAGGTGGGCCGCCAGCGCGGCGCGGCTCAGGCGTTGGTCCGGGACCTGGGCGACGAATACGCGATGGCCCAGGCGCGCCAGCGGGTGTGTGGCGGCGGGCAGGCTACGGTTGCCGTGGAACCCGGCCCGCGCCAATGCGCTTTGCCACTGCGACAGGTCGAGAAAGGTGGCGCTGCTGAGCTGGCGTTCGTCGCTTGCCTGGTTGAGCATGAAAGCCTGGGAGGCCATCACCCAGAATTCCTCCTGGGTCGGTTCGCTGAACACCAGCCAGCCACCCGGCTTGAGCAAAGCGAGCAGGGTGGCCAGGGAGCGCTCGGTGTCGCGGGCGGCATTCAGCACGCCCCCGGCAACGATCAGGTCCCAGCTCTGGCTGGGATAACCCTGGGCCAGGGCCGGGCGATCGATATCGAACACGCCGTGACGCACCCATGGCCAGTCCTTGAGCCGCTCGGCAGTTTGCTCGCTGAAGTAGCGCGACACGTCGGTGCACAGATAGTCCACGCTGGCATTCGCCAAGGCGGGCAACACCGCTTGGGTGGTGGACCCGGTGCCGGCGCCGACTTCCAGCACGCGCAGCGGCACATCGGCCGGCTGGCGTGCGGCCCAGGCGCCGATCCAGTGCGCGACGGCGCGGTGCTGGTATTGCGCTGCGAGGCTCTCGCGGTACAGCGCCGCCGCGCGTTCGGTGCGGCCTTCGGGAAACAGCAGGTGCACTGCCGCACACTCGCCACGCATCAACGACGGCAACTGCCGCGCATTCTCCCGCGCGTAGTCGAGGGTGCCGTTGCCGCCGGTATTGCGCGCCCAGTCCACGCTCAACTGCGCCCAAATACCTTCCAGGGCGATATCGCTCCAGGCAGTCGCGTCGAGGGTGGGTTGCAACCGGTCGGCGACGCGTCGCAACAGGCCTTGGGCTTGCAGCACATCCAGCCAGCGCGCGATCAACGGCCGGTGGCCAGGGGCAATACCCGCCCGTGCCAGGCTGTGGGCCACGTCATTGAGCGGTGCCGGCAGCAACCCACACTGCTCAAGCCCATTGAGCATGGAGAGGAGCGCGGCGTGACCCAGTCGATCATTGAGTCGCACCGCCTCCACCAGTTGCGCGGGTTCAAAGGCTTGGTCGAGGGCGGCCTCTGTTGCGGCCAGCTGATCGTCCACCGGCGTGCTCGGGCAAGGATGCGGCACCACGAACAGCGTCTGGCCGTGCAGGGCAACGGCACTGACTTGAGGATGGCCCAGGGCGCGTTCACGCCAGCGTTGATGCGCCAGCTTGACGCTGGCCAAGTCGTGCCATTGCTCCGTGAAACCTTGCACGCGGCAATCGAGTTGCGCCGCCGCACGCTCCGCGAGCTGCCAGTCACCCGGGCGGTGGCTGACGAACAGCACCTGTTGCAGGTGGCTCAGATCACTCAAGGCCAGTGCGGGGAAATCCAGCAGACGTTCCAACTGCTCGGCGCTCATCATCACCACAGCGGGGCGCTGGCGCTCAAGCAAGGCCAGCAGCCGAGCGGGCGCCAACTGATGAACGCCCAGGTCGGTAAACGCAGGCAGTTGCCAGGGCGCAGTGGGCAGGTCGATCAACAGGGTGTCGACGTTCATCGGGAAACTCCGGTGGCATGGAACAGACGTTGCCCGGCGGCGGCCAGCGGGTCGCTCGCGGCGGGCCACAGGTCGAGCAACTCAAAGCCCGCGACGTGCAAGGCCTGGCGCCAGACTTCGGGTGGCATGAACACCTCATCGGTGGTCCGTAGCGGCGCGCCGGCCGGCGGAGACAGCAACAGGTGCATGAAGATCAGCATCGCCGGGTTGTCGGCGATGGATTCGCTGAACAGCAAGGTGCCGCCGTCGCGCAGGCAGGCGCGGATTCGCGCCAGGCTGCGCGGCAGGTCGCAGGCGTTGTGCAGCACGTTGCCGGCGATCACCAGGTCCTGGCTGCGGGGCGCGATGCCTTGCTCGCTGAAGTCGCGGTCGAGATCGAGCAGGCTGAATTGCATACCGGGCTCCAGGCGGAATGTGCGCTGAGCCGCGCCGGTGAACAGTGAGCTGATATCAGTGAAGCGATAGGCTTTTTCACGGTCCTCCAGGGCTGCCAGTACGGCACGCGTGGTACAGCCGGCACCGCCGCCGAGCTCCAGCACCTGCAACACGTCGTCGGCGGCGCTGGTTTCCCGCGCACGCGCCGCAAGCACCTGATTGATCGCGGCGGTGAAGTGGTTGTGCTGGTACGCGCCGAGTACCGCCACCGGATCCCCGGCGAGCACCAGCAACGGCGCCAGGGCGATGCGGTCGCGCAGCAACTCGGGCAGGCACTCGATGACCTGGGCATGGAGTTGCGCCATGCTCGACGGGAAACCCAGCTCGGCATACAACCCTGGCAAATCGCCGAGGGCGGCTTGAGGCGGCGTGCCATTCCAGGCCAACCGCTCGCCGTCTACCTGCACGGCTTCGGTACGCGACAACGCCGCGAGCCAGCGCCGCACGATCCAGGCGTGGCGCGGTGCGGTGCCCAGCGCCTGGTTAAGCTGTGCGGCGGTTCGCCAGACCTGCATCGGCAAGGCCTGGGTACGCAGGAGCACGCCGGCCATGACACCCAGGCTCAGTTGTTCCAGTGCGTTAAGGGCGGTGTTCATAGGCAACCTTCTTCGGCGTGTTGCAGGTGTTCGAGCGGGTGGTCCAGCAGGGTCAGTGCGCGGATCGCCTGAGTGCGTTGCAGGCGCTCAAGGCTGGCGGCGGGCGGCAACGCGTAAGCGGCGTCATGGCAGCCCGGGCGGATTTCGCCTTCGAGCACACTCACCACCGTGACTGCCGCCATGGCGCCGGTCAGAGGCGCGTTGCCTGTGCCGCTGACGACCAGGCTGCGGGTGCAGGCTTGGCCGTCGCAGAGGCCATCGAGTTGCAGCAACAACGTGACAAAGGGTGGATGGCCACTGAGGTCCAACTGGCTGGCCGTGCATAAGCGCTGCACCGCTTCGGCACGCGGCAGGCTGTGCGTCTGGTCGAGCGCCTTGAGTACATGGCCGTCGGTCATCACGTTGAACCACTGGCCTGTTTCCAGGCGCAGGTCCCTGGCCAAGCGTTCGCCTTCCCGGTTCAAGTAGGGCAGCACATGCACCGGCCCGGGGAAACACGGCAGCAGCACATCGCGCCTGCGTCGCAGTGCGCGGCTGCAACGGCCGTTGTGCCAGGCCGCCAAGGGCTCGCTTGAGCCGTCTACCGCCCCTTGCAGGAAGTCGTCGGCGGCGACGGCCGTGAAGTGGTCACGCAGGCCAAAATAGCTGCTAAGCCCCAGCACCCGTGTAAACCCCTGCAGCGCCAGCCAGCGTGGCAGCAGGCCGGTGAGGCCCGGTTGCAGGCCCGCGCCAAGCACCGCGCTGCGCCCGCGCCATAAAACCGGGTCGAGCTGGATATCGCCCGCGGCGTCGACGTAATGCGCATCGGCGTTCAAGGCGGCCTGCGCGACACGGTCCGCCACGCGCCAGGAGGGTCCGGCGCAGTTGAGCAGCACGTCGCAGCCACGGGCGAACCTGGCCAGGGCTGGTGTGTCGTTGAAATCCACGGCGACCCATTGCAGGCGTGCTTCGGGCCATTGCTGCTGGAGCAGCGCCAGGCAGCGCGCGCCGTTGTGCGCGTCACGCCCGCCCAGGCGCAGGTGCTGCAGGCCCAGGCTCAACAAGGCCTGTGCGCTGGCCAGGCCGACGTCGCCACTGGCGCCCAGCACCCCGATCAGCATGGCTGGTCCTGCGCCTTCAGGCGCCAGCCACCGGCGCGCTGACGGTCATGCCAGAACCCGGCGTAACGCCCGTTGAGGCTGAGCAGATGCGCGTGGGTGCCTGATTCCACCAGGCGACCTCCGTCCAGGACCAGGATCTGGTCGGCTGCCATGATGGTCGGCAAGCGATGGGCGATCACCAGCACGGTCGAGTGTTGCATCAGGCGTTGAATTGCGGCCTGCACGAAGGCTTCGTTGTGCGGGTCGAGCGCGGCGGTGGCTTCGTCCAGCAGCACGATAGGCGCACGCTTGAGCAAGGCGCGCGCCAGGGACACGCGCTGGCGCTCACCGCCGGACAACGATGCGCCGCCTTCGCCCACCGGTGTGTTCCAGCCTTGGGGCAGGCGGGCGACGATTTCATCGACACCGGCCAGCCGTGCCGCTTCGGCGACGTCGCGGGCACTGGCGTCCGGGCTACCGACGCGGATATTCGCTTCGAGGCTGTCGTCGAACAGGTACACGTCCTGCATCACCAGCGACAGTTGCGCCATCAGCGCCGCGTTCGACAGCTCGCGCACGTCCACGCCGCCGACCTTGACGCTGCCCGCCGCCGTATCGAAAAAGCGCATCAACAGGCGGGTGACGGTGGTCTTGCCCGAGCCCGACGCGCCTACAATCGCGGTCATCGAATGCGCCGGGGCGCTGAAGGTCAGGTCGCGCAACACCGTCGGGCCACTCGGGTAGGCGAAGCTCACGTGTTCGAAGGCCAGGCTGCCGGGTGCTGACAGGGGCAGGCTGACGGCGGGTTCGGGCAACGGCGGTTCACGCAGGATACCCACCAGTTGATCCAGGTCGTTGCCGGCCATGCGCAACAGGCCGCTGCGTGCTGCCGCTTCGGCCAGTGGGCCCACGAATCGCGCTGCCAGGGCGAGCAGGGCCACCAACTGGATCGCATCGATTTCACCATGCGCCGCCAGTGCAATGCCCACGCCGACCAGCAGCGCAAAGGCCAGTTGCACGGTCAAACCACCGGCGAGCAGCTTGGGGAAGGTCTGCGACAGCATCGAACCACCCGCCAGCTTTTGCGCCTGATTGGCCGCCTGTAACGGCGTGTAGCCGTCCTGGGTGCGGCCAAACGCGCGCAGCACTTGCTGGTAGCGGGCGAACTCCACCACGCGGTTACCGGCCAGGGTCGCGGCGGCTTCCACCCGCGCATCGTTGCTGCCGATGGCGGCGGCCGACCAATGATGGGTGAAGTAGATCAGCGGCGCACACAACACAGCCGTCAGGCCCAGGCGCCAGTCGAACACGAACAGCGTCAGCGCCACGGTGGCCGGCACCACCACCCCGGACACCACCGGCCCCAGGTAATGGGCGAACAATCCGGTGACCATCAACGTGCCGCTGGTAGCGCTGCGTGACAGGCGCCCGACCTTCTCCGAGTTGAACCAGCCCAACGGCAGGCTGACCAGGTGCTGGCCGAGGCGATCATGCAAGGTCGTCAGCACCAGCAAGGCCAGGGCAAAGCCCTTCATGGCCTGCTGGTAGTGGGCGATGCAGGTCAGCACCACCATGGCCGCCAGGCCCGCCAGCCAGGCGGTAGCCGTGGGCAGATCGCCGGCGAACAACGCGTGCAGGATCGGCACCAGCAGCGCCACGGCCAGGCCTTGCAGCACGGCGCTGGTCACCAGCCACGCCAGGTAACGGTAGAGGCGCGGGGCATGGGCCGGGCCCAGTAAGGTCACAAGGCTGCGAATCACAGGGACATCTCCACGGCAGGGGTTTCGGTGCCGGCTCGCCACAGTCGGGCATAGGCGCCGTTGGCATTCAGCAGGTCTTCATGGCGGCCGCTTTCCAGCACGCGGCCCTGGTCGAGGACGACGATCTGGTCGACACCACTGATGCTCGACAGACGATGGGCAATCACCAGCACCGTGCGGCCACGCGCCAGGGCGGACAGGGCGTCCTGGATCAGTGCTTCGGATTCGGGGTCGGCGTGGGAGGTGGCTTCATCGAGGATCAGCACCGGCGTGTCGGCCAGCAGCGTGCGGGCGATCGACACGCGCTGCGCCTCGCCACCGGAGAAGATCGCATCGTCGCCGATCACCGATTGATAACCCCGGGGCAGGGCCTGGATACGCGCATGGATCTGCGCCGAGCGCGCTGCCGCCTCGACCTCTGCATCGCTGGCATCCGGGCGGCCCAGGCGCAGGTTGTCGGCGACCGTGCCGTGCACCAGTTGCGCGTCCTGCAACACGAAGCCCACGTGTTGATACAACTGGCGCGGGTCAATCTCGCGCACATCGGCGCCGCCCACGCAGATACGGCCGGCGTTGACGTCATGAAAGCGCGGCACCAGCTTGGCCAGGGTCGACTTGCCGGCGCCGGACGCGCCGACCAATGCGGTCACGCTGCCGGCCGGGCAATGCAGGTCGACACCCTTGAGGATCAGGTGCTCGGCGTCGTAGCCGAACTGCACCTGTTCAAAGCGGATATCGCTGCCCTGGGGTTGGACGCAGGCCTTGGGCGAAGGCAATTCCTCAACGTCCAGCAGCGCTTCGATGCGACCGGCTGCCGCCAGGGCCGTACGCTGGGCTGTGAGGCTCTGGTTGATCACCAGCAGCGATTGCGGGATGACCACCGCCACCAGGGTTTCGGCGAATAGTTCCAGCGGCGTGATCCAACCGTGCGCCAGCAACAGGCTACCCACCCCCAGGCTCACCAGCAGGATCACCGGCACACTCAAGGCCATCGAGGAAAAGGCTTCCAGGCGCAGCAACGGCTTGACCCAGCCGGCGTACTGCTCGCTGAACTGGTTGACCGCCTGCTGATAGCTGCGATGCGCCTGGCCGACCTGGCCGAACGCCTTGACCACGGCAATGCCGTGCACGAACTCGACAATCGCCGCGCTGACCCGGATCATGCTCTTGTCCAGCAACTGCATCTTGACGCCAAAACCGCGCATCATCAGGGTGTAGGCCACCGCGTAGATGGGCAGTGTCAGCACCGCCAGCAGCGCCAGCCGCCAGTTCAACGTCGCCAGCCACAGTAGGCCCGCCAGCGGCGTGACGATGGCCGCGGTGAGTTCCACCGCGTGGTGGGCGACCAGGTGGTGCAGGTCTTCGAGGTCGTCCTGCACCACCTTGCGCACGGCGCCGGAGGTGGTGTCGGTGTACCAGCCCAACGGCACGCGCCCAAGCTTGCGCACCATGGCTTCGCGCAAGCTCGATTGCAGCCGGTGGTCAGCCACATGGGTCAACCACAGCGCCACGCCACTGGCCATCCACCCCACACTTAGGGCGATCACCACCAGCGCGGCCCACAGCCACAGGGTCTTGCTGTCGGCGCTGCCGGCCAACAGCAAGCGGCCCAGTTCGGTGAGGCCGATAAAGGGCACCAGGTTGACCAATGCGCCGAGGGCGGCGAACGCCACACCAAGACGGATGAGGCGATTGACCGGGCGTTTCAGGGTATCCAAGGCAGTGGTCATGAGTTTTTCCGAAGGGCCTCAAGCAGGTGCGCAGTAACCGTGTGTACGTGGGGCGGTTCGATCACGCTGAAGTGGTTGCCAGGCACGTCGATCAGCTCGAAGCGGCCCAGGCACGCGTCTTCCCAGAACGGCGCGGCCAAATGCCCGACGCCGCCGGTGATGCCGAACGACTGTTGCTCCAGGCAGCGCAGGTAGGTCATGTTGCCGAGGAACGGCGGCGGGTCGAACCGCGCCGCCCGCATGCTGTGGCGGCACACACGGAACAGCGTTGGCACCAGTTCAGGGCCGATCGGCACCCCGGCCTGGCCTGAGGCCAGGCGTGCGTATTCGGCCAGGCGTTCCTCCTGGCTGCGCGCCGATTGCTGTTGGACCGCCAGCGCCAGCGCGTCCAGCCCCGGATCGCCGCTCAACGCCGCCATGGCCCCGGCGGGCACGCGGCGGTTGTCGCGGGCCATCAACAGGTCGATGGCGCGGTACACGTCGTAGTCTTCGATGTGCGCGCCGAACACGGTTTTTACTGGGTCCAGGTTCAGGTTGGGCACGAAGATCGCCTCGTAGGCCAGCTCTTCGTCGGTGTCGATGAACATCGGGATGCTGTCGATCAGGCTCAGGTCGACCACCTCCATGCCGCGTTCGAGCAAGCGCCGGGCAACCTCAGTGGCCAGCAGCCCGCCGAGGCAGTAGCCGATCAGCTGGAAGCGCTGATGGCCGTCGGCAATCAAGCGCTCGGCGTAGTCCTCGGCCACGCTTTCGATCAGGCGCTTGGGCTCCAGCGCCAGGTACTGCGCCGTGTCGGCCACGGCAAAGCCGATCACCGGACCGGCCTGCTGGTCGGCAAGGGCGCGGCCCAGGTGCTGGAAATAATCCAGGGTGCCGAGGGCGGCATGGAACATCACCCGCACCGGGCCGATGTCACCCCCGCCAAACGGCACCACCAGCGCGTTGCTGCTGGACGAGCGTTGTGCTTCACCGCTGGCGGCAATCGTGGCCGGCGTGGCTTCGCCCTGATGGAGCAGGCGCGCGAGGGCGGCGACATTCGGCTCGTTGAGCATCTGGCGCAGCAAGGTGTCGTAGCTCAGGCGTTGGGCCTGAGGCAGTTGCTCACGCAGTTGGCCGGCGACGCGGGCGAGGATCAGCGAGTCGGCGCCTTTTTCATAGAAGCTGTCCTCGACGCCGATCTGCGCCAGCCCCAGGGCGTCGGCCCATACGCGGCACAACTCGGCGGTCAGCGGATCGCTCGGCGCTTCCTGGCTGCTGGAGGCCTGGGCATCGGCGGCAGGGCGCCAGCCGGCCAGGGTCTTGCGGTCTACCTTGCCGTTGGCGGTCAGCGGCAAGCGGTCGAGTACCTGCAGGTGCGCTGGCAGCATGTAGTCCGGCAGGCGCTCGGCCAGGGCGCGGCGCAGGCTGTCGACACTCAGGCGCTGCACGCCGGCCTTGAAGCGCGCGGCGAATACCTGCATGCCGAGGGCGGCCAGCGGGTGGTCGGCCTGGGGCAGGGCAGGCAGGCATTCGCCACCGAAGGCCTTGACCCGCGCCTGCCAGATTTCGGCGTCGCGAAGGCCACTGCGGCCCTGGTCGTGATCGCCGTTGGCCGGTGTCATCATGAACCCCTGGGTCAGCAGGATCGGCGGCCATTCGCCGGTCGGTTCGCTGAACACCAGCCAGCCGCCAGGGCTGAGCAACTCGGTGATCTGGCCGAGGGCATTGTCGATGTCCTTGACGCTGTTGAGCATGCCCGCACACAGCACGATATCCACGCTGTTGCTGGCCAAACCCTGGGGGCGGATGTCCTGGTCGATGTCCAACACGCCATAGCGTACCCAGGCCTGTTCAGCAAAGCGTTGCTTGGCCGCCGGCAGGAAAAACGCGGTCATGTCGGTAAACAGGTAGTCGACTTCCAGCCCATCGAGCAGGCCGATGACCGGCGTGCTGGTGGCGCCGGTACCCGCGCCGATTTCGAGGATGCGCAGTGGGCCGTCGCCTTGATGGTGGGTGGCCAGGCGGTTGATCAGCGCCGCGATGCTGTGGTTGTTGTAGCGTGACACGGCATCCCCGCCGTACAACTGCAAGGCCACGTCCAGTTGGCCTTGGGGGAACAGCAAGTCGAACGGGTTGACCTCGCCCTTGAGCAGTTGCGGCAGTTGCCACACATGGTTGAGCTGGTAGTCGAGCAGCGCCTGGCTGCACAGCCCCGAGGCGACCGCCTGTTCCACCCGGCCCCACGCCAGTGCCGGGTTGGGCGCGGGTTGCGCAAGGCGGTAGTGCGAGCGGGTGGAGTGCAGCAGACCCGCCTCACACAGCGCGCCCAACCAGCGGCGTACCAGCCAATGGTGACGTGGCTCGGCCTGCAAGGCGTGCAGGATTGCGGCGGCGTCCGGTTCGGCCCGTTCGCCGCTGAACAGTCCGGCCTTGAGCAACACCTCCAGCATCGAACTCAATGCGGCGGCACTCAAGTCAGCCTGGTACTCGCGCACCTGTTGCGCATCGAAACTGCCCACCTGGCTGTCGGCATAACGTTTAACCGCCGTAAGCAACGGCGCGCCTGGCAGCGGCTCGGGTTCGGCGCGTGCGGCAGTAACGAACGCCAACAGGTCGCCACTGACCAGGCTCACCGCGCTGTCCACGCCGGGGGTGGCGAGCAGTGCAGCCTCGACTTCACCGAGTTCCACCCGATGGCCGCGAATTTTCACTTGGCCGTCTTCACGACCCAGGAATTCCAGTTCACCCCCCGGCAAATAGCGGCCACGGTCACCGGTGCGGTACAGGCGCTGGCCGTCGAGCGGGTGAGCAAAGAAGCGGGCGTCGCTCAATGCCGGATCGCCCAGGTAGCCCTGGGCCAGGCCGACACCGGTGATATACAGGTCGCCCGGCACCCAGGTCGGCGCATCACGCCAGTGGCTGTCGAGTACTCGAAAGCCCTGGTTGGCCAGCGGCAAGCCGTAGGGAATGCTGCGCCACGTCGGGTCGATGGCGCCGATAGGGTGCAGGTTCGACCAGATCGAGGCTTCGGTGGCGCCGCCCAGGCCCACCAGTTTCAGGTCGGGCAACAACGCCTGGAGTTGCGGTGGCAGGTTCAGCGGGATCCAGTCACCGGACAGCAAGGCCAGGCGCAGGCTGTCCAGTGGGCGGGGTTCGGCGTGCAGGTAGTCGGCGAGCATGTGCAGTTGTGCCGGCACTGAGTTCCACAGCGTGACCTGATGGCGCTGTACCAGTTCGGCCCAGTGCGACGGGTCGGCACCGCGTGCCGGGTCGGGCAGCACCAGGGTTGCGCCCACGGCGAGGGGCCCGAACAGGTCATACACCGACAGGTCGAAACTCAACTGCGCCAGGCCCAGTACGCGGTCATCGGCGTTGACGTCGAAGCGTCGGTTGATGTCTTGCACGGTATTGAGCGCGGCGCGATGGCTGATCATCACGCCCTTGGGTTCGCCGGTGGAACCGGAGGTGTAGATCACGTAGGCGAGGTCATCGGGACTGCCTTCGACCAGCTCGAAATCCGCGCCCGCCGAGGCCAACCGGTCTACGGCGTGCCATTGCAATGTCTCGGGCAACGGCGTGTTCGGCTGCGCCAGGGAATGCCCCAGCACATGCCGCACCTTGGCGCTTAGCAGGACGCGGTCGCGGCGTGCGGCCGGAGCGTTACTGTCCAGGGGCAGATAGGCCGCGCCGGCGAGCAACACGCCGTAGGCCGCCACCACTTGGTCGAGGCCCTTGGGCATCAGGATCGCCACGGGTTCCTGCGCGTCGCACCCGGCCTCACGCAGGGTGGCGGCCACGGCCAGTGCGCGTTCGGCAAGGGCGGCGTAGGTCAGGCTGCCACTGGCATCGATCACCGCCAGGGCGTGGGGATGTTCCCAAGCCATGGCCAGCAGGCCGTCGTGCAGGCGACCGGTGGGCAGCGGGGCGGCGGTGGCATTCGCCGCCAGGCGTTCACGCTGTTGCCAGGCCGGCAGCGGCACGTGCACCGGATGTTCCCACGCGGCCGGATCGAGGGCGAGCAACTGCAACTCGGCGACAAAGGCCTGTTGCATGTCGTCCACCAGGCCGTCGGGGAATACGCCTTGGCGCACGTCCCAATGGATGTGCAGGCCGCTGGGGTCATCCATCACTTGGCAATCAAGGGTGACCTGCGGAGTCTGGGTGATGCCGTGGCCCACCCGGCGTTGACTGGCCGGCGGTGCCTCGATCCCCAGGCCGATGGCGCTGGTGAAGACCACCGGCATGGCCGCCGCTTCACGCCCACGACGGCGACCGATTTCGCGCATGACCTGGATGCCGGAGAACAACCGGTGCTCCAGGTCGGCAAACAATTGGCTGCCCAACTGGCGTGCCTGGGCGGTGAAGTCCAGCCCTTCGGGATCGTTGACCTGTAACAGGCTGACCGAGGTGAAGTCGCCCACCAGGCGATCCACCTGCGGGTGCAGTGGCAGGCGGTTGAGCAATGTCAGGTTGAGGCTGAAGGCGGGCTGCTGGCTCCAGCGTTGCAACGTGGCGACGTAGGCCGCCAGCACCACGATGGACGGGGTAAGACCGCGTTCGCTGGCAGCGCTTTTCAGGGCGGCCCATGGCTGCGGCTCAAGCTGCGCCGAGTGCCGTTGGAAACGGGGTACGCGGGTGTCTTCGCCGCTCAGCGGCGCCGGCAGTTGTGGGGCGGCGGGCAATGCGTCGATGCGGGCCAGCCAGTAGTCACGGTCACGTTGGTGGCGGCTGCCTTCGAGCAAACTGCGCTCGGCCAGCAAGTAGTCGCGGAAGGTGATGTCCAGGGCAGGCAAAGCTGCCAGGGGATCCTGCAGCAACAGTTCCAGCTCATTGAACAGCAGCTGCGCGCTGGCCCAGTCCGCGATCAAGGAATCCATGGAAAAGTGCAGCGTGTCGCCGTTGTCGCTGCGGCTCATACGCAGTTCGAACAGCGGCCAGACCTCGGTGGGGTAGAGCTTCTGCTCCATGGCCTGGCGAATCTGTTGCACCGCGTGCTGGTGCTGCTCGCGGGTGGCGCCACGCAGATCGGCGATGGCCACAGGATAGTGGTCGACGTCGGGCAGCACACGCTGCGAACCTTCACTGGCGATCACCGCTCGCAGCATGTCGTGGCGGGCGATCAGGCGGTTCCAGGCCTGTTCCACCTGCTGCGGGTCCAGGGTTGGCCAGCTCAGTTCCAGGTAGCCATGGCAGGCGACATTGCCGTAGCCGAAGGACGATTGGCGGCCCAGCAGGTAGGCAGTCTGCACATCGGTGAGGGGGAAGGGCGTGTGGTGCTGTGCCGGATCGGCCTGCACGAGCGGGCGTTCCTGTGTCTCCAGCAGGTGCAGGATCTGTTGCTTGTGTTCGCGCAGTTGCGCCAGGCGTTCCGTGTCGAGCAGGCCCTGGGGCGCGCGGAATTTCAGTTGGCCATCCTGGGGCCAGAGTTCGACGCCCAGGGACTTGAGTTCGCTTAGCAGTTTGGCGGCGGGCATGGGGACAGCTCCTGGAAAAAAGGGGGGGGGCGCAGGCATCAGATAACGCCTTCTTCAACGGTGTGCGGGGTGGGTAGGCGTTCGAGGGTCTGCGCCACTTCCAACAGGCTGGCGGCGCCGAACAACTGGCCCATGGGCAGTTCCACACCCAGACGGCTGCGCAGCATTTCGAGAAAACGCGTGGCCAGCAGGCTGTCGCCGCCCAGGCGGAAAAAGTTGTCGTGGCGCGAGACGCTCGGCACCTTGAGCAAGTGCTGCCAGAGCTCGGCGATCACCTGTTCGCCTGCGCTCAGCGGTTGCTCATCCACCGCGTCCCGTGGCTGGGCTGCGGCGCTCAAAGGGGCGAGCAGCGCACGGCGGTCGACCTTGCCATTGCTGCTCAAGGGCAGGCGTTCCAGCACCAGGATCTGTTCCGGGCGCATGTACGCAGGCAGGCACTGTTCCAGATGCTGTGCGAGCACCTCGGCGCAGGTGCTGGCCGTCACGGCGGCCATCAGTCTGTGCTCGGCGACCAACGCCACGGCGCTGTTCACACAGGGGTGGCGCGCCAGGGCGGCTTCGATTTCGCCCAGTTCGATGCGATGGCCACGGACCTTCACCTGGCTGTCGGCGCGCCCGAGAAACTCCAGCAGGCCATCGGGGTGGTAGCGACCAAGGTCTCCGGTGCGGTACCAACCTTCGACAAAGCGCTCGGCATTCAACTGCGGGGCGTGGCGATAACCGCGTGCGACGCCGGCACCGCCGATCCACAGTTCCCCCGTGACCCAATCCGGGCAGTCACGGCCCAGCGCATCGACTACCCGGTAGGCCTGATTGGCCAGCGGCACGCCGTAGGGGATCGAACGCCAGCCCGGCATTGCCTGGCGTACTTCAAAGTGATTCGACCAGATTGCCGCTTCGGTCGCGCCGCCGAGGGCGATAAAACGGCAACCGGGGGCCTGCTCTTGCAGGCGTTGCGGCAGATCAAGGCCGATCCAGTCGCCGGACAGCAGTGCGACCCTCAGGTCCAGAGGCTGGCGGTCTTGGACGTTGGCTTCCAGCAGCATGTCGAGCAGCGCCGGCACGCTGTTCCACAGGGTCACGTGGTGCTGTTGCAATGCCTTGAGCCAGGCACGGGCATCGCGGCGCTGGTCTTCGTCGATCAGCACCAGGGCGCCGCCCACCGACAGCAGGCCAAATAGGTCGTACACCGACAAGTCGAAGTCCAGCGCCGACAGGGCCAGACCCCGGTCGCTGGCTTGGACGCCATAACAGCGGTTGATCTCGGCCACGGTATTCATCGCCGCGCGGTGGGTGATTTCCACGCCCTTGGGCTGGCCGGTGGAGCCGGAGGTGTAGATCACATAGGCCAGTTCACCCGCTGCGAGAGGCCGTGGCGCCGCCAGCGGTTCGGCCTTCAACGCGGTGGAGGGCTTGAGGTGTTTGACGCCGGGCAGTCGCGGGTCGTGCTCGGCGAGCATCAGGGTCACACCGGCCTGTTGCAGGATGCGCTGGCAGCGCTGCAACGGCTGATCGACACCCACCGGCAGGTAGGCGGCGCCGGCCGCCAGAATCCCCAGCACACAGGCGACCTGCTGCGGCCCCTTGGCCAGGGACACGGCCACCAGGTCGCCGGATGCGACACCTGCGTCCATCAGGCTGTGGGCGATACGCAGCGCGCGGTCGGCCAGTTCGCCGTACTTAAGCGTGCCGTGTTCACCCCATAACAAGGCGGGGCGCTGCGGGGCATGGCGCGCCTGTTCAAAGAAACCCTGGTGCAGCGTCGGGTCGCCCGGCACGCAGTCGACCGGGGCGTTGAGTTGAGCGCGCCGTTGCGCTTGGACCTGGGGCAGCAGGTCGGGTGGCGCGCTGTCCCAGGCGTGCTCGGCCAACCAGTTGAGGCTCTGCAGGTAAGCATCGAACATCGCTTCAACCAGGCCTTCGGGAAACAGGCCGACCACACGGTCCCAGTTAAGGGCAATGCCACCGTTGGCTTCGACGACCTGGTGGTCGAGCCACACTTGCGGGGTTTGTGTCAGGCCGAACACCTGGTGGGCAAACGGGCCGTCCACTGGCGCCGCCGTGCCGTCCGGGACGCCCAGGGCGCTGGTGAACACCACCGGCATGCTCACCTGTTGCTCGCCATTGCCCCGGGCCAGCTGACGCAGCAGGCTGACCGAACCCACGCAGCGATGCTCCAACGCCTCGCCCAGGGAGTGTTGCGTACGCCGTGCACGGTCAACCCAACGCTCACCCGCCACGGGCACATACCCGAGCAGGGTCAGCGATGTGAAGTCGCCCATTACCTGGTCGATCTGAGGGTGCATGGGGCGGCGATCGAACAGTGTGAGGTTGAGGCTCAGGTCTGGGCGTGCACTCCAGCGGCCGAGGGTTTCGGCAAAGGCGCAGAGCAGCACCGCCGAGGCGGTGAGCCCCTGTTGCTGGGCCTTGGCCAGGATCGCTTGCCAGGCGCTGGCATCGATCTGCCCTTGCAGGCGTTCAAAGCGTGGTCGGCCCAGGCTGGCGGGGTCGGCGGCCAGCGGCAACTGCGGATGGGGCGGTAATTCGGGTAGGCGTTCCTGCCAGAAGCGCTGCGCGGCGTGCAGCTCTTCTGGTGCCGGGGCGCACTGCAATTGGTAATCGCGAAACGACAGGTCCAACGGGGCCGGCGCTATGTCGGGCTCGCGGTACAACGCATCGAGTTCGGCGTAGAAACGCAGGATGCTCAGGGCATCGAGGATCAAATTGTCCAGGCTGATCGCCAGGCGTGTGTGCCGGCCGTGGGTCACCGTTTGCACATCGAACAGCGGCCATTGGTGAGGGGCGAACACGCGATGGGCACAGTGTTCACGCAGGTCTTCCAGGCTGGCGTGGCCCTGGCCGATCAAGAAGGCCGGCACTTGTTGCAGAATGCGCGCCTGGCCGCTGTGATCGAACACGGCGCGGAGCATTTCGTGGCGTTCGATCAAGCGCTGCAAGGCGTGTTGCAGGCGCGGCAGGTCAAGGTCCTCGACGTCGTATTCACGGTAGAAGTGGCAACTCACACCCCCCAGCACCAGGCTGGGGTCGCGGCCCAGCCAATAGGCCTGCTGCACCTCAGTCATCGGGAAGGGCGCGTGGCGTTGCGCCAGGTCTGCAACGACGGTGCGTGCGGGTTCGGCCTGTGCCTGTTGATGCAGGTCGACACAAAACTGCGCCAACACCGGCTTGGCGAACACCTGGGCGATACGTGCACCGCCCAGCCCTTGTTCGGCGAGCAGGCGCACCAGGCGGGTGGCGCTCAGGGAGTCGCCGCCCAGGGCAAAGAAGCTGTGTTCGCGGCACACCTCGCCACAACCGAGCAACTGCTGCCAGGCGCGGGCCACCTGCTGTTCGATGACGCCGCAGGGCGCCGTCAGGTTGGCCTGCTGCACCGGGCTATGCTGGGCGAGCCACGCGTGCAAGGCCTTGCGGTCGACCTTGCCGTTGCCGGTCAAGGGCAACTGCGCGCAGCCGAGAATCAGCGAGGGAATCATATACGCCGGCAGGCGCTCGGCCAGGCCCGGCAGGTCGATCTGCACAGGTTGCACGGCGCCGCGCGCCAGACGGACCACCGCCGCCAATTGCTGGCCGGCCAGCAACACGACCGCGTGCTCTACGCCAGGGCAGGCCAGCAGTGCCTGTTCGACTTCGCCGGCCTCGATGCGGTAGCCATGCAGCTTGAGTTGGAAGTCACTACGCCCGAGGAACTCCACAGTGCCGTCGGGGTGGTAGCGCGCACGGTCGCCGGTGCGGTACCAGCGCAGGCCTTGATAGTCGACGAAACGCTCGGCGCTGCGCACACGGTCGCCTCGATAACCTTCGGCCACCCCGGCGCCGCCGATCCACAGCTCACCGGCCACCCAGTCCGGGCAGTCATGGCCCTGGTGGTCGACGATGCGCAGGCTGACGTTGTCCAGCGGTTTGCCGTAGGGCAGGCAGTGCCAAAGCAGAGGCTGGCCGGGGAGGGCTTCGAACAGCGTCGAGTGGATCGCCGCTTCGGTGGCGCCGCCCAAGGCCATGAAGCGACAGCCCGGCGCCTGGGCCCACAACCGTGGCGCCAGGTCCGGGGCGACTTTGTCACCGCCGAGCAACACCGCACGCAGCGGTAGGCGGGCGTCGGCCGGGGCGCAACCGAGCAACATGTCCAGCAACGCCGGCACGCAGTTGAGCACACTGGCGCGGTGCAGCAACGCCAGTTCACGCCAGCGCTCGGCATCGCGCTGCGCTTCGGGCTCGATGCCAATCACCGCCGCACCAGTGGACAGCGCAGCAAACAGGTCGAACACCGACAGGTCGAACTCCAGCGCAGAGAGCGCGAGGATGCGGTCATCGGCGGTCAGTTGGAGGCGTCGTTGCAGGTCGTCCACGGTGTTGGCGGCGGCCAGGTGGCTGATTTCCACGCCCTTGGGTTCGCCAGTGGAACCGGAGGTGTAGAGGATGTAGGCCAGGTCGCTGACCGCGCCGGGCCGGGGCGCGTCCAGCGCGGGGCCCGCAGGTGGCAGGGCCTTGAGCAGCAACCGCGCACCTGAGCTTTCGCAGATTTTCTGGCAGCGGGCGTCGGGCTGGTCGATGCCGATGGGCAGGTATGTGGCGCTGCAGGCGAGGATGCCCAGCACCGCGATGACTTGCTCGGGGCCCTTGGGCAGTTGCAGCGCCACGACATCGCCGCGCTGGATACCTTGGTCTTCCAGGTACGCTGCAACGTGCAGGGCCCGCTCGGCCAGCTCGCCATAGCTGATGACGGGAGGGTGGCCCTGCAGCAGCGCGGGCAAGCTGGGTGTCAGGCGTGCCTGGGCAAAAAATGCTTCATGCAGGCGCTTGACGGGCAGGGGAGCAGGCTGGCCTTGCACGGTTTGGCGCAGGGCCAGTTGCTCGGCGGGGATCAACGCAGACGGCGCTTGATGCCAGGCGTCCGGGTCAAAACACAGGCGTTGCAGCAGGTCGGTATAGGCCTTGAACATGCCATCCAGCACACCGTCGGCGAACAGCCCTTCACGTGCATCGAGGTTGACCAGGATGCCGCCGTCCAGCTCGGTGACTTGCGCATCGAGCCACACCTGCGGGCCTTGGGAAATGATCCACGCCGGCTGGCCGAAACTCGCCTGTACACCCTCGGCGAACAGCTCACCCAGGCCCAGTGCGCTGGTGTATACAACGGGAGCCAACACTTGTTCACCGCGTTGGCGGGACAGTTCGCGCAACACCTCCAGGCCGGAAAACGCGCTGTGTGCAACATCGCTGTGGAAGCGGCGTTGCAGGGCGGTGGTGCGTGCGGCAAAGGTGCCGGCGATCCGGCCGTCCCAGGCCAGCAGGATCGACGAGGTGAAATCCCCCACCAGGCGTTCGACATCGGCGTGCAGTGGTGCGCGATTGAACAGCGGCAGGTTGAGCAGCAACTCAGGGGTATCGCACCAGGCGCCGAGGACTTCACTGAACACCGCCGCCAACGCCATGGCCGGCGTGAGCCCATGCTCCCGCGCACGGCGTTCGAATGCCTGGCGTTCTGACGGCGGTAGCCAATGGTGACGACGGCGGACCTGGCGGTCATCGCCTTGGGGCTTGATCGGCAGGCTCGGAGCACCGGGCAATTGGTCGAGGCGCTGCAACCAATAGTCGCGCGCCTGTTGGTGGCGATCCCGCTGCTCGACGCTGGCCTGTTCATGGCGTTGGTCGGCCAGGTAGCGGGCAAAGGTATAGTCCAGCGCGGGTAGGGGCTGCTGGCGGTACAACTGCACCAAGTCGCCGAGCAGGGTGCGCAGGCTCAGGGCGTCGGCGGCGAGCATGTCCAGGTTCAGGTGCAGGCGGGTGCCGTCGGGCAACAACGACAGCTGGATATCCAGCACCTGGCCTTGTTCCACGGCCAACTTTCGATGGGACAGCTCGGCGCGCAAGGCTGCCAGCCGTTGTTGCACCTGTTCGGCGCTGTCCTGGCGCAGGTCATGCACCGTGAGCCCCGGCCATGGGCTGTGCGCGAGGACCTGCTGGCGGCCGTCATCGAGAAATTGCGCCCGCAACATCGGGTGCCGCGTGAGCAGGGCACGCACGGCGGCTTCCAACCGTATCGGGTCAACGTCGTGGCCATCGAACTCGTTATAGAAGTGTGCGGCCACGCCACCCAGCGCTTGGCCAGGGGCGCGACCGATCCAGTAAGCGTGCTGCATCGGCGCCAGTTCGAATGGCAAGCCGTCATCGGTAGAGGTGCTGACCGGCGCGGCGGCCGTGGGTGCCGTATCAAGCAGGGCCAACCAGGCACACAGGCGCGGGTCTGCCACCAGGTCGGCGAAACGCGCGGCCAGGCCTTGGCGGCGCCATTGCCCGGCGAGGCGGATCAGGGTGACGGAATCCAGCCCCCATTCGATCAGGTTGGCCTCCAGGGGCACCTGGTCGGCGGGCAGTCCAAGGGCGTCGGACAGGGATTGGCGCAGCAGTGTTGCGGTTGAGGTGCTGGGAGTGGCCATGGCTCAACGTCTTCTCATCGCTAGGGCCCGGGCCGGGGTTGGCCCAGGCGCTGGGGGCAGGCAAATGCATGGGGCAAGATGCTAGTCATTCTCATTTTGGTAACTACCCGGATCGAATCGTTTTTGCCCCGTATCCGTGTAGTCGGTGCGGATTGCACGGGCGCAGCTGCGGGACATGACGCCGATACGCCGCGCGATGCGGTTGGAAAATGACTTGAATCGGGTAGAGCCCGGCCCACGGCCTTGACTACCGTCGCTCGCCGCCCTCTTGCAGGGCCTCTTCATGGAGTTGCGGATGTCTGTCGATTCGGGTTTACAAGTGCGCGGCCTGCGCAAGCGCTACAACAACGGCGTTGAAGCGCTGCGCGGCGTTGACCTGAGTGTTGGCCCCGGCATGTATGGCTTGCTCGGCCCCAACGGCGCTGGCAAGAGCAGCCTGATGCGCACCCTGGCGACCCTGCAGCAACCGGACGCCGGCAGCATTCACCTGGACGGCGTGGACGTTCTGCGCGGCCCCGACCATCTGCGTCGCCGCCTGGGTTACCTGCCGCAGCAACTGGGCGCGTACCCCGGCGTGAGTGCGCGGGATTTGCTCGACCGGTTTGCCTGGCTCAAGGGCCGCACCGACAACCGCCAGCGCCGCGAGGAAATCGAGGCCCTGCTGGATAAGGTCAACTTGCAGCAGGCGGCCCACCGTGCGTTAGCGACCTATTCGGGCGGCATGTTGCGCCGGTTCGGTATCGCCATGGCGCTGGTGGGCTCGCCGCGCTTGCTGATCGTCGATGAGCCGACGGCGGGCCTCGACCCGGCCGAACGCAACCGTTTTCATCGGGTGCTGGCGGATGTCGCCGCCGAATCCATCGTGCTGCTCTCGACCCATATCGTCGAAGACGTCGAGAACCTGTGCAGCCGCCTGGCGGTGTTGGCCGGCGGGCAGATTATTGTCGAAGGTCGCCCGGCCGACTTGCTCGCTGCCGAACAGGGCCGCTTGTGGGAAGCGCCGTTCAGCCGTGGCGAAACGTTGCCTGAAGCGTTGCATGTGGCCGCCAGCCCACAAGGCAGTCGCGTGATCGTGCACGGCGAGCGTCCGGCAGACCCACGTTTCAGCCCCCACGCGCCGCGCCTGGAGGATATCTATTACCTGGCGCTGGCCCAGGCCGGCGAGGCGGTGGACGCATGAATACCTTCGCCTTGCTGTTGCGTGAAGCCTGGGTGGAAGTCCGCGCCGGGCTGCGCAGTGGCATTCCCTTGCTGGTGTTTCTTGGCCTCACCGGCTACCTGCTGATGTCCCTGACGAATGCCGACTATGTGCAGAAAATGGGCGCCAGCGACATCGTCCGCAATGCACCCAGCCTGATTTACCTGATGTCGTGCGGTTGCATGTTCTTCCTGTTTTTTGCCTGGGCCTGGGTGTTTTCGCAGCCGGCCCTGCGCGACCGCAAGGCGCAGTTGGAAGAGGTGCTGCTGGCCTTGCCACTGTCACTGCCGGCCCTGCTGTGGGGGCGTTTTATCGGCGCGGCGCTGGTCGGTGGGTTGCTCGCCAGTTCGTTGATTGTCGGCTTCCTGGTCAGCCCGGTATTGGGCTGGCTCGGCTGGGTACCCGCGGCCAGCATCGGTGCGCCGGTGTGGTCGGCGTTGGCCTTTGCCTGGGTCGCCTTGCTGTTGCCGGTGAGCACCGGGATCGGTGCGTTGTATTACCTGCTGGCGTTGCGCAGCCGAGGTCTGGCTGCGCCCTTTGCCCTGGCGACGGTATTGATGCTGCTGTGGATGTTTGCGGTGGTCGTACTCAAGGGCGGGCATATCAACCCGCTGTTGGCGGCCAGCCTGGACCCATCGCTATTTACCTTTGCCCAAGCCCAGGTCGAAACTTGGAGCGCCGCGCAGAAGTCGCAGTCGCTGCTGGCGCTGACGCCGGGGTTCTGGCTCAACCGCGCGTTGTGGTGTGTGTTGCCGCTGCTGGTGCTGGCCGTGGTGTTGGCGCGCACCACGCGCCAGGGCCTGATGGGCCGGCGCAGCGGTGCGGTGCTGGCGGAACCGCCGATGCTGCGCAGCCGTGACGTGCAATTGCCGGGCCCGTTGACGGCCAGTCGTTGGACGCACGCCTTGTGGCATGAAGCGCGCTGGCAGGTACGCCAGTTGTTTGCACGGCGGATCTGGTGGGTGGCGCTCGGCTTGCTGCTGGTGATGGGCGTGCTCAGTGGTTTTGTCCACGGCGTGTGGCATGCGCGCGGGCCGATGGTGCCACGGGCGGATCTGACCCTGCCGCTGTTGTCGAGCGCGTTGTTCCTAGTGATCGCCTTTATTATCGCGGCGCTGGCGGGCTTGGTGTGTCGGCGTGATGACGTCGAAGGCCTGGGCGCCATGTTGCAGGCGACCCCCGCACCGACCTGGCTGCGATTGTTCGGACGCACGGCTTGTGTGCTGTTGGCGACCCTGACCTTGGCGCTGGTGCCAGGCATTGCCAGCCTGCTGATCAGTGCCATCGCTGCGCCCGACAGCCTGGCGCCGGGCTTTGTACTGGTCTACCAAGTGCTGGTGTTCGCGCCGCCGCTGCTGGAGCTGGCCGCGCTGACGGTGCTGGTGCACGCGTTGATTCGCCGCTCGGGGCTCGCGTACGCCACGTCGATGCTGCTGACGTTTTTCCTGGTGCTCAACCACGAATTGGGGCTGGTCAGTTACCCCGCCTATGCGATGGGGATACCGGCGCATGTGGCGTTGTCGCAACTCGCCGGCTGGGCGCCCTGGTTACCGTATCTCGGCACCCTGGCAGGCTGGAAACTCGCCGGTTGCGCAGTGATGGTCGGCGTGGCGGCACTGGTGTTGCCTCGCGGTCCCGAGCGCCGCCGTTTCGCTGACGTGCGCCAGCCTTTACCGCTTGCCGCATTGGCCCTGGGCGCCTTGGGTTTGCTGGGCAGTGGCGTGGCTTTGCACCATCACCTGGTGGAGCAGGGCGACTACCAATCGGTGGCCGAGGAACGTGTTGAACGCGCGGTCTGGGAACAGCGCTGGCTGCCCGAAGCAACGGCCTGGCAGGTGGCGGGCGGGCGCGTGCAACTGCGCGTGGATTCCGCTGCGCGTCAGGTTGAGGGCCAGTGGACGCTTGACGCCGTGGTGGCCAGCCAATTGGACGCCGAGTTGCCGCCAGGCTTGCAGGTGACGGCAGTCAGCGTGATGGGGCAACCGGTCACGTTCGAACAGGCGATTGAGCACCTGCGCGTGCCCCTGGCACCTTGTGCGACGAACGCCTGCACTGTCGAGTTGAACTGGACGGTCAACGCCAACGGCTGGCCGTCGGAAGGCGAAGCGTTCTGGTTGGGGCCGCAGGGTGTATGGCTGCAAGCGCGCCGCGTAATGCCGCGCCTGGGGCTGGACAGCGAGCGGCTGCTGCGTGCGCCGGTGCAACGCAGCGAGGCTGGTTTGGCAGCCGAAGTGCCTACTTTGGCAGCAGGTTCCGCCGTTGCCGTGGAGGCCATCGCGCCGTCGGGCGACTGGCAATGGCACGTCGAGATTGATGGACAGGACTTCAACGGTCACAGCGCGGCGCCCTTGGATTTTGCCTACAGCTTGCAGGCAAAGGCGGATGCCAGCCGCCAGCAAACGGCTGTTGAAGTGCGCGAAGACCTGGACCTGATGAGCGCCTGTGTGGCGCGACGCCTGGGCAGTCGCCCGGTGGTGGAGGGCGTGAACCAGTGGCCGACCGGCATGGGCGACAGCCGCTTGAGCCACGGTCAGCTGTTGCTCGCCCAATCGCCGGATTGGGACGTGGCCGCGACCGGCGTCGGGCGTTCGGCACGCCGTGCGCATATTGCCGAGTTGCTTGCCCGCCGGGTGTTGATTGACGCCAGCGACCTGCGGCAGGTGCCGGGTTACCTGTGGTTGAGCCAGGGCGTGGCGGGCGCGATCGGCTTGCTGTGTGTGGCGGATGTAGACGGTCCTGAGGCGCGCGCGGCACTGGTGAAACTCATGGCCGATGACCTGACCCGCGCGCTGGGCAATGACGGCGAACCCGTCGGCACCCTGGCCGATGCCCGCGAACACGGCTGGGCCGCCACCTATGCAGCGCTGGCAAGCCTGGCATGGACTGCCGAACAAAGCCCCGAACAACTGACGGCAATGACCGCCGCCATCCAAAACGGCCAGGGATGGCCGGCTGCGATCCAGCTCATGTTGGGCGCGCCTGATCCTCACGCGATTGCCGCTGCGCTTGAGCGCTGGGGTCCAGCGCAATGAATTTGAACCATCCCTGCCTTTTGGAGTTTTGTCATGTCATCTGCACTGTTTATCCAACCGCTACGCCGTCCCCTCGGCTGGCGGGCCAACGTCTTGACCCAGGCCATGGCGCTGGGCTTGTCCAGCCAGATGTGCACGGCCTATGCCGCTGACTATCAGCCGCAGGCCTCCGCAGAGGCCATCGAACTGGCACCGCTGACGGTCAGCGCGCGCTTGAGCCAGGAGAGTGCCAAGGACATCCCCTTTGGCCTCTCGGTAATCGATGGCAAAACCCTGGAGACCCGGCGCCTGCGCACCCTGGAAGATGCGTTGCGCACCACGCCGGGGGTGGATGTGAACTCCTGGGGCGGTGCCAATGACGCCAATGTGCGTATCCGTGGTGTAGGGTCATTGAACCAGATGAGCATGGATGACGGCTCGGTGGTGTTGAATGTGGACGGCGTGCCGATGTCAGTGCGCAATGCCGCGCTGGCGACGCTCGACGTGCAGCAGGT
This sequence comes from Pseudomonas sp. NS1(2017), assembly GCF_002269425.1. Classification (NCBI taxonomy): domain Bacteria; kingdom Pseudomonadati; phylum Pseudomonadota; class Gammaproteobacteria; order Pseudomonadales; family Pseudomonadaceae; genus Pseudomonas; species Pseudomonas sp. NS1(2017). The sequence goes on from NZ_CP022960.1 coordinate 4,657,594, forward strand.
GGAGGTGCTCAAGGGCCCGCAGGGCACATTGCTGGGGCGCAACAGCGAGGCGGGTGCAATCAACGTCACCACCCGCAAACCGACGCGCGAGCTGGAGGGGTATGTGCGCGGCGAAGTCGGCAACCAGGGCCAGTTCATGACGGAAGGCGCCGTGGGCGGGCCGTTGACCGACTCGCTGGCAGGGCGTATCGCGGTGCGTCGCAGCGGCTTTGATAACTGGGTCGATGACCAACAGGACGGCGACCCGCTGACCAAACCCCGGGACCTGGCCCTGCGCGGCAGTCTGCTGTGGGACAACGACCAGGGCACCACCGGCCTTTTGACCGCCGAGCGCCAGCGCGCCGAGCACTATGCGGGCCTGGAGCTGTTGCGTCCGTTTGGCAATCGCCCGAGCCTGGACTACACGCCTGGCACCTTCGATGGCAACCAGAAGACCAACGAGCGTTACTCCTTCGAACTCAACCACGACCTGGCGCAGTCGCGCATCACCTCGATCAGCGCCTACACCAGCACCGACTTCAATGCCGTCAAAGGCTACGATCGCAACATCACGCGGGCGTTGTACGGTTCCCCGTTCGAATACCTGATCGAAGACTCGGCCCATGAGCGCGTGTGGAGTCAGGACCTGCGTCTGGGATCACTGGCGGATGCCGATGTGTTTTGGGTGACGGGGCTCAACTTGTCGCGCTCCGAGCGCAGTTTCGATTCCAACAACTTCACCAATGGCGCGCAGCAGATACGCGACTTCAGCACCAACAGTTACGCGGCCTATGGCGAGGTGACGTACCCGATTGCCGAAGACTGGAAGCTCACCACCGGCCTGCGCCACACCTGGGACCGCAAGACCTATGGTGCCGATTATTCCAGTGGCGGCGCGCAGGTCAGCGACAGCCGGCGTTTGCAGGACAACTACAGCACCGGACGCGTGGCGCTGAGCTACGCGCTGACGCCGCAGACCAATGTGTATGCGGTGCTGTCACGGGGCTACAAATCGGCGGGGTTCAACGACTACGCCACGTCGATCAAGGACAGCGAGCCCTACAAGGCCGCCAAGGTGAATTCCGCCGAGTTGGGTTTCAAGCATGAAAGTGCCGGGGGCGAGTTGAGTCTGGAAGGGGCGTTGTTCATCACACGTGTACAGGACGACCACCTGCTGGGCTACGACTTCAACACCCTGGCGGTCAGCGCGGTGAATGCCGACACCCGCAGCAAGGGCGCCGAGCTGTCGACCACCTGGCACGTCACCGATGAACTGACCTTGGGCAGTGCCGTGAGCTACACCAATGCGGTGGTGACGTCGGATGCGCCGGGCGTGTCCGGCGGTGACGTGGCAGCGGGCAGCCGCGTGCCGGATGTGCCGCTGTGGAGCGGCAACTTCAGCGTCGCCTGGCAAAAGAACCTGGGGGCCTTGCTCGGGTTGCCGGCGCCACGCCTGAACACCTTGCTTAATTACCGCGTACAGAAAAACCGCCCGGCCGACCCGCAGAACCACTACGACCTCAAGGGCTACGCCAAGCTGGACCTGCACCTGGGCCTGGAGAGTGGCGGCTCGGAGATCTACCTGTGGGGCGACAACCTGCTGGATGCACGCTACGACCTGTACGGCTCGTACTCCACCGACCAGGTACTGACCGGCATGCCGGGACGCGGGCGGTCGGCAGGCGTGGGGTATAGCTACCAGTTCTGAACCCCAGTTGTGGCCATCGCCGGCAAGCCGGCTCCTACAAGTTGCCATTGGTGTAGGAGCCGGCTTGCCGGCGACGGGGCGTGTCAGAATTGGTAGGTGTAGCCCACGCCCAAGGTACGACGGCGTGCCGGTGCACCGTAGGCCACCGGGTCACTGTAGAAACCGTAGGTGTCGTAGGTCTGGTTCAGCAGGTTGTCGGCGAAGGCATAGACTTCGCCGAACTTGCTTTCCAGGCCCGCGCGCAGGTCGAGTTTCTCGTAGTTGTCCAGGTTGAAATGGTTTTGCGGGTCCGCTGCGCGCTCGCCCACCAAGTGATAGTTCAGGCTGGTGTTGAGGGTGGTTTCGCCGAGGCTGGCGAAGGTGCCCAGCGGGTGTTTCCAACTGGCGTTGAAGTTGCCACTCCAGCGCGGAACATCCGGGGTGCGGTTGCCGGCAGCGACGTCACCGGCCTGGATGCCTTGCACGCCGCTGGTGATTCTGGCATCGAGGTAGGTGGCGCTGGCGGCCAGGGTCAGGCCGTAATCGAAGCGCCAACTGCCTTCCAATTCGGCACCACGGGTGCGCGTGTCGGCGTTGAAGGCATTGGTGGCGAAAGTCGCTGCGTCGTAGCCGAGCAGGTGATCGTCGTGTACCCGGGTGAAGAACAGCGCACCGTTAAGGCTGCCGCGACGGTCTTCGGTTTCACTCTTGAAGCCCAGTTCCGCGGCTTTGCTGACGGCGGCCTTGTAGGGTTCGCTGTCGGTGACCTGCGAGGCATAGTCATTGAAACCACCGGATTTATAGCCCCGCGCCAGTTGTACGTAGACGTTGGTTTGCGGTGTAAGGGCGTAGTTCAGCGCGACGCGGCCGGTGCCATAGTCGTCGGTCAGCTTGCGGGAGTCTTGCACCGCACTGCTGCCAGAGAAGTACTGACCGTCGTAGGTCTTGCGGTCCCAGGAGTGGCGATAGCCGGTGGTGAGTTTCAGACGCTCGGTGAGGGGAAAGGTGACTTCGCCGTAGCCGGCGTAGGTAGTGGTGGTGAAGTCACGGTATTTGGCGCCGGAGGTGCCGTAGGTGTTGCGCGGCGTGTCATAGCTGCGCTCGTTGCGGCTGGCGGCGAGGCCCGCCACCCAGAACACCTCGGAATCAGGCAGCGAGCTCAGGTGCAGGTCCTGGCTCCAGCTGCGCTCGAAGGATTTGTCCACCACCCAGAATTCGCTGGGGGTGCCGTACAGGGCGCCCATGAGTTTGCTGTCGTAGGCGATCAGGCCTTCGAAGTCGGTGGTGCCGGTGGCGGTGGTGGAGGTCAGGCGGCTGTTGGCGAAGTCGTGATCGACCTTGAGCGTATAGCGCTCGGTGGTCTTGTAGTTGTCGTCGAACAGGCCTGGGGTCAGGTCCAGGCTGGGGTCGCTGCCGTAAGGGCGCAACACCAGCGAGTTGGTGGCTCGCTCGGTTTTCTGGCGTTCGGCGCTGACCAACACATGGGTGTCATCGTTGAGGTCCCAGAGCAGGCTGCCTCGGTAGGCTTCGTTACGTGGCTTGGTGATGGGGTGGTTAGTCTGGTCGTTGTCGATCCAGCTGTCATAGCCGGCACGACGCACAGCCAGGCGACCGCTGAGGCTGTCGCTGATCGGCCCGCCGATGGCGCCTTCAGTGAGGAACTGGCCTTCCTGGCCCACTTCGCCACGCACATAACCTTCGAGTTCGCGGGTGGGTTGGCGTGTGGTGATATTTACCGCACCTGCCTGGCCAATCGCACCGGACAACGTGCCCTGAGGCCCCTTGAGCACTTCGATACGATCGACGTCGAGGGTGCCGAAACCGAGGCTTCGCGACGACACGGGCACACCGTCGATATTGAACGCCACCGAGCTGTCATCCATCGACATCTGGTACAGCGAGCCGACGCCACGGATCAGTACATTGAAGTCATTCGGCCCCCCGGACGAATTGACGCTGACCCCGGACGTGTTGCGCAATGCGCTTTCCAGCGTGTCGAGCCGCTGGGTGCGCAGTTGCTCGCCGCTGATCACGCTGAGGCTGATGGGCACTTCCTTCGGGTCTTCCTGCTCCATGCGCGCAGTCACCGTCGAGGCCGGCAGTTGCACAGGCTCGCTGGTGGCGGCGGCGAGCGCCGAATTGGCCAGTGTCAAACTCATGGCTATTGTTATAGTATTACGTTTGTAGCAAGATTGGCGGGTAGCCGTCGTGTTGCATCGTGCAGACATGATGGGACCTTGACTGAGGATTCTGATCGGCGCGCGTTGCGGGGTGGCAGCGGCGATTTGGCGGAGCCTGTGCAGCGCGCCAGATGCTAATAATTATCAATTGCGCACTTCCACCCCGATGTGATCTGATTCGAGCCGTATCCGGTCAGCCAGGAGATTTACGATGTCAGCCGTTCAAGGAGGCGCAGGGGAGCCGATGCCGGTCTCGCGAATCATTACGGGAGGATATGGATGCGACCTCGGGCCAGGGGCGCACTGTCGCGTCACCCGCGTGTCGCTGCAGGACGGGCTGGACATCGTGCGGTGGCAAAGCACCTTCGATCAGCCAATCGAATTACCCTTGCAGGACGACAGCGATTGCATCCATTTCAGCTTCACCAACCTGCTCAAGGGCAAGGCCTCGTGCAGCTTTCAAGAGGGGCGTCGGCAACGGCGCTATGCGATTGACGAGGGCGCCGGCAGTATCAGCTTTGGTCGTTGCCGCCACGGCCTTTACCACCAGCACGGCGAGATCGATAACATCACGGTGATGATTCGTCCTGAAGTGCTTGAGCAATGGGAGCTGAAACTCGACCCACTGCTAAACAAGGCACTGGCGTGTGACCATTGCTTTCTCGATGGTCACCGCAGTGGCGAAATGAGCGCGACTGCGCACCTGCTAGGCGCCGCCATGGACCAAGGTGCTGGCCTGGCACCGGCCCAGCCGCGCAGCAACCTGTGGCTTTACGGGCAGAGTGTTACGCTGGTGAGCTTGTTCCTGGAAGTACGCCAGGACGCCGAATGCACCTGCCGCGTCAGCAACACCGACCGCCAACGGCTGGTGCGTGCCCGTGAGCGTCTGCTTGAAGACTTGGGCAAGGCGCCGAGCCTGTCTGAGTTGGCGCGTGAGTCCGGGTTGAGCCAACCCAAACTGACACGCGGGTTTCGGCAACTGTTCTTCAACAGTGTCTACGGCGTATTCCAGCAAGCACGCATGATCCAGGCACGCAGCCGCTTGATGAGCGGCGATGAATCCGTGATGCGCATCGCCTCGGACCTGGGCTACGCCAATGCCAGTCATTTTGCGACGGCGTTTCGTAAGCAGTTCGGAATCAACCCGTCGACGCTCAAGCACGGCGGGAGGAGCAAATCACTGGGTATTAATGCGTCATAAACGAAGATGTGCCTAAGCGCTCTGATTTCGTTGGACGCACAGGTGAGTGCGGCATGGAGCTGAGGTCAAGCATTTACTAGAGGCTGTCGGGGTCCCCAAAAAACATTCTGAATGGGCTCTAGAGCAGTTATTTCAGATCATAAAAAGCCAATTATGCCCCCAGTGGCTTGGGGTGTACGAATGATCGCGAATGGCGACTTCTAACTGCTGTCGAGGTGGCGACCACTGGACACCTGTGTACCTCCTTGGCGGACTGTCAGTGGCTCTTTGCCCCCGCCTTCAGGCGGCATTGCTGGTTCCCTTACGACAGTTATTCCGTCCGTAGCTGTGCGGCAGCCGTCATGTCTGGGTCTTCAGCGCCACCTCAGTGGAACGCGGAGGGCGCCCGGCATTCTGGCACAGTATGAGACCGGACATGGATCAGTTGACACTCCTAACTGGAACCACTGATCACAACCTGACTGAAAGTGATAGCATATTGCCTACACTCCGTTACGTTGGGAACGTGGGTTCTGCTACCTCCGCTTTGAATGTCTAGGATGACCATGCGCATTGGGATTGATTTTGGTACGAGCTACACCGCAGCAGCTGCCTACATAGACGGTGAGCTTCGGCACGTTTCCTTCGACGGCGACAGCCAGTTTCGAACTGCGGTATTCATACCGGAGAAGTCTATTGACTGGACCCTTTTCCAGCCAGACGCCTATGAGCAGCAGGTCCGCGACAACCTTGGTGCTTCGACGGCTGCGTATACGAAGGCTCTCGGAAAATATGAAGAGGCAGCCAGCAAAATTCGGTTCCACTATCGCTCGCTAGCGAAGAACGGCGACATTACTCAAGAGGAGGCACAGGCTCGAATTTCCTTGGCTGCCTCGGAGTTGAAGAAGCCTGTACCGCCTTTGGCTGCGGAAATTCGAAGATCGACCATTTCCGCAGCTCGACGCCATTGGGTTCATGAGCAAAGGGAGGCGGGTAGGGGTAGCTCGATTAACGTCGACGAATCAGCAGTTTTTGGTGAAGACGCGATTGAGGAATTCTTTTGGTACGAGGAAGGCCGACTCATCCAATCTCCGAAATCCATGCTTGGTTTCAGGTTAGCGGCTCCACAGCGCGAAGCGATAGTGAAAATCGTCTCGAATGTCCTAAAGCACGTCCGGCGTGCGGCGACTGAGCAATTGAGTGTCGACGTCACTGAAGCCACTATTGGCAGGCCTGTTGTATTTAGAAGTTCCATGGGGCCGGAGGGAAGTGACCAGGCAGTGGAACTGCTGCGCGAAGCAGCACATCGTGCGGGATTCAAATCAGTAGATTTCCTGGCAGAGCCCGCAGCCGCCGCAATCACTTATCACATGGACTTTCTAGAATCCCAGTTTGCAGTAGTTGTGGACGTAGGAGGTGGTACCACTGACATCGCCGTTGGGTATGTCGGTGGTCAGGAAGGGGCACCGAAGCTGGACGCCAGTTGGGGCTTAGCTAAGGGCGGCACCGATGTAGACCTTGGACTTTCTCTTCGCGCGGTAATGCCACTATTTGGGAAAAATGACTGTCGCCTGCTCGCACCGTTTTACGTCAACGCCGCCATGGTCAGCGACCAGAACCGGCAAGCGGCCTTTCGAAAAGTAGACGTTGACTCGATCAAAGCTCCCTACAAGAAGCGTTTGCTTGCGCTGCAACGGTATGGGGTTACTGTCAGGGTGAATCGTGACGTAGAAACGCTCAAGGTCGCTCTCAGTTCAGAAGCCGAAGCAGACGTTTCTCTCGATTACGTGCAGGAGGGGCTTCGAGCCAAGGCGGGGACATCTGATCTGGAGTTTGGATATGAAAGGTACATGCGCTCCTTCAACGAGTTGCTCAGTCAGGTGAGGGAGGCGACCGCTGGCCGAACTCCGATTGTGTTGCTTACCGGTGGCATGTCGCGAGCGCCCTATATCGTAGAGGCTGTCAAACGTCACTTTCCAGGTAGTGAGATACACCATGGAAATGCGTCGCTAGGGGTGGTAGGTGGCTTGGCGAAGCATGCGGCCACGGTGCACAAGACGGCCTTTGATACTCATGCGAAATGACTGGGCTACTTCACCGAGTCACGACTGAAAGTCCTCCATCGAGGCTGGCACATGGACAAATGCTGGTGCAGATGCCGCTGCTGTCGGTGACGAAATCGCTGGTTAAAGAGGCGTTTAGCGGATAGCAGAGAGCTTCATGATAGCGGCATTTTGATATTGATTGGTATTGCGTACAGACTTGCAATGTCACGACACTAGATCGGGGCGCCTATCTGCTGATCGAAATGAGGGAACATGAGATATATCTATTTGATTCTGATCGCTGCCCTATTGGGGGGGTGTGGCAAATACAACGCGGTTGACACCGTGTCTGACGCTAATCCGGATAGTCGAGACATTGGTTTGTGTGGGGGCGGAGTTGGTATCGACAATCAGGTGGGTCTGATTATTCGTAATGAGGCCAAAAAATCAGGTGGTGAGCTCTCGGCTTCTCAACGTTCCAAAATACAGGCGGCAGCGGTAGACGCGGGGATTTTGTCAGCGAATGACAATTATGAAACCTATGTGAAGTGCATCCTCGAGCTAAATAAGCGTCGTGGCGACAACCAGGCGCTGAGTCTGCAACAACGCCTGCAACAGCCTGCGTTGAAGGTCTGGCGCCAAGGCTATGAAGAAGAGAGCAGGTATGTTCGGCGTTTGGTGATCGAAAATACGGGTGAGGAGCTGACTGAACTACAGGTGACAAAAGCGCCCTTTCTTGTGATCAGCGGAATGTGCGTTATTGATCTGGCCGAGAAAGCCGACAAAAAAAAATGCAGTGACTTATCCGTCGCATATGTTCCCCTTGCAAATTATTACTCCTCAGTTACTTGGGTCGGGGCTTATAAGGGCGAGCTCTACTCGGTCGATGAAGTACCAGATGGCATGGACGACGTGGTGAAGCGTTTCACACGTGCCAATGCTATACCCGGAACCCAAGCATTGAATGATAATCTAGTGCTTCTGGTGAGGGTTCGTTACAAGGACAAGTTTCAAGAAAGGCACGAACGCTTCTTCGATGTCACGTTCACGCAAATAGAGCTTGAAAACGATCTAGGCCAAGCGCTCTTTGCAAACCGTGAAAAGCAGCTTGAGGCTGGCTTGGTGGTCGATGTACGAAGGATTACAGTGCCACGTCTGCTAGAGGTCTGGTCAAGCCTTCTGCAGCCTAGGAGTGAGCTGCCGACTTTTTGGCAGCGTCTTGAAAAGCGCCGACGTGAGGTCTGAATTCAGCTTGGCAATCCACACCTGAGATTAATTGCACAGGAGGTGTCACTCGGTTGCTCACGCACTTGGGCAGAGGAGGGCATCTTACCGACTTACCTTCACACCGTGGTGTTTGGGAACAGCTACGGGTGAGTTTTGAGGAGGGAGGACTGTTGGAACTCAGGCCGGGTGCATCCTTTTCAAACCATCCAAAGCATGCCCTCAGATATGCCCCCAATGTAGCAATAGTCTGGAAGTGAATGGGCCTTTATGACCTATGAAAAGCCAGGAATGATCAACTAAACAGCCTGCCCGACGAAACCTAAAGACTCTCAGGGTCGCCAAAGAACATTTTGACTTGGCTCTAGGGCGGTATCTTCAGGCAGGAAAAATTCAAATATGCCCCCAGTTTTGCCCCCAGTGCATCAGGTTCGCGAGTGGCGATTTCAGGCAGAGACCAGATGGCTTTCAGTAGTTCATAGGTGCAGGGTAGGGGCCTCATCCTAGAGCGCACAAGTTTGGAGTTTTAGGTCATATCGGATGACCCACACTATTGGGTTCTACGACATCGAATCAATGCATAGATGTTGTGGGCCGAAACGCCGTGGCGCTCGGCTGTTTCCGCAACTGAGTATCCGCGTTTAATGACCTGCCTGACGGCTTCTGCCTTGAGTTCCGGCGTGCATCGTTGTGTGCTTATAGACTCTTCCTGTGCTCAAAGCGAAGGCTGGAGAAGTCTACGGTGCCGGGGGCAGTCCAGGCTGTGATCTCGCGCGTCCATTTTTTCCATGCCAATTATTCAGCATCATAGTCCTCGGATGACCATGAAAACTCCGCTTTTCCTCTACAAATACCAAAGCTTCACACAGTATTCATTGCAGTCGTTGGCTGAAAACACCGTTTGGATGTCAAGCCCTGCCAGCTTCAACGATCCTTTCGATTGCGCGATTAATCTTGACCCCAAGAGGCTGCACGAGTCTGTCGCACATGCCCTCGAGATCATCATGAAAAATACCGTGGTGGACGATGCCCTGAAGGTATCGAGTGAATTGGATGAAGCCGCGTATGCCGAGCTTCGCGAGTCACTACGTGCCCACATGCAAAAAATCGGGGTTCTATGTCTCAGCGAGACTCCTGAAGAAATCCTTATGTGGTCTCACTACGCTGAGTACCACAAGGGCTTCTGCATCGAGTTCATGATCGATGATACGTGTCTGCTGGGACGCCTCGCTCAACCGGTGAAATACACCGAGATCTACCCGCCACTCTCTTTGAAAAATCTGCCTGCCGATGCTGAGGAGAGCTTTATCGACGTTTGTGTGTACACGAAGGCCAAGCAGTGGAGCTATGAGAGGGAATGGAGAGCCCTTGCGCCTGCTGGAAGTAAGCTTTATCGGGCCCCGGCGCCGATCTCTGCAATCATTTTTGGCGCACGTATGCCTGATGCCAATAAAACAGAAATTCACCAAATCCTCCATCTGAACCCCGGAATCCAGTTCAAAGAAGCCTTTTTGCTTGAGGACGTATTCGGCCTGGGGTTTCTTCCCTACGTAGCGTCCAGTGCATCCTGAAACGAGGCTGTGGGGGCTGTGCAACAAGCAATGAGCCCTTCGTCAACCGCTGATTCAATGGATGACCCAGCGGAGGTTAGACTGCGTGTGAAGGTGAAATCAGCGCATGCTCGGTGGCGATAGAGATGACTGTATCAAACTAGGGGGGGCTTCAAGATCAAAGCTATGCAAGGTGACGACTACCCTAGAATTTCAGATAAAGTTTGCGTTGCTCATGGGTCAGCTTCGAGAACAAAGGATGATCTTCAAGCGCGTAGGCGGCAAACTCGGGGTTGCGTAATTTCCAGTATTTATTAAAGCTCGTCACGATTATTTTTACAGTTTCGAATATTTCCTGAAACTTAACATCAAGCTGTTGCAGGATCATGGTGAAGTGGCATTCATACATTTCGCTACCTCCATCGTACCAGTCGTGGTCGTGGATGGTTGCCTCGATGCTCGGAACACCCCATGCAAATCCGATTAGCGGGCAGAGCTCCCTCATATCGGAGTAGACATTGCGAATGCGACGCTCATGCTCATGGGCAGCGAAATTCTCCGGATCATATGTCCCCTCGCCATCTACCGGCAGGTGGCCGTTGCGTTGGTAGCGATCGAACAGGCTTATAAACGTCTTATGTGTAGTCATGATCGACGGCAGCGCCCAATCCATCATTCGAAGATTTTTAGCGAACTGGTAATGCAGATCGAGTTTTTTTACATCTGTAAAATCTGTTTCGGTAAACCGTAAGCTCAGAGACTCGGTACGACCAATTATGAATCTAGCGGGATCATGTCGTTTTTCCAGCTCAATCGACTTGAAATAAACCTTCTCGGTATCAACATCGATCATCACTATAAAAACGGGTGTTTCGTAAACTTTCCAGAGATTAAAGGTTCTCCGCTTGATTTCAACAACGGGGGATTCCTCGGGCTTGTCACGGCTCCCAGATGCTGTCCCCTTTAGCTGAATTCCAGCAATCCAGCCGATGACCTGGTTGTTCTGGTCAGTAAACTCAAGATGAAAATCGATGCCGTAGTCGTTCTCGGTCTGGTCTCGTAGTATCCATTGAGGCGGAAGCGCCACACGCAGTAGTGTTTTGGCGCGACTATCGGTCACGTGAGAGGATGGCCGCTGGGGAAGAGAATAATCGAGCATGTTAGTTCCTGCACTGGATAGACGGAATCGATCTCAAGGCAGAATTAGCCGCCTTAGACCGAATTCGGGGATGGATACCTTAGAACGCACCCTACAGCAAGTAGGACTGGGCTTGCTCCGTTTCGAGTGGGTGCAAAGCATCTGGCGGGGTATCGGGGGTGATCCGCCGCTGGAGGGGAAAAACCGAACGGGTGCTGTTGTAGTCCAATCTGCCGGACTCTGGTAGCAGAGGCAGGGTGAGGCGACGCTCGAGCTTCAGCGCCTAGGCCGCCCGTTTTCAGGGTTAATCCGCCACAGTCGCGCTTGGCTTCACGAAGCAATATCAGGGCTGCGTCTCGATCCGTCTGTGTCAAATCGGGCGGGCCGCTGGCCTGTACCCACATCGAAGACTGGCTGGTCGGGTCACCGCAGTGGGCGTTCACTGGGGCTTTCGAGCAGTCGGCGACAGATATCGCTCCGTTATTTGTCGCTTCCAGTTCGGCAACCTCGCTCTGCAGATGCTGCAATAGGACACGGTCGCCGACTCAAATTTTTTCGCAGGCTTGTGCTGTGATGGAGTTCTCATTCCAAATCCTTCAAATCAACCCTCATCACTGTCCATGGGGGGTTTGAGATGTAACAAGTGGTGGTAGATGTTCACATCACTCTGATTGATTTTACGTGTTTCCTTATAGTATCTGGCGTTAAAGCTATTTCCCTGTGTGGTTATGAGTTGTAATCCGCTTTTGTAATCATCGTCAAAGTCTCTGTAGTCGCATTTCTCAACATGTTTAACATAGGATTCGCACAGCCGTGAGAAGTTTTCCGTAGCTACATAGATCACTACAAACACCGTACTCATACCCATGGAGTTATATCTGCCGATCTTGTTCAGGTGCTCATCAATTTGCGTAGTGTCGATGTAGTTCCCAAGCCTAAAACCTTCAAATAGGAAAACCGGGTTTCCCCTTCCATCCCGTACCCAACCATCAGTCTCGCCGACACCCTTACCGCTGCCTGAGCGCCCAGTACGTGACTGATCCGGCATCGTCCAATTAAGAAAACTCATGCGTTGACATACGAGCGATACAAACCAGTCGTTAATCATGTCTTCCTCATCGAGCATGATCGTGCTCGCGGACGCTGGAGCCAATTTTTTGCGCTGGAGATTTCCATTACGTTTCAGTAACTCCCGACCCACATGCTCTACCAATTCGAACAGGTACTCATCAATATTTGTTGTGGCATTCATAAATATTTGACTTTGATCGTATGCGTTCATGTCCTTGATTGTAAGCCATGCAAGACGCAGCTTGTCATGAGAGGAGTCAATCTCAGCATTGAGGATTGGCTGAGGCTTAGATAGGCCCACGGTGCCGGTGCTCCTGAGGCTATTCTCAATGGCAGCGATTTTCTCTTCTACATCGAGTGGGAAAGATCGATGAGTAATACGTATCTGTTGGAGATAAGACAGTGCTTCTTCGGCGCTTCTCATACGCTTGAGATACTCTGCCCTCAGTGGAGCTAATTCATAGGCCTTCTGCTGCTGGGGCGATGCCACATTCCAGAATCGTTTGAAATCGTCGAAATGTTCCGTTTCCAAGCAGAGCTGAAGAATGTAATTTAGCTCAACATCGCTGAGTTTGGCGGCGAGATCCGTCTTGAAAGTTGTTTGATAGGTGTCCAGCCAGCGCTTTAAATAAAACTCAAGCGGTTCGGGTCGAGCAATGTCAGTGGGCCAAGAGAGCGCTACTTTGATAAAACCCGTCGCGTTCTGTAATGTTTGTTCTACATCGAGCACACTGCTGAACATCTCCAGTGCTTTGGCATGATCCACAAACATTGTAAGGGAAGCAATCAGGTATCGCTTGAAGCTTTGAACTTCATTGGTGATCTGTTGTTCTTCGCTGGATATTTTATACAAGCATAGTCTATTGATTTTTTCCTGGTCTGGCAGCTTCTTGTTGTCAAATATATCTTTAAGGTCTAGTTTGGCAGATATTTCAGCAGTCTTGTTTTTAAAAGTTTTGTGAGAGTATTTCCTTACGTAGTCTAGATATTCCCTGGCAATTTTCATTTGACCATTGTTAGCGGCTTTCAGGATGATGTCGAAGGCTTCGGGGGTCCAGTTGGTTGCCGCTTCTTCTAGATTACGCTCAGCTATCAGTCCTACTACAAGTTTCTTGTTCTCATATGCAGTAGTGCGCTCTAGCATTATAAATAGCGCTCTTAAGGGGGCCTCCCTTCGCCGCAAAATTGCAATTAGCTCTTGAAATTCTATCGGAGTAAAATTGTTGGCTACATTGCAAACTGTTGGCCATAGTTTTATAGGGCTGTAGTCCGAGTTATCATGCAAATAATCGAAAACTCCAGATTGCCACTCTGAATAGAAGCCAAAGCGTTCGATAATACCCATGAGCTTACTTGCAAAAATGCGCTTCTCCACTGCGTGCTCTGGAGTGTATTCAGTTTGCGTGAAAAGTTTCAGTAGCAATCGGGTGTGCATGCGAGCAGCGAATACGGTGTCTCTTTTTTCTTTGGCGGGGTCACCTGAATCGATCGCAGGTTGATCATCAAGAGCACTGATCCAGCGTTCGCGCTGCTCGGCTAATGCGTTTATATAGACGCTGAGCCATTCAAGCTCATCAAATGCGAGCGGGTCATCAACCGCATTTGTGTCACCATTCAGGCGGTCATACAGCAGTCCTAGGTAGCTATCGATCAATGCCCCGCATGCATCAAGTGCATGGCTACTCGAATTATGGTGTGACTTGGATGAGGCCAAATCCCAGTCAAGGCACCAGAATAAAATCAGCCACCCTCCGAGGGGTAGATATCGGTCCCCTATACGAGCCTTCTGAAGGTGTTCGTGCGCACGATTGATGAGTATTTGGCGGTGATCCTCTATGAGGTACCTAACTTGTCTTGAATCATCCAAGTACCTCACGGTGCTTATGGTCTTTTGGAGGCTAGGCAGGCGAGTGTCTGCTATTAACTTGTGACGAGAGTTGTAGTTGATCTCGTGGTTGGCGAACCAAGCGATCATTTCGCAAAGCTGATCTATAGCTTCGGGTAGGGCTGGTAGGCGAACATACTGCTCGTAGCTGTTGTAAAATATTTCAAGAGCTTGAGTCCATACTAAGTCACCCCAGTTCTTCTCATAAGAGGCATATTCTGATATGGGGCGCATGTTCCGCTCTATATTTTCATAAACACCGATCAAGCCAAATTGGTTTGTCTTCGGGTTCGAGAGTAAGAAGCAAAGATAGGGAGGGTGATAGATATCACTGAACAGGGCTCCGACCAATTTAGGGGAGCGATGGGCTAAGTCGATTAGTTTCCGGGTGAGAGGGAAGCTGTCTCTGGGGGAGTAAAGGTTATGCTCGCGCTGGAGGATTAAGTGAACTAAGTGCTCGCTAATGCCTCCGATCCCTTGGAATCGATAATGCGTTACATCTTTCCACCATTTTGCACCCTCTATGAGCGTGGTGGGGGGGCTGCTCGCTAGATTGTAGATCATGCTTTCAAGCTGAGAGAAATCAAGAGCCTCACAATAGGATTCCGCTTCTTGGCTCACTTCGTCAGGTTGTCCCGGTCTTTTCCGCACCACTAGAGGAGATGGCTTCTTGATGATGTTGTTAACACGATTGTGACTGATAGCGACATTGGCTGCGCAGTCTGCCCAGCTATCAAATAGTGTCTTATCTGCAGCGATATAGTTGAAGGCGCAGTCAAGGTACTGTTTAACGTCGATATCTAGATCGAAATCGATTTGGAAGATAGCAATACTGCCAGCGGCCAGTCGCATCCTGGTGATGTAATTGGAAAAAGCGGTATCTGGGTCTACTGAGCCGTCTATCAGTCGTTTCCATAGGAAAGTGCCTACGCCTTTAAGGTCTTCGCGCTTTACCTTCAGCCGATAACCTTCGGCTCGAGATTCAAAGGTATCGCGCAGGAAGGCCAGGTCGATTGAGGTAACGTCTTCTTGGCAAAGTCTTAACTGCGGGGGTTCCCAGACATCGTTGAGGTACCGCAGCTCGTACAGAAGGGTGTGTGCATCTAGCTGATGCCGCAGCTTTGGCGGCATGTCGGGGGTCGAGGGCACTTTGGGCTGTACGGCCAGATAGTCATCCGGGAATGCAATAACGCGGGCCTGTTCAAGCTCCGAGACGTCCACCGGGTAAGCTAGACAAAACTCTGCACCTGCCACTGTTGGCCAGGAATCTCGCCCCTCTAGCAGGGCTGTCACGTTGTCTCGGTTTAGAGGTCTCGGGTAGATATGCGCAGCGTGAATGTAATGAGCGATCCGCTCGTGAAGGGAGTTTGGAGAGGCCACACGCGAAGGGTGCGTGTCTTTGTAGAGCGCCAGTTTTCTCTCCAGATCTTTGATCAGATCATACGAACTCATGTTCTTCCGAAATCCTTGGTGGGTCGCTCACTGCGTCGACGCCTGTGCTGGTAGCTTACTGAACGGTCATGGTTTTTTCGATAACGCGAACACCATCATTCGCCCGGCTAGTTGAGCGGGACGCGATTTGGTTCAGGAGATTATCCTTGCGTGTGTTTTACGAAGGCTTTGACGCTGTTACGCAGAATGCCTTGGCAGTCGTCAGCTTGGCCGTTACCGGGTTAACGCATGGACGGCAAGGCCTCACTCAGTTTTGAGGTGCGCGAGCTCGGCGCCAGGCCGGGCCTTTCTCGGAACACTCGATTGCGTTATATACGGTCGGGAATATGCCCCACAGGGACGGGCGATCCCAAGCGCCGCATCCAGGCAACGCACAACGAACTTGGTACCGCCTGGGTTAAAACCGTGAAAAGCGGCTTTTCGGGCTTCGATTTCAGCTTCAGCCTCCGCCGTACTAGGGGCGCCAGCTCGGGGCTGATGAGCTCGACGAGGGTCTGACTGCGGATTCCACGCTATCCGGACACTCAGCCCACGAGCATCCAGATATTCATTCTACGTTCATCCGGACAGGAATTCGGAGCGTACTGACGCAGGTTGACATTGTTACTCTGAAGTGATCGGCGTCTTCAGTTTCGTCATGCGTTTGCGCATCGATTCGCTCTGTAGCTCGATGCGATAAGCGTTATGTGGCAGCCGGTCGATGATGGCATCGCCTAGGGGGGGCGCGCCGATCAGCGCACTGATCGATTCTGGGTCAGCGCGCCGTCAGCCACTGGGTCAATTCGACGTCAGTTTACCTTGCTCCAGCTTGGAGCAATTGAGGCAGCATCCATCACGTATCCGTTATTGCACGCTTCAGCTCAATAGGATTTGATCTGCAAAACAAGGATGGAGCCTTTTATGTACCTCGCTGAGCTGACGATCAAAAATTTCCGCAAACTGCGTGACGCCAAGCTGAAATTTCAGCCGGGACTGAACGTGTTGGTAGGCCCAAACAATTTGGGCAAAAGCGCCGTATCGGACCATGGCAGCGACCAAGGCTGCCTACCTCGTAGCAGGTTCTGAGCTGTTCCTGAGTAACTATCAGTATTGGCCAGGGGGTGACGATCGCCCGATCTCGGTCAAGGAATTAGAGGTAGGAATGGAAGACGGGAGTCCGTTTTCTTCGTCGATGCTCACGCAGGGCCAGCACACCTAGTCACCTGGAAGGCGCTAGATTCTGTGACGCGGCTTGGCAGCACAGGCGCTTACACCCATGACCTCGGACGCTACCGGGTTTATCGAACCTTGGTAGAGCAGCCGGCTGTGCTTCGAGCTTTAGTAGCCCGTTACCCGCAAATCCTCGTTGATGAGTCTTAGGATTTGAGCGCGCTGCATCAGGCTATCTTGGAACTCATCATAAAGGCCGGTGCAACGGTGTCCCTCATCGGGGACGTCAATCAAGGCATCTACGCTTTTGCGGGCGCTGACGGCATGTTTCTGCACACCTACGAGGCGCGGGCCGGTGTCACCCCATACAAGCTCACTCGAAATTATCGTTCGTTACCACCGATCATCGACATTGCGAACCGACTTTGTGGCAGGAACGACAAACCAGATCGAGATCCCGAGGCGGGGGGAGGTTATTTCATTGGGTACAAAGATTCGGAGCTCCCCAGGCTGTTTGACTCGTTCAAAGCTCGAATCGACGAGTTGAAAATGCAGCACGACGATGCGGCAATTATCTGCAGATCGGCGGATCGAGCGGTGATGCTGGCTGGAAAGGTCGCCCCTCCGGGACAAGGCACCGTTGCCATGTTCAGTGAAGCGGCGTTGCTACGAGATCAGCAAGGGCGCTATTAGGAGTGCTTTAAATGTGTATGCAGAGCTGTCGTCGGTTTGCTGGATGATCCTCCCCACGGACTCAGTACCGAGTTACAAGGTGCCCCGCATGAGGGATGGATGCTGCGGTTGAGGCGACTGCTATGGGCCTTCATTCGCAATGAAGACGCTGGTTTGCCGTCCTCAAATCTCATTGCCAAAACCGATTGGCATCCCTGGCTTGTGAAGAATCTTAAAATCCTGCTTGCGACAATCGAAAAGCAGTTTGGATTGAAGGCAGTTGGCACCCTAGGTAACAAGCTGGCAAAGACCAAGCTTCTGGAGCTCCCTCTTGCTGGTTAGGGTGCAGATGCCAAACAGGGGCCGGGTATCAGGGTAGAGACGGTCCATCGGGTAAAAGGTGAGTCCATCGGCGCAGTGCTGTATGTGGCGAAGAAGCCCAATGTCCAAGCGTTATTGGCAGGCACCGATGGCGAAGAGGGTCGTATCGGTTAGTTGGGCATGTTCAATTTTCGGGTCAGAGTCGCCCGGTGAAGCAGCCTTGTTCGTAACCAAGGCGATCCCGAGGCCGAATAGAGCTGCCTGCGGCCTGAAGACCATTGAATGCATGGTGACGCCACTCCTGGAAGGGAATGGCGAGATCCTGGGCAGCTTGACGTGAGCCACAGCAATCAATACGGATTACATTTGAAGGGGCGGTGGTTGGCCCCAGTTCCAAGAGGGGCGCGAATCGAACGGTGGCCACTACCGTCCCCCCAACGGTGGTGGCATATTAGTGCTATAGACAGGCAACATTCAGGGAATAGAGGTCCATGCCGACAAAAACTGCCGAAGATTTTCTGGCCGCGCTAGCGGATGAGCTTGCAATCAGCGAGTCACGTTACGACCAGGCTCGCCGCAGCTATGCATCATTGGGTGACTGGCTGCACCGTCCAGAGTCCACCGTCCTTGCTTACGATCCTCAGGTCTATGTGCAAGGATCATTTCGGCTGGGGACGGCAATTCGTCCTTTAAATGATGAGGAAGAGTACGACGTCGACTCAGTGTGTCTGCTCCGGTTCCTTGGAGCGAGAGATCTGACCCAGGCGCAGCTGAAGGAGCTTGTCGGGAACGAGATAAAGGCATACCGCAGAGCCCAGAACATGGTGAAGCCTGTTCGAGAGGGACGGCGTTGCTGGGTGCTTGACTATGCAGATGGTGCCCAGTTTCACATGGATATCGTCCCGGCTGTCCCAAACGCTGAGCGGCAGCGGTTGTTGCTCGAAGCTCGAAATCTTGACCTGAAATGGTCCGAGACGGCGATGGTCATTACGGATCTTGAGTCGCCTGTCTACCATGTGGTTTCCGATGACTGGCAGCGCTCCAACCCGAAGGGTTATGCCGAGTGGTTCAAGGGCAGGATGGGGGAAGTGTTCGAGCGCCGCAAGCGCGCATTGGCGGAGTCGATCAGAGCCAGCGTCGAAGATATTCCAGATTACAAGGTAAGAACACCTCTTCAGTCCGCCATCATGATCTTGAAGCGTCATCGTGACGGCATGTTCGAAGGGCGGTACGACGAACGCCCGATCTCGATCATCATCACGACACTTGCCGCCCATGCTTACAATGGCGAGGAAAAGATCGCTGATGCCTTGTACGCAATCCTCTCGCGGATGCATGACTTCATCGAGCATGATGGATCACACTGCATTATTCGCAACCCTTCCGATCCCCTTGAAAACTTTGCAGACAAGTGGCCTGTACATCCGGAACGGGAGGTCGCGTTTTTTGAGTGGTTGCATCAGGCACGTCAAGATTTTGAGAAGCTAGCGGGCCAGGTTGAGCGTCGCCGTCTGATCGAGAGTGTTCAACCCCGCATGGGGGCTGCCGTCGAGAGGGCTGCCACACGCCTCGGCCCTCTACCTGGCAGCATGCTGAGTCCTGCTTCAGCCGCTGCTGCAATCGCTTCAACAGCCAGTGCCCCAGCTTTTCCGAATACTCGGCGGGAACCTACTTCGCCAAGGGGGTTTGCTTGATCTGGTGGGCGGAGCAACCACGCAGGGCACAGTCGGAGCGTGCTGCGATATCGGAACTGGCAGACAAACATGACTGGCTACAAGCGGTGGTCTGGAGGCTCACCGGGGAGCTACAGATCGCCGTCGACTTCGAGCTGGTAGTGAATGATAGGGTTATTCCACTGACACTGGACTTTCCTGAGTTCTTTCCGGATGTGGTGCCGTCGGTTGTATCCCGCGAAAAGGAACGTCTGTCCGGCCATCAGTACGGCCCATCGGGTGAGCTGTGCTTGGAGTACCGCTCCGACAATTGGATGCCAGAGATCACTGGCGCCATGATGATCGAAAGTGCTCATCGCCTGCTTTCATCCGAACAGGAAACTGGTGAGCCCGCGCCGTCAGATCACAGAGTCCTCCCTGCGCAGCGAGCAAGAAACTCCAAATTCCGCTTCCTCTATTCCAGGGCTGTATGGGCTGGCCTGTTGTCGGTTGAAGAGGGACATGCAGTGGATGCTGAGCTGCAGGAGCATCACCTCGCCGGTGTATACGCCGCTCAGCTTGCACGAATAGGCCCTACAGAGGAGCCCATTTGGCAAGAGCCCAACAGGCGTGGCTATGGTGCTACCTCATTGAAAGCAAAGGTAGTCCGCTTGCCAGAGGGGGCTGCAGTCAAGTGTCGAGCAGTCGATGAGCTTGTCGCACTACTAGAGCAGTTTGGCCTTGGAGAGTTGGCATCTGACTTGGTACAAGAGCCGAGCGAGATTGAAGTCATCCTCTTCGACGGACAGAGTATTCAAGCGCTGATGATGTTGGGCCAGGCTGGAGCAAAAACGCTCATCAACTACGACCTGGTATTTGCTGAGCGTGATGGCGCTCGTCTTGATCCCGCATACGTCAACCTCGGGTCTGCCAAGGTTGCGATTGTTGGCTGCGGATCTCTAGGTTCCAAGGTGGCCGTGCAGCTTGCCAGAGTTGGTGTGGGCAAGTTTGTGCTGGTGGATGGCGACATTCTGGCTGTGGGTAATTTGGTTCGTAATGAACTCGATTGGCGGGCGGTGGGGATGCACAAGTCGCAAGCACTGGCCGCTCGCGTGAATGAAGTAAATGCCGATTGCGAAGTCCTCACTCGTACTACTGTGCTCGGTGGCCAAGAGAGCGGAGGGTCAACCGCTACCACGATGGAGTACATCGCAGACTGTGATTTGATCATTGATGCAACCGCCGATCCCGCGGTCTTCAACCTTTGTTCGGCCATTGCACGAAGAGCCAAGAAATCATTGTGCTGGGCTCAGGTGTTTGGTGGTGGGGCTGGCGGAATAGTTGTTCGGTTACGTCCAGATATAGATCCCACACCTTTGGAGACCCGTAGGCGCATTGAGGCGTGGTACGCCACTCAGGGCGTCGAATGGCCTGATGAGCCGGCCGCCCAGCCTTATGCTGGGGGCGGCGAATCGGGAGTGCCGCTGATAGCCGACGATGCAGACGTCACTGTGATTGCTGCGCACCTGTCTCGCTTTGCCACTGACCTACTTGCTCGTCCCGAAGCGACGATCTTCCCATACTCCGCTTATTTGATTGGCCTGTCTGGAAGATGGCTCTTTACGGCGCCATTCGATGTTAGGCCGATCGATCTTGGCCCAACCGATGGTTGGAGCATGGAGGTACAAGATGGCGACGTTGAGGCCTTCAAGAAATTCTTCGCAGACCTTCTACCAAAGGCCAACGATGCAAGTTGAATTTGCGGATAGCGTCAAGGAGCAGTTGCGAAAGGCGCTCAGAGCGGCGGGTAGTCGAGAGATTGGCGGTGTGTTGATGGGGGAGCAGATTGAGCCCGGTCATTTCCGAGTTGTTGACTTGACGATTGACAGCCAGACGGGAGGGCAAGCCCATTTCGTCCGGAGTTCGGAAGCCCATGCCGAGGCGTTGAATGCGTTCTTCTGCGAAACCGGGCATCAATATGATCGCTTCAACTACTTGGGTGAGTGGCATTCGCACCCTCGATTCCCGGTGACGCCAAGTGCTCAGGACGTTGAGTCTATGGTCGATCTTGTCAACGGTGAGCGCGGTATCGATTTTGCGGTTCTGCTGATCGTTCGGCTGCAATGGTGGCGGAAGATCTCATGTTCTTGCACCTTGTTTCGTCGCCATTTTAGCCCATCACCGGTTGTCATTCTGGAGCATAGACATTGATAAATTACTTCATTAAATCGCTTATCGATTGGGTCTTCAGGCGACGTTCGCCGGGCGTCACACTGATTCGAGTAGGCGTGCCCCTCTTTGGTCTGGTGCTCGTAGGACTGACAGTCGGCATTACGATTCCAACTTCCCAGGGGCCGTTTAACTTTAGCTGGGATACCTCTGGAAGCTCCGGTGCGTTGAGCTGGGGTGTGTTCGCGATAGCTTGTGTGATTGTATTGCTAGGTGGATGGCTGGTCGTTTGTGATATCCGCCGAGAGAGCCGTAAGAAGGTCATCGTGATCGAGGCCAGAGGGTTGAGAGATTGGCAAGGTCAACCTCTGGCTTCAGCGGTTCCCTCATCAATACCCGGTCGCCGTGAGCAGGTGATCAGCGACTTGAGGCAAGGAGTTGTAGACGGGCAGATCGTGAGCCCAGAGGCTGCAGTACGTCGAATTTCAAGCCTGCCGGATGACATTGCACGACGTTGCGATGGGTTGGATCGATCCGATATATCGTTTGTGCTCGGTGGGCTTGCACCGGTGCCATTGCTTTTTCTCCTCGGAGTGATCGTCGACGATGAGTCAAACACGGTCATCATGGACTGGGATCGGCAACTGCGTGCCTGGCGTGGGTTGACCGTTGATGATGACGGTAAACGCTTTGTGGTGGCAGGCTTGGATACCTTGCAAGCAGGGGCGACCCGCGTGGCGCTCTGTGTGACCGCTTCGTACGATGTTTTGGATGTTGATGTGCAGATCGCTGAAGCAGGAACGCCCATTATCCGGATGGATCTGGAAGGGCGTGGTACCGACACGCATTGGTCCGAGTTGAAACAACAACAACTCGCTCAGCAGTTTCTCGATACAGTTATGTCCTTGGTTCGAAAAGGCGTTACAGAAATAACTTTGTTTCTGGCTGCCCCTGCAAGCCTGGCATTGCGGCTAGGCATGTTGTATGACAAGCGGAATCTGCCTCGCCTGGAGGTCAATCAGTACGAACAGGCCGATCCCAAACGATTCCCTTGGGTAGTGCGCATGCCTGTAGCGGGGGTGCTCCAGCCGGAAATCGTACACCGATGATGTCGCTAAAGTTCTCTTGGCGCTTAGCGAAACACTGATGCTTAGGCAGGATTGCGGGCAGTGGGGGCATCCTTTTCAAACCATCCAAAGCATGCCCTCAGATGTGCCCCCAATGTAGCAATCCACTGGAAGTGAATAGATCTCCATGGTTTGTGGAAAGGCAGAAATGATCAGATGAACAGCCTGCCAGACGACGTCTAAAGACTCTCAGGGTCGCCAAAAAACATCTGAATCCGCGACCGTAACCACCGTTCTCCCGGATCATTATCCTGCGACCCCCGCCACGCCATATGCAGCTCAAAGCTGCGCACCGGCAACGGCGGATCCTCCGCACGCAAGCCTCCCGCCGAGGTCAGCGCCTCGGCCGCATAGTCCGGCACGGTCGCCAGAATATCCGTGCCTGCCAGCAAGGTACCCAACCCGTTGAACTGCGGCACGGCCAGTACCACGTGGCGTTTGCGGTCGAGTTTTTCCAGTTCTTCGTCAATAAACCCGCTCAAGTCACCGGCAAACGACACCAGCGCATGGGGGCGGGCGCAGAAGTCGTCGAGGCTCAGGGAGCCCGGTACGCTGTCGGCGCGCAGCAGTTTTGGCAGGCTGCGGCGCAATACTTTGCGTTTGGCGTTGGCGGGCAGGTCGGCGGTGTAGCTGACGCCGATGGAAATTTCGCCGGAAGCCAACAGGCCCGGCATCAGGATGTAGTTGACGCGACGCACCACCAGCACAATCCCAGGGGCTTCGGCACGCAGGCGTTTGAGCAGTTGGGGCAGCAGCGCGAATTCAACATCATCGGACAGGCCGATGCGGAACACGGCGGTGCTGGTGGCCGGGTCAAACTCGGCGGCGCGGCTGACGGCGGTGGAAATGGAGTCCAGGGCCGGGGAGAGCAGGGCGAAGATTTCCACCGCCCGGGCCGATGGCTCCATGCTGCGGCCGGTGCGCACGAACAGCGGATCATCAAACAGCCCGCGCAGGCGTGACAACGCTGCGCTGATGGCCGGCTGGCCGAGGAACAATTTCTCGGCGGCACGGGTCACGCTGCGCTCATGCATCAAGGTTTCGAATACGATCAAGAGGTTAAGGTCGACACGACGCAGGTCGTTACGGTTCATCTTGTGTCCTGGAAGAGTCAGCAAACTTGACGAGAGCGGCCATATGTAAACAATGACCGGCATGAATCTTACGGGGAAAGGCTGGTACTCTGCACAGGATAATTGAGTTTTCCTACGATAGCTGAGGTCTATTCCTCACATGCGGAATCAATGACAGGCATGTCGACTATTAATGGCGACCGGTGGTCTTACCCGGAAAGCCCAGATAGAGTTCATGGCATTAGAGGTTACTTTGACGAGGTTTGCGATGTCCCGCACGATCCGTTTTCACAAGTTTGGTCCGGCCGAGGTGCTCAAATGCGAAGAGCATGCAGCCGCGCAGCCCGCACCGGGCGAAGTGCAGGTGCGTGTCGAAGCGATTGGCATCAGCTGGTATGACATTCTGTGGCGCCAGAACCTGGCGTCTTCCCATGCACGTTTGCCGTCCGGCCTTGGCCATGAAATGGCCGGTGTGGTGGTCGCTGTAGGCGATGGCGTGGATGATTTGGCAGTGGGCGATAAGGTGGCCAGTTTTCCGGCCGAGAGCCCCAATGATTATCCGGTGTATGGCGAGCAGATCGTCCTGCCCCGTTCGGCCCTGACCCGGTATCCGGATGTGTTGAGCCCTATCGAGGCGAGCGTGCACTACACGCCGCTGCTTATTGCCTACTTTGCGTACGTGGACCTGGCGCGGGTCAAACCTGGGCAATTTGCCCTGGTGACGGACGCGAGCCACTGCGCCGGCCCGTCCTTTGTGCAACTGGGCAAAGCCCTGGGTGTACGGGTGATTGCGGCCACCAAGGACAGTGAAGAACGTGAGTATCTGCTGTCCCTGGGGGCGGAAAAGGTCATCGTCACCGAAGAGCAGGACCTGTTGATGCAAATCAACAAGTTCACCGACAACCGTGGTGTCGATGTGGTATTCGACGGTTTGGGCGGCCCACAGATGTCGCTGCTCGGCGATGTGCTCGCGCCGCGTGGTAGCCTGGTGCTGTACGGCTTGCAGGGCGGCAACCAGACACCGTTCCCTGCCTGTGCAGCGTTTCAAAAGAACATTCAGTTCTTTGTGCACTGTATCGGCAACTTCACGGGCAAGCCTGAGCTGGGCATCATCCAGGACCAGGTCGCCTTGCAGCGGGCGCTCCGGGATATCAACCAGCTGACCGCCGACCGTGTGCTGGTACCGCTGAAAACCACGGTGTTTCCGTTCAATCAGTTCGTGGAAGCGCATCGCTACATGGACGAATGCCCGTGCCGGGAGCGAGTTGCATTGCAGGTTGAAGCTGTTTAGGGTGTAGGAATATTCTCAAAAAGAACATTTCTTACACTTGTTGCATGGGACAAAAGCGCCATTTGACAGGGCTGCAAGGGTGCTGCCCACCCGCTGCCAGATTGGCGCTTTAACCCCTAAAACCTGATATTTTCCCTGACGCCGCCCTGAATTCCAGTGCGGCGTCTTTGTGTGCGCGTGACTTATAGGCCTGTTGTTATTCATCTGCACTGGTTTTCGGCAGGGTTCTGTATCTATTAATCATTATTCCAGCGCTGATAATTGCGCCGTCACTTTCATCTCAAGGACTGAGCAATGATTGAATATCCGATACCACTATCGCGAGTAGTTGAAACTGATTGCGCGGTCAGCGCAGGGCGCCAGGGAAACTCAGGTGCTCACGAGAAGTTTCAATACAATAAGTTGGAAAGTTGGTCGTAGGCATTTGTAAGAACCTTCCTTAAGTGGTCGTTCAGATGCGTGTAAGAGTTTGTCAGAAACATCCTAGGGACCTGATCCTGCTTGCTGGAAGCCAGTAAATACGGCGTTTTTTTTGCGTTTTCAGGACGTGTGCCTATTACGATGTAACTGATGTCATTTTGTTTCGTGGTGCTAATGTTTAGTCATTGGCGTACGGGGCTGCGCGCGAATTTCTTACACGCGCAACAGGTCGAGCAAATACTGCCAACAGTTGCTTGAAACTGATATCCAAACTCAGGTAATAGAATGATGAGCACTATTCACGAACAGGCTATGACTTATGTTTATCAGCAAGTTTTACAGCGCTTGATCGGGCACTTTGCTCGTGAAGAGCGAACGGCACTCCAGTTATTGGTCCAGCGGATCGTGGTGGCGGCAGGCGGCATGGAGCAAGTGGGGGATTACAAAGTGCTGGTGGCCCATGGCGGCGGTAAAGTGAGTAGCTACACCTTGGCCTTGTTGCGGGCTGCTCAATTGACCATCGCTGGACGAGCCCCACGAACCTTTCATTTGCGCGTCGCGACATTGCGGCATGCCGGAATGACCGAAAGCATGCTTGATGACCTCAATCGGGGTTATGGGCGTCTGTTTCTACACGATGATCCAAGGGTTGAGCTGTTGATGGTGGAAAACCAGGAAGTTATACCTTTCAACCACTTGCGACCCGCGTCTACCCTTGGACGAGAAATCAGCCAGCGCAACATGTTAATGGTCGGTCACCTGAGTTCTGGTGACTGCCGCGCCACGTTGTGCAGTGATACCTACCTGGCGCTTGGGGATTTCTACCAGCGCGTCGCCTCCTGGAATGGCGGAGTGCATGCGCTGGTCAGCGGTGACTCGCCACGCAAGCAGACTCAGCTTCTCGCCTGGCTCAAGAACACAGCACGCGGTGCGGGTATCGCGATACCGGAGAATTGGCCGTCGTCGCTCACCGGACTGTTCGCACGCATGGACGAATGGAGTACCGGTTATTACCGCGATGTATACGGAGACCAGTATGCAGCGAGTCAAAACCCTAGCAAGGCCAGCCATCGTCACTTGGCCTACATCGGTATCGCCGATTTGCTGGACGACGTAGACCTGCCATCCTCATCCATGCTCAACGCGTTCATGGCCCTCTCGCCTGACCCGCAGGGTTTTCGCTTCAGTCATCCCGCCTATTCCAACCCGCTGCTGATGGCCCACCTGCGTGGGCTGCAGGCCCAATGCCTGCGGGACCTGGATTATGAGCAAGGCGTGCAAGATTTTATCCGACAGGCCACACGCTGCGTGCCCGAGGCCGTGTTCGAACAGCTGGGAACCCGTGAAAGCCGCACCCTGTCGAGCACCTATGCCCAGCAGTTCTTTGGGCTGGACGAGACTCAGTTGATTTGCCTGCTGTTCTCCCCGTTTATCCATCATGGTGAACGGCTGGAAGGCTATTTGCGACAGTGTCATCCGGGCATGCTGGTGGCCTTGCCGGAACTGCACAAAGCCCTGCAGGGCAAGCTGTCCGCCGACATGCTGCAACAGTGGCTCACCGATACCAGCGGTTTATCCATGCCTTTGTTGCAACACCTTTATCGCAAACGCCCGCTGAGCTACTCGAGTGGCGAACAGCACAGTGCTGGCGCCATGGCCTATGACAGTGCGCAAGCCTGTCAATTGTCCGGGCGATGACACTGCGCGGCGAACGGCAGGCGGATTTCGCGTATCAGGCGGTCTATCGCTACATGATCAACCTGATCAACGAGGTCAGTACCGACGCACGGGTAAAACTGCCTTCCCTGCGGCAATTGGCGGGGCGCTTGAACGTGTCGATCTCGACGGTCCAGTATGCCTACTCGTTGCTTGAAAAAGAGGGCAGGGTCTATTCGGTGGCCAAATCGGGCTATTACGCCTGGCCACTCTCCGCAAATCCGCTGGCAGGTGCCAGCGGTGATCTGTTGGATCGGCTCTACGCCGCGGCACGGAGTCCAGGAATGGTGGTGCTCAGCGGGGATGAGCCCGCGCTGCTGGCTTCTCTGGATGGCACGCTGTTGCGCCTGGAGCGTGAGCTGGTCCGCCAGTATCCGCGGTATCTGCAGCCCTGGTCCCAGCCTTGCGGCGTCTGGGAGCTGCGCGCAGCGCTGGCGGCGCGTTACACGTCGTCGCCTACTCGCTGCTGGCAGGCCGACAATGTCTACATCGGTGCTGATCTGCGCAGTGTACTGGACATCCTCATCGAAGTTTTGGGGCTGAGGGGGAGGTCGGTGATTGTGGAATCGCCTTGCGATTGGTTGGTCCTGCGCCTGCTTCAGGATGCCGGGGTGCGTATCCTTGAGCTGCCCTGGACAGCGGAGGGGCGCCTGGATCTGGTGAACCTTGACCAGTTGCTGGGCGTCGAGTCGGTGCATCTGGTGTTACTGTCATCAAGGGTCAGCGTGCCGGCCGGGATTTCCATGCCCCTTCAGGATCGCCTGGCCCTGGCACAAATGCTGGACCAATACGGTTGCTGGCTGCTGGAAAACGACACCTTTGGCGAGTTGGGTTTCGACGATTCGCAGGCCGCACTGCGGGAGCTGGTGAACCCTGAACGACTGATAGTGTTTTCCTCTTTCGAGAAAGTGCTGGGTTCGGAAGCGCCCTATGGCTATCTGCTGTCCCGGCGTATGAGCAGCGAACTGCAGCGCCATTTCCTGTTGCGCTCGTTTCGTCTGTCACCGATCCGTCAGCGCGCCATTGCGCGCCTTTATCACAGCGGACGAATTGACCTGCACCTGCGTGGGCTGCGCCTGCAGTTACGCGAGCGGGCGGACGAAATGTGCGAGCGCCTGGACCGGCATCTGGGAGACCAAGTGGCCTATCGTGCACCCGCTGCCGGTGCAGCGTTCTGGTTAGGCTCCACAAGAACAGTGGATATGCGCCAGGTGTTCCAGCGCCTGCTTGCCCGGCAAGTGGTGATTGCTCCTGGCGAACTGTTCAGTGTCAGCGGCCTGCATCAGCAACATTTGCGTCTGAGCCACACTTTTCAGGGGCAACAGGATTTGGACAGTCTCCTGGCGGCGCTAGGTGAAGCGCTGCATCAGGCGCAGACGGGATGAGTGCATGAAGTTTCTCTTGCTGTTGTAGGATCGATAACGTCGCGCAGTAGTCCAACTCTCAGTAAACTGCCGTTTTATCCCGAATCTTTCTTTCCGAGGTTTATGCATGACAATCAGTCCTTTTGCGGGCAAGCCGGCGCCAGCCCAGTTGCTGGTGGATATCCCGCGACTGGTCACGGCCTACTACACGGGCCAGCCTGATGCAGCAATCTCCACCCAGCGCGTGGCGTTCGGTACCTCTGGGCACCGTGGCAGCTCGTTTGAACTGAGCTTCAACGAATGGCACGTACTCGCCATCAGCCAGGCCATTTGTTTGTATCGTGAAACCCAAGGCATCAACGGCCCGCTGTTCGTCGGCCTGGACACCCACGCGCTGTCGACGCCTGCCGGTGCAAGCGCCCTGGAAGTACTGGCCGCCAATGGTGTGCATGTGATGTTGGCCGAAGGCGACGAATACACGCCGACACCTGCGATTTCCCACGCCATCATCTGCTACAACCGTGGCCGCACCAGTGGCCTGGCCGACGGCATCGTCATTACGCCGTCGCACAACCCGCCGCAGAGTGGCGGCTACAAGTACAACCCACCCAATGGCGGCCCGGCTGATACCCACGTAACCAAGTGGATCGAAGCCAAGGCCAACGAACTGCTGGCCAACCAACTGGCCGGGGTCAAGCGCATCAGCCACGCCCAGGCCCTCAAGGCCGATACCACTCATCGCCATGACTACCTCAACAGCTATGTGGCTGACCTGGTCAACGTGATCGACATGGACGCCATTCGCAGCGCCGACCTGCGGCTGGGCGTGGATCCGCTGGGCGGAGCAGGGGTACGCTACTGGTCGGCAATTGCCGAGCATTACCGCCTGAACCTGGAGGTGGTGAACACTGAGGTCGACTCCACGTTCCGCTTCATGAGTGTTGACTGGGACGGCCAGATCCGTATGGATCCGTCCTCCAGCTACGCCATGCAAGGCCTGATCGGTCTCAAAGAGCGTTTCGACGTGGCCTTCGCCTGCGACCCGGACCACGACCGCCACGGCATCGTCACCCCGTCCGGTGGCCTGCTGGCGCCGAACAACTATCTGGCGGTGTCCATCGACTACCTGTTCCAGAACCGTCCTGACTGGCGCGCGGACGCTGCCGTGGGCAAGACCGTGGTCAGCAGTGGCTTGATCGATCGCGTCGCCGCACGCATTGGCCGTCGTCTGTACGAAGTGCCGGTAGGCTTCAAATGGTTTGCCGATGGCCTGTTCGAAGGCTCGTTGGGCTTTGGCGGCGAAGAAAGCGCCGGTGCTTCGTTCCTGCGCAAGGACGGCAATGTTTGGAGTACTGACAAGGATGGCCTGATCCCGGCGCTGCTGGCTGCAGAAATGACTTCGCGCAAAGGCCAGGACCCAAGCCAGATCTACCGCGGCCTGACGGATGCCCTGGGCGAGCCGTTTGCGATTCGTGTGGATGCCAAGGCCACTCCGGCGCAGAAAGCCTTGCTGGGCAAGTTGTCGCCGGACCAGGTGACCTCCACTGAATTGGCCGGGGAAAGCATCCAGCAGATTCTCAGTCACGCGCCGGGCAACAACCAGGCGATCGGCGGGCTGAAAGTGATGACTGAAAGCGGTTGGTTCGCCGCACGGCCATCGGGCACCGAGGATATTTACAAGATTTACGCCGAGAGCTTTATCGGTGAGGATCACCTCAAGCAATTGGTGGAAGAGGCGCAGGTGCTGGTAGACGCTGCTATCAGCCAGTAACCCATTGTAGGAGCCCGGCTTGCCGGGCTCCTACACAGTCAAGCGAGGTCAACCAAGACGATCTCGCTGTCTTCAACCGCCGTCACCCGCAACACCTGCTCATCTTCAATCGCTACACCATCTCGAGCTTGTGCACGCAAGCCGTTGACTTCAATGACGCCAGTCGCCGGCACCAGATAAGCCCGACGCCCGCTGTCCAGCCGGTACTCGGCACTTTCCCCAGCTTTCAGGTTCGCCGCTACCAGCCGTGCATCTGCACGAATGCGCAGGCTCTCGGTGTCCCCAGCCTTGCCACTCGCCAGCGTCACAAAACCTTCGCGATCACCCTTGGGGAACGGCTTGGCGCCCCAGGAAGGCGGTAAACCTGCCTCGTTCGGAATGATCCAGATTTGGAAAATCTTGGTCGGCATGTCTTCCAGGTTGTACTCGCTGTGGGCGATCCCAGTGCCTGCGCTCATCACTTGCACATCACCCGCCTCAGTGCGGCCCTTGTTGCCAAGGTTGTCGGCATGGCTGATCGCGCCTTCACGCACATAGGTGATGATCTCCATATCGCGATGCGGGTGCTGCGGGAAGCCCGTGCCCGGCGCGATGATGTCGTCGTTCCATACCCGCAGGTTGCCCCAGTGCATGCGCTTGGGGTCGTGGTACTCGGCAAACGAAAAGTGGTGATGAGCGTCAAGCCAGCCATGGTGGGCGCCGCCCAGGGAGTTGAAAGGTCGAAGTTCAAGCATGATCGTCTCCTGTGAATGGCCCTATGATCCTGCAGCTCATGATCGATAAAAAGCGTAAAAACTGCCTGATTCTTATCAGTCGATTAGATTGATTGGTGGCGTTTTGACTTTCAGTTCATCGTCTAACTGCATGACCGCAAAGCAATTGGCTGGAACTGAGCGACGATTCCGGCGACCATGGCGCACTTGTCTGAACCCAGCTCATCGCAGGAGTCCGCGTGTCGCAACAACAGCCTGATCTTCCTCCCGAACTGCGCCCTTTGGCTGAAATGCCGTTATTCAAACGCCTGGCTGCGCGCCTGTTTGGTCATGGCTTGACCCGTTTGCGCGCCCAGCACCGGTTTTCATGGTTGCACGGGCAGGCTGACGGTTTTCGCAGTGGGCATGAGGCGGGCGTGGAGTATGGCTATCGCGAAGGCAAGGCGGATGGCATCGAAGAAGGTCGCCAGGTGCTGTTGATTCGTGACTTCCGTCCGGATGAACACCGTGCGCCGGGGGTTGATGACAGCCTGTTCGATGATTGGCGCCTGCCGCTCACCGCCGAGCTGAAGAAACGCATCAAGGCCGATGTCGCGCGATTGCTGCCGGCTCATGCTCAGCCGAGCGCGGCGCAATGGAAGATGATTTTCAGCGAGACGCCCTCGACATCGGTTATCGCCGGTGCCGGTGCGGGCAAGTCCACGTCGCTGGTACTGCGCATTTTACTGCTAACCCATTACCTGGGCTTTGAGCTGAGCTCGATGACGGTGGTGACCTTCACCCGAGAGTCGCGCAAGGACTTCATCAACAAGCTCATGGAGATTCTCAACCTCTGGGGCCAACCCCTTGGTATGAAAGAAGCGCAAGCCGTGGTGCGTACGTTTCACTCGCGCATCCTGCCCATGGTGCGCAGCCTGCCGGGCTTTGAGCGCCTACAAGCGTTCGAGAACCTGAATGCTGGTTTTGAAGACGCCGACAGCAACCCCTTCGACCTGCGTATCAACGACGCCCAACGTCAGCAGATGAATGCCTGCTATCACCGGCTGTTGGGGCAGCATCCGCGTTTCCGTGAGCTGATTGCGCCGCTGGCGCGCCACGGCTTGCAGCTCAAGGAGCTGGAGCGCGATCACCCGGATGTGCAAAAAAGGGTGGCCGTGACCGAGCTGGCCGCCAAGCGTGATGAAGAACTCTGCGATGTGATCGAGGACCTGTGGTTTCGCGCGGGCGCGTGGCCGATCAAGGGGATCGAACCTAACCGCCAGACCGTTGAAATCAACGGCGCGCAATTTCATTGTCATGGCTACATTCCTGAGCTGGATGCTTGGGTGGTACTGGGCTTCGACTCGCGGGAAAACGCGCAGACCAGCCGACCTCACTCAAAGCTGTCGGTACGCGCAGAATGGGCGGTAAAGCGCACCTTGTTTCAAGCTTTCTGTCGTAAGCCATTGATATGGCTAGATAGTTACGATTCATCAAAGCGCCTGCTCAGCAGTTTGGCCGGTGATGCTACGGCCGGCCCCGGCTTTGATTACAAGGTCAAAGGTGAGTTGGCATCGGCGCCGCTGCTGGACAGTTTCGTGATGGCCGCCGGATTTATCGAAAACCTCGACCTGGACGTGCCCACCGCTGTCGGGCAGATGAGCTTTGCCAAGGATGACCCGGACCGCTTCTTCTTCGAAGCCCTGAGCATCTTCTGGAAAGCCCTGGAAGATCACCTGCTGGACCAATCGCCACCGATCATGACCTATAACCGGATGTTCTCGCTGTTTGGCGAAAACACCCCGGAAAACCTCAAGCTGCTCAGCGATCCGCTGTTGCGCCCCTTGTCGCACCTGATGATCGACGAGTTCCAGGACGTTTCGCCGCAGATCGTCTCGTGGATCCGTGCCAGTCTGCGCGAGATCCGCAGCCGTGGTCCGGCCATGCATGTGGGGCGCGGCGCCCAACGTTCATCGTTGTTGTGTGTGGGAGATGACTGGCAGTCGATCTACGGCTGGCGGGGCAGTTCGCCCAAGTACTTCATGGAATTCGACAAGGAGTTCCCATCGCCATCGACTACCCGCGTGATGTTGGGCGAGAACTACCGCAGCCACCAGCACATCATCGATGCGGCCGAGCACATCGTGCGCGCCGCGCCGGCGATTGCTGGCAAGAAAGCCAAAGCCAGTGGCGCGCCCAAGGCGTTGGTACCCGTCGCGGTGCTGGAGCGGGACGACGCGGCATTGGGGCGGCGGTTGTCGGAGCACTATCAGAAGGGTGATTCGATCTTGATGCTTTATCGAAAAGGTAGCGATAAGCTATTGATTCAAGAGCATATTCAATCTGTAGTTAATGTAGATTCTAGCTTGCCGCCCCAGGCGCGCAGGCTGAAACAATTGACCTATCACAGTGCCAAGGGCCTGCAGGCTGACGCGGTGTTTCTGCTTGGGGATTGCCAGCATGTCACTAGCTCGCCGTATAAAAACCAGGTGTACCGGATGGCGGGTCTGGGCAAGGCTGGCGACAGCGAGCCCTATGACAATGCGCAAAAGGACGAAGTGTTGCGCCTGGCCTATGTGGGCATTACCCGCGCCGTGAGCCATTGCTATTGGTACGTGGAAAAGCCCGAAGGTCAGGCCCTGAATGTGCCGAAAGCGTCGGAGCGGGTGGATGGCAAGAAAGCCTTCTTTGATGATCAACGCAGTTGAAGGCGCGCCGGACCCAATGTGGGAGCGGGCTCCCACATTGAAAACTCATTGCTTGATGGGTTTGGGTCAGGCCCTTAGTGACACCGGTGGCACAAACGACTCCAGCTCATCCTCTACCGCCTCAATAATGCGCTCCACATCGGCGGCATTCATCACGGTAGCGCAGGGAATGCCGGCGATGGCGATCAGCGTTTCGCCACTGGCTCGGTCGAACAATCGGGCGATCATACTGCCAGGCGCATCCATGCTGCCCTCGAAACCCATCGGGTGAAAATGCCAGCGCATCAGCTGGCAGGCGTTGGGGAACGTCACTTTGTTCATGTTGCCCACCTTGTTCATTGAGCGCTTCCTTTAGCTCGCGG
Organism: Pseudomonas sp. NS1(2017); assembly: GCF_002269425.1. NCBI lineage: Bacteria > Pseudomonadati > Pseudomonadota > Gammaproteobacteria > Pseudomonadales > Pseudomonadaceae > Pseudomonas > Pseudomonas sp. NS1(2017). The sequence goes on from NZ_CP022960.1 coordinate 4,691,472, forward strand.
CAGGGGCCAAGACCTTCACTGGTCATGGCGTCGAAGAGCTTAAAAATAGCATCCGTTCGCAAAGGCAAGGTGACTTTTTGAGCCCCGTTCGGCGGTTGTCTTTCATAAGTTTGATGTAGGTCATGTCCTACTAAAGGTTGGGCAATAGGCCATTAGTCAGAAGTGCCAATTCGCCATTGAAGACCACGATAAAATTCGGCAATCTCCAAGGTTTACCCGCCGCAGAGCCCTCCATGCCCGACATCGCCCAAGACGATGAGCCCCAGCAATCCCACGCCACCCGCGAGTTGGTGCTGCGCCACCACCTGTGTTGGCGCCATCGGGACCTGGAGGGCGTAATGTCCTACTACCATCCGGACATCCAGTACCACGATTTTTTCCAGAACCGTGTCGTCGGTTACGCCGAGCTGCGTGATTACCTGCAAGCCAGCATGCCGCGCGAGGCCGATGAAGCCATTGAACACAGCGATCGCATCCGCGCCGATGGCGATACGGCCTTCATCCAGTACCGCATCACCTTGCGTGGCGGCCACGGTTTGGTGTCATTTCGCACCAGCGAAGCCATCACGGTACGCGACGGGCTGATTTGGCGGGTCAATGAATACGCCTCCCTGGTGCACGAGCAACCCGTCCAGGCTGCGCGGCCTTCGGTTAGCCGTTTAGGCTTGTCGCCCCAGCAATTGGGGCATATGGCCAATGACCTGCAGCAGTATTTCGAACGCAAGCAGCCTTACCTGGACCCGGAGCTGGACTTGCAGCGGGTGGCCAAGGAGTGTGGCTACAGTCGCAATCAGATTTCCTATTTACTGAACCAGGTGCTGGGGCAAAGCTTCTATCGCTATGTCAACCAGGCCAGGCTTCACCACTTGCTGGCCGCGCTGGACAAGGCCTTGCCGCCGATAAAGGTCGACGACTTGGCATTTGCCGCCGGTTTCAATTCGCTCTCGGCGTTCTACAGTGCGTTTCGCCAGCACACAGGACAGTCACCCAAGGCCTACGTCAAACAAATTTCCCTGCGTGCACGCGCGCAAGACAGCCCCTGACACTGCGCTCTAGGATCCACCCTATCAAAACGAGGTAGGGGAACCCGGCATGCCGGCATGGCGCAACATCAGCTTATGGATGGACCAGTTGGATGACCCGCTGCATGCGCGGCCGTCGCTGGAACATGACCTGGACGTCAACGTGGCTATCATCGGCGCCGGTTATACCGGGCTGTGGACCGCGTATTACCTGAAGCGCCAGGCGCCCGAACTGAACATCGCGATCATCGAAGCGCAAACCGCCGGCTTCGGCGCCTCCGGCCGCAACGGCGGCTGGCTGATGGGCAATCTGCTGGGCGAGGACCGCCTGTTGGCCGGCCTGAACCCCGAACAACGGCGCGCCTCGTTTGATCTGCTGCACGCCATTCCCGATGAAGTGGCCCAAGTGCTGGCGCGTGAAGGCATCGACTGCGACTACCGCAAGGGCGGCGCGCTGTACTGCGCCGCGCGTTACCCCGAGCAGGAGGGCAGCCTGCGTCGCTACCTGGACAAACTCTACGCCCAGGGCCTGACCGAAGCCGACTATCGCTGGCTCAGCCCGCAGCAACTGGCCGAACAGATTCGTATCGCCAAGCCTTATGGCGGTATCTATGCGCCGCACGTGGCGACCATCAACCCTGCCAAGTTGGTGCGCGGCCTGGCGCGGGTGGTGGAAAGCATGGGCGTGAAGATTTACGAAAACAGCCCCGTGACTCAGTGGCAATCCGGCGGCCTGCGCACGGCGAAGGCCGGCGTCCGTGCAGCCTGGGTGGTGCCGGCAGTGGAGGGCTACGCCAACACCTTGCCGCCTTTGGGCCGTTATCAACTGCCGGTGCAAAGCCTGATCGTGGCCACCGAGCCGTTGCCGGCCAGCACCTGGGATGAAATCGGCCTGAGCCATGGCCAAGCCTTTGGCGAAAGCAGTCGCCAGGTGACCTACGGCCAGCGGTCGGCGGACAACCGCCTGGTGTTCGGCGCCCGTGGTGGCTACCAGTTCGCCGGGAAACTGCGCCACAACTTCGATCTGACCGACAGCGAAGTGGAGCTGCGTCGCTACCTGTTCGGTGAGCTTTTCCCACAGATCAAGCACGTGAAGATTACCCATTCATGGGGCGGCAACCTGGGCATGTCGCGCAGTTTCCGACCGCACATGCTGTGTGACCACAAGACCGGCATCGCTCTGTCCGGTGGTTATGGCGGGGAGGGCGTGGGCGCCACCAACCTGGGTGGCCGTACCCTGGCCGACCTGATCCTGGGCCGCGACACGCCGTTGACCCATCAACCCTGGGTGATCCGCGAGCGCGGCCTGGACGCGCTCAAGCCCTGGGAGCCCGAACCCTGCCGCTGGCTGGGCTACAACGCGATCATTCGCAGTTTCGTCCATGAAGACCAGGTGTTGGCCAACCCCAATACCGCCCCTTGGCGCCGCAAGTTGGCGACCGGCGTGGCCGGGTTCATGGAAGGTTTCATGCACTAAGTCGTTTCACTCACACGGGAAAACCCCATGAGCATCACGCAATTCAAAGACACGCTGAACGCCCACCTGCCGGACTCGTCGCCCGTCGCCGTGCCGCTGGGTGAGCCCATCGCCGTGGCCTCGACCCTCAGCGTCGAACGCAACGATGGCGTCGAAACCGGCATCTGGGAGTGCACCCCAGGTGTCTGGCGTCGGCAGATCAAATCCCAGGAGTTTTGCCACTTTATCCAGGGCCGCTGCACCTTCACCCCTGACAACGGTGAAATCGTCCACATCCAAGCCGGTGACGCACTGATGTTGCCGGCCAACAGCACCGGCATCTGGGACATCCAGGAAACCGTGCGCAAGACCTACGTATTGATCCTGTAACGCTTTGATCCTTGATCGCCTGCCATAAAAACAGCCCTAAAACCGCCAGGAAATCGAACCATGAAAGCCATTGCCCTGTTGCCCTTGATGTTGGTGGCCTCTATCAGCCAGGCTGCCGAGACGGTGAAAATCTATAACTGGTCGGACTACATTGCGCCGGACACCACCAAGAACTTCCAGAAAGAAACCGGCATTGGTTTCACCTACGACGTGTACGACAGCAACGAAACCCTCGACGGCAAGTTGATGACCGGTAAATCCGGTTATGACGTGGTGTTTCCGTCCAACCACTTCATGGCCCGGCAGATCCAGGGTGGCGCGCTGAAGAAGCTCGACAAAAGTCAGTTGCCCAACTGGAAGAACCTCAACCCGGTGCTGCTCAAGGCCCTGGAAAACAACGATCCGGGCAATGCCCACGGTTTCCCGTACCTGTGGGGCAGCACCGGCATCGGCTACAACATCGACAAGGTCAAGGCGGTACTGGGCGACAACGCACCGGTGGATTCCTGGGACCTGATCTTCAAGCCGGAGAACATGGCCAAGCTGCAGAAATGCGGCGTGGCGATTCTGGACAACGGCCCGGAGCTGCTGCCGGCGGCACTCAATTACCTGGGCCTGCCGCACCACAGCAAGAAGCCTGAGGACTACAAGAAGGCTGAAGACTTGCTGATGAAAGTCCGCCCTTACGTCGCGTACTTCCACTCCTCGAAATACACCGCCGACCTGGCCAACGGCGATATCTGCGTGGCGGTGGGCTTCTCCGGCGACATCCTGCAGGCCGAAAGCCGTGCCAAGGAAGCCAAAAACGGCGTGAACATCGGCTACAACATTCCGAAGGAAGGCGCCGCGATCTGGTTCGACATGGTCGCCATGCCGGCCGATGCCCCGGATGAAAAAGCCGGGTATGCGTTCATGAACTACCTGTTGCGCCCGGAAGTAATGGCCAGTATCACCAACTATGTGCATTACGCAAACGGTAACCAAGCCGCCGACAGCCTGGTGGAGCCAGCGATCAAGGCGGATACCAAGGTCTATCCGAACCCGGAAATGATGGGCAAGTTGTTCGCGCTGGAAGCGATGCCGTTGAATATCGACCGGGTGCGTACGCGCGTGTGGAACACCATTCGCACCGGTAAGTAAGTGCGACGCACGCCCCCCGTGGGAGTGGGCAAGCCCGCTCCCACATTTAAACCGAGTACAACCTCAGGCTCATGGATTTTCCAGGTCATGCCCCAGCGACTGGATAAACAACGAAAACAGCTCCGGCTGTGACGAGATATCCAGCTTCGCGTACAAATGTCGCCGGTGCACCTTCACTGTGTCCGGCGAGATCTTCAGACGCTCAGCCATCGCCTTGGACGAAAATCCGCGCAATACCAAGCGGGCGATTTCCAGCTCACGCTCCGACAGCACGCCGCTGCCGAAATGACTCAACGCATCGCGGATCTGGCTATCCATGGCCGGTGCCGCACGTTGTGTAGTCTGCTGCCAATGCTGTTGCATCAACGGCAACACCCAGGCCGCCAGCAGGGTCATCAGCCCAGTCTCTTCAACGCTGAAGCGCCGTTGCATCCCCAACGACAGTGACAACGTCCCCGCGCCCGGCACTTGCAGAATGAACTGCACCTCATCCTCCAGCACGTTTTCGTGGAAGTAATTGAGGAAGTACTCACTCTGGCGAAAATGATCCGGCGCCACTTCCTCCAGGCGGTACACGCCGCTGGCATAACCCTCGCGACAGGCCTGGAAAAACGGGTCGAGCAAATACAGCCCGTTGAGGTACACCAGCATCGACGCCGGTTTGCTGCTGGGCTGGGCGTCGTATTCTTCCAGGGCCTGGGGCGGCCCCTCCAATGGGTAGAAGATCGCCAGGGCGTTATCGAACGGCAGGCACTGATGCAACAACAACACCAGCTGTTTCCAGAAACGCTCGGTGCCGATGTGCGCGACGGTGCGGCCCAGGCCGGCGTGCATGCCGACTTCTCGAAACAGGCTCATATGACAGGCTCCCACCGCAAAAGATCGGCCCAGGGTTCGGCTTTTACCGGGTGGCGTCAAGGGGAGTACGCCAATAGGGGAATTGGCTGGCATGAATGTCGTGTTTATTGTCCTCATCATTCAGCGAGAAACATATCCCGCGATGATCAGATTTTTCGTTTCTGCCTCACACCAAGAACAACGACAGAGGATAACGATATGAGCACTTCCCCCACGCCCGACGGCGTGCTGAAACCCACCTTGAGTGTCTTCGATGTGGTCGCCATTACCGTGTCGGCGGTGACGCCGGCCAGTTCCGTATTTGTGATCGCGCCCTTTGCCATCCAACAGGCCGGTAGCGGCGTGTTCCTGGCGTTTGTGATGGCGGGTTTGCTCGCGTTGATGTTTGCCTTCTGCTACGCCGAACTGGGCCGCGCCCACAACAGCGCTGGGGGCGAATATGTTTACGCCAAGCGCGTATTTGGTGGCATGGCGGGCTATGCGACGTTCTTGACCGTGCTGGTGATGTTGCTGTTTATCCCGCCAGTTCTCGCCACGGGCGCGGCAACCTATCTGAATAACGCCCTTGGCACGAAGTTCGATTCCCAGACCGTCGCGTTGGTGATTGTGGTGTGCAGTTACGCCTTGGGCATTCTCAATATCAAGCTGAATGCCTGGATCACCGGCACCTGCCTGCTGCTTGAGGTGGCGGCGTTACTGGTGATCGTAGTGATCGGCTTCGGCAATCCGGTACAGCCGGCCAGCGTGCTGTTCCAGCCGCAGATCGTCGAAAACGGCGTGCTGCACCTGGCACCCTGGGCCCTGGTGATCGGCGCGGTGGGCATCGGCCTGTTTTCCTACAACGGCTATGGCCCAGCCGTGTTGCTGGCCGAAGACATGAAATGCGGCGGCAAAGGCGTGCACAAGGCGGTGCTGTGGTCCCTGGGGCTGGTGGTAATCATCGAACTGGTGCCGATCACGGCATTGTTGATCGGTGCGCCATCGCTCAGTGAGATGATCAGCAGCCCGGACCCCATCGGTTATCTGTTGACCAGCCATGGCAATGAAACCCTGTCGCGCTTGGTCAGCGCCGGAATCTTCCTGTCGGTATTCAATGCGATTGTCGCGATCGTGATCCAGATCGGCCGCGTGGTGTTCAGCAGCGGCCGTGATGCGCTGTGGACACCAAGCATCAACAAACTGTTTACGCGTATTCACCCACGCTGGGATTCGCCCTGGTTGGCTACGCTGTTCCTGGCGATTCCTTCGGCGCTGTTGAGTTTCAGCTCCAACCTGGCCGACCTGACCTCGTTCAGCGTGTTGCTGATCATGTTGGTGTACCTGGTGGTGGCGTTGAGTGCGTTGATGAGCCGGGTGCTGCTGCGTGATCGCGAGCATCCCTATCGCATGCCGCTGTGGCCGCTGCCGGCGTTGGTTGCGGTACTGGGCGCGGGTTATCTGTTGGTCACGCTGGTGGCGGCGGCTTCGATCCGCGACATCATGATCATCATCGGCTTGCTGGCCCTGTCGGTGATTCTGTATTGCATCAGTGGCCGGTTGAGTCCGGTCTTCCAGAAATTGTAAGGAGTGGTTATGCGCGCACGTCAATTGGGCATCACGTTGGGGCTGGGTACGCCCGGTGAGTGGAACGCCATCACCGATGTGCCCGGTGTTCGGGTCGGGCACAGCACGATCAAGACGCTTATCGACGGCAAACACGTGCGTACCGGCGTCAGCGTCATCCAGCCACGCGCCGGAGAAGCCCGCCAGCAACCGTGCTTCGCCGGCTACCACGTGCTCAATGGCAATGGCGACGCCACTGGCCTTGAGTGGATCAACGAAGCAGGGCTGTTGACCACGCCGCTGGCCATCACCAACACCCACAGCATCGGCATTGTGCGCGACAGCCTGATCGCCCTGGAGCGCGAGCGCCTGGCGGACCCGGCGGTGTACTGGTGCATGCCGGTGGTGATGGAAACCTATGACGGCCTGCTCAATGACATCTGGGGCCAGCATGTCGGCCCCGAGCATGTGCGCGAAGCCGTGGATAACGCCGAAACCGGCCCGGTGCAGGAAGGCGCGGTCGGCGGTGGCACCGGCATGATCTGCCATGAGTTCAAGGGTGGCATCGGCACGGCCTCGCGGCGCCTGCCGGCCGAGCAGGGCGGCTGGACCGTCGGCGTGTTGGTGCAGGCCAACCATGGCAAACGCCAGGAGCTGCGGGTGGATGGCTACCCGGTGGGGCGCCAGTTGATGGAGATTCCTTCACCGTTCGCCGAGCAAGGCACGCCGGGCATGGGTTCGATCGTGGTAATCCTGGCCACGGACGCACCGCTGTTGCCGCACCAATGCCAACGCCTGGCGCAACGTGCGTCCATCGGCATTGCACGTACCGGTGGCGGCACCGAGGACTCCAGTGGTGACCTGTTCCTGGCCTTTGCCACGGGTAACCAGAATCTGCCGCCAGCGGATTATGGACGCAAGGGCCTGCCGTTCAGCAGTGCGTTGCAGATGGTCAACAACGACCACATTTCGCCGCTGTTCAGCGCGGCGGCGGAAGCGGTGGAAGAGGCGATCATCAATGCCATCCTGGCGGGAGAGGACATGCTCACTGACCACGGCGTTCTGGTACCCGGCCTTAAGGGCGAAACAGTGCTGGAGGTATTGCGCAAGACTGGCTGGAGTGTGTCCCGGCAATAGGGGGCAAGCGAAGTTATTAATACAAGTAGTGGCTGTTTAATGTTGCCAATGACACCCTGCCAATATATTGGATCCATTAATTAACCGCGCCGCTCAACTTGAGCGGCGTTAGTCCTATTTAATATTTAAATAATCGCGCAGCCTTTTTGCTGGGCGAAAGCCAATGCCGGCCAATAAATACGGCACTGAACTTGTTTCAGTTGTTTATTTGCACGCTTATAGTGCAGGAAAAGATGTAGACGAAAGATTTCAAGCTGTGTCAGTTTTCTTACGCCTTCAAAAGAGGCGAGTGATAGGACGATCTCGCCCGCGAGGTTCCTATCGAACAAAGACTGATGCACTTGCAAACAAGGAAGTACGTTTATGTCAAAAGTTAAAGACAAGGCTATCGTGTCGGCGGCGCAAGCCAGTACCGCTTACTCGCAAATCGATAGCTTCAGCCATCTGTATGACCGTGGCGGCAACCTCACGGTCAACGGTAAACCCTCGTTTTCCGTGGACCAGGCGGCTGACCACCTGTTGCGTGAAAATGCGGCCTATCGTGACCTGGATGGCAACGGCAAGATCGATCTGACCTACACCTTCCTCACCTCGGCGTCCTCGGCAACCATGAACAAACATGGCATCACCGGGTTCAGCCAGTTCAACACCCAGCAGAAAGCACAGGCCGTACTGGCCATGCAATCCTGGGCGGATGTGGCCAATGTGACCTTCACCGAGAAAGCCTCGGGCGGTGACTTCCACATGACCTTCGGCAACTACAGCGGGGGCCAGGACGGCGCGGCCGCGTTTGCCTACCTGCCGGGCACCAACGACAAGTACCACCAGAGTGGCCTGGACGGCACCTCATGGTACCTGACCAACAGCAGCTACACGCCGAACAAGACGCCGGACCTGAACAACTACGGCCGGCAGACCCTGACCCACGAAATCGGGCATACCCTGGGCCTGGACCACCCTGGCGACTACAACGCCGGGACCGGCAACCCTTCCTACAAAGACGCGGACTATGGACAGGACACGCGTGGCTACAGCGTCATGAGTTACTGGAGCGAGAGCAACACCAACCAGAACTTCAGCAAGGGCGGCGTCGAGGCTTACGCGTCCGGCCCGCTGATCGACGACATAGCTGCGATCCAGAAGCTCTACGGCGCCAACTACAACACCCGCGCCGGCGACACCACCTACGGCTTCAACTCCAACACCGGGCGTGATTTCCTCAGCGCCACTTCGAACGCCGACAAGCTGGTGTTCTCGGTGTGGGACGGTGGTGGCAATGACACCCTGGACTTCTCCGGATTCACCCAGAACCAGAAGATCAACCTCAATGAAACGTCGTTCTCCGACGTTGGCGGCCTGGTGGGCAACGTGTCCATTGCCAAGGGCGTAACTGTCGAGAATGCCTTCGGTGGCTCGGGCAATGACCTGATCATTGGTAACAACGCAGCCAACGTGATCAAGGGTGGGGCCGGCAACGACCTCATCTACGGTGGCGGCGGTGCGGATCAGCTGTGGGGCGGCGCGGGCAACGACACCTTTGTGTTCGGTGCCAGTTCCGATTCCAAGCCGGGCGCTGCGGACAAGATCTTTGACTTTACCTCGGGTTCGGACAAGATCGACCTGTCGGGCATTACCAAGGGTGCAGGCCTGACCTTCGTCAATGCCTTCACCGGGCATGCCGGCGATGCTGTGCTGACCTACGCCGCAGGCACCAACCTGGGCACCTTGGCAGTGGACTTCTCCGGGCACGGCGTGGCGGACTTCCTCGTCACCACCGTCGGCCAGGCAGCCGTCAGCGACATCGTGGCGTAATGCACGGGCGCGGCGTTTCGGCGCCGCGCTTTACCGATGGAGCGTGAAGATGCAGTGTTTTATCACAGTGATCACCCGCGCGTTGCAGGTGATGTTCGTGTCGGCAGGAGCCCACGTCATGGCGAGCAGTCTTGTATTACCCACCACCGCACAGTTGGCGGGTCACTGGCAATTGCATCAACAGGATCAGGTGTGCGCACTTGACCTGCTGGAGCAGGCGAATGCCTTGGACGGCGACCTCGCGTGTGTCACGCAATGGCTCGGTGAGAAACCCCTGACCTGGACACCTACACCGGACGGTATCTGGCTGATGAATGCCGAAGGCAGCGGGATAACCCATCTCAACCGAGAGCAGCCGGGCGAGTATAAAGGCCGCACGCCTACGGGCCTGGAAGTTGTATTGCAACGCACGCCTTAGTTGTCGTTATAAGTTTATAACTGAATTTATTAGTTGACCGCTCCGTTGTTCGGGGCTGGGGCAACTATTGCGCGCAATTTGTTTCAAGGAAGATCAGAAACCATGGCAAAGTCCCATGCCGTCGCGCCGTTATTCAAGGCGCTGGGTGAATACAAAAGTATTTTGATCAGTGTTGGCTGTTTCACGGCATTGATTAACCTGCTGATGCTGGTGCCGTCGATTTACATGCTGCAAGTGTATGACCGCGTGCTGTCCTCCCAGAATGAAACTACCCTGGTGATGTTGACGCTGATGGTGGTGGGCTTCTTTGCGTTTATTGGCACGCTTGAAGTGATCCGCAGTTTTATCGTGATCCGCATCGGCAGCCAGTTGGAGCGGCGTTTCAACTTGCGCGTGTACAAGGCCGCGTTTGAACGCAACCTGCAACGCGGGCAGGGGCATGCCGGGCAGTCCTTGGGCGATTTGACCCATATTCGCCAATTCATCACGGGGCCTGCGTTGTTCGCGTTTTTCGACGCGCCGTGGTTTCCCATTTATCTGTTTGTGATCTTCCTGTTCAACGTGTGGCTCGGTGTGCTGGCCACCGCGGGCGCGGTGCTGTTGATCGGTCTCGCATGCCTGAATGAATACCTGACTAAAAAGCCGTTGGGCGAAGCCAGTGGTTATTCCCAGCAATCCACGCAACTGGCCACCAGCCACTTGCACAATGCCGAGACCATCCAGGCCATGGGCATGCTTGGTGCGCTGCGCCAGCGCTGGTTTGCGGTGCATTCACAGTTCCTGGGCTTGCAGAATCAGGCCAGTGACACCGGCTCGGTGGTGACTTCTTTGAGCAAATCCCTGCGCCTGTGCCTGCAATCGCTGGTGCTGGGGCTGGGGGCGTTGCTGGTGATCAAAGGCGATATGACCGCCGGGATGATGATCGCCGGTTCCATTCTGATGGGCCGGGTGCTCAGCCCCATCGACCAGTTAATCGCCGTATGGAAGCAATGGAGTTCGGCCAAGCTGGCCTACCAGCGGCTGGATGATCTGTTGCGCGAATTTCCCCCGGAGGTGGAGCAGATGAAGCTGCCGGCGCCCAAAGGCCAGGTCAGCTTCGAACAGGTCAGTGCAGGCCCGCCGGGGCGGCGGGTGGCGACCTTGCATCAGGTCAGTTTCAACCTGGGCGCGGGTGAAGTGCTCGGTGTGCTCGGCGCATCGGGCTCCGGTAAATCCACCCTGGCCCGTGTGCTGGTGGGCGTCTGGCCGACGCTGGCGGGAACGGTGCGCCTGGATGGCGCGGACATTCATCGCTGGGACCGCGACGACCTCGGCCCCCACATTGGCTATCTGCCCCAGGACATCGAGCTGTTCAGCGGCAGCATTGCCGACAACATCGCCCGCTTTCGCGAGGCCGACCCTGAGCAGGTGGTGCAGGCCGCGCAGCAGGCTGGCGTGCATGAACTGATCCTGCGCTTGCCCCAGGGCTACGACACGGTGCTGGGTGACAACGGCGGCGGCCTGTCCGGCGGCCAGAAACAGCGGGTAGCGTTGGCCCGGGCTCTGTACGGCGGGCCGCGCCTGATCGTGCTGGATGAGCCCAATTCCAATCTCGACACCGTCGGCGAAGCCGCCCTGGCCAGTGCCATCGTGCGGATGAAAGCCCAGGGCAGCAGTGTGGTGTTGGTCACCCATCGTTCGTCGGCGCTGGCCCAGGCCGACAAGCTGCTGGTGCTCAGCGAAGGGCATCTGCAGGCATTCGGGCCGAGCCAGGAAGTGCTGCGGGCGTTGTCCGGTCAGCAGGAAGCTCCCAAGGAAAAACCGGGCGTGAGTTTCAGTCGTCAGTACCAGGCCGGAAGGAATCCAGGCGCATGAGCAGCATCACTGTTGAACCCCGCTTCAAAGAACACGACGCCAATTTTTTCGCTCGCATGGGCTGGTTGCTGACGGTGGTCGGTGCTGGCGGCTTCTTCCTGTGGGCCAGCCTGGCGCCATTGGACCAGGGCATTCCCGTACAAGGCACGGTGGTGGTGTCGGGCAAGCGCAAGGCGGTGCAAACCCTCAGCCCCGGCGTGGTCAGCCGGATTCTGGTGAAGGAGGGCGAGCTTGTAAAACAAGGCCAGCCGTTGTTCCGCCTCGACCAGACCCAGCACCAGGCCGACGTGCAATCCCTGCAAGCCCAATACCGCATGGCCTGGGCCAGCGTGGCGCGCTGGCAGAGCGAGCGTGACAACCAGGCCAGCATCACCTTTCCCTCCGAACTCAGCGCCAATCCCGACCCGGCCCTGACACTGGTGCTGGAAGGCCAGCGCCAATTGTTCAGCAGCCGTCGCGAAGCCTTTGCCCGCGAACAGTCCGGAATCCGCGCCAATATCGACGGTGCCTCTGCGCAGTTGGGCGGCATGCGCCGCGCCCGCAGCGACTTGACCGCCCAGGCCCAGTCCCTGCGTGATCAACTCAGCAACCTGCAACCCTTGGCCGACAACGGCTACATCCCGCGCAACCGGCTGATGGACTACCAACGGCAGTTGTCCCAGGTGCAACAGGACCTGGCGCAAAACACCGGCGAAAGTGGCCGTGTCGAACAGGGCATCCTTGAATCACGGCTGAAACTGCAACAGCACAGTGAGGAATACCAGAAGGAAGTGCGCAGCCAATTGGCCGACGCACAGCTGCGCAGCCTGACTCTGGAGCAGCAACTCACCTCGGCCGGGTTCGACCTGCAACACAGCGAAATCAACGCCCCGGCGGATGGCATTGCGGTCAATCTCAGCGTGCACACCGAGGGCGCCGTGGTCCGCGCGGGTGAAACCCTGCTGGAGATCGTGCCCCAAGACACGCGCCTGGAAGTGGAGGGGCGTTTGCCGGTGCATTTGGTCGACAAGGTCGGCACGCACTTGCCGGTCGACATCTTGTTCACCGCCTTCAACCAAAGCCGCACACCGCGTGTGCCGGGGGAGGTCAGCCTGATTTCCGCCGACCAGATGCTCGATGAAAAAACCGGCGCGGCCTACTACGTGCTGCGCACTACGGTCAGTGAAGCGGCGCTGGAAAAACTTCACGGGCTGGTAATCAAGCCGGGCATGCCCGCCGAGATGTTCGTGCGCACCGGCGAGCGCTCGCTGCTCAATTACCTGTTCAAGCCGCTGCTGGATCGCGCCGGCTCCGCGTTGACCGAGGAATAGACATGAAACCTGTGTTTATCGCCTTGCTGTTGACCTGCGCGAGTGCCCAGGCCGCCATGGGGCCGTTCGATGTGTACGAGCAGGCTTTGCGTAACGATCCGGTCTTCCTCGGCGCCATCAAGGAGCGCGACGCGGGCCTGGAAAACCGCGCCATCGGCCGCGCCGGCCTGCTGCCCAGGCTGTCGTACAACTACAACAAGGGGCGCAACAATTCCGAGGCCCACTTGCCCGATGGGCGCGGCGGTAGCTATCGCGACGACCGCAACTACAACAGCTATGGCTCCACCTTCAGCCTGCAACAGCCGCTGTTCGACTATGAGGCCTACGCCAACTACCGCAAAGGCGTGGCCCAGGCGCTGTTTGCCGATGAAAGCTTTCGCGACAAGAGCCAGGCACTGCTGGTGCGGGTGCTGACGTATTACACCCAGGCATTGTTCGCCCAGGACCAGATCGACATTGCTCGCGCAAAGAAGAAGGCGTTCGAGCAGCAGTTCCAGCAGAACCAGCATCTGTTCCAGCAAGGCGAGGGCACTCGTACGGATATTCTGGAAGCCGAATCCCGTTACGAATTGGCCACCGCCGAAGAGATCCAGGCCTTGGATGAACAGGACGCGTCCCTGCGGGAGCTGGGCGCACTGATCGGCGTGCAAAGCGTCAACATCCACGACCTGGCCCCGCTGAACCAGGGCTTTGCCGCCTTCACCCTGACCCCGGCCAACTACGACACCTGGCACGAACTGGCGATCAGCAACAACCCCACGCTGGCCTCGCAGCGCCAGGCCCTGGAAGTGGCGCGCTTTGAAGTGGAGCGCAACCGCGCCGGGCATTTGCCCAAGGTCACGGCCTATGCCAGTTCCCGTCAGCAGGAATCCGACAGCGGCAACACCTACAACCAGCGCTACGACACCAACACCATCGGCGTTGAAGTGAGCGTGCCGCTGTATGCCGGTGGCGGCATCTCCGCATCCACCCGCCAGGCCAGCCGTGCCATGGAGCAGGCCGAGTACGAACTGGAGGGCAAGACCCGCGAAACCCTGATCGAACTGCGCCGGCAGTTCAGTGCCTGCCTCTCGGGGGTGAGCAAGCTGCGTGCGTACCAGAAGGCGCTGGTATCGGCCGAGGCGCTGGTGGTGTCGACAAAGCAGAGCATCCTCGGCGGCGAGCGGGTCAACCTCGATGCACTCAACGCCGAGCAGCAGCTCTACAGCACCCGCCGCGACCTCGCGCAAGCGCGCTACGACTACCTGATGGCCTGGACCAAGTTGCATTACTACGCCGGCAACCTGCGGGACACCGACCTGGCAAAAGTCGATGAGGCCTTTGGCCCCATGAAATAAGCCGCCATAACAACAATAAGGATGGTTTCGATGATCACCGATTCGCCCCGTTTCAAACCCTTTACCGCCGGTTCCTTGCTGCTGTTGTCCGTTGCGGCGCAGGCGGCTTATACCGAGACCGGTCAACCGGGGAACGCCGCCAGTTGGCGTTCCGCCGAATTCCAGAGTGACTGGGGATTGGGGCGCATGAAGGCCGATGAAGCCTACGCCGCCGGCATCACCGGCAGCGGGGTAAAGATCGGTGCGCTGGACTCAGGCTTCGATCCCAACCACCCGGAAGCCTCCAAAGACCGCTATCACGCCGTCACCGCCAGCGGCAGCTACGTGGATGGCCGTCCCTTCAGCACCACCGGTGCGCTGAACCCCAACAATGACTCCCACGGCACCCATGTCACCGGCACCATGGGCGCCGCCCGCGACGGCGTGGGCATGCACGGCGTGGCGTACAACGCGCAACTCTACGTGGGCAATACCAACGCCAACGACAGCTTCCTGTTTGGCCCGACGCCCGACCCCAAATACTTCAAGGCGGTGTACAGCGCCTTGGTGGACTCCGGTGTGCGGGCGATCAACAACAGCTGGGGCAGCCAGCCCAAGGACGTCAGTTACCGGACCCTCGGCGACCTGCATGCGGCCTACGCCCAGCACTACAACCAGGGCACCTGGCTGGATGCGGCGGCGGACGTGGCCAAGGCCGGTGTGATCAATGTCTTCAGCGCCGGCAACAGTGGTTACGCGAATGCCAGCGTGCGCTCGGCGTTGCCGTATTTCCAGCCGGAATTGGAAGGGCACTGGCTGGCGGTGTCGGGGCTGGACAAGGCCAACAACCAGAAATACAACCAGTGCGGCATTGCCAAATACTGGTGCATTTCCACCCCGGGCGCGCTGGTCAACAGCACCATTCCCGATGGCGGCTACGGCGTGAAATCCGGCACCTCGATGTCGGCGCCCCATGCGACCGGCGCGTTGGCACTGGTGATGGAGCGCTACCCCTATATGACCAACGAGCAGGCATTGCAGGTGTTGTTGACCACCGCCACGCAGCTTGATGGTTCCATCACCCAGGCGCCCACCACCAGCGTAGGCTGGGGCGTACCGGAACTGGGACGGGCGATGCACGGACCGGGGCAGTTACTCGGACCGATGAACGTCAGCCTCGCGGCCGGGCAGGGCGATGTCTGGAGTAACGGCATGTCCGACCAGGCCTTGCTGCAGCGCCAGGCCGAAGACACTGCCGAGCACGGCGCCTGGCAGCAGACCCTGATCGACAAGGGCTGGCAAAACGGCGTGGGCGCCGGCGCCAGCCAGCAGGACCAGACGGACTACGCCATCGGCACGGCACGCGATCAGGCGGCCGCGACGCGGATCTATGAAGGCAGCCTGATCAAGTCCGGCGCAGGTACGCTGGTACTCAGTGGCGCCAGCACCTATCGCGGGGCGACCACTGTCAACGGCGGGCTGCTGGCGGTGAACGGGTCGCTGACGTCTGCGGTGACCGTCAACAGCAGCGGCACCCTGGGCGGTTCCGGGCGGATTGCCGCGCTGTCGGTCAACCAGGGCGGCCGTGTGGCGCCGGGCAATTCCGTAGGCACTTTGCAGGTGGCGGGCGACGTGAACCTGGGGGCAGGTTCGACGTATGCGGTGGAACTTACGCCTACCAGCAGCGACCGTATCGTCGCCGGCGGCAAGGCGATCCTGGGCGGCGGCAACGTCACCCTGGCGCTGGAAAACAGCCCGACCCTGCTCAGCGGCGCACAGGCACAAAGCCTTATCGGTCGCCAGTACAGCATCCTCCAGGCGGCTGGCGGCATCCAGGGTCAGTTTGGCCAGGTGTTGCCCGACTATCTATTCCTTGGCGGCACCCTCGCTTATGCCACCGACAGCGTGCAGTTGGACGTGGTCCGCAATGACGCCACCTTCGCCAGCGTCGCGGCGACGCGCAACCAACGCAACGTAGCCGCGGCTGCCGAGCAATTGGGCGCGGGCAACCCAGTGTACGAAAGCCTGCTGCAGTCGGACTCCGTTGCGGTCGCGCAACAAGGCTTGCAGCAGTTGTCTGGTGAAATCTACCCGGCGATCGGCGCCATGCTCATCAACGACAGCCTGCAACTGCGCGACGCGGTGGGCGAGCGTTTGCGCCAGGTGCCGGTCGCCGCTGAAAGCAACCTGTGGCTCAAGGCACTCGGCGCCTGGGGCAAGACCGACAGCCGCAGCGAGACGGCGGGTTCCACCACATCCCTCGGTGGTCTGTTGGGCGGCGTCGATGGCGCGCTGGACGAGCAAACGCGTGTGGGCCTGGTCGCCGGTTACAGCGACAGCTCATTGAATATGGGCAGCGGCACGCATTCCTCGGCGTCCATCGACAGTTATCACGTCGGTGCGTACGCCGGGCGCGAGCTGGGCGATTGGCGTGTCAGTGCCGGTGGCGCCTACAGCTGGCATCGCGGTGACGTGAAGCGCGACCTGCACTACGGCGCTGTCAGTGGCAAACAAAAAACCAAGCTGGAGGCGCGCACCGCGCAACTGTTCACCGAGGCGGCCTACCGGATCAACCTGCAACCGTTGGCACTGGAGCCCTTCGCCAACCTGGCCTATGTGCACCTGGACAGTGATGGGTTCCACGAAAAGGGTGAAGCCGCGGCCCTGGAACGTGGCAGCGATCAGCGGGACGCCGTGCTCAGCACCCTTGGCATGCGCGCCCTGAAAACCGTTGCCCTCAATGACCACCAGCAGTTGCAGCTTTCCGGTTCGCTGGGGTGGCAACACAGCCTCACCGCTGTTGAATCCGAAGAACACTTGGCATTTGTCGCAGGCGGGCCGTCATTTGCCGTGCGCAGTTCGCCGTTGCTGCGCGATGCCGCGCTGGTCGGCGTGCAGGCCAGCCTGGCGCTGAGCCCGGCCACTCGGGTCAACCTTGAATACAGCGGCCAATGGGGCGGACGCGAGAAAACCCAGGGGGTGGGGTTGAGCCTCAACTGGCAGTTCTGAAGCGATTTACACCTGTGCAATAAAAAAACTAAGGAAGGTCACCGTGAAAACACGCAAGTCAGGGTTAACTACCGCCATCCACACCGCCTTGGGCTACCCGCTCAAGGCCAGCCGCAGCGCGCCATACGGTGCGTTGCTGTGTTGCCTGGCAAGCCTGGGAACCGCCCAGGCCGCACCCTATGTGGAAACCGGCAAACTGGGCGATGCCGCCAGTTGGCGCAGCAATGAGTTCAAGGCCGACTGGGGCCTGGGCGCCGTGCATGCCGATACCGCGTACGCCGCCGGCTACACCGGCAAGGGCGTCAAGCTGGGGATCTTTGACCAGCCGGTGTACGCCCAGCACCCGGAGTTCGCCAGCCCCGGCAAGGTGGTGACGATTGTCACCGAGGGCATCCGTCAGTACACCGACCCGTACATTCCGGTGAAGGCCGGCGATGCATTTCGTTACGACGGCACGCCGTCGCTCGGTTCCAACGGCAAGCTGGGCAACCACGGCACCCATGTCGGCGGGATTGCAGCGGGCAATCGCGATGGCGGACCCATGCACGGCGTGGCCTTCGATGCGCAAATCATCAGCGCCGAGAACGGTGACCCAGGCCCCGAAGACGGCATCATCCTCGGCAACGATGGCGCGGTGTACAAGGCCGGCTGGGACGCATTGGTCGCCAGCGGCGCGCGGATCATCAACAACAGCTGGGGCATCGGCATCGGTGAGCAGTACGCCAAGGGCGGGCGCGACCCAGCGTTTCCAAATTTCACGGTCAACGAAGCGCAGGCACAGTTCAACAACATCCGGCCGATCCTCGGAACCCTTGCCGGTGGCGCCTACCAGGGCGCGATCGATGCGGCCCGCAGCGGCGTGCTGACGATCTTCGCCGCAGGCAACGACTACAACCGCAACAACCCGGACGCGATTTCCGGGCTGGCGTACTTTGTGCCGGAGATCGCACCCAACTGGCTCTCCGTCGCGGCGTTGCAGCAGAACCCGGACACCGCGAGTGCCAATCCGTACGTGATCAGTACGTTCTCCTCACGTTGCGGTTATGCGGCGAGTTTTTGCGTGTCGGCGCCCGGCACCAAGATCTACAGTTCCGTAATCAATGGCACCAACCTGGACAACCTCACCAGCGACTACGCCAACTTCAACGGCACGTCCATGGCCGCGCCCCACGTGGCCGGCAGCGCGGCCGTACTGATGGAGCGTTTTCCGTACATGAGCGGCGACCAGATCTCGACACTGCTCAAGACCACCGCTACGGACCTCGGCGCGCCGGGCATCGACTCGTTGTACGGCTGGGGCATGATCAACCTGGGCAAGGCGATCAATGGCCCGGGGATGTTTGTCACGGCCGAGGACATTCCGGCCGAGTTCCGCATCGACGGCGCCTATGGCAGCGGGCAGTTTGTCGCGGATTTACCGGGCGTGGGCGCGGTGGTCGATGCCGGCAAGCCGACGCAGCGCATCTGCAACGATGTGCATTGCGGGCTGGACTTGTGGAGCAATGACATCACCGGGCACGGTGGCCTGACCAAACAGGGCATCGGCACGCTGGTACTCACCGGCGCCAATACCTACAGCGGCCCGACCATGGTCAATCAGGGCCTGCTGGCCATCAATGGCTCGCTCACTTCGCAGGTGACCGTCAGCCAGAGCGGGGTAGTCGGGGGTTCCGGCCGCATCGGTTCGTTGCTGGCGAAAAACGGCGGCACCGTGGCACCGGGCAACTCCATCGGCACTTTGAACGTCGCAGGGGATGTGACGTTTGAGGCCGGGTCGACCTATGCCGTGGAGCTGTCGCCCACCAGCAGCGACCGCATTTTGGCGGGAGGCACAGCGACCTTGAACGGCGGCACGGTGACCCTCGCGCTGGAAAACAGCCCGACGCTGCTCAGTGGCGCACAGGCGCAAAGCCTGATCGGGCGCCAGTACAACATCCTGCAAGCCGCTGGCGGGATTACCGGCAGCTTTGGTGCGGTGCTGCCCAACTACCTGTTCCTCGGCGGCAACCTGAACTACGCGGCCAACGGCGTGCAACTGGACGTGGCGCGCAACGCCAACAGTTTTGCCAGCGCGGGCGCCACCGACAACCAGCGCGCCGTGGCCGCCGCCGCCGAGCAATTGGGCGCCGGCAACGCGGTGTATGAAAGCCTGCTGTTGGCGCCGGATGCGGCGTCGGCACAAGGTGCTTTCCAACAACTGTCGGGGGAAATCTACCCGGCCCTTGAAACCGCTCTGGTGAATGACAGCCGCTATGTGCGCGAAGCCGTGGGCGAACGCCTGCGCAATGGCGAGATGGGCGCCTCCAGCGAGACGCTCGACAGCCGTGGCAACGTGTGGGTCAAGGCCCTGGGCGCTTGGGGCAAGACTGACAGCCGCAGCGATACCGCCGGCTACACCACGTCCATCGGCGGCATGCTCGCCGGGGTGGACGGTACACTCGACGAGTCCACGCGCATCGGCCTGGTCGCGGGGTACAGCGACACGTCACTGAACATGGGCAGCGGCACGCATTCCCGTGCTTCGGTCGACAGCTACCACTTCGGCGCCTATGCCGGGCATGAGATCGGCGCCTGGCGCCTGAGCGGTGGTGCCACTTACAGCTGGCACCGCGCAGACGTGAAACGCGACCTGCAATACGGCGACGTCTCCGGCAAGCAAAAAGCCAAGGTTGATGCGCGCAGCACCCAGGTGTTCACCGAAGCGGCCTACCGCATCAACCTGCAACCGTTGGCCCTGGAGCCGTTCGCCAACCTGGCCTACGTGCACCTGGACAGCGATGGGTTTACCGAAAAAGGCGATGCTGCGGCGCTGAAAAGTCGTGATGACACCCGCGACCTGGTGCTGAGCACCCTGGGCATGCGTGCCTTGAAAACCTTCAACGTGAACGACCACCAGCAACTGGAGGTGTCCGGCACCCTCGGCTGGCAGCACAACCTCAGCAGCACCGACGCGGAGCAACACCTGGCATTTGCCTCGAGCGGTCCGTCGTTTACGGTGGAAAGTGCGCCGATGGTGCGTGACGCGGCGTTGGTTGGCGCGCGGGTCAGCCTCGCGTTGAGCAAGGAAGCGCGGGTCAATTTCGACTACAACGGCCTGCTGGCCAGCAAAGAAAAAGTCCATGGCGTGGGCCTGAGCCTGGACTGGGCGTTCTGATGGATTAGCGACCTTTGCGGGTGTCGGCGCCACCGGTGCCCGCAGGTTTGGCTTTCTCGACAAGTCCAACAACAGAGAGGCACTACCGATGGGTATCTTTGACTATAAAAACCTCGGCACCGAGGGCTCCAAAGCGTTGTTTGCCGATGCCATGGCGATCACGTTGTATTCCTACCACAACCTGGATAACGGCTTTGCCGTGGGTTACCAACATAACGGCCTGGGGCTGGGCTTGCCGGCGACGTTGGTCGGTGCGCTGCTGGGCAGCACGAACTCCCAGGGCGTGATCCCTGGCATTCCGTGGAACCCGGATTCGGAAAAAGCCGCGCTGGACGCGGTACAAAAGGCCGGTTGGACGCCCATCAGTGCCAGCACCTTGGGTTACGGTGGCAAAGTCGATGCGCGAGGCACCTTCTTTGGCGAAAAGGCGGGCTACACCACGGCCCAGGTCGAGGTGCTGGGCAAGTACGATGACGCCGGAAAACTGTTGGAAATCGGCATCGGTTTTCGGGGTACCTCAGGGCCTCGTGAAAGCCTGATCAGCGACTCCATCAGCGATCTGGTCAGCGACCTGCTGGCGGCCCTGGGGCCCAAGGATTACGCGAAGAATTACGCTGGAGAGGCCTTTGGCGGCTTGCTCAAGAACGTCGCCGACTACGCCAGTGCGCACGGCTTGACCGGCAAGGATGTGGTGGTCAGCGGCCACAGCCTGGGCGGGCTGGCCGTCAACAGCATGGCCGACCTGAGCAACAACAAGTGGGCGGGGTTCTACAAGGACGCCAACTACGTGGCCTACGCCTCGCCCACCCAGAGTGCAGGCGACAAAGTGCTCAACATCGGCTACGAGAATGACCCGGTGTTCCGTGCACTGGATGGCTCGTCCTTCAACCTGTCGTCCCTGGGCGTGCACGACAAACCCCATGAGTCGACCACCGACAACATCGTCAGCTTCAACGACCACTACGCCTCAACGCTGTGGAATGTGTTGCCGTTCTCCATCGTCAACCTGCCGACCTGGGTTTCCCATCTGCCCACGGGCTATGGCGACGGTCTGACGCGGGTGCTCGAATCGGGTTTTTACGAGCAGATGACCCGTGATTCCACCGTGATCGTGGCCAACCTGTCCGACCCGGCGCGGGCCAACACCTGGGTGCAGGATCTCAACCGCAATGCCGAGCCGCACAAGGGCAACACCTTCATCATCGGCAGCGACGGCAATGACCTGATCCAGGGCGGCAAGGGCGCGGATTTTATCGAGGGCGGCAAGGGCAATGACACGATCCGCGATAACAGCGGGCACAACACCTTTCTGTTCAGCGGGCATTTTGGCCAGGACCGGGTGATTGGCTATCAACCGACGGACAAGCTGGTGTTCAAGGATGTGCAGGGGAGTGTGGACTACCGTGAGCACGGCGGGGATACGGTGATCAGTGTTGGCGGGGATTCGGTGACACTGGTGGGCGTGAGTGGCTGGTCGGGGGAGGGGATGGTTATCGCATGAGGGAGGCGTGTGGGGGCCTGGCCCCCACACCATTATTCATTAGTTTTCCTTGCGCACGGTGGCCACGTCAGACGCCTTGACCCGTACACGCTTGCCGGCAATATCGGTGAATTCGTAGAAGCCATCGGCAGTCTTGGTTTTTGGGGTGTCCTTGGTCAAATACTGTGTGCCATTTTGCAGCGTCACTACGGTTTGCGTCGCGCAACCGGCCAATACCAGAAAAGTGAGTGCAACCAGCGGCAGACCCAAATTCTTCATGTTCATAACCCTTACCTTGACCTTGAAAAGTCCCACGCCAGAGGCGCGGGCGACAAATGTTACGCCATCGACTTCACCATCTGATCACTTTTATGTAAAAAGTTGCAGGTGCCATTTATCTATTAGCGATTGCAACCTCGCCTTGGCGACGGCAATCTGTATGCATAACCAGTATTTGATCGCTGTACACCATGGCCAATACCCTCGAAGACCCGCTCTATTACCTGCATAACTTCCGCCAGGTCCTGCATTGGCTGGGGCAACGCTATGCCGATCTGCTCTGTGCAGACGAACAGCATTTCATTCAGCAATTTGACAGGTTGCCGCAGGCGTCCCAAGCGCTTTTGGTGCGCATGGTGATGCGCAAGGGTGTACATTTTCGGGCGAGCAAACTCAATTACGTGGAGATCGGCTGCACGCACACCGCTGCCGCGCCATTGCTTGCATTGGGCTGGGTCGACAATGAGTCCCTGCTGGCCTTTGAAGCGCTGTTCGGCTTGCTGCAAAAAGGCGAGATATTCGGTGCGTTCAAGCCCTGGATCGACCAGCCCAAGGGCAGGAAGTCCGATTGGTTGGAAGGGCTGGCGGCGCAATTCATCGACAGCCGCAGTTTTGCCAACTGGTGTCCGGACCTTGCCGACACCCTGTACAGCCTCACCGTCATGGAATTATGCGATCGCCTGCGCCTGATGTTTTTTGGCAACCTGCATCAGGACTGGTCGGAATTCGTGCTGGCCGACCTGGGCATCTACACCTACGAAAAAGTCGAGTTCTGCGCAGAATCCCGTGGCCTGCGCAGCCGGGATGATGTGCAGGGGTTTCTGTTCCTGCACCAGTGCCAGCAGGCCTTTGAAACCGGTGAAGCGCTGGAGATGGTACTGGCCCGGGTCGCCACTCTGAGTACCGACAACCCCTGGCTGGAAAAACGCCGGGCCAAGTTGTTGTTCCAGGTCGGTCAATATTGCGAGCGCATTGTCGAATTGGCGTTGGCGGAACAGATTTACCGCAGTTGTGCCTATCCCGGTGCCCGCTCACGATTGATCCGGGTATTGGAACGTCAAGAGGACTACGGCCAAGCCATGGCCCTGGCGAGCGCCGCCCAACAGGCGCCGGAAAGCGCCGCCGAGCAGCAGCACTTATTGCGTGTCGTGCCACGCCTGCGCCGCAAACTGGGTGAACCGGCCTTGCCGAAAGTGAAGCCACGCCCGGTCGTGCGCCTGGACCTGGCCCTTGCGCTACCCGAGCCGCTGATGTCGGTGGAGTATTGCGTGCAGGCTCACCTCAGCGAGCCCGATGGGCCGGTGCACTACGTTGAAAACGGGCTGATCAATTCACTGTTCGGCCTGCTGTGCTGGGACGTGATCTTTACACCGCTGCCGGGTTCATTTTTCCACCCGTTCCAACGCGGTCCGGCGGACCTGCACAGCGAAGACTTCCATCAACGCCGTGCACCACTGTTCGCTGCGTGTTTCGAGCAATTGCAGGACGAACGCTACAAAACCACCATTCGCCAGCGTTACAGCGACAAGTGGGGGATCCAGTCACCGTTCGTGTTCTGGAACCTGCTCAGTGAAGACCTCTTGGAGCAGGCCCTGGCCTGCCTGCCCGCCGAACACCTGCGCTATTGGTTTGAACGGCTGCTGCTGGACATCCGTGCCAACCGCGCCGGTATGCCCGACCTGATCCAGTTCTGGCCGGCGCAAAAAACCTACCGCATGATCGAGGTCAAAGGGCCTGGCGATCGCTTGCAGGACAACCAGTTGCGCTGGCTGGAATTCTGCGGCGAGTACCAGATGCCGGTGACCGTCTGCTATGTGCGCTGGGCAGAATCCGCTTGAGCTACAACGTTGCCGTGCGGGCGTTGTGCGAGTTCACGGCCAAGGTTGGTGACCTCGACCTGCGCTTCACACCGTCGCCCAGCGCCCAGGAAGGCATTGTCGGCCACCGCACCGTCGCCTCACGACGCAGCGCGCACTACCAGAATGAAGTCGCGCTTGAAGGCGAATACCAGCAGCTCAAGGTGCGGGGCAGGGCGGACGGCTACGACCCGGATGCCAACCGCCTGGAGGAAGTGAAGACCTATCGTGGCGACCTCGACGCCCAGCCGGCCAACCACCGGCAATTGCACTGGGCCCAGGTCAAAGTGTATGGCTGGCTGATGTGCCAGAAGCTCAACCTGTCAGAGATCGACCTGGCGCTGGTGTACTTCGATATCGTCGGCGAAGGCGAGACGGTGCTCAACCAACGCTTTCAAGCTACCGAGCTGGAAACCTTCTTCAACCAGCAATGCGCGCTGTTCCTCGGCTGGGCCGAGCAGGAAGTGGCGCACCGTGAAGCGCGCAACCGCGCCGCGCAAACCCTGGCGTTTCCCCATGCCGGTTTCCGTCCTGGCCAGCGTTCACTCGCCGAATCGGTATACAAGGCGGTCAGCACCGGTCGTTGCCTGATGGCCCAGGCGCCGACCGGCATCGGCAAGACCATTGGCACGATCTTCCCGTTGCTCAAGGCCCTGGGCCCCCAGCAACTGGACAAGCTGTTCTTCCTCACCGCCAAGACCCCCGGTCGTAAGCTCGCCCTGGATGCCGCTCAAGTGCTGCATGCCAGCAGTCCCGACATGCCTTTGCGTGTGCTGGAGTTGGTGGCGCGGGACAAAGCCTGCGAGCACCTGGACAAAGCCTGTCACGGCGAATCCTGCCCGTTGGCCAGGGGCTTCTACGACCGCTTGCCCGCCGCCCGCATCGCCGCTGCCAAGGTGCGCCTGCTGGACCAACGCAACCTGCGCGACGTGGCCCTGGCCCATGACGTTTGCCCGTATTACCTGAGCCAGGAAATGGCGCGCTGGGCCGACCTGGTGGTCGCCGACTACAACTACTACTTCGATTTTGGTGCCATGCTGTTCGGCCTTGCCCAGCTCAACCAGTGGCGCGCGGCGGTGTTGGTGGACGAGGCGCACAACCTGGTCGAACGGGCCCGTTCGATGTACAGCGCCAGCCTCGACCAGTACCACCTCAAGACCCTGCGCGACACGGCCCCCGAGCCCTTGAAGAAATCCTTGCAGCGCCTCAACCGTGAGTGGAACGCGCTGCACAAGGACCAGCTCGCGCCGTACCAGGCCTATGCTGCCCGGCCCGAAAAACTGCTGCAGGCGCTGAGCCTGTGCGCCAGCGCCATGGGCGAATACTTCAACGATCACCCTGAGTCTCTCAGCGGCGACCTGCAAAGTTTTTATTTTGAGGTACTGCAATTCGGCAAGGTCGCCGAGTTGTTCAACGAACACTTCATTTTCGATATCAGCAAGCGGCAGTTCAGCGGTAAACGCAGCAGCTCGACCCTGTGCCTGCGCAACGTGGTGCCTGCCGAGTTCATTCGCCCACGGCTGACGGCCGCCCGCAGCAGCGTGCTGTTTTCTGCGACCCTGAGCCCTCGTCATTACTATGCGGATTTGCTGGGCCTGCCGACGGATACGGCGTGGGTCGATGTGGAGTCGCCGTTCAAGGCTGAGCAGTTGCAGGTGCACATTGTCGATGCAATTTCCACGCGCTTCGTGCATCGCCAGGCCTCGCTGGAGCCTATCGTCGAGCTGATCGCCCGCCAGTACACCCAGCAGCCCGGCAATTACCTGGCGTTCTTCAGCAGTTTCGATTATCTGCAACAAGTGGCGCAGTTGCTGGCCGAGAAACATCCGGCGATTATGCTGTGGCAACAGTCACGCGGCATGGCCGAGGCCGAGCGCCAGGCCTTTCTCGACCAGTTCACCGAACACAGTCAGGGCATCGGGTTTGCCGTGCTCGGCGGTGCATTCGGTGAGGGCATCGACTTGCCCGGCACCCGCTTGATCGGTGCATTCATTGCCACCCTTGGCCTGCCCCAGTTGAACCCGATCAATGAGCAGATGAAGTTGCGCATGGGCGCAATCTTCGGCGCGGGCTACGACTACACCTACCTGTACCCTGGCATCCAGAAAGTCGTGCAGGCGGCGGGTCGGGTGATCCGCAGCCAGCAGGACCAGGGTGTGGTGATGCTGATCGATGACCGATTTGGCGAGGCACGGGTACGTCAATTGTTGCCGCGCTGGTGGGCGGTGGCTTGAGTCATTCCTGTCGTCAATGATGCTGGCGGCTAAAACAGTCATGGTCCACGCTGGGAGAAACCTTCAAAAGGCCATGCCCATGCGCCAGCACCTCATCAGCGTCAACGGTATTGAGTTAAGTGTTCATAGTGCGGGCCCTGACCAGGGTGCGCCGATCTGGCTGCTTCACGGTTTCCCGGAATGCTGGCACTCGTGGCGCGAGCAAATTCCCGCGCTTGTGGCGGCGGGTTATCAGGTGTTTGCCCCGCAAATGCGCGGTTACGGGGGCAGCAGTTCACCGGCTGAAATTGCCGACTATGACCTGCTGACGCTATGCGCCGATATCCAGCAGGCCATGGATCATTTCGGCCATACGCAGGTGGTGATGGTCGGCCATGACTGGGGTGCCGTGGTGGCTTGGCACCTGGCCTTGCTTGAGCCTGAGCGTGTCACACGCTTGATCACGATGTCCGTGCCGTTCGCTGGGCGTGCCCGTCGGCCGGTGATCGAAATCATGCGCGAGCTGTACGCCGAGCGCTTTAACTACATCCTGTACTTCCAGGCACCCGGCGTTGCCGAACAGGAGCTGGGGGCTGATATCGAGCGCACCTTGCGTTTATTCATGCAGGACCAGGATGTGTTTCTACAGCAGAAGCCGGCAAGCGCGACCTTGCTTGAAGGTGTTCCAGTGCCCGGTGCATTGCCGCAATGGTGTTCCCAGGCGGATCTGGACGTTTATGTGAACACCTTCGCCGAGCACGGTTTTCGTGGCCCCCTGAACTGGTATCGCAACTTCGAACGCAACTGGCAACGCACCGAGTTCCTCGCTGGGCAGAAAGTGCTGCAACCCACACTGTTCCTGATCGGCGACCGCGACCCGGTCGGGGTCTTCGAAGCTCACACGCTCAAGCGCATGCCGGATTCAGTGCCGCAGCTTGAGCCGCACGTGCTGGCCAACTGTGGTCACTGGATCCAGAACGAACAAGCCCAACAGGTCAACGCACTGATGCTCGGCTTTCTAGGGAAAACGTAAAGGTCGCCCCTCGACCGGGCTGATCCACCAGGCGAATGCTGCGCCCATGCAATTGCAGGATGCGGTGCACGATACGCAGGCCCAGGCCGCCGTCACGACGGGCGCCGCCGATGGTGAAGGCGCGCAGGAACAAGCCTTCGCGCAGCTCGGCGTCGATGCCTGGGCCGCTATCGCTGACCGTGACGGCGACAGCGCTGGGTTCCGGCGACAACGTCACCTCAATTTCGCCGTTCACCGGTGTATGACGCAGGGCGTTATCCAGCAGGTTGGTCAGCACTCGCTCGATCAGGCCCAGGTCCGCCAGCACCGTGGGCACCTGCGGCGGCAAGGTCGCGGTGAGCGTAATACCGCGTGCTTCGGCGGTCAGTTCGAATTTCTGGAAGATGTCCTGCACCAAATCAGGTAATGAAAACCCTTCGATCACCGGCTGGACAAAGCCATGTTCCAAGCGCACCAGCTCCAGCAATGACTGGGCCAGACCGCCAACCTTGCGGCTCTGGTCCAGGGCAATGCCGAGGTAACGGCGGCGTTCCTCGGGGCTGAGGCTGGCATCCTTGAGCGACAGGGTTTCCAGATAGCCATGTAGCGAGGCCAATGGCGTGCGCAGGTCGTGGGAGATATTGGCGACCATTTCCCGGCGTTCCTGGTCCTGATGGGTGATGGCACGCCACTGTTCGCCCAGGCGGTTTTCCATTTGCACGAAGGCGTGATCGAGCACGGCAATTTCATCGCCGCTGGTGAGTTCCGACGCAGTGGGTTTAGCCGCTTTGGGTGCACCATTGATGTCGAATTGGCCGACTTTATCGGTCAACTGGCGCAGCGGGCGGGTGATCCAGGCGAACGCAATCAGCCCGGCCATCAAGCAGAGCAGGGCGACCAGGCCGATGGACCACAGCGCGATCTTCAACGCCATGCCGGTGGCGTCCTTGGCGTCGTAGGCGTCATGAGCCTCTCCGAGCAGCACCACGTACAGGAAACCGGTCTGCTGGCCGCCGGCCATGAGGGGCGCCGCGCTGAACACCTTGCGCCCATCGAGGCTGCGCGGGTCGTCACCGAGGATCGGCAGCATGAACCCGGCCAGGAAGCGCCGCACGGGTGCGAGGTCAACCTGCTCGCGCAGCAAATGCCCGCTGGGCGCGGCGTTGCCGACCACACGGCCGTCGATGTCGAGCAAGTACACCTCGACACTCGGGTTGACCAGCATCAACTGGCTGAACAGATTACGCACCGCGTCGGGCTTGAGGCCATCGGCATCCATCAACTGCGTGTCGCGGGCAATGTGCGCCGCCAGGTCGCGGGACAGACCTTGCACCACCTCCAGTTCATGCATGTGGTTGGAACGCACTTGCAGCCAGGCCGAGGTGCCGCTGCAGATCAGCAACAACACGGCGAACACCACCGACAGGCGTTGGGTCAGTGTCAGTTTCATGGTGGGCTCTCGGCAAACTTGTAGCCGCGACCCCACACCGTGAGGATGCGCGCCGGGTTGGCCGGGTCGGTTTCGACCTTGGCGCGCAGGCGATTGATATGGGTGTTCACCGTATGTTCATAACCTTCATGGCTGTAGCCCCACACCGCATTGAGCAGCTCCATGCGTGAGAACACCTTGCCCGGTTGGCGGGCGAAGAAGTACAGCAGGTCGAATTCCCGTGGCGTGAGGTCCAGGCGCTGGCCTTGCAGGGTAGCGTCACGGGTCAGCGGGTTGATGAACAATTGGCCGAGATCAAGGCTGCCAGCATCCATCTTCAGGTTGCGCGCCATGGCGTCGACCCGGCGCAACAGTGCCTTCACCCGCGCAACCAGTTCCGGCATGGAAAAGGGTTTGGCGAGGTAGTCATCCGCGCCCAGCTCCAGGCCGAGGATGCGGTGCAGCTCGCTGGAGCGCGCGCTGGTGATGATGATGGGTGTGTAGCGCGTCATGGCGCGGGCGCGGCGGCAGATCTCCAGGCCGTCGACGCCGGGCAGCATCAGGTCGAGGATCAGCGCGTCCCAGCCGCCTTGCTCCAGCAGACGCAGGCCTTCGGTGCCGTCGGCGCTGTGCACCACCTGGAATTGTTCATCACGCAGGTGCAGGCAGATCAGGTCGGCGATATGGGCATCGTCCTCGACCACCAGGACACGTTTTGGCTGATCCATGTAAGAGAAACCTTCGCTTGTAGTCCGCGCATTGTGCGGGTTTTGCAACAGTGTAGTTATCACGAATTGTTTAACTCTGCGTGAGGATTCCGCGACCGGCCAGGGCTCAGGATGGGTTCAAAGCTTATGGAGGAATGCCCCATGTACTCACGCCGACAATTACTCCTGGCCGGTGGCGGCCTGGGGGTCGCGGTCCTGGCCGGTGGCCTGCTCAAACAGCTCGACCTGGTCACCGAAGCCGAAGCGGCCGAAACCTTCGAAGTGAGCCACACCGACGCGCAATGGCGCAGCCTGCTCACTGCCGAGCAATACGAAATCCTGCGCGAGGAGGGCACCGAACGCCCTTACACCAGTGCGCTGAATGACGAACACCGTACCGGCACCTTCGCCTGTGCCGGCTGCGCACTGCCGCTGTTTTCCTCGACCACCAAATTCAACAGCCACACCGGCTGGCCAAGTTTCTGGCAGCCGCTGGATAACGCCGTTGCCAGTCGCAGGGACACGTCCTACGGCGCGGTGCGCAAGGAAATCCACTGCCGTCGCTGTGGCGGTCACCAAGGGCACGTGTTCGATGACGGCCCGCAACCCACCGGCCTGCGCTACTGCATGAACGGCGCCGCCATGACGTTCACGGCGGCTTAAGCCGATGTCTTTCTCTTATAAGGTTCCCTGCCATGTGGCTTCTGGTTCTCGCGTACCTGGGCGGCGTGCTGACAATCGTCAGCCCGTGCATCCTGCCTGTTCTGCCTTTTGTCTTCGCTCGCACCGGGCAGCCGTTTTTGCGCAGTGGCTTGCCGCTGTTAGCGGGGATGGCGGTGACATTCGCCCTGGTGGCAACGCTCGCGGCGGTGGGCGGCGGCTGGGTGGTGCAAGTCAATCAATACGGTCGCTGGCTCGCGTTGCTGTGCGTTGCGCTGTTCGGCTTAACGCTGTTGTTGCCGCAACTGTCGGAACGTCTGACGCGTCCGTTGGTGGCCGCCGGCAGTCGCTTGTCGCAAGCCGCCGGGGCCGACGCCAGGCCGCGTCCGGGCGCATCGTTCCTGATCGGCGTCGCCACGGGGTTGCTGTGGGCACCGTGCGCCGGGCCGATCCTGGGACTGGTGCTCACCGGCGCTGCACTGCAGGGCGCCAGCATCGGCACTACCTTGCTCTTGCTGGCTTACGCCGCCGGGGCTGCGACCTCCCTCGCGCTGGCCTTGTTGGTCGGCGGTAAAGTCTTCGGTTTCATGAAGAAGTCCCTCGGCGCCGGTGAATGGCTGCGCCGGGGCCTCGGTGCGTTGATGCTGGCCGGGGTGGCCGCCATTGCGCTGGGCCTGGACACCGGCGTGCTGTCGCGGCTGTCGACGGCGTCCACCGGTGGCCTGGAACAGCGCCTGGTGGACAGGTTCAGCACCAAACCGGAACAAAAGGGTGGGGCGATGATGGCGGGAGGCGCAATGATGGCCGCCGCCAATCACAGCGACGCACTTCCCATCGAAGGTGCGCTGCCGTCCCTGGACGGCGCCGTGCAATGGCTCAATAGCCCGCCACTGAGCGCCGAAGCACTCAAGGGCAAGGTGGTGCTGGTGGATTTCTGGACCTACTCCTGCATCAACTGCCTGCGCACCTTGCCGTACGTGAAAGCCTGGGCCGACAAGTACCGCGACCAGGGCCTGGTGGTGATTGGCGTGCATGCGCCGGAATTCGCCTTTGAACGCGACGTCAACAATGTGACCAAGGCCATGAAAGACCTGGGTATTACCTACCCAGTGGCCATCGACAACAACTACAAGGTCTGGCGCGCGTTCAACAACCAGTACTGGCCGGCCCATTACTTTGCCGATGCCAAGGGGCAGATCCGCTATCACCACTTTGGCGAGGGCGACTATGCCGAATCGGAGCGAGTGATCCAGCAGTTGCTGCGTGAAGCTGGTGCCCAGCACGTTGCAGGTGGTTTGATCGAAGCCGACGCCAAGGGCGTGCAGCAAGCGCCGGACATGAACGAAGTGCAGTCGCCGGAAACCTACCTGGGCGCCCAGCGCGCCGAGAATTTCGTCAAATCCGGCCCCCTGGCCCTGAACAACTGGACCCTGGAAGGCCAATGGAACGTCGGCGGCCAGCAGGCCACCCTCGACCAGGCCGGCGGACGCATCGCCTACCGCTTCCATGCCCGTGACCTGCATCTGGTGCTGGGCCCTGGCGCCGATGGAAAACCGGTGCGCTTCAAAGTCACGATCGATGGCCAGGCCCCGGGCGAAGCCCATGGCACCGATGTGGCCCCGGATGGCCGCGGCACCGTCACCGAACAGCGCTTGTATCAGCTCGTGCGTCAGCCGGGCGCCGTGCAAGACCGCACCTTCACCATCGAATTCCTCGACCCCAACGTGTCGGCGTATGCCTTCACCTTTGGTTAACCCGGAGTGCCTGTCATGAATGTATTCAAATACCTGCCCGCACTGGCTTTCGCTGCCTTCGTCGGCCAAAGCTCAGCCTTCTCCTTCGGCGCCTCCGACGATGCCGTCGTCATCGCGCCACCGGCCCTGGACCTGCCTGCAACCTCAGGCAACCTGCAAACCGCCGTGTTCGCCGGCGGCTGCTTCTGGGGTGTACAGGGGGTATTCCAGCACGTGCAAGGGGTAAAAAACGCCGTGTCCGGCTACGACGGTGGGGCGGCGAGTACCGCGCAATATGAAGCCGTCAGTGAAGGCGATACCGGCCACGCCGAGTCCGTGTCCGTCACCTACGACCCGAGTAAAGTCAGCTACGGCAAACTGCTGCAGATCTACTTCTCGGTCGCCCACAACCCCACCGAACTCAACCGCCAGGGGCCGGACACCGGCACCCAATACCGATCTGCAATCTTCGCGCAGAACGCCGAGCAGCAAAAAGTCGCCCAGGCCTACATCGCCCAGTTGGATGCCGCTAAATCCTTCGACAAACCCATCGTCACCCAGATCGAAATGGGTAAGGCGTTCTTCCCGGCGGAGTCCTACCATCAGGACTTCCTCACCGAAAACCCGTCTTACCCCTACATCGTGATCAACGACCTGCCGAAAGTGGCGCAACTGAAAAAGCTGTTTCCAGAGCAATACAGCGCCGAGCCGGTGCTGGTGAAAAACCAGTAATCAGCCTTTAGCCTTGGCCAAGTAAGGCGCCAGGCGTCGGCCCATTTCCTCACCCAGGGCTTGCAGCCCGCTCAACGGGCGGATCATCACTTCAAACTCGATGATCTGCCCGTGTTCGTTGAAGCGGATCAGGTCGATACCCTTGAGCTGCTTGTCACCCACGCGCGCGCTGAATTCCAGCACCACACTCAAGCCATCGCCGGTGGCGAGTTCACGGTGATAGGTGAAGTCTTCGAAGACGTTGATCACCGTATTGAGGATCATCGACACCACTGGCGCGCCGGGGTAGGGCGTATGAGCCATAGGCGAGCGGAAGACGGCGTCGGGCGCCAACAGTTCGGGCAGGGCCTTGAGGTCACGATTGGCCAACATGGCGTGCCAGCGTTGCAGAGTGTGTGCAGCCGCAGGGTTGAGCGTGAGTTCGGACATGTTCTGTACCTGTTCTTATGATGGGAAGGCATTTCACCTGCCCAACATAAGAGCGGTATCCAAACAGGGTCAATCACCCTAAATTACAGATAAGTGACCTAAACGCACTTAGACCATCTCCAGGTATGAGCTGTGAATCGCCCGCGCCAACTCGCGCACGGTGTCGATAAAGTCCGTTAGACGGGCGTGCAATCCCTCCTCAAGAATCTCATCGATCCCGGTATACCTCAGCCGCGCTTCAAACTCAGCGGCCAGACGTTGCGCCGTGCGCCCATAACTGCCGGGCAGGTCCGCCAGGATATGGCTCAGTTCTTCGATGCAGGCATGCAACGAACGCGGCACATCACTGCGCAACAGCAGCAACTCGGACACGGAGCGGGCATTCAGCGCGTTCGGGTACAGCTCGGTATACGCCTCGAACGACGACAACGCGCGGAGCAGGGCGCTCCACTGGTAATAACCGCGTGCCGACAAGTCGCTGACTTCTTCCGACTCCTCGCCAAACATCTCGTAGCGCGCATCCAGCAAGCGCAGGGTGTTGTCGGCGCGCTCGACAAAGGTGCCGAGGCGGATAAACCGGTAGGCGTCATTGCGCATGATCGTCCCCGACGTCGCTCCCCGGAACAGGTGCGAACGCTGCTTGACCCAATCACAGAAGTGGCTGATGCCATGTCGCGCCAAGCCGCCGGCAGCGATGCTGCGCATTTCGAGCCAGGTGGCGTTGAGGTTTTCCCACATGTCGGCGGTGATGCGCCCGCGTACCGCATGGGCATTGCCTCGGGCGGCACGCAGGCAGTTGTAGATGCTGGCGGGGTTCTCTTCGTCGAGGGCAAAAAAGTGCAGCATGCGCTCGGCGTCCAGCTGTTTATGACGTTCCAGGTAGCTGTCGAGGGTGCCACTGCTGAGCAACGACATGGCCAGCTCATCCAGCCCATCACTGCGCCCGGCCTGGGGCATCAACGACAGGGAATAACTGACTTCAAGCATGCGCGCCAGGTTCTCGGCGCGTTCCAGGTA
Organism: Pseudomonas sp. NS1(2017); assembly: GCF_002269425.1. Taxonomy (NCBI): domain Bacteria; kingdom Pseudomonadati; phylum Pseudomonadota; class Gammaproteobacteria; order Pseudomonadales; family Pseudomonadaceae; genus Pseudomonas; species Pseudomonas sp. NS1(2017). Next base: position 4,725,437 of record NZ_CP022960.1, read on the forward strand.
ACGGGACATCCAGTACAGATCTGCGGCGGTTCTACTCAACATACTCAGCCCTCCACCACCCAGGTGTCCTTGGTTCCGCCGCCTTGCGACGAGTTGACGATCAACGAGCCTTCCTTCAGCGCCACGCGGGTGAGGCCACCGGGCACCAGGCGGGTTTCCTTGCCTGAGAGCACAAAGGGCCGCAGGTCGATATGCCGTGGGGCGATGCCGTTTTCGACAAAGGTCGGGCAGGTGGACAGGCTCAGGGTCGGTTGGGCGATGTAGGCGTGGGGCCTGGCCTTGATGCGTTGGCGGAAATCCTCGATCTCGGCGGCGCTGGAGGCCGGGCCGACCAGCATGCCGTAGCCGCCGGAGCCCTGGGTTTCCTTGACCACCAGTTCCGGCAGGTTGGCCAGCACGTGGGACAGTTCATCCGGCTTGCGGCACTGGAAAGTCGGTACGTTCTGTAACACCGGTTCTTCATCCAGGTAGAAACGGATCATTTCCGGCACATAGGGGTAGATCGACTTGTCGTCGGCCACGCCGGTGCCGATGGCATTGGCCAGCACCACATTGCCGGCGCAATAAGCGGCGACCAGGCCGGGAACGCCGAGCATCGACTCCGGGTTGAAGGCCTTGGGGTCGAGGAAAGCGTCGTCGATACGCCGGTAGATCACATCCACCGGCTTGGGGCCGTCGGTGGTGCGCATGAACACCTTGAGGTCCTGCACGAACAGGTCCGCGCCCTCGACCAACTCAACGCCCATTTCACGGGCCAGGAACGCATGCTCGAAGAACGCGCTGTTAAAGCGGCCCGGCGTCAGCACCACCACGTTGGGGTTGTCCAGGCGGCTTGAGCTTTTCAGGGTCTTGAGCAGCAGGTTGGGGTAGTGGTCCACCGGCGCGATGCGCTGCTTGGCGAACACCTCGGGGAACAGACGCATCATCATTTTGCGGTCTTCGAGCATGTAGCTCACGCCGCTGGGGGTACGCAGGTTGTCTTCCAGCACGTAGTAGGTGCCGTCACCGTCGCGCACCAGGTCCACGCCGGAAATGTGCGAATAGATGTCGCGGTGCAGGTCCAGGCCGACCATGGCTTTCTGGTAACCCTCGTTGCCCAGCACCTGGTCTGCCGGAATGATCCCGGCCTTGATGATGCGCTGGTCGTGGTAGATGTCGGCGAGGAACATGTTCAGCGCATTGACGCGCTGAATACAGCCGCGCTCGATCACGCTCCACTCACTGGCGGGGATGCTGCGGGGGATGATGTCGAAGGGGATCAGGCGCTCGGTGTCTTGCTCGTCGCCATACAGGGTGAAGGTGATTCCGGCGCGGTGGAACAGCAAATCGGCTTCACGGCGACGCTGGGCCAGCAGTTCCGGCGGCGTATTCGCCAGCCAGCGGGAAAAATCCTGGTAATGCGCACGGCATACGCCGTTTGCGTCATTCATTTCATCAAAGAAAGATCGAGCCATTCCAGTACCTTGTCAGTGCCGAGAGGAACAGGGGTGGCACTGCCGTTTCAAAAAACGCATTTTTTATGAGCCCGTGGCGGTGAGTGCCAATGGGCCTGGTCCTTACTTTCTTATGGGGTCGGCTCTGGGTCGGGGGGTAACCAATGCTCCTGTATCCGGGCAGATGAATGGATAAAGCAATGCTTGTGCCGGAATACCGCAAACCCTCCATTTGTGGGGCAGGGGCCCATTCAAACAGGCCAGTGCTCCCATTCATGGGGCTACCCGTGCTCCGATTTGGTGCATGAACAAACTTGAACTTCGTCCGCCCCCGATTCTTCTAACGGGACACGAACCTGCATGGAGCACCGCCGTGCCCAGAATCATCTCACCGCACACCCCGGAATCGAGCCTGCCCGATCACAGCGAGCACAACGCCAAGATCTTCGGCTCGCCCAAGGACCGCCTCGACTTTTACCGGCGCGAAATCCAGTACGAAACCACCATCCTCGCCAACCGCACTGACGCCTACCTCACCGCGCAGTCGTTCCTGGTGATCGCCTTTGTTTCGGGCATGGGCAACCTCAACCCCGAGTGGGGCAAGTTGTTCACCGTGGTGGTGCCGATCTTCCTCGCGGCGCTGGGCATCCTCAGTTCCCTCAACGCCTGGCCAGGGATCCGCGCGGCGTATGACATCATCGATCACTGGCACTTCAAGCAAAGCGAGCTGTTGCGCAGCGAGCCGGTGATGGGCATGGCATACGACGAATCGCCGCTGTTTTCCGAGATGGAGTCGTCGCACAAGGGCTACCGCAAGTCGCTGCTGTTCTCCATGCGCGCGCCGTGGCTGTTCATGGTGTTCTGGGTATTGCTCGCCACTTATTCGTTCTACATCCAGATCGACAATCCAGGGTCGTAAGCCGATGGAACTTCATCACCCCGGGCATGACCTTAACTCTACCCAGGCGACATTTTCCGAGAGGTAAGCCATGAGCACAGACAAGCAACCCGCCACCGGTGCCGATGCGCCCAAAGACCAGGTGCCAGCAAAAGATCCCAAGGCCAAGGAAAACGACTACAGTCCAGACTTCAAGCCCAAGCCTGAGCCCAAGCCTGAAACCGATGCCGATATCGACACCCAAGGCGGTTAGAGGAGACGGTCATGTCCAAAGAACTCGACGATGAACTCAACGACCCCGGTAATGAAGACCCCGGTTCATTGATGGACGATGCAGAAGTGCCGCTCAACGATCTGGATGAAGCGGCGGATGTGGGTAACACCGAGCGTCAAGACTGAGTATTCACCCGGGCACGTCGTTCATACCACACCAGCATAGGCTGGGTACTCAGGCCATGAACGACGATGCTCAGGGCGATCACCGACAAGGTCAGGTTCACCGCCACGGCGCTGCTGGTGCCAATCAGTCCGTGATTGAGCGCGTAAAACAGGTAGTAAATGCTGCCGATCCCGCGAATGCCGAACCATCCCATCAGGCTGCGCTGCTGACGATCAATCAGGCGACCCCACGGCATCGCGAGCACACTGATCGGCCGAATCACGCAAAACAACAGCGCCGCCATCGGCAATGCGCGCCAATCCCAGTGGCTTATCAGCACGATCCCCAGTACCGTCACCAGGAACACCTCCATCGAGCGCTCCACCAGGCTGCCGAATGACAGCATGTCGCCCATCATGACGCCGGCGGCGATCTGGGTGTCTTTCAGTTCGCTCACATCCCCTTGCAACGCGCGGTCCGGCTCGACTTCCAAATGGCCCACCACCGGCAACGCCAGATGCTCCGAAGGCGTTTTTGAGTTTCCGGTGGAGCGGAATTCCGCCTGGCGCAAACCAAGCCCGGCCGCAAACACGGACAGAAAGCCATAACCGCCCACTGCCTCGGCGACCACATAGGCCAGCGCAATCAGAGCGAGGGTCAGGTAGTCATTGGGCGAGAGCGTGCTGTCACTGTTGGTGATGCGCAGCCACAACGTCGCGCGGCCGATGCCCCGGCCCATCCAGTAGCCGATCAACAACCCGGCGGGCACCGCCCACAACAAGTTCTTCAACACCCAACCGCCCAGCCAATCGCCGTCAAACCCGCCGTGCTGCATGAACATCAGGGCAAAAATCACAAAGGGAAAGGCGGTGCCATCGTTCAAGCCCGCTTCGCCGGACAATCCGAAGCGCAGCGGGTCGTAGTCCTGAGCGTTATTGACCTGCACCAGGCCTGCCAGCACCGGATCCGTTGGCGCCAGTATCGCGCCCACCAGCAGCGACACGCCCCACGACAGCGTAAACAGGTAATGCAGCGCGAGGCTGATCCCCAGGATGGTCAGCAGCATCACCGGCCCGGCCATGCCAAACGCGATGCGCCAGGTACGGTGCTTGAGCGGCAGGCGCAGTTTCAAGCCGCTGACAAACAGCGAAAACAGCACTGCGACTTCCGTGAGGTGCTCCATCCAGCGTGCGGAGTGCTGGATGTCCAGGTGCAGCAGGTCTACGCCAAGGGGGCCAATTCCCACGCCCAGCAGCAGGCACACCGCCGAGGTCGTGACCGGCATCCAGCGCAGATAGGAAGAGGTGAGGGCGAGCGTGAGCAACACGGCGCCCAGTACGGCCATCCACAAAATAAAAGTCATCGAACGTGTACCGGGCCGTGGTCTGTTCAGCTTGGAGGACTGCGGCGCGTCACCGGTTCAATGTGATTGGATCAATTGCGAACCGATGGTCTTCAGGCGAATCATATCCATCAACTGTCGCAACCCCGGCTGTGACTGGCGCCGGCTGGGGTAATACATGCACAACGGCTCGCCCATGCAGGCCCAGTCGGGCATGACTTCCAGCAGGCGCCCCTCCTTGAGTTCCAGCTCCACGCGGTTGGACAGGCAGTAGGCAATCCCCACCCCTTGCAGCGCGGCATTGACGATTGTTTCAGTGTCGGCCGCGCTGAAGTGGCCGGGCACGTCGATGCGTTGTTGCCGTGCGCCGTTGCCCAACTCCCATTTATAGGTGGTCTTGTCCCCCAGGTACATGCGGATGCAACTGTGTTGCAGCAGGTCTTTGGGCACCTGCGGCGTTCCGCATCGAGCAAGATAGGCGGGGGAGGCAACCATGATCCAGCGCAGCTCGCCGGTCAGCGGTACGGCGACCATGTCCTGGGGCACCGTGGCGCCGTAACGGATGCCCGCGTCGTAACCCTCGGCGATGATATCGATCATCTGGTCCTGCACGATCAGGTCCAGGCGCAGTTGCGGGTAGGCGGCGCAAAAATCCCCAAGAATCGGCGCCAACAGCAAGACCGCCGCGTCCCGTGGCACATTCAGGCGCAGGCGGCCGATCGGTGCCTCGCGGTACAGCTCCAGGGTGTCGAGGCCGTCCTTGATGGTGGCAAACCCCTGGATGAGTTTTTCCGCCAGTAACGTGCCGGCATCGGTGGGTTCCACCGCGCGGCTGGTGCGGTAGAGCAGCTTCACGCCCAAGCGGGTTTCCAGGTTGCGCATGGTGTGGCTCAACGCCGAGGTGGTCACGCCCAGTTCATGGGCGGCGTGGCGGAAGCTGCGGCGGCGGATGATCGCCATGAACACGTTGAGATCAGCCAATTCGGAACGGTTGAAAGCAGCCATTTCAAGTCTCTTGAGCAGGAATTCGGCTGCATGCGGCGTTGAGCCCGATTCAACCGTAGATGACTTAGAGTAATTGTTTTTCTAAGCATTATTGCGCGCCACGGGATTTTTTTATGCACGTTGAGACCATCAGAATTGCCGGCATCGACCAAGCGGTCTCGCGGATTGCCCTCGGCACCTGGTCCATGGGCGGGCACCTATGGGGTGGGGCGGACAATGAACAAGCCATCCGCACCCTGCGCCATGCCCTGGCCATCGGTATCAACCTGATCGACACCGCGCCCGTGTACGGCTTTGGCCTGTCCGAAGAGCTGATCGGCAAAGCCCTGCGTGGCGTGCGCCACAGCGCGGTGATCGCGACCAAGGCCGGGCTGCAATGGGACACCGGCACCCCCCGGCGCAACGTCACGGCCCAGCGCATCCGCAAAGAAGTCGAGGACTCCCTGGTACGCCTGCAAACCGACTATATCGACCTTTACCAGATCCACTGGCCCGACCCGCTGGTGGCCCAGGAAGAAACCGCCGATGAACTGGAACGCCTGCGCCGGGAAGGCAAGATCCTCGCGGTCGGCGTGAGTAACTATTCTTCCGCGCAGATGGACGATTTCAGCCAGCACACTGCGCTGGCCACGGTGCAGCCGCCCTATAACCTGTTCGAACGGGCCATCGACAGCGACATCCTGCCCTATGCCAAACAGCATTCGCTGGTGGTGTTGGCCTACGGTCCACTGTGTCGAGGGTTGCTCAGCGGCAGCATGCATTCAGCCACGCGCTTTGCCGGCGATGATGTGCGCACGCTTGACCCCAAGTTCAAGGCGCCGCGTTTTGAACACTACCTGGCCGCCGTAGCGGCACTGGATATGTATGCCCGCGAGTGCCACGGCAAATCGGTGCTGGCCTTGGCCCTGCGCTGGGTGCTTGATCAAGGCCCGACCATCGCCCTGTGGGGGGCCCGGCGGGCGGAGCAGTTGAAGGGCTACGAAGAAGCCTTCGGCTGGCACCTGACGCCTGAAGACCTGACGCATATCGACCGTATCCTGGCCAACACGATAAAAGATCCGATCGGCCCGGAATTTATGGCCCCGCCCAAGCGTTAACCCTGCGACAGGGATGTCGCCAGCAACACACACAACATCCCTGTACGTCGAGGTTTTGCATGAAACGCGGTTCCGTATTCACGATCACTGGTGGTTTGCTCTGTGGGTTAGTGCTCGTGGGGGCCTGGAAGTGGCGGGGCAACCCGGATGCCTTGTGGCAGACCGTCAGCCAGCAATGCGTGCCCCACCAGCTACAGCAGCTCAAGCCCGACCCTTGCCTGGCGGTGGACCTGGACCGGGGGTACGTCCTGTACAAAGACCGCAACGGCCCGCTGCACAACCTGCTGATGCCGGCGGACAAGGTCACCGGTATTGAAGACCCGGCTCTCGGCCGCGAGCTGCTGCCGCATTACTTCACCCAGGCCTGGCAACATCGCCGGGTGTTGTCTGACGGCTTGAAAAAACCGATTGACGATCAGTTCGTCTCGGTGGCGATCAACTCTCGCTATGGTCGCTCCCAGAACCAGTTGCACGTGCATATCGCCTGCCTGCGCCCGGACGTCTACATCGCCCTCAATCAGCAAGTGCTGGATGCGCAATGGCGGACGCTGCCGGTGCAACTGATGGGACACACCTACAGTGCCCGGCTGCTGTCGGCAGCCGAGGCCGAGCTGCGTGACCCGCTGGCGGTGTTGCGTGATTACGTAGACGCCCAGGGCGACTCGATGAGCCAGTACAGCCTGTTGATGGCAGCGCGTGCCGATGGCAATTTCGTGTTGCTGAGCACCCATGTCACGTTGAGCGAGCTGAACCTTGGCTCAGCCGGCGAACTGCAAGACTATCGCTGCGGCCTGATGAGCCAACTGTAAACCGACGAAAATCACCACAACGACCTCTTTGGAGCATAAACGACACGGCCGCAAACTTACCCATTGAACGACTGTTCAGTTTGAACTATGTTGACCGCATCCACCCGTTTGTCACGTAACGGGTTCGCGCTGTTTCTTCTTGAACGAGAGGCTCTGGCATGCGGTTTTCCCCCTTCGTCGAACGAATTGCAGGGCAGGGCGTAGCCGCCTGGGACATCCACCACGCCGCGTTCCAGGCGGCCAGCCAGGGCGAAGACATCATCATCCTCAGCGTTGGCGATCCAGACTTTGCCACGCCTTCCTTCATTACCGACACGGCCATAAGTGCCTTGCGCGAAGGTGACACCCACTACACCGAAATCCCCGGTCGCCCGGCGTTGCGCGAGGCCATTGCGGCACGCTACAGCCAAACCCTGGGCCGTCCACTGAATGCCGAAAACGTGATCACTGTGGCGGGTGCGCAGAACGCCTTGTTCGTGACCTCCCTGTGCCTGCTGCAGGCCGGCGATGAAGTGCTGGTGCTCGACCCGATGTACGTCACCTACGAGGCCACGCTCAAGGCCAGCGGCGCGACACTGGTCCGTGTGCCCTGTTCGCCGGAGTCCGGCTTTCGCCTCGATGCCCAGTTGCTCGGCGCAGCCATCACACCGCGTACGCGGGCAATTTTCTTCTCCAACCCGAACAACCCGACCGGCGTGGTGCTCAACCCGCACGAGCTGCAAGCCATTGCTGACCTGGCGATTGCCCACGACCTGTGGGTGGTGGTCGATGAGGTCTATGAAAGCCTGGTGTTCGACGGTGAGTACCACAGCCTCGCGGCGTTGCCGGGCATGGCCGAGCGTTGCGTGGTGATTGGGAGCCTGTCCAAGTCCCATGCCATGACCGGCTGGCGCATCGGCTGGATCATCGCCACGCCGCAGATGGTCGCCCACGCCGAGACCCTGGTGCTCAGCATGCTCTACGGGCTGCCGGGCTTCGTGATGGAAGCCGCGACTGCCGCTGTGCTGGCCCATGACGCGGTGACCCAGGGCATGCGCGAGATCTATCGGCGCCGACGCGACCTGGTGGTAGCGGGGCTCAGTGCATGCCCTGGCATCACGGTGCAGGCGCCGCAAGCCGGGATGTTTGTGCTGGTGGATGTGCGCGGCACCGGCCTGGGCTCCCTCGACTTTGCCTGGCGCCTGTTTCGGGAAGCCGGGGTTTCGGTGCTCGACGCCGCCGCCTTTGGCGAGCCGGCCCAAGGGTTCGTGCGCTTGTCGTTCACCCTGGGTGAAGAGCGCCTGAGCGAAGCCTGCCAACGCATCGTGCGGTTTGTCGCCAAGCTGGCCGGTGAACCGCGTAGTGCGGCGACGCCCAGGATCGAAGTGGTGCAGCCAGCCGCAGCCAAAAAGATGATCGAGGTCATCGACCTGCACAAGCGCTTCGGCAATATCGAAGTGCTCAAGGGTATTTCCCTCACGGCCCACGAAGGCGATGTGATCTCGCTGATCGGCGCCAGCGGCTCGGGCAAAAGCACCTTGCTGCGCTGCATCAACATGCTCGAAGTGCCGGACCAGGGCAGCATCCATGTAGACGGCGAAAGCATCAAGCTCAACTACGGCCGGCCCGGCGCGCCCCTGGTGGCGGATGCCAAACAACTGGTACGCATCCGCTCGACCCTGGGCATGGTGTTCCAGAACTTCAACCTGTGGCCACACCGCACAGTTCTGGAAAACCTCATCGAAGCCCCCACCCAGGTCCTGCGCGAAAGCCGCGCCGAGGCTATCGAACGCGCGGAAGCCTTGCTCGACCGCGTCGGCCTGGCCGCCAAGCGCAACGAATACCCGGCGTTCCTGTCCGGCGGCCAACAGCAACGGGTGGCGATTGCCCGTGCGTTGGCCATGCGTCCCAAAGTCATGCTGTTCGACGAACCCACCTCGGCCCTCGACCCGGAACTGGTGGGTGAAGTGCTGCGGGTGATCCGCTCCCTGGCGGAAGAGGGCCGCACCATGATCCTGGTCACCCATGAAATGGCCTTCGCCCGGGATGTGTCGTCGAAAGTGGCGTTCCTGCACCAAGGCATGATCGAAGAAACCGGCTCGCCGGATGCGGTGTTTATCGACCCACGCAGTGAACGTTGCCGACAGTTCGTCAACGCGCATCAAACTCGCTAACTCCATAAAAAGACGGGGCAAAATCATGAAATCCAAGCGTATGGCAACGTGGTTGAGCAGTGCTGTGTTGATGTTGGCTGCAGGTTTCACCCAGGCGGCGGAAAAACCCATCGTGTTTGCGGTCGCTGCGGAACCCTATCCGCCCTTCACCATTAAAGGCGGCAACGGCCAATGGTCCGGCTTTGAAGTGGACCTGATCCACAAGCTCTGCGAAGGCATGAAAGCCGAGTGCCAGATCAAGGAGGTGGCGTGGGACGGCATTATTCCTTCGTTGCTGGCGAAGAAGATCGACGTGATTTTCTCGTCGATGTCGGTAACCGATGAGCGCGAGAAACAGATCGCCTTCAGCCGCGCCTACTACGATTCACTGCTGGGCGTCGCGGGACCGAAGGGCAGCGAAGTCGAGATCTCCCCGGCGGGCCTCAAGGGCAAGTTGATCGGCGTGCAGATCTCCACGGTCAGCGCCAACTACCTGAAGAAGTACTACGAAAACATCGCGGCCCTGAAGTACTACGACACCCAGGAATCGGCCAACGCCGACCTGATCGCCGGGCGTATCGACTACATGATGGCCGACGACACCGCCATCGCGATGATGGTCAAGACCCCGGAAGCCAGCGGCCTGGCGCATATCGCCAGCGTCCCTTACGACCCGATCATCGGCCGTGGCGTCGGCGCCGGCCTGCGCAAGGAAGACACGGCGCTCAAGGCCCGGCTGGATAAAGCCATCGGTGAATTGCTGGTGAGCAAGGACTACGACGACCTGTCGCAGCACTATTTTGGCCTGTCGGTCAGCCCGTGCAAGCGCGGTGACACCCCGGCGTTTGTCAGCAAAACCTGTGACAGCCCGTATCAACACGTCGCCCAGAAGACCGAATAATGCTCGACCTCCTAAGCTTCGGCGAACAAGGGTGGGGCAATGCGCTGCTCAAAGGGTTATGGATGACCCTGCAAATCTCCGCCGGCTCGTTTGCGGTGGGTTTGTTGATCGGCCTGGTGGTGGCCTGCGCCAAGCTCAGTGCGCCACGCCCGATTGCGCTGCTGATGCGCGGCTACACCACGGTGTTTCGTGCGGTGCCGGAACTGCTGCTGATCCTGCTGCTGTATTACGCCGGTTCCATGGGCCTCAATGCGCTCATGCTGTGGCTGGGCTTCGAGCAGATGAACATCAGCGGCCCGCTGGTGGCGATCCTGGTGCTGGGCCTGGTGCAGGGAGCGTACGCTTCGGAGATCTTCCGCGCGGCGATCCTGGCGATTCCCCACGGCCAGATCGAAGCGGCTCGGGCGTTTGGCTTGAGCGGGTTTGGCCTGTTCCGCCGCGTGACCTTGCCGATCATGGCGCCGTTTGCCCTGGCCGGTATGTCCAACCTGTGGATCAACCTGATCAAGGACAGCGCCTTGATCAGCGTGGTCGGCACCAACGAGTTGCTGTACACCGCCAAGCAGGCGGCGGGCTCGACCCGTCAGTATTTGCTGTTCTACCTCACGGCCGCCGCCTTGTATTATCTGGTGACGCTGGCTTCCAACTACCTGTCCGGGCGCCTGGAGCGACGTATCCGTCGCTGGATGCCGGTTGTCGAGTGAGCGAGCCATGCCTGAATGGATAAGTTACTACGCCGGCCTGATCGCCAAAGGCTTGCAGACCACCTTGTCGCTGCTGGTGATCTCGGCGGTGTTGGGTTTCGCGCTGGCGGTGCTGGTAGCGCTGGCGCGCTTGTCGCGGCGCAAATGGCTGGCCCGTGGTGCGCTGGCCTACACCAGCGTGTTGCGCGGCACGCCGCTGCTGATTCAGATCTACATTTTCTACTACGGGCTGGGCAGTCTGTTCGCCCAGTTTCCGATGATTCGCGGCAGCTTTCTGTGGCCGTACCTGCGTGACGGTTACTGGTACATCGTGTTTGCCCTGGTGTTGTCGGTGGGTGCCTACGTCGGCGAAGTGATTCGCGGTGGCCTGCTGGCGGTGCCCAAGGGCGAAATGGAAGCCGCCTCGGCATTCGGCATGACACCCCGCCAGGCCTTGTTGCGCGTGCGTTTGCCACGGGCAATGCGCCTGCTGTTGCCAACGCTGGCGGGGGAGACGGTGATGTTGCTCAAATCCACCGCGCTGGCCTCGACCATTGCCGTGGTCGACCTGTTGGGCGCGGCCAACGTGGTCCGCGCGCAGACCTTGCAGATCTACCAGCCGCTGCTGCTGGTGGCGGCGGTCTACCTGTGCCTGACCTTTCTCATCGAAGGTGTCTACGCCATCGCCGAACGGCGCGGTACGCCGCTGCGCAGGTCGGCCGGATGAAACAGGACCGCTCGTTGCAAGGGATTGCCCTGTGCTCGCTGGCGTATTTGTTCCTGGCGTTGCAGGACGCGGTGGTCAAGTGGCTGGTGGCCGATTACTCGGTGTTCACCATTCTGTTCTGGCGCAGCCTGGTGGTAGTGGTCGCGTGCTTGATCGCTGGGCGCATGGGCCTGGTGCGCAGTGCCTGGACGTCGGTCAGCCGGCGCTTGCTGATCATTCGCGGGCTGTTGTCGTTGCTCGCGTGGTTGCTGTATTACACAGCGGCCAAGGACCTGAGCCTGGCGGAAATGACCACGCTGTATTTCTCTGCGCCGATCATGGTCACGCTGTTGGCCGCGCTGATTCTCAAGGAGCGCGCCAGCCGGGGACAGTGGATCGCGTTGATCATCGGGTTTGTCGGGGTGGTCATTGCGTGCCGTCCCACGCATATGCTCGACCCGTGGCCCATCGCCCTGACCTTGGGCGCGGCGCTGTGCTGGGCGTTTACCTATATCCAGTTGCGCCAGGTCGACCCGAGCAGCTCGGTGCTGGAGCAAATGCTGATCACCAACGTCGTGTTTGTGCTGTGCATGGGCGTGACCTTGCCCTGGACTCACACACCGGCGCCCACGCCAGCCTGGCTGGGCATGCTAGCGGCAGGTTTGGTCGGCGGCATCGGCCAATTCCTGCTGTTTGCCAGTTTCCGTCGCGCTACGGCGACGTTACTCGCGCCATTCGAGTACACCGGGCTGATCTGGGCGTTCTTCCTGTCGAGCCTGGTGTGGGGCACGTTGATGGATGGCTCGCTGATCATCGGAGCCGTGTTGATCGCCATCAGCGGCACCCTGGCCATGCTCAGCGCACGGCATCCGGTGTCACAGGACGTGGTCGGCGCCGAATGCGCCGTGACGCAACCCCTGTACCCAGCAGCGGCAGATGTGCAGGCCGTTGGCGGGGCTGAAGGTGCCGGGGTTGAGGCACCCCTCGAGCCAGAGTCCGTCGAGCATCGCCGATAAGCCGATGGCGGCCAGGTGGCTGTCGTGGATCACCAGGTTTTCACTGCGGGCCAGATCGTCCAGCAGTTGTTGGATCAATGCCAGGTAGGCGTGGTAGCTGTTTTCGTGGGACTGGTTCACATGGGGCGAATGGCGGATCAGGCTCCAGAACACCACCCACACGCCCAGCAGATCGGGGTCCATGACCCGGGGCGAAAATGAAGCGCTGAGGAATGCATCCAGGCGCGCGGCAGGGCCTTCGGCCTGTTCCACGTGCGCCCAGAGGGCACTGGTCAGCTCGTTGGCCAGCTTGTGGTAAGTCTCGGCGATCAGTGCATCGATGCTGCCGAAATGGTGGTTGAGCAACCCCACCGACACCCCGGCCTCGGAAGCGATACGGCGCACGGAAATCCCCGCATGCCCATCGCGCGCCAGGCAGGTGAGGGTGGCGGCAATCAGCAGGTCCCGGCGTTCATCGGGGTCGGCGCGGCGCAGTTTGGGCAGCTCGGGGGTCATGGGCAGGCCTTGGATGGAACAGCACAGCGCTCAGGTTAGTTGAACATGTGTTCAATCTCTACCGATTAATTGATCAGAGGAGGGCAAGGCATGGCAAAAGACCTTTCGTGGCAGGTGACGGGCGATTCCGGCAATGTGCTGCACATCGGCGCCTGGCGTTTCGACGGCGACGGCAGCGGGCCGAAGGTGCACCTGCAGGCCGGTGTGCACGCCGACGAAATCGCCGGGATGCTGGTGCTGCATCAACTGCTGCCGCGCTTGCAGGCGTGCGCCGAGCAGGGCCGACTCAAGGGCACGGTCACGGTGGTGCCCCAAGCCAATCCCTTTGGTATCGGCCAGTTTCGCCAGGGTCGCTTGCTCGGTCGGTTCCACGAAGCCACCGGACAGAACTTCAACCGAGCCTTCGATTGTTCGCTGGCCATGGAGCGCCCTGCGAGCAACCTGGCGCAGTGGCAGAAACGCCTGGTGCAACTGGCCGCCGATGCCGACCTGATACTGGACCTGCACACCGACGACGAGGCGTTGCCCTACCTCTACATCCACCGCAGCTTCTGGCCCGAGCAAGGCCTGGCACTCGCGGCGGCCTTGCAGGTGGACCTGGTGATTGTCTGGGATGAAGGTGGCGATGGCTCCTTTGAAGAAACCCTCATCAACCACGCTTCGCCGCAACTGGCGGCAACCATTGAACTGCGCGGGCAGGCGGACGTTAGCGATGCCCTGGCGCAACAGGACGCCGATGGGCTGTGGGCCTGGTTGTGCATCAATGGCGTGATCGACGAGGTGGCCAACATTGCCGAATGGCAAGGCGACGTGGTCGACATGGGCTGTATGGAAACCGTCCTCGCACCCTGCGCGGGTGTGCTGGTGTTCGAAAAGGGCTTGGGCGACGACCTGGAAGAAGGCCAGCGTTTCGCGCGCATTATCGGCCGGCCCGGTGACCCGGCTTCCGAAGTGACCCTGCACGCCGCCCAGGCCGGACGCATGGTCACCGGCCACCGTGAGCGTCTGGTGGCGCAAGGCTCGGTGGTCGCCAAGTTCACCGGCACACGCTTATCCGACAGCTACAGCGGCGGCGTGCTGGACCCGTAGCGGCGCCTGCAACTGCAGCCACTCCCGCGGGCTGGTGCCGATCTTGCGCCGGAACGCACGGGCCAGCGCCGAAGGGCTTTCATAACCGACTTCATCGGCGATCAGTGCGATGGGCCGACCTTCACGCAGGCGTTTCTGCGCCAGGCTCACGCGCCAGCTCAGCACATAGTCGGCCGGCGTCTGGCCCACCACTTTATGGAAGTGCGCAGCGAAACTGGCGCGGGACATGTTCGATTCCACTGCCATTTCCTGCACGGTCCACGGGCGTTCGGGGTTGTTGTGCAGCAGGGTCATGGCCCGCGCCAGGCGCAGGTCGGCCAGGCCCGACATCATGCCGGTGGTCATGCTGTGATAGGCCATCATGTGGCGCAGGAACTGAATCACCATCAACTCGAACAGCCGGTTCATCACCGCCTCGCGTCCGCAGTGTTCGGCGAAGGCTTCATCGAACAGCCACTCCAGCGTGCCGGCGATCATCGGGATCTGCTTGAGCGGCATCACAATGGTGTCGGTCAGCGCCACGGACAACGGGTTATCGATCCCCCCATCAAAGCGCAGCGAAGCCGCCACCACCTGGGCGCGATCGGCTTTGGCCGCCACCAGCCGATGGGGCAGGGGGCGCGGCACCAGCACCAGGCTGGGCTCGGGGACACGCAGGGTGCCGTCGGGCATTTCCAGGCTGGCCTGGCCGTCCTTGAGCAGGTAGACCCGGCCGCGCTGCTGCAGATCGCGGGTGTCGAGGGCGCCGTGCAGCGGCCCACTGTGAAAGGTCTCGGCACCGATGCCGAAGTGCACCAGCAGTGTGGACAAACGATCCATGACTCACCTGATTTCAATTAACGATCTGTTTAGACGATCTGCGCCATATCGTCGACTATTAGCCTCCATTTGTAAAACGCGCTTCGGCATCATGGCCTCACGTTCAACGCCTTGAGCGCCCACCCCCCACGGAGCAAACGTTCATGAAAACCTTCAAGTTCTCCCGCGTCGCCACCGCCCTGATCACCGGCGCACTTGCCTTTGGTGTCGCCACCGCCAGCTTCGCTGCCCCGCAGAAAGCCACCGTGGTACTGGTGCACGGCGCGTTCGCCGACGCCTCCAGCTGGAACGGCGTGATCGCCGGGCTCAAGGCCGAAGGCTACCCGGTGGTCGCCGTGGCCAACCCGCTGCGCAGCGTCAAGACTGACTCGGACTATGTGGCCGATATCGTCGAGCACACCCAAGGCCCGGTGATCCTGGTCGGCCATTCCTACGGCGGCTCGGTGATCTCCAACGCCGTGCACGGCAGCAACAAGGTCAAGGCGCTGGTCTACGTCGCCGCATTCGCCCCGGAAAAAGGCGAGACCGCGTTTGAGCTGTCCGGCCGTTACCCTGGCGGCACCCTCGGCCCGACCCTGGACAAACCCGTGATCTCCAAGGACGGCGTGACCGACCTGTACATCCAGCAAGACAAGTTCAACAGCCAGTTCGCCGCCGACGTGGCGCCCAAGGAAGCCCAGTTGATGGCGGCCGGGCAACGCCCGATCACCGAAGCCGCGCTGAAGGAGGCGTCGGGTGACCCGGCCTGGAAAACCGTGCCGTCCTACTTCATATACGGTTCAGCGGACAAAAATATTCCCGAGGCCGCGCTTAAATTCATGGCTGACCGTGCGGGCTCCAAGGAAACCGTGGACGTGAAGGGCGCTTCCCACGTGGTGATGGTGTCGAACCCGGCGCGGGTGGTGGCGATCATCAACGACGCGGCCAAGGCCAACGCGCAGTAACCAAAAGCGTGGGGGCCCAGGCCCCCATTTTTATTGATCGAACGGTGAACCGCGCTGCTTCAACCGCCGCATCGCACTGTCCAGATGCGCCCGCGCACTCGCCGGGTCGCCTTCACGCATCTGCTCATACGCCAACTGCGCCACCGCCGGGTCAATTGGCTTGAGTGGCTGCCCGCTGGCCATGGCTTTCAACTGCACCTCGGCCGCACGCTCCAGGTAATACAGATCATCCCAGGCTTCGGCGATGTTCGGTGCGGCCACCATCACCCCGTGATTCTTCAGAAACAGAATGTCGGCGTCGCCCAACGCCGCAGCGATACGCTGACCTTCACGGTTATCCAGCGCCAGGCCGTTGTAATCCTCATCCACCGCCGTGCGCCCGTAAAACTTCAGCGCTGTCTGCCCCAGCCACAGCAAGGGCGGGCCTTGCAACAGGCACAACGCTGTCGCATTCGGCATATGGGTATGGAACGCCGCCTTGATGCGCGGCTGCTGTTGATGCAACTGGGCGTGGATGTAAAACGCCGTGGCTTCCGGCGTGCCGTCGCCGTCGATCACGTTGCCGTGGAAATCACACACCAGCAGACGGGAGGCGGTGATTTCCTCGAAGGCGTAGCCGAACGGATTGACGAAAAACAGATCGTCATGCCCCGGCACCGTCGCCGAAAAGTGATTGCAGATGCCTTCTTCCATGCCATGCAGCGCCGCCAGTTGCAGGCAAGCCGCGAGTTCTACACGGGCTTCGACGGCGGCCAGGCTATCGAGATTCAAGCGCCCGGCGCGCGGGCCAAGGGAGGACGGCGTGAAGGTATGGGCCATGGTTCACCATCCTAAGGACTTGAACAGTTCGGGAACGCCGTCGAGGGTTGGCAGGATCGCGTCGGGTGTGTAGTCGGCCAGCAATTGGCGACCGGTGCCGCGGTCGATCCATATGCAGCGAAAGCCGATATCCCGCGCGGCCGCATGGTCAAGGTGCGGGCTGGCGCAGATGTGCACCACCTCGTCGAGGCTCACACCCAGTTGTTGGTGGGCGTAGTCGAACAGGCGTCGATTGGGCTTGTAGGCACCGGCTTGCTGGGCGGTGATCACCCGGTCGATGTGGCCACCCAGTTGCGCCACATTGCCGGCGATCACGTCATCGTCGGTGTTGGAAACGATGCACAGTTTGTAGCCCAGGTCCTTCAATTGCTTGAGCGTACCCACCACCTCGGGAAACGGTGGCATGGCGCTGATGCTGTCGGTGAGGATTGCGCCATCCTGGTCATTGGCGGGCAAGCCCAGCCCCTTGAGCGCGAGTTGCAGGCTCAGCCCCGCGAGGGTGCGGAAGCTGCGGTGCGGTGGAGTTTGCTCCAGGGCATGTTCGTGATGGTCGTACACGCTGATCAACGTTTCTCTATCGACCTGATGCTCGCCTTTTTGATCCAGGATGCGGTCGACAGCGGCACGCAGGCCTTCGTCCCATTGGATCAACGTGCCGTAGCAATCAAAGGTCAGCCACAGCGGGCGAGGGGAGTGTTCGAGCGGCATGGTGCACCTGCAGGAAAGTGGGTGGTCGATGCAGCATAGGAAACCTGGCTCTTAGTAGGAAATTAAATTAACCTCTGCATCACAGTCGAATTGTCGATAAGTAGGCCGCCGCCATGTTTGATCTGGAACTCTTGCATACCCTGGTCTGCGTGGTCGACGAGGGCAGCTTCACCCGTGCCGCCGAGCGCGTGCACCGCACCCAGTCCACAGTCAGCCAGCAGATTCGCAAGCTGGAAGAAAACGTCGGCCAGGTGTTACTGGTGCGCGACCGTTCGGGCCAGCAAGTCAGTGCCACCGAACACGGCGAACTGCTGACCCATTACGCGCGCCGGCTGTTGAACCTGTCCCGTGAAGCCCGCGATGCCTTGGATACCGAGGCCAGTGTGGTGCCGGTGCGCCTGGGCGTGCCCGAGGATTTCGACGCGACGCGCATGGCGTCAATGCTTTCGGGTTTCGTACGTGCTCGCCCCGAGGCGCGACTGGAGACGGTCAGCGGCATGAGCACCGACCTGCGTCGGCAACTGGACAGCGGAGAAATCGACATCGCCCTGGTTAAGCGCGAAGCCGGCAGCGGTGAGTGCCACGCCAGCTGGCCGGAGCCCTTAGTGTGGGTGTGTGGCCAGGGCCAGGATATGCAACTCGACACCTTGCCCCTGGCGCTGTTCCCCCAAGGCTGCATATACCGCCAGCGCGCCATTCGTACCTTGGACAAGGCCCGGCGCAGTTGGCGCGTGGCGTTTGGCAGCCATAGCCTCACCGGGATCCAGGCGGCGGTCACATCGGGCTTGGGCGTCAGTATCCTGCCGAAAAGTGCCGTGCTGCCCAGCCACCGCATCTGCACCGAGCTTCCTCCTGTGCCGCCGTCGGAACTGGCGTTGGTCAGCGGCGCCGAGCGCCTGAGCGCGACTCACCGTGGATTGATCGAGTGCCTGCGCGATGAGATTTCACGGAGTCTCTGAACGCTCCAGCAGCAGCCGCTCCAGGGTGGCCACCGGCAATGGCCGGCTGAACAGGTAGCCTTGGATCTGATCGCAGCCGGCGTCCTTCAGGAACGCCAATTGCGCCTGGGTTTCCACGCCTTCGGCGACCACCCGCAGGTTGAGGCTATGGGCCAGTTCAATGATGGTGCGGGTGATCGCGGCGTCCTGGGGGTTGCTGGTGACTTCGCGGATAAACGCGATGTCGATCTTCAGCGTGTCGATGGGAAAACGCCGCAGGTACGCCAGGCTTGAATAGCCGGTGCCAAAATCGTCGATGGAGATTTTCACGCCCATGGCATGTAAACGTTGCAAGCTGGCGATGGTGTGCTGGGTGTTCTCCATCAACGAGCCTTCGGTCAGCTCCACTTCCAGCCAGTGCGGCTCGACGCCGGTTTGCGCGAGGATACGTGCGATATCGGCAATCAGGTCACCTTCTATGAGTTGATGGCCGGAAACGTTGACCGACACCTCCACAGCGCCAATGGCACCGCGTTGCCAGGTCGCGATCTGTTGGCAAACGGCCTCGATCACCCAGCGTCCTACCGCCACGATCAGCCCCAGACTTTCCAATACCGGTACGAACACCGCCGGGGACACCGCGCCATGCCCCGGCCGGTCCCAGCGCAGCAGGGCTTCCAAGGCACACAGCTTGCCGCTCGCCAGCTCGACCTTGGGCTGGTAATGAACAATGAATTCCTCGCGTTCCACAGCCTGGCGCAGTGCTGCTTCCAGGTCCCGACGGTCGACGTCGGGTTGCAAGGCTTGTCGCAGACTGTCCGCGCGCTCGCCGTGGGCGGTGAGCCGCAGCAGGTTGCGCACGCGCAGTGAAAGCTCGATGCGCTCCACCGGTTTGCTGATGAACTCTTCGGCACCGCTTTGCAGGCCACTGACGCGCGCGCCGTGCTCACTGAGCGCCGACAGCATGATGATCGGAATCCCCGCGGTGGCGTCATTGCCTTTCAACTGGTTGGCCACTTCGTAACCGTCCATGCCCGGCATCATGATGTCCAGCAGGATCAGGTCGGGCGCCTGTTGCGCCACCCGTTGCAGTGCCTCTTCGCCGCTGCTCGCGCACACCGTTTGGTAGCCCTCGTGCTGCAGCAACGTTTCCAGGAGTTTGCGTGCCTGGGGCTCATCATCGACGATCAACAGCGTTGCGGGTTGGCTGGCCATGGAGAGAGAGCTCATGTGAGTGGGCGTGTGTTTGTGTGGGTGATCAGCGGTGCAGCGGCAGCCAGGCGACGAACTGCGCGCCACAGGCCACGCGGCTGGCGACTGCGACGCTGCCGCCATGCAGCTCGGTCAGGCGCTTGACCATGGCCAGCCCCAGGCCGGTGCCTTCGAATTGGCGCGCCAACCGGCTGTCGAGCTGGCTGAACGCCTGGAACAGCTTGCCCATATCCTCCTCGGCAATGCCGATGCCCGTGTCGCTGACGCTCAACTCAAGGAATAGCGGGTGAGGGCTGGCCGGCAAGCAGAAGTGATAAACCGGCCAGTCGCCGGGAACCTGCCCAACGTCCTGGCGTGCCACCTGGCGCGCCCTCAGTATGACGGTGCTGCCGTTGTGGCTGAACTTGACCGCATTGGCCAGCAGGTTGTAGACGATCTGTTTGGTCTTGCGCAGGTCCAGTTGCAACCATCCCAGGTCCTCGGGGATGTCCAGTTTCAACTGGATGCGTTGCAGCGCCGCCTTTTCCCGCACGATCAGCAGGCTGTTGGCCAATAAACCGGCCAGTTCGACGCTGTCCAACTCCAGTTCCATCATCCCGGCCTCGACCTTGGACAGGTCGAGAATGTCGTTGATCAACGACAGCAAGTGCTGCCCGCTGGTGAAGATGTCGCCGATGTATTCGCGCTGGGTTTCGCTCATTTTTCCGACCAGCCCGTCTTTGAGCGCCCCGGAAAAACCGATCACGGCATTCAACGGCGTGCGCAATTCGTGGGACATGGTGGCGAGGAACTCCGACTTCATGCGGCTGGCGTGTTCCAGCTCCAGGTTCTTTTCTTCCAACGCACGCTCGAAGCCTTTGCGCTCGGCTTCTTCCTGCTTGCGCGCGGTGTTGTCGGTGCCGATCAGCAGGTAGCCGATGATGGTGTCATGCCGGTTGCGCAGGGCCGTCACCGAGACCATGGCCGACAGGCGACTGCCGTCCTGGCGGATGTAGGTCAGCTCGTAGATGTCTTCGATGCCACGGGAAGCCTTGAACACCAGGGCTTCGAAACCCGGCGTAATGGGCGTGTCCAGTTCCAGGCTGAGGGCAGCGGCGCGGGTGATCAGCTCGACGGAGTCTGAGATATCGGCGGGGGTGATGCGGTTGACCACATCGGCGGCGGCATAGCCGAGCATGCGTTCGGCGCCGACGTTGAAAATCTGGATCACGCCTTTTTCATCGGTGGCGATGCTGGAGAAGTAGGCGCTGTTGAAGATGGCGTCTTGCAGCGCGCCGGTCTTGAGCAGGGTTTTCTGCCGTTTGAACTCGACGATTTTCTCGGCGCGCGATTGCGGTTGTTCGGGTAACGGTGTGTCCATCGCTTGGGCGTTCCGTGACGTTCAGGCCCGCCGTCGTCAGCCGACAAGGGCGCAGAGCATGCTCACAGAAGATCGCTTGGGGGGGCGATGAGGAGGAGATGAGGTACTTGGACAATAGCAGACAAACGGTAAAACCGATGCTTTGTGTGCCTATTCAATAAATTGGCTTGATGAAACGTTTCTTCACGCACAAAAACCGGTAGGCAAGCGCTTGCGTAAAGAAATGTTTCTACATTAGAGTCGGCCCACTGACGACAAAAATAATAAAACCAGGAGCTCATTCATGAGCCTTGAACCCTTGCTTGAAATGCAGGGCATCAGCAAAACCTTCAACGGTTTGCGCGTGCTCAAGAATGTCGGCCTGAAGGTCTACCCCGGCGAAATCCATGCCTTGATGGGGGAGAACGGCGCTGGCAAGTCCACGCTGATGAAAATCCTCTCCGGCGCCTATCAAGCCGACCCCGGCGGTGAAATCCGCATTGCCGGTCAAACGGTAGCCTGCTTCGACCCCGCCACCGCGAAAACCCTCGGCATCGCCGTTATCTATCAAGAATTGAGCCTGTGCCCCAACCTGAGCGTGGCCGAGAACATCTACCTGGGCCGCGAACTGCGGCGTGGCTGGACCATCGATCGCAAGGGCATGGAAGCGGGGTGCATCGAGGTGCTGCAACGCCTCGGCGCCGAATTCACCCCGGCGACACGGGTCAGCAGCCTGTCGATTGCCGAGCGCCAGTTAGTGGAGATCGCCCGCGCCCTGCACGCCCACGCCAAGATCCTGGTGATGGACGAGCCGACCACACCGTTGTCATCCCGCGAGACCGACCGGTTGTTTGCGCTGATCAAGCAACTGCGCAGCCAAGGCCTGGCGATCATCTATATCAGCCACCGCATGGCCGAGATCTACGAGCTGTCGGACCGCGTTTCGGTGCTGCGGGACGGCCAATACATCGGTGAACTGACCCGCGACGCGTTGTCGGCCGAAGTGCTGGTGAAAATGATGGTGGGCCGCGACCTGTCAGGCTTCTACAAGAAAGAACACGCCGCCTACAACCCCGGCAACGTGGTGATGCGCGTGCGCGACATGGCCGACGGCAAGCGCGTGCGCAATTGCAGCTTCGACCTGCATGCCGGCGAAGTGCTGGGCATTGCCGGGCTGGTCGGGGCAGGGCGCACCGAGCTGGCGCGGCTGATCTTCGCGGCCGACCCCCGCACCTCGGGCACCTTGGAAGTGGTCGGCAAGACCGTCACCCAGCTGCGTACCCCGGCGGACGCGATCCGTGCAGGCGTGGTCTACCTCACCGAAGACCGCAAGGCCCAGGGCCTGTTCCTCGACATGAGCGTGGCGGACAACATCAACGTCTGCGCCTGTGTGCCGGATGCCCATGCCGGTGGCGTGCTGGATCGCGGGCATGCCTTGCAGCGTTCAAACGATGCGATCAAGTCACTGTCGATTCGCGTGGCGTCGGGCAAGGTCAATGTCGGCGCGCTGTCCGGCGGCAATCAGCAGAAAGTGCTGTTGGCGCGACTGCTGGAGGTGAAGCCCCACGTGCTGATCCTCGACGAACCCACGCGCGGCGTCGACATCGGCTCCAAGTCCGAGATCTACCGCATCATCAACCAATTGGCCCAGGCCGGTGTCGGCATCGTGGTGATCTCCAGCGAGCTGCCGGAAATCATCGGCACCTGCGACCGCGTGCTGATCATGCGCCAAGGCCAGCTCGTCGCTGAAGTCGGCGGCGCCTCCGGCCAGGCTATTTCCCAGGAACGCATTATTGACCTCGCCACTGGTGGCGATCAGGTGGTTGCCCATGGCTGAGTTGACTATCGCAACAACAGGTAAAGCTGAACGCGCACGCGAGTTGATGCGCACGGTCGGCATGTTGCCGGTGCTGATCCTGCTGCTGGTGGGGTTTGCCCTGGCGAGCGAAAACTTCCTGACGGTGCAGAACCTGTCGATCATCACCCAGCAGGCGTCGGTGAATGTGGTGCTGGCGGCGGGCATGACCTTCGTGATCCTCACCGCTGGCATCGACCTGTCGGTAGGCGCGATCCTGGCCGCCTCGGCCGTGGTCGCGTTGCAGGCGTCGATGTCGCCGCAGTTCGGCATGTTCGGGATTGCTGCCGGTATCGGCTTTGGCCTGCTGCTGGGGTTGGTCAATGGTGGGTTGATCGCGTTTATGCGCCTGCCGCCGTTTATCGTCACCCTCGGCGCGTTGACGGCCATGCGCG
The DNA here is from genome assembly GCF_002269425.1 of Pseudomonas sp. NS1(2017). Lineage (NCBI taxonomy): Bacteria > Pseudomonadati > Pseudomonadota > Gammaproteobacteria > Pseudomonadales > Pseudomonadaceae > Pseudomonas > Pseudomonas sp. NS1(2017). The sequence continues at coordinate 4,748,451 of NZ_CP022960.1, forward strand.
GGCTGGCGCGTTTGCTGGCGGATGACAAGACGGTGTTCAACCCGGACCTGCCGTTTGCCTTTATCGGCAATGACTCGGTCCTCGGTGTGCCGTGGCTGGTGATCATTGCCGTGGCCGTGGTTGCGTTGTCGTGGTTCATCCTGCGCCGCACGGTGATGGGCGTGCAGATCTACTCGGTGGGCGGCAACCCGGAAGCGGCGCGCTTGTCGGGGATCAAGGTGTGGAAAGTGCTGCTGTTCGTCTACGCGATGTCCGGCGCGTTGGCCGGGCTGGGTGCCGTGATGAGCGCTTCGCGATTATTCGCCGCCAATGGCCTGCAACTCGGGCAATCCTATGAGTTGGACGCGATTGCGGCAGTCATTCTCGGTGGCACCAGTTTTACCGGCGGCGTCGGCACCATCGGCGGCACGTTGATCGGTGCGCTGATCATCGCCGTGCTCACCAACGGCCTGGTGCTGCTGGGTGTGTCGGATATCTGGCAATACATCATCAAGGGCATCGTGATCATTGGCGCGGTGGCGCTGGATCGTTATCGCCAGTCCGGTGCGCGGACCTGATTCCTACAACAATCACAAGAGAGAACCGCATGAACCTTAAACGTATCTTTCCCGTCGTTGCCTTGGCTGCCCTGATGTCCCAAGCCGTCGAAGCCCGTGAGTTGAAGGCCCTGGGCATCAGCATGGGCTCGCTGGGCAACCCGTATTTCGTGACGCTGGCCGATGGCGCCACGGCGCGGGCCAAGGAGCTGAACCCCAACGTCAAGGTGACCTCGGTGTCGGCTGACTACGACTTGAGCAAGCAGTTTTCACAGATCGACAATTTCATTTCATCCAAGGTCGACCTGATCCTGATCAACGCCGTCGACCCCTCTGCCATGGCCTCGGCCATCAAGAAGGCCCGCGACGCCGGCATTGTTGTCGTCGCCGTGGATGTGGACGCCAAGGGCGTCAACGCCACCGTGCAGACCGACAACGTCGAAGCCGGCAAGCTGGCCTGCCAGTACCTGGTGGACAAACTCTCCGGCAAAGGCAACGTGATCATCCAGAACGGCCCGCAAGTCACCGCCGTGACTGACCGCGTCAAAGGCTGCAAGGCCGCGCTGGCCGCTGCGCCGGATATCAAGGTGCTGTCCGACGACCAGGACGGCAAAGGCTCCCGCGAAGGTGGCCTGAACGTGATGCAGGGTTACCTCACGCGCTTTCCAAAAATCGACGGCCTGTTCGCGATCAACGACCCACAAGCCATCGGCAGCGACCTGGCGGCCAAGCAGCTTAAGCGCGGCGGCATCGTCATTACCTCGGTGGACGGCGCGCCGGATATCGAGAACGCACTGAAGACCGACTCGCAGATCCATGCGTCGTCCAGCCAGGACCCGTGGGCCATGGCGCAGACCGCGGTGAACGTGGGCAATGACATTCTCAATGACAAAGCCCCGGCCGAAGCGGTTACCCTGCTCACGCCCAAACTGATCACCCGTGACAACGTCGCTACGTACAGCGGTTGGTCGAGCAAACATTGATCCACTGAGAAGGAACAGCGTCGTGGTCACCATGGATGACGTGGCAAGCAGGGCGGGGGTGTCGACGTCGACGGTGTCCCACGTGTTGAACGGCACCCGCAAGGTCAGTCCGGCCACCGTGCTGGCGGTGCAGCAGGCGATCCAGGCGTTGGGCTACATCCCCAACACCCTGGCGCGCTCGCTGGCCCGGTCGAGCACCAACACGATTGGCGTGGCGATCTCGGCGTTGTCCAACCACTATTTCAGTGAGACGGTGCACGCGATTGAAACCGCGTGCGCCGAGCACGGCTACATGATGCTGTTTGTCGACACCCATGATGATCCGGAGCAGGAACTGCGGGTGGTCACGGCGCTGCATCATCGGCGGGTCGATGGGATTGTGCTGGCGCCTTCGAACGGCTCAAAGGCCCTGGATTATCTGCGCGCCAACGAGATTCCAGCGGTGCTGGTGGACCGCATGATGAGTGAAGACTTCGACCAGGTTGGGGTGGAGAATGCCCTGCCTACCCAGGCGCTGGTTGAACACCTTATCGCCCATGGCCATCGCCGGATCGGCTTTATCGCCGGGCGTGAAGGTTTCAGCACCACCGATGAGCGTGTTGCCGGTTACCGCGCCGCATTGCAGGGAGCGGGGGTGGTGTTTGACCCGGATCTGCTGGTCAATGGCGGCTCCAACACTGAGCCGGCGCGCCAGGCCACGGTGCAGTTGCTGGGTTTGGCGGTACCGCCCACGGCAATCATGGCCGGCAACAACCTGATGACCCTGGGCGCCATGCAGGCCCTGCGTAACGCGCAGATCGACGTACCGGCGCAGATGGCGCTGGTGGGGTTTGATGATTTCGACTGGGCGGATTTTTTCGTGCCGCGCCTGACACTGATCGCGCAGCCGGTGCAGGCACTCGGCGCCCAGGCAGTGAACCTGTTGTTGCAACGCATGGCTTCACCCGGCGCACCGACCCAGAGCGTGCGCCTGGCGCCGACCCTGCAATGGCGTCATTCATGTGGCTGTAATGGAGTGGAATGACCCCGTATGAGCAATCCCGTTTCCCTCGGCATCGACCTCGGCACCTCGGAACTTAAGGCCATTCTCATGGACCTCGACGGTACAGTGCTGGCCCATGCCGGCGTGCGCCTGAGCGTGTCGCGGCGCCATAGCGGCTGGTCCGAGCAAGACCCGCAGGATTGGTGGCAGGCGTGTTTGCAAGCGCTGGCCCAGTTGCGCACGCATGAGGCATTTGCCCGCGTGGCCTGTATCGGCCTGTCCGGGCAGATGCACGGCGCGGTGTTGTTGGGGGCGGACAACCGCGTGTTGTACCCGGCGATCCTGTGGGACGACTCCCGCGCCGTCGCCGAGGCCGAGGAGCTGGGCCCTGAGTTCGCCGACATCACCGGCAGCTTGCCCATGGCCGGGCTGACGGCGCCGAAACTGCTGTGGCTACAGCAGCATGAGCCTGAGGTGTTCAGTTCCATTGACTGTGTGCTGTCACCCAAGGATTACCTGCGGTTGCGCCTGAGTGGCGAGCGCGTCAGTGAGATGTCGGATGCTGCTGGCACGTTGTGGCTGGATGTGGCACGCCGCGAGTGGTTCGCGCCCATGCTGCGCGCGACGGGACTCGCGCCGGAACAAATGCCAAGACTGGTTGAAGGCGGCGCTGCAAGTGCTTGTTTGACTGCGATGGACCTTGGATTGTCGGCTGACGTCGTGATTACTGGCGGCGGGGGCGACAACCCGGTAGCGGCTGTCGGTATCGGTGCGATCAACGCTGGCGACGGCTTCATCACCCTCGGCACCAGCGCTGCCATCGTCGCGATCGCCGACCACGCCGCAGGCAACCCGGCCAGCGCCGTGCACAGCTTCTGCCATGCGCTGCCGAACCGTTGGTACACCATGGGGGCCATGCTGGCCGGGGCCAGTTGCCTGCGTTGGGTCACACGGCTGACGGGCACTGCGGATGAGCAAGCGTTGCTGGACCAGGTGCAGGCGCAATTGCCGATCGAACAACCCGTGCCACTCAGCACGCCCTTGTTTCTGCCGTACCTTGCCGGAGAGCGTACACCCCACAATGACCCGCTGCTGCGCGGCGGTTTCATGGGCCTGGGCCACGACTGCACACCCGCGATGCTCGGCTATGCAGTCATGGAAGGTGTAGGGTTCGGCTTGCTGGATGCGCTGCGCGCCGTGCAATCGGCCGGCGCCGACGTAGGGGCCTGCGCCTTGGTGGGCGGCGGTTCGCGCAGTGAATACTGGGCGCAGTTGCTGGCCAACATTCTGCAGCGGGAGATTTTTACGTTGCACGGGAGTGAGCTGAGCGCCTGTATCGGGGCTGCGAAGCTGGGCTTTCTGTCGATTGGGCAGGGGGAGGGATTGTTGCAGGCGGGGATGGCGGTGAAGGCGCGATACTTTCCGGATGCCAAGCAGCAGGCGGTACTGGAAGTGCGATATCGCAAGTTCCAAGGCTTGCTTAATGCCGCAAAAGCGCTGCACGGCTGACGGCTGCCGCTTCCTGTGGCAAGCCCGCTCGCCACAACAAGCTTGCTCACCACAAGAGTTTATGAACACCTCATAGCCAGGCTGCATCCCATAATGGGTAGTCACCAATGTGCTCAACCAACCCCGCGCGCAATGGGTTGGCAATGATGTAACGAGCCATTTTCAACAGGTCCTCTTCCGCGAGGACAGCCCGGTCGTGGTAACCCCGCTGCCAAAACTTTTCCCGGCTGCGACGGGCTTTGTTAATGCTCAAGGTGCTGCGTGACTTGGTCTGCCGCATCACATCAGGAAGCGTCGCGTTATTGAGGTCAAACAACCAGTGAAAATGGTCTGGCATGACTACCCAGGCGAGGGAGTTCACTAGGCCCGCGTCATGGGCTCGCTTGAATTCAGCGACCAATAACCGCCCTAACTGGAAATCGTTGAATAGGGGCTGGCGTCGATGCACCACCGCAGTGACCAGATAAGATCGGCCTGATTCTGAATATCGACCACGACGTAAAAGATGAGAGTTTGGCTGGCGAGGCAATCCGCTGCTCCTTTGAATGGATAGGGATTTTTCAGGCTAGCTGCGCAGATGACTCCGTCGCGTTGAGTTCAGTGTCTTTGTGTTACACCAACTCCGTGGCGAGCGGGCTTGTCCCGCGTTGGGGCGCGAAGCGGCCCCTGTCAAGACCACCGCAGTGCGTCAGGCTAAACTGCATTGCTTGAATTTGGGGCTGCCTCGCAGCCCAACGCAGGGCAAGCCTGCTCGCCACAGGAAGCCTGCTCACCATAGGAAACGTGTTTCTTTATTCATCAATCCCCCAACGGCGGCAAACGCCGCTTCACCGGGGTTTTCTTGACGATCGCGGTGTTGGTTTCTGCATAGGCATTCAGCTTATCGAGCAGGCTGTCCAGATGATCCATGGTGCGCACATGCAACCGTGCGATGAAGCAGTCATCGCCGGTCACCTTGTCGCACTCAGTGAACTCGGGAATCGCCTGGATCTGCCGTTCCACCTCCTGCAATTTGCCGGGCAGTGGGCGGATGCGCACGATGGCTTGCAGCAGGTAGCCGAAATGCTTGGGGTCGATGTCGACGGTGTAGTGGGTCAGCACGCCGCGCTCTTCAAGGCGGCGCAAACGCTCACCGACACTGGGCGAAGACAGCCCGGTAATGCCGGCCAGGGCCTTGAGGGACAGGCGCGAGTCGTCCATCAAAGCCGCGATGAGTTGCTGGTCGATGGTGTCAATCATGGTGTCTACCTAATAAGTAAAGGTAATCCAGTGGTTTTGCCTTTTTTAGGCGCTGGAGCCGCTCCCAAGCAGATTGCCATAATTTAGCCTCACCTGAGGAGCTTCAATCATGGACACATCCATCCGTCGCGGGTCGTGGGAAATGATCGCCGCCATGCTGATCTCGGGCACCATTGGCTGGTTTGTACTGGTGTCAGGCGTGTCGGTGATCGAAGTGGTGTTCTGGCGCTGTGTGATCGGCGGGCTGACGCTGTTGCTGGTCTGCGCACTGCTGGGTTACCTGCGCCTGGATCTGCTGACCTGGGCCAAGCTCGGCCTGGCGATGCTCAGTGGCGTGGCTATCGTCGGCAATTGGCTGCTGCTGTTCGAATCCTATTCCCGCGCGTCGATTGCCATCAGCACGGCGGTGTACAACGTGCAGCCGTTCATGCTGGTGATGCTGGCGGCGCTGTTCCTGGGGGAAAAGATCACCGTGCGGAAACTGGCGTGGCTGAGTGTAGCGTTCCTGGGCATGCTGGCGATTGTCACCGCCCATGGCGATCAACCGACCGGCGACGATTACCTGGCCGGCATCGCCTTGGCGCTGGGCGCGGCTTTGCTGTATGCGATTGCTGCGCTGATCATCAAGCGTCTAAAAGAAGTGCCGCCGCATCTGATGGCGTTGATCCAGGTGACCACCGGCGCGCTGTTACTCGCGCCAATGGTGCCTTGGAACAGTCTGCCGGCCACCCCCAATGCCTGGGCGGCATTGGTGACGCTGGGTGTGGTGCATACCGGTTTGATGTACGTGTTGCTGTACGGCGCGATCCAGAAACTGCCCACGGCCATTACCGGCGCGCTGTCGTTCATCTACCCGATTGCGGCGATCTTCGTCGATTGGATCGCCTTCGGGCACCGCCTGGGTTGGCTGCAATGGTTGGGAGTGGCGGCGATTTTGTTGGCGGCCGCCGGGCTGCAGCGGGACTGGGGTAGCCTCGCCACCCTGCGTAGGCGCACATCTGCGTAAAGGTATGCCCGCTAGTGTGTAGGGTTCAATAATAATTTTGAGTTCAATGGAACAAACTCCCACGTAAGCACCACACAAGAGATGACAAGCATCACAGTAGAAGTACTGCATTGTTTGGAAAAAATCCTCCAACAAATAGTGGAGCTTTCGCTGGATATGCTTGCCCGATCAACAAAAGTGTCAACCGGAGCAATCAATACGGGCGCCACACAGAGTAGTAAAGAAGTTATCGGTACGTCGGGGTGGGCATTGCTGAGTTTTACTGAATAGAGCAACAGGGCTCTCAATGATGTGAATGCCCGGCATGTAAAGGATGAGTTGCCCCCTAACGCCTTAACAACGGCGCATTGAAAAGGTTGCGCCGACAAAGCCAGGTAATCGCTAATCATGAACAATGATTTAATTGGCAACTTCGGATATTCAACTCCATCGTCTGATTCGACAGCATTCTGGCGCTCGGCGCCAAACCAGATCAGGCCAGCGGGGGCTGCCGGACTTGGCTATGCCTCAAACAGCATCAAGGACACGGTTCATGAGCACATGGTGAAGGACTTGAATACCGGCACACTACAGCCCGAAGTCCAACAACTGGTGGATGCGGTAGTATTTCCCAGCAAGCAAGGTATGCCAAAGGTTGAAGTGAGCCATTTAAGGGCAAAGGGGGTTACGGCCAAGGACGCTATCGTTATACAGCGCGTGCCTTCTGAGTCCAAAAAGCCAAATGTGGTGCTGTTTATCCCCCACTCACGAGCGCCGTCCTTTCAAGCGTTCAATAGCGTTGCTGAGGCGAACACTTGGCTGAAAAAGCTGGCTGACGATCCGGCGCCACTCAATTGGCGGACGTTGGACGCTTCCGACGGCACCTCACAGAGTAGGCGTAAACGTGAAACCAACCAGCAGGAATACCCAGCCACGGTAGAGGAAATAGCCAGTACGCCAGCGGAGGTCGTTGATGTTACTGCGCTTCGAATAGAGGCAGGCAAGTCGAATACCGCGGTGCTCGGTGACAAAATTGACCAGTCGGCTCAAACCATTGTCGATCTTGTCGACCAGATGGAAGAGCAATATCCCACCCCTCAAAAAGTAGTGTCCGAGCAGGTGCGCAAAGACATCAAGGCATTCACAAAACAAGTTGGCCCATCAGAGATTGATATTGACCCCGACAAAGTTTTTATTCAGCACTTCAGTGAAGATGACACCGACTATAAAAAACACGGATTTAATCCCAAAGGTTATGTGATCGGTGACCGCAAGCCGACGAGCCCGCCCAAGTCGTTAACACAGGCAATCGCGGACAACGACCCTTGGCTGGATGATCGCGTCATCGGAGGGCAAACCGTTATTTTTTCGGGGGACCCCGACAATCCGATATACGACCCTGCTAAAAAAATCGATATAGATCCAGGTTTACTGCCCGCGATTGCACGTAATCGAGATATGGCAAAACTGTACGGAACGGCGCAACAAATGTTCTGGCAGGAGAACATGGGGACTATGCAGGCGTTACACGAAAAAAATTACATGTTCCGTGCTGGGCTCGACGCTGCGAATGGTCTGCTGTCGAAGGACGGCTTGGCGATGGTGGTTGAAGCGGCAGAGTTTGAGACCCCCGGAAAGTCCGACACGGAGCATGTGGAACGCTCGATGTTGGAAATCAATAATTATCGTGCCACTGACATTACCGTGCTCAAGCATAAGGAAACCGGTCGAGTAGTGGTGTATATGCCCGGCGATGGGCAATCGTTCTTTGAGTTCAAGGACGAAGCTGCGATGCGTCAGTGGGTCTATGACGTGGCAAAGAGTGAGGAGGGGCGTGCGGAGTTGGAGCGACACTTTACCGATTACTACCTTCGCGATGGGCCCATCAGGAAAGGCGTCAGCAGTACATTAAAAAATATCGGTGCAAACACTAAGAACTATCTTCCCGGTGTAGTGGGTTTTGGTCGACCTGACAGCCGGATCGAAGGAAATATGTTCGAAAACCTAACCAAACTTCAGTCATGGGATGCGATATCGGATGGTGACGAATGGATCAAGTCGAACCGTAAGATCCTTTTATCTCGTATTTCCCAGATAGCTGGGGCGGAGGGGGTGGTCATCCCCCCAGCGGTGTTTTTGACGGCGCCCATTCAGATCTTTATTGGTGCATGGCAGGCCAACAATGGACACACTGAGGCAGAGCGCAACGCTGGGCTTGTGGATGCCGGTTTTGCCGTAGGTGACGTTGCGCTGTCGGCCTTACCAACAAAATGGGTGGGGAAACTGCTAAAGCCTGTGGCTAAAAGAGGCTCAAGATTAATCAAAGGACTTGGCAACAGTAAAGGCCGTTATTCAATTGGGCGCCGTGCACCCAATACGAACGGGCCGCATGGCGTTGAAGGCACCTACATACCTAAACCAAATCGCAAGGAACCCATCGCGGTAACCGCTCCGGTACCTAAAGAGAAACCCGTTGCCTACCCCGGTATAAAGGGGACGGTGCCGGTAGAAGAAATATCTGCCCAGAAGGGAAAATTGGTCAAGTTGGGCGGTACCATGGACAGCCTCACGGAAGTCGACGATGGCCTCTTCACCTTTGTGGACCTCAATAAGAAAGATTCGAAAGTACGACTGAATATCATGGCACATGGAGAAGAACCCGGCGGTTTGTCATTGCGCACCAACACCAAAACACCTGCCAAGGTTTGGTACGACGGCAAGGCGCATACGCCAAAGGAGTTACTGGATACATTGAAGGCCAAAGGGATCAACCCGAGCGATTATGACAACGTGCGGTTACTCATGTGTTACTCCGCCAATGGCGAGCAAGCGTCCTTTGCTGCTGAATTCAGCAGGCTTATTGGCAAGCCGGTCAAAGGCTATGAAGGCACCCTGTCTGCCTATATCGCACCCGAGACGATCAGCGAACTAAAAGGCAAGGCGAGCAACTACATTGCACAAAGCGCGGGCGGTGAGGATGTGTTGCTCCCCTTAGAGCGTCGACTGGTGGACCGTACCAGTATGCAATATGTGAGCGGTAAGTTCGCCAGCAAAACTTTTAACGTTGCAAAGAAAAATCCGCATTACAACCCGATCAAGGCGTGGACGTTCACTTATCGGCCCGTGACGTTCTCTCCGGCGCGTTGAGCGTGGAAACCATGTCCCCGGTTAGATAGGTAAACGGTTTCCCCGGTTTGTACCGGGGCAAACCCGCTCACTAGAGGTTAATGGGTGCCCTGGAAAATGATGTTTTCTGGGTTGAAGTGCTCCACTGCGCTGCCTGGCTGCGGCAAGCCAAGGATGTGGCCCTTGATCTTGCCCACCACGTGCATTTCGCACGGCTTGCAGTCGAACTTCAGAGTCAGCACTTCATCGCCGTGAATCAGTTGCATCGGCGCGACCTTGGTCTTCACGCCCGTCACACCCTTGGCCTGTTTAGGGCACAGGTTGAACGAGAAGCGCAGGCAGTGCTTGGTGATCATCACCGGCACTTCGCCGGTTTCTTCGTGGGCTTCGAAGGCGGCGTCGATCAGTTTCACGCCGTGACGGTAATAGAAATCACGGGCCTTCTGGTTGTAGACGTTGGCCAGGAACGACAGATGCGCTTCCGGGTACACCGGCGGCGGCGAGGTTTCGGCTTTGCGTCCACCACGCGGGTGCGCGGCCACACGGGCAGCGGTCAGCGCTTCGATCACTTCGCGGCGCAAGGCCTTGAGCTGCGAGTTGGGGATGAAAAACGCCTGCGGCGCATCCAGTTGGATGTCGGTCGCATGGTATTCGGTGGTGCCCAGTTGGCCGAGCAGGTCGCGCAGGGTGTCGAGCGCCTGCTCCGGTTTGTTGGCCACGCCGAACGGGCCGGGCAGGGTGACGCTGGCGCTGATGCCTTCTTCACTGGTGGCGGTGACTTCCAGCTGCGCTTCACGCAGGCGCGCGGCCCAGGTCAGGCCGATACGGCGCTCAGATGAAGTCTTGAGCAGCGCCTGTTGCCAGTTGTGGTCCAGGTTGCGGTTCAACGGATGGTTCGGGCGCAGCTGGTGCAGACCCGCCGGCATTTCGTTCGGCTCGACGCGGTAGCGGTAGCGCTTCTCGCCATCTTCCTCAAACTCGCCTTTAGGCTCGGCGATGTTGGCACGGAAACCCACCACTTCGCGCTTGATCAGCACGTTCAGACCGTCGCCATTGGACAGCGGCTCACGGGTGACCACTTGCAGGTCACGCTTGCCGGCTTTTTCCACCACACCCACCGGCAGGCCGGTGAAGGTCGGGGTGTCGAAGGCGCCGATGTCGACCTTGCGGTCGGTGACGAAGTAGTCAGTGCTGCCACGGTGGAAGGTTTTTTCCGGGTCCGGCAGGAAGAAGTGCGCGGTACGGCCGCTGGAGGCGCGAGCCAGGTCCGGGCGGTCTTCAAGCACATCATCCAGGCGCTGGCGGTAATAGGCGGTGATGTTCTTCACATAGCCCATGTCCTTGTAGCGGCCTTCGATCTTGAACGAACGTACGCCAGCTTCGACCAGTGCGCGAATGTTGGCGCTCTGGTTGTTGTCTTTCATCGACAGCAGGTGCTTTTCAAAGGCCACGACGCGGCCCTGGTCATCTTTCAAGGTGTACGGCAAACGGCAGGCCTGGGAGCAATCACCCCGGTTGGCGCTGCGGCCGTTCTGCGCGTGGGAGATGTTGCACTGGCCGGAGAACGCCACGCACAGGGCGCCGTGGATGAAGAACTCGATGGCGGCATCGGTTTCGTCAGCAATGGAACGGATTTCCTGCAGGTTCAGCTCACGGGCCAATACCAGCTGCGAGAAACCGGCCTGGTCGAGGAACTTGGCGCGGCCCAGGGTGCGAATATCGGTCTGGGTGCTGGCGTGCAGCTCGATGGGCGGAATATCCAGCTCCATCACCCCCAGGTCTTGCACGATCAATGCGTCGACGCCGGCGTCGTAGAGCTGATGGATCAGCTTGCGCGCGGGTTCCAGTTCATTGTCATGCAGGATGGTGTTGATGGTGGTGAAGACACGCGCGTGATAACGGCGGGCGAATTCCACCAGGGACGCGATATCGCTCACGTCGTTGCAGGCGTTATGGCGTGCGCCGAAGCTCGGGCCGCCAATGTACACGGCGTCGGCGCCATGCAGGATCGCCTCGCGCGCGATGGCGACATCGCGGGCAGGGCTGAGCAATTCCAGGTGATGCTTGGGCAAGGACATAGTTTTTTTAGTCAGGCTTGTCACGGTTGAGGCGGGCATTGTAGCTGTGAAATGCCTGACCGGCACCCACTCAGGCTTGAGCGGCCATCGCGGTGACTTCCACGCGCATGCCCTCTACCGCCAACGCGGCAACGCCAACCGCCGCACGCACGGGCCAGGGCTTGGCAAAGAAGCGTTTGTAGACCTCGTTGAAGGCGGCACGATCAGCCATATCCGTCAGATAAATGGTCAGGTGCATCACCCGGTCCATGGAGCTACCGGCCTTTTCCAGGGCGACTTTCAAGGCTTGCAGGGTGCATTCGCTTTGCAGGGTGATATCGCCCAGTTCCAGGCTGCCATCGGCGCGGGTCGGGATCTGAGTGGACACCAGGATGCCGTTGAAACCGACCACGTCGGAGGAAATCGAGTCGGCATCGGGGTCCGGGGTGTAGTGCAGGTCGTGATTAGCCATGGGCGCCTCTCGTTGGCAAGTTCAGAAAGGCGCCCATGGTCCCCGAAAAATACCGCAGGGGCAAACTACGCCCAGCGGCGGAACAGCACGCTGGCATTCACGCCGCCAAAGCCGAAGCCGTTGGACAGCGCGTATTCAATCGGCATCGGCCGGGCTGCACCGCGCAGCAGGTCCAGGCCATCTGCAAGCGCGTCGGGGGTTTCCAGGTTGAGGGTGACCGGGGCGACCTGATCGCGCAGGGCGAGAACGGTGAAGATCGCTTCGATACCGCCCGCAGCGCCCAACAGGTGACCGGTGGCGGATTTGGTCGAGCTGATCGCCGGGCTGCCGTTAGCGCCAAATACCGTCCTGATCGCGGCCAGTTCGCCTTTGTCGCCTACTGGTGTGGAAGTCGCGTGAGCGTTCAAGTACTGCACCTGTGCCGCCTCAATTCCGGCCTGGCGCAAGGCTTGCTGCATGGCGCGTCGCGCGCCGTCGCCGTCTTCCGGGCCGGCCGTCATGTGGTAGGCATCGGCACTGGTACCGTAGCCCACCAACTCCGCAATTGGCCGGGCGCCACGTGCCAGGGCATGCTCCAGTTCTTCGATAACGAGGATGCCGGCACCTTCGCCCATGACAAACCCGTCGCGCGCCTGGTCGAATGGCCGCGAAGCCCGCTCGGGGCTGTCATTGAAGTCGCTGGACAGGGCTCGCGCTGCCGCAAAACCGGCCAGACTGACCCGATGAATCGCCGCTTCGGCGCCGCCGCACACCGCTACATCGACTTCCCCGGCACGAATCATCCGCGCCGCGTCGCCGATCGCCTGCACACCCGCGGCACAGGCCGTCACCGGCGCGCCCAGCGGGCCTTTCAAGCCGTAGTTGATCGACACATGCCCGGCGGCCATGTTGCTCAAGAAGGACGGGATGGTAAACGGGGACAATCGGCGCGGGCCTTTGCTGTCAGTGGTGCGCACTGCATCGGCAATCGCCGGGAAACCGCCGACACCTGACGCAATAATGGTCGCCGTGCGTTCCTGTTGTTCCACTGTGTCCGGCGCCCAGCCGGCCTGCTTCAAGGCTTCATCCGTCGCCGCCAGTGCGAACAGGATAAAGCGGTCCATCTTGCGTTGTTCCTTGGCTGCCAGCAGGCGATCCGGGTCAAATCCGGCTTCAGGGTCCTGCACGCTGCTTTGTACCTGGCCACCGATACTGACGGCCAAGTCGCCGATCAAGTCTTCCGGCAGGCGACGGATGCCCGACTGCCCGGCCAGCAGGCGCCGCCAGGTGGATTCCACGTCAGCGCCCAACGGCGTCAGCGCGCCCATGCCTGTCACAACGATGCGTTTACTCATGATCAATCGACTCCGGTTGCGGTGAGGGAACAGACCCTATGGACGTCACTATCATCATGAAAGTAACATGGCGTCACGCACATTTGCACCGACCCACAGGAATCCCCATGCAACGCAAGTCCCTCATCAGCGACGAATGCCCGATCGCCCGCAGCCTTGAGCGGGTAGGGGAGTGGTGGAGCATTCTGATCATGCGCGACGCCTTGCACGGCCTGCGCCGCTTCGACGAGTTCTCGCGCAGCCTGGGCATCGCGCCGAATATGCTGACGCGTCGTCTGAATGGCCTGGTGGAGGCGGGGATGTTGGAGCGTCGGCCCTACAGTGAGCGACCGCCACGTTACGAATATGTGCCGACGGCCAAGGGTGAGGATTTCAGCGTGGTGCTGATGTCGCTGGTGGCCTGGGGCAACCGGCATTTCGCAGAAGAAGGCCACAGTGTGGAAGTGGTGGAACGCGCCACAGGGCTGCGGGTACAACCGGCGATGGCGAACGCGGCAGGCCAGTGTGTGCCGCTGGACCAGTGCACGATTCAAGCCGGCCCAGCCGCCAGCGCGGGGATGCGCCAGCGGTTGGGGGCTATGCCGGAATGACTAGAGCAAGGTAAACGGATAGTCGACGATCAGCCGCAGCTCATTCAGGTCACCGTCGCGTTGGTCGGCGTTCGATGCCACGATCGCATCGCGCACCCGCAACGACAGATTTTTCGCCGGGCCACTCTGGATCACGTACTTGGCCTCCAGGTCCGTTTCATGGTGCGCGCCATCGGCACCGTAGTCGCCCACATAGGCGCTGTGATCTGGCGTGTGGGTGCCATTGATGTCCGAGCCGTTGATGTAGCGGCCCATGAAACTCAGCCCTGGCACGCCGTAACTGGCCATGTTCAGGTCATACCGAATGCCCCAGGACTGTTCGCCCGGCCCGTTGAAGTCCCCCCACTGCACCGAGTTGGCCAGGTACACCGAATCGCCGCCTTCGCCCGCGCCATTGTTGCCGGTGCCGATGTAGTCAAACGGCGTGTCGCCATGCACTTTTTGAAACGACAGCGTCAACGTGTGCGCCTGCAGGAACGAGTACGCCGCCGCCAATGAGTAGGTGGTGTTGTTGATCGCGCCGGCCTTGGCGCTGCCAGTGTCGAGGGTGCGGTAGAGGTTGCCGTCCAGCGCGAGTGACTGATCATGGGCCAGCGGGATCACGTAGTTGAGGTTGGTGTAGTACTGGCGCCAGATGTCTTCCAGTTCGCCGGCATACACGGTTGCGCTCAGGGACGGGCTGAAGGTGTATTTGCCACCGACAAAGCTTGCACTGTTGGCGGCGATATTGGCGTAGGTCGCGTAGATGTCGTGGTCGTGGTTGCTGGTCATGCCGCTGTTGGTGCTGGTGAAGTGCCCAGCCTCCAGGTCCAGACCGGCGATTTCACTGCTGGTCAGGTCGAAACCGGTGGCAGTCTGCGGCAACAGGCGGGTGCCGCCGGTGGCGAAGACCGGGGCGGTGGGTTGCATGTCACCGAATTTCAGTTGGGTCTTGGAGATCTTGATCTTCACCGCCGCGCCCACGGAGCCGTAGGCATCTTCGGGGTCGCCATGCCGGTCCGTCGGCAGGTTGCCGGTGCCAGCGTCTGCGTGGGTGGCGCCCAGTTTCAACCCGCCGTAGGCGTAGGCATCCACGCCGAAACCAAGGGTGCCCTGGGTGAAGCCCGAGGCGTAGTTGAGCATCGCGCCCTGGGTCCAGTCGATGTTATCGGCCCGGCCACCCTCGCGATTACGGTTCATGTAGTAGTTGCGCAACAACCCGGTGACGCTGCTGCCCTCGATAAACCCCTTGGAGTCCGCCTGGTCGGTGACCGATTCGGCAAACGCCAGCTGACTGATACCGGCACACACCGCCAGTGCTAACAGACTCGACTGTTTAATCATGTTGTAACTTCCCCGGAAGAATGAACGCGCGCACAGAAACACCGCACTGATTGGAGGGTGCATAAAGTTGTATGGGCAGATGTTTGCAGGTGAGCTGTTACGGTTTTTTATTGTGTTCGGCGTGGTTGCCGAGCTTGATTCTAAGCCCAGTCTGCGGGGCCTGCAGCGGGCTGCCGGATGAAACTCGATTAATTAAACTTCACTATTTTTAATCGACTGCGGGTGTAGCGTGGACGCTGTCTTAGCCGCTCTGCTTCGACAAAATCCTTTGGTTGCCGCCGCAGACTCTGCGGCGGATTTTTTTGCGTGGCCGGGTTAGTTGAACTCACCTATGCTGCGCCAAACCATTGGCATCCACCCTTCGAGACGCTGCATGAGCCCGAAATCCACCCACCTGCCAGCCTTGATCGCGTTTGAATGCGTGGCCCGTCATATGAATTTCGCGCGGGCGGCGGCGGAGATGGAGGTCACGCCCACGGCGATGTCCAAGACCATCAAGCAACTCGAAGCGCAATTGGGTGTGCGTCTGTTCAACCGCACCACGCGTAGCGTGGCATTGACCGAGTCCGGCAGCCAATTGCTCGACACCTTGGCCCCGGCCCTCGAGCAGATCCGCTTCTCGGTGCAGCAGGTACACGACACCGCCAGCCGCCCGTATGGCGCGTTGAAGATCAACAGCTCCTACGTGGCCTACGCCTCGCTGATCGAACCGCATGTGGCGGCGTTTCTCGCACAGTACCCGGACATCACCCTGGATATCGCCCTGGACAATGGCTTGAGCGACATCATCGGTGCAGGCTTCGACGCCGGCATCCGTCTGGGTCAGGCCTTGCAACGTGACATGATCGCGGTGCCGCTGGGGGCGTCGCAGCCGATGGTGGCCGTGGCCACGCCCGACTACCTGGCACGCTCGGCGCCGCTGGACACACCCGAAGACCTGCTGGCCCACGACTGCATCCACCAGCGCTTGAGCAGTCGCGGGCCGCTGATGGATTGGACGTTTCGCATCGGCAAGGCCAATGTCGAGATCCAGGTGAAGGGACGCCTGGTACTGGATGAAATGCGCACCACCTTGTCGGCGGCGCGCCTGGGGTGTGGCGTCGCTCTGGTGTTTCGCCCGTTTGCCCAGGCTGACATCGCCAGCGGCGCGTTGGTAGCCCTGCTGGAAAAATACGCGGCGCCCGCCGAAACCTTCCACCTGTATTACGCCAACCGTGCGCAAATGCCCGGAAAGCTCCGGGCATTTATCGACTTCTTCCAGGCGCGTAACCGTCAGGCCACCGAGTAGCCGCCGTCGGCCAGCAGGGCATGACCGGACACGTAGCTGGCATCTTCCGAGCCCAAAAACGCCACGACAGTCGCCATTTCTTCAGCCGTGCCGAAACGGCTGGCCGGGGTGCTGGCGGCGAACGCCTGTTGGGCGTCTACCGACGGCCAGATCCCGCGATGGTGGAAGGGCGTTTCGATCAGCCCAGGGCACAGCGCATTCACCCGCACACCGTGCTTGAACCACTCGATGGACGCGGTCTTGGTCATGCCGACCACGGCGTGCTTGGTGCCGATGTACAGCGCGGCATTCTCGAAACCGATCACGCCGCCCATGGACGCATTATTGATGATGCTGCCAAAACCCTGTTCCAGCATCACCTTGGCCTCGTACTTCATGCAGTTGAAGACGCCGCGCACATTGGGTTCGAACACCAGGTCGAAGCGTGCGTTGTCCTGCTCGATCAGCGGCGCGAACACGCCTTCGGTGCCGGCATTGTTGAAGGCGATGTCCAGCTGGCCGTAGGTGTCCACGGCAAACTGGACCATGGCAATGATGTCGGCTTCGCGGGTCACGTCGACCACGATGGCGGAAGCGATACCGCCCTGGGCGGTGATCTCGGCTACCACCTCGTTCAGCTCGCTCTGGCGACGGGCAGCGGCGACGATCCTGGCGCCGCGTTGCGCCAGGACAATCGCGGCCGCACGGCCGATGCCAGAACTGGCGCCGGTGATCAGTGCGACTTTGCCTTCGAGTTGGCGGGGAGTGGATAAGGTCATGGAAAGCTCCGTTCATGTGCTGCGCAAGGCGATGTGCTTGCGCTATGGGCACAGGTTACGGCGGATGATTAGCTTCGATAATCCATGCAAATGTTATCGAGTTATGAGCTTTTGGTTCATAGTCTGATGCTGACCTTCTAGATCTGACCGGGCCGCCCAGGCATCGTCAGACTGGGGCGGCGCGGCGAGCGAAAGACGTTAGAACATCGTCTGGAACACATCCAGTACGCTGTAGTCGTCAGACACCAGGTAAATGGCCTGCCATTTGTCAAAGGTAGTGCAGGGGTGTGAGACGCCGAAACCGATGCAGTCACCTACATGAAAACGGTGCCCCTGAGGCACCCGCACATGTGCATGCTGATCGCTGGTGGCGGCAATCACGCAACCGCTCGGCAGCCCCAGCAAACCGGTACCTGGCCGGATCCAGTGATGGGGCACGGGCAGGCCGGCGTCGGTGCCGAAGTCGCGCTTGCCAACCGATACGATCATCAGCGTCGGCTCCGGCAAGGACAGCACTTGCCCCCATACTTCCAGGGCCGGCTGCAACCGCTCGCTGTGTAGGTTCCTTTCCAGCCATTCGGCATGTAGCGCCTGATACAGGCCATTGTCGTGGGTCAGGTAGCAGCCACTGCGCGTGACAATCCTGACCGGTTTCGACAATGCAACGGCACCGAAGGCTTCGATGACCAGGTCGTAGTAGGCGGACCCACCGGCGGTCAATAGCACCTCGGCGTCGGCAAACAAGTGTAACTGGTCCAGTTGAAGGGCGGCTTCGGCGATTCGCTGGAGAAAGGCCCGAACCAGGGCAAGTCGGTCCTCGTCGACACGACTCTGGTACAACCCTTCGAACCCCGCGACGCCGCGAAGCTGGATCAGGCCATGGCTCTGGCGAATTGCCTCGGCAATTGCGACGACGTCCTCAAGACTCCGACAGCCCGTACGTCCATTGGGGTAGCCCAGTTCTATCAGCACCTCCAGCGGGCGGCCGACCTGCATGGCGTGTGCGGTTTCAAGAAAACGCTGTACGCCATCGAGGGAATCCACGTAGCAAAAAATCTCGACCGTCGGGTCGTCGCGCAGTTGCTCCAGGTAATAGCGGATTTCCTGTCGGCCCACCGCCTGGTTGGCCAGGATGATGCGCTTCACCCCGTGACGACGGGCTGCTCGTACCTGTTGGAAGGTCGCCAGCGTCAGCCCCCAGCAGCCATCCTGGTGCTGCAGGGCGAAGAGTTCCGGGCTCATCGTGGTTTTGCCGTGGGGCGCCAGGCTGACATTGGCCGTTCGCAGATACTGGCTCATCCACTGGCTGTTATGGGCAAGCGCCGAGGCCTTCAGGGTGGCCACCGGAAACGGCACATCTTCGTTGAGCAGCGAGAGGTGCAAGTCGGCGATAGCGTGGCGCGGGCAACCGATCAACTGTTCGGTGATGCCTTTCATTTGCCGGTTGAGGGTCAAGGGCACGCGGCGCGCAATGTCTTTGAGGTCAGCAATCTGTTGCGCAGGCAGGTTCATTCATACACCTCGGTAGTGAGCCCATTACGTTTTTGCACAAGGCTGTAGGACAGCCACAACCCCAGCAGCCAGATCGGGCCGACGATCATGGCGATTCGGGTGTTTTCGGAGAACGTCAGCATGGCGGTAATCAGTGCCAGAAAGGCGAGGGTGGCGTAAGAGCTCCAGGGCGACCACGGCATCATGCGTCGGTCGGCACTCAAGGTGACGCGCTGGCGGAACTTGATGTGTGACAGCAGGATGATGGTCCAGGTAAACAGGCCGGCGAAGGTGGCAATCGATGTGAGCCAGATAAACAAATCGGGTGGGGCAATGTAGTTCAGCAGCACACCGATCAACGTCACCAGTACGCCGAGCCCCACGGCGTACACCGGGATCCCCCGCGCTGAAATCCTGCGGAAGCGGCCAGGTGCCTGGCCTTGCTCTGCCAGGTTGAACACCATGCGTCCGGTACTGAAGATCCCACTGTTGCAGGACGACAAGGCCGCCGTCAGCACCACGAAATTCATGATGCCCGCCGCTTCGCGGATCCCCAGTTTTTCGAAGGTCAGTACAAAAGGGCTGCCCTGGGCGCCGATCAGGTCCCACGGGTACAACGACATCACCACGAACAATGCGCCGACGTAGAAGATCGCAATGCGCCAGAACACTGTATTGACCACGCGCCGGATGGACCTTTCAGGGTCCTTCGCTTCACCGGCGGTCAAGCCGATCATCTCGATCCCGCTGTAGGAGAAAGTCACCATCGGCAACGCCGCCAGCACACCCCAGGCGCCGTGGGGCATAAAACCACCATGGCTCCACAGGTTACTCAAGCCCAGTGCGACGCCATCGTTACCCAGGCCGAACACAATAATCCCCGTACCGGTGACGATCAGGAACACGATGGTGACGACCTTGATCGCGGCAAACCAGAACTCCATTTCACCAAAAGCCGATACCGCCACCAGGTTCAGTGCGCCCATGGCGAGTAACGCACTCAAGGCCCATATCCAGGCCGGTACATCCGGAAACCAGTAAGTCATGTAAATCGCTGCGGCCGTCACTTCGGCCATGATGCAGACGATCCAGTAAAACCAGTAGGTCCATCCTGTCATGAAGCCTGCGCGGTGCCCCAGGTAGTCGAATGCATACCGGGAAAAGGACCCGGCCACCGGGTTATGGATCGCCATTTCGCCCAAGGCACGCATCACAAAAAAGACAAACACGCCGCACACGGCATAGGTCAGGAGAATGGCCGGGCCGGCGGTCTTGATTGCACTGGCGGAGCCATAAAACAACCCCACGCCAATGGCGGCTCCGAGCGCCATCATATTCATCTGCCGAGGGCCAAGGCCGCGGTTGAGAGCGCTGTTTTCTGTCGCGGTATTCATAGCGTTGTTCACCATGCCGATTTATTTTTTTTACAATGGATGACGCAATCGCAATCAATAAAAGTCGGTAGCAGCCGCGCTTCGGCGGGCACACACAAGGGTGGTAAACACTCGAAGCGTTACCAGGGTGCACGTTGTCGAACAGCTGCTACCGCGTTTTAGATCACCAATTCACGGAGATGTACTTGGCTTCGAGGAACTCGAGCATGCCGTGATGAGCCCCCTCGCGCCCCAGGCCGCTTTGCTTGACGCCACCAAAAGGCGCGGCGGGATCAGACACGATCCCACGGTTCAAGCCAATCATGCCGCTCTCCAGGCGAGCCGAAATACGCATGCCCTTGCCGATGTCCGCGGTAAACACGTACGCCATCAGCCCGTACTCGGTGGCATTGGCCAACTTGATCGCTTCGTCGACGGTATCGAATACGACGATGGGGGCGACAGGGCCGAAGATTTCCTCGCGCAGCAGATCGGCCGTGGGCGGTACGTCGACGAGTACCGTCGGGTTATAGAAGTAACCTTGGCGCGCGGGTTTATCACCACCGGCGATGACTTTGGCGCCCTTGGCGCAGGCGTCGTTGACCAACGCGCTGATCTTGTCCACGGCAGCGGCATTGACCATGGGGCCGCATTGGGTCTGCGGGTCGACGCCGTCACCGACGCGCAGGTCGGCCATGCGTTGTGCCAGACGCGCCGAAAACGCTTCGGCGATGCCGCGTTGCACGTAAAAGCGGTTGGCGGCTGTGCAAGCTTCGCCGCCATTGCGCATCTTGGCGAGCATGGCGCCGTCGATGGCAACCTCAAGGTCGGCATCGTCAAACACCAGGAACGGCGCGTTACCGCCCAGCTCCATGGAGCAGTTGATCACTGAGTCGGCGGCCTTGCGCAGCAGCACACGACCGACCTCTGTCGAGCCTGTGAACGAGAGTTTGCGCACCCGTGGATCATCCAGGATATCGCTGCACAGTTTGCCCGCCGAGCGGGTGGTGAGGATATTGACCACACCGTCCGGCACACCGGCTTCAGCGAGTATCTGACCGATCAGGTAGGCCGTGAGGGGCGTTTCAGTGGCGGGTTTGAGGATGCACGTGCAACCTGCCGCCAGTGCCGGCGCGATCTTGCGCGTGGCCATGGCCGCCGGGAAGTTCCACGGTGTAATCAGCAAGGCAATGCCGATGGGTTCGTATTGCACCAGGGTATTGGCCTGGCCGCTGGGCGCCTTGCTCAGGTCGCCGTTGATGCGTACGGCCTCTTCGGCGAACCAGCGGAAGAACTCGGCGGCGTAGGCCACTTCGCCTTTCGCATCACTGAGGGCCTTGCCGTTTTCCTGGGCGATCAACCGCGCGATCTTGTCGCTGTCACGGCTGATCAACTCAAAACAGCGGCGCAGGATTTCACTGCGCTGGCGCGGTGGCGTCGCCGCCCAGGCAGGCGCTGCCGCTGCCGCAGCGGCGACCGCAGCGCGCGCATCTTCCAGCGTGGCATCTGCGACGTTGGCGATCACCGCTTCGGTCGAGGGGTCGATCACATCAATGCGCTGGCGAGACGTGGAGGGCAGCCACTGGCCGCCGATGAACAGATCGGTGGGCAGTGAGTCGTGGGGTTGGGTCATATGCACCATGTTGTTGTTCTACCTGCGTGGTTGAGTTGTCAAAGATGGCCGTGGAACGCGCGGCGGGTGAGCAGCTGCAGGTCGCCCAATTCGAGGCGACGGGGGTTGTTGTTGATCAGTCGCGCCGACAGCAGTGACTGCTCTGCAATCCAGTCCAGCTGGCTTTCCTGGACCCCCAGGTCGGCAAGGGTGCGAGGGATGCCGATGCGGTTGAGCAGTTGCCGGGTTTGATGAATGAGTTCATCGACGGCTTGCTCGGGGGATGCAGTCGTGATGCCGATCGCCCGGGCGATCGCGACGTAGGCGTGCAGATGGGTTTCGGCGTTGAAGCGCATCACATACGGCAACAACGCCGCCACGCCCAGGCCGTGGGCCGTATGGGTCAGTGCGCCAACCGGATATTGGATCGCATGGGCAGCGGCGGTGCCGGCAACGCCAAACGCGAGGCCGGCCTGAAGAGAACCGAACATCATTTGGCTGCGCGCTTCCCGGTCAGCGCCATTCTCGACTGCCCGTGGCAGGTATTCGAAGATTGCTTTGATGGCGGTGAGGGCGTGTTGGTCGCTGAGGAGGTTTTTCCCGACAAACACACGGCTTTGCGAGAGCAGGGGATCTGCCGGGTTGGCCACCGCCGTGAAAGCTTCAATGGCGTGGGTCAGGGCATCGGCGCCGGACAGGGCTGTCAACCCCGGAGGGCAGGTGACGGTCAGTTCCGGATCACAGAGGGCGATGTGCGGGATGAGGTAAGGCGAAGAGATCCCTACTTTCAGGTCACGCTTCTTGTCGGCCATCACCGCCACCGGCGTCACTTCGGAGCCGGTGCCGGCGGTGGTTGGAATCGCGATGACCGGCAGCACCGGCCCTGGCACCTTCAGTTCTCCGTAGTAGTGTTCAAGGGATCCGCCGTGGCTCAGCGAAAGGGCTACCAGCTTGGCCATGTCCAGGCAACTGCCACCGCCCAGGCCGATGACGACATCCGGGTTGAACGCACGGTGTTCCTGCACGCAGGTTTCGATGCCATCGGACGGCAACTCGGGTTGCGTGCCATCGAACACGCGGTAGGCGACACCGTTTCTGGTCAGGTCTTGCAGCATTTCCTCCAGCAACGGCGAAATCGACAAGCGCTCATCGGTGCAGATCAGCGCACGTTGACCCACGTGTGCCGTGACGCGCCCCAGCGCATGACGTTGGCCGTCACCAAACAGAATCGCGCTTGGGCTGCGCGTCAGGCCGAAATTATTGTTGTTCATTGGGTTCCCCTGTTTCACAAGGCAGGCGGCTTACTCGCCCGCGTAGACTCGAATTTGTTGCCAGACACCGGCGGGTAGGCGAATACCGTCAACCAGGCTGTGACGGCGAACCTCGTGGGCACGATCGCCCGGCACCAGCACCGGGCGGTCAGCCTTGGCCGGTTCGCACTCGCGGATGGCATTGAGGTAGGTGGAGATGGCGTGCGCGGCGTTGTGTGCCGGTTGCAGGACGATGAAAATGTCGCCTTTGTTGCACGGTTGGTCGTTGTCCAGCGTGCCTTTGACGTCGGTGCCCAACCCGCAGCCGGTCAAACTGGCAACCAGCACTTCGATAGCCAGGCCCAGGGCATAACCCTTGGCATCGCCGAACGGGGCAATGGCGCCGTCCCGTGCGGCTTTGGCGTCCAGTGTCGGGTCGCCATGGACGTCCAGCGCCCAACCTGGCTGCAGGGCTTGGCCGCGATTGGCGTAGTCGTGCACCTGGCCCATGGAAACCAGGCTGGTGGCCATGTCCAGCACAAAGGGCAGGGGAGTGGCCGGTACGCCGATGGCGATCGGGTTAGTGCCGATCATGGCTTTGCGCCCGCCCCAGGGATGCACGAGTGCCTCGCTGGTAGTCATGGCGATCAGGATCTGGCCCTGTTCGGCAATGCGTTGCGCGTAGAGGGCGAGCATGCCGATGTGATTGCAGTGGCTGACCGTTGCCGCAGCGACGCCGGTTTCCCGAGCCCGCGCCGAAATCTGCGCGAGGGCGTTGAACGCCACGACGGGGCCCAGTCCGTTGCAGCCATCCACTTCAAGCAGGCTCGTGCCGTTCCAGGTCGAGACACCGACGGTATCGGGATCGGCTACTGCGTTTTCAATGCGCTGGATGATGCGAGGCAAGCGTTGCAGGCCGTGAGAGGCACGCCCGCGAAGCTCGGCTTCGAGTAGCAGGTCGGCTTGGATCCTCGCGTTTTCGGGCGCGACGCCAGCCTTTTCGAGGGCCCTGATGCTGGTTGAAAGAGCCAGATCGATACTGATGGTTTCCAAGCGTTTGCCCTCTTAAATAAAATCCGATCGGAAATACGATTTGATTTAAGCTAATCGGGCGATACCATGGTGTCAACGATTTTTTCGAGAGACTTGCTGTGGTCACTTCTTCCTTTGCCAACGCCGGTTCATCGTCCGCCCCGGAAATCATTCGCTCGACGTCCCTGGGCGATCAGGTCTACGAAACACTGCTTTCCCAGCTCATTTCCCTGAAGATCGCGCCAGGCAGCCGCATGTCGGTGGATGCTTTGGTGAGGGAGCTGAACGTCTCGCAGACGCCGATCCGCGCGGCATTGATCCGCCTGGAAACCGAAGGGCTGGTGATCAAGACGCATAACGTGGGGTACAGCGCGGCGCCGATGCCTTCGCGTAAGCGCTTCGAAGAGATCTACGACATGCGGCTGATGCTTGAGCCCTACATGGTGGCCAGGGCCTCGAGAAACATGAACGATGCACAGCGCGATACGCTGTTGGAGCTGACACGTCGGATGGAGTCATCCGCCACCGACGACGCTAAAGTGGCGTATGGGAAGTTTGCCGTGCATGACGCGGACTTCCATGCGTGGATCATCCAGCTCGGTGACAACGAACTGGTCGCCGAAACCTTGTCCCGCCTGCATGCCCACATGCACTTGTTCCGCCTGCGTTTTCATACCCATGTCACGGATGAGGCACGTCTGGAGCATGGGCTGATCGTCGAGGCGCTGTTGGCCGCAGACGCAGAGGCGGCCAGTGATGCGATGAAGGAGCATATCCTCCGTTCTCGCAGTCGCATGGCGCCTATTTTCGAAGCCCTGCCTTAGGCGGGGCAAGCGTTCTTCAGGCTGTGGTCAATGCCTCGCGGTAGGCAAACAACCCAGGCGTGCCACCCGTCATGATGAACAACACGTTGTCGCCACGGCGATAGCGCCCTTGCCGCAGGTCGGCGACTAGCCCGGCAAACGCTTTGCCCGAGTACACCGGATCGATCAGCAAGCCTTCGCAGCGCGCCATCAGGCGAACGGCTTCCACCATCGCCTGGGTCGGTACGCCATAACCTTCACCCAATTGGCTGCCATCGACATGGATGGCCCCTGCGCTTAACCCCGCTTTGTTGCCGAGCAGTGCCAGCGTGTCCTGGGCCAGTTGCAATGTGCGGGCCGCACTGGCTGGCTGATCGCTGAGCACGGAATAGGACTTCACGGTGTCTGCGCCTCTGCCAAGGTATTCGAACCCGGCGGCGAGCCCCGCATGGGTGCCGGCGCTGCCATTGGGCACGATCACTTGGGTAAAGGCGACATCGAGTGACGCTTCCTGCCGGACGATTTCCCCGGCGCAGCGCGCATAGCCAAGGCTGCCTGCAGCCGTCGACCCTCCCGTTGGAATCACCAGCACTTTGCGACCTTTTTTGCGCAGTTGCTCAGCCCTGACCTCGGCCATGGCCAACGCGTCAGCGCCCTTGTCCAGCACATGCATTTCGGCACCAAACAGCTGGTCCAGCAGAACATTGCCGTTGAGCTCATACTCAATCTCCGTCTTGGGCACCGACCGCGTGAGCACCAATTCGCAGGCGATTCCCAGACTTGCGCAGACGGCGGCGGTCAAGCGCGCATGGTTCGATTGAATGCCGCCCACGGTGATAATCGTGTCGATGCCTTGTGCGAGCGCAGCCCCCAGGTGAAATTCCAGCTTACGCAGCTTGTTGCCACCACCGCCGATGAGCATGTAGTCGTCACGCTTGAGGTAAAGGCCAATGCCTCGTTCGACCAATCCCAAGTGCTGTTCCAACCGAGACGCCCGCTGAATCGAGGTAGGGCCTTGCAGCAGGTCGGCCTTGGGAAAGGCACTGAGGGCGGTATCCAGTGGGGTTTGCATGGGAAAAGCCTCGTCGCTCAGGGTGATGACGGATGACTCTATGCATAAACGCGCCAGCAATAAATGGACCGGCCGTTTGCTGTCTACTAACCTGAGGTTAGCAATCCAGTGTTTGCGTTTCACTGTAGAAAAGTAGCGTTAGTTAGCAATAGTCGAACCCGAAGTAATGAATAAGCCGTTATTTAACTTACAAAGTCATAGTCCCAATAGTGAGTGTTGACGAAGTTGACAAGCGTGCGTATTTTTCTGCGGCCTTGTTGTTAGCGTCGTTTTTTGAGGTGTGAAGATTCGCTCATGAGCAAACTCAGGCAGATGGAAGTATTTGTTGCAGTGGTAGAAGCCGGAAGTTTTGCCGACGCCGCCTTATTGGTGGGCATGTCAGCCGTCATGGTAGGCAGGCATATTCAAAGCCTGGAAAAAACGCTGAACACCAAATTGATTCAAAGGACAACACGACGCCAATCGGTGACGGGCGAGGGGCGGCTTTTTTATGAAGAAGCCAAGCTCGCGCTGGAACAGGTCAAGTACGCCTACAACCTGGTTGAGGCCTCCACCGGCAAACCCAGCGGGTTATTGCGCATCACCGCGCCCATGACATTGGGGGTTTCCCTGGTGGCGCCGTTGGTCTCGGAGTTTATGCGCGCTTACCCGGACATCCAGATCGAGCTGATCCTGAGCAACGAGGTCATGGACCTGTATGAAAGCTCATTCGATATAGGCTTCAGGATTTCCGAACTGATCGAGGCCAATCTGATTGCAAAACCCCTTCCGCCTTATCGCATGGTGATCTGTGCGGCGCCTCAGTACCTTCAGGCGCAACAAACACCCACCACGCCCGAGGCGTTGCGCACCCACGCTATTCTGACGCACACCTCCTGGAGCAACACATTTGCCTGGTCGCTGAAAAGTGGCGACGCGCAATTCCCCTGGCCAGAGCGCGCAGTGCTGAAGAGCAATGACGGCCAGGTGCTGCTCCAGGCCGCCATTGCAGGTAACGGCATACTGATGCAGCCCGACTTTCTAGTCGCCAATGCCCTGAAAGAAGGCAAGCTGGTCAGCATCATGGAGGCATTCCTGCCAGAGCCCAAGCCGGTCCAAATCGTGTATCCGCGCCAGAAAAAGTCCCTGCCCAAGTTGGCGGTATTTGTCGACTTCGTCATGGCCCGCTTGGGCTAACGCGTGTTTGCGTCCAGGTTGTCAGGAGGAACGTTGTACATCCGCAAAGCTTCTGCCATGACCCGACTGAACACTGGGGCCGATACCAACCCGCCAAAATAGCCATTTTTGCGTGGGTTATCGATGACCACCACGATGGCAAACCGAGGGTCATTCACCGGCGCAAACCCGGCGAAGATCGAGCGGTAGGCGTTCGCTGTGTAGCCCTTCACACCCGTGCTCGTCTTGCGTGCCGTGCCGCTTTTACCGGCCACATGGTAGCCAGGCACCTTGGCCCGGAATATGCCCTTTGGTGCTTCGATGACTTGTTGCAGCATGTGCTTGAGGGTATCGGCGACCGTTTGTGGGATCACCTGCACCGGGACGGGCGCCGACGACCGGCGAAGCAGGGTGATCGGCACACTTTTGCCACCGTCCGCCAGGATCGCGTAGGCCTTGGCCAATTGGACAGCCGTGACAGACAACCCATACCCATATGAAAGCGTCGCGGTCTCGGCCGGGCGCCACTCCCGGTAGTTGGGCAAGTTGCCGGCGCGCTCACCGGGGAAACCCAGCCCGGTGTCCTGCCCCAGGCCGACACGGCGCATCAGGTCGAAGACCTTTTCACCGCCGATATCGAATGCCACCTTGCTCATTCCCACGTTGCTTGACCGGATCAGGATGCCGGTCATGTCCAATACCGGCCCTTGAGTCCTGGACAGGTCCCGGATCGTGTATCTGCCGATTTTCAGAATCCCCGAGCCGACCTCGACGGTATCGGTCGGCTTCCAACGGCCGGACTCCAACGCCGCGCTCATGGAAAAGGGCTTCATCGTCGAGGCCGGTTCAAACACATCAATCAAGGCCCGGTTGCGCATCATCACTGGCTGGAGATGGCTTCGGTTGTTGGGGTTATAGGTGGGGTAATTGACCATGGCGAGGACCTCGCCGGTCCTGACGTCCATGATGACCACGCTGCCGGCGAAGGCATCATTGGCGTTGATGGCGTCCTGAAGCTCGCGGTTTGCCATGTATTGCAAGCGCAGGTCCAACGACAGCGCCAGATCCTGCCCCGGCTTTGCCGGTTTGGCAGTGCCCAGGTCGCGGATGAGGCTGCCACGGCGGTCCTTCAGGACTTGCTGGCGTCCCGCAACCCCTTTCAACACGTTGTCGAACGCCAATTCGATGCCTTCGCTGCCTTTATCGTCGAGGTCGGTAAACCCCACCACATGGGCAGTGAGGGCGCCTGCCGGGTAGAAACGACGGGATTCTTCCAGGCTATACACGCCAGGGATGTGGTTGTCATGGACCCCGTGGGTGATCGCCTCGGCTCTATCCGGTGGCAGGCGACGGCTCAGATAAACAAACTCTTTATGTGCATTCTTCTCCAGGAAGGATGCCAGCCGGGTCTCAGGTATTTCCAGCAACACCGCCAGCAATGGCCATTTGTCTTGCGCCATCGCAAGTTCCTTGGCGTTGGCCCAGAACGAGATGACGGGTGTACTGACGGCCAGCGGTTCGCCATTTCTATCGGTGATCAGGCCGCGCTGCGCGGGGAGTGGGAGATAGCGCAGGCTACGTGCATCCCCTTGTTTTATCAGGAACTGCCGGTTGATGACTTGCAAATCGAGGATGCGCCAGGAGATTAACGCGACCAATGCTGCGAAGAGTGAAATGACCACTCGAAAGCGCCAGGGGTATCCAGTAATAGAAGGGTTCATAGAACTTGAACTTATAGAGGTTGCTTGAAACTCAGACAGGCATGATCCTCGCCTGTAGAAGTGCATGACGTAGAGAGGAAGGAGGAAGGCAGTGGGCGAATGGCTTACTGACTAAACCATTCAGGTGTGTGGATATTGAGTTTTTCCAAGGTCGCGGAGTTAATGCTGCCGGTGATATTCAACTCCAGGTCCATCTGAAACAGAAACAACGCGGTTTCTGTTTCCTGCCCGACGATGCCATCTATAGCCCCGGTGTAATATTCTCTCTGCGCCAAGGCCCTTTGTACGCAAACAACCAAGGCAATACCCTGGCGGGAGGCCAGTGCATCAGACAGCAAGTAAGGGGCCGTGTAATACGGCTGTTGCATGTTGTTTTTCAGTGAGTCTGCAACGTTATATAGCCCATAGACGGGGAGAGGGGCCTGGGAGGCCTGAGTGCATGTTGCAACTAACAGGCAGCCTGACAGTACAACGCCGTGGACCCTGACCCTGTTGCGTATCCTCTTCACGGTACTGCCTCGTTGCAATGATTTGAAAGCGTGTATCGGTTTTACGATACAGCAGGGATACACGCTAAAAAACGCAGCACAGGTACTTTTTGAACTAACCGGTGGTTTGGAATGACTGCGCGATAAAGCGCCGGCGCCTGCCAATCTCTTTGACCGCGTCCACCAGCGCTCTGAGAGGGCTTTCGGTTCTGTCGTAAAACGCATGGAAACGTGCACTCGCCAGGGGCGGCAGCCCTTCAGCCGGCCCCAGCGCTTTAAGCCCTTCACGCAGTTGGCTGCGGGCCAAGGGCGCAATGGCAAAGCCCGCCAGGGCAGCGGAAATGCAACCGGCCATGCTGCTGCTCTCGAACGCCAACCGCCAGGGTCGCCCTACACCCGACAATGCACGGATAGCGGCTTCACGGTACACACAGGGCTCCGGGAATACGGCCAGTGGAAGAGGGCCGTCGTCAGCGAGCACGGCCTTTGAATTGAACGCCCACACCAGCGGCTCTTCCCACAGCAGATCGCCCTCATCCGTGACTCTGCTGCACTGTTTCCCGAACACCACATCCAGTTTGCCTCGCTGCTGTTGTTGCAGCAGATCAGAGGTGATACCGACCTTCATTTCAATGGCCGTGCGCGGGAAGCTGCGCCCAAAAGTTTGCAGCACTTCTGCCAGCCACGTGCCTGCGAAATCCTCGGAAGAGCCGACACGAATTCGGCCCTCGACATGCGAGCCGCGCAACTTTGCGCGGAACTCCCGTTCGAGCGAGGTAATGTTTCGTGCGTAGGTGTAGAGCAATTCTCCCTCAGGGGTCAGCGCCAAGCGGCGAGTTGTCCGGGTGAGCAGCCGGATTCCGACGTCGTCCTCCAGACGCTTGATATGGCCGCTGACGGCCGAAGGCGTGATGGCCAACACCTCTGCCGCGGAGGCAAAACTGCTTGAATCGACCACCGTCAGAAAGGTCCGCAGCAGGGAGATATCCAGGGAGACGGCGGGATTGTCCAGACTCACGGCATTCACCTCAAAATATTGTCAATCAGTCGATATTCATCATGAATCAGTTTGTTTCTTGGCGATAGCATCTGTCTGAGCTAATTGCCTGGAGCCTGAAACGTCATGAGTTACGCCTTTGTGTCCACACCGCTGTTGAGCGTCGGCTATCTGGAATGGAACCCCGGTTCGAACAAGGTTGCCGTCCTCGTGCATGGCTGGCCGGACAGCCCTGAAACCTGGATACGCACCGCAACGGCCTTGGCTGATGCCGGTTTTCGTGTGTTGGCACCGGCACTGCGGGGTTTTGCGCCCACCACGTTCCGCGATGCCGACACACCGCGCAGTGGCGCACTGGCAACCTTGGGGCTGGACCTGCTGGACTTCATCGACGCCCTGGATTTGCAAGCGCCCGTGCTGGTCGGCCACGACTGGGGAGCAAGGGCAGTCGCCAGCGCCTGCGGGCTCCGGCCGGGTGTTGCGTCGGCCTTGGTGATGGTGTCGGTGGGCTACGGGACCAATGATCCTCATCAACCCATTTCCCTCCAGCAAGCCCGGAACTACTGGTATCACTGGTTCATGGCGACACCCAGGGGGCGCGAAGCGGTTGAGCAGAACCGGCATGAATTCGCCCGCACTATGTGGGAAACCTGGTCACCTGCCGGATGGTTTACGGAGGACGACTTCCAGACGGCCAGCCGTGCATTTGAAGGACCGGATTGGGCCGAGGTTGTCTTGCATTCCTATCGTCATCGATGGGGATTCGTTGACGGTGACGCAGCGTCGGATGCGGCGGACTTGAAACTGATTCCTGCCCCGGTCCTGGCGCTACCGACTCTGGTCCTGCATGGCGGTGCCGATACGTGCAATCACCCGGACAGCTCCAAGGGCCGTGAGCCGTTCTTTTCCGGGCACTACGAACGGGTCGTGATCGAGGGGGTGGGGCATTTTCCGCAGCGCGAGGCGCCCGAACTGATTGCCTATGAAATCCTGAGGTTCCTGCAGGCCGCCGCCCGGATCGCTTAAAACCAGCCGCTTTATTCAGTTTTCCCGTTTTGTTCCAGCGCCCCCGACAGCCATTGATCAACCGGGGCGTTGGAACTTTTTTTGCCTGCAAGGAAAGCGGAGCGGGGCGCTTTACTCTTTGACGTCCATGAACTCTTCAGCCCACGCCACGTAGTTTTCCGGCAGGGTATAGGTGTGCGTCAGCTCTGTGGCGCTGAGGTTATCGGTGCTGTGGGTCAACTGGCGCTGGGCACGCAGGCTGTCATAGGTCGCCTTGATTGCGGCAAAGTAAGCGCCGTGACCGGCAACCACCACGCGCACGCCAAGACTCGCCAGGCGCTTGGCATCGTTAAGCTTGGGATTGCCGTAAGTCACCAACATCAGTGGCACGGTCAGGTTCTCCGCGATCTTCTCCAGATGCTCGAAATCCGCCACACCCACCATGCAAATGCCATCGGCGCCGGCTTTCTGATACGCCAGGGTGCGCTCGATAACCGCTTCGGTCGGCAACACGCCGGCGTTGGTCCGCGCAATGATCGACAGCTCCGGATCAACACGAGCCTCCAGCGCAGCACGGACCTTGCCGATGCCTTCTTCGATGGAGATCAGATCGGTGGACTTGCGGCCAAACTGCGCGGGCAGCAACGTGTCTTCAATGGTCAACGCGGCCACACCGGCACGCTCAAGTTCTTCGACGGTGCGCATCACGTTCAGCGCGTTACCGTAGCCGTGGTCGGCGTCGGCAATGAACGGCAACTGGGCAACACGGCCGATACGGGTGGCTTGCTCAACGAACTCACTCAGGGTGATCAGTGCGAAATCGGGCGCGGCCAGTACCTGTAACGATGCAACGGAGCCGCCGAGGATGCCGACTTCAAAACCCAGGTCTGCGGCGATACGCGCGGACATCGGGTCAAAAACGGAGGCGGTTTCAACACACGCAGGCGTTGCAAGCAATTCACGAAAACTACGACGCAGGGCGCTGTGGGACTTTTTTGGCATGATCTTTCCTGGTTGGGGCCATTGTCGACATACGATCAATGCCTATTGATAGGCTTGTGAGATTACCATGTAGGAAAACGTAGGATTATGACGTTTGAGAATGGCGTATGCACAACGCACATATCAGCGACGTCGTTAAGGGACGCAAAGAGCCTCAGTCGGCCGCCAAACCGTTGGTGAGCAGTTGAGCCTTGAGGTCGGCACGGTAATTACGCGCGTAAGTGCGGCCAATGGTACTGGACCAGGACTGACCCTCTGCACGCCCGATGATCTGCCAGTGACGCATGAGATGTTGGTCGTAAGCAACAATGGCCGGCGCCAGCGCAGCGCCATTGTAACGCTCATAATGACAAAACGTGTCGATGGACATCCGCGGCTTCTGTGTTGCGGGTACACGCACGTGCCCCAGGACCATGCCGCACAGGGCGAAGGTATCCTGGGGGAGGTCCAATATCTTGATCATTTCCAGGGCGTTGGCGCGAATACCTCCGACGGGCACTACGCCCAACCCCAGCGAGCGTGCAGCGATCATCATGGTGCTGAGCACGATGCCGCCGTCGGTGCTGGCGGCGATCATGCCTTCGAGATGACGCTGGATCTGCTGTTCGTTTCCATTGAGTGCGGCGCCGACGGCGGTCTTGTGAAAATCCACCACCACGGTGATGAATACCGGCGCCGCGGCGATCCAGAGCTGGCCGCCGGCCACGTCTGCGATGCGCTGGCGAGTCTGCGCATCGCGCACGACGACCACCGAAATATGCTGGGCATTGAATGACGTTGGGGCTTGGTGGCCCGCGCGCAAAATAGCGTTCAGATGCTCGTCACTGATGGGCGTTGCGTGGTAGCTGCGTTCACTTCGATGGCTGGCGAGCAAGTCGAGGGTTGGCGTCATGCCTTATTCCTTTAAGGGCTGCTGAAGCGTTAAGAACAAGCGAGTTCAAGTGAGTGGCTGAATGTTATAGACGCAGCGTCGGTCGCCAGAGATCAGGTGCTCGCAACGCTCGACACTCGCGTCATCGCCCATCGCTGCACGGAATATCTGCAACTCCGAGCGACAGAAACCCTGGCATTTACGTGCCGCAGCACAAATCGGGCAATGGTTTTCAATGAGCAACCATCCTTTGCCTTCGGGCTCCATATGCGCCATGTAGCCAGCCAGTTCGCGAATACGCACCAGAATGCCGACCTTTTCTTCCAAAGTCGAAGCGTGCGAACACGCCTGGACATACTCCTGGCGATTGGTGGCTTCCATGCTGGTGATGATTTTTTCGACGCCGTCACTGCCGAAAACGCCCTCGATGGACTCGATCAAGTGCAGGGTCAAGACGCTGTGGGAGTCGGGGAACTTGTTTTGCGCGGTGTCGGTGAGCGCCCATTTCAAGGAGGGGCGACCTGCCCCTTGGGTGGGCGCCGAAACACCGACGATCAGCTCCGATGTCTGCAATTTCTGGATTTGCTGCCGGGCGGCCTCAAAGGTGAGC
Source organism: Pseudomonas sp. NS1(2017) (assembly GCF_002269425.1). Taxonomy (NCBI): domain Bacteria; kingdom Pseudomonadati; phylum Pseudomonadota; class Gammaproteobacteria; order Pseudomonadales; family Pseudomonadaceae; genus Pseudomonas; species Pseudomonas sp. NS1(2017). The sequence continues at coordinate 4,782,115 of NZ_CP022960.1, forward strand.
TCCAGCAAGGAAGCCAGTTCGGTGGTTTTGAGCGGGCCACGGGTTTTGAGCAAAAACAGAATGCGATCAGCAGTGGATGACTGGGTGTCGTCAGTGGGTCTGGAGGTCATAAATTGCGTGTAACCATGGGGAGTGAGCACGTCACTGAAGTTTGTCGACCTTTGGCGCCATCCATTGCGTAAGGGTAGAGGGCATGAGCATAGTCAGTTTTGCGGACGAGGAAAATATTTAATAAATAGAATAAGTATTATTGTACTGATTCCGAATAATTATAAAAGGTCGTCCTTGCTTTTGTGTTTCTTAGGGCTAGGCTGGTAGCGAGCTTTTGGAAGCCTCTGGCCACACGTTCAGTTGCATACGACTCCGGACCGTTAAATACACACTGCGCCCAAGCCGCCAACGCTTGCCGACGTCAGTGAAAATAACAATACCCAAGGAAGAGAATCAGTATGACTGTGCAAAAACCGACAACTATTTATGAGCACGCGGAAGAGATTACGGCCCTCAACAGCGTGGTCGATCTGGTGAAGCTTTCCGACCAGTATCGGCAGTCCGCCATCCTCCACTTCGCCGTAGCGCAGCGGATCTTCGATCAAACAGCCCAACCCGCCACCGCCCTCGCCATCAGCCAACAAATGGGTTGGGTCACCAACAAGACAAAGATTTTCCTCAATGGCCTGGTTGCCCTGGGCCTGTTGAAAAAAAACCAGGACACCTACGTCAATCAGCCTCTGTCCCAGCGCTTTCTGGTCAGTCACAGCGTTGAGTTCATCGGCCCGATTATTGACCACCAGCGCTTGCAGTGGCAGAACTGGCCGCGCCTGGGGGAGATCCTCAGCAGCGCCGAGTCCATGGATTTCCAACAAGAGAATCGCTTCAAGCACGACATCGCCGCACGCGATGCCTTTAACGATGCGATGGTGCGCTTCAGCCAACCCATGGTCGATGTACTCAAAGCATTGCCGGTCTTCGCCGGCGCTACAAAGGTTATCGACCTGGCCGGTGGGCACGGCACCTATATCGCTGAAATCGCACGCCGTCACCCCCAGGTCCAGGGTGAGATCTGGGACTTGGCAGCCACACGCCAGTCGGCTGAAAGCACCCTCGAAAAATTCCAGTTGGCGGGGCGCCTTACGTTCAAGGAACGCAACTTGCTGGATCTGGCACGTTACGAAGGCGAGCGTGCAGACGTGGTGATGGTCAATGACTGCCTGCACTACTTCACTCGCGAAGAAACCCAAGCGTTGCTGCGTTCGGCCGCGCAACTGGTGAATGACGGTGGTTCACTGCTGGTGCTGAGCATGACCCTGGACAGTGATGAGATTCATCCGGCACTGTCGGCAGACTTCTCCTTGCACATGATGGTCAACACGGTGCATGGCGAGTTGCACCCCACCCGTTGGATCGCCGAGCAGATAGCTGCCCAGGGTTTCGAGGTGACGCAAGAGCCTATCGGGCGTTACAGCCTGCTGATGGGACGTCGTGCTGAGAGGAGGGTAGGCTGATGTTGCGGTTTATCACCCTGTACTCCGCTGACACGGCGGCACACATGAGCGCGTTTCTTGGGGCATTGAACAACTGCGCCAAGACTGCTGGCTTTGAACTGTGCGCTGCCGTAGAGAATGCCCGGCTACCTGAGGCTGACGGGCTAATCCTGCTGGTGTCAGCCGCTGATAGCCCTGATGCACTGGACGCTCGGCTCAAGGCGTTGGTGGACGTCTACCGTAACAAAACGGTCAGCGTCATTCGCCTGCACGAAGGCACGGCGGTCAAACCGATTGCTGAACCGCTGAGCGCGATATGGCTGCAGCACGCCGCGTGTTTCGTCTATCCCCATGCGCTTGCGCTCAATAATGACGCGGACGTGTTCCAGGAAACAGTCAAGCATTGGCTGGCCGGCTTCTCCAAATTCACCGCGGCGATCAAGATGTGGCGTGCCCTGGAAGGGGTGTCCATCGCGGCGGCCGCCCAGGAATCCCAACGGCCGCAAATGGCCCATATCAATATCCTGACCCGTGACCTGGAGGCCTCCCAGGCGTTCTACCGCGAAATCTTCGGCGCGCGGTATTGCTACAACCTCGGGCCGCGCAAAGTGGTCATGGAGCTGAACGGATTCGACTTCTTTATCGAGCACAATAGCGATTTTTCTTACCCGCAAGGCTATCACATCGGTATCCGGGCGCTGCCGGAGGATGTCAGGCGCATCGCCGACAAGGTCGCTGCCGACGACACTATTACCCTGGTCAAGGGCAATGGCCCATCCCCGGGTTATCACCAGGGTCCGGACAATGTCCGCACTGCCGTGTATTTCGAAGATCCCGATGGGTTGGTGGTTGAAGTGTATTCCACCGAAATCGAAATGCTCGAGACCAATCGAAGGTTGCTGCTCGACCGACTCTGATACCTGACTGATCAACGCACGCCGAGCGGATTTGCGCTCGGTCGCGGATTTGTTCGCTCGGAATAAAGGTGTACCTATGACAAATCAATACGGTTGGCATTGGCCAACGCTACCGAGCCCCTTGCCGAAAAACACGTCTGACCGGGTATTGATGGGCTACCCGCCGGCTTACGTGGAATATGAACTGACCCGGCAGATCGCCGACGCCACCGGACAGTTGATGAGTGCACCCATCGAGCAACTGTTGCGGATGGTCGAGTCCGCTGCCGAACCCTTGGTCCGACGAATTGCCGCCGGTGAGGTGCTGGGCTGCAAGGGCGACCCGCGTATCGATGTATTCAATCCCAACCTGCGCGACATTCCCGCCGCCCAAGTGGAAATCGGCCTGGAGCCGCAACGCGTCGACACGGTCATGAAGACCTACGCGGGTCTGGGCCTGGACCGCAGTTGGATCGAGAAGGAAACCCCCAATCATCGGGTCAGTCTCGCGAGTTTTCGCATGGCTCGGTATCCGGTGACCAACAGTGAATACCGCGCCTTCCTGCTGGATACCGGTTATCCGTTCTTGCCGACCAGTTGGGCCTTTGGCCGTTTCCCCCAGCACCAGGCCAACCACCCCGTGTACAGCGTCAGTGACGCCGATGCCGACGCCTACGCCCAATGGTTGAGCCTTCGCACCGGGCGCGCGTTCGCCTTGCCCAGCGAAGCGCAGTGGGAGTACGCCGCGGCAGGGCTGCAGCGCGCGCAGTTTCCATGGGGCGAAACATTCAATGTCGAGTACGCCAACACCCTCGAATTGGGGCTGCTGACCACGACACCCGTCGGGGTATTTATTGAAGGAGCCTCGATCTTTGGCGTGCTCGACATGGCCGGCAACGTGGAAGAGTACGTTGCCGACGATTATCAGGCGTACCCGGGCGGGCCTGTGATCAGTGATGACCTGGTGCTGGATGTCGGTCGGCACCGTGTGGCCCGTGGAGGCAGCTTCACCCGTTTCAGGGATCTTGCGCGCAATCAGCGCCGACATGGACGTTATCCAAGACCCATCTATGTCATGGGATTCCGTTTAGTGGAAAACAACGTTGACCAGAACGTCTCACGCACATAGAGGCTTAGTCATGGACACTCCAGTAACGCTGCATACGCAAGTCCCCATCTCGATTCTTGGTGGGTCCGTCAATGCACAGTTCTTCGGCTTCAAAGGCTTTGACAAACACAACGAGCATTTTGCCGTCAGGGCAGGCCGGCCGGATACCGAAGTACCGCTGGTTCGGGTGCATTCGGAATGTATCACCGGTGATGTGTTCGGCTCCCAACGTTGCGATTGCGGCCCGCAGTTGCAGGAAGCACTCAGGGCGTTGAATGCCCAAGGCGGCTACTTGATTTACCTGCGCCAGGAAGGACGCGGAATCGGCCTGTACTCGAAGTTTGAAACCTACCTGCTGCAAGACGCGGGCATGGACACCTACGAAGCCAATGTGGAGCTCAACCATCCGGAAGACTCGCGCAGTTTTGCCCCTGCGGTCGCCATGCTGCGTGCCCTGGACGTCAATCGCTGCCGGCTGCTGACCAATAATCCGGACAAGGTCAAACAACTGCGCGACGGCGGGATCGACGTGGTCAGTTCCGTGCCCACCGGAGTGTTCCTGACCAAGCAGAACCACAACTACTTGCGTTCGAAAGTCAGCAAGTCGCGGCACACCATCAAGCTTTGATTTCATTCTCCAGGAAAAGGAATTTTCGATGAAACATATAGGCCCTATCAGTGGTGTCGCCGCCCATGCGGGTGAGTTCATCGCCACCGCCGGCTACGACAACCAAGTGATCTTGTGGAACGCCCGCACCGGGCATTCGATCCACCGTGTCAGCCATGACCACCTGGCCAACCAGTGCGCGTTCAGTGCCGATGGCCAATTCCTTGTCAGCGCCAGCAGCGACTACACCGCCCGAGTTTGGGAAGTGCCGAGCATGCGCCTGAAGGCCGTGCTATCGGGGCATGACGACGATGTGGAAATGGCCGTGTTTTCACCGGACGGAACGTCGATCGCGACCTGCTCACGCGATCATCAACTGCGCCTCTTCGACTTGGACGGCAACCTCAAGGGCACGTGCCGTGGGCATCAGGCTGATGTGATTTCCGTGGTCTGGTCGCCGGACGGCAAGCGGCTGATTTCCAGCAGCGACGACGGCACCGTGCGCCAGTGGGATACCGCCAGTTTCAAGCAATGTGATGAGGTGGATATCGGTGGGGTCGAGACCGATACCGTTGCCATCACTCGCGCCGGCGTGGTGTTTGCCGGGGATGATGAAGGGCGCATCTCGATTATCCATCAGGGCGATATCCGCTCCATTGCCGCACATGATGCGGGGATCAAACGGATCGTCTGGAACGATGAAAAGCAACTGCTGGTGACCTTGAGTTATGACCGCCTGGCGATCCTCTGGCGCTTTGATGGCATCCAACTGGAGCAACTGCGCAGCACCAACCTGCCCAGCATTGTCTGGCCGCGCAGTTGCGCGTTCGTTGGCAGTGATGCGCTGGTGTTCGCAACCTTTGGTTCACGCTATGCCACTTGGGATTATGAAACCGACCAGTGGACCGTGGAAGGGATCCAGCCGGCGGTAAGCATCAATGCCGTGGTCACCCGCGATGGCCAACAGTACAGCATCGGTGACGCCGGCTTGCTGTTTCGCGACAACCAACCATTGAGCGGCGTTGGCAGCCTTTGCAACTTCCTGTTGCCGTTCGGGCCGTTGCTGCTGACCGGCGGGCAGATGGGGCAGGTTTTCGATGCCCTCAGCGGGCGCCTGCTGTATCAGCACCGTTCGCCACTCAATTGTGGCACCACCTTCCAACGCAACGGCCAACTCCATGCGCTGATCGGAACTTACACGGGTGAAGGCCTGGTCTTTGTCATCGATGGCGATAACAGCCTGAAGTGGGTGGCCTCGATCCCGATGCACGACAACGCAATCAAGGGCGTGGCCGCCAATGAGCATCACTTGTTCAGCGTGTGCGCGTCGGCGGCCGCAGCACTGCACTCGATCGAGGACTTCAGCTGTTCGCGGCATATCGAAAATGCCCACACGCGTATCTCCAACGGTTGCTGCCGGGTCGAAGGCGGTTTTGCCAGTATTGGCCGCGACCTGAAGTTGCGCCTGTGGCTGGACAGCGGGGACGAGGTCTACGACACGCCACACCGCAACTCCATCAAGTGCATTTGTGCCTCCGCCGATGGCGAGGTCATTGCCACCGCCAACTACAGCGGCACCATCGCGTTGTTTGATTTGCCCAGCCGTTCCTGGCAGCAGGTGCAGCGTCCCACGGCCAGCGGCATCTCTTGTATTACCCACAGCCTTGCCAGCGATGATTTCCTGGCCAGCTCCTATGACGGCCATATCTACGGTATCGCCACCCGTCGCGCCTCTTGACCCAAGGATCTCCAGACATGAGCAAACCAGCGCAATTCATGGACGTACCGTCGTACCGCGGGGCACTCAATACCTCGTTTGTGCACCGCTACAGCCATGGCGAAGACGAATGGTCGTGGGACATTGGCATGGCCAAGGCGGCCCGGGTGTTTCTCGAGTTACTGGGGACGACGCCGGATCAGCATATTCTGGACGTGGGCGTCGGCCGGGCACGGGACGCCTCGGAGTTTATCCAGGCAGGGCACCGTGTGACGGGGCTGGATATTGTCGAAAACTCGAGTTGGCCGCTGCTGCGCAAGCGTTGGGGCGAGCGCCTGCAACTGGTATGCAGCGCGCTGCAGGACTGGCAACCGCCTGCGGGCAAGCTGTTCGACGCCGCGCTGGACAACGGTTGTTTTCATCATCAACACCCTGACGAGTGGGAGGCCTACCTGGCCAACATCCGACAGTTCGCCCGGCCGGGCGCCTTGATCGGGCTGAATGTGTTTGGTGTCGACGCGAGCAACCCGACGCCAGGGTGGCGAGCAATGGACAACCAGCGTCAAGGTTACTTTTTCACTGAGCAAGGTGTGCGCGAAACCTTCGAAGGGTTTGGCTTCACCTGGCAGGAACTGGTGGTGATCGAGCGTCAACATGGGGACGCGGTTTATCTCTTGGCGCTGCTTCGCACATGAGCCGGGTGCCGTTGTGCGACCGCCATTTCATGGCGCTCGCCCTGGCATTGGCCGATCGAGGCGCCTACACCACGGCGCCTAATCCCAGGGTTGGTTGCGTGATTGTCAAGCACGACGAAGTGCTTGGCCAGGGTTGGCATGCAAGGGCAGGGCAGGCACACGCCGAGGTCAATGCGTTGCGCGAAGCGGGCGATCAGGCGCGGGGTGCCACTGCCTATGTCACGCTGGAACCCTGCGGTGGTCATGGGCGTACCCCGCCCTGTGTCGATGCGTTGATCCATGCAGGTATAGCGCGGGTGGTGGTCGCCAGTGTCGACCGCTCCCAGCACGAGAATCATGGCGTCGAACGGCTCAGGGCGGCGGGGGTGGTGGTTGAACACCTGCCGAGCCCCGAGGCGCGGGAGTTGAACCAAGGCTTCTTTTCACGCATCGAGCGTCAGCGGCCCTGGGTGCGGATCAAGTTGGCCATGAGCCTGGACGGGCGCACAGCCCTGGCCACAGGGGAGTCCAAGTGGATCACCTCGGCGCAGTCCCGGGACGACGTGCAAACCTGGCGCGCCAGATCCTGCGCCGTACTCACAGGCAGCGGCACGCTGCACGCGGACAACCCGCATTTGACGGTGCGCTTGGCGGATCCGCAGACGGCGTTTGTTGCGCCGCTGCGGGTGGTGCTGGACCAGGATCTCAAAGGCCCCACCGATGCCCATGTATGGGATGGCGAGGCGCCCACCCTGATCTTTCATGGCCCGGCCGTCACACCACAGGGCGTGCCGCCAGACAGCGTGCGCTTTCGCCAGGTTGGGTTGTCGGACGGGCGCCTGGACCTGCATCAGGTCATGGCATGCCTGGCGGAGGAGGGGTGCAACGAAGTCCAGGTCGAAGCCGGAGCGGTGTTGTGCGGCGCTTTAGCGGCTGCGGGCCTGGTGGATGAGTGGCTGATCTATATCGCCCCCCTGTTGTTGGGCAGTGATGCCCGCCCATTGCTGGGAATCAATGGGTTCACGTCATTGGCCGAGGCCCGGCAATTGTCGATTGTGGAGCAATGCCAGGTGGGTGGAGACCTGCGCCTGCGGTTAAAACCCCTAGGCGGTGAGTCAGCGTTATCGGCTGTCGTTGAAGAGGCAATATAGGGGACAAATAATTACACAAGTAAATGCTTTTATAATAGAGTGGTTTTACGTTAATCAGACTTGGTGTATCGAGATGAGATCTACGACAGGGTGGTCGGCATTACTACTTGGAAGGAACGGATTGCGATCTGCGGCCTTGGCGGGCGGCGTTGCGCTGCACGCAATCAACGTCTATCTGGTGACGACGATTTTGCCCTCCGTGGTTGCGGACATCGGCGGCCTCGACTATTACGCCTGGAACACCACGTTGTTCGTGGTGGCCTCCATCATCGGCTCCGTACTGTCGACCAAATGCCTGACCGGCTTGGGCGCGCGGGGCGCCTACGTCTGGGCGGGGGTGATCTTCGCTACCGGCAGCGCGGTGTGCAGTCTGTCGCCGAACATGGCGGTCATGATCCTGGGCCGAACGATTCAAGGGCTGGGTGGGGGGCTTTTGTTCGCATTGCCCTACGCCATGATTCGGTTGGTGTTCGCCGAGCCTTTGTGGCCGCGGGCCATGGCGCTGATCTCTGGCATGTGGGGGGCGGCAACGCTGATCGGGCCGGCAGTGGGTGGCGTTTTCGCTGAGTACGACGCCTGGCGCGCAGCTTTCTGGGCTCTCATCCCGGTCACCGTATTATTCATGTTGCTGGCCTGGGCACTGCTGCCGAAGAAAAGCACCGAGGCTCCACGCCGTATGGGTGTCCCGCTGGCGCAACTGGTGCTTTTGAGTGGCGTCGTATTGGCAATATCCGTCGGCAGTATCAAGCCGGACGCGGTCTATAGCGTCCTGGGCCTGGCGGTCGGCCTTTTACTGTTGTACTGCGTATACCGGGTGGAAGTCCGTTCAACGTTGCGGTTATTACCCAAGGGCGCGCTGACTGCCCGCAATGCGCTGCTGCCGTTGTATTTCTCCATGGGTTTGATGGTGGTCGGAATGACCAGCGAAGTCTTCGTGCCGTACTTTCTGCAAGTGCTGCACCTGCAAACACCGCTGCTGGCGGGTTACATCAGTGCGTTGATGGCGGCAGGCTGGACCTTGGGAGCACTGTACAGCTCTGGGCTCAAGCCCAACCCAGCGATCCGCGCAATTGGCATTGCGCCGTTCTTCATTGTCGGCGGGTTGATCCTGGCGTTTATCTTCGTACCGCGGTTCGGACCGTCAATCATCAATGTCGTGGGGGTGTGTGCCGGGATGTTGGTGATCGGTACCGGGATCGGGCTGGCATGGCCGCACTTGCTGACGCGCGTACTTGAGAGTGTGTCCGAAGATGAGAAGGAGCTGGCGGGGGCGTCGATCACCACCGTGCAACTGATCGCGACAGCCATTGGCGCGGCATTAGCCGGCATGATCGTCAATCTGGGTGGGTTCTCTTCACCCGGTGGTGTCGTCGGTGCATCGAGCGCTGCAGCGTGGCTCTTTGGTGTGTACGCGGCGCTGTCGGTATTGATCTTCTTCACCGTCAGGCCGGTCACTCGAAAAAAAGCCGAGCAACCGACGTTTGACCCTGCATGATCTCGAAGGGAAGCCGACGATGAATCTACTGTCCGTTTTGCCGCAGCGCGCCACTGAGTTTCTGACTGACCCCGATGTTGAGAAACAGGTGGGAGATCTCGAGATAAAAGTGCTGGGCGGGCGTCCCATCGGGATTATCAACAACCAGTTCATCGATTTGATGAGTGCGATTGCAGGACCGGGCGCAGTCCTGATCAATGGAGAACCCACCGACATCCGTCGCGAAAACCTTTGCCGTTTGAGCTATGGGTTGGGCACCGGTGGGGAACTGGCCTATGTACCGATTCAAGCGGGTGATTGCCACCTGGCGCTGAGCGATCACTCACCGCGCAAGCCTGCTTCACCTGCTTCATACGAAAATGAGGCCATCCGTATCAACCGGGAGAGCCCCTACGGTTACTTGCCGCTAGGCCATACCGCACACGTGCCGAATGTGTCCTTGGACTCCATTGATAATGCTTCAACATTATTGACGCTGTCGCACTGGCCTTCCAACAAGACACCTGCGTCCTACAAAGCCAATCTGTCAACGCAAAGTGTTTTCAGTTTTCTCAAGCAAAACGATAACGTCGAAGGCGCCAAGATCGTCACCAGCGACCACTTTGACCTGGATGGGCTGGCCTCGATTTATGCTTTTCTATCGCCGTCCCATGCGATGCGGCATCAGCAACTGTTGATCGACATCGCCAGGCTGGGTGACTTTTCGCGGGGGATATCAGCCCAAGCATTAAAAGCCGCCTTTGCATTCAATAGCTTGGCGGCACAGGTGAAACTGCCAGGAACGATCGATACTGACACCGCGTTGTTGCATCGTTACAGAGCGGTTTTACCCATTGTCGAGCAGGTCCTGGACCACACCGAGCGTTACGAGCCTTGTTATCTAGAGGGGATGGATCATCTTGCGCGCAGCGAGCGATTGTTGAGCCATCCGGACATGATGCTGGTGGAGTACCCGGAGATCGACCTGGCGGTTTTCCATCTTCCAACAGAGATCAATCACGCGCCATTGAACCATCGGCGACCTTACTTGGGATTGTCGAATATTGCGTTTCACAACAGAACACGATGTGGCGTCGTCGCGATTGTTCACGGCGCTGTCCTCGAAGTTCGCCAGCGTTACGAGAGTTGGGTCGAACGCATCTCGGGTATACCACGGGCACGCAGAGATCTGTCGATCTTTGCTCGGGCACTGCAGCAGGATGAGAAAGAAGAGGGTGTGTGGCGCTACGGCGGCGTTGAAAACATCATGCCGGCCTTGAAATACGAGGGATCAGGTTCGAGTGGCTATTCGATGGAAACACTGCTGGTGGAACTCCGGCAGTTTTTGAAGGTAGCTCCCGTAGCCTGGAGAGGATCACACTCAGCGAAGTGATCTTGTCAAAACTGCGGCTTAGAGAGGTCATGGGGAGGACAGGCGTAATACGTGATTTAACATAATATACATTATGCGTAATATCGTATTACTTAATCAGGGGCAGTGCCCATCAGATTTCAACAGGCAAAACCCCTATCTCACTCAAACCTGAGCAAAGCCTCCATCGACAAACATCTCACTGCCGGTCATGAAGCTGCTCTCATCCGATGCCAGGAACAACGCTGCCGCTGCAACTTCCTCGGGCTTGCCAATTCGGCTCAACGGAACCTGCGCGGTCATGTCGTCGATGATTGCGTCTTTCTGGCCTGTACCTGAAAGCGCCAGGTCCAAGCCCGGTGTCGAGATCGGCCCTGGTGAAAGTACGTTGACGCGAATGCCCGTACCTTTCAGATCCAGCGCCCAGCTCCTGGCGAAATTGCGCAGCGCCGCTTTGGTGGCGCTGTACACGCTGAATGCCGGTGTGCCCATGGTGCCTGTGGTCGAACCTGTGAGGATCACCGAGCTGCCGGCGCTCATCAGTGGCAAGGCTTTTTGTACGGTGAACAGCGTGCCTTTGACGTTGATGCCGAAGGTACGGTCAAACGATTCCTCGGTGATCGAGCCGATCGGCTGGAAATCCCCCAGGCCTGCATTGGCAAACAGCACGTCGACCCGGCCTTTGGCGGCTTTGACTTGGGTGAACACACGATCGAGGTCGTCCAGTTTTGAAATGTCGCCTTGTATGGCGATGGCTTCAGGGCCAATCAGTTGCAGCGCCTTGTCCAGTTCCTCCTGTCGACGGCCTACAATGACGACTTGAGCGCCTTCCGCCGCGAAGCGAATGGCGGTTGCCAGGCCGATGCCGCTGTTGCCACCGGTAATGACTGCGATTTTTCCGTTGAGCCTGTTCATGGTGAACTCCAGTGAATAAGGTTGAGGCCCAACTGTAGATCTACGCTATTCTCTTGAATAGTATGCACCTTTTAGTAAGTACCCTACGTGGAGTCAGCTCGATCATGGCCAACAACTCATTCAATTGCGGGCTCGAGGCCGCCCTGGCGGTGATCGGTGGTAAATGGAAGCCGCTGGTGCTGTTCAACCTGGCGCAAAATGTTCATCGATATGGCGAATTAAGACGCGCGATTGGCGGCGTGACCGATAAGGTGCTGATCCAACAACTCAAGGAATTGGAGCGCGACGAAATCATCTCCCGCGTGGATTTCCAGGAGATACCGCCCAAGGTCGAGTACTCGCTGACACCGTTCGGGCGGTCCTTGGCGACGGCGTTGGGCGGGCTGTGCCAATGGGGGACGGAGCATATGCAAACCGTTGAGCGTATCGCTGAGCGGCGTACGACCACCCTCTCCCAGCCTTGATCCCCTGCTCTGATGGCCAACTCAACTAAATGACTATTTAGTTGAGTTATAACTGACTTCCTGCAGTTTTTGCCCTTCCACAATCTTCATCAGGCATTGGATCGTATGGCTGTCCGGCGGTTGGGACAGGGATGCATAACGGGCTCCTTCTGAACTGCCGGTCATGTCGAACGTCAAAATTGGCTCAGGGCAGTCATAAGCCAGTAAATGTCGAACCAACGGATGGTCTTTGCAAAACGCGTTGAACTGAACCGGTGCGGTAGCTATCAGCGTCCGATTGGCGATGATCAAGTCGAATGCCTCGACAGCATGGTTCAACACAGAGAACGCCTCATTGGCAGATCCCATGATTACCACACGGTAATAGCCAAGGAAATTGAGCATTTTTTCGATGCTTCTGCGCCTTTGATAATCACGTTCAAGAATCATAATTCGCAGCCTTTTATTAGTCATCGGCCCTTATCTCCCATATATAGCAAGCGTAACAAATGGCGTACGCGCCTCTCACACTTGAACACGCCCGAACCTACTGATAACTCATGGTAAATGTAGCCATTGCGTCAGCGCTCCCGGCTTGGACATCACCAGTACTCACATACTCAATGGTAAAGGGAACTGATAGCGCTCCCCCCCCCGTCACGGCGCCCACACTGATCTGGTTGACATTGCCTGCGACAGATGAATCAGGGCCGTAGAGAACAGGTGATGAGTTGTAACGTATCCGATAACCGATCCCCTTTGCGTTGGACCCTGGCGCCAATGACAATATATCTGAGTTGTTACCTCTATTAATGGAATCGGTGAATGTCACATTCAACTTCACTGCGGCGCTGCAATTTAATCCTATTGTGAACGGTACGCGACCAAACGTTGACCCAACACTATGAAAATCTGAAGTTGAAGCAATAGGCATAGAAATATTCACGTTCGGGTTCGTTATTTCACAGGTGCTTGCAACGATTGATGCGTTATTGTTTATGAGGGAAAGTTGCGCAGTCATCGCTTCCCCATAATATTCTGCTCCCAGCACGGCAGGAAGGTTCAGCTGCCCGCTTTTGATAGGCCCAAGATAAATCAACTGCACTCGACCATCGCCGGACTGTGGTCCGTAAGATACGGCGCGGGCGTACGCAGTCGATGCGGGGTAAGTCAACACCCTGGCCAACTCATTGACGTAAGCACGAACACCAACGCCTTGCACGCCCGTTTGATATACGTTCGGAAAGCTGGTGGGCAGTAGAGGTGATAGCGACCACTTCACATGGTTCGGCGCATAACAGTGACTCCTTGGTTTAGTGGTCCCTGTGATCCATTGGCTGTCCCACAATACGTCGCCTGGAGAATGCCTGGCATTGACAGGAATAGACAGATTATCCGGCAATGTAACGTTTATGTACGAAGTGCCGTTCAACGTTATGCAACGAGCGAAGGCTGGTTGAGTTGATAAGACGATTAAACACAACCCGCTCATGCTAAACAGCAGTGTACGGCTGTAAAGGCGAGCGGACACTATTAAAGATATCCGATAACCAAATTTAACAAACCACATGGCTGTCTCTCCACTTCACGACCGCAACACCCACATCATCAGGCAGGGGGTTGAAGTTTCTATGTTTGAAACTTACTTAAGGATGCAGCTACTTTGCCGTGACGAAAGGTGCATCCTGTAGCGGCAGGCACGGCGCAATAAAGTACTCGAAACGAGTTTGCTCAGTTCGCGTATTCTCAGTGCTTAATGAATAATTAATTTGGCACTGCTGTTCAGAAGGCTCGCCCCATTTGATAATGAGTACGCCTTTATCCGCTAGACCACGCGCCATTAACTTTCCGCCCTGCCCTACATGACCAACGTTAGCCCCCAGATCTGTCTTCACTTCAGTCCCGAAAGGTACTGTTAAGCCTGAAGGGAATTGCATTTCAATGATCGCCGCACGCCCGCTGACCGTTTCAAACTTTTTCATCAATACAGCACCCGCCGTAGGAATCAACTCTTGACTTGTTGACTTTAACTCGACACTCGATGCAGTACCCTTGGGATCGATATCGACCCTGTTTCGACGATAGGGTGACAAGTAAGGCACCACGGCGTAACCTCGGCCATCGACTTTTACGCCATTTTGCGAAGTGATTGCAGCCCCCTTTGCACCGGGTGCTTCGATAACAGCAAATGTATCACTCACCGGCTGACCTAATGTAATGCCACCTGGGTGCGCTACGACCGACCCGTTAATCCCCAGAGAAGTTTGGTGATAATCTTCCCCGCTGCCAAACGCCGCGTTAAGTATGCCGCTTGAGCCACGGTAACTTCCATACACACTGCCAGACTTTCCAGTGGCACTCGTGCCCCAGGTATATTGATTATTGTCTCCCGCCGAACCATTTAGGGCCCCTCGTACGCCAGTGTCTTTATCACTGAAACGTGTGTTGGCCGATGCATTTGTACGTCCTCCAATCGGGACGGAAATTGATGCATAGATCTGATCATCGCTCCTCCCCGTCTGGTCCGTAGAACGCATCGCAGACACCGAATAGCTTACATTCCTAAATGCCCCGTTATAACCGACCTGATATTGTACTGAAGGCTTTGAATGCCCCCAGTAATTACGGTGAATCCCGGTCATAAAGACCGAGCCCTTGCTCCCAAGGGATTGATTCAATGTGATCTGCATGCTACTACGTTGCCGCATTAATTGTGCCTCCCGAGTCTTGAGATCACGGTAAAAAAAGCCATTACTTTCGAGTCGATCCGTCTTTCTAGAAAGATGCCGATCTTCATTCATCGCTAACACGGCATCCGACAGATTGTAAAAACCTTTGGTGGAGTACCGGTAAGCAGCAATTGACACGGTACTTCCCGTTTTAGGCAATGTTTTACTGAATGACACGCGTGCACTCTGCCCTGTTCTGGTTGCACGTCCACCAGAAGTAACCGAAGGCAGGTAGGTTGTTGCATGCGTTACATCAAAACCAAAGGCTCCAATAGCGGTATTCATCGCAGTACCTACCATCGGTGCGTAATAATTGTCTGTCGCCTGCAAGCCGGTATAAGCCGTATAAGTGTTGTTCAATCCGTGCTCATACGTAACTTGCCCGACAGGCTGGTCGGACCGGGTTTCGAACCCATCGCGGTATTGGCCGATTGCCATGCTGTAGCGATAGGCGCCGGGACGCAACAGGCGGACAACTGAAGAGTACGGCACTAAAAACTCGCGAATCTCCCCATTAGCCTCGGTCACTTTTACATTTAAATCTCCACCGTATCCAGAGGGAAGCAAGTCCTTGATTTCGAATGGCCCAGGGGTGACATTGGTTTCGTATACGGTATAGCCGTTTTGGCTGATAGTAACTTTGGCATTGCTATTTGCCTGCCCTCGTACCACCGGCGCATACCCGCTCAGTGAGTCTGGTAACATGCGGTCATCACTGGCAAGTTGCAGTCCACGAAAGGTGAAAGAGTCAAATAGGCTACCGTTGGTCGACGAGTCGCCTAAAGTTAATTGTGAACTCAGCCTCTGCAGATCGCGCTGGGCATAGAGCTGACGGTTTTGCCAGTGATTGTCGTCTTCATTCCAATCATACGAGGATATGGAACGCAGACGCCATTCACCCACGTTGAGACCCGCCGTGAGACCAAGGTAGTGTTGTGTACCTCCTTCCTGGACATTACTGTCGAAACTGCTGTAACTGTAGTTAAGTATGCCGGCAGTAACTCCGTCATCCCATTGGGAGGGGTCAACATACCCCTGCACACTCCGGCGCACATAGGCTTGCGGAACACTGACATTCAAACGTTGCTCGGCATCGTCGTAGTACACAGCGGCGAACTCAATTGCGGTCGTCAGATCAATACAGGCTGTCTGCCCTCCTGACGCCACGCCATGTAATTTCTGAAGATCCACACCAGCACGGTCTAGCACTTTCGCAGTCAAACACGGTTGTGCACTTTCTTTGTCTGGCATTGCGCGAAACTCAATCTCAGTGCGACCGATTGAAGTATCATTCATGACCACCTGAAGAAGGTACACACCCGGAGCCACAATATTGCCGCGGGAAAACTTTTCAAGCTCACTGAGCTTTACGCCACCCTGTAAAAAAGACGATTCGAACTCATAGCGATCTTCTGCACTTGCATATTGCCCAACGGCAATCGAAAGCGCCAAAAAGCTTAAGTTGAATACGTTACGAAACCGCCTCCGAGAATGTGGCAAACACGAAACTCTATTCATAGAAATCCTGAAATAGCTGTAGCGCTTTAACCAGAAGTTAAACAGTCGTTATTGGGGGTGTGGATCACGGCGATATAGACGTTATAGCTCCAACGGGCTTGATGTTTCCCGGATGGCCCCATAATCATCGACAGATGATATTTTCACCGTGGTGCCCGCAACGGGAGGCACGCTTATTTTAAATTTCAACGACGCCTGGGGGGCGATCATCCCATCCCCCACACGTTGGGAGCGCCCTGCCCCCTCCAATAACACCTCACTCATAGACACGTAGTAAGGTGTTGGATTAAAGCCGATCAACGAGAAGTGTCCATCCTCTTTGACGATCGACCAGTTCAGCTCAGCAGGCGCACCGATTGAAGTTCCCTCTAGCCCTTCAGGCCGGAAAAATACTTTTATTCGTGTGCGAAGTGCGACCTGTACGTAGTTTTCACCTTCTTTTGATTTGTGTTTTGGCGGTATTTCCAAAACATTTAAAAAGTAGACCGTTTCGCGATCTTTACGCACACCTTCTCCGGTGTATATTAAACGTAGTGTTTGACCCTGCCCCGGTTCCACCCTGGTCATCGTGGGCGTCAACATAAAAGGTACTTTAATCAAGCTGGGGTCTTTATTGATCTCCCCTCTATCTAGCCAAGACTGCACAACAACAGGCGTTGCGCCATTATTGGTTAGTTTCACGCTCGTTTCAGCGGCGTCTGACTCGTAAATGACTCTCGTATTGCTTAGCACGATCGCTGCGTGTACCGGCATCGCTATAGCTGAACTGACCAGTAGCACCCCGCAGAATAATAAGTGGCTCACCGCTTTCTTCATCACACCTCCTGAAACAGTGAAAAAAACAGGAGGGATATCCCTCCTGTGCCGACTGTTACGGGTAGATGATGCTATACGTTACGGTGCTGTTTGCTGTGCCCGGAGTTGCTGCTCCCGTTGCGTAGTAACCCACGAGGTAATCCAGAGTGGCAGCACCGCTCTCGATGGTAATGCCCTGGATCGTGCTGCTATCCCCTATCTTGATGACAGAGTTGTCAGGATTACGTAGTTGTAGGTCTACGTTGGACGCAGCGTCGGCGGTGGCGAGCACTTTCAGCCTTCCGGTAGCAATATCAGTTGTTGCGCCAGCCTCAAAACCAGCCTTCACAATGCCAGAGGCTGTACAATCACTCAGCCTGATGCTGAATGGTTTGAACCCCGCAGTTTGGCCTGCCGAATTTAACGTATTGGTACCGGTTCGATCCAGATTAACAGTGATATTACCCCCGGCGCTATTACCCGTGACGTTGCATGTATTACCTGTCACTGATCCATTGATGGTAATCGTTCCGTCTGAAGCAATTGCTGAGTTTGCGGCCAGTGCGGAAGCAAACAACGCAAACACCAGAGACCCAAGATTCTTTTTCATGCATTAAACTCCGAAAACAATGAATATTATCTTTCTCATGACAATTGTTTCTGCAGAAGCCGGCTAAGATTTAACAAGACTGCCTCTGCCGCCCCACAGTAACCCTGCTGTGACATGCGCACACTAGGACTGGTCTTAATTTTGCACTGGCGTCATATTGTGTAACGAGAAAAATACATTATTTGTCGAAATATTGACTGGGCATTCAGTAATACGTTTGACGGGGCGCCACCACTAATAATTCTCCATTAATGCAATGCACTAACCTGCATTTAAAGTTGCCCTACTCCCTGGCTCAAAATCCCCAGTGGATTATCAATGATATAACGCCAGATACCGTCATTGCGACGACACAAAACATCGGTTGCAGTCCCTCCTATATCGATTTCTATCCCGTCCTTGGCGGTACCACGAAGGCGCCAATCAGAAATTTGCAATGCTATATCACCTGATACAACCAAATGTCGCCTGGTAGAGTGTATCGGAAGCCCAAGACTGAAAAACCTCTTCAGCTCCATGGCGATTGCATCTTTACCACTGTGAACCCTTCCCGTTGCATCCACCATGACGCTATCGGTATGAAATAACTCCAAAGCCGTTTCGATATCAAGTGAGGTAAAACTTGCTGCAGCCACGGAAAAAAAAGCTTCCGCCGTTCTTGCATGTTCAATTTTTTTCAGCATATTTCTTTCCTGTTATCCGGTTCGTGTAAGGTCTTTGAAGTAAGCTACTCTAAAGTCTTCATGATCTTGAACAGACCATTGTTGGACGTTATCCCGAGCTTGCGAAACGCAGTGCCTTTCTGCGTGCTGATGGTCTTGATGCTTCGGTTGAACTTCTCGGCTATCTCCGTGATCGTCATACCGTCCAGATAACACCGGATCACCTCCTGCTCACGCGCTGACAGCGCCGCAAGCTGCAGATCGTTGCCGCTGGTGAGTTGGAGTGCTTCTTCATTAAGCTGGATCGCGTCGGCCACTTTGTAAGAAACTTCTGCGCTCAGGTAGACAGCCCCAGAGGCAACCATACGGATCGCTTTGGCGAGCCCCGACAGGTCCTCATCCTTGCCGATGAATCCACGTGCCCCAACCCGAAGCGACAGCGACACGGTGGCCGAATCGTGGTGGGTTGACAGCACCAGTATCCGGCAGGCGGGGAAGCGCGCACGCAAGGCGCGGATCAGCGAGACGCCATCGAGTTCATCGCGGCCTAGAACGAAATCCAGCAACAGCACATCGGCGGGCGCCGCAGACATGCCTCGCATCAGCTCGCGGCTGTTTTTATAGATCCCAACCAGCGTTATACCGGGGGCGTCGCCGAGGTGACTGACAAGGCCTTGACGAACAACTGCATGGTCGTCGAGTAATGCAACACGTATAGGTTTCATGGCGGTCAGGCGGCACTCGGTATGGATCATTCGGTTCACGGATTGAATCTTCAGAATAGTCGGTACTGGTGTCTGGTCGAGAATTCTCTTGGTATGAGTACCGCGCTCATATGATGAACATGCGCAAATTTTTGCCGTGCGTTATCGCACCACAAGGCTGAGAAAATCATCCCGTTCCAATGGATACGCCAGTGCGAATCCTTGCCCGGTGCTACAACCCAGGCGGTTGAGCAGTTCAATGCTGGCTGGGTCCTCAATACCTCCAGTCACCAGGTTCAGATTAAAAAGACGAGCAAGGTTGACGATGCCGGAGATGATCTCGCTCGATTGTGGCGATTGTCCCACGGCCCTGACTAACTCCCCGTCGATCTTCATTTCATCGAACGGTATCTGCGCCAGCAGCGCCAGGGTTGCCGCACCGACCGTGAAGTCGTCGAGGGAAATCAGGAAGCCCTTAGTCCGTAGAGCCATGACCGATGCCGACAGCGCCAACTGGTTGTCCGGGGTCATTTGCTCGGTCAGCTCGAGCTTCAATCGCCGTGTAGGCAGCCCGGCCTTGTGCATCTTGGCTGCCAGCCGGGTCGCTAGCCCGGCAGCGCATAGCGTGCGGGCCGAAGCGTTAACGGCTATGGGAATGTCGATGCCTTGACGATCAAGTACGCAGAGGATCTCGATCACCGTTTTCTCGATGTAACTGAACAGCAGCAGGTCCAACCCGAGCCGATCAACCATGGGGATCAGGATCGACAGTGGTATCTCGCCGTAGTGCGGATGCCGCCAGCGTATCAGGGCTTCGGCACCGACTACCCGGCGGCTTGCCAAGTCATACTGCGGCTGCAGCACCACGCGAAGATTGTCCCCCGTGGTCATCACTGACACGACATCATCTTCGCTGAGCATGATCTCTAACCTGTCCGATTGAGACAGGAGGGGCAACGGGTATTCGGTCCTGGCAAGCCTTTCGAGCAGTTGCTGAAAGTGAGCGGGATGATTCTCGGCGACGATATCGAGCCGGATGCCCGAGGCCCTCGTCAGATTGGCATGTGAAGCCAACGCGGTTCTTGAAATACCATTGATCATATCCACCTTGCCCTGCCCAACACCTCTGACCAGCGCACTTGTATCGCCCGACGTACCGGCGGGTATCGTCCAGACAATATGCGGAGGTCTGCACAGCCGCCCAGAGGCGTTAAGTTCGCTGACCCAACATGGCAGCATCAAACTGTCGGCATGATTGGCGTGAATTTCGGCCATAACGATATCGACAGGTTGCTCGCTCAGGCGCGCCAGCAGGATATTCAATGACTTAACGTGCTCGATATGGAACAGATCACTGTCACTGAGTCGCTCAAACATTCGGCGCTTGTAGTGCTCATCGTTGCTTAGTACGACCAGGCTGGCTCGGGAAGCTGGCACTGGAGTGAAGGGCGAGGTTTCCAACTTGAAGGTCGCTTGATAATTGCTGGGGTGATGTATTAGGCAACACACCCGCATCGCGCTCCATAGGACTGCTCCTAAAAATCCATGCATTCAATGTTCTGAGTTTTCGTGAAGTACGGACGATACTTGATCGAGTGGCTTGAGCGAGGTAGTCCCGTGTGCTACTACGGAAATGGAACCACCAACAGGTTAATCGATAGCGCCAGGGCTATCCGATCAATAAGCGTGAAATCACCCGCTGCGTTCAAGGAGATGTGACGTTGAGAGAAATCGCAGAAAAACGCTGTCATGGCACAAATGCAATTTCCGACGTTGAGCGTTTCGGGCTCAAGCATGCGTTGATCGCTCTATGAATTGGAGAGCGACACTTTGGCCAGTGGTGTTATTAACCTGGATGCCTTCCGCGCTTTCCCAGCCACTGGATCTTACCGAGGAAGAGCGCACCTGGATTGCCGCGCACCCTACAGTCCATGTGGCAATAGAGCCTGACTGGAAGCCGATGCAGTATGTAGAGGACGGCCGTGTCATGGGGCTGACATCCGAGTACATCGACTATATCGAGCACAGCACGGGGCTTCGCTTTAAGCCCGTCCCCGACACCGGAGTCGGGCAGGAGAGAATAGCGAAATTTCAACGGGGTGAGGTGGATGTACTTCCCGGGGTCATACAAATGTTTGCGCCGCAATCCATTATTGATGCCGCCCTTTTCACCAACGCTTATTACACGGGCGCGACGATAGTCGTCACGCGCAAGGACAGTCGTGCAGTGTTCGATCTACACCGATTGGATGGGCGTGTTGCTGCTCTCAAGAAGGACAGTTCATATGAGAGCGCCATCAGAGCGCTGTATCCCAATGTTAAAATCCTTGGGACAAAAACGCCTGAAGAGTCGCTGATTGCCGTTCTTGAAGGGCGGGCCGACGCGGCGATAGACGTCGCACCTGCACTGCTGCCCTTTTTGCGCCGTAAGTATGATGAAGAGTTGTATGTCTCTGGTGGGATCTCCCGTTTGCCGATGGAGCTTTCCATGGCTGTACGACGCGATCTGCCGATCTTGCACCGTATTCTTGACAAGGCACTGGCATCCCTCACGGCTGACCAGATTGACGAAATGGTCCAACGCCAACTCGAGTCGGCCACGTATGGCAGGCCGTCGTTGGACGTGCTGTTGCGCTATTACGGCCTGCAAATGGCGCTGGTCTTGAGTGGGTTGTTATTGATCGCCGGATTTGCGATTCACGCCCGGCAACAGCGGCGTTTGGCGATACGCAGCGAGAAAGAGAAAACCATGTTTCTGGCCGTGCTCAGCCACGAAATTCGCTCGCCGATGAACGCCATTCTCGCCTCCATGGAATTGCTGATGCAGCGTACTGAGCTGCCAGATGAATCTCATCGTTTGCTTGCAGTGGCGTCCAGCGGTGCAGAAAACTTGCTGTACCTGTTGGATGAGGTTCTGGACATCTCCAAACTCGAAGCTGGGCGACTACAACTGGACCTAGGCCCGGTCGATATTATGGAGCTGACCCGTTCCGTAGTAGATCTGCTGGCGCTCAATGCAAAAGATGGGGTTGAACTGGAACTGATACAAGAACACCCCATCGAGCCCCATCTCATGCTGGATAGGTTTCGAGTCGAACAGGTTTTGCATAACCTCATCTCGAATGCCATCAAGTTCACATCTGAAGGTGGCGTGACGATCAGTATTCGGCTGGATCCCAGCCCCCTCCCCCTCACCAAGCATCAGTTGCACATCCGCATAGTGGATACGGGCATCGGCATAGACTCCACCTCTCTTGAACGACTTTTCCGTCCCTACGCCCAGGCCTCGGCGAACACTGCACGAAAATTTGGCGGTACCGGGCTTGGCTTGACGATCTGCCGGCAGTTGCTGGAGTTGATGGGCGGTTCAATAGAACTGCTAAGCGAACCTGGCAAGGGCACTCTCGCCTCAGTACGGTTGCCTTGTGATACCTACATTGCCCCTGCGCATCTGCAAGAACAGGCCCTGTCCAGGCAGCTATTCGATGTGGCAGCGACAGAGCATCCACCCCGAGTCTTGTTGGTAGAGGATACACCCGCCAATCAGGCTGTCCTCCAGGCTCAGCTCAACGTTCTGGGCTGCCGCTCGACACTTGCACCGGATGGTGACAAGGCCTTGTCTGCACTCGAGCAGAGCACTTATGACATCGTACTGTTGGACTGTGATCTACCGGGTATTTCCGGCTATGAGGTGGCCCGCCAGTGGCGAGCGACAGAGTCCTCATGCAGTCTTTTCCCCACGCCACTCGTGGCTATCTCCGCCTCTAGCGATGAGGCGCACACCACTGCCTGCTTCGAGGCAGGCATGGACGGTGTCTTGAAGAAACCCATCAAGCTCGGCAAGTTGAGAGATGCATTGCAGCTCTGGACGGATATGCCTTTAGCTCACACCGACGAGGAGGCTACGTTCGTTACGAATGATCGAGCGGCGATTGCGGACCTGTGGAACGATCTTCATGCACTGCGGGCCGCTGTTGAAATGGCGGACATGGAAGATGCGGCTCATTGGGCTCACCGATTGTTTGGTGCCTTCGCGGTATTGGAGCAATCGGATATGGCGTCGCTGGCTCAATCAATGGAGGCCCGCTTCAAGGCTGGGCCATACAGTTCTGCACAGGCCGATTTGCGCCAGTTAGAGCAGTTGTTAACACAATATGCGTCAGACAGAAGTTCACCATGAGAAGCTGATGGCTCCCTGTTAATCCCATTCCGATAGTCGCTTCCCTATTCGCCCACCCCGAAAATTAGGAGTACTCCTATTTAACGTTTTGGTACGCGAACCTACAGTGTGGCGCATTCGCTGCACAGCATGCCTAAAAGACTCGGTCGCTACGCACGAATGTTTGGAGATCTCAAACCAAAACTCAAACTTAGTGGATCCGTAAAAATGAGCTTCTTGAAAAAACATGTATTTGCACCTTTCGTCTTTACCGCTGCTGTGCTTTCCGCCCAGTCTGTAATCGCTGATCCTGTCAGCCATACAATTTTGCTGGAAACCACTGTACCTGAAGCCGATTTCTACGTGCTGCCCACCGACTCGACCTGGATCGGAAACACTCAAGTACTGCCCTATAACATGGCCACCGGCACTATCAACTCACTGAGTAAATCATTTGATTACAAACATTCGGCCGGCGCCATCAGCGGCACCCTGCTTTCAACCCCCGTGATTACCAGCGACAGCGACAGCATCAAGCTTGATGTCACGTTCAACGCAGTGAAACTCAGCACCACAGGCGAGCAAGTTGTCACCGCTGTCGCGGCTGCTACAGGCGGTTCTACCAGCTTGGTGATTGAGCCGATCAAACCTGCTACCGGTTATAAGCCAGGAAAATATACCGGTAACGTTCAAGTTTCTTTTGACGCGGTAGTCACGCCATAAAGTACGTGACTCCTTACTTGCTGAAGCCTCGGCTTCAGCAAGTAGGTAAATCATCCAGTTTTCCCCATCATCGTTAAGATTTTTCGGCAATAACTCATTGGCCGCCGGAAAGTCCTTTTGTTCACCCTCCGGTCTCCTGCCATGTTTCGGCTTGCCATCTTGCCTTCTACGATTGCATTAGTTTCCTGCATGGCATCACCTGCCTACTCAATTGCCGCCCCTTCAACGCACCTCAGCCTCCTGGCTCAGGCAGAAGGGTTGCCCCACGAATTTAACGAGCACTTCTTCGACGTTCCCTTAGCGGTGCGCGTGACGCTTGATAACCGTGTATTGGGAGAAGCGATGATCGTCTTGTCTCGCGACGAACGTGTCACCTTGTTGGAGTTCAACGACACCCACGACAGTAGTATTGCTGCTGCCGAACGTGACAACTGGCAAGCGATACTGCAAAAAGGGGTTGCCATTGGACCCTGTAAAACGCAATGCGATGAAGGCTTGATGGCGGTCTATTACAGCCTGGAAAACTCCGAGCTTTCTTTGCTGAGTGCAAACGCCGAGCGTGCGTCCCCTTCGACCGAACACTACGCGCAGCCCGCAGGTGGCAGTACCGGTCTTTCGTTGCGTAATCAACTGAACCTCTCCGGCGGGCAGGAACAGGATCTTTCCGCGCGCTATGACCTGCAAGCCATCGCCAGTCTGGGCAACTGGACCCAGACGTTCAGGGGCCAGTTGACCAAAGACGGAGGCCCTGAAGACGCTGTTCAACATGCGGTTTACGAACTGCATAGCCAGAAAGAATGGGAGGATAACTTCCTGCGAATGGGTTACTTCACGCCGGACTCCGTCGGATTGAGCCGCCAACCACGCTCTTTTGGCAACACACCCGATACTGCATTGGGTGTCATGCTCGGCAGTTCCGACAGCCTGGCCACGGATGGGGCGAAACCTTCGGTATACCCGATGTATGTCACCGCCAACCGCGAGGCGGTTGTCGAAATCTACCGTAATGGCAGCCTGATCAATACCCAGCACGTGTCACCGGGGCTGCAAGCCCTGGATACACGTCCCTTGCCTTCGGGGGTTTACGAGGTTGAGGTGCGTCTAATCGAAGATGGTACTGAAACTTCGCGCACCGACGAGCTGGTGTACAAACCCAACAACTGGAACAACCCGAATCAGCGCTGGCGCTATAACACCTTTTTCGGCCACGAAAGCCGGTTACTAAGCAGTTGGGATAAACAGGACGATGAAGGGGTTACGGCGGGCGCCGCAGTCAACTATCTGCTGCATCCCCGCGCGATAGTCGGCCTCTCGGCACGTCAGGTGAAAGATCAAAGCCAGCTAGGCACGTCCGTTGACCTGAGCCTGAGCAATCAGTCGAGCCTGTATACCAGTGTCTATCAAGCTCAGCACCGGGGCGTGGGCGTGGACGTGCAAGCCCTTCATAACTACGGCTCAGGCAGTGTGGTCTTGAGCCACAACCGTAGTTGGCTGGACACCCGCGACACCTGGGAAACGCTGTTGGACGGGAGCCGCGTAAAGCAGCGCGCCCCTTACAACGGCACTATCAGCAATTCCTCACTGGGCGTTAGCCATCGGATTAATCCGCAAAACAGCCTCAATGCCCGCCTGTCTCACAGCGAAGGGCCACTCGAAGGCTTCGGACTTAACCTCGGCTGGATACGCGACGCCAAGCTGTTTGGACATGACACCCACTGGCACTTGTCCGTGTTTGACCGGCCAGCCTCTGCCAGTAGTGGGAACCAGCGCAACCGTGGTGTTGATCTAAGCCTCAGCATGGCCCTGGGAAACGCCGGCAAACGCGTGACAGCCAGTGTCGGCTCTCGCACCTCACGCGACGGGCGTACGGATCGAAATGCCAGCATGGGCTACCAGCAAGACATCGAGTCCGGGCCATTGCGCAGCTTCAACACCGCGGTACAGAGCGACACCTACGGAATGGGATTGACAGGGTCGGCACTGTTTGAGACCGATGTGGTGACAGGGGATGTACAGCTACAACGCTCGTCCTATAACCAGAATCTTTACGCCAGCATGAACCTGAACAGCCACCTGATCGTCGGGGACAGTCAAGTCGCACTGACCGGTCAGCATCTCGGCAGTGAGGCCAGCATGATCGTCGACGTTGAATCCGACGTCGATGCCATCCAATTGCGCGCCGATGACCTGAGCGGCACCAGCGTCATACTCAAGCCTGGGCGCAATGTAGTGCCAGTCGCTGCGTACAAAGCAGGCAACGTACAGTTCGATTTTCAGGGCACCGATGCACCGGCGGCAACCATTCAACCGCCACGTGCTCGTTATCACTTGAACAAAGGCGGCGTGGCGTACCAGAAGGTGTACATCATGAGGACCTTCACCGTCTTCGGGCGGCTGATCGATGCTCAAGGGCACCCCATGAAAGGCCATCATTTGGTGAACCATGCCAGTCGTGGGGTGACCGAACCGGACGGATTCTTCTCCATGGAACTGAACGCACGCGCGCCGACGCTTGAAGTGATTCGCGATGAGCACGTTGTCTGTCGGTTTGCACTTGATCCGAACATTTTGCCGGTCGAAGGCGATGTGCTGATGGTCGGTGATCTGACCTGCATCGAAAGCAGCGCAGACGAACTGTTGGCCAGAGACTGAGCCTTCGGCGTTACGAACCTTTCAAGTCAACAGGCAATTTTTCACCCACCTAACTGTCATGCGACGGTCCTCAGACGAGCGATGTCCTTGACCAGGATTCCCTATGAACAGATTGATATCCGCCGTGATCCTCGGCCTGTGTGCAAGCGCTGCCCATGCCGGCCCAAGCATTAACATTGGCACCATCTACGACTATATGGACGGTGACAAAAGTACTTATTTGAAGCGCATCTACAACGGCGGGGACGTCACGGCTTTTGTCCGGGTCAATATTCTTGAAATGACCTTCGACGCGAACGGCAATGCCACAGAAACGCCCCTTGATTCGCAGGGCGCAGACGCCTCACAACGCAAGGGGCTGGTAGCCAGCCCTGCACGGCTGATCATCCCTGGCAAAGGCATGCAGGCGATACGCATGCTTCACATGGGAGATCGCGAACGTGAACGCTACTACCGCGTAAGGTTTATCCCCGTCGTGCCAGAGAAAGCTGACCAGTTCAAGGTCTCCGAAGCGGAGCGGGAAGCGTACAAAGAAACGATGTCTGCCGGTGTCAACATCATGGCCGGTTATGGTGCGGTGTTCTTTGTTCGGCCGAAAAACACCCGTTTCGACACGAAAATTCAGGAGAGCCCAACTGAGTACAGCGTGAAGAACGCAGGTAATAGCACTGTGGTGCTGGATGAATTCAAGGATTGCTCGGCCAAAAAGACAAGCGACTGTAAGGACACACGAAAACTTCATGTACGACCCGGGACAATGTTCAGTTTCGTCAAAGTGCCTGGGCGTAGTTATCAATTCAAATTGGTGGAAGGCAGTACCCTCAAAGCAATACAGGTAAAACCATGATCCCCCATAAATCCCATCGACCGCACTGAGACGTTAAAGCATATGCAATCACGATCTGTATGGCTGCCGTTCACTCTACTGTTTTCAAACTTTTCGTTCGCGGTCGATCTCAACATTACGGCCGACTTCAAACCGGACCCTCATAACCCAAATAACAACATCTTTAAAAATACCACTCCAAGCTCCGGGTATTGCGCGCATCACCTCTCGCAATGCGATTCGCATTCTTTCAGTTTAGCGATCCCCGGCCTTAGAACCGAGGCCCACCCGATCATGGCCGGCCAAACAGATCAGCGCCAAAGCGCAATGTTACGCGCTCCTGCTGAGTGGCGGAGTTTTGATATCATCAGTTCTGAAGGGGCATTGGAAACGGTATCAATCAGAATTTCGGGCGTGGGAGCGACCTACCAACTGACCTCTTCAGCTCAATCTATAACCGGGGTAAACAAACGGAACGACGCGCATATGGCACTATGGTCAGGCAGCAGTTGGGTCGACGCACCCTTACCCTGCACATACTCAGGAAGGGGCATAGTGAATAACAGTTGGTACAGTTTTTTCTGGCGAACCCCCACCAACGGCATCTGCGGAAAAATAGCGAAGTACGATATACCCAGCTTTTACTTCAGCGACATCAATATAATGTATGAATTGAAAACCCCTAAGGATGGTCTGAAGTAGCCATGTATTTCCCCGGCATACCACCTAGCGCAACTTTTAAACTCGCCAAATGATCAAAAAACAATCAATTCGACGAGTATTTCTTACGTTTTCGCCACCCGGACCCCACTCCGGTGGCCATTTCCCGCATTACAGGCGCACCTCTCCTGCATTCGTCAGTAAATGTCGGCGCGCCATCCACAGGTTCGACAGAGCGAACAGTGTCACCAGTTGCGCCGTGTTTTTGGCCAAGCCGCGAAAGCGCACCTTGGTGTAACCGAACTGGCGCTTGATTACCCGGAACGGATGCTCGACCTTGGCGCGCACCTGAGCCTTGGCCTTTTCAATCTTGCGCTTGGCTTTGTACAGCACGCTGCGCTTATCGAGTTTTTTGTAGGTGCTGCGGCGTGCCGCCACCTGCCAGATAACTTCACGTCCTTCATGCTCGGGCCGCTTTTCGACACCGGTGTAGCCTGCATCGGCGCAGACCACGTTTTCGTCGCCATGCAGCAATTTGTCCACCTGGGTGACATCCGCCACATTGGCCGCCGTGCCCACTACGCTGTGCACCAGACCCGATTCGTCATCGGCGCCGATGTGGGCCTTCATGCCAAAATAATACTGGTTTCCCTTCTTGGTCTGGTGCATTTCCGGGTCGCGCTTGCCGTCCTTGTTCTTGGTCGAACTGGGCGCATTGATCAGCGTTGCATCGACGATGGTGCCCTGGCGCAGCGACAGGCCGCGGTCGCCCAGATAGCCATTGATGACAGCGAGGATGCCGGCCGCCAGCTCGTGTTTCTCCAGCAAGCGGCGGAAGTTGAGAATGGTGGTTTCGTCGGGGATGCGCTCCAGGTTCAGCCCGGCAAACTGGCGCAGGATCGTGGTTTCGTACAGCGCTTCCTCCATCGCTGGATCGCTGTAGCCGAACCAGTTCTGCAGCAGATGCACACGCAGCATCGCCATCAACGGGTAGGCCGGACGGCCACCTTCACCTTTCGGATAATGTGGCTCGATCAAAGCAATCAAGCCCTTCCACGGCACCACCCGATCCATCTCGATCAGGAACAACTCCTTGCGGGTTTGCTTGCGCTTGCCAGCGTACTCGGCGTCGGCGAAGGTCATCTGCTTCATCGGGAAACTCGGTGGGTGGGGTCGCGGTATTTTGCCAAATCAGAAAGTCTTTTTCAGAGTTTCCCTAACCCGCTGAAGATGCCCAAAGGCATTTATACAGGGCAATTGAACTACACCATCGGGCCCGGCGGAGATTTTGATTTCGGTGATTTACTGACTCCCTCAGATAACCTACTGACCGTTAACTTCGTTCTTTCGGTTCAACACATCCTGGACGTTCGTTTTCCTCCAGGATCAGAGCGCCTGACACTGGTTCCCGCTGGAGGGTGGCAGCAATGGCTGAACCGCGGTCGTCGTCCGGAAAAACTGTTTGCCAATCAGCATTTCCAGCTATGGTCATCGATCCCTTTCAAGATGCAACTTCAATGTCAGTATATGGCCGAAAACCAATGCGGTATTCAGAACAGCGAAGGCCATTTAGTCCCGGTAGAAACAAGAGTCACGCTGCCGTCAGGCGTAACGGACAGCCACAGGGCACCGGTCGGCCGTTTTCCGCTCAGTACCAATCCCAGCCTTTTCCTCCTCGGCTCTTACGTTGGCAACAGTAATGCAGCGCTGCATTTCGAGGTTGACCGGGAGAGCGTAAAACAGATGGCCAACCACGCCGGCAAACAGTACTCAGGTAACGTCACCGTAATATGGGACGCTGAAATATAAGGGAAATGCAAATGGCGTGTCAGAGCACGCCGGGCAGTAATCGCGAGTCAGCTCGGACAGCCCAACTCACCATGATCGAGTCCTTGGGACTGGCTTCGACTGAGCAGGCTCGCCTTGCCATTGCGCCAGGTCAGGGTCAGCACATAGAGCGTGTCGAAGTCATCACGACGCCAATCTTCAGCGACCAGCCGCTCCTCATCCAGGGCCTTTGCGGCCACGGCATTGATCAACTCCGGCAGGTAACCACGGGACCAAGCCGTGTAGACCGTCGCGTTGCGGTACTTGTCGCGCAGGAGTTCGTCAGCCAGTTCGTCGGTGTCGTTGGCACCGAAGTCAATATTCACCGGCAGGCCAAGGCGGATGGCACTGGGGCTGATGGTCATGAGCGGACGAATATAGCTGTAGCGTTGGTCCTGAGTGCCCTCCTCGACCTGCCGAGAGGGGTTGGCGGCAAACACGTAATCAGCCTTGCCAAAACGCTCAGGCAACAGCGTGGCGAGGTCCATTGCGCGGTTGAGCCCCTGACAGTTCAACTGGCCCAGGCCTTCGCTGGGTTTCTCCGCGTGACGCAGAAACACGAGTGTCTGGGTACCGTCCAGTGTTTTCCCTGGGGGTTTGAAAACACCCAGGAATAGCGGAACAGCTGCGCCGGCAAGTGCCAGGATCAGGAGTAAGTAACGACGACGGGGTAAAAAGGCAGACGCAGGGCGAGAAGGTAAGTTGTTCAACTTGAATATCGCTCGTTGATTATTACGAAAACACAGTTAAACAACAGTTACTGCTCGCTGATGCGAAGCTGTGTTGGCGTCGCATCCAGCACTATTTTGCGCGGATAACTCGCCCAATTGGCACCGAGCGCTGACGTGTTCGGATTTCCGGTCTTTGCAAAGGCCGCCAGGCTTGCAATCATCGTATTCGATAATGCTTCACGCCCCGCTTTATTCGCATTGCTGTACGCGAAAGAGAAGGTGTTCGCGCCGAAGTTGCCAAAAATAAAGGGTAGATCCAGCGCGTGTGTTGCGCCGTATACCGTGTTGAAGGGGGCTGGCGCCTGACTCCAGTCAAAGCGGTAATACCAGACCTTATCCGGCTGCTGTTTGGCGAGCAACCCGAGTGGCGCTGTTCCCGCCCGAACGAAGAAGTCATTGGCGCGCGCGGCCATTGCATTCCATCCGTGTGGCAATGCCGTCACTGGCAGATACGGTGCGCTGATCAAATCGTCCTCGGTCAGCGTGCCAGACGCATTCGGATCGAAATTGAACTGCATGCCAAATCGCTCGTAGTCGTTTGGCTTGTAACCTGAAATACCGGTGCCTGAGCTCCCGCCAAACAGCATGCCGAACAGCGTGCCTTCGTCCTTTGTGATACCGGCGAGTACCGGGACCTTCTGGTATTGCCCCGCCGCAAGCGCCGCCATTGAGTTGACCGGCAGCACATGTCCGTCTTCGACTGCCGAGCGTGCGGCGCCCAATTGCGGGTTCGCAATCATGATCGCGAGGAGTTTATCGGCCGGAATACTCCGCAGGTATTCGGAGACCTGCGCGTTCGACTGCGACGCCAGCCAAGCCTGTGCAGACGTGGCGTCCGTCGCCTTGCCGTCGGAAATGACAATTGCCGTCAGCAACTCCCTCGAGTAGGCCTGCGCATTTGTCCGAGAAGCGTTCAAGAGGCCGCCGCTCAACGGTACAGCCTTCTGAAACAGCCCGGCGGACAAGGGTGAAACGAGCAGAGCCCACACATTCACTGCACCTGCAGATTGCCCCATTAGCGTGACATTGTCTGGATCGCCACCGAATGCTGCGATGTTGTTTTTCACGAATTTCAGCGCCTGCTGTTGATCGAGCAGCGCAAAATTGCCGGAGTCCGCAGTTGGGTTGCCGCTCTTGAGTTGTGGCAGGTCGAGCCAACCGAGGATCCCCAGGCGGTAATTGATCGTGACAACGATTGCATTGGCTTTCTTCGCAAGCGTCTGTCCATCGTAGACGGGATCGGCAGAATAGCCGGAGACGTTGCTACCACCGTGGATGAAAAAAATCACCGGAAGCGGGCCAGTTGCAGCCGCCGGACTCCATATGTTCAGTGTCAGGCAGTCTTCATGGCCCACCGGTTTGCCGAACCCCTCCCGTACCGCGAGACTATAGGGCGCTTCATCCGGCGCGGGGCTGAAGTACAAGCCGCCTTGCGCGCAGGAATGCCCGAACTTTTGTGCAGCGCGCACGCCACTCCACTGCGCCGGATCGACGGGCGGCATCCAGCGTAGCGCGCCCACCGGCGATTGGGCATACGGTATTCCCAGCCAAGCGTAGACACCCGTTGTGGCGCTGTAGTCGAGGCCATTGACGATGCCGGTACTGATGGCTCGCTGAGTGGGCGACGGGGCTGCGGTTTTCCAAGTAGACGAGTGATCATCTGCGCACCCAGCTAGCGACAAGACCAGCGTCAGCGTGAAAACTCTCGCTGCAACCTGAATAATCGAGGCCATGAATTGTTTCCCCTATAGGAATAAGCTCAGTTCATTGTTTAACGAGACAGCCCATGTACCGGGCGCAATTGTCTTGACTAATTAGGAAGAGTAAAACGTACGCGCGTGCATGCCATGCCTATGGGTGTCGGTATCGGTTGTTCCTTTGTAACCTGTGACATTTTGATAACGCAGTCTTCTTGATACACTTCCTCACCGGTCACCAACCTCGATGTTGCCCACGTACCGTCCTCGTTTGAAATCGCTATAACATTTTCGCCCTTCTCTACGCGCTTATCGGGACCGCCATAAGAATCTGGGCTTATTGCAATAGACTCTTTCGCATACGCCTCCGGAGCAATAAACAAAAGTGCGACTGTAAGTTTGAACGCTCCCACCACCACCTCCTCCTAACTTTTCGCTTAACCACCCGCCCCCAGAATCGTGCGTATTGAATAAATGAAAAGCGCGTGCAATCTGACAGCGAGCGTTGCGAAAAAAAATAGGAGCACTCCTAAAAACACTGTTGCAGCCGGAGAAAAGCGGGCACTCATTTCTTACGGCGCGGCGGAGTTTGCGGATCTGCGCAGATCCCTTAAGCTGGCCGACCTTTGTTTGCTCCGCCCGGAATTGCCCATGTCTCGAAGTATCGCCCGTCTGGCCCTGCTGCTGGGCTTGATCACCGCCGTCGGCCCCTTCGCCATCGACATTTATCTGCCGGCCTTGCCGACCCTGGGCGCGAGCCTGCACGCCTCGCCGGCGTTGGTGCAGATGAGCCTCACGGTGTTTTTTGTCATCGTCGGCGTGTGCCAGTTGTTCTACGGCCCGATCAGCGATGTGTTCGGGCGCAAGCCGCCGATTTATGCCGGCCTGGTGATTTTTGCCGTGGCCAGTGTCGGTTGCGCATTGGCGCCTACCATCGAATCACTGATCGCCTTTCGGGCCCTGCAGGCGTTCGGTGCGTGCGCGGGCATGGTGATTCCACGGGCCATCGTGCGTGACCTGTACACCGGGCATGAAGCCGCGAAACTCATGGCGTTGCTGATGCTGGTGATGAGTGTCTCGCCGATTCTCGCGCCGCTCGCCGGTAGCCTGGTGATCTCGCTGTGGAGCTGGCGTGAAGTGTTTGCCGTGCTGGCGGTGCTCGCAGTGGCGTGCCTGGTGATGACCATCGTGCAACTGCCGGAAACTCACCCGGCGGAACGCCGTCTGGGCAAGACCCTGGGCAGCGCATTCAGCAGCTACGGCGCGTTGCTGCGTGACCCGGTGTTTATCGGTTTGTCGGTGGTGTGCGGGTTCGGCTTGGCGACGTTCTTCGTGTTTATCGGTAGCGCGCCATTCGTGTACATCGAGCACTACGGCCTGACGCCCACGCAGTTCAGCCTGGGGTTTGCCGTGAACGCTGCGTCGTTCTTCGCCATGAGCCAACTCACGGCACGCCTCAGCGCACGCTTTGGCCTGGCGCCGCTGATTCGTTGGTCGGTGGTGGCCGTGGCGGCGGTTATGGCAGTGCTGGCGGTCACGACGCTGTGGGTCGACAGCCTGGCCTTGATGATGACGTTGCTGTTTATAGGCTTCGGTTTTCTCGGTCTGCTGTTACCGGCGGCGGGCGTCTTGTCGCTGGAGGACCACGGCGCGGTGGCCGGCTCTGCGTCAGCCTTGCTCGGGGCGATCCAGATGATCACGGCGGCCGTGTCCATGACGGTGATCGGTGTGTTCGCGGATCACACGCCAGCGCCGATGCTGATTGGCATTGCGTTGTGCGCCATCGCCGCAATGCTCACCACGCTGTGGACCTTGCGCCGCCTGCCGGCTCACTTGGCCAGCGCCCCGCCCTCCTCCTGATCATTGCCCATGGCGGCCAGATACGCCCAGGGATAAATCCCGCGCTGGTGACCATCGCTGAACACCAGTTGTACGCCATAACCCTGAGGGTGGATTTGCACCACCCTCACCGCCTCTGACACCCACGGCTGGCTGCCCCGTAGACGAAACGCCCGGCATTGGGAGCACGGGCATTCTCGGCGCAGGCGTGCGTGGTTAATCCACTGCGCGCCTTCCCTCCATTCCAGGCGCAACAGGCCGTCGCGGCCTTTGCCGATGGCGTGCGGCGCGGCGGTCATTGCAGTTGCGCCAAGGCAATCCGCACGGCCTTGCGCACTTCCGGATCGCCATCGTCGGCGGCATCGCGCAAGGCTGTCAGCGCTTGACGATCACCCAGTTCACCCAGTGCCAGAGCGGCTTCCTTGCGCAGGTTGCTGATGCTATGGCCCAGGGTCTGGATCAAGGCGTCCAGTGCGGGTAAATACCGTAACCGGCCCAGGCTGCGCGTCGCACGCAGACGAACCTGCCAGTACTCATCGGCCAGCGCGGCGACCAGCGCATCCCCGGCATTGCGGCTACCGACTTTGCCCAAGGTGGTCGCGGCTTCCTCGCGTACTTGCCACGCCGGGTCCAGCAACGCTTGGTGCAACGCCGGTAAGACCAGGTCATCACTCGCCAAGCCGAGTGCGCCCGTAGCCGCGCGGCGAACTTCGGTGTCGGGATCACTGCTGGCCAAGGCGGCCAACGCCTCAAGCGCGGGTAGATGTTTGAGCCAACCCAGCACCCCCACCGCTTCACGGCGGACACCCGCATCAGCATCCACCAACGCCAGCAAGGCCGCCGGCGCAGCGGCTTCCAGGCGCAATTCGCGCAGAGCACGGAAGATGGCGGTACGCACGCTGATATCGGCGTGCCCGGTCCAGGGCAGCAGCACCCTGCCCGCCTCGGTGGTCTTCAATACGCTCAGGCTTTGCGCCGCGGCGCTGCGCACGGCGAACTCGGTATCTGTGAGGGCTTCACACAAGGCGTGTACCACTTCGCCGTCTTCCCAGGCTTCGAGCAAGGTCGCGGCCTGGGCGCGCACTTCTACGCTGGGGTCGTTGCGCAGGCTGTCCACCAGCCATTGCACACCGTCGGGGTCTTCAAGATCAGCCAGGTCAATCAGGGCAATGCGGCGCATGCCGGCGTCCGAGGCTTGCAGACGTGGGCGCAGGGCTTCTATTTCCGGGTTATAGGTCATATGGCAAATCGCGGTGTTGAATGATCGGTGGGCAACCCGAGCGGGTTCAGGCGTGGCAACTGGCGGCCATCTTCATGGTGCAGCAGTGCCAGGCAATGACGCTTGAGGTGAGTGAATTCGGGGGTGGTCATCAGTTCAGTGTGGCGCGGGCGCGGAAAGTCCAGCTGGAAGTCCTCGATGATGCGGCCCGGCCGTGGGCTCATCACCAGGATGCGATCGGCCAGGAACAGCGCCTCATCGATATCGTGAGTGACAAACACCACGGTGGTGCGGATATGCGTCCAGATATCCAGCAACAGGGCCTGCATCTTCATGCGCGTCAGCGCATCCAGTGCGCCGAACGGCTCATCCATCAGCAGCAGGCTCGGCCGATTGACCAGCACACGGGCGATTTCCACACGCTGCTGCATGCCGCCGGAAAGCTGGTTCGGCCAACGCTCGGCGAAGCCTTCCAGCCCGACCAACGCCAGGATTTCATCCGCCGCCGCCAGCCGTTCAGCCTTGCCCACGCCGCGCATTTTCAAACCAAATGCGACGTTCTCACGCACGGTGCGCCACGGGAACAGCGTGTGCTGCTGAAACACCATGCCGCGCTGCTGGGACGGACCGACCACTGCCTGCCCATCCATCTGCAAGCTGCCCTGGCTCGGCACCAAATGCCCGGCCAGCGCGCCGAGCAAGGTCGACTTGCCGCAGCCCGACGGCCCCAGGATGCACACAAATTGCCCCGGCTCGATGCTGCAGTCCAACGCCTTGACCGCCTCGAATGCCTGATCACGCTCGCCGAGCACAATGGACAATCCGCTGATTGCTATACGACCTTCCATCAGGCTTTACCTCGCGGGCGATGCCAAGGGGTGAACACGGCGCCCAGGCGCTTGACCAGCCAACTGCTGCCCATGCCCAGCACGCCGATCAACAACATGCCGACCACGATGTCGGCGTAGTTCTGGATGGTGTACGACTCCCAGGTGTAATAGCCGATGCCGAACTGCCCGGAGATCATCTCCGCCGTCACCAGGCAGAACCACGACGTGCCCATGCCGATGGCCAGGCCGGTGATGATGCTCGGCGCGGCCCCCGGCACAATCACCTCCAGCAGGATCGCGCCGCGCCCTGCCCCCAGGCTGCGCGCCGACGCGATCAGCCGGGGATCGACGCCTTCGACGCCATGCACGGTGTTGAGCAGGATCGGAAACAGTGCGCCGGTAAAGGTGATGAACACCATGGACAGCTCTGACGACGGAAACATCAGGATTGCCAAAGGTATCCAGGCCACCGCCGGAATCGGGCGGATCACCTCCAGGGGCGGCAGCAGCACATCTTCAGCCCATTTCGAGCGGCCGATGGCGATGCCCAGGCCAACGCCCACCAGTACCGCCGCCAGGTAGCCTTCGAACACCCGGCTCAGGCTGGCACCCAGGTGCTGGGCCAGCTTGCCCGAATCCACCAGGCCCAGCGCCGCCTCGACCACGGCGCCCGGCGTCGGCACGTTGGCAAAGGTCACCAGCCACAGGTTCCAGTGATGACTGGCAGCGAGTTGCCAGAACAGCAGGCACACCAGCAATGAGACCGCGCGCGGCAGCCAGCGAGAGGTCGACATATCAGCGACCGGCCACGGCCAGGGCGCCGGCGTTGGTGAAATCGAACACCTGGCCGCCCTGGGCCTCCGCGAATTGCTGGGCCTGGCCCTTGAGCAGGAATGCACTCAATTTGCCCTGGCGATCAGTGGCGAACCAGGCCTGGTTGGCCAGCAGCTTGATGCCGCTGTCTTCGGCCTGGGCGTAGACCGCACGCACGTCCTTGCCGTCCTTCTTCAATCGGGCCAACGCACTGAAGGCTGATTCAGCCGACGCGTAGTCACGCACCTTGGGCTCGCCTTTCACCCAGATCTGCGCCACGTGTTTCCAGTCGGTGATCGGCTTGCCGGTCAACCCGTCGTTGGCTTTGAGTGGGCTCTGGGCGTAGTTGCCCAGCTGTGCCTGATAGTCCAGGCCGGACGCCTTGAAGGCGGCGCGCAGGTACTGGTCGTCGATAAAGGTACTGAGGTCCAGGCCACGGTCGGCTTTTTTCAGCAGCTTGAGGGTGTCGATGGCGGTGCCGACGGCCTGGCGATACTCAGGTTTCCAGCTCAGGTCACGGGTTTGCACGCCCAGCGGGCCATGGAACAGGTAGTTGACCTCAGCCTCGACGCCGGTGACTTTCTCGATCAGCTCGCTGTATTTCTCAGGCTCTGCCGCCAGCAGTTGATTGGCTTCGATACTGGCGCGCAAGTAGGCGACCACCACTTCCGGGTACTGGCGGGCGTAGCGCTCATCCACCAGGGCGCCGTGGAAGGTGGGCGTGTTGGACTGCGACCCGTCGTAGATCTTGCGGGCGAAACCACGGTTGGGAAACAGCTCGGCAAACGGCACGAAGTCGGCATGCGCGTCGATCTTATTGGCCTGCAACGCCGATCCAGCCACTTCTGGCGCCTGGGCGATGATGTTTACATCCTTGAGCGGATCCCAGCCCTGGGCGGCGACGGCCCGCAGCAACATACCGTGCGCGGTGGACGCGAATGGCACCGAAATGGTCTTGCCTTTCAAGTCCGCCAACGACTGTGCGCTGGACTCGGTCGGTACCACGATGCCATTGCCGCTGCCCTTGATATTGCCCGACAGCACACTGATAAACAGGCTGTGCTTACCCGCCCCCTCAAACGCCACGCCATTGAATGCGCCTGGGAAGTCGGCCATGGCACCGAAGTCCAGCTTGCCTGCCACCATTTCATTGGTCAGTGGTGCGCCACTGGTGAAGTTCTTCCACTGGATATCGTAGGTGGAGTCCTTGTACTTGCCATCGTGGGGCAAGTACTTGTCCAGCAGGCCCAGCTCACGGATCAGCAAGCCGCCGGCGGCACAGTTGATGGTGGTGTCCTGGGTGCCGATGGCGACCCGGATGGTTTCAGCCTGTACCGACAGGCTGATGGAAGCCAGCACCAGGCTGGCGAAGGTTGCGCGCAAGAACATTGGGTGTTTCCCCTCGAATCATGGTTATAGGATCGTCTCCGCCGTGATCAGGCACGGTGGGAAACGAGGGGGTACGGCAGTGGCGTCCGGTGATGGCGGATGGCTTTGGATCGATACGCTCAGCGCAGCAGGTACGGGATCTCGACCTTGACGGCACCGGTGGGGCAATCCTTTTCGCAGGGCATGCAGTACCAGCATTCGTCGAACGCCATGTACGCTTTCTGCGTCGCGGGATTGATCGCCAACAGGTCCATCGGGCATACGTCGACACACACCGTGCAGCCTTTTTCGGCGATGCACTTGTCTTCGTCTATCGTCACCGGCGCGTTGGAACGAAAGAATATTTCCTGGGGTTGGTAGGCCATTTCACGGTGTCCTGGGCGCTTTTGCGCTCTCTATAGGGTCAAGCAGCATCAGCCCCAACACGCAGGCGGTCGTAGGCTTGCATTTCTTCGGCGTCCAGCGGGATCACATAGGGCTCAACGGGTTTCTTGAAGCTGACCATCTGCCCGTCATCGCCCTTTTTCAGGTGGCAATGGCAGAACCAATCCGTGTCATTGCGTAGCGGGTGATCGACGCGGTAGTGGTACAGGCCCCAGCGGCTTTCGGCACGGTACAACGAGGCGCGGGCGGCCATCTCGGCACAGTCGCGGATCACGCTGGTTTCCATGGCGCGCATCAGTTCGTGGGGGTTATGGGCTTTCATCTGGTCGAGGTCGCGCTCGATATCACTGAAGCGCTGCAAGCCGATCTCCATCTTGCGGGTGACCTTGGGCGGTTGCAGGTAATCGTTGACGAAGCGGCGCAGCTTGTATTCGACCTGGGCCGGTGGCAGGCCGGTTTCACGGTCCAGCGGCGCGTAGACACGGGCCTGTTCGGCGGCGACCTGCTCGGCATTCACCGCGCTGAAGTCTTTTTCCAGCACATACTGGGCGGCGTTGGTACCCGCGAACCAGCCGTAGGTAAAGGCGCCCAACATATAGTTATGCGGCACCGCCGCCATGTCCCCGGCCGAATACAGGCCCTTCACCGACGTCTCCGCGCGCTCGTTCACCCACACGCCGGAGGCCGAATGCCCGCTGCAAAAACCGATTTCGGAGATGTGCATTTCCACCATGTCGCTGCGGTAATCGGTGCCGCGATTGGCATGAAACTGGCCACGGCTCGGCCGTTCATTGCTGTGCAGGATGGTCTCGATGTTCTGGATGGTTTCCTCGGCCAGGTGGTCGAGCTTGAGGAACACCGGGCCATTGCCGCTTTCGAGCTCCTGGTGGAACTCCCACATCATCTGGCCGCTCCAGTAGTCGCACTCAATAAAGCGCTCGCCCTTGTTATTTGCGGTATAGCCGCCCAGCGGACCGGTGACGTAGGCGCAGGCCGGGCCGTTGTAGTCCTTGATCAACGGGTTGATCTGGAAGCACTCCAGGTTCGCCAGTTCGGCCCCCGCGTGATAAGCCATCGCGTAGCCGTCGCCAGCATTGGTGGGGTTTTCATAAGTGCCCATCAGGTAGCCCGACGACGGCAAGCCCAATCGGCCCGCCGCCCCGCAGCACAGAATCACGGCCTTGGCCTTGATCACCTGGAAGTCAGCGGTGCGGCAATCGAAGCCCATCACGCCGTTGACTGCCCCTTCGCTGTCGGTCAGCAAACGTGTACACACCAAGCGGTTAGTGATGGTCACTCGCGCACGCTTGAGCTGGCGATACAGCACCTTCTTGATGTCATGCCCCTCGGGCATCGGCAGCACATAGGCGCCCATGTGATGGACCTTTTTCACGGCGTAGTCGCCGGTCTCGTCCTTTTCGAACTTGACGCCCCAGCGGTCCAGTTGCTCGATGGTCTCGAAACTGTGGGTAGCGTAGGCGTACACCGCCGCCTGATTGACGATGCCGTCATTGGCGATGGTGATTTCCTTGGTGTACTGCTCCGGCGTTGAGTGGCCGGGGATGATCGCGTTGTTCAGCCCGTCCATGCCCATGCTGATCGCGCCGCTGCGCTTCACATTGGCCTTGTCCACCAGCAACACACGCAGCGCCGGGTTGGCTTCTTTGGCCTTGATCGCCGCCATCGGCCCGGCCGTACCGCCGCCGATCACCACGATGTCGTATTCCAGCTCCAGGGTTGTGCGGCTCACGGGCGGCTTCCTCGTTCACGGTCGATGCGCAGGCGATACTGGAAGGCGTCGCCACGGTAATACAGGTGTTCAAAGTCAACGGGCTGGCCGTCGGCGGTATGGGTCAGGCGCTCGATATGCATGATCGGCGAGCCTGGCTCTACATTCAGCGCCTGGGTCAGGTCGCTGTCGGCCAGCACGGCGTCGATGGCCACATCCGCATGCCCCAGTTGCAGGCCGCAGTCGTTTTCCAGGATCAGGAAGATATCGCGGGTGACCAGGTCGGCTTTTTCCAGGCGCTCGCCGAGGGGTTGCGGCAGGTAGGTGAATTCCAGCGACACCGGTTCCCGGTTGATCAGGCGCACGCGCTTGATCTGCGCAACGACCGTGCCCTCCTCCACGCCCAGGCGCTCGGCCACCTGCTTGTCGGCCGGCACGAAGCGGAAGCTGCGCAAGCGGTTGATCACTTCGTAGCCGCGTTCGGTCATGGATTCGGCCAAGCCCTGCAAGGTACTGACGTTCTGGTAGGCCTTGGGTTTGGACACGAAGGTGCCCTTGCCATGGATCTTGTAGATCAGCCCTTCTTTCTGCAGATCGCCCAGGGCCTGGCGCACGGTAATGCGGCTGACCTTGAAGCGCGCACCCAGCTCGCTTTCGGAAGGCATCTGGGTGTTGGGCGCGTATTCACCATCGAGAATGCGGCTGCGCAACAGGTCACGCAGTTGCGCATGCAAGGGGATGCTGGACAGGGGGGAAAGGCTGGAATCGTTCATCAAGATCACTTGTCATAACGAGTTATGACGTGATCTTAAGAAGTCTAAGCCCGCCTTTGGAAATACCGATTAGGCATAAGCTTAAGGCCGGTTTCTTCCAGGAAGGCGGTATCGCTGCCCGCTTTCGTGAGCATTGGAGCAGGGTTAAACGTTTTCGCTTGAACGTATGCAGGTCCTGGTGGTGACCTGCTTGATCTGCCAATTGCTGAAACCGAAAG
Source organism: Pseudomonas sp. NS1(2017) (assembly GCF_002269425.1). Classification (NCBI taxonomy): domain Bacteria; kingdom Pseudomonadati; phylum Pseudomonadota; class Gammaproteobacteria; order Pseudomonadales; family Pseudomonadaceae; genus Pseudomonas; species Pseudomonas sp. NS1(2017). The sequence goes on from NZ_CP022960.1 coordinate 4,823,443, forward strand.
TTCGCGTCGTCTTGATCTCCCGACGGACGAGGCGCATCGGCGGAGCGTCTTTCCTGAGCAAACCATCGGATAAAATATTGACCCCCAACGCGCCACCCAACAAGCCGAGTACGAGGCCAATGACATCGACGAATTTATCCAGCGTTCGATACAGAGGCTTACTGAACGAGGATATGTCCGGTCCCGGTTTGGGCTCACCACATTGTTTACCCTCTGAGAGGGCCCGCTTGCATCGTTTGCTGTCAGTATCCGCGTTGGTTTGATCACTCTCGGTTTGCGCGTCTCGGGACTCAGCATCTTGAGTGGCCTTGAAATCGTCGAGCTTATCCAACAAAAATGCCGGTGGAACCGCCGACAGCAAGACCAGCAACAGACCCAAAAGGATATTTTGTCGTGCCGCAGTGGAGCCCTTCCACACGTGACCGCTTCGAACGCGTTTACAGATACAGGCCGTCAGCACGGCCCAAACAGCCAACGCTACTGCGGTTGACCACCAAAATTCCACAAACGTCATGTCGTTACATCTTCCTTAGTCAAGTGAGGCCCTGGAGCCGAAAAATCACAAATCAAAACGATCCACGGCACGCCGCCGCTCATTGTCGTCACGAACGTCATAGCTGGCGGTGGTCTGGATATTGGTGTGGTGTGCCAGCTTCTGTGCAATCGACAGGTCATGCTCCTCGATCACCCGTGTAATGAACGAGCGGCGGAAGTCATGGGGCATGATCTTTACCCCTACCTGTTCACCGCGCTGGCGGGCGATGTAGTAGATCGCATGCTTGGTGATGCGTTCGCGGGTGATGTGGCTGCCACGGCGGATGCGGTTGAACAGGAAACTGTCGTCCTGCTCGCCTTCCTTGAGCTGTTCGCGGCGAAACGCCAGCCACGCCTGCAACTTGGCGAATGCCCAATCCGGCGCGTACTTGATCAACTCCTTGTTGCCCTTGCCGATCACTCGCAAGCTACGTTCTTCGAAATTGATCTGGGCCAGGTCGAGGTTGACCGACTCCGACTTGCGCATGCCGGAACCGTAAAGAATGCCAATCACCGCCGCATCCCGCAGACCTTGCGGGCGAGGGTCGGCGGCGCAGACTTCCATCATTTCGCGAATCAAACTGCGCCGCAGGTTGCGGCCCTGGCTCAGGCGCGTTCCCGGTGCGGCCTTGACAGTACGCATGCGCAACAGGTGTTCCTGGCTGATCAGGTTCAGGCGCCAGGCCTCGTTCATCACCCCACGTACCGCGTTGACGTACAGTGATGAGGTGTTCGGCGCATAGCCGTCCTCACGCAAGGCGGCGACCAGGGCAATCACGTGTTCGGGTTGCAGCAGGTGCCAGTCGATGTCTTCGAGGTTGATGTCCTCGAAGCCCAGGCGGTCGGCCGCGTCTTGCAGCACGTAGCGCATGGTCAGTTGGCTGGAGGGCGCCAGGCGGGTGAGGTAAAGGGTCAGCGGGTTGCGGATAGACTCAGTCAAGGTATGTCAGCCTTTGGCTTAAATACCTCGAACAAACCTTTGATTAATCGAGGTATTTAGTGAATTGGCGAAGGCCGAGTCTAACTCAGGACCGGCCCTGGCACAAAATCACGGGGCCGTGTCGTCATCTTCGGTAGCGTCCTGCGGCTGGACCTGGGCCTGGCTCCAGTCGCTGTCCTGCTTCTGCATCAGCGCGAACCAATGCTGGCGCATGAACGCCAGGTAAGCCTCGGGCGCTTTGGCAAAGTCCTTCTCATCGCCGTAGCAACCGGGCAACGGCAACTCGGTGCCCTGCTCCTTGTACTGGCTGACCAACGCCTGCTGTCCGGCCACGCTGCAGTCCTTGGGCAACGGCATGCCGCGCAAGGCGCCGGCCTCTTCGTCCCACCAGGCTGCACCGACCCGGTCGACGCCGCGCAAACGGTACTTCTGCGACTTGCCGACATGCATGATCAGCTTGAATTCATTGGGGCTGACATCACTGGTGCAGGTGCGCGAATAGCCCACCGTGGCCTGGGTGATGCCATCGCCGGTCAGGTCGGTGACCTTGGTCGCAGCGCGGTCGAAGCGCAACGAGGCGTCGAATTCGCAGTGCTGTACATCGTCGTAGAGCATCCACACGCGTTTGGGGCGGTTGCCATCGATCAGGTACTGGGCCGCGTACACAAATGCAGATTGAGTGCCGTCGTCGTCACGCTCGCTGACCTGCTCGGCGAGCACCAGCAGGTTCTTGCCTTGCTTGTCATCCCAGGTGTAAGCGGCGATCTGCTTGCCGCGCACTTCGACGCCGTCTGGCACCTGGTCGATGCTCGTGAGCGCCACCCCGTCATCGGCTTGCACGGTGGTGACACACGCCACGCTCATCAACAACCCCATCAACACTGGCCGCAACTGGCCACGTAAAAGCTGCACGCTATTCATCCGATCACCCTGGCAAGAGACGGCTTACTTTACCGGCACTTGGGGCGCATTGCAGAGAAGATTCTTCACTAAAATTCGAGGTTGGAACGTAGGCAGGCAAGTTGAACCAAACGCCCTACAAACAGTTCCTATTTCGCCCACCAACTAAAGCCGGGAGGCCGTTAGTTGCTTAGCTGAACCCTAGCTGTCTACCTGTCAAATAAACGAGTTTTTCATCTGCCTTTCATATCTGTTCCACATTTTTACGCTTAATCTTGAACACAGCACTTCATAGCAAACCGCACTATATCGTCTAACCTCTTGATTACGCTTCACCTTTGGTTCCGTTTTTTAGCCTGCGGCCTGGACTTTCGCCTAATGATTGCTGCTGTTTTCACGCGCCAAGTTGCTCTAACCCCGAGGTCATGAATCTTTGAAACCCTACCCTATTCATTGCGTGTCGATCGTTATCCCGGTCTACAACGAACAAGAGAGCCTGCCTGAATTGCTGCGTCGCACCACTGCAGCCTGCAAGCAACTGGCCTACGAATACGAAATCATCCTGGTGGATGACGGTAGTCGCGACAATTCGGCCCAACTGCTGGAAGACGCCGCCGCTGAAGACGGCAGCAACGTGGTCGCGGTGATCCTCAACCGCAACTATGGCCAGCATGCAGCGATCATGGCCGGTTTCGAGCAGTGCCGGGGCGAAGTGGTGATCACCCTCGACGCTGACCTGCAAAACCCGCCCGAAGAAATCCCGCGCCTGGTGGAACAAGCCGCCCTCGGCTACGACGTGGTGGCCACCGTGCGCAACAATCGGCAGGACTCGGCCTTCCGCCGCTGGCCTTCGCGCCTGATCAACCTGGCCGTGCAGCGCTCCACTGGCGTCGCCATGACCGACTACGGCTGCATGCTGCGTGCCTATCGCCGCACTATCGTCGACGCAATGCTGGCCTGCCGCGAGCGCAGCACCTTTATCCCGATCCTCGCCAACGGCTTTGCCCGCCACACCACCGAGATCCTGGTGCACCACGCCGAACGTGAACACGGCGAATCCAAATACAGCGCCATGCGCCTGATCAGCCTGATGTTCGACCTGCTGACGTGCATGACCACCACCCCGCTGCGCCTGCTCTCCATCGTCGGCTTCAGCCTGGCGGCCCTGGGCATTCTGTTTGCCCTGGCGTTGATCGTCATGCGCCTGGCCTTTGGTGCCGACTGGGCCGGCGACGGTTTGTTCGTGCTGTTCGCGGTGCTGTTTGTGTTCACTGGCGGCCAATTCATCGGCATGGGCCTCTTGGGTGAATACCTGGGCCGCATGTACAGCGATGTGCGCGCCCGCCCACGCTTCTTTATCGAAAAAGTGCTGCGCAACCAACCGGCAGCACCGGCTCCCGTGGTCGTCGTCGACGGCCTGGTGTCTTCCCATACCTCTACTACTTCTGCTGATCAGGTCCAATCATGAGTTCAAAAGCTGTTGTATTCGCGTACCACGACATTGGTTGTGCAGGCATTGAGGCGCTGCTCAACACCGGTTACGAAATTGCCGCTGTGTTCACCCATGCCGACGACCCGAAGGAAAACAACTTCTACGGTTCCGTTGCCCAACTGTGTGCGCGCAACGGTATCCCGGTGCACGCGCCGGAAGACGCCAACCACCCGCTGTGGATCGAGCGCATCGCCAAGCTGAACCCGGACTACATTTTCTCGTTCTACTACCGCAACCTGCTGAGCGAGCCCCTGTTGGCCACTGCGCGCAAAGGCGCGTTCAACCTGCATGGCTCGCTGCTGCCCAAATACCGTGGCCGCGCCCCGGCCAACTGGGTGCTGGTCAACGGTGAAACCGAAACCGGCGTGACCCTGCACCGCATGGTCAAGCGTGCCGATGCCGGCGCGATCCTGGCCCAGCAGAAAGTCATCATCGAGCGCAACGACACCGGCCTGACCCTGCACGCCAAACTGCGCGACGCCGCCAGTAACCTGCTGCGCGACGCCCTGCCGCAACTGGCCCAAGGCAAACTGGCTGAAACCGCCCAGGACGAAAGCCAGGCCACTTACTTCGGTCGCCGCACGGCCGCCGATGGCAAGCTGGAGTGGAAAAAACCGGCTGAAGAACTGTTCAATCTGGTCCGCGCCGTCACCCAGCCGTACCCGGGTGCCTTCTGCGCCGTGGGCGAGCACAAGCTGATCGTGTGGCAAGCCGAAGTGGTCAAGGGCAACGAAGGCCTGGCGCCGGGCCGTGTGATCAGCGTCAACCCGCTGCGCATTGCCTGCGGTGCAGACTCCCTGGTGGTCAAGTTCGGTCAGCGCAACGACAACGGTCTGTATCTGGCCGGTCCTTCCCTGGCCAACGAATTGGGCCTGGTCGACGGTTCCGTGCTGCGCGGTGCCGAGTCCGGCCGCAAGCCACGTCGTACCCGCGTACTGATCCTGGGTGTGAACGGTTTTATCGGTAACCACCTGTCCGAGCGCCTGCTGCGTGACGACCGCTACGAAGTCTATGGCCTGGACATCGGCTCCGATGCCATCGAACGCCTGCGCAGCCACCCGAACTTCCATTACGTGGAAGGCGACATCAGCATCCACACCGAGTGGATCGAGTACCACATCAAGAAATGCGACGTGGTCTTGCCGCTGGTGGCCATCGCCACGCCGATCGAATACACCCGCAACCCGCTGCGCGTGTTCGAGCTGGACTTCGAAGAAAACCTCAAGCTGGTGCGCTACTGCGTCAAGTACAACAAGCGCGTGATCTTCCCGTCGACCTCCGAAGTCTATGGCATGTGCCAGGACCAGTACTTCGACGAAGACACCTCCAACCTGGTGGTCGGCCCGGTCAACAAGCAACGCTGGATCTACTCGGTCTCCAAGCAACTGCTGGACCGCGTGATCTGGGCCTACGGCGCCAAAGGCCTGAACTTCACGCTGTTCCGTCCGTTCAACTGGATGGGCCCGCGCCTCGACCGCCTGGACTCGGCGCGTATCGGCAGCTCCCGCGCCATCACCCAGTTGATCCTGAACCTGGTGGAAGGCACGCCGATCCGTCTGTTCGACGGTGGTGAGCAGAAGCGTTGTTTCACCGACATCGCCGACGGTATCGAAGCCCTGGCGCGCATCATTGATAACGACAATGACGCGTGCAACGGCCAGATCATCAACATCGGCAACCCGGAAAACGAAGCCAGCATCCGTCAATTGGGTGAAGAGCTGCTGCGTCAGTTCGAAGCGCACCCGCTGCGTGACAACTTCCCGCCGTTCGCCGGTTTCCGCGACGTCGAGAGCAAGGCGTTCTACGGCACCGGTTACCAGGACGTGGCCCACCGCAAGCCAAGCATCGAAAACGCCAAGCGCCTGCTGAACTGGGAGCCGACCGTGGAAATGAGCGAAACCATCGGCAACACGCTGGATTTCTTCCTGCGTGAAGCCATGCTCGAAATAGCGGACAAAAAGTAATGCAGGCAGGCTTGCGAATCGACGTCGACACCTACCGTGGCACTCGTGAAGGTGTGCCACGGTTGCTCGAATCCCTGGATGAAGCGGGGGTGAAAGCGACGTTCTTCTTCAGTGTCGGGCCGGACAACATGGGGCGCCACTTGTGGCGTCTCATCCGCCCGCAGTTCCTGTGGAAGATGCTGCGTTCCAACGCCGTCGGGCTGTATGGCCTGGATATCTTGCTGGCCGGCACCGCCTGGCCGGGCAAGCCGATCGGTCGTGACCTGGGGCATTTGATGCGCCAGGCCAAGGCCGCCGGGCATGAGGTGGGCCTGCACGCGTGGGACCACCACGGCTGGCAGGCCAACACCGGCCGCTGGAGCGAGGCACAGCTGGTCGAACAGATCCGCCGTGGCGTCGACACCCTGAATGACATTCTCGGCGAGCGCATCGACTGTTCGGCTGCTGCCGGTTGGCGTGCCGACGAGCGCGTGGTGCAAGCCAAGCAAGGCTTCAATTTCCGCTACAACAGTGATTGCCGGGGCACCAGCCTGTTTCGTCCAACCTTGGCCGATGGCAGCGCGGGCACCCCACAAATTCCGGTGGACCTGCCGACCTTCGACGAAGTCGTCGGGCCAGTGGTGGCTGCCAAAGACTTCAATACGTTCATCCTCGACCGCTTTGCCGCGTCGAAGCTCAACGTCTATACGATCCACGCTGAAGTAGAAGGGATTCTGATGGCCAATGATTTCCGCCAGTTGCTCGCCCAGGCAGGGCAGCGCGGCATCGACTTCAAACCGCTGGGCGATTTGCTGCCCGCGGACCTGACCACCCTGCCCCAGCAGCAACTGGTGCGCGGCGCCTTGCCCGGGCGCGAGGGTTGGCTCGGAGTGCAGCAGGCATGATCCGCCGTTGGGCCCTGCCCCTGCTCCTGTTGGCGTTTGGCGTGTTTTACCTGCTGCCACTGGCAACCCACGGCCTGTGGATTCCGGACGAAACCCGTTATGCACAGATCAGTCAGGAAATGCTGCTGACCGGCAAGTGGGCGTCGCCGCACTTCATGGGCATTCGCTACTTCGAGAAACCGGCAGCGGGCTACTGGATGATCGCGCTGGGCCAGGCAATCTTCGGGCAGAACCTGTTCGGCGTGCGCTTTGCGTCGGCCTTGAGCACTGGCTTGAGCATTGTGTTGGTGTACCTGGTGTCACGCCGGCTGTGGAATGACCCGCAAAAAAGCCTGATCAGCACCGTGCTGTACATGAGTTTTGTCAGTGTGGCGGCCTTGGGCGGTTATGCCAACCTCGATCCGCAGTTCACCTTCTGGGTGAATCTGACCGGCGTGGCCTTGTGGTTTTGCTTCGACAGCACCACCCGCAATGGGCGATTCGGCGCCTGGGCCCTGTTGGGGTTTGCCTGCGGCATGGGCTTTATGACCAAGGGTTTCCTGGCGTGGCTGCTCCCCGTGTTGATCGCGCTGCCCTATGCCCTCTGGCAAAAGCGTTTCCGTGAGCTGCTGGGTTATGGCCTGGTCGCCGTGGTTGTTGCGATTGTCGTCAGCCTGCCGTGGGCGCTGGCCGTGCACCTGCAAGAGCCCGACTACTGGCACTTCTTCTTCTGGCACGAGCATATCCAGCGCTTTGCCGGCGACGATGCCCAGCACGCGGAGCCGTTCTGGTATTACTTGCCGCTGCTGATTGCGTTCTGTCTGCCGTGGGTGGCGTTGTTGCCGTCCACGCTCAAACAGGCTTGGCAGGACAAGCGCAGCGCAAAAATCGGCTTTGTGTTGCTGTGGCTGCTGATGCCCCTGGCGTTCTTCAGTCTGGCCAAGGGCAAGTTGCCCTCCTATATCGTGCCGTGCCTGCTGCCATTGGCCTTGTTGATGGGCAATACCCTGGCCGACAAATTGGCGCAGGGCCGTTATCGGGCATTGCGTATCAATGGCTGGCTGAACCTGATCATTGGCATAGTGGTGCTGCTGGCGCTGAGCTGGTTCCAACTGAAAAAGCCGGTGTACGAGCACGGCCAGGAAACCCTCAGCCTGGTGCTGGTGTTCACCTTCCTGTTTGCCTGGATCCTGGTCAACCTGTTGCAAGCCGCGCGACCTCTACGCCTGTGGGCCGCGCCGGTATTCGGCAGTTGGCTGATGGTGGCCTTGTTGCCAGCCGCCTTGCCGCATTCGGTGGTCTACAACAAGACGCCTGACCAATTCATCATCGATCACCTGCAGGAACTGCAACCGGCCACGGCCCTGCTGAGTAACGATCTCGGCGCAGCATCTGCCTTGTCGTGGCGCCTGGCACGCCCGGACGTGACGCTTTACAACACCGTTGGCGAGGTCAAATACGGCCTGGCCTACCCGGATGCCACGCATCACAAGATTGACACCACCCAAGTCCAGCAGTGGATGAGCGAGGCGCGTAAAAAAGGCCCGGTCGGCGTGGTGATGCGTGTCAAAGGTGACGACGAAATCGCTGAAGTGGCGCTGCTGCCCAATGACGGCAAGCGCTATGAGCAAGGCAATATCGTGATCCTGATCTTCCCGCAGGTGACGCCTTGATCACCCTGCTGCTGTTATTGGCTGCCTGCCTGCTGACCTGCATGGGCCAGGTGTCGCAGAAATTTGCCGTGGAAAGTTGGCGCGACCTGCCCGAAGGCTGGGCGCTGAAACTGCGTTCACCGTGGTTGTGGTCGGCGCTGATGTGCCTGGGCCTCGGCCTGCTGGTGTGGCTGCTGGTGTTGCAGCGCCTGGAAGTGGGCATTGCCTACCCCATGCTCAGCCTGAACTTCGTGCTGGTCACGCTGGTGGCGCGGTTTGTCTTTCATGAGCCCATCGACAGCCGTCATTGGCTGGGCGTGGCGCTGGTGATCGGTGGTGTCGTGTTGTTGGGGCGCCACGTATGAGCCGGGTTCAAGGGTTTGCCCTGGCCCTGGGCAGTGTCGGCCTGGTCAGTGCTGCCCAGTTGGGCATGCGCTGGAGCATGACGCGCTTGCCGCTGCCCAGTGAATGGCTGAGTGCTTTCAACAACAACAGCATTGATCTCGGCGCCCTTGGCGTGGTGAGCCTGGCGATCCTGGCCTACGCGCTGTCGATGCTCTGCTGGTTGGGTGCGCTCAAGCACCTGCCGCTGGGCCGTGCCTACTCACTGTTGAGCATCAGCTACGCGCTGGTGTACCTGCTGGCGGCCAGCCTGCCGGTGTTCAACGAAGATTTTTCCGTTTCAAAAACCCTGGGGGTGGCCTTGGTCATCCTCGGTGTACTGGTTATCAACTCTCGTCGTGCTAGCACCACAAGTCCCAGGAATGCCCCATGAAAATCAGTGTATTTGGTAGTGGTTACGTCGGTCTGGTGCAGGCCACCGTATTGGCCGAAGTCGGTCACGATGTCATCTGCATGGACGTTGACAAAAACAAGGTCGAATCTTTGCAGAAAGGCCATGTGACGATCTTCGAGCCGGGGCTGGCGGCGATGGTCAAGGAAAACCTGGAAAGCGGGCGACTGCACTTTACTTATGATGAGAAGCTCGCGGTCGAACACGGCGAAGTGCTGTTTATCGCCGTGGGCACGCCGTCGGACGAAGACGGCTCGGCTGACCTGAAGTACGTGCTGTCGGTGGGCGATGCGGTCGCTCGTCATCGCAAGGAGCCGGTGATCCTGGTGGAAAAATCCACCGTACCTGTCGGTACCGGCGACACTCTGCGCGCGCATATCGAAAAAGCCCTGCATTTGGCGGGGCGGCATCTGGAGTTCGATATCGTCTCCAACCCGGAATTCCTCAAGGAAGGCTCGGCCGTGGCCGACTGCCGCCGCCCTGACCGCATTATCATCGGCTGTGAGCGCGAAGAAGTGCGCGAGGTGATGCGCGACCTGTACGCCCCGTTCAACCGCAACCATGACCGCATCATTTTCATGGACCTGCGCAGCGCCGAGCTGACCAAATACGCTGCCAACTGCATGCTGGCGACCAAGATCAGCTTCATCAACCAGATCGCCGAACTGGCCGAACACCTGGGCGCGGATATCGAAGCCGTGCGTCTTGGCATCGGCGCCGACTCGCGCATCGGCTACCACTTTATCTACCCCGGCTGCGGTTATGGCGGTTCGTGCTTCCCCAAGGATATGCGCGCCCTGATCCACAGCGCCAAGCAGGCCAATTGTTCCAGCGACCTGTTGGAAGCGGTGGAAGCCATCAACCAGCGCCAGAAGAGCAAGCTGTTCGAGCGCATCAATGCGTTCTTCAAGGGCAACCTGCGCGGCAAAACCTTTGCCCTGTGGGGCCTGGCGTTCAAGCCGAACACCGATGACATGCGTGATGCGCCCAGCCGTGTGCTGATGGAAGCCTTGTGGGCCGCCGGCGCCAACGTGCGCGCGTTCGACCCCGAAGCCATGCAGGAAACCCAGCGCATCTACGGCGATGATCCACGCCTGATGCTGATGGGCACCCCGGAATCCACCCTGGGCGGCGCCGATGCGCTGATCGTCTGCACCGAATGGCAGCAGTTCAAGGCGCCGGACTTCGACCTGATCCACCAACGCCTGAAAACCCCGGTGATCTTCGACGGCCGCAACCTCTATGACGGCGAGCGCCTGGCGCGCAAAGGCTTCCAGTACTACCCGATCGGCCGTGGCGACTCCTGCCAGTTGCCGATTCCGCAGCAACAATGGTTGCCGCAGGTCGTGGAAGCCTGAGACGTGAACAAAGCTCAACCGCCCCTGTTAAGCCCAACGATCCGCCACCAATCCCTCGGTTTGGGATTGTTGGCGTTGTTGCTGTTCATCGCCGGCAACTGGCATCAGGCGATTATCGGTTTCGATTCCCGCTTCGTGCTGTTCGCCCAGGAGATGCTGCGCCATGGTCCCGGGTTCTTCCCGACCACCTACGGTCAGCCTTATGCGGATTACCTGGCGACTTCAACACTGCTGACGTGGCTGTTGTCCTTGCCGTTAGGCCAAGTCACCAGCCTCACGGCCTGGTTGCCCACGGCGATGGCCTCGGCGGTGATCGTCACCTTGGTGTATCGCCTGACGGCGCCCTACTCGCAACGTTGGGGCCTGCTGAGCATTGCGATTCTGTTGCTGAGCAGCACCTTCATCAGCGAAACCCGCGCGGTGTCTCTCGACCAGATGTTGGCCGCGATCGCCCTGGCGGTGTTCTATCTGGGGTATGCCCATGACCACTTCGGCGCCGGCAAACGCCTGCATTGGCTGTACCTGCTACTGATCGTCGGCTTTGCCGTGCGTGGGCCGATTGGCCTGGTCATTCCCACTGGCGTGTTGTGCAGCTATTACCTGATCAACCGTCAATGGCGGCAACTGTTCAGCTTCGGCTTGCTCGCGCTGGCGTTACTGGTGGCCTGTGTCGGCTTGCTGTTGTTGATGGCCAAGCTGAGCGGTGGCGAGACCTTCATGCAGGACGTGATCCGCATGCAGTTCCTCGGGCGCATGGACGGCAGCGAAGGTTCCAGCGGCGTGCTGTATTACTTCACCAGTTCCCTGGGCAACTATGCCCTGGCGTATCCGATGGCCGTGTTGGTGCTGCTGGCGATGCTGATCAGCGGGCGCCGGGCGCCGGGGCCGGCGTTGCAGCTGGTATGGTACTGCGCCGCCGCAGGTTTGCTGGTGATGCTGGGCCTGTCGATCCCTCAAGCCAAAAAGGCGCGCTATATACTGCCGATGTTGCCCATGGCGGCGATCATTGCGGCGTATCCGTTCCAAGTGGCGCACGGTCGGCTGTTTGCCGGGCTGCGTGGGTTGATGCTGGGCATCTGGACCCTTCTACCGACCCTGTTGATCGCCGGTTTGCTGTTCGCACGGCCACGCTATCCGGAGCAATTGAGCCATCTGGGCTGGGTGTTCGCTGTGCTCGGGGGGCTGCAAGTCGTGGCACTGCTGGCGCTGTTCAAGACGCAACTGCGTGCGGTCGGGCCGGCGTTTGCCGCGGTACTGGCGGTATGGGCCACCTACATCATGGTGGTCGAGCCGCTGGAGCGCAGTGTCTACGACACCCGTACTTTTACCCTGCAAGTGCATGAGCAAGTGATGCAGCAAAAGGCGCCGGTGGTGTTGCACGGCTTGGGCAAAGACGCCAAGGCCATCAAGTACATGGTCAACCTCAATTGCGACCAGGTGCCGTTGTTCACCCAGCATGCGGGAGATCTCAAACCCCTCCAAGGGCCCGCGTGGCTGGTGATGAGCGAGGCGGACTATGAAGGCTTGACGGACCCACGCTTGCGTTCCATCACCCCGACCCTGGCCGGCGAGTTTGATCGCAACCCTTATGTGCTGCTGCACTTGGAAAAAAGCCCACAACCCTGATCGCTCAACTTCATTTTTTTTGCACTCAAACCTCATTAATATGCATTTGCGCCCTGTTCTCGGGCGCGGCACACTGCAGGCGTTCCTTCCCCCAAATGTTGGAACTTTCAAAGGGCTTTTCCGGGCAACCAGACAAGCCTTTTTTTTGCCCGCTGTTTATGGATCCCCTTTCAATGCTCGCTCGCTGGTTCCCCGCTGCTATCAACACCCGCCCTACCGAATGGAGCCGTGCCGCCATCGGCATGGCCCTGGGCACGCTGTTCAGTGTCTGGCTGTGCTCACAAGTGTTTGGCATGGACGTCGCACTGCACCTGCTCGGTCCACTGGGCGCTTCGGCCGTGTTGTTGTTCGCCGTGTCATCGGGCGCGCTGGCGCAACCCTGGTCTATCATCGGCAGCTATCTGTGCGCGGGCGTGGTGGCTTTGCTCGTCGCCCGTGTCCTTGGCCCTTCCCTGGGTGGCGCCTGCCTGGCCGCGGGTATGACCGTGGTGCTGATGTGCTGGCTGCGCTGCCTGCATCCACCGGCTGGTGGCCTGGCCATGACGCTGGTGTTGGCCGACCCTGCTTCTGCCGCGCTTGGGTGGTATGAGTTGGGCGCGGTCTTGCTCGGTGCTGGAGCCTTGCTCGCCTGCGCACTGGTTTATAACAACGCGACGCGCACGCGTTATCCAAAAGGTGCGGCTGAAACATCCGCTCCGATCTTGAGCAACCCCAAGGCCGCTCAAGACCCCGCCATCACCGCCGCCGATTTGAAGCTGGCGCTGGCCGAAATGGAGCAGTTCTACGATGTGGAGCCCACGGCGCTGGAACAATTGATCCACGCCGCAGAAACCCACGCGCGACGCCGCAGCATCGGTGAGGTCCTGGCCAGCCGGGTGCCTTGAGGCCATCCTCCACTCCCTGCATAAATGCAAAAACAACCTGCATGATTCACGGTTGTACTGGGCAAATTTGCACTGGTACGATCGCGAGATGGTTCGTCCGCGAACATCTTGATAAAGAACAATAAAAGCAGGGAGTTATCGATGACTGCTCAGGTTTCATCCGAGGCAAGCCACGCAGCAACACTTCAGGACGAAGTCCTCGCCGAGGTCCGTAACCACATCGGCCACCTCACGCTTAATCGCCCCGCCGGCTTGAACGCTATTACCTTGAACATGGTGCGCAGCCTGACGTCCCAACTGCAGGCCTGGGCCGACGACCCGCTGGTGTACGCCGTGGTCTTGCGCGGCGCCGGTGAAAAAGCCTTCTGCGCCGGCGGCGATATCCGCTCGCTGTACGACAGCTTCAAGAACGGCGACACGCTACATCAGGACTTTTTCGTCGAGGAATACGCACTGGACCTGGCCATCCACCATTACCGCAAACCGGTACTGGCACTCATGGACGGGTTTGTCTTGGGTGGCGGCATGGGCCTGGTGCAAGGCGCCGACTTGCGCGTGGTCACCGAGCGCAGCCGCCTGGCGATGCCGGAAGTGGCCATCGGCTACTTCCCTGACGTGGGCGGCAGCCACTTCCTGCCGCGTATTCCGGGTGAACTGGGGATTTACCTGGGCGTCACCGGGGTGCAGATCCGCGCAGCCGACGCCCTCTACTGCGGTTTGGCGGATTGGTACCTCGAAAGCAACAAGCTCACCGACCTAGACCAAAAGCTTGACCGCCTGCAATGGCACGACTCGCCGCTCAAGGACCTGCAGGGTGTGCTCGCCAAACTGGCCGTGCAACAACTGCCCGATGCGCCCCTGGCCGCCTTGCGCCCCGCCATCGACCATTTCTTCGCGCTGCCAGATGTGCCGAGCATTGTCGAGCAACTGCAACAGGTCACCGTGGCTGACAGCCACGAATGGGCGCTGACCACCGCCAACCTGATGCAGACCCGCTCTCCCCTGGCCATGGCCGTCACCCTTGAAATGCTACGCCGTGGCCGCCGCCTGCCCCTTGAGCAATGTTTTGCCCTGGAGTTGCACCTGGACCGCCAATGGTTCGAACGTGGCGACCTGATCGAGGGCGTGCGCGCGCTGATCATCGACAAGGACAAAGCCCCGCGCTGGAACCCATCCACCCTGCATGGGCTGGCCCTCAGCCATGTGGAAAGCTTCTTTCATCACTTCGAGAAGGTTGCGAACTAAGCCATGCAAGACATTGAATACACTGAAGAACAAGTGATGATTCGCGACATGGCGCGCGACTTTGCCCGTGGCGAAATAGCGCCCTATGCCCAAGCCTGGGAGAAAGCCGGCTGGATCGACGATGCCCTGGTCGCCAAGATGGGCGAGCTGGGCCTGCTGGGCATGGTCGTGCCCGAGGAATGGGGCGGTACCTATGTCGATTACGTCGCCTACGCCCTCGCCGTGGAGGAGATTTCTGCCGGCGACGGTGCCACAGGCGCGCTGATGAGTATCCATAATTCAGTGGGCTGCGGGCCGATCCTCAACTACGGCACAGACGCGCAGAAACAGACTTGGCTGGCGGACCTCGCCAGCGGCCAGGCGATTGGCTGCTTCTGCCTCACCGAACCCCAGGCGGGTTCCGAAGCCCACAACCTGCGCACCCGCGCCGAGCTGCGCGATGGCCAGTGGGTGATCACCGGCGCCAAGCAATTCGTCAGCAACGGCAAGCGCGCCAAACTGGCGATCGTGTTCGCTGTCACCGACCCCGAACTGGGCAAGAAAGGCATCTCGGCGTTCCTGGTGCCCACCGCAACACCAGGCTTCGTGGTGGACCGCACCGAACACAAAATGGGCATTCGCGCCTCCGACACCTGCGCTGTCACCCTCAACCAATGCACAGTGCCCGAGGCCAACCTGTTGGGTGAGCGCGGAAAAGGCCTGGCGATTGCCCTCTCCAACCTGGAAGGTGGACGCATCGGCATTGCCGCCCAGGCGCTGGGCATCGCCCGTGCGGCGTTTGAAGCGGCATTGGCGTATGCCCGTGATCGCGTGCAGTTCAACAAGGCGATCATCGAACACCAGAGTGTGGCCAACCTGCTGGCTGACATGCAAACCCAGCTGAATGCCGCGCGCTTGTTGATCCTGCACGCCGCGCGACTGCGCAGTGCCGGCAAACCCTGTTTGTCGGAAGCTTCCCAGGCCAAGCTGTTTGCTTCGGAAATGGCCGAGAAAGTCTGCTCGTCAGCAATGCAGATTCATGGCGGGTACGGTTATCTGGAGGATTACCCGGTGGAGCGTTATTACCGGGATGCGCGGATCACGCAGATTTACGAGGGGACCAGCGAGATTCAGCGGATGGTGATTGCCAGGGAACTCAAGCACTACCAGCTTTAATTGACATAGCGCAAAACCAATGTGGGAGCGGGCTTGCTCGCGAAGGCGGTGTTACAGTCGACATCTTCATGACTGATTCACTGCATTCGCGAGCAAGCCCGCTCCCACATTTGAGCTCTAGTGTTCACACAACCGCGTTACTTGTCCTTGAACTCGGGCGCACGCTTGGCCACAAATGCCGCCATGCCTTCCTTCTGATCCTGCGTCGCGAACGCTGCATGGAACACCCGGCGCTCAAAGCGCACGCCTTCCGATAGGCTCACTTCAAATGCACGGTTCACGCTTTCCTTGACCATCATGCTGATCGGCACCGACTTGCCGGCGATCAGGGTGGCGACTTTCAGGGCTTCTTCCAGCAGCTCATCAGCCGGCACGATGCGCGCGACGATCCCGCAGCGCTCCGCTTCCACGGCGTCGATAAAACGCCCTGTCAGGCACATTTCCATGGCCTTGGCCTTACCCACGGCGCGCGTCAGACGCTGGGTGCCGCCCATGCCCGGCAGTACGCCGAGGTTGATTTCCGGCTGGCCGAACTTGGCGCCGTCGCCTGCGAGGATGAAGTCGCACATCAAGGCCAGTTCGCAGCCGCCACCCAGGGCAAAACCGTTGACGGCGGCGATGATCGGCTTGCGGCGGTTGGCCACGCGGTCGCTGTCGCTGAACAGGTCGTCAAGGTAGATCTGCGGGTAAGTCAGCTCGGCCATTTCCTTGATGTCGGCACCGGCGGCGAAGGCTTTCTTGGAACCCGTCAGCACAATGCAGCCGATTTCCGGGTTGGCTTCCAGGCCATCCAGCGCCTGGTTCAATTCACTGACCAGTTGCGCGTTCAAGGCGTTCAAGGCTTGCGGGCGATTGAGGGTAATCAGCCCGACGCGGCCCTGGACGTCGAGCAAAATGGTTTCGTAACTCATGTATCGGCTCCTTATAGATTGCGTGAAATGACCATGCGCTGGATATCGCTGGTGCCTTCGTAAATCTGGCAGACCCGCACGTCGCGGTAGATCCGCTCCAGGGGGAAGTCGCTCAGGTAACCGTAACCGCCCAGGGTTTGCAAGGCGGCCGAACAGACTTTCTCGGCCATTTCCGAGGCGAACAGTTTGGCCATCGAGGCTTCCACCAAGGCGGGCTTGCCGCTGTCACGCAGGGCGGCGGCGTAATGCACCATCTGCCGGGCGACCGCGATCTGGGTCGCCATGTCCGCCAGGCGGAAGGCCACGGCCTGGTGTTCAATGATCGGCTTGCCGAAGCTTTCACGCTCACGGGCGTAGTCGCGGGCGGCTTCAAAGGCGGCGCGGGCCATGCCCACCGCTTGTGACGCAATACCCACGCGGCCGCCCTCAAGGTTGGCCAGGGCAATCTTGTAGCCTTCGCCCTCCTCCCCAAGGCGGTTGGCAACCGGCACCTTCACGTCCTCGAACAGAATCTGGCAGGTGTCGGACGCGTGCTGGCCGAGCTTGTCCTCGACCC
The DNA here is from genome assembly GCF_002269425.1 of Pseudomonas sp. NS1(2017). NCBI lineage: Bacteria > Pseudomonadati > Pseudomonadota > Gammaproteobacteria > Pseudomonadales > Pseudomonadaceae > Pseudomonas > Pseudomonas sp. NS1(2017). The sequence goes on from NZ_CP022960.1 coordinate 4,840,316, forward strand.
GCGCCACGCTGTAACCCGGCGAATCGGTCGGCACGATGAACGCGCTGATTCCGCGTTTGCCCGCCATCGGGTCGGTCACGGCAAACACAATCACCACCCCGGCGTTCTGCCCGGAGGTGATGAATTGTTTGCAGCCATTGAGCACGTAATAGTCACCTTCCAGACGTGCACGGGTTTTCAGGCTGCTGGCGTCGGAGCCGGCCTGGGGTTCAGTCAGCGCGAAGGCGCCGAGCATGGCGCCGCTGGCCAGGGGTTTGAGGAACTGTTCTTTCTGCTGGTCGTTGCCGAACTTGAGGATCGGCACGCAGCCTACCGAGTTGTGCACGCTCATGATGGTGGAGCAGGCGCCGTCACCGGCGGCGATTTCTTCCAGGGCCATGGCGTAGGCCAGGTAGCCGGTGTCGCAACCGCCCCATTGTTCCGGCACCAGCATGCCGAAGAAGCCCAGTTCGGCCATTTCACCGATGGCTTCCTTGGGAAAGCGATGCTCGCGGTCCCATTCGGCGGCAAAGGGTGTCAGGCGCTCCTGGGCAAACTGGCGGGCCGCGTCGCTGATTTGCAGGTGTTCGTCATTGGGCAGCATGGTCAGTCCTTAGTAGAGGCATTCAACGGCCATGGCCGTGGCTTCACCACCGCCGATGCAAATGGCGGCGACGCCACGCTTGAGGCCGTTCTGGCGCAATGCCGAAAGCAGGGTCACCAGGATCCGCGCACCGGATGCGCCGATCGGATGGCCCAGGGCACAGGCGCCGCCGTGGATATTGACCTTGGCGTGGGGAATTTCCAGCTTGCTCATGGTCACCAGGCTGACCACGGCGAAGGCTTCGTTGATCTCGAACAGATCCACTTCACTCAGGTTCCAGCCGGTTTTGGTCATCAACTTGCGGATAGCGCCCACCGGCGCCACCGGAAACAACCCAGGTTCATCGGCAAACGCCGCATGCCCATGAATCACGGCCAGGGGCTTCAAGCCACGTTTCTCGGCCTCGGACTGACGCATCAGCAGCAAGGCCGCCGCGCCATCGGAAATCGAACTGGCGTTGGCCGCCGTCACCGTACCGCCCTCGCGGAACGCCGGTTTCAGGCTGCTGATCTTGTCCAGCTTGGCCTTGGGGGGCTGTTCGTCATGCAGGATGGTTTTCTGTTCTTTGCCCACGGTGACGTGCACTGGGACAATTTCGGCGGCAAAGCTGCCATGGGAGATCGCTTCCTGCGCACGGTTGAGCGACGCGATGGCAAACGCGTCCTGGGCCTCGCGGGTAAAACCGTTGTGCAGGGCGCAGTCCTCGGCGAAGGTGCCCATCAAGCGCCCTTTATCGTAGGCATCCTCAAGGCCATCGAGGAACATGTGGTCCAGCACCTTGCCGTGGCCCATGCGGTAGCCACTGCGGGCGCGGTCGAGCAGGTACGGCGCGTTGGACATGCTTTCCATGCCACCGGCGATGACTACGTCGACGCTGCCGGCCAGCAGCGAATCATGGGCCAGGATCGCGGCTTCCATGCCCGAGCCGCACATTTTGTTGAGGGTGGTGCAGCGCGTGGCCTTGTCCAGCCCGGCGCCCAACGCCGCCTGGCGTGCGGGTGCCTGGCCGAGGCCTGCGGGCAGTACGCAGCCGAACAGCACTTCATCCACGGCGTCGGTGGCGATACCGGCCCTGTCGACGGCCGCACGAATCGCGGCGGAACCCAACTGCGGCGCGGTCAGGCCCTTGAGGTCGCCCTGGAACCCGCCCATGGGCGTGCGCACGGCGCTGACGATAACGATGGGATCGGTCATGGAAAATTCTCCTTACTTGGCGGCCATGCGCAAGGCACCGTCGAGACGGATCACCTCGCCATTGAGCATGCTGTTTTCAATGATGTGCCGCACCAGCGCGGCGTATTCGGCGGGTTTGCCCAGGCGTGGCGGGAATGGCACGCCAGCCGCCAGGGAATCGCGGACCTCAGGGGTCATGCCGGCCATCATCGGCGTCTCGAAAATGCCGGGCGCGATGGTCATGACGCGAATGCCAAAACGCGCCAGTTCACGCGCGGCCGGCAGGGTGAGGCTGGCGATGGCGCCCTTGGACGCGGAATACGCCGCCTGGCCGATCTGCCCGTCAAACGCGGCAACGGAGGCAGTATTGATGATCACACCGCGCTCGCCGTCGGCATTCGCCTCGGTTTCGGCAATGGCGGCAGCCGCCAGGCGCAACAGGTTGAAGCTGCCGATCAGGTTGACGTTGATCACCTGGGCAAAGCTGGCCAAGCCGTGGGGGCCGTTCTTGCCGAGAATTTTCTCGCCACGCACCACGCCGGCGCAGTTCACCAGCCCATGCAACCCGCCAAAGGCTGCAACGGTGGCCTGTACGGCGGCTTCGGCAGCCGCTTCCTGGCTGATGTCCGCCACGGCGCTGCGGGCATTCTCGCCCAACTGCTGGGCCTTTGCCGCCACGGCATCGGCGTTGAGGTCTACCAGCATTACCTTGGCGCCTGCCGCTACGAGCATTTCAGCGGTGGCCGCACCCAGGCCGGAAGCGCCGCCGCTGACCAGGAAGATCTTGTTTTCAATCTGCATTGTTATTCTCTTTAACAGTCCGAATCGTCGAAATAGTCGCCCCAGAGCACCACTGCGGCAATGGTCAAAGCCCTCAACCTGCCTGACTGGTTTGGCCAGTCATCGACTCCGCCGATCAACCGGTCAGCCCAAGCGATTGGACGGGCACACTGCAGGCTTCTAATCTGATGGGCTGCGCCACCCTGGAAGCCCGCCCCTGAATGATAGTCCGACCCAAACCCAACCTCCTGGGTATCCTGTTTTCCCTCAAGGGTTCGATTGCCAAGCGCATCGCCCTGCGCAGTTTGCTGGTTACGTTACTGGCCTCGGTGATTGTGCTGGTGGAAACCCTGCACCCGGCGTATTTCTCCAAGGTCAATGCCACGCCGTTCACCTTGCTCGGGCTGTCGCTGTCGATCTTCATGAGCTTTCGCAACAACGCCTGCTATGACCGCTGGTGGGAGGGCCGCAAGCAACTGGGGCAGATGATCATCGACGTGCGCTCGTTGATTCGCGAAACCCAGGTGCTGCAGGATCCGGCCGAACGTGCGGGTTTGCTGCGCAGCGTGTGCGGCTTCGCCCATGGCCTGGTCGCCCGGCTGCGCCATGAAGATGAAGCCCTGGCCATCAAGCCGTGGAGTCAGGTCCAGGCCAGCCACCCCAACTTGCCCGATAACGTGCTGCAACAGGTCGGTGCTCGATTTTCCGTATTAGCGGAGAAAGGCGTGATCAGTGAATGGCGCTACACACAGTGGGAGGCGCGCCTGGTCAGCCTCAGCCAGGTGCAGGCGTCCTGCGAGCGGATCAAGAGCACGCCGCTGCCCTTCCCCTATACGCTGCTGCTGCATCGCACCATTTACCTGTTCTGCATCCTGCTGCCATTTGCCATGGCCGAACCACTGGGCTGGCTGACGCCGGTGTTTACCGCCATCGTGAGCTACACGTTTTTCGGCCTCGATGAAATCGGTGATGACCTGGAAGACCCGTTCGGCTTTGACGAAAACGACCTACCCTGCAATGCCCTCCTGCGCACCCTGGAGCGTGAAGTATTGGCGGCCCTCGGCGAAACCGACCTGCCGCCGCCCCTGGAGCCGGTGGAATACGTGCTGACCTGATGCGGGTTTGACACCTGCCGTGGTCTGACCGAAGCTGACGACTTTGCTGCCCACGCTTTCGGACGCCTGCATGTCAAAGTCACGCCGTTACTCCCTCGTCGGCCTGTGCGCCCTGCTGTTGATTGTGCTGATCACCTGGTATTTCTCTCGCTCCACCCCGGTGGCGGTAGCGCCCGCTATCGCCCATGGTTACTCCAAGGCCCTGAAACAGGCGCGTAACGGCGAGCCGGGTGCTGCGCGTGTGCTTTACCAGCAACTGGGCCGACCGGACCTGTCGCCCGAACGTCGCGCTGCGTTGCATGCTGAATTACCCAACTACCCCAGCCCGCAAGCGCTGAAGCTGGCAGACAAAGACCTGGCCAGCGAGTCGCCCCTGGTGCGTGAGGCCGCCATCCATAGCATTGTCGGCCTGGTGCCCACCGGCCAACGCACTCTATTGCTCGGGCCGGTACTGGACGATCCCGAGCAGGACGTGCGGTTTGCCGCCGCCAATGCCCTGCTTGGCCTGTCGCCCGATACCTTGGGCCTGTACTTCGGGCCCTTGCAGCAGGTCCTCGACGAATTCGTGAAGAAACTCAAGGCCCAGCCCGAATCGGCCGAAGGCTGGATTCAACTGGCGCGCCTGTACATCCACAGCGCCCTGTTGCCAGAAGCGCAGAATGCCCTGGAACAAGCCATGCATCTGCAACCCGACAACCTGCAAGCCGTCGTCGCGCAGATTGAGTTGCTGGATAAACAAGGCAAGACCGATGAGTCCCGCCAGTTGCTGGCACGCCAATTGGCTGCGCACCCCGAGTCAGCCTACCTGCAACACGCCCTGGGCATGTGGCTGCTGCACCACGGCGAGCGCCCCTACGCCCTGCTCGGCCTGTCCAAGGCGGTAGAGCTTGAACCGGACAATCAGGATTATCGCTACGACCTCGCGACCACCCTGCACGCCCAGGAAGAACTGGAGGCGGCCCAGCGCCAACTGGAAGAAATCATCCAGCGCCACCCCGCCAATCGCAAAGCGCGGGTGTTGCTGATCAATTACTGGAAGGAAAGCGGTCAGTTGCAGAACGTCCAGGTCCTGCTGGCGCAGCTTGAGCAACAGAATCCGGATGATCCGGCGTTGCAACAGGGTCTGTAGATCCAGGCTAAAAACTTGTAAACCCAAGCCGCCGTTGTACAAATTTTACGAAACGTTGAACCGCTAAAGGCCACTACGGTCAAGTAAATATGGCGCGCCAAGAGCGGTGCGCCCCTCTATTTGAACGTGACCTGAGGGCACTCCTTGTCTACATCCAACGAGCTGTTCAGTGAAAAGGCGGCCACCGGCATCGAAGGTCTGGATGACATTCTTTCCGGGGGGCTATCGCGCAGCCACCTGTTCCTGCTGGAAGGTGAACCAGGCACCGGTAAAACCACCGTCGCCCTGCATTTTCTGCAGGCGGGCGCGAAAAACGGCGAAACCTCGTTGTATATCACCCTGTCGGAGACCGAACGAGAATTGCGCCAGGGTGCCAAGTCCCACGGTTGGGACCTGGACGACAATATCCATATCTTCGAACTGACGCCGCCTGAAAGCCTGCTCAACGCTGAGCACCAGCAGAGCCTGCTGTACTCCTCCGACCTGGAATTGGGTGAAGCCACGCGGCAGATTTTTGAAGTGGTCGAACGGGTCAAACCGACCCGCGTGGTGATCGATAGCCTCTCCGAAATCCGCTTGTTGGCACAAAGTTCCTTGCGTTATCGCCGGCAAATCCTGGCGATCAAGCACTACTTCGTGCGCTATGACGCCACTGTGCTGCTGCTGGACGACCTGACCACCGAGTCCCTGGACAAAACCGTGCACAGCGTTGCGCACGGGGTGATTCGCCTGGAAGAACTGACCCCTAACTATGGCGCCGAACGTCGCCGGGTACGCGTGGTGAAATACCGCGGGCAGAAATATCGTGGCGGCTTCCATGACTTCACCATCATGCAAGACGGCGTGCACGTGTTCCCGCGCCTGGTCGCGGCCGAACACCGTGGCGGCTACAACCGCGAGACGCTCACCAGTGGCATCGGCGAGCTGGATTCGTTGTTGGGCGGTGGCATCGAGACCGGCTCCAGCAGCCTGATCCTCGGCCCGGCCGGTACAGGCAAGTCGCTGATCTCGATGATTTTCGCCGCTGCTGCCGTGGCCCGTGGCGAAAAGGCCGCGTTGTTCATCTTCGATGAAGAGTTGGGCCTGCTGTTCGAGCGCATGAAAAATATGGGCATCGACCTGGCAGCCTTGCAAGCCACCGGCAATCTACTGATCGAGCAAGTGGACGCTGCTGAGCTGTCTCCCGGCGAGTTCTCCCACCGCGTCCGGCGCTGTGTGGATGATGGCGGGATCAAGACCGTGGTCATCGACAGCATCAACGGTTATCAGGCTGCAATGCCGGAAGAGAACGCACTGATCCTGCATATGCACGAGCTGTTGCTGTACCTGAACCGCAGAGGCGCAGCCACCTTCATGACCGTCGCCCAGCACGGCCTGGTCGGTGACATGCAGGCGCCAGTCGATATTACTTACTTGGCCGACACGGTGATTCTGCTGCGCTACTTCGAGGCAATCGGCGAGGTGCGCCGCGCCATCTCGATTATCAAGAAACGTACCGGCTCCCATGAGTCGACGATTCGTGAGTACCGCATCGGCAGCCGTGGCATGACCGTCGGCGAGCCGTTGAACAACTTCCAGGGTGTCCTGCGCGGCATTCCCACCTACATGGGCGCCGGCTCGCCCCTGCTCAAGGACATGGGCTAGTGACGGTCGTTACACCTGTCTCCGAGCGCGCGATCATCCTCGCGCCGCTGGGACGTGACAGCTCGCTGGCGCTGATGATGCTCAATGAGGCCGGTTACAGTGGCATCATTGCCAGCGATCTGGGCACGCTGTGCGAGGCATTGGAGCACGGCAGCGGCGTGCTGATCATCGCCGCCGAAGCACTGCGCGGCGTTGACCTCGACCCCTTGCTGGAGCATTTGCACCAACAACCTGCCTGGTCAGACTTGCCTATCGTGCTGATGACCCACCACGGAGGCAGCGAACAGAACGGTTCATCCCAGTTCAGCGGCTTGCTGGGCAACGTGACGTTCCTGGAGCGTCCGTTCCATCCGGTGACGCTGATCAGCCTGGTCAGCACCGCCCTGCGCGGTCGCCGTCGGCAATACGAAGCACGCGACCGCCTGATCGACCTGAGCGAAAGTGAACTGCGCCTCCAACGCACGCTGGAGACCCTCGAGCAACAGGTTGAGGAACGCACGGCCCAACTGCGTCACAACGAGGATGCCTTGCGCCAATCCCAGAAGATGGAAGCGGTCGGCCAGTTGACCGGCGGCATCGCCCATGACTTCAACAACATGCTCACTGGCATCATCGGCAGTCTGGAGTTGCTGCGAAGGCGCGTGTCCCGAGGCAAACTGGACGACCTCGACAGCCTGATCGACCTGGGCGTCACCTCGGCCAATCGTGCCGCCGGCCTCACCCACCGGCTGCTGGCGTTCTCCCGCCGCCAATCGCTTGATTCAAAACCTGTGGAAATCAACCAGTTGGTGACCTCAATGGGTGAGCTGCTGCAACGCAGCATCAACGAAAGTATCGCCCTGGACATGCGCCTCACCGGCCAACTCTGGACCGCCGAGGCCGACCCCAATCAATTGGAAAGCGCCCTGCTCAACCTGGTGATCAATGCGCGAGATGCCATGCCCAACGGCGGCAGCCTCACCGTGGAAACCACCAACCGCCACCTCGACAGCGTGTTCACGGCGGCTTATGGCACCTTGAAACCCGGTGACTACGTCGAATTGAGTGTCAGCGACACGGGCTGCGGTATTCCGGAAAGTGTGATGGGGCGTGTATTCGATCCGTTTTTCACCACCAAACCGATCGGCCAAGGCACGGGCCTGGGGCTATCGATGATCTATGGCTTCGCCCGCCAATCCCATGGCCACGTCACCATCCACAGTGAAGTCGGCAAAGGCACCACGGTCAGCCTGTTTCTACCTCGGTTCATTGGGGAAATCGTGTCCGATGTGACGGCTGACGCGGCGTTACTGCCTTTCGCCAATGCAGGGGAAACGGTGTTGATCGTCGAAGATGACCCGGCCGTGCGGGTATTGGTCAGCGCGGTGCTTAAAGAGTTGGGCTATGGCTTTGTCGAGGCCGGTGACGCCGATACGGCGATGCCGATCATCGAGTCGGATCAACGCATCGACTTGCTGATCAGCGATGTCGGCTTGCCTGGCATGAACGGCCGCCAGTTGGCGGAAATCGGCCGACAGATTCGTCCCGACCTCAAGGTGCTATTCATCACGGGTTATGCCGAACACGCGGCAGTTCGCGGTGGGTTCCTGGACCCGGGCATGCAGTTGATCACCAAGCCGTTTACCTTTGATTTGTTGACCGCCAAAGTGCGGGAGATGATTGGAGCCTAGCAGGGAGGGCAACTTGTTGGATGTCGTTGCCGGCGTGTGCATGAGAAACAGCACGTTTGTGATCGGACAAATATCTTGACAATACAAAGGGCGGTTGCAGGAGCTGAGTGCAACACGGTCATTGAATTGAAGCTGGAGCATCATGCCGCATAGCCATGGCCTTCTGCATCACCTCGCCCATAACTTCGATTGGGCATTTGAAGTCGAAGCGCTTACGCGGACGCATGTTCAGTTGCAGTGCGATGGCATTCAGTTCTTCCTGGCTGTGTACCGACAGGTCTGTGCCTTTGGGCAGGTACTGGCGGATCAGGCCATTGATGTTTTCGTTGCTACCGCGCTGCCAAGGGCTGTGCGGGTCGCAGAAGTAAATCGCCACCCCAGTCTGCTGGGTGATTTCAGCATGCCGCGCCATTTCTCGACCCTGGTCGTAGGTCATGCTCTTGCGCATCGCCAGCGGCATGCCATTGAGCGCTGCACTGAAGCCTTCCATCGCCGAGGTCGCCGTCGCGTCGTTCATCTTCACCAGCATCAGGTAGCCACTGGTTCGCTCCACCAGCGTGCCTACACACGAGGCGTTGGCTTTGCCCTTGATCAAGTCGCCTTCCCAATGCCCTGGCATTAGCCGGTCTTCGATCTCCGGTGGGCGCACATGGATGCTGACCATCTCGGGAATCTGGCCGCGCCGATCCACACCACCAGAGCGCGGTCGGCGTGTCGTCTTGCTTTGCCGCAGGCAGATGATCAGCTCCTTGCGCAGTTCACCGACCGGCAGGGCATAGATCGCGTTATAGATCGTCTCGCGACAGACGTAGGCATCTCTGAGGCTGGGAATGTTCATGCTGCGCAGCTTGCCGGCAATCTGCTCGGGAGACAAACGCTCACGGAGCATATGCGCCACCAACTCGAAGCGCTCACCACCCCGCAACAGCTTTCGCTTCGGTCGACACACCTGGCGGCGAGCCTGCATCTGCTGCTGGGCCGCGTGGGCCGAGTAGCCGCCACAGACATCTCGATTGCGGCGCAGCTCCCGGCTGATGGTCGAAGGGGATCGGTTGATCAAGCAGGCAATCCTACGCAGGCTGAAGCCTTGGGCATGACTGATTTGAATGGTGGCGCGCTCTTCAACGCTGAGTTCGGTATAAGACATAGGGGCAGCACCGTACCGGAAAGGTCAGGTGTTGCACTCAGTTTTTGCCGCCGCCAAGTCATTGGAAATCAGAAAAGTCTGGAACGGAGTTGAATTTATTTCCTACTAAGCGTCAACGCGCAAAGTAAGAAAAAACATTCAATTAATATCTTTCGAGACATTCTTCTATGACGATTAGCAGCCCTCTACCCCGCTCTGACCGATATACCCCTCTGGACAGGACGGATGACATCACGTCGCGGCCTCTGAACCAGGCACCGGTGACTAATGCTTCGTCTCTCACCGGTGAAACACCTCGGGCCAAGGGCGATCAGGCCGTTGGCAAGCTGTTCATCCAAGCGTTGAATCAATTTGCGCAGGCGAGTCCAACACGGGACATTCGGGAGACAGTTCTAGAAAACATCCCGCAGACGTCAACCTATGGAGAATGGCAGACGCAACACAACGCAATTATCCAAAGCAGCGCATTCAAGCAGTGGGCAGAAGACAATTACTTCGACCTGTCAAAGGGCATAACGATCAATTCCAATGACGGAACCTTCACCGGCTTCTTCACAAACGGAAAGACCCCTGATGAGTATGTGCGCCGGACCCGTTTCAGAACCGTCGATATTCATTCATTCGTAGGATGGCCCCTGCTCTTGACTGCCACCAAAGCACTGGCACCCGAAACTGGCCGTGTGACGGTAGGTACCGGCAATACTGCGAAGTTGCAGGATATTGCAGGTTTTTATGGAGTCGACCTTCCAAATGACGACTCCCTGTCGCCAGCCACCCGGCATTCGTTGTACACGTCCTATGCCAACCAACTGCAAACGGCAACGTTCACGCCTGCGAACGCCTCTGATCCCTTCAAGGATGACTTGAGTCTTCAGGCTACGCAGTTGGCTGACCTGAACAACCGAGTTGCCGTAAGTATGGCACTGTCCGAGGCCTTGCCTGACATTCGCAAAGGCGTTACAGATGACTTCATCGCTGCCATTCGTAACCGCGAAAAAAACATCGGCGCTGACCCTCACGACGTGGCGGATGAGTCATCGCGTCGGCGGACGGAGGCAGCATTGGACACACTGGCAATCAAGGTAGACCCCCAATCTTCCTATGCTCTTAAACACAACCTGAAAGCCGATGTGAGTGTGCCCCTGCGCAGGGTCATAGAAGGACAAGGCCTTCTGCCTCCCAACGACTATAAGGAGGCCGAACAATTCGTAAGCTCGCTGATTAACCCACCCGCGACAGCGCCTGCTCATGGCAACTTAGGAGGAGCGATCACAGCGGAAACCCAGTTGAGCAATGATTACCAGCGCCAGCTTTACCTCGTCACTAGAAATGCCCTGATACCCGACTCGGTAAACACCTTGCTGGAGCATTTGACCCGTGATATGCAGTGGGATCCGAAGGCCTTTAATGAGGACCCTCGTAGCCTCATTAACGAGATGCTTAAGTCCCCCCTCGCTCAAAAGTTGGTACACGCAGCTGAAAAAGAATTGGGGCCAATTACGTCGGCAAACCGTGTCAGCGAATGGGTTATGGCCGCGATTCACACGGTATTGGATAAAAAAAGTGTATTCATAGATCCGCCAAACTCAGCAAGAACCAACGTCGCAGGGTTCGATATGGCCAGCGTCAGACTTTCGGGAAAAAGTGCATCCACGATTCGCACAGAACTGTCTGATGAGTTGATATCTCAAGGACTTGCGACGCCCAAAACCGTTGACCTTGCGACGTTCATATTATTGTCACGCAAGGCTCCAGAGTTGTTGGTCAAGGACATACCTGAGCGTTTGACCCGGGAGAGCCATTCATGGGTCAGCTTTGCCACCGCAGTGGCACGTATCGAAACCCAGGCGCCCGGTTCCACCAGCAACATGACGTATGCGCAGGTCATGGCGCGGGGTAATTTGGCCCCCATAACTGTAGCAGATCAGTGGGTTGAACAGCATGCACAGAGCCAAGCCTTGAAAGACTGGGGTGTTATCAACGGCGTTCTAGAGGTAAACGATCAGGATAGCTATACAGTCGCACAAATGAATGACCTGCGCGCGGCATTCAACAAACAAGTGACCGAGTTAAGCAAAGCGTCCAAGACGTATTCAACGGAAATGCCCGACCTTCATAAACGCGTCATTGCTTATATAAAATCACGAAATCCGCATTTAACCGAAGAGCAAATCACGAGGAAGTCCATCGACACCCGCACCGGTGGTTTTCTCGCGTTTCCAGGGCCGTACTCGCTGGTAGATTTGCACCTGAAAGACTGGAACGGCCGCGACCAATACGACAGGCGCAACTTTTCTTCACGCGACAAAGATATTGACCTAGACAAAGTCGTGGTTAATACGAGTAGGGGAATGGGTATAAAAGACGACTTTGAAGAAGAGGTCGGCAGGTACTTCGAACGCTTTGAAGATGCTGCGAGTGCGCAAACCAAGTTTCTGATTTCAACATTAAGCCTGGAAGATCGAAACATTATCGAGAAGGGCACGTTATCAGTTGCAAAAGAGATCACAGTTAAACAAGGCAACTTTGGTGGAACCGAGATAGATAAGGTGTCCCCAAGCAGTATAATTCTGAGGAGCGAGGTCAAAGATGAAGAGGGTAATGCGCGTCAATACACCTACGAGATAAATGGATCAACCAATACTATTCGAAAACGTGATGACCTCAACCATAAAAAACCTGGCCCGCTCCCTTCGGAGTTTTCTGCGGGCTCCAGATCGACCTACTTGGAGTCCGTAGTGCCTAATGGCAGCTATGCAGAAGGCCTGCTTGATCAAACGGAGTATGAAATTTCCGAGGGTGTGCCCAAAAGCTATTTCAGCGACAGGTCGCAGTATATTGCAGATGCCATGGTAAAAAGTGTGGGCGTCCGGGACCTTTACAAACAACTCAAAGGTACGACTACGTTCGACTCGGAAGTATCCTTTCTAAAAAAAGTCGGCGATTTTCTATTGGGCCTTATCCCAGGTTACAGCGCTGTCGCCAACTTTATTGGTGGCAACTGGAAAGAAGGCGTTTTCGACCTGGCATTTGATGTTTTAGGTTTTCTTGTCGCTGGCCTGGGGGCGTCGGCAAAGGTGGGTAAATCCTTGGGCGCTGCGGCCTCGAAATCCTTGATAACGAAAGCAGGCATCGTCGGGCGTGCTGCGGTAGGCGCATTAAATCCCATCGATATTAAAGTCCTGGCCTTGGCCGGTGTAAAAGAGGGTATATATGGAATAGGAAGGCCCGGGTTTGAAGTCACTAAGAAACCTGCATTCAGTGCTTTCAACTTTGACGTTGAAAGTACCTTCAGGAACGTTGACTACGCAACGCTAGGAAAAATCGACAACGATGGTGAAAAACAAAAGGTTGCTGCGATGCAAATCAATGGTAATTGGTATGCCCTCAGCCCGCTAACCCATAAACCCTATGGTCTCCCACTAAAAGATTTTGCGCCTTCTTCATGATGCACAGAGTCTTACTCAAAAAAGTCCGATCCGCTGAACAATGAGGCTGTTCCCGACTACCGGGAACAACCTTGGCAGGGGCGTATTGTATTGATTGCTTTAATCACGCCAGTAACTGCTGAATATGCTCCTGCAACGTATCCAGGTCAAACGGCTTGGCCAGGATCGGCGCGTTACGCGTGATCGGGCTGTTGCAGTCGAGAATTTCCTGCGGGTAACCGCTGATGAAAATAACCTTCAATTCCGGTCGTAACATGATCGCCGGCTCGGCAATCTGCACGCCGGAAATCCCGCCTGGTAAACGGTAGTCCGTCACCATCAAATCCAGGTGCGGCTTGGTCGCCAGAATTTCGAAGGCCTGCTCCCCATCGATCGCCTTCAACACCCGATAGCCCAGGCCAGCCAGGTATTCACCCAGCACAAACATAATGGATTCGTCGTCCTCGACGATCAGTACGACATCTTGTGCATCTTCACTCATGGGAAGCCTTAGTCCGGTCAGTTGCTGCAATTACGACCATGGGGTCACGCAGAGGTTGCGTCGAGGTGACGATTGAATTCATGCCGACGCCTGCAATGGCAGGCAGACCCGGAACAAGGCGCCCTCGCCTATCTGGCTCTCGACCTCGATGGTGCCGCCATGGGCTGCAACGATCTGCTCGGAAATGAACAGCCCGAGGCCCAGGCCCGCAGCCACTTGGCTGGCGGACACGCGCTCGAACTGTTGGAAAATACGCTTCTGGTTTTCTTCGCTGATGCCGATTCCATGGTCGCGCACCTCGACCCGCGCCTCGCCATGCTCGATGTATACGCGCACCGCCACCGGGCTCTTGGCCCCATAGCGCAGGGCGTTGGTCAGCAGGTTGGTCACCACCTGTTCGATACGGAACTCATCCCAGTTGCCTTCCACCGGACCTTCGGCAACCAGTGTCATGGACGAATCCGCTGCGGCGACCTGGGGCGCGAAGTTCTCCACCAGATTGCTCACCAATTGGGTCAGGTCGAAGTGGGCCGGGCGTATCGACAGCTTGCCGGTGCGGATGCGCGAGACATCGAGCATGTCTTCGATCAGGCGGATCAGGCTCTGGATCTGGCGTTCATCGCGGTCGACCATGGCGTGCATCTTGTCCAGGGTGAACGCGGCGGCATTGTCCCGGGCCAGGTGCATCTTGCGCAGCTGGGTTTCGAGGATCAGGCCGTTGAGGGGCGTACGCACTTCGTGGGCGACGATCGACATGAAGTCGTCACGCATGCGCACCGCCTGCTCCAACTCGGCCTGGGTGGCCTGCAGGCGCGTCAGCAGCAGTTCCTGCTCGCGACGGCTGCGCTCCAGGGCTTCGACCTGTTGCTTCATGGCCTTGCTTTGGCGGAACAGGTCGACGAACACGTTGACCTTGCTCTTTACCGCATGGATATCCAGCGGCTTGTGCAAGAAGTCCACGGCGCCGCTTTCATAGCCCTTGAAGGCGTAATTGAGCTCGCGGCCGGCCGCGCTGACGAACACGATGGGGATGTTCTTGGTTTTTTCAGTGCCGCGCATCAGTTCGGCCAACTCGAAACCGTTCATGCCGGGCATCTGCACATCGAGAATCGCCATGGCGAACTCATGCTCCAGCAACAGGGACAAGGCCTCGTCGGCACTCAATGCCTTGAACACCTGACGGTCCTCGCGCTTGATCAGCGCTTCAAGGGCCAGCAGGTTTTCCGGCAGATCGTCAACGATCAGCAGTTTGGCCTGGACAGTACTTAACATGGGGAATATTCCAGGGAAGCCAGCAATGAGCCAATGCGGCTCAACGTCAGAATGTGGTTGGGTGTGTGCAGCGCCAGGGCTGCACGGGGCATGACGGCAACGCGTGCTTCTGTGGGTTCTTGCACCACAGTGGTTCCACCGTGTTGCTTGACGTGGGCCAGACCGCGGGCGCCGTCATGGTTGGCACCGGTCAACAGAATGGCCAGCAGGCCCGTGCCATAGGCATCGGCGGCGGATTCGAAGAGGAAATCAATCGCCGGCCGCGAATGGTGCACGCGGTCTTCCTGGCTCAAGGACAGGCTGCGGTCATGCTCCACCGACAGGTGATAGCCAGGGCCGGCGAAGTACAGGGTGCCCGGCTTGATCACTTCCTTATCACGGGCTTCCACCACGGGCATGGCCACACGGCGGTCGAACACTTCGGCTAGCTGGCTGCGGCGTTCGTCCGGCAAGTGCAGGACGGTGATGATCGGCAAGCCGAAATCGGCGGGCAGCTCGGCGAATATCGTCAGCAACGCCTCCACACCACCGGCGGAGGCGCCGATGACGATCGCTTCTATGCCCCGGACCGATGCCGGGCGGGTAGCCGCTTGATTCATAGTTTGCGGTAGATCCGTTCCTGTTTGACCAAGGGTTCGAACTGCTTGCCGTAGGCGGAGAAATCCAGGGTCTCCTTGCTGCCCAGTACCAGGAAGCCGCGATGGCACAGCGACTCATGGAACAGTCCGAACGCACGATCCTGCAATTTTTTATTGAAATAAATCAGTACGTTACGACACGAAATTAATTGAGTTTCTGAGAATACACTGTCGGTCGCCAAGCTGTGATCGGCAAACGTGACATTTTCGCGCAGCGTCTTGTCGAAGATCGCGTAATCGTAAGCCGCGGTGTAGTAGTCGGCAAATGAACGTTGGCCGCCAGCCTGCTGATAGTTGGCGGTGTAGGCGCGTACGTTCTCCAGGGAAAAGATGCCCTGCTTGGCCTTGTCCAGCGACGCCGGGTTGATGTCGGTGGCGTATATGATCGTACGCTCCAGCAACCCCTCCTCGCGCAGCAGGATGGCCATGGAGTACACCTCCTCGCCCGTGCTGCAGCCGGCAATCCAGATCTTGATCGATGGGTAAGTCTTGAGCAGCGGCACCACTTCCTGGCGGATCGCCAGGAAGTGCGACGGGTCACGGAACATCTCGCTCACCGGAATCGTCAGGAACTGCAGCAATTGCATGAACGCCGCCGGGTCGTGCAGCACACGCTCCTGCAAGGCGGAGATGGTCGCGCAATCGAACTGGCGCAGGGCATGGGCCACGCGCCGCTTCACCGACGCCCCGGAGTAATCGCGGAAGTCGTAGCTGTACTTGAGGTAAATCGCCTCGATCAACAGGCGCAGCTCAATATCGCTGCTTTTTTCCAAAAAACTTCGCTCCACTTAAATGCGTTCCATCTTTGGCAACCAGACGCGAATCAGTGAGAACAGACGGTCCAGATCAATCGGCTTGGCCAGGTAATCATTGGAGCCCGCTGCCAGGCAGCGCTCCTGATCGTCCTTCATGGCCTTGGCCGTCACCGCAATGATCGGCAGCTTTTTCCAGCGCGGGTCCTGGCGGATCAAGGCGGTAGCCTCGTAACCGTCCATTTCCGGCATCATCACGTCCATCAGCACCAGGTCGATATCCTCGACTTCATTGAGTTTGTCGATGGCTTCACGGCCGTTACGCCCGATCACCACCACAGCACCTTTGTGCTCCAGGGCGCTGGTCAGGGCGAAGATGTTGCGTACGTCGTCGTCCACCAGCAGGATTTTACGCCCCTCGAAGACCTTGTCGCGGCTGCGCGCGGTCTTGAGCATCTTCTGGCGGTCATGGGACAGCTGGGATTCGACTTTGTGCAGAAAGAGTGTCACTTCATCCAGCAAGCGCTCCGGCGAACGTGCACCTTTGATGATGATCGAGCGCGAATACTTGCGCAGCTCGGCCTCTTCGTCGCGGGTCAGGTTGCGCCCGGTGTAGACGATCACTGGCGGGAACGAGCAGATGTCCTCGGTCGCCATGCGCTTGAGCAGCTCGTTGCCAAGCATGTCGGGCAGCTTGAGGTCGATGATCATGCAGTCGTAGATATTCGTGCGCAGCAGGTCCAAGGCAGCCTGGGCGTAGCCGACGTCGGTGATCTCGATGTCATCGTCGCCGATCAGGCGCGCAATGCTGTCGCGCTGCAGGTCATCGTCTTCCACCAGCAGTACATGCTTGACCTTCTGGGTCAGCTTGGCTTCCAGGCGTGCGAACACGTCCTTGAGCTCTTCGCGGGTGGTGGGCTTGACCGCATAACCAATGGCGCCCATGTGCATGGCGGCTTCGACGCGGTCTTCCACGGAAATCACGTGAACCGGGATATGCCGGGTGCTGGCATGTTCTTTCAGGCGTTGCAGCACGGTCAGTCCGGAATGGTCCGGCAGGCGCATGTCCAGCAGGATCGCATCGGGTACGTATTCCTCGGCCAGGCTGTAGCCTTCGTCCGCGCCGTGTGCCACCAGGCAGTTGTAGCCCAGCTCATGGGCCAGGTCGAACAGGATACGGGCGAAGTTCGGCTCGTCTTCCACCACCAGGATGCAACGCGTGGTGAAGGGTGCTTTGTCGCGATCATCGGCAAAACGCGGGATCAGGTTGGCGTCGGCTACCGGCAATGGCGACACCTTCGCAGGCGTCGGCGCAGGCGCCACCACCACTTGGCGCGGTTGTTCAATCGGTGCGGCGTCTTCCTCGCGCTCGACGTACTGTTCCGGCAGGACCAGCGTGAAAATACTGCCCTTGCCCGGTTCGCTGGTCACGCTGATGTAACCACCCAACAGGGTCGCCAGGTCGCGGGAAATCGACAGGCCGAGGCCAGTGCCGCCGTAGCGGCGGTTGGTGTTGCCATCCGCTTGGCGGAAGGCTTCGAAGATGCTTTCCTGCTGATCCGGCGCAATGCCAATGCCGGAATCGCGCACGGTAAAGGCAATGCCCTCCCCCGGTGCGCGGGACACTGACAGGCTGACCTCGCCCTGCTCGGTGAACTTGACCGCGTTGGACAGCAGGTTCTTGAGGATCTGCTCCAGGCGCTGGCGATCGGTAAACAGCATGCCCGGTGCACCTTCCTGCACCTCCACCTGGAAGCCCAGCTTGCGATCGGCCGCCAGCGGCTCGAACATGCCGCGCAGGCCGTCGACCAGGCGCGCCACGCTGGAGTTCTCTGGGCGCATTTCCAGCTTGCCGGCCTCCACCTTGGAGATATCGAGGATATCGTTGATCAGGTTGAGGAGGTCATTGCCGGCGGAGTAAATCGACTCGGCGAACTTGACCTGTTCAGCGCTGAGGTTTTCCTGGGGGTTCTCGGCCAGCAGCTTGGCCAGGATCAGCGAGCTGTTCAGCGGTGTACGCAGCTCGTGGGACATGTTGGCGAGGAATTCTGACTTGTACTTGCTGGAACGTTGCAGTTCTTCAGCGCGATCTTCAAGCTCAAGTTGAGCCTGGTTCAGTTCAACGTTCTTACGGTCCATGGCGTCACGTTGTTCGGCCAGGGTTTCGGTCTGTTCGGCCAACTGCTCGTTGGTCTGCTCCAGCTCCGCCTGCTGGGTTTCCAGGTGGGCCTGGGATTCCTTGAGAATGCGTGACTGTTCTTCCAGCTCTTCGTTGGCGGTCTTGAGCTCTTCCTGCTGCACTTGCAGCTCTTCGTTGAGCTGCTGGGTCTCGGCCAGCACTTCCTGCAGGCGTTGGCGATAACGGGCGGCCTCGATGGAGGTGCCGATATTCCCGGCGATCAGCTCCAGCAGCTCGACGTCACGCTCTTCCAGTGGACGCAGGAAGCCCAGCTCGATCACGCCGTTGACGCGGTCATCGTCGCTGGTCGGCATCACCAGCACGCTGCGGGTTGAACCTTCGCCAAGGCCGGAGCTGACCTTGAAGTAGTCTACCGGCACGTCGTCCAGGCGAATCAGGCGATCCAGCTGGGCGGCTTGCCCGACGATGCCCTCGTCGCTGTAGATCGATTGCTCCTTCTGCTCCTGCTCGCGGGAGAAGCCATAGGTGGCGACCCGCTTGAGGCCGCCATGTTCTTCACGCACGTACAACGCGGCGACGGCCGAGCCCATGTACTGGGCAAAGAATTGCAGGATATTACGGCCGAGCATGTTCAAGGTGAGCTGGCCGAGCACCTGTTCGGCCAGTTCAGTCTGGCCGTTACGCAGCCAGGCCTGTTGCTCCAGACGTCGCGCAATCTTCTGCTGCGACGCGAGGTTTGCGCTGTAACTATCTGATAATGAAATTAAATTCTTACGACCGATGTACGCCAGAAACCCACTCAGGCCGAGCACAAATGCCAGGTACAGGGTGACACTGATCACCGTAGTGCGGGTGACTTCTTCATTGCGGGTGATGCGGAACTGTTGCTCCATCGCCACCGCGTCGTCGTATTCCTTGCGGATTTCATCCGTCAGGCGCTTGCCACGACCCGCCTTGACTGCGCTGCGGTAGTCGCCGCTCTCACGCTGCATATCAATCATCGACTGAGCGTATTTGTTCCATTCGATTTGCAGGGCTTCCAGGCGCTTGAGGCGGTCCACCTGCTGTGGGTTGTCCGCCACCAGTTCCTGCAAATTACGCAAATCGGCAATGATCCGCGGCTTGGCCACTTCGTAAGGGTCGAGGAAATGCTCGTCACCGGTGATCAGGAAGCCGCGCATGCCAGTCTCAAGGTCCACCGTCAGCTTGGACGACTCATTGAGGTTGTTGATCACCCGGTCGGTGTGTTCGACCCACTGGATTACCGTCAGCAGGTAGGTGATCAGGCAGACGAAAAACACCGCGCTGAGCACGCCCACACCCAAGGGCAGCGCGACATTTCGGCTCAGGAGGTTACGAAAGCTCTTTTCATCGACGGACGACGCAGGAGTCATGGGCATGCCTTGGCCAAGTGTGGAAAAACCGGGAGTTTGCCCCAAAGGTGCTGTTGAACGCTATTTTTATGCCACAACTGAACACTTCGATTATCAATCTTGAGAGCGCCGGTCACATTGCGTCACCGTTTTAAGTGCTCATATTTCTCCTGCGCCCAATCAGGAACCTGGCTGAGCAGCGTTCCCACAGATGAGTGCGTCTGGGAAAAAGGACGATCCGCGCGATAGACGCTTACCTTTACTCTATAGGGTGCACGCGCATGACTATTTCCTTGCAACCTCCTCACGCCTCATTATTTACCCTTATCTCCTCGCAAACGGCAGTACCTGCCAATACACCGCCCGCCGCCGCGCCCTTGTCTAATGACAATGCGCATACACCGAACGCACAACCACCCGCCAGTTCCATAACCGCGCGCTCCATCGACCTCAAACTGCTATTGGCCGACAAGCATAACTTGAAGATACTTGGGGAGGCTCTTGGCAATATCGCCACACGATTAGGGCCTGACGCCTCCCCGGTGGCTGTGATGGGCGCGTTGAAAAACACGCCCATGGCAATCCATCCCGATTCGGCCGATCACGCAACGCTCGGCGCCAACGCCACACTTGACTCCTTCGTGACCCACCTCGGCCTGCGTTTACCCAGTGATTTTTTCTCCCTGACGGCTCTTTCGGATGCAGTGTTGGGGAGATCGCAGGAACACCCATTAGGTAACCTGGCCGGAGCGCTGGGTTGGCCAGTACCAATGAGTGCTGCTGAGCAGAGCCGCATGCGCGCCATGGTGATGGACTATTCCGAATCGCCTGGGAAGCCACAGGTTGAGAGCGTCAAAGGGTTCATGTTGGAGTTCCTGCGCCATCGCACTTCGCTCTCCGCCGAAGTGCTGAGCGATCCCGTCCGTACGTTGAACGCCCTTATCAGTTCGCCCGAGGGGCAACTGATCGGCAAGGCGCTTCAAGATCACATGCAGGGCGTTGCCACCGACAGCAGCAGCCTGGACTATCTCCTTGCGGCGTTGCTAGTGCAACTGGACCCGGAGTCCATCGCGACGCCCCGTCGTAACAAGGTCGCAGGCTTCGATCTTGCCAACGCAAGTCACTGGGGCAGGCATCCTTCGGCAGTAGTGGACGGACTCAGCCAGCACCTATCGACATCAGGCAAGACCAGCCCCGAAATGGCGAACGCAGGCGCCCACCTGCTGTTGGCATCCCGTGCCCCTATGTTCTTGATTAAAGACATCCCCAACAGCGTGACGTATGGCAGCCCAGCCTGGGTCAACCTGACGGTTGCGGCGGCGACAATAGAAGCGCAAACGCCTGGACGCGTGCCCAACATGACCTTCGCCCAAGTCATGCTTGAAGCCGAAGGCGTGAGCCTGGCAAATCCTGCTGTCACTGAAGAAGCACAACGTAGCGCACTGATTGATTGGGGCGTGGCAAATGGCGTGCTGGAAAAAAAAGACGACCATCAATACTCGGCCGATGAACTAAATACGCTGGTGACCACCTTCAAAACCCGCCAATCGTCAATGGCGCAGGCAGCACAGGCCTTTGAGAAAGACATCCCCTCCCGTAAAGAAATGGCGCTGGCGGAGCTTAAAAAACGCTTCCCGGGCCAGGAATCAATGTTTGAAAAAAAAGTGATCACAGCGCTCCCTCATGGGGCGGTCACTGAGTTCGGCCCACACTCGCTGTTGGATGTCACCATGATGTACGCTGACGCTAACTCAACGTACACCTCTACCGACCCACGTACCCCTGTGGCGCAACTGAACGCGCACCCAGGGTTTGGCATGTACGCTGCGTTTGAATCGCACTTCAAAGACGCCATCGAAGAAAAGAAGGCTGCGGTCAGTACCTCCATCAAGCATCTGATTTCTCAATTGCCTCTGCAAGATCGCGAAAACTTTGAATATGGCAAGGTCAGTTTTTATCAAACCCACACCCAAAAACTGGGAACGGGTTTTTTTGATAAGACGCCGTTACTAAAAGACCCGAAGTTGCTGGTAAGAATTGAGCGTGACGGGGTGCCTACTGCCTATGAAATTGACTTCAATGGGGGCGCTATCCGAAAGGTACCGGAAAGTCACGCAACAACGGGTACCTGGCGAACGGCAAATATCGAGTATGAAAAGAAAGCGTTCACGCCCTCTAAAAACGCGAACAACTTGAGCACTGCGCAATCAGTGCCCAACGAACCGCGGCTGGACAGCTTCGCTTCGTCGCGCACTCAACTTATCGCTGACGCCTTTGTTGAACATATCAATCTCGATGACCCCGCTATCCATAAGCAGGCACTTGGGCAGACCAAAGCCGATAAAATTCGCCAGAAAGGCGATGTTGTTGGTCACTTCCTGCTGGATCTGATCCCTTTTGTTTCGACGGTCAAGAACTTTAGCCAGGGAAAAATTGGCGAGGGTATTGTCGACCTCGGACTGGACATATTTGGTTTCCTGACCGCCGGTGTGGGCACGGCCGGAAAGCTGACGAAGATCGCCGGTAGCGCGGTGTCCACCGCGACCAAAGTGGCACGGGCAACCAAAGTCATTGGCGCGGCTGTTTTCGGGCAACTCAACCCCGTGGATGGTGTGATTGGCCTTCTCGGGGGCGGCGGGAAACTTATCGGTACAGGGGTCAGCAAGATCGCTGAGGGGGTCAACAAACTCCGGGGGGCTGCCGGCAGTTATGACCTACTGAAAGCCGTCAGCCTAAACAACACCGCAGCCGCGACGGGTAGCCTGAAACTCGGCGAGCACAGTATCGAGTCCGCAGCCGTCCTGAAAAATGGCAAATGGTTTGCGTTCGATGCCGACAAGATGCGGCCTTACGGCTCGCCACTTGTAGGCTTTACGCCAGAGGTCGTGGCCTTGGAGGGAGAGGTTCGAGCGTTTACTGATAGCTGGATAGGAAAGATGATCGGTTCGGTGTTGGCGCCTGCAGCAGACAATCCAGAGTTCCGCAAAGACTTTATAGATGCAATCAGCCGGGTAAAAGCCGAGGACAACGCCGCCTACATTCGAGGTCAGAACACAGGCAGGCCAGAGGCGATCTACGGTTACTCCACGGCACTGAATATTGATGATCTCAAACGCCTGGCCGTAGCCGAACGCCGTAGCCCCGCCGAACTCGGAAGCCTGGTCAAACGAATAGATGAACTGGAGGTTCTTCCGGAACGATTCAACTCGGCACGCGAGATTGCTAAAGTCGCTGACCTTGATGCCTATAAAAAAGGCTATAGCGGTGGAAACCCAGAAAACATCGCTGGGTTTTCGCCCACGTTGACGCTCAACGAATTGGCAGAACTTGCCATCATCCGCGGACGAACACCCGAAGAGGTGGGTCAGTTGGTCAAGTATATGGAGCGGCGTAGAGTTACCGTCAGCCAGGAGAACTTCAGGGTGTTCAGCGCAGAGATAACGGCTGCGGGCGGCAAGGCAATAGCGCTTCCGCAAGGCTTCTACCTCAGTCAAGCCTCGTTGCTATCGGCAGGCGAGTGCGCGGCGCTCTCCAATGTCATGGCCGCCGCTACCCAAGCAGGCAAGCAAGAGACGTTTATCAAAAATCTGTACGCCTCGATGGACTCTCCACTGAGTGTCAACGAGATTAACGACTTGCGTAAAATTGATCCGGTCAAAGCCACTCTCGAACAACGCAAGGCAGATAAAATCAACGGATTCCGCAACAAGCTGGATAAACTGCAGGGCCTATTAGGCAGCAACTTCCACAATGGTGTGCAGGCAAGGCAAGTTCCCTATACCGATATACTGACCGAGCTTGCCAGGGCCAACAGTTCAAAAACCCTTCTGATTCGCGGCCCTGAACATGGCATTACAGCAGGCATTATCGTCACGCCCTATAAAGTGACTGTCGCCGGCATCGAAACGATAAAACATCGCAAGGAATGGTTTTACTTCGACCCCAATTTTGGAAAAGCCACGTTTACCACCGAACAGCAGATGCGTTCTGCACTGGAAAGCACCTTGAACAGCGGCCGCACCAAGAACCTATTCAAGCATTATGGCGACACCCCTAATGTGCCCGAATATAAAATCTCGGTGTTTGATCCGGCGGACCTGAACGCGTCGACTCGGGCGTCCGGCATCGACGTTTCCGATCTATACCGAGCGGAGATCTAAGTCAACAACAGGCCAAATCGACGTCTGGTTGGCTGTCGCTTCTTCAGCGATAACCAACCAGAGCCTGAAGTAGCCAACGCAAGCGTGCCTGAAGGTGACTTCGTACTATCACAAGACATTCCCCCCCTTTGCCTGCACAATATCCTCCTGTATCGGGAACTTGCCGAGAAAGAGACAACTCAGTAGAGGACAGTCTTTTAACTGAACAAGACCTGCACCTTCACTTCTCGGGAATTTTCTTTATGTCCGCCACCACCTCCACCATCCTCGTAGTCGAAGACGACGCCATCGTGCGCATGCTCATCGTCGATGTACTCGAAGAGTTGGAGTTCCGCGTTCTGGAAGCCGCCGACGCTGAAGAAGCGCTGAAACGGGTGCAAGACACCACGCATGTGATCGACCTGATGATGACCGACGTCGGCCTGCCGGACATGAACGGCCAGCAACTGGCGGCCAAGGTGCGAGAACTGCGCCCTAAGCTGCCCATTCTGTTCGCCAGCGGCTATGCCGAGAACATCGACGTGCCTACGGGCATGCAGGTGATCGCCAAACCCTTCTCGATCGATCAATTACGCGACAAAGTCAAATCGATGCTGCCGACTGCCTGACCCCCTCTTTAGCGCATGGCCGCCCAGCCAGGGCGGCCATTTGCGGCCTTTTACACACATCTGAAACGTCCCGCCCCCGCAACTAATTCGTTTGGATGGCTAGCGCGTCTGGATTTAGCTGCTAGCTTCAACCGACATGCCCTGTAGGTATTAATCACAAGGGATAGTCACCCAGGTATGGGGGAGCGCACATGTTCGGGTCACCGTACGCGTCGGCATTGATGCTGGCTGTTTTCGCAATGCCAGCCTTGGCGGACAACGCCGAGACGGCCAACAAGAGCAACAACCCGCTCAACTTGGCGCCGGGCGCGAACCTGCAGGACTACTACACGCCCCGCTTGTACGACAGCAACGCCCACACCAACGACCTGTTGCTGCGCGGCACTCTGCCCATTGCACCGTCGGACTTCATCGGCGTACCACAGTTGCTGCGCGCCACACTCCCCCTCAGCACCCGCCCCGATCCCCACACCGGCTACAGCACGGGCATTGGCGACCTGAACCTGTTCGATATCTTCCTGCTCAAGACCGAAGGCGTGCAGTTGGGCATCGGCCCGCAAATCACCGCACCCACTGCTGAACATGACGAACTCGGCACCGGCAAATGGCAGGCCGGCCTGGCGGCAATCGCCATCGACGCTTCGCCCAGGGGATTATTGGGCGCGCTGGTGCAATACCAAAGTTCATTTGCCGGCGATCGCGACCGCCCGCATGTCGAGAGTGCAACTTTCCAGCCGTTTATCATTCATAACCTGCCGAAAGGCTGGTACCTGCGTTCCACGGGCACCTGGACCTTCGATTTGAAGAATGACACCCACTACATTCCCATCGGGTTTGGCGCGGGCAAGGCCTGGAAAGCCGGGAGCAACATCGTCAATGCCTTTGTCGAGCCACAATGGACGGTAGCGCGCAAAGGTGACGGCTTTCCCCAGTTCACCTTGTTCGCAGGGATTAACGTGACGTTCGGCAAATAAACCGGTTAACTCGGCGGTTTCACCCCACGCCCTCAAAAAAGATCTCTGGAAGGACGCAACAACATGATTGGAAAACCGACGCGCCTGCTGTTGGCGAGCCTCTCGATACTCATGAGCACCGGCGCCTGGGCCGACTTTACGGCCACCCCGAGCGAGGCCCGGGCGATTGCCAAGGAAGCCTATCTGTACGGCTTTCCGGTGGTGGCGATGTACAAGACGCTCTACACTCAGGCCGTTGACAAAGGCGGTGCCAATTTCAAGGCGCCGTTCAACCAGATCGGCAACACCGCACAAGTGTTCACCCCCAAGGACACGGCGTTCGTCACACCCAATTCCGACACGCCCTACTCCTTTGTCTGGATGGACCTGCGCCGCGAACCGCTGGTGTTGACCCTGCCCAAGATCGAGGACAACCGCTATTACTCGGTGCAGTTGATCGACCTGTACACGCAGAATTTCGCCTACCTGGGCACCCGCAGCACCGGCAACAACGGCGGCCACTACATGATCGCCGGCCCGGACTGGAAGGGTCAGCAGCCGGTGGACGTGGATCGCGTGGTCTACAGCGAAAGCAACATCGCTTACGCCCTGTACCGCACGCAGTTGTTCGATGACAAAGACCTGGGCAAGGTCAAGCAGATCCAAAGCGGCTACAAAGTGCAGCCCCTGAGTAGCTACGTGAAGCAGGCCACGCCGGCCAAGGCGCCGAAGATCGAATGGCCCAAGCCGATGGCAACCATGACCGAAGGCCCGCAGCTATTCCGTTACCTGAACTTCATGCTGGCCTTCGCCGCGCCCCAGGACAGCGAAAAAGACCTGCTGGCACGTTTTGCCAAGATCGGTATCGCCCCAGGCGCGCCCTTCAAGCTCAAGGACTTGACCGCCGAGCAACGCAAAGCCCTGGAAGACGGTATCTCCGATGCCCGCGCTGAGTTTGCCGCGTTCAAGAAGGACAAGGTCGACACCCACCAGGTCAGCAGCGGTGACCTGTTCGGCAGTCGCGATCGCCTGAAAAACAACTACCTGTACCGCTACGCCGGTGCGGACATGGGTATTTTCGGCAACTCCACCGATGAAGCCGCTTACCTGAGCTACTTCGTCGACAGCGAAGGCAAGCCGGCCAATGGCGCGCGCCACAGCTACACCGTACATTTTGCCAAGGACCAACTGCCGCCCGCCGATGCGTTCTGGTCGCTGACCATGTACGACGCCAAGACCAAACTGCTGGTGCCGAACCACAAGAAGCGCTACCTGATCAATTCACGGATGCTGCCCCACCTGAAGCGCGACGCCGATGGCGGCCTGACCCTGGCGCTGCAGCACCACGAGCCACCGAAAGCCGAACAGAGCAACTGGTTGCCGGCCCCACCGGGCCCGTTCTACGCGGTATTGCGCATTTACCTGCCCAAGCCTGAGGTCGGTAATGGTCAATGGAAACTGCCACCGTTGATCCCGCTCAAGTAACACCACGTGCCCGGCCGCAACAGGGTTAGGCCGGGCACGTAACTCCCTGATATCAGGCCGATACAAGGATGGATGACGCCATGATTTCACGTGCACGTTTGCATGGGTTTTGCGCCGTGGGCATGCTTGCCAGCTGCGGTGTACCGGCCGCCGGTTTGCCGGAGCTGGGCAGCACGTCTAACGCCACCAAAGCCGATCCCGAGACCTGCCATCGCCTGCAACAGGACTTCGACATCGACCTCAAGCAAGTGGTCAAGGCCGGTTGCGATCCCTCGACTGAACAGATCGCCAAGCTGATGGACAACCCGGTGGGCAACCTGGTGCTGTTGTTCAACCAGTTCGACTACAGCGCCCTCAAAGGCCCGCACAGTAACGGCACCCGTTACCTGGGCAAATACAGCTTCATGCCGACCTTCCCGATTTCCCTGGGCGATGACTGGAACCTGATCAATCGCCTGCCGGTGAGTTATGTGAGTGCGCCGGTCAACGCCAAGGCGGGCAACCTGATCGGCATGAGCCCTTACGGCGTGTTGACGGACCGCGACTTCCCGTCAGTGGTCAACGACCCGTTTGACCGCACCTCAGGCTTTGGCGACCTGGCCTATGTGGGCGTGTTCTCGCCCAAGCAACCGGTGCGGTTTGCCAACGGCGGCAAGATGGTCTGGGGGTTTGGCCCGACGGCGATGTTCCCCACCGCCGAAAAAGACGTGCTGGGCACCGGCAAATACGCCCTGGGCCCGGCGTTTGTCGCGGCATACCTCGGTGAAGACTGGACGCTCGGCGTCTTTCCCCAGCACTGGTGGTCAGTCGGTGGCGATGCACAGCGCAAAGACGTCAGCCTGACCAACATCCAATACTTCATCCAGCGCGCGATTCCCGGCCCGGGCCAGTGGCGGGTGGGCATGACGCCCAATATCACCGTGAACTGGAAGGCCGAAAGCGGCAACAAGGTCAACTTCCCCATCGGTATCGGCGCCGGGCGCATCGTCAATTTCGGCAAGTTGCCGGTGCGGATTTCCGGTGAAGTGCAGTACTCGGTGATTCACGCCGACGACCTGATCAGCAGCCGTTGGAACTTCCGCCTGTCGTTTATCCCGGTGATCCCTACTTTCATGCTGTGAACGAGGTGTGCAATGACCGCACTCAACGATTTGAACGCCCTGCAAGCGAGCATGGCCGAAAGCGTGCTCGGCCAGGACCAGGTGATCCGCCAGATCCTTCTCGGCCTGCTCGCCAACGGACACCTACTGCTCGAAAGCCTGCCGGGGCTGGCCAAGACCCGCACAGTCAAGGCCTTGGCCCGGCACCTGGACGCCAAGATGAGTCGCATCCAGTTCACTCCGGACCTGCTGCCCTCCGACATCACCGGCGCCGAAGTACTGCACCAGGTCGATGGCCAGAACCAGATCCGGTTCCAACCCGGCCCGCTGTTCGGCAACCTGATCCTCGCCGATGAAATCAACCGCGCACCGGCCAAGGTCCAGGCGGCCTTGCTGGAAGCCATGGAAGAACGGCAAATCACCGTGGCCGGCGCCAGTCACCCTCTGCCGGAACTGTTTATCGTGGTGGCCACGCAAAACCCCATCGAACAGGAAGGCACTTACCCGCTGCCGGAAGCCCAGATGGACCGCTTCGTGATGAAGCTGCTGTTGGACTACCCCAGCGCCGACAACGAAAGTCAGGTGTTGCGCCTGTTGCGTGAAGAAGAACAGGCGGCAGTTACCCAAGCGGTTCAGGGATTTACCCTGGCGCAGGAGGTGATTTTCGCCGCACGCAAGGAAGTCAGCGCCATCCAGGTTTCGCCGGCTATCGACCGGTACCTGATCGACATCATCAACGCCACCCGCCACCCCGCCGACTACGACGCCGACCTGGCGCGCTGGGTCAGCCTTGGCGCCAGCCCCCGTGGCGGCATTGGCCTGGACCGCTGCGCCCGGGCCGACGCTTGGTTGCAAGGCCAGGCCTTTGTCACGCCGAGCAACGTGCAGGCCGTCGCCCATCCAGTGCTGCGCCATCGCCTGCAATTGAGTTATGACGCGGTGGCGGATGGCGTGACGGCTGATCAGGTGCTCGACCGGCTGCTCAGCAAAGTAGCGATTCCGGCATGAACGCCGACGGTTTTGTCTACGTCAGCCTGGCGCAATTGATGGCCTTGCAGTTCCAGGCCCGCGACTTGAGCTTTGTCGCGCGCCAGCCCCAGGGCAGCATCCTGGCCGGCAACCATGCGTCACGCCTGCGCGGCCGTGGGCTGAATTTCGATGAGCTACGCCGCTACCAGCCGGGCGATGACCTGCGCCACCTGGATTGGCGTGCGTCGCTGCGCACCGGCAAACCGGTGGTGCGCACCTTTACCGAAGAGCGCGACCGCCCGGCGCTGATCGTGGTGGACCAGCGCATGTCGATGTTTTTCGGCTCAGTGCGCAGCTTCAAATCCGCCGTGGCGGCGGAACTGGGCGCGCTGGCGGCGTGGATGGTGTTCAACGCCGGGGATCGCGTCGGCGGCCTGGTGTTCAACGACCAGCGTGTCGACAGCGTCGCGCCTTTGCGCAGCCGCAAACGGGTGGAAGCCTTGTGCAGTCGCATCGTTCAGCAAAATGCCGCGTTGACGGCAAGCAACCCCGACCATGAAGACGACGGCCAGTTGGATAAGGTCCTGCAGCAATGCCTGGCCGTGGCAGGCCACGATCACCTGATCTGCCTGGTCAGTGATTTTGCCGGTGCCGGGCCACGGACGTTGCAATTGATGCAGCAACTGTCAGCGCACAACGACGTGATCGCGTTGCAGGTGTATGACCCTTTGGCGCTCAACGTGCCCAGCCGTGGGCAATTGCGGGTTACCCAAGGCCAGTTGCAGGTAGAGCTGGCGGTGAACCAGCGCCAGGTGCGCCAACCCCTGGGGGATTTTCTCGGCGGACGCTTGAAGGGTGTCGCCAACCTGCTGCGCCGCAGCCAAGTGCCACTGCTGATGATCAGCACCGCCCTGCCCGCCGCCGACCAGTTGCGCAGTGAACTGGGGAAACGTCGGTGAGCAGTCATGTGCCAAGCATCGAGCAACTCAAGGAGTTGAGCTTACCCGCGCCGGTCAGCTACTGGCCGCAGACCTGGGGCTGGGGCGTGTTGCTGGGTGTTTTGGTGGTGGCGCTGCTGGTGCTGGCAGGCCGCAAGTGGCTGCGTTGGCGACGTGATGCCTACCGGCGTGAGGCGTTGGCCCGTCTGGACACCTTGAAAGACCTGCGCGAGTTGCCCGAACTGCTCAAGCGCGTCGCACTGTCGATGCCACTTCCCATGGAAGAACAGCAACGTATCCCGACCTTGCGTGGCGTCGAGTGGCAAGCCTTCCTGCAACGTCACGCCACAGGTCCGATTCCCGACGACCTCGCTCAACGGCTGGCCGAACTGGCCTACGGCGCGGCGCCGCAGGACCCGCAACTACTGGCCCAGTGCAAGGCCTGGGTGGAGCAACACCATGTGGGAGCTTGACTACCCCTGGCTGCTGTTGATGCTGCCGCTGCCGTGGTTGGCCTACCGCTACCTGCCGGTGTATCACGAAGCGCGCAGTGCGGTGCGGGTGCCGTTTTTCGGCGGCATGCGCCAGGCGGTCGGTGGTTCATCGTCTACCGACGGTGCCCGTGGCAATCGCGGCCAGTTGCTGCTCAATCTGGTGGTATGGGCGTTGCTGGTGCTGGCGGTCGCCCGCCCGGTCTGGGTGGAAAAACCCCTCGAACGCCAACAACCGGTGCGCGACCTCATGCTGGCCATCGATATCTCCCAATCCATGGAAACCGAGGACTTTACCGACGCCATCGGCCACAAAATCGACCGGCTGGCCGCCGTCAAACAGGTGGTGCACGGCTTTATCCAGCAGCGCAAAGATGATCGTATCGGCTTGATCCTGTTCGGCAGCGGCGCCTACCCCCAGGCCCCCTTGACCCTCGACCATGCCAGCTTGTCGCTGTTGCTGGACGACAGCGGCATCGGCATGGCGGGGCCGAACACCGCCATCGGCGACGCCATTGGCCTTGGTCTCAAGCTGCTGGACCAGGCCCATGAGCCGGAAAAAGTGCTGATCCTGCTCACCGATGGCAATGACACCAGCAGTGCAATCACTCCGGACCACGCCGCCGACATGGCCGCTGCCAAGGGCGTCATCATCCACACCATCGGCATCGGTGACCCGCAAGCCAGCGGCGAGGCCAAGGTCAACCTCAGCGCCTTGCAAGGCATTGCCAGCGCCACGGGTGGGCGTTATTTCCGCGCCGAAGACCGCGACAGTCTGGATCAGGTCTACGCCACGCTCGACAAGATCACACCGCATCAAGTGAAGACTCTCAGTCATCAACCCAAGCGCGATCTGTTCTGGTGGCCGCTGTGTGCGGCATTGACGTTGCTGGCGCTGTATCACTTGATCGCTGCGCTGTGGCCGCATCGATGGAAACGGGAGCACGCAGATGGACTTCAGTGACTTCCACTTTCTGCGTCCTGCCTGGCTGTTATTGGCGCTGTTGGGCGTACTGCTGCCGTGGGTGTGGCAGCGCAGCCGTGACCTTCAGCGCCGCCTGCGCGGCACTATCGCCCCGCATCTGTTGCCGTATTTGCTGCTGACGCCGACCGATCCCCATCGTCTGCGGCCGGTGCATCTGGTGAGTGCGTTATGGGTGGTCGGTGCCTTCGCCGCGGCGGGACCCACCTGGGAGCAGGACCGTCCGGACTTCCTGGAGAACCGTGCACCGCTGATCATCGCCGTGGACCTGTCGGCGTCCATGGACACCGCCGATGTGCCTCCCACGCGCCTCACTGCCGCAAAACACAAGTTGCACGACCTGATCCAGCGCCGCAAAGGCGCACGCACCGCGTTGCTGGTCTATGCCGGCAGTGCCCATCTGGTGTTGCCGCCCACCGATGATCCGGCCTTGCTTGATACCTTTATCCAGGCGCTCGGCACGGACTTGATCAGCAAGACGGGCAAGAATGTGGCCGGCGTGATCGATCAGGCCAAGCGCCTGCTGCAGCAATCGCCCGGCACCTTGCTGCTGGTGACGGACGGCGCCGATGTCGCCCAACTGCCCGCCCTCAAGGACAATGCGCTGCA
Source organism: Pseudomonas sp. NS1(2017) (assembly GCF_002269425.1). Taxonomy (NCBI): domain Bacteria; kingdom Pseudomonadati; phylum Pseudomonadota; class Gammaproteobacteria; order Pseudomonadales; family Pseudomonadaceae; genus Pseudomonas; species Pseudomonas sp. NS1(2017). The sequence continues at coordinate 4,871,957 of NZ_CP022960.1, forward strand.
AATCCTGATCCTGGCCCTTGGCAGCAGTCCCACACTCAAGCCATTGGCCTCAGCCCTGGAGGCGCCGCTGGGTAGCCTGACCCTCAATGACGATGACCTGGACTGGATCGAACTGCACGCCCAGCAGCACTTCCAGAACGTCGACGAGCAGCAACGCCTGTTGCAATGGAAAGACGTCGGTTACTGGTTGTGCTGGCCGTTGCTGCTGTTGGCGCTGTTCGGTGTGCGCAAGGGCTGGAGCTTGAACTGGACGGCGGTGGTGCTGCTTGGCCTGCTGCTACCGCCGACGCAGGCCGAGGCCAACCCGTTCATGACGCCCGACCAGCAAGGCCGCTGGGCTTTCGAACATCATCATTACCCGCAAGCTGCCGCGTTGTTCGCCGAGCCTTACTGGAAAGGCATCGCCGCCTACAACGCCGCCGATTACGACCTGGCCCAAACCACCTTCGCCGCCATGCATACCGCGCAAGCTGCGTTCTACCTGGGCAATATCCACGTGCGTCGCTTCAAGTTCGATGACGCCATCGCGGCCTATCAACAGGCCTTGCAGTTGCAACCCGTCTTCCCTGAAGCAACCGCCAACCTGGCCCTGGCGGTTGCGCTGAAAAAAGACACCGAAAGCGCCGCGAACAACACGCCGCAGGTCAAACCGGATGAGATCAAGTTCGACAAAGCACCGGGCAAGGGCCAGAGCAAAGCGATTCAGACTCAACAGGCGAATAATGATGCCCTGTGGTTGCAGAACCTGACCACGTCGCCGGCCAACTTCCTGCGCCGCAAATTCAGCCTGCAAGACCAGGAGGCGCGACCATGAAGCGCTACTGGGGCGTGTTGCTGTTGTTGTCGGGGCCGTTATGGGCGGCCGAACCGCAATTACGGGTGAACGCGCAGTTGATCCCCGGCGCTTCAGTGGTGGTGGGTGAACAATTGCAGGTGCAAGTGGACGTGCTGACCGACACCTGGTTCACCGCCGCCGCGACATTGCCGGACGTGAAACTGGCTGGCGCACGCATACAGCAACCGGGTGGCGAGGCCGAGCACACCACGCAGGTGATCGATGGGCAAACCTTCTACGGGATGCGCTACACGTACTTGGTCACACCGACGATGGCGCAACACTTCAGCGTGCCCGCGCTGACGGTCAGTGCCCAACCGGGCCAGGCCAGCGCGCCGTTGAGTGCACAGAGTGCGCCGCTGACCTTTGAGGCCACTCAGCCACCGGGGTTTGCGCCCGGTGAACCCGTGCTGGTCGCCAGCGGCTTACGCCTGAGCCAGACCGTTACGGCCGGCGATCTCAAGGTTGGCGACAACCTGACGCGAACAGTGATCCTGCAAGCCGATAACACGCCAGGGCTGTCACTGCCGCCGCCGGCAACCGCCGAGGTAAACGGGTTGCGCCTCTATGCGCAGGCGCCTGCCATCAGCAACCTGGATGACGGACGCGGCACCGTCACGGGTGGCCAACGCATCGATCACCTGGTGTATCGCGTGGAAAAAGGCGGCCATTACACCCTGCCTGCCCTCCAGGTGAAATGGTGGGACAGCCGCAACCATCGCCTGCAAATCGCGCAGTTGCCCGCGCTGACATTCAAGGCCCAGGCCACCAGCGCCTACACGCCGACCTTTTCCGTCACCGACGACCTCAAGGCGCTCGGGCAGCACGCGCGCTGGCAGCTGTCGCGGCATTTGCTGGGATGGATGGCGGCCATCGTCGTGCTGGTGCTGGCGGCTTATCTGATCCGTGCCCTATGGCCCCGCCTGCGGTCATTGTGGCGAAAGGCATGGCCAGCATTGCGCTGGGCCTGTCGTCAACTACGCTTGGTTCCACTGAACCCTCGTCACGAAAAGGACTTCCCATGACGTCGCTGCGTTCTGCCCTGCCCCTTCTCCTCCTCCTGAGCCTGCCTGCCCTGGCGGCCGATCCGCTGCCGTCATGGAACGAAGGCCCGAACAAAAAGCAGATCATCGAATTCGTCCAGGCGGTGACCGCCGTAGGCTCCAAGGACTACGTGAAACCCGCCGAACGCATCGCCGTGTTCGACAACGACGGCACGCTGTGGACCGAGCAACCGGCGTACTTCGAAGTGCTGTTCGCCTTTGACGAGGTCAAGCGCCTGGCGCCACAGCACCCGGAATGGAAAATCACCCAGCCATTCCAGGCCGTGCTCGATGGCGACCACAAGGCGCTTGCCGCCGCCGGCATGGACGGCCTGTTGAAGATCATCGGGGCCACCCACACCGGGGTCAGCACCGAAGCCTTCATCGACAACGCCAAGCAATGGCTGAAGCAGGCCCGCCATCCCAAGACCGGCAAGCCGTTCGACCAGATGATCTACCAGCCCATGCTGGAAATGCTCGACTACCTGCGCAGCCAGCAATTCAAGACCTACATCGTCTCCGGGGGCGACACCGCCTTCATGCGTGCCTTCGCCGAAGAGGTGTACGGCGTGCCGCCCGAGCAGGTGATCGGCTCCAACTTCGTCACCCAATTCCAGCTCAAGGACGGCAAGCCGCACGTGCTGCGCACCGCCAAGCTGGCACACAACGATGACGGCCCAGGCAAGCCGGAAAGCATCGACGCCATCATCGGCCGTCGGCCGATCCTGGCTTTCGGCAACTCTGACGGCGACTTGCAGATGCTGCAGTGGACCGCCGCCGGCCCTGGCAAACGCTTGATGGGCCTGGTGCACCACACCGACGCCCAGCGCGAATGGGCCTACGACCGCAACTCTCAGGTGGGGCGCCTGGACAAGGCACTGGACCTGGCCAAGCAACAGAACTGGACCGTGGTGGATATGGCAATTGACTGGGGCCGTATCTATCCGTTCGATCCAGCGGTGCAAGTGAAGGTGCAATAAGAAAAGACGTCGCGATGGACTGTTAAAAACGTTGGTCGCAGGCAATGCGACTCAAGCCCTAAAAGGAGCAAGTCTTATGACTCGCATACGTAAGTGGCTGCCGAAACTCGCCCTGGTGGCGGTTTCGGTGATCGGCACCTCGGCATCCGCCTGGGCGGCCGAAAAGCCGAATATCCTGGTGATCTTCGGCGATGACATCGGGCAAACCAATATCAGCGCCTATTCCATGGGCGTGGTTGGCTACAAGACCCCGAATATCGACCGTATCGCCAAAGAAGGCATGATGTTCACCGACTACTACGCGGAGAACAGCTGCACCGCCGGGCGTTCGTCCTTCATCACCGGCCAGACGCCGTTGCGCACGGGCCTGTCGAAGGTGGGCGCGCCCGGTGCATCGGTGGGTTTGCAAAAGCGCGATATCACCATTGCGCAGGCGCTCAAGTCCCTGGGGTATGCCACCGGGCAATTCGGCAAGAACCACCTGGGCGACAAGGATGAATACCTGCCGACCAACCACGGTTTCGACGAGTTCTTCGGCAACCTCTATCACCTCAACGCCGAGGAAGAGCCGGAGCGCCCCTATTGGCCCAAGGACGACGCGGAGTTCGTCAAGGCCAACTCCCCGCGCGGGGTGATCCACAGCTTTGCCGATGGCAAGATCGAAGACACCGGCGCCTTGACCACCAAGCGCATGGAGACTATCGACGATGAAACCACGGCGGCGGCCCAGGCTTTCATCAAGAAACAGGCCGAAGCCAACAAACCGTTCTTCGTGTGGATGAATACCACGCGCATGCACTTGTTCACCCATGTGCGCGAATCGATGAAGGGCCAGAGCGGGATGCCCGGCAACGAATACGCGGACGGCATGCTGGAGCACGACGGTGACGTGGGCAAACTCCTGCAAACCCTCGACGACCTGAAGATCGCCGACAACACCATCGTGGTCTACACCACCGATAACGGGCCGAACCAGTTTTCTTGGCCGGACGCGGCGACGACGCCGTTTCGCAACGAGAAGAACTCCAATTGGGAAGGTGCCTATCGGGTGCCGGCGATGATTCGTTGGCCGGGCAAGATCAAGCCCGCTGAGGTCTCCAACGAGATGTTCTCGGGCATGGACTGGTTCCCCACGCTGTTGGCCGCAGCCGGTGACAGTGACGTGAAAAGCAAACTGCTCAAAGGCTGGGCGCCCGTGACCGGAGGCAGCAACTTCAAGGTGCATCTGGATGGTTTCAACCAACTGCCCTACCTGACCGGGCAGCAACCGAAGGGCGCACGCGACGAGTTCTATTACTTCAACGATGACGGGGTCTTGGTGTCCGCGCGTTTTGGCAACTGGAAGGCGGTGTATTGCGAACAGCGGGCACCGGGTGGGTTCAAGGTGTGGAGTGAGCCATTCGTGTGCCTGCGGGTGCCGAAGATCCTCAACCTGCGCATGGACCCCTATGAGCGGGCTGACGTGGTCTCCGATCAGTATTACGACTGGAGCACTAAAAACGTCTATCTCGTCGCGGTGGCGGTGACCAAATCGGCCAAATTCCTCGAAACCTTTATCGAGTATCCGCCCAGTCAGAAACCGGCCAGCTTCAGCATCGACCAGATTCGAGCGGGTGTGGATGCGAAGATTGCCGAGAAGATGAAAGCGCAACCAGCGCCATAGTGATCCAAGGCCGCCCACTCGGGCGGCCTTCTTTAGGGTTGATAGAAGGTTCATCGCAATGTTGTCACGCACCGCCAGCAAGCCCATTGAAACCACTGCAACCCTCCCGATCCTGATCCCCGCCCTCCTCCTGTTCCTCTCCGGCGGCGCGGCGTTGGTGTATCAGGTGCTATGGATCAAGCAGCTGTCCCTGGTGGTGGGCGTCGAGGTGTATGCAATTACCGCGGGTATCAGCGCGTTTTTTGCCGGGCTGGCAGTGGGCGGCTGGCTGTTCGGACGGTTGGCGGACCGCTTTGCGCGGCCGCTGTTGTTGTATGCAGGTCTGGAATTACTGGTTGCCCTGCTCGGGGTTGGCGCGACGCTGGCCCTGGGCGTGGCGGCCGAACCGTTTGCCTGGTTGGAACACCGCGTTGGCCTGCTGGCCTGGGCGTTGCCATTTTCCCTGGTCTGCCTGCCGGCGGTGTTGATGGGCGGCACGTTGCCGGTACTGGTGCGCTCGCTGGGCGTCGACGCCAAGGGCTTGAGCCAGGCGGGTGGACGCCTCTACGCGGCCAACACCGCCGGGGCGATTGTCGGGACGTTGTTCACGGCATTTGTATTGATTGCCCAGTTTGGCGTGCGCGGCAGTGCGCTGGTGGCGGCTATGTTGAATCTGCTCGCGGCGGTGGGGGCAGTGTTGGCGGTGCGTCATCAAGCGCCTGTTGAGATCGCACCGCCGCGCCCCGTGCAACCTGCGCGACTGGCATTGGTGCTGTACGCCATCGCCGGTGGCGTCGCCCTCGGCTATGAGGTGGTGTGGTCGCAGTCCATCGTGCAATTCATGAGTACCCGCACGTATGCGTTCGCCGTGGTACTTGCCACCTACCTCACCGGGTTGTTCATCGGCAGCCAGTTGATGTCCGGTCGTGTAGAACGTCTTCGCGATCCCTGGGGCGTGTTCGGCCTGCTGATTGCGGGCGCAGGCTTGGTAGCGCTGCTGGAAATCGCCCTGCTGGGGCGCTGGCTGATACTGCTGCAAACCCAGGCTGAAGCGCTGGTACTGGGCCTGGGCGCAAGCGAGCTGCCGGGGATGAGCGCACGTTTTGCAGTGGCGGCATTGTGCATCGTATTTGTGCCGACCTTGCTGCTGGGCGCGGCGTTCCCCGTGGCGTTGCGCTTGAGTGTGGGCAATCGGCATGTTGGCCGTGACGTGGGCGCGGTGGTGGCATTCAATACCTTGGGCGGGATTATCGGGGTGATGCTGTGCGGGTTCGTGTTGATCCCGTGGCTGGGGTTGGTACGGACCTTGGGCGTGTTGGCCGTGGTGGCTGGCGTCATTGGGTATCTGGCGGTACGCCGTGGCCAGGGTGTTGAAAAAGGCCGGCGCCAGGCAGTTATTGCACTGGGGCTGGTGTCGCTGGCGGCCGCCCTGTTGACCCCAGTGGATCGCCTGGCCAAGTTACTGCCCGGTGCGCGTAACGCCAGCCTGGCGTTTTACCAGGAAGGCCGTGGCGCGACGGTGGCGGTGGTCACCCAAGGCCAGGGCGTGCGGGCCTTTCAGCGGCTGTATATTCAGGGCGTCTCCAACACGGGCGATGCCATGCCGTCGCTGCGTTATATGCGAATCCAGGCGCTGTTGCCGCTGCTGATTCACAACGCCGAACCCAAGTCCGCACTGGTGATCGGCTTTGGCACTGGCATCACGGCGGGCGCATTATTGCGCTATCCAGGCCTGGAACATCGGGTGGTCGCTGAACTGTTGCCAGCGGTGGTACAGGCCGCGCCCTTGTTAAAAGGCAACTTCAATGCCGCCAGCGATCCCGGCATCGAACTGCGCTTGCGCGATGGTCGCCAGGAACTTCTGCGCAACCCGCAAACCTACGACCTGATCACCCTGGAACCCCCACCGCCCTCCGCTGCTGGCGTGGTGAACCTGTATTCCCAGGACTTCTATCAACTGGCGGCCTCGCGCCTGGAAAAAAACGGCTTGCTCGCGCAATGGTTACCGCTGCCGACGCAAAACATCGACGACTCCCGTGCCTTGGTGCGCAGCTTCCTCAACGTGTTCCCGTACGTGTCGCTGTGGACCAGCGAGTTCCACGAGATGCTGCTGGTGGGTTCCCTTGAGCCAATAAGCCTGGATGCCGAACGCATTCGTCAGCGCTTCGAGCAGCCTGGCGTAAGCGGCGCCTTGGCAGACGTTGGTATCGACTCGGCGGCGACCTTGCTGGCGACCTGGGTCACCGATCGCCAGGGCCTTGAGCGGTTTGCCGCAGATGCATTACCGGTCACCGACGATCAACCGCGTATCGAATACGCGCCCTGGGTGCGCAGCAAGGAAATCACCCGTGTACTGCCGGCCTTGCTCGATCTGCGGGTGCCCGTGCCGCTGATCAATGCGGATGAGACTTTCGCTCGCACACTGGCTGCCGAGCAACAACGCCTGATGCAGTTCTACCGCGCCAGCCTGCATGCCTACGACGGCGACCGGGATGCCTGGGGGCGGGATATGCGAGAGGTCATACGCGGGGACGGCGCCAATCCCTATTTCCGTTGGTTTGGCGGTCAGTGAAGCGGTGGTGAGGGCGCGTAGGCCCTCACCCCTTAAGGACTTTCTAGTGTTTGAGCTTGACGTATGACTGATGCAGGTCCGACGCCCAACCGTCGATCACGCCTTTCACATCGTCGGCCTTCATCACCTGGGACTCATTGGCCAGCGGCTTGCCAGTGCCTTTGCGCACCACCTGAGCGATCACCTTGCCGTTGGCGCCGTCGAGGAACTGCGCCTCGGTGCCCAAGGTGGTTTCCTGGTCACGATGGCCGGACGCGGTGCTGACCGTCGCGACGACCAGCGCTACGGGGATGTATTCATACGGGGCGAGGCCTTCGGTCTTGCTGCTCACGGCGGTGATCGCCGCCCGCACGACGATGACACCCGGCCCGGGCGCATTGGCCAGCGGCAGGGATTTCTCCAACTCACGCTTGAGCGCCTGGTTGTAATAGGTGTTGATGCCGTTCAGGGTGCTTTCCGGGATTTTCGCCGTGGCCTGGGGCTTGGGGTAGAACTGGGTCGGTTCGACGAACACCGCGTGATAGCGGCTGAGATCCAGCTTGGGATCGACCCAGCGCATCACCTCGGCTCCCGAAGGCGACTGGGCTTGCTTGAGCTGGCTGTAGTCCGAGAGAAAGCCGGAATACTCATCCGGTGAAGTGACCTTGCTGGCACAACCTGCCATGGCGACCGACGCCACACACAGCGTGCTGATCATTAGCCTTAGTTTCATCATTGAACTCCCTGGCGATCATCATCGAAACAGTGAGCTGTAGGTATAGCCAATCCTGGGGAATTAACCTCATTTGTGCGACCTGTTTGACAGACCTCCCCTCAGCGTCAAAGCTGCACAGAGCTTAAGCGCGCCAATAGAGCGTCCACGCATCAAGACAACGGAAGTCGGAATGCCCAAGCCCAAAAAAGAACACGCCGCGCCCCACCGTGATTCACCCCGTCGCTACCTGTACCCCGTTTTGATTGTGTTGCTGTTGTTGGCCATGGCCGGGATCTGGTTCTTCCTGCAGGCCAGTACGCCTCGGTTGCCGGCGCCGGTGGTGGTCGCCAAGCCGGTCATCATGCCCCCGGCAACTATGGTCGATGAGCAGCAGTGCCAGGGCTGCCATCAAGCCCAGGTCAAGGATTGGCAGGGCTCACACCATCAACTGGCGATGCAGCTGGCCACACCGCAGACCGTACCGGCGGACTTCAACGACGCGAGCTTTACCGGTGAAGGCGAAACCACGCGGTTCTTTCGCCGGGGCGATGAATTTTGGGTCAATACGCCCGGCAGCGACGGCCAAGTGGCCGATTTCAAGGTGGCCTACACCTTTGGCATCGCGCCGTTACAGCAGTACCTGATCGACGTCGGCGGCGGTCGCCTGCAAGCCCTCGGCGTGGCTTGGGATACCCAACAGAACCGCTGGTTTCACCTGTATCCCGGCCAGGGCGTGAACTTCAAGAACCCGCTGCACTGGAGCAAACCCAGCCAGAACGCCAACTTCATGTGCGTGGAATGCCACACCACCGGCTACAAGCGCAACTTCGATGCGCAGAACAACACTTTCGACAGCCAATGGAACAGCCTCGGTGTCGGTTGCCAGGCGTGCCATGGCCCGGCCTCCAACCACCTGCAATGGGCGGCGAAAAAAGGCGACCTGCTGCACGCAGGCTTTGCCGTGGACCTCAAAGACAAGGACGCCACCGTCGAACTGGAAACCTGCGCGCGCTGCCACGCACGGCGCGCGCCCCTGGGCGATGGCTTTACCGTAGGCAAACGCCTGATGGACGACTACCTGCCCAGCGTGCTGACCCGCGAGCTGTATGCCCTGGACGGCAAGATCAAGGATGAGGTGTTTGAACACGGCTCCTTCGCCCAAAGCAAAATGGCCGAAAAAGGCGTGCGTTGCAGCAACTGCCACAACCCCCACAGCAATGAGCTCAAGGCGCCGGGCAATGCGGTGTGCCTGCAATGCCACAACACCGCAGGCAAAACCCCGATTACCACGGTGGATGGCCGTGGGCTACAGGCCAAAAACTATGATTCTCCTGAACACACCGGTAAGCCGGGTTCGTTCTGCGTCGACTGCCACATGCCGGGCAAGGTCTACATGGGTAATGACTTGCGCCATGACCACAGCTTCAGCATTCCGGCCGGGGCACGGGACGTGCTGAAAGCGCCGACTTACGCCGAGAGCATGGTGTTGATTCGCGGTGGCCAAGCCGGTGCGGCCCAGGCGCTGTATGAGCAGTTGGCTCGCAGCAATCTGCCGGCGATCCAACGCGCGACGTTGCTGGTGGAACTGCCCAACTATCCGAGTGAACAGGCGTTGAAACTGGCGACCAAGGATCTCACTCACCCTGCCCCGCAAGTGCGCGAAAGTGCAGTGCGTGCCGTCAGCGCCCTGCTGCCGCCAGCGGAACGCGTCACCCTCTACACGCCCTTGCTCCGTGATCCCGTGCGCGCCGTGCGGATCATTGCCGCGCGGGACCTGTTGAGCGTGCCCGGCCAAGGGCCCGCCTGGGACAGCGCCATCGCTGAATACGAACAGGTCCAATCAAGCCTGCTGGAACGCGCCGAAGCCAACCTCAACCTGGCGATGCTCTACCAGGCCAGCGGCCGTGGCGACAAAGTGGAAGCGCAATTGCGCACGGCCCTGCTGCGCGATCCGGACTTCTTCCCGGCGCTGGTCACCCTGGCGCAGTGGTTGGAAGCTAACGGCCGCACGCCAGAAGCACGCAGCCTGATTGCTGATGAGTTGGCCAGGCACCCAGACGCCGCGCTGTTACAGCACACCCAAGGCTTGATGCTGATCCGCGCGGGCGACACGGCAAAAGCCATGCCCCATCTGCGCAACGCCGCCCGCCTGGAGCCTGCCAACGGTCAGTTCGCTTTTGTATTGGCGGTGGCGTTGCATGACAGTGGCCATGTCGACGAAGCCTGCCAGCAATTGGAAGACCTGCTCAAGCGCCAACCGTATAACCGCAATGCGCGGTTGTCGTTGATCCAGTATTACCTGGAAAACGGACACGAGCCCAAGGCGCAGAAGGTGATGCAGGATTGGAAAGCGCTCAACCCAAGCGACCCAGCCCTGTAGGAGCCGGCTTGCCGGCGATGGCCGTCAACGATAACGCGAGAAATCAGGATAACGGCGGCGTCCTTGCATTTTTCGCCGGCAAGCCGGCTCCTACAGGTGTGTTTCAAATGCGCTCGCGTGGAATCAGGCTCTGCAACTGCGACGCCAGGAAATTCGCGTCGAAACCAAAGGTGTCCGGGTCTTTCAGGCCATTGGTCTTCTTCCACAGCCAATCGTTTTTATCCGCAGGCAGCACCAGCGAAACGCTGCCGTGCCGCGCAGCAGTCAAGCCCATGACCGACACGGAGATCAATCCGCCCACACCCATCACGTCCGGCACGAACTCCACCGGTTTGCCGGTGATCTGCACCGTCAGTTTCTCGGTCTTGAACGTCGATGTCTCCACCGGCACGCTGGGGCCGCTGGCGACATAGGCTTCACGATGCACCTCCAGCAACCCGATCGTCTTTACCGGCTCAAGCCACTGCTCGATCTGGCCGAACAACTCATCGAGCTTTTGCGCCCAACGGGCTGATTGCAGATCGAATTGCTGTTTTTTATGCGCTTCGCTGTCGGCGTAATGACGAAGCATCTCGCCCAGTTGTTGTACATCGTCCATTGCGGATCTCCTTGGGTGAGCCAGGTTGCGAAGCCTGATCATGGCAGATGCAGTCGCTCAACGTACGGCTTAAAACTGATCCGCAACAATGAGGTTTTTCTGAGCCTGTTTTGTTTTGCCCACGCTTCCTACAGTGCCGCCACTTGGAACCGTGGGAGGACTGAGCATGAGCACAGCAACAATCGGGCAGGCCTATAACTATAAAGTCGTCCGCCAATTCGTAATCGCCACCATCGTCTGGGGTGTGGTGGGCATGGCCATGGGCGTGTGGATCGCCTCGCAACTGGTGTGGCCGGAAATGAACCTGGACTTGCCATGGACCACCTTTGGCCGCTTGCGGCCCTTGCACACCAGCCTGGTGATCTTCGGTTTTGCCGGCAGCGCGCAGTTTGCCGCCAGCTATTACGCGGTGCAGCGCACCTGCCAGGTGCGGCTGTTTTCCGATGGCCTCGCGGCGTTCACCTTCTGGGGCTGGCAGTCGGTGATCGTGATCATGCTGATCAGCTTGCCGCTGGGCTACACCACCACCAAGGAATACGCCGAGATCGAGTTCTCCGGCGCGGTGTGGATGGCCGTGGTGTGGGTGGCCTATGCCATTGTGTTTTTCACCACCGTGGTACGGCGCAAAACCCAACACATTTACGTGGGTAACTGGTTTTTCGGCGCCTTTATCCTGGTGATCGCCATGTTGCATGTGGTCAATCACCTGGCGATTCCGGTGGATTGGTTCAAGTCGTACCCGGTGTATTCCGGGGCCACCGATGCCATGGTGCAGTGGTGGTACGGGCACAACGCGGTAGGTTTTTTCCTGACTACCGGCTTTTTGGGGATGATGTACTACTTCGTGCCGAAACAAGTCGGACGCCCGGTGTACTCCTACCGCCTGTCCATCGTGCACTTCTGGGCGTTGATCACCCTGTATATCTGGGCCGGCCCACATCACCTGCACTACACCGCCCTGCCGGATTGGGCGCAGTCATTGGGCATGGCCATGTCGCTGATTCTGCTGGCACCGAGCTGGGGCGGGATGATCAACGGCATGATGACCTTGTCCGGCGCCTGGCATAAGTTGCGCACGGACCCGATCCTGCGGTTCCTGGTGCTGTCCCTGGCGTTCTACGGGATGTCGACGTTCGAGGGGCCGATGATGGCGATCAAGACCGTCAACGCCCTCTCCCATTACACCGACTGGACCATCGGCCACGTACACGCCGGCGCCCTGGGTTGGGTGGCGATGATCACGTTTGGCTCGCTGTACCACATGATCCCCAAAGTGTTCGGGCGCGAGCAGATGCACAGCGTGCCGCTGATCAACCTGCACTTCTGGCTCGCGACTATCGGCACTGTGCTGTACATCGCGTCGATGTGGGTCAACGGCATTACCCAAGGCCTGATGTGGCGGGCGGTCAACGATGACGGCACCCTCACCTATTCGTTTGTCGAAGCCTTGCAGGCCAGTCACCCGGGGTTTGTGGTGCGGTTTGCCGGGGGGGTGTTCTTTCTTACGGGGATGGTGCTGATGGCCTACAACACCTGGCGTACTGTGCGCGTCGCGGACTTGAAAATGGCGCAGCTCGATGCGCGGATCGCCTGAAATGTGGGGCCTGCTGATGGTGGTGTGCCTGTACGGCGCGGTGGAGTATTGCCTGCGCGGGCAGTCGAACCAAAGCCTGGACGACGCAAGCCTGATGCCCTTTGCCGATGACCCGGAGGTGGCGCGGCGCGTGGAGCAAGCGACTGGCAAGCGGATCAACGCGGTGGCGCCGGAGGAAGCCAAGCCGGGTTGGGTCAACCTGGACATGTGAAACTGCACCGGTCATTTCGCGGCCAACTGCGTATGACTAATCCCTGGCCGATGGGTAAGGTGAAGCGACTTTCCTTGTCAGGAGCATCGCATGCGCACCATCGGCCTTATCGGCGGCATGAGCTGGGAGTCCAGCGCCGAGTATTACCGCATCATCAACCAGCGCGTGCGCGACCAGCTCGGCCCGCTGCGCTCGGCGCAACTGTTGATGTACAGCGTGGATTTCGGCCCGGTGGAACAGGCCCAGCACGCCGGCCGTTGGGATGACACCGCGCTGATCCTCGAAGATGCCGCGCGCCGTCTGCAAGCCGGTGGCGCCGAGTGTGTGGTGCTGTGTACCAATACCATGCACTTGGTGGCGCCGCGCATTGAAGCGGCGGTGTCGATTCCGTTCCTGCACATCGCTGATGCCGCGGGTGCGGCGGCCGTGGAAGCCGGCACGCTGACCGTCGGCCTGCTCGGTACTGCGTTTACCATGGAGCAGGATTTCCTCAAGTCGCGCCTGGCGGCCCAGGGCTTGACCGTGCTGGTGCCCGAGGCGGACGAGCGCCAGTCCGTGCACCGGATCATCTACGAGGAATTGTGTGTCGGCGTGATCAGCGATGCGTCACGCAAGGTCTACCAAGGCGTGATCGAGTCCCTGGCCGCACGCGGCGCCCAGGCGATCATCCTCGGTTGCACGGAAATCAGCCTGTTGATCAAGCCCGAGCACAGCGACCTGCCGTTGCTGGACACTACCGAGCTGCATGCGCAGGCTGCGGTGGCGTTTGCCCTGGGCTAAGCCGACTGGCGCAGGCGCGCCATGCTGACGGTGTCGACCAACTGGCCGTCACGCAGGGCGTAATCGCGCAACACGCCTTCGACCTCAAAGCCGAACTTGCGGTACAGCCTCTGTGCCGCTTCGTTGTCGGCGTACACCGTGAGTTCCACACGGCGCAGGTTCATCCAGTTATCGGCCACGTCCAGCGCCGCCGTCAACAAACGCGAGCCCACCCCTTTGCCTTGCCACGCGGTCGCCACGCCCATGCCGAATGAACCGACATGTGCCTGGCGTACCCGCAGGTACTGTTCCAGTCCGAGCTGGCCGATCACTTCACCGCCGTGCACAGCCACTAGCTGCAACCGTCGCTCGTTGTCCTGCACCAGCTTGTTACGCCACGCCTCGACCGACTGGAAAGGCATTTGTAGCACCTGACGGCACACGGCCGGTTCGTTATAGAGCGCGGCGACGCCTTCAAGGTGGGCCTCGGTGAAGCGCTGGATCACGATATGGGGTTCAGGTGTGTGCATCGTGTTTCATCCTTTGAAAGACAAGTGGCCGGCCAGTGTAGGAGGAATAGCATCGCGCTGACGACCCCGGAAACGTCCCACCTATCAATCGGCTGCATCCTGCATCTGAACGATAGCGGCCAGCCTCTACTGCACCGATACTTGGGCCGGGCCCTGCGACCGGCCTCTAACCCTGTGACCACAACAATAAGAAAGTCCCACAGAGGAACGCTCATGCGCCGTCTTGAACCCACAAGTCTGTTGCAGGCCTTCAGCACGTTGATCCTGGATCTGCAGCGACTGGCCCAGCACCAGGAGATCGAACGTTTCCAACCGCAAGCCCTGGCGCGTATCAGCCAGTTATTGCCTTTCGACTGCGCCTGGTGGGGGCGCTCTGCGGTGATCGATAACCTGCCGGAAGAACACAGCAGTTGCCTGTATCAACTGCCGCCTGGTTATCTGACCGACTGGCAGTCGATTCGCCATCTGGATGTGACCTTCGGCCGTACCCATGCAACGCCCGGGCAGGCTGTGATCGTTGACATGCGCGACCCCGGCAACGGTGCGGGTTTGAATTGGCTGGCAGAGCGTCATGGAATCGGTCAGTTGTTGTGCGTAATCCATATAGCCCCACACACCTGCCTCAGTGATCACTTGACCCTGTACCGCAAGCCCGGGGCCCCGGGGTTTACCGCGCAAGACTGCCTGCTGCTCGACAACCTGATGCTGCATCTGGTGGCGCCCGTGTCGGCGAACCAGATCCGCACGCTGGTGGCCATGCGTGAAACCCTGACCCACCCGCGAAACCTGGCGCTGGCGGTCTGCGATGCACGGGGAGTGTTGCAATGTACCGAGCGCGGCTTTGTCGATTTGTTGCTCAGTGAATGGCCGGGCTGGAGTGGCCCGACGTTACCCGTGCCCGTGGACGAGCGTGGCTATGAAGGCAAGCACATCCATCTCCAGGTCTGGGGGGTGGGTGATCAATGGTTGCTCGCGGCACGGGGCCAGCGTGTGCTGCACCAGCTCAGCCCGCGGGAAAACGACGTCGCCCAAGGCTTTGGCGAGGGCAAGACCTACAAGGAAGTCGCCCGTGACCTGGGCTTGTCGCCCAATACGGTGCGCCATCACCTGCGCGCCATCTACAGCAAGCTCGGGGTCAAGGACAAAGCGCATATCGCGCACTTGATGCACGCCCCGCCCGACTGACCCACCGCGCTTTTCCCAGTGGCTCTAACACCGTCGTCTTGACGGTCACGGGCAGCTTTTGCCCGTTTTCAGCTGCACCATAACAAGAGACGCCTTGCCATGACCTACACCCATCTGCGTCATCTACCGCTGCTGCTGGGGGGCACGCTGCTGTGCCTCGACAGCCAGGCCGCCGACCTTAACGCCCGCGATTTTTTCGGCGCACCGTCCGGCACCAGCCTCGGCGTGTTGTACCTGCCGGCCACGCGCGCCCAAGACTTCCGTGGCCCGGCCGACAGCACGGGCAAGGCCGAGCTCAAGGTCAATGCCATGGCCTACCGCCAGGTGTATTTCACCGACGCGTGCGGCACGCTGTGCACCCCACAATTGATCCTGCCTTTTGCCGACATTGATGCGCGCCTGCCAGGGGCGAGCCGGCGCACCGGCGAAAGCGGGTTTGGCGATCCTCAAGTGGGTGGCACGCTGTTCTTCATCAACGATCCGACGTCGCGCACTTACAGCGGCCTGTTAAGCCTGATCACCCTGCCGGTGGGCGAATACCACAGCACAAACCCCGATGTATCCCCCGGTGCCAATCGCTGGGGCGCGACCTTTGTCTACAACTACACCCAGGGCATCGGTGAGAACTGGGTGCTGGAAGCCAACCTCGAAGCCCAGCTGTACGGCAAGAATGACGATTATTTTGGCAGCGAGCTCAAGCAAGACCCGTTGTATCGCCTGCAAGCCTTTGCCTCCTACGACTTCACGCCCGCCACCTATGGCGCACTGCGCCTGATCCAGGCCACGGGCGGCGCATTGCGCATCAACAATCGGTCGATCGACGACACCCGCAAGCGCTACACCCAGGTCGGGTTCGAGGTCGGGCATTGGCTCGATAAGCAAAACCAAGTGATGTTCAGCCTCTCGCAAAACGTCGCCACCACCAACGGTTACGCAGGAACCGACGCGTTGTTGCGCCTGGTCCATGTGTTCTGACCTCTGCCTTGGAGCTTGACTATGCACGACTCCTCCCCTACACCCTGGCAGCGGCTGACGGCTATCGTGCTGTTTGCCGCGATCACGCCGACCATCCTGATGACCGCCCCTGCCGTGGCCGCGCAACTGGCCGTCCAATGGCAACTGAGCCCGGCGCAGATCGGCGACTTGTTTTCCATTGAACTGGGCGCAATGAGCCTGGCGACCCTGCCGGCCTTCTGGTGGCTGCGCTGCGTGAACTGGCGAGTGGCAGCCTTGGCCGCGGCCGTGCTGTTCATTGCCGCCAACCTGCTGTCGACGCTGGCCGACACCTACGCCCAGTTGCTGATCCTGCGCTTGTTCAGTGCGTTGGCGGGCGGTTCGTTGATGATCATCTGCCTGGCCAGCGCGGCTACCACCGCCAACCCCAGCCGTGTCTACGGGTTGTGGGTGATGGGGCAGCTAATCGTCGGTGCCGTGGGCCTCGCGGTATTACCAGGTTTATTCGAACGTTATGGACTGCAGAGCGGCTACCTGATCCTGGCGGGAATGATGGCGCTGCTGCTGCCGCTGGTACGCGGTTTTCCTTGCGCGCACGCCGCGCCACAGGCCATCAGGACGGCAGTGACTGGCACACGGGTGAAAGCCGTGCTCGGTGTCGCTGCGGTGCTGGCTTTTTACATCAGCCTTGGTGGGGTCTGGACGTTTATCGGTGCCCTCGGCGCCAGCGCCGGGATTTCCGCGCAACACAGTGGCGAGATACTAGCGATTGCGACCGTCATGGGCATCGCCGGCGCAGCCTGCGCGTCACTGATCGGCGCCCGCCTGCCGCGCCTGTCATTGCTGCTGGCGGGCTACGCGTTAATGGCGGCGGCGGTGCTGCTCCTGCTGGGCCAGCCCACACTGGTGCGCTTTGCCCTGGCAGCGCTGCTGTTCAAATTCGCCTGGACTTTTATCTTGCCGCTGATCCTCGCTTGCCTGGCCGACCTTGATCACAGCGGCAAGTTGATGAACGCGTCGAACCTGGTGATTGGCGGTGGCCTGGCCATCGGTCCGGCGATAGCCGGCCGGTTGATCGAGGCCAGCGGCGGCTTCGCCGTACTGTTGGTCGGTGGCGCCGTGATCACCCTGCTGTCGCTGGTATTGATTCTTGCCAGCCGTCCTGGACCTGTCGTTGAAATGGAGCCTGTATGAACCGAACCACCGCGTTTTTCTTTGATGAAATGAGCCTTTGGCACAGCGCCAGCGCCCATGCATTGACCTTGCCCGTGGGCGGTTGGGTACAGCCACCGGCCGGCAGCGGGCATGCCGAATCCCCCGAAACCAAGCGGCGCATGAAAAGCCTGCTGGATGTGTCCGGGTTGGGGCATCACCTGCACATGCACAGCGCTGCGCCAGCGAGCGAAGCCGACTTGCTGCGCGTCCACGGCCATGCGTACCTGCAGCGTTTCAAGGCGTTAAGCGATGCCGGCGGTGGCGACCTCGGGCCGCAGGCGCCGATAGGCCCGGGCAGCTACGAAATCGCCCGGCTTTCGGCCGGCCTGACGATGGCCGCCGTCGACGCCGTGCTCAAGGGGCTGGCGGATAACGCCTACTCATTGTCACGCCCACCAGGCCATCACTGCCTGGCGGACAGCGCCATGGGTTTCTGCTTCCTGGCCAACATTGCCATTGCCATCGAAGCGGCCAAGGCGCGCAACGGCCTGGGCAAGGTCGCGGTAATCGACTGGGATGTGCACCATGGCAACGGCACCCAATCGATCTTCGAGGCGCGTGCGGATGTGCTGACGATCTCACTGCATCAGGACGGTTGCTATCCGCCCGGTTACAGCGGCGAGCAGGACCGTGGCAGTGGCGCCGGGCTGGGGGCGAATATCAATATCCCCTTGCCACCCGGCAGCGGCCACGACGCCTACCTTCACGCGATGACCCGGATCGTGGTCCCGGCATTGGAGCGTTTCCAGCCGGAACTGATCATTGTCGCCTGTGGCTTTGACGCCAACGCCGTCGACCCGCTGGCGCGCATGTTGCTGCACAGCGAATCCTTCCGCCTGATGACTCGCTGCGTGCGCCTGGCGGCCGAACGCCTGTGCCAGGGGCGGCTGGTGCTGGTGCACGAAGGCGGCTACAGCGAAGCCTATGTACCGTTTTGCGGCTTGGCGACGCTGGAAGAGTTGTCGGGCGTGCGCACGGCGGTGGACGATCCGATGCTCGCACTGGTCGAGCTGCAGCAGCCCAAGGCCGCGCTGCTGGCGTTTCAGAAGCAGTGGATCGACCATCTGGCAAGCGAGATGCTTGACTAGCCTTTGGACGATGCCAGTCGCCACACACGCGCAATGTCCGAGGCCCGCTCACGAAGCAGGCGCGGCGCCTCGCTGCACGCCTGTTCCAGGCTCATCGGCCCGGAAGGCAAGGCAAACGCTGCGTCCACGCCGTGGGCGTACATCTGCTCATAGCCCTCGCCCAGCGTGCCGGCAATCACAATGACTGGCACGTTGTGTTGCTGGGCGATGCGCGCCACGCCGAACGGGGTTTTACCGCGCAGGGTCTGGGCATCGAAGCGGCCTTCACCGGTGATCACCAGGTCGGCGCCGCGCACGGCTGCGTCCAAGCCCACCAGTTCGGCCACTACCTCGACACCGGCGCGAAATTGCGCGCCCAGGAAGGCCTTGGCGGCAAAGCCCAGCCCACCCGCAGCGCCGCTGCCCGGTTCGTCGCGTACATCTTTAGGCAGCACCTTCGCGCAGTGGTCGGCGAAGTGTCCGAGGGCGGCGTCCAGCAGTTGGACTTGCTCGGGATTTGCGCCTTTTTGCGGGCCGAATATCGCCGACGCACCGTGGGGGCCGCACAGCGGGTTGTTGACGTCGGCGGCGATTTCAAAGCGGACCTGGGCCAGGCGTGGGTCCAGGTGTTCAAGGCTGATCTGCGCCAGGCGGGCCAGGGCCAGGCCGCCAGTTGGTAGCGCTTGATGTTCGGCGTCGAACAGTTGCGCGCCGAGCGCCTGCATCGCGCCTGCGCCGCCATCGTTGGTGGCACTGCCGCCAATCGCCAGGATGATGCGCTGGGCGCCAGCATCCAGAGCGGCGCGGATCAGTTCGCCGGTGCCATAGGTGGTGGTCTTGCAAGCGTCGCGCTGGCCCGGCGGGACTAACTGCAAACCGCTGGCTTCAGCCATTTCGATGATTGCGGTGTGGCTGTCGGCCAACCAGCCCCAATGTGCGTCGACGGCTGCGCCAAGCGGGCCGCGTACACTGTGGTGACGCAACTCGCCATTGCAGGCTGCCAGCACCGAATCCACCGTGCCTTCACCGCCATCCGCCATCGGGCACTGGATCAACTGTGCATCCGGCCAAACCTGGGCCAACCCTTCGGCAATGGCCTGGGCGACGCCTTCGGCACTCAGGCTGTCCTTGAACGAGTCGGGGGCGATGATGATTTTCATGGGCTTTCTCCGGTTTTTATGATGCCCATGCTGCCAGTTGGCAGGGCTGCTGACGCCGGTCAGATGCACAAGTGCGGCGGCGCTTTGTTGTTCATTCCGACAAAGCCTGGGGCAGTAGCTGTACGCCCAGGTAGAGGGCGAGCATGCCGTCCAGGGTCAGTGGGTCGACGCCACTGAGTTCGGCAATGCGCTCCATGCGGTAACGCAGGCTGTTGCGGTGAATACCCAAGGCGTCCGCACAGGCCTGGCTTTGCCCGTCATGTTCACACCAACTGCGCAGCGTCGCCTGCAACTGACCATTGCTGTCCTTGGCCAGCACTTTACGCAGCGGGTTGAGCAGTTCATCGAGCGCGTCGTCATTGCGATGGCGCCAGAGCATAACGGGCAAGCGATAGCGATTGAGGGTCAGCAGGCGCGACTGCGGCAACACATCACGACCATAGGCAAGCAGATCACCGACACGCCGATAGCAACGGCGCAGCCCCGCCAGACCGTCCGCTTGCCCACCCACGGCAACGCGCAGGATGTTCCAACCGAGGCCGTCAAGTTTTTCCAGCAAGCGCGGGTTGTCGACCTGCACAGATGCCGGCCGGCACCACAGCAATGAGTATTGCGCCGAGCTGACGCACCAGCTGTCCGGATAACGCGAGGCAAGCCACGCACTCAGCGCTTCCGCCGATTGCCCCGCGCCCAGTTCAAACAGGTACGGCGTGCGCGGCAGCTGCGGCTTGAGCCCCAGTTGCTGGGCTTCGTCCACCAGGCGCGGTGAATCGCCGCTTTCAGCGAGCAGCAAGGCCAGAAGATCATCACAGCGCTGACGCCGCCATTGTTGCTCGGCCTGCTGGTGACGATGGCTGACCAGCATTTCGGCGGTCATGCGCACCAGTTCAGCGTAGGTGCGCAGGCCTTCCGGTTCGCCGGTGATGCCGAGCACACCGATCAGGCGCCCGTCATGCAGCAACGGCAAGTTGATGCCCGGCAGCACGCCCTTGAGGTGCTTGGCGGTCTGGCCGTCGATTTCCACCACGCGACCGTTGGCGAGCACCAGTTGCGCGCCTTCATGGCGGGTGTTGATACGCTCGGGCTCACCACTGCCGAGGATCAGGCCCTGGCTGTCCATGACATTGACGTTGTAAGGCAGGATCGCCATGGTTCGATCGACGATATCCTGCGCCAGGTCATGATCCAGCTCGAACATGGGGCTAAATTCCTTAAAAAGCGGGGTTGTTCATAGGCACAGCGCAAAGCCGGGTTCGCTGTGCGCAAGCACAAAGACAGCAGCCTGCCAGGTGGCCGAGACTCAGTGGGCGATCAACGTTACCCTCGCATCGCGAAAAATCATAATAAAGAGAGACTGCCATGTCACAGAGCGCCACGACCCCACTGGCCACCGATGACGATAAAAACGCCATCTACAAGCGCATTACCCTGCGCCTGATCCCCTTCATTTTCATCTGCTATCTGTTCAACTACCTCGACCGGGTAAACGTTGGCTTTGCCAAGTTGCAGATGCTCGATGCGTTGAAATTCAGCGAAACCGTGTACGGCCTCGGCGCCGGGATCTTCTTCATCGGCTACGTGCTGTGCGGCGTACCGAGCAACCTGGCGTTGACCAAGTTCGGTCCACGGCGCTGGATCGCGTTGATGATGATCGTCTGGGGCACGCTGTCCACCTGCCTGCTGTTCGTTACCACGCCGACGCATTTCTACACCTTGCGCCTGTTTACCGGTGCCGCCGAAGCGGGCTTCTTCCCCGGCGTGGTGCTGTATCTCTCGCAATGGTTCCCGACCTTCCGCCGTGGGCGGATCATGGCACTGTTCATGTCAGCGATCCCGGTTTCCGGCTTGCTCGGCAGCCCGTTCTCCGGCTGGATCCTCAACCACTTCGCCGCTGGCCAAGGTGGCCTCGCGGGCTGGCAGTGGATGTTCCTGCTGCAAGGCATCCCGACTGTCGTGCTGGGCGCCCTCGCCTACTTTCTGCTCAGCGACAGCTTTGCCAACGCCAAGTGGCTCAAGCCCCACGAACGTGCGGTGTTGGAAGCCGATCAGGCCACCGACCTGGCGAACAAGCCAAAGACCACCACCGACTCCCTGGCGGAAGTGTTCAAGAACCCGGCGATCTGGGCGTTCGGCCTGATCTACTTCTGCATCCAGAGCGGCGTGTATGCGATCAACTTCTGGTTGCCGTCGATCATCAAGAACCTGGGTTTCAGCGATAATCTGGTGATCGGCTGGTTGAGTGCGATCCCTTACCTGCTGGCGGCAGTGTTTATGTTGCTGGTAGGCCGCTCCGCCGACTTGCGCAAGGAGCGTCGCTGGCACTTGGTGGTGCCGATGTTGATGGGCGCTGTCGGGCTGGTGATCGCGGTGAACTTCGCCACCACCCCGGCCATCGCCATTCTCGGCCTGACCATCGCCACCATGGGCGCCCTCACCGGCCTGCCGATGTTCTGGCCAGTGCCCACCGCCATGCTCAGTGCCGGCGCGGCAGCAGGTGGGCTGGCGTTGATCAACTCCATGGGCCAGATGGCCGGCTTCCTCAGCCCGTATATCGTCGGCTTTGTGAAGGATGCCACCGGGTCCACGGATGTGGCGCTGTACCTGCTGGCAGCGGTGATCGTTGCCGGCAGTGTGTTGGCGCTGCGAATGACGCGAACCCTGAAGGCTTAAACCGCTCCTGTAGTCAGAGCAGACCGCCGCCGTCGATATCAATGACGGCGCCGGTCATAAAGCCATTTTCCATGGCCAGCACATACCCCGCCGCAACCTCCTCCGCCCGCCCCACTCGCCCCACCGGCAGCGCGCCACCGGCCTTGGCAAACATCGCCAAGCGCTGATCTTCTGCAAGCCCCGCATAGGCCGGTGTATCAATCACGCCAGGGCTGATCGCATTGACCCGACGCGGCGCCAGTTCCTTGGCCAATTGCTTGACCAGCGCTTCGATCGCGGCATTGATGCCCGTCTTGATGAACTGCCCCGCCACGGATTTACGCCCCAGTTGCCCAGAAGTCAGGCTGATACTGCCGTGCTCGTTCAAAAATGGCAGCGCCAACTGGATCGCCCGCAGTGAGCCCCACAGTTTCACGTTGAAGTTCTGCTGGGCTTCGACCAGGTCGGTTTCGATCAGGGTTTTGGCGCGCACGCTTGGCCCCGAGGTGTAGACCAAGTGGTCAAAGTGCCCGACAGCTTCGAACAGGCGTTGCAGGGAGGCCGCATCCGTGACGTCGACGGGCTCGCTGCGCAGGCCGTTATCGACGCCGCTCACCAGTCGCCGCCCAGCCAGCACCACCTGCGCACCCCGCGCAGCAGCGGCCTTGGCCACGGCGGCACCGATGCCGCTGCTGCCGCCGATCACGATGACGGTTTTGCCGTTGAGGGAATAAGTCATGGGGAAGAGTCCTGTTTGAAAAAGTGAGCGTTTATCTTCCCAGCTTGGCAATCCGCGAAAAATCCCGGTAAAACGACAAGATCTTTAAAGGATTTTTACAAATGAGTTCGATCCTCGACCTTGAAGTCTTCGTGCGCACCGCCGATACCGGGAGCCTGTCCGCCGCCGCCCGTGGCCTGGGCCTGACCCCAGCAGCAGCGAGCATCGCCCTCAAACGCCTGGAAACCCGCCTGGGTATCCGCTTGCTGGCACGCTCGACGCGCAGCATGCGCCTGACCGAGGAAGGCCGGCGTTACCTCGACAGCGTGCGCGTGGCACTGGCGGCGTTGAGCGAAGGCGAACAAGCGCTCAAACAGCAGAGCCAGGGCTTGAGTGGGTTGCTGCAACTGGCTGCACCGTCGGATTTCGGGCGCAATGTGGTGCTGGGCTGGCTGGATGAATTCAGGGCTGAACATCCGAATATCCGCCTGCAATTGATGTTGAACGACAGTAACGCCGATCTATTCCGCGAAACCGTGGACATCGCCCTGCGTTTCGGTGTGCCCCAGGACTCCAGCCTGGTGGCACTGCCCATCGCGCCTGATCACCATCGCGTCGCTTGCGCCAGCCCCGCCTACCTGGCGCGCCACGGCACACCGCGCGAGCCGATGGAACTGTCCACGCACAGTGCGCTGCGGTACATGCGCCAGGGCCAGGTAAGCAAGACGTGGCGGTTTCGCCAGGGTGATCAGCTACAGGAGGTTGAAGTGACCGGTGATTTCCTCAGCAATGACGGTGAAATCGTCCGCCGCTGGGCGCTTGGCGGGCACGGCATCGCCTATAAAGCCAGGCTCGACGTGATCGGCGATATCGCCGCCGGCCGCCTGGTGCCCCTGTTCGTAGACTGGCAAGGGGAGCCGGCGCCGTTCAACCTGATGTGCCCTCACCGCTTGCAGGTGTCGGAGCGGGTGAAGGTGCTGCACCGTTTTTTACAGCAGCGCTGCCAGACGTTACTGAGTAGGTGAAGAAACGCGCGCAGGGCTTGTCCCAGAGCGGCTGAGTCTGGTATTGCATGGGGACGTTTCCCGCCTTGAGGAGTTATCCATGATTTACCGCACATTGGGCCAGTCCGGGTTGAAGGTCAGCGCCTTGACCCTGGGCACCATGATGTTTGGCGAACAGACCAACACCGAGGACTCGCTGCGCATCATCGACAAGGCCTGGGACCAGGGCATCAATTTCATCGACACGGCGGACGTCTACACCGGCGGCCGCTCCGAGGAAATCGTCGGCGAAGCCATTGTGCGCAATCGCCAGGATTGGGTGGTGGCGTCCAAGGTTGGCATCGGCCCGGTGGACGGTTTGCCCAACCGCAGCGGCTTGAGCCGCAAGCGCATTTTCAACGCGCTGGAGGCCAGCCTGACACGCCTCGATACCGACTACCTGGACATCTACTACCTGCACCGCGAGGACCACAACACGCCGCTGGAAGTGACGGTGTCGGCGATTGGCGACCTGATCCGCCAGGGCAAGATCCGCTACTGGGGCTTGTCCAACTATCGCGGTTGGCGCATCGCCGAGGTGATCCGCGTGGCCGAGCGCCTGGGCGTCGACAAGCCGGTGATCAGTCAGCCGCTTTACAACATCGTCAACCGCCAGGCCGAAGTGGAGCAGATCACCGCGGCAGCGGCCTACGGCCTGGGTGTGGTGCCTTACAGCCCACTGGCCCGTGGCGTGCTTAGTGGTAAATACGCCCCGGACGTCACCCCCGAAGCCGGCAGCCGCGCGGCGCGCCAGGACAAACGCATCCTGGAAACCGAATGGCGCGTGGAATCGCTGCGCATCGCCCAGCAGATCCAGCAGTACACCCAAGGGCGTGGTGTGGGGATTGTCGAGTTTGCGATTGCCTGGGTACTGAACAACTCGGCGGTCAGCTCGGCGATTGTCGGGCCGCGTACCGAGGCGCAGTGGGACGCTTACATCGGCGCGCTGGAGGTTAAGATCACTGCGGACGATGAGGCGTTTATTGATTCACTGGTGACGCCGGGACATTCGTCTACGCCGGGGTTCAATGACGTGGGTCACTTTGTTTCCGGTCGCATACCACGCGCATAACCCCTCCACCCTGTAGGAGCGAGCTTGCTCGCGAAGAACGCAAGGACGCCACGGGCTACCTGGTAGCGCTGCGTAATCGTTGACGTTCTTCGCGAGCAAGCTCGCTCCTACAGGATTTTCCTGAAAAACGCCCCAAAACAGCGCAACTCTCTCCCGCCAAAAGCTCCATAATCCCCTCATCTTTTGTATCAACGATTTTCGCGAGGACAGTGTGTCTAAAGGTGTTGTTTTATCGGTCTTGGCCTCGGTGCTGTTTGCCGTGATGTATTACTTCACATCATTGCTCACGCCCTTGAGTGGCCTGGAAATTTTCGGCTGGCGCATGTTGCTGACCGTGCCGTGCATGACGGTGTTCATGATCGTGAGTGGCGAATGGCGACGGGTCGCAGAGCTGCTGAGAATTCTGACGGCCAAACCTCGGCTGATCGGCGGTGTGTTGCTTTCGTCAGCCTTGCTCGGCGTGCAGCTCTGGTTGTTTATGTGGGCACCGCTGAATGGGCGCAGCCTGGATGTGTCGGTGGGCTACTTTCTGCTGCCGCTGACCATGGTGCTGACCGGACGCCTGGTTTACGGCGAACGTTTGTCACGGCTGCAGCAGATCGCGGTATTTTTTGCCGCGCTCGGTGTGCTCAACGAGTTGTTCCAGGCGGGTGGTATTTCCTGGGCGACACTGGTGGTGATCATCGGTTACCCGATCTATTTTGTCGTGCGCAAGCACCTGGCCACTGATCACTTGGGTGGCCTGTGGCTGGATATGGCGCTGATGTTGCCGGTAGCCTGGTGGTTTGTGCAGCACGGCGAACAAGGCTTTGCCGTCATGGACACTCATCCGAAACTGTATACGTTGATTCCAATACTGGGGGTCATCAGTGCCTCGGCGCTGGTGAGCTATATCGTTGCCAGCCGCTTGCTGCCCTTCAGCCTGTTTGGCCTGCTCAGTTATGTAGAGCCTGTGCTGCTGTTGGGTGTGGCATTGATCCTGGGGGAAGGGATCAAGGGTGGCGAGTGGTTCACCTATATCCCGATCTGGCTGGCGGTGATGGTGCTGGTATTCGAAGGCTTCAAACACTTGGTGCGCCAACGCAAAACCTGATGCGCAGGCAATAAAAAGCCCGGCCGGGGTTACCCTCGGCCGGGCTTTTTACGTTTAGTCGGCGGTCAATACACCACGGCGCACCTGGTCGCGTTCGATGGACTCGAACAGCGCCTTGAAGTTGCCCTCGCCAAAGCCATCATCGCCCTTGCGCTGGATGAATTCGAAGAATACCGGGCCCATCAGGGTTTCCGAGAAGATCTGCAGCAGCAGGCGCTTGTCGCCTGCCACCGAAGAGCCGTCCAGCAGGATGCCGCGTGCCTGCAATTGATCCACCGGCTCGCCGTGGTTCGGCAGGCGGCCTTCGAGCATTTCGTAATAGGTGTCCGGCGGTGCGGTCATGAAGCGCATGCCGATCTTCTTCAATGCGTCCCAGGTCTTGACCAGGTCGTCGGTGAGGAACGCCACGTGCTGGATGCCTTCGCCGTTGAACTGCATCAGGAACTCTTCGATCTGCCCCGCGCCCTTGGACGACTCCTCGTTCAGCGGGATGCGGATCATGCCGTCTGGCGCGCTCATGGCCTTCGAGGTCAGGCCAGTGTATTCGCCCTTGATGTCGAAATAGCGCGCCTCACGGAAGTTGAACAGTTTCTCGTAGAAATTGGCCCAGTAGACCATGCGGCCGCGATAAACGTTGTGGGTCAGGTGGTCGATGACTTTAAGGCCCGCACCGACCGGGTTGCGCTCCACCCCTTCGAGGTACACGAAGTCGATGTCATAGATTGAGCTGCCTTCGCCAAAACGATCGATCAGGTAAAGCGGCGCACCGCCGATGCCCTTGATCGCCGGCAGGTTCAATTCCATCGGGCCGGTTTCGATATGGATCGGCTGGGCACCCAGTTCCAGGGCGCGGTTGTAGGCTTTTTGCGAGTCCTTGACGCGGAACGCCATGCCGCACACCGACGGGCCGTGTTCGGCCGCGAAGTAGGAGGCAATGCTGTTGGGTTCGTTGTTGAGGATCAGGTTGATCTCGCCCTGGCGGTACAGGTGCACGTTCTTGGAGCGGTGGGTCGCGACTTTGGTGAAGCCCATGATCTCGAAGATCGGCTCCAGGGTGCCCGGCGTCGGCGACGCGAATTCGATGAATTCAAAGCCCATCAGGCCCATTGGGTTTTCGTATAGATCTGCCATGGTGGCACCTCATCATTCTTGTAATAGACACAGTATTAGTGGCGAGCAAGGATGAGGTTGCAGGGTGGCGCACAGGAAAGACCTCGCACGCTGCGGGCGAGGAAGTCACCAAAGATGAGGGGGGAGCCGAGTAGCTTCATGGGGTCATCAGTCTCTGACGGCTTAGGCTTGCGTGAGCGCAAGTCCATATTCTTGTATGCGTAAATCGATTCTACACAGCGTAACCGTGTTTGTCCGTACTCTTATCAAATCCCCATTGCCCTGGCGCGTGCAAGGGGTTTGTTGCAGAGGTAGATGCCGAGCAGGATCACTGCCCCGCCGGTGAGCATGGGCAGGCTCAACGGTTCGTCCAGCAACAGAGCGCCACAGATCACGGCGGTGAGTGGGTTAAGCGCGATAAATACGCCGGAACGTGTCGCGCCGATTCGTCGGATACCGTCGTAATAACCAATATAGGCCAGTGCCGACCCCAATACTCCGAGGTACAACAAGCTCAGTCCTTGCGCGAGATGCACGCGGCCCATCGCCTCCAGCGTAAAGCGGCCCATGATCAGTGTGGTGACGGTAAGCATCAACGTTCCCAGCAGTATCGACCAAGTGACCGTCTGCAGCGGCCCCAGGCTCTGATTCAAACCACGGGAAAACAGTGAGTAGATGCCCCACCCCACTACACAGCCGAAGATCAGCACATCCCCACGCCACGTGTTGGTTGCTTCGCTCAATACCTGGGGGTTACGACTGACGATGACCATGGCGGCACCCGCCAGACACAGCACGATCCCCGCGACCTTGCTGGCACCCAGACGCTCCTTGAACAACCACCAGGACGCCAGGCCGATCACGGCCGGGTTCAGCGCCACGATTAATGAGGCGCGCGATGCGTTGATAGACTGCAATCCATAGAAGAAACACAGGTTGTAGAAAAAGATGCCGAAGAAACCCAGCATCGCCAGTTGCAGTAGCTGGCGCGGGTTTGGCCGGACTAGCGGAATGCGTGCCAATCCTAGAAATACCAGCAATGCCAGACTGGCCAGCGCAAACCGCAGGCTGGCTGACAGCAACGGGTCGAGCGTCCCGCTCAGGTAGCGACCGGCCACGAAGGTGCCGCCCCAGATCATGGTGACGGCGGCCAACTTTATATAAGTGATGCGATCGGGGCTTGAATGCACAGGATAGGGCTCCAATGGCTTGAGGAGGCGTGCATTCTTCTGGTAATACAGTGTCATCGTAAAATGAGTGATTACTCATGACCTTGACTCAACTCGAAATCTTTTCCCTGGTGGCCGAGCTGCAAGGCTTTACCAGCGCCGCCCACCGCCTCGGCATCAGCCAATCGGCGGTGTCCCACGCCATCAAAGGGCTGGAACAGGAACTGGGGGTGGCGCTGTTCAGGCGCCACCAGGCCCAGGTCGAGCTGAGTGATATCGGCACGCAGTTACTGGGGCGCGCCCGGGCCATGCTGGGCCTGGCGAATACCTTGCAACAGGAAGCCGCAGACGCCCGGGGCATGAAGCGCGGGACGCTGCGCATCGGCTCCTTCGGCCCTACCTCATCGAACTACCTGCTGCCGAAGATCCTCAACCGATTCCGCCAGGAGTATCCAGGTATTGAGGTACACGTTGATGAAGGGCCGGACAGGCAAGTCATCCAATGGCTCGACGAACGCCGGATTGATATCGGCTTTGTGGTGCTGGAACAGGAGCGCCTCGACACCTTCCCGCTGTTCGAGGACCAGATGGTGGCGCTGCTGCCGGCTGACCATCAGCTGGTCGCCCGTGAACACGTTAGTCTCAAGGATTTGTGCAACGACCCTTTTGCGCTGACTGAAGCCGGTTCCACTGAGCTGGTGATGCGACTGTTCAACGAGGCGCGTCTGACCCCGACTGTGCGTTATCGCTGCTCGCAACTGCTGAGCACCCTGGAAACTGTCAGTCGGGGCGATGCCGTGAGCGTGGTGGCGCAGGCGTCGTTGCCCGCTGGGGACGATCCTCGCTACGTGCAACGGGCGTTATCGCCACGAGTGCCACGCCAGGTTGGCCTTGCCGTACTGGACCGGCGTCAGTCTTCCCCGGCGGCGCTCGCCTTTATCCGTATTGCCCAGGGCGTGGAGTTATAGTGCCGCGTACTGGCCAAATGGGTAGGTGCCGCGAGCTTATTTCGGGCGGGCCATCTATCATCGACTGATATCCGATCCCTGCAACAGGCCGTTCACTCCATGCCCCTGACCGTCAACGGCCCGCGAAAACGCGCCACTCGTTACCTGATCACATCCTTGAGTACGCTGCTGCCGATTGCGCTCGGGGTCGTGATCCTGCACTGGCAGGCCGAACGCACGCTGCAGCAAAGCACAGCCCAGACCGCCCAGGAGGCGGTGCGCCAATTTGACCTGATGCTCGACAATACCGCCCTCGCCGCCCAGGCCTTGCTGCCACTGGCGGGGCTGCCCTGTGATAACGGCGCACAACTGGCCCTGCGCGAACAAGTCACGCGGCGCCCGTTTGTGCGTGCGACCACCCTGTCCTGGCAAAAAAACATCTATTGCAGCTCGTTGTTCGGCAGCAACTACGAATCGCCGGTCAACCCGGATGATTATGTTGATGGCCGGTTATGGCTGATGAACGGCAACCCCGTGACACCGGATACCGCGCTGCTGGTCTACCGATTGGTCGACGGCGACAAGGCAGCTTTTGCGTCGATTGATGGCTACCACCTGACCAACGCCCTGCGCCTGATCAGCCGGTACGCCCATCTGGTGCTGCAAGTGGGTCCGAACTGGCTTGGGGCTGATGGCAAGGTACACGACACTGCGGTGCCGACGTTCGCAGTCGCGCACCATCACTTGGCGTCCGCACGCTATCACTACAGCGTCGACGCGGGTATGCCGGTCGGTGAGGTGTGGCGCTACATGCAGGCCCGATACCCGGCACTGTTCAGCCTGATCGTGTTTTTTGGTGTGCTGGCGGGTCTTTTGGCGCACTGGCTGCAAAAGCGCTCCTCGGCACCGACTCACGAATTGCAGCGGGCGTTGGGCGCCAATGAATTCATCCCGTACTTCCAGCCGGTGGTACGGGGCGACACCCGCGAGTGGGCGGGATGTGAAGTGCTGATGCGCTGGCAACACCCTAAAGAAGGCTTGGTGCGGCCCGACCTGTTTATCCCCCTGGCCGAGCATTCGGGCCTGATCGTACCGATGACCCGCGCTCTGCTGCGCCAAACCGCCGCGCAACTGGCGCCCCATGCGGCGCGCTTCAGCCCTGGGTTTCATATCGGCGTCAATATCACCGCACGCCACTGCCAGGATTTGGCCTTGGTGGATGACTGTCGTGAGTTTCTCGCCGCGTTTCCCGTGGGCCAGGTGACCTTGGTGCTGGAGTTGACCGAGCGCGAGTTGATCGTGCCCACCAACATCACCCGCCAGTTGTTCGACGCCCTGCATCAACTGGGGGTAATGATCGCGATTGATGACTTTGGTACTGGGCACTCCAGCCTGGGCTATTTGCGTAACTTCAATGTCGACTACTTGAAGATCGACCAGAGTTTTGTCGCCATGATCGGTGCCGATGCACTATCACGGCATATTCTCGACAGCATCATAGAACTGTCCGGCAAACTCGATTTGGGCATCGTTGCAGAAGGTGTGGAAACGCCTGAACAGTCCGATTACCTGGCCGCTCAAGGCGTGGATTTCCTGCAGGGCTACCTGTTTGGAAAACCGTTGCCGTGCGATGAATTTATTAAATCACTGGCCCGCCATTGAATAGCCATGCACTACCTGTGCTGAAATAATGTTATTTAGCCAAAAGACATGATTTACTCGTGGCAAATTAACTACTACAATTTTTCCAGCCTGTGCAGAACTCGCGGGACGGCTTCTTTCTTGAGTCGCCTTAAAGCGCTTGGCTTATAGCTTTGTCTGCAGTTGATATCAGCCAAACACACTATTGGAGTACCTATTTTGTCCAGACTCGCCGAATTTCGCGCAGCCGAAAAAGCCCTTCAAGAGCAGCTTGCCCAGCTGGAATCCCTGAAGAACGATGCCGGCCTGAAGAAAGAAATCGAATTCGAAGAAAAGCTCCAGGGCCTGATGAAGACCTACGGCAAAGGCCTGCGCGACATCATTTCGATCCTTGATCCAAACCCGGGCAAGTCCGGCGCCGCTGCGGCTACCGCACCAAAACAGCGCCGCGCACGCGTGGTCAAGGTTTACCATAACCCGCACACCGGTGAGCTGATCGAAACCAAAGGCGGCAACCACCGCGGCCTCAAGGCGTGGAAAGAACAGTACGGCGCTGCCACTGTAGATTCCTGGCTTCGCGGCTGATCACACCGCACTAACAAAGAGCCCCGCTTATGCGGGGCTTTTTTAATTCGGCGGTTCGGAATCGAACTTAAATAACGTTTCATAATGTTCAGAATCGTCGAAGATTACACACTTAAAGTTTGAGGCTATCGCGCACCGAGCTCACTTCGTCCTTGCTTGCTTCGTACGCATCCGCCTGCCCCGCGTATGAAAAAACATACGCCTTATCAGCATCAACCGCGCCCACCAATGTTTGCGAAAGCACGTGGCGCCCGTTTTCGGTTATCACGCAAGTAGTTTCCAGCGCCTCAAGACGGCTCAATGTTGTAGGGCGCATCTTGCTGCACACACTTTGATAACCACCCTGGGCAAAATCTTTCTGGATGGACTTGCGCATCTCCAGCAGTACGCCTTGTAGATTAACCTTATGCCCCGCTTCAATCGGCGTACCGGTCAACTCCATCACCATCAAGGTCGTGCCATTTTCATCATTCTTGATTGCACGCTGGCGCGACACCGCCTGGGGTTTGGCAGGCGCTTCGCCATCCGGCACGACCTCTTCGACCTGCCAGCCACTGGGCCAATGAATTTCGGGGTCGGCCGCCAGTACGCAGGAACTGCCCACCAGCAAACACACAGCGCTCAACAGCGGTTTACGAAATGCGATCATTGCGAAAAATACCCAAGGTTCAAGCGCCAAAGTTTGAGCCTCGGCGCCCCTGTGTCGCAAGGGCTGCATGGGTTTTTTCATTTGGCGCCTGGGGCGAGCCTTGCGTATCATGGGCCGGCTGCACGGATGCCAGCCGCAAGCCAAGGAACCGCTCACATTTCAGAGCCGCGTTTGCCCCATTTTTTCTGGAGGGCCCATGAGCCTGCACGAACTGAACACTTTCCCGGGCGTTACCGCCCAACCGGACACCGCCACCACGAACTTCGTGTTCAACCACACCATGCTGCGGGTCAAGGACATCACCAAGTCGCTGGACTTCTACACCCGAGTCCTGGGTTTTTCCCTGGTTGAGAAACGCGATTTTCCGGAAGCCGAATTCAGCCTGTACTTCCTGGCCCTGGTGGACAAATCCCAGATCCCGGCCGACGCAGCCGAGCGCACCCAGTGGATGAAGTCGATCCCAGGCATCCTGGAACTGACCCACAACCACGGTACCGAAAACGACGCCGACTTTGCCTACCACAATGGCAATACCGACCCGCGTGGCTTTGGCCATATCTGCATCTCGGTGCCGGATATCGTCGCTGCCTGCGAACGTTTCGAAGCCCTGGGCTGCGACTTCCAGAAGCGCCTGAGCGATGGCCGCATGAAGAGCCTGGCCTTCATCAAGGACCCGGACGCGTACTGGGTCGAGATCATCCAGCCCGCACCGCTGTAACGAAAAAACCCCATGATTGCTCATGGGGTTTTTCATTTCCGCCTGCGGATTTACGCCGGGGCGGAAGTCCGGATCAAGTGATCGAAAGCACTCAGGGAAGCCTTGGCACCCTCGCCCACCGCAATCACGATCTGCTTGTACGGCACCGTTGTCACATCACCGGCGGCGAATACACCCGGCAGTGAAGTCTCACCCCGCGCATCGACGATGATCTCTCCGCGTGGCGTCAGTTCTACCGTGCCTTTGAGCCAATCGGTATTGGGCAGCAAACCAATCTGTACAAAGATCCCTTCCAGCTCGATGGTCTTGAACTCGCCGCTATCGCGATCCTTATACGCCAGGCCGGTGACCTTTTGACCATCACCTTTCACTTCGCTGGTCAACGCACTGGTGATCACATCAACGTTCGGCAGGCTGTAGAGCTTGCGCTGCAAAACGGCGTCGGCGCGCAACTTGCTGTCGAACTCAAGCAAGGTCACGTGGCTGACGATACCGGCCAGGTCGATGGCCGCTTCAACGCCGGAGTTACCGCCACCGATCACCGCCACACGCTTGCCCTTGAACAACGGACCGTCGCAATGCGGGCAGAAGCACACGCCTTTGGCCTTGTATTCCTGCTCGCCCGGCACTCCCATTTCGCGCCAGCGGGCACCGGTGGCCAGGATCACGGTCTTGGACTTGAGGGTCGCACCGCTTTCAAAACGGATTTCGTGCAAGTCGCCGGCGTTTTTCGCAGGCACCAGGCTACTGGCGCGCTGGAGGTTCATGATGTCCACGTCGTACTGGCGTACGTGGGCTTCCAAAGCGCTGGCCAGTTTCGGCCCTTCGGTTTCTTGTACCGAGATGAAGTTCTCGATGGACATGGTGTCCAGCACCTGGCCGCCAAAACGCTCGGCAGCGACGCCAGTGCGGATGCCTTTACGTGCGGCGTAGATCGCAGCTGAAGAACCGGCCGGGCCACCGCCGACGACGAGTACATCAAAGGCGTCTTTGGCGCTGATTTTCTCGGCGGCTTTTTCGATACCGCTGGTGTCGAGCTTGGCAAGGATTTCTTCCAGGCCCATGCGACCCTGGCCGAAGTTCACACCGTTCAGGTAAACACTGGGCACCGCCATGATCTGGCGTTCGTCGACTTCAGCCTGGAACAACGCGCCGTCGATGGCGACGTGGCGGATGTTCGGGTTGAGCACGGCCATCAGGTTCAGCGCCTGGACCACGTCCGGGCAGTTCTGGCAGGACAGGGAGAAGTAAGTCTCGAAGCTGAACTCGCCTTTAAGGGCGCGAATCTGTTCAATCACTTCGACACTGGCCTTCGACGGGTGGCCACCGACTTGCAGCAAGGCCAACACCAACGAAGTGAATTCATGGCCCATGGGGATGCCGGCGAAACGCAGGCTGATCTCGGCACCCGGGCGGTTGATGGAAAACGACGGCTTACGCGCATCATCACCATCGGTTTTCAGGGTAATCAGCGTCGTGAGGCTGACAACATCCTGCAAAAGGGTAAGCATTTCCTGGGATTTCGCGCCGTCATCGAGGGAGGCGACGATCTCGATCGGCTGGGTGACCCGTTCCAGGTATGACTTCAACTGAGCTTTAAGATTGGCGTCCAACATACGGGCGATTTCCTGTTCATTCGGTTTATTGCAGACAAAAAAACGCCCGAGCGAATCTCGCCCGGGCGTTTTGGGGGCGGATGCAGCTTACTTAAGTGCGGAATACCGCCCTTGAGACTTCACAGACTTAGATCTTGCCGACCAGGTCCAGGGACGGAGCCAGGGTGGCTTCGCCTTCTTTCCACTTGGCTGGGCACACTTCGCCTGGGTGGGCAGCGACGTATTGAGCGGCCTTGATTTTGCGCAGCAGCTCGGAAGCGTCACGGCCAACACCGCCGTCGTTCAGTTCAACGATTTTGATCTGACCTTCTGGGTTGATCACGAAAGTACCGCGGTCTGCCAGGCCAGCTTCTTCGATCAGCACGTCGAAGTTGCGGGAGATGGTCAGAGTTGGGTCGCCGATCATGGTGTACTGGATCTTGCCGATGGCTGGCGAAGTGTTGTGCCAGGCAGCGTGGGCAAAGTGGGTGTCGGTGGACACGCTGTAGATCTCGACGCCCAGTTTCTGGAATTCGGCGTAGTTGTCAGCCAGGTCTTCCAGTTCGGTTGGGCAAACGAAAGTGAAGTCGGCTGGGTAGAAGAACACCACGGACCATTTGCCTTTCAGGTCAGCGTCGGTCACGTCTACGAAGTTGCCGTTTTTGTAGGCGGTAGCTTTGAACGGTTTTACTTGGCTGTTGATGATAGGCATCGTTGACTCTCCGTCAGGTTTGTAGAAGGGCTTAGTAAGTTGATGAAGTGAATCCTACCCACTCTCTCGACCGATGGCTCATTGGCAAACCTGATGCTGACGATTGGTTTTCCCTATCAGGTGACTGTATTAATAGAAGAAATCTCAAAGCAGCGGTGGCGTCGCCAGGGTCATGCCAAGAAAGGGCGTCGCTTCAACATAGCGCATGGCGGATTTCATGTCGCTCCAGCCGACGTAACTCATCAATGACTTCAAATCCCAGCCGCTGCGGTGAGCCCAGGTGGCGAAGCCTCGGCGCAATGAGTGGCTGGTGTATTGCTCGGCGGGGATGCCGGCACGCTCCAGCGCCTGGCGCAGCAGCGGAATCACACTGTTGGGGTGCAGCCCCTCCTCCCCCAGGTTGCCCCAGCGATCGATGCCGCGAAACACCGGGCCACGCACCAATGCCGAGGCGCTGAGCCACTCGCCGTAGGCCTGCACCGGGCACAGGCGCAGCAGCGCTGGGGTGTGATAGGTCTTGCCGAGGTTGTCGCGGTCGCTTTTGCTACGCGGCAGATACAGGCTGATGCCCGCGCCGGGCGTCGCTTGCACATGTTCAATCTCGAGACGGCACAGCTCATCGCTGCGAAAGCCGCGCCAGAAGCCCAGCAGGATCAATGCAGTGTCGCGCTTGGCGCGCAGTAGCCGAGACAGGTCGTGGGCTGCGTCTTTCGCCTCCTTCTCAAGAGAAGCCACCACCTGCTCAAGGTGTTTGAGTTGCAGAGGCTCGGCTTGCTTTTCCTGCGCCGGGTGCACAGCACGAATGCCCTTGAGCACTTTGCGCACCACCGGCGCCTTGGTCGGGTCGGGAAAACCCTGGCTTGTATGCCACTGAGCCAGTGCCGACAACCGCAGCTTCAGCGTGTTGACCGCCAAGACTCCGGCATGCGCCACCAGATAACGCGCCACGCTGTCGCTGGTCGCGGGCAGGAACCCTCCCCAGCTCACTTCGAAATGCTCGATGGCCGCACGATAACTACGTCGCGTGTTATCGCGGGTGGCGGCGTTGAGGTAACGATCCAAATCGCTCATGAAAGGCCTATTCGTACTGCGGGCAGTTACTTTCGCGGATTAAATGCTTATGACACGGGATAATACGCCAATATCCCATCTGTTAATTCATGAATTTGAACGAATTTCTATTTGTGATATGGTATGTATATACATGATACATACCACATTACGAAATCGACGGAGACCTCATGGCTCGCGGCGGCATTAACAAAGCAGTAGTACAAACGGCACGCCTGGCGATCCTCGCCCGCGGCGAAAACCCCAGCATCGACGCCGTACGCATCGAAATGGGCAATACCGGCTCGAAAACCACGATTCATCGCTATCTGAAGGAGCTCGATGAGAGCGAAACCCGAGTCACCATCACCGAGGCGCCGATCGACGACGAGCTTGGCGAACTGGTAGCGCGCCTGGCGCAACGTTTGAAGGAGAAAGCCCAGGAGCCTATCGACCTGGCCCTGGCACAGTTCGAGCAACAGAAAGCCGCCCTGCTCGCCCAAGTGGAAGCCCTTGAGGAAACACACGGTCAACTCAAGCAACAATTTGATATCCAGGCCGCCGCCCTGGCAGAAGAAAGCGCGGCCCTGCAAACCGCCAGCACGAGCCTGCAGACCGAGCAAACCCGTAACGCCGGGCTGAGCCAGGCGTGCAGTGATTACGAGTTACGGATCAACGACAAGGACGAACAGATTCGCTCGCTGGAAGAAAAGCACCTGCACGCAAGGGATGCCTTGGAGCATTACCGTAATGCGATCAAGGAGCAGCGTGAGCAGGAACAGCGTCGTCACGAAGGGCAACTGCAGCAGGTCCAAGCCGAATTGCGCCAAGCACAGCAGAGCGCCATGGTGCGCCAGGATGAAATCACCCAACTGCATCGCGACAACGAGCGACTGTTGATCGAGCATCGGGTAACGATGAAAGAACTGACGGCACTGCAGGAACAATCTCGCAAGGATCAGGCCCAGCAACTCAAGTTGAGCGAACAGGTTGGCGTGATCGACAGCGAACGCACCCTGCTTCAGGAACGCCTGCGAGTGGCGGTGCTAGAGAGCCAGTCACGCCAGGAAGCGCTGGCCGAATACCAGCAATCCAACAAAACCCTGGAATTGGACCTGATCAAAGCCCAGGCCAGTATCGAGGCATTGCGACTGGCGGCCGCCGTTGCAACGGCGCCAGAGGCAACGCCCGAGAGCTGATCAGCCTGCCACAGGTGTGCGCATGGTGACGAACTCTTCCGCCGCCGTGGGGTGCACGCCGATAGTGTCGTCAAAATGCTGCTTGGTCGCGCCCGCCTTGAGCGCGATCGCCAAGCCCTGGACGATCTCGCCAGCATCCGGACCGACCATGTGGCAACCCAGGACCTGGTCGGTGTCAGCGTCGACCACCAACTTCATCAGGGTTTTCTCCTGACACTCCGTCAGGGTCAGCTTCATTGGCCGGAAACGGCTTTCGAAGATCTGCACCTTATGACCCTTCTCTTTCGCTTCTTCTTCGGTCAGGCCAACAGTGCCAATGTTCGGCAGGCTGAACACCGCCGTAGGAATCATGGCGTAATCCACCGGACGATACTGCTCAGGCTTGAACAGGCGACGCGCTACAGCCATGCCTTCGGCCAACGCAACCGGTGTCAGTTGCACGCGCCCGATTACGTCGCCGATGGCCAGGATCGACGACTCGGCGGTCTGGTACAGATCGTCCACCTCGACGAAGCCACGCTTGTCGAGCTTCACGCCCGTGTTCTCCAACCCAAGGTTGTCCAGCATCGGACGACGGCCAGTGGCGTAGAACACACAGTCTGCTTCCAGCACGCGACCATCTTTCAGCGTGGCCTTGAGACTGCCATCCGCCTGTTTGTCGATGCGCTCGATATCCGCATTGAATTGCAGGTCCAGGCCGCGCTTGGTCAGTTCTTCCTTCAGGTGCGTACGCACCGAACCGTCGAAGCCGCGCAGGAACAGGTCGCCGCGATACAGCAGCGTGGTTTGTGCGCCTAGTCCATGGAAGATCCCTGCGAACTCGACCGCGATATAGCCTCCACCGACAACCAGGACACGCTTCGGCAATTCCTTGAGGAAAAACGCCTCATTGGAGCCAATGGCATGTTCACGGCCCGGAATCTCCGGAATCTGCGGCCAGCCACCCGTTGCGATCAAGATGTGCTTGGCGCTAAAGCGCTCGCCATTGATCTCGACCTGATGTGCATCCACCAGGCGCGCATGCCCTTCATGCAGGGTCACACCGCTGTTGACCAGCAGGTTGCGGTAAATGCCATTGAGGCGATTGATCTCGCGGTCCTTGTTGGCGATCAGGGTGGCCCAATCAAAATTAGCCTCGCCCAGAGACCAGCCAAACCCACCGGATTGCTCAAAATCTTCGGCAAAGTGTGCGCCGTACACCAACAGTTTTTTCGGCACGCAGCCGACGTTGACACAGGTGCCACCCAAGTAGCGGCTTTCCGCCACGGCCACTTTGGCACCAAAGCCTGCGGCAAAACGGGCCGCACGAACACCGCCGGAACCGGCGCCAATCACATACAGGTCAAAATCGTAGGCCATTTCACTCTCCTCGGCAGGACATCAGCATACCGACTTACGTGGGGCTGAAAAACGAAAAAGCCACCCGAAGGTGGCTTTTTTGGAACAGGCCGCTTACAGCATGAATCAGTAAGCCTTGCCAGTCTTGTAGAAGTGCTCGTAGCAGAAGTTGGTCGCTTCGATGTAGCCTTCAGCGCCGCCGCAGTCGAAACGCTGGCCCTTGAACTTGTAGGCAATCACGCAACCGTCTTTGGCTTGCTTCAACAAGGCATCGGTGATCTGGATTTCGCCGCCCTTGCCTGGCTCGGTTTCTTCGATCAGCTTGAAGATGTCCGGCGTCAGGATGTAACGACCGATGATCGCCAGGTTCGACGGTGCATCTTCCGGAGCCGGTTTCTCAACCATGTCGCGCACGCGGATCAGGCCATCGCCGATGTCGTCGCCGGCGATAACGCCGTACTTGTTGGTTTCAGTCGGGTTCACTTCCATCACGGCAACGATGGTGCAACGGTATTTCTGGTACAGCTTGACCATCTGGGTCAGCACGCCGTCGCCTTCCAGGTTCACACACAGGTCATCCGCCAGTACCACGGCAAACGGTTCGTCACCGATCAGTGGACGACCAGTCAGGATCGCGTGGCCGAGGCCTTTCATTTGGGTCTGACGGGTGTAGGAGAACGAGCACTCGTCCAGCAGTTTGCGGATGCCGACCAGGTATTTTTCCTTGTCGGTGCCCTTGATCTGGTTTTCCAGCTCGTAGCTGATGTCGAAGTGGTCTTCCAGCGCGCGCTTACCACGACCAGTGACGATTGAGATCTCGTTCAGACCGGCATCCAAAGCCTCTTCGACGCCGTACTGAATCAGTGGCTTGTTCACCACCGGCAGCATCTCTTTGGGCATGGCTTTGGTCGCTGGCAAGAAGCGAGTGCCGTAACCGGCTGCTGGGAACAAGCATTTCTTGATCATATGAGTCCTTACAAAGGGCTGTGCGTACGGAATTCGGCGCAGTCTAATCAGGCCGCAGTCACCTTACAATGGGTCCTGCTGGCGTTGCGATGTCATCATAGAGAAAAAATCTCGGCGTAAGTTCCGCTGGTCTTACGGAGCGAGCTCCGGCCGCCACGGTAAAAAACGTCTGCGCCTCAATGTTTCAAAGGGCTGAACCCTTTTTAGCACGCTTTGGCAACGAGAACACTGACCTGGAATAACTTGCGCTGGATCAAGGTGTTTGGCGCTATCATAAGGGCCTTGAACCACACCACGAGATACTTGATAGATGTCAGAACCAAAAGGCGTGAACGGCTACCTGATCACCAAACGAGCGGACGGTTGGCACTTGATCAACTTCCACGGTGACAGCGTCGCCGGGGTATTCGAGAGCGAAAGCCAGGCTATCGCGGTGGCTGAAGTGTTTGTGGATGAAGCGGGCCACGCATCGAGCAAACGGCCGAAAGGCAAGTAAGCGCCCAAGCGCTGCGCAAAGGCCCCGTTTGATCGGGGCTTTTTTGTGTTTGTCTGTACGTACATGGCAGATCGCTATAATCTCGCCGAAACGCCCCACGACAGTGTCAGCGCCCTTCCAACACCCTCGATGATGAACACACATGAACAAGATTCTGGCACTGACTGCGGTACTGGCGCTCGCCGGCTGCACTACCACTTCTGACGTCTACCTGAAAAACGGTGAACAAGGTCTGACCATCGATTGCTCAGGCGAAGCCAATTCCTGGGCCAGCTGTTACGAAAAGGCTGACGCCTCGTGTGCCGGCACCGGCTACCGCATCGTCGGAACCGAAGGAACACCGTCGCTCAAGGAAAGCGACAAGACCCTGGGGCAGGACGTGGGCAACTACAAGAGTCGCAGCGTCGTGGTGGTTTGCAAGTAAGCTTCAGGCTTACAACTGAATGTCGGCAAACTTGATACCCAGACTGCGAATGGTCTCCACCAGATCATCCAGGCGCGCGAACGACTCGACTTCGTCCTGATCGTCCACCAGGAAAAAACTGCGGCCGCCGCTTTTCTTGAAAAATACGATCCACTCACCCAAGTCAGCCGGGTTCTGGATGATGTGCGTCGCCGTTATCTGGCCTTCGGCCTGGCGAGCCCTGACGTGTTCACGCTTCATGAAAGACTTCCCAAAAAGACAAATGCCGCACAAACCGAGGGTTTGCGCGGCATTTTTGCATTGATCGGGTAACAGTTTAACGGATGCCCTGCCCATTCGGCACGCATTCCAAAGGGTAGGCTGTATGCCCCGCAGCGTCGTGTCCCCACAAAAAAGCCCGGCCGTGCAATGACGGGACCAGGCTTTTTATCGGATTGGAGGTCGCAAAATGAAGCGGGCCATATCAGCCGGAAATGCAGTCCTCGCCAGCTTTCTTCACGTCACCCGGACGGATCGGCACATTGGACATGCTCTCGTAGAGCTTGATGCTACTGCCACTGGAACGCTCGTCGATCTCGAAGATCGCTGAAGGGTCAGCCGAAAATTTTTGCGGCACAATCACCTGCACGCCGCCGTCCTTATGCGGCTCGATCTGCGGTGGCCGGCGGGTAGTCGACAACTTTTTCACCACACATGCGGCGTATTCCTGGGGTTTTTTCCCGGAAATGACCGCCAAAGTCGGAGGGGTCTGCTTGATATCTGCAACCGAAGCACACCCACCAATCGCCAGGGCCAGAACCAACACACTCCATTTCATACTAAAACCTCCGATAAAGACCCTACGACAGCGGGGATGGTAATTTTCTCCCGCCCACGTAGGATTTATCCCTGATAACTCGGTAAATAACTGTTTTAAATTGTCGACGTCGTTGAAGACGGGCCGATAATAAACGCGCTGGGGCTGATAAACTCCATCTTAACCTACGTATCATTCTGATTTTTCAGAAAAAGCCCTTCTGGAGTCCCCACCCATGAAATTCATCCACCAGCGTGAGCACCTCAACGAGGGCGATATTGTCGTCATCGAATGCTCGCAGACTTGTAATATCCGTCTGATGAGCGATGCGAATTTTCGCAGCTTCAAGAATGGCGGCCGTCACACCTATCACGGCGGCGCCTTCGACAAGTTCCCCGCCAAAATCACCGCACCGAGCACTGGGTTCTGGAACATCACCCTGGACGTGGTCACGCGTCGCGCAATCAGCGTGACCCGCAAACCCGCGCTGTCCCACAAGATCCGCATTGTGCGTCGTACCAGCTCCAAGCTGAGCTGATCCGCACACTTCACAGGAAATAGCCGTGAACACCACTACCAAATACGTGATCAAGTACAAACTCAACGGTGAACGCCGCTTTGAGTTCGCTCAACTGCAGACCAACAGTGTGGAAGAAGCCAAGCAAGCCCTGGCGAAAATTCATGATGCCAGTGATGAAATCACCGACATCAATGTGAGCAAGGCGCTGTAAGCCAATGCCCGGCCCCACCGCTGACCTGTTCGCCGACGACGCGTTGCAACAACCCGCAGGGCGTGAGCAGATTGGCGAACAGTCCTACGTATTACGGGGCTACGCCCTGCCCTGGATCGAGCACCTTCTGCCGGAGCTGCGACGGGTGCTGGCTCAATCACCGTTTCGGCAAATGGTCACACCTGGCGGCTTTACCATGTCGGCGGCATTGAGCAGTTGCGGCGACCTGGGCTGGACCACCGACACCTCCGGTTACCGCTACTCCCCGCTTGACCCACGCAGCCAGCAGCCGTGGCCGCAGATGCCCGACATCTTGCGTCAATTGGCTGTACTGGCGGCGGCAGAGGCAGGTTTTGCCGACTTTGCCCCTGATGCCTGTCTGATCAACCGCTATGTACCCGGCGCCAAAATGTCCCTGCATCAAGACAAAAACGAACGTCGGTATAGCGAACCGGTTGTGTCAGTGTCGCTTGGCCTGCCGGCAATTTTCCTGTTTGGTGGGCACGAACGCAGTGACAAAACCCGCAAAGTCTCGCTGTTCCATGGTGACGTAGTGGTCTGGGGCGGCGTGGACCGCTTGCGCTTTCACGGGGTGATGCCGATCAAGGAAGGCGTACATCCGGTCATGGGCCCGCAACGAATTAATCTCACGTTTCGCGCCGCCGGCTGATTTGATCGCAAGCTTCAGAGTGTCAGGCGCGTGTCGCGCGATTAATCTGGCCTGGATCCGTCAAGAGTGCCGACCATGACTACCGAACAAGATCCTCGCTGGGCAGCCGTCCTCGCCCGAGACCCCAAGGCCGATACGTTGTTCGTCTACGGTGTGAAAACCACCGGTGTGTACTGCCGCGCCAGTAGCGTTTCGCGCTTGCCACGCCCGGAAAATATCGAGTTCTTCGACACGCCGGCGCAGGCCGAAGCCGCAGGGTATCGCGCCAGCAAACGCGCGACCGCAGACCAGACCCAGTTGGTTGCGCACCACGCGCAACTGGTGGCGGACGCGTGTCGATATATCGAACAGGCTGACACTGCGCCCAGCCTGCACGCGCTGGCCACGCAAGCCAGCCTCAGCCCGTTCCACTTTCACCGCGTGTTCAAAGCCGTCACCGGCCTGACGCCCAAGGGCTACGCCACTGCGCACCGTTCACGCAAGGTTCGCGATGGGCTCAAAGGCTCGCACTCAGTGACGGATGCGCTGTATGACGCGGGCTTCAACTCCAACAGCCGCTTTTATGAGTCGGCTGACCAGCTTCTCGGCATGAAACCCAGCGACTACAAAGCCGGAGGGACTAACTCGGCGATCCTGTTCGCCGTCGGGCAGTGCTCGCTGGGGGCGATTCTGGTGGCGCAAAGTGCCCGTGGCGTGTGCGCGATTCTGCTGGGGGACGACCCTGACAAGCTGGTACGCGATCTTCAGGATCAATTTCCCAAGGCCGAACTGGTCGGCGCCGACCAGCGCTTCGAGCAATTGGTCGCGCAGGTCGTGGGCTTTATCGAAGCGCCTGGGCTCGGCCTGGACCTGCCCCTGGACTTGCGCGGCACTGCATTTCAGGAACGGGTGTGGCAAGCCTTGCGCGAAATTCCAGCGGGAAGCACGGCCAGTTACGCGCAGATTGCCGAACGAATCGGCGCGCCGAAGTCATTCCGTGCGGTGGCTCAGGCCTGTGGCGCGAACAGCATCGCGGTTGCCATTCCCTGCCACCGTGTGGTGCGCAGCAATGGCGACCTGTCAGGCTATCGTTGGGGTGTGGAACGCAAACAGCAGTTGCTGGAGCGGGAAAACAAGGCTTAACCCAGCTTGCGCTTACGAAACTCGGCGACTTTATGCCGGTTGCCACACAGCGCCATGCTGCACCAACGACGTTTATGAGCCTTGGTGCGGTCGTAGAACCACAACACGCATTCGGGATGTTCGCAGGTGCGGATTAAATTGAAATCGCCCTCCACCAGTAAACGCGCTGCAGCCTCAGCGATCATCGAGAGAAATTGCTCCGGAGTTTGCTGCTTGCGCTGACGGTCGATGCGTAACTCACCCGGTGCCAGCCAAGCCAATTGCGTGTGGCTGACCGCCTTGCGCAAAAAGCTATTGAGGGCGGTTGGATCACCCTGGGTTCCGTCCTTGCGCGCTTCCAGCAACACACGGATCACCTCGCGCAGCTCCCGGCCCGCCCGCAGCAGCGCACCCGGTTCAAATGCCGGCACCTGCCCCTCCTCTACCCACCCCAGGCGCACCAGCCAACGCTCGACATCGGCATCGGACTGCCAGAAGTCGTGGGGTTGCGCGTCGACATTGGCGCGCGTGTTGAGCATGTCCAACACCGGATCATCGGCTAGTACATAAGGCTCAAGCGGAGCTGGGATAGTCATGGTCATTCCTCTTCAGGGCGTCGATATAGTAACCGCTATCCAGCCATATGGATAGTTACAATAAACGAATCTGAAACCGCTATAAATAGTTTGACAGGTTACCTTTTTCGGCGCAGCTTTTGAAAACGGTAACCCGTATATCAATCCAATCAAGTTACAAAGGCGACTTCATCATGACCCTTCCAACCCCCATCGTTCACTATCGCCATGTCGATGCCGACGGCGTACGCATGTTTTACCGCGAAGCCGGCGCCCCCTCGGCGCCGGTCATCTTGCTGCTGCACGGTTTCCCCAGCTCGTCGCATATGTACCGCGACCTGATCCCCTTGCTCGCCACGCGCTTTCGGGTGATCGCGCCGGACTTGCCGGGTTTCGGTTTTACCGAGGTACCGGCCGAACGCGA
This sequence comes from Pseudomonas sp. NS1(2017), assembly GCF_002269425.1. Taxonomy (NCBI): domain Bacteria; kingdom Pseudomonadati; phylum Pseudomonadota; class Gammaproteobacteria; order Pseudomonadales; family Pseudomonadaceae; genus Pseudomonas; species Pseudomonas sp. NS1(2017). Next base: position 4,916,847 of record NZ_CP022960.1, read on the forward strand.
CTACCCCTACAGCTTCGATAACCTGGCGATCACCGTCGGACATTTTGTCGATGCGCTGGAATTGACGCGTTACGCCTTGTACGTCTTCGACTATGGCGCACCCGTTGGCCTACGCCTGGCAGTGGCACACCCGGAACGCGTCAGCGCGCTGGTTTCGCAAAACGGTAACGCCTACCTGGAGGGCCTGGGGGACGCCTGGGCACCAATTCGCGCCTATTGGGCCGAACCGAGCCAGGCCAACCGCGAGGTGATTCGCAACGCAGTAATCAGCCTGGAAGGCACGCGCTACCAGTACCTGCACGGCGTGAATCAACCCGAATTGGTTGCGCCGGAGTCCTACATGCTCGACGTACTGCTCATGCAACGGCCCGGCAACGACGAGATCCAGTTGGACCTGTTCCTCGACTACCGCAACAACCTGACGCTGTACCCGGCGTTCCAGGCCTTCTTCAAGGCCACGCAAGTGCCGACACTGGTGATCTGGGGCCAGAACGATCCGTTCTTTATCCCGCCAGGTGCACACGCCTATCAAACCGACAACCCGAACGCCGTAGTGGAACTTCTCGACACCGGCCACTTCGCCCTGGAAACCCACGCGCCCCACATCGCCGAGCGGATTCACGCGGTGCTGGGAGACGCCATCAACTGATGGCACACCACGAAACGTGCCGTTCGTCCAGTGAATAAAACAGAGTGGCCGGGTGTCATGGGCCCTGTTAAAACAGGGCAAAGCCTCACTAACGCTGGAGAGACACCCCATGAGCACCTGGCCAGACACCCGCATTATCGACCTGCTGGGGATCGAATTGCCCATCATCCAGGCGCCCATGGCCGTGGGCACCACCACGGCCATGGTCATCGAGGCCAATAAAGCTGGCGCGCTGGGCTCATTGCCGGCGGCCGCACTGAGTCTCGCGCAACTGCGCGAAGCCCTGGCCGCCATCCGTGCGGCCAGCCCACGCCCGATCAACGTCAACTTCTTCTGCCACCAACCGCCAGCCCCCGACGCAGCGCGTGATCGCCGCTGGAAGGAGCTCCTGGAACCTTACTACCGCGAGTTGGGTGCCGATTTTGAGGCGCCGACGCCCGTGTCCAACCGCGAACCGTTCAACGAAGCCGCGTGCCAGGTCATCGAGGAATTCCGCCCCGAAGTCGTCAGTTTTCACTTTGGCCTACCGGAAAAAGCCCTGCTGGATCGGGTAAAAGCCACCGGTGCGAAAGTACTGTCCTCGGCCACCACCGTGGAAGAAGCGATCTGGCTGGAGCAGCACGGCTGCGACGCAATCATCGCCATGGGCAGTGAAGCGGGCGGGCATCGTGGCTTGTTTCTCAGCGATGACCTCAATACCCAGATCGGCCTGTTCGCCTTGCTACCGCAGGTGGTCGACGCCGTCAGCGTGCCGGTGATTGCCGCCGGGGGGATCGGGGATGCACGCGGGATCGTCGCGGCCTTTGCCCTGGGCGCTTCGGCGGTACAGATCGGCACGGCTTACCTGTTTACGCCTGAAGCCAATGTCACGCCTTCGCACCACCACGCATTGCGCCATGCCCAGGCCAGCGAAACCGCGCTGACCAACCTGTTTACCGGTCGTCCGGCACGGGGCATCGTCAACCGCGTGATGCGGGAGTTGGGTGCAATCAACCCAGCCGCCCCGGCATTCCCGACCTCCGGCGGAGCGTTGATCCCGCTCAAGGCCAAGGATGAAGCGGGTTTCAGCAACCTATGGTCCGGCCAGGCGCTGCGCCTGGGCAAAGACACTACCACCTATGACCTGACGCGCGAGCTGGCGGAGCAGGCCTTGGCCAAATTCAACCCATAGAACCTGTGGCAACTTTGCACTGTACCGGCAATGGCCAACCGCTATATATTCCCATACATAGCGGTTAAGCCTTCTACCTATAACAAGCCGTACACCCTCAAAGGAGCTGCTTCATGAAGATTCACGCCTCACGCCTGGCCATCCTGGTCGCCGCCCTCGCCTTCGGTTCGGCCCATGCCGATGAAGTCCAGGTGGCCGTCGCCGCCAACTTCACCGCACCGATCCAGGCGATTGCCGCCGACTTCGAAAAAGACACCGGCCACAAACTGGTCGCAGCCTACGGTGCCACCGGCCAGTTCTACACCCAGATCAAGAATGGTGCGCCGTTCGAAGTGTTCCTGAGCGCCGACGACACTACCCCGCAAAAACTCGAAACCGAAGGCGACACCGTCAAAGGCTCGCGCTTCACCTACGCCGTCGGCACCCTGGCGCTGTGGTCGGCCAAGGAAGGTTACGTCGACGCCAAAGGTGAGGTGTTGAAGAAAAACGAATTCAAGCACCTGTCGATCGCCAACCCGAAAGCTGCACCTTACGGCCTCGCCGCCACCCAAGTGCTGGCCAAGGAAGGTCTGACCGAGGAGGTCAAAGACAAGATCGTCGAAGGCCAGAACATCACCCAGGCCTACCAGTTCGTGTCCACCGGCAACGCTGAACTGGGCTTCGTGGCCTTGTCGCAGATCTACAAAGACGGCAAAGTCACCAGCGGTTCGGCGTGGATCGTTCCCGCCGCCATGCATGACCCGATCAAACAGGACGCGGTAATCCTCAACAAGGGCAAGGACAGCGCCGCCGCCAAGGCGCTGGTCGACTACCTCAAGGGGCCTAAAGCCGCTGCCGTCATCAAGTCCTATGGTTACGAGCTGGCCAAGTAAATGCCGTTATCGAGTGCCGATTTTTCCGCCATCTGGTTGACCATCAAACTGGCGTCACTGACTACCGTGATCCTGTTGATCATCGGCACTCCGATAGCCCTGTGGTTGTCGCGCACCCGTTCGTGGTGGCGCGGCCCCATTGGTGCCATCGTCGCCTTGCCGTTGGTGTTACCACCGACGGTCATCGGCTTTTACCTGCTGTTGACCATGGGCCCCAATGGCTACTTCGGCCAGTTCACCCAATGGCTGGGCCTGGGCACCCTCACCTTCAGCTTCGCTGGGTTGGTCATCGGCTCGGTAATCTATTCCATGCCGTTTGTAGTGCAGCCGTTGCAAAACGCCTTCTCCGCCATCGGCACACGCCCGCTGGAAGTGGCCGCGACCTTGCGTGCCAATCCTTGGGACGCGTTCTTCACCGTTATCTTGCCCCTGGCGCGGCCAGGGTTTATCACCGCCTCCATCCTGGGTTTTGCGCACACCGTCGGTGAGTTCGGCGTGGTGCTGATGATCGGCGGCAATATCCCGGACAAGACCCGAGTGGTGTCCGTGCAGATCTACGACCATGTGGAAGCCATGGAATACGCCCAGGCCCATTGGCTGGCCGGCTCCATGGTGGTGTTCGCGTTCCTGGTGTTGCTGGCGCTGTATTCCAGCCGTAAAACCAAGATGGGCTGGAGTTGATGTCGATGATTGATATACGTCTGCAACTCAAGTATTCGGGTTTTGCCCTGGACGTGGACCTGCATTTGCCCGGTCGCGGTGTGACGGCGCTGTACGGGCATTCCGGTTCCGGCAAGACCACCTGCCTGCGCTGTATCGCCGGGCTGGAGCGCGCCGAAGACGGCTTTGTCCAGATCAATGATGAAGTCTGGCAAGACAGCCGCAAAGAGTTGTTCGTACCGCCCCATAAACGCGCGCTGGGCTACGTGTTTCAGGAGGCCAGCCTGTTCCCCCATCTGTCGGTGCGGGCCAACCTGGAGTTCGGCCTCAAGCGCATTCCCCGTCAGCAGCGCCGTGTCGACATGGCCCACGCTACCGAGTTACTCGGTATCGGCCACTTGCTGGATCGCCATCCCCAGCACCTTTCCGGAGGTGAGCGCCAGCGCATCGGCATCGCCCGCGCCTTGCTCACCAGCCCCAGCCTGTTGTTGATGGACGAGCCCCTGGCCGCCCTCGACAGCCAGCGCAAAAGCGAGATCCTGCCGTACCTCGAACGCCTGCACGATGAACTGGATATCCCGGTGCTGTATGTCAGCCATGCCCAGGATGAAGTGGCGCGCCTGGCCGATCACATCGTCTTGCTCAGCGACGGCAAGGCCCTGGCCAGCGGCCCTATCGGCGAAACGCTGGCGCGGCTCGACCTGCCCCTGGCGCTGGGCGACGATGCCGGCGTGGTGATCAACGGCAACGTCAGTGCCTATGATGATCACTATCAGTTGCTCACCCTGCAACTGCCCGCCAGCGCCTTACACATGCGTGTAGCCCATGCGCCGTTGGCGGTGGGCAAAGCGTTGCGTATCAAGGTGCAGGCGCGGGATGTGAGCCTCAGCCTGCAAGCGGAGGAACACAGCAGCATCCTCAACCGCCTGCCGGTGACGGTCACGCAAGAGATTTCGGCAGACAACAGCGCGCATGTGCTGGTGCGCCTGGACGCGGGTGGTACGCCACTGCTGGCGCGCATCACGCGGTTCTCCCGCGACCAGTTGCAACTGCACCCCGGCCAGAGCCTGTGGGCACAGATCAAGGCCGTCGCGGTGTTGGCGTAAGCAACCTTTTGGCACGACCGCACACCGCTGCGGTCCATCAGACATACCGGCCTGATTTGTTGCCAAGGAACCCGCCCCATGTCCGACTCTGCGCTGCCCCGCGACCTGCATTACGTTGACGACACCCAGCCCGGCATCCGCCGCAAGACGCTGCGCGGCAAGTTCCAGTATGTCGACCCCAAGGGCGAACGCATCACGGATGCCGACGAGATCAAGCGCCTAAATGCCCTCGCCGTCCCGCCGGCCTACACCGATGTGTGGATCTGCGCCGACCCGCGCGGCCACCTACAGGCCACCGGCCGCGACGCCCGTGGCCGCAAGCAGTACCGTTATCACCCGCGCTGGCGCGAAGTGCGCGACACCGACAAGTATTCGCGGCTGCAGGAATTCGGCAGCGCACTGCCGAAATTGCGCAAACAGCTCGAAGCGCAAATAGCCGAACCCGGATTTACCCGCGAAAAGGTGCTGGCCACCGTGGTGACGCTGCTGGACGCTACGCTGATCCGCGTCGGTAATACCCAGTATGCCCGCGACAACAAGTCCTACGGGCTGACCACCCTGCGCACCCGTCATGTGGATGTAAAAGGCAGCGAAATCAAGTTCCAGTTTCGCGGCAAGAGCGGCGTCGAGCACCAAATCAGCGTTAAGGACCGGCGACTGGCGACAGTGGTCAAACGCTGCCTGGAATTGCCCGGGCAGAACCTGTTCCAGTACCTGGATGAGGATGGCGAGCGGCACACCGTCAGCTCCCAGGACGTGAATGACTACCTGCACAACCTTACCGGCGCCGACTTCACCGCCAAGGATTATCGCACCTGGGCCGGCACCGCCATGGCGTTGGCGGTGTTGCGGGAATTGGAGTGGCAGCCCGAATCCGATGCCAAACGGCACGTGGTGGCAATGGTCAAGGATGTCGCCAAGCAGTTGGGCAACACCCCGGCGGTGTGCCGCAAGTGTTACATCCACCCTGCCGTGCTGGAGCATTTCAGCCTCGGGGAACTCTCCAAGTTGCCCAAGCCGCGCCTACGCAAAGGGCTCAAGGCCGAAGAAGTGGCCTTGGCGATGTTTCTTGAGCAACTGGCGGCAGACTTGCCGAAAAAAGCCAAGACGAGTTAGGCTTTGCCTCCCCCCTCTGATCCGCAGGACGACCGCCGACGTGAACCACTAAGCCTTCCAAAATGTATCTGCAACGAGCCGCCTGGCGCGCTTGTTGGCCTGTCCGACATTTTTTTGGAGGTGCTGATGACTGACGTCAACCGGCTGCCCGTCCTTGTTTCCCTGCAACACCTGAGCTTCCAGTTCGCCAATGGCGAAACCCTGCTGGATGACTTGACCCTGTCCATCGATCACACACCTACCGGCATTGTGGGGCGCAATGGTCGAGGTAAAAGCATTCTCGCCCGCTTGATCGCTGGGCTGCTGGCGCCCTCCTCTGGCTCGCTGAATGGCCCGGGCCGAGTGATCTACGTTGCCCAGAGCATCGCGGTTGCGCCAGGGGAAACGGTCGCCGATCTCACCGGCACCGCAGTGATATTGGCCGCTCTTGAACGCATGACCCGAGGCGCCGCACAGGTCGAAGACCTGGAATTGATCGACGACCGCTGGGACCTGGCCGAACGCTTGCGCAGTGCCTTGGACGGCGCGGGGCTGTCGCAACTGGCTTTTGATTCCCCGGCCGACCAACTCAGCGGTGGCCAGTTGGCCAGGGTCGCGATCATCGGCGCGCTGCTGGCCGCGCCGCCGCTGCTGGTGCTCGACGAACCCACTAACCATCTCGACAGCGAAGGCCGCGCCTGGCTGCTGCGAGTACTCGGTGATTGGCGTGGCGGCCTTGTCGTCGTCAGCCATGATCGGCAATTGCTCAACGCCATGGCGCGCATCATTGAACTGTCACCCCTCGGCGTAAACGTCTATGGCGGCAACTACGATGCCTACCGCCTGCAGCGCGATGCCGAACAACAGGCCGCCATCGCCGCGCTGGACCATGCACGCCTGGAGCGCAGCCGCGAACGGCGTCGCCTGCAAAAAGACCACGACAGCCTGCAACGCAACGCCGCGCGTTCACGCAAGCATGCGGAAACCGCCAACGTCGACCGTTTTACCAAGGCGCGCTGGAAAGGTGCCGCCACCGAGATCGTCAGCACCGTGCGTAGCGCGCATTGGCAACATAAACACGAACTGGATGCCCAGGTGCGCCAGGCTTATGAACGGGTCGAAGATGAAACGCCGACCTTGTTGGCATTGCCCGCCTCAGCGGTGCCCAACGGGCGACAGGCGCTGTCGTTGGTGGACGCACAGTTGCCGTGGCTGCCGTCGACCTGTCTGAATGTGCATCTCGCAGGTCCGGTGCGCGTTGCCGTGCGTGGGCCGAACGGCTGCGGCAAGTCCACGTTGCTGAAGGTACTGGCCGGTCAATGGCAGGTCGTCGCGGGTGAATGCAGGGTGCATCTGCCCTGCGCCTACATTGATCAGCACCTTGCGCTGCTGGACGATCAGCGCTCCATCGTCGAGCAACTCAACCTGCTCGACACTCCCTTGGCCGAAGCCGAATTGCGTACACGCCTGGCCTTGCTGCAACTGGATGCCTTGCGCGTCACCCAACCCACCGGGCAACTCAGCGGTGGCGAACGCTTGAAGGCCGCGATGGCAATTGCCTTGTGGCGCGAAGTGCCGGCGCAACTGCTGTTACTGGACGAGCCCACCAACCATTTGGACCTGGAGTCGGTGATGGCTTTCGAGCAGGCGCTGCAAGGTTTCAACGGGGCGATGCTGGTGGTCTCCCATGACGCGGCGTTCATTCAATCGATCAAGCCCACCCACTTCCTGGATTGGCACGACACAGGTTGGTCGCTGGAGCCTGTCTGAGGTCATTGCACCGGCGCGTAAAGCGTCCTACGGTAGTGGCCGGATAATCTCACCGAGGAACCCGGCCCTATGCTGCCTTCGCCCCGCAAGCCTTACGCCAATGCTGCACTCGCCCACCGGCAACGCTGGCGTGGCCGGGTCGGGCTGATGCTGGTGGCCAGTCTGTCGGTGCTGGCGGGGATGACCGATGCCATCGGCTTCATGGCGAGCGGTGACTTCGTTTCGTTCATGAGTGGCAACACCACGCGTCTGGCGGTGGCGATCAGCGCGGGTGATCTTGGGCTGACCGGGCGACTGTTGTTGCTGGTCGCGACATTCGTGGTCGGCAACGCGTTGGGGGTGGTGGTCAGTCGAATGAGCCGTCGCCACGCCTTGCCATTGCTGCTGTGTATTGCGGCGTTGTTGTGCGGCGCGGCATGGCTGCCTTTCGCGGATGCGCTGCCCGCGCTGCTGGCGGCGATCATTGCGATGGGCATGCTTAATGCCGCTGTGGAAGAGGTCAACGGTTTGCCGGTGGGGCTGACTTACGTCACTGGCGCACTTTCTCGTTTTGGTCGTGGGCTGGGACGCTGGTTGCTCGGAGAGCGGCGCAGTGGCTGGCGCGTGCAGTTGATCCCATGGGCAGGCATGTTCGTGGGGGCGGTGATTGGCGCATTGCTGGAGCAGCAGATGGGCTTGAAGGCGCTGATGGTCAGCGGCGTGCTGGCGGGGTTGTTGGGGTTGGTGTCACTGAAGATTCCCCGTCGCTGGCACCTGGGTTACATGCCGCGTTGAAGAAAAGGAAGGATGCTCGCCCGACGTTTAAGCCTCGACGTCCGTGTACTGGTAAAGAGCCATCATGCCGGGCGAGCGGGTGAATCATAAGCTAATGCCCGGCGGCTGTCGTGCCAGGCATTTCCTAAATCGACTAAGGCAATGGATTACAGGCAGGTCGCGAGTGCGGCCAAACGACGCTTGGCGGGCATGTTGTCTTCCGCGGCATAGTACTTGATGGAAGAACCGGCACCCGCGCTTTGCACGTCGACGAAGTAATCGCCAGCAGTGGTGTAGACCGTGTAACCGCCCGCCGCGATCGGCTCTTTGAAGCCGCCGGCATCAACGCCGAACACGCTTTCGTCCTGCCAGCCGAACTGCACGCATTCGGCAACGACCAAGGTGGCCTTGTCCGAAGCCAGGGTCTTGTAGGGCGTGCCTGCGCGCGCTTCTTTCATCTTCGAACCCGCGCAACCGGCCAGGGCCGCCAATACCAGTGCGCCAATTACCACCTTGTGCATGCCATTGCTCCGTTGAAAAAAAACGCGACTGTACCATTGCCGCGGGCTGGACTGACGGCTGCATAAACTTTGTTTCACTGTAAAGGGAGAAGGTGCGGCCTATAGTGGCCACGCTCATTTTTAGAAGTCTCCCTTCGGCCCGCCCTCCCGCGGGCTTTTTTTCGCCTGGGCTTTAGAGCAACCAGCGGAACAGATAGAACAACGCCATGCTCAGCAACACGGTGACCAGCACATTGCGCGTCCAGAACATCAGCGCCACTGCGCTGATACCCGCCAGCAGATAGGGGTTGGCCGGGCTCAGGTTCAGATGATGATCCGCCAGGAAAATGATCGGCCCGCAAATCGCCGTGAGCATGCCGGGCACGGCAAACCCAAGAAACTCCCGTGCGCCCCGATTGAGGCGCACCGGCAGGCGCGGCTCGATAAACAGGTAGCGGTTGAGAAAGACCGCGAGGCCCATTATCACAATCATCAGGAAAATCATGGCTGCCCTACTCCCAACCGCTTGCAGGCGTAACCCGCGCTCATGCCCAACAGGCCGGACACCACTACCGCCGATTCCCAGTGCAGGAAGCTCAACCACACCGAAAACAGCAGTGACACGGCCACGCAGACCACCGTCGGAATATCCCGTACCACGGGCGTAATCAGCGCGATGAAGGTGGCGGCAATGGAAAACTCCAGGCCGAGTTGGTCGAGGCCGGGGATGCTTTTGCCGAGCACGATGCCCGCGAGGGTGAACAGGTTCCAGGCGATATAAAACGTCAGCCCGACGCCCAAGGCATACCAGCGGTTGAACGTCTCGCGGTCATAGTGGCTGACCAGGGCGAAGAATTCGTCGGTCAACAAAAAGCCCAGGCTGATGCGCCAGCGGGTCTTGAGGGGAGAAAGGATTGGCCGCAGGTGCATGCCATACAGCAGATGCTGGGAGGTCAGCAGCAAGGTGGTCAGCACGATGGAAATCAGGCTGGCGCCACTCTTGACCATGCCAATGGCTACCAGTTGCGCAGCGCCGGCAAACACGATGGCGGACAACCCCTGGGCTTCCAGCGGGCTGAATTGCGCATCGATGGCCATGGAGCCGGCCAGCAATCCCCAGGGTGCGCAAGCCAGGGACAAAGGAATAACGGCAATGGCGCCGCGAGCGAAAGCGTAATGCGGTAAGGCGGTAGGCATGGAAACGGCTCATCGACAGACAGTCGACAAGCATGCCAGCGCAACAACGGGCTTGTCTTGAACGATCTTGCTCAGGCGAGCCTGACCGACACCTGCTCTACCGAATCACGCGCTTCGCGCAACTCATAGGCATCCTGATTGAGCCGGTGAATCGTATTGAGCAGGCGTTGGCGCAGCACTTCATCGCCGAGTTTTTCGACGGCGCGCATCAGGTCGAACGCGGCGGTTTCGTTATTTTCCGCGACGGAATCGAGGGTCTTGCGCAGGTTGCGAGTGGCACGGGTCACGCGGGGTCTTCCTTCATCAGCAATGGGCAGGCACTTTAGGACATTCGTGTTTCATTTTAATTTCAAACACTTGTGGCGGATTTCAAGGCATTTGATCCATATCAATTGAAACAGGGTTTGACTGATACATATAGAAATACGTATATTCGGATAACCATATATACAAAGGCCTTGGCCATGTCGGACCTCATCTCCCCACCCACCCTCTTCAAATGCCTGGCCGACGCCACCCGTGCGCGCCTGACGTTACTGATCCTGCGTGAAGGCGAACTTTGCGTGTGCGAACTGATCCATGCCTTGGATGACAGCCAGCCGAAAATCTCCCGCCACCTGGCGCAACTGCGCAGTTGCGGGTTGCTGCAGGACCGTCGTCAGGGTCAATGGATCTACTACCGCATCAATCCTGCGCTGCCCGAGTGGGTGACGCAGGTGCTGCACACCACCCTGCAAGCCAACCAGCCATGGTTGCACAGCGACGCACAACGTCTGGATGCAATGGGCGACAGACCACAACGGGCCAGCGCCTGCTGCTGAGCCATCGGAGCCTTTATTCATGCTTGTCGCAATTGCCATTTTTATTTTCACCATCGTCCTGGTCATCTGGCAGCCCAAAGGTTTGGGCGTTGGCTGGAGCGCCACGATGGGCGCGATCCTGGCCCTGGCCTGCGGCGTGATCAGCCTGGCTGATATTCCCGTGGTGTGGCACATCATCTGGAATGCCACCGGGACCTTTGTCGCGCTGATCATCATCAGCCTGTTGCTGGACGAAGCCGGCTTCTTCGCCTGGACCGCACTCCACGTCGCACGCTGGGGCCGTGGACGTGGCCGACGCTTGTTTGCCTATATGGTGCTGCTCGGCGCCCTGGTCTCGGCGCTGTTCGCCAACGACGGCGCGGCACTGATCCTCACGCCCATCGTAATGTCGATGCTGCTGGCGCTGCGCTTTTCCCCGGCGGCGACCCTGGCGTTCGTCATGGGCGCGGGCTTTATCGCCGACACGGCGAGCCTGCCGCTGGTGGTGTCGAACCTGGTGAATATCGTCTCGGCCGACTACTTCAAGATCGGCTTCAACGAGTACGCCGCCGTGATGGTGCCGGTGAACTTCGTCAGCGTCGCGGCCACGCTGGCGGTGCTGCTGTGGTTCTTCCGCCGTGATATCCCGCAGACGTACGACCCCGCCGACCTCGCAGCCCCTGCCAGTGCCATCCACGACCGCGCGACTTTCCGTGCCGGCTGGTGGGTGCTGGGCATCCTGTTGGTAGGTTGCTTTGCCCTGGAGCCGTTGGGCATTCCGATCAGCGCGATTTCCGCCGTGTGCGCCGTGCTCCTGTTGGTGATCGCCGCCAAGGGCCACAAGATCTCCACGCGTAAAGTGCTCAAAGAAGCACCGTGGCAAATCGTGATCTTTTCCCTCGGCATGTACCTGGTGGTCTACGGCCTGCGTAATGCCGGCCTCACCACCTACCTGGCCACCTGGCTCGACACCTTCGCCACTTACGGCGTGTGGGGCGCGGCCATGGGCACCGGCGTGCTGACGGCGCTGCTGTCGTCGGCAATGAACAACCTACCGACGGTGTTGATCGGCGCGCTGTCCATCGAGTCCAGCCATGCCGTGGGCGTGGTCAAGGACGCGATGATCTACGCCAACGTGATCGGCAGCGACCTGGGCCCGAAAATCACCCCCATCGGCAGCCTCGCCACCTTGCTGTGGCTGCACATCCTGGCGCGCAAGGGCATCACCATCACCTGGGGCTACTACTTCAAGGTCGGCATTGTGCTGACCCTGCCGGTGCTGTTGATCACCCTCGCCGCCCTTGCCTTACGCCTGAGTATCTAAAGGAGATCGTTCCATGAAAGTCCTGTTCATGTGTACCGCCAACAGCTGCCGCAGCATCTTGTCCGAAGCGATGTTCAACCACCTGGCGCCGGAAGGTTTCGAGGCGATCAGCTCCGGCAGCTTTCCCAAGGGCCAGGTCCTGCCGCGCAGCCTGAGCACCTTGCAGGCCGCCGGTATCAGCACCGAAGGCTTGTACAGCAAAGGTAACGACGCGTTCGAAGGCAGCCCGCCGGACGTGGTAATTACCGTGTGCGACAAGGCGGCCGGCGAAGCTTGCCCGGTGTATTTCGGGCCAGCGGTAAAGGCGCACTGGGGGTTGGAAGACCCATCGGATGTGCAGGGTGACGATGCACGCGTGCAGGCGGCATTCGACGCCACGCTGAAGACCATTGCCACTCGCTGCAGGGCGTTTTTCATCCTGCCGTTTGCCGAGCTCAGCCCAACTGAACTCAAAGCAGAACTCGCTCGAATTGCCGAGCTGTAATCGGAGGCCCCATGACCACCCTGCCCAACCTGGACCTGTCCCTGTTCCCGTCAAAACCGGATGGCTCGGCCCAACCACCGCGCATCCTGCTGCTTTACGGCTCGACCCGGGAGCGCTCGTTCAGCCGCCTGCTGGTGGAAGAAGCCGCACGCCTGTTGCAGCACTTCGGCGCGCAAACGCGCATCTTCAACCCCAGCGGTTTGCCACTGCCCGACGATGCGCCGCGTGACCACCCCAAAGTCCAGGAACTGCTGGAGCTGATGCAATGGTCCGAAGGCCAGGTGTGGTGCTCGCCCGAGCGCCACGGCTCGATGTCAGCGGTGTTCAAGGCGCAGCTCGACTGGGTGCCGCTGGCCCTTGGCGCAGTGCGCCCGACCCAAGGCAAAACCCTGGCGGTGATGCAGGTGTCCGGCGGCTCGCAGTCGTTCAACACGGTTAACCAGTTGCGCGTGCTGGGGCGCTGGATGCGCATGTTCACCATCCCCAATCAATCTTCGGTGCCCAAGGCCTTCATGGAGTTCGATGATCAGGACCGCATGAAACCTTCCGCCCTGTACGACCGTGTGGTCGACGTGATGGAGGAACTGGTGAAGTTCACCCTGCTGCTGCGCGAGCGCCCCGAACTGGTGGACCGCTATTCGGAGCGCAAGGAAAGCGCCGACGAACTTTCGCACCGCGTTAATCAACGGTCGATCTGAGCCTGCTTGCCAGCGTATGCTCGTGCCTGTCTCCTGACCGAGTTGAATCGATGAGCGCCGTGCGACACGCCTGGCTGGGCCACTATGAAATCAGCAGCACCGCCTGCACCGGCCTGACTTTTGCCCGCCATAGCCATGATGAATGCGTGATCGGCGTGAACCTGCTGGGCGAAGAAAAAGTCTGGCTCGACCGTCGGGAATTCGACGCCGGGCCCGGCTCCATCACCTTGTATAACCCCGGCCAGATTCAGGGCGGCGGCGCGGCGGACGGCGCGCCCTGGCACTTTGTGAGCCTGTACGCCACGGCGGATCAATTGGCGGCGGACCTTGGGCTGGGGCACTTGGAGTTTGATCGTTCGCTGTGCTTCCAACCCGACCTTGCGCTGCGACTGGCGACGGCGATCAAGGGCGCGTTGAGTACCGATACGCTGGTTCGCGAACTGAATGAAGAGGCGTTAGTGCTGCTGTTGGGGGAAGTGGTGAATATCAGCGGTGTGCGCCTGCCAGGCAGCACCGGCACCGGCAAGCCTCTGATCAGTCGCGCCCAGGAACTGCTTGCCGAGCAACTGCATCAACCCTTGACGCTGGACCACCTTGGCGCTGAGATGGGCCTCTCCAAATTCCACCTGCTGCGCGCCTTCCAGAAAGAAACCGGGCTGACGCCCCGCGAGTGGGCCATGCAGTTGCGCACGCGCCGCGCCAAGGGGCTATTGCGCAACGGCATGGCCGCTTCCGACGTCGCTCATCACCTGGGCTTTGCCGATCAAAGCCACCTCAACCGGCACTTCCGCTCCGCCTACGGCATCACGCCGGGTCTTTATCAAAACGCTGTTAAACGCTGAACAGCGCAATCTGGTCCAAGACACCTCCTCGGCTCATCCTCACACTGCCTGCCATCTCTTGAAGGAATGTGGGCATGCTGACGATCTTCTTTTACGCAGTGGTATTCGGTTTTGTGTTCTGCCTCTCCCCCGGGGCTGTGCTGGCGGAAACCCTGCGCCGTGGCCTGCTGCATGGCTTCACACCGGCCCTGTTGGTGCAATTTGGCTCACTGGTGGGCGATGCGGTGTGGGCGGTGATCGGCCTGACCGGCATCGCCCTGCTGGTCCAGCATGATGCCGTGCGCGTGCCGTTGACGGTGGTGTGTGCGTTGTACCTGGCCTGGCTCGGCGTCCGCAGCCTGATCGACGCCTGGCACCTGCCGCAGGCAGATAGCGCGCCCGCCAGCACCCGACAAAAGGCACTGGCCACCGGGGCGGCGATCTCCCTGGCCAACCCGAAGAATATTGTCTATTGGGGCGCGCTGGGCAGCGCACTGTCAGGCATTGTCGGCACCACGCCCAGCCACGGGCAGACGCTGATGTTCTTTGCCGGGTTCATGCTGGCGTCAGTGCTGTCCTGCTTTCTGCTCGCGGGGCTGGTCAACCTGTTGCGCCAGAACGCCTCGCCCACCTGGCAGCGCATCAGCTATGCCGCCTGTGGGCTGGTGCTGATCTATCTGGCGATATTGGCCGCGCAAGGCATTTGATCAGGCTGGCCAGCGGCGATGCAGGTCATCGATGACGTAGGCGTGCCCGTGCATTCCCGCTTTATGGCGTGCCAAGTGCGGATGACCCACAGGCAGCTCAGGGTGTTCATGCACCACCGCAGGTTGCTCATGTTCTGGCCGCCAGAGGCTGGCGCAGGCGATCAGTGCCAAGGTCGCCACAAACGCCAGGCTGGCAAATGTCTGCGACATTCCGACGTTGGCACTGAGCCAGCCGGCCAACGGGTAAGTCAGCAGCCAGCAGATGTGCGACAACGCGAATTGCGCAGCAAACAACGCAGGCCGGTCTTCGGCATGAGCGGAGCGACGCAACAGGCGTCCGCCCGGGGTCTGCACCAGGGAATAACCCAGGCCCAGCACCCACCACAACAGCAGCATTTGTCGGTAATCCGACAGGTAGACACCCACGCTGAGCCCCATGATCAGCAATCCGCCGCCTGAAATCATCGCGGCGCGATCACTGAGCCGCGCCAGCACCCTCGGCAACACCAGCGCTGCCATCATCGAACCCGCCCCGAACGCGGCCAGCGCAAACGCCGTGAAGCGTTGCGGCAGGGCAAACCCCGACTGTACCAGCACCACACTGTTGACGATGACCATCGCACTCGCGGCCGCCACCGCCAGGTTGAGCGCGAGCAAACCGCGCAGACGCGGGGTCGCCAGGAAAATCCGCAGACCACGGGTGGTGCGGTCATAGATACCCCGCCGCACCGCCGCCCTGGCCTGCGGCAGCAGCACCGAAGACACCAGCAGCGCCGAGATCAAAAAGCCCGCTGACGTCCCGGCAAACAAGCTATGAAAGCTGATGATGCTCAGCAACATCGCCGCGAGTATCGGGCTGATCACGCTTTCCATGTCGTACGCCAGGCGCGCGAGGGACAGCGCCTTGGTGTACTGCGCCTCATCGGGGAGGATCTCGGGAATGGTCGCTTGAAAGGTCGGCGTAAATGCCGCCGAGGCTGACTGCAGCACAAAAATCAGCAGATAGACCTGCCAAATCTCCGTGACAAACGGCAACGCCAAGGCGACCAAGGCGCGGATCAGGTCCAGGCTCACCAGCATCGCCCGGCGTGGCAAACGCTCGGCAAAGGCTGCCGCCACCGGCGCAACGCCGATATAGGCCGCCATCTTGATCGCCAACGCCGTGCCCAGCACGGTACCGGCTTGATCACCCGCCAGGTCGAATGCCAGCAGCCCCAGGGCCACCGTGGTCAAGCCGGTGCCGATCAGCGCAATAATCTGGGCGAAGAACAGGCGCCGGTACGTCTTGTTTCTGAGCACATCGAACATGGGAATCTCCCCTCGCGGGCTACAGGTATTTGGTCAGTTGCTTGAGTTCGGCCAACGAGGCCTGGCCATCCAGCGTCACGCTGCCTTCCAGGCAATGGTCGATATGGTCCTGGATCAGCGTGCGCTTGGCCTGGCAGATGGCTTTCTCCACCGCGTGCAATTGCTGGGCGATATCCACACAGGGGCGCTGCGCCTCGATCATGCTGGTGATGCTGCGCAAATGACCTTCGGCACGCTTGAGGCGTTTGACGATGGCTTCGTGGGTTTGGTGAACATGTTCGCTCATTGAAAGGCTCCTTCGACGGTGCGCTGATCGTATCCCCCCAGGGAGGATACAGGCAAGCCCGTTGATCTCCTTCGCGGAGAATAGATACCCACACACTCGAAACCCTGACTAAGTGTAAGTACCTGAAGAAATGAAACAGCCCTTCTGTCTGAACAAACTCTGAACTTGTAATGAATTAATACATTAGGCGTTGACATCCTCCAGCGTCGTGAGTAGATTGCCCGTGCCTGCAACTGGGGCCTTTTTTAAACCTCACAAAAGAAGCCAATGGACACAGTATCTAGTCGCTGTCCGAGCACCGCTGACGCGGGCATCGGGCGCCAAACCCAGAATATGACAGGACTCGCCTCCCCGGTCCGGTAAGCTGCGCTAGAGCTCGATGCTCCACCGTAACTGCCTCGCCGGTCGCCTGTCCGGTCCCGAGGTGTGTTATGACCTTCCAAGCCCTTGTTTTGCCTGATGTACGCACACTAGCGGCCGCCCTGCGCGCCAAACTGTGCCGTGAGCCCGTAGGCTTTTCGCCTACCCGCTCAGCGTTTGCTGCACCCTCCCCTCAAGTGCGCCCAGCCTACCCGCTGGCGCATTGGCGTATCTGCCCGGAAAGCGGCCAACTGGTGCAGCACTGGGATCACGCCGACCCTCAAGACCCGCAGAGACCCAAGGTTTCCAGCCTGGCACAGGCCAGCTTGATGCTCGGTCTTTATGTGAGCACTCGCGCCGCCTGACCCGGCTGGAAACAGCAACTTCCTGATCCATGTTCTGGAGTTCTTTATGAACACGTCCAGTAGTAGCCCGCTGCGCGCTAGTTAACTAACGCGCTGTTAGCGGGCACTGTAGAAGTTATGTGAACACCTTATTTAAACCGATCGCGAAGTTAGCGACTCGGCATGCTTTCGCTCGCCTGTCTTCAGGTAAGTACCGGGTATGTTTTGTCGAAAATTGGCGACAGGAGTACAGACAATGAGCGCCGTAAAAAACCCGCCTCTGCACAAAAAGAATGGCACCGACGCCGACACCAAACTGTCGATGCGTGCCGCCCGCGAAGCCCACAACGGCCTGTCGGCCACCCTGGCGAACGTACGTGCCACCCAGGACGGCTTGACCGAACTGGACGCCTCCGCTCGCCTGCAACGCGAAGGCTACAACGAAGTCGCCCACGACAAGCCACCTCACGCCATCGTCCAGTTCCTGCACGCACTGAACAACCCGTTCATTTATGTGCTGTTGACCCTGGGCGGCATCAGCTTCTTCACCGACTGCTGGCTGCCGATGCAGGAAGGCGAAGACGCTGACCCGACCAAAGTGATCATCATCATGACCATGGTGATGCTCAGCAGCCTGTTGCGTTTCTGGCAGGAACACCGTTCGGCCAAGTCCGCCGAAGCCCTGAAAGCCATGGTACGCACCACGGCCACCGTGTTGCGCCGTGAACAAGTGGGCTCCCAACCGACCCTGCGCGAAGTGCCGATGCGCGAGCTGGTGGCCGGCGATATCGTGCAACTGTCGGCCGGCGACATGATCCCGGCCGATATCCGCCTGATCGAATCCCGCGACCTGTTCATCAGCCAGGCCGTGCTGACCGGCGAAGCCTTGCCGGTGGAAAAGTACGACACCTTGGGTAACGTCACGCAGAAATCCGCCGGACCGCTGGTGGCCGACCAGGGCAACCTGCTGGACCTGCCAAACATCTGCTTCATGGGCACCAACGTGGTCAGTGGTCGCGCCAAAGCCGTGGTGGTCGCCACCGGGCCGCGCACTTACTTTGGCTCCCTGGCCAAGGCGATTGTCGGCTCTCGTGTACAAACTGCGTTCGACCGTGGGGTGAACAGCGTCAGCTGGTTGCTGATCCGCTTCATGCTGGTGATGGTGCCGATCGTGTTCCTGCTCAACGGCTTCTCCAAGGGCGACTGGGGCGATGCCTTCCTGTTTGCCCTGGCGGTGGCCGTCGGCCTCACCCCGGAAATGCTGCCGATGATCGTCAGCGCCAACCTGGCCAAGGGCGCCACCGCCATGGCCAAGCGTAAAGTGGTGGTCAAGCGCCTCAACGCGATCCAGAACTTCGGCTCGATGGACGTGCTGTGCACCGACAAGACCGGCACCCTGACCCAGGACAAGATCATCCTCGAACATCACGTCAACGCCTTTGGCCAACGTGACGATGCCGTGCTGTCCCTGGCCTGGCTCAACAGCCATCACCAGAGCGGTATGAAGAACCTGATGGACCAGGCGGTGGTGGAATTCTCGGAGCAGAACCCGAAGTTCAAGAAACCGTTCGCCTACAGCAAGGTCGATGAGTTGCCGTTCGACTTCGTGCGCCGTCGCCTGTCGATCGTGGTCAAGGATGCCGCCGACGACCAACTGCTGGTGTGCAAAGGCGCTGTGGAAGAGATGCTGAGCATTTCCACCCACGTCATGGAGGCCGGTGCCGCCGTGCCGCTGGATGATCGTCGCCGTGAAGAGCTGCTGGCGATTGCCAACGACTACAACGAAGACGGGTTCCGTGTGTTGGTGGTCGCCACCCGCCACATCCCTAAATCCATGGCGCGCCAGCAGTACACCACCGCCGATGAGCGCAACCTGGTGATCCAGGGTTTCCTGACCTTCCTAGATCCACCGAAGGAAACTGCCGGCCCTGCGATTGCGGCACTGCAACAGATCGGCGTGGCGATCAAGGTGTTGACCGGCGACAACGCCGTGGTCACCAGCAAGATCTGCCGTCAGGTCGGTCTCGATCCAGGCCAGCCGCTGCTGGGGGCTGAAATCGAAGCCATGGACGACGCCACGCTGCTGCGCCGTGTGGAAGAACGCACCGTGTTCGCCAAGCTGACACCGCTGCAGAAGTCCCGAGTGCTCAAGGCGCTGCAAGCCAACGGACACACCGTGGGTTTCCTCGGTGATGGGATCAACGATGCACCGGCACTGCGCGATGCCGACGTGGGTATCTCGGTCGACACGGCCACCGATATCGCCAAGGAATCGGCCGACATCATCCTGCTGGAAAAGAGCCTGATGGTGCTGGAAGAAGGCGTGCTCAAGGGCCGCGAAACCTTCGGCAACATCATGAAGTACCTGAACATGACGGCCAGTTCCAACTTCGGCAACGTGTTCTCGGTGCTGGTGGCCAGTGCGTTCATTCCGTTCCTGCCGATGCTGTCGATCCACCTGCTGCTGCAGAACCTGATGTACGACATCTCCCAGCTGGCCTTGCCGTGGGACAAGATGGACAAGGAGTACCTGGCCAAGCCGCGTAAGTGGGATGCGAAGAACATCGGCCGGTTCATGATCTGGATCGGGCCGACCTCGTCGATCTTCGACATCACCACCTTTGCGCTGATGTGGTTCGTGTTCGCCGCCAACAGTGTGGAAGTGCAGACCCTGTTCCAGTCCGGCTGGTTCATCGAGGGGCTGCTCTCGCAAACCCTGGTCGTGCACATGCTACGGACCCGCAAGATCCCGTTCTTCCAGAGCACTGCCGCCTGGCCGGTGTTGATGATGACCTGCGTGGTGATCGTGCTGGGGATCTACGTGCCGTTCTCGCCACTGGGCACCCTGGTGGGCCTGCAACCGCTGCCGCTGGCGTACTTCCCATGGCTGGTGGGCACCCTGCTCAGCTACTGCTGCGTGGCCCAACTGATGAAGACGATCTACATCCGCCGCTTCAAGCAGTGGTACTGATCTCCCCCGCCGTTTAAACGGTGGCGGTCGCCCGGCCGCCACCGTGCAACACAAGGAATCACCTTATGCGCGTCTTGATCTGTGCAGGTCGTCATTACGCCGACACCAAAATGTCCCGCCAAGTGCTGGACGCTTACCACCGCCTGCGCCCGGTGCAGGTATTGATCCACGGCGGCAACCAATTCCTCGGCAGCGACGTCGAGGAATGGGCACGGGAACTGGGCATCGACGTGGTGCGCTACCCGCCCAACTGGCAACGCCACGGCAAGCAGGCGGAACGCCAGCGCAACCATTTCATGCTGACCGACAGCCGTCCAGATGTGGTCATCGCCTTGCCCGGCGGGGACGACACCTCTGAGCTGGTCTGCCAGGCCAAAGCCAGCGGCATTTCGGTGCTGACCGTAGAAAGCTGAATTCATGCGAGGTGCATCATGCACAAAAAACATACCCCACAACGCCAGGACGGGTTCGCCAAATACCGTGCACGTCACTACCGAGGTGCGCGTCATACCCTGTTGCTGCTGCCACCGGCCAAGCGCCGCGCGTTGCAGCGCAACCTGATCTTTATCGGGCTGACCCTGGGCATCCTGCTGACGATTGCCTTGCTGTCCAAGGCCAACGCGGCCGGTGGTTCTTACGTGGTCGATGACGGCGCGATCAATGCGCCGGGCGAATGCAATGTCGACGCCTGGCACACCGCCAACCGCCACGATGGCAGCACTCACACTGAAACGCTGTCGCCTGCCTGCACCTTCGCCGCGCTGCCTTCGGTGCAATGGGGCGCAGCCCTGTCCCGCGCTACCAGCGCAGACAAGGGCGAAACCCAAGTGAACCCACAGCTCAAGGCGCAAGTATGG
Source organism: Pseudomonas sp. NS1(2017) (assembly GCF_002269425.1). Taxonomy (NCBI): domain Bacteria; kingdom Pseudomonadati; phylum Pseudomonadota; class Gammaproteobacteria; order Pseudomonadales; family Pseudomonadaceae; genus Pseudomonas; species Pseudomonas sp. NS1(2017). The sequence goes on from NZ_CP022960.1 coordinate 4,937,580, forward strand.
TCGCGGGAAGATCTGGGGCTGGAAATGGCCGTGTCAGCCGGTGCGCACTTTGCACACGGTCGTCGGCACGGCTTTGATGGTACCGACTTCAACATTCCGCTGACGTGGCAGCCGTTTGAGCCCCTGCGCATGAGCGTGAATGCCGGTTGGTCCCACATCTACAACGACGGCGACCAAAAACACCGCCTGACCTGGGGCACCGGCCTTGAGTACCAAGTGGCACACTCAATGACGCTGGTCGCCGAGCGTTACGGCCAGGACGGCGGTGACCAGGCCTGGCAGGCCGGGCCCAGGTTTCACGTCGGCGAATTTGTCGACGTGGACCTGGTGGTCGGGCGTAGCCTGATCGGCGAGCGCGCGCAATGGCTCACCACCGGGGCCACATTACGGTTCTAGGCCTTGGCTTGTTGTTCCAGGTGCAGTTGCAATTGCGGGTCGATTTGCAACTGCCCCGCCAGGTCATCCAGGTAGTTGCGCTCGGCGTCCTGCTGATCGTCCACCAACATGACACTGGCCAGATACACCTCGGCCGCCATGGCCGGGTCACTGGCAAACTCGGCGAAATCCGCAGCATCCAGAGGCTTGGCGACTTCGGCGTCGAGCCACTGTTGCAGTTGCGGGTCGTCGGTATGGCGGCCCAGCTCACTGGAAATCAGTTGTTGCTCATTTTCATCGATACGCCCATCGGCTTTGGCGGCGGCGATCAAGGCACGCAATACCGCGTGGCTGTGGGCTTCTGCTGCGGGACCGTCAAGCTGATCCACCGTCTGCAAGGCTTGTTGCGGGGCGGTGGCCTGCTGGCGTTGCCAGGCTTGATAAGCCTGGAATGCCGCCATGCCGAGGGAGGCCAACGCAGCGTAGTTCATCCCGCCGGAACGCCCTTGCACGGGACGAGTGCCCGTGGTGCCACCCAACATGCCACCCAGACCGCCCAATAAATCACCCAGGCTGCCACCGGTTGATGCATTGCCCGTGCGGGTGCCTTTCAATAACCCACCGAGGAGCCCACCCAGTCCGCCGGATGACGCACTGCCGCCTTGCCCGGCGCGCAAGAGTTGTTCAAGTAAATCACTGGTGTTCATGGTGTCACCCTCCGAGGGCGCAGCGTTGGCGTCTATCAACCATAGCCCGGCCTTGCCGGAACACCATGACCGCCGGGCGGTCACGGCCTATCATGACGCTATCGCGACTTCGAGAGAAAACCCAAGTGAACCGGACTGAGCACATCGCACTGATGGCAAATTACAACCAGTGGATGAACCGCAAGCTCTATGACGCGGCCCTGACACTGACGGACGCGGCCTTGGCGATGGACCGACAGGCGTTTTTCGGCTCGATCCTCGGCACCCTGAACCACCTCGCGCTGGGCGATACCGTCTGGCTCAAGCGTTTTGCGCAGCATCCAGCAGGCTTTTCAGCACTGGCTCCGATGCAGACTGTTGCTACGCCTGCTGATCTCAAGCAACTGGCCTTCGCGGATATACGCGAGCTGGCAACCTATCGCTCCTGGCTGGACCAGTTGATCGTCGATTGGAGCCACACCGTGCAGGAGACCGACCTGGACCATCGCCTGCATTACAGCAACATGCGCGGCGTGACGGCCGATAAGGACTTCTTCAGCCTCCTGGTGCACTTTTTCAATCACCAGACCCATCACCGGGGCCAGGCCACGACCTTGCTGACCCAGGCGGGGTTGGATGTGGGCACTACGGACTTGCTGGCGCTGATCGACTGAACTCGGCGTAGGCCTGCATCAAGCGCGGGAACTCATGTGGCTCGGGCAACTGCGCAAAGCTTTCCACCGCTGGGGTGGACGCCCACGGCAGCTTCTCGCGGGTCCAGGTCTCCATGAACGGCACGTAACCGCTGGCATTATCCAGCAAGGCGGCGCGCACGTTGACGAACTCATCGATACCATGGGGCCGCGTGAACAGCCAGCTCATGCAGTGGGGGCAGAAATAATGGCGATCCACGCCCTGCATACCGCCGATCACCGGGCAACCCTGGGTCACCGTGAAGCCGCTGGCGGGAATCAGCGCGCTCAGTGAGAACGCGCTGGAAGACATCTTCTGGCAGCCGGTGCAATGGCAGGCCATGGTGATCACCGGGGCGGCACTCACGCTGAAGCGCACACGCTCACAACGGCAACTGCCCTCGTATGGCAGGGTATCGAGGCTCATCATTGCTTCCTTATTCTTGATGGGTGGCTTGGCAGGTTAGCCTCAGGTACCTGGCTTGAACAGGCCTGTAGCCAAAACCGAACGCTGTCTCATCGTTGGGGTCGTAACCCTAGGTGTCGAGGTTTTTACAGCCCCGCCCTCCCCGCGCGCATCGTGGATCTACCGATGTGCGTACCCCCAAGAAGGAGACGCTTACATGGTCATTCACTTCAAGGTTGCAGGTCACTTGGCCTGTGGCCACCACGGCACAAACCTCCCTTCCAGCACCGAGCTGAACCGGGTCAAATGCCGTACCTGCCGCAATACCGATGCCTACAAAGAAGCGCGCCGCACCCAGCGTAACGCCGCGCGCCGCGCCAATCGAAAAGCCAAGACTCAGACCCACGTCGACTGGCGCAGCGCGTGGACGCAGCGCCTTACCGACCTGCCTGGTTTGCAGCGTTTGCCACGCGGGTTCAGTGGGCAGCCGTTCGTGTAATCACGGCGCAACCGCTATTTGCCTGATGGCTTGTTCGTATTCCTCGACGGACTGTGAGCCAGCCACCAGGTGACGCCCATTCAGTACCATGGCAGGCACAGCGTTGATCCCGCGCATGCGGTAAAAATCTTCAAGCTCACGGACTTCAGCAGTTAACTCCCCACTGTCCAGCACTTCCTGGGCGCGTACGGTCGAAAGCCCCACCTCTCCGGCAAGACGCACTAAGGTGTCGTGGCTGCTGATATTTTCCCCATCACTGAAATGCGCCTTGAACAGAGCGTGCTTCAGTGCGACTTGGCGACCCTGCGCCACCGACCAATACAACAGACGGTGGGCGTCAAAGGAGTTGTAGAAGTGCGTACGCTTCGCCAAGTCGAACGTGAAGCCCAAGGCGTTACCGCGGTCGATCACCATGACATTACGCGCGGCGACCTCGGCCAAGGTGCGGCCATATTTACGCATCATGTGTTCGACAGCGTTTTCGCCCTCAGGCGGCATGTCCGGGTTCAACTCGAAGGGTTTGAACGTCAGCACCACGGCAACTTCGCCCGCCAGGTTCGCGATGGCCTGTTGCAGCGCTACAGCGCCGAGTGCACACCAAGGGCACATCACATCCGAGACGAAGTCGATGCTCACGGTGCGCGTCACGATGCAGACTCCAGCGGGTTATTCCGGTATTCGGTTGCATTGATGAAAGGCATAAGAAATTCTCCAGTTCGCGCCTTGACGAGATGGCAGGGCGGCGAATGGGAGGCACTCTAGGAGGTTGCGTTGGGTGAATAAATACGCGCCCAGGCACATCATTTGTACTTCAGCGTAATCAATCGACCTATCACTCAAAGGCCACTCGGCGATTGGTTAATATGCTTTCCAGACTGGCGGGTTCTACACTCACATCCGTTTTACGTCTGATCTCTTCCAACCCCAGCTCTATCCGGTAGTTGCAAAGATGATCAAACAGCCTGTCTTGAGATTCCGAGATCGCCTCCCCCTTACTTTTCGCAAACAGGATGTGAAGTACCGCCATCATGGGGAGTGAAAGGCACTCATCCGAATCATTCTCGAAAAAATCCTCCAACTGCGCGGATAAAACCTCAAGCCACTGGTCGCTCAAGTTACAAGGCAACGTCGACTCAGGCCCGTTTTGCATGACTTCCTTGGAGAATGATTTAAGCAAGTCTTCAGTCATGGACAGCGCCTCATTTACCTAATCGGGAGCCCAAGATTTAACAATTCGGCAGAGGTCATTTGGAAGCAAAGTCAGCGTCTGAAGTGTCCTGATTTCTTGAATGCCACTTCGTACACGCCTCGACTATTTCTTGAAGTCACCGCTAAGCATCTGTTCAAAAAGACGTTATCGCCATATCCGTTTGGTCGCCGAGGAGCAGACGTAATTCCGAGTAAAAAAGCCGGCCACAAAAAAACCTGCACAAGGCAGGTTCTTTGGGGGCTTCAGCGACCTCCTGGGATGTCGTGAAACCAAATGATGGTGCCCGAACCCGGAATCGAACCGGGACGCCCTTACGAGCGGGGGATTTTAAGTCCCATGCGTCTACCAGTTTCGCCATTCGGGCGGTAGCGCGTGTTGCAGGGTTGGGAATATATAGATCCAGTCGCTTTGACGCAAGGTCGCGGGGCAGCTTTCTTGCTTCAGTAAGCCAGTAAAAAAGCTTGGTAGATCAGTGAGCTAGGTCAGCATCTAGAGGAAAAACCGCAACGTCATCCAAGTATTTGCGCCACCTGACCCGCTATCGTGGCGACCTCCCAACGGAATGGACACCACGCGCCAGGAAGCAGGTGATGCCTGCTTCCCAGTAACTACTCGACGACAGACTCCGCCGCTGTCGATGATTTTTTGAATGCCAGCGCCGGGTCAGGCACTTCAACCCAGCCCTTCTTCACATACTCAGCGGCGACGATTTTACGGATCAGGAAGCAGTAGATGATGGGCAACCCGGCAATGGGTATCGCCGCCCAGGGCGGGCCTGCGAGAAAACCCAGCCCTAATGCCACAGCCCAGATCAGCAGGTGGCGCCAAAGGCCTGCGAAGAGCAGGTAGAGCGGGCCGAGAAACAAGACTGCCAACACCTGGAACGCATCGACTTCTTCGACCTGGTCACTCTCTGGATGTTTGAAATAGCGGGTCATTGCACTGTCCTTGTGGGGGTTAATTCAGTGAATATACTCTGAAGGGTCAATCCAGTGACACCTCTCGGAGCCTCATCATGAATCCAAACGCCACCGCTCTTGTGCTGATCGAGTTCCAGAACGATTTCACCACCGCAGGGGGCGTGTTTCATGACGCCGTCAAAGGCGTCATGCATCAGTCCGACATGCTGGCCAACACTGCAACGACCGTGCAACAGGCACGCGCGCTGGGCGTGAAGATCATTCACCTGCCGATCCAGTTCACCGAGGGTTACCCGGAACTGACGACGCGTGACTATGGAATCTTGAAGGGTGTTGCCGATGGTGCGGCTTTCCTTTCCGGCAGTTGGGGCGCTGAGATCAGCGAGGCAATCAGCCGTGAAACCGGCGATATCCTCGTGGAAGGCAAGCGCGGCCTGGATGGCTTTGCCACCACCGGCCTGGACCTGGTACTGCGCAACAACGGCATTCAGAACCTGGTGGTGGCGGGATTCCTGACCAACTGCTGCGTCGAAGGCACCGTTCGATCAGGTTATGAGAAGGGTTATAACGTGGTGACGCTGGCCGACTGCACGGCAACGTTCACCGATGAACAGCAAAAAGCGGCTGAAAACTTCACGCTGTCGATGTTTTCGAAGGTGTTACGGCACACCGAGTTTCTTGGGGCGTTGAACGCCAAGTAAACAAAAGGGGCGACTGATCAATCAGTCGCCCCTTTTGTATTATCCGTTCAACGTCAGGCCCGGATAAGTCCGAACGGGCATCTTATGCCGTTGCGGTTGTTGCCGGGCAAGTTGCACCTGAACCTGTGCCACAGCCTCCAGCACACGCTGCGCCCACTGCTCATCTTCCGGGTCAACCACCACCACGCGAAACCCGTGGTCGAAGCCTTCAAGCTGAACGCCTTCGGAATCATCAACATGCAAATCGATATCGAAGGCCGGTGGGAATTTTGACGGAGTGCTCGTCAGCCCACGTTCGGTCAGGGCCTGGCTATGTCGCGCACTGTTGACCACGCCGTCGACATGGATGCCATACAGCAACAACCAACGCCGGATGTAGGACGGCGTACGGCCGGACGAGGTGTAGACCCAAACGCTGCAACCCTGGCGACGCAGCTCACGGGTCAGAGAACGGGTGCCGCAGCGCAAGGGCTCGCCCAGCCAACTGTGCACACACGCCGGCAAGCGGCTGTGTTCGGTCGCACTGTGGTGCAGCTGACAGGCCAGTGTGTCGTCGATGTCGAACGAAATACGGATTCGCTGACGCTTGATGAACACACGCTTGATCGTGTCGAGCACTGGGTACCTTCCCATCATTGGCCCCCCTGGTGGGCGGGCGCTGGTGTGTCACTCAGGAAAAACTCGGTTGGATCTGGAGCGTTATCTTCCAGGAACGCTGCGTATTTTTTCTTGATCTTGGGCAATTCGTACAACGCCATTACGCCATGCTTGGCGGAGTTGCGTATCACCGAGGACGGGTTGAAATAGCCCTCGGCGTTGTCCAGCGTCAGCACAAACGGTGGCAACCCCTCGCGCATCAGCAGGTAGCTGACGATCAGCGACCCACTGCGGTGGTTGCCTTCAATGAATAACTGCGGCTTGCTCAGGACCCGTACGTAAACACCGGCTGCTCGCTTCCATACGGATTCGTTATGGTGCTTGCAATACCAGTTGTACAGATCCTTGATGCCACCTTCGACATTGTTGAAAAAGTGCACTTCGGTCGCCGCCAGGTGCTGCGCGTATTCCTGCCGGCGTACCGGGTCTTTGCCACAGAGCACCGTGGCATTGATCTCCAGCATCAGGTTCAGTTGCTGGAGGTCGAACAGGTCGACACCGCGCGCAACATAGTCGTCAATCAGTGCGTAACCTTCAAGCACATTCTGCAGCACTTCGTCTGTCAGCGGATCGCGTGGCTCGGTGAAGTCCCGGCTGAGCTGGGCAAAACGGGCCTGGACCTCACGCAGTGCGCGTTCGATCGCGGCCAGATCAAGACGATGTGTTGCAGGCATTGGCAATCCTGAAAGACGGTGCATGGGTCAGCTGAACTTGCCGCTGATGTAGTCCCCGGTCATTTGCTCACGCGGGTTTTCGAAGATCTGTGCCGTTGGACCCATTTCCACCAGATAACCGGTACGGGTGCCCTGGGAGATGTCCACCGAGAAAAACGCGGTGGTATCCGCCACGCGGATCGCCTGCTGCATGTTGTGGGTGACCAGCGCGATGGTGTAGTCCTTTTTCAACTCGACCATCAGCTCTTCGACACGACGCGTGGCAATGGGGTCGAGCGCCGAGCAAGGTTCGTCCAACAGCAGCACTTCCGGCTCGGTTGCAATGGCGCGAGCGATGCACAGGCGTTGCTGCTGGCCGCCGGACAGCGACAGGCCGCTGACCTTGAGCTTGTCCTTGACCTCGTCCCACAACGCGGCCCCTTGCAGTGCGTGCTTGACGCGGTCGCCCAGGTCGCCCTTGTAGCGATTCAGGCGCAGGCCAAAGGCCACGTTGTCGAAAATGCTCATCGAGAACGGGTTCGGCTGCTGGAACACCATGCCGATGTAACGGCGTACGACGACCGGATCCACACCCTTGCCGTACACGTCCTGGCCGAGGAAGTGCACATGGCCTTCAAAACGAAAGCCCTTCACCAGGTCGTTCATGCGGTTGAGGCTGCGCAGCACAGTGGACTTGCCGCAGCCGGACGGGCCGATGAAGCCGGTGATCTTGTTTTTCTCGATTGGCACATGGCTATCACGCACCGCCATGAAGTTGCCGTAGAAAATCTTGTCCAGCTTGCAGTCCATGACCACAGGTGCCTGGGTGACAAACGGAGCGGCTTTTTGCGCAGTTGAGACGTTCAAAATTCAGGTGCTCCCGTTCTTAGTACTTGGGCTTGCCGAAAATACGGCTCACGATATTCACGACCAGCACGATCATTACCAGCACCAACGAGGCCGCCCATGCGAGCTCGAGCTGATTGTCGAAAGGCATGCCGGAGAAGTTGTAAATCAACACGGCCAGAGACGCCGTCGGATTCATCACCGCCAGGCTGCCGTCGTGGTAGATCCAGTAGTTGCTGAACAGCGCGGTAAACAACAGAGGGGCGGTTTCGCCGGCAGCACGTGCTACCGCGAGCATCACGCCGGTCAGGATCGCGGGCATGCCGGTGGGCAAGACGATTTTCCAGATCACCTGCGAGCGGGTGCAGCCCATGCCGTACGCCGCGTCCTTCATGATCTTGGGCACCATCTTCATCGACTCTTCAGCCGTCAGCACCACGATTGGCAGCATCAGCACCGCCAGCGCCACACCACCGGCCGGTGCCGAGTAGGTTCCAGTGGTCATCACCACCAAGGCGTAGGCAAATACACCCGCCAGGATCGATGGCAAGCCGGTGAGCATCTTGGCGGCAAAGCGCGAGGCGTTCGCCAGTTTGCTGTCCGGGCCCAACTCCGCAAGGAAGATGGCAGCCAGGATGCCGACCGGCACGGCAATGGCGGCAGCGATACCCACCATCACGAACGTACCGGCCATGGCATTACCGAAGCCACCGCCCGTCTCGAAACCGGTGGGCGGCAATTCAGTGAACACTTCCAGGCTCAGGCGTGCGCCGCCACGGGTGATCAGCATGTAGAGCACGGAAATCAGCGGCACACTGGCCAGCAGCGCACCGAGCCACACCAGGGTGGTCAGCACCAGGCTGCGCAAGGCGCGGCCTTCGAACCGGCGCTGCAGGCTCGGCATGGCGGTGATAGGCGTAGAGAGATCAGTCATTATTTGGTACCCCGCTGGGCGTAGACCATGATCATCGAACCGATGATGTTCACCAGCAGCGTGATAAACATCAGGACCAGTGCGGCGTACATCAATACTTCGATCTCGTTAGGGCCGGCTTCGGGGAAGTTCAGCGCCAACAAGGCTGCCAGTGTGTTGGCGGGTGCAAACAGCGAAAGCGAGATGTTGTTCGCGTTGCCCACCAGCATGGCCAGGGCCATGGTTTCACCCAAGGCGCGACCGAGGCCTAGCACGAGGGAACCGAAGATGCCGGTCGCGGCAGATGGCACCATCACCTTGAGAATCGCTTCCCAGTGGGTGGTGCCCATGCCGTAGGCGGCCTGCTTGGTTTTCATCGGCACACCGGTGAGGGCGTCCTGGGACACGGCGGCGATGGTCGGCAGGATCATGATGGCCAGCACCAGCGCGGCTGGCAGCAGGCCCGGCCCGCTCAGGGACGTGCCGAAAAAAGGAATCCAGCCCAGTTCTGTGTTCAGCCACGCGGTCAGCGGGCGGATGGCCGGGATCACCACATAAATGCCCCAGAGGCCGTAGACCACGCTGGGGATGGCGGCGAGCAGTTCAACGATGGTGCGAAACACCGCCGCGAGTTTTGCCGGCAGGAAATCCTGGGTAAGAAAAATCGCCATGCTGACGCCGAAAAAACCTGCGATCAACAACGCGATAAGGGCGCTGTAAAGCGTGCCCCAAATAGCTGGCAGAATGCCGTACTTGCCTTGGTTAACGTCCCAGACACTGCCGAAGAGCACATCAAAACCGTGCTTTTCCATGCCGGGAAGTGCCTTGCGTCCTACTTCGAAGACCAGCGCGAAAACCAGCGCCAGCACCAGCACCACGCCTATGCGTGCAAGTGCACGGAAGGTGCGGTCAACCAGGAAATCCTTCGTAGAGGGTGGCTGGCACGCAGAATCCGGGTTAACCGGTACGACAAAAGGTGTGTTCATTGGCTAATTCCGGAACAAGGGGGGAACGCTCCCGGCATGGCTGACGGCCCATGCCGGGAGCGGCCTGGCGGCCTTACTGGATGTTGGCGGAAGCTTTGCGAACTTGATCGACAACCGATGGAGGCAGTGGGATGTAGCCCATCGAGTCGGCGATTTTCTGACCTTCGGTCAGGCTGTACTCGACCATTTCACGCATGGCTTTGGCCTTGGCTGGGTTGCCGTTGTCCTTGCGGAAGATCATCCAGGTGTAGGACGTGATCGGGTAGGACTTGGCGCCATCCGGGTCCGGCAGCCAGGCCACCAGGCTTTCCGGCATTTTCACCGCCGCCAGGGCTTCGGCGCCGCTTTCGGCGTTCGGTACCACATATTTGCCGGCCTTGTTCTGCAGTTGGGCAAAGTCAACCTTGGCCAGTTTGGCGAAGCCGTATTCGATGTAGCCAATCGCGCCTGGGGTCTGACGCACAGTGGCGGTCACGCCATCGTTTTTCGGCGATTTGATGAACTTGTCGCTGGCTGGCCAGTTGACGGTGTTGCCTTCGCCCAGGTCTTTCTGGAACTCAGGGTTGATTGCGGCCAAGTGCTTGGTGAACACCGCGGTGGTACCGCTGGAGTCTGCGCGCACAACCACGGTGATCGGCATGTCAGGCAGTTTCAGGCCTGGGTTGGCGGCAGCGATCTTCGGATCGTTCCACTTGGTGATCTTGCCCAGGAAGATGTTGGAGTACACATCGCGTGGCAATTTGAGTTCTTTAGGATTGCCCGGCAGGTTGAACGCCAACACGATTTCACCGGCGGTCATCGGCAACAGTTGCGCGCCTTCGGCCACCTTGGCGATGTCTTCGTCTTTCATGGCCGAGTCGCTGGCGGCGAAATCGACGGTTTTGTTCAGGAAGTCCTGTACACCCGCACCGCTACCTTTGGATTGGTAATCAACGGTGACACCCTCGGTTTTCTTGCTGAAATCCTTGAACCAGGTGAGGTAGATCGGGGCTGGGAAACTCGCACCGGAACCGGTGAGGCGGATGCTCTCGGCAGCAAACACCGAGGTGGCACTGAGAGAAACCGCAACGGCGAGTGCAGCAGACTTCATCAGACGTTTCATTAAGGAAAATCCTTGTGATTTCGGGCCCGGGAACTCTGCAACATTCTTGTTACGGTTTTATGAACGTGGAGTGGCAAAACGCCTGGTTGTCCCCCTCTCCCGCCGCAATCACGGCATTTGATGTCATTGGTTAGTAACAAAATGCGACTAAGACTTTGCCATCCCCACCACGCGAGTTCCGCCCATGTCCTCAATAGAAGATGCCTTGATGCAGCGCATCCACCGTGAATTGCTGGATCACAGTGACGAAGAGCTGGAACTGGAATTATCCGAAGATGGGCACGACCTCAACGCGTTGTTTGACGAGCACGTCGGTGAAAGCGCCGAAAAAGCCGCGCGCAGGATATATTTCAGCGAACTGTTCCGCCTGCAGGGCGAGCTGGTGAAATTGCAGAGCTGGGTGGTCAAGACCGGCCACAAGGTAGTGATCCTGTTCGAAGGGCGCGATGCCGCCGGCAAAGGCGGTGTGATCAAACGCATCACCCAGCGCCTGAACCCCAGGGTCTGCCGAGTAGCCGCCCTGCCCGCGCCGAATGACCGCGAGCAGACCCAGTGGTACTTCCAGCGCTACGTTTCGCACCTGCCCGCCGCCGGCGAAATCGTGCTGTTCGACCGCAGCTGGTACAACCGCGCCGGCGTCGAACAGGTCATGGGGTTCTGCAACGCGGACCAGTACGAAGAGTTCTTCCGCACCGTGCCGGAGTTCGAGCGCATGCTTGCCCGTTCCGGCATTCAGTTGATCAAGTACTGGTTTTCCATTTCCGACCAGGAACAGCACCTGCGCTTTCTCAGTCGCATCCACGACCCGCTCAAGCAATGGAAACTCAGCCCCATGGACCTGGAGTCGCGTCGGCGCTGGGAGGCTTACACCAAGGCCAAGGAAATCATGCTCGAACGCACCCATATCGCCGAAGCGCCGTGGTGGGTAGTGCAGGCCGATGACAAGAAAAAAGCCCGGCTCAACTGCATCCACCATTTGCTTGGGCAGATGCCGTATGAGGAAGTCGAGCTACCGGTGATCGAACTGCCGCAGCGCGTGCGGCAGGAGGATTACTCGCGCAACCCGACACCGCCGGAACTCATCGTGCCGCAGCTCTATTAACTGAGCTGCTCACACAAGAACGGCACACTGGCGAGCCGTGAAGTGGGGTGAAACGCCAGTACCCGCGTTGCCACCAGCAGGTAAGCGACTTCCTCGGAGGACATGAACGCCATGCCACCGAGGATTTCGAAGGCGCGGGTACTGATGCGATTGATCGTTTCCTGTACGGCAAAGCGCGTGGCTTGCGCGCGCGCCAGGTCAGCGCGCAGGAACCGGTTCTGGTCGATCACAACCGCCAGGCCGCGTATCGCCATTGTGGCGCCCTGCAGATCAATCAGCAGCATTGCGCGATCATCCTGCGAGCCTTTGCTGGATGCCAATGCCTTCGATGCCAACGCAGACGCCATGCCCAGGTACGATGCTGACGCAAGCAGTTGGAACCAGATCGCAAATAAATGCTCACCGGTACCCTGTTGCACATCGTCCAACTGGTTATCCACGGCCTTGCTGAAATACATCAGCGCTTCTGGCACCAACAGCTTGTTGAAGATCACTTCATGGCTGTCGGCTGCCTGCAAATGCGGCACCGACCAGAACTTTTTCCGCTGGATGTTCGGGTCGCCCGCCAACCCCAGACCGATGCCGATATGGGTATGGCCTTGCGGGTCGACGTAGTTGACGCCAAAGGTGATCGCGTCAAAGTGATGGGTCATCGTGCAGGGCTTCTTGCTGCCGCTCACCCGATAACCAGCGGCTGTTTTCTCAACGGACAGCGTGGACTCCAGGATATTGGCGTGTGCCCGGCCTTCGGCAAAACCTGAGGCAACCAACAGGCTATCGCGAGCTACCACGCCGAGCATTCCCTGGATATCGGGAAAGAAGCGACTCGCCGCCATCATGCCGGCCACCGTGTGATGGTGCATGGTCATCATTACGGCCAATGAAGGGCAATGGGCGCCGACCCAGGTGTGCACTTGTGCCAAGTTAACTGCACTGATTCCCCCTCCGCCAAGTTCCTTGGCGATGGAAAGCCCAGGAGCGCCGACTGTTTTAAACAACGTGGCCAGTTGCTTGGACTCGCCACGTTCAAGCTCAATAAGTGAGGCCGCCTCAAGAACAGGCACCAGCTCGGGAATATAGGCTAAAGCGGTATCTCTTTCATCACTCAAAAACATAGTAAACAAACCCTTATTATTGTTTAGACTTTAAGTAATGTCGCGCATAACGACTGTCCAACTTTGACAGCGGCAGTAACATAAAGAAGTCCGCCACATTGAACTCCTTATCCCAGGCCGGTGCACCACAGACCCAGCCACCGCTGCGTAAATAACCTTTGAGCAACGGGGGTACGCGCGGCACATGTCCGGGCTTGAACTCATCCAGGGGAAAAGGGATATGGGGCGTCACGCGATAGTCGGCAGGCGCCCGATTTTCTGCGGTAAAACCGCGATACAACGCCGCCGCATCGTGTCCACCGTCGGACAGACTGACGCTTGCGCAGCCCATCAAATGATCACAACCCTGGCGTTCCATGTACTTCGCCAGGCCTGACCACAACAGCATGATCACGCTACCGCTGCGGTATTCGGGGTGGACACAGGCGTGCCCAGCTTCAACCGTCCTGGCGCGCAACGATGCCAACGCGCTGAGATCGAACTCCCTCTCCGAGTAGTAGTGCCCCATGCGCTGTGCAGCGGCCGGGTCCATCAGGCGGTAGGTGCCCACCACGGCTGCTGTCTTGGCGTCGCGGACCAGCAAGTGATCGCAGTAGTCGTCAAACTCGTCAATATTTAACGCCTCAGGATTCGCAAGTTCAGATAATTTGAAAGTTTCGGTAAATACACGATAACGCAGGCGTTGCACCTCACGTATTTCTTCTTGCCGAGTGGCGAGACTGACCACTAACCCTGCACGCGGAAATTGTGCAGTTGAATGTTCTTCACTGGATACCGACGGAGATCGCATTCCCGTTCCTTTGAGTTGCCATACGAGTAAGAGGCAAGTAGTGAGCAGGACACTAACATGCGACTTTCTGCAGGCAACGTAAGGAAACTCCGAAATAAGTTGCGATCTTTTGTGGTGGGTAAAGTTACTGTGGTGAACTACTCACCACCCGCAACGCCAACCCCTCATACGCATCCAGGGTAATGGTGAATGCTCCTTCCGCCGTCAAATCCCCCTCCACCCGTTCATTGATGATGTCGACCACCATCCCGGCAGCAATATCCGGCAAATTCAGGGTTTCGGTGATCGGCGTTGCACCGAAATTCAGCGCCGTGATTTGCGTGCCTTTGCCGGCCGGCAACTCGTGCACCATTACCAACAGCGCCGAGTTTTCAACCTCCGGCACCAGAATCTGGCGGCTGGCGGCGATGTCATAAGCACGGCGCACCGCGAGAATTTTCTGCAGTTGGGAAGCGAAGGACGCTGGGTCCTGCAACTGGCTGTTCAAGCTGCCGTAAAGGCTTTTCGAACGCGGCATATGGCCCGCCGAAAGCTCCGCATCCGGGTTCAGGTCCACCAAGTCATAAGCCCCGCGATGAATCCAGCGGGTGTCGCCATCCTGCATCAAGTGCTCGACCTCTTCGGACGCCAGCGGCAACGCGCCCACCAGGTCCCAGCCCGACAAGGCAAACACCCCAGGCTGCATGGCGTTGTACATCACCAGCAGCAAATGGATCTGGCGGATCTGCTGGATATCCGCAGCGGTGATCGCCTCCAGATCACGAATGCCCAGCGCTGCCGTGATGATGCTGGCCGTGGTGCACGACACGCCATTGGTCACGAACTTGAGGTTATACGGCGCGTGCTCACCGGCCAGACGCTCGTACATCTGTTCGCGAATGTGCTCGCGCAGGATGTTGCCGGGAAAGGTCTGGCCCTGGTACAGGAAGGTGTCATGGGCGTGCAAGGTCCAGAAGTGCACCAGTTCCAGGGTCAGCTCATCGTGGTTCTGCAGTGCATGGATCAACGAACCGGGATCAATACCCTGGCGGTGCATTTCACGCAGCATCAGGCGCAGGAACTCGGCGTCGCCCATCAGCAGCGCGTGCTGGTACGCCGGGCGGGTGATGAAGTCATAGGAGAGGTCGGCGCCGCCATGGGACATGGAAGCGATGTCATCCACAGTGAGGTTCAACTCCTGAAAGCTGAAACCGCCGGCCTTGCGAATCGCGCCGCCGAGTAACTGGTTGCCGGTGATCGACAGTGGATGGCTCTCGGACCAGGCCGTGCCGTCCAGCTTGCGCTCCACGCCGAGAAAACCATTGGCGTCCAGGCGCAGGATCTTCGCGCCCATCACGTCGATGGCGTGCAGCGCATCACCGATGATCATCTGCTGTGCGGCGAAGGTCGGGTCCAGCCAGTTCAGCGATGGCTGGCCTTCCTTGAAGTAATGCAGGTACACCCAGCGACGTGGCTTGCCATCTACACCGAGCACCACGTCTGTCGCGCTCCAGTCGGTTTCCTTGACGCCGGGCTCGAAAAAGATCACCCGCTGCAACGGGCCGACGATGTAGTGTTTGTCACGCAACGCGTCGACCTGGGCGGGACTGAGGTTCTGCGCGTCACGGCCTTCGGCGACATCCGGCAGCAGCGCCCAGTCTTCCTCGCGGATTTCTACCATGTGGTACAGGCCGGGATAGTCCTCGTAGGCCATCTCGGCCAGTCGGAAATCCGCGCCCTTGCCGGTGTGAGACGGGATCACATCGTCGATGATCACCGCATTGTGTGCCGCTGCCATGCGCGTCAACGCCTGCAACTGCGCCTCGGTGCCCAACTCCGGGTCGATCTCGAAGCTGATGCGGTCGAAATTGCCATCGATCGTTGGCGTGTGCTGCGTGCCCTTCAGGCCGCCGGACTTCTTCAGCGGGCCATTGTGGATACCCTGGATGCCGATCTTCGACAACGCATGCCACAGCGCCTCATCCCCCAATGCCTCCAACACCGTGCCGCCCTCGCGGGTCACTATGGAAGCCGGGTACGCGGTAAACCACACCGACGACAGGGCCGAAGCATCACGCGGCCGCGTCTGCGCGTACGGCTGCTGCCACAACCGGCCCTGGCCGGAATAGAGCTTGGCCCGCTGGCGTGCCGCGTGCAGCATCGATTGTTCCACCAGCCAGTTCACATGGTTGTTTTCAGCCGCCGTCATATGCCTGATCCCTGTTGTCGTCCAAAGGTTGCTCGTAAGCATAGGAGCCACAACCGGGGCCATTCGTTGCATTGCACTGTGGGCGACTAGGCCAACTGCCGATACTGCCTCGGCGTAAACCCCGTCGACGCCTTGAACTGACGGGTAAACGCACTGTGGTCGGTATAGCCGCATTGCAGCGCCACTTCGGTGATCGGCAAATCGGTGTGCAGCAGCCGGTGCGCATGCTCCAACCGCACTTTCTGGATCATCTGCCGTGGCGTCAGGTGGAACACGCGCTTGCAGTAGCGCTCTAGTTGCGCCACCGAAATGCCGGCGATCCGTGTCAATTCACCCAGGGGTACACGACGGTTGAAGTGCGCGCGAATGTGCGCGTCCACGGCGGCCAGGCGCTGGTACGCCGGGTGGCTTTCGCTGGCGGTTTGCAGGTCGACCGAGATACCGGCCAGGCCGATGATCGCGCCCATTGGGTTGTACAACGGCCATTTGTGGGTCAAACACCAACCGGGTTCGCGGGTGCCGTACAGGTGCAGTTCCAGCTGATCTTCCAGCACAAAGCCCTGCTCCAGCACGCGCCGGTCCTGCTCGGTGTAGCCCGGTCCCAATTGCGCGGGAAAGACTTCGGCACTGGTCTTGCCCAGCAGCGGTTGCAACTGCTTGAGGCCGCAGCGCTGCACCAGAGTGCGGTTGGCGAGCACATAGCGGGCCTGGGTGTCCTTGATGAAAATTGCCGCATTGGGGATCACGTCCAGCATCGGCAGTAGCTGCGCGACACTGCCCACTAACTGCTCGATGTCTTGGGGGTTGCTCCCTTGGCAAAGGGTCGCAAACGCGCTCTGCATCATGACGGTCGATCCCCGCTGGTGGCCTGACGGATAGCAGATTGCCCGATGCCCGGCGCCCTGTCGAGCAAGCAAAACTGTGCTGATTTCGTCATCGATGCCGGCAAAAAACATCAATCGCGCCGCCCTTCATGAGTTCACTGTATGGCCACTGCATGCCTATCCAATAACTCACAAGAAGGCGACGCTATGTCAGCTCAAGGCAAGTTCAAGAAACAGCTTTCCCTGATGGACCTGACCTTTATCGGGTTGGGTGCCATCTTTGGTTCGGGCTGGTTGTTCGCAGCCAGCCACGTATCCGCAATCGCAGGCCCGGCGGGCATTATTTCCTGGCTCATCGGGGGGTTCGCGGTGCTGCTGTTGGGCATCGTGTATTGCGAACTGGGCGCCGCATTGCCGCGTGCCGGCGGCGTGGTGCGCTACCCGGTCTACTCCCACGGCCCGCTGCTGGGCTACCTGATGGGCTTCATCACCCTGATCGCGTTTTCCAGCCTGGTGGCCATTGAAGTGGTCGCCTCGCGCCAGTATGCGGCGGCGTGGTTTCCGGAACTGACCAAGGCCGGTTCCAGCGACCCGACCACCCTCGGCTGGCTGGTGCAATTCGCCCTGCTGTGCCTGTTCTTCGTGCTCAATTACCGCAGCGTCAAGACCTTCGCCATCGCCAATAACCTGGTGAGCGTGTTCAAGTTCATCGTGCCGCTGTTGGTGATTGGCGTGCTGTTCACCTTCTTCAAACCGGCGAACTTCCAGGTGCAGGGTTTCGCGCCGTTTGGGCTGTCGGGCATCGAGATGGCGGTGTCGGCCGGCGGGGTGATTTTTGCCTACCTGGGCCTGACGCCGATCATCTCGGTGGCCAGTGAAGTGAAGAACCCGCAACGCACGATTCCAATTGCCTTGATCCTTTCGGTGTTGTTGTCGACCGCGATCTACGTGCTGCTGCAAACCGCCTTCCTCGGTGGCGTGCCCACGGAAATGCTCGCCAATGGCTGGGCCGGGATCAGCAAGGAACTGGCGCTGCCTTATCGGGATATCGCCCTGGCGCTGGGCGTGGGCTGGTTGGCCTACCTGGTGGTGGCCGATGCCGTGATCTCGCCCAGTGGCTGCGGCAATATCTACATGAACGCCACACCTCGTGTGGTGTATGGCTGGGCGCAGACCGGTACGTTCTTCAAGATTTTCACGCGTATCGATGAGAAGTCCGGCATTCCACGCCCGGCGCTGTGGCTGACCTTTGGCTTGTCGGTGTTCTGGACCCTACCGTTTCCGTCCTGGGAAGCGCTGATCAATGTGGTGTCTGCGGCGCTGATCCTCAGCTACGCCGTGGCCCCAGTGACTGTTGCCGCGCTGCGTCGCAACGCCCCGCAGATGGCGCGGCCGTTCCGGGTCAAGGGCATGGCGGTGCTAGGTCCGTTGTCGTTCATCATCGCCGCGCTGATCGTGTACTGGTCCGGCTGGAGCACGGTGTCCTGGCTGCTCGGCCTGCAAATCCTGATGTTCGTGGTGTACCTGCTGTGCGCCCGCTGGGTGCCAACCGCACACATCAACCTCAAACAACAAGTGCGCTCGTCTGCGTGGCTGATCGGCTTCTACGCGGTGACCATCCTGCTGTCCAAACTCGGCAGTTTTGGCGGCATCGGCGTGATCAGCCACCCGCTCGACACCATTGTCGTCGCCGTTTGCGCACTCGGCATTTACTACTGGGGCGCCGCCACTGGCGTACCGGCTCACCTGGTACGGCTGGAACACGAAGCCGATGAAAGCGAAGCGGTCGATGAACCTCACGCCCCGCTGACACCCGCGACTTACTGATTCAGGAGCCTTTTATGAAGCGACTGCATGTGATCGACTCCCACACCGGCGGCGAACCGACGCGCCTGGTCATGAGCGGTTTCCCGGCGCTGAGCGGCGCCACGATTGCCGATCAACTGCACAGCTTGCGCACCGAGCATGATCAATGGCGCCGTGCCTGCCTGCTGGAGCCGCGTGGCAACGATGTATTGGTCGGTGCGCTGTATTGCGAGCCCGTCACGCCGGGCGCGATCTGTGGCGTGATCTTCTTCAATAACGCCGGTTACCTCGGCATGTGCGGCCACGGCACCATCGGCTTGGTCGCATCGCTGCTCCACTTGGGGCGTATCCAGCCCGGCGTGCACACGATCGACACACCCGTTGGCCCGGTGGCGGCCACGCTGCACGAAGATGGCAGCGTAACCCTGCGCAACGTGCCCGCCTATCGCTTGCATCAACACGTGCCGGTGGAAGTGCCGGGACATGGCGTGGTCTACGGCGATATCGCCTGGGGCGGCAACTGGTTTTTCCTGGTGTCGGACCATGGCCAACGCTTGCAGATGGACAACGTGGATGCCCTCACCGACTACACCTGGGCGATGCTCAAGGCCCTGGAGGATCAGGGCATTCACGGTGCGGATGGCGCGCTGATCGACCACATCGAACTGTTCGCCGATGACGACCTTGCCGACAGCCGCAACTTCGTGATGTGCCCCGGCAAGGCCTACGACCGCTCACCCTGCGGCACCGGCACCAGCGCCAAGCTGGCCTGCCTGGCCGCCGATGAAAAACTCAAGCCCGGTGAAACCTGGACCCAAGCCAGCATCACCGGCAGCCAATTCGTAGGCCGCTATGAATGGGACGGCGACCGCGTGCGGCCCTTCATCACCGGCAGCGCCTACATGACCGCCGACAGCACCTTGCTGATCGACGAGCGTGACCCTTTTGCCTGGGGCATCTGAGCCCTTCCCTGTTTGTACTGAACGTTCCAAGGAGTTAGAACAATGAGCGACAACATCTTCACCGGCTGCATCCCCGCCCTGATGACCCCGTGCACCGCCGAGCGTAAGCCGGACTTCGACGCCCTGGTCGCCAAGGGCCGCGAGTTGATCGATATCGGCATGAGTGCCGTGGTGTACTGCGGTTCCATGGGCGACTGGCCGTTGCTCACCGAAGCCGAACGCCAGGAAGGCGTGGCACGCCTGGTGGCAGCCGGTGTGCCGACCATCGTTGGCACCGGCGCGGTCAACAGCCGCGAAGCCGTGGCCCATGCCGCCCATGCGGCCAAGGTCGGCGCCCATGGCCTGATGGTGATTCCGCGCGTGCTGTCCCGTGGTGCCTCGGCCACCGCGCAAAAGGCGCACTTCTCGGCCATCCTCAAGGCCGCGCCGAATCTGCCGGCGGTGATCTACAACAGCCCCTACTACGGCTTCGCCACCCGCGCCGACCTGTTCTTCGACCTGCGCCGCGAACACCCGAACCTGATCGGCTTCAAGGAGTTCGGCGGCGGTGCCGACCTGCGCTACGCCGCCGAACACATCACCTCCCAGGACGATAACGTGACCTTGATGGTCGGCGTGGACACTCAGGTAGTGCACGGTTTCGTCAACTGCAACGCCACAGGCGCCATCACCGGTATCGGCAACGCCCTGCCCCGGGAAGTGCTGCAACTGGTGGCCTTGAGCAAAAAGGCCGCCAAGGGCGATACCAAAGCCCGTCGCCAGGCCCGTGAGCTGGAAGCAGCGCTGGCGGTGCTGTCGTCCTTCGATGAAGGCTGCGACCTGGTCCTGTATTACAAGCACCTGATGGTGCTCAATGGTGATAAAGGCTACGCCCTGCACTTCAATGAAACCGACGTGCTCAGCGACGCGCAGCGCCATTACGCCGAAAACCAGTACGCGCTGTTCCGCCAGTGGTATGCCAACTGGTCGGCGGAACAGAACGTCACCTGATCCCTTGCGCGCCGCTGCGGTTCTCGCAGCGGCCAACCTCTTTTCTACCAGGACAATCCCATGACTCTGACGGGCAAAATGCTGATCGGTCAGCAACTCATTTCCGGAAATCGCGCGGCGATCCGGGCGATCAATCCCGCCACCGATACCCCCATGGAACCGGCCTATAACGGTGGCGACGGTGAACAGGTGGCCCAGGCGTGCGCCTTGGCGTGGGCGGCGTTTGATGGGTATCGCGAAACCTCGCTGGAAGCTCGGGCCACCTTTCTTGAGACCATCGCCACGCACATCGAAGCCCTGGGTGATGAGCTGATCGAACGTGCCGTTGCCGAAACCGGCCTGCCCCACACGCGCATTCAGGGCGAACGCGGGCGCACCTGCGGCCAACTGCGCACCTTCGCCCGCACCGTACGCGCCGGAGAATGGCTGGATGTGCGGGTGGACCCTGCACAGCCGCAACGCCAGCCGCTGCCTCGTCCAGACCTGCGCCAGCGCCATATCGCGCTGGGCCCGGTGGCCGTGTTTGGTGCGAGCAACTTCCCCCTGGCGTTTTCCGTGGCCGGTGGCGATACCGCCTCTGCGCTGGCCGCCGGTTGCCCGGTGGTGGTCAAGGCCCATGGCGCGCATCCAGGTACCAGTGAGCTGGTAGGCCAGGCGGTGGCGCAGGCGGTCAAGGCCTGTGGCTTGCCTGAGGGCGTGTTTTCATTGCTGTACGGTTCGGGCCGCGACGTGGGGATTGCGCTGGTCACCGATCCGCGCATCAAGGCCGTTGGTTTTACCGGCTCGCGCAGCGGTGGCGTGGCGTTGACACAGGCGGCGCAAGCACGGGCCGAGCCAATTCCGGTGTATGCGGAAATGAGCTCAATCAACCCGGTGTATCTGTTCCCAGCCGCATTGGGCGCGCGCGGCGAAGCGTTGGCAAAAGGCTTCGTGGCGTCGCTGACCCAAGGCGCCGGGCAGTTTTGCACCAACCCTGGGTTGGTAATCGCGGTCCAAGGGCCTGCGCTGGATCGCTTCATCAAATCGGCCAGTGAAATACTGCCCAACTGTGCAGCGCAGACCATGCTGACCCCCGGCATTTTCAGCGCCTTCGATGCAGGCGTGGCCGTACTGACAGAGCACGCCAAGGTGGCGGCAAAAGGATTGCCAGCAGAAGGCCCCAATAGAGGCCAGGCCCACTTGTTCGTGACTCAGGCTCAAGCGTTTTTAGCGAATGAACACCTGCAAGCCGAAGTCTTCGGCGCAGCCTCATTGATCGTCGCATGCGCCAACGACGAGGAGATGCACCAGGTTTCCGAACACCTGGAAGGCCAACTGACCGCCACTCTGCAGATGGATGCAGACGATCTGCCAAACGCCAAGGCCCTGCTGCCGGTGCTTGAGCGCAAGGCCGGTCGCCTGCTGGTCAACGGCTGGCCGACAGGTGTCGAGGTCTGTGATGCCATGGTGCATGGCGGCCCCTTCCCCGCCACATCGGATTCGCGCAGCACCTCGGTGGGCACGGCGGCGATCCAACGGTTTTTGCGCCCCGTGTGTTATCAGGACTTCCCCGATGCACTGTTGCCTGCCGCGCTCCAGCACGGCAACCCTTTGCTGCTGCGGCGCTTGCTCGATGGCCAGAGGGAGGCGTAGGCCATGTCCGATCCGGATATCATCGTGGTCGGCGCCGGCATCATCGGTGTCGCCTGTGCCCTGCAACTGGCTCGTCAGGGGCGCCAAGTGCTGGTGGTCGACCCGCAGGAACCCGGTATGGGCGCGTCGTACGGCAATGCCGGGCACCTGGCGACCGAGCAAGTGTTTCCCATCGCCGACCTGTCGATCCTCAAGCGCTTGCCCGGCATGCTGCTGGACCCCATGGGCCCTCTGCGCCTGGATTGGAAATACCTGCCGCACGCCCTGCCCTGGTTCGTGCGTTTGCTGCTGAACCTGCGACCGGCGAGCTATCAGCGCACGGTCGCGGGTATCCGCGCGCTCAATGAAGGCAGCCTGGGCGCGTGGCAGCGCCTGCTGCACAGCATCGCGCGCTCGGAGTTGCTGCGTGAGGATGGCTCGTTGCTGGTGTTTGAACGGGCGGATTCACGGGAAGCCCTCAATGCCTTGCAGCAGCGCATGCAACAGCAGCAGGTGCCGGTGGCGTTCTGGTCCGGCGACGCCATACGCCAGGCTGCACCGCAGTTGAGCGACAACATCCAGGGCGGGCTGTTTTTTCCCGGCACCGGGCATTTTCTTGATCCTTATCACGTGGTCTGCGAACTGGTGCGGGCAGCCAAGGCCAGCGGCGTGCAGTTTCTTAAACGCCGGGTGCTGGATGGCCGCGTCGACGCACAGGGCGTTTCACTCACCACTGACCAGGGGCTGCTGAGCGCGCGTCAGGTCCTGATTGCCTGCGGCGCCCATTCGGCCAAACTGACCGCCGCCCTAACCGGCAAAAAAGTCCCGCTGGACACCGAGCGCGGCTACCACCTGATGCTGCCCCATGAACACCATCGCCTGCCGTTTGCGGTCACCTCCCTGGAGCGAAAATTCATCATGACCCCCATGACCGATGGCCTGCGTTTGGCCGGCACGGTGGAATTCGCCGGCCTTGATCGCCCTGCGAATATGGAGCGTGCCTGGCAACTGCATCGGTTGAGCAAGGGGTTGTTTCGCGAGGACTTGAGTGCAGAAAGTGCAACGCCGTGGATGGGTTTTCGACCGTCGTTGCCGGACTCGCTGCCGGTGATTGACCGGGTGTGTGATGGGAAGGTGCTGCTTGCGTTTGGGCATCAGCATCTGGGGTTGACGCAAGCGGCGGTGACGGCGGAGTGGGTTGGTGAGTTAGCGAGTGGGGGGCAAGCGCCATCAGTGGCCCCCTATCGCCTGGACCGGTTCTGAAACCTGTTGTAGTGAGCAGGCTTGCCCTGCTCACTACAACAAGCCTGTCTACCGTAGCGAGCTTCGTGTTCCCTTAGCTGATAGTCACGCGGTTTTTAGTAGAGGCCTTGAACAATGCGTCGGCCATTTCTTCAATATCATCACGCATGCAAAGCTTTTCCAACCACGCCTGCGGAATACCTTGCTCGCCATAATGTGCCCCCGCCAATTGCCCAACGATAGCAGCCGTTGTATCAGCATCATCGCCCAGGTTCGCAGCCGCCAACACAGCGTCGGCGAAGCTGTCAGTCTGAAGGACACACCACAGCGCCGCTTCTAATGAGGCCACCGCGTAACCAGAACCCGTGATTTGCGCGAGCCTCTTGCTGCAATAATCCCCCTGGGCAATGGCCACGACCTTCGGCGCAGAGATACCGGCGCGTGAAACACTCAACATCTGCTCCTTTGTCGCACCACTCAACGCATTGCTGATTGCCCGCGCCAGCACCACGCAGCACTCGATTGCCTCTTGAGCGCCATGCGTCGTACGAGAACTTTGACGGGAAAAATCGTCAACATGTTGCACGTCTGGAAAGTAAAACAACACTATCGGCGCCAGACGCATAAGCGAGCCGTTGCCCGCACAAAAAGGATCAGTAGAGCCCGCAAATGGATCACCGTGCGTCTCAAATGCCGTGAGTGCCGAGCGCACGGTCGTACCGATATCAAAACAATCGCCGGTGGAGCTCATGTAACCCCACTTCCACCAATTCAAGTACCGGCCCATCTGGTCGGCTGCGTCGAATCCACCTTTGCGCAGCAGACTTTCGGCCAAACACAGCGCCATTGAGGTGTCATCTGTCCACTGGCCCGGTTTTAGGCTGAACGGACCTCCACCCACCATATCGGTGAGCGGTGTGAATGTGTCGCGTGGCATGAATTCAACTGTCGTGCCCACTGCATCGCCGCAGGCCAGGCCCAGCAAACTACCGCGATAACGATCCAAAAGAGTCAGAGGCATCATCCTTCCTTGAGAAAATCGGTCAGTCAGTACCTTACTTGACCAACCGCTTCTCCTTCGAGGGGCGATATCCGAAATACGAGCTATAGCATTTGCTGAAATGACTCGGCGACACAAACCCACACGCCACCAGCACCTCCACCTGTGACAGCTCAGTGTGCTGCAACAGCCGCCGCGCTTCAGTCACGCGCAGTTCCATGTAGTAACGCTGCGGCGTGGTGCCCAGTTGTTCCTTGAACAAGCGCTCCAACTGGCGCCGGGAGCGGCCGGCGTAGACGGCGAGCTGGTCCAGTTCCAGAGGCTCCTCCAGGTTCGCGTCCATCAGTTTCACCACCTCACGCAGCGGCGCACTGACGCTGACGTTTTCGGTGGGTTTGATGCGCCGGTAGCGGGACTCTTCAAAGGCCAGGATGTCTTCGATACCTTCGACCAGTGCCTTGTCATGCAGGCCCTTGATCCAGTCCAGCGCCATGTGGAAGGCACCGGACGGGCTCGAGGCCGTGAGCCGGTCGCGGTCGATCACGTAGGGTTCGCTGGTGACGTGGGTGGCCTTGGACACTTCTGCCAGTGCCGGGCGATGCTCCGGGTGAATGGCGCAGCGATAGCCTTGCAACAAACCGGCACGGCCCAGGAACCAGGCGCCGTTCCACAGGCCGGCGAGGCTGATGCCCTGTTCGGCGGCGGTGCGCAGCAGTTGGATGAAGTCTTCGCTGGCCTTGAGTTCCGTGCGGAAACCACCACAGATCACCAGCAGCTCCAGGTCTTGCAGCGCCGCCACGTCCAGGCGCGCATCCGGGCGGATCACCAGGCCAAGGTCGCTGATAACCTCGCCATCATCACAACCGAACGTACGCGAGGCGAATAGGTCGGGACGCAGCAGGTTGGCGGTGACGAACGTGTCGAGGGTCTGGGTGAAGGCCGGCAGGGAGAAGTGTTCGAGCAACAGGAAGCCGACGCGGGTGACCGCCGCCGGTTGCGAGGTTTCGTTGAGGTAGCGCAGGTTCTTGCCTTTCATGCCACCGCTGAATTGACGTCTTTCCATCGAGGGTTGGCCCACTCTTATTGTTGATGCAATGGGCGCCATCTTAGGGGCAAATGCGTTGGCTGTCTCAGGCACTGATCCTGAAAAAACCACAAGCGAGCAAAGCCCCCAGCTTAGTAGGGCCAGGCGCATCTGATACGGTTTTTTCTTTGCTATCTGCGCCTGTATCGAAACGCCACCTGGGCGGACAATAGCGCCATCCCCACTCCCTTCCCTCTGGAGGCCTTATGACCAAGATGGCACTTTTCCTGTTCGGCTTTTTGGTGTTGACCATCGGCATCGGCCTGCTGGCGACCATCTCGCCGGTCTGACAGTCAGCCGGCAAACAGCATCGGGTACAACGACACCACCAGCAACGCCGCCATCGATCCGTTGAACACCCGCAACCAGCGCGGCTCACGCAACACATTGCGCAAGCCGCTGCCACACACGACCCACACACAGACGCTGGGCAGGTTGACCACCGCGAACACCAGCGCAATCACCAGCACATTGGTGACGTAACCTTCGGCTGGCGTGTAGGTGGTGATTGCCCCCAACGCCATGATCCAGGCCTTGGGGTTCACCCACTGGAACGCCGCCGCGCCGAGGAAGGTCATGGGCTTGCCCTGCTCATCAGGGCTGTCGGACATGCCGCCCGCCGTCGCAATCTTCCACGCCAGGTACAGCAGATAGGCCGCGCCCACGTAGCGCAGCAGGGTATAGGCCCAAGGAAACACCTTGAACACTTCGCCCAGCCCCAGGCCGACCGCAATTACCAACAGCATGAACCCGATACTGATCCCCAGCGCATGGGGCATCGACCGTCGGAACCCGAAGTTCACGCCCGAGGCGAGCAACATCGTGTTATTGGGCCCCGGCGTGATCGAAGACACGAAGGCGAACAGCACAAAAGCTGATAACAGGCTGGTAGACATGAACATGACGCGGCATCCAAACGGAGGGGGTATGCCAGCGACAGTAGAGGGTAATGCGCCGCCTTGCCCCGTACAGCCATGGCACGATTGAGGCATACACTTTTTTGCCAAAGCTTTCACAAACCTTTCACAGATAGGGGCATATGGTGAATCCAGCTCCTAATGAACATCCTTTTTAGCCCGCGCTCCCCACGCGGGCTTTTCTTTGCCTGGGATTTCGCCCGACCAAAAAAAGAGGCAAGCCATTACGCATGGCTTGCCTCCCGTATCGATTGTTTAACGCGGACCGCCTCCACCGCCAGGACCAGGGCCGCCGCCCTGACCATGCCCGCCACCATGACCACCGCCACCACCCGGTGGCATGAACATCCAGCAGCCCGACAGCGTCGACAACAGCGCAACAACCACCGCCGCCTTGGTTAGATAACTCAACTTCATGACCACACTCTCTTACTTGACGAGATTGACTTCTCGTTGGGTAAGACAGCGCCAACTCCAGTGCGTCACGGCTATCGTGTAACCTGATGGTAGGGTTTGTAAGCCACGCGGTACAAGGCGCCGTCAGTTCTGAGGACGTTGCTTGGTCGAGTCCAGTTCGGCTTTTTTGGCGGTGCTGATTTCGGTAATTTGCGCCGACTTGGCGATCGCAAAATCGAAGGTATCCTGCATCTTGGCGATGGCATCGGTGGCGGTACCTTTGAGCCCACCGTTGGCGGCCCAGTCGAAGTTCCACACACCCGAGAGGTTATCGGCGCCGGGGACATCATGGGTTTCAATGGCGGTGAACACATCGGGGTGACGCTCCATGTACTTGGCAGCATCGGAAACCTCGGCCGGCACTTTGCCTGAGGCATTGTTGGCCAACTGGGTCAGTTCCTGCTTGGTGATGGCCGACTTGCCGGTCTGGCGCATGTAGTCGGCAATCACTTTGCTGGACTTGGCAATGTTCAACTTGTCATCGAACGCCGAAGGTGACGCTTTAGGCGTGTTTGCCCCGCTGCCGGCGGGCGTTACGGTAGTAGACATCGGCGCTGCTCCCCTGAAGGTACGAATGAAATCGTCGTGCTGACGATAGCCTGGCGCCGACGTTAGCATGGGCAATGGGCCATTAATCATGCGCTTCACAACAATTCACAAGGCACAGCGGATTTCGGTCAAGGGTCGCTCAAACATGCCCATAAATCCCCCAGGAACCGATGATATGAAACCGTTTCGATGCGCTGTATTGATTGCCCTGTTGGGGATCCCCGCCTTGTCGCTGGCAGCGCCCGATGTTCAAGTGGGTTTCTCACCGGAAGGCTCGGCCCGCCAATTGGTGCTGCAGACGATTGACGGCGCCCAGCACAGCATCCAGATGCTCGCCTATGCATTCCAGGCGCCCGACATCATGCAGGCACTGGTCAACGCCAGTAAACGCGGTGTCGTCGTGCGCGTCGTCATCGATAAAAAACGCAACCTGGGCAAAGCCAGCAAGAAAGCCATGGATTTTGTCAGCCGCAACGGCGTGGAACTGCGCACCAGCGATCACTTCCACCTGCAGCATGACAAAACGATCATCGTCGATGGCACCACCGTCGAGACCGGGTCATTCAACTACACCGCCTCGGCTGAAACGATGAACTCCGAAAATGTGCTGATCCTTCGCGACACGCCTGAAGTTGTGCGCCAATATACGGCGCACTGGCAGTCGCGATGGGCGCTGGGCGTGCCCTACGTCGTGCAGTGACTCAGGCACTTGGGCCACAGGTTCTTCATCGGCTGACCTTTCGGCCCTCAGAAAAGGTTCAAGGCATGCATACCGTCTCTTCAGCACCCGTCATCCTGATCACCGGCGGCAGCCGCGGCGTCGGCGCGGCAACAGCGCGCCTTGCGGCAGCGCAAGGCTACGACGTTGCCATCAGCTACATCAGCAACGAGGCTGCCGCCCTTGGTGTGGTGGCCGATGTGCAAGCGCTGGGACGCCGCGCCTTGGCGATACGCGCCGACAGTGCGGACCCCGAACAGGTCGCACAGTTGTTCGCCGCCATCGACGAAGCGTTTGGCCGCATTGACGTGCTGGTCAATAACGCCGCAATCATTGCGCTGCAATCACGCTTTGAAGACCTCGACTTTGAGCGTATGCAGCGCATCTTCGCGATCAATGCCATCGGCCCGATGCTGTGCGCGCAGCAGGCGGTGAAACGCATGTCGCTGCGCCACAACGGTCAGGGCGGCAGCGTGATCAATGTGTCCTCGGGCGCCGCCCGGCTCGGCAGCCCCAACGAGTATGTGGACTACGCCGCCTCCAAGGGTGCCCTGGAGACATTCACCATCGGCCTGTCCAAGGAAGTCGCGCGTGAAGGCATCCGCGTCAACTGCGTCCGCCCGGGGCATATCTACACCGAGATGCACGCCAGCGGCGGCGAACCCGGCCGTGTGGACCGGGTCAAGGAGAGCATTCCGATGGGCCGTGGCGGCGAGCCCGAAGAGGTGGCTCGCGCCATACTCTGGCTGGCCGGTTCAGAAGCATCGTTTATTACCGGGACCTTCCTGGATGTGACGGGCGGCAAGTAAGCGGCAACCGCCGATTAGCGGGAAGTCTGCTGGTCCCGGTGCCGGGCCAGCCCTTCCAGGGTGAACCGCGCCTGCATCAGCACTACGTCTCGCACCAGTTCCATTTCCTGCTGGTTCACTTCGCGCCACTTCAAGGCTTCCAGCAGCTTGGGCTTCTGTACCCGGAAGGCCAGCCCCTGAGTGAACAGCGCCATTGAGTGAATCACTGTGCGTTCGTCCTCTACCGCAAAGCCCGCCAGGCGTGCGATCAACAGGCGGATCACCCGGCCAATGCGTGCCTTGAAGCGCTCCTCGAACGCCATCGTTGCACTCGCAGGGCACAGGCCCGCCTGGTGGCGGTCCATGAACGCACGCCAAGCCGTGGTTTGCGGGCTGTCCTGGATGGTAGAGACCACGGTGCCCAGAATGCCCAGCGAGGCGTCGATCAAGGCGCTGTCGTCTGAACCGGCATCCGCCAGCGCGCTCTCCGCCGCCTCTACGGACGGCGACATTTTGCGCCACAGCAGCGCGATCAAATGCTCGACACACGCCAGGTACACGCCCTCCTTGCCATCGAAGTAGTACTGGATCGCAGGCGCGTTGACGCCAGCAACGGTGGCGATATCACGGGTGGAGGCACCATCGTAGCCCCGCTCGCCAAACACCTCGACAGCCGCCTCGATGATGCGTGCCCGGGTTTCTTCACCGCGCTGGTAGCCACCCTCGGCAGCCGGTTTATGTCGTGCCATGTGCAACTCCATTCGAATACCGGACCAAAATATACCAGTTGACAAAAATTCGCGAAAAAAGGAATTTATTCCACCTGTTATAAATCTGGAGTGACCTCGATGTCGGCTGCACCTCCCTCCCCTCAGGTCATGCCTGAAGAAACCGTCAACGGTCAACGCGGCAAGGCCCGTCGCATCCTGCTGACAGTGGCCGGCGTCGCCGTGCTGCTTGGCGTGTCATGGGCCGCTTGGTGGTGGATCACCGGGCGTTTTATCGAGACCACCGACGACGCCTACCTGCAAGCCGACAGCATCAGCGTTGCGCCCAAGATCAACGGCTACGTAGCCGAGGTGCTGGTGAGCGACAACCAGAACGTCAAGCGCGGCGATGTGCTGGTACGCCTGGATGCGCGCAAATACCAGGCGGTGAGTGATGAAGCGTCGGCCACCATCGCCGCGCGCAATGCCGACTTCGCCAAGGCCCAGGCCGATCTGGTGCAACAGGACTCGACCATCGCCGAAGCCCGCGCTCAATTGCAGGGCGCCGAAGCCGATGCGCGACACGCCCAGACCGAAGTGGCCCGTTACGCCCCGCTGGCCCGCTCCGGTGCAGAACCCGAGGAGCGCCTGGCCCAATTGAACAACCAACTGGCACAAGCCCGCAGCACCGTGGCAGCCAAACAGGCCGCGCTGCGCTCCAGCCAGACCCGCTACGGCACGCTGCAGGCCCAGCTCAAGCAAGCCCAGGCGCAACTGGGCGTGGCCAAGGCCAGCGAAGCACAAAGCCAGCTGGACGTGGACGACGCCGTGATCCGCAGCCCGCTCGATGGTCGCGTGGCCGACCGTGGGGTGCGCGTGGGCCAGTACGTGCAACCCGGCACCCGGTTGCTGACGGTGGTGCCGATCAGCGCGATCTACCTGACGGCCAACTACAAGGAAACCCAGATCGGCGCCATGCGCCCCGGCCAGACCGTTACTGTGCACGTGGACGCACTGCCCGGCCGCGACCTGCAAGGCCACATCGACAGTCTGGCCCCCGGCACCGGCGCGCAGTTCGCTTTGCTGCCACCGTCGAACGCCACGGGTAACTTCACCAAGATCGTACAGCGCGTGCCGGTGCGCATTGCTCTGGACGTGCCGGACGACCTGCGCGCCGCGCTGATGCCCGGCTTGTCGGCCACCGTGGAAGTCGACACGCGCACCCACGGCGCGGACGCCAACCATGGCTGAGGCGATCATGCCCGCGGTGGCTGCCGAGAAACCGCGCAACGCCTCGCTGACCGACTGGATCGCCGTCGCCGCCGGGGCATTGGGCGCGTTGCTCGCCACCCTCGACGTTTCGATCACCAACTCGGCCTTGCCGCAGATCCAGGGCCAGATCGGCGCTACCGGCACTGAAGGTACCTGGATCGCCACCGGCTACCTGATGTCGGAGATCGTCATGATCCCCCTCGCCGCCTGGCTGACACGGGTGTTCGGCCTGCGCCGGTTCCTGATCGGCACGGCGCTGATGTTCACCCTGTTTTCGATGTTCTGCGGCCTGTCCACCAGCCTCGGCGCGATGATTGCCGGGCGCATCGGCCAGGGCTTTGCCGGCGGTGCGATGATCCCCACGGCGCAGACCATTGTGCGCACGCGCCTGCCACCGCATCAACTGGCCATCGGCACCACGCTGTTCGGCATGACCGTGATCCTCGGCCCGTTGCTCGGCCCGGTGATCGGCGGCTGGTTGACGGAAAACATCAATTGGCGCTGGTGCTTCTTTCTCAACCTGCCCATCAGTATCGCCTTGATCACCCTGCTGATCACCGGTTTGCCCAGTGAGCGCATGAACCTGCAACGTTTTATCAGCGCTGACTGGCTGGGCATCCTGGGCCTGGCGATGGGCTTGAGCTCACTCACCGTGGTGCTTGAAGAAGGCCAGCGTGAGCACTGGTTCGATTCGCTGCTGATCATATGGCTGAGCATCGCCACGGTGACCGGATTTTTCCTGATTGCCGTGGGGCAATTCCGTTCGAGTACGCCGATCCTGCGCCTGCCACTGGTGCTCAATAAGAGCTT
This sequence comes from Pseudomonas sp. NS1(2017), assembly GCF_002269425.1. NCBI lineage: Bacteria > Pseudomonadati > Pseudomonadota > Gammaproteobacteria > Pseudomonadales > Pseudomonadaceae > Pseudomonas > Pseudomonas sp. NS1(2017). Next base: position 4,969,157 of record NZ_CP022960.1, read on the forward strand.
TGGCAGTGTGCTGCTGATTGGTACGGCCGTGGGCGCGGGGCTGTATGGCACGGCGTACCTGGTGCCGCAGTTCCTCGGCATTCTGTCCGGCTACAACGCGCAACAGTCCGGCGCGATCATGTTGCTGTCGGGCATTCCCGCGTTCCTGCTGATGCCGATCCTGCCGAGGATGCTCGGTCGCTATGACTTGCGTTGGATGGTCGGCGCCGGGCTGTTGCTGTACTGGGCCAGTTGTTTCGTTGACACCCAACTGACTGCCGACAGCGTCGGGCATGACTTCATCTGGTCGCAACTGCTACGCGGCTTCGGGCAGATCCTGGTGATGATGCCCCTCAGCCAATTGTCCATGCGTTCGGTCGAGACCAAGGACGCGGGGGATGCGGCCGGGCTCTACAACATGTCACGCAACCTCGGCGGCACCATCGGCCTCGCGTTGCTCGGCGTTTTGATGGACCGACGCAGCCACTTCCATGACGACAGGCTGCGTGAAGGCATCCTGGCCAACAGCCAACTCGCCCAGGACCACATGGCCAGCAACACCGCCAGCTACCTCGCGCAAACCGGCGATGCCTCCAGCGCCCCGTTGCAGGCGATGGCCCAGTTGGCCAACGACATCGCGCGCCAAGCCTCGGTCATGGCCTACAACGACTCTTTCTATGTACTGGGACTCGCCATGCTGGCGTGCCTGCCCCTGATCTTCCTTCTCAAAAAGCGCACGGTACAGCCATGATTGCTCGCTCCCTTCCCCTGCTCCTGACCGTTGGCCTACTGTCCGCCTGCACCGTGGGTCCGGATTACCCAGGCGCGCCGGATGCCGCGCCGAAAACCCTGGCCGCTGGGCGGTTACCTCACGCCGACAACCAAGCACCCAGCGCGCCGACTGTGGCGCAGTGGTGGCGAACGCTGAATGACGCGCAGCTCAATGAACTGATAGACATGGCGCTGAAAAACAGCCCCGACATCGCCACCGCCCAAGCGCGCTTGAAACAATCCCGCGCCAGCCTCAGTGGTGCCCGCGCCGACGCCATGCCCAAGGTCACCGGCGACGCTGCGATGCTGAAACTGCGCTCGCCCGACACCTCCGCACTGGGTAGCAGCGGCGGTAGCGGCCGTGGCCCGCTGACGCTTTACCTCGCCGGTTTCGATGCCAGCTGGGAAGCCGACCTGTTCGGCGGCACCCGGCGTGCAGTCGAAGCGGCGCAGGCGGAAGCCGACGCGGCCCAAGCTCAACTGGCCGACGCCCAAGTACAACTGGCGGCCGAAGTGGTCCAGGCCTACACCGACCTGCGCGACCAGCAAGCACGGCTGGCCCTGGTCGAAGCCAGCGTCGACATCGAAAACCAGGCCCTCGACCTGACCCAGCAGCGCCGCAGCCGTGGCGTGGCCTCACAACTGCAACTCGAACAAGTCCTCACCCAGGCAGAAAACACCCAGGCCCAACGCCTGCCGTTGCAAGCCGCCATCGTTGAATCCCTGGACCAGCTCGATTTGCTCTGCGGCCTGGAACCCGGCGAACTCGAAGAACGCCTCGCCACCGCCCAGGCCCTGCCCGCCATCCCCGGCGTGGTGCCGGTAGCAGACCCCGCTGCCCTCCTCAAGGCCCGCCCCGACATCCGCGTGGCCGAACGCAAACTGGCCTCCAGCAACGCCCAGATTGGCGAAAAAACCGCTGACTGGTTTCCAAAGCTCAGCCTGATGGGCGACCTGTCATTCTCTGCCGGCGACCCAGGCCACCTCGCCCGCAAAGACAACGGCAGTTGGCTGATCCTGCCGCGCCTGACCTGGAACGCGCTGGACTTCGGTCGCGTGGCCGCCAGCGTCAAAGGCGCCGAAGCGGGCCGCGACGAAGCGCTCGCGCAGTACAAAAGTGTGGTGCTGAGCGCGCTGCGTGATGCCGATGTCGCCCTGGCTCGGTACGGCCACCAGCGCCAGAACGTTGTGCTGCTGCGCAGTGTGGAATCTTCGGCCGTGCGTGCGGCCGACCTGACCCGCCAACGTTATCGTGCAGGCACGGCCAGCACGCTCGATTGGCTGGATGCGGAGCGCACGCGGTACCAGGCGCAGGAAAGTCGGATCTCAGGGGATGCGGAACTACTCAAGGATTTCGCTTCGCTGCACAAGGCATTGGGGCTGGGCTGGACCTTGTGACACACTTCCTCGCACAGCGCCGCCAGACACGAGGGAACCATGCTCCGTATTCATCAAGCGACCCCAGCCGACCTTAACGCCCTGCGCGACGTTGGCTGCACCACCTATCGAGAACACTTTGCTCACATTTGGTCGCCTGTCGGATTGCAGGCGTTCCTTGATCGGGACTTTTCCCACAACGCCTTGCGCCAATCACTCGAAACATCCGACAGCCCTCTATGGCTGCTCGCGTCAGATGACAACGCGCAAGTCGTCGGCCTGGCAAAGGTCAACTGGTCGGCGCCGGCGCCCATAACAGGCGAAGTTGGCGCAGAACTGCGCAAGATCTACTTTCTCAAATCCGCCGCCGGGCGCGGGTATGGCAAGCGAGTTATGCAGTTCATTTGCGACCAGGCTGTAGAGCGTGGCGAGCGCTCGCTGTGGCTGACGGTGCTCAAGTCCAATCCCGATGCACGACGGTTTTATGAGGTGTTTGGGTTCAAGTGGATTGGAGAAATTCCGTTCAAGACGGATCTGGCTGAAATCGGCATGGATGTGATGGGGCTTGAACTGCAGCGGAAGGATGCATGAATGGATGAGTTGATAAAAGGCCTCGACGGGCCCAGGACGGCGCAGCAGGAACTGTTCTACGACCTGGAAGATGCGGCGGCGGTGATTGGGTGGTCGGTGGTGGAGCTGACCGCTTTGGCGGCCAGCGGCAAGGCGCCGGATGAGGCGGTGGCGCTGATGAAGATTTGCGCGTTGCTGGCGGCGCAGCAGGAGAAATTGCGGGCGTATGCAGGTGAGGTCAAAGACCAGCGGATCGTCAGGTCTCAGGTCCTATAAGCCCGACGCAGCGGTCGGGCTCATTGAATTACAAATGTTCAGTTGTCGGGATGCTCGCTCGCCACTGAATCAGCGGCGTCTACATCGGACATGTCCTCTTCAAGAGGCGCGTCATCGTCCGGCGGCAACGGAACACCCTCCTCATCGCGCTTCGGATCGTGCCCTGTCTCATTGTCGGTGCCGCGGGTTACATCCTGCTGAGAAATATTCCCAGGGGCATTTTCATTGATTTCCATGCTGGCTCTCCGTTCTTACGCTCGGGATATCGGCGCTTAAACATGGGATCAGGCAGTGGTCAGCGAGTGCGATGTACTGGACGAACGGCAGAAAGCCTTGCGCAATGGCAAGGCGTTTCAGAGTCAATTCCTAACGCGCCAGACTTCCAAAACTTTTTCAAAACCAATAAAAAACCCCGTAGACGTTAATCTACGGGGTTTCTAAGAGTGGAGGCCGAGGTCGGAATCGAACCGGCGTAGGCGGATTTGAAATCCACAATAATAACGTCTGTTATCAAATACTTACATCTAAATAAATTCCGCACCACCAGCGCCTCATAATCGCTAGAACCCGCCAAATCTGCGGCATCTAAATTCAATTGCGGAATGGATTTGCGGCCATTCCTGACCAAGACTTGGTACCTATTCATACCAGACAGACGGCATAGAAATCGCTGATGACCTGTGAATATTACGAGGTGCGATGCCGTTTACAGGGGAGCATACTCAATTTGGGCAGTCCGAGGTCGCTCACTCAAAAATGGATTAGTTCCAGATCTGCTATTGCGAGGTGGGCCATGAGCACGTACGTAAGACTTATTGAAAGAACCTATTCTGTTGTTGATGAAGTGGTAGAAGCCGAAAGCTGTCCGGATGGATTTTTCTCCTGTCAGCCTGGCGCTAAACCTGTGGTGGGGATGTATGCAGTATTTAGCCCCCAGGCAAAAACCGCTATGACCAGAAGTGCGGATTCAGCCTATGTTATGGCCCCTAATAAACCTATGTGCGTTGAGACGTTTGCGGACTACCCTCCACTTGGTCGGCTTGCAACTCGATGAGAAACGTCAATGTTAGGCGTCCCAACTGAGTTGGGACACCTATTGAGGACGCATAAGTTCATCGGACTGAATCGTAGCTGCGCTCGCAAACCAGTCCCGCTATTCGGGCGCGATCATAAGCAGCCGCCAACTCTCCCGCTCTTTTGTCAGCCCGCTGGAGCAGGTCGGAGAGCACCATTGCGGCGCGGGTGGCTGACGCGCCTCGCTGGGTAACTCCGGAATCGCCGCAGGCAGTGGCGGCAAGCGTGGTGGCGTCTGCATACAGCCGGTCACCAGCAGCATCAGCAACGCCAGCATCCACAGCTGCAGCCTTGTTCTGTTCTCGCGCATTGCTTGCCTCCTTATTCACGGTCGCCTGGCGGCGCTGTTCTTCTTTGCGGGCATCTTCGCCAGCCTTGGTGATGGCAAGCGCTTGGGCTTCTCCGAGTTCTGCCAGTTGGCTGCTGTAACGCAAGTCCTGCACCTGCCAGGCCGCGCCGACGCTCACGGCCATGGCAAGCAGGATCAGCGCCAGCTTCTGCACAGGCGTCATACCAGCGCCCGCCGCACACCTTCAGCCAGCACCGAGTCGGGGTAGGCATACCCGGCGTTCTCATGATGAATGATCGCCTTGACGAAACCAGCCATCACCGCTGGCCGGGTCAGGTCAACCTCAGCACCTGGCCGGGTGCCGGCGTTCGCCTCCACCGCGCGCACATAGGCAGCGGTATCGCTCTCTACCGCCGGAGCCCAACGGCTGATGATCGCCTTCACCGTATTCAGTCCGTGCTTACGCTGGTAGGTCAGCAGCAGCTTACCCAGGGCGCGGATGCCGTTCTCCGGTGTATCGAACCGCGCGAAGCGCTTCTCGATGGCCAGGTCTGGCTTGAGCTGCCCCTGCCATTGATTGGCTGGCTTGTAGTCAATGTTGCCGGGGTTTCGGTTGCGTACCCCACGGGTTTCGGTGATCGGCATACTTTTCTCCAGGCGAAAAAAAACCGCTCAAGGCGGCTGGCGGGTTAGCGTTTTTTACTGCGGCTCAGGTGGCCAGGTGATTTGGGCGGGGAACCCTTCTTGGTCTGGTACTCGGTTAACGGCGATCCGGTACTGCTTCCATTTTTTTAGCATCGCCACTTCTGCTGGCGTAGCTACTTCAAGGTCAACAGCATCCTGTAGTGGAGCAACCCGCGTTGCTGCGACTCCAATCAGCCTGTCTCGCTGCAGAAGCGCGCCGTTCAGCACCTGTTCTGGTGTTTGCCCTGGGGCCGGCACAGTGATCGGCCTGCCATTCTTGTCACTGGATAAAACCGATGGCGTTGTGGCTAACTTGTTTTGAATCTCTTGGTGTTCTTTGGGGGTGACATCCACAAGTTCAGACTCGGGAGGCAACAAGCAATCAGGGTTTGGGACTTCGATCATCGGTGGGGTGACCGAGATGTCCGGAACCTTGATCTCCGGATGCTCAGCATCTGGATCGGGCATTTCAACGGTCGGCGCAACCGCATCCATATCAGGAATTAAAACCGTCTCTGGAATATCAACCACCCCTTCCTGCCAGTCCGGGTTCGGCGCCTCAATAAGCGGACGATTCCACCCAGGAACTTGCACTTTGATCAAGGGCGGGCTCCAATCCGGATCTAGGACAGGGATCATAGGACGGACCCATTTGGGATCAGGCACAGTAATCATCCGAGCACCATGAAAATCATCACGGTAAAAAATGTTCGACTTTGCACTATAGAAAAATTTCAATTTTTATCTCCCGCGAGCGGTGATGGTTGCCGTCAATGATGCCGGCTGAACAGATTGGTTAGCCTCATCAACTTGCAACCTACATCCGTTGACGGTGCCCATAGATGCATAAGCTGTTGTTATATGGCGAACAGTTGCATCAGCACTTCTTAGAACTATAGACACAACACCATGAAAGGCATTGGGAAATGCAAACGGCCATGTCACATCTATGGTCGCGCCACCTGCTGGTATGTCGCCAACTAAAACTTCTTTATATTGAAGAATTTCGCCAGTATCCGCATTTTTACTGAACGAGTTAGCAGTGAAGGTTGCTGTATTCTTCGGGATTGCCGCTACCGTGTTAGCAACGAACTCACAACTAGCAATGTACTTACCTGTGTATCCTGTACCTTGCGTGTTGACTAGAGTGTTGCTGAAGATTGTTGGTACGTACAATTCTGTTGCAATCGCCAAACGACCATCTGGCGTATACCGCATAGAGTTGGTTATATTTCCGGAGGCATCGGAATGCCCCCAAAAAAAATCCACCTGTACTACCGCCACCTCTATTGTTAATGAATTGGTAAGTTCCGGAACCGGCAGCCCCCCAACCTTAATAGCCGCCAATTACGTTGTATCCGCCAGCCTCCGCAGCTATACGAGTGCCATTGAATGAAGGGTAATAAGGCCCTCCAGTAACAGGCATCGCATCCACCGCTAGCGGATCCAAAAGCACGAAGTCAACACCGTCATAAGAAACGTCAGATGTCAGCCCTGCACTAATATTCGCTGCGACCTTAGCTCCCGAAGGGCTGTACTGCTTAAGATTTTTCGCGCCTAGCCCAGAAACGTTCAATGTCGGATTTGCACCACCCGCACTACCACCACGACGCGTCCAATCCGCGCTGAGCGCATTCATCGATGACCTGCAAGAGCGTCGTGCGCTTAACGGCATAAAAACATCGAGGCTGATCACCAACACGTCGGGCTTACGGATGAGCCAGCAGATGCTGCGCAACCGCTGGGATGAGGCCCGCGAAAAAGCCGCCATCAAAGCTGGCGCCGATGGCGACGCAGCCTTGGCCATACTGATCCGCCAGTTCCAGTTCAAGGACATCCGGCCTAAAGCCGCCAGTGAGATCGAGTTAGCACATGCGAGCCGCTTGCTTGGCCACAGCACCGAAGAAATGACCAAAAAGGTCTATCGCCGAGTTGGCGAGATTGTAAAACCAACAAAATGAAGATACTCCCGGTAGTCCTTGCACTACCGAGAGTTGACCATGCAAAGCCTAGTAAGCGTAAGCGAGCCAGAACAGACCCCACATTAGATCTGGCCGTGTTTTCGATGTAAATCTAATAGCACCGGCACAAAATCGTCTAATGCATCTGCATGAATAACGAACCCCAGGTTCATCATAATATTTACAACCGGGACACTATCGACGCCAGACGTAAATAGAGAAGGTATCGGTTTCGAAACAAGCTTTCCTTCCGCCGTGTAGGTAGGGCCACCCCACAATGTCCCAAGGAGCCTTATCCGCGTACCCGTATTTAGTTCCCCATTATCCCCCCTATAAAGACCATCTTCATATAGAAATACGGGTGAACCACTTGACCCAGGGAAACATGCGCAATCTATGACAAAATATCGCTCACCATTCCATCGAGTCAGGCAGTTTGTTGCGCTCAGCCCCCTGCGAACTATAGGTTTATTATTAAGCGAGTCCCAAATTCCGTTAGGGTACCCGACCATTATCACCTCTTCTATAGGGCGGATGTGTGGAATCTCGCTTTCGCTTAAACGCCAATTTTTAGTTAAGAAGAAATTCTTCGGAGTCAAATGGTCATCGATTTTATTTAGGACGTGCCCCATTTGAATTATGCACAGATCCACATCAGCATCGGGGTGCATCAGTACAGAATCCGATGCGCCGATTTCGAAAACGTGCCGCTCCTGCCAATCGACCGATCCGTCGCTCGCTACTTCCGCATCTTTCCTAACCAAATCCAAAGTAATTCTTAATACCTTCGCCCCAACAACAACATGCTTATTAGTTACAATAACTGGAGTCTGATTAATAAATCCTGGCTCATTACATGGTGTTTCTATGCTATAAAAATATCCTGTGCCGCGACTTAAGCCGCTATCACTTTGTGCTTCAATGCGCACAGTACATAGAGTTGCGGCGGTTACAATATTTACGGGCATGCATGCACTCCTTGCTCACTAAAAAACGTAGTAGATGAACATAATCATCGTGGAAATCTACCATTTTTTGTCTGGTTTAGCCCAACCGAGCAAATATGAAATGACATCAAAAAAACGTTCGATTCAGTGTTGATGGATAAGGGGTTGCGGAAACGATCCCAAATTGCAGGCAATAAAAAACCCCGTAGACCATTGATCTACGGGGTTTTCAAGAGTGGAGGCCGAGGTCGGAATCGAACCGGCGTAGGCGGATTTGCAATCCGCTGCATAACCATTTTGCTACTCGGCCTCAAACGATCAATGTCCTGGCTGCTGACACTCACCGCATAAAAACTTGAGTGGGCTATAAAACCCTGCCTCTACTCTAACTCATTGAATACATTGAAGTTTTTAATGCTTCGTTGCGTTCGATGGGCGCCATTATGTACGTATTTGCCAAAGCGTGCAACCCCTTGATTTCAAAAATATTTCGTATTGGCGTCAAGGGGTTGCGCACCTGCCCTACTCCTTGATGCGCAGATGTTGATAGTGCGGGTCGGCCTTGATTTGCGCTTCGGTGAAGGGCAACGGGCTGAGCTTTTTCTGGGAGAAGGCTTGGGTCTGGTCCTTGGCGTGCTTGGACGCTGGATTGCTGGACTCGGAGAACGCGAGTACGCCTTGGGCGTGGGGCCCCTCTTCGTCGAAGGTGACGATTTGCAGGTAGCTGGTGCCGCTGACTACTTCGCGCTTGCCGTCGGCGCGGGGTACGGTTTGCATGGCATTGTAGATCCCCAGTTCTTGCGGGCCGCCGTGGATCGGGGTTTGGCCGGAGACTTGGAGGTCGCCCCAGGTGCTGTTGGCGGTGAGGCCGAGTTTGGCGACGTCGGCGGTGGACGCCAGCATGGCGTCGCGCAGGGCTTTGGCGACATCGGAGCGATCGATGGCCAGGCCACGTGGCGTGGTGAGGGGTTGCGCCGGGTCGAAGGCGACGCGCGAAGCGTCGGGGATTTGCTGCAGGTGTTGCACCAGGTTGATGAAATGCACCAAGCCGATGCCGCTGTCGAGGTTGGCGCGCTGGTCCCAGTTTTTAAGGTCGGTGCACAGGGGTTGCAGCGCAGTGGCGTCGGCGCCGAGGTGTTTGGCGCAGAATGCGAGCAGGTCGGGCATGACTTGGCTTGCCAGGTACACCTCGTTGTCCATCACCATGTTTTGCAGGTCGGTGACGCTGATCGGTTTGCCCAGCGATTGCAGGCGTTGCAGGGCAAAGCGCGCACGCGGGCCAAGGCCGATGTGGTCCTGGCTGATGACCGGGGAGAAACCGGTGAGCGGTGCCTTGGGGTTGGCCAGCCAGGCCGAGTCGTTGGAGTGCTGCACGTAGTCAGTGCGTTGCAGTTGCGGCAGTTGATCGGCCGCGAAGATGCCGGCCTGGGCTGCACGCGGGTCGACGTCCCAGGCGCAGGCGCTGTGGGCACCGTCGAGCATGATCATCTGCAGGCCGGCACGGGGGTCACTGCATTGCGCGAGTTTGGCCGCGCTGACGTTGGGCACCACCGACTGGTTCATATACAGGCTCTGGCCCTGGTCATCGGCGGCCAGTGTGTTGACCCACGGGATACCTTGCAGGGTGTGCACCGAGCTTTTCAGTTGATCGAGGCTGCCCGCGCGGTTCATCGCGTACCACTGTTGCAGCACGCGGTCGTTGCCCAGGTTGGCGTCACGCAGGCTGAAGGCGTAGCGGTTGTCCCAGTCGAGCTTGCCCGGCCATTGCACCACCGGGCCGAATTGCGAGCTATACACGGTGTGCGACTGGCCCTTGAGGCTGCCATCGGCTTGTTTGACCTGCACCGTCACCGTGGTTTTATCCAGGGCGACGGATTTGCCATCGAGCAGATAGCGCGTGGAATCCTTCGGGTCCAGGGTCAGACGGTACAGGGTGAAGTGCTTGGACGTGTCCACGGTGTGGGTCCACGCCACATGCTGGTTGAAGCCGATATTGATCACCGGCAGACCAGGCAAAGCCGCGCCCATGACATCCAGTTGACCGGGGATGGTCAGGTGCATTTCATAAAAACGCATGCCGCCGACCCACGGGAAATGCGGGTTGGCCAGCAGCATGCCGCGTCCGTTGAACGAGCGATCGCGGCCCACCGCTACGGCGTTGCTGCCACGCTCAAAGGCAAAGCGCTGCTGATTAGCAGCGGCCAACTCAAAGGCTTTCGAGTCGGTCGCTACACTGGCTGTGGCTTGGGGCGGAGTCGCACCGACCAGGGCTTCAGCGAATTGGCCGACACCGCCTTCCACCAATAGCCTACGGGTCAGCTTGACCAAGTCTTCAGCCACCAATGGTCGCACCCACGCCGCCTGGCACTGCGCCGGAGCGCCCTGCTCTTTCAGGTAACGATTGTAGCCGGCCACGTAACCTTCGATACGCTGCTGGATCTGCGGGCTCTGCGCTTTCCAGAACGCGCCGACCGATTCCGGCGTATTCAGCCACGTGAAAAACACATCACTGGCCAGGTTGTTACGCTCTTCCAGGGTCGCCTGCTCGGGACCGAAGAACTTGGCGCGCTCGCCATTCACCGTGACCACTTCATTGGCCAGCAAGCACAGATTGTCCTGGGCGTAGGCGTAGCCGATGCCGAAGCCCAGGCCACGCTCATTGTTGGCGCGGATGTGCGGCACGCCGTAACTGGTACGACGGATATCCGCCGACGCTTGCGTCACCTGTTCCCGCGCCGAAGCGGTCAGGCTCAACCCCAGCAACACGCCCGCTACACATACCCTGGACAACCCATTGGAAATAATCACGCAGACTCCACCGTCAGATTTAACCGCCTCAGCAGGGGCAATAACCCCACCGTAAGAACGCAAATCACCGGGAATAATTTAGCGCGAGGGCCCGTTTATTTAAGGCGGCGCGGATGTGACAAAACCGATACCGACGAAATTTCTACATCCGGGACTTCATGATTTCGCTCGCTCGTTCGTCTTATTAACCAAGAGCGCTCATTTTTTCCTGATCAGGCTCTGATAAGGAGTTTTTGCATGTACAACCCGCAAGTGCCCACGGATGGACATTCACCGGCTGCCGAGGCCAGTTTCGGCAACGGCACACAAGCGTTCGGCAAAGCACCCGAACAGCAAGGCAACCAGCGTATACGCCACCTGCTCAAGTGTTTTGGCTTGCGCACCAGCCTGATCCGGCTGAAGGTCATCGACGCCCTGCTCACCGCCGCCGACAACCAGCGCACCCTCGGGGTACGCGGTGTGCATAGCCATTTGCTGGAACTGGGCATCCCGCTCTCGTTTCTCAGCGTGCGCGAGGTGCTCAAGCGCCTGTGCAGCGAGGGCGTGATCACCCTCAATGCGGATAAAAGCTACAGCCTCCATGAAGAGGCTGCCAAGGTGCTCGAAGGTCGCGCTTGATCGCCCTTAGAGCTTGACCTTGCGGCGCATGATGCCGTTGATCACGACCACAACCACGGCGACGGCAATGGCGATGGTCTGGAATGTCTTCTCACTGATAACCCCGGTGTTCTGCAAATAGGACAGGCCAAACATCGTCGCCAATACGCCCAGGGCAATCAGAATCGAATATTTCAAACGCTGCTTTTGTGTCATGACGGGTTCCTGAAACTGATAAATGCAACTGCGGTGTATCGCCGAACCTGCCCCGCACTGATTCAGTGAACGGAATGGACGGACGTCGGAAGCGCTCTATGTTACAGGGGATTAAATTCTTTGGCTTGCCCTACGCCAGATCGATCCTGCCGCCCGAGGAATACTTACCGTATTCGCAATCCTGACGATGTTTCCGTCCAACATTGAATACTTTGCTCATATTTAGAGGGTTTCCCGAAAGGAACTGCTGCCTCTGATTCGTACACCCAACAGCGCGCTTATCCTGCGCTCCAGTGTGCATTTCGGAGAGGTAAAATTAATTGATTTCTTTCAATAGCCAGCAGCCCCTCGCGTACGTCCCGCCGTCCCCTATCCTGAGCAACACCGAGCAACTTCTGGAGCCTCAGCCAACATCCGACTCACCATCGGAGCCTGAAGTCGCGCTTGCGAACGGCCGGCAAGCGCTGAAAACTTCCCTGGCGGACCGAAGCGACTTGCAGATGCTGTCCCAAGCACTTCGGGCCGCTTTTGACAAACTCCCTGAGGACGCCGGGCCCGCAGACGTGGTTGCCGCCCTGAAGGAAAACCGCGTGGAAATCGGTCCTCACTCCTCGTTTCGCCGCGATCAGAACCTGATGCAGCCCAGCGTCAGTCTTGAAGCGTTCATTCAGTCCAAGGGCACTTACATGCCAACTACGGCGGTAGAATTGCGGGACTTGGCTGACGCATTGATCGACCACACACTGGCGCACCCCTTGGGTAACTTCGCTGGCGCGTTGTCGTGGGCCCACCCCCTTAGCGAAGCAAACCAGCGCAAGGTGTTCGACATCGTTGCTAGCAACAGCGCCGATCTGCTTGGTTTGCCGCTGATAAACCCGCGCTGGGGCGCGTTGGACTACCTGGCCGATGCGGTGCGACTGTCGACAACCGACATGCAAGACCCAGCAAAAGCCTTAGAGATACTGCTCGACTCGAACAGGTCGCAGGCGCTTGGCGAAGCGATCCAGCGCACTCTCGGAAGTATTCCCACGGACCGTAGCGCCAACGATGGTATTTTGGCGGCCATCCATCTGGGCCTTGATCCCGAGTCCATTGAACAGCCGCGCAGAAATACCGTGGCGGGTTTCAATCTCGCGGCCGACCGTCATTGGGGTACATCACCGGCCAGTGTGATCGATGAACTGGCCAAGCACCTGAGCGAACAAGGCAAGACCTCCCCCGCTACGGCCGAACTCGGAGCCAGGTTGTTGCTGGCACAGGTGGCGCCGCAGTACCTGGTCAAGGATATTCCCGCCACCGTGGTGTACGGCAGCCAGGCGTGGGCCAATCTGTGTATCGCCGTCGCTGCGATCGAAGCACAGACACCCGGCAAAGCCATGCAGATGGATTTTGCTGAAGTCATGCGCAGCGCCGACGACACAGAGCCCGCTGGCGAATCGGCGCAAAAGGCTGCGTTGATAGACTGGGGCGTAGTCAACGGCTTTCTTTATGCCAAAGACGATACGGACTACAACAATGCGGAAATTGAATATACCCGCGAGGCTTTCAACACTCAACAATCCGAGCTAAGCGACGCCTCCAGGCTGCAAGGCACGACACTGCCAAGTCGCAAACAGATGGCGCTCGACCTGCTGAAGGCAACGTTCGGTGATGGCGACTACTTTGAAGATCGGGTGCTGCGCATAAACTACCAAACTGGCGACGCCAGAACCCCACGCTACAGTGATGCCTACTCGATGCTGGATATCGCCATGCAGGGGCTGAAAATCGATGCCGCCGATTGGCAAGTCATTCCCGCGCATAAAAACATCAACCTGGACACGCTCGCGTCGTTCACCCAAAGCACTGCGTTCAATATTCCAGAGACCTTCGACACGGCATTCAACCAGGCATTGGACAACATCAAACAGGTAAAAAAGTATGCCTTCATCAGTGCGCTCGATCGCCTGCCCCTGGCTGATCGGACACAGCTGAATTATGGAAAACTCACGTTTTACAAAGAAAACGATTACCGAATCAGTTTGATCCCGACAGTCAAGGACGAACTCTTTCACACAAGCCCGAAGATCCTGATACACAGCGAATACCAGGGCAAAACCCAAACCTATGAGTTCAACAGCACAACCGGCACCCTTTACCAGGTCGACCAAAGCAGGGTCCATCGGCCAAACCAATACGTTTCAAATGAAGTCAATAAAGTCGAAGTCCTTTCCATCGGAGGTTACAGGGACAGCGCCGGTGCAGAAGAAAAGGCCCCGTCGTACCCTACGTTTAACACCTTCCAAAGTCAGCGATCGCACTATATAGCTGCCGTCATCAACAGAGCGCTGGGGTTTGATGACCCTGCCGTAAAGCAGTATGCGGCGGGTAGCACACCGTCCGAGGCACGACGCGCATGGCTCAGCTCAACGGCCGATACCTTGCTCAACCTCATCCCCCTCAAATCAGCCATCACGAACTTTCGTAACGGCCAATACAAAGACGGTGCGATTGACCTGGCGTTTGATGTGTTCGGCTTTGTGACGGCTGGGATTGGCCTTACCGCCAAAGTGGGTAAAGCCGTGACGGGGGCAGGTTCGACCCTGGGCAAACTGGCGCAGGGCGGCAAAATCCTTGGTGTCACCACCTTCAATGCCTTCAACCCCTTGAGTGGCACCGGGGACTTGGCGGTGGGCGCCGGCAGGCTTGTGACCAGTACTGTCAACGCCGGTGCGCAAGGCATTCGCAAACTGCGTGGCACGGCCGGCAACCTTGATCTGATTACGGCCAGCCAATACTACGAGGCAGCGGCAACCGGGATCTTCGACGTAGGTGCGCACCGGGTGGAAGGCAGTGCGGTACGCCAGCAGGGCAAATGGTACGCCTTCGATTCAAATACGATGCAGCCGTACGGTCCCGCGCTCGACACGTTTACCCCGACCCATACGCTGATGCCTCCATCGCCCACCCTCAAACACCCGGTGCGGTCTTCCCGCGATCATCGTTTCAACCCGATAAGCCAAAAGTCGCGCCCACCACGCGACCCACTGCCTGCGGGAGAACCGGTCGAGCAGATCCGCAAAACAGACCACCTGCCCAGCACAGAATACCTGGGCAGTATCCGCGGGAACCCCAGCCATGCGCATTTCACTCCCAGCCGGAAGCAGGCAACCCGTGAAAAATTCACCCAGGACATGCGCGACTTTTACACCCGCGCGGCCGCCGGAGCTCAACCCGCCCGCCCCACGCTCCCGGACATTCCTACGCCGAAAAAAACCAACGATGTAATCGCTGATGCTTTTGACACAGCACCCGGCCTGGTATTTGGAGAGTCCCACTCCAACCTGGCCGCGTTTCGCACCCTCTATGACAACGTCGACCTGTTTGTTCAAAACAAAGTGAAAAAGCTGTTCGTTGAAGGCGTCGTATATGACAAAGACATGCGCTTGATAGATGATGGCATGGGCAGGGTTGGGCTCCACCACCGGCCACCTGGTCAGCGTCCGACGCTGAAGGAGCTGTTCAAAAAGTTCGAAGACCACGGGATTGAAATCGTGCCGCTTGACCACGGCTATCTGACCCGGCACAACGACGAACGCCACCTGTTCGGCGCCATCAAAACGCATGAACAAGCAGTGCAGCGGCTCGAAGAGTTCAACTACTACGCCACACGCACCATTGAGCAGCACGCGGGCGGGGATAAGTGGGTCGCTCTGGTTGGGCGCCATCATGTCAATACGACCCAGAACGTGCCCGGCCTTGCCGAATTGACGGGCAGCACCGGGATCGCAGTCTATGAAAGGTCGGGGCGCAGCACCTACGGCATCCGGTCGGCAGACGAACGGCCCGGGCCTTCTGGGACTCTCACCCCTTTGGATGACTTGACCGGTGACCTTCAGATTTTCGCCGGTGAAACATGGCCCGCGTGACAACCACGAGAACACTGACACCCGGCAGACAGCACGGAGCCTAACGCAGCAAACCCGTGCCTGGCTTGGCGCAGAGTTCGACCAACCAATCCACAAATACCCGTACGCGTTGGGACAGTTGTCGGTGCGGCGGGTACAGCGCCGTCAAGGCCATTGTCGGCACGGCAAAATGGGGCAGTACTTCCACCAGGGTGCCTTGGACCAGTCGCTGCCTCGCGTGATAGTACGGGACCTGGATCAACCCGTAGCCCGCTTCGCAAGCGCAGAAGTAGCCGTCGGCGCTGTTGACCGCGACCACCTTTGGCAGGTTGAGCGTACGCAACTGGGAGGCAAGTAGAAACTCCAGGCCAAACCGTTTGCCGCTGGCAGCCGAGACGTATTCGACCATCTGATGGTGGGCTAAGTCGTCGAGTGTGTCGGGCACCCCCATACGGTCGAGGTAAGCGGGACTGGCCAGGGTGATTTGATCCATCATCGCCAGCGGCCGCGCCACCAGAGAATCGTCCAGCGCCAGGCCACCGCGCAGCACACAATCGACGCCTTCACGGATCAGGTCAACGGGTCGGTCATTCAAGCCGATTTCCAACTCAATCTGCGGATACAGGGCAGTGAACGTGGGCAGTGCGGGTATCACCAGAAACCGGCCAATACCCGCCGGCATATCAATGCTCAACGTGCCACGTGGGCTCTGCCGGCTGGCGGAAAACACCGCTTCAGTTTCCTCAAGGTCCGACAGCAATTGCACACAGCGCTGGTAATACGCGGCGCCATCCAGCGTCGGGCTGACCTGCCGCGTGGTGCGTTGCAACAGTTGCACACCCAGGTGCGCCTCCAATTGCTTGATCAGCACCGTCACCGAGGCCCGGGGCAGTTGCAGGCTGTCGGCGGCCTTGGCAAAGCCCCGCAGTTCGACGATCCGGGTGAACACGCGCATCGCGTTGAAACGGTCCAAGCGCCGGCTCCTTGAGCTGATTATTTAGAAATACCGAATAGTGTTAGTGCTTTTAGCCGGTTTATCCCGATTTTGTCGAGCGTGACAATGCAGGCCTTCCCAACCAGGAGCTGACCCCATGCACACCCGTCCACTCGGTACCAACGGTCCCCTCGTCTCCGCCATCGGCCTCGGCTGCATGGGCATGAGCGATTTCTACACGCCCGGCAGCGACACCCGGGAAGCCACCGCGACGCTGCACCGCGCGCTGGAACTCGGTGTCAACTTTCTGGATACCGCCGACATCTACGGCCCGCACACCAATGAAGCACTGATCGGCAAAGCCATTGCCGGCAAACGAGACCAGGTGTTCCTGGCCAGCAAATTCGGCATCGTGCGCGACCCGGCCAACCCGGCGCTGCGTGGCGTCAACGGTCGCCCCGAGTACATCCGCAAGGCGATTGACGGCACGCTGCAACGCCTCGGCGTCGACACTCTGGACCTGTACTACCAGCACCGCATCGACCCGGATGTCGCCATCGAAGAAACCGTCGGCGCCATGGCCGAGTTGGTGCAACAGGGCAAGGTGCGTTACCTGGGCCTGAGCGAAGCGTCCGCCGCCACCCTGGAGCGTGCCCACAAGGTGCATCCGATCAGCGCCCTGCAAAGCGAATATTCGCTATGGAGCCGTGATCAGGAACACAACGGCTGCCTTGCCGCCTGCCAGCGCCTCGGCATTGCCTTTGTGCCTTATAGCCCGCTGGGGCGTGGTTTCCTCACCGGCGCCCTGCAAAGCCCGGATGATTTCAGTGCCGATGATTACCGTCGCTTCAGCCCGCGCTTCCAGGGGGAGAACTTCGGAAAAAACCTGGAACTGGTCAAGCAAGTGCAAGCACTGGCCGCCGACAAAGGCGTGAGCGCCGGGCAACTCGCACTGGCCTGGGTGTTGGCGCAAGGTGACTTCATCATTCCAATTCCCGGCACCAAGCAGCGCAAGTACCTGGAAGAGAACGTGGCCGCCCTTGCGATCCGCCTCAGCCCGGCAGAACTGGCGGCGCTGGAAGCGATCTTCCCCGCCGAGGCAACCGCCGGTCTGCGCTACCCGGAAGCAGTGATGGCAATGCTGGATATCTGAACCCAGGAGCGCCCTTAACGGGTGCTGCTTTTTCTTGCACGATCGTACCTAAAGCTCCTCCTCGCCAAGCCGATAGCCCGTTGAAGCTCTAACAAAGCCGCGTCGGTCATAAACGCTTCGTAAGGACGACCCCATGCCCCCACTGCGCTCCATCCAAGCCCGCTATACCCTGTTCCTCGTGCTGTTCGTCCTGGTGCTATTTGTGTTGACCGTCGTGGGTATCGGCCAGTTGGTCGCACCCACGCTGCGTCACACCGAAGAACAGGTGGTACTCAACCGCATCGCCGAGGTGGCGGAACAGATCCAGGGCGAGCTGAACAAGGTTCAGTCCCAGCAACGCAGCATCACCCAGACCGTTCCGTTGCTCGACAGCGATGCCATCGACAAGGTCCTGCCTGGCCTGGTCGACCAGTACGGCGAGCTGAAAGTCTTCGGTGGCGGGATCTGGCCGCTGCCCAACCAGCGCACACCGGGGCGCAACAAGCACAGCACGTTCTGGCACCGCGATGCCTCGGGCAAATTGGCTGTGAATACCTTCTGGAACAGTGACCCTGCGCCCAACTATTACGACCAGAGCTGGTACAAAGGCGGCCTGGCCTCCCCGCGTGGCCAGTGCGCCTGGGCGGCCGCTTATAAGGACGACGCCAGCCAGGAGCCACGCACCAATTGCGCCATGGCGATCCAGCGCGACGGCGTGCCGTACGGCGTCGCCACCATCGACGTGACCCTGGGCTTCTTCAACGACCTGGTGGCCAGCAAAGAAAAAGACATCGGCGGGCAAATGCTGATCGTCGAGGGCGATGGCAAGATCATCAGCAACAGTTCGCGCATCAGCGGCCCGGTGGTGTTGAAAAACATCAGCGAACTCACCGGCACCTCGGCGTTTGCCGCCCAGGTCAGCAAGGCCCTGGCAAACCGGGACCAGGCGCTGCAGCGTAGCGAGTTCGACAATCAGGGCGTGGCCAGTACCTTTTATATGCGCCCGATCGGTGGCACGCCGTGGTTCCTCGCCACCGCCCTGCCCACCTCGCTGATCACTGCACAACGCGATGACGTACTCGGCACCCTGGCGCTATTGCAGATTCCCATGGTGTTGCTGCTGGTGCTGCTCGCGGTGTATGCGATCCGCCAACTGGTGCAGCGCATGAAATCGCTCAAAGCCAATATCGACGCACTGTCTGCCGGCGATGCCGACCTGACACGACGCATCACCATCCGTGCCGAGGACGAACTGGGCGCCATTGGCCATTCAGTGAACCGTTTTATCGTCTACCTGCAGAACATGATCGGTGAAGTGACCCAGGCCACCGGCGCCATGTCGTCGAGCCTTGAGCAACTGCAACGGACCTCGGCGCACACCAACCAGATCCTGGTGCGACATGCCTCCGAGACAGATCAGACGGTCACCGCCATCACCGAAATGAGTTCCACCGCCGACACCGTCGCGCAAAACGCCGCTGAAACTGCCGCGTTCACCCAGCGCGCCAATGAGCATGCCGACCGCTCCCGAGTGGTGGTGGGTGAGGCATCCACCAGCGTCAGCGCCTTGATCGGCGAAGTGTCCAGCGCCACCCACAGCGTGGAAAACATGCGCCAGGACGCCGCACGCATCACTGAAACCCTCGGCGTCATTGGCGCGATTGCCGGCCAAACCAACCTGCTCGCCCTCAACGCGGCGATTGAAGCCGCGCGTGCCGGCGAGCAAGGCCGGGGCTTTGCGGTGGTGGCCGATGAAGTGCGTGCGCTGGCGGCACGCACCCAGGCCAGCACCTCGCAGATCAACGACATGCTCACGCGCTTGACCGCTGGCGTCAGTTCCTCGGTGGCCGCCATGGAAAACACCCAAGCCAGTTGCCAGTCGGCGGCGGATGCCACGGCACGGGTAAACACTGGCCTGGATGAAATGGCCGGTTCGGTCAGCCATATCAACAACCTCAGCACCCAGATCGCCACGGCGGCCGAGCAGCAGAGCGCGGTGACCGAGGAGATCAACCGCAGCATGGTGCAGATCCGACAAATGGTCGAAGAGCTGGTGCAGAGCGGCCATGCTACCGAAACCAATACCCAAAGCCTGCTGGACGCGAATGGACGGGTGATCGCGTTGATGGGTCGATTCAAAGTGCGCTGATAAACGGCTGAAACACTCCCGTGCAATGTGCGGGAGTGGGACTATTCTGACAGCTCCTAGTCGCAACACAGGAGGTGTGCCATGCGAGCTGCCGAGCAGTCGGTCCGGTTGGAGCGGATCAGTCAGGAACGCTTTATCCGAGCCCCCATTGAGGCCGTCTACGACTATGTGACCCAACCGGATCGCTGGCACGAATGGCATCCCACGTCCCTCAGTGCCGATACCGGCACCACCGGTCCACTGCCTGCCGGCGCACGTTTTACCGAGTTCATCGACTTGCTGGGGGTGCGCGTGCCCATGAGTTACCGCGTGCAGATCGCCCGGCGCCCCGGCGAATTTAAGACGGTGTTCACCTCCCTGGCGGTTGATGGCTCCATTCACTACTTCCTGCTGCCCCATCAGGGCGGCACGCTGTTCAAGCGGGTGCTGACCTACGAGACCGAGCTGCAACTGGCGACCCTGCATGAACGCATGATCGAGTTGTCGACCATTGCCCTGGACCAGCTCAAACACCGCTTGGAAAACCCACCCTTCGTATAATTTGGAAACATTCCCAACCGGTAGGAGCTGGCTTGCCTGCGATGACAGCGTCATGATCGCCGCCATCCCAACGGCCCTCTCCTACACGCGAGTTCCTATGAAAAACACATTGCGCCTGGCCCTGCTGTCAGCCCTGTTCACCACCACCTTGGCCCAGGCCGCCGACCTGATCCCCATCGACGTGCACCGCGACGCCAACTGTGGTTGCTGCAAAAAGTGGATCAGCCATCTGGAAAGCAATGGTTTCAAGGTCAATGACCATGTCGAGGCCGACATGAGCGCCGTCAAACAACGCCTGGGCGTGGCGCCGCGCCTGGGCTCGTGTCACACCGCCGTGATCGACGGCAAGTTTGTCGAAGGCCACGTGCCCGCCGAACAAGTGCTGGCCCTGCGTAAACGCGATGACCTGCTGGGCCTCGCCGCGCCGGGCATGCCCATGGGCTCACCGGGCATGGAAGTCGAAGGCCGCAGCGAGGCCTATCAAGTCATCGGCCTGACCCGAGACGGCAAAGACGTGGTAGTGGCGCAATACCCGGCGCAATGATCGCCGGCTACCTAGGATTATTCTTCGCAGCCTTTGGCGCCGCGACGCTGCTGCCACTGCAATCCGAAGCCGTGCTGGTGGGCCTGTTGCTCAGCGGGCATTACAGCCTGTGGCTGCTGCTGGGCGTTGCCACGCTGGGCAATGTGCTGGGCTCGGTGGTGAACTGGTGGCTGGGGCGTTGGGTCGAGCACTTCAAGGAGCGACGCTGGTTTCCCGTCAGTGACAAGCAATTGGACAAGGCTCGTTACCATTACCAGCGCTGGGGCCATTGGACGTTGTTGCTCAGTTGGGTACCGATCATTGGTGACCCGCTGACCTTGGTCGCCGGGGTGATGCGCGAGCCGTTGTGGCGATTTCTGCTGCTGGTGACCCTGGCCAAAAGCCTGCGTTATGCCGTGCTCGCTGCCGTGACCTTGCACTGGGTGTTAATCCCCAGTTAATCGCCCCGCAACAGCATCCGAGCACCCTTCTCGGAGCCTTGCCAATGCCTCTGATACGCGCTTTTTGCATCACCGGCCTGCTCGCCGTCATCACCGCACCCGCCTTCGCCGCCACCTATGGCCCCGAGCTGCAAGGCTTTGAATACCCCTACCCACTCAAGCATTTTGACTTTCAATCCCAGGGCAAGTCCCTGCAAATGGGCTATATGGACGTGCCCGCCAAAGGGCAGGCCAACGGCCGCAGCGTGGTGCTGATGCACGGCAAGAACTTCTGCGGCGCCACTTGGGAAGGCTCGATCAAGGTCCTGAGCGACGCCGGTTACCGGGTCATCGCGCCGGATCAGATTGGTTTCTGTAGCTCCAGCAAGCCCGACCATTATCAATACAGTTTCCAGCAGTTGGCGACCAACACCCATCAACTGCTGGAAACACTCGGCATTCACAAGGCCACCGTTATTGGCCATTCCACCGGTGGCATGCTCGCTACCCGGTATGCGCTGATGTACCCCGAGCAGACCGAACAGTTGGCGATGGTCAACCCGATTGGCCTGGAAGACTGGAAGGCGCTGGGCGTGCCCTCGCTGACCGTCGACCAATGGTATGCACGTGAGCTGAAAGTCACCGCCGACGGGATTCGCAACTACCAACTCAACACCTACTACGTCGGACGCTGGAAGCCCGAGTACGAGCGTTGGGTAGAGATGTACGCCGGCCTGAGCAACGGCCCAGGGCATACCCTGGTCGCATGGAACTCGGCGTTGATTTACGACATGATCTTCACCCAGCCGGTGTACTACGAGTTCAAGAACCTACAAATGCCCACACTGCTGCTGATCGGCACGTCCGATAACACCGCCATCGGCAAGGACGTTGCGCCGGCGGCGGTCAAGGCCAAGCTCGGCGACTATGCCGTGCTGGGCAAGCAAGTGGCCAAGTTGATTCCCCATGCAACCCTGGTGGAGTTCCCGGGCTTGGGGCACGCACCGCAGATGGAGGAACCGGCCCAGTTTCATAAAGCGCTGTTGCAGGGTTTGAACGCCCTTTAATTCAACCTTTTTCGAGGCACTCGTGAATGTCGGTACAGATTGCAGTCATTGATGATTGGCAGAATGTGGCCAGTGGCGTGGTGGATTGGTCGGTGCTTGAGGCCGTGGGCCAGGTGCATTTCCTGCACGATTACCCGGCCGATACCGCCACGATGATCGAGCGCTTGAAGGGCTTCGAGGTGATTTGCGTGATGCGCGAACGCTCCACCTTCAACAAGGCGCTGCTGCAAGGTTTGCCCAAGCTCAAATTGCTGGTGACAGGTGGCATGCGCAACGCGGCCATCGACATTCCTGCGGCGAAGGCACTGGGCATCACAGTCTGTGGCACCGACAGCTATAAACACGCCGCGCCGGAATTGACCTGGGCGCTGATCATGGCTTCCACCCGCAACCTGCTGGCCGAGGCCAATTCCTTGCGCGCCGGCCACTGGCAGGTTGGCCTGGGCGGCGACCTGCATGGCAAGACCCTGGGCATTCTCGGCCTCGGCAGCATCGGCCAGAAAGTGGCGCAGTTTGCCCAAGTGTTCGGCATGCGCGTGATTGCCTGGAGTGAAAACCTCACGCCGCAGCGCGCGGCGGAATCGGGCGTAACCTGGGTCAGCAAGCAAGCGTTGTTTGAACAGGCCGATATTCTCACCGTTCATCTGGTGCTCAGCGACCGCAGCCGTGGGCTGGTGGACGCCGAGGCGCTCGGGTGGATGAAACCTAGCGCGCGCTTGGTCAACACCGCACGCGGGCCGATTGTGGATGAGTCGGCGCTGGTGCAGGCATTGGAAAGCGGCCGTCTGGCGGGAGCGGCGCTCGATGTGTATGCCGAGGAACCGCTGCCGGTGGATCACCCGTTCCGCCGCCTGCCGAATGTGCTGGCGACGCCGCATGTAGGGTATGTGAGCGAACAGAATTACCGGCAGTTCTACGCGCAGATGATCGAAGACATTCAAGCGTGGGCGACCGATGCGCCCATTCGCGTGCTGGGCTGACGCACCTTTTCGGGGCATTCGCACTCTTGTGGCGAGGGAGCTTGCTCCCGCTGGGGCGCGCAGCGGCCCTAATCTGGGGCTGCTGCGCATCCCAGCGGGAGCACGCTCCCTCGCCACAGAAAAGCACCCTTCCAAGGCTTTCTTCAAAGCAGCATATCGTTACAAGTATTTTGTCCTACAAAATTTTCCTAGAAACCCTACAGGCTCTAGGATCTGTCCTAGACTCATGACCGATGGGTCCGTTCGAAAACAAAAACCCCGCAAAAAATCGAAACTTTCCAACTCTGCCGTAGGTCCAGTTTTAAGGTAAGGCGAGCACGCGTGGCTCACGCGAAATGCCCGTCCATCCAATCTTTTTTGGCTAACCGTGCAACTGGCATACGCCTTGCCAGTTTGTACAGTGCTTGTGCGCCTGGTCGCAGGATGCGGTCATCGGAGCTAGTGGCAGCAGGCCATTAGCCTACCAACATGTGGGAGAGAACTATGATCAGTGCCGCTGTAGATATTCAGGGAGAGCGTGTCAGTCAGCCAGCAGGGGGACCTTCGTTGGTCGACCTGCCCACCACTGTGCGGCCGATCGTGAGTCAGAATCCTAATCGCAAGAAAGTCCTGTTCGTGACCTCTGAGTTCGCCGATCTGGTGAAAACCGGCGGCCTGGGCGATGTGTCCGCGGCCCTGCCCCGCGCCATGGCCCACCTGCACGATGTGCGGGTGCTGATCCCCGGTTACCCGCAGGTAATGGAAAGCGACAACCCGATCCATATCATCGGTGAGCTGGGTGGCCACGCCGCGCTGCCGCCGTGCAAGATCGGGCGCATGGACCTCAAGGACGGCCTGGTCATCTATGTCCTGATCTGCCCCGAACTCTATGAGCGCGAAGGCACGCCCTACGGCGCCAATAACGGCCGCGACTGGCCGGACAACCACATTCGTTTCGCCCGCCTTGGCCTGGCTGCCGCCGACATGGCTGCCAACCTCGCGCAGATTCACTGGTGCCCGGACCTGGTGCATGCCCACGACTGGCCCGCTGGCCTGGCGCCGGCATACATGCACTGGCGTGGGTCACGCACGCCGACGCTGTTCACCATCCATAACCTGGCCTATCAAGGTGTGATCAGCCTGGCTTCCACGCCGGAGCTGGGTATTCCACCCCACGCCCTGCAGCAGGAAGGCATGGAGTTCTACGGCAAGATGTCGTACCTCAAGGCCGGCATGGCGTATTCCAGCCACATCACCACAGTGAGCGCCACCTACGCACGGGAAATCACCACCCCGGAATTCGGCTGCGGCCTGGATGGCTTTCTCGCCAGCAAGACCCAGCAAGGCTTGCTCAGCGGCATTCCCAACGGCATCGAAGACAGCTGGGAAACCTCCACCGACCCGCACCTGACCCACAACTTCAATATCGGCGACTGGGAAGGCAAAGCGGTCAACGCGGCCCAAGTGCGCGAGCTGTTTGGCCTGAGTGAATCCACCGGCCCACTGTTCGCCGTGGTCTCGCGCCTGGTGTTCCAAAAAGGCCTGGACCTGACCGAAGCCGTGGCCAGCTTTATTGTCGAGCAAGGTGGGCAGATCGCGATCATCGGTCGCGGCGAGCCGGAAGAAGAAAACGCCATGCGTGAACTGGCCCTGCGCTTCCCCGGCCAGATCGGTGTGCGCATCGGCTTCAATGAGACTGATGCGCGGCGCATGTTCGCCGGCAGTGACTTCCTGCTGATGCCGTCGCGCTACGAGCCGTGCGGCCTGAGCCAGATGTACGCCCAGCGCTTCGGTTCACTGCCCGTCGCACGCAATACCGGCGGCTTGGCCGATACCATCGAAAATGGCGTGACCGGCTTTCTGTTCAATGAATCCACGGTCGACAGCTACAAAGAAGCCTTGAGCCGTGCGTTCAAGGTGTTCGCCTATCCGGGCCTGCTCAATGCCATGCGCTGCCGGGCGATGACACAACCATTCAACTGGAGCCAGGCGGTGGAACCCTACGCCGAACTGTACGAGCAGCTTGTCGCTAAAGCACTGGGGAAATCCGCTAAATAATCAACGGGAGGTCTCTATAGATGCCGTTACGGACTCTGGAAACCTGGCCCCACGGCGCAATC
Source organism: Pseudomonas sp. NS1(2017) (assembly GCF_002269425.1). NCBI lineage: Bacteria > Pseudomonadati > Pseudomonadota > Gammaproteobacteria > Pseudomonadales > Pseudomonadaceae > Pseudomonas > Pseudomonas sp. NS1(2017). The sequence continues at coordinate 4,994,457 of NZ_CP022960.1, forward strand.
ATGCTGGACGCGCAACACACGCGTTTTGCCTTGTGGGCGCCAGACGCGTTTTATGTCAGCGTTGAACTGGAAAGCGGCAAATCCGTCGCCATGCTGCCCCAGGCAGAAGGCTGGTTTGAAACCGAAATAGCGTGCCCGGCGGGCACGCGCTACCGCTTCAATATCGACGGGGAAATGGATGTACCCGACCCAGCCTCCAGGGCTCAGGCCTCGGATGTGCATGGCTGGAGCCTGGTGGTCGATCCCCTCGTCTATCCATGGCGCCACAGCCAGTGGCAAGGCCGTCCCTGGCACGAAGCCGTCATCTACGAGCTGCATGTCGGCGCAATGGGCGGCTACGCCGGCGTCGAGAAGCACCTGCCACGCCTGGCCGAGCTAGGCGTGACCGCCATTGAGTTGATGCCACTGGCGCAATTCCCCGGTGAACGCAATTGGGGTTATGACGGCGTCTTGCCCTATGCGCCCCAAGCCTCCTACGGCACGCCTGATCAACTCAAGCACCTGATCGACAGTGCCCACGAACACGGCCTGGCGGTGATCCTCGACGTGGTCTACAACCACTTCGGCCCCGACGGCAACTACCTCGGCCAGTACGCCAAAGGTTTCTTCCAGGAAGACGTGCACACGCCCTGGGGCGCCGGTATCGACTTCGACCGGCGTGAAGTGCGGGACTTCTTCCTGGATAACGCCTTGATGTGGCTGCTCGAATACCGTTTCGACGGCCTACGCCTGGACGCGGTACACGCCATCGACAACCCGGATTTTCTGAAACAACTGGCTCACCGCGTTCGCGAACAAGTCGACACCGGCCGACACGTCTGGCTGATGCTGGAAAACGAGCTCAATCAGGCCAGCCTCCTGCAACACGATTTTGACGCGCAATGGAATGATGACTTTCATAACGTCCTGCACGTACTGCTGACCGGCGAAACCGACGCCTACTACAGTGACTTCGCCGAGGAGCCTACCGCCAAACTGGCGCGCTGCCTGGGTGAAGGCTTTATCTACCAAGGGCACACCACTCGGCATGGTCATGAACGCGGCGAACCCAGTGGGCACCTGCCGCCGAGCGCGTTTGTGGCGTTTTTGCAGAACCATGACCAGATCGGCAACCGCGCCTTGGGCGAGCGCTTGCATCAACTCTGCTCGCCCCAGGCTTTAGAGGCAGCAACGGCCCTGCTGCTGCTTTCACCGATGATCCCGCTGATGTTCATGGGCGACGAGGTCAACGCCAGCGAACCGTTCCTGTTTTTCACTGACCACCATGGCGAACTGGCGCAAGCCGTGCGCGAAGGTCGGCGTAACGAGTTCGCCGACTTTGCCGCGTTCCACGACCCTGAGCGACGTGAACGCATTCCTGATCCCAATGCCCTGGCAACCTTCCAGCAATCGTCCCCGGCCTTTGCAGACCATCCGCATGCCCAGCTTTACCGGCATCTGCTGAACCTGCGCCACCAGCATATCGTGCCGCACTTGCCGGGCAGCCTCGCGTTGGGCGCGCAGGTGCTGGCTGAAGGTGCCGTGAGCGCCCGCTGGCGCCTGGGCAACGGCAGCCTGTTGCAGATCGACCTCAACCTGAGTGCCGTGCCGCTGGATCACCCGGCGGCGGGCGCTGTCCTTTTCGAAACGCCTGCCAACCTCGGCATCCAACTGCCGGCGAACAGCGCACGCGTTACCCTATCCCCTGTTGGAGAGCACCCTTGAGCGAAGCGAACCTGGAAATCCTCGCCAGCCGAGCGGGCCTGGCCGTCGATTGGATCGACGCAAACGGCCGCCCGCAACGTGTGAAACCCGACGCCCTGCGCGCCGTCCTCAAAGGCCTGGGCCACCCGGCCGACAGCGATGCCGAGATCGACGCCAGCCTGCTCGAACTGGAACAGGCGCAACAAGACAAGCACCTGCCACCGTTGATGACCATCGACAGCGGTGAAGGCCTGGACCTGGCCCGTTACTTTGAACCGGACACCCTGTGCCGGGTCAGCCTCGAAGACGGTGAAACCCTGGAGCTGCGCCTGGATGGCGACGCCGTGTTGCCAGGCGTCATCGCCCTCGGTTACCACCAAGTGCATATCGCCGAGCAGACGTTCACCCTGGCCGTGGCCCCCACCCATTGCTACAGCGTGGCCGAAGCTGTCGACAGTCGCCCTGCCCGCGCCTGGGGCCTCAGCGCGCAACTGTATAGCCTGCGCCGCCTGGGCGATGGCGGTTTTGGCGACACCCTGGCCCTGGAACACTTGGCTCGTTCGGCCGCGGAACGCGGTGCCGACGCCCTGGCAATCAGCCCGATGCACGCCATGTTCAGCGCCGACACCGAGCGCTACAGCCCGTATTCGCCGTCGAGTCGTTTGTTCCTCAACAGTTTGTATGCTTCGCCGGGTTGCATCCTGGGTGAGCGCGAAGTGCGCAACGCCATTGAAGCCCTCGGCCTGACGGATGAACTGCACGATCTGGAACAACACAGCCTGATCGACTGGCCCACAGCCGCCAAAGCCAAGCAGCGACTGTTGCGCGCCTTGTACGAGGACTTCCGCCACGGCCAGCATCCACAACACGCCGACTTCCTGAGTTTCCGCCAGGCCGGTGGCGAAGCGCTGGAGAACCACTGCCGCTTCGAAGCCGTGCAAGCCGCGCGCGCCGCAAAGGGTGAAGACCTCGACTGGCGCCACTGGCCCGAAGACTGGCGTAACCCGCAGAGCCCGGCACTCGCCGCATTTGCCGTAGAAAACCCGGATGAGATCGGCTACTTCGCCTTCAGCCAATGGCTGATCGCCCGTTGCCTGGAACGCGCGCAACAAGCGGCCCGTGGCAGCGGCATGGGCGTCGGCTTGATTGCCGACCTGGCCGTGGGCGCCGACGGCGGTGGCAGCCAAGCCTGGAGCCGTCAGGATGAACTGCTCGCGGACCTGACCGTGGGCGCGCCACCCGACATTCTCAATCGCGCCGGGCAAGGCTGGGGCATCTCCGCGTTCTCGCCTGAAGGCCTCAAGCGCAACGGCTTCCGCGCCTTTATCGAGATGCTGCGCGCCAACTTCGCCCATGCCGGTGGCCTGCGTATCGACCATGTGATGGGCCTGCAACGCCTGTGGGTGATTCCCATGGACGCCTCGCCGCGTGAAGGCGCCTATCTGTATTACCCGGTGGACGACCTGTTGCGCCTGCTGGCCCTTGAATCCCATCGCCACCAAGCGATCGTGCTCGGTGAAGACCTGGGCACGGTGCCGGACGGCCTGCGCGAAAAGCTCATCGCCCGCTCGATCCTCGGCATGCGCGTGTTGCTGTTCGAGCAAAACCACGAGGGCCAGTTCAAGCCGATCCTCGACTGGCCCGATAACGCCCTGGCCACCACCAGCACCCACGACTTGCCGACACTCAACGGCTGGTGGCACAGCCGCGATATCGACTGGAACATCCAGCTGGGCCTGATCGATGCGCCCACCGTGGAGCAATGGAGCGAACACCGCCTGCGCGAACGCCAGGCACTGCGTCAGGCCTTGAGCCAGGACCCGCAGAACTTCGTCGATGAGATCCGTAACGAGACCGACCACATGATCGACGCCAGCGTGCGCTACCTCGGTCACACCCGCGCGCCGTTGGTGCTGCTGCCGTTGGAGGATGCGCTCGGCGTGGAGGAGCAGGCCAATCTGCCCGGCACCACCGACACCCACCCCAATTGGCGCCGCCGCTTTGTGGGTGAGGCCTCCAGCCTGCTCGACAATGCCGGGGCCGCCCGCCGCCTCGAACTGTTGGCCGTCGCGCGCAACCAAGCCTATGAGCGTGACCGATGAATGCACTGCCCCTGCGCGCTACCCAGCGCCTGCAATTTCATAAAGGTTTTACCCTGGACGACGCGGTGCCGCTGGTGCCCTACTTCGCCCGCCTCGGCATCAGCCACCTGTACGCTTCACCACTGCTCAGCGCCCGCGCCGGTTCCATGCACGGCTACGACGTGGTCGACCCGACCCGCGTCAACCCTGAACTGGGTGGCGAAGCCGCCTTGCGCCGCCTGGTCGCCGCGTTGCGTGAACACGGCATGGGCCTGATCCTCGATATTGTCTCCAACCATATGGCCGTCGGCGGTGCGGATAACCCCTGGTGGCTGGACCTGCTGGAATGGGGGCGCATGAGCCCCTACAGCGAGTTCTTCGATATCCAGTGGCACTCGCCCGATCCGCTGCTCAAAGGCCAATTGCTGATGCCGTTCCTCGGCAGCGACTACGGCGAAGCCTTGCAGACCGGCACCGTGACCTTGCAGTTCGATGCCAACCATGGCGCGTTCTACGTCGAGCATTACGAGCATCGCTTTCCGATCTGCCCACGGGACTACGCGGCGATCCTGGGCAGCAATGAGTTACTCAAGCCGTTGTCCGACCGCTTCAATGCCCTTGCCTATCAGGACGATGCTTACCACGAAGCCGCCTGGCTCAAACAGGCCCTGGCCGAGCGGGCCACTGAAGACGAAGTGCGCCAGGCCATCAACAGACAGTTGGCGACGTTCGACTTCGACCGCCTACATCAACTGCTTGAGCAGCAGGCCTATCGCCTCGCCAGCTGGCGCACCGCAGCGGACGATATCAACTGGCGGCGCTTCTTCGATGTCAATGAACTGGGCGGCTTGCGCGTGGAACGCACCGCCGTATTTGAAGCCACCCACGGCAAGATTTTCGAACTGATCAGCGAAGGTTTGGTGGATGGCCTGCGTATCGACCATATCGACGGCCTGGCCGACCCGCGCGGGTATTGCCGCAAGCTGCGGCGCCGGGTGGATTCGCTGTCACCGCAACGGCATTTACCGATCTTCGTGGAAAAAATCCTTGGTGAAGGCGAAACCCTGCGCGAAGACTGGCAAGTGGATGGCACCACCGGCTACGAATTCATGAACCAGCTGTCCCTGCTGCAACATCACCCCGACGGCTTTGAGCCGTTGGCCCAATTGTGGACCCGTCACAGCGAACGGCCTTCGGCGTTCATCGAAGAGGCGCGGCTGGCACGTCAGCAAATCCTCAACGGTTCCCTCGGCGGCGACTTCGAAAGTGTGGCCCAGGCCCTACTGCAAGTGGCCCGCGACGACGTGATGACCCGCGACCTGACGCTAGGTGCCATCCGCCGCGCGTTGCAGGAACTGATCGTGCATTTCCCGGTGTACCGCACCTACATCAGCGCACGTGGCCGCAGCGACGCTGACGACCAGGTGTTCCAACACGCCATGGACGGCGCACGCACCACCTTGGGCGAAGGCGACTGGCCCGTACTCGACCACCTGGAAAAATGGCTGGGCGGCCAGCCGTGGCGTAATCGCCCCGTGGGCCGGGAGCGCAAGATCCTCAAGCATGCCTGCGTGCGTTTCCAGCAATTGACCTCTCCCGCTGCCGCCAAGGCCGTGGAGGACACCGCGTTCTATCGCTCGGCGGTCTTGCTGTCGCGCAATGACGTGGGCTTCAGCACCGAACAGTTCAGCGCGCCATTGGCCGACTTCCATGCCGTCAACCAGCAGCGCTTGCAGACCTTCCCCGACAACCTGTTGGCCACCGCGACCCACGACCACAAGCGCGGCGAAGACACCCGCGCGCGCCTGGCGGTGTTGAGTGAATGCGCGCCTTGGTTTGTTGAACAGGTGGAACACTGGCGAACCCTGGCCGCGCCATTGCGAACCGACACCGCCCCCTCGGCCGGCGACGAATTGATCCTCTATCAAGTCTTGCTCGGCAGTTGGCCGTTGGATCAGGGCGCTGAGTTTGATGGCTACCAGCAGCGCCTGTGGCAGTGGCAACAAAAGGCCCTGCGCGAAGCCAAGTTGCAGAGCAGCTGGAGCGCGCCCAACGAGGCCTATGAACAAGGCGTCGAGGCGTTCCTTTCACGGCTTTTGCTCAGTGAGGAAGGCCACGCGCTGCGCACCGCCATCGGCAATGCCGCTCAGGCGATTGCCCCGGCGGGCGCGTTGAATAGCCTGGCGCAATCCTTGCTTCGTATGACCGTGCCGGGTGTGCCGGACCTGTACCAGGGCGATGAGTTCTGGGACTTCAGCCTGGTAGACCCGGACAACCGTCGCCCGGTGGATTTCAGCGAACGGCAACAGGCGCTGGCGACACCACCGGACATCGGCGAACTGTTGTTCAACTGGCGCGACGGGCGTATCAAACAGGCGTTGATTGCCCAGGTGCTGGGCTTGCGCAAGGCCCAGCCTGACCTGTTCCGCAGCGGCACCTACACGCCGCTGGAAGTGGTCGGCACACACGCCGAACGGGTGGTCGCATTCAGCCGCGAACATCACGGTAAACGCTTGCTGGTCGTGGTGCCACGCTGGCCCCATCACCTGCTTGAAAACGGTGTGCATCCCCAGATCAATGCGCAGGTTTGGGGCGATACACGGGTGAAATTACCGTTCGCCGCCACAACGCAAAACTGGAAGGGACTTTTTCATACAGGCGCAGTCACACCAGACAAGGAGCTGTTGGTTAGCGCTGCCCTGGGGGATTTCCCGGTCAATGTCTTTATCAATCCTGATGATCAAGAAAGCTGAAATTTTCTGTGAGGAGCATTGCGATGAGTACTGAAGACAAACGCATACGCGAACTGGCGCATCAGATCTGGGAGTCCGAGGGCAAACCCCATGGTGAAGATGCACGCCACTGGGAGATGGCGCGCAAACTGGCGGAAGCCGAAGCGCTGACGCCGAGCAAGCCCAAGGCAGCGGCCAAACCCAAGGCCAGCGCTCCCAAGCCGCCGGCAAAAGCCAAACCCGCGGCACCTGCGGCCAGCAAGCCGGCGCCACCGGCCGCTAAAAAACCAACGGCGCCAAAAAAGCCCAAGCCTTGACCCCTCGCCTCTTGCTGGCTCTGTCGGCAAGAGGTGATTTCACCTTCCAGACGCTCAGCTGAAATTTCGTCAGCACGGCCGCGTTCGGCCCGAAAAAAGACCTTTGCAGGAGCCACTCAATGAGCAAACCCGATAAAACCCCTTCGACGCCGGGCAGCGAGCCGTCGCGGATTCGTGAAGGTTTGCCCTTCCCCCTCGGCGCCACCTGGGACGGCCTGGGGGTCAATTTTGCCTTGTTCTCGGCCAACGCGACCAAGGTCGAACTGTGCCTGTTCGATGATTCCGGCGAAGTCGAGCTGGAGCGCATCGAACTGCCGGAATACACCGACGAAACCTTCCACGGCTACCTGCCCGACGCCCACCCAGGGCTGATTTACGGCTACCGCGTGTACGGTGCGTATGACCCCGCCAACGGCCACCGTTTCAACCACAATAAATTGCTGATCGACCCCTATGCCAAGCAGTTGGTGGGCGAACTGAAATGGTCCGAGGCGCTGTTCGGCTACACCATCGGTCACCCGGACGACGACCTCAGCTTCGATGAACGCGACAGCGCTCCCTTCGTGCCTAAATGCAAAGTCATCGACCCGGCACACACCTGGGGCAACGACCAGCCGGTGCGGGTGCCGTGGGACCGTACGATCATCTACGAAACCCACCTGCGCGGGATCAGCATGCGCCACCCATCCGTGGGCGAGTCCGTGCGTGGCACCTGCGCTGGCTTAATGGAAGACGACGTGCTCAAGCACATTCGCCAACTGGGCGTATCGTCGGTCGAGCTGCTGCCCGTGCATGCCTTCGTCAACGACCAGCATTTGCTGCAAAAAGGCATGACCAACTATTGGGGCTACAACAGCATCGCGTTTTTCGCTCCCGACCCGCGCTACTTGGCCAGCGGCAAGATCGCCGAGTTCAAGGAGATGGTCGCGCACCTGCATGAGCAGAAGCTCGAAGTGATTCTCGACGTGGTCTACAACCACACCGCCGAAGGTAACGAGCGTGGCCCGACCCTGTCGATGCGCGGTATCGACAACGCTTCGTACTACCGCCTGATGCCGGATGACAAGCGTTTCTACATCAACGATTCCGGCACCGGGAACACCCTGGACCTGAGCCATCCGTGCGTGTTGCAGATGGTCACCGACTCCCTGCGTTACTGGGCCAATGAGATGCACGTCGACGGTTTCCGCTTCGACTTGGCGACCATTCTTGGCCGTTACCGCGATGGTTTCGATGAGCGTCACAGCTTCCTGGTCGCCTGTCGCCAGGACCCGGTATTGCGCCAGCTCAAACTGATCGCCGAACCCTGGGACTGCGGCCCCGGCGGGTATCAGGTGGGCAACTTCCCACCAGGCTGGGTGGAATGGAACGACCGCTTCCGCGACACCGTGCGTGCTTTCTGGAAAGGCGACGACGGCCAACTGGCGGACTTTGCCGGGCGCATGACCGCCTCGGGTGAGATGTTCAACCATCGTGGCCGCCGTCCCTACAGTTCGGTGAACTTCATCACCGCCCACGACGGCTTCACCCTGCACGACCTGGTGTCGTACAACGACAAGCACAACGAGGCCAACGACGAAAACAACCAGGATGGCAGCAACAACAACCTGTCCTGGAACCACGGCGTCGAAGGGCCGACCGACGATCCGGAAATCAACGAACTGCGCCTGCGTCAGATGCGTAACTTCTTCGCCACCCTGCTGTTGGCCCAAGGTACGCCGATGATCGTGGCCGGTGATGAGTTCGCCCGCACCCAGCACGGCAACAACAACGCCTATTGCCAGGACAGCGAGATCGGCTGGGTCAACTGGGACCTGGATGACGACGGCAAGGCCCTGCTCAAGTTTGTGAAACGCTTGATCAAACTGCGCCTGGCTTACCCGATCCTGCGTCGTGGCCGCTTCCTGGTCGGCGACTATAACGAAGACATCGGTGTGAAGGACGTCACCTGGCTCGCGCCGGATGGCAATGAGATGACCACCGAACAGTGGCAAGACAGCAACGGCCGCTGCCTGGGCATGTTGATGGATGGCCGCGCCCAGGAAACCGGGATACGCCGTGCCGGCGCCGATGCCACCTTGCTGCTGGTGGTCAATGCCCACCACGACATGGTCAATTTCCGCCTGCCGCCGGTGCCCGAGGGCGAGTTCTGGACCTGCATGCTCGACACCAATTCCCCGGCGGTACGTGGCCAGGAGCGCTTTGATTTTGATCATGAGTACGCGGTGACTGGCCGTTCGTTGCTACTGTTTGAATTGCAGCGTGAAGACGAGGTGTGAAATGGCATTGCATGGATTCCTTCAAGGCTACCAGGGCTATGCGGACACGCAAGCCCTGGGCGCGGCCCTGAAGGCGCTTCAGGAGGAAGGCCTGGACCAGCTGCCATTACCGGGCAGCGGTCAGACACTGGAACGGTTCAGCCGCTTGGCACAAGTGGCTGGCCATGACCTGCGCTTGTGCAAGCTGTTCGAGGGCCACACCGACGCGTTGGCAATCATTGCCGAACTCAATAGCCCGTTACCGCCCTTGGGCAGCATCTGGGGCATGTGGGCAGCTGAGCCCCCCACCGCCAAGGTGCGCGTTTTCAAAGATGGCCATCGCTTGAAGGTGCAAGGGCGTAAAGCATGGTGCTCCGGCGCGGCAGTGGTCAGCCATGGTTTGTTGACGGCCTGGGACGAAGAAGACCGCCAGCAGTTGGTGGCGGTGCCTATGGATCAACCCGGCGTCATCGTGACGGACGAAGGCTGGAACGCCGTGGGCATGGCCGCCACCGGCAGCGTGGAAGTCGTGTTTGACCAGGCTTGGGGGCTCGCGGTGGGCAGACCAGGTGATTACCTCGCCCGCCCCGGTTTCTGGCAAGGCGGCATTGGCATTGCCGCCTGCTGGTACGGCGCGGCTCAACGCCTGGCCGAGGTCTTGCGTGAGCAGTGCAGCAAACGCCCTGAACCCCACGCCCTCGCCCACCTCGGTGCGGTCGACAGTGCACTGAACAGCGCCGCCTGTGTATTGCGCGCCAGCGCGGAACAGGTTGACCGCGACCCCAAGGCCAACGCCAGGGAGTGGGCACAACAGACTCGGGCCGGCATCGAAGACACCGTCGAACAAGTGATTCACCACGTCGGACGCGCTGTAGGTGCGGGGCCGTACTGCAAGGATCCGCATTTCGCTCAGTTGATGGCGGACTTACCGGTGTATGTGCGCCAGAGTCACGCCGAGCGCGACTTGGCGGGCCTTGGCGAGCTGGTCGCCGGCGAACCCACAGGGAGGTGGCAGTTATGAGACCCAATCCGATTGTCGGCCAAGGCACACCGCTGCATCGCTGGCAGGCATCGCCTAAGATGGCCGAACTGCCGCCGATCAGCGTTGAGCAGTTGGTACCCGAAGGCCATCGGGCAGTGATCGTCGCGCCCCATCCTGATGATGAAGTGTTGGGTTGTGGTGGCTTGATGCAGGGGCTCGCGGCACTTGGCCGACCGATCCAGCTGATTTCGGTGACCGATGGCAGCGCCAGTCATCCCGGCTCGCGGCGTTGGCCGGTGGAGCGTTTGAGTGTCGTGCGTCCCCAGGAATCGGCCCAGGCGCTGCATCGCCTCGGCTTGCCGCTGCACAGCCTGAAATGGCTGCGTGCGGGGTTCACCGACAGTAAGGTGGCGGTGCGTGAAGATGAACTCGCGAGGTTTATTCAGCGTTATCTCAAGCCCAACGACGTGGTGTTCACCACCTGGCGCGAAGATGGGCATTGCGACCACGAAGCCGTCGGCCGTGCCAGCGCCAAAGCGTCCCTTGCGGTCGGCGCAACCCTGTATGAACTGCCGGTGTGGACCTGGCACTGGGCAACACCCGAGGACACTCAGGTGCCCTGGCACCGCGCCCGGAAGATTCCATTGACCTGTGAAGCGGTGGCCCGCAAGCGCCATGCGATCCATGCCTTCGCCAGCCAGTTGGAGGGTGACCCGCAGATCGGCCTGCCCCCCGTGCTGGCGCCCTACGTGGTGGAACGTCTGCTGCAACCCTTTGAAGTGGTATTCGTATGAGTGTGGCCACGCCGTATTTCGACCAGTTATTCGCCAATAACGACGACCCCTGGGCCTTTCGCCAACGCTGGTACGAACGGCGCAAACGCGCGTTGACGCTGGCGGTGCTCACACGGCCACGTTATGCCGCGGTGTTTGAGCCCGGTTGCGCCAATGGCGAACTGAGCTTCGAGCTTGCGCCCCGTTGTGATCGCTTGCTGTGTTGCGACACGGCTTCGGCAGCCGTCGCCCTGGCACGCAGTCGCTTGCTGGGTTTTCCCCATGCCCAGGTGCAGCAAAGCCGTTTGCCTGAACAATGGCCCACAGGCCAGTTCGAGCTGATCGTGCTCAGCGAGTTGTGTTACTACCTCGACGCCGACGACCTGAGCGAGCTGGTTGATCGCGCCCGTGCTTCGCTGACCGCCGACGGCCAACTGCTTGCCTGTCATTGGCGCCCCGCCATCGAAGGCTGCCCGCAAACTGCCGAGCAGGTGCATGCCCTGCTCCACGAGCGTTTGGACATGCCCCGTGTAGCCAGTCATCACGAACACGACTTTCTTCTCGACCTGTGGAGCCGCGACGGCACTTCGGTCGCCACCCTTGAGGGCCTGCGATGATCGGCATTCTGATCCCGGTACACAACGAAGAGGCCTTGCTGGACGATTGCCTGAAAGCGGCACTGATCGCGGCCAGTCATCCGGGTTTACTGGGCGAAGCCGTAACGGTCCTGGTGGTACTCGACAGTTGCAGCGATGACAGTGCCACCATTGCCCAGGCTTACCCGGTGCAATATTTGGAAGCCCAGGCACGTAACGTGGGCCATGTACGTGGCGTGGGCGCGCGGCATCTGCTCAACCAGGGCGCCCGCTGGATCTCTTGCACCGATGCCGACAGCCGCGTGGCCCCTGATTGGCTGGTGGCCCAATTGGCATTGGGGACCGATGCCGTGTGTGGCACTGTCACCGTGGATGCCTGGGGCGAAGGTTTCGACCCCGCTGCGCAGATTCGATATCACCAGGGTTACGAGGCGCGAGACGGCCATCGGCACATCCACGGTGCCAACCTGGGGGTAAGCGCTGGCGCTTATGTGCGCGCCGGTGGCTTCGAACCCCTGGCGTGCCATGAGGATGTGCAATTGGTGCGTAACCTGGAGCTGTGCGGCGCCTCCATCGCCTGGAGCCATTCCCCGCAGGTGATCACCAGTGCGCGCCTGGACGCCCGTGCCCAGGGCGGTTTCGGCGATTACTTGAAGAGCCTGATGCACGCCACTTGAAAAAAACGACGTTACCGAATGTAAAACCGACCAATCCTTGTCTATGCTGAGGACGCCTTGCTGGCGTTCCAACGTTGGAGTGCCATGCAGCCACTGCGGCGGAGCCTGCGGTGGAAAAAAAGAGTTGTGCCGTCAACGGACCACGACCCCGCATCAATCGACAAGGATGTGACACCCCATGAAGCTTGCTTCCTTAAGCGACGGCCGCAGCGGCCCTGCGCAAATCTGGAACAGCGCCCCGCAGTTGGCGCAAATCCCCCCGATCACCCCGTCCTCATTGGTGCCGCCTGGCGCACGCGTGGTCATCATCGCACCCCACCCCGGCGACGAAGTACTGACCTGTGGCGGCCTGCTACAACTGCTCAGCACCTTGGAACACCCACTGCAACTCATCTCCATCACGGATGGCAGCGCCAGTCACCCAGGGTCCAACGTCTGGCCGGCCAGCCGCCTGAGCGTGGTGCGGCCCCAGGAAAGCGTCGAGGCCATGCGCCGCCTGGGCATGCCGCTGCACAGTTTGAAATGGATTCGCGGCGGCTTCTGTGACGACGCCCTCGCCAGCCGCGAGCCGCAACTGAGCCAATTCATCGCGCGCTACCTGCAACCGGGTGATGTGGTCTTCAGCACCTGGCGCAACGATGGCAATGACGACCACGACAGCGTCGGTCGCGCCAGTGCCAATGCCTGCAGCCTGGTGGGCGCGCAACTGTATGAGCTACCTATCTGGGCCTGGCACTGGCCTGCCCGCGAAGGCGCAATCATCCCCTGGCAACGCGCACGCAAGGTGCGCCTGGACACCTGGACCGTCGCCCGCAAGCTGCATGCGGCCCATGCCTATGCCAGCCAATTGGCCGGCGACCCGGCAATCGGCCTGCCGCCCATGCTGGCCCAGGTGCTGCTGGAGAGAATGCGCGAACCCTATGAAATCGTGCTGTCGTAGCATCCGACTCGGTGGCTGAATGTGTGGCTTGGGGCGTCTCAATTCAACGTCTGCGGGGTTTGTATCGCAGTGTGTACAGAACCCACTGCGATACACAGCCTTTAACTCAACGGGTTTCCTGAAACAGGCCAGATACAGCGCAGCGTTCAACTGAGCACCAGGCACACATCCAGCCGCAGGAGGCTCGCCATGCATACTCAGTTGACTCGCCGCTTCAACCGCCAATCCCTTTTTCTGGCCTTGACCTTGTCGCAATTCGGCGTCCTGGGCGTGGCCCACGCCGAAATGCCAGAGGCACCCACCCGCGTCGTCGCCAGCGCGCAAACCGCTTTCGGCACGCTCAAACACGTCAAGGCCGGCCTGCTGGACGTGGCCTACGCCGAAGTCGGCCCGGCCACGGGGCCGGCGGTGATCCTGCTGCACGGTTGGCCCTACGACATCGACAGCTACGCCCAGGTCGCCCCGCTGTTGGCGGCCAAGGGTTATCGCGTGTTGATCCCCTACGCCCGGGGTTATGGCGGTACTCGTTTTCTCTCGGACAACAGCCTGCGCAACGGCCAACCGGCGGCCCTGGCCAGTGATGTGATCGACTTCATGGACGCGCTGAAGATCAAGCAAGCCGTGCTCGGCGGCTACGATTGGGGCGCACGCTCGGCAGATATCGTTTCAGCACTGTGGCCGGAACGGGTCAAGGCACTGGTGTCGGTCAGCGGTTACCTGATCGGCAACCAGGCAGCGGGCAAGAATCCGTTGCCGCCTAAAGCCGAACTGCAATGGTGGTATCAGTTCTACTTCGCCACCGAGCGTGGTGCGGCCGGCTACCAGAAAAATACCCATGATTTTGCCAAGCTGATCTGGCAACTGGCTTCGCCGCAATGGAAGTTCGATGACGCCACCTTTGACCGCAGTGCCAAGGGCCTGGAGAACCCGGATCACGTCGCGATCACCGTGTTCAACTACCGTTGGCGCCTGGGGTTGGTCCAAGGTGAGACGAAGTACGATCCCCTGGAGCAGAAACTCGCCCAGGCGCCGTCGATCGGCGTGCCGACCATCACCCTCGAAGGCGACGCCAACGGCGCCCCGCACCCGCAGCCCGAGGACTACGCCAAACGTTTTACCGGCAAGTATGAGTTCCGCCTGATCAACGGCGGCGTGGGCCACAACCTGCCTCAGGAAGCGCCCGAAGCCTTTGCCAAGGCGGTTATTGATGCGGATCACTTGTGATGTGGCGCCTGTGCATGGCTGCATTGGCCCTGGCGACTTCGGCCTTCGCCTTGGCTGACAGCGCTCCGTCGCCGATCTACGGCGTGACCATTCCCGACGGCTACCGTCAGTGGGAACTGGTGGCGCCTGCCCAGGAGGCCGACCCGTTGAACGAGTTGCGTGTGGTGCTGGGCAACAGCGCGGCGCTCAAGGCTTACCGGGAGGGCAAGCTGCCCTTCCCCGACGGCACCGTCCTGGCCAAATTGGCGTGGAAACATGAACAGTCACCGGAGTTCAAGACCGCGTCCATCCCCGGCGCGGCGACCACGGTGCAGTTCATGGTCAAGGACTCGAAGAAATACGCGTCCACAGGCGGCTGGGGGTTCGGTCGGTTCGTCAACGGCAAGCCGGCTGATGAAGCGCAGCACCAGACGTGCTTTGCGTGCCACCAGGCGTTGGTGAAAGATCGGGATTATGTCTTTACCAAACTGGCGCCCTGAAAGCGCGAAAACTGGTAGGCAATCCCCAGCCAGATAAACCAGGCCGGCATCACGCACAGCGCCAAGCGTGTATCCGGCCGCAACGCCAGCAGGCCCAGCACAAACGCGAGAAATCCCAGGGAAAACCAGGCCATCGGTACACCGCCGGGCATTTTGTAGACGGACTTGGCATGCAGGTCCGGACGTTTCTTTCGGTAGGCGATGTAGGACGCCAGGATTGTCGACCAGGTAAAGATCACCAGGATCGCCGACACTGTCGACACGATGGTGAAGGCGGTCATCACCTCTGGCACCACAAATAGCAACACCAGCCCCAACAGCATCAGCAATGTCGTAAACGCCAGGCTGATAAACGGCACGCTGCTCTTCGACAAACGCCGGAAGATCCCCGGCGCATCTCCCAGGTCAGCCAGGCCGAACAACATACGGCTGGCGGAAAACACGCCGCTGTTGGCCGATGACGCCGCGGAGGTCAGCACCACGAAATTGACGATGCCCGCCGCTGCCGGAAAACCCGCCACCAGGAACAACTCAACGAACGGGCTTTTGCTCGGCGAGACTTGCTGCCATGAGGTCACCGCAATGATGCATGCCAGAGCCAGCACGTAGAACAGGATGATGCGCAACGGAATCGAATTAATCGCCTTGGGCAAGGTTTTTTCCGGCGCACGGGTTTCGGCGGCAGCAGTGCCGATCAGTTCGGTGCCGGCAAAGGAGAAAATCGCCATCTGGAACCCGGCAAAAAAGCCGAACAAACCATTGGGAAACGCGGCCTGTTTATCCAGCAAGTGCGTCAGCGAAGCGGTGACGCCCGTCGGCGAGACAAACGAGCTGGCGATCAACACCACGCTCACCCCAATCAAGGTCACTACGGCGATGATCTTGATGATCGCGAACCAGAATTCCACTTCGCCAAACAACTTCACCGTCAGCACATTCAACGCAAACAGCGTAAGCAACATACCCACCGCCGGCATCCAGGCCGGCACATGGGGAAACCAGTACTGGAAGAAACCACCGACCACCACCGCATCCCCCACTACCGCCACGCTCCAGCTCAACCAATACGACCAGCCGAGGAAAAACGCCGCGCGCGGCCCCAGGTAAGCACCGGCAAAGTCAGCGAAGCTCTTGAAGTTGAGGTTGGACAGCAGCAGTTCGCCCATGGCGCGCATCACGAAATACACGAAGAGCCCGATAATCATGTAGATCAGGATGATCGAGGTGCCGGACAGCGCGATGATCTTGCCGGAGCCCATGAACAGGCCGGTGCCGATTGCACCGCCCATGGCCATCAACTGGATATGGCGGTTGCTCAGGGTGCGTTGCAACGCAGGCTTTTCACAAAGCCCGGACGTGGTTGTTTTCATCACAAAACCTCTTGTTATGTTTTTGAGTTTTGGCAGAAGAAAAGACGAAGGGTTGTTGTTATCGGGTGCGGCTTTCGAAACCGTGCAGCACGTTGACGGCGTTGATGCCGATTTCATCGACCATGTAGCCGCCTTCCATCACGAACAGGGTGGGCACGCCGACGCTGGCGATGATTTCGCCCATGCCGAGGAAGTCTTGGCTGTCGAGGAGGAAATGGCTGATGGGGTCGTCCTTGAAGGTGTCGACGCCTAGGGAGATCACCAGCACCTCGGGCGCGAAGTCGCGCAGTTGCTGGCACGCATTGATCAAGGCGATTTGGTAGTGCGCCCAGGTGGTGTTTTTCGGCAACGGATAATTCAGGTTGAAGCCCTCCCCTGCGCTCGCGCCGCGTTCACTGGCGGCACCGGAAAAGTACGGGTAAGAGACTGCCGGATCGCCATGCAGGGAGATGAACAGCACGTCTGGGCGATCGTAGAAAATATTCTGCGTGCCGTTGCCGTGATGAAAATCCACATCCAGCACCGCCACGCGCTTGGCGCCTTGAGTAATAGCCTGCTGCGCGGCAATCGCTGCGTTGTTGAGGTAGCAATAACCGCCCATGTATTCGCGGGCTGCGTGGTGACCGGGTGGGCGGCACAGGGCGAATGCACTGTGATGGCCTTCGTCGATCAGCGCCAGGCCGGTCAAGGCGATATCGGCGCTGGTTCTGACCGCATCCCAGGTGGTGCGGGTAATCGGCGAGCCGGCGTCCATGGCGAAGAAACCGAGCTTGCCGTCGATGAAGTCCGGGACTTGATGGTTGGCCAGGTCACGCACCGGCCAAACCAGGGGCAATGCGTCATGGCTGCGGCCAATGGCGGTCCATTCGGCCCAGGCCGACTCGAGGAATGCCACGTAGCGTTCGCTGTGGGCGTTGACGTAACAGGCCCGGTCAAAGCGGCGCGGCGTGATGATATCGCCCAGGCCCACCTGCCTGACGCGATCACGCACGGTGTCGGCGCGGCTGGGTTGTTCGAACGAGGGTTTGAGCACGCCGTCCTTGAGTTCGGTGCCATGGTGCAAACGGTGGGCTTCGCTAAAAACAGTCAACATAGGTGGGCATCCGCCAGTAAAAGACAGGGTCTATTTTGTTCTGGCAGCCTTGGGCTTTCTTTGCTTTTATTTGCGGCGCTGTTAGTTTTATCGGGAATATCTACCCCTACAGCGCCGAATTATGAAAAATAAAACCAAGCAGGTCGTTCTTGACGACACCGATCTCGCCATCCTCGCGCTACTGCAGGAAGACGCGAGTATTTCCAATGCGCAGTTGAGCGAGCGTCTATCCCTGAGCCTCACGCCCTGCTGGCGTCGGCGTAAGCGCCTGGAAGAGGAAGGTGTCATCAAAGACTATCAGGCCAATCTCGATCGCAAGCTGCTCGGGTTGAACATCATGGCGTTCGTGCATGTGCGTTTCGCGATCCACACCGATCACGCGCCGGATGCGTTTGAAGCCGTGGTGAAGGAGCTGCCGCAGGTGTTGTCGTGCCATAAGATCACCGGCGATGCGGATTACCTGTTGCAGGTCCTCGCGGAAGATCTGGACAGCTACAGCGAGTTTGTCGAGAGCGTGTTGCGGCGGCAGTTGGGGATTGCGTCGATTCAGTCGAGTCTGGCGCTGAGGGAAGTCAAGGCGACGAGTCGCGTGGCAATTCCAACGCGTGAATAGTGACCAACAAGGTCACGTTTTTGAGGGGCGAGGTGGCAAATCGCTGCTAATCAAATGTGAAAAATTCATTAACTGATTCTCATTAAAGGCTTTTTCCCGGACGCTCAATCTGCCACACTGATGCGAATAATTATCAACATCTTTATTATTCGCCATGGACGGCATTCGGGGAGAGTCAGTTCCATGTCTGTGCAACAACACGGCGGCAAAGGTTTTTCACCCAGTCTGATGGCGTTGGCCGTCTGCCTTGCGAGTTCAACGGCGGCCTTTGCCGCTGAGGCGGAAAAAGCCGCCCCACTGGAGCTGGGTGCCACCCAGATCAGCACTGAACAACTGGGCCAGACCACCGAAGGCACCCAGTCCTACACCACCGGCGAGATGGCGACCGCCACCAAACTCCCGCTGACCATGCGTGAAACACCCCAGGCCGTCACGGTCATCACCCGCCAACGCATGGACGACCAGGCCATGACCAGCGTCAACGACGTGGTCAAGAACACCCCCGGCCTGTTCCTCAGCCAATCCAGCGGTCCTGGCCGGCAGACGTATAGCTCACGTGGCTTCGACATCGACAACATGATGTTCGACGGCATTCCCAGTTCCTATTCCGGCTACGCCAACAGCGTGCAGCCCAACCTGGCGATGTTCGACCGTGTAGAGGTGATTCGCGGCGCCACCGGGCTGGTCACTGGCGCCGGTAACCCTTCGGCGGCGATCAACTTTGTGCGCAAGCGCCCGACCGCCACGCCGCAGGTATCGATCACCGGTGCCGCCGGCAGCTGGGACGATTATCGCGGCGAATTCGACGCCTCCAGCGCCTTGAATGACAGCGGCACCCTGCGTGGCCGCGTTGTCGGCTCCTACCGCGACGCCAACAGTTTCCGCAAAGGCGAAGAAAGCGACCACGGCCTGTTCTACGCGATCGGCGAAGCCGACCTCAGCGAAAACACCACCGCCACCCTGGGTTTCTCGCGCCAGGAAGACCAGACCAACTTCTTCTGGGGCGGCCTGCCCATCGGCACCGACGGCCATCACCTGAACCTGCCCCGCTCCACCAACCCCGGCTCCGACTGGGAAAACAAGAAGCTGACCATCGACACTGTCTTCGGTGATATCGAACATCGCTTCGCCAACGACTGGAAGCTGCACATCGCGGGCTCGTCCTCACAGTTGGATGGCGTGTTCACCGGCACCTACCAGTCGCGCTACCAGACCACACTGGCGCGCACCGCCTATCAATCGCACCAGGACGACAAGCAGTACGGCCTGGACACGTTCCTCAGCGGCCCGGTCGAAGCGTTCGGGCGCACCCATGAAGTGGTGGTCGGCACCAGCAAGCGCATCTACGACGCCACGTCCAAGGAATACAGCCCCTACGACACCAATTACCCGCTCAACGGGGCAAAACCGGACTTCGTACGCGACGGCAAAGGCCACAGCATCACCACCCAGGATGGCGTTTACCTGACCACCCGCCTCAACCTCGCAGACCCGCTCAAGGTGATCCTCGGCGCACGCGTGGACTGGTATGACTACGATGACCGCCAAGGCGACGGCGACTACAAAGTCACCCGTAACCTCACGCGCTACGCCGGTGTGATCTACGACCTGAACGACCAGTACTCCGTCTACGCGAGCTACACCGACATCTTCACACCGCAGACCAGCCGCGACTTCTCGGACAAGCCGCTGAAGCCTATCGTCGGTGAAAACTATGAAGTCGGTATCAAGGGCGAATACTTCAACGGCGCGCTCAACGCCAGCCTGGCGGTGTTCCAGATCGACCAGAAAAACCGTGCGACCCTGCCCGAGAGCCAAGCCGGTTGCCCGATCATGGCCTGCTACGAAGCCTCCGGCCTGGTACGTAGCCAAGGCATAGACCTTGAACTGCAAGGTGCACTCACCGAAAACTGGCAAGTCGGCGGCGGGTTCACCTACACCCGCGCGCATTACATCAAGGACACCAAACCAGCCAACAACAACCAGCGTTTCGACACCGACACCCCGGAACGCTTGTTCAAGCTCACCACCTCCTACCGCTTCCAGGGCCCACTGGAAAAACTGCGCATCGGTGGCAACGTCTACTGGCAGAGCCGCATGTACAACGATGTGGTGCTTGCCAACAGCAATACCTATCGCCTGGAACAAGGCAGTTATGCCGTTGCCGACGTGATGGCCGGTTACCAGGTGAACAAACACCTGGACCTGCAGTTGAACGTGAACAACATTTTCGACCGCACCTACTACTCAGCCATCGCCACCAGCCCGATCTGGGGTTCGACCGACACCTACGGCAACCCGCGCAGCTTCGGCGTCACGGCCAAGTACAGCTTCTGATCGTGATCCGATCAACGGCTACCCGCCCGGGTAGCCGTTCCTCAAGTCCCTCCTTCGCATGCCGATAACCGTTTGGCATCACTGAATCCAATAAAAACCAAAAACACCTGATTCGCTCCACCCTGCCCCTCACTTTGATTCGGCCAGACCACAGGGAGTAAGTGTGAATGCCCACCCGCGCGCGTTTTTTCGAGCACTACCGTAAAGCCGACCGCATCATGCTGGCATTGATCTGGTTGATGTTCCTGTTCTCCCTGGGATTGGCGTTCTGGCACGACACCTTGATGCAAGCCGCCGTAATCGGCGGCGGCACCAGCGTGGTGCTCACGGCGCTGTACCGTGCCATAGGCGGCACCCGCGTGATGCGTTGCGCCCTCGGCGCGGGCCTGATGGTCATGGCGGCACTGCACATCAACCAGGCCCAGGGCGTGATCGAATCGCACTTCGGGATCTTCGCGCTGTTGGCGGTGCTGACGTTCTATCGTGACTGGCTGCCGATCCTGGTCGCCGCCGCCACCATCGCCGTGCATCACGTGGTGTTCCATGCCCTGCAACACCAAGGCTTCCCGGTGTTTGTGATGGAACATCATGGCGGCTGGACCATGGTGTTCGTCCATGCGTTCTACGTGGTGATGGAAACCGTCGCCCTGCTCTACCTGGCCGTGCACAGCCAAGCCGAAGCGGTTGAGAGCCAGGAAATGCTGGAGAAGATGCTCGCAGTCACGTCCCAATTCAGCGCGCAAACCACCCAAGGAGAAGGCAAGGTGCATGTGTCGTTGGCCAAGCGCTTCGACCACTTCCTGCAACAGATCACGCACCTGATCGACGGCGTCGCCCGCGACTCCCACGGCCTCGGCCAACTCGGCCAGGAACTGGCCAGCGCCAGCGGCACCCTGGAAAAAGGCGCGCGGCACCAATTGGCCGAGATCACCCAGATGACCGGCTCTATGCAGCGCATGGAAGACGCCATGGGCCACATCACCGTGCACGTCGAGCAAGCGGTGGACCACGCCGGCAAGGCCAGCCAACAGATCCTGCGCGGTCAGGAAAGCGTCAGCCGTGCCCAGCAGGAAATCACGCAGTTGGCCGCCCGCCTCAACGGCACCCACGAAACCGTGCAGGGCCTGGCCGTGCAAGCCGAGCAGATCGGCACCGTGCTCGAAGTGATCAACAGCATCGCCAACCAGACCAACCTGCTCGCCCTCAACGCGGCCATCGAGGCCGCCCGCGCCGGCGAGCAAGGCCGAGGCTTTGCCGTGGTCGCCGACGAAGTGCGCAGCCTCGCGCAGCGCACGGCAGTGTCCACCCAGGAAATCAAGACCATCATCGAAGGCCTGCAACACGGCAGCCGCCAAGCGGTGGAAGCCATGCACCACAGTCGCCAAGGCGTGGAGCGCTGCGTGGAAGACAGCCAGGTGGCCGTCGACATGCTGCGCGCCGTGGGTAGCGACATTGCGCACATCGACGATCTGAATGGCCGGATCGTGACCACCACCCGTGAGCAGACCAGCGCGAACCTGGAGATTGTCGGGCGGTTGCAGTCGGTGCAGAGCATTGCGCAAAGCACCGCCAACGATGTCGAAACCCTGGCGCGCAGCAGTGAGCAGCTACCGCCGATTGCAGTGCGGCTGGATGCGTTGGGACGCAGGTTTCACCCCTAGGCCCAGTAGCCCCCAATCCCGTCCCACAACAGCTTCAGCGCCGTGATAATCAGCAAGCCATAGCAGGCGCGATAGAGCTGGCGCTGATCCAACCGCGCATGCAGCCGCCAACCCAGCCACACGCCACTGGGCACGGCGAACAAACAGATAAGCGCCAGGCCCAACACGTTGCCGGTCGGCCTGGCGAGGATCAACCAGGGAATCGCCTTGAGTACATTGCCCACGGTGAAAAACAGGCTGGTGGTTCCGGCGTAAACCTGTTTGCTCAGGCCCAGTGGCAGCAAGTACATCGCCAACGGTGGCCCACCGGAATGCGCAACCATGGTGGTGATTCCCGAGGTAATCCCAGCGGCCACGGCCTTCGGCGTTGAGCGCGGCTTCACACTGACATTTCCCCCGGCCCTGAACCACAGGCCGACAAACACCAGCGTGACCACCGCCATCACGATGGCAATCGCCCGGTGATCCAGTACGCGAAAAAGCAGGTAGCCAACGCCAATCCCGACCACCAACCCAGGTACCAGTAACCTGAGGTCGGGCTTTGACCAGGTCGACGGTTTCCAATAGCGCAGGCCGAACAGGTCCATGGCGATGAACAACGGCGCCAGCAAGCCGCCGGCAGTGATCGGGTCCATCACCAGCGACAGCAGCGGAATACCGACGATGGCAAAGCCGCCGCCAAAGGCGCCTTTCATAAAGCAGATCAAAAAGACCCCGGCAAAGGTCACCAGGATCGTCGTGGTTGTCAGCTCAAGTTCCATGGAGTGCATTCATTTCGCAGAGAAGAGACGTCATAATCTCGCGCATCACCGGCACCGCAAAAAGTACCAGTTTTGAGGTTTTTCCATGGGCCAGTTATCGAACCCCAGGCGCGGCGCGGAACGCCGTCTCTACACCCAGCTGCGAGCGCAGATAGAGGACGGCACCCTGGCGCCCGACGCCAAGCTGCCCTCCACCCGCGCCCTGGCGGAGACGCTTGGGGTCTCGCGCACCACGGTCACCGCCGCCTACGAGCAATTGGCTGCCGAAGGGTTTGTGGTGACCGCCGTGGGCAAGGCCGCCAGGGTCGCAGCCCTTGCCGTGGCGCTGCCTGTCGTTGGCACCGTGCCCCGCGACAGCCCGCCACCCGCATTGTCGCGCTATGGGCAGCGGGTTGCCGCTCTCACGCCCTATCACATGGTTTCTCCCACCGCGCGCATCGACTTCCGATACGGAGCGGTCGCATCGCGGGACTTTCCGGCACTGGGCTGGAACCGCGCCTATCGAGCCGAACTGATCAAGCGCCAACCTACGCGGCCTTACGGCCAGCCCGAAGGCGAAGCCGCTTTGCGCCAGGCGCTGCAAGGCTACCTGCGCCGCGCCCGTGGCTTGACCTGCGATACCGAGCAACTACTGGTGGTGCACGGCTCCCAGCAAGGGCTCGACCTGTGTGCCCGCTTGCTGCTCAACCCTGACGACGCCTTCATCTTCGAAGACCCAGGCTACCGCATGGCCCGCTATTGCTTCGAGGCCACCGGCGCAACCGCCTTGCCCATCCCGGTGGATGTATCCGGTTTGCAGACACAACGGTTGCCGGATGACCCGTGCGCACGGTTGGCCTACGTCACCCCGTCGCACCAATTCCCCATGGGCGCCGTGCTATCCATCGCGCGACGCGTCGAACTGCTGAACTGGGCAAGCCGTCATCGTGCCTGGATCATCGAAGACGATTACGGTGGCGAGTTCCGTTACGGCCAGCGTCCCATCGACGCCTTGCAATCGATGGATGCCGAGGCCCGCGTGATCTACGTCGGCACCTTCTCCAAGGCGCTTTCGCCACAACTGAGGTTGGGTTACCTGGTACTGCCGCGCGAACTGGTGGGCGTGTTTCGCGAGGCCAAGCGGTTGACCGATCGCAACGAAACCCGCTGGGAGCAAAACGTGCTTGCCTCGTTGATCGACAGCGGCGCCTACGAGCGCCACCTACGCCGCTTGCGCCGTGACAACGAAGGCCGTCGAAAGGCCCTGCTGGACGCCATCGACCACCACTTGCCGGGCCTGGGAAAACTGGAGGGCATGGCCGCCGGGTTGCATGGCGTCTTGTTGTTGCCCGACCTGCACGCGCGGGATGAACACGCCTTGCAGGCGATGGCGCTTGAGCGCGGGATCGGTGTTTATCCGCTATCACCCCTGTTCACTACGCCGGGTGAACGACCGGCAAGCCTGATACTCGGCTATGCCGGGCTTACAGTGCAGCAGATTGATGAAGGCATCCGGATACTTGCGCAAGTGATTCGGGAGGTCATAGGGGCAGCCCGCCCACCTCTCATACCCCAAAGTTGAACGCGATGGAGATCCGCGGCCGCGTCCCCTCAAAGCGTCGTACCGAGTGCATCAACCAGGACGGAAACATGATCAATGTCCCGCTGCTGGCAACGCAGGTGCTGCTGAACCCGGCGGTCAGGCAATCCTCGACCCGCATGCGCAAGGCGGGATTGTAGGTCGAGGCCACCATGCCGCGTGGATCAACGAATTCCAGGTCGCCGCCGACGGCGGCATCCTCTTCACGACCACCCGCATCGACCCAGTAAACGCCCGACCAAAATGCGCCAGGGTGCCCATGCAGTGCATTGCTGTGGCCCGCCTCGTTCACATTGGCCCACGCGTTGAGTTTCCACTCGAAACCGGGCACGGTTAATCCGACGCCTTCGTGATGAACCGCGGTCAGTTCAGTGGCGAACTGTGTGGCGAATGTCACCAACGCGCTGCAGGCGTCTCCACCCCACGCCTGAAAATCGTTCGCGGACTGCCAACCGCCATCGTTGCTGCGCTGGGCGCCGTTCTGATCCTGCGCCATGCGGTGGGTGATGAGCGCTTTGAGCTCGGCGTTGAGCGTGTCGGCATTCGGGTATTGGATGCTGGCCAAGGGCGTTGCGAACAGTCGCCGGATGTTGATCAGCTCCGGATTCAAAAGATTGTCGCTCGACTGCATGGGGTACTCATCATGTTTACCAGTAGCCACAAACCATAACGGCATCAACGGTTCAGCGATGTAAACCATTGTTAAAGTCTTAACCACAGTTGCGCACAAGCGCCTTGCCTCACCTGGCCCAATTCCTGCCTCCCCCAACACGACCAAGTCGCTACTGACTACGCGGACGACTCTTTTGGGCCCCGTCGCCCAGCAGCCTGGCCCGATAATCAGTCATCCCCGCACCTATCCCGAGGCCTCCCCCCATGACGAGCCCATCCACCGAACAGGTCAGCCCCCAGACCTTGCGAAAGGTCATTATCGCCGCCGGCATCGGTAACTTTGTCGAGTGGTTCGACTTCGCCGTCTACGGTTTCCTCGCCACCACCATCGCCCAGCAATTCTTCCCCAGTGGTGACGCCAGCGCGGCATTGCTCAAGACCTTCGCCGTGTTTGCCGTGGCGTTTGCGTTCCGACCACTGGGCGGGATTTTCTTCGGCATGCTCGGCGACCGCATCGGCCGCAAGCGCACCCTGGCCATGACGATCCTGTTGATGGCCGGCGCCACCACCCTGATCGGCCTGCTGCCGACCTACGCCGCCATCGGCGTTGCGGCGCCGATCCTGTTGTCGCTGATTCGCTGCGCCCAAGGGTTCTCCGCCGGGGGCGAATACGCCGGGGCCTGTGCCTATCTGATGGAGCACGCGCCCAGTGACAAGCGCGCTTGGTACGGCAGCTTCGTGCCGGTGTCGACGTTTTCCGCCTTCGCCGCCGCCGCGGTGGTGGCGTATGCGCTGGAAGCGTCGTTGTCTGCAGAAGCCATGGGCAGTTGGGGCTGGCGCCTGCCGTTCCTGATCGCCGCGCCGCTGGGTTTGGTGGGGCTTTACCTGCGCTGGAAGCTGGACGAGACGCCCGCCTTCCAGGCCGTGAAGGAAGAACACACGGTGGCCCACTCCCCGCTCAAGGAAACCCTGCGCAACCATGGTGCGGCGATCTGCTGCCTGGGCGCTTTTGTGTCACTGACGGCGCTGTCGTTTTATATGTTCACCACGTATTTTGCGACCTATCTGCAAGTGGCGGGCGGCTTGAGTCGGGCGATGGCGTTGCTGGTGTCGCTGATTGCGTTGATCTTCGCGGCGGCGATCTGCCCACTGGCGGGGTTGTATTCGGATCGAGTCGGCCGTCGTGTCACCGTGATGACCGCCTGTGTGTTGTTGATGGTGGTGGTGTATCCGTCGTTCCTGATGGCCAGCTCCGGCTCGTTCGCGGCCTCCATCGTCGGCGTGATGCTGCTGGCGGTGGGGGCCGTGCTGTGTGGCGTGGTCACGGCCGCCTTGCTGTCGGAAACCTTTCCGACCCGCACGCGCTACACCGCCTCGGCGATCACCTACAACCTGGCCTACACGATCTTCGGCGGCACCGCGCCGTTGATGGCGACCTGGTTGATCAGCACCACGGGCAGCAATCTGTCACCGGCGTTTTACCTGATTGCCATCGCGTTGCTGGCGTTGGCGGGTGGGTTGGCGTTGCCGGAGACGTCGCGGATTTCCTTGCATGACGTGGGTTCGGAGGAAAAAGACGCGGCGCCCTTGCTTTCGCGATAGGTCCGAGGCTCGATCTCCTACACTGCCGCAGCCATGCGAACTTTGGAGCTCCAGGCGAAGCTCACAACCATCAACAGCCCCAAACCCGCCATCGCTGCGCCGGCCAGGGAAATCGCCGGATAGCCCAGCCCTGCGTTGATCACGGCGCCACCTACTGCGGCGCCAATCGCGTTACCGAAGTTGAAGGCGCCGATGTTTACGGCCGAGGCCAGGTTCGGCGCATCCTTGGCCGCTTCCATCACACGCATCTGCAACGGCGGCACCACGGCGAAGCTGGCGATGCCCCAGATGAGGATGCTCACCGCAGCCGGAATCGGCCAGCGCATCAAGAATGCAAAGGCCAGCAGGACCAGGATCAGTGCACTCAGCGAGACGATCAGGGTCCGGTCGATCGAGCGGTCTGCCGCCTTGCCGCCCCACATATTGCCCAGGGTCAGCCCGACGCCAAACAGCACCAGCATGGCGGTAATAAAGGGCGTAGACGCGTGGGTCTCGTTGCTCAGGATCGGCGCGATATAGGTAAACACGGTGAACATCGCACCCGAACCCACCACGGTCAGGGCCAGTGCCGCCAGTACCGAACCGCGCCCCAACACCTTGATCTCGGCCAGCACGCCGTCGCTTTTCGGCAGTGGCAGGTTAGGCAGCGCAAACCACAGCGCGACCATGGTCACCAGGCCCAATCCGCCAATGCCCCAGAACGCCGTACGCCAGCCCAGCAGTTCACCAAACCAGGTCGCCAGTGGCACACCACCAATGGTCGCCAGGGTCAGGCCCATAAACATCGCGGCGACGGCGCCGGCACGCTTGTCCGGCGCGACCACGCTGGCCGCGACGATGGAACCGACGCCAAAAAAAGCGCCGTGGTTGAGCGAAGTGATGACGCGGGCAATCAACAGGTCGTAATAGCCGGTTGCAAGCGCCGACATCACGTTACCCAGGGTGAAAATGGCCATAAGCCCGACCAGCAAGTGACGACGGGGAATCTTGCCCGTGGTCAAGATCATCAGGGGCGCGCCGAGCAACACCCCCAGGGCATAGGCGCTGACCAACAGCCCCGCAGTGGGAATCGAAACGCCAAGGTCATTGGCGATGGTGGGCAACATGCCCATGGGCGCGAACTCAGTGACGCCAATGCCAAAGGCACCGACGGCAAGGGCTACAAGGGGTGGATTGATACGCATGGAAGATTCCTCATTTATGCCGCAAATGCTACGATCAACGCTTTAACGGCACTAGACCGTTTAAATGGCAATCACCTTTGCGCGCGAGGCAAAAATGGACTTCAACGGCAGGTCGGGCGAAATGGCGGTATTCGCGATGGTGGCGCAGGAAGGCAGCCTGTCGGCGGCGGCGCGGGCATTACGATTGACGCCCTCGGCCGTCAGCCGCGTCATCGCACGCACAGAACAACGCCTGGGCACCCGCCTGTTGATTCGCACGACCCGCGCCCTCGCCTTCACCGCCGAAGGCGAGGCGTACCTTCGCGGCGCCCGGCGCATCCTGGCCGACATGGACGAAGTCGAGGAAGCCATCGCCGACCAGGGCGCGCCCAAAGGCCGGCTGCGGGTCAGTGCGGCCCTGGGCCACGGGCGCATGGCCATCGTGCCGTTGGTCGCGGCGTTCAGCGCCCGCTACCCGAACATTGTGGTGGATCTGACCTTGGGCGACGAAGTGGTCGACATCCTCGGCGGCCAGGCTGACGTGGCGATCCGCTTTGGCGACCTGCCAGACAGCCCGCTGACAGCGCGCCGCATTGGCGACACCGGCCAGGCGCTGGTGGCGTCGCCTGCATACCTCCAGCAACACGGTACACCGCTGGAACCGAACGACTTGCTGCGACATAACTGCCTGCGCTTCAACTTCCGCCGTGCCCAATCCGACTGGCCTTTCGCCCGTGACGGCCGGGAGTTCTCGTTGAAGATAAACGGCAATATCGAATGCAGCAGTGGCGAAGCGCTCGCTCAACTGGCGCGATTAGGCGCCGGTATCGCACGCATCGGCGAGTTCACGGTTGCAGAAGACCTGCAACGCGGTGACCTGGTGCCCCTGCTGGAATCGTGGAACCCCGGCGACAGGGAGCCGATCCACGTGGTGTTTGTCGGCGGTGCGAGCATGCCGGCGCGGATCCGCGTGTTTGTGGACTTTTTGCTGGAGCACCATCGGCTGTAAATCGCGCCCGGCCCAGCGTTGTCACCTGGCTACGTCACCCGCGAAGTGCGGAGACGTACCGAAATACTCAATCAGGAGTTCGGTAAGAACCCGAATCTTCTGAGCGGGATGCTGACCTGCCGGCCGCACCATGTAGGCACCTGCCGGAGGGGGTGGATACGCCGTCATGATCGGCACCAGCGCACCGCTGGCCAGGCTGTCATGGGTGAGACAATCGGGCAGGTACGCGATCCCCAGCCCAGCTACGGCGGCGGCCACCAACGCCACACCGCTGTCCGCCTTGAAGCGCCCCTGGGGACGCACGGCAACGACCTTGTCGCCATCCAGAAATTGCCAGGCTTCGGTGCTCTGCATGAGAGCTTGATGGGCGATCAACTCCTCCGGCTTCTGCGGCGCACCATAGGCCTTGATATACCCCGGACTCGCAACCAGTTTGCCCTTGATCGGACCGATGCAGCGTGCAATCAGGTTGGAGTCCTGCAGGTAGCCGACCCGTATCGCACAGTCATAACCCTCTGCGATGAGGTCGACAAAACGATCGCTGTAGCAGGTCTGGATATGCAGTTGCGGGTGTCGTCGGGCCATTTCCGCCAACACGGGGGCGAAATGGGTGGGGCCGAAAGACAGCGGCGCGGCCACTCGCAGGCGGCCTCGCAACGCGCCGGCGGGCAGGATCGCTTCCCTGGCGACGTCCATCTCCGCGCAGACCCTGGCGGCATAGTCGCGAAACGTGGCGCCGGCCTCAGTCAGCGCGGCCCCGCGCGTAGACCGGGCCAGCAACTGCACGCCAAGTTCGGCTTCCAGGCGCGCCAACCGGCGACTGACGATTGACTTGGACACACCAAGCCTCACCGCAGCAGGCGAAACGCCCCCCGCATCGGCAACCTCCACGAAGGTCTGAAGTTCTTCGATATCCAAATCAGTGTTCCCCTTTGAGCGACACAGTTAACCACTGCACGCGACTACCGCAATGAGTGTGGGAAAAGCACAGTGCTGTCCACAAGCAATGCGGCGACCTGCGCACTGCTTGATAGCTGATCCCGCTCACAACGACAACAAAGGATGTATGAATGACTTTTCGTAACGGCATTGACTCGCTGCTTCGCCCGGAAGATTCGGTACTCGTTCTGATTGACCATCAGCCTTACCAACTCACCAACCTGAACAGTCATGAGCCGCAGATGGTGGTCAACAATGCCACGGCGCTAGCCAAAGCCGCCAAGGCCTTCAACGTACCCACCATCCTGACCAGCGTAATCGCCGAACGTGGCGGTTTCATCTTCCCGCAAATCACCGATGTGTTTCCCGGCCAAACGGTCATCGACCGTACGCTCATCAACACCTGGGAAGACCAGAACGTCGTGGACGCGGTAAAAGCTACTGGCCGCAAGCAACTGGTCATCGCGGGCCTGTGGACTGAAATCTGCGTCGCCATGCCGGTGATCCAAGCCCTCGGCGAAGGCTGGGACGTGACCGTGATCACCGACGCATCGGGCGCTGTTTCCGTCGAGGCCCATCAGGTTGCCATCCAGCGCATGATTGCAGCCGGCGCGAACATGATGACCTGGCTGGCGATTGCCGCCGAATGGCAGCGCGACTGGGCGCGCAGCGAGACTGCCGGCGCACTGACCGAGGTGCTTCAGCAGCATGCCGCGGGTAGCGGCATTGCGTACCTGTGGGAGCAACAATTGCTCAACACCCCCGTGCCGGCTGTCGCGGGGTAATTAGAACGGGGATGAAGCGACGCTGACGCGAGGCTTCATTCCCGCTCACTCCCCCTGTGCAGCCGCTCAAGCACCCCATCCGCCGCCGCCCTCCATGCCTGGGACGCACCCTTATTCCTGAGCACCTCCAACCCGGCTGCCGTAAAGGTGCCGGGCGTGGCAATAGCGCTACCCAACGCCTCCAGACTCACGGATGGCTGGTGGCGGACGCTGGCCAGGCAGTCTTGCAGGTTGCCCATCACCAGTTGGGCGGCCTGATCCTTTGACAGGCCCTTATCGGTAAACCACTGCTGAAGATCACTCAGGAAGAAATAGAACCAACCGTTCATGCAGGCCGCAACAGTAGCCAGTTCGAACGCCTCTTCCTCGTCCAGCACCACCAATGAACCGAGCGCGCCCAGCAGTGTTGCATGGGGTTCGCCACCGGGTGTGATCACCACAGTCGTCTGGTTGATCTGCGCGGCATAGGACAGCATGGCGCGCACCACACGCGCCTGCGGGAACCGGCGCTGCAACTCGGCCAACTGCAATCCAGCCACCAACGACACCAGCGTTTGCTCAGGTCTGAGCTGCACTTCATTCGAAAGCTGATCGACCACCTCCGGGCGCACGCCCAGCACCAACAAGTCCGCCCCATCGACAACCTCTTGGTTGTCAGCCATCACTTCACAGTCCCACTGTTCAGCGAGCTGCTGCGCACGTTCGTGGTTACGCGGAGACAGCAAGACCCGCCCGTCAAACCCGCTACGCCGCAGGCCGATCACTACCTTCTCCGTCAGCTCACCGACGCCCAGGATTCCAATCTTCAGCACGCTGTCCACTCCGGTCAGTTCTGTAGTCGAGTGCATCATAGGCATGATTCCCGTCTTCATGCAGGCTGGCGTTCACGCTACACTCGCCGCTCGAAAAGATCAGCCAGGAAGGCAAGCATGAGCACTCAAGGTAAAGACCGGCAAATCGACAACATCGAATTCAACGTCAGCGATATTGCCCGCAGCAAAGCCTTCTACGGCGGCGCGTTCGGCTGGACGTTTGTCGATTACGGCCCCACCTACACGGAGTTCAGCGATGGGCGTCTGACAGGCGGGTTCACCACGGGGGAGCCGGTTCGGCCGGGTGGCCCGTTAGTTATTTTGTACGCCGATGATCTCGATGCCACGCAGCAGCGACTCAAAGCCCTGGGGGCTGTCATCACCCGCGAGACATTTTCGTTCCCGGGTGGACGCAGGTTCCACTTCACCGATCCGGATGGCTATGAACTGGCGGTTTGGAACGCTGATCAATAGGTCTCTCCCTCAAGCCCCACCCTCACAGGATATGAAGGTTACCCATGCGTTCTCTCTTTCCCCTGGCGCTCAGCTTGACGCTTATCGGCTGCGCCACCACCAAAACCGACGTGCGCAACGAAGCCCAGATCAGCCAATACGACCCGGCCAACTCGGCCCGAATCCGGTTTATTACGGGTGACACCACCAATGCGGGCTTCCTCAGTGGCCAGACCTGCGAAGCGTTTTACAACGGATCCCTGCTGACCAAAACGCCTGAAGAAGCCGGATGGCAAAAAACGCATGTCGACTCGGCGGGCCTCTACCCTTTCAGAGCCACCGACAGCCAGAACAGCGTGATTGGCATGCCTGGCAGCAAGGCGAGCAAAGCCATCAACCAATCGCCCAAAGTGTATGACGAGCACGTCATTGCGGCGGGTAAACCCTTTATTGCAGGGTTCGCCATGGGCGGTTCGCAAATGTCCTGCTTTCCCGCGCCTGTCACACTCATTCCCGAGCCCGGCAAAGACTATGAAATGGAACTGCAGATGGTCAAAATCAGCACGTTCAAGGCCGGTTGCGTGATTGCCGTTCGCCAACTCTCCGTTCAGAACAACAACACGGTTGAAACACCGCTAAGGCCGCAGGTGTGTGCCAAAACCCCGTCGGGTTGGTACACCGTCACCCCGAAACCTTTGCCCTGAAATACCTGGGCAGGACATCTCCCTGACCTGGGACCCGGCGTGTGTTCATGGAGGAAAAATGCGGATCTACATCACAGGTGCATCGTGCGCAGGCGTCACCACGCTGGGTCACAACCTCGCCACGCGGCTCGGTATACGACACGTCGACGTCGATGACTTTTACTGGATGCCCACAAACCCGCCTTTCACAACCAAGCGACCTCCCGCTGACCGCGTGTCATTGATGCAGCAAGCATGCGGTGACGACGGCTGGGTACTGAGCGGTTCCTGCATGGTCTGGGGCGATGCGCTGATTGCTGATGCCGACCTGATTGTCTTTGTGGTCACCCCCACGCCCGTTCGCCTCGAACGCCTGGCTGCCCGCGAAAAGGCGCGCTTTGGCGATCGGATCGCACCCGGTGGTGATATGCACGCGATACACGTGGCATTTCGGGAATGGGCTTCGCAATACGACGATCCGAATTTCTCAGGGCGCAACCGTGCGTGGCATGAGGCATGGCTGTCACAGCAGACGGCTCCGGTCTTAAGGATTGACGGGATGCGCAGTGCTGAACAGATGGCCGCTGATGTCGCAAACGCCGCGATAGCTCAAAACACGAACGACTAAGGCTGTCCAACGACTTCCACTCCCCTTATCCTCACACCTCCCCGCCCCCGCGAACCCGGAGCCGCCATGGACCTCGCCACCCTCGCCCTTTTCCTCCCCGCCTGCTTCGCCCTGAACATGGCGCCGGGCCCGAACAACTTGCTCTCCGTGAGCAACTCCACACGCTACGGCTACCGCACATCATGCCTGGCGGGCATCGGCCGTTTGCTGGCCTTCGCCGGCATGATCGCCCTCGCCTCAGCGGGTTTGGCAGTGGTGCTGCAAACATCGGAATTGTTGTTCTATGGGATCAAGATCCTGGGCGCGGCGTATCTGTTTTATCTGGCGTTTCAGTTGTGGCGAGCCAATCCGGAGGCAGAGGCGCAGTCCGCGACGGCCAAGGTGGGATTGTGGGCGTTGGCGCGGCAGGAGTTTTTGGTGGCGGCCGGCAATCCGAAGGCAATCCTGATCTTCACCGCCTTCCTCCCGCAATTTGTGGTGCCCGGTGAGCCCATCACTCCGCAATTCGCGCTGCTCGGCGCGATGTTCCTGGCGCTGGAGTGGATCGCCATCAGCGCCTACGCCTATATGGGCCTGCACATGCGCCGCTGGTTTGCCGAGCCGCGGGGCAAGCGGATTTTCAATCGGTGCTGCGCGGGATTGCTGTCGGCAGCGGCGACGGTGTTGTTGATGGCGCGCAGGGCTTGAGACATGACTAGAGACGAACTCGCCGCCTTTTACCAAGGTTATATCGACTGCCTGAACCGTCAGGATTGGCAGCGCTTGGGTGACTTCGTGCACCCGGACGTAACCTACAACGCCGAACGAGTCGGCCTCGCCGGCTACCGCGCGATGCTGGAACGGGATTTTCGTGAGATACCGGACCTGGTGTTCCGCATCCAACTGCTGGTGGCCGATCCGCCGACGGTTGCCAGTCGCCTGAATTTCACTGTGACGCCCAGGGGCGAGTTCTTCGGGCTGCCGATCAATGGGCGCAGGGTGACGTTCGACGAAAATGTGTTCTACGAAGTGCAGGACGGTAGATTTGCCCACGTCTGGTCGGTCATCGACAAGAGCGCCATCGAGCAGCAACTGGCCGTCTAGACTCTACGCACGGATTTTCCGTGGAGACCGACCATGAAAAGCAAAAACACCCTCTGCCTCTGGTACAACGGCACTGCCCTGGAGGCCGCCACCTTCTACGCCATGACCTTCCCCGACAGCAAGGTTAACGCTGTGCACCTGGCGCCCGGCGATTACCCGTCAGGCAAACAGGGCGATGTGCTGACCGTGGATTTCACGGTGTTGGGCATCCCTTGCATCGGCCTCAACGGCGGGCCGATCTTCCCCCATACCGAGGCGTTTTCGTTCCAGGTGGCTACTGACGACCAGGCCGAGACGGACCGTTACTGGAACGCCATCGTCGGCAACGGCGGCCAGGAAAGCGCCTGTGGCTGGTGCAAGGACAAGTGGGGTTTGTCGTGGCAGATCTCACCGCGTGTGCTGACGGACGCCGTCACCCACCCGGACCCGGCCGTCGCCAAGCGCGCCTTTGACGCGATGATGACCATGAAGAAGATCGACATCGCCGCCATTGAAGCGGCGGTGGCCGCTGGCTAAGGCAATGCCTTGAGCATGGCCTTTGCCGCCAGGGCTTGGACCTTGCGGGTGGGGTGCCATTCGTCCCAGTAGTAATGCGCATCGGCATTGGCGCACACCGGTTTCACGTCCGGGTAGGTGGCCTGGCACGGTGTGTCCAGGTCCGCGAATCCATTGGCTTGCGGATTGGCGCGTAGCGCGTCGCTGAACGCCAGGTGATCAAAGTAGGTGACCTTCGCTACGCCAATCTGCGCCAATATGGCCGGGAGCTTCTGTGCGAGCAATTGCTGGTAGTGCTTCGCGTTGTCGACCTGGTTGCCCTGCACCACGGCGGGCACGTGGCTGAGGTCCGTCGTGCCCACCACCATTACATGCCTGGCCCCCGCGGCCACCAGTTGCTCGGTGGCGTTGCGGATGTTGGCCAGGCTCGACTCGCTCAAGGCCTCGATGGTTTCAGGATGGGAGAAGTCGGCCCATTCGAAAAAATCGTTGGCCGAGATGAAGATGAAATACAGCGCCTTGGGGTCGGCCTTGTGGGACTTGGCGGCCTGCAAGTGCTCGGCGACTTGGCCAAGCACACCTGTGTCCTGGGTCGGCATCAGCCACGTGTAGTAGTTGCCGTGGCCGCTTTTGGCGCCGCCCACGGCGTAGTCGGTCAGCGGTGTCTTCAATGCCTGGGCCAGGCCTTCGACGGCGGTTGGGCCGTTGCTCCAGCGTCCCTTCCAGTACAGCGGGCCAGGCAGTGCCTGGGCGTCCTTGACCTGCTGCGCGGCAAGCCGGGAGGTAAGCGCTTCGCCCGCGCCATTGTCGGAATAGCTGTCGCCAAAGGCATACAAATGATCGTAGGTCGAGGCGCCAAAGGCGGTCGACACAGACAGGGTCAGCAAAGCGGCCAAACACGCGCGTCGGATCATCGAGGTTCTCCCGGAATGTCCGAATAGACTACCGGTTGGCTGAAAGCACGGCAGGACGTTTGCGACTCGCACATATCCGGCGACGGCCATATAAACTCGAATACACCCCGTTGACACACTCCGTAATATTCCATGAAGATGGAGGCCTTATTCAGGGTGTGTCATCTCATGTCTGCAACGTCTTCCGTTAACCTCTTCGCCATTGGCTCCATTGCCAAGGCGCAAGGTTGCGTTGCGCACGCCCTCAAATCGAAGAAACAGTCGCTCATGTGACCGGGGCGCGCTGTCCCGTCAGATGAGCTGACAGGACATTGAGCGCGACGGTCTTCCTCCCTTGCACAATTCCCTCTGCCCTTCTGACGGTGACTCCAGCGGTCAATCATCAGGAGAAAGTGCATGTCATCGTTTCAAGGTATCTGGGTTCCCGTGGTCACGCCGTTCCAAGACGGCGCCATTGATTTCATCGGCCTGCACCGCCTGGTCAGCCACCTGCTGGAACAGCACGTGGCCGGAATCATGGTGTGCACCACCACCGGGGAAGCGGCGGCGCTGAGTCGTCAGGAACAATTGGCGGTGCTCGACGCGGTGTTGCAATGGGTGCCGGCGCACCGCGTGGTGATGGGCCTGGCGGGCTATAACCAGATTGAGCTGCTGCACTTCCAGCGTGAAATCCTGCAACGCCCGGTGGCTGGGCTGTTGGTGCCGGCGCCGAGTTACATCCGGCCGTCCCAAGCGGGTTTGGAGGCGTTTTTCCGCACCGTGGCCGATGCCTCCAGCGTGCCGATCATTCTCTACGACATTCCCTACCGCACTGGCGCTACTTTCGAGCAGGCGACCTTGCTCAACATCATCGCCCATGAGCGCATCAAAGCGATCAAGGATTGCGGTGGCAACCTGGGCAACACCCTTGCACTGCTGGCCAGCGGTGACGTGGACGTGTTGTGTGGTGAAGACGTGCAGATTTTCAACGCACTGTGCCTCGGCGCGACCGGTGCGATTGCGGCCTCGGCTCACCTGCACACCGAGCAATTTGTGGCGCTTTTCCAGCAAGTGCGCGACAACCAACTGGCTGAGGCGCGAGCGACATTCTTCCAGTTGCTGCCACTGATCAACACGCTGTTCATGGAGCCCAATCCAGCACCGGTAAAGGCCGCGCTGGCCCTGCAAGGCTTGACCGGCAGCGAATTGCGCGCACCCATGCAGGCCGCCAGTAGCGCCGTCGTCACGCGCTTGCAGCAGGTACTGAACCCGACCGGCTAATGCGCCAAAAACAGACAGCCAACGGACCGTCCGGTTGCGACCGGACCGATCCCGGCCTATCGTCGAACCCATGCTTTGCCTTTTGCTGTCCAACCCATTCGTATTCAGGTGACGACATGCCCACGCTTTCCCGCCCTGCCGTCCTGGAACTGATCGGCAACACGCCGCTGGTTCGGGTCAGCCGGTTCGATACCGGCCCCTGCACGTTGTTTCTCAAGCTTGAATCCCAGAACCCCGGTGGCTCCATCAAGGACCGTATCGGCCTGGCCATGATCGACGCCGCCGAGCGCGACGGCCGCTTGCGCCCCGGCGGTACGATTATCGAAGCCACCGCCGGCAACACCGGCCTGGGCCTGGCGCTGGTCGGCCGGGCCAAGGGCTACCGGGTGGTGCTGGTGGTGCCCGACAAGATGTCCACGGAAAAAGTACTGCACCTGAAGGCCATGGGCGCCGAGGTGCACATCACCCGTTCCGACGTGGGCAAGGGCCACCCCGAGTATTACCAGGACGTGGCCGCGCGGCTGGCCAAGGACATTCCGGGCTCGTTCTTCGCTGATCAATTCAACAACCCGGCCAATCCCCTGGCGCATGAAACCAGCACCGCGCCGGAAATCTGGGCGCAGACCCAGCATGATGTCGACGCGATCGTTGTCGGCGTCGGCTCAGCCGGCACCCTCACCGGCCTGACGCGCTTCTTCAAGCGCGTGCAACCCGAGCTGGCCATGGTGCTGGCCGACCCGGTGGGCTCGGTGATGGCCGAATACAGCCGCAGTGGCAAGATGGAAACGCCGGGCTCCTGGGCGGTGGAAGGCATTGGCGAAGACTTCATTCCGTCGATTGCCGACCTGTCCAGCGTGCGTCATGCCTACTCCATCAGCGACGAAGAAAGTTTCGACCATGCCCGGCAGTTGCTCAAGGCCGAAGGCATTCTCGGCGGTTCCTCCACCGGCACCCTGCTCGCGGCCGCCCTGCGTTACTGTCGCGAACAGACCGAGCCCAAACGCGTGGTGACGTTCGTCTGCGACACCGGCACCCGTTACCTGTCGAAGGTCTACAACGACCAGTGGATGAATGACGCCGGCCTGCTGCACTACAAGCACTATGGCGACCTGCGCGACCTGATCGCGCGGCGCTTCGAGGACGGCCGCGTGATCAGCGTAAGCCCCGACGACACGCTGCTCACCGCCTTCCAGCGCATGCGCCTCGCGGATGTATCGCAGTTGCCAGTGCTGGTGGACGGTCAACAGCTGGTGGGTGTGATCGATGAATCCGACATCCTGCTGGGCCTGCACCAGGACGCTACGCACTTTTCCATGATCGTCTCCAGCGCCATGACCGATACCCTGCAAACCCTGGCCCCCAGCGCTAGCCTGGCAGAACTGCAGGCGGAGCTGGATCGCGGCCTGGTCGCCATTATTGCCGACGCATCCGGCTTCCACGGCCTGATCACCCGCGTCGACCTGCTCAACCACCTACGGAGATCCCTTGCATGAGTCAGTCCGATAAAAGCGCGTTTGCCACCCGTGTGATCCATGCAGGACAGTCCCCCGACCCGACCACGGGCGCGCTGATGCCGCCGATCTACGCCAACTCCACCTACCTGCAAGACAGCCCCGGCGTGCACAAAGGCTTCGACTACGGCCGCTCCCACAACCCCACGCGCTTTGCCCTGGAGCGCTGCGTGGCGGACCTGGAAGGCGGCAGCCAGGCGTTTGCCTTCGCCTCCGGGCTGGCGGCGATTTCGACGGTGTTGGAGTTGCTGGATGCCGGCGCCCATATCGTCTCCGGCAATGACCTGTACGGCGGTACCTTCCGGCTGTTCGACAAAGTGCGCCAACGCAGCGCCGGGCACCGTTTCAGCTTTGTTGACCTGAGCGATTTGTCGGCGTTTGAAGCAAGCCTGCAGGACGACACGCGCATGGTCTGGGTCGAGACCCCCAGCAACCCGCTGCTGAGCCTGACCGACTTGAGCGCCATCGCCCGAATCTGCCGTGATCGCCGCATTATCTGTGTGGCCGACAACACCTTCGCCAGCCCTTGGATCCAGCGCCCGCTGGAACTGGGTTTTGATGTGGTGGTGCATTCCACCACCAAATACCTCAACGGCCACTCCGATGTGATCGGCGGCATCGCCATTGTCGGCGACAACCCCGAACTGGCGGAGCGCTTGGGCTTCCTGCAAAACTCGGTCGGCGCCATCGCCGGGCCCTTCGACGCGTTCCTCACCCTGCGCGGCGTGAAAACCCTGGCACTGCGCATGGAACGCCATTGCAGCAACGCCCTGGACCTCGCCACCTGGCTGGAGCAGCAACCGCAAGTGGCACGGGTTTATTACCCAGGCCTCACGTCCCATCCGCAGCATGAACTGGCGCGCAAACAGATGCGTGGGTTTGGCGGGATGATTTCGATTGACCTGAACAGCGACCTGGCCGGCGCCACGCGCTTCCTGGAAAACGTCAAGATCTTCGCCCTGGCCGAAAGCCTTGGCGGCGTGGAAAGCCTGATCGAACACCCGGCGATCATGACCCATGCGAGCATCCCGGCGGCAACGCGGGCGCAGTTGGGGATTGGCGATGGGTTGGTGCGGTTGTCGGTGGGGGTTGAGGATGTGGAGGATCTGCGGGCGGACTTGGCTCAGGCCTTGGCAAAAATCTGAAAGCGAAAAACGATCCCCTGTAGGAGCTGGCTTGCCAGCGATAGCATCAACTCGGTACATCTGAAACACCGAGGTGCCTGCATCGCCGGCAAGCCAGCTCCTACAAGGATTTGCGTCAGGCTGAGGTGATATTGGCTCGCGCCGCATGCAGTTTCTTGTAGCTGTCGATCAAGCGCAGGTGCCGATCCAGCCCTTCCAGCTTCATGCTGGTCGGCGTCAAACCATAGAAGCGCACATCGCCCTGTACCGAACCAATCACCGCATCCATCCGCTCATTGCCAAACATGCGGCGGAAGTTGGCTTCGTAGTCCGCCAGTTCCAGGTCATCGTCCAGTTCCATCTCCAGCACCGCATTCATCGCCTGGTAGAACAGGCCACGCTCAGCGGTGTTGTCGTTGTACTGCAGGAACATCTCCACGCACTCCTTGGCCTCTTCATATTGCTGCAAGGCCAGGAAGATCAGCAGCTTCAACTCCAGGATGGTCAGCTGACCCCAGGCAGTGTTGTCATCGAATTCGATGCCGATCAGGGTGGTGATATCGGTGTAGTCGTCCAGCTCGCTTTCGATCAGGCGCTCGACCAACGCTTGCAACGCTTCCTCGTTGAGGCGGTGCAGGTTGAGAATGTCCTCGCGGAAAAACAGCGCCTTGTTGGTGTTGTCCCAGATCAGGTCGTCCACCGGGTAGATTTCCGAGTAGTCCGGCACCAGGATGCGGCACGCGGTGGCGCCGAGGTGTTCGTACACCGCCATGTACGACTCTTTACCCATGCCTTCCAGGATGCCGAACAGGGTCGCAGCTTCTTGGGCATTGGAATCTTCGCCTTCGCCTGAGAAGTCCCACTCGACAAACTCGTAGTCCGACTGCGAACTGAAGAAGCGCCACGACACCACGCCGCTGGAGTCGATGAAGTGCTCGACAAAGTTGTTCGGTTCAGTCACCGCCTGACCTTCGAAGGTCGGTTGCGGCAAGTCGTTGAGGCCTTCGAAACTGCGGCCTTGCAGCAATTCGGTGAGGCTGCGTTCCAGCGCCACTTCCAGGCTTGGGTGCGCGCCGAATGACGCGAACACGCCACCCGTGCGCGGGTTCATCAGGGTTACGCACATCACCGGGAATTCACCGCCCAGGGACGCGTCTTTCACCAGCACCGGGAAGCCTTGGGCTTCAAGGCCCTGGATCCCGGCAAGAATGCCAGGGTACTTGGCCAGCACCTCGGCTGGTACGTCCGGCAAGGCGAACTCGCCTTCGATGATTTCACGCTTCACGGCGCGCTCGAAGATCTCCGACAGGCACTGCACCTGGGCTTCAGCCAAGGTGTTGCCGGCGCTCATGCCGTTGCTGAGGTAGAGGTTTTCGATCAGGTTGGACGGGAAGTACACCACTTCACCGTCCGATTGGCGCACGAACGGCAGCGACACAATCCCGCGCGCTTCGTTGCCGGAGTTGGTGTCGAACAGGTGCGAACCACGCAGTTCGCCCTCGCGGTTGTAGACCTTCAGGCAGTAGGCATCGAGGATTTCGCTGGGCAGCTCGTCGTTGGGGCCCGGCTGGAACCAGCGCTCATCCGGGTAATGCACGAACGGCGCATTCGCCAGTTCCTCACCCCAGAATTGGTCGTTGTAGAAGAAGTTGCAGTTGAGCCGCTCGATGAACTCGCCCAATGCCGACGCCAAAGCGCCCTCTTTGGTCGCGCCCTTACCGTTGGTGAAGCACATCGGCGAATGCGCGTCGCGGATATGCAGCGACCACGCGTTCGGCACGATATTGCGCCACGACGCGATTTCAATCTTCATGCCCAGGCCGGCGAGGATGCCGGACATGTTGGCAATGGTCTGCTCCAGCGGCAGGTCTTTGCCGGCGATATAAGTGCCACCCTCTGAGGTCGAGTTGGGCATCAACAAGGCCTGGGCGTCGGCGTCCAGGTTTTCGACTTCTTCGATGACGAACTCAGGCCCGGCCTGCACCACTTTCTTGACCGTGCAACGGTCGATGGAACGCAGGATGCCTTGGCGGTCCTTGTCGGAAATGTCCGCCGGCAGCTCGACCTGGATCTTGAAGATCTGGTTGTAGCGGTTTTCCGGGTCGACGATGTTGTTCTGCGACAGGCGAATGTTCTCGGTGGGGATGTTGCGCGTCTGGCAGTACAACTTCACGAAGTACGCCGCGCACAACGCCGACGACGCCAGGAAGTAATCGAACGGCCCCGGTGCCGAGCCATCGCCTTTGTAGCGGATGGGCTGGTCGGCAATCACCGTGAAGTCGTCGAACTTGGCTTCAAGCCGGAGGTTGTCGAGAAAATTGACCTTGATTTCCATGGGGGCACACCAGAATAACGGCTAAACAAAAATGGCCGCCATTATGAGGGGTTTCACCGGGAAGTTTCAGGCTTTTGACCAGTGGCTGGCGAATTGGCCAATGTGGATTAACCTTTTCGCAGATGGCGCCGATGGACTGAGGGCAACCAGGGAGTAGTCGGAATGCGCAATAACCAGCCCGTAACACAGCGTGAGATTTCCCTCGCGCCTTCGCAAAAACTCATCTCCGCCACGGATGTCCGAGGTGTCATCACTTACTGCAACGATGCCTTTGTCGAGATCAGCGGCTTTGAACGCGCCGATTTGATTGGCGCCCCGCAGAACATCGTGCGTCACCCCGATGTGCCCCCCGCCGTGTTTGCGCACATGTGGAGTGCGCTCAAACAAGGCCTGCCCTGGATGGGTATCGTCAAGAATCGCTCGAAAAACGGCGACCATTATTGGGTCAACGCCTACGTCACGCCCATATTCGATGGCAGCAAAGTCGTGGGTTTCGAGTCCGTGCGGGTCAAGCCCACCGCGGATGAAATCCGTCGGGCCCAGGCCCTGTACCGCCGCATCAGCCAAGGCAAACCGGCCGTTCCTCGGCAGGATGCCTGGCTGCCGGCGGCCATCAGTTGTGTGCCGTATGTGACAACCGGGCTTGTCGGCAGCTTCGCCGGTATCTTCCTTAGCGCGCCCGTCGCCATTGCTGTGACCGTTGCAGTCGCAATCCCGGTGGGCGTGCTCTGCTCACGCTCGCGTCAAGGCAGCACATTGCGTCTGTTGCACGGTGTGGAGCCCTCGACCTCGGATGCCTTGATCGCGCAGATGTACAGCGACGCCAGCGGGCCACAGGCACGTCTGGAAACGGCGTTTCTCAGCCAGAACGCACGTCTGAAGACCTGCCTCACCCGCCTGCAGGACAGCGCCGAGCAACTGAGCGCCCTGGCCGGGCAATCCGATCAGTTGGCCACCGCCAGCTCCAAGGGCCTGGACCGCCAGCGCGTCGAAACCGAACAGGTCTCGGCCGCTGTCAACCAGATGGCCGCCACCACCCAGGAAGTCGCCAGCCACGTGCAACGCACCGCCGACGCCACCCAGCAAGCCAACGTCCTGACCGGGCGCGGCCGCGAAGTGGCTCGCGACACCCGTGAGGCGATCGAGCGCCTGTCTGCGGTGGTCAGCGAAACCGGCGCTACCGTGGCGCAATTGGCCAAGGACAGCGACGAAATCGGCAGCGTGGTGGACGTGATCAAAGGCATTGCCGACCAGACCAACCTGCTGGCCCTCAACGCCGCCATCGAAGCGGCGCGTGCCGGCGAGCAAGGCCGTGGTTTTGCCGTGGTGGCCGACGAAGTGCGGCAACTGGCACAACGCACGTCCCAGTCCACCACCCAGATCCACGGGTTGATCACCCAACTGCAAGCGTCCTCCAACAATGCCGTGCAAAGCATGGAACACGGCCAACGCCAGGCCCAGGAAGGCGTGGCCTGGGTGCTGGAGGCGGACCAGGCGCTGGTCGGTATCAGC
Organism: Pseudomonas sp. NS1(2017); assembly: GCF_002269425.1. Taxonomy (NCBI): domain Bacteria; kingdom Pseudomonadati; phylum Pseudomonadota; class Gammaproteobacteria; order Pseudomonadales; family Pseudomonadaceae; genus Pseudomonas; species Pseudomonas sp. NS1(2017). The sequence goes on from NZ_CP022960.1 coordinate 5,037,533, forward strand.
GAAGCGGTGTCCCATATCACTGACATGACCACCCAGATCGCCGCCGCCACCGAGGAACAGAGCGCGGTCGCCGAGGAAATCAGCCGCAACATCACCACCATCGCCGAACTGGCTGACCAGACGTCGATACAAGCCCATCAATCCACAGACCTGAGCAAGGAGCTGACGAACAACGCGTCCACCCAGTATGCGTTGGTAGAGCGGTTCAATCGCTGATACCCCTTAAGCAGGTTCGCCTCTTTGCGGGGCGACCCGGCTTGGGTTAACGTCCTCCCACGCCCCTTGCATGTATCCCGCCCATTTCCATCACCGACAACCTCCTCGCCTTCACCTTCGCCGCCACGCTGCTGACGCTCACGCCCGGCCTCGATACGGCGCTGGTACTCAGGACCGCCACGGTGGAAGGCAAGCGCCAGGCGTTGCAAGCCACGCTGGGGATCAACGCCGGTTGCCTACTGTGGGGCGCAGCGGTTGCCTTTGGCTTGGGTGCGTTGATTGCGGTGTCGGAAGTTGCCTTCAACCTGCTCAAGTACTGCGGCGCCGCGTACTTGGCCTGGCTGGGCTTGAACATGTTGCTGCGCCCACGCCGCTCATTGGCAGGCACCGAGGTGCAGGGCAAACCTGCCGGCAACTGGTTTATCAAGGGCATGCTGGGCAACGTGCTCAACCCCAAGGTGGGGATTTTCTACGTGTCCTTCCTGCCGCAGTTCATTCCCCAAGGCCAGCCCCTGATCCTCTGGACGTTCGGTCTGGTCAGCATCCATGTGGTGCTCGGCCTGGTGTGGTCGCTGGTATTGATCGGTGCTACACAACCGCTTTCCGGTTTCCTGCGCCGTGAAAAGGTCATCCAGTGGATGGACCGCACCACCGGCCTGATCTTTGTGTTGTTCGCTGCACGGCTGGCGTTCAGCAAGCGCTGAGCAACGGTTTTTTTGCCAGCAACGCCCAAGCGACCAACCCCGACAGCGCCACCGCGACGGCACCTGCCAAATACACCGATGCCACCCCGGCCGCCCCAGCCAAAGCCCCAGCCAACGGACTGGCGATGCCCAGGGAAACATCGAGGAACGCCACATACGCGCCCATTGCCAGCCCACGGGTGTGCGGTGGTGCGCGTTTGATCGCTTCCACTCCAAACCCTGGGAACGCCAGCGAATAACCAAACCCAGTGAGCGCTGCGCCCAGGTACGCCATCAACGGGTCATTCGCGCCCCAGATCAGCAATTGCCCCGCCGCTTCGATCAACACACAGACCAGCGCGACCTTCGCACCGCCGAGCTTGTCCGGCAGATGCCCGAAAAAAATCCGCGCACCGATAAATGCCATCCCGAACGCGGTAAACGCAAACGACGCATTGCCCCAATCCTTGGACGCAAACAGCAGCGCGACAAAGGCAGCAATCACGCCAGAGCCGATGCTGGAAAATGCCAGCCCCAAGCCCGGCAGCCAGACCGCCCCAAGTACTGAGTAGAACGACGTACGCCGCTGGCTGGTCGGTGCAACGCCCTTCGCACCGATCACGATGCCAAACGCCAACAACGGCATGATCAAGCTGGCAATGGACAGCCCACTGAAACCCCATTGGTTGTTGATTGCCACACCCAACGGCGCACCCAGCGCGAAGGCGGCGTAGATCGCGATACCGATCCAGGCCATCACCTTACCGGTATTCTGTGGCCCTACCCGCCCCATGCCCCAGCCCATCGAGCCGGTGATGACCAGGCTTTCGCCCAGCGCCAACACCACACGCCCGGCCAGCAGCAACCAAACCGACAGCACCGGCGAATCGACAAACGCCAGCGAAGCCAGATAGAACAACCCCGAACTGGCCGCCACCAGCATGCCCAGCAACATGGCGCGCTTGGGGCCACGCATATCAGCAAAGTTGCCGGCCCAGGCCCGCGACAGCAACGCCGCCGCGAACTGCGCACCAATCACCACGCCCACCACCAGCGTGCCCATGCCCAATGTCTGATTCAGGTGCAAAGGCAACACGGGCAACTGCATGCCGATAATCAGGAAACCGACGAACACCGCCAACGTAATCGGCAACATACTCATCAGCACGGTTCTGTGTTGTGTCATCAAATTCTCCTTCAGCGCCTGAAGTAATCGGCTTGATCAAGGTCCGCCAGCAAGCCCGGACCCACCGGTGTCCACTTCAGCCGCTCACGGGTCTGCTCACTGGACACAGCCATATCGGCACCGGCCATGTTGGCGAACCAGCCAAAATGTTCGCGTGGCCGGGATTCCACCGGTACGCCCAGCCGCCGCCCGATCACCTCGGCAATCGCCTTGAACGGCACTGCCTGGTCCGCGACCGCGTGATACGCCGCTTGGCTCAGACCATCGTCCAGCACCCGGCGATACACTCGCGCCGCATCGGTGCGGTACACCCCCGACCAGCAGTTCTGCCCCTCCCCGATATACGCAGACACGCCGGTTTCGCGGGCCAGGCGGATCAGGATCGACAAAAAACCGTGGTCGCCCACACCATGCACCGACGGCGCCAGGCGCACCGTGGCCGCACGCACACCGCGTGCAGCCAGCGCCCTCGCGGCGGCTTCGGACTGGCGTGGCGATGCGGCATTCGGCAGGTCTGCCTCGATCGCATCGCGTGGCAGGCCGGACAAGCCTGAAGTGACGATCAGCGGTGTGTCCGAACCTCTCAACACCGACTCGAACGCCTCGATCACCCGGCGGTCCTGCTCGCAGTTTTCGATAAAGCGCGAGAAGTCGTGATTGAACGCGGTGTGAATCACCGCATCCGCCGTCCACGCCGCGCGGCGCAAGGTGTCCAAGTCATCCAGGGTGCCGCGCAGCACCTTGGCGCCGGTGGCGGCAAGCGCCCGCGCCTTATCATCGGCACGAGCCAGGCCGGTCACCAGGTAGCCGGCATTGATCAAGTCCTTGACCACTTCGGAGCCGATCCAGCCGGTGGCTCCCGTGACAAATACATGCATGAGTTGAGTCCTCGATTAGCCCAGGCGCATTGAAAGTTCGATGTCATCGGTAAACGGCACCGACAAATAGCCGTTCTCCGGGGCACGTACATAGGCCAGGTATTCAGGGCAATAATCGGTGTTGTCCGCGACTACCAATGCGCCAGGACGCAGGTTGTTTTCCACCAGGTTCAGCACGTCGCCATACAGCGTCTTGGCGCCGTCCAGCAGCAACAGATCGATAACATCCGGCAAGTCGCTGGCCAGGGTCACCAGCGCGTCACCTTCACGAATGTGGATCAGGTCGCTCACGCCGCCTTCGATGAAATGCTCGCGCGCCAGGGCGATCTTCGAGGCTTCGAATTCGCTGCCGATCAGCACACCGCCGCCGTTGTCACGCAGCGCGGCAGCCAGGAACAAGGTCGACAGCCCAAATGAAGTACCAAACTCGACAATCGCCCGCGCCTTGTTGCTGCGCGCCAGCATGTAGAGCAGTTTGCCGGTGTCCTGCGACACGGGTAGCCACAGGTCCTTGAGCATCGAATACAGCGCCACATACTCGGTTTTGCTGTGCATCAGCCGTTCGCGTTCTGCCTGAGAGACCGAGTTCAGCAGCGGGCTGGTGGCCGCATCGGCCTGGGCGTAAAGACGTTCAATCAGGGGCGCCAGAGGCGCGGTGGTCAGGCTCGACATAATTGATTTCCAGTGAGTTGGGACTAAGATGCGACTAATTCGTCGCATTAAAAGTATGCGAGTGATTCGCATCCTTCGCTATTCGCATTAGCCTTGCTTCAGGAGCCCCGAATGACCAGCCGCCAGACCCCACGTATTTCCACGCGCAAACAGCCGCAACAGGCTCGTTCCACCGAGTTGGTGGCGGCGATTCTGCAGGCGGCTATTCAGGTTTTGGCCAAGGAAGGCGCCACCCGTTTCACCACCGCACGGGTCGCGGAAAAGGCTGGCGTGAGCGTGGGGTCGGTGTACCAGTACTTCCCCAACAAAGCGGCGATTCTGTTCCGGTTGCAGAGTGATGAGTGGCAGCAGACCACCCAGATGCTGCGCGGCATCCTGGAAAACCACGACGAGACGCCGCTGCAACGTTTGCGTAGCGTGGTGCACGCCTTTATCCAGTCAGAATGCGAAGAAGCGCAGATGCGCGGGGCGCTGAACGATGCGGCGCCGATCTACCGTGACGCGCCGGAGGCCCTGGAGGTGCGCGCGGCGGGACGCCAGGCGTTCAAGGGATTCATGCTGGAGTTGTTGCCTGAGGTGTCGGTTGACACGCGTACGTTGGCCAGTGATTTGATCCTGACCACGCTCAGTTCAGTGGGGAAGGAGTTTTCCAACAGTCCGCGAACGGCTGAAGAGATCGCGGTTTATGCCGAGGGGATGGCTGATATGTTTCGTGCGTATGTGAATGCGCTAAATCCCACCTGAACACACGAGGTAAATATGGGCTATCACGTCAGTCGCAGATACGGAGCCATGGACTCTGACCCTGGCATACAGACTTTCCGTGAGCTTCTTGCAGAGCACTCGGTTTCGGCCGCTTTCGGCCGCTTTCGGCCCAATGCAGCCGGTCGTCATCCGAGGTTGAAGTCGATCAATCGTTTCCTGTCAGAGCGGACAGGAGCAGCGTCTAAAATAGCAAAAACAAAGTTGAATTGATTGGCGTAAAACGGTGCATTTAAATTAAACCCATGCGCCGCTTTACACCCTGGTGAGAAATAACGTTTTTTTGTGACGCTTTACTAAGGAAGGTCAGGGGCGGCCGTTTGCATTCCCATTACCACCAGCCAGACGTGGATCTTTCGGGCCGTACAACACTAACGGGGGCGTGCCTAGCGTGTTGGGAGTATAGGTGGAAGTATGCAGGTAGTGCTGTTCCAAGGTGCCTTGCCCAACAGCGCAAGCTCCTTCGCTTAGTAGTGTGGCCACAAAATTTGTTGCAGAGTACACGCGCACTCCTTCCATCCACGGCTCCATTTTGATTGTAGCATCGCCAGATATGGGGGACATAACCCATAAAACCACTCCGTCTGGAATTTTTGCAACAAAATCAAACTCTTGAATACCATCCTGTGGTGGCGTCACATAGACCCTTGCAATTAACTCCCCATCATTCCACCCGCTTGAGTTGACAGTTCCTGCGGCTGTGACGGAGAGCTGTGGCGGATTGCTTTTGTTTATGCTGAAGCAAACTTTCTGGACTGATGTAATATTCTGCTGCATGTATTTATCCTCGCCAGTAAAAATTAAAGTTCTTTGATTTTGTGGCTTGATTTTATGCTTTATCTCTAAATCATGTAGTCGAACCATCAACATGGTTTTGGGTAAACCTATAGTTTCAGCATAACTTTATTAACATTATAAGTTAGAGCACAGGCTGCTACTGGAGCACTTGACGCTTATGGCTGAGTTCTTGAGGGAAGGTGCGAAGAGATAGGTTCAAGGCGACAACTCCTTTTACGACTCGTTTTTTGGCTAGGATCAGATTAGCTGAGCGCAGAGTTAAAGCAAGTATGCAAGCGCACCCACTTCATCCACGCGGCACGAACTTATCACTGCACGGTTTCTGACGATGCTGACCGGCAGCAAAGGGTCGGAAGCGGTCGGTCATGAGCGTGCGCTCCTGAATGTAAGAAATCGTAGATACCTAGCCTCTCTGGCTACAGCTGGACCAGCTCAGTATCCTCACAGGTCAATACTCACAGGCAATAGTCCTCAACCGAGTCATTCATAAGTGCCCCAAGCGTACCTACTACGGCGACGCTCAATTAAATCTGCCAAAATAATTCATGTTCCGTCATGGACCTCCCCTTTTTGTGCAGCATAGATTAACCGATACCGCACTTCCTCCAGTGTTGCGCCGCCCCGCTGAAGAGTGCGCTCACTCCCTGCATCCGCTACGCAGCCCGCCCTGCGATAAAATCGGACAGCTCTTTCATTACGGCTCAACACCCAAAGCGTCAAACACTCATACCCTTGCTCTATCAAGAACTGCAGGCCCGCATTCCACAACGCCAGCCCAACGCCGGCTTGCCAATACCGGGCTAAAACATAAATGGCCATGACCTCACCGGTGTTTGCTCCGGCAGCTTCTTCGTCACGACTGGCACCGACCGATATCCAGCCGACAACGTGCCCGTCCAGCTCCGCGACCCACACATCGGACTCCCCCGACTCAATCGAGCGAACCCAGAAGGATTCTCGCCGGGCCAGCGTTGCGTCCAAGCCATTCAAGAACTCGGCAGGCATCAGGTCACGATAGGCTGCCTGCCAACTGCGGATATGCACCTGGGCGATGGCGTTGGCGTCGCCAGGTAACGCTTTGCGAATCATTGATCTAATCCTTATTCCGTCAATGTCCTTCAAGTAAACCCAACCTTCATGACCGTTTACCGTCGTGGTATGTTTCGGGCCTCACCCGCAAAAGGAGGTGCCATGCAACCGTTAACCAGCAACGCTGCACTGCTGATCATCGACATGCAGCAAGGTATGAACCAGCCAAAGCTAGGTCGACGCAACAACCCCGACGCCGAAGTGCAGATACAGCGTCTGCTGACAGCCTGGCGTCAATCCGACCGCCCTGTTGTTCACATCCGGCACATGTCCCGCTCGCCCGATTCGGTGTTCTGGCCGGGTCAACCGGGTTGCGAATTCCAGCCCGCGCTGCAACCGCTGGCGCATGAACATGTGGTCGAAAAGAACGTTCCGGATGCCTTCGTCGCCTCAGGGCTGGAACGCTGGCTGCATGCACGCGGGATCCGGCAACTGGTGATCGTCGGCGTGATCACCAACAACTCGGTCGAGGCCACGGCACGCTCCGGCGGCAACCTTAGTTTTGCGGTGACGGTGGTTTCGGATGCGTGCTACACCTTCGACCAAACCGATTTGTCCGGGCGCCTGTGGCCTGCTGAAGACGTGCATGCGCTGTCGCTGAGCAACCTGGCGATGGACTATGCCGCCGTGATGAAGACCGACGAAATTCTGGTTCATGGTTGACCGCGACGGTCAGGTAGCGGGTTGAAAAACGCCCTCTTTCACAAGCATATCGATCAGTGATTGCGGCCAGACTGTCTCTTCGGTAGAGCGCAGCGCATTGGCAGACCACCAACGATGATCCGCCATGACCTGAGTCTCATGGGCGGTCCATTCCGCTTTTGACAGTGCCTCATCGGGTGCGTGAACCACGTAATACTGCTCAATCGCCAACACCGTTTCCCCGCAAGGCAACATCAAGGGAACCTTGCGGTCCGCGATGGGCGCCGCAACAGTGTCAACCTTGATTCCCGTTTCCTCACGCAGCTCGCGTATTGCAGCCACCTCGAAGGTTTCACCAGCCTCTACGCCACCGCCAGGCGTAGCCCAATAATTTTGCCCGGCCAATGGTCCGTCTTTATGGACGAACCTGAACAGAAGCACCTCCTGGGAGGGGTTGATCACCAGCAGGCGTGACGCCTTTCGTTCGCGCATTGAATCCATCCCTTTCTTAGGCCGATGGCGTCGTTTTCAACAATTGCGCAATCGTCTTGCGCATCTCCCCGTGGTCGACCTCCGCATACGGCTGTGCGTTTTTCCAGTCATAAAACCACGCCGGCATCGTGCGTTTGTCGTCCGGCTCCGAGGCATAGCGTGGGAAGAGATGGCAATGCAGCTCCGGCTCGGAATTGCCCAAAATTTCGTAGTTCATGCGCAACGCACCGGTGGCCTGCAACACCGCATCGCCAAGGCGGGCCATGTCCAGCAGGTAGGCAGTGCGGGCTTCGGTGTCCAGGTCGTTCAGGCTGGCAACGACCGGGTCAGGTAGCAGCAGGCAGTAACCAGGGAGAAACTGTACATCACCCATGACCGCCCAGCCCGAGGCCATGCGGCATATAACCTTGTCGTTGGTGCCGCTACGGGCCTGTGCTACACGTTCGGTGATAAGCGCCATGCAAAATCCTTGATCAACCTGAAGTCCAGGCGGCATCTTAACGCGATTTCAAGCCCTGCCATCCACCTTGCGCATACGGCAAAACCTGCTGAAGGTAAGCGTCCAGGACATCGGTATTCGCTGACGACCCCATCGCACTGATATACCCATCAGGCCGCACCAGCACCCACTCGCCCATCGCCAGTTCGTAGGCATGTTTAACGTAGCCCTGGTCGTCGAGCACGTCACCCTCAGGTCCAACTATATGGACATGCACGCCCGGCCGAGCAGGCACCACCCCGCGCGCCACGCCATAACCGAGCACCGTCCAGTGCGTTCCCTTGAACAGATCGAACAGCCGCAACGCCTGTCCAGCGGCACCTAGGACCGGCGCGTCCGGCGCCCGGTCGCCCGCTGCAACGCCTTTACGCACGGGGCTCTTCAACGCCAGCGAGGACTCTGGATAGGCAATATCCAACTGATGCACTTCCCTGCCCCGACGCAGTTCGCCGTTCTTCATCTCACCCAGCAGTTGGGTGGACAAACCAAGCACGCAAGCGGCGACAGGCCGACGCTCCGCTTCATAGGTATCCAGTAAATCATCAGGTGCCCCCTGTACCACCGCCGCCAGCTTCCAGCCCAGGTTGTAAGCGTCCTGCACGCTGGTATTCAGGCCCTGGCCGCCGGTGGGTGGATGGATATGGGCGGCGTCCCCCACCAGCAGCACCCTCCCCACGCGGTATTGATCCGCCAGGCGGGCATTCATGGTGTAGGCCGACGACCAAGACACCGCGTGCACCTGGATATCGGCGCGACCGGTGCGATGGGCGATGATTGCGGTGAGCCCCTCGGCACTGAAATCGACGTCAAGATCCGCGGGAATCGGCCCCTGAATCTGGAACAGATCGGTGCCGGCCAGGGGGCATATCGCAATCTGGCGCTGCATGTCGCCGTCACCAAAACGGTGCCAGGCATCACGCGTGAGGCCGCTAAGTTCGACATCCGCCACCAAAGCGCGTACGCCTAGGGTCTTGCCGGGAAAGCCGATATCCAGGGCGTGTCGAACAAAACTGCGCCCCCCATCAGCACCCACCAACCAACGCACACGGATGTGTTCTTCACCTGCGTTGCCGATCAGCCGTGCGGTGACTGCGTTGCCGTCCTGCTCAAACCCAACCAGTTCACAAGCAAATTCAGGCTGATGCCCCCACTCAAGCAGACGCTCGCGCATCACGCGCTCGGTCAAAAACTGCGGCACCATCAGCGGTTGTCGGTAAGGCTCGGCGGGCATCGACGCCTTGGATTCGGTGAATTCTGTTTCGCTGTAGCTGCCATCGTCGCGGTAGCGCCGGTCAGTCGGATAGACTCCACCCACTGCCATCAGACGGTCGAGAATCCCCAGGTCTTCGAACACTTCCTGAGACCTTGGCTGGATACCTTTGCCGCGTGAACCCTGGAAGGGATGCGCATTTTTTTCGATCAGTCGAAAAGTGATACCCCTTCTCGCCAGGTCGATCGCCAAGGTCAGGCCGGCGGCACCGGCACCGCAAATCAGTACATCGACAGCGAATTGCGCTTTCATACTGGATCACCTATATGTGCAATACGCACATATTAAGAGAGGCGAACACCGTGTCAATTAAAAATGTGCAAAACGCACATATATCCGCCCAACTGCGTGACCTGCATGGTTCATTGGTTGAGATCGTGGGGGTGATGAACCGCCCGCAGCGCGACGAAGCGATGGTGCGCGAAGCCGGAATTTCACTGGATCGCGCCCTGTTTCCGCTGCTGGTGCTGGTGGAAAGGTTGGGTCCGATCGGCGTAGTCGAACTGGCTGACCGCGTGGGCCGTGACTACACCACCGTGAGCCGGCAGGTGGCGAAGCTGGAAAGCCTGGGCTTGGTTCTGCGCCAGGCAAGCGCAGTCGACCGCCGCGTACGCGAGTCGGTGATTACCGAGAAAGGCAAAGCCATGACTGACCGCGTCGATGACGCGCGGGAGAGGATCGGTGTGTCGATCTTCTCCACCTGGGATGAAGGCGACTTCGACAATCTGGTGCGGCTGATGCGCAAGTTTGCCGAGGATATCAAGGATGACTCGGTGCGTGCGACGAAGGGCATTTCCTAAGGCCATGCACGTTTCCTGTGGCAAGCGGGGCAAGCCCGCTTGCCACACAGCATCAATCCAATGCCAATTCCACCACCCCAGCGTTCAACCGCACCGGCCAAACCCGCAGCCTCTGATCAGGAGCCTCCAGGCACTGCCCATCCTCGAGCCGGTAATGCTGCTTGTAGATCGGCGCCGCCACCACCAGGTCACCCTTGATGCTGCCGATCAAGCCGCGTCCGATCACATTCGCGCCGGATTCCGGGTCATGGTTGTCGATGGCAAACAACGTCTGGTCCTGCGCACCCGGCAGGTAGAACAGCGCCACTTGCGCGCCGTCCAGCCACACCACCACGCCGGAATTGCTCACCAGGTCGGTCTCGCTGCACACACCTTTCCAGGTGGCCAGGTTGCGTTGCAGGTTGGCTTGGCTCATCAGGCAATCTCCTCGGTGACGGGAATCAGGTTGAGTTCGGCGGCCATGATTGGCCGACGCTGGCCGCGTTCCTGGACGAAGTGGATGTCCGGGTCGGGGCGTTTGTCGTTGACGAAGGTGCGAAAGCGCTTGAGTTTTTCCGGGTCTGCGAGGGCGTTGGCCCATTCGCATTCGTAGCGGTCGACCACCAGTTGCATCTGCGCTTCCAGCTCTGCGCCGAGGCCCAGGCTGTCGTGCAGGATCACGTCCTTGAGGAAGTCCAGGCCGCCTTCGAGGCTTTCGCGCCAGACCGAGGTGCGTTGCAGCTTGTCGGCGGTGCGGATGTAGAACATCAGGAAGCGGTCGATGTAGCGGATCAGCGTGGCGTCATCCAGGTCGGTGGCGAACAGCTCCGCATGGCGTGGGCGCATGCCGCCGTTGCCGGCGATGTAGAGGTTCCAGCCTTTCTCGGTGGCGATCACGCCCACGTCTTTGCTCTGGGCTTCAGCACATTCGCGGGTACAGCCGGACACTGCGAACTTGAGCTTGTGCGGCGAGCGCAGGCCCTTGTAGCGGTCCTCGATCAACAGCGCCATTTTCACGCTGTCCTGCACGCCGTAACGGCACCAGGTGCTGCCCACGCAGGATTTCACCGTACGCGTGGATTTGCCGTAGGCGTGCCCGGTTTCAAACCCGGCAGCAATCAGTTCGCTCCAGATATCCGGCAGTTCGTGCAGTTGTGCACCAAACAGGTCGATGCGCTGGCCACCGGTGATCTTGGTGTAGAGGTCGTATTTCTTCGCGACCTCGCCGATCACGATGAGTTTATCCGCGGTGATTTCGCCGCCTGGAATACGCGGCACCACCGAGTAGGTACCGTTTTTCTGCATGTTGGCCATGAACGTATCGTTGGTGTCCTGCAACGGCACCAGCGACGCATCCATGATCGGCTGGTTCCAGCACGACGCCAGGATCGAGCCCACCGCCGGCTTGCACACGTCGCAGCCAGTGTGACCACGGCCGTGTTTGGCCAGCAGTTCATCGAAGGCGAGGATGCCTTCGACGCGCACCAGGGCGTACAACTCCTGCCGGGTGTAGGCGAAGTGTTCGCACAGGCTCTTGTCGACGCTGACGCCACGGGCGATCAGCTCATGCTCGAACACCTGCTTGAGCAAGCCAGCGCAGCCGCCGCAACCGGTGCAGGCCTTGGTCTGGGCTTTGAGCAGGCCGAGGTCGCTGCAGCCGCCGTCGATGGCCGAGCAGATCGCGCCTTTGGTCACGTTATGGCAGGAGCAGACGGTGGCCGATTCCGGCAGCGCGCCGGGGCCGAGCGTCGGTGCGCCGCTGGACGACGGCAGGATCAGGCTGGCCGGCTCGGACGGCAGCGTGATGCTGTTTTGCATGTATTGCAGCAGGGTGTCGTAGTAGCTGTTGTCGCCCACCAAGACGGCGCCGATCACATGTTTGCCCGACGCATCCACCACCAGGCGCCGGTAGCTGGCGCTGGCTTCGTCGATGAACTGGTAGCTGCGTGCGCCCGGCGTGTGGGCATGGGCGTCGCCGATGGAGCCTACGTCGACGCCGAGCAACTTGAGTTTGGTCGACATGTCGGCACCCACAAACGGCTCGGCGGTTTGCGCGCACAGCAGCGCGGCAACGCCACGGGCCATCTGGTAACCCGGCGCGACCAGGCCGAACAGGCTGCCGTTCCAGGACGCGCATTCGCCAATCGCGTAAATGTTCGGGTCGATGCTCAGGCATTCGTCATTGATCACCACACCGCCACGCGGGCCGATGTCCAGGCCGGCCTGGCGGGCCAGTGCATCCTGGGCGCGGATACCGGCGGAGAATACGATCAGGTCGGTTTCAAGGAACTCGTCATTGGCAAAATTCATGCGGTAGCGGTACTGCTCGCCCGCGCTGATGGATTGGGTGGCGCGCGACAAATGCACGCCCACGCCCAGCCGTTCGATCTGCGCCTTGAGTGCCAGGCCGCCAAAGTCGTCGAGTTGCACCGGCATCAAGCGCGGCGCGAATTCCACCACATGGGCCTCAAGGCCGAGGCTTTTCAGGGCGTTGGCGGCTTCCAGGCCCAACAGGCCGCCGCCCACTACCACGCCGCGTTTCGCATTGGCGGCGGCCTTACGAATTGCGTCCAGGTCTTCAAGGGTGCGATACACCAACCGCGAATCGCCTTCGGCGCCTTCGATAGGTGGCACAAACGGATAGGAGCCGGTGGCCAACACCAGCTTGTCATAGGCGACGCAGCCCTCAGCGGTGATCACCTCGCAGCGGGCGCGGTCGATCTCCAGCACCGGTACGCCGAGATGCAGGGTGACACCCGGCGTCTGGTACAGCGCGGCGTCGGACAAGGCCAGCGACTCGGCATCGCGGCCAGTGAAATACTCAGACAGATGCACCCGGTCATAGGCACGCATCGGCTCTTCGCTGAACACATGCAAACGGTAGTGATCCAGCGCGCCGCGCTCGATCAATTGCGCCACACAGTGGTGGCCGACCATGCCATTGCCGACGACGATCAAGGTTTTGAGATGGTTCATAGTAAGCACCCGACAAAGCTCATCACGGTTTAAAAAAGCAAAAAAAAACGCCTGAAACCTTGCGGTTCCAGGCGTCTTTGCCTGTTCTTATGCGGGTTCGGATCGGGCGACTGCGCCGGATTCTCCGCTATTGCCCCTGTGTCGATCGTCGTTGACCGAAGTGGGTTATGGGGGAGCTTGCAGGGTCTGTGCCAAGCCGTCGGACTCCCCGCAGCAACGCTGCTGGCATCCATTAAGCATCCCAAAACACTTTCCCAGCGCCTCCAACTGGTGCGCCGCGCTTCATAAATGTGCACACCCCCTGTAGGAGCGAGCTTGCTCGCGAAAAAC
>NZ_CP022960.1:5050904-5113824 GCF_002269425.1 Pseudomonas sp. NS1(2017)
TTTTCGCGAGCAAGCTCGCTCCTACAGGAGGGCGGTGAAACCTGGCGCGTGACTTGCTAGGAACACCTCAACCAAGCAGTCAACGCTGACTGCCCTCTCACGACAAAGGCGCCGTGTAATCCCCGTTCTGAACGGAGGGTTGCAAGGCGCCTTTTTTGTTTACGCAGGTTTCAGATGGCCAACCAAAGCATACGCAGTGTGTGTCCCTATTGTGGCGTGGGCTGCGGCATCGTCATGCAGGTGCAAGACAACAAAGTGGTCAAGGTGATCGGCGATAAGGCCCACCCCACCAACTTTGGCCGCCTGTGCACCAAGGGCACCACCTGCGGGCAAGCCATCGCCGAGTCCGGGCGCATGGAAAACGCCTATGTACGCCAGGCCCGGGAGCATGACCCGGTGCGCATCGGCATGGACAACGCCCTCCGCGAAACCGCGCGCCGGTTGCGTCACACCCTCGACACGCACGGCCCGGACGCCTTGGCTTTCTACGTGTCCGGGCAGATGTCACTGGAGTCCCAGTACCTGATCAACAAATTGGCCAAGGGCTTCGTCCGCACCGCTAACATCGAGTCCAACTCGCGGCTGTGCATGGCCAGCGCCGGCAGTGGCTACAAACTCTCCCTCGGCTCCGACGGCCCGCCGGGGTCCTATGAAGACTTCGATCGCGCCGACCTGTTCTTCGTGATCGGCGCGAACATGGCTGACTGTCACCCCATCCTGTTCCTGCGCATGATGGACCGGGTCAAGGCCGGGGCGAAGCTGATCGTGGTCGACCCCCGCCGCAGTGCCACGGCAGACAAGGCCCACCTGTTCCTGCCGATCAAACCTGGCACCGACCTGGCATTGCTCAATGGCCTGCTGCATCTGCTGGTCAAAAACGGTCACACCGACCCGGCCTTTATCGCCGCCTTCACCGAAGGCTGGGAGGCGATGCCGGAATTCCTGGAGGACTATTCGCCAGATCAAGTCGCCGCCATCACCGGCCTGGCCGAAGCCGATATCCGCCAAGCCGCCGACTGGATCGGCCAGGCCGCCGAGTGGATGAGTTGCTGGACCATGGGCCTCAACCAGAGCACCCACGGCACCTGGCACACCAACGCGCTGTGCAACCTGCACCTGGCCACCGGCGCCCTCTGCCGTCCGGGCAGCGGGCCGTTTTCCCTCACGGGTCAACCCAACGCCATGGGCGGACGCGAAATGGGTTACATGGGCCCTGGGCTGCCGGGGCAACGTTCGGTGCTGGTCGAGGCCGACCGCGCTTTTATCGAAGAGTTGTGGCAGATCCCCCACGACAGCCTGCCGCGCCAGGCTGGCAGCGGCACCGTGGCAATGTTCGAGCAAATGGCTGCCGGACAGATCAAGGCCTGCTGGATCATCTGCACCAACCCGGTCGCCAGCGTGCCTAACCGGCAGACCGTGATCAAAGGCCTGCAAACCGCCGAACTGGTGATCACCCAGGATGCTTTTCTCGACACCGAGACCAACCGCTACGCCGACATTCTGTTGCCCGGCGCGCTGTGGGCCGAGGCCGAAGGGGTGATGATCAACTCCGAGCGCAACCTGACCCTGATGCAAAAAGCCGTCGACGCGCCCGGCGAGACCCTGCCCGACTGGCAGATCATCGCCAGGGTCGCGTGTGAAATGGGCTTTGCCAATGCGTTCACCTATGCATCCGCCGCCGACGTGTTTGAAGAAATCAAACGCGCCTGGAACCCCAAGACCGGCTACGACCTGCGTGGCGCGAGCTACCCGCGCCTGCGTGAACAGCCGCTGCAATGGCCTTGCGCGTCGGAGGATGGCGCGGACCGCAACCCGATCCGCTACCTGGGCACAGGCACCCTCGCCTTCGCCACCGAAACCGGCAAAGCCCAGTTCTTCGCCCGCCCGCATATGCCGCCCGCAGAAATGCCGGAAGACGCGTTCCCCTTCGTGCTCAACACCGGCCGTGTGCAGCACCAATGGCACACCCTGACCAAGACCGGCAAGGTTGCGACCCTGAATAAACTCAACCCCGGCCCCTTTGTGGAATTACACCCCGAAGACGCGAGCCGATTGGGTATCAAGGACAAGGATCGAGTCGAAATACGCTCCCAGCGCGGCATCGCCGTGCTGCCCGCCGTGGTCACCGACCGTGTGCGGCCAGGCAATTGTTTTGCGCCGTTCCACTGGAACGATGTATTCGGTGAAAACCTGGCCATCAACGCAGTGACCAACGACGCGGTGGACCCGATTTCCTTACAGCCGGAGTTCAAGTACTGCGCCGTCGCCCTGGCCCGCGTCGAGCTGATCGACCACCAATTCCTGGACCGCCCTTCCCCCGTAGCAGAGGACACCGCCATGTCGCGCCTCGACGCCTTCGCCGAAATCGCCGGCATCCGTAACCTACCCGCGCCACCCCTGAGCGAGAATGAGCGCACCTACCTCGCCGGCTTTCTCAGCGGCCTGCAGTCCAACGCCGCGCGCCAGGCCGTCGGCGTGCCGACCATGCCCGCCAATGCGCCGCTGGCCGATGCGTCGCGGCTGTGGTTGAACGGTTTGCTCGGCGGATTGTTCAGCCATGCGCAATCCGTCGCAGCGCCCTCCCCAGCCGTTACCTTGTTGTGGGCCTCGCAAACCGGCAACGCCGAAGCCTTGGCCGAGCGTTTTGCCAAACGGCTGCGCGACGCGGGCATTGCCGTGGAACTGAGCGCGATGTCGTATTTCCCGGCGAGAAAACTGGCAAGCACCCACACCCTGGCGCTGATCAGCAGCACCTTTGGCGACGGCGACCCACCGGACAATGGCGAAGGTTTCTGGCACAGCCTCAGCACCGCCGAGACGCGCCTGGAGTCCTTGCGCTTCGCAGTGCTGGCCCTGGGTGATCCGAACTATGACCAGTTCTGCAACCACGGCAAGCAACTCGACCAACGCCTGTCGGAACTGGGCGCCACCCGCCTGCTGGAACGCGTCGACTGCGACACCGAATTCGAAGCACTGGCCGACGCCTGGCTGGTGCGTTTCCAGCAAACCTTGGCCCCGGCAAAGCCCGTCGCGCCCGCCACCCCCGCCGGAAAAACCAAGCTGTACGGCTCACGCCTGCTGCTCAACCGCCACTTGAACCCGCAAAGCGTCCACAAGGAAACCCGTCAGTTCGCCCTGGACCTGGCCGACTCCGGGCTGACCTACGAAGCCGGTGATGCCCTGGGTGTGCGGCCGCGCAACTGCCCCGACCTGGTCAGCGAGTTACTCGACTTCACACGCTTGAACGCCAGTACCTGCGTGAACATCGACACCTTCGGCGACGTGCCGCTGCAACAGGCCCTGACCCAGCACTTCGAAATCGCCCGGCCCAGCAGCGACACCCTGGCCTTCATCGCCGAGCGCAGCACCAACCCTGGCCTCAAGCACTTGCTCAACCCCGAACACAAGGCCGAACTGAATGACTGGCTATGGGGCCGGCAACTGGCGGATGTGCTGCAGGCCTACCCCATCGAGTGCTCGGCGGATGAATTACTGGGCACCCTCAAGCGCTTGCAACCACGCTTGTATTCAATCGCTTCGAGTGCCAAGGCCTATCCGCAGGAAGTGCACCTCACCGTAGCCGCCGTGCGTTACGGTAAACGTAAAGGCGTGTCCTCGACCTTCCTGGCTGACCGGGTCGGCGACGGCGAAGTGCCGCTGTTCGTGCAGCCGTCCAAGCACTTTCGCACGCCGACTGACGGCGACGTGCCGATGATCATGATCGGGCCCGGCACCGGTATCGCGCCCTTTCGTGCGTTCTTGCAGGAACGTCGCGCACTGGGTCATCAGGGGCGCAACTGGCTGTTCTTCGGCGAACAGCACGCCGCCAGCGATTTCTATTATCAGGACGAACTGCAAGGCATGCAGCGCGACGGCCTGCTCAACCACTTGAGCCTGGCGTTCTCGCGCGACCAGGCGCAAAAGATCTACGTGCAGGACCGCATCCGCGAACAAGGGGCCGAGCTGTGGCGCTGGTTGCAGGACGGCGCCAGGCTGTATATCTGCGGCGACGCCAGCCACATGGCCAAAGATGTCGACCAGGCCCTGCGCCAAGTCGCGCAAACCCACGGCGGGCTTGGCGTCGAGGGTGCCGTGGAGTACTGGCGGCAGTTAGGTGAGCAGAAGCGTTATCTGCGTGATGTGTATTGATTGGATACAGAACAATAAGCACTTTGTATTGTGTACAAAAAACCCTAAAGATTTGCCGGCACCGGGCCGAAACATCAGTGGTAGCAAATCGCCGCAATCCTGATTGAGATAGGCGACGATTTGGCCGCCCTTCACGCTGATGGTCGTCTCGATGAAAATAAAAAATAAGCTGGTACTCGCATTTGTCTCCGTTGCATTCATCCCGGTAAGCCTGGTGGCCGTGATTTCGGTCATGAACACACGGACCCAGGCGGTGGATCAGTTCATCGACGGCAGCACCCGGGAAATCCGCCAGATTGATGGCAACATCCGCCAGTTCTTCGACGGCACCTTGCAAAACGTCGATCAAATGGCCACCGATTCTGTATACACGTCCGTGAGCACGCTGAAGAACTACCAGCCCGCCGACGCAGCCAGCCAGCCCATGCCCGCCGAGGCGCAAGCAGTGATCGACCGCTTCGCGCGCTTTGGCGCCACGCACCCAGCGGCGGCCATCCTGTCCATCGGCCTGGAAGACGGCACCTACGCCAAATGGCCGGATGACCCGCAACTGGCCAAGTACGACCCGCGCACCCGCCCCTGGTACAAGGCGGCCATGGCCAGCCCTGGCAAGACCGTGCGCACCCCCGCGTATTACTACGACAAAGACGACGTCGCTCTGGTGGGTACTGCGCGCGCACTGCTGGAAAACGGCAAGGCCAAGGGCGTGTTCGTGGTCAGCGTCTCACTGAAAAACCTCACCGAACTGCTCAAGAGCATCAAGCTCGGCGAAAGTGGCTACGTGATGCTGATCGAGGACGGCGTGGTGCTGGTCGACCCGCGCAACGCCGCCCACAACTTCAAGCCGCTCAAAGACCTGGGCACAGCCTATGCACAGTTGGCCGACACTGCACAGGGCTCCACTGAAGTGGTGATCGACGGCGTACGCTACATGGCCAACGTGTGGACCTCCCCCCGCCTCGGCTGGCGCTACATCGGGCTGATCGAACACCGTGAAGTCATGGCCGAAGCCACACGCATGACCTACCTCACCGCCATCATCGTCGCGGTGCTGGTGCTGATCTTCGGGCTGATCGCGGCGGCGTTTTCCAAGGTCATCGTCAAGCCTATCGGCCAGGTCAGCACCGGCTTGCAGTCCATCGCCCAGGGCGAAGGCGACTTGCGCCACGAATTGCAGGTCCAGGGCAAGGATGAAACCGCCGAGCTGGCCGGCTGGTTCAACAAGTTTCTTGCAGCGATCCGCCAACTGATCCAGCACATCGGCGCAGCCTCGGCCAATTTGCAGAACGCCTCCAAGGTCAACAGCGAGGTGGCGCACAACATGAACGAGGCGGCCGGACGCCAGCGTGAGGCGGTCGAGCTGGTCTCTACGGCGTTCAACGAAATGGTCGCCACTGCCAACGAAGTCGCACGCTCCTGCAGTGGCGCGGCGCAATCCGCCGAGAACGGGCACCGTCGCGTGGCCGAGGGCAAGCAGCAGATCGAAGTCACCACCGACAACGTCAACCGCCTGGGGCGCCGCCTGACTGAGTCATCCCAGGCCATGGTCGAACTGGAAGCCGGCAGCCGCAGCATCAACCAGATCCTCGGCACCATCCGTGCGATTGCCGAACAGACCAACTTGTTGGCGCTCAACGCCGCCATCGAAGCCGCCCGTGCGGGTGACCAGGGCCGTGGTTTTGCGGTGGTAGCCGACGAAGTGCGCGCACTGGCCAAGCGCACCTCCGACTCCACCGGCGAGATCGAGCAACTGCTCGGCACCCTGGAAAACAAGACCCAGGAAGTCACGCAAAAGATGGGTAGCTGCCTGGACCTGTCGAAGGCCAGTGTGTCGTCCATCGAAAACGCGCGGGACAGCTTTGAAGGGATCCAGACGTCGGTCAACGAGATCCGCGACCAGAACCTGCAGATCTCTGCCGCCGCCGAGGAACAACACAGCGTGGCCGAAGAGATCAACCGGCATATCCAACAGATCTACGACGAAGCGCGCCTGGTGGAAAGCCTGGCCAACTCGGCGCAGGACGATTCGGGGCGGCTGTCAAACCTGTCGGATGAGTTGAATGGATTGGTGGGGCGGTTCAAGTCCTGAGGAAGTCGGCGATTGCCTGCCACATCGCGAGCGGGTTGGAATACATCGGGAAATGCCCACACTGGGCAATCGGTGCCAGGCGCACGCCGTTGGCCTGGATATGCGCCAGGTAGGACAGCCCGGCATTCTGCTCGCCGTACATGAACATCTTCGGGCACGGCAGCCCGAGGAACTTGCCCATCAGGTCGGCGTTGCCAGAGAGTTCGACCATCGACTGGAAGATCCCGCGCACGGCACCGGCACGCACCTTGTGGCGCAGGCTTGCCGAGTAAAGCGCGCTGGCATACGCCGGTGCCTGGCGGGTGCGCGCGATGAAGGCGCTGAAAAACGCCTCGGGATCCTCTGCCGGGAAATCCACGATCTGGCGGCTGAGAAAGCAGTCTTCGGGGGCGATATTGCCTTCAATGTCGGTGAAGCTCAGCACGCGATCCGCAAAGCGATGCGCCAACATCAAGGCGGTCAGGCCGCCCATGGAATGGCCGACCAGATGGAAGCGTTCGATCTTGAACTGCGCCAGCACCTGCAAGGCGGTTTCCAGCAGGAATGGGATATTGATGCTCGCCAGGTCGGCGCATTGGCTCTCACCGCAGCCGGGGGCGTCGTAGGCGATGAAGGCATGCCCGTCGAACGCCGGGTGCAGGACGATATCGGCGTAGTCCTCCTTGGTCGAGCCGAACCCGTGCAGGAACAGGATGGGCGCGCGCTCGCCGTCGCGGTGGATCGCTGCAATCTCCACAGCGGTGCCGTCTATGGTCAGCGGAATTAAGGAATGAACGAACGACATGCAAGAGTTCCTTGGCCAAAAAGGTGCCAATTTCAGCGGTTAGCCGCGCGGTGTAAATGACGGATAACGGAAGGTTGTCATACGCCAATCGTATGAGTCTGGAACTGCGCGACCAACTCGGTCACCAGGGGGTTGGGTCGCTCACTGTTCCAGGCTACCGCCGTGGTGACCACATTGAGTTTCTGGGTCAGCGGCCGTAGCACCACGTTGTCCGGCGCGAGTTTTTTCAACGACGCCGGCACCAGCGCAATGCCCTGGCCACAACTGACGAATGCAATCTGCG
Source organism: Pseudomonas sp. NS1(2017) (assembly GCF_002269425.1). NCBI lineage: Bacteria > Pseudomonadati > Pseudomonadota > Gammaproteobacteria > Pseudomonadales > Pseudomonadaceae > Pseudomonas > Pseudomonas sp. NS1(2017). The sequence goes on from NZ_CP022960.1 coordinate 5,058,210, forward strand.
AGGCTACCGAGCGCACTTCATGCAGCACCCGTGGCGAGAAGCCGCTGGCGCGGCAGGTGGCGATCAGGTTGTCGAAATACACCGGGCTGACCTTGCGCGAAAACATCACCAGCGGCTCGCTGGCCAGGCTCGACAGGCTGATACGTGAACGCGCGGCCAACGGGTGATCGCTCGGCAACGCCACCATCAAGCGATCTTCCCTCACCGGCAACGACTGGATCGCCGGGCCGAGGTCGCCGTCCAGCCGGGCGAAGGCCAGGTCGATATCCCCGGCTTCCAGCGCCGGCAGCGCCTCGACGCTGTCGATCTCGCGCACCGACACGGTGAGGTGCGGATACTGCTGCTTGAGTTGGTCGATCAGGCTGGGCAACACATCAAACATCGCCGTGGAAATCGCGCCGATGGTGAGCATCCCCGACTGGCCCGCCACTGCTTCTTCGACAGCGAGTTCCAGGCGTTCAAGCTGCTCGGCAAACTTGCGCACCGCCGGCAGGATCGCCGCGCCCACCGGGGTCAACTTGGCGCCCCGCCGGGAGCGTTCGAACAGCTGGACCTTGAGCGCCTGCTCCAGCACCTGGATCTGCTCGCTCAACGGCGGTTGCGACATGCCCAGGCGCTTGGCGGCGCGGCCGAAGTTTTGTTCTTCAGCGACAGCGAGGAATAGCCAGAGGTGGCGAATGAGGCGGAAGTTGATCATGGCGTTTCCATAGGCTTGGCGTATGCAATCAGCGGTTTAGCGCCAATATACCTATCTATTGTTGCTGGGAAACCATCCAGTCGAGAAAGGCTTGAAGCCGAGTGGTGAATTTCTCGCCCTCCGCGCTGGGGTTGCGTGCCTCGAACAAAAAGAACGCGAGTTGGGCCACCATCGCCGGGTAATGCTGGAGGAACAGCTTGACGTGGTCCTCAAGCGATTGCGGCCACATCAAAGCCTGCACCGGGCAAAACAGCAGCGTTGAGCGCACCAGCTTGCGCGATGCTTCACGCTGCAAACGCAGACGCGCTTCATCAGCACCGGCTTGCTCGATGCGAACGAGATAGCCCTTGAGCACCGCTTCAAAGTCACCGTTAAGCGCCCAGGCAATCTCACGGGATGGGCGGAACGCGTCGAAACGCACCGAAAGATCATTGCCCCATACACAACGACAATGGTGTTTGAGCCAAAAACCCCAACGATCTTTGTTCTCGGGTGACAGCACCTGCGCGCAATGACCGATATCGAAGTCGACCTTCGTCACTTCCGGATGCCGCTGTTCAAGGGCCAGGCGGGTCAGTTCCAACTGTTCAAGCAACTCGGCTTGAGGCGGTTCACGAAATACCAGCGTGAGATCCAGATCGGACTCAGCGGAAATGGCCTCTCCCCTGGCGACACTGCCATACACATAAATACCGCCCAGCCCCCACTGCGCCGGTGAAAGGGTCGCACAGACATCGCTGAGCAACGGCTGGAACTCAGGCTGCAGGGGCAAATCGGTCACGGCAAGGACACATCCTTGCGCGTCGACACCAGTAGGTTGCGATGAATTCACGGGAACTGTTTCCTTGAGAAAGACCGACAAGCATGACGGGCAAGGGGCTGAGGGCGCAACGACCTTCAATCCTTGGGCTATGCTCAAGCGGCCCCTGACAGCACGCACTGTATGGCCAATTGGATAGGAAGTCCTATGAACCCAACGACCCGCGTTTTAAGCCTGCTCACCCTGCTGCCCATCGCGATGGCCCAGGCCGACGACGGCGGTATCAGCTTCTGGCTGCCCGGCCAGTTCGGTGCCCTCGCCGCTGCGCCGACCACGCCGGGCTGGAGCCTGCCGCTGGTTTACTACCATGTGAATGCCAGCGACGGTCGGCACTCAGCCACCCCGCGCGGCGGGCGCACGGTGGTGGGGCTGGATGCCAAGGCCGACCTGTTGTTTGCCAGCCCGACCTACACCTTCGCCACGCCGGTATTGGGCGGTGCCCAGGCGGCGATTTCGGCGGTGGCGGCCGTGGGGCGTTCCGAGGCGAGTGTCGACGCCACGGTGACCGGCCCACGCGGGCGCTCGTTTTCGGGCGGTACCAACGATGCCCTCAAAGGGGCCAGCGATCTTTACCTGCTCGGCACCCTGAAGTGGAACCACGGCGTGCACAACTTCATGGCTTATTCCATGGGTAACCTGCCCGTGGGCGCCTATGACCCGGATCGCCTGGTCAATATCGGCCTGGGCCATGCCGCGCTGGATGCTGGCGGCGGCTACACGTTTTTTGACAAGACCAACGAGTTCTCCGCCGTGGCGGGCGTGACCTATAACTGGGAAAACCGCGACACCCACTACCAGAACGGCATCGACGCGCACATCGACCTCAGCGCCTCGCACTTCTTTACCGCACAGACCCACGCCGGACTGGTGGGTTATTACTTCCGTCAGGTCACCGGCGACAGTGGCAGCGGCGCGGTGCTGGGGGACTTCAAGTCCCGCGTGGCCGGGATCGGGCCCCAGGCGGGGCACTTCTTCAAGGTGGGTGATGAACTGTGGTACGCCAATATCAAGGGCTACTACGAATTCGACGCCAAGAACCGCCCGGACGGCTGGAACATGTGGCTGTCCCTGGTAATCCCTCTGTCTGGCAAAGGCTGACGCGATTCAGGCACTTTGCCGCTTCCAGTGTTCGTAGAACGCCAGCGAGGCGACGTTCTTGCCTTTGGCTTCAAGCATGATGTCGAAGCGATCGAGGAACTGCAGCGCGTAGTCATTGGTCCAGCGGTTCCACATCTGCACACTGTGAGCGTAGAGATCGCGCTTGGACACCACCTGCAACAGCGCGTCCATTTCCAGCTTGTGTTCGGCGTCGAAACCCAGTTCCTGCAAGACTTCCTGGGGCTGCGAGTAATGCATGGTCGGGCGCACGCCGCGCCAGCTTTCAATCACGCGGGCAACGCGTTCGGAGTGGGGGTCGATGTAGTCGTTTTCGTTGATCCAGCAGTGGTGGATGTCCAATACCACCGGCGCCAGGTCAGCGACTTGCAGGCAATGGTCGAGGCCGTAGGTTTTCTCATCGTTCTCAAAAGTGATGCAGTTGCGCGCCACCTCCGACAGGCGCGACCACACCGCGCGGGTGCCTTCCACGCCAAGGCGACCGGCGATGTGCACGTTGCACTTGAGGTCCTGGAAGCGACGGCCGTAACCCATCATGCGGATCATGTCGGCGTGGTATTCGAACTCGGCCAGGCTGTTTTCCACCACGCCGGGGTTCTCCGAACCGAGCACGCAATACTGGCCGGGGTGGAACGACAGGCGAATATCCGACGCGCGCGCCAACTCGCCGATGGCCGCGAACCCTTCCACCAACTGGCGCTCGATGGCTGGGTCTTTATACACCGCAGCAACTTTCTGATGGCTGTAGAACGGCAGCAGATCGCTGCTCAGGCGCAACATGCGCAAGGTCGGCGGTAACTCGGCCACGTAAGCCAACAGGCGCAACTGGGCGGCCAGGTTGTGCGTGACCACTTCCACCAGCTTGTCGCGGGCCACTTGCGGCGTGACGCTGTCCATCCAGCGCAACGTGGTGGTGCGCGGGTTGAACGGGCCTTCAATCAACTTCAAGGCACTGGCGGACAGTAGGCGCTCGGGATGTTGGTACTGGCACGCAAAGCCGATGCGAGGGTGGGTCATGGAGGCGCCTGACGAGAGAAAAGGACGGGATGATACGGCGTTAGGCCGGGGCCGCCCTAGAGGGTTCCCACTAATTCGAATCGTTTCACGCTGAACTTTCTCACACGCGACGCGTTCACTTCTTATGCGCTGCCCCGTCCAGGGGCGTTGTACAACAAGGAGCCGCCATCGCTATGACTACCCTCCCCGCTTACCGATACGCACCCGGGCCGCTGCATGCGACCTTGCTCGCCGGCACCGTGCCGTTGTTTCTCGGTGCCTTGCTCAGCGACATTGCCTACACCCAGACCTACCAGATTCAATGGGCCAACTTCTCCGCCTGGCTGATTGCCGGCGCGTTGGTGTTCGCCGGCTTCGCGTTTTTGTTTGCGCTGGTCAACCTGCTCCGTGCCGAGCGCAAGGCCGGGCAACCCACGTGTTATGTGCTGCTGTTGTTGGCCACCTGGATCCTCGGCCTGGTCAATGCCTTCCAACACGCCAAAGACGCCTACGCGTCGATGCCTGGCGGCCTGATCCTGTCGGCGATTGTCTTGCTGCTGACGCTGGCGGCCACCTGGACCGGCCTGCGCGCGGGGGGTGTTAAATGAAAACGTCGAGCACACTGACGCTGTTGAGCGCTGCCCTGCTGCTGACCGCCTGCGGCGGTGAAGGCGACAAGACCCAGGCCCGCGGCCCCGATCCCAAGCTGCCGGAACAACAAAGCAGCCTGTTGCCGAGCATGAAGATTGCCGAGCCCGCGCCCTGGGGCGATCAGAAACCCAAGGTGCCGCAAGGCTACAGCGTCACGGCGATTGCCACTGACCTCGCGATCCCGCGTCAGACTCTGGTGCTGCCCAACGGTGACATCCTCGTCGCCGAAGGCCGTGGCGGCAGCGCGGCCAAGCTCAAGCCCAAGGATGTGATCGCCAGCCTGATCAAGGCCGAGGGCAATACCAAGGTCAAGGGCGGCAACCGCCTGACCTTGCTGCGTGACGCCGACGGTGACGGCACCTATGAACTCAAGACGGTGTTCGCCGAAAACCTCAACGCGCCGTACGGCCTGGCGTTTGCCAACGGCAAGCTCTACGTGGCCAACCAGGATGCGCTGGTGAGCTTCGACTACGCCGACGGCCAGACCAAGGCCGCTGGCCCGCCCACCAAGGTCACCGACCTGCCGGCACAGATCAACCACCACTGGACCAAATCCCTGGCGGTGAGTGCCGACGGCAGCCAGCTTTACGTGGGCATCGGCTCCAACAGCAACGTCACCGAGCGTGGCATGGAAGTGGAGATCGACCGCGCAATGGTCTGGCAGATCGACGCCGCCACTGGCGCGCACAAGCCGTATGCAACAGGCCTGCGCAACCCGACGGCACTGACGATCCAGCCGGACACCGGGCAACTCTGGACCGTGGTCAACGAACGCGACGAACTGGGTCCCGACCTGGTGCCGGACTACCTGACCTCGGTGCGTGAAGGCGCGTTCTACGGCTGGCCGTACAGCTACTGGGGCCAGAATGTCGACCCGCGCGCCCAACCGCAGAACCCGGCCAAGGTCGCCGCCGCGATCAAGCCGGATTACAGCCTGGGCTCCCATGTGGCAGCGCTCGGCGTGGACTTCTCCATCCCCGAAATGGGCGAGCAGTTCGCTGACGGCGTGTTTGTCGGTGAGCACGGCAGTTGGAACCGCGACAACCCGGTGGGCTACAAGGTGATCTTCGTGCCGTTCAGTAATGGCAAGCCGTCCGGTGAGCCGATCGACTTTGCGACGGGTTTTCGCGGTGATGACGGCAAGACCCGTGGGCGCCCTGTCGGTGTAACGGTGGACCCCAAAGGTGCGCTGATCATTGCCGATGACCTGGCCAATACCCTTTGGCGGGTGACGCGTAACCGCTAAGCAAAATGTTTGACATGGTTGCCTAAAGCAACAATATAATTGCTTCAGGCAACCATTCGAGCATTCCCGCATGTCCACTCCCCTGCTTGTCGAACGCGCCGGCATCGTGCGCGGCTTCAATCGCTTCTACACCCACCAGATCGGCGTGCTGCAGGAACACCTGCTGCAGAGCGACTATTCGCTCACCGAAATCCGCGTGATGTACGAACTGTCTACCCGTGGTGATCTCACCAGCGCCGACCTGTGCCAGATGCTCAGCCTCGACGCGGGCTACCTGAGCCGATTGACCAGTGGTTTCGAAAAGAAGGGCCTGATCCAGAAAGTCCGCTCCGCCACCGACGCCCGCGCAGTGCAACTGCACCTCACCGACCATGGCCGTGCAGTGCTGGCGCCCCTGGAACAGCAGACCCAAAGCGAAGTCATCGCCCTGCTCGACAGCCTGCCCGAACAACACCAGCGGCACCTCACCGGCGCCATGAAACGCATCCAAGCGCTGTTGCAAGGCACCGCGCCAACCTACTTGCTGCGCGATCCACAGCCAGGCGACATGGGCGTGGTAGTGCAACAACAGGCCGCGTTGTATGCCCGTGAATATGGCTGGAACTGGGAATTTGAAGCGCTGGTGGCGGAGACGGTCGCCAAGTACCTGAGGGCGTTTGATCCAACCTGCGAGCGTTGCTGGATCGCGGAAAAGGACGGCGAAGTGGTGGGCTCGGTGTTCGTCATCCGCCACGGCGAAACCACAGCCCAGCTGCGCATGCTCTACGTGGACGCCAGTGCGCGCGGCATGGGCATCGGCCAACGGCTGGTGGATGAGTGTGTGCGCTTTGCCCGGCAGGTCGGCTACCAACGCATGCAACTGTGGACGGTGGACATCCTCGGCGATGCACGCAAGCTCTATCAGAAGGCCGGGTTCGCGTTGGTCGAGGAAGAGACGATAGACAGCTTCGGCAAATCCCTGGTCAGCCAGACCTGGGCGCTCATGCTGTAAAGCGGTCCCGCGCCGTTGCGGCGCGGGACATAAGACCTTACAGGTCAGTGATTTCCTTGTGACGCGGCACCAACGTCTTCATCACGCTCCAGGCCACCAGGTAGGCCAGTGCGCAGATGGCGAACATGATCATGTAGCCGGTGTGGATGTCGCCGACGGACTTGTAGTAGTCGAACACCCAACCGCCGATCTTGGTCATGACCACGCCCCCCAGGCCGCCGGCCATGCCGCCGATACCGACCACCGAGGCCACGGTTTTCTGCGGGAACATGTCCGACACGGTGGTGAAGATGTTGCATGACCACGCCTGGTGCGCCGAGGCGCCCACGCCGATCAGCAATACCGGCACCCAGAAGCTGATATAGCCCAATGGCTGCGCCAGCAACACCACCAGCGGGAACAGCGCGATCACCAGCATGGCTTTCATGCGGCCATCGTAGGGCGCATCGCCGCGTGCCATGAAGTAGCTGGGGAACCAGCCACCGCCGATACTGCCGACCATGGTCATGCTGTACAGCACCGCCAGCGGCATGACGATATCGGCGCCTTTCATGCCGTATTGCGCCGACAGGTAGGTGGGCAACCAGAACAGGAAGAACCACCACACGCCATCGGTCATGAACTTGCCGAAGGCAAACGCCCAGGTCTGGCGATAAGTGAGCAGCTTGAACCACGAAACTTTCTTCTCCACGGCGCCAGCAGGTGCAGGGGTGAAAGGCTGCACGGTCTGGTCGCTGCGGATATACGCCAATTCTTCAGGCGACAGGCGTTTTTGCTCCTCCGGTTTCTTGTAGAGCGCGATCCACACCGCTACCCACACGAAACCCAACCCGCCAATCACGATAAACGCCGCTTCCCACCCCCACAAACCGGCAATCAACGGCACGCAGATCGGCGCCAGGATCGCACCCACGTTGGCGCCGGAGTTGAAAATACCGGTGGCCAGCGAGCGCTCTTTCTTCGGGAAGTATTCGGCGGTCGCCTTGATCGCAATCGGGAAGTTGCCCGCCTCGCCAATCGCCAATACCGCACGCGAGAGCATGAAACCGGCAATCGACACCGGAATCACCGCCAGGCCAATTGCACCGCTGATGGCCGCGATGCCCTCGCCCATGGGCACCGAGAACGCATGCATGATGGCGCCCGTGGACCAGATGCCAATCGCCACTATATAGGCCGCCTTGGTGCCGATCTTGTCGACAAAACGCCCGGCAAACAGCATGGAGATCGCGTAGACAAACTGGAAGACTGCCGCAATGTTTGCGTAGTCGGTGTTGCTCCAGCCAAATTGCGTAGAGAGCTGCGGCGCCAGCAAGCTGAGCACCTGGCGATCGAGGTAATTGACGGTGGTCGCGAAAAACAGCATCGCGCAGATGGTCCAGCGATAGTTGCCTACCGCTTGGCCAACGCGGTGTGCGTTGATGGGCTCGTTCAAGTTCATGGCATCACTTTTTATTTTTGTTAGGTAGGACATATGTAACGTCATATGTCGTCGTACAACTGTCACTTTTATATCGGGACGCCAGAACGCTGTCAATCTGAAAGATTGCCGTTTATCGAGGTATTGCGCGGGTATGTGAAATGTCAGGCAAAAGCAGTTGTAGGATGACGAACGCGTAGTACCAAGCTAGGTGCCTTACCCGGCACATCGTCGAGCGTACCGTAAGGCAGCATGCCGATCTTTTCCAGCACGCGGATGGAGGCCGCGTGATCCGGCCGTACCAACCCGAACACTTCGGGCAAGCCGAGTGTTTCGAAGGCCAGCTTTAATGCGTCACGGCCCAACTCGGTGGCGTAGCCCTGCCCCCAGGCTTGCACCGCAAACCGGTAACCCAGGTTGATGCGTCTATCGGTCAGGTAGTCCATCGGCGCGATGCCACCAAAGCCAATGATGTAATCCGGTGCTTCGACGCGTGCAATCGCCCACCAGCCATAGCCTTGGGTAGCCCACTGTTCGATCCAGTGATCGAGCACGCGTTGTGCAGCCTGCAGGCTGGCCATGGGGCCGGCGGGGTTGAACAGGTTGGTCTGCGGATCGCCGTAGATCGCGAACAATCGCTGCACGTCACTCGGTTGTGGCGGTCGGTAGGTCAGGCGGGGGGCGGCAGCGGGCATTCGGTTTTCTCCTGAGTAAACCTGTGAAGTTCAATGCATGTGCAAAAAAACGCAAATAGAGGTGAATTATTTCATGTCCGCTTGTATCTGAACTGACAGAGCGGTGCCATCGCAACGATGGCACCTCCCCTGTTCTGCTTTAGAGTGCCCCGCATGAAATTACGTAAGAAAAGCGTCAAGCCCATCGGATTGAAAGACATCACCATCGTCGACGACACCAAGGTGCGCAAGGCAATCACCGCCGCCGCCCTGGGTAACGCCATGGAATGGTTCGACTTTGGCGTCTACGGTTTTGTCGCCTATGTGCTCGGCAAGGTGTTCTTCCCCGACGCCTCGCCCAGCGTACAAATGATCGCTGCACTCGGCACGTTCTCGGTGCCGTTCCTGATCCGTCCCCTGGGTGGTCTGTTCTTCGGCGCACTGGGCGATAAATACGGACGGCAAAAGGTTCTCGCCGCGACCATCGTGATCATGTCGCTGAGCACTTTTGCCATCGGCCTGATCCCCTCCTACGCCTCGATTGGCATCTGGGCGCCGATTTTGCTGTTGCTGTGCAAAATGGCCCAGGGTTTCTCGGTGGGCGGTGAATACACCGGCGCGTCGATCTTCGTCGCCGAGTATGCGCCGGACCGCAAACGCGGCTTCCTCGGCAGTTGGCTGGACTTCGGCTCCATCGCCGGTTTCGTGCTGGGCGCGGGCGTTGTCGTGCTGATCTCAAGCATATTGGGCGAAGCCGACTTTGAGTCATGGGGCTGGCGCCTGCCGTTCTTCCTCGCCCTGCCCCTGGGCATTATCGGCCTGTACCTGCGTCATGCGTTGGAAGAGACCCCGGCCTTCCAGCAGCACATGGACAAAATGGAACAAGGCGACCGCGAAGGCCTGACCCACGGCCCCAAAGTCTCGTTCAAGGAAGTGGCGACCAAGCACTGGCGCAGCCTGCTGACCTGCATCGGCATCGTGGCGGCGACCAACGTGACCTACTACATGTTGCTCACCTACATGCCGAGCTACCTGTCGCACAACTTGCACTACAAAGAAAACAGCGGTGTGCTGATCATCATCGCGATCATGGTCGGCATGCTGTTCGTGCAGCCGTTCATTGGTTTCATCAGCGACAAGATCGGCCGCAAGCCCTTCATCATCGCTGGCAGTATCGGCCTGCTGTTCCTGTCCATCCCGGCGTTCATGCTGATCACCAGCGGCAAGATCGGCCTGATCTTCGCAGGCTTGCTGATCCTCGCCGTGATCCTCAACTTCTTCATCGGCGTGATGGCTTCGACCCTGCCGGCAATGTTCCCGACGCATCTGCGCTACAGCGCGTTGGCCAGTGCGTTCAACGTGTCGGTACTGATCGCCGGCGTAACCCCGACCGCCGTGGCCTGGCTGGTGGAAAGCACCAACGACCTGTTTATGCCTGCCTACTACCTGATGGTGTTTGCCGTGGTCGGCCTGATCACCGGCCTGACCATGAAGGAAACCGCCAACAAGCCACTGCGCGGCGCAGCGCCGGCCGCTTCGGACATGGAAGAAGCCAAGGAACTGCTGCAAGAGCATCACGACAATATCGAGCAGAAGATCGAAGACATCGATGCCGAAATTGCCGAACTGGAAGCCAAGCGCAAGAACCTGGTCGAGCAGCATCCCCGTATCAACTAAACCCTGACCCTGCGTGGCGGCCAACGCCGCCACGCCATAGGAGTGTTCACGCATGGTTCCAAGCGTCACCGCAGCCTCGTTACTCAGCGCAGATGAGCGCGCTGCCATCGCCGAAATCGAAGCCACCACCAGCATCCTGCACCTGGTCACCCGCCTCACCGGCATGCGCTTCGCAGGTATCGCCAAGTTCACCGACCTGGAATGGGTGGTGTGCTCGGTCTACGACCCGCTGCAAATGGGCATCAACGTCCACGATGTACTCGACCTGGAAACCACCCTGTGCAGCGAGTTCTGCATCAACCCCCAGGCGCTGTTCATTCCCGAGATCAGCAAGAACGGCCGTTTTGCCACGCGCCCAGTGGTCAAGCAATACGAGATCGAAAGCTACGCCGGTGCGCCAATCTTCCTGCCTGACGGGCGTTTGTACGGTGCGCTGTGCGCGCTGGACTCACGGGCAATGCTGTTCGACGACCCCAACCTGCCGGAAACCCTGAGCCTGTTTGCACGGCTGATCGGCTGTATTTTCTATGCAAACTTGACGACGACCGGCGATACATAAGCCCTCATTTTCTGACCCGCGCGGCCGATAACACGAGATACCCCTGACTTGCAGTGACGCCCTGCGGGAAACAATGCCGAATACTCTCGCTCCCATCGTCCGCTCGCTCTCCGATCGCACCAGCCTCTCCCTGGCGCGCACCTCGCTTCTGCGCTTCATGGCCTTGCTGGCCGTGGTGTTTGCCGCCGCGGCCTATTCTCTGGTCTACCTCGCCCATGAACTGGACCGCTCCGAGCAGGTTGAAAGTGCGTTCTATACCCGTAAAGCCGTGCAGTCGCTGGAAAAATCCTTGCGCGTAACGGTCAAGGACTACGCCTTCTGGAGCGACGCCTACAAACATTTGCATATGACGGTCGACACCGATTGGGCCTTTGCCCGTGGCAATATCGGCGCCACCTTGTTCGATGACTTTGGCTTTCAAGGCCTGTTTGTGGTCGACGACGCCAACCGCACGGTCTATGCCGTGGTGGACGGCCAGTTGCAGAGCGTCGAACTCACCCAGTGGCTCGGCGGGCCCATCACCGAGATTCTCGAGCAGGCTCGCGCGGGCGCCGAGGATGAAACGCCCACCACGGCCTTTATCAACGTACGTGCCAGCCCTGCACTGGTGGCCGCCGCCGCCATCACCCCCGGTACCGACCCCACGGTGTTGCCCGACGGCCGACCGGCATCGGTGCTGATCTTCGTCGACATCCTCGACAGCGCCAAACTGGCGGTGATCGGCGATGAGTTCGGCGTGGACAAACTGCACATTGCCACCCCCGATGAAATCGGCAAGACCTTGCTCTTCCCCCTCGGCGACAATGGCGCAGCGGGCAGCCTGCACTGGGAACCGGCCCGCCCAGGCTTGCGTTTGATGGGGGTCGGCCTGCCCCTGCTGGGTCTGGCGGCATTGCTGGTGTGCTTGATGACCTGGGTCATTTCGCGCCGCACCACCGCCGCCGCGTTGGCCCTGGATGCCAGCCATACGTCGCTGCAGAACAGCCAGAGGGCCCTAGCCACCAGCGAAGCCCGCTTTCGCGATGTGGTCGAGGCCAGTTCCGATTGGGTCTGGGAAATCGACGCCGACTGGCGCTTCACCTACCTGTCGGAACGCTTTGAAGGCGTCACCGGGCTGGTACGCAACGCCTGGATCGGCGCCGCGATAAACGACTTGCTGGAGACCGAAAGCGGCCAGCTGTCCCAGTGGCTGAGCACACCCGGACGTCGCCCGGACATCAGCGTGCAGTGTCGTTACGTCGATGCGCTGGGGTTGGAGCGCAGCACGCGGCTGTCCGCGCGGCAGATGCCCTGTGGCGGGTTTCGCGGCACCGCCACCGATGTGACGGAAGAGGTCGAAGCCCGTCGACGCATCGAGTTCTTGTCCCAACACGACGCCCTGACCGGGCTGCCCAATCGCACACGCCTGCAAGCGTTCCTGGAAGGCAAGTTCAAGGCCATGCCTACCTCAGAGCAGCCGCTGGTGATGCTCAGCCTGGACCTCGATCGCTTCAAGCCGGTCAATGACCTGCTCGGGCACGCTGCCGGTGATCGGGTGCTCAACGAAGTGTCGTCCCGATTGGCCGACTGCGTACGCCATGGCGACCTGGTCGCGCGTATCGGCGGTGATGAATTTGTTCTGATCCTGACCGATGCCGGCACGCAGGATGAAGTCGAAGCCCTGTGCAAGCGACTGATCGAATCCATCGAGCGCACCATCAGAATCGACGAACAAGAGGTGTTTGTCAGCGCCAGCATCGGTATCGCCATCGCCCCCAACGATGCCCACGAGGCCGCGGAGCTGCTGCGCTACGCTGACATTGCCCTGTACGAGGCCAAGGCTGCGGGCCGCAATACCTGGCGCTTCTACTCCGGCGACATGAACGCACGGATCATCGAACGTCGACGCCTGGAGAGCGACCTGCGCTATGGGATCAAGCACGGCGAGCTGCGCTTGCATTTCCAGCCGCGCTATCGCATCGCCGACGGGCAGATGGTTGGCGCCGAAGCCCTGGTGCGCTGGCAGCATCCGGTGCGTGGGTTGATCGCGCCAGACACCTTTATCCCGATTGCCGAGGAGTCCGGGCTGATTCTGGCCTTGAGCGACTGGGTACTCGAAACCGCCTGCACGCGTGCCGCCCAATGGCCGGAGCATCTGTTTGTATCGGTGAACCTGTCACCCTCCGAGTTCAAACGCGGCAACCTGGTGGAGCGCACACGCCAGGCGTTGACGAGCTCCGGTATCGACCCGGCCCGGGTGGAACTGGAAATCACCGAAAGCGTCATGCTCGATGATACCAGCGGGGCACTTGAGGTCATGCACACGCTCAAGCACTTGGGCCTGCGCATCGCCATGGATGACTTCGGCACCGGCTATTCCTCGTTGAGCTACCTGCGGGCGTTCCCCTTCGATGGCTTGAAGATCGACCGCAGCTTCCTGACCCGCCTGGAAGAAAGCGCTGACGACAAGGCGATCATCCAGGCGATTGTCGGCCTGGGCCGGGCATTGGCCCTGACGGTGACCGCCGAAGGCATCGAAACCGCCGAGCACCTTGCATTGCTCAAGAGCGTGGCGTGTGAAGAGGGCCAGGGCTATTTCCTCAGCCCACCGCTGGACGTCGATGGCTTCAACGACCTGCTGGGCCTGCACACCCCTGCCACGCACGGCGCTATCTGAAAAAATGACTCGGCGTCTTGCCAAACTGTTTCTTGAACATGCTGGTAAAGGCGCTCGGGCTTTCATAACCCAGCTCCAGGGCGATATCGATCACCTTCTCCCCCACCGCAATCCTCTCCAAGGCCAGCAGCAGCCGTGCCTGCTGGCGCCACTGGCCGAAGGTCATGCCGGTTTCCTTGCGAAACAGGCGCTGGATGGTTTTCTGGTCCAGGTTCAAGCGCTCGCTCCAGTGCGCCACCGTGGAGGCGTCGCCGGGTTCTTCCTGCAACGCGAGGCAGATGCGCTGCAAGCGCGGGTCGGCAGGCTGCGGTAAAGAAAGTGGCAAGGCCGGCAGGATGGCCAGTTCGTCGAGGATCAGGTGCATGATCCGCGCATCCCGCGAGTCCTCGGCGTAGGGCGGTTTCAGGCTCACCGAGGCCTTGATCAACTCACTCAACAACGGCGAAATGCTCACCGTCTTCGGCTCGCCCGGCATGTTCGGGAAGCGATCCGGGCGCACAAACACGCTGCGCATTTTCAGGGTGCCCACGCACCGCAGGGAATGCACCTGCCCGGCGGGCATCCAGATCCCGCGATTGGGCGGCACCGTCCATTGGTTGAGCGCCGAGTACACCACCATCACGCCTTCGATGGCGTAGAGCAGTTGGTGCTTTTCGTGGCTGTGGTCGGGGATCACCCAATTTTCCGGGTAATCCGTGGCGGAACTGATGACCGCCCAGGCGCCTTCGTTGATTTCCTGGAGGAATTCGTTCAGTGGTTTGATCATTTCGCCCTTTTTGCGATGGTTGTCGCCCGAATTACGCGAGACAGGCATTCCTGACGAATCTAGCATGAACGCCGAATCATTTTGTAATGGATGGCGACCTTAAGAAGTTGCCGCCTCTGATTAGCTGCCTTGTATGGAATGCCTGCATGTCGACCCTCACCGCGTCACCCGCCGCTGCTACCACGACACCCCAAGCCAGCCCTTTGGTCATGCGCGTCCTCGGCGCCTGCGCCCTGGCGCATTTGATCAATGACCTGATCCAGGCTGTGCTGCCGTCGATCTACCCGATGCTCAAGGCCAACTACGGCCTATCGTTCACCCAGGTGGGCCTGATCACCCTGACGTTCCAGCTGACTGCATCCCTGCTGCAACCGTGGATCGGCTATCACACCGACCGTCATCCCAAGCCGTGGCTGTTGCCGGCGGGCATGGTCTGCACCTTGATCGGCATTCTGATGCTGGCGTTTGTCGGCACCTTCCCGGCAATCCTGCTGGCGGCGGGCCTGGTGGGCGTCGGCTCATCGACCTTCCACCCGGAAACCTCCCGCGTCGCTCGCTTGGCTTCGGGCGGTCGCTACGGCCTGGCGCAATCGACCTTCCAGGTCGGCGGCAACACCGGTAGCGCTTTCGGCCCCTTGCTGGCGGCCGCAATCATCATTCCTTACGGCCAGAGTCATATCGCCTGGTTTGGGCTGTTTGCCGTGTTCGCCATCCTGGTGCTCTACGGTCTGAGCCGCTGGTATCGCCACCACCTCAACCTGTTCAAGCTCAAGCAAGGCGGCAAAGCCACCCACGGTTTGTCCAAAGGCCGCGTGACTTTTGCCCTGGTGGTGCTGGCCGTGCTGGTGTTCTCCAAATACTGGTACATGACCAGCCTGACCAGCTACTTCACGTTCTACCTGATCGAGAAGTTCCAGTTGTCGGTCGCAAGCTCGCAGATGTACCTGTTCCTGTTCCTCGGCGCCGTGGCCGTCGGCACCTTCGCGGGTGGTCCGATCGGCGACAAGATCGGGCGCAAGAAAGTCATCTGGTTCTCCATCCTGGGTGCCGCGCCGTTCACCCTGGCCCTGCCCTACGTCGACCTGTTCTGGACAGCAGTGTTGAGCGTGGTGATCGGGTTCATCATCGCGTCGGCCTTCTCGGCCATCGTGGTGTACGCCCAGGAACTGGTGCCGGGTAACGTGGGCATGATCGCCGGGATCTTCTTCGGCCTGATGTTCGGGTTCAGCGGGATTGGCGCAGCGTTGCTCGGTTTGCTCGCGGATACCCACGGTATCGAGTACGTCTACAAGCTGTGTTCGTTCCTGCCGCTGGTGGGCATCCTGACGATCTTACTGCCCTCGACCAAGGGCGCCTGACCTGCCGATCATCGCCTGGCCGTGTGCCATCACACGGAATGCTCTGAAAAACCTGCGTGTGCGCTTACAATCCCGGTTCTAAACGCACACCAGGCAGACCCGGCAAGACATGACGCTCGACCCTCCTACGATTTTGGCACTCACCGTTGCCCTGGCAGCCGCTGCCGCCCTGTACCTGGCCGTTGAATGGCGCAGCGTGCGCGAACCTTCGCTGCTGTGCTGGAGCGCCGGTTTCGCCACCATCACCGTCGGTTCCACCCTGGCCCTGCTGCGCCTCAATGGTTACCTGACGATTGGCATCTGGTTCGCCAACGGCTTGCTGGTCACCGCACACTTCCTGTTTTTGCTGGGCGTGGCGCGGTTCACCCAAACGCGGCTGTCGCTGCTGTGGCTGCTGATGCTGGTGGTCTGGCTGGGTATGTTGATGCTGCCGGCCGACCCTTCCTGGTCCAAAGCCATGCTGGCGGTGCAGTCGCTGCTGGTGGCGTTGCCAACCCTGCGCGCCAGCTTTTTGCTGCGGCCCCATGGCAAATCCCTGAGCATCGGCGCGGTGCAGTTGCGTTATGTGCTGTTGATCCATGGCGCGTTCTATGTGGCCAAGGCGCTGTCGGTGCTGATCCCCGGCACCTTGATCGACCTCGCCGCCTTCAAGGGTGAGATCATCCAGATTTCCTTGGTGGAAGGCGCCATGGCGATCATGCTGATTGCACTGTCGATGACCGGCTCCGAACGCTACCGCCGCGAACAACAGATCGCCCGCCTCGCCGCCCGCGACCCATTGACCGCCCTGTACAACCGTCGCGCGCTCGACCTGCGCGCACCGCGCCTGCTGGCCCAGGTGTCGCCGGCGCAACCCGGCGCGTTGCTGCTGATCGACATCGACAATTTCAAGTCGGTCAACGACCTTTACGGCCACACCGCCGGCGACCGTTTGCTGATCGCCTTGAGCGAGATGATTCGCAGCGTGGTGCCCCAAGGCGCGTTGGCCGCACGCCTGGGTGGGGATGAATTCGTGATCCTGCTGAACCCGGCGTCCACCGAACAGATCGTCGAACTGGGCAGCAGCCTGCGCGACCAGTTTCATCAACTGGCCTCGCAATCCTTCACCACGCCAGCACCGGTGACCCTGAGTATCGGTGCCAACCTGTTCGACCAGCCGCCACCAAGCCTCACGGCGTTGATCGAGCAAGGTGATACCACGCTGTATGAATCCAAGCGTGGCGGGCGCGACAGCATTCGCCTGGTCGACCGGACCGGCGCCAGTTCCTACGGCTAGAGGTCGTAACTGACCGCCACACTGCGCCCGGTCTTCACCGACTCCAACGCACAGTCCGCCAAATGCAAGGCATACAGCCCATCGCGCATGCTGGTGGGCAGTGCCTTGCCGCTGTTCAGCGCATCGATGAACTGCGTCAGCTCATTGCGATACGCATCCGCATAGCGCTCCAGGAAAAAATGCTGCAACGGCTCCAGCGCTTCGGTGTGTTCGGCGCTCCAATGGCGCAAGGTGCTCGGGCGGTGGTTGTCGGTGAGCAATACGCCATGGGCGCCGGACACTTCCACGCGCTGGTCGTAGCCGTACACCGCCTGGCGGCAGCAGTTGATGTGGCATTGCTTGCCGGAGGCAGTGCGCAGCAGCACCATTACGCTATCGTAATCGTCGATTTCGGCCAGGCTCGGGTCCACCAGACGGCTGGCGATGGCGCTGACTTCCACTGGTTCTTCGCCGAGCAGGTGGCGGGCGGTATCGAAGTCGTGGATGGTCATGTCGCGCAGGATGCCGCCGGAGTGGGCCAGGTAGTCACGTGGCGCCAGGCCGGGGTCGCGGCTGGTGATGATGACCTGGCGCACCGCGCCGATCTGCCCGGCATCGAGGGCTTGGCGCAGGCGCAGCATGTCGGGGTCAAAGCGGCGGTTGAAGCCGAGCATCACCTTGCCGCCTTGGCGCTCCACGACCTGGGCGGCGCTGCGGGCCTTGGCGATATCCAGGTCGATGGGCTTTTCGCAGAGCACCGCCTTGCCTGTGGCCACCGCCGCCAGGAGCAAGTCGATGTGCGTGTCGGTAGGCGTACCGATCACCACCGCGTCGATGTCTTTTCGGGTCAGCACGGCGGCGCAATCGTAGGCGGCCTCGCAACCCAATTGTGTGCTCAGCGCATCGACGCCTTCGCGCCAGGGGTCAGCCACCAGCACCAGCGTGGCATGGGGGTGGGCAGCGACGTTGGCGGCGTGGATCTTGGCGATGCGCCCGGCACCCAGAACGGCGATTCTCAGCATGGTCGAACTCCTGATGTTGTTATTGAGGGAGTACTTAATCCGGCAGGTTGAACGGTGTGACGATCTGCACCTGGGAGGGCGCAATCGGCCCGGCCTTCCATAGCCGGTGGTACTGCAAGATGTGCAGGAACAGGTGCCGCGCATCGATCTGCAGGTTGTGATCGATGATCGCCGCGACTTTCTCTTCGCGCAGCAGTTGGCGGTTTTCTTCGTCGAGGTCGTGGCCAATAAAGACCTCCAGCGGCCGATCCTGGGCGGCAAAAGCATCGACAATCGCGCGGTTGCCGCCGCCGACGCTGTACACCGCCTTCAATTCGGGATGCTGTTGCAGCGCCTCGGTCACCCGCTCAAAGGTGCGGTCGTAAACCCCATAGCCGCCGCTGACATCCAGCACCCGCAAGTGCGCGGCACGCCCGCGCAGCCAGGCACGAAAGCCCATCTCACGTTCTTCCTCGCCACGGAACAGCTCGCTGCCGATCACCACCGCCACATCCTGGGGCTGCGCCGGCAGCCAGCGTGACATCAGATAGGCGGCGGTCTGGCCGGCAGTGCGGTTGTCCATGCCGACGTAGCCGATGCGCTCGCTTTGCGGCAGGTCCGTGACCAACGTCACCACCGGAATACCCGCCGCGATCAGTTGCTTGACCGCCAGGTTTACCGCCGGCTCATCCGCCGCCTTGAGCACCACGCCCTGGCTGCCGGTGTCCAGGCAGCGCAGCAACTGGTCGTGCATGGCCTGGGGCTCGATCTCTTCGAACAGGTGAAAACGCGGGGCGATCCGGAACGGCGCCAGGCTGCCCAGTTGCGCGGTAATCGCCGCCTGCACCGCTGCGCTGAAGCGCTTGGGCGTGTGCATGATCACGTCGACATGGAAGGTGCGCCCCACCGCCAGGCCGTTTTTCTCCTGGGACTCCAACTCATCCAGCGCCTGCTCGATACGCCGCCGGGTCTGGGCGTGCACGCTGCCGCGCTGGTGCAGCACACGGTCGACCGTGGCCTTGCTCACCCCGGCCTGGGTGGCGAGTTGCTTGATGGAGAAGTGTTTGGCGCGTTCGAGCATGGGGTTTCGCCTGAGGTGTTTTTGAGGTCTTTTTTGGGCGTTACTGAGGTTTCGCAATGCTAGTCTCAGTTTTGCCCGGCGTCGAGCCAGGCGATGAACAACAACAAAAAATCCTGGAGAACTGCATGCCTAACACCGATCTCGCCACGTCGTTCAGCGGCCAATATTTTGTCGTCACCGGCAGCACCCAGGGCCTCGGTGCAGCGGTGGCGCGTACCCTCGCCGAGCGCGGCGCCGCCGGCTTGATCATCTGCGGACGCCGTCGCGCCCAAGGCGAAGAGCAGGTACGGCTGCTGGCACAGCTGGATTGCCAGGCGTTTTTTGTCGAGGCCGACCTGGAAAACGTCGAGGACTGCCGGGCGATCATCGACGCGGCGCGCACCCACTTCGGCACCTTGCATGGGCTGGTGAACTGCGCCGGGATGTCGGACCGCGGCACCATTCTGGACACCTCGCCGGAGCTGTTTGATCGACTGATGGCGGTGAATGTGCGGGCACCGTTCTTCCTGATGCAGGAAGCGCTGAAGCTGATGATCAGCAACGGTGTGGAAGGTGCGGTGGTGAATATCCAGAGCGTCACCGGGCATGGCGGGCAATCCTTTCTCAGCGCCTATGCGGCGTCCAAGGGCGCGCTAGCGATCCTCACCAAGAACGTGGCGTTCAGCGCGCTGCGTAACCGCATCCGCGTGAATGGCTTGAATATCGGCTGGATGGACACGCCCCATGAAGATGACATCCAGCGCCAGTACCACGGCGCCCAGGATGGCTGGCTGGAGAAGGCCGAACGCGCACAACCGTTTGGGCGCCTGCTCAAGCCTGACGAAGTGGCGCGTAGCGTGGCATTCCTGCTGTCCCGCGAGTCGGGGATGATGACCGGTTCGGTGATCGACCTGGAACAAGGCGTGGTCGGTTGCACCGACGGCGGCAGCCCGCAACCCAACCAGGCGCTGGGAGGTGTGTGATGTCGGTGTTCGTGACTGAACAGGCCGTGCGCCTGGCGGATTTCAGCGAGCTTTGCGCGCAACAGGTCAATCCCGAGGATTACCCGTTGTGCGCGCAAGTGCTGAACAATGTGCCGATCTATCAGGCCCAGACCCTGCGCAATGCTGACCGTGTGACCGCGATGAACGAACTGCACCGCCTGTTCCGTGACGGGCCTGGGGTGATGGTGGTGCGCAGCGCTTATGAAGACCTGGAAGTGGTGGACCGTCACAGCCAGGTGTTCGAAGCGATTTTCGACAACGAGGCCGCGCAAGGGGTGGCCGCCGACCACTTCGCCAAAGCCGGCAGCAATGGGCGCATCTGGAATTCGTTGCAGAAAGCCGCGCTGGAGTCGCCCGCCTCCTTTGTCGAGTACTACGCCAACCCGCTGCTGGGCTTGATTGCCGAGGCTTGGCTTGGCCCGAGCTATCAGGTGACCGCCCAGGTCAACGTGGTGCATCCCGGCGGCCAGGCGCAGCAACCCCACCGCGATTACCACTTGGGGTTCCAGACCAATGACGTGGTGGAGCGCTTTCCCCTGCCCCTGCACCTGCTGTCCCAGCACCTGACACTGCAAGGCGCGGTGGCGCACTCGGACATGCCGCTGGAAACCGGCCCGACGCAGTTGCTGCCGTTTTCCCAGCAATACACCCTGGGTTATCTGGCGTGGCGGCGCCCAGAGTTCATCGACTACTTCCAGCAACACGCCGTGCAACTGCCGCTGAACAAGGGCGACCTGTTGTTCTTCAACCCGGCGCTGTTCCATGCCGCTGGCACCAACCGCACCCCAGACCGCCAGCGCATGGCCAACCTGCTGCAAATCTCCTCGGCATTCGGCAAGCCCATGGAAGCCCTCGACCGCGATCGCATGATGCTTGCGGTGTACCCAGCCCTGCTCGATAACACCGCGTTGGATGCCCAGGCCGTGGAGGCGGTGATTGCCTGTACCGCCGACGGCTATTCCTTCCCCACCAACCTGGACACCGACCCACCTTTAAAGGGCCTGGCCCCGCAAACCGGGCAGCAGTTGATGCAGCAAGCCCTCGACGAACGCTGGCCGCTCTCGGACTTTGCCGCTGCCGTGGCGCAGATGCGGGCCAAACGCCAAGCGTGAACCCTCTGTTTTAACAACAACAAGAAGAACGGAGCACCACCATGAAGAAGCAACTCCTTGCAGCACTCTTTACCCTGGCAATCAGCCCCTGGGCCCTGGCCGATATCCGTATCGGCGTGAGCATCGCCCAGGTCGACGATGTCTTCCTCGCGCAGATGCGTGACTACATGGCCGCCCACGCCAAGGCACTGCCCGGCGTGACCCTGCAATTCGAAGACGCCCAGGGCGATGTGGTGCGCCAGCTCAACCAGGTGCAGAACTTCACGGCCCAGGGCATGGACGCGATTATCGTCAACCCGGTGGACACGGCGGCCACGCAAAAAATGACCGCCAATGCCCAGCAAGCCCAGACCCCGCTGGTCTACGTCAACCGCCGCCCGGATGCCCAGCAGTTGCCACCGGGTGTGGGCTACGTGGGCTCGGATGAGGTCAAGGCCGGTGAAATCCAGATGCGCTACCTGGCCGAAAAAATGGGCGGCAAGGGCAACCTGGCGATCATGCTCGGGCTGCTGTCCAACAACGCCACGCACAACCGCACGCTGGGGGTGAAGACAGTGCTCAAGGAGTTTCCCGGCATCAAGATCGTCGAGGAGCAGACCGCCGAGTGGCAGCGCAACAAGGCAATCGACTTGATGAACAACTGGATCGTGTCCGGGCGCAAAATCGACGCGGTGGCGGCGAATGCCGATGAAATGGCGATCGGCGCGGCCATGGCAATCAGCCAGGCAGGCATGCAGCCGGGCAAGGACATCCTGGTGGCCGGCAGCGATGGCGGCCCAGCGGGGTTGGACGCGGTCAAGAAAGGCCAGTTGCTGGTGACGGTGTACCAGGACAATAAAGGCCAGGCGGTGGGTTCGATTGACCTGGCGGTGAAGATGGTGAAGAAGGAACCATACACGGCTGAGCTGACGATTCCTTACCAGCAGATCACCCAGGAGAATTACCAGGCCTTCCTCAATCCTTGAACCTCAACACACCTCCCTGTAGGAGCGAGCTTGCTCGCGAAGAACGCAAGATCAACGCGTGCATTCAGGCAACCCGCGTTATCGTTGACGTTTTTCGCGAGCAAGCTCGCTCCTACAGAGCCCATACCAAATAGGCAGACCACACCCACCCCATAAGCGAGCGTGCGCCAGGGTTGCCATCCCATCAAATACGCCACCGTATGCACCACCCGCGCCACGGTGAAGCTGCCGAACAGCCAGGAGGTGGTAACCAGGGAAGTCTCCAACGCCACGCACAACCCACCCAACACAAAAAACAGCGGGATGTTCTCCAGGTCATTCCTCCACGCCTTGGCCGCTCTCACGACCTGAGGCAGTTCCTGCGCATGAGTGGCGCGGTCGAAGCATCGTGCATCCTCCGGGTTGGTAAAGGCCTTGAGCCTCAGGCGAAAAAAGCCCTGATAACAGGAAATCGCAAACATCTTCAGGCACAGCACCAGCACACACAGCGCGTAAACCTGCAAAAGATCACTCATCGCGCCCCCCATTTACCACCAGATAGAGCAACGGCCCCACCGACACAAACACCGCCGTCAGCACAAAATACGGCAGCAGCGAAACCACCGAGCGCCCGCGCCGCCGCGCATCCCGGTACATCCACACACACGCCAGCACCGCCATCAAATACAGGTCGATCACCACCTGCGCGGTGTCCGGCCGCGACATCAATTCGCGGCCAAAGGCCAACAGCGACTGCTCGGCCGTCAGCATCGTCGCCAGGGTGTAGAGCGAGAATCCCAGCAAACCGGCCAGGGCGATAAAGCGACTGTTCATGGGTTCTTCCTTGGAGTGATAGAGGCCCCACGTTAGTGATAAGGTTCGGCCCCTCGCAATGACCTCGGAGGTCATGATTCCGCCATGGACAACCCTGCTACTGCCGGCGAACAGCTGCGCCAATTGCGCCGTCAGGCCAAGCTGAGCCAGCTCGACCTGGCCCTGATCACCGGCATTTCCCAGCGCCACCTCAGTTGCATCGAGACCGGCCGGGCCAAGCCAAGTCCCGCCACGTTACACAACCTGTTGACCACGCTGGAGGCACCGCTGGAACAGTGCAACCGCGTATTCCTCGCCGCCGGCTACGCGCCGCGTTATGCCGCCACCCCGCTCGCCTCGCCCGCCATGGCGGCAATCCGCGAGGCCGTCAGTCATGTGCTGCACGCCAACAATCCAGCCCCTGCCATCCTGCTGGGAAGCCAGTGGGAAGTGCTGGCGGCGAATGCCAGTACCGGCCTGTTGTTTGAATTAGTGGGCATCCGGGCGGATGCGACTGAGGGCGTGAACTTGCTGACCACGCTGTTGCAACCCGGCGGACTGGGCGATCACCTGATCAATGCCGAGGAGATCCGCACCCTGGCCTGGCAGCGTGCGACTCGCGAGGCATTGAGCAATCCCGAACTGGCCGCGCTGCTGGCAAGCCTGCCGACTCCCGCCAACACCGAACTGCCGGCACACATGCCGCCGCTGGTACTGACCCGCGTGCGCTCACGCCAGGGTGAACTGAGCTTTTTGTCCACCTTCACCACGTTTGGCATGCCCCAGGACATCACCCTTACTTCCCTGCGGATCGAACATCTGATTCCTGCGGACGAGGCCACCTGGCAGGTGATGCGCGGCGCCTATGCGGAGTATGCGGCGCTGGTTTTGTGAAATATCTGTCCGTAGACTGCCGCCATACCCCCACTTGAAGGCGGCGAAAAAAACGTGATGCAAGTTACCGAAGTCTCCATTGCCCAATTGCGCGCTGCGCTTGAATCCGGCCAGACCACGGCCGTTGAACTGGTCAAGGCCTACCTGGCGCGGATCGACGCCTACGACGGCCCGCAGACCGCCACCGCCTTGAACGCCGTGGTAGTGCGCAACCCCGACGCCCTGAAAGAAGCCGAGGCGTCCGATGCACGCCGGGCCAAAGGCGAAACCTTGGGGCCATTGGATGGCATTCCTTACACCGCCAAAGACAGCTACTTGGTCAAGGGCCTGACCGCCGCCTCCGGCAGCCCGGCGTTTGCCCACTTGGTTGCCCAGCGCGATGCATTCACCATCGAGCGCCTGCGCGGCGGCGGCGCCATCTGCCTGGGCAAGACCAATATGCCGCCGATGGCCAATGGCGGCATGCAGCGAGGTGTGTATGGCCGCGCGGAAAGCCCGTATAACGCCGGCTACCTGACGGCGCCGTTTGCCTCCGGCTCGTCCAACGGCGCCGGCACCGCGACGGCCGCCAGTTTTGCCGCGTTTGGCGTAGCCGAAGAAACCTGGTCCAGCGGACGCGGCCCGGCGTCCAACAATGGCCTGTGTGCCTACACGCCGTCCCGTGGCGTGATATCGGTGCGCGGCAACTGGCCGCTCACACCGACCATGGACGTGGTAGTGCCTTACGCCCGCACCATGGCCGACCTGTTGGAAGTGCTCGATGTGGTGGTGGCCGAAGACCCGGACACCCGTGGCGACCTGTGGCGTTTGCAGCCGTGGGTGCCGATCCCGAGCGTCGCCTCGGTGCGCCCGGCGTCCTACGCTGAACTGGCCGTGAGTTCCGAATCCCTCGTCGGCAAACGCTTTGGCGTGCCGCGCATGTACATCAACGCCGACCCCGACGCCGGCACCAGTGAAAAGCCAGGCATCGGCGGCCCTACCGGGCAGAAAATCAACACCCGCGCCAGCGTGATCGACCTGTGGAACGACGCACGCCAGGCGCTGGTTGCGGCCGGTGCCGAAGTGATCGACGTGGACTTCCCGCTGGTGTCCAACTGCGAAGGCGACCGCCCTGGCGCACCCACCGTGTTCACCCGGGGCCTGGTCTCCAAGGCGTTCCTCCACGATGAACTGTGGGAACTGTCGGCCTGGGCCTTCGATGATTTCCTGCGCGCCAACAACGACCCGGCGCTCAACCGCCTGGCGGATG
This sequence comes from Pseudomonas sp. NS1(2017), assembly GCF_002269425.1. NCBI lineage: Bacteria > Pseudomonadati > Pseudomonadota > Gammaproteobacteria > Pseudomonadales > Pseudomonadaceae > Pseudomonas > Pseudomonas sp. NS1(2017). Next base: position 5,083,169 of record NZ_CP022960.1, read on the forward strand.
TGGACGGGCCAAAGATCTTCCCCCACGACCCCGGCACCCTGCCCAATCGTGAGGACGACCTGGCCGCTGGCATGGACGAATACGTGCGCATGGCCGAACGCGGTATCACGCCGTGGAACGAGATCAGCACGGTCCCCGACGGCCTGCGCGGTCTGGAACAAACCCGCCGCATCGACCTGGAAGACTGGATGGACACGCTCGGGCTCGACGCGGTGTTGTTCCCGACCGTGGCTGACGTAGGCCCGGCGGATGCCGATGTAAACGAAGCCTCTGCCGATATCGCTTGGAGCAACGGCGTGTGGGTCGCCAACGGCAACCTCGCCATCCGCCATCTGGGCGTGCCAACCGTCACCGTGCCAATGGGCGTGATGGCGGATATCGGCATGCCGGTGGGCCTGACCTTTGCCGGTCGCGCCTACGATGACTCGGCGTTGCTGCGCTTTGCTTCGGCGTATGAGGCCACCGGCAGCAAGCGCCTGGTTCCGCCGCGTACGCCGGCGCTTTAACTCAGTGCATGGGCACGGCAATCAACAGGATTGCCGTGCCATGGGTCAATGTCGCCGCCAACACCCCGTAGCGCATGCGCACCAGCGCACAGGCCAACCCTTCCGCCAGGGTAAACAGCAACACCGGCCAGCCCAGTTGTGTAACGCTCAGTGCCAGGAACGTATGACAGGCCGCAAACGCCACGCCACTGATCAGTGCCGCACGCAACGGCGTGACATGTTGCTCCAGATAGCCCTGCAAAAACCCGCGAAACAGCACCTCTTCCAACGCATTGGCGCCGTAGGCCAGCACCACCATGCCAGGCAGCCATACCCAATAACCTGGAAACTGCCACGCCTCGATGCCCTGGTAGAACCGCAGCGGCACGCCGATCAAGCAACCGACCGCAAGCCCGACCGTAACGCCGGACGCGAGTGATCCCCGGACCCACACGATCAACCGCGAAAGGTCAGGTGCCACGCGCATGAGCAATGTGATCAACAGCACCGACAAACCGCCCAGCGCCGCCAACACAAAGGTATTGGCCGTGAAGGCAAGCTGCACCTCGCTGCCCAGCGACCACATGCCCAAGGGCGTCATCACATCGCGTATCAGCACGAACGCCGTCAGCAGAATCAGGATACGCAGCGCCGTCAGCGACCGGGGCGTGAGTGCGAACCACAGGCCAAACAAGGCCAAGCCTGGTGCCAGGTAAGTGCTGTAGTTGATCAGTACCGCCATGCCTTGAGTAATCATCGATGGCTCAACCGTGCGCCACCGCAATCATATCGATCTCCACCGCCGCCGATTTCGGCAACTGCATCACGCCAATCGACGTGCGCGTGTGCACCCCGGCGGCGCCCAAAATCTCGTGCAGCAAGTCCGACGCGCCGTTGGCCACTTCACTCTGCTGATCAAAATCCTCGGCACTGCGCACGTACACGGTGATGCGCGGAATTGCCTTGACCTGGTCCAGCGAACCCAAGGCCTGCTTGAGCAACCCCAGGCAGCGCAACGCGCTGATACCAGCGGCGATTTGTGCCTGGGCCAAGGTCAAGGTGTCTCCAACCCTGCCCGGCAGCACGATGGCATCGCCGACCCGGGGAATCTGGCCGCTGATGTACAGGTGGTTGGCGTCCCGGACCAGTGGCGTGTAGTTGCCACCGACTTTGAATTCGTCCAGCTGATAGCCGAGGCGTAGCTGGGCGGCCTGGTATTTTTCGTCGGGTGTCATGGGCGTGAATCCTCGTTTCGGCGTTGCCACTCATCCACCACGTCGCCCAGGGTCTTGGGCACCTCGTTGCGGATCCAGGCCATGAACGGCCGGTCGAATTTGAACCCTGGGCCGTAGTGTTCAAGCATGAAGCGGCGAACGTTTTGAGTGTTTTTGTAGTGTGGGGTTACCGGAGTGGTGCGGGTGCGGGTGAGGGTGTCGCTGTGCCAGTCAAAATCCATTTTGTCTCTCGGGCAGTGTCAGGTTTCGGCAGTAGCATAGCGATGTGCTACTGGCACAGGAAGCGAGGCATGATCCGATCAGCGTGTTGAGACATCGTATAAGTCGACCTGTGGTTTATAACGCCTTAAAGTCTAATCTTTTCAAGATATTTCGAAATTTCACTTTCCTTCCCCATCCGAAATATTGCATGGTTGTACGACGACTTAGGCTGTCGTGCCAGCCCCCAACAACAATAAGGAAACACCCATGCAAAACGTCAAAGTGCTGATCGGTTTTCTGTGCCTGTTCACCGGTTATGTTGCAGCCGCGCCTGCCCCTGCCGAAAAGGATGTGGCCCAAGCGGTCGACCAACTGACCCAAGCCATGCTGCACCTGGACCTCAAGCAGCTTCACGCGCTGACGGCCGACAAACTCACCTACGGCCATTCCAGCGGCAAGGTGCAGAACAAAGACCAATTCATCGCTGACCTGGAAACCCATACCAGCGCCTTCAAGACCCTGGAAATGCAAAACCAGACCATCACCCTGCAAGGCGACACCGCGCTGGTACGCAACCACTTCCATGCCCTGGCCGTGAACAGCGGCGTTGAAGTGCCTACCGACATCGACAACTTCCAGGTCTGGCAGAAGCAGAAAGGCAAATGGCTGCTGATCGGACGTCAGGCCTACAAGTACTGATGCCCAGCGGTGAGCCGCTGAAACCGGCTCACCACGCCACCACCTTGCGCACCTTGAGCAACGCTTCGCGCAGTGCCGAGATCGGCACCGAACCCAAGGCCAACCGCAACGCATGCGGGACATGCGCCGAGACGGCAAACGGCTCGGCGGTGGACACTGAAATATTGTCGCGCTGCAAAGTCATGGCGACCTGATCGGCCCGGGTGTCTTCCGCCAGGGGTAGCCACAAGAAGTACGACGAGGGATGGCTGATGCTGGTCAGCCCTTTGAACACCTGAGCCGCCAGGGCCTGTCGCGCCTGGGCGTCCTCGCGCTTTTGCGCCTCAAGCTGTGCCACGGTGCCATCCTCCAGCCATGCCACCGCTATGGCGCTCATCACACCGGGCACATTCCAGGTGGTGGCCATGATGGTGCGCTCCAGCGTCTTGACCCATTCCATCGGCGCCGCGATAAACCCCACGCGCAGGCCCGTTGCCACGCTTTTCGACAGCCCACCCACATACACCGTGCGTTCTGGCGCCAGCGTCGCCACGGGTGGCGGTGCGTTTTCAGCGAGGAACGCGTAGGCCGCGTCGTCAATGATCATCAGATTGTGCTGACGGGCGATAGCGACCAACTGCTCGCGCCGGGCCAGATCCATTACCCAACCGAGGGGATTGTGCAAGGTCGGCATGCTGTATACGGCGCGCACCGGGCGCTTGCGACACAGGTTTTGCAAGGCTTCCAGATCCGGGCCGGTCGGCGTCACCGGGATCGCGACAATTTCCAGGTGCAGGGTCTCGGCCAGTACCTTGAACCCCGAATAGGTCAACGCATCCACCGCAATCACATCGCCGGGTTTGAGCAGTGCCATCATCGTTACCGCCAGGCCATGCTGGGCGCCGCTGACCAGCAGCACCTGCTCGGCGTCCACGCTGAGCCCGCGACGGAGCAAATGCCGCGCAAACGCCGCGCGCTCGTGCAGGCGCCCGGCGTGGGGCTGGTAACGCAACAGCGCTTCAAGGTCGCCGGACAGCGCCAACTGACGCAACGCCGTGCGCAACAGGTCTGCCTGGCCGGGCAACGAGGGATAGTTGAAATTGAGGTCGAGCATGCCCGCCGTTACCGTCATCTGACCACTGCCCTGCCCTGGCGGCAGCGAGATCTCGCGCACGAAGGTGCCACGCCCGGTTTCCCCGCTAACCAGACCCATGGCTTCAAGCTCGGTGTACACGCGGCTGGCGGTGACCAGTGCCAAGCCGTGTTCGGCGGCCAGTTGCCGGTGCGTCGGCAGCCGTGTGCCAGGCGGCATATCCCCACTGCGGATGGCTGCGGCAAAGGTATCGACCAGGGTCTTGTAGCGGGCGCGCGGCATCGGCTGTATCCATGACAATTTTTTGATTGTCTCAATGCTCGCCCCTAGGATGGCCTGAACGCAACCCCTCCTGCTTCGGGCACTCCCTCATGGAACGTACATCCCCCCTCAACACCCTGGACACCAGCACCCAGGGCTGGATCAACGGCTTTATCGGCGTGGTGATTTTCAGCGGCTCATTGCCCGCCACACGATTGGCCGTGATGGAATTCGACCCAGTGTTTCTCACCATGGTCCGTGCCGCGATCGCCGCCTTTCTCGGCGTGATCCTGCTGTGGCTTTTCAAGGAAAAACGCCCCGCGCGCAATCAGTGGATGCCGCTGGCGATTGTCGCCCTTGGCGTGGTGATTGGCTTCCCCTTGCTCACCGCCCTGGCGTTGCAATACGTGACCTCGGCCCACTCCATCGTATTCATCGGCCTGCTGCCTCTGGCCACCGCCGTGTTTGGCGTGTTGCGCGGTGGCGAGCGACCGCGTCCGGTGTTCTGGCTGTTCTCGGTGCTGGGCAGCGCACTGGTGATGGGTTATGCCGTCGCCCAAGGCTTGAGCGCCGCACCGGCCGGCGATCTGCTGATGCTGCTGGCAGTGCTGGTGTGCGGCCTGGGTTACGCCGAAGGCGCCAAGCTGTCGCGCAGCCTGGGCGGCTGGCAGGTGATCTGCTGGGCGCTGGTGGTGTCGATGCCGGTGGTGGTGCCATTGAGCCTGATGCTTGCGCCGTCGAGTTTCAGCGGCATCAGCCTGCCCGCCTGGTTGAGCCTGGGTTATGTGTCACTGTTCAGCATGCTGATCGGCTTTGTGTTCTGGTATCGCGGCCTGGCCCAGGGTGGCATTGCCGCCGTCGGCCAGTTGCAGTTGCTGCAACCGTTCTTTGGCCTGGCACTGGCGGCAGGCCTGCTGCATGAGCAGGTCAGTCTGGGCATGGTGCTGGTGACGGTCGCGGTGATCGGCTGCGTGGCCGGCGCAAAGAATTTCGCCCGTTAACGCTGCGGCGCGACCATCTTGAACTTGATGTTGATGTCGTTGGACACCACGCTGTTGCCGGCCCACTCACCCTCGCCGATCTTGAAGTCGCCACGCTTGAGGACGAACTCACCGTCGAACACACCAATGCCGCTCTGCTCCTTGAGCACCACGTCCACGTCGACCGGACGCGTGGTGCCCTTGATGGTCAGGTTGCCGCTGATCGTGTAGCGGTTGTCGCCCAAGGTTTTGACGCCGGTGGACTCGTAGACGCCCACCGGAAACGTCGCGGTATCAAACCAGGACGCGCGTTGCAGCTCGTCGTTGGCGTCCGGGCTACCCGCGTCGATGCTGGCCAGCTGGATCTTGAGCAAGGCATGCCCGGCCTCCGGCTTTTGCGTGTCGAAGGTCAAGGTGCCTTCAAACTCGCTGAACGTGCCATACACACGCTGCCCCAGTTGCTTGTAGGTGAAACTGATCTGGCTGGCGGTGCGGTTGACGTCCTTGTACTCCACCGCCTGGGCGCTGGAACCATAAGCAAGGATCAGGGCCAGTACCGCGACCGGGGACATAAGACGTTTCATGCAACGCTCCGCAGAGAGGAAAGGACACAAGGTACTGAGCTAACACGCCATACCAGGGATTTATTCCATTCCGGCGTTTGTCCTGCTAAACAGAGTAGTCGCCCCTCCATAATAAGGACGTTGCATGTACGCCCCCTCACTCCAGGACATCACCGCGCCGGAAGGCATCTGCTACGGCTGCGGCGGCAGCAACCCCCACGGCCTGCACATCAAGAGCCGCTGGGACGCGGACGGTATCCACTTGGTCGCCGAACACCTGCCCGAGGCCCATTACAGCGGCTGGCCCGACCTGGTCTACGGCGGCCTGATCGCCATGCTGGTGGACTGCCACTCGAACTGGACCGCCATGGCCTACCACTACCGCGCCGAAGCGCGCGAACCCGGCAGCCTGCCGCGCATCGACTGCGTCACCGGCAACCTGGGGATCAAATTCATCAAGCCGACGCCCATGGGCATCACCCTCACCCTGCGCGCACGGGTCGACGGTGACGTGGGACGCAAGACCCGCGTGATCTGCGAGGTGTACGCCGGTGACGTGCTGACCGCCATCGGCGATTCGATCTTCGTGCGTGTCGACACCGGCCAGTTGGCCGTCGCCGCCCATGGTCGCGAGGGCTGATCCTGGGCTACATTGACCGCCACCGCTAATCGAGGATGCACCGATGACTCGTCTGACCGCGAAAGACTTTGCCCCCGAACTGCTGGAACTCTACGACGGCTATGCCCACGGCAAGATCAACCGCCGCGAATTTCTCGACCGCGCTGCGCTGTTCACCTTTGGCGGCCTCACCGCGTCGGCCCTGCTGGCTGCCCTGAGCCCCAACTACGCGCTGGCCGAACAAGTGAAATTCACCGACCCGGACATCGTCGCCGACTACATCACCTACACCTCGCCCAAAGGCAACGGCACGGTGCGCGGCTATCTGGTGCGCCCAGCCAAAGCCACGGGCAAGCTGCCGGCGGTGGTGGTAGTCCACGAAAACCGCGGCCTCAACCCCTACATCGAAGACGTCGCCCGGCGCCTGGCCAAGGCCGGCTTCATCGCCCTGGCCCCGGATGGCCTGACCTCGGTGGGCGGTTACCCCGGCAACGACGAAAAAGGCGTGGCTCTGCAACAGACCGTCGACCCGACCAAGCTGATGAACGACTTCTTCGCTGCCATCGAATGGCTGATGCACCACGACAGCAGCACCGGCAAGGTCGGGATTACTGGCTTCTGTTATGGCGGCGGCGTGACCAACGCGGCGGCCGTGGCCTACCCGGAACTGGGCGCGGCGGTGTCGTTTTATGGGCGCCAGCCGGAAGCCAAGGACGTGCCCCGAATCAAGGCGCCGATCATGTTGCATTTCGGTGAGCTGGATACGCGGATCAACGAGGGTTGGCCGGCGTATGAACAGGCGCTCAAGGCCGCCGGCACCACATATGAGGCGTATATCTACAAGGGCGCCAACCATGGCTTCCATAATGATTCGACGCCACGCTATGACGAGGCGGCAGCGAACCTGGCGTGGGAAAGAACGCTCGGTTGGTTCAACAAGTACCTGGTTTAGGCGTTTACGCTTTCACACATCCACCGTTTAAACGCCAGCATCGCTGGCGTTTCAGCCCGCGACTGCAAACGCGTCAACCAATAGCTGCCCGTGCTGATGCCGACGTCGAACGGCTGGCGGATCACGTCGCTCTCCAGTTGCCGCGAAAACATCATTGCCGGCGCCAGTGCCACGCCGATGCCTTGCAAGGCGGCTTCCATCATCGCCAACGAAGAATCGAACACGATGCTGCGCGGCACCAGGGTATCGGCGGGCAAACCGGCGGCCTGGAACCACAGGTTCCATTCATCGGTGCGATAGGAGCGCAGCAAGGTGTGTTTGAGCAAGTCTTGCGGTGCGTGCAGTTGCTCGGCCAATTGCGGCACGCAGAGTACGGTGAGAGGCGCTGCCAGCAGCTCACAGGCGTCGGTGCCGTGCCAGGCACCCGCGCCGAAGCGGATCGCGTAATCCAGGCCTTCGGCTGCCACGTCGACGCGGTTGTTGTGGGTGGACAGGCGCAGGTCGATAAACGGGTAATGCGCCTGGAACTCGGGCAGCCGTGGCAACAACCAGCCCACAGCAAAGGTGCCGACCGCGCCCACAGTGAGCACTTCGCGGTAATGCCCGCCTTCGAATTGGCTCAAGGTCTGGGCAATGCGGTCAAACGAATCTCGCACCACCGGCAACAGGGTTTCGCCTTCGCTGGTGAGCATCAGGCCACGGGGCAGGCGCTTGAACAAGGTCACGTTCAACTGCGTTTCCAGGCTTTTGACTTGATGGCTGACCGCCGCCTGGGTCACGCATAACTCAATGGCGGCGCGGGTAAAACTCAAATGCCGGGCCGAGGCCTCAAAGGCACGCAGGGCATTGAGGGGAAGATGGGAGCGCAGCATGCTTGACCCCAATTAATCTAATGGCAGGTGCGAGATATCATCGTTTGCCCAACGCCCGCGAACTGCCTACATTGGCCACGCCCGCGCAGGCTCTTCATTCAATCGATCACTCTCATGGAAGCGATATCATGCCTCAATTCTCCCTGTCCGGAGTGCGTAACGTGGGCGCCCTGGCGTTAGTTCTCGCCACCGGCCATTGCCTGGCCGCCGACGACCTGCGCGCCGTGGTGGACGCCAGCGTCAAGCCGCTGATGCAGCAACAGTCTATTCCAGGTCTGGTTGTCGGTGTCATCAAGGACGGCAAGGCGCAATACTTTAACTACGGCGTTGCCAGTAAAGACGCTAAACAGCCCGTCAGTGAAAACACGCTGTTTGAAATTGGCTCGGTGAGCAAGACCTTCACCGCCACCCTCGCCGGCTATGCCGTGGCGAGCGGCAAACTGACCCTCACCGAACCGGCCAGCCAGTACCTGCCTGCGTTGCGCGGCGGCAAGTTCGACCACATCAGCCTACTCAACCTGGGCACCTACACCGCCGGTGGCCTGCCGCTGCAATTCCCCCGCGAGGCGGACAACACCCAGCACATGATCAGCTACTTCCAGCAGTGGAAACCCGACTTCGCCCCCGGCACCCAGCGCCTGTATTCCAACCCGAGCCTCGGCCTCTTCGGCTACCTGGCGGCGCAGAGCCTGAAGCAGCCGTTTGATCAACTGATGGAGAAAATCCTGATTCCGAAACTGGGGCTCAAGCACACGTTCGTCAACGTACCCGCCAACCAGATGGGCCTGTATGCCCAAGGCTATGGCAACGACGGCAAGCCGGTGCGCGTCGGCCCCGGCGCCATGGACAGCGAAGCGTACGGCATCAAGACCAGTGCGGCAGACCTGCTGCACTACGTCAGTGCGAACATGAACCCGACGAAACTGGACACGGTGCTGCAACAGGCCATCGCCACCACCCACACCGGCTACTACACCGTAGAGGGCATGACTCAGGGTCTTGGCTGGGAAATGTATCCCTACCCCATCACGCTTGATGCCTTGATTAGCGGCAACTCCACGCAAATGGCCAGGGTGCCGCACAAGGTTGACTGGCTGACCCCGCCGCAGGCGCCGCACGCCGACACATTGGTGAACAAGACGGGCTCCACCAACGGGTTTGGCGCGTATGTGGCGTATGTGCCGAGCAAGGAAATGGGGGTAGTGATCCTGGCCAACAAAAACTACCCGAACGGGGAGCGAGTGAAAGTGGCCCATGCGATCTTGAGTGCGCTGGACCATTAAAGGACCCAGCGCCCTTTGTAGGAGCCGGCTTGCCGGCGATGGCGTCCTTGATTGCTGTACCGAATTCAAGGGCCTCATCGCCGGCAAGCCAGCTCCTACAGGGGGGCGACTACATACCGAGCCAGTGCGGTAGCGCCAGGGAGATAAACGGCAAGTAGGTGACCATGATCAGGAACACCAACAAGATCATCAGCCACGGCAACGCCGCTCGAATGGTCTGCCCCAGGGTCAGCCCGGTCACCGCCGAGGTCACAAACAGGTTCAACCCCACCGGCGGGTGAACCAGGCCAATCTCCATGTTCACCACCATCACGATGCCCAGGTGAATCGGGTCAATGCCCAGCTTCATGGCAATCGGGAAGAAGATTGGCGCCAGGATCAGCACGATGGCTGACGGTTCCATGAAACTGCCGGCAATCAGCAACACCACGTTGACCATGATCAAAAAGCCAATCGGCGTCAGACCTTCAGACAGCACCCACGCGGTGATTTCCTGGGGAATCTGTTCGGTGGTCAGCACATGGGCAAACAGCATAGCGTTAGCGATGATGAACATCAGCATGATCGCCAGGCGCCCAGACTCCAGCAGCACCTTGGGGCAATCGCGCAGCTTCATGTCTTTGTAGACGAACAGTGCGACAAACGCCGAGTACACCGCCGCCACCGCTGCGGCTTCGGTCGGGGTGAACATGCCGCTGTAGATACCGCCGAGGATGATCACCAACAGCAACAGGCCCCAAAAGGCACGGCGTGCGCAGGTCAGCCACTCGCGGAAGGTCGCACGTGGCTGGGCCGGCAGCTTCTTGATGCGTGCGACGATGTAGATCGCGATCATCAGCATCAGGCCCAGCAGCAACCCTGGAATCACGCCGGCCATGAACAGCTTGCCGACCGAGGTTTCGGTGGCCGCCGAGTACACCACCATCACGATCGACGGTGGAATCAGGATGCCCAAGGTGCCGGCGTTACAGATGATGCCGGCGCCAAACTCCTTCGGGTAACCGGAACGCACCATGCCGGCCACGGCAATCGAGCCCACCGCCGCCACCGTTGCCGGAGACGAACCGGACAGCGCCGCAAACAGCATGCACGCCAGCACCGCTGCAATCGCCAGGCCACCACGGATATGGCCGACACAGGCGTTGGCAAAGTCGATCAGGCGTTGCGCCACGCCGCCGGTGGTCATGAACGCACCGGAGAGCAGGAAGAACGGAATCGCCAGGAAGGTGTAGGCGTCGGAGGTCTCGAACAGTTTGATCGCCAGGGAACTCACCGAGTCCTGGCTGAACATCAAGATCGACACGGCGCCGGACAGGCCCAGGGAAATCGCGATGGGCACGCCGAGGAACATGAACACGAACAACAACAGGAATAGACAGAGCACGGCCATCAGTGACGCTCCTCATGGCTGCCGGCCAATTTGCTGGCCTCGCCAGCCTCGTCGGCCAGCCCCAACCCGACCTGACGGTGGGTAAAGATGCGGTAGAAAATTTCCAGGTAGCGGATGAACACCATGGCAAAACCGATGGGCACGATGATCACGATATCGCCCACGTCGATGCCGTACTGGTCGAGGTCCTCGGCGCCGATATGCGCGCCCATCACGGCGCTCACCCACTTGTAGCTGGCGACCATGAACAGCCCTGCGTAGGCCAGGCAGCACAGGCAGGCGAGCATGCCGAGCACGCGTTGCACCGGACGTTTGGTCAGCTTGACCAGTGCGTCCACACCAAGGTGCCCGGCAGTGCGCACGCCATAGGAAATACCGAAGAAGATCAGCCAACCGAACATGGCCTTGGTCAGCGCCACGCTCCAGGTCATGTCCTGGGCCCAGGTCATGGTGTGGTCGCCCAGGGCGCCGAAGAAGTTGCTGCTCCACGCCCATTTGTCGGCCAGGGCAAAAAACAGCGTGTAGATGTTGTTGAGCATGACGTAGACGAATGTCACCAGGGTCATGGCGGCCAGCAGGAAGGCGATAAAACCTTCCTCCAGGTGCTCCCAGACGCGCCTTAGCGTTTGCATGGCAAAACCTCGCAACAGGAACAGGAATGTGAAAGCAGATGGCTTTTTGTAGGAGCCGGCTTGCCGGCGATGAGGCCCTTCAATCCTGCACCGGTTTGAGGACGCCATCGCCGGCAAGCCGGCTCCTACAGGAGTTATTGGGGCTGGTTGGACGCGTCGGCGGCCTTGATCAAGTCAGCCCCGATCTCACCCTCGAACTTCTGCCACACCGGGCGCATGGCTTCGCGCCACAGCTGGCGTTGCTCCGGGGTCAATTCGATGATTTCGCTGGTCTTGGAATCGACGATCTTCTGCTTGGCTGACTGGTTCAGCGCTTCGGCCTGCTTGTTCACCTCGACGGTAACCTCGACCATGATCTGCTCCAGCGTGCTGCGGATGTCCGGCGGCAGGCCGTTCCAGAACTTGGCGTTGGTGATCACCATGTAGTCGATCAGGCCATGGTTGGACTCGGTGAAGTATTTCTGCACCTCGTTGACCTTCTGGCTTTCATAGTTCGACCAGGTGTTCTCGGTGCCATTCACGGTGCCGGTCTGCAGGCCTTGGTACACCTCGGCAAAACTCATCTTGCGCGGGTTGGCGCGGATCGCCTTGAACTGCTCTTCCAACACGCTTGAAGCCTGCACACGGAATTTCAGGCCACGGGCGTCCTTGGGCTCATGCAGCGCCTTGTTCGACGAGAGTTGTTTGAGGCCATTGTGCCAATAGGCCAGGCCGAGGATGTTCTTGTCCTGCATGGAGGTCAGCAGTTCCTTGCCCTGGGCCGCCTGGAAACGGTCGACGGCGGCCAGGTCGTTGAACAGGAACGGCAGGTCGTAGATCTGCACTTGCTTGGTGTACTGCTCGAACTTGGCCAGGGACGGTGCCAGCATCTGCACGTCGCCCAGCAGCAACGCTTCCATTTCCTTGCCATCGCCGAACAGCGACGAGTTCGGGTACACCTCGACCTTGACCTTACCGGGCAGGCGTTCTTCCGCGAGTTTCTTGAACAGCAGCGCGCCCTGACCCTTGGGGGTGTTTTCGGCGACCACGTGGGCGAACTTGATGACAATCGGGTCTGCCGCCTGGGCCAGGCCCGCGGCAAACAAGGTGGCGGCGCACAGCAGCGCCCGGGAAAGCTTGAGCATGGGAAATCACCTTCTTATTGTTGTGTTGTAGGGCAAGGTGCCTGATGTCACGCGTGTAGTGAATTTCGATTTTTTGATACCTGCGTTCGGTCTGGACGAACGCTAGACCTGAGCCGCCAACAGCCGTTGCGCGCGCAGCAACACCGGTGCATCCACCATCTGCCCATCGATCTGATACGCCCCTGCCCCATGGGCGCCGGCTTCCACCACACGCCGGGCCCAGGCCAGGTCTTCGGCGCTTGGCGCCAGGGCCTGGTGAATCACCGCCACCTGCTTGGGGTGGATACACAACGCCCCGGCAAAGCCCATCTCATAGGCATGCCGAATCGAGCGACGCAGGCCTTCAGGGTCATCGATGGCCGGGTGCACGCCATCCAGCGGTGCGATCAGGCCGGCGGCACGGGAATGCACGATCAGCGCCAGGCGCGCCTGGTCCAGGGCGAACTGGGCGGCCGCAGAATTGCTGCTCAGGTTCAAGTCCAGCGCCAGGTCCAACCCGCCGAATGACAGGCGCTCCACCTGCGGTGCATGGGCGATCTCGGCCACCGCCAGCAAACCCCGCGCGCTCTCGATGATCGGCCAGATGACTTTGCCGCTGGCCGCCACCACGGCGACCTGGGCTGCGCTTTCGACCTTCGGCAACAGCACGCCCGCCACATTCGGATGCGCCTTGCAGAACGCCACATCCTCAAAGTGCTCGGCATGTTCCGGCGCGTTGATCCGCACCCACACCAGGGCGGCGGGGTTGGCGGTCAAAAACGCTCCAAGGTTTTCCCGCGCCTGGCGCTTGAGCGGCTCTTCCACCGCATCCTCGAAATCCACGATCACCGCGTCGGCACCGCTGGCCAAGGCTTTGGAAAATCGCTCCGGTCGGCTACCGGGTACAAACAACGCCGAACGTACCAATGGCTTGGGCATCTGTTGAATTCCTTATTGTTAGATAACACCGCGCGTGCGCAGGCCGTCGATGGCATCTGCGGCGTAACCGAGCCTTTCGAGAATGCCTTGGCTGTGCTGCCCCAAACCTGGAACAGCGTCCATGCGCGGGGTGAACGCACCATTGCGTGCCGGCGGCAGCAACGACGGCAACGGACCCGCCGGGCTGTCGACTTCGCGCCAACTGCCCCGCGCCTTGAGTTGCGGATGCTCCCACACGCCTTGCATGTCGTTGACCCGGGCGCTGGCGATCTGCGCGTCTTCCAGGCGCAGGATCACCGCCTCCGCATCCAACTGCGCAAAGCTGTCGACGATGATCTGGCGCAGCACGTCGCGATTGGCCGAGCGCTTGAAGTTGGCGGAGAAACGCTCGTCGGTCGCCAATGCCGGGGTGAGCAGCACCTTGTCGCAGAACGCCGCCCATTCGCGCTCATTTTGCAGGCCGAGCATCACCGTGCCGCCGTCGCCGGTGGGAAACGGTCCATAGGGATAGATCGTCGAATGCGCGGCCCCAGCACGCGGTGGCTGCGGTGCACCGTCAAACGCGTAGTACATCGGGTAGCCCATCCATTCCACCAGGCTTTCCAGCATGCTCACGTCGATGCGGCTGCCCTTCCCCGTTTTGCCACGCAGCAGCAGCGCCGAGAGGATGCCGCTGTAGGCGTACATGCCCGCCGAGATATCGGCGATGGAGCAACCGGCCTTGGCCATCTGGTCTTCACCGGGGCCACCGGTCACCGACAGAAAGCCACCTTCGCTCTGGATCAGCAGGTCGTAGGCCTTTTTCTTTTCATAAGGTCCACCTTCGCCGTAACCGGAAATGTCGCAGACGATCAGGCGCGGGAAGCGCTCATGCAGCGCCTCGAACGACAGGCCCATGCGCGCGGCGGCGCCGGGCGCCAGGTTTTGCACCAGTACATCGGCATCGGCCAGCAGGGTGTCGAGAATATCCCCCGCCTCATCCTGCTTGAGGTCCAGGGTCAGGCTTTCCTTGGAGCGGTTGGTCCACACGAAGTGCGAAGCCAGGCCGCGCACGCGTTCGTCGTAGCCACGGGCAAAATCACCGGCACCGGGGCGCTCGACCTTGATCACGCGGGCGCCCAGGTCGGCCAGTTGACGGGTGCAGAACGGCGCGGCAATCGCGTGTTCCAGGCTGACGACGGTGATGCCGTCCAGCGGTCTTGGGTTAGTCATGACAGTTCCTCAAAGCCAGTCGGCCATGGATGCGGCGTTGCGCAGGTCCCAGACCTTGTCGATCAGGGCATTGGCCTGGGCCGGTGTGCGGGCGTTGCTGAATTGACTGAGGCGCTGGAATTTGTCGGCCAGCTCCACACGGCTCAGGGTGTTGCCCGGATCGCCCTTGGGCTCGTCGATGGCGCCGTGCAGCGTGCGGCCATCCAGCGTGGTGACGGTGACGCGACCGAGCCAGCGCTGCGGGTAAGCGCCGTCGACGTCGGCGTCGAGGGTCATGCTGACCTTGTCGCGAAACGCCGAGACCGCTGGATCGGTCAACGCCAGCTCATGGAACTCCGTAAGCCCGGCCTTGCCATGCACGGCGATCAGGCCCAGCACGGTGCCCATGGAAAACTTGGCCTGATGCACGCTGGCCGGTACTTTCACGCGGCCCAGTACATCGATGGCGCCCTGGTGCACCCGGGTTTCCACGTGGGCGATCTGTTCGGCCTGCAGGCCTTCGCGCAGCATCAAATCCAACAGCGCATCGGCGGCCGGATGGGTATGGCGGCATGAGGCGTGGAACTTGAACGAGGTTTCCAGCAACGCCCAGCGACTGCCCAGGTCGGCAGACAACTTGGCCGGCTCGGCATCACGGGACATACCGGCCGCCAGACCTTGATCGCCCTCCAGAATATTGCGCGCGCCGGTCAGCCCATCCGCCGTCAGGTAAGCGGCGAGCAAACCGTCCGCTGCGGCTTTCGCCGTATGCAGTTGCTTGGAATCGGCGGCATCGCGCAGGAACTCCCACAAACCGGCCGCCTGGGTGCCGGCGCTGCCGAGCAGGTTGATGAATTGTTCTTCGTTGAAATCCAGCAACTTGCCTACGGCTACCGCCGCCGCCAACGTGCCGACGGTGGCCGTGGTGTGGAAGATGCGGTAGTGGGAACGGCCCATGAATTCGCCGATGCGGATGCCCGCTTCATAACCGGCCACCGAGGCCAGCAGCAAATCGCGACCGGATTTGCCGAGGTCCTGGGCGGCCGCCAGCGCGGCTGGGAACACCACGGTCGCCGGGTGCAGGACCGAGCTGTTGTGCAGATCATCCTGCTCCACCAAGTGGGACGAAGCCGCGTTGACCAGCGCGGCGAAATACGCGCTGGTGCTGCCGCCATTGACGATCACCTGCGCCGGGCCGCTGCCGGGGCCCATCTTCTGTGCGTAGCGTTCAAACAACGGAATCGGGTGCGCGCCCTGGCTCGCCAGCGCCGAGGCCAACCAGTCCAGGTACAAATCTTCGGTGCGCGCCAGCACGTCTTCCGGCAGTTGCGCGTAATCCAGTTCGGCCAGGAACCGACACAAGGCTTGGGTATGGCTCATGGTCAGCCCCTCAGAAACTGCGTGGCAGTTCGAGCAAATGCTCGGCCACGTAGGACAGGATCAGGTTGGTGGAGATCGGCGCCACCTGGTACAGGCGCGTCTCGCGGAATTTGCGCTCCACGTCGTATTCGCAGGCAAACCCGAAACCGCCGTGTGTTTGCAGGCAGGCGTTGGCCGCCTCCCAGGACGCCTTGGCCGCCAGGTACTTGGCCATGTTGGCACTGGCCCCGGCATTGGCGCCGCTGTCGTATTCCTCACAGGCGCGCCAACGCATCAAGTCGGCCGCCTCGATCTCGATATGCGCTTCGGCAATCGGGAACTGCACGCCCTGGTTCTGCCCGATGGGCCGGCCAAACACCACGCGGTCGCGGGCATAGGCACTGGCCTTTTCGATAAACCAGCGGCCATCACCGATGCATTCGGCGGCGATCAGCGTGCGCTCGGCGTTGAGGCCGTCGAGGATGTATTTGAAGCCCTTGCCCTCCTCACCGATCAGGCTGTCCAGCGGCAACTCCAGGTTGTCGAAGAACAGCTCGTTGGTTTCGTGGTTGACCATATTGGCGATGGGCTGCACGGTCAGGCCGTTGCCGATGGCTTCGCGCAGATCCACCAGAAAAATCGACATGCCCTCGGACTTTTTCTTCACTTCGGCCAATGGCGTGGTGCGCGCCAGCAGGATCATCAGGTCGGAATGCTGGACCCGCGAGATCCACACCTTTTGGCCGTTGATCACGTATTTGTCACCACGCTTGATCGCGGTGGTCTTGATTTTGGTGGTGTCGGTGCCGGTAGTGGGCTCGGTCACACCCATGGATTGCAGGCGCAATTCGCCGCTGGCGAGCTTGGGCAGGTAGAAGCGTTTCTGTGCGTCGCTGCCGTGCCGCAGCAGGGTGAACATGTTGTACATCTGGCCGTGTACGGTGCCGGAGTTGCCGCCGCAGCGGTTCACCTCTTCAAGGATCACCGAAGCTTCCGCCAGGCCCAGGCCGGAGCCGCCGTACTCTTCGGGGATCATCGCGGACAGCCAGCCGGCGTCGGTCAGCGCCTTGACGAAGGCTTCGGGGAAACCCTTTTCCTCGTCAATCCTGCGCCAGTAAGCGGCATCGAATTCAGCGCACAAGGCGCGCACGCCTTCGCGGATGGCATTGAGTTCTTCATTGTCATTCGGGTTCATTAACGGCTCTCCGCCTGTTGTTCTTGGATTATTCGAAATGCACGCTGGCTTGCTGCGCCAGGCCCTGGGCATTGCCGGCCCACAGCTGTGCCACACCGGCTTCGGTCACGCGCCCGCCCACTTCAAATTGCTGCGGCGCAATCAACGGGCGCACGCCGCGATAGGCAAAACGGCGCAAGGTGGCGCCAGGGTTGGCGCGGCAGAATGCGCGCAGGCTCAGGGTGGCGATCAGCGGCCCATGCACCACCAGGCCTGAATAGCCTTCGGTGCCGGTGACATAGGGGTAGTCGTAGTGAATGCGATGCCCGTTGAAGGTCACGGCGCTGTAGCGAAACAGCAGGGTGGGCGTGGGATCGACGGTTTCAGACCATTCGCCCTGCTCCAGCGCGTCACCGCTGCCGGATTTGGGCGGCGTGGGTTCGCGGTAGACGATGTCCTGTTCCTCACGGATCGCCAGGCGACCGTCCTGGGAATAGTCGTGGCGCACGGTGACAAACAGCAGCGAACCGGTGCGCCCGGTTTTTTCTTCCACTTGGGTGATGGTCGACACGCGGGTCGCCGCCTCACCGGCCCGCAGTGCCTGCAGGAACTCGATGCGCCCACCGGCCCACATGCGATTGCGGTTGTCAGCCGGCGGCAGGAAGCCGCCACGGGCCGGGTGGCCGTCAGTGCCCAAGGCCGTTTCCGGCAACGGGTCCTGGAAGAAACACCACTGCCACAGCGACGGGATGTCCGCGCCGTCTTCGGGCACTTCTTCACCGAAGGTGGCGGCAATACGCTTGAGCAGGTTATGGCTGAGGTGGTCGTGGGCGGTTTCGCTTCGGCCGATCCAATCGGTGGCGCTCATCGGGTGCAGGTCCTCGGGCAGTGAGTGTCTGCCCCGGATCATGCAAGCCTGTACCCGTTCTGAGAATTTGCATTTCAATAAACCAGCGTTCGGTTATGCTGAACGCCGCCATCCTGCCCTGGGAGCCTTGCATGCACTTCGATCTGGCCGACCTGCGCCTGTTTATCCATATCGCCGAATCCCCCAGCCTGACCCAGGGCGCCAAGCGTGCGTTCCTCTCGCCGGCTGCCGCCAGTGCGCGGATCAAAGCCCTCGAAGGCCAGCTCGACACCCGCCTGCTGTACCGCGACAGCCGTGGCGTCGAGATCACCCCGGCCGGTGAGCGTTTGCTACACCATGCGCGGTTGATCATGCGCCAGGTGGATTACCTCAAGAGCGAATTCACCCAATACGGCGTGGATTCGGCCGGGCATATCCGCATCTTTGCCAACACCACGGCCGTCACCGAATTCTTACCCGAAGTGCTGGCAGGTTTTCTGTCACAGCGCCCCGGCGTGACCGTCGACCTGCAGGAACGCCTGTCCCGCGATATCGTGCGCGGCGTGCTGGATGGCACCAGCGACATGGGCATCATCGCCGGCCCCGTAGAAGCGGCAGGTTTGCAGGTGCTGCATTTCAGCACCGATGAACTGGTGTTGATGGTGCCGGTCGGCCATCCCTTGGCGGAACAACCCTCGGTCACGCTGGAACAGACCCTCGCCTACCAGCACATCGGCCTGCACGAAGGCAGCACCTTGCTGAGCTTCTTGCGCGAACACGTCGAACGGCTGGGCAAGCATTTGTCACTGCGTATCCAGGTGTCGAGCTTCGAGGCGATCTGCCGGATGGTCGAGGCCGGTGTCGGGATCGGCATCATCCCGGAGTCGGCCGCCGTGCGTCACAGCCGCACCATGCAGTTGGTCGCGGTGAAGCTGGATGAGCCCTGGGCGATTCGTGAGCGCAGTATCCTGGTGCGGGAGCTGGAGGCGTTGCCCGGCACCATTCGTGCGTTGATTGCCACGTTGATGCCGCAAAGCGCCTAAGCTGAACAGTCACCTTGCCAAAGGAGTCAGCCCATGCAGCTTGAAGGATCCTGCCATTGCGGCGCCGTCACGTTCAGCCTCGCCAGTGCCCACCCCTACCCTTACCAGCGTTGCTATTGCTCGATCTGCCGCAAGACCCAGGGCGGTGGCGGTTACGCGATCAACCTGGCCGGTGACACCGCCAGCCTGAAGGTGCGCGGGCGCAAATTCATTTCGGTCTACCACGCCAAGCTCAAGCCCGAAGGCGCCAGCCGTGCCCATGCGAGTACGGCCGAGCGGCATTTCTGCTCGCAATGCGGCAGCGCGCTGTGGGTGTTCAGCCCGGAATGGCCGGAGTTGATCCATCCGTTCGCCTCGGCCATCGACACGCCACTGCCGGTACCACCGGAGCACCCGCACTTGATGCTGGGGTCCAAGGCACCTTGGGTAGAGGTTACGCTGCGTAAGGGCGACCTACAGTTCGATGAGTACCCCGAAGAGTCGATTGCCCAGTGGCATGAGCGCAACGGAGTGACCCGTTAACAGTCTTTGACAGTTTATCGACAAAGCTGTCAAAGACCCTCGGGCGCCACAGCCCTAGCATTCGAGCATCCAAATCACCTGTCGGGTGCTCGTCATGCTTCGCACATTGCGCGGTCTTCCATTACTTGGTTGCCTGTTGGGCAGTATCGGCTGCCAAGGGCAGTCACCTGCCCCGCCGCCGATTCCGAAGGGCGACTACAGCGCGATCATCCGTTACCTGCAAACCCGGATCCCGCGAGACATGGCCCAGGACAACATCCCGGGCCTGTCGATTGCCTTGGTCAACGGCCAGGAGTTGATCTGGAGTCGCGGGTTCGGCATGGCCGACAAAGCCAAGGGCCTGCCGGTGACGCCGAACACCGCCTTCCGGGCCGGTGCGATCTCCAAGCTGCTCACCGCCAGTGCGGCCCTGCAACTGGTTGAACAACAGCGACTGGCGCTGGACGCACCGATCCAGCAAACCCTGCGCGAATTCTATGTGCGCTCGCGCTTCCATACCGACCAGCAGGCCGCCGACCGCGACATCACCTTGCGTCGCCTGCTCAGCCATCAGTCCGGCTTGCCCAGTGAACACCTGCGTGACCTGCGCAACACCTACGCCATGGGGCAGATGCCGATGCGCCTGTCCGGCGTCTGGCTGAGCACACCGCCCGGTACGCAAGTGGCCTATTCCAACCTGGGTTATGCGCTGGTGGGCGCGGCCATCGAGCGCAGCAGCGGCAAGGAGTTTGAAGCCCAGCTGCAACACAGCCTGCTCAAACCGCTGGAGATGGACCACGCGAGCTTTGTCGGGACGGCTGCGCAAATCGGCTATCGCGCCCAGGGCTATCAGGAAGGCGTCGCCAGCACCGATGCGCAACTGCGTGACATCGCCGCCGGCGGCTTGTGGGCCAGCCCCAGGGACCTCAGCCATTACGTGCAGATGCTGTTTGCCGAAGGCCTCTACAAGGGCAACCGGGTAATGACCAGCCGCTCCATCGATGAAATGTTCACCCAGCAAAACACTGGCAATGCCCTGGACTTCGATTGCCAGATCGGCCTGGCGTGGTTCCTGGCGCCCTGCGGTGACGAGCCGGTCGGCCCTGGTGTGCGCACCTACCAGCACAGCGGCGGCGGCGATGATTTCGCCGCACAGCTGAGCCTGCTGCCGGACCATCAATTGGCGGTGATCATCATGGCCAACGACAGCAATGCCGAAGACCTGGTCGCCACACTGGCCACCGACACCCTGCGCCTGATGCTTCAGGCGCAAACCGGCGAGCAAGTCTGCAGCGACGACTGCCAGGCCCCCCGCCACGGACTCAAGCTGCGCCAGGTGCCGGCCGCCATCGACCGCCAGCGTCTGGCCGGGTTCTACGCCACCGCGTGGGGGGTGTTCCGGATCAAGGATGATGACCATCGGCTGCGTGGCGAACTGGCTGGCTTTAACTTCGAACTGCTGCGTGACGATCAAGGCTGGCTGCGCGCCCAGAAGAAAGTCTTCGGTTTCTGGCTCAAGGACCTCGGCGAATTGGGCCAGGTACAACTCGACGTCATCACTGTGCAAGGCCGGCAGATGCTCACGGCGCGCAGTCATGGCCAGCGCATCCCCATCGGCGAACGCATCGACCCGCCGCCACTGCCCTTGGCCTGGGCCGACACCGTCGGCACCTACCAAGTACTCAACACCCATGAACCCGATGCGCCATTGAGCGGCATCAGCGTGCGCCTCGAAGAAGGCTTCCTGGTGATTCGCGGCCAACTGCACGACGAACCGCTGACCGACTACATCCTGCTGCCCGTGGACAACGCCCATGCCGTACTGGCCGGCAACGGCTATGGCCTGGGTGACACGGTGAGCCGCCAGATCAATGGCCTGAGCGCCTCGGGCTACTCCTTCAAACGTACCCATCCACCCTTGAGTTTCTAACCGACATGAAAACCCTGATGAACCCAAAAAATCTATGCCTGTCCCTGACCTCACTGTGTTTGCTCGCGAGCGCCAACAGCGTACTGGCTGAGGACTGGACCTACAGCCTCAAGGCCGGCGTGGCCAACCTGCCCCGCTACAGCGGCAGCGACGAACGCATGACCGCCCCGGTGTTCGGCGGTGCCATCGTCAGCCCCTGGGGGATTTTCCTCGACACCGACAAGGGCCTGGGCTGGGGCTACGAAGGCAACGCCTTGAGCTTCAGTGCGTATGTCGGCGCCAGTGGATCACGCAAAGACAAAAACGAGTCCATGCACCTCGGCTCAAAGCGCCTGAAAGGCATGGGTGAAATCAAATCACGCCCGCAGTTGGGCGTGAGTGCCAGCTACAACCTGGGCGGTGTAATTATGGGCGCCACGCTGGAGCATGCCCTTAAGGAAGATGACCACAAGGACAGCGGCAAAGCGTTCACCCATCTGGAATTGAGCCTGGGCACCAACCTGTATGAAGGCCGTTTCGGCTCCGTCGACGCCAGCCTCAGCAGCCATTTCGGTGACCGTGACTACTTGCAGACCTGGTACGGCGTGACCACCGGCCAAGCCGCGCGCAGCCGCTTCAAAGCCTATAAAGCCGGTGCGGGCAATATCAGCAATGGCATGAACCTGGTATGGAGCCTGCCGATCAGCGAGCACACCCAGTTCTCGACGTTACTGGATGTGCAGTACCTGGCGGATGAAGCGGGCAAGAGCCCGATTGTTGAGCGGCGGCTGCAGACGTCGGTGATGGGTGTATTGGAATACACCTTCTAACCGGTCTTACTCGGCATACGCCCAGGTCATTCGGAATGAGGCCCCGCCCCATTCCGAATCCAGCACTTGCACCTGGCCACCGTGCCATTGCGACACCCGCTGCACCAACGCCAGGCCCAGGCCGAAGCCGCCGGTGCGGCGGTCGCGGCTGGCGTCCAGGCGCATGAAGGGCTGGAAGATCTTCGAGCGGCCTTCTTCCGGTACCCCGGGGCCGTCGTCACACACCCGCACTTCGTAGCCGCTGCCGAACTTGACCAGCGACACTTCCACACGGCGTTCGGCGTAACGGATGGCGTTGCGCAACAGGTTGATTACCGCGCGCGCCATGAAGCGCGGCTCGATCTGGATAAAGTCCACCTCGCACGTGCGCAACGACAGTTGGATACCCGCCGCTTCAGCCTCCAGCGCCACGCTGCCGATCACGCTGTCGAGCCAGCTGTGGGCCTCGATGCTTTCGCGGGTGACTTGGGTGGCACCGCGTTCCAGGCTGGCGTAGGTGAGCAACTCGGACACCATTTCTTCCAGCTCGCCCAGGTCCGCGTACATGTCCGCGATCAATTCGCCGCGCTGCCGTGGATCGGCCTGTTGCTTGAGCTGGTCGAGTTCGAACGACAGCCGCGCAATCGGCGTACGCAGTTCATGGGACACGGCGTTGGTGAGTTCGCGCTGGTTGGCGATCAGGCTTTCGATACGCTCGGCCATCTGGTTGAAGTGCCCGGCCAGCGAACGCACGGTGGAACGGCGTGGCAGCAGAATGCGTGAACTGAGATCGTTATCCCCGAAGCGTTGGGCCGCCAGGCGGATATGCTCCAGGTCGCGCCAGTGCGGGCGCACCCAGAAATACAGCACGATCGCCAGGCTCAGCCCCAGCAGGCTGTAGGCCCACAAGTACAGCCATTTTGGCTCGTCGGGCAGCTTGATATTGAGCAATTGCGGGCCGCCGTCGATATTGGCGATGAACTCCATGAAGTCGCCCCGCACCACCAACTGCCCGGCCGCCAGCAATTGTTGCTCACGCTGATCCAGCGCCAGTTCATCGCGCTGCACCAGCTTGAGGTGCAGGCCGTAATGGGGTTGCAGCTCGCTAAGACGCGCTTGGCGGGCATCACCGAGCAAGGGCCGCAACTGCTCGACCAAACCATAGGCCGGGCCACGCAGGGCTTCGCGGTTATAGGTTTCATTGGCTTCAGGCAGCAGCTCGTCGAAGGTGTAGTTGACCAGCCAGATCGCCCCCGCCAGGCCCAGCGCCAGGATGATGTACAGGCGGATATAGAGCCGCAGCATCTAAGCCTCCCACGCGAACGGATTGAACAGGTAGCCCTTGCCCCAGATGGTCTTGATGCACACCGGTTCGCGGGGGTTGTCGTTGAGTTTGCCGCGCAGCTTGCTGATGTACACATCGACACTGCGGTTGAGGCCGTCGAACGCAATGCCGCGCATGCGGTTGAGGATGTCATCACGGGACAGGATCGTCCCCGAGTTGCTGGCCAGCAGCCACAGCAGCTCAAATTCCATGGTGGTGAGGTCGATTTTGTCATCGCCCAGGCTGACCACCCGGCAACTGCGATCGATGGCCAGCCGTCCGAAGGCCAGCGAACCACGCACGGTCGGTTCTGGCGTCTGGCGTCGTTGCAGGGCGCGCAGGCGCGCCAGCAGCACCGGGGGCTTGATCGGCTTGATCACGTAGTCGTCGGCACCGGACTCCAGGCCAAGGATATGGTCCAAGTCGTCCTCTTTGGCCGTGAGAATCACGATCGGCGTGTCAGACACCGCGCGAATCCCCCGGCAGACATGCAGGCCACTCTGACCGGGCAGCATCAGGTCGAGTACGACGATCTTCGGCTTGAACTCCAGGAACGCGGCCAGGGCCTCGTCGCCCCGGTGCTCCACGCGCACCTCAAAACCATGCTGCGCGAGAAAGTGCGCGATCAGCCCTGCCAGTTTTTCGTCGTCCTCAACGAGCAAGACCTTGCCCAGCCCCAGGTTTTCCATAAGTTCTCAGTATGCAGACACGGATTGAAGAGCGGGCATTATAGGTGGCAAGCTGGGCAACTAAAGCGGCTGGCCAGCATTGGCCGACGAAGCTTCATGCTTTTAAGAGTTTTTAACAAATAACCTGCAATCTTTAACGCCATCCACAGGGAGTTGTATGCGCAAGGATTACCTGGCGTTCTTTGTTTCGCTGTTCCTGTCGCGGTTGGCGGACCAGATTCTGCTGTTCATCGTGCCCTTGATCGTGTTCCAGACCACCCAGAGCGTGGCCTGGGCCGGGCTGGCGTTCTTTATCGAGTCGCTGCCGCGTTATCTCGCGTTCCCGGTGTGTGGCGCATTGTGCGACAAGTTCGCACCGGCGCGCATCCTGCATATCAGCCAGGTTTACCGGGCGCTGGCTTGCGTGACGGCCGTGGTTTTGTACGGGGTATTCGACGGCATCCTCTGGATCGTCCTGCTCTCGGCGCTCTGCGGCGTGCTGACCACCCAGGGCATCATGGCGCGAGAAGTGCTGATGCCCCATGTTTTCCCCCACTACAGCTATGCCAAGACACTGTCCTATTCGCAGATTGCCGACCAGAGCGGGCTGGTGCTCGGCCCATTGGTAGCGGCGCTGATGCTGGAAGTGTGGGCCTGGCACTGGGTGGTCCTCGGGGTGGCCGGGCTGTTCGTGTTGGCCGACCTGGCGATGCGGTTGTGGCAACGCTCCAGCACCGTCAGCCTGGACACCTTCGAACAGCACCGGGATATCTGGCTGCGGCCATTGAAGATTGCCTTCGGGCATATCCGCCGACTGCCGGAATTGAAGCGGATCATCGCCCTGGCCGTGGGCGTGAACCTGATCATTGGCGTCACGCTGGCCACGTCTGCGGCGATGGTGACGGGCCAATTTGCACAGGATAAGGACACCTATGCCCTGCTGCAGGCAGCCGGCGCCTTGGTGACCATCGGGATTCTGTTTTACCTGGCGCGGGCCGGGCTGCCGCTGAAGGTGCTGGGCGGCTTGTCGTATTCGATGATTGCGGTCGGTGCGGTGATCATGGCGGTCAGCCCCGGCGTGTGGCTGTACGCCGTGGGTTTCCTGCTGGTCACCGGTTTCGACAAGATGTTCAACGTCTACCTGCGCAGCACCCGTCAGCGGGTGATTCCCGTGCAGGACTTCGGCAAGACCGTAGGCGTGATCACCCTGCTCAACAACCTGCCGCAACCCTTGGCAGGCCTGGCGATTGCGCTGTTGGCAGCACCGTTGGGCACGCAGGCGGTGATCCTGCTGCTCGCCGGAATCACCGCGCTGATCGGCGTGGCCGTGGCCTCAGGCTGGCACGCCACTGTGAAAGCGGAACTCGATGTCGGGTGACTCGATCAGCTCCTGCTCGGCCGCCCTCACCCGCTCAATCACCTGGGCAACATCCTTGGCGTCGCCGTACTGGTAGGCCAGCTTCAGATAACCCTGGAAGTGCCGCGCTTCGCTTTTCAGCAAACCGAAGTAAAACTTGCCGAGTTCTTCGTCCAAATGTGGCACCAGTGCCTCGAAACGCTCACAACTGCGCGCTTCGATAAATGCGCCGACTACCAGGGTGTCCACCAGTTTGACGGGCTCATGGGTGCGCACCACTTTGCGCAAACCCGAGGCGTAACGCCCGGCGTTCAGTTGGCGCAACTCGACCTTGCGCTTTTTCATCAGGCGCATGACTTGTTCATGGTGCACCAGCTCTTCGCGGGCCAGGCGCGACATCATGTTGATCAGGTCCACATGGCTGTAGTACTTGGCGATCAGGCTCAGGGCGGTGCTGGCGGCTTTGAATTCGCAGTTCTTGTGGTCGATCAGCAGGGTGTCCTGATCGGCCAGCGCGGCCTGGACCCAGGCATCAGGGGTGCGGCAACCGAGGAATTCGTGGATTTCGGGCAGGTTCATCGGGCTCACGGGCAAAAGGATCACAAAAGGCCGGCGATTATACCGACCCCGCCGCAGACCACCAGCCACCGGCCTTGATGTGCATCAACATGACGTGCGCCAGCCAGCAACTATAGTTGTTCCAGGCCCCCGCCCTTTTTTATGGAGATCCCGACCATGCAAGCCATCCGCAGCATCCTGGTGGTCATCGAGCCCGAGCATTCGGAAAGCCTGGCCCTCAAGCGTGCCAAGCTGATCGCCGGGGTCACCGGCGCGCACTTGCATTTGCTGGTCTGCGACAAAAAGCATGAGCACTCGGCGCTGCTGGCGCTGCTCAAGGCGGGTTTGCAAGAGGACGGCTACAGCGTCAGCACCGAGCAGGCATGGAATGCCAGCCTGCATGAAACCATTATCGACGTGCAGCAGGCCGAAGGCTGTGGGCTGGTGATCAAGCAGCACTTCCCGGAGAGCCCATTGAAAAAGGCGCTGTTGACGCCTGCGGACTGGAAGTTGCTGCGTTATTGCCCGACGGCGGTGTTGCTGGTCAAGACCGCTACACCCTGGACGGGCGGCGTGATCCTGGCGGCGATCGATGTGGGCAATACCGATGGTGAACATCGGTCACTGCATAATTCGATCATCGACCATGGCTTTGATATCGCCCACCTGGCCAAGGCGCAATTGCATGTAATCAGCGCCCACCCCTCGCCGATGCTGTCGGCGGCGGACCCGACGTTTCAGCTCAGGGAGACCATCGAGGCACGTTATCGCGAGCAATGCAGGGCGTTTCAGGCGGAGTTCGATGTGGATGACAAACATCTGCATATCGAGGAAGGACCGGCGGATGTGCTGATACCGTATCTCGCCCACAAACTGCAGGCGGCGGTCACGATCATCGGCACCGTGGGTCGCACGGGTATTTCCGGGGCACTGATCGGCAACACCGCAGAGGTCGTGCTGGATACGCTGGAAAGCGATGTGTTGGTGCTCAAGCCTGAAGAAGTGATGGATCGCCTCGTGGAACAGGCCACCAACGCCTGACCGCTAGGCGCCAAACGCATCCTTGAGAAACCCCGGCGCGATATAGCGCTGGTAGTGGGCTTCGGAGAGGATAAAGAACTCCCGATCGATGGCATCGCGCAGGTCCGGCAAGGGCCAGTCGCGAAACTCGGGCAACAGCACCATGCCATAGGCCTCCAGGTTATTGATCACCCGAGCCCCGCGGGCGATCAACTGGTAGGCCCAACAATATTCGGACTGGTGCGGCACGAAGCGGATCTTGCGCTGTTCCAGTTGGCCGCGCAGGGTCTTGGGGTCAAAAACCTCCAGTTTGCCGGCCATCACCTGCACCAGCAGCTGCTCCAACCGCAGCCAGACCGCACGTTTTTCCTCTTCGCCGTAGCCGTTCCACTGGATCACTTCGTGGTGAAAGCGCTTGCAGCCACGGCACACGAGATCGCCATAGACCGTGGAGCACAGGCCGACGCAGGGGGTCTTGATGGTTTGGTTGGACATGGGCAGCGACACGCAAATCAGCGAAACAATGCGCCATGTTAGCCCTTTGTCTAAGCTTGATCACCCAGCAAACTTGGTTAGGCAACTTACCTTTAGAATTTTTTTGCCGTAGAATCATCCGGCCTTGTAAGGCGCCAATAATCCGCTGGAAGCTGTTTTCAAAGCGTCACGAGCACAGTCGTTCCTTCAGAACGGTGTTGGCGATGGTTAATGACTCGGTAGGTCAGAGCCCTCGCCAACCCTCATCAGCTCCGTTCTGCAGGCGTAAAACTTTGAAAGCAGCTTCTGTGAGGAATGCCGGCAGCGCTGGCTTTGCGGCCCAAAAAGCCCCCGAGCGCATGCGTGCCGTTCATTTCTGGATGAGCGTCCCGTGGGACCACTGATGAGGGTAATAACTGTGCTTGAAGCCTACCGCAAACATATCGAAGAGCGTGCAGCCCTGGGTATCGTTCCCCAGCCGCTTAACGCCGAACAAACCGCAGGCCTGGTCGAGCTGCTGAAAAATCCTCCGGCTGGCGAAGAAGAATTCCTCGTTGACCTGATCACCAACCGCATTCCACCAGGCGTTGACGAAGCTGCCTACGTCAAGGCCGGTTTCCTGTCTGCCCTGGCCAAGGGCGAAGCCACTTCCCCCCTGATCAGCAAGCAACGCGCCGTTGAACTGCTTGGCACCATGCAAGGCGGCTACAACATCGTGACCCTGGTCGAGCTGCTGGACGACGCCGCACTGGCTCCTGTCGCCGCCGCCCAACTCAAGCACACCCTGCTGATGTTCGATGCGTTCCACGACGTGGCTGAAAAAGCCAAGAACGGCAACGAACACGCTAAAGCCGTGATCCAGTCCTGGGCCGACGGCGAGTGGTTCAGCAACCGCCCTACCCTGGCCGACAAGATCAGCCTGCGCGTGTTCAAGGTCACCGGCGAAACCAACACTGACGACCTGTCCCCTGCTCCCGATGCCTGGTCCCGTCCTGACATCCCGCTGCACGCCCTGGCCATGCTGAAAATGGCCCGTGAAGGCATCGTGCCGGACGAGCAAGGCAAGACCGGCCCGATGAAGCAGATCGAAGAAATGCGCGGCCAAGGCTTCCCGATCGCCTACGTCGGTGACGTGGTCGGTACTGGTTCGTCGCGTAAGTCGGCCACCAACTCCGTACTGTGGTTCTTCGGCGACGACGTGCCTTACGTGCCGAACAAGCGCGCCGGTGGTTTCTGCTTCGGCAGCAAGATCGCTCCAATCTTCTACAACACCATGGAAGATGCGGGCGCACTGCCAATCGAGTTTGACGTTACCAACATGAACATGGGCGACGTGATCGACCTGTACCCGCATGCTGGCAAGGTCTGCAAACACGGCACCGACGAAGTCATCACCACCTTCGAAATGAAGACCCCGGTGCTGTTGGACGAAGTCCGCGCCGGCGGCCGTATCCCGCTGATCATCGGCCGTGGCCTGACCGACAAGGCTCGCGCCGAGCTGGGTCTGGGTCCTACCGATCTGTTCAAACTGCCTGAAGCACCTGTCGACACCGGCAAAGGCTTCACCCTGGCCCAGAAAATGGTCGGCAAGGCGTGCGGTCTGCCAGAAGGCAAAGGCGTTCGTCCTGGCACCTACTGCGAACCGAAGATGACCACCGTCGGTTCCCAGGACACCACCGGTCCAATGACCCGTGACGAACTGAAAGACCTGGCGTGCCTGGGCTTCTCGACCGATCTGGTCATGCAGTCGTTCTGCCACACCGCGGCTTATCCAAAGCCGATCGACGTGACCACCCACCACACCCTGCCTGACTTCATCATGACTCGCGGCGGTGTATCGCTGCGTCCAGGCGACGGCATCATCCACAGCTGGCTGAACCGCATGCTGCTGCCGGACACCGTCGGTACCGGTGGTGACTCCCACACCCGTTTCCCGATGGGCATCTCGTTCCCGGCCGGTTCCGGTCTGGTCGCGTTCGCCGCAGCCACTGGCGTTATGCCACTGGACATGCCGGAATCGATCCTGGTGCGCTTCAAAGGGAAGATGAAACCTGGCATCACCCTGCGTGACCTGGTTCATGCCATTCCTTACTACGCGATCCAATCGGGTCTGCTGACAGTAGAGAAGAAAGGCAAGAAGAACGCCTTCTCTGGCCGCATCCTGGAGATCGAAGGCCTGAACGACCTGACGCTGGAACAAGCTTTCGAGCTGTCCGACGCCTCGGCTGAACGTTCGGCTGCCGGTTGCACCATCAAGCTGTCGAAAGAGTCGATCACCGAGTACCTGAACTCCAACATCACCCTGCTGCGCTGGATGATCGGTGAAGGCTACGGCGACCCACGCACCCTGGAACGTCGCGCCCAAGCGATGGAAGCCTGGGTCAAGAACCCAGAACTGATGGAAGCCGATGCCGACGCGGAATACGCTGAAATCATCGAGATCGACTTGGCCGAGATCAACGAGCCGATCCTCTGCGCACCGAACGACCCGGACGATGCCCGTCTGCTGTCGAGCGTTGCCGGCGAGAAGATCGACGAAGTGTTCATCGGTTCGTGCATGACCAACATTGGTCACTTCCGCGCGGCCGGTAAGCTGCTGGAGCAGGTCAAGGGCCAGCTGCCAACCCGTCTGTGGCTGTCGCCGCCGACCAAGATGGACGCTCACCAACTGACCGAAGAAGGCTACTACGGCATCTACGGCAAGGCTGGCGCGCGCATGGAAATGCCGGGCTGCTCGCTGTGCATGGGTAACCAGGCACGTGTAGAGCCGAACTCGACCGTGGTGTCGACGTCGACCCGTAACTTCCCGAACCGCCTGGGTGACGGCGCTAACGTCTACCTGGCTTCGGCTGAGCTGGCGGCAGTGGCTTCTACCCTGGGTCGCTTGCCGACTGTCGAAGAGTACATGGGCTACGCGGCGAAACTGGACACCATGGCCAGTGACGTTTACCGCTACCTGAACTTCGACCAGATTGCTGAGTTCCGCAAGATCGCAGCTAGCGCCAACATTCCGGTGATTCAGGCCTAAAGTGTTGATGTGAAGAGGCGCCGCGTATCGTGAGGTACGCGGCGCTTTTTTTATGTCTGGGATATGGGTGGGACTGGGTACATATCCGTTATTTGGGTAACGGCTGCT
>NZ_CP022960.1:5113924-5268455 GCF_002269425.1 Pseudomonas sp. NS1(2017)
TTTTTCGCCGGCAAGCCGGCTCCTACACGGGACCGCGTATCTACGATGCGAAGCGAGTCGCTCTTGATTTTGATCTTAGGCGCCCCGTTAAACACGCTGGCCGAACGCAGGCTTGAATCCGTGGGTAACCCGGCAGGACGCCGGGTTAGCCGCGCTGGGCCAAGGATGGCCCATCGCGGCGGCCCACGGATTCAAGCCGGAGTGAGGGCACACCGAGCCTAGGCGAGGTGCCGAGTGTTGGGGCGAAGCGTTTTTGGTTACTTTTGGCGCTCTTCCAAAAGTGAACCGCTGTAAGAGCGGAACCATAGGCAGCCGTTACCTAAATAACGGATATGCACACCGAACGACCGCTATCGCAGCCCCACCCACACAGCCTCAAGCAAAAAACGAATAAACCACCGCAGTAATCGCCACCAACCCCACCGCCGTGACAAACACATTGGACGCCTGCCCACGGTACTTGGCCATAGCCGGCACCTTGCGAATGGCATACATCGGCATCAGAAACAGGATCGAAGCAATGATCGGCCCCCCCAGCGCCTCAATCATCCTGAGAATGCTTGGGTTCAACGTCGCAACGATCCAGCACACCACCAACATGAACGCCGCCGTCATCCGGTCCAGACGCTTGGCCTCAGGACGACGACCAGTCTTCAGCACCAACCCCTTGAGGCCTTCACTCGCACCGATGTAATGCCCCAGGAACGACTTGGCAATCGCCACAAACGCGATCAACGGTGCCGCAAACTCGATGGTCGGATTATTGAAGTGGTTTGCCAGGTACGACAGGATCGACAAATTCTGTGCCTTCGCCTCGGCGAGCTGCGCCGGCGACAGGGTCAGCACGCAACTAAACACGAAGAACAGCACCATCACCACCATCAGCAGATGCGCGCGCGACAGGATCTGCGAGCTGCGCTCATCCGCGTGGACGCCGTACTGGCGCTTCTGGTCCACCGCAAAGGCCGAGATGATCGGCGAATGGTTAAACGAAAACACCATCACCGGGATCGCCAGCCACAAGGTATTGAGCAGCGCGGACGGCGCCGGGACCTGGCTGGCGGTGCTGAGGATGCCGCCATTCCAGTGCGGGATCAGGTACACCGCCAAGAACAGCAACGCGACGATAAACGGGTACACCATCAAGCTCATGGCCTTGACGATCACCTGCTCACCGCAACGCACCACGGCCAGCAGACCGAGGATCAACACAAACGACAGGAGCGCCCGTGGTGGCGGCATGATGTGCAGTTGATGCTCCATGAAGCTGCCGACCGTGTTGGTCAACGCCACGCTGTAGATCAGCAGGATCGGAAAGATTGCGAAGAAGTACAGCAAGGTGATCAGCGCGCCGGCCTTGATGCCGAAGTGCTCTTCAACCACATCGGTGATGTCGGAGCCTTCACGGCCGGACAGCACGAAACGGGTCAGGCCACGGTGGGCGAAGAAGGTCATCGGGAACGCCAGCAGCGCGAGGATCACCAGTGGCCAGAAGCCGCCCAGGCCCGCGTTGATCGGCAAGAACAGCGTACCGGCGCCAATGGCGGTGCCGAACAGGCCAAGCATCCAGGTGGTGTCCTGGCGGCTCCAGCTTGTGAGGGTTGCAGGTGTCGTTGCATAGCGTTCGTCGACGCTATTGGCCTGATCATTCATCCGGTCGGATCTCCGCATTTACACGGCCGGGACGAGTCAGAAAAACCTGACAGGCAGCGCCCCGACCATAGAAGGGGCCGGATTGTCCGGGATTCTTGTGAATAAGCAAAGACTTAGCTGAGGAACGGTGGTGCGGTGCAGGCCCGCAGGGGCACCTGTATACGGCGGTATTCGGGGCGTGCGGCTGAATGCGGAATATACATTCCCACACAAATCTATTTTAGAATCGCACGTGATCCTGTAGTTTTCATCCAGCATCCGCCGTTTATCCAGAGAGCCCTGCCATGCCGCGCGTTTCCCGCAAACAAGCCGAACTCAATCGCGAAATCATCGTCGAGGCTGCCACGCATCTGTTTCGCGAACGCGGTTTGCACGGTATTAGTCTGTCGGACGTCATGGCCGCCGCCGGCCTGACCCACGGCGGCTTCTACGGCCACTTCGCCTCCAAGGAAGCCCTGGCTACCGAAGCCTGCCAGCAGGCGTTCGAGCAGGCGAACCTGGGCTGGCAGGCAAAAATCGATCGCAGTGAAGATCAGCAGGCTGCCCGCGAGGCCGTGATGGGGCCTTATCTGACTGCCACCCATCGCGACAACCCTGGCGATGGCTGCCCTGTGTCGGCCTTCGCCCCGGACATGTGCCATGAGCCCGCCGACACTGCTTTGCAGCACACGTTTATTGAGGGCGTCGAGAAGTCCCTGGAGGTCTTTGCGCAGCTACAGGAGGGAGATCGCCAGGCAATGCTGGCCAACTACGCGATGATGATCGGCGCAGTGACCCTGGCGCGTGCAACACGTGGCAATGACCTGTCGGATGAATTCCTGGCTGCTGCACGAAATTCCCTACTGGCCGTTGACAGCCCTTCCTCCGTCCCAGCATGATCGGGCCATGAACATTTTCCAGCGCTGCCTCACCCGCACCACCACCACGACCGCTTCCGGCGGGTCGCGCGGTGGCTGTGAGTGCTTGAGCTAGACACTTCACAGATTCAACCCAAGGCCCCGCCAGCAATGGACGGGGCCTTTTTATTGCTCCGCCCGTTCGGCAACCACAAGGAGCAACACCATGGCTGACGCCCTGCTGATCATCGACATGCAAACCGGCTTATACGATGGCCCGGAAAAGCCCTTCGAGCGCGAACGCGTGCTCGCCACTATCAACCTGCTGATTCAGCGTGCACGCCATGCTGACGCCCCGATCTTCGTCGCCCGCCACACCGGGCCGGCAGGCTCACCGATTGAAGCAGGGAGCCCGCTCTGGCAGTTGTGGCATGGGCTGGAGGTAGACGAATCTCGCGATCACCTGTTCAACAAGACCCGCCCCAGCTGCTTCCTAGGCACAAATCTGGAACAGCAACTAAGAGCAGCGCAGGTCAAAGACCTGGTGATCGCCGGTATGAAAACCCAGTTCTGCATCGACACCACTTGCCGCGTAGCCGTGGAATTGGGGTTTGCCGTGGTGCTACCGGAAGACGGCCATACCTGCATGGACACACCGGCACTCAAGGCCGAGGCGATTATCGAGCATCACAATGCGACCCTTGCCGGTGCGTTTGTGAAGCGTACATGCGCGGCCGACGTCCGCTTCTGATCGCACAAATACGGCATACTCCTCCCCTCAAACCCTTCAGGAAGAGCCTTCCGATGACCGCTACTGTTTTGGTCCTGGTTGAAACCATCAACGAATACCTGCCCATCATCGAGGGCAATGATTTTCATGTGATCCTGGCGCCGACACCCGCCGAACGCGCCGAAGCCATCAAGGCCCATGGCAGCCAGATCAAGGCCGTGCTGACCCGCGGCCCGCTGGGCTTGTACGCCGAGGAAATCGCCGCCCTGCCCCTGCTGGAAATCATCTGTGTGATCGGTGCCGGCTACGAGCACGTAGACCTGCAAGCCGCCAGCAATCGCGGGATCGTCGTGACCAATGGCGCCGGGGTGAACGCGCCATCGGTGGCCGATCACGCCATGGCGTTGCTGCTCTCGCTGGTGCGCGGCATCCCGCAGACCGACGCCGCCGTACGCCGCAGCGAATGGCCGAAAGTGATGCGCCCATCACTGGGCGGCAAGCAACTGGGCATCCTCGGCCTGGGTGCTGTTGGCCTGGAAATCGCCAAGCGTGCAGCCCTGGGCTTCGGCATGGAGGTGAGTTACCACAACCGCCAGCCGCGCGATGACGTGGATTACACCTACTGTGCCACTGCGGTGGAACTGGCGCGCACTTCGGACTTCCTGATCCTCGCTACACCCGGCGGCGCCAGCACCCGCCACTTGATCGATCGCCACGCCCTGGATGCCTTGGGCCCGAATGGCTACCTGGTCAATATTGGCCGTGGCAGCGTGGTGGTCACCGCCGACCTGGTCGCGGCCCTGGAGCAACGCCGCATCGGTGGCGCCGCATTGGATGTATTCGACGACGAGCCCCAAGTGCCCGACGCCCTCAAGAAGCTCAGCAACACCGTGCTCACCTCCCATGTGGCCGGCCTGTCGCCCGAAGCCGCCCATGACACCGTGCAGCGCGTGGCCGACAACCTGGTGGAATACTTCGCCGGTCGCCCGGTCCTCACGCCGGTCGCCCTGCCCCCGCCCACTAAATGACCGATCAGGCACGCTGATCATCATCCAACACGCTAACCTATTAAGCCGCCCCGACCTTGTCGCTGGGCGGTTGTGCGCATTAGATTAGGAAATAGTCCAAGGCCTTTAGAATAAGCAGAAGGGATAAGCATGGCGCTGAACGACCAATCGACCCAGATTCGCCCAGGCGAAGAACTTGATGCCAGCCTGATCGATCCCTACCTCAAGGCCCATATCCCGGGCCTGAGCGGCACACCCACCATCAGCCAGTTTCCCGGTGGCGCGTCCAACCTGACCTACCTGCTGGAATACCCTGGCCAGGAATTCGTGCTGCGCCGCCCGCCCTTTGGCCATAAGGCCAAGTCCGCCCACGACATGGGCCGCGAGTACCGCATTCTCAACCAACTCAAAGACGGCTTCCCCTATTGTCCCAAGGCCTACGTGCATTGCACGGACGAATCGGTGATCGGCGCCGAGTTCTATGTGATGGAGCGCGTCAACGGCATCATCCTGCGCTCCGACCTGCCGCCTGAACTGGGCCTGGACGCCGCCAAGACCGAAGCGCTGTGCAAAAGCTTTATCGACAAGTTCGTCGAACTGCACCAGGTGGACTACAGCGCCTGCGGCCTGGCCGACCTGGGCAAGCCGGAAGGCTATGTAGAGCGCCAGATCCGTGGCTGGAGCGATCGCTACGAAAAAGCCCTGACCCCCGACGCGCCGCGCTGGGAAGCAGTCCGCGCCTGGCTCAACGACAAAATGCCGGCCGACCACCCGACGTCAAGCATCGTGCACAACGACTACCGCTTCGATAACGTGATCCTCGACCCGCACAACCCGATGCAGATCATCGGCGTGCTCGATTGGGAGCTGACCACCCTCGGCGACCCGTTGATGGACCTGGGCAACACCCTCGCCTACTGGATCGAAGCGGCCGACCCGGCGCCGGTGCAACTGATGCGCCGCCAGCCGAGCAACGCGCCGGGCAT
Organism: Pseudomonas sp. NS1(2017); assembly: GCF_002269425.1. Taxonomy (NCBI): domain Bacteria; kingdom Pseudomonadati; phylum Pseudomonadota; class Gammaproteobacteria; order Pseudomonadales; family Pseudomonadaceae; genus Pseudomonas; species Pseudomonas sp. NS1(2017). Next base: position 5,119,137 of record NZ_CP022960.1, read on the forward strand.
GCTCACCCGCCGTGAATTCGTCGACTACTACGCCGAACGCGCAGGTCTCCAGATTGACAACTTCGACTTCTACTACACCTACGGCCTGTTCCGCCTGGCCGGCATCGTGCAGCAGATCTACTACCGCTTCTTCCATGGCCAGACCCAGGACAAACGCTTTGCGCAGTTCATTCACATGAACAAGCTGCTGGAGCAGATGAGCCTGAACGTCATCAGCAAATCGTCCCTTTAAGGAACCGCTATGTCCAAGACCCACCTGTTCGACCTCGATGGCAAGATCGCATTCGTTTCCGGCGCCAGCCGTGGCATCGGCGAGGCCATCGCCAAGCTGCTGGCCCAGCAAGGCGCCCACGTGATCGTGTCCAGCCGCAAGCTGGAAGGCTGCCAGCACGTGGCCGACGCGATCATCGCCGATGGCGGCAAAGCCACGGCCGTGGCCTGCCATATCGGTGAAATGGAACAGATCACCCAAGTGTTCGCCGGTATCCGCGAACAGTTCGGGCGCCTGGATATCCTGGTCAACAACGCCGCGACCAACCCACAGTTCTGCAACGTGCTGGACACCGACCTCGGTGCGTTCCAGAAGACCGTTGACGTGAACATCCGTGGCTACTTCTTCATGTCCGTGGAAGCCGGCAAGCTGATGCGCGACAACGGCGGCGGCAGCATCATCAACGTCGCGTCGATCAACGGGATCTCCCCCGGTGTATTCCAGGGCATCTACTCGGTGACCAAGGCCGCCGTGATCAACATGACCAAGGTGTTCGCCAAGGAATGCGCAGCCTTCGGCATTCGCTGCAACGCCCTGCTGCCGGGCCTGACCGACACCAAGTTCGCCTCGGCGCTGGTGAAGAACGACGCGATCCTGAAAATGGCCCTGGCGCAGATCCCGCTCAAGCGCGTAGCCGACCCGAGCGAGATGGCCGGCGCGGTGCTGTTCCTGGCCAGCGACGCATCCAGCTACACCACCGGTGTGTCGCTGAACGTGGACGGTGGTTTCCTGTCCTGATCTCACAAACGACACCCCACCCTGTAGGAGCGAGCTTGCTCGCGAAGAAAGTCACGCCACCGCGAGCCTCCAGACAGCCCGCGTTATCGTTGACGACCCTCGCGAGCAAGCTCGCTCCTACAGAGGTGAGGCATTCGGCGGCTGCTGTCGAAAACTCACCGCCAGGCGGTTCCAGCCACTGATGCTGGACACCGCCATGGTCAGGTCCACCAGTTCCTGCTCGCTGAACTCCAGCCGCACGGCGGCGAACAGTTCATCCGATACCGTCGAGGTCGGCAGTGTCGCGACCGATTCGCTCCAGGCCAACGCGGCCTTTTCCCGCGCCGTGAAGAACGGCGAATCGCGCCAGACGCATAACGCGAACAAACGTCGCTCGGTCTCGCCGCGCTGAAGTGCCGCCATCGAGTGCATGTCCGTACAGAAACCACAGTGGTTGAGCTGCGAGACACGGATCTTGATCAGTTCCAGCAAAGGCTTTTCGATGGACAAGCCGAAGGTCGTCGCCTCCAGCATCAGCATGCCTTTGAGCGCCTGCGGCGAGGCGGTGTAGTAATCCAGGCGGGGTTCCATGGGGGCGGCTCTCTGGCGGTAGGTGCAATGACTGTCCAGCCTAGAACCCACAGGGCATAAGCCCTATAGCCAATCGGCCGGTTTCTGCAGAGACCATTTTGCGCCTGCCGCGCACGCGCGTACGCTTGGCGCAAAGTAAATGCCCGGAATAAGACATGGAACTGCACGTTGTGATCAATGGCCGCAAGGATCTGGCCGAACAGTTGTACCAACAGTTGCGTGAAGCCATTGGCTCCGGGCGCCTGGCGGCCGGCGCGCAGCTGCCGCCCAGCCGCTTGCTCGCCGAGCAATTGGGCGTGTCGCGCAAAACGGTGTCGGATACCTACGCCACCCTGACCTACGAGGGATTGCTGATCGGCAAGACCGGCCGCGGCACCTTCGTCAACGCCCGTGCACCACAGACCGAACGCCTGCAAACCGCCACCGACCTGGCGTGCGCCGCCAACCTGGCGAAGTGGCAATCACTGCCCTCGCCCATGCGCCATCCCACTCGCGACAGCACGCTGCGCTATGAATTTATCGGCGGCGCCACCAGCCGCAACCAGTTCCCCCAGGATGAATGGCGGCGCTGCACCCAGGACGCCCTGCGGCGCATCGCCCAGAACAGCGGCTTCTACAGCCAACCCGAAGGCTTGCCCGCACTGCGCAGTGCCATCGCCGGGCATATCGCGTTCTCACGCGGGGTCAACTGCCGTGACAGCGACATAGTGGTCACCAACGGCGCGCAACAGGCGTTGGACCTGATCGCCCGTGTCGTGCTGGAACCCGGCAGCATTGTCGCCATGGAAGACCCCGGCTACAGCCCCGCGCGCCAGATGTTCATGGCGATGGGCGCCAGCGTCGCCAGTGTGCCGGTGGATGAACAGGGTATTCAGGTCGAGCGGATTCCCGACGGCACACGCCTGATCTACGTGACGCCCTCGCACCAATTCCCCCTCGGCATGCCGATGAGCCTGCCGCGCCGTGAAGCCTTGCTGGCGCGGGCGTTCGAGCTGGGCGCGATCATTATCGAGGACGATTACGACAGCGAATTCCGCTACGAAGGCAGGCCCACCGACTCCCTGCAAAGCATGGACACGCGTGGTGTGGTGACCTACGTCGGCACGTTCTCGAAAACCTTGCTGCCGGAGCTGCGCCTCGGTTACGCGGTGCTGCCACCCGCAATTTATGGCGCAGTCCTCAAGGCCAAGCAACTGACCGACCAGCACAGTTCCACACTGCCGCAATGGGCCTTGGCCAAGTTCATCAGTGAAGGCTACTTGCTCAAGCATATCCGTCGCTGCCACACGGTCTACGCCGGGCGCCGTGAACGCATCCTGCAACGTCTGGCGGGCGACTTGTCGCCCTGGTTCGAAGCGGTACCTACTGTGGCCGGGTTCCACATGGCGGCGCTGTGCAAAGTACCGGTGAACATCCCGTTGCTGATGGAGCTGGCGCGCCGGGTAGAAGTGGGTTTGTACCCCTTGGATGTATTTTTCCACGATGCGCCGGTACGCCCTGGTTTGATCATCGGCTTTGGCGCCATCGAAACCCTGGACATCGACCCGGCGCTGGACAAGGTGCGCGATATTCTCCAACAGATTGGCTAGCGGATTTTCCGCCGGATTGGTCATTGGTCCTGGCTCAGTCTGGCTCTAGCCTGTGCACTGACCCGACCTCGGAGACTATCGCCATGCCAGCCTGTGCCTTTAACACTGTCCATGTCCGTGCGGCAGCCGGGCGCTCAGCGGAACTCGGCGAGCGCCTGCAGCAGATAGCCGACGCCGTGCGCACCGCCCCCGGCTGCCTGGATTACGGGGTGCAGCGCGACCCGATAGACCCCGACCTGTGGACCGTCACGGGACGCTGGTCCTGTGCCGAGCAGCTCAGCACACACTTCGCATTACCCGCCCTGCAAGGCTTTATCGAATTGACCCGTGAACACCTGGCCCGTCGCCTGGACTTCGACCACTGAAGCATTGGTCTCCTGGTCTTAGCCAGGATTGGTCATTGGTCACCCAGGCCTTGCGGCGTAGGGTGAAGAGGTCTCGAACTACTCGGAAACTTCGCCATGAAACGACTGCTCGCCGCCGCCCTGATGCTCACCTCGCTCAGCGCCTTTGCCCATGAACCGGTTTATAACCAGGAGTCGATCAAGGTCTTGCAAGAACACGCCTTGACCAATGTCCCCGGCAAGAAAACCATCATGCTCACCGTGGACTACGCCCCTGGTCAGGCCACTGTTCCCCATAGCCACACCGGTACTGCCGTGGCCTATGTGCTGGAAGGCGCGATCACGTCGCGGGTGAATGATGAAAAGGCCAAGACCTACCAGGTCGGCGAATCGTTCTACGAACCTGCCGGTTCCCGGCACTTTGAATCGAGTAATGCCAGCCAGACAAAACCGGCCAAGTTACTGGTGGTGATGGTGCTGGATGACAAGGCTGAAGTGCTGACGCCCCTCAAGCAGTAAGCACTAAGGTCGCTGGAACCGCCGGCGCAGGTCCTCGATCTGTGGCCGGCACGCACAGCCTTCCAAATGATCATTGACCATCCCCATCGCCTGCATCAACGCATACATCGTGGTTGGACCCACATAGGTCCAACCGCGTTTCTTCAGGGCTTTGGACAAGCGCACCGAAGCCGGTGACGTGGGGTTGCCCGCCCAATACGCCATGTCCACCACCTCAGGGCGCTCGTCTTCACTGGGCTCAAACGTCCACAGCCAGCGCGCCAGCGAACCCGTCTCATCCACCAGCTCACAGGCCCGGCGCGCGTTGTTGATGGTGGACACGATCTTGGCCCGATTGCGCACGATGCCCGGGTCCTGCATCAAGCGCTCGATATCTGCCTCGCCGTAATGCGCCACCCTTCTGAAATCAAACCCGTCGAACGCCACGCGAAACTGCTCTCGCTTGCGCAGGATGGTGATCCACGCCATGCCCGCCTGAAACCCCTCCAGGCAGATTTTCTCGTACAGCTGGACGTCATCCGCCACCGGTACGCCCCACTCCTGGTCGTGGTAACGCGGGTATTCCGGCGCAGTCGTGCGCCAGGTGCAGTGGGTCTGCCCGGTTTCGTCAGTGGTCAGTCCTGGTGTGTCCATCCATCACCTCATGTGCCGAGCGGCGGATGATAAGCGAAAAAATTTCCACGGCGCCAACCGCTCAAGCATCGCCCTCACCGACCAACTGGTCAGACCGGGACCTGGCAACCGCCAAATAATTGCTTGTGATTTCAAAAATACCGGGCGTAGACTGGCCGCGCACTGGACTTACCGGTAAGACCACAACAATTAAGCCCTGGAACCACCAGGGCACCGAATAGAGATCCCTCCCATGCTCAGATGGTGCTCGCGTTCGATTTTCCTGCAAGTCGTGATTGGCCTGATGCTCGGCATAATCTGCGGCATGGCCCTTCCCGAATTCTCCTCGCAACTCAAACCCCTGGGTGACGGCTTTATCAAGCTGATCAAGATGCTGATCGGCCTGATCGTGTTCTGCGTGGTGGTCAGCGGCATTTCCGGCGCGGGCGACCTGAAGAAAGTCGGGCGCATCGGCCTCAAGTCGGTGATCTACTTTGAAATCCTGACCACCGTCGCCCTGGTGATCGGCCTGGTGATGGCCTTCAGCACCGGTATCGGCCAAGGCGCCAATATCCACCTGGAGCAGTTGTCGTCCGCCGGCCTCAATGAACTGGCCGACAAGGGCCAACACATCCGCGGCACCAGCCAGTTCCTGATGGACCTGATCCCCAACTCGGTGATCGGCGCCTTTGCCGACAACAACGTGTTGCAGGTGTTGCTGTTCTCGGTGCTGTTCGGCAGCGCGTTGAACCTGGTGGGCGAAGCCGCCTCGGGTATCTCGCGGCTGATCAACGAACTGAGCCATGTGATCTTCCGCATCATGGGCATGATCGTGCGCCTCGCGCCCATCGGTGTGTTCGGCGCGATTGCCTTTACCACCAGCACCTACGGCCTGGATTCCCTGCAACACCTGGGCAGCCTGGTGGGATTGTTTTACCTGACGTGCTTTGCCTTCGTCGGGCTGATCCTCGGCCTGGTGATGCGCCTGTCGGGCCTGCGCATGTTGCCGCTGCTCAAGTACCTGCGTGAAGAACTGCTGATCGTGATGGGCACCGCCTCCTCCGACGCCGTGCTGCCACAGATCATGCGTAAACTCGAACATCTGGGCATTGGCAGCTCCACCGTGGGCCTGGTGATTCCGACGGGGTACTCGTTCAACCTCGATGGGTTCTCCATCTACCTGACCCTGGCCATCGTGTTTATCGCCAATGCTACCGGCACGCCGCTGTCGATGACGGACCTGCTGACCATCCTGCTGGTATCGCTGATCACCTCCAAAGGCGCCCACGGCATTCCCGGGTCGGCGCTGGTGATCCTGGCGGCGACGCTCACGGCGATTCCGGCGATCCCGGTGGTGGGCCTGGTGCTGGTGCTGGCGGTGGATTGGTTCATGGGCATCGGTCGCGCATTGACTAACCTGATCGGCAACTGCGTCGCCACTGTGGCCATCGCCCGCTGGGAAAAAGACATCGACCTCCAGCGCGCCAACAAGGTGCTGGACGGCCAGCAAGGGTATGCCTTCCAGGCCAAGAAACCGGTGTTGCCGGCGCATCAGGAGTTCTGATTTTGCGGGGCCGGGTGGCCGGCCCTTCATTCATTCTTAAGGAGCGTACGACGTGATCAGCACCTCAACCGTCGTCAATTCAGTGGTAGAAAAACTGCGCGCCGCCTTGGCGCGTGGCCAGTGGCGCCGGGGTGAAATGCTCCCCGGCCAACGCGAACTGGCCGAACAGATGGGCATCAGTCGCCCCAGCCTGCGTGAAGCAGTGATCGTATTGGAAACCCTCGGCCTGGTGCGTTCCATGCCCGGTAAAGGCGTGGTGGTACTGGAAACCAGCGTCAGCGAGCCGCAACCCAGCGATGCGGTGGCCGACGCCAGCCTGGAAGACATCCTGCAACTGCGCTACACCCTCGAACCCTTCATCGTCGGCCTGGTGGCCCAGTCCATCAGCAGCAAGGAAGTCGGCCAACTGCGCCTGACCCTGATGGACATGCGCGAAGCCCTCGACGCCGGCGACGCCGAAGCCGGGATGAACGCCTACATCGGCTTTCACGAAGAACTGTTCGCCCTCACCTCCAACCCGATCTTCCAGAACGTGGTGCAACAGACCAGCAACGCCCTCAAGCAAAGCGCCCAGGTGCTGCGCAACTCGCCGGAACACCTGGCTGAACGCCTGCAGGAAAACGAAGCCGTGGTGCGCGCCATCCGCAACAAGAACAGCGCCCTGGCCAGCGCCGAGATGCGTCGGCACATCCTTCAGGAAGGCTTGCGCATGGGCATTCGCTTGAACATCCCGGACGACCATCTGGGCAGCTGATTTTTTGGAGACAGGCCATGACCGCCCACGCCTTGCACTACGAACCGATCCTGCCGACCCTGCGCCTGGTCGCCGGTAAAAAGCCTTCGGTCGATGACATCTACCCGCGCCTGTTCGATGCCATCCTGGAACAGCGTATCGCCCCGGCCAGCCGCTTTACCGAAGAAGGCCTGGGCGAGATCTTCGGGGTGAGCCGCAGCGTGATTCGCCGCGTATTGGCAAAGCTGTCTCATCAGCAAGTGATCATTCTGCGACCCAACCAGCGCGCCCAGGTGGCTGCGCCGGATGCGCAGCAAACCCGGGAAATCCTGGAAGCGCGGCGGCTGACGGAAATCACCGTGGTGCAACTGGCTTGTGCGCAAGCCACCCCGGTACAAATCCGCCAGTTGCGTGAGCTGATCGCACGGGAACGCGACTACATCGAGCGTGATCAGCGTGGACCGGCGATTCGGTTGTCCGGGGAATTCCACCTGCAACTGGCCGCCATGGCACGCAACGCACCCCTGGCACAGTTCCTCAACAGCCTGATTCCGTTGACGTCGTTGATTATTTCGCAAGATAAAAATCATTCTATTCTTGACGAAACATGGCCTCACCGCATTGCCATTACAAACTCAATCGAAAGCGGCGATGTAGACGGGGCGAAAAGCTCAATGGACCTGCTACTTCTTGTCCTTGGAGCGAAACCAACCATCGCGACGCCCGTCGAAACTAAAAGAACTCACAAGACTAAAACCGTGTAGCAAGCCGGCTCGCCATTTCAGCACGCGAGCCAGCGCACCACACATCAAAGCCCGTCTTCAGCGTCTTTGATTTGCTTTTGAACTTCTTCGTAAGCCCCCATCCAAGGGTCATAGTTGTTCTTATAATGATCTATGAGCCATTGTGGCGTTTTGGGTCTCACCGCCTGAGTTTCATTTATAGGGGACAACTCCAACCATTTAATTTCCACGATTGGCGTTAGTGCAATTTCATCGCGAGTACCCAGTCGCCGTTGGTACTCCTCACCGCTGACAACACCATAAATTTCTGGATCAATTATATTGGCACACCTGAGCACCTGCCCGACTGCGAGGTATCCAGCATCTTCTTTCAGCACGTATGATTTAAACCAACCAAGGGAAATTTTATAAAGATTAGGGTCTAACGCATCCTCCGCGACAAGCGAGCCGAAGTACTGCTGTAGCAGCGCCCCCTTGCCTCTACCAATTACCGCCTGAATCTGCTGCCACAATGTGTTACTTATATACGGATAGACCATAAAGCCACCAGCCAACTTAGCATCCGCATGCGTAGAGGCACTAACCTTATGTATAGAGCCTTGCGCAAGAGTTGCAATTTTCGCCGACAAGAGAAAACCAGTTCCGCTTGCTGCCGTGGACGAAATCGCACACCCCACAAGCTCGTCACTTTTATATGTCGCTACACTACCTTCCTCGATACATTGCATTTTCTATACTCCTCAGCAGTAAATTCACGCCTCTTAATCTGCTCGCCCGCTCCGCCCCTGGCTACTGTCAAACTTAACAGGTCAACCATTGAGCCGAACTGAAAACACCTGAACACACAACAGAAAAATAATAAAAAACAATACCTTATCACCTTTCAGTCAGTACAAGCCAAACACCGCTTGTCGTATTACTCAATGCGTAACTCCACCCTTATTATTTTTTGTTTTAATACGGCGCAAGCTTAATACCTTTATGTTCGCCGATGCAGGCTTACCAATTACACTCGCCAATAATAAATATGTGTGAGAGCAATTTCGTATGAACCGCGCGGGGGTCGATCCGGTTATTGTTTACAACTGGCCGCCATGATAGGTGCCCTCTCGGCACAACCTCTCAACAGGCTGGTACCATTGACTTCACTGATCATTGCGCAATTTGAAGCGAAAGCCTGCACGTATTGCGCGTGGCAGGAGCACTGGGCAGCCCACCCTGACTGACTACAATTACAACGCTGATCTACGAAATCCCCGACAGCACGGACGGTTATAGAACTGCAGAATTGCATTCATTCCCAAAGCCTTGCACATGGATGAATAGCACTATGCACCCCCTCACTTTCGCACTGGTCATTGGCCTGGTTGTGACACAATTCAGTGCCTATGTACGGGCCAGCGACGCGTTAACTGCCGGGACTTACATCATCACCCCGGCAGCCCCCGTGTGGTTGCTTGAACAACCCTACGCGGATGGCCCGATGTTAACCGCCCGCACCTTCGGTGGCAGCGCTTACGGTGACTACCACGTCAAGGCCAGCCTTGAGATCAGCTGTCACCCACAGAGCCCGACCGCCAGCCTTGCACTGCAGATCACTCCGGCTGCGCTGGGCTTTGACGTCACCCCCTTCGAAGGTCCAGATGCCAGCGCCGATGGGCCGTTGCGCATCACTACGGCGACACGCACGAGCATCGAACACTCGGTAAACGGCGTCTGGACCTACGGCGGGGCATTCCAGATCGGTACAGTATTTGCGCTCAATGCGACTGTTCCCCACGACGAACTAGCCTACTGGGCCAGCGATGCCTCGCGCGGCCAGACACTAAAACTCTCAATAGCGCCCGCCAAAGAGGGTGACAAGCCGCTGACCGCAACGTTCTTGTTGCCTGCCAACAACAACGGGTTGAAAAGAGTCATTCAGCCCTGCCTCGGTAACGCCAGTTTCTGAGCAAAAAAAAGCCCCGTATCTCAAGATACGGGGCTTTTCGTCTTACCGCTGAATCAAGCCGGTTGCAGCACCGACTGACCGCTCAACGCCAGGTCCAGCAACTCACGGTTGGCCACCGCGTACATGGCGTAGTCCGTACCCACAGCGGCACGAATTTCCACCATCATCGCCACCCAACGCTCCGCCATGTCCTTGTGCTGCTCAAGCCACAGGGCCACACGGGCTTCCATGTCTTGTGGCGCGTCGGCCATTTGCAGCACGGAGATGGTGATTGCGCGTTGCTGCCAGTCCACGTCATCGCGGAAGGCTTCACGGGCCTGGGCCTGCCAGTTGTTGGCCACCGGCAGATCACTGATCTGCTGCAGGTACCATGGCAGGTCCAGGGCGCTGCCGACGGCGAAGTAGGCCTTGGCCACTTCGGCGGCGTCATGCCCGGTCACGTCAGCGGCTTCGATGATCGGCAGCAAGGTGTACAGGTGCGTCGTGCCTGCAACCATACGCGCCAACAACTCCGGCACACCGGCTTCGGTGTATTTGCCGTAGCGGTTCTGCCAGCCTTCGCGGGTCGGGCCTTCCAGCAGTTCGTCGAGCTTGAGGCCCAGCGCTGCCAGGTGCGGACCGAAGTGCGCGGTGTCACGACCAGCGTCTTGCTCGTTGCGACGGCTGCGCAGGAACCAGCGTGTAGCACGGCGGCCCAGGCGCATCAGTTCGTCCATCAGCTCCAGTTGCACGTCAGCGGAAACCTGGTGGTCCAGGGCTTCAATCTGACGGAACCAGTGCGGGAGGTGGAAGATGTCACGCACGATCACATAAGCCCCCGCCACGTTCGCCGGGCTCATGCCGGTCGACTCTTTGAGTCGTTGAACGAAGGTGATGCCCATGTGGTTGACCAGGTCGTTGGCGATCTGGGTGCTGACGATCTCACGCTTCAGGCGGTGGCGACGCATGGCCTCGGAGAACTTGGCGACCAGGCTCGGCGGGAACGCGGTCTCCATGTCACGGGTCAGGTAGTCGTCATCCGGCACCAGGGACTTGAGCAGCGCTTCCTTGAGGTCGATCTTGCTGTACGAGATCAGCACCGACAGCTCCGGACGGGTCAGGCCCTTGCCATTCGCGGCGCGCTCGGTGAGCTGCTCCTCGGTCGGCAGGTACTCGATGGCGCGGTCCAGCTTGCCACGGCCTTCCAGGTCGCTCATCAGGCGCTTGTACTCGGCGGCACGCTCGTAGGCACGGCGTGCGGCCAGGGACAGGGCCTGGGTCTGCTTGTAGTTGTTGCCCAACACCAGGTTGCCGACTTCGTCGGTCATGCTCGCCAGCAACTGGTTGCGTTGCTTGTCGGTCATGTCACCGGCCTGCACCACTTCGTTGAGCAGGATCTTGATGTTCACTTCGTGGTCGGAGCAGTCCACGCCACCGGCGTTGTCGATAAAGTCAGTGTTGGAACCGCCGCCATTGAGGCCGAATTCCACGCGACCCAGTTGGGTCATGCCGAGGTTGCCGCCCTCGCCCACTACCTTGCAGCGCAGTTCGTTGCCGTTCACGCGCAGGGCGTCGTTGGCCTTGTCGCCCACGTCGGCATGGCTCTCGGTGCTGGCCTTGACGTAGGTGCCAATACCGCCGTTCCACAACAGGTCCACCGGTGCCTTGAGCAAGGCGTTCAGCAGTTCGGTCGGGGTCAGTTTGTCGGCTGAGATGTCGAAGCGTTCTTTCATCTGTGGCGAGATGGCAATGCTCTTCGCGCTGCGCGAGAAGATACCGCCGCCTTCGGACATGATGCTGGTGTCGTAGTCGGTCCAGGCCGAACGCGGCAGCTCGAACATGCGCTGGCGCTCGACGAAGCTGGTCGCCGGGTTCGGGTTTGGATCGATGAAGATATGCAGGTGGTTGAACGCTGCGACCAGTTGCAGCTTGTCGGACATCAACAAACCGTTACCGAACACGTCACCGGCCATGTCGCCGACGCCGACCACGGTGATGCTGTCTTCCTGCACGTTGATGCCGCGCTCACGGAAGTGACGCTGCACACCGACCCACGCGCCCTTGGCGGTGATGCCCATTTTCTTGTGGTCGTAACCAGCGGAACCGCCGGACGCGAACGCGTCACCCAGCCAGAAGCCGTAGTCGATGGCGATGCCGTTGGCGATGTCGGAGAAGGTCGCAGTGCCCTTGTCCGCTGCGACGACCAGGTACGGGTCATCGTCGTCATGACGCACGACGTTGGCCGGTGGCACCAGGGCGCCATCCTTCAGGTTGTCGGTGATGTCCAACAGGCCCGAGATGAAGATGCGGTAGCAGGCGATGCCCTCGGCCGCAATCTCGTCACGGCTGCCGCCCAGTGGCAGGCGACGCGGCAGGAAGCCGCCCTTCGCACCCACCGGCACGATGACCGAGTTTTTCACTTGCTGGGCTTTTACCAGGCCGAGCACTTCGGTACGGAAGTCTTCTTCACGGTCGGACCAACGCAGGCCGCCGCGCGCGACGTTGCCAAAGCGTAGGTGCACGCCTTCAACCCGTGGCGAGTACACGAAGATTTCAAACTTCGGCACTGGCTTAGGCAGTTCAGGGATCGCGTGCGGGTTGAACTTGAAGCTGAAGTACGATTTGTTCTGGCCGTTGGCGTCAGTCTGGTAGAAGTTGGTGCGCAGGGTGGCCTTGATCAGGTCCAGGTAGCGACGCAGGATGCGGTCTTCGTTGAGCACCTGGACGTCGTCCAGGGCCGAAAGAATCGCTTGTTCCAGGCGTTGCTGCTTGTCTTCCAGGTCTTCGGCGGTGAGCTTGCGCGCCAGGTAGAAACGGGTCTTGAACAACCGGGTCAACTCGCGGGCGATATCGGTGTGGTTGTTCAGGGTGCTGGCGATGTAACCCAGGTCGAAGCCCAGGCGGATCTGCTTCAGGTAACGGGCGTAGGCACGCAGCAGCGCCACGTCGCGCCATGGCAGGCCGGCAGTTAGCACCAGACGGTTGAACGCATCGTTTTCGGCGTCGCCATGCACGATGTGCACAAACGCATCCTGCAGGGTGTCGTTAAGCTGCTGGATGTCCAGGTTCACGCCTTCGGCGGCGATGAACGCAAAGTCATGGATCCAGAACTCACGGCCATTGGCATGACGCAGGCGGTACGGGAATTCACCCAGCACACGCAGGCCCAGGTTTTCCAGGATCGGCAACACGTCGGACAGCGCCAGCGGGGTGTCGGCGTGGTAGAGCTTGCAATGCAGCTCGCGTTGATCGGACCCCTGCCCCATTGGCTGATAAAAACTCATCACCAGTGGGTTGGCTTCGGTCAGGCTGTTCAGGTGCTGCATATCGACTACGGCCGAATGCGCAGCGAAACGCTCGCGGTAACCGGCCGGGAAGCCTTTCGGGAAATCCGCCAGCACGTTGGTGCCGTGGGCCTCGCCAAAGCTTTCGACGACGAGGCTGGAGTAGTCGTCCTGCCAACTGCGGCACGCCTGTACAACTTCTTTTTCCAGTTGCAGCGGGTCGATGTCCAGGCGGTTCTTCGGGTCTACGCGCAGGATCAACTGCACACGGGCCAGCACGGACTCGGAGAAGAAGGTCCAGAACTCGCAGTCCGAGGCCTTCAGGCGATCCATCAGCACTTGCTGGATCTTCTGGCGCACTTCGGTGGAATAGATGTCGCGTGGCACGTAGGCCAGGCAGTAGCAGAAACGACCGTATGGGTCTTTGCGCAGGAATACGCGGATCTTGTTGCGTTCCTGGATCTGCACGATCGACATCACGGTGCTGAACAGCTCGTCGACCGGGGTCTGGAACAGGTCGTCACGTGGCAAGACTTCAACGACTTGTGCCAGTTCCTTGCCCAGGTGAGCCTTGGGCTGGAAGCCCGAACGGCGTTCGATTTCCGCAACCTTGCGACGGATATACGGAATCACCCGCACGCTTTCGCCATACACCGACGAGGTGTACAGGCCCATGAAGCGGTGTTCCTTGATCACTGTGCCGTCGGCGCTGATTTCGCGGATCGACACGTAGTCCGGATACGCCGGGCGGTGCACGCGGCTCGGGTGTGCAGCCTTGGCGAACGACAGCACCGTCGGTTCACGCAGGTAGGCCACGGCGTAGTCTTCGATGCGCAGGTCGTCGGCGGTGAGGCCGGCGCGCAGCAGTTTGGTCAGGCCGAGGAACGAGCTGGCGTCATATTCGATATGACCGCCGTCGGCCTCGTCACGTACCACGAACTCCTCATAGCCGAGGAAGGTGAAGTGGTTGCCCACCAGCCATTCGAGGAAGTTCTTGATCTCGGCTTTTTCTTCGCCGTCGATGCTGAACTGGCTGGCGTCGATACCGGCCAGCAGGTCCTGGACCTTGGCTTTCATCGGTTCGAAATCGGCCACGGCCACGCGCACTTCGCCCAATACCTGCTCAAGCTCTTTGCTCAGCACATTCAGTTCGGCGGCGTTGGCACAGCGGTCGATCTCCAGGTACATCAGCGATTCTTGCAGGATGCCTTCGCCCTGGGTGCCTTTTGGCAGGATCTCCAGCAGCTCGCCCTTGGCGCCACGGCGTACGCTGAGCACGGTGGTCTGCAAAGTGTGGATGCTGTAGCCGCGACGGTTCAGCTCGGTACGCACCGAGTCCACCAGGAACGGCAGGTCATGGTGCAGCACTTCGACCGCCGTGTGGGTCGACTGCCAGCCATGACGTTCGTAATCGGGGTTGTAGACCCGCACTTGCGGTTGGGTGTGGTCAAAGCGCTCAAGCAGGCGCCACGCAGAAAGAGTGCAACCGGCCAGGTCGGAAAGGCGACGCTGGGTCAGTTCGTCCAGGGAAATGATGCCGAAGAATTGTTCAGCAAACAGCGCCACTTGTGGCAGTGCCTGTTCACTGATGTGCTGCGCCAGTGCCGCTTGCAGTTGATGCTGGAAGTCGGCCTTGCTGGCTGCGGTGAAGAACGCCATCTGTGGTACTCCGCTTGGGCTTGTTATTGATGGAAGCGTCGCGTGTTATCCCCTTGCGGGGAGACCGTCAGCGCTGTTCGCTGGTACTGATATAAGCACACTAGCGAATCAGGGTGACAGGTGGGTGAAGCTGGACAAGACAATGAGGTCACATACAACTTCCATAAGATGCGCACCTTGCCGGGTGACGGTACGACGGGCAGGTCAGGCGCCTGGCTCATGCACATCCGTTGCGCAGCTTAACGAGTGTGGGAAGCCCACTGCTTGCGACGCTGCGACATATTCGGTCATCGGTAAGCAGGCGTGGGGTTGCGACTTGGGCAACCCTCAATATCCGGCAAAAAAACCGGCTATTTCAATGTCCGCGAGTACCAGAAATGACTGATATTGCCCGTCAGGTCATGCACTGGGTCTGACACAGGATGCAGCACAAAATTCGCCGCAATGGCACAATTGCCCGCATTACGCCCTACCCCAGACAGGATTCCCGATGTTGCAATTGAAAACCGACGCCCTGATGGTCACCCCGTGCGACGACGAAGAAGACAATATGGCGATGCTGTGCTGCCACGGCAAGAACGGCGAGATGTTCATGCTGACCCGTTACCCGGATGAAGACGAAGTGGAACTGACCTGGGATTACGAACCGTCGACCCTGGATGGGCTGAAAATCACCCTGGGCGCCACAACCCTGCTGGTTGAGCTGGCCGCAGGCGATGCCGATGCACTCGGCGGCAAGGACCAGCTTGAGATCACCCACGCCACTAGCGCGTCGGACCTGGC
This sequence comes from Pseudomonas sp. NS1(2017), assembly GCF_002269425.1. Lineage (NCBI taxonomy): Bacteria > Pseudomonadati > Pseudomonadota > Gammaproteobacteria > Pseudomonadales > Pseudomonadaceae > Pseudomonas > Pseudomonas sp. NS1(2017). The sequence goes on from NZ_CP022960.1 coordinate 5,134,476, forward strand.
CGAAGTCGAGGAAACCCTGCAAAACATCCTCAAAGGCACTGGCACCTACGTCCGCGCGTGATGCCTCGCACACAAAAATCCTACAAGTTTTGCCAAAAATACCCGTTACGCCGTTAGTCGCCAGCCCCTTCGATGCATTAAAGTAAGCCTCCCAAGCCCGGTGTTTTTTCTCGACCACCGGGCTCATCTCTCCAGGAACCGTCATCGATGGAACATCGTGAAGCGCTGCTTGCGCTGCGAACCTTTCTTTCTACGCAGATTCTCGGCCAGGAAAAACTCATCGATCGCCTGTTGATCGCCTTGCTCGCCGACGGCCATATGCTGGTGGAAGGCGCGCCGGGCCTGGCCAAGACCAAGGCCATTAAAGAGTTGGCCGAAGGCATCGAAGCGCAGTTCCATCGCATCCAGTTCACCCCCGACCTGTTGCCCGCCGACATCACCGGCACCGAGATCTATCGCCCGGAAACCGGCAGCTTCGTGTTCCAGCAAGGGCCGATCTTCCACAACCTGGTGCTGGCGGACGAAATCAACCGCGCCCCGGCCAAGGTCCAGTCGGCCTTGCTGGAGGCCATGGCCGAGCGCCAGGTCAGCGTCGGGCGCAGCACGTATGACTTGTCGCCGCTGTTCCTGGTGATGGCCACGCAGAACCCCATCGAGCAGGAAGGCACCTACCCGCTGCCCGAAGCCCAGCTCGACCGTTTCCTGATGCATGTGAAAATCGGCTTTCCGGACGCCGCCGTCGAGCGACGCATCCTGCAACAAGCCCGTGGTGAAGCGCTCAACGGCGAAACCAAGCCAGAGCGGCGTGTCAGCCAGCAAGCCATCTTCGCCGCGCGCAAGGAAATCCTCGGTCTGTACATGGCCGACGCCGTGGAGGAATACCTGGTGCAACTGGTGATGGCCACGCGCACGCCGGCCAAGTTCGACCCGGAAATGGCCGAGTGGATCGCCTACGGTGCCAGCCCACGCGGTTCCATCGCCCTTGACCGCTGTGCCCGCGCCCATGCCTGGCTGGCCGGTCGCGACTTCGTCAGCCCGGAAGATATCCAGGCGGTACTGTTCGACGTGCTGCGCCATCGCATCATTCTTTCGTTTGAAGCCGAAGCCGCCGGCATTGACCAGGACCGTGTGGTGCAGCGCATTCTCGACGTCGTTGCCGTCGCTTGAAACCCATGAACGCCGGTGATGGGATCCGCGTCACGCTCAGCGAATTGATCGAGATGCGCCATCGCGTGCGCGAAGTGCAGCTATTTTCCACGCCGAGCCAACGCAGCCCGTTGATCGGCCTGCATCATTCCAAGCTGCGCGGGCGCGGGGTCGACTTCGACCAGGTGCGCGTATACCAGGCCGGCGACGATGTGCGCACCATCGACTGGCGCGTGACCGCACGCACCCAGGAGCCGCACACCAAGCTGTTCCATGAAGAGCGCGAACGGCCGATCTTCATCATGGTGGAGCAAAGCTGCCGGCTGTTTTTCGGCTCGGGGCAGATGTTCAAGTCGGTGCTGGCCGCCCAGGCCGCCAGCCTGATCGGCTGGGCCGCGCTGGGGCATAACGACCGTGTCGGCGGGCTGGTGTTCGGCGACAACGAGCACTACGAAATCAAGCCGCGCCGCAGCAAGCAAAGCCTGCTGCAATTGCTCAACCGCCTGGTGCGCGTCAACCAGAGCCTGAGCACCGAAAGCCGCCCTGAAGCCGACGCCCTCGGCATGGCCCTGCGCCGTGGCCGCGAAGTGCTGCGCCCCGGCAGCCTGGTGATTGTGATCTGCGATGAGCGCGCGTTGACTGAAGGCGCCGAGCAACAGTTGAGCTTGCTGTCGCGGCATTGCGATCTGCTGCTGTTGCCGATTTCCGATCCGCTCGACCACGCCCTGCCCGCCGCCGGGCTGCTACGTTTCGCCGAACGCGGCGCCCAGTTGGAACTGGACACGCTGAATTTCGACCTGCGCCAGGCCTACAAGGCCCAGGCCGAAGCGCGCATTGCACGCTGGGAGCTGCTCGCGCAGAAACTGCGCGTGCTGTTGATGCCCCTGAGCACCCAAAGCGAAATGGTCGAGCAACTGCGCGAATACCTCAACCCGCAACGTCCGGTTAAAAAACAATGAGCAGCCTTGACCAACTGCAACCGCTGATCGCCCCACCCGCCATCGGCTTCTGGCCGCCCGCGCCGGGTTGGTGGCTGTTGCTGCTGGTGATTCCGTTGCTCGGTTGGGGCCTGTGGTCACTGCGCCGTTTTCTGCCGACTCGCCGCCCCATCGCCCGTGCCGAACAACCGCTGGACCCGCTGCGCATCGCCGCCCTCGCAGAGCTTGCGTTAATGCCCAAGCCTTACGATGGCGCGCCTGCCGGTGCCTGGCTGCAACAACTCAATGGCCTGCTCAAGCGCCTGTGCCGCAACGACTACCCCTACAGCCAGAGCCACACCCTCAACGGCCGCAAATGGCTGGCGTTCCTCGACAACCGCTGCCCCGCCGCCGGCCTCACGCGCTGGATGGTATTGGTAGAAGGCGCCTACAAACCCGAATGCAAGCTCGATGACAAGGCCATCGCCGGCCTGACCCAGGCCGTCGACACCTGGATTCGCAAACATGTTTGAGTTCGCCTGGCCGTGGATCTTCGCCCTGTTGCCCTTGCCGTGGTTGATGCGCCTTGTGCTGCCGGCCGCCGACAGCGGTGAGCCCGCCTTGAAGGTCAGCTACCTCAGCGACCTTGAAGGCCTGGCCCGTCGCCGCGCCCGCGTCAACCTGCCCGGCTGGCGCCAGCAAGCGCCGTTCGTGGTGCTGTGGTTGCTGCTGCTGACCGCTGCCGCGCGCCCGGAATGGCTCGGCGAACCGTTACCGATTGCCGCGAGTGGCCGCGATCTGCTGGTGGCGGTGGACGTTTCGGGGTCCATGGACTTCCCGGATATGAATTGGCAGGACGAGGACGTGAGCCGCTTGACCTTGGTCAAACACTTGCTCGGCGACTTCCTCGAAGGCCGCGAAGGTGATCGCGTCGGCCTGATCCTCTTCGGCAGCCAAGCCTACCTGCAAGCACCACTGACCTTCGACCGCCGCACCGTGCGCGCCTGGCTGGATGAAGCGCGCATCGGCATCGCCGGCAAGAACACCGCCATTGGCGACGCCATCGGCCTGGCCCTCAAACGCCTGCGCCAGCGCCCGGCGCAGAGCCGCGTGCTGATCCTGGTCACTGACGGCGCCAACAACGCCGGGCAGATCGACCCGCTGACCGCCGCGCGCCTGGCGGCTGAGGAAGGCGTGAAGATCTACCCGATCGGCATCGGTGCCGACCCAGAACAAACCGGTTCCCTGGGCATCCTGGGCGTGAACCCGAGCCTGGACCTCGACGAACCAGCACTCAAGGCCATCGCCGAAGCCACCGGCGGCCAGTACTTCCGTGCCCGCGATGGTGAAGAGTTGCAGGCGATCAAAGAAACCCTCGACCAACTGGAACCGGTCGAACAACAACCCACCCAAGCGCGCCCGGCCCTGGCGCTGTACAGCGCGCCGCTGGCCCTGGCCTTGGTGCTGAGCATGTTGCTGGTGATTCAGGAGCGCTGGCCGAACAACGCACTGCAACGGCTGTTCAATAAATTGTCGAGCAAGGGGATATTCCTGCAACAACACCCTGAGTGGCGTCAGCGCCTCAAGCGCCTGCGTTTGCGGAGGCGCCGATGATCGACCTGTGGCCGCACTGGTTTCGCCCGTGGTGGTTGTTGCTGCTGCCGTTGCTTGGCTGGCTGCTGTGGCACCTGTGGCACCGGCAAAAGCGCGCCGGGCGCTGGCAGATGATCCTGCCGCCGGCCTTCCACGCGGTGTTGCTCAGTGGTGGCAGCGGTCGCGAGAGCAAATCGCCTTGGGTAGTGCTGGGCATTGCCTGGCTGCTGGCCGTGCTGGCATTGCTCGGCCCGAGCTGGCAGCGCGTGGAGCAGTCCAGCCAGAAGCCTTCCGACCCGTTGGTGGTGCTGCTGGAACTGACCCCGGAAATGCTCGCCACCGACAGCCCGCCCAACCGCCTGGAGCAGGCACGCCGCAAGCTGTACGACTTGTTGCAGGCGCGCACCGATGCGCAAACCGCCATCGTTGTGTATGCCGGCAGCGCACACACCCTGGTGCCACTGTCGGACGACCTGGCTACCAGCCGCAACCTGCTGGAAGCCTTGCGCCCGTCGATCATGCCCGAGCCCGGCCATCGCGCCGACCTGGCCGTCGAGAAAGCCCTCGGCCTGCTCAAGCAAGGTGGCCTCGGCCAGGGTCGCCTGCTGCTGATTGGTTCGTCGCTGTCCAAACAGGAACGCCAGGGCATTCGTCTGATACTACAAAGCGCCCAGGCGCCCACCCTGTCGATCCTTGGCATCGGCAGCCGCGAAGGCACGCCTGTCACCCAGGAAAGCGGTGAGTTCCTCAAGGACGAACAAGGTGCGATCCTGGTACCGCGCCTCGACAGCCCGACACTCAAGGCCTTCGCCAGTGAAATGGGCGGCCGCTACCGCGCTGCGCGGCTGGACGACAAGGACCTGCGTCAACTCGGCGTGCTTGACCCGCCACAAACCTTGCGCAACGACGGCCAACTGCTGCACCTCGACACCTGGGCCGACCAGGGTTACTGGCTGCTCCTGCCCTTGTTGCTACTCGCTGCCTGCGCCGGGCGGCGTGGCTGGTTGTTCTGCCTGCCGCTGCTGCTGTTGAGCGCGCCGCAGCCCAGCTATGCGTTCGGCTTGCAAGACTTGTGGCTGCGTCCCGACCAGCAAGGCCAGTACCTGCTGAAGAAAAAGCGCCCCGCCGAAGCCGCCGAACACTTCCAGGACCCGCAATGGAAAGGCGTGGCGCTTTACGAGGCCGGCAACTATGCCGAGGCCATCAAGCTGTTTGCCGAGGGCAATGACGCCTACTCCCACTACAATCGGGGTAACGCCCTGGCCAAGTCCGGCGAACTGGAAGCCGCCATCGACGCCTACGAACAGGCCCTCGAAGCCCAGCCCGACCTGCAACCAGCGCTGAAAAACAAGGCGTTGGTGGAAGCCCTGATGCAGGAACAGGCCGAACCGGAACCCACCGAGCCTGCAAAAAACGAGGATGACGAAACCACCCAACCCGGCCAAACTGCGCAACCGGGCGCCAGTGGGCAAAACGCCACAGGTGGCGAGCCGTCATCCCAAGGGCAAGGCGAAACCGGGACTGACGACACCCAACCCGGCAACACGCCGCACACCACGGGTAACGAAGTGCCGGGCAGCGAACTGGGCGACGAACAGACCACCACCCCGCCGCTGCGCCCCAATGATGCCAGCCTCGACGGTGAGCACCGCCAGGCCCTGGAGCAATGGCTGCAGGAGATCCCGGACAACCCCGGCGAACTGCTGCGCCGCAAATTCTGGTACGAACAGCAACAACATCAGGACAAGACTCGATGAGCCGCCGCACCACCCTACTGCTCCTGCTCGCCCTCTCGGCAGGCCACGCCCAGGCGGCGAACCTGACCGCCAGCGTCGACCGCAGCCGCGTCAACTCCGGGGAAACGGTGGAACTGACGGTGGAGTCCAGCGACGTTACGCAGTTCGGCAAGCCCGACTTGTCGCCGCTGGATGCGCAGTTCGAAGTCAGCGGCACGCGCCAGATCAACCAACTCACCACCCTGGGCGGCGATAACCACGCCACCACGCGCTGGATCATCACCCTGCTGCCCAAGGAAAACGGCACAGTGGTCATCCCGCCCCTGCAAGTGGGCGAGTACAAGACCCAACCGATCAGCCTGCAAGTGGTCGAAACCGCCAGCCAGAACACCGCCGCCGAGCTGGCACCGGTGTTTGTCGAGGCCAACCTCGACCAGACCAGCGTCTACGTCCAGGCCCAGGCACTGTTGACCGTGCGCGTCTACCACTCGGTGTCGCTGTATGACGACAGCAGCCTCACGCCCTTGCAGATTGCCGATGCGCGCGTGGAGCAGTTGGGCGAGTCGCGCACCTACGAAAAGGTCATCAACAGCATCCGCCATGGCGTGATCGAAACCCGCTACGCGATCTATCCGCAGCACAGCGGCACCCTGGCGATCCCGGCGCAGACCTTCAGCGCGACGCTGGTGGAGTCGCGCCCGCCCCAGGAAAACACCCTGCAAGGCACCAAGCCCGGCAAGCTGATCCACGTCAGTTCTGCGCAGTTGCCGCTGGTGGTCAAACCCAAGCCCGCGCTGTACCCCGCCGATACACCATGGCTGCCGGCACGCAGCCTCACCCTCAGCGAACACTGGAACCCAGAGCCTGAGCATGTGCAGGTCGGCGACTCCCTGACCCGCAGCCTCACGGTCAAGGCCGAGGGCCTGTCCAGCGCGCAACTCCCGGCCCTGCCCAGCACCGAGATCAACGGCCTGCGCCGCTACCCGGACCAACCGGTGCTCGGCAACCAGATCAACGAGCGTGGCCTGATCGGCAGCCGCGAAGACCGCGAAGCCCTGGTGCCCACCCGCGCCGGCAGCCTGGAACTGCCCGCCGTGGACGTGGTGTGGTGGAACACCCATGAAGATCACCTGGAGCGCACCAGCCTGCCCGCGCGCACCGTGCAGGTCGCGATCAACCCGAGCCTGGCAGTGGACACCCCGGCCACGCCCACCGTCATCACCGCCCCGGACGATGAACGCCTGTGGCTGTGGCAACTGAGCACGTTGGTCCTTGCCTGCACGACCCTGCTGGGTTTTGGCCTGTGGTGGCGTGCACGTCGACAACCGGCCGTGCTACGCGCCGCGCAAACCGGCCCGAGCCCGCGTACGCTGCTCGACGACCTCAAGCGCGCCACCCAGGCCAACGACCCGCAAGCCACCCGCCAGGCGCTCGACGCCTGGGCGCGGCAGCAGCCGGAAACGCTCGCGGATATGGCGGCGCGGTTTGTGCCGCTGTCGGATGCGTTGGATGGGTTGAATGGCGCGCTGTACAGCGAGAGTGGGCATTTCTGGCTGGGTGAGGATCTGTGGCGTGCGGTGAAGGCGATTCCGATGGCTGAGCGTGAGGTGGATCCGGCGGCGGATACCACCAGCTTGCCGCCGCTCTATCCCAAATAACCCGCCTGCTGTGGTAAGCGAGCTTGTTGTGGTGAATGGGTTTGTTGTGGCCAGTGGGCTTGTTGTGGCGAGCGGGCTTGCCCCGCGTTGGGCTGCGAAGCAGCCCCATTCAGGATTACCGCGATACCGAATTGTAAGGTTTTAGGGCCGCTTCGCGCCCCAACGCGGGGCAAGCCCGCTCGCCACAGTCAGGTCGCTCGGCAGATCCTGTGTCATGCATTGTTAAAGGCCAGCAATCCATATCGCTTTAATTTGCAGGAAGTTTCCTAGACAATCCCACGGCCTTGCGCCTGCTCACTCCACTGGCTAGCCTTCGCTCCGTCGCTGCACATCAGCGATCGGGTGTGAGATCCCGTGAATTTGTAGGCGCCATGAGCAACATGCTCTATGGCAGCTGTGTGCGGGCAGACTTCGGTCTGGCCGGGTGCGCCTACAAATCCGGTATCTCACCCCGCACATAGCTGCCACCTTTTGACGTGTGAGATCGGCAAAAGAATGGCTCCAAACCCTGTAGGTACTTCCATGAACAAAATCGTCCCCGACCCACCGCCCACCTTCACCGTGCACCACGATCTCAGCTTCGAAGACGCCCTCGCCCAGATCTGCGACCTGCTGCGTTGCGCAGCCGCGACCGCTGCTGGCACCACCCAGGCGCTGAGCAGTGATCAGCGCCACATGGCCGGCGCCACCGAGCACTTGATCAACAGTGCCAAAACCCTGGCCGACCGCGCACTGGAATGCCTGAAACTCCCCTGACTCCGGCCAATGTCTGCGCGCATAAGCGCGCAGATATTGAAGGGGTAATATTTTACAGGCGGAAAATCATCACCCGCTTACGGTCTCGCACGTACTGCGTCGGCTCCGGATGAACCCAGGGTGATGGTTCCGTATCCCCATGAGGATCACGACATTCAACGCCACCTTCCCCTGTCACCCTCTCCCCGGGCTGTTGTGGTACTTCGCCCTGAGTGACTGATGAGGGAAGCGCGTACAGCAGCGCCGCAGGCAGCCCGATCACATTGAACAGCAAGCCGCCGCCGAACGCATGCCCACTCACCCAACCGCTCAAGATCACTACCATCAGAATTCTCACGATTTCGACACTCTCCCGTAAGGCCTATCCTAAAGCCGCCCACGCGCCATCCGAGCATCGATGGCATCGCCCGCGAATCGGTTTTGCATGAAGACACATTTGCCTGGATGAGTCAGGACGACTCGACGCTGATCAGTACCCTGGACTGTCGCTATTCTGGGCTGTCGCCCCCTGGCAGGTAGTCCAGAATATCGCCGGGCAGGCAATCGAGGACTTCACAGATGATCTCCAGGGTTGAAAAACGGATGGCCTTGGCCTTCCCGGTTTTCAGGATGGACAGGTTTGCCTGGGTAATTCCGGTTTTTTCGGACAGCTCCCCGAGGCGCATTTTCCGCTTGGCAAGCATGACATCCAGATTGACAACAATCGGCATTGGGCACTCCTTAAATAACCGCCTCCAACTCCTGCTCAGCCGTGGCAAGCCGTTGGGCTGCCATGCTGCCGATAGCGAGGGCGATGCCCGTTGAAAACAGCGGGAAATTGATCTCAATGTTCCATAGATAAACACCGCTGCTGGCGCCTGCTATCCAACCGTTGAGAATGTGCGTGAGAAAAGACGCCACTGGCCAAGCCAGGGTCACGATAGCGAAACGCCGCATGCACTGGGCAATACGCAGGGCCGTGGGGTACATGCGCAAGCTGGCGAGCAGGGCTTTCAAGGCCATGAACAGCGCAATGGTAAAGCTTGTTTCTACGACAAGGGTGATTAATGCACCTGACAAACCTTCGGACGCCGCGATGGTGATGGTCAGGCCGTTGTTGGTTTCTTTTGACGGTGCCCCTTCGTACACCAATGGCACTTCATACGAATTGCCGAACAGGTTGATTGCCTGGCCGTCAATAGCGGTCAGGAAAAATGCCGCAGAACCGATAATTGCCGCCGCCGCAGACAACAACACGCACGCACCTTCGAGCCCTTTGAGCAATTTCTGTGACAGCGTAAAGCCCGACACCGGCCGGTTGTAATGAACTGGATTCAACATGACACTTCCCCGTTTGAGTGGTGGGGCCATCCTAGCGATAATTTCTCGCTTTTCAATTCATATTTATCGTTTATCAATAAATATTAAAAAATTCACAATTGGCCCTCGGGGCATTGAACAGTGTCTGTTTGCAAGGGCATTTACAGGTAAACTCCCTTCCTTTTCACCGCCCCTTTCTGTTCCCGGCGGCCATTCACTTTTTTGCTTTCACGGAGTTCACTTTGCGTCTGTTTCACACCTCCGACTGGCACCTGGGCCAAAACCTTCACGGCCAGGAACGCGACTTCGAACACGCCTGCTTTCTTGAATGGCTGCTGGGCCAACTGAACACCCATCTGCCGGATGTACTGCTCATCGCCGGGGATATCTTCGACACGGTCAACCCGCCACTCAAGGCCCAGGAGCGTCTGTATGACTTCATCATCAGCGCCCACGAACAGAACCCCAAGCTGACCATCGTGATGATCGCCGGCAACCACGACTCCGGCTCGCGCATCGAACTGCCCGCGCCGTTGATGCGCCGCCTGCGCACTCATGCGCTCGGCCGCGTGTTGTGGCTGGATGACGGCCAACTCGACGCCGAGCGCCTGCTGATCCCGCTGCCGGATGCCAAAGGCAAGATCGCCGCCTGGTGCCTGGCGCTGCCGTTCCTGCGCCCGGCGGAAGTGACCGGTGCACAGTTGGGTGACGACTACCTGCGCGGTATCGGCCAGGTACATGAATGGCTGATCGCCGCCGCCAACGCCAAGCGCAAGAAAGGCCAGGCGCTGATCGCCATCAGCCACGCGCACATGGCCGGTGGCTCGGTGTCGGAAGACTCCGAGCGCAGCCTGATCATCGGCAATGCCGAGGCGCTGCCGGCCAGTCTGTTTGATCGAAGTGTCGCTTACGTTGCCCTCGGTCATTTGCACAAGCCGCAGAAGGTCAATGGTGAGGAACGCATTCGCTATAGCGGCTCGCCGATTCCGCTGTCGTTTTCCGAAATCGGCTACAAGCACCAGATCCTCGACGTGACCTTCCAGGGCCAATGCCTGGTGAGTGTCGAACCGATCCTGATTCCGCGCTCGGTCGACCTGCAACGCCTGGAAGCCGCGCCCCTGGCCGATATCCTCAAGGCCCTGGCCGAGTTGCCCGACGTCGACCTGTTGGCCGAAACCCAGCGCCACCCTTGGCTGGAAGTCCGCGTACGCCTCGACGAACCACAACCCGACCTGCGCCAGCAAATTGAAAGCGCCCTGCAAGGCAAGGCCGTGCGCCTGGTGCGCATCGCTGCCGAATACGCGGGTAAAGGCAACCGTGAGGACGAAGGCGACGACCGCCTGATCGAACTCGACCAGCTCACGCCCCAGGAACTGTTCAGCCGCGCCTGGCAGGACAGTTACGGCAGTGAAGTGGATGAACAGACCTTGAAGGACTTCGCCGTGCTGCTCCAGGAAGTGCAACAGGAGGAGGAACAGCCATGAAGATCCTCGCCATCCGCCTGAAAAACCTGGCTTCACTGGCCGGCCCGTTTGAAATCGACTTTACTGCCGAACCCCTGGCCAGTGCCGGGTTGTTCGCAATTACCGGGCCGACCGGCGCCGGTAAAAGTACCCTGCTCGATGCCTTGTGCCTGGCGTTGTTTGGTGCGGTACCGCGCCTGGGCGACACCGGCCAGGCGAAGATGCCGGATGCCGACAGCGACATTTCCATCGGCGACCCGCGTACCCTGCTGCGGCGTGGCACCGGTGGCGGTTATGCCGAAGTGGATTTCGTCGGCGTGAGTGGCCGTCGCTATCGCGCGCGCTGGGAAGCCAATCGCGCTCGCGACAAGGCCAGCGGCAAGTTGCAGAACAGCCGCCAGAGCCTGATCGACCTGGACAGCGACCAACTGCTGGCCAGCCAGAAAACCGAATACAAAACCCAGCTGGAACTGGCCCTGGGCCTGAACTTCGAACAGTTCACCCGCGCCGTATTGCTCGCACAAAGTGAGTTCAGCGCCTTCCTCAAGGCCAACGACAACGAGCGCAGCGAACTGCTGGAAAAGCTCACCGACACGGCCCTGTACACCCAACTCGGCCGGCGCGCGTTCGACAAGGCCAAAGAGGCCCGGGATGCGCACAAGCAGTTGCAGGACCAGGCCACCGGCGTGGTGCCCCTGGCGCCCGAGGCTCGTGCGGAGCTGGATCAGCAGTTCGATGCGGCACAACAGCAACTCAAGACCCAGCAAGCCCAACTCAAGCAACTTGAGCTTCAGCACACCTGGCTCAAGGAGCTGCGCGAATGGCAGGAACGCCAACTCGCCGCCACCGAACAACTGCAGCGCGCACAAACCGAATGGGATAACCAGCGCCAGCAACGTGAAGACCTGAGCCGCCTGGACCAATTGGCGCCTCAGCGTCACCAGTTTGCGCGCCAGGCCGAACTCGGCAGCGTGCTTACCCCGTTGGCCGTGCAGATTCAGTCGCATATCCAACAGCAAGGCGAACTGCATACCCGCCAGGAGCAGGCCCAGCAGCAACAAGCCAGCGCGCAAACTGCGTTGGCTGAGGCCCTGAAAAATCAAACAGATGCCGTGCCGTTGCTGCGACAGGCGTTTGAAGAGCAAAGCGCCCTCGCCCACTTGACCAAAGAGCTGGCCAAGCGCACCGAGGAAAAACAGCAGTACCAAAGCGCCTGCACCGAAGGTCAGGCCCAACTCACCGGGCTGCTGGAAAAACAGCGCCACGTCGCTGAACGCCTGCAACGCCTGGCGACCGAGCTTGAGCACAGCGCCGTCCTCGCGCCACTGAGTGATGCCTGGACCGCCTATCGCGACCGTCTGCAACAGTTGATGCTGATCGGCAATCGCCTGAATAAAGGCAAGGCCGAACTGCCGCAATTGGAACAACGCGCGACCAGCGCCGCCGAACAGTTCACTCAGCAACGCGAAGCCCTGGACCTGCTGTATCAGGAAGCCGGTGCCGAACCTCATGCCGTGGCCGAGCAGATCCAATTGCTGGCCAGCCTGCTGCAAGACAATCGCAAACAGCAACGCGCCTTCGAAGACCTGACGCGCCTGTGGGACAACCAGCAGCAGCTGGACCAACACGCCGCCAGCCTGACGCAAAAGCTCACCGACGCCCAACAGCAACGCGAACAACTGAACCAGACCGGTCTGCAAACCAAGGCCGAGCTGACCGTTGCCGAACAGACGCTGAACGTGACCAAGCAACTGTTGGAACGCCAGCGCCTGGCCCGCAGCGCCAGCGTCGAGGAATTGCGCGAGCAGTTGCAGGACGACCAACCCTGCCCGGTGTGCGGCAGCCACGAACACCCGTACCACCAGCCCGAAGCCCTTCTGCAAAGCCTCGGTCGACATGACGAAAACGAAGAAGCCACCGCACAGAAAGCCGTGGACAGCCTCAAGGAAAAACTCACCGAGTTGCGCGGCGAAGTGGGCGGTTTGATCGCCCAGCAAAAGGAATACCTGCAACAGCAGGAACACCTGGCCACGCAACAGCAAGCACTCCAGCCAAGCCTGGATGCGCACCCGCTGGCCGCGTCGTTGCTCAACCAGGAAGCCGCCAAACGCAGCATCTGGCTTGAGCAGCAATTGGGCCAACTGAGCCAAAGCATCACTCAGGACGAACAACGCCAAAGCGCCCTGCTCAACCTGCAACAAAACGCCGGTCGCCTGCAGCAACAACTGCAAGCCGCCCAGGAAGCCAGCCAGCAGACCCGTCAATTGCTGGTCGATCAGCAACGCGAGCTGACCAGCGACCGCGAACGCCTCGACCAGGAACTGAGCGCCTTCGCCAGCCTGCTGCCCGCAGAAACCCTGGAGGGTCTGCGCGCCGAGCCGGCTGCTACCTTTATGCAGCTGGACCAGCAAGTCAGCCAGCGCCTGGAGCAGTTGGGCCATCAACGCGATGAACTGGCCGAGCAACAAGAACGCCAACAGGCGATCGAGAAGGAACAGACCCACCAGCAACATCGTCAGCATCAGCTTGATGCGCTGATTCAGCAGGTCACCGAGCTGACTGCCCAGCAACAGACGGCCCAGGAAAAACTCAGCTCGCTGCTCGGTGGGCACACCAGCGCCGAACACTGGCAGCAACAGCTGGAACAGGCCGTGACCCAGTCACGCCAAAGCGAAACCGACGCCAACAAACACCTGCAAGAAATCCACAACGCCCTGATTCAACTGGCCGCCGACCTCAAGGCCCAGCAGGAGCGCGAACAGGCGTTGCAGGCCGAACAACAGGCCCTCGTCGCGCGTATCAGCGAATGGCGCGCCTTGCACCCGGAACTCGATGACGCCGGCCTCACCCGCTTGCTGGCCTACGATGACGCTCAGGTCAGTCAATTGCGCCAACAGGTGCAGCACAGCGAAAAAGCCGTCGAACAGGCCAAGGTACTGCTGCAAGAACGCGAACAGCGCCTGGCGGACCATCAGGCCCTGCACAATGGCAACCTCGCAGCCGAGGAGCTGGACAGCACCTTGGCCACGCTCAACCAGCAACTGGCCGAGAGTGAGAAACACTGCGCCGAATTGCGCGCGCGCCAGTCCGAAGACCAGCGTCGCCAGGACGCCAACCAGGCCTTCGCCGAGCAGATCGCCAAGGCCTATGACGAGTGGCAGCGCTGGGCACGCCTGAACGCGCTGATCGGCTCGGCCACTGGCGACACCTTCCGCAAGATCGCCCAGGCCTACAACCTCGACCTGTTGGTGCACCACGCCAACGTGCAACTGCGCCAACTGGTACGACGCTACCGCCTCAAGCGTGGCGGCAGCATGCTCGGCCTGTTGGTGATGGACACGGAAATGGGCGACGAGCTGCGCTCGGTGCATTCATTGTCCGGCGGCGAAACCTTCCTGGTCTCACTGGCGCTGGCCCTGGGCCTGGCGTCAATGGCCTCCAGTACATTGAAAATCGAATCACTGTTTATCGATGAGGGCTTCGGCAGCCTCGACCCGGAATCCCTGCAATTGGCGATGGACGCACTGGATGGCTTGCAGGCTCAGGGCCGTAAAGTGGCGGTGATTTCACACGTGCAGGAAATGCACGAACGCATTCCGGTGCAGATCCAGGTCAAGCGTCAGGGCAATGGCTTGAGCACGTTGGAGGTCAAGTGAGCGAGGCGCTGCTGTATTCGTTCCGGCGCTGCCCCTATGCGATGCGGGCGCGGCTGGCCCTGCGCTACTCGGGCGTACCGATGCGCATCGTCGAGGTGAGCCTCAAGGCCAAGCCCGCAGAAATGCTGGCGCTGTCGCCCAAGGGCACGGTGCCAGTGCTGAACGTTGACGGGCAGGTGATTGAAGAAAGCCTGGAGATCATGCAGTGGGCCTTGGCGCAGAACGACCCGGATAACTGGTTGCTGCACGGCGATCCGGCGGTATTCGCGTTGATCGCCGAGAACGACCAGGACTTCAAGTATTACTTGAATCGATACAAGTACGCCGAGCGCTACCCGGAACAGCCGATGGAGCATTATCGCGCCGAAGGCGAGGTGTTCTTGCAAAAGCTGGAAGCGTTGTTGGCAGAGCGCGACTACCTGTTGGCTAACCACCTGACCCTGGCGGATGCTGCACTGGCGCCGTTTGTGCGCCAGTATGCCCATGTGGATCGAGTGTGGTTTGCCGGTACATCGTATAAACGGTTGCAAGCTTGGCTTGAGCGCTTTCTGGATTCAGGGTTGTTCATCGCGGTGATGGCAAAACCCTGAATACCGCGCCAGCGGGCTCACTGCTGAGTCTTGTGATCCAGAGCAGCATAGAAGTTGGCGCTTTGTTGCAGGTATTTCTGGGTGTAGGCGCTGGTGCTGGATTTTTTGCCGGAGACTTCCACGCTGGCCGCGGCTGGCAGGGCAACAGTGGCGGAAACAGCGGAAGCGGCGATGATGGAGAAGAGATTCAGATTCATGTCGGTAACCCTTGTGTTCGTTTGGTTGAGTGGCCGGGGAAGGCCTTGGAACCAAACTTACGCCCGAGGGCTAAGCCTTAGAAATGCTTTGAAACAGTAGCCGCTATTAATGGAATTAATAGAAAGGCTCAGGCCCCGCATGGCGGGGCCTGTGGCTTATTGACGCACCAGGAACTTGAGGTCGCTGGGTGCATCGATCGGCAATTTCTGCACGGTTTTACCCAGCAGGCCGGTTTTGGGGTCGCGTTCGACCACCACGATTTCGTTGCTTTTCTGATTGGCGATCAGCAAGAACTTGCCGCTCGGGTCCAGGCTGAACTCGCGCGGGTGGTCGCCCTCCACGGAACGGCGTTGCAGTTCCTTGAGGTGCGCGGTGGCCGGGTCGATGCTGAACACCAGCAGTTGATTGGCCGTGCCACGGTTGCTCACGTAGAGGAATTTGCCATCGCTGGAGGCGTGCAGCGCGGCGCCGGCCTTATCGGCCACCGGTTGCCCGGCGGCGAAGTCCACCAACTGCGTCTGGGTCAGTTGGCCGTCCTTGTAGTCGAACACCGCCACCTGCGCGCTCATCTCGGTGGTCAGCCAGGCATGCTTGCCATCGGCGCTGAACAGCAGGTGGCGCGGGCCGCTGCCGGGCGGCAATTGCACCGAGGCCGGGTTGGCCGGGGTCAACGGCAGCTCATGGTTGGCCTTAGGGTCGTAGTGGTAGGCAAACACCTTGTCCGCACCCAGGTCCTGCACAAACACGTACTTGCCATCCGGCGACGACACCACCGAATGCACGTGGTTGGACGCCTGGCGCTCAGGGTTGACGCGACTGGCCGGGTGCCCGCTCAGTTGCACCGGCGCCGACAGCTTGCCTGTGGCATCTACCGGCAGCACCGCCAGGCTCCCGCCCGGGTCTTCCAGCACCGAATAGTTGGCGACGAACAGGTAGCGTCCATCGGCAGCCACGCTGGAATGGGTCGGCTCATTGCCCAGGCTCTGCACCTGGTTGATCAACGTCAGCTGATGGTTCTTCGGGTCGATGCTGTAGCTGCTCACCCGCCCGACCGGGTCTTTTTGGCCGGGGCCGTTCTCGTTGACCACAAACAGGTGCTTCTGGTCCTTGGAGATCGTCAGCCACGACGGATTGGCCGCCTTGGCCGCCAACACCGGCTGGCCTTGGAACTTGCCAGTGCGGCTGTCGAATTGCAGGCGATAGATGCCTTCGCTGCTGCCGGCGGTGTAGCTGCCCACCAACAGTTCATAGGTGTCGGCCGGCGCGGCTTGCACCGACATGGCACCGACACTGCCCGCCATCAGCAGGGGCCAGAATTTACGCATCATCATCCGCTTCATCCTCGTCGTTATTGTTGCCGGTGAACGCGCTCATGCAGATCAGGCGGTGCTCACCCGAGTCACCGGTAAGGGTCCAGCTTTGCAAGGTGTCATCGAACGTGGCGGCCTGCACTTGCTCCAGGCTGAAGCGCCAGCGTTTTTCCGCACGGCCGTCCATGGCGGTGATCAGCAGCTTCTCTGCATCAAGCTCGAAGTCGAAGGCGTGCAGCCCGTCGATCTCAAGCATGTCGGAAGTTTCAAGGACGGCACGCAAATTATCAGTCATCACAGTCTTTCATCAGGTTCAAAGGCACCATGATAGGACAGTTTACGAGCCAGGCCTAAATTCATAACGGGCTACCGCATCAACGTCTGCCGGCAGATTACCGTGCATGGGCGCGTCCTTATTGAATGTAAAGGAATACCCATGCCAGACCCGAACAGCTCCGCTGCCGCACACCCGATCCAACTCGCCGTTGAAGCCCAGTTTCGCAGCCGCCCGACCTTGCGCTCCGTCACCACGAACCTACTGGGCCAGGGGTTGAGGGAAAAATACCCGACCTTAGTCACGACCGTGAGTGACCTTCGACTGGCCCTGCCCCGCGAAGGCGGCGGGCGTACCTTGCTCCCGCTGCTAGAGGCAACGCTGCAGCATCTCGCCGACGGCAGCGTTCCCGATTTTTCCGCTCGTCACGGCCTGGATTGCTACTTGAGCGGTGCAACCGGTAACCGGCTCAGCTATCAAATCGACGGGCGCCTGCGCGATTATGATCTGGGCCTTATCGAAGCCGTGATCCGTGAATTGCCGTCAATTCTGTTTATCGCTTTTCAAGAGGCCTTGGCCACCTATTGGGGCCAGGACAGTGATGCCGGTGCCAGCCGCTGGAAGTGGCTGGCCGAGGTGCTCCAAGGCTCGTTGCTGGAATCCGCCACACGCCAGGCCAGTGGCACGGCGCAACACCTCAATACGCTGAATATTTTGAACCGTTATCCCGACCGGGCAGTGCGCGCGCGCCGGCCGGCACCGGATAGCGCGGTCCACGCCTACACGGTGCAAACCCATCTGCTGCGCTCACGTGATCTGCTCACACTGCAAGCCACCGATATTCTGGTGGTGTGCCGCGAGCAGGTGCTGCTGTGTCGTCTGTCCGGCGAGATCGAACCCTATTCAGACCTCGACGCCTTCGGCCAAGCCTGGGGCGAGCGCCTGCAACAGCGCTTTACCGCTGACAGCATCACTTGGCAGCAGTACGAGCCCGACGGCAATATTTTCGAGGTACAAGCCGCGCTGATCCTGAACCAGCAACTGGACGATCTGGCCGCCATTCAACTGCCCGCCCGGTCCACGGTGCAGGCACTGGAGCAACGGTTTGCAGTGATCACCAAACCGACGCAATGGCTGGCCCGATCCGCTCTCACACCCTTGGCGAGCCTGACGTCCCTCCAGGCTACCCTACCCGCCCGCCTGCAGAGCGCGACTGCCGCCGAGCGCCTGGCTTACCGCCAATGCCTGCTGGAGCAAGCCGGCATCCGGCGCCTGACCCTGGGCGACTCGGACTTCGATGGCCTGGAAACGCTGCGCGGCTACGCCGCCGAACACTTGAACCAGCAACTGTGCCTGGACCGCGCAGTGGCCCTGGGCGGCCCGCGCCGTTGCGATCATAACGCACTGTCAGCCGGGTATCAGGCTGACGACCTGCAACTGACTTTTCATGTCCCGGTGGGCGACCTGCGTGGCGGCTACATTGAGCCGGTCGTCATGAGCCTGGTGGACCTCGCACTGCAAAACCTCTCCGGCAGACCCAAAGGCGCCCTCACGCTGGGCCATCGCACAGGCCGCGCGATCGAAACGTGGTTGACCCCCGCCTACGTCCTCGAACTGGTACAGCGGGTCAATATCGGCAGAAACTACCCCGCCTACCTGCGCCGAGAGCTGACGAGCGATACCGAAGCCGCGCGCAAACGCCAGCAACTGTTCCAGCAACTACGGCCCGTGCACCTGAAAACCCAGGCGCTGGAGTGCCTGTTCAAGGGTGAAGCCGGCCTGACATTTCGCGGCTTTCGTTGCGTCAGTGCCCTGGTCAATACCAACCCGCTGGACCGCCAGGTCGATGGCGATGAGATTGTGATTCGCTCACTGGCGTTTCTGCGTAGCCCTGGCGCGACCGCGGATGTCGCACGCAACATGTTTATCATCGAACCGCGGGACACGCAGTTGGGCCCGCACTTGCTGTATCGCCCGGCGTATCGCGATGCGCTGCTGGAATATGCGAGTCGCGACCAACTGCTGGCGGCCATTGTTCAACCCGGGCCGGTGCAAGAAAGCGTGCTGACTTGGTTGACGGATCATGCCCGGCCGATCTACAGCAACGGCGGGTTTGCCGAACCTCACATCCTGCGGATCGGTATCGGCTCGGACTTCGATAGGCTGCCCAGCGTGCCCAAACCCGCAGAATTGGCCAAGGCCGGTGACGTGAGCAGCGACGAGATTCTGCAGGCACTCAGCAATGGCAGTCTCATGGAGTACCTGTTCGGCAGTGAAACCCGGCAACTGGTGGATCAGGCGGAACGGGAGTCGACCTCCAACAGCGAAAGCCGCTGGGCGGTGATTGTGGAAGGCTTCGGATTGGCGTTCAACACGCTGTTACTGGTTATTCGCGGGCCGTTGGCAACCGTTGGTTGGCTGATGCAAGCGACTCAAGGGCTCGTGCAAGATCTGCCCGCGCTGGAGAGTGACGACCCTACGGCAAGGGAGCTGGCGTGGATTGATCTGCTACTTAATATCAGCATGTTGTTGTTGCACCATGGGTCACTCACCGCCCCCCTGGAAGGCCCTTCGCTCGATGAGCAGGGCGTCACGCGCGAGCCCTTCAAACGCCCAACCGGTCAAATCACAAAGCAACCCGTGGTTGAACGGGGCACGATTGGTCTACCCTCCGAGCCGCCCGGCGGCGGCCACACCCTGCTGGATTTCGACCATTCGGTGGCCGGTGACGGCTCAGCTGCCGCGCTGCTGGAAAAACTGCGTGCAGTCAACGTTCCCTGGCCAGTGCCCGCACCTGAGCCCATCAACATCGGGTTGCATAAAGGTTTGTACAGCATTGATGGTCTGATGCACGGTTCGGTAAGCGGCCTGTTGTTCAGGGTCAGGATTGTACCGGGCTTCAATGAGGTCTTTATCATTCACCCACTGAAAACGGACCATCCTGGCATCAAGCTTAAAACCGACGGCAACGGTCATTGGTCGCTGGACCGTGGCCTCAAGCTGCTGGGCGGTGGGCCGAAACGGATAGCCGCCTTGCGCGAGGAAAACCAACGCCGCAAAGCTGAATTGCTCGCTCGCATGAATGCACTCAATGAAGAGGTGACACACCTGATGGCGCCGTTTCTGTCTTCAATTACAGGCGTGTCGTCGGCCCTCGACACCCTGTCGCAACAACGCAAAACCGTACAGTTGGTTCGGAACCTGTTGCAAAAGGCCGCTAATGAACAAAAGCCGGTGCTGGAGGGACGGCATCAAACCGAAACTTTCAAGCACCAGCAGTTGCGCACGCAGTTCAAAATCCTGGTAGGCAACCTGGAAGTTCAGTTCGCGCAGTCACTGACTCCGCGCTTGGAAATGGTCAAGCTGGGGCAGGAATTGGAGAGGGTCGGTGGAGCGGCTGTGCATGTGCATGACCGCGCAAAAATCCTCAAAACCATATGGGACCAGCAGTTGTTCATCAACGAGATGCTGCTGGGCCGGTTGAACGCCCTGCACTTTTCCAGCGCAGGCGAGCCGATGGAAGCCATGGCGGGCCGCATGTTTGTTGAAAGCTTACTGGGTGATCGCTCGGTCTACGACGAATACATCCGCAATGCGAGCGAGTCAGCGGATATCCGCGAACATATGGCTGAGGTCTCCACCGCGATGGAAACCACCCTTCAGCAACTGGAAGAGGACTCAGTGGCAGGACGCACGATACGCGATCAATTGCTCGCGACAATCAAATACCCGCAGAATTTCTTCCCCGACAACCTGAAGCTCAACGCGTTGAACTATCTTGCCGTCACCAGTGTGGAGATGAGCCAGGTGTGGCTGCCGCCACAAGAAGACCTCTACGTCAAACGGCTTGAGCGCAACGACCTTTATGAAGCCCTGCTGTCTCACGTCGAAGTACGCAGCAGTAACGAATACCCCTTGGCCGAACAACGCGACGTATACGAGACGGCACTCAACACGTACCGCCGCCATGAGGTAGCGATCCGCGCCCTCAAGACCCTCAGCCCGCGCCGCCTGCGACCCGAAGCCGAACGGCTGCTGACGGGACTTGAATACGCTCAATCACTGGCGCAAACCGAGCTGGAGGCCGTAGTGCGCAAGCAGGAGGCCTTGGAGGTCAAGCTGCCCCTTTCCAAAACCCTGCGCGCCAAAGCGGCCACGAAGCGCGTGTTCAAGACCCGCAACAAGAGCTACCTGATCGGCGACCTCAAACCGGCTGACGCACAGAATGCCGAAGAGCACTTCACCATCACTGATACGTTGACCGGTCAAACAGTTGCCTCATTCAGCAAACATGTGGAGGGTTGGGAGGCCATCCCACGCGAAGCGGCCCCCGCGCCGCCGCCCACACCGGCGGGCAGATCGCTGGCAACCCTCAAAGGCCTGGCCAGAGCCCTCATCGAACAGCGCAAAGGCATCGAACAGCTGATTACGACCGAGCAGAAAAAACTCGATTCACCCCTCACACGCCAACAGGTCACCCCGAGCGACTGGGACGAACTGCTAAGCCGTCAAGCCAAAGACCTCACGGCCCTGGCCGATGAAATAAAACGCACTCACCCCGATAAACCCACGGCCCAGGCTCTGATCGATGAATACCTGGCACAGGCTCGCGACATGACGCGGCTGGCGGAGAGCGCTTGCAGCGATGCCTACAAGCGGCAATGGCCGACCCAGGAGAGCCTCAAGTACCTGTGGGACCATCGACAAATCGATATCAACCTGACCAGCACCGCCGATCCGCAGCGCCCAACCCTCAGTGGTGACTTCTTCACCGAATACGCTGTGTACGACAAGGCCAAAAAGCCGCCGACGGTGCTTTGGTACGCGCACTTCCACTATGCAAGCGCTGATGCATCGCCCTCCAGCTATACCCGCGCCCACCTGAAACTGATGGAGCAACGCAAGTACACCCAGAAGGATCTGCTCAAACAACACGTGCAGGCCAATTTGCGCGACCCGCAGGCGCCCGGTGCACAACCGGTCACGAATATTCTCTACGTCCTGATCACCCCTCCCGTGGATAACCTGTTCCTGGCCATCGCGCCGGCGCCACGGGCAAATCCCTGATGCCCGCTTGACGCTCATAGTGGGGTCTTAACCGCCCTTACTGCAGCGGCTGTGATCCAGGAGCACACGCCGACCAAGGCTATTGATTGAATGAAAAAAGCCGCAGAGGCTGCGGCTTTCCCATCGACTGAAGGCTTAGTGTGCAAACAACGAGTTGCCCTTCTGCCCCGCCAGCTTCTCCGGCTTGATCAGGAACCGCGCCAGCGCCGGCAGCAGCCACAGCGCGCCGAACATGTTCCACAGCAGCATGAAGGTCAGCATCAGGCCCATGTCGGCCTGGAACTTGATGGCCGAGAAGATCCAGGTGCACACGCCGATTGCCAGGCACAATCCGGTAAACAGCACGGCTTTACCCGTGGACTTGAGCGTCTGGTAGTACGCCTCTTGCAGCGGCAAGCCGGCGCGCAGGAAGCTTTCCAAGCGGCTGTAGATGTAGATGCCGTAGTCCACGCCAATCCCCACGCCCAGCGCCACCACCGGTAAGGTCGCCACCTTGACGCCGATGCCCATGAACGCCATCAACGCGTTGCCCAACACCGAGGTCAGCACCAGCGGCAGCACGATGCACAGGGTCGCCGCCCAGGAGCGGAAGGTGATCATGCACATGGTCGCCACGCACAGGTACACCAAGATCAGGATAGTCAGCTCGGATTCCTTGATCACCTCGTTGGTGGCCGCCTCGATCCCGGCGTTACCGGCGGCGAGGATGAACTCCAGGCCGTCCTTGTTGTTTTCCTTGGCGAAGTCCTGCACCGCATGCACCGCGCGGTCGAGGGTTTCGGCCTTGTGGTCGTTGAGGAACACCAGCACCGGCGCCAGGGAGCAGTTGTTGTTGTACAGGCCATCGGCACGGGCGATGGAGTTGTTCAGCACATCCGGGTTGCGCGACAGGGTTTCCCACTTCAGGTTGCCCTCGTTCATGCCCTTGATCATTTGCTTGGACACGGTCACCAGCGAGATCGCCGACTGCACGCCCTCGGTGTTCTGCATCTTCCACATCAACTGGTCGATGGGCGCCATGGCTTCATAGCGCGAGCAACCTTCGGCCTTGGTCTTGACCATTACCACCAGCACGTCGGAACTGGTGGAGTAGTTGCTGATGATGAAGTTGTTGTCTTTGTTGTAGCGCGAGTCCGGGCGCAGTTCCGGCGCGCCTTGGTCGAGGTCGCCGATCTTGAGGTTCTGGCTGTACCAGAGGCCACCGCCAAAGGCGATCAGGGCCAGGAAGATCGAGACCGGTGCGACTTTTGGGCTGGCGAATTTCGACAGCAGGCGCCAGAACGGGTGTTCGCGGTTCGCGTCTTTCTTGCTCTTGGCGATCGCGCGTTTGCTGATGCCGACGTAGGAAATCGCCACCGGCAGCAGGATCAGGTTGGTGAACACGATCACCGCCACGCCGATAGAGGCACCGATGGCCAGTTCACGGATCACCCCGATGTCGATGATCAGCAGCGTGATAAAGCCCACCGCATCGGCGAGGATCGCGATCATTCCCGGCAGGAACAGTTGGCGGAAGGTGCGGCGTGCAGCGGTCAGCGCGTTGTCCGCTTCGCTGGATTGCAGGGCGATACCGTTGATCTTCTGCACGCCGTGGGAAATACCGATGGCAAAGATCAGAAACGGCACCAGCATCGAGTAGGGATCCAGCCCGAAACCAGCGGCATGCATCAGGCCCAATTGCCAGACCACCGCCACCAGGGTGGTGCTCAACACCGCAATGGTGCTGCGCAGGCAGTTGGTGAACCACAGCAGCAGGACCAGGGTAATACCGAACGCCACGCCGAAGAACAGCACCACCATGATCAGGCCATCGATCAGGTCACCGACTTTCTTGGCGAAGCCGACGATGTGGATCTGGACGTTGGGGTTCTGCTCCTGGAACTTGGTGCGGATCTTGTCTTCCAGCTCATGGGAGAACTTGCGGTAGTCGAGGGCCAGCAACTTGCCCTGATCCTGCGGGTCCGGGTAGGACTCCAGCAGCGGAATGTCGACGATGCTCGACTTGAAATCGTTGGCCACCAAGCGCCCGACTTGGCCGGACTTGAGCACGTTGTTGCGCAGTTGATCGAGGCTTTCCGGCGAGCCGTTGTAGCTCTGCGGGATCACTTCACCGCCGGCAAAGCCTTCTTCGGTCACTTCGGTCCAGCGTACGCTGGGGCTCCACAGCGACTTGAGGCCCGAACGGTCGACGCCGGAGATGTAGAACACTTCGTCGTTGATCTGACGCAGGGTCTCCATGTACTCCTTCGTGAAGATGTCACCGTCCTTGGCCTCCACCGAGATGCGCACCGTGTTGCCCAGGTTCGCCAGGTCATTGCGGTGCTCCATCATCTTCTCGATGAAGGGGTGCTTGAGCGGGATCATCTTTTCAAAGCTGGTGGACGGGCGAATCAAGGTCGCCTGCCAGAACAGGAAAATACTCACCAGCAGGCAGATCACGATCACTGCCGGGCGGTTGTTGAAGATCAGGCGCTCAAGAAAGGTCGCTTTATCGTTGTGATGACTGCTCATTCTTTCCCCGCCTTCTTATTGTTTTGTCGGTTCGGCGCCATCGGCTTTAGCGACGCGAACGCCCCCCTGCCCGGCCAGAATCAAGTTGCCATTGCCTGCGGCCGTGACGGACGAAAGCGAAATGCGGTCCGCACGGTTGAACACGCTGAAGGTCACGCCGTCGTCATGACTGACCACCACGCTGCCGCCGTTGCCGACCACGACAATCGAGCCGTCTTCCAGCAAGGTCGCGCCCGACAACCCAAACTCCAGCGCTCCCCGCGCAGCGTTCAGTTCAACTTGCTCCCAGGTGCTGCCAAAATCCGTGGACCGGTACAGGTTGCCGCGCAAGCCATAGGCCAGCAGGGTGTGCGGCTGAGCGGTGCCGATCACACCAAACAGCGAGCCCTCGTAGGGGCCTTCGAGTTTTTCCCAGGTCTGGCCGTCGTCGCTGGAGCGGAACATGCTGCCCTGCTCGCCAACGATGAACAGGCCGGCGTCCTTGATCTGGGCAATGGCGTTGAGGTGGTACTGGTCTTCGTTGTCGAGGCGGTCGCTGACGTCTTGCCAGGTCTTGCCGCCGTCGGTGGTTTCGATCAACGCACCGTAGGCGCCGACGGCCAGGCCGTGGTTGGCGTCGTTGAACCACACGTCGAGCAGCGGGGCTTCGCGTTTGAGGTCCTGGTACTGCTGGGTCCAGGTGGCGCCGCCGTCGGAACTGGCAAGAATCTGCGCATCGTGGCCCACCGCCCAGCCCTGCTTGTCATCGACGAAAAACACTGCCGTGAGCAACTGTCGAGTGGGGACTTTGGCTTGGGTCCAGGTGTTGCCCTGATCATCGGAATAGAGGATGTGCCCGCGATCACCAACCGCCACCAGGCGCTTGCCCGCGTGGACCACATCGATCATCAGGCCTTTGGCGGCCTTGGGGGATTCAATCGCAAACGAGGTGTCGCTGGCGGCCTGGACGGCTGCCGGTAACACAACAGCGCCAAACAGCGAGAGCGCTGCGGCCAGCATCGCAACCCTGCGTGCGGCGCGTGGGCGGCAGACAACCCAACCCATGACAGGCTCACTCATAGACCTTTCTCCCATTTATTATTGTTATCGCTGCCTTCCGGGGCCTTGAAACCTGCAATCTAGAGCGCCTGGAGGAAGCAGGGGCCATCCTATCGGGCTTTCGAATCGTCTGACAATCGGCGCTACGTTATCTTTTGTTAACTGACGCCCTTTCGTCAGAGGCTGAATATAGCTGCATTCGCTGGAGTGATCGGCGAGGCATGAATGAATTTTTATTCCATCTATTGAAATGCGGGAATTTTTATTCCATTAATAGTGTTCCTGAAAACAATAATCCAAAGGACCACGGCGATGCGTGAACTCGGAATCGGCTTGATCGGCACAGGCTTCATGGGGCGCGCCCACGCCTTGGCCTTCAATAACGCCCGTGCGGTATTCGAACTGCCGGTACACCTCAAGCTGGCAGCACTGGCCGACGCCGACACCGAGCGCGCCCACCGCTGCGCCAAGGATTGGGGCTTTGCCCAGGCCCATGGCGACTGGCAGGCGTTGATCAATGATCCCAACGTCGACGTAGTCGCCATCACCACCCCCAATCATTTGCACTACCCCATGGCCATGGCGGCTATCGCGGCGGGCAAGGCGGTGTACTGCGAAAAACCCCTGGCCGTGAGCCTGGAACAGGCCGACGCCATGCGCCGCGCCGCCAGTGCTGCGGGCGTGGTGACGCGGGTGGGCTACAACTACCAGCACAACCCGATGATCACGCTGGCGCGGCAGATGATTGCCAGCGGCGAGTTGGGCGAGATCATCAGCTTCCAGGGCGAGTTCAGCGAAGATTTCATGGCCGACCCGGCCTCACCATGGTCGTGGCGTTGTGAAGTCGAGCATGCCGGCGGTGCCCTGGCGGACCTGGGCAGTCACTTGCTGTCGATGGCGCGCTATCTAGTGGGCGACGTAGTGAGTGTGTGTGCCGACACCCAGACCGTCCACGCCCGGCGCCCTGCCGTCAAAGGCAGCACCGACCTTAAATCGATTGCTGTGGATGACCAAGTGCACGCCCTGCTGCGTTTTGCCAATGGCGCACGCGGTACGGTGAGCAGCAGCTGGCTCAAGCAGGGCTACAAGAACCACCTGAGTTTCGAAATCAGCGGGACGAAAGGCACCTTGGCATTCGATCAGGAGCGCTTGAATGAATTGCAGCTGTGTCGCGTCGGCCAGGACGGGTTCCAGCGTGTGCTCGCAGGCCCTGCCCTGCCCGGTTATGCGGCGTTCAGCCCAGCGGCGGGGCATCAGTTGGGGTACAACGAGTTGAAAACCCTGGAGGTGCAGGAGTTGATTCTGGCGTTGGCCGGTCAAGGTGCGGATGGCACTGACTTTGAGGCAGCGTGGGAAGTGGAGCGGTTGGCGACGGCGATTCGCGTGGCGGCCAAAGAGGAGCGCTGGGTAACCGTGAACTCACTCTAAAATCCACCACAGAACTTTGTAGGAGCTGGCTTGCCTGCGATGGCGGTGTAACAGGTACACCGCTATCGCAGGCAAGCCAGCTCCCACATTTGGATCACCTGAACCTTCAAATTAGCGCAGTGCCCTGCGCAGAACTTTACCGACGGTGGTCTTCGGCAGCTCAGTGGTACGGAACTCCACGTACTTCGGCACCTTGTACCCCGTCAGGTACTCCCGGCAATGCGCAAGAATCTGCTCCTGGGTCAGGCTCGGGTCCTTGCGCACCACGATGATCTTGACCTTCTCCCCGGTCACGCCATCTTCCACACCAATCGCCGCCACTTCCGCCACACCAGGGTGCAGCGCTACCACGTCCTCGATTTCATTGGGGTACACGTTGAAGCCGGAGACCAGGATCATGTCCTTCTTGCGGTCCACCAGGCGGATATAACCGCGCGTGTCCATCACGCCGATATCACCGGTCGACAGCCACCCTTCGGCATCCAGCACCTCGGCAGTGGCCTCCGGACGCTTCCAGTAGCCCTGCATCACTTGTGGCCCGCGCACTTGCAGTTCGCCCTGCTCGCCAACCTCAGCCAACTCACCGTCTTCGCGGATAAACCGCACCCAGGTCGAGGGCAATGGCACGCCGATGCTGCCGGTGAATTCCATCTCGCGCATGCGCGCAATGTTGATCGGGCTGATGCTCACCACCGGCGAGCATTCGGTGAGGCCGTAGCCTTCGATGATCGGCAGCCCGGTGACTTCCTTCCAGCGCTTGGCCACCGCCGTGTGCGTGGCCATGCCGCCGGCGATCACCATGCGCAGGTCGGAAAAGTCCCGTGCGCAGAACTCCTTGTTCTCGAGCAGGCCGTTAAACAAGGTGTTGACCCCGGCAATCCCGTTGAAGCGCTCCTTGCGCAGGATCATCTGCACGCGCTTTACGTCCCGTGGGTTGGCAATCAGGATGTTGCGCCCGCCCAGGCACATGAACATCAGGCAATTCACCGTCAGGGAAAAGATGTGGTACAGCGGCAACAAGGTGACGTTGGTTTCCTGCTTGTCCTGGTCCAGTTGGTCGCCAACCCAGGCCTTGGCTTGCAGCAGGTTGGCGATGATATTGCGATGACTGAGCATCACGCCCTTGGCATCGCCGGTGGTGCCGCCGGTGTATTGCAAAAAAGCCAGGTCGTCGAGGTGCATCTCCACCGGGAAATGAGTGAGCGCCCGTCCCTGTTTCAGCACCTGGTTGAAGCGCAGCGAACCGCGCAGGTTGAACGCCGGCACCTGCTTTTGCACACGGCGCAGGATGAAATTCATCGCTGCGCCTTTGAACGTGCCGAGCAAATCGCCGATGGCCGCGACCACCACACGCTTGACGCTGCTGCCGGTGATGACTTTTTCCAGGGTGTGGGCGAAGTTCTCGAAGATCACCACGGTTTCCGCGCCACTGTCCTTGAGCAGGTGCTTGAGTTCGTGGGAGGTGTACAGCGGGTTGACGTTGACCACAACCGCGCCGGTCAGGATGGTACCCAACAGGCAGATCGGGTACTGCAGGCAGTTAGGCATCATCAGTGCCACACGATCACCTTTCTTGACACCCTGCCCCTGCAGCCACGCGGCAAAGGCATAGCCTTGCACCTGCCAGTCGGCGTAGGTCATTTCGGTGCCGATGCTGACGTACGCCACTCGCTCGCGAAATTTTTCCAGGTGCTCCAGGAACACCTCGCGCAGCGACGGGTAGTCCTCGATAGCGGCGTCGATATCCGCCGGGACGCCGGGCAGGTAAGCGTTCAACCAGATCCGTTCGGCTTGTTCCAGGCTTACAGCGTTCATGGCAGTGTCCTTATTGTTGTTTTGGATAGCGCTACTTTTCGATGATGGCGGTAATGCCCAGCCCGCCGGCCGCGCAGATGGAAATCAGGCCGCGCCCGCCGCCGTTCTCATGGATGATCTTGGCCAGTGCCGCCAACTGCCGGCCACCGGTGGCGGCGAAGGGATGGCCGCAGCCGAGCGAGCCGCCGTTGACGTTCATCTTCGCGCGATCGATGGTGCCCAGAGGCGCTTCCAAGCCTAGGCGCTCGCGGCAATAATCGGGGTCTTCCCAGGCCTTGAGCGTGCACAACACCTGGGCCGCAAAAGCTTCATGGATCTCGAAGAAGTCGAAATCCTTGAAGCTCAGGCCTTCGCGCTGGAGCATGCGCGGCACTGCATAGGCAGGTGCCATCAGCAGGCCTTCGGTGCCGTCGACGAAGTTCACCGCCGCTGTCTCGCCAGTGCGCAGATAGGCCAATACCGGCCAGCCGTTGGCGGCTGCCCATTCTTCGCTGGCCAGCAGCACTACCGAGGCGCCATCGGTCAGGGGCGTGGAGTTGCCGGCTGTGAGGGTGCCGTTCTGGCGGTCGTAGGCTGGAGACAGGCCAGCGAGCTTTTCCAGGCTGGCATCGGCGCGCAGGTTGTTGTCCCTGGCCAGGCCGCGATGGGGGCTGATCAAGTCGTCGAAGAAGCCGCGCTTGTAGGCCGCGTCCAGGCGCTGGTGGCTGGTGAGGGTCAGCTCATCCTGGGCCAGGCGTTTGATCTGCCAGCGCTTGGCCATTTCTTCGCAATGCTCGCCCATGGACAGGCCAGTGCGCGGCTCGCCGTTGCGCGGCAACAGTGGTTTGAAGAACATTGAGGGCCGGACCTTGAGCAACGTCTTCAACTTGTCGCCCATGCCCTTGGCACGATTGGCTGCGAGCAAGGTGTGGCGCAGGGATTCATTGATACCGATGGGCGCGTCGGAGGTGGTGTCGGATCCCCCCGCAATGCCCACCTCGATCTGCCCGAGGGCAATCTTGTTCGCCACCAGCAATGCCGCCTCCAGGCCGGTGCCGCAGGCTTGTTGCACATCGTAGGCCGGCGTATCCGGCGACAAGGTGGTGGACAGCAACGACTCACGGGCCAGGTTGAAATCCCGCGAGTGCTTGATCACCGCACCGGCGGCAAACTCACCGAGGCGTTGGCCGTGCAGGTTGTAGCGGTCGACCAAGCCCTGTAGCGCGGCGACCAGCAGGTCCTGGTTGCTGTCGTGGGCGTACACCGTGTTGGAGCGAGCAAACGGGATGCGGTTGCCGCCGATGATCGCGACGCGGCGGACCGGGGCCGGGTTGAAGCTGTAGTCACTCATTCCAGGTTCTCTTTCCAGATGAAAAGGCCACGCATATGGGGTTTGTCGCCGGCGAAATTGCGCACTTCGAATTCGCGGTGCGGGCTGGTCACCGGGTGGCTCCACAGCGCGACCTGGCCGGGCAGGAAGATCGGCAGCTTGAAGTCACAATGGGCCTCGGCCTGGTCCAGGCCACCGGGCGGTTGCTGGGCAGCGAGCGCACGGCCCAGGGTCCACATGCCATGGGCGATGGCGCGGCGAAAGCCGAACAGCTTGGCGCCGATCACCGAGGTGTGAATCGGGTTGAAATCCCCTGACACCTTGGCAAAACGCCGGCCCAGGTCGGCGGGCAACACCCAGCGCTGGGTGCGCAACAAGCCCGCCTCCTGCAAGGGCAACACGTCACCCCAAGGTTCGCCAACCGGGTCCTTGACGTCCCGGCGCAGGTACAGGCTATCGCTTTCCCACACCAGCGTGTCGGCACCGTAGGCACGGGTGGCGATGCTCAGCGCCTGGCCCTTGGGATGGGCGACCCAGCGCTCGCAATACACCTCAATGCGCAACGCCTGGTCTTCGTGCAAGCGTTGGTGCTGACGGATGCGATTGGCCAGGTGCACCATGCCGCTGGCCGGGTACGGAAAGCTGGGGCGCGTCAGCAGCATCAAGTGCAAAGGGAACGCCAGCACATGGGGATAGGACAGCGGCACACCCTGCTCGCAGCGAAAACCACAGGCACGACCATAGGCGGCGATGTCGGCGGCAGACAACGCCACTGCCGAACGCACCAGGCGTTCCGTGGGCAGCACAGGCGCACCGTCAAGCTTGGGCTTGCGCAAGGCGCGCACGCCGTCCAGCAGCAAGCGGGTGCGTGAAGGCGGCGGGTCAATGATCTGCGTCACGTAGTCCATGGCTCAGGCTCCCAGCAGGCTTTGGCCGCACACCCGTACGACTTGGCCGTTGACCCCGCCGGACGCCGGATGCGCCAGCCAGGCGATAGTTTCGGCCACGTCGATCGGCTGCCCGCCCTGGGACAGCGAATTCATGCGCCGCCCGGCCTCACGGATCATCAGCGGGATCTTGGCGGTCATCTGGGTTTCGATGAACCCCGGCGCCACCGCATTCACCGTCACTTGCTGCGCCGCCGCACGCGGTGCCAGGCCCTGCACCAGGCCGATCACACCGGCCTTGGAGGTGGCGTAATTGCTTTGTCCGAGGTTACCGGCGATGCCGGAAATCGACGAGACACAGACAATTCGTCCTCCAGGATTCAAGCCTTGGCAGTCCAATAACGCAATGCTGAGCTGCAACGGCGCTTCGAGGTTCACCGCCAGTACGCTGCGCCACGCGGCCTCGGTCATTTTGGCGATGGTTTTGTCACGGGTGATCCCGGCGTTGTGCACCACCACGTCAAAGGCGCCGTATTGGCTGACATGGGCCTGCAGCAGTGCGGCTGCGTCCGTCGCGGTGATGTCCAGGGGCAGCGCCGAACCGCCGACACTGTCCGCCGCCTGTTGCAACGCTGCCTGGGCATGGGGCACATCCACGCACACCACGTGGGCGCCGTCCCGCGCCAACACCTGGGCAATCGCCAGGCCGATGCCACGGGAGGCGCCGGTAACCAGGGCGCGACGGCCGGCGAAGGGTTTGTCCCAATTGACCGTGACTGGGCCGTCCACCGGTTTTTCCAGGCGTACCACCTGCCCCGACACATAGGCCGAACGGCGCGATAGGAAGAAACGCAAGCTGCTGTCCAGCGCGTCTTCGGCACCCGGCGCCACGTAGATCAACTGCACGGTGATCGCCCGGCGCAATTCCTTGGCCAGCGAGCGCACCAACCCTTCAAGGGCGCGTTGGGCGATGGCCTGGGGCAAATCCTGGCAATGCTCCGGTGCGGTGCCGAGCACCACGACGCGGCCATGGTGGCCAAGGCGCTTGGCGTTGGCGTGGAAGAACACATACAGCTCGTCCAACTGGTGCAGGTCGGCCACGGCGCTGGCGTCATACACGGCGCCCTGCACTTTCACCGTGGACGGCGCCTTGAGCGTGGCCGGGGTGGCACTGACGGTGTCCGTTGCCGCGAAAATCCGCTGCACCTCGCCGGCCAGGCGCCCTGCCCCGGCGATAATCACCGGGTTGACCAAGCCCTGCTGGCCGCTGCGGTGGCGTTGCAGTGGCAGGGGTTGCGGCAAGCCGATGGCCTGGGCCAGGCGACGGCCCCAGGCGGAATTGACGAAAGAAAGGTAGCTGTCACTCATAGGTAGTTCTACTCACAACGCTGTCTTGGCTGTAAACCCGATCAGTGTGGGAGCGGGCTTGCTCGCGAATGCACCGTTTCAGTCAGCCAATGCATCGACTGATGCACCGCATTCGCGAGCAAGCCCGCTCCCACATTTGGACCGTGTTTCTCCTAATTGACCGAGGCGTTTTCACCTTGGGCGGTTCGGCGCTTTGGCACAGGCTCCAGCGCTTGCTTGCGCTGCTGCAACGCCTCCAGCAATCCGAAGTCCTGCGGGAAGTCATCCACCTGGATGCCGTGGTCGGCGTATTCCACGTAGCGGCCGAGCAAGGTGTCTTCGTCGTCGCTGATCAGGTCCAGCGCCCGCGCCTTGACGCGCCAGGCGGTGAAGGCGGTGGCCGAGATAGGCATCGGTTCGATCAGGCCCTGCTTCACAGCGGACTTGAGTCGCGCCTCAATCAACTCGACCTGCGGCAACAGACGGAAACCCAGTTCGCCGTAGGCCAATTTGTCGATTTCCGGACGCGGGATGTAGGAATTGGCCAGCAAGCGGTCGCGGGTTTCGCCCGGTGTCTGCACCACGTCAGCCACCTGGGCCAGCAGACGATCCGAGGGCTTGCGCAGTGGGATACCGAACGGGAACGTCAGGCCACGCAGCACCGCTGCGGCAGGTTTCGAGGGGTAGTTATCGAGCACTTCCGCCAGCGCTTCGTGGGCCCGCAGCAACGCATCCTGGGCCGCCCAGTGCACCAGCGGCAGATCCGCCTGGGGCCGGCCGTCGTCTTCAAAACGCTTGAGCACGCAGGACAGGATGTACAGCTGCGACAGAATATCGCCCAAACGCCCGGTGATACTTTCCTTGCGCTTGAGGGCACCGCCCAGCACGCCCATGGAAATGTCCGAAATCAGCGCGAGCACCACTGACAGGCGATGGGCCTGGCGGTAGTAGGACGCCAGCGCGGGGTCGGTCTTGGCCGGGGCAGAAATCAACCGGCCTCCTGTCAGGGAATGCACCGCAGCACGGACGGTATTGGCCAGCACAAAGCTCACGTGGCCGAACATGGCGCTGTCGAAGGCTTCCAGCGCTTGACGTTTGTCCGGATTGCGCGCCGCTTCCATCTCACGGAATACATAGGGATGGCAGCGGATCAGGCCCTGACCAAAGATGATCAGGCAGCGCGTCATGATGTTCGCGCCTTCCACCGTAATGGCAATGGGGCTTTGCTGGTAGGCACGGGCCAGGAAGTTGTTGGGGCCCATGCAGATGCCCTTGCCGGCGACGATGTCCATGCCGTCATTGACGATGATCCGCGCACGCTCGGTGACGTGGTACTTGGCAATCGCCGAGATCACCGACGGTTTCTCACCCGCGTCCAGGGACGCCACCGACACCTTGCGCACCGCATCGCAGGCATACAGATGCCCAGCCATGCGCGCCAAGGGCGCCTGCACGCCTTCGAATTTGCCGATGGGCAGGCCGAACTGTTTGCGCATCGCGGCATAGGCGGTGGTGCCACGCACCGCCACCTTGCCCAGGCCGACGTTGGCCGACGGCAAGGAAATCGCACGGCCGGCCGCCAGGCACTCCATCAACATGCGCCAACCGTTGCCGACTTGCTCGCGGCCGCCAATCACCCACTCCAGCGGGATGAAGACGTCCTTGCCGGTAGTAGGACCGTTCTGGAATACCGCGTTCAGCGGCCAGTGACGGCGGCCGCTGTTCACGCCCGGATGGGACGTCGGGATCAGCGCGCACGTGATACCGAGTGAACCGGCAGCGCCGAGCAACCCATCCGGGTCTTCTGCGCGAAACGCCAGGCCAAGCACCGTGGCAATCGGGCCCAGGGTGATGTAGCGCTTGTCCCAGGTCACACGGAAGCCCAGGACTTCCTCGCCTTCATGGGTACCTTTGCAGACGATGCCCAGGTCGGGAATCGCCCCAGCATCAGAACCGGCATACGGGCTGGTCAGGGCAAAACACGGGATGTCTTCACCCCGCGCCAGGCGCGGCAGGTAGTAATTGCGCTGGGCATCGGTGCCGTAATGCAACAGCAACTCGGCTGGCCCCAGGGAGTTGGGCACCATCACCGAAATCGCCGCCGCCGAACAACGCGTCGACAGCTTCATCACCACCTGCGAGTGCGCGTAGTGGGAGAAGCCTTTGCCACCGTATTGCTTGGGAATGATCATGCCGAGGAAGCCGGCCTCCTTGGTGTATTGCCAGCCTTCGGGCGACATGTCCTGCCACACCTGGGTGGTTTCCCAGTCGTTGGCGATGTCGCACAGGGTTTCCACTTCGTTATCTAGGAAGGCTTGTTCTTCGGCGCTCAGGCTGGCCGGTGCGGCTTGCAGCAAGCGCTGCCAGTCGGGCTTGCCGCTGAACAACTCGGCGTCCCACCACACGGTGCCGGACTCGATGGCGGCGCGCTCAGTGTCCGACATTGCCGGCATGATCGTACGAAACAGGCCCAAGGCCTTGCTGGTCAGCAGGGTGCGGCGCAGGGGTTTGATCGTCATCAGCAGCGCGGGCGCGACCACCAGTATCGCCGCGACAGTGGCGCCGAACCCGGCAACCACGTTGAGCCAGTAACCCGCTACCAGCCAGACCAGGCCTGCACCCAACCAGTGAAGGGCAACGGCCTGTCGATACGCCAGGGCAATCGCAGCTGCGAAACCCACCAATAACCAGATAACCATGGGATACCTCTACTTGATTCAGGGCAAGGCTTAGGTGCGGCAGGTCGGAATGACCCGCGACGTAAAACCACCTTACAAACTCGGGAACAAAAATTAAAATAATATTTTAAATTTTTATTTAATTAACGGGCAAAAAAAATAACCGCTGAACCGGTCAGCCAGATTTCAGTGGGCCGTTGGAATTGGAACGGGTCGCATGGGCGACCCGTCGATGCGGTAAACCCGCGGAGCAACAGCAAGATGCGCTGACTGACTGCTCCACCACCCCATGCATTAGAACTTGTAAGTAGCCGACAGGCTGACAACCTCACCTTTGCTGTCGACTTTGCCATCCAGGCGCGCCGCGCCCAGGCGGTCGACGTTGACGGTTTTGAGTTTCACCTGCTCGACAAACTGCCGTGAGTAGGCACCGTCGATACTCAAGCCGGGGATGGCCTTGATATCGTAGCCAAAGCCAAGAGAAGCGAAGTAACGATCGCCGTCGGGGATACGTGGGTCACGCGTGGAATTGCGGGTGGGGGTCTGGTCATAGGCAACACCGGCGCGCACGGTGAAGTCATCGGTAAGCTTATAGTCGCCCCCCAGGGAATACATCATGACGTCCCGGTACTTGTAGGGAATCGATACGATGGTATTGCCATCGGACTTCAGGGTCAGCGCCTTGAATGACGACCATTGGGTCCACAGCATACTGGCGCCGAGGCTGAATCGGTCGTTGAACACATGCACCCAGTCGATGGCGGCGGTGGCCGGAATGTCCAACTGAGTGGATGCGTTCGCGCCGTCCGGAAACAGTTTGAGGCCGGGGTAAGCACGCTCGACCAGCGTCAAGCCATCCCCTCCGGCATCGGTCATCAGCAGCCTGCTGCCTGGATCAGCATAGATGTTGTATTTGCCTTCCATTTTGTTCTTGATCTTGGCGTGGTAGTTGAAACCCAGCGTGTCTTTCTCAGTGGGTTTCCAGGCCAGGCCGGCGAACCAGCCCACCGAGGTGTTATCGACCTTGACGCGCATCAGCGACTGCCCTACCCCCGATGGGAACGGGATGCCGAGACCACCCAGCCCCGGCGAGACCGCCGCCGCCGCATACAGGTCGACGTTCTGGCTCACGAACCCTGTGCTGTGCTGAACAATGGCACCTGCACCAATAGAAAACTGGTCATTGACCTTGAACGACAGCGAACCGGTCAACCCTACGGTTTCAATTTTGGTGTCAACGGCAAAGTCACGGCCTTTCCAATCCTGATCCCAAGTGGACTTCATGCCCTGCGGAACGACCTGACTCAAGCCAAAACTGAAACGGTCGTTGATGGGTATCACCAGGAAGCCGGTGGGCAACCAAGCCGTAAAGCCCGCTTCCCCCCCATTGCCTTCACGCGGCGTGGAGGTCACACCGCCGAATTCGTCCATGACCCCGGAGGACGTCGGGTCCCCTTTGTAGTCATAGGCATTTCCCTTGAATTTGATATTGATACGCGCATAGATAACGTTCTGCTGCGCGATGGTTTGGTCAATGAACGCCATGGCGGCCGGGTTGTTATAGGCTGAAGAAGGGTCATTCTTGAACAGTGAACCACCGCCAAACGCACGGCCCCAGCCTTGCGCGCCAAATGTAGGAGTCGAGTACCCGCCAGCCTGAACGGGCCCGGCTGCGACCATAAACCCGCTCAACAACGCCAGGCCAAGTAACGCCTGGGCCTGTTGTTTCTTATTATTCATGCTCCACTCCTTATTATTTTTATCCACCACAGCCGGAATCACCGTCTTGGCTTGCCTTAACAAGTGCCCTTTGCAGGGCACTTGCGTTTCAACGTGTGATCATCACGTCAAGCGCACGCCTATCAAGGGTTGACAGTGAGCGTTGGGGTTGGCGTCGCGGTCAGCGCAGTGATTTTGCAACTGCCGACGGTTTGTGCCGATGGAACAGTGATGGTGTGGGTGCTGTTGTTGTAGACCACATTGATGGTGGCGGGAGCGCTTGCGCAGTTGCTGACGATCTTGAAGTTCACGCCCGAAACAGTGCCTGCAAAGGTGTCAGGCCCGGTGGCGGTGGAGGCGGTCAAGGTCCATGGCAAACCCAGCAACACTGGCACACCGCAAAGTGGGTTGGAGCCGCTCACAGTGGCACCGGTGATCGAAGCGTTGGCACCACTCGCAGCCACGCTGCCGGTAAAGACGATGGTGCAAGCCACGGGCGCCCCGAACGACGCAGGCGATGTAACAGTGATAGCACCTGCGGGCGTGGTGAAACCCGCGCCAGGAGGAGAAATGGTAGCGGCATTCACCATGGAAGCAGCACCCATGCAAACAGTCAAAGCAGTCAACGACACGAGAGTTTTCAAGCTTTTCATTGTTTTTCCTCACATGTTATGGCGAATTCATTTCGCCAGGGGTAATGGCCATGATCGAGAGGTCACGGTGTAACTGCAGAACTTCCCTTTCCAGCCAAATCTCAATTCAACTACCGAAACAACATCGAACGCTTATTCAACAACTTTGAAGTTCGGCGGCATCTTGATCGACACCGTCTTGATCTTGCAGTCTTCGCCGATCGGGACGTTGGCGGCTTCCAACTTACCCGTGGCGTTATCCCAGGTGCCGTCGGCCGTTGAGGGCCCACACTTGCCGCCCAGACCAAACGCGTGCACATCCACACTGATCTTCGACATAGAGCCGCTTTTGGTATCC
This sequence comes from Pseudomonas sp. NS1(2017), assembly GCF_002269425.1. NCBI lineage: Bacteria > Pseudomonadati > Pseudomonadota > Gammaproteobacteria > Pseudomonadales > Pseudomonadaceae > Pseudomonas > Pseudomonas sp. NS1(2017). Next base: position 5,171,861 of record NZ_CP022960.1, read on the forward strand.
TTGGCGACCAGGATCCACGGCAAGTTGATGGCTTCCACCCGGCTGCACTTGAGGCCACCATCGAATTCGACTTTATCGACATTGACCGATGAACCATCAGCCGCCACTTTGCCGGCCACCTTGATGGTGCAGTCGGCACTGATCAACGCGCCTTTGGAAAAGCTGATGGGGCCCTGGGCGGTAAACGCACTGCCGGCGGGTTCTATGCGCGCTGCCTGGGCCTGGTGATAGGCGATCAGGCCCAGCGCGGCCAATACGATATGTGTGGTGAATTTGGCAGGTGCTTGCATGGTGTACGTCCTTCCCTTTAATTATTTTTGTTCGGGTCAAACAACTTTCTGGCAACCGATCTGGAAAATCCCGAGCGATAGAGGCCTGCGCGGCACGCAGGCCCCGAGTACGCAAACAATGTGTTACTTGAACTTAAAACGGTTTGGCGCTGTTGCTGTACTTCTCCAGGTACTTCAACCGTTGTGAGGGCTGAAGATTGGTCAGGGTGATATCCCCGGCATAATGGTTCAACACTCGGTGATCCATTCGCCGCCGCCACAAGTACGGCACATACGCCCAGACAATCATGCTCGCGTAACCATAGGGAAGTTGCGGCGACTCATCAAAATGACGCAACGACTGATAACTACGGGTGGGGTTGGCATGGTGATCGGAGTGCCGTTGCAACTGGAACAGGAAGATATTGGTAACAATGCGGTTACTGTTCCATGAATGCCGTGGCGAACAACGCTCGTAACGGCCATTGGGCAACTTCTGACGTTTAAGGCCGTAGTGTTCGACGTAGTTCACAACTTCCAGCAACGAAAACCCGTAGATGCCCTGAATGATCAGGAACGGCACCACCGCCCACCCCAGCCAGGCGATCATCGCGCCCCACAGCACTACGCTGTACATCCAGGCGCTGAGCACGCCGTTTTGCCAGTGCCAGGCAGGCAGTCCGAGCTTGCGCAGGCGTTCGCGCTCCAGGTTCCACGCCGAGCGGGCGCTGAACCAGACCGAGCGTGGCAGGAAAGCCCAGAAGCTCTCCCCCAGTCGCGAACTGGCTGGATCTTCCGGCGTGGCGACACGTACGTGATGGCCGCGGTTGTGCTCGGTATAAAAGTGCCCGTAGAACGTCGGCGCCAGGGTGACCTTGGCCAGGAACACTTCCAGCGCATTGGGTTTGTGTCCCAGCTCATGGGCGGTGTTGATCGCGATGCCGGTAGCGGCGCCGGTCGACATGGCCATGCCCAGGTAAGTGAACCAGCTCACCTCGCCATGCAGTTGCGTGCGCGCAGTGAGGTAGCTGGCCGCACGGGACAGCCAACTGGACGGTTCCAGGTTCGCGGCAGCCTGTAACAGTCCACCCTGGATGATCCACTCGATACCGCCGGCGGCAAGCCAACCGGTGATCACCACCGACGAGATCACAAACAGCACGCCGGTGTAGACGATCCAGCGGTAGTAGCTTTGGGATTCAAGGTGGCTGACGGCGGATTCGGGCGGGTTGCTCACGTCTTCACCGAGCATGCCATCGATCAGCGGGATCAGGCCGAAGATCACCAGCACGCCGACCCACCAGAGTTGCTGGATACCGGTGGTGATGGCCAGTGCACCAGACAGCAAAGGCGTGGCCAAGGGCATGATGCCCAACCACCACAGGTGACGCTTGCCGTCGGTCCAGGTGCCTGGAGCTGCCAAAGTCTGATTCATGGCAGCCACCGTTGCGGGGCAGAAGACAGCAGGTTCAGGGAGCGTTGAATGCTCCGAGAAATCAACCATGCGATAAAAGACGTTTTTTTCATTTTTATTCGCTCTTAGGCATTTCAAAAATCATTTCAAATTAAACATTGAAATATTTTTTTAAGAAATAGCGCGGAATCGTTAGGTCGTCAACTACTTTTTCGAGGCCTTTTTTATGTGACCAGGCAGTCTCTTTTTCAGCCGCTTGGTCAGGTCTCTACGGCAAGCGTTTCGGACGGTACAACCCGCAATGAGGGCCACGATTATTTGCTTGCCAGGGCAAATGGCGGATGCAGGATCGCAGCGGTTTGCGCAGGCCGCGCACGCTTGGCCAACTGTTGCACCGCCTCCACCACCCGCGCGGTGGCGGTGATCGGCAACATGTGCCCGCGCCCCTCCACCACCTGCAGCTTCAGGCCTGGGACCTTGTCGGCCAGGGCCTGGCCGTGTTTGCGAAAGTCCAGGACCTTGTCTTGCGCGCCATAGATCAGGCTGATGGGCAACGTCAGTTGCGGGTAACGCTTGACCATCTGCGGCAGGTCGTCATTGACCCGGGCGATCTCGCTGGATGCGGCATAGAAGTTGCCGGGGCGCATCCCCAGCAGTCCGCCGCCCCGGGTGGCGAAATCGTCAGGAGCGTTGTCGGGTGCAAACACACCTTTGACCACCGCACGGCGTGTCAACAGGCCAATGGGCACCGTGAGCGTGTGAGATACCCAGTGCCGCAGCCAAGCCGGCCGTACCGCCAGTGACCAGAACACCAGGGGCAAGGTGGGTTGCGGATGGGTCAGCGGCGCCACTAACACCAACCCCGACACTGCGTGGGGATGGTCAAGGGCTAGCGCCAGGGAAATCGCACCGCCCAGGGAATGCCCCAACACCAGGGGCTTATCCAGGCCCAGGATGTTGATAAAGGCTGCCACTTGCCGCGCCTGGGCCGGCAGGTCCGCAGCGGTGCCTATATGGCGTGTGGAGTAACCCGACCCAGGACGGTCGAGTGTGATCACCCGGAAGTGTTCACGCAATTGCCCGGACAGCGCATACGTCAGGTTGCGGCTGCTGCCCATCAGCCCGTGAATCATCACCAACGGTGGGCCCTTGCCCTCTTCGTAATAATGAAAGCGCTCGCCATTCACCTCCACAAAGCGCCCGTTGTTCGGAACGGCGGCTTCAATGCGTCGTGTCATCCACGCGCTGAACCCCCATAAAACGGCGCTCGCGCCTATGAAAACAGCCGCAGCGATAACCCATTCAACAGCCATAGCTCGGTCCTCTGCTTCCCTGCTGCTGTCGACCCGACCGGAATTGATCGAGCCTCAGCTATCGCCCAAACCACGGACCTGAACGTCGCGGCTATCCGTCGGACAAGTCGCACATGAGGAACCTGAGACTAGCGTAGGCGATATTTTCAGGTAGATTATTTAAAATCTTTTTTAAAATAAGTAATTCAATTTTTCTTTGCAATGGTGTTCTATCTAAAAGACACAACAAGAAAAGGAGCACACCCGATGCCCATGAAGGAATGCTTATGAATGCCCTGAGCGACTCAATCGACATCGCCATCATCGGCTCCGGCTTTGCCGGCCTGTGCATGGCGATCAAACTCAAGGAAGCCGGGTTCACCGACTTCTTTGTCGCCGAACAGGCCAACACCCTTGGCGGCACCTGGCGTGACAACCACTACCCTGGCTGCGCCTGCGATGTGCAGTCCCATGTGTATTCGTTTTCCTTCGCGCCCAACCCGGACTGGACTCGGCAGTTCGCGCCGCAAGCAGAGATCCGCGCTTACCTGGAGCAATGCGCCACGCGTTTCGAGCTAGCGCCCTACTTGCGGTTCGGCATGGGCCTTGAACGGGCGGTATTCGATGAGCAGCACCAGCGCTGGCAATTGCGCTTCAGCAATGGTCGCCAGGTCAGCGCACGGGTACTGGTGTCGGGCATGGGCGGCTTGTCGCGTCCGGCGCTGCCGGATATTCCGGGGCTCGACAGTTTCAAGGGCAAGCGCTTCCACTCCCAGCAGTGGGACCATGAATACTCCTTGAGGGGCAAGCGCGTGGCGGTGATCGGCACCGGCGCCAGTGCCATCCAGTTCGTGCCGCAGATCGCACCACAGGTCGCTCATCTGGACCTGTTCCAACGCACTCCACCCTGGATCATGCCCAAGCCCGACCGGGAGATCTCGCCTGCCGAACGCTGGCTGTTCAAGCACCTGCCCTTCACCCAACGGCTGGTACGTGGCGCCTTTTACTGGGCGCTGGAAGGCCGTGTGGTCGGCTTTGCCCTGCACCCAAGGCTGATGAAGATGGTGCAGAAAATCGCCCTGCGCCACCTGCACAAACAAGTAGCGCGCCCTTCCCTGCGCAAGACCCTGACCCCGGACTACACCATCGGCTGCAAGCGCGTGCTGATCTCCAATGACTACTACCCCGCACTGTCGCGCAGCAATGTCGAGGTGGTCACCGACAATGTATTGCGCATCGAAGCCGACGGTGTGATCACCGCTGACGGTATCAAGCACCCGGCCGACTGCCTGATATTCGGCACCGGCTTCCAGGCCACCGATCCCCTGCCCCGCGACTGCATCATTGGGCGCGGCGGCGTAGACCTGATGGACACCTGGCAAGACGGCGCACATGCCTACAAGGGCACCACAGTGCCCGGCTATCCCAACCTGTTCCTGATTGTCGGGCCCAACACCGGCCTGGGGCATAACTCGATGATCCTGATGATCGAAGCCCAGGTGACCTACATCCTCGACGCGCTTGAGCAAATGCAGCGGCATCGCATCGCCAGCGTAGACGTCAAACCCAACGTGGAAGGCGCCTACAACCAACAACTGCAAGCCAAGCTCAAGCGCACCATCTGGAACACCGGCGGATGCCAAAGCTGGTACCTGGACCCACGCACGGGCAAGAACACCACGTTGTGGCCGGGCTCGACCTGGCGCTTCAAACGCGTCACCCGCCAGTTCGCGCTCAAGGACTACGTAGCCTGCCTGGTGCCGGTCAATGCGCCCAGCCGCCCCGTGCCTACGCCCCACTCCACTGCCGAAGGGAGCCTGTCATGAAGTCATTCAACGGCCGCGTGGCGGCCATTACCGGCGCCGCCTCCGGCATGGGACGCGCCCTGGCGTTGGCCTTGGCGCGAGAGGGTTGCCACCTTGCGCTGGCGGACAAAAACAGCCAAGGGCTGGAACAGACATTGGCATTGATCAAGACCTCGACCCTGGCACCTGTGTTGATCACCACCCAGGTACTGGATGTGTCCGATCGCACGGCCATGGAGGACTGGGCTGCGCGCTGCGTGGCCGATCACGGCCAAGTCAACCTGGTGTTCAACAATGCCGGGGTGGCGCTGTCGAGCACGGTGGAGGGCGTGGACTACGCCGACCTGGAATGGATCGTCGGTATCAACTTCTGGGGCGTGGTCCACGGCACCAAGGCGTTTCTACCGTACCTGAAAGCCTCAGGCGACGGCCATATCGTCAACACCTCCAGCGTGTTCGGCCTGTTTGCCCAACCGGGCATGAGCGGCTACAACGCCACCAAGTTTGCCGTCCGCGGCTTTACCGAATCCCTGCGCCAGGAACTGGATATGCAGCGTTGCGGCGTATCCGCCACCTGCGTGCACCCTGGCGGCATTCGCACCGATATCTGCCGCAGCAGCCGTATCGACGCCAACATGACCGGGTTCCTGATCCACAGCGAACAACAGGCCCGCGCCGACTTCGAAAAACTGTTTATCACCGATGCCGACCAGGCCGCCAAGGTGATCCTGCACGGCGTACGCAAAAACAAACGTCGCGTGCTGATCGGCCGCGACGCGTATTGCCTCGACCTGCTCGCCCGCTGCCTGCCGGCGGCCTATCAAGCCCTGGTGGTGTTCGCCAGCAAACGCATGGCGCCCAAGCCACGCACGCCGGTGTTTGAAACCAACGACGAGCCCCGTCTCTGAACAGGAGCACGCATTATGTTGCCGATCCGCCGTGACATCCGTTTCGCCCTGCCCGCCGAGCGCATCAAGGACTGGCATGAACAGGGGCCGTTCATCACGCACTTCTTCAATGCCCTGTCGCTGCTGTTCCCCCAGGGCGAGCTGTTTTTCATGGACAGCGTGCGCCACTACCGTCAACGCATCGACGACCCTGCGCTGAAGAAAGAGATCCAGGGTTTTATCGGCCAGGAAGCCATGCACAGCCGCGAACACGTGGCCTACAACGATCTGCTGCAAGCCGCCGGCTTGCCCGCGCATACCCTGGACCGTCGGCTGAAATTCATCCTCGACCTGCAGAAAAAACACCTGCCCGCGTCCTTCAACCTGGCCGTGACCATTGCCCTTGAACACTACACAGCGATGCTGGCCGAGATCCTGCTGAGTGACCCGTCCCGCTTCGGCGAGTCACTCAAGGGCTATCAACAAATGTGGTACTGGCACGCCCTGGAGGAAACCGAACACAAGGCCGTGGCTTTCGATGTCTGGAACACCGTGATCAAGCCCGGGCCTAAGCGCTATCTGCTGCGCACCGGAACCATGCTCACCACTACGGTGTTTTTCTGGCTGGTGGTGCTCGACTTCCATTTGCGCCTGCTGATCGCCGACCGCACGTCCGGCGGGCACTTGAAAGGCTTCTGGCGAATGCTGAAGTTTCTGTATGGGCCCAAGGGTGTTTTCCCACGAATGCTGGTGCCGTGGCTGCATTACTTCAAACCCGGATTTCATCCCTGGGACCACGACAACCGTGCCCGCCTGGCCGGGATTGACAAGCTGGTCGACGACATCGAGCGGACCCAGCGCGGGTATTAGGCTTGCGCCAACGCGGCGCGCTCACGCACAAAGCCTTCCAACTTGTCCCCCGGCAGTGCCTTGCTGAAATACCAGCCTTGGATGATCAATTCGGCGCCGGTGTTCAGGAAGGCCAACTGCTCGGCCGTCTCCACGCCTTCCACCACCACCCCCAGGTTCAGCGCCTCACAGAAGCGCAGCATGCCAGTCATGACCTGGGCACCTTTGGGGTCGTGCTGGGCCACCACGAAACTGCGGTCGATCTTGATGAAATCCACCGGGAACTGATGCAGGTAACTCAAGGCCGAAAACCCGGTGCCAAAGTCGTCGATATAGACCTTGGCGCCGATGGCTTGCAGCTTCTGGATGGTCTGGCGCGTAACCTGGATATCGTTGACCAATGCATCTTCAGTGATTTCCACGGAGACTTGCCCGTGGGCCTGGGCCAGGATTTCTACCAGGCGCTCTCCGTAGGCGGCGTCGGTCAGGGTCGCGCTGGAAATATTGATGGTCATCGGCAGGGCAAAGCCGAGCTTCTGCCACTTCTGGTATTGGCGCACCGCTTGGGACGCTACCCACACATCCACGTCGGGCATCAACCGCGCCTGGGCCAACCATTGCAGGAACTCCCACGGCGAATGCACCTTGCCCTGGGCATCTCGGGCACGCATGAGGGCTTCACAGCCGACGCACAGGCCGGTGCGGGTCGAGACTTGTGGTTGGAATTCGAGGTAGAACTCGTAGTCGCTGATTTGCTGGATGCGGCTCAGTTCATTGGCCTGACGCGCCAGGGTCTTGTGGGACGCGAGCACCGAGTCCAGTTCACGCAGCCGGCCCTTTTCCTCAAGTCCTCGGAAGGTCATGTCCAGGGACTTGAGGTAGACCGTACCGCCTTCAGCGGCCTGGCGATGAATGGCACGCACGTACGGCGCATACACCAGGGTGCCCAGGCCCAGAAGCCCGAGTTGCAGCGCCACTGCCGCGAGGTCGCCATGCGTGCTCAGGTAGGCATTTAGCAACACCGGCGCGGTGAACGGAACGCTGACCACCGCCGGCGAGACCCAGCCCATCTGCACCACTGTCAACGCCACCATGGCATTCAACGCGGGCACGACCAGAAAGGGAATGAACAAGCGCGGATTAAGGATGATCGGCAAACCGAACAACAGCACTTCACTGACGTTGAACAGTGACAGCGGCAGGCTCGCCATCGCCAACAAGCGCATGGACTGGCTCTTGGAGAACAGCAGGATCGCCAGCAACAGGCATAACGCTCCGCCCGAACCGCCGATAAACGCGAAGCTGCCCAACAAGCCGCTGTTCAGCATGTACTTGATCGGCTCGCCCGCCGCCGACGCCGCATTGTTCAGCACCACGGCCTGGTCCAACACATCGAACAGCGGCTGCATCGCATACACACCGTGGATGCCGAAGAACCACAGCAGCGAATTCATCAGGGTCACAAACAGGCCACTGCCGTAGGGCGACTCCAGGGCATGGAGCACTTGGGGCCCTTGAAGCTGCGCCACATAAGGGATCTGCAGCAGCAAAGACAGCACCACCACCAACAACAGCGCGGTGATGGCGCCCGGTATCACCATATTGATGGTGCCCCGCAGGTTGTGGCCTACCAAGTCTTCATTGACCAACCGAGTCCAGCGGTAACGGTGCAGCCAGGCAATTGCCGGCACATTCAACAACGGCGAGGCAATCGCTATAAACAGGACGAAGGTGGCCGAAGCCCGTGGATATTCACGCAGGATAAACGTTGCCACCACCACATGGGCCAGGCACAAGAACGCTACCGGCAGTTGTGGCAGACGATGCTGGATTGCCAGCATGTAACCGATGGACGCAGCGACCAGCAGCGGGATCACGGAGCTGATCTGGTTATGCAAGCCGGCGAGGAACGCCACCACTTGCGCATCGAAGCCCAGCACCCGCGCGCATTCAGACAGGATCAGGAAGCCTGCCGACACCAACAGGCATGGCAGGATCCACAATAAACCTTCGCGAATCGCTCGAAGAGACTCAGTGCTGGCCAAGGCAGCCAGACGTTGGGTGAAGAAAAGCTTGAACAGCGTTTGCGCCATGACCCATCCCTCTGCCCATCACCCACTGTCCCTGGAAGGCAGGGCCGGAAACACAGAGTTAACGCTACACGTGCTGGCACAGTGAGCGAAAGCCTTTTGCCATTCACCCTGATGTTTTTTCCGTAATGGATGACAGGTAATTCCCTAGATTTTCTAAAATAATTGAATTTTCTTACGCGGACCACTGACCGAATCTGCTTCGGCACTGAGGACCTACCTGCTATTGTTTTTACTCACCGCCATAATCCAAAGCCCGGCCATCGAATGGAGTAAGCCCTTGTCACCACCCGGCGATAACCACCAGTTGGCATTGAACAGGTTCCTCAACGAACACCCCGACGTCGCTGCAGAACTCGATACCCTGAACCCGCTGGTCGCACAAGCCAAGGGTGAAACCCTGGCGCACTACCGCGCCGAACGGCTGCACGAGGCCTTCGAAGCCGAGGCCGAACGCCAGGGCCTGTTTGCCTGGGAGTTAACCCTGAAACTGACCGCCGAGTCCCCCGAAGCGTTTGAAACCCAACGCCTTGAAGTACACAAGGAAGTGGCGCAGATGGCGGGGTTGAGCTGGGACGAGTACTGTCGGATGCATGATTTGGCCGGTTGACGCACTAGCCCATGAACCATAGGCACCGACGGGCTGCCAAGCCCTCGCACAGCTCGGCAACATCGACGGTTCGCTGCTCGGGGTCCATGGCCAGTGCTGAACATAACAAAGGCCAGTACTGCCTGGGCAGTTGCCTGGGCCGCGGCAATCGTTGATTGCGTTGACGCTCTACGGGCCGGCGTCCCTCGGCCATTTCGTAGAGTACTCGGGCCGCCCCATACAAGTCCGCGCTCGCCGACGGCAACCCGCCTGCCATCAGCTCCGGCGCTGCATAGGCGGGAGTCCAGGCATTCAGCCGGTTGCGGCTCAAAACGGGTAATCCAGCCTCTGCCTGGGCTTGCGCGTGACCCAAGCCAAAATCGAACAGGCGTACCCCCTGCTCCCCCACCATGATATTCGCCGGTTTCACATCGCCATGCAGGACACCTTGCCGATGGGTATAGGCCAGTGCCTCCAGCAGTTGCAGGGCCATGGGCTGCAACGCTTGCCATGGCAATCCCTGCGGAGATTCCGGGAGTACGCGGTCGAGCGTCAGGCCGGGCATCAGTTCCATGGTGAAGAACGCCACTTGGTGTGCCGTGTCTACCTCGAAAGAAAATGCACGCACCACATGGTCATGTCGCAGGCTTCGGGTTAGGGCGAATTCGCTGTAGAGCAGCACATGCGCGTCGGTGGACGCGGATAGGGTCTCGCCTAACAATTTCAGCGCCACGCGACAGTCTGGCTCGCCGAACGCTTCATGCAGCAAGTCCCGCGCGCGATAAACCACACCCATGCCCCCGGCACCGAGGATTCGCTCAAGCTGATAGCGCCCCGCCAGCACTTTCGGCAGGCCTGTCGCCGCGCTCATGGCTGGATCACCACGGCGGTGAGGTCATCCCGCGCCGGCCCCTGCAGCACGCCACTGAACAACCGATCCACCACCTGCCGTGGCGTGCCAGCGCTCATGGCACTCCCCAATTGCTGGTGACTGAGCCCCTGGTACAGTCCGTCGCTGCACAACAAAAACACATCACCGGGCTGGACGCGCAGCTCCAGTATCTCAAGGCTCAATGGCTGCCTTGCACCCACCGCGCGGGTCAAGGCTCTTGCGCCAGGATGAGCCTGAGCCTGGTCCGGGCTCAACTGTTGCGTGTCGATCAGTTGCTGCTGCAGGGAATGGTCCCGCGACAGTTGATACAGCCGCTGCCCTCGCCACAGGTAGCATCGGCTATCCCCGGCCCAGACACAGGCGGCGCGGTGGTACTCCAGCAATAGCACCACCACCGTACTACCCATGATGCCCGCTACGCCATCAGCGGGTTGTAACTGGCTGTCGAGGCCGCGCAAGCACCGCCGAACAGCCTCGATCCGCTGGTCAAAACCGCCTTGGCCTGGCAGTGCAGCAAGGCTGCGGACCACCCATTGGCTGGCAACATTCCCGGCATGATGCCCGCCCATACCATCCGCCACCGCCCAACAGCCACGTTGCGGGCAATCGAGGAAGGCATCCTCGTTGCGTGCGCGGCTCTTGCCTTGCGCCGTGCGCCCGGCACTGCGCCATGGCTGCGCACCGCTCACAATTGCTCCGGCAGACGGAAGCTGCGCCATGTCGCCATATGGAACGGGCTTGGGTCGCGTTGACTGGTCAGCAGGTAATTGGCCCGTAAGCCAGCCAGATCAGCCTTGAGCACTTGCGCATTCCTGCCGCTTGCGGGCTCGCTTTGCATCAGGTCGAAAAATCGGAACATGGACCAGGCGCCACTGTCTTTCTCAATGCCCATTGGCCGTTCGGCACCGCGCTCCAGTACCAGGCTGCTGCGACCATTCTGCGCCTCGCTTGGCCAACGGAACGTCATCGGCACGATCGGGCCGTGGCGGTATTCCAACTGCTGATCACCCACCCGCAACGTCGCCCGACTCACCGCCTGGTCAAGGCTATAGGGCGCCAGCGTGAACCGTACGGCCCAATCCCCCTGATCCTCGGTAAAAAAACCTTGGCGAATGATCTGGGCCCTGGTCAGTTGTTCCAGCAAAGAGCGCGACATCGGCAGGCTGCGCCCCTCCATCCCCCGCAGGCGATAGCGGTTGCCCTCAACGATGACGAACGGCCGCAGGTAACTCTCATAAAAGCGCGCCATGGCGCCCCGTGGCTTGAAAAACGCCTGGAAGTCCGCCAGGGCAACGTCACTGCCCGCATGCGCATCGAAGGGGTAACGGCGCTGAATGGCTTTCGCATAGAACCCGTAGACTTCGTTTTGATAGTGCTGATTCACAAACCCGTAAGCGTCATCGAGCAACTGGCGCCAGCTTTGGTCGGCAATGCCTTCGAACCACCCTTTGAGCGGCTGCGGAAAGCGAGCCGCCGTATCACGTAGGTTGCCCAGCAGGGGCTGCTGTCCATCCATCCGTTGCCTGGCCATTTTGAACGCTGCCTGCTCCGGCGAACTGTCACGGCTCACTGTCGACAACTGCAACTGCAGTTCATCCAGCAGGCGCAATGCCTGCGTCAACTCGCTCCCTGGGTTTTGCTGTTCGTCGAGCAATTGGTGCAAGGGCTCGAAACGGCGTTGCAAGGCACGCCGGGCATTATCAGGCAGCACCGCTCTGCTCAGCCCCCTGGACGTCGCCGCGCCCAGCTCGCCGACTGGCTGGACTGCCGTTTCAAGGCGATCGGAGACCGACACAAATCGAGTATTTTCGCGCACCTGCTGCAACAACTGCACCAAGGCCGATTGAGCCGATGTAAGGCTTGCGAGTTGCTCCGCGCCGTGTTGCAGGCTGCCACTTTCCCGCAGTCTGATCCGACCGAGGGCGTCGCTCCATGCATCGGCGTATTCACTGAAATAGCGCTGTTCCAGCTCCAGCATCAGCCTGCGTAGATCCGCGGCGCGCAGGTCCGCCCCCTCTCCAAGGACCCAATTGTCCTGAGCAACGGCATTGACCATCTGAGCGCCCTGCTGTTCGAATAACTGCAGGTATTTCCTGGTGTAAAACCCCGGTATAGGCGGCTCGCCCCTGGAAAACGCCGGACCTTCGGCCAAGTGATAAGGCTCCAGGCTCCGCGCTTGCTCCCGCAACGCCCTGTAGACCACCTCCCCCAGCGACTCACCGCGTAATTCCAAGCGAGCCAGGGTCACCAACTCTTCATTCAACGGTGCCAGAAACGGCTGTTCGAGGAGCCGCGCAAAGTGTTCGTTCAGGCGCGTGTTCGCCGAAGCGTCTCCCGACCACTGGCCAGACATATGCTCCGCCAGCCAGCCCCTATCACGCCGCCCCTGCAGGTTGAGCATCAGATAGGCACGCAAATTATCGAGCAGTTGTTCGCGGTCACCCAGGCTGCCTCGCACCCGTCCTTCGAGCAGGGCGGTCACGTAGGGCAGAAACTGCTGCTGCAAGGTGTGCTCATAGGCTGCGGTCAGCGGCGCAATAATCAGCGCCCCTTGATACAGGCCGGCCCGCTCTATCCACCGTGCCTCGGCCTGCGGCGAGAACACCTTGGTTGCCGCCAGGCGACTGTCCAGCAGCGTCAGCAAGGCATGATGCTCGTCCACCCCTCGCGATGTGGCGGGCTGGGTGTTGTTGATCAGCCCCATTAGTTGCGATAGGCGCTGATGGTTGAACGAGTAGCTGTGCGCCCACACTGCCCCCGCCGTCCCGATGACTACAGTCGCTGCCAGCGCCATCAACCCATGACGTCGACGTATACGCTGCCGCTCCGGGGTAAGCAGCCTGGCCAGGTTGGCCTCGGCAAAAATCACTCGCTTAAACAACCCTTGGACAAAATGAGGACGTACATCAACGGTTTTCGCACAGGTCAGGTAAAAACCTCGCAGGGCATTGATAGGCTGATTACGACTGACAGAAAATGCCGCTTCGATAAAAAGGCACAGGCTGTCACCGATGCGTGCGACCTGCCGCGGAAAGTCAAGCATGCGTCCTCGACACTCGGCATTTCGCTCTTGCTGCAAGCGCGGAATCAGTTCTCCACCCAGACGTTGCAACAGGTTCTCGAACACGTCCTTCGCCTGGGCGCGGTCCGTAACCAGGCCCCCTCCCAGAACCTGTTCTATGCCGTCGCCCTGCTGAGCATCAAAAAACTCGGCAAAACCGGCCAGCCGATCAGACTGGGTCAACACCAGATACACCGGCACATCCACCTGCAGCGTCTGCTGGAGGTCCTGCAAGCGCGTACGCACATCGCGGGCATGACGTTCCAGGTCGTGCTCATTGCTGCTTGAAAGTGTGTCGACCGACAACGTGACGACTACGCCATTGAGTGGCCGCGTCCTGCGCCGCCACTTGAGCAGATCGAGCAGAGTCGCCCATCCCGCTGCATCCACCGAAGGGTCCGGCTGGCCCAAGTAACGACCCGCGGCCTCGACCAGTACGGCTTCTTCGGCAAAATACCAATCACAGCCAGACATCGCCCCCTTCGGCGCCGCGTCAGGGCGGTCGAGTGGCGACAGCGAGTCACTGGCCGCCAGCAGGCTGGTCTTGCCACTGCCTTGCTCGCCAATCACCAGATACCAGGGCAACTCGTCGCGCCAACGCTCACTGTGTTCACCGTAGCGTCGTGAGGTTTTCAACGCCTGCAGCGCTTCTTTGAAGCGCTCCCGCACCTGGCATATTTCATCGTCGATCAATGCCTTGCGCTGATGACGCGCATGCTCTTCCGGCTGATTCAAACGAGCGGTGCGACGTGCGCCTACCACGACCATTGCCAGCCCCCACAGCAACAGCAACCCGCTGATGGTCAGCAAACGAGACGTTGGACTTTGCCAGAAACGGTAGTCATCCACCGCCAGCAATGGCCCGAAAAACCACACCAGCAGCGCACTGGACAGCACCAGCAGCAAGCTCCATACCCAACTTTTGCGCAGCACCGTACCCACTCCTTTGAAGAATGTGTTCATCCATTGCTCCCAGCGTTACGAGGGTGTCCGAGACAGTCCTGACACCAAAGATTGAAGAGGTTGCAGCGCGGCCTCGCGCTCCTGGCTCAGCACCCAGGCAAACCCTGAATACATCACAAGCAAACACGCCAGCACACAGGCAGTAGCCAACAGGGCGGAGACAATACGTATCCGAGGGGCTTTCCCCCTCTGCGGGGAAATGGATAGCGGCACCCGATCACCTCGCACATGCCTGACCTGGCGAAAAACAGCATCCTGAATCGTTTCCAGTTGCTCCCTTCCCCGCTCCATGACGCGGTATTTACCTTCGAACCCCAACGACAGACACAGGTACATAAGCTCAAGCACGGCAACGTGCTTGACGGGATCACGGGATAAACGCTCCAGCAACTGGAAAAACTTTTCACCACCAAAGGTTTCGTTGTGAAAACGGCTCAACAGGCTCCTCTTCGACCAATCGCTGCAACTGCCCCACGGCGTGGTGACTACCGCCTCGTCGATGACACTGCACAGCACATAACGCGCCGACATCACCTGGCTATTCTCTGCCCCCAAGTGCAAGGCATGGGCTTCAAATGCGCTGACGCCCGATGAAAGCTGATCATTGAGCGCCTGCAAGCTTTCCCTAGCCGGGCTGGCCCTGAGCTGGGCAACCTGTGACAGAAGTTCCCAAGCCGCTGCCAATAGCACGTTGGGGCCGATATTGAAACGCTGCCCCGGCAGGTTGGCGGCGTAGATCATCCGGTCTTCCAACTGTTCGAAACGTGGCGGCGACGGGAAATCCGTGACGGGCCCCTGTGCCGGGCCGAGCCCGTCACGGTCAAGCAATATGGTTTTTTCATCCTGCGGGTATTCACTGTCCATCGTCATGGTGTTCAGTTCCTGATAGCCCAGAAGTTGAGTTCCAGCTCGGCGAACTCGCCGCTAGCGTGGAAGGCAAAACCACCCGACTGCTCCAACTGTGCGATATCACGGGGACTGAGTTCGAGCATGAAATAGGTCTTGGCGGCGTGATACGGAATCTGCCGCGGCGCGACCGGCAGCGGCTGGACCTTGATACCGGCCAGGTGCAGATTCACCAGCTCGCGGATGCGTTCAACGGGGCCTATCTTGAGATGCGCCGGCAAACGATGGCGAAGCTCCTCCGACTCACATTGGGCGGTGGCGGCCAAAATGAAGGTGGCGGTACCCAGCAACTTGAGATCGCTGACCGGGCAAACCAGCACTCCGTATTGCCGCTGTTGCAACACCAGTTCGATGGCATGTTGCTCCAGCACCGAAGACAACGCGGTGCGAAGCCCCTCCATCAGCCCTCGAAAGCTCGCGCCCTGATCGCCATGTCTGTAGTGCACGGCAAGTTGCGCGCGTTTGTTGTCGTTGGCAAACGTCGACAGTTCACCGAGGATCGCGAGCAACTCCCGGTACAGCAACTCCGGACGCACTTGAGCCTGCGCCAGATAGTGACGCAGGATCAACTCGGCACGATTGATCAGTTGCAGCATCAGGAAATCACCGACCTGTGCTCCTGTCGAGGCACCCGTTCCCTGGACTCGCGCTGCAATCGCATCGCCACGTGTCGCCAGCAGGCTAATCACCTCTTTGACGCATGACGCCACATAACCGGAGCCCTGGAGATAGATGAACGTCGGTACAAAATCCGCATCCAGGTCTACGCCGCCGTCGCGGGTCGAATCCTGCACCTGGGCGACCTGGAGTTTCACGTAGAACGCATCACTGGGCCCCTCGCCCAGCATCAGGCGCAAGTCCGGCCGTGCGCAGTTGATCTGGCAACGAGAGTCGACGCCGGCGTTGGCGTCGCCGATTTCCGTTTCACAGGAGACGTAACGTGCCAGCACATCGCTTTGCTCCTTCCTGCGCACTTCAACCTGATTCTCCGTCGCCAGCGGCAACGCCAGGTAAACGGCTTGCCTGCCCGCATTGGCAGGTACCTGCAACACCAAAGGTTCCATTGCGCCGCTCAACTCGAACAAACTGCCGTCAGGCAATACCCCGCTGGCCTGGTTGACAACAACCTTGCCTAGATTGAGGTACTGCATATCGACGTCCAAGGTCAGGAACCCCCACGCATCACTGCTCAGCAACCTTGTTCGGTTGAGCTGTCGATGGAAGTAACGGTCATTGTGTTGCAAGTGCTGGGGACGCAACAGCATGCCCTCTTGCCAGATAACGTTATGGACCTGCATCTCAATCCTCCGTCCTGTCAGTCTGAGGGGTTGCCATCCGCAGCCCCGTCTGATCCAGCACAACGCCGGCACGGGTCAATTGCCCGGGAGTCACCGGCAGCACCAGCCTCCATTGCACATGAGGCAAGTCGCGATAGGCCGCCAGCACACCGACGTAGCGGCTATGGGGCTCTACACTGAGTTTGAGTGCCAGCTGTTCACCAGGACGCAATTCCAACTCCTCGCTGCGGACCCAATCCCTGGAGAGGGTCTGCTCGGCGCGGTCGTAGAGGCTGAAAAAATCGGCGTTTTCAAAGGCCACGGGGTGCCGCAGTTCAAGCAGGTGCACCACCACGGGTGAAGGGCGACCGTGAAGGTCGGGGTTGACTTCGTCACCTGCGATCAACGTCAGGTCCAGTTTGGTCAGGGTCGAAAAAGGTGAAAGGCTGCCACATCCGGCCAACAGGCACAGTGCTGACAGCATTGATAGGGCAGCAACTCGATACATGAACGTCATCCTGGGCACGCTATATTCAGGGTAGAAACCAGGCGCACCTGCTCCTTGTAGGCATTGGAAAAGTCATTGCGCAACAACTGATCGCCCAAAGAATCTTCGTCAACCAGGCGTAGATAGTGGCGTCGGTATGCCCGCCAATGTGCCGCCTCGGTAAAAAACCTGGGTGGTCTGCCCTCGCGCTCGAAACACAGCAACAAGTGTTCCGGCGCAAAAGCTGCCAATGCACCACGCACCGCGGCCCGACTGGCCACGACCATGGCCAGTTGATGAACCTGCAGGTCTCGACAGACCTGGGCGACCGCTTGCTCGGCATCGAGTTCGCCCGGTTCACCAGCGCCCAGCAGGGACGCCATGGCGGCCTGGCTGTCGGCACACGCTTTCAACGGATTGCGGATGTTGAGCGCTGGGGGGGACAATGCAGCGCTGATCTCGCTGTTCAACTCATCGCGGGTTCGCAGGCTTTGCTGCAGCCCTTCGATGGCATGCCTGAACAGCCCTGCCACCTTGATCGCAAGGGCTTCGCGACCTGGGGTATCAAGTGTGTCCAATTGCATGCCCAATGCTTGCGCGAACTGAGGCCAGAACGCTTGCGACGCTGCAGGCGCGGCCATGACGGGGTCGGGAGGTATCACTTTCCTGTCGGGTCCAGCCCATGTCGGCACGATCAGATGATCGCGATCCACAGGCCCTGGAATGTGTGACTGGCAAGGTACCTGCGTTGACGCATCGAGAGCGTCCAATTCTGCCGACGCGCTAGCACGCAACTGTTCGCGATCCAGCGCATCAACAGGGTCAAGCCCGAGGAACGCATCGTCTGGAATCACGACATTCTGAGCAAACGACCGTCGTTCATTTGCCACCAGGCGGGCACGAATTTCCAACCGGCCCAATTGATACACTTCACCCTCAATGATCGGCCGCGCCTGCCCTTTGTCCAGACGTTCCATGCTGCCGGACACACCGATGCCATTGCTGCTGATATCCGTCAGGAAGTAGCGGCCTTCTCGATAACTGACCAAGGCGTGATGACTGGAGATCAGGCGATGGGCATCGGGGAGGATCCAGTCACACCCCGCCCCCCGGCCGATCACACCGCCGACACCCTCAAATGTCTTACGGGTCGGCGGTTCATTGTTCATGGCACTGCAGACTTCAAACACTAATTGCATGGCAGAACTCTCCTGCTCACTGCCCACGACGGATCGCCTGAGGATCACCCAGCGGGCGGTAGTTGGCGTCATCAAAGACATAATTGGCGTTACAGCCACTCAACAAACACAGTGCAAGCACCAGCGCTTGCCACGGATGAAAAAACATCAGGTATCTCCCATGAAAATCAGATGCCGACACGCCCCCCCCGCTCAACACTCTCCACGGACCTCGCCTTCGGGGATCTTCAGACGCGCCAGGCGATAGAGGAGCGTGCGGCGAGCGACGCCCAGCTCACGTGCAGTTCGGGTGCGATTACCACGGTTCTTGTGCAGACAATCGATCAGGAACACTCGCTCCACCCGCTCCAGACGTTGGCGCAACGTCACATCGATGGATTCATTGGCAGGTGGCGTAGGCAAGGAAAGATGGACGGGCAGGATCACCCCGTCATCGCAGAGCAGTACCGCACGTTCCACCAGGCATTTGAGCTCACGTACATTGCCGGGGAAGGCGTAGCTCGACAGTTGGTCAAGGGCCGCACTGGACCACGACACCGATTCACGTCCAAGTGCAATGGAGGCCTGCTGCCCAAACTCCCGCGCCAACAGCAACACATCGCCGTCGCGCTCGCGCAAGGGCGGCAGTTCGATGGGAAATTGCGCCAGCCTGTAATAAAGGTCTTCGCGAAAACTGCCTTGGGCTACCATCGCGGCGAGGTCGCGATGCGTCGCAGCGATGATGCGCACATCAACCTTGTGTGCCGCAGTGGCGCCCAGCGGGCGAACTTCGCCGTCCTGCAGAACCCGCAGTAACTTGGCCTGCAGCGACAGCGGCATATCGCCGATTTCGTCCAAGAGCAGCGTGCCTCCATGCGCGGCGTCAAACAGCCCGACATGGTTGCGTTCAGCCCCCGTGAAAGCCCCTTTGCGATAGCCGAACAGTTCACTTTCCAGCAGCCCTTCGGGAAACGCCGCACAGTTTTGCACCACGAACGCTTTGCTTTTTCGCGGCCCTGCAGAATGGATAGCCCGCGCCACCACCTCTTTGCCGGTCCCCGTCTCGCCGCGCAGCAATACGGTGTAAGGCGCCTGCATGACCTTACCGATGAGGCGGTACGTCTCATCCATGGCGGTACTGCTGCCGATCAGCCCAAATTCCGCACGGGGGGCCGGTTTGCAGTTACTCAGGAGGGCGGTGCTTTCTGTGGAACGTTGACTCTTCAGCAGAATCCGCTGCATCAAGGCAAAACTTCCCAGTTGGCTCAAGGAGAGTGAGTAGTCCTGCAAATTTTTCCGGTGTTGGCTGGCAAACAGCAACACGCCGTTGATAGCCTTGTCGCGGTTGAACAACGGCACACATGACAACGCCTCCCAGGAGGTCGCCAGCACGGGCAGAAACCCGCACTCGTACACGCTGCCCGTGAGGTCTTCCAGGCTCAGAGCCGTTTGATGGCGGACTACGTAGTTCAGCACCTGCTCATGCTGGAAGTCCCGGCTGCCGGCCGGATCGCCGGCGCAAAGCGCTCCGGACAGGTGCTGGGCAATCAGCTCAAGCCGGCCAGTGGACTCATCGCGCCAATACCACTGGCTGAGTTCGCACTGGCTCAACTGCGCCACCGCCGTAACACACAGGCCGGGCAACGTGGCTGCGTCACCCTCGACACCCAGGCGAATGAACCAGCCGAGCAGCGTTTCGGCATAAGCCAGCGAATGGGATTCCTGGTTGGACCGGTTATCCCTCATTGGCTGAACTCACAGATGGGAGCCCCATTCCCCGCCAGGTACGCATGTACATGCCCCAAGGGTTCGTCTTGGGCCATCGCCTCCAGCAACCGGTCCACTACCTGCGGCAACAAATGAAGCTCGATCCACTGGTCAATGTAACGAGCGCCACTGTCACCGTGTGAGCAACGCTCGACCATGTGTGCAACCAGCTCAGGCGTATAGCTGAATGCCAGCTTGCGCAGGCTCAACCTCTGCCCCAGGCGTGCCAGCTTGAGCCTTGCCAAGTCATGCAGGATCCCACCCGTCACCGGGTAATAGGGCAGCACCCGCATCCGCGCCAGTAACGCAGGTTTGAAGTGGTCACGCAGCAGCGGACGAATTGCCTCTTGCAGCACTTGCACGTCAGGTCGCTGACCGTCTGCACACAGTTCACCGATGCACTCGCTGCCCAGGTTGGACGTCATCAAGATCAGCGTGTTGCGAAAATCGATTTCCCGGCCCTCCCCGTCACTGGCCAGGCCCTTGTCGAAAATCTGATAGAACAGGTTCAATACTTCCGGGTCGGCCTTCTCGACTTCGTCAAGCAGCACCACCGAATACGGGCGTTGCCGTACGGCTTCGGTCAGCACGCCGCCCTCGCCGAAACCGACATAACCGGGAGGTGCGCCAATCAAACGAGACAGCGAGTGTTTTTCCTGGAATTCGGACATATTGAGGGTGGTGACAAAACGCTCACCGCCATACAACAGATCACCCAGGGCCAACGCCGTCTCGGTCTTGCCCACGCCACTTGGGCCGACCAGCAGGAACACCCCGACCGGAGCATCGGGTTTGTTAAGCCCGGCCGCAACGGCGCGCAGATTGCGGTCCAGGGCCTGCACCGCTTGTTCCTGGCCGAGAATGCGCGTGCGTAAAGCATCGGCGAAACCCAGCATCCGTGCACTGTGCTCACATGCCACCTGTTCAACCGGGATGCCGGTCCAGCCACTGATGACCTCGGCTACCAGGCGCGGGCATACATGCTGCGTCGATGTTTGTTGTTCCGGCCAACACTGCTCCAGATGCTCACGTTCGCTTTCCATCTCCTCCATGCGTAGGTTCAACCCGTGCAGTGTTTGCTCATCCACGGGAATCCCTGCATCCCTGTCACGACTTATTGCCTGATGCTGGCGCACACCTTCCGCCTGCGCCGCGTACAGGCGTTGCAATGCCTCCGGCGCCATCTCCCTACGGGTACGCAAGCGAGCGCAAGCGGTGTCCAACACATCCACCGCCTTGTCAGGCAACTGGCGCCCAGGCAGGTAACGGGCACTCATTTGCGCCGCCGCAACCACCGCATCGTCCCGCACGTAAACACCATGGCTACGCTCATACACCGAAGCCAGTCCACGCAGAATCGAAACCGCCTGTTCGACACTGGGTTCGCCGACCGTTACAGGCTGGAAGCGCCGCGCCAATGCCGGATCTTTTTCGAAGTATTTCTTATATTCCGACCAAGTGGTGGCAGCGATGGTGCGCAAGTCGCCACGGGCCAAGGCCGGTTTGAGCAGATTCGCCGCATCGGCCCCACCCGCCTGAGCGCCTGCACCGACCAACGTATGTGCCTCATCGATAAACAGGATCACCGGTTTGGCCGATGCATTGACTTCGTCGATCACACCCTTGAGGCGCCGCTCGAATTCTCCCTTGATGCTGGCACCGGCCTGGAGCAGCCCCATATCCAGCGTCAGCACCCGCACATCCTTCAGCGGTCCAGGCACCTGCGCGGAGGCAACGCGCAGCGCGAGCCCCTCGACAACGGCCGTCTTGCCTACCCCGGCTTCGCCTACAAGGATCGGGTTGTTTTTACGCCGGCGCATGAGGATATCGATCAGTTGGGCGATCTCAGCATCGCGGCACAACACCGGATCGATACGGCCTTCAAGCGCCTGGCGCGTCAGGTCGTGAGTGAAGCGCTCCAGCAATGGCTCACCCGCCAGCGCAGGATCAGTGCCAGGCGCTTGGTTCAACACGAAGCCAAGCACACGCTGCGAATCCAAACGCTGCAAAAAAGCCTGATACGCACTCCCCGCATGGTGCAGCGGGTGACGCAGCAGGGCCAGCAACAGGGCGCCATGATCGATTTCAGTCTGGCGCAGTTCCAGATGGGCAACCATCGATGCCTGCTGCAGCCATTGCACCAGCGCATGGGCAAACACCGGATTGCGCGATGCACTCGCCTCCCCCTTGGGTTGCAGTACGGCCTGCAACGTACCGACCTCAATGCCTGCATCTGCCATTGCCCGTACCAGAAGGCCGTCCTGATGCTCCAGCAGGGCCAGCAACAAATCTTCCACCAGCACTTCCCTACCGCCGCGTGTTACGCAACGTTCAGCAGCGCGCTCCAAATCTCGGCGGGTCTGGGTGGTCAATGTCTGGATAAGTTGTTGCAGATCCACATTTATCATAATGATTCATCCCTCATGAGCGTTGCTCGGCACCATGACCACACCGTCGGCGTAGTCATGTGCCAGCCAAGTGGTCCAGCCGAGGCGACAGACATTGTGTTCGCCGATGTGCAACGGGCGGATCTCTTCCCTGGCCAGCACCAGGCGCACGTCATAGTCCAATGGATCCCGAGTCGTCAGGCGCACCAACGAACACAGCAGCGGGTAGTCGGGTCCGGTGGGCAGAAACCCATGGAGTTGCTGCCAACTCAGGCCTTGCAGATGCACCCGGAACTTGCCACTACGGTCGGCAACCCGGCAGCCCAATACCTGGTCATGGCCAAGTACGCTATTCGCGGTGCCGAGCCGGTTTTGCTGTGAATCGGCGACGACAACCGTACGCAGTACCCACTGTTCAATGAACAAGCGGTGGTGCTTGAAGTAGTAACGCAACACCGTCTCGATCAAGGCTGCCGAATGCGCCCGCAGGCCAAGTAACCCCAGGTAAGGCAACAGCCGCTTGCAGTTCAATTGCGTGGCACTGCGAATCTGCTGACCGCTCAGGCCGATCAACGCAAACATTTGCTCGGAAAAGGTGTCACGCGCGCCTGTCTGGAAACACATTGGGTAACGGTAGTTACGCCAGATGGGTAGCATCAGTCGTTGCAGACGGTGATGAAACACGTCCAGAAATTCGCGCGTAGTACTGCCACCCACCCCGTCGGCACACGCCTGCTCGCCATAAAACGCCGGCAATGGCGAACCCGCGCCACACAAGCCCAAGAGATTGAGGCGAAGACGCGCACGCAACTGCGCGTGTTCAATGAAAAACTCCACCCGGTCAATATCGTGACCGGGAAAGCCAAGACCTGGATTGGCTTGAAACTCCAACAGGTCATACAACGCGTCGTCATCCAACTGGGGATGGGCATCACGCAAGCGTTTGATCACCTGCAAAACCGCCTGGAACAGCGAATACTCGCGGATGCCCCGGGACAGTCGCGTCAAAGCAGGGGCTGCTGCCCCATCCGTGGTGGCCATAGGTACACGTCTCCTTGTGTGCTGATGACTCTTAGTTCGTGGTAGGCGTTGAGGCTGGCGTAAAGTGCGAAAAATTCATTGAGTACCGACGCGAAGACGAACACTTCGCCGCGCCCCAAAAAGCCTTGGGGGTCGATGCTCAGATCAATTCGTATCCCCCGAAACGGCAAGCCACGTTGCAGTCGGTCGACTGTCGTATGACTGACAGAGCGCATTGCACCCAGCTTCCTCTCACTGACCTTCTGCGCTTGTCGGTCGTGGTAGCGTGGCAAGTCATAGGTTTGAAGGACCACCTTCAAAGCGTTGATGTCGCTCAACGACAGATAGTTGAGCGACAGGTTACTGATCAATCGCCAGAGAAAATCCTGATCCAGGGGCGGTGGAAAACTGGCTGTTGGTGCGCAGATGTTCCGAAACGACAACCCCTCTGGCGTCTGTTCGCAAGGCCGGTTGATGCCCCCAAGCGGCAACATCCGAGGCAGGTTGTGATTGGTACAGGTCAACTCGATCGACAGTGTTTGCTGCTCAAAATCAGGGCCGTTGCCAAACGCAAGCCAGGTTTCAAGCCCTGGATGTTGTGTCGATGGCCGTTGACGAATGCTATAAGTCGCTGGGCCACCCGACAGGTCGGAATCGCCATCATGTTCGAAGGATTCGAAGGGTACGTAGGTCTTGTATCCACGCCCACCCGGTTGCCACCCTGTGACACTGTCGACGGAAAACACACTCGCGTTTTCCCGTGAATATTCGCCGGGGACGAGCAAATACTCATCCTGCTTCCCGTCCAGGCGGATGGGCACGGCATCATGCTTGAACAGGTTCACGATGGGGGTGCAGTACAGTTTGACGTTTTCCAGGCTGGGCGGCCGGGACTCACGCCATGGAGTGCGCAACTCGAAGCGCAACAACACTCCGCAGACCTGCTTGAGCAATTCGCCAGGTAATTCCTGCAGAACGCCCAGCCCCCTCACATCGACAAACAGATACTTGTCAGGGAAGGCAAAATACTCCTGCAGGTGGCGATAGCCGGAAAAGGTATTCGGCGGATACGGGATCAATGCCTGCTCCTCACTGAAACCCACCGGCTGCACCTGGTCGGCGCCAAGGCGCAATGATAATGCTTGACCATCGAGCCCGTTGACCGGCCGGCCATCGTGACCGAACGGTAGCAACTCGATACCTTCAAGCTCACGCAGCAGGCTCAGGTACAGCTCCTGGCTGATGTAGCGATCCCCGGCCAGATGCAGGCGCAACTGGTTGAAGGTCCACTCACTGAAATTGCCTTCGGCGCTCATGTCCAGCCGCAGGCTCAACATCCCACGTCCCGCCTGGGCGCCATACTCCAAGGCACTCAGTTGCAGCGGTAGGACCTGCGTGGCATAGCAGGTCTGAAAACGACATCGCTCGTCATTGACTGCGGCGCTTTCAACCGGCGTGTCCCTTGCCACCCACACGCCTGGGCCTGAGTGCTTCAACGGATCAAATTGCAGTATGCTGAACGCGGGCATCGGGCGCATGTAGTTGGGCCAGAGCAAATGCATCAGCGAATGTGTCAGTTCTGGAAGCTCATCATCGAGTTTCTGGCGCAAGCGCCCCGTAAGAAACGCAAAACCTTCCAGAAGCCGTTCAACATCGGGATCCCGACCGGAGTCTGCGAGAAAGGGTGCCAGCGCAGGGTTGCGCTCGGAGAACTGCCGCCCGAGCTGCCGCAACGCACTGAGCTCGCTTTGGTAATAATGATTAAACGACATCCGGCAAGACCTCTATCCGACCGGAATCGCACAGTCGCGCGGTGAATACCACGGGTTGCTTGACGCCTTTGATCATCAGCGTGGCGTCAATCGTGAAGGCAAGGGCCAGTGGGTCATGATCCCGCGGCAACGACCTGACCCGAACATCCTTCAAGCGTGGTTCGTAGGCGCGGATGAATCGCTCGATCAACAGGCGCGACTGAGACAATGACTCATGCAAGCTCTGGTTCATGTCATTGAGGTCGGGCAAGCCATAGTCCGGCAGTGTCTGCACACTGCCCGCGCGGATACTCAGCATTTTTCCCAAATGGGTCGCAACGGATGTCACGCCAGATACGCAAGCATCCGGATGCTCAAGGCGCTGGAAAAGGCTTTGATGGTTGGGCATTCCCTGGCCTCTGCTCATTCTTTGTCGAGTTTGCCGACCAAGGACAACGTGAAGTCCGCCCCCATGTACTTGAAGTGCGGGCGTACACTCAGGTTGACGCGATACCAACCGGGCTCGCCATCGACATCACTGACAACAATGCGGGCCGCCCGCAAGGGGCGCCTCCCACGCACTTCGGCGCTGGGGTTTTCCTGATCGGCGACGTACTGTCGAATCCACTTGTTGAGTTCCAGCTCCAGGTCAGTGCGCTCCTTCCACGACCCCAATTGCTCACGTTGCAGGACCTTGAGGTAGTGGGCCAGGCGATTCACCACCATCATGTAGGGCAATTGGGTGCCCAGGCGGTAATTCAGCTCGGCCTCTTTACCCTCGGGACTAAGACCAAAGTGTTTCGGCTTCTGGACCGAGCTGGCGGAGAAAAACGCGGCATTGTCGCTGCCCTTGCGCATGGTCAAGGCAATGAAACCCTCTTGCGCCAATTCGTATTCGCGGCGATCCGAAACCAATACTTCAGTCGGAATCTTGGTTTCGATTTCACCCATGCTATGAAAATGGTGCAGCGGCAAGTCTTCCACCGCTCCACCGCTTTGCGGGCCGATGATGTTCGGACACCAGCGAAACCGCGCAAAGCTATCAGTCAGGCGCGTGGCAAACGCGTAGGCCGTATTGCCCCACAGGTAGTGTTCATGGCTGTTGACCACGTTTTCCTGGTAGGCAAAGGTCTTGACCGGACATTCAAGGGGATCGTAGGGCGTACGAAGCAGGAAACGCGGCACGGTCAAGCCGATATAGCGTGAATCCTCGCTTTGGCGAAAACTTTGCCATTTGGCAAATTGAGGGCCTTCGAAATGATCCTTCAGGTCTTTGAGATCCGGTAGACCGGTGAAACTTTCCAACCCGAAGAATGCAGGGCCGGCAGCGGCAATAAACGGCGCATGGGCCATGCAGGCCACGCTGGACGCGTACTGCATCAGCTTCACGTCGGGGGCACTGGGGGACAGAAAGTAATTGGCGATAATTGCGCCCACCGGCTGACCACCAAACTGACCGTATTCCGCACTGTAGATATGTTTGTACAGACCGGACTGGATCACTTCAGGTGAGTCCTCGAAATCCTCCAGCAGATCTTGTCGAGAGACGTTCAACAGTTCGATCTTGATGTTCTCGCGGAAGTTGGTGCGATCAACCAACAACTGCAGGCCTTTCCAGGAAGCTTCCAAGGCCTGGAAATCCGGGTGGTGCAGGATCTCATCCATCTGAAGACTAAGCTTCGTGTCGATCTCGGCAATCATTCGATCGACCAGCCGTTTCTTGACGGGCTCGCCACGGTTCTGCGGCTTGATCAGCTCTTCGATAAACGCCGAGACGCCACGCTTGGCAATGCCATACGCCTCGTCGTCCGCACTCAGCAAAGTCTGGGCAACGATGTTATCGAGAATGCTGTACTGATCAGCGGTTTGTGCAGGCAGCGAGTGCTGTTGTGTCGTCATGAGCTCAGTGTCCTTTTACTGAAAATGTCAGGCGTCAGGTGTGTCCAGTCCCAGCTCAGCCAATACCCGAGCACGGGAATCGTCATCGGCAAGGGCGTGTTCAATAGCTTTGCGAAAGCTCGGCGTGTTACCCAATGGTCCTTTGAGCGCCATGAGCGCCTCGCGCAACGCCATCAGCTTTTGCAGTTCGGGAACCTGCTCTACCAGGTTCGCCGGATTGAAATCCTTCATGGAATTAATGCGTACCTGAATGGCCAGTTCCTCAACACCTGCATCCTCCTGCAGACGGTTAGGCACGTTCAGCGTCAGGCTTAACGCCTGTTTGGCCAACACGTCATCCAGGGTGTTCTTGTCGATCGCGATAGGCTTTCGATCTTCGAGCTTGCGCATATCTTCACGCTGGGTGAAATCACCCAACACCAACAGCTTCAATGGCAGTTCGACTTCTTCCTGCGCCCCGCCGATGGCAGGCTTGAACGTGATGTTGATGCGCTCCTTGGGGGCGACCGAACCTTCTTTGGCCATGGTATTTCTCCTTATTCAAGTGGCTCGAAAGCCTATTCAAGTACCGCTTCCAGATCGAAGAGGCACAGCCTGCGGTGGGTGTCTTCCTTGCGTTCGAGCACGGCGTGGCTTTGTGGCAACAGGTCACAGCAGCGATACAGAAGCTGGGTTACCTGAAGGGCCAGTTCCGGCTCCCAATGTTCAAGACCTGTGTGTTGCAGTTCGTGGTCCAGATGTTCGAGCTGGATCTTCGCCAGCTCATGCTTGCCGGCTTGTACACACAGCCTCGCCTGGGCAAGCCGCCAATGAAATCGCGCGCGCTCGCTGCGAGCGGCGTACATGCCTTGTTTGAGTTCATGGATTGCGGCTTTGAGCCCGTCCTTACGCAATCGGGGTGCCACTGCCTGCAAGGCGATCTCCCAAGGCTCGGCTTCGGCATCAATCATCACGGCGGCTGGCTCGGGTACTTGCAGACGACGGCTGACCTGCAACGTGATCCAGTCACGGCTGGCGGCATCGGCAAAAGGAACGCCGTCGTGAAAACAGAACGACGGCAGGTCCGGCAGACGTTGCAGCAGCAAGGCGAAGGCCACTTCCAACTCAGTCGTGGCCTGTTCGGCCTGCAAGGCTTCCAGGCATTGCCAGAGCATATGCAGCCCGTCGAACCAGAACATCGCGCCGGCGAGACTGGTTTCGAGTTCCAGTATCAGGTCGGCGTAATGCCCCTGAGCAAAACGCTCCTGATAACGCTTGAGCTTGTCAGGGGCAGGCCCGCGCAAGGCGGTAATCCGTTCGCTGTCGGCATCCGGATACCCGCTCAGTACGAGCCAGTTCAAGGTTCGGTTGAGGCGCAAGGCACGCAGATCGGTGGCGTTCTGGCGCAACCACCAGGCACACAAAGAGCGGGCCTGCTCCTGCAGAGTGCGTAGCAACTTGTTGGCGTCTTTTTCGTTGTCCACCACGGCTTCAGGTTTGAGCAGTTGGCTGGTCGTGTGCCTGACCTGCGCTATGACACCGCTAATCCCCGCCGCCGGAACATCGCCCTGAACAGCCAACTCCAGCCGCTGAGCCAATTGCCTGCGGATCGGCAGCAGCAAAGGCGCCTCATCTCCCAAGTGCCTGGTCCATACCTCATCGAGGCAAACCAGTTGCTCAAGTACTGCACGAAACAAGGGCTGCTGGCTCTGCAGGGGCAGGCCTTGCGTAAACAGAGGTTCGAGACGCAGTACCAACCAAGCGAATGCCGCACCACGAGTACGCAGTTTTTCGGGGTAGACCTCCGACCAATGGTGCTCGCAGAGATAACGCAGCAATCCGAGCCCGGCTAGCAGACCTGTATAGGATTCGCACTGGTGCAACGCCCAGGTCAGCCAGACGGCCGAGCGCAAATCCTTGGACTGATGTCGCAACATTAGCTCGCTGGTTTCTAGGACCTTGCGCCAATCGGGCTGGCTGCTGCCATGAATCGATTGCGCCTTTGCCAACTCGGATTCCAGGCATTCATATTCACTCGAAAAGCGCATATCGCTGCCCGCAAAACTCGATTGCGCACAGGGTGACCTTGCAACTTCAAGATAATGGTCACACAGCGTGTCCGAATAAGACATTTCACACCAGACGCAACTAACCGAGACAGGAACAGCCAACTAGCTACACATAAAGTGCGCAGCAGAAAGCCATCTTAACCTTGCAGGAATCTCTGCAAGGCTCCGGAACCTTAGCTACGACTAAAACATTCAGCAAGCGAAGAAATAATACTTAATCCTTTTCCTACAACCCTATTAAATCAGCCACTGCGCAGCATTTTGCGCACTCATTCATGCCCGCTCGTTTGGATTGACGTTACAACCCAGCCATTCAAATAAATTCTCGCCTGAGCAACTAAGTGCGCACTGATGCGCAAGAAAAACCAATTTAAACCAACCAAACATATCCTGACCGCTCAACAACCCTAACTTATATAAAGCCTACCCCTAACAATCATTACCCCACACACTTTCAGGCACGCTTCTTGTAATAGGCAAATTCCCAGCCGCTGCATGTATCGCTGGGACTACCCCTTCAATCAGACAAGGAAACTCGTCATGCCAACACCCGCGTATCTCTCCGTCACCGGCGTCAAACAAGGTTTGATCACGGCAGGCACGTTCACCCAGGACTCGGTAGGTAACATTTATCAGGAAGGCCATGAGGATCAGATCCTGGTCCAGGCCTTTTCCCACCAAGTGATCATTCCGCGCGACCCTCAATCCGGCCAGCCAACGGGCCAGAGAGTGCATAAGCCCATGATGATCAGCAAAGTCTTCGATAAGTCCTCACCATTGCTGTTCAGTGCATTGACCAGCGGCGAAGAGGTCAAGTGCAGGCTGGAATGGCTGCGCACCTCGTCGGCCGGCACCCAGGAGCACTACTTCACGATTGAACTGGAGGGCGCCACCATCGTGGACATCCAATCACGCATGCCCAACTGCCAGGACCCGGACAACGCCCACTTCACCCATCTGGAGGATGTGTACTTCACCTACCGCAAGATCGTGTGGACCCACGAAGTGTCTGGCACTTCCGGGTCCGATGACTGGCGCAGCCCGGTTGCCGGTTAACCCAGATTAGCCCGGGATCGGTGCCAAGGAAGGCGCCGCTCCTGAGGGTTGGCTAAACCATCGCCAAAGGGTGCTTGCGCTTGGGTGCACCAAACACGCGATCAATCGCGTCCAGGTCGTGCTCATCCAGCACCAATTTGGCGGCGGCTGCGTTGAGTCGCACATGTTCCGGGGTGACGGCTTTGGGGATTGCGATCACGCCGTCATGGCGCAACACCCAGGCCAGGGCGACCTGCGCAGGTGTGACCTCATGGCGACGGGCGATCTGCTTGAGGGTCGGGCTGGACAACAGCTCACCGCCCTGGGCGATCGGGCAGTACGCCATCAAGGGCAAGTGGTGCTGTTGCCACCAGGGCAGCAGGTCGAATTCGATGCCGCGCTCTTCGATGTTGTAGAGCACCTGATTGGTGGCGCAGGCCGGGGATGCGAGTTCCTGCAGGTCGGCCACATCGAAATTGGAAACACCCCAGCGGCCAATCTTGCCGGCTTCACGCAGACGTTCGAAGGCTTCGACGGTTTCTTCAAGAGGGTGTTGGCCGCGCCAGTGCAGCAGATAAAGATCAATGTAGTCCGTGCCCAGTCGCTGGAGGCTGGCTTCACAGGCACGGGGCACGCCCTTATGGCTGGCGTTGTGCGGGTAGACCTTGCTCACCAGGAACACCTGGTCGCGTCGACCCCGAATGGCTTCGCCGACGACCTTTTCGGCGCCGCCTTCGCCATACATTTCGGCGGTGTCGATCAGGGTCATGCCCTCGTCGATACCCAGTTGCAGCGCGGCGACTTCGGCGCGGTGCTGGTCGGGATTTTCGCCCATGCGCCAGGTTCCCTGGCCGATGACAGGAACGGGAGCGCCCGCCAGATCAATGGTACGCATGACAACCTCCTGGAGTGTTCGCGGATTAACAGTGTGGCATTGGCCGGACAAAAGGGTTCAATCGAAGTAAGGTTAGCCTCTGCCAATCGCCAGGAAGAATCTGCAATGCTGTTTGTCGTCATGCTCGGGGGCAAGCACCCACGGGCAAAGATTGAAGTTCACGATGTGGTGTTCGCTGTGGCGGACACGCTGGAAGCGGCCTACCCGCAACTACGCGCCGACTGGTTCGGCAGCCCCAAGGGCGTACATATCGATTCTTGGATGGCAGTAGAGGGCGTGGACGGCTGGAAAATCGAACTCAGCCATCTGGCACCGGCTGCTGGCGCGCATCACCTGTATTTCGTCAACCTTGGCGGTTACGAAGCCAACAGCTTTGGTGAAGCCCATCACTACCTGCTGGTGGTAGCCCGCAGCAAACAGGAGGCCATGAACAAAGGCAAGCAACACGCGCTTCGCCAATGGTCCCAAGCCCACACTGATGGAGTGCTGGACATCGACGACTGCCTGCCCATCGACCTGGTGAGCGGTCGCTATATCCACTTGGTACAGGGCCCACACCGATCGATCCTGCAGCAGAACGACTACATCGTCCTGAGCTGAACCCTACCCGAACGGGGTATGGCGCCTACCGGCCATCTGCCTGACAGTGCAATCAGTCCCTCAGCCTGATAACAAGCACAACTCAAGGTGGGTCCCCATGCGTAAAGCCTTTATCGCTCTGTTCAGCGCCGTACTGCTCGCCACCTCCACCTTGACTCAGGCCGCCGACGAGCCAGGCAATACCTTGCGCATCTACAACTGGGCGGACTACATCGGTGACACCACCCTGGCCGATTTCCAGAAGGCCACAGGGATCAAGGTGATCTACGACACTTACGACTCCTACGAAACCGTGCAGGGCAAGCTGCTTTCCGGGCACTCCGGGTACGACCTGGCCCTGCTCAACGCCTCCCTGGTGCCGCTGCTGATCAAGGGCGGAGTCTTTCAGCCGCTGGACAAGTCCCAACTACCCGACTGGAAGAACCTTGACCCTGTGGTGCTGAAAAGCCTGCAAGCCCACGACCCCGGCGTCACCTATTCCGCGCCCTACACTTGGGGCAGCAATGGTGTGACCTACAACGTCGACATGATCAAGGCGCGGATGCCGGACGCCCCGCTCGGCTCCCTGGCGATGATCTTCGATCCCAAAATCGTGTCGAAATTTGCCGACTGTGGCATCACCTTCATGGACTCACCCACCGACATGATTCCTCTGGCCCTGACCTACCTCGGCCTGGACCCCAACAGCGTCGCGCCAAAAGACTTGAAGGCGGCCCAAGGCGTGCTGATGGCCGTACGACCGTACATTCGCAAATTCGACTCCAGCGGTTTCATCAATGGCTTGGCCAATGGTGATCTGTGCCTGGCAACCACTTGGTCAGGCGACTACGCCACCTCCCAGGCACGGGCGACGGAAGCCGGCGCCACTATCAAGCTGGACTACTTCATTCCCAGAGAAGGCTCGTTGATCTGGTTCGACAACTTCTACATTCCCACCGACGCCCCCCATGTCGCCAATGCCCACAGGTTCATCGAATTTCTTTTGCAACCCAGCACGATGGCCGGCGTCAGCAACACCATTCACTACGCCAACAGCAACCTGGCGTCCAAGCCGCTGGTCAACGCCGATATCCGCGACAACCCGGCTATTTACCCGGACCCAGCGACGATGCAACGCCTGTTCACCCAGCAAAGCCAGTCACCCGCCGCGGTGCGCCTGATCACCCGTACGTGGAACGCCGTTAAGACCGGCAAATGACTTCCAGCCATTGAAGGTAAATGCCATGACTCTGCCCAATCCTGAATTCTTCGCCCAGTTCAACCACGAGCAACTGGACGCTGCGGATAAAGCCCACTATATGCACGGCTTCCACATGTTCGACGAGCACCGCGAACAGGGCTCATTGAATATCGCCGCAGGAGACGGTGCCTATATCTATGACACCCACGGCAATCGTTACCTGGACGCGGTCGGCGGCATGTGGTGTACGAATATTGGCCTGGGCCGTGAGGAAATGGCCGACGCCATCGCCGACCAGGTGCGCCAACTGGCCTACTCCAACCCGTTTTGCGACATGGCCAACGTGACCGCCATCGAACTGTGCGCCAAATTGGCAAGCCTGGCCCCGGGCGACCTCAATCATGTGTTCTTGACCACCGGCGGTTCCACGGCGGTGGATACGGCCTACCGGCTAGTGCAGTTCTATCAGAACAGCCGCAGCAAACCGACCAAGAAACACATCATCTCGCGCTTCAGTGCCTATCACGGCAGTACATTCCTGACGATGTCCATCGGCAACAAGGCCGCGGACCGCGCGCCGGAATTCGATTTCATGAGCGACCTGTTTCACCACATCTCCTGCCCCAATTACTACCGGGCGCCGGAAGGGATGGGCGAAGCGGACTTTCTCGACTTCCTGGTGAATGAGTTCGAAGACAAGATCCTGACCCTGGGCCCGGACAACGTGGCCGCGTTCTTTGCCGAACCCGTCATGGGCTCCGGTGGTGTGATCATTCCCCCCAAGGGCTATCACCGGCGGATGTGGGAAATCTGCCAACGCTACGACCTGCTGTATGTCGCCGATGAAGTGGTCACCTCGTTTGGACGCCTGGGCGCATTTTTCGCTTCCGAGGACGTCTTTGGCATGCAGCCGGACATCATCACCACCGCCAAGGGCTTGACCTCCGGCTATCTGCCGCTGGGCGCGTGTATTTTTTCGGAGCAGATCTGGCAGGTGATCGGCGAGCCAGGCAAGGGCCGCTGCTTTACCCATGGGTTCACCTACAGCGGACATCCTGTCAGCTGTGTAGCGGCACTGAAGAACATCGAGATCATTGAGCGGGAGAACCTGCTGGCCCATGTCGAGGAGGTTGGCACCTACCTGGAGCAGCGCCTGCAAACCCTGGCCGCACTGCCGCTGGTAGGCGATATTCGCTGTCAGCGCCTGATGGCCTGTATTGAGTTTGTCGCCGATAAACACACCAAGGCATTGTTGCCGGATGCGGTGAATATTGGCGAACGCATTCACCTGCGGGCCCAGGCAAAAGGTTTGCTGGTACGCCCTATCGGGCATTTGAACGTGATGTCGCCGCCGCTGATCATCACCCACGCACAGGTGGACGAGGTGGTCGAGATCCTGCGCCAGTGCATTCTCGACACCGCGAGCGAACTTCGCCAGAGCGGCGATTACCAGGGACGATGAGCCGCAACGCCGAGCCTGCTTCGAGGTTTTTGCCGGGACGCTGGCCGGCGGGTAGACTGGCCAGCATGAACGCACCGATCGACCCGTCCCCCGCCCTCGGCCCCCAGGTTCTCGAAGCCTGGCACGACGCCTTGGCCCAGGCGTTTATCCAGGTCGATGAAGCAGCATTCCTCGAACATCTCGCCGCCGCGCTGTGTGCCCTGTGCCCCATCGAATCGATGATGATCAGCCTGGAGCGCCAGGGCCAGGCGCCACGCCTGCTCTATCAGCAAGGCATCCCACCGGATCATCAGGACGAAATCATCCATCGCTACTTTTCCCGTGGTTACCAGTTGGACCCCTTCTGTCTGGCCGTCGATAAAGGCTTGGCGGAGGGCTTCTACTCGTTGGCGGAAATCGCGCCGGATGACTTTTTCAACAGTGAGTACTACAAGACCTATTACCTGCGCAGCGGCGGCGCGCTGGAGAGTTACTACATCGTTGACCTGTGCCCACGCAGCAAGCTTTCCCTGTGCATGTTTCAGGGACTCAGCGCCGGCCAATTCAGCGATGCGC
Organism: Pseudomonas sp. NS1(2017); assembly: GCF_002269425.1. Taxonomy (NCBI): domain Bacteria; kingdom Pseudomonadati; phylum Pseudomonadota; class Gammaproteobacteria; order Pseudomonadales; family Pseudomonadaceae; genus Pseudomonas; species Pseudomonas sp. NS1(2017). Next base: position 5,206,419 of record NZ_CP022960.1, read on the forward strand.
AACTGGCCATACAGCGCTCAGCGCACCCGGTGATCCGCGCGCTGTTGCACCGGTTTGGCACAACAGGTGGGCTGGACAAGGTGGTGGGCGACCCAGCCTTAAGCCAAACCCGCGCGCATCAACAGATCGAAGCGGCCTTCATGGGCTTTGGCGGTGGGCTGCTGACGGTGCGTGAGCGGGAAATTGCGCACTTGATCCTGCGCGGGCACTCGGTGAAATCGACAGCGCAAGTGCTGGGGATTTCGCCGGAGACGGTGCGCATGCATCGCAAGCATGTGTACACCAAGTTGGTCATCAACTCCCAGGCGGAGCTGTTTGCATTATTTATTGAATGGATGACGCGACAGCAGTAGGGTTTACGCCCCTCCCTTTTCGCAGGCGCCCACCGATGACCTGGTTTTCCGACCCCGATGCCGTCGCCCGCTACGCCGAAGGCCCTGTGCGCCTGGTGCCCGGTTTCGATGGCCTGCAGCGCATGACCACCCTGTTGTTGCGCGAACACGTACCGGCAACGGGCAATGTGCTGGTGCTGGGTGCGGGTGGAGGCCTGGAATTGAAGCGGTTTGCGCACGCCGAGCCCGGATGGCGGTTCGTGGGGGTGGACCCCTCGGCTGAGATGCTGAAGCTGGCCGAGGCAACCTTGGGCCCGTTGATGAAACGGACCCAGTTGCATGAAGGCTATATCGACACGGCGCCGCTGGGGCCTTTCGACGGTGCTACGTGCTTGCTGACTTTGCATTTCATCCCGGCCGAGCAGCGCCTGCAAACCCTCAAAGCGTTGTGGCAACGCCTGCTGCCGGGCGCGCCGCTGGTGGTGGCCCATCACAGTTTCCCACAAGCACCGCAGGACAAAACCCGTTGGTTGAAGCGCTACGCGGCGTTCGCGGTGGACTCGGGCGTGCCGGCGGCGGATGCCGAGCGGGCGATTGCGGCAATCAGTGAAAAGTTGCCGGTGTTGTCACCCGAGACCGATGAAGCCCTGATGAGAGAAGCCGGGTTTGAAGGTGTCGAACTGTTCTACGCCGGCTTCAGCTTCAAGGGATGGGTGGGCTACAAGCCGCGCTAGCGAGTTTACCAACTGCCGGAGGCGCCACCGCCGCCACTGGAGCCACCACCCCCTGAGGAACTGCTGCTGGAACTGGAGCTGCTGGAGCTCGAACTCGACCCACCGCCCGAAGACCCCGACCCGCCGCTGGTCTTGCCAAAGATGAACAGCGCGGCAAACGAGGCAATCGGGAACGCGTACAGCCAGCCATTACGGCCGAGTTCCATCAGCACCCCCGCCGCCACATACACGCCCACCGCTGCCAGCAGCCGCGCAACAAAACCCACGCGGCTCTGCTTCCAGGCGTCCTTCATGATCACCAACAGCACCAGGTACAACCCCAGAACGACCAGCGCACCCAATGGAAATACCAGCCAGTGGATAAAGTTGACGTCGGCATATCGCTGATCAACCACCACCAAACCCAGGATGTAGACCAGCAGCCCGATCACGCCGTAAAACACCGAACGTGCCATCCACAATGCACCGAAGGTCGCGCCGCCGATCAGCATGATCAGTGGCATCACCAGCAGAAACATCGCCCAGTCGCGGCCCTCACCCACGATCACCAGCAGCAACGTGGCAACCACCGCGGCAATCAAGGCGCGGCGCCACGGCAGTTTGCCGGCACTGATCAGCACGCCGCCAATGGCGCCTATGACAAACGCCAGCGCGATTGCGATGAACTGCGGATTGACCCTTGTCGCTGCGGCTTTAGGCAAATCACCGCCATCCACCAGTACCACCAGGTCGTTCACGCCCTGGGAGACACCGCCGACGAAATCCCCCTGGCGAAAGGCCGGGGTGATGTGTTCTTCAATGATGCGGTGTGCGAGCAAATCTGTGACCGTGCCTTCCAGGCCATAGCCCACCTCGATACGCACCTTGCGGTCTTCTTTGGCGACCATCAGCAGGATGCCGTCATTGACATCCTTGCGTCCCAGCTTCCAGGTGCGGAACAGTTGGTTGGCGTAGTCCTCGATGCTCGCGCCGCCGGTGGTGGGCACCAGCAGCACAGCCACTTGTGAGCCTTTACGTTGCTCAAGATCGGCGAGTTGGTTTTTCAGACGGGTGGTGGTGCTGGCATCCAGAGTGTTGGTGAGGTCAATCACCCGTTGGTCGAGGGCGACGCCAAGCGGCGAAGTGTCCGCCTGGGCGGTGCCCAACACGCCTAAAAACACCAGCGCCACCAGACTCAAGACGGACTGCCGCAGAATCGCCATCATGCTTTGTTACCTGAAGTTTCTTCCTGAAGGCGGCGACTTTACCTTATCTGCGCTATATCGCGTGACCCCGCACCGATGACTATCTAAACTCCCTTCACACATAGCAAAACGCCATAATCGGGAAGCCCATGGATCTGCGCCACCGCAACAATATCAGAGTGATAGGCAACGGCAGCTCGACCCTGGTGTTTTCACACGGCTTCGGCTGCAACCAGGCCATGTGGAACTACCTGGCACCGCAGTTTTTCGAGCGCTTCCACGTAGTGATGTATGACTTGGTGGGCGCCGGCCTGTCGGACCTTAGTGCGTTCGACAAGGCCAAATACAGCACCTTGGACGGTTACGCGCGCGATTTGAACAAGATTATCGACGCGTATGCCGTGGGCCCGGTGATCCTCGTGAGCCATTCGGTGAGCGCCATGATCGGCACCCTCGCCGACCGCCACGCCCCCGGCCGGATCGCCGCCCACGTCATGATCGGCCCCTCGCCGCGCTATATCGACGCAGACGGTTATGTCGGCGGCTTCGAGTTGGCGGATATCCAGGACCTGCTCGATACCCTCGACAGCAACTACCTCGGTTGGTCCAGCACTATGGCACCGGTAATCATGGGCGCGCCGGGGCAACCGGCGTTGAGCGAGGAATTGACCGACAATTTCTGCCGCACCGAACCTGAGATCGCCAAGCAATTTGCACGGGTGACGTTCATGTCGGACAACCGCCAGGACGTGATCGACCTGGCCACGCCGGTGCTGATCCTGCAATCGAGCGACGACCTGATCGCCCCGGTGGCCGTGGGCGAATACCTGCACAGCGTGTTGCCCAACAGCACCTATTGTCTGGTGGACAACGTCGGCCATTGCCCGCACATGAGCGCGCCGCAAGCGTGCGCGGAGGCGATGGAAAGTTTCCTGGCGCCGTGGGCGGTCGCACATGTCGGCTGAGTTGTTCGACAGCGCCGCCTGCGCCCTCGCCGTCACGGCGCAGGACGGCACGATCCTGCAAGCCAATTCGCGCTTCAGCGAGTGGCTGGGGTTCAGTACGACGGAGCTGTGCGGCAAGCGCTTCCAGGATTTGCTGACCATGGGCGGACGGATCTTCCACCAGACCCACCTGGCGCCGATGCTGCGCATGCGTGGCAGCGTCACCGAGGTAAAACTCGACATGCTGCACCGCGACGGCCACAAGCTGACCGTCCTGCTCAACGGCATCAAGCGTGAGCAGGACGACGGCACGCTGTACGACCTGGCGCTGTTCGGCACCACCGACCGCGACAAGTACGAGCGCGAGTTGCTCAATGCACGCAACTTCGCCGAAGCGCTGTTGCAGGAAAAGACCGCCACTGAACTTGCGCTCAAATTGGCCCAGGCCGAATTGAGCGAGGCCTATGCCATCGCCCAGCGTCGCGCGCTGTTTGCCGAGCAGATGGTGGCGATTGTCAGTCATGACTTGAAGAACCCGCTCACGGCAATCCGCATGGCCTCGGATTTTCTCAACCGAGGCGAACGCACCGCCAAAGAGCACCAACTGCTGGGGCACATTGGCCAGTCGTCCGAGCGTGCCCAGCGCATGATCGCCGACCTGCTGGACTTCACCCAGGCGCGCGTCGGCCAAGGCATCACCATCAAGGCTGCGCCGTTGGACCTGCATGAGGTGATTCATCGAGCCGTGGATGAACTGCGCGTGGCGTTTCCCAAGGCAACGCTGGAGCATCTCGTCGAAGGCAATGGCGATGCGAGCCTGGACGCCGACCGCGTGCAGCAGATCATTGGCAACCTGGTGGCCAACAGCGTGGCGTATGGCGACCTGCAACGGCCCATCACCGTCACATCACGGTTGGGACGGGGTAAGTGCGAAGTATCAGTACACAACCACGGCAAGGTCATCCCCGAAGCCTTGCTCACCGAGCTGTTCGAACCTATGACCCGTGGCACCGACCAAGGCAGTGACGTGCGTAGCGTGGGCCTCGGCCTGTATATCGTTCGCGAGTTGGCCAGAGTGCATGGCGGCGATGTAGCGGTGAGTTCCTGTGTCACGGGCGGCACCACGTTTACCGTCAACTTTCAACCAACGTAGGCGCTGCCCTGCATCACCGGCTCTACGCTGCCGGTCAGCACCACACCGCCCTCGCCCGCCCAGTGCACGGTCACCGTGCCGCCGTCGCATTGCACTTCGACGGTATCGTCCAGCAATCCTCGTCGAATCCCATTGACCACCGCGCCACAGCAACAGGAACCCGAGCCCAACGGCACACCGCCGCCGCGCTCCCAGATGCGCAGGCGGATATGGCCTCGGTCAAGCACCTGCACAAAATGCACATTGGTCTTGGCCGGGAACAACGGGTGAATTTCCAGCACCGGGCCCAAGGCCGCCACATCGACAGCCGCGATGTTTTCCACAAAAAACGTGCAATGCGGGTTGCCCATGCTGCACGCCGCCGGATTGCCGTCGATGGACAAGGTACGGGTGTCCATGGACTCGGCCAACGGCACGGCCGACCAATCCAGCGACGGCTCGCCCATGTTCACCGACACTTGCCGCCCCGCTGCCCGCGTACACATCAGCAAGCCACGGTCGGTACGCAGCACCACCGAGTCCATGCCCGCCTCATGCATCAAGCGATCGGCCACGCCACGGGTGGCGCTGCCGCAGGTGGCCAGCGGCGTGCCGTTGGGGTTCCAGAACTTGATGCGCGCGGCGGCGTCGTCACAATCGAGTATCACCGCCAGTTGGTTGAAGCCAATACCGGTGTGGCGGTTGCCGAGTTGACGGGCGATTTTCGCGGTGATCGGATCGTCCAGGCCTCGGCGGTCGATGATGATGAAATCGTCGCCATGGGCGTGCATTTTCACAAATGGCAAGGGCATGGGCTGTCCTGTGGTCGACCGGTGGGGAACTGAAGGATACCCTGAACCGGCCCAACCTTATCGAGAGCCCCCCATGCTAATTGTCTTCAGCGGACTGCCCGGCACCGGCAAGACCACCCTTGCCCAGGCACTCGCGCGCCAGATCGGCGCGGTGTACCTGCGCATCGACGTGATTGAGCAGGCGATCCGTGATGCGAATGTGTTGGCGGGCGACGTGGGCGCCAGCGGTTATGGGGTGGCGAATGCCTTGGCGCGGAGCAACCTGCGATTGGGGCAGGCGGTGGTGGCTGACTGTGTGAACCCGGTCAAGGAAAGCCGGGACGCGTGGAAGACCTCGGCGGCAACGGCGGGTGTGGCGTTGCTGGATGTTCGGGTGATTTGCTCAGACCGGCAGGAACATCAGCGGCGAGTGGAAACGCGTACGGGGGATATACCCGGCCTGGCCCCACCCACTTGGGCGTCGGTGCTAGCGCATGAATACGAGGCTTGGGCTGAAGTGCCGCTCACGCTCGACACCGCACTCATGACGCCGGATCAGGCTGTGACAAGGCTGCTGGCCACCCTCAAAGCACACTCCCCATCGCCTTCATCAACACCAGATCCCGTCCATAGATATCCGGCGCATACACCAAACTGCCCTCGCGATTGACCTCCACCGTCCAGTAACTCAACAACACCGGCACCGGCGTGGCCAACCTGAATTCATGAGTCACACCGGTGGCCAGCAACTCATCGGTGCGGGTGCGCTCGGCCGGACTCACCAGGAGATCTCGCAGCAGTAGCGGCTGCTCGACCCGCACACACCCCGAACTGAAAGCCCGCGGTCCTTTGGTGAACAGCGGCTGGCTCGGCGTGTCATGCAGGTACACCGAATACGGGTTGGGAAAACGCATCACGATCTTGCCCAGCGGGTTGCGCGGGCCGGCTTCCTGGCGCAGCAGGATATTGCCGGGGCGAGCCCAGTCGATTTGCTCGGGCGCCAGCGGGTGGCCCTCGGCGTCAAGTACTTGCAGGTTTTGCTGGCGCAGGTATTCGGGGTTGAGGCGGATGGCCGGGAGTTTGTCCTCGCGCATGATGGTGGGCGGGATGGTCCAGGTGGGGTTGAGGGTCAAGCGGGTGATGCGCGATTTGAGCAACGGCGTCTGGCGTTCAGCGCGCCCGACCTGCAGACGGGTTTGCCAGACCGGGATGCCACTCTGGTACACGCTCAGTTGCGCGGCGGCGACATTGACCAGCACGCCCTCGGGCTCCAGGTCCTGGGCCAGCCAGCGGAAGCGTTCGAGGTTGATGCGCAGTTGTTCGCGCCGGACCAGCGGGCTGATGTTCAATTCGGCCACGGTGCCGGCACCGATCACGCCGTCGGCCTGCAGCGAGTGGCTGAGTTGGAAGGCCTTCACCGCCTTGACCAGCTCATCGCGATACTGCTTGCCGCTGGGGGCCTTGGCCAGGTAACCGCCACTGATCAGGCGCCGCGCCAGCTCCGGCACGCGTGGGTCTTCCATGCCGGGGCGCAGCAGCGGGCCGTTGGCGACCGGGTCCCAATGCGGTAACGGTTGCTGGCGCACGCTGGAATAGGCGTTGCGCAAGCTGCGATACAAGTCGGCACTGGGCCGCGCCTGGTCGAATGCCTGGGCCATGTCTTGCAGGCCTGTGGCGGCAAACGCCAGCACCTCGACATTGGGGTCGCGGGTGGGGGGTTGCGAATGCCACAGCGGTTCGAAACGCGATTGTTGCAGGCGGCCGTAATGCAGGTCCTGCAGGGCTTGCAGGTAGTGCTGGCTGCTGGCGATGTCGCTGCACAGCACGTTGGCCGTGGCATCCGCCGCAGGCAAGCTATAGTGGGTGGGGTCCAGGCCGTCATCGGCGAGCATCAGCAACTGAGATTGCAGGGCTTGTCGACGTTCATCGGCGGACCACAGCGGCACATTGCCTTGCTGCTGGTAGAAGGCTTGCAAGCGCTGTTGGGCGGCGGCGTCGAGCTGCGGCGCCAGGCCGGGGCAGACACTCGGCAGTTGCGCCAACGCCTGTTGCACGGGGGCCAGATCCACCGGTGCCGGGGTGGTCACCGGCAACGGCTCGACCGGCAGCGCGTCGGCTGTCGCGACCAATGGTGCAACGAGCAGGCAAATGCTCAAGTAACATGCGTGTTTTTTGAACAATTGACCAGGCTCCAATCCACACCGGGGGACACTTCGTAGATGCTGACTTTCATGCGCCGCCTCGGTTTGATGACCGTGGCGTTGGCTACGCTGAGCAATTTTGCGCTCGCCGCCAATCAGACCTCTCCTAACTTGTATAGCAGCCTGGCGCGCTCGGCTCCAGAACTCAATCCCACCGTACTCAAAAGCGCCCTCAACGCCGTGCAGTGCGCGGTCAATAACGGCGAGGAACGTTCCGAGCGCCTAGCGGTTATTGACTACTCCCAGCCTTCGACCGCCCGTCGGCTGTGGATCTTCGATTTGCGCAAGAGGACCCTGGTGCTGCGCGACCTGGTGGCCCACGGCGCCAAATCCGGGGAAAACTTCGCCACCCAGTTCTCCAACCTCGAAGGCAGCCACCAGTCCAGCCTGGGCTTGTTCCGCACCCAGGAAAGCTACCTGGGCACCCACGGCTACTCGCTGCGCATGGACGGCCTGGAGCCGGGTTTCAATGACCAGGCCCGCGACCGCGCCATCGTCATCCACGCCGCCGACTACGTTAGCCCCCTGTGGAGCAAGCGCGAAGGCCGTATCGGCCGCAGCCAGGGTTGCCCGGCCGTGCGTCCGCAGGTGGCGCGCCAGGTGGTGGACAAGCTCAAGGATGGGCAGTTCATGTTTTCGTGGTACCCCGATCAGCGCTGGCTGAAGTCCTCGACCTACCTCAATTGCAAACCCCAACAGGTGGCGAGTAGTCGTACAATCCGTGGCGGATAGCCTGTCCCCATAGATAAAGAAGAGAACCACGCATGCTTCTACACCACTCCACCTGGATCGAGATCGGGCAGTTTCTGGAACGCAGCCGCACGGTGGTGATTCCCATCGGCTCCAACGAACAGCACGGCCCTACCGGCCTGCTGGGCACCGACTGGATGTGCCCGGAAATCATCGCCCATGAGGCGCAGAAGAACGCCGACCTGCTGATCGGCCCCACCTTCAACATCGGCATGGCCCAGCATCACCTGGGCTTTCCCGGCACCATTTCCCTGCGCCCTTCCACCTTTATCGCCGCGATTGGCGATTGGGTGCGCTCGCTGGCCGGGCATGGTTTCGAGAAGATCCTGTTTCTGAACGGCCACGGCGGCAATATCGCCACGATCGAAGCGGCCTTTTCCGAGCTGTACGCCGAAGCCAGCTTCGCCCGCCGTCCGGCCGGGTTTGCGTTGAAGCTGGTGAACTGGTGGGATTTGGAAGGTGTGAACGACCTGGCGCAACGCCAATTCCCGGTGGGCCATGGCAGCCATGCCACGCCGTCGGAGATTGCGGTGACCCAGTGGGCCTACCCGGATTCGATCAAGACGGCTGATTATTCGCCGCAAATCGCCAACACCGGGCCGATCCGTGAAGCGCTGGACTTCCGCGCGCGCTTCCCTGATGGACGCATGGGCTCGGACCCGGCGCTGGCGACGGTAGAGAAAGGTGGGGAGTTGGTGGCGTTGGCGGCGCAGGGTTTAGTCAAGACGGTCAATGCCTTCAGCAACGAAGCCAAGCCCTAGGCCATACGCGGAATTATTGGCATTCCTTGGCAGCAAGCTCAAGCCGCGACGGCGTAATCGTCGACGCCAGCGGCTTGCGCTCATACAGGAACACCTTGCCGCCGTCCTGGGACTTGTAGGCCTCCAGCACATCGTCGGCGGCAATCTTGCTGGTCAACACCACTTTGGCGTGGCGCGAGTTCTGCGTCACGGTGGAGGTGATCTTGTGTTTTTCCAGCTTGGGCAGCACGCACTGCACATAGGCTTCAGGCGTTTTGCTGGTCTGCAAGGTCAGGGTTGGAGCGTTGGGGGCGGAAACACAACCGGCCAACATCAGAGAAGCAAAGGCTAAGGCCGGGGCGAAAAAAGCGCGCATGAAAAATTCCTGATCATAAAAAATAAAGGTTCACATCAACCTGCACGGACCAACGCCTTGAGCGAGGCATCGAACTGCTTCAAGGCATCCAGTTGCACGTCCCGCTGCTGCTCGATCTGCGCAGCAATTTCCGGCGCCGCCTGGTCATGCACCCACACCGACGGCACCTGCTTGTGCACCGAGCCTTCGGCCTTGGCGATGTATTGCAGGTTCGCATCATAGAACCGCGCAATAAAACGCGCCTCGACCTGGTCGTTACGCTGGGTCAGCAGTTGGTTATGGGTATCGAGCATCACCACCACATCGGGGTGAGCCTGCACCAAGGCATCCAGGTTGTCGTAGACCGTCACCGACAAAAAGGTTCCCTGCAGCGAACTCATCAACCAATCGATGGCCAGTTCCGGGTCGGAGCTGTTGACGAACGCCTGGCGGATACGGCCGTCGAGGGCACCCTTGGCGCCATTCATGGCCATGTCGTGGTAGCGTTCAAGGTAGCTGAGGTTGTCGCGGGTGCTGTCAGTCAGCAATACACCCACCGACTCCGCGTGTTGCAGGGAGTCTACGCTACCGTTGATAGGTAGCAAATGGCTCGTACGCAGATCATCGGCGATTGCCGCGTTGTTGATAGCAACCGTGCCGAGCATCAAAGCCATCAACGCCAGCTGAATAAACGTCCTCATCGCGCATTTCCTTGAACAGCGTCTCGATGGGGTGATTTTCCGCTTTTCCCGCAAAAACAGAACTTGCGATCCTTGATGGTGACTATTATCTGAACCGATAGTGCTGACATAAAACTTATAAGGACCACGCCATGAAGCCCCACCAGAAAACCTTCGACCGCATCCGCGAAGCCGTACTACCGGAGTTTCGCGAGCGGGTCGCCGATTACCTGGTCGACTATGAACACGTGCTGCAGGACGAGGCAGCCGACGCCGATCAAATCAGCGCCAGCGCCCAGCAACTGCGCGGTTACCTGCGGGGTTTGAACACCACACGGGTGCTGGGCATGGCGGATTGGGAAGACCTGGACCGCCGTGTGAAGGAGGATTGGCTACGCGTGGTGGAAGCCGAATAATTCGCGGGGCGTGTCGATCAGCACGGCCTGCTCGACTGCTGCCGACCAGCCCAGGGCTTGGCGTTGCTTGATCACTGCGGCATAGCCGACAGACGTTTCATGCTGGGTGTGTGGCCAGTCACTGCCCCACACCAACCGATGCAGGCCAAAGCTCTGTTGCAATAACGGCATGGCTTGGTGGGCAAACTCAAGGTTCTGCGCCGGGCTGCCGGCCAGGCGATAAATACCCGAGACTTTCAGCCACAGCTGGCCGCCGAGTCCGAGCGCCAGCAAATCGGTAAAGCCGCGCTGATCGACGCCCAGTCGCGCGTCGGGTCGCCCGAAATGATCGATCACCAGTTTCACCCCGAACGGCAGCAGTTGCCGCACCAGGTGCGGCAGGTCGTCCAGCTCGCGGTGCAATTCCACATGCCAATCCAGCACGACGATATGTTCAAAGAATACTTTCCATCCCGGCTCAGTGAAGTCCGGCAGTGCCCTGCCCACCAGGTTCAGCCGCACGCCCACGACACCTGAGCGCGCCATGGCGTGCAGAGCGTCGCGCGGGATATCGCGTTCAACCACCACCACGCCGCGCAGCCGGTCGGGGGCCTGCTGCAAGGCGGACAGCAGGTAGCGATTGTCAGTGCCCAGGAAGCTGGGCTGCACCAGCACGCCATGGCTCAAGCCGTTGACGTGCAAGTGCCCGAGGTAATCCGCCAGCGTGGCGTCGTAGCCAGGGGTGTAGCGACGTTCGCCGGCCAAAGTCAGCGTGCGGCTGAACACATGGGCGTGGGCGTCGATGCCGGTGATGGAGCAGTTATCAAGCATGGGGTTCGTCTTTCAAGAGTAAAAAAGGGTCAAGCCTGGGCGCGCTGGCCGGTCACCACGTTGTCGGCGGGCGCTGCCTCCAGCACGCGGCCACGGGTTTCCGGCAGGCACAGTGCGGCGATCACCGCGACGCCGTAGGCAATCCCGGCATCAATGCCAATGGCCGAGCCGAGGGACATGGAGTCGCTCATATGCCCCACCAGGAACGGAAACACCGCGGACAAGACGCGCCCGAAGTTGTAGCAAAAGCCCACGCCGGCACCGCGCACATCCGCCGGGTACAGCTCGTTGAACAACGCCCCGAGGCTGGCCGGAATGCCGGCCGCGAAAAAACCCAGCGGGAAGCCGAGGAACAGCATCTGCGTATTGGTCAACGGCAGGAACACATAGGCCTGCACGGTGATCACGCAGCACAGCGCGAACAGCACGATGTTCTTGCGCCGTCCGATGCGATCAATCAGCAGACCGCTGGCGATGCAGCCACACCAGAAGGCAAAGATGATCACCGCCAGGTAGCCGCCGGAGTTGAGTACCGACAGGTTGCGCTCGGTCTTGAGGAAGGTCGGCAGCCAGGTCATCACCGCGTGATAACCGCCGTGGGCACCCAGGCCCAGCAAACCGCCGAACAGCGTGACGCGAATCAGCTCAGGACGGAAGATGCCGGCCAGCGACTTGAAGAAGCTCTGTGGAATCGCTTGTTCTTTTTGCAGGCGCTGGAAGCTGTCGGGCTCCTCGACATTGCGGCGCACCCAGATAATCAGGAACGACGGCAGCAAGCCCACCACAAACATCACACGCCAGGCCATGTCCTGCGGCACAAACGAATAGATCAGCGCAAACACCCCGACCGCGACGCCCCAGCCCACGGCCCAGGCGCTCTGCACGGTGCCCATCACCTTGCCGCGGTACTTCGGGTTGATGGTCTCGGCCATCAATACCGCACCCGCCGCCCACTCACCGCCAATGCCAAAGCCTTGCAGCGCCTTGACGATCAACAACTGGTGGAAGCCCGTGACAAACGCCGACAAAAAGGTGAAGAACGAGAACCACAGGATCATCCACTGCAAGGTACGCACCCGGCCGTAGCGGTCGGATAAAGTGCCGCCGACCCAACCGCCGATGGCCGAGGTGACCAGCGTGACGCCGCTGATCAACCCCGCATCGCCTTTGCTCAAGGCGAACGCGGCGATGAGTGCCGGGATCGCCAGGCCGAACATCTGCACTTCCAGTGCGTCGAGGGACCATCCGCCGAAGCAGGCCCAGAACGTTTTGCGCTCCCGAGGAGTGACTTGTCGATACCAACTGAACATGATTTTTATCCTTATAGGTCAAACGCGAGGCAGCCGGGCGCGAACCGTGCCGCAGCCGGGCCAGTGTTGGGCAAACAGTTAAAGGTGCGGGTGTCGGGTCAGCGAATGTCCACGCGGTAGCGGAAGTGCTCGGCGTGCCCGCGAGAGCGTCGCCACTCCAGGGGCTGGCCGGCGTAATCGCGGGCCAGGCGCTCGATCACCACCACCGGGCTGTTGACCGGCACCTGCAGCAATCGCGCGTACACCTCGTTGACCGATTCGGCGGTCAGGGTTTCCTCGGCCGAGGCCACCACTTGCCCGCAGACGTCTTCATACACCGGATACAGCAACGGGCCTTGCTGGGACAGATCGATATCCAGCAACGCCTGGAAGCGCGTGCGCGGTAGCCAGATCTCTTCGGCCAGCAGCGGCTGCACATCAAACAAACGGGTACGCAGGATGCGGATCACCTGGGCCTCAGGCGCCAGGCCCAGCGCCTCACTGACCGCCGACGGCGCGGCCAGGGATTCAACCGTGAGGATGCGGCTTTCCGGCACTTGGCGCTCGCCCGCAGGACCTTGAAACCGAAAGAAGCGAAACAGCGAGGACTGGAATTGCGGGCGGCGCACGAAGGTGCCTCGCCCCTGCTGGCGCTCAAGAATGCCTTCGCTGACCAACGCGTCCACGGCTTTGCGCACGGTGCCGGTGGACAGCTCGTACTCGGCGGACAGCACCGCTTCGGTGGGAATGGCTTCACCGGGGCGCCAGCGATTGTTGGCGATCTGCTCGACCAGGTGGTCGCGCAGGCGTTGGTAAAGCGGCAGACGGGCATCACTGGACAAGGTATTCATGGGGCCACATTCACTTTGTTATTTAGTCATATATATGAATATGGCGAGAGTATTTGTCCGCTGGGTGACGGCTGTCAAGCGCGTCACCGCTCCTAGAGGATGAATGGTCGGCTACAGCGCCGGACGTTGCTGCTGCACCCACGCCTGCACGGAGGGCCGCTTCCACTGGCGCTGCGCATATTCCACCAACTCGGCAGGCACGCTGTCGCCGTTGAGAATCAGGCGATTGAGCATCACCGCCAGGTCCACATCGACAATCGACCACTCGCCGAACAGATACGCCCGGTTACCCGCCAACAGTGCCTGGGCCGCGCTGATCAACTTGCGCGCCGCCGCTTCGGCCACGGGGGACAAGGGCGGCATCTTCTGCCCGTAGAACACTACCATCGTCGAACGCTCCTGGCGGATCGGCAGCAAGTCACTGCGCAACCACGCCTGGACCTGCCGCGCCCTCGCCCGCTGCTTGGGATCGGCCGGATAGACCGGCGTCTCGGGGCAAACTTCTTCCAGGTACTCAGTGATCGCCGAAGACTCCGACAGCGCAAAGTCTCCTTCTACCAGCGTCGGCACGCGCTGGGTCAGGGACAGTTGGGCGAAGTCGGCGGTCTGGTTCTGCGCGGCGTCCAAGTCCAGGGTCAAGGTGTCGAACGCCAGGCCTTTTTCCCGCAGGGTGACGAACACCGACATCGCGTAGGGGCTGGTATACAAATGATCAACATACAGGCGCAACGGACGCTGGCTCATAACGATTCTCCGTGAGTGGAACACCACGCTACGAGATGTGCGGCGAGAAAGACAATGCGCTGTTTTTATGGGGGCATTCCTACTCGGAATACCGGGCTAACCGGCAAAGCCACCCTTGTCCAAAAAGGCGCGCTCTTGCTCCGTGGTCTCTCGCGCCAACACGCCATTACGATGGGGAAAACGCCCAAACCGCTCGATGATCTCGGCGTGCTCCTTGGCCCAATAGTAAGTGTTGGCGTCCAGTTGCTGGTTCAGGACCAGTGAGCGCTGCTGATCCGCCGGGTCTTCGGAGTGTTCGAACGGCAGGTAACAGAACGCACGCAATGCCGGCTCAATCTGCTGATCCAATCCGGCGTCGACCATGCGCCTCGCATACAGGCGGGCCAGCGGGTCGGTGGCGAACATATGGGCGGTGCCGCGAAAGGCGTTGCGCGGATATTGGTCAAGCAGAATCAGCAGCGCCAAGGCACCTTGCGCCGAATCCAGCCAGTGTTCCAGTTCACGCCGGGCGGCTTGCAGGTGGATGGTGTGGAAGGTGTCGCGGAAGGTCGCGTCGAAGACCTCGTCCTTGGCGAACCAGCGTTTGGGGCCGGCGTGTTTCCAGAAATCGAGGACGGATTGTGGGGTAGTCATGATGAGGGGCCTGCACAAACGATTTCACTGACAGTATCAGAATCCATGGTGACGAATCGCGGCAACGCGTTAATTAATGTTATAGGATAACAACCCATTTCCGCCCTGCCCTGTGACCTTCGCCCATGACCGATGCTGTTCCCCTGCGCCAACGCCTGCTGTCCATCGATGCCCTGCGCGGCCTGGTGATCCTGTTCATGCTGCTGGACCATGTGCGCGAAACCTTCCTGCTGCACCGTCAGGTCAGCGACCCGATGACTATCGACAGCACCGAGCCCGCGCTGTTTTTCAGCCGCACCCTCGCCCATCTGTGTGCACCAGTATTTGTGTTGCTCACGGGCTTGTCGGCCTGGCTGTACGGCCAGAAATACCAAGGCCGGCGCGATGTGTCGGCGTTCCTGTTCAAGCGAGGGCTGTTCCTGGTGGTGCTGGAGTTCACCCTGGTCAACTTCGCCTGGACCTTCCAGCTGCCGCCCAACGTGATCTATATGCAAGTGATCTGGGCGATTGGCGTGAGCATGATCGCCCTTGCGGCGCTGGTGTGGTTGCCGCGTCCGCTGCTGATCGTGTTGGCAGTGGTGATCATTGCCGGGCACAACCTGCTGGACGGACTGCACTTCGACGCGGGTTCGGCACTGCATACTCCGTGGACGATCCTGCATGAGCGCAGTTGGATCGAAGTGGGCGAGTCGCTGCGCCTGCGCGTCTCGTATCCGGTGCTGCCGTGGATCGGTGTGATTGCCCTGGGCTACAGCCTCGGCCCGTGGTTTGCCAAAGGCATGCCGCCGGCGCTGCGCCAGCGCTATTTGTTGCTGGCCGGTATGAGTGCATTGATAGGGTTCGTGCTGTTGCGAGCAGCCAACGGGTATGGCGAGAAACCGTGGCAAGCCTATGACAGTGGCGTGCAGACCCTGATGAGCTTTTTCAACATCACCAAGTACCCGCCTTCGTTGTTGTTTCTGGCGCTGACACTGGGGATCGGGTTGCTGCTGTTGCTGGCGTTTGAGAAGGCGGGAAGCAAGCGCTGGATCAGCATGCTCGCCACCTTCGGCGCAGCGCCGATGTTCTTCTATCTGCTACACCTGTACGTGCTGAAAATCCTCTACGTCGCATGTGTGGCACTGTTTGGCCTGAATCACGGCAACTACTTCGGCTTCGACGGCATGGGCGCCATTTGGCTGGTTGCGCTGCTGCTGCCGCTGGCGCTGTACGCGCCGGTCCATTGGTTCGCCGGGCTCAAGGCCCGGCGCCGCGACCTGGCCTGGCTCAAGTACCTGTAGAAGCTCGATCTACGCGTGAGTCGGGGTGACAAGCCCCACTCATGTTGCGACCAGATGCACATAAAACGCGTGAAACATGAAATACGCACACACCGCCAGCGCCAGGCCCATGCAGCGGTTGAACACGGTAAACGCCGACGCCCCGTTGATCCGCCGCCCCAGCAGTGCGCCAAGCAACGCATAGAGCCACGGCGCGCCAAATGCGCCAAACGCCAGCAACGCCGACACAACAGCAATCGACACCCCAGTGATATGCGCCGCCGGCAGCATGACGCTGGTGATCGGCAGCACCGCCATGATGCCCTTGGGGTTGAGCAACTGGATCACCAGGCCGTTCCAGAACGTAAGGGTCTTGGCCGGTGCGGTAGAGACTTTTTCATCGACCACCGTGCGCGCGGTGAACACCTGATAAGCCAGGTACAAGGTGTACACGCCGCCAATCAACGAGATATAGGGCAACGCCGCCTGGGAAATGATCGCCTCGCCGGTGTAGCCGAACAGCACGAACAACACCAGCATCGCGCAGCCCACGCCGATGAAAAACCCAGTGGACCGCCGGAACTGACCGGTGAGCCCGGCGTTGAGGCCCATGAAATTCACGGGGCCGGGGCTGTACATGACGCTGAAGGCGTAGAGGAAGATGTCCATGGAAGACCTGCAGTAGAGTAAGTGGGGCGAGTCTACTGAGGGGGGTTGGGGGGATTCTTGTACGTTTGTGGTTGGGCTGTATGGGGATGCTGCGCATCCCAGCGGGAGCAAGCTCCCTCGCCACAGGCAGCTCGCTCCGGCGAGGGCTTTACATCAACGGAATCGAGTAATTCACAAACACCCGATTCTGATCCTGGTCCCGCGCCACTTCACTGCGCGACACGCCGTTGCGCCAGCCGAAGCCGACGTTCTTGAAGGTGCCGCTCTGCACCACGTAGTCCAGCGCGATATCGCGCTCCCACTCGCTGGCGTCGTTGCCGCTGGCGGTGCGGATGTGGTCGCCCTTCAGGTACATCACTGACGCCTTCAACCCCGGCACGCCGAGTGACGCGAAGTCGTAGGCGTATTGCGCAAAGGCGGTGCGCTCGCCGGCCTGGATGAAGGTTTGCACGGTACGGTCGGTGTAGAGGTACAGGCTGGAACCGCCCTCCCCTTTGTTCACCAGGCCGCCCTGGTTGAGTTGGGCGAAGTTGCTGTCGTCCGAGACTTGCTGGTAGCCGGCGGTGATCGCGTGCGGGCCCAGGGAGTAGATGAACGCCGCGCTCCAGGTGTTGTTGTCGATTTCACCGGTGCCGTTCTTGGTATAGCCGCCGAGTTTGTAACCTTCAGCACGGCCAGAAGCGGTGCTGTTCTTGCCGTCGGAAGTGGTCTTGAAGTAGCGCAGGTCGGTTTTCAACGAGCCGTAGTCGCCCAGCGGCAATACGTGGATCAGCCCGGCGAAGTGCTGTTGGTAATAGTCTTCGAGGTTGGCGTAGTAATACTGGACCATCAGGTCCTTGGTCACCTGGTAATCGGCACCGGCGTAGTTGAATTTGTTGCTTTCCTGGGTGCCGCCCGCCGCCGCCAGGCCGCTGCGGTCGCTGGAGCCACGGCCGGTGGTGTGTTGCAGTTGGCCACCGATCAAGGTCAGGTTGTCGATGTCCTTGCTGGTGATTTGCCCACCTTCGAACGATTGCGGCAACAGGCGCCCGTCGTTACTCACCAGGATCGGCAGGTTCGGCCGCAAGTAGCCGTAGCGCAGTTCGCTCTTGGCAAAACGCGCCTTGGCCGTGGCGCCGCCACGGGCCCAGTTGTCGGTGGCCTTGCCGTCGTCGTTGGGGATCATCGAGCTGCCCACGTGGCGGCCAGCTCCGCTGTCCAGGGTGATGCCGAGCATGCCGATGGCGTCGAGACCAAAACCCACGGTGCCGTCGGTAAAGCCCGATTGATAGTTGAGGATAAACGCCTGGCCCCACTCTTCGGTCTTCGACGGTGCGGCGGTGCCGTCCCGGTTGTCGTTGTTGAAGTAGAAGTTGCGCATACTCAAGTTGGCTTTGCTGTCGCTCAAGAAATCAGCCGACGCCAAAGGGCTCAGGGCAACGCCCAGGCCGCCGGTCAACACGCTTAACACATTCAAAGTGGCTTTCATCACAACCTCAGTCAATTAACCCATGAGCGTCATAAAACGGATACGGCCCCGGGTAGTCCCCGAATACGCCGTTGTGGCTGATCAAACCCTGTTGCGCCTCCCAGCGATGCAACAGATAGCCCGCCGGCTCCAGGTTGAAATGCGCGGGCGCCGCTTCTTGTAGATCCAACACGATCTGGTGCGAGGTGCCGGGGCACACACAACTCAGGCTGCCGCCAAAACGGCGCTGCATCGGCCGGTGCAAGTGCCCGCACAGCAGGCGCTCGACTTGCGGATGGCGGGCGACGACTTGCTCCAGCGCAGCGGCATTGATGAAGGGTTCGCGGTCCATATGGCCGATGCCGCTGATAAACGGCGGGTGATGCAGGATCAGCAAAGTCGGCGCATCCGGGCGCAGGGACAATTGCGCGTCGAGCCACTGCAATTGGCTGTCGAGCAACTGGCCGCCGTGGCCGCCGGGGATGGTGGAGTCCAGACCAATCAGGCGCAGCGGATGCTCGTCCACCACCCAGTCCAATGGGCCCTCTGCGGACACAGGCAAATACGCGTGATCCCGGAACGCCTCCAGCAGCGGCCCGCGCGTGTCGTGGTTGCCCGGCACCAGGTAGCACTGCATGTGCAAACGGGCGAGTTCGGGGTGCAGCACGGCGTATTCATCGGCGCGGCCGAAGTCCACCAGGTCACCGCTGATTACCACGATATCCGGGCGTGGGTGGCTGGCGTTCAGGTGATCCACGGCGCGGCGCAGCGCACCCAGGGTATCGACAACGCCGTAAGTAAGACGCTGGCCGGCTTTAAGGTGCAGGTCGCTGATCTGGGCGACGAGGAAAGGACGATTCAACATAGACTCTCAAGCATTCAGGGTGAACAACATGTGCGGCGCAATCGCCAGGGCGATCGGCGCGCCGACGGCGTACAGCTGGTTGTCGCTGCTGTCGACCAGCAGCGGTTGCGGGCCGCCCACATCCACCAGCAGGCGGCTTTGTGCGCCCTGGAAAAATTGCGCCAGCAGATGGCCGTGCAGGTGCCCCTCTCCCTCCATCACCTTCAGGTGTTCCGGGCGGCAATAGACCGTGCTGGGCCGCTCGGCGGCCTGCCACGGCAACTCGCCGCCGTGGACTTTCAAGCCATGGGCCGACAGCTCGATTACCTCGAAGGCATTGAGGTTGCCGACGAAGCCGGCGACGAAGGCATTGGCGGGTTTCTGGTAGATGTCACGCGGGCTGGCCAGTTGCGCGACACGGCCGTGCTCCATGACCAGGATGCGGTCGCCCAGGGCCATGGCTTCGCCCTGGTCGTGGGTGACGAACACCGAGGTGATGCCAAGGCCGCGCAGCAGGTCA
The DNA here is from genome assembly GCF_002269425.1 of Pseudomonas sp. NS1(2017). NCBI lineage: Bacteria > Pseudomonadati > Pseudomonadota > Gammaproteobacteria > Pseudomonadales > Pseudomonadaceae > Pseudomonas > Pseudomonas sp. NS1(2017). The sequence continues at coordinate 5,225,744 of NZ_CP022960.1, forward strand.
TTCAGTTCGCTGCGCAGGCGTTCGCGCAATTGCGCGTCGAGGGCCGCCAGGGGTTCGTCCAGCAACAGCACTTTCGGACGCGGCGCCAAGGCACGGGCCAATGCCACGCGCTGGCGCTGACCGCCGGAGAGTTCGTGGATGCTGCGCTTGCCGTGATGCTGCAAGCCCACCAGCTCCAGCAACTCGTCGCAGCGCTTGTTGCGCTCAGGCACCGACATCCCGCGAATCTTCAAGCCGTAGACGATATTTCCCGCCACATCCAGGTTGGGAAACAGCGCGTAGTTCTGGAACACCATGCCCACGTCACGTCGCTCGATGGGCAGGCGCGTCACGTCTTGGTCACCGAACAACACTTGGCCCAGATCCGGGCGTTCCAGGCCGGCGATCAGGCGCAAGGTCGTGGTCTTGCCACAACCGGACGGACCGAGAATCGCCAGGGTTTCGCCGCCTTCGACGGTCAGGTTCAAGTCATGCACGGCCACGGTGCCGTCGGCGAACGCCTTGCGACAGCCTTGCAGGCGGATAGTGATAGCGGTCATCGACGCTCTCCACGGGACAAACGGGCGCTGATGGCCTGCAACGCAATCAGCAGCGGCACGATCATCAGCAAAAAGATAAGGGTGTAGGCGCTGGCGATTTCCAGGCGCGCCGAGGCATAGCTGTCGGCCAGGCCCACGGGCAGCGTCTTGGTCATGGGCGTGTGGAGCATCCAGGTCAGGTTGAATTCCCCCAGGGACAAGGTCACCACCATCAGCACACCGGCCAGGATTCCCGCGCGGCAGTTAGGCACCACCACACTGAAAAAGCGCTTGATCGGACCGGCGCCCAAGCTGGCCGCCGCCTCTTCCAGCACTGGCAGTTGCTGGCGTTGCATCACCGCCATCACCGGGCGAACCAAGAACGGCAAGGTGAACAGCACATGCCCGACCAGGATGAACAGCCAACTGCTGCGAAAGCTGCCGAACTGGCCGTAGGTGAGCAGCAAGGCCAGCGCACTGGCCAACCCCGGCATCGCCACCGGCAGCACCATCAATTCTTCGAAGGCGCGGCTGAAGCGGTTGTTCATCCGCACCAGGGCGTAGGCCGCCGGCACGCCGATCACGCAGACACACACCGCACAGGCCAGCGCCAATTGCAGCGACAACCACACGGTGGGCGAATAGGCGTGCCACACCTGAATTAACCAATCGAAGGTCAAGCCACTGGACAGACCGACGAAGAAGTTGCGGGTCAAACCCGCCAGCAACGACATCAGCACCGGCACCAACATGAAGGCGCACACCAACAAGGTGAACAGCAGTTGCAGCACAAACAACGATGAGCGCTTCACAGCACAGTCCCCGCGTTTTTCACCAGGCGCCGCGTGAGCAGCAACACCGCCCAGGTCACCGCGCCAAGTACCACCGACAGCGCAGCGGCGACGGCAAAGTTGGCGTAGTTGGTGAATACGTTGTAGATCGCCACCGGGGTGACATTCAGTCGCGTGCCCAAGGTAAACGCCGTGCCGAAGGCGCCCATGGACGTGGCAAAACAGATCGCCCCGCAGGACGCCAACGCGGGCGCCAGGCCCGGCACGATCACGTCGCACACCACGCGCCAATGCCCGGCACCCAGGGAGTGCGCAGCTTCTTCCAGGCTACGATCAAGGCTCTCGCAGGCGGCCATCACCGTGAGGATCACCCGTGGAATCGAGAAGTACAGGTAGCCCACGAACAGCCCCGCCAACGAGTAGGCAAAGATCCATCGTTCACCGGCCAGTTGCAGGCCCAGTGAGGCCAGCAAGCCTTGGCGGCCTGCCAGCAGAATCACCAGGAAGCCCACCACCACACCCGGAAAAGCCAACGGAAAGGTAAGCAGCGCGACCAGTGCCGAGCGCCCGAAAAACTGGTGCCGGGCGAGGAACACACCGCTGATGCCGCCGATCACCAGCGCCACCAGCGTCACCACCACGGCCAGCACCAGCGTTTGCCCAAGGCTGCCCAGATACTGCGCGCTGCTGAGCACCTGCCAGTAACCACTGCCATTGCTGTCGCGGCTCTCGGCGCCGAGCACCATCAAGTGCGCCAGCGGCAACAGCCAAAAGGCGAGCAGCACCGCAAAGGCCGGGGCCAACGCCCAGGCGGCATGTTTTGCCGATGCTGCCACTTACTTGACCTCGTTCAGGTAACGGGCGGCGAAGGCTTCCTGCACAGCGGCCATTTTTTCGTAGTCCACCACCCCGGCGCGGGCATAGTCGCTGTCGGGCAGGAACTGTGCGGCCACGTCAGCCGGCATTTTCATCGGGCGCACCGGGCGCAGATAGGCCTTGGCCCAGAGTGCCTGGCCTTCGTCCGACAGCACGAAGTCGAGGACCTTTTCCCCGTTGGCGCGGTGCGGTGCGTTGGCCACCAGGCTCATCACGTAGGGCACGCTGATGCTGCCTTCCTTCGGGATCACAAAGGCGACGTTGGCTTTGTCTTTGTAGCGCGCGCGGTAGGCGTTGAAGTCGTAGTCCACCAGGATCGGCAACTCACCGGACAGCACCCGCGCATAGGCGGTTTGCTTGGGCACGATAGGCGCGTTCTTCGCCAACTTCTGGAAGTAGTCGATGGCCGGCGCGAAGTTGTCCAGGTCGCCGCCCAGTGCGCGGTTGATCGCCACGGCCGAGACGTAGCCGACGAAAGCACTGGACGGGTCGAGGTAACCAACCATGCCTTTGTACTCAGGCTTGAGCAGGTCGGCCCAGCTTTGCGGTACCGGCAAACCAGCCAGCGCATCAACATTGACCATGATGCCCAAGGTGCCGGAGTGGATCGCGAACCAGTGGCCGGCCGGATCTTTCAAGCCAGCGGGAATCTGGTCCCAGGCCTTGGGTTTATAAGTGTCGACCACCTCGGCTTTTTGCGCCTGCAGACCGAAGGTCACGCCGTAGTAAACGACGTCAGCCACCGGTGCGGCTTTTTCCGCCACCAATTGCGCCAGGGACTGGCCGGAGTTCTTGTTGTCTAGCGGCACCTGCACGCCGGTGCTGGCGGCGATGGCCTTGAGCTGGGTGCCCCAGTCGGCCCAGTCCGGCGGGCAGTTGTAGCAGATCGCGGTTTCGGCGGCCTGAGCCAGGCTGGCCGCACCGCACAGCAGCACGGCTGCCAGGGTTTTACTGAGTGCGCGCATCAAGGATTTCCTCGTGGGGTTGAGTACTGTCGCCCGGCCGGATATGGCAAGGCAGGCAATGGGACGTCGGGGCGTTGCCGGCGATCTGCGCCAGCAGTTGGTCAATCACGGTGCTGGCCAGCAAGGCGATGGGCTGCACCACGCTGCACAGGGTCGGGTGCATCTGAGTGCCGAGGCTGATGCCGTCGAAGCCCATCACCGACAGTTGTTCGGGCACGTTCCAGGCGTTGCGGCGCAGTTCGGCGATCAGGCTGATCGCCAGGAAATCGTTGGAGCACACCAATGCAGTCGGGGCCTCGGGGCCTCGCAAAAAGGGTTCGATGGCGGCGAATTCAGCCTGGGTGTGGGCCGGCATTTCGATCACCGCGCGGGGTTCCAGGCTGTATTCGCGCATGGCGTCGCAATAACCGGCGTAGCGCAGGCGGGCACGGTCGGACTGCAACGCAGGGCCGGCGACCATGCCGATACGTCGGTGCCCGGCTTCCAGCAGGTAACGCGTGGCCAGCGCCATGCCCGCGCGGTTGTCCACCGACACGGCGCTGTAGTTGGGATTGCTCGGTTGGTGATAAGCCAGCACGAACGGGGTTTGTTCGGTGTTCAAGCTGCTGAGCACGCTGTTGCTCTCGGCATCGGTGACCGTCAGCACCAGGCCATCGACGCGCTGGCGCAACAGTTCTTCCACCACGATGCATTCGCGCTCGCTGCTGTAGTCGGTGGTCGCCAGCAACAGGCTGTAGCCGCGCGCCCGAGCGGCGCGCTCCATGGCCTGAAACTGTTCAGCAAACACCGGGTTGAGCAGATTGGGCACCACCACGCCAATCAACTGGGTGGTTTGCAGACGCAGCTGGCGACCCAGCAGATTGGGGCGAAAACCCAACTCTCGGGCGGCGGCGAACACCTGCTCACGGGTGGTCGGGCGCACCTGGTCGGGGGAAGCAAAAGTGCGGGCGGCGGTGGCGCGGGATACGCCCGCCAGCCGGGCTACGTCTTTCAGGTCAGTCATTGTCACTCGCTTGAGATCGATCTCATTGGCGAGGACAGTAGCGGGGGAATGTGGCAGTTCGGCGGTAAGGAGATGACAGTTTGATGGCACCTGGCTTGCTACACACAAATCAAAATGGGCCGGGGTATGCCCATAGATAGTCATACTCCGCAGGTATTATTGAAAACCCAGGGCAGCAAAATCCGCCCACGAACCTTTCGATTCGATCCAAGTGCGGGCACAATGCGTGTCCTTTTTTGGCAGGCACCGCCGCAGGCTCTCAAAAATGATCAAAACGCCGTACTACCTCATCGATAAACAGAAGCTTCTGGTCAACATGCAGAAGATTGCTTACGTGCGCGAGCAGTCCGGCGCCAAGGCGTTGCTGGCGCTCAAGTGCTTTGCCACCTGGTCGGTGTTCGACCTGATGCAGCAATACATGGACGGCACCACCTCGTCGTCGCTGTATGAGCTCAAGCTCGGCCGCCAGAAGTTCGAAGGCGAGGCACACGCCTACAGCGTGGCCTGGGCCGACGATGAAATCGAAGAGATGCTGGATAACTGCGACAAGATCATCTTCAACTCGATCAGCCAATTGCAGCGTTTTGCCGAACGTTCCGAGGGCAAGACCCGCGGCCTGCGCGTCAACCCGCAGGTGAGCAGCTCCGACTACCTGCTGGCCGACCCGGCGCGTCCGTTCAGCCGTTTGGGTGAATGGGACCCGGTGAAGATCGAAGGCGTGATCGAGCAGATCTCCGGCTTCATGTTCCACAACAACTGCGAGAACGGCGATTTCAGCCTGTTCGACAAAATGCTCGGCACCATCGAAGAACGCTTCGGCGCGCTGCTGCACAAGGTCGAGTGGGTCAGCCTCGGCGGCGGCATCCACTTCACCGGTGAAGACTATGCGGTGGACGCGTTCTGCGCGCGCCTGAAGGCGTTCTCCGAAAAGTACGGCGTGCAGGTGTACCTGGAACCCGGCGAAGCGGCGATCACCAACAGCGCCTCCCTGGAAGTCACCGTGCTCGACACCCTCTACAACGGCAAGAACCTCGCCGTGGTAGACAGCTCCATCGAAGCCCACCTGCTGGACCTGCTGATCTATCGCCTCAACGCCAAGCTGGCGCCAAGCGACGGTGAACACACCTTCATGGTGTGCGGCAAATCCTGCCTGGCCGGGGATATCTTCGGCGAGTATCAATTTGATCGTCCGCTGGCCATCGGCGATCGGCTGTCGTTCATCGACACCGCAGGCTACACCATGGTCAAGAAAAACTGGTTCAACGGCCTGAAAATGCCGTCCATCGTAGTGAAACAACTCGACGGTACTGTCGAAGTGGTTCGTGAATTTGGTTACGACGACTACCTGTCCAGCCTTTCGTAAGCTGGCGGATAAAGGAGAGATAAAGCAATTGAAAAAGAACGTTCTTATCATTGGTGCAGGAGGTGTCGCCAAGGTGGTGGCCCACAAGTGCGCGCAGCACAACGACGAACTCGGTCGTATTGCTATCGCGTCGCGCAACATCTCCAAATGCCAGGCCATCATCGACAGCGTCAAGGCCAAGGGTAGCCTTAAGGTTCCCGCCGACATCCAAGCCTTCGCGCTGAACGCCCTGGACGTGGAAGCGACCAAGGCCCTGATCCGCGAGACCGAATCGCAGATCGTCATCAACGTGGGTTCCGCGTTCCTCAACATGTCGGTGCTGCGCGCCTGCATCGACACGGGCGTTGCCTACCTCGACACCGCCATCCACGAAGAGCCGGGCAAGGTCTGCGAGACCCCGCCGTGGTACGGCAACTACGAATGGAACCACCTGGAAGAGTGCAAACAGAAGAACATCACCGCCATCCTTGGCGTGGGCTTCGACCCGGGTGTCGTCAACGCGTATGCCGCGCTGGCGCAGCAACAGCATTTCGACCGCATTGATTCGATCGACATCCTCGACGTCAATGCCGGCTCCCATGGCAAGTACTTCGCCACCAACTTCGACCCGGAAATCAACTTCCGCGAGTTCACCGGACAGGTGTGGAGCTGGCAGAACAGCCAGTGGACCAGCAACACCATGTTCGAAGTCAAACGCACTGATGACCTGCCGGTCGTCGGTTCGCAGAACCTCTACCTCACCGGCCACGATGAAGTGCACTCACTGTCGAAAAACCTCGACGTGCCCAACGTGCGCTTCTGGATGAGCTTCGGCGAGCACTACATCAACGTGTTCACCGTGCTGAAAAACCTCGGCCTGCTCTCCGAAAAGCCGGTCACCACCGCCGAAGGCCTGGAAGTCGTGCCGTTGAAACTGGTCAAGGCCGTGCTGCCCGACCCGTCTTCGCTCGCCCCCGGCTACACCGGCAAGACCTGCATCGGTGACCTGGTCAAGGGCACCAAAAATGGCCAGCCCCACGAGATGTTCATCTACAACGTGGCGTGCCATGAAGAAGCCTTTGCCGAAACCGACAGCCAGGGCATCTCCTACACCGCAGGCGTGCCACCGGTGGCCGCTGCGCTGCTCGTTGCCCGTGGCGAGTGGGATGTGAAGCACATGGCCAACGTCGAGGAACTGCCGGCTGAGCCGTTCCTGAAGGCGCTGGACGTGATGGGGTTGCCGACTCGGATTAAAGACGAGAAGGGTGATCGGGCCTGGGATGCGATTGCCTGAATAGGCGATAACTGACCGAACAAAAAAATGCGCCCTCCGGGGCGCATTTTTTGTTTGGCCCCCCCTTACTGTAGGAGCGAGCTTGCTCGCGAAAAACATCAACGATGACGCGGGCATTCTGGATGCACGCGGTGCCTGTTGGTTTTTCGCGAGCACGCTCGCTCCTACAAGGGTTCTGGGTTATTCGAGGTTACGGGCCGAGTTACTCAGCGCTCGCGAACATTGCAACAACGCCGGCGCCAACTGCTTCTCCGCATCCGCCCTGCTCCACCGACTGGTCGGCGCCACCACATGCACCGCCGCCACCGGCCGGCCATTGGCACCCAACACCGGCGCGCCGATGGTCATGTCGCCCAGGAACAGCTCCTGGCCATTCACCGCGTAGCCCTGCTCGCGCACCTGTTGCAACGACTCCAGAATCTGCTCGACGTCAGTCAGCGTCTGGCTGGTGTGGGCAATGCGCTGGCTGTTCTCGATCAACACCAACGCCTCCTCCTGCGGCAACGCGCTCAAATACGCGCGCCCCGACGCCGTGCAATACATCGGCACACGCGAACCGATCGGCATGTGCACCGGCACGAACCCTGAGCTGACGAAACGCGCGATATAGGTCATGTCGTAGCCCGCAGGCTCGGTGAGGCATGACGTCTCGCCGGTCAATCGCGTCAGCTCCGACAGAAATGGATTGGCCACCTCGATCAACGAATGCGCGTCCAGGTAACTGAAGCCCAACTCCAGCACCCGAGGTGTGAGTTGGTAATGCCGTGTGCGGGAGTGTTTCCGAAGGTAACCCAGGCTTTCCAGGGTAAACACCATGCGCTGGGCCGAGCTTTTGGTCATGCCGGCGGCTTCGGCCACCTCTGCAAGGCTCATGCTGCGGCGCTGAGCGCTGAATGCCTTGAGCACCGACAGGCCTTTTTCCAGGGATTGGTTGTGCAGACTGTTGCGTTCTTCGGACATGTCGGACTCGCGGTCAGGTCGATCAGGCGTGGCGATATTTCTACCTCAAATCACAAAAATAGACCACTAAATATCGCATATCGATACGATCGGTTCATTTTGTCGATTTTTGATGGCGAATATCGATTGTTATCAATCGAAATGGCACAGAGCTTGCGATTTCATCAATAACCGCTCGCGGTACTGACGATCCGTTTTCCTTCTGGAGTAACCCGATGAACAGTCTTTCGCCCTTGTTTCGCCGCCTTGCCTTCGGTTTGTGCGCCGCCTTTTGTGTCAGCGCCGCGCACGCAGACAGTGCGTCCTCGTACAAAGTCGGTGCAACCGCCAGTGGCTCGCCGTTTACCTTTCTCGACATCAAGAGCAACAGCATCCAGGGTGTGATGGTCGATGTGGCTGAGGCCGTGGGCAAGGCCGGCGGGTTCACCAGCCAGATCGAACAGACCAACTTTGCCGCGCTGATTCCGTCGCTCACCTCGGGCAAGCTGGACTTCATTTCCGCCGGCATGCTCAAGACCGAAGAGCGCACCAAGGTCGTCGACTTCAGCGCCCCGGTGTATGCCTACGGTGAAGGCCTGATTATCAATGCCGACGACAACGCCGCCTACCCTGACCTCATGCCACTCAAGGATCAGGTGGTCGGCGTACAGGCCGGCACGGTCTTCTATGACCAACTGAACAAGCTCGGCATCTTCAAGGAAATCCGCACCTACGACTCCATCGGCGAGATGGTCCGCGACCTGTCCCTGGGCCGCATCAAAGCCGCCGTGGGCGACCAGCCGGTGGTGGCCTACCAGATTCGCCAGAATCTGTTCAAAGGCGTGAAACTCGCCCCGGACTACAAGCCCACCAATGTCGGCGAAGTGTGCCTGGTGGTGCGCAAGGGCGATTCACAGACCCTGGAGCGCCTGAACACCGCCATCGCCAGCATCAAAGCCGACGGCACCCTGGACAGCATCCTCAAGAAGTGGGGACTTGATACCCAGGTGCGCCCATGAACCCGGCTGAGTTCCTGCAAAACGCCCAGGACTTCTTGCCGATCCTGCTGCAAGGCGCCTGGGTGACGATCCAGATCACCGTGCTGTCGTTCCTGCTCAGCAGCGCGATCGGCCTGGTGCTGGCGCTGCTCAAGCTGTCGCCTATCCGCGCGCTGTCGTGGGCCGCCAGCACCATTATCAACGTGATCCGTGGGCTGCCGATCATTGTGCAGCTGTTCTACATCTACTTCGTGCTGCCGGACATGGGCGTGCACCTCACCGCGTTCTACGCGGGCGTAATCGGCATGGGCATCGCCTACTCGGCGTATCAGGCGGAGAACTTTCGCACCGGCATCATTGCCGTGGAACAGGGCCAGCGCGAGGCCGCCGAAGCCTTGGGCATGCGCTCGGCACTGATGATGCGCCGGGTGATCCTGCCGCAAGCGTTCCGCATCGCCCTGCCGCCCTACGGCAACACCCTGGTGATGATGCTCAAGGATTCATCGCTGGTATCGACTATTACCGTGGCCGAGATGACCCGCCAGGGCCAACTCATTGCCTCGTCCACCTTCCAGAACATGACCGTCTACACCCTGGTCGCCCTGCTCTACCTGCTGATGAGCCTGCCGCTGGTGTATGGCCTGCGCCGCATGGAACAGCACCTGGGTCGGAGGAAAAAAGCATGATCGAGATTCGCCAACTGCAAAAACACTACGGCAGCCACCGCGTACTGCACGGCGTCGACCTGGACGTGGCCAAGGGCGAAGTCGTATGCCTGATCGGCCCCTCGGGCTCGGGCAAGTCCACGCTGCTGCGCTGCATCAATGCGCTGGAAGCTTATGACGGCGGCGCCATCACCGTATTTGGCCAAACCGTGCAACGCGGCAGCAAGACCGTGCACACCCTGCGCAGCCGCATGGGCATGGTGTTCCAGCGCTTCAACCTGTTCCCCCATCGCACCGTGCTGGAAAACGTCATGGAAGGCCCGGTGTATGTCAAAGGCGAACCTGCGCAACAGGCCCGCGAGGAAGCCCTGGTATTGCTGGAAAAGGTCGGCTTGAGTGCCAAGGCCGACGCTTACCCGGAACAACTCTCCGGTGGCCAGCAGCAACGCGTAGCCATCGCCCGCGCCCTGGCAATGAAACCCGAGGCGATGCTGTTCGACGAACCCACCTCCGCCCTCGACCCGGAACTGGTGGGCGATGTGCTGGCGGTGATGCGCACCCTCGCCGACGAAGGCATGACCATGATCGTGGTCACCCACGAAATGGGTTTTGCCCGCGAAGTGGCCGATCGCGTGTGCTTCCTGCATGGCGGCTACATCGTCGAAAGCGGCGCGGCGGAGCAGGTGCTGGGCAATCCGCAGCATCCACGCACCCAGGATTTCCTACGCCGTGTGCTGCATCCCACTGGCGATACGCGGAGCCTGTCATGAAGTCATTATGGTCAGCGACCGCGCCGTCGGTGGTGCCGACGCCTGCGTTGAGTGAATCGGTAAACGTGGACGTGGCGATTGTCGGCGCCGGGTACACCGGCTTATCGACGGCGCTGCATTTGGCCGAGCGTGGCGTGAGCGTGTGTGTACTGGAAGCTAACGAACCGGGTTGGGGTGCGTCCGGGCGCAACGGTGGGCAAGTCAACCCGACGCTCAAATATGACCCGGAGCAACTGGTGCAGATGTATGGGGCGGAGCGCGCCGAACCATTGATCTCAACCGTATCGAACTCGGCGGACCTGGTGTTCAAGCTGATCGAAAAACACGGCATCGATTGCGCCCCGGTACGCAAGGGTTGGATGCAGGTGTCGTACACCGAAAAAGGCGTCGCCGGGTTGCATGCACGAGCAGATCAGTGGGCCCGGCGTGGTGTGCCGGTACATCGCCTGGATGCAGCGGCGGTAGCTTCACGCATGGGCAGTGGCGCCTTTGCCGGTGGCTGGCTGGACGGCCGGGCCGGGGCGATTCAGCCGTTGGCGTATGCCCGTGGGTTGGTCGGTTCGGCGTTGGCGGCGGGTGTGAGGATTCATGGGCAGAGTGCGGTGACGGGGTTGCAGCGCCAAGGTTCGGGCTGGCAATTGACGACGGCAACGGGTGCGCAAGTGAGCGCCGAGAAAGTGGTGCTCGCCACCAACGGCTACAGCGGCAACCTGTGGCCGGGCATGGCGCAAAGCATCCTGGCGGCCAACAGTTTTATCGTCGCGACCAAGCCTCTGACGGGGCACGCGGCCGAGAGCATTTTGCCGGGCCAGGAAACCGTTTCCACCGCACAAAGGCTGCTGCTGTACTTTCGCAAAGACAGCCATGGGCGCTTGCTGATGGGCGGACGCGGGCTGTTCAACGACCCCACTTCGCCCACGGATTTTGCTCATCTGGAGCGTTCGTTGGCACTGCTGTTTCCGCAGTTGGGGCCATTGGAATTCGAATACCGTTGGGCTGGGCGTATCGCGATCACCCGCGACTTCATGCCCCACGTCCACGAACCGGCGCCGGGGCTCACGTTGGCACTGGGTTGCAATGGCCGTGGGATTGCGTTGTGTACCAGCCTGGGGCAGCAATTGGCGGGGCGGTTATGTGACGGCAAGGCCGAGTTTGCCTACCCGGTGACGGCGTTGCAGCGCTTGCCGATGCATGGGTTGCAGCGGTTTTATATTGGGGCGGGGGTGGCGTGGTACAGCTTGTTGGATCGACTCCATATCAGCTGATTGCGATCCAGGACTTTTCCCACAAGGGTTTCAGGTTGTCGCTCGGAACCTGGCTGACTAACCTCTGCGCCGTCGCTGCCAATTCAGCGGCCGGATTTGACCGTCCGACCTTGTTAACGAACTGCTACGCCCTGCACCCGCCTTAGGCGTTTTTTTGTGCCTGAGGTATTGTGTCGCGGCAGTTGTGCGCGGGATACCTTCGGGTATGCCGGGTTCGTTGACAACCGGTCGGTCAACCCGCGTACAGCTGCCACCCTCTTCGTTTGACCGCGTACGTTGGTAGCTCCACTTGTCAACGGAGTTTCACCATGATTAAAGACAGCCCAAATCCCCCAGAAACACTCTTCTCCGTCCGTCCCGATTTAGGTACAGAAACTGTGCTGGCCAACGCCTCCCAAGACCTGGCCTCCATCAACGACATCGCAGCCCACCTGGCGTTTGAAGTCGACGGTGCTCAACGCAACGTGGCGCTGGGCATCTGCCGCCTGCTGGAAGGTGTGCAACTTTTAGTGAACAAGGCATTGGACGAGGCTCATCCCACTGCCTGAACGTAGACGACATAAGGCGCCTGAGCTATCTTCGGACGCCTTATCGATCGACCCGGAACAGGAAGTGACCGCTTGAGCACGTCGTCCCTACTGCGAGGCCGCACCTTTGCCTTCTTCGCAGGCACCGCCTTTATTGCCGTAGACCAACTCGTCAAACTACTGGCCTTGGTTTCACTGCAAGCCACCAGCTTCAAATTCGGCGCCAGCCCCATCAACCTCGCGCTGGAACTGAGCCTGAACCCAGGCGCCTTCCTTAGCCTGGGCGCTGCACTACCGGCGCAGGTCAAACAGCTGATCTTTATCGTGGGTGTGGCGGTCGTGGTGGCTTGGGCGATGGGGTGGTCGCTCTCCAATTGGAACCAACCGCTGCGTAAAGTCTTGCCGCTGTACGCGATTGCGTTGGGCGGTATCGCCAACCTGATCGACCGCGTCTTTCGTGACGGGCATGTCGTCGACTACATGGTGTTGAATGTAGGGCCGACACATACCGGCGTGTTCAATATTGCTGATATCGCTATTACGGCCGGTGCGATTTATTTAATGATCGACTTATTGGCACGACCGCGAAGGGCATAGTTCGATGAGCACATTACGTAAAAGAAGGCGTCTCACCTTCTACGTCAACTTATCGATCACGTATTGCTGAAACCAGGCAGGCTGCGTATCCGAAACGATATCGATATCTTCACCTTCGGTAATTTCCGCAAGCTGAGCGAAACTTGGCTCACCGTCTTGCGAGTTATCAAAGATATAAGCTCTGTTTGAAAGCAATACAGCGTCGGAGAGATTCTCCAGCGAGCGCTTGTAACGAGAGCGAATTTTGTCGGCAGGAACATCATGTCCCCCGATTGACGCCCTGTACGCAACCCGCGCAACGTTGATATCGGCATCTGCCGTGGCGACGTAGTAAACGTATACCCGATACCCTGCTGCTTTCGCCTGCCGCAGCAGCTCTATCTTGCTGCTATCTGACATGACGGTTTCAAAGGTAAAACTCACCCGCTCTTCAATCAAGGAGACTCGAATAAAGTCAGACAACGCAGAGGCTATATAGGAATCCACCTGCCTTGAGGGAAAAGCGATTCGATCGCCGTCCACGACTAAGTCTTCCAATTTGGCAAGAGAATCGGGAAATTTCAAAAGTAGCGTATGACCGCGTAAGAACGGAATCGCCCGTCTGGCACATTGATCGAGGCCAAAGGCAGCAAATTCAAACGCTCCCGTTTCGCGGATGCTCAACTCAATTGCATCAGGGTTGATGTAGTTCACCAGCAAATGAGCCGGAACTTTCGAGTTGAACGTGCTCTTTCCACTCCCGTTCGGTCCGGCGAACATCCGGACCCTGGGGGTGGTACTCAAGCCTGAATCTGCGCCTGGGTGGACCGTCGATCCAGGAGAGACTTCTTGGTTTTCAAGCGGGTGCCCGCCTTGAGAGTACCGTAGGTTTCCACTGGACGAATAACCAACGTTTCTGTATTTGAGACTTTCACCAGCTGGCCGGCACGGACCACAAGCACAGATTCGCCCTTGGAAAGGGCAACCTCGTAGGCATCTCTGAATGCCTTGGCTGCAATAGAGGGAATACTCGATTCTTGAGCAAGAATCTGCGCTTCGGTGATTTGTGGCTTAATTTTTTTACGTGACATGCTGGTCTCCGGCTCAGGACGGGGGCGGATCAATGGCAGTTAGCATAGATCACCTCAAGCGTCGAACGCAGACTCGACTTTACCTCAATGTGTGTCCCGTGTCCTCACCCCCACCGTGCGACACGGTGTTTACGCGCTCCCCATTCGATCTCTCAAAACACCGACCACCCAATCCGCTCACTCAACAACTCCAACGCTTTCATCCCCGCCAGCGAGTTCCCCGCCGCGTTCAACTCCGGCGACCACACGCACACCGTAAACTGCCCCGGCACCACCGCGACGATCCCGCCCCCTACCCCACTCTTGCCCGGCAACCCCACGCGATAGGCAAAATTGCCCGCCTCGTCATACAGCCCGCTAGTCGCCATGATCGAGTTGACCTGTTTGGTCTGGCGCGCGGTGAGGATCTGCTCGCCGCTGTGGGCGCTCACGCCTTCGTTGGCCAGGAAGCTGAACGCCCGCGCCAGATCCAGGCAGCTCATCTGCAACGCGCAGTAGTTGAAGTAACTATGCAACACCGCATCCACATCGTTGTGGAAGTTTCCAAACGACTTCATCAGATACGCCATGGCCGCGTTGCGCGCACCGTGTTGCGCCTCGGATTCGGCGACGATGCTGTTGACCAGGATCTGCGGGTTGCCCGACAGGCGCCGGACGAAATCGCGCATCGACAAAATCGGCACGGCAAAGCGCGATTGGTTGATGTCGCAGATCACCAGAGCACCGGCATTGATGAATGGGTTACGCGGGCGGCCGCGTTCAAATTCAAGCTGCACCATGGAGTTGAACGGCTGCCCGGACGGCTCGTGGCCCAGGCGTTCCCAGATGGTTTCGCCGCCGTGGTCGATGGCCTGCACCAGGCTGAACACCTTGGAAATGCTCTGTACCGAGAACAGCGTGTCGGCGTCACCGGCGCAGTAGGCGGAACCGTCGTTGCCGTACACGGCGATGCCCAGTTGGTTGGCGGGCACGTCGGCCAGTGCGGGGATGTAGTCGGCGACTTTGCCGAGGCCGATCAGGGGGCGCACTTCGTCGAGGATCGACGAGAGCATCGCCTGCATGTCTTGTCGTGTCATCTGGGTTTGAATCGCTGGTAAACGGGTCGCGGAGGATACTTCAATGCGCCCGAAAGCCCCACACAATCTCGACCACCCGTTCGGCGATCACCAGGTACACCAGGATCAACAATACCTGTAGCGCCAAGTGATAGCGCAGCTTGGCGAGCCGGCGAATACCGTCGCTGATATTCAGGAGCATGAGCAGCGTCGACAGGATGATCAGGCCCCAGCCGGCCACGCTGGAGGCGAACACCCCGATAAACAAGTCACGCTGCCCAAGCAACGTATTGGTCCCCGCTGCAAACAACAGTGCACACACCAGCAGGTTTTTCACGTTGTCGAAGATCTGCGTGCTCAGATCGTTTTCCAACAACGCCATATAGCGTTTCCATAACGTGCGCATGGCAGGTACCGGATAGGGATCGCTCGTCAATCAAAGTAGTCCAAATGCCCGTACACTGCACCGTTGCGCTTACTCCACGAGGATTTTTGCATGAAATTGATGATCGGCCTGGCCGCCCTGCTGTTGGTATCGGCTTGCACCACGACCGCGTCCACCACGCCACCCGCCCAAGACTCCGCTGCGTCGACGTGCCTGGCCGGCGGCGGCACCATGAAGCAAGTCGGCAAGTTGCAGAGCTGGAAGTGCATCACGCCGTACAAGGACGCGGGCAAGGCATGTACCGATTCGAGCCAGTGCGAGGGTGAGTGCCAGACCAGCGTGACCACGCAAACAGGCACTACACCGATCAGCGGCACCTGCCAAGTGGATAACAGCCACTTCGGCTGCTCGGCGACAGTGGAGAAAGGCAAGCTGGGGCGGGCGATCTGCATCGATTGACCGATACCCCCTGTAGGAGCCGGCTTGCCGGCGATGGCGTCCCCAGGTGCGATGCAAATCTTGAGGGCCTATCGCCGGCAGCCGGTGCCTACAAGCGGGCCAGCGCTTAGAAATGCGCCACATCCGACACCTGCTCGTCCAGCACATCTCGCGCCAGCGCCCAGGCGCGATCCTTGGACTCCACCACCAGCAGCGGGTAGCCCCAGGCCTTGCCGAACATCACGGCAAACGGCTTCAGCGCCAGGCGTTGTGCGGCGCTGGGCTCGACCTGGATCATGCCTTTGACGTAGGTGCGCAGCGCCTGCTTGTTTTTCTTCATCCAGATCGACGCTTGCTTGCGCTCTTCATGAGAGTGTTCGTGGTTGTTCTCATCCACGGATTTCTCGTGCAGCAACAGGAAGGGTTGCTGGCGGGCCAGCAGGCTTTCGAAGGTCAGGAAGGCCTCCTCCGGCCCGCCCTCGTTGGGCGCGTCGAAGACGATTTTCACCACTGGGAATGTTGAGCTGTCGAGTCGCATGGCAAATCTCCTTGTTGAGAATGGATCTCACTATAACGACCACCCCACTAGACGGCATTGCACAGAATAGCCAGAATGTTTCGCAATTCAGCCAAGCGTAAAGTCGCCATGCAACACCACCGCCTCGACCAACGTGACCCCTCCAGAGTAAAGGACGCCGACCTGCTCCCGCGTGCCGTGATCGCCGTGAGTGCCACCAGCACGTCCGAGAGCTGGGAGCATGCACCGCATTCCCATCGCAAGGGCCAGTTGATGTACACCCTGCGCGGGGTGATACATTGCCAGATCGAGGCCGGCATCTGGATCGTGCCGCCCCAGTGCGCGCTGTGGATTCCCGGCGGCCTGTCCCACGCAGCACGCGGTTCCGGCCAAGCGCAGGTGTATTGCCTGTTGATCGACCCGGACGCCGCCGGCGCCCTGCCCCCGCAATGCTGCACGCTGTCGGTGTCCGGCCTGTTGCATGAACTGATCAGCAAAGCCGTAAGCTTCCCGCCGTTGTACGAAGAGGACGGCGCGCAGGGCCGTCTGATCCGCACGCTGCTGGACGAACTGGCCCAGGCGCCCATCGAGGACCTGCACCTGCCGATGCCTCAGGACCCGCGCTTGCGGCGCCTGGCCGACAGCCTACTGGCCGCCCCCAGCGACAAGGCCACCCTCGGCCAGTGGGCCGTGCGCATCGGCATGAGCGAGCGCAGCATGACCCGCCTGTTGCTGGAAGAATTTGGCCTGAGTTTCGGGCGTTGGCGCCGGCAGTTGCATGTAATCCTGTCACTGCAACGCCTGGCCAAGGGCGACAGTGTGCAGCGGGTCGCCCTGGACCTGGGCTATGAGAACGCCAGCGGCTTCATCACCATGTTCCGCAAGGCGGTAGGCCAGCCGCCAGCACGTTACCTCGCTGATCGCGCCGGTGCGTCAACAGCCAACGCCGCCGCGACCATCGCATTGCACGCGCAACAGACGCCGGATCAGCGCTGAACCGGAATGCGAATATCACCGCCGCGACACTGGGTCTTCACACTTTTGGGGCAGCCGGCAAAGCGCAGTTCCTTGCTCAGGCACACCCGCACTTCGGACAGCACCTTGCCCTTGCAGATCACCGCCACACTGTGATCGCCCATGGCTGGGTTGGCCTGGCGGAACAGGCGTTCGATGTCCTGTGCCTCAAGGTAACTGGGCACATTGAACGGCTGCAGTTGCTGCGGAATCTGCACCGTGGCCAGCGCTGCGTCGGTTGCTTCCAGGTAACGCGCGGGCCCCAAGCCGCTGCACGTGCCGTGTTTGGCCCACTCATGCTTGAGCAATGCCTGTGTGGGAAACATCAGCGCGCCCTTGGCCATGTCGTCGGCCGACAACCGCGATTGCGGGTCGCACGACGCCGGCCACCCGCCACGGGCGTACTGCGGCCATAACCCGTGCAATACAAAGCCGTAGCCTTTACCTGTGCATTGCTCATTGTTCGGGTGCGTCAAGCAGAACGTGGGCGACCACGACAGCGACAACACATAAAAATCAAAGTCCCCTGCCGGGCGTTGCTCACGTGGCGCAGCCATTGCACTGGTGGCTATGACCAGCCACACCATCATCCAGTATTTCATCCGTCTATTCCTCGAAAAAACAGAGCCCTATCGCAGCTACCCAGGATGATGGGGGTTACGTTGTAGCACCTTGTCGAGGATCCGATCGGTCTTCAACGCCTCGATCGCTTGGGAAGGGTGTTCGGCTTCCCCGCGAATATGGGCATTCATTGCCAGCACATGATGCCACTGGATATGCGCGTGGCAAGGCACCTCCAGCACCTCGTCCACCTCGCCTTCAAGGCGCAGTGGCTGGTCGTCGAATACGGCAAAAGTGATACGCCCCTTGCTGCCGATCAGCTCGACCTTGTCTTCGCGGCGGTCGGCGACAAAGTTCCAGCAGCCCATGCCCAACGCACCGGACGCGAACGTCCAGCAGGCGGTCACCGCATCTTCGGCGGCGTAGCGCCCGGCCTGTCGCGCGGTGAAGCCCGAGACCTCGACGATATCCCCGGCCAGGTACTGGAACAGGTCAAACCCGTGGCTGGCCAAGTCGGCAAAATAACCACCACCGGCGATGAGCGGGTCGGTGCGCCAATTGGCGACACTGGCATCGTCGGCGCCCGGTGGCTTGCACAGGGTCCAGGTCAGGTGGCGCAGTTTGCCGATACGCCCGTCTTGCAGCCACTGACGCACCTGCTGGAAACGCGGCAGCGAGCGGCGGTAATACGAGACAAACAGGTGCAGGCCGGCACGCTCGAAGGTGCGCTGCATCAATGCGCTTTGCTCGGCATTCAACGCCATCGGCTTTTCGACACAGCAGTGCTTGCCCGCGGCGGCCACCATCAGGCTGTACTCGAGGTGGCTGTCGGGTGGCGTGGCGATATACACCGCATCCACTTCGGGATCGTTGATCAGGGCCTGGGCGTCGGTGTAGAAGCGGGCAATACCGTGGCGTGTCGCATAATCGCGCACCGCGTCTTCACGGCGCCCCATCACGGCCACCAGCGCAGAACCTGGCGCTTTGTAGAAAGCGGGTCCACTCTTCAATTCAGTGACACTGCCACAGCCGATCATGCCCCAGCGTACGGTGCTCATCTGCTCTCCTCGTGCGTTTTGATCAATCGGGCAGTATCCACATCCCCACACGTCAGCGCCATAACCACTTAGCATGACAATTGCATTACACTTTTATGACACTCATCCCGCTGCGGGGCACAGACGATGAAAATAAGGGCCACGGTCATTTGCGAACACGAGGGGCATATCCTCTTCGTGCGCAAGGCCAGATCGAAATGGGCGCTGCCGGGCGGCAAGGTCGAACGCAATGAGCGACCGGTTGGCGCGGCTGAGCGGGAGCTGGAAGAAGAAACCGGATTGAACGTGGACGGCTTGTTGTACTTGCAGGAGTTGAAAGCCCGCGACACTGTCCATCACGTGTTCGAAGCGTCGGTGGTGAACATCGCCGATGCAAAACCTTGCAATGAAATAATCGATTGCCAGTGGCACCCCTATGGCGCCATGGATGATCTGGACACCACCGACGCCACCCGACACATCGTTAAATCCTTTCTACGTCGCCTGTAGTTCAGCGCTTTGGCCACTGGCCAACAGACCTCGTTTCACCCCGCCATTCTCTTTCTGCCGTTCGACAAAGGACCTGACGAACGCGGCAGCGGCTGCGTGCGCCACCGGTACGGCCATGGCTTGGCGGATGGTCATGAAATCGTCCTGCACCAAGCGGCTTTGCGCGGTGACCTGGGTTTGCAGGAAGTCCCGCACCCCTGCCGCCGCATCCAAACCTTGTTCGATAAACCAATCCACCGCTGCGGCCGAGGTCGGCGCGCGTACCAATTCGGCATGCTCGACCGTTCGGCTCAAGTACAGATCGTAGGCCGCGCCCTGACCGACGGCGATGCGTCGGCCCGGCGCATCCAGTTGTGCGACGTGCGTAAAAGGTGAGTCCGCCGCCACCAGATACGTGCCCTTGATCGCTACATACGGCGCGCTGAAGGCGATTTCCTTTTCACGCACCGGCTCGATAGCCAGGAACGCCACGCGCCAGACGTCCTCGGCCAAGGCCGCGAAGACCTTACCCGCCGCCTCAAACGTGATGAGCTGCAACTCTACACCCAGCTCTGCAGCCAGCGACTTGGCCAGCGCCACGGAAACACCCTGGGGCTCTCCGTTCGTACCACGTTGCGCCAGCACCGGGTTGCCGAAGTTGATGGCGGCGCGCAGCACGCCATCGGGGGCCAATTGTTGCAGTACGCGGGGGTCAATCATCAAGCGCTCCTTGGCGGGTCCGTTGCACGGTCTTGCGGATCACAAACGGCAGCACGCCGCCGTGCACAAGGTAACCAAGCTCTTGCAGCGAGTCGAGGCGCAACACCAGACTGCATTGAGTGAGACCACCGTCGGCGCGATCGATCTGCAGGGTGATCGGGTTTTCGCCCACCTGCAGGTTATCCAGGCCGAGGAAAGTCAGGCGCTCGCTGCCCTCCAGCGCCAATTCCTGCACTGTCTGCCCCTCGTTGAATACCAACGGCAACACCCCCATGCCGATCAGGTTGCTGCGATGAATACGCTCGATACTGCGCGCCACCACCGCCTTGATACCTAGCAGACTGAGGACCTTGGCCGCCCAATCGCGGCTGGAGCCAGCGCCGTAGTTGATCCCGGCAAACAGCACCGTAGGCGTACCCACGTAGCTTTGCGCAGCCAGGTACAGCGGCTGATAGTCCGTATGGTCGGCGTTCCACGCCCACACGCCTTGGCGCGGCGCTTGCGTCGGGTCCAACAGGTTGTTCAGGCGCGGGTTGGTAAAGGCGCCACGCACCATCACCTCGTGGTTGCTGCGCCGGGTCGAGTACTGGTTGAAATCCGCCTCGGCCTCGCCCCTTTCACGCAGCCAGGCACCGGCCAGGCTCTGCGCCGGGATGGTACCCGCTGGCGAGATATGGTCGGTGGTGACGTTGTCGCCCAGCACCACCAATACCCTGGCGTTGCGCACCGATAAGCGCGTCACCGGCAACGCCTGAACATCCGCCAGGTACTGCGGGCGGCGCAGGTAGGTGGAGTCGGGATGCCAGGCAAACTGCACGCTGCCATCGGCTTCCAGCGCCTGCCAGTGAGGCGTGCCTTGCCAGAGCAGTTCACTGCGTTGCTGGAACAACGCCGGCCGTACCACTTCAGAGACTTGCGCCGACACCTCGGCGTCGCTGGGCATCAGCTCATGCAGGTACACCGGCCTGCCCTGTGTATCCAGTGCCAGTGGCTGGCTGGACAGGTCTATGTCGATGCTCCCGGCAATCGCATACGCCACGCACAGCGCGGGCGATGCCAGGTAGCCGGCCGGGACTTTCGGGTTGACCCGCCCCTCGAAATTGCGATTACCCGACAGCACCACCACGCCCCTGAGGCCCTGCTCGGCGAAGGTCTCCACATGCGCTTCCAGGCTGCCAGAGTTACCGATGCAGGTCATGCACCCAAAACCCGCCAAGTCGAAACCCAGCGCAGCAAAATCCTTCAGCAAACCTGCTGCTTCCAGATAGTCCGCGACCACCCGCGAGCCCGGCGACAGTGAGGTCTTCACCCACGGCCTGCGCCCCACGCCACGTGCCCTTGCATTACGCGCCAGTAACCCGGCCTGGATCATCTGCGCCGGGTTGGCAGTGTTGGTGCAACTGGTGATCGCCGACATCACCACCGCGCCGTGGGTCAGCGGCGCATTAAACGATGGCTCTAAAAACGGCTGCCCGGCCTCGCCTTGCACATGCTGATGAAACGAGGCACTAGCCCCCGCCAGCGACTGACGCTGATGGGGCTGATGCGGCCCGGCCACACTCGGTTCCACCTGCGCCAGGTCCAGCTCGATCAATTCATCGAACTGCGGCTCGGGTTCCCCTTCCTGGCGCCACAACGACTGCGCCGCCATATAGGCCGAGACCTTGGCCAGCAGCGCCGCCGGGCGCGCGCTCAATTCAAGGTAAGACAAGGTTTCGTCATCAAACGGGAAAAACACCACGGTCGCGCCATACTCTGGCGCCATGTTCGCCACCGTGCCTCGCGCCGCCCAACTCAACGACACCAACCCCGGCCCGGTGAACTCGACAAACTTGCCGACCATGCTGCGTTGACGCAGCAACTCGGTCACGGTCAACGCCAGGTCCGTCGCCGTCACGCCGGGACGCAAGGCGTTGTTCACGCGAATCCCCACCACCTGCGGGAACGGAATCGGCACCGGCTCGCCCAGCATTGCCGCCTGCCCTTCCAGCCCGCCCACGCCCCAGCCCAACACACCGATCGCGTTGATCATCGGCGTATGGCTGTCGGTGGCGACCATGCAATCGGGGTGCAGCAGCACACCGCCGTCAGCAGCGGGACTTTCCCACACCACCTGCGCGATGGACTCCATGTTCATCTGGTGGATGATCCCCGTACCTGGCGGGATCACCTTGAAGTTGTCCAGGCTGGCCTGGGCCCACTTGATAAAACGGTAGCGCTCGCTGTTGCGGCGAAAGTCGATGTCCAGGTTGGCTTCCACCGCCCCCGCTTCGGCGTAGTGCTCGACAATCACCGAATGGTCGATGGTCAGCACCGCCGGAATCGCCGGGTTCACCGCCGTCGGGTCACCGCCGAGTTCCGCCACCACATCGCGCATGCCGGCAAAGTCCGCCAGCGCCGGCAGGCACGTGGTGTCGTGGAACATCAGGCGATTGGGCTGAAATGGCACCTCACAATCAGGCCCCTGTCCCGTGGCGCGCGAAAGCACGGCAGGTAATGAGGCCGGGGCACAACGGGCGATGTTTTCCAGCAGGATGCGCAGCGAATACGGCAGCCGGTGCAATTGCGCAGGTGTCAGCAGCTTATGCAGGTCGATGTAGGCGTAACGTTGGCCGTCGATGTGCAAATGGTTGAGAAAGTCACTCATAGTTGCGCGAAGACCCGTTCGATACGCGCCAGGCCCCAATCCAGTTCGTCGCGGGTGATGGACAACGGCGGCGCGATGCGCAGCACGTTTTCATGGGTTTCCTTGGTCAGCAAACCTTCGACAAGCAACGCTTCGCAGATTGGCCGCGCGTCGCGGTCCAGCTCCACACCGACCCACAGCCCACGCCCGCGAATCTCGCTAATCGCCGGGGAGTTCATGGCCTGGAGACGTTCCACCAGGTAATGGCCGAGCTGCGCGCTGTTGTCGATCAAGCCTTCGTCCTCCAGCACGTTCAAGGCTTCCAGGCCAATGGCGGCGGCCAGCGGATTGCCGCCGAAGGTCGAGCCGTGGCTGCCGGCATCAAACAGATCCATGATCGAGTGATCCGCCAAAAACGCCGACACCGGCATGATCCCGCCACCCAGCGCTTTACCCAGGATCAACGCATCCGGGCGAATGCCTTCGTGCTGGAAGGCAAACCACTTGCCGGTGCGGCCCAGGCCCGACTGGATCTCATCGAGGATCAGCAAGGTGTTGGTCTCATCGCACAAGGTGCGCAGCTCGCGTAGGAAACCGGCTGGCGGCACACGAATACCCGCTTCACCCTGGATCGGCTCGATCAACACCGCGCAAGTGTCAGCCGTGATTGCCTGGCGGAAACTCTCGATATCGCCAAAGCGTGCCTCGGTAAAGCCGTTGCAGAACGGGCCGAAGTCGGCCTTGTAGTCCGGCTCGGACGAGAAACCGACGATGGTTGAGGTGCGCCCGTGAAAGTTGTTGTCGGCCACGACGATCTTTGCCTGGTTCGCGGCGATGCCCTTGACCCGATAGCCCCAGCGACGGGCCGCCTTGATCGCGGTCTCAACGGCTTCGGCGCCACTGTTCATCGGCAGCGCGGAATCGAAGCCACTGATGCGGCACAGCGCCTTGAGGAAGTTGCCCAACGGCTCACTGTAGAACGCCCGGGATACCACGCTGATCTTGTCGATCTGCGCCACGGCGGCGGCGCGGATGCGCGGGTGCACATGGCCGTGGCTGACGGCGGAATAAGCCGACATCATGTCCAGGTAGCGCTTGCCGTCATCGCCAATGGCCCAGACGCCCTCGCCCTTGACGATGACCACCGGCAGTGGCGAATAGTTATGGGCGCAGAATTGGTTTTCGAGGGTGATTGCCGGGTTGGAGTGCATGGAGAGTCCTGCCTAGTAGATATCGGATCAAGCGCTGAGCAGCTTGCCGCTGCGAATCGGTGTAGCTCCGGAGACACGACCCAACGGGTCCCCCGGTTTCACAAACCGCACATCACGGCGCATGTACAGCACACCGGTGTTGTGACTGTTGACCGTAATGGTCTTGCCGCTGTGGGGGTCGACGATATCGAACAGCGCCTGCCCTGCTTCGATCCGGCTGCCCACCGCCGCACGGTGCACCAGCACCCCGGCACTCGGTGCGTAGAACTGCTCGCTGCCCGCCAGCGGCGTGGCCGGGCTGCGCAGCGTCGGCAAAGAGCGCGGGGTACCATCGATGGCGCCGAGGTGGGTCAGGTAATCGATGATCGCAGTGGCGTCGTGGTCCGCCAGTTCGTAGGACACATCACGCTGGCCACGGTGCTCGACCGTCACTGCGATGCTGCTGTCCGGGATCGGGAAACGCGCGCCAAAACGCTCGCGCAAGTTGACCCACAGCAAGTACAGCGCTTCGTCAAAGGAATTGGCCTGGGAGTCGGTCGCCAGCAAGGTCGCTTCGGCGCCGATGTAACGGGCCAATGGCTCGATGGTCGGCCACACTGACTCACCGGTGTAGAGGTGCATTGCCGCTTCGCGGGAGCAATGCAGGTCGAGCACGATGTCGGCATCGTGGGCCAGCAGCATCAGGGTCTGTTGCAGCGACTGGTACTCATCCATCGGCTGGGCGGCGCGCAGGCATTCACCCCAGGCCTGGCGGATCAGCGTGCGGTTGACGTCGATGTCCTGGCCGAGCCGGTGCTCGACTTTCTCGGCAATGGCCTGAAAAGGCACCGGGAATCCACGGTTATAGTTGCGCCCGCTGCCCAGTTCAAAACGGCCACTGGGCGCACCCAGGATGTATTGGCCCAGGCCGGCCGGGTTGGCCACGGCCACCAGCACGATCTGCGCGTTGAGGCGGTCGGCATTTTCCAACGCCGCCAGTTGCTGGCGCAGGTGCGCAGCCACCAGCATCGCCGGGGTTTCATCGGCATGCAGCGCCGCCTGGATATAGATTTTCCGACCGGCACCCACTGCACCGTAATGCTCACTTTCCACGTATCGGTGGGTGCCTTGTGTCGCTTGCAGCAAGGGGTGTTGTTTAAGTTTCATAACGCAGAAGTCTCGATATTCGAGTGACAGAACTTGAGAAAATACTAACGAGACCGGGTGATCGCCTGTAAGGGCGGCCGGGGCTATCTTGATCTGCAAAACCGATCAGCCCAGGCCGCCCCGCCTGTGGCTACCAGAGCGCCAGGGTGTAGCCCAGCAGCACGCGGTTTTCGTTGACGTCGTTGTAGAAGTTGCCCTTGGCCAGGGCGTTGCGCCAGCGCATCGACACGCCCTTGAACGGGCCGGTCTGCACCACGTAGCTGATGTCCAGGTCGCGCTCCCATTCACGGCCTTCGCCGTTGAAGCCGATCACCTCAGCCGAATCACCCTTGGCGTATTTGATGCCGAACAACAGGCCCGGCAGGCCCAGGTCGGCAAAGTTGTAGTCGTAGCGCGCATGCCAGGCGCGCTCCTTGGTCTGGGTGAAGTTGGTGAACTGGTATTCGGTGAACAGGTAGCTGATGGAGCCATCGAGGTAGGTGAACGGCGTGGTGCCGTACTGCTGCTGGAAGCCGCCGCCGATGCTGTGACCGCCGTACTGGTAGGTCAGGCGTGTACTCAAGGCACGGTTGTCGACGTTACCCGCCAGGCCCGCACCGTCCTTGTCGGCCTTGAAGTAGCGCACGTCGGTCTTCAGGTTGCCCGGCCCCAGGCCAAAGCTGTTCTTGAAGCCGCCATATTGCTGGTGGTAGATGCTGTCCAGCTCGGCATAGTGGTAGCTGAGCAAGGTGTTGGGCGTCAGCGAGTAATCACCGCCGGCGAAGCGAAACTGGTCGCTCAGGGCCGTGCTTTTGTAGACCTTGCTGATGGTGGTCAGCTTCATGTCTTCGTAGTTGGTGGAGTCGCGATCCTTGGCCTGGTCCAGTTGGCCGAGGCTGATCTTGAGGTTGCTGATGTCGTTGGACACCAGTTGCGTACCGCTGAAGGATTGCGGGAACAGGCGGCTGGTGTTGGGTTGCAGGGTCGGCAGATCCGGCACCAGGTAGCCCACGCGCAGCTCGCTCTTGGCCAAGCGGGCCTTGGCGGTCACGCCCAGTTTGGAATAGCTGTCGGAAGCGCGCTTGTCACTGTCGCGCTGCAGCAAGCCGGTGCCGGACTTGTCCGGGCTGGAGTCGAGTTTCACGCCAAGCATGCCGATGGCATCCAGGCCAAAGCCCACGGTACCGTCGGTAAAGCCCGACTTGATCCCCAGCAAAAAGCCTTGGGCCCATTCGGCACGCACCGATTGGCTGGCCTCTTCACGGTAGTCACGGTTGAAGTAGTAGTTCTTCAATTCCAGCGTGCCGCTGCTGTCCTTGATGAAGTCGGCATGGGCGGCGAACGGGATCATCCCGCTGCTCACGACACCTACGCCGGTGATGAGTTGAGTCAGGGATTTTTTCATTTTTTTAGCTCCTGGCAGTGTGGGGGTTGGGGTGTTTTTATTGTTCTTCGGGCATGGCTTCGCCGTTCGCGCAAATCCGGGATTTGCGCGGCGGGCAAAGTCAGTCCTGGGTTACAGCACTAGCGGTACGGGGCCCTGGCGGATGCGGTAGCCACCGTTTTCAAGCTTCTCCAAGGGGCTGGCAGCGGCCAGCAACTTGCGGGTGTAAGGGTGTTGCGGGCGGTCGAAGATCTCATCGCGGGCGCCCATTTCCACCACCCGGCCCTCGCTCATCACCGCCACTCGGTGGGCGATGCGTTCCACCGCCGCCAGGTCGTGGGAGATGAACAGGCAGGCAAAGCCGTATTGCGCCTGCAGGCGTTCGAACAGCTCCAGAATCTGCTTCTGGATGGTCATGTCCAACGCCGAAATCGGCTCGTCGGCAATCACCAATCGAGGATGACGCACCAGTGCGCGGCCAATCGCGACACGCTGGCGCTGGCCACCGGAGAGCTGGTGCGGGAAGCGGTCGACAAACTGCTCGGCCAAACCGATGTCCAGCAGGGTCTTGGTGACCCGTTCACGTTTCTGCTCGGCACTCATGCCGGGCACATGGCGCAACGGTTCGGCAAGGATGTCGCCGATTTTCATGCGCGGATCGAGGGACGAGTACGGGTCCTGGAAAATCATCTGGCATTGCAGGCGATGTTCGCGGTTGCCGGACTTGAGGATGTCCACGCCTTCAAACTCGATAGCGCCGGCACAGGCCTTGTTCAGGCCGACAATGGCGCGGCCGAGGGTGGTCTTGCCTGAACCGCTGCCGCCCACCAGCGCCAGGGTTTCCCCCGGTGCAATGCTGAGGTTGGCCGAATGCACCACGCGTTTGAACGCGGTGCGACCCCACAGGCTGCGCGGGCCAGGATGCTCGATGCACACGTCCTTGACCGTCAGCAGCGGGCCGTCGGCCTGGGGCAAGTCCGCCAGTACCCCGCGACGTGGCAAGGCCTCCAGCAACTGCCGGGTGTACTCGGCCTTGGGCGCCAGCAGAATCTGTTCGATGGTGCCCTGCTCCACCGCGCGGCCTTCGCGCATCACCACCACCTTGTGGGCGTAGCGCGCCACCAGGGACAGGTCATGGCTGATGAACAGAATCGCCGTGCCCTGCTCGCGGGTGAGGTCGAGCATCAGCTTCAACACGTCCAGCTGCGCCAGGCAATCCAGCGCGGTGGTGGGTTCATCGGCAATCAGCAGCGCCGGGCGTAACAGCATCACCGAGGCAAGCATGATGCGTTGGCGCATGCCGCCGGAGAACTCGTGGGGGAACGCCGTCAGGCAACGCTCGGCGTCCTTGATGCCGATATGGCCGAGCATCTCCAGGCTGCGTTCGCGGATCTGCGCATCCGTCAGTTTGGTGTGCAGGCGCAGGCCCTCGGCCATTTGCTCGCCGATGCTCATGGACGGGTTCAACGAGACCATCGGTTCCTGAAACACCATGCCGATCTTGGCCCCACGCAGCTCGCGCAGTTGCTCGGGCTTGAGGCTGTTGAGGTCATGGCCCTGGAAGCGGACCTGACCGCCACAGTGTTCCAGCGGTGGCGGCAACAGGCCGATGGCGGCGCGGGCGGCCATGGTCTTGCCGCTGCCGGACTCGCCCACCAAGGCGACGATTTCGCCGGGGGCGATGGTGAAGCTCAGGTCATTGACCGCCAGCGGGCCGTGGGCGCCGATGCGGATTTTCAGGTGATCGACTGCCAGTAATACGTCAGTCATGCTCATTTACTCATCCGTGGATCAAGGCGGTCACGCAACGCGTCGCCACACAGGTTGAACGCCAACAACGCCATGGCGATGCAGACACCGGGAAACAGCCCCAGCCAACTGGCCGTGGCGATGTACGGCCGACTGGCCGCGAGCATGTTGCCCCAGGTCGCCGCCGGTGGCGGTACGCCCAGGCCGAGGAAGCTCAGCGAGCTTTCCGCGAGAATCGCCCAGCCGAACATGCTGGTGGCCAACACACACACCGGCGCCACGCAGTTCGGCGCGATGTGGCGCAGCATGGTGTACAGCTCGGAATTGCCGATCACCCGTGAAGCTTCGACAAACTCCTTCTCCCGCAGCGACAGCACAGTGCCGCGCACCACCCGCACCACTGAAGGCGTATAGGCCAGGCTCAGGGCGAAGACGATGCCGTACAGGCTCGGGCCGATGATCGCCATCAGGCCCAGCGCCAGCAAAATCCCTGGGAATGCCAACAACGCGTCATTGACCATCATCAGGCCACGGTCGACCCAGCCGCGCAGGAAACCGGCCAGCAAGCCGAGAAACGTACCGGCGATAATCGCCATGCTCACCGTCAGCACACTCACCCACAGACTGGTGTGCGCGCCGATCATCAGGCGACTCAACACATCGCGGCCATATTCATCCGTGCCCAGCCAGTGCGCAGCGGTCGGGGCCTGCAACCGCGCCAGCAAGTTCAGCGCCAGCGGGTCGTGGGGCGTCCACACCAGGCCGAGCGCGGCCATGATCAACAGCAAGCCCAACAGGAACGCACCGATCAGCGCGTTCAACGGCGGCACGCGCCAGGCCCTGGGGGCACGCACCGGTGCAGGCAACAGCACCTCGGGTGCAGCAGGAAGTGGCTTATTCATAACTTAACCCTGGGGTCGAAGAGCGGGTACAGCAGGTCCACCAACAGGTTGACCAGCACATAGACAAAGGTCACCAGCAGCAGGCAGCCTTGCAGCACCGGGTAGTCCCGGGCGTAGATGGCGTCGACCATCAGCCGGCCGATACCCGGCAGGGTGAACACGGTTTCCAGCACGGCAATGCCGCTGAGCAGGTTGCCAAGGATCAGGCCGATCAGGGTCAGGGTCGGTGCAAACGAGTTGCGCAACGCATGGCGCCACAACACCGCCCGCTCCGACAGGCCCTTGGCGCGGGCATGGGTGATGTACTCCAGGCGCAGCACTTCGATGGCACTGGCCCGTGCCATCCGCGTGATCGCACCCAGCTCCACCAAGGTCAGGGTGACAATCGGCAGCACAATGAAACTCAAGGCTTGCCACGGTGATTGGCCGAACGACACGTAACCCACCACCGGCAACCAGCCGAGCTTGATGCCAAACGCATACAGCAACAGCAGGCCGAGCCAGAAGCTGGGGATCGACAGCAACAGCGTCGCCGTCGATACCACGCCGAAGTCCAGCGCGCTGTCCTGCTTCCACGCCGACAGCAAACCCGCCGGCACCGCAATCAAGGCCGCCAACAACACCGACACCAAGACAATCCCGGCACTCATCTGGAACCGATCCAGGATTAGCGGCAACACGGCCTCATTGGTGGTGATCGAATGCCCAAGGTCGCCGCTGAGCACCGCCTTGAGCCAGATCACAAACTGCACCGGCAACGGCTGGTCCAGCCCCAGGGACGCGCGCGCCACCTCCAGGCTGTGGGCATCAGCCATGTCGCCAAGCATCAACAACGCGGGATCACCCGGCACCAGGCGGATGATCGCGAACACCATCAGCGATATCAGCAGCAAGGTCGGCACCGACATCGCCAGGCGTTGAGAGATAAACCGGAACATCCTCAATTACTCCCGGTGGCGGGGACGCTGACGGTCCACAGGCGCGGCTTGGACACAGGCCAGGTGCGCAGGCCCTTGACGTAGTCACGGCTGGCGGCAATCGCGTTGCCGTTGTACATCGGGATCATTGGCACGTCCTTGATCATCTGCTGGTGCAGTTGATCGAACAGCGCCTGGCGCTTGCTGATGTCACCTTCGCGCTGGGCTTCACGCAGCCACTCGCGGGCCTGGGGGTTGTCCCAGACCTTGCGTGACTCCTTGTCCTTGTCGCCGGTCATCGAGTCGAAACTCAAGGCCGGGTCGAGGCGCTCGGAATACGGGAACGCCATCATCTGGTAGTTGCCGCTCTGGTAGCGCTCCAACTGCGTGCCCCACTCCAGGGTTTCCAGCTCCAGGTTGATGCCACTGGCCTTGGCCATGGCCTGCACGAACACGCCCATGTCGAAGATCGCCGCGTAACGCTTGTTGACGATCAGCTTGATCGGCTCGCCCTTGTAGCCGGCTTCGCGCAGCAGTTGCGCAGTCTTGGCCGGGTCGAAGGTGAAGCCCTGGTCTTCGACGGCGGTGTGGTAATGGCTGCCGCTGGCAACCATCGAGTTGTTGGCCTTGGAGCGACCGCCGGTGAGCGCCTCGACGATTTGCGCCGAATCCAGGGCATGGGCGATGGCCTGGCGCAAACGCACATCTTTAAGCAGCGGATCACGGGTCTGGAACAGCAAGGCATTCACCGACATGGTACCGCTGGAGGTCACACGCACACCGGAATGGGCGGCCAGTTCAGTAGCGTCCAGCGGGGTGACATCAATCAGCAGGTCGACGTTTTTCGACAACAACGCGGCTTTGGCGGCGGCCGGGTCCGGGATCACCAGCAGGCGCACGCGGTCCAGACTGGTGGACTTGTTGCCGGTGTAACCGTCCGGCTCTTTTTCGTCGCGCGGGGTGTAGTTGGGGTTGCGCAGCAACTCGACGTATTGGCCAGGCTTCCACTCGCCCAGTTGGAAAGGGCCGGTGCCGACCGGGGCTTTCCAGCTGCCATCGGCGTTAAGCGAGTCCGCCGACAGGATGCCGCTGCCGCCACATTCAGGCAGCGCAGTGCTGGTCAGGAACAGGCCGTTGGGCTTGTCGAGGGTGAACACCACGGTGAGAGGGTCCGGGGCGTTCATGTCGACGATCTTCGCACCGCCATGCCCATCGAATTCAGGGGCGCAGCGCCACTGGGTCTTGGGGTCGAGGAAGCGCTTCCAGGTCCACAGCACGTCAGCGGACGTCAACGCCTTGCCATTCTGGAACTTCACCCCGTCGCGCAGGTGGAAGGTGTAGCGCAGGCCGTCGTCGGACACCTGCACGTCCTTGGCCAGCAGCGGGCCAACGGTGGCATCTTCGCGGAAGGCTACCAACCCCTCGGTGATGTGCATGATCACGGCGTCGGAGTTGGTGTCGCGGTTCACACCCGGGTCGGTGCTGCGGATGTCAGCGTTGAGCGCCACCTTCAATACACTTTCAGCGTGGGCAGTGCCCACCAGCGCCGCAGACAAGGCGCCTGCCAGGATAAGAGTCTTGTTCATGGATAACTGCACCTTAAATGTTCCTTACGCATGGGGTTCGGACGCTGGCAGGACCCAAAAAGAGGCACGGCCGAACACCTGGAGAGTTGTTGTTGTTTTAGTCGCCTTCACGGTTGGCGAATGTTCCTGGACCGATCTTATTCTTCACGCGGCAAGCTTGAGAAGAACGCTCCAGGTGATCAGGCTCGGCTTTTCCGATCACTTGCCAAGCCTGTCCTGACTTGACTCCAGCCTACCGAAAAATCAGGGCCTGGAGCCGTTTGCATGCGTTCAAAAATAATGAACCTGATCGGCCAAACCGATCTGTGCGCACCTGTAGCCATCAGATAAGCTGTCGGGCATTCAATGGTTTAAATGCTGAAACCTGAGGCAGTCCTTCATGACTCTCACCCACCTTCGTGCGTTCTGTGCCGTGGTCGAAAAAGGCAGCTTCCGCTCTGCCGCACGCCAATTGGACGTGGCGCAAAGCACCCTGACCCAGTCGATCCAGACCCTGGAAAAAGAACTCGGCGTGGTGCTGCTGCAACGCTCGAACCAAGGCATCAACCTGACCTCGGCCGGTGAAGTGTTCCTGGTGCGCGCCCGTTCGATCACCCTCGACTGCGAACGCGCCCTGCTCGACCTGCAACCCTGGAAAGGCGAACCCGAAGGCCATATCGACCTGGGCGTGACCTCCGAACCCCTGGCCGAACTGCTGGTGCCGGTGCTGAGCAACTTCACCCAGCGCTTCCCGCGCATCCAGGTGCATGTGGCCAGCGGCACCACCAAGGGCCTGGTGGAAAAAGTCCGCGATGGCCGCCTGGATTTCGTGCTGTGCCCACTGGCGCCGAACGTCACCGACATCGACCTGTCCATCGACCGCCTCTACAGTTCCAACGCCGGCATCATTGCACGCAAGGGCCACCCGCTGGCCCAGGCCAAGTCGGTGCAGGAACTGGTGGACTGCCAATGGATCAGCGTGCGCTCCACCGGTGTGATCGGCGGCGCCGAAAACCGCCTGGTCCAACTGTTCCGCACCCAAGGCCTGGCGCCGCCGAAGATCGCCATCACCACCGACTCACTGCTGGAAACCCTGCACATCGTCTCCGAAACCGACTACCTGACCATCGAGCCGCGCATGCTGCCGGGGATGAAGCTGTTCTCCAGCGCACTCACCACCATCGCCATCGAAGAACCCCTGGCGCCCCGAGATGTGTGCCTGATCAGCCGTCGTTCCGCGCCCCTCACCGGGGTCAGCCAGGAACTCACCAGCATGCTGATTTCCTATTCCCGGCTGGTGCACCGCAGCCGTTGATCCACCCTCTTGCCGAGCGTTTCCATGCCCCTGACCTCCTACGACGGTTTGCCCCGCGCCAGCGCCAGCAGTGTTGGCGTTGACCCCGACCGCCTGATCGCGTTTCTCGACGCCGTCAAGGCCGCCGGCCTCGACCTGCATGGCTTCATGTTGCACCGCCATGGCCATGTCGTCGCCGAAGGCTGGACCTGGCCGGTCGACCCTAACGAACCCCGCGTGCTGCACTCCATGGCCAAGAGTTTCACCGGTTGCGCCATCGGTCTGGCCATCGAAGAAGGCTTGCTCAAGCTTGACGATCGCCTGGTCACCTTCTTCCCCGACGAAGTGCCTGCCGACGCCGACCCGCGCCTGGCCGACATGACCGTCGAACACCTGCTGACCATGCGCACCGGGCACGCCAGCAATACGTCCGGCTCCGTATGGCGCGGCATCAGCACCAGCTGGATCGCGGAATTCTTCAAGATCCCACTGGCCTATGCGCCGGGCACCGAATACGTCTACACCAGCGCGGCCAGCTACATGCTCTCGGCGCTGATCAATCGCGTTGCCGGGCAGACCTTGCACGACTATCTCAAGCCGCGCCTGTTCATCCCCTTGGATATTCACAACGAAACCTGGGACATCGGCCCGGACGGCGTGAACCCCGGCGGCAATGGCCTCACCGCCCCCGTGTCGGCGGCGCTGAAACTGGCAGTGCTGCACGCCCAGGACGGCCTGTGGAATGGGCAGCAAATACTGCCGGCCGCCTGGGTCCGCGCCGCCACCCAACCCCAAGGCGGGCCGGACAGTCGTTACGGCTACCACTGGATGATGAAACCCAGCGGGGCCTTCAGTGCACTGGGGGTGTTTGTGCAGATGGCCGCCGTGTACCGCGAGTATGGCGCGACGCTGGTATTGGTGGGTGGGATGAAAAACTCGGCGGCGATCCTGCCGTTTGTCGAGGCCTATTTCCCGGCGGCGTTTACCCGCGGCGGCAGCCCTGGCGCGGATGCACGCCTGGAACAGCGGCTGGCGAGCATGGCCGAGCGACCTGCGCTAGTGTCTTTATGTGCTGCGCCGGCGAATGGGAAGCGCGTGTTTGAAATGGCCGACAACGGATTGGGCGTGCAGCGGTTGTCGTTTGAGTTTGCAGGCGATGCCTTGACCTTCGAACTCAGCGACAGTCAGGCCACCCATTCGTTGAAAGTGGGCGTTGATCACTGGCTCAGCGGCCTGACCAGCATGCCCGGCCGGGCGTTGCATCACGGTTATGAATTCAACGGCGCGCAGATCGTTGCCGGTGCCCGCTGGTTGGACGCCAGGACACTGGAAATGACCTGGATCTACCCGCAAACGGCATTCAGGGATCGGGTGGTGTGTGTGTTTGACGGGGATGGCGTGAGCGTTGCCCGCACGGTTAACGTCAACAGTGCGGAGCGCGAGCAGGCAGTGTTGATCGGCACATCGCGCTAAGCGACCTGCCGCTCGCCATAGGGAGGCTTAAGCACCCGGCTGCAGTAACAACGCCACCAGCGCACTCCATCCCGTCTGATGGGATGCGCCCAGCCCGCGTCCGGTTTCCCCGTGGAAATACTCGTGGAACAACACCAAATCACGGCTGGCCGGGTCTGCTTCCAGCTGGGCGTAACCCGCCATCGACGGCCGTGAGCCATTTTCATCACGCAGAAAAAGACGCGTCAGGCGCTGACTGAGGCCGTCGGCGACGTCCTCCAGGGAGGACAGGTAACCACTGCCGGTCGGGTACTCCACCGAGAAGTTGTCCGCGTAATAGCGGTGAAACTCCCGCAACGACTCGATCAGCATGTAGTTGACCGGCATCCACAACGGCCCGCGCCAGTTGGAGTTGCCGCCGTACAGCCGCGAGTCGGATTCGCCCGGCTGGTAACTCGCACTCAGGGTATTGCCGTTCATCTTCAACGCCAGCGGTTGTTCGGCAAACGCCTTGGACAGGGAGCGCACGCCAAAGGCCGACAAGAACTCGTCGTCATCCAACATGCGCCGCAACAGGTCCTTGGTGCGCTCACCGCGCAACAACGCCAGCAACAGGCGATTGCCCTGCCCCGGTTCGTTCCAGCGCGAGACCAGTTTGGCCAGGTCCGGCCGGTGCTTCATGAAGCCCAGCAAACGCTCGCGCAACCCTTGCAGGCCTTCATGCTCGCGCTGCTCCAGCACCAGCACGGCAAACAGCGGCATCAGCCCGACGATCGAACGCAGGCGCACCGGCTCGTTCTGGCCATCGGGGCGATGCAGCACATCGTAGAAGAACAGGTCCTGCTCGTCCCACAGGCCTTCGGCGCTGTCGTCGACGCGGTTGATGGCGCCGGCGATATACAGGAAATGCTCGAAAAACTTCACTGCGATGTCGACATACACCCCGTTGCGCTTGGCCAGCTCCAGCGCGATGCGCATCAAGTCCAGCGCATAGGCCGCGACCCACGCCGTGCCGTCGGCCTGATCCAACTGGTAACCCGCTGGCAACGCGGCCGAGCGGTCGAACAAGGCGATATTGTCCAGCCCGAGGAAGCCGCCTTGGAACAGGTTTCGGCCTTCTGCGTCTTTACGGTTGACCCACCAGGAGAAATTCAGCAGCAGCTTGTGGAATATCCGCTCCAGGAAATCCATATCACCTACGCCGGTCAGCGCCTTGTCCTGCTGGTAGACCCGCCAACTGGCCCAGGCATGCACCGGCGGGTTGGCGTCGTCGAAGCGCCATTCGTAAGCGGGCAACTGGCCGTTGGGGTGCATGAAGCGATCTTTCACCAGCAGCAACAGTTGCTGCTTGGCATAGCCCGGATCGATCAGCGCAATGGCCACTGCCTGGAAGCCTTGGTCCCACGAGGCGTACCACGGGTATTCCCAGGTGTCGGGCATGGAAAGGATGTCGAAATTCGACAGGTGCCGCCAATGCGTATTGCGGATATGCAGGCGCTCGGGCGGCGGCGCAGGTTGTGCCGGGTCGCCGTCGAGCCATTGGTTCACGTCGAAATAGTAGAGCTGCTTGGACCACAGCAGCCCGGCCAGGGCCTGACGCTGCACATTGCGCGCATCCTCATCGGCGATGCCGCGTTGCAAGGCGGCGTAGAAGTCATCGGCCTCCTGGCGGCGTTGTTCGAACAGTTTGCGGGCGTTGACTGGCGGCGCGTCGACCGGCGCAAAACGCAGGTAGAGGGTTTTGCTTTCCAGGCCTGCCAGGTCGAGGATGAAGCGCGCGGCGACTTTAGTCCCGCTGTCGCGTCGAATCGCAGTGTGGTCACCGCCGACTACGTAATCATTGATCCCGTCCTTGAACGGCCCCGGTGCCGGCTGCCCATCCAACCGGGGGACATTGGTTTCGTTCTCGCAGAACAACCATTCCACGCCGTCCTGGCCCCAGGCACTGAGATGGCGATCCGCCAATTCATGATGACGCGCCAGCACCTGTTCACCGTCTCGCATCAACTGCGGCTTGGGCGCGTCGAAGGTCCAGCTCCAGTCATTACGCGCCCACAGCTGGGGCAACACCTGCAAACGCGTCGGTTGCCCCGAACGGTTGTGTACGGTGATACGCATGAAAATGTCGTCGGGCTGGTGCTTGGCATATTCGACGCTGACATCGCAGTAGCGGTTGTCTTCGAACACCCCGGTATCGAGGATCTCGTACTCGGCATCCGCCAGGCCACGCCGGGCGTTTTCGCTGATCAGGTCGGCGTAGGGAAAGGTGGCGTGGGGGTATTTGTAGAGCATGCGCATGTAGGCATGGCTCGGTACGCCGTCGACGAAAAAGTACAACTCCTTGACGTCTTCACCGTGGTTGCCTTCGGCGTTGTTGAGGCCGAACAGGCGCTCCTTGAGGATCGCGTCACGCTCGTTCCACAGGGCCAGGCCCAAGCACCAGCGTTGGGACTTGTCGCTGAAACCGGCTAAACCATCCTCGCCCCAGCGATAGGCGCGACTGCGTGCGTGTTCATGGGGGAAGTAGGTCCAGGCGTCACCATCGGCGCTGTAGTCTTCGCGCACCGTGCCCCATTGGCGTTCGCTTAAATAAGGGCCCCACTCGCGCCACCGCTCGGCATCCGGCTGCGCCAGGCGTTGGCCTTCGAGGGTTGCACGTATTCGGTTGTCGGGTGTGGCCGTCATCGGGTCCTCCATTGCCTACCAGGTGAGAGGCAGTGTAGAGCCCAATGACGCCCGGGTGCACATGAAGACTTAGAAGATCGCGTAGGTGTAGTTGAAGATCAGGCGGGTTTGGTCCTGGTCGGCGGTGCCGGTGTTCTTGCCGTGATAGGTGCCGGTACGGAAAGTCGTACCAAAACCTTTCAGAGGACCGGCCTGCACGACGTAGTCCAGGCGGAAGTCGGCTTCGTTTTCTTTCTGGTCAGGGCCACCGGCGACCTTCGACTTGATGTCCCGGCCATCCAGGTAAGCCACGGACGCCTTCAGGCCCGGCACGTAGGCCTTGAAGTCATACGAGTACTGACCAAAGTTGACCTGCTCGCCCGCGCGGGAGAATTGGCCGACCACGGCGTCAGTGAACAGGTAGAAGTCGCTGCCGCCAGCGCCTTGTGCATGCGGATCGGCCAGGCTGCCCTGGTTCACCCACACAAAGCCGCCGTCGTCACCCACGCCAATGTGGCCGAGCATCAAGCTGCTGCCGCCCAACTGGTAGGTGAAGGCCGCGCTGTAGGTCTTGTTGTCCACTTCGCCGGCGTGCTTGGCATAGCCACCGTTGTTGTTGAACTGATAGCCGCTCTCGCCGTTCTTGCCGTCGCTGCTGCTGTCGAAGTAGCGCAGGTCGGTCTTGAACGACTGGTCATTGCCCAGCGGCAATACGTGGACCAGGCCGAAGTAGTTCTGTTTGTAGAAGTCCTGCAACTGGGCGTAGTAGTACTGCAACGTCAGGTTTTTCGCGATGACGTTGTCGGAAGAGCCAAACGGTTTGTAGTCCACCCCACCAAATTTGAAGCTGTCGCTGTCGCGGGTGCCGCCGGCCACGCTCAAGCCCGTAGAGTTGCTGGAGGCACGGCCTTCAGCGCGGTTCAGCTCACCACCGGTGAAGGTGACGTTGGGGATGTCGTTGGAGGTCAGGATGCCGCCGTCAAAGGTCTGCGGCGCCACGCGGCTGTCGTTGGACACCAGGATCGGCAACACCGGCGCCAAGCCACCCCCCACATGCAATTCGGTCTGGGAAATGCGGAACTTCACGTTGCCCGCCGCGCGACCGAAAGAATCGGCAGGTTCAGTGCCGTTGTTTTTGGTCGGAAAGAAGCTGTTGCCGTTGCCCGACAGGCCCGCGCCCGCCGTGTGGCCATCGCCACCGTCCAGACGCAGCGCGCCGAAGGCCATGACGTCAAACCCCAGGCCGACGGTGCCTTGGGTGAAGCCGGATTTGTAGTCAAAACGCAGCGCGGTTGCGGTTTCGCGCAGGTCGTTGTTGGTCCCCGAGCGGTTATCCGCGCTGTAGTACATGGTCCGCGAGCTGATGGCCGCGTGACTGTCTTCAAGGAAACCGCTGTGACCGTTGCCCGTGCCCAGCGAACCGAGCCCGAAATCATCAGCGAATGCCTGTTGTGCAAGAACGGCGGCGGTGATCGACAACGCCAGTGTAGAAATTTTCATTAACGACAGCCCCTAAACATTTTTTTATGTGTCTGGTGTGCATAACGGCGTTTTCATCCTTGCAAACGTGACGATTCTTTCATGCCGACCGGGGCGGACTCCGTGAAGAATTAGTTAGGAAAATCGCCCTTAAATGAAATTTCTCAAGGGCTGGTTTTTGTCATATTCACGTCATCTCATTCATTTGCAGAATGAAGTCCTGAGGATTCTTCGTTTGCAAGCGCGCCTTGCGCTCAACAAAATCCAGGCACAGGCCACCTCTATCGTCATAGCCATCAGGAATTTTTCTATGCCTAGTACCGCACATGTCAGCCCAGACGAGATCCGCAAGGGCTTTTCCAAGGCCATGTCCGACATGTACCGAGATGAAGTTCCCCTGTATGGCGCGCTGATGGAGCTGGTGGCCGAGACCAATGCCCACGTGCTCGACACCCAGCCGCAGCTGGCGCAGCAGCTGCAACGCACCGGCGAAATCCAGCGCCTGGACATGGAACGCCACGGCGCGATCCGCCTGGGCACGGCTGAGGAACTGGCGACCATCAGCCGCCTGTTCGCAGTGATGGGCATGCAACCGGTGGGCTATTACGACCTGACACCGGCTGGCGTGCCCGTGCACTCCACCGCGTTTCGCGCCGTGCACGAACAGGCGCTGCAAACCAGCCCGTTTCGCGTGTTTACCTCATTGCTGCGCCTGGAACTGATCGAGAACCCCGACCTGCGCGCCTTTGCCGAAACCGCCCTGGCCAAGCGCTCGATCTTCACGCCCGGCGCCTTGGCGCTGATCGAACAAGCGGAAAAGCACGGCGGCCTCAACGCCGTGGATGCCGATGAGTTCATCGGCCAGGCCCTGGAAACATTCCGTTGGCACCACACCGCCACCGTTACCGGCGCGCAGTACCAGCAACTGAGCGACCAGCATCGCTTGATCGCCGACGTGGTCGCCTTCAAAGGCCCGCACATCAACCACCTGACTCCGCGCACCCTGGACATCGACCAGGTCCAGGCCGCCATGCCCGGCAAAGGCATCACGCCAAAAGCCGTGATCGAAGGACCGCCTCGCCGCCGCTGCCCGATCCTGCTGCGCCAGACCAGCTTCAAGGCCCTGGACGAACCCATCGCCTTTACCGACGCCCAAGGCAGCCACAGCGCACGCTTTGGTGAAATCGAACAACGCGGCGTAGCGCTCACGCCCAAAGGCCGTGCGCTGTACGACCAGTTGTTGAACGCCGCGCGCGACGAATTGGGCACTTTTCCCAATGAAGGCAACGCCACCCGTTATGTCGAATTGATGGAACGGCACTTCCAGGCCTTCCCGGATGATCACGCGCAGATGCGTGAACAGGGCCTGGCCTACTTCCGCTACTTCACCACCGAGCAGGGTCTGGCGGCGCGTGGTGCGGCTGATCAACCGCGAACCCTGGACGCATTGATCGCAGCGGGCCACATCGATGTGGAGCCTTTGGTGTATGAAGATTTTCTGCCGGTGAGTGCGGCGGGGATTTTCCAGTCGAACCTGGGGGATGCGGCGCAGAGTCACTACGCGGCCAATTCGAACCAGGCCGAATTTGAAAAGGCGCTGGGCCGTCGGACGATCGATGAATTGAAGCTGTATGGCGAGACGCAGCAGCGCTCGATTGATGCGTGCACACAGGCACTGCTGGCCTGAATGAAGTACCCACCCGGCTCACCAGCGCAATCCTTGCGCCGCAACAGTCCCCAGAGCCGGGTGGGCGGTGGGCATCATAGGCAGTGTAAGCCTCCCTGTCCTTCAGACAATTCTGAACAAATGTGTCCGCCCCTGCTGTAGGAGCGAGCTTGCTCGCGAAAAACCTAAGAGCGCCGCGATGAACCAGAAGCGCTGCGTTATCGTTGACGTTTTTCGCGAGCAAGCTCGCTCCTACAGGGTGGTGTGTTTTTGGCTTATGCCAACTTCGCCACAATGTCGTCTTTGATCAACAGCCGTTTCTTCTTCAGCTTCTCCACCTCCTCATCGCTGGCGCTTGCCGATTCTGCCTTCAGCACCTCCTTGTCAGCGTCATCGTATTGAGTGAGCAGCGAGTCCAGGCGTTTGTCGCTCGCCCTGCGTTCGTGAACGACTTCCTTGCTCAACCCCAAGTCCTGATACAGGTCGTGTTTCACTGGCATGGCGTACCTCCGCACGTTGATCAATGGCTTACGCCCTAGAAGCTAGACCATTGCGAGGGGTCTTGTCATGTCCGGGGTCAATACAGCCCCGTTCGTCGCGGCGCAGGTGTTTGGATCAAACCTTTGCGGCGCCCTGCCCTCCACTCTAGATAGCCATTCGAGGGAGACCGGTTTCATGACTCATGCCGCCACCGCTGTCGACACCCAATGCATCAACACCATCCGCACCCTGGCCATGGACGCCGTGCAGAAGGCCAATTCTGGCCATCCGGGCACGCCCATGGGCCTGGCGCCGGTGGGTTACACGCTGTGGAGTCGCTTCCTGCGCTATCACCCGGAGCATCCCGACTGGCCCAACCGTGACCGTTTTGTGTTGTCGGTGGGGCATGCGTCGATGTTGCTGTATTCGCTGCTGCACCTGGCGGGTGTGGTGGAAATCGACGCCCATGGCAAGCGCACTGGCCAGCCGGCAATCAGCCTGGACGATATCAAGCAGTTCCGGCAGGCCGATTCAAAAACTCCGGGCCATCCCGAGTACCGCATGACCACTGGCGTGGAAACCACCACCGGGCCACTCGGCCAGGGCTGCGCCAACAGCGTCGGCATGGCGATGGCCGAGCGCTGGTTGGCCGAGCGTTTCAACCGTGATGGCAAGGTGTTGTTCGACTACAACGTCTACACCCTGTGCGGTGACGGCGACATGATGGAAGGCATCAGCAGCGAAGCCGCGTCGATGGCCGGGCATTTGAAGCTTGCGAACCTGTGCTGGATCTACGACAACAACACCATCAGTATCGAAGGGCACACCGAGTTGGCGTTCAGCGAAGACGTGATCCAGCGCTTCCAGGCCTATGGCTGGCACACGTTGCACGTGACTGACGCCAATGACTTGCAGGCGCTGAGCGCAGCGTTGGAGACATTCAAGGCGAACACAGGAGCGCCGACGCTGATCGTGGTCGACAGCGTGATCGGCTACGGCTCGCCCCACAAGCACAACACCGCCGCCGCCCATGGCGAGCCATTGGGTGATGATGAGATTCGTCTGACCAAGGCTGCTTATGGCTGGCCGCAGGATTCAAGTTTTCTGGTGCCGGACGACGCGCGCACCGTCTTGCGTGATGCCCTGTTGGAACGCAGCCAGGCGTTGTACGAAACCTGGAGTCAGCACCTGTCGCAGTTGGAGCAGTACGAGCCGGAACTGGCTGACGAGTTGCGCCGCATGCGTGCAGGAGAAATGCCCGAGCATTGGCAAGATAATTTGCCGCACTTCGACAGCGATCCCAAGGGTATCGCCAGCCGCGCAGCCGGTGGCGAAGTGCTGAATGCGTTTGCCCAACAAATCCCCTGGTTGCTCGGCGGCTCGGCAGACCTGTCACCGTCGACCAAGACCAACCTTACCTTCGACGGCGCCGAGCGTTTCAGTGCCGACGACTACAGCGGGCGCAACCTGCACTTCGGCATTCGTGAACACGCCATGGGCGCGATTGCCAATGGCATGGCGCTGTCCTACCTGCGGCCCTACACCTCGACCTTCCTGGTGTTCAGTGACTATATGAAACCGCCGATCCGCCTGGCGGCGATCATGGAATTGCCGGTGGTGTTTGTGTTTACCCATGACTCGATTGGCGTCGGTGAAGACGGGCCGACGCACCAGCCGATCGAGCACCTCACGCAACTGCGCGCCACACCGGGGTTGCTGACACTGCGGCCCGGCGATGCCAATGAAACCCTGGAACTGTGGAAGGTCGCCCTGGCGCAAACCCATCGGCCGAGTTGTGTGGTGTTGTCGCGCCAGCCGTTGCCGACGTTGGATCGTACGAAATATGCGGCGGCGTCCGGGGCAGCCAAAGGGGCTTATGTGTTGGCGAGTGCCAACGAGCCCAAGGTGATTCTGTTGGCGACCGGCAGCGAGGTCAGCCTGGCCGTGGCGGCGTATGAACAGTTGGAAAACGAAGGGATTGCGGCGCGGGTGGTCTCGATGCCGAGTTGGGAGTTGTTTGAAGACCAGGACCAGGCGTATCGCGACAGCGTGTTGCCGCCAGCGGTGAAGGCGCGGGTCGTGGTGGAACAGGCTGGGCCATTGGGTTGGGATCGGTATGTGGGGCAGACCGGGGCCAAGGTGGTGATGAACAGCTTTGGCGCGTCGGCGCCGCTGGCC
The DNA here is from genome assembly GCF_002269425.1 of Pseudomonas sp. NS1(2017). Lineage (NCBI taxonomy): Bacteria > Pseudomonadati > Pseudomonadota > Gammaproteobacteria > Pseudomonadales > Pseudomonadaceae > Pseudomonas > Pseudomonas sp. NS1(2017). The sequence goes on from NZ_CP022960.1 coordinate 5,268,272, forward strand.
AAGTTGCAGGAGAAGTTTGGGTTTACGGTGGAGAATGTGGTGGAGCAGGCTTTATCGCAGGTTCAACTGATTCAGGGTTGAGCTAAAAGTGGGATTGATCGCGAATGCCGGGGGGCAGTTTTTTTGGGTGGGTACATATCCGTTATTTGGGTAACGGCTACTTATGGTTCCGCTCTTACAGCGG
>NZ_CP022960.1:5268555-5324499 GCF_002269425.1 Pseudomonas sp. NS1(2017)
AAAGTGACCCGCTGTAAGAGCGGAACCATAAGCCGCCATCACCGCAGCAACGGATATGTACACCACCACCACCCACCACCCCAACGGAACTTTGCCAAGAAATAACCGCCTGAATCCGGTAGGCTCACCCTTTTCATTCAAGGAGTTACTCCCCATGGCCAAAGCCACCGCCCGTCACATCCTCGTTTCCACTGAAGACAAGTGCAACGAACTCAAGGCCCAAATCGAAGGCGGCGCCGATTTCGCAGAGATCGCCAAAGCCAACTCCAGCTGCCCATCCAGCCGCGACGGCGGCAACCTGGGTTCGTTCGGTCCAGGCCAGATGGTCAAGGAATTCGACACTGTCGTCTTCAGCGCCCCGGTCAACACCGTGCAAGGCCCTGTGAAAACCCAGTTCGGCTACCACCTGCTGGAAGTCACCAGCCGCCAGGACTGATCCAGTCTGCGCTGATGCTCTAAACAACGGCCCGCCTTTAGGTGGGCCGTTGTGCATGTGATGACTGGCGACGCTGATGCCGTTAGCGTACAAATCCCTTATCTACTTCACACGGCGTTCAAGGCTGACAATGCGATTGGCTTTTTCCTACATTTTTAGTTCGACCCTGGCCCTGCTGCTGACCAGCACGGCCGTGATCGCGGCACCGCAACCGTACCTGACCGTGTACGGCGAACCGGCCAAGTACCCCGCCGGCTTTACCCATTTCGACTACGCCAACCCGAATGCCCCCAAGGGCGGTAGCCTGCGCCGCTCGGCCATCGAGATCGGGCGCTTTGACCACGTGTTGCCCTATATCGACAAAGGCATCGGGGTTTCCCAGGTCGACGGCTGGCTGTATGCGCCCCTGGCCCAGCGCTCCCTGGACGAGCCCTACACCGTTTACGGCCTGGTGGCCGAAAAAATGGAGCGCGCCGATGACGGCCTGTCGCTGCGTTTTTTCCTCAATCCCAAGGCACGTTTTGCCGACGGTAAACCCATCACTGCCGAGGACGTGCGCTACAGCTTCGACCTGCTGATGACCCAAGGCAGCCTGCGCTTTCGCACCCTGTTTGCCGACGTCAAGCACGTCGAAGTCGAAGGCGAACGCCAGGTACGCTTTGATTTCTCCAGCAATGAAAACCGCACCCTGCCCCTGGACATCGCCACCCTGCCGGTCTTCCCGGAACACTGGTGGAAGACCCGCGACTTCGCCAACGGCGGCGGCTATGAAGCGCCGCTCGGCAGCGGCCCCTATAAAGTCAGCAAGATCGACTCCGGCAGCACCATCACCTTTACCCGCGACACGAACTGGTGGGGCAAGGACCTGCCCGTCAGCCGTGGCCTGTACAACTTTGATCACCTGAGCCTGGAGTATTTCGGCGACACCGAAGTGGCCCGCCAGGTATTGCGCGGCGGTGCCTACGACTTCAACCGCGAGTTTTCCGCCACCGGTTACTCCATCGGCTACAACGGCCCGGCCCTGGATGACGGTCGCCTGCAACGCGCGCACTTGGCCAAGGAGATGCCGCAACCGGCCCAGGGTTATGTGTTCAATGTGCAAAAACCGATGTTCAAGGACCGCCGCGTGCGCCAGGCCCTGGCGATGCTGTGGGACTTCGAATGGGCCAACCGGCAGATGATGCGGAATATGTACATCCGCCAGCAAAGCTATTTCTCCAATAGCCCTTTGGCGGCCAGCCAGCCGCCTACCCCGGAAGAACTGGCGATTCTCGAACCCTTGCGCGGCCAGGTGCCCGACGAGGTGTTCACCCAGGTCTTCAAGGCGCCGATCACCGACGGCAGCGGCATGATCCGCGACAAACAGCTGCAGGCCCTGGCGTTGCTAGAGGAAGCCGGCTGGAAACCGGACGGCGACAAACTGGTCAACGCCGAGGGCGAGCCACTGGAATTTACCTTCCTCAACGCACAAAGCGGCCTGGAACGCCTGTTGCTGCCGTACAAACGCAATCTGGCGCAGATCGGCATCACCCTGAATATCCGTCGTATCGACTCCTCTCAGTATGTGAACCGCGTGATGGCACGGGACTACGACATGATCGTCACCGGTTTCCCGGTCACCACCTCGCCCGGCATGGAGCTGTACAACTACTTCGGCTCGGCCGCCGCGTTCGATCCCGGCGCCAACAACTATATGGTGCTCAAGGACCCGGCCGTCGACAGCCTGATCAAGGGCCTGGTCAAGGCCGACACCCAGGCGCAGATGCTCACATACGCCCACGCGCTGGACCGGGTGCTGCAATGGAATTACCTGTGGATCCCCAATTACTACCCGCCCGGCACGTCCGCCGCGTGGTGGAACCGCTTCGGCCGCCCGGCCATCGAGGCGAAAAACGACGAAGCCCTGGAAACCTGGTGGGAAATCAGCCCCACCCCACTGACCAACGAACAAATGAACGCTGAGCTGAAAAAACGCGGAGGTGCGCGCTGATGTTTGCCTATACCGTGCGGCGCCTGCTGCTGATCATCCCGACGCTGGTGATCATCCTGCTGGTGAATTTCGTGATCGTACAAGCGGCCCCCGGCGGCCCGGTAGAACAGGCCATCGCCCACTTGCAGGGCATCGGCGGCAGCGGTGGCGTCGGGGGGTCTTCCGGCGAAGGCATCGGCGGCGGCTCCCGCGCCAGCCGTGGCCTGGACCCGAAGTTGATCGCGGACATCGAAAAACAGTACGGCTTCGACAAGCCTGCGCCGGAACGCCTGTGGCTGATGCTCAAGAGCTACGCGCAGTTGGACTTTGGTAACAGTTTCTTTCGCGGCAAGACGGTGATCGACCTGATCCTGGAAAAAATGCCGGTGACCATCTCCCTCGGCCTCTGGGCCACGCTGATCACCTACCTGGTGTCGATCCCCCTGGGGATTCGCAAGGCGGTGCGCCATGGCAGCAGCTTCGATGTGTGGAGCAGCACCGCGATCGTCATCGGCTATGCGATGCCGGCGTTCCTGTTTGCGATGTTTCTGATCGTGGTGTTTGCCGGCGGTACGTCGCTGAACTGGTTCCCGGTGCGCGGGCTGGTCTCGGAGAACTTCGAAGACCTCAGCACCGTGGGCAAGATTGCCGATTATTTCTGGCACCTGGTGTTACCGGTTACCTCGTTGGTCATCGGTGGGTTCGCCACGCTGACCATCCTCACCAAAAACTCATTCCTCAATGAAATCACGCGCCAGTACGTGGTGACCGCGCGCGCCAAGGGCCTGAGCGAACGGCGCGTGTTGTACGGCCACGTATTTCGCAACGCCATGTTGCTGGTGATCTCGGGGATTCCCCAGGCGTTCATCGCCGTGTTCTTCGCCGGCTCCCTGCTGATCGAGGTGATCTTTTCCCTCGATGGCCTCGGCCGCATGAGCTACGAAGCCGCCGTCTCCCGCGATTACCCGGTGGTGTTCGGTTCGCTGTTCATCTTCACCTTGTTCGGCCTCTTGATAAAACTCATCGGTGACCTCTGCTACACCCTGGTGGACCCGCGTATCGACTTCGCCGCGAGGAACGCCTGATGCTTAAGCTGTCTCCCGTGGCGCGCCGCCGTTTCGAGCGCTTCAAGAAGAACCGTCGCGGCTGGTGGTCGCTGTGGCTGTTTATCGGCCTGTTTATCCTGACCCTCGGTGGCGAATTGATCGCCAACGACAAGCCGTTGGTGCTGAGTTTCAAAAACGAACTGTATTTCCCGGTGTTCAAGCGGTACACCGAGCAACAGTTCGGCGGCCAGCTACCGTTCCAGGCTGACTACCGCAGTGACTACGTCAAAAAACTGATCGAGCAAGACGGCGGCTGGATGCTGTTCCCGCCGGTCCCGTTCAGCGACGACACGCCCAACTACGAACTGACCCGCCCTGCCCCCAGCCCGCCCTCGGCGGTGAACTGGCTGGGCACTGACGACCAGTCGCGGGATGTGTTGGCGCGGGTGATCTTTGGCGCACGGGTGTCGATCCTGTTTGCCCTGGCGCTCACCGCGATCAGCGCCGCCATCGGTATTGCGGCCGGCGCATTGCAGGGCTATTACGGCGGCTGGGTGGATTTGATTGGCCAGCGCGTGCTGGAGGTGTGGTCCGGGCTGCCGGTGCTGTACCTGCTGATCATCCTGTCCGGTTTTGTCGAACCGAATTTCTGGTGGCTGCTGGGGATCATGGCGCTGTTTTCCTGGCTGGCCCTGGTGGACGTGGTGCGCGCCGAGTTCCTGCGCGGGCGCAACCTGGAATACGTCAAGGCTGCGCGGGCCTTGGGTTTGGGTGACGGCAAGATCATTCGCCGGCATATCCTGCCCAACGCCATGACCGCCACCTTGAGTTACCTGCCGTTCATCCTGACCGGCGCGATTTCTACCCTGAGCGCGCTGGATTTCCTCGGTTTCGGCATGCCGGCAGGCAGCGCCTCCCTGGGCGAGCTGATTGCCCAGGGCAAGCAGAACCTGCAAGCGCCCTGGCTGGGCCTGACGGCGTTCTTCACACTGGCGCTGATCCTGTCGCTGCTGGTGTTTATCGGCGAGGCATTGCGTGATGCCTTCGACCCACGCTCATGAGTGACCGCCTATGAACCTGATCGAAATCCGCGACCTCAGCGTCGCCTTCAGCGGCCAGACCGTGGTGCGCAACCTGAGCCTGGACGTACGCCCCGGCGAGTGCCTGGCGCTGGTGGGTGAGTCGGGCTCGGGCAAGTCGGTGACGGCCCACTCGATCCTGCAATTGCTGCCCGAAGCCGGCACTGAAACCAGCGGTTCTATCCAGTACCGCGGCCAGGAATTGATCGGCGCATCGGCGGCGACCCTGCAGAAGCTACGCGGCAACCGCATTGCGATGATCTTCCAGGAGCCGATGACCTCCCTGAACCCGTTGCACAGCATCGAAAAGCAGATCGGTGAAACCCTGCTGTTGCACAAGGGCCTGGGTGGCAAGGCGGCCCAGGCGCGCATTCTGGAATTGCTTGACCTGGTGGGCATCCAGAAACCCCAGGAGCGGCTCAAGGCCTATCCTCATCAACTGTCCGGCGGGCAACGCCAGCGGGTGATGATCGCCATGGCCCTGGCCTGCGAACCGGAACTGCTGATTGCCGACGAACCCACCACCGCGCTGGATGTGACCGTGCAGCGCAAGATCCTGCTGCTGCTCAAGTCCCTGCAACAACGCTTGGGCATGTCGCTGCTGCTGATCAGCCACGACCTCAACCTGGTGCGCAGCATTGCCCAGCGCGTGTGCGTGATGCGCGCAGGCGAGATTGTCGAACAAGCCGACTGCCAGAGCCTGTTCAATGCGCCGCAACACCCGTATAGCCGCCTGTTGCTGGATGCCGAGCCGGACGGTGATGCGCTGTGCAGTGACGAACGCGAAACCGTGTTGCAGGTGGACGACCTGAGCGTGCAATTCCCCCTCGGTGGCGGGTTGTTCCGGCGCAAGACCTACCTGCGTGCTGTAGACGGCATCAGCCTCAGCGTGCAGCGCGGCAAGACCCTGGGGATTGTCGGCGAGTCCGGCTCGGGCAAATCCACCCTGGGCCAGGCGATCCTGCGGCTGCTGGACTCCACGGGCAGCATCCGCTTCCAGGGTGAAGCCCTCGACCCGCTGAACCACCAGCAGATGCGCCCATGGCGCAAGCAGATGCAGGTGGTGTTCCAGGACCCTTACGGCAGCCTCAGCCCGCGCATGACCGTGGAGCAGATCATCAGCGAAGGCCTGGAGGTGCATGCGCCGTGCAGCCTGGCCGACCGCGATGCGCAAGTAGTGCAGGTGCTCAAGGATGTGGGGCTCGACCCTGCCAGCCGTCACCGTTACCCCCATGAGTTTTCCGGCGGCCAGCGCCAACGCATTGCCATCGCCCGCGCCTTGGTACTCAAGCCGGCGCTGATGCTACTCGACGAACCCACCTCGGCCCTTGACCGTACCGTGCAAAAACAAGTGGTGGCGCTGCTGCGTGAACTGCAGGAGAAGTACGGCCTGACTTACCTGTTTATCAGCCATGACCTGGCGGTGGTGCGCGCGATGGCACATGACATGATCGTGATCAAGGACGGCAAGGTGGTGGAGCGCGGCGCCAGCCATGAGGTGTTCGATGCACCGCAGCACCCCTACACCAAAGAGCTACTGGCAGCAGCCCATATCCCCCTGTAGGAGCGAGCTTGCTCGCGAGAAAACCACAGGCAACACGGGGTATCGATTAACGCTGCGTCATCGTTGACGTTTTTCGCGAGCAAGCTCGCTCCTACAGGATTATCGCGTATGAGTACCAGCCTCACGGATTACCAACAGGTTCGCGGCCTGGCCATCCAGTCGCTGTTCGAGATCATCGAACAGTCCAGCGAAGGCACGGTGATTGTCGACCGCGACGCAAACATCGTGTGGATGAACGAGCGCTACGCCAAGCGCTTTGGCCTGAAAAGCGCCGACGAAGCCATCGGCCAGCCCTGCGAGCAGGTGATTTCCAACAGCCTGTTGCGCCAGGTGGTGCGCAATGACCAGCCGATCCTGCTGGATATCCAGGACACGCCCAAAGGCCCCCTGGTGGTGATGCGTTTGCCGATCCACAACGATGCCGGCGCGGTGATCGGCGCGATTGGCTTTGCGTTGTTCGATGAACTGCGCAATCTGTCACCGCTGATCGAGCGCTACCTGAGCATGCAGCAGGAGCTGGCCTCGACACGCTCGTTGCTGCGTTCACGCCAGAGCAAATACAACTTCGCCCACTTTATCGGCACCAGCGCCGCCAGCCTCGAAGTGAAACGCCGGGCGCGGCGCAGTGCCAGCGCCGAGTCGCCAGTGTTGCTGCTGGGCGAGACCGGCACCGGCAAGGAGCTGCTGGCCCAGGCGATTCACGGCGCTTCAAGCCGTGCGCATAAGGCTTTTGTCAGCATCAACAGTGCAGCGATTCCCGCTGACCTGCTGGAAGCCGAGTTCTTCGGCACCGCGCCGGGTGCGTTTACCGGCGCCGACCGCAAGGGCCGTGCGGGCAAATTTCAGATTGCCCAGGGCGGCACGCTGTTCCTCGATGAAATCGGCGACATGCCCCTGCCGTTGCAAAGCAAATTGCTGCGGGTGTTGCAGGAAAAGGAATTCGAGCCGGTGGGCTCCAACGAAATGCTGCACAGCGATGTGCGGGTGATCGCGGCCACGTCGATGGACCTGGAAGCGGCGATCAAACGCGGTGAATTCCGCGCCGACCTGTATTACCGGCTGAATGTACTGCCCATCCAGGTGCCGCCGTTGCGTGAGCGGCTGGAAGATATTCCAGCGTTGAGCGAGGCGATTCTTGAGGAGTTGCGCAGCCAGCATGAGCTGGACCGTGAAGCCCTGGCGCTGCTGGCGCAGCATGCGTGGCCGGGGAACATCCGTGAGCTGCGCAATGTGTTGGAGCGGGCGGCACTGCTAAGTGATGACCTGGTGCTGAATGCCAGGGAGATTCGGGCGGCGATTGGCACCTTTACTCCGGTGGAACGTGGCAGCGCCGTCGCGACGGTTGAGGGGGAAAGTTTCAACGCGGCGCGGGAACGGTTTGATCGGCAGATCATCACGGCAGCGTTGAGGGCATGTGAGGGCAATGTGGTGGAGGCGGCCAAGCAGTTGGGGCTTGGACGGTCGACGCTGTACAAGAAGATGGTGGCGTTGGGAATAAACGAATCTCCATAACGAGACAAAAGTCTCAATTTAAAGACAGCCCACTGTAGGAGCGAGCTTGCTCGCGAAAAACCAAATTACACTGCGTTTGTTCAGGCTCCCCGCGTTATCGTTGACGACCTTCGCGAGCAAGCTCGCTCCTACAGGGGGCTCCTTTGTCTCCAAATGGAGACACACCTCAATAAATAAAAATAAAATCTATATATTTCAATAACTTAACTAGTTGGCACACATCTCGCTATAGCCTCTCCCCACCGTTACACCCCACAAAAATAACAATCCGATGGAGACACACCATGAGTGTGATCATTGCCCTGGCAGCGCTCGCGCTGCTGATGCTGGCTGCTTACCGTGGCTATAGCGTTATCCTGTTTGCCCCCATCGCCGCGCTCGGCGCTGTCCTGCTCACCGACCCGTCCGCCGTCGCGCCTGCCTTTACCGGCGTGTTCATGGAGAAGATGGTCGGCTTTATCAAACTGTATTTCCCGGTGTTCCTGCTCGGCGCGGTGTTCGGCAAGCTGATCGAGCTGTCTGGCTTTTCACGCTCCATTGTCGCCGCTGCGATCCGGCTGCTCGGCACCCGCCAGGCGATGCTGGTGATCGTGTTGGTCTGCGCCCTGCTCACCTACGGCGGCGTGTCGCTGTTCGTGGTGGTGTTTGCGGTGTACCCGTTCGCGGCGGAGATGTTCCGCCAGAGCAATATCCCGAAACGCCTGATCCCGGCGACCATCGCCCTCGGCGCGTTCTCGTTCACCATGGACGCCCTGCCAGGCACGCCACAGATCCAGAACATCATCCCCAGCACCTTTTTCAACACCACCGCCTGGGCGGCGCCGTGGCTGGGCCTGATCGGCACGATCTTCGTGTTCTGCGCCGGCATGCTGTACCTGGCGCGCCAGCGCAACAAGGCGCAACGGGCCGGTGAAGGCTACGGTACCGAGCTGCGCAACGAGCCGGAAACCGCCGATAACCTGGCACTCCCCAACCCGTGGATCGCGCTGTCACCACTGATCCTGGTGGGTGTGATGAACCTGCTGTTCACGCATTGGATCCCGCAGTGGTACGGCAAGACCCACAGCCTTGCCCTGCCAGGCATGACCACCCCGGTAACCACCGAAATCGCCAAGCTCACCGCGATCTGGGCGGTGCAAGCGGCGTTATTGGTGGGCATCGTCATGGTGCTGGTGTTCGGTTTCTCGGCAATCAAAAGCAAGCTCGCCGAAGGCAGCAAAAGTGCGGTCAGCGGTGCATTGCTGGCGGCGATGAACACTGCGTCCGAGTACGGCTTTGGTGCCGTGATCGCCTCGCTGCCGGGCTTTCTGGTGCTGGCGGACTGGCTCAAGGGCATCCCCAACCCGCTGGTCAACGAAGCGATTACCGTGACCCTGCTGGCCGGCATCACCGGCTCCGCATCGGGCGGCATGAGCATCGCCCTGGCAGCCATGTCCGAGAGCTTTATTTCGGCGGCCCATGCGGCCAATATCCCCCTTGAAGTACTGCACCGCGTCGCGGCCATGGCCAGCGGCGGCATGGACACCCTGCCCCACAACGGCGCGGTGATCACGCTGCTGGCGGTCACCGGCCTGACGCACCGCGAAGCCTACAAGGACATTTTCGGCATCACGATCATCAAGACCCTCGCGGTGTTCGTGGTGATCGGTACTTTCTACGCCACCGGCATTGTGTGAGGTTTTCATGACGACATTGAACGGCAAGACCGCCCTGGTCACCGGCTCCACCAGCGGCATCGGCTTGGGGATTGCACTGAGCCTGGCCAAGGCCGGCGCCAACCTGATCCTCAACGGTTTTGGCGACGCCAGCGCGGTGATCGCCCAGGTGCAGGCCTTCGGCGGCAAGGTCGGCCATCATCCGGCCGACGTCAGCGACCCGGCGCAGATCGCCGACATGATCGCCTACGCCGAGCGTGAATTCGGCGGCGTGGATATCCTGGTGAACAACGCCGGCATCCAACATGTGGCGGCGGTGGAAGACTTCCCGGCGGAGCGCTGGGACTCGATCATTGCGATCAACCTGTCGTCGGTGTTCCACAGTACACGCTTGAGCTTGCCGGGCATGAAAGCCAAGGGCTGGGGGCGTATCGTCAATATTGCCTCGGTGCATGGCCAGGTCGGTTCGGTGGGCAAGGCGGCGTATGTGGCGGCCAAACACGGCGTGATTGGTTTGACCAAGGTCGTTGGCCTGGAAACCGCTACCAGTAACGTCACCTGCAACGCCATCTGCCCCGGCTGGGTGCTGACGCCGTTGGTGCAGAAGCAGATTGATGACCGTGCCGCCGCTGGCGTTGACCCACAGCAGGCGCAGCATGATCTGCTGGCGGAGAAGCAGCCGTCGCTGGAGTTTGTCACCCCGCCGCAACTGGGCGAGCTGGTGCTGTTCTTGTGCAGCGCCGCCGGCGCCCAAGTACGGGGCGCGGCGTGGAATATCGACGGCGGCTGGCTGGCACAATAACAAGAGGCCCACTATGTCCGAGATCCTCTGGCAACCCTCCCCGGAACGCATCGCCCACACGCGGATGGACCAGTTCCGGCGCTACATCAACCAGCGCTACAGCGTGCAGCTCAGCGACTACCCGGCGCTTCACCAGTGGAGCATCGACCAGCGCGCGGATTTCTGGCGGGCGATCGTGGAATACTTCGACGTGCAATTTCGCAGCCCGCCCACGGCGGTGCTGATAGAAGACGCCGAGATGCCCAGCGCCCAGTGGTTCCCCGGTGCGACCCTGAACTTTGCCGAGCATCTGCTGCGCCGCCGCGACGATCACCCCGCCGTGGTCGCCCTCAGTGAAGACGGCCAGCGCGAGCAATTGACCTACGCCGAACTGGCCGCCCATGTCGCTGGCCTGCAAAACAGCCTGCGGGCGGCCGGTGTAGTCCAGGGTGATCGCGTCGCGGCGTGTATGCCCAATACCTGGCAAACCCTGGTGGGCATGCTTGCCACCACCAGCCTCGGCGCAATCTGGTCGTGCTCATCGCCGGACTTCGGCACCCAGGGCGTGATCGACCGGTTCGGCCAGATCGAGCCCAAGGTGCTGATCACCTGCGCCGGTTATCGCTATGCCGGCAAAACCATCGACCAGACCACCAAGCTCAATGAAATCCTCGAACGCCTGCCGTCCCTGGAGCAGTTGATCATCGTCCCGTACGCGCGTCCCCAGGCAAGGATCGAGGACTATCAGACCCACGCCCGCGTCGCGCTGTGGCAGGACTTCTATCAGCCCGACGGCGCGCCTGAATTCGTCGCGGTGCCGTTCGATCATCCGCTGTACATCCTCTATTCCAGTGGCACCACCGGCGTGCCCAAGTGCATCATCCACGGCACCGGCGGCGTGCTGCTCACCCACCTCAAGGAACACGGCCTGCATGCCGACCTGTCCCGCGAGGACTGCCTGTTCTACTACACCACCTGCGGCTGGATGATGTGGAACTGGCTGGTGTCGGTTTTGGCGATTGGCGCCACGGCGGTGCTGTATGACGGTTCGCCGTTTCACCCAGGCCCCGAGCGGCTGATCGACCTGATTGATGCCGAGAAGATCAGCGTGTTCGGTACCAGTCCCAAGTTTCTCGCCACCTTGGAAAAGGCCGGCTCGCAACCGCGCCTGAGCCACAATTTGAGCAGTCTCAAAGGCTTGATTTCGACCGGTTCGCCACTATCGCCCCAGAGCTACGACTACGTGTACCGCGAGATCAAGGGCGAGCTGTGCCTGTCGTCCATGTCCGGCGGCACCGATATCGTCTCCTGTTTTGTGATCGGCAACCCGGTGCTGCCGGTGCGTCGCGGTGAAATGCAGTGCAAGAGCCTGGCGATGGCCATTGAGGTGTGGGACGACCAGGGCCAGCCGCTGGTCGGCGAAAAAGGCGAGCTGGTGTGCACCCGGCATTTCCCGGCCATGCCCATCGGCCTATGGAACGATCCGGAGCGCAAGAAACTGCTCGCTTCGTATTTCAGTCTGTTTCCCGGCGTCTGGGCCCAAGGGGACTACGCCGAACAGCGCCCCAACGGCAGCCTGCTGATCCACGGGCGCTCCGACGCGGTGCTCAACCCCGGCGGCGTGCGGATCGGCACGGCTGAGATCTATCGCCAGGTGGAAAAAGTCCCACAGGTGCAGGAAAGCCTGGCCATCGGCCAACGCTGGCAGGACGACGTGCGCGTGGTGCTGTTCGTGCGCCTCAACGAGGGTGTCGAGCTGGACGACGCGCTGGAGCAGCAGATCCGCCAGGTGATCCGCGCCAACACCACACCGCGCCACGTACCGGCGAAGATCCTCGCTGTCACCGATATCCCCCGCACCATCAGCGGCAAGATCGTCGAATTGGCGGTGCGCAATGTGGTGCACGGCGAGCCGGTGAAGAACACCGACGCCCTGGCCAACCCGCAGGCACTGGAGCAGTTTCGCGACCGACCTGAACTGGCGAACGGATGAAAGGTTTCAGCGCTGACGTACTCATTTGAAGACAAACCCCGAATGCATGCTATTTTTCGGGGGTAGTCACCCATTCCCAAGTCACGGGATAATGGGTGTTGTCATCTTTCAAAGCGTTACGCTCAGGGCTTTTTCATGATTGGAACATCCACCGGTAGCGAAGCCGCCGCATTGATTGCGCGGCTGGACTGGGCGCAAAGCCCGCTCGGTGAGGCCAGTAGGTGGCCGCAAAGCCTGCGCACCGCCGTGGATATCGTCGTCCACTCGCCGATGCCGATGCTGCTGCTGTGGGGCGACCAACTCACGCAACTCTACAACGACGGCTTCGCCCAGTTGGCCGGCAACAAACATCCTGAAGCAATGGGTCAACCGGCGCATCAGACCTGGCCGGAGCTGGAAAGCTTTACCGCGCCGATCTATGACGCCGTACTCAGCGGCCAGGTGCGCACCTTCAGCGAGCAGCGTTTCGTGCTGCAGCGCAACAATCGCGACACGGAAATCTGGCTGGACCTGACCTACAGCCCGATCCGCGATGAAAGCACCCGTGTGGCCGGCATCCTCGTCACCGCCATCGAAACCAATGAACGCCGCAAGGCCCAGCACAACACCGAGCAACGCTTGCAGTTGGCCTTGGCCGCCACCGACGCGGTGGGCACCTGGGACTGGGACATCGGCGAAGACCGCTTTATCGCCGACGCGCACTTCGCCTACTTGCACGGCGTCGACCCCAGCGATGCGCGCCTGTTGCCAATCAGCGATTACCTGCACGGGGTACACCCGGAAGACCGTGGCATGGTGGCGCGCAGTATCAAGCACTGCATCACCTTCGGCACCGAGTACGCCGAGGAATACCGCCTGTTGCAGGCCGACGGCCAGGTACGCTGGGTGTTCGCCCGTGGCCGCTGCTACAAGGATCATCAAGGCCGGCCGACACGGTTCCTCGGCGCCGCACTGGACCTGACCGAACGCAAACACACCGAACAGGCCCTGCGCCAGAGCCAGACCGAGCTGCAGTTGATCATCAACGCCATGCCGGTGCTGATCGGTTACGTCGACCACGAACAGCGTTTCCGCCTGAACAACAGCGCGTACCTGGAATGGTACGGCATGACACCCCAGGAGCTGTACGGCAAGACCATCCGCGAAGTCCTCGGCGACGAGGTGTATGCGGGACGTGAAGACAAGATCGCCGCCGCGCTCAAGGGCAAGGCGTGCAGCTTCATGACCATCACCCCGCACCGCGACGGCCGCCCACGCCACGCCTTGATGAAGTACCTGCCGCGCTTCAGCAATGACGGTTCGGTGAATGGTTTCTACATCTTTGTGATCGATGAGACGGAACGCAAACTCACCGAAGAAGCCCTGCGTCACCTCAACGAAAACCTCGAAGAACGTGTGGCCCAACGCACTCAGGCGTTGGCCGAAGCCAACCAGCGCCTGCAAAACGAGATGTACGAGCGTGAGCGTGCCGAAGACGCGCTGCGCCATGCGCAGAAAATGGAGGCCGTGGGTCAGCTCACCGGCGGGATTGCCCACGATTTCAACAATATGCTCACCGGCATTATCGGCAGCCTGGACCTGATGCAGCGCTACATCGCCGCCGGGCGCAGTGACGAGATCGGCCGTTTTACCGATGCCGCCGTGTCCTCCGCCCATCGCGCCGCCGCCCTCACCCACCGTCTGCTGGCGTTCTCACGCCGCCAGTCGCTGGACCGGCGCCCGCTGGACCCGAACCAATTGGTCGCCTCCCTGGAAGACTTGTTCCGCCGCACCAAAGGCGCGCACATTGCGCTGAAGGTGCAACTGGGCCACGACATCTGGGCGGTGAATACCGACGCCAGCCAATTGGAAAACGCCCTGCTCAACCTGGTGATCAACGCCCGAGACGCCATGCCCGACGGCGGCGAACTGCTGATCGAAACCGCCAACAGCTACCTGGACGACACCGACATCACCACCCTTGAACCGGTCAAGGCCGGCGACTACGTGATGCTCGGCGTGTGTGACAACGGCACCGGCATGGCGCCGAAGATCCTGGCCAAGGCGTTCGATCCGTTCTTCACCACCAAGCCCATCGGCCAGGGCACCGGCCTGGGGCTGTCGATGATCTATGGCTTTGCCCAACAGTCCGGCGGCCACGTGACCATTCATAGCGAACCGGGCCAGGGGACCTGCGTGCGTCTGTACCTGCCGCGCCTGTATGGCACTGCACTGGAAAGCAGTTTGCCCGCCAGCCTCGGTGAAGCACCGGTGGCCCTGGCCGGCGAAGCCGTAGTGGTGGTCGAAGACGACCCGGCGGTGCGCATGCTGGTGGTCAATGTGCTCGATGAGCTGGGCTACACCGCGCACCAGGCGGCGGATGCACGGGCGGCACTGCCGCTGCTGGAGTCGGATTTGCGCGTGGATTTGCTGGTGACCGACGTTGGCCTGCCGGGCATGAACGGCCGGCAACTGGCGGAGATCGCCCGCCAACACCGCCCCGGACTGCGCGTATTGTTCATGACCGGTTATGCCGAAAAAGCCGCCGAACGCCAAGGTTTCCTGGAGGACGGCATGGACATGGTCGCCAAGCCGTTTTCCATCGACCTGCTGGCCACGAAAATCCGCAGCATGATCAGCGTGGTTGAATGAGTTCAGGCATAATCGCGCGCCGTTGCACGTACCTGGTAGAGATCAATGAAAGCCCAAGCCCGTCATATCCTGGTGAAAACCAGCGAAGAAGCCGAACAACTCAAGCAGCGCATCGCCAAGGGCGAAGCCTTTGATGTGCTGGCCAAGAAGTACTCCACTTGCCCGTCGGGCAAACGTGGCGGCGATTTGGGTGAAGTGCGGCCAGGGCAGATGGTGGGGGCGATTGATGCGGTGATTTTCAAGAAGCCGGTGAAGGTGGTTCACGGGCCGATCAAGAGCAAGTTTGGGTATCACCTGGTGCAGGTCTTCTACCGCGATTGACAGGCATGTAGCCGGCTCATTGTGGCGAGCGGGCTTGTCCCGCGTTGGAGTGCGCAGCGCTCCCGCTTTTTTAGGGGCCGCTGCGCAGCCCAACGCGGGGCAAGCCCGCTCGCCACAGGAAGCCCGCTCGCCACAACAGATCCGCTTAACCTTTGGGAATGAGTGCGCCGGGCACTTGGATGACCCGACTGGCCAGCCGATGCCCGGCCAGCGCAGCTTCCTCCGGCGAGCCTCCCTTCAGCCGGCAGGCCAAATACGCCGCACTGAACGAATCCCCCGCCGCTGTCGTATCCACCACCTTTTCCACCTTCAGCGCCGGCACGGCAAAGCGCTCGCCCTTGCAACGAATCAGGCATTCATCCGCCCCACGCTTAAGCACCACCTCTTCAATCCCCGGATACGCCGCGAACACCTGTTCACTGTCGGCATAACCAAACAGCGCACGCTCGTCATCCTCAGTCAGCAAGGCGATATCCACCTCGGCCAACACACGGTGATACGCCACGCGGGCCGCTTCAACACTGGCCCAGAGGCGCGGCCGATAGTTGTTGTCGAACACCACCTTGCCCCCTCGCCGACGGGCCTCGACCAGGGTTTGCAGCAAGCGCTCACGGCCGATGTCACCCAACACCGCCAGGGTGATGCCGCTGAAATACACCACGTCGTAGTCCGGCAAAGCAGCCAGTATCGGCTCGGCGGCGGGCGTGGTGAAACAGTCACGCACAGCCGCTTCGTTGCGCCAGTAGAGGAATTTGCGTTCGCCATTGGCGTCGGTCTGGATGCAGTACAAACCCGGCAAACGTCCGGGCAGGCGCTGGACCCTTTCCAGGCCCAGGCCTTCCTGCGTCCATTGCTGGCACATGGCATCGCTGAAGCTGTCATCGCCCAGGGCGGTGACGTAGTCGACGCTGCCGGTGTTGCCCAGCTCGCGGCGCAGGTACACCGCCGCATTCAAGGTGTCGCCGCCGAAGCTCTGGCGCAGGCTACCGTCAGCGCGGTGTTGCAGTTCGATCATACATTCGCCGATCAGGGCGATGCGTGGGGACAAGCGGGTCATGGCTTTACACTCAGAATCGGGTTTCCAGGGATTCGATCACCTGCAACTGCTCATCCACCATGCAGCCAACCTGCCACTTGTCGAACGTCAAACAAGGATGGGACGTGCCAAAGGAAATGATGTCACCAATACGCAACTCAACCCCCGGCGCCACGGTCATGAACGCATGCTGGTCCATCACCGCCGTGACCTTGCACGCGCCCACGTCATCACCTTCTGCCGGCAAAATACCGGCCTTGTAGCGTTTGAGTGGCACCGGCAAACCGGCGTCGTAGGCCACGTCGCGCTTGCCCAGGGCGATCACCGCAAAACCCGGCTCGGGCAACGATTGCACATGGGCCCAGACTTCCAGGGCCGGGCGCAGGCCTTCACTGAGGTCGCTGCGACGGTCCAGCACGCAGCATTGCGCCTCTTTGTAGATACCGTGGTCATGGGCCACGTAGCTGCCGGGGCGCAATACGCTGAGGAAGCGGCCAGCAGCGTTCTGTTCTTCAAACGACTCGGCAATCAGGTCGTACCAGGCCGAACCCGACGCCGTGACGATGGGCTTGGGCAGGTCGAAAGAACCATTGTTCTGCAGGTCCACGGCCAAGCGCACCAGGCTCGCGGCGAAGGCGCGAATGCCGCTGATCGCATGCTCGCCATGGATCACGCCTTCGTAGCCTTCGATACCGGTGAGGGCCAGGGCCGGCTGGGCCTTGATCGCCTTGGCCAGGTCGCGGACTTCCTGCTCGCTGCGGCAGCCGCAACGGCCGCCGACCACGCCATATTCGATCATCACGTTCAGGCGCAGGCCACGGGCGGCGAAGAACAGCCCCAGGTCAGCAACGTTGTCCGGGTGATCGACCATGCAGTGGAAGTCGAAGTCCTTGTCGGCCAACAGGTCAGCGATCAACGCCATGTTCGGCGCGCCCACCAGTTGGTTGGCCATCAGCACGCGACGCACGCCACCGGCATACGCAGCGCGGGTCTGCACGGCATTTGCCAGGGTAATTCCCCAGGCACCCGCTTCGATCTGGCGCTGAAACAGCGCCGGCATCATGCTGGTCTTGCCATGGGGCGCCAGCTCCGCGCCACTTTTGCTGACGAACTCCTGCATCCAGCGGATGTTGTGTTCCAGGGCGTCACGGTGCAGTACCAGAGCAGGCAGGCTGACGTCACGGACCAGGTGGGCCCCGACGGCGGCGGCGCCCTTTTCAACGGCATTGATGGCAGACATGGAAAACTCCTATTCGTTGATACGCCGGGCCAGGTTGTTGGCGCTGTCGATCAACACCCGGCGATAGTCGTTGTAGTTTTTTGTGGCATCGGCGCGTGGGGCGACGATGCACAGCGTCGCGATGCTGATGCCTTGCGCGTCCCGCACCGGGGCGGCAAAGCAATGGGTAAAGGTGTCGGCCACGCTGTCGAAGGAGAAGAAGCCATCGAGGGTGGCCTGACGGATTTGCGCCAGGAAGGTCTCCAGCGGCAGGCGCTGACCGTCCGGCAGGATGAAGTCGTCGTGATCGATCAGGTCGATGATCTGCTGGTCGCTCAAGTGCCCCAGCAACAGGCGTCCGGAAGCGGTCCACGGGATCGGCGCGTTTTCGCCGATGTCCGAGGAAATACGGAAATGCCGCTCGCCTTCACGCATCAGCGCCACCGTGTATTTGCGCCCGTTGAGCAGGCACATCTGCGCGGTTTCGTGGGTCTGGCTGACGATTTCCTGCAAGGCATGGTCGGCCTCGCGGGTCAGGTCGAAATGGCGCAGGTGCGCCTGGCCGAGAAAATACAGCTGACGGCCGAGGTAGACGTGACCGTCCTTGCCCACCGTTTCCAGGATGCGCCGCTCAAGCAGCGACGCCACCAGTTCGTAGACAGTGGACTTGGGGCTGCCGATGCCACTGGCAATATCATTCGGGCGCAGGGGCTGGCCGATTTCCTTGAGAAAATCGAGGATATCGAATGCACGGTCCAGGCCTTTGGCGCGGCGTTTGATGGTGTCTTCGGTCATGGCAATCATCTGTCCCAAATTGGTTGAGGCCCCTGTAGGAGCGAGCTTGCTCGCGAAAAACCCAAGGACAACGCATTCATCCAGACTACGCGCGTCATCGTTGACGATCTTCGCGAGCAAGCTCGCTCCTACAGAGAAAGCGGCGGGCAATTTAGCCTTTTTTCTTGTACGCCACGCAATCGATCTCGACCTTGCAATCGACCATCATATTGGCCTGCACACAGGCGCGCGCCGGGGCGTGTTCCGGGGTGAAGTATTCGCCGAACACTTTGTTGAAGCTCCAGAAGTCCCGCGGGTCTTCCAGCCACACGCCGACGCGTACGACATCTTTCAATTCGTAACCGGCTTCTTCAAGGATCGCCACCACGTTGCGCATGGTTTGGCGCGTCTGCTCGATGATGCCGCCGGTGATGATTTCGCCGTCCACCGCAGGCACTTGGCCTGAGACGTACAACCAACCATCGGCTTCCACCGCACGGGCGAAAGGACGGGGTTGGCCACCGCCGGCTGTGCTACCGGCACCGTAACGAGTAATGCTCATAAAAAAGGCTCCTGATTAAAAACGAATGTTCTTGAGAAATTCCGCCAGGCGCGGCGATTGCGGGCGTTCGAAGATATCCTTCGAGGTGCCCTGTTCTTCAATGCGGCCCTGGTTCATGAAAACGATCTTGTCCGAGACTTCATAGGCAAAGCGCATTTCGTGGGTGACCAGCAACATGGTCATGCCCTCTTCGGCCAGGCCCTTGATCACGCTGAGCACTTCGCCCACCAGTTCCGGGTCGAGGGCCGAGGTGACTTCGTCGAACAGCATCAGGCTGGGGTTCATGGCAATGGCGCGGGCAATGGCCACACGCTGTTGCTGGCCGCCGGACAGCTGACCGGGGAAGTGATTGCGCCGCTCCAGGAGTCCTACGCGGTCCAACCATTTTTCCGCGAGTGCGACGGCTTCGTCCTTGCCCATTTTCTTGACCTTGAGCAAGCCGAGGGTGACGTTCTGCAAGGCCGTCAGGTGCGGGAACAGGTTGAATTGCTGGAACGCCATGCCGGTCATCGCACGGTGCTGGGCAATCACGCGCTCAGGGTGGCGCACGCGCTTGCCGGCAATTTCGCTGTAGCCGATGGACTCGCCATCCAGGGTGATCTGGCCGCCCTGGAACTCTTCCAGCAGGTTGACGCAACGCAACAGCGTGGTCTTGCCCGAGCCACTGGAGCCGATCAAGGTCACCACATTGCCGCGCTGCATGGACAGGTCCACGCCCTTGAGCACTTCCACCTGGCCGTATTGCTTACGCAGGCCACGGATGTTCAGCAGCGGTTGGTTGGTTTGAGGTTGGTTCATGGCAAGGCCACCCGCTTTTCAATGTAGCGCCCGAATAACTCGATGGCGTAGTTGATGACAAAGAACATAAAGCCTGCGAACAGGTAGAACTCCAGGGTCATGAAGGTGCGCGCGATCACTTGCTGGGTACTGAGCAGCAACTCGGCCACGCCGATCACCGACAGCAAGGTCGAGGCCTTGACGATTTCCGTGGAGGAGTTGACCCAGGTTGGCAAAATCTGACGCAGCGCCTGGGGCAGCAACACATAGCCCAGGGATTGGTAGAACGTCAGGCCGATCGCCTTGCCCGCTTCCAGTTGTCCACGGGGAATGGCTTGCAGCGCGCCGCGCACGATTTCCGAAACATGGGAACCGCAGAACAGCGTCAAACCGACCGCGCCGGCCTGGAACGCGGTGATCTGCCAACCGAGCGCCGGCAGCATGTAGAAACACGCCAGCACCAGCACAAACACCGGCGTGCCACGGATCAGGTCGACATACAGACGAAACGGTGCACGCATCCAGAACTTGCCGTAGGTCAGGATCAACCCGGCGAAAATGCCGATCAGGGTGCCGAAGATAATCGCCAGCGCCGACACATAAACACTGGCCTGAAAGCCCGCCCACAAAGTATCCCGGGCGATCCACAACTCATGCAGCCAGCTTGGGGACTCGTACATGAAAGCCCTCCTTAACGACGGATCGCCAGACGCTGTTCCAGGTAACGGAGCAGCATGGCAATGAGGTAACAGGCAGCCACGTAGAGCGCCGTCGTGACCAGCCAGGTTTCAATCACCCGGTAGCTTTCGACATTGATCTTGCGGGCGTAATAGGTCAGCTCCGGCACCGCGATGGCGGCGGCGAGCGACGTGTCCTTGAACAGCGAAATGAAGTTGTTCGACAGCGCGGGCAGCACGTTGCGCAGCATCACCGGCACGGTGATGTAGGCGCGGATGCGCCACTCGCCCAGGCCGATGGCCAGCCCGGCTTCGCGCAAGCCCTTGGGAATATTCAACAGCCCGGCGCGGAATACTTCGGTCAGGTAAGCACCGGCGTACAACGACAAAGTGATGATGAACGACGGGATCTTGTCCAGACGGATCCCGAGGCTAGGCAACGCAAAGTAGATCAACAGAATCAACACGAGGATCGGCGTATTGCGCACCACCGTCACGTACACCGAGGCGAAAACACGCAACGCGCGGTGCTTGGAGAGCATGGCAAACGCCATCATCAGGCCGATCACGCAGCCGATGGCGATCGACAGCAGCGCCAGCTCAAGGCCCAGGCCGAGCCCCGCCAGCAAGCTGGGGAAATCGCGCCACACGGCGGCAAAGTTCAACTGATAGTTCATGGTCAGCAGTACCTGATTGGGGCGTCGTCAGCGACGCCCCAGGTTTTCGATTTACTTGAACTCAACCGGGAAGCCGATTGCGGGTTCCGGCAGATCCACACCGAACCATTGCTTGAACGAGGCCTTGTAGGTCGGGAACTCCACGCCGGTCATGGCTTCATGCAGCGCGGTGTTGACGAAGTTCAGCCAGTCCTGGTCGCCACGCTTGACGGCGCAGGCGTAGGTCTGCGGGCTCCAGGCGTACGTCGGGCTGCGGTAGCGGCCGGGGTTCTGCACCATCAGGTACTTGACCGAGGACTGGTCGGTGGCGGCGGCATCGGCGCGACCGGAGTTCACGGCCTGGTACATCAGGTCGACGCTGTCGTATTGGTCGACCTTGGCCTTGGGCAACGCCTGGTGCACCAGCTCTTCGGCATACACGTTTTGCAGCACAGCCACGGTGACGCCGTCGCCGCCGGCCTGCAGGTCTTCAATTTCTTTGTACTTGCTGTTGTTCGGCAGCAGCAGGCCCACACCTTCGCGGTAGTACGGCAGGGTGAACGCGACCTGCTGGGCACGGCTGGCGGTGACGGTGATGAACTGGCAACTCATGTCGACCTTGTCGGTCAGCAGATTGGGAATCCGGGCGTCAGACGACTGCACCACGAACTCGACCTTGCTTGGGTCATTGAACAAACCCTTGGCCACGATGCGGCCGATATCGATATCAAACCCCTGCAACTTGCCATCCGCTCCCTGGAAGTGCCACGGCGCATTGGTACTGCCTGTACCCACGATCAAGTGCCCACGCTTGAGCACATCATCGAGCTTGCTGTCCGCCGCCTGCACGATGCTGGCGAGGGAAGCCGATGCGGCGAAGAGAAAAACACACGCTTTAAACACGGAAGGTCGGTGATGCATGACAAGCACTCCAGGAGTTGTGTATTCCGCTATACCGGAACTTAGTATGTAACAACGGAATAGACAGCAGAAAGTGTGCCACACGCGGTAACAGAAAAAAACGACATGTATAAATCTGTGTTAAATCAACTAGATAAAAGAGGATATGGAGTAAGGCGTTAAGCCAGCACCTGAAATCACTTTGCTACCCAAGGCCCCACACAGCGGTGACAGGCCCCACTTGCGTGCGCCACAAAGGCGTTACCGCGCACCGTTGCAGTGCGTCTGGCGCGTGGAAAAATCCCCACGCTGGGCTAGCCTTGGCACATTCATTCCGACAAGGACTCCGCCCTGATGACGTTCCGCCTCACCCTGGTTTTGCTTTCCTTTCTGGTGGCTGGCAGTGCTTCGGCCAGTAACGACCGCCGCGCGTGCAAGGAAGAACTGCGCAAGCTCAACGCCGCCCTGAGCACCAACTACACCAGCCAGAATCACCACGGCTACCGCCAGGCGAAGGCTTCAAGGGATAACCTTGAATACAAGAAGTGCGCAAGCCAGGCGCGCAAGGCGCGGGAACGCTTGGAGCGCGACACGGACCTGTGAAAGTTGACAGTAGACGCAAGGCGTTTGCCGATTTAGCGTGAGCCAAACGACTTACGGATGAGCGCCAATGGACTATGTCAATGCCGTCATCGAGGACAAGGCAGCCTTTGAGCGGGCGCTGGACACACCTCTTGCCGTGTTTGTGGTGTTTGTGTCACCCGGCTGTACCGCTTGCGAGGACGCGCTGCCACGCTTTGTGCGTTTGATCGAACCCTACCGAGCACAGATCAAGGTGCTGATTCTCGACTGCACAGACACCCCCCGACATCCGGCCGTCACCCGAGTGCCGACGCTGCTGGTCTACCAGAACAGCACCTTATTGGAAACGCTCCCCGGCCTCGGCGAGCGCGCCACTCTGGATATATTGAACAAATACGCCTGACCCCCCGCACTGGCGAGACACCGACCAGCGTCTACGCTGCTCAATGCCGTCTCAGCCGATCCAGGGTCAGCAATGTTCAAGACCATAGAAGCCGAAGTCCTCAAGAAACAGCCCTCACCCGCCCTGCAACTTGAGTTCGCCCAGCATGATTTCGAGCGACTCAAGCCTTTCTGCCTGTTGATCTACATCGCGAGCATCTGCATCTGGCTGGTGTTCGACCTGATTGTCAGCTTTCCGGGCGGCCAGGGTTTTACCGGGCTTTCGATGCTCTTTCTCGCGCTGCTGACCATCAACACCATTACCCTGGGATTTACCCGCGACGCCCGGCACTTCCAGTGGATCAACCTGATATTCGTCGCGGTCATCGCCCTCGGCACCCGCCTGCTGATCGAAGGCTTGCCGATGGATCTGCACCCCAGCTGGCTGATCCTGGCAGCGTCGAGCGTCCTCTACAGTGCATCGGTGCTACCGCTCAAGCATTGGTCGTTCATCGCGACAATGCTGATCACCTGGGCATTGCTCAACCCGTTTCACCTGGCCCAGCTCTCGTTACTGGAAGTGCGTGGCGCCTTGGTGACCTTCTATTCGGTGTTCCTGACCTTCCTGACGCTCTACAGCTTCCTGAAACTGCGCCAGGCCAAGCTGCATAACTTCATCATGTCCAGATTGCTGCTGGATCAGGCGTACCTCGATACCCTCACCGAAATCCCCAACCGTCGCTCCTTCATGACCAGCGCCGGGAAAAAGCTCAGCCAACAGCCCAAGACGCACGATCACTACCTGGCGATGATCGACATCGACAACTTCAAGAGGGTGAATGATGTGTATGGCCACGACATCGGCGATGAAGTCCTCAAGCGCGTAGCCCAGGACATCAAGACGGTCATGGTCGACTTCGACTACGCCCGGCTGGGCGGCGAAGAGTTCGGGATCTATCTGGCAGGCGTGCGCCGCGAGGATGCGGCGCACTTGGCGGACTTGCTCTGCGCCCGAGTGCGTGAGCAAGCGACCCAGCACCCGGTGACCATCAGCATCGGCCTGGCCCGGGTGGAGGATGGTGAAACCCTGAACCAGGCACTGATCAAGGCGGACCAGGCGCTGTATGTGTCAAAGCACGCCGGCAAGGACCGCTTTACGTTTCACGCGCCATAGACACCTGGGTCACGCGCCGCTCCTCCACGGCCGCCACACTCAGGCGCCAGCCTTCATGCACCAGGCTGTCGCCCACCACGGGCAGGCGATCCAGCAGGCTCATCACCAGGCCGGCCAAAGTCTGGTAATCATCGGTCGCAACCGCGTTGAAGCCCGTACGCTGACGCACTTGATTAAGGTTCAGTGCACCGTTGGCGCGGAAACCTGCCCCCTCCTCGACAATATCCGGCCCCTCGATTTCGCTGGCGTCCGGCAACTCACCGGCGATGGACTCGAGAATATCGGTCATGCTCAACACGCCCATGAAGTCACCGAACTCGTTGATCACGAACGCAATGTGGGTGGATTCCTGACGCATCTGTTCCAGCGCGTTGAGCACCGAGAAACTGTCCAGCAGGTTGATCGCCCGGCGGGCCAGGTGCTCCAGGTTCGGCTCGTTACCGGCCAGGTATTCCTTGAGCAGCTCTTTCTTGTGCACGAAACCCAGCGGCTCATCCACGGCGCCATTGCGGATCAACGGCAGGCGCGAGTAGGACGAATGCATCAGTTTCAGGCGAATACTGTCGGGATCGTCCGCCAGATCAATCCAGTCGACCTTGGCCCGCGGTGTCATCAGTGTGCGGATCGGCCGTTCGGCCAGTTGCAGCACGCCACTGATCATCACTCGCTCGCGCCGATCAAACAGCGGGCCTTGCGCAGCATCCGGCTCACCCAACAGATCGGCAACCTCATCGCTCACCTCTTCTACCGCCAGGCTACGACCGCCGAGCAAGCGCATCACGGCATGGGCTGTACGCTCACGTACTGGCAACACACCTTGCGCCGACTTCTTGCGGCGGGCCCGGGCGATCTGGTTGAACAACTCGATCAGGATCGAGAAACCAATCGCTGCGTACAGGTAACCCTTCGGAATATGGAAGCCCAGGCCTTCGGCGGTCAGGGCAAAACCGATCATCATCAGGAAGCCCAGGCACAGCATGATCACCGTCGGGTGCGCATTGACGAAGCGGGTCAATGGCTTGCTCGCGACGATCATCACGCCGATGGACACGATCACCGCGATCATCATCACCGCCAGCTCGTCCACCATGCCCACGGCGGTAATCACCGCGTCCAGGGAGAACACCGCATCCAGCACCACGATCTGCGCCACGATCGGCCAGAACATTGCGTAGGCGGCATTGCCCGTGCGCTGGGCCACGTGGCCTTCGAGGCGCTCGTGCAATTCCATGGTGGCCTTGAACAACAGGAACACACCACCAAACAGCATGATCAGGTCGCGGCCCGAGAAGCTCTTGTCGAACACCTCGAACAGCGGCTGGGTCAGGGTCACCAGCCAGGAAATACTCGCCAGCAGGCCCAAGCGCATCAGCAATGCCAGGGACAGGCCGATCAACCGCGCACGGTCACGCTGCTCCGGCGGCAGCTTGTCCGCCAGGATCGCGATAAACACCAGGTTGTCGATACCCAGCACCAGTTCCAGCACAATCAAGGTCAACAGGCCGAGCCAGGCCGTTGGATCCGCTAACCATTCCATTTATTGAGTCTCTTCAGTGATCGATTTTCAGAACGCCGGGCACGGCAAGGCGCGGTCAGTGGACCGGTACAAGGTTAGCAGTCGGAATACGGGATGTTTCAGAGGGAACAGCGGCAGCGCAAGTCTTGGGGAAAGACGACTGGGGGGCTCCGAGAGGGTGTTCATGCAAGTCCTGAAATTACAAAAGGACTTGAATCCTACATCTGAAACACAAAATTCCTACAACGCAAAACTATTACAAAATCTGTAATCTCACCTGTAGGAGCCGGCAAGCCGGCTCCTACAGGGGCATCGTGGTGTCAGGACTTACGGGTAGCGTCATCCAACGCCAGGATGGTGTGCGCATTGGTCACCGTAGTGGCCAGCGTATTGATCACCCCCGACCGCAACGCCCCCAGCGTCGCCGCCGCCTTGGTATTTTCGCTGGCAATCGCCACCACATCCGGGATGCGAAACAACTCCTGCACCGTCAACCCGATCACCCGCCCCTGGATCGCGTTGACCGCCGGCTGCCCATGAATGTCGATGAAGTCATAGCCCATCATGTCGCCCACGGTGCCGGACAACCGGGCCTGGGCGATTTCCTGCGGTGAGAACCAGCCCATGCGCACCATGTTGCTGTTCTCACTCATGTCGCCAATACCGATCAACGCAATATCCGCGCGCCGCGCCCGATCCAGCGTGGAGCGCACGGTGTCGTTATTGATCAGCACCCCGCGCAACTCCGGGTTCGCCACCAGGGCAGGGGCATACAAGCTTTCACTCTCCCCCCCGAAGCGCAGCGCCAGGCGCCGGCAGATATGGTCGGGGTTCATGTATTCGCCGGCCTTGAGCGAACCACCGATGGCGCAGACAAATGTGCAATTGCGTGTCACCGGCAAGAATACGTTGTCGGCAACGGCGCCGACGTTGCGCCCCATGCCCACAGCGACAATCATGCCATCGCTCAGCGTCTTGTTCAGGTAGTTGGCCACCAGACTGGCAACGGCCGAGCGCTGGGTGTCGGGATCGCTGTGGTCCACGGCAATCAAGGCGCGGTCCAGCTTGAAGCGCTGCACCAATGCCTGCTCCAGCTCGTTGTTCATGGCCGGGTGCTGCAGCACGCGCACCTCGACGATGCCCTCATCGCGCGCACGCTTGAGCAGGCGGCTGACTTTCGCCCGCGACAGGTCGAAGCGCTTGGCAATGGCTTCCTGAGTGACGTTCTCAAGGTAATAGAGCATTGCCACTTCGGTCATCTGATCGATATCGCTGGCAATGCGCTGGGTACTGTCACTCATGGGGACGGGCTTCCGTTTCGGCGTCAAAGGCGCATTCTCCCGACTCTTGCCCCGTTTAGTCCACTACTGATGCCCGTCGCGCTCGATCGCATTGATGCGCTCGACCTTGGCGCCGGAACGCGCCGACTCGAACTCCGACTCCAGGAACGATTTGACGATGCTTTTGGCCAGCTCCGCACCGATCACCCGCGCGCCGATGGACAGGATTTGCGCATCGTTGCTCTTGCGCGCCCGCTCCGCCGAATAGGTGTCATGGGCCTGCGCCGCACGAATGCCCAGTACCTTGTTGGCGGAAATGGCCATGCCGATCCCGGTGCCACACACCAGCACCCCCAGGCGCTGCTGCCCGGCATTGATCGCGTTGGCCACGGCCAGGGCGATGTCCGGGTAAAGCACCGGGGCGATGGAATGGGTACCGAAGTCGGTCACCGGGTAACCCAGCGCCTCGATATGACGCTTCAACAGCTCTTTGAGCTCAAAACCCGCTTCATCGCATCCGATAGCCACCGGGAAAGGTGTGTTCATGGCGTCTGGCTCCGCTGCCGTGATCGTACTTATGACTGATCATATGATCACTCAATGAAATTTCGCTCAGTCATTTCGCCGCCAACCACCCCTCACTGTCAAGCATGATTTAACTGACCTACCAGTCAAAGGCGCCTAAAAAGGCCTTTCTGACGAATAAGACGAGATTCAGCGCTTTTACATGAAAGAGATTGACTGATCAGAATTTCATTTGATACACATATGATCACAGCGAAACATGACTGTGCGACCTAATAAGAATTCACAGCACGAGGACACGCCGATGGCCACGCCATTACTGCTCCAGGCTGAACACGTCGCCAAGGCTTACGCCGGGGTCCCTGCCCTGCGTGACGGGCGCCTCTCTCTGCGGGCCGGCAGCGTCCACGCCCTGTGCGGCGGCAATGGCGCAGGCAAATCGACATTTCTGAGCATCCTGATGGGCATCACCCAACGTGACGCCGGCAGCATTCTGCTCAACGGCGCACCGGTGCAGTTCAACCGCCCGAGTGAAGCGCTGGCAGCGGGGATCGCGATGATCACCCAGGAGCTGGAACCTATCCCCTACATGACCGTCGCCGAGAACATCTGGCTGGGGCGAGAACCACGCCGCGCCGGTTGCATCGTCGACAACAAGGCCCTGAACCGGCGCACCCGCGAATTGCTGGAAAGCCTGGAGTTCGACGTCGATGCCACCACCCCCATGCACCGCTTGAGCGTCGCGCAGATCCAACTGGTGGAAATCGCCAAGGCCTTCAGCCATGACTGCCAGGTGATGATCATGGACGAACCCACCTCGGCCATCGGCGAACACGAGGCGCAAACCCTGTTCAAGGCCATCCGCCGCCTGACGGCCCGGGGCGCCGGCATTGTGTATGTGTCGCACCGCCTTAGCGAACTGGCGCAGATCGCCGACGACTACAGCATCTTCCGCGACGGCGCCTTCGTCGAAAGCGGACGCATGGCGGACATTGATCGCGACCATCTGGTACGCGGCATCGTCGGCCAGGAATTGACTCGCATCGACCACAAGGTCGGTCGCGAATGCGCGGCCAACACGTGCCTGCAAGTCGACAACCTGAGCCGCACCGGGGAGTTCCACGACATCAGCCTGCAATTGCGCCAAGGCGAAATCCTCGGCATTTATGGCTTGATGGGCTCGGGGCGCAGCGAGTTCCTCAACTGCATCTATGGCCTGACGGTCGCGGACTCCGGCAGTGTCACCCTGCAAGGCAAGCCCATGCCGATCGGGCTGCCCAAGGCGACCATCAATGCCGGCATGTCGCTGGTCACCGAAGACCGCAAGGACAGTGGCCTGGTGCTCACCGGCAGCATTCTTTCCAACATCGCCCTGTCGGCCTACAAGCGCCTTTCGAGTTGGTCGTTGATCAATGCGCGCAAGGAAACCCAATTGGCCCAGGACATGGTCAAGCGCCTGCAGATCAAGACCACGTCCCTGGAATTGCCGGTGGCGTCCATGAGCGGCGGCAACCAGCAGAAAGTGGTGCTCGCCAAATGCCTGTCCACCGAGCCGGTCTGCCTGCTGTGTGACGAACCGACCCGAGGCATCGACGAGGGCGCCAAGCAGGAGATCTACCACCTGCTCGACCAGTTCGTACGGGCCGGTGGCGCGGCCATCGTGGTGTCGTCGGAAGCGCCGGAGCTGCTGCATTTGAGTGATCGCATCGCCGTATTCAAGGGCGGTCGGCTGGTGACCATCAGCACCGACACCGCCCTTTCCCAGGAAGCCTTGTTGAGTCTTGCCTCATGAATGCCAAAAC
Organism: Pseudomonas sp. NS1(2017); assembly: GCF_002269425.1. Taxonomy (NCBI): domain Bacteria; kingdom Pseudomonadati; phylum Pseudomonadota; class Gammaproteobacteria; order Pseudomonadales; family Pseudomonadaceae; genus Pseudomonas; species Pseudomonas sp. NS1(2017). The sequence continues at coordinate 5,297,404 of NZ_CP022960.1, forward strand.
CCTCGCAGCACCTGTCACTGCCGCGCCGCGCAATCGCCTGCGTCTGTCCCTCGACCGTTTCGGCCTGCCGCTGGTGTTTATCCTGCTGTGCGTGGTGATGGCGTTCTCCAGTGAATACTTCATGACCTGGCGCAACTGGATGGACATCCTGCGCCAGACCTCGATCAACGGCATCCTTGCGGTGGGCATGACCTATGTGATCCTGACCAAGGGCATCGACTTGTCCGTGGGCTCGATCCTGGCCTTTGCCGGCTTGTGCAGCGCCATGGTCGCAACTCAGGGTTACGGCTTGCTGGCGGCGGTCAGTGCCGGGATGTTTGCCGGCGCGATGCTCGGCGTGGTGAACGGCTTCATGGTCGCGAACCTGTCGATCCCGCCATTCGTGGCCACCCTGGGCATGCTCAGCATCGCGCGCGGCATGACCTTTATCCTCAACGATGGCAGCCCGATCACCGACCTGCCCGACGCCTACCTGGCACTGGGCATCGGCAAGATCGGCCCGATCGGCGTGCCAATCGTCATCTTCGCCGTGGTTGCACTGATCTTCTGGATGGTGCTGCGCTACACGACCTACGGCCGCTACGTCTACGCAGTGGGCGGCAATGAAAAGAGCGCACGCACCTCAGGCATCGGCGTGCGCAAAGTGATGTTTTCGGTGTACGTGGTCTCGGGCCTGCTCGCCGGACTGGCCGGCGTGGTGCTCTCAGCCCGCACCACCTCTGCCCTGCCCCAGGCCGGGGTGTCCTATGAACTGGACGCGATTGCCGCCGTGGTGATCGGCGGCACCAGCTTGTCGGGCGGCACCGGCAGCATTGTCGGCACGCTGTTCGGCGCGCTGTTGATCGGGGTGATCAACAACGGGCTGAACCTGCTCGGCGTGTCCTCTTATTACCAGCAGGTCGCCAAGGGCCTGATCATTGTGTTCGCAGTACTGATCGACGTGTGGCGCAAGAAAAAACGCTAGAGAACGACCCACAACAATAACCGGAGTTCTACTCATGAAACTTGGTACCACCTTGGCCGCCACAGCGGCCCTCTCCCTACTCGCCTGCAGTATCGCCATGGCCGCCGAGGGCAAGACCTACAAGGTCGGCGCAGCCGTCTACGGCCTCAAGGGCCAGTTCATGCAGAACTGGGTCCGCGAGCTCAAGGAACACCCGGCGGTCAAGGACGGCACCGTGCAGTTGACCGTGTTCGACGGCAACTACGACGCCCTCACCCAGAACAACCAGATCGAAAACATGGTGACCCAACGCTACGACGCCATCCTGTTCGTACCGATCGACACCAAGGCCGGCGTCGGCACCGTCAAGGCGGCCATGAGCAACGACGTGGTGGTCATCGCCTCCAATACGAAAGTAGCCGATGCCTCTGTACCGTATGTAGGCAACGATGATGTCGAAGGCGGCCGCCTGCAGGCCCAGGCCATGGTCGACAAGCTCAATGGCAAAGGCAACGTGGTAATTATCCAGGGGCCGATTGGCCAGTCGGCACAGATCGACCGTGAGAAAGGCGAGCTGGAAGTGCTGGGCAAACACCCGGACATCAAGATCATCGAGAAAAAAACCGCCAACTGGGACCGCGCCCAGGCCCTGGCGCTCACCGAAGACTGGCTGAACGCCCACCCCAAAGGCATCAACGGCGTGATCGCGCAGAACGACGACATGGCCCTCGGCGCCGTGCAGGCCCTGAAGTCCCACGGGCTGACCTCCAAGGACGTACCGGTCACCTCGATCGATGGTATGCCGGACGCGATCCAGGCAGCGAAGAAAGACGAAGTCACCACCTTCCTGCAAGACGCCCAGGCCCAATCCCAGGGCGCGCTGGACGTGGCGCTGCGCGCACTGGCCGGCAAGGACTACAAGCCGCAGTCGGTGATCTGGGAGCGCTATGCCAAGGACGTGAAATGGGGTGACGGCACGGCGAAGAACTACATCCTGCCGTGGGTGCCGGTCACCAATGCCAACGCCGATGCGCTGTACAAACAAGTCAGCGGCGGTAAATAACCCCCCCTGTAGGAGCGAGCTTGCTCGCGAAAAACTCAAGAGCACCGCGTTTAATCAAGATGCCCGCGTCATCGTTGACGCTCTTCGCGAGCAAGCTCGCTCCTACAACTACTGGAGTCATTCATGTCTGGATTCTGGAACCAAGCCTTCGACCTCACCGGCCGTTGCGCGGTGATTACCGGTGGCGCTGCCGGGATCGGCCTGGCCTGTGCCAGCCTGCTGGTAGAACGCGGTGCCCGCGTGGCGCTGCTGGACCGTGACCCGGCAGTGGTCGAGGTAGCCGCCAGCCTGGGCGCCGAGCATCTGGGCATCGCCGTCGACCTCGGCCAGATCCGCCAGATACAACCCACCATCGACACGGTTTTCGAACACTTCCAACGCCTGGATTACCTGATCAACAGCGCCGGCGTGGTCCTGCTGGACAAGGCCATCGACGTGAGCGAAAGCGCCTGGGACACCACCCTGGATATCAATCTCAAGGCCAGCTTCTTCGTGGCCCAGGCCTGCGCCCGGCACATGCTCGCCCAAGGCAGCGGACGCATCGTCAACCTCGCCTCCCAGGCCGCCGTAATCGGCCTGGACCGGCACGTCGCTTATTGCGCGAGCAAGGCGGCGATCGTCGGCATGACCAAGGTACTGGCCATGGAATGGGCACCCCACATCAACGTCAACGCCATCTCCCCGACCATTGTGGAGACGGCCCTGGGCAAGAAAGCCTGGGCGGGCGACGTGGGTGAAAAGGCCAAGTTGCAGATCCCGGCGGGCCGCTTTGCCCAGCCGGAAGAAATCGCCGGGCTGGCGTTGTACCTGCTCAGTGATGCGGCGCAGATGATCACCGGCGCCAACATGGTGATCGACGGCGGCTACAGCATTCAGTAATTCATCTTCCTGTCGTGAGGTTTTGTCATGTCCACCGTCACCGAACGCACACCCGAACAACTGTCCCCAGTCATCCCGAAAACCATGCAGGCCGTGGTGTGCCATGGCCCGGAAGATTACCGCCTGGAAACCGTCGACGTGCCTACGCCCGGCCCCGATGAAATCCTCACCAAAGTCGAGTTGTGTGGCATCTGCATGGGCGACATCAAGACCTATCGCGGCGCCCCGTCGTTCTGGGGTGACGCCGAACAACCCCGCTACGTGAAGCCGCCGATGATCCCCGGCCATGAATTCGTCTGCCGCGTGGTTGCCCTGGGCCCAGGCGCAGAGAAGCGCGGGGTGAAGGTCGGTGATCGGGTGATTTCCGAACAGATCGTGCCGTGCTGGGGCTGCCGCTTCTGCAACCACGGCCAATACTGGATGTGCCAGAAGCACGACCTGTATGGCTTCCAGAACAATGTGCAGGGCGCCATGGCCCAGTACATGATCTTCACCAAGGAAGGCATCATCCATAAAGTGCCGGAATCCATTGCCCCCGACGAAGCGATTTTGATCGAGCCACTGGCCTGCTCGCTGCACGCGGCGGAACGCGCCAATGTCGACCACGACGACATCGTGGTGGTCGCCGGCGCCGGCACCCTGGGCTTGGGCATCATCGGTGCCGTGCGCCTGCGCAATCCGAAAAAGCTCATCGTGCTGGACATGAAACCCGAACGTGCCGCCCTCGCCCTGCGCATGGGCGCCGACGAAGTCTGGAACCCGGCCGAGGTGGACGTACTGGCGAAAATCCGCGAGATCACCGATGGCTATGGCTGCGACATTTACATCGAGGCCACCGGGCACCACAAGGCGGTGAACCAGGGCCTGGCGATGCTGCGAAAACTGGGGCGTTTCGTCGAATTCAGTGTATTCAACGACGAGGCCACCGTAGATTGGTCGATCATTGGTGACCGCAAGGAACTCGACATTCTCGGCTCACACCTGGGGCCGTACATGTACCCACGCGCCATCGACTTTATCGGCAACCGCAAGATCGACATGCGCGACGTGGTGACCCACAAGTTTGCGCTGGCGGACTTCAAGGAAGCCTTTGCCGTCATGGAGCGCGGCGATAAATCGCTGAAGGTAGTCCTGGAGCCCTGACCACACCTCAACCGCTTCCGCCCTTACTGTAGGAGCGAGCTTGCTCGCGAAAAACCCACAGGCGCCACGGCCCATCTGATGGCCCTGCGTTATCGTTGGCGACCTTCGCGAGCAAGCTCGCTCCTACAATTAACAACAAGAACAGGAACCCGCGTTATGAATCGAGTCATCAACGATCCGGACCAGGTGGTCGAGGACATGCTGCGCGGCATTCTGGTCGCGCACCCCGAGCTGCGCCAGTTCGAGACCAACCCACGCGTCATCGTCAAGGCCAAGCCTTCTGCGCCCGGCCGTGTCGGCATTGTCACCGGCGGCGGATCGGGCCATGAGCCGGCCTTCCTTGGCTACGTCGGCCCAGGCCTGGTGGATGCCGTGGCGGTGGGCGAGATTTTTTCCTCACCCACCGCCAAGAGTTTTTTCGACGCCTTCCGCGCCGCCGACCATGGCGCAGGCGTGGCCTGCCTTTACGGCAACTACGCTGGCGACAACATGAACGTGAAGCTGGCGATGAAAATGGCCGCCAGCAAAGACATGCGCATCCGTACGGTGGTCGCCAACGACGACGTAGCGTCCGCCCCCAAGGCCGAGATTGCCAAGCGCCGGGGCGTGGCCGGGGAGATCTTCATGTGGAAGATCGGTGGCGCTGCTGCCGCTCAGCATTACGACCTGGACGGCGTGATCCGGGTCGCACAGAAAACCGTCGACCACTGCCGCTCGATTGGTATCGGCCTCACGCCGTGCACCATTGCGGCGGTGGGCAAGCCGAACTTCCAGATCCCTGACGGCCAGATGGAGCTGGGCATTGGCCATCATGGCGAACCGGGCATCGAGGTAATCCCCATCGAACCGGCTGCCGCCATGGCCGAACGCATGCTCGCGCCGATCCTCGCCGACCGCGACTTCAGCCAGGACGACAGTGTGGTAGTGCTGGTCTCGGGCCTGGGCGCCACGCCGGTCATGGAGCTGTATGTTTTCTATGCCGAGGTCGAAAAACAGCTCACGGCCAAAGGCTTGAAGATTCACCGTTGCTACGTCGGCAACTACTTCACCTCCCTGGAAATGATGGGGGTGACCCTGACCCTGCTCGGCCTCGACGCAGAGCTTGCCACCCTGATCGATCAACCCTGCCGCTCCATCGGCATGACCCAGGCGGAGTGAACCATGAGCCAGCATTTTTCCACCCGAGACGGCGGCGCCATCGTCAGCGACCTAGTCAGCGTGATCGTCGCCAACCGCGAATACCTCAGTGAAATCGACGGCGCCATCGGCGATGGCGACCACGGCATCAACATGGCCAAGGGCTTCGCCCATTGCGGGCGCACCATTGAAGGACGCCAACTGACCCTGGCCGAGGCGCTGGATGAGTTGACGCTCAGCTTGATGGAAGGCATCGGCGGCTCCATGGGGCCTTTGTATGGCAGCCTGTTTATCGGCATGGCCGATGAAGTGCGCAGCAGTGATGACATCGACGCCGCAACCTTTGCTCATTTGCTGCGCGGCGGCTTGACCTCGTTGCAGGACATTACGGACGCGGGTGTGGGCGATAAATGCCTGATGGACACCCTGATCCCGGCGGTTGAGGCTTTTGAGCGGGCGCACGCCTCAGGGGCTTCCTTCAGAGACGCACTGACTGCGATGAAAGCCGCCGCGTCACAGGGCCGCGACTCGACCAAGGACCTGGTGGCCAAGATCGGCCGCGCCAGTCGCCTGGGCGAACGTTCACTTGGCGTGCTGGATGCCGGCGCAGTGTCGTGCTGCCTGATCCTCACCCGTCTGGCCGATTCGGTGCAGCCGCGACTGTCTGCTTGACCTGCTGGATATACCGCGCGACCGCCGGCGCTTTTTCGAAGCGCCGGTGAATCAGCGACAGCCACGACGATGCGTCAGCGCCCTGAATGCTGCGGTACACCACGCCTGGCAAACTCACATGCCCGACCATGGACGCCGGCACCACCGCCACGCCCTGCCCGAGTGACACCAACGCCACCACCGCCACCAACCCACCGGGTTGCGGCCCCAGGCGCGGTGCGTAGCCACCTTGCGCGGCCACCTGCAAGGTGCCGCTGATCTGCTCCGGCAAGATGAATGTCTCGTTCTCCAAATGCTTGCAACCGATGGCCTTGAGCCCCAGCAGCCAGGAGTCCTGGGGCAGCGCCAAGACAAACCCCTCACTGTCCAGGCGCACCGCCTCGACCCCCTCCGGCAGCGTCATGGGCGAGCGGATGTAACCGATATCGACACGCCCGTCCGCTACCGCGCCAGGCAACGTCGCCATCGCACATTCGCGCACATTCACGCTCACATCCGGAAACGCCTGGCCGAACGCCTGCATTTGCCGCTGCAACAGGCCCGAATACACCGCCGACGCCACATAGCCCAATTCGATATGGCCGATCTCGCCACGTCCGGCGCGCTGAGCATTGCGCTGGGCAAACTCGAACTGGCGCACGGTAGCCTCGGCTTCGATCAATAAGGCAGCACCGGCTTCGGTCAGGCTGACTTCGCGTTGCTGGCGAATAAACAGACGCGTCCCCAGCGCCCCTTCCATGTCCTGGATCTGACGGCTTAGCGTTGGGGGCGCAATGCCCAATTGCTCCGCGGCCCGCGTGAAGTTGCGCTGGCGGGCAACGGCCAGGAAGTAGCGAAAATGACGAATATCCATAACAGCATTAGCTCAAAGGTAATGAAGTGCTTCACGGCGACTAACAAAGACATTGCCGGGAGGGAATAAGCTCACAGTACCTGAACACTAAAGAGCCCTTGCGATGTCCGTCAACCGCCTTCTCCGTATTGCCTGCAAGGTAATTCAACCATGAACCGGGTCAGTCCACGCCTCACACTGCTGACCGCATCCGGCGTTTGCTCGCTGATCGTGCTCGACACCAACATCGTCGCCGTGACGCTGCCCAGCATCGCCCGCGACCTGGGGGCGAACTTTGCCGACATCGAATGGGTCGTCAGCGCCTATATGCTGGCCTTTGCCGCACTGTTATTGCCCGCCGGCAGCATCGCCGACCGCTTTGGCCGCAAGAAGACCCTGATCTGGGGGCTGAGCATTTTTATCCTGGCCTCCCTGGGCTGCGGCGCCGCCCCCAACGCTGTATTCCTGGACATCGCACGCGCGATCAAAGGCGTCGGCGCCGCCCTGCTATTGACCTCGGCGCTCGCCTCCATCGGCCACACCTTCCATGACGACGTGGAACGGGCAAAAGCCTGGGCCTTCTGGGGCGCCTGCATGGGCGTGGCCATGACCGCCGCACCGACCCTGGGCGGCTTGATCACCGAGTACCTGGGCTGGCGCTGGATTTTCTATCTCAACCTACCGGTGGGCCTGGGGCTGATGGCGCTGGTGCTGCGCGCCATTGAGGAATCTCGCGATACCCAGTCGGCGCGACTCGATCCTTGGGGCAGCCTGGCCTTCAGCGCCGCCCTGCTGTGCCTGATCTGGGGGTTGATCGAAGCCAATCGCATCGGTTGGGACAACCCATTGACCTACGCCCGGCTCATAGGCGGCGCGGCCTTGCTGGGCGTATTTGTCGTCGTCGAACGTGTACAACAGCGACCCATGGTCGACCTGCAATTGTTCCGTCACCCGCGCTTTATCGGCGCCTTGCTGGGCATGTTCGCCTACTCCGGTTGTGCCCAGGTGATGATGACCTTGTTGCCCTTCTACTTGCAGAACGGCCTGGGGTTCTCCGCGATCGCCTCGGGCCTGGGCATGCTGCCGTTTGCGCTGACCATGCTGATCTGCCCACGCATTGGCGCCCGCCTGGCAGGGCGTTTCGCGCCAGCAACGATGATGGCGGCCGGCTTGACCCTGGTGGGCTGCGGCAACCTCTTGAGCGCCTGGGCGGTAAACGTAGGGGGTTACCTGTCCTTTGCCTTGGCGATTGCGGTGACAGGTGCCGGGGCGGGTCTGCTCAATGGCGATACGCAAAAAAACATCATGGCCTGCGTGCCGCGAGACCGTGCCGGGATGGCGTCCGGTATGAGCACCACCATGCGCTTCAGCGCGATCATGTTGGCGATCGGTGTGTATGGGGCGTTATTGAGCAGTCATAGCGAACAGTTGTTGAGCGCAAGCATCGACACACAATGGCAGGCTCAGGTTAACGGTATTGCTTCACGCGTCGTCGCGGGTGACATGCCGGCGGCGATGGGGTTGTTGCCGGAGTCGGCACGGCTGTTGGTGCAGCCGCTGGCACGGCAGGCATTTGTGGGCGGGTTCAGTGGTGTGCTGTGGGTGGCGGGGTTGTTGGGATTGCTGGGGGCGCTGGTGGTGGGGATATTAATGAGAAACCCCCTACCAGCAGTGCAACAGGCCTCACTGAAACCTGCGCACCGCTGAGCATTTTTACCAGAATCGCTGCTGGGTCAACCGGCTCCACCAGGTCAGTAGCACGCGGTCCACCGAACCACTGGCCGCCAGGCCTACGCGCTCCTGCAAGCTCTTGCGCTCGGCATAGTGCAGGTGGAACACCTCAGCGGTCTTGGCCTTGGTGGCCAGGTATTCGTCGCTGGTTTGCAGCTCATCGACCAGTTGCTTGTCGAGGGCTGCAACACCCAGCCACACTTCTCCGGTCGCGACGTCATCAATCGCCAACTGCGGGCGGTAACGCGCGACGAAGTTCTTGAACAGTTGATGGGTGATGTCCAAGTCTTCCTGGAACTTCTCGCGGCCCTTCTCGGTGTTTTCACCAAACACCGTGAGGGTGCGCTTGTACTCACCGGCAGTCAGCACTTCGAAGTCGATGTCGTGCTTTTTCAGCAGGCGGTTGACGTTAGGCAACTGTGCCACCACACCAATGGAGCCGAGGATGGCAAACGGTGCGCTGATGATCTTCTCGCCGATGCACGCCATCATATAGCCGCCGCTGGCCGCCACCTTGTCGATGCACACGGTCAACGGCACGCCGGCCTGGCGGATACGCGCCAGTTGCGACGAAGCCAGGCCGTAGCTGTGGACCATGCCACCGCCGCTTTCCAGGCGCAGCACCACTTCATCCTTCGGCGTGGCCAGGCTCAACAACGCGGTGATTTCATGGCGCAGGCTCTCGGTGGCCGACGCCTTGATATCGCCATCAAAATCCAGCACGAACACTCGTGGCTTGGCCTCGGCTTTCTGCTTGCCCTTCTTCTTTTCGGCCTTGCCTTCGGACTTGCGCAGGGCCTTGAGCTGGTCCTTGTCGAGCAGCGTCGACTCCAGGCGTTCACGCAAACCCTTGTAGAAGTCATTGAGTTTGCTGACCTGCAATTGACCGGCGGATTTGCGACGACCTTTGCTACGCAGGGCCGCGAAGCTGATCAGTACCACCAGAATAGCGACCACCAGAGTGACGGTCTTCGCCAGAAAGCTCGCGTATTCGGCCAAAAAATCCATGGTTCTCCTTACAAATGCAGTGCGCCAGGCGCGGATTGCCCAAGCATACCGACGGGGCTTGCCGGGAGCCAGTGCTCAAACCGCCACCAGGCGCCCTCCAACGCGCTTTTAAAACAAGCGTATGTTTTTTCATTGACAGCTCGCAGGCATCCTCATAACCTCGCCAGACTTTCAACGTACCGGGAAAACGGACGTGGGCAGCATCTATCTGATTCGACATGGCCAGGCCTCCTTCGGTGCAGACGACTATGACGTCCTGTCGCCCGTCGGCGTGGAACAGGCACAGGTGCTCGGCCGCCACTTGGCCGACATGGGCCTGGCGTTCGACCGCTGTGTGGCCGGCGATCTGCGCCGCCAGCAGCACACCGCCACCGCCGCGTTCGATCAGTACAGCGCCCTTGGCCTGCCGGTGCCGGCGCTGGAAATCGACAGTGCCTTCAACGAATTCGATGCCGACGCGATCATCCGCGCGCTGCTCCCCGATTTGCTCACCACCGAACCCGAAGCCCTGGAGATCCTGCGCAATGCCGCGCAGAACCGCAGCGAATTCCAGCGCATCTTCGCCCTGATCATCGAGCGCTGGCTGGCCGGCACCTATGATCCACCGGGGCTGGAGAGTTGGCTGGGCTTTGTGGAGCGTGTCCAGGGTGGCTTGCAACGCATTCTTGAAGCGGCGGACAACACGCAGAAAATTGCGGTGTTCACCTCGGGCGGCACCATCACCGCCCTGCTCCACCTGATTACCCGGATGCCTGCCGCGCAGGCCTTCGAACTGAACTGGCAAATTGTTAACACCTCGCTCAACCAGCTGAAATTCCGAGGTCGCGAGGTGGCACTGGCTTCCTTCAACAGTCATACCCACTTGCAACTGTTGAAGGCGCCGCAGCTCATCACGTTCCGATGAACTGCGGCCAACCGTGACCCCAAGGTCACTGGACTCTACCCTAAAGGATCGAAACCATGACTGACGTAGCCAAAGCTGTAGAAGCAATGAAAGCCAAATTCAACCCAGCCGCTGCCGACGGCCTGGACCTGGTGTTCGGTTTCCGTATCGACGACACCCAGAACTTCTCGCTGGTGGTGAAAAACAACACCTGCGAACTGCTGGAAGGCGAAAACCCAGACGCCCAGGTCACCCTGGTGACCGACGGCGAAACCATGGAAGGCATCGTCAGCGGCGAGACCGACGGCATGCAGGCCTTCATGAGCGGCAAACTGCGCACCGAAGGCGACATGATGCTGGCGATGAAGCTGAGCGAACTGTTTCCGGCTTGATTCACGGGCAACCCTGAATCCCGATCCCGCCCCTCGAGGCGGGATTTTTTTTGCCAACAATATAGCTGTAACCCCTACCGGGGAGTCGACATCGCCATGGCCGGTGGTAGCGATGAAGCCAGCCCATCAGTAAACCGATGCGTCGGTAATGATGGGCCAGCCTCCATGAATTAATAGGTAATCTGGCCTTGCCCGGCCACTTCAGCGGACTCCGCGTCGGGGCGTTTTACGCGCGTATGCTCCGGCATTTGATCAACCTGCTCGCCCCCAAAATCAGTAATGTGATCCAAAGAGTTGCTTTGACCAGAAGGGGCCGATGCAGAGGAAACGTTATCGATACTGGGCATTCTTTCACCTTCAGCTCTACCCAGCGGGATGCGGGTTTCTATGAGCAAGATATACGTGGCGCATCGCAACATTTGGTTCCATAAAAGCCTTTGCGACTGTGGTCGGCTATCAGCCCGCTTAGAAATCCCGAGAAGTGTCATAGCGTCATGACAACTCAGGGCCGAGGCTCATATCCCGCCGGATCAATGGGTCTTTCTTTAGGTTTGCCCTGCCCGCGCAGGTACAATGCCTCGACCAGTTTTTGCCGATCGACCTGGGGCAAGGTGCTGGCAAACTGCGCCAACGTGGTGTCCACCAAGGCACGAAGCGCCATATCCGCCTCGCGAGCCTTGGCCAATTCGGTGACCAGCACATCCCGGTCCAGCGTCGGTGCCTCCAACTGCTTGATCACCCCCAACCGCGCCTCCCGCCCGGCCATCACCAACGGCTGGCTATCGGCACGGTTATGACGCAACAACTGGCGCAGTTCCCGTCGCCGCTCCGGCGGCAACTTGACCATCGCCTGCCGCAACCCATGCTGGTTGACCACCGCCTCAACAGGCTTGGCACTGGCCATCCAGTGGTAAACCGCCCCGCCCACCCCCCCCATCAAAAACACATTGAGCAACACCGAGACCAGCAACCACGGTTTAAGGGATTGGGTACTCATTGCTCGGATTCCTCGGCATTGACGGTAAAGATGACTTGCGCATCGCCCTGGTCAAACACACTGGGTAATACCTCGGCGGACACCATCGGCAGCGGCACGCTCATGGACGCCACCAGCATGCCGGTGACAACCCCGGCAATGCCCACGCCCACCAGTCCCGCCGGTGACAGCCAAGCGGCATAGCGCGACCAGAACGACATCCGGCGCGGTGCTGACTGGCGGATTTGGCGGGCCAGCGCCGGGTCGGTGAATGCCAGCTGATGGCTGTCCAGCTGGGCGTCGAGCCAACTGGCCTGATCCAACACTTCACGGGCACTGACATTACCGCCGTCGAGCAGCGCCTGAGCCGCCCCGCGCTCAGCCAGGGGCCAACGCTGTAGGTTGGCGCCATAGGCGTCGGCCAGATAAGCAAATCGTTCGAGTGTCATGATGCTCCCCTTCCTGGGCGGGCAAGCCCGGGTGTATCGGCAAGTTGGCTGCGCAACTGGCGGCGGGCCCGCGACAGCAGGCTCTCCAGTGCCTCGACGCTGATATTCATCAGGGCCGCGGCGTCGATGTTCGACAGCTCCTGGTAGTACTGCAACACAATCGCCTCGCGCTGACGCGCGGGCAAAGCGGCCAACGCGGCGGCCATGCGCGCATTGCGGTCGGCGCTTTCCAATTGTTCATCCAGAGGCGGTGCGCTGTCCGCCAACTCCAGCGCCTCCTCCTCGTTCAAAGGACGTTCCCTGCGCCGACGCAAGCGGTCATGGCACAGGTTGAGCGCCACCCGATGCAGCCACGTGTCGAAACGCGCCTCGCCACTGCGCCAACGGGCCGCCTGGCGCCAGATGCGCAAGAAGCTTTCCTGGGCCACGTCCTTGGCTTCGTCGGCATCCCCCAGGATCCGACTGGCGAGTGCCAGCAGACGCGGCAGTTTGCGCGTCACCATTTCGTTGACGGCCGCAGGTTCGTTGTTGCCGATGCGTGCGAGCAGTTCAACGTCCGGATCAGAGTCTTTCAATCGGGCAATTCTCGGTCAGCGGTTCCAATGCCCTTCGCGCCAATACCAGTTGGGACCGTGGGCTTCCCAATGGCCGGGCTCCCACCGCGCATTGCGCATCACCGGCTGCCAGTGGCCTGGCACCCAGCCATAGCCGCGCCCTTCCCAGCGCCAGTGGCCACGGTCCCAGGCGTAACCTGGCCGCTCCACGGGGACCATTTCCACACGCTCCGGTGGCGGCGCCTGGCGGATGATGATTTCGGTCTGGGCAAACACCGGGGTGCTGACAAACGCGGCAAGGGCCAGCGGAGCAAGCAAGGCAAAGCGCAATGTGGCCAGGGGTCTCATGGCAACTCCTTCATGCAACGGGCGAAAGTGCCGGTTGCTGATGGGTTGAACGGGGCGTGTCGAAAAATCCGTCGCAGGACGCGCAGATTATTGTCGCAGGCAGTATTGCCCAGGGGATGAAGGCACTTGATGAAAGGTTTGCAAGCTTCGCGACGGATTTACGCAGGTGGCAACGTTGAAGGATTAACGCTGATCAACCCAAGAGGAAACACCATGTCCCGCCGACTTTATTTGCTGGTTGCCGCACTGCTGATCGCCAGCCTCAGCGGCTGCGTGATCGTGCCGGAACACCGCCATTGCTGCTGGCGCTATTACGGCGCGCTCGATACGCCGACCCACAGCGTCAACGGCTAGCCGACTGCCGCAAAACCCCGGCGCCCGGCCTTGATTTCGGTGCGCAACTCGCCAATCAGGTTTGAGATGGAACGGATGCTGTCCAAACCTTCGGGGGACACCCCGGTCAGCAGCAGGTCGACCCGGCCGGACACGGGCTCGAAGATATTGATGCGCAACGAGCCGTCGCTGTTGAGCGTGCAATCGCACGCCAGCGGCAGGAAACCCGAGGCCATGATGCGGTTGAATTCAGCGATTGAAATCATGACAAGTTCCCATCCCTGAGCCTCACGAGGTGTTGTGATGGAGACAGAGTAGATGAGGTTCTACAGGGCATGGAAGCATTAATGCAAAAGTGTTAGCCATGCCTCATTTCGCCCCGAAAACGCCGAATCACTGACGCCAGAAAACCCGCTTTTCGACCTCTCGTCTGCTGCTCCGGCGAGGGCTTGACTCAAAGCGTGGATCACAAGACGCTCTTGGCTTTTCGCCATCATCTGAGCCAATCCATCATGAGCATCGACCCTCCGAGCCAGCCCGACAGCGATGTGTACAAGACCTTGCTGGAGTCGACCAAGGCCATCCCTTGGCGCATTGATTGGCAGAGCATGACCTTCAGCTACATCGGCCCGCAGATCGAGACCTTGCTGGGTTGGACGCCGCAGAGTTGGGTGAGCGTGGACGACTGGGTGGAGCGCATGCACCCGGATGATCGTGAATACGTGGTGAATTTCTGCGTGTCGCAATCCCGCGCCGGGGTGGACCACGAAGCGGACTACCGCGCGCTGACCGTGAATGGCGACTACGTGTGGATTCGCGATGTGGTGCATGTGGTGCGCAAGGACGGCGAGGTCGAGGCGTTGATCGGGTTCATGTTCGATATCAGCGAGCGCAAGAAGACCGAAGAACACCTGGTGCGCCTGCAAAAACAACTTGAGGAATATTCCTACCAGGACGGCCTGACCGGCATTGCCAACCGGCGCATGTTCGACACCGTGCTGGAGCGCGAATGGGCCAGCGCCCAGCGCAGCCAATTGCCCCTGTCGCTGATCATTCTGGATATCGATTTTTTCAAGCAGTACAACGACCACTACGGCCATATCAAAGGCGATGAATGCCTGCGCCAGGTTGCAAATACCCTGTCCCAGGCGGCCAACCGACCACGGGATTTCATTGCACGTATCGGCGGCGAAGAGTTTGTGTGGTTGCTGCCGGAAACTGATGCGGATTCCGCCCGGCAGGTGGCGCAGCGTTGCTTGCACCTGATCCGCCAGCAGCAGATCGAGCATGGTTTTTCGGCGGTGTCGAACCTGCTGACCCTGAGCCTGGGCGTCGGTACGCGGATCGTGAAACCCGACAGCCCGATGCTGGGATTTGTCGAAGAGGTCGACAAGTTGCTGTATCAGGCCAAACGTAATGGGCGGATGCGCGCCGAGTTCGCTGGCGATGAAGTTTGACGCGAAGGTCAAATTAAAGGCAAAAAAAATCCCAAGTAGCTGATGGAAACTTGGGATTTAAAAATGCATAAACCGTGGGAGGTGAACGCCCGGCTATAGTAACGATTGTAAAAACCTGTAACAAGATTATTTTAATCCTTTCGTCGGATTAAAACCGCTGTAAGTCATTCAATAACCACACATTTTTTAAGGTAGCGCGGTCTATGAGTGCCACTTTTTGGTGCAACTACCGACACTATCTCCACTTATAAAAAAGGGTTATTGGATTAAAGCGGCGTCACACTATTGGATATACGTCCATTCAATTGCTTACACGCTTCGTGTATTTCAAGACTATTGGGCAGTACCGAACGCCTTACACTTTCTACCTGCCTGCACAATGCCAGCCGTTGGTTGGCGGCTTCCCGCTCGCGGTCAACCTCGGCGTTGAGCCGCACAAAATAGATCCCCAGCAACACTGCAGCACAGAGCACGGCGAGCACGAAGTAGCGAAAGCTATTGGACGATGGCGGCTCGGGTGGGTTCATGACGTTACTGCGCCCTGCTCTTCTCGTAACGCACGTCATCCCCGTCTACTGGACCGACCACGCTCCAACCCAGCCGCTGATAAAACCCGTTGGCACGGATTCCGTCACGGCCGTCGGTAATCAAGAACAACCGATCATGGTGTTCAAACAGCGCAGCCTCGGCCACGGCCATCAGTTGACGACCCAGGCCGAGGTTCTCGAAAGCCGGCCGCACGAACATCGCGAACACCTCGCCTTCGGCCTGATCGACCATGGCAAACGCGGCCGGTTGGCCATCCACCTCGGCGATCCAAACGCAAGGCGCCGCGCGGATACTGTCGGCCAGCACCTGCGGCGTGATACCCAGGTCGGCCATTTGCTCGACACTCAAATGGTTTTGCACCACCGAGGTGCGAATGGCGAAGAGCGTGTCGACATCGTCCTGCGTCGCCAGGCGGATGAGCGTTTGCATACTGGCCTCCCTAGTAGAGGGCGCAATTGTATGCAAATAGAAACACAGTGAATGTCGTGGATTTGTAAAACGCCCTACAGAGCCTCGCGCTGCTGCCGTCGGAATTGCCCCGGTGCCACGCCATGGGCCTTGCGGAAACACCGGGAAAAATACGCCTCATCGGTAAAACCGCAGCGGTGCGCGACAACGCCAATCATCTGCGCACTGTTGAGCAACAAGGTGCGCGCCAACTGCATGCGGCGGTCGAGCACCAGTTGCGAGAAGGGTTTGCCGGTTTCCTTGCGCAACAGGTGAGTGAGGTAGTTGGGCGACAGGAACGCCGCCGCCGCTGCATCCGTGAGGTTGAGGGTGGGTTCATGCAGGTGCTCGCGAATATAGCCCTGCACCCGCGCCAATGCATCCTTGCGTCCACGCCGCGTGGCATTGTTGGCAGCGAAGGCCTGCAACGGCTCGGCGTACTGTTCGCAGACCAGGCCGATCAGTTGAAACAAGTAGCCCTTGAGGCGTTCGCGGGCGCCGAAGGTGCGGTGGGCATCGAGTTCGCGCATGTGGGCAAGCCAGGTTTGCACCTGCTCGAACGCCGCGTCTTCGAGAATGAAGTCCAACTGCTCCTGGAAGCGAAACGGCGACAGCTCCGGCGCCTGGCCGATGGGAATGTCTTCCAGGTCCAGGGGATCGCAGGTGAGCTGCGGTAGGAAGAACGCCTGGCTGAAGTTGATCAGCATGAACTCGCCCTCTTCGGGATGGGGAATCACATGCAAGCGATGGGGCAGGATGAACGCTAGGGCTTTGCGCGGAAACGGCCGCACCGCGCCGCCGATATGCTGCACGGTGTCGCCGCCGAGGTTGATCTGGATCTGGAAATACTCATGGCGATGGGGGCTGGTCAGTGCCGCCCGCCCGCGTTTGTCGCGGATATAGAAGTCGGGGCGGTCGCTGCGTTGTTGCATGCCGTAAGTGGTGACGCGGGTGCCTGGCATAACGGTCTCTCGGGTGGCCTGGGCACCACTGTAGCCTCAACCCTGGCTGAGGGTGAAACGCAACTCGCCGATGCCGTCGATGCCGGCGGTGACGACATCGCCCGGTTGCAAGGTGCCGACGCCCACCGGGGTGCCGGTAAAGATCAAATCGCCGGCCTTCAGTGCAACGGATTTGGAGGCATGGCTGATCACTTCACTGACGGACCAGATCTGGTCGGCCAGGTCGCCGACTTGGCGCTGTTCGCCATTGACCTTGAGCCAGATTTTTCCGCTGGAGGGATGCCCTACAGCGCTCACCGGTTGCAACGCCGTGGTCGGCGCAGACTCATCGAAAGCCTTGGCCCATTCCCACGGACGTGAAAGCTTCTTCGCCTGGGCTTGCAGGTCGCGACGGGTAAGGTCGATGCCGACGCCATACCCCCAGATGTGGGAAAACGCCTGTTCCGGGCTGATGTCCACTCCGCCCTTGCCGATGGCCACCACCAGTTCCACTTCGTGGTGCAGGTCGGCGGTCAGCGGCGGATAGGCGATCACGCCTTCGGCCGGCACCACGGCATCCGCCGGTTTCATGAAGAAGAACGGCGGCTCGCGGTCCGGGTCATGCCCCATCTCACGGGCGTGTTCGCTGTAGTTACGGCCCACACAGAACACCCGGCGCAGCGGGAAGCGGGCTTCGCTGCCCTGCACGGCCAGGGATGGGATGGGCGTCGGGGTGAATACATAGTCAGTCATGGCTTGGGCCTCGTCGTTACCTGGCGCCAGTATGGCGAGTGGCGCCGGGGCGAAGTTGGACAGGTTTACGCAGATTTTGCACTGGCCGGTGCTTCAGATGGCCGATCCAACAGGCGATACAACGGCAGGCACGCCGCCTGGATCAGCAACATGCGGATCACCTGCATCGCCGTCACCAGGGTCACGGCCAGGCCCAGGGCCTCGGCGGTGAGGCTCATTTCCGGCGCGCTGCCGGGCATCATGCCCAAGGCCAGCGACAGCCACGGCATGCCCAACCCGGCACCGAGGGCCCAGGCGGCCAATGCGCTGGCGATCACCGAACCGGTCAATAGCAGCAGCACCTTGCCCAGCAGACCCGGTGCGCGCTGAAAGAAACTGCGGTCAAACGCAACGCCCAATGCGCAGCCGATCAGCAACTGGCCGCTGCCACTGAGCCAACCCGGCATGCTCATCGACAGGTGATTGCAGCCCACCCCCACCGCGCAAATCAGGAACGGCCCGAAGGTCCAGGGGTTAGGCAACTTGCACTGCTTGAAACCCAGGGCCGCCAGCCAGCCGACGGCGAGGATGAAGATCAGCCAGGGCCAGATCACCGGCAATGGCGCATGCGCAGCGACGGGGGGCATGCCGAAAGTGGCGACAGCCGGCACCGTCAAAAGAATCAGCAACAATCGGATGCTATGGGCGGCGGCAATAAAACTGGTGTCCGCCTGGCGTTGGCGGCCCAGGTGCACCATCTCGCTGGAGTTGGCCGGCATCAAGGCGAAGAACGCTGTGCTGAGCGGCACGCCCCAGCGATGCAGGATCAGCACCGAACACAGCGCCAGTACCAGCGTGAGCAACACCGCCGTGACGATCAGCCCAAGGTGGGCCGCCACTTGCTGCATCACCGGCAGGGTGAAATGACAGCCGATGGCAACCGCCACGATGAGTTGCCCGGCTTGGCGGCCATGGGGAATTTCCGGCACCAGGCTGCCGGCGCAACGGGTCAGCATCACGGCGACCAGCGAACCGATCACCCAGGGCAACGGCCACCCCGCCCAACTGGCAAGACTGCCGCCCAGCGCGCCGATAATCAGTGTGAAGAGCCAATGGTTGGGCATGGAGGGGGACTCGGCATGGAGAAGAATGCCGACAGGCTATAGACTTGCTCTCATCACAGAAAATATCTATTTGTGAAGCCAGTCATCACTCTTTGTTATGCGAGCCGTCATGAACCTGAAAGCGCTGGAGTACTGCGTCGAGATCGCCCGCCAAGGCAGCTTCACCAAGGCCGCCCAGGCGTTGCACGTTGCACAGCCGGCGCTGAGCATGGCGGTGAGCCGGTTGGAGGATGAGTTGGGCGTGGCCCTGTTCAACCGCGCGACGCGGCAGATCAGCGTGACTGCCGAAGGCCAGCTGTTCCTGGCACGCGCCGAGGCGTGCCTTGAAGGCTTGGCCGGTGCCCGCCGTGAATTGCAGGACCTGACCCAACTGCACAGCGGCGAAATCCGCGTGGGCGTGCCGCCCATGTACGGCATCCGCCATATTCCCGACCTGCTGATGCAATTTCGCGCCCAATACCCTGGAATTGCCATGCATGTGGTGGAAGGCAGCGCCGATGACATCAGCGAACGCCTGGCCACGCGGGACATCGATGTGGCGTTGTTGGAATCGCGGCGGGTTGATCCGGCGTGGGAGTCGGTGCTGCTCGGCAGCGATGAGATGGTGTTGTGCATGGCCGAAGATCACCCGCTGGCGGGCCTCTCGTCTATCTCGGCGCAGCGGTTGCAACACGAACCGATGCTGGTGTTCGACAACACCTTCCTGCAACGCCATCTGCTGGACGCCTTTTGCAGCAACGCCCGCGTGCGTTTCAACATCGCCTTGGAAAGCAACTTCGTGCCGCTGGTGATTACCGCCACGCGCAACGGCATGGGCGTGTCCACCCTGCTGCGGTCGGTGCAGGAGCAAGAGCCAGGGTTGGCCGGCGTTTCATTCGAGCCGGCGCAGTTCATGCACTTCAACCTGTGCTGGCGCGCCAGCGAATACCTGTCCCAGGCCAATCGGCGGTTTATTGAGACGGCGAAGGTGTATTTCCAGGAAGACGCCAGCTCGCCGCTGTCACGTTAAGCCGTTATTTGCGTGCGACTTTGTAGCGCACGCAATCCTGATAGAAGCCCTGGCGGATCGCCTCGGGTTTGAGCCGTGAACGGCTGTCGTAGGTCTGTTCGGTAATGCCCATGGCCATCATGCGCATCCAGGATTTGCTGAACTTCATGCTTTGGATCTTCTGCCGCGCCGCGTATAACGACACGCCCGACAGCTTGAGTTCCTGGGCCCTGGCGGCGGTGCCGGCGCCCCAACTGCACATGTACTTGTCACCCTCGCGCAGCTCCCGTGCCTGCACGGCAGCCGCGCCGCCGGCCAGGGAGCAGGCGATCAGCATGATTCCAACAGAGCGCATTTGCATCCTCACCTAACCACCTGAAAATAAAAGCGATTCTGGCGAGGATTTGGTTACAAAGGGGCCATTAAATTGCCTTATTACGCAAGGTTTCAGTTGGCCGCAGCCGGCGTGGTGCGAAAGGTGATGCCCAGGCGGTTGAAGGCGTTCATCAAGGCAATGCCGTAAGTCAGGTCGGCCAGCTCCTTGGCGCTGAACTCGGCGGCGGCCGCTGCGTACTCTGCGTCCGAGACGTCGCTGCGGGTGACCGCTTCAGCGAAAGCCAGGGCGATGCGTTCGCGGGCGGTGAACACATCACGAGCGTCGTGCCACACCGGCACCAGCACCAGCTTGTCAACGGCCAGGCCTTGCTTGAGCAGGTCGCGCGAGTGCATATCGATGCAGAAGGCGCAGCCGTTGATCTGCGAAACACGCAGGTACACCAGGTCGATCAGCGTCTTGGGCAGGCCGCAGTTTTGCAGGTAGACATAAACGCCGCCGAAAGCCTTGTAGCCTTCCGGGGATGCTTGGGTGTAATCGAGGCGAGTGGTCATGATAAATCCTGTCGAGGTTGAGTGAAGGCACCATGTTGCAGCGCCATGGCTCACCTCTGAAGAGCCAAGAATGGGCCCGGTGACCGGACCATGATGGTCTAGTCAAATGTTGCAGTTATGGTCCTTGGGTACAGGTCATGCAGCCGCTACAGTTAAGGCAGCCGCGACCAGGAAATCTCCCCCCATGCACACGTTGCCCCCTTTGGACCCTACCTCGGCCGAGCCGATCTACCGTCAGCTTTACTGGCGTTTTCGCAGTGCCATCGCCGAAGGCCTGCTCAAGCCCGGCGAGCGTGTCCCGGCGGCGCGGGCGCTGGCCAAGGAGTTGGGGCTCGCGCGCGGTACCATCGACAGCACTTATGCATTACTGACCGCCGAGGGTTACCTTGAACCACGCGGCCAGGCGGGCACGGTGGTGGCGCACGGTATCCAGAGCGCCCAGCCTACGCCGGTGGTCATCACGCCCTACAACGCGGTGCGACAACAGTCACACGTACTGCCCTTTCAGATGGGCCTGCCAGCGCTGGACGCTTTCCCACGCAAGATCTGGTCGAAAATCGCCGCCCGCTGCGTGCGCGCCACGCAACTGGCGGACATGGGCAACCCGCCGGTCTACGGCCTGCCTTCGCTGCGCACCGCTATCGCCAGTTACTTGCAGGTGGCCCGAGGAATCCACTGCACGCCGGAGCAGATCTTTGTCACGTCGGGCTACCGCAACACGCTGAGCCTGGTCACCCATGCGTTGCTCTCACCCGGCGACGCGGTGCTGGTCGAAGACCCTGGTTATCTGCCCACACGACCGCTGCTGGACCACTTGCAGATCAAGTCCATCCCCATACCTGTGGATCAGGACGGCCTCTGCGTACAGCACCTCAGCGCCGCCCGCGCCGTGGTCGTCACCCCGGCCCATCAAAGCCCGCTGTGTGTGTCGCTGTCGCTGCCGCGCCGCCTGGAACTGCTGGACTGGGCCCGCCGTGAACAGGCCTGGATCATCGAGGACGACTACGACGGCGAGTACCGTTACGTCAGCCGCCCATTACCTGCCCTCAAGAGCCTGGACCGCGAGGGTCGGGTGCTTTACGCGGGTACCTTCAGCAAAGTGCTGTTCCCCGGCATTCGCCTGGCGTATCTGGTTGTGCCCGTTTCCCAGGTCGGGCGTTTCGAGCAGGTCAGCCAGAGCTTCCTCGGCAACTGCCCGGAACTGACCCAGGCCATCGTCGCCAGTTTTATTGCCGAAGGGCATTTCGCCCGGCACATCCAGCGCATGCGCAAGCTGTACGGCGAGCGCCGCGAAGCCACCGCCAACGGGTTGCGCAAGGTATTGGGCGCGCATATTTCCATTGATGCACAACCTGGCGGGATGCACCTGATCCTGCGGTTCAAGACCCCGCAATCAGACCGTCTGCTGGTGCAGAAACTGGCGAGCGTCGGTCTCTTCGCAGAAGCCTTGAGCGAATGGAATGTCGTGCAGCAAACCGGTCCCGGCCTGCTGTTGGGGTTTGCCAACATCGACTCCCAGGCCAGCGCCGAAGCATTGGGCCGGCGCCTCCTGGAATGCTGGGTGGCCTAGTCATCAGGCGATTTCTTGGCGCTGTGCTTGTCGGCCAACAGGCGTGAAACTGCAACGCCCTACCCCCAACCAGGAATTCTGATGCGCAGTCTCACGGTGTTTTGCGGCTCCAACTTCGGCACCCACCCTCGCTACAGTGAAGACGCCAAAGCCCTGGGCCGTGAAATCGCCTGGCGCGGTATTCGCCTGGTCTACGGCGGCAGTGCCAAAGGCCTGATGGGCGTGATTGCCGACAGCGCACTGGCCGAGGGTGGCGAAGTGATCGGCGTCATCACCCGATTGCTGCATGAACTCGGGCACATGCATCCTGGGCTCAGCGCCTATGAAATCACCGAAGACATGCGCAGCCGCAAAGCGCGCATGAGCGAACTGGCCGATGGGTTTATCGCCCTGCCCGGCGGCCTAGGCACCTTTGAAGAATTGCTGGAAGCGATGACCTTGACGCAATTGGGCGAGCACCACAAAGGCGTGGCCTGCCTGAATACTGCACAGTTCTTCGCGCCATTGCAGAGCCTGTTCGCGCACGGCGTGCAGGAAGGCTTCATCAAGGCAGAACACTGCCAGATGCTGATCGTCGAAGACAACCCCGGCGCCCTGCTCGATGCACTTGGGCAGTGGCAGGCGCCGGTGGTCAACAAATGGATCGAGCCCGCTAAGCGCTAGCCCGTTTCGGCCTTGGCGATGCTGCTCCCGAATCCTTTCGCCAAGGCCTTTTTTTACTTCACCACTGGTAGGTCGCGCTCGCCTGCACGGTGCGCTGCGAGCCATACCAGCACCACGAATAGGAGTAGCAGGACGCAACGTACTCTTTATTCGCCAGGTTGGTGGCATTGAGCGCCAGGCGCAGGTTGTCCTTCAGGCTGGTGATGTTCGGGATGTCGTAGTGCACGGCTGCATCGAACAGGGTGTAGCCCGGCACCTTGAGGGTGTTAGCCGTATCGCCCCAGGACGAGCCAACATACCGAGCCCCCGCACCGGCACCGAAGCCCTTGAGGTTGCCATCGTGGAAGGTGTAATCGGCCCACGCCGAGGCGGTGTGACGTGGCACGCCGTAGGTGGTGGTGCCTTCAGCCGCGATGGCCGGGCCTACGCCGATGTCGCTGATGGGCGCATACCGCACGGTGTTGTTGGACTTGCTGATGCGGTTGTCCAGGTAGGCGTAGGCCGCGGTGATGTCCAGGTTGTCGTTGAGGCTGGCCTTGCCTTCCAGCTCAAAGCCACGGGATTGCACTTCACCGTCCTGGCTCTGGCAACGTCCGGAGCCGCACAGATGAGTCGGGTCCGGGTCGGTGGTCAGCACGTTGGTCTGGCGCAGGTCGAAGATCGCCGCGGTGATAAAGCTGTTGCTGCCTGGCGGCTGGTACTTGATGCCGATTTCGTACTGCTTGCCTTCGGTCGGCTTGAACACTGAACCGCCGTAGCCGGTGCCCGACTGCGGGTTGAATGACTCGGCGTAGCTGGCATAGGGTGCCAGGCCATTATCAAACAGATAGACCAGGCCGATACGGCCGGTAAACGCCTTGCTGTCCAGGGACGACTCGGATTTGGCGCCGGTGCGAATCGTCTTGGTGCTGCTGTCCGTGCTGGCCCAGTCATAGCGCCCGCCCAGCAACAGGACCCATTTGTCCCACTTCATCTGTTCTTGCAGGTACACGCCAGTCTGCTCACTGCGCGAGGTACCGTCGGTGGTGTAGGCCGGCACCGGGACCGCCGCGCCATAGACCGGATTGAAGATATCCAGGGTCGGGCCAGCGGTGTAAACGCCCGAGCCGGACTTGGTGTCGGTGCTGGTGTTCTGGTAATCAAGCCCCATCAACAAGGTGTGCTGCAACGGGCCGGTGTCGAATTTGGCCTGCACCTGGTTGTCGAGGGTGTAGGCATCCAGGTCGACATCGCTGGCAATGGTCGAACGGCGGATGGTGCGGTAATCCGCCATCAGGTAGTTGCTGTAGAGACTGCGATACTGGCCTTCGCTGCGCAGGTAGCGCGCATTCTGGCGCACGGTCCACACGTCATCGAAGTGATGCTCGAATGCCCAGCCGATGCTGTAGTACTCGCGGTCACTTTTCTCGAAATTCTTTTCGCCGTCGTAGAAGTCCACATCGATGCTGCGCCCGGTTGGGCTGTGCAGCACCGAGCCCCAGGCCGGCACCGAACCGTAGGACGCGCCTTTGGGGTCCTTCTGGAAATGCCCGAGCAGGGTCAGCGAGGTCGCGTCGTCCGGGCGCCAGGTGAAGGCGCTGGAGAGCGACTGGCGGCGCGTTTCGGTGTGTTCTACCTGCCCGTCGGCATCGTCGAAAAGCCCGGCCACGCGGTAGGAATACACGCCCTGATCGTCCAACGGGCCGCTCAAATCGAAGGTCGTGCGTTTCTTGTTGAAGGTGCCGTATTCCACACCCACTTCGTGAAACGGCGTGTCCAGCGGGCGTTTGCTGACCATGTTGATCACGCCGCTCGGCGTACCCTGCCCGTAAAGCACCGAGGCCGGACCGCGCAGCACTTCAACGCGTTCCAGGTCAAAGGCGTCCTTTTGCGGCAAGGCGTCACGGCTCGAGGGCATGCGCAGGCCATCGAGATAAGTGGCCGGAGAGAAACCCCGGATAGTCAACTGGTCCAGGCGCGATGCGGTGGCGCCACGGGTTTCCGGAATGACGGCGGCGCTGTAGCGCAGGATCTGGTTGAGGCTCTCGGCGTTTTGCGCACGCATCTGGTCTTTGGTGACGATGGAGATCGACTGCGGGGTTTCGATCAGCGCGGTGTCGGTCTTGGTGCCCGACAAGCTGCGCGTGGCCACATAACCGGACACGGGCCCGGTCGGGCTTTCAGTCTGGTATGCGCCGCTGATGGTGGTGGCCTGCAACTCCATGGCCCCGCCGTTATCCGGGATGGCTTCCAGGCGGTAGCGGTCGGCGGAGAGTTTCAAGGCTTGCAAGCCGCTGCCGGCGAGCAACTGGTTCAGTGCCACATCAGTATCGTACTGCCCACTCAGAGCCTTGCTGCGCTTGCCACGGGTCAGGCTTGCATCAAACGCCAGCACCAGGCCCGCCTGCTCGGCCAGGCTATTGAGCGCCTGGCTCAAGTCACCGGCGGGAATCGAGAAACTGCGCACGGCGCTGCTGGTCTCTTCGGCAAAGGAAGGCTGGACGGTCAGCAACGGCACGGCGGCAAAAGCCATCGCCACTGACAAGGCCAGTGGGTGCAAGGGACGAGCAAGGCGCGACATGGGAAATCCTGCGTAAGGGAGGTTCTATAAACCATGACGGCCATGTCGGGAAATCGGGCAAGGATGAGAGCGATTTTTATTTAAGCTGCCGCGCTGCAATCAGCTTTGTCGCTTTTTCGTGTAGCCCTTTGGGTTGGTTTTTTGCGGCTTTTTCCCGTGATCAGTCAGCCATTTCTGAATTTCTCAACCGTTCATCCCGCTGCGTTTTGCTGCGGCATGCTCCGACGCCTTGCCCTTTGCCGAGACGTCACGGATGACCCCCCCTTCCCACATTGCCCTGATCGAATTTGAGCTGGATGGCTTCCATCAGAGCCTGGTGATTTATCGCCAGCAGATGGACGCCTGGTATTCGCGTGCGCTGGATTCGGTGAGCCATGGGCTAGACATGCCGTCGCTGCTGGGGATGGATCGGGTGTTGCGGGTGGGGGATTCGCAGCGGGTGGTGAGCATTGCGGATGCCGACTTTTCGACCGTGGTCCAGTGCGCGGTGGGCGGCGAGCTGAAGATCGACAGCCTGTTCGAGTCGGTGTATGACGTGCCGATTGGCAACATCCCGGTGGAGGTGATCGGGCTGGATGACGGCAGTTCCGCGGTGGTCATGCTGGATGAACAAGGCAAAGGCTCGCACCACTGTGCCGCGGGTGGCCGGTATCAGGTGCGAGTGCAGGGCGGCGTTTCTGCTGAGCAAGTGGACGCGTTGTTTGCGTCTTACGCTGGGCTGACCGGGGATCTGGAGCAGTGGCTTCGGGCGCAGTGGTCGGGTTTTAAACCGCGCTGGGAGCAGTCCACCGCCAGCGCGATTGGCAGCGGCGTACTGGCGGGCAGTTGGGCGGCGATTCGTGATGTGTGGGACAGCATCAAGCGGGTGCAGGCGATTCTTGATGACCCGCTGAAGTACGTCGAGCAATTGGGTGATCAGGCCGCCAAGTTGGCGCAGCTCGCCACCGATGCGCCCAAAGTCATGGAACAGGCGATGCTGCTGGCCAGTGATGAAGCGGCGCTGTTCCTGATGCTGCGCACGGCGATGATCTGGTTGGACGCATTGCCGCCCGGTCAAATGGCTGAGATGGCGGCTGGGTTTGTGGTGTCGTTGCTGATTGACCTGGTGATTGGCGTGGTGTTGACCATCGCCCTGCCAGCGGCGGGTGTGGCGTATTTGAGCCTGCGGTTGGTCAAGTATGGCGGGCAGATTCTTGAGGCGGCGACGGGTTTTGTCAGGGGACTTTTGGGGATTCTGACGAAGTTCATGCAGGCCGTGGATCGCTACAAGGCGGTCGCGGTTCGCGGGGTGGTTGGTGGGTTGAAGCAAGGCAGGCTGCAGATGCGCTGGAAGGCGCGGCAGAACGCGATGCTGAAGCAGGCGGAGCATGTGGATGATGTGCCTGCGGTTGGGAAGAATCCGGCTGGGGATGCGGCGGCGTCTTCGGACAAGACGGCCACCAACGGCTGCCCGGTGTCGATGGTCACGGGCGAGGAACTGCTGACCCTCACCGATGGCGCGTTAGATGGGATCTTGCCGTTTGAGTGGACCCGGTTGTATCGCACCAGTGCGGTGGAAGTGGATTGCGGGCTGGGGTTTGGTTGGAGTCACTCGCTGGCGCATCGGTTGAGTGTTGCCGGGAATTCGGTGGTGTGGACCGATCATGAGAATCGCTCGACTACCCTGCCCTTGCCTTCTGTTACTCGGCCTGCGATTACCAACAGCCTGGCTGAAGCGGCGATCTATCTCGGTACTTTTCCCGATGAATTGATACTTGCCCAAGCATCTCATTTCTACCACTTCCGCGACGGTGTGCTGACGGCGATCAGCGATGCGTATGACAACCGGTTGCGC
>NZ_CP022960.1:5324599-5336204 GCF_002269425.1 Pseudomonas sp. NS1(2017)
CCTTTTGGTTACTTTTGGGGCTCTTTTCCAAAAGTGACCCGGCGTAAGGGCGGAACCATAGGCGGCCGTTACCTAAACAACGGATATGTACACCAACACACCCCCCACATTTGCTCAAAATCACCAGCTAGACCAGCTCTCGAGCCAGAAACGGCGCAGTCCGGCTCACCTTGCTTTTCGCAACCTTCTGCGGCGTACCACTGACAACCACCTTCCCCCCCAAATCCCCCGCCCCCGGCCCAATATCAATCACCCAGTCACTCTGCGCCACCACGCGCATCTCATGCTCCACCACAACCACCGTATGCCCCGCGTCCACCAAGTGATTCAACTGGCTGAGCAAGCGGTCCACATCCCGTGGATGCAGCCCGGTGGTCGGCTCATCCAGCACATACAGGGTCGCGCCCCGCGCATTGCGTTGCAGCTCAGTCGCCAGTTTGATGCGCTGCGCTTCACCACCCGACAGCTCAGTGGCCGGTTGGCCCAGACGCAGATAGCCCAAGCCGATATCCCGCAACACCTGCAACGAACGCAGCACGCTCGGCTGCTCGGCAAACACGTCCACCGCTTGCTCCACCGTCAGCCCCAACACCTGGGCGATGCTCAAGCCTTGCCATTTCACCGCCAGGGTCTCGGGGTTGTAGCGCGCCCCATGACAGGTCGGGCACGGCGCATACACGCTGGGCATGAACAGCAACTCGACACTGACAAAACCTTCCCCTTCGCAGTTCGGGCAACGCCCCTTGGCGACGTTGAACGAGAACTGCCCGGCATCGTAGTGACGCTTCTTCGCCGCCGGTGTGGCCGCGAACAGCTTGCGCACGTTGTCGAACAGGCCGGTATAAGTCGCCAGGTTCGAGCGCGGTGTGCGGCCGATGGGTTTTTGGTCCACCTGCACCAGACGGCGGATGTGCTCCAGCCCGGCTTTGATGTACCCGCCGCTGGTTTGCGGCGCGTCGTCTTCCAGGCTCGGTTCTTCGTCATTTTCCACCACGCGCCCAAGCCCGGCGCCCACCAGTTCCAGCAACGCCTGGCTGACCAGGCTGGACTTGCCCGATCCGGAAATCCCGGTGACCGCCGTGAAGCAGCCCAGCGGGAAATCGACGTTCAGCTCCTTGAGATTATTGCGCGTCACTCCTTGCAGTTTCAGCCATCCGGTCGGCTCGCGGCGCGCGTGCTCCGATGCACGCTTGTCAGCAAACAAATACTCACGGGTCTGCGACGCCTGCACCTGCGCCAGCCCCCCCGGCGGGCCGCTGTACAACACCTGCCCGCCATGCTCGCCGGCGGCCGGGCCGACATCGATCAGCCAATCGGCGCGGCGCATGGTTTCCAGGTCATGTTCCACCACAAACAACGAATTGCCCGCGGCTTTCAAACGCTCCAGCGCAGTGAACAACGCCTCGCCATCCGCCGGATGCAGGCCCGCCGAGGGCTCATCCAGCACGTAAATCACGCCGAACAACTGCGAGCCCAGTTGTGTGGCCAAACGCAGCCGCTGCAACTCCCCGGACGACAAGGTCGGCGTACTGCGTTCCAAAGACAAATAACCCAGGCCCAACTCGGTCAACGTGCTGACCCGCTCCAGCAAATCCTGGGCAATCCGCTGGGCAGCCAAGCGTTTTTCCACCGATAGTTTCATCTTGTCTTGCCCCGCCGCCACCGGCCGCAGCAACTCGGCCAATTGCGCCAACGACAACTGCGACAACTCACCGATGTCCACCCCGGCAAACTTCACCGACAGCGCGGCCTTGGTCAGGCGTTTGCCCTCGCACAGCGGGCAGGCGCTGCCCTGCATGAACTGCGAGACGCGTTTTTTCATCAGCGCGCTCTGGGTGTGGGCGAAGGTGTGCAGGATGTAGCGCCGGGCGCCCATGAAAGTGCCTTGGTAGCTCGGCTCCAGTTTGCGCTTGAGCGCGTCGCGGGTCTGTTCCGGCGTGAAGCCGGCGTAGACCGGTGCGGTGGGAGTTTCTTCGGTGAACAGGATCCAGTCGCGCTGCTTTTTCGGCAGATCACGCCAGGGGATATCCACGTCGTAGCCCAAGGTCACCAGAATGTCCCGCTGGTTCTGGCCTTGCCATGCCAATGGCCAGGACGCCACCGCGCGCTGGCGGATGGTCAGCGAAGGGTCCGGCACCATCAACGCTTCGGTCACTTCATACACACGGCCCAAGCCATGGCATTGCGGGCACGCGCCCTGGGGCAGGTTTGGCGAGAAGTCCTCGGCGTAAAGCATCGGCTGTCCTGGCGGATAGCTGCCGGCACGGGAGTACAGCATGCGGATCAGGCTCGACAGCGTCGTCACGCTGCCCACCGACGAGCGTGCACTCGGCGTGCCGCGCTGCTGTTGCAGGGCCACGGCGGGCGGCAGTCCTTCGATGCTGTCCACGTCCGGCACGCCGACCTGGTCGATCAGCCGCCGCGCATACGGCGCCACCGACTCGAAATAACGCCGTTGCGCCTCGGCATACACCGTGGAAAACGCCAGGGACGACTTGCCGGACCCCGACACCCCGGTAAACACCACCAGGGCATCCCGGGGAATGTCCACATCGACATTACGCAGGTTGTGTTCGCGGGCGCCGCGTACGCGGACGAAACCGCTTGGCTGGGCAGTGATCGCAGGGATGTTGCGCTGTGAAGTCATGGACAACCTTGTCGGGCGGTGAGCACGCTGCGCACCCGTTGCGTGAGGGCGTCGGGGCTGTAGGGTTTGCTCAGCAGATGAATGTCGGCGCTCAGCAGATGATTGCTGGAGAGAATGTCACGGGTATGCCCGGAGGTGAACAGCACTGCCACCGGCGGGTTCTGCACGCGGGCCCAGTCGGCCAGGTCGGTGCTTTTGACGCGGCCAGGCATGACCACATCGGTGAAGATCAGCTCCGGCTGCAAACCGGCTTGCAGCTTTAGCATGGCCTGGTCGCCGTCATCGGCCGTGAGGACGGTGTAGCCGGACTGTTCAAGCAGCTCGACGACGGTCAGGCGCACGCCTTCATTGTCCTCGACCACCAGAATCGTTTCCTGGCCGCCACTCTGAGGGATCTGGTCGATATGCACATCGAGGCTTTCCGGCTCCAGGCTGTGGGGGAAATACATCTGCACCACAGAACCCTTGCCCTCCTCGCTCCACATCTCCACATGCCCGCCGCTCTGGCGCACAAAACCAAACACCATGCTCAGGCCCAGGCCGGTGCCATGGCCTTCGCGCTTGGTGGTGAAGAAGGGTTCGAACGCGCGTTTCAGCGTGGACTCGGACATGCCGACACCGGTGTCGATCACCGCCAGCCGCACATATTCACCGGGCTTGATGCTTTTACCCGCGCAGTCGTCGGGATTGAGGATGATGTTCTCGCCAGTGATACGAATCACGCCCTCGCCCTGCATGGCATCCCGGGCGTTGATCGCCAGGTTGAGCAGCGCATTTTCCAGCTGGTTGCGGTCGACGTTGATAAACCAGGAGTCCTGGGGCAATTGCACATCAATATGGATGGTTTCCCCCAGCGCCCGTTGCAGCAGTTCGCCAAGCCCCGCGTAGATGCGTTGCGGGTTGTACACCGCTGGCGACAAGGGTTGGCGACGCGCAAACGCAAGCAACTGCGAAGACAGCTTGGCCCCGCGCTCCACCGCCGCAATGGCCGCGGCGACACGGCGTTGCACCTGGACGTTGTCCGGTTCGTGGCGGGCCAGCAAATGCAGGTTGCCGGCGATCACTTGCAGCAGATTGTTGAAGTCGTGGGCCACGCCGCCGGTCAGGCCGCCGATGGCTTCGAGTTTCTGCGACTGGCGCAATTGGTCCTCGGCAGCGGAGCGCGCCTGCACTTCGGCGGCGACCCGTTGCTCCAGGTTATGCGTGAGTTCCTGGCGCACCTGCTCGGATTTCACCAGTTCGGTGGTCTCCACCACAATCGCCAACACCCCGGCGGGTTGCTGGTTGTCGCCGGCAACCGGGCTGTAATACAGGTCCAGCCACACGGTTTCCGGCCTGCCATTGCGCAGCAGCACCAGGTCCTTGTTGTTGAACGACAGGGTGCCGCCGGCCAGGCAGGTATCCATCACATGGCGGTTGAACTCGGCGACTTCCGGCCAACCCAACTCTACCGGCGTGCCCAACAGGTACGGGTGGCGGCCACCGGCAAAGGTTGAGTAGCTGTCGTTGTAGATCATGTACCCCCATTGGCCCCACAGCATCACCATGGGTACGGGTGACGCCAGCATCATCTGCACGGTGCAAGTCAGGCTGGTGGACCATTGGTCGATAGGGCCCAGGTCGGTGG
Organism: Pseudomonas sp. NS1(2017); assembly: GCF_002269425.1. Taxonomy (NCBI): domain Bacteria; kingdom Pseudomonadati; phylum Pseudomonadota; class Gammaproteobacteria; order Pseudomonadales; family Pseudomonadaceae; genus Pseudomonas; species Pseudomonas sp. NS1(2017). Next base: position 5,328,874 of record NZ_CP022960.1, read on the forward strand.
TCGCCCAATCGAAGGCGCGGATCCGCTGGGCCATTTCTCCGGCCCAACCTTCACAGCCGTGGGGGTTGGATAAAAACTGCATCATTGAACTCTGCGCAAAGAAAGGACAGCCGCAAAATTTGGAGCGCACCAGGGCCGGATGGTTTCATCTTGTATAACTTAGGGGGTAATGGCCGCAGAAGCCACTGCCCCTAATGAAAATCCCGGCTGCGCACATGGATGCCTTCCAGCAATGGCGTCAGGTCGGTAAGGCGCCCGGCAATCAGGTGCCGCACTTCGCCCACCGCTTCCCAGCGACCGTCCACTTTCAACAACCGCGAGCCCACCAATGCCTGGCGTTGACGCTCAGCCAGGTCACGCCAGACCACCACATTGAGGTTGCCGAATTCATCTTCCAGGGTGACAAAGGTCACCCCGCTGGCCGTGCCGGGACGCTGACGACCGGTGACCAACCCGGCGACACTGACATTGCGCCCATGCTCCACCGCCATCAGCTCCTGGGAACTGCGGCAGCGCCGCTTGCGCAGTTCCGCCCGCAACAACGCCAATGGATGCGGGCCCAAGGTGGTGCCGACCGTGGCGTAGTCGGCGTGCAGGTCCTCGCCCACGGTGGGCGTCGGTAACTCCACCACATCTTCGTCCGGGCTTGGCAGGCCGGCAAACAGCCCGAGTTGCTTGTGTACACCGGCCACTTCCCAACGCGCCTTGTGTCGGTTGCCAGCCAGGCCGCGCAAGGCGCCGGCATCCGCCAGCAGTGCCTGGGCGCGTGCATCCAGCCCGGCACGCGCGTCCAGGTCGGCAATATCGCTGAACGCCCGGCGCTGGCGTGCGGTTTCGATGCGCCGCGCATCTTCCTCACGAAACCCCGCGATCATGCGCAAACCCATGCGGATCGCCGGCTGTGCGCCGTCGATCGGCTCCAGGCTGCAATCCCAGTCGCTGGCCTGCACGTCCACCGGGCGGATCTGCAAGCGATGGCGCCGCGCGTCCTGCAGGATCTGGTCCGGGCTGTAGAAACCCATGGGCCAGCTGTTGATCAGCGCACAGGCAAACGCCGCCGGCTCATGGCACTTGAGCCAGCAACTGGCGTAGGTCAACAAGGCGAAACTGGCCGCGTGGGACTCGGGGAAGCCATAGCTGCCAAAGCCCTTGATCTGCTCGAAGATCTGCGCAGCAAAGGCCTCGGTGTAACCGTTTTTCAGCATGCCGGTGCGCAGGCGCGCCTGGTGCGGCTCCAGGCCACCGTGGCGTTTCCAGGCGGCCATGGAGCGGCGCAACTGGTCGGCTTCACCGGGGCTGTAGTCGGCGGCGACCATGGCGATCTGCATCACCTGTTCCTGGAACAGCGGGATACCCAGGGTACGTTTCAACACCACTTCCAGTTCCGGCGAAGGATAAGTGGTTGCCTCCTCCTTGTTCCGCCGTCGCAAGTACGGGTGCACCATGCCGCCCTGGATCGGCCCCGGCCGCACGATGGCGACCTCGATCACCAGGTCATAGAACGTCTGCGGCTTGAGCCTGGGCAACATCGACATCTGCGCCCGCGACTCGATCTGGAACACACCAATGGTGTCGGCCTTGCTGATCATCGCGTAGGTGGCCGGGTCTTCCTTGGGCACCGACGCCAGGCTCATGTCACGGTTGCGATGGCGGCGCAGCAGGTCGAAACAGCGGCGGATCGCGCTGAGCATGCCCAAGGCCAGGATGTCCACCTTAAGCAGGCCGACGGCGTCGAGGTCGTCCTTGTCCCACTGGATGATGGTGCGCTCGGCCATGGCGGCATTTTCCACCGGCACCAGGGTGTCCAGCGGGTATTCGGAAATCACGAAGCCACCAGGGTGCTGGGACAGGTGCCGGGGAAAGCCGATCAATTGCTGGGTGAGCGTGAGCACGCGGCGCAGAATCGGACTGTCGGGGTCGAAGCCGCCTTCGCGCAGGCGCTCCAGCGGAGGCGCGTCGTCACTCCAGCGCCCGCAGCAGTCGGCCAGGGCGTTGATCTGATCCGGCGGCAGCCCCAGGGCCTTGGCCACATCACGCACCGCGCCGGACGCGTGGTAACTGCTGACCACTGCCGTCAGTGCCGCGCGGGTGCGACCGTAACGCTGGAACACGTACTGCAGCACTTCTTCGCGGCGTTCGTGCTCGAAGTCCACGTCGATATCCGGCGGCTCATTGCGTTCCCTGGAGAGAAAACGCTCGAACAACATACTGGTCAGGCTCGGGTCGATCTCGGTGATGCCCAAGGCAAAACACACCGCCGAGTTGGCCGCCGAACCGCGCCCCTGACACAGGATCGAACGGCTGCGGGCGAACTGCACAATGTCGTGCACCGTGAGGAAGTAGCTTTCATAGCCCAACTCGCTGATCAGTTCCAGCTCGCTGTTGATCTGCTGCAAGGTCTTGGCGTCGACACCCTGCGGCCAACGTTTGGCGATGCCTTCTTCGGTGACGGCGCGCAGCCAGGACTTGGCGTTGTGGCCGGCGGGCACCAGTTCGCGCGGATAGTGATAGCGCAATTGGCTGAGGTCGAAGGTACAGCGGCGGGCAATGGCCTGGGTTTCGTCGAGCAACGACGCGGGGTACAGCGCGCTTAACGCCTCCCGGCTGCGCAGATGCCGCTCGCCATTGGGGTGCAGCCGCGTACCGGCTTCGGCCACCGGGACGTGATGGCGAATGGCGGTCATGGTGTCTTGCAGGGCACGCCGACCGCGCGCATGCATGTGCACATCACCGCACGCCACCGCCGGGATGTGCAGGCTGGCGGCCAGGTTCAGGCGTTGCTCCAGGTGACGCGCATCGTCCTGGCCGCAGTGCAGGTGCACCGCCAGCCACAGGCGTTCGGCGAAGGTTCGGCACAACCATTGGATATCGGCCTGGGTGTCGCTGTCTTCGGGCACCCACAGCGCCAGCAGGCCGGGCAGCGGTTGCTCGAAGTCCTCGCGCAGCAGGCGATAGCGGCCTTTTTCAGCGCGCCGTCGGGCCAGGGTGATCAAGCGGCACAGGTGCTGGTAGCCGCTGAGGTCTTCCACCAGCAGCACCAGTTTCGGGCCGTTGTCGATGCGCATCTCGCTGCCAATGATCAGCGGCAGCTCCACCGCCTTCGCCGCCTGCCAGGCGCGCACGATGCCGGACAAGGTGCATTCGTCGGTGATCGCCAGGGCGCTGTAGCCTTGGCGCTTGGCGCGTTCGAACAGTTCCAGCGCACTGGAGGCGCCGCGCTGGAAGCTGAAGTTGGACAGGCAGTGCAGCTCACTGTAGGAGCAAGCTTGCTCGCGAAGGTCGTTAACAATGACACGGGGGCTCTGGATGAACGCGTTGCCTGGGCGTTTTTCGCGAGCAAGCTCGCTCCTACAGGGGGATGTCAGCGTTGTGGGGGTTTTCATGAGAACCAGCCTTGCAACCATAAACCTTCGCCCTGCCCCACGGTGCGAAAGGCCCAGCCTTGCTGGCCGGCGCGAGTCTGGATCAGGTAGTAGTCGCGGCGGACATCAGCGCCGTCCCACCAGCCGGACTCGATGCGTTCCGGGCCCATGAGGATCTGCACGCCCTGCTCGCCCAGCAAGGTCGGTTCGTTCAGCAGCCAGCCGGGGCGCTGCACTGTGTTCAAGGTTGGGCACGGGGTTTTATCCGCTGTCGCTTGCCAGGCACATTCGGGACGGTGGTCGGCGTGAAAGCGCAAGCCCTGCACCGCCTCATCGCCCAAGCGGGCACGCAGCCGTTCGCGCAGTTGCTCCCACGGCAGGGTTTGTTGCGGGCGGTCGTCGAACAGGTCCTGGCGCTGGGGCACAAACACCGGCAGGTCCTGGGCCACCAGGCGAAAGCCGCGTACCGGTGAGGTAACTTGCACCTGCTCCAGACGGCCACGGGCCAATTCAAACAGCATCGCCGGTTCGCGTTCGGCACTGAGCAAGCCGACCTTGATCACGCTGTCGGGCGCCTGGGCGTGCTCAAGATGCAGGTCGAAACGCTGCACGCCACTGTCGCGGCCACACAGGAACGCGGACAGATCGCCGGTCAAACGCCTTAACGGAAACAGCAGCGCCTGATGGGATTGCACGTCGAAATTCAGCTCGATACGCACATCGAACCGGTCCGGCGGCTGGTAGAACGCCAAGGCCAGCGGCCGCTGCCCAGCCAGTGCATCCAGATGCTTGAGCAGGCCGGCCTCAAAGCGCCGTGCCAGGGTATGCCGAGGCAGCGCCTGCACCTGGGCCAATGTGCGCAGGCCCATGCGCGACAAAGCCGTGGCGGCCTGCGGGTCGAGGCCGGCGCGGTCGACGGGCAGCGGCGCCAGGGCCTGCATCAAGCCGTCATCCTGCACTGCCAGGCCATCATCGATATTTGCCAGCACCCGCGCCGCCGCCGGGTTGGGCGCAGCGACGATTCGGTGACGAAAACCCAGTTCGGTCAACTCTCTACGCAAGCGCGCTTCGAAGCGCGGCCATGGGCCGAACAGCCCCAGGCTCGACTCGATTTCGAACAACAAGGCACGCGGATAATACAGGCTGACCTGCGAGCTGAACTGGTAGGCCCAGGCGGCAAGGAACTGCTGGTAGCGTTCGATCTCGGCGGGATCGTATTCGGCGCTGGCAAAGGTCTTGGCCAGGGCATGCGCCGCCGTCAGGGATTGGCCGGGGCGCAGGCCCAGAGCACGGGCGGCATCGTTGACGGTTTGCAGCACACGCCGTTGCGGCGTGCCGGCCAGCAAGACCAGGGGTTGCTCAGGCTCAGGGTGCACACGCTGCACCCCGTCCAGCGCCAATTGCGGGAAGACAATACACACCCAGCGCATGGCAACCTCAATGCCCCGCCAGCGCAATCGGCGCCGGATGGGCCAGGCCGCCCCGGCACTTGAGCACCCGCACCTGCGCAGGTTTGGCCTCCACGGCCAGGCGCAAGGCGGCAGGCGATGAATTGACCGCCTCACTCAAGGCCCGCCAGGCAAAAGCCAGGGTCTGCCCGGTTTCCGCCGCCACTTGCAGGCGCCGCAGCGCGCGGTCATCGGCCTTGCGTGGCCAGCACAACACCGCACCGCAACTGCCGGAACGCAGGCATTGTTCCACCGCCCACAAGGCATCGCGCTCCTCGGCCTGGATCACCGAAAGCAGGCGCAGGTCCACCCCGGCGTTCTGCCAGGCATGCGGATACGGCGTGTAGGGCGGCGCCACCAACACAATGCGCTCGCCCGCCTTTGATAAACGGGCCAGGGTTGGCAGCACCAGTTGCAGTTCGCCCACCCCCTCCTTGGCCATGAGGATTTCACTCAAGGCTGCCTCCGGCCAGCCGCCCGTGGGCAATACCGCATCCAGCGCTGCCAACCCGGTGGGATACACACTGGCCGGCGGCGCGGCGGGCCGGCCTTTCCAGACACGCCCGCCATTGAACAGCGTGTCCAGTGCAACCACGGCGCCCATCAGCCTTGCCTCACCAAGCCGCAGAACACCCCTTCGATCGCCAGGTCCTGATCGGGCCCGACCACAATGGGTTGATACGCGGGGTTGCGCGGCAGCAAACGCACACTGTCGCCATGGCGTTCGAAACGCTTGATAGTCACTTCACCGTCCAGGCGCGCCACCACAATCTGCCCGTTCAAGGCCTCGGCACTGCGGCGCACGCCCACCAGGTCGCCGTCGAGAATACCGTCTTCGATCATCGAATCACCCTGCACCCGCAACAGGTAATCCGGGGTTTTCGCGAAGGTCGACGGGTCGAGTTGCAGGCGGCTGTGCACCTCCGCATCGGCACCGATGGGCAAACCAGCAGCCACACGGCCAAGCACCGGCACATCCAGCCATTCCGGACGCTTCGGTTGATTGAGCAGGCGAATACCGCGCGCCTGGTTCGGGTTGACCTCGATAAACCCGGCTTCCGTCAGCGCCAGCACATGCTTGCGCGCCACGCTGCGCGAGGCAAAGCCGAACGCCTCGGCGATCTCGGCGAGACTGGGAGGCTGGCCTTGCTGCGCGATGCGGTCGCGGATAAAGGTCAGGATGGCGGTACGGCGGGGGGTTAGAGTCGTCATGGAGTACATTTGTACTCCTGTGGGAAATTTCTGACAATAGCCGCTAGTCGCGTAGGGGACGATGAGGCTTGTCGAAACGTCCCACATAACCACCGGATAACCTCTACTCCCCTCCTCTGAGAACCTCTGCAAAGTCCCTCGCCTGAATACACAGTGCGAGGGATTGCGGATGGATTTTCTTGTTGTTGGAGCTGTTGCTTGAACCCGGCTATTGGCAGGCTCGCCCTGACCCCAATGGAGGTGAAGACGGTCGATGTCGAGGCTGTCTTTCGCGACTTCCGGGAATGCCTGAATACCTTTGACGATTGGGCATCGAGCTTTTGGAGCTTTTCGGCGCTGGATGTCGAGCAGGTCTTCAAGGTCGGGGATGAAGTAGCACTGGTCGCGCCGATCAACCGCGCTCTTTACCCGAGCACCACCACCGCTACCTGCCAGGCCAACGGCACGTTGACCCTGGTGCATATGTTCCAGAGCACGCGATTCGTGCCCATCGGCAACACACCGGTGATGCTGCAACGCGTCGACCCCAACGGCGGCCCACTGGGCGAGCCGATCCACAAGACCATCGGCCCGAGTGGCATTCTCAAAATCGATGAGTGTGAGCGCAACCAGCAGTATCGGATCAGCTTCTATCCCAATGTTTCCAAGGATCACGTCAAGGCGCTGTATGCGTCTTATCAGACGGTGATCGATGAACTGGAAATCCGTCTGCGCAACGAGTGGACGGGTACCTTCCAGGCGCTGTGGAAAGACTACACCGATGCGAGCCCGCTTGATCAACGCAGAATGCTGGAGACGGCGTTTCTACGCGGCATGGGCAAGGCGCTCTACAACCTCTGGGACAACCTCACCCAACTGTGCGACCTGCTGGCCGACCTCAAGCCCAACAGCGAAAAGCTCCTGCACTACCTGTCCCAAACCGAGCTGGATGAGCTGCTGAAACTGGGCAGCGAGTCCATCGCGAAAGGCTTGTTGGTGCTCAGCGATGAGCCGCTGCTGTTCATTTATGTGTCGGCGATTTGCAGCTGGATTCGGATGTTGCCGCCGCAGGACATGCACGAGGTGATGGGCGAAATCACTGGCGAGATCCTGATCAGCCTCGTGCTGATCTGGGCAACGGCGGGCATGGGTGTGACGGTACGCCTTGGCGCCCAGGTGCTAGGGCATATCAAATCCGGTCGGGCGCGTACATGGCTGGAGAAGTTGGCTGAGCAACTGGTCGGGCCTCGGTTGGACGCGCATGTCGAAGCGGCCAAACCGATGTTGCTGGGTAGCCCGGCGACGCCGATTCGGACGATTCCGGATGTGC
>NZ_CP022960.1:5336304-5516192 GCF_002269425.1 Pseudomonas sp. NS1(2017)
CTTTTGGTTACTTTTGGGCCTTTCCAAAAGTGACCCGCTGTAAGAGCGGAACCATAAGCCGCCGTTACCGCAGCAACGGATATGTACACAGTCAAGGCCGCCCCCCAGAAACAGGAATCGCCTTCTCCACCGAAGGCAACTGCGGCGCCTGCACATCCGGCATCGCCCAACTATGCTCCGGCTGCAACCCCCCTTGCGCCCGCCGCATAAACTCATACCGATTCAACGTAATACTGCGCCCCGCCCCACTGTCCCGAATAATGTAAGGCCGCAAAAACACCATCAGATTGGTCTTGTTCACACTGCGCTTTTCATTCCTGAACAAGGCCCCCAACCCCGGAATATCCGACAACCACGGCACCGCATCATTGCTTTGGCTATACCCATCCTGCAGCAACCCACCGAGCACCATGATCTGCCCGTCATCCAGCAAAATACTGGTATCGATCGCGCGCTTGTTGGTCACCGTCCCCGCCTCCACCGACGCCCGCGTATCCACCGTACTGACCTCCTGGTAGATATCCAGCTTCACCGTGCCGCCCTCGGAAATCTGCGGCCGCACATTCAGCTTCAGCCCCACCTCCTCACGCTGCACCGTCTGGAACGGGTTGTTGCTGGTGCCCCCGCCGCCAGTCACATAACTGCCAGTGACAAACGGAATCGTCTGCCCCACAAAAATGCTCGCCGCTTCGTTGTCCAGCGTCAGCAGGTTCGGCGTCGATAGCACGTTGGTGCCACCCTTGCTCTTCAACGCACGCGCCAACACCTTGAGGTCGAGCACCTTGCCGATACCGGGAATATCCACCGTACCGTTGACCAAGCCCACGTTCAGCCCCTTGGGCAACACGTCGATACTGGTGGGGCTACCCGGCTTGCCATTTACGCCGCTGCCGCCGAGGTTCACGCCACCAAACCCGCCTTTGCCACCGAGATTGCCGGCCTGCCACTGCACGCCAAACTCAGTGGCATCGTCTTCGCCGACTTCCACGATCAGGCTTTCGATCACTACCTGGGCGCGGCGCTGGTCGAGCATGTCGATGACTTCACGCAGGTTGCGGTACAACGGGTCCGGCGCGGAGATCAGCAGGGTGTTGGTGGTGGCGTCGGCCTGGATGGTCACACCCCCGGCGCTGAACGCGGTGTCCTGATCTTTGGCGGTACCACTGGCGTTGTCGGTTGAACCCGTGGATTGACCGTAACCGGATTGCACACCACTGCCGGTGGGTGTGCCGCTGCTGTTTTGCGCGTTGCTCGCACCTTGGGTGTTCTTGCCATTGCCGCCCATGGCACTGAGCTTGCCACGCGCGTCGTCGCTGACACCGGAATCGCTTTCGCCGGTCAACAACCCGCGCAGCGATTGCGCCAATTTTCCCGCCTGGGCGTTGCGCAGGTACACCACGTGCATGTTGCTGGGGTTGCTCTGGGCGTTGTCGAGTTTGTAGATCAGGTTGCGCGCCAGCTCGGTGCGCTCCGGGCTGCCGGAGCGGATGATGATCGAGTTGGAGCGCGGGTCGCCGATCACGTTGATCTTCTGGGTCTGGTCGGCGCCCTGGGTTTCCAGCAGTTCGGAGACCATCGCGGCGATGTCCACGGCGATGCCGTTCTGCACCATCACCACGTCGGTGTCGATGGCGCTGGGGGTGTCGATGCCGTTAATGATCTGCGCCACCCGCGCCAGGTTTTCCGCGTAGTCGGTGATGACGATGCTGTTGTTGCCGGGGTAGGCGTTGATCGGGTTGTTCGGCGACACGATGGGGCGCAGCACCGGGATCAGGTTCACCGCGTTCTCATACTGCAGGCGGAAGGTGCGGGTCTGCATGCCGCTGCTGCCGGCGCTGTAGATCGGCCCACCGAGCAATTTGGCATCGGCTTCGGGCACCACCTGGGCCACGCCGCCGACGTCGACCACGCTGAAGCCCTGCATGCGCAGCGCCGCCAGCAGCATATCGTAGGCCTGATGCGCCGGCACCTGGCCTTCGCTGACCAGGGTGAGGTTGCCCTTCACACGCGGGTCTACCAGGAATTGTTGGCCGGTGGCGCGGGACAGCGCGCGGACCACCGCCTGGATATCGGCGTCGACGAAGTTGAGCTGGACTGGCTGGTCACCCAATGGGTTGCGTGCCTTGACCACCGCCGGGGCATGGCCGCGTGCGCTGTTGGTGACCCGGTGTTGCACGGGGGCCTTGGGGGGCGGTTCGCGCAGGCGATCCTGCAAGGTCTCGCCGTTGCTACGCGTCTCGGCCAGCGGTTGGCCGAGTTCGCTGTCCACCAGCAACGGCTTAGCGGCCTGCTGGCTGCTGCACGCACTCAGGGCCAGCACCAGCAACGGCGCGACCAGACGAAACGGGGGAACTGACCACTTCATGAAGCTTCCTTAGCGCCAAGCGCCTGATCCATGCGAACGGTCCCGGACACAGTGCCGGCCGAGTTGTCGACGGTGTCGAGGGTGCGTTGCAATCGCGCCTCGGACACCTCCAGGGAAAACGAACGGGCATTGCCCAGCAGCCACCCCACCACGGCATCGGCCGGCGCGTTGTCAAAGGTCAGCCGCCAACCCGTGGGTTCCAGCGCCTGCAACTGGTAATGGCCTTGCAGACCCGCGCCATCCAAGGCCTGGCGCAGGGTGGTTTCGTCGCCCTGACGGGGCGCGGCGACATCCTGCAACAGCACCTGCAAGGCTGCGGCCTGGGCGCGCAGCTTGGGGGTTTCGGCCTGCCAGTAATCGATCTTCTTCAGCGCGGGCTGCACCAGCACCAACCAGGTCAGCAAGCTCGCCAGCACCAGCCCGGCACCACCGAGCAGGCGTTTTTCGCGCAGGGCCAGGCCGTTCCAGAGCACTTGGGCCTGGCTGCGCAGTCGCTGCACTTTATTCATCGCCGGCTCCTGGCTTTTCTGCGGCCTGGGCCGGGGCAATCGTCCAGGCATGCTCATCGCGGCTGGCGGTGAAACCGGCCTGGGCCAACGCCGCCTGCCACTCACCTTCGGCGGTCGGGTTACGGCTGTCGGCGAGCAATTCCACATGCAATCGGCCCTGTTCAAAGCTCAGGCTGTCGACGCTGCCGACCATAAACGGCAGGTTGCTACCCGCCAATTGCAGCAGGCTGATGAAGCGTTGGCCGGGATCAGCAGCGGCACCGTTCTGGCGTGCGGCCAATTGCTGACGGGCTTGCTGCAAGGGGTTGAGCACCACCGGCAATTCGGGAAACGCCTGGCGCACCTGCTGGCTCATCAATGCTTTGAAGCGCTGGCCTTCCTCGACCTGGCGCGCGGCATACAGGTTGAGGCCGAGGGCCCAGATGGCGGTGGCGAGCGCGACACACGCGAGCGCCCTGCCCCATCCAACAGTCGAAGGTTGACGCAGACGGCCGTGCAAGCCCCACGTGGGTACCGCTCCACTCCAACGCTGCGCCGCTTCAACCAGTGGTATATCCAGCGCCTGCAAGCCGAGCGGATGCACCGTGCCTTGTTGCAGGCTGTCACGTGTCAACAGATAGCCGTCATCCAACGCCGCAGCGCCCACCGGCAAGGCAAAGGGTGCCGGGTACAGGCCGCGCAGCTTGAATGGCAATTGGGCAATCCGCTCCAACCCGGTCTTGGGTACCCAAGCGACTTGCACACGCCCATCACTTTCGCGCGGGCCGTGGGCCACCTGCATCTGCTCCACCGGGCCGAGGATCAGCGCCTGCGCCGCACAGGCCACCGCCGCAGCCGTTTTCGCAGCAGGCAATGGTGGCAACTCCAGGCTGGTGAGCAGGCTGTCGCGCGGGTGCAGGAAACAGTCGACGGCCTGGCGGGACTTGGCCAGTTGCGCCAGGCTCGAATAACCCTCTTCAACCACCACGCCACGCTCCAGCCAGGCAAACGTGACCTGGCTTTCGGCGGTCAATTGATCCAGCGGCGGCAAGCCGATGCGCAAGCGTTTCATACGCCCACCCGCGACCAGATCACGCGTGGCTGACGGTCTTCGGGACGATGCAGCAAAGCATCAATCGTCACCCGCCGCTGCTCCCGCCTGGCCTGGCCCTGCACGCGAAACCATTCGCTGGTAATGCCCACGTGCACCGAATCCACCTCCACCTGAGGTAAACGCAAACGGTTGACGAAATCCCCACGGTTGATGAACCACTGCCCGCTGTCGCGCTCGGCCACCAACCCATGGGCCTGGGACAGACTGAGCTGCGGCACCACCGCGCTGAGCACTTCGGCACTGGCGGTGTTGCCGTTGACCCAAGTCTGGCCGGGCAACACGCTGATATAGGCCTGCATGCGCTGCAGCACGACGGGGTCGAGCCCTTCGATGCCGCTCAGGTCATCCAGGCTGCGCAGCATCGGGTATTTGGCAGGCGGCTCATAAGAAGCAATCACCCGCTGGCTGATGCGCCGGCTCACCGCCGGATCGACACCGATCAGTCGGCACAGCCGTTCGAAGCTCTGCAATTGATCAGCATCCACCTGCTGGCGATTGACCAGATTGCGCAAGTTGAACTTGCCTTGCTCGTCCTCGATCCGCCCCTCAAAGACGCCGCGTTGAACGCGGGCCCAGGGTTGATCGAGGCGCGTCAGCACGTCCTTCTGGCGTGCATCCCAGAGCATCTGTCGGCTGCGCTCAAGGCCACCCTGCAACAGCCATTGGCCCTGGATGCGCAATTGCTCGGCTTCCAGACCACGGGTGAACACGGTCTGGCGCGTGAGCATGGCGCCGGCCAACACGGCGACCACCGCAGCGATCAGCAAGGCGCTGATAATCGCCATGCCGCGCTGCTTCGCCGCTGGGGGCGAATACCGTTTCATGCTGGGCCTTACAGCTGCCAGGAGCCGATATCGGCATTCACACCCTCACCATCCGGCTGGCCGTCGGCACCGAGGGAGAACACGTCGACCTCACCATTGGCGCCTGGGTTGAGGTAGTGATAAGGGTTGCCCCAAGGGTCGTTGGGCAACCGTTCCAGGTAGGCGCGCCAGTTGCTGTTCTTCGCGTCCGCCGGGCGCTCCACCAGCACTTTCAATCCCTGGTTCATGCTGGGGTAGGAACCGTGGTCGAGGCGATAGAGTTTCAGCGCCTGCATCAACCCACCAATGTCCTGCTTGGCCGCCGTGGCCCGTGCCTGGTCCGGCCGGTCCAGCACCTTGGGCACCACCATGGCGGCCAGGATCCCGAGGATGACCACCACCACCATGATCTCGATCAAGGTGAAGCCACGCTGCCCGCGAGGGCCTGGCAATGGGGACGTTAGGCGCGCGATATCCATCTCGACATTCCTTGGCTTGAGTGCAATTCGAGCCGCAGTGTTGCAAGAACACATGTCAGTCGTATTGAAAATCCTCGGGAGTTTCGGTCGCCAATCGGTCAACTGCCGGCGCTAGTCTGCGGGCCTGTTTCCCGGCTTTGAGAGCGCCATGTACGGCCGTCGCAAGGAGCAAGGTTTTACCCTGATCGAGGTGCTGGTGGCCCTGGCGATCATCGCCGTGGCCATGGCCGCCGCCGTGCGCGTGGCCGGGCTGATGACCCAGAGCAACGGCTTGCTGCGGGATAAATCGATCGCGTTGCTGGCAGCGCAGAGTCGCCTGGCAGAACTGCGCCTGGAGGGCCACTTGCGCAGCGGCAAGAAGACCTTCGAGTGTGATCAAGGCCGCCTGAAACTGCGTTGCGAGCAAACCATCAACGCCGATGGCCGCCTGTTTCAGGTCAACCTGCAGGTGCTCGACGCCAGCCGCGAAGCGCCACCCCTGGCGCGGCTGGACACCCAGGTCATGGCCGAGTGAGCAGCGGCAGCGCAGGGCCGTCCGGCAACTTGTCGAGGTTGACACGCAGCTTCTCGCCACCGCGCTCGATCTCGACTCCATCGCCTTCGATGGCCGTCAACCGCACGCCGGGGCTGAGGCGTTCACCCACTAGAAAGCTGCGCGGCGGTCCGTCGTTGAGACTCAAGATCGCCACCGCACCACGGGCACCTGCCAACACGCCAGTGACTTTGACTTGCAGCGCTGTTGGCGCATTGGAAAACCATTGCAGCGCCGGGTTATCGCTGCGCGCCGCCAGTGCCTGGGGCGTGGCTTGGGGCGTGTGGGATTCTGCCGTGGTCAGCAGCAGCGGCGTCCATACCGCCACGCCCGCCAGGGCAGCCAGTACACCCAGCGCCTGCACGCCGTGGGCCAGGGTGAAACGAGGGGCAAATGCCATGGGGAGGACCTCCTGTTTGTCCGTCGCTCCAGCCTACAGATCAATTCGCACGCTTTTATTTCACAGACTCCCCAGTTCTCCAGGAAGCCCGCGATGAAACAGCAAGGTTTCACCCTGATCGAGCTGATGGTGGTGCTGGTGATCATCGGCATCGCCAGCGCCGCCATCAGCCTCACGATCAAACCCGACCCGCTGCACCTGTTGCGCAAAGACGCCGAGCGCCTGAGCCAGTTGCTGCAAATCGCCCAGGCCGAAGCCCACGCCGACGGCCGTCCCATCACCTGGCGTGCGGATGCCAAGGGCTTTCGCTTCAACCGCCGTAGCGATGACGGGACGAGCGTGGAGTCTTTCCAGGGCGACACCCAACTGCGGCCGCGTCTCTGGGAAAGCACGCCCATGCAGATCAACATCGAACCCCGGCAAACCCTGGTGCTCAATGCCGAATGGATCAACCCACCGCTGCGGGTGGTGCTGTCCGACGGGCAGCACAGCCTCAGCCTGCAACGCGACGCCGCCGGCTTGATGCGCGTAGTGAGTCAACCATGAACACCTCCCAGCAAGGCTTCACCCTGATCGAAGTGATGGTGGCGATCATGCTCATGGCGGTGGTCAGTCTGATCGCCTGGCGCGGGCTGGACAGCGTGACGCGCGCTGATCAGCATTTGCAGGCGAGCAGTGAGCAGACGGAGGTGCTGCTGCGGGCACTGAACCAGATGCAGCGCGATATCAGCTTGCGCGCCAGTGTTGAGCTGGTCGCCACCGATGTGGCACAAGACGAGGCGCCCAAAACCGAAGGGCTGGCCGCCGTGACGGTACGCAGTTCCGACAGCAAGGGCTTTCGGCTGGACGTGATCCGCAGCGCCCCTATGGCCGGGGATGGGCTGCAACGCGTGCGCTGGTGGCTCAAGGGCGACTCACTGTATCGCGCAGCCGCTCCGGCACGGGACCGTTATCCACTGCCCGCAGCCAAGGATGGGGTGGTGGTGTTGACGGGGGTGAGTGACTTGCAGGTGCGGGTGTGGGAAGCGGATAAAGGCTGGCGACAGTTGAGTGGAAATCGTCGGGAAGATCCGCTGGGACTGGAAATCAGTTTGTTGCGGCAGACGCCGCAGGGCATGGAAAAGTATCGGCAGGTGGTGGGGCCGTTGAGGTCTTTGAATTAACTCAACAACACCACCCCACCCGGCAACTCCGTGCACTTGGCCCCATACGCATCGCGAATCAACAACGCCACGCCCGCCAACTGCTGCAAACTGAACCGCGCCTGCACCCGGCGCTGGCCCAGTTCTTTGTTGAGCAATAACAGCATGCCCGGCCGGTAGCGGTTGATCTCATCCACCACCGTCGCCAGCGTGGCGTTGTTGAACACCAAAATCTGTTCACGCCAGGCCACGACCGCCTGGGTGTCTACCGTGGTCACTTCACTGACGCCAGCAATGCCGTAGGTCAGTTGCCGACCGCCATCCAAGCGCACACTGCGTCCGGCGATATCCACCGAGAGCGAGCCCTCGATACAAGTCACGCACACGTTGTGGTCGGTGTTGCGCACGTTGAAGCGTGCCTGCGCCGCGCTCACCCAGCCGTCGCCAGCCTGTACCTTAAGCGGTTGGGCAACGTGGGCGAGCACTTCGACTTCGCCTTCAAGCAGTTCAATGCCCTGCCCCACCCGACTGATGCGGGTCTGGGTGTTGAGTTCCAGGCTGATCCCCTCGCTCAACAGCACCTGGCGCTGCTCACCGACTTCGGTGCGATAGTCCGCCGTGAGCCCGGCAAAGCCACCCGGCACACCGACGCGCACCATCACCACCGCGGCCGAAGCGGCAATCGCGCCGCCCAGGAACGCCCGTCGACCAAAGCTGCTCGGTTGCGCCACCTGGTCGAGGGCCGGTGTGAGTTGCTGCCACAGCACCTTGGCCTGCTCGAATGCCTGGGCATGCTCCGGGCTCTGCGCGCACCAGGCTTTGAGCGCCTTGGCATCGGCCACGGTGGCGCGGCCCGAGGTCAGCAGGAGCAGCCAGTCGCGGGCTTCATCGTGCAGGGGGCTGGCGGCGGATGACCGGGCGTTGGGGAAGCTGAAAATATTCAAGCGCGCACGTACTCACGGATTTATCAGGGACTCGACACTAAGACGGTTTTCCGGCCCCGGGACCGAACCGCTGAATCACTTTTCTTTCGAGGCGCTTGGCACAGTGGCCCAGGGCGGCCTTGATTTCCTTCTCGACCATGCGCGTGGAGATGCCGAAACGCTGGGAAATCTCCAGGTGCGGCGCCTCTTCCAGGCGGGCGGCGATGAGGATTTTGCGGCGGCGTGCCGGCAGTTCGTAAAGCGCCTTGACCAGCGACTGGATTTCTTTCTGGCCGCCCACCACCCGCGACGGGTCCTGGGCTTCGTCGGCGCTTTGCAGCAGTTCTTCCACTTCACTGCCGGTGAGCAGGCGCGCATCGGCCTGGCGGCGGTCAGCGGCGATGTTCAGGGCCATGCGGTACAGGTAGGCGTTGGGCTGTTGCAGGTTGGGCGGCACGTCCATGCGGTCGACCCGCAGGTAGGTTTCGTGCAGCACGTCGTTGGCCAGGTCTTCCGAGCCCAGGCGCTTGCGCAAACGCACCTTGAAGTCTTCGTAGGAGGCCAGGAACAAGCTGACCATCGTACTGTGCCCGGTATTTTTCATCCGCCCCAGGTTCCTTTCGCTGCTGTGCATTCCATGCGTGTTCCTGTTGTGTCAGGCATCAGAAGTAAAGTCACCGGTTGGCGCAGTGAACTCGGCGCCGGGCGTTGGACCCGGGCTGCACTCAGGCTGCGTACCAGTGCTTCATCGCGTTGTTCATCGCCGGTGGAGCTGACCAGCCGACTGTGTTCAATCACCCCGTTTGGGTTGACCCATACCTGCACCAATGCCCGAAAACTGCCGGGCCGGGTCAGCGGCGAGCGGCACAGGCTGGTCTCGATGGCTTGCTGCAATGCCGTCGCGTAGCTGTTGTTGATCCGCGCGGCGCTGCGTGTCGCCGCCCCTTTTGTGGGCGGTGGCTGACTGACCTGCGGGGTCTGCAAGGTAAACGCATCGCTGCGTGCATAACGTGCCATCAGGCCACTCCCTGTCAGCAACATCGCCAGTGCTTCTTGCGCCGTAAAGCGCCCGCGTACCCCGATGGAGCGCCGGCCCCGCGTCAACTCGCGGTCCACCAGCACCGCCATCCCGGTGGCGCGGCTGTAGGCTTGCAGTGCGTGCTCCAGATCTTGCGCCGGCAGGTCCAACGACAGCAGCGGTGACTCTGCCTGCGCCGCACGACCGCCAGCCAGCAGCAACAGCAAGACCAGGACGCACATGACGCGCCTCCAGCCCCCCTGTTCACCCCCTGCTCTGCATCGCTGCACGGCCGACGCGCCCTAGAAAACCGTCATCCTGAGGCCAGTTTATGAACCTGATGTTACGGTGATAGCAAAAAAAACATCACGGTGACGAGAAGCCCGCTGCACTACACTTTCAACCCTTACCGGCCCACTCCTCAGGGCCTGCCAGGAGGCCCGATGAAGCTGTTACCGACCCTCGCCAGCCTGTTGCTGTGCGCTGCCTTGCCCGTGTTCGCCCACGCCGAAAACGCTGCCGGCACGTGCGCCGAAGTCAGCGTGGATGGCTACAAGGCGCCCGACTATGGCTGCCTCAGCCAGCAGATGGGCAACGATACCAATGCGACCAAGGCGGCGAAGAAAAACCGCGACGCCCAGAACATCCCTGTGGAAAAACGGCCGCCGAACGCGGTGGGTTTATCCACCCCGGCGGCGACCAGCGTGCGTATGGGCAACACGTTCGGGACGTCGGTAAAACCGCAGCGGCCCTGACTACAGCAATGACAGTGGGTAACTGATGATCAAGCGGTTTTCATCGAACTCATTGGTGCTGAAGTCCCGACGCAAGGTCGAATTGCGCCAGCGCACATTGAGGTTTTTGGCCGGTCCGCTCTGCACCACATAGGCCAACTCGGATTCGCGCCCCCATTCTTCACCGTCGGTACGTGCGCCGACATGGGCATTGCTGCCGCGGATATAGCGTGTCATCAGCGTCAGGCCAGGCAAGCCTTGGGCGGCGAAGTCGTAGTCGTAGCGCAGTTGCCAGGAGCGCTCTTTGGCGGCGTCGTAGCTGGAGTTGTAGCTGTCGTTGGCCAGGCTGGTGCCGGCGGTGCCATTGACGCGCATCCAGCCGTTGTCGCCGGACATCCGTTGCAACCCGACATAGACCGTATGCGCGCCGGTTTTGGCCGAAAGCATGGCCGATAAAGCGCGGTTCTCCAGGTTGCCGGCCAATGCCTTGCCGTTCTCCTCACCGGAGAAAAATCCCAGGTTGGCGCCCAACACCCAGCCGCCCATGGGTTGGCTGTGGGTCAAGTTGAAGTAGCGTTGCTGGTAGATGTCGGCCAGTTCTGAATACCAGGCGCCGACCTGGGTTTTTTTGTCGTTGAACAGGTACTCGGCCCCGCCGAAGTTGAAGCGGTCGGAGGTGGCATCCGGACGACCAGCCATGAACATGTCTTCCATGCTGGCATCGTTACGTGGGCTGTTGGCGCGGAATTGGCCGCCGTAAAGGGTCACGCCGCTGAATTCTTTCGAGGTCAACTGCGCGCCGCGAAAGGTCTGGGTCAGCGAACGGCCATCGTCAGAACGCAGCACCGGCAAGGCCGGCGCCCATTCCCCGGCCTTGAGTTCGGTGTTCGACAGCTTGGCCTTGAACGCCACGCCGAGCCGGCCGAAATCGTCCGCCGGGCGCCCATCGTCATGCACCGGCAGCAATTGGGTATTGGCGGTGCCTTTGCCGCCATCGAGCTTCAGCGAATATAGCCCCAGCACGTCCACGCCAAAGCCGACCACGCCTGCGGTGTAGCCGGAGCGCGCGTCAAGGATAAAGCTCTGGGTCCACTCCTCAGCCTTGGCCTGGGGGTAGTTGCCATCGACAAAGTTGCGGTTCAGGTAAAAATTACGCAGGTTCAGCGAGGCTTTGCCGTCTTCCAGGAAGCCATCGGCGTAACTGCTGGCGGCGCTGAAGACAAGGCAAGTGAACACAACAGGGTTGGAGCGCAAAAGGATCTTCATTTTTATTATTCCTTTCTGGGAGGCAAACGCCTCCCGTCGCAGATAACCGGTATCTGCTGGCTAGAGTGTTGAGGTGAGGTGTTGCGGGTTTAGTGGCCGGTCAACGCGATGATTGCAGGCACCGTCAGGACCGCCGTGTAGTAGCCCATGAATTGCACGCCGATGTTGAACCCCAGGAAGCGCGCCAGGAACCCGCCGAGCAAGCCCACGGTGATGATCACCATGAGACCGAGCAGCCCGCCTTCCCAGATACCGATCACCAGCACCAGGCCGATAAAGGTCGCAATCACCGCCTCATGACTGATCTTGCGCACCACATAAGCCGCCGCGCCGTGGGCGAAGTTCATGGTGAAGGGGTAAGCCACCAGGATCGCCACGATCACCGCAAGCATGCCGTAGCCGAGGAACTCCCAGGTGTTGAGCAGGTTATGCAGGTTGTTGATTTCACCGGTGGCGTTGTCGACGAAAAACCGTGGTGGCGCGTTGAACAACGGCGCAGCCGGGCCCGCTGCCACCGGGCTGAGGGGCAAACCGAATGCCATCAGCGGGATCAGGGTTTCAGCGATGTAGGTCGACTCGGTCACCCCGTTGCGCGCGGTGATCACCGTGGTCAGGCGGTCATAGGCATGCTTGATCCGCGAACCAATCACTTCGCCCATGATCACCGTCATCGCCACCGGGCTGAACACGAAGGTGGCGCTGGACACGCTGGCGGCCATGGCCGTCACACGCACCTGGCGCGGGTTGATGACCTTGAACGGGTTGGGGAAATAGCCACTCCAGCCCTTCACGTCCGGTGCCAGGGAAAACACCCGGTACTGATCGCGCCGCATGCGCTGGCGCTCGCTGGGAGCCAATAGCGAAAACAGCGAGGCAATCAGCGGCGCCACGGCAATACCCAGGAAGTAGCTTACCGACAGCTTGACCCCGTATTGCCCCGTCAGCGATTGCAGCGCCACGATCACCACCACGAACGGCACCAGAGCCAGCACTGCGGCCCAACGGCCCGCCGAGAAGTAGGCGATGGTGAATGCGGCGCACAGGAATACCCAGGGCGCGAACTGCTTGATCACCCCGCCAAACGGCGCCAGCAACACGGCGAACAGCACCGACAACGGCACCGCAATCAAGGCCGCCACCGCTCCGCCGGAGATCATCTTGCGCAGGGCTATATGCGGCACGCCGAGCTTGCGCAGGTAGTTCGCATCGGCAAGCAACGCCGTGGCCGAAGTGTCGCCGGGAATCCCCAGCAACGCGGTGGGCACGGCATGGGTCATGTGCTTGGCGACTGCTCCAGCGAGAAAGAACGTCAGCACCCCGGCTGGAGGCGCACCGAGGAGCACCACCAGCATGGTCAGGGGCGCCAGGGTGGTGGTTTCGTCAGTACCGGAGACCAGTCCGATGGCGGCAAACACCACCGCGCCGAGCAGCCCGAGGGCGAAGGCCATCATGATTTCATGCAACAAGATGTCCATCACCCGCGCCCTCCGCTGAGGCTGGCCGTAAGTGCGGGCGTCGCCGTGACGGGCACATTTTCTTCGCGGGCCTGGGCTTCGCGGAACAACTCATACAGCTCCAATTCACGCAGTTCCGCGATCACCTCGGCGGACAGGTCTTCCAGACGTCCCAGGCTGCCGTACTCCTTGAGCAGATCGGCCACCACTTGCTCGCGAAAGCTCTGGTCGGCGACGTTTTCCTGTACATCGCGCTTGGGCGCAAACAGCCTGGCACTGATCGCGCCGCCGGCGAGACAGCCGAGAATGCCGATCAACATGGCGTAGGCACGCGCCATCTGCGCCGACTCCACCACGTAGTGCAACAGGTGTTGCGCCGCAAAATACGCACCGAGGCTGACCACTGCGCCAATGCCGATGGACAGCGCCAGGTGACGCGCGTCAATGGTGTCGCCCCAGACTTCATACAGGTGTTGCTTGTCCGGCGGTAAAAGGGGTTGCTGCATGGTGCCCTCCGGCCCTTTCGGGCTTGTTGTTTTTATAAGGGGGGTGAAGCTTCAGGCCTTGCGAACCGTGGCGCGACCCACCGTGGTCGCCTGGCCCTGCTGATTGACTAGCTGCAACAGCAACGTGATGCAGTTGCCCTCCACCGCCTGGATCTCACCCTTGGCGGTAAACACATCGCCCACATAGGCGGCGCGACGGTTGCTGTATTCGAAC
The DNA here is from genome assembly GCF_002269425.1 of Pseudomonas sp. NS1(2017). Lineage (NCBI taxonomy): Bacteria > Pseudomonadati > Pseudomonadota > Gammaproteobacteria > Pseudomonadales > Pseudomonadaceae > Pseudomonas > Pseudomonas sp. NS1(2017). Next base: position 5,349,743 of record NZ_CP022960.1, read on the forward strand.
GCCACCAGTTCGTCCGCGTCCGCCATCCAGTCGTAGAGCAACTGCGTCAACCAGTCACCCTGCAACGGGCCGTCCACCAACAGCGCCGGGTGGCCCTCGCTTTCCCGGGCGTAGGCCAGGTCGTAGTGAATGCGGTGTGCGTTCCAGATCGCCGCGTTGTACAGGAACAACTGCACCGTGCCCGGTGAGTATTGGCGTTCGGGCAACGCCTGGCCGATTTCGATCAGGGGCATGGTTACCTCGCTATCCGGGTCAGGTGTTCGATCACCAGCGGTTCGCCCGCCTCGCTTTCGAAGCGGTTTTCGAACACCAGGAAAATCAACGGTCCGTCACTGCCTTGTTTTTCATGGATATCCACCAAGGTCTGGCGGCAAACCAGCACATCACCCGGATAAATACGCCGGTGCGCCTGATAGCGGCTGCCCCCGGCCAGAATACGTTTGAGTGGCAGCTCCGGCAGCAGCGCGTTATCCGGGAAGTGGCCGTCCTCACGCAGTTGGTCCAGGGGCAACACCGGCATCAGCACGCTGAACAGAAACATCAGCGGCGCCTCATCCCCCGCCAGGAACCGTGCCTGGCGCTGGCCAGTGGCGACCGCGTATTTACGGATATCCTGGCGGCTGACTTCAAAGCGCACGGACGGCAATGCCAGGCCGATGCACGCCTTGATCTCGGCGGTAAGCAGGCTCAAATCACACCTCGCGCGACCAAGTCGTCGTATTGCGCCTGATCCAGGCCCAGCCATTCACGGTAAATCTGTTGGTTGTGCTGGCCGACGCCAGGGGCGCTGGCGCCTTTCTCCAAGGTGCCACCGGAAAGCTTCACCGGGTTACCGAACACCTCGAAATGCGCGCCTTGGCATTCGACGCTGACGACCATGTCGCGCTCACGCACATGGGGATCGGCCACCACTTCATCCATGCTCTTGATCGGTGACAACGGGAAGCGGTCGCCGGTCAGGGCCTCCAGCTCGGCCTTGGTGTAGGCGGCGCACCAACCTTCGACGATGGGCTTGACCCGCCGCAGGTAGGTGGCGTGGTCGAAACGCTTGGCCATGGTGTCGATTTCCGGGTCACTGGCCAGGGCCGCATCACCAAACGCATGGCAGGCCTCGCGCCAGAATTTGTCGGTGTAGGCACCGAAGAAGACGAAGCCGTCCTTGCACGCATAACGACCGTAGGGCTTGACGAAGGGATGGCCGTTGCCAGTAGGCCCGACCACTTCGCCGGTTTCGGTGTAGGTGACCAGGGCGTTTTCGGTCAGGGAGATGATCGAATCCTGCTGGGACACGTCCACCAATTGGCCCTGACCGCTGCGCTCGGCCTCACGCAGGGCCCCAAGGGTTCCGATGGCGGCATACAGCGCCGCCGACAAATCCCCCAGCACCGTGCCGACACGCATAGGTTCTTCGACAGTGCCATTCATCGACCACAACCCACCAGAGGCCTGGGCGCTGCTGTCAAACGCCGGGCGTGATGAGTTGGGCCCATGCTGGCCGAAGCCACTGATGGCGGTAAACACCAGCGCCGGGTTGACCGCCTTGAGAACCGCGTAGCCCAGGCCCAGCTTGTCCATGGTACCGGGGCGGAAGTTCTCTATAACGATATCGGCCTTGCGCACCATGTCCAGGAAGGTTGCCTTGCCGTCCGGGTGCTTGAGGTCCAGGCACACCGCCTGCTTGTTGCGATTGAACTGCGCGAAAAAGCCGCTGACCGGCGCGCTGACGCTGCGGCTCATGGGTGGGAATTCGCGGGTCAGGTCGGGATCGGTGGGGTGCTCGATCTTGATCACGCTGGCGCCCATGTCCGCCAGCAGCATGGCGCAATAAGGCCCGGCCACCACGCGGGTGAGGTCGAGTATGGTCACGCCCTTGAGCGGGCCGAAGCCGGCCAAGGTGGTTGCGAGAGGGTTCATGGGTGCTCCACGTATTGTTATTGGATGCGTGCGCGCAGTGCCTTGGCAACCCGCGACGCGCCGCTGCGGTGCAGCTGGCTATCAATAAAGACGCCTACCTCGATCAATTGTGCAAGGTCGACGCCCGTGGCGATGCCTTGGCCTTCAAACAGGTACACCAGCTCTTCAGTCGCTACGTTGCCAGTGGCGCCCGGTGAGTAAGGGCAACCCCCCAGGCCGGAGACAGAGCTGTCGAACACGCGAACGCCAGCGTGCCAAGCGGCCTGCACATTGGCCACGGCCATGCCATAGGTGTCATGGAAGTGCCCGGCCAATGCGCTGAGCGGCACTGCGTCGGCGCAGGCCTCGATCAACCGCGCGGTTGCCCCTGGCGTGCCGGTGCCAATGGTGTCGCCCAGGCTGATTTCATAGCAGCCCATGGTGTACAGGGCCTTGCTGACGGCGACCACTTGTTCGACGGGGACCGCGCCGGTAAACGGGCAGCCCAGCACACAGGACACGTAGCCGCGCACGGCAACGCCTGCCTCCAGGGCTTTGGCGAGCACCGGCTCGAAGCGCTCCAGGCTCTGAGCGATCGAACAGTTGATGTTCTTCTGCGAAAACGCCTCGGACGCGGCGGCGAACACCGCCACCTCACGGCAACCGGCGGCCAGGGCCATGTCCAGGCCTTGCAGGTTGGGCACCAACGCGGTGTAGGTCACGCCGGTGCGCTGGCCGAGGCCGCGCAGCACGGCATCGGAATTGGCCATTTGCGGCACCCACCGCGGCGACACAAAGGCCCCCGCCTCGAGGGTGCGCAAACCGGCATCGGCCAAGCGCTCCACCAAAGCGATTCGAGTGTCTACCGACAGGCTACGCGCTTCATTCTGCAAGCCGTCGCGCGCGCCCACCTCCACCAGCCGAACGCTGTCCATGCTCACTGCCCGCGCTTGTCGAGCAGCAGCGCGCGGGCACTGTCGGCACGCACGTCGTGGGTCGCGACCATGCGCTCGACCAGCCACTGCACTTCGTCGCCCTTGGCCCCAGCGGACAGCGCCACGTTGCGTGCATGCAGCGCCATATGCCCACGCTGGATACCTTCGGTGGCCAGGGCCCGCAAGGCACCCAAGTTCTGTGCCAGGCCGACGGCGACGGCGATTTCACCGAGTTCCTGGGCAGTTTTCACCCCTAGAATACGCAGCGACAGTTGCGCCAGCGGATGAGTCTTGGTGGCGCCGCCGACCAGGCCCAGGGGCATGGGCATTTCCAGGGTACCGACCAGGTGGCCCTGGCTGTCTTTCTCCCAGGTGGTCAGCGAACCGTAGTGACCGCTGCGGCAGGCGTAGGCATGCGCACCGGCTTCCACCGCGCGCCAGTCATTGCCGGTGGCAACCACCAAAGGGTCGATGCCATTCATGATGCCCTTGTTGTGGGTGGCGGCGCGATACGGGTCGATGGCAGCAAAGGTGTAGGCATCGATCACGCCTTCGATCACCTCTTCACCGCTGTATTCGGCGGTGGCCAAGTGTTCCGGGGCGATGCGCAACTGCGCGCGACACAGGCGCAGGTCGGCCAGGTTGGACAGGATGCGCAGGCGCACTTTGCCGCCGGTAAGGCGCTCCATCAGCGGCGCCACGGCCTCGGCCATGGTGTTGACGGTGTTGGCGCCCATGGCGTCGCGCACGTCGACGATCAGGTGTGCCACCAGCATCGGCCCGCGTGGACTGTCGGCGAAGGTGTGCACTTCGATGTCCCGGCAACCCCCGCCCAGCGTGTTCAGTAGCTGGTCCTTGCTATTGGCCAGGGCGATGATTTCGTCTTTGTTGCGCAGCAGGCTCAAGCGCGCATTAAACGGGTCGGGTATGCCGATGATCTGCACCTGCGCACGCATCAACGGCGCGCTGCTGGAGGTCTGGAAACCACCGGCCGGGCGGGTCAACTTGGCCATGAACGATGCGGCGGCGACCACCGACGGCTCCTCTACCACCAGCGGGATCACCACGTCGCGACCGTTGATACGGAAGTTGCTGGCGACGGCGTACGGCAACTCGAATTTGCCGATGACGTTCTCGATCATACCGTCGGCGATTTCCAGCGGCAGCGCACCGGCATCGCGCAGCAACGCCAGGTCTTCGTTGCTCAGGCCGAGCAAGGGTTGCAGGTGCTCAAGGCGCTGACTGGGGGTGAGGCTGCGGAAATTGGGCAAGCGGGAATCGATCGACATGCAGGGCTCCTCATGGAGTCATTTGTTATTGGATGCCGTCAAATTGCCCCATCTGTAGCCTTGAAAGAAGGTACAGTTTTGCCGGACAGTTCAGACACTGTACCCATCAGAAGCATCCACAAGGAATTGCAGCATGTCGCGCACGACCCTCGCGCAACAGGTGGCCAGCGCCATCGCCCAGCAAATCACCGACGGCGCCCTCAAGGCCGGCGAGAAGCTGCCGTCTCTGCGCGAATACATGCGCCTGCATGGGCATTCGAAGAACACGGTGATCACCGCCTATGAACACCTGGCCGCCGAGGGGCTGGTGGAGGCGCGCCACGGCCAGGGCTTTTTCGTGATCAAGCGCGTGGCCCACACCAGCGAAGAGGAAGACAGCCAACCCTACAACCGGGCCCTGGACACCATCTGGATGATGCGCCAGCAGTTCGTGCGCGACCCTGGCCACTCGCATCTGGGTGAAGGCTTTCCGCCAGTGGAATGGCTGATGGACATGCGCCTGGACAAGTTCCACCGCCAGGTCGTGCGGGCCGGCGTGACCACGTTGTTTCGCTATGGCACACGCCTGGGTAATGCCGGACTGCGCACACGGCTGGTGCAAAAACTGGCGGACTACGCGCTGCCCGTCTCACCGCGCCAACTGGTGACCACCCTGGGCGCCAACCACGCGATGGACCTGATCATCCGTCGTTACCTCAACCCCGGCGACCCGGTCCTGGTGGAAGACCCCGGTTACTACCCGCTGTTCGGCAAGCTGCAATTGCAAGGCGCGCGCATGTTTGGTGTGCCCCGCGAGCCCGACGGGCCGAACCTGCAGGTGCTGGAGCAGTTGATCAAGGCTCATCGCCCGCGCCTGTTCTTCCTGCAGTCCATCGGCCACAACCCCACCGGCTCGGACCTGTCCCCGGCCAAGGCGCACCAACTGCTGCGGATCGCCGAGACCTACGACCTGCTTCTGGTGGAAAACGATGCAATGGCCGACTTCAAGCCCAGCTCCGCGATCAAGTTGTCCGCCCTCGACCAGCTCAACCGCACGCTGTACGTCGGCAGTTTTTCCAAATCGGTGTCGGCAGCGTTGCGTGTGGGGTTTATCGCCGGCAGCAAACAACGCGTGGAAGAACTGGCGGACATCAAGATGATCCTGCACAACAGCGGCGCCGAATACAGCGAGCGCACTATCGACGTGATCCTCGGCGAAGGGCAGTTTTTACGGCACCTGTCGCGCCTGCAAGACCGCCTGCGCCACGCCACTGCACGCGGCCTCGACCTGCTCGACGACCTCGGCGCCGAGGTATTTTGCCGCCCGGAGCAGAGCCTGTACCTGTGGGCACGCTTCCCGAATATCGAGGATGCGAACGTGCTCACCCGGCATTGCCTGGCACAGGGCGTGATGCTCGCGCCCGGCTCGATCTTCTCGACCCAGCCCAAAGATACCTCGCCCTGGACCCGCCTGAACGTGGCGTACCTGGATGACCCGGTCTTTTGCCGGATCATCCGCGAGCTGCGATAAGCCCTTTTGACAGAAGGGTGCTGGGCACGGTGATGGGCAAGCGTGCGGAGATGGTTGGGGGCGTGGTGTTGATGCTGGTGGGCGCGACAATTCTGTACGAACACCTCTAGGCCTGAAGCCTGACCCACCTGTAGGAGCGAGCTTGCTCGCGAAAAACTCAAGGGCACCGCGTTTATCCTGAATAGCCGCGTTACCGTTGACGTTCTTCGCGAGCAAGCTCGCTCCTACGGACAAGCAAACGTCACGCCGCGGCGTGGCTTTCCTTTTTCAGGCTGTCCATATCGATCACAAACCGGTACTTCACATCGCCCTTGAGCATCCGCTCATAGGCCTCGTTGATGCCCTGGATATCGATCATTTCGATGTCCGAGACAATCCCGTGCTTGGCGCAAAAGTCGAGCATGTCCTGGGTTTCCTGGATCCCGCCAATCAGCGAGCCGGCCAGGCTGCGGCGCTTGAAGATCAGGTTGAATACCGTCGGCGACGGGTGCGGGCTGTCGGGCGCGCCGACCAGGGTCATGGTGCCGTCACGCTTGAGCAGGTTGAGGAACGCATCGAGATTGTGCGGTGCCGCAACGGTGTTGAGGATGAAGTCCAGGCTGTTGGCGACCTTGGCCATTTCGTCAGCATTCTTGGATACCACCACTTGATCGGCGCCCAGGCGCAGGCCGTCTTCACGCTTGTTGGGTGAGGTGGTGAACAGCGTCACATGGGCGCCCATGGCATGGGCGATCTTCACCGCCATATGGCCCAGGCCGCCCAGGCCCACCACGCCGACCTTCTTGCCGGGGCCGACCTTCCAGTGATGCAACGGCGAATAGGTGGTAATGCCCGCGCACAGCAACGGCGCCACGGCGGCCAGGTTGGACGCGTCGTGGGAAATGCGCAGCACGAACTTCTCCTTGACCACGATGCTGTCGGAGTAGCCGCCGAAGGTGTTCTCACCGCCGAATACCGGGCCGTTGTAGGTGCCGGTAAAGCCGTTCTCGCAGTATTGTTCCTCGCCCTCGGCGCAGGACGCGCAGTGCTGGCAACTGTCGACCATGCAACCGACGCCGGCCAGGTCACCGACCTTGAACGTCTTGACGTTGCCCCCCACTGCAGTCACGCGACCGACAATTTCATGGCCGGGCACGGAAGGATAAAGGGTGTTGTTCCATTCGTTGCGCACGGTGTGCAAGTCGGAGTGGCAGACCCCGCAGTAGAGAATGTCGATCTGCACATCATCCGCCCCCGGCGCACGGCGCTCGAAGGTGTAGGGCTTGAGGGAATCCTTGGCGTTCTGGGCGGCGTAACTGTAAGTCTTGGCCATTTCGTTCACCTGTGTGATCTGACGTTGGAAGTCAATCGACCAGCATAGACGCTCAACCGTTCAACCGAGCACAGGCGTACAAGCCCTTCGTCCGGTTTAGCGCAATAGTGAGCTAGCATTCTCTTCCCACCCTCCCAGGAGTTTTCCATGAGCACATTCGTTGCCAAAGACGGTACCCAGATCTACTTCAAGGACTGGGGCAGCGGTAAACCCGTGTTATTCAGCCATGGCTGGCCGCTGGATGCCGATATGTGGGAATACCAGATGGAATACCTGAGCAGCCGCGGCTTTCGCACTATCGCATTCGACCGCCGTGGTTTCGGCCGGTCGGACCAGCCGTGGACCGGCAACGACTACGACACCTTCGCCGACGATATCGCCCAGTTGATCGAGCACCTGGACCTCAAGGACGTGACCCTGGTGGGCTTCTCCATGGGTGGCGGCGACGTGGCGCGCTACATCGCACGCCATGGAAGCGCGCGCGTGGCCGGCCTGGTGTTGCTCGGCGCGGTGACACCGATTTTCGGCCAGCAAGCCGATTACCCGCAGGGTGTACCCCTCGACGTGTTCGCCGGCTTCAAGGCCGAGTTGCTGAAGGACCGCGCGCAATTCATCAGCGATTTCAACACGCCATTCTATGGCCTCAACAAAGGCCAGGTCGTCTCCGCAGGCGTACAGACCCAAACGTTGCAGATCGCCTTGCAGGCGTCCCTCAAGGCGACCGTGGACTGCGTCACCGCGTTCTCCGAAACCGACTTCCGCCCGGACATGGCCAAGATCGACGTGCCGACCCTGGTGATCCACGGCGATGGCGATCAGATCGTGCCGTTCGAAACCACCGGTAAAGTCGCGGCCGAGCTGATCAAAGGTGCCGAGTTGAAGGTGTACAAGGACGCGCCACACGGGTTTGCTGCCACCCATACCCAGCAGTTGAACGAAGACTTGCTGGCGTTTCTGAACCGCTGAAACGTCCTCCCCCTACTGGCGCGTATGCGCTGGTAGGGCCGGGTTCCGATTGAATCAACAGCCAGGTAAGGTGGTCCCACTTCATACGCTCACCGCAACAGGACCCGCAAAATGCCCCTGCCTACCGACATGACCTTGATTGAAATCACCACCCCTGGCGGCCCGGAAGTGCTCAAGCCGCGCCAGGCGCCGGTGCCCTCCCCGGCAGCCGGTGAAATCCTGATCCACGTGCACGCCGCCGGCGTCAACCGCCCGGACGCCTTGCAGCGCGCCGGCAAGTACCCGATGAAACCCGGCATGAGCCCAATCCCCGGCCTGGAAGTGGCGGGTGAAGTGGTGGCCCTGGGCGATGGCGTGACCGAGTACGCCGTCGGTGACAAGGTGTGTGCGCTCACCAATGGCGGTGGTTACGCCCAATACTGCGCAGTGCCCGCCAGCCAGGCGTTGCCGGTTCCCGCAGGCATGGACTGGATTCAAGCGGCGGCCATCCCGGAAACCTTCTTTACCGTATGGGCCAACCTGTTCGGCATCGGCGGCGCCCACAACGGCCAGCGTGTGCTGATCCACGGCGGCACCAGTGGTATCGGCACGACCGCATTGATGCTGTGCCGCGAGTTCGGCATCCAGGCATTTGCCACCGCCGGCAGCGAAGAAAAATGTGCAGCCATTCGTGCCCTGGGCGCAGAAGCGATCAACTATCGCGAACAGGATTTCGCCCAGGTGATCGGTGATCAAGGCGTGAATGTGATCCTCGACATCATGGGAGCCTCCTACCTCAACAACAACCTCAAAGCGCTGGCGATGGACGGTCGCCTGGTGATGCTGGGGTTCCTCGGCGGCGCCAAGGCCAATGAAGTGGACTTGCTGACCATCCTCGGCAAACGCGCAATCGTCACCGGTTCGCTGCTGCGCGCACGGACCAAGGACGAAAAAGCCGCAATCGCCGACCAACTGCGCCAGCACGTATGGCCAGTGCTGTCAGCTGGGCGCTGCCTGCCGATGATCGACCAGGTGTTCGATTACACCCAAGCCGATCAGGCGCATGCGCGGATGGAAGGTGGGGATCATATTGGCAAGATTGTGTTGCGGGTGAAGTGATGCGTCAGTAGCCCACCTCTCGCTGATGTCGGAAGGCCAATACATAAACCGCCGACTCAGATGGGACAAAGCGATAGAGCGCAACATACCCGGCGCCTCCAAAGGCTATGACCAGTTCACGCAACTCAGGTAACTCGTCGAAAGGTCGGCCAACGTTAGGGTCCGTCTCCAGGCGCATCAACTGGTTCTTTATCGTTTGAGCAGCCCGTTGTGCGACCTGGGGTTCTTTTTCGCTCAAAAAGCGACGGCACCGCTCCAATCCTGCTACGGCTGTTTCGGTAATAATCAGTCGTGGCATTTGGGCGGCTCGGACGCGTGTTCGGTCCCCCAACTGTCAAGCCAACCTTGGGTTTCGGAGCCGGTCAGGTGCAAGCCTGTTTCTTGATACGCCTTCCAAGATGCCAGTGCTTCCTGCTTGAAACTCTCACGGGCCTCCTCTCTTTCGACATACTGGGCGAGCGCTTCCCGCATGATCCAATGAGCGGTGCGCTGCCGCGCACCGGCCAGTTGTTGGATACGATGCTTCAAGTCATCATCGATTTTTATGGACGTTGCCATGATGCGCCCTCTTCGATATTCAAAGGTATTACCTTTAGATACGTTAGCGCGCACTGCCTGGTCTGTCTATTTCGACTATTGATTTCTGACGAAGCGCATTCACTTCAAGCTTGCGAATAGATTGGGTAATCGACATACCCCGCTTCCGTCCCGCCATACAACCCGTCAGCACGCAGCGGATTCAACGGCCACCCGTTGAACAGCCGCTGCGGCAGATCCGGGTTGGCGATGAACGGCCGCCCGAACGCGATCAAGTCCGCCAGCCCCGCCTCTACCCACCGCGCACCGCGTTCAGCGGTGTAGCGGCCGGCGTAGATGATCCGCCCGCTGAACGTCTCGCGCACTGCACGACGGAAGGTTTCAGGCAGGTCGGGGGCGTTGTCCCAGTCGGCTTCGGCGATGGAGACGTAGGCGATGCCCGACGCTTCCAGCACCTTGATGGCTTCGATGTAGGTGTGGTGCGGGTCGTCTTCCACAAGGCCGATGTACACGCGGTCCTGATCGGTGCCACTGAACAACGGCGAGAAGCGCACGCCCAGGCGTTCCGGCCCGACCACGGCGCTCACCGCTTCGACGATCTCGCTCAGAAAACGCAGACGGTTTTCCAACGAACCACCGTACTCATCGTCACGTTGATTGGCATGAGCCGAGATGAACTGGTTTACCAGGTAGCCATTGGCCGAATGGATTTCCACCCCATCAAACCCCGCATCCAGCGCATTGCGTGCAGCCTGGGCGTAGTGCCCGACCAGTTCTTTAACCTCCTGTGTCGCCAACGCACGTGGCACAGGCGGCTGTTTCAACTCACCCTCGCCCGGCGCCGTTTCGATAAAGGCTTTGGCTTGCAGGGCCTGGAGGGCCGACGGTGCGACTGGCACCGCCCCTTCTGGCTGCAAGGCGTTATGCGACACGCGACCGACATGCCACAACTGGGCAAAGATCACCCCGCCCTCGGCATGCACTGCGTCGGTGACCTTGCGCCAACCGTCGATCTGCGACGGGGTGTAGATGCCCGGTGTCCAGGCGTAGCCCTGGCCACGTGGCTCTATCTGCGTGCCTTCGCTGACCATGAAACCGGCACTGGCCCGCTGGCGGTAATACTCAGCCATCAAGTCGGTGGCGATATCACCCGGTTGGGCGCTGCGCTGGCGCGTCAATGGCGGCAAGACAATACGGTTGCTCAGCGTATGGTGACCCAGCTTTATTGGGGTACTTAAAACATTGTCAGTCATCTAATCATTTCCAAATTCTGGGCGTGCTAAAGCATTGGCGACTTATAAAAGTCGCCAATGAACCAAGCGGTCTAATTAATTAAGCGGTGAGTTTCAGCAGGGCTTTAGCGACATCACTGGAACTGCCAGGATTTTGCCCGGTAACCAACAAGCCGTCAGTAATGACAAAGGACTGCCAGTCAGCGCCTTTCTCATAAAGGCCGCCCAGCTTCTTGAATTCATCTTCCACCAGAAACGGCACCACATCGGTCAGCTCCACCGCCGCCTCTTCCGAGTTGGAGAACCCGGTGACGCGACGCCCCTTGACCAACGGTTCACCATTGACCGCCTTGACGTGACGCAGCGCGCCCGGTGCGTGGCAGACAAAGCCGATGGGCTTACCAGCACGCTCGAAGGACTCGATCAGCGCGATCGACACCGGCGATTCGGCCAGGTCCCACAACGGGCCGTGGCCGCCTGGGTAGAACACGGTGTCGAAATCGTCGGCGTTGACCGAGTCCAGTTTCACCGTGGTCGCCAGGGCTTGCTGGGCGGCAGGATCGGCGGCAAAGCGCTGAGTCTGTTCGGTCTGGAAATCCGGTTGGTCACTCACCGGGTCCAGCGGCGGCTGGCCGCCGGCCGGTGAAGCCAGGACGATCTCGGCGCCGGCGTCCTTGAACGCGTAGTAGGGTGCGGCAAACTCTTCGAGCCAGAAGCCGGTCTTGCGCCCGGTATCGCCAAGCTGGTCGTGAGAGGTCAGTACCATTAATACTTTCATTTTCCAGTGCCTCGATAGGTGTGAATGTCAGTTTCTTCCGGCTGACCCAACAACTGCCGGGTCAACCCCAACGCCTCATCAAAAGGCGCCGTAGTACGGGTGATCTTGCTCATGACGCTGGTCCCCAACCACAACGCATACAGGCGCTGGGCCAGGCTGTCCGGGTGTTGCGTAATCGCTAACGAGCCGTCTTCGACGCCCTGCTGCAAGGCCTCAGCCAGCAACCCGATGGTGCGTGCAGTGCCACGTTGCAGGGCCAGGCGCATCGGCTCTGAAAGGTCTGACACCTCCGCACCGAGTTTGACGGCAAGGCATTTGCCCGCGTCGGTGCAGCCGGTCTGGTTGTCGATCCAGCATTGCCAATAAGCCATCAACTTGGCGTGCTGGGTTAAACCTGGCTGCTCGAACAGTTTCTGCATACCGTGCACATAGTTGTCGAAGTAGTGGTCGAGCAATACAACGCCAAACGCATCTTTGGAGGTGAAGTAGTGATAAAACGAACCTTTGGGTACGTCGGCGGTTTGCAGTATTTCGTTCAGGCCCACCGCAGAAAATCCTTTGCGGCCAACAATCAATTGCGCCGTATCAAGAATGCTCTGGCGTACCGTTTTAGTTTCGTTGTTCATCGGATTAGACCAGTCGTCTAGTTCGTTGAGGGAATGTTAGGAGCCTGGCCAAACCCGCACAATGTCAGATCCGCAAGGATTTCGGACATCCGCCAAAGTCGGTTGCCGTTTTCCCGGCAGCCGCCGACAATCCCTGCTCCCCCCTCCCGGAGACATGCGATGCACAGCGTTGCGCTGATGGTTTACCCGAACTTCCAGTCCCTGAGCCTCAGCCTGGGCTCGGTGTTCGAGTGCGCGAACCTGCTGCGTGGCGAACCGGCTTATGAGTTTCACTTGGTGTCGGAGAGCGGCGGCGCGGTGATGACGTCCCAGGGCTTTTCGGTGAACACCACGCCGATTCGGCCGGAGGGCTACGACACGCTCATCGTCAGCGGCTACCTGGAGTTCCGCCTGCCGGAGGCCAACCTGCTGGAACTGGTCAAGGCCGCCTCCGCCCAGTCGCGGCGCGTCGCCTCGTTGTGCATGGGCATCTTCGTGCTGGCCGAAGCAGGCTTGCTGGAAGGCAAGCGCACCACCACCCACTGGATTCACGCGCCGGCCTTTCGCAAGCGCTATCCGCACATTCATTTGGAAGAAGACAAGCTGTTCGTGGTGGACGGCCAGGTGTGGACCGGCGCCGGCATGAGTGCCGGGGTGGACCTGGCACTGGCGATGGTGGAAAACGACCTGGGCAGCGATCTGGCACGGCGCATTGCACGAAAACTGGTGATCGCCCAACGCCGGGGCAGTGAACAGTCGCAGTTGTCGGCGCTGTTGGAACTGGACCCCAAGTCGGACCGCGTGCAACTGGCCCTGGCCTATGCCCGCGAGAACCTGACCCACGACTTGTCGGTAGACGCCCTGGCCGATGTCGCCCGCCTCAGCCCGCGCCAGTTCAGTCGGGTATTCCGGGAAGAGACCGGACAAACACCGGCCAAAGCCATCGAGTCGCTGCGGGTAGAAGCGGCACGGGCGATGATGGAAACCAGTCGCCACCCGGTCGAGGTGGTCGCCCGCGAAACCGGGTTTGGTGATCGCGAGCGCATGCGCCAGGCATTTTTAAGGGCGTTCGGGCAGCCGCCGCAGGTGATGCAGCAGGCGTTTAATGCAGCGCCGCCCGCGTAATCAGGTAACTCACCAACTGCGGGTCATCCTCCAGCTCAATCGTTTGCACCGGACGCGGCAGGTTATCCAGCACCGTGCGCCAGAACGCTTGGGACACTTCATCCTGATCATAGAAGCGCACCAGCCAATCGGCCTCGCCGCTGCACAGCACCTGGCTGGCAATGGCGCGGCCGATGCCTTTGCGGCGATAGCGTTTGAGGACGAACAAGTCAGCCAGCTCCAGGGCCTCAATGCCCGGCAGCTCGCTGCCTTCGATCAACAGGAACCCCGCGATATAGCCGTCCACCAACAGCAGGTTGGCGCTCCATTGCGGGTCCTGCCAGTAGCGGACCAGGTGTTCGTCATGGATGTAGAAACGGCCATCGGCCTCGACATCTTCCTGTTCCCAGTCAGAGGATTCATAGGCGTAGTACTGGTAAAGATTGCGGATCAGCTCGGCGTGCTCCGGGCCGGTCTGGATCAATTCGACGGTGACTTCGGGCATGAGACTCTCGGTGAAAAAACACAGGGCGCCATTGTTCACAAAACCGGTGGGCAGGCCAAGAGAGCGGCCAACCTTTCTACTTGCTGAACCGATTGCAAATAGGTGTTGCCTCGACCGAAACCCTGAAACATTTCGAATAGACTCCGCGAAATTGCCGCTCTCTTTCAAGGACACGTATTTTGACAAACGCCTGTACCGCCGGCCTGGACGTGGGTTTTGCCTCCCTGGACTACCTGCAGATCTTCATCCTGGGCGTGATCCAGGGCATTACCGAGCTGCTGCCGGTGTCGTCCACCGCCCATATGCGCGTAGTACCCGCCCTGCTCGGCTGGCAGGACCCCGGTTCAGCATTCTCCGCGGCGATGCAGTTGGCGGCGCTGGCGGCAGTGGTCAGTTACTTCTGGCGAGATGTGCGCCAGGTGACCACCGGCAGCATCGACGCCGTGCGCAGAGGTGACTACAACGATCGCTGGTTCAAGCTGGCGGTGGCGATTGTGCTGGCGACCCTCCCCATCGGCATCGCCGGCCTGGCGCTGTCTTCAACCCTGAACGCCTGCAACTCGCCGTTGCGCGGGTTGATGGTGATCGGTATTTCCTGCGTGGTCATGGCCGTGCTGCTGGCGGTGGCCGAAGTGCGCGCGCGCCACACCCGCGAGGTGAGCGAGATGCGCCTGCGGGATGCGTTGATCGTGGGCGTTGCGCAGATTGGTGCGCTGATTCCAGGGGTTTCGCGTTCCGGTTCCACGTTGACCGCCGCGCTGTTCCTCAACTTCAAGCGTGAGGAAGCCGCACGGTTCTCCTTCCTGCTCGGCTTGCCCGCCATCGCCCTCGCCGGCTTGAAGGAACTGTGGGTGCTGCTGCACGCCGACATGCCCGCCCATGCCTGGCCGCATTTGCTGTTCGGCCTGGTGGTGGCGAGCCTCTCGGCGTTTTTTGCGATCTGGGGCCTGATGAAGTTCCTGGAGCGGTTCTCCACCTGGCCGTTCGTGATCTATCGCGCGTTGCTGGGGGGGTTCCTGATCGTAGCCGTCAGCACCGGCTTACTGTAGGAGCGAGCTTGCTCGCGGAGAACGCACAGGCGCCGCAGCAAACCCGCAAGCCCGCGTTATCGTTGACGACCTTCGCGAGCAAGCTCGCTCCTACAGTTTGCGCTCGGCCAGTTCTTCCAACAGATCGGCCGAAGGCACGAAAAACAGGCCGCCGGTGACCGCCGTGCTGAAATCCAGCAGGCGGTCATAGTTGCCGACCGGACGGCCGACGAACATGTTTTCCAGCATCAATTCCAGAGGCTCCGGCGAACGTGCATAGCCGATAAAGTAGGTGCCGAACTCACCGGCACCGGGGCGGCCGAAAGGCATGTTGTCGCGCAGGATCTTCACTTCATCCCCGTTCTTGTCGGTGATGACTGTCAGCGCACTGTGGGAATTGCTCGGCTTGGTCTCTTCGTCCAATTCGATATCCGACAGCTTGGTCCGCCCGATCACCTTCTCCTGGGCCTCCACCGTCAGGCCGTTCCAGGCTGTCATGTTATGCAGGTACTTCTGCACCAGCACGTAACTGCCGCCGCGAAATTCGCTGTCCTCATCACCGACAATGGTGAACCCTTCGGCCTTGCGCCCCACCGGGTTCTCGGTGCCGTCGACAAAGCCGATGATGCTGCGCATGTCGAAATAGCGGAAACCCTGGACCTCATCCACCACCTTGACGCTGTCGCCCAGGGCCGCCATCACGTGGGTGGCCAGTTCGAAGCACAGGTCCATCTGTTCGGCGCGGATATGCAGCAGGATATCCCCCGGTGTAGACACGGCTTTGCGCCCTTCCACGCCGAATTCACGAAACGGATGCAGCGCCGCCGGGCGCGGTGCGCCGAACAGCCGGTCCCACGCGTGCGAGCCAAACCCGCAGACGCAGGTCAGATTGCCCGCCGGCACGCGCTTGCCCACCGAACGCACCAAGCCGGCGATGTCAGCACACCAGCCCCGCACCGTGTCTTCACTGCCGGGGGCAACGGTGGCAACCATGAAAATCGCGCTGCTGGTGATGGGATGGCAGACGGACTGCGGCTCAAGGGGCGGCTGAACAGAAGATGGCGTCATGGTGAAAGTCCAGGCTAAAGGGCAAGATTGAACCCGCGCAGATTAGCAGATCATGCCTGACAGCTCTCCCACACGTCGCGAATCAGCGCCTGCATCTTCAGCGCTTCGGCCCAGCGATTACTGATCTCACGCCCGTCCGCGTCGGTAATCGCATAGGGCGGCGGGCCCAGTTCACAGGTGAAAGACAGGCTCTGCGGCGTGTCGGGCCGGGCCAGCCAGTCTTCGATCCCGTAGCGCCACCACTGGGTAAAACGCTGTACCCAGGCTTGGTGTTGGGGAAAAGCCATGGAGACTTGCACCTGCTCGCTGCTGGCGACACGGCCGTGGAACCCCCAGCTGTGGCGCAAAATCGTACGGATCTGTTCGTCGTCTTCAGGCGTGCCCGGTTCGGGCAGTTCACGCCCGACCACGTAGTGGGACAGGTCGGCCAGCAGCTTCAAGTCCGGCATCTGCGCCAGCAGGTCGAGGGTGAACAGCAGGTCGTTGGTGAGGCGATAACGGTGGGTTTCCAGCAACACCGGAAAATCCACCTGCTCAGCCAGGCGTTGCCAGCCTTCGATCAACCGGGCCGCCTCGGCTTGGGTGCGCGGGCGTACGTCGGCTTGCAGGGTGAGGTGGTGGCAGCCATAGCGGCTGATCACCTCCAGCGCAGCGGCCAGGTCATCCACCGATTGCGGGAACAATTGGCCCTCGATCTGCAAGCCTCTTGAGCTAGCCGCCGCGTGCAAACGTGCGACGTCGGCAGGTTGCCAGTAATGATCGGTAATGCCGTCAAAACCGGCGGCCTGGATGCGGTCGAGATGGGTGTCGAGGCAGCCGGGTTCGGTCTGCATGGCCCACAGGGATTGGAACACCAGGAATTGGCGCATATCAGCCTCGCAGCAAGAGTTTGAGGGACAGCTCGGGGTTGGCCAGGCTGGCGGTATCGAGCGCAATCCGCGCGCTGATCAGGCGCTCGCAGAGCTTGATGTCCTTGGCCACGCTGTTGCCCGGCGCCCAACCACAGGCGCCTTGCAAGTGCTGATCGCTATCGAGGTAGAACAGCAACAGGCCGCCGCTCGGTAATGGGCGGCTGACCACTGTCGGGGTGATTACGCCCACGGTCTGCAAGCCCCAGTCGTACTGATCGGACCAGAAACCGGGCAGCGCCTCGAACGGCACTTCGCGCCCCAGCAGATTCAGCGCCGCATGCCGTCCCTGGGCTTCGGCATTGCGCCAGGTTTCCTGGCGCTGATAGAGACCGTCGAGGCGAAACTCGCACACATCGCCGGCGGCATAGATGTTCGGCGCGCTGGTGCGCAGGTACGCATCGACACGAATGCCCTGCCCCACCTCCAGCCCTGCTGCTGCCGCCAGTTCGAGATTGGGTTGCATGCCGATGCCGACCACAATCAGGTCGCAGGGCAATCGCTGCCCGTCCACCAACAGCACGGCATCCGCCTGGATGGATTCCAGCGCCACATTCAAACGCACCTGCACACCGTGCTCGCGATGCAGATCCAGCAACGCCTGGGAGATAACCGCTGGCAGCACACGCCCCGCCAGGCGCGGCCCGGCTTCCAGCACCGTCACCTCACAGCCCAGGCCACGTGCGGTCGCCGCCACTTCCAGGCCGATAAAACCACCGCCCACCACCACCAGCCGTGTGCCGGGGCGTAAGGCGCTGCGCAACGCCAGCGCTTCATCATGGGTACGCAGGTAAAGCACATTGGCCTGCGCCTGGGGCAATCGCCGCGCCCGGCCGCCGGTGGCCAATAGCAGACCGGCGTAAGGCAACCATTGTCCGTCGGCGAGTTGCAGGCGATGTTGCTGCGGTTCCAGATGAGTCACCGGGTTACCGGCGATGTGTTCGATACCCAGTCCGGCCAGTCGCGCACTGTCGCATAGGCTGTATCCGGCCAGATCCGCCGTGCCTTGCAACAGGCCTTTGGACAACGGCGGCCGCTCATAGGGCAAGTGCACTTCATCACCAATCAGGATCAGGCGGCCGGTATAACCTTCTTCGCGCAGGGTCAGCGCCGCCCGGCCACCGGCATGACCGGCCCCGACGATAATCAACGGAGCGTTCATCATCAGGCCGTGACAGCGAGCAACACCCGCCCCGCTTCGACCCGCACCGGGTAGGTCTTGAGGTTGACGCACACCGGCGCGCCGAGGGCCTTGCCCGTACGATAATCGAAGCGTCCGTTGTGCTTGGGACACTCGATCACGTGGTCCATCACCAAGCCGTCGGCCAGGTGGATTTTCTCGTGGGTGCACAGGCCGGCGGTGGCGAAGAATTCATTCTCGGCCGAGCGGTACAGCGCGTAGGTGTGCGGGCCGTGGTCGAAGCGCAGCACGTCTTCTTCGTCGATTTCGCCCACGGCGCAGACGTCGATCCATTGATCGTTCATGGTGTTTTCTCTTGTTCTAGGGGGGGATTCAGCCAGCAGCCGTTTCTGCATGCACCGGGGCATGGGCAGCCGGATCGGCTTTTTTGTGGATCGGGCGCTGGATGAAGTAGGTCGAATCGCTGCGCTGCCTCCAGATCGTCGGCAGGATTTCTTTGTACGCCTCGAACAGGTTGGCGTACGGCGGCGGGCAATCACTTCGAATCTCTTCGTGCAGTTGCGCGAGGGCGTGGTACGGCACCATCGGGTACATGTGGTGTTCGAGGTGGTAGTTCATGTCCATGTAGATAAAGCGCAGCACGCGGTTCATGTAGATGGTGCGGCAGTTGCTGCGGTGGTCCAGCACGTCTTCGGCCAGGCCGACGTGCTGGGTAAGGCCGAAGATATAGCCGAGCCAGGCACCATAGAGGCTCGGCAGACCAATCAGCATCAGCGGCAGCCAGCTGTGCAGGTACAACGCGGTGCCAATCACCAGGGCATAAATGCCGACCCAGATCCGAGCTGCGCGAAACACCTTGGGCCATTCGGATTCGGGGATGAAGTCGGCTTCCTGGGCGCTAATCTTGCCAATGGCATGCCGCGCCACACCGCTGAAGGTTTTCCAGGCCAGGGGCAGGTTGAACAGGCTCAAGAACATCATCAAAAAGCTTGGCGGGCGCGGCTCGACGATCTCCGGGTCGCGGCCGACCACGATGGTGTCGGTGTGGTGACGGGCATGGCTCCAGCGCCACACGTGGGGTTCAAAAATGCACATGAAGCTGGCGACCTGATACAGCCCGTCGTTCATCCAGCGGGTCTTGAACGCGGTGCCATGACCTGTTTCGTGCCAACGCGGATTGGATGCAGTGCCGTAGAGCACGCCATAGGCGAGGAAAAACGGCACACAGGCCCAAGTGCCCCAGAACCAGTAGCCACCAAAACCGGTGGCAAACAGCGCGATCACCCAGATGGCCGTGTCGAGCAAGGCCGGGCCGTCGCGGCGCTGCATCAGTTCTTTCATGCGTTTGCGCGAGATGGGCGACTGGTACCAACTGGCCGAGACCAGGCCCCTTTCAGCCGCGCGGGCGGCTTCGGGGCCGGTGAGGCTGTAATCGCGCCGGGCGGTGTGAGCGGTGTGTTCAGGCATTGTTATTGTTCTCCGCAAGCGGGTGGTTTCAGGTGCTGTGTGAAACCCACCTTAGAGAACCAATCTTTCACCCTCAATGCCTTGAATCCATTCCCTATCAAGCTATCATCCAGGCCCAGCGGGGCTTGATAGTTTTCTATCAAGACGCTCAAGGGGCCTGTCATGAACAACAATAAACGCCCAACCATCGCCACCGTCGCCGCCCAGGCGGGGCTCAGCGTGGCCACCGTCGACCGCGTGTTGAACGCACGTGCGCCGGTCAATCCCGAGACCGCCGAGCAGGTGTTCCAGGCGGCCGAAGCCGTGGGGTATTTCGCGGCGCGGTTGATCGGCCAGCGCATTCGCGAACGCCGGCCGACCTATCGTTTCGGCATCCTGTTGCTGGCCACCGCCCAGGCGTTCTATGCCAGCCTGGCGCAAGCCATCAACGCCGCCGCCGAACAGCATGCCGGCGCCAACCTGACGTGCCAGTTCGAGTACATCGTCGATCGCACGCCCGCCGCCATCGTCGCGCAAATTGAACAACTGGCCGTGCAATGCGATGGCCTTGCGGTGGTGAGCTTTGCCCATCCGCTGATCAACGCCTGCCTCAAGCAGATCCGCGAAGCCGGTGTGCCCGTGGTGGCCCTGCTCTCGGATATCCACGAACAGGCCGAAGAACCCTACGTGGGCCAGGACAACCATGTGGTCGGCCGCACCATGGGCTGGCTGCTCGCCCGCACCTGCGGCGCCCGCAAAGGCAGCGTGGGCATCCTGCTCGGCGGCCACCGTTTCCTCGGCCACCAGGCACGGGTCGAAGGCCTGCACAGCTACCTGGCCGAGCACGCGCCGGGGCTCAAACCGTTGGAACCGCTGATCAACCTGGACAACTGCGACATCACCGAAGAAGCCACCCTCGACCTGATCAGCCGCCACAGCGACCTGCGCGGATTATGCGTGGTGGGCGGCGGCGGTGACGGCATCATCAGCGCCTTGGCGCAGTTGCCCAAGCGGCCGGCGTTGTGTTGCATCCTGCAGGAGTCGACCGCGCTATCACGTCAGGCGCTGGGCCAGGGGTTGATCGATGTGGTGATGGATTCGCAGCCGGGGCAGACAGCGACGGCGTTGGTGCGGCTGATGGTGGAGTTGCAGAGTGCAGAGGGGTTCGATCCTGTGCGGCAGCGGGTGTATGTGCCGCCGCAGATTGTGACGTCCGAGAATAGGGGCAACTGAACGTGCCGCCTTCTTTTGTGGCGAGCGGGCTTGCCCCGCGCTGGGGCGCGAAGCGGCCCTAAAACCAGGCGCCTCGGTTTATCTGAACAAATGCGGTGGTCTTATTGGGGCCGCTTCGCAGCCCAACGCGGGACAAGCCCGCTCGCCACAATAAGCCCGCTCGCCACAGGGGGTTCTTGGCTCTCAGTTGCGACGGAAATCCCCGGCATTCAGGCCAAACCGACTCATCTTGTTGTACAGCCCACCCCGCGACACGTTGAGCTGCCGCGCAGCCAGACGGATGTTACCGCCGGTGCTGTTGAGCGCGGCGACGATGGCGTGCATTTCGTGGCTGCTCAGGTCCTGGGCAGGCGGCGCTTCGTGGGCGCGCAGCGGGGTGCGTTGGCGGCTTTCCAAAGGCAGATCCACCGGTTCGATCAGCTCTCCCATCGCCAGGTTGGTCGCCCGTTCGATGCTGTTCTCCAGCTCGCGCACATTGCCCGGCCAGCCATAGGCTGACAGCAGCGCCATCGCCTCCGGCGAAAAGCCCTGCACCGATTTACGCAACGAGCGCGCGCAGCGGGCGAGAAAATGCCGCGCCAGCAGCGCAATGTCTTCACGGCGCATGCGCAGCGGTGGCACGGTCAGGTTCAGCACGTTGAGGCGGTAGTAGAGGTCTTCACGAAACGCGCCTTCCGCGACCGCCTGGCTGAGGTTGCGGTGGGTGGCGGCGATGATGCGCACGTTCACTTGCCGCGAGTTTTTCGCGCCCACCCGAGTGATTTCACCCTCCTGCAACACCCGCAGCAGGCTGACCTGGGCATCGAAGGACATGTCGCCAATCTCATCGAGAAAGATGGTGCCGCCATCCGCCAGTTCGAACTTGCCCGCCGAGCCGCCACGGCTGGCGCCGGTGAACGCGCCTTCGACGTGGCCGAACAGCTCGCTTTGCACCAGGTCCCGTGGAATCGCACCGCAGTTGACCGCCACAAACGGGCCGTTGCAGCGCTCGCTGCCATTGTGGATGGCCTGGGCGAACAGCTCCTTGCCGGTGCCGCTTTCGCCAAGGATCAGGGTGGTGGAATCGCTGCGGCTGGCGATGCGCCCCAAATGCAGCGCGTCCTGGATCGCTCGCGAGCTGCCCTGGATGGTGTCGAAGGTGTAGCTGGCCTGGGTGCCGATGAGTCGCCGGGTGATTTCGCGGATACGGCGGTTCTCGCGCAGTGACACGATCACCCCGCCCTGCTCCAGCGGGCACACCGAGACCAGGCAGGCGAGTTGGCTGCGGTTGTGCAGGTGGAAGGTGCAGTCGAGGTCGCGCACGGGTTCGCCAAGGACGTCGTTCAGTTCGCTACGGCCCAGTTGCTGGAAAGGCCGCCCGATCAGCTCCAGCCCGACGCCAAACAGCTGCCTGGCATAGCGGTTGAGCGCCTTGATGCAGCCGCGTTCGTCGAGCACCACCAGGCCTTCGTTGAGCACTTCGAGGACAGTCTGCTGTTCTTCCAGCAGCCCTTGCAGGGCCATCTGCCGCGATACCGCGTCGGCCGCAGCCTGCACCGTGCCGAGGGTATGGAAGTGAAACCAGCCGGGCTCGGCGGTCAGCGTCAGCATGGCCACGGTCTGGCCCTGGGCATTCTTGATCGGCGCGGCGGCGCAATGCATGCGGCGCTGGCGCAGGCCGACGCCGAAGTTTTCCTCGGCCAACACGTACACCAGGCGATCCTCGGCCAGCGCCAGGCCGGTGCAGTTGGTGCCTTGCACCGATTCCAGCAGGCGACTGCCCACCGGAGTGATGTCCAGCCCACAGAAATACAGGGTAGTACCGTCGACATCGGTGAGGTTGATATGGCCGCGCGGGTTGTAGGCCAGCAAGCCATGCATGACCTGCGCGGCGGCCTCGATCAGCACCCGGTGTGCGGCCTGGGTGGCCGCCAGCGTGTCGGCGGCAACGAAGCGGTACGCGTTGTCGGCCGGGTCGATACCGGCCTGGACGCTGCGCCGCCAAGAATCCCAGATCACTTGACGCACGTGCATCGGGCGTTCGATCTGGCCGGCCAGGCAGTCGCGCCAGGCCTGTTCCAGTGCGGCAACCGGGCCATCATTCAGCGCGGCAGGCCCCAGGGCCGTGAGGTAGTCGAGGTCTTGCACGCTGAACGCCATGCTCATTGGGCGGTATCCATGTTCATGTTTTTGACATGTCAGTATAGGCATGTCATCAAAATGAACACTTTTTGTTTATAGATAATTATTAATCGTTATTTATCAACACGTTAATAAATGGCACAAGCCTTGCTCTTACCCCTTTGCCATCAGGACCGTCCTGCGGCCAATAACAACAAGGGGTTATTTCATGAGTACACAGAACATCCGCCTGGGCTTGATCGGTGCCGGCCGCATGGGCAGCTTCCACGGCCTGACCGCCGCGCGGCATATCCCCGGTGCCAGCCTGGCAGCGATTGCCGACCCGACGCCAGGCCAGGCCGCCCGCCTCGCCGCTGAACTGGGCGTGAGCAAGGTCTACACCGACCCGCAGCAGTTGCTCGACGACCCGGACATCGACGGCGTGCTGATCGCCGCCCCCGCCCGCAGCCACGCAGAGCTGGTGATCAGCGCCGCCCGCGCCGGCAAGGGCATCTTCTGCGAAAAACCCATGGCCATCACCCTCGATGAAGCCGACCGCGCCATCGCCGCTGCGGCCGAAGCGCGGGTGCCGCTGCAAGTCGGGTTCAACCGGCGCTTCGCCAAGAGCTTTCGCACCGCGCACCTCGACGTCGCCGCCGGCCGCATCGGCACCCCGCAGTTGCTGCGCTCGCTGACCCGCGACCCGGCACTGAACAACCCGGCCAAGTCGCCGCAATGGGTGATCTTCCTGGAAACCCTGATCCACGACTTCGACACCCTGCGCTACCTCAACCCTGGCGCCGAGGCGGTGCAGGTCTACGTGATGGCCGACGCTTTGATCGCCCCGGAATACAAAAGCAAAGGTTTCCTCGACACCGCCGTGGTCACGATCCGCTTCGACAACGGCGCCATTGCCACTGCCGAGGCCAACTTCCAGGCCGTGTACGGCTACGACGTGCGCGGCGAAGTGTTTGGCAGCGCCGGCATGCTGAGCATGGGCAGCCTCAACGATTGCGACCTGGTGCGCTACCTGGCCCAAGGCATCCAGGCCGACACCCAGCGCCTGGACACCGACCTGTTGCGCGACGCCTACATCGCCGAACTCAACCACTTCGTCGACTGCCTGCGCAGCGGCGCCAAGCCCCTGGCCAGCGGTGAAGACGCGCGCGCGGCATTGGCGATTGCCCGCGCCTGCATCGAGTCGTTCGAAACCGGCAAGGCGGTGGCCGTATGAGCCCCTTCAAGCTGGCCGTCAGCGCGGAGATGGTGTTTCTCGACCTGCCTTTCATCGAACGCGTGGAGCGCATTCATGCGCTGGGCTTCAGTGCCGAAATCTGGAACTGGACAAACAAGGACATCGCCGCCCTGGCTGCTACCGGCGCCGAGTTCACCTCCATGACCGGCTACATCAGCGGTACCCTCACCGACCCCGGCGGTATCCGCCAACTGCTCGACAGCGCCCGCGAATCCTTAGGGGTCGCCGAACGACTGAATTGCCCCAGCCTCAACCTGCACGGCACCGGCCTGGGTGACGGCGGCCTGCCCGTACAACCGGTGAGCCAGACCACCGGACGCATGTGGCTGAGCGCCTGCAAGACCCTGGAAAAAATCGCCCGCTTGGGGGAAGACGCCGGCCGTGTGTTCCTGCTGGAAAACCTCAACACAGAAGTTGACCACCCGGGCACACCCTTCGCCCGCGCCGACGACACCCTGGCGCTGATCGAGGCCGTGGGCAGCCCGCACCTGAAGATGAATTTGGACCTGTACCACGCGCAGGTCGGCGAAGGGAATTTGATCGAACTGATCCAGCGCGCCGGCACACATATCGGTGAAATCCAAGTGGCCGACGTGCCGGGCCGCAAGGAGCCCGGCACCGGTGAAATTCACTACCCGGCCATCGCCAGGGCCTTGCACGCCATGGGCTACAGCGGCGTGGTCGGCCTGGAAAGCTGGGCCAGCGGCGACAGCGAGTTGGCTTTGGCGCGTTTCCGCCAGGCGTTCACCCTATAACAATAAAAGGATCACCCTTATGAATCGCTATTCGTTGTTTGCTGCCACCTTGTTGCTGCTGTTCAGCCAATGGACCTTCGCCGCCTATCGCATCGGTGTGAGCATTGCCCGGGTCGACGACAACTTCATGACCTACGTGCGCACCGGCCTGGAAGCGGCCGCCCAGCAGCAGGATGTGCAGATCCAGTTCGAAGACGCCCAGGGCGACGTGGTGCGCCAGCTTAATCAGGTCGAGGGCTTCCTCAACCAGAAGGTCGACGCAGTGATCGTGCTGCCGGTGGACACCGCCGCCACCGCCAACATGACCCGTGCCGCCGTGGCGGCCAAGACGCCGCTGGTGTACGTCAACCGCCACCCGGACGAACGCACCCTGCCCAAGGGCGTGGTCACCGTGGCCTCCAACGACATTGAGGCCGGTCAATTGCAGATGCGCTACCTGGCGGAAAAACTCGGCGGCAAGGGCAATGTCGCGATCATCATGGGCGACCTTGCACAGAACGCCACCCATGACCGTACCGAGGGCGCGAAACAGGTGCTCAAGGACTTTCCCGGTATCAAGGTGGTCGAGCAGCAAAGCGCCGAATGGCAACGCAGCAAGGGCATGGACCTGACCAGCAACTGGCTGCTGGCGGGCACGCAGTTCGATGCCATCGTGGCCAATAACGATGAAATGGCGATTGGCGCGGCCATGGCCTTGCAGCAGGCGGGGAAAGCCAAGGGTGACGTGGCGATTGTGGGTATCGATGGCTTGCCCGATGGGCTGGCGGCGATCAAACGGGGGTTGCTGACGGCGTCGGTGTTCCAGGACCCGAAAGCCCAGGCGACCCAGGCAGTGCAGGCAGCGGTGCGGATGATCAAGGGCGAGTCGATTGCGCCGGAGGTGTGGGTGCCGTTTGAATTGATCAAGCCGGAGCAGGTGGCGGTGTTTGAGCAGCGCTACAAATAACTTCCGCCACCCACGCAAACTGTAGGAGCCGGCTTGCCGGCGATAGCGTTTATGAGGACGCCATCGCCGGCAAGCCGGCTCCTACAGGTGTTAATCCAGGTCGCTGGCGTTATGCCGCTCGGCCAATTGCTCATGGGGCTCACCGGACACCCGATTCACCCGCCGCCCGCGCTGCACCGCTGGCCGCGCTTCGATGGCGTCTGCCCAGCGCAACACGTGCGTGTACTCATGCACCGACAAGAACTGCGCCGCGCCATACAAGCGGCCTTTGACCAACCCGCCATACCACGGCCAGATGGCAATATCGGCGATGGTGTATTGATCACCCGCAATGTATTCGCTCACCGCCAGGCGCTGGTCGAGTACGTCTAGCTGACGTTTGGTTTCCATGGCGAACCGGTTGATTGCGTACTCCATCTTGCTCGGCGCATAGGCATAAAAATGCCCGAAACCACCGCCCAGGTACGGCGCGCTGCCCATCTGCCAGAACAGCCACGACAGGCATTCGGCACGGGCCGCAGGCTCGGTGGGGAAGAACGCGCCGAACTTCTCGGCCAGGTACTGCAGGATCGCGCCCGACTCGAACACCCGAATCGGCGTGGCGCCGCTGCGGTCCAGCAGAGCCGGGATCTTCGAGTTGGGGTTCACCCCCACAAAGCCGCTGCCGAACTGGTCGCCGTCGCCGATCTTGATCAGCCAGGCGTCATATTCCGCACCACTGTGCCCCAGGGCCAGCAGCTCCTCCAGCAGGATCGTGACTTTCTGGCCATTAGGCGTGGCCAGGGAATACAGCTGCAGCGGGTGCTTGCCTACCGGCAGTTCCTTGTCATGGGTCGCGCCGGCAATCGGGCGATTGATGCTGGCGAAGGTGCCGCCATTTTCGGTGTCCCAGGTCCACACGTTCGGGGGTACATAATCGGTCATGCTGACGGCTCCAGAGGCGTTTGCGATCCCAGACTAAACCAAAGGTTGATGACTCGTCACACAGTGAATGCCACCGCCCCCCGCTGCAATCGCATCGATATTCAGTGCGACCACCTTACGGTCCGGGTAGAGCCGGGCCAGCAGGTCCAGCGCCTTGCGGTCCGCCACCGGGTCGCCGAACTCCGGGGCGATCACCGCACCGTTTATCACGAAGTAATTGATGTAGCCCGCCGCAAAATCCGGATTGCCCTTGCTGAACTTGCTTTTACGCGGGTTGAGCGGCGGCGACACCGTGTGCACCTGTAAAGGCCGGCCGTCGGCATCAGTGGCCTTTTTGAGAATCTCCAAGTGCGCCAGGGTGACCTTGTGATCGTAGGATTCAGGGTCGGTATCGAGGTTGGCCAGCACCACGCCAGGCGCGACGAAACGCGCGTAGAAATCGACATGGGCGTCGGTGATGTCCTTGCCCTTGATGCCCGGCAGCCAGATGATCTTGCGCAGGCCTAGGCGCTCCTTCAGCTCGGCTTCGACCTCGGCCTTGCTCCAGTCCGGGTTGCGATTGCGGTTGATCCAGCTGCTTTCGGTCATGATGCCGGTGCCCAGGCCGTCAACCTCAATCCCGCCGCCCTCGCCCACCAGTTCGCTGCGCATAGGCCGGGCGCCGGTTTCCTCGGCGATCTGGGCCGCCAGCAGCGCATCATCGTCGTGCTGCTGCTTGTTGCCCCAGCCATTGAAGTTGAAGTCCACCGCGCCCAAGCCACCGCTGCCGTCGATGACGAAATTGGCGCCGGTGTCACGCATCCAGATGTCATCCAACGCGGTTTCCACGAAGGTGATGTTGCGGGTGCCACAGTGTTTTTCAGCAAGATGGCGTTCGTCTTCACGGCAGAACACGGTGACCGGCTCGTAATCCGCAATCGCCCTGGCGATACGGCCGAGGGCAGCTTGTACATCGGCGGTGAAGTCTTCCCAGATGGCGTCCTGGGCACCAAAGGCAATAAAGGCCTGGCGGTGTTTTTCGCCCTCGTCGGGCATGTAGAAGCGACCGCTCGCGGCGGCGCGCAGGTGCGGGGCGATCAAGGTCATGGCGCAGACCACACTGGCTTGTTTGATGAAGGTGCGACGGGTTGGCATGAAATACTCACTTCACAGTAGCTGTCTTGAATTTAGTCCATACACGCATCCGTGCGCGCATATCGGCCTGGGAGATGTCCTTGCCGGCAATCAACCGTTCGAAGGTGGCCGCGTCCGGGTAGATGTCCGGGTTATCGCGCATGCTCGCCTCCACGTCCGGCCGCGCCTTGGCATTCGCGGTGGGGTAGCCGGTGAGGTTAGTGATGGCCGCCATGTTTTGCGGGCGCATCACGAAGTTGATGAAAGCGTAGGCGTATTCCGGGTGTTGGGCGTCGACCGGGATGGCCATGGTGTCCATCCACACCGTGGTGCCTTCGCGGGGGATGTGATAGCCGAAGGTCACCGCTTTGCCGGCGGCATCGGCGGCGCGCTGGGCCTGGGTCATGTCGCCGCTGTAGCCGAGGGACAGGCACAGGTTGCCATTGACCAGGTCGGTCACTGGTTGCGACTGGAACTTGCGGATGTACGGGCGCACCTTGAGTAATAGATCGCTGGCCGCCGCCAGGTCTTCACGCTTGGCGCTGCGCGGGTCGCGGCCCAGGTAGTTGAGCACCACGGCGAGTACTTCGTCCGGCGAGTCGATCAGCGAGATGCCGCAATCGGCGAATCTGGCCGCGTTCTCCGGCTTGAACAACAGGTCGAGGCTGTTGACCGGCGCATTCGGCATGCGTTGCTGGATCTGCTGGGTGTTGGAGGTCAGGCCAATGGTGCCCCAGGTGTAGGGCACCGTGGCTTTGTTCGAGTTGACGTAATGGGTGCGCAGTTTCTGCAGGCCCGGCTCGATGTCGCTCATGGCGTCGAGCTTGGCGGGGTCCAGTGCTTGCAGGCTGCCGGCGCGCATCAGGCGTTCGGCCACGGTATCGCCGGGGAAGATCAGGTCGTAGCCGCTGCCGCCGGCCATCAACTTGGCTTCCAGGGTTTCACTGCCATCCATCACGTCGTAGATCACCCGGATACCGGTCTCGGCGGTGAATTTGGACAGGGTGTCGGCGGCGAAATAGTCAGCCCAGTTGTAGAGCTTGAGGGTTTTGTCCTCTGCCGAGGCGCAGACACTCGTCATGATCAACGCACAACTCAATAGCCGCTTCATGATGGACGCCCATCCAGGGTCAGCAGGCCGCTGTACATCTCCGGGCGGCGGTCGCGATAGATGCCCCAGGTCAGGCGGTCTTCGCGCATGGCGGACAGGTCGAGGCTGCGCAGCAGCACGCCGGTGGAGTCGCGATCCGCTTCGGCCAGCAGCTTGCCCTTGTGGTCGCAGATGAACGATGAGCCGTAGAAGTCCATTTGCAGGCTCGGGTCGGTGGTCGCCACTTCACGGCCGACGCGATTGGCCGCCACCACCGGCAACAGGTTCGCCGCCGCGTGGCCACGCATGGTCATCTGCCAATGGTCCCGTGAGTCGAGCGTGGCGCAGCCGGGTTCCGAGCCGATGGCGGTGGGAAACAGCAGCACTTCGGCGCCTTGCAACGCCAGGCAGCGCGCAGTCTCCGGGAACCACTGGTCCCAGCAGATGCCCACGCCCAGGCGCCCGAAGGCCGTCTCCCAGACGCGAAAACCTGTGTCGCCCGGGCTGAAATATTCCTTCTCCTGATAGCCGATGGCATTCGGGATATGGGTCTTGCGGTACACGCCGAGCAAACGCCCGTCGGCATCCGCCACACAGAGGGAATTGAAGAAGGCATTGCCGGCCTTTTCGAACCAACTCAGCGGCAATACCACGCCCAACTCCTTGGCCAGCGCGGCGAAGCGTTTGAGCACGTGGCTGTGCTGGTATTCCTCGGCCAATGCCAGATGCTTGTGGTGCTGCTCGATGCAGAAATACGGCGTGGCGAACAACTCCTGTAACAGGATGACCTGGGCACCCTGCTTCGCCGCATCTCGCACCAACTGCTCAGCGCGGTCTAGGTTGCCCGGCAGGTCCCAGGTGCAAGGCATCTGGGTAGTGGCAATCGTCAGAATACTCATGGCTTCACCCACGCTGGCTGTTGCTGGGTGATGCAGTGCACGCCGCCGCCGCCATGGGCCAGGTGGTTGATTTGCACCGGTACGATCTCGCGACCGGGGAATGCCTGGGCCAGGACTTCGGCCGCGACCTGATCGGCCGCAATGCCGTAGGCCGGCATGATGATTGCGCCGTTGGCAATGTAGAAGTTGGTGTAGGAGGCGCAGAACACCTCGGCTTCGGTGTCGACCGCATCGGTGGCTTCGTACAGCTCGATCAGCTCGAAACGGCGGCCTTGGGCGTCGGTGGAAAGCTCCAGGGCGCGGCGGTTTTCCCGTACGACTTCGGCGTAAACAGAACGTTGATCGTGAGTCGCATCGACCAGCAACACCCCAGGGCGGGCAAATGCGCAGACGCCATCAACATGGCCGTCGGTCATGTCGCCCGTGACGTAATCCGGATCGCCGGGCAACCAAATGGTCTTCTTGATGCCCAGCAGGCGCGTGAAGATGTCTTCCATCTCGGCCTTGCTCACGCCGGGGTTGCGGTTGGGGTTGAGCAGCACCGACTCGGTGGTGATCAGCG
Source organism: Pseudomonas sp. NS1(2017) (assembly GCF_002269425.1). Lineage (NCBI taxonomy): Bacteria > Pseudomonadati > Pseudomonadota > Gammaproteobacteria > Pseudomonadales > Pseudomonadaceae > Pseudomonas > Pseudomonas sp. NS1(2017). The sequence goes on from NZ_CP022960.1 coordinate 5,379,975, forward strand.
TGCCCTCGCCGTCCACATGGATCGCGCCGCCTTCATTGCTCAGGGGCGTGCCGAAGCATTCCAGCCCCAGATGATTGAGCACGCGACGTGCCAGGCTTTCGTCCAGGTCATGGGCCGACTTGCCGCCCCAGGCATTGAAGCGCCAGCTCACACCAGCCGTGCCCTGCTGCGGATGGCAGACAAAGGTCGGGCCGGAGTCGCGGCACCAGCTGTCGTTCACGGTCTGCTCGACCAGCTCGATGCCGGGCCCGCACAAGGCCTTGGCGCCCGCCACGGCAGACGGATCGACCACCATCTTCACCGGTTCAAAGCGAGCGATCGCATTGGCCACCCGCGCAAAATCCTGCTGTACCTGCGCCAGGGTCACGCCCCACGTGGTTTCCCACAAGGCCCGGTTATGCGGCCAGACCATCCACGTCGCCGCATGCCGGGCCCACTCCGCAGGCATCCACCAACCGTTGCTTTGCATTGCATTCTGCTGCATGACAAGTACCCTTCAGTTAAGTCATTGTGTTCAGTGAAAACTGCCCACGGAGTCTTGGCACACATGCTATGGCGGCTTTCAAAGCCGGACAAACGATGGATTTTGTAGAAAACTGATTAGAGGAACTTATCAGCATGCTCAACCACTGGCCGCCCCTCGGCACCCTGCGCGGTTTTGAAGCCGCGGCGCGACTGGGCAGCTTCCACAAGGCCGCCGAAGAACTGCACCTGACCCAATCGGCGATCAGCCAGCAGATCCGCAGCCTGGAGGCATACCTGGAACAGCCGCTGTTTTTCCGCAGCGGACGCAGCGTGAGCCTGACCGACGCGGGCCATGACTTCCTCAGCACCACCCAGGCGTTGCTGCAGCAACTGGCGGTGGGCGTGCGGCGCCTGGGGCAATACCGAAAGCCCAACCAACTGGTGCTCAACACCACGCCGACCTTTGCCCGGCACTGGCTGTTGCCACGGCTCGCGGATTTCCGCCAGCAGCACCCGGAAGTCGACCTGTGGATCTTCAGCACCGACGAAGTGCCCGACATGGCCAGCCAGACCATCGACTTGGCCGTGCGCGATGACATCAGCTCCCAGGCCGAATGCAGCTTCAAGGTGCTGCACGCCGACCGGCTGTTTCCCGCCTGCCACCCCCGGCTGTTGAAGCTGCCCTTGGCACAACGCACCACCCTGCACGGCGAACGGGAAATGGACTGGAGCCATTGGGCGGTGGAAGCCGGGGTCGATGTGGGGCAACAGGACCAGGGCCTGAATTTTTCCGACGCTGGCCTGTTGCTCGACGCCGTATGTACCGGCCTGGGGATTGGTTTGGTCAGCCAGTTGCTGAGCCGTCAGGCGCAAACCGACGGGTTGCTCACGCCGCTGGTCGACGCGACGATTCGCGGGCCGAGCTGGGCGCTGCTGACCCATCGCGACAGCGAGCATGACCCGCTGGCGCGCAGTTTCACGGCGTGGTTGCTGACCCACTTGCAGGTAGAGCCGACATGAACGACCGCCTCGAAGACATCCTGGCCGACCGCTTGAGCGTAGTGTTCTGCGGCATAAACCCCGGCAAAGGCTCCGCCGCACTGGGCCTGCACTTTGCCAATCGCAGCAACCGTTTCTGGCGCACCTTGCACCTGGCCGGTTTCACGCCCCATGAGCTGCGTCCCGAGGACGGCCCCACACTGGCGAACTATGGCTGCGGCCTGACCACGGTCGTGGAGCGGCCCACGGCCAGCGCCGGCGAGTTGGCCCGGCATGAGTTCACGGATGCCGCCGCGGCGTTTGAACAGAAGATCCGACGCTATCAGCCACGCTTCGTGGCCTTTCTCGGCAAGGCCGGTTACAGCGCGTTGTCGGGCCAGCGCGAGATTGGCTGGGGGTTGCAACCGCAGCGGCTCGGCGGTGCTTCGGTGTGGGTGTTGCCTAATCCCAGTGGACGCAACCTGGCGTTCAATCTGGAACAATTGGTGGCCACCTATCAGCAACTACGGCGGGCCATTGCGCATGCCGATCCTGAGCCCTTACTCTCTTGAGCCCATCACGTGGTAAGCAATGGAGGCTTCATGAAACTGATCGGTATGCTGGACTCGCCTTACGTAAGACGCGTGGCGATTTCCCTGGACCTGTACGGGGTGGATTTTGTGCATGAACCGCTGTCGGTATTCCGCAGCTTCGAGGCGTTCGCCCAGATCAACCCGGTGGTGAAGGCTCCGACCCTGGTGCTCGACGATGGCACCGTGCTGATGGACTCCAGCCTGATCTTGGACTACCTGGAAACCCTGGCCCCAGCGGACAAAAAGCTGCTCGCGCAGCAACCCGCCGCACGCGCCCGGGACCTGCACATCCTTGGCCTGGCCTTGGCAGCCTGCGAAAAAAGCGTGCAGATTGTCTACGAGCACAACTTGCGCCCGGCTGAAAAGCAGCATGCGCCGTGGCTTGACCGGGTCAGCGGGCAGTTGCTCGCTGCTTATTCGCTGCTGGAAAAACAACTGCCTGACAGTGAGGTGCTGACCCAGGCGTCGATTACAGCGGCGGTGGCCTGGTCGTTCAGCCAATTCACCGTGGCGTCGGTGGTCAAGGCGGATGCGTTTCCCAACCTGAGACGCCACGCCGAGCGGCTGGAACAGCATCCTGCCTTCAAGAAATACCCGATCGAGTAAGCGGACCTACACCCAGCCGCCATCCACAATAAAGTTCTGCGCCGAACACATCGCCGAGGCATCGGAGGCGAGAAACAACGCCATATTCGCGATGTGTTCCGGCAGCACACTGCCCGGCAAGCACTGGCTGCGGCTGATCAATTCCTTGGCCGCATCGTCGACCCACATCGCCAGTTGTTTTTCCGTCATCACCCAACCCGGCACCAGCGTATTCACGCGGATCTGGCTCGGCCCCAATTCCCTGGCCAAGGCGCGGGTCATGCCGTGGGCGGCGGCCTTGCTGGCGGCGTACACCGGGTAGCCGGCGGAAGCCATCATCCAGCCGACGGAGCCGAGGTTGATGATCGCCCCGCCGCCCGCAGTTTTCATCATCGGCACCACGGCCTTGGCGGCGAAAAAGGCGTGCTTGAGGTTGACGGAGATCAGCCGGTCGAACATTTCCGAGTCGACTTCGTCCAAGCTGTGGCGCACGTCGTTGGCGGCGTTGTTCACCAGCACCGTGATCGGCCCCAAGGAATGCTCAAAGCGCGTGATGGCGGCCTTGTAGGCGATCTCGTCGGTGATGTCGCAGTTCACGAATTCCACCGTGTGCCCTCGCGAACTCAGCAGCGCTGCCAGGCGTTCGCCCTGGCTTTGCGCGCGGTCGACAAAGCCGACCTTGGCACCCTGGGCGGCGAAGGCGCGCACCATGAATTCGCCAATGCCCGAAGCGCCTCCAGAGATCAGGACCGTCTTGCCTTCAAGGTCGGGGTAAACAGCGTGCTGGGTCGTCATGAAAACTTGCCTCGTTTAATTAGTCTTATTTTATTTTGCAAAAATGGCGTTAAAGGCTATAAATTCGCTGCTCTATCGACAAAATATCGCACATTAGTAGAACTATTCCACTCAAAACAACAAAAGGAAGTTCGATCATGAAGCACCCTCGATACCTGCTGTCGGGCCTGGCGATGTCCATGCTGATCGCCAGCGGCGGCACCCAGGCCGCAGGCCTCACCAGCGAACACAAACCCTTCGGTAAAACCAATGACGGCACGGCCGTCGAACAGTACATCCTGCGCAACAGCCACGGCATGCAAGCCACGGTGATCACCTATGGCGGCGTGCTGCAGTCGCTCAAGGTGCCGGACAAACATGGCAAGGTCGAAGACGTGGTGCTGGGCTTCGACGACGTGCAGGGCTATCAAAGCGGCACTGCATTCTTCGGCGCGACCATCGGGCGCTTCGGCAATCGCCTGGCCGGCGGCGCCTTTGAACTCGACGGCAAAGGCTACCAAGTACCGCTCAACGACGGCCCCAATTCGCTGCATGGCGGCGCCCAGGGTTTCGACAAACACGTGTGGAAAGCCACGCCCGTCAAGGCCAAGGACTCGGTGGGCGTGACCCTCACCTACCTGTCCAAGGACGGTGAAATGGGCTTCCCCGGCAACCTGAAGACCGAGGTCACCTACCGCCTCAACGACAACAACGAACTGCACATCGACTACAAGGCCACCACTGACAAACCCACGGTGCTCAACCTCACCAACCACAGCTACTTCAACCTGGCCGGTGCGGGCAATGGCGACATCCTCAAGCACGTCGCTACCTTGCACGCCAGCCATTACACGCCGGTGAATGCCACCTTGATCCCTACCGGCGAACTGGCGCCCGTCAAGGGCACGCCGATGGATTTCCTGAAACCCACGCCGATCGGCCAGCACATCAAGGACGATCACCCGCAGCTCAAGTTTGCCGAGCCGAAGCAGGGTGGGTTTGACTTCAACTGGGCGCTGGATAACAAAGGTGATGTGAAACAGCTTGCGGCCGAGGTGCATGATCCTGCGTCGGGGCGGCGCTTGCAGTTGTTTACCACGGAGCCTGGGGTGCAGTTTTATACCAGCAACTTCCTGGACGGGTCGGTGAAGGGCAAGGCTGGGAAGACCTATCTGCACTGGAGCGGGTTTACGCTGGAGACCCAGCATTTTCCGGATGCGCCTAATCAGCCGAAGTTCGCGTCTACCCGCCTGAATCCAGGGCAGACCTACACCCAGAACACAATCTTCAAATTCACCACCGATTAAACTGTAGGAGCGAGCTTGCTCGCGAAGAACTCAAAAGCACCGCGTTAATCCAGAATGCACGCGTTATCGTTGAAGTTTCTTCGCGAGCAAGCTCGCTCCTACAGTGTCAGCGTTGTTTCATGCGGTCGATGACCACGGCCAAGAGCAGGATCGAGCCCCGGATCACGTACTGATAGAACGTGTCGATGTTCTTCAGGTTCATCGCGTTTTCGATAATCGCCAAAATCAGCACCCCGGCGATCACATGGCGAATCATCCCTACCCCGCCACTCAACGAAACCCCGCCCAGCACGCACGCCGAAATCACCGTCAGCTCAAAGCCCTGGCCAATCATCGGCTGGCCGGAGGTCATGCGCGACGCCAAGATCACCCCGGCCAACGCCCCGATCACTCCGTGCACGGCAAAGATCAGGATCTTGGTGCGGTCCACATTCACGCCCGCCAGCAACGCCGCTTCCGGGTTGCCGCCGATGGCCATGGTGTTGCGCCCGTAGGTGGTGTAGTTGAGCAGCCAGCCGAAGAACAGGAAGCACAAAATGGTGATCAGGATCGGCACCGGCACGCCAAACAACTGGCCGTTGCCGAACACGAAGAACTGATCCTGGGACACGCCCACCGCCTTGCCGTTGGCAAAGATGTACGCCAGGCCACGCACGATCTGCATGGTCGCCAGCGTGGTGATCAACGCATTGACCCGCAGCTTGGCAATGACGATGCCGTTGATCAGCCCCACCACCAGACCCATCAGCAGCGCGCCGCCAATGCCAAGCATCACGCTGTCGGTGTCGCGCATCACAATCGCCGCCACCACCCCGGCGCAGGCGATGACCGAGCCCACCGACAGGTCAAAATGCCCCGACGCCAGGCAGAACAGCATGGTGCAGGCAGCGATGCCTACGGTGGAAATCGCCAGGCCCAGCCCGCGCATGTTCAACGGTGAAAGGAAGTTGTCGATCAGCAAGGCGCACAGCAAAAAGATGCTCACGGCCGCCAGCAGCATCGCCCAGTTGTCGAGCAGCGCACGCAGGTCAAGCGGCTTGCGCGCGGTGGGCAGCACGTTGTGTTGAGTGGTCATAATCGTCTCTCAGTTCGCCAGGCTGCGCGGCAAGGCCAGTTGCAGCAGGTTGGATTCAGTCGCGTGTTCGCGGGTTTGTTCGCCGCGCAGCGCGCCTTCGCACAGCACCAGGATGCGGTCGGCGATGCCCATCACTTCCATGAGGTCGCTGGACACCACGATCACCGCAATGCCCTGAGCAGCGAGGTTATGGATGATCTGGTAGATCTCGGCCTTGGCGCCGATATCGATGCCACGGGTGGGCTCGTCCAACAGCAACACTTTCATCGGCATCGACAGCCAGCGGCCGAGAATGGCTTTCTGCTGGTTGCCGCCGGAGAGGTACATGATCTTTTGCGCGGCGGTGGGCGTCTTGACCTTCATGGTCTTGATCTGCTGGTCGGCGTTGCCTTTCTCCCAGCCGTCGCGCAGCAGCCAGCCAAACCTGGAATGGGCGCCCCGCGCGCTGATATTGATGTTCTCGGCGACGCTGGACAGCGGAATGATGCCCTCCTTCTTGCGGTCTTCCGGGCACAACAGCACGCCGGCGGCGATAGCATCCCGTGGTGACTGCAGATGCAGCGGCTCGCCGCAGAGTTGCAGTTGCCCGGCGCTGGCACGCTCCAGGCCGCTAAGCAGGCGGAACAACTCCGTGCGCCCTGCCCCGACCAGCCCGAACAGGCCGAGAATCTCGCCCTTGCGCACGTTGAAGCTGATCGGCTCGCGCAGGCCGGGGCCCAACAGGCCGTCGACCTTGAGCGCTACCTCGCCGTGCTCACGCGGGCGGTAGTCGTAGATGTCCTGGATATCGCGGCCGACCATGCACGTCACCAACTGGTCATGGGTCAGCGTGCTCATGTCCTCGAAGGTGCGCACATAACGGCCGTCCTTGAACACCGTCACCGCATTGCAGATACGGAACACTTCCTCCATGCGGTGCGACACGTAGAGCACCACTTTGCCCTCATCCCGCAGGCGCGTGATGATCGCCATCAAGCGGTCGATTTCCCGCGCCGACAAGCTGCTGGTGGGCTCATCAAACGCAATCACATACGCGCCACGGGACAGCGCCTTGGCGATTTCCACCAGTTGGCGCTGGCCCAGGGACAGCCGCCCGAGCTTTTCGGCCGGGTCGATTTCATCCGCCAGGCCCTTGAGGCAAGCGAGGGCCTGCTCTCGCAGCAGCCTCCGGTTGACCACGCCGAGCCGCGATGGCAAATGCCCGAGAAACAGATTCTCGGCCACGCTCATTTCCGGCACCAGGTGCAGTTCCTGATGGATCACCGCCACGCCGCTGGCAATGCTGTCAGCAGCGTTTTTGAAGGCCATGACCTGCTCGCCGATCTGCAGCGTGCCGCTGTTGGGAATGTAGGCGCCGCCGAGGATCTTGAGCAGCGTCGACTTGCCCGCACCGTTCTCGCCCATCAACGCGTGCACCTGCCCTGGGAGGGCGCTGAAGCTGATGCCATCCAGCGCCTTGACCCCCGGAAAGGTTTTGCCGATGCCGTCAAATCGCAAAGCGGCAGCGGTCATTGCCACAGCCCGATCTTGGTCAGCTCGGCCTGGAAGTTTTCACGGGTGATCAGGGTCACTTCGTCCATGGCCGTGTACTTCGCAGGTTCGGTGCCTTTAGTGACCCACTCGTACATCATCAGCGCGGTGTTGTAGCCCTCGATGTGCGGGCTTGGCAGCATCGAGCCGAAGAAGCCGCTGCTCGGTTTTTTCAGTTCACCGATGGCGTCGGTGCCATTGATGCCGATGCCGATCACGTTGGCCGCCTTGAAGCCGGCGCTTTCGGTGGCGCGTACGCCGCCGAGCACAGTATTGTCGTTCATGCCGCCGATGATCAGGTTTTTCGCGCCGCTGGGCAGTTTCACCAGGGCCGAATTGGTGGCGTCCATGCTGCCTGGGACATCCAGGGTCTTGGCGGCCGTAAACAAGATGTGATCCTTGGGAATGCCGGCTTCTTCCAGGGATTTGACCGAGCCGTCGGTGCGCTTCTTACCGGTGTCGAGCTCGTTGAAGGTGTTGATCACCGCGTAGGTGTCCTTCCAGTCCCAGCCGCGTTTTTTCGCTTCAGCGGCCATGGCGGCGCCCTGCTTCTGGCCCACTTCAAACGCAGCCATGCCCAGGTACGGCACGTCTTCCATGAAGTTGCCTTTCGCGTCGACGAAGCGGTCATCCACCGCGATGACTTTCAAGCCGTTGGCCTTGGCCTTGGCGACAATGGCCGGGCCGAGGGACACGTCCGGCGGGCAGATCACAAAGCCCTTGGCGCCGTTGGCGGCCAGGCTGTCGATGGCCGAGAGGGTTTTCTCACCGTCGGGCACGGCGATCTTGATCACGGTGAAGCCATGTTCCTTGCCGGCTTTCTCGGCAAAGGCCCACTCGGTCTGGAACCACGGCTCCTCGGCCTGCTTGACCAGGAAACCGATCTTCACTTCTTCAGCGGCCAGCAACAGCCCGCTCAAGCTCATGGCCGAGACCGCCACAGCGGCGCAGCACAGGGAACGCAAACCACGACGACGATTCATACGGGTGACTCCTTGTTGTTGTTTTTAGACAAACGTAAAAAACGCTTTCTGTAGGAGCGAGCTTGCTCGCGAGAAGCCTGAGAGCGCCGCGTTCATCCAGGATGCCCGCGTTATCGTTGGCGTTTTTCGCGAGCAAGCTCGCTCCTACAAGGGTTATCCGGCGAAACGAGTACAAGATTTTCCGGGTACATCCACCTCCATCGCCAACACGGCACCGTCCAACGGATGATCCAAGGGGCTGGTAGCACTGGTGATATACAGCGTGGTGAGGTTGGGCCCGCCAAATACGCAACTGGTAGGTCGGCTGACGGGCAATTCGATAATGCGATCCACCTGGCCATCTGGGGCTATCCGCAGCAGGCAACTGCCGTCCCAACGGGCATTCCAGATGTAACCTTCTGCGTCCATCGCCGAACCGTCCGGCCCGCCGCGTTCGTGGGGGCCGAACCAGAGTTGCGCGGGACCGAGTTGGCCGTCCGCTTGAATGGCATATCGATACAGCGTGCCGTCCAGGCTGTCGCCAAAATGCACGTGACGGCCGTCATCGCTCCACAGCAAGGTATTGGGAATGCCCAGACCACTGAGCAACGGCGTGACCTGCGCATCGGCATCGATACGAAACAGGCCACCCGAGCGCCGGGTGATGGGCAGGTCTTCACCCTGCTCGCCGATGTTGTTCTGCATGGTGCCCAGCCATAGACGACCCTGGGCATCGCAGCGCGCTTCATTGCCACGGTTGCCCGGTTGCGGGTCCGCGACGCACAGCAGGGTCAGGGCTTCGGTGGCCAGGTCAAGGCGATACACGCCGCTGCTCAAGGTCACCAAGGCATCGCCGCTTTCACACGGGATGAAAGCCGAGACATGCTCGGGCAACTGCCACACCTGCAATTGCCCGCCCATCAGGCGCAGCGCCTGTTTACCGGCGATATTCACCCAGTACAGCGCCTGGGTCGGCGCGTCCCAGAACGGCCCCTCGCCCAACTGCGCACGGTGCGGGGTAACGGCGATACACGACATGATGCCTCCTGGATTGTTGTTGTTCTCAGGTGCGTGTTACAGCGGGTCGCGAGATGGCGTGCCATCCACCAGCCGCTGGATACGCAACGGGTTGGCGTTTTTCAACGCGTCGGGCAGCAGGCTATCAGGGTAATTCTGGAAGCACACGGGGCGCAGGAAACGGTCGATGGCCAAGGTGCCGACCGAGGTGCCACGGGCATCGGATGTGGCCGGGTACGGCCCGCCGTGCACCATCGAATCGCAGACCTCCACGCCGGTCGGGTAACCGTTGAGCAGGATGCGGCCGACCTTCTGTTCCAGCAGCGGCGTGAGTTCGGCGAACTGTTGCAGATCAGCCGGCTCGCCAATGATCGTGGCGGTGAGTTGGCCGTGTAGCCCCTGCAAAGCCGCGCTGAGCTGGGCCTGGTCGGCCACTTCGACAAACACGGTGGTTGGGCCGAAGACTTCTGCCTGCAGCACTTCATCACTGCCGATCAACAGGTTCGCATCAGCCTTGAACACCTGCGGTTGCGCTTGGTTGCCGGCCTGTTGGCGGCCCGCCAGGTGCTGGATGCCCGGATGTGCAAGAAGTTTTTCCAGGCCCTTTCCATAGCTGCCCAGGGTGCCGGCGTTGAGCATGGTCTGTGCCGGTTGGTCGCCGATCAATTGCGCGACTTGCTGGGTGAACGCGGTGAACTCAGGCGATGCGATGCCAATCACCAGGCCTGGGTTAGTGCAGAACTGGCCGCAGCCCTGGACCACCGAGGCGGTCAGGTCACGCGCGACGCTTTCGGCCCGTGATTTCAACGCCTGAGGCAGCACGATCACCGGGTTGATGCTCGACATCTCGGCAAACACCGGGATCGGCTGCGGGCGCGCTGCCGCCATGTCGCATAATGCACGGCCACCCTTGAGCGAGCCGGTAAAGCCCACCGCCTGGATCGCCGGGTGCTTGACCAGCGCTTCACCGACGCCGCCACCGAAGATCATATTGAACACACCGGCGGGCATCTCGGTGGTTTCGGCCGCGCGGATGATTGCATCGGCAACCCGCTCGGCCGTCGCCATGTGCCCGCTGTGGGCTTTGAACACCACCGGGCAACCTGCCGCCAGCGCGGCGGCGGTGTCGCCGCCCGCCGTGGAGAACGCCAAGGGAAAGTTGCTCGCACCAAACACGGCCACCGGCCCCAGGCCGATGCGGTATTGACGCAAATCCGGGCGCGGCATCGGCTGGCGATCAGGCAGCGCTTTGTCGATGCGTGCACCGTAGAAATCACCACGACGCAACACCGTGGCGAACAGACGCATCTGGCCACTGGTACGCCCGCGCTCGCCCTTGATGCGCGCGGCGGGCAAGGCGGTTTCGCGACAGACCAACTCGACAAACTCATCCCCCAACGCATCCAGCTCATCGGCTATCGCATCCAGGAACTGCGCGCGGCGTGCCGCACTCAACGCGCGGTACGCAGGATAAGCTTGCGCGGCAGCCTTGGCGGCGGCATCGACTTCCTGTGGCGTGGCCTGGTAGAACATCTGGGGCAAGGCTTCGCCGGTGGTGGCGTCGACGCTTTGCAAAGTGATGCTGCCGTTGGCGCTGCGCTGGCCGCCGATGTAGTTGTGGCCGAGGAACGAGGTCATGGTGTTCTCCTTAAAGGGTGATGACGTTGCCGGGTGCGAACGCTGCTTCGCTGCTGCCGACACGGTTGACCAGCGGCGCGCCGAACTCGGCCTGGCTGATCTCGAACACATCGCCCGGCTGGGTGCGGATACCGTCGGCGAATGACAGCGTGGCGGTGCCGAAGAAATGGACGTGCACATCACCCGGCGTGAGGAACTGGCGGTACTTGAAGTGGTGGTATTCGAGGTTTTCCAGGCTGTGGCACATATTGGCCTCGCCGCTGAGGAATTCGTTCTGCCAGATCACTTCGCCGTCGCGCAGAATGCGGCTGGTGCCCGCCAGGTGCTGGGGCAACTCGCCCACGCGCAACTCGGGGCCATAGCTGCAACTGCGCAACTTGGAATGGGCCAGGTACAGGTAGTTCTTGCGCTCCATGACATGATCGGAGAACTCGTTGCCCACCGCGAAACCAACGCGATAGGGCTTGGTGTCCGGGCCGATGACATAGAGGCCGCCGATTTCCGGTTCTTCGCCGGCATCTTCCGCGAAAGGCGGCGACGGGAAGGCAGCGCCGGGGCGCACCACAATGCTGCCGTCGCCTTTGTAGAACCACTCCGGTTGCACGCCTGCCTGACCGGATTCCGGCTTGCCGCCCTCCACGCCCCATTTGAAGATGCGCATGGTGTCGGTCAGCGCGGTGTCATCCCCAGCCTGATGCATCTTGTCCCGCGCCGAGGCGCTGCCCAGGTGGGTCAGGCCGGTGCCGCTGATCAGCATGTGGGCCGGATCCGGGTGGTCCAGTGGCGGCAGGATTTTCAGGTCGGCCAGCAAGGTGGCGTAGTCGTAGCTGTCGCCCAGGCCCAGGCTGTCCACCTGCTGCGCCAGGCCGACACCTGCTTCGATCGCAGCCAGGGCCAGCTCGCGCACAGTGCGGGCGCTGTTGACCTCACGCACTTTGCTGCCTTCTACCACACCGACACGACGCTCACCGTTACGCAATTCGAACTGAACTAAACGCATGCAACTTCTCCCAGATTAAGTACGTGTAGCGCCACGGGCACTGGCGGCAAATTGGTCGACAGGTAGCACGTGGCGGCGCTCCAGCAGGCGATAGACCACGCCCGTCAGCAGCAAGCCAAACACCATCACGGCGGACAAAAAGTACAAGCCCGACGCCAGGTTGCCGGTGTATTCCTTGAGCGCACCGATCACGAACGGGCCGATATAGCCGCCGAGGTTGCCCACCGAGTTGATCAATGCGATGCCCGCCGCCGCACTGGCGCCGGCAAAGAACCGTCCCGGCAAGGTCCAGAACACCGCCGTGCAGGAAAACATCGCGAACGCCGCCAGGCACAGCGCGGCCATTTGCAGCACCGGCACGCTGAGCCAGGCGCTGCAGAACAGGCCGATGGCACCCAGCACGTAGAGCACGGCGAGATGGCCGTAGCGGTCATTCAAACGATCGGAACTGCGCGGGATGATCAGCAGGCCGATGATGCCGAAGATGTACGGCACGGCAGAGATGAAACCGGTGGTGAGGTCACTGCCGCCGAATTGCTTGATCAAGGTCGGCAGCCACAGGCCCAGGCCATAAATGCTCAGGGTCACCGGCAGGTAGAACAGCGCCAGCAGCAATACGCGCTTGTCTTTGAGAGCATGTAGCGGGTTGCCGTGGCGGGTCTGGCCGTAGGCTTGCAGGTCTTTGGCAAGTTCGCCGGTCAGCCAGGCTTTTTCATCCTCACTCATCCAGTTGACCTGCTTGGGGCCGTCCGGCAGGTAGCGCAGCACCGGCCAGGTCAGCAGGATCGCCGGCGTGCCGATGACGATGAACAGCCACTGCCAGCCATGCAGGCCAAGAATGCCGTCCATGCCCAGCAAACCGCCGGACACCGGGCCAGTGATCATCATTGCGATGGGCTGGGACAGGATGAACAGCCCGAGGATCTTGCCGCGATGGCGCACCGGGAACCACTGGGTGATGTAGTAGAGCACGCCCGGAAAGAACCCCGCCTCCGCCGCGCCGAGCAAAAAACGCATCACATAGAAGCTGTGCGGCCCCTGCACGAAGGCCATGCCGATGGTGATGGTGCCCCAGGTGATCATGATCCGCGCAAACCAGCGCCGTGCGCCAAAGCGATCAAGCATCAGGTTGCTGGGGATCTCGAAGAGAAAGTAGCCAATGAAGAACAACCCCGCACCCAGGCCATAGGCGGCGTCGCCAATGCCGACGTCGGCGCCCATGTGTAACTTGGCGAACCCCACGGCGGAACGGTCCACGTAGGCGATCAGGTACAGCAGGATCAGGAAGGGAATCAGTTTCAGCGTGATGCGCCGAATAAGCCGCAGTTCCTGGCTCATGGGGTCGATCTCCGATTGTTGTTTTTATAGAAGCTCGGGGGACGCCTCTCGCGAAAATCCGCCAGGGCCATACCTCAGTTGAAGCCGACTATATAGTATGACTATTTGCAAAACAACTCTTCCAAAGCAGCGTTTTTGCGCTTATGTTTAAGCACGCATAGAACATATAGTCATACAATAAGAGAATCGATCATGTCTGATAAAAAGCCCGGCCTACGCTCCGCCCAGTGGTTTGGTACTGCCGACAAGAACGGCTTTATGTACCGCAGCTGGATGAAGAACCAGGGCATTGCCGACCATCAGTTCCATGGCAAACCGATCATCGGCATCTGCAACACCTGGTCGGAGCTGACCCCGTGCAACGCGCATTTCCGCCAGATCGCCGAGCACGTCAAACGCGGCGTGATCGAGGCCGGTGGTTTCCCGGTGGAATTTCCGGTGTTCTCCAATGGCGAATCGAACCTGCGCCCCACCGCCATGCTCACGCGCAACCTGGCGAGCATGGATGTGGAAGAAGCGATTCGTGGCAACCCGATTGACGGCGTGGTACTGCTGACCGGATGCGACAAAACCACCCCGGCCCTGCTGATGGGCGCCGCCAGTTGCGACGTGCCGGCCATCGTGGTCACCGGCGGGCCGATGCTCAACGGCAAGCACAAGGGCCAGGACATCGGCTCGGGTACCGTGGTGTGGCAGCTCAGCGAACAGGTCAAGGCCGGCACCATTACTCTGGACGATTTCCTCGCGGCCGAGGGCGGCATGTCGCGCTCGGCGGGCACCTGCAACACCATGGGTACTGCGTCGACCATGGCCTGCATGGCCGAGGCACTGGGCACTTCCCTGCCCCACAACGCGGCGATTCCGGCGGTGGACGCACGGCGTTATGTGCTGGCGCATATGTCGGGTATGCGCGCGGTGGAGATGGTGCGCGAAGACTTGAAGCTGTCGAAGATCCTCACCAAAGAGGCGTTTGAAAACGCGATCCGCGTGAATGCGACCATCGGCGGTTCGACCAACGCAGTGATCCACTTGAAGGCCATCGCCGGACGCATCGGCGTCGAACTCGATCTGGACGATTGGACCCGCATGGGCCGTGGCATGCCGACCATCGTCGATCTGCAGCCGTCGGGGCGCTTCCTGATGGAAGAGTTCTACTATGCCGGCGGCCTGCCCGCTGTGCTGCGTCGCCTTGGTGAAGCCAACCTGATTCCCCATCCAAATGCCTTGACCGTCAACGGCAAGTCACTCGGTGAGAACACTAAGGACTCGCCGATCTACGGCCAGGACGAAGTGATCCGCACCCTCGACAACCCGATCCGCGCCGACGGCGGAATCTGTGTGCTGCGCGGCAACCTGGCGCCGCTCGGTGCAGTCCTCAAGCCGTCCGCCGCCAGCCCTGAACTGATGCAGCACCGAGGCCGCGCCGTGGTGTTCGAGAACTTCGACATGTACAAGGCGCGCATCAACGACCCGGAACTGGACGTCGACGCGAACTCGATCCTGGTCATGAAAAACTGCGGGCCCAAGGGTTACCCAGGCATGGCCGAAGTCGGCAACATGGGCTTGCCCGCCAAGCTGCTGGCCCAGGGCGTAACGGATATGGTGCGGATTTCCGACGCGCGCATGAGCGGCACGGCCTACGGCACGGTGGTGTTGCACGTGGCGCCGGAGGCGGCGGCCGGCGGTCCGTTGGCCACGGTCAAGGAAGGTGACTGGATCGAACTCGACTGCGCCAACGGCCGCCTGCACCTGGACATCCCCGACGCAGAGCTGGCGGCCCGCATGGCCGACCTGGCACCACCCGAGAAGCTGATCGTCGGTGGCTATCGCCAGCTGTATATCGACCATGTGTTGCAGGCCGACCAGGGCTGCGACTTTGACTTCCTGGTGGGTTGCCGTGGGGCGGAAGTCCCACGGCATTCCCACTAATTGGGATGCTATGATGCCGCGTCTTTAAGCCAGAGCCGTCCTGTCGTCATGGATCACCAGCCGCCCAAGCCGCGCAAGAGCCAGCATGCCCAGATCGTCCAGGATTTGGGCATGCACATCGTTTCCGGTCGCTTCAAGCCCGAAGAACGCTTGCCCATGGAGGCCACGCTCTGCGAAGAGTACAAGGTCAGCCGCTCGGTGTTGCGTGAAGCGACCCGCGTGCTCAGCGCCAAGGGCCTGGTGTACTCCAAGCCACGGGTGGGCGCAGTGGTGCGGCCGCGCTTGAAATGGCACCTGCTCGACCCGGACGTGCTGTCCTGGTTGATGCAGTCCACGCCCCACAGCGAGTTCTTCAACACCTTGGCCGGCGTGCGGCGCATCCTCGAACCGGAAATCGCCGCCATGGCCGCGACCACCGCCACCGACGAAGACATCGCCACCATCGAGCAAGCCTACCTGGGCATGGAAACCGCGCAGACCCACGAACAGTTGCTGCAGGCCGACCTGGACTTCCACCGCGCGATTGCCGACGCCACTCGCAACGACCTGCTGGCCTACATGTGCAACATGCTGTCGCTGCCGTTGCGCGAGTCGATCAACATCACCAACCGCCGCCCGGATATCCAGGGCCTGAGCCTGCCCCGGCACAAGGCGATCCTTACTGCCATTCAAAACCGCGATGCCCTGGGCGCGCGGCATGCCTCGCTGGTGCAGCTGGATGACACGCGAGTGGCGTTGGATACGGTGATGAATGTGTTGACGCCGCTTTAACAGAGCCCACAACGGTTGGTCTTTTTGTAGGAGCGAGCTTGCTCGCGAAAAACTTGAAAGCAACGCAGTCAACCAGAGGTGCCGCGTCATCGTTGACGTTCTTCGCGAGCAAGCTCGCTCCTACAGTGGGTTGCTGTGAAGGTCAGAGGGTGTAGGCGATGCCCACCTGCATTGTGCGTGGTGCGCCTGGCGCCCTCTTCAAAGTCGCGATTGAACAGGTTCTTCACATCCAGGTTGAGCCGGACTTTGTCGTTGACCTTGTAGTAACACAGCGCAAAAAAAAGCCACTCTCACGAGTGGCCTCTGTCACGCCATGACCGCCTCAGCGATAACGTTCCAACCAGTGCGCATAAGGTGCAGGCAAGGTCCACGACGACTTCTCGACGCCCAGCTCCTTGGCCGCAAAGTACGCCCAATGCGGGTCAGCCAAGTGCGCACGCCCCACCGAAACCAGGTCCAAATGCCCGGCTTGCAACGCACCTTCCGCCAGTTGCGGCGTGCCAAAGCCCCAGGCCGAGGTCACCGGAATGCCGGCTTCACGACGCACGCGCTCAGCGATCGGCCCCATGAATGCCGGGCCCCACGGGATGTTGGTCTCAGGAATGGTGAAGCCGACGCTGACACTCAGCAGGTCCAGGCCACCGGCCTTGAAACGACGGGCCAGTTCGATGGATTCGGTGAGGGTCTGCTCGTCACGACCGTCGTATTCGATCACGCCGAAACGCGCGGTGAGCGGCAGGTTTTCCGGCCAGACTTCACGCACGGCGGCCAGGGTTTCCAGGAGGAATCGGCTGCGGTTGTCGAAGCTGCCGCCGTAGGCGTCGGTGCGCTGGTTGGAGTGCTCCGAAAAGAAGCTCTGGCCTAGGTAGCCGTGGGCGAAGTGCAGTTCGATCCACTCGAAACCGGCGTCACGCGCACGGCGGGCGGCGTCGACGAAGTCCTGGCGCACGCGTGCGATGTCGTCCAGGGTCATGGCGCGCGGTACTTGCGGCAGGTTGGCGCCAAAGGCGATGGCCGACGGTGCGATGGTTTCCCAACGGCGCGCATCGGACGCGGCCATATGGTCGTCACCTTCCCACGGGCGGTTGGCGCTGGCCTTGCGACCGGCGTGGCCGATCTGGATGCCCGGCACCGAACCGGCAGCCTTGATGGCCTGGACCATCGGCACAAACGCCTCGGCGTGGGCATCGCTCCAGAGCCCGGCGCAGCCTGGAGTGATACGCCCTTCCGGTGCGACGGCGGTGGCTTCCACCACCACCAGGCCTGCCCCGCCACGGGCCATGCTGGCCAAGTGCACCAGGTGCCAATCGTTGACGATGCCATCCTCGGCCATGTACTGACACATCGGTGGAATAGCGATGCGATTGCGCAGGGTGACGTCTTTGAGTGTGAACGGTTCGAACAATGCGGACATGTTGACTCCAGCCAGTGGGTGGTTGATTCGATAGTTCGATGGTAATCGAACTATGGTATTCAACGATAGCCCCCTGTTATGATTCGTTTCATGCGAGCCTTCAAACACCCTCCTCTTCAAGACCTGACTCTCGAGCGCCTGCTGTATGCCCTGAGTGATCCGGTGCGCCTGGAAATCGTGCGCTGCCTGGCGGGCGTGCCCGAAGCCACCTGCGGTGAGCTGGACGGCGGCCGGCCGAAGTCGAGCATGTCCCATCATTTTCGCGTGTTGCGCGATGCCGGGCTGGTGCAGACCCGCAGCGTGGGCACCACTCATCTGAATGCATTGCGTGCGGAGGATCTGGAAGGCCGCTTTCCCGGTTTACTGCAGAGTATTCTTGCGCAGCGGTGAAAGCCGGATCACGCGCGGCTTGATCCTTTGGATATTTGCGATCCTACTTTTCAGAGGGCGGCACATCGAGCGATTGCGATCTGTAGGTTTTATAAATCTGCTGAACCGCAGGGTTATCCAGGCTTTCATAAGTAATACCGTCCTTATCAAGCCCATCCAATCCCTTGATCCCGCCAATCATCGCTGGCCACTCATCGCGATGGCCAATATCTCTAACGAAGGGTTTCAGGTAATCACTCAAATGCCCTTTGAATGGTTCTCTGATTTCCGCACTGAGGGCCCGAAGGTAATCATCCTTATTGGTTCTTGACCACTCAATAGCGAACTTTGCTCGATAACAAAGCTCCATGAACACAAGCAGAGTCGTCCGCCCATTGCCATCAAGGAAAGGATGCGCAAATGCCAACTGCCCCATTACATCACCAGGACGATCTCTAAAACGTTTTTTATTCGAAGCCAGCTCAAGTGCATAGTCTACGGACAGTCTTATAGAAATCGGATGTTCGAACGGAGTATGGTGAGGATCATCTTGAGAGCCTTTGAAAACGGCGAGGTGTGGCACAAGTTCCGTTCGGTCTTTCCCCGCCCAAGGATAAAACCCAGAAAACAAAATCTCGTGCACTTTAAGTACAGATAAGTAATCGATAGGTTTTTTCTTGGCCAAGTATCCGAGCGCGTCCTCCATACTCAGTTCAAACGATAGGTGTTCGGACTCTTTTACTTCGACAGGATCTTTAAGCTGTAATGTATTACGAAGATACCCAGCGGTTTCAAAATCGCCGAAGGGATCAAACATCATGCGCTGCGCATCTTCTTGGCAAGCCGCTTCTCCTGAAGATAACTGCCCTGAAGCGCCAGGGTTTCCGATTTGCTCAGAACGCCCCTCCTCTTGAGATTGACCAGCAACTGCTCTACACCATCCAACTCGACCACATCACCCGCCAGACCAGTAATCGCAGCGGCCATACGGCTTATGCCGTCTCGCTCTGCGGTGACATGGTGGGCTTTAGCCATCTTGCGTACTTGGCTGGCGATACTGACATCGGCTGTCTCAGTCATCTGATATCCCTCAATTAGCTTCCAAAGCATAGCATGACGCCTGCCCCCCATCTCAACCGAAGCAATGCCAGCTTAAACGTTTCAGGCACTCATCGAACCTTTCCCCCGAACCCACGTCCGAGCTTAAGCACTGTTGCTTACCGCTCGTCGCGAGGTCTTCGTTTGAAAGCTGCCATCCTCAAAAAGTACCGCCTGATCATCAAGACCATGGGCTACGTGGGCTGGGCGCTGTTCTGGCTGTTGCTGTGGGACGTCGCCGTCACCGTGGACTTCATGCTGTTTCTCACCGCCAAGATCAATTTGCCGCTGATGCCCCTGACCCTGCTGGGTTCGGCGCTGGTGGTGCTGATCAGTTTCCGTAACAGCAGCGCCTACAATCGGTGGTGGGAAGCCCGCACGCTGTGGGGCGCGATGGTCAACAACTCGCGCAGTTTTGCGCGCCAGGTATTGACCTTGCTGGACGACCCCGACGGTGAAGTGAACCCGGTCAAGGCCACCCTGCTGCGCCGCCATGTGGCGTACGTGAATTGTCTGGCTGCCCACCTCAAGGGCCAACCCTGCCCCGAGGAAGTACGTGCATTCATTCCTGGCGACGAGTTCGCGCGCAATGGCGCGACCAACAACTTTGCCAACGACATCCTCACCGGCTCTGCCGCGCTGTTGGCCAAGGAATACAAAGCCGGCCACCTCGACAGCATCCGCCTGGCGCGGCTGGAGTCGACCCTGGTGGACTTGTCCAACGCCCAGGGCGGCATGGAACGGATTGCCAATACCCCACTGCCCTACCCCTACGTGTATTTCCCGCGCCTGTTTATCTCGCTGTTCTGCCTGATCGTGCCGGTGGGCCTGGTGGAATCCCTGGGTTGGTTCACCCCGCTGGCCTCGACCGTGGTGGGTTTCATGCTGCTGGCCATCGAGCGCATCGGCACCGACCTGCAAAGCCCGTTCAACTCCAGCGAACACCAGATCCAGATGGAAACCATCTGCGAAACCATCGAGAAAAACCTGCAGTCGATGCAGCGTGATGCGCTGGGTGGCGAGCGCATCGGTTAAACCCTTCTTTGGCCCTCAAGTGCGTGCTCCCGCAGTCGATACACAGGGAGTACGCATGGGCCACACCCCCTCAAAACAACACATGCGACGCTCGACGCCACTGTTTTCCCCTTGCCAAAAATTATAAATACCCGCGGGTGAAGTCATGAATATCAAGCAAAAGCTGACCTGGGCGTTTGCCGCCATCGCGTGCGTCCCGGTTATTCTGGTCGCGGTACTGGTTGTGCTGAATCTGCGCGAGGGGGCCCAGGCCAATTTCCTCGACAGCAGCGGCCGTGAGATCCGCCAGATCGACAATGGCATGAAGCAGTTCTTCGACGGCATCAGCCAGAACGTCGACTACGTGGCCAAGGACCCGCGCGTTGTCGCGGCCAAAGACCTCAAGAGCTACGCCGGCGCCGACGCCGCACAAATCCCCCTCACCCCCACCAATAAAGCACTGCTGGAAATTTTCGACCAGTTCGCCAAGAGCCATCCGAGCACCGCTTACCTGTCCCTGGGCTTGAAAGACGGCGGCTACGCCAGTTGGCCCGACGACACCAAACTCAACAATTACGACCCACGCGTACGCCCCTGGTACCAGGCGGCCATCGCCGCGCCGGGCAAGACCGTGCGCACCGGTGCCTATTATTGGGCGCCGGACGACGTGACGCTGATCGGCACCGTGCATACCGTCGCGGATGCCACCGGCAATATCCTCGGCGTGGTCGGCCTGGACGTGTCGCTCAAGCAGCTCACCGAACTGGTGCGCAACATCAAGCTCGGTGACAGCGGCTATCTGATGCTGGTGGAAGCCAACGGCAACGTGCTGGTGGACCCCAGCGATGCCAAGCACAACTTCAAACCCCTGGCCGACCTGGGCCCGAATTACGCCGAACTGGCCAAGCGCGGCGACGGCGTGACCCAGATCGAGATCGATGGCGTGGCCTACATGGCCAACATGGTCAGCTCCAAAGACCTGGGCTGGCGTTTTATCGGCCTGATCAAGCGCGACGAAGTCATGGCCGGCGCCACCCGCCTGACCTGGTTGATCGCGGCCATTGCCGCCGTATTGGCGTTGGTGTTCGCGGTGGTCGGCGCCAGCTTTGCCAGCGTGATCGTGCGGCCGATTCGCGGCGTGGCCGACGGCCTGCAAGAGATTGCCGAAGGTGAAGGCGACCTGACCCGTCAGCTCAAGGTACAAGGCAAGGACGAAACCGCCAGCCTGGCCGGCTGGTTCAACCAGTTCCTGAGCATGATCGCCCAGTTGGTGCAGCGTATCGGCAACGCCTCGTCGGACCTGCAGACCGCCGCCGCCGACACCAGCCAAGTCGCCAACAACATGAACCAGGCCGCCGGCCGACAACGCGAAGCCGTGGAGCTGGTGAGCACCGCGTTCAACGAAATGGTGGCCACGGCCAACGAAGTCGCCCGTTCTTGCAGCGCCGCCGCCACCAGTGCCGACGAGGGCTACCGCGACGTGCACGACGGCCAGCACCACATCGGCGAGGCCACCGGCAGCGTGCTCAAGCTGAGCGAAGACCTGCAGAAGTCGACCCAGACCATGCAGTTGCTGGAGCAGGACAGCAAGAACATCAACACCATCCTCGACACCATCCGTTCGATTGCCGAACAGACCAACTTGCTGGCACTCAACGCGGCGATCGAGGCCGCCCGCGCCGGGGATCAAGGCCGAGGTTTCGCCGTGGTTGCCGACGAGGTCCGCGCCCTCGCCCGTCGCACCGCCGACTCAACCGGCGAGATCGACAGCCTGCTCGGCAACCTCGCCCGGCGCACCCAGGAAGTCACCCAGCAGATGCAGGGCAGCCTGCTGGTCTCCCACACCAGCGTGGAACGCATCCAACAAGCCCGGGACAGCTTCGACAAGATCCGCGGCTCGGTGGACTCGATCCGCGACCAGAACACCCAGATCGCCACCGCCGCCGAGGAACAGCACCAGGTGGCCGAGGAGATCAACCGCCACATCGCGCAAATCCATGCCGACGCGCAACTGGTCGAAGGCTTTGCCCACTCAGCGCAGACCGGGTCAGGTCGGTTGACGGATATTTCGGGTCAGCTCAAGGGGTTGGTGGGGCGGTTCAAGTTCTAGGCTCGCCCCCCAACACTGTGTAGGAGCCAGCTTGCTCGCGAAGAACATCAACGATCACGCGTTATGTCTGGATAAACGTGTTGTTCATGCGTTCTTCGCGAGCAAGCTGGCTCCTACAGGATCATTGGAACCCTGAGCGACATTCCACCACATGCCATCATCGCAGCACCTGTAATAGTCTATTGCAGGACTCTAATGTACTAACCAGTTACTTATCTTGCTAAAATCGCGTCTTTGCCCTCTCACATTCGAGTCCTTTCGACATGAAACGAGCATCGCGCGCCGCTGGCGCCTCTAGATTCTTACTGCTGGGCCTGGGCGTGATCATCGCCCTGCTCGGCCTCGCGCTGGCCATTGGCGGCGTCAAACTGGTCAGTCTGGGAGGTTCCTGGTACTTCCTGATCGGCGGCGCAGTCATGACGATTGCCGGGCTGTTGATCGCCGGGCGCAAGCCAGCCGGTGCCTGGTTGTTCGCCGCCTTTCTGATCGGCACGGCCATTTGGGCCGTGGCGGATGTGGGCCTGGTGTTCTGGCCATTGTTCTCCCGCGTGTTCATGTTCGCGGCCATCGGCATGGTGGTGGCGCTGGTGTACCCGTTGCTCGTCAACCGGCCTGCACGTGGCGCCTATGCGGTGGCTGGCGTACTGGCGTTGGGCGTCGCAGTCGCGGCCGGCAATATGTTCGTCGCCCACCCGAGTGTGGCGCCTACCGGTGCCGGCCCTGGCATCACCCCGGTGGCTGCGGCCGACGCGCAGAAAGACTGGGCGCATTACGGCAACACCGAAGGTGGCAGCCGCTTCGCCGCGCTGGACCAGATCAACCGTGAGACGGTCAATAAGCTCAAAGTGGCCTGGACCTATCACACCGGCGACGTCGCGATCAGCGACGGCAACGGTGCCGAAGACCAGCTGACGCCCCTGCAGATTGGCAACAAGGTGTTCATCTGCACACCCCACAACAACCTGATCGCCCTGGACGCCGACACCGGCAAAGAGCTGTGGAAGAACGAGGTCAACGCCAAATCGGCGGTGTGGCAGCGTTGCCGTGGCATGGCCTATTTCGACGCCACCGCGCCGATTGCCCAACCCACCCAACCCAACAGCTCACCGATCATTGCCGCCAGCGTTCCAGCCGGCGCGCAATGCCAGCGTCGTCTGCTGACCAACACCATCGACGCGCGCCTGATCGCCGTGGATGCCGACACCGGCAAATTCTGCGAAGACTTCGGCACCCACGGCCAGGTGGACTTGAAAGCCGGCCTGGGTAACGTCCCGGACAGCTACTACCAGCTGTCTTCCGCGCCACTGATCGCCGGCACCACCGTAGTGGTAGGTGGCCGCGTGGCCGACAACGTGCAAACCGACATGCCCGGCGGCGTGATCCGTGGCTTTGACGTGATCACCGGCCAGATGCGCTGGGCTTTCGACCCGGGCAATCCGGAAGACAAAAAAGCCCCGGCCGACGGCAGCACCTACGTGCGCAGCACGCCGAACAGCTGGGCGCCAATGTCCTACGACCCGCTGATGAACACGGTCTTCCTGCCGATGGGCAGCTCGTCCACCGACATCTACGGCGTGGAACGCACCCAGCTCAACCACAAATACGGCGCTTCGGTGCTGGCGCTGGACGCCTCCACCGGTGCGGAAAAGTGGGTGTACCAGACCGTCCACAATGACCTGTGGGACTTCGACCTGCCGATGCAGCCAAGCCTGATCGACTTCACGCCACCGGGCAGCGACAAAGCCGTGCCTGCGGTCGTGATCGGCACCAAGGCCGGGCAGATCTACGTGCTCGACCGCGCCACCGGCAAACCACTGACGGACGTTAAAGAAGTACCGGTCAAGGCCGCCAACATCCCTAACGAACCCTACTCGCCGACCCAGCCAAAATCAGTGGGCATGCCGCAGATCGGCGCGCAAACCCTGACTGAATCGGACATGTGGGGCGCCACGCCGTTTGACCAATTGCTGTGCCGCATCGACTTCAAGGGCATGCGCTACGACGGTCTGTACACCGCGCCGGGCACCGATAAATCCCTGAGCTTCCCAGGCTCCCTGGGTGGCATGAACTGGGGCAGCATTTCCACCGACCCGGTCCACGGTTTCATCTTCGTCAATGACATGCGCCTGGGCCTGTGGATCCAGATGGTGCCGTCGCAGAACAAGGCCCAGGCCGCGTCCGGTGGCGAAGCGCTGAACACCGGCATGGGCGCCGTGCCGCTCAAGGGCACGCCGTATGCGGTGAACAAAAACCGCTTCCTGTCGGTGGCCGGCATTCCGTGCCAGGCGCCGCCGTTCGGCACCCTGACCGCGATCGACATGAAGACGCAAAAGGTCGCCTGGCAAGTGCCGGTTGGCACCGTGGAAGACACCGGTCCGCTGGGCATTCGCATGCACCTGCCGATCAAGGTCGGTTTGCCAACCCTCGGCGGCACCCTGTCGACCCAAGGCGGCCTGATCTTTATCGCCGGCACCCAGGATTTCTACCTGCGCGCCTTCAACAGCGGCAACGGTGATGAAGTCTGGAAAGCCCGCCTGCCCGTGGGCAGCCAAGGGGGCCCGATGACTTACGTGTCGCCGAAAACCGGCAAGCAATACATCGTCATCACCGCCGGCGGCGCACGCCAGTCCACCGACCGTGGCGACTACGTGATCGCCTACGCCCTGCCATAACCCCCTGTTCGCGCGGCGCCTCCCCCGGCGCCGCGCCTTCTGTCTGGAAGAACCCGCATGACCCCCACTTCTCCTATTCCCCTTGGGCGCCTGTTGCTGGGCCTGGCCCTGGGTGCCGCACTGCCTGTACAAGCCGATGACACCACCCTGACCGGCGACTGGGGCGGCCTGCGCCGTGAACTCGACGCGCAAGGCATTCGCTTTACCGGCGACTACAGCGGTGAAACCGCCTACAACGCCCACGGTGGCCAGCACCGCTCGGCGCGCTACTCGCAGAACCTCAAGCTCGGCGTGCAGTTCGACTTGGGCAAACTCTACGGTTTCAACAATGGTGATCGCATTCAGGTCACTATCAACGACCGTCGCGGCAACAGCGCTTCCGAGGATTTGGTGGGCAACCGCCTGCCAATCCAGGAAAACTACGGTGGCCTCTACACACGCCTGACCGAGCTGAGCTACGAGCGCACCCTGTTTACCCCTGCCCTCAATGTCAAGCTTGGCTACATGGCCATGGGCAATGACCTTGGCGGCCTGGACAGCGGGATTCTGTGCAACTTCATGAACGCCGGTTTCTGCGGGCACCCGCTGAACATGTCCGGCGGCAGCGGCTGGACCAACTACCCCAACGCACGCTTGGGTGCGCGGGTGAAATACGACTTCGCCCCCAACTGGCAACTGCGCGTCGCCGCGTTCAACGTCGACCCGCAGAGCAACGGCAATTCCAGCCGCGCCTGGAAACTGAGCCCCAAACACACCACCGGTACCGTGGTGCCGATCGAGCTGGTGTACAAACACGCCGGCAGCCTGCCGGGTGAATACAAGCTGGGCTATTACTACGACAGCTCCGACGTGAAACGCATCGGCAGCAGCAAGGAGGTCAGCGGTCGCGGTGGCCACTACCTGCTGATCGACCAGGCCGTTTGGGCTTCCGATTCCTCCGCCGGCCGCGTGCTGCACGCCTTCGGCCAATACTCTGCCGCCAGTGAAGCGGCCTCGCCGTTCAGCAAATGGTATGGCGCGGGCGTGGTGCTATACAAACCGTTCGAAGGCCGGCCGCGTGACACCCTGGCCCTGGGTTATGGTCGCGCCGTGCCCAACCCACGCAGCCGCGAGGTGCAGGAACTGGCCGCATTCAACGCCGGCAACGACTACCCCAACCTGAACAATGCAGAACAGCTGATCGAACTCAGCTACGGCTACCAGGCCACGCCCTGGCTGACCCTGCGCCCGGATGTGCAATACATCCTCGAACCGGGGGCGTTCTCAGGCGAGAACATCGACAACGCGCTGGTGCTGGGCTTGCAAGTCAAGGCCGTGTTCTAGGCCTCACTCTGCTGATACTCGCGTGGCGTACATCCAAACTCGCGGCGGAACACCGTGTGCAGGTACTGCGCGGACTTGAAGCCGCAGCTTTGCGCGATATCAGCAATCGCCAGGGCCTGATTCTGCAGGCCCTTGGCGGCCGCGGCGAGTTTGAAGCGCAGGATCTCGTCATGCACGCTGCACCCGCGCTCCTTGCGAAAATGCGACTCCAAGGATGAACGCGATATCCCCACATAGCCCGCCACCTGAGCCGTCTTGATACCCTGGCACGCGTATTGACGGATAAACAACAACGCCTGCATCACATACGGATTGCCCAAGGGCTGATGCAGACTGGACGCCTGCACATTGATTGCCTCCGGCGGCACCAGGATCTGCTCCGCCTTACAGGGCTTGCCGTGCAACATCTGATGCAGCAACGCGGCGGCGGTACGGCCCATGGTTTCGGTACCCTGGATCACCGAACTCAACGGCACCCGTGTGAGGGTTCGGGTCAGCGGATCATTGTCGATGCCGATCAGCGCCACCTCTTCCGGCACGGCAATCCCTGCCGTAAGACACGCTTGCAGCAACTGCCGCGCGCGGGCGTCGGTGACGGCGATGATGCCGATGGGTTTTGGCAGGCTGTGCAGCCAGGCGATTTGCTGTTCGACGGCGCTGTCCCACAGCGGTGCGCTGGTGCCCAGCCCACGATAGACCTCAACCTGCAAACCGTCCCGTTGCAGCAGGCGGCGAAAGGCTTTTTCGCGCTCCTGGGCCCAGCGATTGGCCTGGGCTTCGGGCAGGCTGAAACAGGCAAACCGCGTCAGACCGGCCTCGATCAAATGCTCGTAGGCCAACTTGATCAACGCATAGTTGTCCGTGGCCACGTAGGGAATGCCTTTGGGATAGGCATGCACATCCTCGTAGGAACCCCCCACCGCCACCACCGGCACCTTGCTGCCGGCCAGCGCCTCGCCGATCAGCGGGTCGTCGAAGTCGGCAATGATGCCGTCGCCCTGCCAGCGCTCGATGCCTTTAAGGCGGCACAGAAAGTCTTCCTCCAGGAACAGGTCCCAGGACGCGCGAGTGCTGCTCAGGTAGTTGCCGATGCCGGCGATGATGCCACGGTCGTAGATTTTGCTGCCGTTGAACAGCAAGGCAATGCGGTGCACGGGCGGTAAGGTTTTCATTGTTGTTGTCCTGGGCCGGTCAAGACAGCCTAGTCCCTGCCACGCAAAATCGCACCGTCTCTTGGTGATTTTCGTAATCGGCAGGCCGCACGCCGTTGCTAGTATCGAGCCACCGCCAAGAACAATAAGGAAAACGCCATGCCGTACTTCCCCGGTGTCGAGAAGGTTCGCTTCGAAGGCCCCAACAGCGATGCTGCCCTCGCCTTTCGCCACTACGATGCCAACAAGCTCATCCTCGGCAAACCCATGCGCGAACACTTACGCATGGCGGCCTGTTATTGGCACACCTTCGTGTGGCCGGGGGCGGATATGTTCGGGGTGGGCACCTTCAAGCGGCCGTGGCAGCGCAGCGGCGACCCGATGGAATTGGCTATCGGCAAGGCAGACGCCGCCTTCGAATTTTTCTCCAAGCTGGGCATCGACTACTACAGCTTTCACGACACGGACGTCGCCCCCGAAGGCAACTCGCTCAAGGAATACCGCCACCACTTTGCGCAGATGGTCGATCACCTGGAGCGCCATCAAGAACAGACCGGGATCAAGTTGCTGTGGGGCACCGCCAACTGCTTCAGCAACCCGCGCTTTGCCGCCGGTGCCGCCAGCAACCCGGACCCGGAGGTGTTTGCCTACGCCGCGGCCCAAGTTTTCAGCGCGATGAATGCGACCCTGCGGCTCAAGGGCGCCAACTATGTACTGTGGGGTGGCCGCGAAGGTTATGAAACCCTGCTCAACACCGACCTTAAGCGCGAGCGCGAACAGCTCGGGCGCTTCATGCGCATGGTGGTGGAACACAAGTATAAGATCGGCTTCAAGGGCGACCTGCTGATCGAACCCAAGCCCCAGGAACCGACCAAGCACCAATACGATTACGACAGCGCCACCGTGTTTGGCTTCCTGCATGAATACGGCCTGGAACAGGAGATCAAGGTGAACATCGAGGCCAACCACGCGACCCTGGCCGGGCACAGCTTTCATCATGAGATTGCCACCGCCGTGTCCCTGGGGATCTTCGGCAGTATCGACGCCAACCGGGGCGACCCGCAGAACGGCTGGGACACCGACCAGTTCCCCAACAGTGTTGAAGAGATGACCTTGGCCACCTATGAAATCCTCAAGGCTGGCGGGTTTAAGAATGGCGGCTATAACTTCGACTCCAAGGTGCGTCGCCAGAGCCTGGACGATGTGGACTTGTTCCACGGGCATGTGGCGGCCATGGATGTGCTGGCCCTGGCACTGGAACGCGCGGCGGCGATGGTCGAGAACGACCGGTTGCAGCAATTCAAGGACCAGCGTTATGCCGGCTGGCAGCAGCCGCTGGGCCAGGCCGTGCTGGCGGGTGAGTTCAGCCTGGAATCACTGGCTGAACATGCGTTTGCCCAGGCGCTGAACCCGCAGGCGGTGAGTGGGCGCCAGGAGATGCTGGAAGGGGTGGTCAACCGGTTCATTTACACGTAAACACCCTGTAGGAGCGAGCTTGCTCGCGAAGAACGTCAACGATAACGCAGCACCATCAGGTAGCCCGTGTCGCCTATGCGCTCTTCGCGAGCAAGCTCGCTCCTACAATCACGCTGTGTCTTTCCAACAACAATAAAAGGACGCACCACCATGAAGTCATTCACACGTACCCTGCTCGCCACGGCCCTGGCCCTGCTCGCCCTGCCAGCGATGGCCGATCCCGCCCACCCGAAAATCGGCTTTTCCATCGACGACCTGCGCCTGGAACGCTGGTCCCGCGACCGCGACTACTTCGTCGCCGCCGCAGAAAAACTCGACGCCAAGGTCTTCGTGCAATCGGCCGATGCCAACGAGCAGAAGCAGATCTCGCAGATTGAAAACCTGATTTCCCGTGGCGTCGACGTGATCGTCATCGTGCCGTTCAACGCCACCGTACTCACCAACGCCGTCGCCGAAGCCAAGAAGGCCGGGATCAAGGTGGTGTCCTACGACCGCCTGATTCTCAACGCGGACATTGACGCCTACATCTCCTTCGATAACGAAAAAGTCGGCGAAATGCAGGCCAGCGGCGTGCTGCAAGCGGCGCCCAAGGGCAACTACTTCCTGCTCGGCGGCGCGCCCACCGACAACAACGCCAAGGTGCTGCGCGAAGGCCAGATGAAGGTGTTGCAACCGGCCATCGACACGGGCGACATCAAGATCGTCGGCCAGCAGTGGGTCAAGGAATGGAATCCTACCGAAGCCCTGAGCATCGTCGAAAATGCCCTGACCCGCAACGACAACAAAATCGACGCCATCGTCGCCTCCAACGACGCCACCGCGGGCGGTGCGATCCAGGCCCTGGCCGCGCAGAAACTGGCGGGCAAGGTGCCGATCTCCGGGCAGGACGCCGACCTGGCCGCGATCAAGCGCGTGATCGACGGCACCCAGACCATGACCGTGTACAAGCCGCTCAAACTGATCGCCTCGGAAGCTGCCAAGCTCTCGGTGCAGTTGGCGCGCAATGAGAAACCCACCTACAGCTCGCAATACGACAATGGCAGCAAAAAGGTCGACACCATTCTGCTCACCCCGACACCGCTGACCAAGGCCAATATCGATCTATTGGAAAAGGACGGGTTCTATACCAAAGAGCAGATTGCCGGGCAATGACCGCCATGTCCGACTACCTGCTGCAAATGAACGGCATCGTCAAAACCTTTGGCGGTGTCAACGCCCTCAACGGCATCGACCTCCAGGTGCGACCGGGGGAATGTGTCGGCCTGTGCGGTGAGAACGGTGCCGGCAAGTCCACCTTGATGAAGGTGCTGTCGGCGGTCTACCCGCACGGCACCTGGGAGGGCGAAATCCTCTGGGACGGGCTGCCGCTCAAGGCCCATTCCATCAGCGAAACCGAGACTGCCGGCATCGTGATCATCCACCAGGAACTGACCCTGGTGCCCGACCTGTCGGTAGCCGAAAACATCTTCATGGGCCACGAACTGACGTTGCCGGGTGGGCGCATGAACTACCCGGCCATGTTCCACCACGCCGAAGCGCTGATGCGCGAACTCAAGGTGCCGGACATGAACGTGGCGCTGCCGGTGTCGCAGTATGGCGGCGGCTACCAGCAACTGGTGGAAATCGCCAAGGCCCTGAACAAGCAGGCGCGGCTGCTGATTCTCGACGAGCCCTCCTCGGCCCTGACCCGCTCGGAAATCGAGGTGCTGCTGGACATCATCCGTGGCCTCAAGGCCAAGGGCGTGGCCTGCGTGTACATCTCGCACAAGCTCGATGAAGTGGCGGCGGTGTGCGACACCATCGCGGTGATCCGCGACGGCAAGCACATCGCAACCACCGCCATGGGCGACATGGACATTGCGAAGATCATCACCCAGATGGTCGGCCGCGAAATGAGCAACCTCTACCCCACCGAGCCCCATGCAGTCGGCGAGGTGATGTTCGAGGCGCGCAACGTCACCTGTCATGACGTCGACAACCCCAAGCGCAAGCGCGTGGACGATGTGTCTTTTGTGCTCAAACGCGGGGAAATCCTCGGCATCGCCGGGCTGGTCGGCGCCGGGCGTACGGAACTGGTGTCGGCGCTGTTTGGCGCGTACCCCGGTCGCTACAGCTGCGAAGTGTGGCTGGACGGCCAGGTGATCGATACGCGCACACCGCTCAAGTCGATTCGCGCCGGGCTGTGCATGGTGCCTGAAGACCGCAAGCGCCAGGGCATCATCCCCGACCTCGGCGTGGGCCAGAACATCACCCTGGCGGTGCTCGACACCTACGCGTACCTGACCCGCATCGACGCCGAGGCCGAACTGGGCAGCATCGACCAGCAGATCGCGCGCATGCACCTCAAGACCGCCAGCCCGTTTTTGCCGATCACCAGCCTCTCCGGCGGCAATCAGCAAAAAGCCGTGCTGGCGAAAATGCTGATGGCCAAGCCCAAGGTGCTGATCCTCGACGAACCCACACGCGGCGTCGACGTGGGCGCCAAATACGAGATCTACAAGTTGATGGGCGCGCTGGCGGCCGAAGGCGTGGCGATCATCATGGTCTCCTCGGAGCTGGCCGAAGTCCTCGGCGTCTCCGACCGCGTGCTGGTGATCGGCGACGGCCAGTTGCGCGGTGACTTCATCAACAAGGGGCTCACCCAGGAACACGTGCTCGCCGCTGCGCTTAGCCAACACAACAATAATGATCGGAAGACCGCGTAGATGAATCAGGTCAAGTACCTTTTCACCCGCTACAAAATGCTCGCCCTGGTCATCGCCGTGGCGGTGATCTGGGTGTTTTTCAGTTGGCAGACTGAGGGTGGGTTTCTCACGCCGCGTAACCTGTCCAACCTGCTGCGGCAGATGTCGATCACCGGGATTCTGGCGTGCGGCATGGTGCTGGTGATTATCAGCGGCGAGATCGATCTGTCGGTGGGGTCCTTGCTTGGCTTGCTGGGTGGGTTGGCGGCGATTCTGGATGTGGTTTATCACATTCCATTGCTCGCCAACTTGGGTCTGGTGGCGTTGTGCGGGTTGATGATCGGGTTGGCCAATGGGTACATGACGGCCTATCTGCGCATCCCGTCATTCATTGTCGGCCTGGGTGGAATGCTGGCGTTTCGCGGGATTCTGCTGGGGATCACCGGCGGCACCACCATTGCGCCGGTGTCGCCGTCGCTGGTGTATGTGGGCCAGGGGTATTTGCCGCATTCGGTGGGTATTGGGCTCGGGGTTTTGTTATTTGCGTTGACGTTGTTTCTGACCTGGAAACAGCGGCGTAACCGGGCGTTGCATGGTCTGACGGCGCACTCGCTGACGCGTGACCTGGTGCGCGTGGCGGTGATCGGCGCCGTACTGGCCGGCTTCGTCACGACCCTCAACAGCTACGATGGGATTCCCGTGCCCGTCTTGCTGCTGTTGGTGTTATTGGGCGTATTCAGCTACGTCACCAGCCAGACGGTATTTGGCCGTCGCGTGTACGCGGTGGGCAGCAACATGGAGGCCACGCGCCTGTCGGGCATCAACGTGCAGGCCGTGAAGCTGTGGATCTTCGGCATCATGGGCGTGATGTGTGCCCTCGCCGGTTTGGTCAACACGGCTCGCCTGGCGGCCGGCTCGCCGTCGGCGGGGAGCATGGGCGAGCTGGATGCCATCGCCGCGTGTTTTATTGGCGGCACATCAATGCGCGGCGGCTCGGGCACGGTGTACGGTGCGTTGCTCGGGGCGTTGGTGATTACCAGCCTGGACAATGGGATGTCGATGCTGGATGTGGACAGCTACTGGCAGATGATTGTGAAGGGCAGCATTCTGGTGCTGGCGGTGTGGGTGGATGTGAGTACGCGGACGGGGCGGCGGTGAATCGATAAGCCACCGGTTTCCCAGACACCACAAAAGCCAGCTCCCACAGTTTGATCGCGTACAGGCTTTGGTTATTTGGGGAACGATCAAAAAATGTAACAGCTGCTACGGTCTTCATTCTCATAGCGCCACGACTGGATAACGCCCTCACCCGAGACGAGCACAGAGTACCGACAGTCGCGGATCCAGGTCACGAAGTAGCGCTGGCTGTCACCCTCCTTCACAACCTGGTCATAGACCTTTTTCTTGTTGACCGGGGACCAATAGGAATCGCCACAGCCGCGGCTGCAATCATCATAGAGATGGGCATCGAAGCGCGTGCCGACAAACGCGTTCCTGACGCCCGTCCATGCCGAGTGAGACGGCGCACAGCCCGCCAGCAACGTGGCTAACAAGGCGGCACCCATGAGTGTTTTCAAAGCGTTCTCCAATGGACGGGGGCAGGGATCCATTCCATACCGGGAAGTCATTTATCGTGACGCAGGGCTGGTTTCATCTTCTTTATAAGCCGAAATCAGCATGTAGAGGGCGACCAGCAACAAGTAAACGAGCGTCAGGACAGCCAACCAGAAAACGCCGTATCGGGCCATATACGCGTCGAGGCCAATGACATCCTCAGATACTCGAACCTGTGCCACGCCATCGCTGTAGCCGATGTGTACGTCTTTCTCCCTGAGCGTCTCCAGATCACCTTGAAAATAAACCCAGATCCTGTAGACGCCGTTTTGCACAATCGCCGGAATCTCCACGCTGCTCATCAAATCCGGTTTGAGGGTATCTATGCGTGAATCGTCCCTGATCTGAACGACGCCTTTCGCTGGCAGTTTGACGTGGACCTCCTTGATCACCTTGCTGCCGGTATTCCTGAGCGTAATCAAAAGCCTGACAGGGTAATTGTCGGGCCCGCTTTCGAACGGCGCATCGAATAAAGCCAGATAGGGTGCCTGGCTGAGGTCAACGATCTTATTGATCTGTTCATGGTTGAGCGCACCGTTGCCGGCATTCTTGATGTCGTCATACAGACGCGTGTACTTGAGGTGCTCAGAAATAGTTCCGAAGCGCTCAGTGAATAGACGTGGCGCACTGTCGTACTGGTAGGAAAGATCAGCCTCGAGTTTGTTGTCGTCCTTGAAAACCATATATATGCTCAGGATTGACAGCAGTGCCCCCGGCAAGGCCAGCAATACTCCGAATTTTACCCAGCTCAACGTGGCATTTCCCTATTGATTGACTTGACTGTGTTCGCTCGCTGGGTGAGCGTGCCAAGTTCCTCTAAGTAGAGCAAGCGAAGTCAAGACTTGTGCCCGTTCCTGACGCCAATGTGGGAGCTGGCTTGCCTGCGATAGCGGTGTATCAGAACCAAAAAGGTTGACTGACACTCCGCTATCGCGGGCAAGCCCGCTCCCACAGTTGACCGCGTACTGGCTTGAGTTATTTGGAGACGGGCATGGCGAATTCGGCACCCTGCTCAATACTCTCCGACCACCGCTGCATGATCGACTTCTGCTTGGTGTAGAAGCGCACGCCTTCCGTGCCGTACGCATGCATATCGCCAAACAAGCTCTTCTTCCAGCCACCAAACCCATGCCAGGCCATCGGCACCGGGATCGGCACGTTGATGCCGACCATGCCCACTTCAATCCGCCGCGCAAATTCACGGGCGATGTTGCCGTCGCGGGTAAAGCAGCTCACGCCGTTGCCGAACTCGTGATCGTTGACCAGCTTGATGGCCTCGGCGAAGTCATTCACACGCACACAGGCCAGCACCGGGCCGAAGATTTCTTCGCGGTAGATGCTCATTTCTTTGGTCACATGGTCGAACAGCGTCGCGCCCAGCCAGAAGCCGTTTTCCAGCCCCGCTTCAGTGGGCACGTAGTCACGCCCATCCAACAGCAATTGTGCGCCAGCCTGCACGCCTTGTTCGATGTAGCCGCTGATGCGTTCCAGCGCCGCGCGGGACACGATCGGACCCATCTCGGCTTTCAAATCACGACCGTCGGTGATGCGCAGTTGCTTGGCGCGTTCGGTCAGGGCGGCGATGACTTTGTCGCCCACATCGCCTACCAGCACCGCTACGGAGATGGCCATGCAGCGCTCGCCGGCACTGCCGTAGGCGGCGCCCATCAGGGCGTCGACGGTTTTTTCGATGTCGGCGTCAGGCATTACAACCATGTGGTTTTTCGCACCGCCCAGGCCTTGCACGCGCTTGCCGTTACGGGCGCCTGTTTCGTAGATGTATTGGGCGATTGGGGTCGAGCCAACGAAGCTCAGGGCCTTGACGTCCGGGTGTTCGATCAGCGCGTCCACCGACTCCTTATCGCCTTGAACCACGTTGAACACACCTTTTGGCAAGCCGGCTTCACGCAGCAGTTCGGCCATGAACAGCGAGGCGCTTGGGTCAGTCGGGCTTGGCTTGAGAATGAAGGTGTTACCCGCTGCGATGGCGATCGGGTACATCCACATCGGCACCATCACCGGGAAGTTGAACGGCGTGACGCCGGCCACAACGCCCAGGGGCTGGCGCATCGTCCAGTTGTCCATGCCACGGGAAACCTGGTCGGAATGCTCGCCCTTGAGCAGGTTGGGGATGCCACAGGCAAATTCGAGAATGTCGATGCCACGGTCGACTTCGCCCTGGGCGTCGGTGAAAACCTTGCCGTGTTCAGCGACGATGATGCGCGCCAGGTCGTCCTTGCGTTCGCGCAGCAGGTGCAGGTATTCGAAGAGCACGCGGGCGCGGCGGATCGGCGGCGTATCGGCCCAACCGGCGAACGCGGCCTGGGCGGCGGCAACGGCTTCGGACACGGTCTGGCGGCTGGCCAGGGCAACGCGTCCGGTCTTTTCGCCGGTGGCCGGGTTGAAGACATCCTGATAGCGATCATCGCGGGACACGCGTTGGTCGTTGATGTAGTGCTCGATTGTCGTTGTCATGGCAGTAGATCCCAGGTGGGTAGCGTTGGCGATCACGATAGGCTTTCGCTTTGTTCCAAACCAGAGCAGAATCCAGAACTTATTGTCCATAAACGCGAACAATACCAACATGGAAAAGGCTGAGATCGAAGGGCTTTGGACCCATATCCACTGGCTGTCGGTGTTGGAGGAACAAGGCACCTACACCGCTGCTGCCGTGCGCCTGGGCGTGAGCAAGTCCGCCATGAGCCAGCGTATTTCCGACTTGGAAAAGGCCACCGGCACGCGGCTGGTGACGCGCACCACGCGCAGTGTCAGGTTGACCGATGCAGGGCTGTCGTTGACCCGCGAAGTGCGCAGCGCTTATGAACAGATCGCCCGCAGCTTCTCGTCAGTGCGTGATTCGGTCGGGGAAATTCGCGGGCTGGTGCGGCTGACAGCGCCTGTCGCGTTCGCCCGTCAGCAACTGGTGCCGCATCTGTCGGAATTTTTGCAGCAGTACCCGCAGGTGCGTATCCAATTGGACGTCTCGGATGCCCTGAGTTCACTGGCCGCCGAGGGCTACGACCTGGCCGTGCGCCACGGTTTCCAGGTGCCGGAAACCCATGTGGCCTGGAAGCTGTGCGACACCGGCTCGGTGCTGGTCGCCACCCAGGATTACCTGCAACGCCACGGCGAACCGCGCGAACCCGGTGAGCTGTCCGCCCACAACTGTCTGTTCTACCCACGCGGCACCGACCAGCCGGCCTGGACCTTCGAACGCGGCACTAAACACGTCGAACGCCTCACCGTGCCCATCGCCGGCAGCTTCGCCACCAACAACAGCGAAGCCTTGCGTGACTCGGCGCTCAACCACCTGGGCATCGCCCTGCTGCCGGACTTCAGCGCCCATGCCGCCCTTTCCAGCGGCAAATTGGTGCAGGTGCTCAAGGGCTGGACGCTCAAGGGGGCGTTTGCCGATGAGATCTATTTGATCAGACCGTACTCGCCGCATGTGCCGAAGGCGGTGAGTGAGCTGGTCAGTTACTTGAAGGGGAAATTGTCCGGCGGGTTTCAATACAAAACCCACTAATGGCCTGATGAAATCAATTAGAAGTGGATCTTTTTCTGGAACCAATTGAACCGTAGGATTCTCTTGCGGCCACAACACTCCAGGCCGTTGCAGCTCAAGGGCTCCCCTGCGGGAAGTGTTGATCATCATGAACTGGAACATCGTCCCCTCCACCGCCTTTCAAACCACCGCAGCGGTGATGTCCGCCATTGCCTTGCTCGGCTGCCAACCGCCGACGCGGGCTGACTTCATCAAGTACCCGTCATTGCAGCAGCGCTGGACGATGATCTGCGATCCGCGCAGCAACCTTGCCGAGGCAAATGTGCAGGGCTGCCAGAATTTCCATGAGTGGCAAGCAGCCAGCCGGGAACCGGTGCTGGGCAATCTGATGAATCAGAACCTGGGCAAGTGAGGCACCAGCATTTTTTCTCGCGGGATATTGCTCAGCAGAACTAAAAGTCCATAATGGACAAATTAGTTTATCTGCGGAGACAACGATGTCCAGCACACCTCATGTGATCCATCACGCCCAGGCCCGCGAGCTGCTCAGCCAGATCGATGTTCCGCAGATCCTGCGCAAGCTGTTCCGCGACCTGGCGAACGAGCAAGCGGTGCAGCCAGCGCAGCAACTGGTGGAGTTCCCGCAAGCGGCGGGCGACTTCATCAACTACCTGGGCGTGCTGGCCGAGGATGGGGTGTACGGAGTCAAGACTTCGCCCTATATCGTGCGTGAACAAGGCCCGCTGGTGACGGCGTGGACCTTGTTGATGTCGATGCAGACCGGCCAGCCCTTGCTGTTGTGCGATGCAGCCGAGCTGACCACGGCACGCACGGCCGCGACCACGGCCCTGGCAGTGGACGCATTGGCGCCGTTATCCGCGCGACGACTGGCGATCATCGGCAGTGGCAAGGTGGCCCAAGCGCACCTGCAGTATGTGAAAGGCTTCAGGGATTGGCAGAGCATCCGTGTGTTTTCACCCAGCCTGGCCAATGCATCCGCCGGGGCACTCACGCAGCTCAAAAGCCTGGATTCACGTGTAATCATCGCCAGCAGTCGCGAGGCGGCAGTGGAAGACGCCGATGTGATTCTGCTGTGCACGTCGTCGGCCGGGCCGGTGCTCGACCCGGCGCACTTGAGCAAACCGGCGCTGATCACCTCGATCAGCACCAACGCTCCGCGCGCCCATGAAGTGCCGCCACACAGCCTCAACACGATGCAGGTATTCTGCGATTATCGCCGCACCACCCCTGGCGCGGCCGGCGAAATGCTGATCGCCGCCGAACAGCACGGTTGGGACCCGCGTACCGTGGCCGGTGACCTACCCGAGTTGCTCAGCGAACAGGTACAGCGCCCGACCTACGACCGCCACGTATTCTTCCGTTCCATCGGCCTGGGCCTGGAAGACATCGCCCTGGCCAATGCCCTCTGGAGACAGCTATGAACCACGCAGACTTCATCATCATCGGCGGCGGAATTGCCGGCGCGTCCACGGGGTTCTGGTTGTCGCAGCACGGCAAAGTGTTGGTGCTGGAGCGCGAAAACCACCCGGCCTATCACTCCACTGGGCGCTCAGCCGCACTGTATACCGCCGCCTATGGCACCCCGCAGGTGCGGGCGTTGACCCTGGCCAGTCGTGAGTTTTTCGACAACCCGCCCGCCGGTTTCTGTGAACACCCGTTGCTGACGCCACGGGGCGAACTGACCGTGGATTTCATTGGCGATGCCGCCGAGTTGAACGCCCAGTACCTGAGCGCCAAAGCCACCGTGCCGCAGGTGGAGTTACTCGGCGCCGATGAAGCCTGTGGGAAGTTGCCGATCCTGCGCCGCGAAAAAGTCCACGGTGCGCTGTATGACCCCACCGCCAGCGACATCGACACCGACGCCCTGCACCAAGGCTACCTGCGTGGCATCCGCCGCAACGGCGGTGAAGTACGCACCGACAGTCATGTGCTCGGCTTGAGCCGCGACACCGACGGCACCTGGCACGTGCAAACCCAGGATTCAACCTGCACCGCCCCCGTCATCATCAACGCCGCTGGCGCTTGGGCCGACCACATCGGCGGGCTCGCCGGCGCCGCATCCATCGGCTTGCAGCCCAAGCGGCGCTCGGCGTTCATCTTCGCCGGCCCCGAAGGCGTCGACAGCCACCACTGGCCAATGCTGGTGGCGCTGGACGAATCCTTCTACATGAAGCCCGACGCCGGCATGTTCCTCGGCTCACCGGCCAACGCCGACCCGGTCGAACCTCAGGATATCCAGCCCGAAGAGCTGGACGTTGCCATGGGCATCTACCAGATCGAAGAAGCCACCACCTTGACCATCCGCCGCCCGACCCGTACCTGGGCCGGCCTGCGCAGCTTTGTGCATGACGGTGATCTGCTCTCGGGTTTCGACCCGATGATACCGGGCCTGTTTTGGGTCGCGGCACAAGGCGGCTATGGCATCCAGACCTCGCCGGCCATGGGCCAGGCCAGTGCTGCCTTGGTGCGTGGCGCGCCGCTGCCGGAGGCACTGACGCGGTTCGGCCTCGACGCTGGTATGCTCTCCCCTGCCCGCCTGGAGCCCCATTGATGAACACCGCTGAACAAGACAAGGTCATGCAGAACTTCCGTGCGATGGCCGACGCCATCGCCACGCTGTTCTTCCCCCACGCCGAAGCGGTGCTGCATGACCTGCGCTCGCAAAAAGTCGACTACATCGCCAACAACCTGTCCAAGCGCAGCATCGGTGATGACTCGGCGCTGGAGGACATGCTCGACGCTGACGTCAGCGAAGTGAACATCGGCCCATACGAAAAGCTCAACTGGGACGGCCAGAAAATCCGCAGCCTAAGCACCGTGCTGCACGACCACAAAGGTCGTCGCCTGGCGGTGCTGTGCATCAACCTGAATATCTCACTGTTCGAAAACGCCAAGGCGGCGCTGGACCTGTTTCTGTCGCCGAGCAAACTGATCCCGCAACCGGACTCGTTGTTTCGCGATGACTGGCAGGAGCGCATCAACACGTTTCTGCATGCGTGGATGCGCGAGCGCCAGTTGAGCCTGAACCTGCTGACCCGTGACCACAAGCGCGAGCTGGTGCTGGCGCTGCACGCCGAAGGGGCGTTCAAGGGCAAGAGCGCGTCGAACTATGTAGCCAACGTGCTGGGCATGGGGCGGGCGACGGTCTACAAACACCTGAAAGAGTTGAAGGGCTGATCGACTTACCTCTGTAGGAGCGAGCTTGCTCGCGAAAAAATCACCGACGACGCGTTAAGCCATAATGAACGCGTTATCGTTAGCGTTTTTCGCGAGCAAGCTCGCTCCTACAGGGGGCAATCAATCGCCGTAGATGTCGGATTTGAAGTACTGCTGCGAAATCTTCTGATACTCACCACTGGCACGAATGCCATCGATGGCGGCATTCAACTCGCCCACCAACTCCGTATTGCCCTTGCGCACCGCAATCCCTGCACCCTCGCCCACGTATTTCGGGTCCTTGAGTTCCGGGCCGACAAACGCGTAGCCCTTGCCGCGTGGCATCTGCAGGAAGTCGTTCAGGGGAATGGTGTCGGCAAAGATCGCATCCAGGCGGCCGGCCGCCAGGTCCATGTAGATCTCTTCGTTATTGCTGTAGCGCTTGACGTTGATGCCCTTGGGCTCGAACACCTCGGTGGCATACCGGTCGGTGGTCGTGGCGCGCTGCACGCCGATGGTCTTGCCCTTGAGGCTAGCGTATTGGTCATCCACCACGGCGCCTTCCTTCATCACCAAACGCGATGACGTGAAGTAGTACTTGTGGGTGAAATCCACCGACTTCTTGCGGTCTTCGTTGATGGTCATGGACGACAGGGCCATGTCGATTTTCTTCACCTTGAGGGAGGGAATCAGACCGTCGAACTCACCTTCTACCCACACACACTTGACCTTCATCTGCGCGCACAACGCGTTGCCGATGTCGTAGTCGAAGCCGACGATCTTGCCCTCTTGCGTCTTGGACGCAAATGGCGGGTAAGCCGCCTCGATGCCGATGCGCAGGGTTTTCTCGGCGGCCACCAAGTGGCTGGACGCAAGCAGGCCAAAGGCCAGGGCGGTAATGAGGGCGCGTTTCTTCATGAGGATGTTCTCGCAAGTTGTTGTTGGTTTTGGCAAGCCTGAAGAAAGAGAGGGAAGTGGTGCTTTTGTACTTATAATTCCATATTGGACTTTTACGTCTTGATCGTCAATCACACCGCTTGACGGTTCAACACCCATGACTTTTTTGCACAACGCACCGGTGTTTTTGAGCGTTCTGCTCTGATTTCTGCGTGCCTATACTCGGTCCAGCCTCTCGGTTCAGCCGGGGGAAAGTCCCACAACAATAATTAAGGACAGCCACCATGACCCAGCCCTTCCTGGCCGCTCGGGATTTTCTGCTCGCTCACCGCACCGACTACGCCACCGCCGTACGGGATTTTCGCTGGCCGCAGTTGGACGAATTCAACTGGGCCCTGGACTATTTCGACACGATGGCCGAGGGCAACTCGGCGGATGCGCTGTGGATCGTCGAGGAAGACGGCAGCGAACAGCGCTATAGCTTCCAGCAACTGGCCACGCGCTCCAATCAGGTGGCCAACCACCTGCGCGCCCTCGGCGTGCGCCGGGGTGATCGTGTGTTGTTGATGCTCGGCAATGATGTGGCGTTGTGGGACACCATGCTCGCCGCGTTCAAGCTTGGGGCGGTGGTCATCCCCGCCACAGCGTTGCTGAACCCCGATGACCTGCGCGACCGCATCGAGCGCGGGCAGGTTCGTCACCTGGTGGTGGGTGAAGCTCATGTGCACAAGTTCGCCGGGCTGGCGGACGGTTGCAGCCGCGTCTGCGTGGGGTCTGCGCCTGCCGGCTGGGTCGCGCACAACGCGGCCTTTGAACACCCTGAACAGTTCGAGGCCGAAGGCCGCACCCTGGCCACCGACCCGATGTTGCTGTACTTCACGTCCGGCACCACGTCCAAGCCGAAGATGGTGCTGCACAGCCACCAGAGCTACCCCGTCGGCCACCTGTCGACCATGTACTGGATCGGCCTGCAACCGGGCGATCTGCACCTGAATATCTCGTCACCGGGCTGGGCCAAGCACGCATGGAGTTGCCTGTTCGCACCGTGGAACGCCGGCGCGTGCATCTTTATCCATAACGTCGCACGGTTCAGCGCGCCGGCCCTGCTCAGTGCCTTGGAACGCTACGGCGTGACCAGCCTGTGTGCGCCGCCCACGGTATGGCGCATGCTGATCCAGGAGGATCTCGCCAGCTACAAATCACGCCTGAGCCTGCGCGAACTGGTCGGCGCCGGCGAGCCGCTGAACCCGGAAATCATCGAACAGATCCAGCATGCCTGGGGCCTGCCGTTGCGTGATGGCTTCGGCCAATCGGAAACCACCGCGCTGGTGGGCAACACCCCCGGCCAGTTGCTCAAGCCCGGTTCCATGGGTCGCCCGTTGCCGGGTTATCAGGTTGCGCTGCTCGACCCGGACGGCATTCCCGGCAACGAAGGCGAAGTCGCCCTGCCCCTCGACGTGCGTCCGCTCGGCCTGATGCTGTGCTATGAAGACAGCCCGGAGAAAACCGCCGAGGTCATGCGTGACGGCTACTACCGCACCGGCGACACCGCGCAGATCGACGCCGACGGCTACATCACCTTCGTCGGTCGCGCCGACGATGTGTTCAAGGCCTCCGACTACCGCATCAGCCCATTCGAACTGGAAAGCGCCTTGATCGAACACCCGGCGGTCATGGAAGTGGCCGTAGTGCCGAGCCCCGACCCGTTGCGCCTGGCGGTGCCCAAGGCGTTCCTGATCCTGGCCCACGGCGAACCGGGCAGTGCCGAGCTTGCCCGGCACATCCTCGCCTTCGCCCGTGAGCATTTGGCGCCCTACAAACGTGTGCGACGTATCGAATTCGTCACCGAACTGCCCAAGACCATTTCCGGGAAAATCCGTCGGGTAGAACTGCGCCAGATGGAAGTGTTGCGGCGTCAAGGTGACGCTCGGGGTGAGCATGAACACTTCGAGGAGGACTTCGTGCGGCCCACGGCCGAATCCTAGTCGCACAATCCTGTTGAATACTTGCCTGATCCTCCGACTTATCGACTAACGGATAGATAGCCCTTGCGCACTGGTCTAGAGTTCGTCGATAAGCGGCCAGTGCATTGACTATTAAAAAGGCCGCACCTACCGTTGATCAGCAGGTGAGCCATGGAATTACGAATCAACCAAAAGGCCTATCAGGTCGATGCCGATGCGGACACGCCCTTGTTGTGGGTGATCCGCGATGACCTGGGCCTGACCGGCACCAAGTACGGCTGCGGCCTGGCCCAGTGCGGCGCCTGTTCGGTGCTGGTGGACGGCAATGTGGTGCGCTCCTGCGTCACGCCAGTGGCCGCCTTGGTCGGGCGTGAGATCACCACCATCGAAGCAATTGAAACCGATGAAGTGGGCAAGCGCGTGGTTGCGACCTGGGTCGAGCATCAGGTGGCGCAATGCGGGTATTGCCAGTCCGGGCAGGTAATGGCGGCCACTGCGCTGCTCAAGCACACCCCCGCGCCCAGCAAGGCGCAGATCGACGCGGCGATGATCAACCTGTGCCGCTGCGGCACCTATAACGCCATCCACGCGGCGGTCGACGCCCTGGCCAAGCAGGAGGGCGCTTGATGAGTATTCTCGACGAACTGCTTGATGCACCGGTCAACCTGTCGCGTCGCCGCTTTCTGGCGAGTACGGCGGTGGGCGCGCTGGTGATTGGCTTTGGCCTGCCCCTGGGCTCGGGCCGGGTGCAAGCCGCCACCGCTGCTGAACGTGGCACCCAGGTGCCGGCGTTCCTGGAGATTCGCCCGGACGGCACGGTGCGCCTGCTCAGCCCGTTCATGGAAGGCGGACAAGGCACCCACACCGCCATGGCGCAGATCGTCGGCGAAGAGTTGGATGCCGACCCCGCCACCTTTATCGTCGAAGCCGCCCCGCCCGGCGAAGCCTATGTGGTGATGGAGAACGGCCTGCGCATTACCGGCGGCAGCATGTCGGTGCGCATGAGCTACCCGACCATGCGCCGCCTCGGCGCCCTTGCCCGCGCGATGTTGCTGCAAGCTGGCGCTAAACAATTGGGCGTGCCGGTCGGCGAACTGACCACCCAGCCAGGCCGCGTGGTGCATGCGGCGTCCGGTCGTTCGCTGGGGTATGGCGAGCTGGCCAGTAGCGCCCTCGACATGCCTGTGCCCGATCCATCCAGCATCACCCTGCGCGACCCGAGCCAATTCCGCTGGATCGGCAAGCCGGTCAAGCGCCTGGACGCCTACGACAAATCCACCGGCAAGGCGCTCTACAGCATCGACCTGAAAGTCGACAACATGCTTCACGCCGCCGTCCAGCACGCGCCACGCCTGGGCATGACCGTCGGCAGCCTGCGCAACCAGCCGCAGGTCGAAGGCATGAAAGGCGTACATTCGGTGCACGTGCTGCCTGGCGCGGTGGCGGTGGTGGCGGAACGTTGGTGGCACGCCAAGCGTGCGGTTGAAGCGATCCAGGTCGACTGGCAGGAAGCGGCCGCCGACTCGACATTGCGCGTCATGCCGGCGGACTTCTCCAGCGACAAGCACTTCGAGTTCCTCGCTGCCCAGCAAGGCCCGGCCCGCGACGACGAGAACGAAGGTGACGTTGCCGCCGCGCTGAAAGGTGGCAAGACCCAGCTCGAGGCGACGTATCACAACCAATACCTCAACCACGGCCAACTGGAGCCGCCGTCAGCCCTGGCGCGCTTCAACCCGGATGGCAGCCTGGACATCTGGCTGCCCAACCAGGCGCCGGACATGTTCCGCGCCGACATCGCCAAGCGCACCGGCCTCGACCCTGCGCAAATCAACCTGCATTCGCCGTTACTCGGTGGCTTTTTCGGCCGGCACTTCCTGTATGACTCGGCCAACCCCTACCCGCAGGCCATTGCATTGGCCAAGGCGGTGGGCCGTCCGGTCAAGCTGATCTGGAGTCGCGAAGAAGAGTTCTTGCGCGATGTGCTGCGCCCCGTGGCGGTGGTCAAGTTCCGCGCCGCGCTGGATGACAAAGGCCTGCCAGTCGCCATTGAAGCCGTCAGTGCGACCGAAGGCCCGACCGAAGCCCTCGCCGGCAAACAGGGCGATAAAATCGACCCCACGGCGGTTGAAGGGTTATCGGGCAAGTCCTACGCGATCCCCAACAAACGCATCGCGCAGATCTACGTCAAAGGCGCGCCGATGCTCGGTTACTGGCGCTCGGTGGGCAATTCGCTCAACGACTTTTTCTACGAGTCGTTCCTTGATGAGCTGGCGGACAAGGGCGGGCAGGATCCCTATGAGCTGCGCCTGCACCTGCTGCGCGACAACCCACGGCTGACCACGTTGCTGCAAGCGGCGGGTGAACTGTCCGGTGGCTGGAAGCGCGGCCCCTTCACCGCCGAGGACGGCAGCCGACGCGCACGC
Source organism: Pseudomonas sp. NS1(2017) (assembly GCF_002269425.1). Classification (NCBI taxonomy): domain Bacteria; kingdom Pseudomonadati; phylum Pseudomonadota; class Gammaproteobacteria; order Pseudomonadales; family Pseudomonadaceae; genus Pseudomonas; species Pseudomonas sp. NS1(2017). The sequence continues at coordinate 5,424,828 of NZ_CP022960.1, forward strand.
GGCGTGGCCATGGCCTCGCCGTTTGGTTCCCACACGGCAGCGATCGCTGAAGTTTCCATCGAGAACGGCAAGGTCAGGGTGCACGATATCTGGCAGGCCATCGACCCGGGCAGCATCGTCAACCCGGCGATTGTCGAGGCGCAGGTCAACGGTGCGGTGGCGTTGGGCTTGTCCCAGACCTTGCTGGAAGAAGCGGTGTACGTGGACGGCAAGCCACGGGCGCGCAACTACGACTTGTACCCGATCCTGGCGCCCGCGCAGATGGCACGGGTGCATGTACGGATAGTCGAGAGTGGCGAAAAGATGGGCGGTATCGGCGAGCCGCCGTTGCCTGCCGTGGCGCCGGCCGTGGCCAATGCGGTGGCGCAGTTGACCGGCCAGCGCGTGCGCAGCCTGCCTTTGAGCCGACACACTTTCAGCTGACCTTCAGGAAATGCCCATGAACAACCGTCGATTCGCAAGAACCGCAGGCTGGCTGGCGCTGCCCTGCCTGGTCGCCGCAGGCCTGCTGGCCTGGTACGTCACCCGTGAACCGGCTACGCCGTTCGAACAGGAACAGGCGAAAGCCACCTTCGACCCCGCCCTGGTCAGCCGTGGCGAGTACGTCGCCCGCCTCAGCGATTGCGTGGCCTGCCACAGCCTGGCGGGTAAGGCGCCGTTTGCCGGGGGCCTGGAAATGGCTACGCCGTTGGGGGCGATCCATGCTACCAACATCACACCGGACAAGCAGACCGGCATCGGCACTTACAGCCTGGCCGATTTCGACCGTGCAGTGCGCCATGGCGTAGCACCGGGCGGTCGTCGACTGTACCCGGCCATGCCCTACCCGTCCTACGTAAAACTCAGCGATGACGACATCAAAGCGCTGTATGCGTTTTTCATGCAGGGCATACAACCGGCCAACCAACCGAATATCCCCAGTGATATTCCGTGGCCGCTGAACATGCGCTGGCCCATCGCCCTGTGGAACGGCGTGTTCGCGCCCACCGCGACCTATGCAGCCAAGCCTAACCAAGATGCGCTGTGGAACCGTGGCGCGTACATCGTCCAAGGCCCCGGCCACTGCGGCAGTTGCCACACGCCGCGCGGCCTGGCCTTCAACGAAAAAGCCCTGGATGAATCCGGCACGCCGTTCCTTGCCGGCGCCTTGCTCGACGGCTGGTATGCGCCGAGCCTGCGCCAGGACCCCAACACTGGGCTGGGCCGCTGGACGGAGCCGCAGATCGTGCAGTTCCTCAAGACCGGGCGCAACGCCCATGCGGTGGTCTACGGTTCGATGACCGAGGCTTTCAACAACTCCACGCAGTTCATGCAGGACGACGACCTGGCGGCCATCGCCCGCTACCTCAAGTCATTGCCTGGCGACCCGCAGCGCGACGGCGCACCCTGGCAGTATCAGGCGGTGGCGGCGGTGCAAGACGCCCCCGGCGCCCACACCTATGCTACCCGCTGCGCCTCTTGCCACGGCCTCGACGGCAAGGGCCAGCCCGAGTGGATGCCGCCCCTGGCCGGCGCCACGTCGGCACTGGCGAAGGAAAGCGCGTCAGCGATCAACATCACCCTCAACGGCTCGCAACGCGTGGTCGCGGCCGGCGTGCCGGATGCCTACCGCATGCCGGCGTTTCGTGAGCAGTTGTCCGACGCGGAAATCGCCGAGGTACTCAGCTACGTGCGCGGTACCTGGGGCAACAACGGTGGCGCAGTTGACGCCAAAGCAGTGGGCAAGTTGCGCGGGCACACCGACCCGGCGAGCAGCAGCCCGATCATCCTGCACATGCGCTGAGATCAGGGCTTCAGGTTTTTCACGCTGGCAAACGTTGCCTCGCCCCGCGCCTGCTCCAACACGTTCATGGGCGCGGGCGTAGGCAACGCATGCATCACCGGCTTGAGCACGATGGAGCGCTCGCTGTCGGTGACGGAGCGCTCGTCGCTGGGCGGCACGCCGAAGTATTCACGGTAGCACTTGGAGAAATGCGGCGTGGACACAAAGCCGCAAAGCACAGCCAGCTCCACGATGGAAATGGGCGTCTGCTTGAGCAACTGCCGCGCCCGGATAAGCCGCAGCCGCAGGTAGTAGCGTGACGGCGAACAGTGCAGGTATTTCTGGAACATGCGCTCCAGCTGACGGCGGGACAACGCGACATACGCAGCCAACTCATCCAGGTTGATCGGTTCCTCCAGGTTGGCCTCCATCAACGCGACGATTTCCTGCAGCTTGGGCTGCTGGGTGCCGAGCATGTGCTTGAGCGGCACGCGCTGATGGTCCTGCTCGTTGCGGATGCGCTCGTACACAAACATGTCGGAGATGGCCGCCGACAACTCATGCCCGTGATCACGGCCGATCAGGTGCAGCATCATGTCCAGGGGCGCCGTGCCACCCGAGCTGGTAAGGCGATCGCGATCGAGGGTAAACAGGCTGGAACTGACCGTCACCCGTGGAAACGCCTCCTGCATGGCCGCCAACCATTCCCAGTGCACGCTGCATTCATAGCCATCCAGCAAACCGGCCCGCGCCAACACAAAACTACCGGTACAGATACCGCCCAGTCGCTTGGCGTAACGCGCCTGGCTGCGCAACCACTTGACCAGCTCACCGGTCACGGTGCCCTGGATGCCGATGCCGCCGCAGACAATCACAATGTCGGCGGACGGCACGCTGAGAATCGAACCGTCCGGCGTGATGGGCACGCCGTCACTGGCCCACACGGGATTGCCGTCCGGGCTCGCGGTGTGCCATTTGTAGAGCTCCTGGCCCGACAGCTGGTTGGCCATGCGCAGGGGCTCAACCGCCGAGGCCAGTGACATCAAGGTGAACTGGTCCAGCAGCACGAACACGATGCTGCTTACAGGGCGGCCACTCATGGCGGTGACGCTGCGGCCACTGGTTTTTGCGTGCGTTCGGGCTGCCGCGCGGTGAGCAAGCCGACCAGGGAAATCATCAGGGCCAGGCCGATGGTGGATGACACCTCAAAACGGTGTTCAGGCGTGACCAGCATCACCGTCAAAGCGGCACAGATGAACGCGATGACCAGCCAGGTCAGCCAGGGAAACAGCCACATCTGGAAGGTGAGCGTGACGTTGCGCTGTCGCAGGATCTTGCGCATGCGCAACTGCGACACCGCGATCACCAGGTACACCAGCAAGGCGATGGCGCCCGAACTGGCCAGCAGGAACTGGAACAACCCTGCCGGCGCGAAGTAACTGAACAGAGTGACGCCTGCGCCCAGCACAGTGCTGGCAATCACCGCCGCCCTCGGTACGCTCGCCGCCGAGGTCTTTTTCATCGACGTGGGAGCATCCCCGCGTTTGCCCAGGGAAAACAGCATGCGCGAGGCAATGTAGATGGAGGAATTCATGCAACTGGCCACGGCGATCAACACCACAACATCAACAAGCAGCTTGGCGTGGGGAATGTTCATCAGCTCCAGGGCGCGCTGATAAGAGCCTACCGAGGCCAGCAACGGGTCGTTCCACGGCACCACGGAAATCACCACGAAGATCGACAACAGGTAGAACACCCCGATGCGCCACATCACCGAGCGCGTGGCCCGGGCGATGTTCTGCGCCGGGTTACTGGACTCCGCCGCAGCGATGGTGACCGCCTCAGTGCCGATAAAACTGAACATGATGGTGATGAAAGCACCGACTACCGCCGACAGCCCATTGGGCGCAAACCCGCCGTGTTCCTCCATCAACCGGCTCAACCCACCGACCTCACGCTCGGGAATCCAGCCCATCAGCACCGCAAAGCCCAAGCCGATGAAACCGATGATCGCGATCACCTTGGCCATGGCGAACCAGAACTCGAACTCGCCGTACTTGGACACGCTGAACAGATTGGTGACCACCAACAAAAAGATCGACAACAAGGCAAACAGCCAAGCGTCGATCTGCGGGAACCACTGGTTGAGGATATGCCCGGCAGCCAGGGCCTCGATGGGGATCACCAGCACCCAGAACCACCAGTACAACCAACCGATGGTAAACCCGGCCCAGCGCCCGATGGCCTGGTCGGCGTAGGTCGAAAAAGACCCGGTATCGGGGTTGGCCACCGCCATCTCCCCGAGCATGCGCATCACCAGCACCACCAACGTGCCGGAGAACAGATAAGCCAGCAGCACCGCCGGCCCCGCCGCCGCAATCGCATGCCCGGAACCGACAAACAACCCCGCCCCGATAATGCCCGCAATGGAAAGCATGGTCACATGACGCGGCTTGAAGCCTTGCGCCAACTGGCCGTTGGAATCGTTGGAATTCAGGCTATTCATTGTTTTTGTTGTTCTCGGTGATCGACGTCAAGGTGTACTGACTGAAGAGTCAGGCGATCATCATTTCTTAATGATGGGTCACCTTACGCGGCCTGAGTTCATCAAAAATAGCCTGGGAGCGGCGGGAATTGGTCTGATATCGACATCGACGTAAGGCGTGACTGCATAGCACCCACTCATGGATAGGCCCATTACCCTGTGGCGAGGGAGCTTGCTCCCGTTGGGCTGCGTAGCAGCCCTGGCCGTTTCAAACAAAGCGCTGGGTCTGCTCCACGCCCACTCCATCGAACCTCCCGTAAAACTCCACCGCCTTCGGGCACACTGGCGCCTCCCAAAACAGCGACAACGTTTTAGAGGTCTCCATGCTCCGAATTCTTGCGACCAGCCTCATGCTGATGTCGGCGCCCCCGGCGATTGCAACGCCGCTCACGGCCGAACAGCTCTCGGCCATCGACCGTTATGTCACCTCGCAAATGACCCGACAGCAGTTGCCGGGGCTTGCCCTGGGTGTCTATCGAAACGGCCACACCGTCCTCGCCAAAGGCTATGGCCTGGCGAACGTGGAACTCGATGTGCCCATGAGTGCGGACAGCGTTCTCCAATCCGGTTCGGTGGGCAAATCCTTCACTGCTACCGCCGTCATGATGCTGGTGGAACAAGGCAAGGTCAGCCTGGATGACAGCATCCGGCAGTATTTTCCCGAAGCGCCGGCCAGTTGGGCGCCGATTACAGTAGCCAACCTGCTGTCCCACACGTCCGGGCTGTCGGCCTATGACACGCCTGAGCTGCAAAAACCCGGCGCACCACTGGATATCCGCCAGGACTTTACCGACGCGCAACTGACGGCGGCCATTGCCAAACTGCCGATCAACTTCAAGGCGGGCGAAGGCTGGGCGTACGAAAACACCAACTTCGTGTTGCTCGGTATCCTGATCCATCGCGTCAGCGGGCAGCCCTATGGCGAGTTTCTCCAGCACCGTATTTTCACACCGTTGGGCATGACCTCGTCGCGCGTCATCTCAGACCTCGACCTTGTGCCCAACCGTGTCTCGGGCTACGAAAAGGTGGACGGTGTGTTGAGGAACCAGGAATGGGTCTCGCCGACGTTCAACGCCACCGCAGACGGCACGCTCTACTTCACCGTACGCGACCTGGAGCGCTGGGACCGTGCCCTTTACGATGAAACGCTGCTGAAAAAAGCCTCACTGAGAAAAATGTGGACGCCCTACCCCTACGCCGGTAAACAGCGTGCGCAAGGCTATGGTTTCGGTTGGGAAATTCGCACGATCAACGGGCACCCCGTGGTCGAGCACGGCGGCTCCTGGCAAGGCTTTACCTCGTCTATCTCGCGCTACCTCGACGACAGGCTGACGGTGGTGGTACTGACCAACCTGGATGCCGAGCACAGCTACCCGGAAGTCATCGGGCGGGGCGTGGCGGGTTTGATCGAGCCTGGCTTGAATGAGCCTGGCCGGAAAAAAACTTCCCTCTCCATCATTTCTCCACAAAACCTCCCATGAATGCGCACGTTGGCTGTGCACAATCAGGTTCATCACAGTGCCCCATCGAACGGGTCACACGGAGAGCCCAATGATTCCAGCCCTGTACGTCGCAAAAACCGGCTTGTCGGCCCAGGACACTCAGCTGACGACCATTTCCAATAACCTGGCGAACGTCTCGACCACCGGTTTCAAACGCGATCGTGCCGAGTTCCAGGATTTGCTCTATCAAATCAAGCGCCAGCCGGGCGCGCAATCGACGCAAGACAGTGCGTTGCCGTCGGGCCTGCAACTGGGCACCGGCGTGCAGATCGTCGGCACCCAGAAGAACTTCAGCGCCGGCAGCCTGCAGACCACCGGGCAACCGCTGGATCTGGCCGTGAATGGCCGGGGGTTTTTCCAGGTGCTGCACCCGGACGGCACCACGGGTTATACCCGTGACGGCACCTTTCATCTGAACGCCAATGGCCAGGTGGTCACGGCCAGCGGGTTCGCACTGGAGCCGGCCGTCGTGGTGCCGGACAACGCCAAGACGTTCACCGTCGGCCAGGACGGCACGGTGTCCATCACTGTGGCCGGCAACCCTGCGGCGCAAGTGATCGGCAACCTGCAGACCGCCGACTTCATCAACCCGGCTGGTTTGCAGGCAATCGGCAACAACCTGTTCCTGGAAACCGCGTCCAGCGGCGCGCCCCAGGTCGGCACGCCGGGGCTCAACGGCTTTGGCACCACGTTGCAACGCTCCCTGGAGACTTCGAACGTGAGCACGGTTGAAGAGATGGTCAATATGATCACCACGCAAAGGGCCTATGAGATGAACTCCAAAGTGATTTCCACCGCCAACCAGATGTTGGGCGCCCTCACCCAGAAGCTATGATCAACACCTGACAGCGTGGCCATGGCGCGGCCTCCACAACAAGGCCTATTCACCGAGCAGACTATGAACGATTACCCCGTCGCATCGACATCGCAGCCCAACAGCGTCCGGGAGACCCAGGCCTTGGTGCTGATTGCCGAAGACGAGCCCGAGATCGCGGACATCCTGATTGCCTATCTCAAACGCAGCGGCTTTCGTACTGCCCACGCCCTCGATGGCCGGCGTGCGCTGGAACTGCATCAGAGCCTCAAGCCGGATCTGATGCTGCTGGATGTGCTGATGCCCCATGTCGATGGCTGGCAGGTGCTGGCCGAGGTGCGTCATCGCGGCAACACGCCGGTGATCATGCTGACCGCGCAAGACCAGGACATGGACAAGTTGATGGGCCTGCGTATCGGTGCCGACGACTACATCGTCAAGCCATTCAACCCGGCCGAAGTGGTGGCACGTACCCAGGCGGTGCTGCGGCGCTCCGTCAACTACACATCCGGTGTCAGCGCCAGCGTGTTGCGGGTGGATGGGTTTGAAATCGATATCGAAAGCCATCAGGTCACGGTGAACATCGAAGGCAACACGCTGGCGCTGCTGCTGACCGTCACCGAGTTCAAATTACTGGCGCAGTTGGCCCGAGCACCGAAACGCGTGTTCAGCCGCGCGGAATTGTTGGCACTGTGCTCGCCGGAAAGCGACAGCCTGGAACGCACGGTCGACAGCCATATCAGCAAGTTGCGCCGCAAGATCGAAGACCTCGGGCTGCAAGGCGTGCCGGCGAGCATTCGCGGGGTGGGTTACCGGTTCGGGAGTGGCGCGTGAAGATCTTTAATGGTTTGAGCCGCCAGATCATCCTGTCCATGTCGGTCGTGGTGCTGTGCGTGATCGCCCTGGCTGTGATCGGTTCCTATGTGTTCTATGCCCTGCTTTGGACCTACTGGCCACTTCCGGACGAGCAGGTCGATGAGTGGATGCCGGCCAATGTCGAATGGGCATGGATGGGCTTGACCACCTGCGTCAGCCTGGCGGTCGGTGCTTTCGTGGCCACCAAGCTGTCCCGGCGCATCCTGATGCCGTTGAACTCGGTGGCCGAGAACCTGCGCAAACTGGCGGACGGCGATCTCGATGTACAGGCCGTAGCCGGCGACCAGTCCATCGGCGAAGCGGCCATCCTGGTAGATGACTTCAACAGCATGGCCAGACGCTTGAAACGCATGGCCCAGGAACAGGCGTTCTGGAATGCAGCGATTGCCCACGAACTGCGCACGCCCCTGACCATCTTGCGCGGCCGCCTGCAAGGTTTGGCCGAGGGTGTCTTCGAGCCGGAGACGGCGCAGTTCTATAGCCTGCTCGGCCAAGTCGAAGGGCTGACGCGGATGATCGAGGACCTGCGTGTGGTCGGCCTGGGTGACAGCGGCTACCTTGAAATCAATGTGCAAGACGCCGACCTGGCTGCCGGAATTGAAGAAGAGGTACGGCTGTTCGAACCGAGCCTGGTCGCCGGCGGCTTCAAGCTGCAACTGGACCTGCAGCGCCGCATTCTGCGCTGCGACCCCGCACGCATCCGCCAGGCCTTGCTGGCCCTGCTGGACAACGTGCGTCGGCACGCGACACCCGGCAACGTCAACGTGCACCTGAGCACGCGTGATGGCGTCCACTACCTGAGGGTGCGCGACGATGGTCCTGGCATTGATGAGGACTTTGCAACGCACCTGTTCGAGCCTTTCCAGCGCGGCGAGAACTCTCGCTCACGCGCCCAGGGCGGCAGCGGCCTGGGCCTGGCGGTGGTGCGCGCGATTGCCATTGCCCACGGTGGCGCCGTGACGTGTCGGAAAATGAAAAACGGTGGAACGCTGTTCGAACTCAGCTGGAACCTTTGAGCAAGCCAGGCCCGCCATGCGCATCTTTTCAACGCTGTTCAGAACCACACAACGCTATCGCTGCTTTGTCCTGTTGGACGCCGAATGTATCTGCATTGCGTTCAAAAGCTGTGTCACAGCACCTCAAAACGGACATTGGATAGAAGTTGAACGCATCAACCTGTCGTGGCTGGGCAACCCCCTCCCCTTCGTGCCCGGATAACTTAGCGAGTGTGAACATGAGCCCTTCCCTATCACTCCTTGAAGAGTCACTGCGACAGCACACGGCCCGCCTGAAACGGCTGCAACGGTTCTGGGTGCCGCTGCAACAGCGCGCGCCAAAGTGGGTGCTGGCGCTGTGGATCATCGGCGTTTTCGTATCGTTGTCGACCCAATGCTGGTGCCATTGGTTCGTGACCGCGCCGCTGATCTGCGCGTTGATCGTCGCGGAAATCGTGATCGACGAGGCGCAGATGACGCTGCTGTTACGCACCGATGCCGTTCGCGACTCACTGAGAGCGGCACGCGGCAACTATTCGTATGGCCTGACACTGTGGTGAGCGGGCGTGCCCCGATCACCCCAACAAGCCCGCTCACCCCAGGGAAAACCTCGCTACTCGCCGAACATGACAAGGTCATTTCACAGCTGTGAAAGCTTGTGCGATCTTGCCAAAAACCGCCTTTTCACCCCCCGCCTCCGCCTAGTATCGAGTCCTCGTGCGCCCCCACTCACATGGACTGAAGAATGATCAACCGACCCGAGAAAGCCGCCTCGCCCCGCGTCAGTGAACCCCGTGCACCGGAGCGCGTTTTTGATGCGGCGCTGAACAAGGCCAAGACCCTGGCGGCCACCGGGGCCGGCGATAAGCAGCTCAAGCCGGACGACTATAAGGAAGTCACCGCCCTGCCCGCCAAGCTGGATATCGACAAACTCAAGGTGGTGTCCGAAGACAAGGACGCCGGGGTGATCTATTTCGAGCAGGACGGCAGCAAACTCAAGATCACCCGCGAGGGCGCCGAGAAGGTCCAGGAAGGCTTCGACCTGCTCAAGGGCCTGCACTTCGGACACGCGGTGGCGCCGGTCAACCAGGGTGGGCCGAACGAGGGCACGCCGCTCTACGACCTGCTGCACACCCTGGCCGAGACCCAGGACACTCCGGCCGGCAAGGCAATCCGTGAAGCCCTGGGCAACCCCGATCAACAGCTATTGCGCGAAGACGACCCCACTGTGCGCCTGGCCAATGTGAAATCGGTCGGCGAAGCCAAGGACGGCGTCGTCAAGGTCGAGATGGAAAACGGCCAGACCCTGGTGATCTCCGAAACACTCACGCCCGAGGCCTTTGCCAGCTACAACAGCGCCGGCGTGACCAAGGAAGCGCTCAACGACGGCAAGGCCAAGGGCTTTGAAGAAGTCACCAGCCTGCCCGGCGACCTGAATTTCAGCCAGCTCAAAGTGGTGTCAGAAGACCCGAAATCCGGGGTGATCCTGTTCGAACACCAAGGCAAGAAATACATGATCAGCCAGTCCGAAGCTGCGCTGCCGCAGCCCGGCGCAGACCTGAGCAACCCCAACCCCAATGCCGGCAGCAGCCTCTACACCTTCCTGCATGCGGTGCACAAAAGCGAAGGCACCCCAGCGTTCGACTACATCAAGAATGCGCAGTCCCTGCCCGGCCAGGAACTGCTGCGCAAGGACGAAGCCAGCCTCAAACTCGGTGACATCAGCAAGGTCGATGCGCCCATGGACGGCATCCTGGTGGTCAACGGCGCCGACGGCAAACTGCTGGTGGTGTCCAAGGACATCACCCCCGAGGCCTTTGCGGCCTACACCACCAAGGGCCAGAGCCTGGCCGGTATCGAGAAGGCCAAGGGTGACGGCTACAGCCTGGCCGGGCCGGATGCTTACCTGGCATCCACCGAAGACATCATGAGCGTCGGCGGCGTGGGCGATTACGGCCCTGGGTTGATCGCCTTCACCCAACACAAACCGGGTGGTGCCGAAGAGAAGATCGTCGTCAGCGAAGACACCAACCCGCAGATGTTCGAGCAGATCTCCGGCTACCGCACCGACATCGCCCAGCAAACCACCGACGTCGACAAACTGCGCGCCGACAACGGCTTGCCACCGCTCAAGGACGTGTCTGTCGACAACCTCGCCACCACTGAAAAAGACGAAAGCGGCAACCCGTTGAGCGTGCAGGACCTGTCGATGAAAACCCTGGTGGACAGCTACCGCGCCGGGGTCAAGGACGGCAGCATCGGCAAGGACGACCCGCGCGCCAAGTTTCTGCGCGCGGTGGAAGCCAAGAGCATGGCCGACAACGGCATGTCGATCATTCCCGAACATGGCTTCGGCAACCAGGGCATCGCCACCACACCTATCGACGTGACCTCGCGAGATGTGCGCGACAACATCTTCGACACCAAATCCATCGACAAGACCATCAGCGAGCTGCTGGGCGACTCCACTATCCAGGCCGACATCAAGGCCAACCACGATGCGGCCGTGGGCAAAGTCGACGGCGGTCAGGCCAAGGTCGACGAGGTGCATCAGAAGCTGATCGACAGCACCTCCTCGGAGAATTTCACCAAATACATCAAGGCCCTGCAGGACGAGGGCAAGACCGAGCTGGCCACCCAGGAAATCCAGACCGCCTACACGGCGCTGGCCGACATCGACCCGGCCAAGGCCGACAACTTCCTGCAAAACCTGCAGATTGACGGCTACACCGACGCCGTCGAAAAACTGATGGACGACCCAAGCAAGATCAGCGACGACAACACCGCCCTGGCCACCACCGACAACACCCTGGCCATCCTTTCCATGCTCAAGGGCGGCGCCGATGGCCTGCCGCGCCAGGCGCTGGGGGTGTATTCCAAGTTCGTCGACCAGTTGCTCAAGGACAAAGGCGCCGCCGCCGACTTCGGCAAGGCGATGATTTCACTGGGTGACACCTGGCAGAAAAACGGCGTGATCAGCTTCAGCGACATCGAACACGCGGTGAGCAAGGAGATCATGCCGAGCCTCAGCGAAGAGAACCGCAGTTCGTTCGTGAAGAACCTGACCTTCCTCAAGGACAACGGCGTGCTCGGCTCGGTGGGCGGCGCCATTGGCATGGGCCGCATCGTCTATCAACTGGCGGGGCAAGGCGGCAAGCTGGCCGACACACCGATGAAACGCCTGGGGATTGCCAACGACTTCCTCGGTTTCCTCGGCACCGGCTCCCACTTCGCCACCCTGGGTCTTAAGGTCTACGACAAGCTGCGCGGCACCAACGCCTACAAACTGATGGGCTTCGACCGCTCGCTGCCCGACCTGTGGGCCAAGCCCGGCGAGGGTTACCACGCCCTGCCCAAGGACGCCGAAGCCGTGCAGAAGAAGTACTTCGAGATCGTCGACCAGGCCATGGACGACGGCAAAGATGTCGGCAAGGTGCTCAACAGCGGCGGCTGGAGCGATGAAGGCGCGAAGAAGGTCCAGGAAGGCATCGAAAAAGGCATCGCCAGCCGTGGCGGCGTGGCCGGTGCCGGTTTTGGCGCCAAGTTCGCCAGCAGTGCGATCAAGGTGATCGGCATGGCCACCGACGTGGCCGGTGGCGTGATCAGTGTGGTGCAGGCGGCCTTCACCCTGCGTGATGGCGTGCGCGAAAAAGACCCGGTGAAAATCGCGTCCGGTTCATTGTCGATGGCCGGTGGCGTGAGCAGCCTGGTCGCGGCCGGCGGCGGTGTGCTTACCACCCTCGGCGTCACGGGGCGCATCATCCCGTTCCTCGGGCCTGTGGGCTTCCTGATTTCCGGCGCGTTGTCGTTTGTCGGCGCAATTCTCAGCACTGTGCAGTCGCACAAGTTGCACAAGATTTCGATGCAGAACTGGGACCAGATCCAGGACTTTAAGCAGGATGGTTTGCTCAAGCCCAATGGCGATGAAGCCTATGTATGGCTGCAGACCTACCTGTCCGACTGGGGCCAGCGTGATGCGCCGAAGGACCAGAGCATCTTTGATTTCCGCAAGGAAGAATGGGATGCGCGGTCGAGTATCCGTGGCGGCGATCATCGGCGTGATCACCCGGATTACATCGGCGATGGCAATAACCGCAATTCGGAAGACTACAAGTATTCGCTGAAACCGTCGGAGTGGACCAACGATAACCACGACATCATCTGGCGGGTCGGCGACGGGTATGGCGGGGAATACCACGATGTAGACAAGCCCTGAAGCCCGACACACCGGGCCCTGCTGCATGGGGCCCGGCTTTGGAAACCGTCAGTTTTTGTCAAAACCCAACTGCCGGTACAACGTTTTCATGTCGTAGTAATCCGTGCACTTGATCAGTTTATTGCGCTTGATTCGGATGACACAGGCGCCATGTACCAAAATCTTTTTGTGGGTGGCTTTGTGTCCAAACAACTCACCTTCATGCGTACCCTTCATATGCCACTGTATGGTACCGCCGTGTTCGCAGAGACAGATCAAATCAGTGATCACTGTAAAATCGGGGAACGCCACTTTGATCAGTTTGAAGAAGTCACCCAGTTCAGTCTTTCCTCGCATGATTTTCCCTGCAGCAACATCTTCATAGAGGCATGACGTCGAAAAAATCCCGAGAAAATCGGCTTTGGAGGGGCCAGACCAGAGGTCAGCCCATTGCTGAATCAATTCACGGTTTGTATCTGTCATGGTGAAACTCCCTTGAGCGCTGGAGGCGGAGCAACGGCAACCTCCCGTCGACCCCACCGTTCATTACGCTGACAGATACAACCTCAGCTCCTGCCGAGCAGATACTTCCTCTGTAACAAAAGCGTTCAACAAGCGTAGCCCGGCCACTGCCTAAATCAACCGCGCGGCCACCAACCAATCCGCCACCGCCTGGAACGACGCATCCGGCACCGGGTCGCCGGGCACGGTTTTGCGGGCAATCTCCGCCGCCAGGCCCTTGTCCGGCGCATGGGGAATGCCCAGGTCATAGGCCTCCTGCAACATCAACAACGCCTCTTCCGGCGAGGCCCGGCAGACGATCACCGGCACCGGGGTTTCCCCACGCACGTAACGCACGCCAATCACCCAGCCGTCGGTGGTGCCGATCATCATCGAGGCGCGGTTCAAACCCAGCTTGGTGGCCAAGGCCTGCATCTCGTTGCGCTGGCGCCGGCGCTCGCTCTTGATCAGCGGGTCGCCGTCGATGTCCTTGCGTTCGCGCTTGGTCTCGCTGCGGGTCATCTTCATGTCGCGGCCGAACAGCCAGCGCTGCATCATCACGTCCACCCCGCCCACCAGAATGAACGCGCAGAGCACGGTGAATACCAGCGGCTTGAGTACCAGGAAAAACGTCGACTCCATGCACTCGGCACCGCAGCGTGACGACTCCATCAAGGCCTGCAACGCATGCTTGCCGACCACGTAGAACGCGATCGCCAACACATGCACCTTGATCAGGCCCTTGATGAACTCCACCAGGTTGCGCAGGGCAAAGATCTTCTTCATGCCCTCCGCCGGGTTGATGCGCTTGAACTCGGGCTTGATCGGGTCGGTGGAGAACACAAAGCCGCGCATGGTGATGATGTTGGTCAGGATCACCACGCCGGTGGTCACCGCCATCACCGGCAAGGTGATGCCGATCACCAGTTGCTCGGCATGGTCGAGCACCCGTGGCCACACCGTGGCGAACGGCTCGATGTAGATCTGCGCGGTGAGGTCGATCAGCGCCGTGACCTGGGCCTTGGCCCGGGGCGCGAGAATCGAGATGCACAGCGTGCAGAACAGGATGACCATGCCCGACACCAGGTCCTGGCTCTTGGCGACCTGGCCTTTCTTGCGCGCGTCCTGGAGCTTCTTGTCCGTGGCCGGCTGGGATTTCTCTTCGCTGGTATCGGCCATGGGCTACTCCATGCCGGCCAGGGTCTTGAGCAGTTCGACGGTGCCGCGAAACTCCGCCAATTGGTCAAGCATCATGGGGATCAGGAAGCCAATGTAGATCACCATCAGGATCGTGAAGAACAGGTTCTTCACCGGCAACGACAGGTCGAAGATGTGCAGGTTCGGCGCCATGCGTGACAGGTAGGCGAGCATCAGGTCCGTCACCAGCAGCGCGATCAACAACGGCGAGACCATCAGCACGCCGACGCGCATGATCTGATCAAGGATCGACAACACCGCCAGCAATGCCGAACTGGCAAATACCGGCGTAAACGAGGTGACCGGCCAGAGTTGGTAGCTGTGGTAATACCCGTCGACCATCAGGATGAACCCCCCGGACATGAAAAACAGCGTGATCAGCATCACCGTGAGCAGCGTCGCCATCACGCTGGACTCCCCGGACGACAACGGGTCCACCAGTTGCGCCATGGTCGAGCCGCGCTGCAGGTCGATCAATTCCCCCGCCACTTCAGCGGCCCAGAACGGAATGCCGAACAGCAGGCCGATCAAAATGCCAATGAGGAATTCCTTGATCAGCAACCCGGCGATAAACACACTGCCGTGTTCGGGCATCGCGGTCAGCGCTTCGAACACCGGGAAGAACATCGGGATGGAAATGGCCACGGCCACGCAGCCGCGAATCATGCCGGTGAGGCCGAGGCGGTTGAACGCCGGGGTGATCACCACCACGCCCATGGCGCGGCAGGCGGCGAGCGAGGCGGAGCTGATCACCGGGTAGGCGACCTCCAGGAACTGCGCGGTCAGGCTGGCATCCATGGGCGGTCAGCGCGTCCACATCGGGAAGTTGTCCAGCACCTGGCCACCGAGTTCCGCCACCTGCCCGGCGAGGACCGGGCCGAGGAACACGATGGTCAGCAACACCGCCACCAGCTTCACCACCTGCGGTAGCGTCTGGTCCTGGATCTGCGTCAGCGCCTGGAACAGGCCCACGCTCAAGCCCACGATAATCGCCACCCCCAACGCCGGCGCGGAGAGCATCAGCACGGTCATCAGTGCCTGTTTCATCAATGACAAAAACACGTCCTGGCCCATCATTCCCCCTCAATGCCCCCTGTAGGAGCGAGCTTGCTCGCGAAAAACCCAAGGACACCGCGCCCACTCGGGACGCCCGCGTTATCGTTAACGATCTTCGCGAGCAAGCTCGCTCCTACAAGGGTTAGCCGTAACTCAGAATCAAACCGTGCATCAAGCGCGACCAGCCGCTCAGGGACACGAATAAAAAGATCTTCAGCGGAATGGAGATCAGGTTCGGCGAGACCATCGACATGCCCATGGCCATCAGCACGTTGGACACCAGCAAGTCCACCACCAGGAACGGGATGTACAACAGAAAGCCGATCTCGAAGGCGCGGGTCAGTTCCGAACTGACGAACGCCGGAATCAGCACCACCAGGTCATCATCGCGCAGGTCGGCACGGGCTTGCGGCGACCAGATAGTCTCGGTGGCCTGCACGAAAAAGCCGCGCTCGGATTCATTCGCAAAGCGCTTCAGGTGCGCCTGCAACGGCGGGCGCAAGGCGTCCCCCAGATCCTTGAGTTGCTCGACATGCTCGATGTTGAGGTCGCGCCCCTCCACTTGCCGGTACATGTCGCCAATCAACGGCGTGGTCACGTACACCGACAGGATCAGCGCAATGCCGTACAGCACCAGGTTCGGCGGGGTCTGTTGCACGCCCAGGGCGTTGCGGATCAGGAACAGCACCACCGAGATCTTCATGAAACCGGTGAGTGTCACCACCGCCAACGGGATCAGCCCGATCGTCGCAACGACCAGGATGATCTCGATCAGGTTCGGCTGATAACCGGTCATGGGGTGGCGAAACTCAGCAGGCGCACGCCCAGGCCGTCACCGATTTTCACCAGTTGGCCCTGGCCGACGCGGCGGCCGTTGATCATCAGGTCGACGCTGTCCACGCCCGGCGTATTGAGCTGCAACAGGCTGCCCGCGCCCAATTCGCGCAATTGCGCCAGGGTCAGTTCCAGCGTGCCGACCTGGCACACCAGTTTCAACGGCAGGTCATCCAGCACCGCGGCGGCATCAACATCAGTCATGGGGTTCTCCGGTTCCACAAAGGGGGCTTTCAAGGCGTCCTGCAGGCGCAGGACTTCACCCTGGAATTGGCAGCGCGCCTGCAGGCGGCCGTCGAGGTCGAGCAGCAGGCCGGGGCCTTGCTCCAGCATCAGCACATCGCCGGGGCGCAGGCTGCGCAGTTCGCCGAGGCTCAGCCACTGTCGCCCCGCCACCACCGTCAAGGTCTGGTGCAGGGCCAGCAACGGGTCGGGCTCGGGCTGGGCGTACTGCGTCAGCAACTGCGCCACCCGCACGGCGGCGCTTTCGCTCAGGTCCAGTTGGGCGCTCATTGGTGGCTGGTTGGCGAAAGTCAGCTCCAGCGCCACGTGCACGACAAAGGGGTCTTGGCCTTCGCCCGCATCGAGCAACTGCACGGGGTGACCGAGCAGCGGCTCCAGGGTCTCGATCAGGTCGAGCAGCGCCAGTTCCAGCAACAGCGAACGCGGCAGTGCGGGCAACGGCTGCACATCGAATGACAGCGCCAGCGGCAGCAACAACTGCTCCATCGCTGCGGCGGACAACCGCAGGCGCGCGGGTGCGCGACCGAGTAACAGCAGCACGTCACGCGGTGAAGTGAGGGCTTGAGGTTCGGTGGCCCAGCTCACGCGCAGTTCCTGCCCGGCGCAACGGCCCTGCCAAGGACGGCAACGGCGGTGCAACGCGTTATGCAGGGCCAGCAACGCTGGGTCGAAATGGGTCAGCCAGGGCGACAACGGGTCGGCAAGGGCTGCAATCATGTGCCGACGCCTTCGTCACGCAGCTCGCCAACCCGGCGCTCATCGCTCTCACGGCCTTCCAGCAAGCTTTGCCAGGCGTCGGATTGACGCTGGCGGCTCAGCCGTTCCTGGCGGAACAGGTCGCGCTCGCGCTCCTGGCTTTCAAGCGTGGTGGACACGTGGGTCACGTCGTTTTCCAGTTGCTGCTGGTCATCCGACAGGCCGCGCAACCGATCCTGAGCCGCCTGCCAACTGGCCACCGACAGGCCTTCGGTGAGCGAGGCATACACCTGTCGCGCTTCCTCGGCGATGGCTTCACGGTGCAGGCGCAGTTGCTCCTTGGCATCGGTGAGCACGCCGTGGGTCTGTTCGCAGCGTTGTTGCTGGGCGGCCAGTTGACTGGCGGCGCGTTGTTCACGCAAGACCCGCAGGGTTTGCAGGGTGCGCAGTTGCTCGGTTTTCATTGGGCAGACTCCATTTTCATGCCGTT
The DNA here is from genome assembly GCF_002269425.1 of Pseudomonas sp. NS1(2017). Classification (NCBI taxonomy): domain Bacteria; kingdom Pseudomonadati; phylum Pseudomonadota; class Gammaproteobacteria; order Pseudomonadales; family Pseudomonadaceae; genus Pseudomonas; species Pseudomonas sp. NS1(2017). The sequence continues at coordinate 5,442,534 of NZ_CP022960.1, forward strand.
ACGTACACTCTCTGTTGTGGTGAGCAGGCTTGTTGTGGCGAGCAGGCTTGCCCTGCGTTGGGGTGCGAAGCAGCCCCCTCTTACATTCACCACGGTCCTCCAGATAAAACTCAGTGCCTGGTTTTGGGGCTGCTTCGCAGCCCAACGCGGGGCAAGCCCGCTCGCCACAGGAAGCCCGCTCGCCACAACAAGCGCGCTCGCCACACATAGTCGTCTCATGCCAACACCCGGCGCATATGGGCCAGGGTCTGTTCCAGGTTGCTCGGCTCGCCTGCGTTCTGGCGCAGGAAGGCTTCGATGGCGGCGTGGCGGTTGATCGCTTCGTCGGCCAGGGGGTCGCTGCCGGCGGAGTATTCGCCGACGCGGATCAGCATTTCGATCTCGCCATACCGCGCCATCAATTCGCGAATGCGCATGGCCAGACGCTTGTGTTCTTCACCGGCCACCTGCTCCATCAAACGGCTGCGGCTGCGCAACACATCCACCGCCGGGAAGTAGTTGCGCTGGGCCAGTTCGGCGCTGAGAGCGATGTGCCCGTCGAGGATCGAACGGGCTTCCTCGGCCACCGGGTCACTGGCCGCATCACCCTCGGTAAGCACCGTGTACAACGCAGTGATGCTGCCGGTGGGGCCGGGGCCGGCGCGTTCCAGCAGGCGCGGTAAAGCAGAGAAGAACGACGGCGGATAGCCACGCCGTGTCGGCGGTTCGCCCACGGCCAGGCCGATCTCGCGCTGGGCACGGGCAAAGCGGGTCAGGCTGTCCATCAGCAGCAACACATTGCGGCCCTGGTCGCGGTGGTATTCGGCGAGGGTCGTGGCGACAAACGCCGCGCGCACCCGCTCGGCCGCCGGGCGGTCCGAGGTGGCGACCACCGCCACGGTGCGCGCACGGGCCTGGGCGTCGAGCTGCACATCGAGCAACTCGCGCACTTCCCTGCCCCGCTCGCCGATCAGGCCGATCACGATCACATCGGCTTCGCTGTTGCGAATGATGCTGGCCAGCAACGATGACTTGCCCACGCCAGGCTCACCAAAGATACCCATGCGTTGGCCCTGGGCCAGGGTCAGCAGGCCGTCGATGGAACGAATGCCCAGCGCCATGGAACGCACGATCAACTGCCGGGAAAACGGTGCCGGGGGTTCGGCGTGCAGCGGGTAATGCTGCAGGGCCACGGTCGGCGGGAGGCCGTCACCGTCGAGAAAATCGCCCATGGGGCTGATCACCCTCCCCAGCTGTGCATCACCCACCGCCACGCCCAGGGTTTCGCCGGTGGCGGTGATCTGAGTGCGGGTGGACAGCCCTTCCATGGAGCCGATGGGCGACAGGATCGCCTCGTCACCGTCAAAGCCGATCACCTCGGCGCTCAGGCTGCGAGCGCTGCCGGGATCACGCAGTTGGCACAGTTCACCGATGCTCGCGCCGGCCACACTGGCCCGCAGCAATACACCACGAATGCTCAACACCGTGCCGTGCATGGGGCGCAAGCGGGCCTGGGCCAGGCGCCCAGAGAGACGTGGCAGCAACTGTTCCAGGTTCATGCCACGCCCTCTTCGGCGAAGGGCAACAGGCTGCGTCGCAGGTTTTGCAATTGGGCTTCGAGGCCCAACTCTACCGAGCCGGCCGGGCTGTTCAGGCGAGCCTGGCCGGCGCTCAGTTGCTCATCCGCGTCCACCGCAATTGCCAGCCCTTCCAGCTTGAGGCGTTGACGCAACGCATCGACCTCCGCTGGCGGCACCCACAGGGTCAGCGCCTGGTCCTGGCGAAACGCGCTCAAGGCCTGACGGGTACTGCGCACCACGCGGTCGGCGTTGTCCAGCTCACCCAGTACTTCACGCACGATGCCCAAGGCCAGGTCGGCCAGGGAGGCTTCCAGGCTGCTCAAGTAATGCTGCACCTGGGACTGGGTGTGCAGCAGCAATTGCGCGACCTGTTCGGCCCCGGCTTGGCGGGCGCTTTCGAAGCCTTCGGCGCGGGCGCTGCTCAGCCATTGCTCGCTGTCGGCCTTGATCTGCTCGGCCTGGTGCTTGGCCGCTTGCAGGAAGGCAAATCCGTCGCTCCATAACGCGGCATCTTCGGCGCGCAGAATGCGTGCAGTGGGGCGACTCGGTAGCTCACTCATGACGTCATCTCCTCGGCCAGCAGGCACGCGGCGGCGGCCTGGACGATTTCCAGGTCACGCGGCACTCGGGCGCTATGGCCCTGGGGGAAGGCAAAGCGCAAACGCAACCAGCCCTGCCAATCGGCATGCTGGGCGTGCAGCCAGGCGGCGACACAGCCTTGGCCGTCGCGGTCGATGGCCTCGATCAATTCGCTGGGATCGCGCAGCAAATCCGCAGCGCCGCCGAGTTGGCGCAGGGCCAGGGCTGAGACAAAGACTTCAGCACCCAGGCCTTCGCGCAGCTCATTGACCACCTCGCGGCGGATCTCTCGGCTCAAGGTCGCGGCATGCCAAATCGCCCCGCACAGCCTCGGCAAGCGGGCGAACTGCGCGGGTGACAGCAGCAATACCGACAGGTCCGCTGCCAAGGGCGTGACCAACTGGTCCATGGGCGCCAATTGGTAATGGCTGACCAGCAACTGCTCCAGACGCTGGCGAAAACGCGGCTGGCCGTGCATCGCCTGCAGCACGGCGTCGGGCAACTCATCGGCAAAACACGCGCCCAGGCTCGGCCCACGCACGAACTGCAACGGCTCGGCGACCAGCCCCTGCCAGCGTTCGAACAGACTCATTCACCCTCCTTGAGCACATACAGCGCCTGGGACTGGCGACGCGCCCATTGCTGACGGGCCAGCACCCCCAAGGCGCCGAGCGCGATCAATAAAAGCGCACCGAACATCAGCCGCGCCTGGGGCAGGTTGTCTTCCAGCAGCCACAGACCCATGAAGCGGGCCAGGCGCGGCTGTGCCGGGTTATTGCTGATCGCCACGGCGGCCTTGATTGCCGTTACTGAAACGCCGTCATAGTTCAGCCCGGAAATACCGTTGGCGACCAGAGTCTTGATCTGCGGGATCAGCGTATTGATGTCGGTGCCTGGGTCGTAACGCACCAGCACCGAGGCCGATGACGGCGAAATCACCCGTTTGAGCAAGTCGTTGTCCGGCAGCACCACGTGCACGCGGGCGGCGACGATGCCGTCGATCTGCGACACCGAGTGCGACAGTTCTTCGCTCAGCGCAAAGATCATCTGCGCCCGCTCCTGCACCGGCGACGACACCAGGCCATTGCCCTTGAACACCTCGCCCATGTTGGAAAAGCTCTGTTGCGGCAGGCCGGCGTTGTCGAGCAAGGTCATGGCTTCGGCAAAGCGTGACTCATCGACCACCACCTTGAGCTGGCCGTTGTCCTGGGCCTTGCGCTCCGCCGGGATGCCACCGCGCAGCAGCACCGCGACCATGGCGTTGGCGTCGCGCTCGCTGAGGTTGGTGTAGAGGTCGGTGTTGCAGGCTTGCAACAGGCTGGCGAGCAGGCCGATCAGCAGCAGGCGCAAGGCGCGGTTGGGGCTTGGCATGGCGTTATTGGCCCTTGAGCAGTGTGTTGGCGGAACCGGAAATCTGCGTCGCACCGCGCACCACCATCTGGGTTTCGATGGAGTAATCGAACATCTTGCCCAGGGAGTGGACGATCTGGTCGACCTGCTGTTCGCCGACCTTTTTCCCCGGCTCGCCTTGAGGCGAAGCGCTGGCGGTGCGGATCTCGGCCGATGCCGGTGGCGGCGCCGACGGGTTGTTGGTGAGCAGGTCGGCGCGCTCGGAAAACGCCCGCGTGCGGTCGATGAAACTGTTCATGCGCTCCATCAGGCCCGAGCCAATCTGGTGCGGGCTGGCGCCTTCGGGCATGCCCTTGGCGGTGTTGGCCATGTGCTCGAACAGGTTCTGCGAGGCCCCGGCGGGCCCCGCGCCGGCAGACGGCGGCAGCGCCGAAGCGCCGGCGGCGAGACTGATAGTCATAGGGGTTTCCTACTCTTCGTCGTCATCGGACATGGCGTCGTTCAGCAGTTCCTGCATCTTCGGCATGATGATGAACTGACCGCCGATGGTGACCGCCTGGGTGATCAACGCATCGGTGAACTTGGGGTCATCGGTTTCGTTGGGTTTGTCGGCGGCCTTGGCGTTGTCCACCGCGGCATTGAACTTGGCTTCAGGGCTGGCGCCACCCGGGGCGAGATTGCTGTCTACGGCTGTTACGGACATGGTGCTGCTCCTTTACTGGGTTGGGGTTTCGGTACTGACTTGCGCGCCACGGAACACCCGCACCCCGCGCTCGCGCGCCACCGGGGCGGCCACGACCTTGGGTTGCAGGTGATCCACATGCTGCTGCACCAACGCCAGGTACGGCGGTGGTCCGGACACGAACACTTCATCGCCCTCGGGGCCATTGCGCATGGACAGTTGCTGGCCGAACACATCGAGGTTGCTGAGGTAGGCCTGCAACTGGTCGAGGTCCAGGGCGTTGGCCTTGAATAGCTTGGTGCTGATTTCATCGCTGGCATTGAGGTACAGCAGGTTGCCGTCGAAGTACCAGGTGAGGCCGTTGGTGCTGCACAGGGTCTGCAGGAACTCGCCGGCGGTGGCGCCGCGAATCGTGCTGCGGGCTTTGCCGCGCACCTTGTCTGAGAGCACCAGGGGCACATCGAGGTTGTGGCCGAATTCTTCCAGGGCGCTGCGCACATCCTGGTCCACCAGCACGTAGGCATAGGGCTGGGAAAACCACGCTGGTTCTTCGGCGGCGTTGGCAAAACGGCTGCCGAACAGGCATAGGACAGCCAGCAAAAATATGCTTACATGGCGTCCGCCTTCGCCAGACGAGTTGTGACGATGTCCAAGATTTTTCTGCTCGCCAGTACCCTGTTGCTGGCCGCCTGCGCCAGCAAGCCCGCGACCGATTCCGACAAGTCGTTGCAACTGGCCGATGACCTGAGCAAGCGCGGCGACTACGCCAGTGCGGCCGCGCTGTACGAGCGTGCGGCGCAGCAACCCGGTGCCGGCATCGAATTGTGGCTCAAGCTCGGCCAGGCCAGGCTCGACGCCAAGGACGCGCTGGGCGCCGAGCGGGCTTTCCAGCAAGCCCTGGGGTTCGATGCGCGTAACGCTGACGCGCTGCTCGGCCTGGGCACCGCGCAGCTCCAATTGGGAAAAACCCAGCGTGCCGTCACTGCCCTGGGCCAGGCGACGGAGATTGGCGGGTTGCCAGTGGCGTACACCCGCCTGGGTGTGGCGCAGATCCTCAATGGCCAGGCCGCTGCAGCGCAAACGGCGTTCGCCAAGAGCCTGAGCCTCAAGCCCGACGACCTCGACAACCGCTGCAACCTCGCCTTGGCGTATGCGCTGGGCGGGCAGTCGCAACAGGCGTTGGAGACCATCACACCGGTCGCGCAGTCGCCCCGCGCCTTGCCACGGCACCAGCGTAATGAGTTGTTGGTGATGGTGTTGGCGGGGTATGAGCAGCGGGTGACGGGGTTGCCGCTGGATGACATTCCAGCTGCCGAACGTGCACGGTTGGTGACGGAAGCCAAGCGCATCAAAGCCATCAGTGACCCGGTGGCGCAGGCTCGGGAGTTGGGGTTGGTAGACCCGCGATAAGCGGTTCATTGCTGGCCTCCCGCGGCGCCAGCCTTGGCCTCTTGCTGATCCTTGCGCCGCTGCAATTGCTCGCGGTCGAAACCTTCGATGTAGACCTGGGCGGCTCGGCCGACGGGCGCGGCCATCACCGGGCCGGTCGTGCGGCCTTGGGTCAGGTCTTGCTTGCGCTCGACCATCTGCATCAGGTTCAGGTTATTCGCGCAGCCCAACGCCAGGGTCGGTTTGAAATCCTCGCCCAGCCCGATGGTGTCCGTTGCCGGTGGTTGCTGGCATTGGGTCGGCAAGCCATCCGCGCGGTACTCGGATGAGTAGTAAGTGGGCGCCAGGTGGGTCTGGCAACCCATCAGCGCCAGGGGCAACAGCATCAATACGCGTAAAGCAGTCATGGCAGTCCCCCTGATCAATTCATGTAGAAACCGAACGCCCCGCCGCTACGCGGTCCGGTGGCCGCTGCGGTAGCCGGTTGCGCGTCGAGGGGCGTGGCGAGGGTGCGACCGCGTACCGGTTCCACCAGGTACGGCGTGATGAGAATCACCAGTTCGGTTTCATTGCGCTGGAAGCGCTTGGAGCGGAACAGGTTGCCGAGGATCGGCAGGTCGCCCAGCAGTGGCAGTTTCTCGATGTCCTGGCTGCTTTCACGCTGGAACAGCCCGGCGATGGCGAAGGTCTGCCCGCTGCCGACCTCCACCCGCGTATCGGCGCGGCGCACGCTGAAGGACGGCACGTGGAAGTTGCCGAAATCCACAGTGCCACCGCTGACCACGCTGCTGACTTCCGGACGCACTTGCAAGGCGATGCGGCCGTTGGGCAGCAGGGTCGGGTTGAACAGCAACGACACGCCGAACGACTTGTACTCGATGCCCACCAGGTCACGGTTGACCGGCACCGGGATCGCCACTTCGCCACCCGCAAGGAAGCTGGCGGTCTGGCCGGTCATGGCGGTGATGTTCGGTTCAGCCAGAATCTGCAACACGCCGTTGGCCTGCAACGCATCGAGCATGCCGTCGATATTCACATTGCCTGAACCGGCACCCGCTGCTGCCAAGCCACCTGCCGTGGCGGCGGCCAATGGTCCGCCGGTGATCAGGCCGAAGGAAAACGTGCCGTTGTTGAACATGGCGTTCCAGTTCACGCCGTAGTGCAGCAGCTCGGAGCGCGACACCTCGGCAAAACGCACACGCAGGTTCACTTGGGCGGAGCCTGCGTATTCGGTGGTGTTGATCGCGCTCTGGAAGCCTTGCCCCTGGGGGTTGAGCAAGGCATTCAGGTCGGTCGCCTCCGCCACCGAACCCAGGGTGCCCTTGGCGACCAGGCGGTTACCGGCGCCGCTGATCTGTGCGCCGTTACCGGGGTGCAGCGCCTGCATCGGCGTGCTCACCGCCTGGCTGCCACTGCTCACGGCCAGGGTCAGGCTCGCCAGTTGTTTGCCGTCACTGCCCAGGGCAATCAGGCTGGTGTTGCCCGGCGCTTTGCCGAAGATATAGATCGTGCCCGGCGACACCACTTGCAGGTCGGCCACATTCGGTTCGGCTACCAGCACCGAATCCACCGGCGCGACAAAATGCAGGATGCGCCCTTCACCGGAGGCCAGGGCAATCGAGCCCCCGGCACCCGCCGCGATTTCCTGAGCCTGGCTCACGCACGACAAAACACTCAGCAACAGCACACAAAAACGCATCATGAGGCGGACGCCAGGGGGGTGACGGAAGCCGCGGCAGGCGCGCGGCGGTTGGTGATTTCGGTAAGGCTGATGGTCACCAGCGCTTGCAGGTTGTACTCGGTGGCCAGCTCACGGAACGACAGCACCGCCAGCTCCAGCTCACCGCGCAGTACCAGGCGGCGCAGGCTGCGGCGCAGTTCCGGGTGCACCAGCAACACCGCGCTGTTGACTTCGCGAGTGTTGTCACAGGCCTGGCGCAGTTGGGCGAGCAAGGCGCGGCTGACTTCTTCGGGGATCAATTCGCGCTGCGGCTCCTGGCGACGCAGGGATGCACGCAATTGGTCTTCCAGGCCAGGCGCCAGCACCAGCGCACCGATCACCCGGTTGCGGTCGGCGTATTGATGGCTGATCTGCCGTGCCAGCGCGGCACGCAAGTGTTCGGCCAGGCGCCCGGCGTCGGTTTCGCGGGCGCCCCACTCCACCATGGCTTCGAGCAAGGCGCGCTGGTTGCGGATCGATACACCTTCGCCAACCAACAGGCGTAGGGTTTCAGCCACCCGTTGCAACGGCACCAGGCGCAAGGCTTCCTTGACCAGTTCACCGTAGGTGGCCTCCGTGCGCTCCAGCAGTAGGCGGGTTTCCTGGATGCCGAGGAAGTCGGCGGCATAGCGACGCAGGCTACGTTCCAGCACGCCGCGCAATACTTCGTCGGGCAGCAGGAAGCCGATGCCGGCGTTGCGCAGGGTGTCTTCGTGCTGGCGTTCGACCCAGTGGGCGCTGCGGCCATTGAGGGGTGAATCGGCCTGCACGGTGGCGATGTCCAGCAACTGCACATGCACCGGATCGTCCTGCACCAGCAGGCAGTTGATCGGCAATTCGCCTTCGCTCACCGGCACGCCTTCCAGGGACACACGGAAACTGCCCGGCGTGGCCTTGGCCTCCATGTAGATGCCCGGCACCGGCATGTCCACGCCGAGTTCGGTACGTAAATCGTGGCACAGCGTTTCGACGCGCTGGCGCAGCAGTTGGCGCGGCGCGCTCTGGGACACGCCGCTGCCAAGGGTCAGCAGCACCCGGGTATCGGGCAGCAGGTTGTCATCCAGTTCGGCCTGCACTTCGACCTCGGGTTCCGGTGCCTCGACCAGCACTTCCAGCTCAGGCTGCCGGTGATGGCGGCGATACATCATCAACGCCGCGCCGCCAAACACCAGGGACAGACCGAGGAACACCCAGGTCGGAAACCCCGGCAGCAGGCTCACGCCAATCATGATCAACGCGGTCAAGCCCAGCGCCCGGTAACTGGCGCCCAGTTGCTTGATGATCTCGCTGCCCAGGTCCCCCGCTTCGCCGTCGCTGTTGACGCGGGTGACCACAGTGCCCGCCGCCACGGAAATCAGCAGCGCCGGAATCTGCGCGATCAGGCCGTCACCCACGGTCAGCAACGAGTAGGTGTGCACCGCCACGCCGAAGGGCATGTCGCGCTCGATCATGCCGATCAACATGCCGCCGAGCAGGTTGACCGCAAGGATCACCAGGCCGGCGATGGCATCGCCTTTGACGAACTTCATGGCGCCGTCCATCGCGCCGAACATCTGGCTTTCACGCTCCAGGCGCGAGCGGCGGCGCCGGGCTTCAGCCTGGTCGATATCGCCGTTGCGTAGGTCGTTGTCGATGCTCATCTGTTTGCCGGGCATCGCGTCCAAAGTGAAACGCGCGGCCACTTCCGCCACGCGCTCGGCGCCCTTGGTGATCACCACGAACTGCGCCACGGTGATGATCAGGAACACCACCATGCCCACCACCACTTGCCCGGCAATCACAAAGTCACCGAAGGCCTTGACGATATGGCCAGCGTCGCCGTGCAGCAGGATCAAACGCGTGGTGGTGATCGACAGTGACAACCGGAACAGCGTGCTCAACAGGATCAGCGGCGGCAGCGCGGAAAATTCCACCGAATGGCCGATGTAGAACGCTACGATCAGGATCAGTATGCTCAGGGCGATGTTAAGGCCGATCAACGCATCCACCAGGTAGGTGGGCAGCGGGATGATCATCATCACGATCGCCATCAGCATGAACGCGACGATGATCACATCGGTGCGCTGCGCAGCGAGGCGTGCCAGGTTGTTCAGGCGGTTGAGTGCACTCATGCGCCGGCCCTGCGTGCGGCCAGGTAGCGTTTGAAGCATTGGCGCGCTTCGTCCTTGCGCTCGCCGTACCACAAGGCGCGGGCGCGCAGCAGCAACAGGCTGGCAGATTCGCCTTCCAGCGCCACCAGGCGGTCCAGGGCACTCAAGGCGCGGGCGGCGTCGCCGCTGTCGGTGAACGCCAGCACCAGCGAACGCAGCAACACACCGTCGTGGGGTGCGACGCTGACGGCAATCAGCAGCATCACCAGGGCGCGCTGGGACTGGCCGTTACGCCGATACAGTTCACCAATACCTTTGAGCAGTTGCACGGCGTCGTCGTTTTCGCGGGCCATCAGGTATGCACCTCCGAGCGTTGCTGTTCGAGGTTGCGGCGCATCTCGATCTCTTCGCCGATCAGCTCGACGGCCAATGCCTTGATGTGTGGCTCGGCGTCCAGGCCGGGCAGGATGTGTTCCATCACATGCTCCAGCAACTCCAGCGAACGCGCGCCGCCGAACAGCAACGAGTCGACGCCGGCGGCGGCGGTGAGCGCTTCGAGGTCACTGCGCAGGGATCGGCGGGTCTGGGTCTTGCGGGTCTTGAGCACCGCTTCGAAGGCGGTGGCCTGACGCGAGTTGACCGGGCGAACCGCTTCGACCGGCGCACTGCGTACATCACTGGGAATCAACGGGCGGGGTTCGACTTTCATGGAAGGACTCGCAGAAACACTGTAGGAGCGAGCTTGCTCGCGAAGGTCGTCAACGCTGACGCAGCCATTCAGAATGAACGGGTTGGCTGGGCGTTTTTCGCGAGCAAGCTCGCTCCTACAGGGAGGCGGTGTGTTTTCATAGGGTGAAGGTGAAGCGCTCCTCGCCACGGGCGAGGACCACTTGGTTGTTTTCGATGCGTTCCAGCACCCAGTTGTCCGCCAGGGCTGCGCCGGGGTACAGGCGCTTGCCGCTGTCGTTGATCACGTAGGGCTGGGCACCGAACCACACGGCCTGGAAGCGCACGCGCGGCGCGGCGGCATCGGCGCGGGCCGTCACACGCGGGTTGAGCACGATCTGCTGGCCGTAGCGCTGATCGAACGCCTGCTGCAACGCCAGCCACTGTGGCTTTTGCGACTGTTCAAAGGTGCCGGTGGCGCTGAGCTGGCCATTGCTGTCGCTGACTTTGACGGTGTCCAAGCGGGCGGTTTGTAGCTGCTGCTCCAACCAGGCCTTGGCTTGCTCGCGGGACGGTTTTTTCAGCGGCGCAACCTCGTCGGCCACGACCGTTGCGGGCACCAGTGGCGCTTCGCTACGAACCGCCAGCGCGCCTGCACAGATAAACAGCAGGACGGTCGCGACAATCCACGGGGTGATTTTGCGTGGGGCGTCCGATGGTTTTTCAGCTCCACCAGGCACAGCCAGACTCACAGCCGCCGTGCCGATCCGCAGTTGCAGCGGCAGACGCGCGCGATGGCCGCTGCCGTGGGGAATGCGCACATTGCCGGCGAGCAGCACATCACCGCCCAGCGCTTCGACCGCCACTTGGTCGCCTTCAAACCGAAGGCGCAGGTGCAGGCCGGCAATACCGGGATCAGTGAGTACCAAATCGGCCGCCAGGTCGGCGCCGAGGGTGTAGACCGGCTGGTCGAGCACCAGGGAACTGCCCTGGTGCAAACCACCGGTCACGGTCAAGGTCGGTGCGCCAGTAGCGGCGACCGGCCCCAAGGAAATCAAGGCTGTCATGGTTGGGTTTGCCCCCTTGAGCATGTGCAACGGGGTCAAGCATCAGAGGGTAAACGGGCAGCGCCGGCGCCGCCCGTTTGGCGAATCAGTTCTGCGGACGCTGTTTGGTGGCGTCGAGCTCCGCTTTTTTCGCGGTGCTGATTTCGGTGATCTTGGCCGACTTCTCGATAGCCATGTTGAAGGTCGCTTCCATCTTCGCGATAGCGTCGTCGGCGCCGCCTGCTTTTACTGGTGGGACATCAGCCATGTTCATCTCCTTGCATCGATAGGGAAGTTATTCAGTTGCGCAACAGCAAGCTGAAAGTATGCAAACCGGTGAAAGCCCAAAACGTCAGACAGTGAGCCTTCGAACTGCCGTCGGTTTGCATGGGTTCCATACTACTCACGATCAAAACGCCTTCGCTGTGAAAGCTTGTGAAACGTTCCGCACAGGTGCTGTGAAAGGTTTGGCTCAACCTGGCGTTGAGAAAAACTCATCCCTTTTGGGTCACGGAACTTTCTGAAAAAACTCAAGACACGCTGCAGCCCTCGATTTACGCGGACCTGACAACTGAGAGCAGAATGAATTTGAACAATAAGGCGCGATACAGACGATCTGCGCGGCAAGGCTTGGCATTTATTTTCGCGACGACTTCACATTTCTCGCTAATAGCCTTTTGCCCAACTTCCCAGATATTTCAATTTGTAACAACGGCGACTTAATCATCACGTTTGATAGCTCCTCTCCAGCAGCCTTATTGCTGGGAGAGCAACTTTCCTCCGCGCCCGTTAGTGCAACTGCACTAATAACCAAAGGACTAGTTCGCGGGCCGGCTATATATAAAACTTCCAGGTGATCTATGACCGACATGAATGATTCACCCACAACGCTCCTCGAAAACGACGGCTGCGCTGAGATTCACTTCGGCCCTTATCGACTGCTCCCCAAGCGCCATCAACTGCTCAAGCACGGACGACCCGTGAACCTGGGCAGCCGCGCCCTGACACTGCTGATCGCCCTCGCCTCGCGGCCTGGCGAACTGCTGAAAAAAGCTGAACTGCTCGACATCGCCTGGCCGAAACTGGTGGTGGAGGAATGCAACCTGCGCACACAGATCAAGACGCTGCGCCGCACCCTTGGTGACGATGACGCGCTGTACATCGCCACGGCACCCGGTCTGGGTTACCGCTTTGTGGCGCCGACCTGGTTCGAACGGGCGCCGAAACCGCTGGTGAAGGAGCCGGTGGTGCTGGGTGTGTACGGCTGCCGCCATTGTCGCGGCGCAGGGATGGCACCGCTGTTTGCACAGATAGGTATGCAGAACAGTTGATGGCCCAAGGTTATTCCGTTGGAAAAATATGTTTTTTCCAACGGAATGTTTGGCGCAGCCCAATCGTTGTTATTCCTGAAACTGCCCAACACCCATAACCTTCAGGAACGCTTTTATGAATCGCTCTCTTCTGCTCGGCCTGCTCAGTGTCTTCGCGGTCGGCTCCGCCCAGGCGGCTTCGTTGCAAGTCCCGGTCAACCTGGTAAGTGCCGATGGCGCACCACAGCCCGTCGGTAGCATCACCATCAGTGAGTCAGCCTATGGCTTGATCTTCACCCCGGATCTCAAATCCCTGCCAATGGGCGTGCATGGCTTTCATATCCACGAAAACGGCAGCTGTGAAGCCGGTGTGAAAGACGGCGTGAAAGTCGCGGCGCTGGCCGCCGGCGGGCACTTCGACCCGGAGAAGACCGGCAAGCACCTGGGCCCTTACGCCGACGGCCACCTGGGTGACCTGCCGGCGCTGTACGTGAACATGGACGGCACCTCGAACAACCCGGTGCTGGCGCCCCGCTTGAAAAGCCTGGCGCAGATCAAAGGCCACGCGCTGATGATCCATGCCGGCGGCGACAACCATTCCGACATGCCCAAGCCATTGGGCGGTGGCGGTGAGCGGCTGGTGTGCGGCGTGATCTAAGCCAGCGCGCTCAGGTCCAGGTGCCCATCCTTGATCGGCGGGCACCAGTAGTAACCGCCGGTCAACGGTGTGCTGATGCGGTACAGGCCATCGACAATCCCATCTTCCAGCCCGCTCATGCGGCGCAGTTGCGCTTCAAATGCGTCGAAGGAGTGGCCGAACGCGAGGAACATCAACCCCGCCTGGCCGTTCTCGGCCCAAGGCATGGAACGGCGCACCACGAAGGCTTCCGGGGTGAAGCTTTCCTGGGCGGTGCGTTTGGTGTGGGCGGACTCGGGAGCGTCGTCGAGTTCTTCGTTGTCGCCATGACGACGGCCGATGATGTGGTCGCGCTCTTGCGCAGGCAAGGCCGCGAAGCCGTCGAGGTCGTGCTGCCACTGCTGGATCGCGGCAAAGCTGGCGCCGCTGTCGGTCAGGGCCGCTTCAACGGCTGCGTCGTCGTGGGGGTTCTCGGTGCCGTCTTCGTAGTCGGTGAGGTCGAAACCGGTCTTGTAGCGGAAGCCTTCGGTCATCTGCACCAGGCGGAACGCTGGGGCCAGGGCCTTCTCGAAGGCACGGCTGCGCAACAGCAATTCACCGCGATCCACGCCGTGCAGCCATACCCACAGCGCCTGTTGGGTTGACGGGTTATGTGCGCCCGGCCCGCTGACGGTGGGGAATGTGCGCAGGCCTTCAATCCGGGCGCCCAAGGTTTTGACCAGCGGCTCGCCAAAACCGACCACCGCCGCCGAGTCGGTCAACTGCACCAGCGCGTCCAACGCAGCGGGCACGGCTGCCAGTGAATCCACGGCAAAGAACAGATGGCGTGCCTGCAATGGCACCGGTGCGGCAAGAATGCCCGGCTGGTACTGACTCATGTGAACTCCTTCTGAAAAGCCGCGCAGTTTAACCGGCAGGCGCAGTGCTGCGTACAAGAAAGCGCGCAAGCCTTGCCATAGAGCCTGTTGTTGGGTGACTCTCTAGTCATGTTTTGCAACTATTCCAGGGGTAGCGACATGACCACCAGCAACCTGCTCACCCAGCTGTTTCCCGCCTCCGCCGCCGAGATTCCCGAGCCATTCAAGCTCGGAGCGCCCATTGAACAGCGTGATTATCTGGTCGATGGCCAGTTGCAGGTGTGGAACGGCCCATTGGCCAAGGTGCAAAGCCCGGTGCAGTTTGGCGACGAACGTGTGCATATCGGCAGCACACCGCTGCTGGACGCCGACACCGCCCTCACCGCTCTGGATGCCGCCGTGCGTGCCTATGACCGTGGTCAGGGTGAATGGCCGACGATGCGCGTGGCCGAACGTATCCAGCACGTCGAAGCCTTTCTACGGCGCATGCGTGAACAGCGCGACGCGGTGGTCAAGCTGCTGATGTGGGAAATCGGCAAGAACCTCAAGGACTCGCAGAAAGAATTCGACCGCACCTGCGACTACATCACCGACACCATCAATGCCCTCAAGGAACTCGACCGCCGCTCCAGCCGCTTCGAGCTGGAACAGGACACCCTCGGCCAGATCCGTCGCGTGCCGCTGGGCGTAGCGTTGTGCATGGGCCCCTACAACTACCCGCTGAACGAAACCTTCACCACGCTGATCCCGGCGTTGATCATGGGCAACACCGTGGTGTTCAAGCCGGCCAAGCTTGGCGTGCTGTTGATCCGCCCACTGCTGGAAGCGTTCCGCGACAGCTTCCCGGCCGGGGTGATCAACGTGATCTACGGCAGCGGCCGCGAAACCGTCAGCGCGCTGATGGCCAGCGGCAAGATCGATATCTTTGCGTTTATCGGCACCAATAAAGCCGCCAGTGACTTGAAGAAACTGCATCCCAAGCCGCATCGCCTACGTGCCGCGTTGGGCCTGGACGCAAAAAATCCCGGCATCGTGCTACCTGAAGTCGACCTGGACAATGCCGTCAGCGAAGCGCTCACCGGCTCGTTGTCGTTCAACGGCCAACGCTGCACCGCGTTGAAAATCCTGTTTGTGCATGAGGATGTGGTCGATAGTTTTATCGAGAAATTCAACCAGAAGCTGTCCACGCTCAAACCCGGCATGCCGTGGGAAGACGGCGTGGCGCTGACGCCATTGCCCGAAGTCGGCAAGGTGGATTACCTCAACGGCCTGGTGGCGGATGCCGCGCAGCACGGTGCCAAGGTAGTGAATGAGCATGGCGCTGAAAGTCGCGGGTCGTTCTTCTACCCGGCGGTGCTGTACCCGGTGAACCCGCAGATGCGTGTGTACCACGAGGAGCAGTTCGGCCCGGTGGTGCCGATCGTGCCGTACCGCGACCTGGAGACGGTGATCGACTACGTGCTCGATTCCGATTTCGGCCAACAGTTGAGCATTTTCGGCACCAACGCCGTGCAAGTCGGGCGCCTGGTGGACACCTTCGCCAACCAAGTAGGCCGGATCAATATCAACGCCCAGTGCCAGCGCGGCCCGGACACGTTCCCGTTCAACGGTCGCAAGAACTCGGCCGAGGGCACGCTGTCGGTGCATGACGCCTTGCGCGTGTTCTCGATCCGCACGCTGGTGGCGACCAAGTTCCAGGAGAGCAACAAGGCGCTGGTCAGCGACATATTGCGCAACCGCGATTCAAGCTTCCTGACCACCGATTACATTTTCTAGAGGACGATTCGTCGTTGATAAACCTGCATCTGCCTGTGTTTGCCCGGCGCCTGTTGCGCCCACTGCTCGACCCGTACCGCCGCTATCGCCATGCCAAGCTGATCCACGCCGTGCGCGTGTCCATCGGCTTGCTGGCGACGATCCTGCTGACCACCGGCATCAACCTGCCTCACGGTGAGTGGGCGTCGGTGACCATGCTGATCGTGATTGGCGGTTTGCAGCACCACGGCAATATCGGCAAAAAAGCGGTGGAACGCGCTTATGGCACCTTGATCGGCGCCAGCGTCGGTTTGCTGCTGGTGCTGCAACAGGCATGGCTGGGCCAGCCGTTGCTGACCTATCTGCTGATGTCGGTGGTGTGCGGGTTCTTTTCCTATCACGCCATTGGCAAGGGCGGCTATATCGCGCTGCTGTCGGCGATCACGGTGTTTATCGTCGCCGGGCATGGTGACAATCCGGTATCGGACGGATTGTGGCGCACCGTGGATATCCTGATCGGTATCGTGCTGGCGCTGGCCTTTTCCTTCGCCCTGCCGCTGTATGCCGTGTATTCGTGGCGCTACAACCTGGCCAGTGCATTGCGCGATTGCGCCGCTATTTATAGCCGGATCATCAATGGCCAGTCGGTGACCGATGATGAGCACCTCAAACAGCTCAATCGCTTGAATGCATCGATGGTGCAATTGCGCTCGCTGATGCCGTCCGTGTCTAAGGAAGTGCGGATTTCCATGACGGAGTTGGACGCGATCCAACGACACCTGCGCCTGTGCATCAGCACCCTGGAGATTCTTGGCAATACCCGACCGGATCCGCGCGATGAGCAGGCGATGTCGCGCATGCAGATGATGTTGAAGGCCGAGCATCGGCAGATTCGCGTGCAGTTGGTGGGGATGGCGCGGGCGTTGAAGTCGGGGGTGACAGAGCGGTTGGAGCGGCCAAGTCATACCGGCGCTGAACCGGCGCTGGACGTACCGGTGTATAGCGCGCTGGATGGCTATCGATTACTGACATTGCAACTGGCACAGAATGTGGATGCAATGCGTCAGCGACTGGCCAAGAGCGCCGGGCACTGGAAAATCTGAATCCGCTGAGCAAAAAAGGATAATTCCGACGCGTTTACAGATTTCAAGAATTTCACACTTTGCCTTACAAAGTTTTCACGTTTTATTCACATCCAGGAACGTAGTGTGAAGCCTCATCCGTTACAAATGTTGCATATCAAGCCCGCCGCCCCAGCGGGCTTTTTTTTGCCTGGGAATTGAGTCAACGCGCTGCCTTGCTCGCTGGCGCGGCAGATTGCTCACGAATCGCGCGCTGGGTATCCAACACCTTGGCCAAGGCATGTTCCGCCTCAGGGCTTTGCTGCGGCACGCGAATCGCCGCCGACACCAACGTGATTAACTTGGCCATCACCTCGGCATCCGTGGCCGGGCGGCCCAGGCTCATGGAGTTCATCAGCAGGCGCAGTTCGGTGCCGGCCATCACCCCCGAAATCGCCTTGAGGGCAAATTGCAGGCGCACGCCCAGTTCATTGCGCGGCAGGTCCGGCAAGGCCAGGGCAAAGGCTTCGAAGAAACGCTGGAACACCGGCTGGTAATGCACCTTGAGGTATTCCTGGATAAACGGCGACGTGTCGCTGTACACCCGCCCCAGGAAACGGATGAATGAACGCCCTTCCCCACTGGCGCTGGCGGGATCGCTGCGCTCCAGGCCCATGGCCGGGGCAAACAGCACGCCGAGCAAGGTGTCGCAGTCCAGAGGGCCGTCGGACTCGGCCTCACAGCGCGCGAGCAGTTCCAGACGCTGCTCGTTGAGCGGTTCAAGGCGCTGCTTGAGCAGGGTCTGCATCAGGGAATCCTTGTCCCCGAAGTGGTAGTTCACCGCAGCCAGGTTTACCTGGGCACGCTCGGTAATCTGCCTGAGCAGAACGGCGTCGTAGCCATACTTGATGAAGAGAGCCTCTGTCGCATCCAGCAATCGAGTCTTGGTAATGTTTGGAGCGCTGACTTTCTTCGCGACCATAGAAGTTCCACGTGGGAAATATTGTTTTAAAAAATAATTTGATTTTTTATACCGGGCCGACCGTCCGAAAGCAAGTAGTGACACACCGCCATATAACCGAAAGCCTTTGCAGACGGGCGTGCAGAGGTTAGTCGAACGGGGTTTTAGCAGGCTCCCGCTGCCTGGGGAGCAATCGTTTCAAAGGGTGAAACCGCTCTATATCCATGGCTGGCGAAGCGGCTGGAACACGGTTAGTATTCAAACAATATTTTAAAAACAAGAAATAAAACCAGTCCGTGACGCGTACCAGGCAGCTCCCGAACTTGTTACAAGGCTTTACCAAGGGGGCATGGCAGCACCGTCGAGACTGAAGGCGTAGTCATGATGACAGATACCCCCGCGCAACCCGGCTTGATCTCCCTGCACGGCATCGGCAAAAGCTATCAGCTGGCCGGTCAGCACCTGTCCATTCTCAATAATGTCTGCCTCTGCATCGCCAGCGGCGACAGCTGCGGCATCCTCGGCGCCTCCGGCTCTGGCAAAAGCACGCTGCTCAATATCCTCGGCCTGCTGGACCTGCCCAACTGCGGCCAGTACCACTTTGCCGGGCACGATATCTTCAACGCCACGCCCGATGAACTGGCGGCGATCCGCAACCAGCAGATCGGTTTTGTGTTCCAGAGCTTCAACCTGTTGCCACGCCTCAGCGCCTTGGACAATGTCGCCCTGCCCCTGAGTTATCGCGGCGTGTCGCGCCATGAGTCGGTGGAACAAGCCCTGCGCATGCTCGAACAAGTCGGCCTGGCCGACCGCGCCCACCATCGCCCCGCCGACCTGTCCGGCGGCCAGCGCCAACGGGTCGCCATTGCGCGGGCGTTGGTAGGCAAGCCCTCGGTGATCCTCGCAGACGAACCCACCGGCAACCTCGACAGCACCACGGCCCAGGACATCATGGACCTGCTGCTGGCGCTGAACCGTGAACAACAAGTCACCCTGATCATCGTCACCCACGACCCCCACATCGCCGAGCGCCTGGACCGCAAGATCCTGGTGCGCAATGGCGTGGTACAGGAGGCCGGGCGCCCATGATCGAGGGGGTAAAGAGCAGCCTGCGGGTTGAACAGAACCTCAGCCAACTGCTGCATGAAGCGTTCGTCAGCCTGCGCACCCTGGGCAAGCGCTCGATCCTGGCCTTGCTGGGGATTGTGATCGGCAGCTCGTCGGTGGTGGCGCTGATCAACATCGGGCATAACGCGTCGGTGGATGCCGCGATGATCTTCAAGGACATGGGCACTGACACCCTGATCGCTCAGTTCCCCCCCAAGGGCGCCAGCACTGTGCCGATGCCCGCCCGCCTCGACCTCGACGCCATGCGCCAGACGGTGCCGGGCATTGCCCATATCGGCGCCCTCACACTGTTCAGCGGGCCCATCGTGTTCCATGGCCGTACCGCCAACGCCAACTTCGTGGGCAGTACACCGGACATCAAGGACGCGATGCGCCTAGTGGTGCAACGGGGGCGTTTCCTGTCGAGCTTCGATGCCAACGAAACCTACGGCGTGATCGGTGACCAAGTGGCCCAGTCACTGAGTGCGCCGGGCGACCCCTTGCAAGTGGGCGATCGTGTGCGCATCAACGACTACCTGTTCCTGATCGTGGGCATCCTGCGCAGCCAGCCACGGGCGATGCTGATGCCCGTACAGGCCAATGAGTCGCTGTTCATTCCCGCCGAAGGCATGCGCCGCATCTATGCAACACCACAGATCGGCAACCTGATCATTCGCGCTGCGCCCGGCCAGGACATGGAGCGCGTCGCCCAAGACGCGGCCGCCGCGCTGAAACCCCAGCTCCCCGACCACGATATGAACATCCAGGTGCCCCAGCAAATGATCGACGGCATGACCCGGCAAAGCCGCACATTCGCTTACCTGCTGCTGGCTTTGGGCGCGATCTCACTGGTGGGCGGTGGTGTGGGGGTGATGAACGTGATGCTGATGAACGTATCTGAGCGTCGCCGCGAGATCGGCATCCGCATGGCTCTCGGCGCCCGCCAGCGGGATATCCGCAACCTGTTCCTGCTCGAAGCCGTGACCCTCACCGCCGTCGGCGCCCTCTGCGGCGCGGTGCTGGGCATGACCGCTGCCTGGTTGTACGCCTGGCTGTCAGGCTGGGAATTTGCGCTGGCGGTGGCCGCCTTGCCGCTGGGGGTGGGCAGTACCTTGCTGGTGGGGTTGTTCTTCGGCATCTACCCAGCGGTGTCGGCCTCACGCTTGCAGCCGGTGGAGGCCCTGCGCGATGAATAAATGGCTCTGGCTGCTCGCATTCGTCAGCCTGCCCGGCACGGCCGCCGACGTGGTGATCAAGCCATCGGCGCCCAGTAGCACCCGCAGCGGCTATGACCGCAGCGTCTCGTTGAATGCTCAGGTCACCCGCCTGACACTGGGCGATGCGGTGTACCTTGGCTTGCGCAACAACCCGGCGATCCGCAGCGCCTACCTGCAACGGGTGGCGCAGAAATTCGACCTGCGGGTGGCCGAAGATGTGTTCAACCCCAAGCTCACCCTCAACAGTTATTACCGCACCAACCGTGGCTCCGCCGACAACACACGCAATGCCAACCTCGCGCCGGCCACCAGCCTGCTCAGTGAATACGGCACGCGCCTGAGCATGGCCTGGACCCAGCAACTGAACACCGCTGACCGCGCCGGCCGCTACCGCAGCGACGGCCTCGACCTGGCGATCATCCAACCGCTGTTGCGTGGCGCCGGCTGGGACGCCACCACTGCGCCGCTGCGCCTGTCGCGCCTGTCGGAACAGGCCAACCGCCTGAACCTCAAGGCCACCGTGGCGCAGACCATCAGCCAGATCATCGCCACTTACCGCGAACTGCTGCGCGCCCAGCAGCAACTGAGCATCGTGCAGGATGCCCTCAAGCGCTCCGGCACCTTGTTGGAAGTGAACAAGGCGCTGATCAATGCCGGGCGCATGGCTGAGTTCGAAATCGTGCAGACCGAAGCCGATATCGCCACCCAGCAACTGGGCGTGGAAGAAGCACAGAACCAACTGGACACCAGCCGCCTGGCCCTGCTGCGTCTGCTGGCCCTGGACCTGTC
This sequence comes from Pseudomonas sp. NS1(2017), assembly GCF_002269425.1. Taxonomy (NCBI): domain Bacteria; kingdom Pseudomonadati; phylum Pseudomonadota; class Gammaproteobacteria; order Pseudomonadales; family Pseudomonadaceae; genus Pseudomonas; species Pseudomonas sp. NS1(2017). The sequence goes on from NZ_CP022960.1 coordinate 5,463,309, forward strand.
CACGCCGATTCGCGCCACCGAAGCCCTGGAGGCCCAGCCCGTGCAGGTCGACAAGCGCCAGGCCTTCAACCTCGCGCAGACCCAGCAGCCGGAATACCTGGCCGCGCTGCTCGGTAGCCAACAGGCCGACCTGAACCTGGTGATCGCCAAGGACTCCGGGCGCTGGCAGGTGGACCTGGTGGCCGGTGCCAACCAGATACGGGCCAACACCGACAACGACGCCGGCCGCTCCAACAACCGCTCCTGGGACAGCTACGCCGGGGTGCAGGTGCAAATCCCCATCGGCGACATCAGCACGCGCCAGGCTGAAGTGCGTGCGCGGGTGAATGTGGAGGATCAGGAGATCCGTATCACCGATGCGCGCCAGGAACTGGAACGCAGCGTCAACAACGTGGTGCGCGACCTCGGCACCCGCTGGCGACAATATGAAATCTCCCAGCGCGCCGTGGAGCTGTCGCGGCGCAAGATCGAGATCGAGCGGGAAAAACTCAGCGCAGGACGCTCCACCAACTTCCAGGTACTGAGTTTCGAGACCGACTTACGCAACGCCGAAAACGCACAGCTCAATGCGCTGATCGCTTATTTGAACGCCCAGACCCAGCTTGACTTGACCCTGGGCATGACGCTGGAAAGTTGGGAAATCGCCCTCAATGACTACTAATCAGAAACGCCTGCTGGGCGCTGTACTCATCCTGTTGCTGGGCAGCGCGGGCCTGGCCTTGCGCAGCCCGGCCTCCGATCCGGCCGGGATTCCCGAGCAGTGGCAGGCCGTCCAGCCCGACGCGCTGGTGCACCAGATCGGCCTGGTGGGCAAGATCGAGCCCGACACCACTATCACCCTCACTGCGCCGTTCGACGGCAACGTGCAAGCCAACCTGGTGGAACAAGGCCAAAGGGTCGAGGCCGGCCAGGTGTTGCTGCGCATGGACCCGGCCACCCTGGAGGTGCAATTGCGCGACGCCCTCTCCGTCCAACTCAGGGCCCGGCGTACCGTGCAGGAAATGCAGGACTGGGACAACGGCCCCACCGTCAGCCGCGCGCGCCGTGCCTTGCGCACCCTCGAAATGACCGCCAGCAACACCCAGCGCAAACTGACCGAAAGCGAAAACCTGTTCCAGCGCGGCATCATCCCGCGCAACGAGCTGGATGACCTCAAGCAGCAGACCCAGCAGCAACAACTGGACCTCGCCTCCGCGCGCAGCGAACTGCAGCAGGCCCTCGACCAAGGCAAGGGCGAATACCGCCAGATCGCCGACATGGAACTGGCCAATGCCACGGTGAAATACGACGCCCTGCACAAGCTGCTCGACGGCCAGGAAGTCAAGGCGCCGTTCTCCGGCATCGTGGTGCCGCCGCCCGGCAATACTTCAACTCAGAGCGGCGGCAACAACACCGCCCCGGTGCAGGCCGGCAGCAAGGTCAGCCAGGGTCAGGTGCTGTTTGGCCTGGCGAACATCGAACGGCTTAAAATCGTCGCCAAAGTCTCGGAGCTGGACATCAACCAGTTGCATCAAGGCCAGGCGGTGGAAGTGCTGGGGGATGGGTTTGACGGCGAGCGGCTGAGTGGCACGGTCAGCGTGGTGAGCGGCTTGGCGATTGCCAGTGACAGCCAGGGCAGTGCGCAGTTTCCGGTGACCTTGTCGATCCCCAAGCTCACGCCGCAGCAGTTGCAACGGGTGCGACTGGGGATGAGTGCGCGCTTGACCATCGTGACCTACAACAATGCGCAGGCGATGGTGATTCCGAGCCAGGCGATAGGGCCGGACATGACGGTGGAATACAGGGAAACGATGGATAAACCGGTGGAGCGGGTGAAGGTGACGACCGGGCAATCGACCGCCCTAGGCGTCGAGGTCTTCGGCCTGAAGCCCGGTTTCGTGAACACCCATCCCCTGTAGGAGCCGGCTTGCCGGCGATGAGGCCCTTGAGATCATTGCAATATTCAAGGCCGCCATCGCCGGCAAGCCGGCTCCTACAGGGTGAGTTGTGCAGCCAGTGCCTTGGCCTGCAACGCTACATCGGTTACCGCCGTGCTTTCCCACCACATCCCCCGTAACGGCGGCCCCATGGCGAACAAGCGCTGGCTGACCTGCCCCTGAGCATCCACCACCGCCCCCGAAACATCCGCCGCAATCCCCAACGCCAACGGCCCAGGCTGGATCAACCCACGCTTGAGCAACTGCTGCGGCAACGGCCGGGCCACGCGGCGCCAGTCGTATTCGATGCCGCTGGAGTTGATCAGGGCCGCGCCGCAAACCCGCTTCACCGCCTGCTCGCCTCGGTAACGCACACCAATGGTCACGCCCTCGACCGAAGGTTCCAGGCCTTTGAACGACGCCGCCCGAATCCGCAACCGTCCCTCATCCTGCAAGCGCGCCACCAACTGCGCGCTCAACGGCGGCGAACGGTGGTGATGGCTTTCCCACCACGGCCGCACATGGCGCACGAACTGGCGTTTTTCGCGCTCACTGGCCTGGCTCCACAGCCGGCCGATATGCGCACGCACCGTGTCCAGCGGTGCCTGCCAATCGATGCCCTGTGCTTGCGCCATCGTGCATTGCCGGCGCACCTCGCGTAGTAATTGCCGAGGGCTGCGCAGGCGCTGATCTTCGCCAAGGAAATCCACCCAGCTCGGCGGCTGGCGACGCACATGGGGCAACAGACCGTGGCGGGAGAAAATCTCGATCGGACCGCGATGCCCGGCCTGTTCCAGGGACACCACCGCGTCAACCATGGTCAGCCCGGAACCGATGATCAGCACCGGCGCTTGCGGGTCAATCGCGGTCATGGATTGCACATCCCAAGGATCCACCGCTGCTGCGTTCAACCCGCTGGACTCGGTCTGCGGAGTGCGCGCCGCCGGGAACATGCCGGTGGCCAGCACCGCAACACCGCCGCGCAATTGCTGGCCGTCATCCAGGGTGAGCAGTGCTGAACCTTCGTCCACCTGCAGGTCGACCCCTTCAGCACGCACATGCTCGACGCTGGAGGCAGACTGCGCCTTCGCCTCGGCCAAGCGTTGCTGGGCATACACGCCAAATATCCCGCGCGGCGGGAACAGTTCGCTGATCGGCACGTGCTGCTGGCGCGACTCCGGCCAGCCTCCGGCGCCAATGTACTCGGTGAGCCACTGGGTCAAATCGTCGGCATTGTCCGGGTCGACACTCATGCGCGCCGCGTTGCCGTTCAAGGTGTGGCCCAGTTCGACAGCACTGTAGGCCTCGCCCCGGCCGAGTTCGGCGCGCGGCTCGATCACCAGGATCCGGCGCCGACCCGGCAGGCGCAGCAGTTGCACGGCCAGCATCGTGCCGCTCAGGCCGCCACCGATGATCAGTACATCAGCGTTGCGGATGGATTCAGTCATGCAGAGTCGCCCTTACTGTTTGCCCAGGTAAATGTCATGCAAGTCGCCCCGCGCCAACAGCTCAGCGGCGCTGCCACTCAAGGCCACGCGGCCAGTATCCAATACGTAGCCGTGAGACGCATAGTTCAGTGCAACATTGATGTTCTGCTCGGCGATCAGGAAGCTCACCTGCTGCTCACGATTGAGCTGCGCGATGATCTCGAAAATCTCCTGCACGATCATAGGTGCCAAACCCATGGACGGCTCGTCGAGCAGTACCAAAGTAGGACGGGTCATCAACGCCCGGCCGATGGCGACCATCTGCTGCTCGCCGCCCGAGGTGAGCCCGGCGCGGGTGTGGCGCTTGGTCTTGAGCCTTGGGAACCAGGCGTACAGGCGCTCCAGGTCCTGTTCCATGTCCTTGCGGCTCAAGCGCCGCACGAAGCCGCCGCTGCGCAGGTTGTCTTCCACCGTGAGTTGGCCGAACACATGACGGCCTTCCAGCACGTGGACCATGCCCTTTCGCACGCGCTGGCTGGGATCGACACCGGCCAGGTCCAGGCCTGCATAGTCGATCACACCTCGGCTGACCTCCGCTCGCTCGGCCCGTACCAACCCCGAGATCGCCTTGAGCGTGGTGCTCTTGCCGGCGCCATTGGCACCGAGCAAGGCGACGATGGCGCCCTTGGGTACGTGCAGCGACACCCCGGCTACCGCCAGGATTGCGCCGTCGTAGATCACTTCGATGTCGTTGACCGTCAACAGTGACGGGCTGGCGGATTCAGCGGCAGGCTGGCTCATGCTTTATTCATCCCCGGAGCAGGTGCGCGGTGTCAGGCCTTTTTCCTTGGCGAAGGCGGCGGATTTTTCATCGATCAACGGGCGTAACAAGGCACGGTCGGCAGCGATCCACTCGCTGATCAGCGTCCAGTTGGCGCCGTCCCACTGCTGTACCCGCGCCGAGCCGCCACCTTCGTGGTCACGGCACGACAGCTTGAGGTTCTGCATCAGGCCCAGGTAGCCCATGTCTTTCAAGCGGGCGTCGTCGATGTTCAGGTGTTCCAGGCCCCAGCGGCCCTCTTCGCCATTCAGCGGACGCTTGCCGAACTTGGCCTGGCCGGTGCGGATCGCTTCCACCGCCACGGCGGCGTTTACCAGGCCGGAGTTGTAGTAGACGCTGCCGAAGTTTTTCAGGTCCTTGAGGTCGCTGTGGCCCTTGTCGAGGATGTATTGCTTGAGGCGCTTGTGGATTTCGAAGTCGGCACCCGCCGGGTACGGCGTGAGTGCCAGGTAGCCTTTGGCGGCGGCACCGGCAGGCAAGACGTCTTCGCTGGAACTGGCCCAGATGTCGCCGATGATGTGATCCACCGGAAAACCGAAGCGCGCGGCAGTCTTCACCGCCACCGGGGTGGAGACGCCCCAGGTGCGCAGGAACACCCAGTCCGGGTTGGCCTGGCGCACCTGGCGCCATTGCGCGGACTGTTCGTTGCCAGGGTCGGCCACCGGGATCTGGATGTTTTCGAAGCCGTATTTTTCCGCGAGCAATTTCAGCGGGCCGAGGGTTTCGCGGCCATAGGCCGAGTCGTGGTAGACCGTGGCGATTTTCTTGCCCTTGAGCTTGTCGAACCCGCCTTCACGCTGGGCGATGTAGTTCACCAGGGTCGATGCTTCGCTGTAGAAGGTCAGCATCACCGGGAAGTTGTAGGGGAACACGGTGCCGTCGGTGGCTTCGGTGCGGCCGTAGCCGAGGGTGATCAGCGGGATCTTGTCCACTTCCGCGCGCTCACTCAGCGCATACGCCGCCGGTGCGCCGTTGGGCTGGTACACCGCGACCGGCGCGCCATCCAGGCCATTCTTGAAGCGCTCGTAGCACTCGATGCCCTTCTCAGCCGTCCATTCGGTCTCGCATTCCTGCCACACCAGCTTGACGCCATTAATGCCGCCTTCGACCTCGTTGATATAACGCAGGTAGTCGATCATCCCGGCCCACACCTGCACGCCGCTGGACGCGTAGGCGCCGACGCGGTAGGTGGCCAGGGGAATGAACTGCTGGTCCGGCGAGGCCATCGCCTGGGGAACAGCACCGGCCAGGGCGGCCAGCGCAAATGCAGCGCCGACCAGGGAATGTTTCAAGGATACACGCATGGGAATTCTCTTGAGGGAATGTTAGAAACGCAGCGGCCACTGCCGCACACGGTCACGCAGGTTGTGCAACAGGCGAATCAAGCCCTCGGGTTCCTTTATGAGGAACACGATGATCAACACGCCAAAGATGATTTTTTGCAGGTTCTGTAACTGCCCCGCATCCACCGAACCGCCAAACAGCGCCTGCCCGGCGTGGCTGAGGAAGATCGGCAACAAACTGATGAAGGCCGCACCGACAAAGTTGCCGGCAATGCTGCCCATGCCGCCGATAATGATGATGAACAGGATCTGGAAAGAGCGATTGATATCGAAGCTGCTGGCGCTGGCCGTACCCAGGTAGGCAAAGGCCCACAGCGCGCCGGCGATGCCGAGGTAAAACGAGCTGACCGCAAACGCCAGGCGCTTGTAGCGCACCACCGGAATACCGACCACGGCGGCGGCGGTGTCCATGTCGCGGATCGCCATCCAGTTACGCCCGACCTGGCTGCGCACCAGGTTGATTGCGGTCCAGGTCAGCAGCAGCACGGTGACCAATGTCAGCAGGTAACGGCCCAGCGGGGTATTAAGGTCATGCCCCAACAGCGAAAGCTTCGGCGCGGAGATGGTCCCGGACGAGCCGTAGTTGTAGAACCAGGGGAATTTGACGAACAGCCACTCCAGGAAAAACTGCGCGGCCAAGGTGGTGACCATCAGGTAGAAGCCCTTGATCCGCGAGCTGGGCAGGCCGAACAGCAGGCCGACCAACGCGCTGATAATCCCGCCGCCGAGCAGCGCCACCGGCAAGCCCAGTTCCGGCAGGCGCAGCAAAAACCCGTAGGTGGCAAACGCGCCGACGGCCATGAAACCGGCGGCCCCTACCGAGGTTTGCCCGGTGTAGCCAGTGAGCAGGTTCAAGCCCAGCCCGGCCAAGGACAGCACTAAAAAAGGGATCAGAATCGCATTGAGCCAATAGTCATTGCCCCACAGCGGCACCACGACAAAGGCCAGCGCCAACAGGCCAATCAGCCCCCAGGGAATGCGCCGCTGGATCAGCAGCAATGGCGCGGTGTCTTGAGCAACGGGAATCGACATGGTTTCAGACTCGCTCGATGGCGCGCTCGCCGAACAGGCCGGCGGGACGGATATACAGGAAGGCCAAGGCCAGTACATAGGCGAACCACGGCGTGATGCCGCCGCCGATCAAAGGGCCGATATACACCTCGGCCAGGTTCTCCGCCGCGCCGACGATCAACCCGCCGACAATCGCCCCGCCAATCGAGGTAAACCCGCCGATGATCAGCACCGGCAAGGCCTTGAGCACCACCAACGACAACGAAAACTGCACCCCTTGGCGCGCGCCCCACAGGAGCCCCGCCACCAGCCCGACAATCCCGGCCACCGCCCAGACGATCTGCCAGATACGGTTGAGGTTGATACCGATGGACAGCGCAGCCGTGGTGTCATCCGCCACCGCGCGCAGCGACACACCGATGCGGGTCTTGTTGAACAGCAGCGCCAGCACCGTCACCAGCACCACCGCAGCGGCAGCGGCAATCAGGTCGAATTGACTGAGCATCAGCGGGCCGACGAACAGCGGCACGTCGTCGATGCCCAGGTCGAGGGCGCGTACTTGCGACCCCATCAAACCCTGGGCCAGGCCTTCGATAATGAACGACAGGCCCAAGGTGGCCATGAACAGCGTGATCTGCGAACGGTTCACCAGCGGCCGCAACACCAGGCGCTCGATGAGTAAGGCGCCGATGATCATCACGATCACAGTCAAGAGCAGCGCCAAGGCAAACGGCACGCCTTGATCATGCAGGCTGACAAAGGTCAGCGCGGCGAACAGCAGCATCGAGCCCTGGGCAAAGTTGAACACGCCGCTGGCTTTGTAGATCAGCACGAAACCGATGGCGACCAGCGAATACATGGTGCCGGCGAGCAGACCGCCGAGCAGGGTTTCAAAGAAAAACGTCATCAGTGCACCACTCCAAGGTAAGCCGCGATCACGTCGGGATTGGCTTGCACTTGGGCTGGCGTGCCGTCACCGACTTTGCGCCCGTAGTCGAGTACCACCACGTGATCGGACAGGCCCATCACCACGCCCATGTCGTGCTCGATCAACACCACGGTGGTGCCGAGGTCGCGGTTCACGTCGGCGACGAAGCGCGCCATTTCCTGTTTTTCCTCAGCGTTCATGCCCGCCATAGGTTCGTCGAGCAGTAACAGGCTGGGCCCGGCGATCAATGCCCGACCCAACTCGACACGCTTTTGCAGGCCATAAGAGAGGTTGCCCACCAGCACATCACGCTGAGCTTGCAACTCAAGAAATTCGAGAATGCCCTGGGCACGCAGGCGGAACGCTTCGGCTTCCCGGCGTGCGCGGGGCAAGCCCAGGGCCTGTTCGATAACGCTGCTGCGCATATGCCGCGACAGGCCCGTGAGAATGTTGTCGAGCACGCTCATCTTCTTGAACAGCGCGTTGTTCTGGAACGTACGACCAATGCCCCGGCGCGCGGCGCCGAGCGGGTCAATGCGATGGAAGTGCTGGTCTTCGAAGACGATCTCGCCAGCATCGAAGCGATACACGCCGTTGAGTACATTGAGCAATGAGCTTTTACCGGCACCATTGGGGCCGATCAGCGCGCAGATCTCGCCGCGCGCCACCTCGAAGGACAAGGCATTGATCGCCTTGACGCCCTTGAACGACAGCGAGATATCCCGCACCTGGAGAATGGCTTGGCTCATGCGATGTCCCGTTTGGATTCATACAGCCAGCTCGGTTCGGCAGTCGATTTGAGCGGTTGCCAGATATAAGCCAGGCGCTGGAAACCCAGCAGTTTGCGCACGCGGTTTTTCACCAGCCGGCGCAGGCCGCTGTGTGGCTGCGCAATGGCCCAGTCGCACAGACGCCGCCGCCAGGTGCCGTGGGGGGCCAGGCGGCTTTCGATCTCGTCGGCCAGGTACTGCAAGCGCGCAGGCGACAGCAGCAGGCCCGTGGGGGCAACTTCACCGCGATCACGCTGCGCCGAGGCCAGGCCTTCCGGAAACGCCAGGCCGTGGCCAGTGCTGAGCCATTGCTCCAGCGCCACCCTCAGGCCGCCCTGCCAGTGGGTGCCCTCCTCGCTCCACAACGCGGTTTCGCCGCTGGGCTGCCACCATCGGGTGAGGTGTTGCGCGGGGTCGATCGGGCCCAGTAATTGGGCGAATTCCAGCAGGTTTGCCGGTTGCCAATGCCGCACGTGCTGGCGGTTTTGGGTGTAGGAATGGGTGGGGCGAATACGCCACAGGTGGTGTTGGAGGGCTTCGGGGTCGAGGTTGTCGGCCAGGGTCAGCACCTGCCCGCCGATCGACTGGGCGGCCAGGGCCAAAAGCAACAGGTTCGGCTCAAACGCACCGCTGAGGGCCAAGCGCGACTGCTCGCTGAAACCCTGCTGGCGCAAACCATCGGCCAGGCGCTTTACATCACGCAAGGCGTCGATCCAGCGCCACGCGTACCACTGGCCCTTCCGTTTGTGGCGCAGGGCGGTGTGCAGCGGCGTGATCTGCGCCCAATGGTGCAGTTGTTCCAGGGCTTTGGGCAGGTCGCCGAGCAGTTCGGCGGGCCATTCCAGGGCCAGCGGGCGTTTGAGTGCATGCACGCTCATAGGGGTAAATCTCCTATTGGGAGTTAAGCGTGCGGTGGTCCGCTGGCTGTATGGGGTCAGGCCGCAGAAGCCTGAGTGCAAACAGTGCCGAGCATTAATTATGCCAATGCAAAACGCTCTTCAAACTCAGTCAATTCAGAGGCTTACAAAAAGTGACAGAAGCTCCATTGAACAAAATGCATATTAACTGTTGCTGGAGCAACAGAACGCCAGCCAAGCCGTTGAACACTTAAGGCACTCCGAACCTGGATAGAAACACGCCCCGACCGTCGCTTTCGAAATAAAAAAACACCTTGCTATACCTGTCATATTTGACAGTAGACGCTGCCCTCCCTCCTGAATACGCTTTAGCTTCATATCATCGCACAGGGAGAAACCCCCATGAGTACTTCTGGAAAAACCTCAACGAGTACGAGCCTGAAATGCAAAGCAACTATCGACGACGAGCAAGAAGATCATGACTCATTCACAGGCGCGCACTATTCAACCGACTTAGATGTTCAACACAAGGTGCGCATCAAGATATACACCGAAATCGATGCGCAACGACGCTTTCAAGAGATTTCGCTTTACATCCCTAAAGACGGTAATGTCACAGACAAAACATACAACATCACACAACACTTCAATAACCCCTCTGACGCCAATGCCATCTGGTCAAAGTCAAACTCATCCGCTCAAGTCAACTATACCGCCACCGAAGGAAGCCTGACGTTAACCTTTAATAACGACACCAAGACAGTGAAGGCAACTTTTAACTTCAAGGGTACAAACATGGGGAAAAAAGTCAGTGTCAGCGAGGGTGTTCTAGAGCTGGATGGCTTCACAGAAAACAGCAAAAATGATGTTGAATCGGCAGTTGCATGCGACCTGAGTCGCGACGTCGTAGCGCGATATAAGTCTCGTGAGACTGATCTCAGGAGCAATTCTAACAACCAAATCGTAGGATGGTCGCGAGCGTTTTCCTCAGAGCCAAATCTGTACGACTATCGAATAGCCATACTCTTTTCCATCGACCTCCCGACAGGCGTCTACAATATTAGTGCCGACAGTAAGAAGGTCACTATAATTTTCTTTCACGCCAGTGGGTCTTATATCTACGAAGGCGAATCGGGTCAGCTGACAGTGACCTCACTTCCTACCATTGACGGTGACAACAACCCCACGGGAACCTTCGCAGGAACATTCAACTTTGTGGCCGGTGCAACTGACTCAAGTGGCGTGCGCCACTTTACCGAAGCACAAAATGGCGTTTTCAGCATTACCAACTAGGCGATTGTCTTTCATGCGGGGTTTGCGATTGTCATCACATTCCCCGCTGAACGTCGGATACAGCAGAGTCACATGCGTTCTTGTCTGACTGTCCCCGTGCCTAATGCCCTGTAACCACTGCCGGGATGGGACGCCGGCAGCCTTGCCGCCTCACCAAACAACTTCTCGCGCAGCGTGCCCTGGGCATATTCGGTCTTGTACACCCCGCGCTTCTGCAACTCCGGCACCAGCAGGTCGACGGCGTCGATGAAGGTTTCGTGGGTCAGCGCATAGGCCAGGTTGAACCCATCCACATCCGTCTCTTCCACCCACTCCTGCAACAGATCCGCCACGGTTTCCGGGCCACCGACAAACAGCGGGCCAAAACCGCCGATGCCGACCCAATCGGCCAGCTCGTTGGGCGTCCAGACTTTGTTCGGGTCGGCCGTGGAAAAGGCTTCCACCGCCGACTGGATGGCATTGGTATGCACATGCTTGAGCGGCTCATCCGGCTTGAACTGGCTGAAATCGATACCGGTCCAGCCGGAGATCAGCGCCATCGCGCCTTCATAGCTGACGTAGGATTTGTACTCGTCGAACTTGGCCTTGGCCTTGGCATCGGTCTCACCGACGATCACGGTCTGCAGGTTGAAGATCAGGATTTTCTTCGGATCACGTCCGGCCTCGGCGGCGCGACGGCGGATGTCGGCAACGGTCTTTTTCAGCAAGACTTTGGACGGCGCGGCGACGAACACACACTCGGCCTGCTCGGCGGCGAACTGCTTGCCACGGCTGGACGCACCCGCCTGATACAGCACCGGCGTGCGCTGCGGCGAGGGTTCACACAGGTGAATGCCAGGCACCTGGAAGTGTTTGCCGACGTGACGGATCTCGTGGATCTTGCTCGGGTCGCTGAAAATCCGCCGCTCGCGGTCGCGCAACACGGCGCCCTCCTCCCAACTGCCTTCCCAGAGTTTGTAGCAGACCTCCAGGTATTCCTCCGCGTAGTCGTAGCGCGCGTCGTGTTCGGTCTGGGCTTTCTGGCCGAGGTTCTTGGCGCCACTTTCCAGGTAGGAGGTGACGATGTTCCAGCCGATGCGGCCCTTGGTCAGGTGATCCAAGGTCGAGAGGCGCCGGGCGAACGGGTACGGATGCTCAAAGGACAACGAAGCCGTCAGGCCAAACCCCAAGTGCTCGGTGACCAACGCCATCGGCGCGATCAGCGATAACGGGTCATTGACCGGCACCTGCGCCGCCTGGCGAATCGCCGCGTCGCCGTTGCCGTTGTACACGTCGTAGATGCCCAGCACGTCGGCGATAAACAGGCCATCGAACTTGCCCCGCTCTAGGATCTTGGCGAGGTCGGTCCAGTATTCCAGGTCCTTGTACTGCCACGAACGGTCACGCGGGTGCGCCCACAGGCCGGGCGATTGGTGGCCGACACAGTTCATGTCGAAGGCATTCAAGCGGATTTCACGGGACATCAAAGCACTCCGTTGAGGTGGTAGTTGCCGACAATCTGGTATTTCCAGCGCAACGGGTCATCGAGGCTCGACGGCAGCGCGGTGCGTTGGCCGGTCAGTTCGAATTCGGCGTTGCTCGCGGCGATGAGGGCTTCGGAGGCGGCGATCTGCGCTTCGGTGGCGGCCACCGGGCTTGGGTGGGTTTCAGCGCGCTCCAGCAAGGCGGCGGCCACATCGACGCGGATCTGCAGATCGCCGAAGCGGCTGATCACATAAGGGTCATCGCTGGTCTCGACATGGCGGCGGGTGCTGTCCAACAGTTGGCGCGCAAGGCTCAGTGCGGTCATGGTCAATTCTCAGTTCCAGGCGTGGCGCGCGGGCTTCACGCCGTTGAGCACGAAATTGCCGATCAGGTGGTATTTCCAGCGGGCCGGGTCGTGCAGGGTGTGGGTGCGTGCGTTGCGCCAGAAGCGGTCAAGGTTGTGTTTGCCGGTGACCGAGCGGGTGCCGGCCAGTTCGAAGAGCTTGCTGCTGGCGAGCAAGGCGGTTTCAGCGGACAGTACTTTGGCTTGGGCGACGACCAATGAGGCGTGGGCGACGGTGTCTTCGCTGGGGTCGGCGAGGGCGCGGTCCACGGCTTTACCCGCTTTGGCGAGGATGGCTTCGGTGCCGTGCACACGCCATTCCAGGTCGCCGATGGCGGCGATGGTGAACGGGTCTTGCCAGCCGTGATCCTGCTGGCTGTCGATCCAGGGTCGCGCCTGGCGCGCATGGATCTTGGCTTGTTCAAGGGCGCCCAGGGCGATGCCGGTGTCGACCGCCGCCTGGATGATCTGTGAAATCGGGCCGTTGGCGGTGGGTTGGTCGAAGGCCTGGTGAGCGGGGATCACCGCGCTGAGGGGCACGGTTACGCCATCGAGGGTCACGCCGCCGCTGGCGGTAGTGCGCTGACCGAAGCCGTCCCAGCTGTCGATCACACTCAGGCCTTGGGCATCGCGCTCGATGAAGGCGATGAACGCCTGGTCTTTTTCGTTATTGCCGACAGTGGGCACGATATGGGCAAACAACGCGCCGGTGCAGTAGAACTTCTCGCCGTTGATTTGCGCGCTGTCGCCGTTGAAGCGGATCTGCGTGTCGAAGGTGCCGGCGTTCTTGCTCTTGGCTTCGGAGAAGGCATTGCCGAAGCGATAGCCTTGCAGGACTTTGCCGAAGTAGTACTGCTTTTGTGCCTCTGTGGCCGTTTGCAGCAGGATGTCGACAACGCCAAGGTGGTTCTGCGGAATCTGCCCCAGGGACGGGTCGGCGGCGGAGATCAGTTTGATCACCTCGGCCACTGTCACGTACGACACCTCGGCACCGCCATAAGCCTTGGGAATGGTGATGCCCCACAAGCCGCTGGCCGAGAACTCGTCGAGTTCGGCCACCGGCAGGCGACGCTCACGGTCGCGCTCGCTGGCGTCGACGGCAAACCGTGCAGCCAGGCGCGAGGCGACCTCGATGGCTTCCGCGTCCGAGCGGATGATATGGGCAGGGTGTTGAGGGTGGGCTGACATGGGCCGACTCCAGGCTCCGATAAGATACGGAGGCCACTGCAGGAGTCATGCCCGAAGCTGACCCTTAACAAAACAGGCCAATTACACAATTTTCAGGAGAAAAAATGGGAGCAAACCAACAAAGTGTTGAACCTCTGTTGCTCCATCAACAGTTGCTTGTCAAAAGCAACCTTCTCTCACCCATCACATACTCATTAATCTACAACTTGATATATAGCCTGATGCGAGCGCATTTCCCCGCTTTGTTTCTTAATACTATAGTGCGCTGACGCAAAGGTGGCGCCAACAAAGAGCGCATCAAACAATGTTCGGGTAACGACTTCCGTTGTAGAGACGATCTCCCCAGAGGTAAACCAATAAAACTGTCCATCAGTATCTACAGTGAGCGAGTACTTATCGCCTTTCTCAATACCGAGGTAAAGAGGAAGGATATAAGCAGCTCTGTTATCTGCTACCTCCGAACGGGAGATCTTTCCATTTCGCGAAGGAACAATAGCTGGGGCTACGAGAAAATCCGATCGAGATACTAATACTCCGTTCATATCCATATCCTTATATTGGGTTCTTGACAGTTCAATTATTGCGACAACACCAACAAGTCAACACATAGCGAATATGCAAAAACTTAGTGATTAACGCAAAAACTTAGTGATTAACGCAAAAACACCATAACTGAAGGAAAAACCAAAAATAAGCTGTCAACTCTGACAGTTGACAAACTAAATAACGACATTCCGTACAAACTTCACGGCGACGTCCCCATCATTGCGATAGGCGTGAGGCTGATGGCTGGCGAACATGAAAAACTCACCTGCGTTGATGGTGTTTTCTGCGTCCCCCACCACCAGGGTCAGGCTGCCCTCAAAGACAAATAGCTGCTCACTCCACCCTTCCAGGTCCGGGTCCGGGCAGTAGCGATCACCGGGTTCAAGGCGCCACTCCCACAACTCTACTTCACGCCGCGCGGTGGCTTTGGCCAGCAATACCGCCTTGCTGCCGGTAATTTCACCGGCCCAGGCCAATTCGTTGATCCGGCTGTGGTCACGCACATCCGGGGCCTGAATCAGATCACTGAACGCCACATCCAGCGCTTCGGCGACTCGGTCCAGCGTGGACAGGCTGACGTTCTTCTCCCCCGCCTCAATGGCCACCAGCATTCGCCGGCTGACCCCGGATTTTTCCGAGAGCGCGGTCTGGCTCAAGTCGGCGGCATGGCGCAGGCGACGAACGTTTTGGCTGACGTGCTGCAGGACCGAGGCCCGTTGCGGATTTTCTTTGTGCACTATATTGCTCAATGGGTGGGTGTGCGCAGTATACTGCCCAGCGTGCGGCGCATTGTGCGGTCCGTGCCTTTCCCTTGCAAGACCGAGCCGCCATGACCACCCCGAACTCCCCTTCGCGTTTCAACCGTTTCAGTAAAGCCGAATGCATCCTGGTAGTGATCACCATGATCTGGGGCGGCACCTTTTTGCTGGTGCAGCACGCGATGACTGTCAGCGGGCCGATGTTTTTCGTGGGCCTGCGATTTGCGGCGGCGGCGATTGTGGTCGGCTTCTTTTCCTTGCGCACATTGCGTGACCTGACGCTGTTCGAGTTGAAGGCCGGCGTGTTTATCGGCGTGGCGATCATGTTTGGCTACGGGCTGCAAACCATTGGCTTGCAGACGATCCTGAGCAGCCAATCGGCGTTTATCACGGCGTTATATGTGCCGTTCGTGCCGTTGCTGCAATGGCTGGTGCTGGGACGCCGTCCAGGCTTGATGCCGAGCATTGGCATCATGCTGGCGTTTACCGGCTTGATGCTGCTGACCGGGCCGGCGGGCGCTTCACTGAATTTCAGCCCCGGCGAAATCGCCACCTTGATCGGTGCCGTCGCGATTGCCGCTGAAATCATCCTGATCAGCGCCTTTGCCGGGCAGGTGGATGTGCGCCGAGTGACCGTGGTGCAACTGGCCACGGCCTCGTTGCTGTCGTTCCTGATGGTGGTGCCGATGGGCGAGGCGTTGCCGGGGTTTTCGTGGTTGCTGCTGTTCAGCGCGGTGGGCCTGGGCCTGACCAGTGCGGTGATCCAGGTCGCCATGAACTGGGCCCAGCAAAGCGTTTCACCTACGCGAGCCACGTTGATTTATGCCGGTGAGCCGGTGTGGGCAGGCGTGGTAGGACGAATCGCCGGGGAGCGCTTCCCGCCGATTGCGATGCTGGGCGCAGCGTTGATTGTGGCGGCGGTGATTGTCAGTGAGATGAAGACCAAGGCCCAGAAGGCAGCCGCATCCACAGGTAGGAGCGAGCTTGCTCGCGAAGAACCTGAGAACACTGTGTGAATCCAGGAGGCCCGCGTTACCGTTGACGATTTTCGCGAGCAAGCTCGCTCCTACAAGGGTTTTCAGCTTAGCTTGTAGGATCCTGCCACATCTTGCCGTTTGGTGATCGAGAAAGCGGCACGTATGATGCATCCCAAACTCCCGCAGATTAGAAGCCTATGTCCCTGATAGTTCTACTGCTTCTGCCGTTCGCTGGCAGCTGTCTGGCGGCCTTGCTGCCGCACAATGCACGTAACACCGAATCCCTGCTGGCCGGCCTTGTGGCCCTGGTCGGCACCATTCAAGTCGCCCTGCTCTACCCCCAGATCGCCCATGGTGGCGTGATCCGCGAAGAATTCATGTGGCTGCCCAGCCTCGGGCTGAACTTCGTGCTGCGCATGGATGGGTTTGCCTGGCTGTTCTCGATGCTGGTGCTGGGCATCGGCACGCTGGTGTCGTTGTATGCGCGCTATTACATGTCACCGGACGACCCGGTGCCGCGCTTCTTTGCGTTTTTCCTGGCGTTCATGGGCGCGATGCTCGGGCTGGTGATCTCCGGCAACCTGGTCCAGATCGTGTTCTTCTGGGAACTGACCAGCCTGTTCTCGTTCCTGCTGATCGGCTACTGGCACCACCGCGCCGACGCGCGACGCGGCGCGTACATGGCGTTGATGGTCACCGGCGCGGGCGGCTTGTGCCTGCTGGCGGGCGTGATGTTGCTGGGGCATATCGTCGGCAGCTACGACCTGGACTTGGTGCTGGCAGCGGGCGATCAGATTCGCGCGCACGCGCTGTACCCGGTCATGCTGGCCCTGGTGCTGATCGGCGCCTTGAGCAAAAGCGCGCAGTTCCCCTTCCACTTCTGGCTGCCTCACGCGATGGCGGCGCCCACGCCGGTGTCGGCGTACCTGCATTCGGCCACGATGGTGAAAGCCGGCGTGTTCCTGCTGGCCCGCCTGTGGCCGTCGCTGTCCGGCAGCGAAGAATGGTTCTATATCGTCGGCGGTGCCGGCGCGATTACCCTGCTTCTCGGCGCTTACTGCGCCATGTTCCAGAATGATCTCAAAGGCCTGCTGGCCTACTCCACCATCAGCCACCTCGGGCTGATCACCTTACTGCTTGGCCTGAACAGCCCGCTGGCCGCTGTCGCGGCAGTGTTCCATATCCTCAACCACGCCACTTTCAAGGCCTCGCTGTTCATGGCCGCGGGCATCATCGACCACGAAAGCGGCACGCGGGATATCCGCAAGCTCAGCGGCCTGGTGCGGTTGATCCCGTTTACCGCGACCCTGGCGATGGTTGCCAGCGCGTCCATGGCCGGGGTGCCATTGCTCAATGGCTTCCTGTCCAAAGAGATGTTCTTCGCCGAAACCGTGTTTATCTCCTCGACCGCCTGGGTGGAGTTCGCCCTGCCGTTGATCGCGACCATTGCCGGTACGTTCAGCGTGGCCTATGCCCTGCGTTTCACGGTCGACGTGTTCTTCGGCCCTACCGCGACCAACCTGCCGCACACCCCACATGAACCGCCGCGCTGGATGCGCGCACCGGTTGAGCTGCTGGTGTTCACCTGCCTGCTGGTGGGGATTTTCCCGGCGCAGGTGGTCGGTTCTATCCTCGCTGCCGCCGCGTTGCCGGTTGTAGGCGGCGTGCTGCCGGAGTACAGCCTGGCCATCTGGCATGGCTGGAACGCGCCGATGATCATGAGCCTGGTGGCCATGTCCGGCGGCGTGGTGCTGTATCTGCTGCTGCGCAAGCAACTCAAGCGCGGCCGCTTCAAATACCCGCCAGTGATCAGCTACTTCAACGGCAAGCGCGGCTTCGAGCGCAGCCTGGTAGTGATGATGCGCGGCGTGCGCAAGATCGAGAAACGCATCAGCACCAAGCGCCTGCAGACCCAGTTGTTCCTGCTGGTGCTGGTGGCGGTGATCGGCGGCATGATCCCGATGCTCAACAGTGGCCTCAGTTGGGGCGACCGGCCGAAGATCCCGGGTTCCATCGTATTCGTCACCCTGTGGTTGCTGGCGATTGCCTGCGCCCTCGGTGCCGCCTGGCAAGCCAAGTACCACCGGCTGGCGGCCCTGACCATGGTCAGCGTGTGCGGCCTGATGACCTGCGTGACCTTCGTGTGGTTCTCGGCGCCGGACCTGGCGCTGACCCAACTGGTGGTCGAAGTGGTGACCACGGTGCTGATCCTGCTCGGCCTGCGCTGGCTGCCACGGCGGATCGAAGAAGTGTCGCCACTGCCGAGTTCGCTGCGCAAGGCACGGATTCGCCGCCTGCGCGACTTCTTGCTGTCGACTGTGGTGGGTGGCGGCATGGCGCTGCTGTCCTACGCGATGCTGACGCGCCAGACGCCCAACGACATTTCTTCGTTCTACTTAAGCCGCGCCCTGCCCGAAGGCGGTGGCAGCAATGTGGTGAACGTGATGCTGGTGGACTTCCGGGGCTTCGATACCCTGGGTGAAATCACCGTGCTCGGCGCCGTGGCGCTGACCGTGTACGCCCTGTTGCGCCGCTTCCGTCCGTCCAAGGAAAGCATGCAACTGCCCGCGCAACAGCGCCAGTTGGCGCCGGACGTGGCGACCGACCTGGTCAACCCACGCCAGGCCAGTGACACCGCCCTGGGCTTCATGATGGTGCCCGCAGTGCTGGTGCGCCTGCTGTTGCCGATTGCGCTGGTGGTGTCGTTCTACCTGTTCATGCGCGGCCACAACCAACCGGGCGGTGGGTTTGTCGCCGGCCTGGTGATGTCGGTGGCGTTTATCCTGCAATACATGGTCGCCGGCACGCAGTGGGTCGAAGCGCAGATGAGCCTGCGGCCGATGCGCTGGATGGGCTTCGGGCTGTTCTCGGCGACGCTGACCGGTCTCGGCGCGCTGTTTGCCGGGTACCCGTTCCTCACCACCCACACCTGGCATTTCAGCCTGCCGCTGCTCGGCGATATTCATATTGCCAGTGCACTGTTCTTTGACGTCGGCGTGTACGCCATGGTCGTCGGCTCGACGCTGCTGATGCTCACCGCCCTCGGTCACCAGTCCGTGCGGGCCCACAAACCGAGCAACCAGGCCAAAGTGGTTGCCGCAACGGAAGGAGCCGCCTGATGGAAGAAGTCATCGCAATTGCCATTGGGGTCCTGGCGGCCTCCGGCGTCTGGCTGATCCTGCGGCCACGAACGTTCCAGGTGGTGATGGGCCTTTGCCTGCTGTCGTACGGGGTCAACCTGTTCATTTTCAGCATGGGCAGCCTGTTTATCGGCAAGGAGCCGATCATCAAGGACGGCGTGCCGCAAGACTTGCTCAATTACACCGATCCCCTGCCCCAGGCGCTGGTGCTGACGGCTATCGTGATCAGCTTTGCCATGACCGCCTTGTTCCTGGTGGTGCTGCTTGCCTCCCGTGGCTTGACGGGCACGGACCATGTGGACGGCCGGGAGCCCAAGGAATGACGTGGATGAATCAACTGATCGTCGCGCCAATCCTGCTGCCGTTGCTGACGGCCGCATTGATGCTGATGCTCGGCGAGAAGCACCGCCCGCTCAAGGCGCGCATCAACCTGTTCTCCAGCATGATCGGCCTGGGCATTGCTGTTTTGCTGCTGTACTGGACGCAAAAAGGCGGCCCCGGCTCGATTGGCGTGTACCTGCCGGGCAACTGGCAAGTGCCGTTTGGCATTGTGCTGGTGGTCGATCAGTTATCGGCGCTGATGCTGGTGCTCACCGGCATCATCGGCGTGAGTGCGCTGCTGTTCGCCATGGCCCGCTGGGACCGTGCGGGCACCAGTTTCCATGCGCTGTTCCAGGTGCAGATGATGGGGTTGTACGGTGCGTTCCTCACCGCCGACCTGTTCAACCTGTTCGTGTTCTTCGAGGTGCTGCTGGCGGCGTCCTATGGCTTGATGCTGCACGGCTCGGGCCGGGCGCGGGTGTCGGCAGGGCTGCATTACATTGCGATCAACCTGTTGGCGTCGTCGTTGTTTTTGATTGGCGCGGCGATGATCTACGGGGTGACTGGCACGCTGAACTTCGCTGACCTGGCGTTGAAGATCCCGCTGGTGCCGGAGGCGGATCGTGGCCTGTTGCACGCCGGTGCGGCGATCCTGGCGACGGCGTTCCTGGCCAAGGCCGGCATGTGGCCACTGAACTTCTGGCTGGCGCCCGCCTATTCTTCGGCGAGTGCGCCGGTGGCGGCGATGTTTGCGATCATGACCAAGGTCGGCGTGTACACCGTGCTGCGCCTGTGGACCCTGCTGTTCTCCGGCCAGGCCGGCGCGTCGGCGCTATTTGGTGGGGACTGGCTGGTGTATGGCGGCATGGCGACCATCATCTGCGCCGGGTTGGCGATGGTGGCGGCGCAACGGCTGGAGCGCATGGCCAGCTTGAGCATTCTGGTGTCGGCGGGGATCTTGCTGTCGGCCGTGGGTTTTGCTCAGCCAAGCCTGACGGCGGGGGCGCTGTTCTATCTGGTCAGCTCGACGCTGGCGTTGAGTGCGCTGTTCCTGCTGGCCGAACTGATCGAGCGTTCGCGCTCGGCCAATGATTTGCCGCTGGATGAAGAGATCGATGCGCTGCCCAAAGCCATGGAATCGCTGCACCCGCGCCCCGGCGTGAACCTGGATGATGAACAGCAAGCCGTGGTCGGCCAGGTGATTCCCTGGACCATGGCCTTCCTGGGCCTGAGCTTTATCGCCTGCGCCCTGCTGATCATCGGCATGCCGCCGCTTTCCGGGTTTATCGGCAAGCTCAGCCTGTTGAGCGCACTGGTCAATCCGCTGGGCCTGGGCGTCAGTGTTGACGCGCCGATCCGCCCGGCGGCCTGGGGCTTGGTGGCGTTGTTGATCCTCTCGGGCCTGGCCTCGTTGATCGCCTTCGCCCGCCTCGGCATCCAGCGTTTCTGGACCCCGGAAGAGCGCCCTTCGCCGCTGCTGCGTCGCTACGAGTGCCTGCCGATCTTCTTCCTGCTGGGCCTGAGCATTCTGCTGACCTTCAAGGCCGAGCCACTGATGCGTTACACCCAGGACACGGCCGTCAGCCTGAACAACCCGGAACACTACGTGATGGCGGTGATGGCGACGCGCCCAGTGCCGAGCCCTGAAGCCAAGGCCGCCGCGCTGGAGGTGCAGCCATGAGACGCCTGTTCCCTGCCCCGTGGTTGTCGCTGGCGTTGTGGTTGCTGTGGCTGGTGCTCAACCTGTCCGTGAGCCCTGGCAACCTGCTGCTGGGTGCGGTACTAGGGTTTCTTGCGCCACTGATGATGGCACCGCTTCGCCCCCTGCCCATCCGCATCCGTCGTCCTGGCGTGATTATTCGCCTGTTCTTCCTGGTAGGCCGCGATGTGATCGTCTCCAACCTGCAAGTGGCCTGGGGCGTATTGACCTGCGGCTCCCGCCCGCCACGCTCACGCTTCATCAAGATCCCCCTGGACCTGCGCGATCCGAACGGCCTGGCTGCGCTGTCGATGATTACGACCGTGGTGCCTGGCACCATCTGGTCGGAACTGGCTCTGGACCGCAGCGTCCTTCTCTTGCACGTGTTTGATCTTGAGGATGAAGCGCCGTTTATCGAGCATTTCAAGACCGCCTACGAACGGCCCCTGATGGAGATCTTCGAATGAGCGCCCTGCTCTCCAATGCGATCCTGTTCAGCCTGTTCCTGTTCTCCCTGGCCATGGTGCTGACGCTGATCCGCCTGTTCAAAGGCCCATCGGCCCAGGACCGGGTACTGGCGCTGGACTACCTGTACATCCTGGCGATGCTGATGATGCTGGTGCTGGGCATTCGCTACGCCAGTGACACCTACTTTGAAGCGGCGCTGCTGATTGCGCTGTTCGGCTTCGTCGGCTCGTTTGCCCTGGCCAAATTCCTGCTGCGTGGGGAGGTGATTGAATGATGCCGTTATGGATGGAAGTCGTCGTGGCCGTGCTGCTGGTGTTGAGCAGTGTGTTTGCATTGATTGGCGCGATCGGCTTGCTAAGGATGAAGGACTTCTTCCAGCGCATGCACCCGCCGGCATTGGCTTCGACGTTGGGGGCGTGGTGTGTGGCGTTGGCGTCGATCATCTACTTTTCGGTGCTCAAGTCCGGGCCGGTGTTGCACGGGTGGTTGATTCCGATCTTGTTGTCGATCACGGTGCCGGTGACCACGTTGCTGCTGGCACGTACTGCGTTGTTCCGTAAGCGCATGGCGGGGGATGATGTGCCGGCCGAGGTCAGCAGCCGCCGCTGACGCCCAGTCTGAACACAACTCACTGTAGGAGCCGGCTTGCCGGCGATGGCGATTTTGAGGACGCCATCGCCGGCAAGCCGGCTCCTACAGTTTGGGAGTCAACCGAACGATCGGATATGGGCCGCCAATTCCGCCAATTCAGCATCATCCGCCCGCCCATGATCATGGGACGAAATATAGCCTTCATACGCCTCGAAGAACTTGTCCACCTTCGAACTCAACGGCTTGAACGCACTGTCCGACCCTGTCCCATGCATGGGAAACAACTTCGCATGCAAATGATCCACGCCATACCCCTCCATGATCAGCCCCGTGCGCGCCACATCGGGAAACGCCCGGTCGATCTGCAATGCGGTCTTCTTCGCCGCTATCGCGAGCCCGGCCAACACCTCATCCGACTGCGCAAACGCATAGCTGCCGTAATGCTGTTTGGGAATCACCACGCTGAAACCGGGGGTGTTGGGGAAGATCGACAGAAATGCCATATGCTGCTCGTCTTCCCACAGGATGTGCGCCGGGGAAGTTTTTCGAACAATGCTGCAGAAAATACATTCCATTTGAATCTCCGCCAGTTGGGTCGTGGCGACCATCTAAAGCCAGGATCGGGCGGGCGTCAAAACAAATGGAAACTTTCAGACATGTCCTAAGGACGTATGCGATGAGCAAAACCTACACCCCCGCCACCGCCGCAGCCGACGTCGAAACCACCCTCGCCTGGCTCGGTGGGCGTTGGAAATTGATCATCCTGTTTCATCTGTTCGGCGGCCAGGTGCAGCGTTATTCCGACCTTGAGCGGCTGATCCCGGAGATCTCGCAAAAGATGCTCGCCCAACAACTGCGCCAGCTTGAAGCCGATGGCCTGGTGCAGCGCACCGTCTACCCGGTGGTGCCGCCGAAAGTGGAATACCGCATGACCGAATGGGGTCAGAGCCTGTGCCCGGTGCTGGATGGCCTGCTCAAATGGCAGGCCGCGAAGCCTGTGATCTAGACCGTGGGCACGGTGCCGCCGTCGATCACGTATTCGGTGCCACTGATCGACCCGGCGCGGGGCGAGACCAGGAACGCGATCAAGTCCGCCACTTCCTGAGGCTTGGCCGGACGGCCCAGCGGAATGCCGCCCAGCGCTTGCATGATGATCTGCTTGCCGCCTTCGTAATCCGTGCCCGCCTCATCTGCCAGACGCTCTGCCAACGCGACCGCAGCGTCCGTCTCCACCCAGCCCGGCGAAACCCGCACCACCCGCACGCCCTTGGGCGTCACTTCTTTCGACAGGCTCTTGCTGTACGTCGCCAACGCCGCCTTGGCAGCGGCATAGGCCGTGGTCGATTCCGGCAACGGCAGCTCCCGCTGGATCGACGTGACATGAATGATCACCCCGGCCCCGCGCTCGACCATCCCCGGTAACAGCGCCCGATCCACCCGCACCGCCGCCATCAGGTTCTGGCCCAGCGCATTCATCCACTGCTCATCATCGAGCACCGCAAACCCCCCACCTGGCGCACTGGAACCGCCGAGGACATTGACGATGATATCCACACCGCCAAACTGCGCCTTCACCGCCTCGGTGGCGCTGGCACAACCGGCCGCAGTGCCCAGGTCGGCGGCAATGAAATGCACGCCCTCGGGTGACGTACCCGCTGCCGAACGCGCGATCGAAATCACCTGGGCGCCCTGTTCCTGCAACACGGCAACCACCGCCGCACCGATGCCCTTGGTGCCGCCCGTGACCAGCGCGCGAAGGCCTGTCAGTCCGAGATCAAAGCTCATGGAACCTACTCCTGGGTAAACGAAGAGCCCAGCATAGGAACGGGACGGAGAGGCCACAAGAACGCACGAAAAGGTAATGGGCTCACTCAAAAGTAAGTGTCTGGCTTCAGGAGGGCACAGGCCATGAGCAAGGGACAACCCAGTTAAAGATTAATTAATCCAAAAATAGCTTGGCGCACCCCAAGAGGCCTGATAGGGTTTAGTGGATTAATTAATCCACTAATACAGGCATTACCATGACTGCTCAACTCTCTCGATTCCACAGCAAAGTCGCCTTGGTCACCGGCGGTTCCCGCGGTATCGGCGAAGCCATCGTTCGCCGTCTCGCCGCCGAAGGCGCTGCGGTGGCCTTCACTTATTCTTCTTCCAGCGCAAAGGCCGATACGCTTGTCAGCCAGATCGAAAGCCAAGGCGGCAACGCCCTGGCCATCCAGGCTGACAGCGCTGATGTGGCAGCAATCGAGCGCGCAGTAGCGCATACCATGGAGCGTTTTGGCGCCTTGAATATCCTGGTCAACAACGCCGGTATCCTGCTGCGCGGTACCGTCGATGAGTTCAGCCTGGAAGACTTCGACCGCATGTTTGCGGTGAACGTCCGTGCGGCATTTGCGGCGGCCAAAGCCAGTTCTGCGGTCATGCACAGCGGTGATCGCATCATCACCGTTGGCAGTGTCGTGGCGCAACGTTCAGGCTTTCCGGGTGCCAGTGTCTATAGCATGACGAAGGCCGCGATCGCCGGTATGATTCGCGGCCTGGCCATTGATTTTGCCCCACGTGGCATCACCGTCAATAACGTCCAGCCCGGCCCGACCGGCACCGACATGAACCCCGCCGACGGACCGCATTCCGACCTGGTCAAAAGCCTGGTCCCGCTGGGTCGCCTGGGCACCGCCGACGACATCGCCGGCATGGTTGCCTACCTCGCGTCCGAGGAAGCCGCCTTTGTCACCGGTGCCAGCCTGACCATCGACGGTGGTTACCTGGCCTGATCCTTCATTTGCAGAGGTACCCCATGGCAAGACCCAGAGCATTCGACCGCGACCAGGTGCTGCAACAGGCCATACGTGTGTTCTGCGACAAGGGCTTCGCTGCAGCGTCTACCGAGGAACTGATGCAGGCCATGGGGCTCAGTCGCCAAAGCATGTACAACACGTTCGGCGACAAACGTCAGTTGTACTTGCAGGCCATGGCCGAGTATCAGCGCAATGGCGTTGACGATCTGATCGGGCGCCTCAACCAGGGCCAGACGCCGCTGCAGGCCATTCAAGACACCTTGCAATCCTTCGCCACCCGCGCCTTGCGCGAAGGCACCGCGGGCTGCATGGGCGTCAATGCCATCTGCGAATTCGGCCAGGAAGACGAAGAAATCAACCGACTCACCACCCACAGCGCCGAACGCTTGCGCGATGCGCTGGAGCGCGCCTTAGGCCGTGCACGGGAGCAGGGAGAGTTGGCACCCGGCACCGATTTATCGGGCGCCTGCGATTTTCTGATGGCCACCCTCAGCGGCATGAAAATCGCCGGCAAGGGCGGTGCCACCGTGGAGCAGTTGGGCAATATCGCAGTGTTTGCAATCCGAGCGCTGGCCGCGAACCCGTAGTCAGAGAATCGGCGCGCCAAATCTGTTCAGGCGTGGCATCCAGTGATCCAGGATCTGCGCTGATGCCAAAATGTGATGCGCGCGCCCGATCAACAACCGGCGCGGCACAAAACCGATATACCGGGAGTCGTCGCTGTTATCGCGGTTATCCCCCAGCATGAAGTAACTGTCAGCCGGCACAGTGACCGGGCCAAAATTGCGCAACGCCCGCACCGTCGGCATGAACTGCACCGTGCGCTGACGGCTGGCCGCCAGCTCCTTCAGCTTGATCCCCGGCACTGTATGACCGGGCACGATGGGCTCGCTGATGTCCTGCGCATCACTGTAAATGGCCGGCACGCCGTTGACCCACAGCACCTCATCTTTCATTTCCAGGGTGTCACCGGGAATACCGACGATGCGCTTGATCAGGCGCATACCGTCCTTGGGCGACGAGAATGTCACCACATCGCCGCGCTGGGGACTATCGATTTTGGCCAGGGAAATATCGGTGAGCGGCACCTTGAGGTCATAGGCCACACGGTTGACCAGCACCACATCGCCCTCCAGCAAGGTCGGGCGCATGGAGCCGGAGGGGATCGGGTTCCAATCGGCCAGGGAGGTACGGAAAACGCCGAAGCACACCCAGAACATGATTGCGTAACGGTAACGGATCAACCAACTTCGCATACATCCTCGCACTGCAGAAAGGGCGTCAGGGTTATTTCTTCGACATTCGGTTTTTGCATGGGCGGATTAAATTAACATTAGCGTCCAAGCGCACAAAAAGGAGTTTTCGCGATGGATATCAAATGCTCAGTCTTTATCGCTGCCAGCGTCGACGGCTTCATTGCCCGCTCGGACGGTGATATCGAATGGTTGCACCAACCCGCGTATGAAACCGCCGAGTTGAAGGGTGTGACCTATGAAAGCTTTATCGCTACGGTGGATGCGCTGGTGATGGGCCGAAAAACCCTGGAGAAGGTCCTGTCCTTTCCCGAGTGGCCCTACGAGGGCACGCCCGTCATTGTGCTCTCCCATCAGCCTCTGCAGATCCCTGCGTACCTAGAGGGCAAGGTCGAGTTGATGGCGGGAGACGTCACCTCACTCGTGGCAACGTTAGCCGAACGCGGTATGAAGCACCTCTATATCGACGGAGGCCAGACGATCCAGGCGTTTCTGGAAGCGGGCCTGATTGATGAGCTGATCATTACGCGTATCCCGGTTTTACTCGGGCAAGGGATCCCACTCTTCAGCCAGATCGGTCGAGAACTTGAGCTTCGCCATATCGGCACGCATGAGTCGGATAATGGTTTTGTTCAAAGTCGGTATCAAGTGATGCAATCTTCATAGCGGCGGCAGACACTCATATCGCGCAAGACGGACAGGAGGTCAGGATGACTAAGCACATTATTGTTATCGGCGGCGAGTCCACCGAAGACATGCAGCGTATGACGCGTATCGATAAACACATCGTCGCGTCATCATGCAAAACGCACCCTACTGTGCTCTACATCTCCACCGCCAATGGCGATGACCGAGTCAAGATTTCCGATTTCACCGCCAAATATGAAAGCGCTGGCTGCCCTGTAACCACGCTGGCATTTTTCATTTCACCTTTCCCCAATGCCAATCATGTTTCATCACTCTTTGAGCAAGCCGACATTATTTACGTACCAGGCGGAAATACCCGCGCCATGTTGGCGATCTGGCGCGAATTTGCTGTAGTGGACCATCTGAAGAGGGCCTGGGAAAACGGCAAAGTCCTGTGTGGTGTCAGTGCAGGCGCCATTTGCTGGTTCGAGCATGGGCATTCCGATTCAGGGGGAGTGTTTGCGCTGGTTCACGGCCTGGGCTTGCTACCAGGAGCACTGTGTCCGCATTTCAGCTCAGAAGCAGGAAGGGAAACGTCGTTTGTCGAGCTTGTTCAGCGTGAGGGGATACGACCAGCCTACGCAGTCGATGATGGCGTCGCGTTGCATTTCAAGGACGGCAAGTACCACGAGACGATCTATAACGACGCAGCTAGTAACGCCTATAAAGTCAGTACAAGGCCCCCCTACCTAGCACAGGTATTGCAAACTTCAGGTGGGTAAACGCAGCAAGGAAATTTCCGACAGCGTTTTAGGGTTGTCGCTCGGAAAATGGCGGCCTAATCTTCGGTGGTCGCTGAAAACTCAGCGACCGGGTTTCGCAGCCCGGTTAAACTCTAGACGCACAGCGTCCACCTCAAGATAGCGGGCGCTTTTTTATGCCTGATGTTATGGCGGCTGTGCGCGGGATACCTTTGGGTATGCCGGGTGCCTAGAGTCCCGGTCTGCGAACCTGCGTACAGCTGCCACCCGGGTATCGTTTCGCAGCGATGGGTGGTGGCTCCAATACTCTAGGAGCTTTGCCATGATTAAAGACAGTCCGAATCCGCCGTTAGATTCAACCGCATTTCACACCGCCGCTCATCGAGCAATTAACCACTATTTGAACCTATCCAAGAGACCAGAGCCATCTGCTCAGGGGGCTAATTTGTTTACCGTACGCGAAGGATTAGACGTCGAGACACTTCTGATCAATGCGTCGGAGGACATTGGCTCGGTTCAGGCGCTCACTAGTCATCTAGCGTTCGAAATCGAAGGTGCTCCACGTGACGTAGCGCTAGGGATTTGTCGAATTCTGGAGGGGATTCAGCTCTTGGTAGAGCGCGCACTAGACCAACGCTCGTCTAGATAAGCACATAAAAAATTCCACATACAGTCCGGGCGCATCTTTTTACGCTTGTATAGGATCGCCCGATCATCAATAGAAAACTTTCACCAAGTGGGAATATTGAACAACCTACCAGAGGCCCCATCATCATGTAGCACACGAACAACTTCATGATCAGGAAATTTAAACCCCGCAGGAAGGTCAGACTCAATCACCGTCAGTATATATTGAAACCCATTCATACTAGAAGCTGTTCGCACATACTCTATAAACTCAAGCTTTTTCCGATCATCTAACGTCTCCAAGCCTCCGTCATGATAAAGAAAGCGAACAAATTTTTCCTCTGAGTAAGCAGACATAACAGCCAAATCAAAACCAATACAAAGTATTTTTTTATAACTATGACCGTCACTTTCACCCGTAATAATTCCGTCAGGACCGATGAGCCCTGCAAAATACTCGAGATTCCCTTCGCCATTCTGTTCAGTTGTTATAGCACCGCTCTTATTCAAAATTTCCGAAATGCAATCTACAAACACATCTTTAATTTTATTATAAATCCCACCCTTACCACTTATAACCTTTTCACGATTAACGCGAATCCGCTCCACCGTATCCGTTTTTTCACGAACCAGCTCTCGAGACTCCTCTTCGAGCCTCTTTAAAGACTCACTAAGCTCGAGACCTTTATTAATCTCCGATATACTTAAATTTATTTCCGCCAATCTACCTGCAACTTCTTTATATTTGGAAAAAATATCATACGAACTCAGATAAGACAGCTTATTCGATCGTTCCGAGTTTAACTCATCTGTTCTACTTGCGGCCTCATCAAGCGTCTGCTCAAGCTCCGAGGTTTGCTGCTGAACAAATTCCCTACGTTCCGAAGTTATCTGGCGATTAAACTCGACCAAATCAGAGTAGGAGCGTTTTATTTGATCACCAAACACCACGCCTGCCTCCTCAAATAACTGAGCAACAGACTCAAGATCAAAGCGCCCACTATCTACCGCTGCAGTTTTTTGAAGCTTCCTAAGTCTTGCAGTCAAATAATATTTGACTCTATTTAGCTCCTCTAATTCAGCATCAATCTCCCCAGTCAACTCTTCAATATATTTTTTATCTGACTCATCGAAGTTCAGGTTATCCAACTGCCAGCTCAAGCTTTTAGATATTTCAATTTGACTTTGAAGATGCTGACTTAAAACCTCACCCTTGTCTCCCTGAGTAGATCCCAGAACTTTTTTCAAATCAGCCAGCTTAACCCCTAGAAGATCTATTTCGTTTCTTAACTCATAATTCCTTACAAGAGCTTGCGCTTGAAATCCAAGTACATGACCTAAATACGGCTTCCAAAATACATGTTGCCCCCGAAACTTATCCAGCTTAAAAACTTCTGTGTAATCTTCTTGAGAACGAAGACAATAAGCTACTGCATCCCTATAATTCCACGCCCCAACAACAGCAAGATCCAAGTACGACTCCAGCAACGTTTTTGCGATGTTAATGGGTTCATCTTCATAATCCCAAGACACTCCATCACCACGAAAATACTGACGACCCTCGCTGTGCTTCTTAATCGAGATTTTTGTATTTCTCGACACACCCCTTCTGATAGTTATATAACCACCAGAATTTAAAATTAACTCAATAAAAAATACATACTTAGTAAAAACCGTCGGGAACTTAAAAAGAAAAAACTCTGGACTCCGCCCTTTAAGAAGGCAAAAGTCTATTAATTCAGCAAGCTTTGACTTCCCCAGATTATGCGCATCTTTCTGTAAATTTTCGGGATGAAATATCTGACCTAGAACCACATTAAACCCACTACAAAAGTCAATCGTTTTAAACTCATCTTCGAAGTTTGAATAAATCCTTGATATTTTCATTTTCCCACATACTCTAAAATGTCATTTCTTGGATGATATTGAACAAGCCCCAATAAAAATAGGAGCTCAAGTGCCCTCTCAAACAAATAAGATGCACGCTTTTCGTGACTTACAAGCTTGCCATATAAATCCGAGTAAGGCTGGACTCTATACTTTCTAAGCACCGACAACAAAAATGCCGACACTGACAATATTGTTAAATCGGGGTGTGCATTCTTATTTGGCAACAGCAGCATGTTCTTCACCAATATCGCAATGATAATACATGTAATATATCATTAGCCTTGTGAGTGGCTTATTCATTCTCAAATCGCCATCACGCTCCAAGAGCAAATCAATTATTTTTTCTAGAACATGCTCAAATTTCTGATCTGGGCTATGAAATACACTTATTTTTGCTGCGAGCTCTTCAGCACTTTGCATGTATAGCTTTTGCAGCTCTTCATTTTCCGGCATGGCAAGAAATTCTTGTACTTGATACATCTCACCGATTTTCTTCTTGATCACGCCACCGTAAGAGTCACTTAGGTTATTGATCTGATTTTTCCGATCAAAACTAACCCTAACAATTCTGCGCGTAGCATCTACGGCCTTGATAGCCTGTAGATTATTTTTTAGGGTTACGATAATTTCAGCCAATTCATCCGGCTCGATATTAAGCGGCATATCAAATGGATTCAGGCCAACAGCTTCAGGGATATGCTTAAATCTTTTGAAGTAGTTCTCAAACTGCTCAACACCGATTAAACCAACACTGGAAGATTCCAAACCAGTCTGAAAAGATATATAGTTGCGTATATTTAAAGCCGCATTAGCCGGCAGCTTCCTATTAGAAAATAGAAAATAATTTTTAAGCAAATCGCTCTCTATCAACTTAATAATCTTGGGAATTTCCCCATCAATTTCCGAAGAGGCGGTTCCAAAAAACTCACCATCTGAAAATTTCTTGTTATATGCAGAAGTATGCTTTGCTTGTATTATCGTCACCCCCGTCCAAGGCTCGGCAATGCTTGGATATGAGTTTGCCTTACCCTCAAACCTCGAGTCTCGCCCACCATCTTTCCCATCGGAAAAAGTTTCAGTACCGAACCCAAGTAACTCATAGCAGAGATGGATCACCAATGACTCGAACTGTCCGGGTGACAAATGACTGTACTGAAATCTCACTCACCTACTCCCTGTAAAAAAGGCGGTTTCCAGCCCTTTCCATCTGAATGTTATGAATCACTCATAGCAAGCGAAAAGCCATAATGCCATCATCATTACAGAGGCATACCTATGACTGCAAGAAAACCTTGGATATCAGTAGGTAGGCTACATTCGACTCTGAGCATCAAGTACAAAGCTAAAACAGCCAAAAAAAAAGCCCCGAACCAGTCGGGGCGTTTTCATTCAGCGTTTACCGATCAAACCTGATCAGCCAACCGCCACGTCGTCCCACCCTTCCCGTCTTCCAACACCACGCCCATGGCGGTCAGTTGGTCACGGATACGGTCGGATTCCGCCCAGTCTTTGTTAGCGCGAGCAGTCAGACGCGCCTGAATCAACGCATCAACCTCAGCCGCATCCACACGCCCTTCAGCGCCGGCTTGCAGGAAGTCATCGGCTTCCATCTGCAACACGCCCAGCACGCTGGCCAGCTCTTTCAAGCGCGCCGCCAGACCCGACGCCGCGTCGAGATCGCTCTCACGCAAACGGTTGATCTCGCGCACCATCTCGAACAGCACCGCGCAGGCTTCCGGTGTGCCGAAGTCGTCGTTCATGACTTCGGTAAACCTTGCCACGAACGCGTCGCCACCCGCTGGGGCAACCGAAGGCAGGCCTTTCAACGCATGGTAGAACCGCTCCAGGGCGCCCTTGGCGTCCTTGAGGTTGTCTTCCGAGTAGTTGATGGCGCTGCGGTAGTGGCTCGACACCAGCAGGTAACGCACAACCTCTGGATGGTACTTTTCCAGCACGTCGCGAATGGTGAAGAAGTTGTTCAAGGACTTGGACATCTTCTCGCCATTGATGCGGATCATGCCGCAGTGCATCCAGGCGTTGGCGTAGGTCTTGCCGGTGGCGGCTTCGCTCTGGGCGATTTCGTTTTCGTGGTGCGGGAACTCAAGGTCGCTGCCGCCGCCATGAATGTCGAAGGTCTCGCCCAGGCAGCAGGTGGACATCACCGAGCATTCGATGTGCCAGCCCGGACGGCCCGCGCCCCATGGCGACTCCCAGCTCGGCTCGCCGGGCTTGGTGGCTTTCCACAGCACGAAGTCGAGCGGGTCCTGCTTGGCTTCGTCGACTTCGATGCGTGCGCCGATGCGCAGGTCTTCGATTTTCTTGCGCGACAGCTTGCCGTAGCCCATGAACTTGGCGACGCGGTAGTACACGTCACCATTGCCTGGGGCGTAGGCGTAGCCCTTGTCGATCAGGGTCTGGATCATCGCGTGCATGCCCGGGATGTGGTCCGTGGCACGCGGTTCCATGTCCGGCTTGAGGATGTTGAGGCGGGCCTCGTCCTCGTGCATCGCGGCGATCATGCGCTCGGTCAGCGCGTCGAACGACTCGCCGTTTTCATTGGCGCGGTTGATTATCTTGTCGTCGATGTCGGTGATGTTGCGCACATAGGTCAAGTCATAGCCGCTGAAACGCAACCAGCGGGTCACCAGGTCGAAGGCAACCATGCTGCGGCCGTGGCCGATGTGGCAGTAGTCGTACACGGTCATGCCGCACACGTACATGCGCACCTTGTTGCCATCCAGCGGCTTGAAGACTTCTTTGGTCTTGCTGAGTGTGTTGTAGATCGTTAGCACAACGGCTTCCTTAGAGAATCACTGGCCCCACGAATCACGCAAGGTCACGGTACGGTTGAATACCGGCTGACCTGGTTTCGAGTCCTTGATATCCGCGCAGAAGTAACCTTCGCGCTCGAACTGGAAACGGTCTTCCGGCTGTGCTTCGCCCAACGAGGGTTCGGCACGACAACCAGTGAGTACTTGCAGGGAGTCAGGGTTGATGTTGTCGAGGAAGCTGGCGCTGTCTTCGGCCTTTTCTGGGTTCGGCGAGCGGAACAGACGATCGTACAGGCGCACTTCGCACTCGATGCTGGCAGCCGCCGGCACCCAGTGGATCACGCCCTTGACCTTGCGGCCTTCAGGGTTCTTGCCCAGGGTGTCCGGATCGTAGGAGCAACGCAGTTCGACGATGTTGCCATCGGCGTCCTTGATCGCTTCGTCGGCACGGATCACGTAGCTGCCGCGCAGGCGCACTTCGCCGTTCGGCTCCAGGCGCTTGTAGCCCTTTGGCGGCTCTTCCATGAAGTCATCGCGGTCGATGTAGATTTCACGGGCGAACGGCAGCTTGCGCACGCCGAGTTCTTCTTTCTGCGGATGACGCGGCAGTTCGAGGTTGTCGACCTTGTCTTCCGGGTAGTTGGTGATCACGACTTTCAGCGGACGCAGCACGCACATGGCGCGCGGAGCGTTCGCGTCCAGGTCCTGGCGGATGCTGAATTCAAGCATGCCGAAATCGACCACGCCGTCGGAACGGTTGGTGCCGACCATGTCGCAGAAGTTGCGGATCGACGCCGGTGTGTAGCCACGACGGCGGAAGCCCGACAGGGTGGACATGCGCGGGTCGTCCCAACCGTGGACGTGTTTCTCGTCAACCAGTTGCTTGAGCTTGCGCTTGCTGGTGATGGTGTAGTTCAGGTTCAGGCGGCTGAACTCGTACTGACGCGGGTGCGCCGGCACCGGCAGGCTGTCCAGGAACCATTCGTACAGCGGACGATGGCTTTCGAACTCCAGGGTGCAGATGGAGTGGGTGATGCCTTCGATGGCGTCCGACTGACCGTGGGTGAAGTCGTAGTTCGGGTAGATGCACCACTTGTCACCGGTCTGGTGGTGATGGGCATGGCGGATGCGGTACATGATCGGATCGCGCAGGTTCATGTTCGGCGAGGCCATGTCGATCTTGGCACGCAGCACGCGGGCGCCGTCCGGGAACTCACCGGCACGCATACGGGCGAACCAGTCCAGGTTCTCTTCCACCGAACGGTCGCGGAACGGGCTGTTCTTGCCCGGCTCGGTCAGGGTGCCACGGTATTCCTTGGCCTGTTCCGGGCTGAGGTCGTCGACATAGGCCTTGCCGGCCTTGATCAGTTCGACGGCCCAATCGAACAGCTGGTCGAAGTATTTGGAGGCATAGCGCACTTCACCGGACCATTCGAAGCCCAGCCACTTGATGTCGCTTTCGATGGCGTCGATGTATTCCTGGTCTTCCTTGGCCGGGTTGGTGTCGTCGAAACGCAGGTGCGTGACGCCACCGAACTCCTGGGCCAGGCCGAAGTTCACACAGATCGACTTGGCGTGACCGATGTGCAGGTAGCCGTTGGGCTCTGGCGGGAAGCGGGTGACGATCTGCGTGTGCTTGCCCGAATCCAGGTCCGCCTGGATGATCGGGCGCAGGAAATTGACCGGGACGGCAGGTCCGGCCTTGGCATTCGAGGTAGGGTCGACAGTGGGCTTGCTCATAGGATCCTTGAACAGACAAGTACGTGGCCGGGCTAGGCCGACAAAACAAAGGCGATATCATAGCCGATGCTGTCAAGCACCTGACAGGGCGAGGTCGAAAACTGCTGCATTTATTGCACCGGCGGTAAAAAACCACCTCGAAATTCCTGCAGGGCACGCTAAACTGCGCGCCTTGGCCGCAGTTTCGCCATACCGGTCGTGGTGCCCAGGCACCCAAACCCACGAATTCCCTGAAAAGAGTAGTGAACATGACTCAAGTCAAACTGACCACCAACCACGGTGACATCGTCATCGAGCTGAACGCCGAGAAAGCGCCGATCACCGTCGCCAACTTCATCGAGTACGTGAACGCCGGCCACTACGAAAACACCGTTTTCCACCGTGTCATCGGCAACTTCATGGTCCAGGGCGGCGGTTTCGAGCCTGGCATGAAAGAAAAGAAAGACAAGCGTCCAAGCATCCAGAACGAAGCGGACAACGGCCTTTCCAACGACAAGTACACCGTCGCCATGGCCCGTACCATGGAGCCGCATTCGGCCTCCGCGCAGTTCTTCATCAACGTCGCCGACAACACCTTCCTGAACCACAGCGGCAAGAACGTGCAGGGTTGGGGCTACGCGGTATTCGGTAAAGTCACCGAAGGCCAGGACGTCGTTGATAAGATCAAAGGCGTGCAGACCACCGGTAAAGCCGGTCACCAGGACGTTCCGGTAGAAGACGTTATCGTCGAGAAAGCCGAGATCGTTGGGTGATATTGCTGATTTCAGATTTGCATCTGGAAGAGGAGCGCCCGGATATTACCCGGGCGTTTCTGGATCTGCTCCACACCCGCGCCCGTGGCGCCCAGGCGTTGTACATTCTGGGGGACTTCTTTGAAGCCTGGATTGGCGACGATGGGATGACCCCCTTCCAGCGTTCGATTTGCACAGCGTTGCGCGAGCTGAGCGACAGCGGCACCCCGATTTTCATCATGCACGGCAACCGCGATTTCCTGATCGGCAAGGCGTTCTGCAAAGCCGCAGGTGCCACCTTGCTCAAGGACCCGAGTGTCGTGCAGCTCCATGGCGAGCCCGTGCTGTTGATGCACGGCGACAGCCTCTGTACCCGCGACGTCGGCTATATGAAGCTGCGGCGCATCCTGCGCAACCCGATTGTGCTGTTTATCCTGCGCCACCTGCCCTTGAGCACCCGCCACAAGTTGGCGCGCAAGCTGCGCAGTGAAAGCCGGGCGCAAACGCGCATGAAAGCCAACGACATTGTCGATGTGACGCCCGAGGAAGTGCCACGGGTGATGCAGCAGTTCGGCGTGCGCACCCTGGTCCACGGCCACACCCACCGCCCCGCCATTCATAAGTTGCAGATTGGTGACCAGGCGGCCAAGCGCATTGTGCTGGGGGATTGGGACAAGCAAGGGTGGGCGTTGCAGGTGGACGAGCAAGGGTTTCAGTTGGCGGCGTTTGACTTCGTCAATCCACAGCTGGCCCTACCTGGCGCCTGATCACCCATCCCCCTGTAGGAGCCGGCTTGCCGGCGATGGCGGTACATCAGGTCATCCCGCTGAATCTGCTAGACCGCTATCGCCGGCAAGCCGGCTCCTACAGTGATCCGGGTATCAGTGGCCGGAGGCCGCTGGCCCCGCTTTCGCGGTGAACGGCGGCTTCGCCAGCCACACCAGCAACATCAACCCCATGAACATCCACCCCAGCAACGTGAAGTAGTCCACGGTGGACATCATGTACGCCTGGCTGGTGAGAATCTGATCGAGTTGCGTGTAGGCCTTCTGCCCTGCCCCGCCCAGCGCTTGCAAGGCATCGCGGGTGGCGGAGTCGTAGGTAGTCATGTTTTCGCTCATGTACGCATGGTGCTGGTCCGCCCGGCGGATCCAGATCCAGGTGGTCAGCGACGCGGCAAAACTACCGCCCAACGTCCGCAGGAAGGTGGCCAGGCCAGCGCCGTCGGCAATCTGGTGCGGCGGCAGGTCGGACATCAGGATGCTCAGGGTCGGCATGAAGAACAGCGCCACGCCAATGCCCATGAACAGTTGCACCAGGGCGATATGCTGGAAGTCCACCTCATTGGTAAAGCCTGCGCGCATGAAACAACTCAGACCAATCGCCAGGAATGCCAGACCCGCCAGCAGCCGCAGGTCGAACTTGTGCGCGTACTTGCCGACAAACGGCGACATCAGCACCGGCAAGATACCAATCGGCGCCACGGCCAGCC
The DNA here is from genome assembly GCF_002269425.1 of Pseudomonas sp. NS1(2017). NCBI lineage: Bacteria > Pseudomonadati > Pseudomonadota > Gammaproteobacteria > Pseudomonadales > Pseudomonadaceae > Pseudomonas > Pseudomonas sp. NS1(2017). The sequence goes on from NZ_CP022960.1 coordinate 5,499,880, forward strand.
CCGCCCAGGTGGCGGTGTAGCCCATCTGGGTCTGCAGCCATTGCGGCAGGATCAGGTTGATACCGAAGAAGCCCGCGTAGCCCAGGATCAACACAATGGTGCCGATGCGGAAGTTACGGTAAGCGAACAGCTTCAGGTTGACCACCGGGTGTTTGTCAGTGAGTTCCCAGATGATGAACACCGCCAGCGCAATCACCGAAATCGCCGCACCGATGATGATGAAGTTGGATTCGAACCAGTCCAGGTCATTGCCCTTGTCGAGGATGATCTGCAAGGCGCCGACGCCGACGATCAGGCTCAACAGCCCCACATAGTCCATCGGTTGATGGCTGGTGACCACTGGGCGCTTCTTCAATTGGGAACGCACCACCATCACCGCAAAAATGCCGATCGGTACGTTGATGAAGAAGATCCACGGCCAGCTATAACTGTCGGTGATCCAGCCGCCGAGGATCGGCCCGGCAATCGGTGCCACCACCGTAACCATCGCGAGCAACGCCAGGGCCATGCCGCGCCTCGCCGGTGGATAGACCGCAATCAACAGGGTCTGGGTCATCGGGTACAAAGGCCCGGCCACCAGGCCCTGTATGACCCGAAAGGCGATCAGTTCGGGCATCGATGTGGAAATACCACAGAGGAATGACGCCAGCACAAACAGCATGGTCGCCCACAAGAACAGCTTCACCTCGCCAAAGCGGCGGCTCAGCCAGCCCGTGAGCGGCAAGGCAATCGCGTTGCTCACCGCAAACGAGGTGATGACCCAGGTACCCTGCTCCGAACTCACGCCGAGGTTGCCGGAAATGGTCGGCAACGCCACGTTGGCGATGGTGGTATCGAGCACCTGCATGAAGGTCGCCAGCGACAGGCCAATAGTGGCCATCAACAGGCTGGGTGGCGTGAAGGAGGCGTTATTGCTCATCAGCGTTGCACAGCCTTGGGCGCGGCGAGGCTGTTGTCATGGATCAACTGGGTGATCATGGCATCCGCTTCGGCAAGTTGGCGGTCATACACGTTGGTGGTAAACGAGGCTTTCTGCGGCGCCTGCTGCGCCAGCACCGGGCCGCTCTGGTCGTGCAAATCGACGTTGACCAGGGTGCTCAAGCCCACGCGCAGCGGGTGCTTGGCCAGCTCATCAGCGTTGATGTGGATGCGCACCGGCACCCGCTGCACGATCTTGATCCAGTTACCGGTGGCGTTCTGCGCCGGCAGCAAGGCAAATGCGCTACCCGTGCCCGCACCGAGGCTGTCGATGGTGCCGCTGAATTTCACGTCGCTGCCATAGATGTCCGACTCGATGTCCACCGGCTGGCCGATACGCATATCGCGCAGTTGGGTTTCCTTGAAGTTGGCGTCGATCCACAGCTGGTTCAGCGGAATCACCGCCATCAACGCGGTGCCCGGTTGCACGCGTTGACCCAGTTGCACAGTGCGCTTGGCCACGTAGCCAGTCACCGGCGCGATCAAGGTGCTGCGCGCATTGGTCAGGTACGCCTGGCGCAATTGCGCGGCGGCAGCCTGCACGTCCGGATGGGACGAGATCACCGTGTCATCCACCAACGCGTTGGTGGTTTTCAGTTGCTGCTCAAGGTTGGTCAGCGCGTTTTTCGCCGCGGTCAGGCTGTCACGGGCGTGGGACAGTTCTTCCTGGGAAATCGCTCCGCCCTGGGCCAGGGTTTTACGGCGGTTGAAGTTGTCCTGGGCGGTTTGCACATCGGCTTTCTGCGCATTGACCTGGGCTTTCATGCCGTCGACATTGCTGTACAAGCCCCGTACCTGGCGCACGGTGCGGGCCAGGTTGGCCTGGGCACTTTGCAGGCCGACGGCGGCGTCGTTCGGGTCGAAGTTGATCAGCACTTGGCCTTCGTGAACCAGGTCGCCATCGTCGGCGCCGATGCTGACCACCGTGCCGGTGACCAGTGGGGTGATTTCCACCACGTTGCCGTTCACGTAGGCGTCGTCGGTGCTCTCATTGAAGCGGCCATAGAGTTCATACCAACCCCACACGCCCACCACCGCCAGAATGACGATCAGCGCCAGGCCGATCAGCATCACTTTACGTTTGCGTGGGTTGTTGTCTTGGGGTTGTTCAGTTGCGTGGGTGTTTTCGGCAGTGGCCATGACAAATACCTCAAATTATTCCGAGCGGGCTGGGGTGGTCGCGGCCATGTTCCTGGCGTCGTATCCGCCACCCAGGGCCTGCATCAATTGAATCGACAGATCGATCTGCGCAGCATTCAGCGTCGCCAGCTGGCGTTGGGCTTGCAGCAATTGCTGCTCGATGCTGAGCACATCCAGGTAGTTGCCGATGCCGGAGCTGTAGCGCTGCACACCGGTGTCGTAGGACTGCTGGGCAATGTCCGCGGCATGTTGCTGGGCCTGGATCTGCCGGCCGGTGTCGCGCAGTTGTGAAAGGGTGTTGCCGATATCGCCCAGAGCTTGCACCAGGGTCTTGTTGTACTGCGCCACCGCCAGGTCGTAGTCGGCGTCGCGGGCGTCGAGGTCGGCGCGCAGGCGGCCGCCGTCGAAGATCGGCAGTGAGATCGTCGGCGCGATGTTGAAGAAGCGGCTGGCCGAACCGAACATCGCATCCCCCAGCAACGACTCGGCCCCAGCGCTCGCGCTCAGGTTGAGGTTGGGGTAGAAGCGGGTCTTGCTCGCGTCGATATTCTTGCCGGCTGCCTCCACGCGCCAGCGCGCGGCGATCAGGTCCGGGCGGCGACCCAGCAGCTCGGCGGGCAGCACCGAGGGCACGGCGACGGCGCTGGGCTTCAGCACGTTGGGCCGAGCGAGTTCACTGCCCCGGTCCGGGCCTTTGCCGAGCAACACCGCCAAGGCGATCTTGGCGCTTTGCAGTTGTTTTTCCGCGTCGATCAGTTGCGACTGGGAGCTGGCTTCCAGGCTTTCGGTCTGCTGGTACTGGTAGTGGCTGTCGATACCCGAGTTCAGGCGACGCTTGCCCAGGTCGAGCATCTGCCGGGTGCGCTTGAGGTCGTCGTTAGCCAAGTCGCGCACGATGTGGGCCTGGCCGAGGTCGCTGTAGGCCTTGGCCACGTTGGCGGCCAGGGTCAGGCGCGCGGCCTGTTGATCGACCTGGGCGGCGCGCGCCTCGCCCAACGCGGCTTCCCAGGCAGCCCGCTGGCCACCCCAGAGGTCGAAGTTGTAGTTGAAGCTGGCGCCGATGTTACGCACGGTGGAATAGGCATCGCCCTCCCCGCGTGGGTCCTGGTCTTTGGCCAGGCGCGAGCGGCTCACGCCCGCGCTGGCATCCAGCGTCGGCATGCGCTCGGCGTTGGCGGCATAGGCCGCGGCCTCGGCCTGGTGGGCACGGGCGCTGGCGACTTGCATGTCGGGGCTGTTCTGCAGGGCTTCCTGGATCAGGCCGTCGAGCTGGGGGTCGCCGAGGCTTTTCCACCAATCGGCGCTGGGCCAGGCCGCGCTCGACAAGGTCACGCCGCTCAGGGTCTTGCCCGTCTGCAGGCTACCGGCGTCGAGGCGTTTGCCTTGGGTGTCGAGGCCGCTGTAGTTGGCGCAACCGGCCATGCTCATGGCCACCAGCACCAGGCTAAGTGCGCGTCTGTTCATTCATTACCTACCCGCTGGATGACGATGGCGTCACCGGCAGCTACCAGAATTTTCTTGAGGATTCGTTCCAGGGTTTGCAACTCGCCAGGCTCCAGGGCGCCGGCCAACTCGTTCATCGACTGCGCGCCGATGTGCGGCAGCATGTCCGCCAGGCGCTGGCCGTCTTCGGTGAGCACCAGTCGCACCTGGCGCCGGTCCTGCTCGGAGCGCTGGCGCGCCAGCAGGCCCTTCTGTTCCAGGCGGTCGAGCATGCGGGTCATGGAGCCGCTGTCCAGGGACAGGTTGCGGCACAGTTCCGCCGGGGTATCGACGTCGAACTGGGCAATGATGATCAACACCTTGAACTGCGCGGCCGTCACGCCATGCGGTTCCATATGGGTATCGATAATGCGGTCCTTGAGCAGCGCCGCCCGGCCCAGGAGCAGGCCGAGATGGCAGTTGCGAAAACTGTCAGGCGTGAAGTGAGACATCGGAAGTCACCTTATTACTGCCTAGGCAGTGAATGTATGACAAGATGTTACTGCTTAGGCAGCGAATGTCAAATGGAATTATTAGCTTGCTTGGTATCTTGCGGATGAATGGCGGGTTCTAAGGATCGTCTGATTTTTCCCACGGTTGACCATCCCTAAAGTGGCGGGATGAGATTAAAGAGCTACCTGCACCAGATCAGCCCCGTGCTGTCCACGCCCCATGCCGCGCGCCGCCTTTTGCGTATTTTCGCGTTGGTACTGCTGGTGGGTATGTTGGGCGGCGTGTACAGCTTCCTGCTGTTCACGTTCAACAATGAGATCTCCCAGCGGCGCAGCTACATGAGCAGCGCCATCGCCGAGGCGCATACCTTTTTCACCACCCGTGAAGCGCTGTTGGAAAGCCTCAGCCTGTCAGCGACACGCAAGGCCGAATTGAATCTGCCGGTCTCCGAGGAAGAAATCCGCCTGTTGCTGGGAAATACCCCGGGCAAGCAATGGAGCATCTGGCTGACCCAGCGCATGCGTGATTTCTTGAGGGCCAAGCAGCTCAACCTGCTGTATGTCAGCACGGATGCCCAGGTGCTGCGGCTGTACGATGCTTCGCCCGTGGAAGCCGATTTCCCCGCGACCATGCTTGAGCAACTGCACGCCCTCAAACAGCAGAAAACCCTGCAGGAACTCTGGCTGACCCACGCCACGGACGGCCACTCACAGCTGTACATCTTCATTCGCCTGGATGAGCGCGACCTGGACTCCGGCTGGCTCGGCCTGGAAATGGATGACCGTGAAGTCTCCAACGCCTTGAGCGATCACAGCGCCGGCGAGTTCACCATGTTCAATGCCCAGGGCATGCCGCTCTTCAGTAACAGCCATAAACCGCCGCCAGGGCAAAACCTGCCGCACCTGCGCCAGCAGGACTTCTTCGGTTTTGTCGGCGATGGCTGGCTGCCCGAACAATTGGTGCTGCGCAAACAACTGAAGTCTTCAGACTGGCAACTCACCTACTCCATCGACCTGCGCGCGGTCCTGTGGGCGCTCTGGCCACAGATGCTCGGCGCCCTGCTGTTCTGCCTGCTGACCATCAGCCTGGTGTGCCTGCTCACCCGTCGCCTCGAACATCGCTTCATCACGCCGGCGATCCATCGCATCCAGGCACTGGTGGAAAGCGAGCTGTTCAGCCGCGACGTGATCCAGACCGCCCCCGTGGCGCTGTGCGTCCTGCGTCGCACCGATGGCACGGTGGTGCTGAAAAACACCCTCGCCCAACAGTGGCTCGGTGAGTGTGGCGCACAACTTGGTCCCGGCTGGATTCGTCAGGCCTTCGACCCCAACGCCCCCTGCCTCACCGACTACTTCGAAGCCGCCGACGGCCGCCATCTGTACCTGAGCTGCGCACCCACCCGCTACAAAGGTGAAGACGTGTTGCTCTGCGCCTTCAGCGACATCAGCGCACGCCGGCAGATCGAAGCGGCGCTGGAACAGGCACGCCAGTCCGCCGACGCCGCCAACGAAGCCAAGACCTTGTTCCTGGCCACCATGAGCCATGAGATCCGCACGCCGCTGTATGGCGTGCTCGGCACCCTGGAACTGCTCGCCCGCACCCGCCTGGATGCCCAGCAGAAAAGCTACCTGCACGCCATCGAGGGATCGTCCGCGACGTTGCTGCAACTGATCTGCGATGTGCTCGACGTGTCAAAAATCGAAGCCGGGCAACTGGCCCTGGAACTGAGCGAATTCTGTGTGCCGACCTTGGTACAAGAAGTGGTGCAAGGCTATGCGGCAGCGGCACACAGCAAAGGCTTGCAGTTGTATGCCTGCCTCGATCCGCAACTGCCCCGGCGCTTGATCGGCGACGCCAGCCGCGTACGCCAGATTCTCAACAATCTGCTGAGCAACGCGGTCAAGTTCACTGACTCCGGCCGCGTGGTGCTGCGGGTCAAAAAGCTCAGTCGCGAAGGCGAACGGGTGTGTCTGCAATGGCAAATCTCCGACACCGGCAAAGGCATCGCCCCTGCCGACCAGGCGTTTATCTTCGAGCCGTTCTACCAGAGCGAAGGCAACTCCCATGTGATCGCCGGAACCGGCCTTGGCCTGGCGATCTGCCTGCGCCTGACCCATTTGATGAACGGCACCCTGCGCTTGGTCAGCGAGCCGGGACTGGGCAGCAGCTTTTCCCTGAGCGTACCGCTGGAACAACCGAGCGGCAATACACCGCCAGCCTTGCAGCCATTGGCAGCGGAAATCGTGTATGTGCTGTCGCCGATCCGCGAACTGGCCGACAGCCTCTGCGGCTGGCTGCGCCGCTGGGGTGCGCGCGCGCAGGTCGGTCTGCCGACCAGCACAGAGCTGGCGGGGCCCGGTGTATTGCTTGAACTTATCGAACGCCGCCTCGACTTGCCCTGGCACGGGCCACGGGTACTGGCCAGCAATGACGGCGCCCATGAACCGCAGTTCAGCGGCGATGGCTGGCAGGTCAACCTCAATGACCTGGACGCGATCCAACAAGCCGTCCGCCACGCCCAGAACGGCCAGGTGGTGCCACCCCAGGCGCGCTGCGAAGTGCGCGACCTGCGTCCCTTGCACCTGCACATCCTGGTGGCCGAAGACAACGTCATCAACCAGTTGATCCTGCGCGACCAGCTTGAAGAACTCGGCTGCAGCGTGGAACTGGCCAGCGATGGCGAAGAGGCCTTGGCGCGCTGGCACGAGGGCACCTTCGACATTGTGCTCACCGACGTCAACATGCCCAGGCTCAACGGCTACGAACTGACCGAAGCGCTTCGACGCCTGGGCTGCACCACCCCGATCATCGGCGCAACCGCCAACGCCCTGCGCGGTGAAGAAGCCTTGTGCCTGGCGGCCGGCATGAATCACTGCCTGGTCAAACCCTTTACGCTGCGAGCCTTGTCCGCTGTCCTGGCTCCCTACGAACGAGCCATCCATGAAGCCCTGTAGCATTCTGATTGTCGAAGACCATCCCTTTCAGCACCTGTATTTGCAGAACCTGTTCAGCGAGTTGGGTGAGTTCGACCTGGTGTGCGCCCGCGACGGCGAGGAGGCGCTGGCCTGCCTGAAGCAACGAGACTTCGACCTGGTGCTCACTGACCTGTTGATGCCGGGCATGGACGGCGTGCAGTTTATCCAAGGCCTGGCTGCGCAACCGTCGCGCCCAGCATTAGCGATCATGAGCGCCGCCTCACGGCGCATGTTGATGGGCGCGAGCCTGGTGGCAAGCAACCTGCAAGTGAAGGTGATCGGGCTGATTTCCAAGCCGGTGAATGCCGCGGCCTTGCGCTGCCTGACCGATCAATTGCTGGCGCTGCGCCAGGTCGAACCGGCCGAGACCCAGCCCGGCATTGATTGCCAAAGCCTGATGAATGCCCTGGTCAATGGCGAGCTGCAAGCCTGGTTCCAACCCAAGAAAGCCCTGAGCAATGGTCGCATCGTCGCGGCCGAAGCCTTGGTGCGTTGGGTTCACCCCGAGCATGGCCTGTTGTTACCCGGCATGTTCCTGCCAGCATTGATCACCTGCAACCTCGAAGAACGCTTGTTGTGGTGCGTGCTGAAACAAGCGATGGCCGCTCAAGCCATGTGGCGCCAACACGGCTATGACATACCGGTATCCATCAACTTGCCCACTCACCTGCTCAACAGCCACGACCTGCCCGACCGCATCCTGGCGTTCGTGCAGGAACACCAGGGCTTGCCCGCGCGCATCTGTTTCGAGCTGATGGAGTGCTCGGTGCCGGATGACATCAGCAACTTCTACGCAGGGGCCTGCCGCTTGCGCATCAAGGGCTTTGGCTTGTCCCAGGATGATTTCGGCAAGGGCTACAGCTCGTACATGAACCTGGTGTCGGCGCCGTTTACCGAGGTGAAGATCGACCGCGCACTGGTGCAAGGCTGCAACGCCAACGAGGAACTGGCCCAGGCGCTCACCAGCATTGTCAGCCTGGGACGTCAGTTGGGCTTGATCGTGGTCGCCGAAGGCGTAGAAACCGCGCAAGAACTTGCGCTGTTGCGTAAGATCGACTGCACTCAGGTCCAAGGCTTCCTGATCTCCCACGCCGTATCTTCGGATCAGTTCCAGCAATTGCTGACCCACGACGGGCCGGCGAGCGCCTATTGACCCGCTGGCCGGGTGCGTACGAACGCCGTTAGCTTGCGAGGTCACCGCGTCATGCATCACCCCAACGCCTTCCTGGAGAAACTCACCAGCAGTTCGCTGCGCCTGAATAAAGGTTTGCTGGTACTGGGGGCCTTGGTGCTGTTGCTGCTGGGCATCAGCCTTCTTGGCGCGCAACGCATGATTCAGGAGCAACGCGACACCCTGCACTTTCACTTCGCCCGGCTGATGGAGAACATCCACGAGCAGGAAGTGTTCTTGATCGATATCTCACGGGGCAGCACCGACGCCAAGTACAAGTCCATTGGCCTGCCGCCGCCTTTTGTGCAAAAGCCGCTGCCCGAGGAAGGACCGAACACCTATGAAGGCCGCGGTTTGCCGTTCTCCCTGCCCTACAGTTTGAAAATCAACTCCGACAAAATAGCCGCCGACCAATACCCCAAGGTTTTCGCCCTTGGCACCTACCTGTCGGCTTACTACAGCGCCTTTTGGGCGGGCTCCCACTACCAGGCACCTCAAGTGGTCGTGGTCAACGGTCCGGACAATTTCGACATCGCCGTGCCCTCCTCCGGCCGGCTGCGCGATGGCGGCCACGTGCATATAGGCATGTTGGTGGACGTGATGACTCAACTCAACGAGCGCCTGCACCTACAGAACAACTCCCTGACCCACACCGTGCACTGGGAACCCTACGACACCGCCCCCGATGGCAAGGAAGCTCCGATATTGTTGGGTTATGTCGATATCAACCTGGCCTCCACCTCGCTGACCGTCACCGGCGCCAACACCTGGGTGGTGGTGGCCTCGCTGCTGGACCTGTCCAAGGTCAATAACATCGAGCGGCTGATGCAGTGGTCGATCTACGACGACTTCACCTTGATCACCCCAGGTGGCGTGGTGCTAACCGGGGCCGTCAAGCCCGGCGAGGTGCTCAATGAAGGTGTGAACCTCAACCGCGACGGTCTGGTGTTCAAGCTGACAAGCCAGGGCGAGCAGCCCTGGACGGCGATCTACGTGATCAGCCTGCAACGCTTTCTCGACTATGCGTTGTGGCCTTTGCTGTGCCTGGTAGGCGTGGTGCTGGTGATGCTGGGGTGCAGTCGCGCGTTCAATCGCTGGTACACCGCACGGGTAGTACTGCCTGCCCACCAAGCCCATGCCAGCATTGCCGAAAGCTCGGCATTCGCCCGAGCGGTCATCGACACCGCACCGACCGGCCTGTGTGTAATTCGGCGCAGCGACCATCATGTACTCCTGCAGAACCAGCGCGCCTTGGAGTGGCGCGACGCTCGCCCGCTGTTCGACTTGCTCAAGCAACAGACGCAGGCTGCACCGGGCCAGGCCGACCTGGAAAGCGAAGGCCGCCACCTGCACGTGGCCTTCGTGCCCACCCGCTACCAGGGCCAGGACGCGTGGCTGTGTGCGGTGCATGACGTGACCCGGCATATCGAAGACGCTGCGGCCCTGGAAGAAGCGCGCCAAGCCGCAGACTCGGCGAGCGAGGCCAAGAGCCGCTTCCTCGCGACCATGAGCCACGAAATTCGTACGCCGCTGTATGGCGTGCTGGGTACCTTGGAGCTGCTCGGCCTCACGTCGCTCGCGCCGCGCCAGCAGGATTACCTGCAGACCATCCAGCGCTCCTCAACCACGCTGTTCCAACTGATCAGCGACGTGCTGGATGTCTCCAAAATCGAAGCGGGGCAAATGACCCTCGAACTCCAGGATTTCTGCCCACTGGAACTGACCGAAGACTGCGTGCGCACCTACAGCGCGTTCGCCCGCTCCAAGGGCCTGCAGCTGTATGCCTGCATCGACGCGGACCTACCGGATCGGTTGCGCGGTGACCCCCTGCGTATCCGCCAGATCCTCAATAACCTGCTGAGCAATGCGATCAAGTTCACCGATAACGGGCGTGTGGTGCTGCGCCTGCGCGCGTCGGAGAACACCGCCGGCGAGGTAGACTTGCAATGGCAAGTCAGCGACTCCGGTGTGGGCATTTCCCAAGCGCAACAGCAACAATTGTTCGACCCGTTCTACCAGGCCGAAGATGCCACTAGCCAGGCCGGCGCAGGCCTGGGCCTGGCGATTTGCAAATGGTTGTGCGAGTTGATGCACGGCCAACTGAACGTCGTCAGCGAACCCGGCCTGGGCAGCAGCTTTACCCTGCACCTCGCGCTGGAATCAGTCCCCGGCGCCCTGACTGACTGCCCCGCCTTCAGCCCCGGCATGCCGACGGTCTATGTGCGCGCGCAGGAACTTGAACGGGCGCAACACCTGATCGACTGGCTCAAGCGCCTAGGGCTCGACAGCCGCGCGGTTTCACCCGATGCGCCGTCCTCTGCACTGCTAGTGGACTTCACCGGAGAACCGGCTTGGCCCGGCACGCGGATCATCGCCACAGCAGGCGGGCCGAACCCGGCGCAGCGGTGTGCCAGCGACTGGGCCGTCGACGCCGACGACGTGCGCGCGATTGCCTGGGCCATCGCCCTGGCACAACAGGGTGCCGAAGCCGGCAACCGCCCCGCCCCCACCCTCAACGCGCGCCCGCTCAACCTGCAAGTGCTGGTAGCCGAAGACAATGCGATCAACGCCGCCATCATCCAGGAACAACTGCAAGCCCTGGGCTGCTCGGTGGTGCTGGCCGCCAACGGTGAACAGGCACTCATGCAATGGCTACCGGGGCGCTTCGACCTGGTGCTGACCGACGTGAACATGCCGGTGATGAACGGCTACCAGCTCGCCAAGGCGTTGCGCCAGCAAGATGCCGCGCTGCCGATTATCGGGGTGACCGCCAATGCCATGCGTGAAGAAGGCGAGCACTGCACCGCCGTCGGCATGAATGCGTGGATGGTCAAGCCGCTGAACCTCGCCACCTTGCGTACCAAGTTGGAAAAGTACTGCAAGATCGAGGTGCCCGCCGTCGTCGACATGCCGCCGTTGTCGCCCAAAATGCGCGAACTGTTTGTCACCACCCTGCGTCAGGATGTACAGGCCACCCTGACCGCGCTAGAGAGCCAGGACGCCAATGGCGCAGCGCAGCAATTGCACAGCATGGCCGGTGCCCTTGGCGCGGTGCAGCTCGGTGACATGGCGAGTGCCTTTGTCGAGCTGGAACTGCGCCTGACTGGCATGGCGGTCACCCCCGCCCTGGCCCTGGAAGTGCGGCAGAACCTCGCTCGGCTCACCACTTTGCTCGACACACTTGAATAACCTCACTCTGGATAATCACCCCATGGAAACCCTCAACGTAGTCATTGCAGACGATCACCCCATCGTGCTGGTCGGGGTACGGGAACTGGTCGAGCGCGATGAGCGTTTTCGCGTGGTGGGCGAAGCCGTGTGTTCCAACGAATTGGTGACGCTGCTGGAAACCACGTCGGTCGATCTGGTTATCACCGATTTCAACATGCCGGCGGACTCGCCCTACGGCGATGGCCTAAAATTGGTGGAGTACCTGGTGCGGCACTTTCCCAAGGTGCGCGTGCTGGTGCTGACGATGATCTCCAATCCGCTGATCCTGACGCGCTTGCAGGAATTGGGCGTGCTGGCCGTGATCCAGAAAAACCAACTGCACAATGAGATCCAGGCCGCGCTCAAGGCCATCGCCCGAGGCAACCCGGTTCGCAGCAAGGGCCCGCAACCGACCTCGGTACTGGAATCGTCCGACCTCGATGAGCGCTTCACCCGGCTGTCGCCCAAGGAGCATGAGATCCTGCGTTTGTTTGTATCAGGACAGAGCGTCAATGAAATTGCACGAGGGTTGAACCGCAGTGCCAAAACCATCAGCACACAAAAAGTTGCGGCCATGCGCAAGTTGGAAGTCAACAGCGACCAAGACTTGCTGGCTTATTGCATAGAGCGAAACTTGTTCAACTAACACCCGCTTCTAGGGATCGTCTGATGTTCCACTAACCGTCGCCGTCTTATCGTGTTGTTTTAACCCCACCATGGAAAACAACATGAAACAGCTGTCTCGCACACTTCTGGCATTGTCGATCTTCGCCGCGGGTAATGCCTTTGCCGTCGACCCACCGGTAACACCGACCAAGGCCGGCAGCGGCACCATCAACTTCACCGGCAGTATCAACAATGATGCCTGCTCCGTTGAAGGCATCGGCGTAAACAAAACCATCTCGATCAACATGGGCGAAGTGTCGATCAAGGACATGGGCACTGCCACCGCCCCCAAAGGCAACGGCACCCTGAGCGCCGAGAACTTTGACATGAAGATCAGCTGCAACGCCGGCACCAAAGTGGCGATGATCTTCGAACCGACCAAAGGCGCCGGTTCAGGCATCGTGACCGGCACCAAAGTGTTGAAGCTGATCGACGGCCTGGGCGCCGCCAAGAACATCGGTATTGCCCTGCTGGACTCCAATGGCGCACTGATCGACCTGAGCTCGCCAACCACCGCGAAGATCGAGAACACCCTGCAAGACAGCAACACCACGCTGAAATTCTCGGCCGCCTACGTCACCACCATCGACGCTGCCTCTGCCGTGGCCGGTCGTGGCGATGCCACCCTGCCGTTCACCCTGCAGTACGAATAACCCCAGCCCGATGCGGGGCCTGCGGGCCTCGCACACCTCTCGAACGTAGCGGTAGCCATTATGTTTTTTCGCCACTCACTGTCCCTGTGCGCGGGCCTGCTCGGCCTGCTGGCAGTCGGGCAAGCCACAGCCGGCATTTCGTTGAGCAGCACGCGCTTGGTGTTCGACGGCCAACACAAAGAAGCCGGAATCACCGTTCGCAACAGCGGCGAGGACGTGTTGATCCAGTCCTGGGTCGACACGGACGCCGACGACGCGACTTCGGTACCCTTTGCCGTCACCCCGCCGCTGGCGCGGGTCACCAGCAATGAGCAGCAACTGTTGCGCGTGATCTATGAAGGCACGGGCATGCCTGCCGACCGCGAGTCGGTGGTGTGGCTCAACGTGCAGGAAATCCCCAAGGCCTCGAAAACCGAGAACACCTTGCAGCTTGCCGTGCGCCAGCGCATCAAGGTGTTCTTCCGCCCGCCCGCGTTGAAAAACAACGCCTACCTGGCGCCGACCGAACTGCTCTGGCAACTGGCCGAACACGGCGGTAAACGCGTGCTGCGGGTGAGCAACCCCGGGGTTTATCACGTGTCGATTGCCGACATCACCCTGCAGGCAGGTGCCGTCAGCGAACATCCATTTGATTCGATGATGATTGCGCCAGGCGAACAGAAAGAGTTTCAACTCAAGCAACTTTCCTCGATTAACTCCGCGCGCTTGAAGTTCAGCAGCATCAACGACTATGGCGCACAAGACCCTTATAGCGCGCAACTTTCTGATCGTGCTCAAACCAGCGCCAGTTTGAACAAAGAGTCACCATAACGCGCCTGCCGTTCGCGCAGCCGCACTTTCACTGTATTTCTCTTCGCTCCGTTAGTTCGTATCGGAGGTGATATAGGGTTCCTGCATGTTTTTATTCAAGCGCGATAGTCTGGCGCCATTTTTGATTGCCGTGGGCTTCAGTTCGGTCTGCCAGGCCGACGGCGATGAACAGTTCAATACGTCGTTTTTGCAAGGCGCCGCAGCGTCGGTCGACCTGCAGTCGTTGCTCGCCAGCAGCAGCGTGCTCCCCGGCAATTACCGAGTTGACCTGTATGGCAACGACACACTAGTGGGCCGACGCGATATCGACTTTCGCCGCAACCCTGTAAACGGCCGAGTCGAAGCCTGCCTGACCCTGGAGATGCTGCAACAAGTGGGCGTCGATATCGGCGCCTTGCAGTCCAGCGGCAAACTCGTCGACACCGATCCCAATGCCTGCCTCGACCTGCCTGCGCTGATCGAACACGCCAAAGTGCGCTACGACGTACCGCGCCTGCGCCTGCTGGTCAGTGTGCCGCAACGCGCCATGGAGCGCGGGCGCCGCGGTTACGTCGATCCGGCCTTGTGGGACGACGGCGTACCCGCCGCGTTCATCAACTACCAGTTGAGCAGCAACCGCAGCAACACCGACGCCGACACCACGCTGTCGAATAACCTGGGCCTGCGCAACGGGATCAACCTGGGAGCCTGGCGCTTGCGCAACGAGTCGAACTTCAGCAGCAGCACCGGTCGCCCCAGTACGTTCAAGAGCAACCGCAGCTACCTGCAACATGACGTGACCGACCTGAAAGGCCAGTTCAGTGCCGGGGACATTTTCTCGGATGCCGACCTGTTCGACAGCGTGCGCTATCGCGGCCTGAAACTGGCCTCCGACGACGGCATGCGCGCCGACAGCGAGCGCGGCTACGCGCCGATCATCCGCGGCATTGCGCAGTCCAGCGCCACCGTGGAGATCCGCCAGAACAACTACATCCTCTATACCGCCAACGTGCCGCCGGGTCCGTTCGAGATCAGCGACATTTACCCCAGCGGCTCCAACGGCGACCTTGAGGTGACGGTGATCGAAGCGGACGGCCGTCGCCGGGTCACGGTGCAGGCGTTTTCCAGCCTGCCGATCATGGTGCGTGAAGGCCAGCTGAAATACAGCTTCTCGGCGGGCAAATACAACAGCAACAGTGACGCGCAGAAAACCCCGCAGTTTGTCAGCAGCACCCTGGCCTATGGCATCAGCAGCAACCTGTCGGGAATCGTCGGGGTGCAGGCCACGCAGGACTTCCAGGCGCTATCCATCGGGGCCGGGCGCAACACGTCGATCGGTGCGGTGTCGCTGGACATGACCCACTCCGCCAGCCGCACCTTTGGCCGGCAGGTCACGGGCAACAGCCTGCGCGCGCTGTATGCCAAGACGTTTACCGGCACCGACACCAACTTCACCTTGGCGGCGTATCGGTATTCGACCGAGGGTTATCGCACCCTCACCGAGCATGTCGAGGAACTGAGCAGTGACGGCCGCACACGCCTGGGCAGCTCAAAAACCCGCACCGACCTGACCGTCAACCAGAGCCTGGGGCGCAACCAGCAGTTCGGTAGTGTGTACCTGAACGCCAGCGACCAGCGCTACTGGGGACGCGGCGGCGCGCAAAGCCTGTCAGCTGGCTACAGCAATTACTGGGGCGACGTGAGCTACAACGTCAGTGCCACCCATACCAAGGACGTGGGCAACTACGGGCCGTCGAACAACGACACGCTGGTCAACCTGTCACTGTCGTTTCCGTTGGGTTCAAAGCCACGTGCGCCAAGGGCATTTGTCTCCGCCAGCACGCAAAAAGGCAGCGACACCACGCAAATGGGCGTCAACGGTTACCTGACGGACGACAGCGACACCTATTACTCACTGCAAGCCGGCAACAGCAGCACGGGCGGCAGCACCGGCTCGGCCAACCTCAGCACGCGCACCTCGCTGATGGACATCAGCGGCGGTTACAGCCAGGGCCGTGGCTACAGCGCGCAGAACCTCAACGTGGCCGGGTCAGTGGTGGCCCATGCGGGTGGTATCAACCTGGGACAGACCGTGGGCGAGACCTTTGCGCTGGCGCAAGTCGAAGGCGTGCCCGGTGTGAAGATCGGCAGTTTCTCCGGCGCCAGGACCGGCAGCAACGGCTATGCCGTGATCCCCAATGCCCAGCCTTACCGGGTCAACTGGATCAGCCTGGACACCCGCGACCTGGGCGCTGATATCGAAATCGATAACGCCACCCAGCAAGTCGTGCCTCGGCGCGGCGCCGTGGTCCTGGCCCGCTACGCCAGCAAGACCGGACGCCGCGTACAGTTCGCCTTGTTCGACGCCCAGCACCGACCGATCCCGTTTGGCGCATCGCTGGAAAACATGGCGGGCAAGCAGATTGCAATCGCCGACCCGAGTGGCAAAGCGTTGGCCTTGGTGGAAGAAGACACGGGGACGCTGGTGATCAAATGGGGCGACCAGCACTGCCAGGCGCCCTATGCGCTGGGCGAACCCAACAAGGCGCTGAACTATGAGCGAGTGGCATTGACCTGCGCGCCCTAGCGCCAACCACGATGCGAAGCGAGTCGCTCTTGATCTGGCTTTTGATCTCAGGCGCCCCGTCAAACACGCTGGCCGAACGCAGGCTTGAATCCGTGGGTAACCCGGCAGGACGCCGGGTTAGCCGCGCTGGGCCAAGGATGGCCCATCGCGGCGGCCCACGGATTCAAGCCTGCGTTCGGGCACACCGAGCCTAGGCGAGGTGCCGAGTG
>NZ_CP022960.1:5516292-5553007 GCF_002269425.1 Pseudomonas sp. NS1(2017)
CCGCCGTAAGGGCGGAACCCATATCAGCCGTTACCCAAATAACGGACGAACTCAAAAATCCCGCTTGTAAAAAATATCCAAAGAGCTGGCCACACCACTGGCCACTTCCAGATACACCTTCTTGCTCAACAAATACCGCAAGGCAATCGTACTGGCCGGCTCAAACACCCCCACCCCATACCGCAAGCTGAGTTTCTCAGTGATCTTGCCACTCGCCACCACGGCAGTGTTATTCCCGCTGCCCTGCGTATCAAGCTCAAAGTCCTGGATCCCCAGATTCTTCGCCAGATCCGACGTCACCCCGGCGCTGCCCATCAACCCCAGGCCCAACGCGGCCTGGGCCAGCATGTTGTTGTCTTCACCCGTGGAGCTCAGCGGACGCCCCAACACGAGGTAAGACAAGGCTTGCTCCTGAGCCATCGCCGGCTCCGAGAAGATCTGCGTAGTAGGCTGTTCGGCGCTGCCGCTCAAGCGGATGCCGGCGATCACATCATCGGTCTTGCGGATCGCCTCGATGTCCAGATACGGCTGGTCCAACGGCCCGGCAAACAGCAACCGCGCACGGCGCACATCCAGCTTCTGCCCGTAGGCGCGATATCGGCCATCGTTGAGCCACAGCTCGCCACGGGTGTCCATGTTGTCGCCGATATGCACCTGGCCCTGCACCTTGGCAGTAAGGCCGAAGCCCGAGAAGTTGAGCTTGTCTTCGCCCACCACCACGTCGATGTCCATGGCCATCGCCATTGGCGGCTTGCCCTCTTCGGTCTGGCCGCCGATGATCACGGTGTCATCCGAGACCTTGACGGTGGACGGCGGCAGTTCGCGTACGGTGATATCACCCCGCGGGATGTGCACTTTGCCAGCGACGGCCAGCTTGTCGTTCTTCAGGCTGATTTTCAGGTCGGGCGCCACTTCCAGCACCGCGTAGGGCTCCACCGTGACCGGCAGTTGCGAGCCTTGCAGGCTGAGGTCCACCACCAGGGCTTGGCCCCAATCAATCTGGCCTTTAAGGCTGCCTTGCCCGGCCTTGCCACTGCGCCAGCCACCGTTGAGCTGCACGCTTTCACCGGCAATCAGCGCCTGCACGTTCAGGCCTTCCAGGCTGATGGGCAGTTCCGGACCGGAAATCTCGCCGCCCACCAGGTTCACGTTGCCGTTGACCTGGGGCGCCAACAGACCACCGGAAATACGTCCGTTGCCATTGAGCTTGCCGCTGAGGGTTTCCACCATCGGCACAAACGGCCGCGCCACCGCGAGATCGAGGCCGACCAGGCTGAAGTTGCCGGTGATCGGCTTGTTCTTCGGCAGCGGATTGATCTGCGCCTGCAACATCAATTCGCCAAGCTTGCCGCCACGGAAATTCAGCTGGGTGTCGATGCGCTTGGGGTTGAGGGTGGTTTCCAGCTTGAGCGTGTCGTAGGGGAAATCCAGCCACTGGTCCTTGTCCTTGACGCGCAAGGTGCCGCCGCTGGCGTCCACCGCGACCACGCCTTTAGGGCCGCTGTCGGGTAGGTCCAGTTGCAGGTCGGCATTCAGCTTGCCTTGCCAGGCGAAATCCTTGGGCAGGAACGCCGCCAGGCTGTCGATGGGGAATTGCTTGAGGTGGTAGCGCAGCTTCGGCTCGGGCATCAGGCGCTGGTCTTCGCCGCACAAACTAGCGGGGCCGGATACCCAGCAATGCGCGGCAAACGTCAGTTTGCCATCGGCCATGCGTTCGATCTTCGCCGGGGCTTGCAGCTTCCAGTCCTGGCCGCCGGCCTGGACATCGCCGCTGGCCAGGCGCCCGCGCCAGTTGCCTTTGTCGAGATTGCCATCCAACGCCAGTGCGAGCTTGACCAATGGCCCAGCCAGGTCCAGCTGGACTTTCTGGCTCTTGATATCACCCTGGGCGCTCGCAGTCAGAGTGCCGACCTGGGTGTCGCCGGATTGGATGCCGCTGCCTTTCAGGTCGATCTTGGCGCGCTGGGCACTGTCGAGGTTGGCGTCGAGGGTGAGGTTTTGCAGGCGATTATCGGCAAACGCCAGTTGCTGGCCCTTGAGATCAAGTTTGCCTTGGGGCGCCTTGAGGCTGCCGGCCACATCGAGTCGACCGCTGACCTGCCCGCGCAATTGCGGCCAGAGCTGGGCCAAGCGTGCCAGCTTGATATCGATCTGCCCGGCCAGGCGCTGTTGCAGGCTGCCGCTGCCGTTGATGCGGTTGTCGCCCAGGCGGATGTCCAGGTTGGCCAAGGTCCACTGGTCGCCCGCGCCTTCGGCCTTGGCCGCCAATACGGCGGTTTGCCCACGCAGCCGACCCTTGAGGTCGAGGTCGGCGTTCAGCTTGAGTTGCTCGTTCTTGAACTCGCCCTTGCTGCGCAGCGGTCCGGCCAGGGTGCCCGGCAGTTCTGCGACCCAGTACGCCGGGTTCAGCGCCGACAGATCCAGTGCCGTATCCCACGCAATGCCATCGGCAAATTGCAGGTTCAGGTGGCCTTCGGCCTTGCCCTGGCCAGCAGTGAGTTTCAGCTCAGGCAGGAAGATCTGATTGAGGTCGCCACTGAACGGCGTGACCACATTGAACTTGCCCGCCGGGCCGTCGAGGTCGGCCTTGAGGTTACCCAGGTAGTTGCCGTCCTTGTAGGAAATCTCACCATTGAAGGTACGCAGCACGACTTGCGGCTCGTCGATCACCGGATAGAGGCGATGCCAGGGGAAGTCCAGCCAGTCGATCTTGGCATCGGCGCTGAAACCCTGCTGCCAATCCAGTTGGGCCGTCAGCTTGAGGCTCTGTTTGTCACCGGCATTCAGGTCCAGGCCGGAGATCTGCGCGCCCTTGGCGTCGACCCGACCTTGCAGCAGCAAGTCCACCGGGCCTTTTTCCGCAGGCAACACGGCCTTGCCGAGCAGTTGGTAGCCGCGGCTCAAGTCGCCTTTGGCGGTGAGGTCCAGTTGATTGAGTTGCAGGGTATCCGGCAGGTCGGCGCTGGGTTTAAAGCCGTCGGCGGTGATGTGCACCTGGGCCGGAAGGTTTTCCGCCAGGGGCTGCAGTTCTCCGCTCAGTTTGGCGGGCAGATAGCCGCTGCTGTCGGCGTCGAGCTTGAGGGTCTTGAGCAGGTCGCCGTCAACCTTAAGCGCCACCTTCCACGGTGCACCGCCCGGCGCGTAGGGCAGGCTCAGGTTACCGGTGGCACTCAACGGCCAGTCGCCAGTGGGTTGCAGCAGGCCGGCGAGGTCTAGTACCAGGTCGTCCCGTTGCAGGTGTACCGAGTCGATCTGCATGCCGGCGGCCGTCCAGTGCGCCGCCAATTGCAGGCCCTTGAGTTCTTCGCTGCCGTTGAATAGCAGGCTACCGACGCGAACGTCGCCCAACTGGATGGCCAGCGGCAGCTTCAAGTCGGGCAGTTGAATCGGCCCGCTACTCTCCTCTGTGCTCGGCGGAAACTGCAGGCTGACCTGCTCCACGTCCAGTTGATTGATGCACAGCGTCATGCGCAGCAAGCACGCCGGCGACCAATCAAATGTCGGCGCCTTGAGTTCGACGCGGCTGCTGTCCTGCTGCCACAGTAAATGGTCAGCGCTCCACCGGCCCCCCAGATGCCCCTGGAAATTTTCTACCGTCAAACCCGGAACACGGCCCAACGCCCAGCGGCTGCCCGCCTGGGTGCCGAGCACCGTCCAAAGTGCCAACAA
Source organism: Pseudomonas sp. NS1(2017) (assembly GCF_002269425.1). Lineage (NCBI taxonomy): Bacteria > Pseudomonadati > Pseudomonadota > Gammaproteobacteria > Pseudomonadales > Pseudomonadaceae > Pseudomonas > Pseudomonas sp. NS1(2017). The sequence continues at coordinate 5,519,962 of NZ_CP022960.1, forward strand.
CAGCACGGCAAGGATGGCCACCACGGCCAGCCCCGCTATTTTTACACCACGCATCACAGCTCAGGCCCCATGGAAAAGTGCAATCGAATGCCGCCCGGATCTTCGAGGGCATGGGCCAGGTCGAGACGGATCGGGCCGACCGGCGAAACCCAGCGGATACCGACGCCGACGCCGGTTTTCAGGCTGGGCAGGTCCAGGTTGTTGAAGGAGTTGCCCTGGTCGATGAAGGTTGCAACCCGCCACTTCTCGGCAATCGAATATTGATACTCAGCGCTCAGGGCCACCATGTAGCGACCACCGATGCGATCGCCCCGGTCGTTCTCGGGTGATAACGTCTGGTACTCGTAACCGCGCACGCTTTGGTCACCACCGGCAAAGAAGCGCAGCGACGGCGGCACCGATTTGTAGCCATTGGTGGCACTGCCGCCCACTTGGGCGCGGGCGAGGAAGCGGTGGTTGTCCCACAACGTGGTGAGGCCTTTGACCATGGCCGTGCCGTAAAGCAGGTTGGTGTCGGAACCCAGTCCTTCTTTGGCGACCTTGGTGTCGAACTGCAGGCGGTAGCCATTGTGCGGGTCGATGCGGTTATCGCTGCGCAGGTAGGAATAGCTGACGCCCGGCATCACCAGGTTACTCAGGCCGGAGTCATTACCCAGCCGATACTCCTCACGCTGGTATTTGAGCGAAATCACACGGGTCCAGCCGCTGGGCAACTTGCTGTGCCATTCAGGGCCGAGGGTCAGCAATTTACTGACCGTATCAGTGTTGGCGATTTCTTCGTTCTGGTAGCCGCCCGCAAAACGCAGCTTGTCGGTCAGTGGGGGATCGAGCGGGATGTCATACCACAGGCCAACGTTCTGCCGGGGCGCTGACAGCTCGGCTTCCCAGCCATAACTGTGGCCCTGGGGGTTGACCCAGTGGCGGGTCCAGTTGGCTTTGCCGCGCGGGCCGACGTCGGTGGAAAAACCCAGGCCCAAGCCCATGGTTCGCGGCTTGCGGGTTTCAAGGCGCACGGCCACCGGGATGATGTCATTGGTTGAAGCGGCCGGTGCGGCGTCCACACGCACGCCTTCGAAAAAACCACTGCCTTGCAGGTTCTGGTTAAGTTCGGCGATCAGTTCAGAGTCGTAGGGTGTACCGCTTTTGAACGGCACCATGCGTTGCAGCAATTCTTCGTCAAACGGCGTATCGCCAGCAAAGCTGACTTTGCCAAGGGTGTAGCGCGGGCCGCTGTCGTAGATGAGTTCGATATCGGCGACGCCTGCTTGCGGGTCTACCGCGAGTTTCTGGCTGGTGAAGCGCCCGCTGAAAAAGCCGAAGCGCGAGGCCTGGTTCTGGATCAGACGCTTGGCGTCTTCGTAATGGCCGTGGTTGAGCACGGCGCCGGATTTGAGGTCGTTGCTGACGGGCACGCGAAAGGCCTTGAGGTCAGCGGCAGGGCCGTCGACCCGAATGGTCACGTTACGCAAATGCACCGGTTCGCCGGGGTCGATGGTGAGGGTCAGGCGCGGGTTCTTGCCACCCTTCACGTCACTCTCGATCTGTGGCTGATAAAAGCCCAGGGCCTGGGCGGCTTTGCGCGCCTGCTCCTCGGCGCCACGGCTGAACCGCAGCAAGGCTTCTTCATCACGATCGCCCACCCCGCCGATATAGCCTTCGATGTTGGCTTTCAACGCGTCGTTTGAGGGTTTGATCCGCACGTCCAATTCGCTTTGCGCCAAGGCGCCGCAGCTTGTGAACAGCAGAATCAAGCCGCTGGTAAATCTTCCTGGAAACTTCATAGGCGCGGATGCTACACGACCTGGGGAGCCTCTTTGAACTCGGAAATGTCTGAATAATTCTGTACTAAGCCGTTGCAGCATGTAACGACTGGGGATTGGGGTGAAAAAACACGTGCTCCAGGACAGGTCCTACAGCGACTTCGCCGATTTCCTCATAGCCCTGACGCTTATAGAACTCCAGATAGCGTGAGTTGCCCGTATCCAGTACCACACCGGACGAATGCGGGTCTTCGGCGCACCAGTTGTGCACGGCCTCCAGCAACTGCTCGCCGTAGTGTTTGCCCTGGAATTGCGGGTGAATGCCCAACAGCGGCAGTACATGCACCGACTCACTGGGCAGGCACGCCAGCACGGCGTGATGGTAGTCGAGGTAACGTCGCGTACCGCGCACGCCCGTGCTCAGCCACATGCGCAGTTGCCAGGCCCAGCTTTCGGTAATCCCCAGGCGCCGCTGCGGTGGCGCGATCAGGGCGATGCCGATCAGCCGGTCGTTGACGAACAGACCAATGGCCGGCAGTTTCTGAAAAAAGTGCTGCTTGACCAGCTCCCGCACTGTGGCGCGTACCCGTTGTTCATAGCCAGGACGCTCGGCTTCGAAGATGTAGGCGAACGTCGGCTCATGCCGATAAGCCTGGTACAACAAGGAACGGGCTTCGCGGGAATAGCCGCTGTTGAGCAGGCGAATTTCAGCAGTTGCAGTTGAAGTGTCCGGCATACCGTCAATCTCCCTGGGCGCGGCTCAAAAGGCCACGTTCTTATGGGTACGAACCTACACAGCACCAGTCGTTCCCAGACATTAGCAGTGCAAGTGCCCTACCGCCACGCTGGCCCCCGTCCGACTTGTCCGCTAGCATCGCCCTTTTGCCAGGACTGGACTGCCGACCATGAAAATCGTCTCCTTCAATATCAACGGGCTGCGCGCCCGCCCCCATCAGCTGGCGGCGCTGATTGAAAAGCACCAGCCCGACGTGATCGGCCTGCAGGAAACCAAGGTCCACGATGACCAGTTCCCACTCGCCGAAGTACAGGCCCTTGGCTATCACGTGTACTACCACGGCCAAAAAGGTCACTACGGTGTAGCCCTGCTCTCGCGCCAGCCGGCGTTGAGCCTGCACAAAGGCTTCGCCAGCGACGAAGAAGACGCCCAGCGCCGGTTTATCTGGGGCACCTTCGCCGATGAGAACGGCCAACCGGTCACCATCATGAACGGTTACTTCCCCCAGGGCGAAAGCCGCGACCACCCCACCAAGTTCCCGGCCAAGCAGCGCTTCTATGAAGACCTGCAACAGTTGCTGGAGAGCCAGTTCAGCAATGACCAGGCGCTGGTGGTGATGGGCGACATCAACATTTCCCCGGAAGACATCGACATCGGCATTGGCGCCGACAACGCCAAGCGCTGGCTCAAGACTGGCAAGTGCAGCTTCCTGCCGGAAGAACGCGAGTGGATGGCCCGCCTGAAAAACTGGGGCCTGGTGGACAGCTTCCGTCACCTCAACCCAGAGGTTGCAGACCGTTTCAGCTGGTTCGACTACCGCAGCCGTGGGTTTGAGGATGAACCCAAGCGCGGCCTGCGCATCGACGTGATCCTGGCCTCCAATGGCCTGCTGTCGCGGGTCAAGGATGCCGGGGTGGACTACGAATTGCGCGGCCTGGAAAAGCCGTCGGACCATGCGCCGATCTGGCTGGAACTGAGCTGATCCCCTGACGGGGCCGAATCCTCGGCCCCGTCATATTTGTGCAACCTGTCTGACTTATTCTCGCGGCACTCCCTTTGGCTTGAGAAGGTGCCGGCATGAGGCTGCGCGTTCTGTTCCTGCTGGTGCTTTTTCCCCTCGTCGCTGTGGCCGCTCCCCTCCCCGTTCCTGATCAAGGTCCTGCCTTGCGCATCCAGGGCTCCAATACCATTGGTGCAGCGTTGGGCCCGGCATTGGTCAAGGGCTTGATGGAACAGCAGGGCTTGCAGGCGGTGCACATCGAGCCGGCGGATGGTGCCAATGAACAGCGCGTGATCGGCAAGACGCGCCAGGGCAAGACGGCGATCATCGAAGTCGCCGCTCACGGATCAAGTACCGGCTTCACGGCGCTAAAAAAATCCACCGCGGACTTGGCGGCTTCATCGCGCCCGATCAAAGACAGCGAACTGGTTGACCTCGAGCCTTTGGGCGACCTGAAAAGCCCCGAAGCCGAACAGGTGATCGCCATCGATGGCCTGGCCATCATCCTCCACCCGCAAAACCCGCTGAATACCTTGAATACCGAGCAACTGGCGCAGGTCTTCAATGGCGAGGTCAGCACCTGGGAGGCCCTGGGTGGCGTCGGCGGGCCGATTCATCTGTATGCGCGAGATGACCAATCCGGCACCTACGACACCTTCAAGGAACTGGTACTGCGCCTGCGTGGCAAACCGCTCGCGCCGGGCGCCAAGCGTTTCGAGTCCAGCGAGCAATTGTCCGACGCGGTCAGCAAGGATCCCCAAGGCATTGGCTTTATCGGCCTGCCCTACGTCCGCCAGGCCAAGGCGGTGGCGATTGTGGACGGCGACTCGCAACCCATGTTGCCGCTGAACAGCCTGATTGCGACCGAGGATTATCCGCTGTCACGTCGGCTGTTCTTTTACTGGCCGCCCTCGAGTCGCAATCCATGGGCCAAGGCGTTGGTGGACTTCAGCCAGAGCAGCAAGGGCCAGGCAATCGTGGCAGCCAATGGCTTTATCGCGCAGCAGGTACAGGCGATAGCCGTGGAGCCGCGTACGTCGATGCCTGCGGACTATCAAGCGATTGCACGGGATGCCCAGCGCCTTACGGTGAATTTTCGTTTCGAGGAAGGCAGTGCCAGCCTGGACAACAAGGCCCGCCAGGATCTGCAGCGGGTGGTGGCGTACCTCAAAAACCACAATAAACTGGACAAGCAGGTGACGCTGGTGGGCTTTGGCGATGCCAAGAACGATCCGCAGCGGGCGGCGTTGCTGTCAAAGTTGCGGGCAATGGCGGTGCGCCGGGAATTGGTCAAGAACGGCGTGGTGCTGCGCGATATCCGCGGGTTTGGCGCGCAAATGCCGGTGGCGGCGAACACGGCGGATGAAGGGCGGATCAAAAATCGGCGGGTGGAGGTCTGGGTGTATTGAATACCCAACCTCCCCGCCTATTGCTGTTTATTGTCCGCTGCGCATCAGTTCTTTAGGCACATACTTGCCAATCTCGAACTTGCCGATCGCCGCCCGGTGCACCTCATCCGGGCCATCGGCCAGACGCAGGGTACGCTGCATGGCGTACATGTAGGCCAGCGGGAAGTCGTTGGAGACACCGGCACCGCCATGGATCTGGATCGCACGGTCGATCACCTTCAAGGCCACATTCGGTGCGACCACCTTGATCTGGGCGATTTCGCTTTTCGCGACTTTGTTACCCACGGTGTCCATCATGTACGCCGCCTTCAAGGTCAGCAGGCGCGCCATGTCGATTTCCATGCGCGAATCGGCGATCTTGTCGATATTGCCGCCCAGGCGCGCCAACGGCTTGCCGAATGCAGTCCGGCTGACGGAACGTTTGCACATCAATTCCAGCGCGCGCTCGGCCATACCGATGGAACGCATGCAGTGGTGGATACGGCCTGGGCCAAGGCGACCCTGGGCGATTTCAAAGCCACGGCCCTCACCCAGCAACACGTTTTCGTAGGGTACGCGCACATTGTCGAACAGCACTTCGGCATGGCCGTGGGGTGCGTCGTCGTAGCCGAACACCGGCAGCGGGCGCACGATCTTCACGCCGGGGGTGTCCACCGGCACCAGGATCATCGAGTGTTGCTGATGGCGCGGCGCGTCCGGGTTGCTCAGGCCCATGAAGATCAGGATCTTGCAGCGCGGGTCGCAGGCGCCGGAGGTCCACCATTTCTTGCCGTTGATCACCCACTCATCACCTTGGCGTTCGGCGCGGGCAGCCATGTTAGTGGCGTCCGAAGACGCCACATCCGGCTCGGTCATGGCGAACGCGGAGCGGATCTCCCCGCGCAGCAGCGGCTGCAACCAGCGTTGTTTCTGTTCTTCGTTGGCATAGCGCACCAACACTTCCATGTTGCCCGTATCGGGAGCGGAGCAGTTGAACGGCTCCGGGCCCAGCAGCGAGCGGCCCATGATTTCCGCCAACGGTGCGTATTCAAGGTTGGTCAGGCCTGCGCCCAGCTCGGATTCCGGCAGGAACAGGTTCCACAGGCCTTCGGCTTTAGCCTTGGCCTTCAGCTCTTCCATGATTGCGGTGGGCTGCCAGCGGTCGCCTTCGCTGACCTGGCGTTCGAACACCGGCTCGGCCGGGTAAACGTAAGCGTCCATGAACGCAGTGACGCGTTCACGCAGTTCCTGAACCTTGGGCGAATAGGCGAAATCCATGAGCAGCTCCCTTCTCTGAGAGGTTGTTTAGGTCATGAAGTCGATGCTAGATGAGCTACGAAAATTTACCTAACCTATTCTCGGCGTGTATTAACATTCATCACCGATATATGATCGACGTATGGCCACCTAACAATAAGAGCGCTACGAAATGAATCTGAGCAAGGTCGACCTCAACCTGTTTATCGTCTTTGACGCGATCTACACCGAAGCCAACCTGACCCGCGCCGGGCAGATTGTCGGTATTACCCAGCCGGCGGTGTCCAACGCTCTGGCGCGTCTTCGGGAAACCTTCAACGACCCGCTGTTCGTGCGCACCGCCCAAGGTATGGTGCCTACGCCCATGGCGCAGAACATTATCGGGCCGGTGCGCAACGCGCTGTCGTTGCTGCGGGTGTCGGTGCAAGAGAGCCGCATCTTCAACCCGCAGCAGGCGGCCAAAACCTACCGCATCAGCATGACCGACCTCACCGAAGCAGTGATCCTGCCGCTGCTGTTCCAGCGCCTGCGCCGCCTGGCGCCCACGGTGGTGATCGAGAGCTTCCTGTCCAAACGCCGCGAAACCACCAAGGAACTGGCCGCCGGGCGCCTGGACTTTGCCGTGGATGCACCACTTAACACCGACCCGCAGGTGCGCCACGTCAAGCTGATGGAAGACCGCTACGTGTGCGCCATGCGCAAGGGCCATCCGCTGGCGGGCAAGGACAAGCTGACTCTGGATGATTACCTGGGGCTGACCCACATCCATATCTCCAGCCGGCGCAACGGCCTGGGCCATGTGGACCTGGCGCTGGGCAAGATGGGCCTGCAACGCAAGATCGCCCTGCGCTCCCAGCACTACCTGATGGCCTCGCAGGTGTTGCAGCAGACCGACATGGTCATGACCGTGCCCGAGCGCTTCGCGCGCCGCCACGAATTGCACTGGTTCAACCTGCCGGTCAACGACGTGCCGCCGGTGGAAACCCACCTGTACTGGCACGAAAGCACCGACCAGGACCCGGCGAATCGCTGGATGCGCGAGCAGATGATCGAGTTGTGCCAGCAGGTGACGGCACATGAGAAGAAGTTGGATGGCAAGCAGGCTTGACGTTAACGTCAACCTGCCATTAGCTTAACGCCAAGACCTTCTTGAGCGCCGTCCATGAGCACCACCTACAGCATCTCCGACCTCGCCCGCGAGCTCGACATCACCACCCGTGCCATTCGCTTCTACGAAGAACAAGGCCTGCTGGCCCCGGAACGTCGGGGCCAGGAGCGCATCTACTCGGCGCGGGACAAGGTCAGCCTCAAGCTGATCCTGCGCGGCAAGCGCATCGGTTTTTCCCTGGCCGAGTGCCGCGAACTCATCGAACTCTACGACCCCACCAGCGGTAACCACGTGCAACTCAACAGCATGCTGGCGAAAATCGCCGAGCGCCGTGAACAGTTGGAACAGCAACTGCTGGACATCGAACAAATGAAGCTGGAACTGGACACCGCCGAAGAGCGCTGCACCCAGGCCCTGGCCCACACCCTGCGCCAGGTCGGCCATTGATCAGAAGGTAATCGCCATGTCCCTCCCCTCACACGTGCGCCTGGTGGAAGTCGGGCCGCGCGACGGTTTGCAGAACGAAGCCCAGCCCATCAGCGTGGCGGACAAGGTCCGGTTGGTGGACGCCCTCAGCGCTGCTGGCTTGAGCTACATCGAAGTCGGCAGTTTCGTATCGCCCAAGTGGGTGCCACAGATGGCCGGTTCCGCCGAGGTGTTCGCGCAGATCCAGCGCAAGCCCGGTGTGACCTATGGCGCGCTGGCGCCGAACCTGCGCGGTTTCGAGGATGCGCTGGCCGCCGGCGTGAAGGAAGTGGCGGTGTTTGCAGCCGCGTCCGAGGCGTTTTCCCAGCGCAACATCAACTGCTCCATCAGCGAAAGCCTGGAGCGCTTTGCGCCGATCATGGCGGCGGCCAAGCAGAATGGGGTCAGCGTGCGAGGTTATGTGTCGTGCGTGCTGGGTTGCCCGTACGAAGGCCAGATCGCGCCGGAACAGGTCGCGGCGGTGGCGCACGAGTTATACGCCATGGGCTGCTATGAGGTGTCCCTGGGCGACACCATCGGCACCGGCACGGCGGGCGCCACGCGGCGGCTGTTCGACGTGGTCGGGGCACAGGTGCCTCGGGAGAAATTGGCCGGCCACTTCCATGACACCTATGGCCAGGCCATCGCAAACATCTACGCCAGCCTGCTGGAAGGGATCACGGTGTTCGACAGCTCTATCGCGGGCCTCGGCGGCTGCCCTTACGCCAAGGGTGCCAGCGGTAACGTCGCCACCGAGGATGTGCTGTACCTACTCAACGGGCTGGGTGTCGAGACAGGTATTGACTTGGACGCATTGATTGGCGCGGGTCAGCAAATCAGCAAGGTGCTGGGCCGCCCGACAGGGTCACGCGTGGCCAAGGCGCGTAATGCCGGTTGAGTAGCTTAGCCGTGACAATGTGTTACCGCACGCCTACACATCGAGTAACACGGGAACATATTTTGTCGTATTTTCTGTAGGTCGGATCCCACATAAAAATTAAACTATTGATTTTTAAGGGTTTTTAAAAGTTGGCACGGCTTCTGCTATCTCTATGGCATAACAAGAATAAAAAGCGCCAAACCTAATAAAAATAAGACGAAACGACTCTGACATAACAAAAACAACACGGCAGAGACGCAGCTAACAGATTTTTTTGGAGAAGATGTGCTTCGCAGGGTACGGCGTGCCGAAACCCGCAACCGGTTAGAGAAAAATAAAACTACCTCAGGTAGCTACCCACTGGTTGGATCGTTAACGAAGAAGCAGATCAGCGCTCAAAAAAATACGTTTGCTCTTGACCCCGGATGGGGGTCGCCAAAAACAGCGGTAAAGGGTAACGGTTGCCAAAAACAACAATAGACCGCCCCTCAATAATAAAAAAAGAGCACGCAACGACAAATTAAAGGGGACCCTCGGGTCCCCTTTGTGCTCCCTGGGATTTATTCCTGCCCCGCCCCCAACTCCTGGATCGAAATCTCGCGCATGCGAAACTTCTGGATCTTGCCCGTCACCGTCATCGGAAAGTCATTCACAAACTTGAAGTGCCTGGGCGTCTTGAAGTGCGCGATGCGGTCCTTGCACCAGGCTTGCAGCTCCAGTTCGTTGGCCACATGGCCCGGATGGAATTTAATCCAGGCGACGATTTCTTCGCCGTAGCGCTCATCGGGAATGCCGATCACCTGCACATCCGCCACTGCCGGGTGAGTGAAGAAGAATTCCTCCAACTCACGCGGGTACACGTTCTCGCCGCCACGAATGATCATGTCCTTGTTGCGCCCGGCGATGCACACATAGCCATGGGCGTCCATGCTCGCCAGGTCGCCGGTGTGCATCCAGCCGGCGTCGTCGATGGCCTCGCGGGTGGCGTCGGGGTTGTTCCAGTAACCAAGCATCACACTGTAGCCACGGGTGCAGAGTTCGCCGATCTCGCCGCGCACGACGGTGTTGCCGTCGGCGTCGATGATCTTGTTTTCCAGTTGCGGCTGAGTACGGCCAACCGTGGTCACGCGGCGTTCCAGATCGTCATCCGCGCCAGTCTGCAAGGACACCGGGCTGGTTTCCGTCATGCCGTAGGCAATCTGCACTTCGCTCATGTGCATCTCGCTGATCACTCGGCGCATTACTTCGATGGGGCATGTGGCGCCGGCCATGATGCCGGTGCGCAGGGTAGACAGGTCGAACTCGCCGAGGCGCGGGTGATCGAGCATGGCGATGAACATGGTGGGCACACCGTACAGGCCGGTGGCACGTTCTTCGGCGACGGTAGTGAGTGTCAGCAGTGGGTCGAAGCCATCATTGGGATAAATCATGGTGGTGCCGTGGGTGATGCAACCCAGGTTGCCCATGACCATGCCGAAGCAGTGGTACAGCGGCACCGGGATCACCAGGCGGTCTTGCGCGGTGAGGCCCAGGCTTTCGCCGACCATGTGGCCGTTATTGAGGATGTTGTGGTGACTGAGGGTGGCGCCCTTGGGGAAGCCGGTGGTGCCGGAGGTGTACTGGATATTCACGGGTTGGTCGAAATGCAGGCTGGCCTGGCGGCTGTGCAACTGTTCGGGTGGGACGCCTGCACCGAGGGCCGATAGCTGCGACCAAGGCATGAATCCCGGGGGAGGACTGGGGTCGAGGCTGATCATGCCGCGCAGGTCGGGCTTCAATGCCTGCAGCATCGCATGGTAATCGGACGTCTTGAACGACCCGGCGCACACCAGCCACTGACAGCCGGATTGCTTGAGCACGTAGTCCAATTCACTGCTGCGGTAGGCCGGGTTGATATTCACCAGGATCACGCCGAGCTTGGCACTGGCGATCTGGCTGATGCACCACTCGGCGCAATTGGGTGCCCAGATGCCCAGGCGATCGCCGGTCTGCATGCCCAGGGCGAGAAACGCACGGGCGTGCACATCGACCGCTTCGGCCAATTGCCGCCAGGTGTAACGGCGCTGCTGATGCCGCACCACCAGGGCTTCACCCTCGGGGAATTGCGCGACGGTTCGGTCAAAGGCTTGGCCAATGGTCATGGCCAGCAAGGTCTTGTCCTGGGAGCCACGGCTGTAGCTCTGGTTTGGTTGATCCATAACGACCCCTGTTGTCTTTTTTGTAGGTTGACGTAAACGTAAACTACGATTGACAGCATCGCAACGCAAGCTTACGTTAACGTAAAGGTGAGCGCCCTCCCCTGGCGCATCCTCCACACAAAAACAACGCTCACATTAAGGTGCCTGTCCATGAGTTACCCGTCCCTGAACTTCGCCCTCGGTGAAACCATCGACATGCTGCGCGACCAGGTGCAGTCCTTCGTGAGCAAGGAAATCGCGCCGCGCGCGGCACAGATCGACAGCGACAACCTGTTCCCCGCCGACCTGTGGCAGAAATTCGGCGACATGGGCCTGCTGGGCATCACCGTTCCGGAGGAGTACGGCGGCGCCGGCCTGGGTTACCTGGCCCACGTGGTGGCGATGGAAGAGATCAGCCGCGGCTCGGCCTCGGTGGCGTTGTCCTACGGCGCGCACTCCAACCTGTGCGTGAACCAGATCAACCGCAACGGTAACCACGCCCAGAAACTCAAGTACCTGCCCAAACTCATCAGCGGCGAACACGTCGGCGCCCTGGCCATGAGCGAGCCGAATGCCGGCTCCGATGTGGTCTCGATGAAGCTGCGCGCCGACAAACGCGGCGATCATTATGTGCTCAACGGCAGCAAGACCTGGATCACCAATGGCCCCGACGCCAGCACCTACGTGATCTACGCCAAGACTGACCTGGAGAAAGGCCCTCACGGCATCACCGCCTTCATCGTCGAGCGTGACTGGAAAGGCTTCAGCCGCAGCAACAAGTTCGACAAGCTGGGCATGCGCGGCTCCAACACCTGCGAGCTGTTTTTCGATGACGTTGAAGTACCCGAAGAAAACATCCTCGGCGTGCTCAACGGTGGCGTGAAAGTGCTGATGAGCGGCCTGGACTACGAACGCGTGGTGCTGTCCGGCGGCCCCACCGGGATCATGCAGGCCTGCATGGACCTGATCGTGCCCTATATCCACGACCGCAAGCAGTTCGGCCAGAGCATCGGCGAATTCCAGCTGATCCAGGGCAAGGTCGCCGACATGTACACCCAGCTCAACGCCAGTCGCGCCTATCTGTACGCGGTGGCCCAGGCTTGCGAGCGTGGCGAGACCACGCGCAAGGATGCGGCCGGGGTGATCCTCTACAGCGCCGAACGCGCCACGCAGATGGCACTCGACGCGATCCAGATCCTGGGCGGTAACGGCTATATCAATGAATTCCCTGCCGGCCGCCTGCTGCGCGACGCCAAGCTGTACGAAATCGGCGCCGGCACCAGTGAGATCCGCCGGATGCTGATCGGTCGCGAACTCTTCAACGAAACCCGCTGAAGGAGCGCACCATGGCCACCTTGCATACCCAACTCAACCCACGTTCGGCGGAGTTTGCCGCCAACAGCGCGGCGATGCGCCAACAGGTCGACGCCCTGCACAACCTGCTCGCCCGTGTGCAGCAAGGCGGCGGCGCCAAGGCCCAGGAGCGGCACACCTCACGCGGCAAACTGTTGCCCCGCGAGCGCATCAACCGTTTGCTCGACCCCGGCTCGCCGTTCCTTGAACTCAGCCAACTGGCCGCCCATCAGGTGTATGGCGAAGACGTGCCTGCCGCCGGGGTGATTGCCGGGATCGGCCGGGTGGAAGGCGTCGAGTGCATGATCGTCGCCAACGACGCGACGGTGAAAGGCGGTTCCTACTACCCGCTCACCGTGAAAAAACACCTGCGCGCCCAGACCATCGCCGAGCAGAACCGCTTGCCGTGCATCTACCTGGTGGACTCCGGCGGCGCCAACCTGCCGCGTCAGGATGAAGTGTTCCCCGACCGCGAGCACTTCGGGCGGATCTTCTTCAACCAGGCCAACATGAGCGCCCAAGGCATCCCGCAGATCGCGGTGGTGATGGGCTCGTGCACCGCCGGTGGCGCCTATGTGCCGGCCATGGCCGACGAAGCGATCATGGTGCGCAACCAGGCCACCATCTTCCTTGCCGGCCCGCCACTGGTGAAGGCCGCGACGGGTGAAGTGGTCAGCGCCGAAGACCTCGGCGGTGCCGATGTGCACTGCAAGATTTCTGGCGTTGCCGACCACTATGCCGACAGCGATGAACACGCGCTGGCGCTGGCTCGGCGCAGCGTGGCCAACCTCAATTGGCGCAAACAGGGCGAACTGCTGCAACGCACACCGGTCGCGCCGCTGTACAGCAGCGAAGAGTTGTATGGCGTGATCCCGGCCGATGCCAAGCAGCCCTTTGATGTGCGCGAAGTGATCGCAAGGCTGGTGGACGGCTCGGTGTTCGATGAGTTCAAGGCGCTGTTCGGCACCACCTTGGTATGTGGCTTTGGGCATCTGCATGGCTACCCGATTGCGATCCTGGCCAACAACGGCATCCTGTTTGCCGAAGCCGCGCAAAAAGGCGCGCACTTTATCGAACTGGCCTGCCAGCGTGGCATTCCGCTGCTGTTCCTGCAGAACATCACCGGGTTCATGGTCGGCCAGAAATACGAAGCCGGTGGCATCGCCAAGCACGGCGCCAAGCTGGTCACCGCAGTGGCCTGCGCCAAGGTACCGAAGTTCACGGTGATCATCGGCGGCAGTTTTGGCGCCGGGAACTATGGCATGTGCGGCCGCGCCTATGACCCGCGCTTCCTGTGGATGTGGCCGAATGCACGCATCGGCGTGATGGGCGCCGAACAGGCGGCCGGCGTGCTGGTGCAAGTCAAGCGCGAGCAGGCGGAACGCGCAGGCACAGGGTTCAGCGCCGAAGAAGAGGCCGCCATCAAGCAACCAATCCTTGACCAGTACGAAACCCAGGGCCACCCCTACTACTCCAGCGCGCGCCTGTGGGACGACGGTGTGATTGACCCGTTGCAGACCCGAGACGTACTGGCCCTGGCGTTGTCCGCTTCGCTGAATGCCCCCATCGAGCCGAGCCGCTTCGGCGTGTTCCGCATGTAATCTGTAGGAGCGAGCTTGCTCGCGAAGATCGTCAACGATGACGCGGGAATTCTGGATGAGCGCGTTGATTGGACGTTTTTCGCGAGCAAGCTCGCTCCTACAGGAGACCTCTTATCATCATGGAGCTCCTTGCATGAGCGATTTCAACACCCTCGAACTGATCACCGACCGCCGTGGCTTTGCCACGCTGTGGCTCAGTCGTGAAGCCAAGAACAACGCGTTCAACGCCGAGATGATCCGCGAACTGATCATCGCCCTCGACCACGTACAGGGCGATCCTTCCTTGCGTTTTCTGGTGCTGCGTGGGCGCGGCAAGCATTTCAGCGCCGGGGCCGACCTGGCCTGGATGCAGCAATCGGCTGAGCTGGATTACCACACCAACCTGGACGATGCCCGTGAGTTGGCCGAGTTGATGTACAACCTGGCCAAGCTGAAAATCCCGACCCTGGCGGTGGTGCAAGGCGCGGCCTACGGCGGTGCGCTGGGCTTGATCAGTTGCTGTGACATGGCGATTGGTGCGGACGATGCGCAGTTCTGTCTGTCAGAAGTGCGCATTGGCCTGGCGCCGGCGGTGATCAGTCCGTTCGTGGTGCAAGCCATCGGCGAGCGTGCAGCACGGCGCTATGCGTTGACCGCTGAGCGCTTTGGTGGCCAGCGGGCACGGGAGATCGGTTTGTTGGCGGAAAGCTATCCCGTCGGCGAGCTGGATCAACAGGTCGAACAGTGGATCGCCAACCTGCTGCAAAACAGCCCGGCGGCCATGCGCGCCAGCAAGGACTTGCTGCGCGAAGTGGGCCACGGCGCCCTCACCCCGGCCCTGCGCCGCTATTGCGAAAACGCCATTGCGCGCATCCGTGTCAGCGCCGAAGGCCAGGAAGGCCTGCGCGCCTTCCTGCAAAAACGTCCACCTAGCTGGCAATCGCAGGAGCCGCGTTCATGAGCACGTTGACGACCCTACTGGTGGCCAACCGGGGCGAGATTGCTTGCCGAGTGATGCGCACCGCCAAGGCCATGGGCCTGACCACCATGGCGGTGCACAGCGCCACTGACCGCGATGCGCGCCACAGCCGTGAGGCGGATATCCGCGTCGACCTGGGCGGCAGCAAGGCCACTGACAGCTACCTGCAAATCGACAAACTGATCGCTGCAGCCCAGGCCAGCGGTGCCCAGGCGATCCATCCGGGTTACGGTTTTTTGTCGGAGAACGCCGGTTTTGCCCGCGCGATTGAAGCGGCCGGGTTGATATTCCTCGGGCCGCCCGCCTCGGCCATCGATGCCATGGGCAGCAAGTCGGCCGCCAAGGCCTTGATGGAAACCGCCGGGGTCCCCTTGGTACCGGGTTACCACGGCGAAGCCCAGGACCTGGAGACCTTCCGCGCAGCCTGCGAGCGCATCGGCTATCCCGTGCTGCTCAAGGCTACGGCGGGTGGCGGCGGCAAGGGCATGAAGGTGGTCGAAGAAGTCAGCCAGTTGGCCGAAGCCCTCGCTTCGGCACAGCGCGAGGCGCTGTCGTCCTTTGGCAATGGACAGATGTTGGTAGAAAAGTACCTGCTCAAGCCACGCCATGTGGAGATCCAGGTGTTTGCCGATCAGCACGGGCATTGCCTGTACCTCAATGAACGTGACTGCTCGATCCAGCGCCGCCACCAGAAGGTCGTCGAAGAGGCGCCAGCACCGGGACTGAGTGTTGAACAGCGCAAGGCCATGGGCGAAGCCGCCGTGCGCGCCGCCCAGGCCATCGGCTATGTCGGCGCAGGCACCGTGGAGTTCCTGCTGGACGCACGCGGTGAGTTCTTCTTCATGGAGATGAACACGCGGCTGCAAGTGGAGCACCCGGTGACCGAGGCGATCACCGGCCTGGACTTGGTGGCCTGGCAGATCCGTGTCGCCCAGGGCGAGGCGTTGCCGATCACCCAGGAGCAGGTGCCGCTGATTGGCCATGCGATCGAAGTGCGGCTGTATGCCGAAGACCCGGCCAATGACTTCCTGCCCGCCACCGGGCACCTGGCGCTGTACCGCGAATCCGCACCGGGCCCTGGGCGCCGCGTGGACAGCGGTGTGGAGCAAGGCGACAGCGTGTCGCCGTTCTACGATCCCATGCTCGGCAAGCTGATTGCCTGGGGTGAAGACCGTGAGCAGGCGCGGTTGCGATTGTTGGCCATGTTGGAGGAGTTTGCCATCGGCGGACTGAAGACTAACCTGGGCTTTTTGCGGCGCATTATCGGGCACCCGGCGTTTGCAGCGGCTGAGTTGGATACCGGGTTTATTCCGCGTTATCAGAATGAATTGCTGCCGGTGCCTGGAGAACTGAGTGACGAGTTCTGGCAGGCGGCCGGCTCAGCATTCATACAGAGCTTGCCAGCGGAAGAAGGACCTTGGGCAGACAAGCGAGGATTTCGCGCCGGGCTACCTGCCGAGGTTTCACTGCACTTGAGCTGCAATGGCCAGGATCGATTGGTGACGCTGGCGGCTGAGGCGCCACAGCTGCGAGGCGAACAGTTGCTGGTTGAGCAACAGGGCGTGCGTCGCAGCCATCTGGCAGTTCGCAGCGAAGGCACTGTATTTTTGCGCTGGGGCGGCGAGATGCAGGGCGTGACACTGTTCGACCCGATTGCGGCGGTTGAGGCCAACCAGTCCCATCAAGGCGGCCTGACCGCGCCGATGAACGGCAGTATCGTGCGGGTGCTGGTGGAGGTGGGCCAAAACGTTGAGGCCGGCACGCAACTGGTGGTGCTGGAGGCCATGAAGATGGAACACAGCATCCGCGCGCCTCAAGCCGGGGTGGTCAAGGCGTTGTTCTGCCAGGAAGGCGAAATGGTTGCAGAAGGTTGCGCATTGGTGGAACTCGAAGCGAACAGCTAGAACTTCGCAATGGCTTGAACAACGACACCCAGAATGTGGCAGTCATCAGTGAATGACTGCTTTGGGTAGGTGGGATTGAGCGGCACCAGGTAGAGCTGGCCGCTTTCTTCCCGCAACTGGCGGAAGGTCGCCTGAGGGCTGGCGGCCCATTGGGCAACCACCAGTTTGCCGGGCTCGGCATTGATGGCCGGGTCGACCAGGATGAGCATGCCCGCGCTGATGCTCAAGCCGCTGGGCGCGGTCATGGCGTCGCCGCTGACCGGCAGCCAGAACGCATCGCCCTTGGCAGGGTAATCGGTGAGTTCGAAGCGGTCAGCGCCATAGGCCGCACGCTCTTCGCGGACCTCGCACAGCCCTTTCCAACCGCTGACCGGGTAGCGAAAATACGGGCTGTAGTTCTTCTGCGCAGGCGCGTCGTCCGCCCGCTCACGAATGTCCAGGGCGACTTCCAGGTACCCCAGCCCCAACGCCGCCAACACCCGGTTCATGTCCACCACACTCGGCGCACGGCGCTTGTTGAGCCAATGGCCAACGCCGCCTTGAGACATGCCCAGACGCTCAGCCAATTCACCCTGCGTGACCTTGCGGTCTTCCATGTTGGCCTTGACCAACGCTATCCAGTTATCCATGGAAGCTGACAATACGTCACGCAGTTTCCAGGGCAATAAACAGTTTGTAGTAATCCATAAAACGACATAAATACGATACGTACTATCATCGGACATAAGGTTTTCGACACCCATAACAGAGTACCGCCCCTTATGACCACCAGCCCGTACCTCCTGCCCGAAATCCCTGAAGATCACGACCTGCGCAGCAGTGGCGCCGCCCAGCGCGCACTGGACTTTTATTTGAAAGAAGAGATGTCGGCCGCAGCCCCCGACGACGCCCTCTTCGCCATCAAGCCAGGCATCAGCCCGGAAGAAGCCCTGGTGCACGCCTCGGACCTGTTGCGCAGCGCCGCCGCTACGGCCTATGAGTCAGCGAGCAGCCATCAGGGCAATCATCGTGACCTGGCGTTTTCGGTGGTGTATTTGATTGATATGGCGAAGGCGATGGTGGAGCGGTCGTTGCAGGTGCCAGCGGCTCAAGCGAACGGATAACAGGCGCAGAAGAAAAATATTTCTATCTCACGGATAAAAACATTTGACTTGCAAATGATAATGATTATTATTGGACCCAGCTGATCGCGAGATCAGTCGATAGACCAAGGGACCTTAGGTCGGACTCTTGGAATATCTCCTCATCAGGCTAATCACGGTTTTTGACCCGGCTCTTTGGCCGGGTCTTTTTTTTGCCAGTTTCCCTGGCATGGCTTCAGGCTAATGAAGACTGTGTGTTGCTCAATGGCGCGCATGGTAGCAAAAGACCATCGCCAAAAGAAAGCCAGTCGAACGCTCTAGTCCAAACCTTTGCGAAATAGCGCTTGAGAATCAATCTCATAGATTCTAAGCTGCTGCGGCGTCAAGGATGACGCCCCCTCCCCCGTGCAACAATTTTGCATCCAGTCTTTACCAGACTCCTGTGTAATATAGCCGCCACAACACTCATATTCAGGCAAGCAGACTATGACCGTGGCCTTGACCTCCATCAGGATCAGCACCGACTTTGACAGTGGCAATATTCAGGTACTGGATGCCAGTGATTCCTATCAATTGCTGCTGGCGATCAAACCCGACACCCGTAGCCAACATTTCCAATGGTTCCACTTCAAGGCCGAAGGTATGCACGTGGGCCACACCCACACGTTTCGCCTGAGCAATGCGAGCCAGTCGTCTTACCCGCACGCGTGGAGCGGCTACAACGCCGTAGCGTCCTACGACCATATCAATTGGTTTCGGGTACCCTCGCGCTTTGATGGGGAAATCCTGCATATCAGCCTTGAGACCCGGGAGAAGCAAGCCTGGATTGCCTATTTCGAACCCTACAGCCGTGAGCGTCATGACTGGCTGATCGAACAGGCCTTGAGCCGCGCCGACACCCAGTTGCTGGCCACCGGTAAAAGTGTCGAAGGCCGTGATATCCCACTGCTGCGTCGCGGCAAAGGTGGCGAAGGCCGCCGCAAAGTCTGGATCATCGCCCAACAGCATCCCGGCGAACACATGGCCGAATGGTTTATGGAAGGCATCATCGAACGCCTGCAACAGGACGGTGATGCCGAGTTGAAAAAACTGCTGAAAGTTGCCGACCTGTACCTGGTGCCCAACATGAACCCGGACGGCGCGTTCCATGGCCACCTGCGCACCAACGCCATGGGTCAGGACCTCAACCGCGCCTGGCAGAACGCCAGCCAGGAGATCAGCCCGGAAGTGCTGTTCGTGCAACAGCAGATGGAAAAGTACGGCGTCGACCTGTTCCTCGATATCCACGGCGACGAGGAAATACCCTATGTCTTCACCGCCGGCTGCGAAGGCAACCCCGGCTACACACCGCGCATCGAGATGCTGGAAAAACACTTCCGCAGCCACTTGAGCGCCCTGACCCGCGACTTCCAGACCACCTACGGCTACACCCGCGACCTGCCGGGCGAAGCCAACATGACACTGGCGTGCAATGCCGTCGGCCAGCAGTACGACTGTCTGTCCCTGACCCTGGAAATGCCCTTCAAGGACAACGACGACGCGCCCAACCCGCTCACCGGTTGGTCAGGTAAACGTTCGATGCAACTGGGTAAGGATGTGTTGAGCAGCGTGGCCGATATCGTCGACGTCTTGCGCTAAACCGAGTCGGCGGGCACCCGCCGACAATCCTCAGGCCTCAGCAACCGCCCATCCGCCGAGCGCAACTCCAGCGCTCGCAGCGGCGCGCCGTGGGCGCTGTCCACCATCACCGAATGCGCCTCGCCTTCCCCGTAGAAAAACCCCTCGCCCCATTGCCGTAACCCGATGATCACGTTGAACAGGCCCCGGCCCTTTTCCGTCAGGGCGTATTCCTGATAAGCGCTGCCATCCGACGCCGGCACGATCTCCAGCACGCCATGGGCCACCAGGCTGCGCAAGCGCGTGGACAAGATGTTTTTGGCCATGCCCAGGCTGCGCTGGAACTCACCAAACCGGCGAATCCCATCAAACGCGTCGCGAATGATCAGCAGCGACCAGCCATCGCCAATCGCATCCAGCGAGCGCGCCACCGGGCATTCGGCGCTTTCAAAGCGGGTGAGCTTGACCATTGGGGGCTGCCTGTCGTCGATCAATAATGTAGTTGCAATATAAAACCAGAATCCATACCGTACAACTGGTTTCATTTTAAAACCACAAAGGATATCCCCATGCCTTCCTCACCCTTGAGTAACAAAGTGGTGGTGCTGTTCGCCATCTCCTGCGGCCTGTCGGTAGCCAATGTCTACTACGCCCAGCCGTTACTCGACGCCATGGCGCAAACCTTTACCATGGACCACGCCACTGTCGGCATCATCGTCGCCTTCACCCAAGTCGGCTATGGCGTGGGCCTGTTGTTGCTGGTGCCACTGGGGGACTTGCTCAACCGACGCCGGCTGATTGTCAGCCAACTGCTGCTCTCCATCCTGGCCGTGCTGATGGTGGGATTGTCCTCAAGCAGTTTCTGGCTGTTGGCTGGCATGTTGCTGACCGGGCTGCTGGCGGTGGTAGCCCAGGTGCTGGTGGCATTGGCGGCTCACTTGGCGTCGCCGGAACAGCGCGGGCAGGTGGTGGGGTTGGTCACCAGCGGTATCGTGGTCGGTTTGCTGCTGGCCCGCTCGGTGTCCGGCGCGATGGCAGACCTGGCGGGGTGGCGCTCGGTTTACCTGCTATCAGCGGGCTTGACGCTATTGATGGCCATCTTGCTGTGGCGCGTATTACCAAACACCGAGCAACCGCGCGCCACCGGCACTTATGGTGCGTTGATCCGCTCGATCTTCAGCTTGTTCAAGGAAGAAAAGGTCCTGCGTGACCGCGCCGTACTGGCAATGTTGATTTTCGCCGCCGGCACCGTCTTGTGGACGCCGCTGGTGCTGCCCTTGAGCGCCCCGCCGCTGTCGCTTTCCCACACGCAGATTGGCCTGTTCGGGCTCGCCGGCGCCGCCGGGGCTTTGGGAGCTGCCCGCGCCGGGCGCTTGGCCGACAAAGGCTTTGCCCAGTGGACCAGCGGCACGGCATTGCTGCTGATGTTGCTGTCCTGGGTCGCCATCGGCTTTACCCAATCGTCGCTGTGGGCATTGGTGTTGGGGGTGATTGTGTTCGATCTGGGCCTGCAAGCCGTGCATG
This sequence comes from Pseudomonas sp. NS1(2017), assembly GCF_002269425.1. NCBI lineage: Bacteria > Pseudomonadati > Pseudomonadota > Gammaproteobacteria > Pseudomonadales > Pseudomonadaceae > Pseudomonas > Pseudomonas sp. NS1(2017). The sequence goes on from NZ_CP022960.1 coordinate 5,540,772, forward strand.
TCACCAGCCAGAGCCTGATCTACGCCGTGCGCCCCGACGCCCAGAGCCGGCTGGTAGCCGGCTACATGCTGTTTTACTCAGTGGGTAGTGCGCTGGGCTCCATCAGCGCAACCGCCCTGTATGCCAGGGCCGGTTGGATCGGGGTGTGCGGCCTCGGTGCCACCATCAACCTGCTGGCGCTGATCTACTGGCTGGCCACACTCCCCCCCAAACCTGTTTCAGTCCTTGCTGCCGGTCATGCTTTGCAGCACGCCGTCACGGCGGATCAACCCATGGAACAATGCCGCCGCCAAGTGCAACAGCACTGTCAGGAATAGCAGATAGGCCAGGAACCCATGGGCCCTGCGCAACACCGCGAACAACGGCGCGTTCGCCCCCACCAGCGCCGGCAACTGCACCGAACTGCTGAGCATCACCGGGTCGCCCGCCGCCGAAATCATCGCCCAGCCCAGCAACGGCAATACCAACATCAGGGCATACAACACCAGGTGGGAGGCTTTGGCCGCCAGCACTTGCCACAGCGGCAAGTCGGCAGGCAACGGCGGTTGGCGCGTGGAAAAACGCACGACCAAACGCACGATCACCAAGGCCAGGATCGCGATACCCAACGGCTTGTGCAGGTGGATCAACCATTCATGGCGCTCTGAAACAGAAGCCGCCAGGCCTGCGCCGATAAACAGCATGGCGATGACCATCAGCGCCATCAGCCAGTGCAGCAGGCGCGCCAGGGGGGCGAAAAACCGCGGTTGGGCATTCATGGTTTCGACTCCTGAGGGGCGCTGTGCAACGGGCTGACTTCACCGGCGCGACGCAGGTACGAACTGGCGTACGCCGCCGAGCGAGCTGCCAGCAACGGGTCGTTGGAGGCTTGGATGCCACTGGGCAGAATCAGTGGATCGAAGTTGATATCGCGGCAATCGCCATCCGCCTGCGGCTGGCTGCTTTGCAGCACCAGGGTGCCGGCGTTGATGACTTTATGCTCGCCGGTCCAGGCCTTGCTCGCATCGTCCACGGGGTCGCCGGGGTTGGCCAGCGTCATGTTCAACTGCCAGCGCAACGGCCCGGTCGCCAGGCGCTGTATGAGGTCCTTTTCCAGGAAATCACTGCCGGCAGGTGCGATATCGCCCGCCGCATCCTGGCTCTGCGGCACCACGCCCCAACGCACGGCCTGGCGCTTGCCATCGGCGCCCACCAGATAGAACGCGTTGATGCCGTTGTAGGTTTCGGTCGCATAACTGGCCGAAGGCTTGGCGGTCTTGACCCACGCCAGGAACGGCGCTGTCTCGGGATGAGCGGCAAAAAATGCCGGCATGCTCGCCGGGTCCGGCTTGCCGGTGGCAGGCTGCGGCGCACCGGCCTTGAGCATTTGGTAGAACGCCTCGGGCGTGCCCACCGGGAACACTGGCATGCTGTTCATGCCGGTGCGCCACTGCTGGCCGTTGGCCTGGCTGAACTGCACGGCAAAACTGCGGATCGGCACACTGCTGTCCGGCGCGTAGGGGTTACCGCTCGGCAAGGCGAACCGTCCGATCAACGGCGTCTTGGCCTCGCTGAACACCTGGGCGCTGGAGTAGGCACGGGCTTCGGCACTGCTCTCGAAATACCCGGCCACGCACACACCCTTGGCGTGGTTACGCCGGAAGCCAGGGTGCACGCCGTTGTTGGTTTCCAGGGCATTGACCAGGGTTTTCGGGCGCAGGCGCTGTGGGTCGAAGGTGCCGTTGACGTAGGCAAAAGCCCCCGCCATAACCGCAACCACGGCACCGATACCTGCCAGGCGCGCGATCAGGCTCGCAGTACTCAGCGGAGGACGGGGCGGTGATGAGTGATCTACCATGAAGGAACTCCAGGGCCTAAGGCCTTAGGGGTAAATATAAGGTCGGAGCATTAAGACGAATGCCGACCGGCTCTATTCCCTGGCCTTTGATTTATTTCCCAGGATCGGGAATAACCGTTCACGCCGCACGTCTCTCTAGTCCCAGCGTAGTGACCAGCCAGATTCCCATGCATGAACTCGACGAACAGTTACGTGAACTCATCCCCAGGCTGCGGCGTTTTGCCGTGTCCCTGACCCGTAACGCCAGCAGCGCCGACGATCTGGTGCAGTCGACCCTGGAGCGGGCGATCATCAGTTGGGCCGACAAACGCGTCGAAGGCGACTTGCGCGCCTGGCTGTTTTCGATCCTCTACCGGCAGTTCCTCGATGCCCACCGCCGCACCCGGCGTTATGCGCGCATGCTGGAATTCTTCACCGGACGTGACGATGCACAGCCGTCGGTGGAACGCACGGTGATCGCCCAATCGACCCTGCAAGCCTTCGATCAACTCAACACCGAGCAGCGCGCACTGCTGCTGTGGGTTTCGGTCGAAGGCCTGAGCTACAAGGAAATCGCCGAGATCCTTGAGGTGCCCATCGGCACCGTGATGTCGCGCCTGTCCCGGGCGCGCCAAGCCCTGCGTCAACTCAGTGATGGCGAAATTGCCAGCCCTTCCCTGCGGATACTCAAATGATCAGCCTGCCCCCCAGCGAACGCGATTTGCATGCCTACGTCGATCACCAACTGCTGGAGAGTGATCGCCGCGTGCTTGAAACCTACTTGGCCGCCCACCCGGATGTCGCCGCCCAAGTCCACGCCTGGCAACACGACGCGCAGTTGCTGCGTGCCGCGCTGGGCGGCGCCCTGCAACAGCCGGCCAACCCAGACCTGGATCCGGCACTGATCCGCCAGCGCATCAAGCGTCAATCACGACGCCACTTGGCTACGGCCGCCGTGCTGCTGATCGCTATCAGCCTCGGCGGTATCGGTGGCTGGCACGCCCGTGAAGCCACCCAGCCCGCCCAACTGCCGATGGCCGATGCGATGCAGGCGTTCCGCTTATTCGCCCAAGACGGCATCATGCCCGCCGACTACAAAGTGCAGGGCAGTGGCACGATGCAGGCCTGGCTCGACCGCTACTTCAACCAGGCCCATCGCCTACCCGACTTGAGCGCGTCCGGATTCACACCGGTCAGTGGGCGTTTGCTCACCACCGAGCAAGGCGCTGCTGCCATGGTGCTGTATGAAGACCCGCAAGGCCGGCGCATCAGTTTCTACATTCGCCCACCAGGACCGGAAAACGGTTTCCTGCCAAGGGGCAGCCGCAGTGCCGATGGCTTGCAGGCGCAATACTGGTCGGGTGCCGGCTACAACTATGCGGTGGTCAGCCCGGTGGATCAGCCTGCCCCACCGCTGCTGACGTTCTAGAAACCCACATCGAGTACCACGTTGTCTACATAGGTGCCGCCGGGAGGCGTGCTCTGGTCGGTGTAGATCCGGGCGTTGTAGTTGAACACCTGGCTGCCGGTACCCAGGCCATTGCCGGGGTTGATCTCGGCGGTGGAGCTGGCGCGCCGTGCAGCGCCCACGCTGCCCCAGCGCGTAGTGCCGGCGCTTTTGAAGATGTCATACGCCAGGTAGTTGCTGCCCGAGATCATCCGCCGCCGACCGCCCACGCTGACGGCGTTCTGGCCGTCGCTCAAGCCCACGGTGTAGGCACTGCCCTTGGTGCAGGCGATATTGATGGTCTGCCCGGTCACGGCGGTAAATCCGCTGATGACCGGGGCGCTGCCAAAGCTGATATTCGGCGCGGTGATCTGGCAGTCGTTGGTGACCGTCATGCTCACTGTCAGGGTCGCCACCGGCGGGTTGGAACTCTTGTCGCGCGCGAGGCACACATTGCCCAGGCTCAGGAGTGAGCAATAGTCCCAACTCCAGACAATGTTCAAGGTCTCGGTATAGACCCCCGCCGCGACGTTGCTGCCGGTAATGCTCCCGACATACAACGGCAGGGTTTTGGCACCGGGCCCAGAGACCAAGCCAAAGGACGAGGCAATGCCATTGGTACCAAAATCGAAAGCCACCCCGCGGTTGATAGGGAAACTGGCGCTGTTATTGCCATAGATCGTGTAACCGATCACGTCTCCGGTCGGTCCCACCATACCTGACGTGGCCGAGGTAATAGTGGCAATGAAGTGATCGCTGCCCGGCACCAGTGCGATCAGGGTCGGCGTGCAGCGCAGCCCGGCATTGGCAGTGGAACTGCCTTGCGCCGTCGTGTTCACCGTCATTGAGCTGACGGAGCCAAAACTGACCGGCGCGGTCGCCACCACCGAGCAAGCGGCCGACGCACTACCGCAGAGCAGCACACTGCCTATCAACGCAATGCCGCGCCCTCTCATTGGCACACCAACGGCCCGATCAACGGCACGCCCTGTTGCTGCTCGTCCACCTCGAACCGCGCCTGGCACGTACGCCCTTCACCCAACGTGACCTGCAACGTGTTATGGGCCGAGAGGTTCTCCAGATACACCAGGCCATCCCAGCCCACCACCGCCTGCTGGCCGCTTTGCTCATGCACCACCAGGCTGCCGAGGGGCAATTCCTGATGCTGGGTGTCCACCAGCGTGACACTGGCCGCGAGCACCCGACGCAATGGAAACTCCAGCAGGTAACCGCTGCCACGGCGCACTGACACACGCTGCTCCACATTCGGGCTCTGCACGTTGAGCGGGAGGTTCAGCGGATCGATTTCATATTTGCCGCGGTAATACGCACTGCTCCAGGGCACCAGCAAGTGGCCGTTGCGATCGGTCTCGCCAACCAATTGGTTTTCATAGCGCACCGGAATCCCGGCGAAGCCCTGGGTACTCACCACCACAAACGCATCATTGATACGGTTGGCGGCAAACATATCGCCGCCCATCCACACCAGCGAACCACTGGCATCCGCCCAACGCGTCTCGGCGTCGCTGCTGCCGTACACACCCGCCTGCAACTGCACCGACTGCAAACGCCAGGTCAGGTCGGCCTGCCGGTACGCCGGGCCATCACCCTGGGCATAACCAAGGTTGTAACCCACCCCTCCTTCGCTGGGCACTGCGCGGCTGTAGTTGAGGCGCTGGCGACTGGCGCCATCCTTGCTGCGCTCGGTGCTCACGGCCAGGCTGCCGTTGAGGTCGAACGGGATGACCAGTTGCGCCTGCATCGCCCAGTTGCTGTCGCCGATCTCACGGTTGGCCGACAGGTAGAAACTGGTGTTGTGCCACAGCGGTTTGCTCCAGCTCAGGTTGAGCAAGCGCGTGCGCGAATCGTCCGCTGCCTGCACATCAAAGTAACCCACGCCCAGGCTGCCGAAGCGCTCAAGGTTGAGGCTCAAGGTCACTTGCTCGCTGCGTTTGCTGAGGCTGGCATAGGGGGTGTCGACCAGGGTCAGGTCAGCGTACTCGTCACGCCGTTCGACCCGCTGGTACGACAGGCTGTAGCGCGTGCTGTTGTATGAATACCCCAGGCTCAGTTGCTGGCCGCTGCGTCCTTCGAACTGACTTTGGCTGACAGCGGTGTTGAGCACGCCGAAGTTGCCCAGCCGCAGGTTGCCACCCAGGCCGCCGAGGGTCAGGTCACTGGAGGCTTCGGCGTGGCTTTCCAGGGTCAGGTTGTCGGAAACACCATAACGAAAGGTGCCGCTGGCCACGCCAGGCCCGTAGGCGAAATCCTTCAAGGTGTATTCCCGGCGCAAGGAACCGGCGGCCACCGAGAAATCCGTAAGGCCTTTTTGCAGCAGCGAACTCGTCACATAAAACGGCACCGTGGTTGACACCTGGCGACCCAACGCGTCGGTGGTCACCACCACTGCCTCACCCGCACCGTTGATAAACGGCACGTTGGTCAGGGTGTAAGGCCCTGGTTGCAGCAGCGCACTGTCGGATTTATAGCCGTTGATAAACAGGTCCACCGACGACGGCACCGCGGCCTCACCGGCAAATTGCGGCAAGGGGTAGGTCACCAGGTCCGGGCGCACGGCGAAGTCCCGTGAAAACTGCACCCCGCCCAGACGCACCGAGCTGCTCCAGGGCAAGGCGCCGCTGATCACGTCACCGGCCTCGTAGGTCAGCAGTCGTTCGTCATCGGAGAAACGCCAGGTGGTGTCATAGCGCCGGTAGCCGTTGTTGAAGGTACTGCTGCTGACGCCATCGGCCAGGGTCTGGCGGTATTGCCCGGTATTGGACAGGGTGCCCCAGTTGTCAAACAGCCGCACTTCGTTCCAGGCGGCGAGGTAGCTGCCGCCTTCGTCGGTGTCGTTGAAGTACAGGTCATAGTTGAGCAAAGCGCCGAAACTGCTCATCGCCTGGGTGCGCGGGTAGGTGTTGCGATTGCCGATGAACTGTTCCTTCAGCCAGGCAGGCGGCACATCCAGCAACAGGCGTTGGCCATTGCTGTCGTAGTCACTGTGCAGGCCTGGGATGGTGTCCAACGCCACGCTGCCACTCAGTTCACCGGGCAGCTTCATGCCCACATCCTGCAACGCACTGGCGGGGACATAGAGTTGCCCGGCCCGTTGATCGACCGCGATGACGCGCCCGGTGTCCATCTGGTTGACCACCAGTTCCAGAAACAACTGTGCATCGGCGACAGCCTCCATACTGCTTGGCGGCGGCGGCAGGTCGCCAGCCACGCCTTGGGGCGCAATCATTGCGGCCCATAGCCCGCTTACCACTGCCACCGACGGCCATAGACGACGAGCCCGACCACGACTCACACATGGCGTTGTGTCCTTCAATGGACATCTCCATCCGTTTAAATCCCGGAGCGTCCCGCCCCGCTACACTCGGTTACCGCTTCGGCGCCAGGTTCTCCAGCTGTTGCGCACCGTTGACCCTGACTTGCAGGGGCTGGTCAGCCGACAGCCCATCCGGCACCGGCCAGCGCATGGTCGCGCCCGGCAACACGTAGCCCAACAGGCCGTCCACCAGCGGTTTGGTCTGCCCGCCCTGTTTGAATGAAGCATCGGTGAGGCGCGCATGCACGGCGCCCTGGTTACGCACCTCGATATAGTTGCGCCCCGCCACCGTGACCTTGTGCCAACTCAAGTCCGGCTTGCCGGCACCCTTGGGGTCGCGCTGGCGCGTGCTGTCTTCTTTGCTCCACAGGCCCGCGCCATAGGCAAACAGCGGCACCGAGTAGCGCATCTGAAAGCGAATCGCCGCTGCGGTGTTCTTGCCTTCCGGCGGCGTCGGCACCTGCAAGGGCGAAGGGATTTCATCGATGATGATGCGGTAGGCCAACTCTTGCCCTGGTGGTACTTCGCGTGTGCGGGTCAGGCGTACGAGTTGTTTTTGCCCCGGCTCGATTCGCGCCACCGGCGGGCTGCCGATCACATCGCGCTGGTTCTGGTATTGCTCGTCGAAGCCGCTCTGGCTCCACGCGAACACACGAATCTGCAGGCTTGCGGTTTCGCTCCCACGGTTTTCCAACCACAGTGCGCTGGCCTGTTGATCAGCCTCCAGCACCGGGTCGATGGGCCAGATCAGCACCGAGCTGGCCGCCTGCACAAACCCCGCCGTGCACACGGCACTCAGGGCAATACCCGCGGCCCACAGCCGCCGGGAAGGTGAACGCATAACCCCACTCCTTTTACCGATAGCCTTACCACGTCAGCTGCACCTGCAGCGTGTCGCTGTATGTCCCCCCAGGCTGATTGCCCGGCAATTGCACCCGCCCGTAAATGGGCAGGTTGATGTTATTGGCATCGCTGTAAACCACATTGACGCTCTGGCCGATCCCCAGGCTCTGGCTGAACGCCGCATCCCGAAACAACTGATAAGCCACCCGCGCGCTGCCACTGTTGAGCTGCAGATTGCGCCCGGTGCTACTGTGCAGGCCGCCGTCGACACTCATGCTCAGCGTCACCCCCGGCGTGCATTGCAAGGTGACGCCCCCGGTCAGCGCCGCCGTGACCGCGCTGGTGGCCAGGGCCGAGTAACTGCCGTAGGTCAGCGTGCCGTAATTGGAGCCCCCGCCCACAATCAGGCAACCCGGCGTAATGGTCGCGCTCACCTGGAAGCTCTGGCTGGTCACCGCCGACAACGGCAGCGGCACCGCCAGCCCACAGGCCAGCAACGCTCTGAGCCACATCGCTAGAACGTCAGTTCCACGGCCACGGTGTCGGTGTAGGTGCCGGCTGGCAGCCCCGCCTTGCCCACCGCACGACCGTAGAGGTTGACGGTTTGCGCCACACCGGTACTGGTGGCGAGGGTGATTACGCCGTCAATCGCCAGCAATGCTGAGTGGCCGCTGTCGGTGTAGAAGTCGTAGGGCACGAAGTTGCCCGCACCGTCGGCCAATGCACGGCTGCCACCGGGGGACGCGCCGTCATGGGCACCGGCGCGCACCTTGACCGCTGGCGTAGTGCCGCTGGAGCACAGGATCGATAACGCGCCACCGGTGCCAGTACCGCCGAGCAACTGGGCATCGGCGTTGGTGAACAGGCTGTTGGTGGTGCCGAAGTTCAAGCTACCGAAGTTCAACCCGGTCGCCGCGCCCGAACCGTTGACCTGGCAACTGGCGATCAATATCAGGCTCGATGTGATCTGCCCGGTGACCGTGGTTGCCGCATTGAGGTTGGAGGCCATTGCCAGCCCCAGCGCGCAAGCGCCTAATCGCGAAACAAGTACGTGCATGATGTTCATCCTCTTGAGTTACCAGTCCAGTGTCACCGTCAACGTGTCGGTGTAGATCCCTGCCGGTAAGGCACTGGTATTTGCCACCACGGAGCCAAACACCGGGATCGGTATCTGGGTGCCCTTGGCTACGACAAAATTGCGTTGCTGGCCGATGCTGTAGGTGCTGCGGCCCTGTGGATCGGCGGACAGCCGATACGGAATCATCTGACGCCCATTGCTCAGGCGCCGCGTAGTGCCATCACCATTGGTGCCGCCGTCGATAGTCACGGTGAAGCTTGAGACCGAGGGGTTGCACGACACCGCCAGCGGCGCCTTGTCGCCGTCGGAGACCGCTGCGCCCAGCGTGTTGTTCCAGGTAGGGCCCTGGCTGCCGAAGTCGAGCAGCGCCGTGCCGCCCGTGGGGTTGACCGGCGCGCTCTCGACGCCTTTGCTCACTTCGCAACTGGCGGTGATCACCAGTCGCGCCTGGATAAACCCGGTGGCGACAGCCGCCTGCACGTCATCCGCCAGCACCAGCAGGCCTCCCATGGCCATCACGGCCAGATAGCGGCTTACCATGTGACCGTGACCTTGAGCAGGTCGGTGTAGCGGCCGACGGCGGGGATGTCCTTGAGCGGCTCGATGCGGCCATACAGCGGCAGGTCGACAAAACCGGCATCCGGCACGCGGCCGCTGAGCGGCACGTCCACCGGCAATGGCACGCGTCGCGCGGCGTCGGCATAAATGCGATAGGGAATGGGTTTGATCGAAGGGGTGGCGCTGAGGTAGCGCACTTCACCGGTACCGCCATGCAGCCCGCCATCCACGCGCACCTGATACGGCGTGTCGGGGTTGCACTCCAGGCGCGGCTGGCGTTGGCTGATCAGTGCCGCACTCAGGGGCCCGGCCGGGTCATCCAGACGCGCGCCGCTGCCAAAATCCAGTACGCCAAGTTGCTCGATGCCAGCACTGCGAGTGGTGCCCACCAACTGGCAGCCCCGCTGCACGTCGATACGCACCTCCACCTGGAGTTGTGCCCCGAAAGCCGTGCTGCAGAGCATCGCGCCCATGACTGCCAATACTGCTCGTCCCTTCACTGCCCCAAATCCTTGTACAGGGGTAACTGCTGTGTAGGAGGTTAGTCACTCAACGAGAAACTGCCAGTCTGGGCAGCTTTGCAAGCGTGACATGCCGTTTCGAGATAGCGGGCAGCGCCCTTCTCTATTGGTCAAAACGCAGCAGTCGCCCTAAAGTGAGCGACCACTGAAATACAGAGTGACTCGCATTGGCCGCGCTTTCCCTGATCCGTCGCCTGCTCGGCAAGAAAACCGACGCCCCTGACGCCTCGCCTATACCTGCGTTCTTCCAGCAAAAAGCCGAGCAACAGGGTTATACCCTCAGCGCCGGCCAAACCCGCGCCATCGCCGCGTTGGCCCGAGAAACCCAGCACCTGCTCACCGGCCAGCCCACTCGCAGCCTGTACCTGTACGGGCCGGTGGGGCGCGGTAAAAGCTGGTTGCTGGACGGTTTTTTCCAAGCGTTGCCGATTACCGAGAAGCAGCGCGTGCATTTCCATGATTTTTTCGCGCGCCTGCATCGCGGCATGTTCACGCATCGTGAACAGGACGATGCCCTGGCCGTGACCCTCGACGAACTGCTGACGGACTGCCGGGTATTGTGTTTCGACGAGTTTCACGTCCACGACATCGGCGACGCGATGCTGATCACGCGGCTGTTCAAAGCCCTGTTCCAACGCGGTGTGCTGGTGCTGGTGACGTCCAATTATGCGCCACAGGGGCTGCTGCCCAACCCGCTGTACCACGAGCGTTTCAAGCCGGTGATCGACCTGATCGATGCGCGCATGGAGGTATTGGAAGTCAGTTCGCCCCAGGATTTCCGCAGCCTGCCCCAGGCCCAAAGCACACAACGCTTTACCAGCGGTCAGTACGTTTGGCCGGGGACTGCGCGCCAGCGCGAAGCCTTGGGTCTTCCCGCTGCCGACTGCCCGCCACAGCCCCTGGCCGTCGGTAATCGCACATTGATCTGCCGTCACCGCGCAGGCCGCTCCATCGCCTTCACCTTCAGCGATCTTTGCGAGCAGTTGACCGCAGTCATGGACTACCTGCTGCTGTGCCAGGACTACGACCACTGGGTCATCGACGGCCTGCCTCAACTGGCGGACTGCCCGATCGCCGTGCAGCAACGCTTTATCAACCTGGTGGATGTGCTTTATGACCGCGACAAGCACCTGATCCTGATCGGCGCGCAGCCCCTCGCCATTGCCCTGGGCGGCCAGGCCATCGACCTGGCCCGCACCGCCAGCCGTCTAGGACAATTGCAACAGGCTGACCCGCAACCGGCACCCGACCCGGTATCATGAGCGCCATTGATGCCCCTTTGCCGAGTGACCACCCCGTTCATGCATACCCTCGCCCAACTCAAGGCCGGCCAACTGGCCGGTATCACGCGCCTGGACCTGTCCTGCGGGCTGACCGAATTTCCCCGGGAAATCTTCGAACTGGCTGACTCCCTGGAGATCCTCAATCTCAGCGGCAACGCCCTGAACAGCCTGCCCGACGACCTGCACCGGCTGCCCCACCTGCGCGTGCTGTTCTGCTCGGACAACCGGTTCACCGAGCTGCCGGCTTGCTTGGGCCAATGCGCCAAACTGAGCATGATCGGCTTCAAGGCCAACCAGATCAGCCACGTGCCCGCCGCCGCGCTGCCGCCGTTGTTGCGCTGGCTGATCCTGACCGATAACCGCATCAGCCAGTTGCCCGACGAACTGGGCAAGCGACCACTCCTGCAAAAGCTGATGCTGGCCGGCAACCAGCTGGCGCACCTGCCAGAAAACCTGGCGAACTGCCATAACCTCGAATTGCTGCGCATCGCTTCCAACCGCTTCACCCAACTGCCGGAATGGCTACTGGCACTGCCAAGCCTGACTTGGCTGGCCTATGCCGGCAACCCTGTGGAAATGGCCGTGGACGTAACGGGTGATGACGCTACGCCGAACATTCCCTGGCCAGAGCTGGAACTGGCCGAAGTCCTTGGCGAAGGCGCTTCCGGCATTATCCGCAAGGCCCTGTGGAAACCGTCAGGCCAGCCCGTCGCGGTCAAACTCTACAAAGGCACCATCACCAGCGATGGCTCGCCGCTGCACGAAATGCAGGCCTGCATCGCTGCCGGGATGCACCCCAACCTGATCAAGGTAGAGGGCCGCGTGGTCGGCCACCCGGATGACCAAGCCGCACTGGTCATGGACCTGATCGACCCGAGCTACCGCAACCTCGCGGCCCTGCCAAGCCTGGCGTCGTGCACCCGCGACATTTATGAATCGGGAACTCGCTTCAGCCTTGAAGTGGCGCTGCGCATGGCGCGGGGCATCGCTTCGGTCGCCGCGCACCTGCACCGGCACGGCATCACCCACGGTGACCTGTATGGCCACAATATCCTGTGGAATGCAGCCGGTGACTGCTTGCTGGGGGATTTTGGCGCGGCATCGTTTCATGCCACGGCGGATAGCGTGGAAACCAGGGCGTTGCAGCGGATTGAAGTGCGGGCGTTTGGGATTTTGCTGGGGGAGTTGTTGGAGCGGGTTGATGAACAGGCCAGTGACGAGCTGGTTAGGCTGGAAAAAAGCTGCTGTCAGCCAGATGTACTGGCGCGGCCGGGGTTCGAGGAAATCGAAACCATGCTGGGTTCTATACAACACCACTAAACCAATGTGGGAGCGGGCTTGCTCGCGAATGCGCAG
>NZ_CP022960.1:5553107-5611831 GCF_002269425.1 Pseudomonas sp. NS1(2017)
ACACCGCATTCGCGAGCAAGCCCGCTCCCACATTTAGATCACATGTATCCTGCTAAAAATCAGCCTGCCAACCCGACAAACATATCCTGCACGTCATCATGGTTGTCCAAGCCTTCGAGGAAGGCTTCAACCTCGGCCATCTGCTCATCGCTCAAACCGCTCACCGGGTTCTTCGAGAGGTAACCCAGCTTGGCCGACAGCACGGTGAAACCCTGCTCCGGCAAGGCTTTCTGTACGGCGTCGAGGTCGGTGGTCTCGGTGATGAACAGGGTGGTGCCTTCTTCTTCACCCTCTTCGAAATCCTGGGCGCCGGCTTCGATAGCGGCCATTTCCGGATCGGCGTCCGGGCTATCCGGCGAGGCTTCGATCAGGCCGACGTGGTTGAAGTCCCAGGCCACGGAACCGGAAGCGCCCAGTTGACCCTTGCGGAAGGCCACGCGGATTTCCGCCACGGTGCGGTTGATGTTGTCGGTCACGCACTCGACGATCAGCGGCACCTGGTGCGGCGCGAAGCCTTCGTAGGTGACGCGATGGTATTGCACGGTTTCGCCGAGCAGACCGGCGCCTTTCTTGATGGCGCGGTCCAGGGTTTCCTTGGGCATCGAGGCCTTTTTGGCCTGTTCCACCACCAGACGCAGGTGGGCGTTGGTGGAGGTGTCGGCGCCGTTGCGGGCAGCGATGGTGATTTCTTTCACCAGCTTGCCGAAGATCTTGCCCTTGGCATTGGCTGCCGCTTCTTTATGTTTGACTTTCCACTGTGCGCCCATGACTCACTCTCTTTTGTCCATCGCGCCCAAACGTCTACTGGCCGGCGCTTTGGGGGCAGAGTTTATAGCGCAAAAACGCAACGTTCCACCAAAAAACCGTCAGGGCGCCAACTCGAAAAACGCCTGAATCAGGCGCAGCGAGCGGCGCCGCTCCATGCAGCCGAGCATGTGCCGGTTCACCAGCCCATCGCCCTGGATCGGTACGGCGCGTACCCGCGGGTCCGGGCTGACCTCCATGGACGACACCACGCCTACGCCCAATTCAGCGGCGACGGCTTCGGTCACAGCTTCACGGCTATCCAGTTCCAGCAGCACCTTGGGCTGTACGCCAGTTGCGACACAGGCGTCATCGAACGTACGCCGGGTGATGGAACTCGGCTCGCGCAGCACCATGATCACCTCATTGAGTTGCTCCAGGCGGATCCCCTTGGGCAGCGCCGCCCACGGGTGACTGGCCGGCACCAGCGCGCAAATCCGCGATTCGTTCAAGGGTTGCAGATGCAGGCCGTTGCGCGGCTCCACTTCGGTGAGCACCGCCACATCCGCATGCTCGGACAACAACGCCGCCAAGGTTTCCTGGGCATTGCCCAGGCGCAGGTTCACGGTGATGCCGGGGTAGCGCGCACGCAAGCTGGCGATCATCGGCATCACCAGGTGCGGGCCGTCGGCTGCGACTTCCAAGCGCCCGATGAGCAATTGGCGATTGGCCTCCAGCATCGTCTGCGCTTCGTCCACCAGGCCGAAGATGGCCCGGGTGATCGCCGCCAACCGCGCGCCCTCCTCCGTCAATTCCACGCGCCTGGCGGTGCGGCGCAGCAGCGGAATCTGGTAATGCTCTTCCAGTGCCTTGATATGCCCGGTCACCGCCGGCTGGCTGATGAACAACCGCGCCGCCGCACGGGTAAAACTGCCCTCGCGGGCCACGGCATCGAATGCACGCAGTTGAAACAGGTTCATAGCTATCGGCCTCACTGATAGCTCGCATAACAACAAACAATTTGATTGATGACAAGCCAAACTGCAATTTAGGCGCCGTAGATTCATCCGATGCTTCGCGAGGACTTGTAATGACGACGCCCATCCTGCTCACGCCCGGCCCGCTGACCACCTCCGCCCGCACCCGCCAGGCGATGATGGTGGACTGGGGTTCATGGGACGACCGCTTCAACCAGCTCACCGCCAGCGTCTGTGAGCAGTTGCTGGCAATCATCGACGGCGCGGCCAGCCACCATTGCGTACCGTTGCAAGGCAGCGGCACCTTCGCCGTCGAAGCTGCCATCGGCACCCTGGTGCCGCGCAACGGCAAGGTGTTGGTACTGATCAACGGTGCCTACGGCAAGCGACTGGCGAAAATCTGTGAAGTGTTGGGCCGCGAGTTCAGCACCTTTGAAACCGCCGAAGACCAACCCACTACTCCTGCCGATGTGGACCGTCTGCTGCAAGCCGACCCGGCCATCACGCACGTCGCGCTGATCCATTGCGAAACCAGCACCGGCATCCTCAACCCGCTGGCCGAGATCGCCCAGGTCGTGAAAACCCACGGCAAGCGCCTGATCATCGATGCCATGAGTTCCTTTGGTGCGTTGCCGATCGATGCCCGCGCAGTGCCTTTCGACGCGTTGATCGCCGCGTCAGGCAAGTGCCTGGAAGGCGTGCCGGGGATGGGGTTTGTCTTCACCGATAAACAGGCACTGGCTGCGGCCCAAGGCAATTGCCACTCCCTGGCGATGGACCTGTTCGAGCAGCACGCCTACATGGCCAAGACCGGCCAATGGCGCTTCACCCCGCCGACCCATGTGGTGGCGGCCCTGCACGAAGCGCTGCTGCAATACGCCGAGGAAGGCGGCCTGCCCGCCCGTCATCAACGCTATGCGCGCAATTGCCACGCACTGCTCGACGGCATGGCCGAACTGGGCCTGCGCAGCTTCCTGCCGGCTGAAATCCAGGCGCCGATCATCGTTACGTTCCACGCCCCACAAGACCCGCGCTACCAGTTCAAGGACTTCTACGAACGGGTCAAGGCCAAGGGTTTCATCCTTTACCCAGGCAAGTTGACTCAGGTGGAAACTTTCCGCGTGGGCTGCATCGGGCATGTGGATGCAGCCGACATGCACGCCGCTGTCACCGCCATCGCCGACGTACTGCACGCCATGGGCATCACCCTTTCTTCTTCCGGAGCACACGCATGAACTATCAGAACCCCAACACCCTGCAAGCGGTGATCCTCGACTGGGCCGGCACCGTGGTCGATTTCGGCTCCTTCGCACCGACGCAGATCTTTGTCGAGGCCTTTGCCGAGTTCGACGTGCAAGTCTCCATCGAAGAAGCCCGTGGCCCGATGGGCATGGGCAAGTGGGACCACATCCGCACCCTTTGCGACCAACCGCAGGTCGCCGAGCGCTACCGCAAGGCCTTTGGCCGCACGCCCACCGATGACGACGTAACTGCCATCTACCAGCGCTTCATGCCCTTGCAGATCGAAAAGATCGCCGAACACTCGGCGCTGATCCCTGGCGCCCTCGACACCATCGCCCGGTTGCGTGTGCAAGGCATCAAGATCGGTTCCTGCTCCGGCTACCCCAAGCAAGTCATGGATAAAGTCGTCGCCCTGGCCGCCACCAATGGCTACATCGCCGACCACGTGGTTGCCACCGATGAAGTGCCCAACGGTCGCCCCTGGCCGGCCCAGGCCCTGGCCAACGTGATCGCCCTGGGCATTGACGATGTGGCGGCGTGCGTGAAGGTCGACGACACCGTACCGGGCATCCTCGAAGGCCGTCGCGCCGGCATGTGGACCGTGGCCCTGACCTGTTCCGGCAATGCGCTGGGCCTGACCTACGAACAGTTCCGTAGCTTGGATGCCGCGACCCTGGCCAGCGAGCGCAAACGGATCGAGGCGATGTTCGAAGGCTCGCGCCCGCACTACCTGATCGACACGATCAATGACCTGCCCGCGGTCATCACCGACATCAACGCACGGCTGGCCCGCGGGGAAATGCCGCAGAGCCACTGACCGAGGTCAATACCAGGGCATTTACGCCAGGCAAACCGCTCAAAACCGGCATACAGTTAACGGACTCCATCACCAAAGAATGGAGGTTTGCCCTGATGAGTGAGGAAACCAGCGATGCCGTGGAAAAACTCCGATACACGCTACAGCACCATGTCGATCGCGTTGCACTGGTTGATGGTGGTGCTGCTGGCGGTGGTCTACGCCTGCATTGAGTTACGCGGCCAGTTTCCCAAAGGCAGCGGTGCGCGGACGTTGATCGTCGAGATGCACTTTATGTTCGGCCTCACCGTGTTTGTGCTGGTGTGGCTGCGGTTGTTCGCACGCAGCCTGGGCGTGGCGCCGAAGATCGTACCGGCGCCACCGCAGTGGCAAAGTCTGTTGGCAACCCTGATGCACGTGGCGCTCTATGCGTTGATGATCGGCATGCCGATTGCCGGTTGGCTGATCGTCAGTGCCGAGGGGCATTCGGTGATGTTCTACGGAATGGAACTGCCGCCGTTGATCGGCGAGAACAAGGCACTGGCCAAGGAGATCGAAGGCTGGCATGTGTGGTTCGGCAAGGTCGGTTATTGGCTGATCGGGCTGCATGCGCTGGCGGGGATTGCCCACCATTACATCCTGCGGGACAACACGGCGTTGCGCATGATGCCGGGTAAGCGCGCTAACCCGTGAAGCCCCGGTTGCCCTGAAGACCGCCGGTATGAACGAAAATCAGGCGAGCGCCGGGGGAAAAACGCCCGGCCTCGATCTGTTGCTTCAATGCGAGTAAGGCCTTGCCGGTGTAGAGCGGCTCCAAGGGCAAGCCGCAGGCCTGTTGCGTGGCGTCGATGAAGTCGAGCAGCACCGGGTCGATTTTGCCGAAGCCACCTCGGCTGGCGTCCAGCAGTTCATAGCCGCCTTGCACGAGGGCGTCGACGTTCTGTGCCACGCCGTGGTCATCCGGCACCGCCATGGCACCATACACCGGGTGCGCGCCCGCTTCTGCCAGCACCAATCCGGCCAAAGTGGTTCCCGTACCCGCCGCCAACCACCACGCGTCGTAATCCGCCCAGCCCAGCGTGGGTAACTGCGCGCGAGCCTGCTCGACCAGCACACCACAGCCTATGGCACCGACAAGCCCGCCACCGCCTTCGGGCACGGGATGTAGATGGGGATATTGCTCGCGCCACGGCAGCCAGAAATCCGGCTCATGCCGCGCACGATAGCCGCCATACCCCAGCCAATGCAGCTGCATGCCGAAGGCTTTCAAGTCTTGGATTGTGGGGTTGTCTTGAGGATGCCCACGCAGCAGGCCAACCGTAGGAAAACCGAAGCGTTTCCCCGCCGCCGCCAACGCGTGCAAATGGTTGGAATACGCACCGCCCAGGCTGATGATGCCGCGAGCGTTCAGCGCCTGCGCCAAGTGCCCGGTGAGCTTGAACCACTTGTTGCCGCTGATCAGCGGGTCAATGCGGTCCAGGCGCAACACGGCCAGCTCGACACCTTTCAGCCAATCCAGGCGCAAAGGTTCAAGCGGTGCGTGGGGCAGCCAATCGAAGGGACCCATCGGAGGACATCTGCATGAAAAACGGGGCGGTAGTCTAACACCGCCCCGTTCCGGGTCTTACAGCTCGGCGGCGAGGCGCGAGCCCTGGTTGATGGCGCGCTTGGCGTCCAGCTCGGCCGCCACATCGGCGCCGCCGATCAGGTGCACGTTCTGGCCGGCCGCGACCAGGCCGTCCTGCAATTCGCGCAGCGGGTCCTGGCCGGCGCAGATGACGATATTGTCCACCGCCAGCACCTGGGGTTCGCCCTCGGCGCCGATGCGGATGTGCAGACCTTCATCGTCGATCTTCAGGTATTCGACGCTGTTGAGCATCTGCACCTGTTTGTTCTTCAAGCCGGTGCGGTGGATCCAGCCGGTGGTCTTGCCCAGGCCATCGCCGACCTTGGAGGTCTTGCGCTGCAGCAGGAACACTTCACGCGCCGGGGCATGCACCTGGGCCTTGATCCCGGCCACGCCGCCACGGGCCTGCAGTTGGGTGTCGATGCCCCACTCCTTCCAGAACGCTTCGCGATCGAGGCTGGTGGACACGCCCTGGTGCACGAGGAATTCCGACACGTCAAAACCGATACCGCCCGCACCGATCACCGCAACGCGCTTGCCCACGGGCTTGCGCTCCAGGATCACGTCCAGGTAGCTCAGCACTTTGGCGTTGTCGACGCCTGGAATCGCCGGGGTACGCGGCGCAATGCCGGTGGCGAGGATGATCTCGTCATAACCGCCTGCCGTCAGTTGCGCCACATCGACGCGGGTGTCGAGGCACAGCTCGACGTGGGTGGTCTGCAATTTGCGCTTGAAGTAGCGCAGGGTTTCGAAGAACTCTTCCTTGCCCGGCACACGCTTGGCAATGTTGAACTGGCCGCCGATTTCGCTGGCGGAATCGAACAGGGTCACTTGATGCCCGCGCTCTGCCGCCACCGTGGCAGCCGCCAGGCCCGCAGGACCGGCGCCCACCACAGCGATCTTCTTGATCTGTTTGACCGGCAGGTAATTGAGTTCAGTCTCGTAGCACGCCCGCGGGTTGACCAGGCAGGTGGTCAACTTGCCGCCGAAGGTGTGGTCCAGGCACGCCTGGTTGCAGCCGATGCAGGTGTTGATCTCATCGGCACGCCCGGCGGCAGCCTTGTTGACGAAGTCCGGGTCGGCCAGGAACGGCCGCGCCATGGAGACCATGTCGGCGTCGCCCTCGGCGAGGATCTGCTCGGCGATTTCCGGGGTGTTGATGCGGTTGGTAGTGATCAGCGGAATCTGCACCGCACCGCGCAGCTTGGCGGTGACTTTACTGAAAGCGCCTCGGGGCACCTTGGTAGCAATGGTCGGGATACGCGCTTCATGCCAGCCGATCCCGGTGTTGATGATCGTCGCGCCGGCACCTTCGATGGCCTTGGCCAGTTGTACGATTTCTTCCCAGGTGCTGCCGCCTTCCACCAAGTCGAGCATCGACAGGCGGAAGATGATGATGAAGTTCGGGCCCACGGCCTCGCGCACACGGCGCACGATTTCCACGGCCAGGCGCATACGGTTTTCGTAGCTGCCACCCCAGCGGTCGGTACGGTGGTTGGTGTGAGCGGCGAGGAATTGGTTAATGAAATAACCTTCGGAGCCCATGATTTCAACGCCGTCGTACTCGGCGACCTGGGCCAGCAGCGAGCAGGTGACGAAATCCTGGATCTGCTTTTCGATGCCCTCTTCGTCCAGTTCCTTGGGTTTGAACGGGTTGATCGGCGCCTGGATCGCACTCGGTGCTACCTGCTTGGGGCTGTAGGCATACCGGCCAGCGTGGAGGATCTGCATGCAGATCTTGCCGCCGGCTTCGTGCACGGCCTGGGTCACGATCTTGTGTTTCTGCGCTTCTTCGTCAGTGGTCAGCTTGGCCGCACCGGCATACACACCGCCCTCGTCATTCGGCCCAATGCCGCCAGTGACCATCAAGCCCACGCCGCCACGGGCGCGCTCAGCAAAGTAAGCCGCCATGCGCTCGAAACCGCCGGGCTTTTCTTCCAGGCCGGTGTGCATCGAGCCCATCAGGGTACGGTTACGCAAGGTGGTAAAACCCAGGTCCAACGGGGCCAGCAGGTGCGGGTAGGCAGCAGCGGTCATGGTCAAGCTCCACAACGGATCATCACGGGACGTGGAAGGCTCGAATGGCCTGCCATCGGTTTATGTCCCACAGACTAAGAGGCGGTGGACGACGGCTCAATGACTGAAACTGACAAGTTATTGATCCAAATGCGCAGCGCCCCTTGGCAAGCCCGTTCATGGGCCCTACCCTAGTCGCGAACCCTGCACACGGTCTGTTGTCTGTTCCCCCATGCGTAAACTTCTAGCTTTTACTGTCACAATGGCCCTGGTTGCCGCCGTCGCCGCGTATCTGGTCTGGACCCAGGAGCGCCCCGTGGCGCATTACCTGTCGGACCTGCGCATCACCCTCGCCGTCAATGAAGGCCTGCCAGCCGACCGCGGCAATTTGCTGGGCATCCAGCCGGAGCTGTTCCCGGCCGACTACCAGAGCCTTGAACGCCTGCACTTGAAACTTGCGGCCTACCTGCAAAAAGCGCGGGACCAGGGGCTGATCAACGACAAGACCATCGTGGTACTGCCCGAGCATATCGGCACCTGGCTGATGCTCACCGGCGAGAAAAACGAGGTGTACCAGGCCCTCCACGCCAAAGATGCGATGAATTGGATGTCGGTGAGCAACCCGCTGCTGTTCGCCCGCGCCTGGATCAGCGCCACCGGTGATAACCGCACCGATGACGCCTACCTGCGCATGAAAGCCGACGGCATGGCACGGGACTACCAAGTGCTGTTCGGCGGCCTGGCCAAGGAGTTCGGGGTCACATTGGTCGCCGGCTCCATCACCCTGCCCAACCCGAGTGTGAGCCAGGGCCAACTGCGCGTCGGCCATGGCGCCTTGTACAACGCCAGCGTGGTGTTTGCCGCCGATGGTTTGCCGATCGGCGATCCGCAACGCCAGCTCTACCCGATCTACGATGAGCGCGGCTTTATCGAGCCCGGTGACGAAAATGTCGTCAGCGTGGTCGACACTCCGGCTGGCCGCTTGGGCGTACTGGTGGGCAGCGATAGCTGGTACCCGGACAACTACCGCAAACTCAACGAACAAGGCGCGCAATTGATCGCGGTGCCGGCTTTTGTGCTGGGTCGTGATACCTGGGACCGCCCGTGGCGCGGCTTCAAAAGCGTGTCCACGCCGACCGAAATCAGCCTCAAGCCCGAAGAACTCAGTGAGGGCGAAGCCTGGCGTCGGCTTACGCTGATCAGCCAGCAACCCATCAGCCAGGCCAGCGCCGGCATAAGCGTGTTCCTGCGCGGCCAGTTCTGGGACCTGGGCACTGCCGGGCACAGCTTTCTCAGCAGCAACGGGCAAATCAACGCCGATGGCGAAGCCCGTGGCGCGCGCCTGTTGAATATCTGGCTGTGAAGCCCGTACGGCTGGGGGATTTGTCGGTGGGCTTCGTGCACGCCCTGGCCGACGCCATCCACAGCCACGGCCTGGACCCGCAGCCACTGCTGCTGCAATACGGCCTCGACCCGGCGCGCCTGGCTGAGGCCGGTGCACGATTGTCGATCCCGCGCTACATGCGTCTTGGCCATGCGGCCATCCAACTCACCGGCGATCCGGGCCTGGGGCTGCGCATGGGCCAACTCAGCCGCCTGAGCCAAGGCGGACTGGCGGGCGTCACCGCCGCCCAGGCCCCCAACGTGCGCGAAGCGGCGCGTGCACTCACCCGCTTCGAAGCGCTGTACGGCTCCAATTATCGCGGGCAGTCGAGCTTTGTCGAAGATGCTGAAGGCGCCTGGCTGCGCTTCTATTCCATCAGCCCCTACAACGCCTACAACCGCTTTGTGGTGGACTCGATCATCGCCGGCTGGCTGCATCAACTGTCGAGCCTGGCCCAGCAGCCGGTGCAGGCACAACGCATCGACATCGAATTTGAAGCGCCGGAATACAGCGATCAGTACAGCGTGCTGGGAGACATCCACTTCGGCGCCGAGGCCAACCAATTACGCCTCAACCAGCAAACCCTGGCCCTGCGCAACCCACAGCATTGCCCCAGCACCTGGAACCTGTTGTTACAACTGTGTGAGCGAGAGTTGGAGCAATTGACCCGCACCCGCAGCCTGCGCGAGCGCATTACCCGGTTGCTCGGGCCGATGCTCAATGGCGGCCGGGAACCCGACCTGGAAGAAGTGGCGGCACGCTTGAAGCTGCCTACCTGGACGCTGCGCCGCAAACTGGCCGACGAAGGCACTCAGTTCCGCGCAATTCTCAACGACACCCGCCGCGACCTGGCCATGACCTACATTCGCGATACGGAACTGGCGTTCGGCGAGATCGCCTACTTGCTCGGTTTTGCCTCGGCCCAGGCGTTTCAACGGGCCTTCAGGCGGTGGAACAACCAGACCCCAGGGGAATTTCGCCGCAGTCAGCGGCATTCCGCCTGAAGTCGGTGTTACAGCTCTGTTGCATCGTCAGCCGGTTCCAGCGGGTCCAACTCGATCGCGTGGTACTCCAACAGTTCTTCCTGGTAATCGTCCATGGTGGACTCCTTCTTGAGTTAAGTGTGGCTGCAGATAAATGACCTGCATCACCAGCCTAAAGTGCCGTGATGACGAAAAAATGTCGGCGCCATGACGTTCCTGCACTTAGGGATTAAACGTAGCAGCGTTACCGGGATTTAGCACCTGGGACTTGAGGAACTATTGCAATGATTGCAATTGCAATCAAATACAAATTTCCTTTAAGGTAGTGGCATTCGTCGCCAGGTGAACCTCCCGATGTCCGCCACTACTGCTCACGCCGCGCAACGCTGTATCGACGCATTGAACACCACCGCCACCGTCGACAGCACACCGCTGTATACCGTGATGAGCATGGCCAACACCCTGGAATTCAGCCGGCAGGCCTGGGTGATTCGCGGCCAGTCACACTCCCGGCGTGTGGGTAACTGGCCCAGTTGGTTTGCACGCAACACTGCCGAAAAACCCTTGCTGTACCTGCACAGCGCGCACTCGTCGGCGCAGTTGAGTGCGTTGTCGGACGCCACACAACAGCGCGGCATCCTGTGCAACGATATAGAAAACCAACCCTCCCGGTGGCCCAAGGGCGCGCAGCCTTCCCTGCCGTTATGGCTCGCCACCCACCCGCGCTGCACGCCGTATGACCCGGCCTCCGGCGAGGAAGCCCGAGCGATTGTGCTGGCGGCGTTG
Source organism: Pseudomonas sp. NS1(2017) (assembly GCF_002269425.1). Classification (NCBI taxonomy): domain Bacteria; kingdom Pseudomonadati; phylum Pseudomonadota; class Gammaproteobacteria; order Pseudomonadales; family Pseudomonadaceae; genus Pseudomonas; species Pseudomonas sp. NS1(2017). The sequence goes on from NZ_CP022960.1 coordinate 5,563,663, forward strand.
CGTAGCCTGTATGTCGACGGCAAACCCGGGTTCTATTACCTGGCCCTGCATGATCATGAAAGCGCGGCGCCCCTGAGTGAACCGGACCGAAAAGCCGCGCTCAAGGGCATGTACCGACTCCATCCTGACACCCCTGCGGATGTGCGACTGCTCGGTGCAGGCCGGGCGCTTGAAGAGGTGCTGCAGGCCAAGCAGCTGTTGGAACAGGACTGGGACATCACCGCGCAACTGTGGAGCTGCCCCAGCTACACACGACTGGCGCGTGAGGCTGCAGTGGCTGAACGCTGGAATCGCCTGCACCCCACAGCGCCCAAGCGCAGTTGCCATTTACGTGAATGCCTGGACGGAAATGCAGCGCCGGTGATTGCAGTGACCGGCTATCCGCAGGCGATTGTCGATCAGTTAGCGGCGCACGTGGATGCACGCTTTGTGGCGCTGGGCGCGGGGTCGGTGCAGGCGGCGGCACCGAGTCGGTATTGGATCGTGGTATCGGCGCTCAGGGCATTGGCGGATGAAGGGCGGATCGACGCACGGCAGGTGCAGGCCGCGATGAATCGCTATGCAATGGACCGCGCTGGACTGTAGGAGCCGGCTTGCCGGCTCCTACAAGGTTCTTAAGTTTTGCGGCGGCTGCGGGTCTGGACGCCCGCGTCCATCGCCAGCCCGGCGGTGCGCTCCAGTGCGTCGGCAAAGCACTGGCGCTGCTCGGGCTCGATCTGTGACAGGAACAGCTCATCCACCGTGCTTTCGTAGATCTTCCACATTTTTTTACGCAGCACCCGACCGGCCTCGGTGATCGAGGCAAACGCCGCCCGGCCATCGCCGTCGGAGCGCGAACGTACCACCAGGCCGTCTTTTTCCAGGCGGTCGACCAGACGCGTGAGGTTATAGCGCTCGATGGCCAGCACATCGGCCAATTCGTGCATGCGGCGAGTGCCATCGGGGCCGCTTTCCAAGCCCCACAGCGCGTCATACCAGGCATACGGCGGCAGGTCCGCCTCGGCCAGGCGACGCTCGATTTCACGGATAACCGTCCTGTGAGCCCTGACAAAACGGAACCATACATCAGGCTCTTTCGACGACATGCAACACCATCCGGGACATTTCAAGAAGGTTGCAATAGTAGCTCATCTCGCGCTAGATTCGGTCATGTAGTTGCAATTGCAATTACTTTAGCCGGTACTCCCACAAGGAGCCCGCCACTTGAAATCCGCCGACCCTGGAGCCTCATATGACCCCGAACAACGCAGTCAGACGCGACGATGATCCACAGGAAACCCGCGAATGGCTCGAGTCCATCGAATCGGTGCTGTCCACCGAAGGCCGCCCGCGCGCGCACTACCTGATCGATCAGTTGCTGGATTTCGACGTGGCGCGGCATGGCGACTTCTACGGGCGGGTCACCACCCCTTACGTCAACACCCTCCCGGTGGATCGGCAACTGCCCTACCCCGGCAACCTGGCAATAGAACGTCGCATCAACGCCTATATCCGCTGGAATGCCATGGCGATGGTGCTCCGCGCAGGAAAACACTCTGGTGTCGGCGGGCATATTGCGACCTATGCGTCAGCCGCGGTGCTGTATGACGTAGGCTTCGATCACTTCTTCCGTGGGCGTACCGATACCTTTGACGGCGACCTGGTGTACATCCAGGGCCACTCCTCCCCCGGCATCTATGGCCGCGCCTACCTGGAAGGCCGCATCAGCGAAACGCAACTCGACAACTTCCGTCGCGAGGCCGGGGGCGAGGGCATCTCATCCTACCCCCACCCACGACTGATGCCGGACTTCTGGCAATTTCCCACCGTGTCCATGGGGCTCGGGCCCATCACCGCCGCTTACCAGGCGCGTTTTATGCGCTACCTGGAATTGCGTGGCCTCAAGCAACACCAGGGGCGCAAGGTCTGGGCCTTTCTCGGTGATGGCGAAATGGACCAACCGGAATCACTGGCGGCCATCTCCCTGGCCGGACGCGAGAAACTCGACAACCTGATCTTCGTGGTCAACTGCAACCTGCAACGCCTGGACGGCCCCGTGCGCGGCAATGCCAAGGTGATCCAAGAGTTTGAAAGCCTGTACCGCGCCGCCGGCTGGAACGTGATCAAAGTGATCTGGGGCGGTGGTTGGGATGCGCTCTTGGACAAAGACACGACCGGGCAGCTGCGCCAACGCATGATGGAATGCGTGGATGGCGACTATCAGAACTACAAATCACAGAACGGCGCTTACGTACGCGAACATTTCTTTGGCAAATACCCGGAATTACTCGCGTTGGTTGCAGATATGTCCGACGACGAAATATGGAAACTCTCACGAGGCGGGCACGACCCGGACAAGGTCTACAACGCCTACGCCGCTGCCGTACGCCACACTGGCCAGCCCACGGTAATCCTGGCAAAAACCGTCAAGGGTTTTGGCATGGGTGAAGCCGGTGAAGGCCAGAACATCAACCACCAGCTCAAGAAGATGGGCGCAGAGGCTGTAAGAGCTTTCCGCGACCGCTTCGGCCTGGAAGTGGCCGACGACCAGCTTGCCGACATTCCGTACATCAAACCCGCGGCTGACAGCGAAGAAGCTCGCTACTTCACTGCACGCCGCCAGGCCTTGGGCGGCTATGTACCGGCACGACACAGTGCGGTCGAATCGTTGCAAATCCCTGAGCTGAGCGCCTTTACTACCCAGCTCAAGGACACGGGCGAGCGCTCGATCTCCACCACCATGGCCTTTGTGCGTATCCTCGGCACCCTGCTCAAAGATCCACATCTGGGCAAACTGATCGTGCCCATCGTGCCAGATGAGTCACGCACCTTTGGGATGGAAAGTCTGTTCCGTCAGATCGGTATCCACTCCGCCGTGGGCCAGCTCTATACCCCACAGGATGCAGGGCAACTGAGCTACTACAAGGAAAGCAAAGACGGGCAGATCATGCAGGAAGGCCTGAATGAGTCCGGCGCCATTTCCTCCTGGATTGCGGCCAGTACGTCCTACAGCAACCACGGCCTGATGACGGTGCCGTTCTATATTTTCTATTCGATGTTCGGCTTCCAGCGGGTCGGCGACCTCGCCTGGGCGGCAGGCGATGCACGTGCGCGTGGCTTCCTGCTGGGCGCTACGGCCGGACGCACCACGCTGATGGGTGAAGGCTTGCAGCACGACGATGGGCACAGTCATATCCTGTCGTCGGTTATCCCGTGCTGCGTGTCCTACGACCCGACGTTTGCCTACGAGTTGGCCGTGATCATTCACGAGGGCATGCGGCGCATGTATGTGCAACAGGAGGACATCTACTACTACATCACCCTGCTCAACGAAAACTACCCGCACCCGGCAATGCCAGAAGGGGTGGAAGACGGCATTCTCAAGGGGATGTACCGGCTGACTGGAAGTAACCAGGCGCAGGTGCAACTGATGGGCAGTGGCTCAATCCTGCGCGAGGTGATGGCTGCGGCTGACCTGCTGGAAAAGGACTTCGGCGTGCGCAGCAATGTATGGAGCGCAACCAGCCTCACCGAATTGCGCCGTGAAGGGCATGAGGTGGAGCGCTGGAACCTGCTACACCCGGATAGCGACCCACGAATGAGCTATGTGGAGCAATGCCTGGTCGGGCAAACCGGGCCGGTGGTGGTGGCGACCGACTACATGAAGCTCTTCGCCGATCAGATCCGCGCCTTCATTCCCGGTCGACGTTTTGTAGCGCTGGGCACGGACGGCTTCGGGCAATCGGATACGCGTGAAACCCTGCGGGCGTTCTTTGAAGTGGACCGGCACTTCATCGTACTCGCGACCTTGAAGGCATTGGCGGATGACGGCGTGATGGGGCGTGAAAAAGTCAGTGAAGCCATCAGCCGCTACGGGATCAACGTCGACAAGGCGAATCCCGTAGCAGTCTGAGTTACTGCGCAGGCGTCGGCAGCGGCGGAATGGCTTCTGTCGGCGGTGGCAGCTCGGGATTGGTTGGCGCAGGTGCAGGCTCGGCCTGCGGTGCAATCGGTGCAATCGGCGCAGCCTCGACGGGAGGCGCCACCGGCTGTGACACCGTGGGCTCTTCCTTCGGCGGCTCGACCTTCTCGGCGACGGGTGCGGCTTTAGGTTCCGGCACGCCAAGCTCAGCCTTGGGCTTCTCAGGAATGTTCTCGGCCTTCTTCACCTCTTGCGGCAGGAACACGTCCACCAGCGCAAAGTAACGCTCGTAGAATTTCGGCGCGGACACGGTCTCGCTGGCCACTTTCACCATGGAGTCATCGGTGGAGCCGATCGGCATCGACACCGAGCCCAGCACGCCCACACCCAGGCTCGCGGAGTTGTTGACCTTCTTCAGCGCGTAGCGATCCTGCAAGGCGTTGGCGAACATCGTCGAATGGTTGGTGCCTTTGCCATCATCGGCACACACCACGTTGAAGCTGATCTGCAGGTGGGTTTCGCCGGTCTGCTGGAAGCTCTTGTTACCCACGACCAGTTTCGGATCGCTGCTGGTGATGATGTAGCCCTGGCTCAGCAAGGCACGCCGCGCGGCTTCACACGCTGCGACGTCCGTGACTGGGTAATCCCTGGAAAACGTACCGGAGTCGTCGAAATTTTCATGTTCATAAATGGCGGTCTTGGGTGACGAGCAGCCCGCGGCGCCCGCCAGCACCAGCGCCAGCCCGAGGCTACGCAAGTGAAATGATGTCGACATTGAAAATCCTGAGGAAAACAGTCCGGGCGGTATTGTGCAACAGAACGCGGCCTTGGCGCGCGCATTCCTGTCGGTAAAACGTCACAGCCTTACACGACGCCGCCCGTAGGAAACAGCCCGGCACACATATGATCAATAAACACGCGCAGTTTGGCCGAGGCGTGGCGGCTGGAGGGCCAGAGCATCCAGAAACTGCCGCGGTGCTCCAGGTGATCATCCAGCACCCTTTGCAGGCGTCCTTCGCGCACGGCCTGGTTGACCATGTAGTCCGGCAGGCAGGCAATGCCCAAGCCTTCGTGCACCACGTGGTTGAGGGACTCAATGGTGGTACTGATCAACGGCGCACGCAAGACGGGCTCGGCGGCGCCCGGTGCAAGTCGCAACGGCCAAGGCTCCAGCTTGCCGGTCGCGCAGAACTTGTGGCGCAGGCAGGCATGGTCGCTCAAGTGCTGTGGCTGTAGCGGGGTGCCATATTCGCGAAAATAGCCCGGCGTGCCCACCAGCACCAACTGGTAATGCCCCAGATGACGGGCCATCAGCCGCGAATCTTCTGGCTTGCCGGTGCGAATCACCGCGTCGAACCCTTCCTCGATCACGTCCACCATGCGGTCGGAAAAATCCACATCCAGCTCGATGTCCGGGTAGGCGCGCATGAAATCGCTGAGCACCGGCATCAGCAAGCCACGCACTTGCGGCAGGCTGATACGCAACTTGCCCCGAGGGGTGGCGCTGGCTTCGCTCAACTCTCGCTCGGCGGCTTCGACCTCGGCCAGGATGCGTCGCGAGCGCTCAAGGAACAGCGCGCCTTCGCTGGTCAAGGTGATGCTGCGGGTGCTGCGGTGAAACAACCGCACACCCAGGCGCTCTTCCATCCGCGCGATGCTTTTGCCGATGGCCGAAGACGATACGCCCAGCACCCGCCCGGCGGCGGTGAAGCTGCGGGTCTCCGCGACCTGCACGAATACGCAAAGACTGCCCAGGCTGTCCATGAAAGGGTCCTTGATGATTGCGGACATTCAAGTCCGATAAGTTCGGAACCTTAGCCTGTTTTTCCGCCAGGCACAGCCCCCTACTCTGGCGCCTTGCCCTCTTGCATGGACAGAGCACGATGACTGCCCTCACCGATTCCCCCGTAAACGCCCGACCCGAAACACTGCCGCTGGGCGGACTGCTTGCCCTGGCCAGCGCCGGCTTCATCACCATCCTCACCGAAGCCATGCCCGCTGGGCTCCTACCGCAAATAGGCGAAGGACTGGCCGTATCGCCCGCGCTGGTCGGTCAAATGGTCACGCTGTACGCACTGGGCTCACTGCTGGCGGCCATTCCACTGACGCTGCTGACCCGAGGCTGGCGACGTCGCCCTGTGTTACTGCTGGCCATCGGCGGCTTCGCTTTAGTCAACAGCGTGACCGCCGTTTCCAGCCACTACGGGCTGACCCTGGTGGCGCGCTTCTTTGCCGGTGTATTTGCCGGACTGCTGTGGGCGCTGCTGGCCGGTTATGCCAGCCGGATGGTTGCGCCACACCTGCAAGGCCGGGCAATTGCAGTGGCCATGCTTGGCGCACCGCTGGCGCTGTCGCTGGGTGTACCCGCAGGCACCTTCCTCGGGGCTGCCGTTGGCTGGCGCCTGAGCTTTGCGATCATGACCGGACTGACGCTGGTGCTGTTGGCATGGGCGCGCTGGCAACTCCCAGATTTTGCAGGCGAACCGGCAGGCAAACGCTTGGGATTGCACCAAGTGTTGGCGCTGCCGGGCATTCGTCCGGTGCTATGGGTGACGTTTACCTACGTACTGGCCCACAACATTCTCTATACCTACATCGCGCCGCTGCTGGCGCCGGCAGGAATGGCTGCCGATATCGACCAGGTGCTGCTGGTGTTCGGCCTTGCGGCGTTATTGAGCATATGGCTGGCTGGCGTGCTGATTGATCGATGGCTGCGCGTGCTGCTGCTGATCAGTTGCGCGATGTTTGGCCTGATTGCCTTGGCGCTGGCGTTCTGGATCCACCTGCCAGCGGTCATCTACGTCGCCGTGGCGTTATGGGGCTTGGCGTTCGGCGGGTTGCCTGCATTGCTGCAAACGGCACTGGCCCAATCGGCGGGCGAATCGGCCGATGCCGCGCAATCGATGCTGGTGACCTTCTGGAACCTGGGCATAGCGGGCGGCGGCCTGGCAGGCGGGGTGTTGCTGCAGGGTTGGGGCGTCGGCGCATTTGCCTGGGCGGTCATGCTGCTGATGGTGCTGGCCTGTGCCGGTGCGCTAAAGACTGCGCCCCAATAGCTGGCCCGGCCATCCCCCCACGTCGAACGTTGAGAGGCGCTCATACCCACAAGACTCATAAAACCGCACCAGATCGCCACTCCCACCACCGTAGCAATCTACCCGCAAGCGCTGCACTCCCAAGGCAAGGGCGTGCTCATCGGCGAAAGCCATGAGACGCCGGCCCAGGCCACGTACACCGCTGTCGCGTGCGGCGATCAGCAGACGCACGTACACCTCCGGCTCAGTTGCCGCAGGCACATAAGGCATTGGCTCACCCAGGACCAAGGCTGCGTGAATCCGCCCGTCAGGGCCTTCCACGACCCATGCGCCGGGCAATGCGCAAGCTTCAGTCACCTGCACGACCCGCCGGGGCGACGTCGACCAGGGCTCAGCGCCCCATTGGCCAGGGTTGTCGATGGCGACAAACCAGGCAATCACCTCGTCGAACACCTGCAATACGGCCGCAGCGTCGTTCGCGCTGGCACGGCGGATCGCCAAACTGTCGCGTCCTTGAGTCCACATGCTTGAACACTCCTTCGTCAGTGGCCCTCCAGCATCCCCGTTAAACACAAGTGGACACAAGTCCTCATCGCACAGTACTGCTGCCTTACCTACCCGACTGTTTGCGCAAGCATCACAGCCGAAAGGTACAAACCGCCACCAAACACGCCATGGGACACCAAGCTTCGCAGACGATTTCTCCAAGGCGTGGCCGTGCGAGACGCCGCCACACCCGCGCCCATGGCGGGCTGCAGTACGAAGTAAGGAATCACCACCGTGACCGTGCCCACTATCAGCGCAGGCCACCCCGTAGGCACATGCAACCATTGCACGCCGTAGAGGCCCACCAGCAGCGCCGCAAAGGCAATGCCGACGGCATAGTGAATCACCCACCCCAAGGAGGCTTCCCCACGTACCGGCGTAGCCTTGCCGATACTGGCATGGACGAACGTGCCACGACAGAGGTGACCCGCCCATCGCCCCACCATGGCGTAGTCAAGCGTCGCAACCCCCAAGGTTTTCAGGAGCAGCGACCACACGTCCATCACCACGGTCGCACCCACCCCGACCAATACCAACCTGACCCCTTCTGCCATCGACAACATTGCCTGCCCTCTGATTGATGAGACTCTCGTTCACAGGCAGGATAGAAGTTGAAGTCAACTTCAAGTCAAGGGATGCATCATGGATATCTCAGAAGTGGCCCGGCGTACCGGACTACCCTCTTCCACCGTGCGGTTCTATGAAAAGACCGGATTGATCGCCGCGACCAGCGCACCCGGCGAACGACGGCACTTCAAACCCGATGTGCTCGATCAGTTGGCGCTGATTGCCCTTGGGCAAGCTGGCGGCCTGTCCCTGGACGAGATCCGCACCATGCTCCCGGTCGAGGGTGCCTTGCAGGTGGACCGGCAGGTGCTGCTGGACAAGGCCGACAGCATAGACGCGACCATCAAACGCCTGAAGGCGATGAGCCTTGGATTGCGCCATGCCGCAGAGTGCCCCGCGACTGACCATGGCCAATGCCCGAACTTCCAACGTCTGCTAAAAGTCGCCGCAGGCAAACTGAAAAGGAGCAGGACGACGGGTGCCTCACAACCGAGCAGCTCACTCCAGCGCCCATAAAAAAGCCCCCGGTCTTTTCAGGCCGGGGGCTTCTTGTTCAAACCGACATCAGAACTTCTTGATGTCAGCCTTGGTTTCCAACTGCTTGCGGTACGCCGCGAAGTCCTGCTGACCGACACGGGAGGCGAGGAAGCGGCGGTATTGCGCCTTTTCTTCGTCCGTTGGGGCAGCGGCTTCGTTGACGCCGTTCAAGCGCACGATCACCAGGCTACCGTCCGCCAGGCTCACAGTGGTGAAGGTCGGCTTGTCCTTGGCCGCAGGCTTGGGCATGCGGAACAGGGCTTGCAGCACGGCTGGGTCGATCGCGTCCTGGCTACGGGTAGCCGCTTCAGTGACCTTCCACGCCTGGCCGTCGACCGGCTGGTTCAGCGGAGTCTTGCCATCACGCAGGCTGGCGATCAGCTCGTCAGCATGAGCCTTGGCAGTTGCGCTGGCGCGCTCCTTGGCCATCTGCGTGCGAATCGCCGCATCGACGCTTTCCAGCGGCAGTTGCGAAGGCTTCAGGTGCTCTTTGGCACGCAGCACGATGATGGTTTCCGGATCCAGTTCGATAGCGGTGCTGTTGGCACCTTCATCCAACACTTCCGGGCTGAAAGCAGCAGTGACCACGGCACGGTTGGCCGCAACACCTTCACCACCTTCACGGCCAAACGGCGCGGAGGTGTGTACGGTCAGCTTCAGGTCGGACGCCGGCTGGGCCAGGTCGGAAGCTTCGAACGCCGCATCTTCCAATTGCTTGGTTGCTTCGACGAAACGTTGCTCAACCTGCTGGGTCTTCAGCTCTTTGGTCAGCTTGTCTTTCAGGCTGGCAAACGTCGGCACTTGCGGTGCTTCAACGCCCAACAGCTTGATCAGGTGCCAACCGAAGGAACTGCGCACCGGTGCCGAGACCTGGTCCTTGTTCAACGCGTACAAAGCGGTTTCGAAGTCCGGGTCGTAGACGCCAGGGCCAGCAAAACCGAGGTCGCCGCCACTGTTGGCCGAACCTGGATCCTGGGAGAACTCCTTGGCCAGGGCTTCGAACTTCTCACCCTTGGCCAGGCGTGCCTGGATCTCTTCGATCTTGGCCTTGGCTTGCGCGTCGGTGACCTTGTCGTTGACTTCAATCAGGATGTGCGCCGCACGACGCTGTTCAGCGAGGTTGGCGGTTTCTTTCTGATAGGCCGCCTGCAGCTCTTCGTCCTTCACGCTGACCTGGTCAAAGAAGGAAGACTTCTTCAATTCCAGGTAGTCGATGACCACTTGGTCCGGGGTCATGAACTCTTTGGCGTGCTGGTCGTAATAAGCCTTGACCTCGTCGTCGGTGAGTTTCACCGCGGCAGGGTTGGCCTTGATGTTGACGGTAGCGAAGTCGCGGGTCTGTTTTTCCAGACGAGCGAATGCCAGCACTTCGGCATCGGTAACGAAACCGCTGCCGGCAATACCTGCGCGAACCTGGCCGATCAGCATTTCCTGGGTCAGCATCTGACGGAATTGCATACGGCTGTAGCCCAGTTGACGGATCACCTGGTCAAAGCGTTCGGCGTTGAACTTGCCGTCTACCTGGAATTCCGGTGTCTGCAGGATCACTTGATCCAGCGCAGCTTCAGAGAAGCCAAACTTGGAGTCAGCCGCACCTTGCAGCAACAGCTTGCGATCGATCAGACCCTTGAGGGCCGCTTCGCGCAGCAGCTTTTCGTCCAGCAGGGAGGCATCGAAATCCTTGCCCAGCTGTTGCATCAGCTGGCGACGTTGCATGTCGACGGCCTGGCTCAGTTCGGTCTGGGTGATTTCTTCACCGTTGACCTTGGCCACGTCCTGCTTACTGTTACCCGAAGCCTGGAAAATGGCCTCGATACCGGTGAACGCCATCAATGCGACGATGATCCCGATAATGGTCTTGGCAATCCAGCCTTGTGAATTGTCCCTGATATTTTGCAGCATGCGTCCCCCAGAAACGGTTGAACTTCAGAAATTGGCAACCGTGGAGCGTGGGTAGAGTACGGATATAAGAAAGGCGCATCCAAGGATGCGCCTTCTCGCAACTGGCGGAGCGGACGGGGGCTTTGGTTCTCCCCCCGGCTTGGCGACCCGATGCATACACGGGTCTGCTGCCGCTCCGCTCCCAGGTTGAACCTGGGTTCGACCTGGGTAGATAAAGGCTGGATCGAAGCTTAGTTAACGGCTTCTTTCAGGGCTTTACCGGCTTTGAAACCTGGTTTCTTGGCAGCAGCGATCTGCAGTGCTTTGCCAGTCTGTGGGTTACGGCCAGTGCGAGCTGGGCGATCAGTCACAGAGAACGTACCGAAGCCTACCAGTACCACGGAGTCGCCGGCCTTCAGAGCGCCAGTGACGGATTCGATTACTGCATCCAGCGCACGGCCAGCAGCAGCTTTCGGGATATCAGCGGATGCAGCGATAGCATCAATCAGTTCCGACTTGTTCACTCTAAGTCCCCTTATATATCTATTGAGTATGATTCTAAGTTTTTTGGTGAAAGCAAAAACCAGTGCTGAATGGCCTACAGACACTTAAGAGCCGCTTTATAACAAGGGCTCTAAAAAGCTGTCAAGGAAGCCCCCAGGCTTTAACACATTAATGCGTGCTAATTCTTTCCTTGGAATCAGACTCACGTTTTTCGTCCTTGGTAACTATCTCCGGAGCCACATCCGGCAAGGGCTCCGGCGCGTATTGCAGCGCAATTTGCAGGACCTCGTCAATCCATTTAACCGGTTTAATCTGCAGATCCTGCTTGATGTTGTCAGGAATTTCCTTCAAGTCGCGAACATTCTCTTCAGGAATGATCACCGTCTTGATACCACCCCGGTGTGCAGCAAGCAATTTCTCTTTCAGACCACCGATGGCCAATACCTGACCACGCAGGGTGATTTCCCCGGTCATGGCGACATCGGCGCGCACCGGAATACCAGTCAATGCCGACACCAGGGCCGTGCACATGCCTACGCCAGCGCTAGGGCCGTCTTTCGGGGTCGCCCCTTCCGGCATGTGGATGTGGGTGTCGTGCTTCTCGTGGAAGTCCAGGGGGATCCCCAGGCTCTTGGCGCGGCTGCGCACCACGGTCTGCGCGGCGGTGATGGATTCAACCATCACGTCACCCAGGGAACCGGTCTTGATCAGTTGGCCCTTGCCAGGGATCACCGCGGCTTCGATGGTCAGCAGTTCGCCGCCCACCTGAGTCCACGCCAGGCCCGTCACCTGCCCTACCTGATCCTGCTGCTCGGCCAGGCCGTAGCGGAATTTCTTCACGCCCAGGAAGTGCTCCAGGGAATCGGCGGTGACCTTCACCGAGAAGCGTTTTTCCAGTGCATGTTCCTTGACCGCCTTACGGCAGATCTTCGCGATCTGGCGCTCCAGGCCCCTTACACCGGCCTCGCGGGTGTAGTAGCGCACGATGTCGCGGATCGTCTCGACCTCAAATTCGATCTCGCCCTTTTTCAGGCCATTGGCCGAAATCTGCTTGGGCGCGAGGTATTTGACGGCAATGTTGATCTTCTCGTCTTCGGTGTAGCCCGGCAGACGAATCACCTCCATCCGGTCCAGCAGTGCCGGCGGGATGTTCATGGAGTTGGAGGTGCACAGGAACATTACGTCGGACAGGTCGTAGTCGACTTCCAGGTAATGGTCGTTGAAATTGTGGTTCTGCTCCGGGTCGAGCACTTCGAGCAACGCCGATGCCGGATCGCCACGCATGTCACTGCCCATTTTGTCGATTTCATCGAGCAGGAACAGCGGGTTGCGCACGCCCACCTTTGTCATCTTTTGAATCAATCTTCCTGGCATCGAACCGATGTAAGTCCGGCGATGACCACGGATTTCCGCTTCATCACGCACACCGCCCAAAGCCATGCGCACGAATTTGCGGTTGGTAGCATTGGCGATCGACTCTGCCAGGGAGGTTTTACCCACGCCAGGCGGACCGACGAGGCACAACACCGGGCCACGGATTTTCTTCACGCGCTTTTGCACGGCGAGGTATTCGAGGATGCGCTCTTTGACTTCTTCGAGACCATAGTGGTCGGCGTCGAGGATGTCCTCAGCACGCGCCAGGTCCAGGCGCACCTTGGTCTGGGCCTTCCACGGCACCTGCACCAGCCAATCGATGTAGGAGCGCACCACGGTGGCTTCAGCCGACATCGGCGACATCTGCTTGAGCTTGTTCAGCTCGGCGGTGGCCTTGGTCAGGGCGTCTTTCGGCAGGCCGGCAGCATCGATGCGCTTTTTCAGCTCCTCGATTTCGTTGTGGCCTTCCTCGCTGTCGCCGAGTTCTTTCTGAATGGCCTTCATCTGCTCATTCAGGTAGTACTCGCGCTGGCTGCGCTCCATTTGTTTCTTCACGCGACCACGGATGCGCTTCTCAACCTGCAACAGGTCGATTTCGGCGTCTAACAGTGCCAGCACGTGCTCGACACGCGCCGACAGGTCGATGATTTCGAGGATGTCTTGCTTCTGCTCGATCTTCAGCGCCATGTGCGCGGCCATGGTGTCGACCAGGCGACTTGGCTCATCGATGCTGTTGAGGGAAGACAGGACTTCAGCCGGGACTTTCTTGCCCAACTGCACATACTGCTCGAACTGCGAGAGCAGACTGCGCACAAACACTTCGGACTCGCGCTCAGGGGCCTCGACTTCGTCGATCAGCGCCACTTCGGCGCGCAGGTGGCCATCCACTTCCATGAAACGCTCGACCGCGCCCCGCTGCTCACCTTCGACCAGCACCTTGACGGTGCCATCAGGCAGCTTGAGCAGTTGCAGTACGGTAGCAATGGTGCCGACACGATACAGGGCGTCTTCGCCTGGATCATCATCAGCAGGATTCTTCTGGGCCAACAGCAGGATCTGCTTGTCGCCCGTCATCGCGGCCTCGAGGGCTTCGATAGACTTCTCGCGCCCCACGAACAGCGGGATAACCATGTGCGGATAGACGACGACATCGCGCAACGGCAGGAGAGGCAATTCGATGGTGGTCTTCATGATTTCGCCTCTATGACAGATGAAAAATAAGCTTGAAACCAAGATGGGGGCTGCATGCAAAAAAAACAAGCTTATTGCCAGCAGTTAAACGCAGTAAACGCCTTGGGGCAAAAAACGCCGCAAAAACAAAGGGGCCCCTGGAGGCCCCTTGTTTATACCGACACTGCGAAACGCTTACGCGTCCGGCGCAGCCTTGGCAGCCGGCTCACTGTTTTCGTAGATATACAGTGGCTTGGACTTACCTTCTATAACGCTTTCGTCGATCACCACTTTACTCACCTCGGACTGCGAGGGGATCTCATACATGGTGTCGAGCAACACGCCTTCCAGAATCGAACGCAGGCCACGTGCACCGGTCTTGCGCTCCAGTGCCCGCTTGGCCACCGATTTGAGGGCGTCGGTACGGAACTCGAGGTCCACACCTTCCATTTCGAACAGCTTGGCGTATTGCTTGGTCAGGGCGTTTTTCGGCTCGGTGAGGATCTGAATCAGAGCAGCCTCATCCAACTCGTCCAACGTGGCCAGGACCGGCAGACGACCCACAAATTCCGGGATCAGACCGAACTTGACCAGGTCGTCAGGCTCGACTTCACGCAGGGACTCGCCAACCTTCTTGCCTTCTTCCTTGCTGCGCACTTCGGCACTGAAGCCGATGCCGCCGCGGGTCGAACGCTGCTGGATGACTTTTTCCAGACCGGAGAACGCACCACCACAGATAAACAGGATGTTACGCGTATCAACCTGAAGGAATTCCTGCTGCGGATGCTTGCGACCACCTTGTGGCGGTACGGAAGCGACCGTGCCTTCGATCAGTTTCAACAGGGCTTGCTGCACGCCTTCACCGGAAACATCCCGGGTGATCGACGGATTGTCCGACTTGCGCGAGATCTTGTCGATTTCGTCGATGTAGACAATACCCATCTGGGCTTTCTCTACGTCGTAGTCGCACTTCTGCAGCAGTTTCTGAATGATGTTCTCGACGTCTTCACCCACGTAGCCAGCCTCGGTGAGGGTGGTGGCGTCGGCGATGGTGAACGGAACGTTCAGCAGGCGAGCGAGGGTCTCTGCCAGCAGGGTTTTACCCGAGCCTGTAGGACCGATCAGCAAGATGTTGCTCTTGCCGAGTTCAACTTCGTCACCTTTCTTGTCACGCTGGTTCAAGCGCTTGTAGTGGTTATACACCGCTACGGCCAGAACCTTCTTTGCACGCTCTTGACCAATCACGTACTGGTCAAGGATGCCGCTGATTTCTTTAGGCGAAGGCAATTTATGCGCGCTGCTTTCGGCCTGGGCTTCCTGCACCTCCTCGCGGATGATGTCATTGCACAGGTCGACGCACTCGTCGCAGATAAAGACCGAGGGGCCGGCAATCAATTTGCGCACTTCATGCTGGCTTTTGCCACAGAAGGAGCAATAGAGCAGCTTGCCGTTGTCCTCGCCGTTGCGGGTGTCAGTCATTCGTTCGATCCAAATCCGATAGGCTTGCAACACAAGATGAAGGCTTATGCGGGCTTTTTCAAGCCCGCCAGTGGTCGGACATGCCGACCAGCCCTATTTTGAGCGGCTTATATTAAGCGGGGCGCTGACTGATCACTGCGTCGATCAGGCCATAGGCTTGCGCGGCTTCGGCACTCATGAAATTGTCGCGATTGGTGTCGCGTTCGATTTCTTCCAGGGTGCGCCCGCTGTGCTTGGCCATCAGCGTGTTCAGACGCTCACGGATAAACAGGATTTCCTTGGCGTGGATTTCGATATCCGACGCCTGGCCCTGGAAACCGCCCAGTGGCTGGTGAATCATCACGCGCGAGTTCGGCAGGCAGAAACGCTTGCCTTCGGCACCTGCGGTCAGCAGGAATGCGCCCATACTGCAGGCTTGGCCAATGCAGGTGGTCGACACGTTCGGCTTGATGAACTGCATGGTGTCGTAGATCGACATGCCGGCCGTCACCGAACCGCCCGGGGAGTTGATGTAGAGATGGATGTCCTTGTCCGGGTTTTCCGCTTCAAGGAACAGCAGTTGCGCACAGATCAGGTTGGCCATGTAGTCCTCTACGGGGCCCACCAGAAAGATCACTCGCTCCTTGAGCAGGCGCGAGTAGATGTCGTAGGCGCGTTCGCCACGAGCGGACTGCTCGACAACCATCGGGACCAAGCCGCCAGCGGCCTGGATATCAGAGTTCTGCTGAATATAGGAATTACGGAACATGCTCTGCAGTTACTCCCAAATAGTCATGTCTTGAAAACGCATAAGCCAGCGCGAGGCTGGCTTATGGTTGTATTTCCAACGAGTTGGACAATCAGTCGGCTTGTGCTGCTTCCGCCGGTTTGACTGCTTCTTCGTAAGAGACCGCTTTATCGGTCACCTTAGCCTTCTGCAGAACAGTATCCACAACTTGTTCTTCCAGCACAACCGAACGCACTTCGTTCAGTTGCTGATCGTTCTTGTAGTACCAAGCCACGACCTGCTCTGGTTCCTGGTAGGCCGAAGCCATTTCCTGGATCATTTCGCGAACGCGGTCTTCGTCAGGCTTGAGGTCGAACTGCTTGACCACTTCAGCCACGATCAGGCCCAGCACGACACGGCGCTTGGCTTGCTCTTCGAACAGCTCGGCCGGCAGTTGGTCAGGTTTGATGTTGCCACCAAACTGCTGAACAGCTTGAACGCGCAGGCGATCCACTTCGTTGGACAGCAGGGCCTTAGGCACTTCGATCGGATTGGCGGCCAGCAGACCGTCCATGACCTGGTTCTTGACCTTGGACTTGATGGCCTGACGCAGCTCGCGCTCCATGTTCTTGCGAACTTCGGTGCGGAAGCCTTCGATGCCGGTTTCCTTGATGCCGAATTGAGCGAAGAATTCTTCGTTCAGCTCTGGCAGCTTAGGCTCGGAAACGCTGTTGACGGTCACGGTGAACTCGGCGGCTTTGCCAGCCAGGTCCAGGTTCTGGTAGTCAGCAGGGAAAGTCAGGTTCAGAACGCGCTCTTCGCCGGCTTTGGCGCCAACCAGGCCGTCTTCGAAACCCGGGATCATACGGTTGGAACCCAGCACCAGCTGAGTACCCTTGGCGGAGCCGCCAGCGAAGACTTCGCCGTCAACCTTGCCAACGAAATCGATGTTCAACTGGTCTTCGTTCTGGGCAGCACGGTCGGCCACTTCGAAACGGGTGTTCTGCTTGCGCAGGATTTCCAGCATGTTGTCCAGGTCCGAATCAGCCACTTCGGCGCTCAGACGCTCGATTTCGATACCGTCGAAACCGGCCACTTCAAATTCAGGGAACACTTCGAATACGGCAACGTATTCCAGGTCCTTGCCAGCTTCCAGGGACTTAGGCTCGATCGACGGCGAACCTGCTGGGTTCAGCTTGTGCTCAACAACAGCTTCATAGAAAGAAGCCTGGATCACGTCACCGACAGCTTCCTGGCGCGCATCGGCACCAAAACGGCGCTTGATTTCGCTCATTGGCACTTTGCCTGGACGGAAACCAGCGATCTTGGCCTTCTGGGCAGTCTGCTGCAGACGCTTGTTGACCGCAGTTTCGATGCGCTCAGCCGGCACGGTGATGCTCAGGCGACGCTCGATAGCAGTAGTATTTTCAACAGAAACTTGCATGGATATTCCTCGTTGCACAGACGTTAGCCGGCCATTTCCGACCCCAATCAAGGGCATGCATTCTAGTGGGTCAAACTCAAGAAGTCACCCTACTGCAAATACGCCCGAAAACAGCCGGCAATTTATCGGTACGAAGGCACTGATGCACCTCGCCCCGGTGACAAATACAACCCATCACGCCAGGGCTCTGCGCCGCCCCTCCTATATATAGAAGAAGTCGTCAGCCATCTCCCTGACGGCCACCCCCTCAAACGGGACTGGCAGGCAGCGCGGCATCATCGAGATACACAAATACGACGAAACGCCCTGCCGTTGCGACCCGCTACCGGCAGTCGCGGGATAGTTCGAACCGCTGAAACCAAAAAAGGCGCCAGACTGTTAAATCTGGCGCCTTTCGAATATGGGGTGGACGAAGGGGATCGAACCCTCGACAACGGGAGTCACAATCCCGTGCTCTACCAACTGAGCTACGCCCACCATATTGCGTTAACAAAGAAACCAAACCACTTCTTTGTTGAGCCCTGCCCTGCCTTTCGACTGGACCAAGCTTTATTTGGTGCGGATGAAGAGACTCGAACTCTTACGCCTCGCGGCGCTGGAACCTAAATCCAGTGTGTCTACCAATTCCACCACATCCGCGCTTGAAGCTCTTAAAGCAAAGGCGCCAGACGATTAATCTGGCGCCTTTTAAAATATGGGGTGGACGAAGGGGATCGAACCCTCGACAACGGGAGTCACAATCCCGTGCTCTACCAACTGAGCTACGCCCACCATATAGCGCTACTTGTGCCAAAGCTGCCTAATGGCGCACCCGGCAGGACTCGAACCTGCGACCATCCGCTTAGAAGGCGGATGCTCTATCCAGCTGAGCTACGGGCGCCTTATTAATCTGTACTCTTGGAGGATTACAAACTAAGTGCTTCCAGCCTTGCAGAACAACACGCTATTCTGCTCGACCTTCTTAACCAGTGCTAGGCTGTGCCCGACAAGTGCGACGAATAGTATAGACGCCCTCGAAACCCGTCAAATCTTTTTTGAAAAAAACTGATTTTATTTAAGGGGTTAGGGCAATTTGCAGACCAAGCGCCTTTGCCCTCACGTCCTGGCATGCGAGAATGCGCGCACTTTTCTTCCCCCTCTCGATGGTTAATCACGCGTAATGACTGCACAACTTATCGACGGCAAATCAATCGCCGCCAGCCTGCGCCAGCAGATCGCCAAACGAGTCACCGAGCGCAGCCAACAAGGTCTGCGCACGCCTGGCCTCGCGGTGATCCTGGTCGGCAGCGATCCTGCCTCTCAGGTTTATGTCTCGCACAAGCGTAAAGACTGTGAAGAGGTCGGCTTCATTTCCAAGGCCTACGACTTGCCTTCCGAAACCACCCAGCAGGCCCTGACCGACCTGATCGACAGCCTCAACGATGACCCGAAGATCGATGGCATCCTGCTGCAACTGCCATTGCCCGAGCATCTGGACGCCTCCAAATTGCTGGAGCGCATTCGCCCCGACAAAGACGTCGACGGTTTCCACCCTTATAACGTCGGCCGCCTGGCCCAGCGCATCCCGCTGCTGCGCCCATGCACGCCAAAAGGCATCATGACCCTGCTGGAAAGCACCGGTGTCGACCTGTACGGCCTCGACGCAGTCGTGGTCGGCGCGTCCAACATCGTCGGCCGCCCGATGGCCATGGAACTGTTGTTGGCCGGCTGCACCGTGACCGTGACCCACCGTTTCACCAAGGACCTTGCCGGCCACGTCGGCCGCGCCGACCTGGTCGTGGTTGCCGCCGGCAAGCCAGGGCTGGTCAAAGGTGAATGGATCAAGGAGGGGGCAATCGTCATCGACGTGGGCATCAACCGTCAGGACGACGGCAAGCTGGTGGGCGACGTGGTGTACGAAACCGCCCTGCCCCGCGCGGGCTGGATCACACCAGTGCCAGGCGGCGTCGGCCCGATGACGCGTGCTTGCCTGCTGGAAAATACCCTGTACGCCGCAGAGACCCTGCACGCCTAATAACCAGGCGTACTGAAAAAGCCCTGCTTTATCGCAGGGCTTTTTATTGCCCGCAATAAATCCTGTTTTTTCTTAGTTTTTAAGAACTTTCATCGGGTTCTAGAAGAACATTCGACAGTTTCTGATCCATACTCCTAAAATGTAACGGCATTTGTCATATAACCCGTTTCTGAACGGTATTTCCTTACTTTTTAGCGAGTTCATCCGCGTGAAAATTCGTCTTTCTCTCGTCAGCCTATTTTTTGCTTTCACAGGCACCTTCGCGCACGCCGCCGAAACCACCCAGGCGCCGCGTGACACGTCCAAACTGCAAATCGCTTCCGGCAGCGCCATGCTGGTGGACCTGCAGACCAACAAAGTCATCTATTCCAGCAACCCCGATGTGGTGGTGCCCATCGCCTCGGTGAGCAAGTTGATGACCGGCCTGGTGGTGCTGGAAGCCAAGCAGAACATGGACGAATACATCGACATCAACATCAAGGACACGCCGGAAATGAAAGGCGTGTTCTCCCGCGTGAAAATCGGCAGCGAAATGCCGCGCAAAGAAATGCTGTTGATTGCTTTGATGTCCTCGGAGAACCGCGCCGCGGCCAGCCTGGCCCACCACTACCCAGGCGGCTACCCGGCGTTTATCGCGGCGATGAACGCCAAGGCCAAGGCACTGGGCATGACCAGCACTCATTATGTAGAACCCACTGGCCTGTCGATCCACAACGTGTCCACCGCCCGCGACCTGAGCAAGCTGCTGGCTGCCGCGCGTCACTACCCGTTGCTGAGCCAGTTGAGCACCACCAAGGAAAAGACCGTGTCGTTCCGCAAGCCCAACTACACCCTGGGCTTCTCCAACACCGACCACCTGATCAACCGCGCCAACTGGGACATCAAGCTGACCAAGACCGGTTTCACCAACCAGGCCGGCCACTGCCTGGTACTGGTGACCAGCATGGGCAACCGCCCGGTGTCGCTGGTGATCCTGGATGCCTTCGGCAAATTCACCCACTTTGCCGATGCCAGCCGTATCCGCAATTGGGTCGAGACCGGCAGGAGCGGTTCGGTGCCGGATGTGGCGTTGCGCTACAAGGCCGACAAGAACCTGAAGAATCGTCCTAACGCTGCGGAAGCCCGTCGCTAAACGATAAAAAACGGCGCTTCGATAGCGCCGTTTTTTATTTGCGTTCCGCCAGCACCTTCAGTGCCTGCGCTGCCGCCCGCTCCTGCCCGGCCTGGGCCGTCGCATTCGCCGAGTCGCGCCAACGTTGTGCATCTACATTCGCCGGCAACTGGCTCGGGCGCTGGGTGAGGATTGCCCAACTGCCGGCGCTTTTCCATTTGGACTCAAAGTCGCTGAAGCTCATCAGCAAACGTCGATCCATGCCCGAGCGCAACAACACCGTACTTTTCTGCTGGTTGAACCCCACCACGACCACGTAGTGCGCGTCCGACCACAGCCCGCCACCGATCCGCGCCATCACCGGATAACCCGCCGCTACCTGCGCCAGCACCGCCGTCAGCTTGGCCTCCAGCGGATACACCATCAGTCCGTACTCACGCGCCAGCACCTGCATATTGCGCTCAAGGTCTGCTTCGCCGCCCGGCAAATGCAGCGGTTTATCCAATAGCCCCGGTGTCATGACAATGCCTTGTTGCGACAGCATGCTGGCTAAAGACGTAGGACCGCCCTGATAAGCCTCGCTGCGAAAGGTCGGCACGCCGTTGAGCTCGACGCGCTCCGGCAGGCCGGCCAGTCTCGACGGGGTGGAGGAACACGCCGCAAGGCCCAAGGCACACGCGAGGAACAAGGATGTTTTCAGGTTCGACCGTAACCGCAATTTTCTACTCTCTTGATCAACTGCCGGTGAGGGCCCTGATCATAGCCCAATCACGTTTATGTAGGAGCGAGCTTGCTCGCGAAAAACCTGAAGGCGCCGTGTTAATCCAGATAACGCGCATTCTCATTGACGTTTTTCGCGAGCAAGCTCGCTCCTACAAAGGTCGTGGATATAGCAAAGAAGTTGGACAGACACGACCATTGGTCAATAGCAGGCAACCGTCAGGTAGCTAGACTGTCCATTGAGAAGACTGTGTGTGCCCCCTGGGGGCGAAAGGAGGCCCTAATGAGCCTTGCAACAACGATTGTCCTGTTGATCTGCGGTTGGCTGGCGGTAGCCGGCGCCATGTTGTGGGGGGTGTTGCGCATCACCCGTCGGCACCATCACCCCCACGTCAAACCCGCTGCACCCGCCAAACCCCATAAGGTGGCGGTACATCACGCCTAGCCAGGCATGCAATTGAAGTCCTGAGTCGCCGCGACCTCCTTGCCGTGACCATCCATCAAGGATGCGCGCACGGTGGTGCCCAGGCTCGACTCCACCAGGGTGTAGTGCTCACCCGCCTTGAAATCCTTGTATTCGACCCGCCCCTGGCAGTCCTGCTGGTTGTCGTCGCCTGGCTCTTCCTCGAACAGCGTCACATCCAGGCGATGGTCTCCCGGTGTCACCTCAAAGAAACGTCCGTCATCCACGCGCTTGCCGTCCACGCGTTCGGCCATCAGGTCGTTGGGGGCTTCTTCTTTCAAACCGATCCACGCTTCGCTCGGGTCGGCCTTGGGAATCGGGCCGGCGCACGCCGATAACAACAGCACAGCACCGAGGGCCGGGATCAATAACAAGGGTTTGAGTGACATGGCAGGGCTCCAAATAGGGACGATGTGTCCAATGGGCTACAAGCTTGAGGAGCCACCCTTTGTAGAACAAATGAATACAGATGAAACGATCTTCAGCCCCTTCCTAAATGTTCCTTCACCTGGCTGAAAGGTGCGTGTTAGGTGGGTCGGGCAAGACTGCCGGGGTTTGCAATCCTGCTCCCTCCGGAGGTTTCACGCATGCTCGGGCTGGTAAAGACCGCACTGCAAAAGCCGTACACGTTTATCGTGTTGGCCATATTCATCTGCATCATCGGGCCGATGGCGGCCCTGCGTACCCCCACTGACGTTTTTCCGGACATTGGCATTCCCGTGGTCGCCGTAGTCTGGCAGTACAACGGCCTGTCGCCGGACGCCATGGCTGGCCGGGTGATCTACACCTATGAACGCTCCCTGAGCACCACGGTTAACGACATCGAGCATATCGAGTCGCAATCCCTGCCCGGCATGGGCATCGTCAAGATCTTCTTCCAACCCGGCGTGGATATCCGCACCGCCAACGCCCAGGTGACAGCGGTGTCACAAACCGTGCTCAAGCAGATGCCACCGGGCATCACGCCGCAGCTGATCCTCAACTACAGCGCCTCCACGGTGCCGATTTTGCAGATGGCGTTCTCCAGCCCCAGCCTCTCGGAAGCCAAGATCCGCGACCTGGTGCAGAACAACATCCGCCTGCCCCTGAGCGCCCTGCCCGGCCTGGCCATGCCGACGCCCATGGGCGGCAAGCAACGCCAGATCACCCTGGACCTTGACCCACAGGCGCTGGCCGCCAAAGGCTTGTCGGCCCAGGACGTCGGCAATGCCTTGGCGCTGCAGAACCAGATCATCCCGGTGGGCACCGCCAAACTCGGCCCCAACGAATACACGATCCTGCTCAACAACAGCCCCAAGGCCATCGATGAACTCAACGACCTGCCGATCAAGACCGTCGACGGTGCGCTGATCACCATCGGCCAGGTCGCCCATGTGCGTGACGGCTCGCCGCCGCAGACCAACATCGTGCGCGTCGACGGCCACCGCGCAGTCCTCATGCCGGCGCTGAAGAACGGCAGCATCTCCACCCTGTCGATCATCGACGGCATTCGTCAGATGCTGCCGCGCATCAACGAAACCCTGCCGCCGTCGCTGAAGACCTCGCTGCTGGGCGATGCCTCGGTGTTCGTCAAGCAGTCAGTGGGCAGCGTGGCCCAGGAAGGCATCATCGCTGCGCTGCTGACCAGTGCGATGATCCTGCTGTTCCTTGGTAGCTGGCGCTCCACCTTGATCATCGCCGCCTCGATTCCCCTGGCCGTGCTATCGGCTATCGCGCTGCTGGCGGTCAGCGGGCAAACCCTCAACGTGATGACCCTCGGCGGGCTGGCGTTGGCGGTGGGGATCCTGGTGGACGACGCCACGGTGACCATCGAAAACATCAACTGGCACCTGGAACAAGGCAAGGCGGTGAAGACCGCGATCCTCGACGGTGCCGCGCAAATCGTCGGCCCGGCGTTCGTCTCGCTACTGTGTATTTGCATCGTTTTCGTGCCGATGTTCTTGCTGCAAGGCATCGCCGGTTATCTGTTCCGGCCGATGGCCCTGGCGGTGATCTTTGCCATGGCCAGCTCTTTCATTCTGTCACGTACGCTGGTGCCGACGCTGGCAATGTTCCTGCTCAAGCCGCACACCCCGGAGCAAGGGGCAGGACACCACCCAGAAGATGAATTCATCAATCATCACGAGGGTGAGCAGCATCAGAAACAGCGCAATGCCATGCTGCAATCGGTGCTGAATTTCCAACAGGGTTTCGAGCGTCACTTCTCGAACATCCGCGATACCTATCACGGCCTGCTGACCTTGGCCCTGGGCAATCGCAAGCGTTTTATCGTCGGTTTCCTGGCCTGTGTGCTGGCGTCGTTCCTGCTGCTGCCAAGCCTTGGCCAGGACTTCTTCCCAGCCACCGACGCGGGCGCCTTGGCCCTGCACGTGCGCCTGCCACTGGGCACGCGCATTGAAGAAAGCGCCGCCGCCTTCGACCGTATCGAAGCGCGGATTCGTGAAGTGATTCCCGCCGAAGAACTCGACACCATCGTCGACAACATCGGCATCCCGCTCAGCGGTATCGACATGGCCTACAGCAGCAGCGGCACCATCGGCCCGCAGGACGGTGACATCCAAGTCACCCTGAAAAAAGACCACGCGCCCACCGCCGACTACGTAAAGAAATTGCGCGAAGCCCTGCCAGAAAGTTTCCCCGGCAGCCATTTCGCATTCCTGCCGGCAGACATCAGCAGCCAGATCCTCAACTTCGGCGCCCCGGCCCCTCTGGACGTGAAAATCTCCGGGCGCAGCGATGAAGAAAACCGCGCCTATGCGGTGGAACTGGAACGGCGCCTGCAGCACGTACCGGGCATTGCCGACCTACGTATCCAGCAGTCCACCGGCTACCCGTCCTTGCAGGTCAACGTCGACCGCCTGCGCGCCAATGGCCTGGGCATCACCGAGCGTGACGTGACCAACAGTATGGTCGCCTCCCTCGCCGGCAGTTCCCAAGTGGCACCGACCTTCTGGCTCAACCCGGCCAACGGCGTGTCCTACTCCATCGTCGCCGCCACCCCGCAATACCGCCTCGACAGCCTGCCTTCGCTGGAAGCGCTGCCGGTGACCGGCGCCGACGGCCAGTCGCAGATCCTTGGCGGCGTGGCCACCATCTCCCGCGTGCAAAGCCCGGCGGTGGTGACTCATTACAACATCGAACCGACCCTGGACCTGTACGCCAACGTGCAAGGCCGCGACCTCGGCGGCGTGGCCCGTGATGTGCAGAAAGTGCTGGATGACACCGCCTCCATGCGCCCCAAAGGCGCAGTGATCAGCCTGCACGGACAGATCGATGCGCTGCATGAAGCGTTCAGTGGACTGAGCTTCGGCCTGCTCGGTGCGGTGGTGCTGATCTACCTGCTGATCGTGGTCAACTTCCAGTCGTGGGTCGATCCGTTCGTGATCATCACCGCCTTGCCTGCGGCGCTGGCAGGGATCGTGTGGATGCTGTTCCTCAGCGGCACCTCGTTGTCGGTGCCCGCCTTGACCGGCGCGATCCTGTGCATGGGCGTGGCCACGGCCAACTCGATCCTGGTGGTGAGCTTCTGCCGTGAACGCCTGGCCGAACATGGCGATGCGCTCAAGGCCGCGCTGGAAGCCGGTTACACGCGCTTCCGCCCGGTGTGCATGACCGCCCTGGCGATGATCATCGGCATGCTGCCCCTGGCGATTTCCGAGGAGCAGAACGCCCCGCTCGGCCGTGCGGTGATCGGTGGCTTGATCCTCGCCACCACCGCCACCCTGTTGTTTGTCCCCGTGGTCTTCAGCCTGGTCCACGGCCGTCACCCTACTCGCGCCACCGCTGGAGAAACGCCTCATGTCGTCTGATCACAAACCCTCGCGCAAGCGTCTGATGCTCATGGGTGTCGGCGGCCTGACCCTGGCCGCCCTGTTGGTCGCCAACGGCCTGCATGCCCGCACGCTGCACGAACAATCGGTCACCGCCTGGACCGAAACCGCCGCCATCCCGCAGGTGATGGTGTTCCAACCGCAGCAGAATGTCGCCGGCGATACCCTGCGCTTGCCGGCGCACCTGGAAGCCTGGAGCAAGGCGCCGATTCACGCCCGTGTCAGCGGCTACTTGAAGGACTGGAAATCCGACATCGGCACCCAGGTCAAAGCCGGGCAAATCCTCGCCGAGATCGACAGCCCCGACCTGGATCAGCAACTGGCGCAAACCCACGCCCGGCTGGTACAGGAACAGGCCAACGCACGCCTGGCCGAAACCACCGCCACCCGCTGGCAAAACCTGCTCGCCAGCCATTCGGTATCGCGCCAGGAGGCCGACGAAAAAACCTCCAATGCCGCCGCCGCAAAAGCCAACGCCGAAGCCGCCGCTGCCGACTATGCGCGGCTGTCCGCGCTGGAAAGCTACAAGACGATCCGCGCGCCATTCGCCGGCACCATCACCGCACGCAACACCGATATCGGCCAATTGATCAAGGCCGACACCGACAGCGATCCCGAGCTGTTCAACATCGCCGACACCCATCAACTGCGCCTGTATGTGCCCGTGCCGCAGAACTACGCGGCGGTCATCCACCCCGGCCTTGAAGCCGAGCTGACTGTGCCCGAGCACCCCGGTGAGCACTTCAAGGCGCGCCTGATCGGTGATTCCACCGCCATCGACCGCCGTTCCGGCACCTTGCTTGCGCAGTTCGTGGCCGACAACCCTAATGGCGAGTTGCTCCCCGGTGATTACGCCGAAGCCACCCTGCCGATTCCGGCGGATACCCATGGCGTGAGCATCCCGGCCAGCGCATTGATCTTCCGCGCCCAAGGCACGCAAGTGGCGGTGTTGGATGCGCAAAATCACGTGCACCTGCAGGACATTCACATCGGCCTCGACCTGGGCGAACGCCTGGTAATCGACCAAGGCCTGAAACCCGCCGACCGTGTGGTCGACAACCCGCCGGACGCCCTGCGTGAAGGCGACCCGGTACAACTGGCCGATGCCGCCGGAGGTGCGCATGCGCCTAAGGCTTAAACCCCTGGCAGCGCTGATGCTGCTGGCATTGCAGGGCTGCTCGATGGCGCCGGCCTACAAGGTGCCGAGTGTTGATTTGCCCGCCGGCTACCGCGAACAGACCAGCGATGGCCCCTGGCACAGCGCGCAACCGTCCGATCAACTGGCCCCCGAATGGTGGACGCTCTACCAGGATTCGCACCTGAATGACCTGCAACAGCAACTGCTCAAGGCCAACCCCGACCTGGCGGCGGCGCTGGCGCACTTCGATGCGTCCCAGGCCTATGCCAGCCAGTTGCATGCGGGGTTGTTCCCGCAGATCACCGCCAGCGCGCAGCCGTTGCGCCAGCGCCAATCGGACTCGCGGCCGCTGCGAGGGGATACGCAGCCATCGGTATACAACAGCAATACCGCAGGGTTTTCACTGAGTTACGACCTGGACCTGTGGGGCAAAATCCGCAACCAGGTGGCGGCCGGTGATGCCCAGGCACAGGCGTCCGGCGATGATTTGGCGGTGGCGCGCTTGAGCCTGCAGCATCAGTTGGCGACGTTGTACGTGCAGCTCAACGGGCTGGATGCGCAGGCGCGGATTCTCAACAGTTCGCTGGCGGATTTCGGCCAGGCGTTGCAACTGACCCGTAGCCGGTATGAGGGGCAGATTGCTTCGGAGCTGGACCTCACGCGCGCGCAGAATCAACTGGCCGAGGCCAAGGCGCAATGGGATGAAGTGCGCGGGCAACGCAATCTGACCGAGCACGCGATAGGAGAACTGGTGGGTGTGGCAGCCAGCGATTTTTCATTGCCGCCTAGCCCGCAATTGATCGCCTTGCCGGGGATCCCTTCGCAATTGCCTAGCCACCTACTGCAACGTCGTCCGGACATTGCAGCGGCCGAGCGACGAGTATTTGCCGCCAACGCCAACATCGGTGTGGCCAAGGCGGCGTGGTATCCGGATTTCAGTCTGACGGGGTTGATTGGCGGGCAGACTCAGGGGGTCGGCAACCTGCTGTCCGCGGGCAATCGCTATTGGGCATTGGGGCCGTTGGTGAATTTGCCGATCTTCGACGGCGGTCGCCTAAGCGCCAACGAACGCCAGGCCAAGGCCGAGTTTGAAGAGGCGTCGGCGCAGTACCGCAGCCAGGTGCTGAAAGCCGTGCGCGAAGTCGAGGACAACCTGGCACAATTGCGGGATCTGCAGCAGGAAGCACAGGATGAACAAGCGGCAGCGGATGCAGCGCAGCACACGCAAGCGCTGGCGATGAACAGCTATCAGGCAGGGGCCGTGAGTTACCTGGATGTGGTGACGGCGCAGTCGGCGGCGTTACAGGCGCAGCGGACATTACAGGCGGTGCAGACAAGGCAGTTGCAGGCGAGTGTCGGGCTGGTGACCGCGCTGGGTGGCGGCTGGCAACCCTCTTCCTGACACTGTCCATTCTCCGTAGGAGCCTGCTTGCCGGCTCCTACGGAGGGCGGTGATGGCTTAGGCGGCGAGCTTGCCGCTGGCGATTGCCGCCGACGCCGCCGCCATTGCCCTTAACAACACCGCGCATCCCGCTGCCAGATCATCCGGCGCGGCATTCTCGATTTCGTTGTGGCTGATGCCACCTTCACAGGGCACAAAAATCATCCCCGCCGGCCCAAGCTCTGCGACGAAAATCGCGTCATGCCCTGCCCCGCTGACGATGTCCATGTTCGACAAGCCCAGGCTATTTGCGGCATCGCGTACCGCATCCACGCAGCCTTTGTCGAAGTACAACGGCGGGAAGTCAGCCGTGGGTTCCATTTCGAAACTCAGCCCGTGTTTGGCACAGGTGTCTTCAATCACTCTGCGCACTTGGGCGATCATCGAATCCAATCGCACCGGTTCCAGGTGACGGAAGTCCAGAGTCATGCGCACTTCACCGGGAATTACGTTACGCGATCCGGGGTAAGCCTGCAGGCAACCCACCGTGCCGCACGCATGGGGTTGGTGCCCCAATGCTGCCGCATTCACCGCCGCCACTACGGCCGCCGCGCCCACCAGGGCATCCTTGCGCAGATGCATCGGCGTTGGCCCCGCATGAGCCTCAACGCCGCGCAGCTTCAGGTCGAACCACTTCTGCCCGAGGGCGCCCAGCACCACACCGATGGTTTTTTTCTCATCCTCAAGAATCGGTCCCTGTTCGATATGCGCCTCGAAATAGGCCCCCACCTTGTGCCCGCTGACCGGCCGCGCGCCCGCATAGCCAATCGCATTCAGCGCATCGCCCACGCTGACACCGTCCGCATCGACCTTGGCCAAGGTATCGGCCAGGGTGAATTTCTCGGCAAACACCCCGGAGCCCATCATGCACGGCGGAAAGCGCGAACCTTCCTCGTTGGTCCACACCACCACTTCCAGCGGCGCCTCGGTTTCCACGTTCAGGTCGTTGAGCGTACGCAGTACTTCCACACCGGCCAGCACACCGAAGCAACCATCGAACTTGCCGCCGGTGGGCTGGGTGTCGATGTGGCTGCCGGTCATCACCGGCGGCAGGTTCGGATTACGCCCCGGACGACGGGCGAAGATGTTGCCGATGCCATCCACGGTCACGGTGCAGCCGGCCTCTTCGCACCACTGCACGAACAGGTCGCGGGCCTTGCGATCCAGGTCGGTAAGGGCCAGACGACACACACCGCCCTTGGGCGTGGCGCCGAGCTTGGCCAGGTCCATCAGCGACTGCCACAGGCGGTCGCGGTTGATTTGCAGGACGTCGAGGGCAGCATTCATGAGTGATCTCCTCAAGCTGGATTTTTCTTATGGATTGACGGCAACAGGGCTGATCCCGCGCTTGGCATTCAGGCCGTAATACAACAGGCCGCCCAACGCCGAACCGGTAAACCAGCCGTAGCTGTAGAACCAGCTGAACGCGTCACTGCCCAGGGACAGCAAGGTCAGCACCACCGGCACGCCAAACGCGATGAAACCACTCCAGTTCCACGCCGGGTACACGTCGTCGCGGTACAGCCCGGCGAGGTCTAGTTGCTGCTTGCGGGTGATGAAGTAGTCCACCACCATGATCCCGGCAATGGGTCCCAGCAGGCTTGAATAGCCCAGCAACCAGTTGGAATACACGGTTTCCAGGCTCACGTCGGACACGATCAGGCCGAGCTTTTTCAGCAGTTCATGGCCCATCAACGCCAGCCCCACCAGGCCGGTCAGGATTACTGCCGTGGTGCGGTTGATCAGCTTGGGCGCGATGTTCTGGAAGTCATTGGTGGGCGACACAATGTTCGCCGCCGTATTGGTAGACAAGGTCGCGACGATGATCAATGCCATCGCCACAGCCACCCACACCGGGCTCTGGATATGGCCGATCAGGGTCACCGGGTCGGACACGCTGACGCCCACCAGTTTCACCGAGGCGGCGGTCATGATCACGCCGAGGGCAGCGAACAGGAACATGGTCAGCGGCAGGCCGAAGATCTGCCCGAGGATCTGGTCCTTCTGGCTTTTGGCGTAGCGGCTGAAGTCCGGGATATTCAGCGATAGGGTGGCCCAAAAGCCCACCATCGCGGTGAGGCCGGCCATGAAGTAACCGGTGAGGCTCGCGCCTTCCGGGCGTTTCGGCGGGATCGCCATCAACTCACTGAGCGACACATTGGGCATCGCCCACACCAGCAAGCCAATGCCCACCGCCACCAGCAACGGCGCCGACAAGGTTTCCAGGCGCTTGATCGACTCGGCGCCACGCAGCACCACCCATAGGTTCAGGCACCAGAAAATCATGAAGCCGATCACTTCACCGGTGCCGCCGAGGGACTTCCAGCCCTCGAAAATCGAGCCGAGGAACAGGTGGATCGCCAGTCCGCCAAACATCGTCTGGATACCAAACCAGCCACAGGCCACCAGCGCCCGAATCAGGCACGGCACGTTGGAGCCGAGGATGCCGAACGACGAGCGCAGCAGCACCGGGAACGGAATGCCGTACTTGGTGCCGGGGAAGGCGTTAAGCGTGAGCGGGATCAGCACCACGATGTTGGCCAGCAGGATCGCCATCAGCGCCTCGCCCACCGACAAGCCAAAATACGCGGTGAGCACCCCGCCCAAGGTGTAGGTGGGCACGCAGATCGACATGCCGACCCACAGCGCGGTGATGTGCCACTTGTTCCAGGTGCGTTCGTGCACCTTGGTCGGTGCCATGTCGTGGTTGTAGCGCGGGCTGTCGAGGACGTCGGGGCCGGCGTCGAGTTCGTACAGGCCGTTGCGTTCAATGACTTGCGATCTGTTCTGTTGCATGGCCGCTCCACGGTTTTTTCGAATTATTTTTGCTCACCTGCACGTTGTGTGCAGGTGGCCGGAGTACCTCGTAAACAACATGACACCACGGGCCCGGCCAGCCGCCACTGCACTCAATATCCGTGCCGACAGCCGTTACCAAAACCGCACCGCTTATATAACTTACTGATGTTTATCAGCTTTCCGAGTGAGCCTTCGGTACTTGCCACGTTACTCAGGCTAGATAACGTGGAAGTTGCCCGAACTGTCAGGACTCAATCTGGTGCAACACAATTATTTTTATTTCCTACGCCCGTCAAGAGGCATGTCTCAAGCGTCTGATTTGCAATAAGAAATGTTGCTCAATTTAAGAACCTGTCAAGTGCGTCAAAATGGTGATAGCACGCTACATTTTGGTGATTTTCTATTTTTATTCATATAAATCAGATAGTTAATCAAGATATAAGCTTATGAAAAATCTTCTTGCCCAATCTAAAAACTCGGGCTAGTTTCTATTCCTGTCACCGATGACAGGAATTAACTGACCATCGGCAAGCAGCATTACAACACTTAGAACTGGCACAAGCCGGTCAAGCCTGTGAGGAACTCGACATGTCGCTGTTGATCCGTGGCGCCACCGTTATTACCCATGATGAAAGTTACCGCGCCGATGTGTTATGCGCAGGCGGTCTAATCCGGGCTATTGGTACGAATCTGGATATTCCCGCCGGCACTGAGATACTCGATGGCAGCGGCCAATACCTGATGCCCGGCGGCATCGACCCCCACACTCACATGCAACTGCCCTTCATGGGCACCGTGGCCAGTGAAGACTTCTTCAGTGGCACGGCGGCAGGCCTGGCGGGAGGCACCACGTCGATCATCGACTTTGTGATTCCCAACCCGCAGCAATCCCTGCTGGAAGCGTTTCACCAGTGGCGCGGCTGGGCGGAAAAATCCGCCTCGGACTACGGCTTCCACGTGGCGATCACCTGGTGGAGCGAACAGGTGCGTGAGGAAATGGCCGAGTTGGTCAGCCACCACGGCATCAATAGCTTCAAGCACTTCATGGCCTACAAGAACGCGATCATGGCGGCGGACGACACCCTCGTCGCCAGTTTCGAACGCTGCCTGGAACTGGGCGCGGTGCCCACCGTGCACGCGGAAAACGGCGAGTTGGTGTACCACCTGCAACGCAAGCTGATGGCCCAGGGCATCACCGGGCCCGAGGCGCATCCACTGTCGCGTCCTTCGCAAGTCGAGGGCGAAGCAGCCAGCCGCGCCATCCGCATCGCCGAGACCATCGGCACGCCGCTTTACCTGGTGCATGTGTCCACCAAGGAAGCGTTGGATGAAATCACCTACGCCCGCAGCAAAGGCCAGCCGGTCTACGGCGAAGTGCTGGCCGGCCACTTGTTGCTGGACGACAGCGTCTACCAGCACCCGGACTGGCAAACCGCCGCTGGCTACGTGATGAGCCCGCCGTTCCGTCCGCGCGGGCATCAGGAAGCGCTGTGGCATGGCCTGCAATCCGGCAACCTGCACACCACCGCCACCGATCACTGCTGCTTCTGCGCCGAGCAAAAAGCCGCCGGCCGGGACGACTTCAGCAAGATCCCCAACGGCACCGCCGGCATCGAAGACCGCATGGCGCTGCTGTGGGATGAAGGGGTCAACACCGGGCGCCTGTCGATGCAGGAGTTTGTCG
The DNA here is from genome assembly GCF_002269425.1 of Pseudomonas sp. NS1(2017). Lineage (NCBI taxonomy): Bacteria > Pseudomonadati > Pseudomonadota > Gammaproteobacteria > Pseudomonadales > Pseudomonadaceae > Pseudomonas > Pseudomonas sp. NS1(2017). Next base: position 5,596,007 of record NZ_CP022960.1, read on the forward strand.
CGCTGACCTCCACCAATACCGCCAAGATCTTCAACCTCTACCCGCGCAAAGGCGCGATCCGCGTGGGTGCGGATGCCGACCTGGTGCTGTGGGACCCCGAAGGCACGCGGACCATTTCCGCCAAGACCCATCACCAGAAAGTCGACTTCAACATCTTCGAAGGCAAGACCGTGCGCGGCGTGCCGAGCCACACCATCAGCCAGGGCAAGCTGGTGTGGGCCGATGGCGACCTGCGCGCCGAGCGCGGTGCCGGGCGGTATGTGGAGCGGCCGACGTATCCGCCGGTGTTTGAGCAGTTGAGCAAGCGGGCGGAGCGTTCCAGGCCTACTGCTGTGAAACGCTGAACCCCTCCTTGTAGGAGCGAGCTTGCTCGCGAAAATCGTTAACGAAAACGCGGAAAACCTGATACCCAACGGTGCTCACAGGTTCTTCGCGAGCAAGCTCGCTCCTACAAACCAATGCCCGCCAGAGGCAAAAAAACCGTGAGGCCAACACCGTGATCCAGACCCTGACCCACCTCCCCCATCCCGCTGAGGATGGACCGACGCTCGCCAGCCATTTCACCGACCTGGCGCCACCGCTCAACGCCCGACAAGCCCAGCTTGAAGCCTCGCGCTGCTTGTACTGCTACGACGCGCCGTGCGTAAACGCATGCCCCAGCGAGATCGACATCCCATCGTTCATCCGCAGTATCCACACCGAAAACGTACAAGGCGCCGCGCAGAAAATCCTCTCGGCCAACATCCTCGGCGGCAGTTGCGCCCGGGTCTGCCCCACCGAGATCCTCTGCCAGCAGGCCTGCGTGCGTAACAACGCCGAAGAGTGCGCCCCGGTACTGATTGGTTTGTTGCAACGCTATGCCGTCGACAATGCACAGTTCACCGAACACCCCTTCCACCGCGCCGCCGCTACCGGCAAGCGCATTGCCGTGGTCGGCGCCGGGCCTGCTGGACTAGCGTGCGCCCACCGCAGTGCCTTGCACGGCCATGACGTGGTGATCTTCGAAGCGCGGGAAAAGGCCGGCGGCCTGAATGAATACGGGATCGCCAAGTACAAGCTGGTGGATGACTTCGCGCAGAAGGAGCTGGATTTCCTCCTGCAGATCGGTGGCATCGAGATTCGCCACGGCCAACGCCTGGGCGACAACCTGACGTTGAGCGAGCTGCACCAGCAATTCGATTCGGTGTTCCTCGGCCTCGGCCTGGCCGCCAGCAAACAACTCGGCCTGCCCCATGAAGACGCACCCGGCCTGCTCGCCGCCACCGATTACATCCGCGAGCTGCGCCAGGCCGATGACCTCACCCAACTGCCCCTGGCCGATCGCTGCATCGTGCTCGGCGCCGGCAACACCGCCATCGACATGGCCGTGCAGATGGCCCGTCTCGGTGCCCGCGATGTGAACCTCGTGTACCGCCGTGGCTTGGCGGACATGGGCGCCACTCATCACGAACAGGACATCGCCAAGGCCAACCAGGTCCGCCTGCTGACCTGGGCCCAGCCGGAGGCCGTGCTGCTGGACGATCAGGGCCATGTGCGCGGCATGCGCTTCTTGCGCACACACATGGAAAACGGCCGTTTGCACCCGACCGGCGAAACTTTCGAACTGGCGGCCGATGCGATCTTCAAGGCCATCGGCCAGGGCTTCGATAGCGAGGCACTGCACGATCCGCTGGCCCAGCAACTGCAGCGTGTCGGTGAACGGATCTTCGTCGATGAACAGTTGCGCACCAGCATTCCCGGGGTGTACGCGGGTGGCGATTGCGTCAGCCTCGGCCAGGACCTCACCGTGCAAGCTGTGCAACACGGCAAGCTGGCCGCCGAGGCCATCCATGCCCAACTCATGCTGAATGTGGAGGCTGCGTAATGGCCGATCTCTCGATTGTGTTTGCCGGTATCAAAGCCCCCAATCCATTCTGGCTGGCCTCCGCGCCGCCTACCGACAAGGCCTACAACGTGGTGCGCGCCTTCGAAGCCGGTTGGGGCGGCGTGGTGTGGAAAACCCTGGGCGAGGACCCGGCGGCGGTCAACGTGTCGTCGCGCTACTCGGCGCACTACGGCGCCAACCGTGAAGTGCTGGGCATCAACAATATCGAGCTGATCACCGACCGCTCGCTGGAGATCAACCTGCGGGAAATCACCCAGGTGAAAAAGGATTGGCCCGACCGCGCGCTGATCGTGTCGCTGATGGTGCCGTGCGTCGAGGAGTCCTGGAAAAACATCCTGCCGCTGGTGGAAGCCACCGGCTGCGACGGTATCGAACTGAACTTCGGTTGCCCCCACGGCATGCCCGAACGCGGCATGGGCGCGGCAGTGGGCCAGGTGCCTGAGTACGTGGAACAGGTGACACGCTGGTGCAAGACCTATTGCTCGCTGCCGGTGATCGTCAAGCTCACGCCGAATATCACCGACATCCGCGTGGCGGCGCGGGCGGCGTATCGCGGCGGCGCGGATGCGGTGTCGCTGATCAACACCATCAACTCCATCACCAGCGTCGACCTGGAACGCATGGTCGCGCTGCCCGTCGTCGGTACGCAAAGCACCCACGGCGGTTATTGCGGCTCGGCGGTCAAGCCGATTGCGCTGAACATGGTCGCCGAAATCGCCCGCGACCCGCAGACCCAGGGCCTGCCGATCTGCGGCATTGGCGGCATCGGCAATTGGCGTGACGCGGCGGAGTTTGTCGCCCTGGGCTGCGGCGCAGTGCAGGTGTGCACGGCGGCGATGCTGCATGGGTTTCGGATTGTGGAGGAGATGAAGGACGGGTTGTCACGGTGGATGGACAGTCAGGGATACAAAAGCCTGCAGGATTTTTCCGGGCGAGCGGTGGGCAACACCACGGACTGGAAATACCTGGATATCAACTATCAGGTGATTGCCAAGATCGATCAGGAGGCCTGCATTGGCTGTGGGCGTTGCCATATTGCCTGTGAGGACACCTCGCACCAGGCCATTTCGAGTTTGAAACAGGCGGATGGGACGCATAAATACGAGGTGATCGATGACGAGTGCGTGGGCTGCAATCTGTGCCAGATCACCTGCCCGGTGGCGGACTGCATCGAGATGGTGCCGATGGACACGGGCAAGCCATTTTTGAATTGGACGCAGGATCCGCGCAACCCGTATCGGGAGGCAGTGTAAGGCTTTGGACCGCTATCGCCGGCAAGCCGGCTCCTACAGGGGAATGCATTCCCACTGTAGGAGCCGGCTTGCCGGCGATGAGGCCATCAGCGTCACCATAAGGCTCAAGGCTCCAACCCAATTCCCCGCAAGATCACACTCGTCACCGTCTGAATCGCCTTCTCGAACTGCATGTCCGACAACGGCTGGTGCTCATTCAGGATCTTCACCTGATGATCAAAGTCGGCATAGTGCTGGGTCGAGGCCCAGATCATGTACAACAGGCTCGACGGTTCCACCGGCAGGATGCGTTTGTCTTCCACCCACTGGCGAATTTTCGCTTCCTTCATCTTGGCCCAGTCGTACAGGCTTTCATCCAATGCCTCACCGAGCGTCGGCGCGCCGTGGATGATTTCATTGGCCCAGACTTTCGAACCATAGGGCCGGGTGCGCGAGCGTTGCATCTTGGCGCGGATGTAGCTGCTGAGTACCACCCGTGGGTCATCGAAGGTCTCGAAACTCAAGGCGTCCTGCTTCCACACTTCCAGCAGGTCGAACAGCACGGCGCTGTACAGCTCGCTCTTGGTGGTGAAGTAGTAATGCAGGTTGGAGCGCGGCAGTTGCACTTCTTCGGCGATATCCGCCATGGCGGTGCTGCCGTAGCCTTTCTCGGCGAAGATTTTCTCCGCCGCCAGCAGGATTTTTTCGACGTTGACCCGACGAATTCCGATCTTGTGATTGCCCATAAGGGCTCCCTGACAACAACTTGGCTTAAAGACTACCATCGGCTCTAGATCGCGGCGACAGGCCATAATGAAACTTCTGACGCGAACCTTTCCCCTGGAAATGGGATTGGTTAGGATCGCGGTCCCTATGAAGGATCATCGCAATGACTATTCGACCCCGCGTGGCCACCGACGACCCCGTGCTGGGCGCACTCTGGGAGCGCTCGGTGCGGGCCACCCATGACTTCCTCCCCGAGGATGACATTCAACGCCTGCTGCCCCTGGTACGCGATGCCTACCTGCCCATGCCCGCACTGGAGGTGTGGGTGTATGAAGACCGGAACGGCATCGCCGGTTTTATCGGCACCGGCGGACACAACGTGGAAATGCTGTTCATCGAGCCCGACCGCCGTGGCCAGGGCATTGGCCGCCAGTTGCTGGACCACGCCCGCGCCCGTCACGATACCCTCACGGTGGACGTGAACGAACAAAACCCCCAGGCCGTGGGTTTCTACCTGCATTATGGTTTTATCCAGGTCGCGCGCTCGCCGCTGGATGGCGAAGGCAAACCCTTTCCCTTGCTGCACATGGCTCTACCGACTCCCTGACCCTGAAGGTATTGAACAATGTTGATCAAGAAAAGCCTCACCACCGTCGCCCTGCTCGCCACCCTGCTGGGCGCCTCCGCCGCATTTGCCCATGCGCACCTCAAGAGCGCTGAACCGGCGGCCGACAGCAGCGTCGCCGCGCCTAAAGACCTGCGCCTGACCTTCAGCGAAGGCGTCGAGGCCACCTTCACCAAGGTGTCCCTGAGCAAGGACGGCACCGAAGTCGCCATCAAGGGCCTGGAAACCCCGGACGCCGACAAGAAAGTCCTTGTCGTTACTCCCGCCGCACCGCTGGCCGCCGGCAACTATAAAGTGGTGTGGAACGCGGTCTCGGTCGATACCCACAAGAGCAACGGTGAATACAGCTTCAAGGTCGGCCAATAACCCATGGCAACCCTGCTGGTGCTGTGCCGTTTCCTGCATTTCATCGTCGTGCTGCTGATGTTCGGGGCCTGTGCATTCAGGCCCTGGCTGCTCGGCGCGCAAGCGCAGCCGGCGCTGGACCGGCGACTTGAGCGTATCACCCGTGGGTTGGCCTGGCTGGGATTGTTCTCCGGCGTGGCCTGGCTGCTGTTGATCACCGCCAGCATGGCAGGCAGTTGGGACGCGGCGCTGCAACCGGCCACCGTGCAGTTGGTACTGGGCAAGACCTTCTTTGGCCAGGTGTGGGTGTGGCACCTGTTGCTGAACCTGTTGCTGGTAATCGTGCTGGCCAAACCCTGGCGGGCATTGCGGTTACCGGTCATCGCGCTGCTGCTGGCAACCTTGGCGCCGGTCGGGCATGGCGCCATGCTCAATGGGCTCAGCGGCCAATTGCTGATCCTCAATCAAGTGGTGCATCTGGTGTGCGTCGGTGCCTGGCTCGGCGGCTTGCTGTTGCTGATGTTGATCCTCAGGCAAGCGCAAGCCTTGGCGCTGGAGCCGATCCTGCGGCGGTTCAGCGGCGTGGGGTATGGGCTGGTCGCCGGTTTGCTGGTGACCGGCTTGATCAACGTGCGCGTACTGACCGGGCAATTCTGGCCCACGCCGTTGTTCAACGGGTTCGCGCTGATTCTGTTGATCAAAGTATTTCTGGTGCTGGGCATGCTCGCGTTGGCGCTGCTGAACCGGCTGCGTATCGAGCGCTGTGAACAACGCCTGGGCAGTTTGAAGTCCAGCGTGATGCTGGAGTGGCTGTTGGGCGTTGCGGCGGTCGCCGCCGTTTCCCTTCTTGGCACCTTGCCTCCCATGGTGATGGCGGGCTGAGTAACTTCCCGTCTCCACCCCGAGCAGGTCATCATACAACTTCTGCTTGACAGCTCTTGAAAACCTCGCAAATATCCCACTCAATGTTGTACGACAACGTATAACAAATAATAAAAACAACAAAAGAAAGGGAGCTTCACAGTGAGTTCACTCGCCCGCAATTCCTCCGTTCGTCTGGGTTTTATCGGTCTAGGCAGCCTGGCCTTCACTCTACCCCTCGCCGCTTCGGCCGAAGGCTTCGTCGACGATGCCAAGGCCACGCTCAACCTGCGCAACGCCTACTTCAATCGCAACTTCACCAACCCGACCAACCCTCAGGGCAAGGCCGAAGAGTGGACGCAGAACTTCATTCTCGACGCCAAGTCCGGCTTCACCCAGGGCACCGTGGGTTTCGGCATTGATGTGCTGGGCCTGTATTCGCAAAAGCTCGATGGCGGTAAAGGCACCGGCGGTACGCAGTTGCTGCCGATCCATAGCGATGGTCGCCCGGCGGACAACTTCGGGCGACTGGGCGTGGCGCTGAAAACCAAGTTGTCCAAGACTGAATTGAAGGTCGGCGAGTGGATGCCGGTGCTGCCGATCCTGCGCTCCGACGACGGCCGCTCCCTGCCCCAGACGTTCCGTGGTGGCCAGGTCACGTCCAACGAGATCGCCGGCCTGACGCTCTACGGCGGGCAGTTTCGCGGTAACAGCCCGCGTAATGACGCGAGCATGGAAGACATGTTCATGAATGGCAAAGCCGCATTCACCTCCGACCGCTTCAACTTCGGCGGCGGCGAATACAGCTTCAACGACAAACGCACCCAGGTCGGTGTGTGGTACGCCGAACTCACCGACATCTACCAGCAGCAATATTTCAACCTGACCCACAGCCAACCCGTGGGCGACTGGACCCTGGGCGCCAACCTCGGTTTTTTCACCGGCAAGGAAGACGGCAGCGCCCTGGCCGGCGACCTCGACAACAAGACCGCCTTCGCCCTGCTCTCGGCCAAATACAACGGCAACACCTTCTATGTAGGCCTGCAGAAACTCACCGGTGACAGCGTGTGGATGCGCGTCAATGGCACCAGTGGCGGCACCTTGGCCAACGACAGCTACAACGCCAGCTACGATAACGCCAAGGAAAAATCCTGGCAGGTGCGCCATGACTTCAACTTCGTGGTGCTGGGCATTCCAGGGCTGACCATGATGAACCGCTATATCAGCGGCAGTAACGTGCACACCGGGGCGATCACCGATGGCAAGGAATGGGGCCGTGAGTCGGAACTGGCTTACACGGTGCAGAGCGGTGCGCTGAAGGATCTGAATGTGCGCTGGCGCAACTCGACCATGCGTCGGGATTTCAGCAACAACGAGTTTGATGAAAATCGCCTGTTCATCAGCTACCCGATCTCACTGTTGTAGGGTTTTGGACGCGGCGCAAACTTGTAGTCGACACACAACCTCTGTGGGAGCGGGCTTGCTCGCGAATGCGGTACATCAGCACCGGATGAGTCGACTGACACACCGTATTCGCGAGCAAGCCCGCTCCCACATTCTGGCCATCACCTGACCGGAAGGACGTTGACAACGTGGGGAATCAATAACGATACTTCGGCAAAGTCATACGACAACCTACAACAACAATGGAACCCTCATGACCACCACCACAACCACGCCCGTTCCATTCAATCGCCTGCTGCTCACCGGCGCGGCTGGCGGCCTGGGTAAAGTCTTGCGCGAGCGCCTGCGCCCTTACGCCCAGGTACTACGGCTGTCAGACATCGCCAACATGGCCCCGCCTGCCGACGCGTCAGAAGAGGTGCAACCCTGCGACCTCGCCGACAAACAAGCCGTGCACCACTTGGTGGAAGGTGTCGACGCGATCCTGCACTTCGGCGGAGTCTCGGTGGAGCGCTCGTTCGAAGAAGTGCTCGGCGCGAACATCAGCGGCATTTTCCATATCTATGAAGCCGCGCGCCGCCACGGTGTAAAGCGCGTGATTTTCGCCAGTTCCAACCACGTGATCGGCTTCTACAAGCAAGGTGAAAAACTCGACGCCCACTCCCCGCGCCGCCCGGACAGCTACTACGGCCTGTCCAAGTCCTACGGCGAAGACATGGCCAGTTTCTACTTCGACCGCTACGGCATCGAGACCGTCAGCATCCGCATCGGCTCGTCGTTCCCGGAACCGCAGAACCGCCGCATGATGCACACCTGGCTGAGCTTCGACGACCTGACCCAGTTGCTCGAACGCGCGCTGTACACCCCCAACGTCGGCCACACCGTGGTCTACGGCATGTCGGATAACCTCGACACCTGGTGGGACAACCGCTACGCCGCCCACCTGGGCTTTGCGCCCAAGGACAACTCCGAAGTGTTCCGCGCCCAGGTCGAAACCCAGCCCCCAGTGGCCGCCGATGACCCGGCCAAGGTCTACCAGGGCGGCGCGTTCTGCGCGGCCGGCCCTTTCGGGGACTGACCATGAGCGCTGAACTGATCGTCGATGCCCGCAATGCCGTAGGCGAATGCCCGGTGTGGGTGCCCGAGGAAAACGCCCTTTACTGGGTGGATATCCCCAAGGGCGGCCTGCAACGCTGGAGCGCTGCCAGCGGCCACGTGGCGGCCTGGACCGCTCCGCAGATGCTTGCCTGCATCGCCCGCACCGAGGCGGGCAACTGGGTCGCCGGGATGGAAACCGGGTTCTTCCAGCTCACCCCGCACAACGACGGTAGCCTGGATACCACGCCGCTGGCGGCTGTTGAGCACCCCCGCCAGGACATGCGCCTGAACGACGGCCGCTGTGATCGCCAGGGCCGTTTCTGGGCCGGCAGCATGGTGCTGGACATGGGCTTGAACGCGGCCGAAGGCACCCTGTATCGCTACGCATCCGGTGCGGCGCCCCATGCGCAGTTGGACGGTTTCATCACCTTGAACGGCCTGGCTTTCAGCCCCGATGGCCGCACGATGTATGCCTCCGATTCCCACCCGCTGGTGCAGCAGATCTGGGCGTTCGACTACGACATCGACACCGGCACGCCGTCCAATCGCCGCGTGTTCGTGGACATGCACAAACACCTCGGCCGCCCTGACGGCGCGGCTGTGGATGCCGATGGCTGCTACTGGATCTGCGCCAACGATGCCGGGCTGATCCACCGCTTCACCCCGCAGGGTCGCCTCGATCGCTCCCTCACCGTACCGGTGAAAAAACCCACCATGTGCGCCTTTGGCGGCAGTCGCCTGGACACCCTGTTTGTCACCTCGATCCGCGATGACCAGAGTCAACAGTCACTGTCCGGCGGCGTGTTCGCCCTTAACCCCGGCGTAGTCGGATTGCCGGAGCCCACCTTCACCCTCTAGCTGCATCGCTGTGCCTTGAATACAACAATAACAAGACAGGAATGAAACCCCATGGACTTCAAACGCACCTTGCTCGCCGCTGCATTCTTCACCCTCAGCAGCGCCGCCCACGCGCTGGAAATCAAATTCGCCGACATCCACCCCGCCGGCTACCCCACCGTCGTTGCCGAAGAGAACATGGGCAAGGCCCTGACCAAAGAAAGCAACGGCGAGCTGACCTTCAAGTACTTCCCCGGCGGTGTCCTCGGCTCCGAGAAAGAAGTGGTCGAACAGGCGCAAGTCGGTGCCATCCAGATGACCCGCGTCAGCCTGGGGATCGTCGGCCCGGTGGTGCCGGACGTGAACGTGTTCAACCTGCCGTTCGTGTTCCGTGACCAGGCGCACATGCGCAAGGTCATCGACGGCGAGATCGGCGATGAGATTCTCGCCAAGATCACCAACTCCGAATTCGGCCTGGTCGCCCTGGCCTGGATGGACGGCGGCACGCGCAACCTCTACACCAAGAAACCGGTGCGCAAGATCGAAGACCTCAAGGGCATGAAAATCCGCGTACAAGGCAACCCCTTGTTCATCGAAGCCTTCAATGAAATGGGGGCCAACGGCATCGCCATGGACACCGGCGAAATCTTCAGCGCCCTGCAGACCGGCGTCATCGACGGCGCGGAAAACAACCCGCCGACCCTGCTGGAACACAACCATTTCCAGAACGCCAAGTACTACACCCTCACCGAGCACCTGATTTTGCCCGAGCCCATCGTGATGTCGAAAATCACCTGGAACAAGCTCACCCCCGCGCAACAGGACATGGTGAAAAAAGCCGCGAAGGCCGCCCAGGCTGACGAGCGCGTGTTATGGGACGCCAAGTCCGCCAGCAGTGAAACCAAGCTCAAGGCCGCCGGTGTCGAGTTCATCACCGTCGACAAAAAACCCTTCTATGACGCCACCGCGCCGGTTCGCGCCAAGTACGGTGCGGCCTACGCCGACATCATCCAGCGTATCGACGCCGTTCAGTAACGCCCTCCTTCTCTAGCAAGGCCCGGCGCGGTCGGCATCGACGCGCCCGGTTACGGTGAACGCCATGAAGAATTTACTGCTGCGCATCAACGACCGTATCTACATGACCTGCATCTGGGTCGCCGGCCTCTCGGTACTGGGGGTCGCGCTGATCATCCCCTGGGGCATCTTCGCCCGCTATGTCCTCGGCACTGGTTCGAGTTGGCCGGAGCCTACCGCCATCCTGCTGATGCTGGTATTCACCTTTATCGGCGCCGCTGCCAGTTATCGCGCCGGTGCGCATATGTCGGTAGCAATGATCACCGACCGCCTGCCGCCCCGCCAACGCCAGATCATCGGTGTCGTCTCGCAGTTGCTGATGGGCACCATCTGCCTGTTCATGACGATCTGGGGCACCAAGCTGTGCCTGTCCACCTGGAACCAGTTCATGAGTGCCATCCCCACCCTGCGCGTCGGTATCACTTATATGCCGATCCCGATTGGCGGGCTGCTGACCCTGGTTTTTGTGCTGGAAAAACTCTTGCTCGGTGACCAGAGCAACCGTCGGGTCGTGCGCTTCGACCTGGTCGAAGAAAGCGAAGGGGCTGCCTGATATGGACGCATTGATTCTGTTGGGCAGCTTTATCGCCTTGATCCTGATCGGCATGCCCGTGGCCTATGCCCTGGGGTTGTCGGCACTGATCGGCGCGTGGTGGATCGACATCCCGTTCCAGGCCCTGATGATCCAGGTGGCCGGTGGGGTGAACAAGTTTTCGCTGATGGCGATTCCGTTCTTTGTGCTGGCCGGCGCGATCATGGCCGAGGGCGGCATGTCACGGCGGCTGGTGGCGTTTGCCGGGGTGCTGGTGGGTTTTGTGCGCGGTGGCCTGTCGTTGGTGAATATCATGGCCTCGACGTTTTTCGGCGCGATTTCCGGCTCGTCGGTGGCGGACACCGCCTCGGTCGGCTCGGTGCTCATCCCGGAAATGGAACGCCGTGGCTACCCGCGTGAATTCGCCACGGCGGTGACCGTCAGCGGTTCGGTGCAGGCTCTGCTGACCCCGCCCAGCCATAACTCGGTGCTCTACTCCCTGGCGGCCGGCGGTACGGTGTCGATTGCCTCGCTGTTCATGGCCGGTGTGGTGCCGGGGTTGTTGATGAGCGCGTGCCTGATGGTGCTGTGCCTGATCTTCGCGAAAAAGCGCAATTACCCCAAGGGTGAAGTGATTCCGCTCAAGCAGGCGCTGAAAATCTGCGCCGATGCGCTCTGGGGCCTGATGGCCATGGTGATCATCCTGGGCGGCATTCTCTCAGGGATTTTCACCGCTACCGAGTCCGCCGCGATTGCGGTGCTGTGGGCGTTTTTCGTGACCATGTTCATCTACCGCGACTACAAATGGAGCGAGCTGCCCAAGCTGATGCATCGCACGGTGCGCACCATTTCCATCGTGATGATCCTGATCGCCTTCGCCGCCAGCTTCGGCTACATCATGACCCTGATGCAGATCCCGGCGAAGATCACCACGATGTTCCTGACCCTGTCGGACAACCGCTACGTGATCCTGATGTGCATCAACGCCATGCTGCTGTTGCTCGGCACGGTGATGGACATGGCACCGCTGATCTTGATCCTCACGCCGATCCTGCTGCCGGTGGTGCTGGGTATCGGCGTCGACCCGGTGCACTTTGGCATGATCATGCTGGTCAACCTCGGTATCGGCCTGATCACGCCGCCGGTGGGCGCGGTGCTGTTCGTCGGCGCGGCGGTGGGCAAGGTCAGCATCGAGAAAACCGTAAAGGCGCTGCTGCCGTTCTATGGCGTGCTGTTCCTGGTACTGATGGCCGTGACCTACATTCCGGCGCTGTCGCTGTGGCTGCCAAGCGTGGTGCTCTGATGCTGATTGAACTGCAAGACAACCTGACCCAACTCTCCCTCGCGCCGGCCACGGGAGGCAGCATCGTCAACTGGACGGTGCTCACCACCGGCCAGCCGTTATTGCGGCCCAGCGATGCCCACGCGATCAGCACCGGGTTGCCAGGCAAGCTGGGCTGCTATCCCTTGGCGCCCTGGTCCAACCGGATTGCCGAAGGGGGTTTCGACAACCCCGACGGTTGGCTGGCGCTGACGCCCAATAGCTTGACCGACCCGCTGCCGATTCACGGCTCTGCCTGGCAACAGGCGTGGCAGGTGGTCAGCCAAGCAACGGATGAAGTGGTCCTGGAAATGGCGTGCGACACACCGTTCGCCTATCGCGCCGAGCAGCGGTTTCGCCTGGAAAACAGTGAGCTGAGCATCACGTTGCGGGTGACCCACCTGGCGGACAGACCCGCGTGGCACGGGCTGGGATTGCATCCCTATCTACCGCGCACAGCGGGTACACGGTTGCAGGCCAAGGCGTCGCAGGTATGGATGAGCGACGCCTCCAAGCTGCCAACGGAGCTGGCGCCGGTGCCCACCGCTTGGGATTTCCAGCAGTTGAAAAGCCTGCCTGAAGGCCTGGTCGACAACGGTTTTTGCGACTGGGACGGCCATTGCCTGATCGAGCAGCCAGAGCTGGGCTACACCCTGGAATGCCAGGCCACGGGGAGTGATTACTTCCTGCTGTACTGCCCGCCGGGGCTAGGGTTCTTTTGTATCGAGCCGGTGAGTCATCCGGTGAATGCCCATCACCTGTCAGGGCGGCCTGGGCTGAAGCTGTTGGAGCAAGGCCAGTCAACTCACCTCACTTTCAACCTGAAATACCGCCCCCTGTAGGAGCCCGGCTTGCCGGCGATGGGGCCCTCACAATCATCACCAGACTTTCGGACGCTATCGCCGGCAAGCCGGCTCCTACAGAGAGGGTGTGTCAGGGCGGGCTGTTTTTCAGGCGGCCGGCAGTGTCGATACTGACCACCACCGACAACCCAGGCCGCAACCGCTCGCTCTCGGCCTGGTCCGGGTCCACCATGATTCGCACCGGCACGCGCTGGGCGATCTTGACGAAGTTGCCGGTGGCATTGTCCGCCTGCAATAGGCTGAATTCCGAGCCGGTGGCCGGGGAAATATGCTGCACCGTGCCATGGAATTTGCGGTGGTTCAGTGCATCCACCGTGAAGGTCACCGGCTGGCCGACCTGCACGTTGTCCATCTGGGTTTCCTTCATGTTGGCGATCACCCACAACTGCGGCGGCACCAGCGCCATCAACTGCGCGCCGGAGTTGACGTAGGCCCCGAGCCGCACGCCGATCTGCCCGAGCTGACCATCGCGGGGCGCGGTGATGCGGGTGTTGGACAAGTCAATGCGCGCCAACTCCACCGCCGCCTCGGCACTGGCCACGGCCGCTTCCAGGGAGCCACGGTTGACGATCACCGTCTGCAGGTCTTGGCGGGCGATTTCCAGGCTGGCCTGGGCTTGCGCCACGGCGGCGAGGGTCTGCGCGTTGGCGGCGCGAGTCACGTCCAGCTCGCGCTTGGACACCGAGCCATCGCTGATCAGCTCTTCATTGCGGCGCAAATCGGCGGTGCTCTTGCGTGCCTGCGCCTGGCTGTCCACCAAGGCGGCCTGGCGCAGCTTGATGGTGGCTTCGGCGCTGTTGCGCTGTTGCACCACATTCGCCAACGACGCTTTCTGCACCGCCAGTTGCGCCAGCGCCTGGTCCAGGCGCTGCTTGTAGATGCGGTCGTCGAGGCGCACCAGCAAGTCGCCGGCCTTCACGTGCTGGAAGTCCTGCACCGGCACTTCGAACACATAGCCGCTGAGCTGCGGCCCGATAATCGTGACCTGCCCGCGCACCAGCGCGTTTTCGGTGGTTTCCACCGCGCTGCTGAACGGCGGCAATTGCCAGGCGTACAGCACAATCAGCACGCCGACGATGGCGATTGCGGCAAAGCCCAGGGACGAGATGATCCGCACCCGTAACGGGCGCAACTCGGTGGGCACCGCGCCGGGTGGCGTGCTGCCTTCCGGGGTGGACGCGATGGCGGTAGTGGTGGTCGTCGAAGGTTCGGTCATGAAGGTGCGCCGCTGGGTTGAACGGGAGTGGCTGCTGCTCGGGTGGTGCTCATCAGCCACAGACTGCGGATAAAGATCCAGATCATGGTGAGTATCGCGATGATCGCGATCAACATGAAGACATCGTTGTAGGCCATCACGTTCGCCTCACGGGTCGCCGCCGTGGCCAGGCTGCGAATGCCCATCAGGTTGCGCAGCTCGGGGTCGGCGACAATGCCGCCATAGGCCGAACCGCCGCTCTGCACCCGCGCGGCCACACGCGGGTCGAGCAGGGTCAAGTGTTCGACGATCATGCTGGAGTGATACTTCTCGCGCACGATCTGGAACGTGCCCAGCAACGCTGCGCCAATCAGGCCGCCGAGGTTCTGGCAGATGCCGAACATCACCGAAAAACTCACCAGGTTGCGCGGGTTGGTCAGCACGTTCTTGGTGCCCAGCACCATGGTCGGGCCGAGGAAGAACGTGCCGCCGAAGCCTAGCAGGAACTGGCTGATGTACAGGTTCTGTGGGCGGGTGAGATTACTGGAAAAACTGTCCATCACCGAGCCGGTGGCCATCAGCGCCAGGGAAATCACCAACGGCATCAACAGGTGCGCCGGGTTGATGGTCAACGCACTGACCACCAGCCCGGCAATCGCCCCGGCGAGCATCACCACGTACAGGGTGTGCATCTGCTGGTAGCTCATGTTCAACATCTGCATAAAGCCCACCGCGCCGGTGGACTGCTCCGACAGCACCATGCGAATCAGGATCACCGCCAGCGCCAGGCGGATCATCACACCACTGCCCAGCCAGCGGGTCATCAGCATCGGATTCGCACGGTTATGCTCGATGGCCAGGCCGGCCATGATCAGCACCAGGGAACAGGCCGAGGCAATACCGATCCACGGCGCTTCCAGCCACCAGTCGATACGGCCCAGGGACAACACCGCGCAAAGCAAGGCGACACCGGTGGCGAGGATGGCAAAGGTGAGGAAATCGAGTTTTTCAAAGGTCTTGAAGCGGTCGCCGGGCGGAAGTTTGAGCAGGAACACGCAACCCAGGCAGATCAGCGCCATGCCCAGCTCGAACAGGTACAGGCCGCGCCACTCGGCGATTTGCAGCAGGTCTTCGGAGAACAGGCGTGCCAAGGGTAAAGCCAGTTGCGCGGTGCCCAAGCCCAGCACGAGCGCCTTTAAGCGCCATTTGGCCGGGAACGCCTGGATCATGTAGTACAAGCCCAACGAACTCAGCGCCGCGCCGACCATGCCATGGGCTGCGCGCACGGCGATGGCTGAGCTGAGGTCGTTGACGAACAAGTGGCCGAAGGTGACCAGTGCGTACAGCACCAGGAACACTTCGGTGAAGGCGCGCAGGCCGAACTGTTGGCGGAACTTCACCAGCAGCAGGTTCATGCAGACGTTGGTCATGACGTAGGCGGCGGGGAGCCAGGCCATTTCGGCGGTGGTCGCACCGAGGGCGCCTTGCAGGTATTGCAGGTTGGCGATGACCAGCGCGTTACCCAGGCCCCCGGTGATTGCCACCAGCACGCCGACCATCGCGAACAGCCAACGCTTGTGCGTGGGGTGCAGCGGGGTGGACGGTGAACCTGGGAGGCTTGGGCGCTCGTGGGGTTCCCAGGTGTGGGGGGTGTATTTGTTCATTCCGTGACCTAGATGAGCCGACCCGGGGGAGTCGGTGAAAGCATACTCAGAGAGTAGTAAACCTGAGGGGAGTTCATCTTGTCATGTGGGGGAGTGGGTGGTGTACATATCCGTTGCTGCGGTCACGGCCGCTTATGGTTCCGCTCTTACAGCGGGTCACTTT
>NZ_CP022960.1:5611931-5630250 GCF_002269425.1 Pseudomonas sp. NS1(2017)
AAGGCCTCATCGCCGGCAAGCCGGCTCCTACAGGGGGGTGTTGATGCGTTTGCCAGGCTTGGTGCCAATCAGCTTCGCCTGCCCATCCCGTTGCTTGCCCATCCGCGCCTCACTGATCAACCCCGGTATCAACTTGCCCTCTGGCAGGTTCTTCCAGAACCGGCTGGGCAAATGCCCTTCCATCACCTTGGGGTTCAAGCGCGCCGGATTGAAGATGTGGCTGTAGTAGGTCAGCCACATCGCACTGTGGGGGTCTTCGACATTCTGCGCCAAGTGCCGCCACGCCTCGGGGCACTCGCGCTGATGAATCAACTGCTCACCGTCGTAATACACCCCGTCCAACGGCGTGGCGATCATCCAGCGATGGCGCCCCATGCGCCCGATGAAATGCTGGCTGGCCGATTTCAGGATGTCGTGGGCAGGCTCATGCCAGGCGACGTACTCGGGCAATTCCGGCCCCGCCTCGACGGGTAACGCGATAAACCGCACAAACGCATGCAGATGGTGTGCCTCACGGCTGACCTGCTTGATCCGCCGCTGCAACTCACTGCCCAGCTTGTCCCCCGCCAGCATTGCCGTGCGGTCACCATGACTGACGCGCCACAACACTTCATACAACAAGCTCCAGCGCTGTTCGCCGTGGTAACAGGCGGCCGACTCCAGCAACTCCAACAGGGCCTTGGGCACCCGCGTCTGGTAAGGCCCCAAGCCTTCCGGAATCGCTACGTCGGTGGCAAACAGGTCGGCCACCTCAGCCTCGCCCCAGCTCACCTGGCTGGGGTCGACCTGATGGCTCAGCAGCCAGCGCGCCTGCTCGCGCCAGGTGCTGAACAGGTTGTCGCACTCCAGGCTGATCATCCCCACAACCCCATTTGCTGCGGCTGCGGACGGTCACGCAGTTGTTCGCGCAGCAACACGCTGGTGCTGTCGGCCTGTTGCGGGTGGTAGTCACTGGTGATGAAAAACGGCTTGGCCTTGGCCAGCACGCAGCGCATGCGCGCCAGGTCTTCGAAGCGGATCTTGCGCTCGCGGCGCAGGTCCACCAGGCGCTGGGTGGTGCGCAGGCCGATGCCTGGGATACGCGCGATCAAGGTCGGCTCGGCGCGGTTCAGGTCCAGGGGGAACACCTCACGGTTTTCCAAGGCCCAGGCCAACTTGGGGTCGATATCCAGCGCCAGGTGGCCTGGACCTTTGAACAGTTCATTGGCGTTGAAACCATAGCTGCGCAGCAGGAAATCAGCCTGGTACAAACGGTGCTCGCGCATCAGCGGCGGTGCTGCCAGGGGCACGCTTTTCGGGCTGTTGGGGATGGGGCTGAATGCCGAGTAATACACGCGGCGCAGCTTGAAGTTGCCGTACAACGCCTCGGCACCGTGGAGGATGGTGCTGTCATCGGTGTCATCGGCGCCGACGATCAGTTGCGTGCTCTGCCCGGCCGGGGCAAAACGCGGCGCGCGCGGTTCGTTACGGACCGTCTGCTCGCCGGTATAGATGGTCTGCATGGCCTGCTTGATCGACACGATCTTTTTTTCCGGCGCCAGGGTCTGCAGGCTGGCCTCGGTGGGCAGTTCGATGTTCACACTCAGGCGATCGGCATACTTTCCGGCTTCGGCGATCAGCGCCGGGTCGGCATCGGGAATGGTCTTGAGATGGATATAGCCGCGAAAGTCATGCTCTTCGCGCAGCAATTTGGCGACCCGCACCAACTGCTCCATGGTGTAGTCGGACGAACGGATGATGCCGGAACTGAGAAACAGCCCGCTGACGCAATTGCGCCGGTAGAAATCCAGGGTCAGGGTGACCACCTCCTCCGGGCTGAAACGCGCGCGGGGCACATCGCTGGAGCGGCGGTTGACGCAGTACTGGCAGTCGTAGAGACAGAAGTTGGTGAGCAACACCTTGAGCAGCGAAACACAGCGCCCGTCCGGCGTGTAGCTGTGGCAGATGCCCATGCCATCGGTAGACCCCAGCCCCGCCTTGCCTTCGGAGCTGCGCTTGGGTGCGCCACTGCTGGCGCAGGACGCATCGTACTTGGCGGCGTCGGCGAGAATGCTGAGTTTTTCGATCAACTGCATGGAGGGTTACCGATACTGGTTTTTTGTACAGTACCAATAGCCACTCCTTGCCACAAGTGCCGTCTGTAGGAGCGAGCTTGCTCGCGAAGGTCGTCAACGATAACGCAGCCATTCAGAATGAACGCGTCGTCTGGGCGTTTTTCGCGAGCACGCTCGCTCCTGCAGAGGGGGTGAGTATTAGCTGGCAGTTGCCAGGAGCAGGTCCTGCACCGAACGCCCCTTGCCGCGCCCACGGTCCAGCGCATACAACGACGCGGCAATCTCATCCGCGCGAATCGGCAGCACCGACAGCAAGGTATCGCTCAAGCCGTGGCTGGCCTGACTGAAGCCTTGGATGTAGATGCCCGCGTTGCAACGCTCGTCAGTGACGATGCGGTAGTCGCGCGCCACTTCGAAGTCACCCAGGTAGTCTTCCAGCGGCGCGAGCAAGGCGCGGTGTGTCTGGCGCTCATAGCCAGTGGCCAGGATTACCGCGTCGTAGTGGTTGATGCTGGTGTCGCCGTTGGCGTTGTTGCGCAGCACCAATTCAATGCCCAGCGGGCCTGGGGTGGCTTTCTCGACCACGGTCA
This sequence comes from Pseudomonas sp. NS1(2017), assembly GCF_002269425.1. NCBI lineage: Bacteria > Pseudomonadati > Pseudomonadota > Gammaproteobacteria > Pseudomonadales > Pseudomonadaceae > Pseudomonas > Pseudomonas sp. NS1(2017). The sequence continues at coordinate 5,614,576 of NZ_CP022960.1, forward strand.
TGGTACGGAACGCCTGGCGCGCTATGCCGGAGACTTTCTGGCGGTAGAAGATGCCGTAGATACGCTCGATCAGGTCCAGGTCCACCACCGAATAGTTGGTGTTCTGGTACTCGGCGACCAAACGCTCACGCTCGGCGCCCTCCTGCTGGAACACCAGGTCGGTGAAGGCCGGCGAGAACACTTCGTTGACGAACGGGCTGTCATCCGCCGGCTTGAGCGCCGAACCGCGCAGGATCATGTCGACCTGCACCGACGGGAAGCTGTCGTTCAGGTCGATGAAGGCTTCCGCCGCGCTCTGGCCACCGCCGATGATGGCGATGCGCATGGCCTTGCCCTCGACACACGGCTGGCTGGCCATGCGCTCCAGATACTGGGAATGATGGAACACCCGGCTGTCGCCCTTCAGCGCCTTGAACGCTTCAGGAATACGCGGCGTGCCGCCGGCGCTGACCACCACCGAACGGGTGGTGCGCACATGTTGCTCACCCAGCGCATCGCGGGAAATCACGCGCAGCGCTTCAACCTGCTGCTGGTGCAGGATCGGCTCGATGGCCAGCACTTCCTCGCCATAGCGTGCCTGGGCCTGAAACTGCCCGGCGACCCAGCGCAGGTAGTCGTTGTACTCCATGCGGCACGGATAGAAGGTGCCCAGGTTGATGAAGTCCACCAGGCGGTCGTGGGCTTTCAGGTAGTTGACAAAGGAATACGGGCTGGTGGGGTTGCGCAGGGTCACCAGGTCCTTGAGGAACGAGATCTGCAGCTCGCTCTGGGTCACCAGGGTATTGCCGTGCCAGCGGTAGTCAGCCTGTTTGTCGAGAAACAGCACGTCCAGTTTGCCCTGGGCCTTTTCGCGCTCCTGCAGGGCGATGGCCAGCGCCAGGTTCGAAGGGCCGAAACCGATACCGATCAGGTCGTGAACCGCGGGCGAAGCAATTGCCTGTGTCATTCCAGTGTCCTCTGGATAAGCCCCTTGGCGGTGGGGCGGGAATACCTTCAAGACCTGAACAACAGGCCGTGTGTTGATAGGAAACGAGGACAGTGAAATAAAATTTAACTGATCATTGATCAGTGCGCTTCCCACTCGCGCATCCGCACCCGGCAGTGCTTCATGGCGTTGACGATGTGTTTCTCCACCAAGGCGCGGGAAATACACAGGCGTTCAGCGATCTGCAGATGGGTCAGGCCTTCGAGCTTGCGCAACAGGAAGCTGTCGCGACAGGCCGCCGGCAGCTCGGCCAGGGCGCGTTCGAGCAGTTCCAGGCGTTGGCCGTGGTCGTGGTTGGTGTGCGGCGAACTGCTGGCAAAGCGTTCTTCGGCATCCAGCACATCCAGGGGTTCGACCTGGCGCAAGGCATTGCGCCGATGGCCGTCGATCACCAGGTTGAGCGCCGTACGGTACAAAAAGGCACGGGGTTGTTCGATGGGCGTGTCGCTGGAACGCTCCAGCACCCGGACATAAGCGTCATGCACCACATCCTCGGCCACCTGACGGTTGCCCAGCTTGGCGTTGAGGAAACACACCAGCTCGCGATAGTAGTTTTCCAACATGACTCCCGACCGCCGGGTGGCGGCATTAGGTCCCTGGGTGCAAATAAAGACAGCCTTCAGATGATGGCAGTTTGAGTGCCTGCAATTTATAGTAATTCTCATCTACTTTTAAAGCAGACTTGCATCAACGGATGATATTTTTTCTTCAAGGGAGCTGTAACTGCTTATGTAACCGCCTAAATCCCCGCGCAATTCTCTCGTTTACTTGTCAGCTCCCCGCAACTGCGGTCCGAACTTTCCTGGCTGGAACCAAAGCATGAAACGCCCTCGACCTGCCCGACGCGCCTTGCTTGTTATCGCGTGCCTGATCCCCATTTTCGCCATCGCGGCCTGGCAAGTGCTGCCGCCGGGGCGTGACACCCTCACCACCGTCACCGTTACCCGCGGCAGTATCGAAAACAGCGTGACCGCACTCGGCACCCTGCAGCCGCGCCGGTATGTGGACGTAGGCGCCCAGGCCTCCGGACAAATCCGCAAGATCCACGTCGAGGCTGGCGACCAGGTCCAGGAAGGTCAGTTGCTGGTGGAGATCGACCCGTCCACGCAAAAAGCCAAGCTGGACGCCAGCCGCTACGCCATCGAAAACCTCAAGGCCCAGTTGCAGGAACAAAAGGCCCAGCACGAACTGGCTCGCCAGAAGTACCAGCGCCAGCAACGCCTGGCCGCCGGCAACGCCACCCGTGAAGAAGACGTTCAAACCGCCAAGGCCGAGCTGAGCGCCACCCAGGCCCGGGTCGACATGTTCCAGGCGCAAATCCAGCAAGCCCAGGCCAGCCTGCGCAGTGACGAAGCTGAATTGGGCTACACGCGCATCTACGCGCCGATGACCGGCACCGTGGTCGCGGTGGACGCGCGGGTCGGCCAGACCCTCAACGCCCAGCAGCAGACGCCGCTGATCCTGCGTATCGCCAAATTGTCTCCGATGACGGTGTGGGCTGAGGTCTCGGAAGCCGATATCGGCCACGTCAAACCGGGCATGACCGCGTATTTCACCACGTTGAGCGGCGGCAACCGACGCTGGACCAGCACCGTGCGGCAGATCCTGCCGATCCCGCCCAAGCCATTGAATGAAACCCAAGGCAGCGGCAGCCCCAACAGCACCAGCAAAAGCGGCAGCGGCCGCGTGGTGCTGTACACCGTGCTGTTGGATGTGGACAACAGCGACAACGCGTTGATGGCCGAAATGACCACCCAGGTATTTTTCGTCGCCAGCCAGGTCAAGGACGCCCTCACCGCGCCGGTCTCCGCGTTATCGGGCACGGCGACCCCCAACCAGCAGATCGCCCAGGTCGTGGGCAAGAATGGCCGAATCGAGCAGCGCCAGGTGCAGGTGGGCATCAGCGACCGCCTGCGCATCCAGGTGCTGGACGGTTTGAGCGAAGGCGATCACCTGCTGATCGGCCCGGCCGACGGCAACGGGGGTTGAGTTGACCACGCCCCTGATCGAACTCAAGAACATCCGCAAGTCCTACGGCGGCGGCGACAGCCCGCAGGTCGACGTGTTGCGCGGCATCGACCTGTCGATCCATGCCGGGGAATTCGTCGCCATCGTCGGTGCCTCGGGCTCCGGCAAGTCCACGTTGATGAATATCCTCGGCTGCCTCGACCGTCCAAGCACCGGCGACTACCTGTTCGCCGGGGAAAACGTCGCCCATCTGGACAGCGACGAACTCGCCTGGCTGCGCCGCGAAGCCTTTGGCTTCGTGTTCCAGGGCTACCACCTGATCCCGTCGGGCTCGGCCCAGGAAAACGTCGAGATGCCGGCGATCTACGCCGGTATCAGCGCCGCCGAGCGCCATGCGCGCGCCAACGCCCTGCTCACGCGGTTGGGCCTGGCCGAGCGCACCGGCAATCGCCCGCACCAGCTTTCCGGCGGCCAGCAACAGCGGGTGTCCATTGCCCGTGCGTTGATGAACGGCGGGCATATCATCCTCGCCGACGAACCCACCGGCGCCCTCGACAGCCACAGCGGCGCCGAGGTCATGACCCTGCTCGATGAACTCGCCAGCCAGGGCCACGTGGTGATCCTGATTACCCACGACCGCGAAGTGGCGGCGCGGGCCAATCGCATCATCGAGATTCGCGATGGCTTGATCATCAGCGATTCGGCCGACGGCAACGACGTTGCACCAGCACTAGCGAACGGCGCCCTGCAAGCCGTGGACCTGCGCCAACGCCTGGCCGACGGCGCCGAGCACAATGGCGCGTGGAAAGCCGAACTGGTGGACGCGGTGCAAGCCGCCTGGCGGGTGATGTGGATCAACCGTTTCCGCACCGCGCTGACCCTGCTGGGGATCATCATCGGCGTGGCGTCGGTGGTGGTGATGCTGGCGGTGGGCGAAGGCAGCAAGCGCCAGGTCATGGCGCAGATGGGCGCGTTCGGCTCCAACATCATCTACCTCAGTGGCTCGTCGCCGAACCCACGTACACCGCTGGGCATCGTCACCCTCAATGACGTCCACGCGCTGGCGGCCCTGCCCCAGGTAAAGCACATCATGCCGGTCAACGGCAGCGAAGTCGGGGTGCGTTACGGCAACGTGGACTACATGGCCTACGTGGGCGGCAATGACACCAATTTCCCGGAGATTTTCAATTGGCCGGTGGTCGAGGGCAGTTACTTCACAGCCGCCGACGAGCGCGCCGCCGCCACCGTGGCGGTGATCGGTCATCGCGTGCGCGAGAAGCTGTTCAAGGGCGAAGTCAACCCACTCGGCCAGTACATCCTGATTGAAAACGTACCGTTCCAAGTGATCGGCGTGCTGGCGGAAAAAGGCGCCGCGTCCGGCAACAAGGACAGTGACGACCGCGTTGCCATCCCATACACGGCCGCCAGCGTGCGCCTGTTCGGCAGCTACAACCCCGAGTATGTAGTGATCGCGGCGGCGGATGCGCGCAAGGTCCACGAAGCCGAGGTCGCCATCGACCAATTGATGCAAAAGCTGCACAACGGCAAGCGCGACTATGAGCTGACCAATAACGCGGCGATGATCCAGGCCGAGGCCCGCACGCAGAACACGCTGTCATTGATGCTCGGTTCGATTGCCGCCATTTCCCTGCTGGTGGGCGGGATCGGCGTGATGAATATCATGCTGATGACCGTACGCGAGCGCACCCGTGAAATCGGTATCCGCATGGCCACCGGCGCACGCCAGCGCGACATCCTGCGTCAGTTCCTCACGGAAGCGGTGATGCTCTCGGTGGTCGGCGGGCTGTGCGGCATCGCCCTGGCACTGTTGGTCGGCGGCGTGCTGGTACTGGCCAAGGTGGCGGTGCAGTTCTCCCTTTTGGCGGTGTTTGGCGCCTTTGGTTGCGCACTCGTCACCGGTGTCGTATTCGGCTTCATGCCGGCCCGTAAAGCTGCCCGGCTCGATCCGGTTAAGGCGTTGACCAGTGAATAAACCGTCCCTCTACCTGCCCGCCTTGTGCGTGTTACTCAGCGCCTGCACCGGCAACCCGCCGGCGCTCGACAGCGGGATTGCAGCGCCTGCCGCCTGGCAATTTGCCGAGCGCGACGCTACCCAAGCCACCAACCAGCAATGGTGGACACAGTTTGGCAGCCCGCAGCTCAACCGCCTGGTCGACCAGGCAAGGCGTGACAGTTTCGACGTCGCCGCCGCCACCGCACGCGTGCGTCAGGCCCAAGCCAGCGCAGTGATCGCGGGTGCACCGCTGTTGCCGGAAGTGAAGCTCAACCTCACCACCAGCCGTCAGAAATTGTTACGGGGCCCGGGTGGACCGGACCTTGACGCGTCACAAAGTAATGACGCCGTCGACAACTTTGGCGCCAACCTCACCGCCAGCTACGAAGTGGACTTCTGGGGCGGCCGCGCCGCCGCCCGCGACAGCGCCCTGCAGACGCTGCGCGCCAGCGAGTTTGACCAGGCCACCGTAGAGCTGACCTTGCTCAGCAGCGTGGCCGACCGCTACGCACAAACCCTGGCCGCGCAGCAACGCCAGCAGATTGCAGAACTGAATCTGGCCAATGCGCGTAACGTGCTCGACCTGGTGCAGACCCGCTATGACGCCGGCTCCGCCACCGCCCTGGAACTGGCCCAGCAAAAAAGCCTGGTGGCCAGCCAGCAACGCCAACTGCCGTTGATTCAGCAACTGGCCGAAGAGTCGCGGATCACCCTGGCTGCCCTCCTCGGCCAACCCGTCCAAGCCCTGGACCTTGGCAGCGAACCGTTTCAAGACTTGACCTGGCCTGCCATCGGCGCCGGCATGCCCAGTCAATTGCTCAGCCGCCGTCCCGATATCGCCAAGGCCGAGGCGCAATTGGCGGCAGCACAGGCCGACGTCACCGTGGCCCGTGCGGCCATGCTGCCCGCCATCACCCTCGGCGCAACCCTGGGATCCGACGCCTACAAGGCCGTGGATATCCTGCGCAGCCCTTACTACACGCTGACCGCTGGGCTGGTGGCGCCAATCTTCAACAACGGCCGTTTAAGTGCTGAACGCGACAAGGCCCGCGCGCGCCAGGATGAACTGCTGCAAACCTATCGCGGCGCAATCATCAATGGTTTTGCCGACGTGGAAAAATCCCTCAGCAGCATCACCCGTCTCGACCAGCAGCGCGAATGGCAAAGCGAAGAACTGCAACAGGCCCAGACCGCCTTCCAGATCGCTGAAAGCCGCTACCAGGCAGGCGCCGAAGACCTGCTCACGGTACTGGAAACCCAGCGCACGCTGTACGCGGCCCAAGACCAGAACGTGCAACTGCGACTGTCGCGCCTGCAGGCCAGTATCGCCTTGTACAAAGCCCTGGGTGGCGGCTGGCAGACGCAGATCCGATAAACAAAACTCCGCTTTCGTACACCAACTTTCTTCTCGCCCTACATTCTTCGAGCAAAGGTCCTTGGTAAAAAAACCGTACTCACACGGTTGCCCAGGACCTCTTGATGACTGTCGCAAAATACCTGATGTGCGCCTGTCTCTGGGTGACGGCAAGCGCTGCCCAAGAACTGATTCCCCCCACCGCCATTGACTGGCTGCTGGATTGCCCGTTCCCTACGGTTGAACGCCTGGACCCCGAAGTGCTGGAACGCACCCAATGCGGGGTCGTGAGCGTACCGCGCAATTATGCTGCGCCCCGGCAAGGCAACCTGCGCCTCTACCTGACCCGCGTCGGCGCCCGTGACCCGTTGAACCGCGAAGGCGTGGTGTTTGCCCTGCCCGGCGACGCGCCTAAACGCGATCGAGGCGGCACCTTTGTCATTCAGCTGAGCAGCCTCTGGGGCTCCTACTCCAACCCGGCATATCGCACACTGGTCAACCGCTACGACGTGATCGAACTCAGCCCTCGCGATCTCGGCAACGACAATGGAATCGAACAGTCCGCTCAGGACCTAGAGTTTGTCCGCACCCAACTGGGCGACGCCCAACTGCTCTACCTGGGCAATGCCGATACGGCCCGCCTGGGCAGCCGTTACGCCGCACTGTTTCCCGAACGGGTGGCGCGCATGGTGCTGGTCAATGCGCAGCAGCTCGAATTGCCAGCGACCCACGTTGAACAACTGCGCCTGAAAGATACGGCCAAACAAGACACCAACAGTTGCATCAATCGCTGGGTGGGGGATTTTCTGGTGTTCGGCAAGCAGCCACCGAGGTCCACGCGTTGCCTGGATTCGGGCAACGGTGAGTAGCCACCCGATTGCGACCTGTTGCCATCGAAAACGACACTCGCCGTTGACGCTGCAGCCCGATCGTTATTAAGTGCTATTTATCCGCATTAATACGATAAATCGAACCTATGCTAAGCCGCCCGCTACGACGCAAACGCCAGAAGCTGTCCGATGTGATTGTCGAGTCGGTCAAGCGCTCCATCGTCACCGACGCGTTGAAGCCCGGCGACCGCCTGCCCACCGAGCGCGAGCTGATGGAAAGCTTCCAGTGCTCCAAAGGTTCGGCCCGCGAAGCGCTCAAGGCACTGGAAGTGGAAGGCTTGGTGAGCACCCGCACCGGGCCCAGCGGCGGCGCCTACCTGAACCAGGCGGGCACCGAACCGGCCAGCCGCGCGTTGCGCAACTACCTGCACTTCCAGCACCTGGATGGCGAACAGGTGTACCAATTGCGTAAAGTCATCGAAGTGGAACTGGCGGTGTCGGTGCTTGGGCGCTTGAGCGAAGACGACTACCAGGCCCTGCAAGACAACGTGGATTTTTGCAGCGCGCCCGAAGACAGCGAAGCCGGCCAGCGTGAACAGCGCCTGGCGGAACTGGAATTCCACAACCTGCTGGCCAAGGCCTGTCCCAACCCGTTGCTGAGTTTCATGGCGCAGTTCCTCAACGATCTACTGCGCGACCTGGTGGTGCTGAAAAAAGCCTACAAGCCCAAGCGCAAGCAGTTCGACGCCGCCAACCTCGACTATCACAAGCAGTTGCTCATCGCCTTTCGTGCCGGGGATGAAAGCGCGGTGCGCAGCTTGATGCATGAACACATGTGCGATGCCGAACACCACATGACCGCCCTTGAAGGCCAGGTCAGCCCGCACTTTTTGCTGGAGTTCGATCACACCCACTGACAGCCCCCCTCCAATAACAGGCCTGCCCACAGGCCCTTGCTCCACCGTATCGCCATTGCCACTCCTGCCAATAACTAAACCAGGGAGTCACCCCATGCAGCGTCGTACGTTGTTGAAAGCCAGTCTTACCGCAGCCGCCGCCCTCAGCCTCCCGCTGAGCATCCGGTCTGCATTCGCCGCCGAGCCCTTTACCTTTTACGGCCTCAAGTCCATGTCTGGCGCGTTTGCCAGCTATGGCAAGTTTGCCGACATGGGTTCGCGCCTGGCGGTGGAACAACACCCCGAGCTGCTCGGCCGCCCGCTTAACTACAAGGTGATCGACACCGAAGGCAACGCCGGCAAGGCCGTGCGCAAGGTGCAGGAAGCCATCCAGCAGGACGGCGCGCGGTTCTTCCAGGGCTGCACCCTGTCGTCGTCGGCACTGGCGGTGGCCAAGGAGGTGGACAAGGTCGGCGGTGTGTTCATGACCCCGGTGGGCGCCGATGAAGTCACCGGCAAGGACTGCAACAAGGCAACCTTCCGCTGGTCGGTGCCCACCTACGGTGCGATCCGCGAAACCATGGGGCCGCTGATCAAGCTGCTGCCGGACGCCAAGCGCTGGTACACCATCACCCCGCAATACGTGTTCGGCGAAGCGCTGCTCGAAGGCGCGAAGAATGTGCTCAAGGAAAACGGCCTGGAACACATCGGCAACAGCTACCACTCGTTGCAGGAGCAGGAATTTTCCGGTTACCTCACCAACGCCATCGCCGCCAAGCCCGATGTGCTGGTACTGCTCAACTTCGGCAGCCAGTCGTCCAACACCCTGCGCCAGGCGGTCAACTTCGGTATCAAGGAGCGCATGAAGGTGTTGCTGGTATGGTCCGCGGGCCTCGACCAGTTCCAGGAGCTGGGCAGCGATGTGCTGGAAGGCGTGTACCTCGGCGCGCAGTACTGGCACCAGGTCGACACCCCGCTCAACCGTGAACTGGTCAGGCTCACCCAAGCCAAATACGGCATCAACCCTACCTACCCGCTGGCCGCCGATTACATCAGCACCAAGGTCATGCTCGAAGCCATTATTTCTACCGGCAGCTTCGACGGGCCGACCGTGGCCAAGGCCCTGCAGGGCCTGAGCTACGAAGGGCCCACCGGCAAGGAGTCGATCCGCGCCGGCGACCACCAGGTGATCAAGGATTACTACCTGCTGATCGGCAAGGCCACCGCCGACATGGCCGACAAGGATGACCTGGCCAAAGTGCTCAGCGCCGGCCAGTCGTTCCCGCCGGTGGAAGCCACGGGCTGCACGCTCGGCTGATCCCCCTGAATTTGGTAGCGCAGGGCCGTGCAAGCGGCCTCCTGCAGAGGGTTCCTGCATGCTTAATCTTTACCTGTTCCAGATCCTCAACGGCCTCGGATTGGGAATGATCTACTTCCTGATCGCGGTCGGGCTGACGATCATTTTCGGCCTGCTCAACTTCGTCAACTTCGCCCACGGCGCGTTTTTCCTGCTGGGTGCCTACATCTGCTACACCGCCGTGAGCCTCACCGGCAACTTCTGGCTGGCGCTGCTGATTGCGCCGCTGGTGGTGGCCGCATTGGCCTGGGCCATCGAGCGGTTGTTGATCCAGCGGATCTATCACTTGCCACACATGTTCCAGATTCTGGTGACCCTGGGGATCGCGCTGATCATCCAGGAGGCCAGCGTGATGATCTGGGGCCCGGTGGGCAAAAGCGTCGCCGTGCCGGAACTGCTGCGCGGCGTGCTGGTGGTGGGCGACTTCGTCTACCCCTACTACCGCCTGTTTCTCATCGTGTTTTCCGGGCTGGTCGGCCTCGGCCTGTGGTTGCTGCTGGAACGCACGCGCTTCGGCGCCCTGGTGCGGGCCGGCAGTGAAAGCACCGAAACCGTATCGCTGCTGGGCACCAATATTTTCCGGCTGTTCTCCATGACCTTCGCCCTCGGCGTGGCCCTGGCCGGTGTCGCGGGCGTGCTGTTCGCCCCGTTGCGCGGCGCGCAGCCCTTTGTCGGCCCGGAGATTCTCGGGGTGGCCTTCGTGGTGGTGGTGATCGGCGGCATGGGCTCGTTCAGCGGTGCGCTGGTCGGCGGTTTGCTGGTGGGCGTGGTGCAAAGCCTGATGACCACACTCTGGCCCCAGGGCGCGAGCCTGATGATCTACGGCGCCATGGCCGTGGTGATTCTGGTCCGTCCCTACGGCCTGTTTGGGAGAGCCTGACATGAGCGAGAAAAATCCCCTGCCGTTTGCCAAGACGCAATCGCGCGCGATGTTGCTGTGGGTGTTGGCGGTGCTGATCGGCCTACCGTTGATATTGCCCTCGGCGACCCTGGCCACCGAGATCCTGATCTTTGCGATGGCGGCCCTGGCCTGCAACCTGCTGCTGGGCTACACCGGCCTGCTGTCGTTCGGCCAAGGCATCTTCTTCGGGGCCGGCGCATATTGCGCGGCGTTGCTGATGATCCATCTGCAACTGGGCCTGTTCACAGCGTTGCTCGGCGCCGCCGTGGCCGGTGGTTTCCTGGCGTTGCTGGTGGGCGCCCTGGCGATCCGTCGCACCGGCATCTACTTCGTGATGCTGACCCTGGCATTCAGCCAGATGGCCTACTTTGTCGCCTACACCCTCAGCGACTGGACCGGTGGCGACAACGGCCTGCTCAGCGTGCCGCGCCCGGAGATCCGCGTGGGTGAAACCGTGCTGCTGTCACTGGCCGACGCCCGTGCCTTCTACGGCTTTGTCGCGGTGCTGTTCCTGCTGATCTTCATCGGCGCGCGCCGGGTGATTGCCTCGCCCTTCGGCAGCACGCTGATGGCGATCCGCGAAAACGAAACCCGCGCCTCGGCCATCGGCTACGACACGCGCCACTTCAAGATCCTGGTCTTCGTGTTGTCCGGCGCAGTCACCGGGATTGCCGGCGCGCTGTACGCGATGCTGCTGCACTTTGTGCCGCTGTCGAATATCGACCTGGCGATGTCCGAGAACATCCTGATCATGACCATCGTCGGCGGCACCGGCTCGTTGTTCGGCTCGCTGCTCGGCGCCGGTTCCATCGTGCTGCTCGGGGATTTCCTCTCCGACCTGTGGCCACGCTGGCTGATGCTGCTGGGGGTGATCCTGATCCTGGTGGTGATCTTCATGCGCGGTGGTTTGTGGGGCGGCCTGGCGTCGCTGTTCGAAAAGGTACGCGGCCATCGCAACACGGCCGTTGTCGCCAAGGAGGAAGGGCTATGAGCATCCTTTTGGAAACCAAGGACCTGGAACTGGCCTACGGCGCGTTCCATGCGGTGAACGGCGTGAACCTCAAGGTCGAGGCCGGCACTATCCACACCATCATCGGCCCTAACGGCGCGGGCAAGACCAGCCTGTTCCACTGTCTCACCGGCGAACGCCAGGCCACCGCCGGGGCGATTCATTTCGACGGCAAGAACCTGATGCGCAAGCCCGCCCACGGCCGCGTTGGCCTGGGCATGGCGCGCTCGTTCCAGCTCACCAGCCTGTTCCAGAACCTCAGCGTGCGCGAAAACCTGCGCCTGGCCGCCCAGGGCCGCGACGGTGCACGCGCCTTGAATTTCTGGCGCCGCGTCGACAGCAATCGCGAACACCTGGAGGTGGCCGACCAGGTGCTGGAACGCCTGCAACTCACCGCCCGTGCCGACACCCTGGCCGGCGAGTTGTCCCACGGCCAGCAGCGGGTGCTGGAGGTGGGCATGTCGATCTGCTCCAAACCGAAACTGTTGATGCTCGATGAGCCCACCTCGGGCATGGGCATCGATGACATCCCGATCATGACCCAGTTGATTAGCGACCTCGGCCGCGACCACACGGTCCTGCTGATCGAACACAACATGAGCATCGTCATGTCCATCAGCCAACGCATCACGGTGATGAGCCACGGGCAGATCCTGGTGGAAGGCACGCCGGAATTCGTGCGCGCCGATGAACGCGTGCGCACCGCTTACCTTGGGGAGGCTGCCTGATGCTGATCGTCGAGAATATCCATTCCTACTACGACAAGAGCCACGTGCTGGAAGGCGTGTCGCTGACCGTCAACCCTGGCGAACTGGTGACGCTGCTGGGGCGCAATGGCGCTGGCAAGACCACCACCTTGCGCAGCATCCTCGGCATCATCTGCCCGCGCCAGGGCCAGATCCATTTCAACGGCCAGGCATTGGTGGGCCAGAAGATCTTCGAAATTGCCCGCCAGGGCCTGGCGCTAGTGCCGGAGAACCGTGGGATTTTCCGCCTGCTCACCGTCGAAGAAAACCTGCGCATCGCCGCACGCAAGACCAGCCGCTGGCAGCTCGAAGACGTGTACGCCATGTTCCCGCGCCTCAAGGAGCGGCGCAAAAACGCCGGCCACGCGTTGTCCGGTGGCGAGCAACAGATGCTCGCCATCGCCCGCGCCCTGCTCAACGATCCCAAACTGCTGATCCTCGATGAACCCACCGAAGGCCTGGCCCCGGTCATCGTCGACGAGTTGGTGAAGATCCTGCGCAAGGTCAAGGACGATGGCCTGCCGGTGCTGCTGGTGGAACAGAACCTGATGGTCTGCGACAAGCTCGCCGACCGCCATTACGTGCTTGAACAGGGCCGGGTGGTCTACGAAGGCAGCGCCGAAGCCTTCCGCGCCGACCCGACCATCAAAAACCGTTACTTGGCCCTGAGTGCCTGACCGGAGATTGCACATGAATAGTTTTGCGCAACCGCTCAAGAGCAACGCCCCGCTGATCAACCGCGACCGCCTGTGGCAATCCTTGATGGACCTGGCCCAGCTCGGCGCTACCGTCAAAGGTGGCGTGTGCCGCCTGGCGCTGACCGACCTGGATCGCCAGGCCCGCGACCTGTTTGTGCAATGGTGCGAGGCCGCCGGGTGCAGCGTCAGTGTCGACGCTATCGGCAATATCTTTGCGCGCCGCGCCGGGCGCAATCCGGCCCTGCCCCCAGTGATGACCGGTAGCCATATCGACACCCAACCCACCGGCGGCAAGTTCGATGGGTGCTATGGGGTAATGGCGGGACTGGAAGTGATCCGCACCCTGAATGATTTGAACATCGAAACCCAAGCGCCGATTGAAGTGGTGGTGTGGACCAACGAAGAAGGCTCGCGTTTTCCGCCGTGCATGATGGGCTCCGGGGTGTTTGCCGGTAAGTTCGATTTGCAGGACACCCTCGACAAAGTCGATGACCAGGGCCTGTCGGTGGGCGCCGAATTGCAGCGCATTGGATACGCCGGCTCCCGTGCCGTGCTCGGCCACCCGGTCGGCGCTTACTTCGAAGCACATATCGAACAAGGCCCGGTGCTGGAAGACAGGGATACCACCATCGGCGTGGTCATGGGTTGCCTGGGCCAGAAGTGGTTCGACCTGACCTTCACCGGCGTCGAGGCCCACGCCGGCCCGACGCCGATGCACCTGCGCAAGGACGCCCTGGTCGGCGCTGCCGAGGTGGTCAGCGCGGTCAACCGCATAGCCCACCAACAGCAACCCCACGCCTGCGGCACTGTCGGTTGCCTGAGCCTGCACCCCGGTTCGCGCAACGTGATTCCCGGCCAGGTGCACATGACCCTCGACCTGCGTCACCTGCATGCAGACAAACTGCAAGCCATGGTCGATGAAGTGCGCGGCGTAATCGAAGTCACCGCCGCCAGCCACGGGTTGGCGTATGAACTGACGCCAACCGCCGACTTCCCACCGCTGGACTTCGCCCCAGTCTGCGTCAACGCAGTACGGGAAGGCGCCGAAGCCTTGGGCTTGAGCCATATGGACATCGTCAGCGGTGCCGGCCACGACGCGATTTTCGTCGCCGAACTGGGCCCGGCCGGGATGATATTCGTGCCATGCGAAGGCGGCATCAGCCATAACGAAATCGAAAACGCCGCGCCGGATGACCTGGCAGCGGGCTGCGCGGTGTTGTTGCGCGCCATGGTCAATGCGGCGCAGGGGGAAATCGCATGAGTGAGATCGGCCAACTGACGGCGGTGCAACTGCTGCAGCATTTTCGTGACAAGACCCTATCGCCGGTGGAAGTCACCGAGGATGCTTTGCTGCGTATCGAACGCTTCAATCCGGTGGTGAATGCCTATTGCCACGTGGATCCGGAAGGCGCGCTGAATGCGGCGCGCGCCTCGGAACAACGCTGGCTGAACGGCCAACCCTGCGGTCCGTTGGACGGTGTGCCCTCTTCGATCAAGGACCTGACGCTGACCATCGGCATGCCGACCCGCAAGGGCTCACGCACCTCATCCGCCGAGGGACCATGGGACGTCGACGCGCCCTTCCCAGCCTTCATGCGCAAGGCCGGCGCGGTGCTGCTGGGCAAAACCACCACCCCGGAATTCGGCTGGAAAGGCGTCACCGACAACCCGCTGTACGGCATCACCCGCAACCCCTGGGACACCCGCACCACGGCAGGCGGGTCGTCCGGCGGCGCGGGCGCGGCGGCGGCATTGAACCTGGGCGTGCTGCACCAGGGCAGCGATGCGGGCGGTTCGATTCGGATTCCCTGTGCTTTTACCGGCACCTTCGGCATCAAGCCGACCTTCGGTTATGTGCCGCAATGGCCGGCCAGCTCCATGACGATCCTCTCGCACCTGGGGCCGATGACCCGCACGGTGGAAGACAGCGTATTGATGCTGCAGACCATCGCGCAACCGGATGCTCGGGACGGGTTGATCGGTGCGCCGAGGACCACACCGTGGTTGTCGGGCGCGGCTGATTTAAAGGGGTTGCGCGTGGCCTACAGTCCAAATTTCGGTTACGTGGAGGTCGACCCGCAAGTGGCGAAGGTGGTCGCAGAGGCGGTGCGAGGCCTGGAACAACTGGGCGCCCATGTCGAGCAGATCGACCCCGGCTTCAGTGACCCGCTGGAAGTCTTCAGCACCTTGTGGGCAGCCGGCGCGGCACGCCTGACCGGCGCCATGAGCGAGGCACAAAAACAACTGCTCGACCCCGGCCTGCTGCGCATCGCCCAACGCGGCGAACGCTTGAGTTTGGACGACTTCAACGCAGCCCTTGAGGCACGGGCGGCACTGGTGGCACGCATGGCGGCGTTTCATAAGCACTACGATGTGCTGGTATCGCCGATGATGCCGATTACCGCGTTCACCGCCGGGCACGACGTACCACCCGGCTCCGGTTTACAGGAGTGGACACAATGGACGCCATTCACCTACCCCTTCAACCTGACGCAGCAACCGGCAGCCTCGGTCCCGTGCGGGTTGGCGGCAAATGGCTTACCCGTGGGGTTGCATGTAGTAGGCGCGCGGTTTGCCGATGAGCAGGTGTTGCGGGTGTGCCACGCCTACACGAAGGCATTCCCGAGCAAGCATCTCCAAGCCCCACAAACCCCAACCTGAAATGCCGGCTCCTACAAGACCGCGTATCCACAATGCGAAGCGAGTCGCTTTTGATCTTGATCTTAGGCGCCCCGTCAAACACGCTGGCCGGAATTCGACAGGGATTTGGGGGGTAAACCGGCAGGGATGCCGGTTTAGCGGCCCCGCGCCATGGATGGCGCGTGGCGGCGGCCCCCCAAATCCCTGTCGGATTACGGGCACACCGAGCGTGAGCGAGGTGCCGAGTGTTGGGGCAAGAGCGTTTTGCTTACTTTTG
>NZ_CP022960.1:5630350-5654516 GCF_002269425.1 Pseudomonas sp. NS1(2017)
ACCGCCATCGCAGGCAAGCCAGCTCCCACAGTTTCAATCACATTCCATTACACTGTCCCCCATTCATCCCCGGGGGCTTCATGGACATCGAACTGGCACGCACCTTCCTCGAAATCACCCGCTGCGGCAGCCTGGCCGCCGCCGCCGAGAAACTGCACGTCACCCAGACCGCCATCACCGCACGGGTCAAAAGCCTCGAAAGCCAACTAGGCAGCACACTGTTCGTGCGCAACCGCGCCGGCGCCAGGCTGACCGCCGACGGCGAGGCCTTCGTGGTGTACGCCAACCAGTTGCTGCAAACCTGGGAAGCCGCAAAACGCGACCTGCCGCTGCCGGATGGCTATCGCAACGTGCTGCACATCGGCGGCGAAGTCAGCCTGTGCAACCCGTTGATGCTCGGCTGGGCCCAAGCGTTACGCCAACACATCCCCGGCCATGCCCTGCGCACCGAAGTGCGCGAAGGCGACTACCTGCTGCGCCAACTGGAACTGGGCGTACTCGACGCTGCATTGGTGTTCCAACCGCAATACTGGCCAGGTTTGCAGGTGGAACAGGTACTGGAAGAAAAACTGATCCTGGTGCAACTGGTGAGCAACCCGGCGCCCTACGTGTATATCGACTGGGGACCGGGCTTTCGCCAGCAACACGACGCCGCGCTGCCCGACAAGGCCCGTGCCGCATTGAGCTTCAACCTGGGGCCGCTGGCGTTGCAGTACATCCTTGAGAACGGCGGCGCCGGTTATTTCCGCACCCGCGTGGTGCAGAGTTACCTGGACAGCGGCGTGATGCAGCGGGTGCCCAAGGCGCCGGAATTCAGCTTCCCGACATACCTGGTGTATTCGCGGGCGCGAGATTCGGCGGTGTTGCAACAGGCACTGGGGTTGCTGCGTGAGGTGGTCAAGGCCGAAAGCGACTGGTCGCAGCGCTGGGACCCACTGATTTGAAGCAACAATCTGCGCCGCGCATGCTAGCCTGCGGGTGTTTCCTTTTGCAGCCTGACCGATGAACAAGAAGAAGTCCGTCACCATCAGCGACATCGCCAAACGGGTTGGCATGA
The DNA here is from genome assembly GCF_002269425.1 of Pseudomonas sp. NS1(2017). Lineage (NCBI taxonomy): Bacteria > Pseudomonadati > Pseudomonadota > Gammaproteobacteria > Pseudomonadales > Pseudomonadaceae > Pseudomonas > Pseudomonas sp. NS1(2017). The sequence goes on from NZ_CP022960.1 coordinate 5,631,408, forward strand.
CCACCATCACGGTGTCCCGCGCACTGAGCAAACCCGACCTGGTCAAGCCGGCCACCCTGGCGCGCATCCTCGAAGTGGCGCGGGAGATGGACTACGTGCCCAACGCCTTCGCGCGCGGGCTCAAGCGCAGTGAAAGCCTGATCATCGGCGTGATCACCGCCTCCGTTGACAACCCGTTCTACAGCGAAATGATCAAGGCGATTTCCCGCGAGGCCAAACAGCACGGCTACACCATCATGCTGGTGGACACCGATGAGCTGGAAGAGCTGGAAAGCAAGGCCGTGGACACCCTGTTGGGCTACCGCGTGGCGGGGATCATCCTGTCGCCGGTCTCGGATGAACCGAGCTACCAGCCCGATTACCTCGAACGCCTGGGCAACGGCAAAACCCCAGTGGTGCTGCTCGATCGCACGATCCACGACAGCCCGTTCAGCCGCGTGGTGCTCGACAACTACCACAGCGGCATCCAGGCCGCGCACTACCTGCTGCGACAGACCCCGAACCTCAAACGCTTGCTGGTCCTGACCGGTCCCGAGCACTCGCGCATCACCGTCGAACGCCTCAAGGGCCTGCGCGAAGTGCTGGCCGGGCACCCGCAGGTGCAGGTCGAAGTGCAGGCCGGCGACTACACGCTGATGCCGTCCTACCTGCACACCCTCGACTACCTGGCCGAACACTCGGCGCCGGACGCGATCATGGGCTTCAACCAGTTGATCACCCTCGGCGCCTTGCGCGCACTGCGCATGCACAACATCGCCCACGACAGCCTGACCATCTGCGGCATCGACCGCCTGCCCTTCGCCGATATCTTCGGCGTGCCCATCGCCTGCGTGGCCCACGATGCGTCTTTGGCCGGCAGCAGCGCGGTGCGCCTGTTGCTCGACCGCCTGGAAGACCCGTTCAAGCCACGGGACAAGGTGGTGATCGCCGGTCAGTTGGAAAACGGCTAGCGGCTGGTGTAGCCACCGTCGATGGGCAGGCTCACGCCGCTGATCATGCTGGCGGCGCGACTCAGCAGGAACAGCACCGGTAATGCCACTTCCACCGTTTCGGCAAAGCGCCCCAAGGGTATCGCCGACAGCGCCGGGTCGCGCTTGGCCGGTTCAGACCAGGCCATGGCCGCCATCGGCGTGAGCGTCACCGTGGGGTTGACGCTGTTGACGCGAATCCCAAAACGCCCCCACTCGGCGCATTGCACCCGGGTGATCGCATCCAGCGCGGCCTTGGAGGCGCAGTAGCCGAGGTGATCGTCCAGAGCCACCAGCGAGGCCTGGCTGGAGACATTGACGATGCTGCCGGCGATTTGTGCTTCGATCATCTTGGCCGCCACGCGGCTGGCGACTTGCGCGGCGGCACGGGCGTTGACCTGCATCACTTGGTCAAAGGCTTCGGCACTGATGGCGGCAGCCGGCTCCAGGCGTGAGATGCCGGCGCAATTGACCAGGCCATGCAGCGGCGGCAGGTCGTGCAGGGCCTTGTCGAGGGCGACGCTGTCGGCGATGTCCAGGCAGAGGCTGTGGCAGCCGAGTTCGGCCAAGGCTTGGGCGTCGCGGCCGAGAGCAAAGACATCGGCACCGCTGGCGATCAGTTGCAAGGCAATTTCGCGCCCAATGCCACTGCTGGCGCCGGTAACGAGGATGCGATGGTGGGTGAAGTCGAAGGCTGCGTTCATTCAGTTCCCCTGCAGGCTGTGCATGATCGGTTTCAGGGCCGGATACAGCTTCAGGTACTCGGCAAACGCGCGGTCATACGCCTCGACATTTTCCGCCTTGGGCTCAGCCCGTAACTCCAGCTGCACCCAGCCCTTGTCCATCTCCCCATCACTCACCAACCCCACCGTGTGCGCCGCCAACAACGCCGCACCCAGCGCCGCTTCCACCTCCTGGACAATGGTGTACACCGGGTAGCGCGTGACATCGGCGATGATCTGCATCCACATATCCGAATGGCTTGCACCGCCCACCACGATCAACCGCGGGTCCAGGGAATGCGCGCCGCGGGTGCCCGCTTCGATGTTGTGCCGCAGGGCAAAGCTCACGCCCTCCAGCACCGCGCGATACAGGTGAATTCGGCTGTGGTAGAGGTTCAAGCCGACAAAACTACCACTGGCACGGTCATCCCACACCGGGCTGCGCTCGCCCATCAGGTACGGCAGGAACAACAGGCCTTCGCTGCCCGCCGGGATGTTCATCGCGCGCTGCTCCAGCAGCACCAAACTGTCCTGGCCGGTGGCTTTGGCTTGTTGCTCTTCGGCCTGGCAAAACTGCTCGCGAAACCAGCTGACCGAGGCACCGGCGGTGATCGCACCGCCAAAGATATACAGGTCGCGGTGGCCGTTGTAGACATGGGGCATGCTCACCAAACCATGGTGCGCATCCACTTGCTGGTTGAGGTAACCCCAGCACATGCTGGTACCGATCATTGCCACGTGATTGCCCGGCTGCGTCACCCCTGCGGCCAGCGTTGCCATGGCCGCGTCGACGCCACCGGCCAGAATCGGTGTGCCCGCCTGCAGGCCCAGACGCGCAGCCCAACCCTCCAGCAACCCACCGACGACTTCCCCGGAATACACCAGGCGCTCCGGCATCATGGTTTGCGGTATGCCCAGCGCATCAAGCATTTCGCCAGACCAACCGCGCGCCTTCACGTCGTAGACGCCACCGATATTGCCCGCGCTGCTATGGTCCACCGCCAACTCACCGGTGAGGCACCAGTTGATGTAGCTGTTGGGCGGCAGCAGGTAGCGGGTCTTGGCCCACACCTCGGGCTGGTGCTGCTTGAGCCAGAGCATCTTGGTGAAGCCGTAGTAGCTGTCCAGCGAGTTGCCGGTGATCGCGAACAGCCGCTGCAGGTCCACCTGCTCGCGCACCCAGGCCACCTGCTCGCCAGCACGGCGGTCCATCCAGATCAGGCACGGGTGCAGCGGCGTGATTTGCGCATCCACCGCAATCCCCGAGCCGCCGTAGAGGCTGCTGATACACAACGCCTTGACCTGCTGCGCCGTCACGCTGGCCTTGGCCATGCACTGCGCCACACAGGCCTCGACGGCATCGAGCCAGACCTGCGGCCATTGTTCGGCCCAGCGCACTTTCGGGGTATCCACGCGATACCCCTGGCTGTGCTGGGCGATGATCGTACCTTGACCATCCACCAGCAGCGCCTTGGTGCTCTGGGTTCCTATATCGACACCCATCACGTAGTTCATTTTCAGGCCACCGGCTTTAACAGCACCTTGATCGACTTGGTCGAGTTGGCCAACGCGAAGGCTTCGGCAAAGTCGTCCAATGGGAAGTCATGGGTGACGATGCCCTTGGACGTGACCAAGCCGCGTTCGAACAGGTCGATAGCGATCGGGTAGCAATACGGCCCGAGATGGGCGCCGCGTACGTCCAGCTCCTTGCGGTCGCCGATGATCGACCAGTCGACGCTGGTCTCGGCGCCGAACACGCTGAACTCGACAAAACGCCCGAGCTTGCGGATCAGGTCCAGGCCCTGGGTCACGCCCGCAGGCACGCCGGTGGTTTCGATGTAGACGTCACAGCCGTAGTTGTCGGTCAGGCCGTTGATGATTTCGCGGGCATTGTCGCGCGACGGGTTGATCACCACATCGGCACCGAATTTTTTCGCCAGTTCCAGGCGCTCGTCGACCATGTCGATCACCACCAGTTTCTTCGGGGTTTTCAACGCAGCGACCTGGACCATGCATAACCCGAGGGTGCCGGCACCGGCAATCACCACCACGTCGTCGAGCTGGACATCGCCACGGTTGACTGTGTGGATCGAACAGGCCATCGGTTCCACCAGCGCCGAGTCTTCCAGCGACACCGACTCGGGGATCTTGTGCACGATGGCGGTCTTGGGGATACGCATGTACTGGGCCATGCCGCCTTCGGCGACTTCACGCTGGAAGCCGAAGATGTTGTGCACTTCGCACATCCAGTACTTGCCCGACTTGCAGAACCGGCACTTGCCGCACGGCACGATCTGCTCGGCGATCACCTTGTCGCCCACCGCGACCTCGAAGTGCTCTTCGGCGCCCTCGCCCACTTCCACCACATAGCCAAAAAATTCGTGCCCCGGTACGACCGGCGCCTTCACCCACGGGTTGTCGCCGCCCCAGAACATTGCGGCGCCCGAGTGGCACTTGCAGTCACTGGCGCAGATGCCACAGGCGGCGATGCGGATCACCAGTTCATTGGCACGCGCCTGGGGTTTGCCAATGTGTTCCAGGCGGTAGTCTTTGGGGCCGTGGCAGACGACGGCTTGCATTTCGGTGTGCTTGTCCATGGTGTCGGGTCCTGTTCTTGTTAGGTATTTATTTGTGGCGCTGACGGCTGATAAAAATCGCCAGCAAAATGATTGCGCCCTTGATCACGCTCTGGACATAGGGCGACACGCCCAGCATGTTCAGGCCGTTGTTCAACACGCCGAGCAACATGGCGCCGAGCAACGTACCGACGATCACCCCGCGCCCACCGGCGATCGAGGCGCCGCCGAGTACCACGGCGGCAATCGCATCCAGCTCGAACGACACACCGGCATTCGGCTGGCCGCTCATCAGGCGTGAGGTGAGTACCAGCCCGGCAATCGCCGCCGTGAGGCCACTGATGCCGTACACCAGCAACTTGAAACGCGCCGCACGCACGCCGGACAACCGCACCGCTTCTTCATTGCCGCCGATGGCGTAGATGTAGCGACCGATGCGTGTGTGTTGCAGCAGCACGTAGGCCGCCAGGTAGGTGAGCAGCATGATCAGGATCGGCACCTGGATGCCGAACAGGCTTTCGCGGCCAAAGAACGCAAACCAGTCCGGCAACCCGGAAATCGGATAGCCATCGGTGTACATCAGGCCCAGGCCACGGGCGATGCCCATGGTCGCCAACGTCACGATGATCGGCGGCATGTGCAGGTAGGCCACAAACAAGCCATTGCCGATGCCGAAGGCCACGCCGATCAACATGCCTGCGCCAATTGCCAGGCCGGGCGGCAGGCCCGCGACCATCAACCCGGCCGTGAGCGTGCCGGATAAGGCCATCACCGGCCCTACCGACAAGTCGATGCCACCGGTGAGGATCACGCAAGTCATGCCCACCGCGATGATCGCGTTGATCGACACCTGGCGGGCGATGTTCGACAGGTTGCTGGCGGTGAGGAAGGTGTCGCTGGCGAGGATCATCACCAGGGTCACCACCACCAGCCCGACAAAGGGATAAAACGCCGGCGAGCGCACCAGCCGCGCCAGGTTCAGGCGCAACCGGCTGCTGTCGCCGGTCCTAATGGACGTATTCACTTGAGCCCCCTGTTGCATGGCGCATGACCTCTTGAGGATTGACGGCAGACGCTTCGAGTACCTTGACGATGGCGCCCTTGTGGAACACGGCGACGCGGTCGCACATGCCGATGACTTCCGGCAGTTCGGAGGAAATCATGATGATTGCGTAGCCTTGTTCGGTGAGGCTGCGCATCAGCGCGTAGATCTGCGCCTTGGCCCCCACGTCGATGCCACGGGTGGGTTCGTCGAACACCAGCACGTCGCAGTGATGGTTGATCCAACGGGCGATCACCACTTTTTGCTGGTTGCCGCCGCTGAGGTTGAACACCCGGCTTTCACTGCTGGGGGCCTTGATCGACAGTTGCTTCATCAGGCCTTCGACGCTGGCGCATTCGCGGTTTTTGTCGATCAGCCCGGACGCGTTCTGGTATTTGGGCAGGTTGTTCAGCGAGATGTTTTCGCGAATGCTGAAGTCGGTGATCAGCCCTTCGCTCTTGCGGCTTTCCGGGAGCAGGCCGATGCCGTGGGCCAGCGCCTGGGCCGGGTCGTCGAGGGTGATTTTCTCGCCGCGCAGCCACACGTCTTTGCTCACCGACGGCAGCGCACCCATCATGCCCAGGGCCAGTTCGGTACGACCGGAACCGACCAGGCCGGCAAAGCCGAGGATCTCGCCTTTGTGCAGCTGAAAGCTGTTGTGCGGGCCGTTGCGCACCAGTTGGATGTCCTTGACCTCCAGCAACAGCGGGCCGCGCTCGGTGTTCGGTTTGGGTGGAAAACTGCATTCCAGGCGGCGCCCGACCATCATCTCGACCAGCCGGTCGATGTCACTGTTAGCCACATCGGTGACGCCCACATTGCCGCCGTCGCGCAACACGCTGATGCGGTCGCACACCTGGAAAATCTCCTCCAGGTGATGGGAGATGAAAATCACCGCCACGCCCTGGCGCTTGAGTTCACGCATGATGTCGAACAGCAACTCGGCCTCGCTGGGCGTGAGGGTGGCGGTGGGTTCGTCGAGCACCAGCAGGCGCGCATCCAGGGCCAATGCCTTGGCGATTTCGACAAACTGCTGTTCGGCCACGCTCAGGTGCCTGACCGCGCATTGCAGGTCGATGGTCACGCCCAGGCGCTTGAACAACGCCTCGCTGGCCTCGACCATTTCACGCTTGCGCAACAGCCCGAAGCGGTTGCTCAGCTCATGGCCGAGGAAAATGTTTTCCACGGCCGTGAGGTAGGGAATCAGGCTGAATTCCTGGAACACGATGCCGATGCCGGCGGCGATCGCGTCGCGATAGGTCGCGAACTGCTGGGCCTGGCCATCGATCAGGATCTGGCCTTCGTCTTGATGCTCGACGCCGCCGAGGATCTTCATCAGCGTCGATTTGCCCGCGCCATTTTCGCCGAGCAAGGCATGAATCTCACCGCGCTCGACTTGCAGGTTGATGGACTTGAGGGCCTGTACGCCCGGGTAGCGCTTACAGATGTTTTCCAACTTCAGAAGACTGCTCATACCGCCGACCTCATATTCAGAAGGATGACCTGGGCCCCACGAACAACGTGGAGCCTGGGTGATTTACCAGCTGAAATCCTTGGCCTTGGCCTGGTCGATCAGGGTGATGTCCACCGGGATGGTGGCCGGCACCTGCGAGCCCCACTTTTTGGCCAGGGCGATGCCCAGGGCCAGGCGGATCTGATCGCGCGGGTATTGCGCCGAGGTGGCAATAAATTTGCTGCCGGGCTTCTGGATCGCCTTGATCGCTTCCGGCGCGCCGTCGACGCTGACCAGTTTCACGTCCATGCCGCTGGCTTCAATGGCCGAGAGCGCGCCAAGCGAGCCGTTGTCATTCACGCTGAAAATGCCTTTGAGGGTGGGCTGGGCCTGCAGCATGTTTTCGGTGACGGTCAGCGCCTGGTCACGTTCCTGCTTGCCGTTCTGGATGCTGACAATCTTGATGTCCGGGTGCTTGGCCACGGCCTCTTTGCATCCGCGTACGCGCTCCAGGATCGGCACTACGGCGATGCCGTCGAGGATCGCGATATTGCCTTTGTCACCGATGTTCTTGGCCAGGTATTCGCAGGCCTGGAAGCCGGCGTCGAAGTTTTTCGAGCCGACGAAGGAATCCAGCGGGCCGTCGGCCTGGGCGTCTACCGCGACGACCACCACACCGGCGGCGTGAGCAGACTTGACCGCCGATTGCACGCCGACCGAATCCGTAGGGTTGATCAGCAGGATGTCGATGCCTTTTTGCAGCATGTCTTCGACGTCACTGACTTGCTTGGACACGTCATGACGGGCGTCGGTGATGATCAGTTTCGCGCCGATGGTCGCCCCGGCTTCTTCGAGGGCGTTTTTCATGGTGACGAAATAGGGATTGTTGATTTCCTGGAAGGACGCGCCGATGCGGATCGGCTTGGCAGCGTCGGCAAATGCTGGGGAGACAGTGCCGAGGGTGATGCTTACAGCCAATAAACACAGGGTTTTCGGGAGCATTTTCATGGCGTGATTCTCTGTTTTGTTTTTATTGTTAGAGCAAATGTTATCGTTAACATTTTGCGAGAAGCTAACAAGGAAATGTGGGGTGTGCAAGCCCCCATTGGTCGCTTTGGGTAAGCCAGTCACTGCAAAACTCGCACATTCCCTGGCGCCAACTAAGCTCACTTTCCAACAAAAAAACACCGAGCAAGCCGCCATGGACCACCCAACCGAGACCTTTCGCGCCCGCTACCGCGCCTCTGTCGCGCCCCGCTACAACCCTTGGCTGCACGCCGGTTTCGTGTTCGGCTACGGCCTTGTGTGCATCGCCCTGGCCTGGTCTTCCACGCATCAGATCAGCGCAGTGCAATGGCTGACCGTGCCGCTGACCCTGGTGTTCTTCAACCTCTGCATCTACCTCGTGCACCGTCACCTCGGCCACCACAAGCACGCCTTGGCCCGGCTGTTCTACGCACGCCACACCGGCGATCATCACAGTTTCTTCACCCCCGGCCACATGACCTATGACAGCCCCCGCGACTGGCGCGTCATCCTGTTCCCGCCTTGGCTGATCGTGCTGCACAGCCTGGCAATCACCCTGCCCGCCTGGTGGTTGCTCAAGCAAGTGAGCCCTAATGTCGCCGGGCTGTTCGCCGGGTGCATGATCCTCGGGTATTTACTTTACGAAGTGTTTCACGCCTGCGAGCACTTGCCCGCCAACCACCCGGTGGCGCGCTTGCCGTGGATCCGCCAGATGCATCAACTGCACGCCCTGCATCACCGCCGTGAACTGATGCAGGGGCGCAACTTCAACATCGTCCTTCCCCTGATGGATTACCTCTTCGGCACCCTGCACTGGGAACCTAGCATCAACGACAACCAGGAATCGTCATGAGTACCCGCCCCAAAAAACTGCGTCATCTGCTGTTTGTACTGCTTCTGGCGGTGGTCGCCTTTCTGCTGTTGATGCCGACCAAAGTGCAACCCGTAAACTGGACGCCACCCAAGGCGCCGTCGATGAAGAGCGGCCCTTATGCGGAGAACCAGCGCCTCAAGGGCGTGCAGAAAATCGGCGCCCAGGACATTGCCGGGCCCGAGGCCTTGCTGCTGGATGCCCGGGGCTTTTTGATCAGCGGCTTGCATGACGGGCGCATCATCCGCACCTCGCCCGACAGCCGCAGCCTGGAAGTATTGGCCAATACCGGCGGAAGGCCCCTGGGCCTCGCGTTGCACCCGGATGGGCGCCTGATCATTGCCGATGGGATCAAGGGCTTGCTCGCCCTGGATGCCAAACACCAACTCACGACGTTGAGCACCAGTGCCAACGGCCTGCCCTTCGGTTTCACCGATGACGTCACCGTGGACGCGAGCGGGCGTTATGCCTACTTCAGCGATGCGTCGAGTCGCTGGGGTTACGGGCAGGACGGCGAAGCGGTGATCGAACATGGCGGCGACGGTCGGCTGCTGCGCTATGACTTCAGCAACGGCAGCACCGAGGTGCTGCTGGACCAACTGCAATTCGCCAACGGCGTGGCTTTGGGGCCGAATGAAAACTTCGTGCTGGTGAATGAAACCGGCGCCTACCGCATCAGCCGTTACTGGCTCAAGGGCGAGCGCGCCGGCACCCACGACCTGTTTATCGACAACCTGCCCGGCCTGCCGGACAACCTCAGCTTCAACGGCCAGGACCGTTTCTGGGTGGCGCTGTATTCGCCACGCAATCCGTTGCTTGACAGCTTTGCCGGCTACCCATTGCTGCGCAAGGTGATGGTGCGGGCGCTGATGGTGGTGCCCAAGCCTATCGAACGCAAAGCCTTCGTACTGGGCTTGGATACCGAAGGTAAGGTCATCGCCAACCTGCAGGATGGCAGCCCGGGGAATTATTCGCCGATCACCACCGCACGGGAGTACGGAAACTGGTTGTACCTGGGCTCATTGAAAGGCACGAGCATGGCGCGGCTACCGTTGGACTTGGCATTGGCGGGCGAATAAAAAAAAGGGGCAGCCTCGTCAGGCTGCCCCTTCTCACTCACACCGTTGAATCAGTGAACGATGTTCTGGGTGCAGATGTGCCCGAAGGTCACGTAAGGCACGTTCTCGCCACCCACGCCCACGCCAGGGAACTCGTCCAGCTCGATACGCCAGCCGCCGAAGTTGAAAGTGGTGTCCCAGGTGTAGGTGACGCCCGTGCTGCTGTCCGGATACTGCACACGGTTCTCGCCGAAGCAGTCGCCGATACCGGAACTGGCCTGGGATGTGCCCGCACTGTTGGTGGTGGCCTTGAAGTCGGTCCAGTGGAACTCGGCACCTTCAAAGCGTTTGTCGATACGCAGGACCGGCGTGACACCCAACAGCGGTGCGCCTGTGGAGTCGGACCAGTTGGTGGTCCAGTTCACTGTACGTCCCGCCTGGGTCGCCATCCAGAAGATCGATGCAGGTACACGCACGATATTGTCACCCTTCACATCCGAGGTGTTCAGACGCGGCGTGGAGCCCAGGCTCAATTGGTATTGCTTGGTCGGATCCTGGACCACGGCCGGGTTGGCCCGCACACGCACCTTCACCGTAGTACCTGGCGTAACGCTCGGGTAGGTCGAGGTCGAACCGGCCGGGATGGTGACCCAATTGACGCCGTCAAAACGATCGAAAATCCACTGGTTGCGACTGCCGTTCGCGTCACCGGCCAGGTACATGCTCACGCTTTGGCCACGCACCGCCTTGAAGTCGAAGTAATCGACATCGTTGGCGTTGTCGAGGTTACCGGTCACCTTGTTCATCGAGTCCGGCAGCACAAAGGCGGTTTGCGGCGTGTCATTCGGTTCGTAGGCGTCGATATTGGTATCCACCGCCACGCCAAAGCTGAATTGCGAGTTATTGGCGACCTTGGCGACCATGTACCAGTAGTAATCACCGGCCGGTAGCACGCCGTTGAGATACTCATCGGCATTGCCAGCGGCATCCGAGGATCCCACCACGCTCAGGTTGCCCTGGCCGTCGTCCTGGAACAGGGTCAGCGACATGTCGGTGCCCGCGCTCTGGTTCACCAACTGCACCTGGATCCGCGCGTTCTGTGGGAGGTTGAAGTGGTAGGCGAACTCTTCACCCTGGGCCACACCGTCGATGGTGTAGAGAGTATTGATATCCAGGGTGGGGAACAGCGGGACGAAGTCGGCGACGGCAGCGCTTTTCGGCTCGACCTGGTTCGGCTTTTTCAACTCGCTGACTACGCTGTTGAACGGCGCGGATTTGACCGCCTGGGTGACGGCCTTGGACTGGCCGGTCTTGGCCGCCAGGAGTTTTTGCTTGAGGCTGGCCGGCACCTTCGCCGCGTCCAGCGTGCCGCCGGATTTGAGCGCTTTTTCCACGGCCTGCCTGACCGCTTCGGCGCTGAGTTTCTGAGGGGTTTGCTCGGCCAGGGCAAAGGCCGAAACGAAGCAGGAGGCCGCCATGGCCGCGCCCAGCATAAAGGCTTTTTTCGATTTCATTTTTTATCCATCCATAGTTAAAAAGTGAAGCTCAGGTGACATCCGGTCACCTGGGATGGAATCTAGCCAAATGCTGTATGCATGTCCAGTATTTTTTCTTTTAGTATCCCGTCATCTCCAGGTAACCCACACCACCCTCAAACCGTACCGGCCCTTCCCAATACGGAATACTCAGGTTCATCCAGGCGTTCGGGTTGACGGCCTGCGTAGTGATGTCCAGCTGTTTGCCAGGGATCTTCAGCGACCAGCGTGTAGGAATCTTGCGCCCATCAATCGCAGTGGTTTCCAACGGCACCAGTTGGATATCAGCGTTGTGCAGCGTCTGCGTCCGGCCTTGCGCGTCGATCCAGGTCCCCGTGAGATACCCCGCGCCATTGGCTTGCCGTACCCGAAACAGCATCAACTGCTCGCCCCGGTCCAGGTGCAGGGAAAACCAGTCCCAGCCGGTCTGGTCCGCGCTCAGCGGTTGGCTGCTCCACTCGCGGTCGAGCCAGGCCGGGCCGGTGACTTGATAGACCTTGCCATCGATAGTGATGCTGCCACTGGCCCTGAAAAACGGCTGGCTGTAGTAATACGACGCCTGGCCCTGGTCGGACTTGCGGCTGTAGCCCTCATCACCCTGCAATACCAATGGGCGATTGGAGGTCAGGTGCAGGTCATAGGCGAATTGCGCACCGCTGGCCTTGAGTTGCATGTCGGCCAAGCTGCTCGCGGCGCCAGGGAGGGTGACGAAATTCCAATCGTCGATCCAGGCATTGAACGGCTGCGCCTGGGCTCCGGCCTGGCCCACGCCGCCGCGCGCAAAGCGTTCGGCGGCATAGTGGTGAGTGGCGGATGTCACGGCGGCGTGGCCAAGCCAGATCGTCGAATCACGCCAGCCCGCCTCGGTCGGCCCGGCCTTGAGCGCATTGCGGAACAACGTCCACTGCACGCCGAAGACATTGCCCTGCGCGTCCTTGAGGTTGGCGGTGACATACCACCACTCGATGCGAAAGCCCGGATGGGGGCCATGGTCCTCGGGAAAACTGAACACTTTGCCGGGCACCACTTGGGCAAAGTCCGCCGCGTCACTGCCCAGGCCGGCGAAGCTTTCTGGTGGCGCGGGGACTTTGTCGCAAGCGACCAGTAAGCAGCACATCCACAACAGCCACTTAATCTTCATTGGCAAACGTCCTCAACAAATCCGCCGGACGGCTGCGGTACAACTGCCACAACGGCCACGCCGAGGCCAGCAAGGTCGCGAGCATCGCCAAGCCGAGCAACTGCGCGAGTTGCCACGGGAACACCTGCAGCGGCAGGCGCCAACCAAAGGCCTGCACATTGATCACCGCGTCCAGGCACCAGGCCAACAGCAGGCCAAGCGGCAAGGCCAACACCAACGTGAGCACCGCCAGCAGCCAGGTCTGGCCGAGGTTGAGCAGCATCAATTGCCGACGCGTGACGCCCAATGCCCACAACGGTGCGAGTTGGCCGAGGCGACTCTGGCTCTGGGTCAACAGGCTGATGAACAGCGCCACACCGGCCACGCCCAGCGTCAGGCTGTTCAATGCGGCGGTGGCGGCAAAGGTGCGTTCGAACACCTGGCTCGACCAGCCCTTGAGCTGCTGTTGATCGACGATACGGCTGTCGTCCAGGGCAAAGGCGCGCTGCACCTCACGGGTCAGCAACGCCACATCCGAAGGTGCCACACGCAGGTTGAAACGCGCCGGTGACAGCGTCGGCCAATGGGTCAGCAGGTGCTGGGAATTGACCAGTAAATGGCCCTTCGGGTTGCCGTAATCGGCGTAGATCCCCACCACCTTGGGCGCCCACATGCCTTGGGGCGTCGGGATACTCACGCTATCGCCCAACTTCACCGCGAGCCTGCGTGCCAGTTGCTCGCTGAGCATCAAGGTGTCCCCTTGCTGCAACTGGTCCCACGGCTCACTCGACGCCTCCAACAGCGGCCAATGCTGGCGATAAGTCGGGTCGTCGACCACGCCAAACAGATCCGCCGGCCAGCCCTGCAATTGCACCGCGACTTGCCAGGTGGGCAGCACCGCCTGCACCCGCGGTTGTTGCGTCAACCATAGGCTCAGTTGCTCGGCCTGAGCCGGGTTTTGTGGGTTGAGGTACAGCTCGGCAGTCAGACGCTGCTCCAGCCAGTTGTTGAACGTATGACGAAACCCCGAGGTCATGGAACCTGCCCCGATATTCGCGGCCAGGGCCAACAGCAGCGCCATCAGGGCCAGGCTCAACGCCGGCAATTGCTGACGGCAATCAGCCAGAAACCACTGGCCCAGCACCGAGCGGCTGCGTCCCAGAACAGCCTTGAGCAAAGCATTGAGCACCACCGGCAACCCCAGGGCCGCGCCGAGCAGTAACGCAGCCATCAGCACGAAGCCGACAGCCAGGCTATGACCGAACCACAGCGCCAGCACGGCGATCACCAGCGCGGCACCGGCCACCCACCCTTGACGCCGTAACCAACGCCCATGGGCCTCATGCCAGGCCTGCGCATTGGCCAGCGCCAACAAGGGCAAGCGCGCCGCCCGCCACAGGCTGCTGGCACCCGCCAGCAACGCGCCGAGCAAACTCAAGCCCAACCCCGCACCCCACCACCAAGGGCTCAGGCTCAATTGACCCGGCACCTCGGCACCATACAAACCACGCAGGCTGGCGGCGACATCCGGCAGCAACAGACTGGCCAGCAGGTAGCCGCTGGCCACGCCCAGCACGCCACCCAGCAACGAAAGCACACCGAGTTCGACGCCCAGGCTGACGGTCAACAGACGCACACTGACACCGCAGGCACGCAAGGTGCGCAACAGCCCGCGTCGTTGCTCCAAGGCAAGACCAATGGCGGCGTGCACAATAAACAGCCCGACCACAAAGGACAGAAAGCCCAATGCATCGAGGTTCAGGTGAAAGCTTTCGGTGAGACGCGCGAGGTTATTGTCCTCGCCCTGCTTGAGTTGCAGCCCAGCGGGTGGCGTGGGCTGGCCGGCGGCGAAATTTTTATCCACCAACATCCGCGACAGGCGCTCAGGCATTTCCAGCACAGGCTGGGCAAAGCCGATGTCGGTGAGCAACAGTCCGGGCGCCATATCGGCCTGGGCTTGCAGCGGCGGCAGTGTGTGACCGCCCAGGGTGGTGGGCTGCTGACCTTCATGCAGCCCCAAGGCCTGCAAGGTCTGCGGTGCAATCCAGGTACGCCCCGGCGGTTCGAAAAACGCCAGCATCTGTGCCTGGCTCAAACGCTGCCCCGCCACCGCGCCACTGCCGGGCAACGACACCGGGTCGATGCCCATCAATTGCAGGCGCACATCTTCCTGCCCCTTTAGCTGCACCCGCCCTTGAACCACAGGCGACACCGGCCAGCCGGCTCGGCGCAACTGGGCAAAGACTGCTTGGGGAAAGCTCGCCCCGTCCGGCGCGCCAAGACTGGCCTGGGGTTCGCCGCCGATCAACTGGCTGGCGCGGGCATAGCTGTCGCGTGCCTGGCTGTTGAGGGCTTGCACGCCGATCAGCAGCGCGGTGGCCAACCACAAACCGGTGAGCACGCTGAAAAACTGCACGGGATGGCGCCGCCAGTGGCTGAGCAGCGCGCGCAGGGTCCAATAAAAAACCGCCATTTCAAACAGCGCTCGCCGGCACGACACGACCGCGGTGCAACACCACCTGCCGGTCCAGGCATGCGGCAATACGCGGGCTATGGGTGACCATCAACAGGCTGGTGGAACTGTCGCGCAGCAGGTCCAGCAGCAGTTGCAACACCTCGTCGCTGGTGGCTTCGTCCAGGTTGCCGGTGGGCTCGTCGGCCAGTAACAGGCCCGGCCGTGACGCCAACGCGCGCCCCACCGCGACCCGTTGCTGCTGGCCGCCGGAAAGCTGTTCCGGATAACGCTTGAGCAGATCCCCCAGGCCCAGGCGCTCCACCAACTGCGCCTGCCACTGCGGATCAAACCGCCCCGCCAACCGCGCCTGGAACGCCAGGTTGTCCTCAACCCGCAAACTGCCAATGAGGTTGAACTGCTGGAACACCAGCCCGATCTGCGTGCGCCGCCAGTGGGCCAACTGCGCTTCACTGAGTTGGTCGAGGCGCTGCTCGCCGACCTGGATGCTGCCACCGTCCACCCGGTCCAGCCCGGCCACCAGGTGCAGCAAGGTGCTTTTGCCACTGCCCGACTCGCCCATCAATGCCAGGCTGCTGCGCTCGGGCAAATGCAGATCCACACCGGCCAGTACCGCCAACGGTCCCTGGGGGGTGGCATAGCTTTTGAACACACCTTGCACCTGCAGCATGACGACACTCGTTTGAGGGGGGCAATCGAGAATAACGGCTGCCGATCCAGGTCATGCAAATTTTTCACATCGATTTCACCGACTGCCCACCCGCCCTTCTTTAAATTACCGGTCAAGCGTCACTTGTCGGCAACTAGTTAGTTGTCAAGCTTCACAACTTTTTACATGCAAAATGTTCAGCGAAAAGACAGCCGCCGTGTGACAGCCTCTTGTTTCATTACCGGCATTCGCCAACACGTTGCGCCTAATTAATACAACATTGCCAACACTGCCCATGGTGAATAAAGTGGTTGACCTTACCCTGACCAAACCGCGCTCGCGATGGGCCTTTATCAAGCGCCTGCGACGGCTGTGGCTGGGCATGTTCGTAGTCGGTTTGCTGCTGGTCGCCAGCCTGCTTTGGCACGCCTCGCCAAAGGACCTTGGTGTCGGCAATCGCCTGTTGACCTCCCACGTGCTGCCCCTCTGGCGTGACGGCGACCTGATCGTGCTGGTGCGCCATGAAGAGCGTTGCGACCGCTCGACCAACCCCTGCCTGGGCCCTGTGGAAGGCCTGACAATCAACGGCAGCCAGAACGCCGAAACCCTGGGAAAAGCCTTTAAAACACTGGGCATGGACGGCAGCGATGTGCTGGCCAGCCCGGCCATCCGCACCGCCCAGACCTTACGTTTCATGTTCGGTAAAAACGAACTGACTTCCGGCCAGCAAGCCGTCTGCGGCGCGGCCATGGGCGAAGAACTGCTCAGCCATAAAACCCCCGGACGCAACCTGGTCTTCGTCACCCACAGCGGCTGCATCGCCGACTTCGAAAGCACCCTGGGCTTTCCCCATGCCGCCTTTCCCAAATACGGCAGCGCCTTGTTCGTGCAGGTATTGCCCAACGGTAAATTCAAGACGCTGGGCATCGTCAACAGCCCGGACTGGCCGGCCGCGTTAAAACAATTCTAAACACTTTCCTGTCCGTCTGTTCAGCAAAAAGACAGCCCTGTTCTGGCATGTTTAGTTGCGCCTTTTAACTAAGGACATCATGACTATTTTCTGTAATTCAGTGACCACTGTGACATTTTCTTCTATTACTTCATTACTTGAATTCCCCACAACTAAACGTCAGGGAGCGACGTTTGCATGACTCGATTAAAACCTCTGCCACTGTTATTACTGGCCTTTGTCGCGTTTTACCTGTTGCCCCTGGGTCTGCACGGCTTATGGATCCCGGACGAAACCCGCTACGGCCAGATCAGCCAGGAAATGCTCCAGAGCGGCAACTGGGTAGCGCCGCATTTCATGGGCATCCGCTATTTCGAAAAACCCGCTGGCGGCTATTGGTTGATCGCCCTGGGCCAGGCAGTGTTCGGCCAGAACCTGTTCGGCGTGCGCATCGCCTCGGCCCTCACTTCCGGCTTGAGCGTGCTACTGGCCTACCTGATCGCCCGCCGCCTGTGGAATGACCCGCGCAAAAGCTTCGCCTGCGCCCTGCTCTACCTGAGCTTCGGCCTGGTGGCCGGGCAAGCGGGCTACTCCAACCTGGATCCGCAATTCACCCTGTGGGTCAACCTGAGCCTGGTAGCCCTGTGGTTTGCCCTCGACAGCCACACAGTGCGCGGTCGTCTGTGGGCCTGGGCCGTCGTGGGCCTGGCCTGCGCACTGGGTTTCCTGACCAAGGGGTTCCTGGCCTTGGCGTTGCCGGTGTTGATCGCCGTGCCTTACATGCTCTGGCAACGCCGCCTGGGCGAACTGCTGCGCTATGGCCCGCTGGCCATGCTGGTGTGTTTGCTGGTGTGCCTGCCTTGGGCGTTGGCGATCCATCTGCAGGAACCGGACTTCTGGCGCTTCTTTTTCTGGAATGAACACATCCGCCGCTTCAGCGCCGACAACGCACAGCACGTGCGGCCGTGGTGGTTCTTCCTGCCGATCATCGCGGTGGCTTGCCTGCCCTGGGCAGGATTGCTGCCGAGTACCCTGCGCAAGACCTGGCAGGAAAAGCGCCAGCCGGCGATCGCTTTCCTGGCCCTGTGGCTGCTGTTGCCGCTGGGTTTCTTCAGCCTGAGCAACGGCAAGCTGCCGACCTACATCATGCCGTGCCTGCTGCCCCTGGCCTTGTTGATGGGACATACGCTGGTCGGCCTGATCAACCAGCATAAAGCCCGCATGATCTGCCTCAACGGCCTGCTCAACTTCGTGATCGGCATGGCGGCCATGATCGTGCTGATCTACCTGCAGATCGCCCGGCCGCTGTACAGCAACAGCCATGCGGAGATGTTCAGCCTGTCCCTGGCGTTTATCGTGTTGCTGGGGTGGATCCTCACCAACCTGCTGCAAGCCTTCCGCCCGCTGACGCTGTGGGCGATGCCGACCCTGGGCATCGGCTTGCTGGTGATCCTGCTGCCGGCGAGCATGCCGGAGTGGATTGCAGACAACGAAATGCCCGACCAGTTTGTGCTCGAACACCTGGAAGAACTGCAACAGACCCAAGCCTTGCTGAGCAATGAACTGGGGAATGCCAGCGCGCTGGCCTGGCGCCTGAAACGCCCGGAAGTGGCGCTGTACGACACCGAGGGCGAGCTGCGTTATGGCTTGCAGTACGCAGGCTCGGTCCATCGCAAAGTGGAGTTGGAAGAGGTGCAGGACTGGCTCAAGGAACAGCGCCAACTCGGCTCGGTCGGCGTACTGATGCGCGTCAACAGCACCAGTGAAATGCGCGAAGCCGGGCAATTGCCGCCGGGAGGCAAACGCTACTACAAGGGCTCCCTCGAACTGATCATCTACCCGAAATCGCCGTGATGGCGGCTTTCTTCAAGACCGAACGCGGCGCCCTGCTGCTGTTGCTGGGCGTCACTGCCCTGCTGCTGCTGACCGGCCTGGGCGCACGCGACCTGTGGGGCCCGGAAACCCGTTGGGCGAACATCGCCTTGCAGATGCTGCAGAGCGGCGACTACTTCGACCCCTACCTCAAGGGCGCACCGTATTACGACAAACCCCTTCCCTCCTACTGGCTGATCACCGCCAGTGCCCACTTGCTGGGTGGCCTCGGTCCCTGGTCACTGCGCTTGCCGTCCGTGATCGGCGCCTGGCTGAGCGTGTGGCTGGTCTACCTGATCGGCGAACAACTGCTGCGCAAGGGCACCGGGCTGATTGCCGGTTGGATGCTCGCCACCACCTTCTACTTCCTGTTCTGGGCGCGCGTATCCACGGCGGACGTGCTGACGGTGTGTGGCGTGCTGGCGGCAGTCTGGTGGTACTGGCGCGGGCCGGAGGACACGCGGCTCGGTCGCTATACCGTGTTCTTCCTGCTGCTGGCCGTGACATCGCTGTTCAAAGGGCTGATCGGTTTTGTGCTGCCCGGCCTGGTGCTGCTACCACACCTGCTGGCGGAACATCGCTACAAACGCCATCTCAACCTGCGCCTGGTGTGTGCCTTGCTGATCGCGGCGGCGGTGTATGCCGTGCCCTTCGTGCTGTCCCATGTCTACGGTGCCCCCAGCTATGGCAGCAGCGGTCTGGCCCTGGTGTTCCGCGAAAACGTGGTGCGCTTTTTCGACCCTTTTGACCATATGGGACCGATCTACACCTACCTGATCTACCTGCCCGCCTACACCCTGCCCTGGGTACCCTGCTGGTTGCTCGGCCTGTGGCTGGCGCTGCGGCACTGGCGCCAGACGCCGCCGAATGTGCGCTGGCTGGTGTGGGGCCTGGGCTTGTTGTTCGTGTTCTTTACTGCCAGCGGCAGCCGCCGCAGCTATTACGTACTGCCACTGGTGCCCTTCGCCCAACTGCTCGGTGCCTGGTGGGTCAGCGAACGCCTGCGGGCACGACCGGCCAGCCAGTCACGCTGGTTCAAGGGGTTTGCCATCGCCGCAGCGCTGATGCTGCTGATACTCGGCGTGGCCTACCCCTGGAGCAACAGCAACGGCGGCGTGACGCGCTTTGCCGAGGACGTGCGAACCGAAGCGACGCAAAGCGCGCCGTGGGAGCAATGGCAACTCGTGCTGGTGGAAGCGGACAACAAAGTGCCGATGTACCTGCAAAACGGCGGCAAACCGTTCTACTACGTGGCCGAAACCCAGGACTTCCCGCGCCAGGGCGATAGCGCGGCATTCCTGGCCTGGCTGGAAAAAACCAGCGGCAAGGCTTTCGATCCGCAACGCACGATCATTGTCGCGCAGTACGCCAAGGACGATCCCACGCCACTGGCTTACCTGGGCAAGGATCATCGGGTGATTGGCACCCAGCCGGATAATGGCGAGCGGTGGTTTCACAAGCGTGAGGATGGGAGCGTGGCGTTTGTGCCAGAGCGTCGATAGACAGAAGTTTCACCGGTTCAACAGGTCGATCTTCTCCCGCGTCCCCTCATCAATAAGCCCGCGAAGCCGCTCAAACAAAGGATCGGCATCCGTGTAGCCCTTGCCGTAGGTCAGGTTGAATCCATAGTCGAAATCGGGCGGGTTCTTGCCCTGATTGTGCTGCAGAAGGGTTTCCAGTTTGTCCAGCGCCTTGACGGCCTTGGCCTCGGCAGACTGCGCGGCTTCATAGTCCTCCCACAGCGCCATTATCTGCGTTTGCAATGGCCCGTCGAGGGCGCGGGTCAGGTGTAGAAGGTCTTTTCTCTCTTGCTCGCTCTTGTCGGGAAACGACGCTTTGTGGATGGCCGGAATGTCGCCATGGATGGCCTCCCCCAGGTCATGGATGACGCACATCTTGAGCAGTTTGAGCCTGTCGAGATGGCTGAATTGATCCTCGAAAACCATCGCCATCAGGCACAGGCGCCAGCTATGTTCCGCGGTGCTTTCGGTGCGGCCTGAGGTAGTGTGGGCGCTGCGGAGTACGTCCTTGAGTTTTTCCGCCTCGCGAATGAAGGCGAGGCGCCCTTTGATCTCTTCGGTGTCCATGGTGTTCTCTGGCTCGGTCGACTGACAGCCTGCGCGACTGCACAGGCGGCCAGACTAGGTCCAGGGCTATCCGGCGTCCACGCATAAGATATGCGTGCGCCCGCGTCAGAGTGTCTCGACCAGGCGCGCGGCCGTTCCGTCCGAGAGGGGGATACGGGTCCAGCGGCAAACGCCTGGCCTGATAGGCACGAGCAGCGAGTCATTGGCGCCCGTGGAAAACTCCACGGCGGGGGGTGCCAAGGTTTCGCGCCATCCGGATGCGTTGAGCGCAAGCTCCTTGCGCATGATCTCGGGGGTGGCGAAACGCCAAAGAGAGCAGCCCATCAACTCACTGATCGGGCGCGTGAACTCGGCCGCTCGGCTTGGAGAGCACGCCAGCAGACGGTGGGTCAGGTCGCAGACAAGGTGCATGGGCCGTGAGCTCTCGCTGACCAGCCGGGCCAGGACGTGATCGGCGGCGGCGTCGAGGCGAGCGGCCAGCAGTTGCTCAAGCTGTTTGTGCGCCACCGGGTCCATGGCCTGCACGCCGCTTTCCCAGCGGGAAATGGTCGATTGGGTCACACCGAACACCTGCGCGGCATGGGATTGCTTGACGCGGTGCAGCAGGCGCCAGCGCCTCAGCGCAACGCCAGGCAAGGCCAGCGGTAACAATGTGTCAGGCATGTCGAGATTCTCGAGAGGCGACGGGGCAGGTCAGTTTGATGGATGTGCGCCCACGCCTGCAAATCAACTCTGCGGATTGATCCCACTTTTGCGCGGCACACCGGCCTCGTCCGTGCCCACTCGCAACCCTGCGACCTGCTCCTGCACCGCCCGCCCCTCCGCCCGATTGCGAATAAACCCAGCACGGGTAAACCGCTCCAGGAACGGCACCGGCAGGGTCTTGTCCGGTATCACTGCCGGCTGCTCGGCCACATCACCGAACAAGGTGTATGCGGCACTTGGCAAGTGCCGGGTGTTGAGGTCACTGGTCAGCCGTCCTTCCTGCAACACAATCGCGCGGTTGGTGACCCGTTGCAGGTCCGACAGGCGCTGGGAGATGTAGAGGATCGCCACACCCCGTACGCGCTGGCTGTCGATCAAGCCAAGCAGGCGTTCGGCGTCGGTTTCCGACAGGGCCGCGGTGGGTTCGTCGAGGATCAGGAAACGGGGTTGCTGGGCAAAAGCGCGGGCCAGCACCAGCAGTTGGCGGTCCGCCTGGCCGAGGCGTTCGACCGGGTGTTGCAGCGGCAGCTCCAGGCCCAGCCCGGCAGCGATGGCTTCGGCACGTTGCAGCAGGTTTTTGCGGTTGAGCAAGAAGTCGGCATCGGGTTGGCCCAGCTCATCGAGCAACAAGTTCTCGGCCACACTCAGGCCGGGAGCGATCCCGTCGTCGGGACGTTGGTGCACAGCCACGATGCCGACCCGGCGCGCCGACAACGGTGAGGTGAAACGTTGGCGCTGGCCATCGACCCACAGTTCACCGGCGTCCGGCGCCAGGGTGCCGCTGAGGATTTTAACCAGGGTCGATTTGCCTGCCCCCGTGGCGCCAAGCAACGCCACGCCCTCGCCCGGATAAATATCCAGGCTGACCTGATCCAGCGCCCGTTGGGCACCATAGGTTTTGCACAGGCCCAGCAGGCGAATCAGGGGCGCGGGGGCAACGGGGTTGCTCATGGCTCATCTCTAAGGCGGAACGGTGACTCATTACAACGCTTTACGACGCTGATTTATTCCGAACAACAATGAGTTAGGTGCCGAATTAAATGCATTACGTCATGAACAATCCAATAGCTGAATCGCATAGACAAATTTTTTTGAGTTATAAGGCGCTTGTCGGCAGTTTGATGAATGCTTTCAGCAGGGCAACCATGAATCCCATGGGGCCGCGGTTGAGTAGTGAGCGGCAGGATTGGTGGCATTTGGTCATGGTTTGTAAAGGGCCAGCAAGGCGTGTCGCTTTTAATTGCAGGACGTTTCCTAGACAATCCTCGCCGCCTTGTGCCTGCCGGGGTCGGTGGCTAGTCTTCGCTCCGTCGCTGAATTTCAGTGATCGGGTTTAGCAGCCTGACTTCAATGGGCACACGGTTCACATCTGCGTTTATGGTGGCTGTGCGCGGGGCACCTTCGGGTGCGCTGGTTTTCCTATTGACCGGTCTGCTAACCCGCGTACAGCTGCCACCCGCGTTTAGCAGCGTCGGCGGTAGCTCCTTTACTCAATAGGAGTTGCACCATGAACAAAGCCCTACCCGACCCGCCCTGTGACCCCGCCAAAGACCGCGCCGCCTTCAACCGCGCCATTGACCATTACCTGCCTTCACAGGGTTTCCACGCCATCAACGAAGACCTCAGCTTCGAAGACGCCCTGCTCTACACCGCCAGTTTGCTCGACAGCGCTTCAGCGACTGCATTGGATTGCGGCGAGCTGCTGCCCAGCCCCGAGCGGGCCAAGATCCTGGCGGTGTGGCATTTACTCGAAATTGCCAAGACGACGGTGGATCGCTCCATCGCGTGCCTGAAACCTTCGCCTACCCCTGCCTGAACGCGATCAGAAAATGTAGGAGCTGGCTTGCCGGCGAGGGTCGTTAACGATGACGTTGAGTATCTGGGTGAACGCGGCGTTCTCACGTTTTCGCCGGCAAGCCAGCTCCTACAAGGACCGCGTATCTACGATGCGAAGCGAGTCGCTCTTGATCTTGATCTGAGGCGCCCCGTCAAACACGCTGGCC
>NZ_CP022960.1:5654616-5677071 GCF_002269425.1 Pseudomonas sp. NS1(2017)
AAAGTGAGCCGCCGTAAGGGCGGAACCAATAGCCGCCCTTACCGCAGAAATGGATATGTACACCGTCAGATCCTGCGACGCCGGTTAAGTTGAGGAATGGCCGCCTGAGGAACCTCCACCCGCTCCACCTGCGTCGCCGTCTGCGCCGCCAACTGCGCCAACGTCGGATGACTGAACAACGTCCGCGCATCCACCCCCAACCCCGCCTTGCGCATCCGCGCCACCAGATTCACCGCCAACAACGAATGCCCCCCCAACTCAAAGAAATGATCATGCCGCCCCACCCGCTCAAGCTTCAGCACCTCAGTCCAAATACCGGCCATCACTGTCTCAACTTCCCCCACCGGCGCTTCATAAGCCCGGCTCACCACCGACTCCAACCCCGGCTCCGGCAACGCCTTACGGTCAAGCTTGCCAGCAGGGTTGAGCGGCAACTCATCCAACCGCACAAACGCCGCCGGCACCATGTACTCCGGCAACTGCTCCAACACATGCACGCGCAGGGTTTCCAGGCTCGGTGCCTCCCCACGCACAGTGAAATAGGCAACCAAACGCTCATCCCGAATCAATACCGCCACTTCCCGCAACGCCGGATGCGCCATCAACCGTGATTCAATTTCCCCCAGCTCCAAGCGCACACCACGCAGTTTGACCTGGAAGTCATTGCGCCCCAGAAACTCAAGGTTGCTGTCCGGCAGGTAACGCACCAGATCACCCGTGCGGTACAGCCGGTCGCCGTCAACAAACGGGCTGTCGATAAACCGTTCGGCGG
Organism: Pseudomonas sp. NS1(2017); assembly: GCF_002269425.1. Classification (NCBI taxonomy): domain Bacteria; kingdom Pseudomonadati; phylum Pseudomonadota; class Gammaproteobacteria; order Pseudomonadales; family Pseudomonadaceae; genus Pseudomonas; species Pseudomonas sp. NS1(2017). Next base: position 5,655,389 of record NZ_CP022960.1, read on the forward strand.
TCATCTGCTCCAGCCCCAGATAACCACGGGCCACGCCGACCCCACCGATATGCAACTGCCCACTAACCCCCATCGGCACAGGCGCATCGTGTTCATCCAGTACATAAAGGCGTGTGTTGTTGATCGCCCGGCCAATCGGCAGTTGCAGCGCAGGCACCGGGCCGCCGGGCTCCAGGGTCCAGGCGCTGCTGTCCACCGTGGCTTCGGTAGGCCCGTAGACATTATGCAGGCGCACCTTGGGCAAGCGCGCCTGCACGCCACGGGCCAGGGCTTCGGTGAGTTCGCCGCCGCCACACAGCACGTCAGTGAGGCTGGTGCACAGGGCAGATTCTTCCAGTTCAAGAAACTGCTGGAGCATTGCCGGCACGAACTTGATCACGCTGATCTGCTGTTCGCGAATCACCTGCGCCAGGTACGCAGGCTCACGGTGACCATCCGGCCGGGCGAGCACCAACCGCATGCCGTTGGTGAGTGGCCAGAACAGCTCCCATACCGAGCCGTCGAAGCTGAAGGGCGCCCGTTGCAACAGCGCGCCGCCCTCGGCGTTGGGGCACAACTGCGAGCCCCAATGCATCAGGTTACCAAGGCCCCGATGCTCGATCATCACGCCTTTGGGCGTACCGGTGGAGCCCGAGGTGTACATCACGTAGGCCAGGTTGGCGACGCTCAAGCCCGGCACCAACGGATTGCCGATGGGTGCCTGGCTCCAGGCGCAGTGGTCGAAGTCGATCACCGGGATCGACACCTCACCCGGCAAGTCGCGGGTTGCCCCGTGCACCAGCAATGCAACCGGTTGGCTGTCGTGGAGCATGTAGGCCAGGCGCTCGCGCGGGTAGCCTGGGTCCAGCGGCACATAGGCGCCGCCGGCCTTGAGGATCGCCAGCAAGCCCACTACCAGATCCAGCCCGCGCTCGACGCACAGCGCCACGCGGGCGTCCGGTTGCACCCCGCGTTCGCGCAGGTGGAAGGCCAGTTGATTGGCGCGTTCGTTGAGCTCGCGGTAGGTCAGTTGCAACTCGCCGGCCTGCACCGCCACGGCGTGGGGAATGTGCCGCGCGTGAGCTTCGAACAGAGCCTGCACGGTGAGGGTTTCGGGGTATGCGGTTTCAGTGGCGTTGAAGTCCACCAGCAAGGTGTTCAACTCGCTGGCGGGCAGAACCCGAATTTCACGCAGTAGTGTTTGCGGTGCCTGCTCCAGCGTGTCCGCCAGGTTGATCAGCACGGTTTCGAGGTAATCCAACAGACGCTCGGCGCCGACCTGACGTGGGGCCTTGGCCTTGATCTGGAAGCCACTGGCGGTGTCATCCACGGTCAGCATCAGCGGGTAGCTGAGAATGTCTTCACTGCTGAGTAAGGCGATGCCCGGCACCAGGGTCAAGTCGCGCTCGGCATCGGTGTGCCGGTAATTGAGCAGGCTGTTGAAGAGCGGTGACGCGCTGCTGCAACGCTGAGCCAACGCAAGGGAGGCTTGCTCATGGGCGAGTAATGCACTGAGCTGGGCGTGAGTATCGCGCAGGGCATCAGCCACGTTTTTACCGGCAAGGCGCACGCGCAGCGGCAGCGTGTTGATGAACATGCCCAGGGCCCGGTCGGCGCCCTCGCCCGCTTGCAAACGGCCGAGCAACACGGTGCCGAATACCACGTCATCGCGCCCCGCCACGCGGCTGAGCACCTGGGCCCAGGCCAGATGGAACAGGCTGGCCGCGCTCACGCCCAACCCGCGCGCCTGGGCACGCAGGCGCTGATTGAGCCGGTCGCTCAGGGCGCGTTCGGCTTCATCGGTGTGCGCCCGATCCGCCTGGCGTTCCTGTAGTCCGAAGGCCAGCGTCGGCTCGTCGATATCACCCAGTTGCTCGCGAAAGAACGCCTCATGCCCGGCCTGACGTGCCGGCGAACGGGCTTGCGTCACCACAGTGCGATACGGCACCGGCACCGGTAGTTGTGCCTGCTGGCCGAGCAAATGGGCGCGGAGTTCCTGCATCAGGATTGTGGTGGAGGTGGCGTCGTTGACCAGGTGATGGAAGCGCAGACGAGCGATCCAGCGTTGGTGCTGCGGTTCTTCGGCATAGTCCAGGGCCATGAGTGGCGCCTGGCGCAAATCCAGCGGTAAATAGCCCTCGCGCAACGGTTCAACGCGTAACAGCGCCGCGCGCCACACCACTTGCATCGGCTGCTCAAGCGCATCCCACACCAGGCTGGTGCGCAGGATATCGTGGCGATTGATCACCTGTTGCAGGGCCTGGGCAAATGCGTCCAACTGCTCGCGCCGGGCAAAACTGAACAACGCCTGTTGCTGATACGGATCGCGCTCGTCGGTGATGTGATGGTAGAGCAAGCCCTCCTGCAACGGCGCCAGCGGGTAGACGTCCTGCACGTTGGCCGCGCCGCCGGGAATGCTCGCGACAATGCGCGCCAGGTTCTCAGGATCCAGCTCGGCCAGGTGAGGTTCGTCCACCTCGCCGTATTCACTGGCCGCCGCCAAGGCCGCCAGGGTCGGCTGGCCGAACAGCACCTGCACATCGGCACGCAGCCCGACCTGGCGCATGCGCTGCACCAATTGCACGGCCAGCAACGAATGCCCGCCGAGTTCGAAAAAGTGGTCGTGACGCCCGATCTGCTGCACCTGCAACAGCTCGGCCCAGAGTTGCGCCAACAGGGACTCCACCCCGGCGTGCGGGGCTTCATACAGGCGCGTGACGAAGGCATCCTGGGTCGGCGCGGGCAATGCCTTGCGGTCGAGCTTGCCGTTGGCGGTCAGGGGCAGCGCATCCAGTTGCGTGTAGGCGGCGGGCAGCATGTAGTCGGGCAGCGAGGCCTGCAGGTGGGTGCGCAGGGCTTCGATCTGCAGCGCTTCGCGGGGGACAAACCAGGCGAACAGTTGCCCATCGCGTGACTGCACCACCGCCTCCTGCACGTGCGGATGAGTGGCCAGGGCGGATTCGATTTCGCCCAGTTCGATGCGTACACCACGGATTTTCACCTGATCGTCATTGCGCCCCAGGTATTCAAGGTTGCCCTCCGGCAGCCAGCGCGCTAGGTCGCCGGTGCGGTACATGCGGCCTTCGATAAACGGGTCGTCAAGGAAGCGTTCGGCACTGAGCTCGGGGCGATTGAGATAACCCCGTGCGACACCTTTGCCGCCGACGTACAGCTCCCCCGGTACACCGATGGGCACCGGGCGTTGCTGTTCATCCAGCAAGTACACCGTCGCATTGGCGATGGGCGCGCCGATGTGCAATGGCTGGCCTACTTCCATGGGACCGGAGGTGGCGACCACCGTGGCTTCGGTGGGGCCGTAGTTGTTGATCACCGCAAAGGACTGCGCCTGGGTGAAAGAGCGCAATCGGTCGCCGCCGATCAGCAGGGTGCGCAGGGTCGGGTGTTGCAGGCCCTGGCTGAAAGCGTACTCGGCCACGGGCGTCGGCAGGAAGCACACCTGCAGCGGCTGCGCCTGCCACCAACGGAGCAGCGCGTCGATATCTTCGGCGCCGTCATGAGCCGGCGGCAGGTGCACGGTGGCGCCCACGCACAGCGCAGGCCAGATTTCCCAGGCCATCGCGTCAAACCCGAAGCCGGCGACACTGGCGGTGTGGCTGCCGGCGTGCAGGTCGAAGGCCTGGCAATGCCAGTCCACCAGGTTCGAGACCGTGTGATGCTCGACCATCACGCCCTTGGGCAGGCCGGTGGAGCCTGAGGTGTAGATCACATAGGCGAGGTTGGCGGCGCTGACCGGCACGCGGGGATTGGTGCCCAGGTGGAAGGTCGGGCGATCCAGCTGGATCACCGGCACCTCCAGTGCAGGCAAACGCGGCAGCAAATCGTGCTGGGTGAGCACCACCACCGGATCGCTGTCTTGCAGCAAATAGTTCAGGCGCTCGGCGGGATGGGCCGGGTCGACCGGCACGTAGCAGGCGCCCGATTTGAGGATCGCCAGCAACCCCACCAACGTCTCCAACCCGCGCCGCGCCAGGATCACCACGCGGTCGTCCGGTTGTACACCACGTTCCAGCAGTTGATGGGCCAGCGCATTGGCCTGCTGATTGAGCTGCGCGTAGCTCAACTGCCGGCCTTGGTACACCGCCGCCACGGCGTCCGGCGTACGTGCAGCCTGGGCTTCGATGCGGCCATGCACGGTTTGCAGCGGTGCGTTGGGCTGGGCGGTGGCGTTCCAGTGTTGCAGCTGGGCCTGTTCGGCGGGCGTCACCAGGGAGAAATCACTGATCTTCAGCGCGACGTCCTCCAACCCTTGCTCCAGCAGCCAGGTAAAGCGCTGCGCCAGGGCGAGTACTTCATCGTGCTGGAAGTACGCTTCGTTGTAGACGCAATGCAGGCACGCGGTGTCCTGGTAGCGGTTGCTGCGCAGGTGGATCGCCAGCGGCAACGGCTCATGGTGGTTGGACACCTTGACCGCTCGGGCCTCGGTGGTGCCATAGCGCAGTTCATGGTCGTCCTGCTCGAAGGACACTGAAAGGTCGAACAACTGACTGCGATCAGTGCGGCGCAGGCCCAGCTCACGGTTCATCTCACTCAGGGGAAAACGTTGGTGCCGGAAGTCCTGCTTGAGCTGATCACGCACCCCACGCACCACGGCGCTGAATGGCAACTGCTCATCGAACTGCAAACGCACGGCGCTGACCTGGGTGAACAGCCCGACGGTGGAACGAAAACGCGCATTGGAGCGGTTGAGAATCGGCAGCCCCACCACCCACTCCTGGCGCTGGGCGGTGCGCGTGAAATACACATACATCGCCGCCAGTAGCACATGAAATGCCGAGGCCTGGTACCGGTGGGCCACTTGCTCCATACGGTTGAGCAGCGCCACCGGAAACCCTTGGACCAAGGTATTGCTGGACATCCTGGCGGTATACCGGGGCGTCAGTAATGGCTCCGGCAGCACCTGGTATTTGCCCAGCCAATACCCACGGTCGCGGGCATAGCGGGCCGAGGCGTGGTAGCGCTCATCCGCGTCGATGAAGTCGATATAGGACGGCGCCAACGGCTCCGGTTGCCGGCCTTGCTGCAGGTCGGTGTACAGCCGGGCCAGAGATTGCAGCATCTGGCCGAAGCCCCAGCCATCGAGGATCAGGTGGTGGGCCTGGGTGCCGAGGCGATAGTGATCGTCATCGAGCTTGACCAGGAAGAAGCGAAACAGCGGCGCACCCTGCAGGGTGAATGGCAGGGCCATTTGCGCCTGCATCAACGCCTGGCTGGCGGCCTGTGGATCAGGCTCGCCGACAACATCATGCAGGGCCAGGTCGACGGGCAACGTGGTGGCGAAGGTCTGCCGAGGCAAACCGTTGGCGTCGGTGTGCAGTTGCGTGCGCAACGCATCGTGCTTGATCACCAATAACTCGATAGCGCGCTGCATCAGGTCTTGCGCGATGGGGCCGGCAAAATCCACATAGCCGCCGATGTTGTACAGCGGCGAATCGCCCACGCGCAGTTGGTCGAGCCAGATGTCCTGTTGGGCGGCAGTAAGGGGGAAGCTGGAGGAATGCTTCATAAGATCCTTCTCATGGGGTTCAGGCACTGGCCGCGCAGGGAGGCCCATTACGACGAATAGGCCGGATTGGAGCATGAGGGATCGGGGCTGTCTGACACCCTAAACCCGGACATCCAAATGGATGGAACAGGCTTGGCTGAGGGTTCATTGCTGAAACGATTAAAGCTGTGTAGGAAATTGGCTATCCCTGACCGCTGCCAGAGCTCATTGATTGTTTTAAAAATTAATTGTTTTTGTTATTTATCAGATAGTTAACTAACTCCAAAAACCTCTTATGGTTTTTCTAGGCCGGAATTGCCTCTCAGAAACGTCGAATTAATGACGTGGTTTTTATGGCAGGTTGTGTCCCTCGTTTCCGCTACATACGTAGGACGAATCCCCTGGCTAAATACAATCTCGACTACCGACTCTGGTGTGTGAGCAACGGATCGCCCCCGCAGAAGCCCAGAGAGTCTGTTGACGGTTTTCGACATCAAGGATGAGATGGCTATGAGTTTGACCAGCAGTATTGCCAACCCGCAAAGCCCGAATTTCTATGCCGAAATGGGCGAGTTGATTGCCAGCAGTGGCCACGCGGACTTCGCCGCACACATGCTGCACCTGGTGGACAAGTGGGTGCCGATCCACCTGGTGGACCTCAGTGAATGGACCCTCGACGCGCTGCGTGACCGCGTGCTCGATATCAAGCTGCTCGGCAGCGCCGGCCAGACCCAGGACCTGCCGCCGCTGGTGCTGAACTCCATGGACGACCACCCGTTGCTGCGGGAAATGCTCGGCATGCAGGACCCACTGCTAATTCAGTTGAAGGCCAAGGCCAAGAGCGTGTTCCCGCGGGGCACCTCGCACCAGTGCAACCTTGTGTCGCGTCAGGGTAACCGGCGCTGTGTGATTTCGTTTTATCGCCCACCCAACCATCGCGGGTTTTCCCTGGCCGAGCTGTCGTTTCTCAAGTGCCTGTCGGACACCCTGCTGCCGTTGATCGAGTGCCATGCCCAGAGCCTGCGCCAGGCGCCCCAACCCGCGGCCGAACCGGCCCACACCTTGCTGGAGCAATCCCAATTGCAGCGTGAGTTCTACAAGCGCCTGTCCCTCGGTGAAATCACCCTGTCGGCACGCGAACAAGAGGTGTGTCTGGGCCTGCTGACCGGTGGCACCGTGCCGCAAATGGCGGAAAAACTCAGCGTGAAGAACAGCTCCATCGAAACTTACCTCAAGCGCGCCGCGGCCAAGCTGGGCGTGAGTGGCCGACATGGCCTGGCCAAATGGATGGTTGGCGCCTGATGAATAAATTGAGCGCATTCGCGATGGCAGGGCTGCTTGGCGGCTGCTCGTTGATCCCGGATTATCACCGGCCTGAGGCGCCCGTGCCGGCGCAGTATCCCCAGCAAGGGGTGTACGCGCTGGCACAGGCCGGCACGTCGGACTGGCAGCAGTTGTTTCATGACCCGGCGTTGCAACGGTTGATTGGCGAGGCCTTGGTCAACAACCGCGATCTGCGGGTGGCGGCGCTGAACGTCGAGGCGTTCCAGGCGCAATACCGCATCCAGCGTGCAGACCTGTTCCCGGCCGTTTCTGCCACCGGAGCCGGTCAGCGTCGGCGTTTGCCGGGGGATGTGACCGGCACGGGCAAGCCTGCCATCACGTCGAGCTATTCCGCGACCCTGGGCATCAGCGCCTATGAACTGGATCTGTTCGGCCGCATCCGCAGCCTCAGCGAACAGGCGATGCTCACCTACCTCGGTACCGAAGAGGCGCGGCGCAGCGCGCAGTTGAGCCTGGTCGCCAATGTCGCCAATGCCTACCTGACCTGGCGCGCCGACCAAGAACTGCTGGCCCTGGCCCGCCAGACCCTGGTGGCCAACGAACACAGCCTGCGCCTCACCCGCGGCAGCAAAACCGCCGGCAAGGCGTCGGCACTGGATGTGGTGCAAGCCAGTACCAGCGTCGAAAGCACCCGCGTCAGCGTGGCCCGTTATGAGCGCCAGGTCGCCCAGGACCTCAACAGTCTGGCCCTGCTGGTGGGTGGCCCGGTGGACGAACAACTGCCGTCGCGCCCGCTGGCGGATGACTTAGTCGCAAGGGTGCCAGCCGGCCTGCCTTCGGACCTGCTGCAACGCCGTCCGGATATCCTCCAGGCCGAGTACCAACTGCGCGCCGCCAATGCCAATATCGGCGCCGCACGCGCTGCGTTTTTCCCGTCAGTGAGCCTCACTGCCAACGCCGGCACCGCCAGTACGGAACTGTCAGGGCTGTTCAAGGCCGGCTCCGGCAGTTGGACGTTCCAGCCGCAGATCAACCTGCCGATCTTCAACGCCGGCAGCCTGCGCGCCAGCCTCGACTACGCCAAGCTGCAAAAGGACATCACGGTGGCGCAGTACGAAAAATCTATCCAGACCGCCTTCCAGGAAGTCGCCGATGGCCTCGCGGCGCGGCAGACCTATACCGACCAACTGGAGGCGCAACGGGATTTCGTCGCGGCCAACCAGCAGTATTACAACCTGGCCGAACACCGCTACCGCAGCGGCGTGGACAGCAACCTCACCTTCCTCGATGCGCAACGTACGCTGTTCAGCTCGCAGCAGGCGCTGATCGTCGACCGCCTGGCACAGCTGGTGGCCGAGGTGAAGTTGTACACCGCGCTGGGCGGTGCGTGGCAGGTCAGCGCAAGCCCGACTGCCGCAGCCGATACTCCCCCGGTGTCACCTGCGCATACCGAAGGAAAAACCGGCTGAAATACGCCGGGTCCTTGAAGCCGAGCTGGTAGCAGATTTCATTGGCGGAACTGCCGGTGAACAGCAGCAGGCGCTTGGCTTCCTGCATCACGCGCTCAAGAATCAGGCGCTTGGACGGCAGGTCGGCCAGGCGCCGGCACACCTCATTCAGGCGTGCCTCGGTCACGCCAATCCCCTCGGCATAGCGCGCCAGCGGCCAGTGTTCCAGGTAGTGCGCCTCGATCAACTCGTTGAAGCGATGAAAGATGCGCAGGTCTTCGTGGCGGGTCGGGCGCGCCGGTAACGAGTGGGCGCACAGCCGCAGCAGGCGGATCATGATCAGCCGCGTAAGGCTGTCCAGGGCCGCCGCGCGCCCTGCCCGCTCGGCGTTGATCTCATCGCTCAACTCTTCGAACAATCGATCCAGGCCTTGATCACCCGCCGTCAACGCCACACAGGCAGCGCCGGACGCCAGGCTGGGGTCGGCGTCGATCAATCCCCAGACCAACTGCTGACGTACCGTCAGCACGTGCCCATCGGCATCCGCCTCGGTGACAAAGGCGTGGGGCACCGTGGGCGGCGTGAGGAAGAACATCGGCCCGGACTCCACATACTGGCGGTCGTCCAAGTACACCCGCACCGCGCCACTTTTCACGTAATGCACCTGGAAAAACCGGTCATGCCGGTGCACGGGCATGTTGCGCCCGAAAAAGCCCGCCAGGTTGCCGAGCTTGTCGTAGTGCACCTCGGCATCGCTGTAACGCTGGTCGTAGACCTGCCCGATATTGATATTGGGAATCGGCTGCACGCTGCCCCCTTGTTGTTATTTGAATGCCAGGGATTTTGCCACGCTTGACGGTAGTTAACATATTAATTATAACGTTAACAACTTAACGAACTGCCTATGCAGCAGTCGCCACCGTCAGGAGAAACGCATGAGCCGTACCCTGCATGATGTTGCCAGCGGCACCCTGTTCGGCGTTGCGCTGAACTACCAGGGCCTGCTGGACCAGCATCTCGCCGCCTTCCAGCAGGCGCCCTACCAGAAGCCGCCGACCAAGCCGGTGCTGTTTATCAAGACCCCGAATACGCGCAACCAGCACGATGCGGTGGTGCTGCACCCTCAGGGCGAACGCCTGCAACCCGGCCCGGCATTGGGCGTGGTGATCGGCCAGCGTGCCAGCCGCGTCAGCCTGGACAATGCCATGGCCCATGTGGCCGGTTATGTGGTGGTCAACGAATTCAGCCTGCCGGAAGACAGCTACTACCGCCCCGCCGTCAAAGCCAAATGTCGCGATGGGTTCTGCGCGCTGGGGCCGGCGTTCGTGCCACGGGACCAGGTGGGCAACCCCAACCAACTGAGCCTAAAGCTGTGGGTCAACGGCGAACTGCGCCAGGAAAACTCCACCGCGAATTGGGTGCGGGACATCCCGCTATTGATCGCCGAGATCAGCGAGTTCATGACCCTGCACCCCGGCGACGTGCTGATCACCGGCACGCCCGAAGGCCGCGTGGATGTGGTGCCGGGCGACACCGTTGAAGTCGAGATCAGTGGCGTGGGTCGCCTGACCAGCCATATCCAGACGGAGACCCCAGCATGAAACGCGCCCGCATCCGCTATGAAGATAAAATCCACGCCGTAACGGTCGAAGCCGACAATGCCGTGCGCCTGGACGACGGTCGCCTGCTCGCGGAAGATCAGGTCGAGTGGCTGCCCCCGGCCACCGGCAACATGTTCGCCCTCGGCCTGAACTACGCCGACCACGCCGCCGAACTGGCCTTTACGCCACCGACCGAACCACTGGCGTTCATCAAGTCCGTCGGCACCTACGCCGGCCACCGCCAGGTCACCTGGCGCCCGGACAACGTCGCCTACATGCACTACGAGTGTGAGCTGGTGGCGGTCATCGGCAAGGCCGCGCGCAACGTCAAACGTGCCGACGCCCTGGACTACCTGGCCGGCTACACGGTGTGCAACGACTACGCGATCCGCGACTACCTGGAAAACTACTACCGCCCCAACCTGCGCGTGAAAAACCGCGACGCCACCACCCCGGTCGGCCCGTGGATCGTCGACGTGGCCGATGTGCCCAACCCAGGCAACCTGACCCTGCGTACCTGGATCAATGGTGAACTGCGCCAGGAAGGCAGCACCCGCGACATGATTTTCGACATCCCCTATCTCATCGAATACCTGTCCAGCTTCATGACCCTGCAACCGGGCGACATGATCGCCACCGGCACGCCCGAGGGCCTGGCCGATGTGGTGCCCGGCGATGAAGTGGTGGTGGAAGTCGAAGGCGTGGGCCGCCTGGTCAACCGAATTGTCAGCGAGGCGGAGTTCTTCTCTGCCCGGAAAGAGGCGTAAGCAGCATGATCAAACACTGGATCAACGGCCGCGAGGTCGAAAGCAAAGACACCTTCATCAACTACAACCCGGCCACCGGCGAGGCGATTGGTGAGGTTGCCAGCGGCGGTGCCGAGGAAGTCGCGTTGGCCGTGGCGGCAGCCAAGGAAGCCTTCCCCAAGTGGGCTAATACGCCGGCCAAGGAGCGCGCACGCCTGATGCGCAAGCTCGGTGAATTGATCGAACAGAACGTGCCGCACCTGGCCGAGCTGGAAACCCTCGACACCGGCCTGCCGATCCATCAGACCAAGAACGTGTTGATCCCAAGGGCATCGCACAACTTCGACTTCTTCGCCGAAGTCTGCACGCGCATGGACGGCCACAGCTACCCGGTGGACGACCAGATGCTCAACTACACCCTCTACCAACCGGTAGGCGTGTGCGGGTTGGTGTCGCCGTGGAACGTGCCGTTCATGACCGCCACCTGGAAGACCGCGCCGTGCCTGGCACTGGGTAATACGGCGGTGCTAAAGATGTCTGAACTGTCGCCGCTGACCGCCAATGAACTGGGGCGCCTGGCGGTGGAAGCCGGGATCCCCAACGGCGTGCTCAACGTGATCCAGGGCTATGGCGCCACGGCCGGTGATGCGCTGGTGCGCCACCCGGACGTGCGGGCAATTTCCTTTACCGGCGGCACCGCCACCGGCAAGAAGATCATGCAGACCGCCGGCCTGAAGAAGTACTCCATGGAGCTGGGCGGCAAGTCGCCGGTGCTGATCTTTGAGGACGCCGATCTGGAACGCGCCCTCGACGCGGCGCTGTTCACCATCTTCTCCCTGAACGGTGAACGCTGCACCGCTGGCAGCCGCATCTTTATCCAGGAAAGCGTGTACCCGCAGTTCATCGCCGAATTCGCGGCGCGCGCCAAACGCCTGATCGTCGGTGACCCGCAGGATCCAAACACCCAGGTCGGATCGATGATCACCCAGGCGCATTACGACAAGGTCACCGGCTACATCAGGATTGGTCTCGAAGAAGGTGCCACACTCCTTGCCGGCGGCCTGGAACGCCCGGCCAACCTGCCGGCGCATTTAAGCAAAGGCCAGTTCATCCAGCCGACCGTATTTGCCGATGTGAACAACAAGATGCGCATCGCCCAGGAAGAAATCTTCGGCCCGGTGGTGTGCCTGATCCCATTCAAGGACGAAGCCGAGGCCCTGCAATTGGCCAATGACACCGAGTACGGCCTGGCCTCCTACATCTGGACCCAGGACATCGGCAAGGCCCATCGCCTGGCGCGCGGGATTGAAGCCGGCATGGTATTTATCAACAGCCAGAACGTGCGCGACCTGCGCCAGCCGTTCGGCGGGGTCAAGGGCTCCGGCACCGGGCGCGAAGGTGGCCAGTACAGCTTTGAAGTGTTTGCCGAGATCAAGAACGTGTGCATTTCCATGGGCAGCCATCACATCCCGCGTTGGGGTGTGTAACACCAGGTAATGCGCTCCAACAAAAATAATGAATCTGGAGAATCATCATGGGCGAAGTGGTCCTGGCGGCGAAGATCTGTCACGTACCGTCGATGTACCTGTCGGAACTGCCCGGCAAGCATCACGGCTGTCGCGAAGCGGCGATTGCCGGGCATAAGGAAATCGGCCGGCGCGCCCGCGAACTGGGCGCCGACACGGCGGTGGTGTTCGACGTGCACTGGCTGGTCAACAGTGGTTACCACGTCAACTGCGGCGAGCAGTTCCAGGGCACCTACACCAGTAACGAGCTGCCGCACTTCATCAAGAACATGGACTACGCCTACCCCGGTTGCCCCGAGCTGGGCGAACTGATCGCTGCCGAGGCCAACTCGGCCGGCGTGCGCAGCATGGCCCATAACATCCCGAGCCTGGAGCTGGAATACGGCACGCTGGTGCCCATGCGCTACATGCACATGGGTGTGCCGGAGGATGAGAAATTCAAAGTCATTTCCATCGCCGCGTGGTGCGCCTGGCATCGCCTCGAAGACAGCTTTGCCTTTGGTGCCGCCGTGCGCCGGGCCATCGAGAAGAGCGACCGCAAGGTGCTGGTGCTGGCCTCCGGTTCGCTGTCCCACCGTTTCTCGGATGACCGCCAGGCCGAGGCAAATATCCACAACTGGACCCGCGAGTTCGACAAGCAGGTGGACCTGCATGTGGTGGAGATGTGGAAGCAAGGCCGCTTCAAGGAGTTCTGCGCGATGCTGCCGGACTACGCCGAACACTGCTTCGGCGAAGGCAAGATGCACGACACCGCCATGCTCCTGGGGCTGCTCGGTGGGCCGGATTATGCCAAGCCGGCCGAGATCATCACGCCGCCATTCGGCAGCTCGGGCACCGGTCAGATCAACGCGATTTTCCCGCTGTAAACCTGGGAGAAACCCATGCCGCATTTTATCGCCGAGTACACCGACAACATCGAACAACAGGCCGACCTGCCCGGCCTGTTTAAACAGGTCCACCGCGTACTGGGAGACAGTGGCGTGTTCCCCCTCGGCGGTATCCGCAGCCGTGGCGTGCGCCTGGACACCTGGCGCATGGCCGATGGAAAACACGACTACGCCTTTGTGCACATGACCCTCAAGGTCGGCCACGGTCGCGACCTGGCCACGCGCCAGGCGGTAGCCGAGGCGTTGTTTGCGGTGATCACTACGCACTTCGCCGAGCTGCAGGCGCAACGCTTGTTGGCGCTGTCGTTCGAGATGGTCGAGTTGCACCCGCAGCTGAATTTCAAGCAGAACAATGTGCATGCGTTCCTGAACAATCCGACGGGGTAGATCCCGTCACTCCCCTCACGGCCTCTCAGACAAAAAGTACAACATCATGAGCACAGCCCAATCGACTGCCAGCCGCGTGCTGGCCGAGCATGACCGCACCCATCGTTCAGTGACCTGGCGCCTGATGCCGCTGTTGCTGGTGTGTTACCTGTTCGCCCATCTGGACCGCATCAACATCGGCTTCGCCAAGATGCAGATGAGCAGCGACTTGCACTTCAGCGACACGGTGTACGGCTTCGGCGCCGGGTTGTTCTTTATCGCCTACGCGTTGTTTGGCGTGCCGAGCAACATGGCGCTGGACCGCGTCGGCCCCCGCCGCTGGATCGCCAGCCTGATGGTGGTGTGGGGCCTGCTGTCCACCGGCATGCTGTGGGTAGAAAGTGCCAAGGGCTTCTACGTGCTGCGCTTTCTGCTGGGGGTGGCCGAGGCCGGTTTTTTCCCAGGCATCCTGGTGTTTCTCAACCGCTGGTACCCAGCACGCCGCCGCGCCCAGGTCACCGCGTTGTTTGCCATCGCCGTGCCCATGGCCGGCGTGCTGGGCGGGCCGTTGTCCGGGGCGATCCTCGAACACTTCCATGATGTGGGCGGCCTGCGCGGCTGGCAGTGGATGTTCCTGATCGAGGGCCTGCCGGTGGTGCTGCTCGGGCTGGTGGTGCTCAAGTGGTTGCCGGACGGTTTCGACTCGGTGCACTGGTTGACGGCCGAGCAAAAACTTCAGTTGCACACCCAACTGCGCAGTGAAGAACAGCGCAAGACCATCACCTCGTTCGGCGGCATCCTGCGCGACCCGCAGGTGTGGTTGCTGGTGGCGGTGTATTTCGCGGTGATGCTGGCGGTGAACACCCTGGCGTTCTGGATGCCCACGCTGATCCACGGCGCCGGTATCGGCCGCGACAGCCAGGTCGGCCTGCTGAGTGCCGTGCCGTACCTGGCCGGGTGTTTCTTCATGATCGGCTGCGGGCGTTCGTCCGACCGCCACCGCGAACGTCGCTGGCACCTGTGCGTGCCGCTGCTGATGGCTGCCGTCGGCATTGCCGTGGCCGGCCTGGCGCCAGGCAACCCTCTGCTGGTGATGGGCGGGTTGGTGGTCGCCGGCATGGGCGCCAGCGCGGCCTTGCCGATGTTCTGGCAACTGCCGCCAGCGTTTCTCTCCAACACCACCCAGGCGGCCGGCATCGCCATGATCAGCTCGTTCGGCAGCGTCGCCGCGTTCCTTGCGCCCTACCTGATCGGCTGGATGCGCGACGCCACTCAGAGCGCCAGCCTGGCGCTGTACGTACTCGCTGTATTTATCGCCCTCGGCGGCCTGCTGGTGCTGCGCACCCACGCCGCCATCGTCAATCCCCGTTAAGGACCGTTGCCATGCTCGACTCCCAGCAAATTCTTGCGGCCGCTGCCCACCTGGACCGCGCCGAACGCAGCCGCGAACAGGTGCGCCAGTTTTCCCTCGACTACCCCGACATCACCCTTGAAGACGCCTACGCCATCCAGCGCGCCTGGGTTGCGCAAAAGATCCAGGACGGCCGCACGTTGAAGGGCCACAAGATCGGCCTCACCTCGCGGGCCATGCAGGTGTCGTCAAACATCACCGAGCCGGACTACGGCGCCCTGCTCGATGACATGTTCTTCGACGAAGGCAGCGACATTCCCTTCGAACGCTTCATCGTGCCGCGGGTGGAAGTGGAGCTGGCGTTTATCCTCGGCAAACCCCTCAAGGGCCCGAACTGCACGGTGTTCGATGTGCTCGACGCCACCGAATGGGTGATCCCGGCGCTGGAGATCATCGACGCACGTATCCAGCAGGTCGACCCGCACACCAACGCGACGCGCAAGGTTTTCGACACCATCTCCGACAACGCCGCGAATGCCGGCGTGGTGCTGGGCGGCCGTGCCGTGCGCCCCACCGAGATCGACCTGCGCAAAGTGCCGGCGGTGCTGTACCGCAACGGCGTGATCGAGGAATCCGGCGTTTCCGCCGCCGTGCTCAACCACCCGGCCAAAGGCGTGGCCTGGCTGGCGAACAAACTGGCGCCGTATGACGTGACCCTGCTGCCGGGGCAGATCATTCTCGGCGGCTCGTTTACGCGCCCGGTCGCGGCTCGCCCTGGCGACACCTTCCACGTCGACTACGACCTGCTCGGCTCGATCGCCTGCCGCTTCGTCTGAACCCTGGAGGATTGCCATGGACATGCCCGTCAACCGCTTCAAACAACGCCTGCGCAACGGCGACGTACAGATCGGCCTGTGGCTCGGCCTGGCCGACGCCTATTGCGCCGAACTGGCCGCCAACGCCGGTTTCGACTGGCTGCTGATCGACGGCGAACACGCGCCCAACCACCTGCAAGGCATGCTCGCCCAGTTGCAGGCCGTAGCGCCCTACCCCAGCCAGGCACTGATTCGCCCGGTGATCGGCGACAGTGCGTTGATCAAGCAACTGCTGGACATCGGCGCCCAGACCCTGCTGGTGCCCATGGTCGAAAGCGCCGCCCAGGCCCGCGAACTGGTGCGCGCGATGCTTTATCCGCCTCAAGGGATCCGGGGGGTGGGCAGTGCACTGGCGCGGGCTTCACGTTGGAACAGCATCCCTGGCTACCTCGACCAGGCGGATGAACAAATGTGCCTGCTGGTGCAGATCGAAAACCTTGAAGGCCTGGCTAACCTGGATGAGATTGCCGCCGTCGAGGGCGTGGACGGTGTGTTTATAGGCCCGGCGGATTTAAGTGCGTCGATGGGGCATCGCGGCAATCCTGGGCATCCCGACGTCCAGGCGGCGATTGAAGACGCCATCGGGCGCATCGTGAAGGCGGGCAAGGCGGCTGGGATTCTGAGTGCCGATGAAAACCTGGCGCGGCGCTATATCGAATTGGGCGCGACGTTTGTCGCGGTCGGTGTGGATACCACGGTGTTGATGCGCGGGTTGCAGGCGTTGGCCGGCAAGTTCAAAGGCACGCCCCCTGTCACACACACAAGCAGCGTGTACTGAGAACGCCTGTGGACGTCAACCCATAAGGCAACAACCGGTTGCAACTGTGCATATATACATAGGAACCGAGACGGCTGAGTCGCCAACAAAATCTACTCACCGTCATCATCTGACGTTCAATGCACAGTGAGTAACTTTCATGACAAACATTCAGCCTCCTTCCATGGCATACCGCCCTCTTCCAGCACTTGAGGATCCAAAAACGCCCCCACTGGCTCCCACGAATAAGCGACAAACGATTCGTACGGTGGTGGAGCCGGATAACCTGCTCCCGGCAACGACCCTCTTTTTTAACCTTGCAGAAAAATACGGCATAAGAGACGTCAGCGTGAGAGCCAGCAAACCTGTCTTTTCTTGTGATGTAGCCCCACCGAGGCTGATGATGCCTCTTTTGCTGAAATTCAGCCCCGATCTCGCCGGTGGGATATACAGCTCGGACCTGCTGAAAAAAATCAGCCTAGTCAAACTCCACTATGTCGATCGGAAGTGATCGAAAAATCGCCTCAGCGCTTGATATTGATGTTCTTCAAGTCATCCAGCAGACCCAACAGGGTCTGCAACTTCTCTTCGCCCAACTGATCCTGCAAACGCTGGTAGTTGGCCTCCATGCATTGGCTCATGGACTCGAAACTCGCCTTGCCCTTGTCGGCCAATGTCACCAGCACCCGGCGCTGGTCCTGCTCGGCTTTGCGCCGATGCACCATGCCGGCGGTTTCCATGCGTACCAGCACACCAGTCATGCTCGGCTTGAGGATGCAGGCCAGTTCGGCCAGTTGGTAGATCTCCAGCTCACCGTATTGTTCAAGGATGCGGATGATCCGCCATTGCTGTTCGGTCAGGCCGTGTTCGTTCAAGGACGGACGGAAGAAACTCATCGCGGCTTCGCGGGCTTGCAGCAGGGTCAGGGTCAGGGACTGGCGAGGTTTGAGCATAGGATCAGGGTCACGACGTATTTAGTTAATAATTTAACGAAACTCTAGCATTCCCAGTCCAGGAGCGCGCTATAACTTGTCTAGCGCACTGCCCATGGCGCGCAGAATCAAAAGCCTGGGCACGCAGGATCAAGACTTCCACCCCGCCAGGGCCCCTAATGGAGGCATCCGCTTTAGAGCCTTCCTTCACCTTTTCAGGCTGCGCCATGATCAACATCGAAACCCCCACGTATTACACCGCCACCAAGAAATACAACCTCAGCTTCCCGACCCTGGAACAGGACATCGACGCCGATGTGGTGGTGATCGGCGGCGGTTTTTCCGGCATCAACACGGCCTTGGAACTGGCGGAAAAAGGCATCACCAATATCGTCGTGCTTGAGGCGCGTTACCTGGGCTTTGGCGGCACCGGCCGCAATGGCGGGCAGATCATGGCGGGGATCGGCCATGACCTGGAGAAGATCAAGAAGGACGTCGGCGAAGACGGGCTGCGCCAGGTGTTCGAGATCAGCGACCTGGGCGCCGACATCATCAAGAGTCGCATCGCCAAGTACAACATCGACGCGGACTTCTGCCACGGCTACGGCTACATGGGTTTCAACGCCCGCCAGGAAAAAACCCTGCGCGCCTGGGAAAAGGACTTCAAGTCGATCAACAGCCAGCACGAGATCCGCTTTCTCGGCGGTTCCGACGTGCAGCAGATCATCGGCTCCAAGGCCTACAGCAGCGCCTTGCTGCACATGGGCGGCGGGCACGTGCATTCGCTGAACCTGCTGCTGGGCGAAGCCACCGCACTGGCCAGCCATGGCGTGCGGATTTTCGAGAACAGCCCGGCGCTGGAGGTCAGCTATGGCGAGCGCATCACCGTGCGCACCGGTCGCGGTTCAGTACGCGCCAGCAAGTTACTGTGGGCCTGCGACAGTTTCCTCAACAAGCTGGAGCCGGAGCTGCACCGCTCGACCATCAACACCTACGCGTTCCAGATGATGACCGAGCCGTTGTCCGAGGAACTGATCCAGCGCATCAGCCCGATTCGCGGGGCCTACAGCGACATCCGCCCAGTGATCGACTACTACCGCGTCACCAACGAGAACCGCCTGCTGTTCGGCGCCGCCACGCCGCTGGTGGAGCACATTCCCGGCGACCTCAAGGCGTGGAACCGCAACCTCATGCTGAAGATCTTCCCCTACCTCAAGGACGTGAAAATCGACCTGGCCTGGGGTGGCCCGATGGCGTGCAGCCCCAACCTGTTCCCGCAGATCGGTACCTTGCCGGGGCGCAGCAACGCGTTTTTCGTGCAGGGCTATTCCGGCTTCGGCGTGACGCCCAGCCACATCATCTGCAAGGTCCTGGCCGAAGGCATGAGCGAAGGCTCGGCGCGCTATGACCTGGTCAGCTCGATTCATCGCCCGACCATCCTCGGCAAGGACGCGATCCGACCCTTGCTGCTGACGGCGGGCAAATCCTGGCACCAACTTTCCGGTTATTGGAACGGGCGCCGCTAATCCTGCGCCCACCTGGGCGCTTTGTCCCTCTGTAGGAGCTGGCTTGCCGGCGATGGCGATCGTTAGGACGCCATCGCCGGCAAGCCGGGCTCCTACATTACTCATCAGGAGCAACTGCCATGACCCTCACTACGCTCAAACACAACATCCAGCTGTCGGAACTCGACCCCTGGGGCACCGTGGCCGACCTCGGCTCGCAGATTCTCGAAGGCGAAGTGCGTGCCTTCGGCAAGATGACCTTCGGCGCGCCCACCGACCCGGTCAGCAGCGCCTATTTCGGCACCACCCAGGGCAAGTTCCGCATGGTCTACCCGTTTGCCGAACAGGCCACGGTGGTCACCGGCGAAGTGCTGCTCACCGACGAGTCCACCGGCCAAACCACACGCTACAAGGCCGGTGATAGCTGGTTCGTGACCAAGGGCACGCCGGTGCTGTGGGAAGTGGTCAGCGAAAGCTTCGTCAAACACTACTTTGCCGTCGTGTAAGGGAGGCGTTGCCATGACGAGTTCTTCTGACTGGATCACCGTCGGCGCGCTGGCCGACGGTTTCGCCCCGGACGCGTTTATCCTGCCCAACCTCGCCGAATTGGCGGGCCAGACCTTCACCCTGCACTTCGCCAACGGCTGGCAGATCGAGCACCGCTTCGAGCAGGACAGCCTGGCCTGGCACGCTGCCGACGGCCACTCCAGCGGCAGTGCGGCGTACCGCGCCACTTCGATTCGTCCCGGCCTGTACCTGGTGGATTTCATCAAGCATGAGGCCGGGCAGAGTTGGTCGATCAGCCTGGTGCTGGACACGCCGAACGCCTCATTCACTGCGGTGATCGGACGCCTGCCGGACCCGGCCGAGACCCACGAAGGTCTTTATCACCGCGCCCTCGCCGGTAAACCGCTGACCTCGGTCGAAGTCGACTTCCTCCACGGCAGCCTCGACCGCCCGTGGCAGGCCGGCCTCTGCCTGCACGCGCCCACCGACGAACTGGTTGGCCTGCGCAACCGATACCGCTACAGCCCCAGCGAAGTCTACGAACACATTTACCTCAACGAGCGCTTCTACGCCTGGCAGTGCCTCAAGGGCGTGGAGCAAGGCCTGTGCGACACCGACCGCTGCCATTACTACAAGATCGCCGAGCAGCTGTACCTGTTCGTGTGGCAGGAGAAGATCGTGCCGACTCTCGGCCTGGTGCTGATCGACCTGCAGCAGCACCGCAGCGACGGCAAGATCTTCGGTTATGCGGGCGCGTCCTTCGATGCGCTGTCGAACTTCCCCATCAGCTCGTATTGCCAGGTGCTCAACCGCACGGAGTATCCCGATGACTGAGCCGCGCACGGTGGTGATCACCGGCGCCGGCACGGGCATCGGCGCCGCGTGTGCCCGTTTGTATGCCCAAGAAGGTGCACGCCTGGTGCTGATCGGGCGGCGCCGAGAGCCATTGGAACAGGTCGCGCAGGACACTGGCGGCCTGATCCTGGTGGGCGATGCCGCCTGCCCGCAGACCTGGGACGGGTTTATCCAACAGATCAGCGAGCACTATGGACGCCTCGATGTGCTGCTGGCCTGTGCCGGCGGGCATGGCCTGGGCAGCGCGACCCAGACCAGCCCCGCCACCTGGGAAAGCGCTCTGCGCAGCAACCTGGACAGCGCGTTCTATAGCGCCCGCGCCTGCTTGCCACTGTTGCAGGAAAACGCGGGGACTATCGTGCTGATCGGCTCCATCGCCTCCCTGGCGGCGGGGCCCGAGGTGTGCGGCTACACCACGGCCAAACATGCCCTGCTCGGGCTTAATCGCTCGCTGGCGCGGGACTATGGGCCGCACGGTGTGCGAGTGAACGCGGTGTGCCCCGGCTGGGTGCGCACGCCCATGGCCGACGCGGAAATGCAGCCGTTGATGGACGCCTATGGCGACACCTTGCAGCAGGCATACGACCGGGTCTGCGCCGACGTGCCGCTGCGCCGTGCGGCCACTGCCGAAGAGATCGCCACGGTGTGTCGCTTCCTGGCGTCCAGTGATGCGTCGATCATTACCGGGGCGACGTTGGTGGCCGATGGCGGTTCCAGCATTGTCGACGTGCCAACCCTGGCGTTCGCGCACTTGGAGAATACCCATGACTGACCTGGATTTCAGCGGGCAAGTGGTGTTGGTCACCGGCGGTGCCCAGGGGATCGGCCGGGGCATCGTCGAGGCGTTTGCCAGGCATGGTGCTCGGGTGGTGATTGCCGACCGGCAGCGGGAACAGGCTTCGGCGGTGGCGACTGAGTTGTCCGCGCAGGGCTATCCGGTTGAAGCGGTCGGCGTCGACCTGGCCGAATCAACGGCGGTGTTTGAGTGCGTTCAACGGCTGCCACGCCTGGATATCCTGGTGCACAACGCCGGGTATTTTCCGCTGACGGCGTTTGAAGACATTACCCCGGACATCCTGCATCGCACGTTGGCGGTCAACCTGTCGGCGCTGTTCTGGCTGACCCAGGCGGCCTTGCCGGCGTTTCGCGAACAGGGCCGGGGCTGCGTGCTGGTGACCTCTTCGGTGACCGGCAACCGCGTCGGTTACCCGGGCCTCAGCCATTACGCGGCGTCCAAGGCCGGGGTCAACGGGTTTATCCGCAATGCGGCGCTGGAACTGGCGCCGTTGAAGGTGCGGGTCAATGGCGTGGAGCCGGGAATGATTGCCACGCCGGCAATGGGCAACCTGGGAGATGCGACGCTGAATGACACCATCGCCAGCCGCGTGCCACTTGGGCGTCTGGGCGCTGCGGCGGATATTGCCGGGGCCATGTTGTTCCTGGCATCTGAGCTGGCCAGCTACGTTACCGGGCAGACCTTGGTGGTGGACGGTGGGTCCACTCTGCCAGAAGTCTGAAAATCGATTCAAATGTGGGAGCGGGCTTGCTCGCGAATGCGGTG
>NZ_CP022960.1:5677171-5812591 GCF_002269425.1 Pseudomonas sp. NS1(2017)
CGGCCAGCGTGTTTGACGGGGCGCCTAAGATCAAAAGCCCGATCAAAAGCCAGATCAAAATCACGATCAAGAACGGCTCGCTTCGCATTGTGGTTTGTGCTGGTGTCAGCTACGGCGCCATTCATCCGGCGAGATGCCCAACACCCGGCGAAACACATGGGCCAGGTGCGACGGTGATTCGTAGCCGACGTTGTTGGCGATCTCCAGCACCGACAGGCGTGTATGCCGAAGAAGGGTTTGCGCCCGTTCCAGGCGCAGCCGTTGCACATAGGCCAACACCGTCTCACCGGTGTGCAACGCAAACAGGCGGGTCAGGTGCCGACGCGACATATGGAACACTGCCGCAATCTCATCCAGCCCCGGCGCATGCTCAAGGTTGCCTTCCACATAAGCCTTCACATCGCGCACCAGCATGGCGCCGTGGCGTTCGGTGGACGAGCGCTGCAGGCTCGGCTGGCTGAGGGAAACCGCCAGGCATTCGAGCAGCAGCAAATGATCGGCCTGGGCCAATTGGCGACGGCGGTCGACATAGGGGTCGGGTTGGCTGAAGGCCTTTTTCGCCAGCAGCAAATGGTGCAGCGGCGCCGAGGTTTGCCAGATACCCAGGGTGGGCACGCGCAGCAGGCGGTTGGCGTCACCGGACAGGTCACGCAGGGCGTAGCGCATGTAGTCAGGGTCGACGTAGAACGCCAGGTGGCCCTGGCTGGCGGTGAGTGACGATGAGGAATGGCTGCATTGCGGCGGCACCAACACGAACTGGCGTTCGATCACCGAGGTGGTGCGCCCGCTGTCTTCGTCCTTGAAGCGCAGCAAACCGTGTTCGGGCACCATCAGCATGAACTCGTCATGGGCGTGGGCCCCGGTTTCATAGGCGCCGTTGGAGTTGAAGACGCTGTAGATATCACGCATCGCCAGGCACTGCCGGTGGGTGTTGGAGTGCTGACACTAGCATGTTTGGTGCCAGTGAAAAGCAGCGTCCATGCTGCAAACCCCGTTAAGCCAACGGCACTCGACGCGTGGTCAGGGCCATGCGCCCCACCAGGAAGCTCAACGCTGCGCCCAGCAGCAACATCGCCAAGGTGCTCCACGCCGCGCGGGAGAGCTGTTGGGCCGCCACTTCGCCGGCTTCACGGGCTTTCTGCTCGGCCTGCTGTTTCAGCTCATCGACCTTCTGCATGGCTTGTTGATAAGCCTGGGCATAGTTGTCGACGATCTGGGTGGCTTCCTCCTTACTCTTGCCAGTGCGGGCCGCAACGATATTGACCAATGCGTCTTTGTCCGCTGCATTCAGCGCGGGCTCACCGGAAGCCTTGACGCGTTCGAACCATTGCTTCAACGCATCGCCAGCCTGGGCAGGGTTGCTGGCTGCGGCGGTCGCCGACCGCTTGCCATCGGCAGTGGCCTGGTCGGTTTTCTGTTCGACGTTGGCCGGGTCCAGCTCAGGCTTGCCGCTTTGCTTGAGCAAGGTATCCAGCTCGCCTTGCAGGCTGTTCCAGTCCAGCTGGATGCCCTGCTCGTTCAACTGCTGCTTGACACTGTCGCCAATGCCCGGTGCTACCGCGGCAATGCCGCTGCCGGCAGCCGACAGGCCTTTGCCCACCACATTGCCGGCGGTGCCGACGACACTGGCGGCCAAGCCCGCCAGCAGCCAGGTGGTGAGCAGCGTGGTGAGGGTCCAGGTCAGTACGCCGTGCAGGCCGCCGCGATCAGGGGCCGTGCGGCCGGCCACAAAGGCGCCGAGGCCAACAGCGACCAGGGTCGAGACAAACAGCCAGATCCCGGCACCGGTGCCGAACCCACTCAAGGGGTTGCCCGCTTGCATGGGGTTGACGGCGCTGGCGCCGATGGCGGTGCCCAACACGCTCAGCACCAGGTAACTCACCAGGGCAATTGCACTCCCGGCCAGCACCGCACTCCAGGACACGCGAAACGGCGAACGGTTGGTTTCATAGACAGGGGTCATGATTGATCCTTTTAGCGTTATTGACCGCCTTAGTCTGGCGAGCCAAGTACCGCTCGTCCCCGCGCAAATGCACCGGGCTGCATAGTGCATTTGCACCCCACCCCAGGCAATTGGTCTGCACTATCCTGAAGCCCCGGTGTCGTAATTCCACGCGTCTAAAACCCGGAGAAACCATGACCCAGGATGTCCTCGCCAAAGAAACCAACCGCCGCCAACTGCAGCAGATTGTCTCCGGGGTATCCGACGGCATCATCCTCGCGGAAGTCGACCAAACCATCCTCTGGGCCAACGAAGCTGCGCTGAACATGCACGGCATCGATGACGTCGCTGCACTGGGTGCCAATACCCAGGCCTACGCCGAACGATTTGCCCTGCGCTATCGCAACAACCACCCGGTGCTGTTGGAGAACTACCCCCTGGCCCGTGTCGCTGCTGGCGAAGAGTTCAGTGACGTGGTGGTGGAAGTCACGCCCACCGCCGATGAAGAAAAAACCTGGGTCCACCGCCTGCGCAGCCTGGTAATCAGTGACTCCCACGGTGAACCGGAACTACTGGTGCTGATCCTCAGTGACGCCACCGAATGGGCCAGCGCCGAACAGCGCTTCGAAAAAACCTTCAATGCCAACCCGGCGCCGGCAGTGATCTGTCGCCTGAGTGACTTGCGCTACATCAAGGTCAACCAAGGCTTCCTGGAAATGACCGGCTACAACCGCGATCAGGTCATCGGTAAATCCGTCTATGAACTGGACGTGCTGGAACAGGCCGAGCGCAAGGACCTGGCCATCCAGCGCCTGGGCGAAGGCGCGACCATCCCGCAGATGCAGGCCGAACTGCGCCTGCCTGAGGGCGGCAGCAAATTGGTGATCGTGGCCGGCCAGCCGCTGGACATGAACGAAGAGGACTGCATGTTGTTTTCGTTCATGGACCTGGAGCCGCGACGCAAAGCAGAAATCGCCCTGCGCCAGAGCGAGGAGCGTTTCGCCAAATCCTTCCGCCTCACGCCCGTGCCGACCCTGGTGTGCAGCGCCGGCAACCGCCAGGTGGTGGACATCAACGAGGCGTTCATGAGCATCACCGGCTATATCAGCGAAGAGCTGATCGGCAAGTCCATTGAAGACATCGACTTTATCGACAGTCCCCAGGCGGGCGCGCAGTTGTTTGCCACCCTGGAAAAAGCCGGCAACCTCGACGGCCAGGACCTCAAGGTGCGCAAGAAAGGCAGCGAAGTGATCGATTGTGTGGTGTCCGCCGATACCGTGATCATTGAGGACGTGCCGTGTTACCTGCTGGTGATGATGAACATCACCGAACGCAAACGCTCCGAGCTGGAGTTGGTGGCGGCCATCGAGGAAGTGATGCAGGACGCTTCCTGGTTCAGCCAGACACTGATCGAAAAACTCGCCAACGCCAAGAGCGTCAACAGCCCCAATCAACCGAATATCGCCTTTACCGACCTCACGGCCCGTGAACGCGATGTCCTGGGTTTGATCTGTGAAGGCCTGGCCGACAAAGAGATCGCCTCACGCCTCAAACTGGCGCCCAATACCGTACGTAACCATGTGGCCACGGTGTACTCGAAGTTGGGGGTGCACAGCCGCAGCGCGGCTATCGTCTGGGCCCGTGAACGCGGGCTGTTTGCCGGGGAATTGCGCCTCAAGAAATAGGCCGCGAAAGTGCAAATGCACTAGTGCACCTAGTGCGAATTCGCCTTATTGCAGCGGGCGGCACGCCATAACCTTCAAGCATCGAACTTATGCCTGAAGGAACCCGCATGTTTACCCTCTCTCAACTGCGAAATTGCATCGAAGAAGGCCTGTCGCCGCTGACATGTGAGTTCACCCTGTGCCGGGACGCGTCCCTGACCCTCAAGGTCTATGACGCCGAAACCGGCCGGGTGGATCTGGTGGTGACCGGGATCAGCACCAACCGCCTGCAGACCCCGCAAGAAGTGGAAAAGATGGTGGAAGAACTGCGCTACGAACTGCAGAGCAACACCATGGGCAAGCTCACACTGGATGACTTGCCTTCAACGACGCCCCAATGAAATAGAACACCCCGCCCCCCACGATGAACGCCCCCAGCATGTAGAACATGTAGTGGGCCGGCAGGCTGGACAGCACCAGTCCGCATAACACCGGCCCCAACGCGGCGCCCAGGTTGGACAGGTTCTGTGCCCCGTAGTACATGCCGCGCAGGTGGTCCGGGGCAATCCGGTCGATAAACATGTACTCGGCCGGAAACACGATGATCTCCCCCACCGTGAACACCGCCATCGCCAGCACCCACGCCAACAGGCTGGTCGACAACGCGAAACCAATGATCCCCAGCAAAAACATGCCCAGGCCTGCGATCAGCCATTGACCGAGATAGCGGTGCGAAATGCGCCGCCCGATCACGTATTGCAGAGCAATCACCAGCACCGCATTGGTGGTCAGCACGGCACTGACCACGGTGTAGGTGTAATCGGCAGTGGTGGTCGTTACCAGGTATTGCGAAAGCCACGCGGTGAACTGGCCGAACACCACGGCACTGAGCACGCCGCCGAAGGTGAAGCAGACCAGGCGATGATCGCTTAAAAGCACCCGGCCGACGGCCAGGAACGGCACCGGCTTTTGCGGGGCATCGACGGTGGCCAGGCTACGGTCGCCCCAGCGCCAGTACAGCAGGAAAAACCCTACACCCAAGAGCGCAGACAGAATAAACGGCAAGCTGATATCCAGCTTGGCAATCATCGCCCCGAAAAAAGGCCCAACCGCATAGCCGATATTGGTCAGGGTGTACTTGATGGAAAACACTTCGCTGCGGGCACCTTCGGGCAACAGGCTGGCAAAGCCGGCTTTGACGGCGATATCGATCACCGCGTAAGCCAGGTTGATCAGGATCAGGCAGGTGTAGAACGCCCAGATAGTCTGCGCCAGTACCGTGCCGATGAAACCCAGCACAAACAGCATGCTCAAGGCCAGCAGTAGCCGGTAGCTATTGATGCGGTCTACGAGAAAGCCGCCGTACACACTGAGCAACGAGCCGACAATCAGCGAACTGCCGATCACCAGGCCGACCTGGGTGATATCGAGGGCGAAGCGATGGCTGAGGTAAATGACCAGATACGGAAACGTGATTGCCTTGGCCAACGTGAGCAGCAACGTGGCAGACAACAACAGATTAACGGTGCGGGGGTAGTTTCTTATTGTGGCAAGCATCCTGCTCTCGATCTTTATAAGGTAACCCGGCCTCTATAGCCGGTTACCTTAACCCGGGGCAATCCACACCCACACTGTCATTTCTTCACGGGGGTGATCTCAAGAATGGTGCCGTTGGTGGTCTTGAGCAACACAAACTTGTCGCCCACCCGCGCCCACTGGCTGTCTTCTTCAGGCTGCTTGAGGCCGCGTTTTTGCCAGTCGCTGACCGCCGACTCCTTGCGCATCAGAATATCGGGCGCGCGGTCACCTTCTTTCAGGTCACGGGTGTTGATGTTGGAAGGTTGCACGGTTTCCTGAGGCGTATCACCGGCCTGCACGACAAAACTGACAGTGGACAGGCTGGTGGCGACCAGCAGCGAGGCGATCAGGGATTTGGACTTCATGGGTGCTCCTTCAATGAATGATGCGTACCCAGGTTCGGACCGCTGCCGCGCATGATCATTCAATCCACCTGGGGCAGATGTCCCATTGCCTCCGTGAAATAAATCCTGTAATTTTTCATGAAATTTATCGAAATAAATTTCATGACACCCCAAGAAGAACTTGCCGCCCTCGCCGCGCTGATCCACGACCTGCGTAAGCACAAGAAGCTCACCCTCGCCCAGCTCGCGCAAAAAATCGAGCGCTCGGTGGGTTTCCTGTCCCAGGTCGAACGTGGCCTGTCCCGCCCGACCGTGGCCGATCTCACTGCCATCAGTCACGCCCTCGACGTGCCCACCACCTATTTCTACAGCCAGCCCAAGCCCAAGGCGGTGGACTGGATTACCCGCCCCAATGAGCGGCGCACGGTGTATTACGCCAATGGCATCACCGACATCCTCGTCTCTCCGAGCATGAACGGCGCCTTTTCGATGCTCGACAGCCTGTTGGCGCCTGGCGCCAACAGCGGTGAACAAACCATGAGCGACCGCGCCGAACAAGCCGGTTTTGTGCTGGAAGGCGAGTTGACCCTGTGGGTTGAAGGTGAAGCCGACTCGGTCACCCTCGGCCCAGGCGACAGTTTCCACCTGGCCAGCTTCGCCCATTGCCGCTATGCCAACCTGACCGACCTGCCCGCCCGCGTGTTGTGGGTTTACAACTAGGAGCTGCACCCGTGAAAAGCCAAGCCTGCACGTTACTGGCCGAAGTACGGACCTTTCGACAGAACCACCCCGACGTGCGTTATGTCGACCTGATCGCCCTGGACATCCCAGGGCACTTCTACGGCAAGCGCTACCCCGTCGAGATGCTGGAAAAAGTCGCCGCCGGCAGCCCGCTGAAGCTACCGCAGAACGCCGTGCTGCTGGGGGTTCAGGGCGGGTTGTTCAAGATTGGCGACTATTGCTTCAACGACGGCGACCCGGATGCCAACCGCCGCCTGGTGCCTGGCACGCTCAAGCCAGTGAGCTGGGAGTCGCAGCCCTTGGGCCAGATGCTGATCACCTCGGACGGCACCGAAGCGCCCATCGAATTCGAACCCCGCGAAGTGCTGGCCAAGGTGCTGGAGCGTCTGCAGCACAAGGGCATCCACCCGGTGGTGGCGTTTGAACTGGAGTTCTACCTGTTCGACAAAAAACTCGACAACGGCCTGCCGCAATTCGCCCGCGACCCACTGAGCGATGACCCCGACGACCAGCCCAACCTGCATATCGAACGGCTGTCGCGCTTTGGCGAAGTGCTCGACGACATGGCGCAAACCGCCACGGACCAGGGCATCGACATCACGGTGATCACTGCCGAGATCGGCCCCGGCCAGTTCGAGATCAACTTCGGCCACCTCGACGATGGCATGCGCGCCGCCGACTGGGCCGCCCTGTTCTGCCGCAGCACCCGTGGCGTGGCGCTCAAGCACGGTTACCGCGCCAGCTTCATGGCCAAGCCGTACCTGCAATACCCGGGTAGCGGCATGCATGTACATGTCAGCCTGTATGACGGCGCTGGCAATAACCTGCTGGCGGCGCACCAGCAGCAACCGCTGCGGCATGCTGTGGCCGGCTGCCTGGAATTGTTGCCTCATTGCATGCCGATCTTCTCGCCCAACCACAACGCCTTCCGCCGCCTGGGCGGTGCAGTCAACGCCGCCACCCGTGCCAGTTGGGGCTTTGAAGACCGTGACGCGTGCGTGCGCATTCCCGAGTCAGACCCACGCAACCTGCGCATCGAGCACCGGCTGGCCAGCGCCGATGCCAACCCCTATCTGGTGCTGGCGGCGATCCTCGTCGGCCTGGAGCATGGCCTTGAAGCCAAGCGCGAACCCATCGCCCCGCTGAACGAAGATCGCAGCAGTGGCACCGACTTCCCACTGGAAATGCTCGACGCCGTGCGCGCCATGCAGCATCAAGCGGTATTGCGCGATAAGCTGGGCGCCGAATTTGTCGACGTGTACTGCGAAAACAAACGCCAGGACCACCTGGCCTTCCAACAAGAGATCAACGCGCGGGAGTACCGCTGGTTTCTCTAACCGCCACTTTCTCTAACCGCCACCGGAATCACCGATGACCGACCAAAGCGCCCCGGCCCTCAAGGAAATCTTCAACGTCGAACGCCTGCAACACATCGCCGATGAAATGACAGCCGTGTACCCGGCGTTCGACGCCAAGGGCTTCCTCAAGCACGCCAAGGCCGGGTTGGCCGAGTTGTCGGTGATGCAGCGCATGGCGCGGGTCAGCGAAAGCCTGCACGCGGTGATCCCGCTGGATTATCCGCAGACCCTCAAGCTGCTGCATGCCCTGGCGCCGCGCCTGAACAGCGCGTTTGTCAGCCTGTTCCTGCCGCATTTCGTGGCAAGTTACGGGTTGCACGATTTCAAGCGCTCCATGGCTGCTCTTAAATACTTCACCACCTTTGGTTCCGCCGAATTCGCCATCCGCCACTTTCTGCTGCACGACTTCCCGGGCACATTGGCAGTGATGCAAGACTGGTCGCTGGATGACAACGAACACGTGCGCCGCCTGGCCAGCGAAGGTTCGCGGCCGCGCCTGCCTTGGTCATTCCGTTTGGCCGAAGTGCAGGCCAACCCCGAGCTGTGCGCATCGATCCTCGACAACCTTAAGGCCGATAACAGCCTCTACGTACGCAAGTCCGTGGCCAACCACCTCAACGACATCACCAAGGACCACCCGGACTGGGTGCTCAGCCTGATCGAGGGCTGGAACCTGGATAACCCGCACACCGCGTGGATCGCCCGCCATGCTCTGCGTAGCCTGATCAAACAAGGCAACACCCGCGCCCTGACGATCATGGGCGCAGGCGCCAAGGCCGAGGTGAAGATCCACCATCTACAGGTCACGCCGGCGGTGATCAACCTGGGCGACCGCATCAACCTGTCGTTCAGCCTGGAGTCCACCGCCACTACCCCACAGAAACTGGTGGTGGACTACGCCATCGACTACGTGAAAAGCGCCGGCCACAGTGCCGCAAAGGTCTTCAAGCTCAAGGCGTTTACCCTCGGCGCTGGCGAACTTCACAGCCTCCGACGTGAGCAACATATCCGCGAGTTGACCACGCGTAAGCATTACCCCGGCAAGCATGTCGTCCATGTGTTGATCAACGGCGAGAGGCTTGCCAGTGCCGACTTCGAACTGCGAAACGACTGACACAAATCAAAGAAAAGGCTCTAGCACGGGCCTTTCAGCCACATAAATTGTCGAACAATCCTGGCTTTCTCAGTTGCGATCCATTATCATCCAGCGCCTTCTCGCTACCCATTGGGTAGCTGTTTCAATGTGTCACCGAGGCGCCCATGTACCGTTTTTCGTTTCACCGCCCCCTGATTGCCATCAGCCTGGGGCTTGTTGCTCCTGGCGTGTTTGCCGCACTGCAACCGCTGGCCGAAGCACCACTGGCCAGCGACACTGAGCTGCACTGCCACTTCAACCGCGACGCCAGTACCGACTGCACCACCACCTACCGCTATACGATCCTCAAGCCGAGCGGCCGCGAAATGCTCTCGCGCATCGACTTCGATTATTCCGAAGGCGACACCTTTGAAGTGATCAGCGCGCAGTCCACCCAGCCCGGCGCCAAGCCAGTGGCGCTGGATGCGACGCAGATCGACACCCGCACCGCGCCCAATCCGGACCAGGGCTTCAGCCGCAACAAACAGACCTCGCTGGCCTTCCCCAACCTGCGCGTCGGCACGCAGATTCGCTACACCGTACGCGAGCACCACGCCGCCAAGCCCTTGATGACCCAGTTTCACTACGTGCTCAAATTCGGCGCCAGCCCGGCGCGGCGCGACCGATTCAAGGCGCGTTTTACTGCCGAGCGCCCCCTCCAGTGGCGCAGCGAACTGTTCGAGGGTTTCAGCGTAACGCCGTCGCAGAATGGCAAGACCCTGGACGTGGTGCAAAAGGCCCCGACCTACCTCAACTACATCAACGAGGCCTCCAACGCCGCGTTGCTGCGCATCCCGCGTATCGAGGTGGGCAGTGCTCTGGAGCGCCAGGCGTACTTCGGGGCGTTCGCGCAGCGCTACAACCAGATCCTCGGGGCCAACCTGCCATCGCAAAGTGCTGCTGCCGTGGTTGCCGTGCGCGGTTTGGCGCCGGCCGAACAGGTCGCGGCATTGATGCAGCACATCAACGATCACTATCGCTACCTGGGTAATTGGCGGGCGACAGAGCGCGGCTACGTGCCCTTTAACCTCGCTGAAATCGAACAGCACGGTTATGGCGACTGCAAGGACCTGGCAATCCTGCTGACCGCCTTGCTCAAGGCCAGTGGCATCAAGGCCGAAACCGCCTGGGTAAGCCGGGGCGATGTGGTCGAGTCGCTACTGATCCCCGGCACCCAGGCGCCGAACCACGCCATCGTGCGCGCCGAAGTGGACGGCCAGGTGTGGTGGCTCGACCCGACCAACCCGGTGTTCGCCCCCGGCCAGGTCATGCCCGATATCCAGGACCGCTGGGTGCTGGTCAACGACGCCCAGAGTCAGGTGCGCGAGGAACATATCCCGCTGGAACGCCCCGAAACCACCCTGCGCCTGGACAAACAGGTGCACTACGACAAACAAGGCGACGGCGCGACCCAGGCCACGATCACCTTCAGCCGCCTGCCGCTGATGCAACTGAGCGTCGCCGACCGCCAGCAAGGCAGCACCGCTACCGACCAGGACATCTGCGCCAACTTCGGCAACGAGATCAGCGACTGCCAGATCACTCGCCCGGCCACCGGCTTTGTGGTGCATGACGGCTACACCGTCACGGCCCAAATGAATGATCAGCGGGCACTGGAAAAGCTGGCGAATGACTACGTGTACAGCGATGAATCGCTCAAGGGTCGTTGGGATGGTTTTATCAACTACCGCCGCCAAGGGCAGCAGGCCGAGCTTGATCTGGGCAACCCGCAAACCCATGACTACAGCATCACCCTGAGCGGCGGGCGGATGGAAAAAACCATCCCGGGTTGCCAGGTGCGTTCGCCGTGGTATGACTTGGATCTGCAGGGTTCGCAGG
The DNA here is from genome assembly GCF_002269425.1 of Pseudomonas sp. NS1(2017). Taxonomy (NCBI): domain Bacteria; kingdom Pseudomonadati; phylum Pseudomonadota; class Gammaproteobacteria; order Pseudomonadales; family Pseudomonadaceae; genus Pseudomonas; species Pseudomonas sp. NS1(2017). The sequence goes on from NZ_CP022960.1 coordinate 5,687,773, forward strand.
AGAATGGCGGGCTGCGTTATCACTATCGCCTGAGTCAGAAGGTGCGTTGGTTGAGCCATGATGAGATTGTCAGCAAGGCGTTCGGGAAAATGATTGAGGATGCACGGGCTTGCGCGGAGCAGGTGCATCAGGTGGTGAAACTCTAACCCCATTTTGTAGGAGCGAGCTTGCTCGCGAAGAAACCTGAGAGCGCCGCGCTATATCATGAACGCTGCGTTATCGTTGACGTTCTTCGCGAGCAAGCTCGCTCCTACAGGGGCTCGCCAAGCAACAAGCGTTGCTCGCGCGCGCACAACTCCACCACGTAATCCCACAACACCCGCAGCCGCACCGACTTGTGCAACTCCCGGCGCGAACTGATCCAGTAACTGCGCTGGATCCCCTCCCCCGGCAGCAACGGCACCAACTCCGGATCGCCAGACGCCATGAAGCACGGCAGCACCGCAATCCCCAACCCGGAGCGCGCGGCCTGGTGCTGGGCAATCACGCTAGTGCTGTGGAACACCACCTTGGGGTTGCGGCAGAAGCTGCTGAGGAACTTGAGTTCCTGGCTGAACAGCAAATCATCCACGTAATCGATCCACGCGTGCGCGGCGAGGTCTTCGCGCTTTTCGATCGGTGGGTTGCGGTCCAGATAGGCACGGCTGGCGTAGAGGGCCAGGCGGTAGTCGGTGAGTTTGCGGGTAACCAGTTGATCGACACTGGGGCGTTCGAGGTGGATGCTGATCTCCGCTTCGCGGTTGAGAATGCTGACAAAGCGCGGCACCGCCACCAACTCCACTTCCAGCCCAGGGTAGCGATCAAATAGCCCACCCATGCGACTGGCCAGGAACATCACGCCCAAGCCTTCGGCCACGCCGAGGCGGATCTTGCCCAAGGGCGCGGCGGAGTGGGTCAGTTCGTCCTCGGCCAACAGCGCGACGTTTTCCATGGCTTCGGCGTGCTTGAGCAGCGCTTCGCCGGCAGGCGTCAACTCGTAGCCCTGCGCGTGCTGAACGAACAGCGCGGTGCCGAGGCTTTTCTCGATCGCCTCGATATGCCGGGCCACGGTGGCGTGGGTAGTCTTCAGGCGTTGCGCGGCGGTGAGCAAGCGGCCGCTGCGCTGCAGCTCCAGAAAATACCGCAGGTCGTTCCAGTCGAACATGACGCCTCCATTGCGTGAGCCTTGGCGGTGCTGTTTAAAAACGCACAGCAGCTGGGTAAAAACTAACATTTTTAAGACGAAAACTAACAACTAGGATGGAGCCAATAAGAAAAACAAGCGAGGCCTCAGATGCCCATTGCAACTGCTGAATACGATTACATCGTCGTAGGCGCCGGCCCCGCGGGCTGCCTGCTGGCCAATCGACTGTCCGCCAACCCCGCTCACCGCGTGCTGCTGCTTGAAGCCGGCGGCCGTGACAACTACCCCTGGATCCACATTCCCGTCGGCTACCTGTTCTGCATCGGCAACCCACGCACCGACTGGTGTTTCAAGACCGAAGCCCAGGAAGGCCTGCAAGGCCGTGCGCTGAGTTACCCACGGGGCAAGGTGCTGGGCGGCTGCTCCTCCATCAACGGCATGATCTACATGCGCGGCCAGGCCCGGGATTACGACGGCTGGGCTGCAGAAGGCAACGCGGGCTGGGCCTGGAAAGACGTGCTGCCGCTGTTCAAGCAGAGCGAAAACCATTTTGCCGGTGGCTCGGAATTCCACAGCGATGGCGGTGAATGGCGCGTCGAACAGCAGCGCCTGCACTGGCCGATCCTCGATGCCTTCCGTGATGCGGCGGCGCAAAGTGGTATTGCCAACATCAATGACTTCAACCAGGGCGACAACGAAGGCTGCGGCTACTTCCAGGTCAACCAGAAAGCCGGCGTACGCTGGAATGCGGCCAAGGCGTTTCTCAAGCCGGTTCGCCAGCGCCCCAACCTCACGGTGATGACCGAAGTGGAGGTCGACCGCGTGCTGCTGGAAAACGGCCGTGCCTCCCAGGTGATCGGACGCCAGCAGGGCCAGCAGCTGAGTTGGAAGGCCCGCAAGGAGATCGTCCTGTGCGCTGGCTCCGTGGGGTCGCCAGGCATCTTGCAGCGTTCAGGAATCGGTCCGTCCAGTGTGCTCAAACCCTTGGGCATCGACGTCCTGCATGAACTGCCGGGCGTTGGTGGCAACCTGCAGGACCACCTGCAACTGCGGCTGATCTACAAACTGGAAAACGCCCGCACCCTCAACCAGATCGCCGGCACGCTATGGGGCAAGATGGGCATGGGCCTGCGCTACCTGTATGACCGCAGCGGCCCGCTGTCGATGGCGCCCAGCCAGCTCGGCGCGTTTGCCCGCTCGGGCGCGGAACAGACCTCGGCCAACCTCGAATACCACGTGCAGCCGCTGTCACTTGAGCGTTTTGGCGAGCCGCTGCACGCATTCCCGGCGTTCACCGCATCGGTCTGCGATTTGCGCCCGCAAAGTCGCGGGCGCATCGACATTCGCTCGGCCAACCCGGCGGATGCACCGCTGATCCGCCCCAATTACCTGAGCCATCCGGAGGACTTGCGGGTGGCCGCCGACGCGATCCGCCTGACGCGCCGCATTGTTGCCGCACCGGCCCTGAGCCAGTTCAAACCGGTGGAATACCTGCCGGGGGATTCGCTGCAAAGCGAGGACGAATTGCACGAAGCCGCCGCGCGCATCGGGACGACCATCTTCCATCCGGTCGGCACCTGCCGCATGGGCAGCGATAAAGACGCGGTGGTGGACGCGCAACTGCGGGTGCATGGCGTGCCTGGTTTGCGCATTGCCGATGCCTCTGTCATGCCGCGCATCACGTCCGGCAATACCTGTTCACCGACGCTGATGATCGCGGAGAAGGCCGCGCAGCTGATCCTTTCGCCGAATACAAGGAGTCTCGCCCCGGAGAAAGAACTGGTTCATGCAATCTGAATAGCGGCGCCAGAACTGGCGCCGACAGTGGAACAACAATAAATAATCACTGTGAGGGCTACCCGATGTCAGAACATGCTCAACCCCTGGGCTCGGCGGTCAACGCCGCCGTTACCCGTAACGACTCAAAGAAGGTCATCTTCGCCTCGTCCCTGGGGACGGTGTTCGAGTGGTATGACTTTTTCCTCTACGGCGCCCTCGCGGCGGTGATCAGCAAGCAGTTCTTTGCCGGGGTCAACGACACCACGGCGTTCATCTTTGCCTTGATGGCCTTTGCAGCCGGCTTTGTGGTGCGGCCGTTCGGCGCGCTGGTGTTTGGCCGCCTGGGCGACATGATCGGGCGCAAGTACACCTTCCTGGTCACCATCATCTTGATGGGCGTGGCGACCTTCTGTGTCGGGCTGTTGCCGACCTACGCCAGCATCGGCATTGCGGCACCGATCATCCTGATCGTGCTGCGCATGCTGCAAGGCCTGGCGCTGGGCGGTGAATACGGCGGTGCAGCGACCTATGTGGCGGAACATGCGCCAGCGGGCAAACGCGGCTTCCACACCAGCTGGATTCAATCCACGGCGACCCTCGGCCTGCTGCTGTCACTGCTGGTGGTGCTGGCCTGCCGTTACTTCACCGGTGACCAGTTCGAAGTGTGGGGCTGGCGTATTCCGTTCCTGTTCTCCATCGTGCTGTTGGGTATTTCCACCTGGATCCGCATGAGCCTGCATGAGTCGCCGGCGTTCCTCAAAATGAAAGAGGAAGGCAAGGCCAGCAAGTCGCCGATCCGCGATTCATTCGGAAAATGGGAAAACCTCAAGATCGTGCTGATCGCCCTGTTCAGCATCAACGGCGGCCAGGCGGTGACCTTCTACGCGGCGCAGTTCTATGTGCTGTTCTTCCTCACCCAGTTCCTGAAGATGGACCCGGCCCTGGCCAACATGCTGCTGATCATCAGCGTGGTGATCGGCGCGCCGTTCTTTATCTTCTTCGGCTGGCTGTCGGACAAGGTGGGCCGCAAGCCGGTGCTGATGCTCGGCCTGCTGCTGGCGACCGCGCTGTACTTCCCGATTTTCAAGAGCCTGGCGCACTACACCAACCCGGCGATGGACCAGGCCAGTAACCAGGCCCCGATCACCGTGCTGGCCGATCCGGCGACCTGTACCTTTCAGTTCGACCCGGTGGGCAAGGCCAAATTCGACAGCCCGTGCGACAAGGTCAAGACCTTTCTGGTCAAGCAGGGCCTGCCCTACAGCAGCGCCGCCGCACCGGCCGGCAGCCCGGTGCAGGTGAGCGTGGGCGACGTGCGTATCGAAGGTTTTGACGAAAAAGCCCTGCGAGGCGCCGTGACATTGGCCGGCTACCCGTCGTCGGCGGACGTGGCCCAGGTCAACAAGACCATGGTGGTGGTGCTGATCGTGGCGCTGATCCTGATCGCCGCCATGTGCTACGGCCCGCTGGCCGCGTTGATGGTGGAGTTGTTCCCGACCCGCATCCGCTACACCTCGATGTCCCTGCCCTACCACATCGGCAACGGCTGGTTTGGCGGGTTCCTGCCGACCGTGTCGTTCGCGCTGGTGGTGTACACCGGCGATATCTTCTACGGCCTGTGGTACCCGGTGGTGGTGACCGGAGTGAGTCTGATCGTGGGGCTGTTCTGCCTCAAAGAAACGCGGCATGTGGATATTGATAACAATTGAATCAGCTTTAAGGGGGATAGCTGCAAGTAAACGCTGACCGGCTTTTACTTGCAGCTTGCAGCTTGAAACTTATAGCTGTACATCCATCCAGATAAAGGTTGATCAAACCTCTTCTTTTGCCCATGCTTCAACCCATTCAACGGCGTAACGAACGGGCTGAGCATGCGGCTGTACCTCTGTGAAAAACCTTCCCAGGCCAAGGATATAGCGGCCGTACTCGGCGCCAGTCGTCGGGGCGATGGCTGCTGGCTGGGCAATGGCGTCACGGTCACCTGGTGCATCGGCCACCTGCTGGAAACCGCCCCGCCCGACGCCTACGACGAAAAGTACAAACGCTGGGTGCTGGCCGACCTGCCCATCGTCCCGGAAAAATGGAAGATGCGCGTCAAGCCCAAGACCGCCAGCCAGTTCAAGGCGGTCAAGCGGTTGCTGGGAGAAGCCCAGGAACTGGTGATCGCCACCGACGCCGACCGCGAAGGCGAGATGATCGCGCGTGAGCTGGTGGAGCATTGCCGCTATCGCGGGCCGATCCAGCGGCTGTGGCTGTCAGCGCTGGACGACGCCTCCATCCGCAAGGCTTTAGCGGCCCTCAAGCCCGGTGCCGAAACCTTCAGCCTGTACCACTCGGCCCTGGGCCGTTCCCGCGCCGACTGGCTGATCGGCATGAACATGAGTCGCCTGTTTACCTTGCTGGGGCGCCAATCCGGTTATCAGGGCGTATTGCCTGTAGGTCGCGTGCAAACGCCGACCTTGCGCCTGGTGGTGGACCGCGACCGCAGCATCGCCGATTTCGTGCCGGTGGCGTACTGGGCCATCGATGTCGACCTGCGCCACAACGCCATGACCTTCACCGCCCAGTGGCGCGCGGCCGAGGATGCCTGTGATGACCAGGGCCGCTGCCTCAACCCGCAACTGGCGCGAGACGCTGCCGACGCGATGCGCAACGCCGCCACCGCAAGGCTGGTCAAGCTGCGTACCGAACGCATGCGCGAAGTGGCACCGCTGCCCTTCGATCTCGGCAACCTGCAGGAAATCTGCTCGAAAAAACTCGGCCTCGGCGCCCAGGAAACCCTGGATATTGCCCAGTCGCTGTATGAAACCCACAAGGCCATCACCTACCCGCGCAGTGACTGCGGCTACCTACCGTTGAGCCAGCACAGCGACGCGCCGAAGATTCTTGCTGCGTTGGGGCGTGCTGATACAGCGGTGAACGAGCTGATGCCGCATATCGACCCGCAGCGTCGCTCACGGGCATGGAATGACGCCAAGGTCAGCGCCCACCACGGCATCATCCCGACCGGCGCCGGCAAGGACGTGGGGCAACTCACCGGCAAGCACCGCGCGGTGTACACCTTGATTCGGGCACGCTACCTGGCGCAGTTCCTGCCCAACCATGAATACGATCGTACTCAGGCGGATTTCGACGGTGCAGGCCAAGCGTTGCGCGCGGTGGGCAAAGTGGTGATCGACCCGGGTTGGAAACGCGCCCTGCCCGAAGCCTTGGCGCCAGCCAAAGGGCGTGAAGCGCCAGCCCCACAAGCATTGCCGGCATTGGTACAGGGCCAGGATTATGCCGTGGCCAAGGTCAACCTCAAGGACCTGTGGACCCAGCCGCCTAAACCCTTCACCGAAGGCGACCTGATCAAGGCGATGAAAAACGTCGCCAAGCTGGTGGAAGACCCGCTGCTCAAGCAAAAGCTCAAGGACACCACCGGCATCGGCACCGAAGCCACCCGCGCGGGCATCATCCAGGGCCTGTTGGACCGTGGCTACCTGGTGAAGAACGGTAAGGCGCTGTCGGCCACCCCGGCAGCGTTCAGCCTGATCGACGCCGTACCCCGCGCTATCGCAGACCCCGGCACCACGGCGATCTGGGAGCAGGCGCTGGACATGGTGCAAAGCGGCGAAATGAGCCTGGAAGAATTCGTGGCCAAGCAGGCGGCCTGGATGAGCAAACAGGTAGCACGCTGCAATGGCCTGCGCATGACCATCACCGGCCCGGCCAGTCCGGCAGTCCGAGGTGCCGCGCCGTGGAAAAAGAAGCGCAAAAGCGCACCACGCAAAGCGGGAGCCAGCCCCAAACGGACGAGAAAGCCGACAACTGCGGGGTAAAACCCGAAAAAATCCGGCGAATGACGTTTTTCGACGGGTTTAGCGCCGCTTTGGACCTTGCCGCCGCGAGGGCCGTCTAGGATTCTGTAGGGGGAGCCTGACTAACCAACAAAAAAACCGGAGTGGCCGCCATGAAAACCGTTGCAGAAGTGCTCAAAGCCAAGGACAAGAAAAACCAGGAAGTCCATGTCATCAAACACGACCACACCGTGTTTGAAGCACTGGTCCGCATGTCGGAGAAAAACGTCGGGGCCTTGCCGGTCGTCCAGGATGGCGTGGTGGTAGGCATCATCAGCGAACGTGATTACGCCCGCAAAATCATGCTCAAGGGGCTTTCGTCGGTCACCACAAAGGTGCATGAGGTGATGAGTTCTCCAGTGATCACCGTCGACACCCATAAAAAGGTCGATGAGTGCATGAACATCATGACCGACAGTCACCTGCGCCACCTGCCGGTGGTCGAAGACGGCAAACTGTTGGGCCTGCTCTCCATCGGTGACTTGGTCAAAGAAGCCATTGCCGACCAGGCTCACCTGATCAAACAGCTGGAGCAGTACATCCGCGGCGAATAGGGGAACCCATGCTCGACACGCTGGAACATCAAGAGGACCACCTCGACACCCTGTACCGGGCCATGGCAGACCGGCGTTTTCTGGTGTTGACCGGTGCGGGGATCAGCACGTCGTCGGGCATTCCCGATTACCGCGACAGCGAAGGCGTGCGTCGGGGCAAGGCGCCAATGATGTACCAGGAATTCCTCGCCACCCCTCAGGCGCGACGCCGTTATTGGGCGCGAGCGATGTTGGGCTGGCCGAGGGTCCGCATTGCGCAACCGAACAAGGCGCACCAGGCGTTGGCGATGCTGCAACAACGCGAGCGCATCAGTGGGTTGATCACCCAGAACGTCGACACCCTGCATGATCAGGCCGGCAGCCATGACGTGATCGAACTGCACGGCAGCCTGCACCGGGTGCTGTGCCTGGATTGCCAATTGCACAGCCAGCGCGATGCAATCCAGCGGCAGATGGAAATCGACAACCCCTATTTGGCGCATGTCCATGCGGTGCAGGCGCCGGATGGCGACACCCTGCTTGATCCCGCCTTTGAAGAACACTTCCAGGTCCCGCGCTGCCCCCACTGCAATGGCGAGCGCTTGAAACCGGATGTGGTGTTTTTTGGCGAGAACGTAGCGCCGACAACAGCGGCCAGGGCGATGGTTGCAGTAGAGCATGCCGAGGGGTTGCTGGTGGTGGGGTCGTCGCTGATGGCCTATTCGGCGTTTCGCCTGTGCAAGGCCATGGTCGAACAGGGCAAACCCGTCATTGCCATCAACTTGGGCAAGACCCGAGGGGATGAGCTATTACAGGTGAAGATCGAAGCCGAGTGTGAGCGATTGTTGCCCTTGCTGACAGAGCGATTGGCCTGATATCTGCCTGACCTACACCTCCAGAAAATGACGCCCAAGTCACGTTTTCCCGCATTCCCCCGTCCCCACGGCGATTTATGTAGTGATCAAAAATAATCACTACATAACCGTTGACGTAACCTTTTTGTCCTTGCATTATCGAGACGTCTCCCGGATCGGGAGCGTTGGCAACAAGCGTTTTGAACAAGCTCGTCTGACCGCCGAGCTGTTTTTTCCGGATGTGCACTGCCCACAAGGCGGATTGATGAAGCTGACCGGCCCGAAGGGCTCGGTACAAGGCGCTCAAATGCGGCTTGTCTTCGTTATGAAAGCATTGCGTAGCAGTTCATCAGCAAGACTACATGCATCAGGTTCAAGACCCTGCCCGTATTCGGCAGACAATCGCTGACGCCCGGTTTTCGCAACCGGAGACAACTAAAGATGTTTTAACGAACCAACTGATAGATCGCCAACTGGTCAAGGGGCTTACACATGAATCTGAACAACCAACCAACTATCGATGAATTGGCTGAGATGTTCGCAGCGCAGAAAGACACACTCGACGACCATATCCTGTGGATTGGCAAATCGGGCGAAGTGCAACTTGACTGCCTGGAGCCCAATACCGAAGAGGCTGAGTTCGACCGCAATCACCGTGAGCTGGCGGCACGCCTGAGGGTTTACCGTCGGGGCCAGGGTTATGTCGGCAAGAAAGCCGCCGCCGATCGCAACTTTATCGAGCAGGTATTCCACACACTTAATACCGAATGGCAGAACCTCAAAGGCCAATCGAACGTTAAAGTGATTGATAGATACTGCTGATAACACCGCCTTAAACATTTAAGCCCGCTTGTTCATTCAAGCGGGCTTTTTAATGCATGAGTTACAACAATGCCGGAAACCGCCCCTTTGTCGCTTCATCGCGGAAAATATCAAACAACACCTGCGCCGCTGCCGAGAGTTCATGCCCTGGCTTGGTCAGCACACCAATCGGCCGCTCGATTACCGGGTCGGTCAAGGTGATGCAGTGGGCGCCCGCCTCTTCCATCTGCCTTGCGCACAACGCCGGTACCGCGCTGACGCCCAAACCACTCGCGACCATCTTGCCCACTGTCGCCAGTTGATGACTTTCCAGGGCGACCGGCAGCTTCATCTGTAGCGCGCCCAGATGCTCCTCCAGCATGACCCGAACCGTCGACGGACGTTGCAAAGTGATGAACGGCTGTTCAAGCAAGGTTTTCCAATCGATTTGAGTACAGTCTGCCAAGGGCGAATCACCCGGAACCACCGCGATAAAGCGATCCAGGTACAAAGGCGTAAATGCCAGTGATGAACCTTCAGCAGGCTCAAACGCCACGCCCAACTCTACCTGCCGGTCGCGCACCATCTCCAGCACCTGCTCATTGATCAGATCATGCACGGTCACATTCACCTGAGGGTAACGCGCGCGGAATATCTTCAGGATCGGTGGCAGCAAATTGCCCGCAAACGAGGGCATCGCCGCGACAGTGACTCGCCCACGCTGCAAAGTGAAACGCTGGCGCAGTTCGTCTTCGGCGTTGTCCCAGTCGGCAATCAGCCGGCGCGCCAGGGGCAGCAAGGACTCGCCTTCGGGCGTCAGGGCAACGTTGCGGGTATTGCGGCTGAACAGGCGCCCGCCCAGGCCTTCTTCCAGACCCTTGATGGTCAGGCTCAGCGCCGATTGGGAGAGGTGCAGGCGCTCGCAGGCGGCGGCAAAACTCAGGCTTTGGGCCACGGCGAGAAACGCGCGCATCTGTTTAACGGTCATGACGCTACTCCAAACGGTCAGGCGACTATGCTGTTTTTTAAATCAATCAACCTTAAAAAACAACTTAACAAATCAATCAGTCGGCGCAACACTCGGTTCATTGGCTGGCCCACAAACAATAAAAGAGGTGCATATGGCAGGTTTCGATAAACGCGTGGCGTCCTACGAGGAAGCACTGGCAGGCCTGGAAGACGGCATGACCGTACTCTCCGGCGGTTTTGGCCTGTGCGGCATTCCGGAAAACCTCATCGCCGAGATCAAGCGCAAAGGCACCCGCGACCTGACCGTGGTTTCCAACAACTGTGGCGTCGACGGTTTCGGCCTGGGCGTGTTGCTGGAAGAAAAACAGATCAGCAAGGTGATCGCCTCCTACGTCGGTGAAAACGCCCTGTTCGAGAAGCAATTGCTTAGCGGCGAAATCGAAGTGGTGCTGACCCCTCAAGGCACCCTGGCCGAGAAAATGCGCGCGGGCGGCGCCGGCATCCCGGCCTTCTTCACCGCGACCGGCGTCGGCACCCCGGTGGCTGAAGGCAAGGAAACCCGCGAATTCAACGGTCGTCCGTACCTGATGGAAGAATCCATCACCGGCGACTTCGCCATCGTCAAAGGCTGGAAAGCCGACCACTTCGGCAACGTCATCTATCGCCACACCGCCCAGAACTTCAACCCGCTGGCCGCCACCGCCGGCAAGATCACCGTGGTCGAAGTCGAAGAAATCGTCGAACCGGGCGACCTGGACCCGGCGCAGATCCACACCCCTGGCATCTACGTCGACCGGATCATCTGCGGCACGTTCGAGAAGCGCATCGAACAGCGCACCGTGCGCAAATAATCCGTCCCCAGCCCGAATAATAAGGACACATAAAATGGCTCTTACCCGCGAACAAATGGCTCAACGCGTCGCCCGCGAAATGCAGGACGGCTTCTACGTGAACCTCGGCATCGGCATTCCGACCCTGGTGGCCAACTACATCCCCGAAGGCATGGAAGTAATGCTGCAATCGGAAAACGGCCTGCTGGGCATGGGTCCTTTTCCTACAGAAGAAACCATTGATGCCGACATGATCAACGCCGGCAAGCAGACCGTGACCGCACGCATCGGTGCGTCGATCTTCTCCTCCGCCGAGTCTTTCGCGATGATCCGTGGCGGCCACGTCGACCTCACTGTGCTTGGCGCATTTGAGGTGGACGTACAAGGCAACATCGCCTCATGGATGATTCCCGGCAAGCTGGTCAAAGGCATGGGCGGCGCCATGGACCTGGTGGCCGGTGCAGAAAACATCATTGTGATCATGACCCACGCGTCCAAGGACGGTGAGTCCAAGCTGCTCAGCCAGTGCAGCCTGCCGCTGACCGGCGCCAACTGCATCAAGCGTGTATTGACCGACCTCGCGTACCTGGAAATCGAAAATGGCGCTTTTGTCCTCAAGGAACGCGCACCTGGCGTCAGCGTTGAGGAGATTGTGAGCAAGACCGCCGGTAAACTGATCGTCCCGGACCACGTTCCAGAAATGCACTTCCAGTGAGGACAGATTCCATGCAAGACGTCGTGATTGTTGCTGCCACCCGCACCGCCGTGGGCAGCTTCCAGGGTTCGCTGGCGAATATCCCGGCACCGGAATTGGGCGCTGCCGTGATCCGTCGCCTGTTGGAACAGACTGGCCTGGACCCGGCCCAAGTGGATGAAGTGATCCTCGGCCAGGTGCTCACCGCCGGCTCAGGCCAAAACCCGGCGCGGCAGGCTTCGATCCTCGCCGGCCTGCCCCACGCCGTGCCGAGCCTGACCCTCAACAAAGTCTGCGGCTCCGGCCTCAAGGCCCTGCACCTGGGCGCCCAGGCCATCCGTTGCGGCGATGCCGAAGTGATCATCGCCGGCGGCATGGAGAACATGAGCCTGGCACCGTACGTACTGCCCGCCGCACGCACGGGTTTGCGCATGGGCCACGCCAAGATGATCGACAGCATGATCACCGACGGCCTGTGGGATGCATTCAACGACTACCACATGGGCATCACCGCCGAGAACCTGGTGGACAAGTACGGCATCAGCCGTGAAGCCCAGGACGCGTTCGCTGCGGCGTCCCAACAAAAAGCCTCCGCCGCTATCGAAGCGGGCCGCTTTGTCGACGAGATCACCCCGATCCTGATTCCCCAACGTAAAGGCGACCCGGTGGCCTTCGCCGTGGATGAACAGCCACGCGCCGGCACCACCGCCGAGTCCCTGGCCAAGCTGAAACCGGCGTTCAAGAAAGACGGCAGCGTCACCGCCGGCAACGCCTCCAGCCTCAACGACGGCGCCGCCGCCGTGCTGCTGATGAGCGCCGACAAGGCCAAGGCCCTCGGCCTGCCGGTACTGGCGCGTATCGCCAGCTACGCCAACGCGGGCGTCGACCCAGCCATCATGGGCATCGGCCCGGTCTCGGCGACCCGCCGCTGCCTGGACAAAGCCGGCTGGAGCCTGGGTGACCTGGACCTGATCGAAGCCAACGAAGCCTTCGCCGCACAATCCCTGGCGGTGGGCAAAGAGCTGGAATGGGACGCAGAAAAGGTCAACGTCAACGGCGGCGCTATCGCCATCGGCCACCCGATCGGCGCATCAGGCTGCCGCGTGCTGGTGACCCTGCTGCATGAAATGATCAAGCGTGATGCCAAGAAAGGTTTGGCAACGCTGTGCATCGGTGGCGGCCAGGGTGTCGCGCTGGCGCTCGAACGCGCTTGACTGTAGAAGCGAGCTTGCTCGCGAAGAATCTACAGGCGCTGAGTAGTGCCAGAAGAGCTGCGTTATCGTTAGCGATCTTCGCGAGCAAGCTCGCTCCTACAGAAAAGCAATAAAGGGCAACATTGAGAGGGCCTGGTTCCACGAAAACCAGGCCTTTTCTTTATGGTTTTCACTGAGGTTGCGGCACCGCAAACACCGCATTCGCCCGCGCCACCACCTTCTCCCCCACCTGCAAGCTCACCGTGGCAAACGCCATCTGCCGCCCCCGCTTGTGATGCTCCAACCGCACCACAATCCACTCCCCCACCTGCACCGCCCCCAGGTAGTCCAAGGTCATGCTCGCGGTTATCAACGGCAGCGGCGGCTCACTGGAAAATGCCATCGCATAACCCATGCCGATATCCGCCAGGGTCGCCAACACCCCGCCATGCACGGTACCGCGCCCATTGGCGTGGCGATTGTCGGCACGCAGGCCAATTTCCAATTGCAGCCCCTCCCCTCGGCAATAGGCCGGGCCGAGCAGATCCAGCAATGGACTGCTGCGGGGCAATGAAACAAAACCTTCAGGTACGGCGTGAGTGATCATGGCGGACTCTTCCCTGGAGTGAAGGTTAAGATGTACGCCTGGCCGCACGCAGCGGCCATTACCATCTACCCCGCAAATCCCCCGTGATGCTTTGCGTTAATCCACCAGACCCGCTTTAACCTGGTGGCAGGCACTGCCGACGCCCTGGATCGCGCAGCCTATGCGCTGCCGTTTGTGATCCTGGCGTTTCCAGTGGTGTGGTTGTGGGGAGCGGGCTCGCCACAACAAGCCCGCTCCCCACAAAGCTGATCAGCGCTTCATGCACCGCTGATAACGTTCATCCACCCGCTTGGCGAACCAGGCGGTGGTGAGGTTGCGGGTGATCTTGGGGCTCTTGAGCACGATGCCCGGCAGGATCGCCCGTGGCATTGGCTTGCCCGCAGCCTTGTCGGCCAAGGCGAACACGCGTTTGTAGAGCGTGGTGTCTTCAAAGTCCAGTTGCTCACCCTGCTCCAGCTGGCTGCGGATGCTGGGGTTGCGCATATCCAGCTTTGCGCCCAGCGAACGCACTGCCAACTCGGTCGTGCCGGGCAACAACGAACCGTAGCGAATCAAATCCCCATCCAATGCCAGTTCTTTGCCCGAGGCACGGCTGACGGCAGCCTGGAACGCGGCATTGCGGCTGGCGTACCAGCCGGCATTGAAATCGGCAAAGCGATACAACGGCTGGTCATAGTTCACCGGATAACCGAGCAAATGCGCGATGCCGAAGTACATGCCGCCCCGGCGGGTGAACACTTCGCGGCGAATGCTACCGTCCACCGTGTAGGGATAACCTCGCGCCTGTTTCTGCGCAAAGTCGATACTCACCTGCATCGGCCCTGCGGTATGCACCGGGTTGAAACCACCAAACAGCGTGTTTCCCAGAGGCACCATGCTGATGAAGTCATCGAAGATGCCGCTCAGGTCTTTCTCCGTGCGCGCAGCGCTCAGGCGATCAGCGTAAGTCTTGCCGGTGGGCGAACGCAGTTGCAGCGCGCTGCGTACGACAAACGCCGGCACATGGACTTTTCCTGCACGCCGCAGGATTTCATCCTGCGCGATCTTGCCCATATTCGGCACGGGTGGGTCCACTTGGTAAGTGGACTCCTGCTCGGTGACCGCGAGCACCGCGCAGATGTTTTCCGTGCTGGGGTAGATTTTCTGGGTATCGAAGGCGGTGTAGATGTCCTGGGCCCACCCCGTGCGGTCGGACACCTGGGCCGGCAGCAGCCGCACGATCTGCGTCTTGACTTCGGCTTCGCTGCGCTCCGGCTGCTGCGCGTTGCGTGGAGTGGAGCAACCAGCCAGCACCAGCAAAGTGGCAAAACAGAGGATCAGGCGGCTTGAATGCATGGGGCTTCCTTGAATGACGGCGGGCCGGATAGTGCTGATATCGACCGGTAAGTGTAAGCAGGGTTCGCCCGGCAGGTACCCTCGCCAGTCACCCGCAAACGTGACAGGATCTGTCATCGACCATTCGTACACGGAGTTTGAATGCCATGCTCAGCCTCAACTTCCTTATCACCTGCCTGATTGTCGTGCTGATTCCCGGCACCGGCGTGATCTTTACCGTGTCCACCGGCCTCGCCGCCGGCAAGCGCGCCAGTGTGTTCGCCTCGTTGGGCTGTACCGCAGGGATCATCCCGCATTTGCTCGCGTCGGTTCTCGGCCTCTCGGCCTTGTTGCACACCAGCGCGTTGGCATTCGAAATGTTGAAGTACGCGGGCGCCGCCTACCTGTTGTACGTAGCGTATGCCACCTGGCGGGATCGCTCGGCCTTTGCGATCAGCGACACACCGACTCACACACGTGCGCGGACACTGATGTTGCGCGGCCTGCTGATGAACATTCTCAACCCGAAGCTGACCATCTTCTTCCTCGCGTTCCTGCCCCAGTTCGTCACACCAGGCAGCACGGCGCCCGCCCTGCAGATGTTGGTGCTGAGCGCTGTGTTCATGGCAATGACGTTTGTGGTGTTCGTGGCCTATGGCCTGCTAGCCAATGTGTTTCGGCGTGCCGTGATCGAGTCACCACGGGTGCAGAACTGGCTGCGCCGCAGTTTTGCGGCGGCTTTTGCGGGGTTGGGGTTGAATCTGGCGTTTGCGCAACGCTGAAGGCAGCATTGCGCAAACGCCCCTCAATCAGATCCCGGCCAACGCCAGGTCCATCGCAAAGTAGGTGAAGATCAAGTCCGCACCCGCGCGCTTGATCGACCCCAACGTCTCGCGCACCACACGATCCTCGTCAATCGCACCCGCTTGGGCGCCGAACTTGATCATCGCGTACTCGCCGCTCACCTGATACGCCGCCACGGGCAGGCGCGAGGCTTCGCGGATGTCGCGGATGATGTCGAGGTAGGCTCCGGCTGGCTTGACCATCAACGCGTCCGCGCCTTCCTGCTCGTCCAGCAACGATTCACGCACGGCTTCACGGCGGTTCATCGGGTTCATCTGGTAGCTTTTGCGGTCGCCCTTGAGCGCGCTGCCGCCGGCTTCGCGGAACGGGCCGTAGAGGGCCGAGGCGAATTTGGTCGAGTAAGCCATGATCGGGATATGGGTGAAGCCGGCATCATCCAGGGCGCGGCGAATCGCCTGGACCTGGCCGTCCATCGCCGCCGAAGGTGCGATCACATCGGCACCGGCGCGGGCCGCCGCCACGGCTTGTTTGCCGAGGTTGACCAAGGTCGCATCGTTGTCGACATGGGCACCGTGCATCACGCCGCAATGGCCGTGGTCGGTGTATTCGCAGAAGCAGGTGTCGGACATCACGATCATTTCCGGCACGGCGTCCTTGATGATCGAGGACATGCGCGAGACCAGGCCGCGTTCCTTCCAGGTGTCGCTACCGCTGGCGTCCAGGTGGTGCGACACGCCAAAGGTCATCACCGACTTGATGCCGGCGCGGGCATAGCGCTCGATCTCGCCGGCCAGTTTCTTCTCAGGGATGCGCAACACGCCGGGCATGCTGGTGATCGGCACGAAGTCGTCGATTTCTTCTTCGACGAAGATCGGCAGCACCAGATCATTGAGGGTGAATTCGCTTTCCTGGAACAAACCACGCAGCTCCGGGGAGCGGCGCAGGCGGCGTGGGCGGGCTTGGGGGAACTGGCTGGTCATGGCTTTCCTATCAGAAGGCAGAAATCTTTGGGGCGAAAGCTTATGCCCCTTGGCCCCGGCAGCACAAACGTCGAGGGGCCAATAGTGTATTGCGCCGCCCGTAACAATTCATTGATCTAGAGCTGCAATCGCCCTTCGATACACACCGCCACAGCGCCACCCACCCAGATTTCATCGCCCTGGCGCTCGACACGAATGCGCCCCGCCCGTCCGATGGCCGTGCCCTGACTGACCACATAGCGCTCAGGCGCCAGGCCTTCGGCCAGCAGCCATTGGGCGACGCCAGCGTTCAGGCTGCCGGTGGCCGGGTCCTCCTGGGCGCCGTCACCCGCAATGAAGGCGCGGACTTCAAACTGTGAGTCCACATCGTCCCGCGTGGGATCGCAGGGGGCGATTACACCCACCGCCAAACCGAGCATTTGCGAATAGTCCGGTTGCAAATCCAATACTTGATTACGGTCCGACAGCATCACCGCCAGCCATCCCGCACCGTTGTCGACCCACTGGCTACGCACGATGGCGTCGGGCGCCAAGCCCAGCGCCAGACGCAGGCGCTCGACCAACGAGGCCTCCAGCGCCCCTGAACGCAACAACGGCGGCGCGATAAATGCCAACTCATCGCCCTGGCGACGGATACGCACCAGGCCAATTTCACACTCCTGGATGATCTCCTCATCCTTCGCAATCCCGCCGGCCTGCAGCCACGCATGGCAACTGCCCAGCGTCGGGTGCCCGGCGAACGGCAGTTCCGTCAAGGTGGTGAAGATTCGTACCCGGTAGTCAGCCCTGGGATCACGCGGTGTCAGCAAAAACGTGGTTTCGCTGAGGTTGGTCCAATTGGCGAAGTCCGCCATCTGCTGATCCGTCAAGCTGTCGGCGCCAAACACCACCGCCAGCGGGTTGCCTTTGAGCGCCACGCGGCTGAACACGTCCAGCTGTTTGAAATCAAAAGTCGGCATGCTTCACCTCGGAATATTAAGGCCACGGATCACGGCCGGCCTTGCGACAAAACCGTCCAGCGCGCGCAACACATTAGGGAAGTCGGCAATGCCCACCAGGTCACCCGACTCGTAGAAGCCGATCAGGTTGCGGACCCACGGGAAGATCGCGATGTCGGCAATGCTGTACTCATCGCCCATGATCCAGGTGCGGCCCAGCAGGCGTTTCTCCAGCACCTCCAGCAAGCGCCGGGATTCGGCGGCGTAACGGTCGCGGGGGCGCTTGTCCTCGTAGGCCTTGCCGGCAAATTTGTTGAAGAACCCCAACTGGCCAAACATCGGCCCGATACCGCCCATCTGGAACATCAACCATTGGATCGTTTCATAGCGGGTGGCCGGGTCTTCGGAGAGCAACTGGCTGGTTTTTTCCGCCAGGTAGATCAGGATCGCTCCGGACTCGAACAGCGCCAATGGATGGCCGCTGGGGCCATTGGGGTCGATGATTGCGGGGATCTTGTTGTTGGGATTCAAGGACATGAATTCAGGCGACAACTGGTCCTGGGTCTCGAAACTGATCGAGTGCGCTTCATAGGGCAGACCCAACTCTTCAAGCATGATCGACACTTTGACCCCGTTGGGCGTCGGCAAGGAGTACAGTTGCAGACGCTCGGGATGCTGGGCGGGCCATTTGCTATTAATCGGGAAAGCGGCGATTGGGTTCATCGGGAAGCCCCAGGTAGGTGCAGGAAGCCCATGATAGTCATCTGGCCGATGTCCTGCATGGGTCATCAATACGCAACAACTGCGGGCTATTCTCCCGCGTGGGCGAACCAATACGCCCTTGCGCACTCGAACGTGCGCTCAAACGGTGAAAGGAGGCACCTCGCTATTGCGACAGGGAACACCGCAGCACGCCGCAGGCGTCGCTGGGCCGGGCTTGTCCGCCTTAACCCGATGCACTGAAGACTCGACACTAATGACAATCAAGCCTCTGTGCCTTGCTAGACGCCTCAAACGATATTCATACATTTTGTTGCCGGTACTGCTGGTCGGCGGCGCTATCGATCTGACCCTGGAATCGCGCATCAGCAATGCCGATCAGGTCGACGGCGTGCAAACCCTGGTCTTCCTCCGCCACGGTGAAAAACCCGCGGGTGGCCTGGGCCAGCTCAATTGCCAGGGCCTCAACCGGGCGATGAACCTCGCAACAGTACTGCCGGAGCGGTTCGGCAAAGCCAACTTCGTCTTCGCCGCCAATCCGACGCGTAATGTGGAAGAAGGTGAGTTTGACAATTCCTACAGCTATATTCGCCCCCTGATGACCATCAGCCCCAGCGCCATCAAGTTGGGCCTGCCGGTGAACATCAAGTTTTCAGCGAATGACACCAGCGCCCTCGCCGACGAACTGGTGGAAGCCAAATACCACAACTCCATCATCTACACCGCCTGGTCCCACGGTTATCTGCCGGAATTGATCAACAAGGTAGCCAGTGAGGCCGTAGGCGAAAAGCACACCATCACCGACGACTGGTCCGGCAGCGACTACGACACCTTGTATGTACTGACGCTGACCTGGCACAACGGCAAAGCGTCGTTGCTGAGCCGCAATTACAAGCAAGGTTTGAACAACGGCGATGAGAGCTGCCCGGATCCTACACAGGTCAGCGCAGAATCCTGACAGCAAAAGGCCGGCTGGGCTCTGGTGAGCGCAGCCGGCCTTTTGGTTTCAGCCGTTATTGCCGGGCAGCAAGCAAACGCTTGTGGCGGTTACGGCGAGCAATGTTCAGGCATTCAATCGCTGCCGAGAACGCCATGGCTGCGTACACGTAGCCCTTAGGCACATGGGCGCCGAAGCCTTCGGCGATCAACGTCATACCGATCATGATCAGGAAGCCCAGGGCCAACATCACCACGGTCGGGTTGTCGTTGATGAACTTGGCCAGCGGCTCGGCCGCCACCAGCATCACGATCACCGAGGTCACCACGGCAATGATCATGATCGGCAAGTGCTCGGTCATGCCTACGGCGGTGATGATGCTGTCGATGGAGAACACCAGGTCGAGCAACAGGATCTGGCCGATAGCCGCAGCGAAGCCGATGGCCACGACGTTGCCAGCGCTGGTTTCCTTCTCTTCCGGCTCCGGGTCCATGCTGTGATGGATCTCGGTGGTTGCCTTCCACACCAGGAACAGGCCACCGGCGATCAGGATCATGTCCTTCCACGAGAACGCCTGGCCAAACACTTCGAATACCGGCGCGGTCAACTGCACGATGAACGCGATGGTGCTCAACAGGCCCAGACGCAACACCAACGCCATGCTGATACCGATGCGTCGAGCCTTGGCCCGATGCTGCTCCGGCAGCTTGTTGGTGAGGATCGAGATGAAGATCAGGTTATCGATGCCCAGCACGATCTCCATGACGATCAAGGTCGCCAGGGCAACCCAGGCGGTGGGGCTGGCGGCCAGTTGTAAAAGGTAATCCATAGGTCAGTCCTGACGTTCTTCGTGAATATAAAGTGCGGGAAATTAGGCTTCTTTGCTGTTCGATTCGGTTTCTTTGTCTTCCTGATCATCCTTCTTCTGCGGGTTGATCAGGCCGTTGGTCGCTTCACTCAATGCCTGCTCGGCCGCCTTGTGCGTGTCATCGATGGCTTGCTTGGCCGATTCGGTGGCCTTGCCCAGCACCTGCTGCGCGCTTTTCTCGACCTGATCGCAGCCGCTGATCACTACCAATGAAAGCGCAAGCAACGATGCCATGCCCAGGGAATTGAGTTTCATCATGTCTTCCTCGTTAGAACCATTGGGTCCAAATAGTGGCCCCGCGATAGCGAGGCATTCTATGCAGGTGGACAGTTCAGGAAAATTCGTATTTTTCTCGCGTATACTTCGGTTTTCACGAAGTGACGGTGGCCATGCTCAATTACCGACAACTGCACTACTTCTGGGTGGTGGCCAAGACCGGCAGCATCGTGCGCGCGTGTGAGCAGCTTAACCTCACGCCCCAGACCATCAGCGGGCAGATCAGCCTGTTGGAGCAAACCTTTGGTATCGCGCTGTTTCAGCGCGTCGGCCGTCAGTTGGAACTGACCGAAGCCGGGCGCCAGGCCCTGCCCTACGCCGAGCAGATGTTCCAGACCGGCAATGAATTGGAGGCCATGCTGCGCGCGCAGCCCGATGAACAGCAGATCCTGTTCCGCGTCGGCGTGGCGGATGTGGTGCCCAAGTCCATCGTTTACCGGCTGATCGCGCCGACCATGGAGTTGAGCGAACCGATCCGCATCACCTGCCGAGAAGACAAACTCGAACGCCTGCTGGCCGACCTGGCCATCCAGCGCCTGGACCTGGTGATTTCCGACAGCCCCATGCCTACACACCTGGACATCAAGGGCTACAGCCAGAAGTTGGGGGAATGTGGCATCAGCTTTTTTGCCACCCAGGCGTTGGCTGACGCATACGGCGGGGATTTCCCACAGTGCCTGCACGGCGCGCCGCTATTGATTCCAGGGGCGGAAACCGTGGTGCGCAGCCGTTTGCAGCGCTGGTTTGCCGAACAGCAGATCCAGCCGAAGATCATCGGTGAGTTCGACGACAGCGCCTTGATGCAGGCCTTCGGCCAATCCGGCAGCGGAATCTTTATCGCCCCCAGCGTGATTGCCGATGAGGTGGTGCGCCAGTACGGCGTGGCGCTGATTGGCCAGACCGTGGCGGTGACCGAGTCGTTCTACGCGATCTCGGTGGAGCGCAAGGTCAAGCACCCCGGCATCGTGGCGATTACCGAAGGCGCTCGACGGGAGTTGTTTACCACCCTGCCCTGACGGTTCAAGCCTGGGAGGCGACCGGTTGCTTGGCAGTCATCAACCACAACGCCAGCAGGATCGACACCAGGATAAACCCGGACGCAGCAAAACCCAGGCTGCCCAGGCCAAGGGTGTCGATCACATGGCCGCCCACCAGGGCGCCCAGGCCGATGCCCAGGTTGGCCCCGGCGATGTTCAGCGACGCGGCAAATGCCGGCGCATGGGGTGCGGCTTTCATCAAGCGCACATGGCTGACCAGAAACATCGCCGCCTGGGTCACGCCCCACACGGCCATCGCCGCCGCCAGGCCAAGTGTGGAATGGATCGCCGGCACCAGCGCCACCATGCCCGCAATCATGAATCCGCAAAACACCATCGACGCGATCAACGGGTGGCGATCCACCGCACGCCCGCCCAACGAATTGCCAATCAGCCCGACCGCACCGAAGCCCATCAGGCACCAGCCCACCAACGTACCGTCAAAACCGGCCAGGCGTTCCAGGATGTCCGCCAGGTAGGTGTACGCCGTGAACATGCCGCTGAACACCAGGATCGACAACAGGATATGGCCCTGCATCAGTGGGTTGCGCAGGATCTTGAACTGCGAGCGCAGCGTCACTTGATCGTTCTTGGGCTGGGTCACCGGCAAGTAGATAAACAGCAACAAGGCCTTGGCCAGTGCCACCACCGCGAGGATGGCAAACGCGGTGCGCCAGCCGAACATATCGGAAATCAACGTACCTACCGGAATACCGAACACCGTGGCACACACGATGCCGAAGCCGATCTTCTCAATGGCGCGCCCGGCGAATTCGGGGCCGACGATGTCCACCGCCGTTTCGCTGGCCAACGCCCAGAACACCGGCAAGCCCAGCGCCGGGATCAACCGCGCCAACGCCATCACCCAGATATTCGGTGCCAGCGCCGCCACGGTATTGGCCACACCGAACATGATCAGAATGCTGATAAACAGCCGCTTGCGTGGGAAACGCGCGCAGTAGGCCGTCAGAAATGGACCAAAGGCCGCCACGGTAAACGCGAACAAGGTCACCAGCAGCCCGGCCTGGGACACACTCACATTCAGGTCCCGGGCGATGGAGGGCAGCAGGCCGACGATGACGAATTCCGTGGTCAGCACGGTAAAGCCGGCGGCCGACAGCAGCAGGATGGGAAACAACATGAAAACTCCAGAAACGACGACATCAACGACAACCCGAAGGGCGCGCTGAAGGATTAGGAAAGATGAGAGGACGGAATGTTAACAGGATTTTGCAAAGACTGGGGCGGGCGGGTGACGCAATGCCGCACCGCCGGGGACATTTCCTACAGCATGCTAGACTTCGCGATCCGCGTCCTACAGCCCTTTCTGCCTGTGCCGCCGTGCCTCCAAAAACTAGAGACAAGTGTTTATGACTGCTGCCCCTTCCCTCCTGCAACGACTGGCCCGCGTCAGCCTGGTCACGCAAATCGTCATCGGCCTGATCGCCGGCATCCTGCTGGCCTTGCTGTTGCCCGAGACGGCCAAGGCCACCGGGTTTATCGGCAAGGTGTTCGTCACGGCGCTCAAGGCCGTGGCGCCGATTTTGGTGTTTGTGCTGGTGATGGCGTCGATCGCCAACCATAAGCACGGCCAGGAAACCCACATCAAGCCGATCCTGTTCCTGTACCTGCTGGGCACCTTTGCCGCCGCCGTGGTCGCGGTGATTGCGAGCATGTGGTTCCCCTCCTCGCTGGTGCTGGCAACCCACGACGCAACGGTGACCGCGCCCGGCGGCATTGGTGAAGTACTGCAAAGCCTGCTGTTGAGCGTGGTGGACAACCCGGTCAGCGCACTGATGAATGCCAACTTCATCGGCATCCTGGCCTGGGCCATCGGCATGGGCATAGCCATTCGCCATGCCGGCGAGACCACCCGCACCGTGCTCGACGACCTGTCCAACGGCGTCACGCTAATCGTGCGGGTGGTGATCCGCTTTGCGCCGCTGGGCATTTTCGGCCTGGTGGCCTCGACCCTGGCCACTTCCGGCTTCGGCGCCCTGCTCGGCTACGCTCACCTGCTGGTGGTGCTGATCGGCTGCATGCTGTTCGTGGCGCTGGTGGTCAACCCGGCCATCGTGTTCTGGAAACTGCGCCGCAATCCGTATCCCTTGGTGTTGATGTGCTTGCGCGAAAGCGGGATCACCGCGTTCTTCACCCGCAGTTCCGCGGCGAACATCCCGGTCAACCTGGCCTTGAGTAAACGCCTGGGCCTGCATGAGGACACCTACTCGGTGTCAATCCCGCTCGGTGCCACCATCAACATGGCCGGCGCGGCGATCACCATCACCGTACTGACCCTGGCCGCCGTGCACACTCTGGGCATTGCCGTCGACCTGCCCACCGCCGTGCTGCTCAGCGTGGTCGCGGCCGTCTGCGCCTGCGGTGCTTCTGGCGTGGCGGGCGGCTCGCTGCTGTTGATCCCGCTGGCGTGCAGCCTGTTTGGCATTCCCAGCGAGATCGCCATGCAAGTGGTTGCTGTGGGCTTCATCATCGGCGTGCTGCAGGATTCGGCCGAAACCGCGCTGAATTCGTCCACCGATGTGCTGTTCACCGCCGCCGCCTGCCTGGGCAAGGAAGAACAGCCGGCTTGACCGCCAGCCACAAAAAAGCCCGGGGCCGTTCACTGAAGAACGCCCCCGGGCTTTTTTGTGACTGGATGCTTAGAAAGCGCCCATGTAATCACGCTTGCCCACTTCCACGCCGTTGTGGCGCAGCAGCGCGTAAGCGGTGGTGACGTGGAAGAAGAACTGCGGCAGGCCGTAGGTCAGCAGGTAGGACTGGCCGCTGAAACGCTTCTCTTTCGGTGTGCCTGGACGCGTGACGATCTCGATGCCTTCCTTGCCGTCGACTTGCTCGGGCTGGATGGTGTCGACAAAGGCCAGCACTTTGGAGATCAGCGCTTGCAGGTCAGCGAAGGTGACTTCGGTATCTTCATATTTCGGCACTTCGATCTCGGCCAGGCGTGCAGAAACGCCCTTGGCGAAGTCGACGGCGATCTGCACCTGGCGCACCAACTGGAACATGTCCGGGAACAGGCGTGCTTGCAGCAAGGCGTTCGGCTCGATGTTCTTGGCGGTGGCGTGGGCTTCGGCCTTGGCCAGCACACCGCTCAGGGCGGTGAGCATTTGCTTGAAGACGGGGATGGAGGCGGCGTACAGGGAAATAGTCATGGCAGTCTCTGGGTAATGTCACGGTTTGAACCAGCGGCGATTATAGCCATGCCCGCCGCTTGTCTTTTATTTTTTCCGGCTTACGCTAGGCACTTCACTGCATAGGGAAAGCGCGATGACCGCCGAGCACGACACCGAGACCCCTGAGCCGCGCCTGAACAGCACGGAAATCCGCATCCTGGGCTGCCTGATCGAAAAGCAGGCGACCAACCCGGAAACCTATCCCCTGACCCTCAATGCCCTGGTACTGGCCTGCAACCAGAAGACCAGCCGCGAGCCGGTCATGACCCTCAGCCAGGGCCAGGTCGGCCAGAGCCTGCGTGCTCTGGAAGGCCAGGGCTTCACCCGCCTGGTGATGGGCAGCCGTGCCGACCGCTGGGAACATCGTGTGGACAAGGCGCTGGAGCTGGTGCCGGCCCAGGTGATCCTCACCGGGCTGCTGTTCTTGCGTGGGCCGCAGACCGTCAATGAACTGCTGACCCGCAGCGGGCGCATGCATGACTTCGAAGATGCCGAGCAGGTGGTGCATCAGCTAGAGCGTTTGATCGCACGCGGGCTGGCGTTGCTGGTGCCACGTCAGGCCGGGCAGCGCGAAGACCGCTACACCCATGCGCTGGGCGATCCGGCGGACATCGAGACGATCCTCGCGGCGCGGGGCAACCCCGTGGAACGCGGGGCTGGCGTTTCAGCGGACCGGATCGAAGAACTGGAAGCGCGGATTGCAGCGCTTGAAGAGCGCCTGGCCCAGTTGGAACAGGGCTGAAGGTGCTGCGCAGCAAGCGCCCTCGCCACCGTTTCAGCGCAAGGCGTTAACTAGCATTCCAATCGCAACCAGTATGCACAGGCTGGCAAACCCCACTTGCAAGATACGGGCGGGAATCACCGAGCACAGGCGTCGGCCAGCGAGCATGCCGACGATGCTTGCGCCAATAAACACCCAGCCCACCGACTCGATGCGCACACCGGCATGGAATGCACCGGCCACGCCGATCAGCGAGAGCAGGCTGATCACCATCAAGGAGGTGGCGACGATGCCGCGCATCTGCACATCGGTGAGTTGCTTGAACGCCGGCACGATCAGAAAGCCACCGCCAACGCCCAGCAGGCCGGACACTGCACCGGTCACCGCGCCGAGGGCGGCCAGGGTCGCGCTGCATTTGGCGGTCCAGGCCAGGCGCCCGGTCTGCTGATCGAGCATGCAGTTCTTCTGCCCCCAGGACGCCGTGCCATGGTCGCTCGGCCCTGCCTCGCGTTTTTCACGCTGCAACATGCGCCAGGCTACTAGAACCATCAACCCGCTGAACAGGCCCATCAGCAGCGCTTCCGGCAATTGGTGGGCAAGAAAAACACCCACTGGCGAAAACAGCGCACCGAGCAAGGCGATCAATAACGCGGCGCGGTAACGCACCAGGCCATGGCGCAAACCGTCAATCGCCCCTACCGCCGCCGCCGCACCAACCGCAAGCAACGACACCGGCGCGGCCTGGGTCATGCTCAGGCCCAACCCCAACACCAGCGCCGGCACCCCGAGGATGCCGCCGCCCGCGCCGGTCAGGCCCATGACCAGGCCCATCAATAACCCCAACACACTGGCCAGCAGCATTCAGTCCACCTTGCTCAGGCGGGTCAGCCATTCGCGCCCCTTGAGCATACCGTTCCAGTAGAACCACGGCAGCAAAGTGGCCTTGAGGAACCACATCGAGCGGCGCGCCTGGGTCGGGTCCAGGGGAAAGGTCGGCAGCAACTTGCCGCCGTAGCCGAACTCAGCCAGCACCACCTTGCCCTTCTCCACCGTCAATGGGCAGGAACCATAGCCATCGTATTTAAGCGGCAGCGGCGCCTGTTTGCGCAGGGCCAGCAGGTTTTCAGCAACCACTACGATCTGCTTGCGTACCGCAGCGGCGGTCTTGGCGTTGGGGGTGCCGCACACATCACCCAGGCCGAAGATGTGTGGGTAGCGCAGGTGTTGCAGGCTGTGGGGGCTCACTTCGCACCAGCCGGCGGCGTCGGCCAGCGGGCTTTGGCGGATGAAATCCGGAGAAACCTGCGGTGGGACCACGTGCAGCAGGTCGAAGGATTTTTCTTCAATGCGCGCAGTGCCTTCGGCGTCCTTCACTTCGAACCAGGCCTTGCCTGCGGGGCCATCGACTTTCACCAGGTTGGCGTTGAACGCCAGGCGGGCGTTGTACTTCTCCACGTATTTCATCAACGGCGGCACGAAGGTCGCGACGCCGAACAGCGCGGCACCGGCCAGGTTGAATTCGACGTCGATGTTTTTCAGCACGCCCTGCTTGAGCCAGTGATCGCAGGACAAATACAGGGCCTTTTGCGGCGCGCCTGCGCATTTGATCGGCATGGCTGGCTGGGTGAAGATCGCCTTGCCACCCTTGAGTTGCTGCACCCGTTGCCAGGTGTAAGCCGCGTGCTGGTAGCTGTAGTTGGACGTGACACCATGCTTGCCGAGGGTGTCTTGCAGGCCTTCGACCTTCTCCCAGGCCAGGCGCAGGCCGGGGCAGACAATCAGGTTTTGCCAACTGACACGCTGGCCGCTGTCAAGGATCAGGGTCTGCTCGTCAGGCAGAACTTCGGTGACGGCGGCTTGCACCCAGGTAACGCCGTTGGGCAATACATCAGCCAGCGGACGACGGGTCTTTTTCAGGTCATAGGCGCCGCCGCCCACCAGGGTCCAGGCGGGCTGGTAGCAATGATGGTCGCTCGGTTCGATCAGGATGATATTCAGGTGCGGGTCGCGCTTGAGCAGGCTGGCCAGCAGGCCAATGCCCGCCGAGCCGCCGCCGATGACTACGATGTCGCCACTGATGGTTGGGCCCCAGTGTTGGTCGGTCATGGTCTATCGCCTTTGTCATACATGCACACAAGGGTCGCTGCCGGATGGCGTCACGCCCAGCTTTTTATGACCGCGCCGCAGTACAAGCCGGACAGGGTCTTCATCACTTGAATCACTTCGTGGCTGGCCAACCCGTAGAAGATGTATTTACCTTCCCGACGGGTGGCGACCAACCCTTCGTCACGCAGGATGCCCAACTGTTGAGACAGTGTGGGCTGGCGCACGCCGGTCAGGGCTTCCAGTTCGCCGACATTGCGCTCGCCCTGGGTCAACTGGCACAGGATCAACAAACGGTCCTCATTGGCCAGGGCCTTGAGCAAGGAACAGGCCTTGGACGCCGATGCGCGCAACTGGGCGACTTCGCCCTCACTCAGAGTAGATTCCATTTGCCTCGGGTCCTTTTTGTCACTTAAGCTCAAAACATTATGTGAAAACGTAAACTGATTGTAACTACTTTTTTCTTCATCCGGGACAACCGCCATGCCAGCGCTGATCCAAGCCTTTCTGGACGAGGCATCGTCGACCTACACCTACGTGGTTTATGAAACCGATGGCGGCCCCTGCGCCATCGTCGATTCGGTGCTCAACTACGACCCCGCTTCGGGGCGCACCGACACCGCCCAGGCCGACAAGGTCATCAGCTTTGTGCGCGAGCATGGGCTGCAGGTGCAATGGCTGCTGGAAACCCACGCTCACGCTGATCACTTGTCTGCCGCGCCTTACCTGCGCCGCACGCTGGGCGGCAAGATCGCCATCGGGCAGTCCATCAGCAAAGTACAGGGTGTGTTCAAGAACCTGTTCAACCTGGAGCCGGAATTTCGCGTGGATGGCTCGCAGTTCGATCATCTGTTTGCGCCGGATGAGGTGTTTCACATCGGCACGATCAAGGCCCAGGCCCTGCATGTGCCCGGGCATACCCCGGCGGACATGGCCTACCTGATCGACGACCGGTTGATCCTGGTGGGGGACACGCTGTTCATGCCGGATGTCGGTACAGCGCGCTGTGATTTCCCCGGCGGCGATGCGCGGCAGTTGTATGCGTCGATGCGCAAATTGCTGGGCTTTCCATTGGAAACCGAGTTGTACGTCTGCCACGACTACCCGCCCGAAGGTCGTGAGGCAAAGTGCCGGACCACGGTGGCCGAGCAGCGGGCGGGGAATATCCATGTGCATGATGGCGTGGATGAAGCCGCGTTTGTCGAGATGCGCACCACGCGCGACGCAGGGCTGGGGATGCCGACGCTCTTGCTGCCGGCGATCCAGGTGAATGTGCGGGCGGGGAATATGCCGCCGGCGGAGGACAATGGTGTGGTGTACCTGAAGATTCCGGTCAACCACCTCTAACCCAGGTTGATGCCGTTGGCCGGTAACGGCAACGCGGTTTTATAGCGCACTTGCTTGAGGGCAAAGCTGGAGCGGATATTGGCGACGCCCGGCACCTTGGTCAAAAAGTCCATCATGAAACGCTCCAGCGACTGGATTGTCGGCACCAGCACCCGGATCAGATAGTCCGGGTCACCGGCCATCAGGTAACACTCCATCACTTCTGGCCGGTCCGAGATCGCGCCTTCGAACTGCTGCAACGCCAATTCATTCTGCTTTTCCAGGCTGACGTGGATGAATACGTTGACGTGCAGCCCCAATAGATCGGCGTCGAGCAGCGTGACTTGGTCACGAATCAAGCCCAATTCCTCCATCGCCTTCACCCGATTGAAACACGGCGTGGGCGACAGGTTCACCGAGCGGGCCAGGTCGGCGTTGGTGATGCGGGCGTTCTCCTGCAGGGCGTTGAGAATGCCAATATCGGTACGGTCCAGTTTGCGCATGAGACAAAATCACCTGTTTATTATGTTTATGCAGATTTTTTATCCGCAAATGATCCTGAGTGCAATGAAACACAGATAAATATTCTTCCACGCCCCGCCTATGATTGTTGTAGGACAAGATTTCTCCTACCCGGAGACTGACTGTCAGCTAGCGCGCCCACTACAAGAAATTCACAAGATAGAGCGTAGAAAGCCATGACCCAGCAGTATGAACCACTGCGCCTGCACGTCCCTGAACCCTCGGGACGCCCAGGCTGCAAGACCGACTTCACGTACCTGCGCCTGACCGACGCAGGTCTAGTGCGCAAACCCGCCATCGACGTAGAACCCGCCGACACCGCCGACCTGGCCAAGGGCCTGATCCGCGTGCTCGACGACCAGGGCCAGGCCCTCGGCCCATGGGCCGAAGGCGTCCCGGTCGAGATCCTGCGCAAAGGCATGCGTGCCATGCTCAAGACGCGCATTTTCGACAACCGCATGGTGGTCGCCCAGCGTCAGAAAAAAATGTCGTTCTACATGCAAAGCCTTGGCGAAGAAGCCATCGGCAGCGCCCAGGCCCTGGCCTTGAACATCGACGACATGTGCTTCCCCACCTACCGCCAGCAAAGCATCCTGATGGCCCGCGAAGTGCCCCTGGTGGACCTGATCTGCCAACTGCTGTCCAACGAGCGTGATCCGCTCAAGGGCCGTCAGTTGCCGATCATGTACTCGGTCAAGGACGCAGGCTTCTTCACCATTTCCGGTAACCTCGCCACCCAATTCGTACAAGGCGTGGGCTGGGGCATGGCCTCGGCGATCAAGGGCGATACCAAGATCGCCTCGGCCTGGATTGGCGACGGCGCCACCGCCGAATCGGACTTCCACACCGCCCTCACCTTCGCCCACGTGTACCGTGCGCCGGTGATCCTCAACGTGGTCAACAACCAGTGGGCCATCTCCACCTTCCAGGCCATTGCCGGCGGTGAAGCCACGACCTTCGCCGGACGCGGCGTCGGTTGCGGCATCGCCTCCCTGCGGGTGGACGGCAACGATTTCATCGCGGTGTACGCCGCCTCCGCCTGGGCCGCCGAGCGTGCGCGCCGCAACCTTGGTCCCACGCTGATCGAGTGGGTCACCTACCGCGCCGGCCCGCACTCCACTTCGGATGATCCATCGAAATACCGTCCCGCCGACGACTGGAGCCATTTCCCTCTGGGCGACCCGATTGCCCGTCTCAAGCAGCACCTGATCAAGATTGGCCAGTGGTCCGAAGAGGAACACGCAGCGGTCAGTGCAGAACTTGAAGCCGAAGTGGTCAAGGCGCAGAAAGAAGCCGAACAGTACGGCACCCTCGCCGGCGGCCAGATTCCAAGCGCCGCGACCATGTTCGAAGACGTCTACAAAGAGATGCCGGAGCATTTGAAGCGCCAGCGTCAAGAGTTGGGGATCTGACATGAACGATCACAACAACAGTATTGAAGTGGAAACCGCCATGACCACCACCACCATGACCATGATCCAGGCCCTGCGCTCGGCCATGGATGTGATGCTCGAACGTGACGACAACGTGGTGGTGTTCGGCCAGGACGTCGGTTATTTCGGCGGTGTGTTCCGTTGCACCGAAGGCTTGCAGACCAAGTACGGCAGCTCCCGCGTGTTTGACGCGCCGATCTCCGAAAGCGGCATTATCGGCGTGGCCGTGGGCATGGGCGCCTACGGCCTGCGTCCGGTGGCCGAGATCCAGTTCGCCGACTACGTCTACCCCGCCACCGACCAGATCATCTCCGAAGCGGCGCGCCTGCGTTACCGCTCGGCCGGCCAGTTCACCGCGCCACTGACCATGCGCATGCCATGCGGCGGTGGCATCTACGGTGGTCAGACGCACAGCCAGAGTATCGAAGCGGTGTTCACCCAGGTCTGCGGGCTGCGCACGGTGATGCCGTCCAACCCTTACGACGCCAAAGGTTTGCTGATCGCCTCCATCGAGAACGATGACCCGGTGATCTTCCTTGAGCCAAAACGCCTGTACAACGGCCCATTCGATGGCCATCACGACCGCCCGGTAACCCCGTGGTCGAAACACCCGCAAGCCCAAGTACCGGACGGTTATTACACCGTGCCGCTGGACGTGGCCGCCATCGTGCGTCCGGGTTCGGCCGTGACGGTGCTGACCTATGGCACCACCGTGTATGTGTCGCAAGTCGCCGCCGAAGAAACCGGCATTGACGCCGAGGTCATCGACCTGCGCAGCCTGTGGCCGCTGGACCTGGAAACCATCGTCAAATCCGTGAAGAAGACTGGCCGTTGCGTGGTGGTGCATGAAGCCACCCGCACCTGCGGCTTTGGTGCGGAGTTGGTGTCGCTGGTGCAGGAACACTGCTTCCACCACCTGGAAGCGCCGATCGAACGCGTCACCGGCTGGGACACCCCCTACCCGCACGCGCAAGAGTGGGCGTATTTCCCAGGGCCGTCCCGAGTGGGCGCGGCGTTGAAACGGGTCATGGAGGTCTGAATGGGCACGCACGTTATCAAGATGCCGGACATTGGCGAAGGCATCGCGGAAGTTGAACTGTCGGTGTGGCATGTGAAGGTTGGCGACATGGTCGTGGAAGACCAGGTGCTGGCGGATGTGATGACCGACAAGGCGATGGTGGACATTCCCTCGCCCGTGCACGGTAAGGTGATTTCCCTCGGCGGCGAGCCGGGGGAAGTCATGGCCGTGGGCAGTATTCTGATCAGCATTGAAGTGGAAGGTGCCGGCAACGCCAAGGAAGCGCCCGCCGTGAAGGAAACGCCGAAGCCCCCGCCTGTGGTTGAAGCCAAGCCTGCGCCAGTCGTGGTTGAAAGCAAACCTGCGCCGGTTATCGCAGCCCAGGCACCTGTGGCACGTGAAGCCGACGAACGCCCGCTGGCCTCCCCGGCCGTGCGCAAACACGCATTGGACGCCGGGATTCAACTGCGTCTGGTCCAGGGCTCTGGCCCGGCGGGCCGGATTCTGCACGAAGATCTGGAGGCTTACTTGCTCCAGGGTCCGGCGAAAAACGCTACAGCAGCCAACCCCTACGCCGAACGCAACACCGAGGAACAAATCCCGGTGATCGGCATGCGCCGCAAGATCGCCCAGCGTATGCAGGACGCCACCCGGCGCGCGGCGCATTTCAGTTATGTGGAAGAGATCGACGTCACCGCCCTTGATGAGCTGCGCGTGCACCTCAACGAGAAACACGGCGCCACACGCGGCAAGCTGACCCTGCTGCCGTTCATCGTGCGCGCCATGGTGGTAGCACTGCGTGACTTCCCGCAGATCAACGCGCGTTACGACGACGAAGCCCAGGTCATCACCCGCCTCGGCGCGGTGCATGTGGGCGTCGCCACCCAGAGCGACGTTGGCCTGATGGTGCCGGTGGTGCGTCACGCCGAAGCCCGCAGCCTGTGGGGCAATGCCGAAGAAATCACACGTTTGGCCACGGCTGCGCGCAACGGCAAGGCCAGCCGCGATGAGCTGTCGGGCTCGACCATCACCCTGACCAGCCTGGGTGCCTTGGGCGGCATCGTCAGCACGCCGGTGCTGAATCTGCCGGAAGTGGCCATCGTCGGCGTCAACCGTATCGTTGAACGGCCGATGGTGATCAAGGGCCAGATCGTGGTACGCAAGATGATGAACCTCTCCAGCTCCTTCGATCACCGGGTGGTCGATGGCATGGACGCGGCGCAATTCATCCAGGCCATTCGCGGCCTGCTCGAACAACCCGCCAGCCTGTTCCTGGAGTAAGGCATGACGCAGACATTGAATACCACGCTGTTGATTATCGGCGGCGGCCCTGGCGGTTATGTGGCGGCGATTCGTGCCGGCCAGTTGGGCATCCCGACCATCCTGGTGGAAGGCCAGGCGCTGGGCGGCACCTGCCTGAACATAGGCTGCATTCCGTCCAAGGCCTTGATCCACGTGGCCGAGCAGTTCCAGCAAACCATCCACCACAGCCAGGGTTCGCAACTGGGCATCGAAGTGGATGTGCCGACCCTGGACATCCGCAAAAGCGTGGAATGGAAAGACGGCATCGTCGATCGCCTGACCACCGGCGTCGCCGCCTTGCTGAAGAAACACAAAGTGCAGGTGATCCACGGTTGGGCCAAGGTGGTGGACGGCAAGACCGTCGACGTCGGCGACCAGCGCATCCAGTGCGAACACTTGCTGCTGGCCACCGGCTCGAAAAGCGTCAACCTGCCGATGCTGCCGATTGGCGGGCCGATCATCTCGTCCACTGAAGCGCTGGCGCCAACACGAGTGCCCAAGCGCCTGATCGTGGTGGGTGGCGGGTATATCGGCCTGGAACTGGGCATCGCCTACCGCAAGCTCGGTGCCGAGGTCAGTGTGGTCGAGGCACAGGATCGTATCCTGCCGGCCTACGATGCCGAGTTGACCCAGCCTGTGAATGAATCCCTCAAGCAACTGGGCGTGAAGCTGTACCTCAAGCACAGCGTCACCGGTTTTGCCGATGGCAGCCTGCAAGTACGCGACCCGAATGGCGACACCCTGTCGCTGGCAACGGATCAGGTGCTGGTTGCTGTGGGTCGCAAACCCAACACCCAAGGCTGGAACCTCGAAGCGCTGAACCTGGAGATGAACGGCGCGGCGATCAAGATCGACAGCCGTTGCCAGACCAGCATGCGCAATGTGTATGCCATCGGCGACCTGAGCGGCGAGCCGATGCTCGCGCACCGCGCCATGGCCCAGGGTGAAATGGTCGCCGAACTGATCAGCGGCAAGTCCCGCGAATTCAACCCGGCCGCGATTCCGGCAGTGTGCTTTACCGACCCGGAACTGGTGGTGGTCGGCAAAACGCCAGACGAAGCCAAGGCCGCCGGGCTGGACTGCATCGTGTCGAGCTTCCCGTTCGCGGCCAATGGCCGGGCGATGACCCTGGAGTCGAAAACCGGCTTCGTGCGGGTGGTGGCACGGCGTGACAACCACCTGATCGTCGGCTGGCAGGCCGTGGGGGTTGGCGTCTCCGAACTGTCCACCGCCTTTGGCCTGAGCCTGGAAATGGGTTCGCGCCTGGAGGACGTGGCGGGCACCATCCACGCCCATCCAACACTCGGCGAAGCGGTGCAGGAAGCCGCGCTACGCGCCTTGGGCCACGCCTTGCACCTGTAAACACAGCCTCTGTAGGAGCGAGCTTGCTCGCGAAAATCGTCAACGATGACGCGTGAAACCAGAATGAACGCGGCGCCCTTGAGTTTTTCGCGAGCAAGCTCGCTCCTACAAGGGACGCGGGGGATGCGAACGGCCCCGGGAATGAAGTATTGTTGCGCCCATCCAGAAAAAAACCGACTTGACCAACGATAGAGGGTGTCATGGGTAACGAAAGCATCAATTGGGACAAGCTGGGTTTTGACTACATCAAGACCGACAAGCGGTTTCTCCAGGTCTGGAAAAACGGCGAATGGCAAGAAGGCACCCTGACCGACGACAACGTGCTGCACATCAGCGAGGGCTCCACCGCCCTGCACTACGGCCAGCAATGCTTTGAAGGCCTCAAGGCCTACCGCTGCAAGGACGGCTCGATCAACCTGTTCCGCCCGGACCAGAACGCCGCCCGTATGCAACGCAGCTGCGCGCGCCTGCTGATGCCGCATGTGCCGACCGATGTGTTCATCGACGCCTGCAAGCAAGTGGTCAAGGCCAACGAACATTTCATCCCGCCGTACGGCAGCGGCGGCGCGCTGTACCTGCGCCCGTTCGTGATCGGCACCGGTGACAACATCGGCGTGCGTACCGCGCCGGAATTCATCTTCTCCGTGTTCTGCATCCCGGTCGGCGCCTACTTCAAAGGCGGCCTGGTGCCCCACAACTTCCAGATCTCCACCTTCGACCGCGCCGCACCACAAGGCACCGGTGCCGCCAAGGTCGGTGGCAACTACGCCGCCAGCCTGATGCCAGGTTCCGAAGCGAAGAAAGCCGGTTTTGCCGACGCGATCTACCTGGACCCGATGACCCACTCGAAAATCGAAGAAGTCGGCTCGGCCAACTTCTTCGGGATCACCCACGACAACCAGTTCATCACGCCGAAGTCGCCTTCGGTGCTGCCAGGCATCACCCGCCTGTCGCTGATCGAACTGGCCAAGACCCGCCTGGGCCTGGACGTGGTCGAGGGCGAAGTGTTCATCGACAAGCTGGACCAGTTCAAGGAAGCCGGCGCCTGCGGTACGGCTGCGGTGATTTCGCCAATCGGCGGCATCCAGTACAACGGCAAGCTGCACGTGTTCCACAGCGAGACCGAAGTCGGCCCGATCACCCAGAAGCTCTACAAAGAGCTGACCGGTGTGCAGACCGGCGACGTTGAAGCGCCGGAAGGCTGGATCGTCAAGGTCTAAGCAACCCTGAAAAAACCCGCCAGATGGCGGGTTTTTTTATTGTTCCGGGATATTCACCGTGATCTTCTTGCCCATGCTGATCCTCGGCTCCACCCCATACCCCAATGCCTCGTAGAACCCCACCACCGCGTCATTGCCGCCATTGATCTGCAGGTTGATCTTCATGCAACCCAAGGCGGTCAACGCCTGTTCCGCATAGCGAACCAGTGAAGACCCCAAGCCATGGCGCCGATAGTCGGCATGCACCGCCACTGAATACAGCCAGCCACGATGGCCGTCATAACCGGCCAGAACCGTTCCGATCACCGTCTTTTTATCCGTGGCCACGAAGAACAACCCATCGTTGACGGCCAGCTTCTTATCGATCGCCAGGGTCGGCACGTTATGGGCAGTGTCATAGCCAAAGGCCTGCTGCCATAACGCAACCACTTGCGCCCGATGCTGACGGTCGCGGTACGGCCCGATGGGATGCCGGGACAGCAGCGTCTTTTCCATAACCAACGTACGCTCGTTGCCGTGGTAAACGTCGCGCACGGTGTTGAACCCCAGCTTGGTGTAGAACGGCTCGGCCGTCAGTGATGACGGCACGCTCAATACCGTCACCCCCGCCTCACGGGCGCGCAGTTCAATCTCGATCATCAACAGCCGGCCAATGCCTTGCCCTTGCAAAGCTGGATTGACGAACACCGAGCGCACCACATTACCGTCAAGGGCGGCGGTGGCGACGATCATTTGATCTTGAATGGCCACCAGTACCAGGCGGCGCTCAAGCAAGGCCAACACGGCATCAGGCGTGAAATTACTGGCCACCCGCGCAATCACATCGATCGGATAATCCCGCGCATTACTGCTGTGCAAGGCCGCCAGGATGACCTGGCTGATCCCTTCGGCATCGGCTGCCTGGGCGAGACGGACGACGGTAGACATGATTCCTCCTGGTAGACGGCGCAATAACAAACACCTATGTACACCAACCTACCCCCCTGGCCGCAACAACTGCATCTGCTGCCGATAATCATCCGTCACCTGCCGCGCCTGCCCACTGCTGGTAATCACCTTAGGCGTAATCAACACAATCAGCTCCGTCCGATCCTTCGACTTGCTGGTACTCCCAAACAACCACCGCAACCCCGGAATCTTCCCCAGATACGGCACAGCACTCACACTCTCCCCGTTGTCCTGCTTGATCAACCCCCCCAGCAACACGGTCTGCCCACTCTGCACCGCCACCTGCGTCGACACCGAGCGCGTCGAGATACGCGGATTCACCGGCGTGTCGCTGTTCGCACTCTGACTCTCGGCATCACTGACCTGCTGCTGAATATCCATGTACACCAACCCACCCGGATTGATCCGAGGCACCACGTCCAGAATCACGCCCGTCTGCACATACTCGACACTGCTCAGCGTGGTATCCGCATCCCCGGTATTCACCGTGGTCTGGTTGATCGGAATGTTGTCCCCTACCTGAATCTGCGCCGGCTGGTTGTTCATCACCACCAGCGACGGCGCCGACAACACCTGGGTGCGGCCATTGGTTTCCAGCGCATGCAACGCCACCTGCAGATTCGAACTGACAAACGAGTAGAACAACGAATCCGTCGCCCCCAACCCCGCCCCACCCCCGCCGAGTGCGCCCTGGCTGCCGGAAGCGTTGGCGACGGTGGTGCTGGAGGAATTACCCGCCAGCCGCCCCAGGTACCACTGCACGCCCAGGTCCAATTCACCGGTGAGCTTGACCTCAAGAATCCGTGTCTCGATCTGCACTTGCAGCGGCGGGTTATCAAGCCGTTTGATCGCCGCTTCGATCTCTTTCCACTGCGCGGGCCGGGTGCGCACCAGCAGTTGATTGCTGCTCTTTTGCGCGGTAATGCGAGTGCCGGCTTCGAGCGCGCTGGTGGGCGCGACTGCCTTCTCGTCCGGCTCCGGCGCTTCGCCAGCAGGCGGATTGTTCTGCAAGCCGCCGGTATTGAGTGACGACAGGATCGTCGTGCGCAGGCCAGGCGCGACCTTGGCCGGTGTGTCGTCCTTGATCGCGCCGGTGCCGTAGATTTGCCGCAGGTACTTGGCCAAATCAGCAGCCTTCATGTTGCGCACGTCGTAGACATACATCTGCGGCTCGTTGCCGCCGCCCTCGTCGATGGTGCGGATCCAGTCGCCCACTTCGCCGAGGTACTGTGGCTGGGAAGAAATCGCCACCACCGAGTTGGTCCGCTCAATCGGCAAAAAACGCAGCATGCCGGCCAGGGGCATGCCGCTGTCAGGACCGAACAGGCTTTGCAACTGGGGCATCAACTCGGCCACGGAAGCGCGTTGCAGGCCGAACACGCCCACCGACATGCCTTTGAGCCAGTCCACATCAAAGGTGTCGATGGTGTCCTGGTAGTTGGCCAGTTCATCCGGGGTGCCGGCCAGGCTCAACACGTTGCGGGCTGGGTCGACCAGTAAAAAAGCATTCTCACGCGCGAACGGCTTGAGTAACTTCTGCATCTCCGTGGCAGAGATGTAGCGCAGCGGAAACAGCCGCGCCGACAGGCCGCTGGACGGTTGCGCCACGCTCATCTGCGGCACCAGCTTGCCCGCCACGGCCTGGTTGGCGGGCAGGATCACGTAGCGATCCCCCTGTTTGATCATGGCGTTGTCGGTCCAGGACAGCAGGGTTTCGAGGATCGACAGCGCCTGTTGTTTGTCCACCGGCTTGGAGGTGGAAAAGCTCACGTTGCCTTTTACGCCCTGGGTGATGCTGTAGTTTTCGTGCAGCAGGTCGCCCATCACGCTGTTGATCACCGCTTCGATGGGCTGATCGGCGAAGTTGAAGACGATATCGCCACCCTCCTCTTTCGCCACCGGCTGTACTGCCGGCCCGCGCACGAACTGCTGGTTGCCACGGATCAGTTGGCGCTGGGTTGGCGTTTTAACCACAGGCGGTGGACTTTCCGGCGCGGTGTGCTCGGTCGGCGGGCGTTGCGAGCCGGTGCCTTGCAGGGCTTCGTGCAGCAGGTCGTCGTCCGGATCGAGGCGGTCGGGGAAGGATCCACAACCACTCAGGACAAGAGCGGTCGCCAGGCAAAACGTTGAGGTGCGCATGTCGATCAAGGGAGAGGCTCGCGGGGCAAAGTAATGGGGGGCCGGGTGGACGGCGGCGGCAGGCGCTTGGCGTAGAAGCTCAAGGTTTGCGTGCGGCCGTCCAGGCTGAATCGGGCGGATTGCGGGGTCAGGTGGTCCAGGCGCCAGCCGTTGGGCAACGCCTGGCCGAGGCGGACCGTCAGCGCGCGGCCATCGGCCTGCTTGAGCATGGCCATTTGCAGGTTGCCGGTGATCATGATGCCGCTGAGGGTCAGGTTGGCCAGGCTGGTGACCTGGGCTTTGCCCACGACGCGATCCGGGCTGCGATCCGGGCTGAACAACGGCGCCTGCCACGTGGCGGCGAGGTGCTCCAGCGGGACACTCGGCGCGACCTGTACCTGGGCGGTGGGATGGGCGCGCGCGGGCGCTTCAGGCAGCCATTGCGGTTCATCACCGATGCTGCTGAGGATCACCGCCATCAACAGGCCCAGCAAACCCGACAAGCCGAGCAGGCCCCACTCCACGGGGCGTAACTTGCTGATCATGGCGTCACCCGCGCCGGTTGCAGGTAACCGCGTACCAATAGATGCACCACCAGCTTGCCCGCACCTCCACTGGCCGGCGCCTGTTGGCTGCGGCGGATGCGCAGTTCATCCACGAACAAGAACGGCGGTTGATACTCCAGCTCATGCAACAGCGCTTCCAGGGGTTCGATGGCGCAGTCGAGGGTCAGGCTGACCTTGACCTGGCGATACGGCTCGCCGTCGTCCTGCTCCGGCGTGATGGGCTTGCGCTGGGTCAGGCT
The DNA here is from genome assembly GCF_002269425.1 of Pseudomonas sp. NS1(2017). Classification (NCBI taxonomy): domain Bacteria; kingdom Pseudomonadati; phylum Pseudomonadota; class Gammaproteobacteria; order Pseudomonadales; family Pseudomonadaceae; genus Pseudomonas; species Pseudomonas sp. NS1(2017). The sequence goes on from NZ_CP022960.1 coordinate 5,726,938, forward strand.
GCAACCGCCGCCGAGGTTGGCGTGGCTGTTGATCAGGTCGGCAAGGCGCTGCATCAGGTCGGCGGCCACCACGTCGGGGTCGTCCCCCGGCAACAGGCTGGTGCTGCTGGCCGGGTCCTGGCGGGCTTGCTCAAGCTGTTGGCGCAACGCATCACGTTGACGCAACACGCCGGCATAGCGCTGCTGTTGCTCGCGCAACTGTTCGGCCTGTTCGCCCATGTCGCGCAGGGGGCCGGCGAACCAACTGTCGATCAGCAGCCAGTAGGCCGTGCCGAGTACCAACGCCAACACCAGCAAGGCAGTGCCGCGGCGTTCACGGGGTGTGAGGGGTCGGCGCATCGGCGGCCTCCTGGCGTAGGTGGGCACGCAAGGCAAACTGATCCTTGCCGGTACGGGCATCGGGCTGGATCACCCCTTCGAACTGGGCGTTTTCCAGGCTGCGGCAGCCTTTGATGCGGGTAATCAGTGCGCTGGCCTTGGCGCTTTGACCTGAGAGGGAAATCTCGCCGTCCTTCACGTCCAACTGATCCAGCCAGGTGTCGGCGGGCAGGCAAGTGGTCAGGTCGTTGAGTAGCACGGCCAGGGGCGGTTGCGCCAGTTTGCGCCGGGTAAGGTACTGCGCCGCGCCCCGGGTATTGAGCAGTTGCTGGCGCAGGGCATGCACCTCGGCGACCTCGGCTTTCTGTTGCTGCACACTGGCGTGCATGGCGTCGATGACGCGTTGGCGGTCGTTGAGCCACAGCAGCATCGCTGCGATCAGCAAGGCCCCGCACAACCACGGCAGGCTGCGTTGCAAACCCATGCCCGGCGGGCGTTGGCGCGGGCGCAACGGCGGGGGCAGCAGGTCGATGCCCAGGTTGGCCGCATCCACGCGATGGGGGTGCAGGCCGAGTGCAGCGCAGTCGGTGAGGATCGGGTCCAAGCGTTCGCGCAGGATCGCCACCAGCGTGACCTCAAGGTGGGTGGACGTGCGCCGTTCCTGACGCGCGACGAAGTAGAGTTGGTCGGCCTCGAACGGGGTGTAGCGGTCCAGTTCATAACCCACCACCGCGTTGAGGTTACGCGCGGCGGCCAAAGGCAGTTGAACGTGTTGCAGCAATACGTCATCCGCGCCGAGCATCAGCACCTGGCGCGTACTGTCCGACGCGACCGGCGCCGCCAACGGCCAGTGGTGGATCTGCTCCGGCGGTTCTGGCCGTGCCAACCCACTCGGCACACAGGCGCGCAGCTCCGCAAGCCACAAGCGCCAACCCTGTTGCAGCAGGCTGCCGCGCCAGTGCCGGGCGATGGGTTCCAGTCGATTCATTCTTGCCAACGCAACACCCGATAGGGTTGTGCGCTGTCCTCCGTTGGGCTCAATAAAACGGTGACTTGCAGCCGCGCCTGATAACCACCGGGGCGCTCGGCGCGGCTGTCGACCACCAGCACTTCGCCAGGGTCGGCACCTTCGGCGTTCTGGCGCGGCAGGTTCAGCGCCTTGCGCATCAGCGGGCTGGCGAAGGCGGGATCGGGGCGATCCAGGTCGCTCCACAAGGTGATCTCGGGTAGCAATTGGCTGTAGAGGGTTTGCGTCATACCGGGCAGTTGACGCACTTCTTCCAGCACCCGGAACGGCGCCAGGCCCTTTCGGCGGCGCGCTTCAAGGGCCTTGGACAGTTGCGTCGCCTGGGCTGGAGTGGCGCCGCAGGCCAGGACCAGGCGGGTGAAATCCTGCGCCTCGGCGTTTATCAGGTAGAGCTTGCCGCGCTCACTGCGCAGGCTGACGTGCAACTGGGCATCATCAAACGTCAGGGGGATCTCGCGACCATCGGCCACCCAGCGCCGGTCAGCCATGACCAGGGCGATGCCGGCTTCAGCGGCCAGCACGGTTTGTGTGTGCTGGCGCAGCCACAGGGCCTGGCGGCTTTCCAGCTGCACCCAGCCGGCCAGGCCGCCGAGCAACACGCTGAGCAAGGCCAGCACCCACAGCACCAGCAGCAGGGCCGCACCGCGTTGGCGCCTCACTCTTCCACGCTCCCGCTGGACAAGTTCAAGCGCAGGGCAATCACCTGGCTGACCCAGGGCACCGGGCCGTCGACGTTGGCGGCGATGCGCACGGCCGCAGGCAGGCGTTTGGGCCATGGCCAATCACTGATCCAACCCGTCGGCTGACCCAACGGCGACACGCCGCGATAACTGAACCGCACAGCCTCGATGTTGTTCAGCAGCACCTGGGGTTCACGCTGGGAAAAGCCGACCTGCAAATCCTGTTCGACCCGTTGCAGACTGAACCGATGAATCCCACCACCCAGCACGCCGGGCAAGGTCGAGACAAACTCCAGCCGCTGCGCCGTGCCGACAAAAAAACCATCGCCCTCGCCCACCGCCAGCGGCAATGCCTCGCTGATCGCCGTGCGCAAAAACTGTTGAGCGGCGCGCACTTGATCCAGGCTCACGGTATACGCCTGGGCCTTGGACACGGCACGATTGGCGCCCAGCAATGCGCCCCCAACCAGCACCAGCAAAATGCCCAACAAACTGAGCACTACGAGGATTTCCAGCAAGGTAAAGCCCTGCTCGCGGCGCTTCATAGGCGCGCCTTCAAGGTGCTGAAACGGGCCTGGTGCGGGCCTTCGCTGAGGGTCAGGTCGAGGCGAAACACATGCGTCTGTTGCCGGGTGCTGATCAGTTGCCAGTGAATACCGTCGAGCTCGCCTTGGCTGACGCCGTTGCTCAATCGTCCCGCTGCCTCCTGATCGAAAATCGTCAGCGCCGCATGGGAAAGCCGATCACTGTGGGCCACCTGGGACAACGAGCGCGCACTCTGGCCGAACGCAACCAACAGCACCGTGCTGCACACCGCCATCAGCGTCAGCGCGGCGAGCATTTCCAGCAGCGTGAACCCAGCCTGGCGCCTCATGGCAATGCCTTGGATTGCACGCTGCCGGTAAGCCAGCCGATATCGATGCGCCAACGCCGGGTGCCATTCGCCAATAGAAGATTGCCGCCCGTGGAGCTACCGTCGGGATAGAACTCGACGGAGGGGCCCACCTGCTCGGCAGTGTGCAGTGTCACTTGCAGCTCGGACGGCCACTGTTGCAGCGCACGTCCCGGCGCCTGGAACGTACGGTCTTGCATATCGAATGCAGTACGCGCCGCCTGCCCGCTGACTATCGCCCCCGCCCGTGTGGTGCGCAGCGCCTCCACCATCTGCCCTACCGCGCGACGCTCTTTCGCCGTCTGCAGGCCCTGGCGCACGCCCAGCCCCAGCAAACTGGCGGCGAGGCTGATCAACAGGATCACCACCAACATTTCCAGCAGGGTAAAGCCGCGCTGGATCATGGCCGCGTTACTCCCAATTGCCCAGGTCGGCGCTATAACCTTCGCCGCCCGGCTGGCCATCCTGGCCATAGAAGATCAGGTCGAAGGCGCCGTGCTCGCCGGGAAAACGATAGCCGAAGGCATGCCCGAACGGGTCCTTGAGGTCAGAAGGCTTGGCATAACCGCCGGGCCTGTCCACCAACTGTTGCAGGCTGGTGGGCGGCGCGCCGACGTCGAGTGCGTAGCTGTCGATCTTCATGCTCAGGCTGGCCAGCTGCGCCTTGCCCGCGCCGTACTTGCCCTTGTCCACATTGCCGCCGACCTGGCGCACGACGATGGTGGCGACGATGCCCAGCAGCACGATCACCGCGAGCATTTCCAACAGGGTGAAACCGCTTTGGCGGCGGGGTTTTCTCATGGGTCAAGCTCCTTCATATATTGCTGGTCAGGCTCATCAGCGGCAGCATGATCGCCAACATGATCACCGCCACCAGCACCGCCATGACCACGGTCAGGGACGGCACCAGTGCGGCAAGCAGGCGGTCGATGCCGCGCTTGGCTTCGACGTCGAAGATGTCGGCGACCTTGAGCAACATGCTGTCGAGTTCGCCGGCCTGTTCGCCGACTTCAATCATTTGCAGCGCCAGCTCGGGCAACAGCGGCTGGCTGCCGAACGCGCAGGCGAGAGTACCGCCGCCTTTTACCGATTCCGTCGCATGGCCCACTTGAGCCTGCAACGCGCGGTTGGTGCAGACGTGCCGCGCGATCACCAAGGCTTGCAGCAACGCCACGCCATTGTTGAGCAGCGTGCCGAGGGTGCGCGTCAGGCGTGCCGCTTCGACCCGTTGCAACAACGGGCCGAGCACGCGAATGCCGAGCAGCCGTCGATCGTATTGTTCTCGAAATGCCGGATTGCGCAGGCGTACAGCCCAACACCCACCGCTGACGATCAGCCCGGCCAGCACCGCCAGGCCGTAGCTGCCCAGGAACTCACCCAAGGCCAGAATCACCTCGGTAATCCACGGAATCGGCACGCCCAGGTCCTGGAAGATCGGCACGAACTGCGGCACCACATACGCCAGCAACAACGCCAGGGAGCCCAGCACGCCCACCACCAGGAAGGCCGGATAGATCAGCGCATTGATCACCTCGCCGCGCAGCCGCTCGCTGCGTTCCAGATAGTCGCTGAGCTGACGCAGGGTACTTTCCAGCGCGCCACCGGCTTCACCGGCACGCACCATGCTCAGGTACAACGGTGAGAAGCTGCCGCCCTCTTGTTCCAATGCGGCGGACAGGGGTTTACCCGCCTTGACGTGATCGCGGATGCGCTCGATCAGCGCGCGCACCTGAGCGGGGCCGGGTTGCTTGAGCAACAGGGTCAACGAGCGTTCCAGAGGCTGGCCGGCCCCCAACAGCGTCGCCAACTGCTGGGTAAAACTCACCAACGCCGTGCCCTTCAACTGCCCACGTGGGTTGCGCAGCAGGGGCCTGCCGGCTGCTTCAATCTGCAGCAGCAACAGGCCGCGCTTGTGCAAGGCGGCGACGGCGGCAACTTGATCCGTGGCTTCCAGCGTACCGTTCTGCGGCACGCCCTGGTTGTCCAGGGCGCGGAACTTGAACAGGCTCACGCGCTGTCCCCACGGGTGACGCGCAGCACTTCTTCCAACGAGGTAATACCGGCCAAGGCCTGACGTAGCCCTTCTTCATACAGGGTGCGCAAACCGGCGCGGCGTGCGGCCTGTTCCAGCGTGGCGGCATCGGCGTGACGCATCAGCAGGCTGCGCAGCTCATCGTTCATCACCAGCAGCTCAGTGAGCGCACTGCGGCCGTGATAGTCGCCGCGATAGAGCAGGATCGGCCGTTGTTCGGTCAGGCGATCCAGGCCATGTTCTGCGATCAGTTCCGGCGGTGCTTCAAAGGCCACGCGGGTGGCCGGGTCCAGGCGCCGCACCAGGCGCTGGGCGAGGATGCCGCTGACGGTCGAGGCGATCAGGTAGCTTTCCACGCCCATGTCCAGCAGCCGTGTGATACTCGCCGCGGCGCTGTTGGTGTGCAGGGTGGAAAGGACGAGGTGCCCGGTCAGCGACGATTGAATGGCGATGCGGCAGGTTTCCAGGTCGCGGATCTCGCCGATCATGATCACGTCCGGGTCCTGGCGCACGATGGAGCGCAGCGCCCCGGCGAAGTCCAGGCCGATGGCGGGCTTGACCTGGATCTGGTTGATGCCTTCGAGTTGGTATTCCACCGGGTCTTCCACGGTGATGATCTTGCGCTCGGCGGTGTTGAGCCGCGACAGCGCGGTGTAGAGCGTGGTGGTCTTGCCGGAACCGGTGGGCCCGGTGACCAGCAGAATGCCGTGGGGCCGTTCCAGCAAGTCAAGGAAAGTGGCCAGGCGCTGGCCGTCGAAGCCCAGGCTCGGGAAGTCGAACTGCACGGTTTGCCGGTCCAGCAGGCGCAGCACCACCGACTCGCCGAAACTGGTGGGCACCGTGGACACGCGAAGGTCGAGTTCCTTGCCCTGGATGCGCAGCATGATGCGCCCGTCCTGGGGCAGCCGACGTTCGGCGATGTCCAGCCGCGCCATGATCTTCACTCGCGAAATCACCGCCGCCGACGAACTGGCCGGCGGCGCTTCAGCATCGTGCAACACGCCGTCGATGCGGTAACGCACCTTGAGCTGGTTTTCGAAGGGTTCGATATGGATATCCGAGGCGCGCTGCTCCACGGCGCGTTGCAGGATCAAGTTCACCAGCCGGATCACCGGCGCCTCGGAGGCCATGTCCTTGAGGTGTTCGATGTCTTCCTGGGCGCCGCCCTGCTCATCGAGGTTCTCGATCAGGGTGCCCATGGCCGAGCGGCCCTGGCCGTAGTAGCGCTCGATCAGGGTGTCGACTTCATTGCGCGGGCCGATCGCCAGCCACACCGGCACCTGGCACGCATAGGCCAGGGCCTCGAACGGATACCGTTGCGCCGGGTTGGCCGCCAGCACCCGCAGGCCGTTCTGGTGCCAGCCCATAGGCACCACTTGATAGTGACGCATGAAGCGTTCGGTCAGTGCAGGCAAAGGATCGAGCAGCGGCGGCGCGGCGTCGGCCAGCAACAGCGGCGCGTCGAGCAACGCCGCCCAGGCACGCGCCAGTTCAACTTCGGAGATCAGGCCCAGACGCGTCAGCAGACTCAACAGATCGTCCGTGGACAGGCGTCGGGCGCGCTCCAGGTCCACCGTTTTCAGCCCGGCATGCTGCATCAGCCACGCACACACCTGCTCGGTGTGCGGGATCTGCATCTGGCAGGCATCGATAGGCGCTGACGACATAATGTTCAGGTATCTAGTGTTGCGAGAAAGTATGGCTATTTGAAACTACGGAAACATGCCATTAGTTAGCCATAACCCAGGGAAAAGTAAGCCGGGGTTATCGACTGGAAGTTATAGACCTAGTTCCTGAAACAGGGGAATAAAATAAACACAACCGCCAAGACACTTGCGCCAGAGCCTTAGCAGCTAATAGCCATCATCCCACTAGTTGCAATTAGCCACTTAGGCGCTTTCACGCGCAATCAAACGGCATTCCAATAAATTCAAACGCGTTACTTCGTCTTCTACAGGCAGCACACCCAAACTTTCAAGCACACGCGTAGCGGCCAACACACCTATTTCCAATGCGGGTGGTTTGATCGTACTCAGGCTCGGCAACAGCATTTCGGCGAACGGGTAATCGCCGAAACCGAGTACCGCGCACTGCTCGGGGATCTTCAGCCCGGCCCGCTGCCCAGCCAGCAGACCACCGGCCGCCAGGTTGTCATTGGCGAAAAATATCGCATCCGGCGGCGTCGCGTGACTCATCAGCGCTTCCATCGCCTGTTTGCCTGCGTCGAAAGGCGCGCGATCCGCGTCGGGAGCGAAGACCCAGGGCTGCACACCCAACGCGCTCAAGGTCGCGGCAAAGCCCTCACCCCGCTCCATGGCGCTGAAGTCCCCTGCGGCGCTGTTCTGCACGAAAGCAATGCGCCGATAACCCTGCCCATGCAGATAGCGCGCGGCGGTGACGCCCACTTCGTAGTGGGAAAAACCGATCTGTAAGGGCGCGCGCTCGGGCACGTAGTCCCAGGTCTCCACCACCGGGATATCCGCGTCGGTGATCATCTTTTCAGTCGCCGCGCTGTGGAAGCGGCTGGTCAGCACCAGCGCCGCCGGCGACCAGCCAAGGAACGCACGCACCGCGCTCTCTTCCTGCTCGGCGCTGAAGTAACTCGACGCCAACAACAGTTGATAGCCATGCCGGCTGAGGGTGTCGCTGAAGCCCTGGATGGTATTGGCAAAGATCGGCCCCGAGATGTTCGGGATCACCATCGCCACAATGCGCCCACGCGCCGACGCCAGCCCGCCGGCCACCAGGTTGGGCACGTAACCCAGCTCGGCCACCACCTCGGCGATGCGCTCGCGGCGTTCGGGTGACACCTGTTCCGGCTGGTTGAAGTAACGCGACACGGTAATCGCCGACACGCCGGCCTGGCGGGCCACGGTATTCAAGGTGACACGCCCGGCGCCACGGCGTTTGCGCGGTTTGTCTTCGCTCACGGGATGATCCTGTTAAAAACCAAAAAGAATATAGGACTAATTTTTCAGTATTTGACGTTCTAAACCAGACCTACCAATAATGCCGATGTTAGCGCTAACAAAGCGCGTTGTCTGCTACTCGCTCGAGCGAATGCCAAAGACATTTCACAGGCGCTGACGGTCGCAAGAACCGCAGCGGCTCAGGGCAATCTTTTCGAGCGGGCACAGCATGCACACCTTCCAACGCAGCACTTTTCTGATACTGGCCGGGTTGACCGCCCTGCCCGCCCCCAGTGCCTTTGCGGCCGATGCGCAGGAGCCGACACTCAAATCCGTGACCGTCACCGCCACCCGCCGCGAAGAATCGCTGCAAAAAGTCCCGGTGGCCGTCTCGGTCCTCGACGGCGAACAGCTGGAGCGCGATAACCGCAACGGCGTGGCGAGCATCGCGCAGCAGGTGCCGTCGCTGAACTTCCGCACCGGCGCCTCCAACAAGGACACCTCGCTGTTCGTGCGCGGCGTGGGCACCATTTCCACCTCTCCTGGCGTCGAGCCGACGGTGGCCACGGTGATCGACGGCGTGGTCTACGCCCGCCCCGGCCAGGCCACCCTCGACCTGCTCGACCTGGAACGCATCGAGGTACTGCGCGGCCCCCAAGGCACGCTGTTCGGCAAGAACGCCTCGGCCGGTGTGCTGAACATCACCAGCAAGGCGCCCACCGCCGAGACTCATGGCTATATCGATCAGTCGTACTACAGCGGCAACGAAAGCCGTACCCGGTTCGGCATCGGCGGCAGCCTGGTGCCGGATGTGCTCAAGGGTTCGATCAGTACGCTGTTCGGCAGCTACGACGGTAATGTCGACAACCAGCACAATGGCCAGGAGGTCAACGGCTACAACCACAAGGGCATTCGCGGCAAGTTGGAATTCACCCCCAACGACGACCTGAAACTGACCCTGATCGCCGACTACATGCAGTCCCACGACGACGCGCCGAACGGCGTGGTCAGCAAGTCCCTGACTCCGGCGTTCAGCAACGCGCTGAGCCCGGTGCGGGCCTCCAGCGACAACCGCGACATCAACACCGATACCCGCAGTCATGTGGAAGACACCAACAAGGGCCTGTCCGCCCAGTTGGACTGGAACCTCGGCGACTACACCCTGACGTCGATCACCGCCTGGCGCGGTTGGGACAACACCCAATACCAGGACGGCGACCGCCTTGGCACGGTGACCGCCGCGTTCCCCGGTACCGCCGACAAAGGCCAGTTGGAGTTCAACCAGTACTCCCAGGAACTGCGCCTGGCCTCGCCCAAAGGTGAGTTCTTGGAGTATGTCGGCGGCCTGTTCTACATGCATGGCAAGGACGAAGAAACCTACCAGCGCACCCTCACCACCACCACGCGCACCGACCGTGGCATCGCCGACTACAGCACCACCAACGACAGCTACGCGGTGTTCGGCGAGACGACGCTGAACTTCACCTCACGCTTTCGTGGCATCGCCGGCCTGCGCTACACCCACGATGACCTGAAATACGATCACCGCCGCGTCTCCACTTCTGCCACCACGGTCAGTGGGATTCAGCCGGCCACGTCCAGTTCCGGTTCCGTGGACGAAGACGGTTGGTCCGGTCGCCTGGGCGTGCAGTACGACATCAGCGACAGCGTCACCAGCTACCTGACCTATTCGCGCGGCTACAAAGGCCCGGCCTACAACGTGTTCTTCAATATGCAGCCGCGTGACACCGACGCGCTCAAGCCGGAAACCTCCAACACCTGGGAAGCCGGGATCAAGGCCAGTGCCTGGAACAACCGCCTGACCACCAACCTGGCGGTGTTCCACAGCAATTACGACAACTACCAGGCCAACTTTTTCGACACCGTCGCCGGGCAAGTGGTGACGCGCCTGATCAACGCCGGCAGCGTCAGCACCGAAGGCGTCGAGCTGGATTACGCCTTGCAGGCCACCCAGCAACTCAAGCTGTCCGGTGCCCTGGCCTACACCCGCGCGCGCATCGACGAATTCGCCTGCCCGGCCGGTGCCGCCGCGACCTGCAACGTGAATGGCAAGCCGCTGCCGTTCAGTCCGGACTGGAAAAGCTACGTGCGCGCCGACTACACCATCCCACTGGATAACGGCCTGGACATCGAACTGGGCACCGACTACAGCTGGCAGAGCGAAGTGCAGTACGACATCAGCCAGAACCTCGACACCAAACAAGGTGCCTACGGCATCTGGAACGCCAGCGTGGCCCTGGCCGACTACAGCAATGGCTGGCGCGTCGCATTCCTGGCGAAGAACCTCGCCGACAAATCCTACTCACCGCTGCTGGCCAGCGGCGGCAACTACATCTACCGCGCCGTGCCCCGTGACGATGAACGTTACTTCGGCGTGCAACTGCGCAAGGATTTCTAAGCATGAGCCGTCAACTGACACTCGGCGCCTTCCTCATGGCCACCGGGCACCACGTCGCCGCGTGGCGCCACCCGGACGTGCCGGCCAATGCCGGGCTGGATTTTGCCCAGTACAAGCACTTGGCACGGGTGGCTGAAGCGGCCAAGTTCGATACGCTGTTCGTGGCGGATAGCATTGCGGCAGCCACGGGTGAAATCGCCAGCCATATGGCGCGTTCGGATCACTTCGAACCGCTGACTTTGCTTTCGGCGTTGAGTGCGGTGACGGACCACATCGGCCTGATCGCCACGGCGACCACCACCTATAACGAGCCCTACCACGTGGCGCGCAAATTCGCCTCGCTGGATCACCTGTCCGGCGGCCGTGCCGGCTGGAACCTGGTGACCTCGGATGCCGCCGCTGAAGCGCAGAATTTCGGCCGCGATGAACACCTCGGCCACGCCGAGCGCTACAGCCGCGCCAGGGAGTTTCATCACGTCGTGACCGGGTTGTGGGACAGCTGGGAAGACGATGCCTTCGTGCGGGACAAGGCCAGCGGAAACTACTACGACCCGGCGAAACGGCATGTGCTGGACCATGTCGGCGAACACTTTCGCGTCAAAGGCCCGCTGAACGTGGCGCGCTCGCCCCAGGGCCAACCGGTGATCGTGCAGGCGGGCTCATCGGAAACCGGCCGTGAACTAGCCGCGCAAACCGCCGAGGTGGTGTTTACCGCGCAAACGTCGCTGGAGAACGCCCAGGCGTTTTATGCGGATCTCAAGGGCCGCCTTGAGAGATACGGGCGTGAGCCGGATTCGCTGAAAATCATGCCAGGGGTGTTTGTGGTGGTCGGCCAGACCGAGGTCGAAGCCCAGGCGAAATTCGAGGCGTTCCAGGACCTGGTCGAGCCCGAAGTGGGCGTCGCCCTGTTGGGCCGCATGCTGGGTAATTTCGACTTGTCCGGCTATCCGTTGGACGGGCCGTTGCCAGCGTTGCCGCTGACCGACAGCGGGCAACGCAGCCGTCAGCAATTGCTGAGTGACCTGGCCCACCGCGAACAACTGACCCTCGCTCAGTTGGGCCGACGGATTGCCGGGGGGCGCGGGCATTACAGCCTGATCGGCACGCCCGCGCAGATCGCCGATGAGCTGCAACGCTGGTTCGAAAACGGCGCTGCCGATGGCTTCAACATCCTGGTGCCGCACCTGCCGGGTGGGCTGGAGGATTTCGCCCAAGGGGTCGTGCCGGAGTTGCAACGGCGCGGCCTGTTCCGTACCGAATACACCGGCACTACCTTGCGTGAAAACCTCGGTTTGGCGCGCCCCGAAAACCGCTTCAAAAAGGACGATGCATGAAGATTCCGGCGCTGTTAGTGGCCCTGCTGGCCGTCACTCAAACCGCACTGGCGGCCGATCCCGCGACCCTGCGCATCGGCTACCAGAAAGGCTCCATAGCCCTGGTGCTCGCCAAGGAACATAGCCTGCTGGAAAAACGCTTCCCGCACACCGAAGTGAAGTGGATCGAATTCCCCGCCGGCCCGCAGATGCTGGAAGCACTGAACGTTGGCGCACTGGACGTGGGCTCGACCGGCGACATCCCGCCACTGTTCGCCCAGGCGGCGGGTGCGGACCTGGTCTACATCGGCGCCGAACCGCCCAAGCCCAGCGCCGAAACCATCCTGGTGCGCAACGATAGCCCGCTGCATTCAGTGGCGGACCTGAAGGGCAAGAAAGTCGCCTTCCAGAAGGGTTCCAGTTCCCACAACCTGATCCTGCGCGCCCTGAACAAGGCCGGGCTTAGCTACAAGGATATCCAGCCGGTGTACCTGCCCCCTGCCGACGCGCGCGCGGCGTTCGAACAAGGCAGCGTGGATGCCTGGGCCATCTGGGAGCCCTATTCATCCCTGGCATTGAGCCAAAGCCCCAGCCATGTGCTGGCCAATGGCGAAGGCCTGGGTTTGTCGGGGCCGGTGTATACCGCGCGGCGCGACTATGCGAAGGCCAATGGCGCGTTTGTACATGACCTGCTGGATGAGCTCAGTGCTGCCGAGTCGCTCACCCGCAGCCAGCGTGAAGACAGTTTGAACGTGCTGACGGGGTTTATGGGACTGCCTGCCGAGGTGATCGCGCGGTACATGGATAACCGCCCGCCTTCGCCGATTTTGCCGATTGACGACACGATCATCGCGGCGCAGCAGGCGACGGCGGATCTGTTCTATCAGAACCACCTGCTGCCCAAGGCAATCGACGTGCGCAAAGCCGCTTCCCTGTAGGAGCCGGCTTGCCGGCGAAAACCCCACAGGCAGCGCGTCCATTCCTGTTTCCCGCGTTATCGTTGGCGACCTTCGCCGGCAAGCCGGCTCCTACAAGGGTTTATCTGTGCCTCGCGTGCTCTTTTCCACGAGGCACATGGGTGTACCGGCGACCGGCTCCTGCATCACTTGCACCTGCACATCAAACACCTGCCTCATCAACTCGGCATTGATCACCGCCCCCGGCGCACCATCAGCCACCAACTTGCCGCCGTGCATTACCGCCAAATGGTCGGCGTAGCGGCAAGCCTGGTTGATGTCGTGCAGCACCGTGATCACAGTCTTGCCTTCGGCGGCCAGTTCACCCATCAAGTCCATGAGTTCGACTTGATGGCTGATGTCAAGGTAAGTGGTGGGTTCATCCAGCAACACCACCGGCGCATTCTGCGCCAACACCATCGCCAGCCAAGCCCGTTGGCGCTGGCCGCCGGACAGATCGGCCAATGCGCGATCAGCCAACACGTCCAGCTCCAGGCGCTGCATGGCTTGGGTCACGTGGGATTGATCACTGCCGCTCAAGCGTCCCCACAGCGAGTTATGCGGGCTGCGGCCATAGGCGACCAACTGGCGCACGCTGACACCTTCCGGCACCGGCAGCACCTGCGGCAAGAACGCGATCTGCCGCGCCAACTCGCGGGCGGACAGGCTGGCGTAGGCCTGGCCATCCAGGGTCAACTCGCCCTGGGTCGGCTTGAGGATGCGCGCGAAGGCCTTGAGCAAGGTCGACTTGCCGCAGCCATTGGGACCGATCAAGGCGGTCACCTTCCCGGTCGGCGGCGCAAAGGACAGGCCTTGCACGATGCGCGTGGTGCCGTAGCCAATGTCGAGCTGCCGTGCGTGAAGAATACTCATGTGATCAGCCCTTGAACCGTGCCAGCAACCAAAGAAAATACGGCGCGCCAATCACCGCCGTGAGCACCCCGGCGGGGATTTCGCTGGGCGCGATGAACGTGCGCCCCAACGTGTCGGCCAGCACCAGTAACAGCGCGCCAATCAGCATTGCCGCCGGCAGCAGGTACTGGTGATGCCCGCCCACCAACCGCCGCGCCATGTGCGGCGCGACCAGGCCGATAAAACCGATCGGCCCGATTACCCCCACGCCCAGGCTGGTCAGCAGCACCGCGCAGGCCATCGCCAGCCAGCGTGTGCGACTGAGTGGCGTGCCGAGGCTATGGGCCGCTTCATCGCCGAGGGCAATCAGGTTCAGCGGTTTGGCCAGGCACAACCCGACGGGAATCAGCAGCAGGAACGGCAACACCAGCGCCACATGGTGCCAGTTGCGGCTCCATAGGCTGCCGGTGAGGGCGAGCAAGGCGGTGTTGATATCCAGCGGATGGGACAGGATCAGAAACTCGGTGACGCTGGACAGCGTCACCGCAATCGCCACCCCGGACAACGCAAAACGCACCCCGGAAAAACTTACCCCGGTGTTGTACAGCGCCAGCAGCAACGCGCCGCCGGCCCCGCCCAGGCAGGCCACCAGCGGCAGCCACACGATCGGCAAATGCGGCCAACTGATGATCGCCACGGTCAGCGCCAGCCCGGCGCCTTGGGTCACGCCGAGGATTTCCGGTGAGGCCAGCGGGTTGCGGATCACGCCCTGCACAATCGCCCCGGCCAGGCCGAAGGCTGCACCTGCGAGAATCGCGATCAGGCTGCGTGGCAGGCGGTGATTCCAGACTTCGAAGTCGAGGGCGTCGTGGGCCAGCAGGCGGTCCAGCACGGTGTCTGGGGTGAGCCACACAGTGCCGGCGCTGAGGCTGATCAACGTCGCCAGCAGCAACAGGCCGAGCAGCAGCCATAAGCGCAAGGGTGGCCGGGTCATAGGGCGCGCCTGGCAAGAAAAAGGAAGAACGGTGCGCCAATCAACGCAGTGACCACACCCGCCGGGGTCTCCACCGGAAACGCCACGGCACGGCTGAGCAGGTCCGCGCCTAGCACGATCACCGCGCCCAATGCCGCGCTCAGCGGGATCAGCCAGCGGTAGTCATTACCAAGGAATTGGCGAAGGATATTCGGTGCGATCAGCCCGACAAACCCGATCGGCCCCACCGCGCAGACGCTCGCGCCCACCAGCAACAGGCTGGCGATGAACACCTGCAAACGCAGGCTGGCAATGCCCACGCCCAGGGAGCGTGCGGCGTCTTCGCCGAGGTTGATCAGGTTCAAACGCGGCGCGCACCACAGCGCCCACAGGCCGCCGATCAAGGTGCACGGCCACAGCAGTTGCACCTGCGCAGCGCCGACATTGGCCAGGGAACCGGCCAGCCAGTTGAGCACGCTTTGCGCCTGGGCCTCGACCAGAATCACCGTGAGCCGGGTCAATGCCGCGCACAACGCGGCCACGGCCACACCGGCCAATACCAGGCGTCCCTGGGCGGTGGTCGGCGACCAGGCGCCGCCGAGGCTGAACACCGTGACCCAAGCCAGCGCGCCACCCAGGCAGGTCATCAACAAGGCACCGCCAGCAAACGGCGGCGCGACCAATCCAGTGGAAAACAACGCCAGCCCCAACGCCGCACCCGCCGTCACACCAAACAAGGATGGCGAGGCCAGGCGGTTGCGGGTAATGCCCTGCATCAACGCACCGGCCAGGCCCAGGCAAGCACCGACCAACGCGGCACACAGCGCCCGTGGCACGCGCAACTGGGCGACGATGTAGGCCATATTGCCGCCCACGCTGCCTTGGTGAACCAGGCCATTCCACGCATCCGCCGCCGTGATCGTGAACGGTGACCAGCTATAGAGCGACAGCCAGAACAACCCGGCACCCAGCAGCACAATGCTTGCCGCCGCGAGACTTCGCCCCATGTTTATTGGCTCAGTACGGCTTTACCGCCCTTGAGAATTGCCAGTGCGTCTTCGGCGATCTGCTCCGAGGCCAGCACACCGCGATTGCGCGCCCAGCTGTCGCCGTCCACTTCAGCCACCTGTTTATTACGCACCGCGCCTAGCACTTGCCACAGCGGCTGCTTGCTCCAGTTGTCGACGATGCTGGGGCGACGGTAATGGCCGACCAGCAACCAACCGGGGTCGAGGGCGAGCAGTTGCTCCAGGCTGACAAACTCGGTGGGCGCCGCATTGGCGCGTACCGAGGGGACTTTCAGGCCAATGGCTTCGAGCACGCTGCCGGCGTAGGAGTCCGGGCCGTGCACGGAGAAGCTGTCTTCACGGGCGACGCCAAACAACACGCTGGCGCCGGCAGGGATCTGTTGCGCGACGGCCTTGAGGTTCTCGCGGTTCTTCTGGATTCGCGCTTCCATCTGCGCGCTCTTGCCCAGCGCCTTGCCGATCAACTCGGCGGATTTCAGGCTGCCCTGATAATCCTCGCCGCGCGATGGCAGCAACAGGGTCGGCGCGATGCTCGCCAGGTCGTTGTACAACGCTTGGTGACGGTTGAGGTCGGCGACGATCAGGTCCGGCTTGAGCCGGGCGATTTCCTCGATACTCGGCTGCGAGCGCAGGCCCACGGACTTCCACTGGCCGATGGCCTGGCGCACACGGGGCAACACGCGGTTGGCATCACCATCATCGGCGGCGCCGACGGGCGTTACCTCGACGGCGGCCAGGCTATCGAGAAAGGAGAATTCCAGCACCACCACACGCTTGGGCGCATCGGGCAGATGCACCGCGTGCTGGCCGTCGTTGAGGTCGATGGGGGCGGCGCTCAGCAGGCTTGAAGACAACGCCAGGACGCAGGCGGCAAGGGTGGGGATGGAGCGCAGCATTCGCATGACAAGGACCTCGGCGTTAAAACACCCCAGCTAGACAGGCCGGGGAAAACGGCGGGTACTATTCCATATCGGGGCGGCGTGATCAAAAAACATTCTCATTTATACCCCGCCTGTCACCTCCCACTGTAGGAGCGAGCTTGCTCGCGAAGAACCCAAGAACAACGCGTTCATCCAGGATGCCCGCGGCATCGTTGGCGTTTTCGCGGGCAAGCCCGCTCCTACAGGTTAGAAGTCGACGGTGGCCGACAGCAGGTAGGTACGCGGCGTCGACAAGGTCAGCCCCGGCTCGCTATCGTCCGACGCACCCGCCGAACTCCAGTAGCGCTTATCGGCGACGTTCTCCACATTCGCCCGCAAGGTGATGTGTTTATCGTCCACCTTGAACCCGTACCGCGCCCCCACGTCGAGGCGGTTCCAGGCGTCGATTTCCTTGACGTTGGACTGGTCCAGGTACTGCGAGCTGGAATAGATCCCACGGCTGGTCAGGGTTAGGCCTTCGAGGCCCGGCACATCCCATTCAGCGCCCAGGTTGACGTTGTACTTAGGCGTGGCCGGGGCGCGGTTGCCGTCCCAGGTGCCGTTGGAGGTGTCTTTCAGCTCACTGTCGATGTACATCACCCCACCAAGCAGGCGGAAGCCCTTGAGCGGTTCGCCGAACACGCTCAGTTCTACGCCTGAGTTCTCGCGCTTGCCGTTAGGCCCGAAGAGCCGCGTCGTGGCGTTGGTTTCGTAGGCTGGCTGCTTGATGCGGAACACCGCGGCGGTCACGGCGAACGCGCCAGCGTCGTATTTGGCGCCCACTTCCACCTGGCGACTGATGAACGGCGGGAAGATCTCGTCTTCGTTTCGCGAGGTGGACGGCGCGATCTTGCCCTGGCTCAGGCCTTCCATATAGTTGGCGTACAGCGACAATTTGTCGGTGGCCTTGAACAGCAGGCCGCCGGACGGCGAGACTTTTTCTTCGTCGTAGGCCGTGTCGCCTTTGACTCCGTCGCTCCAGTCATCGACCTTCACGCGCTGCCAGCGGGCACCGAGGGTGAGCAACAGGCGGTCGTCGAAGAAGCCCAGGGTGTCGGACAAGGCGACGCCGGTAAATTTGTTTTCGGTATAGACCTTGGGATCAAACCGCGTCGGCCGTGAAGGCGTCGGAGTTTGCACGGGATTGTAGAGGTTGCTTGAGGGTGACGTATAACGCGCTCCGCCGTTGGTGAAGTCCATGTCGAAGTAGCTGGCGGCCAGGTTGACCTCATGGCTCACCGGCCCGGTATGGAACCAGTTGCGCACGCCAGCGGTGTAGGTGCGCACGTTTTCATCGCGAGTGAAGTCGCGAGGCGACACTGCGAAATCACCGGCCGCATTGCTGACGGATACCGCGTGACGCAGGAAATCGTGGTTGCTTTTACGCGCGCCCACGCCGCCGTAGAGCATCACGTTGTCGCTGAGGTCGTACTCGGCATTGACCGTGCCGAAGGTGTCGTTGGTGCGGGCCTTGCTCCAGGATTGCGCATAGTTGCGGCGCACGTCATTGGCGCTGGGCACCGGCGCTGCGGCCGCCACCTGTACGCGCTCTTGCGGCGCATCGGTGTCGCGCTCGGTGTGGCCGATGTCGGTGGAAAGGCGCAAGCGTTCGCCACGGAAATCCAGGCCCAGCACGGCCATTTCGCGGTCGACGCTCTGGTGATCCCACTCGGTGTCGCCGGACTGCTTCACACCATTGAAGCGGATGCCGTACTGGTTGTCTTCGCCAAAGCGCCGGCCAATGTCCACCGCGCCGCCGGCCTGGCTGTCGGACGCCCAGTTGCCGGTAAACGAGTTGATGTCCTTGTCGGTGGCGCGCTTGGGCACCACGTTGATCCCGCCGCCCACGCTGCCACGCGGCGAGATGCCGTTGATCAACTGGCTCGGGCCCTTGAGGATGTCGACGCGGTCGGCCATTTCCATGTCGATGGTGTAGGTCGGCAGCACGCCATACAGGCCGTTGTAGGCCACGTCACTGTTGAACAGGCTGAAGCCGCGAATGGTGAATTGCTCGTAGCGCCCACCGGCCGGGTTGGTGGCGCGCACCGAGGGGTCGGCGGCGATCAGGTCGCCTAGGGTGCGGGCCTGTTGGTTCTTCACCGCGTCCGCAGTGTAGGTGGTGATACTGAACGGGGTTTCCATGAAGTCCCGCGTGCCGAGCATGCCCTGGGCCGTGCGGCGCGCTACCTGGCCGCCGGCGTAGGTGTCGCCGTCATACAGGCCGGTGGTGCCGAGGATCGACGTCGGGGCCAACTCCAGTGTGCTGCCCTCCGGCACCGGCACCAGCATGTACGCCTGCGCGCCCATCGGTTGCAGTTTCAGGCCAGAGCCTTGCAGCAAGCGCGCAAAGCCCTCCTCCACCCCATATTCGCCGGACAAGCCGCTGCTACTGCGCCCGCTGACCAACGCCGGGTCCACAGACAGATTGACGCCCGCCAACCCGGCAAAGCGGGTGAGCGCCGCACTCAGGCTGCCGGCGGGCACCTGGTAGCTGCGGCGGGTGGCGGTGTCTTCGGCGTAGCTGACGGCGGCGAAGAACGGGCTGGCGCTGAGGCTCAGCAGCAGGCTGAGTTTCAGCAAGGGGCGGACGACGGGCATTGGCGGAAGCTCTCAATAGTGTTCACTTGCCTGGAATGACAGGCGAGATGAAAAAAAGGGACAGGCTCCGCCAATTTTTTCGCTTACCACACTGCGATCGTTGAATCCGTCCTCGGCTCGGTGCCGCCGCACAATACACCACTGACCGGGTCGCGCAGGATGATCTGCCCGCGCCCGTAGTCAGTGAGGTCGCTGGCGATCTGCACCTGATGTCCGCGCCGTGCCAAGGCGTTGGCCAAGTCGCGGGAGGCGCCCTGTTCGATGCCCACGTTCATATCGCCCAGCCATTGCCAGCGCGGCGCATCCAGCGCCGCTTGCGGGTTGAGGCCGAAATCCACCAGGTTCATCACCATCTGCACGTGGCCCTGGGGCTGCATGTAGCCGCCCATCACACCGAACGGGCCAAGGGCCTGGCCGTCCTTGGTGAGAAAACCGGGGATGATGGTGTGGAAGGTTTTCTTGCCCGGCGCCAGGCAGTTGGCGTGCGTCGGGTCGAGGCTGAACTCCTGCCCACGGTTCTGCAGGGCGATGCCGCTGTCGGGCAGCACCACGCCGGAGCCGAAGCCGTGGTAGTTGCTCTGGATAAACGAAACCATATTGCCTTCGGCGTCGGCCGTGGCCAGGTACACGGTGCCGCTGGCGTGAGGGTCGCCGGGTTTGGGCGGCTGGGCCTGCTCGCCGATCTGCCCACGGCGACGCGCGCTGTAGTCATCGCTGAGCAGGTCAGCGACGGCCACGCGCATGTGCAGCGGGTCGGTAATGTAGTGCAGGCCGTCGCTGTAGGCGAGTTTCATTGCCTCCAATTGGCGGTGCCAGGTCTGCTGGCTGTCGCGGTGATCGAAGCTGAAACCTTCGAGGATTTTCAGCGCCATCAACGCCACCAGGCCTTGGCCGCTGGGTGGGATCTCCCACACGTCTACACCCCGGTAGTTGACGTGGATCGGCTCCACCCACTGCGCACGGTAATCCTGGAGATCGCTGGCGCGCAGGTAGCCGCCGCTGGCCTTGGAGTGCGTATCCAGGCGCTCGGCCAGGGCACCGCGATACAGGCTTTCGCAACGGGTGTTCGCCAGTTCTTCGAGGGTACGGGCCTGGGACGGGTTGCGAAACATCTCCCCGGCCCGTGGCGCGCGGCCGTCGATCAGGAAGGTGTCGAACCAGGCGTCCAAGGCCAGGTCACGGTGGGGGGCAAACTCATCCAGCGCGGCCTGCCACAGATGGGCGATCACCGGCGACAACGGGAAACCGTCACGCGCCAGGCGAATGGCCGGTTGCAGCAACTCGGCGAACGGCAATTTGCCGAAGCGTTGCGACAGCTCGGCCCAGGCCGACGGGCAGCCTGGCACGGTGACGGGTGTCCAGCCGTACAGCGGCATCTGGTCATGCCCCGCCGCCTTGACCGCCTCGATGCTCAAGGCAGCCGGCGCATGGCCGTTACCATTCAAACCGTGCAACTGGCCCTTGCTCCAAACCAGGGCAAACGCATCGCCGCCAAGGCCACAGCCGGTGGGTTCCACCACCGTCAAAGCGGCCGCCGTGGCAATGGCGGCGTCGATGGCGTTACCGCCCTTTTGCATGACCTCGATACCGGCCTGGGCGGCCAAGGGCTGGGACGCCGCGACCATTCCGCGTTGGGCAAACACGCTCTGGCGCTGCGAGGGATAAGGGTACTCGTGAGCAGAAAATTTCAACATGGCAGAGGCTCTTCAAAAAGGTCATAACACGCGACTGAGAAAGGCTCGGGTACGGGGATGGCTGGGGTGGCTGAAAATCTGTTCCGGTGGCCCTTGTTCGATGAGTTCGCCCTGGTCGAGCACCACCACGCGGTCCGCCACTTCACGGGCAAAGCCCATTTCGTGGGTGACCACCACCATGGTCATACCCTCCTCGGCCAGCTCCTTCATCACCTGCAGCACTTCGCCGACGGTTTCCGGGTCTAGGGCGCTGGTGGGTTCGTCGAACAGCATGGCCTGGGGTTTCATCGCCAGGGCACGGGCGATGGCCACCCGTTGCTGCTGGCCGCCGGAGAGCATCGACGGGTAGTGGTTGGCTTTGTCCGCCAGGCCGACCCGAGCGAGTAATCCACGGGCCTGTTCCAAGGCTTCGGCGCGTGGCGTACCGAGTACCTGGATCGGCGCTTCGATGATGTTTTCCAACGCGGTCATGTGGGGGAACAGGTTGAAGCGCTGGAACACCATGCCGATGTCGCGGCGCTGGCGGGCAATGTTGCGCTCCGAGTCGCGTACCAGGCTGCCGTCGCTGCGCTCGCGATAGCCCATGGCGCGGCCGTTGACGCGGATGCGCCCGCCCTGGATGTCTTCCAGCAGGTTGATGCAGCGGATAAAGGTGGTCTTGCCCGAACCCGAGGCGCCGATCAGCACCACCACTTCACCGCGCCGTACTTGCAGGGAAATCCCCTTGAGGATCTGCAGCGTGCCAAACGACTTGTGGATATCCAGCGCTTCGATGATCAGTTCTTCACTGTGGTGCGCCATGATTATCGTCCCCTCAGCAGTTTCAAAGTGCTGCGCCCGAACATGCGGCTGGACGCCGGTGGCGGCGCGGAAGGTCGGTCGGACTGGCCGAAGCGTGCCTCCAGCCAACGCTGGAAGAAGCCCCAGAGCGTGGTGAGCATCAGGAAGTAGATCGCCACTACCAGGTACAGCTCGAACACGCGGAACGTGGCCGAGGTGACCATCTGCGTGCTGAGCAGTAATTCCTGCACGCCGATCACGCTGACCAGGGTGGTGTTCTTGAGCATCACGTTGAACTCGTTGCCCAGCGGCGGCACGATCACGCGGAACGCCTGGGGTAGCACGATGCGTCGCATCAGCTTGGCAAAGCCCATGCCCAGGGAGCGCCCGGCTTCGTATTGACCCTTGTCGACCGCGCCGATGCCGGCGCGGATGATTTCGGCCATGTAGGCGCCTTCGTTAAGGCCCAGGGCGATGATCGCCGCCTGGATATTGCCGGGCACGACCAGGCCGAACAGGTCGATGTCCTCAAAGCGGAAAATCCCGCCCGCCGCCAGCGCGGTGTAGAGAAACACGATCTGCACCAGTAACGGCGTGCCGCGCATCAACCACACGTAAAAGCGTACCGGCAGGTGCAGCAGCGGGTTCTTTGACAGGCGCAACAGCGCCGCCGCCAAGCCCAGTACGCAGCCCAGCAACATCGCCGACACCGCGATCAGGCAAGTCAGCCACAGCCCGGTGAGGTACACCCCGCTGGGCTGCAACAGGTACTGCCAGAACACATCCCAATTGAAGTTCATTGCGGGCAACCTCAGTCGAGAGTGTCACTGCTGACATGCCATTTGTTCAGCAACGCCACATAGCTGCCATCGCTGCGCATGTCGCTGATCACTTGCTGCACGGCGGCGGTGAGTTGCGGGTCGTCCTTGCGCATGCCCAGGCCGGTGAGGATGCGGCTGAAGGCCGGCACGCCTTCCTCGAACAGGTCCGGGGCCATCGCGGCGTAGTAGCCGGCGGTTTCCACCGTGGTGCCATACGCGTCGACCTGGCTGATGCGCAGGGCCTGGAAGGCGTCGGTGTCGGTGTTGTACACCACCAGCTTCATCGGCGGTTTGCCGGCCTTGGTCAGGCTGTCGTTTTGCGCGTCCAGCAGGGTCTTGATGGTAGAACCGTTTAGCACCGCAACCTTGTGCCCGGACAAGTCATCCAGGGCCTTGATGCCTTTGGGATTGCCCTTGGGCACCACCACCGACTGGCTGGAATACATGTAGTTGACGATGTCGATCACCTGGCGCCGCTCGGGCTTGTCGAACAGCTGGTCGACGATCATGTCGCACTGCTGCGCAAGCAACGCCGGCACCAGGCTGGAGAACGGAATCACCCGCCACTGCACCTGCTTGTCGCCCAGGCGCTTGGCGATCTCGAGCCCGAGGTCGACGGTGAGCCCGCGCGGTTTCTGCGCTTCATCGAAGGACACCAGGGGCGGCGAATCCATCCCCGAGCAGTAGACGAGTTTATCGACGCTCTTCAGGCGCTCCGGCACCTGGGGCGCGGCAATGGCCCATTGGGTACAGAGGCCGAGGGAGACAGCCACCAGCAAGGCGCGGCGTTTATGCATGACCAGACACTCCAGTTCGTTGGTTAACGGGGCAGGACTCAAAGTCAACACACAGCAGGTCTTTCTTATTGTTCGGTTTGCAGGAATTGGATCAGCGCAGGCACGGTCCCCTCGATGTGCTCGCGCACCACCGCCTCGGCGCGGGCCGCGTCACCGGAACGGATGGCATCGAGGATCACCGCGTGTTCCTGGCGGGCGCTGAGGGGTTTTTCGCCGTGCTGCAACCACAGGCGCATGGGCGCTTCCACCAGCGAGTACAAGGCGGAGATCTGTTTCATCAAACGCGGGCGGCCACTGAGGCTGCACAGGTATTCGTGGAAGGCGCGGTGGCGGCTGACCCAGGCGGCACTTTCGTCGCGGTAGTCGTCCATCTCGTCGAGCAGGCGCTCCAGTGCGGCCAGTTGGCGTTCGCCGATGCGTGCGACTGCCACGCGCACCGCCAGGCCTTCGAGGGCACTGCGCATCTCGAACACTTCGTGCAATTCATCGATATCCAAGCCGCTGACCACTGCGCCCCGGTTGGGCCGGAGGGTTACCAAACCCTGGGCATCCAGACGGCGGAAGGCTTCGCGCACCGGCATGCGGCTCATGCCGATTTCGCTGGCGATGTCTTCGGCAATCAGCCGGTCGCCCTTGCGGTAGCGACCACCGCAAATGGCGTCGAGCAGGAAGTTGTAGGCCTCCTCCTCGGCGGTGAGCGGCTGGCGGTCAACATAAGCGGGGGCAAATTGCATCGGCAGCACCTTTTGAATTTTTGTATCCAATTATCCATAAATGCAAAAAGGCAGGATGTGTGCCAACTGACCTGGCGATGAGCCAAGTGATTGATTCGGATGAAGTCGCGGAAAAATGTCGGTAGTTGAGCGAAAACTATACGTAGGGTGTTGCTACCAAATGGCTCACAAAACGCCCCATCTGTGGGCGGAAGTAACGGGGCTCCCGTGTTGATCAACCTCTACAAATGGCAGATACAAGAAGCCCGGCGCTGGGCCGGGCTTCAATGTAACAACGTCAGGGGCTAACGATGCTTGTTCTTGTGTTTATGCTTGTTGTTACTTTTGTGCTTCTTACCATCTGATCGATGATTGCTCTCATCATCCGCCAGGTTATTCCCCAGCGCGCCGCCAGCAGCCCCCCCTACACCGGCGCCGATAGTCGACCCAGTTGTGCCTCCGAGACGATTACCAATGAGCGAGCCGCCGGCTGAGCCGATACCGCCACCTAGCGCAGCTTCCGCTCTGTTGCCTCGTTGAGCGCCGACAGCACTGCCGGCAGCACCACCAACGCCTGCGCCTACCGCTGCGCCTGTTGAGCCACCGAGCTGTTGACCTACGATATTGCCAAGTGCACCACCAACGCCGCCTCCAAGAGCGGCTGTGCCATCTCCGGCGGCCATCGCTCCTTGCGAAATGAGGGCGCCCAAAACCAGGGCGGGTAGTGTCATTTTCATTCTGTGAACCTCTATGGGTTGTCAGCAGGCGCTCACGGTTAAAACACGCCTGAAATTTGGATGAGAACATTAGGCCGAAGTTCTATACCGGCTGTTCCCAGGGGCGAATGGTTGTAACAAGGTATGCCGTGATGGGGCGAGGGGGGACGCTTAACACCAAATGGCCCTGCGAAACTCACTAGCCAGAAGCATTCTTGTCAGTACCCAATATCTTGGGAGCTTCAGCGAGGTAGCATCACGCAATGGTCGAAAATCCTGTGGGGTGAATGTGGTTTTTTCCGGGCATGAAAAAGCCCAACCTGCAAAGATTGGGCTAAGACATTGAAAAATATGGTCGGGACGGAGTGATTCGAACACTCGACCCCTAGCACCCCATGCTAGTGCGCTACCGGACTGCGCTACGCCCCGACTAGGCGTGTTACTGGGTTTGCTTCTTGACAAAGCGATCCGGAATATACCGCAAGCTTTTGAAATGTGGAAGTATTTTAAAAGCTTGAATCACTTCTTCAACACCACCAGCACATCTTCAAGCTCGGCGATCATCTGGCGGATCATTTGTTTGTATTGGGTGGTGTCATCTTTGGCTTCATCGCCGGACATACGCTGGCGTGCGCCGCTGATGGTGAACCCCTGGTCGTACAGCAAAGCACGGATCTGTCGGATCATCAGCACATCCTGGCGCTGATAATACCGACGGTTCCCGGTGCGTTTGACGGGGTTGAGTTGAGGAAACTCCTGCTCCCAATAGCGCAGCACATGCGGTTTTACCGCACAGAGCTCGCTGACTTCACCAATGGTGAAGTAGCGTTTGCCTGGGATGACGGGTAGCTCGTCGTTATGACTTGGTTCCAGCATAAGCCTCAACTCGGGCCTTCAACTTCTGCCCTGGACGAAAGGTGACCACACGGCGAGCCGTGATCGGGATTTCTTCTCCCGTTTTTGGATTGCGGCCAGGCCGCTGGCGTTTGTCCCGCAGGTCAAAGTTGCCGAAACCAGACAATTTGACCTGCTCGTTGTCTTCCAGAGCGTGTCTGATCTCTTCAAAAAACAGCTCGACCAATTCCTTGGCCTCGCGCTTGTTCAGACCCAACTCTTCGTACAGACGTTCCGCCATCTCAGCTTTCGTCAAAGCCCCCATACGTCACTTCCTTAACGTGGCGTTCAACCTTTGTTCGAGCGAGGTGAGGATATTTTGTGTCGTGGTATTCACCTCATCGTCATTAAGAGTGCGCGATGGATGCTGCCAGGTCAAGCCAACTGCAAGGCTTTTTCTATGCGGATCAATACCTTTACCCTGATAGACGTCAAATAGCCTGAGGTCTGTCAGCCATTCCCCTGCATTTTCACGGATTACATCTAGAACGGCAGTGGCGGCCACTTCACGGTCGGCGATCAGCGCCAGGTCACGGCGCACTTCAGGGAAGCGCGACAACTCGCTGAATTTAGGCATTTTGCCCGAAGCCACTTCAGCCAGAACCAGTTCAAATACGAAGACCGGACGGTCGAGACCGAGGGTTTTCGACAGCTCAGGGTGAATGGCGCCGACGAAACCTACCAGGCGGCCTTCACGCTCGATGCGCGCAGTCTGGCCCGGATGCAACGCTGGATGGCTGCCCGGCAGGAAGGTGAACGCATCCAGCGCACCGGCAAAGCCCAGCACCGCCTCCACGTCAGCCTTGACGTCGAAGAAGTCCACAGCGTCGCGACCCTGTGCCCAGCCTTCAGGCAGACGGCTGCCGCAAACCACACCGGCCAGCATCGGTTCTTGCTTCAGGCCATCCAGCTGACCGACGAAGCGCAGGCCGCTTTCGAACATGCGCACACGGTCTTGCTGACGGTTCAGGTTATGGGAAAGGGCTTTCACCAAGCCTGGCCACAGCGACGAACGCATGGCGGCCATGTCGTTGGAGATCGGGTTGGCCAGCAACAGTGGCTCGACGCCTGGGCTGAACAGCTCGAACTGCTTAGGATCGATGAAGCTGTAGGTCACCGCTTCCTGATAACCACGGGCAACCAGCAGGCGACGCAGCTCCGGCAGGTGCGCACGCGCTTCGGCCTTCGGCTGTGGCGCCAGGCGCGCTTGCGGGTAACGAACCGGCAGGCGGTTGTAACCGTAGAGACGCGCCAGTTCTTCGATGAGGTCGACTTCCAGGCTGATATCGAAGCGATGGCTTGGTACTTCAACCTGCCACTGCCCTTCCCCACTGGTGGAAATAGCCAGGCCAAGGGCCGACAACAGTTGCTCGATTTCAGCCGGTTCGATGACCAGGCCGAGCATCTGCTCAACACTTTTGGCACGCAGGGTGATCGGTGCAACGGACGGCAGGAACTGTTCGTTGACGGTTTCGGTGATCGGGCCGGCTTCGCCACCGGTGATTTCCAGCAGCAGGCCAGTGGCGCGCTCCATGGCTTCACGGGCGAGGTTCCAGTCCACACCACGCTCGTAGCGGTGTGAGGCATCGGTGTGCAGGCCGTAGGAACGGGCCTTGCCGGCGATGGCGATCTGGTCGAAGAACGCACTCTCAAGGAACACGTCGCGGGTGGTCGCGGACACGCCGCTGTGCTCGCCACCCATCACGCCAGCAATCGCCAGGGCGCGGGAGTGGTCGGCGATGACCAGGGTGTCGGCACGCAGGCTGACTTCCTGACCGTCGAGCAGCACCAGCTTCTCGCCTTCTTCGGCCATACGTACGCGAATGCCGCCGTTGATTTCGGCGAGGTCGAACGCGTGCAGCGGTTGGCCCAGCTCCAGCATCACGTAGTTGGTGATATCGACGGCAGCATCGATGCTGCGCACATCGGCACGGCGCAGGCGCTCAACCATCCACAGCGGCGTAGGCTTGGAAAGGTCAACGTTGCGGATCACACGGCCCAGGTAACGCGGGCATGCGTTTGGCGCCAGCACGTCGATCGGGCGTACTTCGTCGTGCACTGCTGGCACGGCAGCAACCACAGGACGGGTGACCGGGGCGTTGTACAACGCGCCGACTTCACGAGCCAAACCAGCCAACGACAGGCAGTCACCACGGTTCGGGGTCAGGTCGACCTCGATGCTGGCATCTTCCAGTTCCAGGTAAACGCGGATGTCCTGGCCCACCGGCGCGTCGGCCGGCAGCTCCATCAAGCCATCGTTGCCCTCACCGACTTGCAGCTCGGCCTGGGAGCACAGCATGCCGTTGGACTCAACGCCACGCAGCTTGGCCTTCTTGATCTTGAAGTCGCCCGGCAACTCGGCACCGATCATGGCGAACGGGATCTTCAGGCCCGGGCGCACATTTGGCGCTCCGCACACGACCTGGAAGGTTTCCGCGCCATTGCTGACCTGGCACACGCGCAATTTGTCGGCATCGGGGTGTTGTTCGGTGCTTAGCACCTCGCCCACGACCACACCGCTGAAAACACCGGCGGCGGGGGTAACGCTATCGACCTCAAGACCGGCCATCGACAGACGCGCAACCAGCGCGTCGCGATCTACCTGCGGGCTTACCCAGCCACGCAGCCATTGTTCACTGAATTTCATCCTGCTCTCCTAAAGATTCGTTACGACTAGCGAAATTGCGCGAGGAACCGCAAGTCGTTGTCGAAGAACAGACGCAAGTCGTTCACGCCGTAACGCAGCATGGCCAGACGTTCAACGCCCATGCCGAAGGCAAAGCCCGAGAACTCTTCCGGATCGATGCCGGACATGCGCAGCACGTTAGGGTGAACCATGCCGCAGCCCATCACTTCCAGCCAGCCGGTCTGCTTGCAGACGCGGCAGCCTTTGCCGCTGCACATCACGCATTCCATGTCTACTTCAGCGGATGGCTCGGTGAACGGGAAAAACGATGGACGGAAACGTACCGCCAGCTCTTTCTCGAAGAACACGCGAAGGAACTCTTCGATGGTGCCCTTGAGGTCGGCGAAGTTGATATCGCGATCAACCAGCAGGCCTTCGACCTGGTGGAACATCGGCGAGTGGGTGATATCGGAGTCGCTACGGTACACACGGCCTGGGCAGACAATGCGGATCGGTGGCTTGTTCGCTTCCATGGTGCGGACCTGTACCGGAGAGGTATGGGTGCGCAACAGCATGTTCGCGTTGAAATAGAAGGTGTCGTGCATCGACCGGGCCGGGTGATGGCCTGGGATGTTGAGCGCCTCGAAGTTGTGATAATCGTCTTCGACCTCGGGGCCTTCGGCAATGCCGTAGCCAATGTGGGTGAAGAACTGCTCGATACGTTCCAGAGTCCGGGTGATCGGGTGCAGACCGCCCGAGGCCTGGCCGCGACCAGGCAAGGTTACATCAATGGACTCGGCGGCGAGTTTGGCCGCGAGATCGGCCTCCTCCATGGTCGCCTTGCGCGCATTGAGTACCTCTGTGACACGCTCCTTGGCGACGTTGATCAGCGCACCGACTTGCGGACGCTCTTCAGCCGGCAAATTCCCCAGGGTCTTCATCACCTGAGTCAATTCACCTTTCTTGCCAAGGTAGTGAACCCGGATTTGCTCCAGGGCATTTACATCTTCAGCGCTTTGCACAGCCTCAAGGGCTTGGGCGACGAGCGCGTCCAGGTTTTCCATGTACAGACTCCAGATACAAAATAGGGGAAGAGCTTGAAGGCTCTTCCCCTATTTAAGACGTTTACCACCTTGGGCTACAGACGTAACCCAGGGTGATTGTCGGGGGTACTTAAGCCAGAGTGGCTTTAGCTTTCTCGACAATCGCAGCAAACACCGCTTTTTCGTTCACTGCCAGTTCGGCCAGAACCTTACGGTCGATCTCGATGGAAGCTTTTTTCAGGCCAGCGATGAAACGGCTGTAGGACAGACCGTTAACACGTGCGCCAGCGTTGATACGAGCGATCCACAGAGCGCGGAACTGACGTTTTTTCTGACGACGGTCGCGGTAGGCGTATTGGCCTGCCTTGATTACCGCTTGCTTGGCAACACGGAATACGCGTGAACGCGCGCCGTAGTAGCCTTTAGCAAGTTTCAGAATTTTTTTGTGACGTTTACGGGCAATGACGCCACGCTTTACACGAGCCATGAGTTACTTCCTCTATTCTTGATCCAAAAATTAACGAAGGCGCAGCATGCGCTCGACTTTTGCCACGTCAGACGGATGCAGCAAGCTGCTACCGCGCAGTTGACGCTTACGCTTGGTCGACATTTTGGTCAGGATGTGGCTCTTGAAAGCGTGCTTGTGCTTGATACCGTTAGCAGTTTTCAGAAACCGCTTAGCAGCACCACTTTTAGTCTTCATCTTTGGCATGTTCGGATACTCCGCATTCAGTTGATAAACATAATCAGAAGGCCTGCCGTGCCCTGTTGATTACTTCTTCTTTTTCGGGGCGATGACCATGATCAGCTGGCGTCCTTCCATCTTAGGATGCTGTTCAACGGAACCGTACTCCAGCAGGTCAGCTTCAACCCGCTTGAGGAGTTCCATGCCCAGCTCCTGGTGGGCCATCTCACGGCCGCGGAATCGCAAGGATACCTTGGCCCTGTCCCCATCACTCAGGAAACGTACCAGGTTGCGCAGTTTTACCTGGTAATCCCCTTCCTCCGTCCCTGGACGAAACTTGATTTCTTTTACTTGAATCTGCTTCTGGTTCTTCTTCGCCGCAGCAATCTGCTTCTTCTTTTCGAAGATCGACTTGCCGTAGTCCATCACCCGGCAAACAGGCGGGACTGCGTCGGCGGAGATTTCCACCAGGTCCAATTTGGACTCTTCAGCGATACGAAGCGCTTCATCAATCGAGACGATGCCAATCTGCTCGCCGTCAGCGCCAATTAACCGAACCTCGCGTGCCGAGATATTCTCGTTGATCGGGGCTTTCGGTGCAGCTCGTTTATCTTGTCTCATTTCACGCTTAATAATAATTACTCCGAATCTGGGCGACCACGCCGGGAAACCGCTTGCGCGAGGAACTCAGCGAACTGGGCGACGGGCATCGAGCCCAGGTCAGCACCTTCACGAGTACGCACAGCGACAGTCTGCATCTCGACTTCCCGATCTCCGATAACCAAAAGATAGGGAACCTTGAGCAAAGTATGCTCGCGGATTTTAAAGCCGATCTTTTCATTTCTCAAGTCGGACTTGGCACGAAACCCGCTTTCGTTGAGAGTTTTTTCAACTTCGGCGGCAAAATCTGCCTGTTTATCAGTGATATTCATGATCACTGCCTGGGTCGGAGCCAGCCACGCAGGGAATGCACCCTCGTAGTGCTCGATCAGGATCCCGACGAACCGTTCGAACGAACCGAGGATCGCCCGGTGCAGCATAACCGGGTGTTTACGGCTGTTGTCTTCGGACACGTATTCGGCGCCCAGACGGATCGGCAGGTTAAAATCGAGCTGCAGGGTACCACACTGCCAGACGCGGCCAAGGCAATCTTTCAGCGAGAACTCGATCTTCGGACCGTAGAACGCGCCTTCGCCCGGCTGCAGATCGTACGCAAGGCCCGCACTGTCGAGCGCAGCGGCCAGTGCAGCTTCGGCGCGATCCCACAGCTCGTCGGAACCGACGCGTTTTTCCGGACGAGTGGACAGCTTCATCTCGACTTCGGTAAAGCCGAAATCGCGATAAACATCCATGGTCAGCTTGATGAACGCGGCGGATTCGGCCTGCATCTGCTCTTCGGTGCAGAAGATGTGGGCGTCATCCTGGGTAAAACCACGCACACGCATGATGCCGTGCAGCGCACCCGATGGCTCGTTACGGTGGCAGGCACCGAACTCGGCCAGGCGCATCGGCAACTCGCGGTAGCTCTTCAGGCCTTGGTTGAACACCTGCACGTGGCACGGGCAGTTCATCGGCTTGATGGCGTAGTCGCGGTTTTCCGACTGGGTGGTGAACATGTTGTCGGCGTAGTTGGCCCAGTGCCCGGATTTCTCCCAGAGACTACGGTCAACAACCTGGGGCGTCTTGATTTCCAGGTAGCCGTTCTCACGCTGAACCTTGCGCATGTACTGCTCGAGCACCTGGTACAGGGTCCAGCCGTTCGGGTGCCAGAACACCATGCCCGGCGCTTCTTCCTGGAGATGGAACAGGTTCAGGCGCTTGCCGATCTTGCGGTGGTCGCGTTTCTCGGCTTCTTCGATGCGCTGGATGTAGGCCGCCAGCTGCTTCTTGTCAGCCCAGGCGGTGCCATAGATCCGTTGCAGTTGCTCGTTCTTCGCGTCGCCACGCCAGTAGGCGCCGGACAGCTTGGTCAGCTTGAACGACTTGAGGAAGCGCGTGTTCGGCACGTGCGGACCACGGCACATGTCGACGTATTCTTCGTGGTAGTACAGGCCCATGGCCTGCTCTTCCGGCATATCTTCCACCAGGCGCAGCTTGTAGTCTTCGCCACGGGCGGTGAACACGTCGATCACTTCGGCGCGCGGCGTGACCTTCTTGATCACGTCGTAATCTTTTTCGATCAGCTGGTGCATGCGCTGTTCGATCGCAGCCAGGTCGTCCGGAGTAAAAGGACGCTCATAAGCGATGTCGTAATAAAAGCCTTCGTCAATGACCGGACCGATCACCATTTTTGCGGTTGGATACAGTTGCTTGACCGCGTGGCCAATCAAGTGCGCGCAAGAGTGGCGAATGATCTCCAGCCCCTCTTGATCCTTGGGCGTGATGATTTGCAGGCTGGCATCGCCGGTGATCAGGTCGCTGGCATCAACGAGCTTGCCGTCGACCTTGCCGGCCACGGTGGCCTTGGCCAGGCCTGCACCAATGGATGCAGCGACTTCGGCTACGGAAACCGGATGATCGAATGAACGTTGACTGCCGTCGGGAAGAGTAATAGTTGGCATGGCGCCTCCTCTCCTAGTGGTGACCCCTACCAAAGGTCACGTGGGTTGGGATGAGCCAGTACAAGATCCAATACCAGGCCGTTCAATAATGAACGCCTGCCTTACAGCGGCAGGAGCCTTTCGGCCAACCGATAATCGAACCAGAGTGACTGGAGTGAGCTAAAAAGAACATGGCAAGGCGGCAATGGGCGCGCCTGGAAATAGCCAGGCGGAAGATGCTAGCACAGATGAACGGTCATCGTGCCGCCCCTGTCTTGCGCAAATACAAATTCCGCCCTTTATAGCTGCAAAAGTGAACTTGGGCTGTACGCCAGCCCTCAAACCCTCCGAGAATCGCCGTTCGTCCTCGACCCAAAGGAGCATCCTCATGATGCGTTTTACCTCTACCCTCGCTCTCGCCGCTTCCCTGACCCTCCTTTCCCTTGGCGCACAGGCAGCAGCCCCGTCGAACTGGCCAGCCGGTGCCCGCGACAGTTTCGTCAGCGACTGCAGCGCCGCCGCCAGCCAGAACGTAGACGTCAAAACCGCCAAAGCCCATTGCGAATGTGGCGCTGACAAGATCAACGCCGAATTGAGCACTGCGGAAATCAAGGAACTGATGACCAATCAGAACGCCAGCCCGGAGCTTAAAAACAAAGCAGTCGCGGCTATTTCGTCCTGCAAGGTCGTGAAGAAAAAGTAAGATTTGCGGCTGATCACACAACTGTTTTGCCGGAAAAATGGCCCGAAAACTGCCATTTCTCACAAATTACACAGGTTTTACGGCTTTTTTTACCAGCTGATATTTCGAGCTTAAGCCCCGTAAATCGGGGCTTTCAGCCGACCAACGCACTAAACGCAACGCTATTGATTAGCAAACAATGCCTTGGGGGGGCTCCCAAGCCGAACATTTCGACTATGATAGCCCGGTGTGCCCAGTTGGCCTGAGCAGCACAGCACTACTGAAAATATATGTTTCTTGGAGATACACCATGTCTAATCGCCAAACCGGCACCGTTAAATGGTTCAACGATGAAAAAGGCTTCGGCTTCATCACTCCTCAAGGTGGCGGTGACGACCTGTTCGTACACTTCAAAGCTATCGAAAGCGACGGTTTCAAAAGCCTGAAAGAAGGCCAAACCGTTTCCTTCGTGGCTGAGAAAGGCCAAAAGGGTATGCAAGCTGCACAGGTTCGCGGCGAGTAATTCTCCGCTGAGCTAAAAAAACCCCGTCCATGTGACGGGGTTTTTTATGGGCGTTGCAAAAGCCTGGAGCGACTTAGCCGCAATTGACCCGCGTGATCACCAGGTTGTCGTCGGTGTTCAGGTTCAGGCGGTCGGAGCGGTACTCCAGGGTGATCATGTCGTTAGGCTTGAGGATGCGTGCGTTCTGCGCACCGGCACGAGTACGCGCCTGTTCCAGCAACTGGGGCGAAGCTTTCTGGCCGATAGTGAATTCGGCGGCCTTCGACTCACAGCGGCTATGACCGGCATTGGCCACGGCGGCGTCTTTGGCTGGCTCAGAGGCACCCGGGGTGCTGCAACCCGCCAACGCGAGTGCTGCCAACAAAGTACCGAATGATGCGAGCTTCCAAGGCATGAAGCCTCCTATGATAAAAAATGGACAGAGATCGTGCGACAGCGATTGGGCGGATTGGTTTCAAGACGTAAACCGCCGCAGGGCAAGTCTGCCTGACTCTCGACAGGCATTCGCCCGGTCAATCGTGACCAGATATGAACGAAATCAGTAGATATCGATGTAGTCAAATTCCGGCGTCGGCCAATTCTGTTTCAGCGCATTGAAAATCTGGGTCACCCAGACTTCGTCACTGGCAGCCACATTGCCGACGTATCCTGAGCCTTTTGCCCAGGTCTCCAGGCGAAACAGCAGCCCGTCGATCTCTACACCGCCTACAAGCTTCCCAGAGGAGATGTACGCGATTCCAGCCTTGGTCACCCGCAGCTGGGTATGTTCGTCGTCGCTGGCACTGGCGAGCAGTTGGCGCACATTCGCCAATGTCAGGTTCTCGGGGTTGTTCAAATCGATCTGCACGTGGTGTCCCCGGCAATTAAACAGGCCGACAGTGTCGCACAGCGCCGCCGTCATTCCGAATCGCCTCATGCCTAAGTATCAGTGCCAAACGCGATACAAAATGGTTAACTGGCCCGGCAAGCACCGCGTTCCAGCGCACTGCCCAGTACTTCCAGCCTCGCGAGACCGTCATGACCACCGTAACGCTCCAAGCCGACATCAAAGCCAAGTGGCCCCAAGGGCAAAGCTCATACAGCCCCGGCAGCCCAGAGGAATTGGCAATCATCGGTATCGACCTGCTGGTCAAGGAACTGGGCACGAAGGCGGCGCAAGCGTTCATCGGCCAGATATTCGAGAAATACCCGGCCGATCACATGGGGGCACACGACCCCGAGCGCGAATAAGAACCGGTCGGCGAACGCCGACCGGTAGAACCATTACTTCAGACGCGCCAGACGCTCGGTCAGCAGATCGAAAAAGCCCTGGGCGTCGCCGTTCTCAACCCAGAACACATTCTTTTCCTGCTTCAGGCCGTCGTACCAATCGACGATGGTCTGGCCGAAGGTCGGGCCTTCACGGCTATCGACCACCATATTGGCCTGACGACCACTGAACAGCGAAGGCTTGAGCAGGTAAGCAATGACGGTAGCGTCATGCACCGGGCCACCTGGAATACCGTAGTGCTCCATGTCGCCCTTGACGTATTCGTTAAGAATATCGCCCACCACCTTGCTCGCGTTGTTCTTGATGTCGGCGATCTTTTTCAGGCGTGCCTCGCTGGTCAACACCTTGTGGGTCACGTCCAGCGGCAGGTAGGTCAGCTTGACGCCACTCTTGAGCACAATCTCGGCAGCCACCGGGTCGGCGAACAGGTTGAATTCCGCCACCGGAGTGATATTGCCGCCATTGAAGTGCGCACCACCCATCACCACCACTTCCTTGATGCCTTGGGTGATTTCCGGCGCCTGGGTCAGTGCCAGCGCAAGGTTGGTCTGCGGGCCGAGCATGGCGAGGGTGATGCTGTGCGGCTTGGCGGTGCTCAGGGTCTTGATCAGGTAGTCAACGGCATTGCCGTCCGCCAGGCCCTTCTTGGGCTCATGCACGGTGACGCCGGAAATACCTTCCTTGCCGTGGATGTTCTCGGCGTAGATCGGCTTGCGTAGCAGCGGCGCTGGCGCACCGGCGTACACTGGGATTTCCTCGCGCCCTGCCCACTCGCGGGCCAGGCGCGCGTTGCGGGAGGTCTTGTCCAGGCGCACGTTGCCGGCGACGGTGGTCAGCGCGCGGATATTCAGCTCATCCGGGGAGGCCATGGCGAACAGCAAGGCCACCACGTCATCGGCGCCGGGGTCGGTGTCGATGATCAGGTCGATCTTTTCCGCCGCCTGGGCGCTTGCAGCAGTGAGTGCGGACAAAAGCAAAACACTCCGGAACAGGTTTTTCAGGGTTGGGAGACCACGTTGCATAAAACACTCCTTGTCGTTGGGAACGCTAGAACGTTACGCCGGATACCAGCGCGATATTGCAGTAAGGCTGGCATTCGCCAGTGCGCACCACGGCGCGCGCCTTGCGGCTGAGCTGCTTGAATTCTTCATGGCTGACCAGGCGTCGCTCACCGAGGGCAGCCTGTTCTGTGAGTGTGTTGAGTTCAGCCAGCGCCGGCGGTTGTTTGATCAGGATTTCTTCGGCAAGCACATGGCTTTCCACCTGCATTTCACTGAGCACGATGCGCAAGGTGCTGATGAAATCCGGGATGCCCTGGGTCAACGCCAAGTCAATCAGCTCGACGCCAGGTGGCACCGGCAGGCCGGCATCACCGATCACCAGAATGTCGCCGTGCCCAAGTGAGGCGATCACACGCGACAGGGCAATATTGAGCAGAGGTGTCTTTTTCATGAGGGCACAAAACCTTGTACGTCGTGCAGCGTTGGAATAGAGGGTTGCGCGCCGGCACGGGTGACCGACAACGCCGCCGCGACCTGGCCAAAACGGATGGCCTCTGCCTCGCTCTTGCCGTTGGCCAGTGCTGCGGCGAAACCGCCGACGAAGGTGTCGCCTGCAGCCGTGGTGTCGACCGCCTTGACCTTTGGCGCTTGCAGATGCTCAAAGCGCTGGCCGTCGGTAAACAACGCGCCCTGAGATCCCAGGGTGATGATCACTTTACCGGCACCCGCCTGGATCAGTTGGGTCGCCGCCACCTTGGCGCTGTCAATCGAGTCGACCATCACGCCGCTCAGTGCGGTGGCTTCACTTTCATTGGGGATCAGGTAGTCGATCGAGGTATACCACTCAGCCGGCAATGGACCGCTGGCCGGAGCCGGGTTGAGGATCACCGTCTTGCCCAGCTCGCGGCCGCGCTTGAGGGTGTAGCCCACTGTATTCATCGGCACTTCCAGCTGGCAGACGATCACGTCAGCCGCCTGCAGCACCGCGTCGAACGCCTGCAACGAGGCAGGTGTCAATTCGCCATTGCTGCCCGCCACGATCACAATCGCGTTCTGGCTGCTGTCATCGACCACGATCAACGCCACGCCACTGGAGCCCTCCACGGTGCTGACGGCCTGGCAATCAATGCCCTCCACCAGCAATGCGTCACGCAATTGAGTGCCATAGGCATCGGTGCCGACGCAGCCGATCATCGAAACATCCGCGCCCAGTCGCGCCGAAGCGACGGCCTGGTTCGCGCCCTTTCCGCCAGGCACGGTGGAAAATGTCTGCCCGATGAGTGTTTCACCGGCGCGCGGCAACCGGCTGGCGCGGGTCACCAGGTCCATGTTCAAGCTGCCTACTACCACTACTTTTGCTGGCATACATCAGTACTCATCAATTCGGTTCAGCGGTATTGGGCGAATGTACCGGCGACGGGCGCCGTCGACTCACGCAATACAATGCTCGGCGTCACGATGCGCTGATCGATCGGCATGTGGGGTGTCGCAATTCTTCGCAGTAACAGCTCGGCTGCCGTTTCGCCCAGTTGCACGATCGACTGCCCGACCGTCGTCAACGCCGGGTAGACGTAACGGCCCATTTGAATGTCATCGAAACCGATCACTGACAGCTCGCCCGGCACGCGGATATTGCGCTCGGCGGCTGCGCGCAGCACGCCGAACCCAATCATGTCGTTGCTGGCAAAAATCGCGCTCGGCGGGTTGTGCGTCAACAATTGCACGGCAGCGGCATACCCGCCTGTACTGGTGAAATCGCTTTCCTGGGTGCGATTGTCCGCCACTGCCACGCCAGCCTCATGCAGCGCGCGGTGATACCCCGCCAGACGCATCTGCGCGACACGGGTATGGGCCGGGCCGCCGATACAGGCGATGTCTCGGTGGCCCAGTTCGAGCAAGTGTCGGGTCGCCAGGTAGGCGCCCTCCTCGTGGTCGATACGCACCAGGTCCACGTCAATGCCATCCAGCGCCCGGTCGACGATCACCATGGGCGTACGCACCGCGCTCAAGCCGGCGGCAAGACCGCTGTCGTCGCCGCCCACCGAGGTCACGATCAAGCCGTCGATGCGTTTTTCCAGTAACACGCGCAAATAGTTGCGCTGCTTTTCAGCGTTGTCGTCGGAGTTGCACAGGATCACGCAATAACCGTTACGCTCGCAGTAATCCTCGATGCCCCGGGCCAACTCCGCAAAATACGGGTTGAGGCTGTTGGGCACCAGCAAACCGATGGTGGCTGTGGTCTTGGCCTTGAGCGAACGCGCGACGGCGCTGGGCACGTAGTCGAGCTGCTTAATCGCCGCTTCGACCTTGATACGTACCGGTTCGCTGACCGGGCGCGTCTTGTTCACCACATGGGAGACCGTGGTGTAGGAAATACCTGCAAGCGCTGCCACATCCTTGATCGTTGCCATGGTTCAGCCCCGCCGACTGGCGCGCTGGCTGCGGTAGGTATCGAGGACTACGGCAATCACGATCACGGCACCGGTAATGATGCGCTTCGTGGGCTCCGTGGCACCGATCTGCGCCAGGCCAGCGGCCAATACCGAAATAATCAACACACCAAAAAAGGTACTGATCACTGAACCGCGCCCACCCATCAGGCTGGTACCGCCGATCACCACCGCCGCAATCACTTGCAGCTCCAGGCCGGAGCCGGCGTTCGGGTCAGCCGCTTCCAGGCGCGAAATCTGGAACAGCGCGGCCACACCGGCCAGCAGGCCCATGAGGCTGAACACCAGGATTTTGTAAGGCTTAGGGTTGATCCCAGCCAGGCGTACGGCCTCTTCGTTGGTGCCGATACCGATCAGGTAACGACCAAACACCGTACGCGTCAATACAAGCTGCGCAGCGATGATCACCAGCAAGGCAATGATAAACGACGGCGAAATGCCAAAGGCAATCGGGTTGGACAGCCAGGCAAATGAATCACCGATGTAGGCAGTGCGCGAGCCGGTCATCTGGTAAGCCACGCCACGGGCCATCTCCAGCACGCCGAGGGACACGATAAACGACGGAATGCGCCAGGCCACGGTGATCGAGCCGGTGATAGTGCCGGCCAATGCCGCACAGCCCATGCCGAGCACGGCGGCGGGCAACACACTCCAGCCCCAGCCCAGAATCGCCACGCTGACGGCAGACGCCGCCAGGGCCAGTACAGAACCTACCGACAGGTCGATACCGCCGATGATCAGGATGAAGGTCATGCCTACCGCCAGCACCATCAGGTCTGGAATCTGGTTGGCCAGCGTGCTGAAGGTGTCATAGGACAGGAAGTGGTCACTGAGTACCGAGAACAGCGCAATCATCGCCAGCAAGGCGCCCGCCAGGCCCAGGTAAGTACCCAGGCCGTAGAAGTTGCCGCCAGTCTTGCCGGGGGAAGTTGTGGTTTTCATGGGGTATCCCTAAGCGCTGCGTCATTGAGCAGCGCATCACGTTTTTGATAGCCGGCAAAGGCGGCGGCGAGCAATTCGTCCTGAGTCCAACTGTCGCGCTCGAAGGTCTCGATCAAGCGCCCGGCGGACAACACACCGATGCGGTCGCAAATCAGCATGAGTTCACGCAGGTCACTGGACACCACCACCAGCGCTTTGCCCTGGCGCGTCAATTCGCCCAGCAAGGCATAAATATCGAACTTGGCACCGACGTCGATGCCACGGGTCGGCTCATCAAACAGCATCACCGAACAATCGCGCTCCAACCAGCGGCCAATCACCACCTTCTGCTGGTTACCACCGGACAGCTCGGAGACCAACTGCGCCGGGCTGGAACTGCGGATGCGCATGGCGTCGATCTGGCGTTTGGCCAAGGCGGTTTCGTTGCGGCTGTTGACCACGCCACCGCCGGAAATTTCCGGCATGTTGCCCAGCGCGATATTGGCGCTGATCGATTGAGTCAGCAGCAGGCCTTCGCCCTTGCGGTCCTCGGTGATCAGGGCAATGCCGTGGCCCACCGCATCCACCGGCGAGCGAATGCTAACCACCTGGGCCGGCGAGCCAAGCGCCACGGTACCGCTGTCCGCCAGGTCGGCACCGAAGATCAGGCGCAACAATTCAGTACGACCGGCACCGATCAGGCCGGAGATGCCGTAGATCTCGCCCGCACGCACTTCGAAGGACACGTCGCGGACTTTGTCCGAGCGTGTCAGGCCTTTCACCGTAAGCGCCGGGCCGCCAATGGTGCGCGGGCCCAGGTCGATGTGTTCGCCCAGCTCGCGACCGACCATCAAGGTGACCAATTGCTCGCTGTTGTAGTTGGCCATCGGCTCGACACAGACCAGCTTGCCGTCGCGCAATACCGCAATGCGTTGGGCCACACGGGCCAGCTCTTCCAGCCGGTGTGAAATGTAGATGATCGCCACGCCCCGGGCCTGCAGGCGGGTGATTTGTTCAAACAGCATCTCGACTTCACGGGCAGTGAGCATCGCCGTGGGTTCGTCGAGGATCAGTACGTGGCAGTCGCCAATCAGGTTACGGGCGATCTCGACCATCTGCTGATGGCCAATACCCAGGCTGCCGACCAGTGTATCCGGGTCGATAGCATCCAGGCCGACCTGGGCCATGGCCTCGATCGCAGCCTTGCGCAGTTGCTTGCGGCTGATCCAGCCACAGTGGCTGGGCAGGTTATCCAGGAACAGGTTTTCGGCGACGGTCAGCGTCGGCAGCAGGTTGAGTTCCTGCATGACCATGCGCACGCCCAGCTCTTCGGCCTGGGTGCGGCTGCCGGGGCGATAGTCCTGCCCATTGAACTGCATGTGCCCGGTGGTCGGCGTGACCAGCCCGCCGATGATCTTCGACAAGGTGCTTTTGCCTGCGCCGTTCTCACCGGTCAGCGCCAGCACTTCCCCACGATTGAGCGTCAGGGTGATGTCGGACAGAACCGGCTGGGCATAGGTCTTGCCGATACCGCTGACCGAGAGGACAGCGTTCGGGGCGGAAGATGACATAGGAAAATCTCCAGGCGCCCGCTCAGGGCGAGCGGGCGCTGTTGGGTACTGCCGGGATTACTTCTTGAGGACGAGTTCGACCGGGGTTTCGATCACGCCATCTTTGGCATCGACTTTCTCACCCTTGACCAGCTTGAGCGCGTTCTGGATACCGAACACAGCTTGCTGGGCAGCGGCCTGGTCAGCGGTGGCGAGTACGCGGCCGTCTTGCAGCATCGGCTTGATGGCTTCGATGTTGTCGTAGCCCACCACCAGCACCTTGCCGGCCTTGCCTGCCGCACGCACGGCGGAGACGGCGCCGAGGGCCATGTTGTCGTTACCGGCCAACAGCGCCTTGAGGTCCGGATATTCACTCAACATGGCGGAAGCGACCTTCTGACCCTGGTCGATTTCC
Source organism: Pseudomonas sp. NS1(2017) (assembly GCF_002269425.1). Lineage (NCBI taxonomy): Bacteria > Pseudomonadati > Pseudomonadota > Gammaproteobacteria > Pseudomonadales > Pseudomonadaceae > Pseudomonas > Pseudomonas sp. NS1(2017). Next base: position 5,767,976 of record NZ_CP022960.1, read on the forward strand.
CAGTTGCCGGATTGGGTAGAGACGATCTTCATGCCGGCAGCGTCCATCGCATCCTTGTAGCCTGCGGTACGCTGCTGGGCGTTGGTGGTCGTCGGCACGCCTTCGATGATGCCGACCTTGTCACCCGACGCCAGTTGCTTGGCCAGGTAGTCGCCCACCAGCTTGGAGCCTTTGCGGTTGTCCGGGCCTACGAATGGAATATCGAGGTTTTTGCTTTTGAGCACGTCCGGGTCCAGGCGGTTGTCGATGTTGACGACCTTGATACCCGCATCCGAAGCCTTCTTCAGCACGGTGACCAGCGCCTTGGAATCGGCGGGTGCGATCACGATGGCGTTGACCTTGGCAAGGATCATCTGGTTGACGATATCGATCTGCGCGCTGGTGTCGGTTTCGTTCTTGATCCCGTTGGTGATCATGTCGAAATCGGCGGCGTGTTCTTTCTGGTAAGTCTTGGCACCGTCTTGCATGGTGACAAAGAACTCGTTAGCGAGGGATTTCATGACCAGGCCAACCTTGGGTTTGGCGGCGTCATCAGCGAATGCAGAGGAGAGAGGCAGGGCAGCGGATGCGGCGGCAAGCACAGCGACAGCAAGAAGACGTCCAGCGAATGGCAGCTTCATGGGTTCACTCCGATCTTATGATTATTGTGAGCAACGCTTGCACCGAAGGGCACTTCGGCAGCCTTCCCACCCGGGTGGCTGATACGAGCTGTCACGATACTCCAGGAGCGTCCCGTGAAACATCTCGCAAACGTTTGCGTTATTCAAACTATGAGAACCTTGTCGAGATTTGTCAACGGTTGTAAACGGCCTTTCATCCACGCCTCCCTCACACCTGACAATCGATGCGTTTAAACATTGCACACTGCCGATCGTTCTCTAAAACGACAGGCTGGGGCGCATCATCCATGCAACCCCCAAAGCCTGGCGGTCAGCATTTTCGGACAACCGAACGCAATACAGTCCGATGTTCGGAAAGCCGGACGCCCACATGATCAACAAGTGCAAAGATTCATTATTAATTGTTATAAATCAATATCTTAAATTGTTTTATCGCCCACGCTGAGCCTGGTACAAATCCTGCTCTACTCCATCACCTCGTGGCATTCAGAATCGCCCGGGTGTTCTAGATGAACCTGCTACAGCACTCATCAAAAACCAGAGAGAAAAATAATGAAATCTGCACTGAAAAACTTTGTTCCGGGCGCGTTAGCCCTTCTGCTGCTGTTCCCCGTTGCCGCTCAGGCAAAGGAAGTTGAATCCAAGACCAAACTGTCCAACGTGGTGATCCTCGCCACCGGCGGCACCATTGCCGGCGCTGGCGCCAGCGCGGCCAACAGTGCCACCTACCAGGCGGCCAAGGTCGGCATCGAGCAATTGATCGCCGGTGTTCCTGAGCTTAGCCAGATCGCCAATGTACGCGGCGAACAAGTTATGCAAATTGCGTCCGAAAGCATCAACAATGAAAACCTGCTGCAACTGGGGCGCCGCGTTGCCGAACTGGCTGACAGCAAGGACGTGGACGGCATCGTGATCACCCACGGTACCGACACCCTGGAAGAAACTGCCTACTTCCTGAACCTGGTGGAAAAAACCGACAAGCCAATCGTGGTGGTCGGCTCCATGCGCCCAGGCACCGCCATGTCGGCAGACGGCATGCTCAACCTGTACAACGCCGTGGCCGTGGCCGGTAGCAAAGATGCACGCGGCAAAGGCGTGCTGGTCACCATGAACGACGAGATCCAGTCGGGTCGTGACGTCAGCAAGATGATCAACATCAAGACCGAAGCATTCAAGAGCCCATGGGGCCCGCTGGGCATGGTCGTTGAAGGCAAATCCTACTGGTTCCGCTTGCCTGCCAAGCGTCACACCATGGATTCGGAATTTGATATCAAGAACATCAAGAGCCTGCCTGACGTTGAAATCGCCTATGGCTATGGCAACGTGAGCGACACTGCGGTGAAGGCCCTGGCCCAAGCTGGCGCGAAAGCCATCATCCATGCCGGTACCGGTAATGGCTCGGTGTCTTCCAAAGTGGTCCCTGCCCTGCAGGAACTGCGCAAGCAAGGCGTTCAGATCATCCGTTCTTCCCACGTGAATGCCGGTGGTTTCGTTCTGCGTAATGCCGAACAACCTGACGACAAGTACGACTGGGTGGCCGCACATGACCTGAACCCACAAAAAGCCCGCATCCTCGCGATGGTCGCCCTGACCAAGACCCAGGACAGCAAAGAGCTGCAACGGATGTTCTGGGAATACTGATTCCTGCCGTCCTCTGTAGGAGCGAGCTTGCTCGCGAAGGTCGTTAACACTGACGCTGTCTGTCTGGATTGACCCATCGCCCTCAAGCTTCTCGCGAGCAAGCTTGCTCCTACAAACCCCTTCTACCGCCCTACACGAAATTGCCTGAATTGCTGTCAGACGGACTTCTTGAAGTTTAAGCAGTTGCGAAATCGCCTACAGTTAAATACTGTATGTGCGTACAGCTTACTAAGGAATACTCCGTGGCAAAGTCCTCTTCCGCAACGCCAACCCCGCCCGATGCCTATGAACGTCTGGCCATCCGCGTGCAAAAGATCATCAATTCGACCCATGCCCAGAAAGCCAAGGCAGCCTTGATCTTCCGTTTGCCGGAAGAGCCTGAGGATGAGTGGGCGCGTTTGCTGGAGGAAATCGCGGAGAACGATAACGTCACCCTCGCCTATAGGGACGACGGCGGTGTGCAGATTTTCTGGGTTGTACCGAAGGAAGATTGATTCAATGAGTGTCCGTTTTATCGCTGTGTGCTGCCTGTTTTTTACTTTCACCGCCCACGCTCAGGCCCCCCGAACGTTCAGCGAAGCCAAGAAAGTCGCCTGGAAGCTCTACGCCCCACAATCCACCGAGTTCTATTGCGGCTGCAAGTACACCGGCAACCGGGTGGATTTGAAAGCCTGCGGCTACATCCCACGCAAAAACGCCAACCGCGCCGCACGCATTGAGTGGGAGCATATCGTTCCGGCCTGGCAGATCGGCCATCAGCGCCAGTGCTGGCAAGACGGCGGGCGCAAGAACTGTACGCGCCACGACGACGTGTTCAAGCGCGCCGAAGCCGACTTGCACAACCTGGTGCCGAGCATCGGCGAGGTCAATGGGGACCGCAACAACTTCAGTTTTGGTTGGTTGCCGGTGCAAAGCGGGCAATACGGCTCTTGCCTGACCCAGGTGGACTTCAAGGCCAAGAAGGTCATGCCGCGCCCGTCCATCCGGGGCATGATTGCGCGCACATATTTCTACATGAGCAAGCAGTACGGCTTGCGCCTGTCAAAACAGGATCGCCAGCTGTACGAAGCCTGGAACAAGACCTACCCGGTACAGGCCTGGGAGCGGCAACGCAACCAGACCGTGGCGTGCGTGATGGGGCGCGGCAATGAGTTTGTCGGCCCGGTGAACCTGAAAGCCTGCGGTTGAATGTGGGCGGGGCGCCCGCCCACACGCCCCTTACTGGGCGGCGTTGTGCTCAATGATTTCTGACACAGTGTCGGTTTTCTTGGCGCGAGCCATTTTCTCGTTGAGCAGGGTCTGCTTGGCCTCGGCTTCCGCCCTGGTTGCGAAAGGCCCCAGCAGGACTTCGTCCTTGCCATCCGCTTTCACGATGTAAAAATTGAAACCGTGCTCCAGCAGCCAGGCCGTGAGGTCGGTGATCGCCTGCAACTTGTGGTCAGGCGGACCTACCCGCAGGTCCCATTCCTGGGCGGCAATCGCGCCGGTCTGCGGCTGGCTTTCGCTGACGGCTGGCTTAGGCTTGGGCGCATCAACGCTCTTGCCTTCACCGCAACCGGCCAATGCCAACACCGCAATTGCCATCGCTACTTTACGCACTGCCCTGCTCCTTCAAAGATAAAGAGGCGACTTTATCATTCACTGTCTATTCTGGCCGTCATAAACGTTGGCTTAAACAATGCGAATCATGTATCGCAGACCTGTATGATGCCGCCATGGGAATTAATGTCGCCTCTATGCGTCCTAAAAGAGGCAGTCACAGGGAAGCGCTTAGCAGTAAGCTACACACATCCGACACCTGCCCTGTCTGAAACATGTGTCCTTAAAAGTAATCAAGGAGAAGTCCATGCTTATACTCACCCGCAAAGTTGGTGAAAGCATAAACATCGGTGATGACATCACGATCACCATCCTGGGCGTAAGCGGCCAGCAAGTACGAATCGGCATCAACGCACCCAAGGATGTTGCCGTGCATCGCGAGGAAATCTACCAGCGCATCCAGGCTGGCCTGACTGCCCCGGACAAAAACCAGACGCCTTGACGCGCCCTCAGTAGCCAGCCTTTTCGTTCACGGTAATGGCTGGCGAAAACGTCTTCGGACTGCTCTGATCGTTGTTGCGTGATTGACGTCGCCAATGTGTTCATCTTCGTGGAAAGATGAAACTGTCTTCACGCGTGGAACTTGTCGTTTCATTCACGACCGAATTTCCTGACTGATACCCAGCCATCCGTGTGCACTCAGGAGCGCTGGACCTGGCGCTGCTGCTTGTAAGTTGTGCGGGCACGCGGACTGTTGATGCGGCGCCGCTCGCTATCAGATCGCCGGTATTTACAGCGCCACAACACGACCTATGCTTGGGCGTGCATGATCAGCAAAAGGCCCTGAAGCAAGATGGATACCCTGAGTAAATCCCAGATCGAATCCGCACTGGCAGCGCGGCTGCCCAGCTATCAGGTGACCTGCACATTGCACGCCGACGGCACCCTTTCGGCGGTGCTCAGCGGCCCGGACACCGACCACTTCGCAATTACCGGGATCGTGCGCGCGCATTATCACGGCGCCGAAGCCATCGCCCGACTGGCCAATGAAATCCTCAGGGAGATGGTGTTGTCACGCCAAGGCATGCGCAATGAGCGGATGCAGCCGCCCGATGCGGCCCGCCTGGAAGAAGGCCGAGACCGGTAGCGAGCTCGGCCTTTTTTATCAGTCCACCCCGCTCCGCAAGCACAGCAAACCGTCCGCGTCGCGCTGTACCTTTAACGGCTCATATCCGTCAATCGAGGGATGCGCGGTGACCATCGGCGTGTGATGCGTCGACGTCACGACCATCACATCCGCCCCTGCCGCCTCACCTGCATGAATGCCCACCGTCGCGTCTTCAAACACCAGGCAATCCTGCACAGGCACGCCCAGGCGTTGGGCCCCCAGCACGTAACAGTCGGGGTTTGGCTTGCCGACGGCAACGTCTTCGGCCGTGACCAACACCGCGGGCGGTGCAATACCCGCCGCCTGTAGACGACGTAATGCCAACGCCCTGGGGGCCGACGTAACCACCGCCCATTGATCGCCCGGCAAGCTATTCAGGAACCTGAGAGCACCGGGAATCGCGACAACGCCTTCCACATCACTGATCTCAGCCTCGGTAATCCACTGCGCCTCGACCTCGGGATCGACACCGGGCAACGCCTGGCGCCTGATGGTGTCGATCGCGCGGGCACCGTGGATGGTCTTCAAGAACGCCGGCACATCCAAACCATGGCGTTGCGCCCAGATGCTCCATACGCGCTCGGCGGCGGCAATGGAGTTGAGCAAGGTGCCATCCATATCAAACAGAAAGGCACGGTAACGGCGGTTGAATACGGCTGAACCTCGGTTGGACACTGCGTGGCTTCCTCTTGGGTTGTAACAAATGACGTGCCCGATGCAATCTACGGATCACCTCGCTGCTTGTAAACGCTAGGAACCTGGATTGCATTACAGGTTTGTAATCAAGCTGTAAGTCTTGCCGGCACCCTCACTTCATACATTGGAGTCGTCAGTCACCCACATCGGATGACGCCACTTCCTACTGATGAAAAGGGTCCACCCATGAAACCTGCAAGCAAACTCTGCCTGATCGCCGCCAGCCTGATGCTGCTGGGCACTGGCACCGCCATGGCCGGTACCGTCGCGCCGGTCAAAGCCAATAACGTGGTGCTGGTGCACGGTTCCTGGGCGGACGGTTCGAGCTGGTCCGAGGTGATTACCCGGCTCCAGGCCGCCGGGCTGCACGTCACTGCCGTGCAGAACCCACTGACCTCGGTGGCCGACGATGTCGCCGCCACCAACCGTGTGCTGGATCAACAAGACGGCCCGACCGTGTTGGTCGGCCATTCCTACGCAGGCACCGTAGTCAGCGACGCCGGGGTCAATCCGAAAGTCAGCTCCCTGGTCTACGTGGCCGCTCGGGCCCCAGATGCGAACGAAGACTTCGTCGCCCTCTCGGCCAAGTACCCGACCATGCCAGTGCGCGCCGGCGTCGAAGATCACGACGGCTACCTGACCTTGAGCCAGGACGCTTTCCTCAAGTACTTCGCCGCCGATGTGCCGCACGCCAAGGCCATGGCGCTGTACGCCGTGCAGCAACCCATCACCAAGACGCTGTTCAGCGGCCGCACCGTCAATGCCGCCTGGCACACCAAGCCGTCCTGGTACGCGGTGTCGGCGAACGACCAGACCATCAACCCGGACCTGGAGCGCTTCCTCGCCAAGCGCATGAATGCCACCACTGTCGAGCTGCCATCGAGCCACTTGTCACTGGTGTCCCACGCCAAGGAAATCACCGACCTGATCCTCGAAGCCTCGGGCCGCCAGCCCTGAACCTGCATTACAAACTTGTCATCATCCTGTTGGTTGGCTGTTGGGCGCCCCTGGTTACTGTGAAGTCACTGCCATGACCTGGCAGCCAACCCTTTAAGAGAGATACCACCATGAAACTGTTTATCCTCGGCTTTGCCGCTTTGCTCGCTACCGGTTCCGTGTTTGCCGCCGAACCCGTGATCCATGACAAAACCGGCTTTTTCGTCCACCTGGACGTCGCTAAAGTGCTGTCGAGCACCGATACCTACGGCCAATGTGGCATCGTCCCGGCACGCCTTAATTACCTCGACAGCCAGGGCCGCGAACATGTATTGGACTACCAGGTGCAAGGCATCGGTTGCGCCAGTGATAATTGATCGGGCTACACTTGCGCCACGCATTGAAACAGGGCACTTCCCATGAACATCCTCGTAGTCGAAGACGAACCCAAGGCCGGCAACTACTTGCTCAATGGCCTGCAGGAGCTGGGCTATTCCGTGAGTCTCGCCCGCGATGGCGTGGACGGCCTGCACCAGGCCCTGGAAACGCCGTTCGACGTGATCGTGCTGGATGTGATGATGCCGAAAATGGACGGCTGGGAAGTGCTACGCCGCCTGCGCAAGGAAGTCGACACACCGGTACTTTTTCTGACGGCTCGCGATGATATTGCCGACCGTATCAAAGGCCTTGAACTGGGCGCCGACGATTACCTGATCAAGCCGTTTTCCTTCGCCGAACTGGTGGCACGCTTGCGTACGCTGACCCGTCGCGGCCCGAGCCGGGACGAGGAACAGTTGCAGATCGCCGACCTGCAAATCGACGTACTGAAGCGCCGCGTTACCCGCGCCGGCACGCGCATTACCCTGACCAATAAAGAGTTCGCCCTGCTGCATCTGTTTGCAACCCACCAGGACCAGGTGCTGTCGCGCTCGCTGATCGCATCACGGGTATGGGACATGAACTTCGACAGCGACACCAACGTAGTAGACGTCGCCGTGCGCCGCCTGCGCTTGAAAATCGACGACCCGTTCCAGCTCAAGCTGATCCACAGCGTGCGCGGCATCGGCTACCGCTTCGATACCCAGCCATGAACCAACGTCGCCATTACTCACTGACCCTGCGCCTGGCGCTGATCTTTGCACTGCTCGCCTTCGCCTTGCTGACAACCCTGGGCGTGGCGCTGTACCGCGAGCTGGAGCGTGAGTTGATCAAGCGGGACGATGCGGCATTGATTTCCCGCGTCGACCAACTGCGCAACTTGCTCAATGACAGCAACACGGTCGACCTGATCAGAACCAAGCCGGAGCTGTTCCAGAACATGCTGGGCAACCGTGAATCGATACTTAGCATCGCCGCACCTGGGCAAACACCCTTGCTGACGGTCAATCCCGGTAATATCGACCTGCCTTCCGTTCCCCCGGTGCCCAAGAACCACGAGCTGACGTTTGCTGACGTGCACCACTTCCCCAGCATTAACGGTGTGCCGTTCGCGACCGTGGCCGCGTCCATCGACTCCGGCGACCTGGGCAGCCTGCAGGTCACCACGGGGCGCCTGATGACTGAGCGCACCGCCATGCTCGCCAGCTATCGCTTGAGCGTTTATATCCTGGCGAGCATCGCCGCAATCATTCTGGCGGTGGCCGGTTATCTACTGGTGCATCGTGGACTCGTACCGTTGCGCCGCCTGGCCCGGCACGCCCAAGGCATCGGCGTCGGCAATCTCGCCGAACGCCTCGACAGCCACGGCGCGCCAAAAGAACTGCTCCCGATGATTGACGCGTTCAACACCATGCTGGAGCGGCTGGCCAAGGGCTTTGTACAGCTGGGCCAGGTGTCCACCGACATGGCCCACGAACTGCGCACGCCCATCAACAACCTGCTGGGAGAAACCCAGGTCGCTCTGCAACAAAACCGCAGCATCGAGAGCTATCAGCAACTGCTGGCGTCCAATGTCGAAGAGCTTGAACGCCTGGCGCGGATGCTCGACAACATGCTGTTCCTGGCGCGCACCGACCCGGCCAGCGCCTTGCGCCAGCGTCAGGAACTCAATGCCGCAGATGAAGTGGAACGCATCGCCGACTACTTCGAAGGCTTGGCGGCGGATAGGGATATCAGCATTCGCGCTGAAGGTGACGGGGTGATCTGGGCGGAGCCGATGCTACTGCGCAGGGCCCTGGCGAACCTGTGTGCCAACGCCATCAAATATGGTGCGCCGAGCACCGAGTTGGTGATACGGGCGATTCCCGATGCCGGGGGCATTCACCTGAAGGTCAGCAACCGCGGTGAGACCATCGCTACCGAGCATCTGCCGCGACTGTTCGAACGCTTTTACCGGGTGGATGAATCAAGGGAACGGTCGGCGCAATCCAATGGGCTAGGCTTGTCCATTGTGGCGACCATCATGCAGTTGCACAACGGCCAATACAGCGTGAGCAGTGAGGCCGGGGTGACGTGTTTTGATTTGTTCTTTCCGAAGCGGGAGGAATGAGCAGCATGTACCCGGTGTTATTTTGCAAAGGTTTGCCTCTTACCATCGGACTTAGACCCAACTAATCTTGCTTCCGAAGCGGCTCAAGGCAGAGCCGGCAACAGCGCAAAGGGAGGTTCGGGAATGGAAATACGATTAGGTCTACTGGAAAAGGGGCTGGCTGAAATGAACGAGAAGCTGATCACCGTTTCGGGCAAGGCAGACGCCATGGATAAGCACTTCGCGTCCAAGGCAGACCTGGCAACCACTGAACTGAACCTCATCAAGTGGTACGTGGCAACCGCATTTGCAATGACTGGCCTGGCTTGCGCCATCACCTTCGGGCTCACCCGACTGTTTGCGCTGTGAGAAAAGCTGGGCCGGTCAACTGACCTGCCCACCCGCTTCCCTTACATCCGCCAGTGTTCGCCACGCCGTCAATACAGCCACGTGCAATCCCGCAACCGTCGTACCCAGCGCCATCGAAGGCCGCTGTGTACCCGCCACCTGCTCCGGCAGAAACGGTACGTGGATAAACCCACTGCGCACTCCCGACCCCGCAAGCGCATGCTGCAATAGATAAAACACCTGATTACACACAAATGTCCCCGCCGTCTGCGATACGGAGGCTGCGATCCCCACTTCACGCACAGCCTTGACTATCGCCTTGATCGGCAGCGTCGTGAAGTAGGCCGCCGGGCCATCAGCGATGACCGCCGTATCGACAGGCTGCTCGCCCAGGTTATCGGGAATGCGCGCATCATTGACATTGATCGCCACCCGTTCGATAGAGATATCGCTACGGCCCGGCCCCAGGCCAGTAGCGATCACCATCGCCGGGCGCAACTCTTCGACCAGCCCGATCAGGCACTCGCCAACAGAGGCAAATGCGCAAGGCAATTGACGCGCAACTATCTGCACATCGGGCTCCAACTGAACACCGTCCAGTTGGCGCACAGCCTCCCAGGACGGATTAACCAAGTCTTGATCAAAGGGTTCAAAACCCATCAGCAACACGGTTTGCATCTTGGCCTCACATCAACAGGTAGAGCAGCACAATATTGACCACCAACATCATCAATGCCGTGGGCAGTTGAGCCTTGATCACCGCGTTCTTGTCTGGCAGCTCCAGCAACGCTGCAGGCACAATATTAAAGTTGGCGGCCATCGGCGTCATCAGTGTGCCGCAGTAGCCGGAGAACATGCCAATCGCCGCCATTACGGCTGGATTCCCGCCGTAGATACCCACCAGCACCGGCACGCCGACACCGCCGGTCATCACTGGGAAAGCCGCGAAGCCGTTACCCATGATCACCGTGAACAGGGCCATGCCCAGCACATAAACCATCACCGCCACCAACTTGAAATCCAGGTTGATGTAGGTGGTGGTGACATGCGCAACGGCCGTACCGACCCCGGCTTCGTTAAACAGCAAGCCGAGCATCGCCAGCATTTGCGGAAGCACCATCGCCCAGCCGAGGGCTTCGGTGAGACGGCGGGATTCGCGCAAGGCTTGCACCGGTGTATCGCGGGTCAGCCAGCAAGCCAGGCCGAGTGCGATCAAGCAGCCGATACCGAGGGATACAAAGGTGGTGTTTTTCGGATCCAGCAGTGGCACGCCGCCAATCTCGGTGTGCTTGAGCAACACCGAGCCAATGACCGTGGTCAATGGAATGGCGAGCGCAGGAATGAACAGCTTGTGACCCAGCCGGCCCGCACTGGCGCGAGAGGCCTTGTCATGCAACTCGGCATGCTTGCCACGGCCAACGCCACCCATACCGGCAATCAATGCCATGACCACAATGCCGGCGCCGATGACCACCGACGGCAGGCGCTCGCCTATCAAGAACGGAATAGCGAACAACAACCAGAACAGCGCACTGGACCAACGCTTGGGATGGCTCCGGTCCATCAAAATCATGCCCGCAGTGATCAGCAGCAGAACGCCGGCAAGCCAGTACAAGTATTGAATGGAAATGATCATTGCACGGGCTCCACTGGCGTAGCGGCGGGCGTCATCTCACGGGTAAGCCTTCGATCAAACCGATGCAGACGGATCGCATGAATAATGAAAGCGCAGATCGCTGTAGGAATACCCCATACCGCAATATGCAGAGGCTCCACATCAATCCCCGAGCCGAGCAGGAAGGTGTGCATCAACGCGATTGCGCCGAAAGCGACAAAGATGTCTTCACCAAAAAACAGGCCGACGTTGTCAGTCGCGGCACACATGGCCAACACCTTGTGACGCAGCTTGTCCGGTAACTTGCCGTAGCGTTTTTCCGCCGCACCTTCGGCCATCGGCGCCAGCAGCGGGCGCACCATCTGCGGGTGTCCGCCAAGGCTGGTCAAGCCCATGGCAGCAGTGGATTCGCGTACAAACAGATAGATGATCAGCAAGCGCCCTACCGTGGCGCGCTCGAACCGCGCGATCCAGTTCTGCGCATGCAGGCGCAGTCCGTGACGCTCCAGCAGGCCAATGACCGCCAGAGGCAACAAGAGGATCAATTGCAAGGCGCGGGTCTGAAGGAAGCCATCGCCCATGGTGGCGAGGATTTTTTCCAGTGGGAAATGGGCGGCAAGCCCTGTGGCGATAGCGGCGGCGGTGACCACCAACAAAGGGTTGAAGCGCAAGACAAAGCCAACCACGATCACAAGTACGCCGATCAACGGCCATAAGTTCACAACAGTTTGCATGGCGTGAGGTCCTTAAGTGCGCGCTGCGGCGCCATTACAGCAGGATGTGAACAAAGGGTTCACAGCAAGAGGTGGCGTGCAGTCGGCTCGGTTTTTTATTGTTGACCCGAAAGGTCGAGCGTCAGTGGCGGCAACTTTGCTGCCTGGGGGCGGGAGGTGTCCAACAAGAAAAATTGTTGCTGCGAACCAATAATTTTTGTGGGTGGTGAGAGTTTTGCAAAAGTTTGCAAATCGCAGGCAACAAAAAAGGGCCCACCTTTCGGTGAGCCCTTCTAGACCGCCCAGCAGAGCGGATTTTGTTTGGTAGGCGCGATTGGACTCGAACCAACGACCCCCACCATGTCAAGGTGGTGCTCTAACCAACTGAGCTACGTGCCTGCTGTGAGGCGGCATTCTACGGAATTCCGGAGGGGTGTCAACATCTTTTTTGCAGCTAACCCTATGAATATGCGAATTTTTTATTTGCGCGGAGCACACCCGTGGATTTCGGGTGGCTGGCAGGCAATTTTCAACTCAGGTAGGATCGACGCACTCGTAAAAAATATAAAACAGAGGTTCCAGGATGGCGAACACCCCCTACCCCCAGTCGTATTACGCTGCGTCCGCGAATGCCGTTCCGCCTCGCCCGGTGCTGCAAGGTGAGGTCGAAACCGATGTGTGCGTGATTGGCGCTGGCTACACCGGCCTCTCCAGCGCACTGTTCCTGCTGGAGAACGGTTTTCGCGTGACGGTGCTGGAAGCCGCCAAGGTGGGGTTCGGCGCCTCGGGCCGCAACGGCGGGCAGATCGTCAACAGCTACAGCCGTGATATCGATGTGATCGAGCGCAGCGTCGGGCCCAAGCAGGCGCAACTCCTGGGACAGATGGCGTTTGAAGGCGGCAAGATCATTCGCGAGCGGGTGGCCAAGTATCAGATCCAGTGCGACCTGAAGGATGGCGGCGTATTCGCCGCACTCAACAGCAAACACATGGGCCACCTAGAGTCGCAGAAGCGCCTGTGGGAGCGCTACGGCCATACACAGCTGGAGCTGCTGGACGAGCGCCGCATCCGTGAAGTGGTGGCCTGTGACAACTATGTGGGTGGCTTGCTAGACATGAGCGGAGGCCACATCCATCCGCTCAACCTAGCACTCGGCGAAGCGGCGGCCGTGGAATCTCTGGGCGGCACGATCTACGAACAATCGGCAGCCGTACGAATCGAGCGCGGCGCCAACCCGGTGGTGCATACCGCCGAGGGCAAGGTCAGGGCCAAGTTCATTATCGTTGCAGGCAATGCCTACCTGGGCAATCTGGTGCCGGAGCTGGCAGCCAAGTCGATGCCCTGCGGCACGCAAGTGATCACTACCGCCCCGCTGGGTGACGAACTGGCAAAAACTCTGCTGCCGCAGGATTACTGCGTAGAAGACTGCAACTATCTGCTCGACTACTACCGCCTCACCCGCGATAAGCGCCTGATCTTCGGTGGTGGCGTGGTGTATGGCGCGCGCGACCCGGCGAACATCGAAGCGATCATCCGTCCAAAGATGCTCAAGGCCTTCCCGCAACTCAAGGACGTGAAGATCGATTACGCCTGGACCGGCAATTTCCTGCTGACTCTGTCGCGATTGCCGCAGGTGGGACGCCTGGGCGATAACATCTACTATTCACAGGGCTGCAGTGGCCATGGCGTGACGTACACGCACCTGGCTGGCAAGGTACTGGCGGAGGCACTCAGAGGCCAGGCAGAGCGTTTTGACGCGTTTGCCGACCTGCCGCACTACCCTTTCCCGGGCGGGCAACTGTTGCGTACGCCGTTTGCAGCGCTGGGCGCCTGGTATTACGGCCTACGCGACAAATTAGGATTCTGACTCGAAAGCTGTAGGAGCCCACATGCGGGCTCCTACAGATCGCGCGCATCAAATCGCAGACACAAAAAAACCCGGTCTTTCGACCAGGGTCTTTGCTATCGGATCAAAGTAGCCAGAGGCTTGCTTTGTGCTTCAAGGCGTTCAGTGGGCCTTGAGGCAGATATGGCGCAGCGGACGGGACTCGAACCCGCGACCCCCGGCGTGACAGGCCGGTATTCTAACCGACTGAACTACCGCTGCGTATCGCTTGACTGATTGAGTGAAACCCTCAACCGCCTTTAAACATCTGATCGATCAACCTGGGTTGTTCAATCTCAAGCCCGACGAATCAGACCTGGAAAATATGGCGCAGCGGACGGGACTCGAACCCGCGACCCCCGGCGTGACAGGCCGGTATTCTAACCGACTGAACTACCGCTGCGCGTCGGTGCAACCTTTAACGTTGCGTCTTGCCCTGGGGCAAAACTCTCAAGAAGTGGTGGGTGATGACGGGATCGAACCGCCGACCCTCTGCTTGTAAGGCAGATGCTCTCCCAGCTGAGCTAATCACCCTTTGCTTCGTTGAGGCCGCGAAATTTACGCAGGTATCGGACCTAAGTCAATAGCCTGCTTGAAGTTTTTCTGAAAAAGACAAAATTGCTTCAAGACGGCTACCCGCCCTACTCGCTGTAAATCATCTTCTTGCTCATGCCACCGTCCACGACAAACTCTTGCCCGGTGACAAAGCCCGCCTGGCGCGACAACAGCCACGCTACCATCGCCGCCACATCTTCTACGGTGCCTACCCTGCCCGCCGGATGCTGCGCATGATCAGCATCACTCAATGGCTCGGCCCGACGTGCAGCCGGATCACGCGCATCGATCCAGCCAGGACTGACCGCATTGACCCGCACTTCCGGCCCCAGGCTCATCGCCAAGGCATGCGTGAGGGCCAGCAGACCACCTTTGCTCGCCGCGTAGGCTTCGGTGTCCGGTTCCGACTGGCGGGCGCGGGTCGAGGCCAAATTGACGATGGCACCGCCATGGGCACGCAGGTAAGGCGCACAGTGCTTGGCCAACAACATCGGCCCACTGAGGTTCACCGCAAGCACCCGGTTCCAGTACGCCAGGTCGAGGCTTTCCAGGGTGATATTGCGCGGGTCAGCCACCGCCGCATTACAGACCAACGCGTCCAGGCGCCCGAACTGCCCCAATACCTCGGCAACACCTTGGGCCACTTGCTTCTCGTCGGCCACGTCCATGCTGATGAACCAGGCGTTTTCACCCAGCACCTTGGACACCTTGGAACCGCGCTCGCGGTCCAGGTCAGTCAACACCACTTGCCAGCCTTCGCTGATCAGCCATGCGGCAATCCCGAGACCAATGCCTCGCGCGGCACCTGTGACCAGCGCAACGCGCCCATTAGTGGCAGCCGCCGCTTCCATGGACCACTCGATCACAAGGCCGCCAGCCCGCGAGCCAAGTCAGCCTGCAAGTCAGCCACGTCTTCCAGGCCAACCGCAATGCGGATCAGGCTGTCACGGATACCCGCCGCTTCACGCTCCTGCGGCGCCAGGCGCCCGTGGGAAGTGGTACTCGGATGGGTAATGGTGGTCTTGCTATCACCCAGGTTGGCGGTGATGGAAATCAGGCGAGTCGCATCGATAAAGCGCCAGGCGCCCTCTTTGCCGCCCTTGACCTCAAAGCTCACCACAGCGCCGAAACCACGCTGCTGGCGCTGGGCCAATTCGTGTTGCGGGTGACTCTTGAGGCCGGCGTAGTGCACCTTCTCGATACCGTCCTGCTGCTCCAGCCACTCGGCCAAAGCCTGGGCGTTGGCACAGTGGGCCTTCATCCGCAGGTTAAGGGTCTCAAGACCCTTGAGGAAGATCCACGCGTTGAACGGGCTCAAGGTCGGGCCCGCCGTGCGCAGGAAGCCGACGACTTCCTTCATCTGCTCGCTGCGACCTGCAACCACACCGCCCATGCAACGGCCCTGGCCGTCGATGAACTTGGTCGCCGAGTGCACGACGATGTCCGCACCCAGCTTCAACGGCTGTTGCAGCGCCGGGGTGCAGAAGCAGTTGTCCACGACCAGCATCGCACCTTTGGCATGCGCCACTTCAGACAACGCAGCGATGTCCACCAACTCAGCCAACGGGTTGGACGGCGACTCGACGAACAACAACTTGGTGTTGGCCTTGATCGCCGCATCCCAGCCGAAAAGATCCGCCAAGGGCACGTAGTCAACTTCGATACCAAAGCGCTTGAAATACTTCTCGAACAGGCTGATGGTCGAACCAAACACACTGCGCGACACCAACACATGGTCGCCAGCACTGCACAGGCTCATCACCACCGCCAGGATCGCCGCCATACCAGTGGCCGTCGCTACCGCCTGCTCAGCACCTTCCAGTGCCGCAATACGCTCTTCGAACGCGCGCACCGTCGGGTTGGTATAACGCGAGTACACGTTACCCGGCACTTCGCCAGCAAAGCGCGCAGCGGCGTCGGCTGCGGTGCGGAACACATAGCTGGAAGTGAAGAACATCGGGTCACCGTGCTCACCTTCCGGGGTGCGGTGCTGGCCGGCGCGCACAGCCAGGGTATCGAAAGCTACGCCATCGAGGTCGCTGTCCAACCGACCGGCATCCCATTCCTGACTCATGCTGCGACTCCTTACTCAATTCTTTATTTAAGATACAAAACCGGCCCCTCAGGGCCGGTTGTCACTCAGTTGTTGTACAGGTCGATGATCGCGCTGACCGCCTGGGTCTTGATCTTCGACGAGTCGTTACGCGCCTGCTCGATCTTGTTCAGGTAAGCCTCATCGACATCACCAGTCACATACTTGCCGTCGAACACGGCGCAGTCGAACTGGTCGATCTTGATTTTGCCACCACCCACCGCCTCGATCAGGTCCGGCAGATCCTGGTAGATCAGCCAATCAGCGCCGATCAGGTCGGCCACGTCCTGGGTCGAACGGTTGTGAGCGATCAGTTCATGGGCGCTCGGCATGTCGATGCCGTAGACGTTCGGGTAACGCACGGCAGGCGCTGCGGAACAGAAGTACACATTCTTCGCACCGGCTTCGCGGGCCATCTGGATGATCTGCTTGCAGGTAGTACCGCGCACGATGGAGTCATCCACCAGCATCACGTTCTTGCCGCGGAACTCTAACTCGATGGCGTTGAGCTTCTGGCGCACCGACTTCTTGCGCGCAGCCTGGCCCGGCATGATGAAGGTACGGCCAATGTAGCGGTTCTTCACAAAGCCTTCGCGGAACTTGACGCCCAAGTGGTTGGCCAACTCCAGCGCAGCGGTGCGGCTGGTGTCCGGAATCGGGATCACCACGTCGATGTCGTGCTCTGGGCGCTCGCGCAGGATCTTCTCGGCCAGCTTCTCGCCCATGCGCAGACGCGCCTTGTACACCGAAACGCCGTCGATGATCGAATCCGGACGCGCCAGGTAGACGTGTTCGAAGATGCACGGGGTGAGTTTCGGCGCCACGGCGCACTGACGGGTGTGCAACTTGCCGTCTTCGGTGATGTACACCGCTTCGCCCGGCGCGAGGTCGCGAATCAGGGTGAAACCCAGCACGTCCAGGGACACGCTTTCGGAAGCGATCATGTATTCGACGCCTTCGTCGGTGTGACGTTGGCCGAACACGATCGGACGGATGCCATGCGGGTCACGGAAGCCGACGATGCCATAACCGGTGACCATGGCCACGACGGCATAGCCACCCACGCAACGGTTGTGCACGTCGGTGACGGCGGCGAACACGTCTTCTTCGGTCGGCTGCAGCTTGCCGCGCTGGGCCAGCTCGTGGGCGAACACGTTGAGCAGCACTTCCGAGTCGGAGCTGGTGTTGACGTGGCGCAGGTCAGATTCGTAAATCTCCTTGGCCAACTGTTCAACGTTGGTCAGGTTACCGTTATGCGCCAGGGTGATGCCGTAAGGCGAGTTGACGTAAAACGGTTGAGCTTCAGCCGACGTCGAGCTACCGGCGGTCGGGTAACGCACATGACCAATGCCCATGTGCCCGACCAGGCGCTGCATGTGACGCTGATGGAACACGTCACGCACCAGACCATTGTCCTTGCGCAGGAATAACCGGCCGTCGTGGCTGGTCACAATACCGGCAGCGTCCTGGCCGCGGTGCTGGAGGACGGTTAGCGCGTCATACAGCGCCTGATTGACGTTCGACTTACCGACGATACCGACGATGCCACACATGCGACGCAACCCCTACTTAATGAATCTTGACTGAACACAGCTTACTGAGGCGTTTTGGCCGGTAAGAGATGTTCCTTGAACGGAAGATCAGCGGGTACGCTGATTCCGCTGGCCAGCCACTGACTGCTCCACCCCAAAATGAGGTTCTTGGACCAATCTGCAACCAATAGAAATTTTGGCACGAGTACCGACTCCTGCCACCACGAATCCTGCTGTACCGGCCCCAGGCTCAACAGCCCGACCGCCACGACCACCAGCAACGCGCCACGCGCAGCACCGAAGGCCATGCCGAGAAATCGATCGGTCCCGGAGAGGCCGGTGACACGTATCAACTCGCCGATAAGATAATTGACCATTGCTCCCACCAGCAGCGTGGCGATGAACATGATGGCGCAGCCCGCGATGACGCGAGCCGAAGGTGTCTCGATGTATCCGGCCAGGTAGACCGACAATGAACCGCCGAACATCCAGGCTACGACTCCTGCGATGATCCAGGTCAGCAACGACAGTGCTTCTTTTACGAAGCCGCGGCTTAGACTGATCAAAGCGGAGATGGCGACGATTGCGACGATCGCCCAATCAACCCAGGTAAATGGCACAGTTCAGCCTACGGACAGATGAGGCGGCGCATTTTAGCAGAGCGTCGGGCTGTCGGTAAGCTGTGATTACGACTGCTTTGCAAATCAATAGTTTGGGATGAGCGAAGCCCATTTCAACCCCACCACAAAACCAATGCGGGAGGGGACTTGCTCGCGAATGCGGTGGACCAGCAACCAAAAAGTCAACTAATCCATCGCATTCGCGAGCAAGCCCGCTCCCACATTTAAACCGCATTACCAACCGGAGCTGGCAGTTATTCAGCCGCGCTCAGGCTGGAAACGAGTCACAAAACCCTTGAGGTTCTGCTGGCGATCCAGCAGGTCTCGCAGGCGATCCGCCTCGGCGCGCTCGATCAACGGTCCGATGAACACGCGGTTCTTGCCGTCGGCGCTGCGGATATAGGCGTTATAGCCCTGGCTGCGCAGCTTCTTCTGCAAAGCGTCAGCGCCTTCGCGGTTGCCCAGGCTGGCCACTTGAATCGACCAACTGATCGGCAGGCCATTCGGATCAATGCGACTCTGCCCCACATCCGGCTTGCCTGGCGCAGCCGGTTGCGGCGCTACCGGCTTCGGTGCGGGCGCAGGCGCGGCAGGCTTGGCCGCTACTGTCGGCGCAGGCGCCGGCTTGACCACCGGCACGCTCGGCTGAACCGGCATCGACGGGGCTTGCTGGGCCGCAACCTCAGCATCGCTCGGCACCGGTTCTTCTTCCGGCAAGGCCTGAGGCTCAGGCACCACCACCGGTTCAACCTGTACTTGCGGCACCGACGGCGCCTGCGGGGCAGCCGGCGCTTCGACGACCACTTGACGCTCTTCGTCCTGACGCGAGAACAGCATCGGCAGGAAAATCACCGCCAACGCCACCAGCACCAGGGCGCCGACCATTCGCTGCTTGTATGCGCTATCCAGTAATGCCATGTGCAGCTTCCTCCGTGGAGCGCCGGGCCAACCACTCGAGCGCCTCGGCAACACAATAAAATGACCCGAACAACAGAATCTCATCATCGGGGGTGGCAAGGGCGCACTGTGCTTCAAGGGCAGCGATCACGCTTGCATACGACGCCACCGGCGCACCAAGGTTCTGCAAGGCCACTTCCAGCTCGGCGGCAGGTCGGCTGCGCGAAGTATCCAGAGGGGCTACCGCCCAGGCCTCGACATTGCCCAGCAAGGGTGCAACCACACCGTCCAGATCCTTATCGGCCAGCAAGCCAAAGACTGCAAGGCGACGACCGACCGGCGGCGTACGCGACAGGCGTTGCGCCAGGTACTCGGCCGCATGGGGGTTATGCCCCACGTCCAGCAACAGGTTCAGGCGCTTGCCTTGCCATTGGAACTCACGACGGTCCAATCGTCCGACTACACGTGTCGCCAGCAAGGTGGCGGCAATCTGCTCAGCATTCCACGGCAGATCCAGCAGCAGATAGGCCTGCAACGCGAGCGCGGCGTTTTCCATTGGCAGGTTCAGCAGCGGCAGGTCGCGCAACGCTACAGCCTGGCCACGAGCATCATGCCCGTGCCATTGCCAGTGCTGCGCACCGATTTCCAGATTGAAGTCGCGACCGCGCAGGAAAAACGGGCAATCCAGCTCGCGCACCTTGTCGAGCAAGGTGTGCGGCGGATCCAGGTCACCGCACAACGCAGGCTTGCCCTGGCGGAAGATCCCGGCTTTTTCATAGGCCACGGATTCGCGCGTATTACCCAGGTAGTCGGCGTGGTCCACACCAATACTGGTGACCAACGCAAGGTCGGCATCCACCACATTGACCGTGTCCAGGCGCCCGCCCAGGCCGACCTCCAGCACCACCACATCGAGTTGCGCACGCTCGAACAGCCAGAACGCCGCCAGGGTGCCCATTTCGAAGTAGGTCAGGGAAATCTCGCCCCGGCCAGTATCGAGTGCAGCGAAGGCTTCGCAGAGTTGCTCATCAGTGGCTTCGACGCCATTGAGCTGCACCCGCTCGTTGTAACGCAGCAGGTGCGGGGAATTGTAGACGCCGACTTTCAGCCCTTGGGCCTGCAGCAGCGCCGCGACAAAGGCACAGGTAGAGCCCTTGCCGTTGGTGCCGGTCACCGTGATCACGCGCGGCGCCGGCCGGCCCAACCCGAGGCGGGCCGCTACCTGTTGCGAGCGCTCCAGACCCATGTCGATGGCGGACGGATGCAACTGCTCAAGGTAGGCGAGCCATTCGCCCAGGGTACGTTGGGTCATAGGTTTGCAGGCACCGGCGGCACGACAATCGGTTCAACTTTAGGCGCGACGTACACAGGGGTCGGCAGGCTCATCATTTGTGCCAGCAGGTTGCCCAGGCGTGGACGCAACTCACCGCGCGGGATGATCAGGTCGATCGCACCGTGCTCCAGCAGGAACTCGCTGCGCTGGAAGCCTTCCGGCAGTTTTTCACGTACGGTTTGCTCGATCACACGCGGGCCGGCAAAACCGATCAGGGCCTTTGGCTCGCCGACGATCACGTCACCCAGCATCGCCAGGCTGGCGGAAACGCCGCCGTAGACCGGGTCGGTCAGCACGGAGATGAACGGGATGCCTTCTTCGCGCAGACGCGCCAGCACCGCAGAGGTCTTGGCCATTTGCATCAGGGAGATCAGGGCTTCCTGCATGCGCGCACCACCGGAGGCGGCGAAGCAGATCATCGGGCAACGGTTTTCCAGGGCGTAGTTGGCGGCGCGAACGAAGCGCTCACCGACGATGGCACCCATGGAGCCGCCCATGAAGGAGAACTCGAACGCCGACACCACGACAGGCATGCCCAGCAGCTTGCCGCTGACGGAAATCAGCGCGTCCTTCTCGCCGGTCTGCTTCTGCGCGCCGACCAGACGGTCCTTGTACTTCTTGCTGTCGCGGAACTTGAGGCGGTCGACCGGCTCCAGGTCGGCACCCAGCTCGTTGCGGCCTTCGGCGTCCAGGAAGATGTCGATGCGGGCGCGGGCGCCGATACGCATGTGGTGGTTGCACTTGGGGCAAACGTCCAGGGTCTTTTCCAGCTCCGGGCGGTACAGCACCGCGTCACAGGATGGGCACTTGTGCCACAGACCTTCAGGAACCGAGCTTTTTTTCACCTCGGAACGCATGATCGAAGGGATCAGTTTGTCTACTAACCAGTTGCTCATGCTTTCTTTCTCCAGTACCGGTGGCTTGAACACAGCCCCGCGTATGCCCTTGAGCTAAATTCATATGTGGCGATGAGACATGCTGGACGGGGTCAGACGTTCGACCGGCCTATTCCCGCATGTATCCTCAGCCTTCCAGACAACCTGCCAGCGCAGGGTTGCCACTTCGTTTCCAGGCCACCCTCAGGCGGCACCGGGCTGTTTTACACAGTGGTAGTTATGGACGGCGGCAGACTGCCAGCCGTCACATCCCACGCACAGCTTGCATAAATGCGCGAATTTTGTCGTGATCCTTGATGCCCTTGCCCTGCTCCACACCGCCGCTGACATCCACGGCATAGGGGCGCACCTGCTCTATCGCCGCCCCGACATTCGCTGGGTTGAGCCCCCCGGCCAGGATGATCGGCTTGCTCAAGCCTTCGGGAATCAGCGACCAATCGAACGCTTCGCCGGTGCCACCGGGCACGCCTTCGACATAGGTGTCGAGCAGAATCCCGCGAGCGCCACCATAGGCGGCGCAGGCAGCCGCGATGTCATCCCCAGCCTTCACGCGCAACGCCTTGATGTACGGACGCTGGTAGCTTTCACACTCATCAGGACTTTCATCACCGTGAAACTGCAGCATATCCAGCTGCACGGCATCCAGGGTTTCGTTGAGTTCGCAGCGACTGGCGTTGACGAACAACCCCACGGTGGTCACGAACGGCGGCAAGGCGGCGATGATCGCCCGCGCCTGCACCACATTCACCGCCCGCGGGCTCTTGGCATAGAACACGAAACCGATGGCATCCGCCCCCGCCTCGACCGCCGCCAACGCGTCCTCTATGCGGGTAATCCCGCAAATCTTGCTGCGAACGGCTGACATGTCGTGGAAACCCCAAGGATTGGACCGAGAAAGTCCCGGATGGTAACAAAAGCTTTTCCGGGCGTCAGCCGCCAAGTTCGCTGAAACCTGTGAGGAAGTGTGGCCCGATGAAACGTTCCGGCAATTCGAACTCGTCGCGATACTCCACATCCACCAGGTACAGGCCGAACGGGTGCGCCGTGACCCCACCCGTACGGCGGACGCGGCTTTCCAGCACTTCCCTGGCCCACTCCACCGGGCGCTCGCCGGTGCCGATGGTCATCAGCACCCCGGCAATGTTTCGAACCATATGGTGCAGGAACGCACCCGCACGGATATCCAACACGATCATCTTGCCGTGACGGGTCACGCGCAGGTGATGGACTTCCTTGATCGGCGACTTGGCCTGGCACTGGCCGGCACGGAATGCGCTGAAATCATGCACGCCGACCAGATGCTGCGCAGCCTCGGCCATGCGCTCGGCGTCGAGCGGGCGGTGGTTCCAGGTGATTTCTTCGTTGAGGTGCGCCGGACGGATCTGGTCGTTGTAGATCACATAGCGATAACGCCGGGCGATGGCCTTGAAGCGCGCATGAAAGTGCGCAGGCATGACCTTGGCCCAGCTGACGCTGACGTCGTGGGGCAAATTGATATTAGCACCCATCACCCAGGCCTTCATGGACCGCTCAGCCTGGGTGTCGAAGTGCACCACCTGGCCACAGGCGTGCACGCCTGCATCGGTACGCCCGGCGCACATCAGCGACACTGGCGAATCAGCGACTTTCGACAGAGCTTTCTCCAGGGTTTCCTGCACCGTCAGTACGCCGGACGCCTGACGCTGCCAGCCGCGATAGCGCGAGCCTTTGTATTCCACGCCCAGGGCGATGCGGTAAAAGCCTGCGGCCGCCATTTCGGCGGCCGCGTTATCTATATTTGCCAAGAACTGAGAGCCTGATGAGTTGCGCAAAGGCGGCCATTATGCCGATTTGTGTGAGTGCCCACAAAAGCAAAACGGCGACCCGAAGGTCGCCGCTGCATTGACGTATGGCGGTCAGGCCAACCGGCCGAGCATTTCCTTGGCCTCGCCGCGCTGAGTTTCGTCGCCTTCGGTCAGCACTTCGCTGAGGATGTCCCGCGCACCGTCCGCATCGCCCATGTCGATATAAGCCTGGGCCAGGTCAAGCTTGGTGGCCACCTCGTCCGTGCCGGAAAGGAAGTCGAATTCCGGCTCATCGTCGCCCTTCGCAGCATCTTCTGCGGTGAAGGAAGGCTCGATGGACGGATGCTCCAGGCTCTGGGACAAACGGTCCAGCTCGGCGTTGACATCATCCAGTTCGGATGCAAAAGCGTCAGGCTTGGCGGCAGCTTCCGGCTCATCGGCCAAGGACAGGTCGAAATCTTCCGGCAGGTCGAAGTCATCCAGTGCCGCAGGGGTCAGAGTGGGCGGCTCGACGGCCGGCACATCCTTCATCTGCTCTTCCAAGCCGGAGAGGAAGTCGTCATCCGATTGCGCCGACGCCGGAGCATCCAGTTGCAGGTCCAGGTCGAAGTCCGACAGGTCATCTGGAGCAGCCTGAGCTTCGGTTTGCTGTTGCAGCAGCGATTCGAAGGTCTGCTGATCGTCCTTGAGCTCGGCAGGGGAGGCTTCCTCCAGCTCGTCCAGGCTCAGGTCGAAATCGGTGTCGAAGGCATCGGGCTCCGCAGGGGCGGGTTTGTCCTCCAGCAAATCCTTGACGTATTGGGCATCCAGGGCCGCCGCAGCCACCGCGGCGCTAACGCCTGCCGCCAGCACGGCCATGGCCGGGAAGCGGCTCTTGAGCTGTTCGACCTGGGCATGGTTGTCACCATTGGCCACCAGTTGACGCTCCTGGGTCACGAAACCGTCCTTGTCGTTTTGCAGGCCGTAGACTTCCATCAGTTTCAAACGCAGGTCGCTGCGCTTGGGTTCCTGTTTGATCGCCTGTTCCAGCACGTCGGCAGCCTGGTTCAGGTGGCCACGATCGACAAGCGACTGGGCTTGGGCCAGCGCATCGCTGGAGTTCGCCGGGGCCACGGCAACCGCCAGAGGCGCCAACACAGAAGCGACGGTCGGCACGGCAACTGCTGGTTCAACCACTGGCGCTGGCGCTGGAGCGGCCGCCAGCTTGACGTTTGGCGGCGGCACTTCCAGGCCTTCGAAGCTGTCTGGCGGCAAGTCCTGGTCGATATTCGAGGTGAACACCGGTTCTTCAGCCAGCGCGCGCGCCATGCGCAGGTGCTTTTCTTCTTCGCGGCGCGCATTGCGATGGCGCGCCCACAACAGCAGGAGCAGCAACACCAGCAGGCCAGCGGCACCACCGATCACGCCAAGCACAATCGGATTGGTCAGCAGGTCGTTGAATTTACCTTCGGCGCTGGCAGGCGCTGCATCCGCCTTGATCGGCTCAGAGACTGGCGCGGCGGGTGCAGGGGTAGCGGCGGCGTCGGGCACTGTCGGAGCAGCAGCCGGCTCACCCGCCAACTGCGCAGGCATTGCCGCCGTGGCCGGAGCTGTCGGGGCGCCCTTCTCAGCCTGCAGACGCGCGAGCTGATCGTTTTTCAGTTGAATCAGTTTCTGCAGTTTATCCAACTGGCTTTGCAGGTCTGCCGCGCGGCTCTTCAACTCTTCGTTGTCGCGACGGGTGGTGTCCAGTTGCTCCTGGGTCATCGCCAGTTTGTCGCTCAACCCCGCACTATCGCCCGTCTTGCCCTTGGCGCCCTTCTTGGCCGCTTCGGCAGAAACCAGGCTCAGGTTGTCCTTGGTGTTAGTACTCGCCGGGGCATTGCCGGCCTGGCTGCGTTTGGTCGCGTCCAGTTGCTGCTTGCCCGCCGTCGGGTTGGTGGCGGCGCGTCGGCCTTGGCGCCAGGCGGCATTCTGCGCGCTGACTTCGGCGATCGCCTGGGGTTGCGGCAGCGCGGTGCTTTGTACGGGATCTGGCAGGCGCAGGACCTGGCCGGTCTTCAAACGGTTGATGTTGCCGTCGATAAACGCGTCAGGATTCAGCGCCTGAATCGCCAGCATGGTCTGCTGTACCGAGCCGCCGTTACGGTTCTTCGCGGCAATTTCCCACAAGGTGTCGCGGGAGGTGGTGGTGTGCTGTGCCGACTTGCTTGCGACGGGCGCGCTGCTGGCCGGCGCCGCCAGGCGCGGAGCAGGCGCGGCGGTCGTCGGAGCAGGCTGGTCGAATTTGGCCGGGTCGAGCAACACGCTGTAGTCGCGCATCAAACGGCCATTGGGCCATTGCACTTGCAGCAGGAAACGTACGTAGGAATCGGGCAACGGCTTGCTGGAGGTGACACGCACCACGCTGCGTCCGCTGGGGTTGATCACCGGGGTAAACGTCAGGTCTTCGAGGAACGCCTGGCGGTCAACGCCTGCATCCACAAAGGCTTGGGAGGACGCCAGGCTCGGCGTGATCTCGGAAGCGGTGAGGCCACCGACGTCGAGCAATTCGATCTCCACCGCCAACGGCTGGTTCAACTTCGACTTGAGGGTCATCTCCCCCAGCTGCAGCGCCTGCGCCATACCGGAGGACAGCGCCGAGGCGGCCGCTATTGCTAACACCAGTTTGCGAACTTGAACCATAGCCTCATCCTTTGTTTGAACACTCCCCGGCCTGCGAGAAGGTTGGTAACCGCTGCCATAAGGCATGGCGAGCCGATAGGTCACCGACGCGCAACTTTTCCTGCCTGGGGCCAAGCATAGCGCTTGGTTAGAATCAATCTACAAATTGCCGCCAAGTATCTTTTACGCAAGGCCTTTTATCAACAACTGCGCCAGCTGTACGGCGTTCAGTGCGGCGCCCTTGCGTACGTTATCTGACGTCAGCCACAGATTTAGTTCCGCCGGGTCATCCACACCTGCGCGAACCCGTCCTACATAGACCACGTCCTGGCCGACCGCGTCGCCCACCGCTGTTGGGTAGTCACCCTCTTCAACCCGCTCTATTCCCGGCGCGGCGTCGAGCAGGCGATTCACGGCGGCGAGGTCGACCGGGGCGCCCAGTTGCAGGGACACTGTCAGGCTATCGCCAAAAAACACCGGGGCTTGAACGCAGGTTGCGGAAATCTTTAGCAATGGAGTTTCCAGCACTGCACGCAATTCGTGTATCAGCCTTTTCTCCAGATCGGTATGGCCTTGGTCGTCCGGTTGGCCGACTTGTGCCAGTAGATTGAAAGCAACCTGCCGATCAAACAGTTTCGGCTCCAGCGGGCGCATATTCAGCAACTCAGCAGTTTGCCGGGCCAATTCGCTGACGGCTTCACGCCCCTGGGACGACATCGCCAAGTTGGCGGTAACGCTCACGCGCTGGATATCCAACAGACTGCGCAAGGGTGCCAGCACTACCGCCAAATGGGTCGCCGACGGACTCGGGCTGCTGAGCCGGAAGGGTTTTTCCAGGCCATCGAGCACATGGGCATTGGCTTCCGGCACCACGCGCGGTGCCTGTTCGGCCGACAACGCGCCGGACAAGTCGATCACCGAGCAGCCCGCCGTCGTCGCACGCGGCGCGAAACTCAAGGTCACCGCCGGCCCCGCTGCAAAAAACGCGAGCTGTACCTTGCTGAAGTCGAACTCATCGACCTCCCTCACCCGCACGTTCTTGCCACGAAACGGCACCGACGCGCCGGCGGAATTACTGCCCGCCAGCAGATGCAGGGTACCCACCGGGAAGTTCAACTCTTCGAGGATCTGCACCAGGGTCTCGCCAACGGTGCCGGTAGCGCCGATCACGGCGATTTCAAAGGTCTGGGTCATGGGGGCTGCCTCGGGCATTGCGGGGGGAGCGGCACTTTACCGGGTGGCTGGGGGTGAGGCCAATAAAAAACCCGCGCCTGTCTCCAGAGCGCGGGTTTCTTCATTGCTTCAAGCGATCAACGCTCCAGCAGGATCCGCAGCATGCGGCGCAGCGGTTCGGCCGCGCCCCACAGCAGTTGGTCGCCTACGGTGAACGCACCGAGGAACTGGCTGCCCATGTTCAACTTGCGCAGGCGGCCCACCGGTACATTCAGGGTGCCGGTGACCTTGGTCGGGCTCAGCTCCTGCATGCTGATGTCACGGTTGTTCGGCACCAGCTTGACCCACGGGTTGTGCTGGCTGATCAAGGCTTCGATATCACTGATCGGCACGTCTTTGTTCAGCTTGATGGTCAGCGCCTGGCTGTGGCAGCGCATCGCGCCGATACGCACGCAGATGCCGTCCACCGGGATCGGGCTCTTGAAGCGGCCGAGAATCTTGTTGGTCTCGGCCTGGGCCTTCCACTCTTCACGGCTCTGGCCGTTCGGCAGCTCTTTGTCGATCCACGGGATCAGGCTACCGGCCAATGGCACGCCGAAGTTTTCGGTCGGGTAGGCCTCGCTGCGCATGGCTTCGGCCACACGGCGGTCGATGTCGAGAATCGCGCTGGCCGGGTCGGCCAGTTGATCGGCGACAGCGGCGTGGGTCGCGCCCATCTGTTTGATCAGCTCACGCATGTTCTGCGCGCCGGCACCGGAGGCTGCCTGATAGGTCATGGCGCTCATCCACTCGACCAGGCCAGCTTCGAACAAGCCGCCCAGGCCCATCAGCATCAGGCTGACGGTGCAGTTGCCGCCGACGTAGTTCTTGGTGCCCGCGTCCAGTTGCTGGTCGATGACCTTGCGGTTCACCGGGTCGAGGATGATCACGGCATCGTCCTGCATACGCAGGCTCGACGCAGCGTCGATCCAGTAACCCTGCCAGCCGGCTTCGCGCAGCTTGGGGAAGACTTCGCTGGTGTAGTCGCCACCCTGACAGGTCAGAATCACGTCGAGGGTTTTCAGCTCTTCAATGTTGTAGGCGTCCTTGAGCGGGGCAATATCCTTGCCCACAGACGGCCCTTGGCCACCCACATTCGAAGTGGTGAAAAACACCGGCTCAATAAGATCGAAATCCTGCTCTTCCAGCATCCGCTGCATGAGCACGGAACCGACCATACCGCGCCAACCGATCAGACCTACACGTTTCATCGCAACTACACCTTGTTAAAAAGTGGGCCGCCTGCAGCAAACTTCTGCAAGGGGGCCCGAGAGATTACAGATTCCGCAGCGCGGCGACTACTGCGTCGCCCATTTCTTGCGTACCGACCTTGGTGCAACCCTGCGACCAGATGTCGCCGGTGCGCAAGCCCTGGTCCAGCACTAGGCTTACGGCCTTTTCGATCGCATCGGCCGCTTCGCTCAGGTTGAAGCTGTAACGCAGCATCATCGAGACCGACAGAATGGTCGCCAGCGGGTTGGCAATGCCCTGGCCCGCGATGTCCGGCGCCGAACCGTGGCAAGGCTCGTACATGCCCTTGTTGTTGGTGTCCAGGGACGCCGACGGCAGCATGCCGATGGAACCGGTGAGCATCGACGCCTGGTCGGACAGGATGTCGCCGAACAGGTTGTCGGTGACGATCACGTCGAACTGCTTGGGTGCACGCACCAACTGCATGGCGGCGTTGTCGACGTACATGTGGCTCAGTTCAACGTCCGGGTAGTCCTTGGCCACTTCTTCGACGATTTCGCGCCACAACTGGCTGGAGGCCAGGACGTTGGCCTTGTCCACCGAGCAGACCTTCTTGCCACGCACGCGGGCCATGTCGAAGCCGACACGGGCAATACGGCGGATTTCGCTCTCGCTGTACGGCAGGGTGTCGTAGGCCTGACGCTCGCCATTTTCCAGCTCACGCACGCCACGTGGCGAGCCGAAGTAGATACCACCGGTCAGCTCGCGCACGATGAGGATATCCAGACCCGCCACAACTTCCGGCTTGAGGCTCGACGCATCGGCCAGTTGCGGGTAGAGGATGGCCGGACGCAGGTTGCCGAACAGGCCCAGTTGCGCGCGGATTTTCAGCAGGCCGCGCTCAGGGCGGATGTCACGTTCGATCTTGTCCCATTTCGGGCCACCCACGGCGCCGAGCAGTACGGCGTCGGCCGCGCGGGCACGGTCCAGGGTTTCATCGGCCAGGGGCACGCCGTGCTTGTCGATGGCGGCGCCGCCGATCACGTCGTGGCTCAGCTCGAAGCCCAGGCTGTACTTGCTGTTGGCGAGTTCCAGGACCTTGACCGCTTCGGCCATGATTTCCGGACCAATACCGTCGCCAGGGAGAATCAGAATCTGCTTGCTCATGCGTTCCTCATTTCATCAAGCGACCCGCCCATGGGCAGGTCGGGAAAAATCAATCAGCGTTCAGCAAAGACCACCAGCACGTCGGTGCTGAAGGTGCCGTCGGCCTGAATTTCGTAATAATCGCGCACTTCCTGGCCCATCGCCTGTTGCAGCTCAAGGATGGCAGCGCGCAGTACTTCTGGCGTGCGCATGCGCTCGACCCACGAGGTGTATTCCAGGCGCAGACGCTGGCGACTGCTGGAGCGAACATGCAGGCCGGACTCGCTGAGCTGCTGCATCCATTCGGCGGCGGAATAGTCGCGCACGTGGCTGGTGTCGCGCAGCACTTCGACGGTTTGCAGGTAAGTGTCCAACAGCGGGCTGCCCGGTGACAAGACGTCGACGAACGCCGCCACACCGCCCGGTTTGAGTACGCGGCGCACTTCACGCAGCGCCAGGCCGAGGTCGCTCCAGTGATGGGCCGAGTAACGGCTGAAAACGAAGTCGAACTCGCCATCGGCGAACGGCAGGCGTTCGGCGGCGCCGTGGACGGTGCGGATGTTGCCCAGACCTCGGTCTGCAGCAGCGGCAGCGACCACGTCGAGCATCTGCTGGGACAGGTCGTAGGCCACCACTTCTTTTACCAGAGGTGCTACGTGGAAGCTGACATGACCGGCCCCGCAGCCCAAATCCAGCAGTCGCGCAGCGCCCTGCCCGGCCAGTTCGGCCTGGAGCAGCGCGAATTCGGTGCCTTGGGCGTGCACGGCACTGCTCAGGTAGGCGGAAGCTTGCTCGCCGAATTGTTTTTGCACGACTTGGGTGTGGGCGGTGGTGGTCATGGAAAGCTCCTCAAGGGTGGTGCTTTTGTAGGAGCGAGCTTGCTCGCGAAGGTCGTCAACGATGACGCTCGAATCCTGAATGAACGCGGCGCTCTTGAATTTTTCGCGAGCAAGCTCGCTCCTACAGGGTTTACGCGTCGCGAAACAACCAGGGCTGGCTAGCCCGGTGCTTGGCTTCAAACGCGGCAATCGCATCACCGTCCTGCAAGGTCAGGCCGATGTCGTCCAGGCCGTTGATCAGGCAGTGCTTACGGAACGCATCCACTTCAAAGTGATACACCTTGCCGTCCGGACGGGTCACGGTTTGCGCGGCCAGGTCGACGGTCAACTGGTAGCCCTCTTCGGCTTCCACCTGCTTGAACAACTCGTCGACTTCTGCGTCGGTCAAGATGATCGGCAACAGGCCGTTCTTGAAGCTGTTGTTGAAGAAGATGTCGGCGTAGCTCGGCGCGATGATGCTGCGAAAGCCATATTCTTCCAGGGCCCACGGCGCGTGTTCACGGCTGGAGCCGCAACCGAAGTTCTCACGGGCCAGCAGTACGCTGGCGCCTTGGTAACGGTCGGCGTTGAGCACGAAGTCCTTGTTCAGCGGGCGCTTGGAGTTGTCCTGGTAGGCGTAGCCCACGTCAAGGTAGCGCCACTCGTCGAACAGGTTCGGGCCGAAACCGGTGCGCTTGATCGACTTCAAGAACTGCTTGGGGATGATCTGGTCGGTGTCGACGTTGGCGCGATCCAAAGGGGCGACAAGGCCGGTGTGTTGAGTAAAAGCACGCATCGGGTATTCCTCAGATCAATTCGCGAACGTCGATGAAACGACCGTTGACGGCCGCCGCAGCGGCCATGGCCGGGCTGACCAGGTGGGTACGCCCACCGGCGCCCTGACGCCCTTCGAAGTTACGGTTGGAGGTGGACGCGCAATGCTCGCCCGACTCCAAACGGTCCGGGTTCATCGCCAGGCACATCGAGCAGCCTGGCTCACGCCATTCAAAACCGGCTTCGAGGAAGATCTTGTCGAGGCCTTCGGCTTCGGCTTGCGCTTTGACCAAGCCCGAACCCGGCACCACGATGGCTTGCTTGATGGTCGACGCCACTTTGCGGCCTTTGGCGATCACGGCCGCGGCGCGCAGGTCTTCGATCCGCGAGTTGGTGCAGGAGCCGATGAACACGCGGTCCAACTGGATATCGGTGATCGCCTGGTTGGCCTGCAAACCCATGTACTTCAAGGCGCGCTCGATGGAACCACGCTTGACCAGGTCGGCCTCTTTGGCCGGGTCCGGAACGTTCTGGTCAACGGCCAGGACCATTTCCGGCGACGTGCCCCAGCTGACTTGCGGCTTGATCTGGGCAGCGTCGAGTTCGACCACAGTGTCGAACACCGCATCAGCATCGGAGACCAGGTCTTTCCAGGCTTCAACGGCGGCGTCCCAATCAGCACCTGCAGGTGCAAATGGACGACCTTTAACGTATTCAACGGTCTTTTCGTCCGCCGCCACCATGCCCACACGGGCACCGGCTTCGATGGACATATTGCAGATGGTCATGCGGCCTTCGATGGACAGGTCGCGAATGGCGCTGCCGGCGAACTCGATGGCATGGCCGTTACCGCCGGCGGTGCCGATCTTGCCGATCACGGCGAGGACGATGTCTTTAGCGGTCACACCGAACGGCAATTTGCCGTCAACGCGAACCAGCATGTTCTTCATTTTCTTGGCGACCAGGCACTGGGTGGCGAACACATGTTCCACCTCGGACGTGCCGATGCCATGGGCCAAGGCGCCAAAGGCACCGTGGGTAGAGGTGTGCGAGTCACCGCAGACCACGGTCATGCCCGGCAAGGTCGCGCCCTGCTCCGGGCCGATCACGTGCACGATGCCTTGACGTACGTCATTCATCTTGAATTCGGTAATGCCATATTCGTCGCAGTAGTCGTCGAGGGTCTGTACCTGCAAACGCGACACCTGGTCGGCAATGGCTTCGATGCCGCCCTTGCGCTCAGGGGTGGTCGGCACGTTGTGGTCAGGTGTGGCGATGATGGAGTCGACGCGCCAAGGCTTGCGCCCGGCCAGACGCAGGCCTTCGAACGCTTGGGGCGAGGTCACTTCATGGATGATGTGACGGTCGATATAGATCAGCGACGAGCCATCGTCGCGCCGTTTCACTTCATGGGAATCCCAAAGCTTGTCGTAAAGCGTTTTGCCGGCCATCAGTCGGTCCTCATCATCGGTGCTTCTATACGCCGGGTTTTTTCAATAACCCTTTGGCTTGTGAGGCTGATGGTATGGCGCTACATTAAATAACTCAAATTCATATTTTTTATGCTTTGGATTACCAACTGGAATACCACAATGGACTTGGCCAACCTCAACGCCTTTATTGCCATCGCCGAGACCGGCAGCTTCTCCGGCGCCGGTGAACGCCTGCACCTGACGCAACCAGCCATCAGCAAGCGCATTGCCGGCCTGGAGCAACAATTGAAGGTGCGCCTGTTCGATCGTCTGGGCCGTGAAGTCGGCTTGACCGAGGCCGGGCGGGCCTTGCTGCCACGGGCTTATCAGATTCTCAACGTGCTGGACGACACGCGTCGCGCCCTGACCAACCTGACCGGTGAAGTCAGCGGCCGCCTGACCCTGGCCACCAGCCACCACATCGGCCTGCATCGCTTGCCGCCGGTGCTGCGCACTTTTACCCGGGAATACCCGAATGTGGCGCTGGATATTCAGTTCCTCGATTCGGAAGTGGCCTACGAAGAAATCCTCCATGGCCGCGCCGAAGTGGCGGTGATCACGCTGGCGCCCGATCCTCACCACCTGGTGCGCGCCACCCCAGTCTGGAACGACCCGCTGGATTTCGTGGTGGCGCCGGAGCACAGCCTGATCAGCAACGGACGCATCAGCCTGGCCGATATTGCCGGCCACCCCGCCGTTTTCCCGGGTGGCAACACCTTTACCCACCATATTGTCAGCCGGTTGTTCGAGGCCCAGGGCCTCACGCCGAACATCGCGATGAGCACTAACTATTTGGAAACGATCAAGATGATGGTGTCGATCGGCCTGGCCTGGAGCGTGTTGCCGCGCACCATGCTCGATGATCAGGTGGCAAGTATCGCTTTGCCGGGCATACAGCTCAGTCGCCAGCTAGGCTATATCGTGCACACCGAAAGGACGCTGTCGAACGCTGCGCGGGCTTTCATGAGCCTATTGGATGCACAGGTCGATCTGCCAGGGATACCGGCATGAAGCTGTGCGGCCTCCAGGCCTGAATAAAGCCGCGCCGAACGCCCATTGAGCCAAGGCCCCTTGATAATGCGCAACCCCGTCGATTCCGTGCCACCCCTGCCCCGCATCTACGCCCTTGACCCTCAAGCGGCGGAACAAAGCTGGGACAGCGCCCCGCAATTGCTGGCAGCGCTCAATGCTGCCCGGCTGGGAGCATGGTGCTGGGAAATCGACACCGGGCGCATCAGTTGGTCGCGGGGCACTCAGGCGTTGTTCGGCTTTGATCCGCGCCAGCCACTGCCCAAGGACCTGGACTACCTCGACCTGCTGGCCCCCGAAGACAGTGCCCGTGTGGTGCGGGCGTTCCATGCGGTGCTGGCGGGCGAGCCGTTCGAACAGGCCATGCATCACCGTATCCAATGGCCGGATGGCAGCCTTCATTGGCTGGAAATCAACGGCAGCCTGGCGCCGGACAAGACCGGGCGGCGCCGCATGATCGGGGTGATCCGCGAGATCACCCACCAGCGCGATCGCGAAACAGCCCTCAGCCACTCCGAAAAACGCTTCGCCACGTTGTTCCACCTGTGCCCGAACATGGTCCTGCTGACCCGCCAGGCCGACGGCCTGATCAGCGAAGCCAACCAATACTTCGAAATGCTGTTCGGCTGGCCGCTCGCCGACGCCATCGGCCGCACCACCCTGGACCTCGGCCTGTGGCGTCACCCGGAGCAACGCGAGCAGTTGGTCAAAGCCACCCAACGCAAGGGCGAGCCGATCACCATGGAGGTGCAGTTTTGCGCCAGCAACGGCCAGATCCACGACGGCACCCTCAGCGCGCAAAAGGTCGAGCTGGAGGGCGAGGCCTACCTGATCAGCACGTTTCTGGACACCACCGAGCGCAAAAACGCCGAGCAAGCCCTCAAGGACAGCCAGGAACGCCTCGACCTGGCCCTGGACTCGGCGCAACTGGGCACCTGGGACTGGCACATCCCCACCGGCATGCTCTATGGCTCGGCCCGCGCCGCCCAATTGCACGGCCTGCCGCCGGAACCCTTCCATGAGTCGTTCGATGCGTTCTTCGAAGGCATGCCCGATGACGAGCGCGAGAGCATGCGCAACGCCTACCGCACTCTGCGTGAGGGCCCGGCCGGCAACTACCAACTGACTTACCGCGTCCCCATGGAGGACGGCAGCTCACGCTACCTCGAAAGCCGCGCACGCCTTTACCGCGATGAACACGGCGCGCCGTTGCGCATGGCCGGCACCTTGCTC
This sequence comes from Pseudomonas sp. NS1(2017), assembly GCF_002269425.1. NCBI lineage: Bacteria > Pseudomonadati > Pseudomonadota > Gammaproteobacteria > Pseudomonadales > Pseudomonadaceae > Pseudomonas > Pseudomonas sp. NS1(2017). Next base: position 5,802,831 of record NZ_CP022960.1, read on the forward strand.
GACATCACCGACCAGGTCGAACGCGAACAACGCCTGACAGCCTCCGAAGAAAAATTCGCCAGCCTCTTTCAAGCCAGCCCCGACCCGATCTGCGTCACCGGCCTGGACAGCGGTGCGTTTATCGAGATCAACCCCGCGTTTACCCAGACTTTTGGCTGGACGGCCGCCGAGGTAATCGACAAGAGTGCCGAGCAGATTGGCCTGTGGGACGAATCCAGCAAGCGCCTGCAACGGATCGAACGGGTGATCCGCGAGCAGGCGCTGAGCAATGTGGCGATCGTGGTGCATCACAAGAATGGTCAAGCACTGACCTGCGTGATTTCCAGCCGGCTGATCAAAGTGGGCGATCAGCCATGTATCGTCACCACCTTGCGCGACATCACTCAGCAACAACGCTCGGAAGCCGCGCTCAAGGCCAGCGAAGAGAAATTCGCCAAGGCCTTCCATTCCAGCCCTGACGCGATTTCCATCACCGAGCGCGACACTGGCCGCTATGTGGAGGTCAACGACGGCTTCTGCCGCCTGACCGGTTATCGCGCCGAGGAAGCCATCGGCCTGACCCTTTACCAGATCGGCATCTGGGCCGACGAGAACCAACGCGCCGCGCTGCTGGCCGAATTGCAGATCAAGGGCCGCATCCATCACCTGGAAATGCTCTGGCACAACAAACGCGGCGAGTTGCTGGCGGTGGAAGTCTCGGTAGAGCCCATCACCCTGAATGAAACTCCGTGCCTGCTGCTGACCGCGCGGGACGTGAGCCTGTTGAAAAACGCCCAGGCGCAGATCCGCCACCTGGCCTACCACGACCCGCTGACCAACCTGCCCAACCGCGCCCTGTTGATGGACCGCCTGAGCCAGCAGATCGCCCTGCTCAAGCGGCATAACCTGCGCGGCGCGCTGTTGTTCCTCGACCTCGACCACTTCAAGCACATCAACGATTCCCTCGGCCATCCGGTGGGCGACACGGTGCTGAAGATCGTCACCGCACGCCTTGAAGCCAGCGTGCGCATGGAAGACACCGTGGCGCGCTTGGGTGGCGATGAGTTTGTGGTGCTGCTCAGCGGCCTGGATGGCACGCGCACGGAAGTCAGCCGCCAGGTCCAGGAACTGGCCGACACCTTGCGTGAACTGCTTTCGGAGCCGATGTTCCTGGACGGCCATCGCCTGCAGGTCACGCCGAGCATTGGCGTGGCGTTGATTCCCGATCACGGCTCGACGCCGGCGGACTTGCTCAAGCGCGCCGATATCGCCCTGTACCGCGCCAAGGATTCCGGGCGCAACACCACGCAGATGTTCCACAACAGCATGCAAAAAACCGCCAGCGAACGCCTGCGCATGGAGACCGACCTGCGCCTGGCCCTGTCGCGTGGCGAGTTCAGCGTGCATTACCAACCGCAGGTGGACGCGCGTGGTAACCGGATCGTCGGCGCCGAGGCCCTGGTGCGCTGGCAGCATCCGCAACTGGGTGCGCAATCGCCCTCCGAATTCATCAAGGTGCTGGAGGACAGCGGCCTGATTCTTGAAGTCGGCACGTGGATCCTGGACGAGGCCTGCGCGGCCTTCCAACAGCTGATTGCGGAAGGTTTGGTCGACCCGCTGAATTTCAGCCTGTGCGTGAACATCAGCCCCCGGCAGTTCCGCCAAAACGACTTCGTGGAAAGGGTGGAGCGCAGCCTCAAGCAGCACGAATTGCCGTTCAGCCTGTTGAAACTGGAAATCACCGAAGGCATCGTGATCCAGAACCTGGACGACACCATCAGCAAAATGCGTCGCCTGAAAAAACTCGGCGTGAGCTTTGCGATGGATGACTTCGGCACCGGCTATTCATCGCTCACCTACCTCAAGCGCCTGCCGGTGGATGCGCTGAAGATTGACCAGTCCTTTGTGCGCGATGCGACCCATGACCCCAACGACGCCGAGATCATCCGCGCCATTGTCGCCATGGCCCGTAGCCTGAACCTGGAGGTGATTGCCGAAGGCGTGGAAACCCAGGACCAACTCGCGTTCCTGCAGGGCCTGGGCTGCCATTTGTACCAAGGGTATTTGCACAGCCGGCCACTGCCCATGATCGGATTCAGGGAGCGCCTGCTCGGGGGAGACAGTCGAGGTTAAACCAGTTTCAAGGCGTGACCGCCCTGTTGCATCCAGCGCGAGCCTGGCAACTCGCGTTTGACCCCATATTCATCCATGACACCCTCTACCACGACCACCGAATGCCTAAAGTTCGCCAAGGTGCCTGGCACACCTGATGCCAGTTCCTGCACGCTGCTGGGGCGGGTAAAGGCGTACAAACCGAGGCGGCGTAACGCATCGCCAGGAACCTCACCGTCGTTCAGCGTTTTCAGGGCGGCGTCAAAACCGGCGCCCGCGCGGAACTCGTGATTCTCCAGTTGAGCACGCTTGGCGCTCGCCGCGTAAAGGAAGACAGCATCGTCAACCAGGCCTTTATCCTCGCCATGGAAGTTGGCAGCCGCCCGTGCCATTTCCAGCTCGGCACGGGTAAGCCGAACCGTGCAAGAGTCGCGCATGGTGATGGTGAAACCTTCTGGCGATTCCGTGACACGCTTAAATATTCCAAGAGGGTTTTGCCCGTACCTCATCATCGCAGCCTTGATCGCCGACACGGTGACGCAATTACCCTCCACGCCCTGATAGAAACCGCTCCAAATATTGTCGGGCTTGACGCCGACAGGTGCAGCCGGGAACTGCGCAGGCCTACCGCTGTGGGCGGCAGGTAAGTCCGCAGCAAGCTGGTAGCCATAATCCTTGCTGACTGTCGCTTGCCCACCGTTATCATCCTTGATGCCATCCGCGACTAACGCACCCGAATAGTTAAAGGTGCTGATGACGCCGACGCTTCCTGGTTCACGCAACTTGTCTGGGGACGCAACGCGTAAGAAACCCGTCAGCCCCATACCTTTCAAAACAACGTAGGTGTGCTCCCCACGCAAGGTGCTCGATAATGCTGCATCAAACTCAACCTCGCGCTCAACTTGCTTGCGCTTGGCAAAGGCGGCCAGCATGAAATTGGCGTCGGCGACCACTTGCGCGTCAGGACCGGTAAAGCGCGAGGCTTCACACGTGCGCTGCAGCTCCTGCTTTGACAGCCTCACTTCAAACCCATCTTTCATGGTGATGCTGTATCCGCCCGTCGTGGCCTCGACTTTTTCAAACATGTCGGAGGGCGAGCGACCAAACCGCAGCATCATCATCTTGATGACGGCGGCATGGCTGCTCAAGTCGAATACTTCACCGAAGTTTCGCGCGGTCGCCGCGACCCCCCGCAACACCTCAGCAATGTGGCGGCGGACTCTTTTATTGGAAGAGACTACCTCGGCGAGAACTGTCGGCGGCTCGGGGGCAGGCGCAATGTGGGGCTTTGGCACACTGTCGCTCACCAATGTGTACATATAGCTTCGATCGGGAGAACGCTCCCGACCAAATTGATGCGCCTTGCCAGCGTGAATCAGCGATGACCCCGCATCATAGCTCTCCGCAACCCCCGCCCGCCCTTCGGCAACACCTGTTGCAGTGGGCACGAACCGGAGATGGCCGGACAAACCCATGCCTTTGAGCATGTTGTAGGTCGTCTCACCCTGCAACGATTGGATCAACACGGCCTCGAAACTTGGCGGGGCAGCCGCATTGCCACTACCCAGTTGTTTGCGCTTCATGAACGCAGCCAAAGCAAAATGGGCACTGCCCAATACATCATTTTCATTGCCGGCAAAACGTGACGCAGCCGCCGCCTGTTTCAACTCATGCCTGGAAAGATGCAATTGATAGCCATCTTTCATGGTCACGTCATAACCTTCGCTGCTAGCCTTTACATCGTTGAATAAATCGGTAGGACGCGGGCCAAACGTGAGCATCATCAACTTGATGACTGCGCTGTGCGAGCTTGCGTTGAAATGCTCGCCGAAACGCCGCTCCGGCACGTCAAATGCCGGGGTGCGAGCGGTTTCCAAGTTGTTCGATAACGGCGCTGCCACGGAATTTGAGCGCGCGAAAGATCCAGTTGCAAACGTACTCATATCGTTCACTCTGTTATTGAAAAGTTGGACTAGTTTGTTAGAAACGTCTGATCAAACTTTGCGGTCAATCAAAGCAATGGCGTCCCCACCTGTGGGCCGGCCACTTTTGCGCCCATAGAGTTCCTCACTCCCGTCCACGACAGCCACGGAGTGCCCGCGCCGGTTGACCATGCCAATCAAAGATTTGTCAGCGACGAAGTCACGCACCGATACGCGCTTCATATGATCCTTTAGCCCCAAACGTTTGAAGCCCTCCCCCGGCCCCCACTCATCCTCACCATCGTTGAGGCTTCTTATGGCGGCTTCAAAACTTCGACCTGCCCACCCGTCGTTATTCTCGTTCTGCGCCCGCTTGGCAGAACATGCAAACAGGAAGTGCGCATCCTTGAGCATTCCAGGATCATTCAACCCGACAAAGTTTGAACCGCGAATAGCACTCTCCAACTCTGCTTTGCTGAGTTTTACAGTCACGTCATCACGCATCACGACTTTAAATCCATCGGCAGTTTTTTCGACAGACTTGTAAATATCCTTAGGGTTCTGGCCAAACTTTTGCATCGCCGCCTTTATCGCAGAGATCGTTACGCAGTTACCGTTCTTACCCTGACGAAAGCCGCTGAAGATATTATTGGGCTTTGAGCCTTTATGTTTATTGGAAAGCTCGGGAATGGGTTCGCTTTGTTTATCGGTGGCTTTCTTATCTGGCGTGGGTTGCATAGGTAGCGGCGGTACAGGTACATCATTATTTTTCGGTTCCACCGGACGCACGTCACCACGCAGGAGGCCTTGCAACTGGGTGAAAAACTGTTTGAACAGTTCTCCCAACATATTGAGTAAGGCGGAAGTGTCCGCGTTATTCCTGAAACTATCGGACTTCACTTCCGAGCGAGGAACAGGTGTTGCAGTCCGAATATTTTCTTCTCGTGCAGAATCAAGCGATGCACGAAATGAAAGTTTTGGTGCCTGGTAAGTTTCAATAGTTGGCGGTGCGACACAGTTATGGCTTGTCGATAACATGGCTTAAGTCTCATTGAATGGCCCCCTGGCCGGCACGACCAAGGAGCCAGCGTTTATGTTTAACGCATCAAGATAACGGGCTCAAAAACGTGCGCGGGGGCTGGCTCTGTCAGCTCGATGGTTGTCAAAACGCGTTTGGGAGTGGCTACTGAAATCATCAACCAAGTCATCAGGTGCGGGGCTAGTAACGTCTGGAGTGGGTGGGGTGACCGGCGGTTGTGGCGATGGTTGCTTATCAAGTGCCGGCGTCATTGGCGGTTGTGGCGACGGCTGCTTATCAAGTGCCGGCGTCACTGGCGGTTGTGGCGACGGCTGCTTATCAAGTGCCGGCGTCACTGGCGGCTGTGGCGATGGCTGCTTATCAAGCCCAGGCGTCACTGGCGGTTGTGGCGGTTGTGGCGCAACTTTCTCATCTGTATGCGGGCAATGACAGTTCTGGACCTGCACCGTCACGTTAATATCGGACGACAGCTTGTGCTTGTAATCCATAGGGCTGAGAGAAAGCCTTGCCGGCTGGGCATCGAGTTTGCCGTCATGCGAAGTAGTCACCTGGGTACGGCCATCGGGCATGACTTTAACCGCCGGGCCCGGATTCACGAGTGCCTTGGTATCCGCTTCGGGAGCAACCGGAACGACCTTCTCATCAGTGCCTGGCAGCACGGTCGTCTTGGTATCCGTCCCCGGCGCGAATTTGTGTTCCGCCTTCAAGTCCGGAACGGTCTTGGTATCGAGACCAGGCTTCACTTGGGGCTGGGCACCACGTTCACCGGGCTGGCGGGGGAACACCCCCATTCCAGCGAGCATGCTGCGCATCGCCTTGATCGCGAACTCAAACATGGCAAACAATCTTTCCAGGGACTCCTTATTCATCGGCACACTGTTTTCGTTTGGTGCCGGACTACTGCCCTTAAGAAACTTATTCATACTGTCCATAGACGGAGACAATTCGAGCGACTTATCAGCTTGCAAGGACGGCTGATTAAGCTGTGCATAATTTGTATTCATTGGCGTGAACTGCTTAGTCGCGATATTAGACATTTTTTATTCCTGAAACTGCGCCACCCTCCGCACTGGCAGGAGAGGGACAATCATTGACGTTAAGTGTGGAACAACGGCGAGTTCAAAAAACTCGTAAGATTCGTGGGCCGTAACGGAGATGAGTTCCGAACAATCGAGGCTTATATAAGGAAACCAAATGACCACCAGAGACTTTTTCCTATGGACCCCCATAGGAAAATCCAGGCTGTACGCGCCTCACACCCGCCAAGAGTGGAAACGTAAAGAAACACCCCATGAACAAAGCAACTTAAAGAAAACAACAAAGCTATATAAAAAACACAAAGCATGTTAATCAGCGCGCACGCAAGCACCTAAGCTTCTCCAAGAACATTAAAAAATTAAAAATTAGTATCAACCGAGGCAAACATTCATACGCACTTGCATATATCTCGCAACAACACAAATAAAACACCCAAAACAAATAAACACATCAGGCTGGCCCAAGCAGTGCGTGGTGACGCCAAACGCATTTTTCAGACAAAAAAAAGGCACCTTTCGGCGCCCCTTACAGCAACAGGTGAAACACTTATATATGTAAACCTAATCTTGCAGTGCAGCCGACTGTTCACGCTGTGCGGGCATGCCCAGCAAACGCCCGACCTGCTCCAGATCGGTTTCCCTACGCATCAGCGTAAACAACTCCACCGCCTCCGGATAATTGCGGGTGAGCATCGCCAGCCATTGCTTCAAACGCCCCGGCGCCTGACGCTCGGTCAATTGCGCTACCGATTGGGTCCAGAAATCCTGAAGCATGGGCTGCATGTCTGCCCAGGTCATCTCGACGACTTCCTCGCCCGCCCGCGCGGCAGCGATCTGCCGCGCCAGGTCCGGACGCGCGACCAGACCACGGCCCAGCATGATGTCTTCAGCGCCACTGACTTCGCGACAACGCTTCCAGTCTTCGACGCTCCAGATATCACCATTGGCGAACACCGGTACCTTGACCACGTCTTGCACGCGCGGAATCCACTCCCAATGAGCAGGCGGCTTGTAGCCATCGGCCTTAGTGCGCGCATGCACCACGATATGTGCCGCGCCACCTTCGGCCAGGGCCGTGGCGCAGACCAGGGCGCCGTCCGGGCTGTCGAAACCCAGGCGCATCTTGGCAGTGACTGGAATGTGGGCAGGCACCGCGCGGCGCACGTGCTCGACGATCTGGTTGAGCAGCTCGGGCTCTTTGAGCAGCACCGCGCCGCCACGGGACTTGTTGACGGTCTTGGCCGGGCAGCCGAAGTTCAGGTCGATGACCTGCGAGCCCAGCTCACACGCCAAGGCGGCGTTTTCCGCCAGGCAGACCGGGTCGGAGCCCAGCAATTGCACACGCAGCGGCACGCCGGCAGCGGTGTGAGCACCGTGCAGCAGTTCCGGGGCGAGCTTATGGAAATACGCGGGGGTAAGCAGGCGGTCGTTGACGCGGATGAACTCGGTCACGCACCAGTCAATACCGCCGACACGGGTGAGAACGTCCCGCAGGATGTTGTCGACCAACCCCTCCATGGGCGCCAAAGCAATTTGCATGGAAAACACTCAACAAAAATCGTGGCGCAGTTTACTGGGTTTCCTACAGCAACCGTTAACCCCCTGTCAGGGCGGGGCCATAACCGTCGAGAAACTCAGCGGGCATGCGCTTGGGCTTGCCGGTGGAGAGTTCGATGCAGACAAAGGTGGTTTGCGCACGCAGCAGGGTCGCACCATCACGCGGGCGAAACAGCTGGAAGCGCCGGGTCATCTTCAGGCGCTGGTCCCAGTCGACGATCCAAGTGGCCAGTTGCAACTCGTCGCCTTCGTAGCCGGCGGCCAGGTAGTCGATCTCATGGCGCACCACCGCCATGGCGCGGTCCAGGCGGCGATACTCGGTAAGGTCCAGCCCCAGGCGCTGGGAGTGTCGCCAGGCACAGCGCTCCAGCCAGGACACATACACCGCGTTGTTGGCGTGCCCCAGGCCGTCGATGTCTTCAGGGGCCACCTCCAGATCGATGATAAACGGCGTTGCCAAATCCCAGCCCATGCCTTGCTCCCGGTCGATTAACTTATCCGGGGCAGTGTATCAGGCCGTTTGCCGCGCCTGTAGACGACGGCCGGCGAGCAACGCCAGTACAGCATCGATTACGCGAGGGTCGGCCAGCACTTTCTGATGACCGCCCTGCTCCAGGCGCAGCAGGCGGCTGTCGAACCAGGCTTCGTGAATCGCCTGAGAGGCTTTGACCGGGACGAACGTATCATCTTCGGCGTGCACGATCAGGCCAGGGATATTCATCTGGTAGTGGGCTACATCCAAATGCTTGAGCGGCATGCCAAAGGTCTGCTCAACCTCCTGGATGAACGCCGAACGCGCCCGCGCCGGCAAACCAACCATCTTGGTGAAGCCCCGCAGCACATCCAGAAAGCGTGACGGTGCGGCAATACTCACCAACGCCTCGGTGCGCAAACCCAGCTGCACCGCCAGCATCGCACTGGCGCCGCCCATGGAATGACCGATCACCGCATGCAGCGGCGGCAACTCGGCAGCGGCTTCGAGCATGGCACGGGCGAACAGCAGCACATGGGCTTCACGCCCTGGCGAACGGCCATGGGCGGGACCGTCCAGCGCAATCACTGAGTAACCGTTGTCGACCAATGCCGTGATCAGGCTGGCGAACTGAGTAGGTCGCCCTTCCCAACCGTGCATCAGCAACACAGCCGGCCCTTGGCCCCAGCGCAAGGCGGACAAACCGAAACGCAAGGTGATGCGCTCCGAGTGCGCCAGCAGCGGCAGTTCCCAGTCACGCGGCGGCAGGTCGCGGGGGGTCATGAAGGCGCGGCGCATCTTGTTGGCCACCGTGTGCGGTGCCAGGTGCCCCAGGGTGCCGTTGAAGCGACGAATCCAGGTTAACGTGCCCATCATGACAGCCCTCTTCTAGCGCACGGCCGACTTGGCGGCGCGCAGCACACGGTCAGACAACTCACCCGGCCCCAAGGCGCGGGCCAAGGCCAGGCCACCGATCATCAGCGCCATGTCGGCCAGGGCTTTGTCGGTGTCTTCAGGGCTGGCGGCGAGTTGCGCGGCCATCAGCTCGCAATGCTCGTTCAGCGCTTGGCGGAATTCATCCGGCAGGCGGCTCATCTCGCCAACAGTCGCCGGGATCGGGCAGGCCTGGGCGGTTGAGTCACGGTGCTTGCGTGACAGATAGAACGCCGCCACCAGGCTTCTGCGCTCCTCGCCGGTCAACTGTGAGTCCATGTCATCGATCGACGCACGACGCTTGGCCAGCAACTGAGTGAAGGCCTCCAGCATCAGTGCGTCCTTGCTTTCGAAGTGCGCGTAGAAACCACCGACGGTCAGCCCCGCCGCCCCCATGACTTCACCCACACTCGGTTCCGCCGGGCCGCGCTGGATCAACGCGGCGCTGGCGGCTTGCAGAATGCGTTCGCGGGTTTGCGCTTTTTTATCGCTCATCATTGCCTCCGATGTTCATGGGTTGAATATTATTACCATAATAATATTTCGCAAGCCACAGGCATGACCGCTGGTCAGAAGAGAAGAATGGGATGGAGGAAAGGTTTGGCCAAACGCCAGACAAACAAAAGGGCCATTCAATAATTGAATGACCCTTAAAAATCCCGCAGAGCGGGTAATCGTGGCGTCCCCTAGGGGACTCGAACCCCTGTTAC
>NZ_CP022960.1:5812691-5824277 GCF_002269425.1 Pseudomonas sp. NS1(2017)
CGGTGTCCTAGGCCACTAGACGAAGGGGACAAAACCTTCTGTACACTGATCAGGCTGAGACTGATCGATTCAAGGACGGTGTGGCCAGAACCTTGAACCTGTAAATTGGTGGAGCTAAACGGGATCGAACCGTTGACCTCTTGCATGCCATGCAAGCGCTCTCCCAGCTGAGCTATAGCCCCTCATCGGTGAGGACGGGGCGAATCTTAATGGCGCTTTGGAAGTGTGTCAAACTTATTTTCAACATTTTCCAAAATTTTTTGCCGGGATAACAATCACTTACCGTCGAAACCCCGGAAAACCGGGGTTTCGTCGTTATAGCAGGCTGATTAAGCGATAGCGCCCAACAGCTTTTCCCACTCTTTGTTTTCTTTCTTCGACACACCACCAAGCAAATCAAGGGCTTGGCGCAGACGGAAACGGGTCAGGTCCGGGCCGAGAATTTCCATCGCATCAAGTACCGACACCGAACTGGCCTGCCCGGTGATCGCAGCAAACATCAGCGGCATCGCATCGCGCAGTTTCAATTCCAGGGACTCCACCACCGCCTGGATCGTCGCGGTGATCGCATCCTTCTCCCACTGGCGCAGGCTTTCCAGCTTCCACAGGATCAACTGCATCAACTGGCGAACCTGGTCGCCGGAGAGTTTCTTGGACTCGAACAGCTTAGGATCCGGATTGACGCCCCCGGCAAAGAAGAAGCTGGCCAACGGTGCGACCTGGCTGAAGGTCTCCACCCTGCCCTGCACCAGCGGCGCGATCTTCATCATGTAATCGGGGTTCAACGCCCACTGCTGCACACGGCTGGCGAATTCTTCCACCGGCAGGTCACGCAGCCACTGGCCGTTGAGCCACGACAGCTTCTCGATATCGAAGATCGGCCCACCCAAGGACACGCGGGACAGGTCGAAATTGTCGACCATTTCCTGCAGCGAGAACTTCTCGCGCTCGTCCGGCATCGACCAGCCCATGCGGCCCAGGTAGTTGAGCATCGCTTCCGGCATAAAGCCCATGCGCTCGTAGAACGTCACCGAAGTCGGGTTCTTGCGCTTGGACAGCTTGCTCTTGTCCGGGTTACGCAGCAGCGGCATGTAGCACAGCTGCGGCTGTTCCCAGCCAAAGTACTCGTAGAGCAGGATCAGTTTCGGCGCCGATGGCAACCATTCTTCACCGCGCAGCACGTGGGTGATGCCCATCAGGTGGTCATCCACCACGTTGGCCAGGAAGTACGTCGGCAGGCCGTCAGTCTTCATCAGCACTTGCATGTCCATGCGGTCCCACGGGATCTCGACGTCACCGCGCAGCATGTCCGGCACCACGCACACGCCTTCACTCGGCACTTTCATGCGGATCACGTGAGGCTCGCCGGCGGCCAGGCGCTGGGCCACTTCTTCTTTCGACAGCAGCAACGCGCGGCCATCATAACGTGGGGTTTCGCCACGGGCCTGTTGCTCGGCGCGCATCTGGTCCAGTTCTTCCGCGGTGCAGAAGCACGGGAAGGCATGGCCCATGTCGACCAGTTGCTGGGTGTACTGCTTGTAGATGTCGCTGCGCTCGCTCTGGCGATACGGGCCGTGCGGGCCACCGACGTCCGGGCCTTCGGCCCAGGTAATGCCCAACCAGCGCAGGGCATCGAAAATCTGCTGTTCCGACTCGCGGGTGGAACGCACTTGATCGGTGTCTTCGATCCGCAGGATGAATTCACCGCCGTGCTGCTTGGCAAAGCAGTAATTGAACAAGGCGATGTAAGCAGTGCCGACGTGGGGATCCCCAGTAGGCGATGGCGCGATGCGCGTGCGGACGGTGGTCATGGCAGGTCTCGAATGGGCGATAAAACTGAAAATTGAAGCAAGGGGCGAATGGTAACAGCCCGCAGCGCCTTATTGTAGGAGCGAGCTTGCTCGCGAAGCTCGTCAACGATGACGCGGGGAACCTGATACCCCGCGGCGTTCTCGGGTTTTTCGCGAGCAAGCTCGCTCCTACAGTGATAGAGGTTTAGACCGCCAGCAGGCGCTCGCGCAACTTGCCGATCTCATCGCGCGTCTGCGCCGCCGCCTCGAACTCCAGGTCCCGCGCCAACTGGTACATCTTCTCTTCCAACTGGCGGATGCGCTTGGTGATCTCGCTCGGCGAGCGCAATTCGTTCTCGTACTTGGCGCTTTCCTCGGCAGCCTTGGCCATGCCCTTGCGCTTCTTGCTGCGCGAGCCCGGCACGGTGGCGCCTTCCATGATGTCGGCGACGTCCTTGAACACGCCCTTGGGCGTGATGCCATTTTCGAGGTTGAAGGCGATCTGCTTGTCGCGACGGCGCTGCGTCTCACCAATCGCCCGTTCCATGGAGCCGGTAATGCGGTCCGCATAGAGAATCGCCCGGCCATTGAGGTTGCGTGCCGCACGGCCAATGGTCTGGATCAGCGAGCGTTCGGAGCGCAGGAAGCCCTCCTTGTCCGCATCAAGGATCGCTACCAACGATACTTCCGGCATGTCCAGGCCTTCACGCAGCAGGTTGATGCCCACCAGCACATCAAAGGTGCCCAGGCGCAGGTCGCGGATGATCTCCACGCGCTCCACGGTGTCGATGTCCGAGTGCAGGTAGCGCACGCGCACGCCGTGATCGGCCAGGTAGTCGGTCAAGTCTTCGGACATGCGCTTGGTCAGCGTGGTGACCAGCACCCGCTCTTCCAGGGCCACACGCTTGGTGATTTCCGAGAGCAAGTCGTCGACTTGGGTCAGCGCCGGGCGGATTTCGATTTCCGGATCCACCAGGCCCGTCGGCCGCACCAACTGCTCGATCACGCGGCCGGCATGCTCGGCCTCATAGTTACCCGGCGTGGCGGACACGAAGATGGTCTGCGGGCTGATGGCTTCCCACTCGTCAAAGCGCATCGGCCGGTTATCCAGGGCCGACGGCAGGCGGAAACCGTACTCCACCAGGGTTTCCTTACGCGAACGGTCGCCCTTATACATCGCACCCACTTGCGGCACGCTGACGTGGGACTCGTCGATCACCAGCAGCGCATCAGGCGGCAGGTAATCGTAAAGCGTCGGCGGCGGCGCACCGGATTCGCGACCCGACAGGTAGCGCGAGTAGTTTTCGATACCGTTGCAGTAGCCCAGCTCCAGGATCATCTCCAGGTCGAAACGGGTACGCTGCTCCAGGCGCTGGGCTTCCACCAGCTTGTTGTTGGAACGCAGGTACTCCAGGCGCTCGGCCAACTCGACTTTGATGCCCTCAATGGCGCCCATCAGGGTTTCACGCGGGGTCACGTAGTGGCTTTTCGGATAGAAGGTGAAGCGCGGCAGTTTGCGGATCACCTCACCGGTCAACGGGTCGAAGGCCGACAGGCTCTCGACTTCATCGTCGAACAGCTCGATGCGGATCGCTTCCAGGTCGGATTCCGCCGGGTAGATGTCGATCACATCGCCGCGCACGCGGAAGGTGGCGCGGGCAAAGTCCATGTCATTGCGCGTGTATTGCAGGCTGGTCAGGCGGCGCAGCAGTTCGCGCTGGTCGAGTTTGTCGCCGCGATCGACGTGCAGCACCATCTTCAGATAGGTTTCCGGGCTGCCCAGACCGTAGATGCACGACACGGTGGTGACGATGATCGCGTCCTTGCGCTCCAGCAAGGCCTTGGTCGCCGACAGCCGCATCTGCTCGATGTGGTCATTGATCGACGCATCCTTCTCGATAAAGGTGTCGGAGGACGGCACGTAGGCTTCGGGCTGATAGTAGTCGTAGTAGGAAACGAAATACTCCACCGCGTTGTTCGGGAAGAACGCCTTGAACTCGCCGTACAGCTGCGCGGCCAGGGTCTTGTTCGGCGCCAGCACCAGGGTGGGCCGGTTGATCTGCGCAATCACGTTGGCAATGCTGAAGGTCTTGCCCGAGCCGGTCACCCCGAGCAGGGTCTGGTGCGCCAGCCCGGCTTCGATGCCTTCGACCATCTGGCGAATGGCTTCCGGTTGATCGCCGGCGGGTTCAAAGCGGGTGACGAGCTGGAAATCCGACATAACGTACCTCGTGAAGTCACCCCAGACTCGAAACCGCCAGGGACGAAATAGCTCAGCAACCCGCGAAAAATCATCGCAGGTTGCAGGAAAAAACCATGATAGCTGTAGAAGTGGTGGCGAATGTGACGGGTTTCAAGGCAATCACCCTACGCGCCCTGACCGATCAATGTTGCAATAAGACTAACGGTCAGCAAATAAACCGAAAAACTTGGCCGAAAAGCCGTTTCGGCTGTCGCCTCAGGCGGTGATGGTCTCTATACTAACTCCCCGTTTGTGCACCGCTCTAGTGCATTCGGCTGGAGCGCGACACGTCCCTCCTACCCCCCATAGAGCTGCCGCAAAAATGAGCCTGTTCTCCGCTGTCGAAATGGCACCACGCGATCCAATCCTGGGCCTCAACGAAGCATTCAACGCCGATACACGAACCACCAAGGTCAACCTTGGCGTGGGCGTTTACTGCAACGAGGAGGGGAAGATTCCACTCTTGCGTGCCGTTGCCGAAGCGGAAGCCATTCGCGTGGCGCAACACGCCGCCCGTGGCTACTTGCCGATCGACGGCATCGCGGCCTACGACAAGGCCGTGCAAACCCTGCTGTTCGGCGCAGAATCGCCGCTGCTGAACGCTGGCCGCGTCACCACCGTGCAAGCGGTAGGCGGCACTGGCGCGCTGAAGCTGGGTGCTGACTTCCTCAAGCAGTTGCTGCCAAACGCCGTTGTGGCCATCAGCGACCCGAGCTGGGAAAACCACCGCGCCCTGTTCGAAACTGCCGGTTTCCCGGTGCAAAACTACCGCTACTACGACGCCGCCACCCACGACGTGAACCGTGCCGGCCTGCTCGAAGACCTCAACGCCCTGCCGCCCCAGTCCATCGTGGTGCTGCACGCGTGCTGCCACAACCCGACCGGCGTCGACCTGAGCCCGGCCGACTGGCAGAACGTGCTGGACGTGATCAAGGCCAAGAACCTGGTGCCGTTCCTCGACATGGCCTACCAGGGCTTTGGCGATGGCATCCACGAAGACGCCGCCGCCGTGCGCCTGTTCGCTGAATCGGGCCTGACCTTCTTTGTGTCCAGCTCGTTCTCCAAGTCGTTCTCCCTGTACGGCGAACGGGTGGGCGCACTGTCCATCGTCGGCGACTCCAAGGAAGAAAGCGCGCGCATCCTGTCCCAGGTCAAACGCGTAATCCGCACCAACTACTCCAACCCGCCGACCCACGGCGCGGCGATCGTTGCAGCGGTACTGAACAACCCAGAACTACGCGCCCAGTGGGAAGCCGAACTGGCCGAAATGCGCCTGCGCATCCGTGGCATGCGCGAGCAGATGGTGGCCGAACTGGCCAAGGCTGCGCCGGGCCACGACTTCAGCTTCGTCGGCCGCCAGCGTGGGATGTTCTCCTACTCCGGCCTGACCGTTGCGCAAGTCACCCGCCTGCGCAGCGAATTTGGTATCTACGCACTGGATACCGGCCGTATCTGTGTGGCGGCGTTGAACCAGTCGAACATTGACGCAGTCACAAAGGCAATCGTTCAGGTGCTGTAAACCTGCAGCTGTTGCACCATAAGGGGAGGCCGATGGCTTCCCCTTTTTCGTCTCCAGCCCCTAGACTGAACCTTGACCGCCCCTTTGCTGTGAGAATGCTATGAGAAACGACGACCTGGACCTGCGCGCCGACCGCGACGAACTGCATGACTACGCCCCACGCACACCGCAACCCAAGCGCCAGAAGAGCCTGGTGCTGCAAGTGGCACTGGGAGTGTTCCTCGGCGGCCTGGCACTGTGGCTGGTGCAACTGGGTGCCACGGCACTGATGGCCAAGCTGGCCATGGGCACCCTGCAATTTGGCGGCTAGCGCGTTGCCCTGGCAAAGTGAATGGTGGAAAAGTGAGTGATCCACCAATACAACATTGCCAGGCCGTAACCTGTAAGAAATGCTCCGCCGGATGAATAAAGCACCTGAATCCAGGGGGCCTCATAAATGCATTTGCGGGTGCAATTGGGTTCTTCCGGAAACGTCACCGTCAGCAAGAACACGCCAATCCCCATCATCGTCACCACAGGCAAGATCGCAAGGTGGCGCCGCCTGCCCACCAACGATTTAAAAAACATTTCCCGATAAGGCACCCACCTTGCAATCAGCACGGCGTAGAAAGCAATAGAAAGCCAGGCCCAAACAAAAATCAGCCGTGTAATCTCAGGAAAAAATGACTTTCTGGCCCATGTTTCAATGGACGGCAACGTGTCAGCCGCACTGCTCACCAAAATGCCGGCCCACGCCAGATTGAGAAAATCCTCGCTGAAGCCGCCGTACACCACAATCGATATAAACAGCAGCGGCACCCAAGCGATAGGGCGCCGCCAAAATCTATCTTCAGTGGGTATCTAAACGATGTTTGAGCTGCGTGGTTCAAGCATGCCTGGCCCCGCCTGCCAAGGTTCACGTAGACGAGCGTAGACCAGAATCACCCGTCACACGTTACGCGACCTCGCGAATCGCCCCCTGCTCCTCCAACAACCTCACAAAACTGTTCAAACTCTGCGACACCGTCCCCCGCCGCCAGATCAGCCAGGTGTGCAGGATCCGGAAGTTGTCCGTCAGCGGCCACACGCTCACCGCCGCTGACCCCGGCATGCTGTCGAGCATGCTGCGTGGCATCAGCGCCAGGCCCGCGCCGGCGCTGACGCAGGCGAGCATGCCGTGGTAGGACTCGATCTCGAAGATCTTGCCCGGCACCGCGCCGTCCTGTGCAAACCAGCGTTCCAGGTGATGCCGGTATGAACAGTTGGAGCGAAAGGTGTAGATGCTCTCCCCGTTCACGTCCTGCCCACGGGTGATCGGCGCGTGATGCAGCGGCGCAATCACCACCATCTCTTCCTCGAACACCGCCACGCCTTCAAGGGTCGCGTGCAGCAGCGGGCCGTCGACGAACGCCGCCGTCAGCCGCCCGGACAACACGCCTTCGATCATGGTGCCCGAAGGCCCGGTACTCAGGTCCAGCTCGACCTTGGTGTGTTTCTGGTTGTACGCCGCCAGCAGCGCCGGGATACGCACCGCCGCCGTGCTCTCCAGCGAACCCAGGGCAAACGCGCCCTGGGGCTCCTCCCCTGCCACGGTTGCGCGGGCTTCCTGCACCAGGTCGAGGATGCGCCGCGCATAACCGAGGAAGTTCCACCCGGCCGGGGACAGGCGCAGGCGGCTTTTCTCGCGAATAAACAATTCCACGCCCAAGTCCTGCTCCAGTTGTTTGATGCGCGTGGTCAAGTTCGACGGCACACGATGAATCAACTGCGCGGCGGCGCTGATGCTGCCTTGCTCGGCAACGGCCTTGAAGATTTCCAGTTGCACCAGGTCCAAATCATTCTCCAATCGTGAATGTATTGCTTAATATTATTCAGTTTCCAGAAAAGAGATAGCCCCGTACGCTGAACCCCACTTAATTCACTCAGCAGGACGGTGCCATGAACGCGACTACCCACGCCCTCTCGATCAACCCGGCCAACGGCGAAACGGTCGGCAGCTATCCGTATGAAACCGCGCAGCAACTGGACGCCGCCCTCGACCGCTCCACCCTCGCCTTCCGCGCCTGGCGCCGCCAGCCGGTGAGCCAGCGCGCCGAGTTGCTGCTGAGCCTGGCCAGCGCGCTGCGCGAACAAGCCGAAGACATGGCGCAGATGATCACCCTGGAAATGGGCAAACCCATCGCCCAGGCCCGTGCCGAAATCGAAAAATGCGCGCAACTCAGCGAATGGTACGCCGCCCACGGCCCGGCCATGCTCGCCCCGGAACCCACCCTGGTGGACAACGGCAGCGCGCAGATCGAATACCGCCCACTGGGCCCGATCTTCGCCGTGATGCCGTGGAACTTCCCGGTATGGCAAGTGCTGCGCGGCGCCGTGCCGACGATGCTGGCCGGCAATACCTATGTGCTCAAACACGCACCGAACGTGATGGGCAGCGCCTATCTGATCCAGCGGGCGTTCCAGAAGGCCGGTTTCGCCGAAGGCCTGTTTGAAGTGGTCAACGTGACCAACGAAGGCGTGTCCAAAGCCATCGCCGACCCACGCATCGCCGCCGTTACCCTTACCGGCAGCGTGCGCGCCGGTATCGCCATTGGCTCCCAGGCTGGCGCGGCGCTGAAAAAGTGTGTGCTGGAATTGGGCGGCTCGGACCCGTTCATCGTGCTCAACGACGCCGACCTCGACGCCGCCGTGCAAGCCGCACTGATCGGTCGTTTCCAGAACAGCGGCCAAGTCTGCGCCGCCGCCAAACGCCTGATCATCGAGGAAGGCGTAGTGGAGGCCTTCACCGCCAAATTCCTGGAGGCCAGCCGTGCGTTGGTGATGGGCGACCCGACGTCAGCCACCACCTACATCGGCCCGATGGCGCGCTTCGACCTGCGCGACGAGCTGCATGGCCAGGTCCAGGCGACCCTGGAAGAAGGCGCGACCTTGCTGCTGGGCGGTCAAAAAGTGCCGGGGGCCGGCAACTACTACGAACCCACCGTGCTGGCAGGCGTCACCGACCAGATGACGTCGTTCAAACAGGAACTGTTCGGTCCCGTGGCCTCGATCATCACCGCCCGTGACGCCGACCATGCGGTGGCCCTGGCGAATGACAGTGAGTTCGGCCTCACCGCGAGCATCTTCACCACCGACCCGGCCAAGGCGCGCGACATCGCCAACCAGTTGGAAACCGGCGGCATCTTCGTCAACGCCTTCAGCGTTTCCGACCCTCGGGTGGCGTTTGGCGGGATCAAGAAGAGTGGTTTCGGCCGCGAGCTGTCCCACTTCGGTGTGCGGGAGTTCTGCAACGCGCAGACGGTGTGGCTGGATCGCAAGTAAGCCTGAACCGGTGCTTACCGGTGGCGAGGGCGCTAGCTCCCGTTGGCTGCGGCCGCCTCAACAGCGCACATGCCGCCGCACACACTGCACCAACCCATCCAACGCCTGCGACTTCACCGGCGCGAGCACGCAAACCGTGTGCTCGCGCTCGTCTTCCTTCACCGTCAAGGTGTAATGCACCTGCCCAGGATTACTAGCCGCAGGTGCATGGCTTTGCGGCAATTGAAAGAAGTCGCATGCCTCGACAAGCCGCCGCAGTTCCTGCTGATCCTGCTCCGGCAGCGCATCCAGCTCCACCGTCTGTGGCTTGGCCAAGCCCGGAAAATAACCGGGCCCGCCGTTTTCCTTGATCGAAATTTGCATGGCTGTTCCTCACATCAGACAGAAATGCCGACCGCCTTCCAACCGTCCTTGACTGCCTTCTGTTCATCCTTGTTCGCGCCATAAAGTCGGCCTGCAACATCGTAAGTAATGCGCGCAAAGCGCAGGAACCCCGAGTTGGGCCGCAGCCGCGCATCCCGCAGCGCGTCGTACCAGATACGCCCGGCGCGCTCCCAGGCAAAACCGCCGAGCTTGGTCGCCACCTGGTAGAACGCATGGTTGGGAATGCCGGAGTTGATATGCACCCCGCCATTGTCCTCGTAGGTCTGCACAAAATCATCCATGTGCCCCGGCTGAGGGTCCTTGCCCAGCAGTTTGTCGTCAAATGCCGTGCCGGGGGCTTTCATCGAGCGCAGGGCGGTGCCTTTGATCTTTTGGGTAAACAGCCCTTTGCCGATCAACCAATCGGCGTCTTGCGCGCTTTGCTTCAAGGCATATTGCTTGATGAGCGAGCCGAACACATCCGACAGCGACTCGTTCAACGCGCCGGATTGATTGAAATACATCAGCTTGGCCTCATCCTCGGTGACGCCATGGGCCAATTCATGGCCGATCACGTCGAGCGCCACCGTGAAGCGGTTGAACAATTGCGCATCCCCATCCCCAAACACCATCTGGGTCGAGTTCCAGAACGCATTGTTGTAGTTCTGGCCAAAATGCACCGTGGCGTCCAACGCCATACCCGCGTCGTCGATGGAGTTACGATCGAAGACCTGGTCGAAAAAATCGAAGGTAGCGCCCAACCCATCGTAGGCTTCGTCCACCGCGGCATCCCCGCTGGCGGGCTGCCCCTCACCCCGCACCAGCGTGCCCGGCAGGCTGTCGGTGCCCTCGGCGCTGTAGATCGAGCGGCGCTTATCCGCGCCCATGGCCAGGGCCATGTGCGCTGGCCCTTTGGCAGGCTCGGCGACCATGCGCAACGAGCGAAAGGTCGTGTCCTTGGCGCGGGTGCGCAACGCGACCTCCCGTTGCGCTTTATCACCGTTGCGCGCGATCTGGTCGAGCATGTAGGGCGGGATCAGGCAGAAAATCGGGTTACGGTCATGGCGATCACACATCGGCTGGCTCCTTGTCGGAATGACTGTTTGAGGATAGTCCCCTGGGGTTAACGCGCATCATCAATTGTCATTAAGCTATGTTGCAGTCGTGTTTATCCAAGGAGGACTGACCGATGCCCGCACGCAAAACCAAAATCGACCTTTCATACCGCCCCCGGCTCGCTGACCTGCGCCCGTTGATCGCACCGAGCCCCACGCTGCTGGAGGCGCGCGCCGCGACACCCCGCGTCACCCCAGCCAAAGACTTGAAGGACCGACGCGGCTACGCCGAGGACTTTCTCGGCAACTTCGGCGTGCCCTGGCCCACGGTTGAAGAGGCCTTGTCGGGGGACGCACAGAAGCGCCTGGACTACACGCACTTCTCGATCACGATGTCACGCGCCAAGCGACTGGCGCTGTACGTGGGCGTCAACATCGACGGTGGTCAGCACGTCGACATCATTCGCAGCAACGACACCTGGGCCTACGACGGCCGCCTGCCCATCGACGCGCAGGTGGGCGAAGCGCTGTATGCCAGCAATGGCCTGGATCGCGGCCACCTGGTCCGCCGACAAGACCCCAACTGGGGCAACGAGGCGCAAACCGCCAACCTCGATACCTTCCATTTCACCAACTGCTCGCCGCAGATGAGCGGGTTCAACCAGAAGACCTGGCTGGAGCTCGAAGACTACATCCTCGATAACACCCAACGCTGGAAAGCCCGCGCCACGGTGTTTACCGGCCCGGTGTTCGCCGACGACGACCGAGTGTACCGAGGCGTGCAGATCCCCAAGGCGTTCTGGAAAGTGGTCGCCTACCTCAGCGATAACGGCAAGCCTAGCGCGAGTGCCTACATGATTGACCAGAGCCGCGAGCTGGGCCAACTCGACCTGGTGTTCGGCCAGCTCAGGACCTACCAGCGCAGCGTGATCCAGATCGAGCGCCTGACCGGCCTGCGCTTCGGCAACCTGGCCGACTACGACGGCTTCAGCAACGAAGAGCGCGCCACCGGCACACGGATTGAAGCGCTGATACAGGGGCCTGAAGACATCCGTCTCTGACCGACGCTTCACATGTTGAACTGCGTCACACCCAACGCCAACCACGATGCGAAGCGAGCCGCTCTGGCTCTTGATCTTGATCTGGCTTTTGATCTCAGGCGCCCCGTCAAACACGCTGGCCGAACGCAGGCTTGAATCCGTGGGTAACCCGGCAGGACGCCGGGTTAGCCGCGCGGGGCCAAGGATGGCCCATCGCGGCGGCCCACGGATTCAAGCCTGCGTTCGGGCACACCGAGCCTAGGCGAGGTGCCGAGTG
>NZ_CP022960.1:5824377-5861443 GCF_002269425.1 Pseudomonas sp. NS1(2017)
AGTGTTGGGGCAAGAGCGTTTTGCTTACTTTTGCGCTTTTCAAAAGTGAGCCGCCGTAAGGGCGGAACCAGTATCCGCCGTTACCCAAATAACGGATATGTACTCGGTCCACCCCAACATCCACGTCGGCTATCAGGTCCGCCCCACCGACCCCGACACCGGAAGATCCCCCAACAACCTGAGCCCGGTGCTCTTCACAAACGTCTCATAATCCATCGGTTTTTGAATGCGCGTCTCGGCATTGGGTAGCACATACGCCCAGGCACGTTTGCTGGAAGCGTCGTACACCAGCTTGAACAGGCGCGTCGGCACCCAGACCTTGTTGGCGCCGATGGTGCCGTAGCCAGGGTCGAACAGCGGGCCGGTAAACACGTACACATCGCCACCGGCACGCACGGCAAACTTGCGCACGTCAGCCTCGACCTTGCTCCAGATCTTGCGGTTGTTGGTAGGGTCCTGGGGCACCATGTTCGACAGCGCAAACGACTGCGCCATGGCGTTGGCATTCGGCGTGTCGGCGGCTGGGGATTGGTGGCCACGGTCCACGGCGGGATGCTGGGCGCGGTAGTCGCTCAACTCTGCACGGCCACCTTTGGGAATGCGCGGATCGGCGTAGAACTGGTTGGTGCGCTCCTCGCCCTTGGCGTCTTTCAGGAGTGCGGCATTCAGCCGTTCTACCACCACCAGGGGCGTCTTGCTGGTTTGCGAATAGAGCACTGCAAAATGGTCGGAGCACAGGGCCAGGGGTTTCATCGCGACCGGCACGGTGGCGGTCTTGATCGGTGCGGCGGGGAACAGGTCGGCGCAACTGTCGAAACTGAGCTGTTTTTCCTGTTTGGAATAGAGGTCCGGCAAGCTTCGGGCGTTGGCCCCAGAGGAAAGCAAAACAAGGGCGGTCAGCCCAACGGCAATTTTGCGTAGGTACATGCATTAAATCTTCGAAAGGAAGTGAAGCGGCTGGCTCCGCCGAGCGGAGCCAAGTGGATGATATTGCGAGGATTATTGACTAACGAATGTCAGATTAGTGCCCGACCACTGTAGGTTTTCCCACATCCCGCGCACCTGGCTTGAAGCCATGGGCACTGGCCCCCCAGGCAATCGCCAGCGACACGCCGATCAACACCAGCATGGCCCACGGAAACGACGCCACGCCCCAGGTGTCCAGCAACACCCCGCCGACCACACCGCTGCCGGCAATTGCGCTGTTCCATGCCACCACATTCAGCGACAACGCGACGTCAGCGCCATCCCCCGCCGCATCGGCCAGGGCGGTTTGCAGCAAGGTCGCGGCGCCGCCGAAACTCAGGCCCCACACCGCTACGCCGACGTAGATCACCTCGGGCATATTGCCCAGGAAGCCGAACACCAGGCTTATCGCCGCGAAGGTCGCCAGGCTCACCAGCACGGTCTGGCGCAGCAGCGGCTCGACCAACTTGGCCGTGAGCCAGATCCCCGCCAGCGCGGCCACCCCGAACACCAACAGCACCAGGTCAACCCGCTCCGCCAATCCGGCAGGCGCTACGAACGGCGCGATGTAGGTGTAGAGAATGTTGTGGGCCAGCATCCAACTGATCACCACCGCCAGCACCGGCCGCACGCCCGGCGTGGTCAACACCTTGCCCAAGGACAGGCGTTGATGCGCAGGTTGAGGCGCGTAGTCCGGGACTTTCACCAGCACCCACGCAATCAGCACCAGGCTCACCGCCGACATCAGGCCAAAGGTCGTGCGCCAGCCCACCAGCCCACCCAGCCACGTACCCAACGGCACACCCAACGACAACGCAATCGGCGTCCCCACCATCGCCAGTGCCAGTGCCTTGCCCTGTTGATGCGGCGCAACCATGCGCCGGGCGTAACCGGCCAGCAGGCTCCAGGCCAACCCGGCCGCCACACCGGCAAAGAACCGCGCCACCAGGGTCACGCCGTAGTGAGACGACAACGCGGTGATGGAGTTGAACAGCAAAAAGCCGACGATGGTCAGCAGCAACACGTTACGCCGCCGCCAGCCACGGGTGGCGATGGTCATAGGGATCACTGCCAGCACCGAACCCAAGGCATAGGCGGTGACCATCTGCCCGGCCATCGACGGCGAAATCGCCAGGCCCTCGCTGATCAACGGCAACAGGCCCGCCGGTAGCGTTTCGGTGACGATGCAGATGAAGCCGGTCATGGCCAGGGCAAGTAAAGCACCGATGGGCAAACGGTCGGATGACGCCGGTAACGTAAGTGAGGGGGTCACGGGAAACTCCTTGAGCGGGACTTAGATACTGATCGATATAAATGTTGCAGGCGCACACATCACATTGTCAACGACTTATGTATCGACTAGTATTTATCTCGCTATCCACCGGAGACCAGACATGGCACAGATGGGCCGCCCCCGCACTTTCGACCGTGAACACGCCGTGGACCAGGCCTTGCACCTGTTCTGGCAGCACGGCTACGACGCCACGTCGCTGGCGCAGCTCAAGACCGGCTTGGGTGGCGGCATCTCCGCACCGAGTTTTTACGCGGCCTTCGGCTCCAAAGAGGCGCTGTTCGACGAATGCGTGCAGCGTTACCTGGCGACCTACGCCCAAGTCACCGAATGCCTGTGGGACGAAAGCCTGTTACCGCGTCAGGCGGTTGAAACAGCGCTGCGCCAGTCGGCGCGCATGCAGTGCGAAGACGGCCACCCCAAGGGCTGCATGGTGGCGCTGGGGGTGATGAGCGCACCGAGCCCGGAGAATGCGCGGGTGGCGGATGGGTTGACCCAGTCGCGGCGGCGCACCCGTGCGGGGATTGTGGCGTGTGTGGAGCGGGCGATCCGTCTGGGGCAATTGCCGCAGACGGTCAACCCGGAGATGATGGCGACGGTGTTTGACAGCTTTTTACAGGGCATTTCGATCCTGGCGCGGGACAATGTGCCCCATGCAACTATCGACGCAGCGATCAGCCAACTGCTGTTGACCTGGGATATCGCCGCCTCTACTGCGCCGCCCATTCGTCCCGACACTGCATCAGGAAATCCACAAACGCCCGCACCCGATGCGGCACATAGCGCCCATGGGGATACAACAAGGTAAACGGCCGCGAGCGTCCGCCAAACGGTTGCAATACCTCCACCAGGCTGCCGTTGGCCAACTCCTGCTCGACAATGAACTTGTAGGTCTGGAACAGCCCCGCGCCATGCTTGGCCAGCGTCACACCGCCGAGTACATCGTCGGAGCAGCTGTACCCCGCCTCCCCCGCATATTCCTGCGCCTTGCCGTCCACCTGGAATAACCATGAGATGCGCCGGCCATTGCTCGGCAATTCATACTGGATGCATTCATGGGCAGGCAAATCTTCCAACGTCTGTGGGATGCCGGCGCGCTTCAGGTAGGAAGGAGATGCCACTACCACCAGTTCGCCATCTTCCAGCAGGCGGGCAATCAGCGACGAATCCGGCTGGGCCCGCACGCGGATGGCCAGGTCATACCCTTCGGCGACAAAGTCGATATTGCGGTTGCTGATGTGGATATCCACCGTGACTTCTGGGTACAGCGCACGAAACTTCGGCAGCAGCGGCAACAAGCGGTGATGGGCGTAGGTGGTAGGAATGCTGATGCGCAGCAGGCCCGACGGCACGGCCTGTGCGCCCATCACTTCCTGTTGGGCTTCCACCAGTTGGGTCAGGGCTTGGCGGCATTGCTCGAAGAACGTTCGGCCGCTGTCGGTGAGACGAATGCTGCGGGTGGTGCGCACAAACAGGCGTGAACCCAGGCGTTCTTCCAGGCGCGAGATGCTGCGGCTCACGGCCGCCGGGGTGACACCCGCCACCTGCGCGGCGGCGGTGAAGCTGCTGGCTTCGGCGGCGAGGCAAAATAACTCGATGCTGCCTAGCTGCAAATCTTCGAAATGGCGCTTCATAGGGGGATACCGGGGATTTCGCTCAGGGCTGCCACGCTAGCGTCACCGGCCCTGAGCACGCAAGCGCTAGCGTAAAACCGGCACCGGCTCGGCAATGGTCAGCAACACGACGAAACTGGCAAAGGAGCCGATCGCCATGAACAGGAACACCTGGGACCAGCCGTAACTGTCGAGCAGCAACCCCACCAGAAACGGCGCTGCCGCACCGCCTAACTGCCCGCCCATGTTGACGATGGAACTGGCAATCGGAAAGGTCTTCTTGGTGGCCAGGCCCATCGGGTAAACCATGTAGGACGAGTAACCGATGCTGATCAAGGTGCCAGTGAGGAACAGCAGCGCGGCGTACAAGGTCGGGTCATTCGGTGAGTTGATCAGCGCGTACATGGTGCCGACCGTGGCCAGCGCCGAGAGCATCATGCCGGGCTTGCGCCGCTTGCCCAGCACGCGGTCGGACAGGATACCGCCGAGCAGGTTACCGCAGATCGCCCCCACCCACGGCGCCGCCGAGACAAAGCCCATGTTCATGATCGAGAACTGTTTGACCGTCATCAGGTAGGTGGGAATCCACGACAACAGCACCATGGTGATGCCCACCTGGAAGCTGTAGCTCAGCGCACAGCCGACCACGTTCCAGGACCGAAACAACCCGCGACTGGTCGCGATAGGCTCCACCGGTTTGACGCGAATTAAAGCGTCCAGGCGCTTGAAGTGCCGTTGCGCGCCTTCGCTCTTCTGGGTGATGACGTTGTTGGTTTCATCGGTGATGTGCGCCAGCTCGCCGGCATTCACAAAGCGGCTTTGCGCCGGCTGGTTGGCCACCAAGAAGTACCACGCGATGGACAGCACAATACCCGGCACGGCAAAGATGTAGAAGATCTCACGCCAGCCCCACATCGCCACGATCGCCACGCACAAGGGTGGCACGATCACCGGGCCGAACTTCACCGCGGCCAGGAAAATACCCGTCGCCGTGCCCTTCTCCTTAGCCGGGAACCACTGGTTGATGGTCGACGCGATGCCAATCGGCAGCGGGCCTTCGGCAATCCCCAGGGCAAAACGATAGATCTTCAAGGCCAGCACCGAATTGACCGTGCCCATCAAGGCGGTGAACACCGAGGTGGCGATCATCGAAAACGAGAAGATCTTGCGCACCCCGAAACGGCTGGAGGCAAAGCCCGAGGGGATCTGCGCCAGCGCGTAGGCCAGCAGGAAGACACTGAGCAACGCACCGGCTTCGGCGTTGGTCATCGGGTATTCCTCGCGGATAAACGGCAAGGCCACGCCCAGGTTGGCGCGGTCGGCCGAGGCCACGGTGTACACGAGAAAAAACAGCCCTGCGACGATCCAGCGGAAACGCGACGGTTTTTCAGCGGTGGAGACCTGAATACTCATACGGGATACCTGGTTTTATTATTGGAATGTGCCGTGTGTGTCGAATCCGGGGTGCAGGCTCCCGCTGAGGCCGGCTCAGCCACCTCAGGTCTGGCGTTTCTTTGGGTCCCTGTGAATGTCAGGCAGGAGTCATTGCCCGGTCTCGTGGCGCCGACTCTAACGTATATTGTTTTAGTTTTGTATTTTTTTATGGACGAACGGGCGACTCACTGCGCCGCGCCATGAAGCGCAGGTAGGCCATGCGGATATGGGTTTGCATGGCGCGCTGGGCCAACTCGCCATCGTTCTGCTCGATGGCATAGGTGATGTCCAGGTGCTGCTGCAGGCTGCGCTCCAGGTCGGCCGGGCGGTAGAGGAAAAACGAACGGGTGATCACCGGCATGTCGATCAAGGTCGCGAGCATCGACTTGAGCCGCTGCGAACGGGCGATCTCCAGTACCTGCGCGTGGAATGCACGGTTGGCCTCCTGCACGCGCAGGGTCACATCGGGCCCCTTGCTGGCGATGGCATCCGCCATCAGCGCGTTGATACGGTGCAGTTCAGCCACGTCCTGCGGCGTCGCGCGTTGGGCGGCGAGCAGCGCGGCATGGGGTTCGAGCAACTCGCGCAAGCTGAACATTTCTTCCAGGTCCCACTGGGTCCAGCCGGCGACAAACACCCCACGGTTGGCCTCGATCACCGCCAGGCCGTCGTCCACCAGCTTCTTCAGCGACGCGCGCACTGGCGTGCGGCTCAGGCCGAATTCCTTGCCCAGCGGCTCTTCCTTGAGTTGCGTACCAGGCTCGTATTGGCCGGCAATGATGCGGTTTCTCAAGGTCTCGTAGATGAGATCGTTGGCCATGTTTGCCTTCTGTGTCGAGGTGGGTCAGGGCTCTGCCCCGGGGTGCCAGCAGCGGATTCTGAGGCTTGTCGCACGCCAATGACAGTGTACCGTCCGCGCACTTTGTACAAAAATCGTTTGCAATCACCGAAATTGTATTTTAATTGTATTGCCACCTGAATCCGGAGGCGACATGAAAATAACAATCGTAGGGCTCGGCGAAGTCGGCCGTTGCTATGCCCAGGCCTTGGCGTCCAATACCACCGTGGAGCTGCTGTTCTGCGAGCAACGCATCGCACCGGCGGCACAACGATTGGCGGACCAATTGGGCGTGCCGATCCACTCTCGTGTAGGTGACTGGCTGGCCGAATCGGACTGCGTACTGTCCTGCGTGGTGGGGACGCAGTCTCTGGAAGTGACCCGTGAATGCCTGGCGTACCTCAAGCCCGGCGCGCTGTTTGCCGACCTCACCACCGCCGCCCCCGAGCGCAAGCGCCTGGCCGGTGCAGAGGCCGCCCGGCAACGGGTCGACTACGTGGACGTCGCGATCATGGGCGCCATCGCTTACCTGCGGGAAAAGACCCCACTGCTGTGCTCCGGCCCAAAGGCAGATGCATTTGTCGAACTGTTGCTCGCCGCAGGGGCTACCGCGCGCGCCATGCCCGCCAGCCAACCCGGCGATGCAATCACGCTGAAAATCCTGCGCAGCGTCTTCACTAAAGGCATGGAAGCACTCGCGGTGGAAGTATTGCTGGCGGCCGAACGCCAACAACTGCGCCCCGCCCTCTATGAAGTGCTCAAGGACATCGACCAGGCACCTCTGCCCGCCTTCCTGGAAATGCTCGTGTCCACCCACGTGGTGCACGCCACACGGCGCTTGCATGAAGTCGAAGAAGCCGAGCGCCAACTGGCCTCGCTCGGCATTGCCAGCAGCGTACTCAGCGGCGTGCGCCAGCGCTTCAGCCACAGCAGCGAAGGCCTGGCGCTGGAACCGATCACCGAAGAAAAACCGAGCCTAGCCCAAGCATTGGATTGGCTCGGCCGTCATACCCCAGCCGCTTGAACAGCCCTTATAAAAACGGAACGCCACCATGCCTGTAACCCAAGACCAACTCGACACCCTCAAACAACTGGGCACCGCCACCATCCACGAAGCCCAGGGCCAGAAAGGCGCCTTGGACAGCGGCCTGCGCCCGGTCGACCCGAGCCTGCGCCTGGCCGGCCCGGCCCTGACTGTAGACTGCCGTCCCGACGACAACCTGGCCATCCACTACGCACTGACCAAAGCCAAACCCGGCGATGTGCTGGTGGTGGACGCCAAGGGCTTCATGGAAGCCGGCCCCTGGGGCGACCTGCTGACCCTGGCTTCACAAAAACTCGGAATAGTCGGCCTGGTCATGAACGGCGCCGTGCGCGACGCCAACGCCATCATCGAGATGGGCTTCCCGACCTTTTCCCGCGGCCTGAGCATCAAGGGCACCAACAAATGCCAACCGGGCAAAGTCAACGTGCCCATTGTGATAGGCGGCGTGAACATCAACCCGGGCGACATCATCGTCGGCGACCGCGATGGGCTGGTGGTGGTGGAGCAGGATCGCGTTGAAGAAGTGATCCGGTTGAGCCGTAGTCGGGAAGATAAGGAGGATGGGATTCGGGCGGGGCTGGAGGCTGGGAAAAGTACGGTTGACCTGCTGGGGTTGGCGCCGACGCTGGAGAAATTTGGGATGCGCTGAACCCTCAGCGCTGATGGAAGCCGCCCCCTATGGCGGCTTCTTTCGCTTTATTCGAGCCAACTTTTTTCACCCCCGCCACCAGACGACACTGCCTGTCGCCACCTCGATGGAGGATGCCCTCAACGAACCCAGAGGTGCCTCCATGAAAGCTCTAGCCTGTTTCGCCATCGGCGTCGTAGTCGGTGTGGTTCTGATGAAAAACAACCAGGCCTTCGACGAACTACAGAAAGAACTCGACCGTGAAAAACGCCGGAACACACCCCCCAATGCGGCGTAGCCCCACACAATGATGGCATTTCGCCTTGGCTAGTCCGGCGGTTAATGTTAAAAAGCCATCAATGGAATTGCTCGCAGGCTCAGTACGACCTGCAGCTCATCAAGGTCGATTCGAGCACTGTTGCCCCATGTCAGATCCCAAAGACCGTCTATTCAGGCACCTGGCCCTGCTACGCCTGATCCCTCGCGAACCGCGCAGTATTTCCACCGCCGAGCTGCTGCAGAGGCTCAGGGCCGAACAGTTCGACCTCGACTTGCGCACTCTGCAACGCGACCTTACCGGACGTCTCGGCCTGGATTTCCCGTTGCTCTGCGATGAAAGCCAACGCCCTTATCGCTGGAGTTTCCCCAAGGACACGCCGCAGTTCGACTTGCCCGCCCTCGACACGCCCACGGCGTTGGCGTTTGCCTTGGCCGAGAGCCATTTGGCCAAGCTGCTACCGCCCAGCGTGTTGAACCTGCTGGCGCCACACTTCGAGTTGGCACAGCGCCAACTCCAAGGTTTGCAACACAACACTCTGGCGCATTGGGCAAAGCACGTGCGCGCGGTGCCCAATGGCAAGGCTCTACAACCGGCACCGGTTGAAGATGCCGTGTGGTCCGACGTCGCCGCTGCGCTTCTCGAGGCACGGCAACTGGACATCGTGTACCAAAGCCGCAGCAAGGGCGACCAAAAGACCCTGCGGATACACCCGGCGGGAATAGTGTCGCGGCACTCGGTGAGCTACCTGCTGGGCACGGTTGCGGGTTACAACGACGTGCGTCAGTTTGCCCTGCACCGCATCCACCAGGCGACATGCCTGGAAGAAGCCGCCCATGTGCATGCCGACTTCGAGATCGATCACTACCTGCAGGGCGGTGGCTTCAACAGCGCAGGCCCGGTCGCACACCACACGTTGATCGCCGACGTCGCCCCCTCGATTGCCTGGCTGCTCAAGGAAACACCGCTCAGCGCCGAGCAAACTCTTACTCCACTGCCTGGCAGCGATTGGCAACGCCTGCACGCCCAGGTGCCAGACGACCAGGAAACCTTCTGGTGGGTGTTCGGCCTTGGCGAAAGTATTCACCTGCATCAACCCGTCAGCTGGACCCAGGCCATCGCCGAAAAGCTGAGCAAGATGATCGCGCTGTACACCCCTGACTACGCCCGACAGGAGGCTCAATGAAGCCCTACGACCCAAACGCTCGCCGGGACCAGACCCAGGCGGACATCGCCCAGACCGCCACCGCGCTGTCCACCAGTGAAGTGGTCAACCGCTTTGGCAGCGCCAATGCCGAGTACATCAAGGGTTTCACAGGTATCGACAATGAAGTCGGCGTCACCTTGAGCAAAGGTCTCAAGGGCATCAGCACCGAAGGCACGGGAATCAAACACCGTGCGGGCTGGGCCGGTGAGGTGGCCAGCACCAGCCGCGACAATGCAGAGGCGATCATCAGCAAGTCGACCGAACGCACGATTCGCAGTGATGACCTGAAGCGCTACGGTATCCAGACCGACAGCAAGTACCGCGAAGCCGTCGACCGTGTGAAAGTGAATGCCAACGGCGACATCGTCTACGAAGCCCAGACCAAACTGGAGGCCAACGGCAACCGCGTCGCCAACCAGGTCAGCCACGAAGACCACAAGTACAAAAAGTATTTCGGCAAAAAGCTCGAGCTGCCCAGCGAACAAGTGGATGACGCCCGCGCCTACTGTCGCAAGCGAGCAGCAGGCCTGCGCGAGCGCGCCGACAAACTTGAATTGAATGACCAGAGGGACCTGGCAGAAAAATTCCGCGAACGCGCCGACAAATTTGATCAACTGGAACGCGAAGACATCGTTGACTTGGGCATCACCACCGAGCAGGCCATCGACTACGTCAAGAATCCCAAAGGTGAAACCCTCAAGGACATTGGCCGCACCAGCCACCGGGCAGGTGTCGAAGGCGCAAAAATCGGCGCCGTTGTCGGTGGTTCGATTTCGTTGATGACCAACCTGTTCAGCGTCGCTCTGGAGCAAAAACAACTGGGAACAGCGGTACAGGACTTGGCCATCGACACAGCCCAGGCCGCCGCACTTGGCTACGGTACGGCGTTCGTCGGTGCTGCCATCAAAGGTAGCCTGCAGCAATCGGGCAACCAGACACTGCGCACCCTATCAAACACCAATGCGCCGGCGATGATCGTCGATATCTGCCTGTCGCTCGGTGGCTCGATCAAGCGCTACGTCAACGACGAAATCAGCGAGGCGCAATTGCTGCATGAAGTCGGCGAAAAAGGCGCCGGCATGCTCTCCAGCGGCATGATGGCGGCGCTGGGGCAAGTGGCGATCCCAATCCCCTTTGTGGGTGCCGCGATTGGCGGAATGATCGGCTACACCTTGTCCTCCATGTTCTACAAAGTGGCTCTGGAAGCCGCCGAAGGCGTAGAGCACTCCCGCATTCACTTGGCGCGTGTGCAGGCCATCGAGGCCGCTGCGCGCCAGAGCATTGCCGACGAACAAGCGCGCCTGGACGCATTCGTGCGCAGTGAATTACCGCAACTGGAACAGGCGACGCAGCAGTTGTTTTCCACTGCCGGAATTGCCAGCAACCACATCGACACGATGGCCGCCGCCATCAATCAATACGCCGGTTTATTGGGCCAAAAACTGCAGTTCCAAAGCATCGCCGAGTTCGATGACTTCATGGACTCCGACAGCCCGCTGACCCTGTAATCCGCTCTTCGCTTGAATAAAAGGATGCCCCACTGATGCTGATCAAACTGCTGTCCGATGCGGACAAACATCACCTTCTGGACCTCGCCAAGTTACTGGCGATTGCCGACAAACCTCTGCTGTGGGACGGCAAGCGTGCCGACGAGCTGACTTCCGGCACAAACCTTGACGCTCTGACAATTGAGGAAGGTGAACAGGAGCGCGAGGTGATTGCCGACCTCGAACATTCCGTCGGTAAACGCCCGAGCCTGGCGGACTTCATGGAGTTCTTCGGCGACGAGATCAACGTGAAGGCGCGCCTGATCGAAGCACTCAAGAAGTACCCGGTGCCCAAGGCTGGCAACCCCGAAACCCGCGTACTGGCTGCGACCTCGGTGCTTAAGGAAATTATCAAGGGCAAGTCATTCGAGCTGCCGTCGGCGCCCAAAGTGATCCTGTTCGAACTGCTGCTGGTATCACTGCGCGATGGCCATATTTCCAGCATCGAGTGGGCGCTGCTCAAGGAATTCCAACAACACCATCGCTTGGAAGATTTCATTTTTGACGACCTGCTAGAGCGCGCCGAAACGCTGAACCGGGAAGTCAGTAAAACCATTTCGATCATCCTCGAGTAAGGAAACAGAGCATGCCAATTCCCCTGATCATTGGTGCCGTCGCAGCTGCTGCCGGCCTGTACGGTGCGGCCAAAGGCGTCAGTGGCGCAATTGACCACAGCAACGCCAAAGACCTCAACAACGATGCGCGAAACCTGGTGAATACCGCCAACTTGAAGGTTGAAGAGCAGCGCAAGAAAACCAACACCACCCTGGAAGATTACGGCCAACGCAAACTGCGCGCGTTCAACGGCGTGGTAGCTGAGTTTATTGAAACCTTCGAACGCCTGAAAAACGTCGAGCTGTCGCAAAGCCCTGAGTTGGACAAACTCAACGCTGGCGATTTCACGAGCAAGACCCTGACCGGTCTGCGTCAGGATTATCAAGCACTCAAGGATGCTGGCCTGGGCCTTGGCGCTGGCATGGGCGGAGGTGCAGCGCTGGCCTTCGGCGCCTACAACGGCACCATGCTGCTGGCAACTGCCAGCACCGGCACCGCCATTTCATCCTTGGGTGGCGTGGCGGCAACCAACGCCACCCTCGCCTGGCTGGGCGGCGGGTCGTTGGCAGCAGGCGGCTACGGCATGGCCGGTGGCATGATGGTTCTGGGGGGGATCGTCGCAGGTCCGGCGCTGGCGATCTTCGGTCACGTACTGGGTAACAAGGGTGAAGAAGCCCTGAATAATGCACGCAGCAACATGGAACAAGCGCGCACCCTGCGTGACCAAGCAGACCTGCTGACCGCAAAGCTCACCGCCATTGATAAAGTCACGGCGCTGGCCAACAGCACGTTCTCCAAGATCAGCTCGCAACTACGCCGCAGCGTCAGCGAACTGAAGAAAGTGATCGAGCAGGAAGGCGTGGACTACCGCACCTTCTCCAAAGAGAGCAAGGAGGTGGTGTTCGCCTCGGTGAAATTCGCCCAATTGATCAAGGCGATGATCGACACCGCCATCCTCGACAAGGATGGCAATCTGGTCCTTGCTACCAAGAAGCGCATCGACGATGTAGCGGCGGTGGCCAGCGGTCAGAAGGCCAGCCTGGACGCTCCCGCAGCCTGAGTAATCCAGCGCCCGCGCACGCCGCGCGGGCGCTTTGCTTTCTGCACAAGGTCTGATACCCGTGGACACTTTTCCCTGTACCCAGTGTGGTTTGTGCTGCCAGCACGTCAACCTGGCGCCTGAAACGCAATTTCTTGATCGTGGTGACGGCACCTGTCGGCACTACGCTGCCGCGACCAAGGGTTGCGCCATCTACCACGAACGCCCGGCCATCTGCCGCGTGGACCAGCAATTTACCGAACGCTATGCCGAGCACTTTACCTGGACGGAGTACGTGCGTTTGAACCTTGAGGTATGCGCTACTCTTCAGGCCAACGCGCAGCTTATTCCGATTCGCACAGTGCAATGAATGGGCTCGCGCCTGCCAGGCTGATGCACTGAAGCGCAAGAAGGGTGGTGGGGTCCACCAATACCACACGGTGCTGGTTGATCTGAAACGACTCACTGTGCGCCAACACCAACGGCAACTCCGTACACCCCAGAATCAACACTCTCGCCCCCTGCTCACACAAATGCTCTGCCACTAGCAGCAACTGCTCGCGACAGACGCCCTCGGTAAATCCGGCCTTGATACCCCGCTCGCCATAAATTGCTTCCATCACCAGCGCCTGGTAATCGAAACCGGGCGTGATGAGTTGCAACCCTGAACGCCGCGCCGCCTGGTGATAGACCTGGCTTTGCAAGGTGCCGGAAGTCGCCAGCAAACCGACCGCCTGGCCACTGCCGTAGGTGTGCACGATCCACTCCACCGTCTCGCTGAGCATGTTGACGATGGGCACGCGCAAATGCGCCTGGATGCGTTCGACAAACGCATGGGCGGTGTTGCACGGGATCGCGATGGCTTGGGCGCCAGCGCTTTCCAGGCGTTTGCAGGTGGCGTACAGGGCCAGGGTGGGGTCGGTTTCGTCGCGCAACAGGTTGGCGGTGCGGTCGGGGATCTGTGGGTTCTGCTCCACCACCATCTTGATATGGTCCTGGTCCTTGCCCGCCGGAGTGTGGGCGACCACCTTGCCCATGAAGTCCACAGTGGCCGCAGGGCCGACGCCGCCGACGACGCCCAGTTTGAACGGCGGCTGGCATGCCGGGCCGTAGGCCTGGGTGGCGAATTCGGCATAGATCTGGTTGATATCGAGCACGCTGATGCCGCGCCGTTGCAGGTCGCCGCACACCAGCGACAGCTCGGTCATGCCCGGCACGATCACCGTGGCGCCCTGCGCTTGCAATGACAGGCACGCCTGGTAGACCGACTCCAGCGGCACGCCGTCGAGGTGGCCGTCCTTGATGCCGTTGACGCCATACATGGCCTCCATCAACGCGACCTGGGCGTGGTCCTCCGGATACACCAGGTTGAAGTGCTGGCCGAGGTGCTTCTCAAACAACCCACAGTGGCGCACGAAGTCCGACGCAACCACGCCCAGGGTGGTGCCCGGTGTGACATTGCGCAGGATGTGCCGGACGAGTGCCTGCATCATGTCCAGCACGGGAATACCCAGCTCCTGCTGGATTTCCTCACGAAAGGTCTGGCTGGCGAAGCACGGCAGCAGTACCGCATCCACGCCACTGTCTTCAAAGGTCTTGCACACCTGGAACACATAGAATTTGCGCGCGGTCATGCTCGCGTGGCGGTCCAGGGGCAACAACACATCCTTGAACGGGTGCTGCTCAAACAGGAAGTGATAACGACCCTGGTCCTCCAGCACGGCCTTGGACTTGACCAGTTTGTAGAACAGATCACCGCCCGCCAGCGAGCCGAGCCCGCCGACGATGCCCAATCGAGAAGTGGTGGTCATGTGCGCACCATTTGCGGCAGCTCGGCAAGTTCTTCCTCGGTTTCGGATTTCGCGACCACCGCCGTGGCGATACTGTTGCCCACCACGTTGGTGGCAGTGCGCGCCATGTCGAGGAACTGGTCGATACCGATGATCAGCAGCAACCCGGCTTCGGGCAGGTTGAACATCGGCAATGTTGCCGCTACCACCACGACCGAGGCCCGCGCCACACCGGCCATGCCTTTGCTGGTGATCATCAGCGTCAGCAGAATCAGCAGTTGCTGGGTGAAACTCAGGTCGATGTTGTAGGCCTGGGCGATAAACATGATCGCGAACGCCTGGTACATCATCGAGCCGTCAAGGTTGAAGGAATAGCCCAGCGGCAGCACGAAACTGGAGACGCGCTTGGGCGCGCCGAATTTCTCCAGGGCCTCCATGGTTTTCGGGTAGGCCGACTCGCTGCTGGCCGTGGAGAACGCCAGCAGGATCGGCTCGCGGATCAGCTTGCCGAGGGTGAACACCGAACGCCCGAGAAACAGGTAGCCGGCGGCGAACAGCAACACCCAGAGCAACGCAATCCCCAGATAAAACTCGGCGATCAACTTGGCGTAATCTGCCAGCAGGCCCAGGCCGTTGGTGGTGATCGCCGAGGCAATCGCGGCAAACACGCCGATCGGCGCGAAGGCCATCACGTAGTCGGTGATCTTGAACATCACCTTGGCCAGCTCGTCCACGGTGTCGGTAATACGCGTGTAACCGGCGCGCTTGACGCCAGCCAGCGCGAAGCCGAAGAACAGCGAAAACACCACGATCTGCAGGATCTCGTTGTTGGCCATCGCCTCGGCAATGCTGCGCGGGAACACGTGACTGATAAAGGTCTTGAGACTGAAGTCCCCAGTGTTGATCGGCACCGCCGCCGTGGCGTGCTGCACCACCTGCATGTTCAACCCGGCGCCCGGCTGGAACAGGTTGACCAGCGCCATGCCAAGCATCAGCGAGACCAGCGACGCCGTGACAAACCAGAGCATCGCCCGCATCCCGATACGCCCCACCGAACGCGAACTGCCCATGCTCGCGATGCCGCCCACCAGGGTGGCGAACACCAGCGGTGCAATGATCATCTTGATCATGCGCAGGAAGATGTCGGTGACCATCGAAAAGTACCCGGCCAGCTCCTTGGCGGCCTGCTCGCTGCCGGCATAGTGGTGACACGCCCAACCCACCAGCACGCCCAGGGCGATGCCGACTGCAATGCGACGGGGAAGTTTATTCTTGTTCACAGGTGCGGCCCTCGGATGGCTTTTGTTGTATGCCGAAGATTCTAGGGACAGCCCCAACCACCATGATGAGTAATCCGGCTAACCCCATGCGCTTTTGGAATAGTTTGCAAAAAGCCAAGCCCCGCTTGGGCGCGGCCGCTTACACTCAAGGCTCATAGTCTGGAGAACCGGCATGCAGATCAAATGGTTGGATGACCTCCTGGCAATCGCCGAGTGGAAGAACTTTTCCCGCGCCGCCGAAGTGCGCTGCGTGACTCAATCGGCCTTGTCGCGGCGCATTCGCTCACTGGAAGACTGGGTGGGTGTCGAGCTGGTCGACCGTGGCACCTACCCGGTGCAACTCACCGCCGCAGGCGTCGCCTTCTGCAGCGAAAGCCGCGACGCCCTGGCCGGTCTGATGCGCCTGCGCGCCAGCCTGCGTGAAGTGGAGCGCATGCCGGGCCGCTCGATCCAGGTGACCGCCGGCCACAGCCTGTCGATGACCTTCCTGCCCAAGTGGCTGGCGCAATTCCAGCGGCACACCGAGCAGTTCAATGCGCGCGTAGTGGCGGCAAATATTCATGATGCGGTGATTGCGCTGGAAGAAGGCAGCTGTGACCTGATGATCGTCTACCACCACCCGCTGGCGCCGATCCTGCTGGATGCGGAGCGCTTCGGCAGCCTGGCGTTGGGGCATGACGCATTCATCCCGCTGTGCGCCGCGGACAAACGTGGCCGGCCGCTCTATCGCCTGCCGGGAACTGCGGAAAAACCCGTCCCGCACCTGGCGTACACCGCCACCACGTTCCTGGGCCGGGTTGCGGAAATCGTGATCAAGAACGGCCCTGCTCCCGCTGTGCTGGAGCGCTGCTACGAAGCCGACATGGCCATGCTGCTGATGCGCATGGCTATCGAAGGTTATGGCGTAGCGTGGCTGCCGCAGAGCGCGGTGGTGGATGAGTTGGAACGTGGGCTGCTGGTGCGTGCCGGGGGAGAGGAATGGAGTACGCGGTTGGAGATTCGCTCGTATTGCGCGATTGAAAACCAGAACCCGACGATGAGGAAGTTGTGGCGCACGCTGGAAGGCTGGCGCGCAGACGTTTGATCCAGCGATCAACACCGGATCTTTTTCTGCATTGACATATCGGTAAAT
Source organism: Pseudomonas sp. NS1(2017) (assembly GCF_002269425.1). Lineage (NCBI taxonomy): Bacteria > Pseudomonadati > Pseudomonadota > Gammaproteobacteria > Pseudomonadales > Pseudomonadaceae > Pseudomonas > Pseudomonas sp. NS1(2017). The sequence continues at coordinate 5,841,020 of NZ_CP022960.1, forward strand.
CTCGATATTCTCATGCCATGGACCTACTCGAAATATTCAAAGCTCTCTCAAACCGCACTCGACTCGAAATCCTGAAAGGTTTGAAGGACCCCGAAAAGAATTTCCCTGCCCAGGATGAGGGGGACGTTCATACCGTGGGCGTCTGCGTCAGCAGTATTCAGGAAGGCGTCGGGCTGTCGCAATCGACCGTGTCTGATTACCTGGCAACGTTGCACCGCGCGGGCCTGATCGAAACCCGGCGCATCGGCCAGTGGACCTACTACAAGCGAAACGAAGCAACCATCCGTGCGCTTGCCGAGATCATCGGCAAGGACCTGTAATTTTTTATCCCAGGATATCGACAATTCCCGATATCCCTTTTTGCCGAAACGAGGTATTACAATGAAAGCGATGAGGCTTAAATCATTTGGTGGCGCGGATGCGTTCGAACTCTGCGAAGTGCCCAAGCCAGCACCACAGACCGGTCAGGTCCTGGTACGGGTTCACGCCACCTCCATCAACCCGCTGGATTATCAGGTACGGCGCGGAGATTACGCCGACCTGGTGCCACTCCCGGCTATCACCGGTCATGACGTCTCCGGCGTTGTCGAAGCCATCGGCCCGGGCGTGACGAACTTCGCGCCAGGTGACGAAGTCTGGTACACCCCGCAGATATTCGATGGCCCTGGCAGTTATGCCGAATACCACGTGGCGGCCGAAAGCATTATCGGGAAAAAACCTCCCACCTTGAGTCACTTGGAGGCAGCCAGCCTGAGCCTGGTCGGGGGGACGGCATGGGAAGCACTGACCGTACGCGCAGCGCTTCGAGTGGGGGAAAGCATCCTGATACACGGCGGCGCTGGCGGCGTTGGCCACATAGCGATCCAACTGGCAAAGGCGATCGGCGCAAGGGTGTTCACGACCGTGCGCGAAGCCAATATTGAGTTCGTTAAAAGCCAGGGTGCCGATGTGATCATCGACTACGAAAAAGAAGACTACGTCGACGCGATCCTGCGGGAAACGGATGGCCGTGGCGTCGATGTGGTGTTCGACACCATTGGCGGCAACACCCTGTCGCGCAGCCCCGACGCCCTCGCACAACTGGGCCGTGTGGTCTCGATCGTGGACATTGCCCAGCCACAGAACCTGGTCCAGGCCTGGGGCAAGAATGCGAGTTATCACTTCGTATTCACCCGGCAAAACCGCGGCAAGCTGGATGAGTTGAGCAGCTTGGTTGCGCAAGGCCAACTGCGCCCTCACGTTGGCGCCGTCTATGCACTGGCCGACATCGGACTCGCCCATGCGCGACTGGAAAGCCGCAACAACGGCATCCAAGGGAAGATTGCGATTGCTGTCGAGCCGATTGAAGGAGCCACGCCATGATTTACGAGATCGCCCTGCTTCCCGTTCACAAACAACACATGGATGCGTTCCGGCAGGCCTTTGCGCAGGTCGCACCATTGCTCGCCCGCGCGAAAGGCTACCAGGGCCACATGCTCGCGCAAGGGATCGAAACACCTGAGCGATTCAATCTGATCGTGCGCTGGGAATCGCTTGAGGATCACACGCCGGGGTTCGAAGCGAGTGAGGATCATCAGGCGTTCATGTTGGGTCTGGAGGCGTTTTTTTCGGAGGAACCGCAGGTGTATCACGTGGAGGGGCCAGGGTTTAGCGTCTAGAGAAATCCAGGACAAAAAAAGCCTGCATCGCTGCAGGCTTCTCTTTATGTCGCTAGCTGGCTCCACGACCTGGACTCGAACCAGGGACCCAATGATTAACAGTCACTTGCTAGCTGTTAGGCGCACTGGGGCCACGACGAAATGTGGCGCAGAAAATAGGTTAGCTGCATAGCGTGGGTCGCATGAATGCGTCACGCCAGGAAAGTTAGTCGGGTTGGGGTGGCTTGTCAAAGCCGGGCAAAGCAATGACCTGTAGGAAAAGGAGGCGCCCTCTGTCAGCTACCGAGTAACCTTTATGCCTCACTTAACTTCCTGACCAATGTAGCCGCCACAGTAGCTTTTGCCGCTTTTCGCTACTTTAGCGCGGAGCTTTTTCAATGCGGCTAAAGGCATCGATGTAAGCAGCCTTCAACGCAAGACTAACAGCATTTAGTGTTTCGGACTTAAGATAGGCTAGATCCTGACTAACCAACTCTTGGCCTGCCCTCTTTATTTTCACACGCGACTGCCCGGTATATTTAGCCGTCCCGATATACACCGAGAGACTCGCTTCGCACGCATAATAATCAGGACTGTTCCACGTTTTGACAAAAATCCGGTCGATCTCGACTCTGGTTTTTATGCTCGCATCTGCATCAGACCCGATAGACCTTTTGGTGAACTCAGACCAATCGGTGACTGGGATATTAGCGAAACCCTCGTACAGGCCCACGTTATAGTTGGCCGCATGCCACACCACCTTACTACGCTCGGAACAGGGAGCGCAGCGTTCATCGCCAGATAGGCTGGTTATCGTTGAGTGAATAGTTTTGTTTTTGATCGCAGACAGTTCTGCATCTGTGGTGTAGGCCGCGAAGTGCAGTTGATTGGTTACGCAGCCGGACAAAAGAAAAAACAAAACCAACAACATACTAGATTTCACTACAACTCCTCCTTCTCTCGCAAGCACTTATACAATCACGACATTATTTAATCCTGAAACAGGGTTAAACCTATTTCAAATCCCGCGTCAACTTTTGATGCTTGCTCACCTAGCAGATGGGCCAGATTTATTTTTCTGCACTGCACTGGGTACACCACTTATATAAATCCGTCCCGTTTCCTTTGCTTGAGCATCGAATTCGTACGCTCGAGCAAGCAGACTTTCTCAACGCCCTTATGGATACCTCACCCTACAAACTTCTCTCCCTGCTGAAATGACACAACAAACTTTCTCCAACCTAACAAAGCCTTTTCAAAGTCATCCAAACTAATTGTAACTGCGAACTCTTCATCATGAAGCGAGTAGATTTTAACCTCACTTATTGAAATATCAGCTGCCCAAGTTTCACGCACCCAATCAGTGAAGTCTTTCTCGGCGTTTTTCACTGAGAGTATCCTACTCAACCCCTCATCCAGCCAAGAAATAGTGCAACCCAGAGGTAGTCCTCCATCGTCAAGCAAAAGACACGCAAGAAGATCAACGTCATTTGGCCCTCCCACATCCGTGCTGCACCAGGGAGTTGGATCACCCATTGACTCTTCCAAATAAAAGTTAATTTTCATTCCAGCCCTTACATTAATGGATATACGGTAGTTTTAGGGCTCAAATACCCTTTGACCTTTACACCGCTAGGCGTTGTTCCAGTCCAAGTATCTCCGGACACCTGCTTGTTTTTGAACGCCATATCGACTTCGACTTTTATCCTATCCGAGGTCCATGAATCTGGAAACATCGTAGATTTGCCATTACCACTTTTTGGTAAATAACTCCCGGGATTCAGAGGATCCTCCATCTCAATTTTAGCGACATAAACGCCCTGAGCGTTTGGCGGAACTTCTACGCTCTTTACCCGTACATCTCCTGTAGCAGTTGAATGCCCACCAACCACTTTACCGTTACTTTTCAATTCAGCACGCAGTATATGCCCATCAAAATCTACAGGAACAGTAATCTTTGAAGCCAAAACCTTAAGCTCTGATGGGCTCAAGCTTGCCGGATTTTTCTCTGCATTCTCCTTCTCAGCCTTCTCCTTCTCGGCTTTCTCCTTCTCAGCCCTCTCCTTCTCAGCCCTCTCCTTCTCGGCCTTCTCCCTCTCAGCCTTCTCCTTCTCGGCTTTCTCTTTCTCAACCTTCTCCTTCTCGGTTTTGCCCGCCTTCTCCCCACGACGATGATCATTCACCGAGCTGCCGCCAGAGGTAATGTGAGTCTCTTTCTTCGCGCGCCCGGGCGGCCCACTGCTCAGGAGATCTAAGATCAGCCTTCCACCACCGATTAGAGACTCATCATCTTTTTTCGAGGGCTTAAGCTGTTCGTCTGGTTTTTCAGCACCCAACATGTAATTGGCAAGTGCGAGAGCGGCATTAGCCTTAAACTCTTCGACCTTTTCAACAAACTCTTGACCTGCAAAAGTACTATTAACGACTTCGCCTACCAACAAGCTCAAAACGCCCTTCGGCCCTTGAGATAATGCCATCACATAGGCAACAGCTTCAGCTTTTTCAGGGTTGGCCTTAACGTAATCGTTCAATTTTCCGGCAAACGTCAATGTCTTTTGCAGCGCCGTCCTCTTACCCTCAACAGTCGTGATGTCCAGTTCAGTAGACGACTTCAGGTATTGATCAAGTCCAGGCTGGACGTCGGCCTTTGCCGCCTTCAGGTCAGCGTCGTTAACATGCATGATTTCATCAAGCTGCTTGAGCACACCCTCCTGGAACGCAGGATCGCTCATCATGGCCATTGCTTGAGAACGGCTTTTCCCAGAAAAAATCAGCGCCTGATAAACACTCTCGGCCAGCTCTTTCCCCGTTATTGCTTGAGCCCCTGGATCCATCGGACGCCCAAGTGCGACCTCGACCTTGTTGATGACGGCGTTCATGCCCGTCATCGCAACGTTCCAGTTAGCGAGGCTTCTTTTGTCCCACTCAGCAGCGCCCTGAGCCCAGTCTTTGCCGGTCTCAATAGGGTGCAGGACGTCGTTAATCGAAGAGCTGGTCACATAAAGATCAGTGCGCGATTCCTTATCGCGAGTAATCTCATAGGCTTTGGTAACGTCACGGTTCAGACCTGCTGCCGAGTCAGTCCCGTTCTTCTCGTCCGCACGCACGACAACGTCGCCAGCACCCACTGTTGCACGAACGGTTTGCTCACGGTCCTTGTCATACTGCCAACCGTTAACACTCCAACCATTTTCGTCGCCCTTTCCTTTACCGACCTGACTTGGATCCTGCGAAGCCCCACCGCCCTCCTTATAAGAGCCGCCCACATTGAGGTAGTAACCGTGTTCCTTGTCTTGCCCGGCAATGTCGGAAAAGCCAAGTGTTTCAGTGTCGAGCTTGAGTTTTCCGGTGTCGGAAGCAATCAGAGCACCATCAAGCTGAGTGTGTTTCTCTGTGCGGATATCGACGACATTGGCGCCGCTAATGCGTGTCTGGTCCTCGATCCAGTTAGACTTTCCGTTGGTTTGGCCGTAGCCCAAAGAGCCACTCATACTGAAACCAAACCCAACCGTTACCGTCGCACTCAGGTCAAACTCATTACCTTTAACCTTGCCTGTATCCGCCACCGAAGAAACATTCAAGTCTCTACCCACACGCCCAACCACACTGTCTCCACGCACTTGGGCACCGGCAACGTTAGTGTCTCTGCCACTTTCAAACCCTAGACGCTCCCCAGCATAGAGATAGGCTTCCTGCTGGCTAACGCCCTCACGCTCTAGATTGCCTTTGCCGAGGTTGACACTGGCATAGAAGCCAAAAGCTCCATCCTGTACTGCAATCCCGGCCTCGCCGCCGCCGCTGCTTCTAGTGCTGTCTCGTGTGGTGTTGTTCTGAGCGGCAATAATATTCAGATCATTGGCGGCACTCAGGTTGATATCGCGCCCCGCCTTTGCTTGAGTGCCTATCAAGTTGAGGTCGTTCGTAGCTTTCAGGTTAATGTTCCGCCCGGCGTCCAACTCAGTTGCAGTGGACAATTGCGCTTCACGATCCTCGTTGGCGACACCGTGACTACCCCCAGCACCAACCCTGAAACCGTTTGAGACACTGCCATGAAAGCCGCTCCAACTCTGATTTTCCTGGCTGTCATCGGCAACTCCGCCTTTGGCAACATCAAATGTAACGTCGCGTCCCTTAACGTTGATGTCACGCCCAGCGCCTAACTGGCCGCCAATAACCGTTACGTCATTACCGGCGGACAGGTTGACGTCATTGCCCGCAGTCAAGGTCGAAGACCGGCTCGTCAGTTCAACCGTTTGTTCAGTGACAGTCTGCTTGCTGTTGCCAAACTTGATGTCAGGCGTGGCGCCAGCAAAAAAATGACTGACCGAGTCCACCGCCTTCAGTGTGCTCGACCCCTTGCTGACGCCGTCTTCACCTTTCCCCGCTCCGTTAACTGCGTCTTTTGTGCTTCCAAAGTTATGATTGATCGCGACGCTCAAACCATTGCGTTCTTTCTCTCGTTGCTCCTCTACCAACAACCGCTCACGAGCGGCATCAATATTGATATTGCGCCCAGCCTTCAGGTCAATATCGTTGTCAGCCGCCAAATCAGAACCACGTTGATTGATGTCGCGCTTGGCAATGATTGCGAGGTTTTCACCTGCCTTGATCTGGCTCGCGGCCGCAGTCTGTTGTTCTAGCCGGTTCTTCTCGGCGCTACGGTCGGTACCGGCGAAGAAGGTGACGCCGTTGGCATCACTGGACACACCAATCCCTGTTTGTTTGGATTTGGCCCACTCGTGCTCGCTCTTAGCGTTTTGCGCAGCCACCACATTAACGTCGCGCCCCGCATTCAGGCTTACGTCACGCCCGGCATTGATACCACTGCCCACCAAATTGATATCGCGCTCGGCCTGCAGCGTCGCATCGCGGTCTGCCATGACTTGGCTACCAACGCTGGTGCTGCTCTGGGCTTCTTGCCCGGCTTTCTTGGCCGAGGAAATCGCGATGAATCCACCTGATATCGAACCGGTTTTCTTCTCGTACTTCTCACTACGGCTATAAGCCGTGTCATTGGCCGACACCAAGTTGATGTCACCTGTATCCTTTACCAGACCGGCTCTCAACTCAGCATCGTTCTCGGCATTGATCTCACTCGCCCGCAAGCGAATGTCATTACCCGCAGCCACGACCACGTCATTACCTGCCTCGAGCTCACTACCCACCTGGCTGGCCGTCGTTTTCAGCTGACTCTTACCACTCTTGGAAAGCCCTAGGAACCCGGACTTGGTCTTCTTGCTGTAAGAGCCATGCTCTTCAACACCTGACAGCACTGCGATGTCGCCCGTGGCGCCCAGCAGCATGTCGCCACCGGCCTTCAACTGGCTGCCGATCACGGTGACATCACGCCCACCTTCGATGTTCATGCCACCGTCGGCTTTCTTGCTGGCATTGACGGTCAGGTCTTTACCTGCCTCGACAACGGACGCCACGTTGGTGCTGTCGTAACTTTCGCGTTGCTCGCTTTTACTGCGGCCGAACGAGCCTTTGCTCTTCTTCGAATAGAACGAAGCGTCTTCATCCAGCGCTGACAGGATGCTGAGATCACGCTGCGCCTCGAGCGCCACATTGCCGCCGCCAGCGACTCGACTGGCCGTCAATTCAAGGTCTTTGCCGGCGCGCAATGACACGTCACCACCGGCTGTCAGCACGCTGGAAACCTGACTGATGTGGTCCTCCGAGCGAGTTACTTTTTTGGTTTTACTCGAGGAATGCTCCTCATCCGCTGCAGACGAAATACTCAGGTCTCCAGTTGCAGCAATGGCAAGGTCGCGCTTAACTTCGATTCTGCTGGCAACGACGCTTACATCACGCCCGGACGTCAGACGTAGGTCTTTACCAATATCAACAGTAGAGCCGATCTGAGAAACAGATGAGGAGCGCGCACCCATACCGCTATTCCCCGAATCACGCGTCTCGGTTGAAACTATGTTGATATCACGCCCAGCGTTGATCGTTGTATCGCCACCGCTCTTAAGCAAGCTACCGCTGTTGGTAACATCCCGCCCGGCCATAATGGATAGTGCGTTTGCGGCTTCAATATGTGCCGAGTCACCGTAGTAATTGCGATTGCCCGTGCCAAAGCCGTTGAGGCTACGTTCATTGACGACATCACCCTTCGTCGCAGTCAGTGTTACGTCGCGCCCAGCGATCACACCGCCGGACTGGTTGACGATATTGTTGCCTGCCAACAGGTCCAAACGGTTGCCCGCCTCAATCCGGCCACTGTTGACCATGTCATTGCCCGCGGCCGCCGAAAGATTGTTACTGGCACGCAAGGTGCCTGCGTTGATGAGGTCCTTACCGGCGATCAAGCTGACATCCTGACCAGCGATCAATGCTCCGTTCGATTTCAGACGCTGATCAGCATTGGCCAAGTAAAGTACCGGCACCAACACCCTCTCTCCAGCGACTTCATGCTCTTCCAACCATACGATGTCGTGGGTCAACGCCGCGACCTGTTCGCCGGTCAACGACACACCCACTGATAGATCCAGGCTTTGCTTGCTGCGGATGGCGTTATCCATCAGGTGTCGGAACAGTGCATCGTCCGAGGTCTGGCCGTCGAGGAAGCGCTGACCGGTACGGGCGACCACGGCTTGCTGAATCAGGCGCTGTTCATACAGGCCGTCTCCGAGGCGCTTGGCGCTCTCGTCAGGGTTGTAGCCGAGGCCAGCGAGCAGGTAGTCCGAACTCGTGAATTGCTTCAGGTCGGTCAGTGCGGGGTTGGTTTCGATCAGGTATTTATGTGGTTGCGATGCGGCGCTGCTGCTGGGCAAGCCTTGGACGCGATTAATGGGTTGCGCTGCCCCAGGTTCAGTGCTGCCTTGTGCCAGCGGGGTGAGTATTGGAATGTTGATAGCGGCGCCGGTATTGGACGCGATGGAGCCATCAAGCGCACCGTTCGTATCACGGGCAGCAGGTGTCAATACAGGCAAGCCTAGGTCCGGCCTTGAAACCTGCGTGTTGGCCGCATCACCGTGGCTGATTTCAATCCCTGTGGTACGGCCGGGCGGCAATGCACCGCTATCGGTATTGCCGGCGACGCTAATCGTACTGGCACTGCCACTGACGGCCCCGGCTTCGCGGACAGTCAGCGCGACTTGATGGACACCTGCTACGGCTTGCGCTGCATTACTGACCTGGAGCGTACGGCCGGAGGCGCCGGACGATGGTTGCTGGCGCTGCACCAAGCCTACGTTGGCGCCGCCCAGCGTCCAGCTCTGCGAGTCAGTGTCGCCACTGCTAACCTGCCCAGTGTTCGCAGCTTGTTCATTCAAGCGAAACAAGCCGTTTTTACCGGTAGGCAAGGTGAAACCTGGCAGAGCCACCGGGTTGACTTGCTGCAGGGCGAGACCGGGTGGCAGCTCGCGGTTGATCGTAACCATCACCGCCGTGTTGCCGGTGACCTGTGTTGCGCCCACACGCGATCCGTTGCCAGCTACAGCAACGTTCTGGCGCACAACACTGTTGGTCAGGTGCTGTGTTGCATTGATGCTGACCGCCCCACCCGCCTGAACGACGGCATTTGCCGCGCTCGAGGAACCAATGGTGGTGTTATTAAACGGCTGAGTGGTGAGCATTTCCCAAGGGCCATCTACCGCCCCTACGCCTGGGTCTACACCTTTGTCGGAGTTTTTGAGAATCAACGGTCCATAAACCGTTGAACCTCGATCCTCCCGACCATTGCGCTGGTGGCCCACACGAACAATGGACTCAGTACCATCGGCTGTCCAAACATGAATATTTGGGGCGGGCGCATTGTAGTAAGGGTCATGACCACGGTTGTAGTTCATGACCGTCACCATGAAGCGCGAAAGATCGTAGGGATGCAAACCACCGTAGGAGTATGAGCGACGCAGGCTGTAGTCACCCACCGACGCACCTTCATTGGTAAAGTTTTGCAGGGCAAAATTGATGTTGCCACCCGCACTGAGAGTTGAGTTCTTATTACTCAAATCTCCGCCTGTGACGAAGAAATTGCGCCCGGCCGTCATCGTGGCCGATGCCGAATCTTCAATAATCTGCGATTTGAAGTTTTGCACCCAAACCAGATAACTATCAGCTGAACGATTCGGAACTATCGACGTACAACTGCTGCACTGAACACCAATGTAACTGGATACCTGACCACCCGTGGTCTTGAACACATCCTTACGGTTCTCAATGCGCGCAGCCGCCAGGTTCAGATCCCCGCCACTCTCGATCGTCGCCGAAATATTGTTGATCGACGTGCTCTGCCCGTTGTTGTCATCCTTGGCAATGCTCACATTCCCCAGGCCGTAAACATCGGCAAATCGATTGGTGAACGTATCGGTGCGCAGCGCCATGTCGCCGCCGCTGAAAATCAGGCCGTTCTGGTTCAACAAAGCAGGTGTGGTCAGGCGCAGGTTTACGTTGCTGCCCAGCGTGCCGCTGTTATTGATCGCGCCTGCGGATACATTCAGGTCCGTAGCCGAGGTGATCCGCCCTTCATTCGCCAGCGTCCCGCTCACAGCGATGCGGCTATTGCCTCCACCGGCGATGCTCGCGAGTTGCCCCACGGTCAATTGTGCAGCCGTGAGGTCCAGCGCCCCTACACTGCTGACTCGACCGCTGCCCTCATAACCACCCGTCAATTGCAGCGCCAGGCTACCATCGCTGGCGATCAGGCCATTGTTGATCCAGCGACCGCCCTTGCCCTCCAGACGTGAAGAGGCCAGCAACTGCCCAGTCTCAGTCTGGGTGAAGGTGCCGACATTCACATTGAGGCGTCCTGCCTCGATGACGCTGCTGTTGGTCCAAGTGTCAGCATTCAGGGTCAGGCCGCCACGGGTCACGATGCTGCCACCGGCACCCGTGACATTGGGCAGGGAGATATCAAAATCGCCCTCGCCGGTGTGCAGGAGTTGGCCGCCGGTGTTCTGAAAGGTAGTGGCTGCCAGGCCCAGGTTGGTGTTGGCGGTTTCGACTACGCCATTGCGGTTGTCGAACAGGTTGCCGATCTGGAACTGGGTCTTGCCCATGCGCGCCAAGGCACGTAGCTGGCCGCCCTGATTGACCAGGTCATTAGCCTGTAAAGTCAGTGTCTCCTCGCTTTCGATAATCCCCGAGTGGTTGCTCAGTTGCCCACTGACGCCGAGGTCGATGCGCTTGGCGGAGATTTGCCCGAAGCTGTTATCCAACCAGGTGCCATGGGTTTGCAACGCCCCCTTGGCATACACTCCACCATAGGCGTTGAGGAATTGATTGGCCGTGATAACAGCATCGCCGTCCTGGGCGGCGATACGACCTTGCTGGTTATCGACGGTAAGCGCTGTCAGGTTCACACGCTGGCCTTGCACTACCCCGCCTTTGCTTTGCCCAACGCCATTGAGCAGACTGTCGCTTAATGTGGCATCCACTCCCCCGGCCAGGCTGGCCACACTACCGCCCTGGTTGTTAAGGGTGTTGGCCCTGATCACAGTGTCGCCAGTTTGCGCCAGGAGCTTGCCGCCCTGGTTATCGATATCGCCGCTGACGTCGAAGCTTGTACCGCTCTGGCCCTGCACGACGCCGCTAACGTTTGAGAGCCCTGCGGACTTGATTTGCAGGTCGGCTTCCTGACTGTAGATCAGGCCCTTGGCGTCATTTTGCAGGATGCCAGTGGTGGTGATCGCCACACGACCTTTACCGGCGACAGTGCCGAGCTGGCTGTTGTCCAGGCCGCCAGCCAGTAAGGTCAGCAACCCTTGGCTGGCTATCTGGCCACCCTGGTTGTTGATCTGCATCGCGCGCTGTAGCGACAGCGGGCCCGCGCTGGCCAACTTGCCATTGGTGTTGTTCAGCGAACCCAGCAAGTTAAGGGTCAAGCGGTCGTTCCCGGCGACGGTACCGCCGGTGTTGTTGAGGTCTGTGGCGGTGATGGCCAGGGCTTTTTGCGCGCTGACTGTACCGCCCTGGTTGTCCAGAGTGACCGCCTGCAGCTCGAGTTCGGCGCCGCTGTCGATCAGGCCAGCGTTGCGGTTGTTCAACTGGCCGGTGACGGTCAGGCTTTGTCCCGCACCACTTGAGAGGATGCCGCCGCTGTTGTCGAGACTGGCGGCAGTGAGGTCCAGCCGTCCCTGACTGGCCACCGCGCCGGCAGAGGTATTGAGCAGAGCGCCGGAAAGACGCACGTCCACCGCGCCGTTGCGACTGGAAAGCGTGCCGTTGTTGCGGTTGTCGAGACTGTCGCCACTAACACTCAATCCCTGCCAGCCGGACAACAATCCATTCTGGTTGAGCAGTGTGCCTGCGTTGACAGAGAGCAATTGGCTGCTGATCAACTTACCGCCGCTGTTATCCAGGCTATTGAGGTTAAGCGTCAGGTTTTGCTGGGTGGAGAGTTCGCCATTCTGGTTATTGATGGCGTGCACACGGTTCAGCGTCAGTGAGCCCTTGGCGGAAATCAGCCCGTTACGGTTATCCAGTTCAGCACCGTTCAAATCGAGGGTCACGCCCTGCGCGCCGACGATTTGACCGCCGCCCAGCGTCAAGCCGCTGAGCTTCAAGTCCATCGAGCCCTTGGCGGACACCTCACCGCCGCTGCCAGTGCTGAGGTTGCCTGTGGCAATATCGAGGGAGCCTTGGCTGTTGACCAAGCCAATGACGGTGTTATCCAGCGCCATCGCGTTGAGGATTACGCGGCTACCGCCCAACAGATTGCCGGCTTGGTTATTCAACAGGCCGTCGCTGGTCAGTTGCAGTTCGCCTCGGCCGGTCAATGTACCGCCTTGGTTACCTATGGAACCTGCGTGTACCTTGAGATTGGTGGCGCCGACCAGGCCCTTGATGTTGGCCAGGGCCTGGTCGATTCGCAGTGTCAGGTCTTGGTTGCTCAGCAGCTTGCCGTTGCTGTTATCCAGGCTTTGTGCCGCCAGGGTGAAGGCTTGGTCGCTGGAGATTTCACCGCCCTGGTTATCGACGGTGGTGAGGTTTTTCAGCAGTAGTGGACCACTGGTGTTTATCAACCCGCCACGGTTGTTCAGTTGACCGCTGCCCAGGTCCAGGCTCAACCCGGCCTGGCTGAAGAGCTTGCCGGCCTGCTGGTCAAGGCCAGTCACCGTAGCGTTCAGTGCCTTGGCACTACCAATGCTGCCACCGTTGTTTACCTGGCCAGCGACCAGGGTCAAGGTATCGCCACTGTTAAGGCGACCGGTCTGGTTGTTCAGGGTGCCGGTGGTAACCGAGACCGGACCTTTGCCACTGAGGGTGCCCTGTTGGTTGCCCAGGTTGGCGCTGCGCAACACCAAGTTAGCGTCAGTGACCAGTTCGCCGCTCAGGTTGTTCAGGTTATCGCTGACAACCACATTCAGGCCTTGCGCGCTGGAGAGACTGCCCTTGGTGTTATCGAGGCTGCGCGCCTTGACGTCCAGCGTGCCTTCGCTGCTCAGCAGGCCCTGGTTGTTGGTGAGGTCACCTGCCAGGTCCACCACCAAAGGTTGCTGGCTGAGCAACTTGCCACCGCTGTTGTCCAGCGTTGTTCCCGTCAGTGTCAGGCGCTGGCCATTCAATTGGCCGCGCGCACGGTTGAGTACGTTATCCACCGCCACGCTCAAGCCTGCGGCTGCGAACACCTGTCCGCCGTCACTGTTGTCCAGACGTTGGCCAGTGATGCTCAGGTCGGCGTTGCTGGTCAGCTCACCGGTGCGGTTATCGACGTCGCCCACGTCCAGCTTCAGCGCTTTTGTCGCGCCTACCAGGCCATTGCGGTTGTCGAGATTGACACCCGTAAGCGCCAGGGTGTCAGTGCTGATCAACTGACCTTTCTGGTTGTCGATGCGATTGGCGTTGACAGTGACCTTGGCCTTTCCCGCTATTTCGCCCGCGCGGTTGTCCAGTTTTGCGGCGGTCAGCAGGACGGCACCGTCGCCAATCAGGCTGCCGCGCTGGTTGTCGATCAGGCCGTCAGCGCCGATCTCCAGGCCACCACGGCTGCTGACCAGACCGTCGGTGTTGTCCAGGCTGGCGCTGTGCACATTGAGGCCGACCGCGCTGATGCGGCCCTTGGCATTGGCCAGGGCTTGTTCGATGCGCAGGTCCAGGGCCTGGTTGCTGATCAACTTACCGTTGCCGTTATCCAGGCTGCGTGCCGCGAGAGTGAAGGCGTTCTGGCTGGAGATTTCACCATTGCGGTTGTTCACGTTGCCGAGGTTTTTCAACACCAGGATCGGTGCGTTGATCACCCCGGCGTTGGCCAGCTCGCCGTGATTCATGTCCAGGTTCACCTGGCTGCTGCTGAAGAGTTCGCTGCCACTTGCCTGGGTCAGGCTTGCAAGGTTTGCATTCAGCGCGCCGGTACTGGCGATGCGTCCGCCGTTGTTGAGGTCAGTGGCCTTGATGTCGAGGCTGTTGGCGCTGATCGCACGGCCGCCAAGGCCGTTGTTAAATTGCCCGGTAGTCAGGGTGGCAGCGCCCTGGCTTTTCAGCAGGCCTTGCGCGCTGTTATTCAGGCCAGCGCTGGTGAGACTGAGCGCCTGCGCAGACTCCACCACACCGCCCACGTTGAGCAGCTCACCGTCACTTGCAAGGGTCAGGTCACCGGCACTGGACAGGCTGCCGCCGCTGTTATCCACCCGCTGTGCGTGCAGTTGCAGGCCGCCTTCGCTGCTGATCTTGCCGCGCATGTTGTCCAGCCCGGCCGACAGTCGCACCGCCAGCGAGCGTTGACCGGCAAGCGTGCCTTCGGTGTTGTCCAGGCTCGCAGCATTGAGGTGTACATCCTGGGCGAACACCAGGCCCTTGGCCCGGTTGATCACCTCGACCATCGCCAGTTCCAGTGCGGTGCCGGCCAATACCTTGCCGCCGCTGTTGTCCAGGCGCTGGCCGCTGATCTCGGTCTTGAGCTGGCCGGAGATTTCCCCGACGCGGTTATCCACGCGATCGACATTGAGTTTCAGCGCTTTTGTCGCGCCTACCAGGCCGCCATTGCGGTTATCCAGGTCGTTGCCGCTAAGGCTCAGGTTGCCCTGGGCAACAAGTTCCCCACCCTGCTGGTTCAGCACGCCGACCGTAGCGTCGAGATCAGCCTGGCTGGCGATACGGCCCTTGGTGTTGTCCGCCGTGTCCAACGTCAGGCGCAACGGCCCAACGGCACTGACCAGGCCGCCCTGGTTTTTCAAGGACTGCCCGGTGAGGGTCTGCGCCTGCTTGCTGTTCAGCACACCGCCACGGTTGTCGAAGCTGCCCGCCTGAAGAGTCATGTTGCCCTTGGACAACACGCGACCCTTGGCTTGGTTATCCAGAAGCCCACCTACCTGCACCGTGACACTGCCATCGCTGACCAGGCTGCCGTACTGACTATTGTCGACACTGGACGCGGTCACTTGCAGCCGCTGCCCGGCACCGAGCGTACCGCCTTGGTTGGCCAGCGCGCCTCGGGTCGTCAGGGCGAGACTGACGTCGCCCAAGACCTGCCCATTGCGGTTATTCAGGGTCATGGCGTCAATCACGCTGGCGCCAGCACTCGACACCTCGCCGTCGGTGTTCAGCCATGCGCCGGCCACCGCCAGGGTCAGGTCTTTTGAACTGTTGAGCACGCCTTCCGTGTTGTCCAACCGCGCGGCCTGAGCATTGAGCCCGGCTGCGGCGATCACGCCCTTGATGTTGACTAGGGCCTGGTCAATCTTAAGGGTCAGGGCTTGATCGCTGAGCAGTTTGCCTTCGCTGTTGTCCAGGCTTTGCGCAGCCAGGGAGAAGGCGTGCTCGCTGGAGATTTCGCCTTGCTGGTTGGCGACCGTGGAAAGGTTTTTGAGTATCAACGCACCGGGGGTGTTAATCAGGCCTGCGGCGTTGTTGAGTGCGCCGTGGTTCATGTCCAGGGTCAGGGTCGCATCGCTGCGCAGTGTGCCTTGCTGATTCAACAGCGGACCGTTGAGCACTATGTTCAGGTTGCGCTTGGCAAAGACGTTGCCCTTGAACTGGTTGTTCAGCCGGTCGAGGTTCAGTTGAATATCGCCGTTGGCGAGTACCTTGCCACCGGCACTGTTATCCAACTGACTGCCGTTGAGCGCCAGGTCCGTCAAGCTGGACATTTCACCCGCGCGGTTGTCCAGGCTGTCGACCTTCAAGGTCATGGTTTTGCCAGCGTTGAGTAAACCGCTGCGGTTATCGAGTTGGCCAACGGTCAGCGCCAGCTCACTCTTGCCGGTGATGCGGCCGTTGTTCTGGTTATCGAGACTGGCGGCGGTCAACTGCAATAGGCCGCTGGAGGCAAACAGCCCGGCCTGGTTGAGCAATTGGCCGTTGATCAACGCCTTCAGCGTGCCATCGCTGGTGAACGTGCCGCCGGTGTTGTCGAAGCTGGCAGCGTTCAGGTCCGATGCCTGCCCGGCGACCATACGCCCGTTGCGGTTGCTGGTCAGGCCTGTGTGCTTAAGGGTCAGGCGCTTGTCGCCTTGGATCAAACCGTTACCGTTATCCAGTGATGCACCGGTCAGTAAGGTGTTAGCGCCGAGAATCTCGCCTTGGCCATTGAGCAGGCTTGTCGTGACACGTGCAGTTAGGTCATTACGCGCACTGAGTTTACCGTCCGTGTTATTCAGGCTGTTGGCTTGCAGGTCCAGCCCGGTAGAAGCGACCAGACCCTTGGCGTTGTCCAGGGCCTGCGCGATACGCACCAGCAGTCCTTGCTCACTGAGCAGTTTGCCGTTGCGGTTATCGAGGCTGTCAGCCTTGAAAACCAGCGCCTGGGCGCTGGAGATTTCGCCACCTCGGTTATCCACGCTGGCCAAGTTATTGAGTAGCAATACACCTGGTGCATGGATCAAACCGCCCTGGTTATTCAGATGACCGCCATTCAGATCGAGGCTGACATCACCTTGACCGAAAAGACGACCATCGTTGTGCTGATCAAGGCTGCTGACACTGGCATTTAATGCCTGGCCACTACTGATGCGACCACCCACGCTGTTGTCCACGTGGCCTGCATTCAAATCCATGCGGTTATCGCCGCGCAGGGTGCCATGCTGGTTATTCAGCACACCGTTCAATTGCAAGTTCAGGTTCGTGCTAGCGACGACGGTGCCCTGACGGTTGTCGAGACTCCCCAGACTGAGACGCGCGTCCCCCTTGGAGGCAAACAAACCAGTCTGATTAAGCAATTGACTCGCGATCACAGTGGTCAATAGGCCGTCACTGATCACCTTGCCAGCAGTGTTGTCGAACACGGCGCTGGTGACGTCGAGGCGCTTACCGGCGGCAATAGTGCCGCGAAGGTTGCTAATGGCGCTGCCCTTGATCGACAGAGCGTTATCACCCTGAATCTGACCGTCATCGTTACCCAGAGAGCCCACAGCCAACGTGGCCTCAGTTGCCAGCAGTTGACCGTTTTGATTTAGCAGTTGGCTAGCGGTAACACCTAGGCTTCCTGCGCTAAGGATCCGGCCCTGATTCTGGTTGTCCAGAATCGACGCATTCAGTTGTGCATCGCGCTGAGCACTCAGCGTGCCGCCCTGGTTGGCCAGCTCGCCCGTGTTGATGCTCAAGTCACGGCTGGCGATCACCGTCTTGCCGGTGTTGTCGATGCTTTGCGCTTTTAAGCGCACATCGCCTTGGGCATTGCGGCTGTTATCCGCGTTGACGCCGGCTTCGATAATTCCGTTGTTGGTCAACCGCCCACCGGCGTCCAGTGTGATGCTGTCTTTGGCCGCCAGGGTTTTCTGATTGGTCAGTGCGCCTTGAGTGTTCACCGACAAGTCAGTACCGGCATACACCGCGTCTTTGGCCTCTACGCTGGCCGCTTTGACCGCCACTGCCGTACCGGCTGAGGTTTGGCCCATGACCACGTTACCCGCCGCGTCAATCTGGATATCGCCACCGGCAACCATGTCCCCGGACAGCTTTACGCCGACGCCTGCTTCGGTCCCAACCAGCTTCACCGCCCCCACGTACATGCCGCCCAACGCCGACGAGTCAATCGCCAGATCCGGCGCCTTGCTACCGTCCGCCGCACGCGCCGTCGCATTCAAGGTGCGCGCGTCCACATCGTTGCGCCCTGCCACGATGGTGAGCTTTTTAGCCTGGATCTGCGCGTTGATGGTGGTGGCGCGGGTGATGATTTCGAACTGGTCGACGTTGCTGGCATTCAGGCCAGTGCCTTCAATGGACACGTTGCCCTTGTCCACTTGATAGCGGCTGATCTGGCCGTTTTCGATGACCGCCTTGCCCGTGGTGAGTGTGGCTTGTGGGGTGTTGATAAAGCCGCAGCCGTTGCAGCTGATGCCGTAAGGGTTGGCCACGATTACATGTGCGGACTGCCCGGCTACTTCGGTGTAGCCACGCAGTTGGCTGGGGCTACCGCCATTGACCTCATTGAGGATGACGCTGGCGGCGCTGCCATGGAAATTCGGGTTGCCGACGATGATCCCGCCGAGTTGGGTGGACTGCGTACGGTCGGTGGCATTGTTGAGGATGACGCCGTTGGCACCGACGTTGTAGTCGTGGAATTGGTTGTGTGACAGCCCGTTGGCGTTGGGCGCGGCAATATTGACAATCGGTACGCCGTTGCCCGCTTGCCCGAGCGTGGTACCCGGCCCGCTCACTGCAATGCCGTCCGCCTGAGCCAGCAGCGGCTGCCAGAACATGGCGTTGGCCAGTACCAATGCCAACCCGCGCTTGGGCAGGCCCAGGAAGGTGGACCGGTTTTTTACGGCTGCAGAAGGCTGGCGCGCAAGGAAGGCGAACTGGCGAACATCCATGTCATGTCTCGATGCCCAGAGGGCGGTAAAAATTTAAAGGAAGAAATCCATGCGGAAATAGATCGGCGCTTCACGTTCCGTGATCGGGTCCGGTCGTTCCAAAGAGTGTGCAAAGGTCACCGTGGCCGCGACGTTCTTGCCGCGTGCAAACAGTTCCAGGGAATTGCTGCTCATGCGCCCATGCTGCTCGGCGTTGTAGCGACCATGGCGGATCACGCCCTGGTCGTAGCCGAGGCTGGTGCCGTATTCGGTCAGCACGGGTTGCAGCCAGGCCCAGGTCACCGGGCGGCTCCAGCGCAGGTCGTTGCGCCAATAGCCGCCGCTGTCGCCGGAGAGCATCTGATCTTTATAACCACGAATCGACGACTGCCCGCCGAGGCTTATGCGCTGGGGGCTGAACAGCACGTCCTCGCTGCGCTGGCCGGTCATCAGGCTGCTGAAACTCAACGACTCGCCCCACAGCTTGAACGGGTACAGGTAGCTCACGGTTGCGGTGTATTTGCGGTAGCGCGCATCGGCCTGGCCTGGTCGTGGGTTGTGATTGGCCTGGGCGTCGAAGGCGCCAATGCCGTCCTGCATGCCCAGGTCGATGTTGAGGAATGACCCGCCGATGCGTCGGCCGTGGTTGATACCGAACTGCGCTTCGCTGAGACGGTTGCTGCTCAGGGCGAGTTTGCTGTCTTCAATGAAATTGTTGGTGCGCAGGTAAGCCACGCCAGTGCTGAGGGAGGTTTTGCTCAGCGCGTCGCGATGAATGACTCGCTCCAGGCGCAACTGATGGCTCTGGCTGTCGCCCGACTGCTTGAAGTTGAAGTTGTTGGCCTGGGCCAGGGAGCGGTATTCGGACTCGCTGTAGCTGTAATTGAGGTTCCACCAGCCAAACGGCAGGTTGTAATTGAGCATCGAGTTGCGCGAGGTTTTCTGGTGATCGCTGACGGCATCATGGCCGCCACGCAAGGAAAGCTGGTCGGCCAGGCCAAGCGGATTATCCCAATCGAGACTGGCGCCCCATTGCTGCTCACCGGTGCTGCGCTGACCGCCGTTATGGCGTGACAGCCCAACGCGCCAGGGCTTTTGCGGGGTGTTTTTGACCAGTACATCGCTGCCACCCACCTCTTTACCCGGTGCCAGTTCCATCTGCGCCTGGTTCGACGGCAGCCGGTTCAACTGGTCGACCATCTGCTCGATTTCGCGCAGGTTGAGCAATTCACCCTGTTGACCCGGAAAGCTCATCGCGAGTTGGCGCTCAGTAATGCCACTGCCCTGCGCGCCCTTCAACCCTTCCAGCTTGCCTTCGACTACCTGGATCTTGAGCACGCCGCTGGAGAGGTCTTGTTGTGGCAAGTAGGCGCGGCTGGTGACCAGTCCTTTGGCCAGGTAGCGGTCAGTGATGGCCTTGAGCACCTCATTGAGTTGCGGCACGCCAAGGCACTGGCCGATGTAGGGCTGGATCAGCGCGTGACGTTCGCTTTCAGAGAGCGCGTCGGCACCGGAAACTTCGAGGGTCTTGATGGGAAAGCAGCGGGTGTCGACGGGCGCTGTTGGCTTGGCAGGCGCGGCTGCTTTGCCCGGCAAGTCCTTGAGTTCTTCGAGACGACGCTGCTGCTCTTCGAGCAAACGATCCTGGCGGTCACGAATCAGGTCGGTGACACCTGGCGTGTTCTGCAGGTCGGCAGCTTGAGCCCATCCGGCTGCGCTCAGGCAAAAAAAAGCGGACAGCAGGCCGAGCCCGGTCCGGCGTACCAAACGCCACATTTATAGATCCCTCTACATGGCACAGAGCCATCATTGAGCGGCGATGATATGATGGCAATTTGATGGCGTCAATTAATTGTACTTTGTTCACATACCGATACGTGATCCAAGAGTGAATGCCATTGCACATTCACCGCACCTCAAACGCAGCAAGATCGCCCTTAAAAACAATTTCCTAGAGATGGGCAGACAAGAAGACTCTACTGGGATGGCAACGCTCGATATATAGGACCATTCCCAAAAATAAAGGGAAATTTCCCACACAACTAATCGACTGGGCGGTGGTAGCGTTAAAATTCAACTGCGGATTTCGGAGCACTGTGACCGGCCGTTTC
>NZ_CP022960.1:5861543-6064734 GCF_002269425.1 Pseudomonas sp. NS1(2017)
GAAACGCTCGGTCACGTTCACCGAAATCCGCACCTTGGCCATTGCTGCCGCTGCTTTCTGCGGGGTTGCCTACCACGCCTATGGCTCTTACTCCGAAGTGCAAAGCGGCAAAAAGACTTGGGGGCAATTTGGCCTCACCTGCGGCGTGGGCGCTCTTCTCCTGGTAATCATCATCTGGCTGCTGACCAAAGGCACTGGCGTGTTGTGAGGCAGGAGCCCCATGAAACAAGATCAAGATCTTCACCTTCCAGACGGGACGTTGCGCTTTCTGCCAACACGCCTTAATCGCCAACCCGTCATCGTGCTTGGCTTAACCGCTGATGAGATGTGGATCACGGTGGCCTGTGCGGGGCTCACGGGCTTTGGGTTTGGTGTTGCTGCCGCAGTGCTTTTTCAAAGCATCGCTTTGGCTCCAACGATGATGATGCTCTGTATAGGCCTGGGCTTGTTCATCGGAGGAAAGCTGCTGCGCCGTCACAAGCGCGGCAAACCCGAAACCTGGCTCTACAGGCAGATGCAATGGTTCATTGCCACCCGGTGGCCCCTGCTGACGGGCTGGACCGGTGGCGATGACCTGGTTACCCGCTCAGGCCGCTGGAGCACGCGCAGGAGCTGCCGCCCATGAGCCGCTTCAAGAACGAAGTGGTTCGCCTTGAGTGCCACATCAAAACCTTACGTGCCGGCTGTGGCTTGCTATTTGGCATCGCAGTGTTAATGGGACTCGGGTGGTGGGACGCTCCCAGAAACCTGACCATTCATAACCCGCCCGACTTGCGCTCTGGCAGCACACGCAAATGGTGGGAAGTACCGCCAGAGTCGGTGTACACCTTCAGTGTCTACATCTTTCAACAACTGAACCGTTGGCCCACTGATGGCGAGAAAGACTATCCGCGCACCCTCTACAAGCTCAGTGCCTATCTGACACCTAGCTGCAAGGCCGAACTGGAGGTCGACTACCAGAAACGTCTAACCGCGAGTGAGCTGCGCGGTCGCACGCGCAGCGTTTTCGAAATCCCAGAGCGCGGGTATGGGGATAACCCTGAATTACGCGTGCAGGTACAAGGACGCGATCAGTGGCTAGTCAACCTGGACCTGGCCACAGAAGAGTTCTACGGCTCAGAACGCGTTAAACAAGCCTTCGTGCGCTACCCACTTAAGGTAGTGCGTAAAGACATCGACCCGGAAAAGAACCCCTTCGGCTTGGCGCTGGATTGTTACAGCTCGACGCCGCAACGCATCGCCCTCCTCCCCTCCACACCCACCAAAACCATAAGCAAGCAAGGAGGCCAGTAATGCGCCGACTCTGTTTCGCCCTGCCCGTCTGGCTGGGCTGTGCAGCCGCTCATGCCGTCGAAATCATGCACTGGGAACGGTTACCTCTGGCCGTGCCATTGCATGTTGGCCAAGAGCGCATCATCTTCATCGACCGAAATGTCAGAGTGGGTGTCCCGCGCACATTGACCGACGCTTTGCGTATTCAGAGTACCGGCGGCGCCCTGTATCTAAGGGCATCGGCGCCGATCGCGCCTACCCGATTGCAGCTGCAGGACGTGCGCTCAGGCGAAATCATCCTCATCGACATTGCCGCCACGGCCGCTGACGATCAACCGTCTCTTGAACCGGTCAAGATCGTCAAAGCAGCAACTGCTTCCCACCGCTCCCAAGACGACTCAGCTTCATCGGGATTAGGAGCTGGCTCAACTGGCGATACACCTTCGCAAACAGCCTCGGATCCGCGCGGTTCGCCTTTACCTGTCGTGCTGACACGTTACGCGGCTCAGAGCCTGTATGCGCCGCTACGCACCCTTGAGCCTCTCTCGGGTGTCACCCAGATCAAGCAACGACGCGAGCTCGATCTCAGCCTGCTGCTCCCCACTCAACCGATAGTCTCAACGCTTCTAGGAGCATGGCAGTTGGACGATCACATCGTGACGGCCGTCAAACTGCGCAACACCTCAGAACAAACACTGAACCTAGACCCACGTGCCCTGCAAGGCGACTTCCTCACGGCCACCTTTCAACACCCAAACCTGGGCCCCTCTGGGCTCACCACGGACACCACCGTTGTGTATCTCGTGACGAGGGCGAAAGACTTGGCTAACGCTTTGCCCCCCGCTATCAGCCGGATTGATGCCGGCATCAACATGGCCCCCGTCTCCGGAGGTGCCCATGAAGAGTAATGGGCTGCTCAAGTGGTTAGTTCTGGTGCTGGTATTGCTGGTGGTTTTAGGCACCTTCAAAGCTTGCTCCAGCAAAACGCCCTCATCATCGGCCGACAAACTGACCGCTCCTCAACTGACACAGGATGAGATGAAACAGCTGGGCATTGAAGGCGATACCCCACACGACACTGTGGCGACCTTGGTTGCCCAGACCAAAGCCATGCGCACAGAGTTGAAAACGCTGCTTTCGGATAACAAGAGTCAGCAAGAAGAAAACGCTCGACTACGCCAACGTGACAGTGAGATTGATCAGCGTATTCAGCAGGCGCTGAACGTTGAGTTGGATAAGGCTGAATCCAAAGGACCACGTCGTTTGAACGAGCAAGAAACTCAGAGCCTGCTCGATGAGATCAAGCAACGCCTCTCCACCGACCTTTTGAATAACCGCAACACTGACCTCCCCATTGGCCTGGGATTGCAACCGGGAGATGGCGATCAGTTCCCTAAAGGCCAAAGCGATCTGATCTGGATCGATCCTCAGGATGCAACCGCGGTCGATGCACAAGGTAAACCTATACCCAGTGGCACCAAGAAGCCCGCCTCCGGATTCAATTTCCCGGATGCGTTCAACGATGAGATCAATCGAGGGCAGCGCGAGCTGAAAGCAAGCACCGGCGCGGTCGGGCGAAATATCAAAACGACCGACGAAAAGGACACCGCCAGGCCTGTCTATACCCTGCCTGAGAACAGCACCCTCACTGGCTCCATCACAATGACCGCTCTGATCGGTCGAGTACCTGTCGATGGTGTGGTAAACGACCCCTACCCCTTCAAGGTCCTCATCGGCCCCGACAATCTGACTGCTAACGGCATAGATCTACCCGACGTTGCAGGAGCGGTTATCAGCGGTACGGCTGCTGGTGATTGGACGCTGTCCTGCGTGCGCGGACAGATCTCCAGCATGACCTTTGTATTTAACGACGGGCGTATCCGCACGGTGCCCACTCCGCAGAAGCTGACTAACCGTCAAAGCTCCGGACAAACCAGCAGCGCTCAACTGGACAAGATCCAGGGCGGCATTGGTTGGCTCAGTGATCCTTACGGCATTCCCTGCATTTCGGGGGAGCGGCGCTCCAACGCAGAACAGTACCTGGGTACCAAAAGCCTGATCACCTCCGCCGGCGCCGGCGTTGCCAAATTGCTGGGGGCTGATCAACAGGTCTCAAACACGCTCTTCAGCGCAAGCGGAGCACCTGTGGGTACCGGGACCGCCGGTAGCGATGCGGTCAGCACCATCCTCTCGGGTGGCGTGAAGGACATTGGCGACTGGGTCAACAATCTCTACGGCCAAGCCTTTGCAGCCA
This sequence comes from Pseudomonas sp. NS1(2017), assembly GCF_002269425.1. NCBI lineage: Bacteria > Pseudomonadati > Pseudomonadota > Gammaproteobacteria > Pseudomonadales > Pseudomonadaceae > Pseudomonas > Pseudomonas sp. NS1(2017). Next base: position 5,865,070 of record NZ_CP022960.1, read on the forward strand.
TCTACGTGCAACCCGGCGCACAAGTGGCTGTGCACCTGGACCGGCAATTGGAAATTGACTACGAAACCTTGGGCCGCAAGGTTCGGCACACTTCTGGAGGTGCACATGTATCCGCGCTCGATTAACACCTGGCCTCTGATTCTTTTCAGCATGCTCGCCGTCAGCGGTTGCACGACCGATAAAGACAAACTGCTGCCTCATGGCCAACGGACCATGGTGGACATATGGGACGCCAGTAACGGTTACACGCCACAAAGCAGCGCCGATCGCCAACTGAATCCAGCACGCTCAACATTGCACCGCTCACTGAACGAGGTGCCCAAGGATCTAACTGCCTACACCCGCACAGCAGAAAACGAGATCGATAGCCAATTCAAACGCCTACCTAATCCTGACCTGGTGATGTACGTCTTCCCCCATCTAGCGGGCTCTGACCCCGTCCCTGTGCCAGGCTACAGCACCGTCTTCCCGTTCTATCAACGTGTGCAATACGCCATGCCTGGTGAGCGTACGGAGGAATACTGATGAAGCAGTCAGATAGGGATCAATGGCAAGCACACGTTGAGAAGCTCGCAGTACACGGATTACCTGAACCTGGCGCATGGAACCGCCCGAAGAACCGCCACTGCACAAAAGCCGATGAACAAGCCCTTTACGCAAAGACACCAAGCTTCGTCGACATGTTGCCCTGGGTTGAGTTTCTACCTGAGTCCCAATGCTTGCTGCTTGAGGACGGTGAATCTGTAGCCGCGTTTTTTGACCTTACGCCGGTCGGGACCGAAGGCCGAGAATCAGGCTGGTTAACAACCGCCAGGGATGCTCTGGAAAACGCTCTGCAGGACAGCTTTGACGAACTGGAGGGCCAACCCTGGGTTGTTCAGCTCTATGCCAAGGACGAAACCAACTGGGACGACTACATGAGCACCCTTAAGGCCTACCTACAGCCTCGTGCTCAAGGTACGGCTTTCACCGACTACTACCTACAGATGTTCGAACAGCATCTACAGGCCATTTCCAAACCAGGCGGCTTGTTCGAAGACACTGCTGTGACCAAGCTCCCATGGCGCGGACAAACACGTCGAGTACGGTTGGTGGTGTATCGCCGGAGCAAAGGCACACCGTCACGTCGCGGACAATCCAGCGAGCAGGCCCTCAATACGATCTGTGATCGCCTGACTGCGGGGCTTTGTAATGCTGGCGTGAAATCTCGACGCATGAACAGCGCTGGTATTCACAATTGGCTACTGCGATGGTTCAACCCCAGACCACGACTATTGGGCGATACGCCAGAGGCACGCAAAACTTTTTACGAGCTAACTGCATTGCCAGAAGGCGGCCCGGACGATGAGCTAGAACTCGCCAGCGGTACTGACTTTGCACAGCGCTTGTTCTTCGAACAACCTAGGTCCGACGTTGATCAAGGGCTCTGGTACTTCGATGAAATGCCGCACCGCGTAGTCGCGCTGGATCGGCTCCGTACCGCACCCACCACGGGGCATCTGACAGGAGAAACCTCCAAAGGCGGCGATGCCACCAACGCTCTCTTCGATCAAATGCCAGAAGAAACCATTCTGTGTATCACGCTGGTCGTTACCCCTCAGGACACACTCGAAGCCCACCTCAATCATCTGGCCAGCAAGTCGGTTGGCGATACCTTAGCTTCGCAACAAACCCGGGAAGACGTACAACGGGCCCGATCGCACATTGGCAGCGCGCATAAACTCTACCGAGGTGCCGTCGCTTTCTATTTACGAGGGGCTGGTGTTGAACAGCTAAATGAACGAACCCTGCAACTCCACAACGTCATGCTCAATGCCGGGCTTCAGCCCGTACGCGATGAGCATGAGGTCGCTCCGCTGAACAGCTACCTACGATGGCTGCCCTGTGTGTTTAACCCAGGAATGCCTAATAGCGAGTGGTACACCCAACTGATGTTCGCGCAGCACCTAGCCAACCTCGCCCCCGTCTGGGGTCGCAGTGAGGGTACCGGCCATCCTGGGATCACATTCTTCAACCGCGGTGGTGGGACGATCACCATCGATCCATTAAACCGCCTCGACCGGCAGATGAATGCTCATCTGTTTTTGTTCGGGCCAACCGGTGCCGGCAAATCAGCCACGTTGAACAACATACTCAACCAGGTCACGGCGGTTTACAGACCACGCATCTTCATCGCTGAAGCCGGTAACAGCTTTGGGTTGTTTGCTGACTTTGCCAAGCGCCTAGGCTTGACGGTCAACCGGGTCAAGCTGGCTCCCGGTTCAGATATCAGCCTCGCACCGTTTGCTGATGCGCATCGTCTGATCGACAAACCTACCCGGGTCAAAACGCTCGATGCAGAAGCACTGGATGAGACCGATCAGACTGAGGAGGATGAGCGCGATGTCTTGGGTGAGCTCGAGATTACTGCGCGCCTGATGATCACGGGTGGCGAGGAGAAAGAAGAACAACGCCTCACCCGTGCCGATCGAAGCATGATCCGACAGTGCATCATCAATGCCGCCACCGCTTGCTCTAGACAGCACCGAACGGTTCTGACTCAAGACGTGCGGGATGCCCTGAGAGCTTCAGGAAATGACGCCAGCCTGCCAGAGCAGCGACTTATAAGAATTCTCGAAATGGCGGACGCCATGGATATGTTCTGTCAGGGGGCTGATGGGGCCATGTTCAACAGCGGAGGATCGCCATGGCCGGAGGCTGATATCACTATCGTCGACCTAGCCACCTACGCACGTGAGGGTTACAACGCACAGCTTTCGATAGCGTACATCTCGTTGATCAACACCGTTAACAACATTGCCGAACGAGACCAAATGCTTGGCAGGCCGATCATTAACGTAACGGATGAGGGGCACATCATCACCAAGAACCCGCTGCTCTCCCCTTACACCCTCAAGATCACCAAGATGTGGCGCAAACTGGGGGCTTGGTTTTGGTTGGCTACGCAGAACATCGATGACCTGCCAAAAGCGGCAGAGCCGATGCTGAACATGATTGAGTGGTGGATCTGCTTGAATATGCCGCCAGATGAGGTGAACAAAATCGCGAGATTCCGGGAGCTCAATGATGCTCAGAAAAAGCTGATGCTGTCGGCGCGTAAGGAGTCGGGGAAGTTTACGGAGGGGGTTATTTTGTCGAAGTCCACGGAGGTGCTTTTCAGAGCCGTGCCGCCAAGCTTGCACCTTGCGATGGCCATGACCGAGCCTGAGGAAAAAGCTGAGCGATTCAGGCTGATGAACGCGCAAGGGATCAGTGAGTTGGACGCTGCAATGGCTATGGCAAAAGCCATTGATCGTAAGCGCGGAATTATGTCCCCAGAGGCGAGGCTGATTGGCTAAATCATCATGCAGGATGTTCAACATTGAACACCCTACAGAAGTGAACGACACACTGGTGTTCATGAACACGACATTCGGCAGGCGATATAACAGGTGTACCTAACGTGTTCATAATTCCCGGCGACTGGCTCTAAAAAGCGAACGCTTACTGAACCACATCAAAAATCAGATAACGTTTCTGAACAGTGCAGGACAATACAGAAACCAGTGCATTGAAAACTACCGGCGCCGCAATCGGTCACTCTCATCCAAAACGAACTGTCTCGACCAGATGGCCGCCCAGAATTGAACAGTTAGCATCCATGGCCTGGACATCAGCCAAACCACCGCTATGCGCCAAAAATTCCAAAATAGTCTTTTCGAATGCCCTCTGCGGGGTAGCGGCGTGTACACAGATCTACCTCCAGTGGCAAAACCCCATTTCCAATAGATCTCAATTTCTCGCTTCGCGTAAGTAATTGAATTGCAGTTCCAAAATGTGCCCCACCGGCGATTCCATGTGTCACTTATCAACCAGTTGTGACCTAGGTGCCAAGTTAGTGAATCAAACTCCGGCACCTGTCCGCCCTCCAGGGAGACCGAACATTTACGAAATTGGTAGCTCTCCAAGGTAAATCTTATATCGCCTTTGAGGTGCGATAGAAAATTTTGCGAAGGAACTCGCGTCAGCGGGAAAACAACCGGCGAGCGATCCAGATCATGTGCGGTTATCGCATCTTGGTATCGAAGACCTGCACCCGCGGCCTCAAATATGCAATCGAATCTCACTACCGCAGCATCGACTGCACGGAATGCAATTTTGGAAACTCGAGGTTCAGCGTCTGTCGGTTTTGTCAGGTAGAGAGAATACTCGATGTGCTTTCCTAGCGTTTCCCATCGAGCGCCAAAACCATTACGTTTCGTCCACCTCTGATGGGCTTCGGAATAGGTTTTAAAGAGCAGCGCCCTGGTGACCTGACGCCAGGACCATGCTAACGCCTTAATAATCACGCCCCATGGCGTCGGAATCGTCATATTCGCCCCTCGCAAGCTTGAGGATGGACAGGTCTACTTTTCTCAATCACCTTCTACACCTCATCGATCTCGAGTTCTGCTGCGTAACGACGGTTGCTCGTGATCAACTGACCTAGTGATTTCGGATATATCAATCGAGCGCTATGAGATAGTGCCTACTAGAAAGATGACCTCAACCACCTAAGCATACTACCGACGGCGTATTTTTTCGGTGAGAAGCTACACCTCCTTCACAGAGGCTCGCTCGCTCGCATCGTTAGTAATTTAGTCGCGAAGCCCTTGAGCTGCTCAAGGCAATTAGCCATTATTCAAACCTATACCTAATTTCGAGCCTTTCGCGATCCTGCTCTCAAGGTACCAGAGCGTCACTCAATCAGCTTTGCTCAAGGAAGAATACGTATGGAAATGCGCTTATCCGTGGCCCTCACAGCATTAAAAACGCCCCCTTAACGACACGCTGTGGACTTGACGACTCAAACCCACCGCCGAGCAATATGTTTTTCAAAGCTGCGTAGATTTACTAGGAAGTACATGAGCACACCAACTGAATACACGACCACGATCATCATTGACCTCAATCAAAGCGATACAAATGCAAAGCTTGAGGTGAATCAGCTAGTGCAACGCCAGAGCTACAACACGCTAAAAGAGCGAATCGAGAGGGATCTAGCTAGCGCCGAAAAGGTTCCGCCATCGGGGCAAGTCCATCGAGCAGAGCACGAATACCCCTATGGCAGTGGGTTGGTTTACTTCATCGATGGTACTCGTGGCGCGGGTAAGTCCACCTTCTTGCAAAGTGCCTTTCATGCGTTAGGTGATGAAAAAACCTCGCTCAATATTCGACCCCTAGCTTATATTGATCCAAGCAGGATCGAACGTAGTGAAATCATCCTATTAAGCGTTCTAAAGGCTCTGAAAAACTCAATTACAAGCACAAGTGCCGGTTCAAGATTGAATGGCGAAAACCAAATCCAGTGCTTTCGTGAGCAGTTTAAAAAACTAGCTGGCGGCTTAAGCCTTTTTAGCTCAACTCACGACCAACTCCAAGACTTAGACCCCGAACTTTTTTTTGAGTGGGGTCTCGAGCGAGCAGGCTACAGTAAAGATTTACGAATAAACTTTCACGCGCTACTGGATTTATCTTGCCAGATTTTAAATACTGATTCATTGATCATCGCTTTTGATGATGCCGATACTCACTCACAACACGCTCGCAGCGTTCTGGAATGCATAAGAAAATACCTGGACACCCCTCGCCTTGTAGTCTTGGTAACTGGCGACATTGAACTCTACTCATTGATGGTAAGAGACCATTTCTATGACAGCCTCGGAGATGCAAAACACGGTCAAGTCAAAGAGAGAGCAGACCAGCGTCATAAAATGGTCGACCACCTGGAGGATCAGTATTTACTAAAGCTTTTTCCCATGCACCGCCGGTTACAGTTACGCCCACTGTGGAATCTTCTACTAAACGACAAAGCCAAGTTTCAACTGCGTCACAACAACTGGAATAGAGAGCTAACACCAGATGACCTGGTTAACTCTTTGATTCGACGCGGACTTCGAATTAAGAACCCTCGCGACTTAGAACTTTACAGAGAATTTCTACTTAAACAACCTTTGCGCTCGATACTTCAAGTATTCTCTCGATGCGCCAATGCCTTCGACCCAAGCAGCTCGGATGAATGGAACCTCGAACTGTCCGAAGCACTTAGTGAAAGCTTAAGGGCTTTAGCCCTGGGAAGCCTGTATAAATTTGGTGTAGATGTAGACGCTATTGCAGCACAAGAATTACCCGCACTAAGCAAGGCTGTTTTCGACCTAGCTATTCGTGACGGCGATTTCGACACTGCTGCTTACCTACGCCCTCAGCCAATCGATGCAGACTTGAAGAACTGCTTCGCAGCACTATCGGCCGATGTAACCCGGCTTTGTGCAAAGAAACCAGGAACACTGATTGACTATATGCTAACAGCACCAGGCAGCGTAGCACTCTTTGGACAGGTTCTAAGGCGAAAAACTAAAGACCTTCGAACAGCGGAAGATCGTCAAATCCTTCGAAAGCAGTTTGAGCAGTACATGGGCATCGGGCGAAAAGAGGATGCCCTCAATTGGGCTCGTCACGCGGTTTCCACTCTTACCGCACCTTATGGGGCAAACCCCACGACACCAGTAGTTTACTCCGGCGTCATTGGCCTAAACAAGAGAAAGCCAGGGGGAGGAAGCCCTGAGTTCATTACCGCTGACAACATACTCAAAAACTGCAAAGAGTTGCCTGCGTTTGCACTAAGCCTAGTGGACGTCTCCGGTTCATCCTCAAGAACCTATGCCTCGATTTACAACATCCTCGGTCTAATTGCTCGATTGCTTTCACTGGAGCCGGAGGGTGGCAAGTACGATGTTATGAGCTTGTTACCTAAACCATACCCGCCGCTCACCGTTTCACAACCTCAGTGGGAAGCGGACAACGCTGACGAAGAAAAAGACGAAGAACCATCGGATTCTGTCGAGGATGCAGCCAAGCTCACTCAACTGGTATTAGCGGTCGAGCAGTGGCTCAAATCGACTGGCCCTCTCCGTGAGCAACTAAACCCATCGGCTGTGTTAATTGGTAAAATCTGGACTCGCTTGTATTTCAGCCTTGAAAAGGTGTGCGATGACAATCGACCAGATATTGCTAAGAAGGATATCGGAGCAGGCAACCTCATGGAGTTACTTGCCCTCTGTGTTATTAATGCGTTCTACGTTGAGGAGCGTGACCACCACTTAACTGGCAGCGCACCACAAGATGCAGATACAGACCGCACCAACCCACTAAAATCCGCCAAATATTTCATGAAAAGGGTGAAGTGGGCTCAAAACGCTTACCAACAGCTACCCCTCACCTACTTGGTAGCAACTTGCCCGCTGATACTAGGACTCTTGGAGCCAAGCGCTGAATCGAAAAAGCTGGTTTCCTCATTTCTGTCCGGTCATCCCGACGCAAAGTCTGTTGAACGCGACTCTGAGATCGAGAACGCCAGTATCACACAAACCGTAGAAAATCTTCTTTGCGATCAAAATATTTGGGAAAAACTAAACCGTACTTATGTACTGGGGATGAAATGGGTAACAACCACTCCCAAGAGCAGAGCAGTTCGTGCTGATGCTGAGAAGGCCAGAACTTGAACAATGCAAATCGTGAACAACCCGCATCTGTTATCACCCAGATAGGTGTAACGCTCATTTCAAGTTGCAGAGTGTTGAAGTTGATCCGGCAAACCCCGTTTCGCCAGCCTCTCGACCCTGGGGACTTGCATGAAGCCGTCTATCTTGGGTACTTGCCTTGGTCGGCTCGCCTACCAGATCATGTTTTTGAGCATAGCTGGCTACTATTGGCCCAACAATCCGTCAACAAAAACCGAGCGGGCATGTTGATTAGTGCACTACAGGAAATGTCCAACGAGTTTCTAGAGCACCGGCACGGCAACTTGCATGTGAAGCAACAGAAATTTGGGGCCTGGCAACAAAGCGTCGTAAGTCGTATATCAGGCCTCCCCCTGATGGCAACTGCTCCACTCTCAACCAATCAGGCAACAAGGCCAGCGACCGATAAACATTCGAGGTGGCCTTGGGAACCTTCACAGACTTGGGCTAGCCAAAATCTGCCCGTCCTCAGTCCGTATGACCCGTTGGTAGAGGATTACTTAGGCCGCGAAGGACTGCACGAGACACACCTACATCTTAACGGCAGTACGCATGCGGAGAACTGCTGGTTACGTGCCCTGCGCATGCCCAAACAAGAAACAAAGGACTTTAGCCTAAAGTGGCATACCCCTAACGCAGCCGACGCGGCCGCAGTGCGAGAGCTGGCTCGCTCAATCGACCCTGATCTCTCGCCTACTGAGTTGTATCGTCAACTACTTGCGGCAGGTTGCTTGAGAAAATGGCTAATTTCAGCAGCGACCGATACGCTCAATGCAGACGCTTGCCTTCCGCACGACCTAACAGAATTGATGGAGGAGGCGATTATCGTGGAGAAGAGTCCACCCCCATTGGCACCGCACTTAGAGCTCTCAGAAAATAGCTCCATATCGGACGAAATGAGCTGGATGCAACAGCTCTTGAGCAGGCTTAAAATGCATCCAAGCGTTACGCTTGAGCGCATGTTTCATACCTACCTAATGCTCCAGAACCAGCATTACCGACTTCTAGTACAAAGCGAAGAGCAATTTGGCTTCGATCAATTTCAAAAGTTCACCTATAATAAATTGCGGGACCCAGCCGAAGAAGACTATCTACCACGCTTTTGGGCAATGCATGGCAAAGCGGATAATGTGAGCCGAACGACCTATCTCGAAGGGCGACTCTCCCCAAAAGATACGCTACGTAAGAATTATAAATTACTCAAAGCTGTTCTTGGCGGTTACTGGTGCTACCTTCACGACCAAGAGCCTCAAAGCCGTAGCACGAACTCACTGCCTTACAATCTTAGTGAGTTGCTAGAAAAGCTGGAAACACACTTTCGCAAAACGTCCCCCCTTGATCGCTCGCATCATCGCCTTGCTCTGGTTATGCACTTCATCAAAAAATCTTGGACTCCAGGGGGGAAAGGAGGTCCGTACCGCTTTTATAAACAACGTCAGGAACTGGAACTGACAACGAATGTTTTGCTAGAGTCCCTCGCTCGTTTGCCCCGACTGAGAACCTGGGTGCGAGGTATAGACGCCGCAGCAAACGAGTTGCACGCACCTCCTGAGATTTTCGCTAGTTGCTATCGGGTGTGCCAACGAGCAGGCTTAACTCACCGAACCTATCATGCAGGTGAAGACTTTGCGCACATTCTGAGCGGCCTACGCACCATACATGACGCCCTAGAGCTGCTCGACTTACGCGACGGCGATCGGATAGGTCATGGGACCGCAATGGGCATCTCGCCTCGATTGTGGCTAGAGCGCATGCCCGGACAGTTAGTAGTCAAGAAAGGCGAATGGATGTTGGACTTGCTTGCAGCTTGGCGCCTACTGCGAACCGTGCCAAGCGCAGCAATCACAGCAACACGCGTAGCAAATGATTTAGCTAAATGCGCTGGCGAAGTCTTCCGCCGAGAATTGAGTTGTACCTCATTAGAGGCCGCAATGGAGCTCCGGCACTTAAACATTCGCTTTGTGCAGGCCGCAATGGAAGAGGAATGGTCAACAGATATAACTCCATTAAGCGATCTCTGGCACAGTGAAGCGCAGAGGGTGCTGGATGCAAAACGCGATAGCCCTCAACACCTAAACTTGCTGTGGGAATGGCTCAGCGACCGAGAGTTGTGGAAGCGTAGTGAAGCCCTTCAGAGCGTTGACGCGGATTACTTTGATGAAGCAACCTATCTGCACCTCCAGCAAGCGTTAATGCGTGAGGTCGCTCAACGCAACGTGATCATTGAAACGCTGCCATCAAGCAATGTACGCATTAGTCAATACAATAGCTTCAGTGAACATCACTCGTTACGCTGGATGCGCGCACCTGGCTTTGTTCAAGATGGGGATCCTGAAATTATGGTTTCACTCGGCTCGGACGACCCAGGCATTTTTGCGGGAGATTTAAACGGTGAGTTTTACCAGTTGTATGGAGCTCTGCGTAATCAAGGCATAAGCGATCATGCAGCGCTTTCGCTTCTAGCCCCGCTCAATGAGCGTGGCCGGGCTTATCGATTCCATGACCCCTTCTTAGGCTAAATAGGGCATCACTCCAGACGATATGAGCTACAAATCGGACCAAAACACAACTAATTCAAAGCAGGGCGTGTTACGCGCCCTGAAAACTTCGGAAATATTTGTGCCAGCCTGGCCCTGCACACCACGCTAGAACTAAAGTAAGGCTAAGATACAATGCCAAGTACTTTGAAAGAATTCACACCTCAAAGAAAGGAAGATTGCGATGGTGGATAACTGTAAACTTCTAGTCCCAGATGACTTCACGCCAAGTTCAATAGAGACTGCCTTCAATTACGCAAGAGAAACTCTGGAGAAATCTCCAGAAATTGAAGAAGTCATTCTGGTTATCCCAGCGAAAAAGCAGATCCAGGGAACAACCCTCGCTACATACCTCGGTTTAGAGATAGCGAAGACCTTGAAAGACACGGGCACTTCAAAGCAACCCTTAGGGGTTCCATTAAGACTAGAGTCAGCGCAAACGCTCAAGTGGATCTCTCGCCCATCATTAGTTATTTGCGTTTATACCGATCAGTCGATGATGGATAAGATTGACACTTTAGCTAATGTAGTTAGTGTCATTGCACTTCCCTACGCGCCAGATAGACTCAAAACCTGGGAGGACACCTGGAATCCGACTATTCACGGAAAACCAAAAAAAGTGGCGCTGCCCCTAATCAGCGACCCGATCTTCGAGCAGGCTATGAAGTGCCTCACTGGTGCAGTCAATCTGTCAGGCTCAACATTTCATCCCAACGATAAAACCAGTGCAGACAGATATCTACGAATTCTGCGGATCAAAGGCCATACCGAATCGCCTGAAAACTTGCGCGCGTGGGCAATAAAAAATCAGTGGCCTCCTAAACTAGCAGGTGAACTGCTCAAACTCGCGACAAAAGTCCAATCACTCAAAGGTAAACCGAAGCTAGATCGCCCGGATTCGGTTGAGCGCCAATATTCGTTTTGGCTTGAGAAGCTGGCCGAATAATTAGTTTGCAACGTGAGCCGCCGTACAGGCAGAGTATCTTTGAACCTGCCCGCGCCTCTACATGAGAGGAGCCTCTAAGGTTCTACTCTCTACCCGTTACGGCGGATTTAGTCTTGTATCCAGAGCAAATCGCTCTTGGCTTATGAATTCGAACAAATCGTCCGCGGTAGAGGGATTCATCAGCACATTCCAGCTATGGCGGGATACTGCAGAAGGAATCAGAACGAAGGTGTGCTCTGCCAAGAGGCTGTCACCAAACTGCTGCTGGCCTCGCCCGGGTGAGCCCGGGAACAGCCAGTTTGCATTAGGTACCGAGTCAGGCATAACCCGATGGACTCGCTTGAAGTTCTTAACTCGGGCACACGTGAGTACATGTGGGATCGTGTCCAGCGCCTGAAAACCTTTGTGCACGGCCACTTCAAGAATCGCGGTCGACGGATCTGCTGAGCAGTACACCGCTTTGATACCCTTAGAGTTCCAACGGCCGCCAGCGATTTCGGCACCAATACCGGACGACCAGGTGGATGCATGCTTTTCTTGATCCAACCGCCACAAGTACAACTCTCCATTCCCAGGCACTATCGTCATCAGGAATACACCCCGTACTCCATACGGGTCAGAAAATCTTCGACCAGCTCAAATCCCATCTGAGTCGTCAGAAGATCAAGAGGCGCCTTTCCTTCGAGCCCCATTGCAGGAGAGGTCATCCAGTTGAGCGCCTGCTGGCGATCCCCCAGCACCTCTTCCGCCTTACTCAATACGCTAGCCAGACGCCATGTGCTGTTGGTCTGCTCCGCCGTCAGTGGCTCAGGTTTTTTGATACGCCGCTGCACCGTTCGATCCGAAAGCCCGAGCACCTTGGAAAACACATGGTGATCTCGCAGTTGGCTGTATGACTGCACGAACGCAATCACCAGCTCAGACGGAAACCCTTTCTCCATCATCGAATGAAGCTCAAACGCACTCGTAATCTTGAGTTTTTTACCTTCACCAAACAGCAGCTGCAGCGGCCGTGCTGGGTCGTACGTTGTCGATTGTAGGCTTTTGCTTGCAGGAATCATGATCACCCTCCTCTGCCATATGGCTAAAATATATCGCCATGTGGCAAAGAAAGCCAACCTATCCGACGATGGGTATTTGGCCTGTAGTTCACGCTAATACGGGGAGACTGGACACAAGCATTCTCTGAAATCCGAACCAAAACCGATGAGCATTGCCTGTCACTTAATACGGTATTGGAGAACCAGTTTTCGTGATGCTCTCTGGCAGATATGCGTAGAGGATCCAGTAAATCTTTCTCTGGACCTAGCGATGAAACCCAAGAGCTCGCGCAGACCACCTGACCACCTTAGAACGATGGTCACGATTGATCATTTCAGCGACCTGCCTTCAACCCTTGCTGACAAGATCCTATCGGTCGAACCTAAAGTACCGCCTGCTTCGCTGATGCCCCAGCCATACCGGAATGTACAACCATGAGGCTCGCCAGCAAACGGCGTCGTGCCCACCTCATAGCAATCCTCATTGCCCTCCTCCCCCATTGCGCACCGAGCCTCGCCCTGGATACCGCCACCATCGTCCCGTCGGTGGCATCACCCAACTGTCTTGAATACCAGGTCGTTGGTGCCTGCTATTGGCTGCGCTGCACCAACTTCGGATGCAAGGTCAAAACATCTACGAAGGTTCGTCACTACGTTCCTGACGCAGTTGTCTCAAGCTATTCCTCGACCGGTGAAAACCCCTGGAGCGAAGTTCGGACACTGAGCGGACCGATCTCACAAGCAAAAGGTGGTGGCAGCGGCACTAACAACGAGCAACACGAAAACAACCTCTCCATCTTCAAGAACGTCGACGTTATCGGCCACCCAGGTATCGCCGCATTCAATGCATTCGCCAGCGGCTCGGGATACACCTGTGCGGGCGCCGGCAAACCCTACGTACCGAACATGCTCAGCACCCTGGACTACATTGGGTGGCGTTACGGAATCCCCGAAAGCGTCTATCCGCAATCCCTCATCCCCGGCATACGTGAGATCGGCAGCAGACTGTCTCTAAACCTCTGGGGGAACGTGTACCCACGTAGCGGCTTCCTGCACCAGGTTGATGATTACAAGGCCTCAGCCGTCATGGCTCAACGTGCAGGAGACATCGTCACACGGCCCGGCCAGGTCCACGTCTACCAACCACTTCTTGCGGCTCCCAGCGCAGGATACTGGCCCGCGGGCGAACTCCGCGAGTCAGATCCCTCTACAGGTAAGTGGCAGCAATTAAGACCTCAGCTCACCAATGCCTGTGCAGTTTTCCCCAACCCCAGCCCGCGCGCACAAGCCATTGACGGAGGCTACGCGTGGGCGCTCTGGCGTCCGTATACCTGCTGCAAACGCGAAGGCCAAACCTTCCTAGGCAGCACCGGACCGAATTAACAACTTCTTCCTGGAGCCGCGCCATGACCCGGACATCACCTTTCATACTCTCCACTGCCTGTGCTTGGCTGGTCATAACCACGCTATTGAACAATTCCAGCTTAGCCTCTGCGGCCCCCGGTTTCAGTAATGCCGGAAGCGTCATTGGTGACGAGGTCCTCTACAGCATTGGCGGCGGGAATGCCATATCGATGGGACGTGCCGGCAACATGCAAAGCATTGGTGTCGGAGTTGGCTGGAACAGCAACCTGATGTGCGGAAACATGGACCTGTCGACCACACTGCATAACCAGCTCAACGGATTGACCGGCGGCTTTCAAAGCATCATGGGCAGCGTCATTCAAAACGCGACCGGCGCTGTCGCGTCCCTCCCCGCCCTGATCATCCAGCGAGCAGACCCGGGCCTCTACAACCTGCTCACCAACGGCATTCTGCAGGCTCGCCTTGACTTCGATCGCTCCAAGGCAAGCTGTCGTGCGATGGCAGAACGCATGGCTAACATCGCGGGCAACCAAACTGGCTGGGGTTCTCTCGCAGAAGGCCAGGCTCTCAAGGAAGCCATAAGCCAAAACAAAGATGCCGTGGCTGTTACTGCTCAAGCTGAATCCGACAACGGAAACACCGGCGTACCGTGGGTAGGCGGCAGCAAAGCGGGAGGTCGAGGGCAGCCACCGATCCGGGTGGTCAGCGAAGTGACCAAAGCCGGTTTCAACCTACTGAATAACCGCACCGCATCAGACAGCTCAACTATCGCCCCAAGTGAATGCAACAGCGGCATGCTCTGCGGTACCTGGCGCTCGCCAGATGAGGCAGCAAAATTCGCCAACCGCGTGTTGGGTGAAGTGCAACAGCAGACCTGCGAGACCTGCACCAAGAGTACCACCACAGCCGGCGTTGGCCTGACGCCTTTGATCCAAGAAGAGTACGAGGAAAAGCTCGAAGCACTCCAAGCGCTCATCTCGGGCTCCAAACAACCAACTTCTGAAAACCTGAATTCAGCTGGCAGCAACTCAATGCCCATTACCCGCGGAGTCATCACAGCCCTTCGCGACGAGCCTGACCAAGAGATTCTGGCACAGCGCCTAGCCTCGGAAATTGCCGTCACCAGCGTGCTGGAAAAGGCCCTGTTGCTACAGCGCACCCTCCTCGCTGGCAACAAAGAACCTAACGTCGCCGCCAACGAAATCGCTACTGAAGCGGTGACCACTGAGCGCCAATCTCTCCAACAGGAAATCACCAACCTCAAAACCGAGCTGGAACTGCGTCGATCCCTGACCAGCAACTCGCCCGCCGCGATCATCGCGCGCCACAAAGAACGCAAGGACAACTCCAAGGCAATCTACGAAGGCGATCCAGAGACTAACCGGCTAGAGGACGCCGAAAAAGACGCCTCTACCAGCGGCCGGAGACAAAAACCATGAGCCAGGATCATAAGCGACGCCCCCTGAAGAAGAGCGTTTTAACGCCCGTCGCGATTGCGGGCCTAGCTGTTCTAATCGCACTCGCTTTCAACGTACTGGGCATCCAGCTCATGAAAGGTCTCCCTGCTTGGCAGGAGTGGAGAGCTAAATCCTACTGGGATTTTTTTGCATGGCGGGTGGCGCTGTACTGCGTCGCCTTATGGGTGTGGCTGCGTTACCGAGATCAGCTGTTTGGAAACAGCTCCGCAGCCAAGACAAGTATGCGCAGAACAGAAGTCAGCGTTGTTATGTCGCTGCTGCTGATAGAACTGATCCGCACCCAAGTGCGGTAAGGGGTCTGAAGTGACGCTTTACACCAACGATTACCTTGAGTACTACCTCACCCTCGTGGGCTGGCTCGTCAGCAACGGTATCTGGGATGTCCTTCTAGACTCCGGTATGTTCGCCCTCCCCATCTTCGCCATCATTCTCCAAGAGTGGCTCAAGGCGCGTGGTGAAGGCGCTGATGAGGGCAACAAAGGCTTGCTCGCTAGCACCCGCATCGAAAGCCGTCTCTGGCTGGCCACGGCAGTAATCATGTTTGCAGGCATGCCCTTCATCAACCTCGATCTCAGCACCCTGAAATTTGATGAGAGTCGCTCCGAACAGTGCCAGTACCAAGTGCCTGCTCCCGCTGATACGGGCTGGGGTAGGTCCTTCACTTCACTGAACAACCAAAGTGCACAAGTGCCTGTGTGGTGGTTCTTCGTACATTCGGTCTCCAAAGCGGTAACTGGCGCAGCCGTTGCAGCTATTCCCTGCGGTACAGACCTCAGACAGATGCGTATGCAGGTGAACAACACACGCCTGCATGACCCTGTGCTCGCTCAAGAGGTCGCAGACTTTACCAACGACTGCTACGGATACGCCCGGGCAAAGCTGTTCATGAACCGCCCTAACCTCACCGACGAACTGACCAACGATATCAACTGGATTGGTTCCAGGTACTTCTCCAGTCAGACGGGTTACTACGACACCTACCAATCAAAGACACCACGCACGCCTTGGCCCTACGATCCAATCCGAGATATGGGACTTGCCCAGGTTAAGAATGGCGGCGGTTACCCAACATGCAGCCAGTGGTGGGCAGATGCCGATCGGGGACTGCGCGCTCGACTGGTCAACCAGGTCGACAGCAGTTTGGTGGAGCGTTTCATTCGCTGGGCAAGCCTCATGTCCCCTGATGAGGTTAACGACGCGCTCATTCGGCAGGTGGTTTCGCCGAGTAGCCAGAGAATGACTCAGGGGAAGGTGTACACCGACTATGGTGGTCAGGTTGGGGGTTCACTGTTTAATGATATGAGTCGAGTGACCGGGACCGTTGGATTGACGGTTGGAACCTTGGCGTACTTTCCTGCAATGGACGTCGTACGCCAGGCCCTACCGATGGTGCTAGCAGCTCTCAAGATGGCCTTAGTGATCTGCATCCCGCTAGTGTTGATGTTCAGCACCTACGACTTGAAGGCGACCATCACTGTTTCGGTCGTTCAGTTCGCCATAATCTTTGTCGACTTCTGGCTGCAGATCGCACGCTGGATTGATACCACCATCTTGGATGCGCTTTATGGAGCCAGCTCCCCCCACTCTACTCTGAACCCTCTGATGGGCATGAACAACACGCAGGCAGACATGCTGTTGAACTATGTCATGGCAGCGCTATTCATCGTATTGCCCACCTTCTGGGTTGGCGCTTTAAGCTTTGCAGGATTCAGAGTTGGCAATTCAATTGACGGGCTGAGGCAAGCCTCGAAAGGTGCCGAAGACGCTGGGGCTAGCGGGGCTAGCGTGGTCCAGCGACTGTCGAGCAAAGGTAAGGGGTGAACTCATTTATCCTCGTCGAACCTGCCCGTGTCTACGCGATGATCTCCACTGTAATCGCCGTAACCGGAGGCGCCATGACGCCATCCGTCATCACCGCCAGCACGTTCGGGGAAAATCAACCCGCGACGGTGCAGCGCACCAGCTACAACCAAGACGAGATAGGGCAAAGCAATCCAAAGAGCAAAGCACAGTAGAGTCGCAAGTAATCCGAGCTTTAGAACCCCGAGGATTAATTTCGTCAGAGAGCGAGGGGCTCCTCTTTCTACCAACCAGTCAATCGCTGATGCTTCTTTCTGTATGTAACCCCTCAAAATTCGTCCGAAACCATATCCTATACGCCCAGAAAATCCGTTGTTTTTCATTTTTTTCCAAAACTCACTCGAACCCACGTATGTGAATACAAACAGCTTTGCAGAGGGCTCGTAAAAATACCTGTAGGAAAACTCCTTTAATTACGCGGTTCCGTCTGCATTTGAGAGATAGAGATTTTTCTAAATCGCCAGTAGATTCGTTGATAACGCGAGCGAACAAGCTGCGGTTTCATGCCACTATGAGCTAGCCAGTTAGCCCAACCTTCATACTCAACATCTATCAACTAGCGGTAACCTCGAATGGGTCAATTCAACCACATGGCAGTGCGGGCGGGAGATATTATCTTTGTTCTTCCTCCCACCTCCGGAGTCGGTACAGTTCTCCAATGGGGCAATGTCCAAGGTCAACGCATCCTGGCAAGCCTTCGCGCAACCGACAAGATCAGCCTAAAACTGATCCTTCCCAAATTCTCACATGTGATGCTTGGCGCTGGGGATGGCCTCATCATTCACGCCGATGGTACAAAGGTCACACTCCAGGTCGTCACCGACGCATTGAAGTTCGAAGACAGCTCCTACGAGATCTATCGAAATCCAGATATTACTGAGGAAACAGCAAGCAGAATCGCGGAAGCGGGCATCCATTACCTGAAGCAACAGTATGACTTCACCACATACTTCAGCGCGGGCAGTGTAGGCGATATCACCCAGTTCTGTTCGAGGTTAGTAGCCCAGGCCTACCGCGCTGCAGGTATGCCCTTGAGCGAACTACCAGACCATAAGGTGTTGCCCCTTGATCTTCACAGGCGGTGCCAGAGACCGGACTGGCAAAACATTACCGCAGACTCTCTGCTCACCCCATTGTCCCAAGGTAACGACTTGGTAAACATGAGCATCTCCGTAATGGATGAGCCGCTCTCGCTGTCGGAATTTCTCGATAAAACCGAAAGCCTGGTGCTGACTAGTCTACAACTGCAGGTAAGGGTTCAAGAAGCGTTACACGAAAGCACGCGCCAAACCATGCAAGGGCAAGATTGGCTCACACAATTCAGCACGGCTGAATTCAATGAGATCCGATTGCTACGCGAACAACCAGGACAAATGGATGAGCAGCATGCCCAACGTATCGAACGAGTTCTTTCCCAGCTCAATAACCTCTTGAATCTCGCCGCAGTTCCAGATGTGGAACTGCTGATCAAGGACAACATAATCAATAGCGGCACCGGGGCCGACCAACGTGGAATGTACGCAGGTCTCCCCACGAACGCAGAAACCAGAGACAGGGAAAAAGCGAGAGAAACAATCAGATATCTCTCGTACCTGCTCATGACCGAAATCGGTCTGTTCAGTATTCTTGCCCGGTATGAACACGAAGATAGACTTGCCCGGTTTAGCAAGGTCAACCCGGCCTACGTGAGCGCATTCGCCAACGCCCTCCCAGAAACGTTAAGCGCCGCACTCTACAACCCAGACCATGCATTCCCATGGGTTGCCACCCCGGAATACAAGGCGGCTTATTTAGCGACATACTCAAATGTCATCATCGCAGTCAAATCCATCTACCCAAGCTAGTGACACGTCAGCCGGTATAACGCCAGACTTCGCCATAACTACTTGCTGAGGCTTACGATGGACTTGGCTTAGTACAGCACTGGCTGGCTCCCCAAACGTAAGCGAACGGCGAACACACCTACCGACCTCCCAAATTAAGGGCGATGGCATCAGGAAGGTGTGTTGCCCGGACGATTACCAGGCATCGGCTCAAATCGAGTTACCAACATCAGGTCGATGCCGCGGCTGTCGATGAAAGCAAGCAGTACCTGAGCATTAGCCACCATGCGTACCGTACTTCAAAGTTGTCCATTCCCGAGTCCCCAAGAAGACCATGGGCGATCTCATTTCGAAGATTGGCCCCAAGTGAATCTGCCAGCAAATCCAGTAGTTCGAACGTTCCCGCTTCCCCGAAGCAATCATTCGCCTCTTTCGTCTCAAGTAAAACTTTGAGAGGGCGTTCAGGCTGAACTCCACCAGGTTCAAGCATGGACGTCGCTCCACCCGCAAGCTCAACCAAATGCCTGACCATCGCTTCGAACTGAGATGGGACGATGTGAGCTGCAATGATCCAGTCGCCTTCAAAACCTGCAAGTAATGCCCTTGCGATGCTTTGCTGGTGATCGTTGGGGACGCAAAGACTGTCTTTGATGAGTTTTTGAATGTCCTCCTCACCCGGGGAATGCTCGTTGAAGATTACAGACCTGGCCGGGTCGATACTCGCTTGAACTGCGATGCTTCGTTGCAAGGAGGCGTGTTTGAACAATCGCCCTCGCAGGCCGGGCTCACCCGGATCTTCGCTACTGCCTGACAGGCCGGGCACTATCGCGACAACGCGCCCCCTGAGATTCGTAACCTCAAAGGGCATCATGGCTTGGAGGGGAGCGGCCTTGGCGATATCAAACACTTGCTTCTTCAGCTCCTCCACCAACGGCGGGCGCGACATGGAACACAGGTTGGCCACAGCATCTGGGAAATTCTTTCCACTGACACCTGCAATCGCCTGCTCCACAAGCTTCTGAATGTCGACCCTTGTACTCACCTGCCTGTACTCATCTCTAGACTTCTGCTGGATCTTTAGCAGTTCCGCGTGCAGTGAAGCGGCACGGTCTTTACCACCAGGAATTTGCCTAAAAATTTCGACCGCATCCGACATCAGTGTCGCCGCAACAACCAATCCCCGCCCTGGCTGATTCATAGCGGAACGGGCTTCCCTGACAAGACATTCAGCAGCGTTCATGGAAGCTTTCACGGACGCTTCATTATCCCCATTAAGCCGGTGGCACTCTGCAGCAAGTTCCGAATAATCTTTAGCCCTCCAATGCTCCCCCTTGCTCTCGCAGTCCTTAGCCAGTGCCCAAGCTTTGCTAGCAAATTGCCTGAGATCGCCCTCCTTGAATTCGACCAACACCTTGATCAGCTTCAAGGTCAGATACCCAGGGTCATCCCAGGGCAAGCGACTCAGCCACGTGATAATCTGTTGGAGAGTCTCAATCTTGAGAGCATCTCCTCCTTTGCCAATGCTCGCAGACAGTCGTAACGCTCGGCTAACTCCCATAAAACCCTGAAGCCATTCATCGCAATCAGCTGTCTTAGCCGCAGCTTCTAGATAGGCGTGCACCGCAGGAGATACTGCTTGGAAATACCGGGCCTGAACCCAGGTGATGTCCAACAACCTGGCGCGCAGCACTGGATTCTTCAGCGATAACATCCATGGAACGATTCGAATAAGTTCTTGCTTTGGAAAATCAGAAGGCAGCGCGCTTCGCCCATTGGCAAACTCGATCAGGGCGCCGAATGGCTCTGAAGGATGATTCGGCCGCAACGTCATCATCAGGGCATGTTTCACGAAGCTGATGGACTGCTTCTGAGAAAGACTCAAATCGTCTCCACACTCGAATTCACGTGACAAAAACTCACCGTATGCAATGCATTCTTGTTTCTGCGCCCTGGATAAAAGTCGGTCGAAATCGATGCCCTGCAGTGTTTCTACCGTGATGAGAGTCCAGTCCAACATTGATCAAATACGCCTTAACCGATGATATGAGGTATTCATACCCTTATCCTTGATGAAGCTCAATTGTTGGTCGCTACGGATGCATCCAGAGGTGCGTAGGCTCAAGAACCACAGCGCCCTTGAAGCTGCATGGACATCTTTCGGTACCCCTTTCGGAATAACTATAGGAACGAGAAATAGCAAACCCTACTCTGGAACCAAAGTTGAGCGTTGTAACTGGCCATTCGAAGGGGGTAAAGATAATGAAGAAAGATATGAGCAAGGTAGTCATGCCTTCGAGCCCATCTCTATGAAAAGATAGAGTGGCGGCTTTTGGCGCTCGGGGATGCGCCTGGCGAGTTAAAAAATAATCAGCTTGCCAGGGTTCTAGGAGTCTAGCCGCACGGGCGCATCTCGGCCCGGGCCGGCAGGGTCTACGCGCCCCTACTCTCCTGACTGCTGTACAGCTAATGAGCGTGAAGGCTTCGGTAAAGCCTGCCACGATCATGGCGGGCCGTGGTGCTGTGGATTGCTTTGTCCTGAAAAAGAAGCGTAGTGTCTGCTGCAAATGCCTCACCACCGGAGATGGATCAATGAGCAAAAGTTTTCGCGACCGCATCCAGACAATGAATGCGATGTACAAGCTGCCCATCCATGAGGCTCCGCACCTCTTCCCAGATGCAGAAGATCGCCTCCTGAAATTCAAGCGGACGCTGCTCGACGAAGTCGCCGAGATCGATGACATTGCTGAGCAGATTCGTCGAGGAGACGATGCCATCGATGTTCAGGTCGCCATTGCAGACCTTCTCGGCGACGTCATCGTGTATTGCCGCTCCGAGGCAATGAAGTACGGCATCCCTCTTGAAGCCGTACTGGAGCTGATCATGGACAGCAACGAGAGCAAGCTAGGTGCCGATGGCAAGCCTATCTACGATGAGAATGGGAAATTCCTCAAGGGCCCTAACTACTGGAAACCCGAGCCCCAAATCAAACAACTCCTGGCAAGCCTACCTGCCCAAAAGTAACCCCATGCTTCAGAGGTGATAGCTTGTCAACTGTTAACCACGTGGGGAAGTGCCGGAGCCTGGTTGAGATTGAGGAAATCATCTCCCTAATCGAGTTCTCCGACAGCGATACAGTGTTTCGCTTCCCTATAGATACCCTCGGCGCTCGACACAGTCCGATGCATGACGCATCGCGACTGCAGATGGTCGTTACGCTCGCTCGCCAAAAGCTCGAAGAAGACTACCTGGAAATTCATCCGAACGCTCAAGAGCTGGATGCTCAGGAGGCCGTTTGTGATTATTCACCTGGGATTGCGGGTGTTCGGCTGTCTAAAGGAATCCGGATTGGTAGCAAGGAAATTGATCGCCGAGACGTCCTCACCTTCGCAACCAAAAGAATGCAAGCGATGGACGCTCAGGAGTTTGAAGACCTCGTCAAGGGGCGCTGCATAGACCTCCTGTGCGTCGGGGGTTCCAAAATCCAGTATCTGAAGCCCCTGTTTTCTTCGCGAGGCAAGGCTAAAGAGAAAGACGACATGGCCCCAGTGATGCGCACGCTAGTGGATCGTACAACGCAGCAAAGCAGGGCCAAAGTACCTGAATCCCTGGTCGAAGCGCTCGCCTTGTTCTCTGCTGAGCTTATCCAGAACACTCAAGAGCACGCGGTCACAGACCATACTGGCAGACCCTATCTTTCGCATGTCGAGGGGGTACTGATGGGCTGGACACGGTTTTACGAGTCGACTTTCAAAGACGACTTCTCCGGCCACCCCGATCTGATCAAATACTGGAATGATGAGGCTGCCAGAACAGAAACCGGAGCCAAAAGCCTTCGGGCATTCGAGGTCAGCTATTTTGACTCAGGGCCCGGGCTAGTCAGCCGGTACACCGGCAAGCCAGTGCAGGAGATGTCACTCGAAGACGAACGGCGGGCGCTCCTCCGATGCCTGCAGCACAAATCGACGTCGAAATCCCAGACTGCAGCGGGTGAAGGCTTACCTTCGGTCTTGCAAGAGCTGAGACAGATAGGCGGACTTCTGAGGATCCGCACAGGTCGGCTGTCGATATTCAATTCCTTCACCCCTGGGGATGACCGTGACCTCTTTGCCTTCAATGACTGGACTGAAACCAGCCTTTCGCCCGTTCAAGGTGCGGTCATCTCTATTCTCGTACCGCTGAGGGCTCAGTGATGGAACGCTTCTACTCCTGGCGGCATCTGAAGCACTGTCCCTTGCACGGCACCATTGAAACCCTGGTGCTTTGCTATAAAAGCTGCCGACTGACCGAAGGGAATGTGTATGCGGATGTAGAGACAGCCCTCAAGAGTGATACCAATCTTCCAGATTGCGTGTACATCGTGGGCTCTACCGAACAATACAACACGTTCAAGGAAGCCTGGTATCCGGACAATACGCACCTGCTAACCATGAACAAGCGCAGCATGAAGGCAGGCTTTGACTTCGTGAAGCAATACAACTTCTTTGAGTGGGATGGTACAAACTTCAACCACTACGCCCTTGGAGCGCATCCGGGCCCTTACAACGTGGATCTGAAGCTTCTCATGACTCATGGCGTAAATAGCCTCATCGAGAAGAACAATGCCATCCACCAAGCCCCCTCTGGGCATGTGTTCAAGCACCCTTCTCAACGGCGGAACAAGGTCTTTATCCAAGCAAGGGAAATAGCCTCAGGCGAGGCAGAGCTGTACGTCGTTGCGTACCTGATCACTCTATCCCACGGGCGGGCACTGCAAGACAGCACCAAGGTCTTCATCGATACCATGGGTATCTATGCCTACGTCAAGTGCGCCCTGGCCCTGTGCCGCTCAGAGGCAGAGATCGTCAGCTTCCATTCCTATGATGAGTTGGAGAAGATCATTCCTCCATCGGATCCCTATTTCTGCATTGTCTCCGCCTCGACGTCCGGAAGCATGGCAGAAAAGATGGCAAGCAGCGTGTGGGATCCCCTTCGAATCGCCACCATCGTCGATGTAACGTCCCAAGGACGAGCCGGCGACGTAATGGTCGCGCTTGATAACATGGGGGTCGCCTTCCCTGACTTGAAAGTCAGCGACGGCACCTTGATCGAGATCATCGGAGAAAATTTCTCTTCCAAAGCCAAGCCTCCTCGACCAGTCGTACTCGGTCAGCCACATATTCCGAAAGCTTTGGCAGATTTCCATCAATACTTTGGTTTTTCGATACACCCCTTCAACACCCAAGTCGGAACAAAGAGCAAGTTGCTGCAGCTTGATGTCATCACGGTGCTGGAAGACGCAGAGTTTCAGAAATGGCTCGACGCAGAAATTGACTGGTCATTCCCCCTGACCGTTAGTCATGTCATCCACGCCGACGACGAGGCTTCGAAGGCTCTCGCGGGAATTGTCATGGCTCGCCTGCGCACTCGCCTGGCTGCTGGCTCGTCGATTTCGGTGCTTCCGTACCAAGAACTGGAGAAGGACAATTGCAAAGACGCCACTGGCGTAGTGATTGTTTCCACCGTCGCCAGAGATGGCGGCGTACTTCGCGAGATCAGTCGCGATCTGCGCTCATACATCAAAGCGCATATCCCGAGGCATTTCCTCTCCCCGATCGGGATCCCCCAGACGAACGCGTCATGGAACCAATTGCGCATGTTCCTAGTTCGAAACCCCACGACTAGGGAGTACGGCTTCTCCAACTGGATCCAGCTACCCCTTGGCGAAGACTCCAATGACAACTCTTGGTATCTATTGATCGCCACTCACAAGGCCCATTCAGATCAAAGCATCGATGAATTGGGCCTTGGGCACCTGCCCGACACCTCCAACATCCTGCCATCCTTCGATCTGGCTGGGAAAGCAGCCTTAAACGCGTTTCGAGGTTTTTTGCTTTCGCCACGAGGCAACACACTATGCCTTTCGGAAGGTTTTCTCTTTTTCGGAAACAAAACCGATATCGCCAAGCGCTACGCCGACGTTGAGCCCAGCATGGTGCACCTCACCATGTCAGCAGTGCTCCAAAACGCCCGGGAACACAAAGATCACGAAAGGCGACTCTGCCCCAATGGCTACGAATCGGTCGTACTGGCCCCAGAGTGCTTCCTCAGGTTCAACGAAGCGATCCTGCAAGCGTGCATGTTAAGGGCATGCCACCCAGCGGAGTTGGACTACTCCTCCAGCCCTGAGCTCAGCAAGGTGATGAAAGAGCTGTTGGTGAAAGTGTTTGCCCGTTCGGACAAGGACTTCGGCGACGCAGCCCTTGAGTTCGCCGCCGCCATCGCCGTGGGCTCTCTTAGGCTTGCGAAAACAGATATGGACACGCTGCTGGACGATGCACTGAAGCAGCACGCTGGCAATACTTCCGAATTGCTCGGGATGCTAGTTCTGGCAAAGCAAGCTAGTCGCTAGAATGACCCGCTGAAGGTTCAGTTTGGTGAGTGCAAACAGTACCTGCAGCATCGAGCTGACTGATGGGCGAATTCGAAAGCCACCCTTGGACGTCAGCTCAGCCGGTTAGTTGGTAACACCATTGGAGTGCTCAAAACAGATCTAGAATTTGGCTGGCTGTGACTGCCACAGCCGCCGCTCTGCTTTGGGGCGACAGTGGTCTGCCGTGAGCGGTTGCAAAGCCGTGACAACGGCTGAGAACTTACCAGAACTGCCATTCCATACTTTGGCTCATTTGATTTTTGAAAGCATCGGACACTACCGACAATTTAAAAAAGATAGATCCACATTATTAGGGCTTTTCACTGGATACCGCTCTCTTAGACTCAACACTAGCTCAGCTAGTTTTTTAAATGTTTCCGGTATCGGATCACATGACTCCGCCATACTTTCACATAGCCTAACTTTGTTTATTGAACCAGCCCTCACGCCTCTACTCTCCACAAAACTTGCCAACTGGGAAAACCATGGCCTCCTCGCATCAAACACTACAGAAAAATCTGATTTCATCTTTTGATCGCTAGTAAAAACCACATCGATCTCAAAGCTGGACTCTATAAATAGATCAGGAGAGAATACTTCTTCAAGCGAGCCACCTTCGCTACCACCTGAATATCTCACAACAGGAACCTGAGGGATTTTAAACAAAGTAATTAATTCATCATCAATACTTCCAACCTCTCTCTTACCTGCCAGATCATCATCATAAGTCACAATTACCGGCCTATCGTGACTCAGTGTCTTCCTCAAAAGCCGGATAGAATTTTTGAGATTCCCGATACCGTTGTAGTTTGCTATAACAACCCCATGCTTCTTAAAGTCCAGCCCACACGCCTCAAGAAGCATGTGAAAAACAGCCTCCTCGGACTCACCTTCCACAAAAATATAAATACACTGGGCTTTAGCAGCACTTATCATGATCTTCTCTTCGCAGATAGAACCAATCATTTCATCATACATAATATCTTCCATTGTCGTAGCCATTGCAGCCCCACATTCACATTTACTAACCCCCCGCAAAAAATACAGCAGCGTGGAGACCTCAATACATTAATCAATACATAAAACCTTCTTAAGCACAATGTCTTAACACCAGTGATTCACGGGGCCCAGCTCAGCCTCGGCCATTTCGACCGTCAGTTAACCGATCAAATCTGAACAAGCTCAACGCTTCGTCTGTAAATGCTAGCATCGCCAGATCGACATCAGCACGAACCCTTGCGCATGCCTCGTACCCAGCAAAACCTCAACACGCTGAGAGAGACCTTCAGTCAGATCCTTGGCAATCAGAAAGACAACTACACGGATACCCGGATACCTGAATTGCTCTTCAGGTTGGGGCTGGATGACTGCGCTGAGTACAACTCCAAAAGGCGGCATCTTGAGAAAGCAGTCGAAGCTGCAGGTGACGTTCAAATGGTAGCTGCCGCTCAGAGGGCTTTGGAGCTAATTGGCTTCCAGGTTCATGAGCGCGACCAGCTTCAAGAGCTTGTGTGGGACGATGGGACAGCACCCATCATCCCTGGACGCTACCGTCGAGAGCTGGCAGAAAAGCTCAATACCTTAGAGCTGCACATGGACAGGGCTGCCTTCGAACAGGTACTCAGCGAGCTCTGGCGAATCGACACAATCTCGTTCGTGAACCTGACCCGGCCAACCCAGACACTTCGCCAAGAAATTACCCGTCACCATATCGAAAATCCCGACTGGGATGCGGTGACGCTCTTCGACAAGCTCGGTGCATTTCAATCCTCGCATGCCCGATTTTGCCGATTCGTCGAAGCCTTGGCTTCCTCACGGGTTTTGCCCAGCGAACCTGCTCAGCGAAAATTCATCGAAATCGTCAACGACACCCTCAAAGCATGCGGAGTCCACGTTGTCATCGGGGTGGGAGAAGATGCCTTCCTGACGGCCTCCTTGGCCTATGTAGGATCAGGCAAGCAGTCCTCTCCCAAGAACCTCATCTTTGCGTCTACGACGAAACCTGATCTGCGACTGGGGAACGCCCTGGACAACGATATCGAGGTGATGTCCGACCCAACAGATGTCCTGATTTATGACCGCCCGATCGGGAGTTCTGGACTCCTGTGGCGTGATCTGCAGGCGTGGTACGCACAGACTTATAACATCGAGGAAGCCCAAGCCAAAAAACGTCTGTATCGGCGCCTGGCAGCCTGCCTGCCTAAGTCTTCCCCTCCTCAGGCTCTCGCCTTTTCGAGCTTCTTCAAAGCCTTTACGACAGCGATTCCTGAGCTTCCGGTCTTGCTGCCCGAGGTTTGGTTTCACTGGGATCCCCAGACCATCTCAAGGCGTGGCAAAGAGGCGTTGCTGAGATCGCGCATGGACTTCCTTCTGCTGCTTCCCGGCGGAGTACGGGTTGTCATCGAGATTGATGGCAAACACCACTACTCCGACACAGACGGACGCTCAAATCCCCGCCTCTACGCTGAGATGATGGGGGCTGACAGGGCTCTGAGGATAGTGGGGTATGAGGTCTATCGCTTCGGTGTTTACGAGCTTCAGCAGCCCAATGCCGAGGAGGTGCTCATCGGATTCTATCGCTCGCTGTTTGAGCGGTACTCGCTATACACTACGCCATGACTCGGGGCCTGCCACGCACTAGCGCGGGCGCTCGGCAACCCCCTATCGACGAGACGTTTGTCTGCCCTCACGAATCAGCATACGTAAGGTTTACAGGCTCACTTGGACGTTTTTCGAAAGTTGATAAGTGAATCTGTCACCATAGATAGATTTGACAGTTATGATGAAATCCAAATTTCCTGGTTTCATCGCAAAAATATCCCGCCTTGTCTTAGCACACTTGAGTGGATCACCGGCTTTTGGCACCCCTAACAGTAATATTTCCTCACCGGTTTTGAAGCTATCGTTAGGACGAGGCTCACCGATTGATAAACACTCTGTATTTAGGCCCAACAATCTGGCAGCTTCAAAAAATTTTGTGGCGCCCTCAATTTTTTTTCCATTCACCATTACATCGAGGCGCTCTACAAAAGCAGGCCCCAGACCGTTATTGATTACATGAACACCCTCATTATCAAGTTTAGCCTCGTTGGTGTAATAGGCGTTGAGCCGCGGCTCGACCGACACGTGATTTTGGACACGCTGAAGGTACAGCTGGCTCGCTGAAAAAATCAGAGCAATGACTGCTATTGACACTGTAGCGACGTTGGTAATGGGCTGATTCATTTTTAGGAACTACCTTTCTTATAAAAACTCTACGGGGCGCGGCGACCTATCTAAATAGAGGCGTCTATTTAGGCCATGGTGCTCCGGAAAATTGTTCGCGGGACACAACCAGATCCCACTCATCATCTTGCGAAATCAATAGCATTGTCGCGATCACAGCCTCGTGAAGCGTGCAGGCTGGTTAGTCACTCGAGCCGACGGTATTGACTGAGGCCTGGCGGAGCTCACAAGCGTCAGGGTGGACACACAATCGACTAAGTGAGGCGCTCATTGCGAAGGTTACTGTTCCAAATCGTTGGGTGCGTCCCAAGAACTCTGGGCAAAACCACCATCGTCGACCAAGATCAGATTCATCTCGGCTCGATAACGCTCATTCTCTAGGCCCTTGTACTCAAGAGTCAAAGGAATGACAGCACCGTTTCTCCACGCTCCCGCTCTGTCGCCAAGGTATCCGAAAGCGTTTGTCATACGCTTACCGTTGGCCAGTACCGAGATCTGTTTACTAGCAAAAAAACAGCGCCTCGCATCCCCTGGCATCGTTGTTTCATCCGGGCGATCCAGTGCTGCCAGAACTCGCTTTTCGGTCGCAACCAGTCTGATATCTTTAGCTGGACGATTCCCAGAGTTTTCCACTACGACATTCAACGCCACCCCCTCAGCCCCCCCGGCAGCACTGGCAATCCAAGCGGTGAGAATGGGCCTGTTTGTTTTCCTCCATAGTCGCCATGTGAGCGTCAGAGAACTAATAGCGACCAACAGTGATACCGCCGCAACAATGATCCCAATTAGTGCCAACGGATTCTCAATTGCCTTGGCCGCCACAATATCCATCATCACTACAAGCTCCTACTGACTCGCCTTCAAGGTACCTGATTGTTCAAAAGCACTGTAAACCACTTAGATCACTAGCCTAACGCTGACTCCAGTATCGATGGTTTAACTCAGGCGATGGCTGATATGCAAGAGAAGCGGTGATGATCGGGCATATTCGGGGTAGTTCGGACAAGGTGTATTGGCTGGGTAATTACGAGACTACGTTCTTACCCAGCTTTGATCTATGGTGCCTGCCAGCTTTTGGCTGAACGTGAGAGTTATCTGCAATCCACCGACCAAAGCTGATCAAGCCTAGTCGTATAGCTCTGGCTCATCATCTCTCGACGCATGCCCCAATCCGGATCAATCGGCACGCTGGCCGAACGCAGTGTGCCCCTGCCCCACCTCTCGTTGATTTGATCCAGGACTGTCATAACCCGTGTAGCTTCTTCAGGCTGTGATGTGGCGAAAAGATCATCGGTGTACTCGCCAGGTTGGCAAAGGTTAAGCAGCATCACCTCAGCCTTGCTGTACTTGAAGCCAGGCCGGAAAATGCGATCAAGCGCACCTACTGCGGCTTGAGTGAGTAGTCGCACGTCATCAGTGGGATAAGGCATGTCCACCACTACCCCATTGGCATACTTCGCTTCTTCAGGATTGAACATACCAGTACGGATGCAAACACGAACCTTCTTGCACAGTGAGTTCTGCGCTCGGAGCTTCTCCGAGGCTCGCATCATGTAGGTGGCCACCGCTTCCTTTATAGGCGGCAGTTCCGTCAACCGCTTGCCGAACATTCGACTGCAGCAGATCTCCTGCTTTGGCGGATCAGGCTCGTCCAATTCCAAGCATGACGTACCACTCAATTCCCGGGCGGTCTTTTCAATCACTACACTGAATTTCTTGCGGAGCGTCCAAGGATCGGCCTTAGCCAGGTCCATGGCAGATTTAATGCCCAAGGTACTTAAGTGCAGTTTCATCTTGCGGCCGACGCCCCACACTTCCGCCACATCGGTATTGCGTAGGACCCAGTCACGCTTACCCGGGTCAGTAATATTCACTACGCCTCCCGTCTGAGCCTGCAGGCGCTTAGCCGTGTGGTTGGCAAGCTTGGCTAACGTCTTGGTATTGGCGATACCGACACCAACAGGAATGCCAGTGCAACGGAGTACCTGAGCGCGGATCTGACGCCCAAGTGCATCAAGATCACCAATCCCTGTGAGATCCGCGAAAGCCTCGTCGATGCTGTAAATCTCAACGGCAGGCACCATGCTCTCAATGAGCGTCATCACCCTCTCGCTCATGTCGCCGTACAGCGCGTAGTTCGAGGAGAACGGTACGATGCCATGCTGCTTGAGCTTGTGCTTGATCTGAAAATACGGCTCGCCCATCTTGATGAAAGGCTTAGCGTCGTAACTGCGAGCAATGACGCAACCGTCATTGTTGCTCAGTACCACAATTGGGGTCTTTGCTAAGTCGGGACGGAAGACTCGCTCGCAGCTGGCATAGAAGCTATTACAGTCGATCAGGGCAAATACAGGATTAGCCTTAGACATGACTGCGCACGGTGCTGGTAATCACGCCCCAGATCGATAGCTCATCGCCTTCCAGGACGTAGCGAGCCGGATACTTCGGGTTCTCAGACAGCAGGATCACTTCCTTACCGCGCTTACAGAGGCGCTTGCACATGGGGTCATTGTTTAGCAGCGCCACCACGATGTGCCCATGAGCAGGCTCAATCGACCGATCAACAATCGCCAGGTCACCTTCAAAGATCCCGACGCCCTGCATGCTTTCCCCAGTGATCATCACCAGGTAAACATGCGGCGCCCTGATGTTCAGTACCTCATCCAGAGAAATATGCTGCTCGATATGATCAGCTGCCGGCGACGGAAAGCCGGCCGGCACCTGAAACGAGCATAAAGGCAGCTTGACGCCACCATGGCCTATTGGACCCAAGATGTTGAAACTCATGGCACTGCCCTTTTACAGATGCTGTACGAATGTACAGTTAATCTTGGAGCAGGCGTGCGGTCAATTTTACGTAAGAGATATCTGACAAGCGGCCAAATCAGGCCAGCTCACAGGCATAAGCCACCAAGGCTTCCACTACCTGCTTTCCCCACTCGAGGTCCTCTACGACGTTGCGGCATTTCAGGTCATCGAACATCGCTAGAGAAGTCTCTCACCAATAATCGAGGGTACCGGCTATGAACGCAGGATCAATATCGAGGGCAGGCCAAGCTTCGAAATCATCTACTTGGTAACGACTGGAGGTCATGAGGAATCTCTCCCGTTGAGGTCTATTGTGGAGAGACCGATGAGCACCGGCCGTTCCAGGCTTCTGACGTGCGGAGATACTTATGTGCGGACGATTTGTGCAGTACGAAGGAATGGCGATCTACATTGAAGAGCTGAACCCTCAGATCGAATTGTTCAGCGGCTACGATGCAGAGCCCATCAACCGATTCAACATCGCGCCTACAACACGTGTGCAAGTGCTGCATAGCAAAGAAGACGGACTGCACATTGACGCAGTACGTTGGGGTTGGGCTCCTTTTTGGGCAAAGGGAAAACGGCCTGATCCGATCAATGCGCGCGTCGAAACCGTAGCTACGGGTAAGTTCTTCAAGCAGCTGTGGCCGAATGGCCGGGCAATCGTGCCCAGCGAAGGCTGGTATGAGTGGGTCAAAGACCCGGATGATCCGAAGAAAAAGCAGCCCTACTTCATCCGCCTGAAAAGCAGACGCCCCATGTTCTTCGGCGCGCTAGCCGAGGTTCACTCTGGCCTGGAACCTCACGAAGGGGACGGCTTTGTCATCATCACCGCAGCAAGCGATCAAGGCATGGTCGACATTCACGATCGACGGCCTTTGGTGCTGACGCCTGAGCATGCCAATGAATGGCTTGATCCTGACATAGCACCTACACGGGCAGAAGAAATCGCAAGAGAGCTATGCCAGCCCACGGAAGAGTTTGAATGGTTTCCCGTAAGCAAGACAGTCGGTAACGTCAGGAATCAAGGGCCAAAGCTGATTGAGCTGGATAGATCAGACATTATCTGAGCATCGTCAGCCTTACTGAATAACCGAAGCAGGCCTAGATGACACCTGGGCACTCTAGCCAAGAAGCGAGCAATACGGGATTATCACGATCTACTCCTGTAAGCGAAGCCAATGGAATGCTCCACTCCTTTTCCCACGGAAAAAGCCACCTCTATAGACGCTATCTTGGACACCGTGAGATAGGTGAAAAGCGAGTTTGTGAAGAAGATGAGATAACCTCTTTAATCATGGGCCCGCTGGACTATATGCCTCCCGAAGTCAGTGGCGCTTTTTGGAGAGCTTTAATCCAGCGCGATGTGAAGGAGGACTTAGTATTCCCGGTGGGCCCCATCAGCCGCGTTCAGATGGACTTTTGGGAGCTTCGAACAGTAGAACCAGATCTCCTCGTCGAGCTGCATTGGCAAACAGGAGAACGCCGTATCTTGCTGGTGGAATTCAAATGGAATGCACCGCTAAGCGGTAAAGATCAACTGCACCGGCAATGGAAAGAATTTTTAACTCCCACCGAGCGCGAAGTTGCTCATCACGTTTTCATCGCGCCTGAGATCAGTGCAGGCCTAAATGCCATCGGTCAAGAAGACATCTGGAAAGGCCGTTTGGTCCTAAGATCCTGGATCAGTGTTCTCGACTTACTGAACAAATTGGATTGCTCAAAAGATGCAGGACTCAAGAAATGGAAGTTTCAAGTGACTTGTCTTCTCAGGAAATTGGGCATCAGTCGCTTCCAAGGTTTTAGAGACATCTCCCCACCGCCCTTGCTTAAACAATCACCATTGTTCTGGAGTCCCATAAACGGCTTCAAAGAATTGGAAGCTCCCGCCTGCCCTAAGCTAGCAAGTTCTTTGCCCACTTTTATTTGGAGTTCAAAACAGTGACAGTCCCAACCGACATTGGTAAGTCGATTACAGAGGCTATTCGATTTGTTTCTCGACTCGGCGCTGAATGTGAACGACTGACGGAGCTGATCAGGGAAGAAATGAGCCGTGCGTTGTTGGTTCCGGAAATCGCTAAGCGCTTCAAGGTAGGAGGTAAATGGATCGACAACCGCACGACTGATGAGAATGCATGGGTGTATACCGAGCTCGGAATTTCTCTGCCGATCATTTCCAAACCAAAACGATCAACCGGCAGTTATCTTGTGGTTCAGATTAGCCTCACCGGCGAGGGGATCAATGCAGAGGACAACCAAGAACCATTGATACATATAGGCCGCTGGGGTGACCCAATTGACTTTGAAGAACTACAGATGGGATTCCCCCTCGATCTCGCCAATGAGTACGACTTGATTCTTGAGGATGAACGGCTATTTCGTTGGGTACACACGCAGTACGAGAACGAATGGTGCTACAGCCTACGCCTAACGGATATCAACAGCCCAAACGATGTTCAACATCACATTATCAATCCCACAAAAGCATTGCTGTTAGGGAACAGTGCAACTGAGGCGCTATCCGGTACTGCTGCAGTGAGGTATTCCCGAGTGGGTGATAAAGATGGGCAATATAGAGCCTTGCCTCGCTGATCGATTGCTGAAGTAAAACGATTTAGATCTGTAGACCACGAAATGTAGACCATTTGAATGGCCGTAACGGGTCGAATCATGGCCTGCCGTGACCGGCAAAAACCGACCCAAAGCGGCATGTCACCAAATCACAACGACCAAACCAGCGTTACCGGGCTTCTCATCGATTTACTACGGCTCTCAATCGTTCCCGCAACACCACTCTCGATGCGCGCGGATTGCATCCAAAGATAGCCGTGGGGCGCCACCCGTTGCAGCTCTAATTTTTTTTCCCGCGAGAGGCGCATATTCAGATGTTGCTAGACACGGTTTGAGCTGTAGGGTGAGGTGGTCGCAAAGATAAATAAGGCCTTTGTCCCACAACGTATGCAGATCGCTGCGTAGTAAGATTCCATTACTAATGTGATTAGTTTCTGGTCCTAAATATGGGGTGATATGTGCAGCCTCAAGTACCTGCACAACTGCGAAATCAGTGATGGCACAGCGTCCTTCATAGGCGGTGAGCAATCCACTTCGAAACGCTCCCTGCCCCTGACGTTTAGTGATCTCCCTCTGTGTGCGCTGACGGTTGTCGTTGACTCCATTCGGAGAATAGGTAGACGAATCCTCGGCTTTTTGATTGGCCGTGATGCCATCTTCTCCCAACGTGGTGCTCTCAAGGGTAAACACCTTGTTCTTCCATGCGACAACCCTAGCCAGCCCCAACATCCGATATTTCGTAACGTCAGGCTTCTTTGAGAGTTGCACCAGGACTGCCACCGGTACCCCATCATCCATGCACTTCTTCAGACCTTGATTAGTGAACAGGCCAGTGGCGTCGCCACGCGTGCTCTCCTCCTGAGCGTAGGAGTAACGCCAGCTTCCATCATCTTGATACTCAGGGTCTTGATCGCTGTAAGGGCTGTCCAGCCTCTGACTAATCGATAGGGCGTAGGCGAGCTTCTTTGGCTTGTAGATACCCTTGGCCGAAATCGCGACGGTACTGGGAGCTTGCTGAAGCTGCTCCCAAGTGAGTTCCCGTCCTGTGTACTGCTCAAACCAAGCCAGTAACTCAGAATGGCTGACGGATCGACTTTCCTGCAAAGCTGTTTCGCTCGTAGGTGCTGGGGGAGGATGACCATTCCGCTTAGAATCAAGTCCCGGGTACAGAACCCCTAAGAGTCCGAGAAGCGAGCTTTCAGCTTCTAACGTTACAGGTAAACCGTAGTGGATCGGCACGTCCCCTCCATTCAAACGCTTTGGAAAAACGTTCATATTGCTATGGTGAACGTACTCGGTCCCGGGAACCGCACCTTGGATACTTTGGAGTTCCGAGACTCGCTCCATCCAACCTGGGTCAATTACTAGGGCAGATTTTCCCGAGCTATTCTTCATATTCACGAAAAGAAACTCACCGTCCTCATGACGCCATATATATTTTTTATCATTTTGGCTCGCGACGGTAAAACCTATATTTTCAAGGAGCACATTGATCTGCTGGGGTTTCAATCTCATATTCACCTAGCACTTAAAAAGGTGGTAGAAATAGCCAATTTACAAGGGCTCCAGGGTAGGTCGACGGCGAGCGCCGAAACACTGCCTGAATGATTTCGCAATCCACCATTGTGAATCGCGCCTAGCTTTCTAGATACATCCGGCTGAGAGTTTTTGACCGATTACTACCTTTCGCTAGAGTCAGCTATGGGTCGATAGCAGCCCATCACGACAGGCAGCTATCGGCCAAAAGCGGACGCCCACGATAGCTGCTTTCTGGACGCCAGCTCACGACGCGGCTTCTGACCCAAAATGGGTCTGAGTCGCGCACTCGCTGTCGAGAAATTCAAACGACGTTTTTTAGCAGATTCGCCAACAGCTCTTTAAACTCGCCGCGATCTGTATAATTTTCCCAGTGCCTGGACCGGTGGACGATCTGCTCAGCCGTCGTCAGCGGCCAGAGCCTGTCGATCACATCGTCCGCTTTGATGTTCTTGTCTCAGAACCCGATCTCAACGACGGCTATTTTCTCCTGATCTCGCGATTGCTTGACTCGTAGAGTGTTGAAGAAAGAGAGTTGAAAAAACATTCGTCATTTACATCTACCTTCAAGCAGCAAAGGACGCTTAATGAGAACCCCGCTACTCGCTCTTACCCTCACAGCTCTATTGAGCGCATGCGCCATCCCTTACCAAACCCCGGAAGCCCGCGCCAATATTGAACGCGACTTGAAGCTCAGCGCAGACGAAATCGTCACTATCACCGAAACCAACTGGTGCTTATTTCCCTATGGTGATTTGCAAGTGTGCAGACCCAAGCAAGGCCTGGGTGTGCTGACCAAGAGCAAGCTAGTGCTGGCCCTGTATAAGGGCGGCATCTACCAGCAAGCTGAAGTCATCAACGCCAGCGATGTGCAGTGCGCCCACCTGCAAAGTGGCAGAGCCACAGCCGATACCTTCTACCTATTCAGTGAGCGTTGGGCCGCCATGCTGGCGCCAATTACCGTGGGAGGTGCCTTGGCCCTCGACAAGAAAGCCCAGTTCCTGAGCGTTTTAGTGCCGCCAAGCACTGAGAGCTTCACGGCTGGGCAAGGAAATTTTATTCAGGTCACCGATCGCAAGAATTACTCGGCTGTTGCGGTACCAGGTACCACCACCTATGTAGGAACCAGCGAGAGTATTCACCAGATTTTTAACCCGTGTACGCAGGGAAAGAATCTCTCAACCGGATCATGAGTCCTGGCCAGACCCTTCGAGTGAAACAGTCCCGGCAGCATTTGCAGCGCAAGTAATTCAATGCAGGCCCGACCAGCCGGGCCTGTCGAGCGCCAAAGAAGCTGACAACTCAATGTGAATCGGAAGCCGGTTTTGGTCGACGGCTTCCAGCAACGAGTGTCCGTTTCGGGTCGATTACGGCCCTCGCGACAGGTAGAGATCGGCCAAAAGCGGCGTTCGATCCACTACCTTCCAGCCGAAAAGCGGAAACGTGCCGATCTGTGAAAATTAGTCTCTAAGGGTACGCATTATTTCCCCGACCACATACTTCGTGTATTTCTCACTGGGGTCAGTTTCCGGTGGGTCGTTACTGCGGAACCATTCACCTTGATCGAATGCCTGGTAAAGCGAGAAAGCGGGCTGAGGCATATCGTTAGTCAAGCCTACTTCAACCACAGCATTTATGATCCCGTTCATAACGCCCTCGCAAAAATCATAGGGTAGAGATCCTTGGAGATAGCCTTCCGCAACCGCGACGGACAGTTCGTTCAGCACATCATGCGGTGCAACGCCGAACCTTTCGCTAATGGGGGCTAGATCACTCAGCGTTAAACCCTCTGCTTCCGCTTTTACGGAAAGTTTCTTGAGTTCGACTTTCGATAACACCATGATCATGAGCTTCTTCCGGTTAGGTGCGAAGGTGCGCTTACAGAGTGGCCGATCAGCGGTGCCACACTTCAATTCCATGCTGCAATACGGACTCATGGTCGGTCAACTTCAGCTACAGGCAATATCCGCTTCGGGTCGGTAGTAGCCTGTAATGAAGCGCTGCTATCGACCCAAAGCGGAAGCCCATAATTGCAGGCGAGGATAGTTTTCTGATGCCTTTGTGCTCCGTATAGTGGCAGTACTTATTCAGTCAAAGGAGTGGCTATGAGCCCGTTAAGCGGCCTACCTGTCGGTGTAACCATCACTACTCGTTGCGCGAAAAGGGGAGCTCAATGCGTGCAGGAATGATCCTTGCCGGGATCGGCACCCTGTTGGCGCTGTTGGCAGCATCGCCAGCTCAGCCTGCGTCCCTGCCATCAGGCACGGTGAACGAGGGTGGTATCTCGGTGCAGGTACAAGGCTCGGGCACAGATATCATCTTGATCCCGGGATTTGCGTCGTCCTACGAAGTATGGGCAGATTTGGCCTCCCGATTACGGCTCAGCCACCGTCTCCATCTAATACAGGTAGCTGGGTTTGCCGGCTCGCCTGCTGTATCCCGTCCAGACGGGAGAGTAGTCGCGTCCACGGTCGAGGCGATCGCTGAATACATTCGCAGCCAGCGCATCGAGTCGCCGGTCATCATCGGTCATTCGTTGGGTGGCGAGGTGGCACTGATGCTAGGTGCTCGTCATCCCGATCAAGTGGGACGCCTGATGATTGTTGATGCGATGCCCTTTTATACGTTGCTGTTTGATCCCTCCGCGACCAGTGAAACGGCGGCCCCGCATGCCGCTGCAATGCGTGATGCAATGTTGGCGGCAACGCCTGAGCAGGCGCAAGTCATGCAGCGTGCCTCCATCGCCCGCCTCGCCAAAACTGAAGCGGTCAGGCCAGGCCTGGTCGCGGCGGGGTTAAACTCGGACCGAAAGACTATGGCCGATGCCATGTATGAATTGATGGTCTCAGACCTCCGGCCTGAGCTTGGACGCATCAAGGTGCCGGTTGAGGTCGTCTATGCCTACGATGTGCTTTTCGGCGTAGAAGCGTCCCACGTCGATGCAATGTTCCGTAACGCCTATGCCTCTACCCCAAACATTAGCTTCAGGCGCATTGACGGCAGCTTTCACTTCATCATGCTTGATCAGCCAGAACTGTTCGCCAGTGCTGTCATCAAGTTCCTGAACCAGTGAACGGCGACGGAGTTGCCAGAGTGATGAGTCGCCGTAAAAGGGCACAGGATTCGTTGCCGTGCTTGCAGGTCAGCGACCGTCTGCTTCTGGCCTAAAGCCGTCTTTCAGGAGTTATATAGCAGGGCCAAGTCATACCCCGAGCTCCCGATCGCTTGACTTTAATAACGCCCCACTATTGATCAATGGCAATGATGCACGCTCAGGCTCAATCAAGCAGTGCCGGCCCAAATCAAACGGCAGCACGTGCAAACGTAAATTGTCGTGAAAATCGAACGGTGCTAGCGCGTTCAAAAAACCGGAATGACAGGGATAGATGAGTACCAGCTCTCCGGCGGGTTGTTTCAAATATTTTTGTCCGTAGGCGAACAGTTGGTAGAAATCACTCTGGGACAGGCCATAATTCTTATCTCGATTTCCCGAGTCAATCAGCTTCCACTTGGTATCCAAAACCCACTGCTGCCCTCCTTGATGAATCAGAAAATCTGGCTCTAGGCGGAAAATTGAAGCGTTTCCGTGCTGACAAAGATATTCAGTGCGCGCTTGCGGCCGCAAGGTAGCACCAGGCAACAGGCTCCCTCTCAACCAGCTCTCGACGTACCGCTCGAACAACTTCTCCATTGGAAACAGCAGGCTCATGCCCTGCCATTGCCCAGCTACCGCAAACGGCATCTGCTCATTCAGAATCAACTCGCACCATGGCTTCACTGCACGGTAGTGCGCCATTAAACGCTCATTGCTCCAGCCACGAAGATCACTCTCTGGACGGCTGCTGGAAGGCACATCAACCAAGAGGCTGCGCAATTCGTGCGCCAGACGCCAGTTATCAGGATGCTGGGTTAGCTTGCACACACGCTCGAGTGCGAACTTAAGAACTCGGTTTTCTGGACGATCAGGTACGAATACATCGTGACGAATCTGAAAACAGTGCTGCCGGCCGGGCGGCTGGCGCATTTGGGCAACGACATTGAGCTGGCCACGCAGGAAGTACTGCTCTTCCTCCACTCGCAAGTAGTCAGAGCGCAAGCCACGCTTAATAAGATGATCAAGCTCCGTGAGAAACTGCTCCATCACCCACTCTGAAAGCGGTGCATCGAACAGTTCCAAGCTAGCGACAGACGTGGTCCTAGGTTTCAGATTCAACGCGTTCTGAATCATCCTGCATAGCAGTGCACGACCTTTCTTCTTGCAATGGTCTTGCTCAGTATGTTTTGGCAGGATTTCCAGCCGGGTACCACAGGGAGTTTCGACCACACCCACATAGCTATCCCATTTCAGAGAATGGCGCCCTTCTACCTGCAACAACCTGGCTCCGTTCTTGTTGAAGCGGGCACTCAGATCACACAGCCAGTCGAACGCACTCACTGTCACCTGCGCTTCATCCAGCGAAGGCGTCACAGCAGCGGTAGTGAGCCGCCCGTACTCTCGAATAGTGACTAGCACAGTCACGAGCGAGTGCTTTGCAATGCAGAGAGGACCGCACGCCCAAGGGATCGAGTATTGTGATCGCCGCCCATCCCATTGGTAGTACTCACCTGCAGAGCAGCAGCCAGCTCCCTAAGCGACGGTTTGGAAACTGCTAGCCGAACGCCGCCTCGCAATACCTCTATAGATCCTGTCGTCAACTCGCGAACAGTGAGTTCGCCATAGGTAGCCTCGCGCATAACCTCGGGAGCCAAGCTGCTGGCCTGGTGATCAATGATTCCCACGTAAGACTCAACCCGGTCAAAAGCCTCCTCGTTAATGCACCACGTCTTGCTGCCGGCTCCTACCTGCACATCGTCACCGAAAAGCGCCTGCAAGCCTTTTGCCTGCTCGTAAACAAAGCAATCCAGCCCGGGCTTACGATGATCATTCAGAACCCACTGAATGCGCTGCCAATCTTCGAAGAAATACTCCTGCAATAGGGGCAAAATCTGGTTGCGGAAGATCAGCCCGAGCAGCTCAGGTCGAGTATCAGTAGCCAACGGCATGAAGTAAGCGTGGCCCAAACAGTGGTCGCGATCCAGGAGTGCTTCAATACGTTGATTCATGACTCGCAGCAGTTGACCGACATTGACCCCGCCCACCAGCACGCCATCGAGCAGCTCGGGTCTAGGTGGCATTTCGCGGAACACAAAGCGGCGTCTCAGGGCGATATCAAGCCCCGCCAACGAGCGGTCAGCGGTGTTCATAGTGCCTATGATGTATACGTTGGACGGTACACTGAACGGTTTTTTTGAGTAAGGCAGATCGACACTTAGCGCTTCATCAGCACCTTCGCGCTTGGAGGTTTCGATCAGCGTGATCAGTTCTCCAAAAATCCTTGAAACATTACCCCGGTTGATCTCGTCAATAATCAACACATGGGGTTTACGCTCTGCCTTCTTGATTGCAATAGGGACCGACGGCACTGAGCCCTGCTTCTCCAAGTAACTGAGCAGGTCAGCCCAACTGAAGCGTGGCATTGGATAGACCGTCTTCAACGTAAACTGATGGTCATCGTTGAGCGGCAGGATGGACTGATTGACATCCTTATAGAGCCACTTCACTGGGCGCACATGACAGTAGTCTTCGATCACACCAGCCGGTACTTCAGCCTCAAAGCGATAGTCGCCTGTGATCACGCCTACCGCGCCTATGTCCGAAGCAGAGTGGATACACAGTACAATGTCTCCGATCGCCATACTTTGAGCAAAGTGCTCTAGAGTTCCTTTGTCACCGGATCCTAGATTTCGATAATACTCACTGTGTTCCAGGGACCCCATTAGGTCACCTGTTTCTCCCCACCCGACCCTAGCTTCGCCGTGCTCCAAGCAATAGTCCTTGGTTGATGAACGCCCTGAGCCATTAATGGATATTTTCCAGATACGGGGGTTACTGCGAACACCGGTTTCGGCTTGTACACTCTCCGTACGAGCGGTATCACATAGACGTTTGAATACGCCCGGCTCTACCTTGTACTCAAGCTGCTTGTGTTCTTCGTTGGTCTCAGCTCGTAGCCCCTCTACAAAGTCTTCATAACTGAAGCTCTGGTGGAAAGTGACGAACCGAATGCGTTCACCTTTGGCCAGTTCGTCAAATCGGTCCTTCAACGCCTTACGGTTCTCACGATTGCCCGCCAGCCAATGGGGGTCGAGAATCTCCAAGGCTGCCTCAATGGTCGCGTAGGTTTTCCCGGTACCTGGTGGCCCGTAAAGAATCTGATTGAGCGCAGGCTGCAACGTGGGGGGCGCGCTCGCGGCAACAGCGACCGATTCCCCACCTAGTTGAAGAAGCGACTGATAATCCAACCACTGCTTGAGCCCACTTTGCACATTTCCGCTGTTACTGGCGCCTATGTCTGAGTGAATACCTTTAGGCCCATACTCCTCGTAAAAGCGGCGCAGATCGGCAAGATCCGTGATCTGTAAAATGTCTTCGCCACAGTGCCCGGATACCGTTCTCACACCACTCAAATAATTATTGGCTGTATTTACAGCCTTGCCGGACTGAATCATCCACTCCTTGAAACTCGTACCGTCCATAGATTTCAAAACGCTGACTCCAAAATTCGATATTTAGTCCGGCAACCGGCCATAACGAGCGTGTCGACTGCTCAGTTGAACAGAGACGCTACACAGCCCACCTCCTATAGTCCAGATGGAAAATGCAGCGTTTGAGAACGCGGCCGATAACACTGACCTATGCCATCCTAGCCTTAAGAAACACTGTATTTTTCGAGCGCATCACTCAAGACACTACGGACGTGTTCACGTAGGTAAGCAGGTGCTAAAACTTGAATATCTGACGCATTGCTCAACAGGAATAGACGGAGGCCTTGCGAGTCATGTACTTGGCATTTGAGGTTCCACATGCCTCCCTTTAAAACCATGACCTGACCCACAGTGAGCGGATTTTCGGTCAACCGATTGTGCAGGTTATCGCTCAAACAAAGCTCCAGATCGATGACTTCATCCCCATGGATCGTCATCAAGTCCTTCTGGACTTCCATCGCGGACACGTCGTAGCCAGCTGGCTCGGGGATATGCTGCCAGTGCGATCGTACATCCACCATTCGGTGCAGCATCAAAACACACGTTCGGCCACGGCCATTGCTGCTGTACTTTCCCCGAGGCGAATTTACAGATGGTTCGAACCCATCCGGCCATTTCTCTTCAGCGACAAAAGCAGAAAGGTAGATGTTGGAATCCTGATAAGACAGCGCAAGCGGCCTCAGCAAGTACAAGCAGGTATCGACACCTGCAGCGTCTCGTGGTCGATAGGTGACCTCCAAACTCTGATTGCTGAGCATTGCTTTCTGGATGGTGGTGAGATGGTCCGGGTTGTAGTCTCCGGGCTTCAGAACCATAAATCGGGTCCCGCTTATGATTCGCCTTTCAGCAATCAGGTTGCGCGCTGATCCTGCCCATACTTCGGACTCCGCATACTCCCTAAGCTTCGTCAGTTCTTCAGATTTGACGCGAAACCCAAAACGGTCCGCGTGCTGAAATATCGCAGTCAGTGTCATCGATTCCGGAGGTGTCAAAGCAAGGTCAATACTTCCTCGGCCTAATATCCAATAGCGGCTCTTACGACTCGGTCCGTCAGCCGGTTTAACGAGCCGAGGTCCATCGGTCAGAGCCTTCAGATCTCGACGGGTAGTTCTAATTGAGTAGCCACCAAACGCTTCCTGCATCCCATGATGGAGGTCTTCGGTCGATTGCGCGCTGCCTGCTTGCTTCAGTAGATCTCGCAGTAATTTTCGGCGCCTTTCACGATCCGGTGCGGTGTATTTGTTAGCAGCCATGCAAAAGCATTCTCACGGACAAAAAGTGGTCCTATCAGTAGATACCATCTCCTCGTCGTCAAGCAATCCTACGATCAAAACAGACTTCTAGGAGTATTTATGAAAACCAAACAATCCTACGCCGCCCTCCCCCACGTGAGTGCTTTCATTGGCTGGCTGGCGACAGAGTTGAACTCCAAGACGTTGTTCAATCATCAATATGTAGATCGCCGCAGCGGAAACACATGGTCGTGCGACAGTCTCTTTGGTGCTTACGAATCTTACCGCTGGAGTTTCCCGGGCAATCCCCGCCTGGGTTACGAAACTGGCACTTGCGCGGCGAGTAACGCAAAAGCGCTTGAGGCACTCCGACAAGACTTTATCGCAGCCGGAACTGATGACACGCTGGTTTTGCAAGCAGCTACAGACGTGATGGCATGGGGTGGTGTGACGGCACGCAACGTGGAATGGCTCAAGGCGAACAAGGCTGGCCTGGGCCGCATGATCCAGGGCGTGCAGCTCGCGCTGATCCAAAAAGATCCTAACGCTCCAGCTCTGCGATCAAAGGCGCTTCGCTTCAATGCAGGAATGACCAAAGTCTACTCGCTCATCTGTCCCGATTTTTTGATCTACGACAGCCGTGTAGCCGCAGCATTAGGACTGCTCGTGGTCCGTTACTGCGAAGCAAAAGGACTCAGCAAAGTGCCTGATGCCCTTT
This sequence comes from Pseudomonas sp. NS1(2017), assembly GCF_002269425.1. Classification (NCBI taxonomy): domain Bacteria; kingdom Pseudomonadati; phylum Pseudomonadota; class Gammaproteobacteria; order Pseudomonadales; family Pseudomonadaceae; genus Pseudomonas; species Pseudomonas sp. NS1(2017). Next base: position 5,908,741 of record NZ_CP022960.1, read on the forward strand.
GCTTTCCATGGGCTTCAGCGAAAGAGAGCGAGCACACATCTTTACCCAAACGCCGTAATCCGAGCACCGGCTCTCTGCAGTTCAAACGCCTGCGCGCAGGATCTCACCATGCACAATGGAACATGCGCGCCAATTGGGTTTTGAGCCAAGTCATCGCCCATGACGCCGCCAGTCAAAGCTCATTCCATCAAATTGACGCCCCTGCCAATGCGCTGCGCGGGCTGGAACAAGCTCTGTTTATGATGGGCTACGACCTTGGCTATACAGCACCGACATCTAACAACTGACCCTGTATTCCTCATGACTTGGATACGAGGTGCCCATGAGCAAACTGAATGACATGCAAAGCCTGATCATACATCTTGCTAAGGAAGGAATAGCCGCTGCTGCATTGCGCCGCGAGGTGATGCGCCGTTACCCGAACCTAGCTGACAGTAAGTACTTGAGTGAAATAATGTCACTGCAGGACCAGGGGCGACTATTCGGAAGCGAAATTACGGGTGTCTGGGTGTTCACTTCCGGGTCGGACCGGGAGTTCGAGAACAGCACACTTGAATACAGCCCACAGTTTGCAGAATTGATCATCGCCGCTGAGTGCGGCGAATGGTACGACATCGATGCAGATGACATGATCGCGAAGCTCGATGTAATGCTGCAAAAAGCGCGCGCCCGAAAAGGCACGTGACCCTCCGGAGCCTCCATGCAGAACAGAAGTAGGCACAAGGTAAAGGCTAATCCTGTGCCTACTCTTCTGGCGGAGGCGAGTCAGCAGTTGCCATCCCAGCACTCTGAAGACGGTGCGGCAGTATCCCAACCCGACTCGCCTGCACCTTCATCGCGCGACACTCCCCACCGTTGTCATCCTCCCACTTGTCCATCACCAGCCGCCCAATCACAACCACCCGCATGCTTTTGCTATAAAGCTCCGAGTACCGCTCTGCATCCTTGTGCCAAAGCTCCACGTTGGCCCAAAAACCTCCCCGATCCTCATACTCCCCATCACCTTTCAGAACCGGGTTGTCGAAATACACATTCAGCCGCAACAACCTCTTGGGTTCCTTGTTCCCGTTGGAAAACTCCCTGAACTCTGGCTTCGTCCCAATGTTTCCTTCACCCCAAAACTTGGTGGACATGGTCATACCTCCGCTGTGCTTCTTCCTGATTGCCTAGAGATTCGTTGCTGAAAAATCTGTTCGGCAACGTCGACTTTTGAAGCACATAGGAACGCTTGGCGACTTATGCTGTGGACCACACTGATCTGCATGTTGATGGTGATGCGCTGCAACTCCATAGCTAAGAGCTGAGAAACCAAGCTAGTGGGCGTCCGATCATCCAGGACCAACTCCTCCCACAAATCGACTCCCATCTTGCTGCGATCCATTCGACTCCATCGAAGAAATACCGTCCCTGCCCCCGTTGATTGTCGCGTCATACGAATGGGCAATAACGTGAATGGATAGCGCTCTGACTGAGCCAGAACCTGCTCAGTCGCCAGCAGAATCAAGCTGCTCACCAACTGACTGCACACTTCGCCAAATTGCATGAGTTCCCCCTTACCCTTAAAAGGTTTTAAAAGCCCTTTAAGGAAGGCTGCATGTTCTAACGCAGAGAAGGCAGTCTGTTGCAGCGGCTGAAAGGCTGTCGGTTTCGCGCCCGACACCAGCTCTACGGAGCTTAGTGGCCGAACGAGTTCGTCAGAATGAACCATAACGCTCTCCTCCGAACGATCCTGGAAGGACACCCTCACCGGCAGGAACAACGTCGATAACGTCGTCGTCAATACGAACGCTATCCGCCTCATCTCTCAGGCGACGTAACAGGATCGGCGGCGCATATTCCGAACGTCGAATCCCCTCCAGAACATCCGGCGGGAGTTCTCCAAATTTCTCCCGGGCTTGACGAGCCAAAGCGTTGTTGGTGATGAAGTCATCGCGCGTCACACCGGATACCTTGTAGCGTTGAGCCAACCCAAACAGGCTGCGCAGGACCTTTCCGCCGGCATTGATCCAAATCTCCATATCTCGGCGCCCCATCAATGCGGTGTGATGAGCCAACAGCAAGCGTCGAACAATGTCGTCGTAGGCAATGAGCAGATAGACCGCTAAAAAGCCAAAGGGCGAGTTGATAAAGACAGGTAGCGTAACTGGATGCACATTCACGTTTTCACCTACAAACAAGGCAATAGGCAGGCCGCTCATTGACTGGTCTAACCGAGTCCTGATGACCTCAAGTTCAGATTTGGATGACTCAAGTTTTTCCTGGATTTGAATCATCCAGTAGTCGGCATAAGGATCGTCCTGCTCGGCCATGCGCTTGATCTTGTTCATCAGGGCGACAAAGCCACTGAGGCCGATGATGCCGCTCTTGCCCTCTCTTGCTGGCCTGCCATGCCAAACACGAGCAGCGTGGTGAGTGTGAAGCGTGAGACTCATGGCACTACGCAAAGGGCCGAGATTCAATTGAAAGACGTCAGACATGGATCGCTCCTGCAGGTATATGTCACCACGTCAGTGTTATCAGCAGCATCAAAAACGTCAGCCGGGAAACAGAATCACAGGACCACGGTTTTGAGTGCTCGCGATCTGAAAGCGATGACAACCAGAGATGCTGATTCCAGTGGAATCACTTACTGCGATCCACCAACCTGATTCCACTGGAATCACCCACTGCGATCCGCCAACCTGATTCCACTGGAATCACCCACTGCGATCCGCCAACCTGATTCCACTGGAATCACCCACTGCGATCCGCCAACCTGATTCCACTGGAATCACCCACTGCGATCCGCCAACCTGATTCCACTGGAATCACCCACTGCGATCCGCCAACCTGATTCCACTGGAATCACCCTCGGCTCGCTAAGCACCGGCACTCGACTTCAGCAAATCCAACATCGCCCTAACGCCCTCACGACCGGTCACAAGGCTTTCGGTACTCGGTTTGGCACGCCTGACGGATAGATCCGATGCCGGCGCCAAACGAGCCGCCGCGGTCTTCACAGCGCCTCGTGAATCGCCCAGGGACACGCCCTTCCCAGGCTCTCCAGGTTGATTAAACTCTCCTCGCGACGCCTTCTGGACCATGCCGAACAGGTATCCCGCAGGGTTTCGCACCTCAGCGCTGGCGCAACGCGCAGCCCACTGATCCAGCACCTGCTGCTGCAATCCAGGCCCAATGGCACCCAGCGCGACCATCGCGTTTCGCCTCTGGTCGGCAGCGAGCAACAGGAACTGCTCGGGCAAACGCAGCCCCTCGCACGCCTGCGGTACTGTGTTTTTACAAACATTTGTATTCGTACTAGTACTAGATGAGTTCGGATTCCGAACTGGGCTCAAAACAGCCGGTTTCCGACTGAGTTCGGAATCCGAACTCGGCTCACCGCGATTCCGAACTGAGGCCCTTTCACTGAGTTCGGATTCGTTTTCACTGAGTTCGGAATCGCTTGCCCTCTCCAACCCGACCAAGTATTTGGCCCAGCTCTGTTGAGTTAAACGCTGCTGCATCCGCTCCAAATGCGAAGGCAAAGTGTTCTCCTGCAAAAAGGGGTCGGTGTGAAGCTCCTGCACAACATGAGCTGCGACATCTCGAACGGATTTGTTCGTATGCCCCAGCCCCTCATTCACTAAATCCAAGTACCCAAAATCCAACAGCACCGCCTCAGCAATGCTCACGGGCTCATCGTGCAGTAGGTAAACGTTGCCCTTCATTTGTCCGGTGACCTCATCACGAACGCACCCGCCCAGGCTGAGCCAGCGCGTCATACGCAATGCGGTCAGCGCCTTGGCCACGGTTTCCCGTGAAGCCACTTTGAAAGGAGACGACGCCAGATACGGCCTCAACTGTTCATACGTGGGGAAGGAGGTCAGCCCATCATCATTGAGCAAGAGACGAAAAACCTGCCAAGCATTACGTTCCAGAGGGGTAAGTCGGTTATCCAGCAACAGACGACGAGGCACCGCCTCATGGGGATTACCGGTAAACAAGATGCCGGACTTCTCAACTTCTAAAATAGGTGAGAGAGGCTTTGCCGGTGGCCTCTCTCCCTTGCCTGCACCAGGCTTGTCAGTGCGGGCCGTCTTAAGGGCCGCACCGGCTGCGTTGAGCAAGGCGTTCAACGCATCAAGATTGCTTGGGTTGTAACGGTGATTGTCCCCAGCGCTCATCACACTAGATCCTGATTGATCCAGCTTTGGATCGCGTTCCAAATCATGGCGAGATTCAGACTGGTCTCCCGCTCAGCCATCATTATTGCCACATCAAGCACAGAACGAGGGTCTTTGACGTCAGTGCTGAACTCTTTGGTGAGGCTGACCCAATGTTTCCAAAGCACTGCCTCATCCTCAGCCCCGACGTGAGGCCAACGCCCCCTACGCAGCGGCACCCCGAGAATGGAGCGCCGAACCGCAACCTCCTTGGGCGGCAATCCAAAAAGCTCCAGGATCATGGGTGAGCTGGCACCCAAAGTGAGTGCGCGGTTGATAACCTCATCCTCTTCGGTATTTTTGGCGTGCGCGATCACGCGCCGTACGGCAACGCCATCGACAACGACCTTGAACCAAGGCACAGGCGAATTGACCAAAGCCCCCATGCACAACGGATCGACAAGGGTTTTCAGGTCAGTTTCTTCAAAACCCATGGCCAGGCAGCTACGCAGTTGACCATTTTTAATGTTGTTCAAAATCTGAAAAGCGACAGCCAGATTTAAGGGATGCACAGAAACCTCCACCACTCCGTGGTTATTGGATGACTTCACAAGAAGATTGGTTGGATTCCAACTCGATGAGCCGCCGCGCCAGGCGTATGACTCTGAACAACTTGACCAGCGCGACATCGCTCAATCGCCCAACCGAAGATGCCGGCTGGCTATTCAATAGAGAGCTACCCAGCAACAGTTGCCCCAACTCTGCAAGAAAACGGTAACCGTTCATCTCAGGTGGCACTGGTACGCCGCTAGTCCCCCGCAGCATATTCAGCGCTGGTGCAAAGCGACCGCTAAGCCCATCAAGGACGTTGAGCAAGGTATACGCGTCTGGGCTAAGGCCCTTGGGTGAGCCCGCAAACAGGTCGCTGCCCCAACCCTCTGGGCGTACACACAGGAAGCCGATGCCCCATTCACTTTCACCAAGGTGTTCAAGCGGCAATCCCACCTCGCTAGCGATATCCTGCACCAGACTAAAAATGGTCTGACGCAAGCTTTCAGGCGAATCAACGGCGCTCTCTATGTTCCAAAAATCAGCAACCGGATGCGCTTCGCCAGCCTGAACTGGGATGCACACCTGCTCAGAGTTCGGAATCGTTTCAACAGTGGACTGAGCCAGCTGTTCTTTGATGGTCTGAGTACGTGCGCTCTCACCCGAAATGGGAGATAGCGTATTGGCAGTGATCTGCTCGCGTTGCAGCTCACCCGACGAATCCAATTGATACTGTTCAGGCTGCGCAGATGCGACTACCTGCACAGGCTCTCTGAGTGATTGAGCCAACTCAGAGGTTTGAGTCGAAACAGACAAGCGTACTGCGGCGCTCGGACGATCCGGATCAAGTACATCCAACCTCAGGCTGTTGTAATCCTGCCCCAGCAATTGCCCCATCTTGTGCAGCAGCTCGTCCTGGAACCGCTCGTAAATGAACTCGTCCTGATCGAACGCCGACAGGACTTCTTGGAACAGATGTTCATGATTGATCTCTTGCCCCCCTGCCCCAGCATGCTTAAGCCAGGCCCGTTCACTCGCGCGACGTAACCCTGTCAGCTTTTCTATCTGCGGCTTGCCCAATCCTGCATAGAGCGTGTTGGGAATAGCAGGCAACAAGTAGCGAACGGCATCCTGCATCTTGCTGATGTGCGGCTGAGAGATCGGATAGCCATCCTGCTTCAACAGCTTGGCCAATTCCCGCTGAGACAGCGGCGCTTCGACCTCCAACTGATAGAACTCTCTAGCTCTATCCACGCCCAAAGCACGTTCAATGAAGGTCAACTCCCCATGTAGATCACTTTCTGCCAGGTGCCCGGTCAGCGCGAGAATTTCACCACGGTTGGGCCAAGGCCTGAACAAGCAATGAATCCGGAAAAACCGCTCATCATTTGTTTCACGCCATAGATCATTGAGAATGGCTAACCGTGTATTACCGCCATTACGGATGATGAAGTGCTCTTCACCAGGACGTCGTGTAACAGGAGGAGGCGCATCCAACCCACGGCTCAATATCGAGGCGCGCAGATCATCGTATCGTGGGTTCCGGTTCAGCCGCGGGTTATGGTCATAAGGTCTGAGCTGCTCCAACGTGAAGACCATTGGGGTATCGACAATGGGGTCAGACAATCGCGCCGCCGGCATGCTGTTAGCAAAAGTGCTTTGCAACAGCTTTCCTTTGATCTGCTCCTTCGAAAGGGACTTGGTAGCCATCAGTGCACCTCCCCAATAGCTGCCTCATAACACTGATCGGGCAGTTGAACCCGGAGCACCTCGACCCCTTTCCAGCCTTCAACGCGGCAGGCCAAGGCATAAAGAAATTCACCGCTGCTCATCTGCGTCTTGCTAAGGCGAAACACCACAGTGCAGGTGTCCAAGTCCTCAACGCTATCCTCCCCTCCTGACTGCGTAGCGGCATCTTCCACGCTGTAGCTGCCGCATTCAGGGCAAACATCCAGATCAATCTCATCTTCAGACGGGCACGCAGCGAAGAACCGCTGAGTCATGGCATGAATTGGAAACTCTGCGCCGCATTCACAGCAGCGACCCAAATGGTTGAACACGCTCATCACACCAACCCCGCGTCATACGCTTTAGGCAGATTTGCAAAGCGCGTTTGATCGGGGACGAATGCGACACGAACGGTACCGGTGGGCCCGTTTCGGTGTTTCCCAAAGATGATTTCTGCAACGCCCGCATCAGCAGACTCCGGGTGATAAACCTCATCCCGGTAGATGAACATGATGACGTCACCGTCCTGTTCAATCGCACCTGACTCACGCAGGTCACCATTGAACGGTCGCTTATCCGCTCGCTGCTCCACCGAGCGATTGAGCTGCGACAACGCGATAACAGGGCAGTTGAATTCCTTGGCCAGGGCTTTCAACGCTGCGGTAATGCCAGCGATCTCAAGGTTGCGATTTTCCTTGCCATCCAGGCGCATCAACTGGAGGTAGTCGACCATGATCAGCCGCGGCATACCTGAGCGCCGGGCAGCGCGCCGTACCTTCGACCTGAGTGCCGACGGGGTCAGGCACGCGGTGTCATCAATAATGAGCCGCTCGCCGTATCCATTGATGCGAGCGACCGCGGCTATCACCTTAGGCCAGTCCTCATCCCGCAACTGACCGCGCATCAGTTTCGCCAGATTGAGCTGCCCCAAAATCGCGACCAACCGGAACATCAACGCGTGAGCCGGCATCTCCAAGCTGTAGATCTGCACCGTATTGGTGGGTTTCTGTTGGAGCGCGGCATCCACAATACTCAGCGCCAAACTGGTTTTTCCCATCGAGGGACGTGCTGCCATGACGATCAAGTCAGCGTCTTGAAAGCCGCCAGTGACCTGATCCATTGCATCAAGCCCACTGGGAACGCCTGTAATGCTGTCGCCTTCGTTGAAGTGGTAGTCGATCCTCTCAACCACCTCCATCAGCGTCTGCTTCACGTCAACAAAGTCACTCCGAGTTCGATCCTGCCCCAGCAGGAAAAGCTTCTGCTCAATCAGGTCCTGAACTTCAGCGCTTTTGGCTTGATTTGAGGACGCTTCGCGGCTGCACTCATACCCGAGCATCACCAGCCGACGAAGATGGGAGCGCTCACGAACGATGGAGGCATACGTCGAGATGTTGGCAACGGAAGGCGTGTTTTTTGCCAACTCCGCCAGGTAGCCCACTCCTCCTGCCCCATCAGGCTCATCTAGGCACTCAAACACCGTCACCACATCAATGGGTGAGCCACGCGCAGCGAGCTTCTCGATAGCCTGGTAGATCAGACGGTGATCACGCCTGAAAAAATCTCCAGCTGAAAGCATGTCAGCGACCAGATCCCAAGCCGACTTATCGAGCAATAGCCCACCGATCACGCCCTGCTCAGCCTCGACCGAATGAGGTGGGGCTAAATCAAGCAGGCTCATACTGCCGCTCTCCCCAAGGCCGCCCTCTTCGATAGCAATGAAACGTTCTGACTCAAACGCTCCTCGCTCAGGGTCTCAAATTGCAAGCGCCACTCGGGAAACAGCTCCATGGAGAGTTCTTTAATGACCTTGAAAGCGGTTGGCGAGCGCCGATGAGTAGGGAGCCGATACTCCAGCCGGTGAGCAGGTACACCTTCGGTCGCTGCGCGGCGAAAACTCACAGCAGCGGGGATTGTTGTGTGGACCATCTGAATTTTGGGATGGTCGGAAAAGGTCTCGGTCAACGTGTGATAGATGAGATTTGCATCATTGGTTGCATCGAGCTTGTTGATCACGATGTTCAACACGGGTGTCACCGCACCCAATGCAGCCAAGGGCTCCAGGTCCCGATAGAGCTGGAGCATCCCTCGCTGAAACTCTCGGGCAGTCAACATATCCGGCGTGATGGGAGAAATAGCCACTTGAGAGCCCAACAAGGCCATTTCCAGCACGATGGAGCGCGCGCCCTGGGTGTCGATCAGAATCAGATCAAAGTCCTGCGCAAAGGCTGGCATCAAATTCTTGAGACGCAGACGGCCGTCAGCCGCGTGCAGCAGCAAATTACTCAACAGATTGAACGGATCGTTCGATTTGATCAGCGACAGATTGGGAATACAGGTTTGAGAAATGATCTGATCAGGCCGAGTCTCATTGCTCGTGATCAACTGATAGGTACCGCCAGGCGCCTCATGCGACAGGTTGTAAAACGAGGACAGCGACGGTTGATTATCAAGATCGATGAGCAGGGTTCGAACACCTGCATCGGCGCAGAACGCGCCCAGATTGGCGCCAACCGTGGTTTTACCCGGCCCGCCTTTGGTTGAAACGACTGCAGCGACTTTCATGGGGCTTACCTCTGAATCGTAGGATTTAGAGACGGCTTCATGCTGGTCACGCTGTGCGCTTTGATTGCTGGGTCAAATCCCAAGCAAAAAAAAGCCTGCATCGCTGCAGGCTTTTCTCTATCTGGCTCCACGACCTGGACTCGAACCAGGGACCCAATGATTAACAGTCATTTGCTCTACCAACTGAGCTATCGCGGAATGCGCCGTATGTTACTGATTAAAAAGGATAAGTCAAGCATCTCCTGGCATTCGTTGCGATTCAATCGGATGACCGGTTGAATCGGCGTGTTCCCTGGCCAACTCCAGCCAGGCCAAAGCGGCCGGCGGCAGGTGGGCGCTGGTGCGCCAGGCCAGGGCGATGTGCCAGTCGGTGTGCGGTTCATCCAACGGGATCAGAGCGATGCCAGCATGTTGATGTTTGTACGCCAGCATGCGTGGCACGAAGGCCACACCCAGTCCGGCGGCGACCAGGTCGATGATGAAGTCGATCTGCCCGCTGCGTGCGGTCACCTTGGGGGTGACGCCTTTGCGCTCGCAGGCAGCGAGGATCTTGGCGTTGAGGGCAAAGCCGGCTTCGAAGAGGATGAACGGTGACTCCGCCAGGTCAGTGAAGTCAATGCGCTTGCGCTGGGCCAAAGGGTGGCTGATGGGCAGCACGGCCATCAGCGGCTCATTGCGCACGGGTTGGTAGTCGAAGTCTTCATCCACCGGCAGCAGCAGCGCCGCCAGGTCGACCTCCCCCGCTTCCAGGCATTCGCGCAGCTTTTTGCTGCCGTACTCGGTGAGTTCGATGTCGATGTCCGGGTAACGGCTGCGGTAGGTCGCAAACATCGTCGCGAACAGCACACCGCAGCCCACCGGCGGCAAGCCGATACGCAGCACGCCACGCTTTAAGCCACGCAGATCGTTGATCTCGGCCACCAAGTCGTTGCGCTCGGCGAGCAGCACCAAGGCGCGGCGGTAGGCGATTTCGCCGGCAGCGGTGAGTTCGTTACGGTGGCCCAAGCGGTTGAGCAATGGCGTGCCCAGTTCCTCTTCCAACGTCTTGACCGCCTTGCTCACGGTGGATTGGGTCAGGCACACCACCTCGGCGGCCTGGGAGAAACCACCCTGGCGCACCACTTCGACAAAGGCACGCAAAGTTCTCAGGTTCATCAGTATTCCTTTGGCGACTGACCACCAGCGATAAAAGTTGTTTTTATCATGCCAGACAATTGCCTATCCTGACGCCACCTTGCCTTGTGGAGCCCTCCAATAATGATCATCTCGTCCGCCTCCGACTACCGCGCAGCCGCCAAGCGCAAGCTGCCGCGCTTCCTGTTCGACTACATCGACGGCGGCGCCTACGCCGAACACACGCTGCGTGCGAACAGTTCGGACCTGGCCGAGATCAGCCTGCGCCAACGCATCCTGCGCAATGTGGACAACCTGAGCCTGAAGACCACGCTGTTCGGCCAGGAGTTGGACATGCCGGTGATCCTCAGTCCGGTGGGCCTGACCGGCATGTACGCGCGACGTGGCGAAGTGCAGGCAGCCAAGGCGGCGGCGAACAAGGGCATTCCGTTCTGCCTGTCGACGGTATCGGTGTGCCCGATTGAAGAGGTGGCATCGCAGAGCGCGCAGGCGATCTGGTTCCAGCTGTATGTGCTCAAGGACCGTGGTTTCATGCGCAACGCGTTGGAGCGCGCGCAAGCCGCGGGCGTCACTACACTGGTGTTTACCGTGGATATGCCCACGCCCGGCGCGCGTTATCGCGATGCCCACTCGGGCATGTCCGGACCGTTCGCGGCGCAGCGGCGCATGCTGCAGGCCGTCACCAAGCCGCAATGGGCCTTCGATGTGGGGTTGATGGGCCGGCCCCATGACCTGGGCAACATCTCCAAATACCTGGGCAAACCCACCCACCTGGAAGACTACATCGGCTGGCTGGCGAACAATTTCGACGCCTCCATCAGTTGGAAAGACCTGGAATGGATCCGCGAATTCTGGAAAGGCCCGATGATCATCAAAGGCATTCTCGACCCGCAGGACGCCAAGGACGCGGTGAGTTTCGGCGCTGATGGCATCGTGGTCTCCAACCATGGCGGTCGCCAGTTGGACGGCGTGCTGTCCACTGCCAAAGCCCTGCCCCCGATTGCCGATGCGGTGGGCGACGACCTCACGGTGCTGGTGGACTCCGGCATCCGCTCCGGGCTGGACGTGGTGCGCATGCTGGCCCTGGGCGCCAAAGCCTGCCTGCTGGGTCGCGCCACCGCCTACGCACTGGCCGCCGACGGCCAACACGGCGTGGAAAACCTGCTGGACATCTTCGCCAAGGAAATGCGCGTGGCCATGACGCTTACCGGCGTCACTTCCATCGCGCAGATCGATCGCTCTACCTTGGTCTAACCCTGCTGCTCGACGATCCCTCGCGCCTTGAGTTGGGCCAGTTGCTCCGCCGACAAGCCCAACCGCTCACCGAGGATATCGTCGGTGTGCTGCCCCAGCCTCGGCGCCGGCCGCAGGTATTCCACGGGCGTGCCGGACATTTTGATCGGGCTGCCGACCATGGCAAAATCCGGGTTCTGCGGGTGTGGGATCTTCACCATCAGGTTGCGCGCGATCACCTGGGGCTCTTCCAGGGATTGCGCAATCGAGTTGATCGCCCCCACCGGCACCTTCGACGCATGGATGCACGCCACCCACTCATCGGCGCTGCGCCCCAGGAAGTGCGCCGAGAGCAACGCGACGATCTCTTCGCGATGGGCCACGCGGTCGGCATTGCGACAAAAGCGCGGGTCCTGCGGCAAGTGCGGCAGGCCGATGCTCTGGCACAGGGCGATGAACTGGCTGTCATTACCGCAGGCGATGATGAAGTCACGATCGGCGGCGCGGAACACCTGGTAAGGCACGATGTTGGCGTGGGCATTGCCATAACGCTGCGGCACCTTGCCCGACGCCAGGTAGTTCATGCTCTGGTTGGCCAACGTGGCGACTTGCACGTCCAACAACGCCATATCAATGTATTGGCCAACGCCGGTGCGCTCACGGCTGAGCAATGCAGCCTGGATCGCCACGGTGGAATACAGGCCGGTCATCAAGTCGGAAAACGCCACGCCAACTTTTTGCGGGCCGCCGCCCGGCAAATCATCACGCTCGCCAGTAATGCTCATCAAGCCGCCGATGCCCTGGATGATGAAGTCGTAACCCGGCTCTTCGGCACGCGGCCCGGTCTGGCCGAAACCGGTGATGGAGCAATACACCAGGCGCGGATTGATCTCGGCCAGGGTCGCGTAATCCAGGCCATAACGGGCCAGGGAGCCGGCTTTATAGTTCTCGATCAGTACATCCGAGCTGGCCGCCAAAGCGCGTACCAATTCCTGACCTTCGGGAGTGGCCATATCGATGGCCACGGATAACTTGCCGCGATTGGTCGACTGATAATAAGAAGCTTCGCCGGACGACTCGCCGGTGTCGGTCTTCATCCAGGGCGGCCCCCAGGCACGGGTGTCGTCGCCACTTTTCGGGCGTTCGATCTTGACCACTTCCGCGCCAAGGTCGGCCAACACTTGCCCACACCAGGGGCCGGCCAACACACGGCTTAAATCCAGTACCCGCAAACCTGTCAATGCACCCATTATTCTTATCCTGTGAGGTTGGGAAATCAGCCGACTGTCGGCTCTTCATGGCGCAGGGAAACACCCAGCATCGCCCGCCGCCGTAGCCAGGGGCTGGGGCGGTAACGTGGGTCGTGGGTGAGTTCGCTCATGCGCTGCAAAATCGTAAGGATCCGCCGAGGCCCCAGCGCATCGCCCCAGGCCAGCGGCCCCTTGGGATAACCAAGGCCCAGTTGCACGGCCTGGTCGATATCCTCGACGCTGGCGATGCGCTGCTGGGCAATGTCACAGGCCAGGTTGACCACCATCGCCAGGGTGCGCTGGGCGACGAAGCCAACGCTGTCGCCGATCACCGTGACGCCCACGCCGTCCGACGCCAGCAAAGCGTGAGCCGCATCGCGCATGGCGGGCGAAGTCAGTGGGTTCTGCATCAAGGTGCGATGACGCGACAGGTCGGTCAGCAGGTCGATGCACAGGGTGCGCGCGGGGTCGGTGTCGAAGCGCAGGCAAGCGCTGGTGGCGTCGCGGCCATACGGGGCCAGCAGGCACAACGCCTCAGGCGAAGGTTGCGCGGCGTGTTCCAGATGGGCGCCCAGGTTGATCACCAGGGCACTCAAGCGCTCGTAGTCTTCGCTGTTTTCGGTGGCAATCCATACCGGCGGTTGCGGGCTTACAGTCGGTACGGGTTGAGGCTGAGGGCCATTGATGAGCTGGCCGTTTTCATACTGATAGAACCCATGCCCGCTCTTGCGCCCAAGGCGTCCAGCCACCAACATCTGCCGGGTCAGGGGCGACGGCTTGTAGCGGGGCTCCTGATAGAACTGGTCGTAGATCGACTCCATCACCGGGTGTGACACGTCCAGGCCGGTGAGGTCCAGCAACTCCAGCGGTCCCATGCGAAACCCGGCGCCTTCACGCAATATGCGGTCGATATCACCGCGCTCGGCGACGCCCTCATCAAGCATCTTTAAGGCTTCGGTGCCATAGGCACGACCGGCGTGGTTGACGATGAAACCCGGCGTGTCCTTGGCGCGCACGCCGCGATGGCCGATGCGTGCAGCCAGGGCCAACAGCGCGTCTCCAACCTTTGGCGCGGTGGCCAGGCCGTCGATCACCTCCACCACACGCATCAGCGGCACCGGGTTGAAAAAGTGCAGCCCGGCCACGCGCTCAGGGTGCCGGCAGCCGGTGGCGATGGCCGTGACAGACAGCGAAGAGGTGTTGGTGGCGAGGATGCAGGTCGGGCTGACGATGCTTTCCAACTGTTGCAGCAGCCCGCGCTTGGCGTCGAGGTTTTCCACGATGGCTTCGACGACCAGGTCGCAATCGCCCAGGTCATCAATCGCCTCGGCAACCCGCAGGTTGGCCAGCGCCGCCTCCATCGCGGCCTGGCTGATCTTGCCCTTGCCCACCAACTTGGCAAAGGTGCCGCTGAGATTATCCCGCGCCGATTGCGCAGCGCCTTCACGCGCATCGAACAGACGCACCACCACACCAGCCTGGGCCGCGATTTGCGCGATACCGGCGCCCATGACGCCAGTGCCCACCAGCCCCATCGTATTCAAGGTGTCGGTCATGCTTATTCCCCCCGATAATGCGGCGTGCGTTTCTCGAAGAACGCCGCGGCGCCCTCCTTCTGGTCCTTGGAATCGAACAGCAATTGGAACGCCTTGCGTTCCAGCACCAAGGCGCTTTCCAGCGGCAGGTCCGCGCCGGCCAGCATCACTTCCTTGATCTGCTCCACCGCCAACGGCGGCAATGCGGCAATCTGCGCAGCCAGTTCCAGGGCGCGGGGCAGTGTCTGGTCGTCGCTGACCATTTCGCTGAGCATGCCCATCGCCAGGGCTTCTTTCGCGCTGACCATGCAGCCCGTGAGCGCAATGCGCATGGCCTGGAATTTACCCACCGCTCGGATCAGGCGTTGGGTGCCGCCCGCACCGGGCATCAAGCCGAGCTTCACTTCCGGCTGGGCAAATCGCGCCGACTCGCCCGCCACGATCAGGTCGCAATGCATCGCCAGCTCGCAGCCACCGCCCAGGGCAAAACCGTTGACGGCGGCAATCACCGGCTTGGGGCAACGGCTGATGGCTTCCCACAGGTATTCAGTGTGGCGCCGGTACATATCGATCGCGCCCGCACTGGCGAACTCCTTGATATCCGCGCCGGCCACGAAGAACTGTTCACCACCGGTCAGCACAATGGCGCGTACATCCTGGTGTCGGGACAGCACGCGGAAGTGCTCGGCAAGGGCTTCACGCACCTGGGCGTTGAGGGCGTTTTTCACTTCAGGGCGGTGGATACGTACCACGGCCACGCCGTTGTCATGGATGTCGAGGGTCACCACGGGTGGGTTGGCGCTGGTCACATTCACTCCTGCTGCACGGTTCTTGTTAGTTGGATTGATACTTGTTTCGCTATGCGAAATAACATTCCGTATTTGTCGATTAGCATAAGTATCGACCCTGCAGGTGTAAACGAAAAAACCCGAGCAACGCTCAAAACAGTGACTAAACCGCTGTTTTAAAGGGATTTATCTTTGGAAAAAATCATAGATCAAAAAGTTGATTAGTTTCGCTGTGCGGAATACTATTTTGTTTTGTTGATTTTATAAAAAAATGAGGATTACCATGCGCCGTCGAAACCCCGAGCCGGACAGCACAGAAGTTTCCGCTTTCGAGCATGTGTTGATCGACCCGATGAACAACGATGAGGAGGAAGACAAGGACCGCCAGTTCGTCACCGCCCTGGCCCGTGGCCTGGAACTGCTGCGCTGTTTCACGCCGAGCGAGAGCGTATTGGGCAACCAGGAACTGGCGCGCAAGACCGGCCTGCCGAAACCGACGATCACCCGCATGACCCACACCCTGACCCGCCTGGGTTACCTCAAGCACCTGCCGCAGTCAGGCCGGTACCAGTTGGATGTGGGCGTGATGGCCTTCGGTTACGCGATGTTGTCGAACCTGTCGATCCGCGCCGTGGCGCATCCGTTGATGGAGACCATGGCCAAGTACGCCCAGGCGGCCGTTGCCATGGCCACTCGGGACCGCCTCGACGCGGTGTACCTGGACGTGGTCCAGGGCGAAGCGAACATGACCATGCGCCGCCAGGTCGGCACACGGTTGCCGTTGCACTTGAGTTCAGCAGGCCGCGCCTGCCTGGCAGCAATGCCGGAAAACGAGCGGGAGTTCATTCTCGACCACATCCGCCAGCGTCATCTGGAGGATTGGCCGACCATCCGCAAGGGGCTGGAACGCGCCTTCCGGGACTACACCGATTTCGGCTATTGCATGTCGATCGGTGAGTGGCACCGCGATGTCAACGCCATCGCCGTGCCGCTGCGACACGCACAACACGGCTTGCTGGCGTTCAACTGTGGCGGACCGAGTTTCCACCTCTCCCGGGAGAAACTCGAAGACGACATCGGCCCACGCCTCAAGCACATGGTGAACAACATCGAGGCCGCCACCCGCTAGCTGGACCGGTGCATGGCCTCGGCAGATCGACGATAAAAGGCCCGCCGAACGCGGCCGCTGAGGAATGCACATGATCCGAGACGCACAAACGCTTCATATCCTGGTGGACGCCATTGCGCAGTTCGTCGACGAAGCGCTGATCCCACGGGAAAACGAAGTCGCCGAGACCGATGAAATCCCGGCGGACATCGTCAGCCAGTTCCAGGACATGGGCCTGTTCGGCCTGACCATTCCCGAAGCCTACGGCGGCCTCGGGCTGACCATGGAAGAAGAGGTGACCATCGCCTTTGAACTGGGGCGCACCTCACCGGCCTTCCGTTCCTACTTCGGCACCAACAATGGCATCGGCTCCATCGGCATCCTGCTGGATGGCACCGACGCCCAGAAAGAGCACTACCTGCCGCTGTTGGCCAGCGGCGAGCTGCTCAGCTCGTTCTGCCTCACCGAGCCAGACTCGGGCTCCGACGCCGCCTCACTGAAAACCACCGCCGTGCGCGATGGTGACCACTATGTGATCAACGGCACCAAGCGCTTTATCACCAACGCACCCCACGCCGGGATTTTCACCGTGATGGCGCGCACCGACCCGGCGATCCGTGGTTCGGCCGGTATCAGTGCGTTCATCGTCGAACGTGACACACCCGGCCTGTCCCTGGGCAAACGCGACCACAAGATGGGCCAGCAAGGCGCCCACACCAGTGACGTGATCTTCGACAACGTACGCGTGCCGGCCAGACAGTTGATTGGTGGCGTGGAAGGCGTGGGTTTCAAGACCGCGATGAAGGTCCTCGACAAAGGCCGCCTGCACATCGCCGCCGTCAGCGTGGGCGCTGCCGAACGCATGCTGAGCGATGCGCTGAACTACGCAATAGAACGCAAGCAATTCGGCCAGCCGATTGCCGAGTTCCAGCTGATCCAGGCCATGCTCGCCGACAGCAAGGCCGAGATCTACGCCGCGCGTTGCATGGTGCTCGACGCCGCCCGCCAGCGCGACGAAGGCCGGGACATCGGCACCGAGGCTTCCTGTTCGAAGATGTTCGCCACCGAGATGTGCGGCCGCGTCGCTGACCGTTGCGTGCAGATCCACGGCGGTGCCGGCTATATCAGCGAGTACGCCATCGAACGCTTCTACCGGGATGTGCGCCTGTTCCGCCTGTATGAAGGCACCACGCAGATCCAGCAATTGGTGATTGCCCGCAACATGATTCGCGCGGCGCAACGCTAGGCCTTACTGCACCACCATACCCAATGCCCTAACAACTACAAGCAAGGTATCGCTATGGAAGTCGCCGCATCGGCGGGCGCGTTGTCGCCTGCAAAAAGCAAACTGTGGATCGTCGTTTTCATCTTCTGCTTCCTCGGCCTGTTGATCGATGGCGCGGATCTGATGTTGCTGTCCTACAGCCTCAGCAGCCTCAAGGCCGAGTTCGGCCTGACCAGCGTCGAAGCCGGCAGCCTGGGCAGCTTCACCCTGGCCGGCATGGCCATCGGTGGCATCTACGGCGGCTGGGCCTGTGACCGTTTCGGCCGGGTGAAAACCGTGGTGTGGAGCATCGTACTGTTTTCCGTGGGCACGGCCATCCTGGGCATGACCCACAGCTATTGGCAATTTGCAGCCACCCGGTTTTTCGCCTCCCTCGGCCTGGGCGCGCTGTATGTGGCGTGCAACACGCTGATGGCCGAATACGTGCCGACCCGCTACCGCACCACCGTGCTGGGTACCCTGCAGGCCGGTTGGTCGGTGGGCTACATCGTCGCCACCTTGCTGGCGGGTTGGATCCTTCCGGAGCACGGCTGGCGCTGGTTGTTCTACGTGGCCATCATCCCGGTGATCCTCGCCGTGCTGATGCAACGCCTGGTGCCGGAGCCTCAGGCCTGGTTGGCCGCACGCGCCGAACGGGCGAAAGACAAAGCCAACGGCAGCCAGCACGCCCTGAAGAAAAAGCCCGATGGCATGTTCAAGCTGATCTTCAGCGACCCGAAGGCCAGCCGCATGTTCCTGCTCTGGGCCCTGACCGCAGGCTTCCTGCAATTCGGTTACTACGGGGTGAACAACTGGATGCCGTCGTACCTGGAAAGCGAGCTGGGGATGAACTTCAAGTCGATGACCAGCTACATGGTCGGCACTTATGCGGCGATGATCTTCGGCAAGATCCTCGCGGGCTTGGCGGCGGACCGTCTCGGTCGACGCGTGGTGTTCGCGTTCGGGGCCCTGGGCACGGCGATCTTCCTGCCGGTGATCGTGCTGTTCCAGAGCCCCGAGAATATCCTGTGGATGCTGGTGGTGTTCGGCTTCCTGTACGGCATTCCCTATGGCGTGAACGCGACCTACATGACCGAAAGCTTCGAAGCCAAGTTTCGCGGTTCGGCGGTGGGTGGTGCGTACAACATCGGTCGTATCGGCGCAGCGGTGGCGCCGGCGGCGATCGGTTTCCTGGCGTCCCATGGGTCCATCGGCATGGGCTTTTTGGTGATGGGCGGCGCGTACTTTATCTGCGGTGTCATACCGGCGTTGTTTATTCGCGATAAACAGTTCGATCCGCAGAAACAGTAAGGCCACCGCTTAGTTGCCAAATAACTGGCGTCATCGTTCAGCGACTGTTTTTAGCGATAAAAACAGTCGCTTGATTTATAAGGCTTTTTATTAATTTGAAGCGATTTGGCATGAATCTCGCTCTCACCTTGTTCAAGCAGGTTAAGCGATGACAAGACGTGCGGCAGTGCCCAGGGGTTATAACCCACTGCAAAGCGGTCTAAACTGTTACTCATGTTTTACGGAACTGAAGGAACAGTAAGACGCTTGGCACTCGCCACTCTCATCGAGCCTGTAAGACAGCCAAGTGCTTAGAGGCCGATCGCTTATGAAAACACCTACCCAGACCAACGCAATTGACTTTGACAGTGCCAAATTGCAACGCCTGGGGTTTGGTCAGCCATCCCTCCTCCCCCGCCGCCCTACTACCCTTGCTCAACTTCGCCAGCAACTGGGCCTGCAATTGCAGACCAGCCTGGAGCCGGAGCGCATCCTCGGTGTGTTCTTCCGTGAGATCCAACGCCTGGTGCCCCTGGACGCCTTGCAATACCGCCACCAAGCCAGCGACTTGCGCCTGGAGTTCGGCCATCGCGGCCACCATTCGGTGAGCTACAGCCTGAGCCATGAAGGCGAGCACCTGGGCGAGCTGATCTTTCGCCGCAACCAGCGCCTGGCGGAAGAAGAACTCGGCCAACTCGAATCCCTGCTGGCCACCCTCCTCTACCCGATGCGCAACGCCCTGCTCTACCGCGCCGCCACCCGCAGCGCCTTGCGCGACCCGCTCACCGAGACCGGTAACCGCATCGCCATGGACCAGACCCTGCAACGGGAAATCGACATGGCGCGCCGGCACCTCAATCCGCTGTCCTTGCTGATGCTGGACATCGATCACTTCAAGACCATCAACGACACTTACGGCCACGCCGCTGGCGATAAGGTGCTGCGCGCCGTCGCCGGGGCGATCAAGAGCCAGTTGCGTAACGTGGATATGGTGTTTCGGTTTGGCGGGGAAGAGTTTCTGATCCTGCTGTCCAACACCGGCCGGGATGCGGCGGCGATGGTCGGTGAGCGCCTGCGCCAAGCGGCGCAGGCCCAGGATTATTGGGCGGATGACACACGGATCGAATTGACGGTGAGCCTGGGTTGCTCGACCTTGCTGGCTGCCGAGTCTGCCGAAAGCCTGCTGCGTCGGGCCGACAGCGCCTTGTACGTGGCCAAGCGCGAAGGGCGCAACCGCCTGGCAATGGCGGGGTAAGCCCCCGCCACTCACATTACATCACGCTTCGCTGGCGACCCGCGCCTGGCGCTCGCGCACCACGGCTGGGGCTTTTTCTTTCTCCAGGCGCATGCAGCTTTCCAGGAACAGGTACATATAGTCGTAGCTCTTGCACACGGCTTGGCGCAGCTCGGCCTGCAGTGCCTTGGTCGGGTTCAGCCCGGCCAGGGTGCAGATGATTTCCAGGGCTTCCCATGGGTGGGCATCATCGTACTGCGCGTGCATCTTCAGCCACTTCATCGCACGCTTGCGCTCTTCCTCTGGGAAAGCCGCCGCATAGACGCCGGTAGAACACACTACGGCGGACCATTCACCCGTAGCGCCCTCGATCGCATAGTTGGTCGCGGCAATGGCCACGATCAGCGAGTCTGCAGAGCTGGTGTGCCAGCACCAATGGCTCAGCGCGTGCAGTTCCGGTGGTACGTTCTGGGCCTGCAATTCCTCCAGGCTCACACCGTGGGCACGGGCCCAATGCACCCAGTAGTCGGCGTGGTTGAGTTCCACGCGAATATTGCGCATCAGCCAGCGGCGCGCCATGTCCTCCCCAGGATGGCGGGCAAATTTGGTCTTGGTGAGGTTCTGTGCCATGTACAAGGCAAACTGTTCCACCACGGGCCATCCACCGATCAGGTAGTGGCGCGTAGTCTTGGCGCTGAGCGTGTTGTCGCGCATGCGCTGGTACAGTTCGTGTTCGACAACGCGGCGCTTGCTCTCGCTACAGTCCAGGATCAGTTTCTGAGCCCAGGCGGGGTAACTGGAGGCTTCCATAAGCGGGCCGGTTCTGATGAATGTGTCGATCACTGTTAAGGCTCCTTTTTAAGTGTGATTGTACAGACCAGCAAATGTTTCAGCGGAATGTGCCGGGCGCCTTGAATAACAGAGGCTGCGGCCGCACAGGTCGACACTGCAAGCTATCAAAGGTAAACAATTGCGGTCGTTCAATCAGGTAGCCCTGAGCGTAATCCACACCAATTTCGAGTAATGCCTGTTCGATTTGCGGTGTCTCGACAAATTCAGCAATTGTGCGCTTACCCATGACATGGCCGATGTGGTTGATCACTTCGACCATTGCGCGGTTAATCGGGTCGTCCAGCATATCCTTTACGAAACTTCCATCGATCTTCAGGAAGTCTACAGGTAAATGTTTAAGATAGGCGAATGAGGACATTCCGGCACAAAAGTCATCCAACGAGAAATGACAGCCTAAGGCTTTGAGTTCATTAATAAAGCGGATCGCACTGCCCAAGTTTGCGATAGCACTGGTCTCGGTTATTTCAAAACAGATCATGCCCGGCGGAATATTGTATGTATGAAACTTCTCACGCAAAAAGCCGAGAAAGTCATCGTCACCAATGGTGATGCCTGACAGGTTGATCGCACACATGGCCATGGGGCGCCCCGGCCGCTCTTGTATGCATCGATTGATGATCTTGAACACATTCTCGACCACCCAACGGTCCAGGGACGTCATCAAGCCATAACGCTCGGCGGCCGGGATAAAGCTGTCGGGCAAGATGATGCGACCCGCCTCGTCATGCAGGCGCAACAGGATCTCGATATGCCCATTGCCCCCATCGGTATGCCCCAGGGGCGAAATCTCCTGGGCGTACAGGCAGAAGCGGTTCTCCTCCAACGCCATGTGCAGACGCTGCACCCACGCCATTTCGCCAAACCGCAGGGACAGTTCCGAGTCATCGGCGTGGTAAACCTGCACGCGGTTGCGGCCTTTTTCCTTGGCCATGTAGCAGGCCATGTCGGCGGCGCGCAGTGAGGTTTCCAGCGTCGTCGGGGCTTGTCCCAGATGCACCAGGCCAATGCTGACGGTGGTCATGAACGGCCGGCCCTTCCATACAAAGTGCAGGCTTTGCACGGTATGGCGCAGGCTCTCGGCGATCTTTTCCGCCACCGCTGCCGGGCAGTTCTCCAACAGGATGCCGAACTCATCACCGCCCAACCGCGCCAGGGTATCGCCCTCGCGCAGGTCCGACTGCAGCAGCGCGCAGATATGCCGCAGCAATTCGTCACCGGCCGCGTGGCCACAGGTGTCATTGACCAGTTTGAATTGGTCCAGGTCAAGAAACATCAACGCATGCCGCTCGCCCAAATGCTGTGCGGTGGGATGCAGCACCTGTTCCAGACGGAATTCGAATTCGCGGCGGTTGGCCAGGCCGGTCAGGGCGTCGTGGGTCGCCTGCCAGGACAGGTTGGCGATGTATTGACGCTCCTGGGTCATGTCATGCAATACCAGCACCGCCCCCGTGACCTTGCCGGCGCTGCGGATCGGCGCACCCACCAGCGTCACCGAAACCGTGCTGCCATCCAGGCGCTGGATGGTTTTGGAATGCTCGCTGCCGCCACTGAGCTGGCCCTTGACGATGTGTTCAATAAGCGTAAAGCCGTCGGGCTGGGCATTGTCATCCAGCAGGTTGAACAGCGCCGCCAGGGGCAGCCCATGGGCCTGGGCCGAATTCCAATGGGTCAGCGCCTCGGCCGCAGGGTTCATGTAAGTGATGGCGCCGTCGACATCGGTGGTGATCACCCCATCGCCAATCGACTCCAACGTGATCTGCGCTCGCTCCTTCTCTTGCTGCAAGGCGTCGGCAAACGCGTGACGCTGGGTCAGCAGCTTATGGGTACGCAGCAGCGCCAGTACGATCAGGCCCAGAGCCGTGGCCAGGTTGGTGGTGAGCAGCAACCGCAGGATCATCCGCGAGCCTTCACCCAAAGCATCACTGAACGCCTTGGCCGCCGGTGTCACGCCTTCGTTGATGGCGGTGATATGGGCTTTCCACTGGCGCACGTCGTTGGCGCTCACCTGGTCGCGGGTGATCGCGCCGTGCATCTCACGGGCGAGGTCATCCAGTTGCACCAGGTAGCCATCGCCGACTGTCCATAGTTCGATGGCTTTTTCCAGGTAGCTGAAATGACGGAAATTGAGGTACAGCCAGATCAGGCTGGAGACATCGTCCGGGTGGTTCCCGCCCTTGAGGATGCCCAGGCGGGCAGCGCTGAGGTCTGGAGTGGGTTGGTCCAGCGCAACCCGCAATTCATGCCCACCCTGGGGCACGGCAATCGCCTGCTGGTATTTGAGGTAGGTGGTTTCGTCACGGTTGTCGGCGTAGAGCGTCAGGTAATAGATGGCATCTTTCTGGCCCTTGGACCACAGACTTTCACCTGCCACATAGCCGCGCACTGCCGAGAGCACGTAGAGACTGACGCAGCCTAACAATGCCTGGAACAGTACGACGGCGATAAAAGGCCAGACAATGCCCAACAGCCGTGGCGTTCCGAGAGTCCGCTTTTGCTTCATGAAGCCCCTTGCACATGCACCGCTGGATACGCACGCGAAACACCGCTTCCGATAGCTCAGCCTAGGCTAAATCAACGAACTTGCTGCAAGTGCCCGTAGAGTTTGGCGTACAAACCACCGTCAGCGATCAATTGCTGATGGTCACCGTCCTCGGCAATGTGACCGCCGTCGAACACCAAGACTCGGTCGGCTTGCTTAACCGCCGACAGACGGTGGGCGATGATCAGTGTAGTACGGCCATTGAGGAACCGCGCCAGTGCCTGGTGCAGGTTGTACTCGGTGGCAGCGTCCAGGGCGGAAGTCGCCTCGTCGAGGATTACCACTTTCGGCTCGGCCAGCACCATGCGTGCAATCGCCAGGCGCTGACGTTGCCCGCCGGAAAACCTTACGCCGGAACGTCCCACTACACTGTCCAGACCCATGGGCAATGCCTTCACGGTAGCATCCAGTTGAGCGATTTCCAGTGCTTGCCAGCAGGCCTGGTCACTGCGTTCGCGCCCCATGGTCAGGTTGGCGCGCACGGTGTCATTGAACAGTGCCGGGTGCTGCAGCACCACGGCAACGTTTTCGCGAATGGTCTCCAGGCCGATTTCCTGCTGGGTGGCACCGCCAAAACGGATGGTTCCGGCCTGGGGCGTGTAGAGCCCGAGCAACAATTGCACCAGGGTACTTTTGCCGCCGCCGCTGGCGCCGACGATCGCAACCTTTTCACCCGGCGCGATAGCCAGGTTCAACTGATCCAGCACCAAATCTTCGCCATAACCGAAATTGAGGCCGCGCACTTCGATGCCAACGGTCTCACGCCCCACGAAGGGATCTTCGCCCCCGGCGTACTGCGGCTCATCGGCACGCGCCAGCAGTTCGTTGATCCGCGTCAGCGCCCCACCCGCCGCGTAGTAGGCGTATTGCAGGTTCAACAACTGCTCCACCGGACCGATCATGAACCACAGGTAGCTGAACACCGCGAGCATCTGGCCGATGGACAGGTCGGAGAACAGCACGGTGAGCATGGCGGCTGCGCGGAAAATGTCGATACCGAACTGGAACAGCAAACCACTGGCGCGGCTGGAGGCGTCGGTTTTCCACTGGGAATGGATTGCGTAGTCGCGCACTTCCTGGGCGCGTTGGCCCAGGCGTCCGAGGAAGAAGCCCTGGCGATTGCCGGCGCGGACTTCCTGGATAGCGTCGAGGGTTTCAGTCAGCGCCTGGGTAAAACGCGAAGTGCTGTCGTTTTCCAGCTTCTTCAGGTGTTTGACGCGCTTGCCCAACTGCACCGTGGCGTAGATCACCAGCGGGTTGAACAACAGGATCAGCAACGCCAGTTGCCAATGCATCCACACCAGGATCGCCGAAGTGCCCACCAGGGTAAGCATGGCCACCAAAAAGCGGCTGAGGGTTTCGCCGACGAATTTGTCCAGTGTGTCGAGGTCGGTGACCAGGTGCGTGGTGACCGTGCCGCTGCCCAGGCTTTCGTACTCGCCCAGGGAAATACGCTTGAGCCGCTCGATCAGGCGCACACGGATGCGGTACACAATGTCCTTGGCCAATCGCGCAAACAGCCGCGCCTGCACCACGTTGAACACCAACGCACCACAGCGCAGGAACAGGGTCACCAGCAGCATCAGGCCGATATAGCCGGCGGCTTTCTGCCAACCCAGCGGCAGCGCGTGGTTCATCACTTTGAGCGCCGCGTCGCCATGGCCCAGCAGGACTTCGTCCACCAGCAGCGGCAACAGCAACGGGATCGGTACGCTGCACAGGGTCGCCAGCACGGCGACGCCATTGGCGATCCACAGGGACTTCTTGTGACGCAGGGCCAGGCGGCGAATTTCCGCCCAGGTCAGGCGATCGGTGCGCTGGGCGGGTTCATGCACAGGTGGCTCGCTCCAGCCATCGGCTCAACAAAGGCGATAGCTCGGATAGCGGCTGGTAACCGTTGGTCAGCAACGCCAACTGACCATTACGCTCGGCCAGCAGCGTCGGGAAACCGGCGATGCCAAGGTCTTGCACCCAGGTGAAATCGGCCGCCGTAGCCGCATGCTGCTCGGCGCGGTCAAACTCGCCGGCAAACTCGATCCGCGGGATACCCGCCTGCTCGGCCAACTCCACCAGCACGCTGGCGAGGGTCACGTCGCGGCCTTCCACATAGAAAGCACGCTGGATCAGCCCCAGCAGTTTCCAGGCGCAGTCCGGCGCCAGGCTCCGGGCGGTGACGATGGCGCGGCACGCCGGCTCCGTGTCGTAGACAAAACCGTCGGGCAATGCGCCTTCACGCTTGAACGGCTGGCCAGTGGCGTCGGTGACTGCCTGCCAGTGCTCAAGAATATAGCGCCGCGTCGTCGGCTCCAGCGCCGCACCGCTGCCCGTGCGCAAGCCGCCCACCACCAGGTGCAGCTCCACGCCGGCCGCCTGGGCCTGCTCCACCAACGCCTCGGCCACCGGGGCAAAACCCCAGCACCAGGAACACATCGGGTCCATTACATAGAGCAGGCGCGCGGACATGGGTCAGGCCTCGGAAGGGGTTTGCTTGTAATTGAAGCCAATCGGGTGCGGCATGTTGCGGGCCTTGGCCAGCTCGATCTGCTTCTGGCGGTCGATCGCGCTGCGACGGGTCTTCTCCGGCAGCTTATCCCAGCAATGCGGGCAACTGATGCCGGCCACATAGTGCTCGGAGGCGCGGTCTTCGACACTGACCGGTGTGCGGCAGGCATGACATTGATCGTAGTCGCCTTCGCTCAGGTCGTGGCGCACGGTCACGCGATTATCGAAAACAAAACAGTCGCCTTGCCATTTGGTTTCTGCCTGCGGCACCTCTTCGAGGTACTTCAGGATGCCGCCCTTGAGGTGATAGACCTCGTCGAAGCCTTCGCTGAGCATGTAGCTCGACGCCTTCTCGCAACGAATGCCACCGGTGCAGAACATCGCGACTTTCTTGTGCTTGGCCGGGTCGAAGTTGGCTTTGATATAGTCGGGAAATTCGCGAAAACTGGTGGTTTTCGGGTCGATCGCGCCTTCAAAGGTGCCGATGGACACTTCGTAGTCGTTACGGGTGTCGATCAACAGCACTTCCGGATCGCTGATCAACGCGTTCCAGTCCTGCGGATCGACGTAGGTACCGACTTTCTTGTTCGGGTCGACGCCTTCGACGCCCAGGGTCACGATCTCTTTCTTGAGCTTGACCTTGGTGCGGTAGAACGGCTGGTCGTCGCAGTAGGATTCTTTGTGGTCGATGTCGACCATACGCGGGTCGTTCTTCAACCAGGCCATCAGGCCGTCAATGCCTTCGCGGCTACCGGAAACCGTGCCGTTGATGCCTTCTTCGGCGATCAGCAAGGTGCCTTTGATGCCGTTGTCGACCATCACCTGCAGCAGGGGCTCGCGCAGGGCGACGTAATCTTCGAGGGTGACGAACTTATACAGTGCCGCCACGACAATCGGTTGAGTCATGGGTGTTCTCTCCAGGTGGCTACCCTCGTAAAGGGTGAACCGGATGCAAAAAAATGCAGGCCAGGCCGCGCGGCGCGCATTCTAACAAAACCGCGACGCCACTGCATCGACACTCAGTCGCCGATAATTCCTTGACACCCTCGCGGCATTGGCTGACCTCGGCCGGCAAGACCTGCGTGATAGCGTCTTTCGCTGCCCATTGGATCCACCTGTGGGCGTACAGGAAGATCGTTACCATGACAAAAACCAGCAGTCTATTACTGCCCAAACTGGTGGAGAATCCCGTTGTGCCCCGTGAAGGTAAAGTCGACTTCATCGCGGCCGCGAGCATGCTGAATCTCACCTCCGTTTTCGACATCGCCGACATGCCCAAGGCCGAATTCATCAAGAAATTGGCCATGCTCAACGAGGATAATGGCGCGGTGATCCACAACACTGCACTGGCCTACGCCAGCCAGTTGCAATGGCTATACGACCAGCAACTGCCGGCCCCCACCCATACCCCTGCTCGCAGAAAACGCAGCGTGGAATTGGCCTATTCGACCCAGTTCGACGACGACTGGAGCAGCATCTGCGCACCTGGCGCCATCGCCGCTATAGATTCCCCGGTCGCCTACCTGCGCGCGCTGTATCTGTTCGCCACACAATTGGAACAAACCGGCGCGGGCCCAGGGACAAAAAACCTCTTGAGCAAACGGCGCCCGGATCTGAAAACACTGAAGATAGACCACGCGAGTACGTTTGGTCAGCGACCATTGCTCTCGCTCGTCGATGAGATGCTGCGCAAACAGATCGAACTCCATCATATAGATGAGGAGCTGAACGCTCTGCTGACCAAGCAACACTACCCCTTGATGCTGCCTTACCACCATCATCACCATCAATGCCGCCTGGGGCTGTCAGGCACCCAGCACACCTTGGGTGAATTGAACTACCGAATCAGCTTGCAGCTGCCGTTTGACGAGGCCAGCAGCGCACAGTACGGCACCACCAATGGTCATGCGCAATGTCTGCTCAGCGAATTGAGTCCCGAACAGCAAACACTGCTAACGCAGTCACCCATCACGGATGCAAAGCTGCTTGCAACTTACTTGGGCGGAAAAAGCGCACCAGAAAAACTCGACGACTTTCTGAAATGTACGGCGTTGGACAGTACCCAGCTGCAAGCGCTCCTGTCGCAAAACAGTTTCGCCCCCCATACCTCTCGCTCGGTCACAGAACAAACGTTGGCCACCTATGGTGCCCGCTATATCAATGGCCCAACAAGTGATTCATCCACTAGGATTGAGGTGGGCACAGGCCCAGCAAGCGATCCACCTAAGATTGAGGCGGGCACATCCACCCACGAGCCCACCGCGACACTGCTCAATACCACCCCCGATCGGTTCGACCGTCTGCACCGTATGATTCGCCTGCAAAAATGGCTCGATCTACCGTTTACCGACCTGGATACGCTGATCGTCAGCGCCATGGCCTGTGAGCGCACGGTCAATTTGCAGATAACCCGCAACACGCTACGTGCCCTAGGGGTTTACCGCTACTTCAGTCGGCACTATCGGGTAAAACCGCTGGAGTTTTCGGCATGGCTGGATCTCTTACCGGTGCAGGCCAGCGCCAACGAACAACCGTTGTTCGATCAGGTGTTCAATCGCACAGCGTTGTCCAAGCAACTGCTACCGCTGGACGGCCTGGTCTTCGATTCGCAGACCCGCCAACAGCTATGCGCCGCGTTAGGGCTGAGTGACACACCAGATTCGCTGCAACTGCTGATAGGGGCGTTGCCTGTATCTGCCACCCGGAGTCTTGCTACGTACTCCGCGATCTATCGACAGGCACGAATCGCCCAGGTGTTCGGCCTGTCTGTCTTGCACTGCAAACAACTGGCCGACCTGCTCGGCCCGTCCACCTGGAGCACGCTGATCACCCCTGCATTGCGTGCCGGGAGCGGCGCCTCGGTGGATTTTCTCGATGTGCTCATGCAATTGGACTGGGCGGTCACCTGGCTCAAGGACAGCAACACCAGCGTAACGCAGCTGCGCCAGCAATTACTGCTGGAGCCTGTCACTGATAACCCCGCACTGCAACGCTGGAACGACTTGCTGGCTCTAGGAGCGCAGGCGAGCATCAAACAGTTCTTGGGGAGCGCGGTGCCGCCCCTCGACAGCACAGAGCTTATGTCCTACTACGAACGACACTTCATCAGCCCGCAGACTGCGCCCACACCCAAAAAGCTGATCCTGCTCGCGCCGGATATCACCACGCTGTTGCGTTTGCCGGTGACCAGCACGTCACTGCGTCAATTGCTGCTCAACCCGCATTGGCTGGACAGCGACAAGCCCCCCCGATCACTGGTCGAGCTGAGCCTAGGCACTCTCTATCTATTGCAGCGTTTCAAAGACTGCTGCGATACCTACGGCATGGCCCAGGAAAGCCTCTTGGCGTTTTTCCAGAGCGCCAACAGCGACATGCCTCAAAACATCAACGCCCGGCTAAGTCAATGGTTGGGCTGGGACGAAAAAGAGTTGCAGGTGCTCACCGACTCCTTGGCCCCAAAAAAGCTGACGTCCATGAATCAGCTGGATTGGATCATGCGCTGCCGACAAGCCTGCACCATCACCCGCCTCTCCAGCCAAACGCTGCTCGACGCCAGCAAACTGGATACCGCCAGCAATTTCAGTCAATGGAAATCCTTGGGCGAATCCATCATCGCCGCCCGTCAGTAACGGCGCTCCCTCAACCACCAGACTCAAGGAATGACCATGTCTGAGACCCTCGACCATCAGCTCAATGAAGCCTGCCGTGACGCAATGCTCGGCTATTATCTGGCTCACTGCATCGACCCTGACCTTAAAGACTCGCTACGCACCCCCAACGACCTGTACGACTACTGGCTCCTGGACGTACAGGTCAGCCAGGCTGTACCGACCAGCCCGGTCGCCAGTGCGATCACCAGTCTGCAGCACTACATCAACCGGATCCGCTCAGGCCTCGAACCGGGTTATGAGACCCAGGGCATGTTGCCCCACGAAAGCCTGGCCTGGCAGGAGTCCCTGCACACTTACCCCCTGTGGAGCGCCAGCCAGCAACTGCGCTATCACCCGCAAAATTTCCTCGACCCCACACTGCGTGAGGACAAGAGTGAGAGCTTTGCGCAACTGGAAAACGAGCTCAATCAGCATCGGATGCAACCCAGCACTGTGCAGAACGCCATACAAGGCTATCTGTCACGGTTCGAAGGGGTCGCCAGTATTCGTACGCTCAATGGCTACATTGACGGCGATGACTCACAGCTGGCTACCAGCACTTATTATCTCGTCGGCAAGTCGGCCACTGACAACCTCTATTATTGGCGCTCGCTGGACCTGTCCAAACGCTCCACCGTCACACCTAAGGCGCCTGCGCCGCTGGCGTGGACTGACTGGAAACAAATCCACCTGACGTTCTCCGCCGATACGCCCGACCACAGTATTCGTCCGGTCCTGTTCAATAACCGGCTATTTATTGTTTGGGCCGAGTGCGTCAAGCCTTCGCCCTACAACTCATTCGAGCCAGCGGATAACGGCAAGGGTGATAACGGGGAGGACGACGACGAAAAACAACGCCAGGCTGAGTGGTTGAGCAGCCAGTTCGTGAAGTTTCGCTTGTGCTTTTCCTATAAAAAACTGGATGGCACCTGGAGCCTTCCACACACGGGCGTGGAAGACTACTGCGTCCCCCGTAGTATCAACACGCTCACGTCGGCGCAACTTTACAGCGTCACGCAGACCGTTGCCGTGGTCGATAGTCGTTCCGTTCCGACACTGTTCCTGGGTATACGAGCCAATACGCTGAATCGTGGCAGCGACCAAGTGGGCGAGTTCTACCAGGCCATCAGTGTCGATCAGTCACTGGGTATAACAACCATCGCTTCTGCTGGCAGCCCTAGCCAATACACGTTCGCGCTGAGTTCAGTTGCTGCTTATGAAGCCTACAAATGGCTGCAAAACTATAAATCAACAAAAAACGCACCACAGCCGACCGCTTTGTTCGCCGGTATCGACAAGGGCAACGTATTTTCCAACCCGTTACTCCCCACCTTCGCGCACCAATACTTTCACCTGTTCTTCGATATAAACAAGGACAATTTACAGTTCAGGACACGCATAGAGTGGGAACAGGAGAAAAAGGAGATAGTCTCGAAAGTTCAGGCCTCCCCGGATAGCGGCGGGAATGCGTGGGATTTTGAGGCTAGAAGCACGGATATAGGGGCCGATACAACCACCGCAACCTTTGACCCCGCCACCGGCGAGTTCGTCTTCACCTCAAAAACCACTAAGGACTTTCTGCAAACCTACAGCATCACCCTCAAAAGCAGACACTCCGAGTTCAGCATTACCCTGAACACCGAGTCTGCGCTGCATGACCAGAGCCTATCCGAAGTTAAACTCAGCAGTGGCTCGAACATCAAGATCGACAAAAGTCCACACCCCGAAGGTAGCGCCAAGTATCACTCGGTGTACTTTAAAAACCCCAGGTCCGGAATAGCCTTTTCGAACGCGATTTATGACGATAGCTCCCCGTTATTGAAACTCATTGATGGTGTGGAGGAGATGATGCCTGACTTGCGACCGGGGCAGGAAACACAACAAAAAACAGTCATCAATTACTCCCTGGCGGGGAAGTCTCTCAACAAAAATGCGTTTCTTCACTTATACACCCACCCTCAGGATTCTTTCCTGGCGATACTTGATCGCTACAGTCAGTACGACCTGCCAGGCGATGCTGTAGGAAACAAAAAACTGCATTTCATGAATGACCTGAGGCTAGAGTCCGACATCGCTTCCGCGCGCCCTATCCGTTTCTACAAGCACGTCATCATGCAGTCCAAACTGACAGACGTACCGACTCCGCAAGCCATCAATAACAACACCACCCAGATCCTTAACTTCACGGACTCTGCACACGAGAGCCTATGGGGCGGGGCCCCCGAATTACCCAGCGGGCATATCGCGAGCACACGGATAAAGTTACCTGACAAGAAATCAGACACCACGCTGATCCACGGGGTTATCACACTTGAGAGTAAAGAGAATGAAGTGAAAGTCCTCGGCTATGCACTCAAGGCCGTCAAATACACCCTCGAAACCTCCATCAACAAGCCAGCACATTCCCCACGCATCACCCGCCAGCAGCAAGAAAACGGGGAGACAACCGAGTCGATTGATTTTTCCAAGAGCTTCGACTCGACAATTCCGGCAATCCGACTTAACACCACGCTTGCCACTAAACTGACCAAGGTCGCCAGTCTCAACCTCGTCCCTTTACTTTCACACTCTCTTAAAGACTGGACGGAACCGGCACTGGCGGCTGGCGCTTCATCCGAGCCCCTGGACTTCCAGGGTGCGCACGGCAAAAGCTTCCGTGAACTGTTTATCTATTTACCCTGGACCATTGCACATTGCTTCAACCAGCAACAGCAATACGCTCAGGCCGAAACCTGGTTGCACTACCTGCTCGACCCTCGTCAACCAGACGCCGGGACGCTGAATTCGCTGCCAAGCCATCCCGTCGAGCTGAGTTACGCCTGCCAGCATCCCGAAAGCCCGCATTACCTGGCCCTGAGCTTTCCGAAATACCTTCGCAAGGCGTTGTACCACCTCAATGTGGATATCCTGATCAACCGGGGCGACGCGGCCTATCGCCAGTTGACTCCCGACAGCCTGGCCGAAGCCAAACTCTGGTACATTCAGGCGCAGAGCCTGCTCGGGATGCGCCCCACGATCACGCGTGCCGATACCTGGACCTCGCGCGAACTGGAGACACTGGCGAACACACCTTCCAAAGCACTACGCCAGTTGGAACATAAATCCAATTACACCGACTTACTGTCCCGGCAGTGTGAAAACAGAGTGCAACGTACCTGGCTCACGAGCAGCCCCTACCTGTATCGCCCATTAAACACACAACTGGTAACACGCTGGGACACACTGGAAAGTCGCCTGCATGGGCTGCGCCATAATCTGGACATTACCGGCAAGCCGTTGCGCCAAACCCTCTTTGCTACACCGTTGTCACCCACCGCCCTGCTGATGCGCAACGCACAGAGTGCCGCAAGTGGCGCCAGTGCTCAGATACCGAGCCGTCCTGAGGTGGGTCACTACCGGTTCCAAGTCATGCAGGGGCACGCCTTGAGCGCAGTCGACAGCCTGGCACAATTCGGCGCCACGCTGCTTACGCTGATCGAGCGCAAAGAGCAGGCGCACTACCTTGAGGTGCAGCAGCAGAACGCCTGGCAATTGGCCGAGCTGGTGTTGACCCAGCAAACCCAGGCCCTGACCATCGACGAAAAAAACAAAGACGCGCTACTTCGCAGCCAAGCAATCGTCCAGGGGCGCCTGGAGTTCCTGACGCGCCAGCTCAGCGAAGGTATCAGCGCCGGTGAAATTTCGGCCGGCCAGCACTATCTGGAGAGCGCCGACTGGGAGAGAAAAGTCGCGATTGCGGGTATTGGTGCCGGGGCCGCCATGCTCGTACCCAATATCTTCGGTACGTCGTTCGGCGGTATGCGCTTTGAAGGCGCGTTTCTTGCCTACCAAGCCTTCGCCCAGGGCGAGGCTAACACCGCTCGCGCCAACGGCAGCGAACTGGAGCGCACTGAACAGTTCAACCGTCGCGCCCAGGAGTGGACCCACGCCGAACAACAGGCCCGCCTGGAGCTGGCCCATATCGACGCCCTGCTGCTGGTGCATGCCGAACAGGAAAAAGCCACTCGCCTGCAACTGCGCAGTGCCCACACAGCGTTGGCCCAGGCCAAGTCAGCCTACCGACTGCTCGGCATGCGCTTTACAGGGGAACAGCTTTATCAATGGCTCACTGCCCAACTGAGCACGTTCTATTACGCCCTGTATGACAACGTCCACTCCCTATGCCTCGCCGCTGAAGCCTGTTGGCAGTATGAGACCGCATGCAGCCAGCAGTTCTTTCAAGGTGAAGCCTGGCACCACACGTCCCGAGGACTGCTGAGTGCTGAAGGCCTGAAACTGAACCTGATCAAGATGAACACCGCGTATCTGCAACACACGCCACGCGAATTGGAAATCAGCAAAACCGTGTCGCTGCGCCATCGCCTGATCGAGTGCTCGGTCATGACCGAAGGCCTGGGCGCTCAAGCCACCAAAACCTGGGACGAGCACCAGAAGGGGCTAGTGAGCTGCGGCACCATTGGTTTTGCCCTGACCCAGGCGTTGCTGGACGAGGACTACCCTGGGCACACCCTACGGCGAATCAAACATGTCAGCGTATCGCTACCCGCCACACTGGGGCCCTATGAAGACATCAAGGCGACACTGACCCAGACCCGCAATGAAATTCGGATGCCCGACGGCACCATCCGCACCGATTTCAGGGCACACCAACAAATCGCCTTGTCACGAGGGCTGGATGACGACGGCCTGTTTACCCTTAATTTCGACAACGATCCGCGTTACCTGCCGTTTGAATACACCGGCGCCGTGTCGTCCTGGCTCTTGAGCTTTAGCCAACCGCAGCGACAAAAAGACCTGCTTGAATCCATCACCGACATCATCATCCATGTGCGCTACACCGCAAGGCCGGCGGGAGCGAAGCATGAGCACTAAAGCCAATGAATCGCCCCTGCAAGTGCCCTCGCTGCCCACTGCCGGCAACGCCATCGAGGGGGTTGCCAAGGGTTGGGGCAGTATGGGCGCCGACGGTACGGCGACCTTCGAGGTCGCGCTACCGATTTCCGCCGGTCGTGGGTATGCGCCGGCCCTGGCATTGGTCTACAGAAGCACGGCGGGCAACAGTGCATTCGGCCACGGTTGGGAGGTTAACCCGGGCGCCGTCAGCCGACGCACCCAGCGGGGCGTCCCCAGCTACACCGCCGCCGATACGCTCCTGGGTCCGGATGGACAACACTGGCTGCCCGAGCGCACCGCCGACGGCACTCACGTGGAGACGCCGCGCGACAGTTTCGATCAGGTACAACTGGGCCTTACCTACACCGTCACGCGCTACTTCGCCAGGGTCGAGCAGCGGTTTGAGCGCATCGAGCATTGGCGTTCATCTGACGACGAAGCTGGGTTCTGGCTGGTCCACGCCGCTGACGGCAGCCGACATCTCTATGGCAAGACCCCTTCGGCACGCATCGCCGATCCGGATAACCCGAGCCATGTGGCGCAGTGGCTGCTTGAAGAAAGCCTGAACCCCCATGGGGAGCATATCGGTTACCAATACCAGTACGAGGCTGCGAACCCAGCCCCCACGGAACCACATGACTGCCGGGCCCAGCGCTATCTACACAAGGTGTGCTACGGCAACGTCAATGCCAGGAAAAAAGAGACCCTGTACCTGCTAAAAAATACCGACCTCACAAGTGAGGAGTGGCACTTTTACCTGCTGTTCGACTACGGCCAACGCACTACGGCCAGCGATGCATTACCTTCCTACGAAGCCCTCACACCCTGGCTTCTGCGAAACGATCCATTTTCCAGCTACGTCTACGGCTTTGAGCTGCGAACACTGCGCCTGTGCCGGCAGATCCTGATGTTTCACGCCTTCGCGCAAGAGCCTGGCATGGGGCCCCAACCGGTGCTGGTCAAGCGATTACAGCTCGAACATCGCGCCGCCAGCAACGGGCTCAGCCTCCTGATCTCGATGCAAGAGCAGGCGGTTGACGCCCAAGGAAGGCTCATCAGCCAGCCACCTCAAGAATGCCTGTATCACTCCTCCATTGTGAAGCTGGATGTCCAGCGATACCAACGCTTCGATGATTTGCCGGGGCTCAACGACGGTCAGCGTTATCAACTGGTGGACTTATACGGAGAAGGCCTGCCCGGAATCTTGTATCGCGGCGATCAAGCCTGGTATTACCGGGCACCTCAGCGCACGGGTGCCTCCACCGGGGATGAGATGACCTACGCCCTCGCCCAAGCATTACCCGCCATTCCCGTCGCCGACAGTTCACGCCCCGTGCATCAGGCTTTGCTGGATATAGATGGCGACGGACGCCCGGAATGGGTCCTGGCCCAGCCAGGCATGAGCGGCTTCTTCAACCTTGACCCTCAAGGCGTGGCGACGGGGTTTGTACCGTTTGACGCGTTCCCGTTGGAATACCTGCACCCCAGCGCAATATTTGCCGACCTGATGGGCAGCGGCCTGGGTGATCTGGCACTCGTGGGCCCGCGCAGCGTACGTCTGTACGCCAATCAACAAAGCGGGTTCGCACCCGGCATCGAGCAGGCGCACACGATTGACGGCGACGCCTTGCCGTCCTTCGCCCATTCACCCACCGACTGGGTCGGCTTCAGCGACCTGCTGGGCAGCGGCCAACCGCACCTGGTGCGTATCCGTTACAACGAAATCAGGTACTGGCCCAACCTGGGACGCGGGCGATTCGGCAAGGGCAGGGTCTTGGCCGCCCTGCCGTTCAATGAACCGACATTCAAGGCGGCCAACGTACTGCTGGCGGATCTGGACGGCTGCGGTGCCAGTGACTTGCTGTACCTGACCCCACGTGACGTACGTATTTTCCTCAATAAGGGTGGCAACAGCTTTGCCACGACGCCCCTGGTACTGCCGTGGCCGCCAGGTGTACGGCACGACTCCCTGTGCCAGGTCAGCGTGGCCGACCTGCAGGGTCAGGGTTTTGCCAGCCTGATCATCAGTGTCATGCATCCAAGCCCTCGACATTGGCGCTACGATTTTTTTGACAGGAAGCCCTGCCTGCTCAACGCCACCTGCAACAACCTCGGTGCGCAGGTCCGTGTGAGCTACCGCAGCAGCGCCCAGGAATGGCTGGACGAAAAAAGACAGCTCCAGATCGAAGGCAAACCCGCCGTCAGCCGGCTACCGTTCGCGATCAGCCTGGTTAAACGTCAGGTACAACTCGATGAGATCAGCGGTAAAACGCGTACCCAGAATGTGCGCTACCGCCAGGCTTATTACGATGCCGATGAGCGAGCCTTCCAGGGCTTCGGGCTGGTGCTGCAAACCGACAACGGAACCACAGAAGCAGGCTCAGTTACCAAGCGCTGGTTTCACACAGGCCAAGCGCTGGATATGCCTCAAGACGATTACAGCCGTCATGACCCCCAGGCCATCAAGCTCGGCCCCACACTACTGGGGCAGCACCTTGCGCCCCAACAGCCGGAGCCACTCGACCATCTCGACCGGCTGATCGCAACGCCGACTTCGCAGGAGCTGCGTGATGCGGCGTACGCCCTCAGGGGCCTGCCATTGCGGGTCGAGACCTACGCGCTCGACCCGCCCGATGGGGCGCCTTATTCAGTGCAGCAGTTTCGTTATCGGGTGCGTCGCTTATCCCCTGCATCGGGCCCACAGCCCTGGTCGCGAATGCTGCCGCTGTCGCTGGAGTCGATGCGTTATGACTACGAGCGGGTGCCCGATGATCCGGTCTGCGAGCATCAGCTCAACCTGCGCTGGGACGCCTATGGGAGCCTGGTGCACAGCGTCACGGTGCACCACGCGCGGCGCAAGACGGCCGAGGATACACCGCCGGCATTGCTCACAGATGTGCACCAGCAGCAATGGTGGCGCGACGCCCATGATCCGCATCAGCAGGTTTTTTACCTGCGAGAAACCTTGGCGCAATGGATTCACCAGCCGCACGACGAACAATGGCGATTGGGCCTGCCCTATCGTCAGCGTGACAATACCTGGACCTTATCCAAGGCAGCGCTGAACGTTGCGGCGGTAAGCTACGAGGGGCTGATCGAACGACATTCGGGGCCATTAGGGCCGCAGGCGCCCCGTGAGCTAAGCGGGCTGTCAATCCAGTATTATCGGGAGCCCGGAGGCAAGGGACAAACCCTGGCCTCTGGAATGGCAACCTTCCAGGCGCTGGCAGATCATACGGAGACCGCCGAACTGGCCCCCAATGCGTTGCAGGCGCTGAAAGCCATCCCCGATCTACCGGGTCGCTCTGCCACAGACCTGCCGGGCCGTCTGCGCAAAATCGGTTATCGCCCCATGTCACTGTTTTTTCATGCCAGCGATCAGGAACGCCAAGCCCCCCCTGAACTCTGGTCGATCCGCCGACAGTTTGCCCGCTACCTCAACGCAAAACGCTTCTATCGCCTGCATGCCTGGCGCCTGACGCAAGCCGAGAACGAAACCACGCTGACCCATGACCCTTACTGCTGCCAGGTCATTCAGGTCAAACACCCTGACGACTGCGTCACGCAGGCCGAGCATGACTACCGCCTGCTCCAGCCGGTCAAAATCACCGACTCAAACGGCACAGTCGAGCAAGCCTTGTACGACGCATTCGGGCGATTGCTCGCCACCAGCTTCCAAGGGCACGAGTCAGGCAAAACTGTCGGTTTTGGGCCTTTGTCGGCGTATCAACGACCGGAGAGTTTAAGTGTCGACAGCGTCATTCAGGCACCCGCGGCACTCCTTGGCAAGGTTGCCAGTGCCTGGCTTCACGACCCTTTCAGTTGGATGGGCTGCATCGACACGGCAGACCGACAGGCAGCCTGGGTTAATAGTGGCTATCTATTGCCCGACGGCTACATACGCGCCACCGCCAGGCTGCGCTTGAAAAAAAACCCAGCGCTGCTGAGTACGAGCGAGAAAGCCTTGTCTGACTTGATCGCTAAGGCCCCACGTGAGCCCGCCCACAGCCTCAGGTTGAGCGCCGACCGCTACAACGGGGATGGGGAGCAACTTATCCAGATGACCCTGACCTGCTGGGATGGCGTTGGGCGCACGTTGCAAAGCAAACAAAAAACCGAGCCTGGACTCGCCTGCGCCGTGGCGAAAAGCGGTGACCTGGTGGCCAAGGACGGCGCCATCCCACAGGTTCAGGCCGACCCGCGCTGGTGTGTCAACGAGCACAACGAATACAGCGCCAAAGGCTGGACCATTCGGATTTATCGCCCCTATTACGCCAACGCTCATCGTTATATCCACGGAGAGTCCTTGCGCCAGTTCTGGCACAGCGATAAACAGTTTCATGACGCCTTGGGGAGGCCCACCCTAACCCTCACTGCCAGGGCCGCAATGCGACAAACCACCTACTGGGCCTGGTACACCGTCAGCGAGGATGAAAACGACACGCAGGGGAGCTCTCCCAATACCCCATTGACTGAACAGTAAAGCCTGGGCCACCGTGGCCGCCTCACCGTTGCGAGGCGGCCACTCTGATCCGTTCAGTCAGCGTGTGGCCCGCACTGCCCCCCTCGAGCTGGAGGGTTTATAGCGACGCCAAAGGGTCGGGTTGGACTTCCAAGGGGCTTCAACCTGTTGTCGCTGGCGATAGAACGTCACATGGCCTGGCACGCGCGATCGATGCCGATAAAGCCAGCGCAGCTCCGAACCAGCGAAAGAGGTCTCGGTCTTATTGATCACTCCGGCCATGTCCAGATGATCAAGAGCGAAATGCACCTGGCGAATGCTCTGAGGGTCCGTCAGAGTCTTCAGAGCTGATTTACTGGCTCGGCTGACCAGCTTACGCTCGAAATTACTCAAGCTCATGCCATAGTCTAAAAGGGTTTCCTCGAACGAATAGGTATCAGAAGAATAGTCACTCACGAATTTCTTCGCGAACTCTCGGTTGGCCGCGGTCGACGTACAGCCCGCATACTTCGACTTAATGGCGTCATAGAACTGCTGTGCAATTGGTGCGCCATGCACCTGGAGCTGTTGCTCAAACTCATCGTCGGTGAGCCTGCCCTTCCCGTACTGAACGTATATGGGGATGAGTTTTTCTTTCAACCTCGCCATCGCCGCCCCCATCTCTTCAACCCCGAAATAGGTGACCATTGCGTCCCCACGTGCCGTCAGCTTTGACCAGAAGCTGCGGTAGCTAGTCACGGTACTCCCCTTACCGAAAATGATATCGCCTCGACTGGGTTGAAATTGTTCGCCAAACGACGCTTGCATGCCATCGACGTCCCTGAATCGCAAGGGGTTGCCCAGGGCCATCGTATACAGATTCAAACCGTCCATATCGCCCATGGGGTCCGGGCTGACCCAGCGTTGCAACCACGGCGCGTAATAGCGGGATCCGTAGTAGTACAACCCCGTCGCATCGCGTTCCTTGCCCGAGTAACGGCGTAACTTATAGTCGGCTGCCAGGGTACCGTTGGAAGCCCACCAGGCTGTTGCACCGTAAGGGTAGTAATACTCCTGACTCAACAGCCGAGCCTGCTCGTCCAACTCCAATGAACTGCTGTTGAGGTGATCGAGGAGGCTGAACTGCAAATGCTCGGCGCTCATTTCACTGGGACGGCCGACTTCCCACTGCACCACCGTAACCTGCCCGCCGCCCGTTTCAATGTCCAGCAGATTGTAGCGTTTGCCCTTGTGTTGATGCAGTTGCACACCCGGCAAGTAAAAGGTGCGCTGGGTATGGGGCTTCCCACCGATCTCCTGGCTTCTGACCTTGATTGCCCGTTGGCCCTGGCCGTCGTAAATATAGCTTTCCACATCAGGGGTACCCTGCGCACGCGGCACCTGGGTCGCGTGGCTCAGTTGGTTGCGTACGTTCCAAGCAAGCTGCTGGCTGCCCAGCGCTTGTTGATTGCCGTTGGCATCAAACAGCGTCGCCCATTGGCCGGAGGCGCCTTCGATAACGGACACGGCGCGATTGCTTCCCGCAGCCACACCCATGTCCCGGGTATAGCCTGTTCCGCTGCTCGGTAGGTGGCTCAGACGCGTCAAGTTGCCACTTTCATCGTAGGTATACTGCTGGGTGTAATTGCGCCAGAGCCCACGGTCGGTGGCACCGAACCTCACCTGCCCCGGGTAGGCCTGACCACCGCTGTTGCCGGCATTTTCCCGACCGCTGGCCTGGATCAATTGATACAGGCTGTCGTACTGGTAATTGCTGAACGCATTGATGAGGGTGTTGCTGTGCCATTGTGTCGGCTGAGCCAGGTCGCGCAGGCTGAGGATGTTGCCCACCGGGTCGTACGCGTACACCAGATCCTGCAAGGGCGTCGCAGCCTGGCCCTTGCGGCACACCGTCAATTGCAGCAAGCGGTTATCCTCAGCGGCGTATTTCGCGACCTTCGTCACTTCATTGCCCGCCCGCTCTGACTCCACTTGCCCGCTGGCGTTGTACACACGCTGGTCCATCAACACTTTGCGCGTCCCCTCCTTGAGGGTCAGCGCAACCTCCTTCAGCCGGCCTTGCATTCCGTAACGCCGATGCTGACGATTGCCTTTGGCATCCGTCTGCTCCAGCAGCGCTCCCACGGCATCGTAGCGCCAGCGCGTGGTATGGGCTTGGGGCTCCAACTGCCCGACGTGTTCCTCATCACTCGATGGCCAGTCGCCAGGCGACGTGTCCGCGCGAAATTGTCGCGTCTGCTGGATGACGCTCCCGCCGACACCATACTCATCCATCCGCAGAACGCCGGCCGGGTCGGCATGACGAATCAGCCGACCACAGCGGTTGCCGGCTGTCTCAGCGGGCACCGCCGCCGCATAGGTGAAGCGCTCGACACAACGAGGTCGCGGCTCCTGTGCGGCCTGCTCAAACACCGCCACTGGCCGTAGCGAACGGTCGTAATGATGCTCCTGATGCGCCACGCGCGAATCCCAGGTATGCAACTGCTGCCCCGCTTCACCGCGCAAAACCAGGCGCCAGCCCGCGTCGGCGCTCTCGGTGCGCACGGCCTCGCCCGACAGGCTGTAAATACTTGAGTGCGACGCCACACCGGAAGTACCGCGTGCGAATTGACGCGGGTCCCACTGTTCAAGCAAAAAACCACTGGCCCCGTAAACCTGACGCGTAACCCGCGCTCGCGGGGTGTCTGTCACGTTCACGCGGTGATATTCAACGGTACGGACTGTCAGCCCGCGAGGATCAACAGCTTTCAAAGAGGGTGTATTTCGATGCACAGAAGTCGACATGAACGAGTGACCTGATTGGCTAAGGTCAAAAAAGTCTAAGGCGGGCTTTCTCTGCAGAAGCGGTAATGCGAAGGGTTTTATGTATCCAAATGCACGTTCGGAAAGGGGACACCTGCGGGCACAGACAACACGCGCCCGCAGGCTTCAAGCAAGACTCAATGCCCGCCGGCGCAGGTCGGCGAAGCCGGGGCTGCGTCGATTTTCGCCCATTCCTCAGGCGTGTAGGTATGCAGCGCCAGCGCATGAAACTCGCTCATCAGGTCACCCAGGGTGGCGTAGACCTTCTGATGGCGCTTGACGCGGTTGAGCCCCTCGAACTGCGGGCTGACCAGCACGGCCTTGAAGTGGGTCTGCACCCCACGGCTGTGCATATGGCTTTCGTCCAGCACGCTCAAGTGGTCCGTGCCCAGGGCGGCAAGCGCCGTTTCGATACGCTGTTGCATGGTCATTCCTGCTTACTTCTTCTTGGCCGGAGCGGCGGCTTTAGGCGACAGCTCGTTGGTCATGTCTTCCAGCAGCTTGTTGACGACCGGCACGGCGCTTTCCAGCTTGGCCTGGGTCATCTGGGCCGATTGCTGGGTCAGCTGCGGCATTTTTTCCAGGACTTTCTTGCCCAGTGGCGACTGGTAGAAGGCAACCAGGTCCTTGAGTTCGGATTCGCTGAAATTGGTGGTGTAGAGCTTGACCATGTCCGGTTTCAGCTTTGGCCAGCCGATGGCCTGGTCCAGGGCGGCGTTGGCCTTGGCCTGGTAGCTGTCCAGAACGGACTGCTTGGCGGCAGGCGCCTTGGTTTGTTCAAAACGCTGGGCGAACATTTGCTGCACTTGCATGTACACCGGAGTACCCAGCTTGTCGGCATGGGCCAGGGTAAGGAAGGCTTCGGCACTGGCGTTGTGGCTGGCGGTATCGGCAAGAACCTGGCCGCTGGCGCAAACCAGAGCAACCGCGGTACAGATGGCACGAAGACGAGTCATCGAGTTTCCTTTTCTAGCAGGCGAGGTCAGACCCCAAGGGCGCCCATTCTGCGCCTAAAAAACCTTATGGCTCAACCCCAAGCCATGTAGGACAAGGATTCTCGAGGGATGAACCCGATGAAAAGTCTTTTAGGGAACCCACTAGGCCGAACACGGCCTAAACTGCGCAAACAGACCTGAAGGAGTGTGCCCGATGAGCCGTATCGAAACCGACAGCCTGGGAGAAGTTCACGTCCCGGATGACGCTTACTGGGGCGCCCAGACCCAACGTTCGCTGGTTAACTTCGCCATTGGCGAACAGCGTATGCCGCTGGCGGTATTGCACGCCCTGGCCCTGGTCAAGAAGGCCGCAGCACGGGTCAACGACCGTAATGGCGACTTGCCCGCCGACATCGCCCGCCTGATCGAACAGGCCGCCGACGAAGTGCTCGACGGGCAACATGACCACCAATTCCCCCTGGTGGTCTGGCAAACCGGCAGCGGCACCCAGAGCAACATGAACGCCAACGAAGTGATCGCCGGCCGCGCCAACGAACTGGCGGGCAACAAACGTGGCGGCAAGAGCCCGGTGCACCCCAACGATCACGTCAACCGCTCCCAGAGCTCCAATGACTGCTTCCCCACCGCCATGAGCATCGCAGCGGTCCAGGCTGTGCATCAGCGCTTGCTACCGGCAATTGCGACGCTTTCCGGCGGCCTGGCTGAACAAGCAGCCAAACATATGAAGCTGGTGAAGACCGGTCGCACCCACATGATGGATGCCACGCCGATCACCTTTGGCCAGGAGCTTTCGGCGTTCATCGCCCAGCTTGACTACGCCGAACGCGCCGTTCGCGCCGCACTGCCCGCCGTGTGCGAGTTGGCTCAGGGCGGCACCGCCGTCGGCACCGGGCTGAATGCGCCCCACGGTTTTGGCGAGGCGATTGCCTCCGAGCTGGCGGCGTTGTCGGGCTTGCCGTTCGTCACCGCGCCGAACAAATTCGCCGCCCTTTCCGGCCATGAGCCATTGGTGACGCTGCACGGCGCGCTGAAAACCCTGGCCGTGGCCCTGATGAAAATCGCCAATGACCTGCGCCTGCTGGGCTCCGGCCCGCGCACCGGGTTGGCCGAGGTGAAGTTGCCTGCCAATGAGCCCGGCAGTTCGATCATGCCGGGCAAGGTCAACCCGACGCAATGCGAAGCGCTGTCGATGCTGGCCTGCCAGGTGCTGGGCAATGACGTGACCATCGGCATCGCCGCCAGCCAGGGGCACTTGCAGTTGAACGTGTACAAGCCGGTGATCATCCACAACCTGCTGGAATCCATCCGCCTGTTGGCCGACGGCTGCAACAACTTCCAGGAACACTGTGTGGCCGGGCTTGAACCAGACCCCGTGCAAATGGCCGAGCACTTGGAGCGCGGGCTGATGCTGGTGACCGCGCTCAACCCGCACATCGGCTACGACAA
Source organism: Pseudomonas sp. NS1(2017) (assembly GCF_002269425.1). Taxonomy (NCBI): domain Bacteria; kingdom Pseudomonadati; phylum Pseudomonadota; class Gammaproteobacteria; order Pseudomonadales; family Pseudomonadaceae; genus Pseudomonas; species Pseudomonas sp. NS1(2017). The sequence goes on from NZ_CP022960.1 coordinate 5,952,663, forward strand.
GTCGGCGGAAATCGCCAAGAAGGCTTACGCCGAAGGGTTGACGCTAAGGGAGGCTGCGCTGGACCTGGGCTACCTCACAGACGCGGAGTTCGACCAGTGGGTTCGCCCGCAGGACATGCTCGGCGCCTAGGACGCCATGCGCAACCGCCGGGCCTTGAGCCCGGCGAGCAACGATGGCGCCAGCGCCACGGTCGCCGAACCCAGCACCACCACCAACGCCCCGGCATAGCCCAGGGCGTTGATCTCTTCGGCCTGCACATATTCAGGCCACAACCAGGCTGACAGGGCGACCGCCACGAAAGTCACCAGCGGTGTAAGCGCCAGGGTCGCACTGACCCGCGAAGCTTCCCAATGGGCAAGCGCTTCGGCAAAAGCGCCGTAGGCCACCAGGGTATTCATGCAGCACGCCAGCAACAGCCAGCCCTGCAGCGGGCTCAGGTCCAACGCCTCCATGGGATGCGCCCAGGGCGTGAGCAACAAAGCGCAGGTGAGGTAGATCACCATCATCACTTGCAGCGAGTTCCACACCGTCAGCAATTGCTTCTGGCCCAGAGCGTAGAACACCCAAATCGAAGTGGCCAACAAGATCGTCAGCACACCGGCGGTATAGGCGCCGAGGGACGTCAGCAACTCTTCCAGGCGCTGGTTGAAGAACAGGCCAAAGCCTGCAATCAACACGAACAGCCCGAGCACCTGCCCGCGACTGAACCGCTCCTTGAACACAAACACACTGGCGATCATCAAGAAAATCGGCCCCATCTGCACCACCAGTTGCGCCGTGCCAGGGCTGAGCATTTTCAGGCCCACCAGGTACAACACGTAGTTGCCCACCAGGCCGCACACCGCCATTCCCACCAGCCAGCCACCCTTGGGGCCCAGCACCTTGCGGCTGGGCAGGCGTTTGGTCAGCGCCAAGTAGATAAACAGACAACTGCCGGCCACGATCAGGCGAAACCAAGTGACGGTGATCGGGTCCATCACCTGCAGCACCTGCTTGAGTTTGATCGGCAGGATGCCCCAGAGAAACGCGGTCAGCAGGGTCAGGAGAAAACCATAGACCCAGCGGCCGGAAGAGATGTGCATGAGTGCCCCAGAAGCCAGAGGAAGTGGAGCAGCATTCTAGGGGCACCCGACGCACTTTGTGTAGCGAAGATCAGCGCACCGCTTCGAACAATCCGGTGGCGCCCATGCCACCGCCCACGCACATGGTGACGATGCCATAGCGCAGATTGCGCCGTTGCAACTCACGTACCAGATGCCCCACCTGCCGTGAGCCGGTCATGCCGAATGGGTGGCCGATGGAGATCGATCCGCCGTTGACGTTGTACTTGGCATTGTCGATTTCCAGGCGATTACGCGCATACAGGCACTGGGATGCGAAGGCTTCGTTGAGTTCCCACAGGTCGATGTCCGCCACCTGCAAGCCCTTGGCCTTGAGCAGCTTGGGCACCGAGAACACCGGGCCGATGCCCATCTCGTCCGGCTCGCACCCGGCTACCGTGAACCCACGGAAAAACGCCTTCGGCTTGAGGCCCAGTTCAAGGGCTTTTTCCAGGCTCATCACCAGGGTCATCGAGGCGCCGTCGGAGAGCTGCGACGAGTTACCCGCCGTCACCGAGCCGTCCTCGGCAAATACCGGCTTCAAGCCTTGCAGGCTGGCCAGGGTGGTGTCCGGGCGATTGCAATCGTCACGGTCGACCACGCCTTCGAGCACCTGCACTTCACCGGTGTTCTTGTCTTCGACTTTGTACTTGACCGCCATCGGCACGATTTCATCGTTGAACAAACCGTCTGCCTGAGCCTGGGCGGTGCGTTGCTGGCTTTGCAGGGCGTACACGTCCTGCTCTTCGCGACTGACGTTGTAGCGACGCGCGACGATCTCGGCAGTCTGGCCCATGGGGAAATAGATACCCGGCACCTGCTCTTTCAGCAGCGGGTTGATCAGGTTGTCGGTGTTGACGCTTTTCATGGTCAGGCTGATGGACTCGACGCCACCGGCAACGATGATATCGCTGCAGCCCGACGCGATCTGGTTGGCCGCGATGGCAATCGCCTGCAAGCCCGACGAGCAGAACCGGTTGAGGGTCATCCCCGCCGTACCGGTGCCCAGTTGTGACAACACCGCCACATTGCGCCCGATGTTGTAGCCCTGGGCACCTTCGTTGGAGCCGGCACCGACGATGCAATCCTCCACCGTCGCCGGGTCGATGCCATTACGGGTAAGCAACGCGTTGACGCAATGGGCCGCCATGTCATCCGGACGGGTCTGGTTGAACTTGCCGCGAAACGATTTGGCCAGGCCGGTTCGCACGCTGTCGACGATCACTACTTCACGCATGGGCTACCTCGATCTTGTGATTGCTGGGAGATGGATCGAGGATAGATCCAGCTCCCGCCAACCGCGACGATCATTCACCCCGCCTATACAAAAGCATGGCGCCGAACCTATCAGTAGGAGCGAGCTTGCTCGCGAAGAACTCAAGAGCGCCTCGCTTTTCTCAGAAAACACGCGTCATCGTTGACGATTTTCGCGAGCAAGCTCGCTCCTACTTCTTGCCTTTCTTGTCGTGCTTGTCGGATTTGCCGAACGCGTCTTCCAGCGCCCGGTTGATCGTGCGCAGCACCTTGACCCGAGCCCAGCGCTTGTCGTTGGCTTCCACCAAGGTCCAGGGCGCGATTTCGGTGCTGGTGCGGTCGACCATATCGCCGACAGCGGCGCGGTAATCGTCCCACTTGTCGCGGTTGCGCCAGTCGTCCTCGGTGATCTTGAAGCGCTTGAACGGGATTTCCTCGCGGGCCTGGAAACGCTCCAGCTGGGTGTCCTTGTCGATAGCCAACCAGAACTTGACCACGATCACACCCGCGTCGCGCAGTTGCTCTTCAAAGTCGTTGATTTCGCCATACGCGCGCATCCAATCCGCTGGGGTGCAAAAGCCCTCGATGCGTTCCACCAGCACGCGGCCATACCACGAACGGTCGAAGACAGTGAACATGCCCCGCGCCGGGATCTTCTGCCAGAAACGCCACAGATAAGGCTGGGCACGCTCGTCCTCGCTCGGCGCGGCAATCGGCACAATGTGGTACTGGCGCGGGTCCAGCGCGGCCGCGACCCGACGGATCGCCCCGCCCTTGCCCGCCGCGTCGTTGCCTTCAAACACCGTGATCAACGCGTGCTTGCGCATGCGTTTGTCGCGCATCAGACCGGAGAAGCGTGCCTGCTCGGTGATCAGTTGTTCTTCGTAATCGTCCTTTTCCAGGCGCTGCGTCAGGTCGAGGCTGTCCAGCAAGCTCTTCTTGTCTACGGAGGCGATCAACGGTGCCGGGTTCATGCCGCTGGCCTTGCCCTTGGGCAGCTTCAACGCATTTTGCAGGCCTTCGAGCAGCAGCTTGCCCACAGTAAGGCTGCGATAGTTGCTGTCCACCCCTTCGATCACATGCCACGGTGCATAGTCGCGACTGGTGCGGCGCAGTACGCGCTCGCCGAAATGCACGAATTTGTCGTAGGTCTCAGACTGCTGCCAATCCAGCGGGCTGATGCGCCAACTGTGCAGCGGGTCGTCGGCCAGGGCCTTGAGCCGCGCCTTCATTTGCTTCTTGGAGAGGTGAAACCAGAACTTGAAGATCAGCGCGCCTTCATCGCACAACATTTTCTCCAGGCGCTCCGCACCGGCGATAGCCTGGTCCAGGCGCGCGTCCTTGATCTGCCCATGCACGCGGGCCTGCAGCATCTGGCTGTACCAGTTACCGAAGAAGATCCCCATGCGGCCCTTGGCAGGCAGTTGCCGCCAGTAGCGCCAGGCCGGCGGCCGGGCCAGCTCTTCGTCGGTCTGCTGGTCGAAGGTGCGCACCTCGATCAGACGCGGGTCCATCCATTCATTCAGCAACTTGACGGTCTCGCCCTTGCCGGCGCCTTCAATACCGTTGATCAGGATGATCACCGGGAAGCGCTTCTGCTGTTGCAGCTCGTACTGCACCTCCAGAAGCGCCTCACGCAGCGCAGGGACTTCGGCGTCGTAGGTGTCTTTGTCGATGGCGTGACCGATTTCGGCGGATTCGAACATGGGCAGCTCCGTTTCAAGATGGCTCAAGACTAGCGGATTGGGCAGCAACACGCGGGAGGAAATTCCATCGGGGCTTGCCCTGAGTCAATCCCACGGCCCTTTACCGCAGTTCCGGCACATGACAAATGCCTAGGTCCTGATTCCTCATCAGTTGCAGGGTCAGACGCTCAACCACTGCATTGACCGCCCGACGCCTTGGTGAGCACAACGCTTCCATTTGCTGGAGGTAGTCGCCATCGGTGAGGTTCTGACTGTTTTCAAACAATGCCTGCTGTCGTACCTCAAACGACTTGGTCGCCGCGCTGAATGAGTGGGGAAATTGCTGCTTGAGATGAGCCCTCCAAAAAGACAGTTGTGCGAGGAAACGCAAGAATGCCGGAGACATTTCGGCGCTGCGCACTTGTTGGTGAGCGGTGTCCAACACGCCTTGGGCAATCAATGCTCCGTAACGCAGGTACTTCGGCTGCCCTGGTAGCGCCAATACGTCAGCCAGCCCACTCCGATAGGCCAGGCTGACCTCCAGGGGTTCCAGATCCGGATGTTCCGCGGCGTACATAGCGGCGAGTTTCTCCAGCTCGCTCAGGCGAAACAAGCCGCGCCCCAACTGCAGCAACACGGCTGGGCTAGCCTGCGTCCGCCCAGCCAGGCGTGTTGCCTTTTCGATCTCCATCAACACCTCCAACTGGCTAAAAATGTGCGCAGCCCCATCCCCGCAGTTCACCGGATGGGCAGAGAGTTGGAAGACCTGCTCACGTAGCGCAACGCTCTCATGCGTCGACTGCAAAACTTCCCACACCCGCCGGGTCAAATCTTCACGCACATGACGGCTGTCGGCTGTGCCCGACAACTCAGCCAGCAGCACGAACAAGGGTTCCGACTCGGGGTCATCGCGCAAGTTAGACCAAATGCTGCGTTTATTCTCATCCCTGCCGGCCACATCATCCGGTAGCCATAACGCCCTGGCTTTGAGTTCGGTCATGCGCGGTGGATCATCTCCCAGGTACCCCATGCCAATGCCGACCGCCTCGCGGTAGCGGGTCAACGCAGTGACCGTCGCAGGCGACAACGGATTACCGCCGAGGTTGAGCGCCTGGCTGTAATGGCGGCTCGCGGTGTACAGCCAGTCGGGCAACACGGTGATCCAGTTGTCGCGCAGGTCAACCTGGTCGAGATAGGCCAGACGTTCCAGGCCAATAGGCACGTCGACGGTTCGGGTGTCTTGCAGCAACAGTGTGTGCAAACCTTGCATCCGGGTCACATCCAGACCGACCTGAAGAGGGTTGTGGCTCAAGTCCAAGCGACGCAGCGTGCCCATCCCGGCCAGTTTGAGGCTTGTGTACTCGCTAAGCTGCAGCTGGTTATGCGGCAGCGACAGGCTTTCCAGATCGGGCATCAGTGAGAAGACTTCCGGCAGCCGGGTGAGATTGTTACGACCCAGTTCCAGGCGGCGCAGGCCCTTGAAGAGCTTCAGGTAATAAGCGACATCATCACCCAGGCGCATATTATTAAGTGACAGCTGGCGGACATGGTCGAAACGTATATGAGCGGGCACTATCGGCAAGGTGCCGATACGCATGCCGTCCAGGGTCAGTCCGGCGACCGACGCTTGGCGCTCATCCAGTACGAAGCTTTGGCGCCGCCAACAGGCTTCGATGCGCCTGGCAACCTCCTGACGGCTTTGACGAATATCACGCAGGTCGCCCGGCAGTTCGGTCATATCCTGAGTGTGGCTGCTCCAGCGCTTGAGAAGCCCGCGCAGTTGAGCCCACTGTTCCTCCAGTCGTTTGACGGTCTTGGCACGCGCTAAATAATCAACGCCCGATTCGGTCAGAAAGACCGACGCTTGTGCATCGGTGAACGACGGGTAAATCCGCTTCAGCTTGCGCACCAAGGCCGCCGGATGAACCTCCAACCCCACCGGTGAGTCGGCCATCACACACGCTTGCTCCACCACCTGCGGTTCATGGGCAGACGGGGTGAACGCCTCGGCAGCCACCGCCCGCTCACCTTCGGCCAGGTCCGCCACCTTGCGACGCAACCGCCAATCGTTATCGGTATCCAGCAGCGGTAAACCCAGGTCCGCTCGCTGCTTGTCATGCAACGCCCTTTCAATCGCACTGAAGAGTCCGTCGGGGCCAGACTGGACATCCGCCATGCTCAAGCCATTGGCATCAAATGGCTGGAAACCTGCCGCTGTTTTGACCACCACACGGCGCTGACTGGCGCCCTCAAGTGCACCTAGGGCCAGTAAGTCACCGGTGAGCGAATCCTGGCGCAGCTCCAAGTGCAGCGCCTTATCCCAACCGGCCAGACGAGGCAGTAGCCGCACAGCGACAGACTGGTTGTCGATGCCCGCCAGCTCCGGTAACTGGAAGCCCGCCAGAGCACGGTCCAAGCGCAGCTCCTCCAGAGCATTGCGCACAGACTCGGCCAAGGCCATAGGGATGCGCTGATGGGTACGCAAGATCTCCAGCTCCGCCGTCGAGACCTCGGCCATCAACGCTCGCATCAGCGTGCGCGGCAACTGCGGCCACGCCTTGGCAAGCAGCTCCGACACCTGCGGGTTCGACCGGTCATAGGCCAGATACGCTAGTTCAAACAGCGGCCTGCGATCCGCTTTCAGGTGTGCCAGTAACCGGCTCACCAGGACGGCATGTTCCTGATCGTGGGCCACCCCGTCTCCCAGCAGTGCACGCTTTTGCGTGTCATCCATGGCGGACAACACCACATCAAATACCTCACCCGCTTTAAGGTTGTGCTCAGTCACCGTCAAGCGTTGAACCGCGTCAACAGACGTTGTTTCAGGATAGCGCGCCGTGACGTTACCCTCAGCATCCAGACACTCGAAAAAACGTGCCTTGGGCCACTCGGGCAGCAACGGTAGTGCCTGCATTTGCAACGTGGCGGTTTCAGCATTCAGGTAGACACCCCGCTCCAACTGCCAGATCAAGTCTCGAATAGACTGATCCAGTTTGAAGCGTTCGAACAAGTCGCGAAAACGCGCAGGCAATGGCAGGCACTCCTGAGCCAGGTAAATGCCCCAACCGTAAGGCTTGTCCATGATCGCGCTGATCATTTGCAACTTCCTGCTGTCCAGTACCGGTTGGTGGCTGCGCGGTTCCAGACGTGAGAACACATGTTGCGAATCTTCCCACTCTTCAGGGTGCTCAAGCGTAAAACGCCAAGCTCCCTCGCCGTTGTGCAGCAGGGTTGGACGATAGGCCGCCTGGCGCGTTGGATGGACGGCGCGCCACTGGCCCAGTTTTACGTCGTAAACGACCCGATGGACGAAACCGTTGATCTTGATGCAAGCGCCACCCTTCGCCGCATAGAACCCTTGGGCGTCAGGCTCCACCCCCTCGACCAGCGCTTGATCATGACCATAGGAGGAAAAGCTCGGGCGCCACAAACGCGGGCTGCCATCACTCGACTCCACAGATTCCAGCGCCCCGAAAAACTGGTCAAAACTTAACCGTGCTCGCCGCCACATCGGGCTGACGACCTTGACGCCTGCCGCAAACAGCGCCATTGAAGTGAGGCTTTGCGCAACCGCGCCCAACTGCATGAGGGCTTCGTCCCGATCATTGCGGCGCCAATCCTCAATGCCTTCGAATACTTGCGACACGATCTGCCCTACGGCCACTCCAGTCATCAGTATGCCCAGCGCCGGCACGACAAAAGCGGCCAGGTTGAGTATCGTCAATCCGGCGTCCAGATACGCCAGCCTGCGCTGCGTTCGTTCTTGCTCATCAACATCCACCGTCGGTACTGCCAGGGTGCGTGCATCGATTTGCAGCTTGCCGACGCAGGTACTGAAAAAGTGGCTGGCCAGACTCGTCGTAATGGGCATGCCTTCAATCACACCCAGCGTGCGGTGCTGATCAAATGCACGGAAGAAGCTCAACCGGTCGACCTCCCCCAGGTAGCGCGTAAAAAACGTTCGGTACGTTGCCACTTCCAACTTCAAATCCAGGTACGTCACATAGTCCTTGAACGTCGGGTACTCGAAAAACGGCCGCACCGGCTCGTTCGGCATGTAGACGATGCACGGTTCCAATGGATAGTCAGCAACCGGCCTGCCCGAAAACACCACTATCCCCCACAGGCAACTGTCCCTGGCATTCAGGCCTTGCCATATCACCGGGCGCCCGTTGAACTGCACCTCTTGGGCATTGCCCGGCGCAAGGTTTCTGTCCAGCAGCGCACACACCACCCCATGGGCATCCCGCGTGATATCTGCGCGCATGAGCGCAATATGCGCGTCGATTTTCATGTCCAGGGTTTTCATCCGGCCGATATCGACTGCAGCCGTGTTGACAAGCAACGTGTCATCGGAGCCCGGGGGCGGCAAGTTGAATACATCGCTGATGTGCTGTTGATACAAACGGCCCAGGTCAAGGCTGCGGCAACCTTCGACGAACGCCTGGGGTGTGATCGCCAAGCGCCCCGTTACAGCCGACTGCAGCATCGACTCTGGCGAAAAATAGCCGACACGTGCCTCACTGAGGGAGAAATTCTGCATGGCCCTCTGCAACAGGCTTTGGTGTTCCAGCGTGAAGGTTTTCACGTAACTCAACGGCATTTGCTCGGTGTGATAGTTAGGTATCGCCACGATGAAAGTGTCTTTTTTAGGGCGCACGGTGATGTTCCAGTTCGCCTGGCAATACGCCGTCAAATGCGCCTCACAAAACGCATCCAGAGGCTGCAAGCGCGCCAACAACCGCGCAAACTCGGCCTTGGGCACCTCCACCAGTGCCGCGTCGCGCTCCAGGGCTGCCAATACGCTGTCTGGCGCATTGATCATCCAGCCAGGCATTTTCTTTTGCAGCACCTGAGCTTTGTCGAGGTCTGCGGTCATCTCCAGGAGCGCGCTTTGCAATTGCTGCTGAGTCAATTGGGTAAATACGTGAGTCAGGTCATCCTGTGTCGACATCGGCGAAGTCCATTTGCTTACTGATTCAGCACGCAGTATTTGCGCCATGGCGGCGAGGTTGGCGTTACCGGGCTAACACCGTGACTTGGCCCGCCATCCACACCGCCGGGTATGTGATCAGCTAGAATGGCCGCCCTGCCTTTGCCTGCTGTTATTTTATGAGCCACCCATGACCCCCATCATCCACGCCCAGCTTGACTGGGACGACCAAGGCCTCCCGCACTCGCGAGTGTTTGACGACGTGTACTTTTCCGACAAGTCGGGCCTTGAAGAAACCCGCTATGTGTTCCTGGAACAGAACCGTTTGCAGGAACGTTTTGCCGCCTTGCCGGTGGGTGGTCGGTTGGTGATTGGCGAGACCGGCTTCGGTACGGGCCTGAATTTCCTTTGCGCCTGGCAGCTGTTCGAGCAACACGCCGTGGCCGGCGCACGGCTGCATTTTGTCAGCGTGGAAAAGTACCCGCTGAGCCGCGCCGACCTGCAACGCGCCCTCGCCCTCTGGCCCGAACTACAACCCTTCGCCGAGCAACTGCTGGCGCAGTACATCGCCATTCACCAAGGCTTCCAACGTCTGGTATTGGATAACGGCCGCGTGACCCTCACCCTGTTGATCGGCGACGTGCTGGAACAGTTGCCGCAGCTGGACGCGCAAATCGACGCGTGGTTTCTCGACGGTTTTGCCCCGGCAAAAAACCCGGACATGTGGACCGCCGAGCTGTTCGCCGAACTGGCACGGCTGGCCGCACCGGGGGCAACCATCAGCACGTTTACCAGCACCGGTTGGGTGCGCCGACTGATCAATGCCGCCGGCTTCAAGATGAAGCGCACGCCGGGTATTGGGCATAAATGGGAGATCCTGCGCGGGGAATTCCTTGGTTGGCCAACCGATGCGCCTGTGCCGCCTGCCGCCAAGCCGTGGTTCGCACGGCCGGCTGCCATTGATGGCGAACGCCACGCAATGGTGATCGGTGGCGGCCTCGCCGGGTGCACCACCGCAGCAAGCCTGGCCGCGCGCGGCTGGCGCGTCAGCCTGCTGGAGCGTCACACGGGCCTGGCCCAAGAAGCCTCGGGAAACCCGCAAGGCGTGCTGTACCTCAAGCTATCGGCCCACGGCACAGCCCTGTCGCAGTTGATACTCAGTGGTTTCGGCCACACCCGACGCCTGCTGGAGCACCTGCACCGAGGCATCGATTGGGACGGTTGCGGCGTGCTGCAACTGGCCTTCAACGCCAAGGAGGCCGAGCGCCAGGCGCAGTTGGCCGCCGCCTTTTCGCCCGGCTTGCTGCACCTGCTGGACCCGGCCCAGGCCCAAGCGCGCGCGGGCGTGGCGCTGGAGCACGGCGGGCTGTTTTTCCCCGAGGGGGGCTGGGTGCATCCGCCGGCGTTGTGCGAGTGGCAGGCACGTCATCCGTTGATCACGGTATTAACACATCACGAAGCCCTTGAGCTGCAACGCGTCGACGGCCAGTGGCACGCCCTGGCGGGTGACACCCGGCTGGCCAGCGCGCCGGTGGTGGTGTTAGCTGGTGCGGCCGAGATCAAGCGTTTTCCGTTCGGTGCCGATCTGCCCCTCAAACGCATTCGCGGGCAGATCACCCGCCTGGCGCAAACCCCGCAGAGCGAAGCCCTGGCCACCGTGGTCTGCGCCGAAGGCTACGTGGCCCCGGCGCGCCTGGGCGAGCACACCCTGGGCGCCAGCTTCGATTTCAAGAGCGACGACCTGACGCCCACCGTCGCCGAACACGCCGGCAACCTGGAGATGCTGCGCGAGATTTCCGTCGACCTGGCGCAACGGTTGGGTGCCGACGCATTGGCCCCCGAGCAGCTGGAAGGCCGTGCCGCCTTCCGCTGCACCAGCCCCGACTATCTGCCGATTGTGGGGCCGCTGGCCGAACGCACAGCCTTCGACCAGGCCTACGCAGCGCTGCGCAAGGACGCACGCCAGATCCCAGAGGCCGCCTGCCCGTGGCTTGACGGCCTGTACATCAACAGCGGCCACGGCTCGCGCGGCCTGATCACTGCGCCACTGTGCGCCGAACTGCTGGCGGCCTGGCTCAACGACGAGCCGTTGCCGGTGCCCGCCAGCGTGGCAGAGGCGTGCCACCCCAATCGGTTCGCCCTGCGGGCGTTGATTCGCGGCACGGGTGGGTGATAACACGGGCACCTAGCAGACATTCAACGCGCCGGGTTTGAGTGCGTCCTCGGTCTGACGCCTGATTTCAGCCGCTTCAACCGGCGTGCGCTCACTGGTAATCGCGTTCATTTGCTCGACGTAGTCGGTATCGGTCAGTGTCTGGCGTTGATCGAATACCCGCTGCGCGCGTTCGTGGAAAGAACCCAGTATGTCTTCAAACCGTCCGTGAAAGCGTCTTTTCAAATAGTCGATCCAGAACGGCAACCCGACTATAAAGTCCAACAACTCGGATGAAAGCTCGGCCAGCCGGACCTTGTCAGCGGCAGCGACCAAATCCTTATTCGTCACCTCGGCCAATTGCTCAAAGCGCATATGCCTGGGTTGGCCGGGCAAGTCTAACTTGTCGGCCAGACCTATGCGGAACGCCAGGCTCACTTCCAACGGGTCGGCGCTGGGATGACTGACGCTGTGGCTGCGGGCATAGCGTTCAACCTGGTCGAGCCGAAACAGGCCCTTGCTCAACTTCAGCAGCGGCTTAGCCGTCAACTGGCCGCTCTCGACGCCTTTTGAAGCCTCATGAAGATGCGTCAGCACCTCAAGGTTGCTGAAGCTTGCAGCTGCAGCATCATCACAATTGAGTGGCGTAGCGGCACGGTCAAAGATTTCTGCACGCAAGTCTGCATCGGCCTCAGCCGCCTCCAATACCCACCACACCCGGTGGCTCATGTCCACGCGAACATTTTTTGCATCAGCGGTACTGCCCAGTCCGGCGAGCAGATTGAACAACCCCTCGGAGCCCTCCTCGGCCCTGAGTGCTGCCCAGGTGGCGCGTTTCACCTCTATATCCGCCCCCACATCCTTTAACCAGTGCTCTTGCGCCCGTTGCTCAGTCAAACGGGCAGGATCATCCTCCAGGAAACCCATGCCGACACCGACACGACTCCGGTAGGCACTGACCAACTGACGGCTAGGCGTGTCCAGGGGGTTATCTCCCAAATGAAGCGTTTGTGCGAGCACTCGTGGGACCTCAGACAGCCACCGAGGCAGTGTCGTAATGTAATTGCCGCGCAGGTCAACCGTTTCCAGGTAGGGCGGGTGTCGAAACCCCGCTGGCAACTCCTTCAGAGAACAACTGTTCAGGAACAAGGCGCGCAAGTCGAACATCCGATCGATCAGCGGCGCGTTTAGCAGCGGGTTGTGGTTGAGGTTCAACACCCGCAGTTCGGTCAAGGCTGCCAGTTGCGCTCGACCAGCCTCCGTCAGTTGCAGTTGGTTGTGGTTCAGGGACAGGCGCCGCAGTTGGGGCATCTGCGACAACGCCGTCGGTACTTGGGTCAACTTGTTGCCCTGCAGGTCGAGCATATTGACCCCCTTGAAGCGCTCAAAAAAAGACCCGACCTGATCATCGAGGTCCATGTTGCGCAACACCAAGCGACGCACATGGCCAAAATCCACCTCGGCGGGCAACTGGGGCAAAGCACCGACATTCAGGCCCTCCAACTCCAGTCCGAACATCTCGATACCGCGCTCGTTGCGCAGCAGTGTTTTACGCTTCCAACTGCGCTCAATCGCCTTGGCGACTGCTTTGCGTCCCTCACGCAAATCACTCCTGGCCGAGCGTGAAAGGCCCTTTACAGCGGCTTTTTCGTCGCACCACTGTGCCAGCGCAAACTGTAGGTCCTTGAGTTGTTGCTGCAACGCCTGGACGGCCCTGGCGCGCGACAAATGGTCCGTGCCCATGTCTTGAAGCAACAACGTGAGCTGGCGTGAACTCAACTTGGGGTAGAGCTTGCCAAGCTTGCGCATCAAGGCTGCCGGCTGTGGCGCCAGCTCCTCCAGCAGCGCCTGAACACACGCCACCGCCGGCTCGGGCGCTGCTCGGTCCGGCCAGAGGTAACGGGCAAGCGTCTTGCGCTCCGTTTCGGCCTTGTCCAGTAACTCTTGGTTCAAGTGGCTGGCACGTTGAATCCCATTCAATCTCAGCGTGGCGATTTGATCAGCGGATAACGTCTCGATCAGGGCTTGGTAAAAACCCTCCCCACCCATTGCTAATGCCCCCAAGGCTTTGCCCTGTGCATCAAATGCCTGAAAGCCGTCGGCAGACGCGACAATCGTCCGCTGCAATGTCGCCCCCTGCCCGCCGAGTTGCGCGATCACTTCGCCATTGAGCGAACCGCGGCGTAGCTGCAATGCCTGGGTCTGTGGCCAGTCGACAACTCGCCCCAGCAGCCCGACGGCCAGGCGCTGGGTGGCCTCAGTGCCATATCTCGGCCAGTACAGACCACTGAGTGCGCGGTCTTCTTCAAGCAGTTGCAGGGCCTCTCGGGTTCGTTGCGCCAGCAACAGCGGCACCCGCCGTGTCTCGCGCAGGCGCACGCGCTGCCGGGTCGAAGCGTTGGAGAGCAGCTCCCAGGCCTGACGATTCGGCAAGCCTGGGTAGTGATGAATAAGCAGCCCATGATCGCTGTGCGTAATAGTATTGGCTTCCTGGTACAGCTGGTCATAAACCTGCCGATGGCTGCGTTCGAGCGACTTCAACAAGCAGCGCTTCAAGATCACTTCTGCTTCGCCAGGTTCTACGACGCCACCCAGCAATGCCTGTGTTTCCTCCGGGTCCAATGCAGCCAACAGCGTAGGCATCACCTCACCACGTTCAAGCTGCTTCTCGGTGATATGAATGCTCAGGTCTTCGAAGTCAAACGGCGCTGTATCAGGATAGCTTTCAAGGAGGTTGCCCTCCGCGTCCAGCACTTCAAAAAAGCGCCCGCGGGGCCAGCCGGACATAAGGGGCAATGCAAGCATTTGGGTGCGTGCTGTACTCAGATCCAACTGCACCTGATGCTCAAGCTGCCAGGTCAGGTCACGCACTTTCTGCTCTTGCATGAAGCGCACTACCCCATCATTGAAACGTTCCGGCAATGGCAGGTTTTCCTGGGCCAGGTAACGCAACCGAGACGGGGACAAATCGGCGATGGTTGCAATCTCCGTCAACCGCTCCCCCGTCAGCGCCCCGAGGAATGGATTCGACCGCCTGATCAGGTACGCAGGCTCTTCCCAGTCTTGAGGCCGCTCCCACTCAAACTGCCATCCCGCCGTGCCGTTGTGCTTGAGCGGCGGGCGATACGCCTCACTGCGTACCGGGTGAGTGGCAGACCACTGCTTGGCAGAGGCGTCATAGGCGATCGCATGCACCCGAGATTCGATCTTGGCGTAAGCGTGTCCATTGGTCTTGTACACCCCCATGGTATTGGCAACCGTACCGGACACCACCTCCGGGGGGTGTTGATACGCCGTCGTGCGGCGGCGCCATAACCACGCACTGCCGTCTGGCCGCTTGACGGCCTCCATGCCATCAAAAAACACCTCCGGTCGAGTCACCCATCGCTTGACCTCACCGAAGACCTTGACCCCTGCGGCGAACGCTGCCATGCCAGCGATGCTCTCCGCCACGTTAACCAAATGTTCAAGCGCCTCGGTTTTTTCATTGTGGTTCCAGTCGTCGATGCCCTCGAACACCTCGCCCAGTAACTGGCCAATACCCTCCCCCATCATCAATAGCCCAATCGTCGGCACCACGAACCCTGCAATGTTGAGCAGGGTCAAGCCTGCATCCAGGTAGCTTTGCAGGCGTTTCTGGCGAGCATCGTCATCGGCCTGCGCGGTAGGCACTGCCAATGTGATTGCATCCAGCTGCAACTTGCCGGTGCACACATTGAAAAAGAACCTGGACAGGTTGCCCGGTTCCTCGATCGGCTCCAGCCGCGCGAGGGTTCGGCTCTTATCAAATCGCTGGAAGAACCCAAAGCGTTCGGGCTCGGCCAGGTAGCCGGTAAAAAAACGGCGATAAGTCTGCACTTGAAGTTTGAGCGTCAGGTATTGCTTGAAATCCTCCAGCGACGGGTACTCGTACCACCGCCGCCTCGGCTCGTTCGGCATGTACAACACCACCGGCCCCGTGGGAAAGCCGTCCTCGTCGGCGTTGGCCAGGACCATCACGCCCCACACGCAGGTCCCCCCGACACTCAACCCTTGCCACACCATGGGCTTACCCTGGAAGAGCAAGTGCGCCATCTGGCTGGCCGGTAAGTCGCGCTTGATCAACTCCTGAAGCAATGCGTACGTCGGCTGGGTGACATCGCCTTTGGCATAGGCAATATGCAGGTCAACCAGCATCTCCGAGCGCCTGGCGTTGCCGATCTGCAAGACTGCCGGGTTGTACCCTCGGTCAGACTCCAGCGCCGCTTCACTGGGCGCCGGCAGGTTGAACACATCGCGAAGGTGTTGTTGGTAGGCCGCGCCGAGGTCCAGTTCACGGCAGTAACCCGCGAATGCATCAGCACTGAGACCTCGCACCTCCGTGTTCCCGGCACGAACGACCGAGCCTTCCGGCATCTCGACTCCATCCTCCGAGAAGTTCTGCATGGCTGCCTGCAACAGGCTGTGTTTTTCTACCTTGAGCTTGTACCTCGCAGGACCTGTCGGTACATCGAGCTTGATAGTGAGGCGGTGAATCTCCAGCTGGGCGTGCTCGACATCCAGCGCAGCATGTCCCTTGGCGATCAGGAACGCATTGAGCCTCTCGGCGCAGAATTGTTTGAGTGGTTTGACACGCCCCAACAACCGAGCTGCCTGTTCGCGCGGTCTTTGACCCTGTTCATGGGCCTGCTGCAGCGCTTGGCGGGTGGCGGTATCGGCCTCCTTCCACCAGGCGGGCAACTTCTTCTGCAGCACCTGAGCTTTATCCAGGTCCCCGGTCAAGTCCAGCAGCGCAGCGGTAATGTCCTCTTCCGACACCGGCGCAACGGCGTGGTTTGAATCCTGTGTTTCAGCCATTGGCAATCTTCCTTATTGCGTTGAGTAATGCCGCCCAACGATAAGGCCGATCCTGGGGCCAAATGACGCAAATACTCGGGCGATCCGGCACCCGAACCTCTCACTTTTTGCATACATCCCAGCGTTGTTTACCGCGATTGAGCTTGACGTCACGGCACACGCGGGCTGGCACTCAACCGGTCAAGGCTCTTTGCCTTATAACCGATTGTTCTAAAACTCCCAGGATAGGCGTGTGTCAGTTTCTGGGTACGCGCCCTTCTGGGCGTATTGAGTGTTTCCCCTCCCCAACGGAAAAACCGGTAAGGAATTTATGTGCGGATTAGCTGGAGAATTACGTTTCGATGCCCAACCTGCCGACCTGGCTGCGATTGAGCGCATCACCCATCACCTGGCCCCCCGTGGCCCCGACGCCTGGGGCTTCCACGCCCAAGGGCCGATTGCCCTGGGCCATCGACGCCTGAAAATCATGGACCTGTCGGACGGCTCGGCCCAACCAATGGTCGATGCGCATCTGGGCCTGTCATTGGCCTTCAACGGCGCGATCTATAACTTCCCGGAACTGCGAGAAGAGCTGGAAGCCCTGGGCTACGCCTTCTATTCCGGCGGCGACACCGAAGTGCTGCTCAAGGGCTATCACGCCTGGGGCGAAGCACTGCTGCCCAAACTCAACGGCATGTTTGCCTTTGCGGTCTGGGAGCGTGACGCCCAGCGCCTGTTTATCGCCCGGGACCGCCTGGGCGTGAAGCCGCTGTACCTATCGCGTACCGGCCAGCGCTTGCGCTTTGCTTCGGCACTGCCGGCGCTGCTTAAAGGCGGCGACATCAATCCGATCCTGGATCCAGTTGCGCTTAACCATTACCTGAACTTCCACGCCGTGGTGCCCGCACCGCGCACCTTGCTCGCCGGCATCGAAAAAATGCCGCCGGCCAGTTGGATGCGCATCGACGCCAGCGGCAAGACCGAGCAGAAAGTGTGGTGGACCCTGCCCTACGGCCCACATGAGGACGAGAAAAACCTCAGCCTCGAAGACTGGACCGACCGCGTGCTCGACAGCACCCGCGAAGCCGTGGCCATCCGCCAACGGGCGGCCGTGGATGTGGGCGTGCTGCTTTCCGGTGGCGTCGATTCGAGCATGCTCGTCGGCCTGCTGCGCGAAGTGGGCGTACAGGATCTCTCGACGTTTTCCATCGGCTTTGAAGATGCCGGGGGCGAAGCGGGCAACGAGTTCCAATACTCGGACCTGATCGCCAAGCACTACGGCACCCGTCACCACCAACTGCGCATCGCCGAAAGCGAGATCATCGAGCAACTGCCGGCCGCCTTCCGTGCCATGAGCGAGCCGATGGTCAGCCATGACTGCATCGCCTTCTACCTGCTGTCGCGGGAAGTGGCCAAGCATTGCAAGGTGGTGCAGAGCGGCCAGGGCGCGGATGAACTGTTCGCCGGTTACCACTGGTACCCGCAGGTGGACGGTGCGAGCGATCCCTACGCGGCCTATCGCGATGCATTCTTCGACCGCAGCTATGACGATTACGCCGCGACTGTCGCGCCGAAATGGCTGACCGCCAACGACGCCGCGGGTGACTTCGTGCGGGAACATTTCGCCATGCCCGGCGCCGACGCCGCCGTGGACAAGGCACTGCGCCTGGACAGCACGGTGATGCTGGTGGACGACCCGGTCAAACGTGTCGACAACATGACTATGGCCTGGGGCCTGGAAGCGCGCACGCCGTTCTTGGATTACCGCTTGGTGGAACTCTCGGCCCGCGTACCCGGCAAATTCAAGCTGCCCGACGGTGGCAAGCAAGTCTTGAAAGAAGCCGCGCGTCGCGTGATCCCGAGCGAAGTCATCGACCGCAAGAAAGGTTATTTCCCGGTGCCGGGCCTCAAGCACTTGCAGGGCGATACCCTGAACTGGGTGCGCGAACTGCTGCTCGACCCGAGCCAGGATCGCGGGCTGTTCAACCCCGCGATGCTCGACCGCTTGCTCACCGACCCGCAAGGCCAATTGACCCCGCTGCGCGGCTCCAAGCTGTGGCAGTTGGCGGCGCTGAACCTATGGCTCAGCGAACAAGGAATCTGATCGATGAAACCCCATGCAGCGGCTTACAGCCAACGCTTGCTCAAAGGCCAGGCGCCCACTTATGAGCGCCTGCAAGCCCGCCTGGCGGAAGATGGCAGCCCCTTGGCAGCCGAACCCATTGCCGTGCATTGCGGTTGGGGCCGGCTGTTGATCGGTCATACATTCCCAGACCCTGCCAGCCTCGCCCAGGAATTGCTCAACGAGCAGCCGGGCGAACGGGATATCGCCCTGTACGTGGCGGCGCCCCAGCAGATTCTGGGGATTGATCCGCAGCAGTTGTTCCTCGATCCGTCCGATACCTTGCGTTTATGGTTCAGCGACTATCGCCCGGCAACCCGGGTGTTTCGCGGCTTTCGCATTCGCCGGGTGCAGACCGAAGCGGATTGGCTGGCGGTGAATCAGTTGTATCAAGGTCGCGGCATGTTGCCGGTCGACGCCGAACGCCTCACGCCGCGCCATCAAGGTGGTCCGGTGTATTGGTTGGCGGAAGATGAAGACAGCGGCGCAGTGATTGGCAGCGTCATGGGCCTGAATCATCAAAAGGCCTTTCACGATCCGGAAAACGGTTGCAGCCTGTGGTGCCTGGCGGTCGACCCGCAATGCACGCGGCCCGGCGTGGGCGAGGTGTTGGTGCGCCATTTGGTGGAGCACTTCATGAGCCGTGGCTTGAGCTATCTGGACTTGTCGGTGTTGCACGATAACCGCCAGGCCAAGAACCTTTACGCCAAGCTTGGTTTTCGCGCGCTGACCACTTTCGCGATCAAGCGCAAGAACGGCATCAACCAGCCGCTGTTTCTGGGCCCGGGCCCGCAGGCGGGGTTCAATCCCTATGCGCGAATCATTGTCGAGGAAGCCCATCGACGTGGCATCGACGTGCAAGTGGATGACGCCGATGCGGGCTTGTTCACCCTGAGCCATGGCGGGCGTCGCGTGCGTTGCCGTGAATCCTTGAGCGATTTGACCAGCGCGATCAGCATGACCCTCTGCCAAGACAAAAGCCTGACCCATAAAGTGCTGAAAGCCGCCGGTTTGCAATTGCCGTCGCAGCAATTGGCGGGCAGCGCCGATGACAACCTGGAGTTCCTCGACGAGCACCAGCGCATCGTGGTCAAGCCGTTGGATGGCGAACAAGGCCAGGGTGTGGCAGTGGATCTGCAAAGCATCGAAGAGGTGCAGCAGGCGATTGAAGCGGCGCGCCAGTTCGACAGCCGCGTGTTGCTCGAGAGCTTTCACGAAGGGTTGGACCTGCGCATCCTGGTGATTGGTTTCGAGGTGGTCGCCGCTGCGATCCGTCGCCCTGCCGAGGTGACCGGCGATGGCCACCATTCCATCGGCGCGCTGATCGAAACCCAGAGCCGGCGTCGCCAGGCCGCCACCGACGGTGAAAGCAAAATCCCCCTGGATGCCGAAACCGAACGCACCTTGAAAGCCGCCGGTTTCGACTATAGCAGCATCCTGCCCCGTGGCCAGACCCTGGCCGTGCGCCGCACCGCCAACCTGCACACCGGCGGGTGCCTGGAAGATGTCACCGCGATCCTGCACCCCACGCTGGTGGACGCCGCCGTGCGTGCCGCCCGCGCCCTGGACATCCCCATGGTGGGCCTGGACCTGATGGTGCCCGCCGCCGATCAACCCGAGTACGTGTTTATCGAAGCCAACGAACGGGCCGGCCTGGCCAATCATGAACCGCAGCCTACCGCGGAGAAATTTGTGGATTTGCTGTTTCCCCATAGCTGAACGATCCGAACCCCAGGAGTCTTTATGAGCCGAACCATCCCCGAACCGGATCTGAATTACCTGCAAAAAGTCCTGTTGGAAATGCTCGCCATTCCCAGCCCTACCGGGTTTACCGACACCATCGTGCGTTACGTGGCCGAGCGCCTGGAAGAACTGGGCATTCCCTTCGAAATGACCCGGCGCGGCACCATCCGCGCAACGTTGAAAGGCCAAAAAAACAGCCCCGACCGCGCCGTGTCCGCGCACCTGGACACCATCGGCGCTGCCGTGCGGGCGATCAAGGACAACGGTCGCCTGAGCCTGGCGCCCGTAGGCTGCTGGTCGAGTCGGTTTGCCGAAGGCAGCCGCGTCAGCCTGTTTACCGATAACGGCGTGATCCGTGGCAGCGTGTTGCCGCTGATGGCCTCCGGGCATGCCTTCAACACCGCTGTGGATGAAATGCCGGTGAGCTGGGACCACGTGGAACTGCGCCTCGACGCCTACTGCGCGACCCGCGCCGATTGCGATTCCCTGGGGATTGGCATCGGTGACTATGTGGCCTTCGACCCGCTGCCGGAGTTCACCGAGAGCGGCCACATCAGTGCTCGCCACCTGGATGACAAGGCCGGTGTGGCCGCCCTGCTCGCCGCGCTCAAGGCCATCGTCGACAGTGGCGAACCCCTGCTGATCGACTGCCATCCGCTGTTCACCATCACCGAGGAAACCGGCAGCGGCGCGGCTGCCGCCCTGCCCTGGGACGTGAGTGAATTTGTCGGCATCGATATCGCCCCGGTCGCCCCCGGCCAGCATTCCAGCGAGCACGCGGTGAGCGTGGCGATGCAGGACTCCGGCGGGCCGTATGACTATCACCTGTCGCGGCATTTGCTGCGCTTGGCGTCGGAGAATGAACTGCCCGTGCGCCGCGACCTGTTCCGCTATTACTTCAGTGACGCACACTCGGCGGTCACCGCCGGCCACGATATCCGCACAGCCTTGCTGGCGTTCGGTTGCGATGCGACCCATGGCTACGAGCGCACCCATATCGATAGCCTCGCGGCCCTGAGTCGTTTGCTGGGCGCTTACATCCTCAGCCCGCCGGTGTTCGCCAGCGATGCGCAACCGGCCCAGGGCTCCCTGGATCGGTTCAGCCATCAGATCGAGCATGAGACACAGATGGAGAGCGACACACGTGTGCCATCGGTGGACAGTCTGGTGGGCAACAAGTCCTAGAGGCTGGCAACTATGATCCCGGCGCAGTAGCATCGCCGGGATCCATCACCCGAGGCCTGTATGCTGATTCCCTACGACGCACTTGAAGTCGACACCTTGACCCGCCTCATCGAAGATTTTGTCACCCGTGACGGCACAGACAATGGCGACGACACGCCCCTGGAAACCCGCGTACTGCGCGTGCGTCAGGCATTGACCAAGGGCCAGGCACTGATTGTGTTCGACCCGGAGAGCGAGCAGTGCCAGTTGATGCTCAAGCACGACGTGCCCAAGCATCTGTTCGATTGACCGGGTTTCAGGGGTTGGGCACAGGCACCGGATGGGTCCTGGCGTCTTGGCGTTCGAGGATTTTCTGGTACACCTCCGCTCGATGAACCTGCACCCCGGCCGGCGCGCCAACGCCGAACTTCACCTGGTTACCGTTCAACTCAAGGATGTGCACGGCGATATCATCGCCAATGGAAATGACTTCGCCTACAGCGCGGCTCAATACCAGCATGGCGGTTGTCCTTTTAACAATGAAAGGACCTCGACCATGCGCGCACGGGGTGGGCCGCAGCAATGGCTCGCGGCAAAAACAGGCACTACCTACATCGACAGGTAAATTGCCTGACAGACCACTACCTGATCAGCCCTTTGCCGCCTGCGCTTTGGCGCGCATTTTGTCGGCCATGGTGGTCATCTCGTCATAGAGCAACTGCGGGTTCTTTTGCTTCAATGCCCACGCCATCCGCCCTTGTTCATGGGGTAGGATCATGAACTCGCCCTCAGCCACGCGCTGGTAGATGTAATCGGCAATCTGCGCCGCCGAGATTGGCGAACTCTCAAGCAACTTGCCTACCTGGGCCTTCATCGCCGGGGTTGGCCCACGAAACGAATCGAGCAGGTTGGTCTGGAAGAACGATGGGCACACCACGTGCACGCCGACTTCCTGCTGCTTGAGCTCCACCAGCAGGCTTTCCGACAGCGCGACCACGCCGGCCTTGGCTACGTTGTAGTTGCTCATCGCCGGGCCCTGCATCAACGCGGCCATGGACGCGATGTTGATGATGCGGCCCTTGCTCTTTTCCAGCAGCGGCAGGAACGCCTTGCAGCCCTTGACCACACCCATCAGGTTGATTGCGATCTGCCAGTCCCAGTCTTCCAGGGACAGTTCGGCAAAAAAACCACCGGAGGCCACGCCGGCATTGTTGACGATCACATCGATGCCGCCCAGCTTGACCTCGCACGCCTGGGCGAACGCGGTGAGTTGACTGTAGTCGCGCACATCGCAACGCTGGATAAACCCGTCGCCACCGGTCTCGCGAACGAGCTTGAGGGTTTCCTGCAGGCCCGGTTCGCTGACGTCCGACAAGGCCAACTGCCAACCTTCACGGGCCCAACGCAAAGCGATTTCGCGGCCCAGGCCCGACCCGGCGCCAGTGATCATCATGCGATTTTGCATAGGAAGTAGCCTTGTGGTTCACGGAAGAAGTGACCGGCAGTGTAGCGAAGGTTTTTCCTACACCCATCCACCATCAGAGTGATGAATGCCCGCGGCAAACCGTCAGCCGGGTCGGAGGTTCGCGTATAGACTAAGTTCAATATTTTTCAACTAACAGCGCGTATTTGCGAACGCATTAAAAGAAATAAGCAAGTGTGCGAAATGCTTTAAAAAAATACTGAATTTTCCGCAGCGGGCAACAGTCGGAGTTGTTAAGGCGTTCGTGAATCAACTAGCGGGCCTATCGTTAATAACCGGTCTTTGCAGAAGGCCAATAAGGAAAAAAACCATGAGCCTCATTCTGATCATTATCCTGATCCTCCTGCTGGTCGGTGGTCTGCCAGTATTCCCTCACTCGCGTAACTGGGGTTATGGCCCGTCGGGTATTCTGGGTGTCGTACTGGTCGTCCTGCTGGTACTGTTGTTGCTCGGCCGGATATAAAAGCCAACCCCTGTAGGAGCGAGCTTGCTCGCGAAGATCGTTAACGGCGACACGGAGTTTCTGAATAAACGCGTTGTCCTTACGTTTTTTGCGGGCAAGCCCGCTCCTACAGAAAACCTAGCAAAAAAAAAGAGGCCTTTAAAGGCCTCTTTTTTATTGCCGGTTAATTAGTCCGGCTTACCGTCAACTACGCCGGCAGTGTTATCCAACAGGCTCTTGGTCGCCGTCTGCAGGAACGACTCCAGTTTCTGTCTTAGTGCACCTTCGTCCGGCGATTCGGCAATCACCTTACCGGTCGGGTTAGCGCCCAGTTCATATTCCCACAGCTTCGGCGGCATTTCCTTCGGCAGTACCAGGATACGATCGCCGGTGACCAGCGCCACGGTCTGATCGCTGCCCGACGGCTTGATCACGCCGAAGCCTTTGTCGCCTTCCGGCAGGTTCAGCAGGTCGCGGCCCCAGCACTGGTGCAGGGTTTCGCCACCGAGGCGGCCCATGATGGTCGGCACGATGTCGATCTGGGTGCCTACGGTGTGGTCACGCTCGCCGAACTTCTCCTGCATGCCCGGTGCGATCATCAGCATCGGCACGTTGAACCGGCCCAGGTCCATTTCAGTAATTTGTTGCTCGTTCCCAAAGCCGTGGTCACCCACGATCACAAACAGGGTTTCCTTGAAGTATGGCTCCTTGCGGGCCTTTTCAAAGAACTGGCCCAGGGCCCAGTCGGAGTAGCGCATCGCCGTCAAATGCTCGTCGAGGCTGCCACGACCCGTGACCTTCTCCACCGGCAATGGCGTCGGCAAGGCATACGGTGTGTGGTTGGACAGCGTTTGCAGCAGGGCATAGAACGGCTTACCGCCTTCGCGGGCTTTCAACTCTTCCAGGCCACGGTTGAACATGTCCTGGTCGGATACGCCCCACGTCGGATCGGAAAACACCGGGTCGACGAAGTCGTTACGACCGATGAAGTTGGTCATGCCCTGGTTGCTGAAGAAGCCCGACTGGTTGTCCCAGGCGAAATCGCCGTTGTACACATACACATCGTCAAACTTGCGCGCGCTGAGCAACTGCGGCAGGCCCGACAGCTTGTGGCTGCCTTCCGGGGTCTGCATCAGGTATTCGAACGCCGGCAGGTTCGGGAAGCACGCCATGGTGGCAAACATACCCTGGTGGGTGTGGGTGCCGTTGGAGAAGAAACGGTCGAACAGCAGGCCTTCCTTGGACAGTTTGTCGAAGTACGGCGTGATATTGCCCGGACGGCCCAGGGCGCCTACCGAGTGACCGGCGAAGCTTTCCATCAGGATCACGACGACGTTCTTGATCGGCAGGGTTTTCTCGGCCGGCGGGGTGAACTCACGGCGCACCGCGGCGGTGTCGGTATCCACCAGTTTTTCGGTCGGCAGCACCAGCATGTCACGCACGGTCTGGGTCGCCAGCGGCTGCTCCAGTGTGGCTTTCCAGGTGTTGTCACGGTGTTCGGAGAAA
This sequence comes from Pseudomonas sp. NS1(2017), assembly GCF_002269425.1. Taxonomy (NCBI): domain Bacteria; kingdom Pseudomonadati; phylum Pseudomonadota; class Gammaproteobacteria; order Pseudomonadales; family Pseudomonadaceae; genus Pseudomonas; species Pseudomonas sp. NS1(2017). The sequence goes on from NZ_CP022960.1 coordinate 5,977,063, forward strand.
CGTGCCTTGGCCGCGCCGATCAACGACAGCGTGCCATTGAGCCCCAACTGGTTGGCGAAGTTCGAATCGGTGGTGTACACGTCACCCCAACGCAGCGGCGGGCCCTGGCGCAGGGTGCCACGGATGGCGACCACGGCGATCAGCAGGCAGACCACAAACACCGCAATGCGGGTGTACCACGGAGCCACTTGGCGGGTGCCGATACTGCCACCGCTGAACGGGCCGCGTGGGCGCGTTGCGCGGTCGGCGCCTTTGAAGGCCATGCTCAGGATCAGCGTACCTACGGCCCAGGCCAGCAGGTAGCGCACCACCGGGAAACCGTACCAGAGCATGCTCATCACGGTTTTCGGATCTTCCTTCACGTACTGGAAGACCAGGCCGTTGAGGCGCTGGTGGAATTCACGGTAGAAGTCCATTTCCATCAGGCCCAGGAACAGGGCAATGCTGGACGCGACGGTCAGCCACAGACGGAAGAACCCACGCGCGGCCATGGCGCGGACGCTGAACAGCGCCAGCAGCAGCGGGATCAGCGCGTACATCACGAAGCGGATGTCGAAGCGCGTGCCATTGGCGAACGCTTCCAGGAAGGTCGAGGCCGGCGTGTCGAGGATCATTTCGCGGTTGTACACCAGCAGCGCCAGGCGCAGCAGGGAGAACATCACCATCATGACCAGTGCGCAGAGCAGCGTGTACGCCAGATGGGATTTGACGGTCGGTTGCAGCAAGCGATTTGAAGCTCGCTGCTGATTCAGGGCGTCCGGGTTTGCCATGTCGTTTTAGGACCCATTGGAAGTTTAAGTGACAAAGTAGTGCGGTGGCGCGAATGGTGCCCGATCAATGGCAGCAAGGCTATTAATTACTGAACGCACACCGCAGCCCCGCCTTTAGTGGCGCTTGGAGTAGAGCCCTGGCAGGGAAATAAAGCCGGCGAATTGTCTTGGATGGGATGTGAAAATTCTGTGCAGCGAATATTTCGAAACATAAATCTAATAGATGTGCTGAAACCAATGTGGGAGCGGGCTTGCTCGCGAATGCAGTGTGTCAGTCGAAACATCCGTGACCGATAGACTGCATTCGCGAGCAAGCCCGCTCCCACATGGACTGTGCCCAGTCTAGATCGATTGGATAATCAAATCCGCACGTTGCCCCGCGGCCCGGCAATTGCCCAGATGATCAGCCCCAGCACCGGCAGCAGCAGGATCAACAGGATCCACAGCACCTTGGCGCCCGTGCTCGCGCCGCTTTTGAACACGTTGATGATCGCCCAGATATCCAACGCCAGGATGATCAGCCCGATCAAGCCATTAAAAGTGGAACCCATGGTGTCGCTCCTAAAGTGAGGGCATGCACTTGTAGGATAGCCAGCCCTGGTGGGGGTTCCGTTTTATTTCAGACGTGAACGGCGATCTTCAGCGCTTCCAGGGACGGCTCGCCCTTGATGCCCACCTCGGCGCACAGTTCCAGCACGCGCGGCAAGTCGTTGCCATAGACCAGCACGGCCTGGATCTCGTCATCCAGCAGTTGGCTGAAGTTAAGCAGCACATAGCCGCCATCTTCCGGGCTCAGGGCACTCATCTGGATCTGGATGCGGTTTAGCGCCGTGAGGTCCTCAGTCTTCGCAAGCTGCTTGGGCTTGAGGTTGAACGCCACGCCCGGACCGAACGAGGCGACGATCTGCGCGAACAGGTCGCCGTAGGTGTCGGCCTGGAACAACACGGTCTCCGGCAGGCTGCCGACGACGACCCACTCCCCTAACGGAATCGGGAAGCTGTCGTCGTAGTTGATATCGGGGTTGGCCGCCAGAAACGCCACAGGGTCCGCGTAGGCCTGGGCCGCTTCATCGGCAATGCGCGCCACTTCGTCCTCGCTCATGACGCCGGCGCTGATTTTGCTGATGAGTTCGACGAGGGCGGTTTTCATGGGTGTTGTCCTGTGGCGGGCGGTTTTCGAGGGCGCGTAGCCTACACCAGTTTCTGCAACTTCGCCGCCGTATCCACTGCGCCCATGGTGTGTGCTGCCGCCAACGCGGTCGCGCCTTGGGCATCAGTCGCCTTGGGGTTGGCGCCCTGGCCGAGCAGGTAGTCGAGCATTTCTACGCGGTTGAACATCGCTGCCATCATCAATGCCGTACGGCCATCGGTGGACGACGCATCCACTGGCGCACCGCCTTCGATCAGTGCCTTGACCACGGCCAGGTTGCCTTTGAATGCTGCGCCAGCCATCGGCAGCTGGTTCTTGTCATTGGCAATCAGCGGATCAGCCTTGAACTCCAGCAACACTTTTACCGCGTCGGCATGGCCGTGGTAGGCCGCGAGCATCAGCAAGGTGTCGCCATTGTGATTACGGAAGTTTGCCGGCAAGCCCTTGGCCAGTAGCGCGGCAAGCATGGCGGCGTCGCCTTTGCGGGCGACGTCGAACACCTGCTCGGCAAATTCTGCAGCTTCGTCATCGGTCATCTGTTTGGCTTGGTCTGACATGTGGGGCTCCTTGTCTGGTCCTCTATATGGCGCCCAGTGTCGCGAGGGAGTTCCCACCTGTCATGGCTTTTTTGTCAAAAGGCACCATAGGCAGAATCAATAACGCTGCTTTTAGTAACGGAACTGGCCACCTTGGATCTGCGCCAACAATTGTCCCGTCACCGGCACATAGCAGTCCGAACCCGGCAACCAGGCGTAGACCGGGTCATTGCCCGCTTTTTCAGGGTCGAACGCCTCCTCCTTGAGCTTTACCTTCTGGTATTTGAACGTACCGGTGGTTTCCATCTTGACCTTGATACGCAGGAACAACGGCACCGCGTAGTGCGGCAACTGGCCGTGGGCGAATTGCAGCAACTCACGCATATCCAACGAGGCCAGGGATTCGCTCGGGGTGATGGCAACCATGCCGGCGCGGCCGTTGGTGTTTTCGATTTCCACACCGTAGGCCACCACTTCAGCGATCTGCGGGTGCTGCAGCAGCACGTTCTCCACTTCGGTGGTGGAGACGTTCTCACCCTTCCAACGATAGGTGTCGCCCAAGCGGTCGACAAATTGCGCATGACCGAAGCCGATGCTGCGCACCAGATCGCCGGTATTGAAGTAGCGGTCGCCCTTCTCGAATACGTCGGTGAGGATCACCTTGCGGTTCTTTTCCGGGTCGGTGTAGCCGTCATAGGGCGACTTCTCATCGATCCTGGCCAGTAGCAGGCCTTGTCCACCGGTCTTCACTTTATGCATGAAGCCATCGCTGCCACGAATCGGCTCACCGCTGTCGTGAGCGTAGTCCACCAGCGCCCAGTGCTGAAGGCAAAAGCCGACGGTGTTATCGAAATTCAGAATGTTGGTGAACCCGATATTGCCGTCGCTGGCGGCATACAACTCGCAGACATGTTCGACGCCATAGCGCGCCTTGAACTGCGCCCACACGCCGGGACGCAGGCCATTGCCAACCATCTTGGTCACACCGTGATCACGGTCGTTGAGGTTGGCGGGTTGATCGAGCAGGTAACCGCACAATTCACCGACATAACCCAGGGTGGTCGCCTTGAACCGGCGGGCGTCATCCCAGAACTGGCTGGCGCTGAACTTGCGCCGGATGGCAAACCCCGATGCCCCGACAATCGCCGAGCCCCAACACACGCAAAGGCCGGTGGCGTGGTACAGCGGCAAGGTGCAATAAAGGACATCGTCCGGGCCCATGTCCAGGGCGATGCTGCCGAAGCTGACGGCGGTCTTGGTCCAGCGGCCATGCTTCATGATGCCGGCCTTGGGCAGGCCCGTGGTGCCGGAGGTGTAGATATAGAAGCAGGGATCGTTGAAGAAGATCTGCGCGGTGCTGGCCGGGTTATCCACCGGGGCGTCGGCGCTGGCGGCCATCAGATCGGAGTACCCATCCGGCAGCGTGCTGGCCTGTTGGTCAGCGACAAACCAGGTGCGCTCGACGGGAATTTCCACTTGATTGCGTACGGCCTCGTATGAAGCCACCAATTCCGCGCCCACCACGATCGCCGCCGGGCTCACTAGGTTCAGGCTGTGCACCAGCGCCGCTTGGGTCTGCGCCGTATTGAGCATGGCGCAGATGCCGCCCAACTTGGCAACAGCCAGCACATTCAGCAGCAACTCGGGACGGTTTTCGATAAACATCGCCACCACATCGCCCTTGCGAACGCCCTGGGCCTGCAAGTGGTGGGCGATACGGTTGGCGGACTGGTTGGCTTGCGTGTAGGTGAGCACGCGGTCGGCGTACAACAAGGCGGTGCCCTGTGGATTGCGCAGGGTGGCTTGCTCGAAGTGCCAGCCCAGGCCGCAGGGCTGCTGAGGGTCGGTGACGTTGGCGGCACGCATGCCGCGCACCACCCGTGGCAGGGCCCGAACAATGGCGGGCACCTTACGCAGCATCATGCCCCAGGTGATCATGTCGTTTTGCGAATGGCTCATGGGAACGTCCTTTTTCTTATTCTTCGTAAACCTTGCAGGAAAGTACGTCAGCCTCTCTTCGGCTGTACACGCAGGATTTGAAAAGTTTTGTATCCCGATGAACGCCCGCTGAAAAAAGGAATTCAGCGACGCGGATGCAGTCTTTAGGAATAAGGGCGGGCCCGTTCGGCGCCGTCGAGCCACGCAAAATGCAGGATGCATGATGGCCATTCATGCAAATTGCACGAAATCGAAAATCTGTAGATTTTATATCTTGTTGATTTATAACGTTATTTTTAAAAATCGATAGCTGGCACAATCACTGCACCTATCACTCCATGCTTGCCAACTTGAGCCAACGGAGCTGATAGACATGAGCCTGATCCAAGATAAATTCGCTTCAGTATTCTCCAACTACGACGTCACCACCCAGCCACGTCCCGACGGCGGCATCCTGTTGACCCTGCGCAACAGCGAAGGCAAGCAGGTCAAGCGCTCGATCTCCTACCAGCAGCTGCACACGGCCGACCAATTGACTTGGGTGATCAGCGCCATCCGCCGCGACCTGGCCGAACAAGCCAGCGACCTGCCACAGATTTCGATGCTGCAAAGCCAGAACCGCTTTGCCCTGCCGACCTACCACTCGGCCTAAGCAGCAGATAAAGCAAAGGGCCGCGACACCCTAGGGTGTCGCGGCCCTTTTTTCATGTATTCAGCAAAGCCCCTTGCGCGCCGCTTCGTTCATTGCCTGGACACGGTTATTGACCTCCAACTTGCCGTAGATATTGCGCAAATGGAATTTCACCGTGGCTTCAGACGTGGCGCGTATCTGGCTGATCTCCCATACCGTCTTGCCTCCCGAGGCCCAGCGCAGTATTTCCAGTTCCGTGGGCGTCAGGCTCTTGCCCGCCAGATTAATGCGCCGCCTGACAGCGTTGGGCACCGAATAGGGTGCCTGGAACGATTCCCGTGGGCCTCTCATTGGTTACTCTCCTTTTTATTGGCTGACGCCCTATCACCCTTCGGATTCCTCCTATTGACGGATGATATAAACGTTATTGCCGAAGAGAGTTACATAAGACGTGGGATTAAGGCGCGCGCCCCGCAATAAACAGCAAGACCCTACAGGAGCTTAAGTTTCTTCCCACAACAACTTCCAACATGCGGGATTGAAGTTTTTGGTAGCTAGCGATTAATCATCCAAACCGGGAAAACGCCGGGCAATATTGTCACCGGTGAATTCAGGAATCCACCCTTTCGCGGTATTGAATAAACGCAACGCCACGAAGTACGGGTTATCACCCATGTCAACCCAGTGCGCCATACCGGCTGGGACCACCAGCAAGTCGTTTTTCTCGCAGCGTACGGCGTATACGTAATCGCCAATGTGCAGCGCGAACAGGCCCTGGCCGGCGAGGAAAAAACGCGCATCGTCTTCGCTGTAGCGGCGCTCATCAAGAAACTGCCCACGTAACTCGGCGTTCTGCGCGGGGTCTGCGGCATTCCTCAGCACCTCGGCGGCGCTGTAGCCGAGCTTATCGATCTGCGCCTGGCAGGCGGCGATCAGCTCGGCATCGCTGGCGTCCCTCTCGACAGAACCAGGCTGCCAGCGCTCAAAAAGCACGCCCTGCTCGGCCAAGGTGGCGGCGATGTCCTCAAAATGGGTCAGGACCTTGTTCGGCGTATCCGGTGTAGCGACTGAGTAGACAGCGACATAACTCATTGAAGGGTTCCTTGGTTCTGCTCTTGCAATCGAAAACCGATGATAACGGCGGCCGCCAGGGCGGCGATGCTGGCGATGCTGAAGGTCAGGGTCGGCCCCAACAGGTTCCAACTGTAGCCTGAATACAGGGCGCCCAATGCGCCACCGGTGCCGGCCAACGCGGCATACAGCGCCTGGCCCTGGCCTTGTTGCTTGTCGCCGAAACTGCGCTGCACAAAGGCTATCGCCGCCGCATGAAAGCTGCCGAAGGTAGCGGCGTGCATCACCTGCGCCAGCAACAGCACCCAGAAATACTCGGCAAACGAGCCCAGCAGCAGCCAGCGCAGTGCCGCCAGCAGGAAACTCGCCAGCAGCACCCGGCGTACCGAAAAGCGCGAAAGGATGCGGCTCATCGCGAGGAACATCAGCACTTCCGCCACCACGCCCAACGCCCACAACATCCCGATCACACCACGGCTGTAGCCCAAGTGTTCGAGGTGCAAGGTGAGAAAGGTGTAGTACGGGCCATGGCTCATCTGCATCAGCGCCACGCAGGCATAAAACGCCAGGACGCCGGGGCTGCGCAGTTGCTTGAGAAAACCGTCACCCGCCAGGCGATTGCCGTGGCTGACAGGTTGCGCATTCGGCACCCACAGGCTGGCACCGATGATGCCGGCCATGATCACCACGACCACCACCGGGTAGATGTCCAGGCTCAGCCAGTCGAACAGGCGCCCCATGATCACCACGGTGAGAATAAAGCCGATGGAGCCCCACAGGCGGATCTGGCTGTAGCGCGAGGTCTGTTTTTGCAGGTGCGCCAGGGTGATCACTTCAAACTGCGGCAGCACCGCATGCCAGAAGAACGCATGCAGCGCCATGACCAGCGCCAGCCAGGCGTAGGTATGGCTGATGAAGATCAGCGAAAAACTCGCCAGGGTGCACACCGCGCCAAAACGTACGATGGCCAGGCGCCGGCCGGTGTAGTCACCCAGCCAGCCCCACAGGTTGGGCGCCACGCAGCGCATCAGCATAGGGATGGCCACCAGCTCGCCGATGCGCGCGCTGGAGAACCCCAGGTGGTCGAAGTACAACGCCAGGAAGGGCGCCGTCGCCCCCAGGAGGGCGAAGTAGAACAGGTAGAAGCTGGAGAGGCGCCAGTACGGGAGGGCTGTCACAGCCGAACCGTCACAGCTGGCCCAGCACCGGCGTACTCACGCGAACATCGGCATTCTGCCCACGGTTGCGCAGCAGGTGATCCATCAACACGATGGCCATCATTGCTTCGGCGATCGGTGTGGCACGGATGCCGACGCAAGGATCGTGGCGCCCCTTGGTGATCACGTCCACCGGGTTGCCGTGCACATCAATCGAACGGCCCGGCGTGGTGATGCTCGACGTCGCCTTGAGCGCCAGGTGCGCCACAATCGGCTGACCGGAAGAAATGCCACCGAGGATGCCGCCCGCGTTGTTGCTGAGAAAACCTTCCGGGGTCAGCTCGTCGCGGTGCTCGGTGCCGCGCTGGGACACACACGCAAAACCGGCGCCGATTTCCACGCCTTTCACCGCATTGATGCTCATCAGCGCATGGGCCAGTTCAGCGTCGAGACGGTCGAAGATCGGTTCACCCAGGCCAGGTTTCACACCCTCAGCGACCACGGTGATCTTGGCGCCGACGGAGTCCTGGTCGCGGCGCAACTGGTCCATGTAGGCTTCCAGTTCCGGCACCTTGTCCGGGTCGGGGCTGAAGAAGGCGTTGTCTTCCACGCTGTCCCAGGTCTTGAACGGGATTTCAATCGGGCCCAATTGGCTCATGTAGCCACGGATCACAATGCCCTGGGTCGCCAGGTATTTCTTGGCGATGGCACCGGCCGCCACGCGCATCGCGGTTTCGCGCGCCGAGCTGCGGCCACCACCACGGTAGTCGCGTTCGCCGTATTTGTGGTGGTAGGTGTAGTCGGCGTGGGCCGGGCGGAACAGGTCCTTGATCGCCGAGTAGTCCTTGGACTTCTGGTCAGTGTTGCGGATCAACAGGCCGATGGCGCAACCGGTGGTGCGGCCTTCGAATACGCCGGAGAGGATCTCGACTTCGTCGGGCTCCTGGCGCTGGGTGGTGTGGCGGCTGGTGCCGGGCTTGCGGCGGTCGAGGTCGCGCTGCAGGTCTTCCAGGGACAGCTCGAGGCCTGGCGGGCAGCCGTCGACAATGGCGACCAACGCCGGGCCATGGCTTTCGCCCGCGGTGGTGACAGTGAACAGCTTGCCGAAGGTATTGCCGGACATGCAGGGCGCTCCGTGAAATCAGTTGAATCAAGTCAACCGTAATAACTTAAGGCGGCCAGTATACGCAGGCTAACCGAGTAGTTCATCCTCGAAACCTTAGCGGTAGACCTTGGTCCAACCGGCACCTCTCTCATAATGGCGCGATGATGCTGCGAGTTCTGCTTTTGACCCTCACCCTGTTTTCCAGCCTTGGCTTCGCCGCCTCCCCTGTGGTGCTGCAACGGCCTGTCAGCCTGGACACCGGTAGCGGCGAGCTGTTTGGTTCGCTCTTGCTGCCCAAATCCGACAAGCCAGTACCGGTGGTGCTGATCATCGCCGGTTCCGGCCCCACCGACCGCAACGGCAACAGTGCCGACGGCGCGCGCAACGACAGCCTCAAGCGCCTGGCCTGGGTGCTGGCGCGGCATAACATCGCCAGCGTGCGCTACGACAAGCGCGGCGTCGCGGCCAGCCTGGCGGCCACCCCCGACGAACGCAACCTGACCCTGGACGCCTACGTCGCCGACGCCGTGGCCTGGGGCAAATTGCTCAAGGCCGACAAACGCATGGGCCCGCTGATAGTGCTGGGCCACAGCGAAGGTGCGCTGGTGGCGGCCCTCGCCGCGCCGCAATTGGACCCGGCGGGCGTGGTCTCGTTGTCCGGCAGCGCGCGCCCGGTGGATCAAGTCATTCGCCAACAACTGGCCGATCACCTGCCCCCTGCCCTGCTGCTGCGCAGCAACCAAATCCTCGATCACCTCAAGGGCGGCCAAGTGGATGCGGATGTGCCTGGCCCGTTGGAAGGCATTTTCCGACCCAGTGTGCAGCCGTATCTGATCAGCCTGTTCCGTGCCGATCCTTCGGCAGCCTTTGCCAAATTGAACATGCCGGCGCTGATCATCCAGGGCACCAACGATATCCAGGTCGGCGTCGGCGATGCCCAGCAACTGAAAAAGGCCAAGCCCGACGCGCAGCTTGTGCTGATCGAGGGCATGAACCACGTGATGCGCATCGTGCCCAATGATGTGAAGCAGCAATTGGCCTCCTACAACGACCCGCAACTGCCCCTCGCCGCCGAGCTGGGCAACCGCCTGGTGCGCTTTATCGACGGACTTCAACCCCGTTAAGCGACAATTTGCCTCCAGTCCTGGGGAAAGCGGCCGATAAGCCCAGAGTCGACAGTAAAAAGACTGTCGACTCGCTGGGCTTGGACAGGATCGCGCCGCATGACAACCACTGAAGCAACACCGGAATCCACCGCCGACACCCCGGCTGACAAAACCGAGGCCGTCGACGCGGCGCCCCTGCCGTGGGCGGATGTCCAGGCTGAGCATTTCAAGATGCTGCGCCTGGCGCCCCTGGCCACCGACCGCGCCACCGGCGTGCGGCCTTTGCGCTTCGTGCAGTTTGGCTATGCCGAGCGCAACGACAAACACCACAGCCTGCTGCGCATGGTCATCCAGTTGCCGGGCCAGCGCGTGCGCCGTGAACAGAATCACCTGGATATCTGGGTTGATCACGATAAACATCGCGTGCACTTCGGCCCCGGCAACAGCCTGGAAATCGAACCGGCCAATCGTGGCATCGGGCGCTTCCTGGTGGCCCAAGGCGCTGCCTGGGCGAAAAAGAAGTGGTCGCACTACCGCGTCGACGGCGTTGACCTGGCCAACAAAGATGCGCTGAACGAAGCCACCCGCCTGCGCCGCGATCACTTCCTGCGCATCCAGGGATTTGATGTGGCTTATGCCGATGTGCAGCACCTCAAGGGTAACGTGCAACCGGGCAAGGTCAGCGATGTGCTGGACAGTTGGAACACTGAAAAAGTGCAGTTCGTGGAGATTCTGGAAGCGGCGCAAATGCTGCAACAGGCCGAGCAGAACCTGGCCGAGCAGGAAGTGAAGCTGCGCAAGGAAGAGGAAAAAGTCACCAAGTTCAAGCGTGAGGACAGCGGCTTGCGCTTTACCATCACGTGCCTTGTGGCGTTTACGGTGTTTCAGGCGGGGTTATTGATCTGGATTGCTACACACCGCTAATCCAAATGCATGATTGATTCTCCTGTAGGAGCCGGCTTGCCGGCGATGGTGTCTGCAAGATCGCCATCGCCGGCAAGCCGGGCCCCTACAGGGTGTGCGTCACACTCGGGCGGCGAACACCGCCTGATGCTGGCGGCACTGCTCAGCCGTCAACATGAACACCCCGTGACCACCGCGCTGGAAGTCCAGCCACGCGAAGTCCACTTCCGGGTACAACGCCTCCACGTGCACCTGGCTGTTACCCACTTCAACAATCAGCAACCCCTTCTCGGTCAGGTGGTCCGCCGCTTCGGCCAGCATGCGCCGCACCAGGTTCAAGCCGTCGTCACCACACGCCAGGCCCAGTTCCGGCTCGTGCTGGTATTCGTCGGGCATGTCGGCGAAGTCTTCGGCATCCACATACGGCGGGTTGGAGACGATCAGGTCAAAACACTGGCCCGGCAGGCCGTCGAATCCGTCACCCTGCACGGTGTAGACACGCTCATCGACGCCATGGCGCTCGATGTTCTGGTTGGCCACTTCCAAGGCCTCGAAGGACAAGTCCCCCAGCACCACTTCGGCGTCCTGGAACTCATAAGCGCAGGCGATACCAATGCAACCGGAACCGGTGCACAAGTCGAGGATCCGCGCCGGCGGCTGCGCCAACCAGGGTTCGAAGCGGTTTTCGATGAGTTCGCCGATCGGTGAACGCGGAATCAGCACGCGCTCATCGACGATAAACGACATGCCACAGAACCAAGCCTCGCCGATCAGGTAAGGTGTCGGCACCCGTTCGTGGATGCGGCGATGCAACAAACGTTGCAGATGGGCGACTTCCTCTTCTTCCAGGTTGCAGTCGAGGTAGCTGTCGGCAATTTCCCATGGCAAGTGCAAGGCACCGAGCACCAGTTGCCGGGCATCGTCCCAGGCATTGTCGGTGCCATGGCCAAAAAACAGGTCTTCCCCATGGAAACGGCTGACAGCCCAACGGATATTGTCGCGCAAGGTGCGCAGGCGGGAAGTGGTCACGGGGGCAAGCTCCTGGAAAAAACGACTGGCGATTCTAACAGCCTTCACCTGTACCGACGATGTACGAAAACCCGTCGCCACCCGTCGGATTTCATCCAAATTGCCATCATTGTGTTAAACAGGCCCACCTCTTGACATGGCTGCACGTCAACAACGGCGTACCTTACGATGGTAGCGATTCACAGAACCGCTCAGCCAGTGGACAATGTCGCAAAAGCCCCCCTCACAGGAGCCCCAGAATGTCCGTTCCAAAGACGATGTTTCAACTCAGCGGTCGTGGTTACGCAGCAGCGAACCTCAGCCATGCGACCCTCGTGATCATCGACGCCCAGAAGGAATACCTCAACGGCCCGCTCGCCCTCTCGGGCATGGACGCGGCCGTCGGCAACATCAAGCAACTTGTGTCAGCCGCCCGCAACGCCGGGCGCCCGATCGTGCATGTACGTCACCTGGGCACCGTGGGTGGTCTGTTCGATCCACAGGGCGAGCGCGGCGAATTCATTCCGGGCCTTGAGCCTGAAGGCGACGAAACCATCATCGGCAAGCTGCTGCCCAGCGCCTTTCATGGCACCGGCCTGGAAAAACACTTGCAGGACCTCGGCTCCCTGGACCTGATCGTCTGCGGTTTCATGAGCCACTCCAGCGTCAGCACCACCGTGCGCGCTGCCAAGAACCTGGGCTTTCGCTGCACGCTGGTGGAAGACGCCTGCGCCACCCGCGACCTGCCTTACAAAGGCGGCATCCTCAGCGCCGAGCACGTGCAGCAAACCGAAATGGCCATCATGGCCGACAACTTCGCCACCCTGGCGTTGACCAAAGATCTGATCTGATCGACCTTCAGATGAGCGGCGCGGCCTGTTTATGGCCCCGCTCATCCGCAAAGCCCTTTCATTTGGCGCATTTACCCCTCGCCCCGGAACAACCTGTGTATTGTCCGGTCGAAGGGCCGATACCCTGGAGGAAAGGTCGGAATGAAGATATCCGATGGTTTTGACGCTCGTCGCTTGCGCCCCAAGGGCCCGAGCAACTGGCGTCTGCGCCTGGTAGCCGGCATTGCCGCGTTGCTGGCGATAGTTGGTGTGCTGTTGGCCGGCGCTGGTGGCGCCGGTTTGTTGGGTCACTCGCCGGCCCTCGGCGAACTGAATGCCAGCCCTGGCGGCTCGGCGATTCTGTTGGTGATCGGGCTGCTGGTGCTGTGGTTGGGCGTATGGTTATGGCGGCGCAGCCGTCGGAAAATGCGTCAGCCGTTGTCGCTGAACATCGCTTCACACCTGATGAAAAAGCACGACTGATGGCGCTTGGATAGCGTTTACTGCGCCCTGGCCGCCGCGATTTAGGTAAACTGCCCGCCCTTCGCGGAGGCCAACATGCAAGACGACGATTTTTCCCTGTTCAAAAACGAGCTGCGCGGCGTCAAGCCGATCAAGCACGACCGCGCCGACACCGGCAAACCCAAGGCCGACCGCGCGCAGATCGCCAAGCTGCGTCAGGCCGCGACCGTGCGCACCGATGCCACCACCGTGGATGGCCTGTCGGACCAGTTCGTGATCGACGTCGGCCCCGAAGACGAGCTGATGTGGGCCCGCGATGGCGTGCCGGAAAGCCAGATGCGCAAGCTCAAGGCCGGCCAGATCCCGTTCGAAGGCAGCCTCGACCTGCATGGCATGAATGTCGAAAAAGCCCGGGAAACCCTGTGGGCCTTCCTGGCCGAGGCCACCAAGTTCGAAATCCGCTGCGTACGCGTCACCCACGGCAAGGCCGTGCGGCTGGACGGCAAGCGCCCGATGATCAAAAGCCACGTCAACACCTGGCTGCGCCAGCATGCCCAGGTGCTCGGCTTTACCTCATGCCAGGCCCGCCACGGCGGCGCGGGGGCGGTGTATGTGATGCTCAAGCGCACCATGATGGAAGGGCGCGACGAGTAACCATGAAAAAGCCCAGCGCTAAGGCTGGGCTTTTTGTTCGGGAGCTGGATTTCTAGTTACTACTAAACTCTCGAGATTTCTTTTCTTTCGCTAAAGAAATCACGGCTTTTTGCATCGTAATCGCAGCATTTGCTGCGTTTCGATACACCGCCCGCTTTTCCTCTACCGAACAGTTCCGGAAAAAGTCTGACATAGTCGTCGCTGGATAGCTTTCTACCGTTTCCGTGATTTCGCCTTTCATAAGGCTGCTCCGGTCAAAATTCTCTCAAGTTGATCTGGATGGTAGGGCTGCCTGACCCACTCGTCAATTTCCTCGGCTGAAAGGTCAATGCCGATTTCTGCATCGCCACCGTCTGTGAGTCTTTTTCAGCGGGGTGTAACCGTTGTCGTTGAACGTACCCTCGATCTGGTTTATCAACAGCGCCAATCGTTTCTTCTGGATGGGACACTTGCGAGTCTTGATGTGGCTAGAAAGAACATTCAACGCGCGCTCAATAAAAACAATCGAACGGCTCAAATCATTTACGTTTATCAGAAGCCCGAGCTGATCCGAAGAGCTGTGGCACCACTCGCTTCCATCAAGCGAATAAAGGACTTCGAAACCTCTGTCTTACCTGCGCCTGGGGAGCCTGCCATGAATACTGATACCGGAAATTCGTCAGCCGGATACCTTTTCAAGCAGGCCAATTGCCGGGCTATTCGTGTCCGATTTTCCTTGGCAAAGAGCACTGCACGCTCAGAAATGCTTCGTTCCAATGGTGTCATCACGTCCCCCTCAACGGAGGCCGACTCTAACATCGGCATCGCCCAGGAATACAACTGTCGGCGCACCTACGCTACTATATGCGCCAATCACAAGCGCTCAATGTGGTATCTGCGCTGAAAAACGCTTCACATTGGTACAGGCATACACCGTACCGTTCTGAAACCCATACGGAAACAGTCCTGTGACATTGGAACAAAACTACACCGCGATCCTCGGCCAACTCGGCGAGGACGTTTCCCGCGAGGGCCTGCTCGACACGCCAAAGCGTGCCGCCAAGGCGATGCAGTACCTCTGCCGCGGCTATGAGCAGACTCTGGAAGAAGTCACCAACGGTGCCTTGTTCAGCTCCGACAACAGCGAAATGGTGCTGGTCAAGGACATCGAGTTGTACTCGCTGTGCGAACACCACCTGCTGCCGTTCATCGGCAAAGCCCACGTCGCTTATATTCCAAGCGGCAAAGTGCTAGGCCTGTCCAAGGTTGCGCGGATTGTCGACATGTACGCGCGCCGCCTGCAGATCCAGGAAAACCTCAGCCGCCAGATCGCTGATGCCGTGTTGCAAGTGACCGGCGCCTTGGGCGTGGCCGTAGTGATCGAAGCCAAGCACATGTGCATGATGATGCGCGGTGTGGAGAAACAGAATTCGTCGATGATCACTTCGGTGATGCTGGGTGAGTTCCGCGAAAACGCGGCCACCCGCAGCGAATTCCTCAGCCTGATCAAGTAACCGGCTGCGGACGAAAAAACCGGCGTTCATCGCCGGTTTTTTTTCGCCTGCAAAATTGAGGTAAGCTGCGGCCCCTTCTTCATGGGCAAGAGGTTTCAGCCATGTTCGTCAAAGCACTTCGAGTGGGCCTCGGCCACGTCATCATCGCGGGCGACTTTCTTACCCGCCCACGCAAAAAGCAGCGTTCTGCCGAGCAACAGGCGCAGGTGAATGCAGCGGCCAAGGAACTGACGCTGTATCAGTTTCACGCCTGCCCATTCTGTGTGAAGACCCGCCGCACCCTGCACCGCCTGAACGTACCGGTGGCGTTGAAAGATGCGAAGAACAACGAACAGGACCGTCAGACCCTGCTGGAGCAAGGCGGCAAGATCAAGGTGCCGTGCCTGCGTATCGAAGAGAATGGCCAGACCACCTGGATGTATGACTCCAAGGTGATCATTGATTACCTCGATAAGCGTTTCGCAGCAGTCTGACAGTCCCCCCCCCACCTGTAGGAGCCCGGCTTGCCGGCGATGGCGTCCGAAAAGATCGCCGCCTGGCGTTGGGGCCTCATCGCCGGCAAGCCGGGCTCCTACAGGTCGTTGATATCCAGATCCAGCAGCGCTGACCCTAGGCACTTACCATGGGCATCCAGCGCCAGCGAACGGGTGACGCCACCGCGCAGGATGCCCGGCAACACGAAGTTCAGCGCCTGCACATTCTGCAACTCATAGCGCCGTACAGGCGCTGCGCCCGGCTCACGCAAACCCGCGAAAAACTCGGCAACACGTTCGGCCGTCAACTGTTCGCACAGCAGTGGGTAATCCTCGGCACGATAGGCAATGATCGAAATGTTCGACGTATCGCCCTTATCCCCAGTGCGGGAATGGGCCAGCATCTGCAACTTCATGCTTCAATCCTCGGGTTGACCACATCACGCGGCAGTAACAACGACGCTACCGCCACCACCTGACGCACGCTTTTGCTCGCACCGCCGCCACCCGACGGCCCGTTGGTGTAGAGGGTTTCCACCTCATTGCCAACCCGCACTGCCTCACCGCGATCTTCACAGCGTGCGGCCACGCGCAGGCGCACTTCCCAGGGTTCGACACGGCTGCGCGGACCGTGGAGCGAGTCCATGCCAATCAGCTCGGCACGCACCTCCTGCATCCTTACGCCCATCAACTCGAGCCGCTTGAGGACGACATCCCGCGCCAGCTGCGCCCGTGCGACAGCACCGGGACCGCCGTAGGACATCTGCCCCTCTCCAATCCAACCGTCCAGATAGCCGACGCTGACCTTTAGCTGTTCGGGGCGCGCACGACCGTCTGCACCTTGGGCGCGAACGCGATCAACGCCCTCCGCCACAAACCCCACTTGGGAAAAATCCGCCGTTACGTCAGGCGTGAGATAAGCCGCCGGGTCGTGCACTTCATAGATAAGCTGTTCGGTGCAGGTCGCACGGCTGACCCGCCCGCCGGACCCGACTACCTTGGTAATCACCGCCTCACCGTCCGCAGTGATCTCGGCCAAGGGGAAACCCAGACGCGCCAGGTCCTCTACATCCTTGAAGCCAGGATCGGCAAAATAGCCACCGCTGACTTGCCCGGCGCATTCAAGCAAATGCCCTACCAAGGTGCCGCGCCCCAGGCGCTGCCAATCGTCCGCCGCCCAGCCGAATTCAAACATCTGCGGCGCCAGGAACAGTGAGGGATCGGCCACGCGCCCGGTGATCACCACGTCCGCATCAGCGTGCAGCGCCTGCAAAATGCCGTCGACGCCCAAGTAGGCATTCGCAGAAATCAGCCGCTCCCCCAAGGAACCCACCGTCTGGCAGTTATCCAGCAAACACTCGGGCTGCAACACGCTCAGCACATCATCGCCGACGACGGCGACCACCTTGAGATCAAGGCCCAGTTCCTTAGAAATTCGCCGCACAACACCAGCCGCCGCCACCGGATTGGCCGCACCCATATTGGTAATCACCCGCAAGCGACGATGCCCGGCTTTCACGCCAACGAAAGGCAACACGCGGCGCATACGCTCACTCAACAGCGGGTCGTAACCGCCTTCTGGATCGCTGATTCGCGCCTGTTGCGCCAAAGCAATCGTGCGTTCGGCCAGGCATTCGAACACCAGATAATCCAAATCGCCCTGCTCGGCCAGTTCCACGGCAGGTTCGATACGGTCGCCGGAATAGCCGGCGCCGGAACCGATGCGCAAGGTTTTCATCTCAAATAACTCCCAGGAGCAACGCGGTCAGGGTCATCAACACCGACGCGGCAAACAGAAACGGAATGGTGAAGCGCTGGTGATCAGCCAGCTCGATCTTGCACAGGCCCACCAAAAGGAAGGTCGCGGGGGTCAGCGGACTGACCGGGAAGCCAGTGGTGTGCACACCCAGCAACGAGGCCTGGGCTACTTGCAGCGGGTCGACGCCCAGGGCTTTGCCGACTTCGGCGATCACCGGCATCACGCCGAAATAGTAGGAATCCGGGTCAAACAACATGCTCAGCGGCATGGAAATGAAGCCCACCACCGCCGGGATCAACTTGCCGTGGCCGGCCGGAATCTGCGCTACCGCCACTTCGGCAATCGCCTTGAGCATGCTGGTGCCCTGCATGATCCCGGTGAACACCCCGGCGGCGAGCAGAATGCTGGCCATGGTCAGGGCGGTCTTGGCGTGGGCGTCGATGCGGGCGCGCTGGGCATCAACGTTCGGGTAGTTGATGCACAGCGCCACCACGGTGCCGAGCATGAACATCACCACCGGATCGACCCAGCCGGCAATCATCACCACCATCACCAGCAAGGTCAGGATCAGGTTGACCCAGAACAGGCGCGGGCGACGCAGCTTGATGTCATCGTCACTCAGTACCCGTTGAGGCACCGCATCCACAGTAGAGCCGGCGCCGAGACCCAGGCGTTTTTCTTCGCGACGGCCGAGCCACCAGGCGCAGGCGAAAACGAAGATCAGGCCGACGATTTGCACCGGGATCAGTGGTTGGAACAAGTCCGCCACCGGCACATGCAGCGCGGCCGACGAGCGCAGCACCGGGCCGGTCCACGGCAAGAAGTTGACCCCGGCCGCCATCGCGCAAACACAGGCGAGGATACGTTTGTCGATGCCCAGCCGCGTATACAGCGGCAGCATTGCCGGCACCGTCACCAGAAAGGTCACCGCACCAGAGCCATCCAAATGCACCAGCAGCGCCAAGGTCGCGGTGCCTACGACAATGCGTGTAGGACGCGTGCCTACCGTGCGCAGGATGCGATCAATGATAGGGTCGAGCATGCCGGCATCGGTCATGATCCCGAAAAACAGGATCGCGAACACAAACATGCCCACCACAGGGGCGACGTTCTTGATACCGGTGATGATGAAGGCGCTGGTTTGCAGGCCGAACCCGCCGAGCAACGCGGCGATGATCGGCAAGGCGATCAGGGCCACCAGTGGCGAGAGGCGTTTGCTCATGACGGCAGCGAGCAGGCACAGGATGGTGATGACACCCAGGGTAGCGAGCATGGGTTACTCCAGAGCGGCCTTGGTGGCCGGTTATTGTTTTACCCGGAGTATTGGAAGCGGGTTAGTCTTTGTAAATTGGAATATTCACCCGCTAGT
The DNA here is from genome assembly GCF_002269425.1 of Pseudomonas sp. NS1(2017). Taxonomy (NCBI): domain Bacteria; kingdom Pseudomonadati; phylum Pseudomonadota; class Gammaproteobacteria; order Pseudomonadales; family Pseudomonadaceae; genus Pseudomonas; species Pseudomonas sp. NS1(2017). The sequence continues at coordinate 5,995,478 of NZ_CP022960.1, forward strand.
GTTCGGAAAAACAAAATGAAGAACAGCATCCAACACATTCAGTCGTTTCTTGCAGTGGCTCGCACCGGCAGCTTCACCAAGGCTGCCAATGAGCTGCATCTGTCACCTTCGGCGCTGACGGTGCAGGTGCAGCAACTGGAAGACTGGCTTGGCGTCGCCCTGCTCGACCGCAGCCCGCGCCACGTCAGCCTCACCGCCGCCGGCCAGGACGCGCGCGGCCCCATGGAAAAACTGCTGCTGGACCTGGACAACATCGTCACCGGCTCCCGCGACCTCGCCGCCCTGCGCCGGGGCGTGGTCACCATCGCCGCCCTGCCCTCGGTGTGCGCCGGCAGTTTGCCGCCGGTTCTACGCTTGTTTCGCGAGCGCTTTGCCGGAATCGAGGTGCGCCTGCATGACCTGGTAGCCCATCGCATCCACGCCCAGGTGCGTTCCAGCGAGGTGGATTTCGGTATCGGCGTGCGCGCACGGCTCAGTCATGGCCTGGAATTTGTGCCGGTGTTGAACGATCGCTTGTGTGCGTTCGTGCCGGTGGAACATCCGCTCACCCGCCACCGCCAACTGACCCTGGAGCAATTGGCCGACCAGCCGATCATCCTCACCGGCCGCGACAGCAGCGTGCGCGAGCAAGTGGAGGCGTTGTTCGATGAGACGCGCCTGACAATGAACGCCGGGATGGAGGCCAACTACATGTCCACGGTGTTGGCCCTGGTGCGCCAGGGGCTGGGGATCAGTGTGCTGCCGGAATCGGCGGCAGACAGCCTGGAAGGATTGAAGCGCATCCACATCGATCATCCCGGCGTGAACCGGGAGATCGGGTTGATCACACGTAGCGGGATGAGCCTGAGCCCGGCGGCGCAGCGGTGTTTCGACCTGCTGAATACAGAGTTGCGATCCCTGTAGGAGCCCGGCTTGCCGGCGATGGCGCCCCTGAAAACGCTATCGCCGGCAAGCCGGGTTCCTACAGATCAGGGTGCTCAGTCCAACATGGCGACATGCTTGGGATGGCTGGCCACTCGCGCCAACCAGGCTTGAACACCCGGATAAGCTTCCAACTCAAAACCACCCTCATTCGCCACATGGGTGTAGGCATACAAGGCCACATCCGCGATGGAGAACTGATCGCCCACCAGGTACGGCGTGAGCTGCAATTGGCGCTCCATGACCTTGAGCGCTTTGTAACCGCCCTTGTGCAGCTTCTTGTATTCCTCCAGGCGATCCTCGGGCAGCCCCAGGTAAAACTGGATAAACCGCGCCACCGCAATGTACGGCTCGTGGCTGTACTGCTCAAAGAACTGCCATTGCAGCACTTGGGTGCGCAGGCGCGGCTCGGACGGCAGGAATTCACTGCCATCGGCCAGGAAGTTGAGAATCGCGTTGGACTCCCACAGGCAGGTGCCGTCTTCCAGTTCCAGCACGGGGATCTTGCCGTTGGGGTTCTTCGCCAGGAATTCGGCGGTCTGGGTGTCCCCCTTGAGGATGTCCACATCGATCCATTGATACGGGATGCCCAGCAGGCTGAGCATCAATTTGATCTTGTAGCAGTTGCCCGACTTGTAATCGCCATAAACCTTGTACATGGGGCTCCCCTTATGCCGCTTGCGCGTGCTGTGCTTGACGGACCACCGCGGCCAGGCGCTTGAGACCTTCGTCCAGGCGGGCCGGGTCGATATGGCTGAAATTGAGGCGCAACGAACCGTGATGCTGGTCCGGCTCGGAAAAGAACGGTTCACCGGGCATGAACGCGACATTCTGTTCCAGCGCTTGCGCCAACAAGGTGCGGGTGTCGAGTGGCTGTTTCAAGGTCAGCCAGAAGAATAATCCACCTTGGGGCACTTGCCAGTCGGCCAGATCGGCGAAGTGACACTCTAGCGCAGCCTGGAATGCATCGCGGCGCTGGCGGTAAAAACTGCGCAGCTCCACCAGGTGCTGCTGGTATTTTTCGCTGCCGATCCACTGCATCGCCTGCCATTGGCCGACACGGTTGGTGTGCAGGTCCGCCGATTGCTTGAGCTTGAGCAGGTGCGGGAACAGGTCCGGGCTGGCGATCAAGTAGCCCACGCGCAGGCCGGGCAACAGGGTCTTGGACACGGTGCCGGTGTAGATCCAACTGGCTTTTTTCAGGCGCCCGACAATGGGTTTCGCGCTGCCGCCGTCGAAGGTCAGTTCGCGGTAGGGCTCGTCTTCGATTAGGGTGACGCCGAATTCATCAAGCAACGCGGCGACGGCTTCGCGCTTGGCTTCGCTGTACCGCACGGCGGAAGGATTCTGGAAGGTCGGGATCAGGTAGATGAACGCCGGGCGATGGCGTTCGAGGTTGGCGCGCAACGCGGCCAGGTTCGGGCCATCGGCTTCCAGTTGCACGGTAAGGCAATCGGCGCCGAACAGTTGGAAGATCTGCAACGCGGCCAGGTAGGTCGGGCCTTCCAGCAGGATCTGCGTGCCTTTGTCGATGTACAGCTTGGCCGCTAGGTCCAGGGTTTGCTGGGAACCGCTGACCACCAGTACCTGGCTGGCCTGGCACGGCACGCCGAGTGCGCGCGCTTCGGCGGCAAGCAATTCGCGCAACTGTGGCTCGCCTTCGCTTATGCCGTATTGGCCGATGTTGAGGGGCATGTCATCCCAGTTCAGCGCAGGCAGCATGGCTTCGGCCGGCAGGCCACCGGCGAACGACATCACTTCCGGGCGCTGGGCTGCCGCGAGGATTTCACGGATCAAGGAGCTTTTGAGGCGCGTAACACGTTCAGAGAAGGCCATAAGGTCACCGGTAGCGAAGCCTGTGGGAAATACGTCAAACTGGTTGACCGAAATTACGACGACTCACACGGATACGTCAATATGCTTGACCTTAAAAACCCCACCGCCCAGCAAGAAGCGATGGAAGCGTTCTTCTTCGGCTACCAGGCGTTTACCGCCAAGGCGGATGAAATGCTTGAGCGCCGCGGCCTGAGCCGGGTGCATCAGCGCATCGTGTTTTTTATCGCGCGCTACCCGACCTTGAGCGTGAAGGAACTGCTGGAATTGCTCGGCGTGAGCAAGCAGGCGCTGAACATTCCGCTGCGGCAATTGCAGGAAATGCACCTGGTGAACAGCGTTGCGTCCGAGACCGACAAGCGCAAACGCCTGCTGGAATTGACCGAGGAAGGCCTGCGCTTCGAACAGTCACTGCGCCGCGAACAGGTGAAACTGCTGCAACGTGCGTTCAGCGAGGCCGGCGAAGAAGCGGTAGCCGGATGGCTGGCTGTCAATCAGGCATTGAGCGCGAACTAGCGCTTCACACCGCTATTCGAAAACATTATTTGCTTTATTTGTATACAAAAGCATAATTCGCCTCGTGCGAGTTCCTGACCTATTGGTCAACAAAACCCGCCAGTACCTCAAAGCGCTGTTGCCCACATCCGTGACCGGCGCTGGAAATAACAATAAAACTCTTGAGGAGTACTCGCTGTGGATAGCCGCAAATCCGAAGCCCCTACGCTGGACATCGCCCCGCCTAATAACAATTGGCTAGAACGCCTGTTCAAGCTCAGCTTGCATGGCACCACAGTGAAGACCGAGCTGATCGCCGGCCTCACCACGTTCATCACCATGGCCTACATCATCTTCGTCAACCCCAACATCATGGCCGACGCCGGCATTGACCACGGCGCGGCGTTCGTCGCCACCTGTATCGCCGCCGCGCTGGGTTGCCTGTTGATGGGCCTGTACGCCAACTGGCCGGTAGGCCTGGCGCCGGGCATGGGGTTGAACGCGTTCTTCACCTACACAGTGGTCGGCACCATGGGTTACACCTGGGAAACCGCGTTGGGTGCGGTGTTTATCTCCGGCGTGCTGTTCATGGGCCTGACGCTCTCGCGGGTGCGTGAATGGTTGCTCAACAGCATTCCCGTGAGCCTGCGTCATGCCATGGGCGCGGGAGTGGGCCTGTTCCTTGGGGTGATCGGCCTGAAAACCGCCGGCATCATCGTCGACAGCCCGGCCACGCTGATCAAACTCGGTTCGCTGCATGAGCCCGCGCCACTGCTGGCGGCCGTATGCTTTCTGCTGATCGCCATCCTCAGCTACCACCGTGTGTTCGGCGCGATCCTGATCAGCATCATCGCCGTCACCCTCGCTGGGTGGGGCCTCGACTTGGTGCACTACAACGGCATGGTTTCCACACCACCAAGCCTCGCGCCAACCTGGATGGCCATGGACGTCAAGGGTGTATTCAATGTCAGCATGATTAGCGTTGTTTTTGCCTTTCTTTTTGTACACATGTTCGATACTGCAGGTACACTGATGGGCGTCGCGCAACGGGCCGGGCTGGTCAATGCCGAGGGCAAGATCGATAACCTCTCCCGTGCATTGAAGGCCGACAGTGCCTCCAGTGTGTTTGGTGCCATGGTCGGTGTGCCGCCGGTCACCAGCTATGTGGAAAGTGCTGCTGGCGTGGCCGCTGGCGGTCGCACCGGGCTTACCGCCGTGACCGTGGGCGTGCTGTTTGTGGCGGCGATGTTTTTTGCACCGCTGGCCGGCATGATCCCGGCCTACGCCACCGCTGGCGCGTTGATCTACGTGGCGATGCTGATGATGGCAAGCATGGCGCACATCAATTGGGATGAAGCCACGGACAGCATTCCGGCGATTGTCACGGCGATCATGATGCCGCTGACGTTCTCGGTTGCGGACGGTATCGCCCTGGGCTTCATCACGTATGTGGCACTCAAGGCCGGCACCGGTAAGTACCGCGAAATCTCGGTGAGCCTGTGGGTGCTGTGCGCGATCTTCATCGCCAAATTCATATTTCTATAAAAAGGAGTAACGGATGAACCTGGAAACCTGGCTACTGTTCAGCGGCGCGGCATTGGTGGTGATCCTGATCCCGGGGCCCCTGTCATTGCTGATGATCAGCAACAGTCTCAACTTCGGCCTGCGCCGTTCGTATCCAGCGTTTCTCGGTGGGGTGTTTGCCTCGATCTGCCTGTTGAGCGCCTCGGCCCTGGGCTTGGGCGCTCTGCTACTGGCTTCCGAGCAACTGTTCAGCGCCTTGAAGATTGTCGGCGCGCTCTACCTGTTTTACCTCGCCTGGCAGAGCTGGCAGCAATCGCGTCAACCGTCCCAGGGCGCAGTAGTGCCCCAGGCCATTGCGACGCCGCGTTTTCGCGCCTTGTTTGGCCGCGCCTTTGTACTGGGCGCCAGTAACCCCAAGGACATTCTGTTCTTTGCTGCCTTCCTGCCGCAGTTTCTCAGCAATGAGCTACCGTTCCTGCCGCAGTTGCTGGTCATGATCGTCACCTGGACCCTGCTCGACTTGGTTTGCAAGCTGGCCTACGGCCTTAGCGCCCACGCCGCTGCACGGTATTTGCGCAGCGGCAACGGTCAGAGCTGGTTCAACCGCGTCAGTGCCGGATTGTTCGGATGTGCCGGCATGGTGTCGCTAATCAGGGCGAGGACCTGATTTGATGAAATAAACGGTTGGAGATTTGTTATACATGCCCGACCATTGAATGCCCGCCATAATCCGAACCAATCGCCCATCGCGCAACGCACTGGTTACCTGCGCCGCTAAAGCGTCGCTGGTTTGAGTAGGTTGGAATGCGCTAAACCATCGGCCTGTGAATGTCTTGTGCATATGGATGGACCCCATCTCAACCCACTGGTTGTACACATAGTAGACCTGGGTTGGAGAGTTCGGATGCGTAGCAATCAAATGCTGGACGGGCCTACGGTAACGTTTTCCTTTGAGCTCTCTGACGGTGAAGCCCTGCCCCTCCAGCACTGTCCTGATGGCCGCACTCTGTGTGACTGCTCTCTGTGCCGCGACCGATTTGCCACCACTCATGAGCCGTGAATCCAAGGGCGCAGGTGGCGTAAAGTCAACGCGCTCGAAACCCGCCGCCTCGCCCTCGTAACCAATAAACCTTGTTTTTTCATTCCCTGAACTCGCGCGTAGCATTTTCAGCAAATCATCCGTCTGACCAGCTCTGGCGGGCGCCGGGGGCAACCAACTATCTAACGTCGTACGGATATTGAGCATGTGGCTGGCCGTAACAGGGCGTTTTGGGCCTGATAACTCAATCATCCTTTGAATTGTAAAATCTCGGCTTTTGCTCGTCATGGTAGGGAATGCCGTGCGTACGTATTCCGGCAACGGCCTGTCGAACAGGGGGTCGTGGACCTGCCAGTAACCCATTGAGTCACGTGACACCGGCAAAGGCTGCTCAATCAACCTCGTGCGGGTCCAATGATCAATAGTAAAAAAGGCCGTTGAAACCAGCGGCTCTTCATTGCGGATAAACACAATGCCACTCAACGGAGCCCGCTCGCCTGGCGGGAGCAGCCTGTAATAACCGCTGTAGAGGTCAAGCGTGCCGGGAGCAGGCGGTGCCATCCGGAGGACATAAAGCTCAAACCCTCGGGCATCGCGCTCAAGATAAAATACCCCAGGAGCTTGATAAGTCATCACCGTATTTTGAAGTGGGGTACGCCAGTCTAACCAATGGTCAGACGTCGCCATTGACTGACGAATGGCGTCTTCCGTAACACTGCGAACGGCCGCTGGCTGCCAATCCGGCGGCGGCGGCACGGGCGACCTCCATGGGTTGAGAACGCCCGAACTCGGCCCCGCCACTGGCTGCGGGGCATCCGCACTGAGTAGCCATTGTTTGGGTTCATGGATGTTCAGAATCAGTTCATCCTGCCCCGCAGCCTGCGTATTCTTGAACCGCAATGACTGTTCGCTGCCGCGCCGGTAGAGCGGATAGTGATGAGTATCATCGGCCATAAACAGCTCGCCATTTTTCACATATATCCCGCTTTCACACGGCCCTCTCAATGCCACTGCGCCTTCGGGCACCCCCTCGACTTTGAACCGCTGCAACGCCGTCAGCTGGGTCGCAGGGAGCGCAGACCCGGTGTGCGCCTTCATCCGTGAGCGGTGAATGCGCCCCAACACAGCTGTCAATGCGGGCCGCCCGACACGAACTGCACCGCGCCACACTTTTTTAGGGCCGGGTACAACGCTCATTAATATGTCGATCACCAGAAAAGTAGTTCTGAAAGCCACTTCGGCGGCATCGTTAGGATCGCCATAGTGGTGGTAGCGTCGCGAAACGAGCAACAACTCATAGAAGTCATTAAACAATGCGTAGAACGGAAAGATTAAACCCACCAATACCCTTGCGCGGGCGTCGCTTTGCTCCCCCAGGCGACTGGTTCGATAATGCTCCAATGCCTTGCCGGAATGGCTCATCGCTTGAGTCCGGCCTTGCAGGCCGAACACGCTGGCGCGAAACAACAATGCCTGGGTATCGCTGTGGGGGATGGGGGTAACAGCCAGCCAGGCCTGCGGATCACTGGCAATCTGTTCGCGGACGACGGCTTCAATTTCATCAAATTGAACCGCTGGCTCAAGGTGCTTGATGGAGAATGAGCGAATAATCTTGAGCCCCGCCACAATTGCATGTGTCACACGACTTCCGGGCGACATCATGTACAGATAGTTTCCTGCTTCGGCCAACAGACCAACTTCCTGTACAGGCAGCGGGAGCGCCTCAAACGCCCAGCCGGGGGCGACCTGCTGCGCCAGTGCCTTGAGGTTTTCCGGCAATGCGCCAAGACGGTTCAACGCCTCACTGGCCTGTTGCAGGCTGTTGTATTCGGTGAGGGCCAAGGTGCCCGGCGCTTCGGGCCAGTAGACCACGCACAGCCCGGAGCGCTTGTCCTGGACAACCACTATCCCGGCGATATAGCGGTCATGCTTCATCGTGTGCCCCACCAGATAAACCACATGCAGTTGCAACTGGTGCTGGTTTTTCAACAAATCCTGTGGCGTGCGTGCAGCCATCGCGGTGTTGAATATGCTCTGTGCATCCGGCGTCAGCCCTTGTTGGATCGCACAGAAAAGATGGTATTTGGAACCGGCCCTCAGCGTACGATTCAATAATCGGGGTATACGCCCTGCGGCGTCTGCACGTGGGTAAAAGACCTCGTTGATCAATGCGTCGTATTGGCCACCGATATCCAAGGAGGAGACCATCGAGATCAGATAATCAGCATTGAGCCTTTTTTTCCAATCGGGCTGCAGGTAGCGAGCACGGTTGAGTCTCCAGCGCGTCCAAGGCGCCAAGGGGTCGAGGTTATTCAGCGTCAATTGCAGCAGACTGAAGATCGTACGTGTAGCGCTAGGCGTATGTTTTATACTCCGATCTCCCACGGGGCAGCTGCTGCTATACCACCCACAGAAGGAGCCGGACACATCATCGGGCATCTCAATAAAAGGTAGATCGATATCCAAGTCCGCAGGAAAGCCGTCCTGCTCCAAACGAGTGGTGAGGCGGCGGCGGGCGAACGTTTCCAAATCCGGCAAGTCGTGTTCAAGGCGAGTGTTAAATGCAAAGGCGCTGATGAGATATACCCGTTGCCAGTGCTTGAAGTGTTTACGCTGGACACGCGTCGCCTGGATCCACCATGGAGGAAACTGCTTTGCTTGGGCGTGTGCGGTGCGCAGCAACTCAACATTGGCCTGAGCCTGGCTGAAGGCGTTATTGGCGGGAACCTTCAATTGATCTTCCAGCTCAAGCATCAACAACGTGCGGCTGACCTCGGCATCCGTCACCTCACTGAAAATCCGCGTGATGTCTTCGCGGCTTTTATGCAGGCGGTCGCAGGAGCCAAGCAGTTTTTTCAGCATCATCAGCGCAGGTTTGCCGTTCATTTCAATGTAGCGCATACCCAGCGTTTCTCGGGCCGCATGGCGACGCAGGTCGGCGCGCTTATCGCGGTCTACACAGCCCCATAGTACGGAGTCGTCAAGGCTGCTCAAGCTCGCCTTCAGGCTGCGCGTCAGCGCATCGAGCCCGGCAAAAGCCAGTACTCCGCCCTCCTTGCCGAACGCATAGAGCACCACCGCATGCTGGCGCGTAGGAGCCCGTACCGCCGCCGCCGTGGTCACCACCCACACGTTCAGCAGCGTATAAAACGCGTCTGGCTCGCTGCCCACGGCAATCGACAGCACTCGGGTTTCGCTGCCCGGGCGTTTGGTAGCCAGAGGCTGGTTCAGCACCTCGTTCATCAACTCCCGATGCGCCGTATGGATCAGCCTGAGCCGATATTGCAGCTCAACCTCATGACGCAGGGCCTCGGTTTGCGCATGCATGAACAACGACGCGCGCCTGGGAGTACCAGCCCCCCCGGGACGCTCAACCCAAAAAGCCAACTCTAACAGCCGCTGGCCGGCGTCTTGCAACAGTGCATTCAAGGCCTGGGTATGTTCTTTGATTTGACGCGCGAGCAACAGGACTACGTTATAGGCCACCGTATCCGCACTGGGGTCATCTGGGGTCAGCAGCGCGACCAGGCCTTTCTCGTAGCGCTTGGCCTGACGCTCTGCGGTACCCAACGCCAGGTCGAACACCGCACTGCCAAAAATGATTTCTTCACGCCGTCTCTGCCGGTCCCATATGAGCAATTGATCACCCACGTCGCCAAGCCTGTGAGCGCCGATCAGCTGCCTCCTGGCCCCCTCCACCTGCGCCAAAAAAGATTCGACGTCAGGCGGTTGCGGCTGCGGCCGCACTGTGGAGAACACGAACGCCTCGTTGATCTTCACGGCGCAGGCCAGCTCGTTGCTCCATTGCCCGGTCAACAGCGCCTGGGCTCCGACCGCCAGCGCATCGTCCAACACCTCCAAGCCGCGAACAATCCCCGCCATCGGCGGCAATTGCGCCGGACGGCACAGCGTATTACGACGGCTCAGCGGCAAGCATTGCCAAAGGTCGTGGAACCGTGAGTTCCCCAACTCCAGCGCGCCGCACTGAAGCGCGGCAAAGGATGGGTACTCATAAAAGTTGCGCGCCACACCTGGCAGGTACATGACATGAGGGCTATCGCTCGGGTCACCCTCACGGAACAGGTGCAATGCCCCGGGGATCACTACCGCAGGCGTCCCCGGCCACATCAGTTGACCCACTCGCACACTGGCCCATTGCCCACCGGCACGCTGGCGCGCGCTTGCCGTGGGGGCATCGATGAGGGCTTTGACCATGGTCATGGCGGCAGTTGACAGCTCGTCCAACTGTCGGGCCAGAAAAGCCCGGTCTGCGAACAGCTCTTTGTGCTGCTCCACCCAGAGCTCCCGGCGCGTGCGCCAGGAACCTTGCGCCAGGGTGTCCCAATACGCAGTCGCCGCGTAGGCCAACCGCTCAGGGAGCCTCATCGCAATCACACGGTGTATTGCATCCAAGGGGGTATAGGGCAACTTGCTGTTCGGTTCGTCTTTAATGCTGAGCGCAGTGAATTGATTGAGGTTAATCACCACCGTGGGCATTACCAGTAACTGCAGCGCCCGATCAGTCAGGCTGTCGACCCGGTTGGGTGGGGACGGCGGCTTGGGTTCGGTAAACAATAGGGTATCCGGGTCCAACGCGAATGCTTCGCGCAGTGCAGTGCGAATGACGGTCAAGACTTTGGGCGAACGTCCGATCAAGTGGGCAAGCACCTTCGCCGTCTCGGCAATCCGCGCATCGGCACGCACGATTTGATTGATCAACCGACTGGGGTAGGCATGCGCGTTAATCCGTCGGGTCAGTTGGTCACGCATAGCCTGTGACGCGGCTTCGGCAGCGACCAACGGGTCATCGGGATCGGACAAGGGGTCCGCTGGTTCTGGAGTGCTCAGTGAGTCGGACGGCGAGGTCATGATGTTTTCTACTTGATGATGAAAACACTCAGCCTAGGCATCGCCGATAGTCAAAAGGCGCTAAATAATTCACTGCACAACATGCATAAAAAAGCCCGCAGTGTGGGCGGGCGAAAAACCAACGAAGAGCTTTGGGGGTGTGAAGCGAGGTGACGCTAGCTACCGCGATAGGTGGAGTAGCTATAGGGCGAAATCAGTAGCGGGACGTGGTAGTGATCCTGTTCGGCGCTGATGCCAAAGCGCAGGACCACCACATCCAGGAAGGCCGGTTCGGGCAGTTGCACACCACGGGCGCGGTAGTAGTCACCGGCGCTGAATTGCAGCTGGTACACACCACTGCGGTAATCATCGCCCTGCAACAGGGGCGCGTCGCAACGACCATCGCTGTTAGTGACGGAGGTGGCGACCAACTCCAGCTGCGCGCCTTCGACGCGGTACAACTCAACCTTGATGCTGCTGCCGGGGCAGCCATGTGCGGCATCCAAAACGTGTGTGGTCAAACGTCCCATGGCGTCTACGCGCCTCCTGTAGTCAGTAGAAGAGTGATCCGCACTTTTTCAGGGCAGCGAAAAAGCCGGCGATGGCTGATTAAGACACTTTTTAAAAAAATTGTACACAATAAAAATCACAAACCTTTGAAGTCTCCCAGCGTCATTGCTTAATGGAGCAATCGGCCAGTCATCCTTGCTTTCAAACGACCTTTTGTCCATTAGCTGACCAACCAGGCAAGTTTCTTGCTACACCATTCATCTAGAGCACTGCCGAAAAAATGCAGAAATGTAGGCTTACAAAGTGCGCGATAAGTTGTATACAATCACTCATCGCTAACACGACGAACAAGAAGGAAGACTGCAGTGAGCGCTGACTACCCACGCGACCTGATCGGTTACGGCAGTAACCCTCCTCACCCCCACTGGCCGGGCAAGGCGCGCATTGCGCTGTCTTTCGTACTCAACTACGAAGAAGGTGGCGAGCGCAACATCCTGCACGGCGACAAAGAGTCCGAAGCGTTTTTGTCGGAAATGGTTTCGGCCCAGCCGCTGCAAGGCGCCCGCAATATGAGCATGGAGTCGCTGTACGAATACGGCAGCCGTGCCGGCGTGTGGCGCATCCTCAAATTATTCAAAGAATTCGATATCCCGCTGACCATCTTCGCCGTGGCTATGGCCGCTCAGCGCCATCCGGATGTGATCCGCGCGATGGTCGAGGCCGGCCATGAGATCTGCAGCCACGGCTACCGCTGGATCGACTACCAGTACATGGACGAGACCCAGGAGCGCGAGCACATGCTCGAAGCCATCCGCATCCTCACCGAGCTGACCGGCGAACGCCCACTGGGCTGGTACACCGGCCGCACCGGCCCCAATACACGCCGGCTGGTAATGGAGGAAGGCGGCTTCCTCTACGACTGCGACACCTACGACGACGACCTGCCCTACTGGGAACCCAACAACCCCACCGGCAAGCCGCACCTGGTGATCCCCTACACCCTGGACACCAACGACATGCGTTTCACCCAGGTGCAGGGTTTCAACAAGGGCGATGACTTCTTCGAATACCTCAAGGACGCATTCGACGTGCTCTACGCCGAAGGCTTGGATGCCCCGAAGATGCTGTCGATCGGCCTGCACTGCCGCCTGATCGGCCGCCCCGCGCGCCTGGCGTCGTTGAAGCGGTTCATTGAATACGTCAAAGGTCACGAACAGGTGTGGTTCACTCGTCGAGTGGACATTGCCCGTCACTGGCATGACACCCACCCTTTCAAGGGAGCCGCCAAATGACTGCGTTCCAGACCCTGAAACCCTCGACCCTGAGCCGCGACGAATTCGTCGCAGCCTTCGCCGATATCTACGAACATTCGCCATGGGTGGCCGAAAAGGCCTTCGACCTGGGCCAGGATGCTTCGATCGACCAGATCGAAACCCTGCACCAGCGCATGAGCGACATCCTGTTGAGCGCCGATCATGCCAGCCAGCTGGCCCTGATCAACGCTCACCCGGACCTGGCCGGCAAAGCTGCCGTCCAGGGCCAACTCACCCAAGCCAGCACTGATGAACAGGCTGGCGCGGGGATTCACCAATGCACGGCCGAAGAGTTTTCTCGCTTCACCGAGCTGAACGATGCCTACAAGGCCAAGTTCAAGTTTCCCTTCATCATGGCGGTAAAAGGCAGCAACCGGCATCAGATCCTGGCCGCGTTCGAAACGCGCATCCACAACTCGGTGGACACCGAGTTCAAGTGCGCACTGGCCGAGATCAACAAGATCGCGTTGTTCCGATTACTGACCCTCTAAACGACCATCCCCAGCCACTCTATCTAAGGCAGACAAGAAGAATGAAAGCTTACGCCGTACCTTTCGAGAAGTTCGTCAACCTGGCCGACGCCCGCCTGGGCACCAAGATCATCTCCGTCACCGATGACTGGTTCGCCGACGCCAACCGCCTGTTCCAGCCGACCCCGGCCGTGTGGAAGGAGGGCGTTTTCGATGACAACGGCAAGTGGATGGACGGCTGGGAGTCGCGCCGCAAGCGCTTCGAAGGCTACGACAGCGCTGTGATCCGCCTGGGCGTACCGGGCAGCATCAAAGGCGTGGACATCGACACTTCATTCTTCACCGGCAACTTCCCGCCGTCGGCCTCCCTGGAAGCCTGCTTCCTGGCGTCGGGCGAGCCGGATGACAAGACCCAGTGGGTGGAAGTGCTGTCGGCCGTCGAGCTGCAAGGCAACAGCCACCACTACCACGAGATCAACAACGACCAGGCATTCAGCCACCTGCGTTTCAACATCTACCCGGATGGCGGCGTGGCCCGTCTGCGTGTGTACGGCGTGCCGTTCCGCGACTGGTCCTCGGTGGGCGACAACGAACAGGTCGACCTGGCTGCCGCATTGAATGGCGGTCGCGCCCTGGCCTGCTCCGATGAACACTTCGGTCGCATGAGCAACATCCTCAACCCAGGCCGTGGCATCAACATGGGCGACGGTTGGGAAACCGCACGTCGTCGCACGCCAGGCAATGACTGGGTGATTGTGGCGCTGGGCCATCCGGGCGAGATCGAAAAAATCATCGTCGACACCCTGCACTTCAAAGGCAACTACCCGGACACCTGCTCGATCCAGGGCGCCTTCGTGAAGGGTGGCACCGACAGCCAGATCGAAACCCAATCGCTGTTCTGGCGCGAACTGCTGCCGGCGCAGAAACTGGAAATGCACGCCGAACACACGTTTGCCGAGCAGATCAAGGCGCTGGGCCCGATTACTCACATCCGCCTGAATGTGTTCCCGGATGGTGGCGTGAGCCGCCTGCGGGTCCTCGGTAAAGTAGCCAAGTAAGCACTGACCCCGAACCTGTAGGAGCCCGGCTTGCCGGCGATGGCGTCCTCAAGATTGCAATCGCCGGCAAGCCGGACTCCTACACAGAAATCACACCATTCAAAAGATTAAGAAGACAGCCATGCGCACACTGATGATCGAACCCCTGACCAAAGAAGCCTTCGCCCCTTTCGGAGACGTTATCGAAACCGATGGCAGCGATCACTTCATGATCAACAACGGGTCGACCATGCGCTTCCACAAACTGGCAACGGTGGAAACCGCTACGCCTGAGGACAACGCCATCATCAGCATCTTCCGCGCCGACGCGCAGGACATGCCGCTGACCGTGTGCATGCTGGAGCGACACCCGCTGGGCAGCCAGGCTTTCATACCGCTGCTCGGCAACCCCTTTCTGATCGTGGTCGCGCCACTTGGCGATGAACCTGTATCGGGCTTGGTCCGCGCCTTCGTTACCAACGGCAGGCAGGGCATTAATTACCATCGCGGCGTCTGGCACCACCCGGTGCTGACGATCGAAAAGCGGGATGACTTCCTGGTGGTTGATCGCAGTGGCACAGGCAATAACTGCGATGAGCATTTTTTCAAAGAGGATGAGCGGTTGATCCTCGCCCCCCACCAATAAGAGAAGGTCTGATCACCCGACAACAAGGGTGACAGGCGAGAGGTAAAGACTGTGGAAGCACATTTGATGGAATGGCTGAACCTGAGCGTGCGCTGGGTTCACATGATCACGGGCGTCGCGTGGATCGGCGCTTCTTTCTACTTCGTCTGGCTGGAAAACAACCTCAATCGCGTCAACCCCAAGAGCGGCCTGGCCGGTGACTTGTGGGCGATCCACGGTGGCGGTATCTACCACCTGGAAAAATACAAACTGGCCCCGCCGACCATGCCGGACAACCTGCATTGGTTTAAATGGGAAGCCTATTTCACCTGGATGTCCGGTATTGCGCTGCTGTGCGTGGTGTTCTACTGGAACCCGACCTTGTACCTGCTGGCCCCGGGCAGCAGCCTCAGTGGTCCGGAAGGCGTATTGCTGGGTATTGGTTCACTGTTCGCCGGCTGGTTCATCTACTCCTTCCTCTGCGACTCGGCCCTGGGCAAGTGCCCTGCCCTGCTCGGTTTCATCCTGTTCGTGCTGTTGATTGCCGCCGCGTACGGCTTCAGCAAAGTGTTCAGTGGCCGTGGCGCCTACCTGCACGTGGGTGCGGTGATCGGCACCATCATGGTCGGTAACGTGTTCCGCATCATCATGCCGGCGCAACGCGCGTTGGTGGCGGCAATCGCCGAGAACCGCACGCCAGACCCGGCACTGCCGGCCAAAGGCTTGTTGCGTTCACGTCACAACAACTACTTCACCTTGCCGGTGCTGTTCATCATGATCAGCAACCACTTCCCGAGCACCTACGGCAGCCAATACAACTGGCTGATCCTGGCGGGTATCGCGGTGGCGGCGGTGTTGGTACGGCACTATTTCAACACCCGTCACAACAGCCAGAAATATGCGTGGACGTTGCCGGTAGGCGCGTTGGCGATGATCAGCCTGGCGTACGTCACCGGACCAAAACCGGTGTCGACCGCCCCGGAAGTGGCCAAGGCGCCCGCTGCCATCGAGTACCAGCCATTGCCGGAAACGGCGTTGGGCGGTGGTTTGAAACCCGCTGCGCCGGCCGCACCCGCCGCTCCGGCGGCTGAACCGGCACCGGCCCAGGCCACCACGGATTTCGGCCAGGTCCACAACGTGATCGAGCAGCGTTGCACCGTGTGCCATTCGGCCAAGCCTACCAGCCCGCTGTTCAGCACCGCACCGGCTGGGGTGATGTTTGATACCCCGGCACAGATCCAGCAGCAGGCCGCGCGTATTCAGGCGCAGGCCGTGGCGAGCCAGATCATGCCGTTGGGCAACATCACCCAGATGACCCAGCAGGAGCGGGATCTGATTGGGACCTGGATCAATCAGGGGGCCCGCACTAACTGAGCATGAGCATCACCCACTGTAGGAGCGAGCTTGCTCGCGAAGAACGTCAACGATAACGCGCGCATGCTGGATGCACGCGGCGCTCTTGGGTTTTTCGCGAGCAAGCTCGCTCCTACAGAAATTGAAAACAGCTCTATTGGCAATTGAATGCCAAACAACACAAAAATAAAAAAGATCCGAGGTGTTGCATGACCGAGTTAGCCGAACCGCAGATTCCTGCCGCGCCCGCCATGGTGCGGCTGCCCCTCTTGCAACTGATTCTGGTAGGCCTGCAACACGTCTTGCTGATGTACGGCGGCGCCGTCGCCGTGCCCCTGATCATTGGCCAGGCCGCCGGTTTGAGCCGTGAAGAAATCGCATTCCTGATCAACGCCGACCTACTGGTGGCCGGTATCGCCACCATGGTGCAGTCGTTCGGCATCGGCCCGGTGGGCATTCGCATGCCGGTGATGATGGGCGCCAGTTTTGCTGCCGTCGGCAGCATGGTCGCGATGGCCGGCATGCCCGGCATCGGCTTGCAGGGAATCTTCGGCGCGACCATCGCCGCCGGGTTCTTCGGCATGCTCATCGCGCCCTTCATGTCCAAGGTCGTGCGCTTTTTCCCGCCGCTGGTGACCGGCACGGTGATCACCGCGATCGGCCTGTCGCTGTTTCCGGTGGCCGTGAACTGGGCCGGCGGCGGCAGTGCTGCCGCCACATTTGGCTCGCCGATCTACCTGGCGATTGCCGCACTGGTACTGGCCACCATCCTGCTGATCAACCGCTTCATGCGCGGTTTCTGGGTGAACATCTCGGTGCTGATCGGCATGGGCCTGGGCTACGCCTTGTGCGGTGCGCTCGGCATGGTCGACCTCAGTGGCCTGGCAATGGCGCCGTGGGTGCAGGTGGTGACGCCGTTGCACTTCGGCATGCCCAAGTTCGAGTTGGCGCCCATCCTGTCGATGTGCCTGGTGGTAGTGATCATCTTTGTCGAGTCCACCGGGATGTTTCTCGCCCTGGGCAAGATTACCGGCCAGGATGTCACGCCAAAGATGCTGCGCCGTGGCCTGCTGTGTGATGCCGGCGCGTCGTTCTTTGCCGGTTTTTTCAACACCTTCACCCACTCCTCGTTCGCCCAGAACATCGGTCTGGTGCAGATGACCGGCGTGCGTTGCCGTTCGGTGACGATCATGGCCGGGGTCTTCCTGATTGTGCTGAGCCTGTTGCCAAAGGCCGCCTACCTCGTGGCATCGATTCCACCGGCGGTGCTGGGCGGCGCGGCCATCGCCATGTTTGGCATGGTGGCGGCGACCGGGATCAAGATCCTGCAGGAAGCGGACATCGCCGACCGTCGCAACCAGTTGCTGGTGGCGGTGAGTATAGGCATGGGCCTGATCCCCGTGGTGCGCCCGGAGTTCTTCGCGCAATTACCGCTGTGGATGAGCCCGATTACCCACAGTGGCATCGCCATGGCCACACTCAGCGCGTTGTCGCTGAATATCCTGTTCAACATTCTCGGTGGCGCTGAACGCCCTGAAGTCGCTCATACGCATTGATTCCTTCGTTCAAACAAAAACAATAACGAAACGGGAATAACCACATGCACACCCTTCACCTGGGGCCGGCCACAAGCCGTGCCCCATTCTCGCCCCACGCGCGCTTTAACAGCGCACTTGAGCCACGGCCTGGGAGCCAGTATTCTCCGCGCCCGCTCGAATCGACTCAAAAAAAACAGCGAATGTAAAAGCTGACTGCAAGGCCAACTTATCCCGGCCTTATGTCTGCGGCCAAAGTGCGCAAACGTCCTCTGAATTCGACTGCATCCGATGCAGCCGACGGGGATTTTTTGGCTTTTTAAACACCTTGGCGCAGCTCTTGCTAAAAGCACTAAAGCTGACCGAACAGACGATTTTTGCAGCAAACCAAAAGGCGCCACACCAGAGCGCCTGCGTAGAAGAAAAACCATAAAACTTTAACTCGGGAGCAACCGAATGAAACCTATGTTCAAAGGCCTGATGCTGGCGGGATCCCTGCTGGCCGGTGGCCAAGCCGTGGCCGGTGACCTGTTGCAGTGGCAGAACAACAGCCTGACTTACCTGTGGGGCAAGAGCTTTACCGTCAACCCGCAGATCCAGCAAACCGTCACGTTCGAACATGCCGATGCGTGGAAGTACGGCGACAACTTTATCTTCGTCGACCGCATCTTTTACAACGGCAAGGAAGACGGCAACGTCGGCCCCAGTACTTATTACGGTGAAATAAGCCCGCGCCTGTCGTTCGGCAAGATTTTTGATAAAGACCTGTCGTTCGGCCCGATCAAAGACGTGCTGTTGGCCTTCACTTACGAGTTTGGCGAAGGCGATAACGAGTCGTACCTGCTCGGCCCAGGCTTTGACCTGAACATCCCCGGCTTCGACTACTTCCAGTTGAACTTCTACCAGCGCCAGACCGAAGGCAATCGTCCGGGTGACGGCGTCTGGCAGATTACTCCGGTATGGTCCTACACCATTCCCGTGGGCAACTCTGACGTGCTGATCGACGGCTTCATGGACTGGGTGACCGACAACGACAAGAACGCCCGTGGCACTTACCACGCCAACCTGCACTTCAACCCGCAGGTCAAATATGACCTGGGTAAAGCGCTGCATTGGGGCGACAAACAGTTGTATGTCGGCTTCGAATACGACTACTGGAAGAACAAGTACGGGATCGAAGATTCAGGCGCGTTCAAGACTAACCAGGACACCGCGAGCTTCCTGGTCAAGTATCACTTCTGATTGACCCCTGTAGGAGCCGGCTTGCCGGCGATGTCGGTTTGTCTGTGCCACCTGTGTTGGCTGACACACCGCTATCGCCGGCAAGCCGGCTCCTACAGATTCGGTGTCAGGCCGAGGAACCGCATTAGCTCCTCGCGCTTGGCCAACGCGTCGCGCCGCCCCAATTCGATCAACTCACTGCAATACCCCGCCTCGAACAGCAAGTAGCTCAATACCCCCGCCCCGCTCGTCTTGGTCGCCCCCGGCCCACGCAAGAACAAGCGCAATGCCGCCGGCAATTCCTGGCGATGCCGTGCCGCGATTTCGTCGATTGGCTGACTCGGTGCAATCACCAGCACTTCCACCGCCGCCACGCCAGGCGCGGCGTGGCTGTACTGATTCAAGCGCTCCAGCAACTCGATATCGCTTTCCAGGCTGTCAATGAACGTGCTGTTGAGCATATGCCCGCCAATCTGCGCCAGAGTCGGCTCCTGGCCGGTGTAGGTACGCTGCGCCGCCGGTTCATTGCCGCGCGGGTTGCCACTGACGCCGACCACCAGCACACGACTGGCGCCCAGGTGCAACGCCGGGCTGATGGGCGCCGATTGCCGCACGGCGCCGTCGCCGAAATACTCCTGATCGAGTTTGACCGGGGCGAACAGCAAGGGAATCGCAGAGCTGGCCAGCAGGTGTTCAACCGTCAGTTGGGTGGGCATGCCGATACGACGGTGGCGCAACCAGGCATCGATGGTGCCGCCCCCCTGGTAGAAGGTCACTGCGTGGCCGGATTCGTAACCGAAGGCCGTGACCGCTACTGCATGCAGATGTTTGTTGCGAATCGCTTCATCAATGCCAGGCAAGTGCAGCTTGTCCTTGAGCAGCGCTTTCAGCGGCGTGCTGTTGAGCAGCGCCACCGGCACCTGCGCACCAAGACCGAGGAGGCTGTGGATAAAGAAACGGCTCGCCTGGCGAATCACTCCCGGCCAATCACTGCGCAGCACCAAGTGGCTACGGAAACCCTGCCAGAAGGCGGTAAGACGTTGGATCGCGGCCCCGAAGTCCGTGGCGCCACTGGCCAGGCTCACCGCATTGATCGCGCCGGCCGAGGTGCCGACAATCACCGGAAACGGATTGGGCGCCCCCGGCGGCAACAGCTCGGCAATCGCCGCCAGTACCCCCACCTGATACGCCGCTCGCGCCCCGCCGCCGGAAAGAATCAAGCCTGTAACCGGTTCAGCTGGGCGCATTGCGTCACTCCATGTGGGGAAATGTCGGTCTTATCGGCGGCGTTTTTCGTACAACTTAGGCTCACCCGGTGGCCGGCTCTTGAAGCGGCGATGGGTCCACAGGTATTGCTCCGGGCATTCACGCACCGAGGCTTCGACCCATTGGTTGATGCGCAAGCAGTCAGCCTCATCGCTCTCGCCAGGAAAATCGGTGAGCGGCGGATGGATCACCAGACGATAACCGCTGCCATCAGCCAGACGCTGTTGGGTGAACGGCACCACCAACGCCTTGCCCAGCTTGGCGAACTTGCTGGTGGCCGGCACGGTGGCGGCCTGGATGCCGAACAGCGGCACGAAGAGGCTCTGCTTGGCGCCGTAGTCCTGGTCCGGTGCGTACCAGATCGCGCGACCGGCGCGCAGCAGCTTGAGCATGCCGCGCACGTCTTCACGCTCCACGGCCAGGGAATCGAGGTTGTGACGCTCGCGGCCTCGGCGCTGGATGTAGTCGAACAACGGGTTGCCGTGCTCGCGGTACATGCCATCAATGGTGTGCTTCTGCCCCAGCAGCGCGGCGCCGATTTCCAGGGTGGTGAAGTGCAGGGCCATGAGGATCACGCCCTTGCCCTCCAGTTGCGCCTGCTTGAGGTGTTCCAGGCCTTCGACATGGGCCAGCCGCGCCAGGCGCTGGCGCGACCACCACCAGCTCATGGCCATTTCAAAGAAGGCGATGCCGGTGGAGGCAAAGTTTTCCTTGAGCAAGTGCTTGCGCTCTTGGGCGGATTTTTCCGGGAAGCACAGTTCCAGGTTGCGTGCGGCGATGCGGCGACGCTCGCCGGCCACGCGGTACATGCCGGCGCCCAGCAGCCGACCAATGGTCAGGAGCGCGCGGTAGGGCAGTTGAGTGACCAGCCACAGCAGGCCGAGCCCCAGCCATAGCAGCCAAAAGCGCGGGTGAAAAAATACAGCTCGAAAACGCGGGCGATCCATTACAGATTCCGGTAAAGACAAGGGCCGCGCATTCTACAACGGTTCGACTCGGCTTGCGGCGGGTGAGTGTTCTCGTTATAAGTCTCGACACTTTTCGTGACAAGCCGCTTTTGCCGACCATGAGCCAAACCGAACCGCTAGACCAAGATCCCGTGTTCCAGCTGAAAGGCAGCATGCTCGCCATCACCGTGCTGGAACTCGCCCGTAACGACCTCGACGCCCTGGACCGCCAGCTCGCTGCCAAGGTCGCCCTGGCACCCAACTTTTTCAACAATGCCCCGCTGGTGCTGGCCCTGGACAAACTGCCGGCCGGCCAGGGCAGCATCGACCTGCCCGGCCTGATGCGTGTATGCCGCTCCCATGGCCTGCGTACCCTGGCGATCCGTGCCAGCCGTATCGAAGACATTGCTGCGGCCATCGCCATTGAACTGCCAGTACTGCCACCGTCCGGCGCGCGCGAGCGTCCGCTTGAACCATTGGTCGGCGAAGAGAAGAAAAAACCGGAAAAACCACCCGAACCTGCGATCAAGCCTACAAAGATCATCACCTCGCCCGTACGCGGCGGGCAGCAAATTTACGCCCAGGGTGGCGACCTGGTGGTGATCTCTTCTGTCAGCCCGGGGGCGGAACTTCTCGCCGATGGCAACATCCATGTATACGGCCCGATGCGCGGACGTGCCCTCGCCGGCATCAAGGGTGATACCAAGGCCCGTATTTTTTGCCAGCAGTTGACCGCTGAGCTAGTGTCCATCGCAGGCCAGTACAAGGTTTCAGAAGATTTGCGCCGTGATCCGCTGTGGGGGGCTTCGGTGCAGGTCAACCTGTCGGGCGATGTGTTGAACATCATCCGTCTTTAACGGATACTGCCGCATTTTCCAAGCATCTCTAGACTCTAATAGCACAGCGAAACCGGCATTACTTATGTAGGAATTTTTTTTCCTACAAGGCT
Source organism: Pseudomonas sp. NS1(2017) (assembly GCF_002269425.1). Lineage (NCBI taxonomy): Bacteria > Pseudomonadati > Pseudomonadota > Gammaproteobacteria > Pseudomonadales > Pseudomonadaceae > Pseudomonas > Pseudomonas sp. NS1(2017). The sequence goes on from NZ_CP022960.1 coordinate 6,017,364, forward strand.
GTCCGCCTGCAGCGAGTTCCAAGAGATGTTTTTCAGGGACCGAAATGTCCTTCTTCCTTAGGGGTGAAACACCTTGGCCAAGATTCTCGTGGTTACATCCGGCAAGGGTGGTGTGGGTAAGACCACCACCAGCGCCGCTATCGGTACCGGCCTCGCTCTGCGCGGCCACAAGACAGTTATCGTCGACTTCGACGTCGGCTTGCGTAACCTCGACCTGATCATGGGCTGCGAACGTCGCGTGGTGTATGACTTCGTCAACGTGGTCAACGGTGAAGCGAACCTGCAACAGGCCCTGATCAAGGACAAGCGCCTTGAGAACCTGTACGTGCTGGCCGCCAGCCAGACCCGTGACAAAGACGCGCTGACCAAAGAAGGCGTGGGCAAAGTCCTGGCTGAGCTGAAGGAAACCTTCGAATACGTGGTCTGCGATTCGCCGGCCGGTATCGAAACCGGTGCTCACCTGGCCATGTACTTCGCGGATGAAGCCATTGTCGTGACCAACCCGGAAGTCTCCTCCGTACGTGACTCGGACCGCATGCTGGGCCTGCTGGCCAGCAAATCCAAGCGCGCCGAAGAAGGCCAGGACCCGATCAAGGAGCACCTGCTGCTCACCCGTTACAACCCTGAGCGCGTCAGCAACGGCGAAATGCTCGGTGTTGAAGACGTGAAGGAAATCCTCGCCGTGACCCTGCTGGGCGTGATCCCAGAATCCCAGGCCGTCCTGAAGGCTTCCAACCAGGGTGTTCCGGTGATTCTTGACGACCAGAGCGACGCCGGCCAGGCGTATAGCGATGCCGTCGATCGCCTGCTGGGCAAGTCCGTGGAACATCGCTTCCTCGATGTCAAGAAGAAGGGATTCTTCGAGCGTATCTTTGGAGGCAACTAAACAATGAAATTTCTCGACTTCTTTCGCGCCAACAAAAAGCCTACGACCGCGTCGGTCGCGAAAGAGCGTCTACAGATCATCGTGGCGCACGAACGCGGCCAACGCAGCACGCCGGATTACCTGCCAGCCTTGCAGAAGGAACTGGTCGAGGTGATCCGCAAGTACGTCAATATCGGCAACGATGACGTGCATGTCGCCCTGGAAAATGACGGCAGCTGCTCGATTCTGGAACTCAATATCACCCTGCCTGATCGTTGATCGAACAGGCGGCCGCCACGGCGGCTCGTTCACCCTGATCCCTTTTGGGGGGCCGGGTGGGCGAGCCGCCGTTGGCGTTTGTTACGAGGCTGTTTAATGCCGCTGTCCAATATCCACATCCTGCATCAGGACGACGCCGTCCTGGTGGTGAACAAGCCCACCCTGCTGCTCTCGGTGCCTGGCCGCGCCGACGACAACAAGGACTGCCTGATCACCCGTCTGCAGGAAAACGGCTACCCCGAAGCCCGCATCGTGCATCGCCTGGACTGGGAAACCTCAGGCATCATCCTGCTGGCCCGTGACGCCGACACCCACCGCGAGCTGTCCCGCCAATTTCACGACCGTGAAACCGAAAAGGCCTACACCGCCCTGGCCTGGGGCCAACCGGAACTGGACAGCGGCAGCATCGACCTGCCCCTGCGCTACGACCCGCCGACCAAGCCACGGCATGTGGTGGACCACGAATTCGGCAAACATGCGCTGACCTTCTGGAAAGTGCTGGAGCGCTGTGGCGATTGGTGCCGCGTGGAGCTGACGCCGATCACCGGGCGTTCGCACCAGTTGCGCGTGCACATGCTTTCCATCGGCCACCCCTTGCTGGGTGATGGCCTGTATGCCCATGAGCAAGCCCTGGCTGCCTGGCCGCGCCTGTGCCTGCACGCGAGCATGCTGAGCTTCACCCATCCGCAGAGTGGCGAGCGCCTGCGCTTCGAGTGCCCTGCCCCTTTCTAAGGCAATGACGCTTACCTGTAGGAGCGAGCTTGCTCGCGAAAAACCAGAGAACGCCACGTTCATCCAGAATGCCCGCGTTATCGTTGACGTTTTTCGCGAGCAAGCTCGCTCCTACAATGAATCGGCGGAGCCAATACGGTAAACTCCGCGCACTGCTGTCTGGAGCTATTTATGCGCGAAGCGTTGAATCAAGGCCTGATCGACTTCCTCAAGGCCTCCCCTACTCCTTTTCATGCCACTGCCGCCCTGGCCCAGCGCCTGGAAGCGGCCGGTTACCAGCGGCTCGACGAGCGCGAGACCTGGACCACCGAGGCCAATGGTCGCTATTACGTGACCCGCAACGACTCCTCGATCATCGCCTTCAAGCTCGGCCGCCATTCGCCGCTGCAGGGCGGTATCCGCCTGGTCGGCGCCCACACCGACAGCCCGTGTCTGCGGGTCAAGCCGCAGCCTGAGCTGCAACGCCAGGGTTTCTGGCAACTGGGCGTGGAAGTCTACGGCGGCGCGCTGCTGGCGCCATGGTTCGACCGCGACCTGTCCCTGGCCGGCCGCGTGACCTTCCGCCGCGACGGCAAGGTCGAAAGCCAGTTGATCGACTTCAAGCTGCCCATCGCTATCATCCCCAACCTGGCCATTCACCTGAACCGTGAAGCCAACCAGGGTTGGGCGATCAATGCCCAGACCGAACTGCCGCCGATCCTCGCGCAGTTTGCCGGTGACGAGCGCGTGGACTTTCGCGCCGTGCTTACCGAGCAGCTTGCACGGGAACATGGCTTGAACGCCGACGTGGTGCTCGACTACGAGCTGAGCTTCTACGACACGCAAAGTGCTGCGGTCATCGGCCTGAACGGCGACTTCATCGCCGGCGCCCGTCTCGACAACCTGCTGTCGTGCTACGCCGGCCTGCAAGCCTTGGTCACCAGCGAAACCGATGAAACCTGCGTACTGGTGTGCAACGACCACGAAGAAGTCGGCTCCTGCTCGGCGTGCGGTGCCGATGGCCCGATGCTGGAACAGACCCTGCGCCGTCTGTTGCCGGAAGGGGATGAATTCGTACGCACCATTCAGAAATCCCTGCTGGTGTCTGCGGACAACGCCCACGGCGTGCACCCAAACTACGCCGAGAAGCACGACGCCAACCACGGCCCCAAGCTCAACGCCGGGCCTGTGATCAAGGTCAACAGCAACCAGCGCTACGCCACCAACAGCGAAACCGCCGGGTTCTTCCGCCACCTGTGCATGGCCCAGGAAGTACCGGTGCAGAGCTTCGTGGTACGCAGCGACATGGGCTGCGGATCCACCATCGGGCCGATCACCGCCAGCCACCTCGGCGTGCGCACCGTGGACATCGGCCTGCCGACGTTTGCCATGCACTCCATTCGTGAACTGTGCGGCAGCCATGACCTGGCGCATCTGGTGAAGGTGCTGGGCGCGTTTTACGCGAGCCACGACTTGCCCTGATGTGGCATGGGGTTGATGTGTTTCTGATACACATCAACTCCAATTTCTGCAATCCGACCTAGACTTGTCAGTATTCCCACTCCGACAAGGCCGTCGCACCATGATCTCCATGTCCTCCTTCCACGCCATGCTTATCCCGATCCTGATCGGCATGATCATGCTCGCCGTGGGCTTCAACTTCCGTGACAAACCCCTCGGCGTGTTTGGTATGTGGATCGGCATGCTGCTGATCCTGGCCACCGTGGTGTACAAGATCCTCGCAAAACTGGCTGAATGACGATTGCGCTCGTACACTCGGTCAACTCGTCGTTTCCAAGGTTGACCGCCTCGTGCTTTCCCGTCTGTTTGCCCTGCCCTGCTACTGCTTGATCGCCCTGCTGACGCTGCTGCCGCTGACGCCTGCCCACGCCGTGGGCTTGCCCGGCCTGCTCGGCAACACCAACAAGACCCAGCCCCAGGCCGAAGTGCCGCTGGGGCAGTCGTTGGATGAGGTGATCAAGACCCTGGAAAACGACCAGCAGCGTACCCAGTTGCTGAGTGACCTGAAAAAGCTCCGTGAAGCCACGAAAAAAGCCCAACCGGCCGCGGAAGAAGGCGTGCTGGGGTTGATCGGCGGCACCCTGGCTAACCTGGAAGCGCAGTTCTCCGGGGCCGACAGCCCGCTGGGGCGCTGGTCCAATGAAGTCGACCAGGCCAAGGAAGAACTCAGTGCGCTGATACTGCCGGCCAACGAATGGTTGCCGATCATTTTCGGTTTTGCCCTGATCCTTGCCGTGTGGAGCCTGCTCGCCGCCGCGCTGATCTGGCTCAGCCACCGCGTGCGCGAACGCTTCGGCCTGCCCGAAGAACTGCCGCAACACCCGCGTACCTGGGACATGGTGCGTTTTGCCCTGCGTAAACTCGGCCCATGGCTGATCGCCCTGGTGATCACCGTGTACCTGAGCTACGCCCTGCCCTCGTCCCTGGGCAAATCCCTGGCGATGGTATTGGCTTACGCGTTGGTGGTGGGCACCTGTTTCTCGGCGATCTGCGTGATTGCGTTTTCGGTACTCGACGGCCCGCATCGCCATCGCGCGCTGTATATCCTGCGTCACCAGGCTTTCCGCCCACTGTGGTGGATCGGCAGTTTTGCCGCCTTCGGTGAAGCCCTGAGCGACCCGCGACTGGTCGCAGCACTGGGGCAACACTTGTCCCATACCGCTGCGACCATCGCCAATGTGATGGCGGCGTTGTCCACCGGCGTGTTCATCCTGCGCTTCCGCCGGCCTATCGCCCACCTGATCCGCAACCAGCCGCTGTCACGCCGCCTCACACGCCGCGCCCTCAGTGACACCATCGAAATCATCGGTTCCTTCTGGTACATCCCCGCACTGCTGTTGGTGGGCATTTCGCTGTTCGCCACATTCGTCTCGGCTGGTGATACCAGCACGGCACTGCGCCAATCGCTACTGTGTACGGTGCTGCTGGTGCTGTGCATGGTGATCAACGGCCTGGTACGGCGTCACGCCCTCAAGCCGCAACGCGGGCACAAGCGCCATGCGTTGTACTCCGAACGTCTGAAAAGCTTCGTATACACCCTGGCCCACCTCATCGTTTGGCTGGTGTTTATCGAGCTGGGCCTGCGGGTGTGGGGCCTGTCGCTGATCCGCTTTACCGAGGGCGATGGGCATGAAGTCAGCGTCAAGCTGTTCGGCCTGGCCGGAACCTTGCTGTTTGCCTGGTTGATCTGGATCCTCAGCGACACCGCGATCCATCACGCCCTCACCCGCTCGCGCAAAGGCCTGGCAAATGCCCGCGCGCAGACCATGATGCCGCTGATCCGCAACGTGCTGTTCGTGACCATCTTCATCATCGCCGCCATCGTCGCCCTGGCGAACATGGGCATGAACGTCACGCCGCTGTTGGCGGGTGCTGGTGTGATCGGCCTGGCCATCGGTTTCGGCGCACAGTCCTTGGTGGCGGACTTGATCACCGGCCTGTTCATCATCATCGAAGACTCCCTGGCCATCGATGACTACGTGGACGTCGGCGGTCACCTCGGCACCGTCGAAGGCCTGACCATCCGCACCGTGCGCCTGCGCGACATCGACGGCATCGTGCACACCATTCCGTTCAGCGAGATCAAGAGCATCAAGAACTACTCGCGGGAGTTCGGCTACGCGATCTTCCGTGTGGCGATCCCCTACAACATGGAGATCGACGACGCCATCAAGCTGATGCGCGATGTCGGCCAGAAAATGCGCAACGACCCGCTGCAGCGCCGCAATATCTGGTCACCGCTGGAAATTCAAGGCGTGGAGAGTTTCGAGTCGGGCAGCGCGATTCTGCGCGCGCGCTTCAAGACCGCGCCGATCAAGCAGTGGGAAGTGTCGCGGGCGTTCAACCTGTCCCTCAAGCGCCATCTGGACGAGGCCGGGCTGGACCTGGCGACGCCGCGCCTGAGCGTGCAGGTGGTGACCGCCGGCACTGTGCAGGAGAAAGATCAACAACAATAAACTCAGGAGAGGTCCTTATGCGTTTAACCGGTCTGACACACCCGTGGGTTTTCGGCGCGCTGTGCGCAGTAGCCAGCAGTGCCGTGATTGCCGCCAGCAGCGGCCAGGACAGCGCCCGGGAGGAAATCGCCGCTCAGGCAAAAGCCCTTGAGCCGGCGCTGCTGGAAACCCGACGCGACATCCACGCCCACCCTGAACTGGGCAACACCGAAACCCGCACCGCCGAATTGGTCGCCAAACAACTGCGCGACCTGGGCCTTGAGGTGAAGACCGGTGTCGCACGCACCGGCGTCGTGGCGGTGCTGAAAGGCGCCCTGCCCGGCCCCACCGTCGCCCTGCGCGCCGACATGGACGCGCTGCCGGTGAAGGAAGTCGCCGACCTGCCCTTCGCCTCCAAAGCCAAAGGCACCTACCTGGGCAAAGAAGTCGACGTGATGCACGCCTGCGGCCACGACGCCCATGTCGCCATCCTGCTGAGCACGGCGAAGATTCTGACCGGCATGCGCGAACGCCTGCCCGGCACCGTGGTGTTCTACTTCCAACCGGCCGAGGAAGGCCCGAGCGACTTCATCCCCGACGGCAAAAACACCTGGGGTGCCAAAATGATGGTGCAGGAAGGCGTGATGAAGGCGCCCAAACCGGACGCGGTGTTCGGCCTGCATGTATGGGCCGGTGTGCCCGCTGGCCAGATTGCCTACCGTCCCGGACCGACCCTGGCCAGCTCGGACGATTTGCGCATCAAGATCCTCGGCAAACAGACCCACGCCGGCCGCCCTTGGGATGGCATCGACCCGATCACCGTGGGCGCGCAGACCATTGTCGGCCTGCAGACCGTGGTCAGCCGCCGCACGGATATCTCGTCATTCCCGTCGGTGGTGAGCATCGGCACCATCAATGGCGGCACGCGTTACAACATCATTCCGGAGTCGGTGGATATGACTGGCACCATTCGCTCTTACGACTACGGCATCCGCCAGAAGCTACACGCGGACGTGCGCCAGACCGTGGAGAAAATCGCCGAAAGCGGCGGCGCCAAGGCCGAAGTCACCATCATCGAGAAGTACGATCCCACCATCAACAACCCGGCGCTGACCGAGAAAATGCTGCCGAGCCTGCGCTGGGCGGCCAAGGATGACGTGGTGCAGGGCCCACTGGTGGGCGGTGCCGAAGACTTCTCGTTTTACGCCAAGGAGGCACCGGGGCTGTTTGTGTTCCTGGGGGTGACGCCGAGGGATCAGGACATGAGCAAGGCGGCGCCGAACCACAATCCGGGGTTCTTTGTGGATGAGTCGGCGTTGGTAGTGGGGGTGAGGACGCTGGCGTCGTTGGCGACGGATTATCTCTACACCCAGCAACCTCAATAACATACCTTCCTGTAGGAGCGAGCTTGCTCGCGAAGAACGTTAACGAAAACGCGGGCAGGCTGAGTGCCCGCGGTTCCCTTGCGGTTTTCGCGAGTAAGCTCGCTCCTACAGTGAGTCTTGGTGGATCAACCGGCCAGCGCAGCCCCGTCCATCTTCTGGCGCAAGCTCAACGGACGCATATCCGTCCAGACTTCTTCAATGTAGGCCAGGCATTCCTTCTTCAGGCCACTCTTGCCCACGGTGCGCCAGCCTTCCGGCACGGCCTTGTAGTCGGGCCAGATGGAATACTGTTCTTCGTGGTTGACCACTACCTGAAACAGGATGTCGTCGCGGTCAAATACTGAGGTCATTGCTGTTCTCCATCGCTAAAAGGCTGGCTGCGCACCGTGCGCAGCACTGATATCTGTAAAAACGTACCAAGCCTGCAAAAAATTAGAGGCTGGCGACCGCTGCCGCCAACGCACGTCCGAAGATGTCCGCCACTTGGTCGATTTCTGCCGCAGTAATCACCAGCGGCGGCAGGAAACGCACCACACTGCCGTGCCGTCCACCGAGTTCCAGGATCAAGCCACGCTTGAGGCATTCACGCTGCACCAGCGGCGCCAGTTGGCGGTGCACGGGTGGGTGGCCCTGAACGTCCAGTGGGCCATTCGGGTCCACCAGCTCCACACCGAGCATCAGCCCACGACCGCGAATATCCCCCAAGTGCGGGAAGTCGCGTTGCAGAATGCGCAGGTGTTCGCCCAGGCGTTCGCCCATGGCAGCCGCGTGACTGGCCAGGTCGTGGTCCTTGAGGTAGCGCATCACCGCGGAGCCCGCCGCCATCGCCATCTGGTTGCCTCGGAAGGTGCCGGCATGGGCGCCCGGCAGCCAGGTGTCGAGCCAGTCGCGATATACCACTACCGCCAGCGGCAGGCTGCCACCGATGGCCTTGGACATCACCACCACATCCGGGACGATACCGGCGTGTTCGAACGCAAACATCTTGCCGGTGCGGCCGAAACCGCTCTGGATTTCATCAACGATCAACGCCACGCCCGCCTGTTCGGTGATACGGCGCAGGCCACGCAGCCAGTCGAGATCCGCCGGAATCACACCGCCCTCGCCCTGCACCACTTCGACGATCACCGCCGCCGGCAATAGCACGCCCGCTTCGGGATCGTTCAGCAGGTTTTCCAAGTAATGCAGGTTGACCCGCACACCTTCCGCGCCCCCCAGGCCGAACGGGCAACGGTAGTCGTAGGGATATGGCAAAAACTGCACGCCATTGCCGAGCAAGGCCCCCAAGGGTTTTTTCGGCCCCAGGCTGCCCATCAGGCTCAAGGCGCCCTGGCTCATGCCGTGGTAACCGCCTTGGAAGGACAGCACGGTGCTACGGCCAGTGGCCGTGCGTACCAGCTTCAATGCAGCTTCCACCGCATCGGTGCCGGTGGGGCCGCAGAACTGGATTTTCGCTTCCCGCGCTAATGCGGGCGGCAACAAGCCGAACAGGTCCTGTACGAACTGATCCTTGACCGGCGTCGTCAGGTCCAGGGTGTGCAGGGGCAATTCATCGGCCAGCACTTGCTGGATGGCCTCGATCACCACCGGGTGGTTATGCCCCAGCGCCAACGTACCCGCACCGGCCAGGCAGTCGATGAAACGGCGGCCTTCCACGTCTTCCACGTAGAGGCCCTTGGCGCGTTTGAGCGCCAGGGGAATGCGCCGCGGGTAGCTGCGGGCGTTGGATTCCTGCTGGCGCTGACGGGCGAGCAGCGGGGTTTCGTCGAACTGGTAAAGCGTTTCATGCACCTGGACGTCTTCGATACGGCTGGTGGCGACTGACATTTCTCGATCCCTCAATACGCTGATGATGGTGACCAAACTGCCGATCCGCGGGCGTCTGGCCCAAGGGGCATGCGCACGGATTTCCTGTTCTGGAAACGCACCAGCGTCAGGAGGATTTACTCCTCCGGTCGCGAAAATCCCTCAGCCGCATAGCCCCTGGTACTTTTCATTCAATGCATAAAGAATCGCGCAGGTTTCAGCATCCAGAAACCCACGATAATCCCGTGGACGAAAATGCATCTGAAACGCTCGCGTGCGCTGTTCAAACCCCTGCCGATTCTTCGCCGGCGCATACCCATAGCGCTGAAATGCACGCTCCAACTCGACTTCCGACGGCAACCCCAGACAGAAGCGGCGTTGATACATCGCCTGGGTCGCCTCATCAAACCAGGCCCCCACTCCGGCGTCATGCAAGCGCCGCCATGGCAGACGCGGCCCTGGATCACTCTTGCGGCTGAACGCCACGTCCGAATGCCCGAGAATGTCGGTAGGTCCAATCTGTGGATAACGCCCAAGGATGTCGCGAACCAAGGCAATCAACACCTCGACTTGTTCTTCAACATAGGCGGGAAAGGTGAACACGCCAGCGTCATCCCGCGCCAGGTTGACGATCTCGATGCCAATCGAGCGGCTGTTGAGGTTGTCGCGCCCCGCCCAGTGGCTCACCCCGGCATGCCAGGCGCGCTTGTCTTCTTCCACCAATCGAAACACCCGCAACTCTTCATAGCCTGCGGCGCAGTAGCTGGGATCGTCAGGGTCGGGTAGCAAATAGTGTGCACTCACGCCATCCTGGGTCAGGGTGCGCAGGGATGAGCCAAAAGGTACTGCGGTGTAATGCAGGATCACCTGCCGCACGGGTTCGCCGTTACGTTCGTTGAAGCCTGTGGCAGGGAAGCTTGTATCGATGACCAACATGAGAACCATCCTTTTCAATACAGGCCGAGTCGTTCAGCCCGTTCAAGCGCAAAAAAATTACCGCCATCCTGAAGGCTTGATCCTTAGGAGGGCGGTAACTATGTGGCACTTGAGAGAAAAGTGATCAGCGCCGCAGTGGCATGCCCAATTCGACGCGCAGGCCATCCGGCTGGCTGTCGAACTTCAGCGAGCAGGAGCAGCGCTGCACGATCGCTTGCACGATCGCCAGGCCCAGCCCGCAGCCTTCGCTGTTGCCATTGCGCCAAAAGCGTTGGGTCAGGTATTGCAGGTCCTCCGGCGAAATCTGCTTGCCGTGGTCACGCACGCAGAACACCACGCTATCCGCCTCGATCAATACGCGCAGTTCCACACGCGTGTCCGCCGGCGTGTGGCGCAGGGCGTTGTCCAGCAGGTTGCGCAGGGCCGCGACCGCCAGGCCCACCGGCATTTCCACCGGGGTAACCGAGAGGTTATCCGGCAGGATCAGGTCGATGCGCGAGTTATCCCCGGCATTGGCATCCTGGATGGCCAGCCGTGCCACGTCCTCGGCACTGGAGTGCATGCCATCGTCAAATGACAGGTTGCCCTCCACCCGCGCCAGCAGCAGCAATTGCTCAAGGGTGCGATGCAGGCGGTCGGCGCCTTCCTCGGCGTGGGCCAGGGATTGGTCGCGGGCTGCGCCGTCGGTCATGCGCGCCACTTGCAGGTGGGTCTTGATCGCTGTCAACGGGCTGCGCAGTTCATGGGCGGCGTCGCCGGTCAGGCGGCGTTCGCGCTCGATGGTCTTGGCGATGCGTTGCAACAGTTGGTTCTGGGTGTCGAGCAGTGGCTTGAGTTCGCTGGGCAACGGGTGGATCTGCAACGGTTCAAGGGAATCGGCACTGCGCCGCATCAGGGCGTCACGCATGCGGTTGAGCGGCAGCAGGCTCTGGCCGATGCCCAGCCACAGCAGGCACAGGCAGCCAAGCATTGCCACGCCGACCGGCACCGAAGCGGCCAGCAGGATCGACAGGTTCAACGCCTCACGCTCCACCTGACGGTCGGCGGTGGTAATCAAAAGATCGCCACGGGACAGGGTGAAGCTGCGCCAATTCACGCCATCGATCACCTGGTCACGAAAACCACTCTGGCGCGATTCCAGGCCTTCATCCGGCGTGGCATGACTGCGCGCCAGCACTTCGCCGCGCAAGGAACTGACCTGGCACGCCATGCCACCCGGCACGTTGAGTTGTGTTCCATGGAAATGCGCTCCGCCGCTCACACTGGCCAGGCCCGGCATCTGCTCGGTCAGCCCCGCCACCATGCGCGCCGACGCCACCAGGCGTTGGTCGAGGGAGAACATCATCTGGTTGCGCAGATCGTTGAGCATCCAGGCGGCCGCCAGCGCCCAGATCAACACAAAAGCGGCGCCCAGCTTGAACGTCAGGCGCAGGCGCAGGCTTTTCACGATACGTCCTCGCCCCCATCCGCCGGGCCCAGACGATAGCCGAGGCCGCGCACGGTCTCGACGATGCCATTGCCCAATTTGCGCCGCAGGTGGTGGATATGCACGTTGAGGGCGTTGCTTTCCAACTCGTCGTTGAAGCCGTAGACGCTGTCCTTCAGTTGTTCACTGGACAGCACCCGGCCTTTGTTGTGCAGCAAGGCTTGCAGCAGCGCCTGTTCGCGGCGCGACAGGTCCACCGGCTCGCCGCCCAGGAAGGTTTCGCGGCTGCTGGGGTCGTAGGCCAGGCGGCCATGTTCGATCAGGTTGACGCTGCGCCCCGCCACCCGACGCAGCAGGGTTTGCAGACGGGCGGCGAGTTCGCGCAGGTCAAAGGGTTTGAGCAGGTAGTCGTCGGCGCCGGCTTGCAGGCCGTCGACACGGTTGGTTACCGAGTCGCGTGCGGTGAGGATCAGCACCGGAATCTCCAGGCCCTGGCTGCGCTGTTGCTGCAACAGCTTGAGGCCGTCTTCGTCCGGCAGGCCGAGGTCGAGCACCATGATGTCGAACGTGGCCGCCCTGAGCATGGCGCGCACGGCGCTGGCCGAGGCCACGCGCTCCACGGTAAAACCTTGTGCGGTCAGGCCGGCCACGATGCCGCTGGCGATCAGTTCGTCGTCTTCACAGACCAGTACGTGCATGGTGAACCCTTCATGAAAGATCGGGTGATTAAAAGTGCCGTGGATTAACTGCAGATTATGCCGCTAAACCACCCACACTCAATCTAGAATAGCCTCGGTTAATCATCGGTTAATCAACGCCACACATTGTGTGCCTCACTTGCATCGAACTAAGGCTTGACCATGCGGCATCTGTTTACCTTTCTGCTGGTGTTGTTCGCGGGGTTCGCCCAGGCCGCGCCGGGCAACCCGTTTGAGACCAAACCCGACTTCCTGCCGGTGGGCAAAGCCTTCACCTTTACCTCCGAACGTCTTGAAAGTGGCGAGACCCAGCTGTATTGGCAGATTGCCGACGGTTATTACCTGTACAAGCAACGCATGAAATTCGATGGCCTGGCCGAGAAGCCCGCGTTGCCGCAAGGCGAGGCCCATAGCGATGAATTCTTCGGCGACCAGGAGGTGTACCGCCAAGGCCTGGAAGTGAAGATCCCGGCCGGCGCCACCGGCCAGGTCAAACTTGGCTGGCAGGGCTGTGCCGATGCGGGCCTGTGCTATCCGCCGCAGTCGATCACCGTGGACCTGGGCGGCAACCCGGCCGTCGCCGCCACCGCCGAAGCTCAGGATCAGAGTCTGGCCAGTGGCCTGCAGCAGCGCAGCCTGGGTTGGAGCCTGCTGATATTCTTTGGCTTGGGACTGCTGTTGGCATTTGCCCCGTGTTCATTGCCGATGCTGCCGATTCTCGCCGGTTTGGTGGTAGGCAGTGGCGCCAGCCCACGTCGCGGGTTTGCCTTGGCCAGCAGCTACGTCGTGTGCATGGCGCTGGTATATGCCGCGCTCGGCGTATTGGCTGCGTTGCTTGGCGCCAACCTCGCCGCGCTCCTGCAAACCCCATGGATCCTCGGCAGTTTCGCTGCGCTGTTCGTGATCCTCGCCTTGCCGATGTTTGGCTTCTTTGAACTGCAACTGCCGGCCTTCCTGCGTGATCGCCTGGACAACGTCAGCCGCCAGCAAAGCGGCGGCAGCCTGGTCGGCGCCGGAGTTCTCGGCGCTCTGTCCGGCCTGCTGGTGGGCCCGTGCATGACCGCGCCCCTGGCCGGCGCCCTGCTGTACATCGCCCAGAGCGGCAATGCGCTGCACGGTGGCCTGATCCTGTTCGCCATGGGCATCGGCATCGGCATTCCGCTGTTGCTGCTGGTGACCGTGGGCAATCGCTTCCTGCCCAAGCCAGGTACCTGGATGAATGTGCTCAAGGGCATCTTCGGCTTCCTGTTCCTCGGCACGGCTGTCCTGATGATTCGCCCGGTGCTCGATGAAAGCCTGTGGATCGGCCTGTGGGGCACGCTCGCGCTGGTGATGGCCTACTGCGGCTGGACCTTGGCCCGCGAGTACGGCCTGGCCGCCAAGGTGTTTGGCGCCGGTTCTCTGGTGCTTGGCCTGTGGGGCGCGGTACTGCTGGTGGGCGCAGCCGGTGGCAGCGATGACCTGTGGCAACCGCTGAAGGTCTACAGCGGCTCGCGGACCGCCGCCGCACCGAGCGCCCACGACGCCTTCATGACCCTCAGCGACCCCACTGTGCTGCAAAGCCAACTCGACAGCGCCAAGGCCCAAGGCCAGTGGGTGCTGGTGGATTATTACGCCGACTGGTGCGTGTCGTGCAAGATCATGGAAAAACAGGTGTTCGGCAAACCCGAGGTGATGGCTGCCCTGAAAGACGTACGCCTGCTGCGCCTGGACGTCACCGCCGACAACGCCGCCAGCCGCGAGCTGCTCGGCCGCTACAAAGTCCCTGGCCCGCCGAGCTTCGTGTGGATCGGCCCGGATGGTGAAGAACGCCGCGCCCAACGCATCACCGGCGAAGTGGATGCCGCCGCCTTCCTGCAACGCTGGACGCAAACCCGGGACGCCCTCTGAATGCTGACCCTGACCATCGGCACCTTCGCCATCGCCCTGAATCACATCCTGCTGATCAGCGCGCTGATTCTCGCCACCCTGGTGGGCTGGCGCGTGGCCAAGCGTGGTGGTGAAAACCCGGAATCGGTGCTGTTCAGCCTGTTCCTGCTGGGCATGCTGGTGGCCCGCGTCAGCTTTGTGCTGATGTACTGGAGTGATTACAGCCACGCTCCGCTGCAGATGGTCGACCTGCGCGACGGCGGTTTCCTCGCCTGGCCCGGTGTGATCGCGCTGATCCTGGGCGCGCTGCTCTACGGCTGGCGCCGCCCGCCCCTGCGTACGCCGCTGGGTGCCGGGGTGATCACCGGCCTGGTGTTCTGGGGCCTGGCCAGTCTGTCCCTGAGCCTGTACGACAAAGGCTCGCAACTGCCGGACATCACCTTGCGCAACGCCAATGGCGACGTGGTGCAACTGGCCGATTACAAAGGCGGCCCGCTGGTGATCAACCTGTGGGCCACCTGGTGCCCGCCGTGCCGTCGCGAGATGCCGGTGTTGGAACGCGCTCAGCATCAACGCCCCGACGTGACCTTCCTGTTCGTCAACCAGGCCGAAAGCATGCAGAGCGTCAGCACCTTCCTCGCCACCCAAGGCCTGACCCTAGACAACGTGCTGTTCGACGCCAGCGGCCGTCTCGGCCAGGCCGTTGGCTCGATGGCCTTGCCTACCACCCTGTTCTACCAAGCCGATGGGCGCCTGATCAACAGCCACCTCGGTGAACTGTCCCAGGCCAGCCTGGCCCGTGCCATGGAACCCTTCGACGCCACAATAAGGAAACCGACATGCCAAGCCTCCGCCACCTGCTGATCTCGCTGCCGCTAACGCTCGCGGCCACCCTGGCCCAGGCCGAAGACTGGCCGGCACCGATCAAACAGATCGAAGCCAAGGGCGCCAAGATCCTCGGCAAGTTCGACGCCCCCAGCGGCCTCACCGGCTACGCCGCCCAGTACCAGAACCGTGGCATGGCCCTGTACCTGACCTCCGACGGCAAAAGCGTGATCGCCGGCAACCTGTACGACGCCCAAGGCAACGACCTGAGCAGCGCGCCGCTGGAGAAACTGGTGTACGCGCCGATGGCCAAGGAAGTCTGGGCCAAGATGGAAAAAAGCAGCTGGATCCAGGACGGCGACGTTAAAGCCCCGCGCATCGTCTACCTGTTCAGCGACCCCAATTGCCCATACTGCAACATGTTCTGGGAACAGGCGCGTCCGTGGGTGAAGGCCGGCAAGGTGCAGTTGCGCCACATCATGGTCGGCATCATCCGCGAAGACAGCCCAGGCAAATCCGCCGCGCTGTTTGCCGCCAAGGACCCGCAAAAGGCCTTGGAAGAACATGAAGCCGCTGGCAAAGGCAGCAAGTTGCAGGCACTCGACAAGATTCCGGCGGATATCGAGGCCAAGCTTGATGGGAATATGAAGTTGATGGATGAGCTGGAGTTGTCGGCGACGCCGGCGATTTTCTATCTGGATGACAAGGGAGGCTTGCAGCAACAGCAAGGGGCACCGTCGCCGGAGAAGCTGGTGAAGATTCTTGGGCCGAAGTAAGCGGCGCCCGGTCTGACGCCATCGCCGGCAAGCCGGCTCCTGTAGGAGCCGGCTTGCCGGCGATGAGGCCCTGACAGACAACGAAGCTTAAAGCCCCTCCAACTCCGCCATCAAATCACTCAACCGATCCACCTTCTCGGCGCTGATCTCATTAGCCGCCAACCCATCGATATACTCAGCCAATTCCCCCACCGTGCTGCACTCGAACATCGCCCTTAGCGGCACATCCCGCTGCAACGTCTTCTGCACCCGCGAGGCAATCTGCGTCGCCAGCAACGAGTGCCCGCCCAGTTCGAAGAAGTTGTCTTGCACCCCCACCCGCTCAACCTTCAGCACTTCGGCCCAGATCGCGGCCAAGGTGCTTTCCAGCTCGTTGCGCGGCGCCAGGTAGTCCTGGCTGTGCAACTGGCCGATCTCCAGGGCCGGGAGTGCCTTGCGGTCGAGTTTGCCGTTGGCGTTGAGCGGCAGGCGGTCGAGCCACAGCCAGTGCAGCGGCACCATGTATTCCGGCAGTTCGGCACGCAGGCGTTGCTTGATGCGGTCGAGGCGCTCGCTTGGGTTCAGTGCCTCATCCGCCGCCACCAGGTAGCCGACCAGGTGCTTGCCGTTGACGCCTTCCTGCACGCCCACCGCCGCATCGCGCAATTCCAGTTGTTCGTGCAGGCGCGCTTCGATTTCACCCAGTTCAATGCGGTAGCCGCGAATCTTCACTTGATGGTCGACACGCCCGACGTACTCCAGCACGCCGTCACTGCGACGGCGCGCGAGGTCGCCGGTGCGGTAGAGGCGTTCGCCCGGTGTGCCGAAGGGGTTTGGCACAAACACCGGCGCGGTTCGCAGCGGGTCGCTGACGTAACCGCGACCGACGCCCGTACCGGCAACGCACAACTCGCCAACTGCGCCTTGCGGCACCAGTTCCAGTGCACCGTCCAGCAAGTACAGACGGTTGTTGTCGGTCGGTGTACCAATCGGCAGATAGGTGCCACGGGTAGACGCCAGGTCGACGCGGTAGAACGCCACATCGTCCGAACATTCCGCCGGGCCGTAGGCGTTCACCAGCCCGATCTCGGGATAACGCAGCAACCACTGGTGCGCCAGCTCCGGCGGCATGGCTTCACCGGTCGGCAA
The DNA here is from genome assembly GCF_002269425.1 of Pseudomonas sp. NS1(2017). Classification (NCBI taxonomy): domain Bacteria; kingdom Pseudomonadati; phylum Pseudomonadota; class Gammaproteobacteria; order Pseudomonadales; family Pseudomonadaceae; genus Pseudomonas; species Pseudomonas sp. NS1(2017). The sequence goes on from NZ_CP022960.1 coordinate 6,034,024, forward strand.
CATCCAGCGCAAGCCATCCAGGCTGATGCGGTCCTGGGCCAACATGCCTTGGATCAGTGATGGCACGCTTTCCAGCACGGTGATCCCCTGAGCCTGCACGTGTTCCAGCAGACCTTGAGGATCATGGGCGATGGTGTTCGGCACGATATCCACCCGTGCGCCAAACAGCGGTGCCGCGAGGAACTGCCATACAGAAATATCGAAGCTCTGCGAAGCGGTCTGCGCAATCACATCTGCCTCGCTCAAGGCCAGGTATGGCACCTTGCTCAACTGGTTATTGAGCATGCCGCGCTGTTCCACCATCACGCCTTTGGGCAGGCCGGTGGACCCCGAGGTGTAGATCACATAGGCGAGGTTGTCCGGGCGACTGTAGATGCCGGGGTTTTCGCCACGTGCCGGTATCTCTTCCCACACCAGCAACTGGCAGTCGAAACCCGCCAGCAATTCGATGGCCTGCTCGCGGGATGCTTCGGTGCAGACCAGCAATGGCGTGCGGCTCAAATCGATGATGCTGCGCAGGCGCTGGCTTGGCAGGCCTGGGTCCAGCGGTAGGTAGCCGGCACCGGCCTTGAAGCTGCCGATGATCATGCCCAGCAGGTCGAGATTACGCTCGGCCAGCAATGCCACCGACTGATCCAGACCGACACCCGCGGCTATCAGCGCATGGCCGAGGCCGTTGCTGCGGCGGTTCAGTTCGTCATAGCTCCATTGCTGATCAAGGCAACTGGCGGCAATGCGCTGCGGGTGCGCGGCGACCTGCTCTTCGAACAGTTCGACGTAGCTGCGCTCCAGCGGATAGCCGTGCTCGCTCTGGTTACATCCGTCCACCAGGAACTCACGCTCCTGCTCACCAATCAGCGGCAGGTCGGCCATGTCGCCATGGAAGCCTTGGACCAACGCCAGCAGCAGGCGCTTGAACTCGCCGAGCATGCCTTGCACGGTGGTTTCGTCGAAGTAGCGCTGGTCGTAAGACAGGTGCAGGCCCAGGTCATCACCCGGATAACACACGGCCGTCAGCGGGAAGTTGGTGTGGGTGCGGCCGGAATCCGAGGTGGCATTCAGGCTTTGTGCGCGGTCCAGAACCGAGACTTCCACCGGGGCGTTTTCGAACACGAACAGGCTGTCGAACAGCGGCTGGCCCTTGGGCAGTTCGCTGTGTTCCTGGATCGTCACCAGCGGCAGGTATTCGTACTCGCGCAGTTGCATATTGCTGTCGAGCAGGCCGCTCAGCCACTGGCGCACGCTGCAACGCTGGTCGTCCTCGGGCAGTTTCACCCGCAGCGCGATGCTGTTGATGAACAGGCCGACGGTGCGCTGCATCTCCGGCATTTCCACTGGGCGACCGGCCACAGTCACACCGAACAGTACGTCGCGATCGCCGCTCAAACGGCGCAGCACCAGCGCCCATGCCGCTTGGGCAAAGGTGTTGACGGTCAGTTGATGAGCCTGGGCCAGTTCACGCAGTTGCGCACCGTCGCGGGCATCGAGACGGGTGTAGCAGTCGCCCACCACCATGCCGCCGCTGTGGCCCGCGTGTTCACGCAGGAACGGCCGGTCGCTTGGGATCGGCGTGGTGCGTTCGAAGCCTTGCAGGTTCTGCTGCCACCATTGGCGCGCTTCGTTGAGGTTCTGGCGTTGCAGCCAGGCGATGTAGTCGCGATAACGCGGCGGTATGGCCAATTGCGCGTCGCGGCCTTCACCGAGGGCCATGTAGAGCTCGAAGAAGTCATTCATCAGCAACGAACGGCACCAGGCATCGATAAGGATGTGGTGGTTGCTCATCATGAACCAGTAGCGCTCGGCGCCGACGCGGATCAGGCGCAGGTGGAACGGTGCCTGGTTGAGCAGATCGAAACCGGCTTCGCGCTCTTGCTTGAGCAGCGCTTGCAGGCGTGGTTCCTGTTCGCTTTCCGGGTCGTTGCTCCAGTCCAGGTACTCAATCGGCGTGCTGCCCGGTTTGTGGATCACTTGCAGCATGTCTTCGCCGACGTTCCAGCAGAACGAGGCGCGCAGGGCTTCGTGACGGGCGATCACCGCCTGCCAGGCCTGGGCGAAACGCTCGGGGTCGAGGGCGCTGTTGATGCGGTAGCGGTCCTGCATGTAGTAAAGGCCGGTGCCGGGCTCCAACAGGGTGTGCAGCAGCAGGCCTTCCTGCATGGGGGTCAGCGGGTAGACGTCTTCGATGGCGCTGGCGGCAATCGGCAAGCTGTCGAGTTGCGATTGGGTCAGGTGTGCCAGCGGGAAGTCGGACGGCGTGAGACCACCGGCATCGTCTTGCAGGCAATGCGCGATCAGGCTTTGCAGCTCAGCGAGATAGGCATCCGCCAGTTCATGGATGCTCTGTTGATCGTGACGCTCGCGGCTGAAGGTCCAGCGCAGCACCAGTTCACCACCATAGACTTGGCTGTCGACGCTCAACTCGTTGGGCAGCGGCGCGTCCGGGTCATGGGCCAGGCCGGCGGACTCGTCCAGCGGGTGGAACAGCGCGTCAGCGCCGAAGCTCTGGTCAAACTGGCCGAGGTAGTTGAAGGTGAGCTGCGCGCTCGGCAGTGCGGCCATGCTCTGTTTGCACAGGTCATCGGCCAGGTAGCGCAGCACGCCATAGCCCAGCCCTTTGTGTGGTACGGCGCGCAGTTGCTCCTTGATTGCCTTGATCGAATCGCCCTGCCCGGCGTGCGGGGTCAGGCGCAGCGGATAGGCACTGGTGAACCAGCCGACGCTGCGCGTCAGGTCGATTTCATCGAACAGGGTTTCACGGCCGTGGCCTTCCAGTTGGATCAACGCCGAAGCGTGACCGCTCCAGCGGCACACCACGCGGGCCAAGGCGGTCAGCAACAGGTCGTTGACCTGGGTGCGGTAGGCACTTGGCGCCTGTTGCAGCAACTGGCGGGTGTGTTCGGCATCCAGGCGCACGCTGACGGTGTCGGCATCGCGGTTGCGCAGCGAGCCTTGTGGACGGGCCACTGGCAACACGGTCTCAGCCCCGGCCAATTGGTCCTGCCAGACGCTCAACTCTTCACGCAGGGATTCGCTGCCCGCATAGGCTTGTAAACGCGCAGCCCAGTCACGCAAGGCGCTGGTCTTGGCCGGCAGGCTGACGGACTGACCGTCGCTGAGTTGGCGGTAGACGTTTTGCAGGTCTTCCAACAACACGCGCCACGACACGCCGTCCACCACCAGGTGATGGATCGCGATCAACAGGCGTTGCTGCCCCTCGGGACCGTCCACCAGCAAGGCACGCAACAGCGGGCCGTGTTGCAGGTCGAGGCTGCGTTGGGTGTCGGTGAACAGCGCGGTGCAGTGCGCCATGTCGCGCACTTGCGCCTGCATCAGCACGCCGCCTTCCGGCACAGCCAAATGCTCGGCGTGCCATTGCGCGTCGCGCTGGCAAAAACTCAGGCGCAGGGCGTCGTGATGTTCCAGCACCGCCAGCAGCGCTTGCTCCAGGCGATGGGGATCGAGCAGTTGCAGCGGCTTGAGGACCAGCGCCTGGTTCCAGTGCTGACGGTTCGGGATCTCGGTGTCGAAGAACCAATGCTGGATTGGCGTGAGGCCCGAAGGGCCGGTAAGCACGCCTTGCTCTGCGGTGATTTGCTCGGAGCGCGTGGCCACGGCGGCCAGGGTCTGCACGGTCTGGTGCTGGAACAGGTCACGCGGGCTGAAATGAATCCCGGCCTGCCGCGCACGGCTGACCACCTGGATCGACAGGATCGAGTCGCCACCCAGCTCAAAGAAGTTATCGTCCAGGCCGACTTGCTGCACATTCAGTACCGCACACCAGATCGCAGCCAGGGTGCTTTCAAGTTCATTGCGTGGCGCCACATAGGTTTGGCGGTTTGCCTCAGGATCTGGTTGCGGCAGGGCACGGCGATCAAGCTTGCCGTTGGCGGTCAGCGGCATGCTGTCCAGCACGATCAAGTGCGCGGGCACCATGTAGTCCGGCAGTTGCGCCTTGAGATGGGTCTTGAGCGCCTCGCGCAATGCGCCGTGCTCGGCATCGCTGACCAGATACGCCACCAACTGTTTGCCGCTCGGCGAATCCAACGCCAGCACCACCGCTTCGCGCACGGCTGCATGTTCCAGCAGACGGGTTTCGATCTCGCCCAATTCGATACGGAAACCACGGATTTTCACCTGATGGTCGATCCGCCCCAGGTACTCCACCAGGCCATCGGCGCGTTGGCGCACCAGGTCACCGGTGCGGTACAGGCGCCCACCGTTGCGCGCAAACGGGTCCGCGACAAAACGCTCGGCGGTCATGCCCGGACGCTGGTGATACCCCTGGGCCAGGCCCGCCCCGCCGACGTACAACTCGCCGGTCGCGCCTTGCGGCACCAGGGCCAGGTCGGCGTCGAGAATGTAAGCCACGCGGTCACCGATGATGCTGCCAATTGGCACGCTGGCAGCGCCCTCCTCCAACTGCTCCGGTGCAAGGCTGGCCAGCGGCATCACCACGGTTTCAGTCGGGCCATAGGCGTTGAAGAATACCTGTGGCTGGAACGCGGCACGGATGCGCTGCAAGTGTTCGCCGGTCAGGGCTTCGCCGCCGGTGATGCACATGCGCACCGGCAAGGTCTGTTGCTGAGTGGCCAACCACTGCGCCAACTGGCTGCCGTAACTCGGAGTGAAGCCCAGGATGTTGATGCCATGGGTGCGGATCAATCCGCAGATTTCCTCGGCATCCCACTGGCCTTGGGCACGCAACACCACCTGCGCACCACTGACCAGCGGCACCAACAGGCGCTCGGTGGCGGCGTCAAAGTTGATCGAATAGAAGTGCAGCTCGCAGTCCTCCGCGCGCATGCCAAACCGCTCGATCACCGCCGCGCAATGCATGGCGATCTCACCGTGGGACACCACCACGCCTTTCGGCTTGCCGGTGGAGCCGGAGGTGTAGATCAAGTACGCCTGGTGTTGCGGCAGGCTGATAAACGGCAGCGCATCGGCCGGGTAGTTGGCCAGCACTGGCGAGTCATCTTCCAGGCACCAGCACGCCACGGTGGCCGGCAACTCGCCGAGAGCTTCGAACATCGCCGCATCGCTGAGCAGCAGGCCGATGCCGCTGTCTTCGATCATGTAGTGCAGGCGATCCAGCGGGTATTCCGGGTCCAGCGGCACGTAGGCGCCGCCCGCCTTGAGGATCGCCAGCAGGCCGACGACCATTTCCAGGGAGCGCGGCAACGCCAGGCCGACACGCGCCTGCGGGCCGACGCCACGCTCGCGCAGCATCCAGGCCAGGCGGTTGGCGCGTTCGTCGAGTTCGCGGTAGCTGAGGGTGACGCCGGCAAAGGTCAGCGCCGGCGCATCGCCACGCACTGCCGCTTGCTGGCTGAACAGTGGGTGGATGCACTGATCGAGACGGTGCTCACCTTTCTCGATGCCCAGGCTGTCTTGCAACACACGCTGTTCATCCGCGCCCAGCAACGGCAATTCGCTGAGGCGTTGCTGCGGATCCGCGATCAAGGCTTCCAGCAGATTGCGCCAATGCTCGGCCATGCGCGCAATGCGCGGCTCGTCGAACAGGTCGGTGCTGTAGGTCAGGCAGCAACCCAGGCGATGGTCGAGGTCGGTGACTTCCAGGTTGAGGTCGAACTTGGTCGCGCGTGCATCGTTGGCCAGGTATTCGACGGTCATGCCAGCCAGTTGGCGGCTCTGTTGGAATTCCCAGCGCTGCACGTTGCACATCACTTGGAATAGCGGGTTGTACGCCGCGCTGCGCGGGGGTTGCAGGGCTTCCACCAAATGGTCGAATGGCAGGTCTTGATGGGACTGGCCCTCGATCACGGTGTGGCGCACCTGCTCGAACAACTCTGCGACATTCATCTGCCCATTGAGCTGGCAACGCAGCACCTGGGTGTTGAGGAACGCGCCGATCAGGCCTTCGCTTTCCGGGCGAATGCGGTTGGCGACCGGAGCGCCGATACGCAGGTCGGTCTGGCCGCTGTAGCGGTAGAGCAACACCGCCAGGGTGGCGGTCATGGTCATGAACAGGGTCAGGCCGCGCTCGGCATTGAAAGCACGCACACGGGCTGCGAGGTCGTCGCTTAAATCGAAGCGGTACAGCTCGCCCTGGTGGCTTTGCACCGGTGGACGTGGACGGTCGCCAGGCAGTTCCAGCAGCGGGTGTTCGTGGCCCAGTTGCGCGGTCCAGTAATCCAGCTGGCGCTGGCGTTCGCCGGACTCCAGCCACTGGCGCTGCCACACGCTGTAGTCGAGGTATTGCACGGGCAGCGGCGCCAGCGGTGAGTCGCGCTCGTCGATAAAGGCTTCGTACAAGGCGCTGAGTTCACGGGCAAAGATGTCCATGGCCCAGCCTTCGGTGACGATGTGGTGCAGGGTCAATACCAGGTAGTGTTCCTGCTCGCCGGCCTTGACCAGGCACGCACGCAGCAACGGCCCGGTTTCCAGGTTGAACGGCGTGTGCGCCTCATGATCGGCCAGTTGTTGCAGGTGCGGTTGGCGTTCGGTTTCGCTCAGCGCGGAAAAATCCTGCCAGTCCATGCGCAGTCCGGTTTGCGGCGAAACCTTCTGATAGGCCACACCGTCGACGCTCGGGAACGTCGTGCGCAGGGTTTCGTGGCGCATGATCAGCGCTTGCAACGCCGCCTCGAAACGCCCCACATCCAGCACGCCGCGCAGGCGCGCCATGCCGCCGACGTTATAGGCCGGGCTGTCCGGTTCCATCTGCCACAGGAACCACATGCGCTGCTGGGAATAGGACAACGGCACCGGTTGGCTGCGGTCGACCTTGGCGATGGCAGTCTGTTGGTTGCGCTGGCCCGACGCTTGGATCAGGCCGACCTGCTCGACAAACGCCCCCAACTCACTGGCTTCAAACAAGGTGCGCAACGGCAGCTCGACGTCACAGGCCTGGCGAGTGCGGGAGATGATCTGCGTGGCCAGCAACGAATGGCCGCCGAGGGCGAAGAAGTCATCGCGCAGACCAATGCCCGGCAGGCCGAGGACTTCGCGCCAGATCGCGGCGATCTGCTGTTGCAGCGGGGTTTCGGGTTCGACATGTTCACGCACTTGCCACACCGGTTCCGGCAATGCACGGCGGTCCAGCTTGCCGCTGGGGCTCAGCGGCATGGCGTCCAGACGCATCAGCAGCGCGGGCACCATGTACTCCGGCAGCTCGGCGGCCAGGGCGGTTTTTACAGCCTCCTCATCCAGCTCGCCCTGGGCGGTGAAGTAACCGATCAACTGCCCGTCACACACCCGCACCACAGCTTGGGCGACACCCTCTAGGGCGAGCATGCGCGCTTCGATTTCTTCCGGCTCCACACGAAAGCCGCGCAGCTTGACCTGCTGATCGAGGCGACCGAGGTACTCGATCACGCCGTCGGCGCTCCAGCGCGCACGGTCGCCGGTGCGATACAGGCGCGCCCCCTGCTGGTCGGCAACAAAACGCTCCGCCGTCAACCCGGCACGCCCGAGGTAACCGCGGGCCAGGCCGATGCCGCCGATGCACAACTCACCCGGCACGCCCAGCGGCACAGGGTTGAGCTGTTCATCCAGCACACGGCAGATCACATTGCCCAGCGGCCGGCCAATCGGCGAACGCTCGCCGTCTTCGGCGCGGCAGTGCCAGTGAGTCACGTTGATCGCGGTTTCGGTCGGGCCATAACGGTTGTGCAATTGCACCGCTGGCAACTGTGCCAACACGCGATTACGCAACTCGGCGGGCAAGGCTTCGCCGCCGGAGAACAGGCGACGCAGGCTGGTGCATTCAGCCACCAGCGGCTCATCGATAAACAACTGCAACAGCGGCGGCACAAAGTGCAGCGTGGTCACGCCATGTTCCTGCACCATCTGCGCGATGCGGTGCGGATCGCGATGCTCACCAGGGCCAGCCAGCACTAGGCGGCACCCGGTAATCAGTGGCCAGAAGCATTCCCACACTGACACGTCAAAACTGATCGGCGCCTTTTGCATCAGCACGTCGGTGTCATTGAGTTGATAAGTGGCCTGCATCCACTGCAAGCGCTCGGCCAACGCCGCATGCGTATTGCCCACGCCTTTGGGCTGGCCGGTGGAGCCGGAGGTGTAGATCACGTAGGCGAGGTTATCGCCGTGCAGGTGCAGGCCGGGCGGCTGGGTTGGCCAGCTATCGAGGTGCAGGCTGTCCATGGCGATCACGCAAACGCCTTCGGCACTCGGCACCTGTTCCAGCAGCGCAGTCTGGGTCAGCAGCAGGTGTACGCCACTGTCCTTGAGCATGTAGGCCAGGCGCTCGGCGGGGTAATCCGGGTCCAGCGGCACGTAGGCGCCACCGGCCTTGATGATCGCCAGCAAGCCGACCAGCAATTGCGGCGAACGCTCGGCGGCGATGGCCACGCACACATCCGGGCCGACGCCTTTGTCGCGCAGGTAATGGGCCAGGCGGTTGGCCTGGGTGTGCAGTTGGGCGAAGGTCAGGCTGCCGCCCTCCCAGACCAGCGCGGTGGCGTCCGAGGTCTGCTGGTTGAGCAGTTCGGGCAGCCACACTTGGGCCGGTGCGCAGGGTGCTTCGCTGTAAAGCGCCTGTTCGTCATGCTGCATCAACGAGAGGTCGCCGATGGCTTGCTCGGGGTGCTCGCAGACGGCGTGCAACAGGTTGATGTAGTGCTCGGCCAGGCGCTGGATGGTCGCGTTTTCGAACAGCTCATCGGCGTAGTCGAACGACAGGCTCAGGCGCCCGTTGCGGTCTTCTTCGGTGTGCAGTTGCAGGTCGAACTTGGCTTCGCGACTGTGCCACGGCAGCTCGTCGGCGAGCATGCCCGGTAGGCGGCGCAACGCGCTGAGGTCGCGCTGCTGGTGGTTGAACATGACCTGGAACAAGCCCTGCTCGCGGGCCTGCGGGAAGGCTTCCAGCAGTTGCTCGAACGGCAGGTCCTGATGGGCTTGGGCACCCAGCGCCGCCTGGCGTGTCGCGGCTAATAGCGCGTTGAACGGCAGGCGTCCATGCAGCTCGGCACGCAATACCAGGGTGTTGATGAAGAAACCGACCAGGCCTTGGGTTTCCTGGCGCGGGCGGTTGGCGTTGGGCACGCCGATGCGGATGTCGCGCTGGCCGCTGTAGCGATGCAGCAGGCTTTGGAATGTCGCCAATAGCAGCATGAATGGGGTGGACTCGTTGGCCTGGGCGGCGTGGCGAATCGCTTCGCTGAGGCTCGCGCCAAGCCGCACGGTGTGGCGTGAGGCACTGTGACAGTGGTGTACCGAGCGCGGGTGGTCGGTCGCCAGGCTGAGGGTGGGATGCTCTTCACCCAACTGCGCTTTCCAGTACGCCAGTTGACGCTGGGCTTCCCCTTCGGCCAGCCATTGGCGCTGCCAACTGCCGTAGTCGGCGTATTGCAGGGCCAGGGGCGGCAGTTCCAGGGTTTGGCCCTGGGCTGCGGCGGCGTACAGGCGCGAGAATTCATCGATCAAAATGTTCAGCGACCAGCCGTCGGCGATGATGTGGTGCAGCGTCACCAGCAGTTGGTGATCTTCATCGTCCAGACGCACCAGCGTCACCCACAGCAGCGGGCCTTTTTCCAGGTCGAACTGGGTACGTGCTTCGTCTTCGCGGATCTGTTGCGCACGGGCTTCGCGCTCGGCAACGGGCAGGTCGCTGAGGTCGATGACTTGCAGCTCGAAATCCGCTTTGGCGTCGACACGCTGAAAAGCCTGGCCGTCGCGCTCATAGAAACGCGTACGCAGCGCTTCGTGGCGCTGGATCAATTGCTGGAAGCTGGCGCGCACGGCGTCTTCATCCAGCTCGCCGCGCAGGCGCAGCGCGCCGGGGATGGTGTAGGCGCTGCTGCGGGGGTCCAGTTGCCAGGTGATCCACAGGCGGTTCTGCGCCAAGGATTGGGGCAATTCCTCCTGGCGCGACAGGCGGTGAATCGCACCTTGGGCGACGCCGCCGTCTTGCTGTAACTGCGCAACGTTGGCGGCGAAGCCTTCCAGGGTCGGCGCTTCGAACAGCATGCGCAGGTTCAGTTCCAATCCGAGGGTTTCGCGCAGGCGTGCGACCACCTGGGTGGCGGTGATGGAGTTGCCGCCGAGCAGGAAAAAGTGATCATCGGCGGCGACGCTTGCGATGTGCAGTTGCTCACACCAGATCGCCGCGATCTGGTTGTGCAACTCGGACTCCAGCGCCCCATCGCTCACCTGCGCTTGCAGGTCGGGGAACTGGGCATAGCGGTCGAGGCTGCCGTCCTTGTGACGAAGCGCACAGGCTGCGCGCTGCACTTTGCCGCTGGAAGTCTTCGGCAAGGCGCCGGGGTTGAGCAGCACCACCACGCTGGGCGCCTCTTGATACGCCTCGGCGACAGCCTGGCGGATCGCCTTGATCAGCGCTTCAGGCGGCAGGATTTTCTGCACGCTGCGGCTGATTTCGGCGGCAATACCGATACCTTCCAGGCCCTGTTCATTTACCGCAAATGCCGCAACCCGCCCCTTGCGCACCACTTCCACTTCGCGCTCGATGGTCTGCTCGATGTCCTGGGGATACAGGTTGTGGCCGCGTACGATCAGTAAATCCTTGAGACGACCAGTGATGTACACCTCGCCGTCACGGATGAAGCCCAAGTCGCCCGTGCGCAGCCAGGTACGACCCGCGTGCTGCACAAAGGTCTTGGCGGTGGCTTCAGGGTTGCGCCAGTAGCCGTGGGCGATGCTCGGGCCGGTGGCCCAGAGTTCGCCGACGCAGTTGTCACCCAGCTCAGTGAGGGTGTGGGGGTCCGCGATCAGCACCGCGTGTTCCGGCTGGCTGGTGCCGCAGCTCATGATCGCGCTGCCCTGCCCCAGTTCGGCGCGGTTGGCGGCCAGGGCCTGCTCGTCGACGCGCAGCGCCGGGATGCCTTGGCCACGGCTGCCACCGGCGACAAACAGGGTCGCCTCGGCCAGGCCGTAGGAGGCAAAGAAATTGTTCGGGGTGAAACCGCAGGTGGAGAACTTCTCGGCGAAGCGCTCCAGGGTGTCGAGACGGATCGGTTCGGAACCGGAATAAGCCACACGCCATTTGCTCAGATCCAGGCGTTCCAGGGCTGTCTCGCTGACCCGCTCGCTGCACAGGCGATAGGCGAAATCCGGACCGCCGCTGATGGTGCCGCCGTATTCGCTGATCGCTTCCAGCCAGCGCAAGGGGCGACCGAGGAAGTAAGCCGGCGACATCAGCACGCAGGGCACGCCACTGAAGATCGGTTGCAGCAAGCCGCCGATCAGGCCCATGTCGTGGTACAGCGGCAACCAACTGACGATCACGTCATCCGGGTTCAGGTCGATGCCAAAACCGCGACGGATCAGCACTTCATTGGCGACCAGGTTGCCGTGGCTGACTTGTACGCCCTTGGGAAGCGCGGTGGAGCCAGAGGTGTATTGCAGGAACGCGATGTCGTCCGGATGCAGGTCAGGGGCGACCCAATGGCCGAGGTTGTCCAGGCTATCGACGCTCAATACCGGCGGCGCGTTTTCGATCTGCGACAAGCCATCGGCGAGACTGGCGATGGTCAGCAACAGGCGCGGCTCGGCATCGCTGATGATCGACAGCAGGCGCTCCTGATGGTGACGACGGGTGGACTCCGGTGGATAGGCCGGCACCGCGATCACACCCGCGTAGAGGCAACCAAAGAACGCCGCAACGTAATCCGGGCCGCTGGGAAACAACAGCACGGCACGGTCACCCAGGTCCGCATTGGCTTGCAAGGCGGCGGCGATGGTGCGGGCGCGCTGGTCCAGGTCGCGGTAACTGAGCACAACACTGTGCTCGGCGGACTCGGCGAGGAAGCGCAAGGCGACCTGGTCCGGGGTCTGCGCGGCACGACGTTGAAGGGACTGGACCAGGGTGCGGGGAAGTTCGAAGGCGTCCATCATGGGGTTCCTGCCTGAAATCGGCTTACGGGAAATTCAAGAATTCGGGGGGGCTTGTTCAGCCGACGGCGAGTGACCGTGCCGCGCCATTGCGCCAGCGGGCCAGGTGTTCGTCGGCGTAGCGCCGCATGCAGCGCAGCACCGCGCTTTCGTGTTGCATGAGGAAGAAGTGGTGACCGTCGAACATGTCCAGGGAAAAGCCGCTGGCGGCGTCGAGTTGCCAGTCGAGCAACTGGTCGGCGCGCACGCTGTCCTGCTTGCCGCCGAACACGTGGATCGGCATGCCCAGCGGTGCGCGCTCGCCGTAGGTGAAGCTGCCGCACAACAGGAAATCGGCGCGCAGGATCGGCAGCATCAACTGCATCAACTCGGGGTTGGCCAAGGCTTCTTCAGCGGTGCCTTGCAGCTCGCGCAGGCGGGCGATCAGTTGTTCATCGGTCTTTTCGATGGCGTACTCGCTGACGTCACGACGCGCCGGCCCGGCCGTTCCGGAAGCGAACAGGGCCAGCGGCGGCGGCACGTTGCGCGCACGCAACGCATGCGCTAATTCGAAGGCGAGCAGGCCGCCAAGGCTGTGACCGAACAAGGCGTAGGGACCGCTCAAGTCGTGGCTGATTTCGTCCGCGAGCTGGGCCGCCAAGGCCTTGATATCGCGCTGCAACGGCTCGTCCATGCGCATGCCACGCCCTGGCAATTCCAGCGGACACACCTGCAACCATTCAGGCAGGGCCCGGCGCCAGCGCGCGTAAACCATGGCGCTGGCGCCCGAATAGGGCAGGCAGAACAGGCGCAGTCGGGTCGGCGTACTCATCGAGTGACGACTCCAAACTGAAACACGCTGTATGCACGATAGAAACCCATTTCGTCCTCCTGCGGGTGCTGATCCTTGGCCGTATTGCTAACGGACCTGTCACCCAGAAGAACGGACGGCACCGGCAAATAATTAGTCGCCGGGTACGAGCGAGACGTGGTTCACACCTAACAAGAAAGCATAAGATTAGTTCGCCTTCTCATTTGACAATCATTATCATTCAGCATAATTTGTTGCCCGATGTGTAGGAGGCCTCAGCAAGGACGCCCTCCCCTAACCTCTTTTGCGACAAGGTGATTTCCATGACGGAACAAGTATCCACAGGCAGGTGCGACTCACCGCTTCTCCAGGCATTCGTCGATAATCGGCTGATCCTGGTGAAGATCGCGGCGCGCATTACCGGCTGCCGCTCCCGTGCCGAAGACGTAGTGCAGGACGCCTACTTCCGGCTGCAGTCGGCACCGACGATCACGTCATCGTTCAAGGCTCAATTGAGTTATCTGTTCCAGATCGTGCGCAACCTGGCCATCGATCACTACCGCAAGCAGGCCCTGGAGCTCAAATACTCCGGGACGGAAGAGGAAGGCTTGAATGTGGTTATTCACGGCGCTTCACCGGAAACCTCGCACATCAATTTCAACACCTTGGAAAACATCGCCGACGCCCTGACGGAGCTGCCGCAACGCACCCGCTACGCGTTCGAGATGTACCGCCTGCACGGCGTGCCGCAAAAGGACATCGCCAAGGAACTCGGCGTCTCGCCGACCCTGGTGAACTTCATGATCCGGGATGCGCTGGTGCACTGCCGCAAGGTGTCGGGGAGCCATAGCGATACGTTTGCACGTCGGGTCTGATGACCGTCATTGTAGGCGCGAGCTTGCTCGCGAAGAACCTGAACGCGCCGCGTTGATTCAGCATTGACGCGGTATTCTTGCGGTCTTCGCGAGCAAGCTCGCTCCTACAGAGGAACAGCGGTTACATCGATGCGATACGGTTCGAAAATCTTCAGCATCTCGCCATCATCGCGCAAACGCTTGAGCAATGCGGCAAACGCTTCCCCCGTAATCGGCGCTTTCGGGCGCAGCAAGGCGTAGTGGTGATAGACCTGGTCAATGCGTTCCGACACCAGGAACTGCCCGGCCATATCCGCGTTGCGCACCATGAAGTCACTCAAGTACGAACGCGTCACCAAGGCGATGTCGGCACGCCCGCGTGCGACCATCAGCAGGTTGCTGTCATGGGAGTAGGTCAACGTGGCATTGAAGTGCTCGGCCATGTACTTGGGGTCGGGGTTGAAGTTGGCGAAGGCGTAGTGATAACCGCTGAATACCGCCAGGCGCTTGCCGTTCAAGTCAGCGAAGTAATCCTGATCACGGCCGGGCTCACGCTGGGCGACGAAGATTTCGGCGTCTTCCAGGCCCATGTCGACACTGGTATGAGGAATCTTCTGCCAGCCCCAGGCGGGGTTTTCGAAGATAGCCATATCGACTCGGCCCTGCTCGAAATCGCGGAAACGTCGAGGGATAGAGGTAGGCACCAACACAAACTGGTAATCGGTTTGCGCGGCGTTCAACGCCTCGACCAGTTGCGGCAGCAAACCCGTATCGGCGCCCTGCTCCGGGCGCACGGTGTAGGGTGGAAAGTGCGCCGCGCCGATGCGCACCAACTGCGCAGCCGAGGCTGGCATCCACCACGCGGTGCCCAGTGCCCAAAAGGTAAGTCCTGCAGCCAGCCGCCATGGCGAAAACATCAAGGCACACACCGTTCAAAAACACTAATGGCAATAAGCTAGGCGTTTTTGTCTGGCGAGACAACTTTCTACCGCCAAATTAATAGCTTGCACTTCAATCAGCCTTCAAAACCATCAACAGGGCTTCTTCAGCCAGTTGTTCGAGGGTCATGCTGCCTTCTGCGCGGAACCAGGTGGTCGTCCACGACAACGCCCCGGTCAAAAAACGTCGGGTGATGAATACATCGCCCTTGATGTAACCGGCGTCCTTGGCCTCGCCCAGCACCTGCAGCCACAGTGCCTCATACACGTCACGCAGGGCCAGCACCTGGGCCTGACCATCGGCCGACAGCGAGCGCCATTCGTACACCAGCACCGCCATGGCCTCGCCGCTGCCGCCCATGATCGACTGCAATTCGCAGCGGATCAGCGCCAGCACGCGCTCGCGCACGTTAGTGGCTTCCTCAAGGGACGCGCGCATCATCGCGGTGTTGTAGTGGATGGTTTCTTCCATCACTGCGCGCAGGATCTCGTCCTTGCTCTTGAAGTGGTGAAAGATACTGCCGGACTGGATGCCCACGGCGCTGGCCAGGTCGCGCACGGTCGTGCGCTCGAAGCCTTTGTTGCGAAACAAGTGGGCCGCCGTCTGCAGCAGCTTGCCGCGGGCGCTGTCGGGGTCGGTCAATTGGCCGCCGTCGACCATGGTGCGCATCACCCGCAGGGCTTTATGCTCATCCATGCCTCTCTCCTCTAATTCCACGGACGTCTTGGCCGGCAATTTAGGCCGTGGCGGCCACCCAAGCAAGCGCTTGGCTAAAACTTGTGACTGGAGTTTACAAACCAAGCGCTTGCTTGGTAGTCTCGCCCACAGCCATTCGAGGAAGGATTTCTCATGAGCAAGACGGTTCGTATCGGCTGTGCCAGCGCCTTCTGGGGCGACACCTGCACCGCCGCCGCCCAGTTGGTGCATGGCGGCACGCTGGATTACCTGGTGTTCGACTACCTGGCGGAAGTCACGATGTCGATCCTCGCTGGTGCGCGCATGAAGGATCCCCAGGCGGGTTACGCCACGGATTTTGTCGACGTGCTCACGCCGTTGCTGGCGGATATCCAACGCCAGGGCATTCGCGTGATCAGCAATGCTGGCGGCATCCATCCCCAGGCCTGCGCCGCTGCCCTGCAAGCGGCCTGCGACAAAGCGGGTGTCGAACTCAAAATTGCCGTGCTGCTGGGCGATGACCTGCTTCCCCAGCTCAAGCCACTGCACGGCATTACGGACATGTTCAACGGCACACCCTTGCCGCCCGCGTGCGTGTCCGCCAATGCTTACCTCGGCGCACCGGGCATCACCCAAGCACTGGCCCTGGGCGCGGATATCGTCATCACCGGCCGCGTGGTCGACAGCGCCGTGGTCAGCGCTGCGCTGGTGCATGAGTTCGACTGGTCCTGGCAGGACTACGACCGCCTCGCCCAGGCAGCATTGGCCGGGCATATCATCGAATGCGGCGCACAATGCACCGGCGGTAATTTCACCGATTGGCGCGATGTGCCGGACTACGCACACATCGGCTTTCCGATCGTTGAAGTCAGCGCCGATGGCCAATTCACCGTGAACAAAGTCGACGGCACCGGTGGATTGATCAGCGAACTCAGCGTGGCCGAACAGTTGCTGTATGAAATCGGCGACCCGCGCGCCTACCTGCTGCCGGACGTGATCTGCGACTTCAGCCAGGTCAGATTGCAGCAGCAGGGCAAAAACTGCGTGCGCCTGCACGGCGCCAAGGGCTTGCCACCCACCGATCAGTACAAGGTCAGCGCGACCTACCCGGACGGCTTCCGCTGCACCGCCAGTTGCCTGATCGCCGGGATTGACGCGGTGGCGAAGGCCGAGCGGGTCAGCCAGGCGATCATCGACAAGACCTCGGAGCTGTTCAGCCAACGCGGCTGGACGCCGTACACCGAGGTGAATATCGAACTGCTCGGCAGTGAAGCGACCTATGGCGCCCACGCAAGGCGCCAGGACTGCCGCGAAGTGGTGGTAAAACTGGCGGTGCGTCACCCGAGTAAAGAGGCGCTGGTGCTGTTCGCCCGAGAGATCGCCCAAGCCGCCACCGGCATGGCGCCGGGCCTGACCGGGATCGTCGGCGGACGACCGAGCGTGTACCCGGTGATCCGGCTGTTTTCATTCCTGATCGATAAATCCGCCTGCGAGCTGCTGATCGACTTCCAGGGCGAACGCCATGCCTGCACCCTGCCGATTGCCGACGCCCCCGCTCTGCCCGAAGCACCGATTGCCCCGCCCAAACCCCAAGACCGCGCCGACGCCAGCGTACCGCTGGTGAAACTGGCCGTGGCGCGCTCCGGCGACAAGGGCAACCACAGCAATATCGGCGTGATCGCCCGCGATCCCGAGTACTTGCCATGGATCGCCGAAGCGCTGACCCCGGAAGTGATCGTCGACTGGATGAGCCACGTGCTGGACCCCCTACACGGTAGGGTCGAGCGCTGGTATTTACCCGGCAGCCACAGCCTCAACTTCCTGCTGGAAAACGCCCTGGGCGGCGGCGGCATCGCCAGCCTGCGCATCGACCCGCAAGGTAAAGCCTTCGCCCAGCAACTGCTGGAAATCCCTATCGCCGTGCCGCAGCACATCGCAGATTCACTCACCTGACAGGAGCATTGCCGTGGCCTTCGACTCGATCTTCAAAGCCGACCTGTTCCAGGGTCACACCGTGATTGTTACCGGCGGCGGCAGTGGCATTGGCCGCTGTACCGCCCATGAACTGGCCGCCCTGGGTGCCAAGGTGATCCTGGTGGGACGCAAGCCGGAAAAACTGCAAAACGTCGCCATCGAGATCGCCGAAGATGGCGGCAGCGCCGCGTGGCAGGCCTGCGACATACGCGATGAAGAAGCGGTCAAGGCGCTGGTCAAACACATCATTCATGAGCACGGACCGATCCACGGCCTGGTCAACAATGCGGGTGGCCAATACCCGTCGCCGCTGGCCGCGATCAATCAAAAAGGCTTCGAAACCGTGCTGCGTACCAACCTGGTCGGCGGTTTCCTGGTGGCCCGCGAAGTGTTCAACCAATCCATGAGCAAGCACGGCGGCGCCATCGTCAACATGCTCGCCGACATGTGGGGCGGCATGCCTGGCATGGGCCACTCGGGCGCGGCGCGTGCCGGCATGGACAATTTCACCAAGACCGCCGCCTTCGAATGGGGCTACGCCGGGGTAAGGGTCAACGCCGTGGCGCCGGGCTGGATCGCCTCCAGCGGCATGGACACCTACGAAGGCGCGTTCAAGGCGGTGATCCCGACGTTGCGCGAACACGTGCCGCTCAAGCGTATCGGCACCGAATCGGAAGTCAGCGCGGCCATCGTGTTCCTGCTCAGCCCCGCCGCCGCGTTTATCAGCGGCAGCACTCTGCGCATCGACGGCGCGGCCAGCCTGGGCAGCCGCGCCTGGCCGTTGCACAAGGCGCAGGCGCCGAGCGAGCCCTTCAATGGCTTTCACCGCGCCTACCTGCCGGATGTGCTCAAGGCGGAGCAATAGACCATGCCGGTGATTGAATCCCTGATCGACGCCCACAGCGCTCAATTCGCACAAAACCGTGACGCGATGCTGACCGCCATCGCCCAACTGCACCAGTTGGAAGGCAATCTGCTGAGCAAGGCCCAGGAAGCCAAACCCAAGTTCGACAAGCGCGGTCAACTGCTGCCCCGCGAGCGCCTCAACCTGTTGCTGGACCCCGGCGCGCCGTTCCTGGAGCTGGCCAGCCTGGCCGGCTACAAGCTGCACGATGACAAGGACGGCAGCGCCGCCGGCGGTGGGCTGATCGCCGGCATCGGCTACGTCAGCGGCGTGCGCATGCTGGTGGTGGCCAATAACAGCGCGATCAAGGGCGGCACCATTTCCCCCACCGGCCTGAAGAAATCCCTGCGCCTGCAACAGATCGCCATGGAGAACAAACTGCCGGTGGTGACCCTGGCCGAAAGCGGCGGCGCCAACCTCAACTATGCCGCAGAGATTTTCGTGGAGGGCGCGCGCAGCTTTGCCAATCAGGCACGCATGTCGGCCATGGGCTTGCCGCAGATCACGGTGGTGCACGGCTCGGCCACGGCCGGTGGCGCGTATCAGCCTGGGCTGTCGGATTACGTGGTGGTGGTGCGTGGCCGGGCCAAGCTGTTCCTCGCCGGGCCGCCGCTGCTAAAGGCCGCGACCGGTGAAGTGGCGACAGATGAGGAGCTGGGCGGCGCCGAGATGCACGTACAAGTCGCCGGCACCGCCGAATACCTGGCGGAAAACGATGCGGATGGCGTGCGCATCGCGCGGGAGATCGTCGGTCTGTTGCCCTGGAATGATCGCCTGCCATTGGCGCCCAAACGCACCTACGCAGAGCCGCTGTATCCCATCGAGGAACTGCTGGGCCTGATCCCCGACGACCCGAAAAAACCCTACGACGTCCGCGAAATCCTCGCGCGCCTGGCTGACGGCTCGCACTTCCTCGAATTCAAAGGCGAGTTCGATGCCCACACCGTCTGCGGCCACTTGCACATCCAGGGCCGCGCCGTCGGTGTGATCGGCAACAACGGCCCGATCACGCCCAAGGGCGCTAGCAAGGCCGCGCAATTTATCCAACTGTGCGACCAGAGCCGCACGCCGTTGCTGTTCCTGCACAACACCACCGGTTTCATGGTCGGCACCGAGTCGGAGCAGCAAGGGGTGATCAAGCACGGCGCGAAGATGATCCAGGCGGTGGCCAATGCACGGGTGCCTAAACTGACGATAGTGGTCGGTGGTTCTTATGGCGCCGGCAACTATGCGATGTGCGGCCGTGGGCTCGACCCGCGCTTCATTTTCGCCTGGCCCAACAGCCGCACGGCGGTGATGGGCGGTGCGCAGGCGGGCAAGGTGCTGCGTATTGTCACCGAGGCCAAGCAGTTGAAGGACGGCCTGGTGCCGGATCCCAAGGTGTTGGACATGTTGGAGCAGGTCACCGCGCAGAAGCTCGACAGCCAGTCCACCGCACTTTATGGCAGCGCGAACCTGTGGGATGACGGGCTGATTGATCCACGGGATACACGAACCTTGCTGGGCTTTCTGCTGGATATCTGCCACGAAGCCGAGGTGCGTGAGTTGCAAGCCAATACCTTCGGTGTAGCACGCCTCTAAATTTCGCCCGAGACGCTCCGCGTCGCGACAAGGAGAACAATAAAAATGATCTTTACCCAGGAACACCAGGAATTGCGCCGCACCGTCCGCGCCTTCGTCGACCGCGAGATCAACCCCCATGTGGACGAATGGGAAAAAGCCGGGCGCTTTCCCATCCACGAGATTTTCCGCAAGGCCGGCGACCTCGGCCTGCTGGGCATTTCCAAGCCGGAGCAATTCGGCGGCATGGGCCTGGACTACAGCTACTCCATCGTCGCCGCCGAAGAGTTCGGCACCATCCGCTGCGGCGGCATCCCCATGTCCATCGGCGTGCAGACCGACATGTGCACCCCCGCCCTCGCCCGCTTCGGCAGCGATGAACTGCGCGACGAATTCCTGCGCCCGGCGATCAGCGGCGAACAGGTCGGCTGCATCGGCGTCTCGGAAACCGGCGCCGGCTCCGACGTGGCCGGGCTCAAGACCCACGCGCGCAAGGACGGTGACGACTACGTGATCAACGGCAGCAAAATGTGGATCACCAACTCGCCCAGCGCCGACTTCATCTGCCTGCTGGCCAACACCTCCGACGACAAACCGCACATCAACAAATCGCTGATCATGGTGCCGATGAACACCCCCGGCATCAGCGTCAGCCCGCCCCTGGAAAAACTCGGCATGCACAGCTCCGAGACCGCCCAGGTATTCTTCGACGGCGTGCGCGTGCCGCAACGCAACCGCATCGGCCACGAAGGCGCGGGGTTCATGATGCAGATGCTGCAGTTCCAGGAAGAACGCCTGTTTGGCGCGGCCAATATGATCAAGGGCCTGGAGCATTGCATCGACAGCACCATCGAATACTGCAAAGAGCGCCAGACCTTCGGCAAGGCGCTGATCGACAACCAGGTGATCCACTTTCGCCTGGCCGAACTCGCCACCGAAATCGAATGCCTGCGCGCGCTGGTCTACCAGGCCACCGAGCAATACATCAAAGGCCAGGACGTGACGCGACTAGCCTCCATGGCCAAACTCAAGGCCGGGCGCCTGGGCCGTGAAGTCAGCGACAGCTGCCTGCAATACTGGGGCGGCATGGGCTTCATGTGGGACAACCCAGTGGCCCGCGCCTATCGCGATGTGCGCCTGGTCTCGATCGGCGGCGGCGCCGACGAAATCATGCTGGGCATCATCTGCAAATTGATGGGCACCTTGCCGGGGAAAAAATCATGAACACCCTGCTGCTTGAACCGCATAACGGCGTGCTGCACATCACCCTCAACCGACCGGAAAGCCGCAACGCGATGAGCCTGGCAATGGTCAATGAACTGCGCAGCGTGCTGGCGCAGTTGGACAGCCAGACCCGGGCCGTGGTGATCAGCGGCGCGGGCGGGCACTTTTGCGCCGGGGCGGATGTGAAGGACCTGGTCACCGCGGGCAATCAACTCCAGGCACTGAACCGCGCATTTGGCACCTTGCTGCAGGCAGTGGAAGCCGTGCCGCAAGTGGTGATCGTGGTGCTGCAAGGCGCGGTACTGGGCGGCGGTTTTGGCCTGGCGTGCGTGAGCGATATCGCCATCGCCGATCACCAGGCGCAATTCGGCCTGCCGGAAACCAGCCTGGGCTTGTTACCGGCGCAGATTGCCCCGTTTGTGGTGAAGCGAATTGGCCTGACCCAGGCACGCCGCTTGGCACTCACCGCCGCGCGCTTTGATGGCGTAGAGGCCGAGCGACTGGGCGTCGTGCACTTTACCGAGCGCGATCCGCAGGCGCTGGCAGAACGATTGGATGAAGTATTGAGCCAGGTCCTGAAGTGTGCGCCAGGCGCCAATGCACGGACCAAAGCGCTGCTGCTCGCGAGCGTGGATGAGCCGCTTGAAACGGTGCTGGATCGCGGCGCGCAGTGGTTTGCCGAAGCGGTGAGGAGTGAGGAAGGGATTGAAGGGACGCAGGCGTTTGTGCAGAAGCGGAAACCGAAGTGGTGCAGATGACGCCTTCGCGGGCAAGCCCGCTCCCACATTTTGAACCGAGCACACCCCATACAACACCGGTCGGCTACCAGGCCGCCGCGCTTTTGATTTTGGGCGCCCCGTCAAACACGCTGGCCGAACGCAGGCTTGAATCCGTGGGTAACCCGGCAGGACGCCGGGTTAGCCGCCCCGCGCCATGGATGGCGCGTGGCGGCGGCCCACGGATTCAAGCCGGAGTGAGGGCACACCGAGCCTAGGCGAGGTGCCGAGTGTTGGGGCAAGAGCGTTTTGCTTACTTTTGCGCTCTTCAAAAGTGAGCCGCCGTAAGGGCGGAACCCATAGCAGCCGTTACCCAAACAACGGATATGTACCCGGAGCCCAAAAATGCCGCAGCTAACAAAAATCCTGATCGCCAACCGCGGCGAAATCGCCTGCCGCATCCAACGCACCGCCCAGGCCTTGGGCTATCGCACCGTGGCCATCTACAGCGACGCCGACACCCAAGCCCTGCACGTCCAGATGGCCGACGAAGCCGTCCCCATCGGCCCGCCCCCCGTCCACCAGTCCTACCTCAACATCGAAGCCATCCTCAACGCCGCCAAACGCACAGGCGCCGACGCCATCCACCCCGGCTACGGCTTCCTCTCCGAAAACCCCGACTTCGCCCGCGCCTGCCAACACGCCGGCCTCACCTTCATCGGCCCAAGCGTCGAGGCCATCGAACTGATGGGCAGCAAACGCCTATCCAAACTCGCCATGCTCAAAGCCGGCGTCCCCTGCATCGCCGGCTACCAAGGCAGCGCCCAGGACGACACCACCCTGCAACAGGAAGCCGACCGCATCGGCTACCCCCTGATGATCAAGGCCAGCGCCGGCGGCGGCGGTCGCGGCATGCGCCTCGTCCACCAATCGAAAGACCTGCTGGACAACCTGCACACCGCCCGCTCGGAAGCCAAAAACGCCTTTGGCAGTGACGAACTGATCCTCGAACACGCCCTGATCGACCCGCGCCACGTCGAAATCCAGCTATTTGGCGACAGCCACGGCCACCTCATTTACCTCGGCGAGCGCGACTGTTCGATCCAGCGTCGCCATCAAAAAGTCATCGAAGAAGCCCCCTGCCCTGTCATGACGCCCGAGTTGCGCCAAGCCATGGGTGAAGCCGCCCTGAAGGCCGGGCGCGCGGTGAACTACGTTGGCGCCGGCACCGTGGAGTTCCTGCTCGACCGCGATGGCCGTTTCTACTTCCTGGAAATGAACACGCGCCTGCAAGTGGAACACCCGGTGACCGAACTGGTCACCGGCCTCGACCTGGTGGACTGGCAACTGCAGATCGCCGCCGGCCAACCACTGCCGCTGACACAGGCCGACGTCACCCTCAGTGGCCATGCCATGGAAGTACGCTTGTACGCGGAAGACCCGACCCAAGGCTTCCTGCCGCAAACCGGCGATGTGTTGCGCTGGGACCCAGCCACTGGCGTGCGTATCGACCATGGCGTGATCGAAGGCCAACGCATCAGCCCGTTCTACGACCCGATGCTGGGCAAGATCATCGCCCATGGCGCCACCCGCGAAGAGGCGCGACGCAAACTGCTACGGGCGGTGGAAGACACGGTGTTGCTAGGGGTCGCGACCAACCAGCCGCTGCTGGAGGATTTGCTCAAGCATCCGGACTTTGTTGGCGGCGATTTCAGTACCGGGTTTATCGCTGAGCACTTCCGTGAAATCCCGCCCCTGACGCCATCAACAGAACAGCTCGCCTTGGCCGCCGCGCTGTTTTACCAGCACAGCGCCAACCAGCACCCCCAAGGCCTGGCGGGATGGCGCAACAACGCCAGCGCGCCTTGCACGTATCGTCTGGAGGTCAACGGGAACATCCACACCGTCAGCGCTGAGCCACTGCAACTCACCACCGACGGCCGCCACGCCACCCTGGTATTCAACGGTATCCGGCGCCGCACCACCTATCACCTCGACGCCAATCAGTTGTGGCTGCCCGGCCTCAAGGTGATTAACCGCACCCAGCAAGTCGCCAGCCGCCAGGCCGCCACCAGCAGCGGCACGGTCAAGGCGCCGATGGACGGTGCAATTGTCGATGTGCGGGTCAGCGCCGGCGACAGCGTGACCAAAGGCCAACTGCTGCTGGTGCTCGAAGCCATGAAAATGGAGCATCCGCTGACGGCCGGTATCGACGGCGTGATCAAAGGCGTGCAAGTAATTGCCGGTGATCAGGTGCGCAATCGTCAGGTTCTGCTGGAGATCGTCTAGCCCCTAGGCGGAACTACAGGGCCGGGCTACGCTCTATCCCCAACAGAAAGGGAAGAGTACGGGAACCTGCACGATGCCTCATTGGCTGATTATTGACCTTGAAGCCACAACGGATGAAGGTGGCTGGCCCGTGACGGAGATGGAAGTCATCGAGATCGGCGCGAGCCTGGTCAACCGCCAGGGCCGCGAGCTGGACCACTTCCAGCGCTTTGTGCGGCCGCTGCGCCGGCCATTGCTGACGCCCTTTTGTCGCCAACTGACCCACATCACCCAGGCCAACATCGATGGCGCGGCGCCGATTACCGAGGTGTGGCCTCTGTTCGAGCGCTGGCTGGGCCAGCATCAGCCGCGCCTGGAAGGCTGGGCCAGCTGGGGCGATTACGATCGCAAGCAACTGGAACTGGAATGGCAACGCCATGGCCTGGCCAGCGCACTCGCCTCCACGCCCCATGTGAACCTCAAGCAACGCTTCGCCAAGGCCCGCCGCCTGGACAAGCCCTTGGGGCTCAATGGCGCCCTGCAATTGGCGGGGATGCAGTTTCATGGCCAGCAACATCGGGCGCTGGAGGATGCGCGCAATACGGCGCGCCTGCTGCCGCTGATTTTGCCGGTCTAGGCAGCTCCTCTGCCCTTGGGCATACTGGACGCCCTTTTTGGTGATGCTTACCTGTAGGAGCGAGCTTGCTCGCGAAGAACGCCCAGGCTCCGCGTTTATTTAGATTACCCGCGTTATCGTTGACGATCTTCGCGAGCAAGCTCGCTCCTACAGTAAAGCATCAACCCCTTTTCCGAGGAATCGCCCATGTTTAAAGTCAACGAGTACTTCGACGGCACTGTCAAGTCGATCGCTTTCGGCACCGCAGAAGGTCCGGCGACCATCGGCGTCATGGCCCCCGGCGAATACGAGTTCGGCACCGCCCAGCGTGAAATCATGCACGTGGTGTCCGGCGCCCTGACCGTCAAACTGCCGGATGCCAGCGAGTGGGAAACCTTCGCCGCCGGTAGCCAGTTCAACGTGCCAGCCAACAGCAAGTTCCAGCTGAAAGTCGCCGTGGACACTGCTTACCTGTGCGAATACCGCGGCTAAGGGTTTTCCGGCAGCAAAAAAATGCCCGTCTCGCAGGAGACGGGCATTTTTTATGCGTGAAGAAAACTATTCCAAGATCGTCACCGGCATCCCGACTTCCAGGCGGCCAATGCCATCGTTGACCAGGTTCTGGCCGAAAATCGCGCCATCCTCAGTCTTGCGGTAAGCCTCCAGCGTAGCGAAGGGTTCGCGGTCTGCGCTGCGCTCGCCAGTCTGCGGGTCGATGGTGGTGAGGATGCAGCGCGAGCACGGCTTGACCGCGCGGAACTCCACGTCGCCGATGCGCAGGCGTTTCCAGCCGTCTTCGGCGAAGGCTGCGCTGCCCTCGATGACCAGGTTGGGACGAAAGCGCAACATTTCCATGGGGCGGCCGATGCGTTGTGAAAGATCGTCCAGCGACGCCTGGCCGATCACCAGCAGCGGGTAACCGTCGGCAAACGCGACCTGGTCGTCGTCCTTGCCGTAACCGGCCTGGGTGGTGCGGGCGCGTTCAACGGGGATTTGCACCAGGCGCGTCGGCTTGCCGATGAAGTCGCTGACCCAGGCCGCCGCCGCGTCGCCCGCGTCCGGTACGCGCAGAGTGTCACGCCAGATCGTCACACCCCGCAATTCGGCATCGCTACCCGGCAGCGCCACGTCCAGCGCGGCGTAGCCCGGCGAACTCAGTGTGAGGCCGCCGCTGCTGTTCCACAGCGCCGACAATTGACTCATCTTGGCCACAGCGCGCTGCGTGAGGAACCGCCCGCTGGCTTCATCCACCAGCATCCAGCGTCGGTCCCCGTCCACCCCGAGTTTATCCAGGCCGACGTGCTGCAGGATTTCGGCCTTGCCGGACTTCAAGGGGTAACGGTACAACGCGCTGAGACGAAGCATGGGCCTGCATTCCTGAGGGGCAAAGCCATCACCCTAAGGTCAAGCGGGCGCTTCGTCCAGCATCAGACGCTGACGCACCACGTCCACCAGCTTGTCGGGCTGGAATTTGGACAGGAAATTGTCACAGCCGACCTTCTTCACCATCGAGTCGTTGAAGCTGCCGGACAACGAGGTGTGCAGCACTACATAGAGGCCACGCAGGCGCGGGTCGTTGCGGATCTCGGTGGTGAGGCGATAACCGTCCATCTCGGGCATTTCGGCGTCGGTGAAGATCATCAGCAGTTTGTCGGTCATTACGTGGCCGGCGTCGGCCCAGGCCTTGAGCATGTTCAGCGCCTTGAGGCCGTCACTGGCGATGTGCATCTTCACCCCCAGTTGGCCCAGGGTGTCGCGCAGTTGCGAGAGGGCCACATTGGAGTCATCCACCAGCAGCACTTCACGGCCACGGGCACGCTCCAGCACCGGGTCTTCGAGTTTTTCACGGGAGACCTTGGCGTTGTACGGCACGATCTCGGCCAGGACTTTTTCCACGTCGATGATTTCCACCAACTGGTCGTCGACCTTGCTGATAGCCGTGAGGTAATGCTGGCGACCGGCGCTGGTCGGAGGCGGCAGGATGGCTTCCCAGTTCATGTTGACGATGCGGTCCACACCGCCCACCAGGAACGCCTGCACCGAGCGGTTGTACTCGGTAACGATAATGGTGCTGTTCGGGCCCGGCACCAGCGGGCGCATGCCGATGGCCTGGGACAGGTCGATCACCGGCAGAGTCTGGCCCCGCAGGTTGACCACGCCACACACAAAGGGGTGGCGTTGCGGCATCAAGGTCAGCTTGGGCAGTTGCAGGACTTCCTGCACCTTGAACACGTTGATCGCGAACAGCTGACGCCCGAACAGGCGGAACATGAGGATCTCCAGGCGATTCTCACCCACCAGTTGCGTGCGTTGATCTACCGTGTCGAGAATGCCGGCCATTAAAAGCTCCTGATGCGCTAAGGGATTGTGCAGCTCACTTAAGGCTTGTTATCGGCGGCAAGCGCCAGACCTTGACCCGTGTAAAATGCCACGTAAATCCATTGATGTCACACTGACATCATGGTTTACTGCGCTGGCCTCTCCAGAGAGCGGTACGGCGACGTTGCACGACATTCTATTCGATGCAAAGTTCCGCCATGTAAGGGATTCCCCTATGCACAATCAGGCCCAACCTGATATTCGCAATATCTAATAGCCATTAATGTGACGCCATTCTCAATGCATGAATGGAGTCAGGCTTTTGTTTGCCATCCCAAGCCCACGGCCCACGGGCCTTCCAGACATCCAGATGTCGGCAATTGAAGGTGTGCAATTGACCCCGCTTATGAGGGCCGCGCACAGCCGTCGCCGTCATTCTAATAAACGTCCTACTAAAAACTCAGAAGCAACCTACAGATTCCAGTCATATTTCAGCGCTACTTTTAAGCCATTCACCCGGTGCGACATCTCATCACCCGACCTTATGTTGTGGAGACTTGCATGATGAACGACGGTAACGAGTGGCAACTTGCTCTTCCCGAATTCCTGCATGAAGCTGAAAAGCTGCTGGTCAAGTCGGAAGAGTGCCTGAGCCACCTGCATTTGATCCGAAACGACAGTGACGCCATCGACTGCATGAAGGTCAGCCTGATCAAGCTCGCTGAGAAAGCCGATTGCCTTGCCCTGCAAGCGATCAGCGAATTCTCGCGGCATATCCAGTACCTGATCGCCAATGCCGAAAGCCCGTTGCAACTGCATGATCAAGCCTTGAACGCCTTGGAAGAATGCCTGAAATTGCTGGCCTGGCAGTTGGAGTTGATTGATGTGAAAACAGGCCAATTGGCGCTGGACGAAACTGAGCAGACGACGTTGATTGCTACCGTAACACTGCATATTCCGCAAAAGAATTTCAGTTTTAAACCGCAGCAACGTATGCACCACGTGTCTTGAGCGGATATCGGGTCGCGTTTAAACCGGAAGTTGTCTGAAAACGACACCCCTCATTAATCCAGTTGAGCTGAATCGCGCGGGCAAAGATATCAATTAGCCAGTAACGGTAATATCGATACATCCAAACAGAAATAATATAACTCCCCTACTCCATGAACTCTGGGAATACCGCCCGGAGCATTTGCGCAGTTAATAACCTTGCCAGGCACGGCACAAGGCGACCAACGGTAATAGTGGTGGTACTATGCCCCACTCGAAGTGGCTCAACTTCATCATGCATAAAAACGATTCGATAACGCGTTCCAAACAGAGCCCCGTCAGCCGCCGTGACCGGACTTCCCGCAGCGAACCTTCATTGGCTCCATCCGCTATGTACGCCTACCTCAAGACACTCATCGCAAGGTCCGCGTCCCGCAGCAGTGCACGCCGTCTGATCCTCGCCCTGTGCCTTGGCTCGCTGCTGCTGAGCCTGTGGGCCTACAGTTTCTCCGCCGCTTTACCGCTGCTGGTGCTACTCAACCTGGCCACGCTGGTGGTGGTTGGCTTGCAACAGTGGCACTCGCGCAAGTCCATCAAGTTCCAGCCCCAGGAACTGGCCGATCGCTTGCTGCAAGTGCAGGAAAACGAACGCCACCGCCTCAGCCGCGAATTGCATGACGACATCGGCCAACTGCTCACCGCCGCCAAGCTGCAAAGTGAATGGCTCAAGCGTCGCCTGCCCGAAGACTTGCAAAGCCAGTGCACGGTGCTGTGCAACACCCTGAATGAAACCCTGGCCAAGGTGCGTGACGTCTCCGCCATCCTCAACCCTCGCCAGCTGGCCAGCCTGGGCCTGGAAGCCAGCCTGCGCGCGCATCTGCTCAAGACCCTGGAAAACACCCCCATTCACTGGAGCTTGGAATGCCAGCAGCGGCTCACCGGCATTCCGGAAGAAATGGCCGTAGCGGCCTTTCGCATCACCCAGGAAGCAGTGACCAACATGCTACGCCACGCCCAGGCGCGCAATCTGCTGGTAGGCCTGCAACGCCTGCCCGAGGGCCTGTCGCTGAGTATCTGCGATGACGGCCAGGGCTTTTCGCCGGCCATCAACCCGGGCCTGGAAGGCCAACGGGGCATGGCTGGCATGTCAGAGCGGATTGATCAGCTTGGCGGTTCGTTATCCGTCAACAGCCAGCCAGGCAAAGGGACACGGATCGACGCGCTTTTCCCCTGGGCGCCCCGCGCCCTCGAACGGGCCAGTTCCCCTAAGGTTATCGAGTGACCTGCACATTACTCCTGGTGGATGACCATGCACTGATCCGGGCCGGCGTACGCGCGCTGGTCCAGGACATTCCCGGCTACACGGTGGTCGGTGAGGCCAGCGATGGCGCGCAGTTGCTGGAGCAATTCAGCGCCCTGTTGCCGGATATCGTGCTGCTGGATCTGTCGATGAAACACACCGGTGGGCTGGATGCCTTGCAGCAACTCAAGCGCGCCTACCCCAAGAGTCGCGTGCTGATCCTGTCGATGCACACCGACCCGGAACTGATCATGTGCGCACTGGAATCCGGCGCCCATGGCTACCTGCTCAAGGACACCACCGCCAACGAGCTGGAACACGCGCTGCTGGCCCTGCGCAACAACGAGCGCTACCTCAGCCCGGCGATTGCCCACACGGTGATCAACCAGGCGCTGGTACGCAGCCAGGGCCCCACTACCCCGGCCGGCCACAGCCACAACCTCACGGCGCGGCAGTTGGAGATTCTGCGGTTGATTGTGCGCGGCAAGTCCACCCGGGAAATCGCCCACGGCTTGGGCTTGAGCATCAAGACCGTGGAAGCGCACCGTTCGCAGATCATGAAGCGCCTGCAGATTTTCGACGTGGCGGGGCTGGTGTTATTTGCGGTGCGCGAGCAGATCATCAGCCTGGACGACTAACGGCGAATCCACCGGCAGGTGTACGCGCAGGGCCTTGGGCAACGCCTCGAAGTGCAGGTCATCGCCCTCCAGCGGCTCGCCGTCCAGGTTGATGTAAAGGCCCTGTGCGACCTTGATATTCACCCATGGCAGGCGCGCCCGCACAAACATGGTGTCGAGGCCCCAGCCGTTGTTCATCAACTCACGCAAGGTACCGACCACCTCCTGAGGGGCGGGCAGGATGCTGACATCCAGCAAGCCATCATCGGCCATGGCGCCTGGGCATAGCTCATGGCCACCGCCCGCCTGGCGACCGTTGCCGATGCCCAGGGCGAGCAGCTCGCCTTTCCAGTGGAAATCGGGGCCATCCAGTTCGGCGTAGGCAGCCTTTAACTCGCTGAAACGGGTCAGGCCGGTGAACAGGTAGGCGGCGCCGCCCAGGACTTTCTTCAAGTCTTCGGAAGTGTTGGCGGTGACTTGGCTGCCGAAACCGCCGGTGGCCATGTTCAGGAAGATTTGTCCGCCGACCTGGCCGAGGTCGATGGCCCTTGGCGGTACGTCCAGCAGCGCCAGGGCCTGGGCGGGTTCGAGCGGCACGCCGGCGGCCTTGGCGAAGTCGTTGGCGGTGCCCAGGGGCATCAGCACCAGGCTGGCGTCGGTCTTGGCTTGGGCCATGGCTTCGGCGACGTCGCGCAAGGTGCCGTCGCCGCCGCCGGCGATGATGTGGGTGTAGCCGTCGGCCAGGGCTTCGTTGACCAGGCGTTGGGCGTCGCCGCCTTCCCAGGTGACCCGCACCGCCAACTCGCCGCCCTGCTCGCGCCGTGCCTGCACGGCGGTGCGGACGTCCTCGTTGAGGGCTTGCTTGCCGTGGAGGATCAACAGGGCTTTGGGGGTGGTCATTGGTGGGTTACTCCAGGATTCAAAGGTGCTTGGAGGATGGGACCTTTGGGGAGGGGGTTTGGTTTACTGGGGGCATATCCATTTTTTTGGCAACGGCTGATATTGGTTCCGCCCTTACGGCGGGTCACTTTGGAAAAGAGCCCCAAAGTAACCAAAGGGCTCTTGCCCCAACACTCGGCACCTCGCCTAGGCTCGGTGTGCCCGTAATCCGACAGTGATTTGGGGGG
>NZ_CP022960.1:6064834-6092013 GCF_002269425.1 Pseudomonas sp. NS1(2017)
GTGGGTAACCCGGCAGGACGCCGGGTTAGCCGCGCTGGGCCAAGGATGGCCCATCGCGGCGGCCCACGCTCCAAAGCCGGAGTGAGGGCACACCGAGCCTAGGCGAGGTGCCGAGTGTTGGGGCGAAGCGTTTTTGGTTACTTTTTGCGCTCTTCAAAAAGTGACCCGCTGTAAGAGCGGAACCATAGGCGGCCGTTACCTAAATAACGGATATGTACCCAGTCAACTCTTGTGAAGCTTACTCATCAATTGCGCCTCAGCCTGCGTCAACCCACACGACTGAGTAAGCTCATCCACCGTAGCCCCCATCCCCACCAACTTGGCGGCCTGGGCAAACGAAAGACTCGAAGGATCCCGCTGCTCAATCTGCGCCAGTTTGTCAGGCAACGGCCCGACAATTGCGCGCAATTCATGCACCTCATCCCCGACCTTCACCGCACTCTGCTGAAAGTGATCAACCCGCTTCACCAACTCCAGCACCCGCCGATCACGCAGAGCATCACGCTCAGCCTGCTGCAACAACAGTTCACGCTGCTGACGCACAAAGCGCAACAGAAATGCCAAAGTCCCAGCCCACAACAGGGCCAGGACAATCACCGCGGCCTCAAGGAACAATCAGATGCTCTCCAGTTCCGACCATTCTTCTTCGCTCATCATCTTGTCCAGCTCAACCAGAATCAGCAGCTCGCCGTTCTTGTTGCACACGCCCTGGATGAACTTGGCGGACTCTTCGTTACCCACGTTCGGCGCGGTCTCAACTTCCGACTGACGCAGGTAAACCACTTCGGCCACGCTGTCGACCATGATCCCGACCACTTGCTTGTCGGCCTCGATGATGACGATACGCGTGTTGTCGTTGACTTCAGTCGGCACCAGGCCGAAACGTTGACGGGTGTCGATCACCGTCACCACGTTGCCGCGCAGGTTGATGATGCCCAGCACGTAGCTTGGCGCACCCGGCACCGGTGCGATCTCGGTGTAGCGCAGCACTTCCTGCACGCGCATCACGTTAATGCCATAGGACTCGTTGTCCAGTTTGAAGGTCACCCATTGCAGGATCGGATCATCCAAACCTTGTGCGGACGCTGACTTATTCATACCCCTGACCCCTTCAAATGCCGTTTACACGGCGTGTGTGCTTCGCTGACCGCATTCACATACGGCCCTTATTGTTCAATCAACTGCGTTTGGTGACCGGCATCGCCTTGACCGCGCCACTGGCGATCAACTCGGCCAGTTCGGCGACGTCGAGCAACGCGCACATGTGTTCGATCACGGTGCCTGCCAGCCAAGGCCGTTGGCCGCGGTGGCTGCGCCATTTGATTTCGTTCGGGTCCAGGCGCAACGAGCGGCTGACTTGATGCACCGCCAGCCCCCACTCGTAGCCCTGCACCGAAATCACGTATTGCAGGCCCTGGCGGAAATCGTCGCGGTAGCGGTCGGGCATGACCCAGCGCGCGGTATCCAGGACCTTGAGGTTGCCGGCCTGGCTGGGCAGGATGCCGAGGAACCACTCCGGTTGCCCGAACAGCGGTGTCAACTCCTGGCCTTCCAGGGAATAGATCGAGCCCAGGCACACCAACGGCACTGCCAGGGTCAAGCCGGCGACGTCGAACAACAGGCATTCAAACGGTTCGGCTGCCCAGCTCGGGCGACCGTCACCGGTGACTGGCGGCGGCGTAATACTCGGCGGCAGGTGCACTTCCACCACTGGCTCGACAACGACAGGAGCAGGGGCAACCACCACGGGCGAGACCACTGCCGGCGTAATCGGCACTACGACCTGCGCATCGCGGGCTTGTTCTTCCAGCACCGCCAACTGGAATTCATCCAGCGCGGCTTCGGGTTCAACAGCCGGTTCCAACACCAGGATCGGTTCCGGCAGTTCTTCGGCGGTCGCATCCTGCAGCAGGGCATCCAGATAGGATTCAAGTGCCAGTTGCGGCCGGGTCTTGAGTTCGACAGGACGGTTCATCACGCCACCTGCGCCACAAGCTGCTGCGACAACAGGTGCTTGAGCAACGCGCGGTAGGCGAGCACACCACGGCTTTTCGGGTCGAACTGCGACGGCGCAAGGCCCGCACGGCTGGCGTCACGCAGGCGCGTGTCCACCGGGATGTAGCCGTTCCAGATGGTGTCCGGGTAGGCATCGCGCAACACGCGCAGGGTGCCGAGGGACGCCTGGGTGCGGCGGTCGAACAAGGTCGGCACGATGCTGAACGGCAGCGCTTGTTTGCGCGAACGGTTGATCATCGCCAGGGTGCTGACCATGCGCTCCAGGCCTTTGACGGCCAGGTGTTCGGTCTGCACCGGGATCACCAACTGCTGGCTCGCCGCCAACGCGTTGACCATCAACACGCCCAGCAACGGCGGGCTGTCGATGATGGCGTAGTCGAAGTCCTGCCACAGTTGCGCCAGGGTCTTGGCGATCACCAGGCCCAACCCGCTCTGCCCCGGCGACTGACGCTCAAGGGTGGCCAGGGCGGTGCTGGACGGCAGCAGGGAAATGCTTTCGTTGCTGGTGGGCAGCAGCAGTTGCCCCGGCAGATCAGCCGGCACGCTGCCCTTGTGCAGGAACAGGTCGTAGTTGCTGTGTTCCAGCGCATCCGGGTCGTAGCCGAAATAGCTGGTCATGGAGCCGTGAGGGTCCAGGTCCACCACGACCACGCGCTTGCCCGCCTCGGCCAGCAAGCCGGCTAAGGCGATGGACGTGGTGGTCTTGCCGACCCCACCTTTTTGATTGGCAACTGCCCAGACTCTCATTCGGTTGGTTCCTCCCGGCAGGCACAGGCGCGACCGAGACATTGCATAAGGTTATTGAGCCGGCGACGGAGAATTGACGGCGCTCTGACGAACCGGCGGTTTTACAGGGGGCGGTGCAGTTTGTGTGCCAGCCCGCTTCAAGGCGGCATCCGGTGTTGCATTGGCGGTACCGGTGCCGGTCAGGCTACGCCGCACATCCAGGTTGCGCGACACTACCAACACCACCCGGCGGTTCTTCGCGCGGCCCTCTACCGTGGCGTTATTGGCCACCGGCTGGAACTCGCCATACCCCACCGACGCCAGGCGCCCCGGGTTCACACCCTGCATCGCCAGCATGCGCACGATGCTTGAGGCACGGGCCGAGGACAGCTCCCAGTTGGTCGGGTACTGCGCGGTACTGATCGGGAAATTGTCGGTGAAACCTTCGACATGGATCGGATTTTCAAACGGCTTGAGAATCGCCGCCACCTTGTCGATGATGGTAAACGCCTGGTCGCTCGGCAACGCGTCGGCGCTGGCGAACAACAGGCTGGAATTAAGCTCGATCTCCACCCACAACTCGTTGCCCCGCACGGTCATCTGGTTGGAGCTGATCAGGTCGCCAAACGCTGCGCTGATGTCATCGGCGATGCTTTTCAGCGGATCGCTGGTGCCACCCACACCGGCAGCAGTTTCATCGCTGTCGTTGACCAGCGGCTTGGCCGGGGTCACGGTCTTGGGCCGCTCTTCACCGATCGGGATCGGCTTAAGCGAGCGGTCGGCGTCGTTGAACACGCCGATCAGTGCCTGGGAAATGACCTTGTACTTGCCTTCGTTGATCGACGAGATCGAGTACATCACCACGAAAAACGCGAACAGCAAGGTGATGAAGTCCGCGTAGGACACCAGCCAGCGCTCATGGTTGACGTGTTCTTCAGGCTCGCGACGGCGACGGCTCACAGGCAATACCCCCAGCAACACAAATCACCTGTAGGAGCGTGCTTGCTCGCGAAAAACCCGAGAACACCGCGCTCATCCAGCATGCCGGGGTTATCGTTGACGATTTTCGCGAGCAAGCTCGCTCCTACAAGGTGCATGTTCATCAATCCATGAAGCCCTGGAGCTTCAATTCGATGGAACGCGGGTTCTCGCCCTCGGCAATCGACAAAATACCTTCCAACAACATTTCGCGGTAACGCGACTGGCGCAGGGCAATCGATTTGAGCTTGCTCGCCACCGGCAACAACACCAGGTTGGCACTGGCCACGCCATAGATCGTGGCGACAAACGCCACGGCAATGCCGCTGCCCAGTTGCGAAGGGTCGGCCAGGTTGCCCATCACGTGGATCAAGCCCATCACCGCACCGATGATGCCGATGGTCGGCGCGTAGCCGCCCATGCTTTCGTAGACTTTGGCGGCGTTGATGTCGCGGCTTTCCTGGGTGTAGAAATCCACTTCCAGGATGCTGCGGATCGCTTCCGGTTCGGCGCCATCGACCAGCAATTGCAGGCCTTTGCGCGCGTAGCTGTCGGGCTCGGCATCGGCCACGCCTTCCAGGCCCAGCAGGCCTTCCTTGCGGGCGGTGAGGCTCCAGTTGACCACACGGTCGATGCCACCCGGCAAGTCGACACGCGGCGGGAAAATGATCCAGATAAGGATCTGCATGGCGCGCTTGAAGGAGCTCATGGGCGACTGCAGCAACGCCGCGCCCACGGTGCCGCCGATCACGATCAGAGCCGCCGGGCCGTTGGCCAGGGCGCCGAGGTGACCACCTTCCAGGTAGTTGCCGCCAATGATCGCGACAAACGCCATGATGATACCGATCAGGCTCAAGACATCCATCAGAGGCAGGCCTCCACCAGATGCTTGCCAATGTCGTCCAGGCTGTAGACGGCGTCAGCCAGGTCGGCCTTGACGATGGCCATGGGCATGCCATAGATCACGCAGCTGGCTTCGTCCTGGGCCCAGATGGCGCTGCCGCCCTGCTTGAGCAGGCGCGCGCCCTCACGGCCGTCGGCGCCCATACCGGTGAGCACCACCGCCAGAACTTTGTCGCCGTAGGACTTGGCTGCCGAACCGAAGGTGATATCCACGCACGGCTTGTAGTTCAGGCGCTCGTCGCCCGGCAGGATTTTGATCGCGCCACGCCCGTCCACCATCATTTGCTTGCCACCCGGCGCCAGCAACGCCAGGCCAGGACGCAGGATGTCGCCATCCTCGGCTTCCTTGACGCTGATGCGGCACAGCTTGTCCAGGCGTTCGGCGAACGCCTTGGTGAAGGCGGCAGGCATGTGCTGGATCAACACGATCGGTGCCGGGAAGTTGGCCGGCAGTTGGGTCAACACGCGTTGCAGGGCCACTGGGCCGCCCGTGGACGTGCCGATAGCCACCAGCTTGTAGGCTTTGCGTTTCGGCGCAGGCGAATGGGCAGTGGCAGGCGCAGCGGCGCGAACCGGCGCCACGGCAGGCCGTGCAATCGGTGCTGGCGCTGGGCGAGCAAACGATGACGTCGGCGCAGCCGGTGCCGCAACCGGTGCAGGCGTCGGCGCGGGCGCGCTGAACAAGCTACGACGGTTACTGCGCGAAATGCTGTGCACTTTCTCGCACAGCAGTTGCTTGACCTTCTCGGGGTTGCGCGAGATGTCTTCGAAATTCTTCGGCAGGAAGTCCACCGCGCCGGCGTCCAGGGCATCCAGGGTGACCCGGGCGCCTTCGTGGGTCAGCGAGGAGAACATCAATACCGGGGTTGGACAGCGTTGCATGATGTGCCGGACTGCGGTGATGCCATCCATCATCGGCATCTCGTAATCCATGGTGATCACGTCCGGTTTCAACGCAATGGCTTGATCAATCGCCTCTTTGCCGTTGGTGGCCGTGCCGACCACCTGGATCGTTGGATCGGCGGAAAGAATTTCCGAGACGCGGCGGCGGAAGAAACCCGAATCGTCCACCACCAGGACCTTGACTGCCATAAACACTCCGTTAGGCGGGGCGGGCACTACCGCCCTGCCCCACCAGAATCAAATACGCCGAGCGGCGTAACGCTTGAGCATGCTCGGAACATCGAGAATCAGCGCGATCCGACCGTCACCGGTGATGGTCGCACCCGACATGCCCGGGGTTCCCTGCAGCATTTTGCCCAAAGGCTTGATGACCACTTCTTCCTGGCCCACCAGTTGATCGACGACAAAGCCGATGCGCTGGGTGCCCACGGAGAGAATCACCACATGGCCCTCGCGCTGCTCTTCATGCTTGGCCGATGCCACCAGCCAGCGCTTGAGGTAGAACAGGGGCAACGCCTTGTCGCGCACGATCACCACTTCCTGGCCGTCCACCACGTTGGTGCGCGACAGGTCGAGGTGGAAGATCTCGTTGACGTTGACCAGCGGGAAGGCGAACGCCTGGTTGCCCAGCATCACCATCAGGGTCGGCATGATCGCCAAGGTCAACGGCACCTTGATCACGATCTTCGAGCCCTGGCCCTTGGTCGAGTAGATGTTGATCGAGCCATTGAGCTGGCTGATCTTGGTCTTCACCACGTCCATGCCGACGCCACGGCCGGACACGTCGGAAATCTCGGTCTTGGTCGAGAAGCCCGGGGCGAAGATCAGGTTGTAGCACTCGGTGTCGGTCAGGCGATCGGCGGCGTCCTTGTCCATCACGCCACGCTTGACCGCGATGTTACGCAGGATGGTCGGGTCCATGCCTTTGCCGTCGTCAGTGATCGACAGCAGGATATGGTCGCCTTCTTGCTCCGCCGCCAGGATCACTTTGCCGTTGCGGGACTTGCCCGAGGCTTCGCGTTCTTCCGGGGTTTCCACGCCGTGGTCGACGGCGTTGCGCACCAAGTGGACCAGCGGGTCGGCCAGGGCCTCGACGAGGTTCTTGTCGAGGTCGGTTTCTTCACCCACCAGTTCCAGGTTTATTTCTTTCTTCAACTGGCGCGCGAGGTCGCGAACCAGGCGCGGGAAGCGGCCGAAGACTTTCTTGATCGGCTGCATCCGGGTTTTCATCACCGCGGTTTGCAGGTCGGCGGTGACCACGTCGAGGTTCGACACGGCCTTTTGCATGGCTTCATCGCCGCTGCTCAGGCCCAGGCGCACCAGGCGGTTACGCACCAGTACCAGTTCGCCGACCATGTTCATGATGTCGTCCAGGCGTGCGGTATCCACCCGTACGGTGGTTTCGGCTTCACTGGCGGACTTCTCGGCCACCGGTGCGGCGGCGGCACGCGCCGGAGCAGGAGCCGCTGCAGGTGCAGGCTTGGCGGCCGGAGCCGGCGTAGCGGCTTTGGCGGCAACCGGTGCAGCCGTGGCAACAGCAGCAGCGGCCGGGGCCACTTCGCTGAACTTGCCCTTGCCGTGCAACTCGTCCAGCAGCGATTCAAACTCGTGATCGGAGATCAGGCCGTCGCCGGCCGGTGCTGCACTGGCCGCGGCAGGCGCTGCGGCCGTGGCGGCGACTTCCGGCAAGGCGTCGGCCACGAAGGTGCCCTTGCCATGCAGTTGGTCGAGCAACGCTTCGAATTCGTCGTCGGTAATGTCGGTGTTGGCATTAGCCGCAGGCGCTTCGGGCGCAGCGGCAGGTGCCACGGCGTCCGCTGCAAACTGGCCTTTGCCATGCAATTGGTCGAGCAGGGATTCGAACTCAGCGTCGGTGATGTCTTCGCTGGTTGGCGCAGCGACGGGCGCCTTGGGTGCCTCAGCCTCAGCCTTCACGGCACTGAGGGAGTTGAGCAACTGTTCGAACTCGCTGTCGGTCACATCCGGTTCGGCTTCGGCCACAGGCTCGGGCGCCGCCTCGACCACAGGCGCTGCCGAGGTGTCGGCGGGTTCCGCCAGGCGCGCCAGGGCGGCCAGCAGTTCCGGGGTGGCAGCAGTGATCGGTGCACGGTCGCGCACCTCGCTGAACATGCCGTTGACCGCATCCAGTGCCTCGAGAATCACGTCCATCAATTCCGAATCAACGTGACGCTCACCCTTGCGCAGGATGTCGAACACGTTCTCGGCGATGTGGCAGCACTCCACCAGCTCATGGAGCTGGAGGAAGCCGGCGCCCCCTTTTACAGTGTGAAAACCGCGAAAAATTGCATTGAGCAGGTTCGCATCATCCGGTCGGCTTTCCAGCTCGACCAGTTGCTCGGACAACTGCTCTAAAATTTCGCCGGCCTCTACAAGGAAATCCTGAAGGATTTCTTCATCGGCGCCGAAGCTCATGTGGGTGCTCCTTAGAAGCCTAAACTGGATAACAGGTCATCGACATCATCTTGACCCGATACGACGTCTTCACGTTTATCGGCATGAATCTGCGGACCTTCACCCTTGGCGAGATGTTTTTTTGGATCTTTTTCCGAGAGGATCGCTTCGCGGTCATGTTCAATACCGGCAAAACGGTCAACCTGGCCTGCCATAAGCACCAATTTGAGCAAGTTGCTTTCCACTTCGGTGACCAACTGGGTCACACGCTTGATCACCTGACCGGTGAGGTCCTGGTAATCCTGGGCGAGCAGAATGTCGTTGAGGTTGCTGGAAACCGTGCGGTTTTCCTGCTCGCTGCGTGACAAGAACCCTTCGACCCGACGCGCCAATTCACGAAACTCTTCTGCGCCCACTTCGCGGCGCATGAAACGGCCCCAGTCGTTGCTCAGGGCCTGGGCCTCGTTGGCCATGCCGTTGACCAGGGGCGTGGCGTTTTCCACCAGGTCCATGGTGCGGTTGGCCGCCGCCTCAGTCAGCCTGACCACATAGGACAGGCGTTCGGTGGCATCGGTGATCTGAGAGATTTCCTCGGCCTGGGGCATATGCGGGTCAATCTGGAAATTGACGATCGCACTGTGCAGCTCACGTGTGAGCTTGCCCACTTCCTGGTACAGGCCGCGGTCACGGGTCTGGTTGAGCTCATGGATTAACTGCACCGCGTCGCCGAACTGGCCTTTTTCAAGGCTGTCGACCAACTGGTGAGCATGCTTTTTCAGGGTCGACTCGAAGTCTCCCTGTGACGTTTCTTTATGCTCCATAGCTCCCCCGCGATGGCATTAGCCGTGGATGCGTTCGAAGATTTTCTCGATCTTCTCTTTCAAGGCCAGTGCAGTGAATGGCTTGACCACGTAACCGTTTACCCCGGCTTGGGCGGCTTCGATGATCTGCTCACGCTTGGCTTCGGCGGTTACCATCAGCACAGGCAGGCTGCGCAGCTTTTCGTCAGCGCGCACATGGCGTAGCAAGTCGATACCGGTCATGCCCGGCATGTTCCAGTCCGTTACCAGAAAGTCGATGCTGCCGCTGTTGAGGATCGGAATCGCCGTAATGCCGTCATCCGCCTCGACCGTGTTAGTGAACCCAAGGTCACGCAACAGGTTTTTTATGATCCGCCGCATCGTTGAGAAGTCATCAACGATGAGGATTTTCATGTTCTTGTCCAATTCGACCTCCAAGCAGTCTTAAACGCGCCCAGCACCTGGACGCGCCATTTCAATCAACAGGCATTACACAAAAAGGACTGCCGGGGCACCACGGGTCGAACCCGCAAAGGCCAGGCCCTCGCGGTATCGTCTGCAGTGTCCCCACACTGCCTGTCAGCGCGCTCGCCACTCTCCCAAACGCCCCCGCAAGCGGGCTGCGCACTGGCTGTGCAACTGGCTGACCCGCGACTCGCTGACCCCCAGGACCTCACCGATTTCCTTGAGGTTCAGCTCTTCGTCGTAGTACAGCGCCAACACCAGTCGCTCACGCTCCGGCAAATTGGCAATCGCATCCGCCAACGCCCCCTGGAAACGCTCATCTTCCAGGTCACGCGATGGCTCCATATGAGCGCTCGCGCCGTCCTCGTGCAGGCCTTCGTGTTCGCCGTCCTGCAACAGGTCGTCGAAACTGAACAGGCGGCTGCCCAAGGTATCGTTCAAAATCCCGTAGTAATCGTCGAGACTCAATTGGAGTTCGGCCGCAACTTCGTGATCTTTAGCGTCGCGACCGGTTTTTGCTTCAATTGCGCGAATTGCATCACTGACCATGCGCGTATTGCGATGCACCGAACGCGGCGCCCAGTCACCTTTACGTACCTCATCAAGCATCGCGCCACGGATACGGATACCCGCGTACGTTTCGAAACTCGCACCCTTGCTCGCGTCGTATTTGGTCGACACTTCAAGCAGGCCGATCATGCCCGCCTGGATCAGGTCTTCGACCTGAACGCTGGCGGGCAGGCGTGCCAGCAAGTGATAGGCAATGCGCTTGACCAAGGGCGCGTAGCGCTCGATCAACTCGCCCTGACTGTCACGGGCAGACTTCTTGTACGCGTTGTAGCCGGTTGCTGTCATAGCACGGGTCCTGCACTCGTCTGATGCACCAATCGCTCGACGAAAAACTCCAGATGCCCCCGCGGGTTGGCAGGCAACGGCCAGGTATCGACCTTCTGAGCAATAGCCTTGAACGCCAATGCGCATTTGGAACGAGGGAACGCTTCGTAGACTGCACGCTGCTTTTGCACAGCCTTGCGCACACACTCGTCGTAGGGAACTGCGCCGACGTATTGTAAGGCGACATCGAGGAAGCGATCCGTGACCTTGGTCAACTTGGCGAACAGGTTGCGCCCTTCCTGCGGGCTCTGGGCCATGTTGGCCAGGACGCGGAAACGGTTCATGCCGTAGTCACGGTTAAGCAGTTTGATCAGGGCGTAGGCGTCGGTGATCGAGGTGGGTTCATCGCAGACCACCAGCAACACTTCCTGCGCGGCGCGCACGAAGCTGACCACGGACTCGCCGATCCCGGCGGCGGTGTCGATCACCAGCACGTCGAGGTTGTCGCCGATATCACTGAAAGCCTGGATCAGGCCGGCATGCTGCGCCGGGCTCAGGTGCACCATGCTCTGGGTGCCGGAGGCGGCCGGCACGATACGAATGCCACCGGGGCCCTGCAGCAGCACATCGCGCAGCTCACAGCGGCCTTCGATCACATCGGCCAGGGTATGTTTGGGCGTCAGCCCCAGCAGAACGTCGACGTTCGCCAGCCCCAGGTCAGCATCCAGCAGCATGACACGACGGCCAAGCTCTGCCAGGGCCAGGGACAAATTCACTGACACGTTAGTTTTCCCGACGCCACCTTTGCCGCCGGTCACCGCGATCACCTGTACGGGATGCATGCTGCCCATTTTATTTCTTTACCTTGTCTTGCTTAGACGCAGGCTACATGGCTTGGCCGCGTGAATCGCTTGCAGACCATCGATGTAGATACATTTCACGGTGTTCATCCTGCCTCAACCGACCCGTTTTGCCGGGTTGTGGTAAAGGTCGGCGAACATATCGGCCATCGCTTCCTCGCTAGGCTCTTCTTGCATTTGCACGCTGACTGCACGGCTGACCAACTGATGACGGCGCGGCAGATGCAGATCATCCGGGATCCGCGGCCCGTCGGTCAGGTAGGCGACCGGCAATTCATGACTGATGGCCAGGCTCAGCACCTCGCCCAGGCTCGCGGTTTCATCGAGCTTGGTGAGGATGCAACCGGCCAGGCCGCAGCGTTTGTAGCTGTGATACGCAGCGGTAAGAACCTGTTTCTGGCTGGTGGTTGCAAGCACCAGGTAATTCTTCGACTTGATGCCACGCCCGGCCAGGCTTTCCAGTTGCATGCGCAATGCCGGGTCGCTGGCTTGCAGGCCGGCGGTATCGATCAATACCACGCGTTTGCGCAGCAGTGGGTCGAGGGCATTGGCCAGGGACTGGCCCGGGTCGACGTGAGTCACCGGCACATTGAGAATGCGGCCCAGGGTCTTGAGCTGCTCCTGGGCACCAATACGGTAGCTGTCCATGCTCACCAGCGCGATATTCTGCGCGCCGTATTTGAGGACGTAGCGGGCGGCCAGCTTGGCCAGGGTGGTGGTCTTGCCCATGCCGGCAGGGCCGACCATGGCAATCACACCGCCCTCTTCCAGGGGTTCGATTTCCGGGGTAACGATCATCCGCGCCAAATGAGCCAGCAACATGCGCCAGGCCTGGCGAGGCTCGTCGATTTCAGTGGTCAGAGCCAACAGGTCGCGGGACAACGGGCCAGACAGGCCGATGCGCTGCAGCCGACGCCACAGGTTGGCCTGTTGCGGCTTGCTGCCCTGCAGCTGGTTCCAGGCCAGCGAGCCCAACTGCACTTCCAGCAGTTCACGCAGGCCATTGAGTTCAAAGCGCATCGAGTCGAACACACGCTGGTCAACCGCAGGCGCCGGGGTTGGCGCAGCAGGACGCGGCGGTTCTTTGAATGTCGGCTCGACCAGCGGCTCGGCAGCCGTCAGCGGCAAGCCGGCGAACAACTGGCGATTGGTGGTGGCATCGCTGTCGCCGCGCATGCTCAGTTCAGCCTGGGCCGAAACGATGCGCGAGGCGGTCTTGCGCAGCTCGTCTTCGAGTTCCATGTTCGGCACGCGTGGCGCCAGGGCCTGGGGGGTGTAATCCAGGGCAGCCGTCAGCTCGACACCGCCGGCAATACGACGGTTTCCGATAATCGCGGCGTCGGCGCCCAGCTCGTCACGCACCAGTTTCATGGCCTGACGCATATCGGCGGCGAAAAAACGCTTAACTTGCATAACCCACTACCCTCAGCCGTTGGGCCCTACTGTCGCGACGATAGTCACTTGCTTGTTGTCAGGAATTTCCTGATAAGCCAAAACGTGCAAATTCGGTACTGCCAAACGCCCAAACCGCGACAACATCGCCCGGACGGGGCCTGCCACCAGCAGGATCACCGGTTGGCCCTGCATTTCCTGGCGCTGTGCGGCGTCAATCAACGAACGCTGCAGCTTCTCAGCCATGCTTGGCTCCAGCAGAACGCCCTCTTCCTGGCCTTGTCCTGCCTTCTGAATACTATTGAGCAATATTTGTTCCAACCTGGGTTCCAAGGTGATCACAGGCAGCTCGGAGTCAAGCCCTACAATGCTTTGGACGATTGCACGCGACAATCCGACGCGCACCGCAGCCACCAGGGCGGCAGTATCT
Source organism: Pseudomonas sp. NS1(2017) (assembly GCF_002269425.1). Taxonomy (NCBI): domain Bacteria; kingdom Pseudomonadati; phylum Pseudomonadota; class Gammaproteobacteria; order Pseudomonadales; family Pseudomonadaceae; genus Pseudomonas; species Pseudomonas sp. NS1(2017). The sequence goes on from NZ_CP022960.1 coordinate 6,077,554, forward strand.
TGACTCTTGGCGGCATTGTTGGCGATGGCCTCGGCAATGCTGCGGATATCGCGTACCGGCACCTGTTCGGCCAACAGCGCCTGCAACACCTTGAGCAACTGCGAGAGCGACAGAATGCCTGGCACCAGCTCTTCGGCGAGTTTTGGCGACGCTTTGCCGAGCAAACTCATCAATTGCTGGACTTCCTCGTGGCCAATCAGCTCGTGGGAGTGTTTGTACAGGATCTGGTTGAGGTGAGTTGCGACCACAGTGCTGGCGTCCACCACGGTGTAACCGAGGGATTGCGCCTGGCTGCGCTGGCTGATTTCGATCCACACCGCGTCCAGGCCAAAAGCCGGATCTTTGGCGGTGATGCCGTTGAGGCTGCCGAACACCTGCCCTGGGTTGATCGCCAGTTCGCGGTCCGGGTAGATCTCGGCTTCGGCCAGGATCACGCCCATCAGGGTCAGGCGATAAGCACTCGGCGCCAGATCGAGGTTGTCGCGGATGTGCACGGTGGGCATCAAGAAGCCCAGGTCCTGCGACAGTTTTTTACGCACGCCCTTGATCCGCGCAAGCAATTGGCCGCCCTGGTTGCGATCCACCAGCGGGATCAGGCGGTAGCCGACTTCCAGGCCGATCATGTCGATCGGGGTCACATCATCCCAGCCAAGCTCCTTGGTTTCCTGGGCGCGGGCCGGGGATGGCAGCAGTTCCTGCTGGCGGGCGATCTCCTGCTGGGCGATGACTTTGACCTGATTCTGCTTTTTCCAGAACAGGTACGCAGCGCCGCCGGCCAGGGCCGCCATGCTCAGGAATGACACGTGCGGCATGCCCGGCACGATACCCATGATCGCCATGATGCCCGCCGCCACGGCCAACGCCTTGGGCGATGCGAACATCTGCCGACTGATCTGCTTGCCCATGTCTTCGGAGCCCGAAGCACGGGTCACCATGATGGCCGCTGCTGTCGATAACAACAGTGATGGCAATTGCGCCACTAAACCGTCACCGATGGTCAGCAAGGCGTAGACCTTGCCCGCATCGCCGAAGGTCATGCCGTGCTGGAAGATACCGACTGCCATGCCGCCGATCAGGTTGATGAACAGGATCAGCAGGCCGGCGATGGCGTCACCGCGCACGAATTTGCTGGCACCGTCCATGGAGCCGTAGAACTCGGCTTCCTGGGCCACTTCCAGGCGGCGTGATTTGGCTTGGTTCTGGTCGATCAGGCCGGCGTTGAGGTCGGCGTCGATGGCCATCTGTTTGCCGGGCATCGCGTCGAGGGTAAACCGCGCGCTCACCTCGGAAATCCGCCCGGCGCCCTTGGTCACCACCACGAAGTTGATGATCATCAGGATCGCGAACACCACGATACCGACCACGTAGTTACCGCCGATCACCACCTCACCGAAGGCCTGGATCACCTTACCGGCAGCGGCATGGCCGTCCTGGCCGTGGAGCATGACCACACGCGTCGACGCCACGTTCAGCGCCAGGCGCAGCAGGGTCGCCACCAGCAGAATGGTCGGGAATACCGCGAAATCCAACGGCCGCAGGGCGTACACGCAGACCAGCAGCACCACAACGGACAGGGCAATGTTGAAGGTAAAGAACACGTCCAGCAGGAACGGCGGCATCGGCAACATCATCATTGCCAGCATCACCAGCAACAACAACGGCACACCCAGATTGCCTCGCGAGAGGTCAGTCAGGGTGCTGCGGGCGTTGCCGAGCATTTGAGAGCGATCCACCACCGGTATTCCTCGTGTCCTTTGAAGCAAAGTTTTGACGCGGTTGGGCGTCTTGCAGGCGGTATTGCAAGAAGCCTTCCAACTTTTGCTTTGGCCCTTCGATGACCTCCCAAGCGACCAAGCAAGCAGGTTGTAAATCAATTCAACTGTAGGAGCGGGCTTGCTCGCGAAAGCGGTGGGTCAGACAGCACATTCGGCGACTGATAGTCCGCTTTGGCGAGCAAGCCCGCTCCCACATTTTGGATTTGTGTTCACCGGCCGCTACCGAGGAAATTTCCGACAAGGTTTTGGGGTTGCCCCTAGGAAAGCCGCTCTCTAGTCTCCGTACACCGCTGCAAACGCAGTGGGCGGGCGTCGCGGCCCGGCTTACCAATGCTCAAAAGCGCCATTGTCCGCTTTCAGTTGACGCCTTTTTATCGTCTACTGTGCGCCCTTATGGTGGCTGTGCGCGGGATACCCTCGGGTATGCCGGGTCCATTGGTAACCGGTCCGCGAACCTGCGCACAGCTGCCCCCCTCCATCGCGTCGCGGCGATCAGTGGCGGCTCCACTTACCAATGGAGTTTCACAATGATCAAACCCACCCCAAATCCCCCCATCAGCCTGTTCACCGTCGCAGACCACCTCAACACCGAAGACCTGCTGGTCAACCTCACCGAAACCCTCGCTTCGGCCGAGGCGCTGATGAGTGATTTTGCGTTTGAATTGGACGGGACAAAACGCGAAGGTGCGCTGGGCGTTGCGCAGTTGATTGGCCTGGCGAAGCTGCTGGCTGACAGAGTGCTGGAGGACAGCGAGCGCTTGATGGCGTGATGGCGGATCGTTCCTGCACCACCCTGCGGGAACGATCATGAAGCTCACAGCACGCGGACGTTCTCGGCCTGAAGGCCCTTTGGGCCTTGAGTAATCTCGTACTCAACCTTTTGATTCTCATCCAGGCTTCTGAAACCACTGCCCTGGATAGCCTTGTAGTGGACAAAAACATCAGTGCTTCCGTCGTCCGGGGTGATAAACCCAAACCCCTTCTCCGCGTTGAACCACTTCACTTTACCTGTTGCCATTGTCGTTCTCCTGACCTACGAGATAATACAAACCAAGGATGCATAGACAGCATCGGGTCCGTGAATTCGACGGAGGACGTCAACCTGCTGACCCACGGCAAGCTTAATGTCTGGCGACTCACTGAAATCCACGCGCACCTCGCCCTCACCGTCGACCAGGATAATCAAACCCTTTCGGGTTTTCTGGTCATACGATTTGACAGTGCCTCTAACCACTTTCAAAACCACTCTCCCTGCATCTCATTTACAACCTTTGTACAGTGCTGATTGCAATAAAACTGCGAGAACGCGCCTCTGGCTACTGTCAAAGTTGACAGGTAGACAGGCATTCACGACGAGTGGTAGGGAGAAAAAATCAGGAGTCGCGGCGCAATTCCGGCGGAATCGGCAGGTCTTTGAGCGGGTCTGGCCGCTTGCTCTATGCCCGTGCAGTACTGGCGAACCGGATAGATAAACGCCAACACCTAGGCCAATGCCAAGTAAAACCCAGCCGGCGGTTTCTGGTACGGATCGGCGAATAAACAGAAAAACGACCGCACCAACCTCGGCGAATTCAGAAACAAATGCCTCTCGGGCAATCCAATTAGGCGGGTTGTTGCAGAGTTGAATCCCCTCTTGCTCAGTGCATCTTTGAGACGTGTACACCCCAATTTTAAAAGCCTCTAGAGCTCGTCTATGAAGAGCTCAACGCGGCAAATGACCATTGATCGGGACTGTCAAATTTCACAGGTACTCGCGCTCATATTTTATGGCTGAAATAAGGCTCCAATACGACGCCAGAGGGTCACGTCCATGAAAAACCTCCCTAATAGTGTGGAGCAGCCTGAATGTCCACAACCCCACCCTCAGCTAGAGAATGTTTACGAATTCGACCTCCAGCAACCCGAAGACATTACCCCTGTACCCTTTTCAGAGTTGGCACTCTATATTCCGGGCCTCGCAGCACCCTATATCGGCTATGACGGCGCGATCAACAAAGCGACCAAGAACATTGATCCGGAAAAAGGGCTGCTGTGTATCCTGAACCCATATCTGGACATGGCAGCAAATGACTTCATCGAAATTTTTTTCGGTAGCGCGGATATTCCAGCTACCTTTACGACGGTTTCAGATATTCAAGCCGACGGAGGACACTCGATTCCTGTTTACATATCAGAAGCTTGGTTGCAATACGGCGAGGTATTTCCCTGTTTTTTCAGAGTTACACCGCCGGGCGGTAATTCAGTGGAAACTAAAAGATTCAAATTCTTTATCGACGACTACGAACCTGCCGGCCCAGATCCAGACCATGCAACACCCTACAACGAGCATTTAGACGCTCCCAAATTTGAACAACACATTGTCGACGATGGTGTCACCCCGGAAGACGCGATAATGGGTGTCAAAGTCTTCATCAGTAAATATCCAAATCGGCCTGGATTATCACCTCGCTATAACTGGGCCGCCCGAGACACTATTTGGTTGCTGCTCAATGGCCATGAAGTTAAGCACTCCGTAACCGAAGGTGAAGCCTCTGGCTCCGACCCAATCGTCATAACCGTCTACAACACCAAATGGAACGACATTGGTAGTGGGGATGTCGTCGCTCAGTATTTTGTGATTGATGAAGCCAAGAACAAAACTGTTTCCCCGTCCCCTGTGACGATTATTCAATCACTGATTGGCAATCCTCACCCACTGCTAGATGCGCCTTTTATTGCAGAGCTAAACGATGAGGGTCAGATTGATATCAATTGGCTTGGCGGAGACCCGGCAACCCTTGTCATCAATGTACCGGGCAGGGGGTACTTAAGATTCGATAATATCGAAGTACACGCAGAAGGTTATACCGCGGATGGCTCGCTCGTCGTTAAGCATTATTTCGGCACTATCAACTCAATCTTTGTCAACTTACACATCCCTATACCTTTCGAGGATCTTCAAGCACTCGTCGGGGGTAGCCTGCGTATTCGCTTCGAGCGCGTACGGGCAGGTGAAACCCCGAATCGTCGTTCACGGGTCAGTGTATTTGACGTGATCGGCAGTTCCATCCCAGTAGCTCTACCTCCCGCGACCATACTTCAGGCCCCGGAGGGTAACATTCCAGCAGATTCTGTCACCGTAACTGTCCGGATCAACGCCTACACAGGGCAAGATCCGTTTGACAGAGTATTGCTGCTCTTATTCGGCACCTATCCCAATGGAAAAAATTACTTTAGGCCAATAGGCCCGCGTCCCGCCGGAACAGGCAATATTATCTTCAATATCCAAAACGGCCCCGAAGGCGATATTGCCAAACTCGAAGGCGGGACATTGGACGTCAGGTACGAGGTAACGAATGGGCAAGGAACCCGGCCATCCCAGACTGCTAACTTTGACGTAGGCACGCTCGTGCCGTCAATGAAGCCCGTCACCATTGAAGAGGCCCCGCCGCCGGATCACGTGTTTGATCCGACGAAGAGTCTATTTGGCGCAACAATCATCGTCCCCGCCAACACAGCTTTTACCATAGGGAGTACTGTCACCCTTTACTTCGAAGGCTCTACCCCTGGTGGTAGCTGGTCCAAACCGTTCCCCATTACGAGTCTCTGGGTGGGCGTGGATTTGTATTTCGACGTACCCCGCGAAATTGTCGTGGCGAACCTTAATTTCTCCGCGACCATTTATTACGTATTGAGTAAGCCGGGAGAACGTAACCGCCTTTCACATGCCGTGGATATGTCAGTCGGGGCGCGGCTGGCTCTTCCCGTATCAGAAATTCTGGAGGCGACCGTCGTAGTGCCTGGCGAGAGCGCCACCATGAATCCACTGCATGTGAGCGGGGACACCTACCCATCAGTGTTCACCCTCCGTGTCAGATATAACATGCTGAACACCGACATCATTCAACCGTACTTTAGAGGCAAGAATGGCGCCGGCACCCCAACAATTTCGCCCAAGCAAGGGAATGCCAGTGCAGGCTTTGTCGACTTTGTGGTGACTAATCAGGCTGTGGCAGCGAACCTAGGTCACCATGTTCGCGTGGAGTATGACGTGACACGCGGCACTGCTACTCACCTCTCCGACGAACTTGACCTTGAAATTCAGCCCATCCCCAGCTCAGCACTGCAAGTCGTATCGATACCCGAAGCGCATGGGAACCAAGTCGATGCGCACTTAAGCAACAGTGTGAGAGTCCTGCGTTATCCGTTTATGCGGTCAGGACAGGCGATCTACATTAAGCTGGACGCAGACACGGATTTCCTACTTCGCAACGGGTCACCCGTCAGCCCTGCGGAAGCGAATGCCAAGCAAATCAATGAGCCTATCCCACAGAGTTATCTGCTCCCACTTCCTGATGCCTCGCCCTTGAATATCGACGTGCGCGTATCACTCGACGGCACAGGCCTTCTAAACTCAGCCCAGGCTTTGAAAGCGCCTCCTTACATCATTAAAAGAGCCAAAGGGATCATTAAAAATATCACGGTTGGATCAGCCCCCCATCATGTTGCATTCAACGCCGATCAATCACGAGCCTATGTTACTAACTACAACAGCCATACCGTGTCCATCATTGACACCCACTCCAACAACGTTGTTGGCACCACTTCAGGATTTAGCAACCCGTACAGAGTGACACTTCACCCTGATGGCACACGTTTTTTTGTAGGTAATCTAGGCACTAAAACACTCTCGGTTGTAGACACTGCAACAAACAAAATCATCAATACCATTTCAGGCTTCAATCGAATTTTCGGCATCACCTTCAATGAAACCGGCACAAAGATGTATGTATCTTGCAACTTTGACGCTTTTGTCTACGTACATGACGCAAACACCTACACTCGACTGAACAGTTTAAAAGTCATTTACCCAACAGGATTGGCCTTTGCCCCCGGGGACGCCAGGCTTTACGCCCCATCGCAAAGCGTCATAACCATGATTAACCCAACAGGCAATGGAAGTTTGATAGGTGATATTTCCGGCACCTCATACCCTCGAGATATTGCCTTCAGTCCGCACAATTTTCATGCCCCCAAGGCGTACATAACCAACCCAGGGCTCAACCACACTGTAAATACAGTACTTGTACTAGATTCGACCAGCAACAAAATTTCCAAAACTCTGACGGGCTTCAATATACCGATGGGAATAGGAATGAACCCTATCACCGAAAGGGCTTACATCTCTGAACACGGAGGTAACTCTGTTAAAGTTATTGATACCAGCAGCGACACCATCGTAGACACTATCCCTGGATTCCTTTCACCAGAAGGCATCGCAGTGACCCGCAACGGCGCATTCGCTTACGTTTGCAACAAAACAGGTAGTAGCGTATCGGTTGTTGCCCTATAAGACGCACACGAGACAAGCGCTCAAAAAAAGCTCCATGATTTATTATCTCATGGGGCTTTTTTCATTCATAAGTAGTCACTAACAGTTTCCGTCGCTCAAACAATCACAATGCCGCCTAACATTGAAGCTTAATGGCTGGTCAATGCAGGCTCGCACGCATGCACCCTCACGAATCCCGCCGTAATTCCGGCGGAATCGGCAGATCCTTGAGTGGATCCGGACGCTTGCCCTTGCCCGCGCGGTACTGGCGAATCTGGTAGACATACGCCAGCACCTGAGCCACGGCCAGGTAGAGCCCGGCGGGGATTTCCTGGTCCAGGTCGGTGGAATAGAAGATCGAGCGCGCCAGTTCCGGCGATTCCAACAACAGGATGTCGTTGGCCACCGCAATCTCACGAATCTTCAACGCAGTAAAGTCACTGCCCTTGGCCAACAACATCGGCGCGCCGCCCTTCTCTGGGTCGTACTTGAGCGCCACGGCGTAGTGGGTCGGGTTGGTGATGACCACGTCGGCGTCGGGCACCGCAGCCATCATCTTGCGCTGGGACATTTCACGCTGCAGTTGGCGAATACGCTGCTTGACCTCGGGACGCCCCTCCTGGTCTTTGTGTTCGTCGCGCACTTCCTGCTTGGTCATCAGCAGTTTCTTGTGGCTTTCCCACAGTTGGATCGGTGCATCCACCGCGGCAATGATGATCAGCCCGGCCGCCATCCACAGCGCGCTCCAGCCCACCACCTGCACGCTGTGGATGATCGCCGACTCCAGCGGCTCGTGGGCGATACGCAGCAAGTCGTCGATGTCGGACGACAACACCATCAGCGCTACAAACAGGATCAGGATAAATTTGGCCAGGGCCTTGAGCAGTTCCACCAAGGCCTTGGTGGAAAACATGCGCTTGAGCCCGGCGGCGGGGTTCATGCGGCTGAACTTGGGTGCCAGGCTGCCGGCGGCGAACAACCAGCCACCGAGGGCGACCGGGCCGATCAGAGCGGCCAGCAGCAAAGTGATCAGGATCGGCTGCACCGCCAGGATCGCGATTTTGCCCGAGTGCAGCAGGTATTGGCCCATGGCGTCAGGGTTGAGCAGCACGTCGCGGGGCAAGGTGAAGTTGTGTTTCATCAACTCCATCAAGTCCAGCGCCAGGCCGCCGCCGTAGATCAGCAAGGCGCCAGCGCCGGCCATCATGGTGGCGACGGTGTTCAGTTCTTTGGAGCGCGCAATCTCGCCCTTTTCCCGGGAGTCCTTTTTACGTTTCTCCGTGGGGTCTTCTGTTTTGTCCTGACCACTCTCGCTCTCGGCCATGGCTCAGCGCGCCCGTGCCAGATCACGTAAGAACTGCAAGGCGTCAGTCGCCAGCGGTTGATACTGATTGAGAATGTCGGCCAGGCCGATCCAGAAAATCCCCATGCCCAAGACCAGGGTCAACGGGAAACCAATCGAGAAGATGTTCAACTGCGGCGCCGCACGGGTCATCACGCCGAACGCGATGTTGACCACCAGCAACGCGGTAATCGCAGGCAACACCAGCAACAGCGACGCGCCGAACACCCAGCCCAGGCGCCCGACGATCTCCCAGAAATGATTGACCACCAGCCCCGAGCCCACCGGCAAGGTGGTGAAGCTTTCGGTCATCACTTCAAAGGCTACGAGGTGGCCGTTCATCGCCAGGAACAGCAAGGTCACCAGCATGGTCAGGAATTGCCCGATCACCGCCGCCGATACGCCGTTGGTGGGGTCGACCATGGAGGCGAAGCCCATGCCCATCTGGATCGAGATGATCTGCCCGGCCACCACAAAGGCCTGGAAAAACAGCGTGAGGGAAAAGCCCATCAGCGCGCCGATCAGGATCTGTTCGGCGATCAGCAGCAACGCGCTGAGATCGATGGCATTGACGGGGGGCATCGGCGGCAACCCCGGCACGATCACCACGGTAATCGCCACCGCGAAGTACAGGCGCACGCGGCGTGGCACCAGGGTGGTACCGAACACCGGCATGGCCATCAACATCGCCGTCACGCGGAACATCGGCAGGATGAACGACGCCACCCACGTGCTGATCTGGGTATCGGTCAATGCCAGCAACGACTGCATCCGGTCAGCCGATCAACTGCGGAATACTGCCGTACAACTGCAGGATGTATTCCATGAAGGTCTGTACCAGCCAGGGGCCGGCCACGATCAGGGTGACCAGCATCACCAGCAAACGCGGCAAAAAGCTCAAGGTCTGTTCGTTGATCTGGGTCGCGGCCTGGAACATCGCCACCAGCAGGCCCACCAACAGGCTCGGCACGACCAGCACGGCGACCATCACGGTGGTCAGCCACAGCGCTTCACGGAACAGATCGACAGCGACTTCTGGCGTCATCGCGCTATACCCCGCCGAAACTGCCGGCCAGGGTGCCGATAATCAGCGCCCAGCCGTCCACCAGCACAAACAACATGATCTTGAACGGCAACGAGATGATCAGCGGCGACAGCATCATCATACCCATGGCCATCAGCACGCTCGCCACCACCAGGTCGATGATCAGGAACGGGATGAAGATCATGAAGCCGATCTGGAACGCGGTTTTCAATTCGGAGGTGACAAATGCCGGCACCAGGATGGTCAGCGGCGCCTGATCCGGGGTGGCAATGTCGGTGCGCTTGGACAGGCGCATAAACAGCTCAAGGTCGCTGGAGCGGGTTTGCGACAGCATGAAGTCCTTGATCGGGCCCTGGGCTTTATCGATGGCGTCCTGGGCGGTCATTTTCTCCGCCAGGTAGGGTTGCAGCGCTTGCTGGTTCACCTTGTCGAACACCGGCGCCATGATGAACAGCGTCAGGAACAAGGCCATGCCGGTGAGGATCTGGTTCGACGGCGTCTGCTGCAAGCCCAGGGCCTGGCGCAGGATCGAGAACACAATGATGATCCGCGTGAAGCTGGTCATCAGCATGACAAACGCCGGGATAAAGCTCAGCGCGGTCATGATCAGCAGGATCTGCAGGCTGACCGAATACTCCTGCGCGCCGGCCGCGTTGGTGCCCAATGTGATCGCCGGGATCGACAACGGGTCGGCGCCAAACGCCAGTGGCGCGGCCAGCAACAGCATGAGCGTCAATAAAACGCGCATTACTTCTTATCCTTCTGATCCTTGCCCAGCAACTCCATCAGGCGTTGGGCGAATTCTGGCGTGGCAGACTGGCTCTGATCCACGCTCACCGGGGTCTTGAGCACGTGCAGCGGGGTGATGCGACCGGGCGTGATGCCCAGCAGGATCTGCTCCTCGCCCACTTGCACCAGCACCAGCCGATCACGCGGGCCGAGGGCGCGGGAACCGATCATCTCGATCACCTGACCATTGCCCGGCCCCACGCGCTGCACGCGGCGCAGCAGCCAGGCCAATGCGAAGATCAAACCCACCACCAGCAACAGGCCCAGCACCAACTGGGTCAATTGCCCGCCGATGCCGCTGCTCACCACCGGCGTTGCGGCTGCAGTGGCTTGCGCAACCGGCTCAGCCGCCAGGGCGCTCAATGGCAGCGCCAGAAACAGTCCCGCCATCGAATACTTCATCTCAGCGCAACTTCTTGATGCGTTCGCTCGGGCTGATCACGTCGGTCAGGCGGATGCCGAACTTCTCGTTGACCACCACCACTTCGCCGTGGGCAATCAGGGTGCCATTGACCAGCACGTCCAGCGGCTCACCGGCCAGACGATCCAGTTCGATCACCGAACCCTGGTTGAGTTGCAGCAGGTTACGGATATTGATTTCGGTGCTGCCGACTTCCATGGAGATCGACACCGGAATGTCGAGGATCACATCCAGGTTCGGGCCATCGAGGGTCACCGGGTCGTTGTTCTTCGGCACGCTGCCGAACTCTTCCATCGGCAGGCGGTTGCCGGCCGGCGCGGTGGCGGCATCAGCGGCCAGCAGCGCATCGATATCGTCCTGGCCGACATCGCCGGTTTCTTCCAGGGCAGCCGCCCATTCGTCAGCCAGGGCCTGGTCTTCGGCGGAAGTGTTTTCGTGTTCGGTAGCCATTACATGTCCTCGGCGGAGCAGAAATTAATGTTGATCAGCGACGATTGATCGGTTCGACCACTTGAAGAGCCAGGTTGCCCTTATGGGAACCGAGCTTGACCTTGAATGACGGCACGCCGTTGGCACGCATGATCATCTCGTCCGGCAATTCGACGGGAATGATGTCCCCCGGCTGCATGTGCAAAATATCGCGCAGGCGCAACTGGCGACGGGCCACGGTGGCGCTCAGGGGAACGTCGACATCCAGCAGGTCTTCGCGCAAGGCCTTGACCCAGCGTTCGTCCTGGTCGTCCAGGTCGGACTGGAAACCGGCGTCGAGCATCTCGCGCACCGGCTCGATCATCGAGTACGGCATGGTCACGTGCAGGTCGCCGCCACCGCCATCGAGTTCGATGTGGAAGGTGGACACCACAATGGCTTCGCTGGGGCCGACGATGTTGGCCATGGCCGGGTTCACTTCCGAGTTGATGTACTCGAAATTGACTTCCATGATCGCCTGCCAGGCTTCCTTCAAGTCGATGAAGGCCTGCTCCAGCACCATGCGCACCACCCGCAATTCGGTCGGGGTGAACTCACGGCCTTCGATCTTGGCGTGACGGCCGTCGCCGCCGAAGAAGTTGTCCACCAGCTTGAACACCAGTTTGGCATCCAGGATGAAGAGCGCGGTGCCGCGCAGCGGCTTGATCTTGACCAGGTTGAGGCTGGTGGGCACGTACAGCGAGTGCACGTATTCACCGAACTTCATCACCTGCACGCCGCCCACCGCCACGTCCGCCGAGCGACGCAGCATGTTGAACATGCTGATACGGGTGTAACGGGCGAAACGCTCGTTGATCATCTCCAGGGTCGGCATGCGTCCACGGACGATACGATCCTGGCTGGTGAGGTCATAACTTTTGACGCTGCCGGGCTCGGCAGCCATTTCGGTCTGTACCAGACCATCGTCGACGCCATGCAGCAGCGCGTCGATCTCATCCTGGGACAGCAGGTCTTGCACGGCCATGTCGTGATCCTACTGCAATACGAAGTTAGTGAAGAGCGCCTGCTCGACCACGACTTTGCCGAGTTCCTTCTGGGCCACTTCCTGCACGCTGGCCGTGACCTTCTGGCGCAGCATTTCCTGGCCCACCGGGGTGGCAAGTGTGTCGAAGCTCTGGCTGGAGAACAGCATCACCAGGTTGTTACGGATCACCGGCATGTGCACCTTGAGGGCGTCCAGGTCCGAAGCATTACGCGCCAGCAAGGTGATGCTCACCTGCAGGTAGCGTTGGCGGCCGTTCTGATTGAAGTTGGCGACAAAGGCCGGAAGCATCGGCTCGAAGATTGCCGGTTGCTTGACGTTACTGGCGGTTTCGGCGGCGGGTGCCGGCTTGCTGGCACTGCTGTGCATGATGTACCAAGTGCCGCCGACCGAGGCGCCGATGGCCAGGAGCAGGCCCAGGACTATCAACAGAATAAGCTTGAGCTTACCTTTGCCTGCGGGTGCTTTTGCTGCGTCGTCGCTCTTCGCCATGCCAATAATCCGTCACTATTCGGGGATTCATAGATCTACGGAAAGGCAAGAGCAAGTGTTATGCCAGAGTTGTCTGGCACATCCCTGTAGGAGCGAGCTTGCTCGCGAAGGTCGTTAACGATATCGCGGAAAACCTGACAGCCCGCGGCGCTCTCAGGTTCTTCGCGAGCAAGCTCGCTCCCACAGTGGGGGCGAGCTAGGCGTAGTAGTCGACGGCGCTGGAACCGATCACGGTTGAGGTTACGGGTGCCACGGCTTCAGCCACATCAATGTGGCTGCCACTGTCGCCGTTATCCCCGCCACGTCCACCGCTGCGGCTCACGCCACCGGTCTGGGCCTGTTGCTGCTGTTGCTCCTGACCACGGGACTGGTCAGAGACGTTCACATCCACCTGCCCCATGCCTTGCTGGGCGAACATCTCCCGCAAGCGGCCGGACTGGCTTTCCAACGCTTCACGTACCACCGGGTGGGCGCTCATGAAGTTGACCTGGGCTTGCTGGTCGGCGGTCATGTTGACCTTGATATCCAGGCGACCGAGTTCGGCCGGCTGCAACTGAATCTCCGCCGACTTGAGGTTGGCGCTGGAGAGGTACATCACGCGGTTGACGATTTCATCGGTCCAGCCGCTCTGGTGCATGGCCAGCGGCGCATTGGTTACCGGCGGCAAAGCGTTGGCGGTTTTCGGCGTGGCGGCCTGGGTCAATGCAGCCAGGCGGTTGGCGAAGTCGTCGACACGGGTGTCGCTGCTGGCGTTTTTCAGGTCTTTGAGACCGTCCTCGATCAACCCGCCGAAGGCCTTGTCACCGCCCGTGTCAGTGCTGTCTTTGGTGGCTTGCTGGTCGACCATACTGGCCAGGCCGGCGGCAAAGTTCTGTGCGGCGGTGGGTTGATCCTGAGTTGGCGCCGGGGCGGTTTTGGCCTGGGCCTGACTGCTGGCCGAGACGTGACCGCCCTGCTCCATCGCCAGGCGCACGGCGGGCATGGCGTCCAATGGGTCAGCTTCCGGGTCGAAGACTGGCTTGGCTTCCTCGGTGGCCGCGACGGGTGCCGCGACTACCGGCTGGGCCTTGTCATCCTTGGCTGTGGTGACAGGCGCCGGGGTTTCTACTGGCACTGGCACGGCTACCGGAGTGACGGTGGCAATCAGGGCCGGGTCGACCACCGGGTCAGCCGGAGGCTGCTGTACCAGGGTTGGGTCGGTTGGCGCGTCGTCGTCCTTGCTGGCGCTGTCGTCGGTCTTGGCCGGTGGGGTGGCAGGCAAGGTATTGCCGCTATCGGCAACGGCTGGCGTGCTGGTGGCAGGTTTGTCGCTGGCGTCGGAAGACTTGCCGGCGGCGGGCTTGGGCGAGTTGTCGTCGGCTTTGGCCGTGGGTTTGGAAGCCTGGTTGGCGAACACTTGAGCGAAGCCAGGGCCCTTGTCCCGTGGGTCCGCAGCCGCTGCCGGTGGGTTGGCAGCGGGCGCTTGAGGCTTGGCCGCGGGGGCAGCCTGAAGGAGCGAATTCGGGGCGACTGGCATAGGTAAAGGTCTCCACTGCATGGGGGTCGGGGATGCAGTATTGGGAGGTAGAGCAAGAGTTGGGCCAGGTTTGGGTTTTGGTGTGTATATCCGTTATTTGGGTAACGGCGGGTATGGGTTCCGCCCTTACGGCGGGTCACTTTCGAAAAGCGCGAAAGTAACCAAAGCGCTCTTGCCCCAACACTCGGCACCTCGCCTAGGCTCGGTGTGCCCGTAATCCGACAGTGATTTGGGGGGGCGCCTAAGATCAAGATCAAAAGCAAGAGCACAGCGGCCTGACAGCCGGCTTGAGTGGTGT
>NZ_CP022960.1:6092113-6149311 GCF_002269425.1 Pseudomonas sp. NS1(2017)
TGGGGCGAAGACCTTTTGCTTACTTTTGGGTCTTTCCAAAAGTGAGCCGCCGTAAGGGCGGAACCATAAGCCGCCGTTACATAAAAAACGGATATGTACTCAATCAAATCTGAAACCGCTGCCGCTCCGTCTCATACAACGGCTTCACCAACGCAAACTCATGATCAATCTGATCCACCAACGCCCCCAAATCCGCATTGGACTCAACAGACTCAACCTCCAACCGCTGACACAACTGCGCCAACCGCACCGCCCCAAGGTTCCCACTGCTCCCCTTGAAACTATGCGCAATCCGCCCCAACGCCTTCGCATCATCCCTAGCCTTGCGCAGCGCCTCGACACGCTTCTGGGAATCATCGAGAAAGGTATCCAGCAACTTCGGATACTCGCCTTCCATGACTTCCTGCAAACCCGACAACACCGCCGGGTCCAGATGTAGATCAACCACTTGCTCGCTCCTTGATCAAGAATCGGCGGATTATGCCAGAGCCTCCCAGCAAAACTCCACGCAGACACTACGCCCGCCATCCGACCAGCCTACATGGCTACTCAACTGACGGACCAGGCTCAAGCCCCGGCCAGACAAACGGTCCATATCCAGCGGCCGCGCCAGCACCTGTTCCACATCAAACCCCGGACCGCTATCCTCAAGGCGCAGGGTCATCTTCCCACCCGCCCCAACCGGCACCACCTGCACATGCACCCGTATATACCCACTGTTCAGGTGCGCGAGGCGGTCATTACGCTGACGGTAATACTCGGCAAACCCCTGGGCATCGCGCTTGAGCCGCGAATCCAGCCCCAGCACGCCATGCTCCAACGCATTCGAATACAGCTCGGCCATCACACTGTAGAGCGCCCCGCTCTGTTCACGCAGGCCATGGATCTCCAACAACAGTTGCAGCAGATAGGGCAACGGGTTGTAACGCTTCAAGGTTTCAGCCCGGAATTCGAA
This sequence comes from Pseudomonas sp. NS1(2017), assembly GCF_002269425.1. NCBI lineage: Bacteria > Pseudomonadati > Pseudomonadota > Gammaproteobacteria > Pseudomonadales > Pseudomonadaceae > Pseudomonas > Pseudomonas sp. NS1(2017). Next base: position 6,093,069 of record NZ_CP022960.1, read on the forward strand.
ACTCACCGACCAATCCAGCGGGCACGACTGCCCGCTGTCAGCATACAACGGCCCAGCGGCACGCAGTTGCTGGCCAGACTGCAAGGTGATTTCCACCATGCTCACGTCATCGCGCACTTCACCGCGAAACGCCGCCAGCGCCTGCTCGATCTCTTCAAATAAACGATCAGGCTCGCGATTGGCGGCAAATACCTGCTGTAGGCGTTCGGCACCGAACAATTGATCGTTGGCATCGGCGGTATCCAGCACGCCATCGGACAGCAGGAACACCCGATCACCCAGGGCCATGGGCCAGACTTCAGTGCGATCATCAAAAGCCTCGGCCGACAGCACCCCCAACGGCAAATGCCGCGATTGCAGCGGCGTGCGTTTGCCGGTGGCGACTTCATGCACATAGCCTTCCGGCATGCCGCCGTTCCACACTTCCACCACCCGCCTCTGCGTGCTCAGGCACAACAGGGTGGCGCAGCAGAACATGTCCACCGGCAGGATGCGTTTGAGCTTGGCATTCATCTCCCGCAGGGTTTGCGCCAGGCCGTAGCCCTTGGCGGTCATGCCGTAAAACACTTCCGCCAGGGGCATGGCCCCCACCGCCGCCGGCAAGCCATGGCCGGTGAAGTCGCCGAGCAGCACGTGCATGTCACCGGACGGTGTATAGGCCGCCAGCAGCAGGTCACCGTTGAACAGTGCGTAGGGCGATTGCAGGTAGCGGATATTCGGCGCGGCATTGATGCAGCCCGAATGCGCGACCTTATCGAACACCGCCTTGGCCACCCGCTGCTCATGCAGGAGGTAGTCGTGATGCTTGGCGATCAGGTCGCGCTGCTGCAGGACCGTGGCCTGCAACCGGCGCAGGCGGTCCATGGCGTTGATTTTCGCCGCGAGAATCAGCTGGTTGTAGGGTTTTGGCAGGAAGTCATCGCCGCCGGCATCCAGGCACTGGGCCAGGGCTTCGCTCTCGCGCAGGGAGGTGAGAAAAATCAGCGGCACCAGCTCTTCACCCGCCAACTGCTTGATCCGGCGCGCCGCTTCAAAGCCGTCCATCACCGGCATCAGCGCATCCATCAACACCAGTTGCGGGCGCTCACGGGTAAACACCTCGACCGCCTCAGCGCCGTTGGTGGCCGTGAGTACCTGGTGACCCTGGCGCCGCACGATGGTCGACAGCAACAGCAAATCGGCGGCGCTGTCTTCGGCGATCAGGATCGTCAGCGGCTCAAGGACCGGGGCCAGGGCGCTCAACTGATGTCGAACAGTTTGTCGAAGTTGGAGATGGCGAGGATCTTGCGCACGTCGGAGTTGCTGTTGACCACCCTGACCTCCGACTCGTCGCCACCGGCGTGGTCACGCAGGAGCAGGAGCATGCCCAAGGCCGAACTGTCCATGTAGGTAGTGTCCTTCAAGTCGACCACGTACAACTCGGGCACCTTGTAGAAACGCTCGTAGGCATCGCGAAACGTCTGGTGGCTGCCGAAATCAAACCGGCCCTTGACGGCGATCGTCAACTTCTTCCCATCCAGGGATACTTCTGACTCGACTGACATGCGACTGCTTCCTTGTCATTGGCAATGACACAAGGTTTAGCAGGAGAAGGCGCCGCGGGCAACTTTCAATAGACGTCTTTGCGCGGCATGCGTTGGGACAATTCGTCGAGCAACTTCTGCTCACGCTTGTCTTCAAGCGCCCGCGCCTCGTCGATGTAGCGCTGCACCAGCTTGCGCAAACCTTCAACCCGGGCAAACGCCGCTTGCCAGCTTTCGCGGGCTTTATCGAGGTTGTTCTGGTGCCAGGCCAGGCTCTGGCGCTGCTGCCCGACGGCGGTTTCCAACTGGTTGAGAAAGCCTTGGTAGCCCATCAGCCATTGGCCCGACACGCCTTTGCTGCCGCGCTCGATCCACTGCTGCTGGTACTCACCGCGAAAGCGCTCCAGGTCGCCCAGCTTGCTTTCGGCCAAACGGACTTGCCCCTGGAAATAACCCAGGCGCTGCACGGCGGTTTTCTCGGCCTTTTCGGCCATGTCCACCACCGGAGCCAGGCGTGCGGCGCGGCTGTTGGCCATGGTTTAGCCGCCCGGCGCCGGGGCGAAGATCGACTGCAGGTGCGCTTCGCTTTCGCCCATGCTGATCTTGTCGTTGAGGCCCTGGCGCAGGTAGGTTACCAACTGCGGTTGCAGGGCGATGGCCAGGTCGGTGTCGCGATCGCCGCCGGCCACGTAGGCGCCGACGCTGATCAGGTCGCGGCTCTGTTGATAGCGCGACCACAATTGCTTGAACTGTTGCGCGCGGATCATGTGTTCCGGCGTCACTACCGCCGGCATTACCCGGCTGATGGAGGCTTCGATATCGATGGCAGGGTAATGCCCCTCTTCGGCCAAACGCCGCGACAGCACGATGTGACCGTCGAGCACGCCCCGCGCCGAGTCGGCAATCGGGTCTTGCTGGTCATCGCCTTCGGACAGCACGGTGTAGAACGCGGTGATCGAGCCGCCACCGGCTTCGGCGTTACCGGCACGTTCCACCAACTTGGGCAACTTGGCGAACACTGACGGCGGATAGCCCTTGGTGGCAGGCGGCTCGCCGATGGCCAGGGCAATCTCCCGCTGGGCCTGGGCGAAACGGGTCAGCGAGTCCATCAGCAACAGGACGTTCTTACCCTTGTCGCGGAAGTATTCGGCAATACGCGTGCAGTACATGGCGGCGCGCAGGCGCATCAGTGGCGCATCGTCCGCCGGGGACGCGACGACGACCGAACGCTTGAGCCCTTCTTCCCCCAGGCTGTGCTCGATGAATTCCTTTACCTCGCGGCCCCGTTCGCCGATCAGCCCGACCACGATGATGTCGGCCTCGGTAAAGCGCGTCATCATGCCGAGCAGTACCGACTTACCCACGCCGGTACCGGCAAACAGGCCCAGACGCTGGCCACGGCCGACCGTCAATAATCCGTTGATGCTGCGAATGCCCACGTCCAGCGGCACGCTGATGGGGTTGCGGTTGAGCGGGTTGATGGTGGGGCCATCCATCGGCACCCAGTCTTCGGCCTTCATGCCGCCCTTGCCATCCAACGCGCGACCGGCGCCGTCGAGTACACGACCGAGCATGCTCATGCCCATCGGCAGGCGGCCGGTGTCGGCCAACGGCACCACGCGGGCGCCGGGGGCAATGCCCGCCAAGCTGCCCACGGGCATCAGGAAAATCTTGCTGCCCGAAAACCCCATCACTTCGGCTTCGACCTGCACCGGGTGGTAGCTGTCGTCGTTGATCACCATGCAGCGGCTGCCCATGGCGGCGCGCAGGCCTTCGGCTTCGAGGGTCAGGCCGACCATGCGCAGCAGGCGGCCTTCGAGGATCGGCTGGCCAGGCAACTCAGTGGCTTCGGCGTAACCGCTCAAACGCTTGGCGAAGCTAGTGCGATCAAGGCGCATCGGGGGCGTCCAGGTCCACGCTCAGGTCGGGCTCGGCGGGGTTCAACACCTGCTCATGGGCCTGGTCCAGCAGCTTGGCCATGATCTGGCTGATGCGGGTTTCCACCGTGGCATCGATACGGCTGTGTTCGGTTTCGACGCGGCAACCACCGGGCTGCAACGACGCGTCCTCGACGATGCGCCAGGTTTCTTCATGGCGCTCGCGCAGGGCTTTGACCTGTTCGAAATCCTGCGGGTTGATGTACAGCCGTACATTGCCGACGCCCAGGGGCAGCAGCTTGAGGGCTTCGCGCATCACGCTTTCGATATGGCTGGAATCCAGCACCAGCTCGCGCTGAATCACCTGGCGGGCGATGTGCTGCACCAGCTCGACCATGGCTTTTTCGATCTGCGAGTCCTGCTCGGCGATGGGGTCGAACAGCCCGCCCATCAAGCGCTCCAGGCTGGCCAACTTGACGCTCAGCGTCTCCTCGGCTTCCTGGCGGACCTTGAGGGTGGTGCTGCGAAAACCATCTTTTTCACCGGCCGCGAAGCCCTCGTTGTAGGCCTCCTGGCGGATGGCTTCCAACTCTTCGAGGGTCAGTGGCTGGACTTCCTCCAGCGGCACTTCTTCCATTTCCGCCGGTGGCTCTTCAACCGGTTCCGGCTCGGGCTCGGGCACATGCGGATCGAAGCTGGGCAACGACCAGATGTCGAACCCACCGACGTCCCGCGCGCGAATCAGATCGCTGGGCGCCTCATCTTTGTTCGACATGAGAGGCGCCTTAGATCATTTCTTCGCCGCCCTTCCCGCCGAGAACGATTTCTCCGGCTTCGGCCATACGGCGGGCAATGGTGAGGATTTCTTTCTGCGCGGTTTCCACGTCGCTGACGCGCACCGGGCCTTTGGCTTCCAGGTCGTCGCGCAACAGTTCCGAGGCACGCTTGGACATGTTCTTGAAGATCTTCTCCTTGACGTTTTCGTCCGAACCCTTGAGGGCCAGGACCAGCACGTCGGAGGACACTTCGCGCAGCAACGCCTGGATGCCACGGTCGTCGACATCGGAGAGGTTGTTGAACACGAACATGAGGTCTTCGATCTGGCCGGACAGGGTGTCGTCGATCTCGCGGATCGAGTCCATCAACTGGCCTTCGACCGAACTGTCGAGGAAGTTCATGATATCGGCCGCGCGCTTGATACCACCCAAGGTGGTGCGCGAAGCATTCGAATTGCCGGAGAACTGCTTCTCCAGAATCGTGTTGAGTTCTTTCAGGGCAGCCGGCTGCACGGTGTTCAGCGACGACACGCGCAGGATGATGTCCAGGCGCACTTTATGGTCGAAGTGGCCGAGCACTTCACCGGCCTGGTCCGGGTCGAGGTAGGCCACCACGATCGCCTGGATCTGCGGGTGCTCGTAGCGGATCACGTCGGCAACCGCACGCGGTTCCATCCATTTGAGGCTGTCGAGGCCGCTGGTGTTGCCACCGAGCAGGATGCGGTCGATCAGGCCGTTGGCCTTGTCTTCGCCCAGGGCCGAGGTGAGCATCTTGCGGATGTAGCTGTCGGAGCCGACACCCAGGCTGGTCTGGTCGCCGACGATCTCGACGAACTCGCTCATCACCTGCTCGACTTGCTCGCGGTGCACATTGCGCATCTGCGCCATGGCCACGCCGACACGCTGAACCTCTTTGGGGCCCATGTGGCGCAGCACTTGGGCGGCGTCGGTTTCACCGAGGGACAGCAGCAGGACTGCGGCTTTGTCGACCTTGGTGAGCTTGGCAACAGCGGCTCGATTATCACTCATCTGCATTGATCCACTCTTTCACGACCTGGGCCACACGGCCCGGGTCTTCTGCCACCAGACTCTTGATTGCGTTCAACTGAGCGTCATAGCCTTCGCTCGGGCTTGGCAACAGGATGCTTTGCGGGCCGCCGAGACTGACGCGGTCGTTGGCCAGTTCGCCGTCGAGGCCGCCCATGCCACCCAACTCCACGTCGCCGCCGGCCAGGGCCAGCTGTTTCTTGCCGTTGCCGGTGATGTTGTTGAGCACCGGACGCAGCACGCCGAACACCAGCACCAGGATGAACAACACACCCAGCACTTGCTTGACGATGTCCCAGAACCACGGTTGCGAGTAGAATGAAGGTTCAGCGATCACTTCGCCACGCTCGGCGGAGAACGGCATGTTGATCACGCTGACGCTGTCACCCCGGCTGGCGTCAAACCCGACGGCGTCCTGCACCAGACGGGTGAAGCGCGCCAATTCATCGGCGGTCCATGGGGCACGGGTAACGGCGCCATCGGCGGCATTGACCTTGACCTGGTCATCCACCACCACCGACACCGACAGGCGATTGACGCGACCCTGTTGCTGCTTGGTGTGGCTGATGGAACGGTCAAGCTCGAAGTTCTTGGTGGACTGGTTACGTTTATCCGCCGGGTACGGGGCGAGCATCGGCTGGCCAGTGGCCGGGTCCATGATCTGTTGGCCGTTGGCATCCAGCAGTGGCTGGCCTGGCTGAATCGCACCCGCGCTGGCAGCAGTGCCACCGGTGGTTTGCGGCGCCGAAGCCGGGGCTGGCGGCTGGTTGCTCAGGGCGCCCGGCACACCTTGCGGCGGGCCATTGGCAGCGGTGCGTTGTTCGCTGGTGGACTGCTCGCTGCGCAGGGCAGGCTGGTCCGGGTTGAATTGCTCGGAGGTCGACTCGACGGCGCTGAAGTCTACGTCGGCGGACACTTCAGCCTTGTAGCGGTCGTTGCCCAGCACCGGTTGCAGGATGTTGTGCACACGCTGGGTGAGCATGCTTTCCACGCGACGGCTGTAGTCGAACTGCTTGCCGGCCTGGGTAAGCGCGGAGTTTTCCGCCTGGTCGGACAGCAGGTTGCCCTTCTGGTCCACCACGGTAATTTGCGATTTGCTCAGTTCAGGCACGCTGGTGGCGACCAGGTTGACGATCGCCAACACCTGGCCAGGCTCCAGGGAGCGACCGGCAAACAGTTCCACCAATACCGAGGCACTTGGCTTGCGCTCATCGCGCACAAACACCGAGCTTTTCGGAATGGCCAGGTGCACGCGGGCGCCCTTGACGTTGTTGAGGCTGGAGATAGTGCGCGCCAGTTCGCCTTCCAGGCCGCGACGGTAGCGGGTGGCTTCCATGAACTGGCTGGTGCCCAGGCCCTGGTCCTTGTCGAGGATCTCAAAACCGATGTTGCTGTCGGATGGGGTCACGCCAGCGGCGGCGAGTTTCATGCGCGCACGGGCCACGTCGTCGGCCTTGACCAGCAGGGCCCCGGAGTTGGGCTCTACGGTGTAAGCGATGTCGGCGGCGGCCAGGGTTTCCATGATCTGCTTGGAATCCATGCCCGCCAGGCTGCCGTACAGCGGCCGGTAATCAGGTTGCTGCGACCACAACACCACGGCAAAACCAATCGCCACGCTCGCTGCCAGGCCGACCATCAGGCCCACCTGACGCAGCATGGTCATTTCGGAGAGGTTTTCCAGGAACGACAGGCCAAACAGCGGCGGCTTGCCGTCTGCCTTGGCGGGTGCGTTGTCCACGACTGCTTCTGCCATGACTTAAATCTCGTCCTTAAACCGGCATCTGCATGATGTCTTGGTAGGCCTGAACCAGCTTGTTACGCACTTGGGTCAGGGCCTGGAAGGAAACGCTGGCCTTTTGCGAGGCGACCATCACATCGGTGAGGTCCACGCCGCTTTTGCCAATTTCAAAGGCGTTGGCCAACTGGCTGGAGGCTTGCTGGGTGTCACTGACTTTGTTGATGGCCTGGCCGAGCATATCGGCGAAGCTGCTTTGGCCCAGTTCCGGTGCTGGCGCGACGGATTTCGGTTGAGCCATGGCATCCATTTGCATGGAGCGCATATCCAACATCAACCGATTGAACTCAATACCCTGGCTCATGAACTTCTCTCTCCGACAACCCGCATGTTTTTTGACGCTACGCCGCAATTACTAGGGGAGGTAGCAACAAGGGTGCCAGCTCTGTATCAACTCGTAAGAAAAGGCGACAAACCTTGTCGACCTTGTTACCGGTTATGTGGCGAACAGATACGCTTCCACATCCATCCCGGCGTCGCGCATCTGCGCCAGCTTGTAGCGCAGGGTACGCGGGCTTATCCCTAAGCGTTCAGCAGCCTCTTTGCGACGGCCGCGCTCGGCGCGCAGGGTGTCGATGATCATCTGGAATTCGCGGCGACGCAGGTCGTCGCCCAAGGCTCCGGCGGTCTCGGTTTCGACCACCACGGGTGCGGGAGCCAGAGTCGGCAACGGCGCAGCACCGCTGCCCATCGCCAGGCAGAAATCCTGAGGCTGGATCAACCCGCCCTGCTGCAGGATCAGCGCACGCTGGATGGCGTTGTCCAATTCCCGCACGTTACCCGGCCACGGGTAGTCGATCAGGCAGGCCTGAGCCTCGGCCGACAGGCGTGCCTGGGCATGCTTCATTTTTTTGACGTGGTTGTTCAGCAGGCGCTCGGCCAGCGGAATGATGTCCGCCGGGCGCTCGCGCAACGGGCGCCAGGCCAGCGGGAATACCGAGAGCCGGTAGAACAGGTCTTCACGGAAACGCCCCGCCGCCACTTCGCCCGCCAAGTCGCGGTTGGTGGTGGCAACCACACGAATATCCAGCTGGATCGGCTTGCGCGCGCCGACGCGCTCCACTTCACGCTCCTGCAGCACCCGCAGCAACTTGGCTTGCAGGCCCAGGGGCATTTCCGAGATTTCATCGAGCAGGATAGTGCCGCCGTCGGCTTGTTCGAACTTGCCCGCCTGGGCCGCGATGGCGCCGGTGAAGGAACCCTTTTCATGACCAAACAGCGTGGCTTCGAGCATGTTGTCGGGGATTGCCGCGCAGTTGATCGCGATAAACGGCTGCTTGGCGCGGGTCGATTGCTGGTGGATGTAACGCGCCAGCACTTCTTTGCCCGTACCGGACTCGCCGGAAATCAACACAGTGGAATCGCTGCGCGCCACGCGGGCAGCCAGTTCCAGCAATTGTGCGCTGGCTGGCTCGAAGGCAATCGGGCCTTCGCCGTCACTAGCCGAGATCACGCCCAAGGCATGCCGCGCGACCAGTTCGATCAGTGCTTTAGGTTCGAACGGCTTGACCAGGTAATCCGCCGCGCCCTGGCGCATGGCGTCGACCGCACGCTCGACCGCACCATGGGCGGTCATCAGCAACACCGGCAACTGCGGCTGGCGCGCACGCAGCAGGCCGAGCAACTGGTGGCCGTCCATGCCGGGCATGTTGACGTCGCTGACCACCAGGCTGAAGGCCTCCTGCTCCACCGCCTCCAAGGCGTCCTCGGCAGACCCGACCGCCCGGTGGTCATGGCCCGCCAACAGCAGCGTGTCAGCCAATGCTTCACGCAGGGCGCGATCGTCTTCCACCAACAGAACCTTGATAGCCATAACCTTTCTACTCCGCGCTTGCCGCGCTGGAAAACAGCGGCAAGGTCATCAATGCACAGGTGCCACGCCCGACACGGGAATGCAGTTGCAATTCTCCCTGATGGGCACGTGCCACTGCCTTGACCACGGTCAGGCCCAGGCCGGTACCGTTGGTCTTGGTGGTGAAAAAGGGTTCGCCCAGGCGCTGCAACACGGCGGGCTCGATACCACTGCCGCTGTCGCTGATGCACAGGCGCAGGTTTTGCTCGCGGCTGTACAGGTGCACCTTGAGCCGCGCACCGGGGCCACTGGCCTGGGTGGCGTTTTCGATCAGGTTGAGCAGCGAACCCACCAGCGTGTCACGGTTGCACAGCAGCTCACCGAGGTGGCTGTCGCACTGCCAACGCACCTGGACATCCTGAATATGGGTAGCGGCCGCCGCTTGCAGGGCCTGCATCAGCTCGGCTGGTTTGATGCGGTCGGTGAGCGGTAACTCGCCACGGGCAAACACCAGCATGTCGCGCACCTGGTGCTCCAACTCATGCAGGCGCTCCTTGAGACGACCGGCAAACCGCTGGTGGGTGGCGGCGGGCAATTGCTCATCAGTCAAATGACTGGCGTAGATCAAGGCAGCCGACAGTGGCGTGCGGATCTGATGCGCCAAAGAAGCGACCATGCGCCCCAGGGACGACAAACGCTCATGGCGCGCCAACTGGTCTTGCAAGTGACGGGTTTCAGTCAGGTCATTGAGCAGCACCAGTTGGCCGGGCTCCGCGTCCAGGGAACGGGTGGCAATGGACAAGCGGCGACCGTCTTTCAAGGAAATTTCGTGACCGTCATCTTCACGCGGCGCAAAGCAGCGGGTGATGACATGCCGCCACAGCTCGCCTTCCAGGGGCAACCCAAGCATGTCGCAGGCAGCCGGGTTGGCTTCGCGCACACGGCCTTCTTCGTCGATGACGATCACACCGCCGGGCAGCAGCGACAGCAGGTTTTGCAGACGGTTGGCCAAGCGTTCTTTCTCGGCCAACTCTTCCATGCGCTGGGCACTGACCACCGCCAGTTCACCTTTAAGCTCGGAAACCCGGGCTTCGAGCAGGCTGTAGGAATCGGTCAATTGGCTGGACATCTGATTGAACAGCGAAAAGGCCTGCTCCAGGCCCTGGCGGCTTTGCTGTTCTACAGAGGGAGCCAGCCCCGCAATGGCAGGACTGGAAGAATGTTGGGCGGCGTGGGGCATCATGCTCTCTCGCTTGGCTGACCGTCAGTTAAACGGAACGTTGCGAGGGCTGTAGCAATACCCGTGCCTAAAAAAATAGGCTTAGTTTTCAGTCAGTTGAAAAACAGGCGTCAATCATCCGCCTGTTCATCACCTTCTTTGCGGCTCATGCCGTACTTGCGCATCTTCTCCACCAGGGTGGTGCGACGGATGCGCAGGCGCTCGGCGGCACGGGCGACAATGCCGTTGGCGTCGTCCAGGGCCTGTTGGATCAGGCCTTGTTCCAGGTTGCCGAGGTAGTCCTTCAGGTCCAGGCCTTCGGGCGGCAGCATCGCGGTGTTGCTGAAGTCAGGGGCATGACCGTTGATGGCAACGCGTTCTTCCATGTCGCTGCGCAGGCTGTCGACCAGTTGTTCGTCTTCGTCGTCGACGTAGCGGAATTTCTTCGGCAGCTCGACCACGCCGATCACACCGTAGGGGTGCATGATCGCCATGCGCTCCACCAGGTTGGCCAGCTCCCGCACGTTGCCCGGCCAGCCGTGGCGGCACAGGGACATGATCGCGGCAGAGTTGAAACGGATCGAACCACGCTTTTCGTGTTCCATGCGTGAGATCAGTTCGTTCATCAGCAGCGGGATGTCTTCCACGCGCTCGCGCAGCGGGGCCATCTCGATCGGGAATACGTTGAGGCGGTAGTACAGGTCTTCGCGGAAGCTGCCGACCTCGATCATGCTTTCGAGGTTCTTGTGGGTGGCTGCGATGATGCGCACATCGACGCTCTGGGTCTTGTTGCTGCCCACGCGCTCGAAGGTACGTTCCTGCAACACGCGCAGCAGCTTGACCTGCATTGGCAGCGGCATGTCGCCGATTTCATCGAGGAACAGCGTGCCGCCGTTGGCCAACTCGAAACGCCCGGCACGGCTGGTGATCGCCCCGGTAAAGGCGCCCTTCTCGTGGCCGAACAGTTCGCTTTCAAGCAGTTCTGCCGGGATCGCCCCGCAGTTGACCGGCACAAATGGCCCGTCGCGGCGCTTTGAGTGATAGTGCAGGTTGCGCGCGACCACTTCCTTGCCGGTGCCGGACTCGCCGAGAATCAGCACGCTGGCATCGGTGTCGGCCACTTGCTGCATCATCTGGCGTACGTGCTGGATGGCGCGGCTGGTGCCGACCAGGCTGCGGAACAGGTTGGGTTCGCGGTGACGGCCGCGCTCGCGGGCCTGGTCGTACATCTCGCGATAGACCTGGGCGCGGTGCAGGGAATCGAGCAATTTGCTGTAGCTGGGGGGCATTTCCAGGGTAGAAAGCACCCGGCGGCGCTGGTCTTCGGGCAGGTCGACGGAAGAAATATCGCCCATCAGCAACACGGGAAGGAACTCATCCCAGGTTGACAGTGTCTTTAACAGGCCCAAAACAGCGCCAGGAGCGTTTACCGTCCCGATCAGCACACAAATGACTTCACGGCTCGATGACAATGAGCTGACCGCCTGCTGCCAATCATGGCTGCCGCAGGGCAGATTTTCTTCGCCAAGAAAATTCAAAATCACCGCTAAATCGCGGCGGCGGACGCTATCGTCATCAATCAGCAGAATTTTGGTTTCACGCCACATGCAATAGCAACTTCCCTAGTTAACTCAAATGCCCTCGAGTCGGGGCAATCTAGATGGCTGTAGGCTTTTTCTGCCAACAGCCGTCTGAATTCTGAAAACAGCACTAGTTAAGTCAAAAAATCGCGCGCAGTCAAATTTATGACGCGCGTTCGGATTAACTGAGCCAGTTCAGCCGAACAGATGGTAAACCTTTGACGCACTTTTCGCTTGCTTGAGCTGCGCCATCTCTTCAAAAATCGCCTGGCGTTCGCCGGTCGTTACCTCAAGCAACTGCTGATAAACCACCAGCAGGCTTTCCAGTTTCTCCCGCAGCGAATCCTCATCCACCGGCGCTTCGCTGAGCACTTGCTCAATAACGTCGCGACAGCCGATGTCCAACTCGCCGATCGCGTCCCAGTCACGGTCCGCCATGGCGTGAATCAGCGCTTCACGGGTTTCATCAATGCGTTGCAGTGCGTGGCTCATGACGTGTTCCTCAAGGCCAACGGCCTTATTGTGCGGCGCCTTGCGGTGCGGCAATAGCATCCCAGCCTTCTTTGACGGTAATCAGCAAGCGAGCGACTTCATCAATCATGTCCGCGTCGTTGTGCAGATTGGCTTCCATCAAACGATTGGTCATGTAGGCGTAAAGACTTTCCAGTTGCTGGACGTACGCCGGATCATCACTTTTTTCAGCATCCAGACCGTCGCGCAGACCGATGACGATGTCGATGGCCTTGCCGAGCATCAAGCCCTTCTGAGCGATGTCGCCACGCGCCAATGCACCCTTGGCCTGCGCCATCCGGTCAAGGCCGCCTTCCATCAGCATCTGCACCAGACGATGTGGGCTGGCCTCAGAAATCTGGGCATGGGAATTGACCTTCTGGTATTGGCGAAGGGCTCTCATGGGATTCATGTTTCTACCTCGTGACAGGCGACAGCTAGAAGGATTTCAGTAACCAATATGTCGACTGGATCGCAAAAAACTTTAACGTTGACCGGCTCCACATCAAGCCCGGGCCTGCCGGCCCGGACCCGAGTTGCGGTTACGCACTCAGTTATTTTTCTGGTTATTCAGCGCGTTCAGTGTGTTCATGATGCTGTCAGACTGCCCTTTGATCTGCGTCACCAGGGTGTCCACTGCAATGTATTTGGCAGTGAGGCTCTTCTGCAGCGCGTCCATACGCTCATCGAGGGTGTCTTGCTGCTTCTTCAAGTCATTGAGCGAGTCAGACAACTCCACCGAACGTTTGGCCAACGAGCCGGTCTTGGCGGTTGCGTAGCTGTCAGTGGCTGCAGTCAAACGTGCCAGCAAGCCATCTTTGCCGCTGAAAATACTGCTGATGTCGGCCGCATTAGTCGCTACCGCCTTGTCCCATACCTTGTCGTCCAACACCAGCAGGCCGGTATCAGAATTGGTAGACACCCCGAACTGGGCCAAGGATTTAAGCTGGCCTGTACCACCCAGCGCATTCAGCTCGTTGCGGATCGCCGTTGAAAGCGTGCGCATCGATGAGTCGCCAGTCAATGTGGCCGCGACCGGGCTGCCATCCGGGGCCTTGGTCACCTTGGTCTCGGCGTTCATCGCCTTGAGCAATGCGTTATAGGTGTCGACAAACCCCTTCACCCCGGACTTCAGCGTCGTGTTGCTGGTGGTCACGGAAATGGTGGTCGGCGTCTGGTCCGGCACCGGGCCGCCCGTAGGCGTTGCCGGTCGCGGCGAAACCGACAGCAGCTTGATGCTGATGCCGCTCACCGCGTTGGCGATGGTATTGCTCTTGGATTCAGCCGCAATACCGTCGATGGTGTATTTGGCATTCTGCGGCTTTTCAACCACGGTTGATCCGACATCCAGCCCCGAAGTGCCCGACAACTTCAGGTCCGAACCATCGCCCATGGTGGTCGAGGTCAACACCATGCGGGAACCGTTCGAGTCGGTCAGGATGTTGGCGCTCAAGCCCGCCGTCGAGAACTGGGTATTGATCGTGTCGCGGACCTGCTGCAGGGTTGCACCCGGCGGCACGCTGACATCAAAATTCTTGCCGTTCTGGGAAATCGTCAGCGTCGTGGGCTTGTCGGTGCTGTTCACGACCGAATTGGCGCCGCCGGTGAAGTTCTTGGTCGATAACTTGGAAGCGACGGCCAACTGCGTGACCACCAACTTGAAGCTGCCGTTGGAAGCGCCCGGCCCGGCAGTCATGGTGGCGACTTTTTCATCCGACGAGGTGCCGGTCAAACCGGTCAGGCTCGCGTCGGTGGTCATCGTTTTCAGCGCACCGCGGAACGCGTCAAGCGCCGCCTGAATCTTGCCGATAGACGACAGCGTAGAGGTCGCCTTGAGGGATTGGGTGTTGATCTGTGCTTGTTTTGGCGCTTTTTGCGCCGCAACCAACGACGTCACAATATCCTTGGTCGCGAAGTTGAATCCGCTACCTGTAGGGCCCGTTACAATCGCCATCATCTATCTCCTGATCCGGTGTTTGCCGCTTTCTTGACGAGCAGCGCCTCTGGCACGTGCAACAACAAGTTTCGTGCCAGCTTACGCTTTACCATCAAACAGCAGGCTGCTTGCATCCGTCAGACTCTGTGCCAGCTTCAAGGCTGTCTCAGAAGGAATCTGGCGAATGACCTCGCCACTCTCGGTGGCAATAACCTTGACGACGACCTGATGGGTCGTGTCGTCAATGGAAAAATCCAGGTTGCGCTGGGCCGCTTGTACGAATTCTCGAATATCGGTGACCGCTTTTTCCAGCTCCGCCCGATCAGGCTCACCCGAGGACGGCTTGACTTCTTCCACACGCGTCTTGGCAGGCTCAGCCAACACAGGTGCGACAGCGCTTTGAGGTACCAGCGGCGGATAAGACAAGTTCAATTTGACACTCATGTCCATGACCATTCTCCTCATAAACCGAAAAGACGAAAGGGCACGTAAACGCGCCCTTCCGTCAGTTACCAAGCGCCGTTATTACTGAAGCAGCTTCAGTACAGCGGATGGCAGTTGGTTGGCTTGCGACAGGATCGCGGTACCGGCCGACTGCAGGGTTTGTTGCTTGGTCAGCTCAGCAGTTTCAGCTGCGAAGTCAACGTCCTGGATGGTGGAACGAGCAGCGGTGGAGTTCTTCTGAATGTTCTGCAGGTTGTCTGCAGTTACGGTCAGACGGTTCTGCACAGCACCCAGGTCGGAACGCGAGCTGCTGATGGTACCGATGGCCTTGTCGATTACCGCGATGGCGTTCTGGGCCTTGGTGGCGTCAGTTACGTCAGTGTTGGCGATAGTGGTCTTGACCGATACGGCTGCAGTCGCTGCGCCTGCCGCGAACAGACCGGCAACACCGGCGCCATTCAGGGAGTAGCCTTTGGCGGAGTCCAGGGAAACCTGGCCAGTTACAGTGATCGGACCGGCAGCCAGAGCAGTACCGGCTGCAGCGTAGTTACCAGCACCGTCTTTGGCGTTCACAGTCACACCAGCGATGGCAGCCGCGTCACCCAGATCGAACTTCAGGTTTTCGCCCACATCGGATTTAACAGACAGAGTGCCTTTGGCGTCATCGTAGTTAACGCTGATGCCCAGCTTGGCAGCGTTGGACTTCAACTGGTCAGCCATGCTGGCAGTGTCGGTCACGCCGACGAACTTAACAGTCTGGCCACCAACGGTCAGGCTGAAGTTGGCAGCAGGACCTGCAGCCACACCAGCGATTGCAGTCTTATCGACACCGATCTGAACTTCAGTGCTGGCAGTAGCGCTCAGGCCACCTACAGCGCCGTTCAGTTGGCTGGCAATGGTCTTGGCCGAAGCGCCAGCACCGATAGTCACAGGAGTCGACTGACCGTTACCGGTCACGTTGATCAGGCCGCCCGTAACACCACCGGCAGTCGGGGTGATCGCGGTGCTTTTGATTTGCTGCGAACCGATGTTGTTAGCCGAAACGTTGTCCAGGCTCAGGCTGATGGTTTCGTTGGCGTTGGCGCCAACTTGCAGGGCCTTGGTGCCGTACGAACCGTCCAGCAGCTTCTGGCCACCGAAAGTGGTGGTTTGCGAGATACGGGTCAGTTCCGAAGTCAGCGCTTGGTATTCGTCGTTGTTGGCTTTGCGGTCGTCGGGGCTCAGGGAGCCGGTAGCCGAGTTCAGAGCCAGGGTACGCATTTTCTGCAGGATGTCGGTCGAAGCCTGCATCGCGCCTTCAGCGGTTTGAGCGATGGAGATACCATCGTTCACGTTCTTGACTGCTTGGCCCAGGCCGTTGATCTGGCTGGTCAGGCGGCTAGCGATTTGCAGGCCAGCGGCGTCGTCCTTGGCGCTGTTGATACGCAGGCCGGAAGAAATACGCTGCATCGAAGTGGCCAGGGCGCCGCCAGCTTTGTTCAGGTTGCCCTGAGTAGTGATCGAAGCAATGTTGGTGTTTACTGTTAAAGCCATGACGAAATCCTCGTTGGATGGATACTGCGGCTTCCGGCCCTGGCAACCGCCGGGTGTGGCCTGAGAACCTACGTAATAGTTATCGTCGTGGTAGCCGGTTGCTTGAGGATTTTTTTTGATTTTTTTACTGGCGCCGTGCCACCCCTTGCAATTCAAGGGTTTACGCTAGCTCAAAACCCCGAATTCATTGGCTTTTCTGGCGCCAAATAAAAAACGCCGATGATCTCTCGATCATCGGCGTTTTTTTGCATAGAGCTTGCGCCTATTAGAGCTTCACGGCCGATAGAGAATCGCCGACCCCCAAGACAAGCCCACACCAAACCCGCTGATGGCCACGCGTTTCCAGGTGGCGTCCATCACGTGCTTTTCCAGCAACAGCGGAATGCTCGACGACACGGTGTTGCCGGTCTCGACCATGTCCTTGATGAACTTGTCCACCGGTGCATCTTCAAAGCGACGCGCCACGGCGTCGACAATCGCCGCACTGCCCTGGTGGATGCAGAACGCGTCGATCTCGTCGGCCTTGAGATCCGACTCATTGAGCAGCTCGTGCAAATGCGCCGGCACCTTGAGCAAGGCGAAGTTGAATACCTGACGGCCATTCATGAAGAACACGCCATCGCTGACCTTCAGGTGCGGCGCGCCGGAACCGTCGGTGCCGAACTTGGACTTGCCCAGCAACCACGGCGCGTCTTCGCCCATCCAGGTAGCCGTAGCGGCATCGCCGAACAGCATGGTGGTGTTGCGGTCTTCCGGGTCGACAATCTTGGAGTACGGGTCGGCAGTGATCAGCAGGCCGTTTTTCAGGCCTGCGGCTTCCATGAAGCCCTTCATCGCGTAGATGCCGTAGACGTAGCCGGAGCAGCCCAGGGAAATATCGAACGCAGCGACGTGGGTCGGCAAGCCGAGTTTGTCCTGGACGATGGCAGCCGTGTGCGGCAAGCCCTCTTCATCGCCGTTCTGGGTGACGACGATCAGCGCGTCAATCGACTCGCGCTTCAAATCCGGGTTGTTGGCAAACAAAGCGTTGACCGCCTCGACACACAGATCGGAGGTTTCCTGCGCAGCTTCCTTGCGCGGCAGGAACGCCGAACCGATCTTGCCAATGATGAACTCTTCATCCTTGGCGAATTTGGCACCCTGGGCGTAGTTATCGATCCCGTCTGCCGGCACGTAACTGGCGATGCTTTTTATGCCAATCATTGTGGCTTCCCAATACTAAATAGCTGGAGAACACCCCTGGGCCACGCCCGGAGTGCTGACAATAAAGGGGATAACCCCATAAAAATCTCGCTGAAAGCCGCCTCGCAAGGACCCTGTGACGACTTATCCTTTTCACACGATACAGTGAAGATGCGCTTTATGACTCACAGGTCACTCAATTGTGTGTGCTTTGTGCAAAACCTTCAAACAATTAAATCCCGGAAACGACAACGGCCCGCCCTGTTTCCAGGGCGGGCCGTTTGAAGTAACGCCGATTACATCTTGTTGAACAGGCTCAACTGCGAGATTTTCACGAAGGTCAGTTGCGAGGCCTGCAGCATGGCTTGCTGCAACGACAGGTTGATCGCCGCCTCCCCCATATCGATGTTCGCCAGGTCACTCATAGTGCTTGCGTTGGCAGTGCCGATGCTGGTGTTTTCTGCCGTCTGGACATCCAGCGCAGCCTGGCGTGCACCGATAGAACCGCGCACGCCATCGATCTGGGCACGGGAGTTGGCAAGGTTGCTGATGGATGAATTGAGCACATCCTTGAGCTTGACCGTCGCAGCCGGATTGCCATCAGCGGGCTGTTCCAGCGCTTTGCGCAGCTGACTCAAAGTATCCAGCGCATTCTGGGTCTTCTGAGTGCTGGCAGACACGGCGAACTGATCACCGGCTTGCGGTGTGCCACTCACATCGAACGTCACGCCGGCGGCGGTCACCGTGCTGGCACCGCCCGTGTCACCGGTGGCGATGGCCTTGCTGTTGGCGCTGTAAGGCTGGGCATAGACCTCATACGCCGTGGCGCTGGTGAACTTGATCACCGCACCGCTGTTGGCCGGGAACGTACTTGCATAGGCCGCCGGATCGGTCACTTGTGCATTGGTCAACTGCGCAGTGGACGTGTTGGTTGGCGTACGCGAGATACTGAAGGTGTCTGGCTTGGCCGACAGACTGAACGAGCGATCCTTGACCAGCGCATCGGCTTCCGGGCCCGTACCCATATCCTTCAGGTTCACGGCGATATCGAAATTCACGCCGCGCAGGCTCACCGTGGAATTGCCTTCCTTGGTGGGGTCGAAGGTACCGTTGCCGGGAAGCTCCGACGTAATGTCGTTGCCGTTCTTGTCAGACACCTTGTACTGCGTACTGCTGGTGAACGTCAGCTTGTAGGGCTGACCCTCGGCGAATTTATTGTTGTAGTCAGTGCCCGACGTCACCAGGCCAGCCGACACCGATACTTTATTATCGTTGGGCACCGGAGCTGTTGCCGGCGGCACGATAGGCGGCGCGATCCAGGTCGCCTGGGTACGCCCCGAGTTGACGGCGCCGCCCATGATGCTCTTGCCGGTGTCACCCGCACTGACTTTCAGCGTGTCGGAAACCTGCAGGCTCAGCGGCGTTTCATCGCCCTGGTAGCTGTAGGTACCATCGCTGTTGCGGCTATAGGGTGGCGTGGAGGTCTTGGAGCCGGAAAACAGGTAATTGCCCGCAGAGTCCTTGCTGTTGAGCAAACCCAGCACCTGATCCTCAATCGCCCCGATCTGACCGGCAATCGACTTGCGGTCTGCATCACTGAGCGAGCCGCCAGCCTGCAGCGCCAAGGTACTGGCCGCCTGCAGCGCGTCGTGGATTGAGCCCAGCACGCTTTCTTCGTTGGTCAGGGAGTTTTTCAGGCTGGTGATGTTGCCATTGAACTGCCCCAGCATGTCTTTCTGTTGCTGCAGCATCAACAAGCGCGCCGCAGCGATGGGATCATCGCCAGCCGTCTGCACACGCACACCGGAACTGGCCTGCTCCTGCGCCTTCACCACGGCGGAATAGTTTTCGGTGTACTTGGAGGAGCTGGTTTCGAAATATTGCTGTGTAGAGATACGCATCGTCCCAGACTCCTTTAAAGGGCATTGATCAGTGTGCTGAAGGTTTCTTGCGCAGCCTTGATGATCTGCGACGACGCCGTGTAGTACTGCTGAAACTTGATCATGTCGCCCGCCTCTTCATCCAGGTTGACCTGGGAAACCGAGTTGCGGGCGTTCTTGTTGGCCGTGAGCAGCGAGTTGGTCGCGGTGCTGTCGGTAGCGGCCGACGCCGCCTTGGAACCCACTGTGGACACCAGCTTGCTGTTGGCCCCCACCAGACTGGTGCCACCCGTGCCGTCCGCCGCAGTGCCCACGGTCGCCTTGGTCTGCAGACTCAATAGTTCCTGGGCGTTGCGGTTGTCGGACTTGCCGGAGGCGTTGAAGGAAAAGGTGGTGCTATCACCGCCAGCCGGCGAGCCGCCCACGGTGGTGTCGAAGCTGAAACTTTTGGCCGGCGTCACCAGCGCACCGTTGGCATCGCGCATAGGGACGTTGATCGTAATTTTATTGGCCTGCCCCGGTACGATGCTGCCGGTGCCGATCGGGTTACCCTGGGCATCGTTGACCGTGTAGGACTGCGTGCCATCCGCTGCCGGCTTGCCGAACACCATCTTCACCGGCATCGAATGCTCGATGCCCGTACGCAACTGAGCCGAGTTGGCACCGCCGTAGATGTCCACGGGCAGGGTCAGGGTCGGTGGCGTGAAGGTACCGGTGCCTGAGTTGTTCTTGCTGCCCTCGCCCAGCAACGGCGCTGCAAAGGCCACCTTGCTCGGGTCGGTGAGCACCGTGCCAATGTCCTTGGCACCGTTGGCGGTCGGGCTGACTTTGAAGCTGTCACCCGTAGCCATCGGGCCCTTGCCGTCGAGCGCCAGGGTAAAACCATCGATCACTGCCGGTGGGGTGGCGTTGATGTTGAATGTGCCCATGGCCTTGCCATCGGAACGCACCACGGTGACGTTGTTCGGGTTGGAGCTGTCGCTGAAGGTGACTTTGTAATCGAAGTTGGTCAGCTTGCTGCTGTCCTTGATCGTCACGTTCAGGTTGCCGGAGCCGGCACTATTGCCAGCCGACGCCTGGCTGCGCTGGGCAATGGCGACGGCGCTGTTGATGTCCTTGAACAGCGAGGCGCCAAACTGGCCGTTGAGGTCCAGGCCCTGGCCCAACTGCTTATTGATGGTGTCTGCAGTGACGATGGCAAGACGCCCCAGGTCATTGATGGCTGGCATCAGGACGTCACTGCGATAGCGCAACAGACCGCCGATGCTGCCGCCACTGATCACGTCGCCCAGGTCGAGCGATTCACCGCCGCCCACGTTGAGCTGGATGGTGAACTGGCTGGTGTCGTTCTTGCTCGGCACTGCGGAGATGGTGTTGGACTGATCACCCAGCACCAACGACTGGCCGGAACCGGTGCTGACACTGAATACACCGTTCTTTTCCGTGGCGGTCACGCCGACCAGTTCATTCAGCGAGCGCACCGCCTCGGTACGCGCATCCAGCAGGTTGGCTGGGGCCGTGTTGGACGACCCCTGGACCTGGGCAATCTGCTTGTTAAGGGCCGCGATTGAGGAAGTCAGTTTATTGACCTGCTCGCTCATCGACGTCAATTGACTGTTGATGGTCTCTTTCTGCTGCCCCAACTGGTTCGCAATCGAATTGAAGCGGTTGCTCAGCGTCTGGGCGCTGGTGAGAAAGACCTGACGGGCCGAGGTATCGCTCGGCGTGGCCGACGCGGTCTGGGCGGCGGCGAAAAAGGCGCTGAGCACCGCCGACATACCGGTGGTCTTGTCCGACAAGGTCTTGTCGACAGCATTGACCTGATCCAGGTACGCCTTGGCATCGCTGTTGAGCGCAGTGCTGTTCTGGTAAGCCGTATCAAGGAACTCGTTGTACACCCGACGCACATCGGACAGGGTAGTGCCGCTGCCGATGAAAACGCCGCCGAACTGGTTCGCCGCACTCGAGTTCTGAGTGGTCTGCTGGCGCGAATACCCTGGGGTATTCACGTTGGCAATGTTGTTACTCAAGACCGACAACGATCCTTGAGAGGCGTTGAGCCCCGACATCCCGATACTGAGCAAACTCATGGTTCAGACCTTATAAATGTGTGGTTGCGCCAGCGGCAGCGTAATTCTGGTAACTGTCCATCGTTTTGGCGATCTGCGAAATCTTGCTGGCATAGGCCGGGTCGGTTGCGTAACCGGCTTTTTGCAACTCGCGAACAAACTGTTCCGGGTTGTCGGCCGACTTCACAACTTCTTTATAGCGATCATTGCTTTGCAGCAACGTCACCAGGTCATGGAAGCTGTCCTGGTAAGAGTCGTAGGAACGGAACTGCGCCGTTTCCTTGACCATCGCCCCATCACGAAACTCGCTGGTGATCGCGCGAGCCTGACCGCCCTGCCAACTCTGGCCGGCCTTGATGCCGAACAGGTTGTGGCTGCTGCTGCCGTCCTCGGCGCGCATCACCGATTTACCCCAGCCGGTTTCCAGGGCAGCCTGGGCCACCAGGTACTTTGGATCGACACCAATACGGGCGGCGGCGGCCTTGGCCATCGGCAGCATGGTGGCGACAAATTCATCCTGCGAACTGAAGGCTTTCTTCGCCGGCGCCAACGGTGGCTGGGCCACGGCGCGGCCGTAGACTTGCATGCGCCCGCTCGGCACGGCGAAGGTACGCGCCGCACTGTTGACGACGTTGTCGTCAGCGGCACTATTGCGCAGTGGCGCGGCCTTGGCTTCGCCGGTCACCTGGGTGCTTGGCACAATGCCGGCAAGCAGGCGATCAGTCAGCTTGCTCGGCAAGGCGATGCGCCGCTGATTCATCAATTCCATGTCATTGCTATGGGCCGACGGCGCACCCGCCTGAGGCTCAGCCACGCGGTAAGCCCACAGCGGACGCTGGCCATTGGAGCGGCCCAAAGGCCCATCAGCCTGGGTGCCCGCGGCGATTTCTGTCGGCACATCAACTTTCTTTACAGGCTCAGCCGCCGCCGGGCCTTGCAAGGTGGCGGCCTGGGCCTCCACCGGTTTGTTCTTCTGCATCTGGCGCATCAGCACGTCGGCCAGGCCGATACCACCGCCTTCGCGGGACATCGAGACCGCCAACTGCTGGTCATACATTTCCTGGTACTGCTTGGCGGCGGGCGTGTTCATCGGGTTGTCCTTGCCCAACGCCTCGGTGGCCGAACGCATGGACTTGAGCATCTCGCTCAGGAACAGCGATTCGAACTCCTGCGCCACCTTGCGCATGTTGCCTTCGCTGTTCTTGTCGGCACCGACCTTGAGCTGGTTAAGCCGGTTCAAGTCGGAGTAAGACCCCGAGTCCGCCGTGCTGCTGATCCCGCTCTTGCGCATATCCATGGCCATGGCCTCAGATCACGATCAGGTCGGCTTGCAAGGCGCCGGCCTGTTTCAATGCTTCGAGGATCGCCATCAAGTCGCCGGGCGCAGCACCCACCTGGTTCACCGCGCGGACAATCTCATCCAGGGTGGTGCCGGGGCCGAACTTGAACATCGGCTTGGCTTCTTGCTGGGCGTTGACGCGCGAACGCGGCACCACCGCCGTCTGGCCGTTGGACAACGGCCCAGGCTGGCTGACGATCGGGTCTTCGGTGATGGTGACGGTCAGGCTGCCGTGGGTCACCGCTGCCGGCGACACCTTGACGTTCTGACCGATCACGATGGTGCCAGTACGCGAGTTGATGATGACCTTGGCCACGGCCTGGCCTGGGTCGACCTCAAGGTTTTCCAGGATCGACAAATAGTCGACGCGCTGGCTGGGGTCCAGCGGCGCGGTCACACGGATCGAGCCGCCGTCGATGGCCTGGGCCACGCCAGGGCCGAGCATGTCGTTGATCTTGTCGACTACGCGCTTGGCGGTGGTGAAGTCGGAACGGTTGAGGTTCAGGGTCAGGCTGTTGCCCTGGTTGAAGCCGCTTGGCACGGTGCGCTCAACGGTGGCACCACCCGGAATTCGACCGGCTGATGGCACGTTGACGGTGATCTTCGAACCGTCGCGACCTTCGGCGTCAAACCCGCCCACCACCAGATTGCCCTGGGCAATGGCGTAGACGTTGCCGTCGATACCCTTGAGGGGCGTCATCAGCAAGGTGCCGCCGCGCAGGCTTTTCGAGTTACCGATGGACGACACGGTGATGTCCACCACCTGGCCCGGCTTGGAGAACGCCGGCAAGTCAGCACTGATCGACACCGCCGCGACGTTTTTCAACTGCACGTTGCCCGAACCCGCCGGCACCTTGATGCCGAACTGCGAGAGCATGTTATTGAAGGTCTGCAGGGTGAACGGGGTCTGGGTGGTCTGGTCACCCGTACCGTTGAGCCCCACTACCAGGCCGTAGCCGATCAACTGGTTGGAACGCACGCCGGAGATGCTGGCGATGTCCTTCAGGCGTTCGGCCTGGGCGACAGCGCTCAAGGAAAGCAGGAGTGCGGCCGCCATCAGCTGTTTGAAGTTCAAAGTGGCCACCTAGAAAGGGAACAGCGGGCTAAGGAAGAAACGGTCGAACCAGCCCGGCTGGCTTGCATCAGCGAACGAACCTGTACCCGAGTAGGTGATGCGCGCATCGGCAATCCGCGTCGACGGCACAGTGTTGTCGGTGGAGATGTCATCGGCGCGGACCATGCCGGCAATGCGCACCAGCTCGTCGCCAGTGTTGAGGGTCATCCACTTTTCACCGCGCACGGCGATGATGCCGTTGGGCAATACGTCGGCCACGGTCACGGTAATCGAACCGGTCAGGCTGTTGCCCTGCCCTGCCGCACTCTTGCCGTTGGTGGCGCGGTCGCCGCTGTAGCCGGCGCTGAGGCTGAGGTCGCCATCACCGAGCGGGTTGTTGGTGTTGGGCACCGCACCGAACAACGACGTCAGGCCGATGTTGGCCTTGCTGGTCTTGCCGATCTGCGAGTTGGCGTTCTTGCTCGCCTGGGTACGCTCGTTCAGGGTGATGGTGATGATGTCACCGACCCGGAACGCCTTGCGGTCGCTGTACAGGTTCTGTTCGAAACCGGCCTGGTAGATCGAGCCGTTGTTGGCGGCCGCTGGCAACGGCGTGCGTGGCAACACCGGCGCGTAGTACGGGTCATTGGGTTTTGGCGTCGGGGCGACACAGCCCGCGAGCACGGCAATCCCACTCAATGCCAGAACAGAAACATAGCGATTCATGACCCTTACCTCACGGTGTTGCAGGCGCCCTCAAGAGCGCCCCATAGACTTGATTACAGATTCTGCGTTACGAACGAAAGCATCTGGTCGGCGGTGGAGATCACCTTGGAGTTCATCTCGTAGGCGCGCTGGGTGGTGATCATGTTGACCATCTCCTCAACCGTGCTCACGTTGGAGGTTTCCAGGGTGCTTTGCAGCGTGGTGCCGAAACCGTTCAAGCCAGGGGTGCCGATTTGCGGCGCGCCGCTGGAGGCGGTTTCCAGGAACAGGTTGTTACCCATGGCTTGCAGGCCAGCCGGGTTGATGAAGTCGGCGGTCTGCAGGTTGCCGATCACTTGCGACGCGGGGTTGCCGGCCACGGTGATGGACACGGTGCCGTCGTTGCCGACGGTGAAGGTCTTGGCGTCGGCGGGAACGACCACGGCCGGCTCGAGGGCGAAACCGTTGGCGGTGACGATCTGGCCGTTGGAGTCCAGGTGGAAAGTACCGTCACGTGTGTAGGACGTGGTGCCATCCGGTTGCAGGATCTGGAAGAAACCACGGCCGTTGATGGCCATGTCTAGCGGCTGGCCGGTCTGCTGCAGGTTACCGGCGCTGAAGTTCTTCTGGGTGCCGACGATCTGCACACCGGTACCCAATTGCAGGCCGGACGGCAGTTCGCTGTCCTGGGTCGACTGGGCGCCTGGCTGCTTCTTGATCTGATAGAGCAAGTCCTGGAACTCGGCACGGTCACGTTTGAAACCCGTGGTCGACACGTTGGCCAAGTTGTTGGAAATGGTGGTCAGGTTGGTGTCCTGGGCGGACAGGCCTGTTTTGGCAACCCATAGAGCCGGAAGCATGCTGTTCTCCTCTGCGCGCCTGTTTGTTGGCGCTACATCACAAATTAATTAGTGGGCTGCAATCAGCTCATCTGCATGACGCGGGTCATGGCCTGGTCGTCTTCCTTGGCGCTGTTCATCATCTTGATGTGCAGCTCGAACTGCTTGGAAAGCGCCAGCACTGCGGTCATTTCTTCCACCGCGTTGACGTTGCTCGCCTGCAGGAATCCCGAGGTCAGCGTGACTGTCGCGTCAGCCTGGGCCGGTTGGCCATCCTTGGTGTGGATGGTGCCGTCGAGGCCTTTATTCATGTTCTTCAGGTCCGGCTGGACCAGCTTGATGCGGTCCACTTCAGCCATCACCCGCGGGCCTTCGCCCATGGCGCGGATGCTGATGGTGCCGTCGGCACCCACTTCGATTTTCTGCTGGGGCGGCACGGCAATCGGGCCACCGTTGCCCATAATCGGCATGCCGTTGCCGGCGCGCAGCACGCCCAATGCATCGACGTTCATGCTCGCACTGCGTACGTAGGCTTCGCTGCCGTCCGGGGTTTGCACGGCCATCCAGCCATTGCCGCTGACAGCAACGTCCAGGTCACGGCCGGTCTCGATCATCGCGCCAGGAGAAAAGTCAGTGCCCGGGCGCTCAGTCAAGGCAAACGCCCGCGCCGGAAAGCTGTCACCGAACACCGGCATCGAACGCGCCTGCTCCAGGTCACGTTGAAAACCATTGGTGGAAATGTTCGCCAGGTTGTTGGCATGGGCCTTCTGCGCCAGAGCATTCTGGCTGGCGCCGGTCATTGCCACATAAAGGTACTTGTCCACGCTCTTTCCTCTTTCTGACGGACGCTTGCCGCCCACCGCTGTACTGAGGAGGCTTAAGCAATTTGCGAACCAACTTTTGAAAAGAGGGTGAAGTGCAGGCGGAGCGGGGGTTTGCGGGCGGGTTTCAAAAAACGGGTTCAGGGAGAGAGTCGAAAAAACGGCGGACTTATGCCGCTGACGGCAAAAAACAACTCGTGGTGATGGCGCCTAGCTGCCGCCTACAGGGCTAATCTGATGAAACACATGACAGGGTGGGAATCGCCGGCCTTTTTTCTGGCGGGTGCGGGATAGCCTTTTCATGTTCTTTTGTATTCAACTCTTTCAAGTTTGCTAAACGCCCTGAGCGCCGCCAGCCTCACGGCTGGTAAAAACACGTCAGCATATATGTTGTTCTATTGATTTTTATCAGCACCAGACAAATCCGCTTTCTGGCCAGATAAGTCCTCTCCCTACTTTACATTTACTGATCAAAACCCACTTGGCGAATAAAATCGACCGTCTTATTTTCCACTCATCGCAAAGCCGTCACGACTTCTTTTCGATAGTTCGCCACGCCCCCTCTATTAACTTGCCAGGAACACTGAAATGTCTGGAATTGGAAACGCACCTATGCAGCCTCCCGCACACTGGGAAACACATTTTTCTTACAATGACATGCTAGACCGTTTCGAACCGTTAGCGACGCTGTCACCCGCACAGCGTCGCCAACTGGAATCCCACCCGGAACTTAACCCTAATAACGAGCAATACTGGAAGAGTCGATTCTCGGCAGACGATTTTAAAACAGACCCGGACCATTTTGATTTGAACCCTTCGGTATCGGCGTTTCATGAGCTGCTCAGCACCATTGCGGGCAGAATCATTGAAACCGACTTGGGTGTCTCGGCGAACGATGTGCGCGCCGGCAAATATGGCGCACTGACACGCGGCGCTCTAAGGGAACTTGAAAAACTGGATAAGAACCAGGACTACCGATTGATCACAATCACTAGAGAGGATAACGACTCAATGATTGGGTCACATGCATGGGCCCCAGTCAGTGGAGGAACACCCGTTGTCATCGAGACATGGAGTGATAACTTTCACTTCCCTCCCGATGGCGCCGAAGTACTGCACTCCATAGACCTGAGCATGCTTGAAGAGCGATATATCGACGAAGGGCTTTCTGCCAATGAGCTGAGATCCGGAAAATACGGGCGCCTGTCCCCGGAAATCATGCTAAGTCTCGAAGCGCTGCAAAAAGACAAGGACTACGCACTGACTACATTTCCCAGCCAACCCCCAGGAGGCGATCCTTATATGGCGTGGGTAGAAAAAGGCACAGGCCATTCCGTAGCCATTGGCCCGGATAGAGAGCATCTGATGTACGGATAAAGCGTTCCAATGCACGAACACCTTCATCACCGCAAACACCTGAACACTGCACCCATCAAGCACCGTGTTCAGGTGCTTTAACCCGTGCCCTCCTTGCTGACGCCATGGTCCCGCAACTTGTTCGCAATCGTTGTATGGGAGACCCCCAGGCGCTTGCCCAACTGCCGACTGCTCGGATACTCGGCATACAGGCTTTCCAGCACCGCCTTCTCGAAGCGACCAACAATCGCCTCCAAGCCTCCCTCCAGGGAAAAATCGCCAAGCGGCTGACGCACACCGTAGTCAGGCAAACGAATATGCTCAACCTTGACCGTACCGCCCTCGCACAACGACACCGCTTGGAACAACACGTTTTCCAACTGCCGTACGTTACCCGGCCAGTGGTAGTGGCTCAGGCGATCCATGGCCGCTGGAGCCAGTTTGGGCAACGGGCAGCCGATCTGGCGACTGGCCTGGTCGAGAAAGTGATCAACCAGCGGCGCGAGCCCGTCGAGACATTCACGCAGCGGTGGAATATGCAGCGACAGCACGTTGAGACGGTGATATAGGTCCTGACGGAATTCGCCACGCGCGCACAACTCGGACAAGTCCACTTGGGTGGCGCAGATCACCCGTACGTCGAGGTACACCTCTTCATCGCTGCCTACGCGACGGAAGCAACCGTCCTGCAGGAAGCGCAGCAATTTCACCTGCAGCCGCGCGCTCATTTCCCCGACACCATCGAGAAACAGCGTGCCGCCCGCCGTCAATTCCAACAGCCCCAACTTGCCCTCAACCCGCGCGCCTTCGAACGCGCCAGGGCCGTAGCCGAACAGCTCGGTCTCGGCCATCGACTCGGGCAGGCCGGCGCAGTTGAGTGCCATCAACGGCGATTGCCCACGCGGGCTGGCCAAGTGACAGGCGCGCGCCAACAGCTCCTTGCCGGTGCCGGTTTCGCCTTCTATTAATAGCGGTGCATCCAGCGGCGCCATGCGTCGGGCTTCGCGCACCACAGCGGCCATGACTTTGGAGCTTTGGAAGATACTGTCAAAGCCACGCAGCTCCTGCTTGCGCACGTTGTAAATGCGCTCACCGACGCGGTCGGCGCGGTGCAGGGTCAGCACGGCACCGGCCATGGCCTCGCTGTCGTCATGTTCGGAGGACTGCAGCGGCGCGATGTCCGCCAGGAACACGTCACCCTTGACCTTGACCCGCAGGCCGTTGATCCGCGATTTGCTGGCGCGCACCAGTTCCGGCAAGTCGAAGTCCTCGGCATACCGCGACAGCGGAATGCCTGGCACCTCGTCCACCCGCACGCCGAGCAACTGCGCCGCTGCACGGTTGGCGGCGACGATGGAGCCGCCCATGTCGATCGACAGTACCGGAAATTCCAGGGCGCCAAGCAACGCATTGAGCTCCATATGCCGACGCTCGCTGGGCATCAGCCCTACCCTTTTGACGCCGAACACTCCGGCAATCGCCTCGAACTGCGGGCGCAGCGCCTGGAACTGCATGTTCACCAGGTTCGGGCAAAACAGGTAGATGGCATTGCCATGCTCACCGCCCACCTCGCCCTTGGCGACGTTGACGCCGTATTCCACCAGCAGGTTGAGAATGTCCCGCAGTATGCCGATGCGGTTCTGGCAGTGCACTTTGATACGCATGAAGAGGCCCGAAAAGTGGGGAGACGCTGCGTCTTTTTGTCGCCGGGCGCAGATAGTCGTCAAGATTATGTGACAGCGTGCAGGCTTTTCCCAGCCCAAGCCAGCGGACAGCCTCACAATCGTAACGAATACTTTACGGAAAGTGGTAAGTTTTCCTACGTAAAGGCGTTTTAAACAGATGGAATCTGACCGCGCACGGGTTATCAATAAGCACATCGAAGGACATAACAAGAACGAAAGCCTAGCAGGAGAGCCGTATGAAGCAGACGCAGTACGTGGCCCGCGAGCCCGATGCGCAAGGTTTTATCCACTACTCGCCGGAAGAACATGCGGTGTGGAACACCCTGATCACTCGCCAGTTGAAAGTGATCGAAGGTCGCGCCTGCCAGGAATACCTGGATGGCATCGACAAGCTCGGCCTGCCCCATGACCGCATCCCGCAACTGGGTGAAATCAACCAGGTGCTGGCCGAGACCACCGGCTGGCAGGTCGCCCGCGTGCCGGCGCTGATCCCCTTTCAGACGTTCTTCGAATTACTCGCCAGCAAGCAGTTTCCAGTGGCGACGTTTATCCGCACCCGCGAAGAACTCGACTACCTGCAAGAACCGGATATTTTTCACGAGATCTTCGGCCACTGCCCGCTGCTGACCAACCCTTGGTTCGCCGAATTCACCCACACCTACGGCAAGCTCGGCCTGGCGGCCACCAAGGAGCAACGCGTGTACCTGGCGCGCCTGTACTGGATGACCATCGAATTCGGCCTGGTGGACACGCCCGCAGGTCGACGCATCTACGGTGGCGGCATTCTGTCGTCGCCCAAGGAGACGGTGTACAGCCTGTCGTCCGAGCCCGAACACCAGGTGTTCGATCCGCTGGAGGCGATGCGCACGCCGTATCGCATCGACATCCTGCAACCTTTGTACTTCGTACTGCCAGACCTCAAGCGCCTGTTCGAAGTTGCGCAGGAGGACATCATGGGCATGGTGGAACGTGGCATGCAGTTGGGTCTGCACGCACCGAAGTTTCCGCCCAAGCCTAAAGCTGCTTGAACCTTACATCTTGAGGCCAGGTGAGTCTGTTCCCTGGCCGCGCGTTGCTTTAGGGTGACGCTACTGATCTTCAATCATTCGAATTCAGGACACCACCATGACCACCTTGAACCAAGCCCACTGCGAAGCCTGCCGTGCCGATGCCCCGCAAGTCAGCGACGAAGAACTGCCGGTGCTGCTCAAGCAGATCCCCGACTGGAACATCGAAGTCCGCGACGGCGTGATGCAACTGGAAAAGGTTTTCCTGTTCAAGAACTTCAAATTCGCCCTGGCCTTCACCAACGCCATGGGTGAGATCTCCGAAGCCGAAGGCCATCACCCAGGCCTGCTCACGGAGTGGGGCAAGGTCACCGTGACCTGGTGGAGCCATTCCATCAAAGGCCTGCACCGCAACGACTTCATCATGGCCGCGCGCACCGACGAAGTGGCCAAGGACGCCGAGGGCCGCAAGTAATGCATTTCGATGCCATTGGCCGCGTGCCCGGCGACCCGATCCTCGGGCTGATGGACCTGTATGCCCAGGACAGCAACCCGAACAAATTCGACCTGGGCGTGGGCGTCTATAAGGATGACCAGGGCCTGACCCCGATTCCGCACTCGGTGAAGCAGGCCGAGCAACGCCTGGTGGACACGCAAACCACCAAGACCTACATCGGCGGCCACGGCAATGCGGCGTTCGGCAAGCTGATCAGCGAGCTGGTGCTCGGCGCCGATTCTGCGCTGCTTCGCGACCACCGGGCCGGCGCCACCCAGACCCCAGGCGGCACCGGCGCCCTGCGCCTGAGTGCTGACTTCATTGCGCACAACCTGCCCGGTCGTGGCGTCTGGTTGAGCAACCCGACCTGGCCGATCCACGAAACTATCTTTGCCAAGGCCGGGATCCCGGTGAGTCATTACCCTTATGTGGGTGCTGACAACCGCCTGGATGTGGCAGCGATGCTCGCCACCCTGTCCAGCGTGCCCAAGGGCGACGTGGTGCTGCTGCACGCCTGCTGCCACAACCCGACCGGTTTCGACCTGTCCCAGGACGACTGGCGCCAGGTGTTGCAGATCGTACATGAGCGCCAGTTGCTGCCATTGATCGACTTCGCCTACCAAGGCTTCGGCGATGGTTTGGAGCAGGACGCCTGGGCCGTGCGGTTGTTTGCGGCCGAACTGCCGGAAGTGCTGATCACCAGTTCGTGCTCGAAGAACTTTGGCCTGTACAGCGACCGCGTAGGCGCGTTGATCGTGTGTACGGCGAATGCCGAAAAACTGACGGATGTGCGCAGCCAACTGGCCAACACGGCGCGCAACCTGTGGTCGACGCCGCCAGACCATGGTGCTGCGGTAGTGGCGACCATCCTGGGGGATGCCGAGCTGAAAAAGCGCTGGAGCGACGAAGTCGAAGCCATGCGCTCGCGGATCGCACACCTGCGTTCGGGCTTGGTGGAGGCGTTGGCGCCGCACGGTCTGTCGGAGCGGTTTGCGCATATCGGGGCACAGCGTGGGATGTTCTCCTACACCGGCTTGAGTGTCGAGCAGGTCAAGCAACTGCGCGAGAAACACAGCGTGTATATGGTGAGTTCGGGTCGGGCCAACGTGGCGGGCATCGATGCGACACGCCTGACATTGCTGGCTGAAGCCATCGCGGATACCTGTAGGAGCGAGCTTGCTCGCGAAGGACATCAACGATAACGCGGGTTGCCTGACTGAACGCGGTGCCCTGTAGTTTTTCGCGAGCAAGCTCGCTCCTACAGGGTGCCACGCGCTGTATCAGCCTGTGACCATCTCTGCTTTCAGCAGTGCCTCTTTGGCCTGCGCATCCGCCAACCGATACAACTCGATACTCCCATCCCAGTGTTCGATCAACGCCGTGCACGACTCCACCCAATCCCCGCAGTTGAGGTAATCCACCTCGCCCACCTTGCGAATCTCCGCATGGTGGATATGCCCGCACACCACGCCATGCAACTCGCGCTTGGTCACCTCGTGGGCGATGGCTTCTTCAAAATCACTGATGAAGTTCACCGCCGTCTTGACCTTGTGCTTGAGGTACGCCGACAGCGACCAATAGCCATAGCCGTAACGCGCACGCCAGTGGTTCAGCCAGCGGTTCAACGTGAGGGTGAACTCGTAGGCCGAGTCACCGAGGAACGCCAACCAGCGGTGGTAGCGGGTGATCACGTCGAACTGATCGCCGTGGATCACCAGCAGATGCCGGCCATCGGCAGTCACGTGAATTGCTTCGTCGACCAGTTGGATATTGCCCAGGATCAGCTTGGAATAGCGGCGCAGGAATTCGTCGTGATTGCCGGTGACGTAGATCACCTCGGTGCCACGCTTGGCCATGGTCAGCAGGCGGCGGATCACGTTGGTGTGGGCCTGGGGCCAATACATGCCACCGCGCAGTTTCCAGCCATCGATGATGTCACCGACCAAGTAGACCTTATCGGCGTGATAGCCCTTGAGGAACTGCGACAAATGTTCAGCCTGGCAATCCCGGGTGCCCAGGTGCACATCGGAAATCCACAGGGTACGAACCCGTTGCTTGCGGCTGGGCTTGGCGAACTCGGCACTGGTCATGGGCATCCCTCGACGGTGTTTTCGCGAGCTTGCGCCCTGGCGATTAATAGCCCATGACAACTGTGCGTCAGTCTGATGACAGCGCTCAGGGCGCACAAAGCGTTGTAGACTGCCAGCTTGCCGCCCAGGAGACCGCAATGGGACCCACCCTCACCCTACGCCACTACGTCGAAGCGCCCCTCGCCCACAGCCATGACCATGCGCAGCTGGTGTTCGGCCTGTCCGGGCACCTGGACCTGGAAGTGGACGGCCGTGGCAGCCAGGTACGCGAAAGCAGCGTGATGGTACTGCCCTTCTCTGCCCACCATGCGTGCGGCAGTCGCGATGGCAGCCGTTGCCTGGTGCTGGATGTGCCGACCGAGCATTGGGTGCTGCAATCGCTGGGCGAGCATGCCGATGCCAGTCGCCGCCTGCTCGACCAGCCCGCGCGGCTGACTTTGGACTCGCGGCAAAGCCAGCTAGTGCAATGGCTGGCGCACAGCCCGGTGCATGACCCGTTGATCGTGCAGCAAGGCGCGGTGCTGTTGCTGGCCAGCCTCAATCATCCGCTGGCCCCACCGCAGCCGGGCCGACGCCTGCCGTACGCAGCCTTCAATCAACATATCGAGCGACACCTTGCGCATCCGCTGCAAGTGGCTGACCTGGCGCGTATTGCAGACTTGTCGGTGGCGCGACTGCACGCACGGTTCATGGCGGAATGCGGGCAAACACCGATGGACTATATCCGCAGCCGTCGCCTGCACATGGCTTTGGACCTTCTGCGCCAAACACCTCTGCCCATCGGTGAAATTGCCGATCGCGTCGGTTACGCCTCGCAAAGCGCCTTCGCCGCCGCGATGCTGCGAGAGTTTGGCGCCTCGCCGGGCGCTTTGCGTCGCAACCCGTAGGAAGAGTTTCGCGATAAACCTCGCGAGCCGGACGACAGACACCCACGCGGGCGACCCACTAGACTGCGTTGCTGTCACCCCCATGACTCAAGGATCGCAATGACTCCCCGTTCAGCCCTCGGCGCCCTGCATATCGGCGCACTGATGTTTGGCCTCACCGGCGTATTCGGCAAACTGGCGGCCGCCTCCCCGGCCATCATCGTCTTTGGGCGCGCCGTATTTGCCGTGGTAGCACTGGCAGTCTTCGCACGGTTCGCCAGCAGCACCGCCTGGAAAACCCTGGAGCTGCGCGACTGGCGCCGGCTGCTGATCAGCGGCGTGTTGCTGGCGGCGCACTGGGTGACCTTCTTTATTGCAGTGAAGGTGGCCGGCGTGGCGGTTGCGACCCTGGGCTTCACCGCATTTCCGGCCTTTACCGTGATCCTCGAAGGGCTGATTTTCCGCGAACGCATTCGCGCCAACGAAGTCGTGCTTGTCGTACTGGTCAGCGTCGGCCTGGTGTTGGTTACCCCGGACTTCAACCTTGCCAGCGAAGCCACTGGCGGATTGCTCTGGGGGATCGCCTCGGGGTTGCTGTTTTCCCTGCTGTCACTGAATAACCGCGCCAGCTCCGGGCGTATCCCGGCGGTGCAGGCAGCGCTGTGCCAGAACGTGGTGGTCGCTGTGTGCCTGTTGCCCGTGGCGGCGCCTGGCCTGACAGAGGTGCGCGCAATTGACTGGTTGTGGATCGGTTTGCTCGGCGTGTTCTGCACCGGCCTGGCCCATAGCCTGTTTGTCGCCAGCCTCGCGGTGATCAAGGCACGTACCGCCTCGGTGGTGTTCGCCATGGAACCGGTCTACGGCATCACCGCGGCTTGGCTGCTGTTTGCCGAAACCCCGACGCTGCGCATGCTGTTGGGCGGCGTGTTGATCATCGTCGCGATCGTGCTGTCAGGGTTGATGGGCGGTGCCAGCCAGGCCAAGCAGCCCGCAGCCACGGCCTGATCTATACTTTCAATATCCGCAACAGTCTGCAGTCGTTCAACGGATAACCGACAGCTCGATGACAGCCTGGGTATTTTCTGAAGTTGCTGCACGCGAGTGGTCACAACCTCAACGCGATGCGGGAGCTTTACCATGGAAATGCTCATCAATTTGTTAGTGCAGATCATCAGCGGGGCCGTCGGCGGCAACATCGCCGGCATGACCAAACAGAGCCTCGGGACCGGGCTCAATACCCTGATCGGCGGTGTCGGCGGGCTGGTGCTCGGCCAAGTCGTCGCGGCACTCACGGGCACCTCGGGCGGCGAAGCCCTGGACGTGGCGGCAGTGGGCAGCAACATTGTCGGCGGTGGCGTCGGCGGACTGGTGCTGACGTGGGTGATTGGCTTTATCAAGCAAAAGATGGCGGCCAAATAACCACCGTGTCACCGCCCTACGGGGCGGTGACTTTCACTGAGTGCGGTCGTTATGCCCCAGGTCACGCTGCGGGTCGATCTGGTCACGTACGCGCTGCTTGAGCACCTTGGCCTCGGGAAAACCGCCGTCCGCCTTGCGCTCCCAAATCTGCACACCGTCGCAAGTGATGCGAAACGCGCCGCCCGTGGCCGGTTCCAGCGACACCTTGCCCAAGTCATCGGCAAACGTACTCAGCAGTTCCTGCGCCAACCACGCGGCGCGCAGTAGCCACTGGCACTGGGTGCAATAGGTGATGACGATCTCGGGTTTGATCGAAGACATAATTTGAGAGGCTCCAGGCGTAACGGGCTCAGCGGATCGAGTGGCTATAATAGCGGCCTTTATCGCCCAGCCTCGAGATTCATGATGCGCCGCCTGCTGTCCTGCCTGTTTCTGTGCCTGCTCCCCCTTATCGCCGACGCCGTTGAACCGCCACGCCCGAAAATCGGCCTGGTGCTGTCTGGCGGCGCCGCCCGCGGGCTGGCGCATATCGGCGTGCTCAAGGCACTGGAAGAACAAGGCATTCAGATCGATGCCATTGCCGGCACCAGCATGGGCGCGGTGATTGGCGGGCTGTACGCCTCGGGCTACAAGATCGACGAGCTGGAAAAACTCGCGCTGAGCATCGACTGGCAACAGGCACTGTCCGACGCACCGCCTCGGGAAGACGTGCCGTTCCGGCGCAAGCAGGATGACCGGGATTTCCTGGTCAAGCAGAAACTCAGCTTCCGCGACGACGGTAGCCTGGGCCTGCCACTGGGCGTGATCCAGGGCCAGAACCTGGCGCTGCTGCTGGAAAGCATGTTCGCCCATAGCAGCAACACGCGTAACTTCGACAAGCTGCCGATCCCCTTCCGCGCGGTGGCGACCGATATCACCACCGGCGAGAAAGTGGTGTTCCGCAAAGGCCACCTGCCCCAGGTGATCCGCGCCAGCATGTCGATCCCGGCGGTCTTCGCACCAGTGGAGCTGGACGGCCGGCTGCTGGTGGACGGCGGCATGACCGATAACATCCCGCTGGATGTGGCGCGGGAAATGGGCGTGGATATCGCCATCGTCGTCGACATCGGCACGCCACTGCGCTCGCGTAAACAACTGGCGACGGTGGTGGATGTGCTCAACCAGTCGATCACGCTGATGACCCGGCGCAACTCTGAAGAACAACTCAAAGCCCTGCACCCCAAGGACGTGCTGATCCAGCCGCCCCTTGCTGCCTATGGGGTAACCGACTTCGGCCGCGCCAAGGACATGATCGATGCCGGTTACCGCGCCACCCGCGCCCTCGATGCGCGCCTGGCCCACCTGCGCCCCGCCGAGCCGATCGACCCACAACTGGTAGCCGCCCGCACACCCGGCGAACGCACGCCGGTGATCACCGCCATCAATGTGGAAAACGACTCGAAAGTCAGCGACGACGTGATCCGCTACTACATCCGCCAACCCCTGGGCGAGCCGCTGAACCTGGGGCGCCTGCAAACCGACATGGGCACCTTGTACGGCCTGGATTACTTCGAACAAGTGCAATACCGCGTGGTAAAAAAGGGTCAGGACAACACCCTGGTGATCAGCGCGCGCGGCAAACGCAGCGGCACCGACTACCTGCGCCTGGGCCTTAACCTGTCCGATGACATGCGGGGCGACAGCGCCTTCAACCTCGGCGCCAGCTACCGCATGAACGGCATCAACCGCCTCGGCGCCGAATGGCTGACGCGCGTGCAGATCGGTGATCGCCAAGAGCTGTACAGCGAGTTCTACCAGCCAATGGACACGGGCTCACGTTACTTTGTCGCGCCGTACATCAGCGCCCAGGCACAGAACGTCGAGCTGATCCTGGACAACGACCCCATCTCCGAATATCGCTTGGAGCGCTACGGTTTCGGCTTGAACGTCGGACGGCAGATCGGCAACAGCGGCGAGATCCGCTTTGGCGTCGGTGAAGCCTGGGGCAAGGCGGACGTGCGCATTGGCGACCGGGATCTGCCCAGCGTGAGTTTCAGCGAAGGCTTCTATGAACTGAAGTATTCCTTCGACTCCCTGGACAATGTGTACTTCCCCCATACCGGCGAAGACATCGGCCTGGCCTATCGCGAATTCGAACCGGGGCTGGGCTCGGACCAGCGCTACCGCCAGTGGGAGTTCAAGCTCGACAAAGCCATGAGCCACGGCC
The DNA here is from genome assembly GCF_002269425.1 of Pseudomonas sp. NS1(2017). Taxonomy (NCBI): domain Bacteria; kingdom Pseudomonadati; phylum Pseudomonadota; class Gammaproteobacteria; order Pseudomonadales; family Pseudomonadaceae; genus Pseudomonas; species Pseudomonas sp. NS1(2017). The sequence goes on from NZ_CP022960.1 coordinate 6,130,115, forward strand.
CGGATACGCTGGTGCTGGGCGGGCGTTACGGGCGCACCCTGGATGATTCGGATGTGGTGATTTCCAGCTTCCTGCTGGGCGGTGCGCGGCAGTTGTCGGGCTTCCGCCAGGACGCGATCTCAGGGCAGAACATCAGCCTGATGCGCGCGGTGTACTACCGCCGGCTCACACCGCGTTCGTACCTGCCGCTGGATTTCCCGCTGTACCTGGGCGCGTCACTTGAGCGTGGACGGGCGTGGAACAACGACAATGAATTCGACAGCGGTTATATCAACGCCGCGAGTATTTTCCTGGGGTTCGATACACCGCTGGGGCCGCTGAATTTCAGCTATGGGTTCAATGATGATAATCAGAAGGCGGTGTACCTGAACCTGGGGCAGACGTTCTAAAAACGTCGTTCGCAAAACCAATGTGTGAGCTTGCTTGCCTGCGATGCAGGCACCTCGATTTTTTCAGTTGCTCCGAGGTGACGCTATCGCAGGCAAGCCAGCTCCCACATTTTCGACCTGCGGCGTATGCAAGGTCAGGATTTTTCCAAGTTAGCCAGTATGTGCCCATGCACGCGCATGCACACGCTCAAGTCGGCTTCGTCCACGCCTACAAACAGCTCATGCCGTAGCGCGGTGGCGATGGTTTCGATCTGTTCGATAAGCGGGCGAGCGGTGTCACACAGCAGGATGCGCTTGGCACGACGGTCTTCTACCACGGCCTGGCGTTGCACCAGGCCCTGGCCTTCAAGGCTGTCCAGCAGGCGGGCCAGGGTTGGCCCTTCGACGCCGACGCTTTGCGCCAGCTCACGCTGGGTGGGTGCTTCTTCAAAACGAGCGAGGTGCAGCAGCACCAGCCAGCGCGCCTGGGACAGGCCTAGCCCGGCCAGGCGACGGTCCAGTTCTGCACGCCAACCACGGGACATTTGCGCCAACTGCATGCCAAATCGGTGTTGATCGGTTAACGGCATAAAAAACTCATGTTTTAGACTGAAAATAAAGTGTGGCTAATTATTAGTCAGCTAAGCATGAGCTTCGCAAGTAGGCAAGAGTTGCTATGTACTGATTCGTTACATTGTCATAATTGGCGCACTAAATTTCGAATTCAGACTGCAAAGCCGCCCGCACGCAGTACAAAACACCTTCAGGAACACGCCCGGTAAACAGCGGAGCAATCTCCGCCACAGGTGGCAATTCGCCCTCCCCGTCCAAGAAAGCATCCTGGATCTCGCCGAGCAGATCCTCCGGCAAATCAAGGGCTTGTTCCAGGGACAACTGCTGCTTGCCGATGGATTCGGCAAGCAAGGTGTAGACGTTCTTCTCCGAGCATTGCAACTGGCCGGCGATCTGGATCGGGGTCATGCCAGCACGTGCCAGGCTGATCAGTTCGTGGCGAATATCGGCGACTTCCTTCGGTGCTTCGGCCTGCCCGCCGAGCACTTCGAGGAACGCCTGGCCGTAGCGCTCCAACTTGCGTGCACCGACGCCGCTAACCCTGGCCATTTCCGACATAGTCGTAGGTTGCTCGCGCAACATCTCCAACAACGTCGAGTCGGGGAAAATAACGTACGGCGGCACGCTGTGTTCCTGGGCCAGTTTGCGGCGCAGGGTGCGCAGGGCTTCCCACTGTTCGCGTTCTTCGCCACGTACAAGCTGACTGGCCTGGCTGGTGCTGGTCTTGGCGGTGGTCTGCGGCTTGAGGTCACGACGCAGCTCCAGCGTCACTTCACCCTTGAGCAGCGGACGACAACTGTCGTTCAAGCGGAGGCCGCCGTACCCTTCGATGTCGATATCCACCAAGCCGCGCGCCACCATCTGCCGGAACAGCGAGCGCCACTCGCCTTCGGCGCGGGCCTTGCCGACGCCATAGACCGAGAGTTTTTCATGGCCGAAGCTGCGTACCTTCTCGTTGTCCTTGCCCAGCAACACATCCACCAAGTGACCGACGCCATAACGCTGCCCGGTGCGATAGATGGCGGACAAACCCTGGCGCGCCGGCTCGGTGGCGTCCCAGGTCTGCACGCCGTCGGTGCAGTTATCACAGTGGCCACAGGGTTCGGGCATGTCTTCGTCGAAATACGCCAGCAAGGTCTGGCGGCGGCAGCGAGTCTCTTCGCACAGCGAGAGCATGGCGTCGAGTTTGTGCTGTTCCAGGCGCTTGTGGCGCTCGTCGCCTTCGGAGTTCTGCAGCATCTGCTTGAGCATCACCACGTCTTGCAGGCCGTAGACCATCCACGCATCCGCCGGCAAACCGTCACGGCCGGCACGCCCGGTTTCCTGGTAGTACGCCTCAAGGGATTTGGGCAGGTCCATGTGCGCAACGAAGCGCACGTTGGATTTGTCGATGCCCATGCCGAACGCGATGGTGGCGACCATGATCAGGCCTTCCTCGTTGAGGAAGCGTTTCTGGTGAGCCGAACGCGTGTCGTTAGGCAGGCCGGCGTGATACGGCAACGCCGGATAGCCTTGCTCGCAGAGAAACGCAGCCACTTCATCGACCTTCTTGCGCGACAGGCAATAGACGATGCCCGCATCGCTGCGCCGCTCGGAAAGGAACGCCAGCAACTGTTTGCGCGGCTGCTCCTTGGGCACGATACGGTAGAAAATATTCGGTCGGTCAAAGCTCGACAGGAAGCGCTCGGCGTTCTGCAGATGCAGGCGCTCGACGATTTCTTCGCGGGTACGCTTGTCAGCAGTGGCGGTCAGGGCAATGCGCGGCACATCGGGAAACAGCTCCGCCAATTGGCCAAGCTGCAAATATTCGCGACGAAAGTCATGGCCCCATTGCGACACGCAGTGAGCTTCATCGATCGCGAACAGGGCGATTTCCAGGCTCTGCAAAAAAGCCAGCATGCGCGGCTGCACCAGACGCTCGGGGGCCAGGTACAGCATCTTCACTTCACCGCGCTTGATGCGAGCGGCGAGGTCACGCTGCTGTTCGGCACTGAGGGTGGAGTTCAACGACGCGGCGGCGACACCCAGCTCTTCCAGGGTTGCCACCTGGTCGTCCATCAATGCAATCAAAGGCGACACCACCACGGCCAGGCCATTGCGCAACAGCGCCGGCACCTGGAAGCACAACGATTTACCGCCGCCGGTAGGCATCAGTACCAGGGCGTCACCGCCACTGGCCACGCGCTCAATGATCGCACCCTGGCGGCCACGAAAACTGTCGTAGCCGAAGATGTCCTTGAGGACGCGTTGTGCCTGTTCGAGCATGTAAAACTCCAAAATAGTGCCGAAATCCCTCTGTACAGGCTGGCCGAAAAAAACCGCTTTCACGGGAAATAATCCGTAAGCGAAGTTTTCGCGCACTGGGCTTGGCCTGCAAGGGCATCACAAAACGCGGCAGTATACCCGAGCGCTCCCCGCCAAAGGGCGCCACTGACGAATAGCGGGCGCTATCTAAAACCTGGCAAATATGCAGTGCGGCTGGCCTGTGCGCTCAAGAAAGCCTAGAATTCAGCATCGTTTATTCCCAAGGTAGTCCTTCAATGTCCTTCGCTGAGCAACTAACCCGCCTGCAAGCCTTCCTCGACGCCGATGAGCTGCATGACGAGGCGCTGGACTACGTGGCCGCCCACGGCTACCTGACCGCCCTGTCGATCTGCTCCGACGTCGTCCCCGACCGTGAATGGATCGACGCGCTGTTCGCCGAAGAGCCGCACTACACCGATGCCGCCCAACGCGAAGAAATCGAATCCACCCTGCTGGCCCTCAAGGCCCACATCGGTCGCCAACTGGCCTCCGACGAGGAATTCGAGCTGCCATGCGAACTGGACCTGGGCGAAGAACCGGATGACTCCGACCTGCGCGGCTGGTGCATCGGCTTCATGGAAGGCGTGTTCCTGCGCGAAGCCGCCTGGTTCGAAACCGCCGAGGAAGAAGTCAGCGAAATGCTGCTGCCGATCATGGTCGGTTCGGGCCTGTTCGACGACCAGCCGGAGTTCGCCGACATCGCCGCCGACGCCAACCTGATGGACGACATGATCGTTCAGATCCCGGAAGCCCTGACCGCGCTGTACCTGCTGTGCAACGCACCTGACGAAAAACCGGCGATCCTCAAGCCACGTCACCACTGAGTCGCTTGCCCGTGACACCCATGGGCAATCGCTCTCTACTCCTGCGCTACCTGTTGCTGGCCGTCGGCTGGCTCAGTGTGGCGTTGGGGGTGATCGGGATTTTCCTACCGGTATTACCGACTACGCCCTTCCTGCTCCTTGCTGCCGCCTGCTTCGCCCGAAGCTCCCCGCGTTTCTACCATTGGCTGGTGCAACACCCGCGCCTGGGGCCGTGGATCCGTGATTACCTGGATGGCAATGGCATTCCCCTCAAAGGCAAGGTCTACGCCATCGGCTTGATGTGGCTGAGCATTGGCGTGTCCTGTTACTTGGTGCCACTGCCGTGGGCGCGGGGTTTCATGCTGACCAGCGCGGTGCTGGTGACGATCTATATCCTGCGCCAAAAGACCCTGCGACATAAGAACCCACACGACCTTGGTCGACACTGACTAACTCCAGGCATTCTGCGAGACTGTCCAACCGGGCCTGGAATGCCTGGGTGTTCTTATGTGCGGAGTTACCATGACGTTGTCCAGCGGGCTGATCGCCGCCGTTGCCCTGGCCTATATGGCCATTATGTTTGCCATCGCCTTCTACGGTGACCGCCGCCGCGCGCCATTGCCGCCGCGCATGCGCGCCTGGGTGTACAGCCTGTCGCTCGCTGTTTACTGCACCAGTTGGACGTTCTTCGGAGCTGTAGGCCAGGCAGCCGAACAGTTATGGGCTTTTTTACCAATCTATCTCGGGCCCGTGTTGCTGCTGGTATTGGCACCTTGGGTGTTGCAGAAGATGATCCTGATCAGCAAGCAGGAAAACATCACCTCCATCGCCGACTTTATTGCGGCACGCTACGGCAAATCCCAATCCCTCGCCGTGGTCGTCGCCCTGATCTGCCTGGTCGGCGTGCTGCCGTATATCGCCCTGCAACTCAAAGGCATCGTGCTGGGCGTCAATCTGCTGATCGGTGCCGGGGCCGACACCACGGGCACCCGCGCCCAGGACACCGCGCTGATCGTGTCGCTGGTGCTGGCGCTGTTCACCATTGTGTTTGGTACGCGCAACCTCGATGCCACGGAACACCACCGTGGCATGGTGCTGGCGATTGCCTTTGAATCGCTGGTCAAGCTGTTCGCGTTTCTGGCGGTCGGCGCGTTTGTGACCTACGGCCTGTACGACGGCTTCGGCGATCTGTTCAGCCAGGCCATGCTCGCGCCACGCTTGGAGGAATACTGGAAAGAGACCGTCAACTGGCCGTCGATGGTGGTGCAGACCGGTGTGGCCATGATGGCGATCATCTGCCTGCCTCGACAGTTTCATGTCACGGTGGTGGAGAACATCGACCCCCAGGACCTGCGCCTGGCCAAGTGGGTGTTTCCCGCCTATCTGATTCTTGCCGCACTGTTTGTAGTACCGATCGCCTTGGGCGGCAAGATGATGCTGCCCAGCTCGGTACTGCCGGACTCCTACGTGATCAGCCTGCCGATGGCCGAAGCTCATCCCGCGCTGGCCGTGTTGGCATTTATCGGTGGCGCATCAGCCGCCACCGGCATGGTCATCGTGGCAAGCATCGCCTTGTCGACCATGGTGTCCAACGACATGCTGCTGCCCTGGCTGCTGCGTCGTTCCAGCGCCGAGCGGCCGTTCGAAGTGTTCCGCCACTGGATGCTGTCGGTACGCCGCGTGAGCATCGTGATCATTCTGTTGCTGGCTTATGTCAGCTACCGCCTGCTGGGCTCCACCGCGAGCCTGGCGACCATCGGCCAGATCGCCTTTGCCGCCGTGACGCAACTGGCTCCGGCCATGCTCGGTGCGTTGTATTGGAAACAAGCCAACCGGCGCGGGGTGTTCGCCGGGCTGGCAGCCGGTACTTTCCTGTGGTTCTACACCTTGGTCCTACCGGTGACGGCGAAAAGCCTGGGCTGGTCCCTCAGCCTTTTCCCAGGATTGACGTGGATGCATTCCCACCCGCTGGGTCTGTCCGTCACCTCATTGACCTTGGGCACCGTGTTCTCCCTGGCGGGTAACTTCACGCTGTTTGTGTGGGTGTCGATGCTGTCGCGCACGCGGGTTTCCGAGCACTGGCAAGCCGGCCGTTTCATCGGCCAGGAAATCAGCCAACGCGCCAGCGCCCGCTCGATGCTGTCGGTGCAGATCAGCGACTTGCTCAGCCTGGCGGCGCGCTTTGTCGGTGAAGAACGCGCCCAGCAAAGCTTTATCCGCTTCGCCTATCGCCAAGGCAAAGGCTTCAATCCTAACCAGAACGCCGACAATGATTGGATCGCCCACACCGAGCGATTACTGGCGGGCGTTCTAGGTGCTTCTTCGACACGCGCGGTCGTAAAAGCCGCCATCGAAGGGCGGGAAATGCAGCTGGAAGACGTAGTCCGCATTGCCGACGAAGCGTCGGAAGTGTTGCAATTCAACCGCGCATTGCTACAAGGCGCCATCGAGAACATTACCCAGGGCATCAGCGTGGTCGACCAGTCCCTCAAGTTGGTGGCCTGGAACCGGCGTTATCTGGAGCTGTTCAACTACCCGGACGGCCTGATCAGCGTGGGTCGACCTATCGCCGACATCATCCGCTACAACGCCGAACGCGGCCTGTGCGGACCCGGCGAGGCCGAAGTGCATGTGGCGCGACGGCTGCATTGGATGCGCCAGGGCCGCGCGCACACCTCCGAGCGCTTGTTCCCCAATGGCCGGGTGATCGAGTTGATCGGCAACCCGATGCCCGGCGGCGGTTTCGTCATGAGTTTCACCGACATTACCGCGTTCCGCGAAGCCGAGCAGGCGCTCACCGAGGCCAACGAAGGTTTGGAACAACGGGTGACCGAGCGTACCCATGAACTGTCGCAGCTCAATGTGGCGCTCACCGATGCCAAGGGCGTGGCCGAGTCCACCAGCCAGTCAAAGACTCGCTTCCTGGCGGCCGTCAGCCATGACTTGATGCAACCCTTGAATGCCGCGCGGCTGTTTTCCGCCGCTCTCTCCCACCAGAACGACGGCCTCTCCAGCGAAGCCCGGCAATTGGTGCAGCACCTGGACAGCTCGTTGCGCTCCGCCGAGGACCTGATCAGCGACTTGCTGGATATTTCGCGCCTGGAAAACGGCAAGATCAATCCGCAGCGCCAGCCGTTTGTGCTCAACGAGCTGTTCGACACCTTGGGCGCGGAGTTCAAGGCACTGGCCCAGGAGCAAGGTTTGCGTTTCCGCCTGCGCGGCAGTCGCTTGCGCGTCGACAGCGACATCAAGTTGCTGCGGCGCATCCTGCAGAATTTTCTCACTAACGCTTTCCGTTATGCCGACGGCCCGGTGCTGCTTGGCGTACGCCGACGCAAGGGCGAGCTGTGCCTGGAAGTATGGGACCGTGGCCCCGGTATCCCGCTGGATAAACAGAAGGTGATCTTCGAAGAATTCAAGCGCCTGGACAGCCACCAGACCCGCGCGGAGAAAGGCCTGGGGCTGGGCCTGGCAATCGCCGACGGCTTGTGTCGCGTACTCGGCCATCGGTTGAGCGTGCGTTCATGGCCCGGCAAAGGCAGCGTGTTCAGCGTACGCGTGCCGTTGGCGCGCAACCAGGCCAGCCCGCAGGTCAAGACGCCACAGGAAACCGGACTGCCGTTGAGCGGTGCACAGGTGCTGTGTGTGGATAATGAAGAGAGCATCCTGATCGGCATGCGCAGCCTGTTGACGCGCTGGGGCTGCGAGGTGTGGACCGCCACCGACCAGGCGCAGTGTGCGGCATTGCTCGCCGACGGTGTGCGCCCGCAACTGGCTCTGGTGGACTACCACCTGGACCATGGCGAAACCGGTACTGAGCTGATGGGTTGGCTGCGCGCGCAATTGGCCGAGCCGATTCCCGGCGTGGTGATCAGTGCCGACGGTCGCCCGGAGATGGTGGCCGAGGTGCATGCGGCGGGGTTGGATTACCTGGCCAAGCCGGTGAAGCCGGCGGCGTTGCGGGCACTTTTAAGCAGACACCTACCTCTGTAGGAGCGAGCTTGCTCGCGAAGAACGCACAGGCAACACGGTCATTCAAAATGCCCGCGTTATCGTAGACGTTTTTCGCGAGCAAGCTCGCTCCTACAAAAGGCGATCGTTTATTTATTCAGGCAGATGGGCCACGCCATCTGAATCCGTCATCGCCCGCTCCAGCAAATCAGCCGGCAGGCTTTTACTCGCACGAGCCCCCAGCAAGCGCAATTGCTCGGTGCGGCTGACCAGATTTCCGCGTCCATCTGTCAGCTTGTTTCGCGCCGCGCTGTAAGCCTTATCCAACTGCTGCAAGCGGTTGCCCACTTCGTCCAGGTCCTGGATAAACAGTACGAACTTGTCGTACAGCCACCCGGCGCGTTCGGCGATTTCCCGGGCGTTCTGGCTCTGGCGTTCCTGCTTCCACAAGCTGTCGATCACGCGCAGGGTCGCGAGCAAGGTGGTCGGGCTGACGATCACGATGTGGCGGTCAAACGCTTCCTGGAACAGGTTGGGCTCGGCCTGCAATGCAGCAGAAAACGCCGCCTCGATCGGCACGAACAGCAACACGAAATCCAGGCTGTGCAGGCCTTCCAGGCGTTTGTAATCCTTGCCGGCCAAACCTTTGACGTGGTTTCGCAGCGACAGCACATGCTGCTTCAGAGCTGCCTGGCCGATCACTTCGTCATCCGCCGCCACGTACTGCTGATACGCAGTGAGACTGACCTTGGAGTCCACCACCACCTGCTTGTCGCCGGGCAACATGATCAACACGTCGGGCTGGAACCGCTCGCCATCCGGGCCTTTGAGGCTGACCTGGGTCTGGTATTCACGGCCTTTCTCCAGGCCTGCATGCTCCAGCACCCGCTCAAGGATCAACTCACCCCAGTTACCTTGGGTTTTCTGGCCCTTGAGCGCGCGGGTCAGGTTGGTAGCCTCGTCCGACAGGCGCAGGTTCAGTTGCTGTAGGCGCTCCAGCTCTTTAGCCAGGGAAAAACGCTCGCGCGCCTCGTTCTGATAGCTTTCTTCCACACGCTTCTCGAAGGATTGGATGCGCTCCTTCAGCGGGTCGAGCAATTGGCCCAGGCGTTCCTGGCTGGTTTCGGCGAAGCGCTGTTCGCGCTCGTCGAAAATCTTTCCGGCCAACTCGGCGAACTGCGCACGCAGCTCATCGCGCGAGCCTTGCAGGTCGGTGAGGCGTTGTTGATGGCTGTCCTGTTGTTCACGCAGTTCGGCGCGCAAGGCGGCCGATAAGGCATCGAGGCGGCGCAGCTCGGTCTCTTTTGCGCTGCGGTCGAGGTTCCAGGCATGGGCGGCGTCGCGCGCATTATCGCGGTCGATCTGCAATAGCTCGACTTCGCGGCGCACAGCGGCCAGGTCAGCCTGCTTGGCGGCATTGGCCTGGCTCAAATCGCTGATCTCATCGCGGCTGGCATCCAACTGCGCAGTGAGACCTTCCTGGGCCAATTGCGCGGTGGCCAGGCGTTCTTCGAGCAGTTCCCAGCCGGACATGCGTGAGCTCAGGCGTCGCTGAAGCTGCCAACACACGGCCAATAAAGGCACGGCCGCGCCAGCGAGGCCCAGGGCAATACTGGTCCAGTCAAAAACCATAGACATGTCTGCCATCACCGAAAAAAACCAAGGTTAGCGGAGCGCAGGGCCTGAGGACAGCTCAGTCTTCGACCTGGCCCAGTTCGCGCTGTGCGCGCCGGTCACCGGCGCGGGCGGCCTGGCGCAGCAAGTCGTGACCGATGCGGCGGTCGCGGGCATTCCCGCATTCGCGGCACATCAGTTGGCCCAGGCGGCTCTGTGCAGCGACCACCCCTTCACGGGCCGGCTGCTTGAGCAAACGCCCTGCGAAATGCTTGACGTTGGGGTTGTGACCCAGGCGCGGGCTGTCGAGCAACCACAGGGCAACTTTCAAGGAGAAGCGCTTGGGAGCGGTAACAGTTTGAGGGGCGTCGGTAACAGAAGGTGATACTGAGCGAAACTTCATAAAGCACTGTGGGACAGAACGGAAGGCGCGCCACTCTACTCTTTTTTTCGTACAGGTAAAGCTGAAAAAACTCTGCACGCCCGTTCTAGAGCAAGCGCTCGGGACAATCCACAGAAGCTGTGGATAACTCAGTGGACAACCCCCCTTGAACTCGCGCAAAGCCCCATGGAATGGGGGCCGCAGTCAAACTGACGATTTTTTCACCAATAAAAAAAAGCCAGATTTTTCATTGACTTAAATTTCCATTGCAGGCAAATGGTGGTCACATCGCACAGTTGACAGTACGGTTACACACCCTGCAACCAATGTGCACAAGTACCCATCCGATGGTTATATCGTCGGCTTTTTTTGAAGCCACCCGCTACAGGAATGTTACCGCAGGGGCAAACCAGGGACTTTTCAAATCTTTCCCGGCTCGCCACACTCCCCAACCTACAACGCAACAGTGGGTGGGTTGATGAAAGGGATTCTGCTATTCGCCGTGTTGCTGCTGGCCATCTGCGCCGTTTCCTTGGGGATCAATGCAGTACTGCCGTCACCGGACGGCGCACTGTTCGCCATCGCGATCCTGCTGTCGGCGGCGTTCACTGCCGTGAGCCTGTGCATCGAACTGGGCGAAGGTCGGATAAATGACATGGGCGACGTGATGAAGGTGGTCGAGACCGGCCGATCCCTACGCCTGACCCTTGCCGCCTACGGGCTGGGCTGTTCACTGGCGGCGGCGACTACAGTGCTGGTTTATCGGGGCCTTCTGGGCGGCTGATGAAAGTTTTTTAGCCAACACACTTCCCTTACCTGTTTCAATCCGTTACTATCCGCGGCGTTAGTACCAAGCTGAAAGTCAATTCTGGTCGAACAACTCCCCTGTCCAACACGGGATCGACCACCTCGATGGTTTCCAGGTATCACTTGCGACGACACTGCCTTTGAACAAGCAAAGGGTGTTGCGAAGTTTCCATACTCTGACCGAACCAACCTGCAAATTGATCAGGATCTTCACCCCGGGCCCAGAACCTTTGCCCCTGTTGTGTTGCCTGCCCTCCTAAGTACCTACCTGCCAGCCCAAGCGCGCCTAACTTATCAGCGCTTCAAACTGGCTGCTTTGTTCCAGTCGGTTTCTTCGTTCGATCAATCGTGGTCAACGTCGCTGGAACGTTTTAATACGGCACGGTTCTTATCTGTGTCATTTGTAGGAACACCAATAATATGAACGCTCAAATCCATACTCAGGATGCCATTCGCACCCTCACCAACGCTTTTGCTCCAATGAACTGCCTGATCATGGCCGCTCGCAAAGGCTGCTTCAGCTTCACCCTGGTCAACGAACATGGCATCGCTCGTCACAGCGAACGCCTGTACCCCGATCAATACTCCAGCGCAGAACCGCTGCAGGCCGTGATCGAGCGTACCCGTCAGGCACTGACTGCCTGATCGACCCGAGTCGCTGAAACACAAAAACCCTGTTTAAAAAACAGGGTTTTTTATTGCCCGAAATTTGCCAATTGAGCTTTTGCACTAAGTTCAAATAGGTATAAACGTTATAACTAAATGAAGAAGATGTTTTAAAAACAGTCCTTTACATCACAAATATGACACTACACTTCAACTCAAGCGGCATGATCCGCTTCCGGCGAGCCTGAGATCCGATCCACTGCTGCCAAGCCCCCACCTTCTCAGGCTTCGTCGACCACTTTCACGGATTGAGGCTTGTATGGGTATCGCTGCCAGCGAATTGTGTCGTTATGTGATCCGGCCGACCTTGATATACCTCGGCCGCCATAACCCGACGGCCGAGTCCCTGCTGCTGGGTATTGCTGCCAGTCAGTCGGAACTCGGTTCCGCACTGCACGACCGCCGTGGGCATGGCCTGTACAGCATCACCGAACCGCGCCACCGCGCCTTGTGGGATGACTACCTGGCGCTGGACCCCGAGCGCGCCAGCCTGGTACGCGGGCTCGCAAGCCAGCACGCGTTCCTCAGCGCCCCGCAACTGGAGCTCACCGTCAACCTGCGTTACGCCACGGCCATCGCATGGTTGTTGGTGGAACAACACACCCCCGCACTGCCTCCGCCCGGTGATGTGCTGGCAATGGCACGTATCTGGAAAGAAATTTTTCACCCACAAGGACGGCTGCGCGATTTCACTCAAGCCTGGCAAACCTGTGTTTCACCCATGAATCACGTGGTTTGCTGACCGGGCAATTTGCAAGACTCGCCAAAAAACCTGAATTTTGGTCGGATTGTCCTACAAAACCGCTCTATCTCCTGCATTACAGCCTATAGCGCGATCTTAAATTTATTGTTACTTTCCGCAGCGGTGATCACCACGGAGTTCTAATAATGAAAAAAGTAATGCTCAAGACCACACTTAGCCTCGCCGTTGCCATGGCATCTTCCCAACTGTTCGCAAGCGGTTTCGCACTGAACGAACAGAGCGTCAGCGGGATGGGTACGGGTTTCGCAGGTCGCTCTTCTTCTGCCGATGATGCAAGCACTGTTTACGGTAACCCGGCCGGTATGGCTCGCCTGAATGGGCAGCAAATTACAGGCGGTGTTGCTGCGATTGACGCTTCGACCGATATCAGCCACGTCAGTGGCAACACCAACACCAGCGGTAGCAACAAAGGTGACATGGTGCCTTTCACAGCCGTTCCATTCGGCTTCTACACAAACAAGCTCAATGAGCAGTGGGCCGTCGGTTTCGGCGTCTATGCTCCGTTCGGCTTGGTGACTGACTACGAAAGTGGTTTCCAGGGCCGTGGCTTTGGCAGCAAGAGCGAAGTGAAGGTCATCACCTTCCAGCCGACCGTCAGCTACGCGTTCAACGACAAGGTTTCCATCGGTTTTGGCCCGACCATCAACCGGATCTCTGGTGTATTGGAGTCGGACGTCTCGTTGCCTCAGGTTCCAGGCAGCGGCCCGAACAACATCAAGATCAAGGGTGACGATACTGCCCTGGGCTTCAATTTCGGTGTTCTGGTTCAAGCCACCGACACCACCCGCGTGGGCCTGACTTATCACTCGAAAGTGAAGTACAAGCTCGAAGGCCATACTGAAGTGACCCCGGGTACGGGTGTTCCAGGCATTGCGCTACGCGGGAATCGTTACGATGCTTCGCTGAAGATCGACACCCCTGAATCCTGGGATCTGTCGGTCACTCAGGACATGAACGATGCATGGAAACTTTATGCGGGCGCTACCTGGACTCGTTGGAGCCGCCTGAAAGACATCACCGTCAACAACGAAGGTGTAACCGCTGCCAACGGTGGCGGCGTTGCCCCGGCGCTGGTCGGTACCATCAAAGAAGATCAGAACTGGCACGACACCTGGGCATATGCAGTCGGTACTTCGTACCAACTGACCAAACAGGTGGTACTGCGTACCGGCCTGACCTTTGACCAGTCGCCTACCAACAATACTGATCGCTCACCACGCATCCCGACAGGCGACCGTACGATCTTCAGTGTGGGTCTGGGCTACGCGGTCATGGATAACATGACCATCGACCTGGCTTACTCGTACCTCAAGGAAGAAGACGTCAAAGTACAGCGCACCAATGCCCTGCGCCAGACGTACAACGCCAAGTACGAAAACAGCGCCAACGGTTTCGGCCTGGGCCTGACCTACAAGTTCTAACCCACAGCCGTATAAAAAAGCCCCACTCTCCTGCAAAGGAGGCGGGGCTTTTTATTGGCAGACGATCAAGGCTTGGACGCTATCGCCTCCTTCACCGCCTTGATCATGTCCGGACTGTCCGGCTTGGTGAGGCTGGAAAAGTTGGCAATCACCTTGCCCTGCCGATCCACCACGTACTTGTAGAAATTCCACTTCGGCGGCGCGTCGGTCTGCTGCGCCAACACCTTGAATAAATGCACCGCATCCGGCCCCTTGACCTTCTGTGGCTCGGTCATGGTGAAGGTCACGCCGTAATTCACGTAGCAGACCTTGGCGGTTTCTTCGCCGGTCTTGGCTTCCTGCTTGAAGTCATCCGACGGCACGCCGATCACTTCCAGCCCTTCGCCCTTGTAGCGTTGATACAACGCTTCGAGACTTTTGAACTGTGGGGCGAATCCGCAAAAGCTGGCGGTGTTGACGATGACCAGGGGCTTGCCGGCAAAGCGCTGGCACAGGTCGATGGATTCCTTGGCGCGCAGCTTGGGCAATTGGCCTTCCAGCAGCGGCGGGCAACTGGCAGCCAGCGCAGCACTGCCAATAGTCATCAGGACGGGTACAGCAAGCCAACGCATCTGCATGTCGTGTGTCCTTGAAATTATTCGGACCACGAACTTAACAGATCGACATACCCAGTTGCATCAACGCCAGCCCGCCGTTTTGCCAGCCCCACCAGGCCAGCAACATCAACACTAACATCGCAGCGAGTATCAACCCGCGTATCGCTATGCTCATGCCGCCTCCATCTGCGCCTGCAATCGCGCCACTGGCCGCTCGCGTACCGGCCAATTCAGGGCCGCGGCGAGCAGGCTCAGCAGGATCGCGACCTGCCAGATCAAATCGTAGTTGCCGGTTCGATCATAAACCACCCCGCCCAGCCAGCCACCCAGGAACGAACCGAGTTGGTGAAACAGGAACACGATCCCACCGAGCATGGAGAGGTTTCGTACGCCGAACAATGTGGCGACGGTGCCGTTGGTCAGCGGAACGGTAGACAGCCACAGGAAGCCCATCGCCATGCCAAACAGATAGGCGGTGACCTCAGTGACCGGCGCCCACAGGAACAGCACGATCACCACCGCACGCAGCAGGTACAAACCGGTCAACAAGCGCGGCTTGGACATGCGCCCACCGAGCCAGCCGGCGGTGTAGGTGCCGAAAATATTGAATAGGCCAATCAGCGCCAGCACCGTGGTACCGACGGTGGCCGGCAAGTGCTGATCCACCAGGTAGGCCGGCAAATGCACGCCGATAAACACCACCTGGAAACCGCAGACAAAAAAACCGAAGGCCAACAGCCAGAAACCGGAATGGGAACAGGCTTCCTTCAAGGCTTCGCGCAAGGTTTGCTGACCCGCCAGCACCGGCAATGGCCGATCCTTGAGCATGGCCACCAGCGGCAGAATCAGCGCCACCATCAGGCCCAGTGCCAGCAATGCCGCAGACCAGCCCAGCCAACTGATCAAGCCCAAGGTGCCGGGCACCATGGCGAACTGACCAAACGAACCCGCAGCACTCGCAATCCCCATGGCCATGCTGCGTTTTTCCGGCGCCACGGCCCGACCGACCACACCAAGAATCACCGAGAACGAGGTGCCGGACAGGCCGATACCAATCAACAAGCCAGCACTTAAGGACAACGACCACGCCGAATCGGACATGCCCATCAACACCAGGCCCGCCGCGTACAGGACGCCGCCGACGAACACCGCTTTAGTCGCGCCAAAGCGGTCAGCCAGGGCGCCGGTGAACGGTTGCGCCAGGCCCCAGATCAGGTTCTGCAAGGCAATGGCAAAGGCGAAGGTCTCACGGCCCCAGCCGAATTCGCTGCTCATCGGTGCCAGGAACAGGCCGAAACCATGCCGCACGCCCAATGACAACGCCAGGATCAGCGCACTCCCTACAAGAATCCAACCACTGGTGCGCCACATCGAGGTCATTTCTTATTCTCCGCTCGCGGGTATATACCCGCTTGTATTCGAACAAATCCGCGCTCAGGCGAGTTCGTCCAGCAAGGCCAACAAGGTTTCGCGTTTTTCCGCGCCGAGTTGATCGATCAATTTTTGCTGCGCCGCTTCCCAGGCGGGCAATGCCGCGGCCAGTCGTGCTTCACCGTCCTCGGTCAACATCACCAGGCGGTTGCGCAGGTCATCGCCTTCCACCAACCGCACCAGGCCCTCGCCTTCCAACACCCGCAGGTTGCGCCCCAAGGTGCTGCGATCCAGGCCCATGGCTTCCGCCAGGCTGGAAATGCTCGGCTGATCGAGGCGCTGCAAGTTACACAGCAAAGAATACTGGGCGACGTTGATCCCGAAGCCATCCAGGGCGCCGTCGTAATGCCTACTGACGCCACGGGCGGCACGTCGCAGGTTGGTACACAAACATTGGGAAGCAAGCATGGAAGGTGTATATACCCGCGATTAATGAAATGCAAGAAAGTGTTACAGCGCCAGGCCGACCAGAACCGCGACTTCCAGCAGCTCCAGCAAGGCGCCTGCGGTATCGCCCGTGGTGCCACCCAGCCGATTGACCATCAGCTGGCGCAGCCCTAGGAAGCAGATCACAGCGAGCAGTACAGCCATCCCGCCACTGAAGCCGCCAATGAGGATGCAGGCCAAACCACTGAGGATCAGTACCTGTTGGCCGACGATTCTCGGTAAATGATCCGACAATGCTTGGCCCAACCCTCCGGCACGTACATAGCGCGTGGTGAGAAACAGCGCCAGCATCGACGCGCGGCCGATCAGCGGCGCCAGGATCAATGCGGCGCCGTTGCGCTGCTCGATCAAGGCCACCAACGCGGTGAACTTGAGCAGCAGCACCAACCCGAGGGTGACTACGGCAATCGGCCCGCTACGTGGGTCCTTCATGATCGTCAGCGTGCGCTCGCGGTCGCCAAAACCGCCGAGCCAGGCATCGGCGCTGTCCGCCAAGCCGTCCAAGTGCAGGCCACCACTGAGCAACACCCAGGCCGCCAGCAGCAGTGCGGCATGCAGCAACAACGGCGCGCCCATCAAGACCGCGTTCAGCCCCCACAACAGCACGCCGAACAACAAACCCACCAACGGATAAAACAGCAGTGAGCGTCCCAACTCCTGAGGCTGCGGCATACCCGGCAGACGAATCGGCAGGCTGCTGAGAAATTGCAGAGCGATCCAAAAGGGCAGCATGTCTACACGCCTTCCGTCAGTGTGCCGTCAGCATCGACGTGCAGGCTGAACAAGCCGCCATGGCCCACTTCGACATTCAACAGTTGCTCCCTTGGCAGACCACGCGCCCGCGCCAGTAACAGACGCATCACACCGCCATGACTGATCAACAGCACACGCTCACCGGCATAGGCCTGATGCAAGCGTGCGACAGCGCCCAGGACCCGGTCGGAAAAGGCGCTGACAGGCTCGCCCTCCGGCGGTGTAAAGCGGTAGGGATCAGCCCAGAACAACCCCAGCCCCTCGGCGTCGGTCTCCATCAAGGCCGCTGCACTGTGCCCTTCCCAGGCACCGAAGTGCAGCTCTTGCAGATCGTTTTCCAGGGTCACCGGCACATTGAGTTGAGCCCCCAATTCCTCGGCAAACCGCGCGCAGCGTTGCAGCGGTGAACTGACCAGACGGTCCCACGGCCCCTGCGCCACCACAGCCGCGCGCATCTGCGCCCAGCCGTTGGCGGTGAGGGCATCGTCCAGGCTACCGCGCAGGCCGCCGCCCAGCTCGGTTTCGCCGTGACGCAGCAGGTCCAGGCGCAAGGTCATGCCGGGCGGTCTGCCACGGCGGCTTCGGCGAAGGTCGCCATCTGCCCGTGTAATGCACACGCCAGACGCAACAACGGAACTGCCAGCGCCGCGCCGCTGCCTTCGCCCAAGCGCAGGCCCAGTTCCAGCAGCGGCTGCGCGTCGAGGCTTTGCAACACATGACGATGGCCGGTCTCGGCACCGCGATGGCCGAACACCAGCCATTCACGGCAGGCCGGGTTCAAGCGTGTCGCGACCAGCGCCGCAACGGTGCAGATAAAGCCATCCACCAGCACCACGATGCCGTCCTGGGCGCAGGCCAGGTAGGCGCCCACCAGCGCGGCAATTTCAAAGCCGCCCAGATTGAACAGCGTCTGCAACGCATCACCACGCTGGCCGGCGTGCAGCGCCAGGGCGCGCTCGATCACGGCCACCTTGTGGCTGACGCCTTGGGCATTCAAACCCGTACCGGGCCCCGTGAGATCACTGACCCGGCAATCGAGCAAGGCGCACGCCAGCGCACTGGCGGCGGTGGTGTTGCCGATGCCCATCTCGCCACCGATAAATAGCTGCGCCCCGCTCGCCAACGCACGCCGCGCACTGTCGCGGCCGGCCTGCAGGGCGAGCTGCCCCTGAGCCACGGTCATCGCCGGGCCGTTGACGAAATTGGCAGTGCCCGCGCCGATGTTCAGGTGACGCACACCGGCCAGCTCCAGGGACGGCGTGACCGTGCCGAGGTCGACCACCTCCAACTGCGCCTCCAACTGCCGCGCCAACACACTGATAGCCGCGCCACCGCTGACAAAGTTGAGCAGCATCTGCCCGGTGACTTCCTGAGGAAACGCCGACACGCCTTCCGCGACCACGCCGTGGTCACCGGCGAAAATGGCAATCCACACGTGATCCATCAACGGTTTGACTTGGCCCTGCAAGCCCGCCAATTGCACCGCCAGCGCCTCCAACTGTCCGAGGGAGCCGGCCGGTTTGGTCAATTGCTGCTGGCGCGCCAGCGCGTGTTCGTACGCTTGGGCGTCAATCGCCTTACAAGGGTTGAGCCACCAGGTGTCAGTCATAACGCAGTACCTTTCAAAGTCAGGGGCAGGCCGGCAACCGTCAGGACAACACGCTGACAGCGCTCGGCCAAGGCTTGATGCAGCCAACCGGCTTCATCCACATAGCGGCGAGTCAATTCGCCCAGCGGCACGACACCTAGACCGGTCTCGTTGCTGACAAAAATGATTTCACCCGGCAGCGTGGCGAGGGTTTCCAGCAGTTGATCGCGTTCGGACGCCAGGCGATCCGGGTCCTCCAGCATCAGCAGATTGGTCAGCCAAAGGGTCAGGCAATCCACTAGCAGGCATTGCCCGGCAGCCGCGTTTTCGCGTAGTACACGAGCCAGTTCGACGGGTTCTTCGATGAGGCCCCAATGGTCAGGGCGACGCTGGCGATGCAGCGCGACGCGCTGATTCATCTCACCATCCAGCGGTTGGCTGGTGGCGATGTAAGTGACGGGCAAACCACTGTCGCTGGCTAGCTTTTCGGCAAGGCGGCTTTTACCGGAACGGGCGCCACCGAGTATTAGTTGGAGCATGGGATGGCACCTTGGGTTGGCTGAAATGTATCGGCCATCAGGCCGCCATCGCGGGCAAGCCCGCTCCCACAGAAAAGCCAATCTGCTTTTGATCTGGCTTTTGATGTTGATCTCAAGCGCCCCGTAAAACCACGCTGGCCGAACGCAGGCTTGAATCCGTGGGTAACCCGGCAGGACGCCGGGTTAGCCGC
>NZ_CP022960.1:6149411-6237319 GCF_002269425.1 Pseudomonas sp. NS1(2017)
AGGGCATGCCGAGCCTAGGCGAGGCACCGAGTGGTGGGGCGAAGACCTTTTGGTTACTTTTGGGTCTTTCCAAAAGTGACCCGCTGTAAGAGCGGAACCGTAAGCAGCCGTTACCGCAGCAACGGATATGTACACCGAAACACCGCCTTCGCGAGCAAGCCCGCTCCCACATTGGGACCGCGTACTCACCGTCAAACCCCACACAGTTCGCGTAATAAATCAGTGTCCAGGTGGTTCTCCACCAGGTCCGCCAAACGCTCGATATCGCGCTCACGCAACCCGTGGTAATCCACGGCCTGCACGTCCTGCAATCCAGCCCAACGCAGCAAAGCGCTACACGCCGCCGGGCTTTCAAACAAACCATGCAGGTAGGTCCCAAGAATTTGCCCATCGGCACTTTGCGCGCCATCACGGCGACCGTCCTCCAGGACCACAGCAGCGTTCGACAGCGCATCCCCCGTCGTCACACCCGCATGAATCTCATAACCACTGACCTCGGCATCCTCCAACACCAACCGCCCACGCACATTACGCAACTGCTTCTCTTCTTCCAGCGTGGTGCTGAACGCCAGCAACCCCAGGCCATCGCTGGAACCGGCAGCCCCTTCCAGGCCCAACGGGTCATGCACCTGCTCGCCAAGCATCTGCAGGCCACCGCAAATACCCAGTACCTTGCCGCCATAGCGCAAGTGCCGCGCCACGGCCGTGTCCCAGCCGTTGGCGCGCAGATAGGCCAAGTCGCTGCGCACGCTTTTCGAGCCGGGGAGGATGATCAGGTCGGCAGCCGGGATCGGCTGGCCAGGCCCAATAAATTGCAGATCCACTTGGGGATGCAGGCGCAACGGGTCGAAATCCGTGTGGTTGCTGATGCGCGGCAGCACGGGCACCACCACCTTGAGTACCTGGGCCGCCTTGTCGATCTGGCGCTGATCGATACCGTCTTCGGCTTCCAGGTGCAGGTCCATCACGTAGGGCAACACGCCCACCACCGGCTTGCCGGTGCGCGCTTCCAGCCAGTCCAGGCCGGGCTGCAGCAGCGCGATGTCACCGCGAAAACGGTTGATGATGAAACCTTTGACCCGCGCCTGCTCCGTGGGCGACAGCAGTTCCAGGGTGCCTACCAGATGGGCAAACACCCCGCCACGATTAATATCGGCGATCAGCAACACCGGGCAATCCACCGCCTCGGCGAAGCCCATGTTGGCGATGTCATTGGCGCGCAGGTTGATCTCCGCCGGGGAGCCCGCGCCTTCCACCATCACCACCGGGTAGGCCTGACTCAAGCGGGCGTGGGAGGCCAGCACCGCCTGCATCGCGATGGCTTTGTAGTCGTGATAGGCCACCGCGTTCATGCTGGTGACGGCACGACCATGGATGATCACTTGGGAGCCGGTGTCGCTGTTGGGCTTGAGCAACACCGGGTTCATGTCGGTGTGCGGCGCCAGATGGGCGGCCTGGGCCTGCACGGCCTGGGCGCGGCCGATTTCGCCGCCTTCGGCGGTCACAGCGCTGTTAAGCGCCATGTTCTGCGGCTTGAACGGCGCCACCGCCACGCCCTGGCGCACCAGCCAGCGGCACAGCGCCGTCACCAAGGTACTTTTGCCGGCGTCGGAGGTGGTGCCTTGCACCATCAGCGTACTCATGTGGCGTCCTTATAGGCGACCAGGGCTTGGTCCAGGCGTCGCCAATCAGCCTCGGTGTCGGGCAGGCCAAAGCGCAGACTGCTGTCGTGGACAAACAGCCGGAGCAGGATGCCGCGCTGGGCCATGAATTCGTGCAGGCGTTCGGCGTGGGGCGTGATCAGCCATTGAAACAACGCGCAGCCGCCCTGGGGCTGGAAGCCGTGGCGCTCCAGCAAGGCAAACAGACGCTGGCCCGCCTCGATGCAACGCGTGCGCTGGCGCACATGCCCGGCCGTGTCGCGCAAGCACACCTGGCCCAACACTCGCGTCGGTCCGCTGACCGCCCAGGGGCCGACCTGCTCGGCCAGCAACTTGAGCAGCTTGCGCTCGGCCAACACAAAGCCCAGCCGCACCCCGGCCAGGCCGAAGAATTTGCCGAATGAACGCAACACGATCAGGCCAACCTGATGGGCCTGGCCCGCCAGGCTCAGTTGCGGGGTGACGTCCATGAATGCTTCATCCACCACCAGCCAACCGCCGCGCTGTGCCAGCCGCGAGTGCCAGTCCAACAAGCGTTGCGGGGTCAGGCTCAGGCCGGTGGGATTGTTGGGGTTGACCACCACCAGCACGTCGAGGCCATCGAGAAAGAAGTCGACTTCCTGCTCCTGCACTTCGCGCACCACATAGCCGGCGCGGCGCCAGGCTTCGGCGTGTTCCGCGTAGCACGGTGACAACACGCCGACTTTGCCGGCGCGGCGCAGACGAGGCAGCAACTGGATGGCGGCCTGAGAACCGGGCACTGGCAACAGGTGTACAGCGCCGTAGTATTCGCTGGCGGCCCGCTCCAGGCCATCGTCGGTTTCTGGCAGGCGCGCCCAGGCCCGCAGGGGGATCTCGGGTATCGGCCAGGGCCAGGGCGCGAGGCCGCTGGACAGGTCTAGCCAATCGGCCTCGGCTATCCCGTATTGAATCGCCGCCTTGCGCAGCCGGCCACCGTGCTCAAGCATAGAATTGCGCCCCCGCGCATAGGATCAGCAGCCACAACCATACGCCGCGCTGCACCAGTTGCCAGCCCCGCTCGATGGAATCGGCATCCGCCGCCGGCCCTTCACCCAATTGCGGACGCTGATGCAGTTCGCCGTGATAGATCGCGGCACCGCCCAACTCCACGCCCAGGGCGCCGGCACCGGCCGCCATGACCGGACCGGCGTTGGGGCTGTCCCAGGTCGGGCCTTGGGTGCGCCAGCATTTGAGCGCCAGGCGCGTCTTGCCCAGTACGGCGTAGGTCAAGGCCACCAGGCGCGCAGGAATGTAGTTGAGCACGTCGTCGATCTTTGCCGCGGCCCAGCCGAAGCGTTCGAAGCGTTCGTTGCGATAGCCCCACATCGCGTCGAGGGTGTTGCTCAGACGGTAAAGCACCACGCCCGGCACACCCGCGACGACAAACCAGAAAATCGCAGCAAAGACCGCATCGCTGCCGTTCTCCAGCACCGACTCGGTGGCGGCGCGGGCGACTTCAGTGCTGTCCAGTTCACTGGTCTGACGGCTCACCAGGTAGCTCACGCGCTTGCGTGCTTCTTCCAGGTCATCACTGCGCAAGGCCTGGGCCACCGGGATCACATGCTCACCGAGGCTGCGCATGCCAAGGGCGCAATACAGCGCCAGGATCTCCAATACCCAGCCGATGTAAGGTGCCCAGGATAACGCCGTGGCCAGCAGAGTCAGCGGCACCACGGCGATAAACCATGCAGTCACGCCATGGCTGCGCCAGCCACGACCACCAGTATTGAAACGTTGCTCGATGCGCCCGGCGAAATTACCGAACGCCACCAGCGGATGCCAGCGCCTGGGTTCGCCCAGCAGCGCATCCAGCGCGACTGCAGCGACACACAGCAAGGCCACACTCATTGACTCACTCCCCACCCATTCTCATACACCATGTCACTCAGCGGCCGAGGCTCGGTCCAGCCTTCGAGTTGCAACATCGGTGCCGGGTAGAACTCGGCCACCGGCCCCAGGCACAGCACGGCCAAGGGTTTCGCGCCGGGCGGTAAACCCAGCAGATCGGCCAGGGCCTGGGGCTCGAACAGCGAGACCCAGCCCATGCCCAGCCCTTCTACTCGGGCCGCCAGCCACAGATTCTGGATAGCACAGGACAATGACGCCATGTCCATTTCCGGCAAGGTGCGCCGGCCAAAGATGTGCCGCTCACGATCATCCATCAACGCCGCCACCAGCACTTCGGCGCAGTCGTGAATGCCTTCGACCTTGAGCTTCATGAACTCGTCGGAACGCTCGCCCAGGGCTTCGGCGGTGCGTACGCGCTCTTCTTCCACCAACTGTTGAATCTGACTACGCAGTTGGCGGTCGCTGATGCGGATAAAACGCCAGGGCTGCATCAGGCCGACGCTGGGTGCCTGGTGCGCGGCCTGGAGCAGGCGGTGGAGTAATTCGGGGGCGACAGTGCCGCCGCTGAAATGGCGCATGTCGCGGCGTTCGGCGATGGCACGGTAGACGGCCTGACGGTCGGCCTCGGGAAAGGCGTTGTCGGTCATGGCCTCATCGCCGGCAAGCCGGCTCCTACAAGATCGGGCGCGAACAATGCGGCCACCGCCTGGGGATTCGAGGGGAAATAGAAGTGTACGTAGGACGCCGTCATCCGCCCCTGCCGATAAACCGCCTCGGCACCGCGCCCGCCATTCGGGCTCAGGCCACGGGCAATCGGCTGCCATTCGGTTGTGGTCAGCGAGTGGTGATAGGTATGGCCGCGCAGTGTGCCTTCGGGCAATTCGACATTTTGCAGCGCCAAGGCCGCGAGTTTCTTCTGCATTACCGCATCGCCTTGCAGCAAGCCGACCAATTCGGCGCGAGTGCCGTCGACATCAGTCAACGAGTCCAGCAGGTAGAGCATGCCGCCGCATTCGGCGAGCAGCGGTTTGCCGGCGGCATGATGAGCGCGGATGGCGTCGAGCATCGGGGTATTTTCCGACAGCGCCTGGTGGTGCAGCTCCGGGTAACCACCGGGCAGGTAGAGGCTGTCGGCGTCCGGCAATTGGCGATCATGGATCGGCGAGAAGAACTTCAGCTCGGCGCCCATTGCCCGCAACAGGTCAAGGCTGGCGCCATAGGTGAACGCGAAGGCTTCGTCGCGGGCCACGGCGATGCGCACGCCGTTGAGCAGTGGCTTGGCTTCGATCACTTCCGGTGCAGCAAAGGTCACTGGCGGCGGCAAGGCGACTTCACAACTGCTGCCCAGCGCTTGGGCGGCGGCATCGAGACGTACATCGAGGTCATTCAGTTCGCTCGCCTGCACCAGACCCAAGTGACGACTAGGCAGTTCGATACCGGTCTCGCGAGACAACGCGCCGTACCAGCGCAGGCCTTCGGTGAGGCTGCCTTCGAGCAATTGCGCATGGCGCAGGGTGCCGACGCGATTGGCCAGCACGCCGGCGAACGGCAAGTCTGGCTGATAACGCGCCAGGCCCAGGGCCAACGCGCCAAAAGTCTGGGCCATGGCGGTGCCGTCAATCACGCCCAAGACGGGCACGCCGAAGTGTCGCGCCAGGTCGGCGCTGGATGGCGTGCCGTCGAACAGGCCCATCACGCCTTCGATCAGGATCAGGTCCGCATCCCCCGCCGCTTCCCACAGCAAGCGGCGACTTTCCTGCTCGCCCACCATCCACATGTCCAATTGATACACCGGCGCACCGCTGGCGCGTTCGTGGATCATCGGGTCGAGGAAGTCCGGGCCGCATTTGAACACCCGCACCTTGCGCCCCAGGTTGCGGTGCAAGCGGGCCAGTGCG
The DNA here is from genome assembly GCF_002269425.1 of Pseudomonas sp. NS1(2017). Classification (NCBI taxonomy): domain Bacteria; kingdom Pseudomonadati; phylum Pseudomonadota; class Gammaproteobacteria; order Pseudomonadales; family Pseudomonadaceae; genus Pseudomonas; species Pseudomonas sp. NS1(2017). Next base: position 6,154,840 of record NZ_CP022960.1, read on the forward strand.
GCGGTGACGGTGGTTTTGCCCTGGCCGGACGCCGGTGCGGCGATCAAGACGGCCGGGCAATGACGGGGCTGATTCAAAGTTCGACGCCCTTCTGTGCCTTGATACCGGCCTGGAACGCGTGCTTGAGCATGCCCATTTCGGTGACGGTGTCGCCCATTTCGATCAGTTCAGGCTTGGCGCCACGGCCGGTGACCACCACGTGTTGCATCGGCGGACGGGCTTGCAGGTCGCTGAGTACCTGGTCCAGGTCGAGATAGCCGTGCTTGAGGGCGATGTTCAGCTCATCAAGTACGACAAGACCAATAGAAGGGTCCTGCAGCAGCTCGCGTGAAACCGCCCAGGCGGCTTCGGCGGCGGCGATGTCGCGCTGGCGGTCTTGGGTTTCCCAGGTAAAGCCTTCGCCCATCACATGAAAGCGCACTTGCTCGGGGAAACGGCGGAAGAACAACTCTTCACCCGTACTGTTGCGCCCCTTGATGAACTGCACCACGCCGCACTGCATGCCGTGGCCCATGGCCCGGGCCAGCATGCCGAACGCGGAGCTGCTCTTGCCTTTGCCGTTGCCGGTCAGCACCAGCAGCAGGCCGCACTCGTTCGGGGAATTGGCGATGCGTTCATCGATCACGGCTTTTTTGCGCAGCATGCGCGCCAGGTGGCGTTCGTCGCGGTCGGGGGAATCGGTCATGGCAGCTCTCCGTTGGGGCTGGACAAAAACGGCGGGCAGGAAAAAGAAAAAACAGACAGCCAAGCATCGCCCACCGTGATGCTGTTGGATGTTGCAGGCCGGTCTCCGGGCTCATGAGTGGCGCGCGCCTTATAGACGCGCAGACCGACGCTGCGCCTTCCCATATCGCGAGCGATACAGTGGCAAAAGGCAGCGTCTTGACTCATTTACCGTTGCGGGGGCAGCGCCGGAATCGCGGCGGCACTGTGTACAAGTGCGCTCACTCACCGGCTTCCCTGTTTCACTCGGTCGACCCATGGGTCACAGAGCACCTGGAACAAGCGGCGAAGGTTAGTGGGTTGGGGGTGGAGCGTCAATTAAACCCACCACATTTGGATCTCTGCCGATTCAGGGATTCCGCGCCAGATTCCCCGGCAATACGCGCTTGGCGCTCAGGTAGGCATTCTGCCAATACGCCTTGGACAAGGTGTCCAACTTCACTGTACCGCCGGTTTGCGGCGCGTGCACAAAGCGGCCTTCGCCGACGTAGATCCCGGCGTGGCTGACCTGTGAACCGCCGCCCGTGGCGAAGAACAGCAAGTCGCCGGTCTGCAGGTTCTGCTCGCTGACATCCTGCGCGCGCATCACGATCAGTTCACGGGTGGTACGCGGCAGGGAAATGCCAGCAGCGTCGCGGAAGACAAACCCGATCAGGCCACTGCAATCAAACCCGGAGTCCGGTGTGTTGCCACCCCAACGGTAAGGCGTGCCGACCAGGCCCAGCGCGCGGAAGAGTACGTCTTCGGCCGCAGGCGAGAAATTCTGGGTGGAATAGTTGAACACCGGCTTGGGCTTAACCGCTACAGGCGCGGGCGGTGGACGACTTGCGCAGGCGCTGAGCAGCGCGGCGCAAAGAAGAAGGATCAGGCGGGCCGAGGTCGACATGGGCAGAACAATCCTGGTCTGGATGCGGCTTTCGCTGCCGAACGCTGAAAACCAGAACGCGCAAGCAAAGCTCGCGCGAACGGATTACAACAATGTCCAGGGATTCTAGCGCTTACACGTCAAACTTCAAGTATCACTTTAAGTTTACTTGCTAGCGGTAACCGTCGTCGGGGCCATGGCGAGTGCGCGCTTGGCTTCGATGAAGGTTTTACTCCAGTAACTGTCGCCCAGGTTATCGACCCGAACACCGCCACTGCGACGACTGCTGGAGTGGATAAACTGGTTATCGCCCAGGTAGATACCGGCATGGCTTACACGGCCGCGGCCCGCTGTACTGAAGAAAAGCAGATCACCGGGCTTGAGGTTGTTGCGCGCGACCAACGGTGCATCCACGTTGATCATTTCGCGGGTGGAGCGAGGCAGGTTCATGCCCGCTTCTTCGCGAAACAGGTAGCCGATGAAGCCGCTGCAGTCGAAGCCGGCTTCAGAGGTGCCGCCGAAACGGTAACGGGTACCGATCAGGGACATGCCGCGTTCGAGGATGCTGTCGGCCAGAACAGGAAGCTGGTAAGGCTTGCTACCGGAGAAATTGGCCAGTTCTTTTTCCGTTGCCAGCTCTTCTTCATAAACAGAAGCAGACTGTGCAGCAACGAATTTTGCCTGATTTTGAACCTGTGGTTTTTGCTGTTCTGCCACCTGTTGAGGGTGGGATGCGCAACCAAACAACAGGGTAACGAGTGCGAGAGGCACGAGGGGTGCGAAGCGATTTAGCATGGGCACGACCGTGGCTGATATGTAAAGAAGACGAGACTATGCCCTCTATCACATCGATTTGCAAATTCAATCGTGATCTATGTGACTTCTTGTTTGGACTATGACATCTAAGCCCTTAACACCCTATATCTGCCTTTTGCGTAGCCAAACCGGCTCAAACGCAGGTTTTCTGGCGCCTGGAATCTGCCGAAAGCCGCGAAAACAGCGGGCTGACTACCAACCCAAGGTTTCTTTCAAGAAGGGAATCGTCAGCTTGCGCTGGGCCTGCAAGGAAGCCTGATCGAGCTGTTCGAGCAGGTCGAACAACGCGCTCATGCTGCGCGTGCCGCGGGTGAGAATAAAATGCCCCACCTCGTCTGTAAGGTGCAGGCCGCGACGCGATGCGCGCAATTGCAAGGCACGCAATTTGTCTTCATCGGACAGCGGGCGCATCTGGAAAATCAGCGCCAGGGTCATGCGCGACTTGAGGTCGGCCAGCTTGATCGGTAACTCGCGCGGCGAGGTGGACGCGGCAATCAGCAAGCGCCGGCCACTGTCACGCAAGCGATTGAACAGGTGAAACAGCGCCTCTTCCCACTCTGCCTTGCCAGCGATCGCCTGCAAATCATCGAGGCACACCAGTTCGTACTGTTCAAGATGGTCGAAGATGCCGATACCGCGATCCATCAACTCAGCCAGGGGCAGGTAAACCGCCGGTTCACCCATCTGCTCGAAACGCAGGCATGCGGCCTGCAACAGGTGGGTACGCCCTACGCCGTGCTTGCCCCACAGATAGATCAGGCTTTCGGTCCACCCGGCGTCGGCTTCGCAGAGCCGCTCGACATAGCCGAGTGCAGCGGCATTGGCGCCTGGGTAGTAGTTGATAAAGGTGGCGTCGTCACGCAGACGCACACCCAAGGGCAGCTGAATCGGTTTCATGCTGACTGAACGGCTCCAAACGAACCGTTAGTGGCCTCTGTGTAAAGTTTGCAAAGTTTATACCCGTGACGCCGGGCGCACAATGCAACAGACCCCAAGCAAAATCAAAGGTTTGCGTTAACTTGTTGGATTTACGCAGATTGTTTGACGCCCCGGCTCCAGAAACAACAAACCCGGCTTGGGCCGGGTTTGTGGCAGAGCGATTACAGATCGGGGTCTTCAACCCCCGTGTACACATCCGAATCCTTATACAAATCGTGTACATGGCGCACCAGCACCATGATCACCGCCGCCACCGGCAGCGCCAGCAGGATGCCCGTAAAACCAAACAACTCACCGCCCGCCAGGATCGCAAAGATCACCGCCACCGGGTGCAGGCCGATCCGATCACCCACCAGCAACGGCGTCAGCACCATGCCTTCGAGGGCCTGGCCAACCATGAACACCGCCACGATCCCCAGCATCGGGTAGAGGTCGCCGCCAAACTGGAACAACCCCGCCACCAACGCCGCACCGATACCAATCACAAAGCCCATATACGGCACGATGGCGGCGAGACCGGCGATCAGGCCGATCAACAGGCCCAGCTCCAGGCCGATGGCCATCAAGCCGGCGGCGTAGATGATTCCCAGGGCCAGCATCACCAGTAACTGGCCGCGCACGAAGGCGCCCAGCACCTCATGGCACTCTTCGGCCAACGAGACAATGCGCTCCTCACGATTGCGCGGCAGCAGGCTGCGAATCTTGGCCATCATGATGTCCCAGTCGCGCAGCAGGTAGAACGCCACCACCGGGATCAGCACCAGGTTGGTCAGCCAGCCGATCAACGCCAGGCTGGACGCCGTCGCCTGACTGAGGACCACACCGACGATATCGGTGGTCTGCCCCATATGCTCGCTGATGGCCGCCTTGACCTTGTCGAACTTCCAGAAACCATCCGACAACCCCAACTTGGCCTGGGCCCACGGCATCGCTGTGTGCTGCAACCAATCGAGCATCTGCGGCGCCAGCTCATACAGGCGAAACAGTTGCTTGGCCAGCATCGGCACCAGCACCAGCACCAACGCCGTGATGATCAAGGTAAACAGGGCGAACACTGCCACCACGCCCCAGGTTCGCGACAACCCGGCTTTTTCCAGGCGATCCACCACCGGATCGAACAGATAGGCCAGCAGCAACGCGACCAGGAACGGCGTCAGGATCGAATGCAGCAGGAACACAAAAACGCACAGCAGGACAATCCCGCCAAGCCACACCCAACGACGCGTATCCGCCATAAACCACTCCGTCTATATATAGAAGAAAACTGTTACCAACGAAAACGCAGCTGCGCCTGAGGCTCTGGGGCAACTGCAGGTTGAGTGCTATCGGTCACCGGTTGTTGGACCGGCGCCTCACCGGCAGGGATTTCCTGCAACTTGGCCAGGCTCAACTGCGTGCGCAACTGATCGGCACTGCCGTTGACGCGATACACAATGCGATTGCCGTCCACGAGCTGTGGTTGACCACCGAAAGGTTCGAGCAAATGACCCAGGGTGGCATAACGCTCAAGGGTCATGCCTTGCACCTCCAGCAATTGCTCGGTGCTCACGCCGGGCTTGACCGCAAACCGCGGCGCGAGCTTCTGACTGACTGCCAGCATCACCGCATCCGCCACGGCGCCAGTGTCGGCCCCTTGCGCAGTGCCCTGCTCGCTCTTGTCGCCCAGCCACAGGCGCCATTTGGCTTGCCATTGGCTGCCTTCCTGGCGCGCATGCACGGCCAGCAAAGCGTCGGCGCCGTAACGCTCGGAGGCGGCGCGCAACGGTGTAGCGTCAGCACTTTCCAGGTTCGGCGCGGTGGCGACCACCTGCTCATCCAGGTCGCCTAGAGGCAAGCGCAGCGGCAAGCCCCGGTGTTGCGCGGCACGGCGCAGCGCCTGGGCGACGGTCTGGCCATCACCCACCAGGCTGCTGCCTTCGGTGGAGTCGTTCAGCCACCAGCCGAGGATCGACGGCCGATTGCTGCCCCAGATCGACAAGCCGGCTTCACGCAAGACACGATCAGTGCTTACCGGGTCGAAATCCACTTGCAGGCTTTCCGGTGGGCCAGCGTCGTAGCCGTATTGGCTGATGATTTGTTGCGGATCTTTACGAACGGCCGCCAGGCCCGGGCCGTCGGCGGCCTTGGCGTCGCCGGTCAGGCGGATCACCAGGGTCTGCACGGCGCGCTGGGTGGCCTGGTCGCGCTCTTGGGGCGACTGGCTGCTGACGGGTTCGAGTACTTGATAAAGGCCATTGAGGGTTTCGGCATGACTCGCCAGGCTGACCAACGACAAGCAGCCTACAAAGAAGAATTTACACAGACGCATGGAAGATTCCCGAACGACAAATTTAGCGGCTGGAACAGACCGCGTGAACTCGGTTTGCCAAGGCTGTGACCACGGCGACCGGTAAAACATTCACAGGGTCTTGGTAAGTTTTCGTACTGTCATAACGCTAGCGCCGTAAAGGCTATACCTTAATACGCACCAAAGCAGACTCGATTAGCATTTTTTTAACGCCATATGCCCCTGCCCGTCGGCCCGAGGATGGCCGCTGCCCCTCAAGCCTGATAAAATCGCGCGCCTTCGCAGACCGTCAACGGCGTGGCCTTTATAAAAGCCCCCGCCCGCTCGGTCGTTACCCCTGAATCCCCCCTAAAGGCCTGGATCATGAGCAAGCAACCCTCCCTGAGCTACAAGGACGCCGGTGTAGACATCGACGCCGGTGAAGCATTGGTCGAACGCATCAAGAGCGTCGCCAAGCGCACTGCGCGCCCCGAAGTCATGGGCGGCCTGGGCGGTTTTGGCGCCCTCTGCGAAATCCCGGCCGGCTACAAGCAGCCTGTACTGGTTTCCGGCACCGACGGCGTGGGCACCAAGCTGCGCCTGGCACTGAACCTGAACAAGCACGACACCATCGGTATCGACCTGGTTGCCATGTGCGTCAATGACCTGGTGGTGTGCGGCGCCGAGCCGTTGTTCTTCCTGGACTACTACGCCACCGGCAAGCTGAACGTGGACACCGCTGCACAAGTGGTGACCGGTATCGGCGCTGGCTGCGAACTGTCGGGTTGCTCCCTGGTCGGCGGCGAAACCGCTGAAATGCCAGGCATGTACGAAGGCGAAGACTACGACCTGGCCGGCTTCTGCGTCGGCGTCGTGGAAAAAGCCGAGATCATCGACGGCTCCAAGGTTGCCGCCGGTGACGCCCTGCTGGCCCTGCCTTCTTCCGGCCCGCACTCCAACGGTTACTCGCTGATCCGCAAGATCATCGAAGTGTCCGGCGCCGAGATCGAGAACACCCAACTCGACGGCAAACCGCTGACAGACCTGCTGATGGCCCCGACCCGTATCTACGTCAAGCCTCTGCTCAAGCTGATCAAGGACACTGGCGCCGTCAAGGCCATGGCCCACATCACCGGCGGCGGCCTGCTGGACAACATCCCGCGCGTGCTGCCAAAAGGCGCCCAGGCCATCGTTGACGTGGCCAGCTGGCAGCGTCCGGCAGTATTCGACTGGCTGCAAGAGAAAGGCAACGTCGATGAAACCGAGATGCACCGCGTGCTGAACTGCGGCGTGGGCATGGTCATCTGCGTGGCACAAGAGCACGTTGAAACCGCGCTGAACGTGCTGCGTGAAGCTGGCGAGCAGCCTTGGGTCATCGGTCAGATCGCCACTGCTGCCGAAGGCGCAGCCCAGGTTGAACTGAAGAACCTCAAGGCTCATTAATGTCTCAGACCTGTGATGTCGTGGTGCTGCTTTCCGGCACCGGCAGTAACTTGCAGGCCCTGATCGACAGCACGCGCACCGGCGACAGCCCGGTGCGCATTGCTGCGGTGATCTCCAACCGCAGCGACGCCTACGGCCTGCAACGCGCCAGGGACGCGGGTATCGACACCCGCTCGCTGGATCACAAGGCTTTCGAAGGTCGCGAGGCCTTCGACAGCGCCTTGATCGAACTGATCGACGCCTTCAACCCCAAACTCGTGATACTCGCCGGCTTCATGCGCATCCTCAGCGCTGATTTCGTGCGGCATTACGCAGGGCGCCTGCTCAATATCCACCCTTCCCTGCTGCCCAAATACAAAGGCATGCACACGCACCAGCGTGCGCTCGATGCCGGCGACAGCGAGCATGGCTGCAGCGTGCACTTTGTCACCGAGGAACTCGATGGCGGGCCTCTGGTCGTACAGGCAGTGGTTCCGGTAGAGTCTGACGACTCGGCGCAGACGCTTGCGCAACGGGTTCACACCCAGGAACACAGGATTTACCCGCTGGCGGTTCGCTGGTTTGCCGAGGGGCGGTTGATTCTTGGTGACCAGGGTGCATTATTGGACGGTCAGTTACTCGCGGCCAGCGGCCACTTGATTCGAACCTAGGAGATTTTATGCGTCGCGCCTTGCTCTTCGCTTTTGCGCTGTTCGCCTTGCCAGCCGTGCAAGCAGCAGACCTTCACCCTTTCTCCGTAAGCTACACCGCCGACTGGAAACAGTTGCCCATGAGTGGTTCGGCTGAACGCAGCCTGGCCAAGAATGGCGACGGCACCTGGACCTTGAATTTCAAGGCCTCCATGATGATCGCCAGCCTCACCGAAACCAGCGTGATCCAATTCGACAAGGACACCCTGCAACCGAAGAGCTACACCTTCGAACGCGGTGGCCTGGGCAAGGCGAAGAAGATCAACCTGGACTTCGACCAGACCGCCAAGAAAGTCACCGGCTTTGAAAACAAGGACGCGGTCAACGTGCCCCTGCAAAGCGGCATGCTCGACAAGTCGACCTACCAGTTGGCCCTGCAGCGCGATGTGGCGGCCGGCAAGAAGAGCATGAGCTACAACGTGGTGGAAGGCACTGACGTCGACACCTACGACTTCCGCGTGATCGGCCCGGAAAAGGTCCAGACCAAGGTCGGCTCCATCGACGCGATCAAGGTCGAGCGCGTGCGTGACCCGACTCAGAGCAAGCGCATCACCCAGATGTGGTTTGCCAAGGACCAGGGCGGCATCCTGGTTGCCTTGCGTCAGGTGGAAACCGATGGCAAGGAATACAACATCATGCTGCAGGACGGCACTGTTGACGGTAAGGCTGTCAAAGGTAGCTGACCGGTAGTTGGAACAAAGAGCCTCGCGAATGCGGGGCTTTTTTTCGCCTGTCGCATGGGTTCCACCCTGACGCGAACATGAAACTTTTGTCATAAAACTCAGCACCATGCGAGGCAATGTCGCGATTTACGCGGCCTGCAGGACTGTTGCATTTGCTGCAATGAATTGTTGCGCGAAAAGTCGGTTTACTTAGCAAGCTAACAAATCATATAACAAAGGCCTGCGACGACTTGCCGCAGATCCACCAGAGATTGGAGCAAGCAGATGACTGTAAAAGTAACTGAACGCGACGACGAACATATGTCCCACGAAGCACTGGGCCATGGGATTCACATCTGGGATGTACACCAACAAGACCTGTTGGTCGGCATGTTTCACAACGAGAGCGACGCTCATAATTATAAAAACGAGCTCGAAGCCCTTGAGATGAGACGCCAGTCAGAAAGCCGTTAACCCCATACTGTAGGAGCGAGCTTGCTCGCGAAAAACTCATAGGCACCGCGCTCATTCAGGCTACACGCGTTTTCGTTGACGTTTTTCGCGAGCAAGCTCGCTCCTACAAATAAAAACCCCGCCTTTTGAGCGGGGTTTTTCGTTCCTATAGCTTTACCACATCAGATCATCCGGGATCTGGTAGGCCGCGTACGGATCATCCTCGTCCGGCACCTGGCTTTCCGTGAGGATATTGAGCTGCACGATACGCTCCGGTGCGCGCTCCTGGATCTTCAGCGCGGCTTCGCGCGGGATCACCTCGTAGCTGCCGCCGTGGTGCACGATAGCCAGGGAGCCGTTGCTCAGCTTGTTGCGCATCAAGGTATTGACCGACAAGCGCTTGACCTTCTTGTCATCCACGAAGTTGTAGTAGTCCTCGGTGGTCAGCTTGGGCAGGCGCGAGGTTTCGATCAACTGCTTGACCTGGGCGGTACGCGCCTTGGCCTCTGCTTTTTCCTGCTGCTGGCGGTTCAGTTCCTGGTCGCGCTTGACCTTCTCGGCGTGCGCTTCGGCCGCCAGGCGGGCCTGGGTGTCATCCGCCTCGATCTGGCCTTTGTGGACCAGGCGCTGCTGCTTCTGTTTCTCTTTGCCGACCTGCTTGGCCTGCTTTTGGTTGACCAGACCTGCTTTGAGCAACTGGTCGCGAAGGGAAAGGCTCATGGTGCTTACTCACTTAGGCAACTGCTCAACCGCAGCTGGACACATTCTTTTCCTGACGTTTGGCTTCGCCCCACAGGGCGTCCAACTCTTCGAGGGTGCAATCTTCTATGGGTTTGTGCGTATCGCGCAATGCCTGTTCGATAAATCGGAAGCGTCGTTCGAACTTGGCATTGGCGCCACGCAGCGCGGTTTCCGGGTCGACCTTGAGGTGACGGGCCAGGTTGACCGCCGCGAACAGCAGGTCACCGACCTCATCGGCAATCGCCGCAGAATCGTTGTCGGCCATGGCTTCGAGCACTTCATCCAGCTCTTCGCGCACGTTATCCACCACCGGCAGGGCCGACGGCCAGTCGAAGCCGACCTGGCTGGCGCGCTTCTGCAATTTGGCGGCACGGGACAGGGACGGCAGCGCCGTGGGCACATCGTCCAGCAGGGAAAGTTGCTCCGGCGCGTCGGACTTTTCCGCACGTTCCTCGGCCTTGATCTGCTCCCAGCGCTCCTTGACCTGTTCTTCACTCAGCTGCGGGATATCCAGCGGTGCATACAGATCGCCCGTGGGGAACACGTGGGGATGACGACGGATCAGCTTGCGCGTGATGCTGTCGATCACCCCGGCAAATTCGAAGCGCCCTTCTTCCCGCGCCAACTGGCTGTAATACACCACTTGGAACAGCAGGTCGCCCAGCTCGCCTTGCAGGTGATCGAAGTCGCCGCGCTCGATGGCGTCGGCCACTTCATAGGCTTCTTCCAGGGTGTGCGGGACGATGGTCGCGTAGGTTTGCTTGATGTCCCACGGGCACCCGTATTGCGGGTCCCGCAGGCGGTTCATCAGGTGCAGCAGGTCTTCAAGCGAATACATCATGGGGTTCGGTTACGCCGCGTCTCGATGATGTTCGGTAGCTGGGAAATCCGCCCCAGCAACCGCCCCAGTGCGTCCAGCCCCGGAATCTCGATGGTCAGGGACATCAACGCAGTGTTGTCCTCTTTGTTCGAGCGGGTATTGACCGCCAGCACGTTGATCCGCTCATTGAGCAGCACTTGCGACACGTCACGCAGCAAGCCGGAACGGTCGTAAGCACGAATAATGATGTCCACCGGGTAGGTGAGCACCGGCACCGGGCCCCAGCTGACCTGGATGATCCGCTCCGGCTCACGCCCGCCCAGTTGCAGCACCGAGGCGCAGTCCTGGCGGTGAATGCTCACGCCACGGCCCTGGGTGATATAGCCGACAATGGCGTCACCCGGCAACGGCTGGCAGCAGCCGGCGATTTGGGTCATCAGGTTGCCCACGCCCTGGATCTGGATATCGCCGCGTTTGCCAGGCTTGTAGCCGGTGGCCTTGCGTGGGATCAGCTCCAGCTGTTCGCTGCCGCGTTCCGGCTCGACCAGTTGCTGGGCCAGGTTGACCAGTTGGGCCAGGCGCAAATCGCCGGCACCGAGGGCGGCGAACATGTCTTCGGCGATCTTCATGTTGGCTTTTTCGGCCAACTTGTCGAAGTCCACCTGAGGCAGGCCGAGGCGCCCGAGTTCGCGTTCAAGCAAGGTTTTACCGGCGGCGACGTTTTGGTCGCGCGCCTGCAATTTGAACCAGTGGACGATCTTCGCCCGTGCCCGCGACGTGGTGATGTAGCCCAGGTTCGGGTTCAGCCAGTCACGGCTCGGCGTGCCGTGCTTGCTGGTGATGATCTCGACCTGTTCACCGGTCTGCAGGCTGTAGTTGAGCGGCACGATGCGCCCGTTGATCTTGGCGCCCCGGCAGTTGTGGCCGATCTCGGTATGCACACGGTAGGCGAAGTCCAGCGGCGTCGCGCCCTTGGGCAAGTCGATGGCGTGACCGTCCGGGGTGAAGATGTAGACCCGGTCCGGCTCGATATCCACGCGCAGCTGTTCGGCCAGGCCGCCGATGTCACCGAGTTCTTCGTGCCATTCCAGCACTTGGCGCAGCCAGGAGATTTTTTCTTCGTACTGGTTGGACCCGGCCTTGACGTCGGTGCCCTTGTAGCGCCAGTGCGCGCATACGCCCAGCTCGGCCTCTTCGTGCATGGCGTGGGTGCGGATCTGCACTTCCAGCACCTTGCCCTCGGGGCCAATCACGGCCGTGTGCAACGAGCGGTAGCCGTTTTCCTTGGGGTTGGCGATGTAGTCGTCGAACTCCTTGGGAATGTGCCGCCACAGGGTGTGGACAATACCGAGCGCGGTGTAGCAGTCGCGCATTTCCGGCACCAGCACGCGCACGGCCCGTACGTCGTAGATCTGGCTGAAGGCCAGGCCCTTGCGCTGCATTTTGCGCCAGATGGAATAGATGTGTTTGGCGCGGCCGCTGATGTCGGCTTCGACGCCGGTGGCCTGCAACTCAGAACGCAACTGGTTCATCACGTCGGCGATGAAGCGCTCACGGTCCAGCCGCCGCTCGTGCAGCAGCGTGGCGATCTGTTTGTATTGATCGGGTTCGAGGTAGCGGAAGGACAAGTCCTCCAACTCCCACTTGATATGACCGATACCCAGGCGGTGCGCCAGCGGCGCATAGATATCGAAGACTTCGCGGGCAACGCGGTTGCGCTTCTCGTCGTCGGCGGTCTTCACCGCACGAATCGCGCAGGTACGCTCGGCCAGCTTGATCAGGGCGACACGCACGTCGTCGACCATCGCCACCAGCATCTTGCGCAGGTTCTCGACCTGGCCCTGGGTGCCCAGCACCATGGACTGGCGCGGGCTGAGGCTGGCGCTGATGGCGGCCATGCGCAGCACGCCGTCGATCAACTTGGCCACCACGGCGCCGAAACGCTGGCTGACGGTGGGCAACTGAATATGCCCTTCACGCACGCCGCGATACAACACGGCGGCAATCAGTGAATCCTGGTCCAGCTTGAGATCGGCGAGGATCTCGGCGATTTCCAACCCGGTGCGAAAGCTCGAAGTGCCTTCGGCCCACAGGTTCTTGGCCGCATTGTCTTGCTGCTCAGACTCGCGAGCGAACTCGCAGGCTGCTTTCAAGGCTTCACGGTCCAGTGCCGGGTCGACACTGATGGCATGATCCAGCCATGCCTCGAGATTGATACTGCCGTCGGTGTTGATCGGCTGGTGTGCTCTCACCTGTACCATCTTGCTTACCTTCCCTACGACGCACCTTTGATGCGCCAGAATTCATCGCCGACCTTCTACTGCTCCCTGGCAGATCACAGGCCCTGGAGACGACAGGCCGGTCGGATTAAACGGGCATCCTAGCCCGCTTCAAATAACGCCATGGCCTCGACATGCGCGGTTTGCGGAAACATGTCGAGGATCCCGGCACGTTTTAGCCGGTAGCCCTGCTTGACCAACTCAACCGTGTCCCGCGCCAGCGTGGCCGGATTGCAGGACACATACACCAGACGCTTGGCTCCCAGGGTCGCGAGCTTGCGCACAACCTCCAGGGCACCATCACGGGGTGGGTCCAAGAGTACCGCAGAAAAGCCCTGTTTGGCCCATTCCGCGTCAGTCAAAGGCTGGGACAAATCGGCCTGAAAAAACTGCGCATTATGCAAATCGTTGCTGACGGCGTTGACGGCCGCCCGGTCCACCATGGTCTGCACGCCTTCCACCGCCACCACTTCGCGCACTTGGCGCGCCAGTGGCAGGGCGAAGTTGCCCAGGCCGCAAAACAGGTCCAGCACCCGCTCGTCGGGTTGTGGCGCCAGCCATTCCAGGGCTTGGGCGACCATCGCTTCGTTGACCCCGGCGTTGACCTGCACGAAGTCGCCAGGTCGGTAAGCGAGCTCCAGATCCCACTGTTCCAATCGAAAACCCAAGACCGAATCGACGTCGACCGGCTCAGGTTGACCCTCGCCATGCAGCCATAATTGGGCTTCATGGAAGGCACAGAATTCTTTCAATACCTGCAGGTCCGCTTCCGACAACGGCGCCATATGCCGCAGCAACACGGCGATGGAGGTACCGCTGAACAACTCCACGTGCCCCAGGGCCTGCGGTTTGCTCAGGCGACGCAGCATGTTCGGCAGGCGCTGCATGATCGGTTGCAAGGCCTGTACCAGCACCGGGCAATCGTCGATGGCGACGATGTCCTGGCTGGCCACGGCGCGAAAACCCACTTCCAGCTGTTTGGCCTTGGCATCCCAGCGCACGGCCACGCGGGCGCGGCGACGGTAACCGAATTCCGGACCGCTCAAAGGCGCAGCCCACTCTTGCGGTTCGACACCGGCCACACGGGACAGTTGCTCGGCGAGCATGCGCTGTTTCAGGGCAAGTTGTTCAGTGTGGGGCAAGTGCTGCACGCTGCAACCGCCGCAGCGGCCAACATGGGCGCACGGCGCCGGGCGGCGCAGTTCGCTGGCCTTGAACACGCGCTCGGTGCGCGCCTCGACGATCTTGCCGTGGGCCCCCAACACTCGCGCTTCAACTTCTTCGCCGGCCAGCGCGCCATTCACGAACCAGGTGCGGCCTTCAAAAAACACGATGCCACGACCGTCGTTGGCCAGACGCTCGATGGTCAGGCGCTGCTTCTTGCCCACAGGAATCTGCGGGGCCCGGCTGCCGCCCGTCGGTTGGAAGCGCAGGCCTCTCTCGTGCTTGGCCATCAGTTGGGTTCGTCGAAGATGCCGGTCGACAGGTAGCGGTCGCCTCGGTCACAGATGATCGCGACGATCACCGCGTTTTCCACTTCCTGGGACAAGCGCAACATCCCGGCCACCGCGCCACCGGACGACACGCCGCAGAAAATGCCTTCTTCACGGGCAAGGCGGCGGGTGGTGTCTTCGGCTTCACGCTGGGCCATGTCGATGATGCGGTCCACGCGGGTCGAGTTGTAGATCTTCGGCAGATACTCCTCGGGCCAGCGGCGGATACCCGGGATGGCCGCGCCTTCCATCGGTTGCAGGCCAACGATCTGGATCGCCGGGTTCTGCTCCTTGAGGTAGCGCGAGTTGCCCATGATGGTGCCGGTGGTGCCCATGGAGCTGACGAAATGGGTGATGGAGCCCTGGGTCTGACGCCAGATTTCCGGGCCGGTGGTGGTGTAGTGCGCCTCGGGGTTGTCACCGTTGGCGAACTGGTCCAGCACCAGGCCACGGCCTTCGGCGGCCATGCGCTCGGCCAGGTCCCGTGCGCCTTCCATGCCCTCTTCCTGGGTCACCAGGATCAGTTGGGCGCCGTAGGCGGTCATTGCCGCCTTGCGTTCGGCGCTGCCGTTGTCGGGCATGATCAGGATCATCTTGTAACCCTTGATCGCGGCGGCCATGGCCAGGGCGATCCCGGTGTTACCCGAAGTGGCTTCGATCAGGGTGTCGCCGGGCTTGATCTGCCCGCGCAGTTCGGCGCGGGTGATCATCGACAGCGCCGGGCGGTCCTTCACGGAGCCGGCCGGGTTGTTCCCTTCGAGCTTGAGCAACAGGGTATTGCTGGTTTCACCCGCCATGCGTTGCAAGCGGACCAGGGGCGTGTTGCCGACGCAATCGGCGATTGTAGGGTACTGCAAGGTCATGGCGTATTCGCAATCCAGACTGCGGGGGCGAACATCATACCGGGAAAGGCCGGCGGGCCATATCACGCAAAGTGCGGTGCTTATGGCTTAAAGGAATAAGGCACCGAATGTTCACTGCTCGCCATGGTTGCGTTTGAACACATCAGGCCCCATCGCCGCAATCTGGCCGTCGATCAACGCATCGAAGGGTTTGAGCAAGGGTGCAAACGAAGCGGGCGACTCCAGGACCTCCAGCGCCTGCACAATCGCTTCCACTGTCGACAGCGCGCCGGGGCCGGGGGCCTTGCGCAGCCGATAGCGGGACACTGCACTGTCGGCCAACGCCACCCTTGGCAACGCCGCCAATAGCGGGTTGAGGTGCAAAAGCTTGCGCGCCTTGCGCCAAGTGCCGTCGGGGACCACCAACAGCAGCGGCTGATCTTCGGGCGCGTACACCTTTAATGGCTGGGCGTCGTCTGCCGGAAACAGCAGCCGTGCCTGGTAACCGGGCACGTTCAACAACGTCGGCAAGTCTTCAAACACCTCCCCTACTACCAACTGCGCGTTGTTCAACCCCAACGCCGCCAACCGTGCGGTATT
Source organism: Pseudomonas sp. NS1(2017) (assembly GCF_002269425.1). Taxonomy (NCBI): domain Bacteria; kingdom Pseudomonadati; phylum Pseudomonadota; class Gammaproteobacteria; order Pseudomonadales; family Pseudomonadaceae; genus Pseudomonas; species Pseudomonas sp. NS1(2017). The sequence continues at coordinate 6,170,471 of NZ_CP022960.1, forward strand.
CAGCGCATGGTTGACCTCGCTCGGGTGCTGCAACAGCAACACGCGGGTGCGGCTATCGAGGCTGGGGATCAGCGCGCACAGGCCGTGGGCGACAGGCCTGAGGCAACGGGAACATTGGGGTCTGGACATGGTTTATCAGGCCTGGTTGAGCTGGGCTTTGAGCAAGTCGCGGAACGTCTGGATCAGCGGTTCACGGCTGCGACCTCGACGCATGATCATCGAGAAGGGTGCCTGGTAGCCGAAGGTCGCCGGCAGCAAGACGCGCAAATCGCCTTTGTCGGCCCAGGCCTGGGCGTAGTGTTCGGGCAAATAACCGATGTAGGCGCCGGACAGCACCAGGATCAACTGCGCCTCCATACTTTCCACGGTGGCGGCACTGTGTTTGAAGCCGTGTCTTGCCAATTCGGCCTGGCTCCAGTAGCCGCGACCGACCATGCGTTGCTGCGTGATCACCTGCTCGGGAATACGCCGTTCATTGAACAAAGGATGCCGCGTGCTGCAATACAACCAGTGCTGCTCGCGGTACAGCGGCATGTAGATCAGCCCGCTCATACGGTTGGAAAACGCGCCGATGGCCAAGTCCAGGCGGTTGTCCTGCACGCCAAGTTGCAGTTCATAAGGGCTCATCACCGACAGGTGCAGGTGCACCGCCGGGTGTTCCAGGCTGTAGGCGCCGATCACTTCGGCGAAGGGTAACGCTTTGTCGCTGACCGTGGAGTCCAGTACACCCAGCTTCAGCGTGCCGCGCAACTCGCCCTTCAACGCGGCGGCGTACTGCTCGAAACCTTCCAGCTCGCCCAACAGGCGCAAGGTTTCCTGATGGAACAACTCGCCCTTGCTGGTGAGGCTGAAACCACCCCGCCCGCGATGGCACAACACCAAGCCCAGCGCCGCTTCCAGCTGACTCATGTAGGTGCTGATGGCCGAGGTGGACAGGTTGAGTTCGTGCTGGGCATTGGCGAACCCCTGGTGCCGCACGACGCTGACGAAGATGCGCAGGAGTTTCAGGTCGGGCAAGGCGTTGGCCATGGTCGGCTCCGGGTGTGGGTCGTTGCAGTCTACCTGTGCGCATTAGTTTAGAAAAATCTGAACTAAGTATTTGCCCCTGCCGATTCTTTCGTTTCCATGTATTTCGCAGAATCGGCCCCTAATAAACAAAACAACGATGAGGCACTCCCGTGGACAAGATTTTCCACCAACCACTGGGCGGCAACGAAATGCCGCGCTTCGCCGGCATCGCCACCATGATGCGTCTGCCCCACCTGCAAACGGCCAAGGGCCTGGATGCCGCCTTTGTCGGCGTGCCCCTGGACATCGGCACCTCGCTGCGCGCCGGCACCCGCTTCGGGCCGCGTGAAATCCGCGCCGAATCCGTGATGATCCGCCCTTACAACATGGCCACCGGCGCCGCACCGTTCGACTCGCTGTCGGTGGCCGACATCGGCGACGTGGCGATCAACACCTTCAACCTGCTCGACGCCGTGCGCATCATCGAAGAAGCCTACGACGAGATCCTCGAACACGATGTGATCCCCATGACCCTGGGCGGTGACCACACCATCACCCTGCCGATCCTGCGGGCGATCCACAAGAAACACGGCAAGGTCGGGCTGGTGCACATCGATGCCCACGCCGACGTCAACGACCATATGTTCGGCGAGAAAATCGCCCACGGCACCACCTTCCGCCGCGCGGTAGAAGAAGGTTTGCTCGATTGCGACCGTGTGGTGCAAATCGGCCTGCGCGCCCAGGGCTACACCGCCGAAGACTTCAACTGGAGCCGCAAACAAGGCTTCCGTGTGGTTCAGGCCGAAGAATGCTGGCACCACTCACTCGCGCCCTTGATGGCCGAAGTGCGTGAAAAAGTCGGCGGCGGCCCGGTGTACCTGAGCTTTGACATCGACGGTATCGACCCGGCCTGGGCGCCCGGCACCGGCACCCCGGAAATCGGCGGGCTGACCACCATCCAGGCCATCGAAATCATCCGTGGCTGCCAAGGCCTCGACCTGATTGGTTGCGATCTGGTAGAAGTTTCGCCGCCCTACGACACCACCGGCAACACCTCGCTATTGGGCGCCAACTTGCTGTACGAGATGCTCTGCGTGCTGCCTGGCGTGGCACATCGCTGATGAGCGCCCACGAAGTACTGCAAGCCGCCGCCGACCTGGTGGCGGCCTTCGCCCGCAATGACCGCGCCGCCTACTTCGGCGCATTCACGGCGGACGCCAGTTTCGTGTTCTACACCCTGCCCCAGCCGCTGCTCAGTCGTGACGCCTACCAGGCGTTGTGGGACAGCTGGCGCCGGGATGAGGGGTTCGAGGTGCTGTCCTGCACCTCGAGCAACGCCTTTGTCAGCCTGCAAGGTGACGTGGCGATTTTCATGCATGACGTGGCCACCGAGCTGCGCATGAACGGGGAGCAATTCAATAGCCAGGAACGCGAGACCATTGTCTTCAAACGGCAAGGGCTTGGCGCAGAACAACAAGAAGGCCTGTGGCTGGCCTGTCACGAACATTTGTCCGCTATGCCGGAAGGGCTGCCGCCCCCTTAGCCAATGTGATCGGAGCAGATCATGAATAATAAAAACAACGATAAAAGTATTCGCAAGATAGAAACCAACGGGGTCGAGCAGATCCCGGACCACGAACGTACCGCCGGCCCCAAGGATCTGTTCCGACTGATCTTCGGCGGTGCCAATACCTTTGCCACCGCCGTACTGGGTTCTTTCCCCGTACTGTTCGGTTTGTCGTTCCAAGCCGGTGTCTGGGCGATTGTGCTGGGCGTGCTGGTGGGTGCGCTGATCCTGGCGCCCATGGGCCTGTTCGGGCCGATCAATGGCACCAACAACGCCGTGTCTTCAGGTGCGCACTTTGGCGTGCACGGGCGGATTGTCGGCTCGTTTCTCTCGCTGCTGACGGCGATTGCCTTCTTCTCACTGTCGGTATGGAGTTCAGGCGACGCGCTGGTGGGCGGTGCGAAACGTCTGATTGGCTTACCGGAAACCGACCTGAGCCTGGGCCTGGCCTACGGAGTGTTCGCGATCCTGGTGCTGACCGTGTGCATCTACGGCTTTCGCTTCATGCTGTGGGTCAATCGCATTGCGGTGTGGGCGGCGAGCCTGCTGTTCCTGCTGGGGATCTTCGCGTTCGCGCCGGCCTTCGACAGCCACTTCGCCGGCGCCGTAGCGCTGGGCCAGACCGGCTTCTGGGCCGCCTTTATCGGCGCCGCGCTGGTGGCCATGAGCAACCCGATCTCCTTCGGCGCGTTCCTGGGTGACTGGTCGCGCTATATCCCGCGTGAGACGCCGAAAATACGTATCATGCTGGCGGTGGTCCTGGCGCAAATCGCGACCTTGATCCCCTTCCTGTTCGGCTTGGCCACCGCGACCATCGTGGCGATCAAGGCACCGGACTACATCGCAGCCAACAACTATGTCGGCGGTTTGCTGGCGGTGGCGCCGAGCTGGTTCTTTCTGCCGGTGTGCCTGATCGCCGTGATCGGCGGCATGTCTACCGGCACTACTTCGCTGTATGGCACCGGGTTGGACATGTCCAGCGTGTTTCCACGCCTGCTGTCGCGGGTCAAGGCCACGTTGCTGATCGGGGTGATGTCGATTGCCTTCATCTTTATCGGACGTTTCGCCGCCAACTTGGTGCAAAGCGTGTCGACCTTCGCCGTGCTGATCATCACCTGCACCACGCCGTGGATGGTGATGATGATCATCGGCCTGATCGTGCGTCGCGGCTTCTATTGCCCGGATGACCTGCAGGTGTTCACCCGGGGTGAAACCGGCGGCCGCTACTGGTTCAGCCATGGCTGGAACTGGCGCGGGCTGGGCGCGTGGATCCCGAGTGCGCTGGTGGGCCTGTGCTTCGTCAACCTGCCGGGGCAGTTTGTCGGGCCGCTGGGTAACCTGGCGGACGGCATTGATATCAGCCTGCCGGTGACGCTGGGGTTGGCCTCGGTGGTGTACCTGACCTTGCTTCGTGTGTTCCCGGAACCGGCGGCTGTTTATGGGCCGACTGACTCCCGCAGCAAGCGCACGGATGCGCACGTTAAACCGGCGCTGCAACAAGCCGCCTGATCCTCATAAAAAAGATAATCGGAGAACCGCCGTCATGGCTTTGGATTTATTCGTCGTACTCATCTACGCCGCCGGCATGCTCGTGCTCGGCTACTACGGCATGCGCCGCGCCAAGACCCACGAAGACTACCTGGTGGCCGGTCGCAACCTGGGCCCATCACTGTACATGGGCACCATGGCCGCCACGGTATTGGGTGGGGCGTCCACCGTCGGCACCGTGCGCCTGGGCTACGTGCATGGCATCTCCGGCTTCTGGCTGTGTGCCGCGCTGGGCATGGGCATCATTGCGCTGAACCTGTTCCTGGCCAAGCCACTGTTGAAGCTGAAGATCTTCACCGTGACCCAGGTGCTGGAAAAACGCTACAACCCGATGGCTCGCCAGGCCAGCGCCGTGATTATGCTGGCCTACGCGCTGATGATCGGCGTGACCTCGATCCTGGCCATCGGCACCGTACTGCAAGTGCTGTTCGGCCTGCCGTTCTGGATCTCGGTGCTGCTCGGCGGTGGCGTGGTGGTGGTGTACTCCACCATCGGCGGCATGTGGTCGCTGACCCTCACTGACATCGTGCAGTTCGTGATCAAGACCGTCGGCCTGATGTTCATCCTGCTGCCGATCTGCCTGTACCGCGTCGGCGGCTGGGACGAACTGGTGGCCAAGCTGCCCGCATCGAGCTTCAGCTTCACTGCGATCGGTTGGGACACGATCATCACCTACTTCATGATCTACTTCTTCGGCATCCTGATCGGCCAGGACATCTGGCAACGGGTGTTCACCGCCCGTGACGAAAAGGTCGCCAAGTACGCAGGCACTTTCGCCGGTTTCTACTGCATCCTCTACGGCCTGGCCTGCGCATTGATCGGCATGGCCGCACATGTCCTGATCCCGGACCTGGATAACGTCAACAATGCGTTTGCCGCCATCGTCAAAGCCTCGCTGCCTGACGGCATCCGTGGCCTGGTGATTGCCGCAGCACTGGCCGCGATGATGTCTACCGCCAGCGCCGGCCTGCTCGCCGCCTCCACCGTACTGACCGAAGACCTGCTGCCGCGTCTGCGTGGCGGCAAGCAGTCGAGCCTGGCCATCAACCGTCTGTTCACGATGCTGACCGGCATTGCCGTGCTGGGTATCGCCCTGGTGGTGAGCGATGTGATCAGCGCTTTGACCCTGGCCTACAACCTGTTGGTGGGCGGCATGTTGATCCCGCTGATCGGCGCGATCTTCTGGAAACGCGCAACCACCTCGGGGGCCATCACCTCCATGACCTTGGGCTTTGTGACGGCGCTGGTGTTCATGATCAAGGATGGCTTGGATGCGAACACGCCGATCTACTACAGCCTGGCGATTGGGCTGGTGAGTTTTGTGGTGGTGAGTTTGCTGTCGCGCCGGCCAGAGGGTGTGGCGGCCAACGCGGTTTGAGATACAACTGGATTTAGAGCGGTTTCTTCAGCGGGCGCGACGTCGGATGTCGTGCCCGTTTTTTTTACTCAGCATCCAGGCGGACCTGTTCGAACAAATTACCGCAAGACTTACAGCCATAATACTGCTCGGTTGCAGGGCATTCGATCTCCCCTGTCGCCCCCGCCCTCACCCGCCAAGTACATGCCTTACCGCGATACTTCAGTGTGCCTTCAAGGTAACAAGGTGCCCAGTCGTGCTCGTCATGCAGCGTGCGTGCGTCAATAGGTTCAGCGCGTTTGAAGAAGGACGCGACTTGTCGCTCATCCAACGTAACGTCGCTGGGTCGACAGCGCTCCGGTTCTTCGGAGTGAAAACCCGAGATAGCGATGTTGTCGATATCTGGAGGGGAAGCCGCGCACCCGGCGAGTGATGCCCACACACCGAATGAGTACCCGCGCAGAGTCATTGACAACACGCGGTGGGTTAAATGTTTGGCGACTAAAACGCGGGACATCCCAACGCCTACTGATCCGTGAAGGCATAAATATAGAAGGACGAACCGGGAAAAGGGCACGCATGACAAAATAAGAAGAAGGTTCTGACAATGAGGCATGCCTCGTCAGGCAATTGCGGACACTAAAAAATGTACGGCGAATACAGCCTGATGACAGGGACCAAACACGCCCTGAAGAACGACCCGAGATATCAGCGCCCGCGCGATTCAATCGCGTGAGCGCTTCCAGGACTTACCTGCGACGTGGGCGACGTTGCTCGTCATCGGTGCGAATCGGCACGGGTTGCAGTGGGGGCTCGATCAAGCCCAGTGCAACACCCAGATCATGGAGCCAGTTTTGAATTTTCTCTTTCATGGTTGCCCCCTTTGAGGGTAATGCTGGTAGGCGCAAGTTCTGTCGCCCTTTCCTACACTGATAGTAGCCCTAAGTCCTACGTAATGCTTGAACGAAACCACAACGAACTATTACTGAATTCATCAAAATCCTGACGGATCGTTCAAGCAATGGCGCGGGTGTCTTGCAGGACCGCAGTCTTGCTGGCTTGCTGCAGGTCGATCCATGCGTTGAGGTTAGCGCCGAGCATACCCTTTCGCCACATCAGCCAGGTGGTCGCAGTGGCAAAAGGCCCTGTCAGCGGATGAACGGACACGCTGTCCTTGCCTGGCAGGCTCTCAAGCATGGATTCGGACATCAACGCCACCCCGGAGCCAGCGATCACGCACGCCAGCATGCCCTGATAAGACTCGATCTCAATTGCCCGCCCCATGGCCACGCGCTCGTGGGAAAACCAGGTTTCCAGGCGCGCGCGATAGGCGCAACTGCGACGGAAGGTGAACACCGAGCGTCCCGCGACATCCTGGGGCCCTCGCACGGGTGGGTGGTCGGCCTCGCAGATAAGCACCAGGCGTTCTTCGCACAGAGGCACACCGTCCAGGGAGGCGATCGTGATGGGGCCGTCCACAAATGCCGCATCCAGACGGCCAGTAATCAGGCCTTCGAGCAACTCACCGCTGGGCGCCGATTGCACCTGCAGATTCACCATCGGATAAGCCTTGTGATAGCCCGCCAGCAGCTTCGGCAAATGCACCGCCGCCGTGCTGTACATGCTGCCTACCACGAAATCGCCGGCCGGTTGCCCGCCTTGCACCGCGCCGTGGGCTTCGTCATGCAGGGCCAGCAGACGGGTGCTGTAGTCCAGCAACACCTTGCCAGCAGGAGAAAGCTGCAAGCGCTGGCGTTCACGTACGAATAGCTCGACGCCAAGCTGCTCCTCCATTTGCTTGAGGCGCGTCGACAGGTTCGATGGCACTCGATGCAAGCGCTCAGCCGCGCGCGTAATGGAGCCCTCTTCCGCCACCGCCTGGAAAATGCGCAATTGACTGAACTCCATACCTTTCTCCAAAACTGAATAAGTTACTCACTATTATTCATTTTTGCAGAAAGTCAATCCGCTTTAGCCTGAGGGTATTCGTTTACCCGCAGGAAAACTGACCATGTCTCCATTAGTCCGCTTACTCGCCAGCTTTGTCGCCCTGATGATGGCGATGGGCATTGGCCGCTTCGCCCTCACTCCCCAAATGCCCCATCTGCTCAGTGAAGGGCAGATCGATCTGACCGGCGCCGGCCTGATCGCCGCCGCCAACTACCTGGGCTACTTCGTCGGCGCGGTGGATTCGATCTTCGCACGCAGCCACCACCATGTCCGTGGGCGCTTATATGGCGGGTTGTGGTTGTGCGTGCTGCTGACGCTCGCCTCGTACTGGGCCCACGGGTTCTGGCCGCACCTGTTGCTGCGCTTTGGCACCGGGGTCGCGAGCGCCTGGGCGTTGGTGATGATCACTAGCCTGAGCCAGCCGCTGGCGATTGCCGCCGGACGTCCGCGCCTGGGTGCCTTGGTTTTTGCCGGACCGGGGCTGGGGATTTTGTTGACTGGCTTACTGGCGTTGGGCTCGAACCTGATGGGGCAAAATTCGGGCACATTGTGGCTGGTGTATGGCGGGGTGGCGCTGGTGATGTTGCTGGCCATCCTGCCTTTCCTGCCGAAGCCCTCCGCCAGCGGCACGCCCGTTGTCGGCCAGACCGATGCTGGAAGCAACGGCAGCATCGCGCACTTGTGCTGGATCTATGTGTTGTACGGTCTTGGCTACATCATTCCGGCGACGTTCCTGTCGCAGATGGCCAGCGCGCAATTCAAGGGTGCCTGGCAAGCCGACCTGTTCTGGCCGTGCTTTGGCTTGGCCGCCGCGATTGGCGTGGTGGTGGCGACCCTGCGCCGCAAGGACCCAGACACCACTCGCCGCTGGCTGATGACCACATTGTGGCTGCAAGCAGCCGGGGTGTTTGCCTGCTTGCTGGGCAATGGCTGGGGCCTGGCACTGGGGGTGTTGCTGTGCGGCGGACCGTTCCTGGCTTGCATGCAGTTGGTGATGGCCCGCCTGCGGGACGTTGCCCCCCACGGCTATCAGCGCAGCACCGGACTGCTCACCGCCAGCTTCGCCATCGGCCAATTGAGCGGCCCCTTGCTGGCCTCGGTCAGCAGCCACCTGAGTGGTGGGCTGCAACCGGCACTGGTAGTCGCCGGTGCCGGATTACTGGTGGCGGGCTCGATTCTGGTCAGCCGGCAACCAGCGGCGCAGGCACGCGCACCTGTTCACGCCGCGCCAACACCAGGAAAAACAGCCCACCCAGGAAGCAGCCGGTAAACCAGGCAAAGTTGGCCATGCCCTGCAACGCCGGGGTAAAGGTGATCGCGACGCCCACCAGCGTCGCGGGCACCAGCGCCTTGACCGCCGTCCAGTTCACGCCGCCGTCGAAGTAATAGCGCCCGCTCGGGCTGTCATCGAACAACGCGTCCACGTCGATCTGCTGTTTTTTGATCAGGTAGAAATCCACCAGCAGAATGCCGAACAGTGGCCCAATGAAGGCCGCGAGAATATCCAGGGTGTAGTGGATCATCAGCGGGTTATTGAACAGGTTCCACGGTGTGATGAAGATCGACGCCACGGCGGCGATCATCCCACCCGCGCGCCAGCTGATCTTGCTCGGCGCGACGTTGGCGAAGTCAAAGGCTGGGGACACGAAGTTGGCGACGATATTGATGCCGATGGTTGCGGTGACAAAAGCAAAGGCGCCCAGCAACACCGCCATGCTGTTATCGATGCGCGAAACCGTGGCGATCGGGTCATGCAACATTTCGCCAAACACCGGCAAGGTGCCCGAGACGATCACCACGGTGACCAGGGAAAACGCCAGGAAATTCACCGGCAGCCCCCAGAAGTTGCCGCGCCGTACGTCCCGCATGCTGCGGCAGTAGCGGCTGAAGTCGCCGAAGTTCAGGGTCGGCCCGGAGAAGTACGACACCACCAACGCCGTCGCCACGATCACCTGGCCAAATGCCTGCCAGCCCGACAGGGATTTCTCTGCCAGGGTGAAGCTGATGTTCGACCAGCCCGCCTTCCACACGATCCACCCCGCCAGGGCGAACATCACCGCATACACCACCGGCCCGGCCCAATCGATAAAACGCCGGATGGACTCCATGCCGGCCCAGAACACCGCCGCTTGCAACAGCCACAGGCTGAGGAAACCAAACCAGCCAAGGTAAGACAAACCCGCAAAATGCGGCTCCGCGTACACCGCCATCTGTGGGAAGAAGCGCAGCACCACGATGATCAAGGCGCTCGACGCCAGGTACGTCTGAATCCCGTACCAGGCCACCGCGATCAAGCCGCGAATCACCGCAGGAATGTTCGCACCAAACACGCCAAACGCCAGGCGACAGATCACGGGATAAGGCACCGCAGCCTGCTGGCTCGGTTTGGCTACCAGGTTGGCGATCACTTGCACGATGCAGATACCGGCGAGCAAGGCGATCAGTACCTGCCAACTGGCCAAGCCCAAGGCGAACAGACTGGCGGCAAACACATAACCGCCGACGCTGTGCACGTCGCTCATCCAGAAAGCGAAGATGTTGTACCAGTTCCACTTTTGCGGCAGCGGGCCCAAGTCCTGGTTGTACAGGCGCGGGCTGTAGCCTTTGGGCAATTGTTCGGTCATCGCGGGGCTCCTCGAAATACCGGCCTGCACTTCCGTCACGGGGTGCATACGGGAGGCGGCATGGTTTGTATACGAGGTATTCAGCAGAATGCGTGCCAATTGAACGCAATCCCTCTGGAACGGTGTTCCAAAGGGAGGGGGACAGGCTTGGATACAGGGCCTACGCTCAGCAACGGTGCACAAAATTCCTGTACACAATCAGCGCTGCACTCGATGTGCACACAGATAACCCACCGTGCAGCACGCTGCGGTCAAGAAGGTGCCCCACGCCATGTCCATGACCGCCAACTGCGCAGACCAACCTTGCAGCGTGGCCCAATTGCTCAAGTCATAGGTGCCATAGGCGACCAGGCCCAACAAGGCGCCCAGGCGTGCAGCGCGTTGCCAGCTTGCGCTTGGCAAGACAACGAACACCACGCAACCGAGCACATAAAGCAGATAAAAGAGTGTGGCGGGCAACAGACGGGGTTGGTCCAGCATCAGTGGACCCAGCAGGGACTTATAGGTGGGCCCCATGAGGACACCGAGCCAGAGGCCGTCCAGGATCAGGAAGGCGAACAACGTGCCGAAGTAGGCGAACAGCGATTTCTTGCTCATTGATGCAACCTCTGTAGACGCCGACGGGCGTCTACAGAAGAGCAAAGCGAACTCAGCTTAGTTCAATGCGATCCGCGTGAATCACAATCTGGCCTTGCTTGTACAACGCACCAATGGCCTTCTTGAAGTTGCCCTTGCTCACGCCGAACAAGTTGCTGATCACCGCCGGATCACTCTTGTCGCTGACCGGCAAGCTGCCGTTGTTTTCACGCAACTTGGCGAGGATCTTCGAGTTGAGGCTGGAGGCCGCTTCCTGGCCGACCGGTTGCAGGCTCAGGCTGATGTTGCCATCGGCGCGGATCTCTTTGATAAAGCCCTTCTCTTCTTTCCCTGGGCGCAGGAACTTGAACACTTCGTTCTTGTGGATCAGGCCCCAGTGCTTGTTGTTGATGATCGCCTTGAAGCCCATGTCAGTGGCTTCGGCCACCAGCAGGTCGACTTCCTGGCCTACCTGGTAGTTGGCCGGCGTCTTGTCCAGGTAGCGATCCAGGCGTGCAGTGGCGGTGATGCGCTTGGTGTGTTTGTCGAGGTAGACGTGCACCACGCAGTATTCGCCTGCGGTCATCTGGCGTTTTTCTTCCGAATACGGCAACAACAGGTCCTTGGGCAAACCCCAGTCGAGGAACACACCAATGCTGTTGACTTCCACCACTTTCAAACTGGCGAATTCACCCACTTGAACTTTGGGCTTTTCAGTCGTGGCGATAAGTTTGTCATCGCTGTCCAGATAAATGAAAACGTTAAGCCAGTCCTCATCTTCACTGGGAATATCTTTGGGGATATACCGATTAGGCAAGAGGATTTCGCCATCTTGCGCACCGTCCAGGTACAAACCAAAGTTAGTGTGTTTAACCACTTGCAAGCTGTTGTAGCGCCCGACCAAAGCCATTTTCAATACCCTCATTACGTGGGCGGCATTCTACCCGAGTTGCGCCCGCCACGCGCGCGTGCCTGAAAAATCGCGGGTTGCCATGGCTCCGCCCCACTCGTCTGATCAATCGGCCCATTTTTTCCGCGCAGTCAGCCGCGGACAGCTGCAGGGTTTCGAGTTAAAACAGTAAGTTAGGGGATTATTTCAAGGATGAACTTCGGCTATTTCCTACTACCGCACTTATTCCCGGAGGATATTTGCCAAGCAATTGTCAAGTATTTCCTGTACGATGCCTGGCCAAGTTAATTTTCTACAGGTTAGTGGCCGCCATGCGCGTAAAAGCATCCAACAGCAAAGCAAAGCCAGCTCCCGCCGTTGAAACCAGCGAATCGATCAACAGCCAGATTGCTGCATTCCTCAAGTCCGGCGGCGAAATCCAGCAGATTGCCAAGGGCGTGAGCGGCCAGACTTTCGGCCCATCCAAGCAGATCAGCCTGGGTAAGAAGTAATACCGCGCAACACACCTGGTCCCTAAGCGTCTTGCCATCAAGGCGCTAGGACTAGAGCCCGAAATACCTCTGCAATACCTTCAGAACCACGCGAATCGACGAACGGGCCTCATCGCTTGGCATTCGCCGGTATGCTTGCACACGTCTAGCACGGGCATCTGCCCGACTTTCTCTGTCACTGCTCCTCGCTTTTCATGGAGTGAAGCATGTTCAAACCCTGCATATTCCTGGTCGGTGCCCTGATTGCCAGCCCTCTCGCCGAAGCGCAGATCTTCCAGCGTGAATTGGGTGACTTCGACTTGAAATTGGGCACGACGCCCAGCCGCAGCATGGCCCAGGGCCTGGTCAAGCCAACGTCTCCCGGCAGCGATTCGTTCCATGGCGGGTTGGACTTGAGCCACGACAGCGGCCTGTACTTCGGCCAGTTTTCACCGAACATGGGCCTGTCCTCGTCCAGCAACCTCGAAGTCGATTCCTACATGGGCTTCAAGCACCCCTTCGACCAGACCTTGGGCTACGAAGTGGGTCTGATCCACTACAGCTACCCCAGGCTCAGCCCCCTCGACAGCCAGGAGTTCTACGGCGGCCTGAACCTGCTGGGCAATCGCTTCGGCGCCTCCTTCAGCAACGACCCGGACCGCCAGGACAGCACCCTGTTTGCCGACCTCGGAGGCACCCAGCCGTTCGGCATTGGCGTCAGCATGAAATACACCACTCATCAGTTGGGCACCCCGGTCTCGGTGGACGGCGGCTCCATTCGGGCCTTCAGCGACTGGTCGGTGCAATTCTCCCGGCAGTGGATGGGCGTGGACTTGAACCTGATCTACAGCGATTCCAGCCTCAGCGGCGGGGATTGCTCGGCCTATTCCGGACACAACTCGCAATGCGATGGGCTGTTGACGTTGAAGGCTGCGCGGTCGTTTTATTGAGGGGCTGAACTGTCGCACCCGGCGCGGGTTCACATGTGATAACCCACTCTGCGAAGGACCCGCCCATGCTGCGTCGGCTCAAACTATTGGTGGTACTGCTGACCCTGAGCCTGGTGCTCACCGGTTGCAATCGCGTGGGCCTGGCCTATCGCAACCTCGACGTGATCATCCCCTGGACCCTCAATGACTACCTGGACATGAATGCCGGGCAGAAGAGTTGGTTCAACGACAAGCTCAAGGAACACCTGGCCTGGCACTGCACCACGCAATTGCCGGGTTACCTGGATTGGCTGGACCGCCTGCAACAGATGGCCAACGACAATCAGGTCACCGACGCCGCGCTTCAGGCCCGGACCACCGAGGCCAAACAGGCCATCGACGAAGTCGCCCGTGAAATCACGCCCTCCGCCATCGAACTGCTCCAAGGCCTGGACGACCAGCAGGTCAACGAAATGAGCGACGCCCTGGCCAAGGACCTGCGCAAGCGCCAGGACGAATACCTCAAGCCGCCCCTGGCCCAGCAGATCAAGGACCGCGCCGAGCGCATGAGCAAACGCCTGGACGCCTGGATCGGCCCGCTCAGCGCCAGCCAGCAGAACCGCGTGACCGCCTGGTCCATCGCTCTGGGCGAGCAGAACCAGGCATGGATCGGCAACCGCGCCCGCTGGCAGGCGCAGTTTATCGACGCCGTGCAACAGCGCAAAAACGCTGACTTCCCACAAAAAATGCACCAGTTGCTGGTGGACCGCGAAAGCCTGTGGACCCCGCAATACCGCAGCGCCTATGCACAGACGGAAGCTGCGGCCCGCAGCCTGATTGTCGACGTGATGGCCGAAAGCACCGTGCAACAACGGCAGAAACTCACCCAGAAAATCGACAAGGTGCGCAGCGATTTCCAGGCGCTTAAATGCCTGAAGAGCGTGCAGCCCTAGCGGGGTGCCAAGGTTCCCAACCAGGCCACCAGCCCCAGGATCAGCACCACCGCCCCAAACTCCAGGGTGATGCTACGACGCAAGGCTTCACGCGCCGCTCGGTGATCGCCCGCCGCCAGCGAGCGTTGAAGCAACGGCGTCAAGTGCGAGCGATTAAGCGCGGCCAGCCCCAACATCAATCCAAACAAGCCCAACTTCAAGCAAAGCAGGATCGCGTAGGCGCCGCCCGTAATGCCATCCAGGTTCGGCCCGACCACAAACAGATAATTCGCCACGCCCGTTCCGATCAGCACCGCGACGAAGACTGCGCCGACACGCTCGAAGCCCGCCAAGGCATGTGCCAACACTGGCACCGCCTGCTCAGAGGTACTTCTCAACATCAGACTGAACGCCGCCAATGCCCCGACCCAACCCGCCGCCGCCAGCAGATGCGCACTGTCGCTGAGGAGATGCCACAGCCCCAAGGAGCCCTCATGCATCACGCCATGCCCGGCCCACGCCAGCGTCACCAACGCGACGCCGCCGAACAAGCTGGCCAATCGGGTATTCAGCGCAACCAGAACCAGCGCCGAAACACGCAACCACCACGTCCAGCCCAGTTCGGTCTGCCAGAGCATCATCTGCAGGTGCGTCCACAGTGTCGGCCAATCTTCGGCGCCGCTCATGGCCTGGGTCATGGACAATAACGACGCCACCGATAGCAGCAAACCCAGCCCCGCCAACCGGCGCAGCAGCGGCTTCAGATTCAGCAACCTGCTGTCTGCATACAGGCCAAACAGCCCCAGGCCAAACACCAGCATCAAGTCCAGATAAAGGGCGAAGCGCAGTAAAACCGGGACCAGTTCACTCATGGCTGGACGCTGAACACCACGTTGCCAAGGATCGGGTGCGTGTCGGACGACACGGCCCGCCAATCGACCCGATAGGTTCCGGTCGTCAGCGTGGAAGCCGGTTTGATCAGCATCACTTTGGGGTCGGTACTGGCGGCGACACTGGCCTTTACCGGCATCGGCGAATTGGGCATGCCGGGCATATCGGTCATGATCAGCTTGGCACCGGAAAACTGCGTCAACAGGTTTTCCGAGAAGCGCAGTTCAATGACTGCGGGTGCCGCGCCCCGGGCACCGGATGCCGGGCTGGAAGACAGCAGCGTGGGATGGGCTGAAGCCGCCACGCTGGTGCACAACACAACGCCCGCCAGGGCGGTTTTCAACATCGACATGCAAGGCTCCAGGCCGCTCGTGGCGGCGAGTTATAGGAAAAATAGAAACGTCAGAACCACAGGCGCACACCCACGACCCAGCGCACTTGGTTCGTGTCTTCGCCTTCATCCCTGGCGTATTGCGCGGTCTGGCCGTAGCTGCGATTCCAGGTCACGCCCACATAGGGCGCAAATTCGCGGCGCACTTCATAACGCAGCCTCAGGCCCAGCTCACTGTCTGACAGGCCCGAACCAACACCGCGCTGCGGATCGTTGCGCCCATAAAAGTTGAGTTCGGCGGTGGGTTGCAGGATCAGCCGATTGGTCAGCAGGATGTCGTAGTCGCCCTCCAGCCGCGCAGCAGTGCGCCCTGCCTCACCGACAAACACCGTGGCTTCGGCTTCAAAGTTGTAAAGAGCCATGCCCTGCGCGCCGAACGCGGCCCAGGTCTGGCCGTCACCGGGTTTGAAGTCCTGGCGCACACCGCCAACAAGGTCCCACCAAGGACTGATGGCATGCCCCCACAACGCCTGGACTTCAGCGCTTTCGGTGCGACCGGCACTGCGCTCGCCTTCGCTGCGCAGCCACAGGCGATCGATATCACCACCGACCCACCCCTTGATATCCCAGTTCAGCGCGCCCTCACCCTCGCCGCCCTGCCATTCCAACTGGTTGATCAGCAGCAGGGAATTGATGCCACTGTCGTGAACCCTATGCCCACCGGGCGCGTTGTAGACCGCAGCGCGATCGGCGTCAGTCAACACGGGAATCGGTGTGCGACTCTCGGTAAGCGCCGGTGTCGCCGGGCTCATGCCCTGGAACTCGTCGGCCTGTGCCAACGGAACAAACGCCAACGCGATTAAGCCGGATAAGACACGACGGCTCATGTTCGTTTCCTTATTCATGCACGCGTACCTCACGGAACATGCCCATTTCCATGTGATACAGCAGGTGGCAGTGATAGGCCCAACGCCCCAGCGCATCGGCGGTCACCCGGTAGCTGCGCCGGGAACCCGGCGGCATGTCGATAGTGTGTTTGCGTACCTGGAACTGGCCGTTTTCGTCTTCCAGGTCACTCCACAGACCGTGCAGATGAATGGGGTGACTCATCATGGTGTCGTTGACCAGCACCAGCCGGACTCGCTCGCCGTAAGTCAGTTGCAAAGGCTCGGCGTCAGAAAACTTCACGCCATTGAAGGACCAGGCGAACTTCTCCATATGCCCGGTGAGGTGCAGTTCAATGGTGCGGCTGGGATCACGCCCGTCGGGGTCCTCAAAGGTGCTGCGCAGGTCGGCATACGTCAGGACACGCCGGCCGTTGTTGCGCAAGCCGATGCCGGGATCGTCGAGCTTGGGCACCGGGCTCATGGCCTGCATATCCACCAGCGGGTTGTCTTGCTCGCTGGCCGGATGGGCCTGCATCGACATGGCACTGTGATCCATGCCCGCCATCTCCGGCATGTCCGCCATGGCGCCGTGGTCCATCCCTCCCATGCCCATGTCGTCCATGGTGATCCAGGGGCGCGGGTCCAGTGCCGGCACGGGGGCCGTCGCCCCGGTTTGTCGGGCAAGCGTACCGCGGGCATAACCACTGCGGTCCATCGACTGAGCGAACAGCGTGTAGGCCTTGGCCGTCGGCTCGACCAGTACATCGAAGGTCTCCGCCACGGCGATACGGAACTCGTCGACGCTCACCGGCTGCACTGGCTGACCATCGGCGGCAATCACGGTCATCTTCAGCCCCGGAATGCGCACATCGAAGTAGCTCATTGCCGAGCCGTTGATAAAGCGCAAGCGGATCGTCTCGCCAGCCTGAAACACACCGGTCCAATTGCGCTCCGGCGGCTGGCCGTTGAGCAGGTAGGTATAGGTCTCGCCGCTGACGTCGGCCAGGTCCGTGGGGTTCATCTTCATCTGCGCCCACATCAGGCGGTCGGCAGCCGTGGCCGACCAGCCCTGCTTGCCGACATCCCGGATAAAGTCGCCCACGGTGGGCTTGTGCAGGTTGTAGTAGTCGGACTGTTTCTTGAGGGTTTTCATCAAGGCGACAGGGTCTTCGTCGGTCCAGTCCGACAACATCACCACGTAGTCGCGCTGGTAGGTGTACGGCTCGGGATCCCTCGGTTCGATCACCAGCGGGCCATACACGCCCTGCTGCTCCTGAAACCCGGAATGGCTGTGGTACCAGTAAGTGCCGTGTTGCTTGACCGTGAATTGGTAGACAAACACGCCACCCGGCTCGATGCCCTTGAAGCTCAAGCCCGGCACACCGTCCATGGTCGACGGCAGGAGAATGCCGTGCCAGTGGATCGACGTCGGTTCGGCCAAGCGGTTCTTCACGCGCAAAGTCACGGTGTCGCCTTCGCGCCAGCGCAGCAGCGGGCCGGGCAAGCCGCCATTGATGGTCAGCGCCGTGCGGTGGCGTCCGGTGAAGTTGACGGGAGTCTGGTCGATGAACAGATCAAACTCGGTGCCTGCCAGCACCGTGGGCTGGCCGGGGCTGGTCAAGGCCCAGACCGGGCTGCGCCAGAGCCCAGATCCAGCGAGCAAGCCGCCGGCAGCCAGGCCTTTGACGAAGGTTCGTCGGGAGGTATTGGAGTGCATGCCGATTCAATTCCATGAGTTGAATGGCAGCAGAGTAGGCAGGGCCGGCTGTCAGCCAGCTTAGCGGCAGATTACCGATCTGACAGTTTCGCCCCGGCGTTGCGAGCGTGCCGGGGCGTAATGGGTATCAGGCGATCTGGGCCTTGGAGGCCACCTCGGCGAAAGTCGCCGGGTCCAGCGCGTCGGATTGCTCATCCAGCACCTGGCGTGGGTGATCGTTGCCCGGAATCGAACTGTCGATCAGCGCCAGCAACTGCGCGCCCATCGGGGTCAGGATGAAATTCTCGCCATTACCGCCCTCGTCTTCGGGGCGCGATTCGATAAAGCCGCGCTTGAACAGCAGCGCTTCATAATCCGCAGCCGTCTTCTTGAGCGCGTCCAGATTGCCGGTGGACTCGCCCGCCGTGGCCTTCTCGGCCGCTTCCTGCTCGGCGTATTTGCGCGGGGCGAAGCTGCCCTCGCCGTTCTGCACTTCATGCAGCAGACGTTCTATCAGATCCCAGTTGTAAGTCGTCATCCTGATTCCTCCTGCGGGCGGGTGGAAAGTAGCCCGTTAAGAGGTGTGACCCGCCACGTCACTGGCCGTTCAGCTCAGGAGACGAGCGTCATTGGCGTGAACTTTCCAGGGACCCACGACCTCCACTGAGTATCACTGCCAAGGAGGTCCACCCATGAAAACCCTGATGAACCTGGCCATCGCCGCCGCGTTGTTGACCGCCCTGCCCGCCTGGGCCTGTACGCCAGACGAGGCTACCGCCAAGCGCGAGCAACTGGCTCAGGAAGTGGCCAAGCTGACCGAGCAGAACCCGACCAAGGCCAAGGAGATGAACGACGAGCTGCAAAAGATGGACTTGGACACCGAAAGCGCGGAATTCCCCGACAAGTGCCAGTTGATCGATGCTCGCCTGAAGGAGCTCAAGGAAGCAGCCGCCAAGGCCAAGAACTGACGGCATAAAAAAACCGGACAATCGTCCGGTTTTTTCACATCACCTACGCCTTATTCGGCAGCAGGGGCTTCCGGCTTGCGGCGCTTGAGCGGCGCCATGCCGTCCTTACTGACGAGCGACAGGTTGTCGGTCTTCGGCCGGTTGGCGATCTTGCGCTTGGTCGGCGACTTCGCGCCGGTTTTCTTCTTGTCGCCCTTGGCGTCGGTCTTTTTCTTCTTCACGCCAACGGCCTTGCCCGACGCCTTGACCTTCTTCGGCCCGGTGTAGGTGCCTTTGACCTCCTTGATGGTGCGGCGCTCGAACGACTGCTTGAGGTAGCGCTCGATGCTCGACATCAGGTTCCAGTCGCCGTGGCAGATCAGCGAGATCGCCAGGCCATCGTTACCGGCACGCCCGGTACGCCCGATACGGTGCACGTATTCGTCGCCACTGCGCGGCATGTCGAAGTTGATCACCAGGTCCAGGCCGTCCACGTCCAAGCCACGGGCGGCGACGTCGGTGGCCACCAGGATTTTCACGCCACCCGCCTTGAGGCGGTCGATGGCCAGCTTGCGATCCTTCTGGTCTTTCTCGCCGTGCAGCACGAACGCCTTGTATTCCTGGGCCACCAGGCGGCCATAGATGCGGTCGGCGGCGGCGCGGGTGTTGGTGAACACGATGGCTTTCTGATAGGTCTCGTTGGCCAGCAGCCAGTTGAGAATCTGCTCTTTGTGCACATTGTGGTCGGCGGTGACGATCTGCTGGCGCGTGGTCGCGTTCAGGTCGCTGACGTTGTTGACCTGCAGGTGCTCAGGGTTGTTCAGTACCTTGGCGACCATGTCGCGCAGGGTCGAACCACCGGTAGTGGCGGAAAACAGCATGGTCTGCTGGCGATTGACGCATTCGCCCACCAGACGCTGCACGTCGTCGGCAAAGCCCATGTCGAGCATGCGGTCGGCTTCGTCCAGCACCAGCACTTCGACTTCCTTGAGGTCGAGGTTGCCGGCATTGAGTTGCTCGATCATGCGGCCCGGGGTGCCGATCAGGATGTCCGGCACCTTGCGCAGCATGGCGGCCTGGACCTTGAAATCTTCACCGCCGGTGATGATGCCGGACTTGATGAAGGTGAACTGCGAGAAACGCTCAACCTCCTTCAGGGTCTGCTGGGCCAGCTCGCGAGTCGGCAGCAGGATCAGGGTCTTGATGCTGACGCGAACCTTGGCCGGGCCGATCAGGCGGTTCAGCACAGGCAGGACGAAAGCGGCGGTCTTGCCGCTACCGGTTTGAGCTGTCACCCGCAGGTCACGCCCTTCGAGCGCGAGCGGGATGGCCGCTGCTTGCACAGGCGTAGGCTCGACAAATTTAAGCTCGGCCACGGCTTTGAGCAGGCGTTCGTGCAGGGCGAATTGGGAAAACACGGGTGCTACCTCGAAGAAATACAAAAAATCAGCTGCATAGGTTACCGGTTTCGGGCGCCCAAACCGAGTTTCTTTACGCGAACAGTGCTAATCGACCGCTTTTTTGTCAGGGCATTTGTCCATGACATCAACTTTGTTGCACTTAAATGCTCTAATCGCCCCGTGTTGTCTTATAGAAGAATCGGTTTCACCCATGGATATCAAACAGCTCTGGCTCAACGTCCAAGACCTCTGGGGCGCCCTCGACGAACACCCGCTGCTGCATGCCAGCCTCGGCTTGCTGGTGTTGCTGGTGGTGGCCCTGTTGCTCGGACGAGTGGCACGTTACCTCATCCTCCACGCCGTCAAACTGCTCGGCCGGCAACCGGCCCTGCACTGGCTCAACGACCTGCGGCACAACAAGGTGTTCCACCGCCTGGCGCAGATGACGCCGTCGCTGGTAATCCAGTTTGGCCTGTACCTGGTGCCAGACCTGAGCAAGACCGCCATCCTGTTCATCGGCAATGTGGCCCTGGCGATCACCATCCTGTTCCTGGTGCTGGCCGTCAGCGCCCTGCTCAACGCCCTGCTGGACATCTACGCCCGCACCGAACACGCGCGCACCCGCTCGATCAAGGGCTACGTGCAGTTGGCGAAGATGGTGCTGTTCGTGTTTGGCGCGATCATCATCGTCGCCACCCTGATCGACCGCTCGCCACTGTTGCTGCTGTCAGGGCTTGGCGCCATGTCGGCGGTGATTCTGTTGGTATACAAGGACACGCTGTTGTCGTTCGTCGCCAGCGTGCAGTTGACCAGCAACGACATGCTACGGGTCGGCGACTGGATCGAAATGCCCCAGGTCGGCGCGGATGGCGACGTGGTGGACATCACCCTGCATACGGTCAAGGTGCAGAATTTCGACAAGACCATCGTCTCCATCCCCACCTGGCGCCTGATGTCCGAGTCGTTCAAGAACTGGCGCGGCATGCAGGCCTCCGGTGGGCGACGCATCAAGCGCAGCCTGTTCATCGACGCCAGCGGCGTGCGCTTCCTACGCGACGACGAAGAACTGCGCATGACCCAGGTGCACTTGCTCACCGACTACATCGGGCGCAAGCAGGCCGAACTCAAGGCCTGGAACGAAGCCCAGGGCCACAGTGCGCAGCTCTCGGCCAACCGCCGCCGCATGACCAACCTCGGCACCTTCCGCGCCTACGCCCTGGCCTACCTGAAAAGCCACCCGGACATCCAGCCGAACATGACCTGCATGGTGCGCCAGATGCAAACCACCGCCCAGGGCGTGCCGCTGGAGATCTACTGCTTCACCCGCACCACGGCGTGGGCAGATTACGAGCGGATCCAGGGGGATATTTTTGATTACCTGCTGGCGGTGCTGCCGGAGTTTGGCTTGAGCCTGTATCAGCAGCCGAGCGGGAATGACTTGCGTGCGGGGGTGTTGCCGGCGGTGTTGGGGGCCAGTCATTTGCCGGCACCGGAAAAAGCCGTGATATAGCGCTATTGAGTTTTTGAAGCTGGTTGGGTGGCCGGACGCTTCGCCGCCTCCCTCCAGTGACTCCAATCGACCAATGCAGTAGGGAGTCGATCATGGCTTTTTAACCAGGCGCACAACCCAGGATCAATCCACTGCACCACCTCTGTGATATCCCGATGCAAGGCAAATAGCGGTTGCCATAGGAGTGGCTCGTGGTGGAAACAGCGATTTCGCAGGTCCCTCGCATTGTTCAGGCGGCTACGAATAACGTCGGCTTTTTTGGCGTTTCTTGGGCAGTAGAAAAATACCTTCATCAAAGGCTTGGAAACATCCGGAAAGGCCTTTCGATTGAACAGTGAAGTCCAGAAGCCAAAGCTCAACTCAGCCGTGATGTCGTCCGGACCTGGGTCGACACCTCTTTTCATGAGCGCCGTACGCGCGTCGTCCACTTTTTGATAGCTGGAGCGAAGCTCTGGATTGGTGCTTGCCTTGAAGGCCTCGTACCAGTCGTCACGTCGGTACTCGCGCACCATCTCGCGCTGAATACTGTTGCGCAGCCCAACTTCAAGCACGTGAAAAATCGAGACCAGGGACTCTGCGATCCTCATATTGTGCACATAGGCAGCAGCGGCATGCTCTTGATTGCCCTGATGCCCCTTGAGGTAGCGGTTCATTCGTGGTGTGGAGAGCTTTGCCTCCAACGTTTGCCAGACCATTTACCCGCAAGCTCCCTTCAGCGCAAAGAAATGTACAAGCGCGAGCGATAGTGCAGACAGGTTTTTTCGCTTGAAATAAACATACTGTTGCCAAATGGTGCAGTTGACCTAAACCGGCGCCAGATGGGGTTGACGTAAAAAACGCGGCTGGTAATCTGAGCCCGCAGCCCTAGGAACCTCCACTCCCGTGCGACACGAAACGGTGACGAGACTAGGTTATGTGACGGCCCCGCTTTGCGGGGCCTCCTCATTTCTGGCGATTCAACTTTTTGCTACGACGCTTTTTTCACTGCGTCACTGCCCGGTTGAATGCCCAACCGACTGATCCACACCGCCGCCAAAATCACCAACCCACCCAAGGCCAGTCGCCCTAACGGCTCATGCTGGTTCCAGATCAGCAGGTTCAGCAGCAACCCCACCGGCACATGCAGGTTGTTCATCACCGCCAGGGTGCCGCCCTGCACCAGGCAAGCGCCCTTGTTCCACCAGTACATGCCCAGCGCCGTGCTGACCAGCCCGAGGAACACCAGCACGCCCCATTGCAACGATGCATCGGGCAGGAAGTTGGCCTTGCCGAACAGCAGGAACGCCGGCAGCACCACCAGCAAAGCGCCCACGTAGAAGAAACCAAAACGCCGGTAATGCGGCAGTTCGCTTGGGTAGCGCTTGACCAGGTGCTTGTACATCACCTGTCCGGCGGCGTAGGTGAAGTTGGCCAGTTGCAGCAGCAGGAAGCCTCCAAGGAAGTGCGGAGTGATCTGGTCGAAACGGATCACCGCCGCGCCCGCCACCGCCACCAGCGCGGCAATCAACGCCCAGGGGTTGAAGCGCCGGTTGAGCGCATCCTCGATGAGCGTCACGTGCAACGGCGTGAGGATGGTGAACAGCAACACTTCGGGCACCGTAAGCACGCGAAAGCTCAGGTACAGGCACACGTAGGTCACGCCGAACTGCAACGCGCCAATCACCAGCAGGCCGCGCATGAAGCCCGGTTCCACCGAGCGCCAGCGCGTCAACGGGATGAATACCAAACCGGCCAGCAGCACGCGCACCAGCACGGCGAAGTAGCTGTCGACGTGACCGGCGAGGTATTCGCCGATCAAGCTGAAGGAAAATGCCTGAATCAGGGTGACAACCAGTAAGTAGCCCATGTGCGCCTCGTTTCGAATGGGCGGGACATTAAAGGTTTTCGGCGTTTGAAGAAACTCGGGGCAAAAAAAACCCGACCTCGCTAAAGCGGCAGTCGGGCAGGAGCACTCAGGAGCAAAAGTGCAAAGGGAGGTTCGTTACGCGTACTTGAAGGGCTTGCGTGGAGCTAGATAAACATCGCGGGATTATCTGGCGATTAAAGGATCACGCTACCTGTGCCAACAACGCCTTGGCGTGGTTGATGCCCTTTTCCTGGAAGTCCCCGCTCAGGTTCACCCCTTCGGCGTGGATGAAGGTCACGTCGTGAATCCCGATAAACGCCATGACCTGACGCAGGTAGGGTTCCTGGTGATCGGAACTGGCCCCGGTGTGAATACCACCGCGCGCGGTGAGCACGATGGCGCGCTTGCCGGTCAGCAGACCCTGTGGCCCGGTGGCGGTGTACTTGAAGGTCACACCGGCCCGCAACACGTGATCCAGCCAGGCTTTGAGGGTGCTGGGGATGGCGAAGTTGTACATCGGCGCGGCCATCACCAGAACGTCGGCCGCCAGCAGTTCGTGGGTCAATTCGTCCGAGCGGTCCAGGGACGCCTGCTCGCTGTCGTTGCGCTGATCCGCCGCTTTCATCCAGCCGCCGAGCAGGTTGGCGTCCAGGTGTGGAACCGGGTTGAGGGCCACATCGCGCACGGTGATCTGATCGGCCGGGTGAACGGCCTGCCACTGGCTGATGAATTGCTGGGTCAGTTGGCGGGAAATCGAATCCTGCTGGCGAGCACTGCTTTCGATGATCAGAACATTGGACATGGCTTTGTAGGCTCCATCGGAAATTGCTGTAAGGCGATGGAGTGGAGATTAAACAGAGCCAATTCGATAAAAAAGCGCAAAAAACTGCTATAACCCATCTATAAATTTGTTTATAAGCGGAGCATGCTCCGCTGCTCGGTCACTTCGGTGCGCAAGCCAGGGCGATCCGCATCTTGATAATGGCGCGAGTGAACTTGACCGTGGTGTTGGTGCTTTTGCCCGCTGGCACCGTGACCGTGCGGCGACGCGGCGATTCCGGGCCGTTGGTGAAGATTACCGAGCAGACCGCGTCTTGAGTGCCGTAGTTATTGAGCTGGATCGAGCTGATATCGCCGTCCACGTCAGAGGCGGTGTAATCGATGCTGACACCGTCGATCTTTTTCGTCACGTCGATGGGGTAGGCAAACGCACTCAACGGCAGCAGCGCCAGCAACACACAACAGAATTTTCTCATTCGGCAGTCTCCAATAAGGACTGTCAGCTTAGGACAAGAGGAACCCATCTTGAAAGCGCCCCGCGTTACCCTCGATCAATGGCGCACGCTGCAAGCCGTGGTCGACCATGGCGGCTTCGCCCAGGCGGCCGAAGCGCTGCACCGTTCGCAGTCCTCGGTGAGCTACACCGTGGCCCGCATGCAAGACCAGCTCGGCGTGCCGCTGCTGCGCATTGACGGGCGCAAGGCCGTGCTCACCGATGCCGGTGAAGTGCTGTTGCGCCGCTCCCGGCAACTGGTGAAAAACGCCAGCCAATTGGAAGACCTCGCCCACCATATGGAACAGGGCTGGGAAGCCGAGGTGCGGCTGGTGGTAGACGCGGCCTATCCGAACGCACGCCTGGTGCGCGCGCTTACCGCGTTCATGCCGCAGAGCCGGGGTTGTCGTGTGCGCCTGCGTGAAGAAGTGCTGTCGGGCGTGGAAGAGTTGTTGCTCGATGGCATGGCCGACCTGGCCATCAGCGGGTTCATTATCCCCGGCTACCTGGGCACGGAAATGAGCGATGTGGAATTCATTGCCGTGGCCCATCCGGACCACTCATTGCACCGCCTGAACCGCGAGCTGAACTTCCAGGACCTGGAAAGCCAGATGCAGGTGGTGATTCGCGACTCCGGTCGCCAGCAACCGCGTGATGTGGGTTGGCTTGGCGCCGAACAGCGCTGGACCGTCGGCAGCCTGGCCACCGCCGCCACCTTCGTCAGCAGCGGCCTGGGCTTTGCCTGGTTGCCGCGCCACCTGATCGAACGCGAAATGAAGGAAGGCCTGCTCAAGCAGCTACCCTTGGAAAAGGGTGGAAGCCGCAACCCGACGTTCTACCTGTACTCAAACAAGGACAAACCCTTGGGGCCCGCCACGCAGATCCTCGTGGAACTGCTGCGCACCTTTGACACCGCCCCGTTGGACGCGCCTTTCGCCGCCCCGCAGCAAGCCTGAAACGGAGTTCATGCATGGCCTGGTTCGACCACGAAGGATGCAGTCTGCACTACGAGGAATACGGCCACGGTACGCCGCTGATCCTGATCCACGGCCTGGGTTCCAGCAGCCAGGATTGGGAACTGCAGATTCCAGTGCTGGCCAGGCATTACCGACTGATCGTGGTGGATGTGCGCGGCCATGGCCGTTCGGACAAACCGCGCGAACGCTACAGCATCCAGGGCTTCACCTTTGATCTGCTGGCGCTGATCGAACACTTGGACCTGCCACCCGCCCATGTGGTCGGTCTGTCCATGGGCGGCATGATTGCCTTCCAACTGGCAGTGGACGAACCCGCACAGGTCAAGAGCCTCTGCATCGTCAACAGCGCGCCAGAGGTGAAGGTGCGCAGTGCCGATGATTACTGGCAATGGGCCAAGCGCTGGAGCCTGGCGCGCGTGCTCAGCCTGGCCACTATCGGCAAGGCGCTGGGCGACCGTTTGTTTCCCAAGCCGGAGCAAGCCGACCTGCGCCGCAAGATGGCCGAACGCTGGGCAAAAAACGACAAACGTGCTTATCTCGCCAGCTTCGATGCCATTGTGGGCTGGGGCGTGCAGGAACGACTTTCCAGAATCACCTGTCCAACCCTGGTCATCAGCGCCGACCACGATTACACCCCCGTGGCGCAGAAAGAAAACTATGTAAAACTGCTGCCCGATGCGCGGCTGGTGGTGATCGAGGATTCCCGCCATGCCACGCCCTTGGACCAACCCGAAGTCTTTAACGCAACCCTGCTCGATTTTCTAAAGACAGTCGAAACCACTACCCAGGATCACTGACCCATGTTGAAAAAAATCGCCTTCTTCGCCGGTTCCGTACTGTTCGCCGCCAACCTGATGGCCGCCGAGCCCGCCAAGGCGCCCCACGTATTGATCACCACCACCAACGGCGACATCGAGATCGAACTGGACCCGGTCAAGGCGCCGATCAGCACCAAGAACTTCCTGGCCTATGTCGACAAGGGCTTCTACACCAACACGATTTTCCACCGCGTGATCCCAGGCTTCATGGTCCAGGGCGGCGGGTTTACCGCACAGATGTCGCAGAAGCCGACCGAAGCACCGATCAAGAACGAAGCCAGCAACGGCCTGCATAACGTGCGTGGCACGCTGTCGATGGCGCGCACCAATGACCCGAATTCGGCCACCAGCCAATTCTTCATCAACGTGGCTGACAATGCCTTCCTCGACCCGGGCCGCGATGCCGGTTACGCCGTCTTCGCCAAAGTGGTCAAGGGCATGGACGTGGTTGATGTGATCGTCAACTCGCAGACCACCACCAAGCAGGGCATGCAGAACGTGCCAATCGATCCTGTTGTGATCAAGTCGGCCAAGCGCATCGACTGAGGTCAGCAGGGCGTTCTTCAGGTAGTCCCGCGCGCTGCCCACAAGGCCGCGCGCGCATTTGAAAGGAGAGCCCGCCCCGCGGGCGTCATACCTAATGCTCTATCGTCGTTTTGAACAACTGATCGATATTTTCCGCGACGCCCCCAGCGAAGCCCCGCCCGACAAAGTCTTGCCCTTCTACCTCTACTACCTGCGCCAGGTGTGGCCGCATTTCGCCGCCTTGCTGGTGGTGGGCCTGATCGGGGCGCTGATCGAAGTCGCACTGTTCAGCTACCTGAGCCGCATCATCGACCTGGCTCAGGGCACGCCGCCGGCCAACTTCTTCCAGGTGCACAGCACCGAGCTGATCTGGATGGCCGTGGTCGCCCTGCTGCTGCGCCCGATTTTCGGCGCCCTGCATGACCTGCTGGTGCACCAGACCATCAGCCCTGGCATGACCAGCCTGATTCGCTGGCAAAACCACAGCTACGTGCTCAAACAGAGCCTGAATTTCTTCCAGAACGACTTCGCCGGGCGAATTGCCCAGCGCATCATGCAGACCGGCAACTCCCTGCGCGACTCTGCCGTGGCGGCAGTGGATGCGATCTGGCACGTGGCGATCTACGCCATCAGTTCCCTGGTGTTGTTTGCCGAAGCTGATTGGCGCCTGATGATCCCGCTGGTGACCTGGATCATTTGCTACAGCCTGGCGCTGCGCTTCTTCGTGCCACGGGTGAAGGAGCGCTCGGTGATTTCCTCCGAAGCGCGCTCCAAATTGATGGGGCGCATCGTCGACGGTTACACCAACATCACCACCTTGAAGCTGTTCGCCCATACCCGCTATGAGCAGGAATACGCCAAGGAAGCGATCATCGAACAAACCGAAAAAACCCAGTTAGCTAGCCGCGTCGTCACCAGCATGGACATCGTGATCACCACCATGAACGGCCTGCTGATCGTCACCACCACCGGCCTGGCCCTGTGGTTGTGGACACAGTCGTTGATCTCGGTGGGCGCGATTGCCCTGGCCACGGGTTTGGTGATTCGTATCGTCAACATGTCCGGCTGGATCATGTGGGTGGTCAACGGCATTTTCGAGAACATCGGCCAGGTGCAGGACGGCCTGAAAACCATCGCCCAGCCACTCGCCGTGATCGACCGCGACAACGCCCCGCGCCTGAGCGTGCCACGGGGCGAAGTGCGTTTCGAACAGGTGGACTTCCACTACGGCAAGAAGAGCGGAATCATTGGCGGCCTGAACCTTGAGATCAAGGCCGGTGAAAAGATCGGCCTGATCGGGCCGTCGGGTGCCGGCAAGTCGACGTTGGTCAACCTGCTGCTACGCCTGTACGACCTGCAAGGCGGACGCATCCTGATCGATGGCCAGAACATCGCCGACGTCGCCCAGGAAAGCTTGCGCGAACAGATCGGCATGATCACCCAGGACACTTCGCTGCTGCACCGCTCGATCCGCGACAACCTGCTGTATGGCAAGCCCGACGCCACCGACGAAGAACTCTGGGCCGCCGTGCACAAGGCGCGTGCCGATGAGTTCATCCCGTTGCTGTCGGATTCCGAAGGCCGTACCGGGCTGGATGCGCACGTCGGTGAGCGCGGGGTGAAGCTCTCTGGCGGGCAACGTCAACGTATCGCCATTGCCCGCGTGCTGCTCAAGGACGCACCGATCCTGATCATGGACGAAGCCACCTCCGCGCTGGATTCGGAAGTGGAAGCGGCCATCCAGGAGAGCCTGGAAACCCTGATGCAAGGCAAGACGGTGATTGCGATCGCGCACCGGTTGTCGACCATTGCACGGATGGACCGCCTGGTGGTGCTTGAGAAAGGCCAGATTGCCGAGAGCGGCAGCCACGCCGAGTTGCTGGCCCATGGCGGGTTGTATGCGCGGTTGTGGCAGCACCAGACGGGTGGGTTCGTCGGTATCGACTAACCCCTCTCACTGTAGGAGCGAGCTTGCTCGCGAAAAACGTCAACGATAACGCGGGCAGCCTGGTTTTAACTGGCGTCCTGGCGTTCTTCGCGAGCAAGCTCGTTCCTACACTTTTGCCGCAATCCTGCTGTAATCAGTGCAGTGCCCAGAGGGGCGCTGAAGTAAATCTGCAAGGAGCATCACTGATTTACGGATCCGGTAGAGCGATCTATCAAGGACGGGTTGCATGTCTTTGTTCAAGCGTTCAATCACAGAGGGGCTAGGTACATTTTGGTTGGTGTTGGGCGGTTGTGGGAGTGCGGTGCTGGCCGCAGCGTTCCCTGCAGTCGGGATCGGGTTGTTGGGTGTGTCCCTGGCATTCGGGCTCACGGTGCTGACCATGGCCTTCGCCATCGGGCACATCAGCGGCTGCCACCTCAACCCGGCCGTGTCAGTGGGGTTGGTGGTAGGCGGACGATTTCCTGCCAGGGAACTGCCCGCGTACATCGTGGCGCAGGTGGTCGGCGGTACGATCGCCGCTGCGTTGCTGTATTTCATTGCCAGCGGCAAACCGGGGTTCGAACTGGCGTCGGGCCTGGCGTCCAACGGCTATGGCGAGCATTCACCGGGCGGGTATTCGATGGCGGCGGGGTTTGTCTGTGAGCTGGTGATGACCGCCATGTTCGTGGTGATCATCCTCGGCGCCACCGATCGCCGTGCTCCGCCGGGCCTCGCGCCCATCGCCATCGGCCTGGCGTTGACACTCATCCACCTGATCTCCATTCCCGTGACCAACACCTCGGTCAACCCGGCGCGCAGTACCGGCCCGGCCTTGATCGTCGGCGGGTGGGCGATCCAGCAGTTGTGGATGTTCTGGCTCGCGCCGATCCTTGGCGCGGTAATCGGTGGTGTGACCTACCGCTGGCTGGGCAAGGAGGCGCCTGCCTAACCCCTTTGTAGGAGCGAGCTTGCTCGCGAAAACCGTCAACGATGACGCAGCGCATCTGGTTTTACGCGGCGCTCTCAGGTTTTTCGCGAGCAAGCTCGCTCCTACAGGGGACCCGAGCGTTACACCTGCCGATAAGGCAGGGCTGCCCTCGCCTGCTCAGCATACGCCACGATCCCCACCCGCTCGCGCTCGAGGAAATCTTCCACGGCGTTCTTTAATCCCGGATGGCGCAAGTAGTGCCATGACCGTGTAATCACGGGTTCAAACCCACGAATCAACTTGTGCTCGCCCTGTGCCCCCGCATCAAAGCGTTGCAGGCCGTGGGCGATTGCGTAGTCCATGCCCTGGTAGAAACAGGTTTCGAAGTGCAGGCGGTCGAATTCCGCCAGGCAGCCCCAGTAGCGGCCGTAGAAGCTGTCGCCGCCGATCAGGCTGAAGGCCATGGCCACCGGGCGAGTGCCTTGTTTGGCCAGGACCACGCGGATCGCTTCGGGCACGCGCTCGGCCAGCAGGCTGAAGAAAGCGCGTGTCAGGTACGGTGATTGGCGGCGGATGGCGTAGGTGTTGGCATAGCAGGCGTAGACAAAATCCCACTGGGCTTCACTCAGCTCATGGCCTTGCAGCCACTCGAAGTCGATGCCCTGCCCCGCCACTTGTTCGCGCTCTTTACGCATCTGTTTACGTTTGCGTGAACTCAGCGCATCAAGAAAATCCTGGAAGTCTCGATAACCCCGATTCTGCCAGTGAAACTGACAGCCCAGGCGCTGCAACCAGCCCGGTTGTTGGGCCATTGCCGTATCGGCCAGTTCGTCAGTGAAGTTGATGTGGGCACTGGAGAGCCCTTCGATTTCCAGGTAACCCGGCAGGCTTTTCAGCAGTTCAAAACCCTCCTCTGCACTCGCCGCCAATAGGCGTGGCCCGCTGACCGGGCTGAACGGCACGGCAGTCAACAGCTTGGGGTAATACTCAATACCAGCCCGCTCGCAAGCATCGGCCCAACCGTGATCAAACACGTATTCGCCATAGGAATGCCACTTGCGGTAACTGGGCAGTGCCGCCACCAGCCGATCTCCTTCCCAATGCAGCAAATGCTCCGGCTGCCATCCCGATTGCGGGCCGAGGCTGGCGCTGTCTTCCAAGGCGCTCAGAAAGGCGTGCCGTACGAACGGCTGGGCCTGTGGCACCAGCGCATCCCAGGCTTGCGGGGCGATCTCGGACAGGCTGTCCAGGCGTTGCAACGGCATCGGCATCCTCACTGGTTTGGGGCGTGAAAGCCTGGCGAGTATCGCTGATTGCCGGCCTTGGTACACCCCCGTTTCGCACGACAAGGCTCTAAACCAATAGTTCCGAACGTGAAAAATTTGTCATCTAGATGACATCACTTCGCCACTGCTCCGTCATAAACGATCGTGATACTGACGCCTGTTTTTAGAGCGCCTGGTTCTACCCGGCGGCTATTTTTCCGTCCGTCATCGGTCGGTTGTGTCCTGGATGGTTTGCCATCCCTCCTCACTTTCGGAGATTGATATGCGTCTTGCTTCCACTAAAACTGCGGCGGTCCTGTGCGGCGGCCTGTTACTGGCCCTGAGCGTTCCGGCCAGCGCTGCAGTCGACGCTAAATTGCTCGACATGCTCAAGGCCAACGGCCAGATCACCAATGCCCAGTACAGCGAACTGCAAGCTGAACTGGCACGGGACCAGAAAGAGCAGCAGATCGCACGGCAAGCTCAACAAGAGACCAACGAACAGATCGCGGCCACCGCGAAGAAAACCAACGAGCTGAGCAGCTTCGACCAGAAGCTGGCCTGGGCGGCCAAGACTCAACTCAAGGGTGACGTGCGCTTCCGTCATGAAACCATCAAGATCGACGGCACCCCGAACAACGGCGGCAAAGACAAGGATCGTGAGCGCATCCGTGCTCGTCTGGGCGCCTACACCGAGATCAACTCACAAGTCGACACCGGCATCCGTATCGCCACCGGCAGCAGCGACGACGCCCGCTCCACCAACCAGGACCTGGACGGCTACTTCAACAAGAAGTCGATCTGGCTGGACCTGGGTTACATCGACTACCACCCGACTCAAATCAAGAACCTGCACGTGATCGGCGGCAAAATGCTGCAGCCGTGGGTCAGCATGGGCGATGTGATCTGGGACAGCGATATCAACCCGGAAGGCCTGGCCGTAACCTACAAATACCCACTGGGCAGCAGCGCCGAGCTGTTCGGCAGCTTGGGTAATTACAACCTCAAGGACAACGTCAACGGCGACGGCGTGCAATTTCGCAACGACCTGCGCATGACGGCAGGCCAGTTGGGTTCGCGCTTCTCGCTGACCGATAACCTGAAACTGACCCTGGGCGGCAGCGTCTACGCGTTCCAGAACGATGAAGACAGCCGCTGCCCGACCGCTGGCTCCTTCCAATGCCTGACCCCAGCCGAAACCATCGCGAACACCACCGCCGGCAATGCCAGCGAGTACCGTTTGTATGAAGGCTTCAGCCAGATCGACATCGGCGGCCTGGCCGTACCGCTGTCGTTCTATGGCCAGTACGTGCAAAACACCAAAGCCACTGACAAAGATCAGGACACTGCCTGGTTGCTCGGTGCCAAGTCCAAAGTCTTCGGTTTCAACCTGGACTACAACTACCGCGACGTACAACGTTACGCCGTGGTCGGCGCCCTCACCGACTCGGACTTCGCTGGCGGCTTCACCGGTGCACGCGGTCACAAGTTCAAGGTCGGTTACGACATCGACAAGAACTTCGCGGTCGGCGCCACTTACTTCCTGACCAAAGCGGACTACGCCAGCGCCCCGGGCTACCGCGACGCGAACGCCAACACCCTGCAGCTGGACGCAGAAGCCAAGTTCTAACGCCACCCCACTGTAGGAGCGAGCTTGCTCGCGAAGAACATCAACGGTAACGCGGTTATCCTGGATAGCCGCGTTGCCTGTGGACTCTTCGCGAGCAAGCTCGCTCCTACAGATCCTTGAGTCGCTCTTGCGCCAACCGCTGCGCCAAGGCCTCCACACCCTCTACCGGCTCATCCGGCATTATCTTCAGCGTCGCCTGCATCAGGCGCATCTGGCGGATAAACCGGCGGCAGTTCGGGCAGAACATCAAGTGATGACGCACCAGCAGACGCTCGCGAAAGGTCAATTGCCCATCGAGATAGTCACTGGAACGCGCCACTTGTTCTTTACAGGTCAACATTCGCCCGTTTCCTCAAAATGCTCCACCGTGGCGAAGACTTTAAGCCGTGCTCGATGCAACAGCACACGGACATTGGAGAGCGACAGCGTCAGAAGATTACAGATCTCTTCCAACTCCAACCCCTGGCGCTCACGCAGCACCAGCACGCTGCTTTGCAACTCAGACAAACTCAGCAACGTATGCTCCAGGCATTTGCGCAGTTCATCCTCGGTCAGCAGGGCTTCCGGAGTGTCCTGGTGCCAGGCGTAGGGGGCGACGGCCCAGTGACCATCGTCGGGGGTGAAGCGATCATCACCAATAGTGCCATGGGGCGACGGCAGGTCGTCGAGCAACACTTCGCGACGATTCTGCTTATAGCGCCCCTTGGCGGCGTTGGCGGTGATGGTCAGCAGCCAGGTCTTGAGGCTGGAACGCCCTTCGAACCTGGCCAGGTTGCGCACCACCGACAGCCAGGCGTCTTGCACGACTTCGTCGGCGTGACGCTGGCCGACGATGGCATAGGCCACCGCCCGCATGGCGCTCTGGTAGGTGGTGACCAATTCCTTGTAGGCCCGCTGCTCACCCTTGAGCAGGCGTTCAAGCAGGTGCGCGTCGTCCGCTGCTGCCATTCATGACCTCGATTGTCTTAGCGTTTGCGCAGGATCACGCTGCCGATCGAATAGCCCGCGCCAAACGAGCTGAGTACCGCCACGGAGCCCTTGGGCAAATCGTCCTGGTATTTGTGGAACGCAATCACCGAGCCCGCCGAACTGGTATTGGCGTAAGTATCGAGGATCACTGGCGCTTCTTCCACCGAGGCTTCACGGCCCAGCAGTTTCTTCACGATCAGGTGGTTCATGCTCAGGTTGGCCTGGTGCAGCCAGAAGCGCTTCACATCGGCCACGTTCAGCTGGTTTTCTTGCAAATGCACGCCGATCAGCTCGGCCACCATCGGGCACACATCGCGAAATACCTTGCGGCCTTCCTGTACGAAAAGCTTGTCCGGAGCGCCGACGCCCTCTTCCGCCGTGCGGTTGAGGAAGCCAAAATTGTTGCGGATGTTATTGGAAAACTTGGTCAGCAGCTTGGTGCTCACCACATCGAACTGGTGCTCGGAGGTCGCCAGGTCGGCGCGCTCCAGGATCACGGCGGTGGCCGCGTCGCCAAAGATGAAGTGGCTGTCACGGTCGCGGAAATTCAGGTGGCCGGTGCAGACTTCCGGGTTGACCATCAAAATCGCCCGCGCCTGGCCCAGTTGGATGCTGTTGGCGGCGTTCTGGATGCCGAAGGTGGCCGAGGAACACGCCACGTTCATGTCAAAACCAAACCCTTCGATACCCAGGGCTTCCTGGACTTCAATGGCGATGGCCGGGTAGGCACGCTGCAGGTTGGAGCACGCGACGATCACGCCGTCGATGTCGGCAGCAGTCTTGCCCGCACGTTGCAGGGCTTGTTCGGCGGCGCCGACCGCCATCTGGCAGAGCACCGACCATTCGTCGTTGCTGCGCTCGGGCAGGCGCGGGGCCATGCGCTGCGGGTCGAGAATGCCGTCCTTGTCCATCACGAAGCGGCTCTTGATGCCCGAGGCTTTTTCGATGAAGGCTGCGCTGGATTCGGTCAGCGGCTGCACGTCACCGCGCTCGATGGCGGCGGCGTTATCGCTGTTGAACTGATGCACGTAGGCATTGAAAGACTGCACCAGCTCTTCGTTGGAGATGCTGTTGGCCGGGGTGTACAGGCCAGTGCCGCTGATGACGACGTTATGCACGGTCGTTCCTCTAAATCTGTCAGGCAGAAGATATTGGTACCGTCGTACCAAACTGTAAGTAGTCCGATTCCGCACCGCGGACACCAAACTGGCATCGCTTTATTCCTTCGCGTCGCAGCCCTTCACGACGATCCCGGCATTTATAGGCGCGAAGTTTGCCACAAACCCTGGGGTTTGGCGCCATATGCCAGATAAACACCCTCCGGCTTCCCTTGTAGGAGCGAGCTTGCTCGCGAAGAACTCAAGGACGCCGCGGTCGTCCAGACTGCCCGCGTTATCGTTGACGTTTTTCGCGAGCAAGCTCGCTCCTACAGGGGAGGCAGGTCTTCAGGCTTCTACCTGGCTCCATTGCTTGCTCAAGCGCTTGTCGGAAATCGGCACTTTGGTACCCAGTTGCTGGCCGAACAACGACACGCGATATTCCTCCAGCCACCAGCGATAGAGCTCCAGCTGAGGGTCGCGCTTGCCTTCCTGGGCATGCTTTTTCAGACGGTTTTCGTACTGAGTCCACAAACCGGCCAGTTCGCCGCTCCACACCCGATCCTTTTGCACCTGGCTCGGCAGTTTTTCCAGGCGCAACTCGATGGCCTTGAGGTAACGCGGCAGTTCCTTGAACCACTGCGCCGGGGTTTCCCGCACAAAACCGGGATACACCAAATTGCTCAACTGCTGCTTGATGTCGTTCAAGGCCACGGCCTGAGCCAGGTCGATCTTGCCTTTGAAGCGCTTTTGCAGGCCGTGCCACAGTTTCAGCACGTCCAGGGTCAGGCGCGCCAGGCGCTCGGCGTGTTCGGTCCAACTGCCGCGCTTGCGCTCGGCCAAGGCGGCCAGGCCTGCGCCATCACGCGGCAGGTTGGCTTCGCCTTCGAGTACACAGGTGTCGAGGCTGGCCAACAGGATGTCTTCCACCAGCGCATCGATACGGCCCAGTTCGCGGTACATCAGGCCCAGTTCGGTCAGGCCCGGCAATTTGCCGCGCAGGAATTTCGCAGGTTCTGCCAGTTGTTGCATCAGCAAACGCTGCAAGGCGCGACGATGCTGGAACTCCGCCTCGGCAGCCGTGGAGAAGCGCCCTTCCTTGACCGTGCCGTTTTCTTCCACCAATGCCGGATACACCGTCATCGACAGCCCGGCGATCTTCTGCTGGGTCTTTTCCGCCACCGCGGCAAACACCTTGGCTTCCACCGGCTGCTGGCTTTTTGCGGTTTGCGGCACGGCCAGCGCGGCCTGGCTGGCCTCGGCAAAACGCGCCGTCAGTTCGGCCAGGTCGCGGCCTTCGCCGAGGAACTTGCCCTGGCCATCGACCACTTCCAGGTTCATCTTCAGGTGGCTTTCCACCTGCTGCGCGGCTTCAGCCCAGGCTTCATCGCTGACCCGCGCCCCGGTCATGCGCAGCAATTCGCGGCCCAGCGCCTGAGGCAACGAGCCCTGGCCAAACTCGATGCGTTGCAGCGCGGCCTTGACGAAGTCCGGCACCGGCACGAAGTTCTTGCGCAATGCCTTGGGCAGGTTACGCACCAGGGCGATGCACTTGGCTTCGATCACCCCCGGCACCAGCCATTCCAGACGCTCCGGCGGCAACGCCGGCAGCAGCGGCGCCGGTACGCGCAGGGTCACACCGTCACGCGGGTGGTTGGGTTCGAAGTGGTAACTCAGTGCCAGTTCCAGGTCGCCCAGGTGCAGGGTGTCCGGATAATGCGCGGCGGTGACTTCACTGGCCTCGCGGGCCAGCACGTCTTCTTCGCGCATGATCAGCAGTTGCGGGTCTTTCTGGCTGTTGACCTTGTACCAGCTGTCGAAGGTCGCGGTCTGATGGATCTCCGCCGGCAACCGCGCGTCGTAGAAGGCGAACAGGGTTTCTTCGTCCGCCAGGATGTCGCGACGGCGTGCCTTGGCTTCCAGTTCGTCGAGTTGTTCCAGCAATTGCTGGTTGGCCGTGAGGCACTTGGCCCGCGACTGGATCTCGCCACGCACCAGGCCTTCGCGGATAAACAACTCGCGCGACACCACCGGGTCAATCGGCCCGTAATGCACCGGCCTGCGCCCGACCACAATCAGCCCGAACAGGGTGATCTGCTCAAAGGCCACGACCTGTCCGCGCTTCTTCTCCCAATGGGGTTCGAAGTGGTTTTTCTTGATCAGGTGCCCAGCCAGCGGCTCGATCCAGTCGGCGTCGATCTTGGCGACCATGCGCGCATACAGCTTGGTGGTTTCCACCAGTTCGGCGGTCATCAGCCATTGCGGGCGCTTCTTGCCGATGCCCGAGGACGGGTGGATCCAGAAGCGGCGCTGGCGTGCGCCGAGGTAATCGCCGTCTTCGGTTTTCTGGCCGATCTGGCTGAGCAAACCGGACAACACCGCCTTGTGCAGTTTCGGGAAATCCGCCGGCTCTTTATTGATGGTCAACTGCATGTCGCGGCAGATCAGGCTCAGCTGGCGATGGGAGTCGCGCCACTCGCGCAAACGCAGGTAGTTGAGGAAGTTCTTGCGGCACCAGTTGCGCAGCGGGCTGGCTGTGAGTTCCTGGCGCTGCTCTTCGAAACCGCGCCACAAGTTGACCAACCCAGCGAAGTCAGAATCCGGATCTTTCCACTGTGCATGCGCCTGATCGGCCGCTTGCTGGCGCTCCGGCGGACGCTCGCGCGGGTCCTGAATCGACATGGCGCTGGCAACGATCAGCACCTCCTGCAGGCTGCCGAGCTTGGCGGCTTCGAGCAACATACGGCCCATGCGCGGATCCACCGGCAGACGCGCCAACTGACGACCTAGAGGCGTGAGCTGGCTGTTGCGGTCTACCGCCGACAGCTCTTGCAGCAGGTTGAAACCGTCGCTGATGGCCTTGCCGTCCGGCGGCTCGATAAACGGGAAATCGGTGATCTCGCCAAGGCGCAGGTGCAGCATCTGCAGGATCACGGCGGCGAGGTTGGTGCGCAGGATCTCCGGGTCGGTAAATTCCGGACGGCCGATAAAATCCTCTTCGCTGTACAAGCGAATGCAGATACCCGGTTCGACCCGGCCGCAACGGCCTTTACGCTGGTTGGCGCTGGCCTGTGAAATCGCCTCGATCGGCAGGCGCTGCACCTTGGCGCGGTAGCTGTAGCGGCTGATGCGCGCGGTGCCGCTGTCGATCACATAACGAATGCCCGGCACGGTCAGCGAGGTTTCCGCCACGTTGGTAGCCAACACTACGCGCCGGCCCGGGTGGGACTGGAAAATGCGCTGCTGTTCGGCCGGCGACAGGCGCGCGTACAGCGGCAGGATTTCGGTGTGCTTGAGCTGGGCCTTGCGCAGCATGTCGGCGGCATCGCGAATTTCGCGCTCGCCCGGCAGGAACACCAGCACATCACCAGGGCTGCGGCGCTCGCTGCGCTCGTAGGCGGCGATTTCATCGAGGGTGGCGAGGATCGCCTGGTCAACGGTCAAGTCGTCCTCGACGCGATTGCCCTCCTCGTCCTGCTCCAGGGTCAAGGGGCGATACCAGGTGTCCACCGGGAAAGTACGGCCCGAGACTTCGACAATCGGCGCGTCATCGAAATGCTTGGAAAAACGCTCCAGGTCGATGGTCGCCGAAGTGATGATGACTTTCAGGTCCGGACGACGCGGCAGCAGGGTTTTCAGGTAGCCCAACAGGAAGTCGATGTTCAGGCTGCGTTCGTGGGCTTCGTCGACGATGATCGTGTCGTAGCGTTCCAGGTAGCGATCGTTCTGGGTTTCCGCCAGCAGGATGCCGTCGGTCATCAGCTTGATCAGGGTGTTGGAATCGCTCTGGTCTTCGAAGCGCACCTGATAGCCGACCAGCGCGCCCAAAGGCGTGGCCAACTCTTCTGCCACCCGGCTGGCGACGCTGCGCGCGGCGATCCGGCGTGGCTGGGTGTGGCCGATCAGACCGAACTGGCCGCGACCGATTTCCAGGCAGATCTTCGGCAACTGGGTGGTCTTACCCGAGCCGGTCTCACCGGCAATGATCAGCACCTGGTGCTTGTTCAGCGCGGCTTTGATTTCATCCCGCTTGGCCGCAATCGGCAGGCTGTCGTCGTAGCGGATCACCGGCAGGCTGGCGCGCCGCGCTGTGACCTGGGCGCAGGACGCCTGCATGCGCGCAACCCACTGCGCCAACTTTTCCTCGTCGGGCTTCTTGCGCAACTCAAGCAGTTGGCGCCGCAAGCGATGCCGGTCGGCGAGCATGGCGTGATCAAGGGTTTTGAGCAGTTGGTCGATAGTGGGCGCTTGGTCAGTCATCAGGTACGCAAGGGTCGTCTATATATGCAGGGGGCGGATTGTCGCAGAAAACCACCCACAAGCGTGCCCCCTCATTCGTTATCGCGGTCCTTGCGTCGGTACGGGAACACATCAATGACCTTGCCCGCGCGGATCGCCTCCTGAAGGCCTTTCCAGTAATCGGCGTTGTACAACTCGCCATGCAGTTCATCGAACAGCTTGCGCTGGCCGGCGTCGGCAAACAGGAACGGCGGGAATTCCTCGGGGAATACATCCAGCGGGCCGATGGAGTACCAGGGCTCGGAGGCCATCTCATCCTCGGGGGTACGCGGCGCCGGAATGTGACGAAAGTTGGCTTCGGTGAGAAAACAGATTTCGTCGTAGTCGTAGAACACCACGCGACCGTGGCGGGTGACGCCGAAGTTTTTCAGCAGCATATCGCCAGGAAAGATATTGGCGGCCGCCAGTTGTTTGATCGCCAGGCCGTAGTCTTCCAGGGCTTCGCGCACCTGGGCGGGGTTGGCGTTGTCGAGGTAGAGGTTGAGCGGGGTCATGCGTCGTTCGGTCCAGCAGTGGCGGATCAACACCGTGTCGCCTTCGACTTCAACGGTGCCAGCGGCGACTTCCAGCAGTTCGGCGAGGCATTCGGGCTCGAACTTGCTCAAGGGAAAACGGAAGTCGGCGAACTCCTGGGTGTCGGCCATGCGCCCGACCCGGTCGACGCTTTTGACCAAGCGGTACTTCTCGATCACCGTGGCGCGGTTGACGTTTTTCGACGGTGAAAAACGGTCCTTGATGATCTTGAACACGGTGTTGAAGCCCGGCAGGGTGAACACGCTCATCACCATGCCGCGCACGCCGGGAGCCATGATGAATTGATCATCAGTGGTTGCCAGGTGGTTGATCAGCGCGCGGTAGAACTCCGACTTGCCGTGCTTGTAGAAACCGATCGAGGTGTACAGCTCTGCGACGTGCTTGCCCGGCAGAATGCGCTTGAGAAAACCGATGAACTCCGCCGGCACCGGCACATCCACCATGAAGTAGGAACGGGTGAACGAGAAGATGATCGACACGTCGGCTTCATCGGTGATCAGTGCGTCGATCTGGATGCCCTGCCCTTCGCGGTGCAGTAACGGGATCACCAGCGGCCATTGTTCGTCGCGGGTGTAGATGCGCCCTACCAGGTAGGCGCCTTTATTGCGGTAGAGCACCGAGGAGAACAGCTCGACGTTGAGGTCTGGGTCTTTGCACACCCAGTCCGGCAGGTTCTCCCGCAGTTGGGCTTCAAGGCGATGCAGGTCGCCGGCCAGGTCCGCGTAGGGTTCACTGAAACGGTAGTCGGCAAAGATCTGCGCGAGCATCTCCGGGATTTTTGCGGCGGGGGTGTAGGTACGCGTCTGCGCGGCCCGTGCCCGGCGCAGACTGGGCCGGGTGGTGTGGATGAACATGCAGCCGTCGCTGATCAGGTCGTGGCTGAACAGCCCGCAGAAGATCGAGTTGTACCAGGTCTCGGAGAGTTCATCATCGAAACGCAGGTCGATCAGACCGATGTAGGCGCTTTTCACCACGGGCCACTGGTCAACATCGAGTAATGCTCCGTCATCAAAGCTACTGCGCAAACGCGCAATCACTTCACTGACCTTTTCTTCATAGAGGTTGATCCGCGCCGCCGATGCCGCCTGCCCCTGCTGCCACTGGGCCTTTTCGAAACGCTCACGGGCGCCGTCGGTGATCTGGCGGAAGTGCTCACGGTAATCATCGAAACCATCGAGGATCATCTGGGCGACAGCGAGGGCGGATTGCGACATGCGGGAAACCTCTACGGGCATCTGGAAGCCCTGAGCTTAGCCAGTGTACGTGAGCAGGAGAAGGGTCATTTCTTGCACTGCCTTGTACAACTTTGTTCATTTCGTACATTTATTTTCAATTTTTTTAATTCGACCATTCGGTCAATAAACGCACCCTGAAGTCCCGTTGCGTTTTACCCGCACACCTTCAATGGCGGGGCTTGGCGGGTTGAAGCCGGAAAACCGCGCGCAGCTCCGGCGGCGATCATCGCGCAGCGCTTTGGATCCAACTAAGGGAAACCCTGATTACCACACTGATGGCACTTTGATATATAGCGCGCCCTCTCCCACCCTAACAAGGTCCAAAGACCGATCCGGGAACAGGTTCTAATCGCCCAAGGAGCATTGAGATGTCATTGAGGAACATGAGGATCGGTCTGCGTGCCAGTCTGAGTTTTGGGGTTTTGGCCAGCTTGCTGGTGATCGTCGGGATGTTTGGGCTGGGCCAGATGGCCAAGTTACGGCAGAGCGCACTGGTTATCGAAGCATCGTGGATGCCGAGCATCGAGAACATCCACGACAGCGCGGCCTTCGTGGCCAGCATTCGTCTGGAGGCGTTGCGCCTGGCGACCACCGACGAATCGCGGATACGCGACAACAGCAAGGCCCTGATCACCCGCCAACGCACCGAGCTGCAAACCTTGCTGGACCATCACAAAACCCTGCTCAGCGGCGATGAAGAACGCGAGATGCTCAAGCAACTCGAAGGCAACGTGAATGCCTACCTGACCCTCGTCGGACAGATCGTTGCCCTGGTGGACAAGGACCAGCAACAGGACGCCATCGACCTGCTCAACAGCCGCCTCGCACCACAAGGCGTGATTCTCAACAAAAGCCTGGAGGACATGATCACCTTCAATCAGAGCGGTGTGGAAACCGCTGTGGACTCCGCCGCACAGACCTATTCCAGCGCGCAGTGGATCGTCGGTTCGATCATTGTGTTCGCGCTGATTGCCACCTTGCTGCTGGCCTGGCTACTGACCCGCAGCATCACCGCCCCCCTCGGCCAGGCCCTGATCGTGGCCCGCACCATCGCCGGTGGCGACTTGAGCCAGCCGATCGCTGTCAGCGGCAAGGACGAACCGGCTCAATTGCTCACGGCTTTGGCCACCATGCAGGCGCAGTTGCAAGGCACCATCCGTGGCATCAGCGAGTCGGCGCAGCAACTGGCTTCTGCGGCCGAAGAGATGAGTTCGGTGATGGAACAAAGCACCCGTGGCCTGCAAGCGCAGAACGACGAGATCGAACAGGCCGCCACCGCCGTGACCGAAATGAGCGCGGCGGTGGATGAAGTAGCGGGCAATGCGGTGTCCAGCGCCGAAGCGTCCCAGGCCTCCGACGAGGACAGCAAGCACGGCCACTACCAGATCAGCGAAACCATCAGCTCGATCCAGAACCTGGTGGACGAAGTGCTCGGCGCGTCGAACAAGGCCGAAGGCCTGGCCGTACAAGCCCAGGACATCAGCAAGGTGCTGGAGGTAATCCGTGGCATCGCCGGGCAGACCAACCTGCTGGCGCTCAACGCCGCCATTGAAGCGGCCCGCGCGGGCGAGGCCGGGCGTGGTTTTGCGGTGGTGGCCGACGAAGTGCGCTCCCTGGCGCAGCGCACCCAGGACTCCACCGAAGAAATCGAGCAGATGATCACCGGTATCCAGCAGGGCACCCAAGACACCGTCGAAGCCCTGAACAGCAGCGCCGAACATGCCGGCCAGACCCTGCAACGCGCCAACAGCGCCGGCAGTGCCCTGGAGAAAATCACCGCGGCCATCTCGCAGATCAGCCAGCGCAACCTGGTGATTGCCAGCGCCGCCGAGCAGCAAGCACTGGTAGCACGCGACGTGGACCGCAGCCTGGTGAACATTCGCGACCTGTCCACCCAAACCGCCGCTGGCGCCACCCAGACGTCGGCGGCCAGCCAGGAACTGTCGCGCTTGGCGGTGGACCTGAATGGGCTGGTGACGCGGTTTGTCCTGTAATCATTGGAAATGTCATGCAACACTCGCGGGCTTATTGAGGTAGGAGTGTTGTGTGAGACCTGTCGACAGCCTGTATTTATTGGGACTCGCCGCCATTTGGGGGGCGAGTTTTCTGTTCATGCGCATTATCGCGCCCGAGATCGGCACCGTGCCGACGGCGTTTTTCCGCGTGTCGATCGCCGCCGCCGGGTTGCTGGTGATTTTGGCGATGATGCGCGTGAGCTGGGATTTCCAGGGCAAGTTCAAGACGGTGTTGTTATTGGGGGTCATCAACTCCGGGATCCCGGCGACCATGTACTCCGTGGCGGCCCAGGTGCTGCCGGCGGGTTACTCGGCGATCTTCAACGCCACCACGCCACTGATGGGTGTGTTGATCGGCGGGCTGTTTTTCAGCGAACGCCTGACGCCGTCGAAAATTGCCGGCGTGTGCCTGGGCCTGTTTGGCGTGGGAGTGCTGACCCGCGCAGGGCCGGTGGCGTTTGACCTGGAATTGCTGATGGGCGCACTGGCGTGTTTGCTGGCGACCACCTGTTATGGCTTTGCCGGGTTCCTGGCGCGGCGCTGGTTGGATCAGCGTGGGGGCTTGGACAGTCGCCTCTCTGCGTTGGGCAGCATGCTCGGCGCGACGTTATTTCTGTTGCCGTTCTTCGCCTACAGCGCGATCAGCCAGCCGCCCGCCAGTTGGGGTGGGTGGCAGGTGTGGTTGTCGTTGCTGGGGTTGGGGCTGGTGTGTACGGCGTTTGCCTACATTCTTTACTTCCGGTTGCTGACGTCCATCGGGCCGGTTAAGTCGATGACGGTGACGTTTATGATTCCGCCGTTTGGGGTGTTGTGGGGGGCGTTGTTGCTGGGGGAACCGTTGTCGATGGCGCATGTGTATGGGGGGGTGTTGATTGCGGGGGCGTTGTGGTTGGTGGTGCGGCCGAAAAAACAGGCCACTCCCGTGTAGGAGCCCGGCTTGTCGGCGATGGTGTTTTCAAGGCTGCCATCGTCGGGATGGACTAGGCCTCCCCGGCGCCTACGGGGTGAGGTTGTGTCAGGTCTTATGAAAAACGAAAACCAGGCCGATGATGATCAACTTCATCCACAGCACCAGTAGGTAGAAACCGCTGCCGTGCTTTAAGTCGGAGTAGTTTTCATGCGGCTGCAAAACACCGGCAGTTATAATACGCCGAGTTTTTCCAAGGATTTCACATGATCGCTCTGCCCTGGCTGTACCTGATACTGCTCTCCATTGGCTATGCAGTCGCCTTGACCTACGGGCAACTGAGCCTACTAGTCGCCGTCTCGGTGGGCCTCTTGCTGATCGCCGGCTACGCGGTTCGCCAGCAGCGTACGCCATGGGCGCGTTACCTCGGCCACGGCTTGTTCATCGTCCTGGCCCTCAGCTTGGCGATGCACTGGCTGCCCGGCTTCTACAACGGTCGAGCCATCGACCCGCAACGCCTCACCCCGGAAGCTGTACCATTCTCGATGTATCTGAACCAAGATAAACCGCTGATTGGCTTTTGGCTGTTGATAGCCTGCCCGTGGATCGTCGCGTGGCGGCCGCTACGCCTATCGATTTGTGTAGCGGCCCTGGCGTTGAGTCTGACAGTCATTACTGTTCTTAGTGCGGCCGTGCTGCTGGGGATCACCGCCTGGGCGCCAAAATGGCCGGAGCAGGCGTGGGTCTGGGTACTCAATAACGTGCTGCTGGTAACGCTGGTGGAAGAGGCTTTGTTTCGGGGGTACATTCAAGGGGGGTTGAGCCGGCAGTTCAAGCAGTTTCGCTACGGCGACAATCTGGCGTTATTGCTGGCTTCGCTCCTATTCGGCCTGGTGCACGTGAATGCAGGCTGGCAGTGGACATTGCTGGCAACTATTGCGGGTGTGGGATACGGATTGGCCT
Organism: Pseudomonas sp. NS1(2017); assembly: GCF_002269425.1. Taxonomy (NCBI): domain Bacteria; kingdom Pseudomonadati; phylum Pseudomonadota; class Gammaproteobacteria; order Pseudomonadales; family Pseudomonadaceae; genus Pseudomonas; species Pseudomonas sp. NS1(2017). The sequence goes on from NZ_CP022960.1 coordinate 6,215,212, forward strand.
ATCGGTTTGGCGGGTTGGGAGCAGCGGTGATAACGCATTTTGGGGTGAACCTGGTGCATTTCGTTTTTTTTGTTTACCCAATGATGGCGTGATGGGAGAAAGCCAATTAATGCCACACCCAGACGTCTAGCTCCTCCAGTGGAATCTAGTCAGCTTGAAATAGCTAGCGAGCGCACACGGGATGCCATTCACCAGCTTCTGCCCACGCGCTCCGCTCAGAAAAACCACGGGTCGAGTGGGCGACACAGATTCAGCGTCATTACCACAGCCGAGTTCGTTGCGCTGATATGCTGCGCTCAATACCGGGGGAATCAAAGAAAAGCCGACCCGCCTGATCGGCTCAAGTATCTAATTTTACTCAAGAGTGATGGTTGGCACGGAGTGAGTGGAATACTGAGAGTGGCAGCCCGCGCTGCCGGGAGTCTTGAAAACCTAAAGAGCGGCGCCCATTGCATTCGACGTCTAACGACGTTGGGTTAAGATTCACGAACTACCGCAAATCCTCGCACAGACTTTTGCCGAAAAAGCGCCTGCTCACGGTGTCCTGCACCGAGTGCAAAACCACACACCTGACACGCGCGGCGTTCGCTTGTAGAATCCACCCCAAATAACTCCTCAGCACCAATCAATGGTGCTCGACTCGCTGAGTGATGTCATAACCGACAAGCAGATAATAGAACTCAAGTCACGCATTAACAACTGACAAAAGGAACTTCCGGAACTCTACTGTTGAGCCCGGCCACATTAAGAATGGACTGCTGAATGTCTTTAATCACGCATAACAAAAACCTGGAAATTGAGGCGTTGCGCGCCATCGCCGTTTTTCTTCCCGTCATGGGCCACCTAGGCAATCTTCTATTTTGGTATCCAGAAATAGGCAACTGGTCATACGGGTTGTGGGCCGGCGTCGATATATTTTTCTGCATATCCGGCTATGTGATTGCCAACGCGTTCTATAAAGCCTTTTACGCATCAGCCCGACTGGAAGACAAATCAACTTTCGTTAAAGAAATGGTGTCATTTTACATACGTCGCGCGTATAGAATAATGCCATCTGCAATGTTATGGATCCTGATCGTCTGCCTACTCTCAATCACCTTCAACCAAACCGGAATCTTCACAACACTAAAGGCGAATATTTTCGACGGACTGTCAATTGCGATGTTCATGTCTAACATCCATTTTGCTAGCTGCTATCTATCCACCCTTGGAAATAAAGTGTGTGGCAGCAATGGCATTTACTGGAGCATTTCACTGGAGGAGCAGTTCTACTTCATATTCCCATTTCTATTCTTTCTGAGACTGCGCTGGATATTCTGGCTCGCCGCTGCGGTTCTCATCGGCACAGGCATTGCTTATTTTAACTTCACCATGCTGTATGTGCTGTACACCAGAATGGATGGTATTATGTTAGGCGTGTGCCTCGCCATATTCAGAAATACCACAGCCTATTCGCTAATAGAGCCAAAGTTCCTGGCGAACAGCCTAGCAAAATACTTCACTGCGGTTGCCCTGATCGGCGCAATTCTAATTGTTCCTTCAAGTGGAGGAGTCGTTCCGTTCGTATTCACGATGGTGACCTTGCTCTGCACGCTGACGGTGTGGCTCAGCTCATACCAACGAAACTACCTATTCCCAGAAGGCAAAATTCGAAACATACTGGCCTATGTGGGTACCAGATCGTTTGCCATTTACTTGGTTCACAATCCGGCGTTTTGGCTCACCAGGGAAATATGGTCAAGAATTGAGGGTGCGACGTTTGAATTCAACTCCCATTACAATATTAGATTTTGCTTAACCGCGATTGTGTTAATCGCAATATTTTCCGAGCTCAACTATCGTTTTGTGGAGAAGCCTCTTAGAAAGAGAGGTATAGAAAAATCCAAAAGATACCTGGAATCCAAAACCAAAACGCCTGAAGCGGCAACTTCATAACCTCGAACATCCCCAGCGCTGACCCTTCGGGGCGTGCCGCCCGAAATGAGCGTAATTACTCCACTGATGCTGTGTTCCCGATCCCCTCGGGAACCGGCCATGGACCGACACAGCACCTAAGTCGCGGTATTCGATCCTGTGATTTTCGCCTTTTTTGTGATTACATCGTAAGCGGTCAGGCATCCCGTCTTGCGCAGCTAAGCCGGTTGCCATCGATGCGGCAACAACTCCCCAATCTCACTCGCCCGCTGCGTCGGCAGGCGAGTAAGAACGTCCTTCAGATAAGCATATGCATCGTGGCCGTTGAGCTAGGCCGACTGGATCAAACTCATTAGCGCAGCAGCGCGTTGGCCACTGCGTAGTGAGCCAGCAAACAACCAGTTCTTCCGCCCGAGCGCCCATGGCCGTATCTGATTTCGAGGTGGTTATTGTCTATGGGCACCGTGCCGTCGTTAAGATAACGGCTCAACGCAGCCCAACGTTTAAGGCTGTAATCCAGCGCCTTGGTAATCCCCAAACCTTCATGCACACGCTCGCGCTGGGCGATCATCCAGGTATGAAACGCGTCCATCAGGGGCGCGGCTTTTTCCTGACGTATTCGTCGCCGGACATCCGGTTCCAAATCGCGGACTTCGCGTTCAACCTCATACAAAGCCGCGATATACCGCAATGCTTGCTCGGCCAGCACGCTTTTTTTGGTGACGTGCTGGTCGTAGAACTTGCAGCGGGCGCGGGTCATGCAGCCGACTTCAGTGACGCCAAGTGCAAAACTGGTTTTGTAACCGCCGTAGTCGTCACAGACCAACTTGCCTTTCCAGTCGCCCAAAAAGTTGCGGGCATATTGCCAGAACGACCGGGGCTGAAGTCGTACACCACCGCGCTTATCTCGGCGAACGCGGTCGTGGCATAACCCCAAACATATGCTCGGTGGGTTTTCTTTTCACCCGGAGCCATCATCTGTACTGGCGTTTCATCGACATGCACCACGTTGTGCTCAAGCACGACTTCGCGCAAGGCATCCACCAGTGGCTGTAATTGCACGCCGCAAGCGCCGACCCAACTGGCCAGCGTTGAACGAGGAATCGCGAGACCGGCCCGCCCGAAGATTTGCTCCTGGCGGTACAGCGGCAAATGGTCGGCGTATTTTGCGATCATCACCTGGGCCAACAGCCCAGCCGTCGGGATGCCTTTGTTGATGACCTGCGCCGGCACCGGCTCTTGAATCAAGGTTTCGCAGTTGTCACAGACCCATTTGCCACGAATATGCCGTTCAACGCTGAACACGCCTGGCGTGTAGTCGAGCTTTTCGCTGACGTCTTCGCCGATGCGCTTGAGGGCGCAGCCGCATTGGCATTGAGTGTTTTCTGGATCGTGATGAATCAGCGTGCGCGGAAACTCGGCAGGCAATGCAGTGCGTTTGGGTTGCTGGCGGACTGCTGCTTGCGCTGGCTTTGGTACCAGGATTTCAAGCTCTGCTTCGATGGCGGCCAGGTCGGTCTCAATCAGGTCGTCGACCAAGCTGGCCTGATCAGGGCTGAACGACTCGGAGCGTTTGGCGAAGCGGTGGCGTTTGAGCTGGGCTATTTCGTGAATAAGTTGCTGGTTGCGGGTCTTTTGATGAAGAACCTCTTTGTCTAGGCTCGCCAGCTGCGTATCTAGATGCTCAACGCGGTTGAGCAACTGCGCAGCTAGGCTGCGCAGTTGTTCGGTGTCGAGCTGATCGAGAGGAGTAGTAGGGATCATGGCGATGACTCTGCCCGATCTGCTGATCGATGTATGTCATCCATGTCTCTTAATGGTTACGGATGGCTCCGTCAGACCCAAGCCATTGCCAGGGAAGACCGACCACCAGTGCCTGGAGCTGCTCAGAACTCAGCTCCATTTGGTCACCATGCCGATTGCTCGGCCAGGAAAACTTCCCCTAGTGCAGGCGGCGTGCCGCCAACCAAACGCCCAGTCCGTCGTGCACCAATACTTTCATGCGATTGCCTCGACGGTTGGCAAAGATATAAGCACAGTGCGGCTGCGCCGCACCGAAGACAGACACGACTCGTGCGAGGGCTTTCTCGGTACCAGAGCGCATGTCCATCGGTTCGGTGGCCAGCCAAATTGCGTCGATGCGGATCACGAAGCAAGTCCACGGACAAAACGGACACCCCCTTCAGGATCGGAAGACGGCCATTTCACCGTGATAGTTTGCTCGCCAAATGGCAGCTCAATGATCACCGATGGATCGACCTGCCTTTTCGGGGCTACCTTTACCGGAACGAATGCTGGCAGGGTTGCGGGTGGTTGATCTCGGAAAAGTGGCAGCCACTTACGGATCACGTTGGCATTGATGCAGTGACTGATGGCAACGCTGGAAATGGAGGCGCCGGGTTGCAGGCATTCCTGGACAACTTGGGCTTTAAACGACTTGGGGTAAGAGCTTCGTTGGCGCATTTAAGGGCTATCGCGTCCGCTTAAAATAGGCGGACACCATCGCCCTTAATTTGGGAGATCGGTAGGCGTGTTCACCGTTCGCTTAAATTACATCAAAAGTGGCGTAAGCCAACGTATCCAACACTTGCTCTATGACCAAAACTCGCGTGGTTAGGCCAATGTGCGCACTGCATAGTGCTAGAACGGCATGTTACCTGACCGCTATGCACAGCCATTACCCTACACGCTGACTTGAGTCTGCTTCACAGGGTTCTATTTAGGCATTCGATGCTGTCCTGAGGAGCGTACTTACACTTTCTTCAGATTTTTAAAATACTCAATCAACTCTGCAGTTCTGGCGGGGAGATGATAGTGCTTCAGGAAGAATTCCCGACCGCATTTTCCCATTGTATCGAGGCGCGCCGGATCGCTGTTATAAAGCTCCAATACAGCATCTGCAAGACCGCTGGCGTCCTCCGCTGGCGAAACTAATCCGGCTTGAGCGTCCAAAACAACCTGCGCAGCTTCTCCGTTACAGCTCGCGATAATCGGTTTGCCCGCCGCCAAATAGCCTTGAACTTTACTTGGAATCGTCGCTGACAGTACATCATCAGCTTTCAACGTGACCAACAGCACAGATGAGACAGCGTAAATATCAGATACTTCTTCAGGCGATATCCGCCCCAACAATTCTAAGTTGGTGATGCCCAAATCATGAATCTTTTGCGCAACCGTATCTTCTGCACGACCACTTCCAACAATAAAAAACTTAATATTGTCCTGACCTTGCAGAAGACGGGCGGCTTCCACAATTGTCATGCATGACTGAGCGATACCAACGTTACCCGCAAACACAACAGAAAAATAGCGAGAAACCTCATGTAACTTTGAAGACGTCGGCGGCGTCGTGCGAACAAGTTCTTTAGCCGAATTAGGAAGCAAGCTGATCTTACTCCAGTTTTTTGTAAGGCGTTGTACCGAAGCGCGAAAACCTTCTGACTGAATCAAGATCAAATCGGAAAAATGATAGATATAACGCACGAAATATTCGACTAACTTCAAAATAAATTTATTCTTGACAAAACCTGTTGCCACCAAAGTTTCCGGCCAGATATCTTGAACCCAAACCACTAGCGGCGCGCGCTTTATGAATGAAACAAATACTGCAGGTAGTGCCTGCAGCAATGGCGATAGCGCGTATACAAAAACCACATCAAATTTTCTGCCGCGCAATACCCAAGGCGCAAAAAAATAACCCGAAAGTATAAATGAAAGATAATTCAGGACCATACCTTTACCCGAGTTCTTGCCCCGTGCGCTCAAAGGCACTCTTATAATTTCGATCCCTTCGTAATACTCACTTTGAACGCCGGTTGAACGATAGCCGTCAAAAATTTTTCCGTCGGGGTAATTTGGCTTACCTGTCAAAATAGTTACTTTCGCCCCCTGAGCCCGCAGTTCTTCTACCACATGATTAATGTGAAAGTTTTCTGGCCAAAAATACTGCGTCCACACCAAAACTCTCATTGCAATACTTCCCTTAAAAACACTTCCGGACCATAGATGGCTTGAGTTGTACCCACAATTCCAAGGTGACGTTTGACCGATCGGGCAATTGACGTGTGAGACTGAGGATCGAAAGTCTCGACAGGCTCAACAATATCTCTGACATAGTCAAGCTCAGCGGCGATGATTGGCAGGCCTGCACGAGAAGCTTCGATCAGGGGCAACCCCAATGATTCAGTTAAAGAGGGGTAAATCAAAGCCTTTGCTTGAGCATAAAGACCGGCCACCTCATTTGGCGTCAATGGGCCAAGATTAGAGACGCTCAACCCCCATTGCTCTTTCAACTCTGCAACCTGCACAGCCAGGGGCGAATCCAACGCAAGTGTCAGTACTAGGCTAGGGCGTATCCCTTGCTCCGCCAACAGGCACCATGCCTGCAACAGTGCCTGATGATTTTTGTGAGGGTCATCGCTAGCGACATACACATAATCGAAGCAACGCTCACTATCGGTGGCCACAGCAGAAAAGTCGGAATCACCTATATAGGGGCAAATCACAATTTTGGATGTAGGCCCGAGGTATGCGCGAGTTTGTTCGGCCATGGACGGGCTTTGCAAAATGAACTTGTTGACCCGGTGTGCCAGTTTTTTTATTAAAAACCGTTCCACCGTCAGGCGGAACCTCGTTCTCAACGAATATCCACGCAGGGGGACTGAGGAAATAAGCAGTCTATTTTGGAGAAACACCGTTACGCTACCCCGGCAACGCAACAAGGGAGGCAAGCCATGGAAACACAGCACCGCATGGTCATCTGCGGCTCGTCGTTGCAGTCTCAACTCAGCAGCAAACCTGGAAAAAATCGAGGGCGAAATCAGATGCCGTTCTGCGGATGAAGAGGGTATTAGCTGAGCGGCCCGTGTGTCTAGTTGCTCGAAATCCACGGACATACCCGGCGTGGAATAGAGCGCTCGGAGAAGCGTCAACCCGCCACCAACGTGAATGCCAGGAGCGTGTAAAAATAGTTTCCTTGAAGTTTTCAAAAAATCTTTAAACCTCTCTGAATTCCACGCAAAAGACTATGCAAGTAGCGCACTTTTTGTTTAGTTCGTAAAGACAAAAAACTCAGCGCGACTCGTCTTAAAAAAAATGTGCCGCGCGCGTGGAGAGTGACCGCCAAGACGCGAATCGAGGAAACACCGCAACGCCTCGCCCTCTCTGCAGAATGATTGCCTGCCGCTATAAAATCACGCGTCCATAAGTGTGAAGCCAACCTCAAATAGCTACGACCTACTTCATCAACAGATTCTCCAGGAATCTCCGAATATAAAAGTTTTTTCACAAAACTCAGGTGTAGATCATTTGATTCCTGAAACGCCAGATTGGCACGGCTCTGCGTGTCCTGACTTCCGTGGTTACGTGCTTGAATGAGCACAGCAGGCAGATGAACAAAAGAGTAATGTTCTGCCGCACTGAACCACAAATCATAATCTTGTGTCGTGCGCAAACGTTCGCTGAAGGTTCCAATTTCCGTAAACATAGATCGAGGAATCAATAAGCTGCAGCCATGTAAAGCACTACGCGCGGCAAGCCAATAGCGAAAGTATTTGGGAGGCACCCCAGGCATATGAACAGAAACACTGTCGGCTACCGCTTCATCAGTAAAAATCGAATAGTCAGAATATACAACCGTTCGAGTAGCCTCATATCTAGTTAAAAAGCCTACTTGTTGCGACACTTTATCAGGCAAGTAGAGATCATCATGGCTCAGCCAGGAAAAGTACTCCCCCTTCATCCTATGTATCGCAAAATTCAATGCTGATGCAACACCACCATTTTCCTTTGAAAAATAACGAATGCGATCTCCAAACGACCGCGCAACACGCTCCGTCGCGCCCTCATCGCAACTACCGTCATTAACAACAATGACCTCAATACTCGAGTACGTCTGCCCTAATGCGCTCTCTATTGCGCCACCTAAAAAACTCGCCCCATTGAAAACCGGGATAACGATTGTCACCAATGGCAAAAAATCATCCCCCCCTGCCGTTTCCTCAGGAATCGAAGTCATTCTAAACTCCTAAGCAAGTTTTTCAGCAATCAGACTTTTAGCTTTTTCGCGATTTCTTTTCGTACTGTATAACAACGTCGCAATCATGCCGGGAATATTTACTACTAACATACCCACGCGAAAACAAAAGTAGATCGTCGCAAACGGTGCAATCCTGTTAGACAACTCGACGCACACTTTTGAAAATACCGACTCCCCTACTCCCAAACCACCAGGAGTAATAGGAATGACCGAAAATAAATTCCCAAACACGCCCGCGATTGCAGTCACTTCGGCATTCGCGGCGAATGTGAACATTGACGCTATTATTACCATTCCAATGATCACGATACCCGTTGCGGCTAACGAAACCGCCCAACATACCAGCAATGTAGGCCAGGCACGAAAGTACATGAGCAATGCCAATCCGAACGGCTGAAGGTGATGCCGAATTTTTATCGGCAAGCGCTCAATAAGAGAAAAATTCAAGGCAACAAAAACGCTCAGCACCAGCAGCCCCCCCCCCAGGAAAGACAGTAACACCAATATCCTAAGTAAACCGATGTATTGATGAAACTCTGAGTCAGGAGACACGGCAGCAGGTAAAAAGATTGAAACCAGAGCGGCAACAGATACCAAGCCGATCATTGCAAATACACGGTCAGTGACAATCGAGATAAGTGCCGTCGATCGACCACTCTCCAAAAGACGAAAAATTTGCACGCCCTTAACTGCATCCCCACCGGCGGCACCTGGTAGCCAAGTGGAAAAAAAACTGCCCATCAACTGCAGGTTAAGTATCGTACTCAGTGGAACCACATTACGCGTTGCCTTGAGCAACAACCACCAACGAAAGCCACTTATTACGATCCCTAGAAACAGACAAACCAAAGCTGGAATAAAGAGATTGAGGTGATCGAATACCACCGCTATAGAACCGAAATCCAACTGGCCGCTGTTCAAAAGCGCCACGACCAACGCGCCTGCGAGCATTAGTTTTACAATTAAAAAAATGTTGCTCTTCTTTAAATAACGCATAAATCCCTACTTTTTAACCTGTTTATCCTAACGCGCATCTCAGGCCGCTTTTTTTGGTCATATCATGCATCGGCTAGCAAGCGCAACGCGATCTGACCCATCACCGCCCTCTCTTCCAACACTAACAGCACGAACAGGCAGGCATTCCTGCCAACCAGACCTTGTCTATTCGTTCAACTCGCTGTGGGCAAGCGATGGTCCAACCACTCATCGATCCTCTTGCGGCGCCACCCCAGCAGGATTAACGACAACAGCATCAACAGGGTGCACCCCAACGACCACATCAGGCTTTTGGGTTGATATTCCATCTTGATCGAGTAGTGACCTGGAGGAACGATAACACCGCGGAAGGTATTGACGACCTTTATGATCGGCGTTTTCTGACCGTTCAGCAGAGCGCTCCAGTTGGAATGCCAGTTGTCCGAAAGAACGACCAATGATCGTTCCGTCACATCACCGCTCAATACAACTTCACCGTTGCGATAGGTATCGATAGATGCAGGCAGCAGCGTACTCTTGAAATCGAGGGGTAACTTCACGTTGTTCTCATTTGAAAGCCCCTTGGCGCTGATCGAAAAAGCCCTTGGCAGTGCGTGGGGGTTTTCCATTACGGCAGTGCCTGGGCTTCCGTAGGCCTCAACGAATCCCAAATGTATTAACTCATCCTTGTATGCTGTAAAAGTAGCAGGTAACAGAACATACTTAACGCCCAACAAGTTAGCAGCCTCCCAACTTATGGAGTTCTCTCTCGGCGTATCATGAATTAACATGAATGACGGAAAGGCGCCTCTCGGCGCTAAATCTGGATGATAGCCAAGTCTCTGATTACCGGCGAGATTGAAGGCCGAATAGAAGAAGTCATTAAATGCCGGTAGGCTACCTTGATTCATCGTTGTTACTTCTTGAATACGATAAGCCGAGCCTAACTCAGGAGCCAGCCCCCCTTGCCCAAAATTCATAGTTCGGCTATGACCGATATTATCTTTCACAAATTGTATAGCGGGTGGCATTTGGTTGAACACATCGCTTCTTTCAAAACGACTCATCTTACCCCACCCTAACAACTCGACAAATAAGGCAACCAACAATATTAACAGCAGCGCATTCGAAACATTAGTCGCACGCGGAACAAACTTAAGAATCAGTATGACGACTGCGGTCAGCACTACCATAGCAGCGGTGAAATACAAGGCCCCTACTTTATAATCAAGTGCTGGCTCTTGCAGTCCGAACAGATTAAACAGGTAGATCAAGGAAGACGCGAGCACCGCCATGAATACGAAATATGGCAACACGTAAAAATCACGCTGGCGTAAGTTTTCCACACCAAAAGCCACCAGCACGATCATTGGCAGCAGGATCACTGGCCACCAGTACTGGCTTCCAATGTTCCCAACGATAGGCAGATAGGAAAATAGCCAGTGAATCCATACGGGATCAAATAAACGCGCCACCACGAACAAACTACTGCCCGCACATAAAGCAATCAGCCATCTGGCGTGTTTTTGTCGTGCCGACAATGAGCAACTCGCCAATGCGATAGCAACAACGCCGCTGTGAAAAACAGTATTCCCCGTAATGCCCCCCATTCCCTTCCAAGAGACCGCCGCTGGCTCCATAGCGTTATACGATTCAAACAGATGGCTTGGCGTATAAAAAGAGGCAATTGCGTTTGGAAAACGTAAACTCCAAAACACTCTTTTCGAATAATCATCCAGCGTGCCGAGGCTTTTGAGATTTTCCAGAAACGGGAAGTATAGCGGCGCCAGCAACAAGCCAGATGCAAATATACTTGTTGCCAGAACAACAAGAGCAAAACATCCTTGCGCTTTCGTATACCGTCCTGCGTTGAGGCAGACCCAAAGCCAACCAACAACAATCAAACCTATCGCCAGCAACCCTGTGATAGTCGTTGGCATAAACGTGCATGAAAAAAACAATGCAAACGCCAGCGTCGCCATACTCCACGTGAAAACAGAAACACGACTAATCAGAATTAACGCAGTATATAGACAGACCGGAATATAGAGATAGCTTTGCGTAACATTTGAACCAAGGTTCGCAGTAATATAACCATTGAGTAAGTAAAATATGGCGCCGGCAGCAGCAGCAATCGATGATAGCCCAAACACTTCCCTGATCGTTCGATAGACGAAAAACACGGCAAAATACAGGGCGACAATCATCGCAATATTGAAGCTGAGGGAGCTCCCGCCGAACAACGCACTCATGATCGTCAACGCTGAAAACTTCTGGTCGATCAGCGCCTCGGGCCCAAGCGCGCCTGCGGCGGAATAGGGGTTCCAATAGGGCGACTCGCCGCTTCTCAGCGTGTGCGCCATAAATTGGATCATAGGGTCGGACTGATAGGTTGCCCCCCCGTTATCGTTGTACCCCCCCCACCATCCCGTCGACATTGGAATGGGGTAAACGGACTTCTGCTGCCCTCCCGACAGGGCGCCTGTCACTTGATCCGTTAGGCGTAGACTTGCGCCATTGAATAAAACATCGGGAAAAGCAGCTACGATAAGCAGCAACGCAACCAAAAACGCCTCTAACAGGGGTCGTTTCGGATAGCTTCGTGAGCGTTTATCAAACAATAAGTCAGACACGGCAATTCCACATACTGATGAGCGAGAATTAGAACCAATACACCAGCTTGGTTTTATGCAAAAACGCTCGGATCAGACAGTAACCGAAGCCCAGTCCTTCCTTATGAAAAATAAATTTGGAAACGCCCCGCTCACGCACGCCTTGTGCGCCCGCAATATACTTGACCTCCCCGCCCATCAAGATGGATTTGAAGGTAATCTCCGGGCTGATACTGAACCGGTTTTGACTCAGCCCCACACCCAGCGTCTCTCGTCTGCGAAACATTTTAAATGCGTAAGTCGAGTCGGGAATATACTGCCCCAACGCCAACTTCACGCCAATACGGAAAAAGAACTGGAAAAACTTATATTTAAACGGAATAGTGCCATCGTCGCCAGACTGGATGTAGCGGGAGCACTGAGCCAGGATAGCGCCTTTCTCCATTTCTTCGTAAAGAGCAGGAATCAGGTGGATAGGGTCCACCGCATCTGCGGAGACGAAAATGCAGTAGCGACCCGTGCCGTGAGCAGCACCATATCGTACGACGGCTCCGTAACCCCGGCGGTGAAGAGAGCGACTGATGACTCGAACCGGCAACTGATCTCTGTTTTGCTCGCTCCAAGCGGATGCCAAAGTGTAGGTTTCGTCGTCGCTTTTATCGTCTACGACAATAATCTCGGTGGTGAATACCTTACCACCCACTGCCTCTTTGACACTGTCGAGAATACCAACGATGTTCTCGGCCTCGTTCAGGCAGGGAATAACGATGGTCAAATCGATTGGATCTTCGTAGTGCCTGGGCACTCCAGACAATTTTTCCGCTTGTGCATCTTGATGAGTATCAGTGCTCATAAATCTCCCTTTTCCTTAAAATGATGCTTCAGTTCAATTTTTTTATTTTTAACCAATCAGCCTAGATGAATAAGGAACCAGACGGCTCAATGCGGTCAGTATCAGGCATACGATAAAAGTGCTTAGCGACAAACTTATGATACTTCCGAAGGTTGACATTTTTGCCAAAGGCAAGGTGAAGCCAAACATGCCCGCTTTTATAAGGTCTATCACCAGCAGGTGCATGAAGTACACAGGAAAAACCAACCCTGACAAAAAGGTAACAGGCTTTGCGAGCTTCGCTGACATGCGAATTTTTCCGATCAGCATAAACGCAGCAATCGAAGCGATCATCACATTAGGGCTGAAGTACTCCAACGCTGTTTCTACCGGCGTCGGCGATTTGGAATTCAAATACCAGCTTGCCAAGAAGGTGGTCACACTGGCCAAGATAAAAATAATACCGCTGTACCAAGTGGAGAGTTTTTTTACAGCATCGGAGTGCGCCAGGTAGAACCCGAGCAAGAAATAGCCTGGCCAATGCAAAAAGTCGGTCAACACCAAGTGGTTAAGTAACGGCTCATGATGATAGAGTCTTACAGCATTCGTCAAAAACCATATAGCAAAAAAGTAAGCCGCAAAGTATTTGCTCGACAGTATGGCAGCCGAGAGAGGCTGAAGAATCGGCAGTACGATATAGATCCCTATGATCATGTAAACAAACCACAGGTGATACATAACCGGCCCATTAAAAGCCTGTGTCAACGCCGATGGGATGCTCAGTGGCAGACCCTGCCAGTAGCAGATCCAAAATACGTGTATCACACTCCAAAACGCCAGCGGCACTGCCACCTTCATTATGCGGGATGCCACACCGCTGAAAGCACCAGACGTTTCCCTGCCCAGCAGCAGGGCTCCAGAAAGCATCGCGAACAACGGAACAGCCACCCGCGCAATAGAGTCGAGGGCGTTGGCCGTTAGAAAGTCACCCAGGCCAATATTTTTATAGTTATAAAATATAGGTGCTGAAACATGAATTACGATAACCCCTAGCATCGCAATCAGGCGACATGAATCTGCCCAAGCCAATCGCCCCATTTGTTGTTGTGTCATAGCAGTGCTACATCCTGGAAGTTAGTATTATTTTGTCCAACGGCGCCCCAACAATCACACCGTTAATGCTTGAAGCAACTATTTTAAACAGAACAGCGTCGTGCATCCAATGCAACTGTACGTGCTCCTGCAGCGTTCCATTGGCAATGGCAGCAACAATCGAGTAATCCCCGATGGCCAAAATAGGTAACTTGAAGTGAAACGCTGCCTCAATACGTTTGCCACCGACCACTTTCACTGGATTTTTTTTGTATGAGTGATAGGTATTTCCGCCAATCAGCGGCTGCCCCAAACGGTCTTTAATCGTGAACCCCATGATCGGAAGGTCAATATCATGATTGGCTTTCGCTACAACCTTGACAACTACTTCAGCACCTCCCTCACAGGCAATCAGTGGATGACCGGCTTGATTGGTGAAGCTGACCTTCAATATCTCAGCCCCTCCCGTGCCAAAAGCTGAAGACTGCTCATTGAAACCGAAACATTCGATCTCCTGGCCACCTTTCGCAATTGAACTGTCCTCTAGGGAAACTACTTGCTGCTCGATGATGTCGTTGTCAGGCTCCCGCTCAAGCGCGCTCTCCAAATCATCTGCCGCCTCAGCGTCTACCGCAGCAGTGGTGATCTCTGCCCCCGTATGCTGCATATATTGCTGGGCAAAGTAGTTTTCACAAACTTCCTTGGCACTCCCTGCTTCGCGGATAGCGCCGCCCTCCAACCAGATCGCATGATCACAAAATGCAGTGACCGCAGCCAAATCATGACTGACAAAAAGTATCGTGCCTTTTTCCTGAAACTGGCGAAGAAACCTCATGCACTTTTGTGCGAAAAAGGCGTCACCAACGGACAACGCCTCATCGATAATCAGAATATCGGCATCAACGTGTGCAATGACGGAAAACGCTAGGCGCGCTTGCATGCCACTGGAATAGGCCTTGACCGGCTGGTCTATAAACTCTGCCAACTCTGAAAAGTCGACGATTTTTTGAAATCGCTCCTCAATCGATGACTTTTTCAGCTCAAACAGACTGGCATAAAGATATATGTTTTCCCGGCCACTGAACTCAGGATTGAAGCCCGAACCCAACTCCAGAACCGCAGCAACTTTGCCATTAACTTTTATGGAGCCTTGCGTAGGCGTCAATGTACCCGTGAGCAACTGGAGCAAAGTACTTTTGCCCGCGCCGTTTCGACCAATGACGCCTACGGACTGCCCTTGGAGCACCTCGAAACTTACATTTTTCAGCGCGAGGAAATCGCGGTAGTAGTTGCGCTTCCAACCGAAGAAAATTTGCTTCAGGCGATCGTGTGGCGCGTCATAGAGATGGTAGGCCTTCTCCAGCCCCGATACCTCGATGACAGGAGAGGCTTTAATTTCGCTGTTCATTTCAACACTCATAAAACATCCGAGAAGCCATGCCTGACCGACCTGAAGAAACGAAGCCCCAGTGAACAGATAAACAGGCTCACACCGGTGTATATCAGCAGGCCGCGAAAGTCTGGAATAACCCCATTAATCAATACCAATCGGCTCTGCTCTACGATGAACGTGAGCGGGTTGAGCATGATAATGTTGCTGGCCCAAGTGGGGAGTTTATCCAACGGGTAAAGCACCGGTGAGAAAAACATCAATGCCTGGGTGACCACCACGGTCAACTGGGCGATGTCTCTCAGAAAAACCCCCAATGCGCTCAAGAACCAGGTGATGCCAAGCAGGCACAACACCATCGGAGCAATGACGAAGGGAAGGAACACAATCGTCCATTGCAGACTGCCGTTGACCACCAACGCTATCGCCATCCAGGCGACGATACTGAGCAGCAGTTGGAAGACGGCCGACCCGATAGGGATCCAGACTAACAACTCGACAGGAAACACCACTTTCTTCACAAAATTTGGATTCGACGTAATCAAATTTGGCGCGCGGTTAACGCACTCGGCAAAAAAGTTGAATACGATCAAACCCGGAAACAACATCAGCGCAAACCCGGTTATCCCCTCAACCCCCGGCCAGCGAGAGGGCAGAAAATAACCGAACACTACCGCGTACATTGCCAGTGTGAGTAGCGGTGTGATCAAAGGCCATAACATGCCAAGCAGCGCGCCCTTGAAACGCATATCTATATCACGCTTAATTAACTGCTTGATCAGATCAAAATGTCGTACGTGGGCGACCAGGATATGTTGGTTCATGTAGCGAGCCCCGCCGCGGCCTTCGTATGATCACCCAGAAACTCCAGCAACGACTCTTTCATTCGCTCCAGGGTGAAGTCTCTCATGAAGCAATCACGCCCATTGGCTGCATATTGGCCATACGTATCCTCATCCTGGATAACCTTCTCCAGGCAAGCGACGATGGTGGCGGTATCGAGGGATTGGCAGAGGTAACCCGCGTTATTGGCTTCAACGTACTTGGCAGGTGATGCATAAGCGGGCGCATGGCAGAACACGGGGCGCCCCGCTGCAAAATAGGTGACCAGTTTGGACGGAAAGCTATTGCTCGACTCTTCCCTGTACTCCTCCGAAAACCAGTAAGGCATGTACAGCAAGTCCGCATCTGCCAATAAGCTGATGGTTTCTTCCTGGCTTCTCCAGCCCAGATACTCAAAATTGGATGGGCTCTGCGTAAACGCGCTGAATCCCCCCCCCATCACACGGATGCGAATTCGTCGCCCTGCTACGGTCCAATTACAACCATTCAGCGCATATTGCAGACACTGCCATTCCGCTTGCGCATAAAACTGCCCAGCCATCGCGATAACAAACTCATCACGCTCATGAGGACGTACTGCGGGCTCACGCGCCAACTCTCGGGGCAAGCCCGCGATAACGGGAACGTTGGGCACGTTGTACTTTGCCGAGTAGTTTTGAGACATCGCCCAGGATGCCGTTGCACAAGACGCACTCTCTTTCAGGACGTCGTCAAATTCCTTTTGAAGGCGACGGCGCGTAAACCCGTCAATGCGATTCGCCTGCAACCACCAACCAAACGGATCCCAAACCTGGGTCAACAAGGGGACATTTAGCTTTTTCGTCAATTGACGCGCGAGTCGAACCATGGTCTGGCCCTGCAGCACCACCCAGACAGCGTCCACCTGCTGAGCCTTGGAGAACTCAACGATCTTAGGCAACAGGTCGTTGCGAACTCGGCCTGCCTGAAGCAGTTCGTAGGGAAACGCCGACAATACGCCAGCTCTACGCGGCAGAACTCTAACCGATGCTTCCCGCGGCTTGGTTAAGAGCAACTGCGGGACGAGGTCGAGATCGGCCGGTATTTCCGGCTGCAACGCTGGGTTGACCACTGCACAGATCGCGAGCTGATCCTTGGGAAGAAAACTTACCAGTCGATCAAGGACCAACCCTGCAGTGAAATTACGGCATGGAGGAATATCGGTCAGGAGCAGTAACTTCATTTAGCCGCGACCGTTTTGTAAACCTCGGCCAGGCGCTGTGCGTAAAGCTCATCGCCATAGTGCTTTTCCGCAATTTCACGCCCCTTGCGTCCACGCTCAAGTCGCTCCTGAGGGTTGTCGATCAGATGCTGAAGGGCCTCATAAAGCGCCACTCCATCATGCATGGGCACGGAAACACCTACGTCGGGGGCGAAGGTCACCTCGGGTAATGAGGTGCCGTCAAACACTACGACTGGCTTACCGCATGCGAGCGCCTCAATGGCCATGACGCCGAACGCTTCGACGATAGAGGGCATGAGAAAAATATCCGAAGCGACAAACGCGTCGCGCGCTTCTTCCTCGTCATTGGTCCAGCCCAACTCGACCAGCTGGAAACGATCAGAAAACCGCTCCATTAGCCCTTTGCTATTGAGCGTGAGCAGGCAAATCGGTTGATCTGTCTTGATTCGCTCCAGCGCCTCAATGATATAAGGCAACCCCTTGAACTGGTTGTCGACTGCGCGGAAGCAAATAACCAAGGCGTCGTCAGGAATGCCAAAGCGCTTGCGCGCATCCGGCGAAGCCGTCGGTGAGAAAAAATCCAAATCCAGGCCAAATGGAACATGATGAATATCGACGTCCTCAAACAACGGAGACGCCTCGACCATGTCACGCATCCACTGCGAAGCCACAATCACATCAAACTTGGATTTTTTATAGGAACGCTTCTTGTATTTGAACAACAACCGCGTCGTATCCCTGAGCAACGGAAAGTGGATATTCAAGTCCGGGCAACTGCCACAGCCGATCTTCCAGCGCTGGCATTCAAAGGGGTAAATACAATGCCCCGTCATCGCCCAAGGATCGTGCAAGGTCCACACAGTCGGCTTGCGCCGAGTGATTTCCGGTAGATGAGAGAGGCTCATGTAGCCCGAATGAATAATGTGCAAGTGCAAGACATCCGCCTCTTTAAAAGCGGGCATCTTCATCATCTGCTTGGCATGAGGATAGAACATGGACTGCGTTGAGGTGAGACGTTCAAAGCGGTTCACGATTCGATTGATTTTTCTGGTCGAATCGCCCTCGAATGTCAACACATCAGGGTTCTGGCTGTCTTTCTCCCAGACGAGATGCTGGGATTCTATATCATGCTTCTTTAATAAAGGCGTTATGGACAATCCGTTAAAGCGCCGTCCTGGCGACTCATAGCCATTTACTTGCAGAATTTTCATTTACGGAGCGAACCTAGTTTTAGTGCTACTTTCGAAATAAGACTATTGGAAATCAAGGTTTCGCGATGAACCAAAGCGACTTCCATCTCAGCCAGTTCTTCTTCTCGGCGTGCAAGGCGCGTTTTTTCCTGTACAACACCCTCTTCACTTTGCCTAACACTGTCTTCCTGAATAGACAAGGCGTTTCTCTGCTGAGCAACGTTCGTTTCAAGCTCTACTATACTTAACTCGCGAGCCGTGAGCTGCGCTTCTTTCTCAGAAATTGCCCCTACGCGCCGATGAATGTCCTGCTCGGCGCTGGAAACGTCCTGATTACGCCGGGTCAGATCCGCATGAATGCCGTTCAGATTCACCTCATGGTTCAGCAATTGCGCTTCTTTCTCCACAACTGCTGCTTCACGTCTCGCCAAATCAGACTCTGATAGGGACAGGGCAGTTTTACGCTCACCCAGCGTCGCCTCGATTTCTTTCAGGCTGGCCTCATGAGCAACCAGTTGTGCTTCTTTTTCGAGGAGTGCCGCGTCACGACGCTGAACATCACTCTCCGTCTCGGCAACAGCCAACTGACGCGGATGCAGACGTGCCTCAACAACCTCCAGACTTGCCTCGTGCTCAATCAGTCGTCGCTCTTTCTCTTGGGCCGCAACTTCTCGCTCGGAGAGAGCCGACTTAATGCCATTGAGGTTTACCTCGTGATTGGCAAGCTGCGCCTCTTTCTCCACCACCCATGCTTCACGGCGAATGACGTCTTCTTCCATGTTTTTCAGATTGGCATGGTGATTTTCCAGCTGCGCTTCTTTTTCAACGAGCTGAGCTTGCTTCTGAAGGGAAAGCAGTTCGGCAGTCTGAATACTTGCTTCCAGTGACTCGATACCCAGATTCTGCAGAAACTCTGGCTTCCAGGCAGCGACTGGAAAATCAATAACAGTCCTTACCGGCCTCAGGTCCGTCGCACTGGAAATGCACACGATTGAGTTAGGTGGGTTTTCCTCAGTGCGTGCAACCTCAGTGACGCCGTCCAACCCTTCATAAAAAAACTCTTTATTAGGGTAAGCGTCAAAATGCTCTTCTTGAATACGATGCACAAGATGATGGATGTTACCTTCCGACTCGTTGAAAGGTACATTCACCATCAAGCGACGACGGCACTCGATGCCTAACGCAAAGTTCAATCCATTTTCAACGTGTTCAAGTGCATGCCGCGAGACCACATAATCGAAACCTTTGGATTGACTCACAAAGGCTTCGGCATCGCAATTGATGTACTCGATATTGCTCGAACCATAATTGTCTTTCGCGTACTGAATGGACTCAACACTCGGGTCGATACCAACAATTTTGACACCCAAAATAGTGTCAAGCATATAAGTGCCATGACCGGTTCCACAGCCGATATCGAGCACGGTAATACCCGACTCTATCAGCGATGGATTTACCCGAATGTCAGACTCAATGATATCGCGAAACAGCTTATAGCTGCTCTTATGGCGAACGATCTCTGCACGATCATGAGTTTCTCCTGGTACCAGACGCTCTCCTGCGTTATATATTGCGTCCAGCATCTCGGTATCTGTACTCATATCAAATATCTCGCTGTGTTTTTATGGGTATATAAAATTCCAATCACTTGGACCAAACTGTCCTGTTAATAAAATCGACATAGCTCAATACGACACGTAAAACTTTCTGAGAAACAAGGCCACCCTCATAATCCGGAACGATACGCGGAGCGACCCCATCCTGATGCTGACGAGTGACAATACGAACAGCATCTAGGACTCGCTCAGCTTTCAGGCCGCTCATGATCAGCGTCCCTTGATCCATGCCTTCGGGGCGTTCATGGGCATTGCGAATAGTGATGGCTGCAAGGTTCAGCAAAGAGGCTTCTTCAGTGATAGTACCGCTGTCCGACAACACGCAAAACGCTTCCATCTGCAGGCGGATATAGTCAAAAAACCCAAAGGGTTTAAGAAACTGAATTCTCGAATCCAGCCCTTCCATACCCAATGCCTCCAGGCGCTGCCGGGTACGCGGGTGAGTGGAAACGATCACCGGCTTTTCATACGCTTCTACCAACGCCTGCAACGTATTGAGCAGGTCCCGCAGGTTTTCAGGCGTATCGACGTTTTCCTCACGGTGCGCACTGACAATGAAGAACTCCTTGGGCTTCAATTCGAGCTTCTGCAGAATCCCGGACTGGGCAATCTTGGGCTTGAAGTACTCCAACACTTCCTGCATATGGGAACCGGATTTAATAATACGGTCCGCCGGAATACCTTCGTCCAGAAGGTAACGACGCGCATGTTCTGTCAGCACAAGATTGATGTCGCTCAAGTGATCAAGCACTTTGCGGTTGAGTTCCTCCGGTACACGCTGGTCGAAACAGCGATTACCCGCCTCCATATGAAATACGGGGATTTTTCGACGCTTTGCCGCAATAACTGATAAACAGGAGTTAGTGTCACCGTACAACAGCAGTGCGTCAGGTTTTTCTGCCTCCATTACTTCATCAGCTTTTTCAATGACACGGGCAATTGTCTGTGCGGCATTGCTACCCACCGCGCCCAAGAAATAATCAGGCTTGCGAATATCCAGGTCATCAAAGAAAACCTGATTCAACTCATAGTCAAAATTTTGTCCGGTGTGCACCAGGATATGCTGCGTATGCTCATCAAACTCCGCAATAACCCTGGACATTTTGATCAACTCGGGACGGGTCCCGACAATGGTCATAACCTTAAGCATTGAGTTGCCCCTGAACGTACGGAAGTTTAAGCAACAGTTCTTTAACACCATCAACGTTCAGTTGAACAGTATTGTGCGACGTATAGTCCTCAGAGCCCGCAATAGCGATTTGACCCTCCACTACAAATTTCGCGTAATTCAGATCCCGATTATCGGCTGGGACGCGATAGTACTGCCCCATATCTTCTGCCTTTGCCAACTCTTCACGGGAAACTAACGACTCGTAAAGTTTTTCGCCATGGCGTGTGCCGATAACACGAATTTCGTTAGCTTTCTCGAACAACTCCTTCAGTGCTTGTGCAAGCACCTCAATCGTTGAAGCCGGCGCTTTTTGAACAAAAATATCGCCTTGACGGCCATGCTCGAACGCATGCAAAACCAAGTCCACGGAGTCTTCAAGAGACATCAGAAACCGAGTCATGGTTGGGTCAGTGATGGTGATCGACTTGCCTTCCTTCAACTGCTCGATAAACAGTGGGATCACCGAGCCGCGCGAGGCCATGACGTTTCCGTAGCGAGTAGCGCAGAAAACCGTGTCACCCGCCCCCTGCATGCGAGCCTTGGCAACCATGAGTTTTTCCATCATGGCCTTGGAGATACCCATGGCATTGATGGGATAAACCGCCTTGTCGGTGCTCAACACGATAACCCGAGCAACCTTGTTATCGATGGCAGCCTTCATGACGTTCTCGGCACCGAGAACGTTGGTCCGGATAGCCTCCATCGGGTAGAACTCACAGGAAGGCACTTGTTTGAGTGCCGCTGCGTGAAACACGGCGGCGGCAAAAACTGAGTGCAACACCTGACCTTTCCGGTACGGTGCTGCCCCTATGTCTTATACCGAACTCAGCGTTGAAGAGCGCGCCACCATTCAAATCAGTCATGCCCAAGGCTTCAGCCTGCGTAGGATTGCCTGCTTGATCAACCGATCCCCTTCGACCATCAGCCGGGAGCTGCGCCGCAATCGAGATGTCTGTGGCGGCTACTCGGCCCACGCGGCCCAGCAGCAGATGCAGGCTCGCCGCCAGGTGTGTCGACCGAAGCGAAAGCTGTTGCGGGGTGGTGAGCGCTTCGAGTTGGTGGCGCATATGCTCCGTGAGCGTTTGTCTCCCGAGCAGATTGCCGGCAAGCTGCGCAGCATGAACATTCCCAGCCTCAGAGATGCCTACGTCTGTCGCGAGACGATCTATAACGCGATCTATGCCCTGCCGGTCGGTGAACTGCGCAAGGAGCTGATCATCTGCCTGCGGCAAAGC
>NZ_CP022960.1:6237419-6242279 GCF_002269425.1 Pseudomonas sp. NS1(2017)
ATGACCGTGTTGCACTCAGCTCCTGCAACCGCCCACATAATCTACGCCTTTCATCGCATCGCGAATGCTGTCGTAGTTGCGCACATCACCGATATAAAACTTGAGTTTTGGGTTGTTTAACGCTATCCGCATGTCTTCCTGTTTCTTTTCATCGCGACTGAAAATGCGAATTTCCTTCACATCCGTCTTGAGAAAACGATTCAAAACAGCATTACCAAATGAGCCAGTACCGCCAGTAATCATTAAAACTTTATTATCGAACATCGCCGTACACCTGAAAATTAATTGAACTCATGCATGTATTTGACCAGCGCCGGCCAATCGGGAGGCACGTAACCTGTTGCTGCTCGGAACCTGCTTGAGTCCAGCGAGCGGTCGATAGAAAGCTCATCTGACGGTACGATATCGATGGATTTACCGTACACGTCGGCAATGAGCCTCAACAGGTCATACTTATTGATCGGTTGCGCGGAAACATGATAAAGGCCGTGCAGCTCAGGATGAGGCAGCACATGTTCATTAATTACTCTGGCGAGTTCCATCGTCGGCAAACCGGAAAAGATCGCTCGGGTAAAGCCCTTGACCTGGCCCTCTTGCGCGAGAAACCATCCGACAAGGCTACGCTGACCCGATAATTCTTTACCAATGATCGAAGTGCGCAATGTAATTGCGTGGGGATAATCAACCTCGCCTAAAAACTTCGATCGCCCATATAAGTCATAGGCGTCTGGAAAATCTGACTCGTGGTAGCCTCCCTTGGTCCCCGAGAAGACACAGTCCGTACTTACATGTACCAAGCGTGCGTTGACAGCCTTGCACAAAGCGGCCAATCGATGTGGCAGCAATGTGTTAATTGGCACCGCCAAGAGAGGATCATTTGCATCAGCAAGCTGCTTGACCAGGCCTACACAGTTGATGACGATATCCGGATGAATACTGCCGAAAGCCTTTATAAGTGAATCCTGGCTTTCAACATCAACATTGAAGACTAGCTTCTCCGTCAACGCCGGTGAGAAGTGGCTACGAGCACTCTCGCTTCGAGCGGTACCAAAAACACTCAATTCAGGATTGGCAGATAGCACGCGGTAAACCGCGTTACCCAGCATCCCAGAAACTCCCAAAACCATAACTCTCATTGCTTCAATCTCCACTTCCTTGGCACTACAAAGCCGCTTACTTTCTAACGTAAACACACACCGTCAGTTGAAGCCTTCGAAGGGCGCTGCCAAAAACATCACTCACAACGGACAACGCGGGCGGGACCCCGTTCGCACGTTGCCCACCAAATGTTTTCAGCTCATCCCCTTCGCAGGCGTCACGAGAGCCGATCATCGGGCCAGGAGACTCTAAATTCATCGCTACGCCCGCTGGGCAGGCATGTTTGATTTTACGTATGACGCTGAGCCAGCAATATTAGAGGCAAAATTGCAATAATAGAACTCTAAAACAACAAAAACGCGGCCATGCGTCGATATGCACAATAGCGTTGAGCCATCACTCTTTATGAGAAAAGGTATTTTCGTGGCAAACGCCTTTCACACGACAAGGTCGCAATCGCGCCACTCGCAAAGGGGCAAATCAGTTAAATACGGTACGAGCATTACAAAAATAAGCTAAATAAACCACCGTTCCTGCCGATACCCCCTGAAAGCCTTGCGGATTGAACAACCATGCGTAATAACCAACCCGTTACCCAGCGCGAACGTACCTTCCCCGCTCAGCAACGGTTGATCTCCACCACAGATGCCAAAGGCGTGATCACCTACTGCAACGACGCCTTCGTCGAGATCAGTGGGTTCTCCCGCGACGAACTGGTGCGTGCCCCGCACAATCTGGTCCGTCACCCGGATGTTCCGGCGGCGGTGTTCGCGCACATGTGGTCCACGCTCAAACAAGGCTTGCCATGGATGGGCATCGTCAAGAACCGCTGCAAGACCGGCGATCATTACTGGGTCAACGCCTATGTAACGCCGGTTTTCGAAGGCAACCAGGTGGTCGGCTACGAATCGGTGCGCATCAAGCCCACCGCCGAGCAGATCCGCCGGGCCGAAGCGCTCTACCACCGCATCAACCAGGGCAAGTCGGCGATCCCTCAGCGGGACAAGTGGCTGCCCGTGTTGCAGGACTGGCTGCCGTTTATCCTGGTGAGCCAGTTGAGCTTCATGATCGGCGCGTCCCTCAACTCCCACTGGGGCTTTGCCCTGGCGGCGGGGTTGTCGGTGCCGCTCGGCCTGCTGGGCCTGAGTTGGCAACAGCGCGGCCTCAAGCGCCTGCTGCGTTTGGCCGAGCAGACCACTTCCGACCCGTTGATCGCGCAGATGTACACCGACAGCCGTGGTGCTCAAGCGCGGTTGGAGATGTCGATCCTCAGCCAGGAAGCACGTCTGAAGACCTGTCTTACTCGCTTGCAGGACACTGCCGAACACCTCAACGACCAGGCCGCACAATCCAACACCCTGGCGCATAACAGCTCCAGTGGCCTGGAACGCCAGCGCGTCGAGACTGAGCAGGTGGCGACCGCCGTCAACCAGATGGCTGCCACCACCCAGGAAGTCGCCAGCCATGTGCAGCGCACCGCCGATGCGACCCAGGAGGCTAACCGCCTGACCGGTCGCGGCCGCGATATCGCCGGGGAAACCCGCGAGGCGATTCAGCGCTTGTCCGTAGCCGTGGGTGAGACTGGCGTGACCGTGACCCAGTTGGCCAAGGACAGTGATGAGATCGGCGGCGTCGTCGACGTGATCAAAGGCATTGCCGACCAGACCAACCTGCTGGCACTGAACGCGGCCATTGAGGCGGCACGCGCCGGCGAGATGGGTCGTGGCTTTGCGGTGGTGGCGGACGAAGTCCGTCAACTGGCGCAACGCACGGCTGAATCGACCGGGCAAATTCATGCCTTGATCGCCAAGCTGCAGCAAACCGCCAGCGCCGCCGTGCAAACCATGGACTCCGGGCACCGCCAGGCTGAAGAAGGCGTGGCGCGGGTGATGGAGGCGGATCAGGCGTTGGTGGGCATCAGTGAGGCGGTGGCGCATATCACCGACATGACCACGCAGATCGCGGCGGCAACTGAAGAGCAAAGCTCGGTGGCCGAAGAGATCAGCCGCAACATCAGCACCATTGCGTTGCTGGCGGATCAGACGTCGGAGCAGGCATTGAACTCGGCACAGTTGAGTGAAGAATTGACTCACACAGCCAATACCCAGTACTCCCTGGTCGAGCGTTTTAACCGGTAGCCCTTACCTGTAGGAGCGAGCTTGCTCGCGAAAATCGCCAACGATAACGCGGGCATTCTGGACGCCCGCAGTGTTCTCGGTTTTTTCGCGAGCAAGCTCGCTCCTACAAGGTCAATTCAAAAATGCTGCCACCTTCACCGACGCAGCCTCTAGATGCTGCTCATGACTAAAACCCGAAGCCTTCAACGGCTTCAAGTCATGATCCCCCGCCACGAGCCACATCACTTCGATGCTTGGTGACAACGCATACCCCTCCACCGCCGCCCGATTGCCCAGCGCATCGCGCTCGCCCTGCACGATCAACGTCGGCGTTTTCAGCCCGGCCAGGTGCTCGACCCGTGGTTTCTCCGGCTTGCCCACCGCATAGAACGGATACCCCAGGCACACCAGCCCATCCGCGCCTAATTCATCGGCCAACAAACTGGCCATCCGCCCGCCCATGGACTTGCCGCCGATGGCCAGCGTCCCAGCGACATGACGTCGCACCTCGGCATGCACCTCACGCCACGCTTCGAGCAGTTTGGGCGCCGGATTCGGCGGACGTTTACCGCCGTCCACCCGACGCTGGGCCATGTACGCAAACTCGAAGCGCAACACGTTGACGCCATGCCCGGCAAGGCGTGCAGCCATGTCATTCATAAACCCGGAGTCCATTGGCGCACCGGCGCCGTGGGCCAGGATCAGGGTGACCGGTTTGCCCGCAGCCTCGCCCGACGCGACATCCCACAACCAGCCGCGTTCCCGCACACACTGCGCCCATTGATCCCCGTCAATACTGGCCTTGTGCTCTTTGCCCATGCTTGCCTCGCTTTTTAGTCTGCCTATAACTCCAGCCCAAGTGCCGCATTTGCTTGGGTTGAACCGTGGATGGGGAACCATGAACACTACATTAAGTACCGCCTATAACTACAAGGTGGTCCGCCAATTCGCCATTATGACGGTGGTGTGGGGCATCGTCGGCATGGGGCTCGGGGTTTTTCTCGCCGCCCAATTGGTCTGGCCTGCACTCAACTTCGACTTGCCGTGGACCAGCTTCGGCCGCCTGCGCCCGTTGCACACCAACGCGGTGATCTTCGCCTTCGGTGGCTGCGCCTTGTTCGCCAGCTCCTTCTACTCGGTGCAACGCACCTGCCAGACACAGCTGTTCGCGCCGAAGATCGCCGCGTTCTGCTTCTGGGGCTGGCAGTTGGTCATCCTGCTGGCCGCGATCTCCTTGCCACTGGGCTACACCAGTTCCAAGGAGTACGCCGAGCTGGAATGGCCGATCGACATCCTCATCACCATCGTCTGGGTGGCCTACGCCATCGTGTTCTTCGGCACGGTGATGAAGCGCAACACCAAGCACATCTACGTCGGTAACTGGTTCTTCGGTGCATTCATCATCACCGTGGCCATCCTGCATATCGTCAACAACCTGGAAATCCCGGTCAGCCTGACCAAGTCCTACTCCCTTTACGGCGGTGCGACGGATGCCATGGTGCAGTGGTGGTATGGACATAACGCGGTAGGCTTTTTCCTCACCGCGGGCTTCCTGGGGATGATGTACTACTTCGTGCCCAAGCAAGCCGAACGTCCGGTGTATTCGTATCGCTTGTCCATCGTGCACTTCTGGGCGCTGATCACT
>NZ_CP022960.1:6242379-6245613 GCF_002269425.1 Pseudomonas sp. NS1(2017)
CTCTACATCGCCTCGATGTGGGTCAACGGCATCGCCCAGGGCCTGATGTGGCGTGCGGTCAACGAAGACGGCACCTTGACCTACTCCTTCGTCGAAACGCTGGTAGCCAGCCACCCTGGCTTCATCGTGCGGCTGGTGGGCGGTGCGGTGTTCCTCTGCGGCATGTTCCTGATGGCTTACAACACCTGGCGCACCGTGCGTTCGGCGCAGCCCGTCGAAGCCACTACCACTGCGCAGCTGGCCTGAGGAGTCTGTGATGAAACACGAAACGATTGAAAAGAACGTCGGCCTGCTGATGCTGCTCATGGTGCTCGCCGTGAGCATCGGCGGCCTGACCCAGATCGTCCCGCTGTTCTTCCAGGACGTGACCAACAAGCCGGTGGAGGGCATGAAGCCTTACACCGCGCTGCAACTGGAAGGCCGTGACATCTACATCCGCGAAGGCTGCGTGCAGTGCCACTCGCAGATGATCCGCCCGTTCC
Organism: Pseudomonas sp. NS1(2017); assembly: GCF_002269425.1. NCBI lineage: Bacteria > Pseudomonadati > Pseudomonadota > Gammaproteobacteria > Pseudomonadales > Pseudomonadaceae > Pseudomonas > Pseudomonas sp. NS1(2017). The sequence goes on from NZ_CP022960.1 coordinate 6,242,862, forward strand.
GCGCCGAGACCGAACGCTACGGCCACTACTCGGTCGCTGGCGAAAGCGTGTGGGACCACCCGTTCCTGTGGGGCTCCAAGCGCACCGGGCCAGACCTGGCACGCGTCGGCGCGCGCTACTCGGACGACTGGCACCGCGCGCACTTGTACAACCCGCGCAACGTGGTGCCCGAGTCGAAAATGCCGGCCTACCCGTGGCTGGTCACCGCCGCCGTCGACAGCAGCCACACCGAGACCAAGTTGAAAGTGATGCGCACCCTCGGCGTGCCCTACACCGACGACGACATCAGTGGCGCAGTGGCCAGCCTCAAGGGCAAGACCGAGATGGACGCGCTGGTCTCGTACCTGCAAGTGCTCGGCACTGCCATCAAGAGCAAGAGGTGAGCCATGGGATTTGAATTCGATGCGGGCACCATCCGCGGGCTCGGCACGCTGGTGGTCGCCATCGCCTTTATCGGCCTGTCGCTGTGGGTGTTCAACAACCGGCGCAATGCGGAATTCGAGCAGGCGCGCCTGCTGCCGTTTGCCGATGAACCCTCTCCATCCGACGCTCAAGAAGAGCCTGCAATAAGGAGCACTCGGCCATGACCCTATTCTGGAGTACATGGATCTGCGTACTGACCCTCGGCAGCCTGATCGGCCTGACCTGGCTGTTGGTCGGCACCCGCAAGGGCGAGACCAAAGGCAGCGTGGACCAGACCATGGGCCACGCCTTCGACGGTATCGAGGAATACGACAACCCGCTGCCCCAGTGGTGGTTCATGCTGTTCGCCGGCACCCTGGTGTTTGCGGTCGGCTATTTGATCCTCTACCCGGGCCTGGGCAACTGGAAAGGCGTGTTGCCGGGCTATGAAGACGGCTGGACCCAGACCAAGGAATGGGACAAGGAAATGGCCAAGGCCGACGCCAAGTTCGGGCCGATCTTCGCCAAATTCTCGGCCATGCCCGTGGAAGAAGTCGCCAAGGATCCGCAAGCGCTGAAAATGGGCGGCCGCCTGTTCGCCTCCAACTGCGCGGTGTGCCACGGCTCGGATGCCAAGGGCGCGTTTGGCTTCCCGAACCTGGCGGACAACATCTGGCGCTGGGGCGGTTCGGCTGAGGCGATCAAGACCACCATCCTCAACGGCCGCCACGCGGCGATGCCGGCGTGGGGTGACATGCTTGGCGATGAAGGGGTTAAAAACGTCGCCGCTTATGTGCGTCACGACATGGCCAAGCTGCCTCTGCCGGCCGACAACAGCGCGGACCTGGCCGCCGGCAAAGCGGCGTTCAACACCACCTGTGTCGCTTGCCACGGTCCGGAAGGCCACGGCATGGAAGCCATGGGCGCGCCAGACCTGACCAAGCCGGCCGGCTACATCTACGGCACCAGCCTCGCGCAGTTGCAGCAGACCATCCGTCACGGCCGCCAAGGCCAGATGCCGGCGCAGGAAGTGCTGCAAGGTAACGACAAGGTGCACTTGTTGGCCGCGTATGTTTACAGCCTGTCCCACAACGCTGATGGCGCAACGCCAGAAAGCCCCGCTCAGTAACCCTTTACTGCCGCTACCGATCAGGAGCGGCAGCCGCTTTTTCTGTAGGAGCGAGCTTGCTCGCGAAGAACCTGAGGGCGAAGCGTTTATCCAGAATCAACGCGGCGCCCTTGAGTTCTTCGCGAGCAAGCTCGCTCCTACAGTGATCCTATGTCGTTTTCACTTACGCGACCAAGTGTCGCACCCTTCCCAAGCACAACTTTCCCCTCCTCACTTTCGGGTCTACGCTTGTTCCCACAGCGGACCAATCCTGGCGTACACAACGACATTCGTTGCGACCCCAAAAATTTCCTGTCCACTCGATCAGCTTTCGATTTCGGATTTTGTCCCTACGCGAAACATGGAAAGGGCGCAGAATCTGGCGTGGAACGCATTGATACAGGTCAGCCATTGCGTTGCAATGGCCCCTCGCTTTCTACATACTTGCGGCCGATTTTACCTATAAAAAAACCTAAACCGTGGAACCTTAGAATGAGCACAGCAATCAGTCCGACTGCTTATAACTATAAGGTAGTCCGCCAGTTCGCCATCATGACGGTGGTCTGGGGGATCCTTGGCATGGGGCTCGGGGTGTTCATCGCCTCGCAACTGGTTTGGCCGGAATTGAATTTCGGTTTGCCATGGACGACCTTTGGCCGCCTGCGCCCGCTGCACACCAACCTGGTGATCTTCGCCTTCGGTGGCTGTGCATTGTTTGCCACCTCCTACTATGTCGTGCAGCGAACCTGCCAGACGCGACTGATCTCCGACAGCCTCGCGGCCTTCACCTTCTGGGGTTGGCAAGCGGTCATCGTGAGCGCCATCGTCACCCTGCCGCTGGGGTACACCACCACCAAGGAATACGCCGAGCTGGAATGGCCGATCGCCATTTTGCTCGCCATCGTGTGGGTGACCTACGCCGTGGTGTTCTTCGGCACCATCGTCAAGCGCAAGACCAAGCACATCTACGTGGGCAACTGGTTCTACGGCGCCTTCATCCTGGTGACGGCGATGCTGCACATCGTCAACCACGCGTCGTTGCCGGTGAGCCTGTTCAAGTCCTACTCGGCCTACGCCGGGGCCACGGATGCGATGATCCAGTGGTGGTACGGCCATAACGCCGTGGGTTTCTTCCTGACCACCGGTTTCCTGGGGATGATGTACTACTTCGTGCCCAAACAGGCCGAACGTCCTATTTACTCGTACCGTTTGTCCATCGTGCACTTCTGGGCGCTGATCACC
>NZ_CP022960.1:6245713-6272140 GCF_002269425.1 Pseudomonas sp. NS1(2017)
CTCTACATCGCCTCGATGTGGGTCAACGGCATCACCCAGGGCCTGATGTGGCGTGCGATCAACGATGACGGCACCCTCACCTACTCTTTCGTCGAAGCGCTGCAAGCCAGCCACCCGGGCTACATCGTCCGCGCCCTGGGCGGTGCGTTCTTTGCCGCCGGCATGCTGTTCATGGCCTACAACGTCTGGCGCACCGTGCGTGCCTCCGACCCTGCAGAAGCCGAAGCCGCCGCCAAGATCGCTGTTGTGGGAGCCCACTGATGAAGCATGAAGTAGTCGAGAAGAATATCGGCCTGCTGGCCTTCTTCATGGTCATCGCCGTGAGTATCGGCGGCCTGACCCAGATCGTTCCGCTGTTTTTCCAGGACGTGACCAACAAGCCGGTCGAGGGCATGAAGCCATACACCGCGCTGCAACTGGAAGGCCGTGACATCTACATCCGCGAAGGCTGCGTGCACTGCCACTCGCAGATGATCCGCCCGTTCCGCGCCGAAACCGAACGCTACGGCCACTACTCGGTCGCCGGCGAAAGTGTGTGGGACCACCCGTTCCTGTGGGGTTCCAAGCGTACCGGCCCGGACCTGGCCCGTGTCGGCGGTCGTTACTCCGATGACTGGCAACGTGCGCACTTGTACAACCCGCGCAACGTGGTGCCTGAATCGAAAATGCCGGCGTACCCGTTCCTCGTGGAAAACAAGCTCGACGGCAAGGACACCGCGAAGAAAATGGAAGTCTTGCGCACCCTGGGCGTGCCCTACACCGACGAAGACATCGCCGGTGCAGCCGCAGCCGTGAAGGGCAAGACCGAAATGGACGCATTGGTGGCCTACCTGCAAGGCCTGGGCACCATCATCAAAAGCAAACGGTGACCTACATGGATATCGGGATGATTCGTGGCCTGGGCACCGTCGTGGTGATGGTGGCCTTTATCGGCCTGGCGTTGTGGGTGTTCAGCCCCAAGCGCAAGTCGGAGTTTGAAGACGCGACCTTGCTGCCCTTTGCGGATGATCCCGAAGCCATCAAGCACGTCGAGCAAGCTTCTAGGAGTAACAAAGAATGACTACGTTCTGGAGTCTGTACGTCACAGTCCTCAGTCTGGGTACCATCTTCGCCCTGACCTGGCTGCTGCTGTCGACCCGCAAGGGCCAGCGCGCCGAGCAAACCGACGAGACCGTCGGCCACTCGTTCGACGGCATCGAGGAGTACGACAACCCACTGCCGAAATGGTGGTTCATGCTGTTCGTCGGCACCATCATCTTCGCCCTCGGCTACCTGGCGCTGTACCCCGGCCTGGGCAACTGGAAAGGCCTGCTGCCGGGCTACAACTACCTCGACACCGACAAGCAAACCCCGTTCGCCAACGGCCAGACCGGCTGGACCGGCGTACACGAATGGGAAAAGGAAATGGCCAAGTCGGACGCCAAGTTCGGCCCGATCTTCGCCAAATTCGCGTCGATGCCGATTGAGGAAGTGGCCAAGGACCCGCAAGCCTTGAAAATGGGCGGCCGCCTGTTCGCCTCCAACTGTTCGGTGTGCCACGGCTCCGACGCCAAAGGCGCCTATGGCTTCCCCAACCTGACCGACGCCGACTGGCGCTGGGGTGGCGAACCCGCCACCATCAAGGAAACCATCATGAAGGGCCGCCATGCGGTGATGCCGGGCTGGCTGGATATCCTCAAGGAACAAGGCGTCAGCGACGTCGCCGCGTTCGTGGTGACCAACCTCGACGGCCGCAAGCTGCCCGAAGGCGTGAAAGCCGATGTGGCCAACGGCGAGAAACTCTTCGCCGCCAACTGCGTGGCCTGCCACGGCCCGGCCGGTAAAGGCACCCCTGCCATGGGTGCGCCTGACCTGACCCACCCAGGTGCCTTCATCTACGGTTCGAGCTTCGCGCAACTGCAGCAGACCATCCGTTGGGGTCGCCAGGGCCAGATGCCTGCGCAGGAACAACTGCAAGGCAATGACAAGGTGCATTTGCTGGCGGCGTATGTGTACAGCTTGTCCCATGGGGATAAGAAGGCTGAAGAGCGGTAAGCCCTCGGAACATCAAAGCCCCGCGCAGCGAAAGCTGGCGGGGCTTTGTTCTTTCTGGCTCTCGGGCGATGTCAGCAGGAACTCACTACCACTCGTAGCTTCATACTTGCGGTTCGTGACAGCCAAGTAGTAACGTAACTACATCCAGCCTGACGAAGGGGGAGCCCCTTATGACCATCACGACTATTTCCAGCCGCGAATTCAACCAAGACACAAGTGGTGCCAAAAAAGCCGCCCGCCAGGGGCCTGTTTTTATCACCGATCGCGGCAAGCCCGCCCATGTACTGCTAAGCATTGAGGACTACCAGAAACTGACAGGGCTCAATGCCGACATCGTTGATCTGCTAGTGATGCCAGAAGCGGCCGATATCGACTTCGAAACCGAACGCGCCGTGATCACTCATCGACCTGTGGACCTCTCTTGATGTATCTACTCGACACCAACGTTATTTCTGAACTTCGCAAACCCCACGCCGACGCAAAGGTGGTCGCATGGGCAAAAAGTGTCATCGCTCCACGCATGTTTATCTCAGCGATAACGCTTAAAGAATTGGAGACCGGGGTCTTGCGTATCGAGCGCCGAGACCCGGCACAAGGCAAGGTGCTAAGAACGTGGCTCAAGCGCCATGTAATGCCCGCTTTTGATTCCAGGATTCTGCCGGTGGATACCGCAGTCGCCCTGCGTTGTGCACATCTGCATGTGCCTGACCGGACCAATGAAAGTGATGCACTGATTGCCGCTACCGCTCTGGTTCACGGGCTGACCGTGGTAACGCGCAACATCAGCGATTTCAAATCCAGTGGCGTTCCACTGATCAATCCATGGGACGAATGACCTGCTTACCCACCAAAACCGTCCATACTTCACAAGTCAATTGACCCAGATCACCTACACCATCAATTGATTTCCCCCAACGCGACCAAAGGTCGCACCCTTTGCACAGCATCGGGGGCGTATCATTAGGCCACTGCAACACCCCTAATTTGACCCCGGTTGGCACGTACTGGCCGAGGCAAATCTCCACCGCCGTGGGATGCAATGATGAGCAACCAAATACCGGTACATGACGTTACCCCGCCTGCCAAAACTGTCGACCTCTACGCCTCGCGAGAGAAGATCTACACCCGTGCCTTCACTGGCCTGTTCCGCAACCTGCGCATGCTCGGCGGTGCTGGCCTGTTCCTGCTCTACTTCGGCACCGTGTGGCTGAATTGGGGTGGCCACCAGGCCGTGTGGTGGAACCTGCCGGAGCGTAAATTCTTTATTTTCGGCGCGACCTTCTGGCCCCAGGACTTCATCCTGCTGTCTGGCATTCTTATCGTCGCGGCATTTGGCCTGTTTTTTATCACCGTGTACGCCGGGCGTGTGTGGTGCGGTTATACCTGCCCGCAAAGCGTGTGGACGTGGATCTTCATGTGGTGCGAGAAGGTCACTGAAGGCGACCGCAACCAACGCATCAAGCTCGATAAAGCGCCCATGGGCGCCAACAAGTTCCTGCGCAAATTCAGCAAGCACACCCTGTGGCTGCTGATCGGTTTTGTCACCGGCATGACCTTTGTCGGCTACTTCTCGCCGATCCGCGAACTGGTGTTTGACTTCTTCACCGGCCAGGCCGATGGCTGGTCGTATTTCTGGGTGGGTTTCTTCACCCTCGCCACCTACGGCAACGCCGGCTGGCTGCGCGAACAGGTGTGTATCTACATGTGCCCATACGCACGCTTCCAGAGCGTGATGTTCGACAAGGACACCCTGATCGTTTCCTACGATCCACGCCGTGGCGAGCTGCGTGGCCCGCGCAAAAAAGGCGTCGACTACAAGGCCCAAGGCCTCGGCGATTGCATCGACTGCACAATGTGCGTGCAGGTGTGCCCGACCGGTATCGACATCCGCGACGGCCTGCAGATTGAGTGCATCGGCTGCGCCGCGTGTATCGACGCTTGCGACAACATCATGGATAAGATGGAGTACCCCCGCGGCCTGATCAGCTACACCACCGAGCACAACCTGTCGGGGCAGAAAACCCACAAATTGCGCCCGCGTCTGATTGGCTACGCGCTGGTGCTGCTGGCGATGATCAGCCTGTTGGTGGCCGCGTTCTTCATGCGCTCGCTGGTGGGTTTCGACGTGAGCAAGGATCGTGTGCTGTATCGCGAAAACGCCGAGGGTCGCATCGAAAACGTCTACAGCCTGAAGATCATGAACAAGGACCAGCGCGACCACACCTACGTGCTCGACGCCTCCGGATTGCCAGACCTCAAGCTGCAAGGCCGCCGCGAGATCAGGGTGGCCGCCGGTGATATCGTCAGCATGCCGGTCGAGCTGTCGAGTGCGCCAGAACAACTGCCGTCGAGCACCAACGAGGTGAAATTCATCCTCACCGATGCCGATGACGCCAGCGTCCATATTGAAGCCAAGAGCCGATTCATCGGCCCACAAGTTCGTTAGAAGAGAGCAGAATAATGTCCGTAGCCACTGCCGCAAGCCCCTGGTACAAGCACCTCTGGCCCTGGATCATTATCGGGATCCTGGCCTGCTCGGTGACCTTGACCCTGTCCATGGTGACCATCGCGGTGAACAACCCGGACAACCTGGTCAACGACAACTACTACGAGGCCGGCAAAGGCATCAACCGCTCCCTGGACCGCGAACTGCTGGCCCAGACCCTGCAACTGCGCGCCAAGGTGCACCTGGATGAGCTGACCGGTGAAGTCGAAGTGAACCTCACTGGCAACAGCAACCCGACCACCCTGGAATTGAACCTGATTTCCCCGACGCAGCCGGAGAAGGATCGCAAGATCAACCTGGCCCGCAGCGACAGCGAACCCGGTCGCTACATCGGCCAGATCACCGACAAGGTCGAAGGCCGTCGCTTCGTCGAATTGCTCGGCGTCGAAGGCGACCGCACCTGGCGCATGTTCGAAGAAGAACAGGTCAGCCACGACAAGGACTTGCTGCTGGGCGATGAACCGTTGCAGGGTGCTGAAGACCTGAAAAAATAGCAGCGCCATGACCAGCCCAACTCCCTGCTACCACTGCGCCCTGCCCGTTCCGTCGGGCAGCCGCTTCACCGTAGTGATCCTCGGCGAACGCCGCGAGCTCTGTTGCCCAGGCTGCCAGGCGGTGGCCGAAGCGATCGTGGCCGGCGGCCTGGAAAGTTATTACCAGCACCGTAGCGAAGCCTCGGCCAACCCCGAGGCATTGCCGGTGCAACTGGTGGACGAGTTGGCGCTGTACGACCGCGCCGACGTGCAAAAACCTTTTGTGCGCCACGAAGGCGAACTGGCCGAAGCCACCCTGTTGATGGAAGGCATCAGCTGCGCCGCCTGTGGCTGGTTGATCGAAAAACACCTGCGCAGCCTGCCCGCCGTGGCCGAGGCGCGGCTGAACCTGTCCAACCATCGCCTGCAGGTGCGTTGGGTCGACGGACAACTGCCGCTGAGCCAACTGCTCAGCGAATTGCGTCATATCGGTTACGCCGCTCACCCCTATCAGCCGGACCGCGCCGCCGAGCAACTGGCCAGCGAAAACCGCCTGGCCCTGCGCCAATTGGGCGTGGCCGGGCTGTTATGGTTCCAGGCGATGATGGCAACCATGGCCACCTGGCCAGAATTCAATATCGACCTGAGCCCGGAGCTGCACGTGATCCTGCGCTGGGTGGCGATGTTTCTTACAACGCCCATCGTGTTCTACAGCTGCGCACCGTTTTTCAAAGGCGCCATGCGCGACCTGCGTACGCGCCACCTGACTATGGACGTTTCGGTGTCATTGGCCATCGGCGGTGCGTATCTAGCGGGGATCTGGACCGCGATCACCGGCGTGGGCGAGTTGTACTTCGACGCGGTGGGCATGTTCGCGCTATTCCTGCTGGCCGGTCGCTACCTTGAGCGCCGCGCCCGCGAACGCACGGCGGCCGCCACTGCGCAATTGGTCAATTTACTGCCCGCCTCATGCCTGCGCCTTAAAGCCGATGGCCAAAGTGAGCGCATCCTTCTCCCTGAGTTGGCACTCGGCGACCGCGTATTGGTCCACCCTGGCGCCGTGCTGCCAGCGGACGGCGTGATCCTCGATGGGCAATCGAGCATCGATGAATCCCTGCTCACCGGCGAATACCTGCCGCAACCGCGCCAGACCGGCGACGCGGTCACCGCAGGCACCCTCAATGTCGAGGGCGCCTTGACCGTCGAAGTACGCGCGTTGGGCCATGACACGCGCTTGTCCGCCATCGTGCGGCTGCTGGAGCGGGCCCAGGCCGAGAAACCTCGCCTGGCACAGATCGCCGACCGCGCCGCGCAGTGGTTCCTGTTGTGCTCGCTGATCGCCGCCGCGTTGATCGGCCTGCTGTGGTGGGAGCTGGATGCGTCGCGGGCGTTCTGGATTGTGCTGGCGATGCTGGTCGCGACCTGCCCCTGCGCGCTGTCCCTCGCCACCCCTACCGCCCTCACCGCCGCCACCGGCACCTTGCACAAACTCGGCCTGTTGTTGACGCGCGGCCATGTGCTGGAAGGGCTGAACCAGATCGACACGGTGATTTTCGACAAAACCGGCACCCTCACCGAAGGGCGCCTGGCATTAAGAGCCATCCGCCCCCTGGGCAGCATGAGCACCGACCTGTGCCTGAGCCTCGCGGCCGCCCTGGAAAACCGCTCCGAACACCCGATTGCCCGCGCCTTTGGCCGTGCGCCAATGGCCGCCGATGAAGTCGTCAGTTCGCCAGGGCTGGGCCTTGAAGGGCGTGTCGGCGAGCGCGTATTGCGCATTGGCCAGCCGGGGTTTGTCTGTGAACTCAGTGGTTGCCCGATTCCTGCTGCGCCGGAGGTTTCTGGCCAATGGCTGCTGCTGGGTGACCGCGAAGGCGCGCTGGCCTGGTTCGTCCTCGATGACCGCCTGCGCAGCGACGCGCCGGCCTTGCTCGCCGCGTGCAAGGCACGTGGCTGGCGCACGCTGTTGCTGTCCGGCGACAGTTCGCCGATGGTCGCCAGCGTCGCCGCCGAACTGGGAATCGACGAAGCCCATGGCGGCCTGCGCCCCGATGACAAGCTGCAGGTGCTGCAACAACTGCACAAGGAAGGCCGCAAGGTGTTGATGCTCGGCGACGGGGTCAACGATGTGCCGGTGCTCGCCGCCGCCGATATCAGCGTGGCCATGGGTACGGCCACCGACCTGGCCAAGACCAGCGCCGACGCGGTGTTGCTGTCCAACCGCCTGGACGCCCTGGTACAGGCCTTTACCCTGGCGCGGCGCACCCGCCGGGTAATCATTGAAAACCTGCTGTGGGCCGGGCTGTACAATGGCCTTATGCTGCCGTTTGCCGCCCTGGGTTGGATCACCCCGATCTGGGCCGCAATAGGCATGTCCCTCAGTTCGTTGACCGTGGTGCTCAATGCCCTGCGCCTGACTCGCCTGCCGAGCGCGCCGGCAGCCCGAGCCCCCTCAGTAACCCGCCCGCTGCCGGTGTGAGCCGCACGGCCATGGAGTGCAGATGCCAGCTTTATACGTGATGATTCCGGCGGCGCTGCTGTTAGTGGGCGTGGCCATCTACATCTTCTTCTGGGCAGTGGACAGCGGCCAGTACGACGACCTCGACGGCCCGGCCCATAGCGTGCTGTTCGACGATCAGGACCCGAACCACCTGGCCGGTATCGAAGAGGCCAACCACGCCGAACAACCGCCGAAAGACCCGCCCCATGCTTGAACTGGCGCCCCTGCTGGTCTCCGCGTTGATCCTCGGCCTGCTTGGCGGCGGCCATTGCCTGGGCATGTGCGGTGGGCTGATGGGCGCGCTGACCCTGGCGATCCCCAAGGAACAGCGCGGCCGCAGGTTTCAACTGCTGTTGGCCTACAACCTGGGGCGCATCTTCAGCTATGCCGCTGCGGGCGTGTTGATTGGCCTGGCCGGTTGGGCAGTGGCGAACAGCCCAGCGGCGATGTTCATGCGCGTACTGGCCGGGTTGTTGTTGATCAGCATGGGCTTGTACCTGGCCGGCTGGTGGAGCGGCCTCACCCGTATCGAAAGCCTCGGGCGCGGCCTGTGGCGCTATATACAGCCAGTCGCCAACCGTTTGCTGCCCGTGTCCAGCGTACCGCGCGCCTTGCTGCTGGGCGCGCTGTGGGGCTGGTTGCCGTGCGGGTTGGTCTACAGCACCTTGCTTTGGGCGGCGAGCCAGGGCAATGCGCTGGACAGCGGGTTGCTGATGCTGGCGTTCGGCCTGGGCACCTGGCCGGTATTGCTGGCGACAGGATTGGCCGCCGAGCGGGTAACGGCGTTATTGCGCAAACGCAGCGTGCGGATGACCGGTGGCTTGCTGGTCATACTCTTCGGTATCTGGACGTTGCCAGGTCCGCACCAGCACTGGCTAATGGGCCATTAAAGCGCCATGTGGCATAGCGCCGCTCCCTGTTGATGCAAATCAAGATGCCATCCCCGCCACGCCCCTAGACTCGGCCCACTAGCCTATCCGGGGGAACGCCCGCATGCTCGACGCCATTCGTTGGGACACCGATCTGATTCACCGCTACGACCTGGCGGGACCGCGCTACACGTCCTACCCCACCGCCATACAATTCAACAGCCAGGTCGGCACTTTCGACCTGCTTCACGCCCTGCGCGACAGCCGCAAAGCCGTACGACCGTTGTCGCTGTACCTGCATGTGCCGTTCTGCGCGAACATCTGCTACTACTGCGCCTGCAACAAGGTCATCACCAAGGACCGTGGCCGCGCCCAGGCCTACCTGCAACGCCTGGAGCAAGAGATCCAACTGGTGGCCTGCCACCTCGATCCGAAACAGCGGGTTGAGCAACTGCACTTCGGCGGCGGCACTCCGACCTTTCTCAGCCACGATGAACTGCGCCAGGTCATGGGCTGCCTGCGCCAGCACTTCAATTTGCTGGATGACGACTCCGGCGACTACGGCATCGAGATCGACCCACGTGAAGCGGACTGGGCGACCATGGGCCTGCTGCGTGAACTGGGGTTCAACCGCGTAAGCATCGGCCTGCAAGACCTCGACCCCGAGGTGCAACGGGCGGTGAATCGCCTGCAGAGCCTGGAGGAAACCCGCGCGGTGATCGACGCGGCGCGCACCCTGCAATTTCGCTCGATCAATATCGACCTGATCTACGGATTGCCCAAGCAAACGCCGATCAATTTTGCGCGCACCGTGGAAGAGGTGATCAGGCTGCAACCCGACCGTCTGTCAGTATTCAACTACGCGCATCTGCCGGAACGCTTCATGCCCCAGCGGCGCATCAACACGGATGAACTACCCTCCCCCGCGTCAAAGCTCTTGATGCTGCAAACCACCATCGAACAACTGACCCAGGCCGGCTACCGCTACATCGGCATGGACCACTTCGCCCTGCCCGACGACGAGTTGGCCATCGCCCAGGAAGAAGGCACTCTGCAACGCAACTTCCAGGGCTACACCACCCACGGCCATTGCGACTTGATCGGGCTCGGAGTGTCGGCGATCAGTCAGATCGGCGACCTGTACTGCCAGAACAGCAGCGACCTCAACGGCTACCAGAACACGCTGGCGGGTGCGCAACTGGCCACCAGTCGCGGCCTGGTGTGCACCACGGATGATCGGTTGCGGCGGGAAGTGATTCAGCAGTTGATCTGCAATTTCAGCCTGGCCTTCGAGACGATCGAGCAGGCCTTCAACATGGATTTTCGCGGGTACTTCGACGACATCTGGCCACAACTTGACGCCATGGCCGAGGATGGCCTGATCGAACTCGACGCCCAGGGCATTCGCGTATTGCCAGCCGGGCGATTGCTGGTGCGTTCGGTGTGCATGGTGTTCGATGCCTACCTGGAGCACCAGAACAGGCAACGATTTTCGCGGGTGATCTGAGCCCGTACTATTTCGCCGCCAGGGACATGGCTTCCATCTGCGACTCGGCGGACTCGCCCTTCATGGCCTTGCCCAATTGTGTGTGGGCCATCGACAGGCTGCTCTGCAACGTCGCCAACGCTGACCGCAGGTTATCCATCCGCGCCTTGCGCTGCTCTGGCGTCATTGAAGTATCACTATTGAGCGCAGCCAATTCGGCCTGTTTATCGGCGATCTGCTTTTTCAGCTCACGGATCATTTTCAGCAATTGCTTGGCATTGTCTTTGAGGTTGCTGCTGTCGATATCCTTGTTGCGATCATTCCTCGCAGCCTTGAAGCCAGCGGTGGAAATCGTCACGGCCACCGCTTCGGCGGGCTTTGCTTCAGCGGCGGGCGCAGGGGGGCTGGTCTTTTCTTCCCCGGCAGCAGCAGGCTTTGTATCCGGCACCGTCGGCAGGCGAATGGCAGGATGGTTGGCAGCAATAACAGACATAATCTGAGCTCCGGCTCATGGAGGTACATCACTGTATCGACGCCGTTACAAAAATCTTTATACGGTTGCGGGTTTTGTGTACACGCTGGCCTCACCTACCCCCAGTGCGTTACCCTTACGTCTTATGTGTGTTTTCCCACAAGGATTTAAGAAATGTCCGAGCCAGTTAAACTGCGCGCTCACAGCCAGGCTCATTGCAAGGATTGCAGCCTGGCCCCCCTCTGCTTGCCACTTTCGTTGAATTTGGAAGACATGGATGCGCTGGACGACATCGTTAAACGTGGCCGCCCACTGAAAAAAGGCGAGTTTCTGTTCCGCCAGGGCGACAAGTTCGATTCCGTTTATGCAGTACGTTCGGGTGCGTTGAAGACATTCAGCCTGAGCGACAGCGGCGAAGAGCAGATCACTGGTTTCCACTTGCCCAGCGAACTGGTGGGTTTGTCGGGCATGGACACCGAGATTCACCCGGTGTCGGCCCAGGCGCTGGAAACGACATCCGTTTGCGAAATCCCCTTCGAACGCCTGGACGAACTGGCCCTGCAATTGCCGCAACTGCGCCGCCAGTTGATGCGCGTGATGAGCCGTGAGATCCGTGACGACCAGCAAATGATGCTGCTGTTGTCGAAGAAAACCGCCGACGAGCGCATCGCGACCTTCCTGGTCAACCTGTCGGCGCGGTTCCGTGCCCGTGGTTTCTCGGCCAACCAGTTCCGCCTGAGCATGTCGCGCAATGAAATCGGCAACTACCTGGGCCTCGCGGTGGAAACCGTGTCCCGCGTGTTTACCCGCTTCCAGCAGAACGAGCTGATCGCCGCCGAAGGTAAAGAAGTGCATATCCTCGACCCGATCCAGCTGTGTGCGCTGGCCGGTGGCTCGCTGGAGGGTTGATGCAGACACTTGCGGCCGCGCCAACCGGCGAGGCCGCAGGTATACTTCGAGTCCGTTTCCAGCCCCAGGACTCTTCGACGATGACCTTCGATTCGTTCGACATCAAATCCCTGATCCGCCCCGTCATCGACTTCCCCAAGCCTGGGGTGATCTTCCGTGACATCACGCCATTGTTCCAATCACCCCGCGCCCTGCGCCTGGTGGCGGACAGCTTTGCCCATCGGTATGTCGAGGCCGAGTTCACGCATATCGGCGCGATGGATGCGCGCGGCTTCCTGATCGGTTCTATCATCGCCTACCAACTGAACAAGCCGCTGATCCTGTTTCGCAAGCAAGGCAAGCTGCCGGCTGACGTGCTGGCCGAGGGTTACCAGACCGAGTACGGCGAGGCGTTCCTTGAAGTGCATGCCGACAGCCTGTGCGAGGGCGATTCGGTATTAATGTTCGATGATTTGATCGCCACCGGCGGCACCCTGATCGCAGCAGCGAATCTGGTGCGGCGCATGGGGGCGACGATCTTCGAAGCGGCGGCGATTATTGATCTGCCCGAGCTGGGCGGTTCGCAGCGCCTGGAAGACATGGGCATCCCCACCTTTTGCCTGACGCAGTTTGCGTTGAGCGAGCAGTGATCAAAGCCCCATCTGCTTGCTGATGATTTCATTCATCACTTCGCGGGTGCCGCCACCGATGGACAGGATGCGGTTGTCGCGGTACAGCCGCTCCACCAGGCTGCCGCGCATAAACCCCTGGCCCCCAAGAATCTGCACGGCGTCATAAGTGACGCGGTCGGCAGTGTCAGTGGCAAGGTTCTTGGCCATGGAAATCTCCTTGATCACGCTGATACCGGCGGCCATCTTGGCCGCCTGCCGGTAGGTGAATTCCCGTGAGACTTCCACCGCAGTGGCCATCTCCGCCAGACGATGCTTGATCACCTGGAATTTGCCGATGGGTTTGCCGAAGGCTTCGCGTTGCGCAGCCCATTCGAGGCTTTCCTCCAGCGCCATCTGCGCCGTCATGTTGGCCATCAATGCCAGGGCCAGCCGCTCGCTCTGGAAGTTGCCCATGATGCAGGCAAAGCCCATGTTTTCAGCGCCGATCAGGTTGCCGACGGGCACGCAGCAATCGTCGAAGAACAATTCAGCGGTGTCCGACGCCCACCAGCCCATTTTCTTCAGGGGCTGGCCGACGGTGAAACCGGGGGTGTCTTTTTCGATCAGCAACAGGCTGATGCCGGCAAAGCCTGGCCCGCCGGTGCGGACGGCCACGGTATAGAAATCTGCGCGGCTGCCGCTGGTGATGAAGGTCTTGCTGCCGCTGACGCGGTAATGCTCGCCGTCGCGAATGGCGCGAGTTTGCAGGTTGGCCACATCCGAACCTCCGCCCGGTTCGGTGACGGCCAGGGCGATGATCTTCTCGCCCGACAACACCTGCAGCGCCACGCGCTCACGGACCTGCGGTCGCGCCCATTTGACGATAGGCGGCAAGCCAATATCCAACGACCCCAACCCCGCCACGACGCCGCCGGAGCCGCAACGCATCAGCTCTTCGCTGGCCGCGACCTTGGCGAACAGATCGCCTTCATGGCTACCGCCCAACGTTTCCGGGTAGCCGATGCCAAGAATCCCCGCCGCGCCGGCCTTGAGGTACAGCTCACGGGGAAAGCTCTCCGCCTCCTCCCACTGTTCGATGCCCGGCAGCAGCTCGCGCTCGACGAAGCGACGGACGCTGTCGCGGACCAATTGGTGGCTGGGGTCGAAGTAGTCCTGGTAGGCAGACATCGGCAAGCTCCACGGTGAGGTGAAGCGAACTTACCAAGCGCTTGCTTGGTTATCAAGCCATCCGTTAGAGGGCGATAGGTTTGCGACCAGCAAAGGAATGCGCCAGCGTGCCGCCATCCACCAACTCCAACTCGCCGCCCAACGGAACGCCGTGGGCGATACGCGAGGTGATCAGGCCTTTGTTGGTGAGCAATTGCGCGATGTAGTGCGCGGTCGCCTCACCTTCCACCGTCGGGTTGGTGGCCAGGATCACTTCAGTGAAAGTGCCCTGTTCTTCGATGCGGGCCACCAGTTGCGGAATGCCGATGGCTTCTGGCCCCAAGCCGTCCAGCGGCGACAGGTGACCCTTGAGCACGAAGTAACGGCCGCGATAACCGGTCTGCTCCACCGCGTACACATCCATCGGCCCTTCGACAACACACAGCAGTGTGTCGTCGCGACGTGGGTCGGCACATTGCGGGCAGAGTTCTTCTTCAGTGAGGGTGCGGCACTGGCGGCAGTGGCCGACACCCGTCATGGCCTGGCTCAAGGCCTGGGCCAACCGGATGCCGCCGCTGCGATCACGCTCCAGCAGTTGCAGTGCCATACGCTGGGCGGTTTTCTGGCCCACACCCGGCAATGTGCGCAGGGCGTCGATCAGTTGGCGAATCAGGGGGCTGAAGCTCATGGGCGAAGGGTCCGACAAAACAACGAGACGCGGTTTATACCCGCGCCCCGGATAAGCGTCAAATGCGCACGACCAACTTGCCGAAGTTGCGCCCTTCCAACAAACCGATAAAGGCCTCGGGTGCCTGCTCCAGGCCCTCGACCACATCCTCGCGGAACTTGATCTTGCCGTCACGCACCCACGGCGCCATGGCGCTCTGGAACTCGGGCTGGCGATCGCCGTAATCATCGAACACGATAAAACCCTGGATGCGCACGCGCTTGGTCAGCAACGTGCGTTGCAGGGCCGGCAGCCGGTCGGGGCCACTGGGCGCTTCATGGGCGTTGTAACCGGCGATCAGCCCGCACAGCGGAATGCGCGCCTTGGGATTGAGCAGCGGCACCACGGCATCGAACACCTTGCCGCCGACGTTTTCAAAATAGATGTCGACGCCCTTGAAGCACGCGAGAGCCAAATCATTGGCGAAGGTGGCGCTCTTGTGGTCGATGCAGGCATCAAAGCCCAACTCGTCCACCACATAGCGGCACTTGTCTGCGCCCCCTGCGATGCCGACCACGCGCAAGCCCTTGAGCTTGGCCACCTGCCCCACCACCGAGCCGACCGCACCCGACGCTGCGGCGACGACCAGGGTTTCCCCGGCCTTGGGCTGCCCAATGTCCATAAGACCCATGTAGGCGGTCATGCCCGGCATGCCCAGCACACCCAGGGCCATTGACGGACTGGTCAACCCCTTGGGTACCGGCATCAAGTTGCGGCCATCGGAAATGCTGTGGCTCTGCCAACCGGTCGAGCCGACAACCAGGTCGCCCACTTCAAATTTCGGATTTCGCGATTGCTCGATACGGCTGACAGCCCCACCGGTCATCACTTCGTCGATTTCCACCGGCGCTGCGTAGGACGGTGCGTCGCTCATGCGTCCGCGCATATAAGGGTCCAAGGACAGGTACAACGTCTTCAGCAGGACCTGGCCGTCTGCCAACTCCGGCAGATTCACGCGCTCCATGCGAAAGTTTTCCGGAGTCGGTGCGCCTTGGGGGCGTGAGACCAGGACAATGCGCTGGTTCAGGGTCGGTTCTTGAGGCATGAAGGGGCTCCTTTATCGAATCCATCGGTATAGGGTGCAGACCATGCGTGCCGTGCCAGGGTTCGATCAGATTTGGCACAAACAAAAATGCCAGGCACAAGGCCTGGCATTGGAGTCTAGCCAAAACTACCGGATCAGAACGGCAGCTTCATGCCCGGTGGCAATTGCATGCCAGCGGTCACGCCGCCCATTTTTTCCTGGCTGTTGGCTTCGATCTTGCGCACGGCGTCGTTGACGGCCGCGGCGAACAAGGCTTCGAGCATTTCCAGGTCATCTTCACCAACGCCTGGCAGCACGCTTGGGTCGATGCTCACGCGCTTGATGTCGTGACGACCGGTCATCACCACGCTGACCATATCGCCACCGGCTTTACCGGTGACTTCGGCGTTGGCCAGTTCTTCCTGCATCTTGGCCATTTTTTCCTGCATCTGCTGCGCCTGCTTCATCAGGCCGGCCATGCCACCTTTCATCATGGGAATCACCTCAAAAGTACGTGGATCAAGTTAGTAGCCCGGTGTCAGGACGCCTGGGGCACCGGGGCTTCGACAGGTTCAATAGTATCGTGACGGACGACCGCACCGAACTGTTGCATCATTTGCTGGATGAGCGGATCACCGTGGATCGAGTCCTCGGCCTCACGCTGGCGGTTGATACGCCGGCGGGTCGCGGCCTGGGCCGGGGTTTCCTGCTCCGGCTTGATCAGCTCGATGGTAATGGTCAGCGTACGCTCATGGTACTGGTTGAGTGCGTCATTCAGGCGACGTTGCTGGGTTGCGTTGAACAGGGCGCTGTGGGCCGGGTCCAGGTGCAACAACCAGTGATCGCCGTCAATGGAAATCAGGGTGCAGTTGGCGGCGATGCTACCGGTCATGCCGGAAATCGGCAGCTTCGGAAACAATTCCAGCCATTGCAAGGCCAGGCCAGTGGCCGGCGCGGCAGCGGGTTCCGCCTCGGGTTCAGGGACCGGCTCGGCGGTGTGTTCGCTGGCCAGGTCGTCCAGGTAGCTGTAAGCCGAATCCATGTCCGGCTCGATGTAGTCCTCGTCCAGCGGCGGCTCGTCGTCGAGGTCGATGCCCGGCGTGGCGGCTTCCACCTGGGCCACGGTCGGCTCGGGAACCGGCGCGGACACCCATTCAGGCGCGTCCGGCACCACACTGTCCGGGGTCGGCGTGGGCATCGGGGTCAGCTCGGGCTGCTCGGCGGTGGTTTCCAGCACGGGCTCCACGGCGGGCACTTGCTCGACTTCGACTTCAGCGTCTACCGGGTCATTCCAAGGCAGGTCTACGACCGGTTCAGGTTCGACAATGGGATCCGGCTCGGGCACCGGCGCAGCGACCACAGGCTCAGGCTCGGGCACCGGAGCGGCCGGCGCAGGCGCAGCAACCACTGGCGCGACAACCGCTGCGCCAGCCACTGGTTTGGCGGAATCAACTGTGGCCTGGCTGATCCCCACTGGCTTTAGCGGCTGTCTCGGCGCATCGGCCGAATCGGCGGGCCGGAACGCCAACATCCGCAACAGCACCATTTCGAAGCCACCACGCGGGTCGGGCGCCAGGGGCAGGTCGCGGCGGCCGATCAGGCCCATCTGGTAGTAGAACTGTACATCTTCGGCCGGCAACGCCTGGGCCAGGGCCAATACACGGTCGCGGTCGCCATGGCCGTTGTCGACACCCTCAGGCAGGGCCTGGGCGATGGCAACGCGGTGCAACACATTGAGGATTTCCGAGAGCACACCATTCCAGTCCGGGCCTTGCTCCGACAGGTGACGCACGGCTTCGAGCAACGCCTTGGCGTCGCCTTCGATCAGCGCATGCAGCACGTCGAATACCTGGCCGTGGTCGAGGGTGCCAAGCATGGCGCGCACGTCGGCGGCCATGACCTTGCCTTCGCCAAAGGCGATGGCCTGGTCGGTGAGGCTCATGGCATCACGCATCGAGCCATCGGCAGCGCGGCCGAGCAGCCACAGCGCGTCGTCTTCGAACGGTACGTTCTCGACGCCCAGCACATGGGTCAAATGCTCGACCACCCGCTCGGGGGTCATGTTTTTCAGGGAGAACTGCAAACACCGCGACAGAATCGTTGCAGGAAGTTTCTGCGGGTCGGTGGTGGCCAGGATGAATTTGACGTAGGGCGGCGGCTCTTCCAGGGTTTTCAACAGGGCGTTGAAGGAATGGCTGGAGAGCATGTGCACTTCGTCGATCAGGTAGACCTTGAAGCGGCCACGGCTCGGCGCGTACTGCACGTTGTCGAGCAGCTCGCGGGTGTCTTCGACCTTGGTACGGCTCGCGGCGTCGATCTCGATCAGGTCGACAAAGCGCCCTTCGTCGATCTCCTTGCACACGGAACAGGTGCCGCACGGCGTTGAAGTGATACCCGTTTCACAGTTCAGGCATTTGGCGATGATGCGCGCAATGGTGGTCTTGCCCACCCCCCGCGTACCGGTGAACAGGTAGGCGTGGTGCAGCCGCTGGCTGTCCAAGGCATTGATCAGAGCCTTGAGCACATGGGTCTGGCCGACCATTTCGCGGAACGAGCGCGGACGCCATTTACGTGCAAGAACCTGATAACTCATCGAAAACCGTCGCAACTGGGAAACAGAAGCCGGTAATGCTAGCGGAGCAAGGGGGAAATTGCATCCGGCACGCTTGCCTAATCTGACTAAGCTCATGTGACTGGCCCCGAAAAGGCCTGAACCCGGAGAGCTTATGCGCGCAGTCCTGGGCGTTTTATGGATGATTGCCACGACCAGCCTTGCAGCGCCCGCACCGCTGCGCTTCTCGGTTTCCGACAGTTGGGCGATGCCCATGGTCCAACTGGAGGACGGCCGGCCTACCCAGGGCATTTTGTATGACGTGATGTTAAGCCTGGCCACCCAGGTCAGCCACCCTGCGCAATTCCATGTACTGGCCCGGGCGCGCATCTCCAGCGCCATGGAACACGGTGATATCGATGTGCGCTGTTATGTCACCCAGGCCTGGGTCGACGACCAATCCGGCGACTACACCTGGAGCGTGCCACTGATGGTGCAGCGCAACCTGTTGGTCAGCACCCACATCCCCCCGCAGCCCATACACATCGACACGCTCGCGCCACAAGCCATCGGCACCGTGCTCAATTACCGCTACGCCACCCTGGACCCGCTGTTTGCCAGCGGCCAACTCAGCCGCGACGATGCGCGCAGCGAAGAGCAGGTGCTGCACAAACTGGTGGCCGGACGTTTCAAGTTCGCGGTAATCAATGAATGGATACTCGACCGCTTCAACCAGCGAATGCCGGTGGGCAAACACCTGCACAAGGTGGCCGTGATCGATGAACAGAACCTGGGCTGCACCGTGCGCAATGACCCGAACGTGCCGGTGCAGTTGATCCTGCGCACCTTGTTGCGGATGAAGATGTCGGGTGAGATCGACCAGATCATCCAGCTCTACACCGGTGAGACTCCTGACAGGAACTGACAGCACCGCCTTATAGACTCGGCTCCCTCACCACACACGCTTCCAAGGAGCCCGCATGCACACCGTCGCCCATTACTTTTTGCTCTACGTCGACAGCCCGGCCACCAGTGCCAACTTCTATAGCCGCCTGCTGGACAAGCCGCCGGTGGAACTCAACCCGACGTTCGCCCTGTTCATTCTCGACAATGGCGTGAAGCTGGGACTGTGGTCACGCCATACCGTGCAGCCGGCAGCGCAGCTCACGGGCGGTGGCGGCGAAGTGGGGTTGTCCCTGGCCGACAAGGCCGCGGTGGATGCCCTGCACGATCTGTGGGTAGAGCGCGGCGCGACGATCACCCAGTCACCGACCACCCTGGATTTCGGCTACACCTTCGTCGCCGAGGACCTCGACGGCCACCGCCTGCGCGCGTTTTGCCTGAGCGACTGACCGCCAGCGCCCTTCCAGGCTGATGGCAGCCACGCTGGCCAACACGATCACACCGCCCAGCACCACTTGCAGGGCGATGTGCTCACCCAGTAGCGTCGCCGCCATCGTCATGGCCACGGGCGGGATCAGGTACATCGCCACCGAGGCACGGCTGACCTCGACATGTTTCAACACATAACCCCAGGCCAGGTACGCCAGGGCACTGGGGAAGATCCCGAGCACCAGCACCGCGAGGTTTTCCGGCAATGGCGCCTGCATCACGGCAGCGGGCAGGCCCGGTAGATTCACGCAGAGCATCAAGGTGCCCGCCCACACCATGTAGCACGCCATCGTCAGCGGGCTATAGCGATGGGCGTAGTGTTTCTGGATGGCGAAATACAGGCTCCACGACACGGCCGCGAGCAGAATCAACAGGCCGCGCGGGTCGATATCGCCCATGCCATGATCACCCCAGATCACCACCAGCACACCCAGCAGGCCGAGCAACACACAGCTCCAGCGCCAGAGGCTGACCCGTTCCTTCAAGCAGAAAAACGCGATCAATACGCTGAACAATGGCGCCGATTGCGCCAGCACGCTGGAAGCCGCCGCCGTCACGAATTGCTGTCCGTAATTCAGGCTGGTGTGATGCAGGAACACCCCGAAAAAACTCAACACCAGCAGCCACGGCAGATCCCGCATACGTGGCCGACCAATGCCCATCACCAGCGCCACACCGGCCATGAACACCGAGGCGATCAAGAACCGCAGCAACGCCAGTTGGCCAGGGCTGTAGCTGTGCAGTCCCATGTGCACGCCAATCGGCGAATAGGCCCAACAGAGGATGACGCTGGCGATGACTAGCGTAAGCTTCAGGGGTGACGGGGTGTTCATCGACGGCATCCGAAAACTGAGAAGGAATGCCGTCAGTCTTGGCCCGCACAAGGCGTAAGACAATTAACCGTTTCTGACTTCTGAAATCACTGGAACTGAGCAATGGAACTGGCCCAACTGAAAATGGTGCGAGCCGTGGCGCAAACCGGCAGCGTGGCCCAGGCCGCCGTGCAACTGCATTGCGTGCCGTCCAACATCACCACGCGCATCAAGCAACTGGAAAGCGAGTTGGGCACGCCGCTGTTCATCCGCGCCGGGCGTGGGCTGGCGATCAGCGCGGCGGGGGAGATTTTCCTCGAATACTGCGAACGTATCCTGGCCCTGGTGGACGAATCCAAACGCGCCGTGGACGCCAACGCCATTCCCCGCGGCACCTTGCGCATCGGCGCGGTGGAGTCCAGCGCCAGTGGCCGTCTGCCGCCGCTGTTGGCGGAATATCACCGACGCTACCCGGATGTCAGCCTGGAACTGGTGACCGGCGCCTGGGGCGAGTTGCTCGATGACCTGCAACACCATCGCCTGGATGTCGCGCTGGTGGCCGCCGGCAACAAACGCGCAAAGCTCGAACACAGCGTGGTCTACAGCGAGCGCCTGGTGCTGATCGCCAGCGCCTCCAGCGAACCGATCCGCAGCGCCGAAGACCTGGCTGGCCGCACCTTGCTGGTATGGCCGCCGGGTTGCCCCTATCGGGCAGCGCTGGAAAACTGGGTCAAGCCCCATGCCTTCAAGCCGACCATTGCCAGCTATGCCAGTTGGGGCACGATCATTGGTTGCGTGAGTGCCGGGATCGGCGTCGCCCTGGCGCCGGAAGGCATCCTGGCCCGCTATGAGCAGGCCAATCAGCTGGCGTCGTACCGGTTCGATGAACTGCAGGCGGTGGACAACCTGCTGTTCTGGCACAAGGACACCCAGCGGCATCTGGCGCGGGACGCGTTTGCCGGGTTGTTGCGTGAGACCTTTGGCTGATCAGCTTTTTGGGGCTGACAAACGGCTGTACTGATCTTGGCTGATCCACCCGATAAACGAGCGGTCATCGGCATTGATGAACTCGACCTGGGCCCAGCCATCCTTGAAAGCCAGCACACCGACCACGTCATTCTTGACGATGTAGGGTCGCTTGGCGGCCTTGGCACTTGGGGTTTTCAGCAGGTAAGCCTTGGCAGCGGATACCTGCACCAGGCCGATCCACTTTTTGTTGGCGGTCTGGGTCAGGTCCAGGCCGGTGGCGATCTCTGGCATCAGAACACTCAAGCAACCGGGATGCTGGCGACCCTGTTCCACGGTCAGGGTCACGCCGTCCGAGGAAGGCGCCACGCTGCCGGGGTAGGCATTGTCGTTCCAGGTGGTCAGCGCTGAGGGCTTGCCTTGCAGGTAGAACGTGCAACTGCGAGTAACGCCCTCGCCCATCTCTTCCGCGTAATAGCCTTCCACCTGATGCTCAGGCGTCACCGCCAGCATCAGCCCTTCGTATTTTCCGGAATGCAACGCAGGCGAACCGGCAAATGCGGGGACAACGGCGCACAACGACAACACACCCACTGCTAGAAAACGGATCATCTTATTTTTTTCCTTCAAGTTTCTCGTAGGCTTCTTTCATCAGGACGTCATAGTTGCCGTAGTCCTTGCCGTTATAGTTACGGGCCATCGAAGTGAAATCCTTGGCTTTCATGGCCGTCATCAACGCCGGGCTGTTAGCGCAAAAC
The DNA here is from genome assembly GCF_002269425.1 of Pseudomonas sp. NS1(2017). NCBI lineage: Bacteria > Pseudomonadati > Pseudomonadota > Gammaproteobacteria > Pseudomonadales > Pseudomonadaceae > Pseudomonas > Pseudomonas sp. NS1(2017). The sequence goes on from NZ_CP022960.1 coordinate 6,266,950, forward strand.
GCGAGAAACGCCTTCAGTTGGTTACCGACATTCACTTTTAATGCCGCGGCAAACTCAAACACCGTTTTGTAACCGCATGAGGCGTAGTTGAAGCCCATGGTCTGAAACATGCCCCACGACGCCGACATCAACGCCGCTTCCTGGTCCAGGGCGAATGCAGTGGCCATGGTTTCCCAGGCCTTGACCTGGTCCTTGTTATTGACCTGCCACTGCGGCCCGGCCTTTCTCACATAGATGTACGAAAGCAGCGGATGCGCCTGGTCGTAGATATGCTTGGTGTACTTGCGAAATTGGTGACCTTCAAACGCAATGATCGGTAACTTGGCCGGCCCGAAACCCGAGCGACCACCGGACTCCACCGTGGCGAAGGCCCTGATGACATTCACCGAAATGCCGTTGCCCAACTGCTTGGCGGCATTCTGAAAATCCGTATCGGTGAGCGTCATGCCGCCATCGCACGTGGCCTGCAGCATCAATTGGCGATTGCGCCGCTCAGCCTCGATCATTGCCCGCATACGGTCCAGGTACACGTTGACGGTGGCTTGCACCGCGTCACCCTGGTTGTTACCGAATGCATTCAGAAAGCTTGGAATACGCATACTCGGAAAGGCCTTCACCGGTACCTTCACCGCCTCTTCGATCAGGCTGTTGAAGGTTTTACCGGTCGGGTCGATCACACCATCGGGGTGCGCGTATTTGAGATGACGGAACTGATACTGGCTGATGCACTGCACCAACTGACCGTCGCACTTGCCGTTTTCGGCCAGTGGGAAGCCCAGTTTGGGAATGATCAGATTGAATAAATATTGGATGCACTGCACATCGGAAGGCAAGTTGCGGGCTTTACCGGGCGCGCCTACCGAAGCACTGATAAGACGGGGCAACCCTTGCAGGCTTTTCATCACAGACATCCTTGTTAGTTAAAGAAGTGATAGCACTTCAATATCAATTCCACACCCTTGTCATACTCTGAAACAAGTGGCTGGCGGAAACTAACAAGGTGGTTTTAGGTTGTCCAGAGCGACCGCTGAAAGTTGTGAAACAGCCGAATTAAATAAGTCAGTAACCGTGAAATTCACGGGTTTTCTGATACGTGTGGAAATCAATCCACTCAACCACGTCGTAAGGCAGGTAAAGCTGCACCCGCGCCCGGGAAATCGCGATGTATACCGCGCACAGCCGCTGGTCGAATGCGTAGGCGTCCTTGAACTTCACGTTGGTCAGCAGTTCGGGCGTCAGCAGCACCCGGTCGAACTCCATGCCGCCGGCCTCCTCCGCCAACATCAGCAGGCAGCGTTTGCCGGGGACACCGCTGAGGCGGTTCAAGCGCGTGATATCGGCAACGTTGAAACCTTTTTCCAACTCGCTCTCGACCCACAGGAACGACTCGTCGTACTGGCTGGCATCGCGCACCTGTTGCCAGTCGTCCATGTCGCTGAAGTAAGCATGGGGGCCGTTGTCGTTGTGCTCGTTGCTGTAGAACTCTGGCTTGAACAGCGCGATGACGCTGATCATGAAGCGCTGCAGATCCTGCTGCGCAGCACTGTCGAAGAAGCCAAATGGGCAGTTAGCCTGTTGCAACTGGATGGCCCATTTCATGGTGTCCCAAGGGGACGCGGTCAACACCACGCAGCCTTCGGGCGGCACGAAACCCTGAGGGTAATGCTCAATGCCGACGTCGGCATCCCGCGCGCCTTCGAAGGGTGTCTTGCCCTTCTGCGAGTGCACGCTGATCAGCGGGTTGACCAGGCGCTCGACGTTGCGGCCCGAGCGCACGGAGTAATTGATGTCGGTGTGCCGGACTTCGCGCTTGCGCCTGACCATTACACCGCTGGCCAACTGGTACTCATCGCCAAGGGTGATCAGCACTTGCCGGCCACGCTCGATAATCTGCAACAACGAAGGCGGAATGTCCTGGCTTTCATCGATCAGCACATGGGTGTAGCGAGTCGGCACCACGCATCCATCGAGGCTCGCGCGCTTGATCAGCAACAGGGCTGCGAAGGCCGTCTGACCGGCCCATTGCGGGTTGGCTTGAACGTACGTCCACAACCGGCTGGAGTACTCCAGCAACGCCTGGGCATCCACGCTGGACAGAGGCTGTTTGAAATGCGGCAAATGCCTTGCCGACAGACTGTGATGGTTGGAGTGGCAATAGCTGTCGAGCACCTTCAGGCAGATATCGAGCGTGGCCGCGCCATCGTGTCCGCGCCAGCCATGGATATTCAAGGTCTGGGAGACTTCGTGTTTGCCGGGCAACCGGGCTGGCGCGGCCTGGGCGGAGGGGCGCTGCCCCTGCAACAGCGCCTTGGCGAAGGCGGCAAAGGTCGAACCGGTCTTGCTGTCCTTGGCCAGCCCCATGCGTTCACGCAGGGTGGCGAGTTTTGCTCCGGTGCGCGCCAGTATCAAGGTTTGGGCGGGCCGCAGGCACTCCATCAAGGCGCCAAGCAGGTGGCTCTTGCCGATGCCGGCATAGCCCTGGACATGCAGGTCTTCGTTCAGGTTGGCGCGAAAGGTCCGCACCAGCTTGTCCTGCGCCGGGCTGAGCCAGCGCTCGCGGTGCCGGGGCGTGACCATCTGCTGGCTGAATGGATCGTTGCTGCGCAAATGGCGGACCTTGTAGCCGATATCCCATTTACCCGTAGGCAGCAGGTAATCCCGCGCCGCGACTTCTTCAGCCGAGAGCAGGCGCAGATTGACGGTTTTAAGGGCATTGAAGCCGAAGTACAACTTGCGTGGATCGAACAGCCGCTGGGCTTCGGGCAACAACGTGGCGGCGCCCTCTGCCTGGGTTTCCACTGCCCAATCGAGCAACTTGGCCAAGATGCGCTCGGCACCCGCGCAGGTCAGGTCCTTTTCCGCCGCCTGGGCCAGGTTCTGGATAACCAGCACCGCGGCCAGCTCCGGGTCTGTCAGACCGACCAGGGCCGTGGCAGCGTCAGCGCCAAGCAGGGCCGTGCAGGTTTCCTCCGTGACAGGCAGGAAGACGGGGCTGGATAAATCAAAGTGTTCCGGTTGCATAACGCCTCGCCGCCAGGGAATCAGGCATTGCCCTGACCGTCCAGTTCAAACCGATACTCCCCCAGGGAGCCCGACATACCGCCGCAATGAGGGCCTGCGTCAGCCGTAGCGGCCATCGCGCTGACCTGCTGCTGGAGTTCGAAGACCGCCATATCCAGCAGCCGGCGCAGGTCTTCGGCACTCTGTGCGGCTACATTCAATTGCAGCGTATAGGCGCCCGTAAGAGACGGCGGCGCTGGATCGGCGGGCGGTGCGGGCTCATTGGCCACCTCCCCCGTCCGGATCATTTCCGCCTGGCTGAGGATTTCCGCGTGCTCGTCGTCCATAAGGTCCAGCACCCGCGACAATTCCAGGGTCTGTTCAGGATGGGATTGAATGCGGTCCTTGATCTCCAGACGCCGCATCTGCCACTCCCGCAGCTTTTCGCGCGTGAGGTCGTCGACTTTTTCCACGTGTATTGTCTCCGGATGCCAGGCACTGGAGTATGCCGCCATGGACTGCCCGATGGCAGATGGCTTGAAAGCATTTTTTGAATTGATTTTGAGGAGGTGTTGCAAGGAAGAGCGTTATGGAGGCAACCCCACCAGCCACACCCCGGCACACAATGTTCCCGCTGTGGCTGCTGCCTTCCGGCTCTGACCAGGTTCACGGGTAATCGTTGCGGGGGGACCGATGGGGTCACCATAACGACGCCTGCCTCTCGGCAAGCGGGGCCATTGTACCGATCTCATCGGAAGTTACAACCGTTCGGGCCGGATTAAAAATATTCGATGGTTCAAGCACTTGACTGGCGGTTTCGCATGATTCCCTGTAGGAGCGAGCTTGCTCGCGAAAAACTAGAGAGCGTCTCGATAAACCAGGAACACTGCGTCATCGTTGACGTTCTTCGCGAGCAAGCTCGCTCCTACAAAAGAACGGCTTCGTCTGCTCGGCCACCTTCTTCCTGAATCACCAGGTGGATGAAGTGCAGCTTGGCAATCACCGCCGGTGGCAGCACGAAGGGATAGAAATCCGGCTGGCCCATGCTGCGCGACAGTTCATTGAGCATGCCGGCCAGCTCGATCCAGGCGTTGACGAACGACAGGAACGCCACGCCGCCGGGGTGTTCGGGGTCGTAGAGGGTGGTGAGCGGGAATGGCTGGTAATCCAGGTCCATCTCGCGGGCGCTCATGCCAAAGCCGAGGGCGGTGTCGACGGCGTCCATCATGTGCAGGTAGTGCGCCCAGGTTTCGGCCCAGTCTTCCCAGGGGTGCATGGTGGCGTAGGCACTGACGCAGGTTTGCTGCCAGTCCGATCGTGGGCCGTTCTGGTAGTGCTGGTCGAGAGCGTCGGCGTAACTGGCGCGTTCGTCGCCGAACAAGTGGCGAAACGGTTCAAGCCAATGGGTATTGGCGATCAGGCGGTCCCAGTAGTAATGGCCGACCTCATGGCGAAAGTGCCCGAGCAGGGTGCGGTAAGGTTCGCGCATTTGCACGCGGACTTTTTCGCGGTGGGCGTCGTCGGCTTCCTTGATGTCCAGGGTGATCAGGCCGTTGGCATGACCGGTCATTGGCGCGTTGCCTTCCAGATCGATGCCGACAAAGTCGAAAGCCAGGCCGGTATCTTCGTCGACGCTTTTGGGCACCACCTGCAAACCCAGGCTGATCAGTTGCGCGACGAGGCGACGCTTAGCGGTTTCGACTTTGCGCCAGCGCTCGTGGTTTTCCGGGATCGACAAGTCAGGAATGGTGCGGTTCAGGCTGCACGCCACGCACAGCGGCGCGGTGCTGTGCGCCGGAATCAGCCAGTTGCAGGCGGCCGGGGTGTCGAGGTTGGCGCAGCGGCGGAAGGCGCCGGCGTCGAGGTTGCCGTCCTGAAGCCAGGTGCCTTCGACCGGGCCGGGTTGCAGGGAGGCGAGCCGACTTTGTTGGGATTGATAGCCCAGCAGGGCCTGGCAGGCCAGGCACTGGCTGTTGCGAAAGAACAGCGATTGGCCACAACGGCACTGCCACACTTTGCTGTCGCGGGAGCTGCCGGCTACGAAGGGTGCTGCAATGCGCGAACTGAGTTGCTCGAAGTAGCGGAACATGGCGATCTCTCCCTGGGTGACTGAGACTAGATCATTTCCCGTTACCGATCGTTCAACATGCCTTCTGTAGGAGCGAGCTTGCTCGCGAAGAACGTCAACGAT
>NZ_CP022960.1:6272240-6315510 GCF_002269425.1 Pseudomonas sp. NS1(2017)
GTTTTTCGCGAGCAAGCTCGCTCCTACAGTGGGATCGGTTCAGACGGTGATGTTGTGCTTGGCGAGGAAGGCGACGAAAGCCTCTTCGTCCAATACCTTCAGGCCCAGCTCGCTGGCCTTGGCCAGCTTGGAACCCGCACCCGGCCCCGCCACCACGCAGTGGGTTTTCGCCGACACGGAACCCGCCACCTTGGCGCCGAGGCTTTCGAGTTTTTCCTTGGCCACGTCGCGGCTCATCAGCTCCAGGGAGCCAGTGAGCACCCAAGTATGCCCCGCCTCCGGCAAGCCTTCGACGACTTTCTTCTCGCTGTTCCAATGCATGCCGAAGTCTTTGAGCTGCTGCTCAATGGCCAGGGCGCGGCTGGCGTTGTCGGCGTTATCGAAGAACTCGCGCACAGCCTTGGCTTGTTTCTCGGGCAGGGCCTGGCGCATGTCCAGCCAGTCGGCCTTGATCACGCCTTCGAGGGTGACGAACTTGTCTGCCAGCTTCTGCGCAGCGCCCGGGCCGACGCTCGGTACGTGCAGCTTGTCGAGCAACCCGCCCAGGGTGGTGCTGGCGGCGAATTCAGCACTCAGGTCGCCCTGATCCTGCAGTTGCAGGCCGCACTCCTGCGGCGACAGCAGCGCGCCGATCACGTCCTGGTTATGGCTGTCTTCAAAGAAACTATGAATCTCATGCGCCACTTCCAGGCCCACGTCCGGCAAGTACGTCAACACTTCCGGCAAGGCCTTCTGCACGCGCTCCAGGGAGGCCAGGGAGCGCGCCAGCACCTTGGCGGTCTCCTCGCCGACGTCGGGAATGCCAAGGGCGTAGATAAAGCGCGCCAGGGTCGGGGATTTGCTGTTTTCGATGGCGGTGATCAGCTTCTTGCTGGAAATGTCGGCAAAGCCTTCCAGGTCGATGATCTGTTCGTACTTGAGCTTGTAGAGGTCGGCCGGTGAGCCGATGAGCTTTTCATCGACCAATTGCTCAATGGTCTTGTCACCCAGGCCATCAATGTCCATGGCGCGGCGCGAGACGAAATGGATGATCGCCTGCTTGAGCTGCGCGCCACAAGCCAGACGCCCGACGCACCGGTACACCGCGCCTTCGCTGACGGTTTCCTTGCCCTTGCTGCGCTTGACCAGTTGCGTGCGCTCCACGTGGGAACCACACACCGGGCAGCTCTCGGGGATCGGCACCGCACGGGCATTTTCCGGGCGGCGCTCAAGCACCACCGAAACTACTTGTGGGATCACATCCCCAGCGCGGCGGATAATCACGGTATCGCCGATCATCACGCCCAGGCGCGCCACTTCATCCATGTTGTGCAAGGTGGCGTTGGACACGGTGACACCCGCGACCTTGACCGGTTTAAGGCGCGCCACCGGCGTGACGGCGCCGGTACGGCCGACTTGGAACTCCACGTCGAGCAATTCAGTCAGCTCTTCCAAGGCAGGGAATTTGTGGGCGATGGCCCAGCGTGGTTCGCGGGCACGGAAACCCAGTTCACGCTGCGAGGCGATGCTGTTGACCTTGAACACCACGCCGTCGATCTCATACGGCAGGCTGTTACGGCGCTCGCCAATATCGCGGTAGTAGTCCAGGCAATCCTGGATGCCCTTGGCCAGCTTCAGCTCATGGCTGATGGGCATGCCCCATTTCTGCAACTGTTGCAGGTTGCCGATGTGGGTGTCGCTGATATCAGTGGTCACGCCGTAGCAGCAGAATTCCAAGGGTCGGCTGGCGGTGATCTTCGAATCCAACTGACGCAGGCTGCCAGCAGCGGCGTTGCGCGGGTTGGCGAAAGTCTTGCCGCCCACTTCCAGTTGCGAGGCGTTGAGCCGCTCGAAACCGGCCTTGGACATGAACACTTCGCCACGCACTTCCAGGGTCGCCGGCCAGCCGCTGCCGTGCAGTTTCAACGGGATATTGCGCACGGTGCGCACGTTGACGCTGATGTCTTCACCGGTGGTGCCGTCGCCACGGGTGGCGCCGCGTACCAGCTCACCGTCCTGATACAGCAGGCTGACCGCCAGGCCATCCAGCTTCGGTTCGCAGCTGTATTCCACCACCGCGCCACCGCCAAACAGATCGCCGGCCGGCAGGTCGAGGCCTTCGGTGACCCGACGATCGAATTCCAGCATGGTGGTTTCGTCAAAGGCGTTGCCGAGGCTGAGCATGGGGATCTCATGCTTGACCTGGGAGAACGCCGACAACGCCGCACTGCCGACCCGCTGCGTCGGGGAGTCGCGCGTGACCAGGTCTGGGTGCTCGGCTTCCAGTGCCTTGAGCTCATGGAACAGCCGGTCGTACTCGGCATCCGGAATGCTCGGCTCATCGAGGACGTGGTAGCGGTAATTGTGCTGATCCAGTTCAGCGCGCAGTTCGAGGATGCGGGTGTGGGCGGCGGTCATGGGTGTTCTCTCAGAAAGCAAAAGAGCAGCCGAAGCTGCTCAATATGTTAGTGCGCTTATTCTATCCGACAACGCCGAGGAGCAATCCTCAGCGTTTTTGTGTCAGGGCGCGACGCTCGAACTCGACGATGCGCTGACGGTAATGCTCGATGGTCTGGGCGGTCAGGACGCTACGTTGGTCGTCCTTGAGTTCACCGTTCAGTTCCTGGGACAGCTTGCGCGCTGCGGCGACCATCACGTCGAACGCCTGTTTCGGGTGACGCGGGCCTGGCAGGCCAAGGAAGAAGCTCACCGCCGGGGTGCTGAACAGGTCGATATCGTCCAGATCGAAGGTGCCCGGCTTGACCGCGTTGGCCATGGAGAACAGCACTTCGCCGTTACCGGCCATGCTTTCATGGCGGTGGAAGATATCCATCTCGCCAAAACGCAGGCCGCTTTCCAGAATATTTTGCAACAAAGCCGGGCCCTTGAAGCCGGCGGCATCGCGGCAGATCACGCTGATCACCAGCACTTCTTCGGCGGCAGGCTGGTCGTTCACGGATTGACGCGGGGCATTCTTACCAGCGTTTTCATCCGGGAAATCATCGTCGCGGCTGCTGAAGCTCGGGCCGTCATCAACGTCCAGGTCCAGGTCGGCCTGGCGCGGCTCGGCCACCACCGGCGCGGCGCGCTTGCCACGCTTGGAAGACGGCTCGCGGGCTTCACGCACCGGCGCGCTCATCGACGGCAAGTCGTGCTCGTCCAGTTGCGGTTCTTTATGGGTATCCAGCACACGGGGCGGCCCCAGCAGCTCGGTGGCGCCGTCGTCGTCAGGCAAGTTGGACAGGTTGCGGTCCAGACGGAATTTAAGCTTGCCCTTGCCACCGCGCATGCGGCGCCAGCCATCAAAAAGAATACCGGCAATGACAATAATGCCGATGACGATCAGCCACTCGCGCAGACCGATTTCCATGTAATCCCGTGCCTCTAATAAAAAATGCTGAAAAATAAGGGGTTTAGCAACGTGCAAACCGCTTTAAAACGTGGCGCCAACTCTATGTTCTGACTGACGTTTTGCCCACGCATACGAAAATTTGACATTAAACTAGCACGACCAAAGATAACTTTACACCGTCTGTCAAAATGCCTTGAACAAATATGTCCATTTGCCACTTCCGCCAGACCGGTAAAGCGTCTTACCGCGCGCTATAAAAATTCTGTCCCGGCATGGATCAAGACTCCACCATCGCCATCGCTTCTTCCACATCCACCGCGACCAAACGCGAACAGCCCGGTTCGTGCATCGTCACACCCATCAATTGATCCGCCATCTCCATGGCGATCTTGTTGTGGGTGATATAGATGAACTGCACGGTCTGGGACATCTCTTTAACCAACCGTGCGTACCGTCCAACGTTAGCGTCATCCAGCGGGGCGTCAACTTCGTCGAGCATGCAGAACGGCGCTGGGTTCAACTTGAAGATGGCAAATACCAGGGCCAATGCGGTCAGGGCTTTTTCGCCGCCGGACAACAAATGGATGGTGCTGTTCTTCTTGCCCGGAGGCCGCGCCATGATCGTCACCCCTGTATCGAGTAGATCTTCGCCCGTCAGTTCCAAGTAAGCGCTGCCACCGCCGAAAACTTTTGGGAATAAGGCCTGTAAACCGCCATTAATCTGATCAAAGGTATCTTTGAAGCGGTTACGGGTTTCCTTGTCGATCTTGCGGATCACGTTTTCCAGGGTGTCCAGGGCTTCGACCAGGTCGGCGTCCTGGGCATCCAGATAACGTTTACGCTCGGACTGTTGCTGATACTCGTCAATGGCCGCCAAGTTGATCGCGCCGAGGCGTTGAATACGCGCAGCAATCCGCTCAAGTTCTTCTTCGGCTTCTTTCTCGTTGGCCTGGGCGGTCAGGGTATTGAGCACGCCGTGCAAGTCGTAGCCGTCTTCCAGCAACTGGTCTTGCAGGGTTTTGCGGCGCACGGTCAGGGCTTGCCATTCCATGCGCTGTTGTTCGAGCTGGCCACGGATCAGCTGGGATTGCTGCTCGGCCTGGGTCCGACGTTTTTCGGCGTCGCGCAGTTCGCGGTCGGCGTCTTCCAGGGCGATCTGCGCGGTCTTGAGCTCTTCGTCGACGGTCATGCGCTTGTCGAGCAATTCTTCAAGCTTGAGGCGCAGCTCTTCCAGCGGGGCTTCGCCCTCTTCCAGGTTGAGGCTCAGTTGTTCGCGCTTTTCGGTGAGGCGCTCGGACTGCATCTCCAGGCGTTCAAGGGCCTGGGCCGTGGACGCGTGCTGGGCCTTGAGCGAACCCAGGCGCACCGCCAATTGGTGGGCATGGTCCTTGTGCTGACGAGCCTCCTGGCGCACGCGATCGAGGCGCTCGCGCAGGCTGTCGCGCTGGGCCAGCAGCAATTCGCGCTGCTCGGTGTCCAGCGCCATGCTGTCGAGGGCTTCCTGCAATTGCAGGCGTGCTTCGCCGATCTGTTCGTGTTCCAGGGCGCGTTGCTCGCCCATCTCGGCGACTTCTTCGTCGAGGCGGGTGCGGCGCAGGGTCAGTTGCTCGACCTTGGCTTTGCTGGCGGAAAGCTGGGCTTTCAGTTCGCCTTGCTGGCGCGCTTCGTCCTGCAGCAGGCGGCGCAGGTGTTCGCGGCCGGTCTCTTGCTGGCGCTGGGTGGCGCGCAGGGTTTGCAGTTCGGTTTCCAGGCTTTCCAGGGTGGCTTCGCGCTCTTCGCGTTCGGTGATCAGGTTGACGATTTCCTGGCCACGGGCCAATACGCCACTTTCGGCTTCACTGGCGCGTCGTACGCGCAGGAAATGGCGGCCGACCCAGTAGCCGTCGCGGCTGATCAGGCTTTCACCGGCGCCGAGCTGGCCGCGCTGGGCCAACGCCTGCTCCAATGATTCGACCGGTTTGACCTGGCCCAACCAGGGCGATAGATCAATCGCGGCCTCTACTTTATCCAGCAGGCTGCCCGGCACCCGCGTGCCGTCGGCGGCCGGGCTGAGCAGACGCAAATCGCCTTGGGCAAAACCGGCCAGATCGAAACCGCCAAAATCATCCACCAGCACGGCTTGAAGGTCGGCACCGAGGACCGTTTCAACCGCCAACTCCCAACCTGCCTCTACCTTCAAGCCTTCGGCCAATCGTGGGCGTTCGGCCAGATGCTGATTACGCAGCCATTCCGCCGTACCGGTGCCCGGATCCAACGCGGCTTGTTGCAAAGCTTCCAGGGAAGCAAGCCGACCATTGAGCCGCTGCAAATCACCCTGGGCCTGCTGCTGCGCTTGGGTCGCCTGTTGCAGCTGCTGACGCAATTGCTCCAGGCGCTCCACTTGTTGTTCTTCACTGGCTTCCAGCTCCTCCAGCGTCATTTCGCTTTCGGCCAGTTGCTCGCTCAGCTCCATGATCGCCGCGTCTTCCGGGTCGGCGGACAGCAATGCGCGCTCTTCCTGCATCCGGCGCTGGCGCTCGGCCAAACGCTCCATGCTGGTTTCAAGCTGCTGGATGCGCGATTGCTGCACCTCGGCCTGGCGGCGTGGCTCGGCGGATTGCAGGTTGAAGGTGTCCCACTGCTCCTGCCAGCCGTGCATGGTGGTTTCAGATTCTTCCAGGGCCGCGGCGGCTTCTTCAGCGGCGGCGCTGGTGATTTCCTGCTCGGGGGTGAGCATGTCCAGCTCTTCGCCGAGGGTCAGCAGCAAGGTGCGGTCGTGGCCCAGGTGGGATTCGGTTTCCAGGCGCGCGCGTTCGGCTTCCTTTAAATCGTCCTGCAATTGGCGCAGGCGCTGCTGGCCGTGCTGGATGCTCTGCTCGACGCGGGCAATGTCGCCTCCCACCGAGTAGAACCGGCCCTGCACCAGATTGAAGCGTTCGGACAGGTCATGGTGACCGTCACGCAGGCGTTCGATGCTGGCGTCGGCGTTGCGCTGCTCGGCCACCAGGGCTTCAAAGCTGATTTCCTGGGTGCCGATGATCGCTTCACGCTGGCCGACCTGATCATTCAGCGCCTGCCAGCGCAGGGCCGAGAGTTGCGCCTTGAGCTGGCGTTCTTCGCCCTTGTATTCCTGATACTTCTCAGCGGCCTGGGCCTGGCGGTGCAGGCGTTCAAGTTGACGCTCGAGCTCTTCGCGCAGGTCAGTCAAGCGGGCGAGGTTTTCATGGGTGCGGCGAATACGGTTTTCAGTCTCGCGGCGGCGCTCCTTGTACTTGGAGATGCCGGCCGCTTCCTCGATGAAGTTACGCAAGTCTTCAGGCTTGGCTTCGATCAGCTTGGAGATCATGCCCTGCTCGATGATCGAGTAGCTGCGCGGGCCCAGGCCTGTGCCGAGGAAGATATCGGTGATGTCCCGACGGCGACACTTGGTGCCGTTGAGGAAATAGCTGTTCTGGCTGTCGCGGGTCACTTTGCGGCGAATGGAGATTTCGGCATAGGCCGCGTACTCGCCAATCAACGTGCCGTCGGAGTTATCGAACACCAGTTCGATGCTGGCCTGGCTCACCGGCTTGCGGCTGGTGGAGCCGTTGAAGATGACGTCGGTCATCGACTCGCCACGCAGGTTCTTTGCCGAGCTCTCGCCCATCACCCAACGGACGGCGTCGATGATGTTCGACTTGCCGCAACCATTGGGCCCGACCACCGCCGCCATATTACTGGGGAAGTTCACCGTGGTCGGGTCGACGAAGGATTTGAACCCCGCCAGTTTGATGCACTTGAGCCGCACGTTTAGGCGTCCGCCAACGCAGCGATGACCAGCGAGCAACTGCGCTCGCCGTAGGCCGACAGCACTTGGCGGATCTGCAGCAGGTCACGGGCCAGTACGGCGGCGAGCAGTTGCTCGAACAGCGCCAGGTACTCGCTCATGGACGCCTTGCGTTGATCCAGCGCCAGGTAGTAGGCGCGGTTCATCGCTGGTTGCAGGTTCTCGACGGTTTCCTGCAGGTACGGGTTGTTGGCGAAGGGATAGGCGGCGCGCATCACATTGAAGCTTTCTTCGACAAAGGCGCGGATGTCCTGACGCTCGAAATTGGTGACCAGACGCTGCTGGATCTGCACGAACGGCGCCATGTCGGCCTGGGTCTGCCAGCCTTGGGCAACCGCGTTGCCGAGCAGGATATACAGCTCGCCCATCAAGGTGCACAGGCTCTGCACCTTGTGCGCCGTGAGTTCGGTGACGTGGGCGCCACGGCGCGGCAGGATCGCGATCAAGTGACGGCGTTCGAGGATCAGCAAGGCTTCGCGCACGGAACCACGGCTGACATTGAGTGCCAGCGTGACCTTTTGCTCCTGGATCCGCTCCCCAGGCTTGAGATCGCCGCGGATGATGCGTTCGGCGAGGTGGTGAGCAATTTGCTCGGCGAGACTGTCCGGCGCCTTGAACGTCATGTTTTCCCTTCAAAATCTTCTATCGGTACAAGCGCGGCAGTGTAGCGCATTGGCTGGCTGATGGCGCTACGCCCACCTTTCAGAATTTGGCACGGAATAAGCAATGATGAACACCCACAAGCCCCCAAAAACGCCGGTTCCAGAAGACTGGACCATAATTGAAAGTGTTGCGACTGCATTTTCTTGACCTTCTGGTCAGAAAATCGTTGACCGAAAAGTCAGACATGACTAGATTCGGCGCAAAGCGGTTAACAACAATAATGAGTCTGCGAGGCCTTCCGTGATCCAGTTTTTACTTAACCAGGAACTCCGTAGCGAGCACGCCCTGGACCCCAACCTGACGGTGCTCAACTATCTGCGTGAGCATCTGGGCAAATCCGGTACCAAGGAAGGCTGCGCCAGCGGCGATTGCGGTGCGTGCACCGTGGTGGTCGGCGAACTGCACACCGATGATCTGGGCGCCGAGCAGATTCGCTATCGCAGTCTCAATTCGTGCCTGACCTTTGTGTCGTCGTTGCACGGCAAACAACTGATCAGCGTCGAAGACCTCAAGCACCAGGGCCAACTGCACAGCGTCCAGCAAGCCATGGTCGAATGCCACGGCTCGCAATGCGGCTTTTGCACCCCAGGCTTCGTGATGTCGTTGTTCGCCCTGCAAAAGAACAGTGACGCGCCCGACAGCCAAAAAGCCCACGAAGCCCTGGCCGGCAACCTGTGCCGCTGCACCGGTTATCGCCCGATCCTTGCGGCCGCCGAACAGGCCTGCTGCAACAAACCCCAGGATCAGTTCGACAGCCGGCAGGCCGGGACCATTGCCCGCCTCAAAGCCATTGCGCCGACGCAAACCGGTGAACTCAACAGCGGCGACAAACGCTGCCTCGTGCCGCTGACCGTCGCCGACCTGGCCGACCTTTATGACGCCTACCCGCAAGCCCGCTTGTTGGCCGGCGGCACCGACCTGGCGTTGGAAGTCACCCAGTTCCACCGCACGCTGCCGGTGATGATCTACGTCGGCAACATTGAAGAAATGAAGCGCATCGACGACTTCGACGACCGCCTGGAAATCGGCGCCGCCACCGCCCTCTCCGACTGCTACACCGCGCTGCACCACGAATACCCGGATTTCGGCGAACTGCTGCACCGCTTTGCTTCCCTACAGATCCGCAACCAAGGCACCCTGGGCGGCAACATCGGCAACGCCTCGCCAATCGGTGATTCGCCGCCACTGCTGATCGCCTTGGGCGCGCAGATCGTTTTGTGCAAAGGCGAAACCCGCCGCACCTTGGCGCTGGAAGATTACTTCATCGACTACCGCGTCACCGCGCGCCAGGACAGCGAGTTCATCGAGAAGATCATCGTACCCAAAGGCCACGCGCTGTTCCGCGCCTACAAAGTTTCCAAGCGCCTGGACGATGATATTTCCGCCGTCTGCGCCGCGTTCAACCTGAAGATCGAAAACGGGGTGATCAACGAGGCCCGCGTCGCGTTCGGCGGCATGGCCGCCACGCCAAAACGCGCCAAGAGCTGCGAAGCCGCGTTGGTTGGCGCCACCTGGAATTCCGCTACTGTCGAGAAAGCCTGCGCCGCCCTGGCCGAGGATTTCACGCCCCTGTCGGACTTCCGCGCCAGCAAGGAATACCGCCTGCTCAGCGCGCAGAACCTGCTGCGCAAATACTTCATTGAGCTGCAAACGCCGCACATCGAGACTCGGGTGACCGCTTATGTCTAACCATCACGCCGTCGTTAAAACCCAGGCTGAACTGGCCGAACTGTTCGCCCAGGACCTGACCTCCGGGGTTGGTCGCAGCGTCAAGCATGACAGCGCCGCAAAGCACGTTTCCGGTGAAGCGCAGTACATCGATGACCGCCTGGAATTCCCTAACCAGCTGCATCTGTATGCGCGCATGTCCGACCGTGCCCACGCCCGCATCATCAGCATCGACACCGCGCCCTGCTATGCCTTTGAAGGCGTGCGCATTGTCATCACCCACGAAGACGTGCCGGGGCTGAAAGACATCGGCCCCTTGATGCCAGGCGATCCATTGCTGGCGATCGACACCGTGCAGTTCGTCGGTCAGGTCGTGCTGGCCGTCGCAGCCCGCGACCTGGAAACCGCACGCAAAGCCGCGATGGCCGCCGTGATCGAATATGAAGACCTGGAACCGGTGCTGGATGTGGTTGAGGCCTTTCGCAAGAAACACTTTGTGCTCGACAGCCACACCCACCAGCGCGGCGATTCGGCCAGCGCCTTGGCCACGGCGAAAAACCGTATACAGGGCACGCTGCATATCGGCGGCCAGGAACACTTCTACCTGGAAACCCAGATTTCCTCGGTAATGCCCACCGAAGACGGGGGCATGATCGTCTACTGCTCCACGCAGAACCCCACCGAAGTGCAGAAACTGGTGGCCGAAGTGCTGGACGTGTCGATGAACAAGATCGTCGTGGACATGCGCCGCATGGGCGGCGGTTTCGGCGGCAAGGAAACCCAGGCCGCAAGCCCCGCATGCCTGTGCGCGGTGGTTGCACGCCTCACCGGCCAGCCGACCAAGATGCGCCTGCCGCGCGTCGAAGACATGTTGATGACCGGCAAGCGCCACCCCTTCTATATCGAATATGACGTGGGCTTCGACGACACGGGGCGCCTGCACGGGATCAACCTGGAGTTGGCGGGTAACTGCGGCTGCTCGCCGGACCTGTCCAACTCGATTGTCGACCGCGCCATGTTCCACTCCGACAACTCGTATTACCTGGGCGACGCCACCGTCAACGGCCATCGCTGCAAGACCAACACCGCGTCCAACACCGCTTATCGCGGTTTCGGCGGGCCACAAGGCATGGTCGCCATCGAGGAAGTGATGGACGCCATCGCCCGCCACCTGGCCCTCGATCCGCTGGCGGTGCGCAAGGTCAATTACTACGGCAAGACCGAGCGCAACGTCACCCACTACTACCAGACCGTCGAGCACAACATGCTCGAAGAGATGACTGCCGAACTAGAAGCCAGCAGCCAATACGCCGAGCGCCGCGAGGCGATCCGCCTGTACAACGCCCACAGCCCGATCCTGAAAAAAGGCCTGGCATTGACCCCTGTGAAATTTGGCATTTCGTTTACCGCCAGCTTCCTCAACCAGGCCGGTGCGCTGATCCATATCTACACCGATGGCAGCATCCACCTGAACCACGGCGGCACCGAGATGGGCCAAGGCTTGAACACCAAGGTCGCGCAGGTGGTGGCCGAAGTGTTCCAGGTGGAAATCGACCGCGTACAGATCACCGCCACCAACACTGACAAGGTGCCCAACACCTCGCCGACCGCCGCTTCCAGCGGTGCCGACTTGAACGGCAAGGCCGCGCAAAACGCCGCCGAAACCATCAAGCAACGCCTGGTGGAATTCGCCGCACGCAAATACGACGTGAGCGAAGCGGACGTGGAATTCCACAACGGCCATGTGCGCGTGCGTGACCAGATCCTCACCTTCGAGGCGCTGATCCAACAGGCGTATTTCGCCCAGGTTTCGCTCTCCAGCACCGGCTTCTACAAGACCCCGAAAATCTTCTATGACCGCAGCCAGTCGCGCGGTCGGCCGTTCTACTACTTCGCGTTCGGTGCGGCCTGTTGCGAAGTGATCGTCGACACCCTGACCGGCGAATATAAGATGCTACGCACCGACATCCTCCACGACGTCGGCGCCTCGCTTAACCCGGCCATCGACATTGGCCAGGTCGAAGGCGGGTTTATCCAGGGCATGGGCTGGCTGACCATGGAGGAGCTGGTGTGGAACAACAAGGGCAAGCTGATGACCAACGGCCCGGCCAGCTACAAGATCCCGGCCGTGGCGGACATGCCGCTGGACCTGCGGGTGAAGCTGGTGGAAAACCGCAAGAACCCGGAAGACACGGTGTTCCACTCCAAGGCCGTGGGCGAACCGCCGTTCATGCTCGGGATTGCTTCGTGGTGCGCGATCAAGGACGCGGTGGCGAGTTTGGGTGATTACCGCCATCAGCCCAAGATCGATGCGCCGGCGACACCGGAGCGGGTGTTGTGGGGCTGCGAACAAATGCGGCAGTTGCAAACAACCCCACCCCCTGTAGGAGCTGGCTTGCCAGCGATGACGGCCTGACAGACACCACAAGAGGTGACTATGAACAACTGGATCAGCGCCCTCGCCGACCTGCAAAACCGGGGTGAACCCTGCGTGCTGGTGACTATCATCGAAGAGCTCGGCTCCACGCCGCGCAACGCCGGTTCGAAGATGGTGATCAGCGCCGCTCAGACCTTCGACACCATCGGCGGCGGGCACCTGGAATACAAGGCGATGCAGATCGCCCGCGACATGCTCGTACACGGTCAGCAGAACACCCATCTGGAGCGCTTCAGCCTGGGCGCCAGCCTGGGCCAGTGCTGCGGTGGCGTGACCGTGCTGCTGTTCGAACCCATGGGCCAGGTGCAGGCGCAGATCGCGGTGTTTGGCGCCGGCCACGTCGGCCGTGCGCTGGTGCCGTTGCTGGCTAGCTTGCCGTGCCGGGTGCGCTGGATCGATTCGCGGGATCAGGAGTTTCCAGAACATATCCCACAGGGCGTGCGTAAAATCGTCAGCGAAGAGCCAGTCGACGAAATTGCCGACCTGCCGACGGGCAGTTACTGCATCGTCATGACCCATAATCACGCGCTGGACCTGGAACTCACCGCCGCCCTGCTCAAGCGTAATGACTTCGCCTACTTCGGCCTGATCGGCTCGAAGACCAAACGGGTCAAGTTCGAACACCGCCTGCGTGATCGCGGTTTCGATACCGCGCAGTTGCAACGCATGCGCTGCCCCATGGGCCTCACCGAGGTGAAGGGCAAGTTGCCGGTGGAAATCGCCATCTCCATCGCCGGCGAAATCATCGCCACCTATAACGCCAATTTCGGCCAGCACACCGCCAGCGCCGAACCTATTGCCAAACTGCTGCCGGCTTCACGTCGCAGCCAAGCCCTTTGAATTGAGATCACCATGCCTTTGACTCGCAAAGCCTACCGTGCCGCCCTTCTGCACAGCATCGCCGACCCTGCTGAAGTGGGGATCGAAGCCTCCTACGAATATTTCGAAGACGGCCTGCTGGTGATCGAAAACGGTCAGATCAGTGCTGTTGGTCATGCCAGCGATTTGCTGCCAACCCTGCCTGCCGACATCGAAATCACCCATTACCAGGACGCGCTGATCACGCCCGGCCTGATCGACACCCACATCCACCTGCCGCAAACCGGCATGGTCGGCGCCTATGGCGAGCAGTTGCTGGACTGGCTCAACACTTACACCTTCCCGTGCGAGAGCCAGTTCGCCGACAAGGCCCACGCCGAAGAAGTCGCGGATATTTTCATCAAGGAACTGCTGCGCAACGGCACCACCACCGCGCTGGTGTTTGGCAGCGTACATCCGCAATCGGTGAATGCGTTCTTCGAGGCCGCCGAGAAACTCGACCTGCGCATGATCGCCGGCAAGGTGATGATGGACCGCAATGCGCCAGACTACCTGACCGACACCGCTGAATCCGGCTACCAGGAAAGCAAGGCGCTGATCGAACGCTGGCACGGCAAGGGCCGCCTGCACTACGCGGTCACCCCCCGTTTTGCACCGACCAGCACGCCCGAGCAACTGGCGCTGGCTGGGCAACTGTTGGGGGAATACCCGGACCTGTACATGCAGACTCACATCAGTGAGAACAAGCAGGAAGTCGAGTGGGTGAAGGAACTGTTCCCGGAGCGCAAAGGCTATCTGGATGTGTACGACCACTACAAACTACTGGGCGAGCGCTCGGTGTTTGCCCATGGCGTGCACCTGTGTGATGACGAGTGTGCACGTTTGGCGCAGACCGGTTCGGCGGTCGCGTTTTGCCCGACCTCGAACCTCTTCCTCGGCAGCGGTTTGTTCAACCTGCCGATGGCTGAGAAGCACAAACTGAATGTGGGCTTGGGCACGGACGTGGGCGGCGGCACCAGTTTCTCGCTGCTGCAAACCCTGAACGAAGCCTACAAGGTCATGCAATTGCAGGGCGCGCGGTTGAGCCCGTTCAAATCGCTTTACCTGGCAACGCTGGGCGGCGCGCGTGCATTGCGCTTGGAAGACAAGATCGGCACGTTGCAACCGGGCACCGATGCGGACTTCCTGGTACTGGACTACAACGCGACGCCGCTGCTGAGCTATCGCCTGAAGCAGGCGAAGAACATTGCCGAGACGTTGTTTGTGCTGATGACGCTGGGGGATGACCGGACGGTGTTGCAGACCTATGCGGCCGGGCAGCTGGTGCACCAGCGCTAATTTCAGCCACACAACAAAACCAAATGTGGGAGCGGGCTTGCTCGCGAATGCGCAGTGTCAGTCAACCGATGTATTGACTGATCCACCGCATTCGCGAGCAAGCCCGCTCCCACATTTTTGTCCCCGGTGAATCAGGGAAATTACAGCTTTATTGAGGAACGACCCGGCTTCTTGGTCTGCAACAAATGCGAGAACACCGCATGCAGATCATCCGACGCGCTCTCTTCATCGAGGTTGAGCTTGCTGTCGATGTGGTCCATGTGATGCATCATCAGGTTCACCGCCAACGCCGCGTCCCGCGCTTCGATCGCATCGATCAATTGGGTGTGCTCGTCGTAGGAACAGTGCGAGCGGTTGCCGCTTTCGTACTGGGCGATGATCAATGAGGTCTGGGACACCAGGCTGCGCTGGAAGCTGATCAGCGGCGCGTTCTTCGCCGCTTCGGCCAGCTTGAGGTGGAATTCGCCGGAGAGGCGGATACCGGCGCCACGATCGCCACGGGAGAAGCTGTCGCGCTCGTCGTTGACCATCTGGCGCAGCTCGGCCAGTTGTTCGGCCGTGGCGTGTTGCACGGCCAACTCGGTAATCGCCCGCTCCACCAGACGCCGTGCGAGGAACACCTGGCGGGCTTCTTCGACGCTCGGGCTGGCCACTACCGCACCACGATTGGGCCGCAGCAGTACCACGCCTTCATGGGCCAGGCGCGACAGGGCGCGGCGAATGATGGTGCGGCTCACGCCGAAGATTTCGCCCAGTGCCTCTTCACTCAATTTGGTGCCGGGTGCCAGGCGTTGTTCGAGGATCGCCTCGAAGATATGCGCGTAGACGATATCGTCCTGGGTTCCGCTGCGACCGGCCTTGCCGGCTCGCGGTTGTTTTTTGAGAGGTTGCAACTGTTCGTTCATGGGCACTCGGGTTTGGAGAACGGCGGCGAATTAACGGTAATACGGCAACAGCGGGTCGCTGGCAAGTATCACCTAAAAACAGGGCACATTGTACACAACCGGATGCGCCAACACACTGTACGGCTGTTTGCGGCGTCGGCTGTATTGCAATGAGTCGTTACGTTTGAGTTTAGGCTTGAATCCAAGATTTCCCATGAACGACATCCCACTGTAAGAGCGAGCTTGCTCGCGAAGAACCTGCGAGCGCCACGACCATCCCGTATGCCCGCGTCAACATTGACGTTTTTCGCGAGCAAGCTCGCTCCTACAGTAGTCTAGCCAAGGAACACCTCTTGATGACTGACGCCGCCCAAGCGCCTCTGCGCCCATTGGCCGACACCTCTCCCTCGGCGATTGTCGCCGGTTTCATCGCCATGATGACCGGCTACACCAGCTCCCTGGTCCTGATGTTCCAGGCCGGGCAAGCCGCCGGTTTGACCACGGCGCAGATTTCTTCATGGATCTGGGCGATTTCCATCGGCATGGCGGTGTGCAGCATCGGCCTGTCGCTGCGCTATCGCACGCCGATCACCATTGCCTGGTCGACGCCGGGCGCCGCACTGCTGATCACCAGCCTGGGCGGTGTGAGTTATGGCGAGGCCATCGGTGCCTACATCACCTGCGCCGTCCTTGTGACGATTTGCGGGTTGACCGGCAGCTTTGAAAAACTGGTCAAGCGCATCCCGGCCTCGCTGGCGGCCGCTTTGCTGGCAGGGATTCTGTTCAAGATCGGCAGCGAGATCTTCGTCGCCGCGCAACATCGCACCGGGCTGGTACTGGGGATGTTCTTCACTTACCTGGTGATCAAGCGCCTGTCGCCGCGTTATGCGGTGCTGGCGGCATTGGTGATCGGCACCGTATTGTCCGGATTGATGGGGTTGCTGGACTTCAGTGGTTTTCACCTGGAAGTGGCGACGCCGGTGTGGACCACGCCGCACTTCTCGCTGGCGGCGACCATCAGCATCGGCATCCCGCTGTTTGTGGTGGCGATGACGTCGCAGAACATGCCCGGCGTCGCCGTGCTCAGGGCCGACGGTTACAACGTGCCCGCCTCGCCGCTGATCACCGCCACCGGCCTGGCCTCACTGGTGCTGTCGCCCTTCGGCTCCCACGGCATCAACCTGGCAGCGATCAGCGCGGCCATCTGCACCGGGCCCCATGCTCATGAAGACCGTAACAAACGCTACACCGCCGCCGTGTGGTGCGGAGTGTTCTACGGGATTGCCGGGGTGTTCGGCGCGACCTTGGCGGCGTTGTTCGCAGCCTTGCCCAAGGAACTGGTGCTGTCGATTGCGGCGTTGGCGCTATTTGGCTCGATCATCAATGGCTTGAGCATCGCCATGAATGAACCGAAGGAACGGGAAGCGGCACTGATCACCTTTATGGTTACCGCGTCTGGCTTGACGCTGTTTTCCATCGGGTCGGCGTTCTGGGGGATTGTGGCGGGAGTGTTGACGTTGCTGATTCTGAATTGGCGCAAGGCATAAAAAAACGGCGACCCTGAGGTCGCCGTTTTTTTCAGTATCACTTAGCCGCGTTGATCGGCTTTTCCGGATACCACACGTCCAGCAGTGGGCTGACTTCAGCGCTTTTCAGTTCGCTGCGGCCTTTGAGCCAGCTTTCAACCGCTACGCGCTGTTCTTCGTTGACCGAGCCACGCTTCTGCAGGCAAACCAGACCGAAGTCATCGCCGCCAACATAGCCCAGACCATTGGCTTCCATGGCTTCTTTGATGAATGCTTCGAGGAAAGCGTCGGTAGCTTCTTCACTCAGGTCTTCTTTGAAGTCCAGGTTCAGTTCGAAACCCAGCTCTTGAAATTCATCAACGCACAGTTTTTTGCGCAGACGCTGGGAACGGTTAGTCGCCATTGGAACAATCCTCATAAGTAATAACGGGCGGCACTTTAGCAGTTTAAGGCGGCGATTGCCCGACTCTCTGGGACAGGCGGCACTTTGCGTGTAAAAAAACGCCGAATTCCAGCTATCGTTCAGCTACAAGTGGATCCACCTTGGGGCATAATGCCGACACTTTCATGACCATTGAGGGATTTTTCTTATTTACCCCTCGCCTTTTTCACCCTCCTCAGCAGTAGGGTTTTACTTCTTATGATCAAATCTTTGCGTTCAGTGTTTTTCGCCGGTCTTATTCTGCCACTGGCCTTTTCCGTCTCCGCCGCCCCCGTCAACAACACCCTGCCGCCGAATGTTCAACAGGCGCTGGCCAAAGCCAAGCTGCAAAACACTGCGTTGTCCTTGGTAATGATCCCCCTGAACGGTCCGGGCACGCCGACTGTCTTCAACGCCGACGTCTCCGTAAACCCGGCCTCGACCATGAAGCTAGTCACCACATATGCAGCCCTGGAAATGCTCGGCCCCAACCACCAGTGGAAAACCGAGTTCTACACCGACGGCACCCTCAGCGGTGGCGTGTTGCACGGCAACCTGTACCTCAAGGGCGGCGGCGATCCCAAGCTGAACATGGAAAAACTCTGGCTGCTGATGCGCGACCTGCGCGCCAACGGCGTGCAGCAAGTCACCGGCGACCTGGTGCTGGACCGTGGTTTCTTCAATCAGCCGCTGTTGCCGGAATTCAATGACGACGGCAACGACGAGAACAAACCGTTCCTGGTCAAGCCGGACGCGCTGCTGGTCAACCTCAAGGCCCTGCGTTTTGTGACGCGCAATGACTCCGGCCGCGTGCTGGTGTCGGTCGAACCGCCAATTGCGAGCATTCGCATCGACAACCAGGTCAAGGTCTCCAACGCCAAGCAGTGCACCGGTGATGTGCGCTACAACCCGGTCACCGCCGCCGATGGCAGCGTGACGGTCACGGTCAGCGGCCAATTGGCCGATGGCTGCAGCTCGCAGACTTACCTGTCGTTGCTCGACCACGCCACCTACACCGCCGGCGCCGTGCGCGCGATCTGGCAGGAACTGGGCGGCACTATCCAGGGCCGTGATATCCAGGCGCCAGTGCCCAAGGATGCCAAGGTACTCGCCCGGGCCTTCTCGCCGGACCTGGCGGAAATCATTCGCGACATCAACAAATACAGTAACAACACCATGGCCCAGCAGTTGTTCCTGAGCCTGGGCGCGCAGTTCCGCAACGACGCCGACGGCGACGATGCCAAGGCAGCCCAACGTGTGGTGCGCCAGTGGCTGGCGAAGAAAGGCATCACCGCGCCGCACCTGGTGATGGAGAACGGCTCTGGCCTGTCGCGTGCCGAACGGGTCAGCGCCCGCGAAATGGCGGCCATGCTGCAAGCCGCGTGGAAAAGCCCTTACGCCGCAGAATATATCAGCTCGATGCCGATTGCCGGCACCGACGGCACCATGCGCAAACGCCTGAAGACCACTGCCATGCGCGGCGAAGCCCACGTCAAGACCGGTACTTTGAACACCGTACGTGCCATCGCCGGGTTCAGCCGCGACAACAACGGCAATACCTGGGCCGTGGTGGCGATCCTCAACGATCCGAAGCCATGGGGCGCTTCGTCGGTGCTGGATCAGGTGTTGCTGGATTTGTATCGTCAGCCGAAGGCAGTGGCGGCCGCTCCGGTACTCTGATTTATTGAACGGGACCGCTGCGCGCTCCAGCGGGAGCAAGCTCCCTCGCCACGACTTCCACCCGATCCCTGCCCGCCTGCTTGGCCACATACACGGCCGAGTCGGCGCGTAGCAGCAACCCGTCAATGCCTTCATCCACCCGCCAGCTGGCCACGCCAAAGCTGGCGGTGACGATGCCCACCGGTTCCATCGGCGCACTGCGCAGCGACGTCCACAATTCCATCGCCAGGCTGTAGGCCTGTTCGCCATCGGTGTGCGGGCACAGCACCATGAATTCCTCGCCGCCCAGGCGACAGAACACATCGGTGCGGCGCAGGCGCTGGCTGATGCGTTTGCACAGTTCCTGCAGCACCCCATCGCCCACGGCGTGCCCGTGCTGGTCGTTGATGCGTTTGAAGTGATCGATATCCAGCATGATCACCGACAAGTTACCCGAGGTGCGATTGAGCCTCACCATTTCGGCCTTGAGGCGATCCTGGAAATAGCGGCGGTTATGAATCCCGGTCAAAGAGTCGGTGATGGACAGCGCACGCAGTTCTTCTTCCACCCGTTTCAGATCGGAAATATCCGACACGTAGCCATGCCACAGCGTACCACCTGCGGGTAACTCTTCCGGGGTCGCCTCGCCACGAATCCAACGCAGGCCGCGTTGCGGCAACAGCACGCGGTATTCCTCGCGCCAATGGCTCAACTGCAATGCTGACAAGCGAATCGAAGCGCGCACCCGTTCCGCATCCAACGGGTGGATGCGCTCGAACACTCGATTCGCATCCTGCTGCAACACCTTGGGTTCGATTTCATAGATGTCGCGCATGCCGTCGCTGGCGTAGATGAATTTCCAGTTGTCCTGGGGCTCCAGGGTGAACTGGAAGATCCCGCCGGGCACATGGGCGCTGAGTTTCTTGAGCAGGCGGTCGCGGGCTGCCAAGGCCTCGTAGGCACGTTTCTGTTCGGTGATGTCTAGGTAAATCGCCAAGTGGCCGATCCACAAACCATGGTCGTCCAGCAACACCGTGGCCAGCATGTTCACGGTCAATTGAGTGCCGTTTTCGCGGATCAAGCTCCATTCGCGGGCTTCGTGCAGGGTGTCCGGGCTTTCCACCAGCATCGCCTGGCTGGCGGGAATACGCTTGCCCAACGCCACACTCAGGCTGGCCGCGCGCGCCTCCAGCTCAGGCGCCAGGTGCAGGCTTTCCAAGGTGTGCGTACCCACTACGTGATCGGCCTTGAAGCCCAACATCTGCTCGGCGCCGGCGTTGAAGGTATTGATCACACCGCGCAGGTCAGTGGCAATGATCGCCACTTGGGTCGCGGCATTCAGCACGCTGCGCAATTGGCCATGGGCACCGCGCAATTCCTGTTCACGCAGACGCAACTGGGCCGTGCGCTGCTCCACCAGCTTCACGGCGCGCTGACGCTGGCTTACCAGCACATAGAGCAAGGCACTGAGCAGCAGGCTGAGCAGGCCGCCCATGGTCAGGATGGTGGTCAGCGAGGAATGGTTGGCCTGGTCGAACACCTGGCTGGGGCGCAGTTTCAGGGCGTACACATGGTCACCCAGCGTGAGGCGGCGCGCGCCGACCAAGTCGCTGCTGCCTACCTCATTGCTGGACTCGAAGAGCACGCGTTTCTGCAGATCGGACGTGTCGATGATCTGCATCACCAAGTTGTCCCGGTCCGGCTTGGGCAAGCCGTCGGCTACCAGCTGGCGCATGCTGATTACGGCCATTACATAGCCGTAGGGCTCGTTCTGGGATTGATCAGAGGTGGGCAAATGGCTGACCGGCGCGACCAGTAAAACCCCGGTGGCATAGGCCGGCTCCACCCCCACCAATTGCATGGGCTGGGACACCGCCAGCTTGCCGGTCTTTTGCGCACGTTCAAGGGTTGAACGGCGCAGGGGCTGGGCCAGAAGGTCAAAACCGAGGGGGGCGCCCAGCAAGCTTTGGGTCTGGCTGTACAGCACCGGCACGTATTCGTCACGCTCGGGCGCCGGGGCCAGTTCGCCAGCCGAATTCAATTCACGGATGAAAAAGGGTGCACCGCGTTGGCTGGACACCTCTTGTTCGAACTGGCTGCGCTGTTCGCGATACACCCGTGGCGCCCAGGAGTAAGCGCGAGCGCGCAATAACAAGGGCTGGGCAAAACCGTCGAATTCTTCGCGAGAGACATCATCGGAGTTGACGAAGAAGCGCCGCAGGCTGTTCAGCCGTTGCTCCTGGTCTTCGAAACGCTCCTGCAGGCGGGTGTAGCGCTCATTGACCAGCAACTGAAAGCGCTGGCGCACCTGTTGCTGATAGAGGTCGGCAGCCGCCCAGGCGACAATCGCCGTCAAGGCAAACCCAGCCAACAACACCACCAATGCCACCAGCCAAGCCGACGCCTGCTCACTGATAAAGCCTAGGATTTTCGGGCGAACGGCTTGCAACGGCATAGGCAACACTCACAACGCCAGCGTGCGGGGGGTGTCACTTTGGCTAGGCCTTAAGTTATAGCCATCGACCCGGTATTTGACCAGCCAAAAGAACTGTAGGAGCGAGCTTGCTCGCGAAGAACGTCAACGATAACGCAGCGCTCTCAAGTTTTTCGCGAGCAAGCTCGCTCCTACAAGGGGCGATCAGCGTGCGGTGATTTTCCACGCCCGATGGATCTTCGCGTTGCGCGCAAAATCCGGGTCGATAGTCTTGTCGCTGATTTCCTCGACCGCATAACGTTCGCTGAGGTTGTCCTCCAGCGCGAACTTGCGGAAGTTGTTCGAGAAGTACAGCACGCCGCCCGGTGCCAGGCGCGCCATGGCCAGGTCGAGCAACTGCACGTGGTCGCGCTGTACGTCGAAGATGCCTTCCATGCGCTTGGAGTTGGAGAAGGTTGGCGGGTCGATGAAGATCAGGTCGAACTCATCGCGGCTGGCCTCCAGCCACGCCATCACGTCACCCTGCTCCAGACGGTTCTTGTCGGAGAAACCGTTGAGGGAGAAGTTGCGACGCGCCCAGTCCAGGTAAGTCTTCGACAAATCAACGCTGGTAGTGCTGCGCGCGCCGCCCTTGGCTGCATGCACGCTCGCGGTGGCGGTGTAGCAATACAGGTTCAGGAAGCGCTTGCCGGCGGCTTCTTTCTGGATGCGCATACGCATCGGACGGTGATCGAGGAACAGGCCGGTGTCCAGGTAGTCGGTGAGGTTGACCAGCAGCTTCACGCCGCCTTCGCTGACTTCGGTGAACTTGCCCTGGGCGCTCTGACGCTCGTACTGCTTGGTGCCGCTCTGACGCTCGCGACGCTTGACCACCACGCGGCTCTTGTCGATGTTCAGCGCCTGGGGAATCGCCGCCAGCGCATCGAACATGCGTGCGGAGGCTTTTTCCGGGTCGATGGATTTCGGCGCGGCGTACTCCTGCACGTGGACCCAGTCGTGGTACAGGTCGATGGCCATGGAGTATTCCGGCATGTCGGCATCGTACACGCGGTAGCAATCCACGCCTTCGCGCTTGGCCCACTTGCCCAGCAGCTTGAGGTTCTTCTGCAGGCGGTTGGCGAACATCTGCCCGCCTTCGCTCAGGCGCGCCTGCTCGACTACCGGGGCCGGAGCAGGTTTGATCGGGTTGCCGTTCTTGTTGTACTGGCGCTCTTGCGGCTCGGCCGGGGCTTGATCGTAAGCGGCTTGCTCACGCTCAGCCTGGCGCTGTTCCGGGGTGCGACGCTCGCCGGTGACGAACTGGTCTGGATTGACCTTGATCAGCAGCAGCTTGCACGGCAACGCGCCGTTCCAGAACGAATACTGTTTGTGGCTGCGGATGCCCATGCGCTTGCCCAGGTCCGGCGCGCCGGTGAACACCGCCGCTTCCCAGCCCATGCAGGCCTGGCGCAGACGCTCGCCGAGGTTCTGGTAGAGGTACAACAGGCTGGCTTCGTCACCCAGACGCTCGCCGTAGGGCGGATTGCAGATGACCAGGCCTTTCTGGTTCTGGTCCGGACGCGGCTCGAAGGTGCCGACTTCGCCCTGGTACACCTTGATCCAGTGGCTCAGGCCTGCGCGTTCGATGTTGTTGCGCGCGGGTTGGATCAACCGTGGGTCGGCTTCGTAGCCTCGGATCCACAGTGGCGGCTTGTTCATGCCGATGGCGGCACGTTCAGCAGCTTCTGCGTGCAGCTTCTTCCACAGCGCCGGGACGTGACCCAGCCAGGTGGTGAAGCCCCACAGTTCACGATTCAGGTTGGGCGCCATGTCGGCGGCGATCATCGCGCCTTCCACCAGGAAGGTGCCCACGCCGCACATCGGGTCGCTCAGCGCGCCGCCTTCAGCGGCAATGCGTGGCCAGCCGGCACGGATCAGGATCGCGGCGGCCAGGTTTTCCTTCAACGGTGCCGCGCCTTGCTGCAAGCGGTAACCGCGCTGGTGCAGGCTGTGGCCCGACAAGTCGAGGGACAGGATGGCTTCGCCACGGTCCAGGCGCAGGTGGATGCGCAGGTCCGGGTTGATCTTGTCGATGGATGGGCGTTCGCCGGTCGGCGTGCGCAGCTTGTCGACGATCGCATCCTTGACCTTCAGCGCGCCGAAGTGGGTGTTGTCGATGCCCGAGCCGTGACCGCTGAACTCAACGGCCAGGGTGCCGTCCGGCACCATGTGGTCGGCCCACTCGATGTCCAGCACGCCGTGGTAGAGGTCTTCGGCGTCCTTCATCGGGAAGCGCTTGAGCACCAGCAGCACGCGGTTGGCCAGGCGCGACCAGAGGCAGAGGCGGTAGGCGGTTTCCATGTCGGCCATGCCGCGCACGGCCGAGGTGTGCTCGCGGGCTTCCTCAAGGCCAAGCCCGACGGCTTCCTCGATCAGCAGGCCTTCGAGGCCCTTGGGGCAGGTGAGGAAGAGTTCAAAACGGTCCGACATGGGGCATTCCAGGCTTTTCAGCAATAAATGAACGGGCGACGCATCGCCGGCTCGGTTTTCAATCAAGCACTTTTCTTGAAGAGTGCTCGCGTGGCACGAATGTGCCGTCCCACCCCGTCCGACAGGCGCTTGGGCCTTTATTGACGGGGCAGATAAACAATTAGCTGTAACAAAAAGAAATATTCCGACCCTTCGTCGAATAATAACCGACTGCAACGGGCGGGCATTCTCACTAAAGGATTAAACCCATCCTCTTTGCAGGGTGCATCATAGCTGGGTTTGCCATACAAATGGGGCGAAAAGCCATCCCAGCTTATGGCTATAGCATCGTTATCGTTACGTGCTTATGACAAAACGATCATTGAATCCATGTGACCTATTGGTTAGAACTCAACACAGGTTGGCGCCGTAACGACGCCGACACATAGGCTCGCCACGCCGGCAGCGAGCCCACCAACGGCAGAAAAACTCTGCCCGGCCTCGGACGAGGCCGAAGGATATCAAGACAGTCAACAAGTGAGGGAAACACCCTATGAGAAGACTTAAGCGTGATCCGTTGGAAAGAGCATTTTTACGCGGATATCAATATGGCGTTCATGGCAAATCCCGTGAGCTTTGCCCATTTACTCTACCGTCGGTACGCCAAGCCTGGATCAACGGCTGGCGAGAAGGACGCGGCGACAACTGGGACGGTATGACTGGCACTGCGGGCATCCACAGACTCAACGAACTTCACGCCGTCGGCTAATCAAGGGCAACTTATTCCGACACCACCTTTGAATATGTAACGACTTACCATGCACGCCCCATCCGGGCGGCGGGCTTCGGCCCAGGGGGCTCCTTAATGGAGCCCTTTTTAATGGGCCTGTAGGAGTCGGCTTGCCGGCGATGAGGCCTTCGGAATCGGCGTTGATCTTGGATACGCCATCGTCGGCAAGCCAGATTCCTACTGTTTTGGTAATGCTGCGATAGCGTCCACCGACTGGCGGATCAGCGCCGGGCCCTTATAGATAAAGCCGGAGTACAACTGGACCAGGCTGGCACCCGCGGCGATCTTCTCGGCTGCGTGCTTGCCTTCTGTGATGCCACCGGCGGCGATGATCGGCAAGCGTCCAGCCAGTTCGGCGGCCAGCACCTTGACGATATGGGTGCTCTGCTCACGCACCGGCGCGCCCGACAGGCCACCCGCCTCGTCACCATAGGCCAAGCCTTCGACACCTACGCGGCTGAGGGTGGTGTTGGTCGCGATCACCGCGTCCATGCCAGCGTCCACCAGGGCTTGGGCGACCAATACGGTTTCTTCGTCACTCATGTCCGGGGCAATCTTGATCGCCAGCGGCACGCGCTTGCCGTGACGCACGGCCAGATCTTCCTGGCGCTGGCGCAGCGCTTCAAGCAGTTGCTTGAGGGAGTCACCGAACTGCAGGCTGCGCAGGCCCGGGGTGTTGGGCGAGCTGACGTTGACCGTCACGTAGCTGGCGTGGGCGTAGACCTTGTCCAGGCAGATCAGGTAATCGTCGACGGCACGCTCGACCGGCGTATCGAAGTTCTTGCCGATATTGATACCAAGGATGCCCTTGTACTTCGCCGCCTGAACCCGCGACAGCAGATGATCAACGCCCAGGTTGTTGAAGCCCATGCGGTTAATGATCGCCTCGGCTTCCGGCAGGCGGAAGATGCGCGGCTTGGGGTTGCCCGGCTGTGGTCGTGGGGTCACGGTGCCGATTTCGACGAAACCGAAACCCAGCTGTGCAAAGCCATCGATGGCCGCACCGTTTTTATCCAGGCCAGCCGCCAACCCGACCGGATTGGGGAAGTCGAGCCCCATTACCGACACCGGCATTTTTGCCGGAGCCTTGCATACCAGGCCATTGAGCCCCAGGCGTCCACCGGCACCGATCAGGTCCAGGGACAGATCGTGGGAAGTTTCCGGGGAAAGTTTGAACAACAACTGGCGGGCCAGGGTATACATGGGCGGGCTAGACTCGGTGGCGGCGAAAGGTGGCGGCGATTATAGCCGGGGTGACGGGGCACGCGCGAGGCGTGAACCTCAATCGTCAGTACCGGTGCGCGACCAACTGCTGGTAATACGCCCAGATTTTCTGTGCATATTGCAGGCGCAACGCCTCACGCTCGGGCCCGGAGCCTGTCCCTACGTTGTAGGAACCCACTGCCGTCCAGTTGTAGCCAAAGCGCTGGATGAACTCGGCCAGGATCGACGCTCCCACCTCAATTGACAGACAGGGCTCATTGATCAAGCGATCCTCGGTAATACCCTGCTTGAGCAAGCGTGGCAGGTGAATGCTGTTGATCTGCATCAGGCCGATGTCCCGCGTGCCATTACGGTTGGCGCGATTTATCGCTTGCGCACGATTACCCGACTCCACGACGGCGATCGCCTGCAGCAACTCCGGCTCGATGCTGTATTGACTCGCAGCCTCCTCCCAGCAGTAGGCCAATGCTTGATTGCTGACCATCAAGGCACCCAGCAGCCAACCCTTGCTCCAGAACCTAGCCACGTTTCAACACCCCCTGGCTGACTCGGCCGCAGGCGGAACACACCTGCTCTGCACGACCCGACACGGCACTCACCGGACAGGTGAAACGATACCCCCGACCGTAGATCGTCTTGATAAACCCCTTATCGGCACCAAGGTACTTGCGCAGCGAGTAAATGCAGCGGGTCAAGGACTCCTCGGCCACTTCCTCTTGGGGCCAGGCCAGTTCCAACAAGCGATCCTTGGTCATCAACGCACCACCGGAGACCAGCAACAGCCGTAACACCCGCCATTCCTTAGGCGGCAACTGGACGTCCGAACCCTCCCCCGTCAGGCGACCATGGTCATGCAAAGTCCAATGCGCAAAAAGCAGGGAAGTCGTCGTCCCTCCATCATCCATGACGCTACCCCGACCTGCGACTACTGACATTGACGTCCTCATTTCAATCACTGGCTCATGTGCCCACGTCATGACTATAAAAACCTGCCTCACTGCTCGCCCGAGGAAAAAACCCATACATCAGGCGCTTTTTTACATCGCGACGTAGGACATTTCGCTACCCTCCTCCAGGCAACCACGTCTGATACACCTCATGCAGCTCAACCCCTAGCCGGTCTTCCAATTGCACCAACTCGCCCAACGCCAACAATTGCCCATTTACCCGGACCTCCACGCAATGGATGATCTCCGGCATCAATGGCAACACCTTCCCGGGCGCAAAGGCAGCCAGCCGCCTGCGGCTGATCAGTTGTTCCTGTAGAAGAATTTCCAGATGCATGGGTTAACACCTTGGTTACGGTGAGACATCGCGCTGCGGTCTTACAAACGCACGCTGAACATGTTGGTACTGCGCAGGCGTCAAGGGAGGCGGCTGGCCCGTCTCTTCAAGCCCCTTCGATTCGCTGCCCACCGGCCTGGCCTGGATGACAAACAAGCGCACTTGGGCCGAGCGACCAGCGCCCCGCCCTTCCGACTCCCGTTGAAACGTGCCCAACCATAGGCGCCTACCCGGCGGCAAACGCACCACACTGTTGACGCCGACTCGCCCAACCGCTGTGTTTTTCCCGCGCGGCTCCGCCACACTCATTCGGCGGTCTTCTTCGACATCAAGGCGCATCTCGATCTGGTTAGCCTCGGCAAAACGCGGCAGCACACTCACCTGTGTGCCATAACGCACCGGTTTCCAGTCAGCGCGGTCATCTGTGCGGGCTGGCAGATAGAACGTATGGCTGTCCTGGAACACCGCAGGCAGGTTCTCCTGGGTGAGTATCACCGGCAAGGTGGTTACCTTCGCTCGTCGACGGCGTTCCAATGCACCGATTTTTGCCATGAGGCGGCTGTCGTCTAAAGGGGCCAAGACACGCGAGGCCGACGCCTGGGTTTCCCCATCCCAGTCCAGACCCAGCTTTTTCAGTTCGTCGCGCTCAACATCCACCAGCCACAGCGAAACCTCGATCTCTCGCTTGGGGATGTCGAGTTCCGCCACCAGTTTCTGGATGAAGTTCACCTGGGCCGGCTTGCCCTTGATCAACAGGCTGTTGCTATCCGGATAAGCGATCACGCCAAGGCTCTTGTCCGAGAGCGCCCCCTTGTACTCACTGGCCAGCAGGGTTTCGATCATCGACGCCATCCCCGGCACGGTGACCGGCTTGCCACCCGTGCCGTACTGTCGGTCCACCACATCGGCGTTAAGCACCTGGACGACTGCAAAGGACTGCGCGCCCACTCGCAGATCCCCCCTTTGCCGGTCCATCAACTGGGCCAGGCGCAGCACATGGTCGACGTAATTCGGTGGGCCGGATACATAGAACGTGCGCGTTCCACTTTCACGCAGGGGATGGCGTGACTCATCAAGGCCCGATCGGCGCATCAGGCTACGCAGCCTGTCGACGGAAATATGCCGCAAGGTGACCGCAGAGCTTTTTGCCTCGCCAGCGTCATAGACATACAACGCCTGTCCATCGCTGTACCAGATCAACCCTTGTTCACATGCAAGCGCCTCCAGGGCCTGCTGTGGCGTTTCGAAATCCAGGCTGGCACTGAGGCGTTTACGGGCGACCTCGCGACTGACGACAATGGGTAGCCCAAGTGGCTCCGACAGGGCGGTGAGCACGGTATACAGGCTTTCGTCCTTTGCCTGATAAAGCGTCCCCCAGGCCATTGCACTTACCAGCAACAGCGCAGAAAACAACAACCCACGGCAGTACCGGCGGCAGGAAGTCGTTGCGAGAAAGTCGGCGTGCACCGTGGAGAGTTCCTGGACGATTGGGCATTGAAGGTGCGGCCATACTGAGAGCCCGTCCGCTTTCAATCATGATGGAAAGTTGATGACCCTCCAGACCCACCCAGCCGTGGCATGTGCCTTGCTATGAACTCTGTATCAGAGCACGCGCCAGCGGCGGCGCGAGCTTACGGACAAAGGCGTCGTTACCCGCGTTGGCTTACATCGCCATCTGAGGGAACGACGTTTTTTTTTGAAAGAAAAGGTAGGTGTTGATGAACGATTCGGTTGGCAACAGCCCGACGAACGACCCGCTGGCCTGGGTCAACGGCAGTGATGCACCGGAAAAAAGCAGCCTCGACCTGGGCTTCATGGCCTTGAGCGATTGCGCCTCGATGGTGGTGGCGGCCACCCAGGGCTTCGCTCAACCTTATGGCCTGACCTTGAACCTCAAGCGTCAATCGTCCTGGGCCAACCTGCGCGACAAACTGGTCAGTGGTGAACTGGACGCCGCCCATAGCCTGTACGGCCTGATCTACGCCGTGCACCTAGGCATCGGCGGTGTTGCACCCACCGATATGGCGGTGCTGATGGGGCTCAACCAGAACGGCCAGAGCATCAACCTGTCCCACGGTTTGCAACAACTGGGGGTGATCACTCCTGAGGCACTCGATCGCCACGTGCACCAAAGCCGAACAAAACTGACCTTCGCCCAGACTTTTCCCACAGGCACCCATGCGATGTGGCTGTATTACTGGCTGGCAAGCCAGGGCATTCATCCATTACAGGATGTGGACAGCGTAGTGGTGCCCCCCCCGCAAATGGTTGCGCACCTGCAAGCCGGGCGTATCGACGGGTTTTGCGTGGGCGAGCCCTGGTGCGCCAGCGCGGTCAAACAGAACCAAGGGTTTACCCTGGCGACGACCCAGGCGATCTGGCCGGATCATCCGGAAAAGGTGCTCGGCTGCACCCAGGCGTTCGTGGATCAAAACCCGAACACGGCACGCGTGCTGGTGAGGGCAATCCTGGAAGCCAGTCGGTTTATCGAAGAAAGCCGCGAAAACCGCCGCTCCACCGCGCAATTGCTCAGTGGCGGCGACTACCTCGATGCCCCGCTCGACTGCATCGAGCCGCGCCTGCTGGGGACCTATGAAGACGGCCTGGGCAATCAGTGGCAGGATCCCCACGCTCTGCGCTTCTTCGCCGGTGGCGAAGTAAACCTGCCGTACCTCTCCGATGGCATGTGGTTCATGACCCAGTTCCGGCGCTGGGGCCTGCTGCGCGAAGACCCCGACTACCTCGGCGTTGCGCGTCAGGTGCAGCAACTGGCGCTGTATCGCCAGGCAGCCGATGGACTGGGGATCGCCACGAACGACCAGGACATGCGCAGCAGCCAACTGATCGACGGCAAAGTCTGGGACGGTTCCGACCCCGCCGGTTATGCCCGCAGCTTCCGGCTGCATGCGCTGGCCGATCCGACCCACCGCCAAGCCTCGCGCTGACAGGAGGACCTCCATGCTGCGAATCCTGCTGATCAACGACACCCCACGCAAGGTAGGCCGACTCAGGACTGCGCTGATCGAAGCCGGTTTTGACGTGATCGACGAGTCCGGCCTGACCATTGACCTGCCCGCACGCGTCGAAACGGTGCGCCCGGATGTGATCCTGATCGATACCGAGTCACCGGGGCGCGATGTGATGGAGCAAGTGGTGCTGGTCAGCCGTGACCAACCCCGGCCCATCGTGATGTTCACTGACGAACACGACCCGAACGTGATGCGCCAGGCGATCAAGTCCGGCGTCAGCGCCTACATCGTCGAAGGCATCCAGGCCCAGCGGCTGCAGCCGATCCTTGATGTGGCCATGGCCCGCTTCGAAAGCGACCAGGCCTTGCGCGCGCAGCTCCAGGCGCGGGACCAGCAACTGGCCGAGCGCAAGCGCATCGAGTTGGCCAAGGGCATGTTGATGAAAATGAAGGACTGCAACGAGGAAGAGGCCTACACCCTGATGCGCCGCCAGGCCATGAGCCGCCAGCAGAAGCTGATCCAGGTGGCGGAGCAGATTATCGCCATGAGTGAGCTGCTTGGATGATTTGGCGCAGCTCTTGCTAAGCATTCATCACAGGTAGCCAACGGCGGTTGCCCCACCCCGACAAAGACGTCGCACACCCGGTTTGCCCTCGCGAACCCGGTGGCGGCGTTTTTTCGTTTTGGCCTTCTTGCAAGACTCCCAACCGTTGAGGTGCGTGATGAAATCAAGCTTCTGGAAATCCGGGCACACCCCGACCCTGTTTGCCGCGTTCCTGTATTTCGACCTGAGCTTTATGGTCTGGTACCTGTTGGGCCCCTTGGCGATACAGATTGCCGCCGACCTGCACCTGACTACTCAGCAGCGTGGCCTGATGGTCGCAACACCGATCCTCGCCGGTGCGATTTTGCGCTTTTTGATGGGCATGCTGGCGGACAAACTGTCGCCCAAGACTGCCGGCCTGATTGGCCAGGTGATTGTGATTTGCGCCCTGTTCGGCGCCTGGAAACTCGGGATTCATAGCTACGAACAAGCGCTGTTGCTGGGCGTGTTCCTTGGTATGGCCGGCGCCTCGTTTGCCGTTGCACTGCCACTGGCCTCCCAGTGGTACCCGGCGGAACACCAGGGCAAGGCCATGGGCATCGCCGGTGCGGGGAACTCCGGCACCGTGTTCGCCGCGTTGCTGGCACCGGTTTTGGCGGCCGCCTTTGGCTGGAGCAACGTGTTCGGCTTCGCGCTGATCCCCCTGGTGCTGACCCTGATCGTCTTTGCCTGGCTGGCACGCAATGCCCCGGAACGCCCGAAGGCCAAGTCCATGGCCGACTACTTCAAGGCCCTGGGTGACCGGGACAGCTGGTGGTTCATGTTTTTCTACAGCGTGACCTTCGGCGGCTTTATCGGCCTGGCAAGCGCCCTGCCCGGCTATTTCAATGACCAATACGGCCTGAGTCCGGTGACAGCCGGCTACTACACCGCCGCCTGCGTGTTCGGCGGCAGCCTGATGCGCCCGCTGGGCGGCGCGTTGGCGGACCGTTTCGGCGGGATTCGCACCTTGCTGGGCATGTACAGCGTAGCGGCGATCTGCATCGCGGCGGTGGGTTTCAACCTGCCGAGTTCCTACGCAGCGCTGGCGCTTTTCGTCTGCACCATGCTGGGTCTCGGCGCAGGAAATGGCGCAGTGTTCCAACTGGTGCCGCAGCGTTTCCGCCGTGAGATCGGCGTGATGACCGGCCTGATCGGAATGGCTGGCGGTATCGGCGGCTTTGCCTTGGCAGCCGGCATGGGCGCGATCAAACAAAGTACCGGCAGCT
This sequence comes from Pseudomonas sp. NS1(2017), assembly GCF_002269425.1. NCBI lineage: Bacteria > Pseudomonadati > Pseudomonadota > Gammaproteobacteria > Pseudomonadales > Pseudomonadaceae > Pseudomonas > Pseudomonas sp. NS1(2017). Next base: position 6,303,753 of record NZ_CP022960.1, read on the forward strand.
ATCAGATGGCGTTGTGGTTGTTCGCCAGCCTGGGCGTATTGGCCTGGTTCGGCCTGCACGGCGTGAAGCGTCGCTGGAGAACCACCTGGGGCTCGGCTGCCGTGACGGCTGCGCGGGTCTGATGAGCCTGCAACTGAGCGTCGCCCAGGCCAGTGCCATTGGCCCTCGGGCGGAAAACCAGGACGCGTTGCGGGTGGTCACACCCGTGGCCGAACTGGCGGCGAGCAAGGGCTACCTGTGCGCCATCGCCGACGGCGTGAGCCAGTGCGCCGACGGCGGCCTGGCTGCGCGCTCGACCTTGCAGGCACTGGCTCTGGATTACTACGCCACGCCGCAAACCTGGGGCGTGGCGCAGGCCCTGGAGCGTTTGTTGCTCGCGCAGAATCGCTGGCTGCAAGCCAATGGCGGTGGTCAGCCGCTACTCACCACTCTGAGTGCACTGGTGTTTCGCGGCCAGCGCTTTACCCTGGCGCATGTCGGCGATTGCCGGGCGTATCGTTGGCTCGACGGCCAATTGCAGCGCATCACCGAAGATCACGTTTGGGAGCAACCGGGCATGCAGCATGTGCTCAAGCGCGCCCTTGGCCTGGATCAACACCTGGTGGTGGATTTTCTGGATGGCCAGTTGCGTGAAGGCGAATGTTTCCTGCTGCTCAGTGATGGTGTGTGGGCAACCCTGGGCGATCACAGCATCCAGGCGATTCTGCGCGAGCAGACGGATATGGAATTGGCCGTCAACACCCTGGTGAATGCCGCACACCTGGCCGGCAGCCAGGACAATGCCAGCGCGCTGCTCGTGCGTGTCGACACCCTTGGCGCAGCCACCCTCGGTGATGCGCTGGTGCAGTTGCAGCAATGGCCACTACCACCGCCGTTGAAAGCCGGGCAGCATTTTGAAGGCTGGCAGGTGGAAAGCGTGTTGGCGCAAAGCCGTCAGTCACTGCTTTACCGGGTGCGCGATGCCCAGCAGCAACCATGGCTGCTGAAAACCCTGCCGCTGAGCCGCGACGATGATCACGATGCCGGCCAGGCCTTGCTGTCGGAGGAATGGTTTCTGCGCCGGGTTGCGGGGCGGGCATTCCCTGAAGTGCATGCCGGCAGCGGGCGCCAGCATTTGTACTACGTGATGCGTGAATATTCCGGCCAGACCCTGGCCGGACTGTTCCAACATCAAGGCCCCTTGCCCTTGGCGCAGTGGCAGTCGATTGCCGAGCGTTTGCTGCGGGCCGTGGGCATGCTGCATCGGCGGCAGATCCTGCACCGCGATATCAAACCGGAAAACCTGCTGCTGGGGGACGACGGCGAATTACGGGTGTTGGATTTCGGCCTGGCGTATTGCCCAGGCCTGTCGGAGGACAGCGCGCATGCGCTGCCGGGCACGCCCAGCTTTATTGCACCTGAAGCCTTTAACGGCGAGCGTCCTACGGCCCAACAGGATTTATACAGCGTCGGCGTCACCCTGTATTACCTGCTGACCGGACATTACCCCTACGGCGAAATCGAGGCCTTCCAACGGCCCCGGTTCACTCAGCCTGTCAGCGCCAGTCGCTACCGTCCCGACCTGCCGGATTGGCTGCCCCTCAGCCTGGAGAAGGCAGTCGCGGCCCAACCTGCACATCGTTACGAGACCGCCGAAGAATGGTTGCGGGTGCTGGAACAGGCTGACCGCCAGGAACTGAGCATCCGCCCCAAGCCTTTGCTGGAGCGCGAGCCGATTAAGGTCTGGCGCACCCTGGCGCTGCTGTCGATGCTGATCAATTTGGTACTGCTGTATTCACTTTTTCACCGCTGACGTCATCCCTGGACGAGGAACACTCTATGAATGCAAAAGTCTGGCTGGTGGGCGCGGGTCCGGGTGACCCAGAGCTGTTGACCCTCAAGGCGGTACGCGCCCTGTGTGAGGCCGATGTGGTACTGATTGATGACTTGGTCAACCCGGCAGTGTTGGAACATTGCACGGACGCGCGGGTGGTCACCGTGGGTAAACGCGGCGGCTGCCGGTCGACCCCGCAGGATTTTATCCACCGCCTGATGCTGCGCTATGCGCGCCAGGGCAAATGCGTGGTCCGGCTCAAAGGCGGCGACCCGTGCATTTTCGGACGCGGCGGCGAAGAGGCGACGTGGTTACGGGAACGGGGCGTCGAGGTGGAGTTGGTCAACGGCATTACCGCAGGGCTGGCGGGCGCGACGAATTGCGCGGTGCCATTGACGTTGCGTGGGGTCAGTCGCGGCGTAACGCTGGTCACGGCGCATACCCAGGACGACAGTAGCCTGAATTGGCGTGCGCTGGCAGAAGGTGGGACAACCCTGGTGGTGTACATGGGCGTGGCGAAACTGGAGGAAATCCGCCAGCAACTGCTCGACGGTGGAATGGCAGCGGATATGCCGGTGGCGATGATCGAGAATGCATCGTTGCCCCAGCAAAGGGAATGCCGCAGCGAACTGGTGCACATGCATCAAGATGCGCTGGCATTTGCCTTGAAGAGCCCGGCCATCCTGGTGATCGGCCGCGTCGCGGCCCCGGGGCAAGTCGCTTGCCTCGCTCAAGCCGTCAGCGCCTGAGGCAAATTCCAGGCAAAAAAAAGCCCGGCCTAAGCCGGGCTTTTTTCTACCACTCAGTAATTACTGAGCTTGAGCTTCAACCGACGCTTCTACGCGACGGTTAACAGCACGACCAGCTTCAGTTGCGTTGTCAGCAACTGGGCGGGATTCGCCGTAACCTACTGCGGTGATACGGCTAGGAGCAACGCCGTCTTTAACCAGGACTTGCTTAACAGCGTCAGCACGACGCTGGGACAGCTTCTGGTTGTAAGCGTCTGGACCGACGGAGTCAGTGTGACCAGCAACTTCTACGTTGGTAGCTGGGTACTGAGCCATGAAGTCGGCCAGGTTTTTCACGTCGCCGTAGCTGTTAGGCTTAACAACCGACTTGTCGAAGTCGAACTTAACGTCCAGCTCAACACGTACAACCTGAGCAACTGGAGCTTCTGGCTCTGGAGTTGGCTCTGGAGCTGGTGCTGGGGTAGGAGCTGGAGCAACTGCGCCAGCGTTACCGCCGAAGTTCACGCCCAGGCCGACCAGTGCGGAGTAGTCCCACTTGCCGTTGTCCAGACCGTAGTCAGCTTCAACACCGGCACGAGCGTACAGGTTGTTGGTGAAGTAGTACTTCACGCCAGTACCAACGGTAGCGAAGGTAGTCTGGTCGCGACCGCTGTGGCCGTCAGCTTGAACGTTGGTACGGCTCTGGTGGCCGAAACCGCCTTCTACGTATGGACGCAGGCTGTCTACGCCAGCTTGACCGAAGTGATACTGGGCAACCAGGCTGCCGGTATCGCCTTTGATCTTCTGGTTACCAGTACCGTCGTTCGAACGGGTGTGGTTGGTTTTGTCGTAGGACAGGTTCAAGGACAGGTCGTCGGTCAGGAAGTAACCGATGCGAGCGCCAGGATTGAAGCCGTCTTCGATGTGCTTGACGCTATCGTTGTACTGCTTCTTGTAGAACAGCTCGCCTTCAACTGCGCCTTGGCCTTGTGCCAGAACGCCGAAAGAAGTAGCGGCAATAAGAGAACCAATGGCCAAGCCCAAGGTGTTTTTCAGTTTCATCCGTTAAATCCCCATCTGGTGATTGTAAAGCAGTCCCACAAACCGGGGGACAACTCGGCGACAAGTCTAACAGAACTTGCCTACACGTAAGAGATATTTGCCACGCACTAAGTTTCAGTCTCGCCCGCAAATTTCTCACGTAATTTATCAAGAGCACGTTTGTAACGCATTTTTGTAGCACTCAAACCCATGTGCATGATGTCAGCGATTTCCTGAAATTCCAGCTCTGCGACAAATCGTAGCACCAGAATTTCCCGGTCAATCGGGTTCACATACACCAACCAGCGATCAAGTCCGCCCTTCTCCTCGGGTGCCGGCGCCTTCTCTTCAGACGCTTCCTCAAGGGGGTCCAGACTCAACGCGTCCATCAAGCGACGCTTTCGCCGTTCCTTACGATACTGCGTGATGCACTCGTTGTACGTGATGCTATATAGCCATGTCTTGAACTTCGATTTGCCCTCGAAGTTCTTCAGGCCATACAGCACCTTGAGCATCACTTCCTGACAGACATCATCCGCATCTCTATCGTTCCCTAAATACCTTGAACAAACGTTGAACAGAGTGCGTTGATATCTGCGCATCAATTCTTCATACGCGCGAGTTACGTGAAACAGCTCCGTGTGCGAGCGCGCGACCAACTCCTCATCAGAGAGCTCACGGGGGTCATAGCGCGTGGACAGCGTTTGGGCTTTATTCAAAACAAGTCGTGCCGACAGTCAGGTCAATGTCCGCCACAGCCCGGTCAGCCGGGTTTGCGGCGGCGTACATTAGCAGGGTTTGCCGGATTAGCGGCTACTGACCTGCTGCTCCAGGAGAATCCGATTGGACAACGACACCAGGTCGCCGTCATCGGTCAGCACCGTCGTCTTGACTGTGCCGATCTCCTCGATTTGCCCTTCGACCTCGCCCACACGCACCTGTTGCCCCACTTGATACAACTCACGCACATAGATTCCCGCGAGAATCTGACCGGCAATTTCCCGGCTTCCCAAGCCCATGGCCAGCGCAACGGCCAGACCAACGGTAATCAAAACGATCACAATCACATGGTTGAGCAGGTCAGTCTTGACCTCCAACTGGCTGATCGCGACCGAAATACTGATGATGATCACCAAGCCCTGGGCAATTCGCCCCAGGCCCGCAGCATAGTCCAGCCCCACGCCTTCAGCGGCGCCGCGCACCAGCCCATTGGCCAGTTGCGCCAGCAAAACGCCTACCAGCAGCACCAGCGCGCCGCCGAAAACCTTCGGCAAATACAGCGCCAGCATGTCGAGCGTAGCTGAAACTCGCTCAAGTCCAAGGGATTGAGCCGCAGAAACCAGAAAAATCAGCAAAACAAACCAATAAACGATCTTGCCGATCAAGGTGGAGATCGGCACTTGCAGGCCGGCACGACCCAGCAGCTTGGTCAGGCCGGTGCCTGCCATCAGGCGATCGAGGCCCAGTTTTGCGAGCAGTTTGGACAGCAGGGTGTCGAGCAGCTTGGCTACGACAAAGCCCAGCAATACCAGGACCAGAGCACCAAACAGGTTGGGAATGAAGTTCGCCACCTTGGTCCACAATGCGGTCATCGCGGTGACCAGGCTCTGGGTCCAGAGATCAAGTTCCATATTCAATCAGCCTTATCAGCAGTGCGAGCAAGAGGTTTACGACGGGAAACCGGCGATACGTGGGCCGAACCGTTGTTCAGGGCCATCATCAACGCAGGCAGCCAGCGGCCGAGCAGACCGAACAGGTCACCCGCACCGACCTGGCGGTTGGCGGTTTTCAACACGCGGCCCAGGCAGGCATCGTCGTCGCGGTTGGACGGCGAAGCATTGAGCATGTCACGCAAAGACTGTTCGAACGGATCGTGCATAAAGACCTCTCGCAAGTGATTTAAAAGACGAGGGTAAAATTCTTGAGGTCACATAGGACCGTACGTACGTTCAGGTCATATTCAGCTCAAACCCAGCGCAATCGTCGAAAAAGCCACCATTGTCCCAGTGCAACCGAGACCATCAACAGGCACGCCACCATGAATCCATAGGGGCTGGCGGAGAACGGAATACCGCCCACATTGATCCCCAGCAGACCGGTCAAAAAACTCATCGGCAGGAAGATCCCGGTGATGATCCCGAAGCGGTACATGGTGCGGTTCATGCGCACGCTCAAACGCCGGTCTTCGGCCTCCAGCACAAGCCCCACGCGCTCCCGGGTCAATTCGAGTTCTTCCAGGTAGCGGGTCAGGCTGTTGTTCAATTCGTTCCAGTAGTCGGCATCGTCGTCACAGAACCACGGCAATTTGATCCGCGTGAGCTGGGCAAAAATATCCCGCTGCGGCGCCAAAAATCGCTTCAGGCCAGCCGCTCGTCGGCGGATCTGCAGGATGCTGCCATGTTCCGGGGTATACCGTTCGTCGGTATCGAGTTTTTCTTCCTCGGCGTCGACGATTTCAGACAGGTCGGAGACCAGATCCTGCACTTTATTGGTCAGGTACTGCGCCATATAAAGAATGAGTTCCGACGCGGTCTTAGGCCCCTTGCCGTCCGCCAGTTGCACCAACAGTTCGTCAGTGGCGCGCAATGGGCGCAGGCGTAGGGAAATCACGCGACTGGCGGCAGCAAAGATGCGTACCGAGACCATGTCTTCCGGCTCCGCACCGGGGTTGAGATTGACCCCGCGCAGAAACAGCAGCAATTCCGAATCCGGCAGCGGCAACAAGCGCGGGCGGGTGTTTTCCTCCAGCAACAGGTCACAGGCAAACTCGCTCAAACCGCTGGATTTGCGCAGCCACGTCTGGGTTTGCGGATGGCTGCGATCCCAATGCAGCCACAGGCTCTCCTGGGGCTGCAGTTGCAAGTCGTCGAGCTCTGTCCGGGCAATCGAACGCGCACCGCCTTTACCGTCCAGCACCAGGGCATGCACCAGGCCCCATTGCGCGTTTTCTTCCTCGAACATCCTTACTCCTGTCTTATTCGGGCATTTTCAGCGGGCTGGGGGAAACGATCACGCCATTGTTATCGGCGTAGATGTATTCACCCGGACGAAAGGTCACACCCGCGAAGGTGACGACCACATTCAGGTCGCCAATACCGCGTTTGTCGGTCTTCATCGGATGGCTGGCCAAGGCCTGTACACCCAGGTCGGTCTGGGCAATGACGTCGACATCACGGATGCAACCGTAGATCACCAGCCCTTCCCAACCGTTTTTTGCCGCTTTCTCGGCGATCATGTCGCCCAGCAGCGCGCGACGCAGGGAGCCGCCACCGTCGACCACCAGCACCTTGCCGGCGCCCGGCTGATCGGCTTGTTCCTTGACCAGGGAGTTATCTTCGAAGCATTTAATTGTGACGATCTCGCCGCCGAAGGAGTCTCGCCCGCCGAAGTTGCTGAACATTGGTTCGAGCACCTGCACCAGGTCCGGATAGGCGTCGCACAGATCGGGAGTCACGTAATGGTTCATTGAAAAATTCCTTTCCGTCAAAGAGGTGTCTTTCGAAAGAAGCGCCAGCCAGAGCAGGTGCGAAACATCCCATCCGCCTCGCCGCAACGCAATAGCCACTGCGCGACTGAATATGACCAGAAGCGTTTAACGCGTCATATCTTAGCCGCAACCACACTCGAGCGAAACGCCCTTGGCAGAGCGCTGCGTCAAACCGTGGCCAACACCTGCGCCTGCGCACCGGGCAACGGTGTGAGCGGATCTTTCAACCACTGCGCCACCAATGGCCACACTTCGGCCTGGGCGGCTTTGCTCACCAGCATCTCCACATGCCCGAAATCCCCGGTAAAGCCTTGCTGTCGGCCCAGACACAGGTACTGACGGTGCTCGGAACCGACTTGCTCGAACAGCTTGCGACAGGCCCAGTCGGGGTCTTGATGATCCCCGGCTGCACTGACCGCCAACAGCGGCACATCGACTTCAGCCAGGCCTTTCCACCAATCGTTCTTGCCCTCGCCAAAGCGGCCAAACAGGCCATTCCAGCGCATCGCTTCGATCATGACGCCCGGCGGTTCGTCCTCGGGGCCACGCTTCAGGCGCGAGCCGGACACTTCGCCAAAGCGCTTCAACAGCAAGCGACCGGTCCATTCCACCGGTGGCAGTTTCAACGGCCAATGGGTGCGACTGACCTGGCAGCCAAACAGCGCCACCGACGCCACGGCCGGCGCACCCAAGTGCTGCCCACCCAGGGCCGCCGCCAAGCTGGTGCCGCCCAGGGAATGGCCGATCCAGTGGGGAATCTGCCCGCTTTGCTCACGCACGAACGCGCCGATGGCAGGCAAATCGTAACGCGCATAGTCAGCGACACGGTTGCGGGCGTAGTCCTGATTGCGCTTGGACAGACCATGGCCGCGCATTTCCGGGATCCAGACATCAAACCCCTCGCGCGCCAGGTAAGCGCCCAGGCCGATCCCCTTGGGCGAATACCAGAAGCGCCGGTTGGAAAAGCTGCCGTGCAATAAAATAACTGGAATGCCCCGGTTTTCCGGGACGTCGGCCAGGCCCAAACGGGTAACCGCCAGCTCGACGGTGCCGTCGGGGCTGTTACCGGGTTTGAGGCGATATACGTCTTCACTCAGGTCGCCACGACGTTCAGCGCTGATCAGGGCGACGGGAAATAGGTTGCTGCTGCTTTGCATAATGCTCTTGCACAAAAAAGGGCGACGTCCGTAAGGATTCCGCCCTGTACAGATAAGAATGCCGGTCACCCTCAACGGGAGACCGGCACTTTTGACGTGACAACCTTAAGCGGACGCTTGGCCTTCCGCCAGGAAGAACCAGGTTTCCAGCACGGAATCGGGGTTCAGCGAGACGCTTTCGATGCCCTGTTCCATCAGCCATTTGGCCAGGTCAGGGTGGTCGGAAGGGCCTTGGCCGCAGATACCGATGTACTTGCCGGCCTTGTTGCAGGCCTGGATGGCGTTGGCCAGCAGCTTCTTGACCGCAGGATTTCGCTCGTCGAACAGGTGCGCGATGATCCCGGAGTCACGGTCCAGGCCCAAGGTCAACTGGGTCAGGTCGTTGGAGCCGATGGAGAAGCCGTCGAAGAACTCCAGGAACTCTTCGGCCAGGATGGCGTTGGACGGCAGCTCGCACATCATGATCACGCGCAGGCCGTTCTCACCACGGGACAGGCCGTTTTCAGCCAGCAAGTCCACCACCTGGCTCGCTTCGCCCAGGGTGCGCACGAACGGCACCATGATCTCGACGTTGGTCAGGCCCATCTCGTTGCGCACGCGCTTGAGGGCGCGGCATTCGAGTTCGAAGCAGTCACGGAACGCTTCGCTGATGTAACGCGAGGCGCCACGGAAGCCCAGCATCGGGTTTTCTTCTTCCGGCTCGTAGAGCTTGCCGCCGATCAGGTTGGCGTATTCGTTGGACTTGAAGTCCGACAGACGCACGATGACCTTTTTCGGGTAGAACGCCGCCGCCAGGGTGCTGATGCCTTCCACCAGTTTCTCGACGTAGAAGCCCACCGGGTCGTTGTAGCCGGCGATACGCTTGTCGACGCTTTCCTTGATGTCCAGCGGCAAGCCGTCGTAGTTCAGCAGGGCCTTGGGGTGCACGCCGATCATGCGGTTGATGATGAACTCCAGGCGGGCCAGGCCCACACCGGCGTTCGGCAACTGCGCAAAGTCAAAGGCGCGGTCCGGGTTACCGACGTTCATCATGATCTTGAACGGCAGGTCCGGCATGGCGTCGATGGAGTTCTGCTTGATATCGAAGCCCAGCTCGCCTTCAAAGATGAAACCGGTGTCGCCCTCGGCGCAGGAAACAGTGACGCCTTGGCCGTCTTTCAACAGCTGGGTCGCGTTGCCGCAGCCTACGACCGCAGGAATCCCCAGTTCACGGGCGATGATCGCCGCGTGGCAGGTACGCCCGCCACGGTTGGTGACAATGGCGCTGGCGCGTTTCATCACCGGTTCCCAGTCCGGGTCGGTCATGTCGGAGACCAGTACGTCACCTGGCTGGACTTTGTCCATTTCGGACACGTCCTTGATGATCCGCACCTTGCCGGCGCCGATGCGCTGGCCGATGGCGCGGCCTTCCACCAGCACGGTGCCGGTTTCTTTGAGCAGGTAGCGTTCCATGACATTGGCCGAGGTACGGCTCTTCACGGTTTCCGGACGGGCCTGCACGATGTACAGCTTGCCGTCGTCACCGTCTTTGGCCCACTCGATGTCCATCGGGCACTTGTAGTGCTTTTCGATGATCATCGCTTGTTTGGCCAATTCGCTGACTTCAGCGTCGGTCAGGCAGAAACGCGCGCGTTCGGCCTTGTCGACTTCAACGGTTTTTACCGAGCGACCGGCCTTGGCCTCGTCGCCGTAGATCATCTTGATGGCCTTGCTGCCCAGGTTGCGGCGCAGGATGGCCGGGCGGCCGGCTTCAAGGGTGTGCTTGTGTACGTAGAATTCGTCGGGGTTGACCGCGCCTTGTACGACGGTTTCGCCCAGACCGTAGGCGCCGGTGATAAACACCACGTCACGGAAGCCCGATTCGGTATCGAGGGTGAACATCACACCAGCAGTGCCGGTTTCCGAACGCACCATGCGCTGCACACCGGCAGACAGGGCCACCAGCTTGTGGTCGAAACCTTGGTGCACACGGTAGGAAATGGCGCGGTCGTTGAACAGCGAGGCGAACACTTCCTTGGCCGCACGGATCACGTTTTCCACGCCGCGGATGTTCAGGAAGGTCTCTTGCTGGCCGGCGAAGGAAGCGTCCGGCAAGTCTTCGGCGGTGGCCGAGGAGCGCACGGCAACGGCGACGTCCGGGTTACCGGCCGACAGCGCGGCGAAGGCGGTGCGGATTTCTTCGTTGAGCTTCTCGGGGAACTCGGCTTCCATGATCCATTGGCGGATCTGGGCGCCGGTCTTGGCCAGGGCATTGACGTCGTCGACGTCCAGGGCGTCCAGCGCGGCGTGGATCTGAGCGTTGAGGCCGCTCAGTTCGAGGAAATCGCGGTAAGCCTGGGCCGTGGTGGCGAAACCACCGGGCACCGAGACACCAGCGCCTGCAAGATTACTGATCATCTCGCCGAGGGATGCGTTCTTGCCCCCCACGTGCTCTACATCATGGACGCCGAGCTTATCGAGGGAAACTACGTACTCTACCAAGGTGATCTCTCCACTAACTGTGTTGGAAAAGCTCAGGACGCCGGCTGCTCAGTAGGAGCGAGTGCCAGCGCTTGTGGCCTGGACCTGGAAAATAAGTGAGAATGCGGCCCACTGCGGGACGGCAAAATCGCGCCTATCATATCCAAGATTCGCCATCAGCTTAAGGCCCAGGGCTCAAATGAAACGATCTGCTTTCTTTATCTCCGACGGCACCGGCATCACAGCCGAAACATTGGGTCAAAGCCTGCTCGCGCAGTTCGAAAACATTACCTTCGCCAAATTCACGCGGCCGTACATCGACAGCGTGGATAAAGCGCGGGCCATGGTACAACAAATCAATCTGGCGGCCGAAAAAGACGGTTTTCGTCCGATCATTTTCGACACCATCGTCAATCAAGACATTCGTGAGATTCTCGCAACGTCGAATGGTTTCATGATCGACATCTTCTCGACGTTCCTGGCGCCACTGGAACAAGAGTTGAGTGAACATTCGTCGTACTCGGTAGGAAAGTCCCATTCCATTGGCCATAACTCCAACTATATGGAGCGTATCGAGGCGGTGAACTTCGCCCTCGACAACGACGACGGCGCCCGCACCCATTACTACGACAAGGCCGACCTGATCCTGGTGGGCGTATCCCGCTGCGGCAAAACGCCCACCTGTCTGTACATGGCCATGCAATTCGGCATCCGCGCGGCCAACTATCCGCTGACCGAGGACGACATGGAGCATTTGACGCTGCCGGCCGCCCTGCGGGCGCATTCGCACAAGCTGTTCGGGCTGACCATTGATCCGGATCGGCTGACCGCGATCCGCAATGAACGCAAGCCCAATAGCCGCTATTCCAGCTATGCGCAGTGCGAGTTCGAAGTGCGCGAAGTAGAAAATCTGTTCCGTCGCGAGAATATTGCGCACATCAATTCCACGCATTTTTCGGTGGAAGAGATTTCGGCGAAGATTCTGGTGGAGAAAGGCGTGGAGCGGCGCTTCAAATAACACTTGATACTCTGTGTCACTGTGGCGAGCGGGCTTGCCCCGCGTTGGGCTGCG
>NZ_CP022960.1:6315610-6377567 GCF_002269425.1 Pseudomonas sp. NS1(2017)
GCTTCGCAGCCCAACGCGGGGCAAGCCCGCTCGCCACAACAAACCCTGCTACAGCTGAAACCGCCCCCCACCCTGCCCCAGCGCCGTGGCCAACGCATCAAACCCCGCCCGCAGCAACTGATCATCCCCCGACGTATTGCAGATGCTCGCCCGAATAAATTGCGGCACGGCCGTCTGGCCCACGGCAAACGCTTCGGCGGTGGCGATCAGGTAATTATTCTGCTTGAGCTCCGCCTCGATTTCCGACGCCCGCCACGGCTCCGGTACTTCAATCCAGAAATGTGGGCTGTTGAGGTGGGTGCGGTACTCCAGGCCAATCAGTAGGTCACGGACCAGGGCCTTGCGCCGGCTGATTTCATTGATCTGCTGACGCAGCAGGTACTCCGCCGTGCCGTTTTCGATCCACTGGGTAGCAAGCTCCAAGGTGACGGGCGTAGCCATCCAGCAAGTCGAACGCAGCGCCGCCGAAATACGGCTGACCAACGCCGGCGGCGCATGTACATAGCCCACACGCAAGCCGGCCGACACGGCTTTGCTGAGGCTACTGATCAAAATCGTACGCTCGGGGGCGAAATGGCTGAGGGGCGGCGGTCGGTCCTCGACCAGTACACCGTGGGCCTCGTCCTCAAGAATCAGCAGGTTGTGCTCGCGACACACTTTGACCAAGGCTTCGCGGTGCGCCACCGAAAGTACCGCCGTGGTCGGATTCTGGATCGTCGGTGTGCAGTACAGCGCTGAAACCCGGTGATTTCGACAGACTTCGTCCAGCGCGCTCGGCAGAACGCCCTCTTCGTCCATCTCCAGGCCGATCAACCGAATCCCCAGCATCCGCGCGGCGGTAATCAGGCCGGGGTACGTCAGTTGCTCGGTGACCACCGTGTCGCCGGCCCGCAACAGCGCCATCATCGAGCACAGCAAGCCGTGCTGGCCGCCATTGACGCAGATGACCTGCTCGGGGATCGGATGAAAATCACGCTGCACCAGCCATTGCGCGCCCGCTTCACGGTAGCGCGGCAGGCCGGCGTCCGGGGTGTAGGCGCTGATGTCCTGGAGGAATTTGGCGTTGGTCGACAGGGTCTGGAAGCTCTGGGCCAGGAACACGGTTTCCTGTCCGGGGATGTGCATATTGCGGCTCATGTCGAAGTACTGGCGCGGCTCTTCGCTGAAGTTGCGAAAACCTTCATCGCGCTGGCGCTCCATCCCACGTTTGCGTACGAACGTGCCGTCACCGACTCGCGCCACCACCAGCCCAAGGCGTTCCAGTTCACCGTAGGCCCGGCTGATGGTGCCGATGGTCACGCCCAGATTGTCGGAAAGCACCCGATGGGGCGGCAGTTTTCGTCCTGGCTCAATCAAGCCTTCGAGGATGCCCCGTTCCATGACATCGGACAGCCGCTTGTACTTCACGCCCTGACCGTTGGACAACCCCTCACGCATAATTGACACCATGTCAATATTTGTTTTGACAGCCATCTTTCGCCCTAATAGTGTGCTTTTACGGGTTCAATCGCCGGATTTTACAACTCATTACAAGCTCAATATAGAGTTCAATTTCGGCTCAGGGAAGCAATAAACGATGCCAATGTCCGCCGTTCTCGAAAACACCACCAAGACAAAAAACCAAAAACAGTGGCTGGCCGGGCTGATCACCAGCGTGATGTTCCTGATCGTGTGCCTGAGTTGGGGCACCACGTGGCTGGGGATCAAGATTGCCGTGGAGAGCGTGCCACCATTGACGTCCGCCGGCCTGCGCTTCCTGATCGCCTTCCCGCTGTTCCTGTGTTTTGCCATGGTGCGCCGCGAGCCCATCCTGTTTCCCCGTGAGAGCCGCTGGTTCTTCGTGTTCGTGACCCTGTCCTACTTCAGCGTGCCCTACTACCTGCTCAACTACGGCGAGATGCATGTCTCGTCCGGCCTGACCGCGCTGCTGTTCAGTTGCATGCCGGTGTTCATCCTGATTTTCTCCGCGCTGTTCCTGCGCGAGCGCATCTACTTTTCCCAGGTGGTCGGCATCGGCATCGGTTTCGGCAGCCTCTACATGATCATCAAGAGCCAGGGCCTGCACCTGGACCACGCGGAGTTCTTCGGCGTATTGGCGATTCTGACCGCAGCGATCATGCATGCCTTGTGCTACGTGATTACCAAGCAGAAAGGCAGCGCCATCAGCGTGATCACCTACAACACCCTGCCCATCGGCATTGCCGGGCTGATGCTGTTCGTCGCCGGGCTGTGGTTTGAAACACCGACCTTCGAAACCATCACCCTGCGCTCCTGGGGTGCGCTGCTCTACCTGGGCCTGGTGGCTTCGGTAGGCGGGTTCATCGTGTACTTCATGCTGCTCAAGCGCTTGAGCCCGATCATCCTGTCGTTCGTGTTCATCATCTTCCCGGTGTTCGCGGTGATCATTGGCGCCTGGTACGAAGGCGTGTCGATTTCCCGCGACCTGATGCTGTACTCGGCCATCCTGCTGGCCGGTTTTGCGATTACCAAGTTGCCGGTTGAAAAACTGCTGGCCAAGAAAAATTGACCCTTGCCCTGCCCCATCAACTTCAGCCACGCGAGAGAAACATGGACGTCCTCCGCCCCAAAGCCCTGGAACAGATCTACGCCCACGCCAGCCGCAGCTACCCCGAGGAATGCTGTGGTTTTGTCTTCGCCGACGGCAGCGTGTACCTGGGCAGCAATATCCAGAATGAACTGCACCACAAGAACCCCGAGATGTACCCGCGCAGCGCGGCCAACGGCTACACCTTCTCGGTGGCCGACACACTGCTGATGAACAAGGCGTTGCGCAGCGACAACCCGGTGGTGGTGATCTACCACTCGCACCCGGATGTGGGTGCCTATTTCAGCGATGAGGACCAGGACAAGGCGCTGTTCATGGGCGAGCCGATCTACCCCGTCAGCTACCTGGTGGTCGACGTTCGCCAGGGCCAGCCCCTGGGTTCCAAGCTGTTTGCCTGGGATGGCAAGCATTTCGCCCTTCAACCTTTCAACGACCTGCACACGGAGTTGTCCATGAACGCTGTCTCTTTCCCCGACATTCTGGTTCGCGTGGCCAAGCTGCCGGAATCGACCCTCGAGGGCACCGGATCGACATTGCGCGAACTCATTGAAAACCTCTGCAGCAGTCACCCCCAGTTGCGCCCGCACCTGTTTCACGAGAAGAACAACCAGCTCAAGGAGCACTTCCTGTTTACCGCCGAGGAAGAGCTGGTTGGCGCGGATGACCCTCTGCCCGAGAAAGCCAGAATCGAGGTGCTGCTGGCTACGTCCGGCGGCATGGATGTCGACGCGCTGAGCAACGAAGAAGTACAACGCTACGTGCGCCACATCACCCTGCCCGGCGTGGGTCGCGAAGGTCAGTTGAACCTCAAGAAAGCCAAGGTGCTGATCATCGGCACTGGTGGCCTGGGTTCGCCGATCAGCCTGTATCTGGCGGCTGCCGGGGTCGGCACCCTGGGGCTGGTGGACTTCGATGTGGTGGAAAGCAGCAACCTGCAACGCCAGATCGTCCACGGCAACAGCACCCTCGGCATGCCCAAGGTAGAGTCCGCCAAGCAGCGCCTGCAAGACCTCAACCGCCATATCCAGATCAACGCCCACGACACCGCCCTGAACGCCGACAACGCCCTGGAGTTGGTGGGCGCCTACGACCTGGTGATCGACGGCACCGACAACTTCGATACACGCTACCTGGTCAACGACGCTTGCGTGCAACTGGGCAAGCCCCTGGTGTACGGCGCGATCTACCGCTTCGACGGGCAGATCAGCGTGCTCAACTACAAAGGCGGGCCGTGCTACCGCTGCCTGTTCCCCAGCGCGCCGCCCGCAGAACTTGCGCCTAATTGCAGCGCCGGTGGCGTGATCGGTGTGCTGCCGGGTGTGGTCGGGATGATCCAGGCCACCGAGGCGATCAAACTATTGATCGGCATTGGTGAACCGTTATCCGGCCGTCTGATGCGCTTCGATGCGCTGGCGATGAAGTTCAGCGAGATCCGTTTCAAGCGCCGCGCCGATTGCCCATGCTGCTCCGAGGCGCGCCACAGCGAAACCCTGGCACCGACCGCCTGCGCGGATGCCGTGCCGAGCCAACCGTCGCTGGCCGAAGAACGCTACATCAAGCCGCGCGTACTCAAGCAAGTACTCGAACACCCCAGCAGCGCCGATGTGCTGCTGGATGTGCGCGACGCCAGCGAACTGGAAGTGTGCAAATTGCCGGGCGTGGTGCATATCCCCCTTGCCGAACTGGACGGCCACCTCCACAGCCTCAGCCGGGACAATACCCATTACCTGATCTGCTACGCCGGCACCCGCGCGGAGCAAGCCGCCAGTACCTTGCTAGCGGCAGGTTTCGCCAACACCAAAGTCCTGCAGGGCGGCATGAAACATTGGGTTCGTGACGTCGAACCCGACATGCCGTTGTATTGAGCCGGGGGCTGAACGATGTTGCATAACTCCATCCTCGACGTGATCGGCCAAACGCCGATCGTGCGTCTAGCGCAGTTCTCCGAAGATCTCGGCATCGAGGTCTACGCCAAGCTCGAATCGCTCAACCCAGGCGGAAGCCACAAGGCGCGCATCGCCCTGGGCATGATCCTCGACGCCGAGCGCCGAGGCGTGCTGATCCGTGATTCCGGGCAGACCATCATCGAACCCAGCGGCGGCAACACCGGCATCGGCTTGGTGATGGCGGGCAATGTATTGGGCTACAAAGTGGTGCTGGTGATCCCCGACAACTACAGCCCGGAAAAACAGAAGCTGCTGCGTTTATATGGGGCCAAGGTGGTGCTGTCGGACAGTCGTCTGGGCAACAACTCCCATGGCGAGAAATGCATGGAATTGCAGCTGGAAAACCCCAGCTACGTGATGCTCAACCAACAGCGCAACGGCGCCAACCCACAGACCCATCGCGACACCACCGCACCGGAAATCCTGCGTGCCTTCGGTGAGCTGCGCGCCGACTACTTTGTCAGCGGCATCGGCACCGGGGGGCATATCACTGGCATCGGTGAAACCCTGAAAGCCGCCTGGCCGCAGTTGCGCGTCATGGGCGTGGAACCGGAAGAGTGCGACCTGCTGAAAAACCAGCACGCACCGCATCACATCCAAGGCCTGTCGATCGGTTTGATCCCGAGCATTCTCAACCTGGACGTGATCGACGGCATGCTCAAGGTCTCGCGCCAGGACTGCATCGACATGATGAAACGCATCATGCGCACCGACGCGATCAGCCTGGGCCTGTCGTCCGCCGCCAACATGGTGGCGATCGCCAAGCTCGCCCCCGAACTGCCGCCCGAAACGGTGGTGCTGACCATGGTCTACGACAATGCCGACAGCTACCTGCCCAGTTTCGAATAAACGGGTTTCCAGCCAACCAGAATGCAGGGGTGCCTCCATGGGCGGTTTTATCGACATGCAACAGTTGCACGATGAGTTGATCACTCACCTCATCAAAACCCTTACGCCCCTACAGATGAAGCAGCTGGAACCGCATCTGGCGCCCCTGATCCAGAATGCTGCCCAGGCAGTAGCCGAAGACCTGATCGCCTACGCCTACCGTGATCCGGCCTCACGCGGGCGCGGCGAGTTGATCCTGGAGTCCTACGCCTCGTTCAAGGCAGTTCTGTATTACCGCCTGGCGCACCTGGTGTGGAATTTCCCCGACCAGACCAACGGCGTGTTTTCACGTATTGCCCTCAAGCTGAGCAATCAAGGCAAGGTGCTTTCCGGTGCCGAGATTCACCCGGCGGCGCGCATCGGCCGACGCTTCGTACTGGACCATGGCTACGGCACGGTGATCGGCGAAACCTGCGAAATTGGCAACGACTGTTACATCCTCTGCGGCGTGACCCTGGGCGCCCGAGGCATCGCCAACAACCCCGACGGCAAGCGCCATCCGCGCCTGGGCAACAACGTCGAGGTCGGCTCCGGGGCCCGCGTGCTGGGTTACGTGCTGATTGGCGACAACGTGTTTATCAGCCCGTCCTGCGTGATCACCCAGGACGTCCCCGCCGGCACCAAAGTGAAGGTGGTGAACCAGATCCAGCTGCAAAAAAACGATGAATCGGACCACAGCAACTACCTCGGTGCCTTCGCCCTTGATGAGCGATTGCACGTGGTGGGCGAAATCAACGCCAGCCATAAGGTGACCGTACTGGACGCCGACTTCCACCCCTTGCCGAGTTTGATGCTGGAGCCCACGGTCAAGGAGCGCCACCACCTGCAATTTCGCCTGCACCGTATCGAGTCGGGCAGCCCATTGCCGCGCTTGCCGCTGAACCTGAAAGTCTGCGGGCCGGAATTCGAAATCACCCTGCTCTCCCCCCCTGGCCTGAGTGCAATGGTGCGCTCCCTGCTGCAAGCCAGCCCACTGATCGTCGGAGGTTGAACATGTCCGTGCACACCATGGAAACCCTGGCGCTGTTCGACAGCGCGCCCTACCAGAACGCTTTCAGCGCCCGGGTGATTGCCGTCAGCGAACACGGCATCGCCCTGGAGCACACGCTGTTTTATCCCACCGGTGGCGGACAACCGGGAGACACGGGGCACCTCACACTGGCAGACGGAACGCGGGTCGAAGTGACCGGCACCGTGCGCGACCCGGTGCTGCGCTCAATCATCTGGCACCAGGTGGAACACTGCCCCGCGCAACTGACCGCCGGGGTACAGGTGGATGCCGGCCTCGATTGGGACCGGCGCTACCAGCACATGAAAATGCACACCTGCCTGCACCTGCTGTGCTCGATCATCGACGCACCGGTCACCGGATGCAGCATCAGTGCGGACAAAGGTCGCCTGGATTTCGACCTGCCGGAAATGACCCTCGATAAAGACAGCATCACCCGCGACCTCAATGCGCTGATCGAACAGGCTCACGCGGTGAAAACCCTGTCGATGCCAGCTTCCGAATATTCGACTTTGCTACAGATCACCCGTACACAGGCAGTGGCTCCGCCGGTCATTCAAGGCTCGGTAAGGGTGATTGAAATCGCCGGCATCGATATCCAGCCATGTGGGGGTACCCATGTGATCAACACCGAGGAAATCGGCCGGGTGTTTTGCGAGAAGATCGAGAAGAAGAGCAAGCATAACCGCAGGGTGATTTTGCGGTTCGAATGAAGCTGTAAACAGGTCGCGATCAATATGGGGCTGGCGCGGCCTTTTCCATATTGACCCGACTGTCACCTGTGACGTTACGCCGCCTGGCTTTGAACTCGGGCACTCAGCTGTTCTATTTGCTGCTTGAGTTGTGAGATGACCTGTGTGAACTGAGCCATCATTTGATCCAGACGAGTGCGTAGTTGCTCATTGTCGCGTATGAGATCGTCAATTGTGCGGGCCTCGGACGAAGTCGTCTCATTTTCCTGGGTGGGCGGCGTGGCTTCACGGGTATCGGGCGCCATTGCAACCGCAGAGTCCGAAGGCATGCTGGCGCTAGCGTCCGGGTCTGAGGTCTCGGACGCAGCCTGATTTGATGGGGTACCTGTCCCGCCCACCTTTTCACTCAACGCCTGTATTTGCTCTTGAAGCTGGGTGACGACTGCGGTGAACTGGGTTTGCAGTCGATCAACTGTCACACGCAGTTGGTTGTTTTCGGCAGTCAACTGCTGAAGGCTATGAGGCGCGCTCTGCCCTGACATCGGCGTATTTTCTGCTGGAGCATTCGATTCAGGCGACGCGCTGCTCTTGGAATCACCACTAACACCTGAAGTCGACGGGGAGTCGTCTTGTGCAGGCTCCCTGGTCTTGTTGAGTTGTTGGGTAAGGTCAGTCACTTGCTGTCGAAGTTGCATGATTATCGGCCTGAACTGAGCAACCATCTGGTTAAGCTTGTCACGGAGTTGATTGTTTTCCTGAGAAAGCTGTGCAAGCCGACCGGGGTCGGCTTGTGGCGTGGATGCCGGCGAGTTGACCAGCCTGTGATGTGACGAAAGTTGCCCGCGCTGCTCGGCAGTCATCGGCTGGCGCGATGCAGCTGAATTTGATTGGGTGTTGGAAGGTTCGCGTGCTTCGGCACTGTCTTCGTACCGAATGGGCGTCGGCTTTGGGGACATTTCATAGCTGGCGTTAGGGGGCGCGTACTGTCGGGTGCTTACGCTGGTCATAGAGTGCCTCTCAGATTCAGGTGTTAATTGCTTGCCAGACAACCTGATAAAACAGGCCATCTGGCTACCTGATTGGCAATTATCCGAAACCGGTTCCGCAAATGTAGGACACATGGATAGCAAAGTGTGTCGGCGTCATCCGTCGAAACCGGTATTTCAGATCACCCACGCATCCACAAACCGATTGACCGGTGTGGCTTCAAGCCGTGCCTGATCCTTGCACAGCGCAAAAATCTCGGCACTGCGCAGCGCGGTAAATCGCGTCGCCAGATTGGCCTTGAACTTGTCTTCCAGCAACGGAATGCCCTCCACCCGACGCCGACGATGGCCAATCGGGTACTCCACCGCCACTTGCTCGGTGCTGCTGCCATCCTTGAAGAACACCTGCACGGCATTGGCGATTGAGCGCTTGTCGGCCTCCAGGTATTCGCGGCTGTAGCGCGGGTCTTCGACGATGACCATTTTGTCGCGCAACTGATCGATGATCGGGTGGGCGGCGTGGAATTCATCCTCGTACTGCTCGGCCACCAGGTTGCCGAATGCCAACGGCACGGCGGTCATGTATTGCAGGCAGTGATCGCGGTCAGCGGCGTTGGCCAGTTGCCCGACTTTGGAAATGATGCGGATCGCCGACTCATGGGTGGTGATCACGATGCGCTCGATTTCCTGCAGGCGATCTTTCACCAGCGGATGCAGCGTCACCGCGGCCTCGCAGGCGGTTTGCGCGTGGAATTCGGCGGGGAAGCTGATCTTGAACAGCACGTTTTCCATCACATAGGTGCCGTAGGGTTGAGACAGGCTGAACGCGCGCTTGTCCTCCGGCTTGAGGGCCAGGTCCTTGTTGGTGTGGCTGAACAGCACGTCGTAGAAACCCCATTGCGGCGCGCTCAAGACACCCGGAATACCCATCTCGCCACGCAAGGCGATATCCGCCAGGCGCACGCCTCGGCTCGACGCGTCCCCCGCCGCCCAGGACTTGCGCGAACCGGCATTCGGCGCATGCCGGTAGGTGCGCAATGCCTGCCCATCGACAAACGCATGGGACAGCGCCGCCAGCAACTGCTCACGGTTGGCACCCATCAGCTTGGCGGTGACCGCTGTGGAGGCGACTTTCACCAGCAGCACGTGATCGAGGCCCACCCGGTTGAAGGAGTTTTCCAGGGCAATCACGCCCTGGATTTCGTGGGCCATGATCATCGCTTCCAGCACTGCACGCATGGTCAACGGCGCGTCGCCATTGGCCACGCGTTTCTGCGACAGGTGATCGGCCACGGCGAGGATGCCGCCGAGATTGTCCGAGGGGTGACCCCATTCGGCAGCGAGCCAGGTGTCGTTGTAGTCAAGCCAACGCACGATGCAACCGATGTCCCACGCGGCCTTGACCGGGTCCAAACGAAACGACGTGCCCGGCACCCGCGCGCCAAATGGCACCACCGTGCCCTCGACAATCGGCCCCAGGTGCTTGGTGCACTCGGGGAAACGCAGGGCCAGCAGGCCACAGCCCAAGGTGTCCATCAGGCAGTTGCGGGCGGTGTCCAGTGCATCCCGAGAGTCGATCCGGTAGTTGAGGACATAGTCAGCAATGTCCTGCAGGACCTGATCGTAGTCCGGGCGGTTGTTCTGGTCGACGTTGGCGCTCATGGCAGTACTCCAAAAAGGGGTTGGGGTCAGTCCTCGGGCTCACGGTTGTAGGGGGCAGATCTTGACTGTCTGCCTTTAAAAGGAATCACCTGGCACGCGGACGAAACCTTCCATCAGCACTCGCGCGCTGCGGCTCATGATGGCTTTCTTCACCACCCATTCGCCGTTTACCTGGGTGGCTTCTGCACCCACACGCAAGGTGCCGGACGGGTGCCCGAAGCGCACCGCATTGCGTTCAATACCACCCGCCGCCAGGTTGACCAAAGTCCCGGAAATCGCCGCCGCCGTGCCAATCGCCACCGCCGCCGTGCCCATCATCGCGTGGTGCAACTTACCCATGGACAGCGCGCGCACCAGCAGGTCGACATCACCGGCCTTGATCGCTTTGCCACTCGACGCCACGTAGTCCGCAGGCTTGGCCACAAACGCCACCTTCGGCGTGTGCTGACGCTGGGCGGCTTCGTCCAGGTGCTTGATCAGGCCCATGCGCAACGCGCCATAAGCTCGCACCGTCTCGAACATCGCCAGGGCTTTCGGGTCGCTATTGATCGCAGCTTGCAGCTCGGTGCCGGTGTAGCCGAGGTCTTCGGCGTTGATGAAGATGGTCGGGATGCCGGCGTTGATCAGCGTGGCCTTGAAGGTACCGACGCCGGGCACTTCCAGGTCGTCGACCAGGTTGCCGGTGGGGAACATCGAACCACCGCCGCCCTCTTCTTCCGCCGCCGGGTCCATGAACTCCAACTGCACTTCGGCGGCTGGGAAGGTCACGCCGTCCAGTTCGAAATCACCGGTTTCCTGTACCGCACCGTCGGTGATGGGCACGTGGGCGATGATGGTCTTGCCGATATTGGCCTGCCACACCCGCACCACAGCCACGCCGTTGTGCGGGACGCGGGCCGGGTCGACCAGGCCGGCGCTGATGGCAAAGGAACCGACCGCCGCCGACAGGTTGCCGCAGTTGCCACTCCAGTCCACGAACGGCTTGTCGATGGAGACCTGGCCAAACAGGTAGTCCACGTCATGCTCGGCGCGGGTACTTTTGGCCAGGATCACCGTCTTGCTGGTGCTGGAGGTCGCGCCACCCATGCCATCGATCTGTTTGTCGTAAGGGTCGGGACTGCCGATCACCCGTAACAGCAAGGCGTCGCGTGCGGCGCCCGGCACCTGCGCCGAAAGGGGCAGGTCCTTGAGGCTGAAAAACACGCCCTTGCTGGTGCCGCCACGCATGTAGGTGGCGGGGATCTTGATTTGCGCTACATGTGCCATGGTGCCCCCTCAGGCTGTCGCCGCCGATTCCAGGAAGTCCTGGGCAAAGCGTTGCAACACGCCGCCCGCCTCGTAGATCGACACTTCTTCGGCGGTGTCGAGGCGGCAGGTCACCGGCACCTCGACACGTTCGCCATTCTTGCGGTTGATCACCAGCGTCAACTGCGCCCGCGGAGTACGCGCGCCGACCACATCATAGGTCTCGCTGCCATCGATCTTCAGGGTGTTGCGGTCGGTGCCCGGCAGAAACTCCAGCGGCAACACGCCCATGCCCACCAGGTTGGTGCGGTGGATGCGCTCGAAACCTTCGGCCGCAATCGCCTCCACACCGGCCAGGCGCACGCCTTTGGCCGCCCAGTCGCGGGACGAGCCTTGGCCGTAGTCGGCACCGGCAATAATGATCAGCGGCTGCTTGCGCTCCATGTAGGTCTCGATAGCTTCCCACATGCGCGTGACCTGGCCTTCAGGCTCGATGCGCGCCAGGGAACCCTGCTTGACTTTGCCGTTTTCAACCACCATTTCGTTGAACAGTTTCGGGTTCGCGAAGGTCGCGCGCTGCGCCGTCAAATGGTCGCCGCGATGCGTCGCGTAAGAGTTGAAATCGACTTCAGGCAAGCCCATTTTCGCCAGGTATTCGCCGGCGGCACTGTCGAGCATGATTGCGTTGGACGGCGACAGGTGGTCGGTGGTGATGTTGTCCGGCAGCACCGCCAGCGGGCGCATGCCCTTGAGCGGTCGCGCCCCGGCCAGCGCGCCTTCCCAGTAAGGTGGGCGGCGGATGTAAGTGCTTTGTGGGCGCCAGTCATACAGCGGCGCGACTTTCGGGCCGGTGTCTTCGTGGATGGCGAACATCGGGATATACACTGCGCGGAACTGCTCCGGCTTGACCGAGGCCTTGACCACCGCGTCGATCTCTTCGTCGCTCGGCCAGATGTCCTGCAGGCGGATTTCCTTGCCGTTGGCGTCCAGGCCAAGCACGTCCTTTTCGATATCAAAACGGATGGTGCCAGCAATCGCGTAGGCCACTACCAGCGGCGGCGATGCCAGGAACGCTTGCTTGGCATACGGGTGGATGCGCCCGTCGAAGTTGCGGTTACCCGACAGCACTGCGGTGGCGTACAGGTCGCGCTCGATGATTTCCTGCTGGATCACTGGGTCGAGCGCGCCGGACATGCCGTTGCAAGTGGTGCAGGCAAACGCGACCACGCCAAAGCCGAGTTTTTCCAGCTCATGGCCCAGGCCCGCTTCCTCCAGGTACATGGCCACGGTTTTCGAACCGGGTGCCAGGGAGGATTTGACCCAAGGTTTACGCGTCAGCCCCAGTTTGTTGGCATTGCGTGCCAGCAGGCCTGCGGCAATCACGTTGCGTGGGTTACTGGTGTTGGTGCAACTGGTGATGGCCGCGATAATCACCGCGCCGTCGGGCATTTGCCCCGGCACTTCGTCCCACTGGCCGGAGATGCCCTTGGACGCCAGGTCGCTGGTGGCAACGCGGGCATGCGGGTTGCTCGGGCCGGCCATGTTGCGCACGACGCTGGACAGGTCGAAGGTAAGGCCGCGCTCGTATTGCGCGCCATTGAGGTCATCTGCCCACAGGCCGGTGTGGCGAGCATATTGCTCCACCAGGGTGACTTGTTCGTCTTCGCGGCCGGTGAGTTTCAGGTAAGCGATAGTTTGCTGGTCGATATAGAACATCGCCGCCGTGGCGCCGTATTCCGGGGCCATGTTGGAGATCGTCGCGCGGTCGCCCAGGGTCAGTGCCGAAGCCCCTTCGCCGAAGAACTCCAGCCAGGCGCCGACCACTTTCTGCTTACGCAGGAACTCGGTCAGCGCCAGCACCATGTCGGTGGCGGTGATGCCCGGCAGCAGTTTGCCCGTCAGCTCCACGCCAACGCTTTCCGGCAGGCGCATCCACGAGGCACGGCCGAGCATTACGCTCTCTGCCTCAAGGCCACCGACGCCGATGGCGATCACGCCCAGGGCATCCACGTGTGGGGTGTGACTGTCGGTGCCGACGCAGGTGTCCGGGAACGCCACGCCATCGCGCACCTGGATCACCGGGGACATTTTCTCCAGATTGATCTGGTGCATGATGCCGTTGCCGGGCGGTATCACGTCGACGTTCTTGAAAGCCTTTTTGGTCCACTCGATAAAGTGGAAACGGTCTTCATTGCGACGGTCTTCGATGGCACGGTTTTTCTCGAACGCGTCCGGGTCGAAACCACCGGCTTCGACGGCCAGGGAGTGGTCGACGATCAGTTGGGTCGGCACCACCGGGTTGACCTGGGCCGGGTCGCCGCCTTGCTGGGCGATGGCATCGCGCAGGCCGGCGAGGTCTACCAGTGCGGTCTGGCCGAGAATGTCATGGCACACAACACGCGCCGGGAACCATGGAAAGTCGAGGTCGCGTTTGCGTTCGATCAGTTGGCTCAGGGACGCGTTGAGGGTGGCCGGGTCGCAGCGACGCACCAGGTTTTCGGCGAGCACGCGGGAGGTGTAAGGCAAGGTGGCGTAGGCGCCGGGGGTGATTGCCTCGACGGCCGCGCGGGCGTCGAAGTAGTCCAGGCGGCTGCCGGGGAGCGGTTTGCGAAATTCAGTGTTCATCGTCAGGACTCGGTCACGGTGGTTGCAAAAGGAGCCCACGGATCCTGGGAGAGAATGCGATCAAAAGGTGGGAGCGGGCTTGCTCGCGAAGGCGGTTTAACAGTCGCCATGTGTGTTGAATGACACACCGCTTTCGCGAGCAAGCCCGCTCCCACATTTTTGATCCGGTTTCACCCCGGGTTCAGCGGTTTCTCCATTCAGCGACGTTCGATTGGCACGAACTTGCGCTGTTCTACGCCGGTGTATTCGGCGCTTGGACGGATGATGCGGTTGTTGGCGCGCTGCTCGAACACATGCGCGGCCCAGCCAGTCAGGCGCGAGCACACGAAGATCGGCGTGAACAGCTTGGTCGGGATGCCCATGAAGTGGTACGCCGAGGCATGGTAGAAGTCGGCGTTGGGGAACAGTTTCTTCTGCTCCCACATGGTCTTGTCGATGGCTTCGGAGACCGGGAACAGCACCTTGTCGCCTACTTCGTCAGCGAGTTTTTTCGACCAGCCCTTGATCACCTCATTACGCGGGTCGCTGTCTTTGTAGATCGCGTGGCCGAAGCCCATGATCTTGTCTTTGCGCGCCAGCATGCCGAGGGTGCCTTCGACTGCTTCTTCAGCGGACGAGAAGCGCTCGATCATTTCCATCGCTGCTTCGTTGGCACCGCCATGCAGCGGGCCACGCAGGGAGCCGATGGCGGCGGTGACGCAGGAATACAGGTCGGACAGGGTCGAGGCACACACCCGGGCGGTGAAGGTCGAGGCGTTGAATTCGTGCTCGGCGTAGAGGATCAACGAAACGTTCATGACCTTGACGTGCAACTCGCTCGGCTTCTTACCGTGCAGCAGGTGCAGGAAGTGGCCGCCGATGGAAGGCTCGTCGGTCACGCAATCGATGCGCTTGCCGTCATGGCTGAAGCGATACCAATAGCACATGATCGCCGGGAAGGCGGCGAGCAGCCGATCGGTGACGTCGCGCTGCACGCTGAAGTCTTGCTCGGGCTCGATATTGCCCAGGAACGAGCAACCGGTGCGCATCACGTCCATCGGGTGGGCGTCGGCGGGGATGCGTTCCAGCACTTCTTTCAGCGCTTGCGGCAGGTCGCGCAGCTTGCTCAGCTTGGCGCTGTAGGCGGCTAGCTCTGTCTTGGTCGGCAATTCGCCGTACAGCAGCAGGTAGGCGACTTCTTCAAACTGCGCATCGGCGGCCAGTTCGCGCACGTCATAGCCGCGATAGGTCAGGCCGGCGCCCGCTTGGCCCACGGTGGACAATGCGGTCTGCCCGGCCACCTGGCCACGCAGGCCGGCACCACTCAGTACTTTTGCTTCAGCCATGTCGGTTCTCCAATCTTGAATTTATTAGGGAGGCTGTTCTTTACTTCTTGGCTGCGAACAGCGCGTCGAGCTTCTGCTCGAAGGTGTGGTAGTCGATGCGATCGTAAAGCTCCATGCGGGTCTGCATGGTGTCGATGACGTTTTGCTGGGTGCCGTCGCGGCGGATCGCGGTGTAGACGTTTTCGGCGGCCTTGTTCATGGCGCGGAAGGCCGAAAGCGGGTACAGCACGATGGAAACATCGGCAGATTTCAACTGTTCGGTGGTGTACAGCGGCGTGGCGCCAAACTCAGTGATGTTGGCCAGGATCGGGGCCTTCACCTTTGACGCAAAGAGCTTGTACATCTCAAGTTCGGTGATGGCTTCCGGGAACACCATGTCGGCGCCAGCTTCGATGCAAGCGGCGGCACGCTCCAGGGCCGACTCCAGACCTTCCACCGCCAGGGCGTCGGTACGCGCCATGATCACGAAGCTGTCATCGGTGCGCGCATCCACGGCGGCCTTGATGCGGTCGACCATTTCCTGCTGGGACACGATTTCCTTGTTCGGGCGGTGACCGCAGCGCTTGGCGCCGACCTGGTCTTCGATATGGATCGCGGCCGCGCCGAACTTGATCATCGACTTGACGGTACGCGCCACGTTGAACGCCGAGGAGCCGAAACCGGTGTCCACATCCACCAGCAGCGGCAGGTCGCAGACGTCAGTGATGCGGCGCACGTCAGTCAGCACGTCATCCAGGCCAGTAATCCCCAGGTCCGGCACGCCGAGGGAACCGGCAGCCACACCGCCACCCGACAGGTAGATCGCCTTGAAACCGGCGCGCTTGGCCAGCAGCGCGTGGTTGGCGTTGATCGCACCGACCACCTGCAAAGGATGCTCGCTGGCGACCGCGTCACGGAAACGCTGGCCGGGAGTCGTCTTGTTATTGGAACTCATCATTCACCTCGTGATTGGGCAGTGCCGTCCGGGAAGTGACGGGCAATGTTGCGTTTGGATGCGCCGATATGCCGGCGCATCAACAGTTCGGCCAGTTCACCGTCGCGATCGGCAATCGCGTCAAGGATGCGGTGGTGCTCGGCAAAGGCCTGGCGTGGACGATTGGGGGTGGCGGAGAACTGGATGCGGTACATGCGCACCAATTGGTACAGCTCGCCGCAGAGCATTTGGGTCAGGGTGCGGTTGCCGGCGCCTTGAATGATCCGGTAATGAAAATCGAAGTCGCCCTCTTGCTGGTAGTAACCCAGGCCGGCCTGGAAGGCTTCATCGCGCTCATGGGTATGCAGCACCTGGCGCAGCTCTTCGATTTCCGCATCGGTCATGCGCTCGGCGGCCAGGCGACAGGCCATGCCTTCGAGGGATTCGCGGATTTCATAGAGCTCGATCAGCTCGGCATGGCTTAACGAAACCACCCGCGCACCGACATGCGGCACGCGCACCAGCAGGCGCTGGCCTTCGAGCCGATGGATCGCCTCGCGCAGCGGGCCACGGCTGATGCCATAGGTGCGCGCCAGTTCCGGCTCGGAGATCTTGCTGCCGGGGGCAATCTCGCCCTTGACGATGGCGGCCTGGATACGCCGGAAGACATTCTCGGACATGGTCTGGGAATCGTCTTGCGCCACCACTGGGGATTCCAGCTGCTCCAGCATATTGTCGACACCTTTAAAAGCAATGTCGCAAAAACTAGCCAATCAGCCCTGGATAGTCAAAGAATAAATCCATATTGTCGACAATCGTCTAATAACCGCCGATGCACCCTTGCAGGGCATGGCCGCCTGCCAGCGCTGGCGCCAAAAAAGCATCATGTTAGAATGCCCGCCACTTTTGCCTGACATCGCGAGATGAAACGGCGCACGAGGGAGCTTGCGCAGTAATGCCAGTCGCCTTGAATTGAACATCGCACTGCACCGCCTCGGGATTTATGAGACTCAAGCCCTTCCTTCTATTGATTTGCCTCCTGGCTGCACCGGGCCTTGGCGTCGCCGCCGAGAAGACCGTGTACGGCCTCAACGAATACGCCCAGTTGGCCGGGATCGACCTGGAAGTCGCCGCCAAACTGGACACCGGTGCCAAGACCGCCTCCCTCAGTGCCCGTGATATCAAGCGCTTCAAGCGCAACGGCGAATCCTGGGTGCGCTTCTACCTGGCCATCGACACCGCCCATTCCCACCCCATCGAACGCCCTCTGGCCCGCGTCAGCAAGATCAAGCGCCGCGCCGGTGACTACGACCCCGATGAGGACAAGAACTACACCGCCCGTCCGGTGATTGCCCTGGATATCTGCATGGGCACCGCTTTACGCAGCATCGAAGTGAACTTGACTGACCGCAGCGCATTCCAATACCCGCTGCTGATCGGCTCCGAAGCGTTGAAACGCTTTGATGCGCTGGTCGACCCCAGTCTTAAATACGCAGCAGGCAAACCCGCCTGCGCCGCCGACGCTCATACCGCCGAGTAAACCGAATGCGCTCTCTGACCCTGCACCTGAAAATCCTGATCGCCATCCTGGTGGTGTTGGGTATTTCGGTCACCGCCTACCAGATCTTCGTGCTGGGGATCCCCATCACCGAGGACGCCACCGACGACTTGTGGAACATCGACGCCAAGGTCGAGTTCGTCGCCAACCCGAAAGACCCGGTGAAGATCCAGATGTTCGTGCCACCCTTGAGCCGCGACTTCGTCAGCCTCAACGAGAGCTTTATCTCGAACAACTACGGCGTGAGCGTCAACCGCACCGATGGCAACCGCAAGGTGACCTGGTCGGCACGCCGCGCCAAGGGCAACCAGACCCTGTACTACCGCCTGGTCCTCACCAAGCGTTACAGCGGTGAAAAGGTCAAGGTCAAGGGCCCGACCTTCCGCGACAGCATTGCCGTGGAAGGCCCGGAGAAAATTGCTGCCGAAGCCTTGCTGGCGCCGATCCGCCAGCACTCGGCCGACGTCGAGACCTTTATCAGCGAAGCCATCAAGCGCACCAACAACCTCAATGACGACAATGTGAAGCTGCTGCTGGCGGGCGACCCCTCCATCCCGCACAAGGCCAAGATCGTCGAGTTGCTGCTGTCCATCGCCCACGTACCGGTGGAAAAGGTCCACACCATCCGACTGGTCGCCGACCAGCCGCAAACCCCGGAACTCTGGCTGCGCAGCTTCAATGGCAATGACTGGTTGTACTTCAACCCGGAAACCGGCGAACAGGGCCTGCCCACCGACCGCCTGCTGTGGTGGACCGGTGATGAAAACCTGATCACCGTCGATGGCGGCAAGAAGGCCATGGTGACCTTCAGCCTGAACAACAGCGAAATGAACGCCATCCGCCTGGCCAAGCTGACCGACGAGAACACCGACGCCAACTTCCTCGAATACTCGCTGTACGGCCTGCCGCTGCAAACCCAGCAGACCTTCATGATCATGGTGATGATCCCGATTGGCGTGCTGGTGATTCTGATCCTGCGCAACCTGATCGGTCTGCAGACCCTGGGCACGTTCACGCCGGTGCTGATCGCCCTGGCGTTCCGTGAAACGCAGTTGGGCTTCGGGATTGTGCTGTTTACGATTATCACGGCGCTGGGGCTGTCCCTCAGGTCGTACCTGGAACACCTGAAGTTGCAGATGCTGCCGAGGCTATCGGTGGTGCTGACGTTCGTGGTGGTGCTGATCGCGGCCATCAGCCTGTTCAGCCATAAACTGGGGCTGGAGCGCGGGCTGTCGGTGGCGCTGTTCCCGATGGTGATCCTGACCATGACCATCGAACGCCTGTCGATCACCTGGGAAGAACGCGGCGCCAACCACGCGCTGAAAGTCGCGATTGGTACGCTGTTCGCCGCGTCCTTGGCCCACATCATCATGAGCGTACCGGAGCTGATCTACTTCGTGTTCACCTTCCCGGCGATCCTGCTGATCCTGGTGGGCTTCATGCTGGCCATGGGTCGTTATCGCGGCTACCGCCTGACCGAGCTGGTGCGTTTCAAGGCTTTCCTCAAGAAGGCTGACCAGTAATGTTCGGCTTCTGGAAGACCTGGAAAGCCCTGGAAGCGCGGGGGATCATGGGCATCAACCGGCGTAATGCCGACTACGTGCTCAAGTACAACAAGCGCAGCCTGTACCCGATCGTGGATGACAAGATCATCACCAAGGAGCGCGCCCTCGCCGCCGGTATTCATGTGCCGGAGATGTACGGGGTGATTTCCACCGAAAAGGAAATCGACAAGCTCGACGACATCATCGGCGGGCGCAGCGATTTCGTGATCAAACCGGCCCAGGGCGCCGGCGGCGATGGCATCCTGGTGGTGGCGGACCGTTTTGAAGGGCGCTATCGCACGGTGTCCGGCAAGATCATCAGCCATGAAGAAATTGAGCATCAGATCTCCAGCATCCTCACCGGCCTGTACTCGCTCGGCGGCCACCGCGACCGCGCGCTGATCGAGTACCGCGTGGTGCCTGACCAGATCTTCAAGAGCATCAGCTATGAAGGCGTGCCGGACATCCGCATCATTGTGCTGATGGGCTACCCGGTAATGGCCATGCTGCGCTTGCCAACGCGTCAGTCGGGCGGCAAGGCCAACCTGCACCAGGGCGCCATCGGCGTGGGCGTGGACCTTGCTACTGGCCTGACTTTGCGCGGCACCTGGCTGAACAACATCATCACCAAACACCCCGATACCACCAACGCGGTGGATGGCGTGCAACTGCCCAACTGGGACGGTTTCATGAAGCTCGCGGCGGGTTGCTATGAGCTGTGTGGATTGGGCTATATCGGCGTGGACATGGTGCTGGACCAGGAGAAAGGCCCGCTGATTCTTGAGTTGAATGCGCGGCCAGGGCTGAATATTCAGATTGCCAACGACTGCGGTTTGACCCTGCGTACGCATGCGGTGGAGGCACGGCTGGAAGAGCTGAAAGCCGCCGGTGTGACGGAAACGCCGGAGGAGCGGGTGAAGTTCGTGCAGGAAATGTTTGGGCATATTCCGCCTGTGGAAGGCTGAAGATCGCATCGCCGGTAAGCCGGCTCCTACAGTGGAATGCGGTACAATTGCCGCCTCTCTATGCCCATAGCTGATTCACCTCGCATGCCGACCTGCTCTGTATACCCACTGCCTTACGAGGCCAACCCCGCTGCGTATTTTGCGGCGATTCGCCATGCACCGGGTGCGGTGCTGCTGGATAGCGGGCGACCGGCAGCCGAGCGCGGGCGTTATGACCTGCTCAGCGCCTGGCCGCAGGCGACGTTGACGGTATCGCCGGACGAAAGCGGCAATGACTTCCTGCAACGTCTTCGGGAAAACCTGACGCATCTGGGCGAAGCGGACCTGCCTGCGGGTTATAAGCTGCCGTTCGCCGGTGGTTTGATCGGCTACCTGAGCTATGACTTTGGTCGGCACCTGGAACAGATGCCGCACCTTGCCGCAAATGACCTGCACCTGCCGGATGCACGGTTCGGGCTATATGCCTGGGCGTTGATCAGTGATCATCAGGCGCAGACCAGCCAGCTTGTGTTTCATCCGGCACTGGCCGAGAGCGAGCAGCAACGCTTGATCACTCTGTTCGGCCAGCCAATTGCCGACAACTCCGCGACCTTCAAGCTGAGTGGCCCCATGGCCCCAGACCTCACCGCCGAAGCCTACCGCCAGGCCATCGTGCGCATCCAGGACTACATCCAGGCCGGCGACTGCTATCAGGTCAACTTTGCCCAGCGCTTCCGTGCGTCGTGCGCAGGCGATCCCTGGGTTGCCTACTGCGCCCTGCGCGAAGCCTGCCCGACGCCATTCTCGGGCTTCCAGAGCCTGCCGGACGACGGCGCGGTGCTGAGCCTGTCGCCCGAGCGTTTTGTGCATATCAGCAAGCGCCGCGTCGAAACCCGGCCGATCAAAGGCACCCGCCCGCGCGGCCTGACGCCCGAAGACGATGCCGCCAACGCCGCCGAACTGCTGGCCAGCCCCAAGGATCGCGCCGAAAACCTGATGATCGTCGACCTGCTGCGCAACGACCTCGGCCGCACCTGCCGCACCGGCTCGGTGAGCGTGCCGGAGCTGTTCAGCCTGGAGAGCTACCCCAACGTGCACCACCTGGTGAGCAGCGTCATCGGCGAATTGGCCGATGGCAAAGACGCCCTCGACCTGATCGCCGGCAGCTTCCCCGGCGGCTCCATCACCGGCGCACCGAAGATCCGCGCGATGCAGATCATCGACGAACTGGAGCCGACGCGACGCGGGTTGTACTGCGGGTCGCTGGTGTATCTGGACGTGCGGGGCGAGATGGACAGCTCCATCGCCATTCGCAGTTTGCTGGTCAAGGATGGGCAGGTGTGCTGCTGGGGCGGCGGCGGGATTGTGGCGGACTCGCAATGGGAGGCGGAGTATCAGGAGTCGCTGACCAAGGTGCGGGTGTTGTTACAAACTCTGGAAAACCTGTAGTCCCCAGGCTACTCCTGGCTCTGCAACATAGGACCAGGCAGCGAGAAAGATCCTGATTCAGAACGCGTGTGGACGATGAGTGAACTGGAAGATAGCGTCCAGCTCCGACCGTCCACCCGCCGTTTGTGAGGGATCACATGAAGCGTCTGCTTACTCGTCAGAATTTGTTTCCGAGATTGCATCTCAACCCAACCACACCTATCATCTCCCAAATTGGGAGGCTGCAGCGATGCGGATAATCGCGCTCTCTACCTTAAGAATATTCTGGGAAAGCCTCTCAGCTTATTCCGACGCCAAAACACCCTTGGTCGAACTGTATCGCCATATGGAAAAGGCGAATTACCCGACGCCGCAAGCGCTTAAAGCAGAGCTTAGAACAGCAAGCATTCTTAAAAGTGGCAGGGTTGTCTTCAACGTGGGCGGCAACAAGTATCGAGTGATCATGGCGATCGACTATCAGCGACAGCTTGGGTTTATACGTTTCGTGGGGACTCATGCCCAGTACGATCAGATCAACGCGGAGACCGTGTGATGAACATCAAACCTATACATTCCCATGAGGATCTAACCGCTGCGCTTGCGCGCGTGGAGCAGATATGGGAAGCGGAGATCGGCTCACCCGAGGGTGACGAGCTGGAAATCCTCGCCATTCTCATCGAGAAATACGAGGCCGAGCATTTTCCAATGCCTCCTTCAGATCCAGTGGAGGCAATCAAATTCCGCATGGAACAACTGGGCATGACCGCCCGCGATCTGGAACCGTTTATCGGCACCAGTGGGCGGGTGTCAGAGGTGTTGAACCATAAGCGCAAGTTGAGCTTGTCGATGATCAAGCGGCTGCATGAAGGCTTGCGTATTCCTTATGAGCGTTTGCTGGCAGGCGTTTGATCACGCGAAGGGTTAAAGGCTCAACGCCCGATTCGACGCTTTTATGAACTCTTTCTTCAAGTCCTCAAAGGTATGAACCGCCGGGAACTGCGGGAACTCGCGGATCACGTTCTCCGGCGCATGGAACAGAATCCCACGGTCGGCCTCGCCCAGCATGGTGGTGTCGTTGTAGGAATCACCGGCGGCGATCACTCGGTAGTAGAGGGTCTTGAAGGCCAATACCGACTGGCGCTTCGGGTCTTTCTGACGCAGTTGGTAACTGACCACGCGATCGGTTTCGTCAGTGATCAGGCGGTGGCACAGCAAGGTCGGGAAACCCAGTTGGCGCATCAGCGGCTGGGAGAACTCATAGAAGGTGTCGGACAGGATCACCACCTGGAAGCGCTCGCGCAGCCAGTTGACGAATTCGACGGCGCCGTCCAGCGGCTTGAGGGTCGCGATGACTGCCTGGATGTCGGCGAGCTTGAGCCCGTGTTCATCGAGGATGCGCAGGCGCTGCTTCATCAGCACGTCGTAGTCGGGAATGTCCCGAGTGGTGGCCCGCAGGGATTCAATACCGGTTTTTTCGGCGAAGGCGATCCAGATTTCCGGAACCAGCACCCCTTCCAGGTCGAGACAGGCAATTTCCACAAGACACTCCCATTGTTGATGTTGTCGGTTGAGCGAGCAAAAGGACTGCCGAACTCTAGCGATTCAAGCTCGCCGCCGCAACGCAGAGCGGATTTTGATACCATCGCTCCCCTATAGAGCGCTCAGCGCCACTGACCTGTAGGAACCGTCCTGATGAACCAAGCCTTCGACGTCGCTGAACTCGCCGCGACTTATGCCAACAAATCTGCCCAGGACATTCTCAAACTGGCGTTCAGCCAGTTCGGTGATGACCTGTGGATTTCCTTCAGCGGCGCCGAGGACGTGGTGCTGGTGGACATGGCCTGGAAGCTGAACAAGAACGTCAAGGTGTTCAGCCTCGACACCGGCCGCCTGCACCCGGAGACCTATCGGTTCATCGAGCAGGTGCGCGAGTTCTATAAAATCGACATCGAACTGATCTCGCCGGACCAGAGCAAACTGGAACCCTTCGTCAAAGAAAAGGGCCTGTTCAGCTTCTACAAGGACGGCCATGGCGAATGCTGCGGCGTACGCAAGATCGAGCCGCTGCGCCGCAAGCTCTCCGGCGTCAGCGCCTGGGCCACCGGCCAGCGCCGTGACCAGAGCCCGGGCACCCGCAGCCAGGTGGCGGCGCTGGAAATCGACACAGCCTTCTCCACCCCGGAACACACCCTGTACAAGTTCAACCCGCTGGCGCAGATGACCAGTGAGGAAGTCTGGGGTTACATCCGCATGCTGGAGCTGCCGTACAACAGCCTGCATGAGCGCGGCTTTATCAGCATCGGCTGCGAGCCCTGCACACGCCCGGTGCTGCCGAACCAGCACGAACGCGAAGGCCGCTGGTGGTGGGAAGAAGCCACGCAGAAGGAATGTGGGCTGCATGCGGGGAATATCATCAGCAAGGCATGACCCTCGACCTGTACACAAGAATGTCACCATTAGTGCCATTCTTGTGTGCACTTATAAAATTACGCACCGAAACGTTACATTCTTCCCCGCCTCAATACCCTCGTTGTTTTGCACACACTTGACCCAACAAAATAAATAGCTGTTCAAACGGTCAATTTATATCGCTTTGAATTCAGCTAGTTATTTCCTTTGCCTATAAAAACGAAATTACACACAGTTTTCATAGATCAAAAACTGGCACGCAAGTGGCTTAAGGTGAAATGCGCTTTGTATACAATAAATACAAAACCTACATACACTTTGCCATCTGCGGCTTGGCTGCCGATGCGCTGGAGCCTGCCGGAATGCGTACAAGCCTCTCGAATAACATCGCACTGGATCTGCCCTCCTCCCTGAAGCCCGAAGCCATCGAGCCCGGTCCGCTGGTGCTCAGCCCCCGCCTGCACAACAAGGACCTGGCGCCCACCAAAGTCGAAGGCCGGCGCTGGGGGCGTTACAGCATCTTTGCGCTGTGGACCAATGACGTGCACAACATCGCCAACTATTCCTTCGCCATTGGCTTGTATGCCTTGGGCCTGGGCGGCTGGCAGATTCTGTTGTCCTTAGGGATTGGCGCGGCGCTGGTGTACTTCTTCATGAACCTGTCGGGATACATGGGCCAGAAGACCGGTGTGCCGTTCCCGGTAATCAGCCGTATCAGTTTCGGCATTCATGGCGCGCAGATTCCGGCGTTGATTCGCGCGGTGATTGCGATTGCCTGGTTCGGTATCCAGACCTACCTGGCTTCGGTAGTTTTCCGCGTGCTTTTGACGGCCATTCATCCGGGTTTTGCCGACTACGACCACAACTCAATCCTCGGCCTGTCGTCGCTCGGCTGGGCCTGTTTTGTGGCGATCTGGCTGGTGCAGTTGGTGATCCTGGCCTACGGCATGGAGATGGTGCGCCGCTACGAAGGCTTCGCCGGGCCGGTGATTCTGCTGACGGTGGCCTCACTGGCCGGTTGGATGTATTTCCAGACCGGCGGCAACATCGCCTGGTCGATCCGTGAACCGCTGAGCGGCGGCGAGATGTGGCGCAATATCTTTGCCGGTGGCGCGCTGTGGCTGGCGATCTACGGCACGCTGATCCTCAATTTCTGCGACTTCGCCCGCTCTTCGCCGTGCCGCAAGACCATCCAGGTCGGCAACTTCTGGGGCCTGCCGGTGAATATCCTGGTGTTTGCCGCGATCACCGTGCTGCTGTGCGGCGGTCAGTTCCAGCTCAATGGCCGGGTGATCGAAAGCCCTACTGAAATCATCGCGGCGATTCCCAGCACCTTTTTCCTGGTGCTCGGTTGCCTGGCGTTCCTGATCGTCACCGTGGCCGTGAACATCATGGCCAACTTCGTCGCACCGGCCTTTGTGCTGAGCAACCTGGCGCCCAAGTACCTGAACTTCCGCCGCGCCGGTTTGATCAGCGCCACCGTGGCGGTGCTGATTCTGCCGTGGAACCTCTACAACAGCCCGTTGGTGATCGTGTATTTCCTTTCCGGCCTGGGCGCCCTGCTGGGGCCACTGTATGGGGTGATCATGGTCGATTACTGGTTGATCCGTAAAAGCCGGGTGGACGTGTTGCAGCTGTATAGCGAAGACCCGAATGGCGCTTATTACTACAGCCGTGGGGTCAATTTACGCGCAGTGGCGGCGTTCATTCCCGCAGCGGTGATTGCCATTCTCCTGGCGCTGCTGCCCGGTTTTGCCAGCGTGTCACCGTTTTCCTGGATGTTTGGCGCCGGTATTGCAGGGGTGCTGTACCGGCTGATCGCCAAGCGCCAGCCGTTCTACGCCGATGTCAGCGGCGAAAGCATTGCAGTCGATAACGTCAGTCATTAATCAAAGGACATTCCATGCGTATCCTCGTGGTCAACGTCAACACCACCGAATCCATCACTGAAACCATCGCCCAGCAGGCACGCGCCGTGGCTGCGCCCGGCACTGAGATTGTCGGGCTCACGCCCTACTTCGGCGCGGAGTCGGTGGAGGGCAACTTTGAAAGCTACCTGGCGGCCATCGCGGTGATGGACCGAGTGATGGCCTACGACCAGCCGTTCGACGCGGTGATCCAGGCCGGCTACGGCGAGCACGGCCGTGAAGGCTTGCAGGAACTGCTCAACGTGCCGGTGGTGGATATCACCGAAGCCGCCGCCAGCACCGCAATGTTCCTGGGCCACGCCTACTCGGTGGTGACCACCCTGGACCGCACCGTGCCGTTGATCGAAGACCGCCTGAAACTGGCCGGCCTGTACCAGCGTTGCGCCTCGGTACGGGCCAGTGGCATGGCGGTGCTGGAGTTGGAAGAGAACCCGCTGGCAGCGATGGAAGCCATCGTGCGCCAGGCCGAACTGGCCATCAGCGACGACAAGGCCGAGGTGATCTGCCTGGGCTGCGGCGGCATGGCCGGGCTGGATGAGCAGATTCGCCAGCGCACCGGTGTGCCGGTGGTAGACGGTGTAACCGCTGCGGTAACCATCGCGGAGTCGCTGGTGCGGTTGGGGTTGTCGACGTCGAAGATCAGGACGTATGCGACGCCGAGGGCGAAAAAGGTCATTGGTTGGCCGGGCCAGTTCGGCCGATAGACCGAGTCGCGGCCATCGCGGGCAAGCCCGGCTCCCACATTGGAACGTGGGCGCCTACAGGGTTGCGTTGAATCGGTTACTGAGCTGCTGTTCGGCAAATTGCTCGATGATGAAATCCACGAACGCGCGGGTCTTGCCAGGTAGCAGCTTGTGTTCGGCATAGTAGATGGAGATGTTGCCGTCGTCGACGTACCAGTCGGGCAGCACGCGTACCAACTTGCCGCTTGCGAGCCAGGGCACGGCGAACGGCATGCTCACCAGAGCGACGCCCAACGCTTGGTCGGCAGCGACGCAGGCCGCCTGCGAATCGCTCATGGTCATGCGTGCCTTGAGGTTCAGCGGGCCATGTGCGCCGTTGCGACCGGTGAGTTGCCAGGAACGCACGCGACCGGTTTGCGGTGAGCGGATCAAAATACCGTCACAGGACTCAAGGTCTGCCGGCTGCCCTATCGCAGCACGCGCTGCCAGGTAATCGGGCGACGCCACCAACACCCGATGGGCCGGCGCGAGCTTGCGCGCCACCACCCCTTGGGGCAGTTCAAAACCGCCACCCAGCGCCGCATCGAACCCCTGGCCAATCAGGTCAACCTGGCGATTGTCGAAGTGCCAGTCGGGGCTGATATCTGGAAAGCGTTTTAAAAACTCACCCAGCAGCGGCACGATGTACAAGCACCCGACCACCGTGCCCATGCTCACTTTCAGGGTTCCCACCGGCCGTCCTTCGGCGCTGGCGAGGTTGGCCATGGCGTTCTGGATGGTGGTGAGGCTGCCGCTGACCTCTTCCAGAAACAGTTTTCCGGCTTCGGTCAGAGTGAGACGCCGAGTGCTACGCTGGAACAACCTGACACCCAGGCGCGCCTCCAGCTTGGCGACACTTTTGCCGACGGCTGCAGGGGTCAGGCTCAGGTGCCGCGCAGCCTCCGCAAAGCTACCGCCTTCGGCACTGCGCACGAAGCATTCGATACTGCCAAAGCTTTCCATATCGACCCACTCTAAACTTTTGGTTTACACAGACTATAGCAATCACGGTCTACCGGGAGGGGCTGCCGAGGTCGATACTCGGTTCCAACAACAAGGCACCCCGCCTTGAACAGCTAGGAGATCGACATGACCACACAGAACCTCAGCGGCAAAGTCGCCTTGATTCAAGGCGGTTCTCGCGGCATCGGCGCCGCTATCGTCAAACGCCTCGCAGCACAGGGCGCAGCGGTTGCCTTTACCTACGTCAGCTCGGCCGCCAAGGCTGAAGAATTGCAGAACAGCGTGATCAGCGAAGGCGGCAAAGCCCTGGCGATCCACGCCGACAGCGCCGATGCCGGTGCGATCCGCAACGCGGTCAACGCCACGGTCGAAGCTTTTGGCCGCCTGGATATCCTGGTAAACAACGCCGGTGTGCTGGCCATCGCGCCGCTGGAAGATTTCAAGCTGGAAGATTTTGACCAGACCCTGGCGATCAACGTACGCAGCGTGTTTATCGCCACTCAGGAAGCGGCCAAGCATATGGGTGAAGGGGGTCGGGTGATCAACATTGGCAGCACCAATGCCGAGCGCATGCCGTTTGGCGGTGGTGGCCCGTATGCCATGAGCAAGGCGGCGCTGGTCGGGTTGACCAAGGGCCTGGCGCGGGATTTGGGGCCACGGGGCATCACGATCAACAATGTGCAGCCAGGGCCGGTGGATACCGATATGAACCCGGCGAACAGTGATTTTGCCGAGAGTTTGATTGGGTTGATGGCGGTGGGTCGGTATGGGCATGTCGAGGAAATTGCCAGCTTTGTGGCTTACCTTGCGGGGCCGGAAGCGGGCTACATCACTGGTGCAAGCTTGACCATTGATGGTGGTTTCAGCGCATAACGAATGTGGGAGCTGGCTTGCCTGCGATGGCGATCTTGAGGACGCAATCGCAGGCAAGCCAGCTCCTACAGTTTTTTACCGCGTTTGTTCAACGAATGGGTGGCAGGCCGTAGGCTGCCAGATCGAAGTCCGCGAGTTTGCGGATGATCTGGTCGGCATGGTGGTATTTGCTATCGGCCATGGCTTCATCCGGCACGGCGATGGCGGTCATGTGCGCGGCTTTGGCGGCGGTGACGCCAAACGGCGAATCCTCGAACACCAGGCAATCCTCGGGCGCAACGCCCAGGCGGCGGGCGGCCGTGAGGAAGATGTCCGGCGCGGGCTTGGCGGCGCCGACTTCCGGGTCGTCAGCGGTAACGATGGTGTCGAACAGGCCAAACCATTCGCGGTGCAAGGTGGTCTTGTGGCCAAACGAATTGCGCGACGAACTGGTGCCCACGGCAATCGGGATATTGTGCGCCTTCAAGTGCCGCACCAAGGCTTCAGCGCCGGGCATGCCCAGGGCTTTTGGGAAGCGCTCGCTCATCAGTGGTTCACGGATCGTCAGGAATTCGGCGGGCGTGATCGGCAGGTCCAACGCCTTCACCACGTAGTCAGCCAGGTCCTGGGCTCCGCGCCCGATGATGTGCTGCTTGATACCCCAATCGTAGGTGCGGCCATAGCGTTCGGCGATGATCTGTGTCACTTCGGTGTAGATGCCTTCAGTATCCAGCAACAACCCGTCCATATCGAAAATCACAGCCTTGATCGGGACAGCAGTACGTGGTGCATTCATCACAACAGATCCTTGGGGGAAGGACTAAAAGGATTCAGCACAATAGCGGTCCACCTTGCCTGCAAGCAACCGTTGCGACTCGGTATTGATAATTACTCTCAATTAAATTAACGTCGCGGCGCTCCAGGCTCTGATCTCTTTTCGAGTTTCGCTGTGACCGACAACGCCGCCAGGCTGCAACTCTACCTCGACCATCGCCCCGCACTGATCAACTACGCAAAGGTTGTGGTGGGCGACCACGCACGCGCCGAAGATGTGGTGCAAGACGCGTTCCTGCGCTTTTGCGGCAACACGGATGACCCGGTCGAGCAACCGCTGGCCTACCTTTACAGAATCGTGCGTAACCTGGCGCTGGACGCCGTGCGCCGCCAGGCCACCGAGAAACGCCAGCAGAAAATGCCCGCGCAATGGATGCGTCCCGGCAAGGAGTTGTCGCCGGAACAGCGGGTGGTACATGGCGACGACGCCAGCCGCATCGCCGCGACCCTGGCCAACCTGCCGGAACAAATGCGCATCGCCGTAGAGATGCATCGCCTTGGTGGTTTCACGTTGCAGCAAACCGCCGATCATCTCAATATTTCGCTTTCCACCGCCCATCGCCTGGTCAAGGACGCCATCGTTCACCTGGCTTCGAGCGTCGCCACCCAGGGCGCGCACAGTAAGGAACGCCCGTATGCATGATGCCCACCCGCCCAGGAATGTCTCGGCACGCAGCCTCGAAGACGCCGGCCAGTGGTTGCTGGACCTGCAAGCCCAACCCGAACGCTTCGAGGAATTCGACCGCTGGCTGCACAGTGACAACGAACATTTCGAGGCTTGGGCACAGGTCAATCGAGCCATGGATGCACTGGACGAACAAGCGCCCACAACCCAGGAGCACTGGCCACGCGCGACGCGTTCACGCCTGCCCTGGTTGGCGGCTGCGTGTATCAGCGCCTTCGCGGTAGGCGCAGCGCTGGTAGCCAACCCTGTCTGGCGCGCGGATTACAGCACTGCCACCGCCGAAACCCGCGAGATCACCCTAAGCGACGGCAGCCGCCTGACGCTGGCACCGCAAAGCGCGATCAACGTGAGCTTTAACGGCCCTCTGCGCCAAGTCACGCTGATGCAGGGTGAGGTGTTTTTCGATGTCGTCCATGATGCGCAAAAACCTTTCGAAGTGCGCAGCGACGAAACCGTGGTACGCGTGCTGGGCACCGCCTTCGATGTGGCCCGCCGCGAAGGCGGCCTGGCGGTGGAAGTGCGTGACGGCACCGTGGGCGTGAACACAGCGTATCGACTCACGGCCGGGCAACGACTGTGGCTCGACCGCCAAAGCGGCAAGGCCACGCAATCGTCAGTGGCGCCCTCGGAGGTCGCGGGCTGGATCAATGGCGCGCAATTCTTTGAGAACGTCAGCGTTGCCCAGGTCGTCGAGCAACTGGAGCGCTACCAGCGGGGCTGGATCGTGATCAACGACCCGGCCCTGGCCAACAAACGCATCACCGGCCTCTACGACATGCGCGATACCCGGCGTGCGCTACAGGCGTTGGTTGCGCCGATTGGAGGCGAGGTGCACGAGTACTCGCCGTTCCTCATGGTCATCGGCCACAACAAAAAGATTGTAGAAAAATAAATACAGTGCACTGAAAAAAAACGCGCTGGTGTTCGTCTTTGTAGCTCCTTGTATTGCGAATGAATCGTAATACCAAACACTAAGGCGACGAAACATGGGTCACCGATCACCTGCACCGTTGGCATTGGCCATCCTCTGTGCTGCTATCCACAGCGCGATTTTCCAGCCGTCCCAGGCATTGGCCGCAGAGGCCAGCGGCGCGCCGAGTGATCAGGCGACGCGTTTCTTCGACATTCCTGCGCAACCGCTGACCACCGCACTCAGCGCATTCGCCCGCCAGGCCAACCTGCAACTGGGCCTGGAAGCCGGGCTAGTGGATGGACTGCAAGCCTCAGCCTTGCGCGGCAACTTCACCCTGGAGCAAGCCCTGCAACGTCTGCTCGGCAATGCACCGGTGAACTGGAAAATCGACAACCAACGCAGCTTGATTCTCAGCCATCGCGATGGCACCAATGCAGGTATCAACGACCTCGACGATTCCGAAATGCTCGGTCCCGTGACCATCAAGGGCGGCGAGACCAGCCGCTTGACCGGTGCCGCCGCGCAGGTCTACACCAAGGCAGGCTCCAGCGTGTTTATCTCGGGCGAGACCATCAACCGCTTCCGTGGCTCCTCCCCCGCCGATATCCTCAAGGGTGTGCCCGGCGTACAAACCGGCGATGCCCGCAATGGCGGCGCGCTGGACGTGAACATCCGAGGTATCCAGGGCCAAAGCCGAGTGCCGGTGACCATCGACGGCAGCCAGCAGGCCATCGATGCCTACCGTGGCTACAGCGGCATGCAACAGCGCAGCTATATCGACCCCGACCTGATCAGCGAAATCAGCGTGGACAAAGGCCCCAGTCTCGGCGCCGACGCGGCGGGCGCCATTGGCGGCATGGTCAAGATGAAGACCTTGCAACCCAAAGACATCCTCAAGGACGGCGAAACCTACGGCGTGCGCCTCAAGGGCGA
Source organism: Pseudomonas sp. NS1(2017) (assembly GCF_002269425.1). Lineage (NCBI taxonomy): Bacteria > Pseudomonadati > Pseudomonadota > Gammaproteobacteria > Pseudomonadales > Pseudomonadaceae > Pseudomonas > Pseudomonas sp. NS1(2017). Next base: position 6,347,181 of record NZ_CP022960.1, read on the forward strand.
CTTGTCGAGCAACAGCGTGGATGCACCCGGCACCTACAAGGCCACGCCGCACCATGGCAGCAATGGCCTGGGCGGTTCCCCTGCGCATTCCGGCAGCGTGGCATTCGCCAGCACCGGCGAGACGGTGGATTTCGTCGCGGCCTATTCCCAGCGCCAAAGCGGCAACTATTACGCGGGTAAAAAGGGCTTCAAGAAGTACCAGGTGTTTCAGCAAGTGCGTAAATACGACCCGAAAACCAGGAAGTACATTTACGTCACCCAAGAGGCCAACACCGCCGCCAAATTCTTCAAGCCCGACAGCGAAGTGTTCAACACCTCGAGCGACGCGGAGTCGGTACTGCTCAAGGCGATCCTCAAGCCGGCGACGGACCAGAAACTGGAGCTGACCTACCGCTACACCGATGGCCACTACGGCGAAGTGATGCCCTCGCAGATCATCCGCAATACCAGCGGCAGCGTGCCGCAATGGGACCCGGGAAGCATGCGCATCAACGCGTACACCGCGCGCTATACCTACAAGCCCGAAGACAACCCGCTAATCGATTTGAGCGCCAACGTCTGGGCCACCAAAGCCCAGAGCGAAGCCTTCAACGGCTTGGTAACGGTGACGCCACTCTACGGCCATGAAGACGATGCCGACCCGCTCGGCGATACCTACAAGGACGCCCTGCGCAACCGCACCAAGGACAAACGCTGGGGCGTGGACCTGAGCAACACCTCGCGTTTTGACACCCGCGCCGGCAAGTTCGCCTGGACCTACGGCGGCTCTTACCAGACCGAAAACCTGGGCCCCGATGACAACTCGCCAGTGCTGCTGTCGGACCTGCAAAAGAACCGTTTCATCCGCAGTGGTGAACGCGAGGAAAGCAGCCTGGTGACATCGCTTGAATGGTCACCGATCAAACGCCTGACGTTTACGGCGGGTGGGCGCTACAGCGAATTCAGCAGCAAGGACCACAACCGCAAGGCCAGCCCAGCCACGTTCGGCCCGGACCGCAAGCCGACCAGCTACACGTTCGCGCCGCCCATTGAACGGCAGGACCAGGCCTTCGCACCGTCCTTCGGCGTAAAGCTGAACGTGACCGACAACAGCTTCGTCTACCTCAACTACAACGAAGGCGTGCGCATGCCGAGCCTGTTCGAGTCGACCCTGGGCCTGTTCACGGCCGCCGTGCCGACCGAGGGCATCAAGCCCGAGCGCAGCAAGAATTGGGAATTCGGCGCCAGCACCTTGCAAAACAGCGTACTGGTTGACGGCGACACCGCCGCCGCCAAACTCGCCTATTTCAACAACGAGATCGAAAACTACATCACCCGTGACTACACCGACATCTTTGCCGGCAACCTGCAGAACGTCGACAGCTTCACGGTCAAGGGTATCGAGCTGCAAACCAGCTATGACATGGGCCGGGTGTTCACCGACATCTCCGCCACCTATTACCTGAATGCCAAGACCTGCGCGCCGGACATCGCGAAGAAACTACGCGAAGAAGACAACCCTTCCACACCCAATTGTGTGGACGGCGGCTTCCCGGGCTCCTACACCAACACCCAGAACCCACCCAAATACTCTGTGAACACCACTCTGGGCAGCCGCTGGTTTGATAACCGTCTCGTCCTCGGCGGACGCATGGTCTACAACAGCGCACCCACCGCCAAACTGGACAAGTCGTGGAATAACGGCATCACCACTAACCAGATGTACTACCGAAAGTCGGCGATCTACGACCTGTTCGCCAGTTTCGAAATCGTCAAAGGCACCCAGTTGGACTTCTCGGTACAGAACCTCACCAACGTCTACTACCTGGACCCGCTGGCCCAAAGCTTCATGCCCGCGCCAGGGCGAACGTTGCGCACGGGGCTGACCGTCAAGTTCTGACATTACCGTTGAGTTGAATCGCGGGATGCCCTCTTGGCATCCCGTTTTACGTTGATCCCTATTGATGACCCCATGATTTCCAACACAGCCCCGGACTACCTCAACCCACCGCGCAAGGCCCTGTGGAGTGTTGCCACACTGATCACCCTGAGCGTCTATGCCGGCCTTATCGCATGGTGGCTGCATACGCCCAGCGTGACAGTCGCCGAAGCCGCCCCCGCAGCGATGATGATCGAATTGGCCGCCGCCCCCGTGGCCCAGGCGGTGGAAGAAGACCTGCAAGTGGCGCCAGATAAAGTGGTGCAGAAACAGCTGAATACGCCGTCGGAAAAACCGCCAAGGGAAGTGCCCAGGAAAATAGTCGCCGCAACTCGGCCGAGTATGGCGAAAACCGCGACGTCCCCGCTTCAGGACACAGCCCGAGGCACTTACTCGTCCGCACCGAATCACGCTGCCGAGTTCGAGACCGCGCCAAAAAAACAGGACGAACAACCGGCACCTTCCACCACCACAGCACCGCCCAAACTGGACACGCACACGGCCGACACCACCGCCGCCAATCAATCTTCACGCGGTGCGGCCGACCCGGCGCAAAAGGTGCAATGGGAAGCCGAACTGCTGGCCCACCTGGAACGCTACAAGCGTTATCCGCAAAACGCCCGCGATCGAGGCGACCGGGGCGTGGCGTATCTGCGCTTCGAGATCGACAGCAACGGCAAGGTGCTCAGCGCCAGCATCGTGCGCTCGGCCGGTTTTACCGAACTGGACACTGCAACGCTGGACATGATCAACCGTGCCTCCCCTGTTCCGCGCCCGCCGGAGGGCGGCAAGACGCGGTTTACGGTGCCGGTGGTCTTTGCAAAGTGAAAGCAAAGTGAAGCCAACGTGAGGGCGAAGTGAGGGCAGAGTGAGCGTTGTTTGCAAAGAGAGAATTACATGCAGCAACAGCTTTTGATCAATCGCCCTCGGAGCCTACGCTAACGTCAGGAGGCGCCGGGCGTGAGGTATTCCGAAAAAAGCCCGAAAAAACTCATAAAAGACTTATAAAAAAATAAGCTTTGAATAAGCCTTCAAGGGGAAATCTTGAATAGCACATCACCCCACGTTCAGTTCATCAATGACACCGAAGGGAAACCCGTTTTTGTAGTGATTCCCTATGCACAATATTTCGCAATGCAAGGTCGTGGGCACCTTATTCCTCATCAAGTTGTCAGCCTGATTGTCGACGGTTTACCTCCCGTCCGTGCCTGGCGCGAGTACCTCAACCTGACGCAAAAAGAAGCCGCTGAACGTCTGGGGATTTCCCAATCTGCGTTTGCCCAACAAGAGACGGTGAAAAAACTTCGCCGGGCAACGCGAGAGAAAATAGCCAAGGCATTCGGCATCAACGCTCGTCAGTTGGAGCTATAGGGTCACTCTGCGAAGTCCGCCCCTCAGTCCGTGCGTCCGCATGCCCACTAGCGTTACGTACAGGATTGAGACAGCTTCATTGGTAAAGAATCAGACTCCCTCATTCCCTTCACAGACGCCCCCATGTCCGAAGCCTTCGAAGTCCCCAGCCCCCACGAAAAACACATCGAACACACCACCGAACACGCCCACGGCCGTGGCGATAATTTCGCCAGCCGCATCGCCGTGATGACCGCCCTCATGGCCACCCTGGGCGCCATGCTCAGCTATCAGGCCGGCTCCACCGAAAGCGAAGCGGCGATGGACAAGAACAACGCCGCCATCTTCAAGACCGAAGCCGCTAACCAATGGAACTACTACCAGGCCAAATCCAGCCGGCAGAACCTCGCGGAACTGGCCACCCACATTCCCGGTGTGGACGCGGTGCATTACAAGGAAGAAATCGAGCGCTACAAGAGCCAGAAGGAAGACGTGCGCAAACAGGCCGAGAAGCTTGAAGCCACGTCAAAGGAATGGGATGAAAAATCGGAACAGGCGCTGCACCAGCATCATCGCTGGGCCCAGGCAATGACCGCGATCCAGATCGCGATTTCGTTGGCAGCGATCACCTTGCTGACGCGGCGGGAGTGGTTGAAGCGGATGTCGTATGCAGCAGGCGGTATGGCAGTGTTATTGGGTAGCCTGGCCTGGCTGCATTTCTAGCAAATTCCCTTGGGTGCCCTGCCCTATCGCTATATAGTAAATAGCATAACGCTGCTCAAGGAGATATCGGCACCACCTTCACCACTGGCAACGACCCGGACATGCTCTCCTGTGCCAGCGCAGCGGCGACCTGGGTGATTTCGAGCACTACCCGAATGTCGGGCTATGGACTCCCGAAATCCAGATCGCCCACCCGAGCAAACCCTACGGTGCTTTCTACGAAGACCTCCTCGCTTAAGGAACTGCAATGAACCGCTCCACCGAACACCCCGTGCTGCTGTTTTCCTACGGCACGCTGCAAGACAAATCCGTACAACTGGCCAACTTCGGCCGCGAACTGACCGGCCAGCAGGACGCGATGCTGGGTTACTCGCAGAGCTGGGTGGAGATTACTGACCCACAGGTGCTGGCGAGCAGCGGCAAGACGCATCATCCGATTGTGGCGCCGAGCGCTGAGGCAGGCGCCAGGGTTGAGGGGATGGTCTTTCAGATTTCGGATCAGGAACTGGCAGCAGCGGATGCGTATGAGGTGGCGGACTACAAGCGGGTGGAGGTGGGATTGGCTTCGGGGATGAGGGCTTGGGTGTACGTGCAGGCCTGAAGCGTTGAGCTTGCTGCCTAACCCCTGAAACAACAAAACCCCTGGCTTCTCTCGAAACCAGGGGTTTTGTTTACATCGAATTTGGCGGTGAAGGAGAGATTCGAACTCTCGATACAATTTCTTGTATACACACTTTCCAGGCGTGCTCCTTAAGCCACTCGGACACTTCACCGTATCTCGTCAAACCAGTTCAGTCTGTCGAGGCGCGCTAATGTAGTCGAAAGCCTTTCTGATGGCAAAGGTTTTTTTCAGAATTTTCATGCGGTTAGCCGGTTATGCCGATCCGCGTCCGGCAAGGGGCGGTGATTGTGCCATTCTCAGGCATCGCCAGGATGGGTCTGGGGCGGCGATTGCGCCCTGCCCCAGGCTTTCCCAACGCCTGTGTGCGGGAAAAGTCTGACTGGGTAGTCAGTCACGGCGCTTTACCGGGGCGGACGTGGTGGGTAACGTCTGCGCATGCACTGCTATTAACAAGCCTTCTATAACAAATCCTACAAGGAACCGCGTCATGAGTGAGTTGATTGCCTACCACCTCGAAGACGGTATCGCGACCCTGACCTTGAGCAACGGCAAGGTGAATGCCATTTCTCCGGCGGTGGTCAGTGCCTTTAATGAAGCACTGGATCAGGCCGAGAAGGACCGGGCGGTGGTGGTGATCACCGGCACGCCGGGGATTTTGTCGGGGGGTTATGATTTGAAGGTGATGACCGCCGGCCCTAAAGAGGCGATCGGTCTGGTGACGTCGGGTTCTACGTTGGCGCGTCGCCTGTTGTCGCACCCTTTCCCGGTGATTGTGGCGTGCCCTGGGCATGCGGTGGCCAAGGGTGCGTTTCTGCTGTTGTCGGCGGATTATCGGATCGGGGTGGAAGGCCCGTTTAGCATCGGCCTGAACGAAGTGGCGATCGGCATGACCATGCACCACGCCGGTATCGAGTTGGCGCGGGATCGTCTGCGTAAGTCGGCGTTCCATCGTTCGGTGATCAATGCCGAGATGTTTGACCCGCAGGGCGCGTTGCAAGCCGGCTTCCTTGACAAGGTGGTGGCACCGGAAGAATTGCATGCCGCGGCGCTGGAAGCGGCGCGTCAGTTAAAGAAGCTGAACATGAATGCCCACAAGCATACCAAGTTGAAGGTACGTAAAGAGCTGCTGGAGGCCTTGGACGATGCAATCATCCAGGACCAAGGCCATATCCTGAGCTAAGTCCTACCCCAGCTACATCAGAGCCCGACCTTGAGTCGGGCTTTTTCTTACAAATAAATCAGAATCCTCTTTAGCCGCTCTAGCCTGCCCGTGCCGGTAGATGTTGAAACATGCTCTTAAACATCGGCCATCTCCTACCTCTACAGGGGTAATTGCCGAATACAGTGCACATCCGTACACTGCGCCACCTTTTGTCCGGATAGGCCGTGTCGATGCTTTTTTTGCTGCGTATGTTGTTGATGGGCCTGCACTTTATGCTCGCCGGTGTACTGGGCGTGCTGGTCGGTCTGTGTCGGCCATTCAATCCGGACAACAGTCGCCTGTGTGCTCGCCTCTACGCGCTCCCAGCCATGTGGATTTTGCGGCTGAACGTGAAGGCCGATGTGGACTCGCTGCGCTACAAGCCTGGCACCTGCGTGATCATCGCCAACCACCAGTCCAACTATGACCTGTTTGTGTTCGGCAACGTGGTGCCCTACCGCACGGTATGCATCGCCAAGAAAAGCCTGAAATGGGTGCCGCTGTTCGGTCAATTGTTCTGGCTGGCGGGCAACGTGCTGATCGACCGAGGCAATGCGCACAAGGCGCGCCGCGCGATGCTTACCACGACTCATACCTTGCAGCATGAAGACACGTCTATCTGGGTGTTCCCGGAGGGCACGCGCAATCTGGGCAAAGGTTTGCTGCCATTCAAGAAAGGCGCGTTTCACATGGCGATTGCGGCCGGTGTGCCGATTGTGCAGGTGTGTGTCAGCAATTACGTCACTCACATGCAACTCAATCGCTGGAACAGTGGGGATGTGCTCATACGGTCGTTGCCGCCGATTCCTACCACTGGGATGACTGCGGATGACATCCCTATGTTGATGCAGGCCTGTCATGTGCAAATGGATGAATGCATTGCAGAGATGGACCGCGAATTGCAAAGTCCCGCAACAATAGAACTCCCTTCCAGCTAAGCTGCCCAACACCTGTCCTCCCAATAAGAAGCGATCAGCACCATGGGTAGAGTTGTTGCGGCCGCCGTCTACAGCGCCGGTAAGAAAGTCACGGATATCACCCTCGATGAAGGCGCGGCCTGGGCCGCCAAACCCGATCACTTTGTATGGATCGGCCTGGAAGAACCCGACGCCCAGGAACTGGCCAACCTGCAACGCCAGTTCAACCTGCATGAATTGGCCATCGAAGACGCCCTGGAAAAACACAGCCGTCCGAAGCTGGAAACCTTCGGCGATGCGCTGTTTATCGTCACCTATTCACCGGTGCGTGAGAACGGCAAGCTGGAGTTTATCGAGACGCATATCTTTGCCGGCAACGGCTACATCATTACCGCCCGCAACGGTCACTCGGCGTCCTACGGTTTTGTGCGCCAGCGCTGTGAGGCGCGGCCACTGTTGTTGGAGCATGGGGAAGATTTCGTACTTTATGCGCTGCTGGATTTCGTCACCGAGAACTACCAGCCGGTAAGCGAAGCGATCCATGCCGAGATCGATGAGCTGGAGCGCAATGTGCTGTGCAGTTCGTTGAGCGAGCGGGACATTCAGAAGATTCATGGCCTGCGTCGCGACGTATTGCGGCTCAAGCGTTATGTGGCGCCGATGGTGGAGATCAGCCAGGAGCTGCAAAAACTCAGCTTTCCTTTTATCGACAAGAACATGCGCCCGTACTTCCGTGATGTGCAGATCCACGTGACGCGGCAGATGGAAGACCTGACCACCCTGCGCGATATCGCCAGCCAGACCATCGAGATCGGTGTGCTGCTGGAGGCGTCGCGCCAGAGTGTGGTGCAGCGCAAGTTCGCCGCATGGGCGGCGATCCTGGCGTTCCCCACCGCAGTGGCAGGGATTTACGGGATGAACTTCCAGAACATGCCCGAGCTGCAATGGCACTACGGCTACTTTGCGGTGCTCGGGTTTATCGCGGTGGGTTGCACCAGCCTGTGGGCCAGTTTCAAGCGTTCGGGCTGGCTTTAAACCTGAGCCTCTGGCTTGTGCGCGACGAAACGCATCATCCATTCAGCCACGGTGGCGCCGTGGTGGTCGCGCTCAAGGCTGGCCACGCCGTTCGTGTAGACCTTTTCGCCCAACGTCGTCTGAAGAATCTCCAGCAACTCGCGGGAATAGTCGTGAATAAATTCCGGGTGCCCCTGGAAGCACAGGACCTGGTCGCCGATGTGGTACGCCGCAAACGGACAAAAGGCGCTGGAGGCAATGACCGTGGCATTGTCCGGCAGCGTAGTGACTTGGTCTTGGTGACTGATCAGTAGCGTCAGTTCTTCCACTTCCGGGCTCATCCACGGCGTCTTGGCATCGAGCTTGTAGTCGTGGATGCCCATGCCCCAGCCCTGGCCGGCGCGTTCGGTCTTGCCGCCGAGCAACAGTGCCAGCAGTTGGTGACCGAAGCAGATGCCGAGCAGCTTGTCGCCGCGCTCGTAACGTTCAAGCAGGTAGGTCTTGAGGGTCTGGATCCACGGGTCGGTGCCAAAGGAGTCGGCCTTGCTGCCGGTCACCAGGTAGGCGTCGAACACTTCATCGTCCGACGGGTACTCGCCGTTCACCACGTTGTACACGACAAACTCGGCGGGAATGGGCTGCTTGGCGAACAGGCGCTTGAACATCTGCCCGTACCCTTGGTATTGATCGATCAAGCCTGGACGCAGGATATCGGTTTCCAGGATACAGACGCGTAGCGACATAAAAAATACCTGACACGGTGATGGGAATATTGCACACCCCAGAGCCTGCCTTGAAATACCCCTTCAAGGCAAGCCCCCTTTAATCACCTGAACGTGTCACCTTGCGCCGCTTTTTCGAGCAGTAACGCCGGTGGCGTGAAGCGTTCGCCATATTGCTCAGCCAAGTAGCGAGCGCGGGCAATGAAGTCGTTTAACCCATATTGGTTGATGAACTGCAACGCGCCGCCGCTCCAGGCCGCGAACCCAATGCCGAAGATCGACCCCACGTTCGCGTCCGCCGTAGACATCAACACACCCTCCTCCACGCAACGCACGGTCTCGATGGCCTGGATAAACAGCAGGCGGTCGCGCACATCCTGGGGCGAGATACGTTGGTCGGGCCGTTCAAAGCGGCTTTTCAGCTCTGGCCAAAGGTATTTCTGGCCACCGTTGGGATATTCATAGAAACCGCCCCCCGCCGCCTTGCCCACGCGTTTGTATTCGTTGACCAACAGATCGATGACCGCCGTCGCCGGATGTGTCGGCGCAGCCTTGCCTTCCGCCTGCAGATCCTTGGCCGTCTGCTGCCTGATATGGCTCATCAGGCTGAGGGAAACTTCATCCGACACCGCCAGCGGCCCCACCGGCATGCCGGCTTTGCGCGCTTCAGTCTCGATCATCGGCGCGGCAACACCTTCGCCCAGCATGGCGATGCCTTCGTTGGTAAAGGTGCCAAACACCCGCGAGGTGAAGAAGCCACGGCTGTCGTTGACCACAATCGGGGTTTTCTTGATTTGCAGGACGAAATCGAAACCTCGGGCCAGGGTTTCGTCGCTGGTACGCGCGCCTTTGATGATTTCCACCAGCGGCATCTTGTCCACCGGGCTGAAGAAATGCAGGCCAATGAATTTGCCTTGATCCGGCACCGCCGTAGCTAGGCCGCTGATGGGCAAGGTGGAGGTGTTGGAGGCAATCACAGCGTCAGCGCCGACCACGCTGTGTGCGGCGGCGGAGACCTTGGCCTTGAGTTCCCGGTCTTCGAACACCGCCTCGATGATCAGGTCGCAACCGGCCAGATCGTCATCGCTGGCCGTAGGAAGAATCCGCGCCAGGATGGTTTCCCGCTGTTCGGCGGTCAGTTGCCCACGGCTGACTTTCTTGTCCAGCAACGCCGCCGAATGCGCCTTGCCCTTCTCGGCGGCCGCAAGATTGATGTCCTTGAGCACCACCTCAATTCCCGCGCTGGCGCTGACGTAGGCGATGCCTGCGCCCATCATCCCTGCGCCGAGCACACCGACCTTGCGCGTGACGTAAGGCGCGAAACCTTGCGGCCGCGAACTGCCTGCATTGATCTCGTTAAGCTGGAACCAAAAGGTGCCGATCATGTTCTTCGCCACTTGCCCCGTCACCAGCTCGGTGAAATAGCGCGTTTCGATCAGGTGCGCGGTGTCGAAATCCACTTGGGCGCCTTCGACGGCGGCGCAGAGGATTTTTTCGGGCGCGGGGAAACAGCCCTGGGTCTTACTGCGCAGAATCGAAGGCGCAATCGCCAGCATCTGCGCAACTTTCGGGCTCGATGGTGTACCACCGGGAATCTGGTAGGCCTTGTTGTCCCACGGTTGCTTGGCGTCCGGATTGGCCAGGATCCAGGCGCGGGACTTGGCCAGCAGTTCATCGCGATCCGCCGCCAGCTCATTCACCAGCCCGGCTTGCAGCGCCTGTTGCGGCCGCACCTTCTTGCCTTCGAGCAGATACGGCAAGGCCTTTTCCAACCCGAGCATGCGCACCATGCGCACCACCCCGCCGCCGCCCGGCAGCAGGCCCAAGGTGACTTCCGGCAAGCCAAGCTGCACCGATTTGTCGTCCAGCGCCACGCGGTAATGGCAGGCCAGGCAAATCTCCCAGCCGCCCCCCAGCGCCGCGCCATTGATCGCGGCCACCACGGGTTTGCCGAGGGTTTCCAGGCGGCGCAGTTGCGCTTTCAACACCAGCACGCCGTCGTAGAAATCCTTGGCGTGGGCCTTGTCGACCGCGATCAGTTCATTGAGGTCGCCGCCGGCAAAAAATGTCTTCTTGGCCGAAGTGATCACCACGCCTGCAAGGCTATCTTTTTCCGCCTCCAGACGTTCGACCGTGGCCGCCATGGCCTCGCGGTACACGCCATTCATGGTATTGGCGCTCTGGCCGGGCATGTCGAGGGTCAGCACCACGATGCCGTCCTGGCCTTTTTCGTAACGAATAGCTTGGGTCATGACAAATTCCTTGGGCTCAGAGGCGTTCGATAATGGTGGCGATGCCCATGCCACCGCCGACACACAGGGTGGCCAGGCCGTAGCGCTGCTGACGCACCTCCAGCTCGTCGAGCAAGGTGCCGAGGATGGCGCAACCGGTGGCACCCAGCGGGTGGCCCATGGCGATGGAGCCGCCATTCACGTTGACCCGCGCCGCGTCGATGCCCATGTCCTTGATGAACTTGAGCACCACCGAGGCGAAGGCTTCGTTGACCTCAAACAGGTCGATGTCTTCGACGCGCAACCCAGCCTTGGCCAGGGCCTTGCGCGTGGCGGGCGCGGGGCCGGTGAGCATGATGGTCGGATCGGTACTGGTGACCGCCGTGGCGACGATACGCGCACGGGGTTGCAGGCCCAGTTCCCGCCCCTTGGCCTCAGAGCCGATCAACATCAACGCGGCACCATCGACGATCCCGGAGCTGTTGCCCGGTGTGTGCACATGCTGGATGCGCTCCACATGGCTGTAGACCCGCAGCGCGGTGGCGTCGAAGCCCATCTGGCCCATCATTTCAAAGCTGGGCTTGAGCTTGCCAAGGCCTTCCAGGGTCGAGTCGCTCCGGATGAATTCGTCATGGTCCAGCAGCACAATGCCGTTCTGGTCCTGCACCGCGATCAGCGATTTGTTGAAGGAACCGTCCGCACGCGCCCTGGCCGCTTTCTGTTGGGAGTGTAGGGCGAAAGTGTCGACGTCCTCACGGGTGAAACCTTCCAGGGTGGCAATCAGGTCCGCGCCGATGCCCTGGGGAGTGAAGTGGCTGTGCATATTGGTCTGCGGATCGAGCACCCACGCGCCACCGTCACTGCCCATGGGCACGCGGGACATGGACTCGACGCCACCGACCACCACCAGGTCTTCGAAGCCGGAACGCACCTTCATCGCGCCCAGGTTGACGGCTTCCAGGCCCGACGCGCAGAAGCGGTTGATCTGCACACCGGCGACGCTGATGTCCCAGTCCGCGACTAAGGCGGCGGTCTTGGCGATGTCAGCGCCTTGGTCGCCTACTGGGGTCACGCAGCCGAGCACGATGTCGTCTACGTGGTGTGTGTCGAGGTCGCTGCGCCGGGCCAGCGCCGTGAGCAGGCCGGCCACCAGGTTTACCGGCTTGACGCTGTGCAAGGCACCGTCGGCCTTGCCTTTGCCACGGGGCGTGCGTATCGCATCAAAGATCAAAGCTTGGGTCATGACGTCCTCGAACCGCTGTGCATGTGTGCCTCTACCTTAGGCCCGATTGACACGGTTTCAATGACGGATGCGCTCATTGCTTTTGACCCCCTCGCTCGGACGAACGGTAGTCTCCTAAGCTAATCGCCGGGTTAATCGTTTTAGCTGTCTAGCCAAGGCATTGGCGCCAAGATGGCGATATGCCTCATGCCTTTTTAAGCTGAAATATTCATTAGCTGATATGAAATGAGTCTAAGCCACGAAGAACGAGGGCTCTAAGGTTGAATCAGTAGGAAGCCACTGCCGGGTTTTGCTGGAGCGGCTGTAAGAAAAGCGACACGTCATCTCGCCATACTGAAATAAAACCGGCACGCATTTGACGCTCAGGAATAACAACAAAAGGCAGTCAGCCATGTTCAAACATTCGAAAGTACGTCAGGCGGGACTCATTCTGTTCGCCACCACACTGATTCTGATCTTGCCCAACTTGACCAAGGTCATTGGGTGACCCCCCAACGCCCACATTCCGTGCCTTCACAGCACCGGGTTTGCAGCTTTTGGCAGCACCTGCCGGGACATTGCGCATAGCGGTCCTGCAGGGGCTGCCTTTTTGCGCGCCAATTTCCGGTATCGTGAGCGCCATCGCCACCTCACACCGGGCCTCCCTCTTGAAACCGATCTTCGCCCTCCTCGCCTTGCTGATCGCGCTTCCCGCTTCGGCAGCACAATTGACCATCGAACTCGACCACACCCGCAAGACGTGGCAGACCGCTGACCTGCTCAAGCACCCGCAGGCGCAAACGGTGCAGATTGTCGATGACGTTTCCTACAAGCGCACCATGAGCTATCGCGCAGTGCCCTTGGCCGCGCTCCTACCGGGGCTAAAACCTGAAAGCCACTTGCAGGCTGTTGCCCTGGATGGTTTCGCTGCCGAACTCACCGCTGCGCCGCTGCTGGAAACCCAAGGATCACGCGCCTGGCTGGCGGTGGAGGATCCTGCCCAGCCATGGCCTGCACTGGCGGAAGGCAAACCGAGTGCCGGGCCGTTCTACCTGGTGTGGACCGACCCACAAGCCGGGCACATCAGCCCTGAGCAGTGGCCGTTCCAGATCTCCGGGATCAAACAGTTGAAGACGGTTGCCGAGCGCTTTCCCGCACTGTTGCCGGATCCAAAGCTGGCAGCGAATGACCCGATCAACCAAGGCTTTGTTCTGTTCCAGAAAAACTGCCTGGCTTGCCATCGCCTAAATGGCGCCGGCGACGCGCAGGTGGGGCCGGATTTGAACATTCCGTATAACCCCACCGAGTATTTTGGCGGTGATTTTCTCAAGCGCTATATTCGCGACCCGCAGAGCTTGCGGCATTGGCCGCAGGCGAAGATGCCGGCATTTTCTGCCAGCGTGTTGCCGGACGGCGAGCTGGATTTGTTGGTGGGCTACTTGAAGCATATGGCGGGCCGTAAACATCCTCTGTAGGAGCGAGCTTGCTCGCGAAGAACCTTCAGACACCGCGGGCGATCATAAGCGCTGCGTTAGCGATGACGTTTTTCGCGAGCACGCTCGCTCCTACAGTCATTGCTGCGGCGCCACAAACACCTTGGCATGCATCTGCTCATGCCCCCCGCCACGCCGCATCCCACGAACTGGGCAGGCGTCGAGGTAATCCAACCCCACCGCCAGCTTCAAATGCCGCTCCGGCCGTGCGAGCTGGTTGGTCACATCAAAGCTGTACCACGCGTCATCCAGCCAGGCTTCAGCCCAAGCGTGGCTGGCCAGGTGCGTGCTGTCCTCCGAGTACAAATACCCCGACACATACCGCGCTGGAATCCCCAGGCTGCGCGCGCACGCCAGGAACGCATGCGTGTGGTCCTGGCACACGCCCGCACGGCCGGCGAAGGCCTGGGCGGCGCAGGTGTCGACTTCGGTGGCGCCGGGCGTGTAGACCATCGCCTGGTTGAGCGCGTGCATCAGGTCGATCAACGCGGTGCGATCGCGACGTTGACGGCATTGCTGGTCGGCAAAACCGCGCAAGGCTTCGTCAGGTTCGGTCAGGCGGGTGCAACGCAGAAACGGGAATGCGGATTGGTGCTCATGTTCGGCCTCGCGCAACTCGTCGATATCCACCTGACCACGGGCGCCGATGATGATGGCATCGTGGGGTTCATCCAAAGTCAGCACATGCAGGATGTTGCCGAACGGGTCCACCTGCGCCCGCACCGGGCGTGGCAGGTCGAGCTGCCAGCTGAGTACGTGCTGGCGTTCGCTGTCGTGGGGCGTCAGGCGCAGGTACTGGATGCTGGCGCGCACTTGGTCTTCGTAGTGGTAGGTGGTTTCGTGGCTGATGGAGAGTCTCATGCCGCCTCCAGGTAGGAACTGTAGATGGCGTCGCCCAACTGGCGGACCAAGGGGATAAAGTCGGTCAGCCAGGCGTGCAGGCCTTCCTCAAGGATTTCATCGATGGCGGTGAAGCGCAGGCGCGCATCCAACTCGGCCGCCAGACGCTGGGCCGGTCGACCATTAAGGCCGGGCAGGCTGGCAAGGATCTGGTCGATCTCTTCGCTGCAGGCACGCAGTGAGCGCGGTACATCGGCGCGTAACAGCAGCAACTCCGCCACTTGCCGCGCGCCGGGGGCATCGCGGTAAATCTCGGTGTAGGCCTCGAACGACGACAGCGCACGCAACAAGGCACTCCACTGATAGTAGGCGTGGGCGGTGCCATCGGTGACGGCTTCGGCGCGATCGCCCGCCATCTCGTAGCGGGCGTCCAGCAAGCGCAGCGTGTTGTCGGCACGCTCGATAAAAGTGCCCAGGCGAATGAAGCGAAACGCATCGTTACGCATGATGGTGCCGTAGGTGGCGCCGCGAAACAGATGGGAACGCTCTTTTACCCACTCGCAGAAACGGCTCATGCCATAGCGGCTCAAGCCCTGCTGGGCGATATCGCGAATATCCAGCCAGGTGGCGTTGATGTTTTCCCACATGTCGGCGGTAATTCGCCCACGCACCGCATGGGCGCTGGCCCGCGCGGCGCCGAGACAACTGTAGATGCTGGCCGGATTGGCAGCATCCAGCGCAAAGAAGTGCAACAGGCGTTCGGCGTGCAGCTCGCCGTGACGTTCGTGGTAATCCTCCAGGGTGCCGGTGATCAACAGCGGCATGGCCAGTTCATGCAGGCCATCGCCGCGCCCGTCCTGGGGCATCAGCGACAGCGAATAGCTGACATCAAGCATGCGTGCGAGGTTTTCCGCACGTTCCAGGTAGCGCGACATCCAGTACAGATCTGAAGCAGTTCGACTCAACATGGCATCAGTCCTCGACCACCCAGGTGTCTTTGGTGCCGCCGCCCTGGGACGAGTTGACCACCAGCGAGCCCTCACGCAACGCCACGCGGGTCAAGCCACCGGGGACCACACGGGTTTCCTTGCCGGACAACACGAACGGACGCAGGTCAATATGGCGCGGCGCAATACCGTTTTCGACAAAGGTCGGACAGGTGGATAAACACAAGGTCGGCTGGGCGATATAGGCGTGGGGCTTGGCCTTGATGCGGGCGCGAAAGGCTTCGATTTCCGCGGCGGTAGACGCCGGACCGACCAGCATGCCGTAGCCGCCGGAGCCCTGGGTTTCCTTTACCACCAGGTCGGGCAGGTTGGCCAGCACGTGGGACAATTCGTCGGGCTTACGGCACTGGAAGGTCGGAACATTCTTCAGAATCGGCTCTTCGTCCAGGTAAAAACGGATCATCTCGGTGACGAAGGGGTACACCGACTTGTCATCCGCCACGCCGGTGCCGATGGCATTGGCCAATACCACATTGCCAGAGCGATAGGCTGCGAGCAGGCCGGGCACGCCGAGCATGGAGTCCGGGTTGAAGGCTAACGGATCGAGGAACGCGTCATCCAGGCGACGGTAGATCACATCCACGGCCTTGGGCCCGTCGGTGGTGCGCATGAAGACGCGGTCATCACGCACGAACAGATCGGCGCCTTCCACCAGTTCCACGCCCATTTCTCGGGCGAGAAAGGCATGCTCGAAGAACGCACTGTTGAAGCGACCTGGCGTCAGTACAACCACGCTGGGGTTATCCAGGGGGCTTGAGCTTTTCAGGGTATCCAGCAGCAGATTGGGGTAGTGGTCGATGGGCGCGATGCGCTGGGCAGCGAACAGTTCGGGGAACAGGCGCATCATCATCTTGCGGTCTTCGAGCATGTAGCTGACGCCGCTCGGCGTACGTAAATTGTCTTCGAGCACGTAGTACGTGCCGTCACCATCGCGTACGAGGTCGACGCCGGAGATGTGGGAATAGAGGTCGCGGTGCAGGTCCAGCCCCTGCATCGCCAACTGGTATTGCTCGTTGGCCAGCACCTGTTCAGCAGGAATGATTCCGGCCTTGATGATGCGCTGTTCGTGATACAGGTCGGCGAGAAACATGTTCAGCGCCTTGACCCGCTGGATACAGCCGCGCTCGACAATCCGCCATTCGCTGGCGGGGATGCTGCGCGGGATGGTGTCGAAGGGAATCAACCGTTCCGTACCCTGCTCATCCCCGTAGAGCGTGAAGGTGATCCCGGCGCGGTGAAACAGCAAATCGGCTTCACGCCGGCGCTGGGCCAGTAATTCGGCAGGGGTTTCAGCCAACCAACGGGCGAACTCGCGGTAATGCGGCCGGACCTGGCCTGCCCCATCGTACATTTCATCGTAATAAGTGCGGATCATGCCGAACTCCTTGTCACCCGGGCGCTAGAACCATCGCAAGGCCCGTGCCAGCGGCATAAACACTTAAAAATCAGTGAGTTGAATTACAACCAGAATCCAGCCGCACCGTCCTGGTGCGCAGAATGCCCGGTGCATGGCCCGACGCTTCATCGCAATGCGGGCTTTGACTATCAACAGCATAGTCAGAGTTGATTTCACTGCCTGGCCAAGCCTGCGGATAATCGGCCCCATCTGCTGAACAGGACGCGTCCTACAGTTCCAGCGAACCGCTCTTCCCTTTAAGCCACCCTCTCGGGTGGCCTTTTTTTTGGTGCGCAAAAATAGCGCGCAAGTTCCGAATATTTTTCCACGGCACAAACAAAATCGGCCGACCCAAAGGTCAGCCGATACGCTGCGTTTCTCATACTTCAAGCTGCTACATGGGTAACCCACGCACCTCCTGCTTCACGCCCCATCCCTCGATGATCCCGCCCAGCGGCTCGACCACCGCCCCAAAGTCTTGCTCGAAGTCTCCTATGCCATCGTAGGTAGCGGACATGATCTTGCTCAGTTCCAGGTACCAGGCGCCATCGTCGCGCGCACTGACCTGGGCATTCAGGGATTCCCCACGAAACTCACCCGCAGCCCGGCGCGCCCGTTCCTCATCCGGGAAAATGGCGTAGAACTCGATGGGGTGGAAACGCGAGAAGTCGAAACCGCCTTCTTTCATGCGGCGCAGAACGTTGGTGCTGATGTCTTCTTGATAGGCTGTGCTCATGAAAAGTGCTCCTCGAATTGATGGATAGACTTTCCGTGCTTCCCGAAGCCCACGCCTTACTGGCGTGGGAACTACGGCAACAACATCACCGCTGGAAAACAAGCATGTAGCTGACAAGACCAGAACTAGCGATTCATTCGCTGATCTCACTTGCAGAGTAGCGCGAAGCTATCACCTCCACCAGAGGTGCTTGAAGGGTGGACAGGGAATGTTCAGGCGGCGGGAGAGATGTCGAGGATCTGGATACTGTTCTGGTCTTTGAGGATCTTGACCGTAGGTTCGGGCTTGCGGCCCTCAAGGTCATTGAGGTCCAATTCGGCGGCAACGGGCACCAGCTTGTTGCGGATCATGTGTGCCGCATCTTCGAGGCTGGGCTTCTGCTCGCAGGTGAACTGCTCGACGGACTTCACGCCGTGATCATCAACGAAGGTAATCTGCCACTTTTGCATCGGTGCCTCCTCGATAAAACCCATGTGTGGGCTTACCTCTATCTGGACCTTGGGGGCTCGGCAAACGTTCCACCCAAGGCAGGAGACACCTGATCAGCTGCGCTTACTTTTCAGCGTGTTGTTTCAACGCTTTCAAGGTGTTGAACGGCGCATCCACCACGAACTTGTTGGCCAGCCACGAGGGCACGCTGCCGCCTGGTTCGGTGTGCACCTGGTAGGTGACCTCGGTCTGGTTGTCGCCTTTAGGCACCAGTTTCCAGAAACCGTCGACCTGGGCGACACGTACGTAGCCTTTTTCTTCGGGCTTGTAGGTCGGCACGCCTTCCAGCTTACGGGTCAGCGTGCCATCGGCCGCTTTGGTGGTGGTGATGTGCAGGTAGGAATCACGATCCGTCACGGGGAACGGGGCTTTGAATTGGGTGTAGGTCCAACTCTCGTCGCCTTTCTTGTCGACCAGCTTCTGGGATTTGCACTCGTGGATCCAGGCACAGGCACCGGCGACGTCTTCTTGGAGGGCAACAATCTTGGCCACCGGCGCCTTGATCACGGTCACACCGCGATACGCCTTGTATTTGGAGCCGGCAATTTCGCTCAGGGACACCTTGATACCGTCTTCGTCCTTGGCGACTTGCCAATCCTCAGCCTGGGCAGTGGCAGCAAACAACACCGTAAAACCGCACAACACAGCCATTCGTTTCAGCGAACCCATTGTTGTATTCCTTATTGTCGAAGTTCCGAAAAAAAAGTTCCGATAGTAAAGCCCATCAAGCCGCCGTCATCTGCTCCCACCAGCCGATCAAGCGGATCGCATCGGCCTGGTCGGTGCCGCAGACCTCGAGATCCGCCTTGAAATCACTGCACACCGCCGGGCGCTCCGGCTGGCCGAAAATCTGGCATAACAGTTCGACCGACAGGTGCACGCAGCGAACGCCTGCCGGTTTGCCCTGTGGCATTCCGGGTAATGGCGAACTGATGGACGGGGCGATGCAGCATGCGCCACAGCCTTCACGGCAATTCATGACCAGCAGGTCCTCGACGACTCAATGTGGATGGCCGAGCTAGAGTACGCCCTAAAACAGCCGTTTTAAAATGGTCTAACAGGGGTTTTTCGCAGAAAACAAAAGTGACTGACCAGTCTCCGACACGTGGTCGGCGATCCACGTCACCTTTGTGGGAAAAGTTTACTGCTTGAATTCAAATTCCAATGCTGCACCTTCCACTTCGCGCCGTTCTTCGTTGCGCAACTGCAGCTTCATTTCATTGCTGAGCAGGCGGCCGTTGATCTGGAAGGCGCTGTTGTCGGCGGGCTTCTCGCCAAACATCGGCGGCAACAGTGGCACACTCTTGGGTTTTGGCATGGTGCCGATGGGCTGCAAGTGCCTGACCATGTCGGATGGCAGCGACAGGTCCAACTGTGCCGGTGGCAATTGTGTCTGCGCCACTTCGCGCGACGCCTTGGACTTACTGGCCGCACGTTTTTTGGCGGCAGCAGTGGGTTTCTTCACCGCTGGCGCTTTTTTTACAGGGGCCGGCTTTTTCGCGGGGGGCTTCTGCTCGGTACTGGCGGCGGGCTTCGTTTCGCTCACAGGGGCTGCCGCCAGCGATGTGCCGACGTTGCACAGGCTTAACAAGCCAATCACCAAAACCGCGCGAACAATCGAAGTCATATTGCCTACAGCATTAACGGCAGAGGGCCATATGCTCGCTTGTTGTGCGCGGCATGACAAGCGCGGTGATTAGCGTGCTATAGGATTTGTCCCCTTTCTGAGCGTCACAGTCCGGCTGCCGTCTCCTGGCACAACTGGCTCGCCAGCATCCCCAAAGTCATCAGCGCCCGCTCTGCCTCGCGGTTCCACGGCGTGCCGCAGTTGAGGCGAATACAATGGTTGAACTGCTCGGTATTACTGAAAATCAGCCCCGGCGCGATGCTGATGCCCTGTTGCAGTGCACGTACGTGCAGTTCCTGGGTATTGACCCGTCCGGGCAAACTGACCCACAGGATGAAACCGCCGGTCGGACGCGTCATCTGGGTGCCTTCCGGGAAATATTGCTGCACCGCCAGCTGGAAGGCGCTGAGGTTCTTGCGGTATTCCTGGCGGATGTAACGCAGGTGCCGGTCGTAACCGCCGTTTTCCAAGTACGCAGCGACGCCCATCTGCGTAACACTGCAAGCGGAGTGGGTACTGAACATCTGCAAGCGCTGGATTTCCTGCTGATACTTGCCGGCGATCATCCAGCCGATGCGCACGCCGGGAGACAGCGTCTTGGAAAAGCTGGAGCAATAGATCACCCGATCCAGGCGGTCATAAGCCTTCAAGGCCTTGGTGCGGCCCAGTTCGAACATCAGCTCGCCGTAGATATCGTCCTCGACAATCTGGATATCGAAGTCCGACGCCAGGCGCAGCAACTGTTTCTGCCGCTCTTCGGGCATGGTGCCGCCCAGCGGGTTGCTCAGCCGCGTGGTCAGCACCAGCGCCTTGATCGACCACTGGTTGGCCGCCAGTTGCAGGGCTTCCAGGCTCATGCCGGTGGACGGGTCGCTGGGGATCTCAATGACCTTGAGGCCCAACAGGTCAGCCAGTTGCAGCAAACCGTAATAGGTCGGTGACTCTGCGGCAATCAGGTCGCCCGGCCGCGTCAGCACGCGCAGCGACATCTGCAAGGCATCGACGCAACCGTGGGTGATCACCACTTCGGAAGGGTCCACCACCACGCCCGCATCGCGCATGCGGATCGCCACCTGACGGCGCAGCGGCTCAAAACCGGGGCTGAACATGTAACTGAATGCCCGTGGACTCTGGAACCGCGTGACCTTGGCCAACTGCTGGTGCAGCGCGCGTACCGGCAAGTAGTCCACGCTCGGCACGGCGGCACCCAGCGGGAACACGCCTTCACGGCGCGACTCGCCCAATACCTGCTGGATGATACTGCTGCGGGTAACCAACCCCGGACGCTCGACCCGTGCAATATCCGGCGTCGGCGCGGTGAGTGCTGGCGTCTGGTGCACGTAATAGCCGGACTGCGGCCGCGCCCGGATCAGCCCCTGGTCTTCCAGGTTGGCGTAGGCCTGCAACACCGTGGCGTGGCTCACGTTCAACTGCGAGCTCATCTTGCGCACCGAAGGCACGCGCTCGCCCGGTTGATAGACACCGCGCCGGATATCCTCAGCCAGTTGCTGGGCGATACGTTGGTAAAGCAACAGATTGGTCATGACGCAGCACTCGATTTCACGGGTATTTTATTTTTGTGTGAAACATACCGGCACAGTTTAGAAGTGTACGGGGACAGTTGCCACAATAGTCGAGCGCGGGCGGGAGTGACAGTAAAAACTGTAATGCTAAGGCGCATAAAAAACCGATCATTGACCGGCTTACGCCACCTGTAGGAGCTGGCTTGCCAGCGATGCAGGCAACTCGGTCTATCAGGTAAACCGAAGCGATGCTATCGCTGGCAAGCCAGCTCCTACAGGTTGATCTGTGTCAGCTGCCTAACGGGCGGCGCCGAGTTGGCCTTTTTCGTCGGAGAAAACGATTTCAACGCGACGGTTCTGCGCCCTGCCCCGCTCGGAAGCATTGGCCTCCACCGGGTACTGGTCGCCATAACCCTCGACCTGGATGCGTTTTTCGTCGATCCCAAGGTCAACCAGCACATCCGCCACCGACTGTGCGCGGTCCCGCGACAGTTTGAGGTTTTCGCGCTCGCCGCCAGTGTTGTCGGCATACCCCTCGATGCGCACCACGCGCTTGGGGTTGAGTTGCAGGAACTGTACGATTTTCAGCACCGTGCGGTTGGCCGAGTTTTTCAGCTCTGCTTCACCGGTATCGAACAGCACATCGCCCAGGGTCATCACCAGGCCGCGATCGGTCTGGGTAGTGGCCAGGCTGGCGATCTGTTCTTCAAGCCACTTGCCCTGCTGCTGCACACTGGTCAGCTTGTTTTCCCGCAGGGCCAATTGCAGGCGCTGGCGCTCCAGTTCGAGCTTGACGCGGCGTTCTTCATTGAGCCCCTGCTCGCTGTGTTCGCGAGCAATCGCACTGTAGCGCTGGCTCAGGTAGGCGTAATGCACCACATCGGCGCCACTGCCCCAGTAGCTGGACAAACGGTCGGCACGGGCCAGGGACTCACCGGCGCGGATCACGTCCTTGGGCGCAAAGCGCAACACGTTGGCATCTTCCTTGACCTGCTGGAAGTCGTTGCCCGCCTGTTGCAAGGCCTGCTCGCTGTCGGGATGGCTGGCGCAACCGCCCAACACGGCGGTGCCCAACAGCACCGCACAGCTCAAACTACGGATCATCGGGCTCATTGGGCTTCCCCCAACTGCAATTGCTTGCGCAGGCGGGTAATACGGGTGTTGAGCACGTTCAGTTGTTCCTGGCTCTTGCGCGTCAGCACCTTGGCTTCGGCCAGGCGTGCGTCCAGCTCGGATTGCTCGAAACGCATACGGGCGTTTTTGTAGGATTGGTCGGCCATGCTCGACTTGGCCCGGGCGAACTTGGCTTCGGCCAGTTTCAATTCAGGCGATTCATCCGCGTTGGCCCCCACGGCACTGGCTTGCTCCAGGGCTTGCTGGGTGAGGCGCATTTGTTCATTCGGCGCAGGATCGGCTGCACATCCCGCCAGAGCGACAACGGCGAGGGCCGCGAAAAGAGGTCGAAGAGTCACTGAAAATCCCTACTTTGTTGGGGTGCCGACGGGTTGCTGCAATTGCGCTTTCCAGCGCTCCAGATTGCTCTGCAACGCAGCTTGCGCCACACCGGACGCGGGCAATTCTGTCATCTTTTTGGCCAGCTGTCCGCGTAGCCACGGATCATTGCAGGCCGAGTTGTGGGAAATCGCCAGGTACAGGCCCGGCTGGTCGATGGGGATATCGCGCGCGATCAAGTCATTGCTCATGCCCAAGGTCTGCGCCATGGCCATGCCGGAATAACGCCCGGCCAGCACGTAGTCCACTTCACCCAGCAGTAGCTTCTGAAACGTTGGTGTCAGCGACGGCAGGCGTTGCAGGCTCAGTTGCTCACCGGCGAAGGTTTCGAAGGCCGCGCTCAAACGCGCACGCTCTGACACCGCGCCTTTGTGCCCGTGCAGGTCGGCGGCCGTGGCATAGGCCAGCGCCGAATCCTTACGCGTCCACACCAGGTAGTCGAGTTGCACCAAGGCAGGATGGATGTAATCGAGGGTTTCCAGCTCGCCCAGGTTCAGCGGCGCGTCGGCAAGGATGTCCATGCGCCCGCTGCGCACTTCCTCCAGGGCCAGGGAACGCTTACCGCCGTAGAGCAGGTCGACTTTCAAGCCGAGGTCCTTGCCCACTTGTTGCAACACATCGGCGGTGGCGCCGATCAGGTGCGTGGGGTCTTGCGGGTCGCGCCAGAGCAACGGCGGTGCGTCCGGGCTGCCGGTGATCACCAGGCGATCGCATTTGCCGGCGGCCAGCGACAGCGTCGGCAGCAATGTGAGGCCCAGCAGTAGAGCCCAAGGGCGCAATTCCATGGCGTGTGTCTCCAAGTCAAAAAAAAGCCCGGTCACAAGGACCGGGCTCTTTATAAGTGAAGCGACTGGATTAGACCAGCTTCTCCAACTCAGGGACGGCTTCGAACAAGTCCGCCACCAGGCCGTAATCAGCCACCTGGAAGATCGGTGCTTCTTCGTCCTTGTTGATCGCAACGATCACTTTGGAGTCTTTCATACCGGCCAAGTGCTGGATCGCGCCGGAGATACCGACGGCGATGTACAGCTGTGGCGCAACGATCTTGCCGGTCTGGCCGACCTGCATGTCGTTGGGTACGAAACCTGCGTCAACGGCCGCGCGCGAAGC
Source organism: Pseudomonas sp. NS1(2017) (assembly GCF_002269425.1). Taxonomy (NCBI): domain Bacteria; kingdom Pseudomonadati; phylum Pseudomonadota; class Gammaproteobacteria; order Pseudomonadales; family Pseudomonadaceae; genus Pseudomonas; species Pseudomonas sp. NS1(2017). The sequence goes on from NZ_CP022960.1 coordinate 6,370,834, forward strand.
GCCGACCGCAGCACCCAGCTTGTCGGCCAGGGCGTACAGGTGCTTGAAGTTGTCACCGTTCTGCATGCCACGGCCGCCGGAAACGACGATCTTGGCAGCGGTCAGCTCAGGACGATCCGACTTGGCCAGCTCTTCGCCTACGAAGCTGGAAGTGCCAGCGTCGTGGGCAGCCGCAACGGCTTCAACGGCAGCCGAACCACCTTCAGCGGCAACCGGGTCGAAACCGGTGGCACGCACGGTGATGACTTTGACCGAAGCGTTGGACTGTACGGTCGCGATGGCGTTACCGGCGTAGATCGGGCGCTTGAAGGTGTCGGCGCTTTCAACCGAGATGATCTCGGAGATCTGGTCAACGTCCAGCTGCGCGGCAACGCGCGGCAGGATGTTTTTGCCGTTGGAGGTAGCAGCAGCCAGGATGTGGCTGTAGCCAGCGCCCAGCTCAGCAACGAGCGGAGCAACGTTTTCCGGCAACTGGTGAGCGTAAGCGGCGTTGTCGGCCAGCAGGACTTTGCTCACGCCAGCGATTTTCGCTGCGGCTTCAGCCACGGCACCAGCGCCTTGGCCTGCTACCAGCACGTGAATGTCGCCACCGATTTTAGCGGCAGCGGCCACGGTGTTCAGGGTGGCCGGGGCCACAACCTTGTTGTCGTGTTCTGCGATTACCAAGATAGTCATGGTTAGATTACCTTCGCTTCGTTTTTCAGTTTCTCGACCAGTTCGGCCACCGACTTGACCTTGATGCCCGCGCTGCGTGCAGCCGGTGCTTCAACCTTGACGGTCTTGTTGGTAGAGGCGGTGGAAACGCCCAAAGCTTCAGGAGTGACCGACTCAAGCGGCTTCTTCTTGGCTTTCATGATGTTTGGCAGGGACGCGTAGCGCGGCTCGTTCAAACGCAGGTCGGTGGTGACGATGGCCGGCAGCTTCAGGGAAACGGTCTGCGCGCCGCCGTCGATTTCACGGGTTACAGCTACGCTGTCGCCGCTCACTTCGACTTTGGAGGCGAAGGTGCCCTGGCCGTAACCGGTCAGTGCAGCCAGCATCTGGCCAGTCTGGTTGTTGTCGCTGTCGATGGCCTGTTTGCCGAGGATCACCAGCTGAGGCTGTTCCTTGTCGACAACGGCTTTGAGCAGCTTGGCCACGGCCAGAGAGGTCAGCTCTTCAGCGGACTCGACCAGGATGGCACGGTCTGCACCCAGTGCCAGGGCGGTACGCAGCTGCTCTTGAGCAGTGGTAGGGCCGATGGAAACCACGACGATTTCAGTCGCCACGCCTTTCTCTTTCAGGCGGACGGCTTCTTCCACAGCGATTTCGCAGAAAGGGTTCATCGACATCTTGACGTTAGCAAGGTCGACGCCGGAATTGTCCGCCTTGACGCGAACTTTCACGTTGTAATCGACAACGCGTTTGACAGCTACAAGAACCTTCATGGATTCCTCGTTACTCTCCGGTGAAAAGAAAGTCGCCTAGGCGAACCTGGCGGTTGATGCTCATCGGCACACAAGGGCACCTCCAAAAACGCAGGCGGCGACCTTGCTCACGGGAAATGATGACCGTTCGTCAGTGGTGACTGAGAGGTCATTCTTTATCGCAGCGTGTAAACTGCGCGCCATTGTCTGGACGCGCGCCACCTGTCTTGCTTTTGGACGTGCTCTTGAAACCTGCAGTCTGCCTACGGTTAGCGCAAAACCGACCGTATATTGACCGGAACACCTATTCTGGTCAATACGGCAAAATAGCCAGTCATAAGCCGCACCACTTTGATTTACCTAGCCTGCGGGCAATTCAAACAAACGTTTGTATTGGACGCTAGCAGTGGTGTAGATATAATGCGCCACCTAGAGAGAAAGGTGGGTCTTGCCGTTGCCGCAAGACAACACCGAACCTCCACCCATTAGAAAAAAAAGCCTGTTGAGCCTTGAGTAGGAGATAGCCTGTGGAACGCGAATACATGGAATTCGACGTGGTCATCGTCGGCGCTGGCCCGGCGGGACTGTCTGCCGCCTGCCGACTGAAGCAGAAGGCCGCCGAAGCCGGTAAGGAAATCAGCGTCTGCGTGGTCGAGAAAGGCTCCGAAGTCGGCGCGCATATCCTCTCCGGTGCCGTGTTCGAACCACGCGCCCTGAACGAACTGTTCCCGGACTGGAAAGAACTTGGCGCCCCGCTCAACACCCCGGTGGTGCGCGACGACATCTATGTACTGCGCAGCCCCGAAGCCTCCACCAAGGTGCCTGACTTCTTTGTGCCCAAGACCATGCACAACGAAGGCAACTACATCATCTCCCTGGGCAACCTGTGCCGCTGGCTGGCCCAGCAGGCCGAGAACCTGGGCGTGGAAGTCTACCCAGGCTTCGCCGCCCAGGAAGCGCTGTTCGACGAAAACGGCGTGGTGCGCGGGATCATCACCGGCGACCTCGGCGTCGACCGTGAAGGCAACCCGAAAGAAGGCGTCTACACCCCTGGCATGGAACTGCGCGGCAAGTACACGCTGTTCGCCGAAGGGTGCCGTGGCCACATCGGCAAGCAGCTGATCCAGCGTTTCAACCTGGACAGCGACGCCGACGCCCAGCACTACGGCATCGGCCTCAAGGAAATCTGGGAAATCGACCCCGCCAAGCACCAACCTGGCCTGGTCGTCCACACTGCTGGTTGGCCGCTGGACATCATGAGCGCCGAAAACACCGGCGGCTCGTTCCTCTATCACCTGGAAAACAACCAGGTGGTGGTCGGCTTGATCGTCGACCTGTCCTACAGCAACACTTTCCTGTCGCCGTTCGATGAGTTCCAGCGCCTCAAGCACCACCCGGTGCTGGCCCAGTACCTGGAAGGCGGCAAGCGCATCAGCTACGGCGCACGCGCCATCTGCAAAGGCGGCCTGAACTCGCTGCCGAAGATGGTCTTCAAGGGCGGCGCGCTGATCGGTTGCGACCTCGGCACCCTGAACTTCGCCAAGATCAAAGGCAGCCATACCGCCATGAAGTCCGGCATGCTCGCCGCCGACGCCGTGGCCGACCGCCTGTTCGCCGAATCCGAGGGCGGTGATGAACTGACCGCTTACGTCGACAGCTTCAAATCCAGCTGGCTCTACGAAGAACTGTTCGCCAGCCGCAACTTCGGCCCGGCCATGCACAAGTTCGGCCCGATCATCGGCGCCGGCTTCAACTGGTTCGACCAGAACATCCTGGGCGGCAAGATGCCGTTCACCCTGCACGACACCAAGCCGGACTACGCCTGCCTCAAGCTGGCCAAGGACAGCAAGAAAATCGACTACCCGAAACCCGACGGCAAGCTGAGCTTCGACAAGCTGAGCTCGGTGTTCATCTCCGGTACCAACCACGAAGAAGAGCAACCCTGCCACTTGAAGCTCAAAGACCCGAGCATCCCGATCGGCACCAACCTGCCGCTCTACGATGAACCGGCGCAGCGCTACTGCCCGGCCGGCGTGTATGAAGTGATCACCAAGGAAGACGGCGAGAAGCGCTTCCAGATCAACGCCCAGAACTGCGTGCACTGCAAGACCTGTGACATCAAGGACCCTTCGCAGAACATCACCTGGGTCACGCCGGAAGGCGCGGGTGGGCCGACTTACCCGAATATGTAAGCCCAAAAAAAGGCTCCCAAATGGGAGCCTTTTTTATAGCTGACACAGCGCGGTCAATTGTGGGAGCAGGCAAGCCAGCTCCCACATTGACCGAGGCGTATCAAGCGGCGCGTTCTTCGCCGGGATTGCGTAGGAAGTAGCGTTTATATTCCCGACTGAACTGCGACGTACTCTGATACCCCACGTTATGCGCCGCCTGCGCCACGCCCATGCCCTCCACCAGCAGCAGTTGCTGAGCCTTGAGCAAACGCAAACGCTTCAAGTACTGCACCGGCGACAACAACGTACAGCGCTTGAAATGTTCATGAAACGTCGACGCACTCATGTGCGCATACCCCGCCAGTGTCTCGATATTCAGCGGCTCGGCGTAATGGGCATGCAGGTGATTCAACGAGGTGGCGATCCGCGAAAACTGCCCCTGCTGTTCCACCAGCGCCCGCAACACATCCGCCTGCGGCCCCCGCAACGCGGTGAACAACACTTCCCTGACCCGCGCCGGGCCCATGATCCGGCTTTCCAGCGGATCGTGCAGACACTCCAATAGCCGTTCAACGGCACCGCGCATCGCGTCATCAAGCATCACCGAGCTCATTGACTCCAGCGTCTGTGCGGTCGGTGGCGGCCCGGCCTGAATGCCCATGGCCATGACCAATTCACCCAGCACCACGCGATCAATGCCCACCGTGACGCCGTACAACGGCGCATCGGACGCCATGGCAAACGTCTCGCATTCGAACGGCACCGGCATCGCCTGGATCAGGTAATGCCCGGCGCCATACTCCAGCGTACGCGGGCCGAGGTAGGCGACTTTGCTGCCCTGGGCCACGAACATCAGACTTGGCTCGTAGATCTGCGGCCCACGCGCCACGTCGCAACTGGCGCGCAACACCTGCACGCCGGGCAGGTTCGTCGGCGAGAAACCGTCGCAGGGCGTAAGCCCTTCAATCAAGGCAACCAGCGTGGCGTTGGCGTCGAGATGGCGGGTGAGCAACATGGCAAAAAACTTCGCGAAAAGGGGATGAGAACATCATCGCAGGTCTGGCGTCACAAGGATCCAAACACGAGGCACTCCCGGACGAATAGGCATGAGACTCGGAGCAATCGCCATGGCCGCATCAGGACCCGGCGCGGAGAATGCGCCGCCTCACCTGTCATTGCTTTTGCGAGGTTTCCCCATGTTCACCGCCATCGGTTACGCCGCCCAGTCGGCCACCACTCCCCTCGCCCCCATGTCGTTCCAGCGCCGCAGCCCGCGCGTCGATGACGTGGCCATCGAGATCCTGTACTGCGGCGTCTGCCACTCCGACATCCACCAGGCCCGCAACGAGTGGGGCATCGCCGTGTACCCACTGATGCCCGGCCACGAGATCGTCGGCAAGGTCACCGCCATTGGCGCCAACGTCACCGCGCACAAAATCGGCGACCTGGTGGGTGTGGGCTGCATGGTCGATTCGTGCCGTCACTGCGACGCGTGCCAAGCGGACCTGGAGCAATACTGCCTCGAAGGCCCGACCATGACCTACGCCACGCCGGACCGCGTCGATGGCAGCAACACCATGGGCGGTTACTCCGACAGCATCGTGGTCAGCGAACATTTCGTGGTGAAGATCCCGGCCAAGCTCGACCTGGCCAGCACCGCGCCGATCCTGTGTGCCGGCATCACCACCTACTCGCCGCTCAAGCACTACGGCGTGAAGGCTGGCGATAAAGTCGGCGTGCTCGGCATGGGCGGCCTGGGCCATATGGGCATCAAGTTTGCCAAGGCCATGGGCGCGGAAGTGACCTTGTTTACCCGCTCGGCAAGCAAGGCCGAAGAAGGCCGTCGCCAGGGCGCCGATCATGTGATCGTGTCTACCGACGAAGCCCAGATGAAAGCCGCCGCCGGCAGCTTCGATTTCCTGCTGGACACCATCCCCGTGCAGCACGATCTAAACCCCTACCTCGACGTGCTGCGCTTTGACGGCGTGCATATCCTGGTTGGCCTGATCGAGCCGGTGGACCCGCCCGTCAACGCCGCCAAGCTGGTGCTGGGCCGCAAGGTGCTGGCCGGTTCGTTGATCGGCGGCATTGCCGAAACCCAGGAAGTCCTGGATTTCTGCGCCGAGCACGGCATCACCTGCGACATCGAAATGCTCGACATCCGCCACATCAACGAAGCCTACAGCCGCATGATCGCCGGCGATGTGAAGTATCGCTTTGTCATCGACATGGCGACGTTGAAGGCCTGATCAGGCCTTCGCGCCCAACTCCGCTGACAGCCGGGCTGCGACCTGTTTGACCACAGGAATCAGCTCGGCCATTTTCTCCAGCGGCATGTAGGGCACGGTACTGGCGATGCTGATACCGGCGACGATGCGCCGGCTGGCATCGCGCACCGGTGCCGCCACGCAACGGATCGACGGTTCGTTGTCTTCCAGGTCGAACGCATAACCGCCCACCACGTATTCATGCATGCGCTGCTCGAACTGTGCCCATGACTGTTCTGGGTGCTGCGGCCATTGCAGGCTTTTCCCACCCGCTGGCAGGCTGACTTCGTACAGACGTTGCCACTCGGCAACCGTGTCATCCAGCAGCAATGCCTTGCCGATCCCGGTGCGCGCCAGCGGCATGCGATGGCCGACCCGTGAGCGCATTTCCGGGCCATTACGGCCGGGGTTCTTGTGCAGGTACAGCACGTCGTCGTATTCACGGATGGCCAGGTGGATGGTGTCGCCGGTCAACGCCGACAACTCATCCAGATACGGAACGGCCAAGGTTACCAGCGGCAACTCCTCCCGTGCCTGGAAACCCAGCTCGATCAACTTCGGCCCCAACAGGTAACCGACCTGCGGCACCACGCGCAGGTAACGCTCTTCCACCAGGCAACTGGCCAGGCGGTGGGTGGTGCTGCGGGTGGTACCGATGCGCTTGGCGATCTCTTTCAGATCCCGCGCGCCTGCCGCCACCGCTTGCACCACGCCCAGGCCACGCAGCAGGGTCTGGGTGCCGGTGGGGGCGGCGTCTTTGACGGGGGTGTGGGCGTTTTCCTGCATATCAGGCCTATGTGGTGGTACGAAAACGGCGAACATTATGATCTCTGGTGCCTTCCGTGGCGAGCAGGCTTGCCACAACAAGCTCATCAGCCGCAAAGATCAGC
>NZ_CP022960.1:6377667-6463129 GCF_002269425.1 Pseudomonas sp. NS1(2017)
CGAGCAGGCTTGCCCTGCGTTGGGCTGCGCAGCGGCCCCGGTAAACTCACTGCGGTTCGCCAGGTAAAACGGGGTGCTTGGTTTTAGGGCCGCTTCGCAGCCCAACGCAGGGCAAGCCTGCTCGCCACAACAAGCTCATCAGCCGCAAAGATCAGCGCTGCTTCATGCGGTCGATGATGACGGCCAGCAACAGGATCGAACCCCGGATCACATACTGGTAAAAGGTGTCGATGTTCTTCAGGTTCATCGCATTCTCGATGATCGCCAAAATCAGCACCCCGGCAATCACGTGACGGATCATGCCAATGCCGCCACTCAACGACACCCCGCCCAATACACACGCCGAGATCACGGTCAGCTCAAACCCCTGGCCAATCATCGGCTGGCCCGAGGTCATGCGCGAGGCGAGGATCACCCCGGCCAACGCACCGATCAAGCCGTGCACGGCAAAGATGATGATCTTGGTGCGATCGACGTTCACCCCGGCCAGCAACGCCGCTTCCTGGTTACCGCCGATGGCCATGGTGTTGCGCCCGTAGGTGGTGTAGTTGAGCAGCCAGCCAAAGAACACAAAGCACAGCACGGTGATGATGATCGGCACCGGCACACCCATCAGCTGGCCGTTGCCGAACACGAAGAAACCTTCGTCCATCACGCCGACGGCCTTGCCGTTGGAAAAGATGTACGCCAGTCCACGCACGATCTGCATGGTCGCCAAGGTCGCGATCAATGCGTTGATACGCAGCTTGGCGATGACGATGCCGTTGATCAGCCCCACCACCAGGCCCATGGCCAACGCAGCGGACACGCCGAGCACCACGCTATCGGTGTCGCGGATCACAATGCCCGCGACCACACCGGCACAGGCAATCACCGAGCCCACCGACAAGTCGAAGTGCCCCGACGCCAGGCAGAACAGCATGGTGCACGCCGCAATACCCACGGTAGAAATCGCCAGGCCGAGCCCGCGCATGTTCAGCGGCGAAAGAAAGTTATCGATAAACAACGCACTGAGCACAAAGATGCTCAACGCGGCGAGCAACATCACCCAGTCATCGAGGAACTTGCGCTGGTTGAAACCCGGCCAGAAGCCCTTTGCAGTTTTTACCTCAGACATATTCACCTCGAATTCTTCAAGCCCGCGAACGCGGGAGAGCCAGTTGCAACAGCCGTGCTTCGTCCGCCTGGTCGCGGGTGAGTTCGCCGGTCAGGGCGCCTTCGCTCATCACCAGGATGCGGTCGCTGATGCCCATCACTTCCATCAGGTCGCTGGACACCACGATCACCGCAATACCGCTGGCGGCGAGGTTGTGGATGATCTGGTAGATCTCCGACTTGGCGCCGATGTCGATGCCACGGGTCGGCTCGTCCAACAGCAGCACCTTCATCGGCATCGACAGCCAGCGACCGAGAATGGCCTTCTGCTGGTTGCCGCCGGAGAGGTACATGATTTTCTGTTCGGCGTTGGGCGTCTTGACCTTCATCGCCTTGATCTGCCGGTCGGCGTTGGCCGTTTCCCAGCCGTCGCGCAGTAGCCAGCCGAAGGTGGAATGGGCACCACGCGCGCTGATGTTGATGTTCTCGGCCACACTGGACAGCGGAATGATGCCCTCCTTCTTGCGGTCTTCCGGGCACAGCAGCACGCCGGCAGCAATCGCGTCGCGGGGTGAACGCAATTGCAGTGTTTGCCCGCAGAGTTCAAGGCTACCGGCGGTGCTGCGCGTCAAACCGCTCAGCAGCCGAAACAGCTCCGTGCGCCCTGCCCCGACCAATCCGAACAGGCCAAGAATCTCGCCCTTGTGCACCTGCAGGCTGACCGGCTCACGCAGGCCTGGGCCAAGCAAGCCGTCGACCTTCAGCGCGACGTCGCCCTGTTCCCGTGGCCGGTAATCGTAGATGTCCTGGATATCGCGACCGACCATGCACGTCACCAACTGGTCGTGGGTCAGCGCGTTCATATCGTCGAAAGTGCGCACATAACGGCCGTCCTTGAACACCGTCACCGCGTTGCAGATGCGGAACACCTCTTCCATACGGTGCGACACGTAAAGCACGACTTTGCCCTCATCGCGCAGGCGGGCAATGATCGCCATCAAGCGGTCGATCTCCCGCGCCGACAAGCTGCTGGTGGGTTCGTCGAAGGCAATCACATGGGCGCCACGGGACAACGCCTTGGCGATTTCCACCAGCTGGCGCTGGCCAAGGGACAGGCGTCCGAGCTTTTCGTCCGGATCTATTTCATCGGCCAGGCCTTTGAGACAGGCCAACGCTTGCTTGCGCAATTGACTGCGGTTGACCACCCCAAAGCGCGTCGGCAAATGCCCAAGGAACAGGTTTTCGGCGACGGTCATTTCCGGCACCAGGTGCAGCTCCTGGTGAATCACCGCCACGCCGTTGGCAATGCTGTCGGCGGCGGACTTGAAGTCCATGGTCTGCTCGCCGATCTGCAGTGTTCCGCTGCTCGGCAGGTAGGCGCCGCCGAGAATCTTCAGCAGCGTCGACTTGCCCGCGCCGTTCTCGCCCATCAACGCGTGCACCTCGCGCGGCCGCGCTTCAAAGCTGATCTGCGCCAGGGCTTTCACACCGGGAAACTCTTTGCCGATGCCGTTGAAGCGCAAGGCCGCGCCGGTCATTTCCACAGCCCGATTTTGCTCAGCTCTTCCTTGAAGTTGGCGCGGGTGATCAGGGTCACGTTGTCCAATGCGGTGAACTTGGCCGGCTCCGTGCCCTTGGTGACCCACTCGAACATGGCGCTGGCGGTTTTGTAGCCGGAGGCGTCAGGGCTCAGCAGCATCGAGCCGTAAAAACCGGTGTCGGTTTTCTTCAGCTCTTCAATCGCATCGGTACCGTTGATGCCGACGCCGATCACGTTCGCCGCCTTGAAACCGGCGCTTTCGGTGGCGCGCACGCCGCCCAGTACGGTGCTGTCGTTCATGCCGCCGATGATCAGGTTTTTCGCGCCGCTGGGCAGTTTCACCAAGGCCGAGTTGGTGGAATCCATGCTGCCGGGTACGTCGAGGGTTTTCTGCGCGCTGAACAGGATATGGTCGGCGGGCAGGCCGGCAGCCTTGAGGCCTTCGACCGAACCGTCGGTGCGTTTCTTGCCGGTTTCCAACTCGTCGAATGTGTTGATGACAGCGTAGGTTTCCTTCCAATCCCAGTTGCGATGCTTGGCTTCGGCGGCCATGGCTTCGCCTTGTTTCTGACCGATCTTGTAGGCATCCAGGCCGACGTAAGGCACGTCTTCCATGGGTTTGCCCTTGGCATCGACAAAACGGTCATCCACCGCCAGCACCTTGAGGTTATTGAGCTTGGCCTTGGCCATGATTGCCGGGCCGAGGGACACATCCGGCGGGCAGATCACGAAGCCCTTGGCGCCATTGGCGGCCAGGGTGTCGATGGCCGACAAGGTTTTTTCACCGTCCGGCACGGCAATCTTGATCACGGTGAAACCCTGGTCCTTGCCGGCTTTTTCGGCGAAGGCCCATTCGGTCTGGAACCAGGGTTCTTCGGCCTGCTTGACCAGGAAGCCGATCTTCACTTCTTCGGCGAGCGCCACGCTGCTGAACGCCATTGCCAGCGCCAGGGTGCCTAGAGTCTTCTTGAACATGGACCACCTCCTTCTTGTTATTGGAAAACGCTTTAGTCGTGGTACATCACAGAACGCCCGCCATCGATCATCAGGCAGGTTGCATTGATAAAGGGCGCCTCGTCGGTCGCCAGGAACAGTGCCGACATCGCCACCTCGACCGGCTGGCCGATGCGCTTGGGCGGGTGCAGGTCGAACGCGCGCTGACGCTCGGCGGGAGGGTCGGGGAAACCGTTCCAGTAGTCGACGTTGAGCTGGGTTTCGATGTAACCCGGCGCGATGGCATTCACACGGATGCCTTTGGGCGCATATTCGATGCCGAGGGCGCGGGTCAGGCCGAGCAGGCCGTGCTTGGCCACGGGATAGGGAAAGCAGCCGGGGATGATGTGGCTGGAATGGGTGGACGCAATGTTGATGATGTTGCCAATGCCCTGCTCGATCATGTGCGGCAACACCGCGCGGCAGCCGAACCAGGCACCGTCGAGGTCGATGGCGAAGCAGCGGCGCCAGTCTTCGTCGGTCATTTCCAGCGGGTCGCGGAACACGTTGACGCCGGCGCAGTTGACCAGCACATCCACGCGACCGAAGCGCTCGATGGCCAGGTTGACCAGCGCTTGCCATTGGTCTTTTGAGGTGATGTCGACGGCTTGCGCGTATATCTCGGCGCCGCGTTCGCGCCAGTGGGCGGCGACCTTCTCGACTTTTTCGCCCTGGATATCCGCGATGATCAGGCGCGCCTGCTGCGCCTGAAAACACGCGACGATCGCCTCGCCAATGCCCTGGGCGGCGCCGGTGATGATGACCACTTTGCCTTTGAGCCGTTCGCCATAGGTTGGCTCGGGCACGGCGGGGAGTGACAAGGGTTGTGCCTGCATCGCTTCACCTGTTTTATTTTTGGTAGTGAGTGCTGATGCAGCCGACTATAAACCCATCATTTGAAATATCTCAATATATAAATTTGCATCCCACATAGTGAACATAAAAACAAAAAAACCGGCGAATCGTCGCCGGTATTTGTAGGGCCTTCTCCGTCAGCCGAGGGCGAAGTCACGCAGTGCGTCGCCTTCCATGCGATAGCGCACCCACTCTTCCTGGGGCTGGGCGCCGATGGATTTGTAGAAGGCAATCGCCGGTTCGTTCCAGTCCAGCACGCTCCACTCAAAGCGCCCGCAGCCGTTATCGAAAGCGATCTTCGCCAGGTGGCGCAGCAGCTTCTTGCCCGCCCCGCCGCCGCGCTGTTCCGGGTTGATGTAGAGGTCCTCCAGGTACAGGCAGTTGCTGCCGAGCCAGGTGGAATAGCTGAAAAAGAACACCGCAAAGCCAATCGGCAAGCCGTCGCGCAGGCAGATCAGGCCATGGGCGGTGGCGCCTTCGCTGAACAGGCTACGCTCGATGTCCACCACACTGGCGATCACTTCGTGCCGGGCCTTCTCGTACTCGGCCAGCTCGGTGATAAACGTCAGGATTTGCGCAGCATCGCTGGGCACGGCGGGGCGAATCTCGATGGTCATGGGCGAGCCTTGGCAATTTCAAAGCACACATACTAAGACGCTTTCGTGACGGATTGCAGTGCAATTTCACTGCATACCCTTACTCCGTCCACGGCTAACGCTGGCACCATCAACCACACAACAATCGGCAAAGCGGTGCATGGTAAAAAGTCCGGCATAACTCCAATGACTTCCAGGCCATCTTATGCATTCCAAGTCTGCGGTGAGCACACCGCTGTTCGCCCTGTTTTGCCTTGCCAGTTTTCTGTTGTCGCTGTCTTACGGCTCGACCTTTCTGTTGTCGTTGCTGATTCATACGCGCGGCGGTAACGAGCACGATGCAGGCAGTGTGATCTCCATGGCGATGCTCAGCACCTTCGTGGCGGTGGTGGTCTCCGGGCATTTGGCTGATGTGCTGGGCGCGGCGCGGGCGATTGCGGGATTGGGCCTGTTGTTGGTGGTGGCATGCCTGGGTTTTGCACTGATGCCAGGTTTCGGCCTGGGCTTGATGGGGTTTGGCCTGGCCCTGGGACTCGGTTGGGGGGTGTTCTATACCTTGGGACCGATCATCGTGGCCATGCTGGTGGAACCGCAGCAGCGGGCCAAGTACTTTGCGTTATTGTCCGGCAGCATGATGAGCGGGATCGGGGCCGGCCCCTTGCTCGGGCGTGCGGCGAGCGCATTGGAGCTGCCGCTGACCAGCGCGTTTTACATCGCCGCCTTCGCCAGCCTGATGGGCGTGGTGATGTTCTGGCGACTGGGCGCCCATCTCAAACAAGACGCGGTTGTGGCAAAAATTTCCTGGCGTGCCACCCGCCAGGTGCTGTCATCGCGGGCCGTGTTCGCAATCATCATGGTCGGCCTGGGCGGTTGTGTGTTCGGCGGGTTGTCCTCATTCCAGACCAGCTACGCAGCGGCGCATTCCCTGGACTATTCGCTGTTTTTCGTGGGTTTCCTGAGCGCGGCGATTACCAGCCGCTTGTTGATTGCAGGGCTTGTCGTCAAGCGTGATGCCTATCGCTCGGCGTGCGTACTGTCGGGGTTGATGCTGGTGTCGGTGTTGATGTTCGGCTTCACGGTGTCGGGGACCTTCAGCTACCTGCTCGCCGCCATCACTCTAGGCGTGGGTTATGGGCTGACGTACTCGGTGATCAACGGGCTGGTGGCCAATGAAGCCCCCGCTGGCACCACGTCCCAAGCGTTGCTGCTGTTCAGCCTCGGGTACTTCGTCGGGGTGTTCGGGTTCCCGATGCTGGCGGGGCGGATCATCGTCGAATATGGCCTGCAATCGCTGCTGCTGAGTGTGACGGCTGTGGCGTTGCTCAATTGGTTGATCAGCCTCGCGAGACTGATCTGGCGGCGGGCCTCGGCACACAAAATCTTACAAGTGAGCTAAGACCGTTCGTCGCCATCAAGGCACGAACGCCAAGGCCTGGCTGACCAATAGAGGGTAAGGACATTAATCATATGGAGACACCCTCATGAAAAATTCCAAGTTTGCTGCCCTCGCCCTCACAGGCCTGTTGTCTGCTGCGTCGCTGAGCGCCTTTGCCGCCAGCTCGACCACCGGGCCCACCGATCCAACGCCGAACGCCACCACCGAGTCGCAGAAATCCATGGGTACCGGCATGGACACCAATGGTGGCGCGGTCATTGAGCCCGGTGCTGACCCGCGCACCCAGGGCAACGATACCCAGCGTCAAGCGCCTGCTGCCGTCGGTAACGGCAAAATGGGTCCGGCGATCAACCAGCCCAACATCAACAAGGGCGATGATTCCAACGTGCCAGGTGCGCCGAAACAACCTGCGCCCTGACCCATCGAACGCAAGACGAACACCCGATCATTTCCCAGTGAAGAGGTACGCATGAACGTCGATAGAAACCTTGAAAAAGAAGTCCTCACCCGTCTGCTGCACGCCCATCCGCAAGGCCTGGGCAAGGAGGTGCTGGATAACTACCGCGGCGAAAAAGAGGTGGCCAGTGTCTTGGCGTTCCTGCAGGACCGTGGGTTGATCAAGGATGGGCATGTGACCACTGACGCTGCCGGTGAGTATGCGTTGAATCTGCCGATCAAGCTGACGGCGTCTGGGGTGGATGAGGCGCGTAAGTTGGAATCTGAAACGCTCTAGCAGCCCTCATACAAAACTAAATGTGGGAGCGGGCTTGCTCGCGAATGCGGTGGATCAGTGGCAAATCTTTGCCTGACACTCCGCCTTCGCGAGCAAGCCCGCTCCCACAGTTTTGTCCGCATTCAGCCAGCGAGTAGAGCATCTACCTCGGCAGTGCCGGGTGAGGTTGCTGGCCCCCATCGAGTTACCGCCAACGCCGCTGCCGCATTCGCCCGCCGTGCCGCTTCAGCGGGTTCAAGGCCATTCGCCAACCCCGCGATAAACACACCCGCATGGGCATCCCCCGCCCCATTGCTGTCCACCGCCTTTACCTTGAACCCCGGCACATGCTCCGCCTGGCCATTGCGGCTGACCCAGCAACCATTCGGTCCATCCCGCACCACCAGCAAGGCATCCACGGGCAGGTGACGATTGAGATCGACCAGCGCATCCGCCACCGTACCCGCCCCAGTAAAGGCCAGGGCTTCCGGGCCATTACTGGTCCAGATATCGATACGCGGCAGCAACGCCACCATCAGCTTGGAGTCAGGCGCCTTGACCAACGGGCCCGGATCGAACACCACGGTGATCGCTCGCGGTAGCGTCAGCAGCCAGTCGAGCAATGCCTGCGCCTTGCCTTCCAATAAAAGGCTGTAGCCGCTGACATACACGTAATCGTCCGCTTGCGGGACCATTCGCGCCAAGTCATCGGCACTCAAGTCACCTTCAGCGCCGATATGGGAAATGAAGGTGCGCTCGGTGGTGGCTTCGGTCAGCGAGACACACAAACCGGTGTCTTTATCGGTGCTGGCCGCCTGGGCCATTTCGACCCCTTCGGCCTGCATCGCCGCACGGGCCAGGTCACCAAAGCGCCCATTGCCATGACGGCCGAGGTAAACCACCGGCAACCCATTGCGCCGCGCGGCCGCCATCACATTGAAGCCCCCTCCGGCCTCAAAGCTGGCCGATTGCGCCAGCACATCGCCGCCGGTGGCGGGCAAGGTATCGAGGGCCATGACCAGATCGACGATGACCTGGCCGGTGTGCAGCAATCTAGACATTAGGACGCTCTACCAAAGCCGGGCGACGGTCAGCTGCGCCACCCAGTACTGCATAAATCCCGCCGGCAACCACGAAGGTGACAATCCAGCCCAGACCATTGTGGCCCAGCCAGGAGTCGGACAAAGGCCCGGCGAACCAGATGTTTTCGGCGGTGGTGCCGATGGTGGTGAAGCTGAAGCCCAGCACAATTGCCACCGCCCAGGCGCCGAACGCACGCCATTCCACACCGCCGCGATACCAGTAGGCGCTGCTTGGGCTCACGTCCAGCAGGTCCTTGGGGCTGTAGTAGTGACGGTGGATCAGGTCAACCACGAAGATGCCGACCCACGCCGTGATCGGCACCGCCAGCAACGAGATGAAGGTGATGAACGGCCCGTAGAAGCTGTCGGCGATCAACATGAAGTAGATCGAGCCGGCGAAGATCGCCACGATGTCGACGATCACCGCATGCACGCGCTTGACCTTCAAGCCGAGGGTCAGGGTGGTGAGGCCCGCCGAGTACACCGACAGGTTGTTGGACAGCAGCAGGCCACCAAACGCGGTGATCAGGTACGGCACCGCCATCCAGGTCGGCAGCATGTCGCGGATCGCGACGATCGGGTCAGTGGCCGAGGCCAGGTCGTTGTTGCCCACCGACAGCAAGCCGCCAAGGGTGATCAGCAACACCAGCGGAATGCCCGCGCCAAACGCGGCCGATGCCACCAGGCGCACGGCGGTCACGCTACGATGTTGGTAGCGCGACATGTCGGCGCCGGCATTCGCCCAGCCAATACCGGTACCGGCAGCCATGGTGCCGACGCCGATGATCATCGCGCTCAGCGGCGCCGGGGTGGCGTTGAACACTGCGCTCCAATCGATGGTGGCGCAGAGGAAGCCGCCGACCAGAATGTTCAGGGCGCCGAATACATACGTGGCCCACTTCTGAATCACCAGCAACGTGGCATGGCCCAGGCCGGAAACCGACAAGGTCAGCAACACGAAGATGGCGATAAAGATCAGGGTCAGCACCGGCGCGCTTTTCGCCTCCACCGGCGAACCAAACAGGATCGAGCACAACGACAGCAGCACAAAGGCGGCCGTGGTGGTGTTGACCGTTTCCCAACCCAGGCGCGACATCAGCGACACAAGCGTCGGCCCGATATTGCCGCGCACACCGAAGATGGCGCGGGACAGCGTCAGGCTCGGCGCACGCCCACGACGGCCAGCGATGGAGATGATGCCCACCACCGCGAACGAACCGGCAGCGCCGAGGATCGCGACGATAATCGCCTGCCAGATCGCCAGGCCGCGAAACGCCACCAGCGTGGCGCCGAGCGGCAAGCCGAGGATGCTGATGTTGGCGGCGAACCACACCCAGAACAGTTGCAGCGGGTGCCCGTTGCACTCCCCTTCAGGGACCGGTTCGATGCCACGTGTTTCCAATTGCCCGGCACTTTGGCCGGAAGAGGTGCTGCTCATGAGGGGGTGCTCCTGGTGCCTGTATTGTTGTGGTTGTGGCAGGGGTACAAAGCGAATCGTGTTTCCGGTCGTCCTGACTCAGCGCATTTTCAACAGCTCTTGAACCAGCGGCTGCAAATCCAGGCCATTGACCTGCTTGACCTGTTCGATCATCGCGCCAGGCCAGCACTGCATGCCCAGGCACGCACCCAGCATGGCGCCGAGAATGGCGGCAATCGTGTCTGTGTCACCGCCAAGGCTGGCGGCCAGGCACAAGGCCTCCAACGCACTCATCTCACCCACTGCCACTTGCTGGGCCAGGGCAAACGACACCACCACCGACTCCTGGGATGCGACGGAAGTACCGATCAATTCGTACAGCAGGTCGGCGAACAGGGCCTTGTCGCCACTGCCGACGCTCAAGGTGCGCGCCCAACTGATGCGCGTGGAAATACGCCCGCCGGCAATCCAGTGACCATGGCCTTCAGCCTGCTGGGCAATCTGGGTGCCGATGTTCAGTGCTTCGCCCAGGTCCACGCCGTTGATGCCGGCCGACACCACCGCCGCCACCGCCGCCGCACTGGAAATCCCCAGGGTGGTGTTATGGGTAACCTGGCAGGCCTGGATCACCGCCTGGATAAACCGCGCCGGGTCGCTGACGTCGGCGGCGATCCCTACCGGGGTGATGCGCATCGCAGCGCCGTTGGTGGTGCCATACCGGCCGGACTCTGCCGGCGTGTGACCGGCGAGGATCATGTCGATGGCGCGCTTGGTGGAGGGGCCGAGCAAATCCTGCGAGCCCTTGGCGCGCATCACGGCTTCCCAATCGATCAAACGCTGGGCGAGCACCGTCGGTTCGATGACGCCCTGCCCCTCCACCAGCAACTCACCCACCAGGATCGCCTGCTCGGTGTCATCGGTGATGGAACCGGCAGGCATGTTCGGCGCAATCGGCTGGTCGGCGTCGGCATCTTCCAGGCCAGTGATGGCGCCGAAACGGGCCCGGACCTGCTCGCGGCTCAAAGACTGGGTCGGCATGCCCAGGGCGTCGCCCAATGCCAGGCCGTAAAAAGCGCCGAGGGCGCGAATGTGCGGGGTCATTTCGAGTTTCCAAACTGGAGGTGCAGGCGAAAGTGCAGCGGGTCGAGCAAGCTTTCGACATGCTCCATGAAACGTTCGCGACGGTCGTAGGTGGTCCGTGAGGCCTTGAGAAACACCGTGCCTGCAGGACGGCCGAGCAACTCGGCGTCTTCGTCGCTGAGGGGTTCGGCGCCGATCCATTGGTCACCTTCGGCGCCGACGTAACCGTAGGCGGCCAGGGTGATGGTCAGGGAGTTATCGATCAGGCCGACTTTAGGCAGGCTTTCCAGGGCGCCGGACGCCGGCATCAGCGAGCGCTCCAGGGACACTGCCGTACCGTCGAGGGTACGGCGACAGCGATCAAGGGCGATGAACTGGTCGCTGCCGAACCGGCTGAGCAGGTCCGGGCGGTTCACCGCTTCCAGGCGCAGGATGTCGGTGTTCACCCGCGCGCCGGTGTCGGCCAGGGCCTGGGCCCAACCGCTGCGTTGGTCGAGCACCATACCGTCAAACGTGACGATGGAGCCGACGCCGCTCTGGGTCGCGATGTAATTGCGCCGCTTGAGTTCAGCCAAGGCCTCGCGCAGGGTCCCGCGGCTGACCGCAAACTCTTCGGCCAACTGATGCTCGCCCGGCAACAGGAAGCCATCGACCATCACCCCACCCTCGATACGGCGGATGAGCTCGTCGACGACGCGTTTTTTCTTATCAAATCGAACATGTCTAATCATGTACAAATTGATAACCGAAAGCGCCCGTTTGCAGCAAGCGAATTATTTCAGGGAAATGAAAAAACCAGCGTCAGGGTTCCAGGCCGATACGGAAAAACTCCCCGCCGCTCCAGACGCCCAGCCAGTTCTGACCGTTGATCGGACGGCTCACCGCCAGCTCCACCAATTGGTAGAACGCGTTGCGATGCACCAGGGCTTCGAGGTTGGTGCGCACCCGCAGATAGGGCGCAGGTTCCTGGGTGACCGGGTCGATCACCACCCGCAAGGGGTGTTCAAGGCCCGCTTCGATCTGATCGTCCACGTTGGTGGTAAAGCGCAGCAACTGGCCTTCGCCCTGCCCTTCGACCTCCAGCGTTACCGCCACGAACGGCGCATCATCGACGCTGATGCCGACCTTTTCCACGGGAGTGACCAGGAAGTAATCATCACCATCGCGGCGAATGATGTTGGAGAACAGTTTGACCATCGGCTTACGTCCGATCGGCGTGCCCTGGTAAAACCAGGTACCGTCGCGGGCAATGCGCATGTCGATGTTGCCGCAGAAGTCCGGGTTCCACAGGTGTACCGGCGCCGGTCCCTTGCCCTTGGGCAGTTGGGCCAACAGATCGTTGGCTTTGGCGGAATCGGTCATGGGGTTCTCCTGGTGCTTATTGATCACTCATGCCCAGCAGACTGCGGGCGTACTGGCGCAGCGGACGGGCAATCAGATCTTGTGGCTTGTTGTCGTGGAACGTCAGCAAACCGCCACGACTGCGAATACGTGCAGTATCGATCAAATACTGGGTGCTGGTCTCGATCAACATGATCTGGATGACGCCGCTGTCCAGCCCGACGCGGTCGAGGGCTTCCTGGTCGGCCCACTCATCGGCGTTGCCGATCCGGTCATCCGCCTTGGCGAAACGGCAGTACAGCAGGTAGTGAGCGCCAGCCGCGCGGGCTTCGGACATTGCCTGCTCCAAGCCTTCCGGCTGACGGGCGCGGCGCACCATGGGGAAATATTCGATAAAGCCGTTGAAGGCTTCCTCGGCCACCACGTTTGGACGCGGATAAGCGCTGCCCGGAGGCACAAAGGCGCCCTGGGCGATAAACACGAAAGAATCCGGCTGTATGCGAACCGAGGCAGTGCGACGGGTATCGCTGTGATCCAGCAAGCCGGCATCGCTCATCTGATAGCGGGTGCCTTCGGCCATATCGCTGACGGTCATGCAACCACTCAGCGTCAACGACGCCAGCAACAAAACCAGACTACGCATCCTAATCCTCCAGAAGCCGGTGACGGAAAACCGGCGAATGGGCGTGAGATGCAGGTTCTGCGCCAGCTTGGAACACTAGCCGCCGATGATCTTCATGATGGTCGCACCACCGGAGAAGGCGACTTCCTGCTTGTCGCCCAAGGCCTTCATCAACAAGCCTTGCAACGCTGGCAGTGCTTGATGGCGGGGTTTATCCAGCAGGTCGCCGACATAATGGCGGTTACTCGACGACAGGCAACCATGCAACCAACCCGTGGACGACAACCGCAACCGCGAGCAGGTCCGGCAGAACGGCACGCTTTCGTTGGCAATGACGCCGAAATAGCCCTTGCCGGGTATTTCATAACGCACCGCCGTCGCGTCAATGGGCGCACTGGCTTGCAGGTACTCATGCTGTTCGCCGATCAGGCCGAGCAGTTGTTGCAGGCTGACAAATTGCTGCAGGAACGCGTTGGAGTCCTTGGCCAGATGGCCCATGCGCATCAGCTCGATAAAGCGCAGTTCATACCCACGCTCCAGGCAGTAATCGAGCAGCGGCATCACCTGGTCGAGGTTCTGGCCGCGCAATGGCACCATGTTGACCTTGATCTTGATCCCGGCGGCGCGAGCCTGGTCCATGCCGTCGAGCACAGTGGCCAAGTCGCCGCCACGCGCGATGCTGCGGAAGGCATCCGCATCCAGCGTGTCGAGGGAGACGTTGATGCGCTTGATCCCAGCGTCCACCAGCAGCGGCAGTTTGCGCGCCAGCAGTTGGCCATTGGTGGTCAGGCTGATGTCACTGAGGCCCATCTGCCCGACGGCACCCATGAAGGCTTCCAGCTTGGGGCTGACCAGCGGCTCACCGCCGGTGATGCGCAGGCGGTCGATGCCGGCGGCCTCGATCAGGTAAGCCACGCCACGGGCCATGGCCTCGGCCGAGAGTTCGTCCTGGGCAGCCACCAGCCGCTTGCCGTTGGGCACGCAGTAGGTACACGCGTAATTGCAGGCTGAGGTCAGGCTGATCCGCAAATTGCGAAAACGCCTGCCTTGACGATCAACGATCATGGATCACTCCGGCAGAGGATGATTCGGGCGCGCTAAAAGCTGACTGATAAATCAGCTTTTAGCAAGAGTCCTTGCCTGAGTATATTCCTGGGGTACTACGCGTGGCAGCAAATCATTACGTGGAAGGCGATTCCAGCGGCGGCTGCTCGGTGCTGTGCTTGCGCTTGTTGCCCATGCGCACCCCGATGTCCATCAGGAACTGGAAGAACCCTTCCTGATCTTCCAGCACATTGCTCCAGAACGGCGAGTGATACAGCGCCACGGCGCCATGCACCAAGGCCCAGGCGGCGCAGTAGTGGAAATACGGCGGTACGTCTTCAAGCTTGCCTTCGCTGATGCGGCCCTTGATCAACAGGGTCAGGCGTTCGAAGTTCGATGCACGGATCTTGTGCAGCTCCTCGACCATCTCCGGCACCTGATGGCCCTTGACCACCTTCTCTTCCAGGCGGTCGAACAGGCGATAGCGCTGCGGGTCACGCATGCGGAACTCGAAGTAGGCACGGGACAGGGCTTCCTTGTCCTTGTCCACGTCGGCCGAATGCAGCAGTTCGTTCAGGTCGCGCTCGTAGTCGAGCATCAGGCGCAGATAGATCTCGGCCTTGGACTTGAAGTGCTTGTAGATCGTGCCTTTGCCGATACCCACGGCATCCGCGATCATCTCGACGGTGACGCTGTCTTCACCCTGTTCGAGGAACAGCTTGAGTGCGGTGTCGAGAATTTCCTGCTCACGGCGGCGAAACTCACGGACCTTACGGGGTTCTTTGTGCATGAGGAAGAGGTCTGCAAAGGTCAAAATAGGGAGGGTGACGCAGGGCCACGGATACGCGGCGATACGATTTACCCGGTGCGAGGGATTATCCCGACTGAACGGTCGCTGGGCAATGCCTATGTGAACCACAAACGCACTTTACTTTCAGCGCGCCAACGTTTTCATGAATCTCAGTCAGAAATAATACGCAACAACTGCCGCCGTACGCCTACCCAATGAGAACTCAAGCGAAGCGCGCGTATTCCAAATCTGTTTAAAAAACGACCAGCCGCGACTGGACTGAATCGGATACTGATCAATACTTGAACTGTCGGCGTGACATCTCCCCCAAGTGACGCGCCGACCTGGGTACCAACGGACCGCGTACCCTTGTTTTACTCCTAATGGTCTTAGCCCGGATTCACCCCCCAGAACCCGGGTTTTTTTTGCCTGCGTTTTGGCCGCGTCAGCCAGCGACGTGAGCCAGCGGGAACAGGCGTTTGAAGTTCTCGGTGGTCTGCTCGGCAAAGCGCTCATAGGACTCACCCCGCAGCATCGCCAGGTAATCCGCCACATCACGCACGTACTCGGGCAGGTTCGGCTTGCCGCGATGAGGAATGGGCGCGAGGTACGGCGAGTCGGTTTCCACCAGCAAGCGGTCCACCGGCACCTGGCGTGCAACATCGCGCAGGGCGTCGGCGTTGCGGAAGGTGACGATGCCCGACAAGGAAATGTAGAACCCCAGGTCCAGGGCCGCCTTGGCCATGTCCCAGTCTTCGGTGAAGCAATGCAACACGCCGGCTTGGGGCAGCGCGGCTTCGCGCAGCAGGGTCAGGGTGTCGGCACGGGCGCCACGGGTGTGGACGATCACCGGTTTGCCGGTCTGCTGGGCGGCTTGCAGGTGCAGGCGAAACGACGCCTGCTGCAGCTCGGCGGCTTCGGGCTCGTAGTGGTAATCCAGGCCGGTTTCGCCGATGGCCACCACGCGCGGGTGATTGAGCTCAGTCAGCAGCCAGTCGAGGGCAGGGACTTCGCCAGGCTTCAGGTCCAGCGGGTGAATGCCCACCGAGCAATCCACATCGGCGTAGCGATCAGCCAGGGCTTTGACATCAGCCGCGTTTTCGGCGCTGACGCCGATGCACAGGAAGTGCCCTACTCCGCGCTGGCGTGCGGCTTCAAGGGCAACATCAAGTGAACCGCCGTGCTGGGTCAGGTCAAGGCGATCGAGGTGGCAATGGGAATCTACGAGCATAGGGATCTACAACTTCAGTCACGAAAAGTGTCTGGCCGACGATACACCTGTCGGCCACATAATTTAACGGCGGCCGAGCAAGCCAACCCACTGCACCAGCAGCGCCTCAAGCAACAGCACGCGGTTAAGGTTGGCCTTGCCGAGTACCTTCTGGCGCTGGGCGAGGATCCAGTCCTGGATCGTCAGCACCTTGTCCTGGGCACTTTTCTGCGCCAGGTACTGCACCACTTTGCGCATATCCGGCAGGCCCAGGCCGTTTTCATCCTGGGTCAGCTGGTAGCGCAGGATCAGGCTCGACCAGTCGCAGAACCAATCGAACAGCAGCAGCAGGGGAATGTCCTTCCAGGCACTTTCCGCCAGTTGAGTGGCGGAGACTTCCTGCTTGATGAGTTTCTTGACGCCTTCCACCACCAGCGCGCGTTGCTCACGCACGCCCTGGGCTTGCAGCTTCACTGCCGCCAAGGGTGAGCCGGCCGCCAGGGTCAGCAGTTCGACCCGTTCGTCCTGGCTGCACTCCGGCAACGCCTGCGCCAGCCATTCGAGGCTCATGGCCTCGCTCGGCAGCGGGCACGCTTGCTGTACACAACGGCTGCGGATGGTCGGCAACAAACGGCTGGACTGGTGGCTGACCAGCAGCAACACGGTATCGCCGGACGGCTCTTCGAGGCTCTTGAGCAAGGCGTTGGCGGCGTTGATGTTCATCGCCTCCACCGGCTCGATCAGCACAACCTTGCGCCCGCCCATCTGCGCGGTCTGCACCACGAAGCTGACGAGGTCGCGCACCTGGTCGACCTTGATCGCCTTGTCGGCTTCCTCGGGTTCCAACAGGTAGTTATCCGGATGACTGCCGGCCTTGAGCAGCAGGCAGGACTTGCACTCGCCGCAAGCTTCCAGGCTGACCGGGCGCTGGCACAGCAGGCTGGCCATGAGGCGCTCGGCCAGGTCACGCTTGCCGATCCCGACCGGCCCATGCAACAGG
The DNA here is from genome assembly GCF_002269425.1 of Pseudomonas sp. NS1(2017). NCBI lineage: Bacteria > Pseudomonadati > Pseudomonadota > Gammaproteobacteria > Pseudomonadales > Pseudomonadaceae > Pseudomonas > Pseudomonas sp. NS1(2017). Next base: position 6,394,441 of record NZ_CP022960.1, read on the forward strand.
TAGGCGTGGGCGTGCTGCGCGCGGCCGGCCAGTTGTTGCCACAGGCTGTCCTGCCACGGGTAGGCTTCAGCCACGGGCGCGCTCCAGCAGTGTCGGCAACAAGGCGTCGATGGCGTGTTGCACCTGGGCCAGCGGTTGGGCGGCGTCCAGCAGGTAGTAGCGCGCAGGCTCGGCGGCGGCGCGCTTGAGGAAGGCGGTGCGTACCGCATCGAAGAAGGCCTGGCCTTCCAGCTCGAAACGGTCCAGGCGACCTCGGGCGCTGGCCCGGGCCAGGCCGACTTCCACCGGCAGGTCGAAGACCAGGGTCAGGTCAGGGCGCAGGTCGCCTTGAACGAAGGTCTCCAGGGTGGCGATGCGTTCCAGGGACAGGCCCCGACCACCACCCTGGTAGGCATAGGTAGAGTCGGTGAACCGGTCACAGATCACCACGGCACCGCGCGCCAGGGCTGGGCGAATCACTTCGGCCAGGTGCTGGGCACGGGCGGCGAACACCAACAGCAACTCGGTGTCCGGGTTCATCTGCTCTTCACCCGGCGCCAGCAGCACTTCGCGGATACGCTCGGCCAGTGGCGTGCCGCCGGGCTCGCGCGTCAGCACCACTTCGATACCTTCGGCGCGCAAGCGCTCAGCCAGGTAATCGCGGTTGGTGCTTTTGCCAGCGCCTTCGGGGCCTTCCAGGGTAATAAACAAGCCAGTCACAGGCAGTCCTTAGTCAGAATTATTGCGGGCTTTGCGGTGCGGTGGTGTCCGGCGCAACTTCGGCCGGTTTATCAGCAGACGCATCGGGCGATGGCGCGACGTCTTCCGCAGGTTTCACCGCTGGCGCCGGGCTGGAGCGGTAATCGGCGCGGCGCTTGAGCTGGAACTCCCGCACGGCGGCATTATGCGCATCCAGGTTATCGGAGAAAATATGGCTGCCATCGCCTCGGGCAACGAAATACAGGCTGCTGCCCGGCACCGGGTTCAGCGCGGCATGGATCGCCTCGCGGCCGACTATGGCAATAGGCGTCGGCGGCAGGCCGGCAATCATATAGGTGTTGTAAGGGTTGGCTTCCTTGAGGTGCGCACGGGTCAACTTGCCGTTGTAGCGCTCGCCCAGGCCGTAGATCACCGTCGGGTCGGTCTGCAACAGCATGCCGACCTTCAGGCGGCGCACAAAGACGCCGGCGATCTGCCCACGTTCTTCAGGCACGCCAGTCTCTTTCTCCACCAGGGAGGCCATGATCAACGCTTGATAAGGGTCGGTGTACGGCGCATCGGGAGCGCGCTTGCTCCACTCCTGGGCGAGGACATCATCCAGGCGGTTGTAGGCTTTTTTCAGGAAGTCGACGTCGGTCATGCCACGTACGAAGCGGTAGGTATCAGGAAAGAACCGCCCTTCGGGAAACACGCCAGGGTGGCCAAGCTTGTCCATCACTTCCGTGTCGCTCAGACCTGCGAGGCTCTGCACGATTTTTTCATGCTTGGCCAACGCTGAGCGCACCTGGCGGAAGTTCCAGCCTTCCACCAGCGTCAGGCTGTATTGCACCACTTCGCCACGCTGCCACAGGCCGATCAGGCCTTGCGCCGTCATGCCAGGGGTCATGCGGTATTCGCCGCTGTGCAGCGGCTGGCCGTCGAGGTTGAAGCGCCAGTACAGGCGCAACCAGAAGGCGTCATCCAGCACGCCGTCGGCTTCCAGGCGATTGAACGTGCCAGTCGGGGTCGCCCCAGCCGGTACGTCGAGCAATTGCTCCTGGGTCAGGTTCAAGGGCTGCTTCAGGGCGGCGTCGTATTTCCACGCGCCATAACCCAACAGCAACCCCGCGGAGAACAGACCGATCAGCAGCAGTACAACCAGTTTTCGTATCAACTCAAATTTCCAATAGCGCGCGAACAATGGCCTGCAGTTTACGGGTGAGCGGCCCAACCGGCCAGCTCATCCCAGCGCAACCACGCACCGGCCAAATGCCATAAACGCTGTTGCACACGAAGACTTCGTCGGCCTGCTGCAACTGCTCTAGATCGATGTCGGCCACGGCCACCGGGATTCCCAGGGTATGTGCCTGTGCCAGAATCTCGGCACGCATCACGCCGGCAACGCCGCAACGGGTCAGATCAGCGGTTAGTAACAAGCCGTTGCGCACCAGGAACAGGTTGCTGAATACGCCCTCGATGACACGCCCGGACATATCCAGCATCAAGCCTTCAGCGTGCTCGGCGTCTTGCCATTCGGCGCGGGCGATCACCTGCTCCAGGCGATTGAGGTGCTTGAGACCGGCCAGCAACGGCTGTTCGGCCAAGCGGGTCGCACATGCAAACAGACGGATACCGTCGACTGCATGGGCGTGGGGATAGGTAGCGGGCGGGTTGCCCTGCAAGATACGGCGCACCGGCGCGCCAGGGTTGATGCCATAACCGCGCAGGCTGTCGCCACGGGTGAGGATCAACTTGAGGACACCGTCGCCGAGGGCGGCGGCATAGGCCAGCACTTCGCTGCGAATCAACCCATGATCCGCAACCAAGGCGAGGCGCCTGCAACCCTCAGCGAGGCGTTGCAGGTGACGGTCGAGCAGCACCGGCTGCCCAGCCCTGACGGCGATGGTCTCGAACAACCCATCACCATACGCCAGGCCGCGATCTTTCAGGGGCACGCTGTCCGCTGGCTGACCGTCGACCCAGCTATGCATCACTCGGCGAACCGGCGAAACACCAGGGAGCCGTTGGTGCCGCCAAAACCGAACGAGTTGGAGATCACCACGTCGATCGGCATCGGCTGCGCTTCGTGAGGCACGAAGTTCAGGTCGCAGCCTTCGTCCGGCTCATCCAGGTTGATGGTCGGCGGAGCGACCTGATCCTTGATGGCCATGACACTGAAGATCGCTTCGACCGCACCCGCCGCACCCAACAAGTGGCCGGTCATGGACTTGGTGGAACTGACCGCCAGGTTGTAGGCGTGCGCGCCGAACACCGACTTGATGGCTTCGGCTTCCGCCAAGTCGCCAGTCGGAGTCGACGTGCCGTGGGCGTTGATGTACTGCACCTGGTCCGCATTGACCTTCGCATCGCGCAGGGCATTGGTGATGCAACGCGCAGCACCGGCACCGTCGGACGGTGGCGAAGTCATGTGGTAAGCATCGCCGCTCATGCCGAAGCCGATCAGCTCGGCGTAGATGGTGGCGCCACGCGCCTTGGCGTGTTCCAACTCTTCCAGCACCAGGGCACCGGCTCCGTCGGACAGTACAAAACCGTCACGGCCTTTGTCCCATGGACGGCTGGCGCGGGTCGGCTCGTCGTTGCGCGTCGACAGCGCACGGGAAGCGCCGAAGCCGCCCATGCCGAGACCGCAGGCCGCCATCTCGGCGCCACCAGCGATCATCACGTCGGCTTCGTCATAAGCGATGTTGCGCGCTGCCATGCCGATGCAGTGCGTGCCGGTGGTGCACGCCGTGGCGATGGCGTAGTTAGGCCCCTGTGCGCCCAAGTGGATCGACAGGAAGCCGGAAATCATGTTGATGATCGAGCCCGGAACGAAGAACGGTGAAATTCGACGGGGGCCGGAATCGTGCAACGTGCGGCTGGTTTCTTCGATATTGGTCAAACCGCCAATACCCGAACCCATGGCCACGCCGATGCGATCACGGTTGGCGTCGGTGACTTCCAGGCCGGCATTACGCACTGCCTGAAAACCGGCTGCCAGGCCGTATTGAATGAACAGGTCGAGTTTGCGGGATTCTTTGACCGAGAGATATTCCTCGACATTGAAACCCTTTACCGAGCCGCCAAAACGGGTGGAATAGGCAGAAAGGTCCGTGTGTTCGATCAGACCAATACCACTGTGGCCAGCCAGAATGCCCTGCCAACTGCTCGGCACATCCGTGCCCAGTGGCGACAACATACCCATACCGGTGACTACGACGCGTCTACGCGACACAGCACTCTCCTTTTTCTAATGACGACACTTTTGCTTCAGCGCTTGTTTTTCATCAGGGCTAAAGAAAAAACCGCACGCCGTTACAGCAGTGCGGTTTTTCCCTGAAAGCAAGCGACGACTACAAACTATTACGCCTGGTGGCTAGTAACGTAGTCGATAGCAGCTTGAACAGTAGTGATTTTTTCAGCTTCTTCGTCCGGGATTTCGGTCTCGAATTCCTCTTCCAGAGCCATCACCAGCTCAACGGTGTCAAGGGAATCGGCACCCAGGTCTTCTACGAAGGAAGCAGTGTTGACCACTTCTTCTTCTTTAACGCCCAGTTGCTCGGCGACGATTTTCTTGACGCGCTCTTCGATGGTGCTCATACCTTGTTTAACTCCTAATGGACAAATTCAGGCAGCTGGCCGGTGGGTAAGTGTATAGAAAGCCATTTCAGCTTTTCAACTGAAAGCTTCACCCTGTACCCGGTCGGCCACCTGCCTATAAATTAAGTTGCAGCTTTATAACGGATTTTAGACAGCTCGTATGACATTTTTTTGAAGCGATCCGTCACAATTTAACTCATGTACATCCCGCCGTTCACCGGGATTGTAGCCCCAGTCACGTATGCCGCACCGTCGGATGCCAGGAAAGTGACCACATTCGCGATCTCTTGAGCCTGGCCCAGACGGCCCAGCGGAATCTGCGTCAGCAAGGCTTCACGCTGTGCTTCCGGCAGTTCGCGGGTCATATCGGTGTCGATGAACCCTGGGGCCACCGAGTTGACCGTAATCGACCGCGAGCCGACTTCACGTGCCAATGCACGGCTGAAACCTTCCAGACCGGCCTTGGCGGAGGCGTAGTTTACTTGGCCTGCGTTGCCCATGGCACCCACTACGGAGCCAATATTGATAATTCGACCCCAACGCGCCTTGGTCATACCGCGCAAAACGCCCTTGGACAGGCGAAACAGACTGTTCAAGTTGGTGTCGACCACGTCGTACCACTCGTCGTCTTTCATGCGCATCATCAGGTTGTCGCGGGTGATACCGGCGTTGTTCACCAGAATCGCCGGTGCACCGAACTGTGCAGTGATCTCGGCCAGTACCGCAGCCACGGACTCATCACTGGTCACGTTCAGCTCAAGGCCGGTGCCTTGTACGCCATTTTCCTTCAGGGTCGCAGCGATACGCTCGGCACCCGAAGCGGACGTGGCGGTGCCGATCACAACGGCGCCCTGACGGCCCAGTTCCAGGGCGATCGCCTGGCCAATGCCACGGCTTGCGCCGGTAACCAGTGCAACTTTACCTTGCAGACTCATGCAGGCTTCTCCTTAGTTCGGGGATTAGGCCAGTGCCGCGCGAGCGGCAGCGAAGGCATCCGGGGTATTGAGGTTGGCAGTCGACACGCCGTCGGCGCAACGCTTGTTCAGGCCGGCCAGGACTTTGCCCGGACCGCACTCGACCAGCTCGGTGGCGCCATTGGCGGCCAGGGTCTGGACCGATTCAACCCAGCGTACGGGCTTGTAGAGTTGCTCCAGCAGGTCGCGCTTGAGGGTGTCGAGGTCGGCAGCCACGGCTGCGCTGACGTTTTGCACCAACGGGATCTGCGGCGCCTGCCAGTTGATGGCGGCGATGGACTCGGCAAAACGCTCGGCCGCCGGACGCATCAGCTCGCAGTGCGACGGCACGCTCACCGGCAATGGCAGCGCACGCTTGGCGCCACGGGCCTTGCAGCCTTCAATGGCACGCTCGACCGCAGCCTTGGCACCGGCGATCACCACTTGGCCAGGGGAATTGAAGTTCACCGCGCTGACCACTTCGCCCTGGGCCGCTTCGGCGCAGGATTCGATCACCACGGCGTCGTCCAGGCCCAGGATAGCGGCCATGCCGCCCTGCCCGGCCGGAACGGCTTCTTGCATCAGTTGACCACGGCGCTCGACCAGCTTGACCGCCTCACCGAGGGTCAGGCTGCCCGCAGCCACCAGCGCGCTGTATTCGCCCAGGCTGTGACCGGCCACGAATGCAGGACGCGCGCCGCCTTCCGCCAGCCACAAGCGCCACAGGGCGATCGAAGCGGTCAGGATGGCCGGCTGGGTTTTATCGGTTTGATTGAGTTGCTCTTCCGGCCCTTGCTGGGTGAGTGCCCACAGGTCGTAACCGAGGGCGTCGGAAGCTTCTTTAAAGGTGTCCAGGATCAGCGGGTACTGCGCGCCCAGCTCGGCCAACATGCCGAGGGACTGCGAACCCTGCCCTGGAAAGACGAATGCGAGGGATGTAGACATGTAACAAGCCCCTAATGATCTGGTCGTCAAAAATGCGCACTCCTACGGTGGGAGCGCACGAAACTGACAGATTGGATGGTCAATTGAACTGGCCGGTCACATTTAAGCACTCTCGGGCCGATTCGCCTAAGGCAACAGGTCCTCAAGACGGCCGTGCAAGCGTTGCGGCAGGTTTTCCTGAATCTCGATCAGGGCCCGCGCAATCGCGCTTTGAAAGCCTTCTACACCTGCAGAACCATGGCTTTTCACCACAATGCCCTGCAAACCCAGGAAACTCGCACCATTGTGCCGCGCCGGCGCCAGGTCGGCCTGCAGCCGGCGCATCAACGGCAGCGCCAGGGCGCCAACCAGGCGCGACGCCAGGTTCTGCTTGAATAAGGCCTCGATGCGCGTGGCAATCATGGTCGCCAGGCCTTCGCTGGACTTGAGCAGGATATTGCCGACGAACCCGTCGCACACCACTACATCCGCCTCACCGCGATACAAGCCGTCACCCTCGACAAAACCGATGTAGTTCAAGCCACGCGCACCTTGCAGCAAGGTGGCGGCCAGCTTGACCTGCTGGTTACCCTTGATGTCTTCGGTACCGATATTCAGCAACGCCACACGAGGCCGGGCCACGCCCAGTGCCTCGGCGGCCACCGAGCCCATCACGGCAAACTGGAACAAGTGCTCGGCACTGCAATCAACGTTCGCGCCCAGGTCCAGCAGTTGGCAATAGCCTTTCTGCGTCGGAATCGCCGCCACCATCGCCGGCCGGTCAATGCCAGGCAACGTCTTGAGCACAAACCGCGACAAGGCCATCAGGGCCCCGGTATTACCGGCGCTGACACAGGCTTGCACCTTGCCATCACGCAGCAACTCCAGCGCCACCCGCATCGAAGAGTCGGGCTTGCCACGCAGGGCCGCCGCTGGCTTTTCATCCATGGTGATGGTTTCGCTGGCTGGCGTAATCGTCAGGCGCGCGCGATCCACCGCCGGATGGCTGGCAATCAGTTCTTCAAGTAGGGAGGGTTGACCGACGAGGGTCAGGTGCAGCGAGGGTGTTGCAGTCAGGCTGGCAACGCAGGCCTGAACAATGCTGCGGGGACCGAAGTCCCCGCCCATTGCGTCTATCGCGATGACTAGAGCAGACAAGTGATTACTCGTCAGCGCCCTTGTCGATCACTTTACGACCACGGTATACGCCTTCTGGCGATACGTGGTGACGCAGGTGAATTTCACCGGTGGTTTTTTCTACAGACAGAGTGCTCGCCGTCAGGGCGTCGTGCGAACGACGCATGTCACGGGCAGAGCGGGATTTTTTGTTCTGCTGAACAGCCATAATTGATTAACTCCTAAACGTTTGGGTCACGCTTTAACTGCGCCAATACACTGAACGGGTTGGACCGCGTTACCTCGTCCTCGCTCGGTTCGGGCTCGTCATCGAGACCCGCCGGCTGCTGGCATTCTTCCGGATGATGAGCAGGCACAATGGGCAAGGCGAGCAGAAGCTCCTCCTCGATCAGTGCATGCAGATCCAAAGGATCTTCGCCCAGTTCCAGCACGTCATAACCTTTCGGCAACGACTGGGTATTCGCACCCTCCTTCACCACAGCATAACTGCACTCGCTGTGGATCGGCAGGGTGACCAGCTCAAGACAACGCTGGCAAACCATTTTGACCTCGGTGTCGATAAAGCTGTGGATTACCACAGACTTACGTTCATCTCGTTCAAAAACGAATTTGGCCTGCACCGTACCGACAGTGTCGGAAAGCGGGTCGCAGAGTCTCTCCAAATCGGCCAGCAGCAACTCACCTTGAAGGGAAGTGCCACGATCAGCCAATTTGCGCGGGTCAACGTGAGGTGGAATCGGGTCATTCAACATAGGCGCAGCATTATAGGGATGCACCCAGCCATGTCAAAGGAAATTCAGCCCTGTGCGTCAGCCGGTCGCCCCGCTAGAATCCCCGGCTGCCCTGAGGAGACGCCCATGCTGCCTTTATTACTCGCATCCAGCTCGGTTTATCGCCGGGAATTGCTGAGCCGCCTGCACCTGCCGTTCATCTGCAGCTCGCCGGATATCGACGAAAGCCACCATGAAAATGAGCCCGCCGTAGAACTGGTCAAGCGCCTGGCCGAACAGAAAGCCCGCGCCCTCGCCGCCAGCCATCCTGGGCACCTGATTATAGGCTCGGACCAGGTCGCGGCGCTCGATGGCCGGATCATCGGCAAACCGCACACCTTCGAGAACGCTCGCGAGCAATTGCTGGCGGCCAGCGGCAAGCACGTCAGCTTCCTCACCGGGCTGGCACTGCTGAACAGCGAGACGGGGCACTGCCAGGTCGACTGCGTACCCTTTACCGTGCACATGCGCGAACTGGACGCTGAACGCATCGAGCGTTATCTGCGGATTGAGCAGCCGTATGACTGCGCAGGTAGCTTCAAGGCAGAAGGATTGGGTGTGAGCCTGTTCCAGAGCACCGAAGGGCCGGACGCGACCAGCTTAGTGGGCCTGCCACTGATACGACTGGTCGACATGCTGCTCGCCGAAGGCGTGCAAATTCCCTGAGAACACCACAAAACCACTGTAGGAGCTGGCTTGCCAGCGATAACAGTGGATCAGCCACCGCCAATGCCGGCTGACCCATCGCTATCGCCGGCAAGCCGGCTCCTACAGGGTATTTCAGCGCAGGGATGGGCCTTGGAAGCCCATGTAAAAGGCCAGCTTCTCCGCCACGCTGGCACCGAGCCGCTTAGAGAAACGATCAAACGGCGATTCTTCAACCGTGAAGTCCACAAGCTCCTTCTCGCCAATCACATCCCGCGCCACCGAACTGGCACTGCCCAGGCCGTCGATCAGGCCCAGCGGCAACGCTTGTTCGCCCGACCACACCAGGCCGGAGAACAACTCCGGATGATCTTTGTCCTTCAGACGATCGCCACGCCCCTGCTTCACGCTGGCGATGAACTGACGATGGGTGGTGTCGAGCACGCCCTGCCAGAACTGAGTCTCGTCAGCCTTCTGCGGCTGGAACGGATCCAGGAACGACTTGTGCTCACCCGACGTATAGGTGCGGCGCTCCACACCGAGCTTCTCCATGGTGCCGACAAACCCATAACCGGCCGCCGTCACACCGATGGAACCCACCAGACTGGCCTTGTCAGCGTAGATCTGGTCAGCAGCACTGGCGATGTAATAGGCACCCGAAGCCCCCAGGTCGGAAATCACCGCATACAGCTTGGTATCCGGGTGCAGGCCACGCAGGCGGCGAATCTCGTCGTACACATAGCCGGACTGCACTGGGCTGCCGCCTGGGCTGTTGATGCGCAGGATCACACCCTTGACCTTGGGGTCTTCAAATGCGGCACGCAGGCTGCTGACGATGTTGTCGGCGCTGGCGGACTCCTTGTCGGCAATCACGCCGCGCACTTCGATCAGGGCGGTGTAGTTGGCACCACGGGTTGCGCTTTTTTCCATGTCCATCAGCGGGCTGAACAATGCGAGCATGGCGATAAGCCAGACGAACGTCAGCAGCTTGAAGAAAATCCCCCAACGCCGCGCACGGCGCTGCTCCTGAACGCTGGCCAGGAGGGTTTTTTCCAGCAGCTTCCAGCTTTTGTCATCACTGCTTTCAGCCTTTTCGGGCGCTTTCCACTCGTCACTCATGCCATCCACCCCAGCAAAGACTTATCGGGCCCGGCTGAGCCAGGCCTGCAATTCGGAAAAATGATCGATCGTCAGACGCGGCTCGTATTGCTGCAAGGCCTCGGCAGCCTGGGCGCCGTAGCTGACCGCCACGCTATCCATGCCCGCATTGCGCGCCATCATCAGGTCGAAGGAAGCATCCCCCACCATCAAGGCCTGGCGTGGCGACACGCCGCAATGGGCCAGGATCTGCTCCAGCATCAGAGGGTGAGGCTTGCTGGCAGTTTCATCGGCGGCGCGAGTGATATCGAAATAATCTTCCCAGCCATGAGCCTTGAGCACCCGATCCAGCCCGCGACGCGCCTTACCGGTGGCGACCGCCAGCTGATAACCCTCGGCGCGAAACGCCTCCAGAGACTGCACCACACCGTCGAACAACGGCGAAGGCGTGGCCTCCAGGGCGATGTAGTGATCGGCGTAGTGGTCACGGAAGGTGACCAGCTCGGCGTCACTGATCTCGGGGTACAAGGTACGAATCGCCTCAGGCAGGCCCAGGCCGATAATGCCCTTGACCGCATGGTCGGTGCACAGCGCGTAGCCCGAGCGGGTCGACGCCGCGTGCATCGACTCGACAATCCGGCCAATGGAGTTGGCCAGGGTGCCGTCCCAATCGAAAATCAGCAGTTTGTAATCAAGGTGCGACACTCAAGCGCTCCACGGTCTTGGCCCACATTTCATCGACCGGCGCCTGCAGCTTCAGCTCGCCACCATCGGGCAGCGGCACGGTGAGCATGTAAGCGTGCAGGAACAGGCGCTTGCCGCCCAGGTCGCGGATCTCCTTGGAGAAATCCTCGTCACCGTATTTGGTATCGCCAGCGATGCAGTGGCCCGCATGCAGGGTATGCACGCGAATCTGGTGGGTGCGGCCGGTCACCGGCTTGGCCTCAACCATAGTGGCGAAGTCACCGAAGCGGCGCAGCACCTTGAACAGGGTCAGGGCCTCTTTGCCCTCCTCGTCCACTTCCACCATGCGCTCGCCGGAACGCAGGTTGCTCTTCTGCAACGGCGCACGGACGCTCTTGATGGAACTGGCCCAGTTGCCGCGCACCAGCGCCATGTAGCGCTTGTCCACACCATCGCCACGCAGGGCGGTGTGCAGGTGGCGCAACATGCTGCGCTTCTTGGCGATCATCAGCAGGCCAGAGGTGTCGCGGTCGAGGCGATGGACCAGCTCCAGCTCCTTGGCGTCCGGGCGCAACTGACGAAAGGCTTCGATCACACCGAAATTCAGCCCACTGCCGCCGTGAACCGCAATACCGCAAGGCTTGTTGATCACGATCAGCTTGTTGTCTTCGAAGACAATCGAGGCTTCCAGGCGTTGCAACAACCCTTGCGCCAAGGGCACAGGCTCGTCACGCTCCGGCACGCGAACCGGCGGCACACGGACGATATCGCCCGCCTGCAACTTGTACTCGGGCTTGATCCGACCCTTGTTCACCCGCACTTCACCTTTACGCAAGATGCGGTAAATCAAGGTCTTGGGCACGCCTTTGAGCCTGGCCAGGAGAAAATTGTCGATGCGTTGGCCGGCATATTCCGGCGAGACCTCGAGCAGCTGGACGCTGGGGGTCTGGGGGGCGGTAGTCGTCATGGCGGCGATGATAACAATTTTTTATGGAATTGAAGCACTTAATCATTGCTGCTATAGTCGCGAACGCCGCCAAAAGCGGCCTGGACAGAGGACTTGCGGCAAACTGCCGGCCCTGACCATCGCAATTCATCAGGACGCGAGGCCGTCCTACGGGGCTTTTGCCACCCTGGAAGGCTCAAGATTGTAACAAGCGCAGGTGACATGAGGCCTGAAGCGAGTGCAGAAAGCAGAGTGAATACTCGCGTTCTGCGCCGATATTTACGGCCAGTTCACAAAGTGCAGTCAGTCTTGGACCAGACCACGGCGAATGCTTCGGAAACAACGCCTGTTAAGAGCTGAGTGAGAGCGCAACCGCCCACACCTAGTCTTGTTTAGCCATGAGCGTGGACTCCCCATTGGAGAACACGGTAAATGCCAACCCGCTGCGGATTCTGCGCGCGGCAGCACCCGAATTATCAGGGATACGTGTAGGGTGGAGATGCACAACCGTCGGACTGTGTAGCACTAGGCTTATATTTAGACGCTTCATCTCGTCCACAGTCGCCGGTTGATTCCTCCTCCTGACCTTAGCTTTTGTTGAAGTGGTGCCTTTGTCACCACCGCTAACAAGCAGGACGCGTCCGTCGCGATACCGGCCCAATTGGCTGGTTTTTGCTGGACACTGGAGTGGCCAACCACTCTTGACGCACCTGACACCGACCGTGAGAAGTCGTGTGTGCCGAACGCCGTTTCCGGCAGCCCGGAAACCGACGGTACAACATGAAAAGAATGCTGATTAACGCAACTCAACCCGAAGAGTTGCGTGTTGCACTGGTAGATGGCCAACGCCTCTACGACCTGGACATCGAATCCGGTGCACGCGAGCAAAAGAAGGCCAACATCTATAAAGGCCGTATTACTCGCATCGAACCAAGCCTTGAGGCTGCCTTTGTCGATTTCGGCTCCGAGCGCCACGGCTTCCTGCCACTCAAAGAAATCTCCCGCGAATACTTCAAGAAAGCTCCTGAAGGCCGCGTGAACATCAAGGACGTCCTGAGCGAAGGCCAGGAAGTCATCGTCCAGGTAGAAAAAGAAGAACGTGGCAACAAGGGCGCAGCCCTGACCACCTTCATCAGCCTGGCCGGCCGTTACCTGGTCCTGATGCCAAACAACCCACGTGCCGGCGGCATTTCCCGTCGTATCGAAGGCGAAGAGCGCAACGAACTGCGTGAAGCGCTGAACGGCCTGATCGCACCAGCCGACATGGGCCTGATCGTTCGCACTGCAGGCCTGGGCCGCAGCAGCGAAGAAATGCAGTGGGACCTCGACTACCTGCTGCAACTGTGGACCGCGATTAAAGAAGCGTCCCTGGATCGTTCCGCGCCGTTCCTGATCTATCAGGAAAGCAACGTGATCATCCGCGCCATCCGCGATTACCTGCGCCAGGACATCGGCGAAGTGCTGATCGACAGCGTTGAAGCCCAGGACGAAGCCCTGACCTTCATCCGTCAGGTGATGCCGCAGTACGCCAGCAAGATCAAGCTGTACGAAGACAGCGTTCCGCTGTTCAACCGTTTCCAGATCGAAAGCCAGATCGAGACCGCCTTCCAGCGCGTGGTCGAACTGCCTTCCGGTGGCTCCATCGTGATCGACCCGACCGAAGCCCTGGTGTCTATCGACATCAACTCGGCGCGTGCGACCAAAGGCAGCGACATCGAAGAAACCGCCCTGCAGACCAACCTGGAAGCGGCTGAAGAAATCGCCCGCCAGTTGCGCCTGCGTGACATCGGCGGCCTGATCGTGATCGACTTCATCGACATGACCCCGGCCAAGAACCAGCGCGCCGTGGAAGAGAAAGTCCGCGAATGCCTGGAAGCTGACCGTGCCCGTGTACAGGTCGGCCGCATTTCGCGCTTCGGCCTGCTGGAAATGTCCCGTCAGCGCCTGCGTCCGTCCCTGGGCGAGAGCAGCGGCATCGTCTGCCCGCGTTGCAACGGCACCGGCATCATCCGTGACGTTGAATCGCTGTCCCTGGCGATCCTGCGCCTGATCGAAGAAGAAGCCCTGAAAGACCGCACCGCCGAAGTCCGCGCACAAGTGCCGATCCCCGTTGCAGCGTTCCTGCTCAACGAAAAACGCAACTCGATCACCAAGATCGAACTGCGCACCCGTGCCCGTATCGTCATCCTGCCGAACGATCACCTCGAAACCCCGCACTTCGAAGTGCAACGCCTGCGTGACGACAGCCCGGAAGCCCACAGCGGCCAGTCCAGCTACGAAATCGCCGCTGCCGCTGCCGAAGTGGAAGAAGTCCAGCCTGCCGCCGCGACCCGCACCCTGGTTCGCCAGGAAGCCGCAGTCAAGACCGCGCCGGCCCGCGCCAACGCACCGGTTCCGACCGAAGTCGCCGCGCCAGTTGCCGCACCGGCCGCCCTGCCTGAGCCAAGCCTGTTCAAAGGCCTGGTGAAGTCGCTGGTCAGCCTGTTCGCCACCAAGGAAGAGCCAGCTGCTCCGGTTGTGGTTGAGAAACCTGCTGCCGAGCGCCCTGCGCGCAACGAAGAACGTCGCAACGGTCGCCAGCAAAGCCGTAACCGCAATGGTCGTCGTGACGAAGAGCGCAAGCCGCGCGAAGAACGTGCACCGCGTGAAGAACGCGCTCCACGTGAAGAACGTGCCCCTCGCGAAGCCCGTGAAGAAACCCCGACCGTAGAACGCGCACCACGCGAAGAGCGCGCACCGCGCACTCCACGTGCCCCACGTGAAGACCGCAAGCCACGTGGCGAGCGTGAAGAACGTGTGCGCGAACTGCGTGAGCCGCTGGACGCAGCCCCTGCTGTAGCCGGTGCCGCCGCTGCTGCTACCGAAGAGCGTCCAGCTCGCCAGCCGCGTGAAGAGCGTGTGCCACGTGAAGAACGCCAACCTCGCGCCCCGCGTGAAGAGCGTCAACCGCGTGCCGAGCAAGCCGCTGCCGCCAGCGAAGAAGAAGTGCTGACCGGCGAAGAGCAACTGCAGGAAGACGGTCAGGAAGGCGCCGAAGGCGATCGTCCACGCCGCCGCTCCCGTGGCCAGCGTCGTCGCAGCAACCGTCGCGAGCGTCAACGTGATGCCAACGGCAACGTGATCGAAGGCTCGGAAGAGACCGGCGAGAACGCAGAAGCCGCTACCGGCGAACCGACTGGCGCCGAACTGGCTGCCGGCCTGGCCGTTACCGCTGCGGTTGCCAGCTCGGTCATTAGCGCACCGGCTGAAGCCCAGGCTCACGAACAGGCTGAACGTGCCACTGCTGCTGTTGAAGAAACCGTAGCGGTTGAAGCACCTGCTGCCGAGACCCCAGTGGTTGAAGCGCCGGTTGTTGAAGCGCCTGCAGTTGAAGCGCCAGTTGTAGAGGCACCGGTTGTCGAAGCCACTACCCCAATCGAAGCGCCGGTTGTTCCGGAAGTGGAAGTTGCCCAGGCACCTGAAACCCAACCAGAAGTTGAAGTGACGGTTGTTGAGCCGGCACCTGTGGTTGAGCCTGAGGCCGTTGTTGAAGCACCGGTTGTCGAAGCCGTTCCAGAAGTGCGTGATGCTCGCGAAGAAAAGCGCGAAGAACAAACCGCCTTCCAATGGACCGCCGAACCAGCCGCTCCGGTTGAAGCGCCAGAACCTGCCCCAGCGGTAGAAGAAGCGCCAGCACCGGTTGCCGAAGTCGTGGTTGCCGAGCCAGCCCCAGTGGTTGAGCCTGCTCCGGTCGCAGAACCTGCACCCGCAGTTGAAGCGCCGGTAGCTGCCGAAGTGGCAGCGCCAGTGGTTGAAGCCGCCCCGGCCAGCGCCCTGACCGAGAACGGCCGTGCGCCGAACGACCCACGTGAAGTGCGTCGTCGTCGCAAGGAAGCTGAAGCCGCAGCAGCTGCTGCCGCGGCACAGGAAGCAGAACACGAGAGCAAACCTCTCGCCTGATTCCAGCAGCCACTAAAAAGCCCCGCCTGAGTGATCAGGCGGGGCTTTTTTATTGATTACTGGTTTCTGGCTTGGAACCCATTCAACTGTAGGAGCCGGCTTGCCGGCGATAGCGGTATACCCGCCAACTCACCTTTAACTGACACACCGCAATCGCTGGCAAGCCAGCGCCTACAATTAGCGTGCAGAGAAATTCAAAGATTGCGGCAGGTCGACGTCCCAGAGTACGCCGGGGTCATCTACTGGCACCTCCCGCACCGTCGCCAGAGCAAACAACGGCTTGGCGCCACGATCACCCGTCAAGGCCATCAGCTCAGGCCCCAATGCCTGGCCAAACGCCACAGGATGCCCATAGCACCCATCCTGCACCGGCACGCTGATACCGCCCTCCTCCAGCCCATCGATCACCCGCTCAATACTCGACGACTGGATAAACGGCATATCCCCCAGCACCACCAGCCAGCCCTCCGCCACACCACTGGCCGCAACCGCCGCCGCAATACTGTCGCCCATACCGGCCGAACGCAGCAGCAGCACTTCGCAGCCATAGGTTTCAGCCAACCGAATGACATCCGTACGATCAGGTGCCGTCACCACCCAACGCTTCACGACGCACTCCGGCAGGTTCAGCAGCACCTGCTCGATCACCGGCCGCACCACGCCGTCCAGGCCAACGCAATCCGCCAACAACTTGTCCTGGTTCGCCCCGGCTTCGGCGCGGAAACGACTGCCCTGCCCCGCCGCCAGCACAATCGCCGTAACTGTCACTCTGCGACCACCGGTAACGGCTTCTTCTGCATCGGCGCCACGCCGTTCTTGATGGCGACAATTTCCGCCATCAACGACAACGCGATTTCAGCGGGCGTATGGCTGCCGATATGCAAGCCGATCGGCCCGTGCAGGCGCGCAATCGCCTCGGTCGACAACCCCAGCGCCGCGAGGTTTTCCCGACGTTTCTGCGTGTTGACCCGCGAACCCAGCGCGCCAATGTAGAACGCCGAGGAATTCAGCGCCGTGAGCAACGCCATATCATCCAGGCGCGGATCATGGGTGAGGCAGACGATGGCCGTGCGCTCATCGGTCTGTATGTTCAGCACCGCTTCATCGGGCATGCCCGGTACAAAGCGGCCGTGCTGCTCTTCCCAGCCGTAGACGAATTCGTCGCGCGGGTCGCAGATCAGCACTTCGAAATCCAGCAAGCGCGCCATTTCCGCCACATAACGCGACAACTGGCCGGCGCCGATCAGCAGCAGGCGCCAGCGCGGGCCATAGATGGCGCGCAAGCGTTCGCCATCGAAGGTCACGACATCCGTCTTGCTCGCACCGCTCAAGGTGACCTTGCCGGTGCCCAGGTCAAGCTCGCGTGCGACGATCTGGTGATCTTCACACCGCGCCAGCAGCTCAGACACCCACTCCCACTCGTCCACGCGCTCCTCGGTCAGGCGCAAGGTGCCACCGCATGGCAGACCAAAGCGCGCGGCTTCATCGCGGGTAACGCCATAGGTCACCAACTGCACCGGCGGCCCGTCTTCAGGCAAGCGACCATCCTGCAGGCGTGCAATCAAGTCATCCTCGATGCAACCGCCCGACACCGAGCCGATCACCACGCCATCGCCGCGCAGCGCCAGCATTGCCCCTGGCGGACGCGGTGCGCTGCCCCAGGTCTGGACCACGCTGTACAACACTACTCGCAGCCCGGCGCGGCGCCATTCGAGCACGCTGCGCAGGACATTCAAATCAACACTGTCCACAAAACCTCCTGCAAGCGTCACAACCGATTCACTTACTGTAAAACAAAAGCAGCCAGAGTAATGCGCCAGAAACGCAAACGCCCCGAACCAGTCGGGGCGTTTGTGGGTTGCTGTGGCGTCAGGTCACGCCGGCAGCGGCTTACTTGACGGCAGGTGCAGGGCCTTCGGCCACGCCCAGGTCGTCCAGCTCGCGGGTTTCCGAGATACCGGTACCGCCAGACGCCAGCTCGCTTTGCAGCTTGTCGGTGTCCAGTTCCTTGACCCACTTGGCCACAACGATGGTGGCAACGGCGTTACCCACCAGATTGGTCAGCGCGCGGGCTTCGGACATGAAGCGGTCGATACCCAGGATCAGCGCCAGGCCGGCAACCGGCAGGTGGCCTACGGCCGACAGGGTGGCAGCCAGTACGATGAAGCCCGAACCGGTCACGCCAGCAGCGCCTTTGGAGGACAGCAGCAGCACCAGCAGCAGGGTGATCTGGTGGGTGATGTCCATGTGGGTGTCAGTCGCCTGGGCGATGAACACGGCAGCCATGGTCAGGTAGATCGAAGTACCGTCGAGGTTGAAGGAGTAGCCGGTTGGAATCACCAGGCCTACTACGGATTTCTTCGCGCCCAGACGCTCCATCTTGATCAGCATGCGTGGCAGTGCGGATTCCGAGGAGGAAGTACCCAGTACGATCAACAGCTCTTCACGGATGTAGCGGATCAGTTTGATCACGCTGAAACCGTGAGCGCGGCAGATACCGCCCAGCACTATCAGTACGAACAGGATGCAAGTGATGTAGAAGCAGATCATCAACTGGCCCAGCTGCACCAGCGAACCTACGCCGTAGGCACCGATGGTGAACGCCATGGCGCCCAGGGCACCGATTGGCGCGAGCTTCATGATCATGTTGATGATGTTGAACATCACGTGGGCGAAGCGATCGATGAAGTCCAGGACCGGCTTGCCGTAGGCACCCAGGCGATGCAAGGCGAAACCGAAGATCACCGAGAACATCAGCACTTGCAGGATGTCGCCGTTGGCGAAGGCGCCGACGATGGTGTTAGGGATCACGTTGAGGATAAAGCCGACGATGCTCTGGTCTTTACCGGCAGTGACGTAGGCCGCTACTTTGGAGGCGTCCAGGGTCGCTACGTCGATGTGCATGCCGGCGCCCGGTTGCACAACGTTGACCACAATCAGGCCGATCAGCAGCGCGATGGTAGAAACGATTTCGAAGTACAGCAGCGCGTAGCCGCCGGTTTTGCCGACCGATTTCATGCTCTGCATGCCAGCGATGCCGCTGACAACGGTGCAGAAGATGATCGGGGCGATGACCATTTTGATCAGTTTGATGAACCCGTCACCCAGCGGCTTGAGGGCCACACCGGTCTGCGGGTAGAAGTGACCGAGCAAAATACCGATAACGATTGCAACGATCACCTGGAAGTACAGGGATTTGTAGATTGGCTGACGAGTCGTCATTGCAAAGTTCCTCAATCGTCCCGTGTGGCAAAGATCCGCCATTGCCCACGACACTTGAATTGCGAACCCTCCTGCACTGGAGGGATTTGTTGTTTGCGAGCCCTGTAGGAACAAGCCTGCGCTGTAATCCTTATCGCAAACGCCGTGCCACTTTGCTTAAAAACCCTGAAGGCCTTTAGACATCAGGCCTTCGGGTTTCAACGCGCCCCTCCACGCGGCAAAACAGGTGGCGGATTTCCGCCCACTCGTCCGATCCCGTCCTACAATTTGGCGGATATCCGCCTTGTGACTGCATTCGGGGCTGACTACCATCAGCCCCTCCATGGACGAGGCCTTCGCATGCGTGAACGTACCATCGCCAGTCACTACGCCAGGGCGGCCCTCGGCGGGGCGCGTCGAGCCGGATATGACTATTCGGGCTTGCTGCAGCAGGTGGGCATCACCCCGGAACTGCTGACCGAACCCCGCGCCCGCATCGCGCCGGAGCAGTTTACCCGCCTGCTGCAAATGCTGTGGCTGGCACTGGACGACGAATACCTGGGGTTCGCCGACGGCCCGAGTAAACGCGGCACCTTCGCCATGATGTGCCATGCATTGATCCACTGCCGCACCCTGGAGAAGGCCCTGGAACGCGGTTTATTATTTTATAGCCTATTCCCACAAGGCCCGCGCTGGCAGCTGACACGCGAAGGCGAAATGGCCCGCTTGAGCCTGGACGACTCGCAATTGTGGGACCCGGATCATTTCTTGAGTGAATGCCTGCTGGTGATCTGGCATCGCTTGGGCAGTTGGCTGATCGGCCAACGTATCCGGCTGCATCAAGCCTCCTTCAGCTACCCAATGCCGGCGCACGCCGGTGAATATGACCTGCTGTTTCCCTGTGCCCAGGTATTCGGTGCACCGAACAGCAGTCTGGTGTTTCCCGCGCGCTATTTGAACCTGCCGTTGTTGCAGGATGAACGCACGCTCAAGCACTTCCTCGAGCGCTCACCCGCCGACTTGCTCTCTCGGCCGGATGAAGGCGACAGCTTGAGCAGCCAGCTACGCCGCTTGCTCAGCCGCGATCGCACGCCCTGGCCGGACCTGGAAGCCGTCGCCCAGCACTTGCATATCAGTCCGCAGACCTTGCGCAGGCATTTGCGTGAAGAAGGCACCAGCTTTCAGGCGCTCAAGGATGAGTTGCGGCGGGACATCGCCATCTATCATTTGGGCCGAGCGGATTTGTCGTTGCAGGAGATTGCCGAACAGCTCGGGTTTTCGGAACCGTCGGCGTTTCATCGGGCGTTCAAGAAGTGGACGGGGCTGACGCCGGGGGCGTATCGCGCGCAGGAGAGTTAGAGGTGTGTTGTCTGGGCTTGCCTGCGAAGAGGCCGGCATAGCAGATAGATATCACAAGGCCGGGAAGTGAATCTTGAAGGCCGCGCCACCCAACGGTGAATCGCCCAAGGTCAGCCGAGCACCGTAGCTTTCAATGATGTCCTTGACCACCGCCAAGCCGATCCCCTGCCCCGGATGCTGGCGGTCCAGCCGCTCGCCCCGCTGCAGAATCCTTGCACGCTGATCCGGCGGTACGCCTGGGCCATCATCCTCAATACACAGCTCACTGCCTTCCAGATTCTCCACGAAGCTGATGCGCACTTCGCTCAAACACAGGCGGTAGGCGTTTTCCAGCAGGTTGCCGAGCAACTCCAACAAGGCGCCCTTCTCGATCGGCACGTCGCACTCTTCCGGCAGTTCAAAGGACACGGTGACACGCTTGTCGCGGTAGACCTTGTCCAGCGTATCGCACAGGCTTTGCAGCACCGGCTCCAGCCGCACCTGATGGCGCACCAGGCCGCTTTTGCGCAGGCTGGCGCGCTGCAACTGGTAGCTGATCTGCTGGCTCATGCGCTCGATCTGCGATTGCAGCACCCAGGCCTGGTCGCGGTCTTCCGGGCGCTGGGCCATGTCTTCGCTCACACCTTGCAGTACGGCGAGCGGGGTTTTCAGGCTGTGGGCCAGGTCGTCGAGGGAATCACGGTAACGCGCTCGTTGCTCACGCTCGCTGTGCAGCAAACGGTTGAGGGAGCCGGTGAGGCGCAACAGTTCGCGGGGGTGTTGTTCGGACAGGCTCTCGCGGGTGCCGCCTTCGATCTGGTCAAGTTCCTGGCTCAGCCGTCGCAGCGCCTGCAAACCCCAAGTCAGGCCCAACCAGAGCAAAGTCAGCAGCACCAGCAACGCAGCGCCAAAGCCCAGGTAGAGGTTTTCGCGCAGGCCTTCGAGGGTCAGTTGGTATTCGCGCACCGGTTGCAGGGCAACGATACTGAACGCCGCGCTCTTGCCGCCCAGCAGCCTGACCTCGACGTCGTAGACGAAGAATTCCTGGCCGTTGGCCTCACGGATCCGCGCAAATTCATTACCGCGCCCGTCGTAGCGCGGCTTGTAGTTGATGTTTTCTTCCTTGGTCGCCCGCGAACGCCACACCAAGTGGCCTTCACGGTCGTAGATATAGCCGAGCAAGCGGCTGTCGGTGAGGTTGAAGCGTTCATCCGGCAACTGCGCCGGCATCAACAGGCGGTTGTTTTCCACCCGCGCGGCCGAGATCAACGTCGTGACGTCCGACGCCAGGCGCTGCTCGATGGAATCCTGCAACGCCAGGCTGAACGCCCCCTGCATCGCCGGCAACAAGCCCAGCATGAACAGCACGGCCAAGGTGGCGGCCGCCAACATCAAGCGTACGCGAAGCGAGCGAATCAACGGCAGCGCTCATTGAACAGGTAACCCAGGCCACGCACGGTGTCGATCGGCTTGAACCCGGCCGGGCCTTCCAGCTTGCGGCGCAGGCGACCGACCAGCACTTCAATCACGTTCGGATCACGCTCGTCATCATCGGGGTAGAGTTGTTCCATCAAGCGGTCCTTGGCCACCACTTGCTGGTGATGGCGCATCAGGTACTCAAGGATTCGGTATTCGTAGGCCGTCAGCGCCAAGGGCTGTTCGTCGAGGGACGCCTGCTTGCGGTTGAGGTCCAGCAACAGCGGACCCGCAACAATCGTCGACTGGGTGAAGCCACTGGAGCGGCGCAGCAAGGCGTTCATCCGCGCCTCGAGCTCTTCGAACTGGAACGGCTTGACCACATAGTCGTCAGCGCCGGCCGCCAGGCCTTCGACCTTGTCCTGCCAGTTGCCACGGGCGGTGAGGATCAGGATCGGGAAGGTCTTGGCCTGGGTGCGTAGTTGGCGGATCAGATCCAGGCCGCCCATGCCGGGCAGGCCCAGGTCGATGATCGCCAGGTCATGGTTGAACTGGCCGGTCTGGTACAGGGCCTCTTCGGCATTGGCCACGGCCTCGACCACGTGCCCGCTGTCGGTCAGGCGGGTCAACAGGTGATGACGCAGCAGCGCCTCATCTTCCACCACCAGCAATTTCATAAGGCTCTCCAAAGCAAATCAACTGTCCGACAGAGGGATATCATAGCGGCCCTGCAAGTCTTGCGGGCGCAGTTTAATGCCATTGAACTGGCCGGTCAGGTGTTCATAGCCAGCGCGATAGGCTGGCTGCGGGGTTGCCAGGCCCAGGGATTGGCCCCAGGGCGTGGGTTGGCTGGCAGATTCTTCGAAACTGACACGCTGGATCAAGGTGCTGGATTTCTTGGTTTTCTCACTGCCAAATGCGGCAAATGCCCCGTCAGACGCTTGGGCCCCAGCGGTGGCACTGAGCATGGTTAACGCCAACATCAACTTCTTGATCGCAGTCATGGTGTGTACCTCTACGCGTTTGGCTGTTGAAACCAGACTACGCAGGCGCCCCTGAACTCCCCCTGAACAGCGGGCTATCCTCTGACGCAGCAACTCGGCAAAATACCGCCCATGAATCCCCTACCCGCTTGCTGCACCCCACTCGACGCCCATTGGCCGCTGCCCGAATCCTTGCCCGGCACGGTGTTTCTCAGCACGCGCTTTGACCCGGCCTTGTTAACGGCCGGCGATTTCCAACGCAGCGCCGTGCCACCACCGGCCAGCATCCAGCGCTCAGTGGCCAAGCGTCAGGCCGAATTCCTGGCCGGCCGGCTGTGCGCCCGCGCCGCGCTGCAACAACTCGATCATCTCAATTACATTCCAGCGATCGGTGAAGACCGCGCGCCGGTGTGGCCTGCGCATATCTGTGGTTCCATCACCCACAGCACCGGGCATGCGGCCGCGATTGTCGCGCACAAGGCGCAATGGCGTGGGCTGGGGATGGACCTGGAGAATGTGCTGAGCCTGGAGCGCGCGGAGCGCCTGGCCGGGGAGATCCTGACGGCGGATGAACTGCAGCGTATGGCCACCCTGCCGAGGGAGCAGATTGCACAATTAGTGACATTGACGTTTTCGGCCAAGGAGAGCCTGTTCAAGGCGCTCTATCCGATTGTGCAGAAGCGTTTCTATTTTGAGCATGCCGAAATGCTGGAATGGTCTGACTCGGGCCAGTTGCGGCTGCGGTTGCTGACGGATCTGTCCAGCGAGTGGTGCGATGGCAAAGAGCTGATGGCGCAGTTTTCGGTGAATGATGGGCAGTTATTGAGCCTGGTAGCCATCCAGGCTTAGGACTTTTCCTGATCCCTGGGCCAACTGAGACTGAAGCACGCGCCACCCAGGTTGTTGCTCTTGCTGATCAACGCCCGCCCGCCGTGCCAGTAGATAATCCGCCGCACGATCGACAAGCCCAACCCATGCCCGCCAGACGCACGGGTGCGGCTGTCGTCCAGGCGCAGGAACGGAGTGAAGATGCGCTCCCAGGCACTCTCGGGCACACCGGGGCCATCATCTTCGACATCGATGCGGCAGCGCACTTGGCCCACCTGATAACTGATCAACACCTGGCCCTGGGCATGACGCATCGCATTGCTCACCAGATTCTGCAGCGCACGGTGCAGGTAACGCGGCTCGGCGTCGACCCAGGCATCGTCCCAGTGCGCCGACGACAGGCAAATACCCCTGCTCACGTTGACTTGCGGACGCAGTGGCGATAATTCGCCTATCACCTGATCGAGCAGCGCATCGAGGTCGACCCGCTGGAAATTCAGCTCCGGCGAGCCTTGTTCCAGGCGCGCATACGTGAGCATTTCATCGACCAGGCCATCGAGGTCCTGGATATCGCTGTCCATGCCCTCCAGGTATTTACGCCGCGCCTCGGCCGTGGTGGCATCGCCGACCATTTCCAGGCCGAAACGCAAGCGCGCCACCGGCGTGCGCAGTTCGTGGGACACCGCGCGCACCAGCTCACGCTGGATCGCCAGCAACTGCTGCAAGTGCTCAGCCATGCCATTGAAGGCTGCGGCCAGGCGCCCCACCGAGTCAGCGCCGCGGGCCGGCACACGCACTTCCAGGTTGCCCTTGGCGATGCGGGTGGCGGCGGCTTCCAGGCCGCGCAGCCGCCGTTCAAGCTGACGCACCAATAGATAGACGATCAAACCGATCAGGGTCAGGCCAATCAAAGCGATCAGGATCAGCCATTGCGGCGGGTAAGGGTTCATCTGATACAGCGGCCCGAGTTCCAGCACCCATGGTGTACCGACCATGCCGGCAAACACGCGGATCGAGTCGCCACCCTTGCCCAAGGCCATCACCGTGTCGCCTTCCGAGACGCGGCGGCGCTGGTCTTCGTCCATATCCGCCTGGTCAAGGGTCATCAGGTGCATGTCAAAGCCAAACCCCTTGGCTTCCTTTAAATCCGCCAGGCGTTGCGGCTGCTCGGCCACCGGGAAGCGCACCAGTTCGTCGGCGAGCAGGTAGATAGTTGCGCGCGCCAGCTGTTCGCTGATCTGCTGCACTTCGCCCGTGAGTACCAATTGCGACTGATCACTGACCAGGCGCAGCACCCGCGCGGCGTGAGGCCCGGTCTGCTCCACCAGCACCTGGCCGCGCTGCAGGCGATTGCGCTGGCTCAAGTCCAGTTGCGCATCGGCCAGGGGGCGCAGTTCCAAGGGAATGCCGAGCAAGCGCTCCCACACGGCCAGGGCGCGCTGGCGTTCGATGGGGCTCATGGGTTGCAGGTTGTCGCCCATCAAGGCGAAGGTGCCGTGGGCCAGGCGTTCGCGGTATTGGCCGCTGCGCACCTCATTGAGCAGGTGCAAGGCCAGCACGCCGAGCAGTGCGACCAGGATCAGCGCTGCGCACATGCCGCCGTAGATGCGCAGAAAGATCGAGTTCACAGCGGCATGTCGGCGGCGGCTTCGGGGACGAACAGGTAGCCCTTGCTGCGGATCGTCTTGATCAGGCGCGGATGAATCGGATCGTCACCTATCTTGGGGCGGATGCGTGAGATACGCACGTCGATGGAGCGGTCCTGGCCGTCGTAGCCGATGCCGCGCAGGGCGATGAAGATCTCTTCGCGGGACAAGATGCGCCCAGCATTGGCCACCAGCAGCCACAACAGGTCGAACTCGGCGCTGGTCAGCTCGATACCGGCATTATTCAGCCAGGCTTCGCGCAGGGCGTTGTCCACCACCAAGGGGCCGAATTGCAGGCGACGCTGGTTCTCCACGACAGTCGGTTCCGCCGGTTCGCTGCGCCGCAGCAAGGCCTGGATGCGTGCCAGCAACAGGCGCGGGCGCACAGGCTTGCACACGTAGTCGTCGGCGCCCATGTCCAGGCCCAGCACCTGGTCCATGTCATCGGTCCGCGCGGTGAGCATCAGGATCACGCCGTCATAGCGCTCGCGCACCTTGCGGCAGATGCTCAAGCCGTCTTCGCCGGGCAGCATCAGGTCGAGGATCACCAGATCCGGCTGCTCGTCGATGATGCGCCCCGCTGCCAGGGCGCCATCGCCTTCCACGGACACCTGCAGGCCATTGCTCTCCAGATACTCACGGGTCAATTCGGCCAATCGCTGGTCGTCTTCGACTATCAATACCTGCCACGCTTCTTGCTCCACGGGTGACCTCAATGTCTGTCATAAAAGGCGGGCATTATCTGGTAACGGCGTTGCCCGATACGGCCGATTGTAGCCATGGGCCAACCCTCAAACACAAGCCGGGAAATCCATTCGGTGATCACGTTTTTTGTGATAGGGTTCGCGCCCTTCGAAAATGGGCAGGTTGTTTTAAGCCCGAAACATTTAATGACAAACGGCGTAATCCAGCAGCAGTGCGGCCTACACACCCATTCAACCTTTCTTACACATTTTACCCACAGCGTTATCCACAGGTTACTGCGTTGCTAACCCCTCGAAAACGCATTATCTTGTACCTCGGCACTGGAGAAGACCCTACATGTGGGGTTTTTGAAGAAAGCGCCCAACCACACAAGTGGCAAGAAATTCAAGCGTTTTATTGCTAGCGCAGCATGGAACCAACCGATTTTCAGTAGACCAAACCGCTCACGCGGATGGCAGCTGTTTCCCATCCCCGATATGGAAAACGGTACGGGTGTTGCAGGAAGAGCCTGGCACTCGCAATCAAATATAGAACGTGGAGACAACCCCCCATGCAAACCGACACAACTCGCGAGAACCCGCAAGGCTCCGTGCCGCAGGCCGCTGATTCGAACCTGGATCTGTCCGCCACTGCACCCGGCCAACTGCGTGTGATCAAGCGTAACGGCACTGTCGTTCCTTACACCGATGACAAAATCACCGTCGCCATCACCAAAGCGTTTCTTGCAGTTGAAGGCGGCACCGCTGCTGCCTCGTCGCGCATCCACGACACCGTTGCCCGCCTGACCGAACAAGTCACCGCGACCTTCAAGCGTCGCATGCCTTCGGGCGGCACCATCCACATCGAAGAAATCCAGGACCAGGTCGAACTGGCCCTGATGCGTGCCGGCGAGCAGAAAGTGGCTCGCGACTACGTGATCTACCGTGATGCCCGCTCCAAGGAGCGCGCTGTGCGCTCCCCGGCGGAAGAAGCCACCGTACAGGCTCACCCATCGATCCGCATCACCCTGGCCGACGGTACGTTTGCACCGCTGGACCTGGGCCGCCTGAACACCATCATCACCGAGGCCTGCGAAGGCCTGGAAGAAGTCGATGGTGACCTGATCCAGCGCGAAACCCTGAAGAACCTGTACGACGGCGTGGCCCTGACCGACGTCAACACCGCCCTGGTGATGACCGCCCGTACCCTGGTTGAACGTGAGCCGAACTACTCGTTCGTGACCGCGCGCCTGCTGATGGACACCCTGCGTGCCGAAGGCCTGGGCTTCCTGAAAGTCGCCGACAGCGCCACTCACCATGAAATGGCCGACCTGTACGCCAAGGCCCTGCCTGCCTACATCGCCAAGGGTATCGAATTCGAATTGCTGAACCCGGTCCTGGCCACCTTCGACCTGGAAAAACTCGGCAAGGCGATCAACCACGAGCGTGACCAGCAGTTCACCTACCTGGGCCTGCAAACCCTGTACGACCGTTACTTCATCCACAAGGACGGTATCCGCTTCGAACTGCCGCAAGTGTTCTTCATGCGCGTGGCCATGGGCCTGGCAATCGAAGAGAAGCAGAAAGAAGACCGTGCCATCGAGTTCTACAACCTGCTGTCGTCCTTCGACTACATGTCGTCGACCCCGACCCTGTTCAACGCCGGCACCCTGCGTCCACAGCTGTCCAGCTGCTACCTGACCACCGTGCCGGACGACCTGTCGGGCATCTACCACGCGATCCACGACAATGCCATGTTGTCCAAATTCGCTGGCGGCCTGGGTAACGACTGGACCCCGGTGCGCGCACTGGGTTCGTACATCAAGGGCACCAACGGCAAGTCCCAGGGCGTTGTTCCGTTCCTGAAAGTGGTGAACGACACCGCTGTAGCCGTAAACCAGGGTGGCAAGCGCAAAGGCGCTGTGTGTGCCTACCTGGAAACCTGGCACATGGACATCGAAGAGTTCATCGAGCTGCGCAAGAACACCGGTGATGACCGCCGTCGTACCCACGACATGAACACCGCCAACTGGATCCCTGACCTGTTCATGAAGCGTGTCTTCGATGACGGCAAGTGGACCCTGTTCTCGCCCTCCGAAGTGCCGGACCTGCACGACCTGACCGGTAAAGCCTTCGAAGAGCGCTACGAGTACTACGAAGCCCTCACCGAATACCCAGGCAAGGTCAAGCTGTTCAAGACCATCCAGGCCAAAGACCTGTGGCGTAAAATGCTGTCCATGCTGTTTGAAACCGGCCACCCATGGCTGACCTTCAAAGACCCGTGCAACCTGCGCAGCCCGCAGCAGCACGTGGGCGTGGTCCACAGCTCGAACCTGTGCACCGAGATCACCTTGAACACCAACAAGGACGAGATCGCCGTTTGCAACCTGGGCTCGATCAACCTGCCGAACCACATCGTCAACGGCAAGCTGGACACCGCCAAGCTGGAGCGTACCGTCAACACCGCCGTGCGCATGCTCGATAACGTGATCGACATCAACTACTACTCGGTGCCACAGGCGCAGAACTCCAACTTCAAGCACCGTCCGGTTGGCCTGGGCATCATGGGCTTCCAGGACGCGCTGTACCTGCAGCACATTCCTTACGGTTCGGACGCTGCGGTCGAGTTCGCCGACAAGTCCATGGAAGCGGTCAGCTACTATGCGATCCAGGCTTCCTGCGACCTGGCCGACGAACGCGGCGCCTACGAGACGTTCCAGGGTTCGCTGTGGTCCAAAGGCATCCTGCCGCTGGATTCGCAACAGATCCTGATCGAAGCCCGTGGTCAGAAGTACATCGACGTTGACCTGAACGAAACCCTGGACTGGGCGCCGGTACGTGCCCGTGTGCAGAAAGGTATTCGTAACTCCAACATCATGGCCATCGCACCGACCGCGACCATCGCCAACATCACTGGCGTATCGCAGTCGATCGAACCGACCTACCAGAACCTGTATGTGAAATCGAACCTGTCGGGCGAATTCACCGTGATCAACCCGTACCTGGTTCGCGACCTGAAAGCCCGCGGCCTGTGGGACTCGGTCATGATCAACGACCTGAAGTACTACGACGGTTCGGTGCAGCAGATCGAGCGCATCCCGCAAGAACTCAAAGAGCTCTATGCGACAGCTTTCGAAGTGGATACCAAGTGGATCGTTGACGCCGCCAGCCGTCGTCAGAAATGGATCGACCAAGCCCAGTCGCTGAACCTGTACATCGCTGGCGCTTCGGGCAAGAAGCTCGACGTGACCTACCGCATGGCGTGGTACCGTGGCCTGAAAACCACTTACTACCTCCGTGCCCTGGCCGCGACCAGCACCGAGAAGTCGACCATCAACACCGGCAAGCTGAACGCGGTTTCCAGCGGCGGCAACCACGGTGATGATTCGGTGCTTGCAGCGCCAGCCGGCCCGGCGCCAGTGCCAAAAGCCTGCGCGATCGATGAACCGGATTGCGAAGCTTGCCAATAAGCTGAGCCGGTAAGCGCCCAACAGCGCTTATCTGAAACCCCCGCCAAGCCCCCTGGGTTTGGCGGGGGTTTTCTTTTGCCCACGAATTGACACTGTAGTGAGCGGGCTTGCCCCGCTCACTACAAAGACCGTCAATCAATGCCCACAAAAAAGCCCCTCGTGTGAGGGGCTTCTTGTAGACCGCTACCGCATCACGTCATCTGAATGATGGTCTGCATGATGGTGCTCTGGGTGGAGATGGTCTTGGCGTTCGCCTGGTAGTTGCTCTGTGCCTTGATCAGGTCCACCAGCTCGTTGGTCAGGTTGACGTTGGAGTTCTCCAACGAGTTGGCCACGATCGAACCCAGGGTACCGGCTTGCGGGGTGTCATAACCTGGCTGACCCGAGGCGAAGGTCTCTTTCCAGGTGGTACCGCCGGCAGGCTGCAGGCCCTGTTCGTTGTTGAAGCTGGCCAAGGAGATCTGGCCGATGGCCTTGCTCTGCTGGTTGCTGAACGTGGCGAACAGGACGCCGCTGCCGTCGATTTTCAGGCCGGTGATCTGGCCGGTGGCGTAGCCATCGGTGACCGGTGGGTTGCGGTAAGTGGCCGAGTTGTACTGGGTGATGTTGGCCATGTTGACCGCGATCCCGGTTGGGTTCGCCGTCGCACCGTTTGCCTTCCACACGCCATTGGTCACAGTGCCAGGGACCCAACCGCTGATGGTCAAGGTCTTGTTGGACACGGCGCCCGTCACGACGCTGGTGAGTTTGCCGGCACCGTCAAAGGTCAAGGTGGATGGCACAGGCGCCTTCACGTCCGCACCGGTACCGAAAGGTGGCGAACCGTCAGGGTTGCGCCCGTCAATCAGGGTATAGGCGTTCCACTTGTTGCCGTCGGTTTTCACCAGGTACTGCACCATCGGGTGCGCGTTGCCCTGAGAGTCATACAGGGTGGTGCTGTACTGAGTGGTGAAGGTGCTGGTGTCGTTCGGGTTGAATGGCTTCGCGACCTGGTCGATCACCGGCTCCGAGGAGTTCAGGTTACTGGTCGAATCCACTTTGGTGGACGCCTTGGGCGGGAGGTTCGACAGGTTCAGTTGCAGGTCGGTCAGGCCACCCTTGATGATCTTGCCGTCTGCGTCCGCCGCATAACCTTGCAGGCGCGAGGTACCGGTGTTGTTGGTGATGTAGCCGTCTTTGTCGGCACGGAAGGCACCGCTACGGGTGTATTCCAACGAACCATCACTGCCCTTCTGCACGAAGAAACCGCCGCCCTGAATCGCCATGTCCAGGATACCGCCACTGCCGTTCACGTCACCCTGGGTGAACTGCTGGGACACAGCCGCCAGGTTCACACCGTTGCCGATGCTGTTCTGGCCGGTGCCCAGCTTGGAGGCCGCGTAGATATCCGCGAATTCCGCACGGGACGACTTGAAGCCAGTGGTCGCGACGTTGGCGATGTTGTTGCCGGTCACGTCCAGTTGTTTGTTGGCCGCATAGAGGCCGCTAAGGCCGATGTTAAAAGACATGTTTCTCTCCCTCTGCCGTATTAAGCCGGCTCTATGTACCGATAGTCTGAATTTGCGACAGCTTGACGCTGCCCATGCCGCCAGCCAGGTTCAGCAGCATCTCGCCGCCGGTCTTGCTCAGGGTTACGCTCGTTACCGTTGCGGGCAGCGAAGTATTCAGGGCAACGGCGTCGCCCTTGTCATTCTTGGTGGTGGCGTTGAAGGTGTAGGTGCCCGCAGGAGCAACCTCGCCCTTGTCGTTCTTGCCATCCCAGATAAAGTTCTGGCTACCGACAGCCTGGGCACCCATTTCGATGGTGCGCACCAGGTTGCCGTCTTTGTCGGTGATCTTGACCGTGACGTTGCCGGTCGCCGTCTTGACGTCCACCGAGCCGGTCATGCTCTTGCTGGTATCCACCATGGCCTTGTCGGTCTGGATGATGATCGAGCGACCGACCAGCGACGACGCCTGCAGCGCTTGCGACGAGCTGAAATTACTGGAAATCGCATTCACCGAGTCGTTCAGCGTGTTGATGCCTTCCAGGCTGCTGAACTGCGCCAACTGAGCTACGAACGCGCCGTTGTCTTGCGGCGACAGCGGGTTCTGGTTTTTCAGCTGGGTGACCAGCAACTGCAGGAACGCATCCTTGCCCAGCGACTGCTTGCCTGTCGCCTTATTGGCAGCGTCATTGATGCTGCTGTTGTCCTGGGCATTCTTGACCTTGGAATTGAAAAGGTCCTGGACTGGCGTGTTCTTTGACGTATCAACGATGGCCATTATTTGGCGCCCCTTATCACTGACCCAGGGTCAGAACCTTTTGCATCATGGTTTTGGCGGTATTCATCATTTCCGCGTTGG
Organism: Pseudomonas sp. NS1(2017); assembly: GCF_002269425.1. NCBI lineage: Bacteria > Pseudomonadati > Pseudomonadota > Gammaproteobacteria > Pseudomonadales > Pseudomonadaceae > Pseudomonas > Pseudomonas sp. NS1(2017). The sequence goes on from NZ_CP022960.1 coordinate 6,425,726, forward strand.
TCTGGAACGAACGACTGGCAGAGATCATGTCGGCCATTTCTTCGACCACGTTGACGTTCGGGTAGTAGACATAGCCCTTTTCGTTCGCGGCGGGATGATTGGGTTCGTAGCGGGCTTCAAGGTTGCTCTGATCTTCGACCACGCCGAGCACCTGCACGCCGGAGCCTGCGGCCCCCTGGTCCTGGAACAACGAATCGCTGCCGCCTGCCTGGCCGCCCTGGAACATGGTGGCGAACACCGGGTGACGAGCGCGGTAGGTCTGATCAATGCTCGAAGACACGGTCTCGGCGTTGGCGATGTTACTGGCGACGGTGTTCAAACGCGTGGTCTGCGCGCTCATGCCACTGCCGGCAATATTGAAAACACTGGACAGGGACATGGCTTACTCTCCACGCAGGGCTGACATCAGCCCTTTGAATTTGCTGTTAAGCAGGGTGAAGCTGGCTTGAAAGTTCACCGAGTTCTCGGCGTAAGCCGATTGCTCCAGCTGCGCGTCGACAGTGTTCTGGTCGATCGACGGCTGCATCGGCGTGCGATACAGCAACGACTCGTCACCATTGCTCAGGCCTTGCGCTTCGATATGACGACTGTTGGTCATGTTCAAGGCGAAGGTGCCGTTCTTGGTCTTGTCCTGCTGTGCGGCGAGCACGGCGGAAAAGTCCAGGTCCCGAGCCTTGTAGTTCGGGGTGTCGGCGTTGGCAATGTTGTTGGCCAGGACTTCGGCACGCTGGGCGCGGAAGCCCAGGGCTTGTTCGTGGATACCGAGCGCTTTATCGAAGCTGATGCTCATGGTGGAAACCTTTAAGGGCTGACCTGCTTTTCGTTAACTGGGTTATAGCAAGGTGCATGCCAATCTTGCACAGGCCCGTATATCAAGGGTTTCGGAGGTGCTTGCCAGCAGCAATGCCAGAAAAGCGGCAAGCGGTTTCCGCGTGGCGCCAGTAAAGCGGCAATGGTGTTTGCCGCTTTGCGGCCAAAAAAAATGGAAGGCCTTTGTGGGGCCTCCCATTGTGTGTTCACGCGTGCATTACTTGGCCTGGTAGATGATCCCCGGGCTGCACTGCACCATCTGATAGTGATCCGGCAGGCCGTTCAGCGCTTCCGAAGCACCGAGGAACAGGTAGCCGCCACGCTTGAGCGTGCCATGGATGCGCAGCAGGATGTCTTTCTTCACTTCGGCCGAGAAGTAGATCAGCACGTTGCGGCAGAACACCATGTCGAACTTGCCCAGGCTGGCGTAGCTGTCGAGCAGGTTGAACGAGCGGAATTCCACGCGGCTCTTGATCGGCGCCTTGACCGCCCAACGCCCCGCCCCTTTCGGGTCGAAGTAACGTTGCAGGCGCTCCTGGGACAAACCACGACCCAAGGCCAGGCTGTCGTACTCGCCAGTCTTGCAGTTGGTGAGCATGGTGCCGGACAGGTCGGTGGCGACGATTTGCGCACCGGCCTTCAACTGGCCCATGTTGGTCCGCTCGAACTCATCGATGGACATCGAAATCGAGTACGGTTCCTGCCCCGAAGAGCAAGCGGCCGACCAGATGCGCAGGCGCTGGCCAGGGCTGGCCTTGATGGCCTCCGGCAACACTTTGCTCTTGAGCACTTCAAACGGGTAGGTGTCGCGAAACCACAGGGTTTCGTTGGTGGTCATGGCATCGACCACCATCTCCTTGAGCCCGCTGCGCGGCTGCCCCTGGATGCGCTGGACCAGCTCGCCCAACGACTTGATGCCCTGCTGCTCCATCAGTTTGTTGAGACGGCTGGATACCAGGTACTGCTTGTTTTCACCGAGCAATATGCCACAGGCCTTTTCCAGGAAGACCCGGAACTGTTCGAAATCCAAATTACCCGTAGACAATGATACCGCCTCTTAAATCGTGTGACCGCCAGGGGAAATCCCCTAGCTGTTATCTGCTGCCTTGATCCGGTCGACTACCCGGGATGCCAGGTCATCAGGACGGAATTTGGCCAGGAAGTCATCGGCACCGACCTTCTTGACCATCGCCTGATTGAATACACCCGACAACGAAGTATGCAGGATGATATGCAATTTTTGCATGCGTGGATCGTTGCGTATCTCGGCCGTGAGGGTGTAGCCGTCCATTTCCGGCATCTCGATGTCGGAGATCATCATCAAGAATTCTTCTTCCGGCTTCTTGCCGTCGTCCACCAGCTTGCGCAGGTAATCCAGCGCCTGGCGACCATCGTTGAGGGCCACCACTTCCACGCCGACCGTCTGCAGGCAACGGGTCACCTGTTTGCGCGCTACCGAGGAATCGTCCACGGTCAGCACACGCAGGGAAACGGCCTTGTGCGCAGTTTCGGCGTCCACCACACCCACGGAAATCGATTCAGAGGTGGGGGCCACTTCAGCGAGGATCTTCTCCACGTCGATGATTTCCACCAACTGATTATCTACCCGCGTCACCGCCGTGAGGTAGTGATCACGACCAGTGCCCTTGGGCGGCGGATGGATCTCTTCCCAGTTCATGTTGACGATGCGCTCCACCGAGCGCACCAGGAAACCCTGGGTCTTGGTGTTGTACTCGGTAATGATGACGAACGGGTTCTCGCGGTCCTGTAAACCCGCCGAACCGGTGGCCAGGGCCAGGTCAAGAATCGGGATCGTCGCGCCACGGATGTTGGCGACGCCACACACCACCGGGCTGGACTTGGGCATGATCGTCAGCTTGGGGCATTGCAGCACTTCCCGCACTTTGAACACGTTGATGCCATACAACTGCTTGCCATCCAGGCGAAAAAGCAACAACTCCAGGCGATTCTGCCCTACCAGCTGTGTGCGCTGGTTTACTGAATCCATTACTCCTGCCATGCCTTGACTCCCACGCTAAAACCTTTGGCCATACCTATAAGGGCAGTGACGCGCACCCGACGCTAAACGGCACGGCCTTTGCTATTTATTGGTCATGGATATTAAAACGACAGTTTCCCGACGCCCCGTCCTGACACGGTTTCGCAGATCGCTCTGCGCACCGCTGGTGTTGCTTGCCCTGGGCCTGGGCGCCACGGCCCGCGCAGACAACGTCACCTTGCCTGATCTACTTATCGGCGTCACCCAAGGCTTTCTTGAGTTCACTGTAGAAGATTATCTGGCGACCACCCAGACGCCGGGGCGCTATGAAATCCAGGTCAACCAATTGGACCCGCGCTTGCGCATGCCCATGTGCGACAAGGAATTGACAGCCACCCTGGAAAGCCCCGCCCAGCCTATCGGCCGAGTGACGGTCAAGGTCCGCTGCGATGGCGCCTCGCCCTGGACCGTGTTCGTGCCGGCCCAGGTCAAGCTCTTCCGTGATGTGGTGGTGGTTGCCCGCCCGCTCAAACGTACCGGGATCATCGGTTTCGAGGACGTGGTACTTCGCGAACGCGACATCAGCATGATCAGCCAGGGCTACCTGACCTCTCTCGACCAGGCGGTCGGACAGAAGTTGACCCGACCAGTGGTCACCGACCAAGTCATCACCCTGGTGCATCTGGAGCAAGCCGAGGTGATTCGCAAGGGCGACCAAGTGGTGATTTCCGCCAGCAGCGGTGCGCTGCAGGTGAAAATGCCGGGGGAAGCGCTGTCCAACGGCGGCATGAGCGAACAGATACGCGTGAAGAACCTTAATTCCAACCGGGTGATCAAGGCGCGAGTCACCGCACCGGGTCAGGTAGAGGTAGCTCTATAGATTACTGGTATCAGGCGCCTGCTTTTCCTACACTGTCGGCTGGATGCCGGCCTGTAGGTTTTATTGTCAATCGAGCCTAAAGTTTGTCCGGGTATGGCCGAAAACATGGCAAGCGTCCAAATACCCAGAGGTTTTTTGATCATGGTCATCGATTTCAGTCGTTTAAATAACACCCCGACCCCGTCGGCCCCTACGCGAGCCACTGGCACCAAAGACAGCGTAGAAGCCAAGGCCCAGCCACTGCCCGCCAAGGCAGAACAGGCCAGCGCCAGCCAGAGCGGGGAATCCGTACACCTGAGCAACGAGGCTCAACAGTTGCAGAAGGTCACTGACTCGCTGCGCGATCAACCGGTGGTCAATAAAGCCCGTGTGGCCGAATTGAAACAGGCAATCGCCGATGGCAGCTATAAAGTCGACAGCAACCGTGTAGCCAGCAAGCTGCTTAATTTCGAAGCCGAGCGCTAGGCTAAGGCCTGCGCAGGGCTTTTGGACGCTTAAACCCCAAGGCCAGCCATGCATCACGACGAAAATCTGCTTCAACTGATCATTGATGATCTAGCCCCGACCCAACAGCTGCTTGAGCTGCTTCGGGAAGAAACCCTGGCCCTCTTCGGTCGGGACATGCCCCTGCTCGAAGAAATTCTGGCGCGCAAGCAGTCGCTGATTATCCTGCTGGAACAGCACGGCAAAAAACGCAGCGAGATCCTCATCAGCCTGGGCCTGCCGGCGGACCATGATGGCTTGGCACAATTGGCCAGCCACTCCACGGTCGGCGATCAGTTACTGGCGCAGAGCAAGGAGCTCAATCAATTGCTCAGCCAGTGTCAGGAAACCAACCTGCTCAACGGTCAGTCGATCCAGCTTCAGCAAGCCACGACCGCCAACCAGTTGCGTATACTTCACGGCGGAGAGCCTCCGGCGCTTTACAACGCCCAGGGTTCCACCTCGCGCCTGGTCAAGCCAAGCACCCGCAGCCAAGCCTGACGCCGGTTTACAGCGCGGCCTATCCAAGGCGCGCCACATACTGGCAGAATGCCTGCTCTTGCGTGTAGTCGTATTTTGTCTGGAGATGGAAGAACCGTGTTCAACGCCCTTAATGCGGAAGATGCCCCGCAGCCCCCCAAGGTCCTCACCACGCCTCTGGAAATCGCCAGTACCTTGCGGATGCTGCAAGACAGCCATGACCCGCTGATCATCACCTTCCATGAGCGCAGCCAGCGCTTCCAGAGCTACCTGGTGGACGTCAATCGCGACAGCGGCAGCCTGGCCCTGGATGAAATGATCCCCCGCGACGGCGAACGCTACCTGGAAAACGGCGAGCCCTTCCGCATCGAAGGCTTCCACGAAGGCGTGCGCGTTGCCTGGGAAAGCAACGGCAGCCTTAGCATCAGCGAAAAAGACGGTCACCGCATCTACACCGGCAGCCTCCCCGACGAAGTGGTCTACCATCAGCGCCGCAATGCCTTCCGCGCCGCCTTGAAGCTGGCCCAACTGGTCAACATCGAGCTGGGTGGCGAGAAGCTCAAGGCGCCTATCAGCGGCAAGCTGCTGGATATTTCCGCCACCGGCTGCAAACTGCGTTTTGAAGGGGATATCTCCGAGCGCTTGCAACTGGGCCAGGTCTACGACCGCTTTATCGCTGCCCTGCCCTTTGGCAGCATGACCACCTCGGTCGAACTGCGCTACTTGCACTTCGAAGAGAAGATCAACACCACCTTCGCCGGCGTGCGCTTCCACAACATGAGTGGCTTGGTGCAGCGCCAGGTCGAGCGCTTTGTGTACCAGTTGCAACGCGAAGCACGACGCTTCGACAAAGACGACGATTTTTAAAGCTTAAAGATCGCGGCAAAAAAACGGGCAGATCCTGATGGAATCTGCCCGTTTTGCATTCAGGGGCGCGCCCTGCTCAAGTCGTGAGGGTGCTCGTCCGGCCCAGCGGGCGCAGGCGGCCCTACAAAGGGCGGTTCGTCCGCTTCGGGGCTCAACGCCGCTTCCGGTTCAGGCTCAGGGGCGGCGGTTTGCATTTGTTCCTGCACCACGGCCTCGTCTACCCGCGGATCGAGACAAGCCACCAGCGGCGAACTGGACATGCTGTCGGGCATTGCCACGTGGTGCAACGGTGCATCATCCACCTGATGCAGGTTGGTCACCGCTTTCGGTCGGATGCGCCACACCAGGATCAACGCACACAGGCTGAAAAACGCATACAGCATGTGGCTGCCGAACAGCTTCATCACCACACCGGCGAGCAACGGCCCGACACTGGCGCCGACGCCGTAGGTCACCAACAGCATGGCCGTCAGCGACACGCGTCGATCGCCTTCCACATGGTCGTTGGAGAACGCCACCGCCAGCGGATACAGACAGAACTGCACCAGGGAGCAGACAAAGCCTGCCACGAACAGCACTTCCAGCGGCACCTTGGTCAGTATCGCCAGCGGCAACGCCGCCACGGCCAGGCACAGGGCAAAGCAGCGGATCAGCAGCGCGCGATCATAGCGGTCCGACAGCCAGCCCAATGGCCACTGCACCACCAGCCCGGCAAAAATGCAGCTACCCATGAACAGGCCCACTTGCTCGGTGGTCAAGCCCTGCTGAGAGGCATACAACGGCGCCAGACCGTAGAACGAGCCGACGATCAGCCCCGCGCCAAGCACGGTACTCAGGGACTGTGGCACGCGTTTTATAAAGAAGCGCGGCTCCATCGGGGCAGGATGCAGGGGCGCCGGGTGAATGCGCCGCGTCATGGCCACCGGCACCAGGCACAGCGCAAAACACAGCGCGACCAGCATCAGCAACTCAAGACCCAATTGAGGGTGCATGACCAGAATCAGTTGGCCGAGCACCAGGCCCAGGTAAGACGCAATCATATAGCCGCTGAACACCACGCCACGCTGCTTGGCATCGGCCTGCTCATTGAGCCAGCTCTCGATGACCATGTACTGGCACATCATGCCCAGACCCACGATCATCCGCAGCACGATCCAGGCCGGCAGCCAATCGATCAGGCCGTGGCCCAGTACCGCCGCGCCGACGATCCCAGCGCAGGTCGCATAGGCGCGAATATGCCCGACCCGGGCAATCAGGCGATGCCCGATCTTGCCACCCAGCACCAGGCCAAAATAGTTGGCCGCCATCAACGCGCCGACCCACAGGCTGTCGACATGATCGGCCGCCAGGCGCAGGGCCAGGTAAGTACTGAGCAGGCCGGAGCCGATCAGCATCATCAAGGAGGCGAAATAAAGGGCTCGAAAAGATTTCCAGATCTGGCGCATCGGCGTTCCGAGCGGCTCCTTGCGGTGAGAGACAGGGCTATCGGCATGATAGTCCGGGGTGGCCGGGTCCGGACAGGCGGTATGCGCTGTTTCCGGGGATTATTTTGCTTAAAGGTTCAGACGCTGTCCGGCTGCTCGCGGGATACACGAATCGCTATAAATACACGATGCCAGGGCTGTGAACCCATAACCCCGGCAAGGTTCGACCCATCTTCGGAAAACGCCCACAAAAAAGCCCCGCCAGACGGATCTGTGCGGGGCTTTGGATCTGGTGTCCCAGGGCCGGTTCGAACGGCCAACCTTCCCCTTAGGAGGGGGATGCTCTATCCAATTGAGCTACTGGGACAAATGACAGCCGCTGCGCTAAAGGCGCGGCGACGGACGGCGTGCATGTTAACGGCCGAGGTGGGTTTTGTCATGTCGTCCGTGGGCTTTTTGAGTGTAGGCCGGTACTGACCTTATTTATCCTGCCTTGCCCCCACAAACACAGCCCCCTGAGCCCATCGTGCAAAATGCACTCTCCCAAAACGCCATCATTGCAAATTGCAACCTTCCAGCCATTTAAAATAGACTCAACACGTTGATTTAATTGAATTAATAGGTTGGCACGACACCTGCAATACTTCTCCTACAAACCCAATAAGCCACGGCGTTAAGCGGAGAACATAACCATGAACAGTGCCCTTCTGTTAGCCCTCAACACCGTAGCCTTGGCTGCACTGGTGATGTTTCATTTTCAATCGACCGGCAGCAACGACCCCGCCCAAATCAGCCAGGCCGTGCCACATCACTTGCAACAACGCCCACAACTGGCGGTGATGACCCCCAACGCGCAATCGCCGGTACGCGTGGCCCAAGAGGCTCAGTCCACACCTGCTTCTGAACATTGGGTTTTCTGAGGACATTCTGATGAACAAATTTGCCTGGCTGTTTTTGTGCCTGACCGCATTGGCTGCTGTCCTGGGCATGAGCACCGAATCCTATGACGGCCAGACCACCGCATTTGTTAGCAGCGGCGTGTTCGCATGCCTATTGCTGCTCACGTTGATCGTAGGTCGACGCATCAAATTCGACCCCATCCTGCGCTAATCTCCTCCCCCTACCTTATGTCGCCTCCCCCTCGCTAATCGGCAAATTGCCACTAGTCTTAAACTTAAGGGCAAAAGGCCACTTTGCTATAGGATGTGCGGCCTCAAACCTTGTGGTGGCCTGGACTGACGGGAAGTTCCATCGCGGATTTACGCGTTGAAAAGTTTTCCAACCAGTCCGCAAAAATGCAAATGAGTGCTGGCATAAAGCCTTTAGGCAGTTCAATATTTGTCACAGAATTGACGCCAAGGAAATGTCAAATCTGAGGCATGATGCGGCCTCTTTGCAATTCAGGTTGAACTTTGGTCGTGAGCCTTGTCTTAACATTCATCTTGCGGCCAATTCCAAAAACCGCTCCCCTGAACTAACCGGTTAAATATATGCGCCCATTGAAACAGGCAATTTATTCCAGCCGTACGGCTGACAAGTTCGTCGTACGTCTGCCAGACGGAATGCGGGAACGCATTGCCGAGGTGGCTCGCAATCATCACCGCAGCATGAACTCCGAAATCATCGCGCGCCTGGAACAAAGCCTCATTCAGGAAGGTGCGCTGGGCGACGAGTTGAGCATGCGCCTGGACAGCCCCGAGCTGTCGCTGCACGAACGCGAACTGCTGCAGCGTTTTCGTCAGCTCTCCCATCGTCAGCAAAATGCTCTCGTCTCGCTTATCGCGCACGACGTTGAGGCGGCCGCAGAAGCCAATTGATCTGCTACTGAAAGCCGAAGCCAGCCATGTGCTGGCTTTTTTTTGCGTGGGATTCGGGAAGAAGATTTGAGGCGGGGGCAGATTTGCCCCCGCAGAATGGAATCAGAGCAGGAAGATTGTTGCCAGGCCCAGGAAGATGAAGAAGCCACCACTGTCGGTCATGGCCGTGATCATCACGCTGGCACCCATCGCCGGGTCACGCCCGAGACGGGCCAGGGTCATCGGGATCAATACCCCCATCAACGCCGCCAGCAGCAGGTTAAGGGTCATGGCGGCGGTCATCACCACACCGAGCGACCAACTGCCATACAGCAAGTAGGCCACCACACCGATCACCCCACCCCACACCAGGCCATTGATAAGGCCTACCGCCAACTCTTTGCGCAGCAGGCGCGACGAGTTCGCTGTACTCACCTGGTCCAGCGCCATGGCGCGCACGATCATGGTAATCGTCTGGTTACCCGAGTTACCGCCGATCCCGGCCACGATCGGCATCAGTGCGGCGAGCGCCACCAGCTTCTCGATCGACCCTTCGAACAATCCAATCACCCGCGACGCGATAAAAGCGGTGATCAGGTTAATGGCCAGCCACGCCCAACGGTTATGCAGTGAACGCCAAACCGAGGCAAAGATGTCTTCCTCTTCACGCAAACCTGCCATGTTGAGGACTTCGGTCTCACTCTCTTCACGAATCAGGTCGACCATTTCATCGATGGTCAAACGACCGATCAGCTTGCCGTTCTTGTCGACCACCGGCGCCGAGATCAAGTCATAACGTTCAAACGCCTGGGCAGCCTCGTAGGCGTCTTCATCCGGGTGAAAGCTCACCGGATCACTGGCCATGACGTCGGCCACTTTTTTCTCAGGGTCGTTGACCAGCAGGCGCTTGATCGGCAGCACGCCCTTGAGAATGCCCTCGTAATCGACCACAAACAGCTTGTCGGTATGGCCTGGCAGCTCCTTGAGACGACGCAGGTAACGCAAGACCACTTCCAAACTGACGTCTTCGCGGATGGTGACCATCTCGAAGTCCATCAGGGCGCCGACCTGATCCTCGTCATAGGACAGCGCGGAGCGCACACGCTCACGCTGCTGGCCGTCGAGGGCCTCCATCAGCTCATGGACAACATCACGGGGCAGTTCGGGGGCCAGGTCGGCCAGTTCGTCGGCGTCCATCTCCTTGGCCGCGGCCAGGAGCTCATGATCGTCCATGTCGGCGATCAGGGTTTCTCGGACCGAGTCGGACACTTCGAGCAGGATGTCGCCGTCGCGGTCAGCCTTGACCAACTGCCAGAGGGTCAGTCGATCATCCAGCGGCAAGGCTTCGAGAATGTAGGCGACGTCGGCGGAGTGAAGGTCGTCGAGCTTGCGTTGCAGCTCAACGAGGTTTTGCCGGTGAACCAGGTTTTCGACCAGGTTGTTGTTCGGGCCATCCTGGCGATGCGTAAGGTCTTCGACCACGCGTTGGCGCTGCAGCAGCTCGATGACTTGAGCCAGGCGATCCTGCAGGCTTTCTTGTGTTTTCTTTACTTCTACTTCGGTCATAGGCGAACTCCACTCCCAGCAGCGGGGCACGCCGGAAGGATCAATCAGTCAATTCATGATTGGTAAAACGGGGTACTGAGCAACTACTGGGTAAGTCCATGGAGGTATTCCACAAGCCCCGGCGGGGCTGACGGGCGCAATGATACACCGCCCGGCCACTTTAAACGTCAAAAAACTGGGAAGAACAAGCGCTTGCGAGCCAAAGCTGAGTATTGGCTGCATCTATGAACTGCGACGACGCAGTGGAGAAGGAAAACACATGGAGGCGAGAGAAAAAGAAAAAATCCTACACAAACCCCAGACGGCAAAAAGCCCGCACTAGGCGGGCTTTTTGTTTGTATGGTGCACTCGACAGGATTCGAACCTGTGACCGCTCGGTTCGTAGCCGAGTACTCTATCCAGCTGAGCTACGAGTGCAGATTGTGTTTTTAGACCAGATCACAACTGGTTGTAACCGAATCACCTGCATTGCTGCAACTGACTCTTAAATGGTGCACTCGACAGGATTCGAACCTGTGACCGCTCGGTTCGTAGCCGAGTACTCTATCCAGCTGAGCTACGAGTGCATTTGTTGCCGCGCATTATAGGCCGTTCAATCTCTATGTAAAGCTATTTTTTCGTTAATTTTCAACAACTTAGCGAAAAAACCAGATTGCAACGTACTAAGCAAATAATGGCGGAGAACGGGGGATTCGAACCCCCGACACCCTTTTGAGGTGTACTCCCTTAGCAGGGGAGCGCCTTCGGCCACTCGGCCAGCTCTCCGCAACACGGGGCGTATATTAACCACGTTCATCCCCGTTTGCAAACATAAAAAACGATAAAAATTAAAGGCTTGGTTCTTCGTCCTTCTCTTTCTTGATCCGCAGGTAGATTTCCTCGCGGTGTACCGCCACCTCTTTCGGAGCGTTAACCCCGATACGCACTTGATTGCCTTTGACGCCGAGCACGGTCACGGTGATTTCGCCATCACCGATAATCAGGCTTTCTGCGCAACGACGAGTCAGAATCAGCATACCTTTCTCCTCACGCATTTCAGTTCAGGAACAACAGTCTGCAAAAAAAAGGCCTTCGACCTACAACCCAAAGGCCATAGCCCTACCCGCCTAAGTATTGTCGAGCGCACGCAAAAGAACATGCGCCCTACAAAAAAAGGAAAGGCGCGGTAAACCGCGCCTTCCTGGCACTTCATCACTCGCCCTGTCGGGCCGGAGCGTCCAGCTCAAAAGCGGTATGCAGCGCGCGTACAGCCAGTTCCAGGTACTTCTCTTCGATCACCACCGAGACCTTGATTTCCGAGGTGGAGATCATCTGTATGTTGATGCTTTCCTTGGCCAGGGCCTCGAACATGCGGCTGGCAACGCCCGCATGAGAGCGCATGCCCACACCCACGATCGACACCTTGGCAATCTTGGTATCACCGACCACTTCGCGGGCGCCGATTTCCTTCGCAGTGTTCTGCAGGATCCGCTCCGCCGCATCGTACTCGTTGCGGTGCACGGTGAAGGTGAAATCGGTGGTGTTATCGTGCGAAACGTTCTGCACGATCATGTCGACTTCAATGTTCGCGCCGCTGATAGGGCCCAGGATCTTGAACGCCACACCCGGGGTATCCGGCACGCCACGGATAGTCAGCTTGGCTTCATCACGGTTGAAAGCGATACCGGAAATGATCGGCTGTTCCATGGATTCCTCTTCATCAATAGTAATGAGGGTGCCCGGACCCTCTTTGAAGCTGTGCAATACGCGCAGCGGAACGTTGTACTTGCCGGCGAATTCCACCGCACGGATCTGCAACACCTTGGAACCGAGACTGGCCATTTCCAGCATCTCTTCAAAGGTGATCTTGTCCAGGCGCTGGGCCACGGACACCACACGCGGGTCAGTGGTGTAGACGCCGTCCACATCGGTGTAGATCTGGCATTCATCGGCCTTCAGCGCCGCTGCCAGCGCCACGCCGGTGGTGTCCGAACCGCCACGCCCGAGGGTAGTGATGTTGCCCTGCTCGTCCACACCCTGGAAGCCTGCTACAACTACCACGCGACCGGCCTTCAGATCCGTACGGATTTTCTGATCGTCGATCTGCAGGATGCGCGCCTTGGTATGCGCGCTGTCGGTGAGGATGCGCACCTGACTGCCAGTGTAGGACACCGCCGGCACACCGCGCTTGTTCAGCGCCATGGCCAGCAAGGCGATGGTCACCTGCTCACCGGTGGACACGATCACATCCAGCTCACGCGGGAGCGGCTGTTGATCACCACTGATTGCCTTGGCCAGATCGATCAGGCGATTGGTCTCGCCGCTCATGGCCGACAGCACCACCACCAGGTCGTCGCCGGCATCGCGGAATTTCTTAACCTTGTCGGCCACCTGCTCGATTCTTTCGACAGAGCCGACCGAGGTGCCTCCAAATTTCTGTACGATCAAAGCCATTTCTAAGCCGCCTCAGCCCGTAAAGGGGCGCCTAAATATCCAATCAACCAGCACCGAACAGGCCCGTGACTAGACCACGGGCCGGTTAACAGTGCCTTAAATACCTGCCTCGACAAACGGCACGGTCAGGGCCAGGGCTGCGTCCAGGGCACCGGCGTCTACACCACCGCCTTGCGCCATGTCCGGACGACCACCGCCCTTCCCGCCCACTGCCGCGGCGGCTTGCTTCATCAAATCACCGGCCTTGAGTTGGCCAGTCAGGTCTTTGGTTACACCGGCAACCAGAACAACCTTATCCTCATGGACACCGCCGAGCAGGATCACTGCGCGGCCGAGCTTGTTCTTCAACTGATCGACCAAGGCCAACAGCGCCTTGCCGTCCTGACCGTCCAGGCGTGCGGCCAGGACTTTCACGTCCTTGACGTCCACCGCAGAAGCCGACAGATCGTCGCCTGCCGCGCTGGCCGCCTTGGCTTGCAACTGCTCCAGCTGTTTCTCCAGTGCGCGGTTGCGCTCCAGCACAGCGGACAGTTTGTCGATCAGGTTGTCGCGGCTGCCCTTGACCAGGCTGGCCGCTTCCTTGAGTTGTTCTTCAGCCGCATTCAGGTAGGCCAGGGCCGCAGCGCCGGTCACCGCCTCGATACGACGCACACCGGACGCCACGCCACCTTCGCTGATGATCTTCAGCAGGGCGATGTCGCCGGTACGGTTGGCGTGGATACCGCCACACAGCTCCACCGAGAAGTCGCCGCCCATGCTCAGTACGCGCACGCTGTCGCCGTACTTCTCGCCGAACAGCGCCATGGCGCCCTTGGCTTTTGCAGTCTCGATATCGGTTTCTTCAGTTTCGACGGCAGTGTTCTTGCGAATCTCGGCGTTGACGATGTCTTCCAGGGCCTTGATCTGCTCCGGCTTGATCGCTTCAAAATGGCTGAAGTCGAAACGCAGGCGCTGGCTGTCGACCAACGAACCCTTCTGCTGAACGTGCTCGCCCAGTACCTGACGCAGGGCTGCATGCAGCAAGTGCGTGGCCGAGTGGTTCAGCGAGGTGGCGTGGCGCACATCGGCGTCTACCTGGGCATCCACCGGCGAACCGACGGTGAGGCTGCCCGAGGCCAACACACCGTGGTGCAGGAACGCACCGCCGGTCTTGGTGGTGTCGCGTACGTCAAAACGACCGGACGCGGCTTTCAGGAAACCGCAGTCGCCGATCTGGCCACCGGATTCGGCGTAGAACGGCGTCTGGTCCAGGACCACCACACCGTCGTCACCTTCATTCAATACGTCAACCGACTGGCCGTCCTTATAGAGGGCAACCACTTTGGCCTCACCGCTGGTGGCCTTGTAGCCGGTGAACTCGGTGGCCACATCAACCTTGACCAGGCTGTTGTAGTCCATGCCGAACGAGCTGGCCGAACGTGCGCGCACGCGCTGGGCTTCCATCTCGCGCTCGAAACCTTCCTCGTCGAGGGTCAGGTTGCGCTCACGGGCGATGTCGCCGGTCAGGTCCATCGGGAAACCGTAGGTGTCGTAGAGCTTGAACACCACGTCGCCCGGCACCACGGTGCCTTGCAGGTTGGCGAGGTCTTGTTCGAGAATTTTCAGGCCCTGTTCCAGGGTCTTGGCAAACTGCTCTTCCTCAGCCTTCAGCACGCGCTCGATGTGCGCCTGATTCTGCTTGAGCTCCGGGAAGGCTTCGCCCATCTCGGCCACCAGCGCCGCAACGATCTGGTAGAAGAAGCTGCCGTTGGCGCCCAGCTTGTTACCGTGGCGGCAAGCACGACGGATGATGCGACGCAGCACATAGCCACGGCCTTCGTTGGACGGCAACACGCCGTCGGCAATCAGGAAGCCGCAGGAACGGATATGGTCAGCCACCACTTTTAGCGAAGCCTGGTCTTCATTGGTGCAACCAATGGCCTTGGCTGCCGCGGCCAGCAGGCTTTGGAACAGGTCGATCTCGTAGTTGGAATGCACGTGCTGCATCACCGCACTGATCCGCTCCAGGCCCATGCCGGTGTCTACCGACGGCGCTGGCAACGGATGCAACACGCCATCGGCGGTGCGGTTGAACTGCATGAACACGTTGTTCCAGATTTCGATGTAACGGTCGCCGTCTTCTTCTGGCGAGCCCGGTGGGCCACCCCAGATGTCGGCGCCGTGGTCGTAGAAGATCTCGGTGCAAGGGCCACACGGGCCGGTGTCGCCCATGGTCCAGAAGTTGTCGGAGGCGTACGGTGCGCCTTTGTTGTCACCGATGCGCACCATGCGCTCGGCCGGCACGCCGACTTCTTTGGTCCAGATGTCGTACGCCTCGTCATCGCTGGCGTAGACGGTGACCCAGAGTTTTTCCTTCGGCAGCTTCAGCACGCCAGTGAGGAAGGTCCAGGCGAAGTTGATCGCGTCTTGCTTGAAATAATCGCCAAAGCTGAAGTTGCCGAGCATTTCGAAAAAGGTGTGGTGACGAGCGGTGTAGCCGACGTTTTCCAGGTCGTTGTGCTTACCACCGGCGCGCACGCACTTCTGGCTGCTGACGGCGCGGGTGTATGCGCGCTTTTCCTGGCCCAGGAAGCAGTCCTTGAACTGGTTCATCCCCGCGTTGGTGAACAGCAGGGTGGGGTCATTGCCTGGGATCAAGGAGCTGGAGGAGACACGGGTGTGACCTTGCTCTTCGAAGAAGCGAAGGAAGGCTTCACGGATTTCTGCGCTTTTCATTAGGTTCTTCCACGGAGGCTGCGGCCAAAGGCCAGTGCGCAACATCATCAGACGGAGCGACGGCAAAGGGCCGCATTATATCGGCCCTTTGCCGGTGGTACAGCGTGTTTATACGATTGAAACGTTCAATTAGACGGTCTGCACTGTCATTTCCGCGAAAATTCGACGAATGTCTGCGCGACCTGCTCGATCTGCGCCTGGCTGACATCCAAATGCGTGACCATGCGCAGGCGCGGGGCGGCGCTCAACGTGATCCCGCGTTCGGCGGCAAACGCCTTCAAGGCCTGGGCCTGGTCACCGATCTGCACGTAGACCATATTGGTCTGCACCGACTCCACCTCATAACCGGCCTGGCGCAACGTATCGCCCAGCCATTGGGCATTGGCGTGGTCGTCAGCCAGGCGCTGCACCTGGTGATCCAGGGCATACAGCCCCGCCGCCGCTAACGAGCCGGCCTGGCGCATGCCACCGCCGACCATTTTGCGCAGGCGCCGGGCCTTGGCGATCAACGCCGTGGAGCCGCACAGCACCGAACCAATCGGTGCACCGAGGCCTTTGGACAGGCACACCGACACCGAATCAAAATGCTGGGCAATCGCGCGCGCCTCCACACCCAGCTTGACCGCTGCGTTGTAGAGCCGCGCGCCATCCAGATGCAGGGCCAGGTCATGCTCGCGGGTGAACGCCCGGGCCTTTGCCAGGTAGTCCAGTGGCAATACCTTGCCTTGCATGGTGTTTTCCAGCGCCAGCAAGCGGGTGCGGGCGAAGTGGAAGTCGTCGGGCTTGATCGCCGCCAACACCTGATCCAGGTCCAGCGAGCCATCTGCCTGCACTTCCAGCGGTTGCGGCTGGATCGAACCCAGCACCGCCGCGCCACCGCCTTCGTATTTGTAGGTATGGGCCTGCTGGCCGACGATGTATTCCTCGCCGCGTTCACAGTGGGCCATCAACGCCAACAGGTTGCTCATGGTGCCGGTCGGCACGAACAACGCGGCGGCAAAACCCAGACGCTTGGCCAGTTCGGCTTCCAGGCGATTGACGCTGGGGTCCTCGCCATACACATCATCGCCGCTGACGGCAGCGGCCATCGCGTCCCGCATGCCGGGGGTGGGTTGGGTCACGGTGTCGCTGCGCAGGTCGATCACAGACATGAAACAAGCCTCTCAAGGTTTACGTAAGTTCCTTTTGTGAGTGATTACTGCGGGCAACGCCACTGAATATCAAGCCCCCAATGCATTCAATCGAATACCAACCAAACAAACCGATATAGCTTATCGATACGGCGGTCGTGCAGTTTTCGAAAAAGCGTGTTAAAAACTCTCCGCCGCCAGGGTTCTGGTGGCAACGTTCTCAGGGCGGGGTGCAATTCCCCACCGGCGGTAATTACACGCAATGTGTATAGCCCGCGAGCGCTTGGCGCCTCGAACTGCTCCGGCAGGACGGCGACAAGGTCAGCAGACCCGGTGTGATCCCGGGGCCGACGGTCATAGTCCGGATGAAGAGAGAACGGGATTGGCACCTAAGGGCCGCGCACGAATTGTGCTTGCGTACCCTTAAATCCCATTCGATTCATAACGCCCTGTTTTTTTCTTAAACAGGAGTCAGAACATGCAACCCACCGCAATCGACAGCAAAAGCAAAAACCACCACGGCGAGCGCGTCGCGTTTATCCAGGCCTGCTGGCACAAGGATATTGTCGACCAATCGCGCAAAGGCTTCCTCGCCGAAATGATCGCCCAGGGCTACCAGGAATCGGACATCGATTTCTTCGAAGTCGGCGGCGCTTTTGAAATGCCCCTGCACGCCAAGCTGCTGGCCAACACCGGCCGTTACGCCGGTATTGTCGCTGCCGCGTTGGTGGTGGACGGTGGTATCTACCGTCACGAGTTCGTGGCCCAATCGGTGGTCAGCGGCCTGATGCAGGTTCAGCTGGAAACCGAAGTGCCGGTGTTCTCGGTATCCCTGACCCCGCATCACTTCCACGCGGGCAGCGAACACCAGACCTTTTTCTACGAGCACTTCGTGCACAAAGGCCAAGAAGCTGCACGCACCTGCGCCGATACCTTGCACAAGGTGCGTGCGATCCGTCGCAGCGAGCCACGGGCTGTAGCCGTTTAAGAAATACAAAAAACCCGGTGTAAAAACCGGGTTTTTTCTTTTTCAGGCCAGGCCAGCGTCCGTGGTCGGCACAATCAGGATGCCCGCGCGCAAACCATTCTTCACCTTCGGGTTGGGGAAGATGATCCGCGCGCCCTCCTCCTCAATCACCCAGCGGGTCTTGGCCACGTCCTCGGCCAACAAATAGCCCTGCGCCAACGGCGAGAAGTTCTCCACATCCGCCGGCAGGTGCATCAGGAACGAATCGCTGTGCTTGATGACTTCACGGGACACGGCAAACAATTGCAGACCATCCAGGCTCTCGGTTTCCGGCTCGGAGCCTTCGATGATCTGTTTCAGGCGGTTTTCCAGGCGCGAGACGTCCACGCCTTGGTTCTGCCCGAACGGCCGTGCCTTGCCCAACTCCAGGGTGAAGGCTTCGGCCTCCAACTGCTCGTAGGTAAACGCGGTGAAGGTGATCGAGGTCTTGTTTTGCAACAGCACCGCTTCCATACCGGCGGCACGCAAACGGGCCAGTTCATGGCGCGAATGCTGACGACCTTCCTTCCAAGGGTACAGGGCGAACTGTTCGATCTTCGAACCACGAATGGCCGTGTGCAGGTCGTAATGCAGGCGCGAACGGCCAGGCTGGCTGAAGAAGCTGCGAGCCAATTGCTCAAGCTCCGCGGCACGCATGGCCTCGGGGCCGATGTTTTTTTCGTGTCGGCCGTTGAACAGCCGGTTGACGTCCAGTTCGAGGTAACGCTCGCCGCGCCGTATGGCCTCGGGGTTGCCGAACAGGAACAAAATACGGGTACGGGGTTTGATCTCCCCACGGGCAATGCCATGCAACAGGCGGTCGAGCAGTTCGATCGGCGCGGTTTCGTTGCCATGGATGCCAGACGACAGCAGCAGGTCGCTGCCGTTGTCCTTCGCTTCAGGTGGGCGCACTTCAAGCGCGCCCTCGCTGAGCCAGCGCATCTGCACGCCGTCGACAGTCAGTTGAATTTTTTGCGCCGGTTCGCGA
This sequence comes from Pseudomonas sp. NS1(2017), assembly GCF_002269425.1. NCBI lineage: Bacteria > Pseudomonadati > Pseudomonadota > Gammaproteobacteria > Pseudomonadales > Pseudomonadaceae > Pseudomonas > Pseudomonas sp. NS1(2017). The sequence goes on from NZ_CP022960.1 coordinate 6,444,303, forward strand.
CCGGCGAGGGTCAGTTCAAGCAGTTTGCCGAGGGCGAGCATACGCAGCTTCCTTAGTGGTTGCAGCCTGGGCCATGGACGTGATCGTCGTCATCACCTTCAACGTCGGCCGGTTCCATTTCCAGTTGCAGGCTCATCAGGTTGGTGGCCAGTGGGCGCATCAGCAGATTGGCGTATTCGGCATCGCCTTCTTCCACGTCAACGCCGATCAGCAGTTGGCCACGGCCATCGTGCTGGATCCAGATTTCCTTGCCCTGCCAGACCACGGCGACGCGGGTGCAGGAAGTTTCCAGCTGGGTGCCGTCGGTGTCTTCAAGAATCAGTTTCAGGGTGTCGGTGGTCATAAATAGCTCTCAGCCATGCGGCGTTTAATTGATCTGGAAAGGATAAACCGAGCCCAGTTTAAGGATTTGCGTCAGTTCATCCAGTGCCGTCCGGCATTCAAGCAGCAACTGCGGGTCAGCCAGGTCGCTTTCGCGCAAGCTGTCGCGGTAGTGCTTGCCTACCCACTGGGTCAGTGTTTCGTACAACGGCGCGGTCATGATAACGCCTGGATTCACCGCCGCCAGTTCCGTTTCGTTCAACGCCACACGTAAACGCAGGCACGCCGGGCCACCGCCGTTCTGCATACTTTGCTTGAGGTCGAACACCTTCACTTCACGGATCAGGCCACCGGCAGCGGTCAGGCCTTGCAGGTACTGCCAGACGCGCTCATTGGCACGGCACTCTTCCGGCACGATCAGCAGCATCGAGCCGTCAGCGCGGCTCAGCAACTGGCTGTTGAACAAGTAGGAGCGTACCGCGTCTTCGACACTGACTTGCGCGCGGGGCACGCAGACGGACTGGAAGTTACCGCCCAACTTGCCCAGTTTGCCGTGCAATTCGGCGAGCATCTGTTCGGTATTGAGGAAGGCATCTTCGTGATAGAACAGCACTTCGCCGTTACCCACCGCGATGACGTCGTTGTGGAACACGCCGGCATCGATCACCGCTGGGTTCTGCTGGGCGTAAACCACGCCGTCGTCTTTCAGGCCATGCAGGCGTGCGACGGCCTGGGACGCTTCGAGGGTCTGACGTGCCGGGTACTTCTGCGGCGCCGGGTAGCGAGGGTCGAACGCACTGCGACCAAACACAAAGAACTCAACGCCTGCGTCGCCGTACTCACGGCAGAAACGTGTGTGGTTGGCCGCGCCTTCATCGCCAAACTGCGCCACGGCCGGCAAGGCCGCGTGATGGGCAAAGTGTTTGTCATCGGCAAACATCGCCCCCAGCACGCGGCTGGTGGTCGGGTGTTCGATGCTGCGGTGGTATTTGCAGTTGAGGTTGGCGGCGGTGAAATGCACGCGGCCGTCAAAGGTGTCGGCGCTTGGGCTGACGGTGGCGGCGTTGGCCACCCACATGCTCGACGCGGAGCAGCTCGCGACCAGCAACGGCATCGCATCCTTGGCCGCTTGCTGGATTACTTGGGCGTCGGTGCCGCTGAAACCCAGGTTGCGCAAGGCGGCCACATCAGGACGCTCCTGAGGCGCCAATACCCCTTGCACAAAGCCCATGTCCATCAGGGCTTTCATTTTCTGCAGGCCCTGCAACGCCGCTTCCTTGGGGTTGGAATGCTGCTGGCTGTTGCTCTGGGACGCGACGTTGCCGAAGGACAAACCGCCGTAGTTATGGGTCGGCCCCACTAGACCGTCAAAATTGACTTCATAGGATTTCATCGGCGAGGCTCCACGAACATCTGTATTTTTATAGGCATCAATAGCAATCAGGGCAATCGCACGCCGGGTGTCAGCGCGGCTGGCAACACCAGGCTCGGGGTCTCAAGCGAGGCCACCGGGTACGCGCAATAATCCGCTGCGTAATAGGCACTGGCGCGATGGTTGCCCGACGCCCCTACTCCACCAAACGGCGCGGTACTGGCGGCGCCGGTCAGTTGTTTGTTCCAGTTGACGATGCCCGCGCGGCTTTCCAGCCAGAACTGCTGGTAGCGTGCCTCGGAGTCCGACAACAAACCGGCGGCCAAGCCGTACTGGGTGTTGTTGGCCTCGGCAATCGCCGCTTCGAAATCAGCGTAGCGGATCACCTGCAACAGTGGGCCGAACAGCTCCTCGTCTTCGCGCTCGCTCACGCCAGTTACGTCGATGATGCCGGGGGTCAGCAAGGCGGCCTGGTCCTGGGGCTGAATCATTTCCAGCAGCGCCACGGCGCCATTGGCGAGCATCAGTTCCTGGGCGTCCATCAAGGCTTTGGCCGCCGCGAGGGAGATCACCGAGCCCATGAACGGCGCGGGTTGCTGGTCGAACGCACCCACTTCAATCGTCGAGCTGACCGCCACCAGGCGCGCCAGCAACGCATCACCCCACGCGCCTTCCGGCACCAACAGGCGACGCGCACAGGTGCAACGCTGGCCGGCCGAGATAAACGCCGACTGAATAATGGTGTACACCGCCGCATCCACGTCGGCCACTTCATCCACCACCAGCGGGTTATTGCCGCCCATTTCCAGGGCGAGGATCTTGTCCGGGCGCCCAGAGAATTGCTGATGCAGGTGATTGCCGGTGCGGCTGGAGCCAGTGAAGAACAACCCGTCGATACCGGGGTTGGCCGCCAGCGCGATACCGGTTTCCCGCGCGCCTTGCAGCAGGTTCAACACACCCGCCGGCAACCCGGCTTCGATCCAGCATTGCACGGTCAACTCGGCAACCTTGGGGGTCAGCTCGCTCGGCTTGAACAGCACGGTGTTACCCGCCAGCAACGCTGGGACGATATGCCCGTTCGGCAAGTGACCAGGAAAGTTGTACGGGCCAAACACCGCCACCACGCCGTGCGGCTTGTGGCGCAGCACGGCGGTGGCGTCGCCCAGGGGGCCGCTCTTCTCGCCGGTACGCTCGCGGTAGCTTTGCACCGAGATCGCGATCTTGTTGGCCATGCTGGTGACTTCGGTGGCCGATTCCCACAGCGGCTTGCCGGTTTCCTCACCGATGCAACGGGCGATTTCGTCGGCGCGGCTTTTCAGGGTGGCGGCGAAGGTTTCCAGAATAGCGATGCGTTCTTCCAGCGGGCGCTTGGCCCAGGCCGGAAACGCCTGGCGTGCAGCCTGCACGGCCGACTCAACCTGCTCGGCGGTGGCGCCATTGCCGGCCCACAGCACCTGCTGAGTCACCGGGTTGCGCGATTCAAACAGTTCACCCTGGCCAGCCAGCCAGCTACCTGCGATATACAGCGAATTCATTATTTCGACTCCCGAGCAGCGGACAACGGAACGGCACGCACTTGATCACCCACCACCAGTCGCAGGCGCTTGGCGGTCTGTGGATCGACTACCAGCGTGCCTGCCGCCAGACGAGCCGGGGCGGCGGTGATGCGGCATTCTTCGCGCTTGCGGTTATGGATCAGGAACGGCGTAGCATCGTCCCCCGGCGTGCCGATCGCCAACACCAGCGACTGGCTATCGCGTACGGCACGGATCTTGGTGGTTTCACATTCCACCGCAGGTCCCGCGTCGAAGATGTCGACATAGCCCTGGTAGCTGAAGCCTTCGCTCTTGAGCATGCTCAGCGCCGGCTCGGTGTCCGGATGGACCTTGCCGATCACATTGCGCGCATCCTCGGACAGGAAGCAGCTGTACAGCGGAAACTTCGGCATCAGTTCGGCGATAAACGCCTTGTTGCCCACGCCCGTGAGGTAGTCGGCCTGGCTGAATTCCATCTTGAAGAAGTGCCGGCCCAGGCTTTCCCAGAACGGCGAACGCCCCGCTTCGTTGGATACACCGCGCATCTCGGCAATGATCTTGTTGCCAAACAGTTGCGGGAACTCCGCGATAAACAACATGCGCGCCTTGGCCAGCATGCGACCGTTGAGGCCGGTGCGGTAATCGGCGTGCAGGAACAACGAGCACAGCTCGGAGTTGCCGGTGAGGTCGTTGGCCAGGAACAGCGTCGGGATCTCGCGGTAGATATTCAGTTCCTGGGAGGCGCTGACCGTCAGGCCGACCCGGAAGTTGTACCAGGGCTCACGCAGGCCAACGGCGCCAGCAATGGCGGAAATCCCCACCACGCGGCCTTCGTCGTTTTCCAGCACGAACAGGTAGTCGGCATCGCCGCGCCCGGCGTCGCCACGAAAGGTTTTCTCGGCCCAGCCCACACGGTGGGTCAGGCGCTCTTCGTTGGCCGGCAAGGTGGTGAGGCCGGTGCCGGTGCTGCGCGCCAGATCAATCAGGGCCGGTAAATCGCTGCTGCGTACGGGACGAACGATCATGCTATCTCCTCGAACGGGCCGCTGTTGTCAGCCACCCGCGAAACTCTCTTTTTAAACCGCTACCAGGCGCACACTCGCGCCTTCGCCAACACCCAGGGCTTCGGCCGCTGCGAGGTCCAACGTCACCGGTTTACCCGGCGCGTAGTCCAGTTCCAGCATCACCGCGCGGTAATCCTGCAACTGCGCGTTGCTCACCAGGTACTGGCGACCGACACCCTTGACCATCTCACCGATCTTCACCGGTACCACGCGGCTCTGGGCAATCGAACGAATGCCCGACACCCGTGCATGCAGCGTCGGGCCACCGTCGAAGATGTCGATGTAATGGTCAGTCTCGAAGCCTTCGCGCATGAGGATGTCGAAGGTGATCTGCGCACGCGGGTGCACCTGGCCCATGGCTTCCTGGGCTTCGTCCGGCAGCAGCGGTACGTAGATCGGGTAGTGCGGCATCAGCTCGGCGAGGAAGGTACGGCTTTTCAGCCCGCACAGGCGCTCGGCGGCGGCATAGTTGAGGTCGAAGAAGTTGCGACCGATGGCGTCCCAGAACGGTGAGTCACCGTTCTCATCGCTGTAGCCGACGATCTCGGTCACCACCGAGTCGGCAAAGCGCTCGGGGTGGCTGGCCACGAACAGCAGGCGGCCACGGGAATTGAGTTCCGACCACGGCGAACCGACCAGCTCAGGCACCACGTAAAAGCTGGTGAGCAGGCTGTTGCCGGTGAGGTCGTGGCACTGGGAGAGCACGTGGATCTTGTTGTGGATCTTCAGCTCGCGAGAGGCGTGCACGAAGGTCTCGTTACGGAAGCTGTAGAAGGGTTCCGAGTAGCCGGCGGAGGCGACGATGGCCGAGCAACCGGCGAGCTTGCCGGTCTCGGTGTCTTCGAGCACGAAGAAATAACTCTCTTCGCCGTTGAAACTGACCTCGGCCGCGAAGGACGCTTCGCTGGCGGCGATCTTGTCGCTGAGGCGTTCCACATCGTCCGGCAAGGAGGTGACACCAATCGGGCTGTCCGCAGCCAGACGCTGTACCTCGCCCAGATCAGCCATTTGCGCGGGGCGCATCACCAGCATGGTGTCACTCCTTAACTCGAAAAACAGGCAGGCCTGGAGCCTGCACAGAGGAAAAAATGCCGGGCGGGCCCGGCACACACACAATTCGGTTCACCACCCGGCGTGCCAGGTGGTGAAGGGTCATCAGCCTTGCGTCAGCACTTTCACAGCACGCTCAAAACGGTCCAGGCCTTCCTTGATATCCGCCTCTTCCACCACCAAACTCGGCGCGAAACGCACCACATCCGGGCCGGCTTGCAGGATCATCAGGTTTTCTTTCTCGGCCGCATTGAACACGTCCTTGGCCTTGCCCTTGAACGCATCGCTCAGTACGCAACCGAGCAACAGGCCCATGCCACGCACTTCGGTGAAGATGCCGTATTGCTTGCCGATCTGTTCCAGGCGCGCCTTGAATTGATCGTGCTTGGCGTTCACGCCGGCCAGCACTTCAGGGGTGTTGATCACGTCGATCACCGCCTCGGCCACCGCACACGCCAGCGGGTTGCCGCCGTAGGTGGTGCCGTGGGTGCCGACCACCAAGTGCTTGGCCAGCGCCTCGGTGGTGAGCATCGCCGCGATCGGGAAACCGCCGCCCAGGCTCTTGGCGCTGGTGAGGATGTCCGGGGTCACGCCGTAATGCTGGTAAGCGAACAGGTGGCCGCTGCGGCCCATGCCGGTCTGCACTTCGTCGAACACCAGCAGCGCGTTGTTCGCGTCGCACAGCTCGCGGGCGCCTTGCAGGTAAGCCAGCTCGGCCGGCAGTACGCCGCCTTCGCCTTGGATCGGCTCCAGTACAACGGCGCAGGTCTTGTCCGACACGGCGGCTTTCAGCGCGGCCAGGTCGTTATAAGGAACGTGGGTGATGCCGGTGATTTTAGGACCGAAACCATCGGAGTACTTGGACTGGCCACCGACGTTGACGGTGAACAGGGTACGGCCATGGAAGCTGTTCAGCGCGGCGATGATCTCGTATTTCTCGGTACCGAAACGGTCGAATGCAACGCGACGAGCCAGCTTGAACGCGGCCTCGTTGGCCTCGGCGCCGGAGTTGCAGAAGAACACGCGCTCGGCAAAGGTGGCGTCGATCAGCTTGTGGGCCAGGCGCAGCGCCGGCTCATTGGTAAAAACGTTGGAGACGTGCCACAGCTTGTTGGCCTGTTCGGTCAGTGCACCGACCAGCGCCGGGTGGGCGTGGCCCAATACGTTGACCGCGATGCCGCCGGCAAAGTCGATCAGCTCGCGACCCGCCTGGTCCCACACGCGCGAGCCTTCGCCACGCACAGGAATGAATGCGGCCGGTGCGTAGTTAGGCACCATGACCTGGTCGAAATCGGCACGTTGCACCGGGGCTTGCTCAACGGACATCGGAGTCTCCTGAAGAGGAACGCCTGCCTGGAACTGGCGGGCGATGCAGGGATTGTAAGGACAGTTTTCAGCGCGGCCTTGCCGCCAAGCGACAACTTCTTATAGCGCCAACCCGCGATTTTGGCGGGTTTACGCCAATGCGACAAATAGCATCGCAATGGCGCAGTTTAAACACTGTGGCGTCGCAGCGGCAGGTGTTCAACAGGATAGATGCAACGCAAGGGGGGGGTCGGCTATCTATCTACCTCCAGTCGGCCAGACGAAATTGGTCTGCTCTCACGCCTATTCATCACACTAAGGCGTTCTCCCGTGACCCCACCTACTCCTCCCATCCAGCTCCCGGACCTGTCGACTTATCGCGACTTGCATCTGGAGATCCTCACGCAGGCGGTTCCCGACTGGCTGCCCAAACTCTCTCCTGACAAACGCGCAGCATTGCGCACGGTAAAGCCAGACTTCCCGCAGTGGTACAAAACGGCCTCCCCGGAAGATCATGACCGCCTCAAAAACCGCATGAATACCGCCTGGGAGGCACAACTGCGGCTCGACCAGACCCTGGCCGAGCTGAAGTCGGCGCAAGACTTCGGCGCGCTGCTGCTACAACAGTTACTCAAGCAACGCTTCGGTATCGAAACTGACGTCAAAACCACTTACCTGCGGCTCTACATTCCCCAAACGATACCTTGGTTCCCCGTTCGATCAGGCGGAGCAAGAACCTGGACGGTGTCATTGATCGACGCCGCCCTGCACAACTTTGAAGACGACGAGACCTTCGAAGCGCAATCGGCGTTCATCACCCAACCCACCAGCACCGGACAATTCGAGAGGCTGCCCGCGCTCGACAGGCGAATCACGGTGGCACAATTCACCGCCTTGTGCCGGGAACTGGACATCGGCGCCCAGTACCAGCGTTACCTTGAACGGTTCTTTGACTTCAAAAACCCGGTGGCCATCGCAAGGCTGCAATTGAAGGTCAGGCAAAGCCAGGTCGCAAACCTGAACGTCGCGTTGCAAATGGCCTGGATGAAAGACGATCTGCACGATGATCAATCCTTCATCCTGTTGCAACGCCTGCTCAGCAGCAACGACAACGCAAGCACCTGCTACCCATTGCGGTGTTACACCCTGAGCATCATGTCCACCCCGCTCACCGGCATCGTGCTATTTGCCGAGAACATCGGCAGCCGTCACCCCGTGGGCGTTATCGCCTATATCCCGGACGACCCTTACGCGCCGCTCAAGCAATACCCAACCCTTGTGGACTTCATGACCGCATTGGGCAACAACCTGCGCAACGCTGAGTACCAGCAGTTCTTCAGCCGCTTCGTCAATCACGAAGACCGCGGCGCCTTTTTTGCCGACCTCAATCGCAGGCTGTCCAAAGTCACTTGGCACGAGCATACACGCGGCGATCCACTGCCCTCCTGGCGCGAGACGCCCATCGATAATCCGCATTTGTCGTTCAGCGCCTCCAGCATCAGCGGGGATCTGTTCAAGCACCTGTTTCAGACAACATTCAGCAAGGTGTTCAACGATGCCCGCGTCGTCGCAGTGTCCACCGCCAGTGTCGACCAGAGAGTGCGCTGGGAGCGCTGGGCCATCGTGCAGAAGGTGGCCTCGGCCATCCTGCAAATCGCAGCGCTGGTCGTCGCCCCATTTGTCCCCCCCGTAGGCCTGTTGATGCTCGGCTACGCCGCCTATCAAATGCTTGATGACGCCTTTGAATGGATCATCGACCTGGCTGTGGGCGACGCGACCGTAGCGTGGGGGCATTTTCTGTCATTCGTGGAGCAAGGGTTACAATTGGGCCTGTTCATTGCGGGCGCGCCGCTGGCCGCTGGCGCCTTGCGTGCTGTGCTGCCTGCCGAAGTCATCACGTTTTTCAATGGCCTCAAGCCCGTCACGTTGCCCAACGGCAAGGCACGACTCTGGAAGCCTGACCTTGCACCCTACGCCCACGCTATCAAACTGGCCGGCCACGCCGATCCAAACGCCGAGGGCCTGCACGCCCACAACGGTAAAAATATCCTGCTGCTCCCGGACAAACCGTTTGTTGTACAAAAGGACCCTGTCACCCAGCAGCCTTACCTTCAACATCCCACCCGGACCAACGCCTACCGCCCTCCCCTGCTGACCAACGGCAAAGGCACTTGGGTGAGCGAACTGGACACTCCCCTGAGCTGGGACAGCACCACCCTCATGAAACGCCAAGGCCCTAAAACAGCCGGGCTCAGCGATGAACAATTGGTCACCGCTCGGCGCATCAGCGCCACGGACGACGGCGCGTTGCGCAAGATGTACGTCAACCAGCACCAGCCGCCTCCCTTGCTGACCGATACCCTTGACCGCTTCCAGATCGACCAGACGCTGCAGGACTTCATTGATCAAATGAACAGCGATGATCCCGCGGTTTTCAAGCGGGCCGATGGGCAGTCCCAACTGCACCTGCTGGCCAACCTGGACCTTTGGCCAAAAGCCAAGACCCTGCGGTTTGTAGATGCCGAAGGCAGAACCGCCTGGGAGTTGCCCGGCGAAACAAACGCCAGCGTGGTGCAAATACACGAAGCCCAGTTGAAAAACGGTGACTTACTGAAAACCCTGCTGGAAGCGCTAGATGAACCCCAACGCAAAACCTTGCTGGGAGAAGCATTCGGCGACCCACCAACCTCCTTGGACAATCGCGCGCTTAAACTCAGGAAAAAACTGGCAGGACTGGCTCAATCGCATCGAGCTGAATTGTTCAACACCCGCTACCAACAGCTGGAGAACCCTGTCACCCCTCGCCAACAGGCCATGGTCGACAACACCCCCGGATTGCCACTCACCGCAGCCGACGCCCTGCTGGACACCGCCAACAGCCAGGAACTCAAGGCCGTTGACGAAGGAACAGTCCCCGCGCGCTTGACCGAGCTGGCCCAAGCGTTGCGAGACGAAGCCAGGGTGAACCATGCCTACGACGGTTTATACCTCGACTCGACGGACACTCTCGACACCCACCGACTGGCCTTGCACTCCCTGGAGCAATTGCCCGGCTGGACAGGAAAAAGGGTGCGCATTGAGATCAGAAGCTCCACACCCGAGGCCACCCTCCTGGATGCCATCGGCAAACCCAAGGCACGCATCAAAAGAGTCTTGGTGCGCTCGCCCGATGGGCGTTACACCCCGCAGGACAGCAGTGGCGAACTGTCCGGCGCAACCGACCTGTACAACGCGGTGCTCCAGGCCCTGCCCGATGCCGAGCGCAACGCCCTGGGCCTGCGCATCGGCCAAGGTCCCGCCCTGCGGCTGGCCGTGCGCACACATGCACTGAAACGCGCCCCCTTGCGCAAGCTGATCACCGCCGAGCCCGCCCGCACGCCTACCGACACCCGCACCCATCTGCGCCTGCTGGGCATGGACAACTACCCAGCGGCTGCACCAGTTGAACAGCCCAACGCGCAGGCGTTGGCACGAGAGCTATATCCAGCCCGCACCGATGAACAAATCGGCGAGATGATCCAGGCACTGGAACGCCGCCCGGGTGGCGCCTTTCCTGCATTAACCGCCCTACGCCAGGAGTATCTGCAACTTAATCGTGTCCTGGCCGACTGGACAGCCCGCACCCCGCGCCGCTACCCAGGCAACGAGGTGAACATGGGCCGTCAGGAATATAGCGACATGCGGCAAAACCGCTTGCTGTTCTGGCGTGAACTCTTGAGCGCCTGGCGCCAGGAAACCGAGACAGATACCTACTTCGAGAATCTCAGCCATAACGGTCAGAAACTCAAATCGCACGCCATTCTGTATGGAGAGCTACCGACGCTGCAGGCCAATTTCGAGCATATTTCGTACCTTGAACTCAACGGTCGCCAGGCCGCACTGAATGTCGATGGTTTTTTGCGTAGCTTTCCCAACATTCGCCACCTCAGCATCGCCAATGCCCAACTGGGTCAACTGCCAACCGCTATCAGTGCAATGCCGCGCCTCAATGAATTAATACTCAGCGACTGCGGCATCACCCTGACACCTGACAGCCTGAACGCGCTGACGGCCATGAATAGACTTCGAACCCTGGACCTGTACAACAATCCGCTGGGATTGACCCCCAACGTTGAACGCATGATTGATCTGCGCAATCTGGACCTGTCCGAGACTGGCATTTCCAACGTACCTGTCGGCATGCTCAGCCGAGCATCGCTGGAGCTGGCGGTGCTGTCCCAAAACCAGATCACGCAGCTGCCTTCCGCACTTTTCGACCTACCCGCCGATGCCCCAAGCACCTTCGACCTCTCAGGCAATCCCCTGTCGCGAGCGACCTTGGAGCAGGTAAAAAGCTATTACCAGCGAACAGGCCATTATTGGAGCACAGACGCATTGGCAGTCGATATTCAGCGCGTCAATACGCTCTTCCCAGACTTCAGCGTGAACGAAGTCAACCGCTTTCTCTTTGGTCTGCCGGGCAATATTGAAATAGGCCAGATCGAACTGGCACGGCTGGAAGTCGAATATGCTGACCTGTCCGACGGGCTTGATACGTGGGCACGGCAAGCCCCCGCGCCGGAGGAGCAAGCCCGGCGAGAGGACTTCAAAGAGGAACTCCAAGCCTGCTGGCGCCGAGAAGGTGCGTCGGATGCGAGCAGCCCCCAAGTCATTCCCACGTTCGCCGTGGAAAGCCCGCAACCTGTTACAGGCACATTCCCATCACTGGACAGCGGTGTCTTCAGGCATGTGTCTGCATTGCGCCTGAAGGGTGCGCAGGCTCCATTTCCCTTGCAATCGTCGCTTTTTTTCAGAGGGTTCCCCACCCTAAACCACCTGTTTATCGAGGGTTATGTGATGGGTGATGTCCCTGCTTCGTTATGGGACCTGCCGCAACTGACATCATTGCGCCTGCCCCGTTGCGCGCTCACCTTATCAACCGAGAGTGCCGCATCACTCACCACGCTGAACGAGTTGGGAACATTGGACTTGAGTCATAACCCTCTTGGCCAACTGCCTGATTTCAGCGCGCTGCCCAGGCTGTCCAGCATCGCGCTTGAAGACACCGGCTTGACGCAAATCCCCGACAGCCTGCTGACGGCCGTGGAGCGCCAACACGTCAACCTGGGCAACAACCTGATCACCCAGGTTCCCGACAGTGCGTTCAGGCTGCCCGACGCAGTCACCGCCGTCTTTGACCTCTCCCGCAACCCACTGAACCGCTCGGCACTGATGCAGATCAAACGCCATTGCCAGCGCACAGGCGAGTATTGGCGCGCCGATGCCCCGACGACGTCGCGAGAAAGGATCAAAGCGCTGTACCCCACCTTTACCGAAAACGAAGCCAGCCGCTTCTTTTTTGAGCTACCCGGTGACCTGGACGCGGCAGAGCCTGCCATCGGGCAACTTGAAGCCGAATACGCCCAACTGCGCACCGACCTTGAAGCATGGGTGGTGAATGTGCCAGAGCGTCACCCGATCGTGGACACGCCATTGGATGAGCAAACGCGGGCACAGGATCAGCTAAATCGCCGGGCATTCAAAGTGCTGCTTGAAGAAGCCTGGCGCCGCGAAAGCGAACTGGACGACAACGACGACAGCTTTGGGCCTACCCATAAGCTGACCTTTAACCTGCCGATTCTGGGCGAACTCCCCGAATTGAGCGCCCGGTTTGAGCATGTGACAACACTCGACCTTGAAGGCAATGGCACCACCATCCGTATCGACGGACTACTCAACTGTTTCCCTAAACTCAGGAGCCTGGTCATCACACGATTCAGCCTGGGCGATATTCCCCTCACCGTGTTCAGCCTGGCTGAGCTCAACACCCTGAGTCTGACCGAATCTGCTATCCGTTTGACACCCACCAGTGCCGACGCCTTGTCGGGGATGACGACCCTGCAGTACCTGGACCTGGGCGGCAACCGGCTGGGCCTCACGCCCGAGGTCAGTCAACTGACCGAACTGGAAACGCTGTACCTGCCAGACACCGACATTACTCAAATCCCTCAAGGGCTATTCGCCTTGCGCGAGCTGCGCACGTTGGACCTGAGCGACAATTTGATCGAAGAGGTTCCTGCGGACTTTTTACAGCTGGCCACGCAGCTCGACACCGCCTCAGACCTGAGCGGCAACCCATTGTCGGCAGCGAGTCTGGATATCCTCAGGCAGTACTACATGCAAACCGGTGACGACTTGGCGGTGGCGGCAGCGGGCCTGGATGCAAACGGCAATCCGCTGGTAAGGTCCAGCTCCCCAGAGCCCATGGAGGAATAACGACGCTCCAGCGGTCAACCGCGCTCGGCCGGCACCGACGACAACTCGAACGGGCTGCTGCTACGCCGCTGGTTACGATCTTCACGCGGGGTGGCGCCAAAGAAGTTGCGGTAGGCGCTGGAGAAATGCGGCCCCGAGGAGAAGCCGCACGACAGGCCGATCTGGATGATCGACTTGCTGGTTTGCATCAACATCTGGCGGGCCTTGTTCAGGCGTAGTTCCAGGTAGTACTGGCTGGGGACGCGATTGAGGTATTGCTTGAAGATACGTTCCAGTTGTCGTCGCGACACGCATACATGTTGGGCGATTTCGTCGGTGGTCAGCGGTTCTTCGATATTCGCCTCCATCAACAGAACAGCCTGGGTCAGCTTTGGATGGCTGGAACCCAGGCGGTTTTGCAGCGGAATGCGCTGGCGCTCGCCGCCTTCGCGGATGCGTTCTACCACCAGTTCTTCGGAGACCGCACCGGCCAATTCGGCGCCATGGTCACGGGCCAATACCGCCAGCAGCAGGTCGAGTACCGACATGCCACCGCAGGCAGTGAGGCGGTCACGGTCCCAGTCGAACAGATGGCTGGTGGCGATGACCTTGGGGAAACGCTCGGCGAAATCGTCCTGCCAGCGCCAGTGCACGGCGGCGCGGTAGCCGTCGAGCAGGCCGAGTTGGGCCAGCGGATACACACCGGCCGACAAGCCACCGATCACACAGCCGGCGCGGACCAATTGCTTGAGCGCGGTACTCAGTTGGGAAGCAATGACCGTCGGCGGTTCATCCGCCAGCAGGAACAGCTTCTGGAACCCTTCCAGTTTGCCAGCCCATGGCTCGCCCGGGAGTTGCCAGGCACCTTCGGTCGCCGGCTCGGCTTGCAGGAACGACAGCTCGTAGACCACGTCCGGATGCACCCGCTGGGCAACGCGCAAGGCCTCCTCAGCCAGCGCAAGCGTCAGGGCTTTTGTGCTGGGCCAAATCAGGAAACCAATTTTGTGCGCGGTCATGGAGTGCTATCCGAAGCCAGTAACAGTAATGAAGACAAGGGCTAATGCTAGCCCGGAAACCAACACAAATCTCAAAACAATGAAGATCCGTTCTCCTGTAGGAGCGAGCTTGCTCGCGAAAAACCGTAACGATTACGTGGGTAGTCAGTCTGGCTCGCCGCGGTGGCCTTGCGTCCTTCGCGAGCAAGCTCGCTCCTACAGGGGTGAGTAGCAGGCTGGACTATTTCAGGCTGCCTGAGAGGAACTGCTGCAAACGCTCGGACTGCGGGTTCACCAGCACTTCACGCGGATTGCCGCGCTCTTCGACGATACCTTTGTGCAAAAACACCAACTGGTTCGACACTTCACGGGCAAAGCCCATTTCGTGGGTCACCACCACCATGGTGCGGCCTTCCTGGGCCAGGTCCTGCATCACCTTGAGCACTTCACCGACCAGTTCCGGGTCGAGCGCCGAGGTGGGTTCGTCGAACAGCATCACCTCAGGTTCCATCGCCAAGGCACGGGCGATGGCTACGCGCTGCTGCTCACCGCCGGACATGTGGCCGGGGAACGCATCCTTGCGATGGCCCACACCGACCTTGGCCAGGTAGTGTTCGGCCTTTTCACGGGCCTCTTTCTTCGACACGCCCAGCACGTGCACCGGCGCTTCCATCACGTTTTCAAGCGCGGTCATGTGTGACCACAGGTTGAAATGCTGGAACACCATGGACAGCCGCGAACGCATGCGTTGCAGTTGTTTAGGGTCGGCGGCCTTCATGGCGCCGTCCTTGTTGGCCACCAGTTTCAGCTCTTCGTTGTTGAGCAGGATCTTGCCGGCGTGGGGTTGCTCCAGCAGGTTGATGCAGCGCAAAAAGGTACTTTTGCCCGAACCGCTGGAACCGATGATGCTGATCACATCACCGGCCGCGGCGGCCAGGGACACGCCTTTGAGCACTTCATGACTGCCATAGCGTTTATGCAGGTCTTGGACTTCAAGTTTGTACATGCGGTCGGTTCTCACAAAAACAGGTGGTCAGTCGTTGAGCAAGCGCCCGTGACGCAGCGCTTCGCGCCCCGCCACCTTGGCCAGCCAGAAACCCGCTTGGGCATAACGTAGCCGTTCAACGGCAAACAACACCCCCGAAGTACCTGCACAGATGGTGCTGACGCGGTCTTCCAGGGGATCAATCACTTCAAAAATCGGCTCGCCTTTTTCGATCCATTCACCGGCTTTACGCAGGTAACTGATCACCCCGGCGTGGGGCGCGAACAGCAATTCGGTGCCCTCGAAAGGCACGCCTTCACAAGGTTCAAATTGCGGCGCAGGCCATTCGCCTTTGATCAAACCCTGCTCAGCGAGGAACGCGAGAATACCTTCGGCGTGGAAGATCGCCTCGTCACGCCCGGTATCGGCCTGACCGCCCAGCTCCAGCGTAGTCGCCAGGCAGGCCAACGGAATTTGCGACTCAGGAAACGCCTGGGACAAACGCAACCACGGCAGCGAACAGGCCTCATCGAACGAACTGCCGCCGGAGTCTTCCGCCAGCAGGCCGACCTTCACATTCAAATGCGCCGACAGCGAACGCCACTGCGGCCAGTGCTGCGGCAGCGCGTACATGTGCAGTGCGGCTTCGGCGTCGCAATGCAGGTCGAGCACCACATCGGCAGTGCAGGCGTGGCTCAGCAAGATACGCTGCATACCTTGCAACTGGCTGCTTGGCTCGGGCAACGCGTTGAGTACATCGCTCATCGCCTGACGGATCAAACGCACATTGGCGTGGGGATCATCACCCAACTTGCCGCTGAGCAACTCGGCAACCGGCTCGCTCAACTCGACGAAATCACGGTTGAAGTTCTTGCCGCTGCCCACCTCGAAACGGCCCTGGTGGCTGCCTTGCAGCAGTTGGCCAAGGCCCATTGGGTTGGCCACCGGCACCAGCTCGATCACGCCGTTGAGCGCGCCTTGCTGTTCCAGTTCGGCGAGGCGCTTTTTCAGCTCCCACGCGGCACGCATGCCGGGCAATTCATCGGCGTGCAGGCTGGCCTGGATATAAGCCTTGCGCTCGCCCTGGCCGAA
This sequence comes from Pseudomonas sp. NS1(2017), assembly GCF_002269425.1. Taxonomy (NCBI): domain Bacteria; kingdom Pseudomonadati; phylum Pseudomonadota; class Gammaproteobacteria; order Pseudomonadales; family Pseudomonadaceae; genus Pseudomonas; species Pseudomonas sp. NS1(2017). Next base: position 6,460,256 of record NZ_CP022960.1, read on the forward strand.
ACGGAACACGCTGAGCTGGCGCTCACAGCCCAGATGCCCCCAAGGCAACAGATGATCGATACGTTCCATATCAATGCTTCCGTGGAGCCAGGTAGCTCAACCAGCGGCGCTCGGCCAACTTGAACAGGCGCACCAGAATGAAGGTCAGGCACAGGTAGAACGCACCGGCGGTGATGTAGGCTTCGAACGGCAGGTAGAACTGGGCGTTCACCGTGCGCGCGGCGCCGGTGATGTCGATCAGGGTGACGATGGAGGCCAGGCTGGTGGTCTGCAGCATCATGATCACTTCGTTGCTGTACTGCGGCAGCGCCCTGCGCAGGGCCGACGGCAGCAGGATGCGGCGGTACAGTTTGTAACGCGACATGCCCATGGCCTTGGCCGCTTCGATCTCGCCATTGGGCGTGGCCTTGAGGCTACCGGCGATGATCTCGGCGGTGTAGGCGCTGGTGTTGATCGCAAACGCCAGGCACGCACAGAACGTCGCGCTGGACAGCAGCGGCCAGAGGAAGCTTTCGCGCACGGCGTCGAACTGGGCCAGGCCGTAGTAGATCAAAAACAGCTGCACCAGCATCGGCGTGCCGCGGATCACGTAGGTATAAAGCCAGGCCGCGCCATTGACGATCGGCTGCTTGGACACGCGCATCAGACCCAAAGGCAAGGCGGCAAGCAGGCCGAAGAACAGCGAGATGGCGAGCAGTTTCAAGGTGGTCAGCAGGCCGCCAAGGTACAGCGGCATGGCCTCCCAGATGACGTTGTAGTCGAAGATCATAGATCAGCCGCCCTTACGCCTACCGAGTAGCGCTTCTCAAGATGACGCAAGGCCAGCAACGACACGCTGGTGATCACCAGGTACATCGCCGCCACTGCGAGGAAGAAGGTAAAAGGTTCGCGGGTGGCATCTGCCGCCTGCTTGGCCTTGAACATCATGTCTTGCAGGCCCACCACCGAAATCAGCGCAGTCGCCTTGGTGAGGACCAGCCAGTTGTTGGTGAAGCCGGGGATCGCCAGCCGAATCATCTGCGGCACCATCACCCGGAAAAACACCTGGAAACTGCTCATGCCATACGCAAGGCCGGCTTCGGCCTGGCCCTTGGGAATGGCCATGAAGGCGCCGCGGAAGGTTTCCGACAAGTAGGCGCCAAAGATGAAACCCAGGGTGCCGATACCGGCGGCCAAGGGGTTCAAGTCGATATAGTCGTCGTAGCCCAGCATAGGCGCGACGCGGTTGAGCAGGTCCTGACCGCCGTAGAAAATCAGCAAGATCAGCACCAGGTCGGGGATCCCGCGGATCACCGTGGAGTACAAGTCACCCAGCCAAGCCAACCAGCGCACCGGCGACAGGCGTAACGCGACCCCGATCAGACCCAGAACAATGGCCAAGGCCATGGACGACAAGGCGAGCTGAAGCGTCAACCATGCGCCATCGAGGATGACGGCCCCGTAGCCTTTCAACATGATTCAGGTCCTCGAAAAGGGGGATGAAAAAATGGCGCAAACCTCAGGAATTCTGTTGCTTGCGCCATTTCGGACAGACAGCTAAGACGATTTACTTAGGGTCAGCGCCGTAGATATCGAAGTCGAAGTACTTGTCCTGGATTTTCTTGTACTCACCGTTGGCACGGATCGCGGCAATGGCTGCGTTGATGCGGTCGAGGTTTTCCTTGTCGCCTTTACGTACCGCGATGCCGATGCCGTCACCGAAATATTTGGCGTCGGTGAACTGCGGGCCCACGAACGCGTAGCCTTTACCGGCTGGCGTTTTCAGGAAGCCGTCTTGCAGCAGGGTGGCGTCGGCAACGGTACCATCCAGGCGACCGGCTTCCACGTCCAGGTAGATTTCGTTCTGCGAGCTGTAAGGCACAACCGTGGCGCCTTTAGGGGCCAGGACTTCCTTGGCGAAGCGATCGTGGATCGAACCGCGCTGCACACCGATCTTCTTGCCCTTCAACTCATCCAGGCTGTCGCTGACAGTGGTGCCTTCCTTCATCACCAGTTGCGCTGGGCTCAGGTAGTAGCGGTTGGTGAAGTCCACGGACTTCTTGCGGTCTTCCGTGATGGACATGGACGACAGGATCGCGTCGATCTTGCGCACTTTCAGCGCCGGGATCAGGCCGTCGAACTCTTGCTCGACCCAGGTGCACTTCACGTCCATCTGCTTGCACAGGGCGTTGCCGATGTCGTAGTCAAAACCGACGATGCTGCCATCGGGCGCTTTGGAGGCAAACGGAGGGTAAGCCGCTTCGATACCAATTTTCAGGGGCTTGCCTTCAGCGAAAGCCTGCATGGACAGCACGGACAGCGCCAGGGCGCCCAACAGCACGAGTTTCTTCATCTTGGGACTCCATCGGTATAGGGCAAAACAGCAGTATGAGCCATGGCCCACGATGCGACTTAAGGGAAACCGAATTGCGGTGCTGCGTCCTACACCAGCTACACACTGGAGACGACGAGCGAGTGATCGGCATTCTAACGACAGGCCGGAAGCCGATATTTCCTCAATGCGACAACAATTTACAGAAGCACCGAGAAAGCGGTTCCAGCTCATTGACAGCCTCTGTATTTTATGCAGAGACAAAAGACATTAAACCTGTAGACGCTGCAAATTGCGGGCCTATTATTCGCAAACCCTTCTAGCACGGCAAGTCTGGCGTTTAATCTTATTTGCCGGGGTGTCTAAAACGCGGTTTTTCGGGGCGTGGGCGTAGCGCTTTGCCTCATGTTTGGGCGGCGGGTTACACATTTGCGTTCGAGGGTAACATTCAGAAATATCCCACAACACAATCCGATATTTATTGACCTTATGTAAGTCGTCCCACCCATGAGCAGCCTTGGAATGCAATCAAACTGTGGGAGCGGGCTTGCTCGCGAAGGCGG
>NZ_CP022960.1:6463229-6467395 GCF_002269425.1 Pseudomonas sp. NS1(2017)
CTTCTTCGAAACCCGTGTGATCGAGTACCAGACTGGCGGCGCGCTGAGCTGGGATTGATTCCTGAGCCAAGTAACCCCATAAAGCCCTGACACGTTCAGGGCTTTTTTATGCCCGGTGAATGGCTACTTCTTGAAGCACATCAAACTGACCACCTCGCCCAGAAGGGTTCGGATCGCATCACCAATGCTGTAGCCTTGTGCCCCAATTGCCATCAGCGCTGTCACCGGTCGAGTGACCGGAATGCTTTCACCGAAGGGCTTTACGCCAGGATCGGAAGATTGGCACCGGAGTAAACTCCCGCTGTCACACCTGATGCGCACTCAAAAAATACCAGATAGGACCGAGGCCAACCCGTGAACCCAGACATGCTCGAAGCCGGCCCCGCTGACGCCAAAGTACTCTCCGTCTTTGACTTCGACGGCACCCTGACCCACCACGACAGTTTCGTGCCCTTCCTCAAGTTTGCCTTTGGCCCCGGTGAGTTCTATGGCCGGATGGTCAAGCTGGCGGTGCCGGGGCTGCGCTTTTTGGTGCGGCAGATCAGCCGGGATGAGTTGAAGGCGCAGTTGATCCGCACCTTTATGACCGGGGTGGAGAAGGCGTGGGTGCAGCAGAAGGCCGAGGAGTATTGCCAGAAGACCTGGGCACGCCTGATGCGGCCGACGGGGGTGTTGTCGGTGGAGCAGGAGTTGGGCTCCGGTGCGGAGGTCACGCTGTGTTCGGCGTCGCCGGCGTTGGTGTTGCAGCCGTTTGCGAATCGGCTGGGGATCAAGTTGATCGGGACGGAGCTTGAGGTGGTGGACGGGGTGTTGACCGGCAAGCTCACTGGGAACAACTGCCGTTGTGAAAACAAGGTGCTGCGGCTTGAGGCGGTGTATGGGGATTTGGGCGAGTATCGGCTGCGGGCCTGGGGCGATACGCGTGGGGATCGGGAGTTGTTGGCGGCGGCGCAGGATGCGCATTTTCGGCATTTTCATGTGAAGAAGAAGCGCAAGCAGCTGCGGTAGTCGCGCACTAGCATGGGGTGCTAGGGGTTGAGAGATTGAATTACGTTGCCCCGAAATCTCGTTTTCATTAAGCCCAAACTGGAAGATTGGGCTTTTTTATACGCGCTCTGCGTCGATACCTAACTCAATTCTTTCGGACGGTTTCTGTCTCAGCCTCGTTGATCAGATCGTCGAGGGGCACATGAATGGGCGTTTCACTGCCGTCGAGCCGTTCCTGACCTATCTGATTCAATTCCAGAACCTCCAATCGGTCATCCTCAGACATAAAGTCGTCAGACACTGATTCGCCATGGAGAAAATAGCTGTCCCAGGTGCTTCTTGCTGGGGGGCTGTTTTTTGTTTGAGTCATGGGCATCCCACCTTTGGGTTAGCTGGTGACAATACAAGTCAGGTCGTTTGTTGCCCAGCCGAAAAATGTATCGATGCGGATGGCAGGCTCGACAGGGAAACCGAGTCGATCCCTTCGTAGCCTCGCTGGGGCTCGACAACTCCCACATTTGATCCTTGTCAGCCCGTTAATCGGTGTTCAACGGGTGTTTATGTCGTGGCTTTGAGGTCCACGCCCAGCGCTGTGGCGAAGGCTTTTACCATCGGGCTGCGCGGGGCGTTGTGGCGCAGGATGAGGTTGAAGGCGGTGCTCAGGTGAACGTGCTCCGGGCACAGTGCGCGCAGGCGCCCCTCTCTCACCAAGGGCATGGCGTAGTGTTCGGGCAAGAAGCCGAGGAAACGGCCAGTAAGGATCAGGATCGCGACGGCTTCGACTTGTGAGGCCGAGGCGGACTGGCTGTCGTAGTTGACGAAGTTGGCCTTGTCGCGATGGATCGCATACCGGTGGTTCACTACTTCGTATTGGCGCAGCACGTCGGGCGTGATGCCGCTGGCGTTGAACAGCGGATGTCCTACGGCACAATAGGCGTGGGCCTTTTCTTCATACAGCGGGAAATAGTCGAACTCTTCACGGCGTTGATACACGGGCACGATGCCGACAATCAGCCGCCCTTCCACCACGCCACGTTCAACTTCATCCAATTGCGAGGCATGTAAGCGCAATCTAATCTTGGGTGATTCGCTGTGTAATTTTCCCAATGCGGCAATCAGCGGGGAATTAACGTCGGACACGGTGTTATCAATAACGCCCACACTAAGGTCGCCAATAAGCTCGTTTTGCGCCGAACTAAGCTTGTCGCGAAAACTGTCCACCGAGGTAAATAACTCGATGGACGCCTGATACACCAACTTGCCTTCTTCGGTCAGCCCGAAGCCTTCCCGCCCCCGTGTACACAGGCGCATGCCGATGCGGATTTCCAGGTCGGAGATCTGTTTACTGATCGCCGCCAGGCCTACGTTCAGCTCGTTTTGCGCGGCACTGAAGCCGCCCGCTTCGACCACGGCCATGAACACGCGCAGCAATTTGAAGTCCAGGCCGCTCAGTTGCAGGGGCGGTCTTGAGCCGGGTTTTGGCGGTAGGTTTCCAGAAGTGGAAAGTGGGGTTTCCATAATACGCGTTGACCTCAAGTGCCATATTCAACAGGCTTCAACCCAATCCTTGAACATAGCCAGGCGGCGATAATGAACATAAACATCCGCCCTTGGCAACCTTGAATACGGCGCGTCAGACGCTGGTTCAGTCTAGTTGAAAACTTACTTTTACTGCCTCCGACTCTTCTAAAAACAAGCGTGAGGAATACCCATGTCCCAACCCACCGACCGCCTTTGGGGCGCTCGTTTCAAGACCGGTCCGTCTGCTGCATTGGCCGCATTGTCCCGTTGCCCTGAGCGCTATTTCCGCCTGACGCCCTACGACCTGGCCGGCTCGCGTGCCCATGCCCGTGAGTTGCAGCGCGCGGGCCTGCTGGATGAGTCGGAAACCCTGCGCACCCTGGCGGCTCTGGACGAGATCGGTGCGGATTTCGCCGCCAGTAACCTGCATCCGACCCAGGATGACGAGGACGTACACACCTTCATCGAACGCGTATTGACCGAGCGCCTTGGCGCCCTGGGCGGCAAATTGCGCGCCGGGCGTTCGCGTAACGATCAGACCGCCAATGACCTGCGCCTTTTCCTACGGGACCATGCGCGCACCATCACCACTGAAGTGCTGGGTTTGCAGCAGGCGCTGGTGGATCAGGCCGAGCAGCATATCGAGAGCATCTGTCCCGGCTTTACCCATTTGCAGCAGGCGCAACCGATTGTGTTCGCTCACCACTTGCTGGCCCACGCGCAGTCGATGTTGAGGGATGTGCAACGTCTGGTGGATTGGGATGCGCGCACGGCCTTGTCGCCTTTGGGCGCTGCCGCGATGGCAGGTTCTGCGATTGCCCGTCAGCCGGAACATTCCGCCAAGGAAATGGGCTACACCGGGCCGTGCGAAAACTCCATCGACGCCGTCGCCAGCCGTGACCATGTGGCGGAGTTCCTGTTTGTGGCGGGCATGCTCGGAGTGAATATTTCGCGCTTGTCCGAAGAGTTTTGCCTGTGGTCTTCGCGGCAATTTCGCTGGGTAGTGCTGGACGATGCCTACGCCACTGGTAGCTCGATCATGCCGCAGAAGAAGAACCCGGACATTGCCGAATTGGCGCGGGGCAAGGCTGGGCGGTTGATTGGCAACCTGACGGGGTTGATGTCGACACTCAAGTCGTTGCCGCTGTCGTACAACCGTGATTTGAGTGAAGACAAGCACAGCGTGTTGGACAGTGTGGATACCTTGTTGCTGGTGTTACCGGCGATGGCGGGAATGGTTGCGACCATGAAGGTGCAGGTGCAAGAGCTGCGGCGTCAGGCGCCGATGGGCTTTACCCTGGCGACTGAGGTGGCGGATTGGTTGGCCACCCGTGGTGTGCCGTTTAAAGAGGCCCACGAGATTACCGGCGCGTTGGTGCAGGCCTGTGAGAAGCATGAGATTGAGTTGTGGGAAGCCTCGCCGGCGATGTTGGCGGAGGTGGATGCTCGGTTGACGCCTGAGGTGCGGGACTGCTTGACACTGGAGGCGGCGATTACGGCGCGCAGTGGGTGGGGTGGGACGGCGCCGGAGCGGGTTCGGGAGCAGATTGGGCGGTTGAAGTCCGCATTAGCGGCTCAACAGCAGTGGGCCGATGACTACACCGGTTTCAGAATTTGAACAGCTTCCCCCTGTAGGAGCGAGCTTGCTCGCGAAGAAC
>NZ_CP022960.1:6467495-6484056 GCF_002269425.1 Pseudomonas sp. NS1(2017)
ACGATCTTCGCGAGCAAGCTCGCTCCTACAAGGGAGGTTGCGTGCAGCAGTTAGAGCATTGTTAGTTTTGGAGATTCACCATGAACCAAACCCCGGCAGAACGCTTGGAAGCCGAGCGCAAATTGTCCGAGAACCAGTTCGATATCACGCAGTACGAACACGTGCCGCGTCGCTATTACGGGCGGATGTTTTTTGCCACGCTGATCGTGATCGTGTTGGCCGCGCTGTTGCGTGCCTTTGCCAACGGCCAGATCGAATGGTCCTACATCGGGCAGTTCCTCACGTCTGAGGCCATCCTCTGGGGCCTGGTGAATACTATCGTCATGTCGATCCTGGCGATGGCGCTGGGCGTAGTGATCGGCGTGATCACGGCGATCATGCGCATGTCGGCCAACCCGATCCTGCGTTATGTGGCCATCACCTACACCTGGCTGTTCCGGGGCACGCCGTTGATCCTGCAACTGCTGCTGTGGTTCAACCTGGCGCTGATTTTCCCGGTGATCGCGATTCCCGGCCTGTTCACCATCGACACCGTCGACCTGATGACGCCGTTCGTGGCCGCCCTGCTCGGCTTGAGCATCAACCAGGGCGCGTACACCGCCGAAGTGGTGCGCGCCGGTTTACTGTCGGTGGACACCGGCCAGTACGAAGCTGCCAAGTCCATCGGCATGCCGAGCCTTCAGGCGCTGCGTAGGATCATTCTTCCGCAGGCGATGCGAGTCATTATCCCGCCTGTAGGCAACGAGTTCATCAGCATGGTGAAAATGACCAGCCTGGCCAGCGTGATCCAGTACTCGGAGCTGCTGCACAACGCGCAAAACATCTACTACGCCAACGCGCGGGTCATGGAGCTGCTGATCGTAGCGGGCATCTGGTATCTGGCGGTGGTGACTGTTCTTTCATTTGGTCAAAGCCGCCTTGAGCGTCGTTTTGCCCGCGGCGCCGGCAAGCGTTCGTAAGTCTGGTTGAGGAGATTTGCCCCATGAGAAGCATCGTCAAGGCCGTCAACCTGAACAAGTATTACGACCAGTATCACGCGCTGCGCGACATCAATATCGAGGTCGAGCAAGGCGAAGTGATGTGCATCATCGGCCCGTCGGGTTCCGGTAAAAGCACCCTATTGCGCTGCGTCAACCAGCTGGAAAAAATCGACAAGGGCGGCCTGTGGGTCGACGGCGAACTGGTGGGTTACCGCGTCGTCGGCAACAAGCTGCATGAGATGAACGAATCGCAGATCGCCCGCCAGCGCCTGGCCACCGGCATGGTGTTTCAACGCTTCAATTTGTTCCCGCATATGACCGTGCTGCAGAACATCATCGAAGGCCCGTGCCAGGTGCTCAAGCGCTCGCCCAAGGAAGCCATCGAAGACGCGCTGGAGCTGCTGGCCCGCGTCGGCCTGGCGGACAAGCGTAATGCCTATCCGGTGGAGTTATCCGGGGGACAGCAACAGCGTGTGGCGATTGCCCGTGCGCTGGCGATGCGACCCAAATTGATGCTGTTTGACGAACCCACGTCAGCCCTCGACCCGGAGCTGGTAGGCGAAGTGCTGTCGGTGATGCGCGATTTGGCCACCACCGGCATGACCATGATCGTGGTCACCCATGAACTGGGCTTTGCCCGTGAAGTATCCAACCGCATGGTGTTCATGGATGCCGGCCAGATTGTGGAAGCCGGCAGCCCCGAAGAAATTCTAATAAGCCCACAAAACCCGCGTACCCAAAGCTTTATTTCTGCCGTTCGCACTTAACTAAAAAACAAACGAGAACGCCCCCATGAAAAAATTGTTTATCCCAACGTTGCTCGCAGGCTTGATGGCCTCCACTGCAGTTTTCGCGGCATTGCCGGCGGCAATCAAGGACAAGGGTGAGATCAGCGCGGCCATCGTGCCGAACTATCCGCCAATGGACTTTAAAGACCCGGCCACCAACAAGATCACCGGTCTGGACTTCGACCTCGGTAACGCCCTGGCCGAGCGCCTGGGCGTGAAGATCAAGTGGCAGGAAACCGGCTTCGAGCAGATGCTCAGCGGCCTGACCACCAAGCGCGTGGACATCGTGCTGTCCGGCATGACCGACACCGCCGAACGCCAGAAATCCGTGACCTTCATCGACTACTTCACCAGCGGCCCGCAGCTGTACACCCTGGCCAAGCGTGAAGACCTCAAGGCATTGACTGACCTGTGCGGTAAAAAAGTCGGCACCAGCCGCCGTACCACCTGGCCGTCGGAAATCGCCGCGTGGAGCAAGGAAAACTGCGAAGCGGCAGGTAAGCCGGCGATCGTGGTGATCGGCACTGAAGGTTCGGCGGACGCACGGGCGCAGTTGCAGCAGAACCGGTTGGATGCAGCGATGCAGGGCAGCGAGACCATTCCTTATTTGATGTCGTTGGATAAGGGCAAGTACAAGCCGGTGGGCCTGGCGATTTCCAAGCAATTCACCGGACTGGGGATCGAGAAGAGCAACACTGAACTGGTCACCGCGATCAGTGAAGCGTTACAGGGCATGATCGATGACGGCACGTACGGCAAGATCCTGAAGAAGTGGGATCTGGAGCAAGGTGCTGTAGAGAAGATCACCATCAACTCTGGCCAGTAACCCGATCTAAATGGGGGAGTTGGCTTGCCTGCACCCCCATTTGATGTGTGTTGCGTTGGAAAAACAATAAGGACACTCGCCCCGCCGTGGCCACCTACTCCCTGGTAATCCGCCGCCTGATGATTTGCTCGCTGACCATCGTCATCAGTCGGGCCATGACCAGTCCCTTGATGACCTTGCTGCTGAGCCGGCGCTTGGGCCTCGACCAGCAGGACATCGGCTTGCTGATGGGCATCGCGGTGTTTACCGCCACTTTGATGGGCCTCTACGGCGGCTACGTCATCGACCGCATGGAAAAGCGCAAGCTGCTTATCCTGGCGATGCTCTCCAGCTCCATCGGTTTTCTGTTACTGACCTTTGCCACCAACCTCTACCTCACCACGTTAACGCTCGTGATTACCGAGTCGGCATCGGCGCTGTTCCTGATCGGCTCCAAGGCGATCATCAGCGAAAACCTGCCGGTGGAGCAGCGCGCCAAGGTGTTTTCACTGCGCTACACCCTCACGAATATCGGCTACGCCACGGGCCCTATGGTCGGCGTGGTGATTGCCGGGCAGATGCCGCTGTTGCCGTTCATGCTGTCCAGCGCCATTGCGTTTATCAGCGTGTTCCTGATGATCGGCATTCCGCCCACCCAGCGTGATGAAAGCAGCAAACCCTTGAGTTTTCTCACCACCCTGAAAACCCTGCGCAACGACCGCAGCCTGGTGCTGTTCACCGGCGGCAGCCTGTTGAGCACCATCGTGCATGGCCGCTACACCTTATACCTGTCGCAATTTCTGCTGGTGATTCACAACCCGGATGATGCGCTGAAGATTCTTTCCGCAGTGCTGGCCTGTAACGCCATTACCGTGATGTTGCTGCAATACCAGATCGGCCGCTTCCTCAAGCGTGAACAACTACGTTACTGGATCCTGCTGGGCACTGCGCTGTTCATCGGCGGCCTGCTCGGCTTCAGCCAGGCCGACAGCCTGCTGTCGTGGTGTGTGGCGATGTTCGTGTTTACGTTGGGCGAGATGATTATCTTCCCGTCCGAATTCCTGTTTATCGACACCCTCGCTCCCGAGTCGCTGCGAGGCAGTTACTACGGCGCACAGAACCTGGCGGCCTTTGGCGGCGCGCTGAGCCCGGTGATTTGTGGCTATCTGTTGATCAACTCACCGCCGACCACGATGTTTTATGCACTGGCCGGGTTGACGGCGGTGGGCGGTGCGCTGTGCTTCTTGAGCGGGCGACGGGTTGCAGGTTCTTGCTGATATTTACGCAGGATCCCGCTATTAATAGCGAAACCTCTCACGGACCCGAGCCCCATGAAATTCGACACGGCCTACAGCCTGAGTCTCGATGACAAGTTGTCGATCTATGACGTACGAGACCTGAATTTCGACGAAACAACCGACTTCGACTCAGACAGGGACAGCTTCCTCTGCCCCAATGATGAATGTCGTGCGGCGTTTGATACCGGCAACGCACTGAGCACGTTCAACGCCAAAAACGTCAATTACCTGCGCACGCCGCATTTCAAGAACAAGACCGGAACCCGGCATATAGAAGGTTGTCGTTACGCCAGTAGCCATAAAACCGCGACAGGTGAAAATGACGACGAGCGTGAGGACAATTTTCCATCGGAGTTTGTACTCACTCGTCGTCAGTACGAACGCAAAAATCCGCTTGCCGGGGCAGAGGCAAACATCTCGCACGATCCAGTGAAGGCGCCTTCAAATCCAAGGTCCGTCTCCCACAGCACCAATGACAGCACCCCAGACAAAACCAGCGTGTTTGCCCACCCTGTGGAATGTTTCGTGTCCAACCTCGACGACAAGGACAAGCTCAAGTCCATGCCGCTGAAGGTCGGTGACCACACCGCGACCTACTGGACGTTTTTCAAGAAGATCGAATACCTGCAGGACAACAAAGGCCTGATCTACTGGGGCAAGATCAAAGAAATCAAAGACTACACCAGCAGCTTTCGCATCGACTTCGAAAAGAAAGTGTGGCTCGACAAGAAGCCCTACTCGGTCAACGTCTACCTGAGCAAAAAGCTCATTGAGAACTACCGCAAGCGCAAAGCGTTTTTAGAGCAGATCAAGGCGGCGGTGGACAGTGAGCGTGCGTTGTACTGCTTCTTCTACGGGGTGACGCCGGAACTGCAACAGGTGCCGAGCAAAAGGAATCCCGAGCAGACGTTTGGGATATTCAGCGCGAACATCGAGAACCTGGACCACCTGATCATTCGGGAGGCGCCAGGGGTGGAATAGTGGGTCAACAAACATCCAGTTGATGAGCGGTCAAAACAACTGTACAAAAACACAGTATAGTTCGTCCTCCCCCGTCGAACCTGGAGAAACCCCATGTCCTCTCTGGCAATGAGCTCTTTTGTAGAACAGCAGATCGTCCTGCATCAATTCACCGCCAAGCACAGCGTGCAGGCCCGCACCATGTTGGGCTGGAGCCGGGAAGACCTGGCTCGCCAGGCCGGTGTGGCGGTTGAGGCGGTTCAACAGTTTGAAAACCAACATGACGTGGGTGATGAAACCCGCCTGGCCTTGGCGTTTCGGTTGGAGGCTGAAGGGCTGGTGTTCTTCCCAGGGTTTGCGCCGGGGTGGGGGATGAGTGTGCGCCGGTTTGACTCCGATGAACCGGAGCCTGTAGCGCAAGGCATCCTCTCTCGTCTGATAGGGCCAGCGTCGGCACCACTTGAACCTAGTGGTGCATAGAGCTTCACGCCTGCAGTTGCAACGCCCGGCGCATCATCTGCGGCGGTTGGCCAAAGGCACGCAGGAAGGCACGACGCATACGCTCTGGGTCACCGAAGCCGGTCTCCCGGGCGATGATATCGATGGAATGATCGCCAGACTCAAGCAACAGGCGGGCTGCTTCGATGCGCAACCGCTCGATAGCCTTGGCGGGTGACTGGCCGGTTTCTGTACGGAACAATCGGCTGAATTGGCGCGGGCTCAAATGGGCGACTTCAGCCAACTGATCCACTGAGAGATCGTCCTGCAAGTGTTCTCGGGCGTAGGCCAGGGCGGTTTGCACGCGATCGGATTTGGGGTCGATTTCCAGCAATGCGGAAAATTGTGACTGGCCACCTGCGCGTCGGTGGTAGACCACCAATTTACGCGCCACTGCGCGTGTAACCTCAACCCCCAGGTCATGTTCGACCAAGGCCAGGGCCAGGTCGAGGGCGGCGGTCAGGCCGGCTGAGGTCCAGAGCGGACCATCGACGGTGAAGATACGGTCTTCCTCCAGCCGTACGCTTGGATAGGCCTGGCGAAACGTGTGGGCGTGGTACCAATGGGTCGTCGCTTTGCGGCCCTCCAGCAACCCGGCGGCGGCCAGATAGAAAGAACCGGTGCAGGCGGATGTCACGCGACGCGAAGTGAGCATGGCTTGCTGCAAGTAAGCAAGCATGCCAGGCGTGGCATTCAGCAATTCGTTGTCTCCCACCACCAGCACTGTGTCGTAGTGCTGTTGGCCGAAGGGCACAGTGTCGATGGCAAAGCCCATGGAGCTTTTGATCGGCCCACCGTGTTCCGACAAAAGGTCCACACGATAGAACGGTTGGCCCAACTCAAAGTTGGCGAATTCGAACACGGTGCTGGTGCCCAGGCTGAGCATCTGGAACCCGGGAAACAGCAGAATACCAATAGATACCATGGTGAAACCTCATGTCCCGAAAAGAGGGATATATGACATTGCAGCCAATACATTACACCCATAATCTTGAATCCAACAAGGCCGCCCTTCCCCGGCCCTTCTGGAGCAACTGCAATGACTCAATCCAAAGGTTATGCCCTGATCACTGGCGCTTCGTCCGGGATCGGTGCCGTGTATGCCGACCGCCTGGCTCGCCAGGGTTACAACCTGATTCTGGTGGCACGCAACCAGCAGCGACTGGACCAACTCGCGGCCCGACTGAAAGCCGAGACCCAACGGGACATCCAGACAGTGGCTGCCGACCTCAACCTGCCTGCCGACCTGGCGCGCATTGAACAGATTCTGCTTGAAGACAGCCGCATCAGCCTGCTGGTGAACAACGCCGGCGTCGGTGCGACGGCGTCACTGCTGGCCTCGGACGCGGGCAAAATGGACGCCATGATCCTGCTCAATGTCCTTGCGCTCACTCGCCTGGCAAAAGCCGCCGCGACCAATTTTGTCGCTCAGGGCCGTGGCACCCTAATCAACATCGGATCGATCGTCGCGCTTGCGCCTAAGTTGTTGAATGGTGTGTACGCCGGCACCAAGGCCTTTGTGCAGGCGTTCAGCGAATCCCTCGACCATGAACTGAGCGACAAGGGTGTCAATGTTCAAGTGGTGCTGCCCGGCGCCACCGCCACCGAGTTCTGGGATGTCGCGGGGCTGCCTGTAAACAACCTCCCTGACACCATCGTCATGACCACGGAGAATCTGGTGGATGCCGCATTGGCAGGCCTTGCCCAGGGTGAAAAGGTGACAATCCCCTCATTGCCCGACCGTCTGGACTGGGACGCCTACGAAACAGCACGCCTGGCGCTGGGCCCCAACCTGTCACATCGCTCCCCAGCGGCACGTTATGGCGTCAAAGTGCCGGTTTGACCGCAACCTGAGCGGCCTGCTCATACCCATGGGCCACTGCCAGCAAGGTAGGTTCGGTCCATTGGGTGCCAAAAAAGTAGGCACTGGTGGGTAGGCCATCCTCATCGACACCAGACGGTACGGCGATTCCCGGATAGCCGGCCGCTGCGACACCGAAGTAACTGTTGGTGTCGAAATCCGACACCATGGAGTCCAGGTTTTCTGCCTTGATCGGGTCATCAATCGTGCTTCTGAAATCCTGGATGAGCGCGTCCCACAGTGGCTTGCGCTCCTCTGGCGTCAGCGTTGACGCGCTGATTTCCTTGAGCACCGGTTGATGATCCGTCTCACTGCCGTCACGTAAATCGTTGAACCGGATCAGTTCAGTCAGCGACTTGACCGGCAACCCCGAACGCTTGCCCAAGTAGGTGTTCAACTCGTCCTTCACATCCGCAAGCAACAGTTCGTCGTAGCGTGAAGCATCGGCCAGGCGCAGGTTGACCGGCACCAACACCGCGCCTCGCTCGCGAAGCACCTCCAGTGTCCGATTGAACTGCGTGCTGTTCTCCACTGGCAGGGTTTCGCCATCTTTGGAGAAGGTGGCAGGATAACCAATACGCTTGCCTTTCAAGGCCCCTGGCACCAGCAGCTGCGTGTAATCGATACCTCGGGGCGCTCCCACACTTGCCGGGTCCTTAGGATCACTGCCTGACATGGCGTTGAGCATCAGCGCAGCGTCAAACACCGAACGCGTCATCGGGCCCGGTGTGTCCTGGTGCTGGCTCGCCGGAATAATCCCGTTACGGTCCAGCAGGCCGACAGTGGGCTTGAACCCGACAATACCGTTGCGTGCTGCAGGCACAATAATCGAACCATTGGTTTCCGCCCCCACCGCCAAAGGCGCCAAGCCAGCAGCAACCGCTGCGGCGGAACCGGAGCTGGAACCTCCAACGTCCGCATCCGCGTGATGAGGGTTAAGGGTTTGCCCGCCACGACTGCTCCAGCCATCGGCCACCCCACGAAACCCCGCCATTTCAGTCATATTGGTTTTACCGAGGATCACTGCGCCCTGCTTGATCAGGTAGTCAACCAACGGGGCGTTCTTACCAGCAGTTGCACCGACCAGCCCAAATGCACCTGCACTGGTTTGCATACCCTCGGTTTCGATCGTGTCCTTGAGCAAGATAGGAATGCCATGCAGCGGCCCGCGCACGTTGCCGCTGGCCCGCTCACGGTCCAACTCACGTGCGGTTTCATACGCGTTGGGGTTGAGCTCGATGACAGCGTTGAGTTGCGGATCCAGCCTGCGAATCCGCTCCTGCAGGTGAGTGACCAGATCAGCCGAAGTAAGCCCGCCCGAGAGGGCCATTTGCCTGCTGAGCCCGTTGACACTGAGGTACTCAGTACCGGCAGGCACGGGTTTTGAAGCAACGGGTGAGTAGTCTCCAGCGAAGGCCTGTACGACTTGCCGGACCAGGGAGCCCGCGCCATATGCGATTCCTACCGATGCGATTCCTAACATAAGACCTCTGAGGAGTAAGAAATTAAGAAGGACCAACGTTGATCCGTAGGTCAGTCTAAAAACTCCTCTCCCTCCAGGCTGCGCGACGCGGGCCCGTCAGGGGGTGGGATAGTTCAACGTAGCAGGTGGCCCCTCCTGCACCTCCATTATTCGACGAACGCTTCGATACCGCTGGACCAGGGGTGCCAGCCAATCCTTCGCCCATTCTGAACTATAGAACCACAGCGTCGCACCCTCCTCGAGCGGCTCGCCAAACCTTGGGTAGCCACTCAAGCAAGCTGCGTGGAATGCAGTGCTGCGGCTGTCGGACACCAGGGCATCCAGTCGATATTCATGCACAAGGTCATCGATTTCATTGCGACCAGGCAGAGTGTGGTTGGACCGGAGTGCATGCACCGGTACCAGCTCAGCGCCGGATCGGCGCAGGATGTCCAAGGCTCTGAGAAAAGATGGGGTGTGCTCGACCTGCTCATGCTCGTCATCATCCACAAACCGCTCGGCAAACCCCACGCGCCTGCCGCCTAGCGCATGAGCAACCGTGAAGGTCGCGTTGTTTTCCACCAAGGGGACTTCCACCATCACCGGCCCTGAGGGATCGATACCACTCAAGGCAATCAATGAAAGCGACGGGTCGCGCAAGGGTTTCAGGGGAAGACTCGGAGCGTCATACCCCGGGATCGGGATGCTTGCCCCCAGACTCCCATAGACATGGGGATCGACACCAAAGGCGATACTTCGCGGACTGGCAAGCCCAGTAGGTGCAGTGACCAGACACGACGATTCTGCCAGCTCAAACGCAGGCTGCCGCGCCGGACAAGCCACACCCGCTTGCCAACATTTCCCACCTATCTTCTCCATAGAACCTGGCCCCGACAAAAGACGTTCCGGGGATCATCGCATCCTTGGCTGGCACCTGTCGCAGGCCTGAAACAGCTTGAAAACTCCTTTTTCCGACGCTTCGTTTGTCAGCCGGCGAGGTGTTCCTGTGCAACTTGGGTCTCAACGTCCAGCCACCACGCATACCCTCGCTCGGGCTGGTTCAAGCTGAACGCCTGTCCCATCTGCGGTGTGGTGATAAACACGTTGCGCTCCCAGGCCAGGGCCATGATGCGGTCGAACGGTTCGTGCCAGGCATGGAACGCCAGGTCGAAGGTGCCGTTATGAATCGGCAGCAACCAACGGCCTTTGAGGTCGATATGCGCTTGCAGGGTTTGCTCAGGTTGCATGTGCACGTGGGGCCAATCGACGTTGTAAGCACCTGTTTCCATAAGCGTCAGATCAAACGGGCCGTACTGTTCGCCGATGCGTTTAAAGCCATCGAAGTAGCCAGTATCGCCGCTGAAAAAAATCCGCCGTGCGCCATCGATCATCACCCAGGAACACCATAAGGTCTGGTTGGCATCAAACAGGCCCCGCCCGGAAAAATGCTGCGCAGGCGTGGCGACAAATCGAATGCCATCCACCTCGGTGCCCTGCCACCAATCCAACTGCCGCACTTTGCTGGCCTCCACGCCCCATTTCACCAGGATATCCCCGACGCCCAGCGGCGCGAGAAAGTAGCGGGTCTTCTCAGCCAATTGGACGACAGCCTTGCGATCAAGATGGTCGTAGTGGTTGTGGGAAAGAATCACTGCCTCTAGCGGCGGCAGCTCTTCAAGACTGATCGGCGGCTGATGGAAACGCTTGGGGCCAGCCCAACTGAACGGCGACGCACGCTCGGCGAACACCGGATCGGTCACCCAGAATTTGCCGCGCATTTTCAGTAAGACGGTGGAATGCCCGAGGCGAAACACGCTGTGATCCGGCGCCGCCAGCAACTGCTCGCGGGTCAGCGGCTGTACCGGAATCTGCCCCACCGGCCGCGTGCTGCGCGGCTTGTTGAACAGCATGTTCCAGAAAATACGCAAGGTTTTGCCGAAGCCACCCTGCTGCACGGGCGCCTCATTGCTGAAGTGCTCCTGGTCTTGCTTGGGCGCTGCCGGCGAAGAATCAACGCGGGACGAAATCGTGGCCATTTACAGGTGACTCCTACAGACCGCTCTTAAATTACACTGCACAGTGTAGTTTCAAGATTGCAACAAAATACACAGCAAGTAAACTACAGAGTGTAACTTTCCTTGACGAGCCGAGCCCCCTCCATGACTGCCCCACAACGCCTCACCGACCGTAAACGCGAAGCCATCGTGGCTGCGGCCATCGCTGAGTTTCGCGAAAACGGTTTCGAGGTGACCAGCATGGATAAGATCGCCGCCACCGCCGGCGTTTCCAAGCGCACGGTGTACAACCACTTCCCCAGCAAAGAAGAGTTGTTCGCCGAAATTCTCCATCAACTATGGGCCAGCAGCGTTGCGCAGCTCGACGTCAGCTACGCCAGCGACCGCCCGCTGCGCGAACAATTGCGCGGCTTGCTGGAAGCGAAGATGAAGATGATGGCGGATGCCAATTTCCTCGACCTGGCCCGCGTCGCCATCGCCGCCACCATCCATTCGCCGGAGCGCGCGCAAGACATGGTTACCCGTCTGAGCAAGCGCGAAGAAGGTTTTACCCAATGGGTACGCGCCGCCCAGGACGATGGCCGGCTCAATTGCAGCGACCCGGCATTTGCCGCGCACCAGATTCAGAGCCTGCTCAAGGCGTTTGCATTCTGGCCGCAGATTACCCTGGGCCAACCAGTCCTGGACGCCGCCAGTCAGGCCAGTGTTATCGAGTCGGCTATCGACCTGTTCCTGGCCGGCTACGAAGTCACGTCGCCCCGGCAGCTGTAAAAACCTGTTGTGTGAACGACATTCCAGGTCGTTTTTGACGTATTCACACGCTGTCCTGAGCAAATGGCTTGGAAGGACACTGATTATTCCCACGCGAATAACTGACAATATTCACAATTCTTATCCGATCAACGGTTCAACCCGCTGACGCACCTTGCCGCACCTGCAAAAAAAACGGCTCCAGGAATTTATGGAAAACAGACGAGGCAAAGGGCTTTCATTTGCCAGACGTATCTACAAGCCAAGGATTATCGGCTTGGGCATCGGCTGCATCAGTGTCACAGGCGCTCTTTATCCGCTCGCAATGCCGGGGTGGGTCTGGGCATTCCTGTTGTTCAACGGTTTCGCCTGGGCACATGTGGCCTACCAACTCTCAGCGCGCTCGCAATTCCCCTACCAGGCCGAGCAACGCAACCTGCTGTACGACTCATTGTTCGGCGGGTTCTGGGCCGCCGCCACGCAGTTCACACCACTGACAACCGTTACCATCCTTTCCATGATGACCATGAACAACGTGGCGGCGGGCGGCAAGCGGCTGTTCCTGCGTGGGCTGCTGGCGCAAGTGGCCGGTATCGGGGTCGCCTGTGCGCTTTTCGGTATCAAATTCAACCCCAACGTCAGCCTCACCCAGGTCTACACCTGCCTGCCGATGCTGACGCTCTACCCCATGGCCATTGGCACGGTTTGCTATCAGTTGGCGATTAAGTTGTCGGAACACAAACGCGCACTCAGCGCACTCAGCCGAACCGACAGCCTCACCGGACTGCTGAACCACGGCTCATGGAAAGACTTGCTGCATCTTAAATTTCATAAGTGCCAACAGCAGCAAAGCCATGCCACCATCGCGTTGATCGATATCGATCACTTCAAGCAGATCAATGACACCCACGGCCACATCGTCGGCGACGCGGTCCTGCGTCAACTGAGCCTGGAGTTGCGACGCAACTTGCGTGAAAACGACCTGGCCGGGCGTTACGGTGGCGATGAATTCTGTGTGATTCTTCCGCAAGTTCCGCTGGAAGAGGCGGCACAGGTGATGGAACGCATGCGCGAGACATTCAGCAATTACCGCAACCCGCAGATCCCTGAATTACGCGTGAGCCTGAGCATCGGCCTGGCTGATTTCCAGCCCTTCTTTACCGACGCCGCCATGTGGCTGAATGCGGCGGATCGCGCGCTGTATGCCGCCAAGGACACCGGGCGTAACCGGGTCAACATCAGCGAAGCAGTAATCGCTCATTCCGCCTGAGGTTGTCCTACGACTCCTCGTCTGAATCCTCGTGCCTGCACGCCAGGAGAAAGCATAATGCCACCACTTGTCGGCTACCCAAAAAAGGGCCTGCCCCTGAGGCGAACTTCTTGCCAGGCTGATCACTCTGAACCCGTTGTTCCACCCCCGCTGTCGGCACAAGGAAGCTGACAATGAGCAAGTCAACCGTATAGCGAATGCCTTACGGGGGCAGGCGCATACCCAAGGAAACCCAGAAGCTTGCTTGCCCGAGCCCCCGAACATGCTATTTAAAGCCCATAAAAAAACCATCAACGCCCTGCAACACACCGTCGCCCAAC
Organism: Pseudomonas sp. NS1(2017); assembly: GCF_002269425.1. NCBI lineage: Bacteria > Pseudomonadati > Pseudomonadota > Gammaproteobacteria > Pseudomonadales > Pseudomonadaceae > Pseudomonas > Pseudomonas sp. NS1(2017). The sequence continues at coordinate 6,480,503 of NZ_CP022960.1, forward strand.
AGGCCAGCCTGCTGGAGGCCATCGAGCGCTCCATGGCGGTGATCGAATTCGACCTGTCCGGCACTGTGCTACGGGCCAACGCCAATTTCCTCCAGACCATGGGCTACCGCGCCGAGCAGATCGAGGGCCAGTCCCACCGCATGTTCTGCACCCCGGCGTTCGCCCGCAGCGCCGAGTACAACCAGTTGTGGTCGAACCTGCGCAATGGCCAGTTCCAGTCCGGCACCTTTGAACGGGTGGCGGGCGATGGCCAGTCGGTATGGCTGGAGGCCAGCTACAACCCGGTGCGCGATGATGCGGGCCACGTCATCAAGGTGGTGAAGTACGCCATGGACGTCACGCCGCGCCTGCAGGCCGAAAGCGAAGCCAATGCCAAACTGGCCGCCATCGGCCGTGCCATGGCGGTCATTGAGTTCAACCTCGACGGCACCATCATCACGGCCAACACCAACTTCCTGCAGCGCATGGGCTACACGCTGGTGCAGATCCAAGGCCAGCATCACCGCATGTTCTGCACCCCAGAGCTGGCCAACAGTTTGACCTACAGCGACTTCTGGAAGCGCTTGAACCAGGGCGAAATGTTCAGCGGCCAGTTCGAACGGGTGGATAAGAACGGCCAGGCCGTGTGGCTCGAAGCGAACTACAACCCGGTGTACGACGCCAGCGGGCGCCTGTGCAAAGTGGTGAAGTTCGCCTCGGACGTGACCGCCATGGTGCAGCAACATACCGCCGACGCCGCCAGTGCGGCCCAGGCGTATCACATCTCCCTGAACACCCGGGACATCGCCGAAAAAGGCGCCGAAGTGATCCAGCAAACGGCCAGCGGCATGCGCGATATTGCCGCGGATATCGACGGGTCCTCGCAGCTGATCGCCAAGCTGGGCGAGCGCTCGCAGCAGATCACCGCCATCGTCAACACCATTCGCGGCATCGCCGACCAGACCAACCTGCTGGCCCTCAACGCGGCCATCGAAGCGGCGCGTGCCGGCGAGCAAGGTCGCGGCTTTGCCGTGGTGGCCGATGAAGTACGGCAATTGGCTGCACGCACCAGCGGCTCAACGGCGGAAATTTCCAGCATGATCGCGATGATCCAGGATGAAACCCGCCAGGCCATCCACAGCATGGACGGCACACGCGACCGCGCCGCCCTGGGTGTGGAGCTGGCGAACCAGGCCGGTACCGTCATCGTGCAGATCCGCGAAGGCACCAGCGAGGCCGTGCAGGCGGTGAGTGCATTCGCCAATGAGCGCGGTGGCAACTGACCCGATCTTCATACGGGGCGCTGGGGGCTCGGTCTATAGTGCTTGCTTGTCTTCAAGCAAACGATCCGAGCCCGCCATGACCCCAGAAAAGACCGAAACCGCCGCCGTCGACCACCTACGCTTCCATCGTCCCCATGCCCACTTGGCGCCAACCTTCGGCAATGACACCTTTGCCCTCAAGGCCGAAGCGTTCGCCCGTTTCTTCGGCACGCCCACCTTCCTCGGCGCGCAAACCGCCATCGTCGTGTTGTGGGTGGTGCTGAACATGACCGGGATCACGCACTTCGATGTGTACCCGTTCATCTTGCTCAACCTGGCTTTCAGCCTGCAATCGGCCTATGCCGCGCCGCTGATCCTGCTGGCCCAGACACGCCAGGCCGCGCGCGACAAGGCGCAATCGGACGCCGACGCCCAGCACCGCGAAGCCCTGGCCATTGCCAATACAGAGCGCCAGGCCCAGGCCGCGCAAACCACCAAACAGTTGCTGGATCTGTTGGAGCAGAACACCCGGTTGACGGAAATGACCAAGCAACTGACCGAACATATCGAAAGCCTGACCAGCGAAATGCACGAGCATTTTGTGCGAAAAACTTAAGGCAACCGCAGGTGTCGCCCCAGCTCATCAAACAACGTCACCACCGAGCGCAGCGCCCGGCAGTCCGGACGCGTGAGCAACCACAATGCCGTGTCGTGCCCTGCCAGTGCGCAGCCCAGCGGTTGCAGGCCGTCCCCCACTAGAAAGTCCGGCAACGCCGCTACCCCCAGCCCCGCTCGCACCAACTCGGTGACCGACAACATGCTGTTGCAGCGATAGCTGGGACGCACGCCGGGCAAGTGCTCGCGGCGCCAGACGACCGTCGGATGGTCCGGCAGGAAATCATCCGGGGCGATCCAAGGCAGGTCAGCCAGCTCGCGGCCTTCGTGCTGTTGGGCGAACCCCGGGCTGGCACACACCTGATACGCCACATTGCCCAGACGCCGGCCCACCAGATGCTCCGGCGGCGTGCGGGTCAGGCGCAGGGCGATATCGGCGTCACGACGGCTGAGGTTGGCAAAATCGTTCGACGTGCTCAGTTCCAGGGTCAGCGCCGGGTACTGCGGCATGAACTGCGCCAGGGCCGGCAACAGCAAGCCTTGCAGCACAGAATCGGTACAGGTCAGGCGCACCGTGCCGCTGATCACCTCACCACCTTGCTCCACACCAATGCGCGCGGCCTCCAGCGCTTGCTCGGCGCGTTCCGCCTGCTGCGCCAAGTTGCTCGCCAGGCTGGTGGGCAGGTAGCCAGCGCGGCTTTTTTCGAACAACGTCTGGCCCAGCGCCGCCTCCAAGCGCCGCACCGCGCGGAACACCGTGGACACGTCCACCCGCAACAACGCGGCCGCCCGTGCGAGTGTGCCGCCGCGCACCAAGGCGAGGATCAGCGATAAGTCGGGGTAGTCAATTGAATAGTGCGCGACTGCATTGAGCATGTGCTAAAACGCCAATATCGATTGCGTGAACGCCAATCTATAGTGCGCCTCAGGACACCACAAGCCATGGGATGTACACGATGAAAACCACGCCTTTGCACCTCGCCCTGATCGGCGATTACAACCCCGATGTCATCGCCCACCAGGCCATCCCCGTGGCGCTACAACAGGCGGCCCAGACCTTGGGACTGAGCGTTCACGTGCAGTGGCTCGACACCGATACCCTGCCTGAGTCACTGCATGACTTCGACGGTTTCTGGTGCGTCCCCGCCAGCCCTTACCGCGACACCGACGGCGCAATGCGGGCGATCCGGTTTGCCCGCGAGCAACGCCGACCGTTCCTCGGCACGTGCGGCGGTTTTCAGCATGCGGTGCTGGAACACGCGCGCAATGTCCTGGGCTGGAAGGATGCCGAGCACGGCGAACTCGCGCCGCAGGCCAAGCGCGCCGTGATCGCACCGCTAAGCTGCGCCCTGGTGGAAGCCACCGACACCGTGCGCCTGACGCCCTACACCCGGATCGCCGAGGCCTATGGCAGCCTGGATGTGCAAGAAGGCTATCGCTGCCGTTATGGCGTGAACCCCGAGTTTCTCGATGCCTTGCTCGAAGGCGACCTGATCCCCAGCGGCCATGATTCGGCCGGCGACCTGCGTGCGGTGGAATTGCTCGACCACCCGTTCTTCGTCGCCACCCTCTTCCAACCCGAACGCGCCGCGCTGCAAGGTATTACCCCGCCCTTGGCGATAGCCCTGCTCAAGGCTTGCCAAAAAGCTTGATCACAGGCTCATTGTGGCGAGCGGGCTTGCCCCGCGTTGGGCTGCG
>NZ_CP022960.1:6484156-6702516 GCF_002269425.1 Pseudomonas sp. NS1(2017)
GGCTTGCCCCGCGTTGGGCTGCGCAGCGGCCCCAAACCTGACACTCCGTTCTAACTGAACGAACGCGGCGCCCTTACTGGGGCTGCTACGCAGCCCAACGCGGGGCAAGCCCGCTCGCCACAGGGTTAGCTCACCAGACTGCGCAACGCACTGATCTGCGGGATCTCCGCCCGGCGCATATACACCCGCAGCGGCTCGGTGATGTTGATGCGGTCGTCGATGTTCTGGTCCAGCAGCAACTGGATGCGCTCGCGAGACAGGGTCATGGTCTGCTCCGGGGCCGGCAGCCAGACGAATTCGGCGGTGGGAATGATGCCGTCATCGGCCACGTCCATGCCGAAGGAATCTTCGCTGAAACGTACGATGTAGTGGCCGGTCTTGCGATTGAGGCCAACAAAACCGTGGAGTTGGTCGGCGGCCTGGCAGATAAGCTCGGAGGTGATGCGCATGGTAAACCTCACTGAAAAGTCCCACAGGGACTGGAAAGATGGTTTACACGCGTGGCGGAAAGCGCCGCCCTCTAATGGGGCAGCTTCGGCCAAGAATACTGCAATGCCTGGAAAAAAAACCGAGAAAATTGAAGCCTGCGCACGTTAATGTCGGTTTGGTGATAGCGCCTTTCGCAATCAATTGTTAAAAAGGAGGCCTTCTCAAAGCTACCTACACGAAAGGACTTCGCATATGCCTGTCACGTTTACCAAGAGTGCCCTGCTGCTCGCTCTGATGCTCGGCCTCGGCCAGGCACAGGCGCAAGACCCGATCAGCCCGGCTGAATTGGCGACAAACGAAGGCATTCCGTATCCGGCCGTGATCGCCCACCGTGGCGCGTCCTACGACGCACCGGAATCCACTGCTGCCGCCTACAAGATCGCCCGCGACCTGGGTGCCGACTACCTGGAAATGGACCTGCAACGCAGCAAGGACGGCGTGTTGTTCGCCCTGCACGACAACAACCTGCAGCGCACCACCGACGTGGCCACCAAGTTCCCGGATCGCAAGGACGCCCCGGCCAACGAGTTCACCTGGAAAGAACTGCAAACCCTCGACGCCGGCAGTTGGTTCAACGCTGCCTACCCGGACCGTGCGCGCCCAGGTTTCGTCGGCCTGAAAATCCAGAGCCTGGACGACATCATCAAGATCGCCGAGGGCAACCCGCAGCACAAACCCGGCCTGTACATCGAGACCAAGGAGCCTAAGCAATTCCCGGGCATCGAAGCCGACCTGAAGAACAAGCTGCTCGACAAAGGCTGGCTGAGCTCCGCCGGCTCCAAGCTGGGCAAGAGCAACACTGGCGTCGGCCAGGGCAAGGGTCGCGTGGTGCTGCAAACCTTCGAAGTGGCCAGCCTGAAAGAACTGCAGAGAGAAATGCCGAACACCCCGAAAATCCTGCTGCTGTGGGTGGGTCAAGGCAGCATCGAGCCGAAAAACAAGCAGACGTTCGCGGAGTCCGGTGAAACCACCAAGGCCGCCTACTACGCCAAGCAAGAGCCGAAAGACGCCGCCGAGTTCGAAAAATGGGTCGACGAAGCCAAAAACCTCGGCGCCATCGGTACCGGCCCATCCGCTGAGCTGACCAACCACGGCGACCAAAGCTATTCGGACCTGGTCAAGCCAGAGATGAACAAGCTGACCCACGACAAAGGCCTGCTGGTGCACGTCTACACTGTGGACGAGCCGGTGGACTTCGACAAAGTGATGAAGGCCGGCGTCGATGGCATCTTCACCAACCGCGCCGCCGAACTGCTGAAGTTCTACAAGCGCTGGCCGTCGTCCAGCGTGCAGGACCTGCTGAACGACTATAAGTACTGAGTGAAGGCCGAATGGTCAGGCCGCCTGTGGTTGGGGCGTGACTACGGCCTGATCCTCGGCGAGCTGGGGCGCACCGCGCCCCATGCGCACTACGCTCATCAGTTGATGATCTCCAAGGGTTCACCGATCACGGTCAGCCTTGATGGCCACGTCACAACGGCCCATCGCCTGTTTATCCCTTCGCGACAAACCCACGCCATTCTTGAAACGCAAGGTGAGGTTTCGGTGCTGTACGCCGAACCGGCCGTGTTTGATATCGCCCCTTTGTTGCACAAGGACTTATCCCTGGAGGCATTGCGTCGACTCCCTCGGCGCAGCCTGGGTGATCCGCGGCTGGAGCGCGCCCTCGCCGCGCTGGATCAACAACTCAACGGCAAAGTGTCAGCCCAGGCCCTGGCCCAGGCCGCGCACCTGTCATTGAGCCAATTGGAGCGTCTGTTCGCCCACCAACTCGGCTTACCCGTGCGTCGCCTGGTAGTGTGGCGAAGGCTGCGCGTCGCCCTGCAACTGGCGCTCGCAGGCGGCACGTTGACCGAGGCCGCCCACGGTGCGGGGTTTGCCGATTCGGCGCATTTTTCGCGGACCATGAAGCAGCTGTTTGGCGTCACGGCAGCCGCCTCATTGCGCCAGTTGGATGTTCAACTGTTAACGTAAATCGTCCGGCAGTGACGGCTCCTTGCTCAAGCCAACCGCCTTGAAGGGATCACGCAACTGCGCCCCATAGTCCACCGGAAAGTCCGGCCGACTGCCAATCCCCAGATCCCCCGGCCCCATGCGATAGCGTTCGCGGTAATACGCCGTGCCCAGCAGCCAATCCCACAGGTTGAAGAACAAACCGAAATTCACATCCCCGGCGCGGCCATATTTCATGTGGTGAAACCGATGCACCGGCGCCCAGGCGAACACCCAGCGTAACGGCCCCAGGCGCATGTCCACATTGGAATGCTGCAACAGCAATTGCAAGGCAATAGCCAACGCCAGCAACTGCGCCACCTCCAGGGGAATGCCCAGCAGGATCAATGGCAACAACCCCGCCGTGGCTTCCAGCATCTGGTGCAATGGATGCTTCATCAGCCCGTTGAAACCATACAACCGCTGCACGCTGTGATGCACCGCATGCAGTCGCCACAGCGGCCGGATGCGATGGCTGGCGTAATGCATCAAGGTGATACCGGCATCGGCCAGCACGATGGCCATCAGCAGTTGTTCCCACAACGGCCAGCCACGCGGCCAAATGCCTTCGAACGCCAACAGCGCCGTGAGCCCTGGCAGGATCAACAAGCCCACCGCGTTCAGGCTTTCGTTGACCAGGGCGTGCAACGTGTCACGTCGACGATCGCCCAGGCTGCGATTCCACTCTGGTTCATAGGGCAACCATTGTTCTGTCAGGAATGACACCCCGACCGCAATCACGAACAGCAGAATCAAGCTGTCCGGCTGCCAAAGCCCACACGCAATGAACCCCAGCAGGAATGCAGGCGCATAGAGCCAACTCACTAACCGTTTCATGCCGAATCTCCCTTTAAGTGAGCCCCCAGCATGAAATCCCCCGCGCCTGGCGGATTGAACAAACTGCGCAACCGTTTGAATTAATTAAGGGTGAATTAAGTTGCGCTGGTTAACCTGATCCCACTTAAACAGCTCACCTGAGAAGGACACACACCATGAAAACCTTGACCGCTTTGTTCGCCGCTACTGCCCTGACCCTGACCGCCGGCCTGGCCCAGGCCGATGTTCGCCCGGACCAGATTGAAGGCCTGCTCAAGTCCGGTGCGGTAATGCCTTTCGAAAAACTCAACGCCGCCGCCCTGGCCAAACACGCGGGCGCCACCATCAACGACACCGAGTTGGACCATAACAACAGCGGCGTACTGGTCTACGAAGTGGACCTGACCGACACCGCCGGCAAGAAGTTCGAAGTGAAGCTCGATGCCAAGACCGGTGCTGTGCTGGAAGACAAGATCGACAGTTGAGTCACCGCTTCACTCATAGCCGCGCGCCTTCGGGTAGCGCGGCTTTTTTGTGCCCGCGCATAGGAAATTTCCCTACTTAACGAATGAAATTACACCTACAACCCACAAGGTCGCTAAAATCCCACTCATTGGCCGGGGCATAACGCTCACCACCTTCCGGATCGAGAGTGCTGCATGGGGCAAAAAGCCGCCGACATCGCCACCATTGGCCGCATCAGTGCCGTCCCCGCGATGCTCAAGGTCATCAGCGACATGACCGGACTGCGCTTTGCCGCCGTAGCGCGGGTGACCGACGACACCTGGACCGCCTGCGCCGTATTCGACCAACTGGACTTCGGCCTCGGTGTGGGCGGCGAACTGGACCTCACCACCACGATCTGCCACGAAATTCGCGGCTCCCATGTGTCCGTGGTGATCGACAAGGCCAGCGAAGACCCGCTCTACCACGACCACCACACCCCGCGCCTCTACCAATTCGAAAGCTACATTTCTGTGCCGGTGTTCCGCACCGACGGCAGGTTCTTCGGCACTATCTGCGCCCTCGACCCCAACCCGGCCCACCTGCGCAGCAGCAGCATCCAGTCGACCATGGAGTCATTTGCCCGGGTCCTGTCCCTGCAGATCGAAGCCGAGGAAGCCGCGCTTCACACCCAAGCGCAATTGCAGGAAGAGCGCGGCACCGCCGAACTGCGCGAGCAATTCATTGCCGTGCTCGGCCACGACCTGCGCAACCCGCTGTTTGCGATCAACTTCGGTGCCGAGCGGCTGCTGCGCAAATTCCCCGAACCGGCCACCGACACCCTCGTACGCCATATCCTCGCCAGCGGTCGCCGCGCCGCGCAGTTGGTCGAAGACTTGCTGGACTTTGCCCGTGGCCGCCTGGGCAGCGGTATCCCGCTGAACATCAGCGATTGCCTGGGTTTGCAGGAGGCCTTGCTGCATGTGGTCTCGGAAGTGCAAAGCGTGCACCCGCAACGGCTGATCCACGCGGACATCGGCGACCTGCAGGGCGTAAGTGGCGACCGCGACCGCCTGGCACAGTTGCTCTCCAACCTGGTCGCGAATGCCGTCCACCATGGCTGTCACGATGGGCCGGTGGAAGTCACGGCAAAGATCGAGCAAGGTCATTTCAACCTGACGGTCAAGAACCCGGGGCAAATCGACGCACTGGCCTTGCCCCGCCTGTTCGAGCCCTACTCACGCCCCGCCAAGGAAACACCCCAGGCCGGCTTGGGACTGGGGTTGTATATCGTCAAGCAGATTGCCGACGCCCATGGCGGTGAATTGAGCGTCTCCACCACCGCCGAGCACGGCACTGTATTTACGTTCCGCCTGTCAACGGCCTGATCAAGCGCCCTGGCGGGCCGTCAACTCAGTAAACGGTCACAGAACTGTCAAATCTCCTTGCAATGATTTGCGCATGCGAACCTGTAAAATCTCCTACGGGCGCTTCTCCTGCGAGCCCTCATGAACCACAGCATTGACCACAGCCACCAGGACTCCGACCTGTTTGGCTTGCTTTACGGTTTCCGTTTTCGCCCCGGTGAAAAGGGTGAGCAGATAGATTCGGCGGCGGCGCTCCAGGCGCTACGCCAACCGGGCGACCCGGAAGAATTCCTGTGGCTGCACCTGAACCTCGCCCACGCCGCGTGCGAGCGCTGGATGCAGGCCCACCTGGACCTGCCGGAAGAGTTCTTCGAAGCCCTGCATGAAGGCTCGCGTTCCACGCGCATCGAACACGTCGACTCGGCCTTGCTGGCGGTGGTCAACGACGTGGTGTTCAACTTCAGCAGCATGGTCTCGTCGGATATTTCCACGCTGTGGGTCTGCGCCCGCAGCCGCCTGTTGATCAGCGCGCGCCTGCAACCGCTGCACTCGGTAGACAAGTTGCGCTCGTCGGTAAAGGCCGGCGAAAGCTTTCGTTCGCCGCTGGCGTTGCTCGTGCATTTACTGCGCGACCAGGGTGAAGTGCTGACGCAGATCGTGCGCAAGACCAGCATCAGCGTCGACCATATCGAAGACCAGTTGCTGTCCTCGCGCCTGTCCACCAACCGCGCCGAACTCGGCGCCGCACGCCGGGTGCTGGTGCGCCTGCAACGCCTGCTGGCGCTGGAGCCGGGCTCGCTGCTGCGCCTGCTCAACCGGCCGCCGCAGTGGTTGCAAAAGGAAGACGTGAAGGAGCTGCGCAAATCCACCGAGGAGTTTGCGTTGATCATCAACGACCTGATGGCCCTGGGTGAACGCATCAAGTTGTTGCAGGAAGAAATCGCCGCCAACCTCAACGAGCAAAGCAACCGCACGCTGTTCACCCTGACCGTGGTGACAGTGCTGGCATTGCCCATCAACATCATCGCCGGTTTTTTCGGCATGAACGTGGGCGGTGTGCCGCTTTCCCAGGACCCGGAAGGCTTCTGGATTCTGGTGGCGCTCGTCGCGACCTTCACGTTGATTGCCGGGCGCTGGGCCTTCAGAAAGCGCAAGGATTACTGACCAGCGGCCAGCTCAATCACCTAAACACTGATGTATGGCAGCATCTCTGTAACATTCTGCAATGACTATGAACGACATCCTCATCACACTGGATGCTCCGGCATGGCCACCCCTTCCCTGACTGCCTCCACCCACGCCTCACCTGCAGACCCCAAACCCAGGCTGGACAAGAAACCCGGCCTGGTGACGGTGATCATCTTCTTCGCCGTGCTCGCCATGGGCCTGTTGTTCACCGCCTACAGCCTGATGCACGACATGCACGAAATGGGCGCCCAGCTCACCACCTGGACGCCTTTTCTGCTGCTGGGTGTAGCGCTGTTGATCGCCTTGGGGTTCGAGTTCGTCAACGGCTTCCACGACACCGCCAACGCCGTGGCGACCGTGATCTACACCAATTCGCTGCCGCCACATTTTGCGGTGGTGTGGTCGGGCTTTTTCAACTTCCTCGGCGTGCTGCTCTCCAGCGGTGCGGTGGCGTTTGGCATCATTGCGTTGCTCCCGGTTGAGTTGATTTTGCAGGTGGGCTCATCGGCCGGTTTCGCGATGATCTTCGCCCTGTTGATCGCAGCGATCCTGTGGAACCTCGGCACCTGGTGGCTGGGTTTGCCGGCATCGTCGTCCCACACGCTGATCGGCTCGATCATCGGCGTCGGCGTGGCGAATGCCTTGATGCACGGGCGTGACGGCACCAGCGGCGTGGACTGGAGCCAGGCAATCAAGATCGGTTACGCCTTGCTGCTGTCGCCACTGATCGGCTTTGCCTTTGCGGCCATGCTGTTACTGGCACTGCGCGCGTTCGTCAAGAACCGCGCGCTGTACAAGGCACCAAAAGGCGACACCCCGCCGCCGTGGTGGATCCGCGGCATGCTGATCGCCACCTGCACCGGCGTGTCCTTCGCCCACGGTTCCAACGACGGGCAGAAAGGCATGGGCCTGATCATGCTGATCCTGGTCGGCACCCTGCCGATGGCCTACGCGCTGAACCGCACCATGCCCGCCGAGCAGTCGCTGCAGTTCGCGGCGGTGGCCGAAGTGACCCAAGTGGCGCTGGTGAAAAGCGCGCCGCAGGCACTGACCGGCGACCCGCGCCCGATCCTCTCGACCTACGTGCGCACCAAGGAAGCCACCCCGGAACTGGTCCCCGCCCTCGCCGCCCTGGCCGGGCAGATCGGTGATGAAGTCAAAGGCTACGGTTCCCTGGCCAAAGTACCTGCTGAAGCCGTGGGCAACGTGCGCAATGACATGTACCTGACCAGCGAAACCATCCGCCTGATGGACAAGGGCAAAGTCGGCAATTTCGACGCAGATACCCAAGGCAAGCTGCAACTGTTCAAGCAACAGATCGACAGTTCCACGCGCTTCATTCCTCTCTGGGTGAAAATCGCCGTGGCCATCGCCCTGGGACTGGGCACCATGGTCGGCTGGAAGCGCATCGTGGTGACTGTGGGCGAGAAGATCGGCAAGACCCACCTGACTTACGCCCAGGGCGCCTCGGCGGAAATGGTGGCGATGCTGACGATTGGCGCGGCGGATATGTATGGGTTGCCGGTGTCGACAACGCATGTGCTGTCGTCCGGTGTGGCGGGGACGATGGTGGCGAATGGTGGGGGGTTGCAGATGCGCACGATCCGCAATCTGGCGATGGCGTGGGTGCTCACATTACCGGCTGCGATTTTGCTGTCAGGCAGCCTCTACTGGTTGTTCACCAAACTTTTCTGACACAACACAGCGCAAAAATGTGGGAGCGGGCTTGCTCGCGAATGCGGAGTGTCAGTCACTGGAGATGTTGACTGAACTACCGCATTCGCGAGCAAGCCCGCTCCCACATTTGGATTTTTATTTCTTCAGTGGTTGAAGAGTCCAGCCATCGCGTTGACCCGCTTCTTGTACACCCGCCGCGCCTCCAACGCCTCCTCCAGCGTCACCGCCACAAACCCCGCCCGCTGGTTCGGCTGCATCTGGCCGATCAAGTCCAGGTCGGCGCTGATCACCGTGCCGATCATCGCGTAGCCACCGCCCGACACCGCATCCCGGTGCAACACAATCGGCTCCAATCCCGCCGGCACCTGGATCGAACCGATCGGGTAGCAACTGTCGACGATGTTCGACGGATCCGACCCCGCGCCAAACGGCTGCTCCCGTGGCTGGAAACTCAAGGCACTACCGCCCTTGAAGCGATAGCCGATACGGTCGGCTTCGGAACCCACGGTCCACGGCTCGGCAAAGAAGCTGCTCTTGGCCGCCTCCGTCAGGCGCTCGTAATACAGCCCCGGCACTACACGCAGGGTCACATCACCGCCCACTGATCGGCGCAGCGCCATCGGCAAACTGTTGCCCGCCCGGCCCGTGCCATTGGCTTCACCGATGGGCAGTTCATCACCTTCCTGCAAGCGCCGCCCGTGGAACCCGCCGAGGGCGCCGAGGGTGTAAGTCGAGCGACTGCCCAGCACCAACGGCACGTCAATCCCGCCGGCCACCGCGAGGTAGGTCCGTGCGCCCGCCTTGGGAAACTCGAAGCGCAAGACCTGCCCGGCGCGCACCTGAAATGCGGTGTCCTGGTGCACCACTTCACCGTCCAGGCGCGGCGACATCAAGGCGCCGCTGAGGGCCACCAGCGCGTCCTGCTGAAACTCCAGTTCGGGGCCGATCAGCGTGCATTCCAGGCCCGCCGCGCCGACTGGATTGCCGACCAGGTGGTTGGCCGCACTCAACGCGTATTGATCCAATGCACCCGACGGCGGGATGCCCAGGTGGTAATAGCCTTCGCGGCCAAGGTCCTGCACGGAGGTGGCGAGGCCGGGTTTGAGGACCTTGATCATGCCAGCGCCTCCTGCAGGGATTTCGGATAACCGATGGGGTCGGCGAGAAAGGCATCGAGGGAAAATTCCACAGGGCGGATGCGCAGGTCGAAACGTCCTGCGTCGACTTCGGCAACGGCCAGGTCGTAGGCCTCACGGTCCATGGGTTTGAACTGCACGATATCGCCAGGACGGAAGAACACCATGTGTTCCTTGAAGTACGCCAGTTGCTGCGCCGGGTCGTAGATCGGCGCCGGGGTCACGCCAAACATCTGGTAACCGCCGGCACCGCGTACCGAGTAGATGCAGCCAAAACAGCCGCCATGGCCGAGGGTGAGTTTCGGCGTGTCAGTGCGCGGTCGCAGGTACTTGGGCACCTGCAATTGCCGCTCGCGCTCGACCATCTGGAACATGAACGGCAGGCCCGCCACGAATCCGACCATCGATACAAACCACGGCGCACCACTGTGGGCGGCGATGAACGCCTCCACATCGGCCAGCCCGTTGATGCGCGCGGCGTACTCCAGGTCCGTACCGCTGGGGTCTTGGTGGCGGTCGCGAAAACGCATCAGGGTTTCGTGGGTCCACGGGTCGTTGTACAGCACCGGGATTTCGATGATGCGCGTGTGCAAGGTGCGTTCAGCCACAGCTTGGGCTTCGGCAGTCTGCACCGCATCGAGCAGCACATGCGGGGCGATGCGGTCGGGGTCGAAGCGAATCTGGAACGACGCATTGGCCAGGCACACATCCAGCACGCCTTCCAGCGCCAGGCGCTCCACGGCACGGGTCACCGCCATGCCTTTGAAAAAGGCCTCCAGGGACATGCTGTCGCTGACCTCGGCAAACAGGTGTTCATCACCGCCGAAGCTGTAGCGGATGGGAGATGTTTCAGCCATGTCTGTTCCTCTTGGAATCATTGTAGAAAGGCAGGCGAAAAAAATTAAGGAATCGTTTTTATTGGGGTGTTTTGACGGTGATGCCCGCTCGGTCCAACGCTTCGCGGGTGGCCTCTACCAGCTCCAGCGCACCCGGCGTGTCGCTGTGCAGGCAGATGGAATCGAATTCAATAAACAGGTCTTCGCCTTCCACGGTTCGCACCAGCCCGCTCTGACAAGCCCGTAGGACGCGCGCCGCCACCGTCGCCGGATCCAGTGCTCGCACATTGCGGGTAAACACGATGGAGCCGGTCAGATCGTACTCACGGTCGGCATAAAATTCCCGCACCACCGGCTGCCCCAGCTCCTTGGCCACGCGCCAGATCACCGAGTTGGGCATGCAGTACAACAGCAGCGTCGGCTCGATGATTTGCAGGTTTTGCACCAGCAGCCGCGCGGCTTCTTCATCGCGGGCCAGGTGCATGTAGAGCGCGCCATGGGGCTTGATGTGTTGCAGGGTTACGCCTTGGGCGCGGGCGATTTCCCGCAGGGCGCCGAGCTGGTAGAGCATGTCGTCCACCAGTTCCTGGGCCGGTGCGTTGATGTGGCGACGGCCAAAACCGACCAGGTCCCGAAACCCCGGATGCGCGCCGATGGCCACGCCCAGTTGCTTGGCGCGCTCGACCGTACGACGCATGGTGCCGGGGTCACCGGCATGGAAGCCGGTGGCGATGTTGGCCGAGCTGATGTAGGCCATCAGCTCCGCGTCGACGCCATCGCCGATGGTCCAGGGGCCGAAACCTTCGCCCATGTCCGAGTTGAAATCCACTGCCTGCATCCGAGTCGCTCCGCCTAAGTGATGGAGGAAAAGTAGGCTGCGGCTTGACCCCTTGGGAAGATCTATTATCAGATGGCCCATCTTCTGAAAAACAGATATCGCTATGTCCCTGACCTTGCGCCAAATTCGTTACTTCGTCGCCACCGCCGAAATCGGTCAGATTTCCCAGGCAGCCATCCACCTGAACATCTCGCAATCGGCGGTGACCACGGCGATCAAGGAGCTGGAGGCGATGCTCGGCGTACAGCTGTTCGTGCGATCGGCCCAAGGCATGAACCTGACCGACGCGGGCCGGCATTTTCTCAACCGTGCCTACGTGATCCTGCGCAGTGTCGATGACGCGCTGAACAGCCCGCTGCCCGACTACCGCGCCCGCGGCGTGCTGCGCCTGGCGGCCAGTTATACGGTGCTCGGCTACTTCCTGCCGCACCACCTGCAACGCATGGAGCACTGGCATCCGGACGTAACCATCGAAGTGTTCGAGCAGGAACGCCAGGCCATCGAACAGGGGTTGCTCGACGGCCAATTCGACATGGCGGTGGTACTCACCGCCAACCTCACTCACCCGGATATCGTTTCGGAGATTCTGTTCAATTCGGAGCGCCGCTTGTGGCTGCCCAGTCATCATCCCCTGTGCGAACGCGGCGCCGTGAGCTTGGCCGACGTAGCCCAGGAACCCTACATCCTGCTCACCGTCGACGAGGCCGAACACAGCGCCATGCGTTATTGGGAACAGGCCGGGCAGACGCCCAAGGTGCGCCTGCGCACCAGTTCGGTGGAGGCGGTGCGCAGCATGGTCGCCAATGGCAGCGGCGTGGCGATCCTATCGGACCTGGTGCACAGGCCCTGGTCCCTGGAAGGCAAGCGTATCGAAACGCTCACCGTCACCGACCCGGTCACGCCGATGAGTGTGGGCCTCGCCTGGCACCGCGAGCGTGCATTTACCCCGGCGATGCAGGCGGTGCGCGATTACTTCCACGACGCGTTCCTGGCACCGCAGCAGTTGTCGGCGCGGCGTTAGAGCTGGGCTTGCAACGTCACTGCCAGCCACTCCATGAACACCCGAACACGTTGCGGCAAATGGCGTTGGCCGGCGTACAACATCGACACGTCCAGCGCCGGCGCCGGGTACTCCGGCAACACGCTCACCAGTTCGCCTCGTGCCAATAATTCGCGGATACCGAGTAACGGCACCTGGGTAATGCCGAAACCGCCCAGGCAGGCCGCTTGGTAGGCATCGGTGCTGTTGACCGTGACCCGTCCGGCCATCGGCACGCGGTGCACCTTGTTGCCCTGCTGGTATTCAAACCCTGCCGAGCGTGAACCCAACGGCCGCACGTAATGCACCAACTGATGCTGCGCCAGGTCCGCCAGGGTCATCGGCGTACCATAGCGCTGCAAGTAGGCCGGGCTCACGCAGTTGACCATCGGCATGCTGCAGATTTTGCGAGCAACCACTGTTTGATCAGGCTGGGCACCGACGCGCAGCACGCAGTCAAAACCTTCGGCGATCAGGTCCACTTGGCGGTCGGAACTGCTGATTTCCAGGTCGATCAGCGGATGCGCGTCCATAAACGCCGGCAGACGCGGCAGGATCAATTCCCGCGCCATCACGTTGGGCATGTCCACGCGAATGCGTCCGGTCAGTTGCGCCTCATCCTGGCGAAACAACCCTTCCAACTCTTCCATGTGCGCCAGCAAGTCCTTGCTGCGCTCATACAGCACACGGCCATCCTGGGTCGCCTGCACTTTGCGCGTGGTGCGTTGCAGCAAACGCGTGCCGAGCAATTCCTCCAGCGCCTGCACATGCTCGGACACGGTAGAACGCGGCAGCCCCAGGCTCTCGCCCGCCTGGGTAAAACTCGACAGTTCAGTGACGCGCACGAAGGTGCGCAGCAGCTCAAGTTTGTTCATGGGATTGTTCGCCTTATCCGGCCAGTGATTCCGGTATAGCGCTGTTTATCACGTTATGGGCGAATAAATACACTCGCTGCCACTGATCACCTGAGAGGACTGCACCATGACCCGTAAAATCGCACTTATCACCGGCGCCAGCCGTGGCCTGGGCAAAAGCGCCGCGTTGCACCTGGCGGCACAGGGCGTTGACATCATCGGCACTTACCACAGCGCGGCGGCTGAGGCCCAGGCCGTGGTCGAGCAGGTTCAAGCACTGGGTGGCCGCGCCGCCATGCTGCAACTGGATGTGAGCCAGAGTGGCAGCTTCGATGGCTTTGTCGGTGAAGTCGGCCGCTTGCTCAAGGATGTATTTGCACAGGATCACTTCAACTTTCTGATCAACAACGCCGGCATCGGCGCCCACGCCAGCTTTGCCGAGACCACCGAAGCGCAGTTCGACCAACTGGTGGCGATTCACTTCAAGGCGCCGTTTTTCCTCACGCAAAAACTGCTGCCGCTGATCAGCGATGGCGGGCGCATCATCAATATTTCCAGCGGCCTGGCGCGGTTCAGCCTGCCGGGGTATGCGGCGTATGCGTCGATGAAAGGTGCCGTGGAAGTGCTGTCGCGATACCAGGCCAAAGAGTTGGGCTCACGCGGGATCACCGTGAACACCCTGGCCCCGGGTGCGATTGCCACTGATTTCAGCGGCGGCACAGTGCGCGACAACCCGGATGTGAATGCAATGGTGGCCAACAATACCGCCTTGGGCCGCGCCGGTTTGCCCGACGACATCGGCGGCGCGATTTCCACCTTGCTCGCCGATGGCAGCAACTGGATCACCGGCCAGCGTATCGAAGCTTCCGGCGGCATGTTTCTCTGATTTCGCACATCTCCTGTAGGAGCGAGCTTGCTCGCGAAAAACCTGAGAACACCACGTTTATCCAGGTACCCCGCGTTATCGTTAACGCTCTTCGCGAGCAAGCTCGCTCCTACAGCGGGTAGTGTTTCTGTTGAGGATTTTTTCCCGAATCACGTCATACCCCCAGTGATACACATAGGTGTACGGCAGGAAAAACAGCAGTACACCGATGTCGAGCATGAACGCCTGGACCAGGCTGATATTCAGCCACATCGCGATCAATGGCACGGCGACAATAATCAGCCCGCCTTCGAACATCAACGCATGAAGCACCCGCGTCCACCCGCCGTCGGCCAGTTGCAAGCGAACTTTCAAGCGGTCGAACAAGCTGTTGAAAATGATGTTCCAGGTCAGCGCCAGCAGGCTCAGACCCAAGGTCACCGCGCCCATTTCCAGCGCCGGCCGCCCGGTGATCCAGACCAGCAGTGGTGTACAGATCAACAACGCCAGGCCTTCAAAACCCAGGGCTTGGCAAACACGTTCAGTAATCGACTTGGTGGGGTGCATGACCCTTCTCCGTGAGTGACGATGGTTGCCATGATTACCCTTTGAATCGATACTTCATAACTAATAACCATCGATCAAGGCGATAGTCATGGCCTCCCACGAAGTGCTGCAAGCGTTTGTCCAGGCCGCGACCCAAGGCTCCTTTTCTGCCGCAGCGCGCAAGCTGGGCAAGAGCCAGTCCACTGTCAGTGCGGCAGTGGCGAGCCTGGAGATTGACCTGGATGTGGTGCTGTTCGACCGCAGCAGCCGCAAGCCGACACTGACCCCCGCCGGGCAGGTGCTGCTGCAGCGCGCCGAGCAGGTGCTGGAGGCCAGCAGCCGTCTGGAGTTGGCGGCGAGCCAGTTGGCCCAGGGGTTGGAGCCGAAGGTGACCATCGCCATGTCAGACACCTACCAGTCGGAACGTTTTGAGCTTGCGCTCAAGGCGTTCGAAAAACGCTACCCGGACCTTGAGCTGGAATGGCTGATCGCCGAGTGCGAAGACCTGATCGCCCTGGTGCAGAGCGGCCGCGCACAGATTGCCTTGATCGAAGCCCAGGAGGTTTACCCGCCCGACCTGACGCGCTCGCCTGTGGCCGAACGCACGGAAATCGCACTGTTCGTCGCGCCCACCCACGCTTTGACCCGCGTCGAAAACATCGACCCGCACGCCTTGCAGCAACACCGTGAACTGCGCCTGGGGAGCATCATCAGCCCCAACGAAACGCGCACGTCGGGCCGTGTATGGTCGGCGCCGAGTTTTCTGATGTTGATGGAGATGGCTCAACTCGGCTTCGGCTGGGCGGAGTTGCCGCGCTGGTTGGTGGAGCGTTTTGGTAATGCCGGGCTGGTTGAACTCAACGTCCGAGGTTGGCCACGCTCGGTGGCGGTGGATGCGCTGTGGTCGCGGCAATATCCACCAGGGCCGGCGGGAAGCTGGATGCTGAGCCAGATGCTCGAGTAACCCTACAGGGTTATGCGGCCGACAACTGCGGCGGGCGGTGGGTCTGGAAATACTCGTGCAGCGCACGTAATGCGGGCGACTCCAAGGCTTGCGCAGCGAAACACAAGCCCACCCGACGCGTGGGGGCCGGTAAATGCCACTCCCGAATCACCACACCGGCCCGCTCCGCCGCCAGCGACTGCGGCAACATCGCCACACCCACACCCGCCGCGACCATATGCAACGCCTGGGTCAGCGAACCGGCATGCCCGGCCACCGCTTGCGGCGAGCGACCGTACAAGGCCATCAAGCGCTGATGGGAATCGTGCTGCGGGCAGGTGATCCAGTCTTCAATCGGTGCCCAGGCCTGCTCCCTGCCCGGCTGCGCCATGGGATGCGCCGCAGGCAACACCATCACGTAGGACTCTTCCCAAAGCGGCAGGAACAACTCGTCCTCGCAGCACATTTCCTCCACGGCCAGGCGCCCTTCGCCTTCGCAGCCTTCCTGCAAGGTCAGCAGCAAACCCGGCAGGCCTTGGTGCGCCATGCGCAGGAAGGTTTCGATCTGGCTGTCGGCAATATCGCCTTCCACCCCCAGTTCCAGGGCGATGCGATTTTCGCGTCCGCGAAACAGGCGGCTCAACGCCTCGGCTTCAGCCACCATGCGCCGCGCCTGAGGGTATAGCACCCGCGCCTCGGCACTCACTTCCACACCCCGTGGCTGACGCACAAACAACGCCACGCCCAGTTCGTCTTCCAACTGCTTGATCGTCACCGACAAAGTCGGCTGGCTGATAAACAAACGCTGGGCTGCCGCAGTGATATTGCGCTCTTCAAAGACCGCGAGAAATGCCTTGAGGTGACGAACATCCATAGCTGAATCCGATGGCTGACAGAGAAATAAGGCATTTTTCAGCCTTTGAGACGGCAAATATACTGCGACCACGATTCAGTTATCGATTTTTCTTATTTCAGGAGTTCATGCATGAGCAAGCCATTGATCATCATCACCGGCGCCAGCTCCGGTATCGGCGAAGCCACCGCCCGCCTGTTGTCAGCCGCCGGCCACCCGCTGTTGTTGCTGGCGCGTCGCATTGATCGCCTCAACGATCTGGGCCTGCCGAACACCTTGAACCGTGGCGTCGACATCACCGACCGCGCCGCCCTGGTCGCCGCCGTGCAAGAAGCCGAAGCCCGGTTCGGCCCAGCCGATGCGCTGATCAACAATGCCGGCGTAATGCTGCTGGGCGCAGTCAGCGAGCAAGACCCGGCGCAGTGGGAACAGATGCTGGATGTGAACGTAAAAGGCCTGCTCAACGGCATCCACGCCGTGGCCGGCAGCATGGTTGCGCGCCGAGGCGGCACCATCATCAACGTCAGCTCGGTGGCCGGGCGCAAGACCTTCCCGAATCATGTGGCGTATGTCGGCACCAAGTTCGCGGTACACGGGATTTCGGAAAACCTGCGCGAAGAATTGTCGCCAAGCAACGTGCGCGTCATCACCATTGCCCCAGGTGCGGTGGAAACCGAACTGCTCAGCCACACCACCGATGAGGCGATCAAGACCGGCTATCAGGCGTGGAAACAGGACATGGGCGGCACCGTACTCAGCGCCGATGACGTGGCCTCGGCAATTGCCTATGCCTACCAGCAGCCGCAGCATGTGTGCATTCGCGAGATCGTATTGGCGGCAACGCGTCAGCAGCCTTGATTCAGCGTTCAGCCAGACGCTTTTCGATAAACCTGCGTTCGGGTGCTTGTTGGGCCAAGGCCAGCGCCCGTTCGTAGGCGACTCGCGCCTCTTCGACACGACCCAATTGCCGGTAAAACTCCCCGCACGCCGAGTGCGCCAGGTGGTAATCCAGCAACTCGCCGCGCGCCAGAATCCCTTCTACCTGCTGCAATCCCGCCAAGGGTCCATCGCGCATGGCCAGCGCTACGGCGCGGTTCAGTTCGATCACGGCTGACGGCATCATCCTGAGCAACACATCGTAGAGCCCGACGATCTGCGGCCAGTCGGTTTCACCCGCACTGGGCGCTTCGGCGTGCACCGCCGCAATTGCGGCTTGCAGGCAATAGGGACCAAAGCCCCGTGTGCTCAATGCGTGCTCTACCAGTGCGCAGCCTTCGTCGATCATGGACACATCCCACCGCGAGCGGTCCTGTTCATCCAGCAACACCAACTCCCCACTGGCCGTGGTGCGCGCCGAGCGGCGGGATTCGTGCAGCAGCATCAACGCCAGCAAGCCCATGACTTCCGGTTCGGGCAGCAACTCCATCAACAATCGGCCCAGTCGAATGGCCTCACGGGTCAAATCCTCGCGAGTCAGATCGGCCCCCATGGACGCCGAATACCCCTCGTTGAACACCAGGTAAATCACCCGCAACACGCTGTCCAGCCGCTCGGGCAATTCGTCTCGGGATGGCACTTGATAGGGGATCTTCGCCTCGCGGATCTTGCCCTTGGCCCGCACGATACGCTGGGCAATGGTGGTCGGCGTGGCCAGGAACGCCCGGGCGATTTCTTCGGTGGTGAGCTCGCAGATCTCGCGCAAGGTCAACGCCGCCTGGGCATCGGCCGCCAACGCGGGATGGCAGCAGGTGAAGATCAGGCGCAGCCGGTCATCTTCCAAGTCTTCGTCACTCCAATCAGCCGCTTCCAGCGCGTCGGCCTGCTCCTGCAGCAACGGGGTGAACCGCGCCTGGCGGCGCAGACGGTCGATGGCCTTGAAGCGCCCGGTCGACACCAGCCAGGCGCGCGGATTGTTCGGCACACCGTCTAGCGGCCAACGCTGTACTGCGACGAAAAACGCTTCGTGCAGGGCTTCTTCGGCCAGGTCGAAATCACCCAGCAAGCGAATCAGCGTCGCGAGGACTCGGCGTGATTCGCTGCGGTAAATGGCCTCGACCGACCGGGTCAATCGGGCATGCCCTGGGTCACCAGGGTGACCAGCCGATCCAGGCTCTGGCCCCAGCCGTCATGAAAGCCCATGGCTTCGTGGGCCTGCTTGTCTTCGGCACTCCAGTGCATGGCGCGGGCGGTGTAACGCGTCTTGCCGTCGACCTCTTCGAAGGTGACTTCGGCGCTCATGAACGGCTTGCCCGAGGGTATCCAGCCGGGCATGAAGGCGTCGGTAAACACCAGCCGATTGGGCGCATCGATTTCCAGAAACACACCCTGGGTCGGGTACTCTGCGCCGTCGGGCGCACGCATCAAGGTGCGAAACAGGCCGCCGACCCACAGGTTCATTTCGCATTCGGGGGTGGTCATGCCGTGGGGGCCCCACCATTGCTGGAGCAAGGCGGGTTCGGTCCAGGCACGGAACACGCGGCTGGGCGGTGCATCGATCACACGGCTGATGGACAATTCAAACTCGGCAGGTTGCGTAGACATGGGGTAAACCTCTTGAGTCTTAGGATTGTTGTGTTCAGAGATTCAATTCACGCACGGGGCGCACTTCCACACTGCCGACCCGGGCGGCCGGAATGCCGCCGGCCACTTGGATCGCCTCATTTAAATCACGGGCCTCGATCAGGTAGAACCCGGCGAGCTGCTCCTTGGTCTCGGCAAACGGCCCGTCGGTGATCGACAACTTGCCATTGCGCATGCGCACGGTGGTGGCAGTGCTCACCGGCTCCAACGGCTCGGCAGCCAGCATGCGACCGCTGGCCTGAACGGACTGCGCATAGGCGAAGCACTCCGGGTCTGCCGGGCTGTCCGGCGAGGTGTGCAGCACCTGTTCGTTGCTGTAGATCAGGCAGAGGTATTTCATGAGCTTCTCCGTTTTCGGACGACTGACTATAGATCGTGCTGGTCAAGGTTTCAGGTCGAACAGACCAGCGCCGGTTTCCATGTCGAACGGCGCGGACCAATGCTCATGCACCACTTTCCATTGGCCATCGATGCGTTGATAACCGGCACTGACGCGCATCCAGCAGGTCTTGAGCACGCCGTCCGGCCCGGTGCCGCCACAGTGGGCCAGCCAATGGGCAAAGGCGCTGTCTGCTCCGGCAACGATATGCAGCTCATGAAAGTCGAAAACGCCGGGGCCAGGGCAGAATTCCATGCAGGCCTGCCAATGCGCCTGGTAGGCGGCCTTGCCCTTGAATTGCAGGGCGCCAACGGCGTCGAACGCGACGATATCGTCGGCGTAAAAGCTGACAATCTGCTCGACATCCTTGACGGTGACAGCGTGTTTCCATTGTTCGATCAGGGTGTTGATGGCAGTGCTCATGGCGATACTCCTTGGGGTAGAAAACATCACGAAAGACACCCTTAGTCGAATGACTCATCGGCAAATCGACAGCCGTTTAAAAATAATTTCGCCCCCAACAAACCCGATAGAATCCACGCATCTTTGTAGGATTTCGGATACACCCCCGATGGAAACCCGCCTCGCCCGTTATGAGACGTTGAGCCTTGTGCAGAAACAGCAACTCGACACCCTGCAAGTGCATCCCGAGCAACTGGCCTATTCCGGCGATATCTACTGCGCGCTGAACAGCCTGCTGATCAATCCCCATCCCGATGCCATCAAAGGCTTTGCCCTGCTCGCCGACGAAACGCCCGTGGCCTTCCTGCTGCTCAAACGCCCGCCTTGCCTGCCCCACTGGGCGAATGAACACAGCGCGACCTTGCATGCGTTGCAGGTGGATCGGTATCAGCAAGGGCGTGGGTTTGGCAAAGCCTGCCTGCAAGCGCTGCCCGCAGCGGCATTGCAAGCGTGGCCGCAGATCAAGGGACTGGAGTTGTCGGTGGATGCGGACAATGTGGCGGCGATGAGGCTGTATCTGGGGGCTGGGTGGGTGGATGGCGGAGAGGCGTATAAGGGGCGGATTGGGTATGAGCGGAGGTTGAGGTGGGCCTTTGGTCAGGGCGACCTTGACAGAGCACAAATGTAACGTATACATAACTTATGACTGACAAAGTAATGAATACGTGACATGGATATTTCTGTAATCACTCAACGACTTGGCACCCAACTGCGCACCCTGCGACTCAATCGCGGCTATAAACAGGCCGATTTGGCGAAGTTGGCCGGGATTACCCGGCAAAAACTGATTGAAATCGAGAAAGGCAGCCTTTCGGTGTCGATGAGTGCCTATGCGCGAGTGGTTGCCGCGCTAGGCAGTGAATTCAAATTAGTACCTGTCACCATGCCGACCCTGGAGGAACTGGAGGACTTGTTCAATGAATAGCCCCCACTTACGCGTTCATACCCCCCAAGGCGAAAGCGGCAGTGTTTTGATGAGTGCCAACGACTATCTGTTTCGCTACGGCGAGAACACGCTGGCGCAAAGCGCAGTCAGCCTGTCGATGCCAGTCCGCGCAGAAGAATACCGTCGGCGAGAACTTCACCCGATTTTCCAGATGAATCTGCCGGAAGGCTACGTTCTCGAGCAACTACGCAACCGCCTCGCCAAGACCGTCAAAGTAGACCCGATGCTGCTCTTGGCGCTCTCGGGTAGCAGCGCACCGATCGGCCGGGTGTTCGTATCGTCAGATCAAATAAACGAGCTGATCCATCGCAACAGCCCTCCCACGACCGGAGAAAACCTCGACGAAATTCTCGCCTGGGACGGCGTGGAAGATCTGTTCGTCGAACTGGTAGATCGCTACATCCTGCGAGCAGGCATTTCTGGCGTGCAGCCCAAGGTGCTGGTGCCGGAAAAACCACAAACACCCGAACAGAAATTCACCTCGAAAACCAACGACCTGATTATCAAAAGCGGGCGCGAAGAGTTTCCGGGGCTAGCCATTAACGAATACCTCTGCATGTCCATTGCCCGTGATGCAGGACTGCCGGTGCCACCGTTTTACCTGTCAAAAAATCATAAGTTGTTCATCATGCGACGCTTTGACCGGGACGAGCACCTCAACCCACTGGGTTTTGAGGACATGACCACGCTGATGGGCCTGTCAGCCGAGCAAAAGTACACCAAGAGTTATGCGGCCATCGCCAAGGCTGTCCGCGTGTTCTGCGCCCCGGCAAACCAGCGCGCTTCGCTCGATCAATTATTCGATAGCGTGGCGCTGAGCTGCATCGTGGGTAACGGCGATGCACATCTGAAAAACTTCGGCGTGCTCTACAGCGATCCGGTGATATCGGACACGCGATTGGCACCCGCTTACGACATCGTGAACACGACTGCCTATATTCCCGAAGACTCGTTGGCGCTGGATCTGAGCGGAAACAAATCTCTGTTCGCCTCACGCCTGGGCATCCTCGAATTTGCCAGAACGTGCGAAATAGAAAATCCCGAAACGCGCATCCAGGCATTGCTCCAGACCCTGGAAGTAACGCTCAAGCGCGAAGACGATTACTGCCGCCTAGCCCCTGACGTGGCGAAAGCCATTCGGCAATCCGCGCAGGGTTATCAACACAGCTTTGGCGGCTGAACACGCGCCTGCATTCATCCAAGGACAAGGTGACTCCCATGCTGACAACCCTCGAACAACTCGAAGCGCTCTACGGCCTCCCCCACGAGCGCGCCGTACGCAAGGAAATCCCGTTTCTCAATGAGGACTACCAGTCGATGGTGCGGGCTTCACCACTGGTGGTGGTGAGTTCGTCCGGGCCCGACGGTATCGACGGTTCGCCACGCGGGGATGTGCCGGGGTTCGTGCGGATTGTGGATGAGCGCACCTTGGCAATTCCCGATCGGCCGGGGAACAACCGCTTGGATACCTTGCGCAATCTGGTGCAGGACCCGCGAATTGCGCTGCTGTTCATCATTCCGGGGATTGGCGAGACGTTGCGCGTTAATGGCCGGGCGCAGATTTCAATCGAGCCTGAACTGCTGGAGAGTTTTGCGGTGAATGGCAAGCCGGCGCGGTCGGTGATTCTGGTGCAGGTGGAGGCCGCGTATTTCCATTGTTCCAAGGCGTTTGTGCGCTCGGACTGCTGGAACCCCGAGAAGCATCTGGACCGCTCGGAATTACCGTCGGCCGGCGCGTTTCACAAACGGCTCAATGATGGGCAGTTTGACGCCGAGGCCTATGACCGGGAGATGCCGGAGCGGGTCCGAAGCACGCTGTATTGATACATCGGTAGGAGCCGGCTTGCCGGCTCCTTTGAGGGTCGTCAGCCTCTTTCGCCCACCGGCAACCAGATCTCCACGGTCCCGGTCCCCTTGCTCACGTCAAAGTCCGCGCTGTAGCGCTCGAAATCCGCGCCCATCACCTTGTAGCCCGAATGCGGCAGCCATTCGAACATGATGCGCTCGTAGGTTTGCTCAAGCGCCTGCACCGGCCCGTAATGGGGGAACACGGCATAGTTGAGCGGTGGGATTTCGATGCATTCGAAGTTGCCTGGCACATCGGCTTTGGTCGGGACTTCGACACCGGCCATGTAGTCGAATTCGCCATGCTTGGGGTTGTGGCAAACGCCATAGGTCACACCGCCCACACGCTTCTTGATGTCCTTGATGCAGGTGTCGAACAACTCCCACAGTTTGGGGATATCGCCCACGGTGGCCTTCGAATAACGCCCTTGCACCCCGGCGATCACCAGGGCTTTACCGGCTTCCATGCGTGGCTCTAACGGTTGTTTTGTCTGCTGATCCATACGAACAGTCTCCTTCTTATGAGGGAACAAACCCGCATCGAGTATAGGGGCATATCCGCACTGGACTCCATGCAGAAAATTTTCCTAGGCATCTGGACAACGGGCCATCATCGACCGTATTGTCTGCCCCGCAGGCCACCGCAGTGGCCGACGTCGCTCGGACGGTTCCGGGCGCTTACGTACTCTCGAGGCAACAATGGCAGACCAAGGTTCGCCGCGCCGCTTTGCGCGCATAGATCGACTCCCCCCTTACGTTTTCAATATCACGGCCGAGCTGAAGATGGCTGCGCGTCGGCGCGGCGAAGACATCATCGACCTGAGCATGGGCAACCCTGACGGCGCCACGCCGCAGCACATTGTCGAAAAACTCGTGCAAGTCGCCCAGCGTGAAGACACCCACGGTTACTCCACCTCCAAAGGCATTCCGCGTCTGCGCCGGGCGATTTCGCGCTGGTACAAGGACCGTTATGAAGTGGATATCGACCCCGAGTCGGAAGCCATCGTCACCATCGGTTCCAAGGAAGGCCTTGCGCACTTGATGCTGGCCACCCTGGACCAGGGCGACACCGTGCTGGTGCCCAACCCGAGCTACCCGATTCACATCTACGGTGCGGTGATTGCCGGCGCCCAGGTGCGCTCGGTGCCGCTGGTGCCGGGCGTGGACTTTTTCGCCGAGCTGGAACGAGCAATTCGCGGCTCGATCCCCAAGCCGAAGATGATGATCCTGGGCTTTCCGTCCAACCCGACCGCGCAGTGCGTGGAACTGGACTTCTTCGAACGTGTGATCGCGCTGGCCAAGCAGTACGACGTGCTGGTGATCCACGACCTGGCCTACGCCGACATCGTCTACGACGGCTGGAAAGCCCCGTCGATCATGCAAGTGCCGGGCGCCAAGGACATCGCGGTGGAGTTTTTCACCCTGTCCAAGAGCTACAACATGGCCGGCTGGCGCATCGGTTTCATGGTGGGCAACCCGGAACTCGTCAACGCCCTGGCACGCATCAAGAGCTACCACGACTACGGCACCTTTACGCCGCTGCAAGTCGCCGCCATTGCTGCACTGGAAGGCGACCAGCAGTGCGTGAAAGACATCGCCGAACAGTACCGCCAGCGCCGCAACGTGCTGGTCAAGGGCCTGCATGAGCTGGGCTGGATGGTCGAAAATCCAAAGGCGTCGATGTACGTCTGGGCGAAGATTCCCGAAGCATATGCCGCCATGGGTTCGCTGGAATTTGCCAAAAAGCTGCTGCTGGAGGCCAAGGTGTGTGTGTCGCCGGGGATTGGTTTTGGCGAGTATGGCGATGACCATGTGCGCTTTGCGCTGATCGAGAACCAGGACCGGATCCGCCAGGCGGTGCGGGGGATTCGCGGGATGTTCAGGGCGGATGGATTGCTGCCCAAGACCGGAGTCTGACTGTGAGCTGTAATGGGGCATCCGTGCCCCATTATCTTGGAAGACTAACTCACAACAAATTTTCGCTGGACCGAACCTGAAACCACCGGAAAAGAAACATACGCCCTGATGTTTTTTGCGCCCGGGGTCATAACGACGCTGAGTGACCAACTCTGCCCGGTAGCGGTGACAACCCCCAGCGTACCTGTCGAGTCCTCGACTGTTATCGTCGCACCAGACAGGGGTACTGCCCCGGAGATGGTGACGGGGCTGGTGACAGTCGCATCGACTTCCGGTTTATCGATTCTAGGTGGCAGTACCTGCGTGGGTTCGTTTTTCTCGGTCATGACCATTTCCTTTTCTGAATCACTTTTGGGGTATCCATTCCCTCATATTCAGATAAAGCCCGAACCTGTGAAAAGTAACAGTTACGACAAACGGTACTCACGGTCGCGGTCAAACCACCAATGACAACAACATGATAAAGATCAACGCCACGACGGACAGAATCGTCTCCATCGCCGTCCACGTCTTGAACGTCTCAGCCACCGTCATGTTGAAGTACTGCTTCACCAGCCAGAACCCCGCATCGTTGACGTGAGACAGGATCAACGAACCCGCGCCCGTCGCTAACACCAGCAGCTCACGGTTAACGCCCGGAATCATCCCCACCACCGGCACCACAATGCCCGCGCCAGTAATGGTCGCCACCGTGGCCGAACCGGTTGCCACACGAATCACCGCCGCCACCAGCCACGCCAACAATATCGGGTTGATCTGCGCGTTCACCGCCATATGGCCAATCACATCCCCGACGCCGCTGGTCACCAGCATCTGCTTGAAGCCACCGCCGGCACCAATGATCAGGATGATCGCAGCGGTCGGCGCCAAGCTGGCGTCGAGCAACTTGAGGATCTGCTTGGAATGGATGCCCTGGCGATGGCCAAAGGTGTACAGCGACAGCAGCAGCGCCAGCAACAGGGCAGAGATCGGGTGACCGATCATGTCCATCCAGTTGCGCACGATGTGGCCGTCCGGCAAGCCGATATCAGCGAAGGTTTTGAGCAGCATCAGGAACACCGGCAGCAGCACAGTAATCAGGGTGATGCTGAAGCTCGGCAGGTTCTTGTGTTCCGACTCACGGGCCAGTTGGTCGACCAGTTCCTGGGACGGGTTGCCCGGAATGTACTTGGCGATGAACGTACCGAAGATCGGGCCGGCGATGATGGCGGTCGGCAGTGCGACGATCAGGCCGTAGAGGATGGTCTTGCCGATGTCCGCGCCAAACACGCCGATGGCCAGCAGCGGGCCCGGATGCGGTGGCACCAGGCCGTGTACTGCCGAGAGGCCGGCCAGCAGCGGAATGCCGATCTTGATCAGCGACACGCCGGTGCGGCGCGCCACGATAAACACCAGCGGGATCAGCAACACAAAGCCGATCTCGAAGAACAGCGGGATGCCCACCAGGAACGCGGCAAACATCATGGCCCACTGGACCTTCTCTTTGCCGAAGGCGCGGATCAGGGTCTGGGCGATCTGATCGGCACCGCCGGATTCGGCCATCATCTTGCCGAGCATCGTGCCCAGCGCGAGGATGATGCCGACAAAGCCGAGCACCCCGCCGAAGCCGTCCTGGAACGCCTTGATGATCTTGTCCACGGGCATGCCCGAGGTCAGGCCGAGGAAGCCGGCCGCGATGATCAGTGCAATAAACGGATGCACCTTGAACTTGGTGATCAGAACGATCAACCCGATGATAGTGACCACTGCATCAAGCAGCAGGTAGGACTCGTGGGACATGCCAAACATGGGGGGGTCTCTCCTGTTTGTTGTTGTTATTAAAGCGGGTGTTGAATTTCCTGCCGGGGATAGCGCTATCTTTTCCGGCAAAAAATTAATGAGTAGGTTCAAAGCCGTGTTGCAGCCACCAGGCGTTGGTCTGCTCGGCCAGTTCCTCGACGCTGTCTTCACTGGCGTTCAGAGCCAGGGTCAGCGGTTCACCTTTGGGCGATTCAAGGGTGGCAAACTGGCTGTCGATGAGGCTGGCTGGCATGAAATGGCCGGGGCGATGGGACACACGGTCGGCGGCCACGGCGCGGGTCAGCTCCAAAAAGACAAACCCCAGGCCCGGCGCGGCTTCGCGCAGGTGGTCGCGGTATTTCTTTTTCAGGGCGGAACAGGTGAGCACGGGATGCTCGCCCGCTTTGAGCGAACGGCGCAGTTCATCGCAGAGGATGTCGAGCCAGCCGGCGCGGTCGTCGTCGTTGAGGGGGTGGCCGGCGCTCATCTTTTCGATATTGGCGGCAGGGTGAAAGCTGTCGCCTTCAATGGCGGTGGCACCGTTCAGGCGGCACAGGGCCTCGCTGACGCTGGACTTGCCACAGCCGGAAACACCCATGATGACCAGGGCGGTAACAGGTTGACTCATGAAACACCTCAGGACGCAGATAGCGCTACCTTTGCACGCTGTAAGGCTAGTGCAAAAACAGGCTTTTCCCGCGCCGTCTTGTCTTTTTTTATGGAGTGACGCGTGCATCCGCTCCAACGCTTTGAACAGGATCAGGCAACCCTTTGTTCAAGAATTTGCAGCCTTTTGGAGACAGCGCTACCTTAGTGCCTCGATTTTTGTTTGGCAAGCCGCCTGATGACCTCCAAGAACGATAAAAAATTGCGCACCACGGGTCGCCCGACCCTTAACGAAGTCGCCCGCCTGGCCGGCGTCAGCCCGATTACCGCCTCCCGCGCCCTGCGCGGTATCAGCACGGTGGCCACCGAACTGGTGGAAAAAGTGCAGCAGGCCGCCGCCGAACTCAACTACGTGGTCAACCCCGCCGCCCGCGCCCTGGCCTCAGCCCAGAGCCATTCGGTGGTGGTGTTGGTGCCGTCGCTGTCCAACCTGCTGTTTATCGAAACCCTCGAAGCCATCCATCAGGTGCTGCGGCCCAAGGGCTTCGAAGTGCTGATCGGCAACTTCCACTATTCGCGCGATGAAGAAGAAAACCTGCTGCGCAATTACATGGCCTACCAGCCACGGGGTTTGCTGCTGACCGGGTTTGATCGCACCGAAAGCGCCCGACGGATGGTCGAGGCCAGCAATGTGCCCTGCGTCTACATGATGGATTTGGACCCGAACGCCGGGGTGAACTGCGTGGGTTTCTCACAACTGAGCGCGGGCGAAACGGCAGCGGCGCATCTGTTGTCCCGCGGGTACAAACGCCTTGCGTACATCGGCGCGCAACTGGACCAACGCACGTTGCTGCGCGGCGAAGGTTTCCGTCGTGCGCTGCAACAGGCTGGCCTGTACGACCCGGCACTGGAACTGCTGACGCCGCGCCCCTCCTCAGTCGGCCTGGGCGGCGAACTGTTCCTGCAACTGCTGGCCGCCCATCCCGACGTGGATGCAATCTTCTTCGGCAACGATGACTTGGCCCAGGGCGCCTTGCTGGAAGCCATGCGCCATGGCATCAAAGTGCCGGAGCGCGTCGCGGTGCTCGGTTTCAACGACCTGCCTGCCTCGTCTTTCATGGTGCCGCGCCTGAGCAGCATCAGCACTCCGCGAGAAGCGATTGGGCGGCGGGCGGCGGAGCACCTATTGACGATCATGGCGGGCAACAAGATCGCCAAGCCGGTGGTGGACATGGGGTTTGAGTTGCAGGTGCGGGAGAGTACGTAGGACGCCATCTGCGGGGCGCCTGCATTTACCGAGCCGCGTCAGCGAGCGCCTGTACCAATGCAGACGCCCCCTTGTGCAGCGGTTGGTTCTTCAACCACACCGCATTCACCACCATCGCCAAACCGTTCTCGATGTTCTTGAAGTTCAACCGCCGCAATCGGCCTGCCTCAAGCAACGGCGCCACTGCCGACAGCGGGAAATTCCCCCAGCCCAAGCCCGCTTCCACCATATCCAGGGCCATGCCCAGGCTGTCGGTACGCCAATAGGATTGCCCCACCAGCGGCCGGCGGTCACTGAGGGGAATATCCCGACCGGCCACCAGAATCTGCCGTACTCGTACCAGGTCTTCCAGAAAAGGCTCACCGCCCGCCTGCGGATGTTGCGGGCTGATACAGGCGATCAATTGTTCGCTGTCAACAAACTGAAAGCGTTCCAGCACATTGACGCGAAGCCCCGCAAAAACCACGCACACCTGCACGCGCCCGAGATGTAACAGTTGCAGCACATCATCCTGCGGGGCGGTCAGCACTTCGATTTCCAACAATGGAAAGGCCTCGCCGATTTCACCGATGGCGGCCAACAGGCGGCGTGTGTTGATATCCACCCCCACGCCGATCGACAGCTTGCTCTCAAGGCCCCGGGACAGCTGCAACGCATGCACCTGCAACTGCTTGAGTTGCTCGGCCATCAGCCGTGCGTGGGGAATCAACGCCAACGCAAGATCCGTGGGGACCGGTTCACGATGACTGCGATCAAACAACGGGTAACCCAGCTCGGCCTCAAGGTTGGCAATCCCCATGCTCACCGCGGAAGGGACTTTGCCCAATGCCCGTGCGGCCGCCGAAAATGAGCCGGCCTCAACCACCGCCAGGAATAATTCAACGCTGTCGCTTGAAAAGCTCATACGCAACCTGTCAAAAAAACTGAAAGCTTCTGACTTTTTATGTCAACCATAGTGACGCTATCTTCCCTGCCAACAGACGGTCTTGTCACCTGAAAATGAGGAAGTGGCGATGCAAGGTGTGAAACGCAAGTTGGTGTATGTGTCATCGTTTGAACTGATCGGCATGACCTTTTCAGCCATCGGCCTAGCGTTGCTGTCGGGCGCTCATCCCTCCAGCACTGGGCCATTGGCCGTAGCGATCACTACGATTGCGGTCACCTGGAACTTCATCTACACCTCGCTTTTCGAGCGCTGGGAAAGCCGCCAGCGCGACCGCACGCGCACGGTCAAACGCCGCGTCGCCCATGCTGTGGGCTTCCAACTGACACTGATCGTGTTCCTGATTCCGCTGATCGCCTGGTGGATGAACGTCAGCCTGGTGCAAGCGTTCCTGCTCGACCTGGCACTGATCCTGTTCATCCCCTGCTATACCTTTGCGTTCAACTGGCTGTTCGATCGCACTTTCGGCTTGCCCGCATCGGCGTTGCCCGCAACATCTGCGTAGCTTCAACCGGGCACCGCTGTTAAATTCCCAGGGTCATCGCCACTGCCAGGGAAGCACCATGGGACATTCACTGAAAATCTTGGGTCGCACGTCCTCCATCAACGTGCGCAAAGTGCTCTGGACCTGCCAGGAACTCGGCATCGACTACCAGCGCGAAGACTGGGGTATCGGCTTCAAACCCACCCAGTCCGACGCGTTCCTCGCCCTGAACCCCAACGCCCAGGTGCCGGTGTTGATCGATGACCACGGCGTGCTGTGGGAATCCAACACCATCTGCCGTTACCTGGTCAGCCTCTACCAACGCCACGACCTGCTCCCCGCCGAACCCGCGCCACGGGCCCGGGTCGAGCAATGGATGGACTGGCAAGCCACCGAACTCAACCCGTCCTGGGGCTACGCGTTCCATGCGTTGGTGCGCCAGAACCCGGACTACCAGGACCCACAACGCATCCAGGCCGGCGTGCAGGCCTGGAACGACAAGATGAGCCTGCTCGAACAACAGCTGATCAAGACCGGCGCCTACGTCACCGGCGATGAATTCACCCTGGCCGACATCCTCGTCGGCCTCTCGGTACACCGCTGGCGCAACGCGCCGCTGGAGCATCCGCCCTACCCCGCGGTGGAAGCGTATTACCAGCGCCTCAGCCAGCGCCCCGGTTTCAAAACCTTTGCCCTCGACGGCCATAACTAAAACAAGGACTACAGCGTGAAAGGACTCAACGTACTGCTCACCGGCGCCTGCGGCAGAATCGGCAAGACGTTTTTCGACGCATCCAAAGACCGTTACCGCTTTACCCTCACCGACCGCATCGCGCCGGATTTCGACTTGGGCGAACACCGCTTCGTGCACGCCGACCTCAGCGACCCATCCAGCCTGGCGGCCTTGCTCGACGGTATCGACGTGATCGTGCATTTGTCGGGCATTCCCCACGCCAGCGCGTCGTTCGATGAGTTGCTGCCCAATAACATCCTCGCCACCACCTACCTGTTCGAAGCCGCCGTGGCTGCCGGAGTCAAGCGCCTGATCTTCGCCAGCAGCGCGCAAACCATCGAAGGCTATCCGGTGGACCGCCAGATCACGCCCGGCATGCAAGTGATGCCCGCCAATCTGTATGGCGTGAGCAAATGCTACGGTGAGGCGCTGTGCGCCTACTACGCGGCGAAAACCCCGCTATCCACCATTGCCCTGCGCATCGGCGCCTTCGAATTCCCCGAAACCCACGACCTTAACAACGCCCGCGACCTCAGCGCCTGGCTCAGCCCGCGTGATGCGGTGCAGTTGCTGCAACGTTCGGTGCAAGCCGAGGGCGTGAAGCACTTGATTGCCCATGGTATTTCCAATAACCGCTTCAAGCGCCTGGACCTGAGCGAAACCACACGGGTGCTGGGTTACCATCCCCAGGATGACGCGTTTCAAACATTTGAGATTCCGATCACTTATTGAGTTTCCCCATGCCCGCACTCTCTAGCACCGACGGCATCGATCCAATCCGCGCCGCCCACATCAGCGCACGCATCGATCGCCTGCCTGCCGTCGCCACGGTCTGGCGCCTGGTGGCGTTGCTCTCCATCGGTGGTTTTTTCGAGCTGTACGACCTGTTCCAGACCGCCTACATCAGCCCCGGCCTGATCAGTGACGGGATTTTCCACACAGGCAGCGAGGGCGTGTTCGGTTTCTCGGACCAGGCCGCCTTTGCCTCGGCAACCTTCCTCGGCCTGTTCCTCGGCGCCAGCCTGCTCAGCCCTATCGCCGACCGTTTCGGACGGCGGGCGATCTTCACCTTTGCGTTGATCTGGTACACCGTCGCCACGGTATTGATGGGCATACAGACCTCCGCCGTGGGCATCATCTGCATGCGTTTCCTGGTCGGCATTGGCCTGGGTATTGAACTGGTGACCATCGACGCCTACCTCTCGGAACTGGTGCCCAAGCGCATGCGCAGCTCGGCGTTTGCCTTTGCGTTTTTTATCCAGTTCCTGTCAGTGCCAGCGGTGGCGTTGATGTCGTGGTGGTTAGTGCCACAGGCGCCGTTCGGCGTATCTGGCTGGCGTTGGGTGGTGCTGTCGAGTGCGGTGTTTGCGCTGTTTATCTGGCAATTGCGCAAGCGTTTACCGGAGTCGCCGCGCTGGCTTGCACAGAAAGGTCGTT
Organism: Pseudomonas sp. NS1(2017); assembly: GCF_002269425.1. NCBI lineage: Bacteria > Pseudomonadati > Pseudomonadota > Gammaproteobacteria > Pseudomonadales > Pseudomonadaceae > Pseudomonas > Pseudomonas sp. NS1(2017). The sequence continues at coordinate 6,515,418 of NZ_CP022960.1, forward strand.
TCGAAGAGGCCGGTGCGATCATGGACAACCTTGAAGCGCGCTGCCAGAAGGACCATGGCAAACCGCTGGATGAGCCCGAGCCCGAAGCCGTCAGCGTGCAGGGTAGCGGCCGCTTTGCCGATATCTGGCAACCACCGTATCGCCGCCGCGCCTTGATGCTGATCGTGTTCCATGTGTTCCAGGCCATCGGCTTCTTCGGTTTTGGTAACTGGCTGCCAGCGTTGCTGTCGGGCCAGGGCGTCAGCGTGACCCACAGCTTGCTCTACGCCTTCATCATCACCCTCGCCTACCCGTTGGGGCCGTTGCTGTTCGTGAAGGTGGCCAACCGCTTTGAAAACAAATGGCAGATCGTCGGCTCGGCCTTGGGCGCGATGATCTTCGGCAGTCTGTTTGCCCTGCAAACCACGGCGGTGGGGCTGGTGATCTGCGGGGTGATGATCACCTTCTGTAACGCCTGGCTGAGCTTCAGTTATCACTCATACCAAAGTGAATTGTTCCCCACCAACATCCGCGCACGGGCGGTAGGCTTCTGTTACTCGTTCAGCCGCTTGTCCACGGTGTTCAGCAGTTTGCTGATCGGTTTTATCCTCGAACACCTGGGCACACCGGGCGTGTTGGCATTCATTGCCAGCAGCATGTTGATCGTGATGATCACCATCAGTTGGTTCGGGCCGCGCACGCGGAACCTGGCGCTGGAAAACATCGCCCACTGACGGCAATGGTTGGCCGCATGCGGGACAATGTTTGCCGCAGCGGCCAGGCGATCCCCAATAAAACCGGGCACTTCACACCCGGCACGCTATTTGCTCCACCTGTGGCACCGAACATTCCCCCAGGTGACCGATCATGCTGGTTAACAACAACACCCAAGCCGTGTCGACCGTTCAACAACTCAAACGGCCCGACATGGACCCCGCCAACGCCGCTGCCAGCGCGCTGTACAGCGGTGCCTTGCAAGCCGCGCAACAAAGCGTGACTGTGCCGGCCGCGCAGAAGGAACTGGACAAGGCCAACGACCGCATCGACGAGGCCTTCGCCAAGACCCGCGTGCAATTGCAGACCACCACAGAAGCCGTCACTGCCGCTACCACAACCCCGGACGTGCCAAAGACCGGTGCGACTGCCAGCACCGCGCGCTCCGAGTTCACGGACTACATGAGCAAATCCCCAGCCGAGCGTATCCGTGAGCAATTGCTCAAGGAACAGGGTTTGACTGAGGCGGACGTGCAGGCACTGCCGCAGGAAAAACAGGACGCCATTGCCAAGGAAGTCGCTGAACGTTTGAAGCAGCAACAAGAGCAGCAGGTAGCGGCGAAGACCGTTGACCCGCAGGCGCAGGCGCTGAAAGAGACGCTGGCTGCGATCTAAGCCGCACCGCAGATCAACTGTAGGAGCCGGCTTGCCGGCGATGCAGGCGCCTCGGTGAGTCAGATAGACCGAGGTGATGCTATCGCCGGCAAGCCGGCTCCTACAGGGATTGGGTTGTCAGATTATTGCAGTTGCAGCGTCGAATTGAACTGCCCGATCGCATCCACCACATGCCGTGACCCTTCCTGGATCTCCAGGATGACCTGCCCCGCTTCATTCGCCAATTCCACTCCCAAGCCCGTGCGGCTCAAGCTTGACTGCATGCTCGACACCGCACTCAGCGACAGGTCGTGGTTCTTGCGCACCACATCGACAATTTCCACCGTCGCCTGGCTGGTGCGCGCGGCAAGGCTGCGCACTTCGTCAGCCACCACCGCAAAACCGCGTCCGTGTTCACCCGCCCTTGCGGCTTCGATCGCGGCGTTGAGCGCCAGCATATTGGTCTGCTCGGCAATGCTGCGGATGGTCTGCACGATCGCGCCGATGATGTCCGATTGCTTGCTGACCGCGTCGATACTCACGGCCGCCTGGTTCAGGTCGTGGGAAATTTCTTCGATGATCTGCACGGTTTGCTGCACAACCTCCGAGCCCTTGCGGGCGCAGGCGTCGTTTTGCACCGAGGTGGCGTGGGCCGAGTCGGCAGCATTACGCAGGGTGGTGACTTGGTCCGTGATGTCGCTGGCGAACTTCACCACTTTGTACAGGCGGCCATTGGTGTCGAAGATTGGGTTGTAGGACGCTTCCAGAAACAGCGTCTTGCCGTACTTGTTTTTGCGCTCGAAGCGGTGCGAGTGGTATTCGCCGCGATTGAGCGACGCCCAGAACGCCTTGTAGGCCGGCGACTCCACTTCGTTGCGGTGGCAGAACATGCTGTGGTGCTGACCAACAATTTCATCCAGGGAATACTGCACGGTCTTCAGGAAGTTGTCGTTGGCGTTGAGGATCTGGCCCTGCGGGGTGAACTCGATCACCGCCATGGAACGACCGATGGCGTCGATCAGGCTCTGGTTTTCATGTTCGTGATGGACCCGCGCCGTGATGTCCGACGCGACTTTGATCACGCTCTGCACGTGGTTGTCCTTGTCCAGCACCGGCATGTAGCTGGCTTCCAGCCACACTTCCTGGCCGTGCTTGTTCAGGCGCATGAAGGTGCCGCTGAGGGCCTCGCCCCGCGCCAGGTCGCGCCAGAGCTTGGCGTAGCCGTCGGTGTGGGTGTAGGCCTCTTCGCAAAAGAGGCGGTGATGTTTGCCGCGAATCTCCTCGGCGCTGTAGCCCATGGTTTTGCAGAAGTTGTCGTTGGCGTCGAGGATCACGCCACTGGGGTCGAACTCGATCATGGCCATGGAACGGCTGATGGCGGCCAGTTTTGCGTTGGATTCGGTGAGGGCGCAGGAGAAACGTTCGATTTCTTGCAGGTCGGATTTGTGATGGCGGTTGAACATGTTCGGATCACCCTTCAATTACCAGCGCCTGGCGAGGCGCATTCCATTCACGGATTGAATATTGCTGGCAGATCTTTATGGGAACAACCATCCGAATCGCTTTATATGCCAAGCGTCATCAACGGTTCTGGATGAGCATAGACAGGGCTTGGCGCTATGCAAGGCCACTAGTCATCCAGCATTTTTAACAATGCGAGGGCGGCGGCAGACGGTGGGCGATCCGGCGCACCGACCAAGGCAAATTCACGGTGCAGCGGCACATCCAACGCCATCACGCGCAAGCCCTTGCGCTGGGCCGGCAAGGCCATTTCCGGCACCAACGTAACGCCCACGCCCTCACGCACCAGGCTGAAGGCACTGCTCCATTCACGCACTTCCACGCGGATATCGCGCAGCGTCAGCCCCGCGGCGGCGCCCAGGCTGCGAGCATTGGCGGTGCACCCTCCGGTGGCGAGTACAAAAGGCTGCTCAAGCAGTTCCTCGAGCGACACCGTGGCATCCACCGGGCGCTGGGCCAGCGTATGGTCCACAGGCAGCACGGCCATCCAGAAGTCACGACCCAGCATCGTCGCATTGCGCTCCGGCTTGGGATTGAGCACCACGCCCAAATCGATGAGCCCGGTGTCGAGCAAGGTGAGCACCTCGTTGTCAGTGACATCCAGGGTAGTGACCTCTATCCCGGGATAGAGCTGCGCAAAACGCTGTAACGCGGGTGTCAGAAACGTCGCCAGCACCATGGGGAAACTGGCGATGCGAATCGTCCCACGCAACATGGGCCGGGCTTCGTCCACGGTGCTACGAATCGTCTGCAAGGCCCCAAGCATGACTCGCGCCTGCTCAATCACACTCAAGCCCAGGGCGGTGGGCAAGGTCTTGCGCGGTTCGCGGGTAAACAGCTGCGCGCCCAACGTCGCTTCCATACCGGCCATGGCCTGGCTGGCGGCAGATTGGGTCATGCCCACGCGCTCGGCGGCGGCGGTGATGCTGCCGTGATCGGCCACGGCCACCAGCAAGCGCCAGTGCATCAGGTTCATCATCGCAGTAGCTGTCCTTATGGCAGGGGTCTGAACGTTTAATTTTACGCACGGTGCCACGCCCGCGAGACTGGCGCAAATTCAACGGAGCTGCCCCAGATGAAACTGTATTTCTTCCCCCACGCCTGTTCCCTCGCCCCGCATATCGTGCTGCGCGAATTGGCGCTGCCGTTCGACCTGGTCCTGGTGGATAACCAGGCCAAGACCACCGCCGACGGCGAAGACTTCCTGCAGATCAACCCCAAGGGCTACGTCGCGGCGCTGAAACTGGACAATGGCCAGGTACTGACCGAAGCCAGTGCAATCCTGCAATATCTGGCCGACCTGAAACCCGCCGCAGGCCTGGCGCCGGCCAATGGCAGCTGGGAGCGCGTGCGTCTGCAAGAATGGCTGAATTTCATTGCCACCGAGATTCATGGCGGCTTGGCGGTGTTCTTCAACAACGCGATTCAAGGCGAAGTAAAAGCCTCATTCCAGGCCACGCTGTTCAAGCGCTTCGCGGTGTTGGTGCACACGCTGGAGCGCCAGGACTACCTACTGGGCACGCAGTACTCGGTGGCGGATGCCTACCTGTTCGTGGTGCTGCGCTGGGCGGCGTTTCACGCGATTGATCTGGGCGACTGGCCAGCGCTGGCGGCGTTTCAGCAGCGGGTGGGTGAGCGACCGGCGGTGATTGCGGCGTTGGCCGCCGAAAACCCATGAGTCGAGATGAAGGCGCTTAGCGCCAGCACATCTACCGAACCCGCACGATCCTTATCCAGATGAGCCACCTGGCTGCGCACGGTTTCATGGATCTGCCGAGCGCCGTCCCCCAGACGCAGCTCACCGCGCAGGTCCACTGCCTGCGCGGCGACGATCAGTTCAATACTGGCCAGCCACAACACCCGCTCGGTCAAGCGACGAGTCTTGTCGACCGCAGCCAAGGCCTGGCCCGCATAATCTTCAACGCGGTCCGCCACCGGCACGCTCACCGCCGGCAATGGATTGGCCAGATGGCCGATTTCCGCGACCAACGCCGAACTGGTGCGCTGCAAGGCGGCCAGGCCGACATGACCGGGTTGAGTGATCAGGAAGCGCGGCAGATCGCTGGACGCCGGGGACAGCAACTTAGCAATCCGTTCAGCGCTGCACACGGCCACTCGATTCAACGCCAGGCCTAACCCTTCAGCAGCCAGCGCCAAATGCGTGCTGTCAAAATTCGCTGTGGCCAGCACTAACGCTTCTTCGCTGATCAGCGCCGGGTTGTCCGCCCCACTGCGCAGTTCCAGTTCGACCAGGTCATGCAACTGCTCCAACGCCTGCTGCGCCGCGCCCTGTACCACTGTGGCGCAGCGAAAGCTCAAGGGGTCCTGCAGACGACGCGGGCTGTCCGCCAACTCACCGCCCGCCAGTAACCACAACAGCGCCGCCGACTGCTCGCTTTGCCCCGGTGCAGGCCGCAAGCGAGATGCCCATGGCTGGAATGGGCTGAGATTGGCCCGGTAGCCCTCGCACGACAACGCCAGCGCCGCCAGCACCGCCGCCAACACTTGCTGCGCCTCGGCGACCAGCAACGCGCCAAGCCCGACACTGGCAGCATTGGCCGAGACCAGCGCCAGCCCGTCCTTGCCGGTCAACGGCACCGACAGTGCCAGGCTCAGGTGCGCCAATGGCGCCAGGTCGCTCTCGCCCAACGAGCCGAGCAACGGCACCTGCGGTTCGGCACCGGCGTTGAGTAAATCCAGCAACGCCTGCGCGGCCTGCGCCGAAATGCCCGAACGCCCTTGGGCTAATCCGGCCAAGCGCGCGGCGGTGATGGCGCGCAGCTCCTGACGATTGGCCAGGCGTCCAACACCCACCGCGCGCCCCAACGGAATGTTCGCCTGTACGGGCATCACCGCCGTATCCACCGCGGCACCGAGGCCGGTATTCACGCCATAAATCGGCGTGCCTTCAGCCGCCAGTTTCACCAACAACTGGTGGCCTTCATCGATGCGCTGACGGGCCTGCACAGAGAAATCCGCCGGCACATCCTGCCGGGCAATCGCCAGCAAATCTGCCAGGGCTAAACCTTGGGGATCGAAGTGAATCATGCCCAGCGCAGCCGCTGGCCAATCTCCAGGCGCTTGGCTTTCTCCAGCAGTGCATGGCCCAGCGCGATGTCACTCAGGCTCAGGCCACGGTGCCAGAACAGGATGGTTTCCTCGGCGGTTTCCCGGCCGGTTTTCAAGCCGGCCACGATCTGGCCAAGCTCGGCATGCAGGGTTTCGGCACTGAGTTTGCCAGCGTCGACATGGGCACGTAGCGAGCCAAAAAGCCCGCCTTTGCACTGGCCCCAATCATCCACCACGAGCTTGCTCATGATGTCGGTCAGCGACAACTCCACCGCACTCATGGTGCCGTAAGGCACTACGAAAGCACCGGGTTTGATCCAGTCGGTGCGCAACAAGGGTTCGGGCTGATCAAGGCGCGACGCCTCGACCACAATTTCGGCGCCACGCACGGTGGATTCCCAATCGTCGGTAACGATCACCGGCTTGCCCAGGTCCTTGCGCAGGCGCTCGGCGAAGGCTTCACGGCTTTCGCTGCGGCGTGAGTGCACACGGATTTCGTCGAAGTCGAACAGGTGATCCAGCAAGCGCACGTTCCAATACGCCGTGCCACGCGCGCCAATGTGCGCCAGCACTTTGCTGTCGGGCCGGGCCAGGTATTTGGCGCCGATGGCGGTGATGGCACCGGTGCGCATATCGGTGATCGCCGAGGCATCCAGGATCGCCTTGGGAATCCCGGTGGCAGGGTCCAGCAGGTTGAGGATCGCCAATTCCGAGGGCAAGCCCTTGCGGTAGTTATCGACAAAATCCCCCACCACTTTGACACCGGCATAGCCGATATCGCCGCCGAGTACACCGCGCAATACGTTGAAGTGGCCGTTGATCTCGCCGCCGGGAATCAGGTGGGTACGCGGCTCGATCACCGCCTCGCCACGGCCCTGGATCGCCAGGCTGGCTTCGATGGCGGTGAGGATTTCATCATTGGTGAGGTTCAGTTCGTTGATGTCGAGGCCGTTGAGAAAGTCGATGTAGATCGGTTGCATGGTTATGGCGCCTTGAAGACAGCTTGCTGTACATCGACCTTTTTCGGGATCAGGCCGTTGGCAAAAAACAGGTCGGCGGTGCGTTGCTGGTTGCCGATGTCGACCGCTTCCAGCGGGCGAATCGGCGCGGGCGAGCGGTGTTCGAAGTAGCTCTTGACCACCGCCGGTTGCAGGCCCAGGGTCTTGGCCATCAGCGCGATGCTCGCTTCGGGCTGGTCGAGGGACAGGCGCTGCGCCTTGGCCAGCGTCTGGATGATCGCGCCAATGGATTGCGGATATTGCTTGGCAAACGGGCTGCTCACCACGAAGAAACTGCCCGCCGGATTGAGGCCCTGGCCATCGCCCAACACGCGGGCGGAACCGTCGACCACGGCCGCGGAGTAGTACGGGTCCCACACCACCCACGCGTCGACTTTGCCTTGCTCGAACGCGGCCCGCCCATCGGACGGCGACAGGTACACCACATTCACGTCCTTCCATTGCAGACCGGCGCGCAGCAGGCTTTTAAGGAACAGGTTGTGGGCGCTGGAGCCCTTGAGCAGCGCCACGCGCTTGCCCTTGAGTTCGGCCACGCTGTGCACGCTGCTGGCTTTGGGCACCAACACCGCTTCGGTCTTGCCTTCGTTGGGCTCCACGGCGAAGTACTGCAAGTCGATGCCAGCGGCCTGGGCGAAGATCGGCGGGATATCACCGATATTGCCGATGTCCAGGCTGCCACCGTTCAGTGCTTCGATCAGCGGCGGGCCGCCGAGGAATTCGATCCACTCCACCTGGGTGCCGGGCAACGCGTCCTCGAAGAGTTTGTGCTCACGGGCCAAGACCATGCTCACCGAGCTTTTCTGGTAACCGATGCGTAACGTGGCCGGTTCGGCCGCCAGCACCTGACCGGCGACCAACGAAAGTACCGCAGCAGCGAAGACTTTAAGCATTAGAGCGCTCCCTTGACCTTAGCCGCCACATCGACCGGCACCCACTGTTGCCAGATGTCTGGATGGCTCTTGAGGAACGCTTCAGCGACCTGGCGTGGCGGTGTGCGTTTCTCGCTCATTTCGCCGAGGATGCCATTGAGCAGATCAATCGGCAGGTCGACCTTTTCAAACACGCTGACCAGTTGCGGGTACTGCGCCTTGAACGGCGCCGACACACCAATCGCCAGACGTGCCGGCATCGAGCGAGTGCCGATGGGGTTGGGGTTTTTCGCGTCGGACAGGGTCTTCCAGGCTTCGGCGTTGAACGGCGGCTCCTCAAGCTTGACCAGCTTGAACCGCCCTAACAGCGGCGTCGGCGACCAGTAGTAGAACAACACGGGTTTGCCACGACGGATCGACGACGCCACTTCGGCATCCAACGCCGCGCCGGAGCCGGTGCGGAAGTTGACGAAGCTGTCGGTGAGTTTGTACGCCTTTAGCTTCTGGCTGTTGACGATCTCCGACGTCCAGCCCGTTGGGCTGTTGAGGAAGCGTCCACGGCTCGGGTCTTCGGGGTCGCGGAACACGTCTTTGTAGCGCGGCAGGTCGGCCACCGACTTCAAGTCCGGCGCCAGGGGTTTGATGCCGCGCGCGGCATCGCCCTTGATCACGAACTCCGGCACCCACCAGCCTTCGGTGGCGCCTTTGACCGTGTCACCGAGGCCGAACACCTTGCCTTCATTTTCCGCCTTGACCCACGCCGGACTGCGCCCGGCCCACTCTTCACCGATCACCTGGATATCGTCCTTGGCCAGGGCGGCTTCCAGGCTCACGGTGCTACCGGGCAAGGTGTCGGTCGGCAGGCCGTAGCCTTTCTCGACGATCAGGCGCAGTACCTCGGTGATCAAGCTGCCGCTTTCCCAGGTGATGTCACCGAAGTGGATGGATTTGACGGTTTCGGCGGCGTGGGCGGTTTGGGTCAGCAGGCTCAGGGCCAGCAGACCACCGCCCAGGAGTTTTTTCAGATGCTTCATCGGCAACCTCATAGTTGTGCGGTGATGTTCGTTAAAAGTCATAACTGAGCCGCGTGTAGTAAAACGCCCCTTCCGGCGCCGACGGCGACAGGTAGCTGTACTGCTGGCCCGGGGTCTGGCGCAGGCGGGTGTTGAAGTCGTCGGGCTTGCTGTCGAACAGGTTGTTGGCGCCGACCGACAAGCGCAGTTGTTTGGTGAAGGCGTAGTTAACGTCCAGGTCGGTGTTCCACTGCGCGCCGAAGGTCTGGTCGTACTGGGCGTTGGCTTCGCTGGCGGCGTATTTGCGGTATTCGCCGTAGCGGGTTTCGCTGAGGGCGATGGTCCACGCGCCGATGCGGTGGGTCGCGCCGAGCACCAGCTTGTCTTCGGGGTAGCCGTGTTCGAGAAAGCCACGGGCTTCGCGGGTGAGGATGTCGAAACCGTTGGGGTTTTCGTGGACCTTCTCGATCGTGGTGCGCGCCTTGGTGTAGCCGGCCGACAGGCTCAACGCGCCGTACTGCGCCAGGTCCAGGTTGTACTTGCCGACGATGTCGACGCCACGGGTGCGGGTGTTGGCCGCGTTGGTCATGAACTGCGCCCAGGTGTACTGGCCAAACCCGGCTTGCTGCAGGATCTGCTCGGCGCGCGGCCCGGAAATGCCGCCGCTGTAGAGCAGGCGGTCACGAATCGAGATCTGGTAGGCGTCGATCGTCAGCGAAGCGTTTTCGACCGGACGCAGCACCAAGCCGAGTGAGTAGTTGGTGGACTTCTCGGGCTTGAGCGGCTCGGCGCCCAGCGCACGGGCGGCCGGGTTGTCGGCGGGCAACATGCGCGTGAGCACCGGGTTGCCGTTGATGTCGACGTTGGTGGTGGTGGTCCACGACGTGCCGATCTGCCCCAGGGTCGGCGCACGGAAGGAATTGTTCACCGTGGCGCGCAAACCCACCTGTGGCGTGAAGTCATACCGCGCCGACAGCTTGCCGGTGGTGGCCGATCCGAAGTCCGAATAGTGCTCGGTGCGCCCTGCCAGGCCGACCTGGAATTTATCCGTGAGCTGGTGCTCCAGACCGAAGTACACGCCGCCGACATCCCGCTTGTAAGTACCGGCGTCGTCTGGCGTGAGACCCGAGGCTTGCACCGCGCCGACCTGCACACCGTTGATGCCGCCAAACGAGTAGGACTCGTAGTCGCCCTCCTCCAGACGATACTGCTCATGGCGATAGGCAATGCCCGCCGAGACGGTCAGCGGATGGCTTGACCAGTTGACGTCCAGATCCTTGGCGTAATCCAGGCCGATGTTGGTCTGGTCGTTGATCAGGGTGGCCACGTCGAATTTGGTCGGGCTGTTCAGGCCGTAGCTCGGGTTGACGGTGTTGAAGGCCAGTTCATCGTGCTTGTCGCGACCGTAGGTGGCGCTGAGGTCAAAGCGGCCAAGCGTGTCGTCTTCATAGCGGGTGCCGACGGTGAGTGCGCCGTCTTCATAGCGGTAGCGGTATTTGGGAATGGTGCCGTTGGGGTAAATGCCCGGCACGTTGTTCGGATTGTTCGCCAGCAGCGGCGGCGTGTTGTTCACCGACTTGTCCTGGCCGAAAGTAGCGAAACTGTAGAGGCGCCACTGGTCGTTCAGGCCGACTTCGGCGTTGGCCGCCAGGTTGAACTTGTCGCGCCCGGCCCCGCCCCAGCGCGGGTCTTGCAACTGGCCGTCGGCGACGTATTTGTCACCAATGTCAGTGGGTTTGTTGTTGAGGGTGTTGAAGCTCAGGGTCAGGAAGCCATCCCCCGGCAACCCCAGGCCGTACCAACCGTCAGTGGTTTTGCTGAAACCGTCGCCCTGGGCGTATTTGCCCAGTTGGGTGTTGACCTGGCCGCCGCTGTCACGCTCCTTGAGCACGATGTTGACCACGCCCGCCACCGCATCCGAGCCGTATTGCGCCGAGGCGCCATCACGCAGCACTTCGACGTGGTCGATGCTGCTGATGGGGATCATGTCCAGGTCCACCGGCTGTGCGCCAATGAACGGCACGCCGCCGGAGATGTTCACCACCGCCGAGGCATGACGACGCTTGCCGTTGATCAGCACCAGCGTTTGGTCCGGCGCCAAGCCACGCAGGGATGCGCCCTTGGGGTTCTGGCCACGGGTGGCGCTCTGGTTCTGCGGAAAGTTGAACGACGGCAGCAGTTGGAACAGCGCCTGGTTGAGGCTGGTGGCGCCGGTCTGCTTGAGTTCTTCAGCGTTGATCACGTCCACCGGGGCGGCGCTGGTCAGGGCGGTGGCGTCACTGCGCCGGGTGCCGATGGCGACCACGCGGTCCAGGGTCGGCGCTTGCGCTGCGCTGGTTTGTGCCTTGACGTTGCTGGTCGCGTTTTTGCTCGCGCCTTCCTTGATGATGAACGCACCGTCCGGGCTCACCTGAACCTGTAGGCCGGTGCCCTTGAGCGCGGCGTCCACCGCCTGTTGCGCCGACAGCGAACCGTCCACGCTGGCCGAAGAATAGTTACCCAATTGCGGCGTAAACGAGATCACCTGGCCGCTTTGGCGACTGATGCTCAGCAGCACTTCATCCAACGGGCCAGGTGCGATGTGATAGACCTGGCGCGCCTCCTCGGCACTCGCGGCAAACGACAACAACAGACTGGCGAACGGCACCAGGGCAAAGGTTCGAAGCGGCACACGGTTGAACTGATTCACTTTGGCTCCCCCCAAGGAAACTCGACGGCGCTGCTCCCCGCAGCGCTTACGTGAGTGATGTGGGACAGCGGAGGGAAAACTTGCAGACTGTTTGGTTATGTCCTTAGAACCCACACAATCAATAAGCACCCCACCACCTGTAGGAGCCGGCTTGCCGGCGATGCAGACACCTCGGTGCCTCGGCAAGACCGAGGAGATGCCATCGCCGGCAAGCCGGCTCCTACGAGTTTCAGGTGGCATTGACAGTCACCCACAGGCCGGTGCGGCGGGTGATGTGGATCGGCAAGGTGCGCGCCAGGGTGTCGAGGATTTGCTGGGGGTTGTCCAGCCGGTACAAACCGCTGACACGCAGGCCCGCCACGGAAGGGTCCAGGCGCAGCACACCATTGTGATAGGGCCGCAGTGCGTCGATGACTTCAGCCAGCGGGCGGTCGCGCACTTGCAGGAAGCCGTCGACCCAGGCCGTGGCCCCGGAGGAGCTGGCCTGCACCGGACCGAATCCGGCGCGGTCGTAATGCACTTCATGGCCGGCGGCGAGTTGCAGGCGTTCGCCGTGCTGGCCGTCAATTTCCACTGCGCCGTTGAGGGCAACCACCTGGCCCTGCCCTTGCCGTTCACGCACCAGGAAACGGTTGCCGTAGGCGCGCAGACGCGCCTGGTCGGTCTGGATCAAAAACGGTCGGATGCGGTCGCTGGCGACCTTGGCCAGCAACTCGCCCTCGCGCAGGCGTATCAGCCGGCGTTGCGGATCAAACTGGATGTCGGCCGCGCTTTGTGCGTTGAGCAGCAATTCGCTGCCATCGTCCAACGCGACGGTGCGGCGCTCGCCAGTGCCGGTGCGGATATCCGCCGTCAGTTCAGTCAATGGCAAGCCCAGCGGCTTGGCCAGCAAGGCCGCGCCAACCGCCACACCAGCACCGGCCAGCGCGACCTGCAACACATGCCGTCGACTGGACGGTGCCTCCAGCGCCTGCTGCAACACCTTGCCAGTCACCCCTTGCGCCTGGGGAACCTGGAACACGCCCAAGCGGGTTTCCAACTGTCGGCACAGGGCGTCATGACGCGGGTCGGCGGCGCGCCATTGTTCATAGCGCTGCCAGTCGCCCGTCGAAGCTTGGCCGGAGCGCAACAGCACGTACCAGCGCGTGGCGCTGTCGATCAGTTCGTCGCTCATTCCAGGCACAGCCGCAGGCAGCGGTTGAAGGCGCGGGTCATGTAGTCACTGACCGAGCGCTGGGAAATCCCCAGTTCGCTGGCGATTTCCGGGTAGGTCAGGCCATTGAGTTGCGAGAGCAAAAAGGTCGCCTTGACCTTGGCCGGCAAGCCGTCGAGTAACTGGTCGATGGCTTGCAGGGCTTCGAGCATTTGCGCCAGCTCTTCGGGAGATGGCGCGGTGGAGGTCTCGTCGTTGTCGAGTGCGTCGAGGTAGGCCCGTTCCAGATCACGCCGGCGCCACAGTTGATACATCAGCCGCTGGGCGATGGTGGTTAGCAGCGCACGCGGCTGGCGGATGGGCACGACACCCGGCGCACTCAGCAGTTGGACGAAGGTGTCGGCGGCGATGTCTTCGGCGTGGGCACGGGAATCGAGGTGGCGGTGCAAACGGCTGCACAGCCAGTCGTAATGACTGCGGAACAATCCGCCCACGTAATCGCTGTGAGAAGTGTCGGCGCCGGACATAGTGGCTCCATCTGAGTAGGTTGCGCGTTATGTCCGGTGTTCCGGTGGAGCGATCCTAGCAAGGCCGCTTATTCTTTAATAATATTTAAAAGGTATTTTTATATAACCTTATTGAAGTATCGGGAAGCCGGCGTTGATGGCCTGTCGTTGGTAGTCCAGGAGCACTTCGTAGTCCTCTTCGCTGGCGGGGAGCACGGCCTGCAGGCCCAGCGTCTCGGCGACTTGCGGCAAGTCCTGCAACGCCCGGTTCATGGCCTGGCGGAGTTGAATCACCTGTTCATCGCTCAAGCCCAATGGGCCGATGTAGGGCAAGGTCGGGCTCGGTGCGCTACGGCTGACGATGCGCAGCCCCGCCACTTCCTGCGGCGCGAAACGGGCGAGGTAGTCGTAGGTGACGCTGTCGATGGCCGCCAGGTCGGCGCGGTCTTCGCGCAGCCAACGCAGGCTCTCGCGGTGGGCGCCGCTGATGGCGACGCTGGCGAAGAAGCGCCCGTCGCGTTGCAAGGGTGCCAGGCGTTCGCGCAGCAGGTTCATGCCGCTGTTGGAGTCGTGGCCGTTGATTACGCCACGGCTGTTGTAGAAATCCTCCAACGTGCGGCGCGGATTGTCATCGCGGGTCAGCAGCAAGCTGCAATGCTCGCCTTGGCTGCTATGGGGCAACTCGTAGCGCGGGCGGCCGATGACGCGGACCTGGCCGCGCAGTTGAGTCATTAACGGATAACCGCAGGTCTGGGTCACGACCAATTCCGGCGCAAGCCACAGGCTGTGCAGATCGAGATGATCGGCGTTGCGCCGACCCAGGTTCAGGTGTTGGAGGATGCGTGCAATCCACTGCTGGTTGGCCTGCTCGATCGGCGCAGGCGCGACATACATCAGCAGCTCGGCGTAGCGGTCACTCATGGTCATCTCTCACGCAAAAGGGTGCCGGGGGCTATCGATGGCTTTGAGGCCGTGGCGGCTGATCAACTGGCCGTAGCCCGGCACCAGGAACCCACCGCTGCGCGCCACCCATTGCTCACGCCGGGCGCGGTAGACCGTGGGCAGCAAGTACCAGGGTAGCTTCGGCAAGTCGTGGTGCACCAGGTGCAGGTTGTTGTTGAGGAACAGCCAGGTCCACGGCCAGGACGCTTCGTTGAGCACTGTACGTTGCTCCGGCTGCGGGTGCGGGCGGTGTTCATAGTAGGAACGGATCGACGCCAGCGACAAGGCCGGCACGCTGACCAGCAACAGGTAATGCCACACCGAGAGCACGCTGTAATGGGCGATGAAACCCAGCATCAATACGGTGACGGCGCCGTGGGCCAGCCACATCGGCCACACCTGGGGCAGGCGCTGGAATTCATGACGGGCCAGACGGCCGATTGCCAAGGGGGCGGCCAACACAAAGCGACCCAGAACCGTCTTGGTCAGCCAATGCACGCCACGCTCGAACAGCGAACTGTTGTCCCATTGCTGCTGGTTGAGGTATCGGCTTTCCGGGTCGATGCCCGGCAGGGTCAGGTCTTCGTCGTTGTGGTGCAGCAAGTGGCTGTCGCGGTACAGCGTGTACGGGTACCACACCGCAAAGGGCGCGTAGCCGAGCAGCTTATTGAGTCGCAACGAACGGGTGGGATGGCCGTGGAGCAATTCGTGTTGCACCGACAGCCACAGCGTCACGATAGGAATCAGCAGCAAGAGGCTCAACCCCAGGCCCAGCCAATGGCTGCCCAGGATCACGGCAAACCAACCGGCGTACACGCCGATCAGCAGCAGCCAGGTCGGCCATTCGGTTCTTGCGGTAAAGGTGCTGGCCAGGGCTTCGATTTCCCGGCGTTGGGTCAGATCAAGGTAGTTGGCCATCGGCAGCTCAGAGCAGGTGTTTCCTGCTCTGTGCAATGGGGCGGGAAAATCTTGCAGATCGTTTGGTTCTAAGCTTGTAACTCAGTGACCGAACAGGCCGGTTTCAGATTTCTTGGCCTTTTTGTCTGCGCGTTTTTCATCGGCGGTCTTTGCCGGTTTTTTCTTCGCGGCTTTCTTTGAATCCATACCTTTGGCCATGATGCATGCTCCACTGACAGGGGATGTAGCACTGGGTATACCACCTATTGCCCGGCAGAAGGCGCTTATAATCCCCAGCCCTGGATAACGCTGCCTGAACACCATGCCCGAATTGAACATCGAACCGCTGGCAGAGCCGCTGTGGCCGCTGCTGAACAAGTTTTACCGCAACCACAATTCGTCGATGAAGGCGCTCAAGGGTGGGCGCTTGTGGGTGGCGCGGGACGCTGAGATCGTCGCCGGGTTGTGCCTGACGCCCGTGGTGGGTGGGCAATGGTTGACCGGGGTGTTCGTTGACCCTGCCTATCGCGGCCAAGGGCTGGCGGCGCGGGTGATCGAGGCAGCGGTTGCCGATGTCGACGGCACCCTGTGGTTGTTGTGTCATCCAGACCTGGAAGGGTTGTATCAACGCATGGGCTTCACCCAGGACACCGTGCTGCCGCAATCCCTCAGCGAACGCTTGGTACGCTACAAGCGCAACAAGCCCATGATCGCGATGGGCTTAGATCGTTTGGTGAGGTCGACCGCGGATAATGTGTGATCGGCGACCGCAGGGCCCATGCTAGCCTCGGCAGCACAGTGGCCCTTTACAGGATGATCATGAAAACGACGCTTGCAGCCCTCTCCCTCACCGCCCTGCTCGTTCCAGTCTTGAGCCAGGCAGCCGACGCGCCCATTACCGCCAAGCAGTACCAAAGCGTGCTCGCCGGCAGTTGGCGCGATCCGGCCAACAGCGCCCGCGACGGCTATCGGCATCCGCAACAGACGCTGGAATTCTTTGGCCTGGGCGCCAAGCAGACGGTGATCGAGATCACCCCCGGTGGCGGCTGGTACAGCGAAGTGCTGGCCCCGTTGCTCAAGGATCACGGGCAGTACATTGCCGCCGTGCAGGCCGCCAGCAGCAGTGCTTACGCGCGCACGTCCGAAGAGAACCTGAAGAAGAAATTCGCGGCTGATCCGGCTCACTACGCCAAGGCCGAGGTGGTCGAGTTCGACCCCAAGGCGCCGGTGTTCGGCAAGCCGGCTTCGGCGGATGCCGTACTGACCTTCCGCAATGTGCATAACTGGGTCGAGGCAGATACTGCGCCAGCCACGTTCAGTGCGTTCTACAAGGTACTGAAACCGGGCGGCGTGCTGGGCGTGGAAGATCACCGGGCCAAGGACGGCGCGGATCTGGAAGCGATCAAGGACAGCGGTTACCTGACAACGGCGCAGGTGGTGAAGCTGGCGTCCGATGCCGGGTTCAAGCTGGCGGGACAGAGCGAGGTGAATGCTAATCCTAAGGATACCAAGGACTACCCGGCTGGCGTGTGGACGTTGCCGCCGACGTTGAGATTGGGCGAGCAGGATAAGGCGAAGTATGTGGCCATTGGCGAATCGGACCGGATGACGTTGCGGTTCGTCAAACCCACCCGATAATCCGTCTTGAATACCCAACCTGTAGGAGCCGGCTTGCTGGCGATGGCGTCCTTGAGTTCAAGGTAGAACTCAATTGGCCTATCGCCGGCAAGCCGGCTCCTACAGGGATTGGGTTGCCTAGTCGTCGGCCGTGGGATCCATGTCCGGGAACATCACCTCGATAAACCCGAACTTGGTGAAATCGGTAATCCGCGACGGGTACAACCGGCCGATCAGGTGATCACACTCATGCTGCACCACCCGCGCATGAAAACCCTCGGCAATGCGCACAATGGGCTCTCCCTTGGGGTCGAAACCTTCATAACGAATCTGCTGGTAACGGTCCACCGCACCCCGCAAACCCGGCACGGACAGGCAACCTTCATAGCCCTCTTCCAGCACCGGGCTTAACGGCGTGATCAGCGGGTTGATCAGGATTGTCTGGGGCACCGGCGGCGCGTCCGGGTAGCGCTCGCTGGCCTCGAAGCCGAAGATCACCAATTGCAGGTCGACACCAATCTGCGGTGCGGCCAGGCCGACGCCACCCACGTGTTCCATGGTCTGGAACATGTCATCGATCAATTGCCACAGCTCGGGGCTGTCGAACATTTCCGGCGGAACCGGAGGCGCGATACGCAGCAGGCGCTCGTCGCCCATTTTCAGGATTTCACGGATCATCGATCAGACTTCATCGGCAGTGGGCTTGGAGTGGTCCCGGCCGAGGCCTGAGACGTGCTGTTTTTCATCGGTGTGGCCGGGCTCATCGAACTCTTTTTCACCCGGGTCCTTGCCTTCGGCGGACATGTGCTCGATCACCGCATTCATCTCCGCGCCCAGCAACAGCACGGCGGCGGAAATGTAGAAGTACAGGAGCAACACGATGATTGCACCGATACTGCCATACATGGCGTTGTAGTCGGCAAAGGTTTTGACGTAGTAGCCGAACCCCAATGACGCGACGATCCACACCACCACCGCCAACACAGAGCCTGGGGTGATAAAGCGGAATTTCTGTTCGACATCGGGCATCACGTAGTACATGAGGGCCACGGCGAACATCAGCAGAATCACGATCAACGGCCAGCGCAGGATGGTCCACAGGGTGACCACGAACTCCTGCATGCCGATCTGCCCGGCCAGCCACTCCATCACTTGCGGGCCCAGCACCATCAGTGCGGCGGCGGCCAGCAGCATGCCGGCGATGCCGACGGTGTAGAAAATCGATAGCGGGAAGCGCTTCCAGATGGGTCGGCCTTCAACCACGTCGTAGGCGGCGTTCATCGCGCTCATCATCAAGCGCACACCGGCCGAGGCCGTCCACAGCGCGATCACGATACCCACCGACAGCAGGCCACCCTTGGATTGCTGCAATTGGTCGATCACCGGGTTGACCTGCTCCAGGGCCTGGGGCGGCAACACCAGTTCCGACTGCAGGCGCAGCCAGGTGAAGAAGTCCGGCAGGTGCAGGAAGCCGATCAGGGCAATCAGGAACAGCAGGAAGGGAAACAGCGAGAACAGCATCTGGTAGGCCAGTGCCGAGGCGTAGGTAGGCATTTCGTCATCGACGAATTCCTTGACGGTGCGCAGCAGCACTTTATGCAGCTTGAGACCATCGAGAACCGGAAAAATCATAGCGTCTCCTTTCGCCGCAAAAAGGTTGAGTTCGTGGGCGACTCAGGGGCCGTTTTCTACATCAAGGTAGCCTATTTGGCGACCTTGAAACAATTTCGAAACTTTAACCGCATCAGGTGACACAAAAACGGCCATCCGTGGATGGCCGTCGGGCTGCGTGTAACCAGCCAGCGATTCAGCGTTACTTGGTCGCTTTTTTGACCGCGTCCTTGGTGTCGCCTACTGCTTTCTGCACTTCGCCTTTCTTTTCCTGAACCACACCTTCAGCGCGCAGTTTGTCGTTGCCGGTGACTTTACCGACACCTTGCTTGATATTGCCGACCGCCTCGTTTGCCACGCCTTTAACCTTGTCAGATGTGCTGCTCATGGTATTTCTCCGAAAGAACAATCAAGGGTTTGGGTCATTACCTAAAGATTGACCCGAGGCCGTTCAGCAGAGTTTCAATTATTTTTGCCCACGCATTTCATCGCCGGCCGCAGGTTTGGCTTTATGTTTTGCCGCCAACCCACGAGAATGCCCGGCACATTCAGGCTCAAACGCTGAATAACAGATCCCGTAGGAAGGTTATGAAACTCAATAAAGCACAGGCCATCGCCCGCCGAAACACCGAACTGGGCGGTGCCGTACTCGGCGTCAATAACTGCCACTTCACCGACCTGGACCGCAAACGCAACATCTGGTGGTTCGACCTGCCGGTGGGCCGGATTGCCGTGGGCCAGTACGAGTGGATCCACCTATTGATGCACAACGCCGAGACTGACCAGTTGCTGCACCTGAAGGTGCCGACGGCGTTTTTGCGTGAACACATCGAAGGCTTGGTGGTGCGCAATGCCGGCAAGCGCAAGCCGGAGATTACGCTGGAGCTGAGTGCAGACAAGGATTCGTTCTTGAAGGATGTGCGTCCGGCGGGTGCTGGCGTGGGATTCGCGCAGTTCGCGCTGTAACCCCCCCAATAAAAAACCCCGCTTCGGCGGGGTTTTTTATTGGGTTACTTTTTAAGACCGAGTTTCTTCAACTCTTCATCGCGCAACTCACGGCGCAGGATCTTGCCCACGTTGGTAGTCGGTAATGCATCGCGGAATTCCACGGCCTTGGGCACCTTGTAAGCGGTGACGTTGGCGCGCATATGCTCCATCACCTGGTCCTTGGTCAGGGTCGCGCCCGGCTTGACCACGATAAACAGCTTGATGTGTTCCCCGGACTTCTCGTCTGGCACACCGATGGCTGCGCATTGCAGCACGCCCGGCAGGCCCGCCAGCACGTCTTCCAGCTCGTTGGGGTACACGTTGAAGCCCGACACCAGGATCATGTCCTTTTTGCGGTCGACAATGCGCATGTAGCCGTCAGGCTGGATGATCGCGATGTCACCGGTCTTGAGCCAGCCTTCGCTGTCGAGCATCTCGTCGGTAGCGTCCTGGCGCTGCCAGTAGCCTTTCATCACTTGCGGGCCCTTGACGCACAGTTCGCCGGTTTCACCCAGGGCGAGTTCAGTGCCGTCGTCGGCAATGACTTTGCACACGGTGGACGGCACCGGAATGCCGATGGTGCCGATCTGAATGTGCTGGATCGGGTTCACCGTGGCCACCGGGCTGGTTTCGGTCATGCCGTAGCCTTCGCAGATGCCACAGCCGGTCACGGCCTTCCAGCGCTCGGCGGCGGCCAATTGCAGGGCCATGCCGCCGGACAGGGTGACTTTCAGCGCGGAGAAGTCCAGCTTGCGGAATGCCTCGTTGTTGCACAGCGCCACGAACAGCGTGTTCAAGCCGACAAAGCCGCTGAACTTCCACTTCGACAGTTCCTTGACCATCGCCGGCAGGTCGCGCGGGTTGCTGATCAGGATGTTGTGGTTGCCGATCAGCATCATCGCCATGCAATGAAAGGTGAACGCATAGATGTGGTACAGCGGCAGCGGGGTGATCAGGATCTCGCAACCTTCATTGAGGTTGGAGCCCATCAGCGCCTTGCACTGCAACATGTTGGCGACCAGGTTGCGGTGGGTGAGCATCGCGCCCTTGGCCACGCCGGTGGTGCCGCCGGTGTATTGCAGCACCGCCACATCGCCACTGGCCGGGCTGGCATCGTTGACCGGTTGGCCGTTCCCCTTGGCCAGCACGTCATTGAATTTGATCGCGTTGGGCAAGTGATAGGCCGGGACCATTTTCTTCACGTACTTGATGACGCTGTTGATCAGCAGGCGCTTGAGCGGCGGCAACAGGTCGGCAACTTCGGTGACGATCACATGCTTGACGGCGGTCTTGGGCACGACCTTTTCCGCCAGGTGCGCCATGTTGGCCAGGCAGACGAGGGCCTTGGCACCGGAGTCGTTGAATTGGTGTTCCATTTCCCGCGCGGTATACAGCGGGTTGGTGTTGACCACGATCAGCCCGGCACGGATGGCACCGAACACGGCAACCGGGTACTGGAGGACGTTGGGCAGTTGCACGGCGATGCGATCGCCGGGCTTCAAGTCGGTGTGCTGTTGCAGATACGCGGCGAAGGCGCCGGACAATTCGTACAACTCACCGTAGGTGATGGTCTTGCCCAGGTTGCTGAAAGCCGGTTTGTTGGCGAAGCGCTGGCAGGACTGCTTCAGTACCGCCTGAATATTCGGATACTCGTCTGGATTGATTTCTGCAGCAATCCCGGCGGGGTACTTATCCTTCCAAAAGTCTTCGTTCATGGAAGCCCACTCCTCAGCGACGTCAGCGACGCGAATTCATCATCGCATTTGATGCGATTATTATTGGTGTATGTTTTTTTAGGTGAATCTGGCGCTTTCAAGCAGGCCGAGACGTCACAAAGCGCGCCGAGAGTAGCAGCTTTGCCAAAGGTCGCCTAGAGCCAAAGGTGGGCCCCGTGGTCATAAACGCGACTGTCCTACAATATTCGGTCACACTTTAAACATTGCTGAAATACGCCCTGAAAAGGCTCTGGAATAGGGTATTCAGGACGACACAAGACAAATGTGGGAGCGCCGCTCCCACCTTTTTGATTGCATTTCAATTCATGGTCAGGCGATGTCGCGAAGCTCACGCCGCAAGATCTTGCCCACCGGCGTCATCGGCAACGACTCCCGCAACACAATATGCTTGGGCACCTTGTACCCGGTGAAGTTGGTCTTGCAGTAGGCCTTCAACTCCTCAAGGCTCACCCCTTCGGCACGTGCCACCACAAACAGCTTCACAGCCTCCCCCGTGCGCTCGTCCGGCACACCGATTACCGCGCAGTTGGCCACGGCCGGGTGAGCCATCACCACGTCTTCGATTTCGTTGGGGTACACGTTGAAACCCGAGACGATGATCAGGTCTTTCTTGCGGTCGACGATGCGCACAAAGCCATCCTCGTCGATCACCGCAATGTCACCGGTCTTGAGCCAGCCTTCGGCGTCCAGCGCTTCAGCGGTAGCGGCCGGTTGCTGCCAGTAGCCCTTCATCACCTGTGGGCCCTTGATGCACAGCTCGCCACGTTCGCCCAAGGGCAACTCGACGCCCTGGTCATCGATCACTTTCATCGCCGTGGCCGGCACCGGGATGCCCACGGTGCCCAGGCGGGATTTATTGCCGTAGGGGTTGGTGCTGGCCACCGGCGAGGTTTCCGTCAGGCCGTAGCCTTCGCCAATCGCGCAACCGGTGATCTGCTCCCAGCGCTCGGCGGTGGCCTTGATCAATGCGGTGCCGCCGGAGTTGGTGAGCTTGAGATGGGAGAAATCCAGGGACTTGAAATCAGGATGGTCCATCAACGCCACGAACAGCGTGTTGAGCCCCAGCAGCCCGGTGAAGCGCCACTTTTTCAGCTCCTTGATAAAGCCGCCGATGTCCCGTGGGTTGGTGATCAGCACGTTGTGGTTGCCCGAGACCATCATGCACATGCAGTTCGCCGTGAACGCATAGATGTGGTACAGCGGCAGCGGCGCGATCATCACCTCCTGACCCTCCTTGATCAGCGGATGGCCGTCCTCACCGGTCTGGGACATACAGGCGCGCACCTGTTGCATGTTTGCCACCAGGTTGCCGTGGGTGAGCATCGCGCCCTTGGCCAGGCCGGTGGTGCCGCCGGTGTATTGCAGCACGGCGATATCGTCCAGGGTTACCGGATGGCGCGTCACGCCCAGGCCCGCGCCCATGCGCAGTGCGCGCTTGAACGACACCGCGCGCGGCAGGCTGTAGGCCGGGACCATCTTTTTGACCTTGTCGACCAGGGTGTTGACCAGCCAGCCTTTGGCGGCGGGCATGAAGTCGCCCATCTTGGCTTCGATCAGGTAGTCGATCTCGGTGTCGCTGCACACCTCCTGCACCCGCGAGCCGAACAGGTTGAGGTAGACCAGCGCACGTACGCCGGCGTCCTTGAACTGGTGACGCATCTCGCGCGGGGTGTACAGCGGGTTGGTGTTGACCACGATCAGCCCGGCGCGCAAGGCGCCGAACACGGCAATCGGGTAATGCAGCACGTTGGGCATCTGCACCGCAATGCGGTCGCCCGGCTTGAGGTCGGTGTGCTGTTGCAGGTAACCGGCGAACGCCGCACTCTGGCGCTCAAGCTCGGCGTAAGTCAGGGTGATCCCCATGTTGCTGAATGCCGGACGGTCGGCGAAGGTCTTGCAAGAGCGCTCGAACACTTCGATCACCGACTTGTAGGCAGACAGGTCGATATCATTGGGAACGCCCGCCGCGCGTTTGTCATTCCAGAAATCAGGTTGCATTATTCTTGTCCTCTTACCTGAGTGTGTCCGGCCGCTTTCCTAACGCTATAAAAAGCGGAGCTTTGGGGACGTTAGCAGCTATGGCCAAACAGGCAAATACGCTAAATCGTGTCATTGATTGTATGAATCTTGCCGCTGATGCGCAGGCAGATACCCAGTCCCTCAATAGATGAGCTATACACTGCAACGACCCCGAGCAAAGGAAGCGCCATGAACCACAGCACCTTCTGGCTGACCGCGAATGACCGCAGCCGCCTGTACGTCAATCAATGGATGCCCGAGGGCCCGGCCAAGGCCGTGGTGATGCTGTCCCACGGCATGGCCGAGCACAGTGGGCGTTATGCACGCCTGGCCGAGGCCCTGTGCGGCGCCGGCTACGGCCTGTATGCGCTGGACCAGCGTGGCCATGGCCGTACCGCCGATGAAGGCACCCTGGGCCTGTACGCCGAAACGGATGGATGGAACAAAGTGGTAGGCGACCTGGCCCGCCTCAACCAGCATATCGGCCAGCAGCAGCCGGGGTTGCCGATCGTTCTGCTGGGCCACAGCATGGGCAGCTACATCGCCCAAGCTTACCTGCTGCACCACAGCGCCAGCCTGCATGGGGCGATTCTCAGCGGCTCGAACTTCCAACCCGTGGCGCTCTATCGCGCCGCTCGGGTGATTGCTCGCATAGAGCGCCTGCGCCAGGGCTTGCGCGGGCGCAGTGCGCTGATCGAATTCTTGTCGTTTGGCTCGTTCAATAAAGCCTTCAAGCCCAATCGCACCGCGTTCGACTGGCTCAGCCGTGACCCGGATGAGGTGGACAAGTACATCAACGACCCACTGTGCGGGTTCCGCTGCACCAATCAGCTCTGGATCGACCTGCTCGGCGGCTTGCAGCAGATCAGCAAAGCGTCCAATCTCGCGCAGATCGATCCGGGCCTGCCGATCCTGGTGATGGGCGGCGAATGTGATCCGGTGAGTGAGGGCAAGCGTCTCAACAGTCTGGCCGACGCCTTGCGCGACGCCGGCTGCCAGCACCTGCAACTGACTGTCTACCCGCAGGCGCGTCATGAAGTGTTCAACGAAACCAACCGCGACGCTGTCACAGCGGATGTGCTGGCGTGGCTCGACCAGGCGCTGACATTACGCAGGCCGACCCGCTGCGAATAATTTTTCGTTTAAAATCAGTCAATTAAATTACCGATTAGCCACAGGATGCACCTTTAGATGACCCAGGTAACCAACACCCCGTACGAAGCCCTCGAAGTCGGCCAGACCGCCAGCTACAGCAAATTGGTGGAAGAGCGCGATATCCAGCTGTTCGCCGCGATGTCCGGTGACCACAACCCGGTGCACCTGGACGCTGAATACGCCAAGGCGACCATGTTCAAGGAGCGTATCGCCCATGGCATGTTCAGCGGCGCCTTGATCAGCGCGGCCGTTGCCTGCGAGTTGCCTGGGCCGGGCACCATCTACATCGGCCAGCAGATGAGCTTCCAGAAGCCGGTAAAGATCGGCGACACCTTGACCGTACGCCTGGAAATCCTCGAAAAGCTGCCGAAATTCCGCGTGCGCATCGCCACCCGTGTGTTCAACCAGCGTGATGAGTTGGTAGTGGACGGCGAGGCGGAGATCCTTGCGCCGCGTAAGCAGCAAGTCGTGACCTTGACCGAATTGCCGCCGATCAGGATTGGCTGATCCTTGCGCATAAAAAAGCCCCGCATCAGCGGGGCTTTTTCTATTCAGCGACGACTCAAGATTGAGCGCGAGCCTGGTTACGCAGGGCTTTCACCTGGTCGTGGTTGCGTTGTACGCCGTGGTACTGACGCTCAACCAGGTCACGAATGCCCAGCAGGTTGTGCTTGTTGATCTTCTCGATCGCTTCTTTATAAGCCTTCAGGGCATGGTCTTCACCACGCTCGGCTTCGTTGAGCACTGCCTCTTCATCCTTGCCGGTGAGCATCGACTTTACGTCGACCCAACCACGGTGCAGAGCACCAGCAACGCTACCGGAATCTTCTGGATCACCACCCAAAGCTTTAACAGCGGTTTTCAATTCGGCAGCGGCGGTGGCGCAGTCAGCGGAACGCTTGGCAAACAGGGCTTTGAGCTCTGGGTGCTTGATGTCTTCAGCGCACTCCTTGAAACCCTTTTGGCCGTCGATGCTGGTCTCGATCAGGTCGTTCAGTACGGAGATCGATTCTTTATTGATGTCAGTCATTTTTCAATTCCTTGTACGGGTTAGAAGGTTGTCTTAGTGGTTGCAGCGCTCGTGCCAGGTTTTCAAAAATATAATTAATCTTATATTTCAATAACTTACGATAAATTGAACCATCTGTATGTACGTTATTTGCATGATCTGTCATTTGGCCTTCATGCAGAATGCCTGTATTTTCCAAGCTCTCGATACAAACTCCTGAGCCTTCATGAATCCCGAAAAACTCGAACTGCTGATCACCCGCGAAATGCCCTTCGGCAAATACAAGGGACGGATCATCGCCAACCTGCCCGGCCCCTACCTGAACTGGTTTGCCCGCGAAGGTTTCCCCCACGGCGAGTTGGGCGGCCTGCTGGCGTTGATGCAGGAAATCGATAGCAACGGCTTGTCTGAATTGCTCGAACCGCTGCGCGCCAAACACGGCAAACCCGCCCCTCGTCATTAAGAGCCCAGCCCATGCCACGGAATGCAGATAACGAGCTCCACTGGAATACCGTTGCGCAGCGTTACCCGCTGGAGCCCGGCCCGATCAACCTGGAAAACGGTTACTTCGGCCGCATGAGCCAAGCAGTACAGGCGCAGTACCTGGAGCACGTGGCGTTTATCAACCGTAGCAACGCGTTGCATGTGCGCCAGCAATTCGAGCGTGGCGAAAACGACGCTATCCGCCGCCAACTGGCCGGGCTGATCGATGCCGACCCCGCCGCCGTAGCCTTCACCCGCAATGCCACCGAAGCCCTGCAATCGCTGATCCGCAACTACAACCGTCTGCAACCGGGTGACCAAGTGCTGATCAGCGACCTGGAGTACGACACGGTGAAAGGCGCCATGCGCTGGCTGGCGGGCTATCGCGGCGTGGAAGTCATCGAACTGTCCCACACGCACCCGGCAAGTTTCGACAGCCTGGTGCATACCTATCGCAATGCATTCGTGCAGTACCCGCGCTTGAAGCTGATGGCACTGACCCACGTGACCCACCGCACCGGGCTGGTCATGCCCGTGGCCGCGATTGCCCAGGCGGCGCGCGAGCAGGGCATCGATGTGATCCTCGACGGCGCCCATGCCCTGGGCCAGATCGAATTCAACCTGGCCGAATTGGGGATCCAGTTTGCCGGTTTCAACCTGCACAAATGGATTGGCGCCCCGCTGACGTTGGGCTTTCTGTACATCGCCCCGGAACGCCTGGCTGACATTGATCCGGACATGGGCGAGTTCCACTATCCCGCCACCGACGTTCGCGCACGTACGCCCTACAGCACGCCGAATTTCCCGGCGCTGATGACCCTGCCGCTGGTGCTTGAAGAGCATCGGCAACTGGGCGGCGCGGCGGCCAAGGGCGCGCGCGTGAATTACTTGCGGGACTTGTGGGTCAGCCAGGTACGGGCCCTGCCGGGGATCGAGGTGCTGACGCCGGATGATCCACGCCTGTACTGCGGTATCACGGCGTTCAAGTTCATTGGGCGGGATCAGCAAGTGATGGCGGAGCGTTTGCTCAAGGACTACAATCTGTTCACCACGACGCGCGTAGGTGCGTCGTTTGGTACCTGTATCCGGGTGACGCCAGGGTTGGTGACGTCGGCAACGGATATCAATGTCTTGGTTAAAGCCATTACCGAACTGAACACCCATACCTTGTAGGAGCCCGGCTTGCCGGCGATGAGGCCCACGGGACTTGCACCTACCTCGATCGCGCCATCGCCGGCAAGCCGGCCTCCTACAGGTTGTGGTGCACTTTTCAGCGGGCAAAAAAAAGCGGTACACCGACCAAGTGCACCGCAAAAATGCCGTTAAGCACAGCAACAACGATTCGGTAAATCAGATCAATCCAGCAGCGCCAGCGCCTCAGCGGTGACTTCCTGGATGCGGGCCCAGTCGCCGTTCTTGACCCATTCAGGGTCGAGCATCCAGCTACCGCCCACGCACATCACGTTTTTCAACGCCATGTAGTTTTTGATGTTGGCCGGGCCGACGCCGCCGGTCGGGCAGAACTTCACTTCGCCGAACGGGCCACCCAGGGCCTTGATCGCGGCCACTCCGCCGCTGACTTCAGCCGGGAACAGCTTGAAACGGCGATAGCCCAGGCCATAGCCTTCCATGATGCCAGACGCATTGCTGATGCCGGGCAGCAGCGGGATCGGGCTGTGTACCGAGGCTTCCAGCAGGTCGCGGGTGATGCCTGGGGTGACGATGAACTGCGAACCAGCCACTTCGGCGGCTTCAAGCATGTGACGATCGAGTACGGTGCCGGCACCGGTGCACAGTTCAGGGCGCTGCTCGCGCAGGACCTGAATGGCCTTGAGGCCGAACTCGGAACGCAGGGTCACTTCCAATGCGGTCAAACCACCGGCTGCCAGGGCATCGGCCAGCGGCAGGATGTCCTGTTCGCGGGCGATGGTGATCACCGGCAGGATCCGCGCCTTGGCGCAGAGGCTGTCGATCAAGGCAACTTTATCCGCCATGGACACGGTCGGTTGAGGGCTTTTCATAGCGGCTGATCCTTGGCTCATGGGCACCAGTAAATCTCTAATGTAGGTTGCAGAAACGCGCGAATTGGCATGGCAGCAACGTCGTCACTGGCCAGCGCGGCGCTCAAGGTGGTCAATTTCGAACTGCCGGAGATCGACAGCACGGTGTAGTTCGCCGTGGCCAGCAGAGCACGACTCATGGTCAGGCGCTGGTGCGGCACGGTCGGCGCCAGCATCGGCCAGCAACGGCGGGTACCGTCGGCCTTCAACGCGTCGGCGAGGTTCGGGCTGTTGGGGAACAGCGACGCGGTGTGGCCGTCATCCCCCATGCCCAACACCAGCACATCAATGGCTGGCAACTCGCCCAGCAGGCGATCGGCATACTCGGCAGCGTCTTCGAGGTTGGCGGCAGCGCTGTACAGGCTCAGGAACTTGGCCTTGGCCGCCGGGCCTTGCAGCAGGTGCTGCTTCAACAGGCCCGCATTGCTGTCGGCGTGTTCCACCGGCACCCAACGCTCGTCGGCCAGGGTGATGGTGACCTTGGACCAATCCAGCGCCTGCTTGGCCAGGTGCTGGAAAAACGCCACGGGGCTGCGGCCACCGGACACCACCAGGGTCGCTTCGCCACGGGCACTGATGGCCGTGCGCAACTGCTCGGCCACGTCATTGGCCAGGCCTTCCGCCAACAGCACCGGGGTGCGGTACTCGTGGGGGGTTACGCCCTGGGGCAGTTTCAAATCAGATATCGCCATACCACGACCTCCCATCCCGCGTGATCAGTGCAATCGAGCTCATCGGCCCCCAGGACCCCGCCGCGTACGGCTTGGGCGCATCACCGGATTTCTTCCACCCGGCGATCAACTGGTCACACCACTTCCACGCGGCTTCGATTTCATCTTTGCGAACAAACAGGTTCTGATTGCCGCGCATCACTTCCAGCAACAACCGCTCGTAGGCATCCGGGATCCGGGCGCTGCGATAGGTGTCGGAAAAATTCAGTTGCAGTGGGCCGCTGCGCAGTTGCATGCCCTTGTCCAGGCCCTGCTCCTTGGTCATCACGCGCAAGGAAATACCTTCGTCCGGTTGCAGGCGGATGATCAGTTTGTTGCTGATCTGCAGGCGCTGCTCAGGGGCAAAGATGTAGTGCGACGGTTCCTTGAAGTGGATGACGATCTGCGACAGCTTTTGCGGCATGCGCTTGCCGGTGCGCAGGTAGAACGGCACTCCGGCCCAACGCCAGTTACGGATATCGGCACGCAGGGCGACGAAGGTCTCGGTGTCGCTCTGGGTGTTGGAATTCTCTTCCTCCAGGTACCCCGGCACCGGCTTGCCGGCACTGTAGCCAGCGATGTACTGGCCGCGCACCACTTGGGTGGTCAGGCCGTCCGGGCTGATCGGCGCCAGGGCCTTGAGCACCTTGACCTTCTCGTCACGGATGCTGTCGGCAGACAGGTCGGCCGGCGGGTCCATGGCGATCAGGCAAAGCAGTTGCAGCAGGTGGTTCTGGATCATGTCGCGCAGTTGGCCGGCCTTGTCGAAATAGCCCCAACGGCCTTCGATACCGACCTGCTCGGCCACGGTGATTTCCACGTGGGAGATGTAATTCTGGTTCCACTGGGTTTCGAACAGACTGTTGGCGAAACGCAGGGCGATCAGGTTCTGAACCGTCTCTTTGCCCAGGTAGTGGTCGATGCGGTAGGTGCGGTTTTCCGGGAAAAACTGCGCCACGGCGTCGTTGACCTTGCGCGAGGACTCCAGGTCAGAACCGATGGGCTTTTCCAGCACCACGCGGGTGTTTTCCGCCAGGCCGACCTTGGACAGGTTTTCGCAGATCGCGCCATACACCGCTGCCGGCGTGGCGAAGTAGGCGATCAGGCGTTGCTCGGTGCCGGCGATGTCCGCCAAGGCCACATAGTCATCGGCTTTCAGGAAATCGACGTGCACATAGGTCAGGCGTGCCAGGAAACGCTGGGCAATGGCTTCGTCCAGCTCCTTGCCGACGAATTCGCGCAGTGCTTGCTCGATGTGCGCCAGATGCTGTTGCTCGGAACCGGCTTCACGGGCCAGGGCCAGGATGCGCGTGTCGTCGTGCAGCAGCCCGGCGCCATCGAGTTGATAGAGGGCAGGAAATAACTTGCGCAGCGCCAGATCACCCAAGGCGCCAAACAGGGCAAAGGTGCAGGGTTCTACGGTTATCGAAGGCATGATGTTTGTTCTTTTATCAAGTTAAGCTACAAATACCTTTTTTCAAGGCATCACTCAAGGAAAAATGTAGTAATAACCACAACATTTTCCCGAAATACGCATTCCGAGTGGTGGTGTTCAGCTACCCTCAGTAGGATAGGCCACCGCAAAAGGCCACTCGTCGATTGGTTGCCACCCTAATTTGCATCGTCGCCCGAAGGAAAGACTGAATGGACCGCGTGCGAAATCTTCTGGAACAGATCCAGAACCGCCTCGAAGAATTGAACAAGGCCGAGCGCAAAGTCGCCGAAGTCATCCTGCTCAACCCACAGCAGGCCACCCGCTTCTCGATCGCTGCCCTCGCCCAGGCCGCTTCGGTCAGTGAACCGACGGTCAACCGTTTCTGCCGTTCGTTCGGCGTGAGCGGCTACCCTGAACTGAAATTGCAGCTGGCGCAAAGCCTGGCCAGTGGTGCCGCGTACGTCAGCCGTGCGGTGGAGGCCGATGATAACCCTGAGGCCTACACCCAGAAGATCTTTGGCAGCGCCATTGCATCGCTGGACAGTGCTTGCCAGGCACTGGATCCGAACCTGATCAGCAAGGCCGTGGACCTGTTGATCCAGGCGCGGCAGATCCACTTCTTCGGCCTGGGCGCTTCGGCCCCGGTGGCGATGGATGCCCTGCACAAGTTCTTCCGCTTCAACCTGGCGGTGACCGCCCACGCCGACGTGCTGATGCAGCGCATGATCGCCTCGGTGGCCCATACGGGCGAGTTGTTCGTGATCATTTCCTATACCGGGCGTACCCGTGAGTTGGTTGAAGTGGCGCGCATCGCACGTGGGAATGGCGCATCCGTACTGGGCGTGACCGCCGAGAACTCACCGCTGGCCAAGGCCAGTACGGTGAGCCTGAACATTCCGTTGCCGGAAGACACAGACATCTACATGCCGATGACCTCGCGGATCATCCAACTGACGGTGCTGGATGTGCTGGCGACCGGTATGACCTTGCGTCGTGGCGTGGATTTCCAGCCGCATTTGCGCAAGATCAAAGAGAGCTTGAATGACAGCCGGTATCCGGTGGGGGATGAGTTCAACTAGGCCTGCCTTTGTGTTGGCTGTACTGACCTCTTCGGGGGCTTGCCCCCGATGAGGCCAGCAACCACACCGCTAAGCCCCAGCCCTGGCCTGCAAACTCAAATGCGCCCGCTCCCCCGGCGCCAGGCTGGCCCCGGCCATCGCCGACTCCACGCACACAAAACCCGACGCCTCGTTGAAACTCACGCCCAACAGTGGCCGGCTGCCTGGGTGCCACACCACCGTGTCGGCGCTGTCGCCCGTATCAATGCACAATTCACGCTGCCAGGCGTGGTCCTTGAGCTGTAATTCGCCTTCGTGCTGGAACACCCGCTGGCACCCACCCTCCACCCGCAACTCGCCTTCCTGCTGGCAAACCTGGCGATTGAGCTGGTCGTAACCTTGCGCGCCCTCAAGCCCAGACAGCGCTACCTCATCAACGTGACCAATACGCCAGTAAGCATGCAAAGCGTGGCTCAACTGGCACGGCAGCTCGTCCTGATGCTCGGTGCTCAAGCGCAATTCCAGGGTCTCGCCCAGGTGCGCATGCAGGTCGACTTGCCAGTCGCATAGCTGCAGTTGCCAGTGCAGGCGTACGCCGTCGTCGTCGGTGCTGCTGTCGAGCAGTTTCCAGTCGATCAGCCGCGCCCAGCCATGGGAAGGCCAGGCATTCTCGCTCGGGTGACGGCCATACCATGGCCAGCACACTGGCACGCCACCACGGATGGCGCCGACTTGTGGCCACTTGGCCGCACACCACAGCCAAGGTTTCTGGCCGGTAGGCTGAAAGTGCAGCAATTGCGCGCCCTGGCGACTGAACACCGCCTGGCACAGCGGATGGTCGATCACCAACACGTCACGCATCTGGAAGCGTTCCCAGGCGAACACCGGACGCTCGCGCAGAGATTTGAAAAAGCGTTGCAGCGGTTGCTCATGCATGTGCCACAGTCCTGAATGTCTTCACGGTGCCGCCCAAAAAAAGCGGGTAGCCATGGCTACCCGCAAAATGCGCACAGAGAGGAGGAGCTTATCGCAAAGCGTTAGAACGTAGACTGAATTTTCAGGCCCGCTACCAGTGCATTGTCGACTTCTTTTACACCGCCCGGATTCTTGACGTATTGCAGGTTGGGACGCACGGTCAGCCAGTTGGTGACGTGGAAGCCGTAGTTCAGTTCGACGTTGTACTCAGTGTTACGCAGCGGTGCGAAACCCAACTGGTCATAATCAGTGAAGCCCTTGGCCGCGTTCAACAGTTCGGCGTTTTTCTTCACGTCACTGTTGGCGTGGATACGGGAGATACCGATACCGACGTCATCCTTCGCACGCGCGTCGAATGGGCCTTTGTACACCAGCATCAGCGACTGGTAGTTGTCGACCGTGTTGGTTTCCTTGTCGTGGAAGGTGGCGTTGGCCGCGATGTTCAGGCCGCGGGAAGCGTCGCCGTTATGCGTGGTGAGTTGCTGTTGGGCAACGAACCAGTAGCCTTTCTTGCTGCTGCGGGTACGGTAAGCTGCGCCAGTGGTCGCTGCATCGTTGCCGTTGATGTCTTCACGAACGTCCGAAGCATCGGCGGCGCTTTTGTAGTAGCCCACACGGTATTCGCCCGGCAGGTTGTTGACCTTCGGCGACCAGACCAATTCCACCGGAATCACGGTGCCCTTGGTGCCACTGCCGCTGAGTTTGAAGCCGTTGCCGTGCTCCAGCTGCGATGGGTTCTGGTTGTACGCACCGATTTGCGCATACAGCTCAGGCGTGATGTTGTACTTCACGCGGATCGCGGCCTGGCTGACGGGCCAGTTGTACCAGGTGTTTACATAGTTACCCACTTGCGAGCCGCAGAACGACAGATTCTGGAAGTCGCACGGGAAGGTGTTGAAGTCTTCGCCTTCGCCGAAGTAACCGAGTTTCACGTCCAGCTTGTTGTCGAACATCTGGTGCTGGATCCAGAACTGGGTCAGACGCACCATGTGGCCACGACCGTAGACTTCTTGAGACGAGCTCAAGGTGCCGGCACGCGGGTCGCCAATGCGGTCATTGGAGATGTTCTGGCCATTCCGGCTGGTCAGTTGGATCTTGGCCTGGGTGTTATCCCAGCCCCACAGCTTTTGCAGGTCGAGTGCCACGCCCAGACCAAACTGGTCAGCATAACGACCGGTTTTGTCGTCGTTGTAGCCGCCGTGGGCGTTGTAGCCCGCTTCCCCAACGTAGTCAGCCTTGATGTCGATACCTTGCTCGATCAGCTTGGTACGCTCGCCACCCCAGTCGCCGGTCATCCACTTCGAATCAGCACTGAATGCATCGGCCGCCATCGCATTGGCGGACAGAACCAGGGCTGCTGCAGCTGACATTTGGCAGATCAGCCGAGTGTTGTTGTGTTGCTTTTTCATCCCTACATCCTCGTCTTTATTGTTATTAAACTGTTTTTATCTAACGCGGTTTACTTTTTTTATCTAAAACAACAACTTAAATCCAAATTACTACCCTGTAGGAGCGAGCTTGCTCGCGAAGAACTCAAGGCCACCGCTTTCGTCCAGAAAGCGCGCGTCATCGTTAACGACCTTCGCGAGCAAGCTCGCTCCTACCTGCTTCATCGGCCTTTGAATTGGGCCACATTGTCGGCATGCCCCTGTGCGGGCAATGAAGAAGCAGTGCCCAGTCGCTCGCCGGTGTTGGCGTCGAACAGCAATACCTTGGAAGGATCGAATTGCAGGGTCAGGGTCTCGCCCACCTGCGGTGCCACGTCGGGTGCCAGGCGGCAGCAGACCTTGGTGTCATTCAGTTGCACGAACACCAGGGTGTCCGGGCCGGTCGGCTCGGTCACCTGCACTTCGGCACGGATGCTCGACGCACTGTCGCCCTCGCCCGAGGCCAACATGATTTGCTCCGGACGCAAGCCCAGGATCACGTCACGGTCTTCAAGGCCGGCATCGTTCGTGTTCAGCGCCAGCTCGCAACGGGCCTGGCCGCTGTCGAGCAAGGCCACCAGGCGACCGTCCTTGCGTTGCAGGCGCAGCGGCACAAAGTTCATCGGCGGCGAACCGATGAAGCTCGCCACGAACTGGTTGGCCGGGTTGTTATAGATCTCTTTCGGGGTGCCGAACTGCTGGATGATGCCGTCCTTCATCACCGCTACCTTGTCACCCAGGGTCATCGCTTCGATCTGGTCGTGGGTCACGTAGACCGTGGTGGTCTTGAGACGCTGGTGCATCAGCTTCATTTCGGTACGCATCTCGACACGCAGCTTGGCGTCGAGGTTGGACAACGGTTCGTCGAACAGGTAGATCTTCGGCCGACGCGCCAGGGCACGGCCCATGGCCACGCGCTGTTGCTGGCCGCCAGAGAGCTGGCCTGGCTTGCGGTTGAGCAGGTGTTCGATCTGCAACAGCTTGGCCACGCGCGCCACTTCGGCGTCGATATCGGCCTGGGGCATCTTGCGGATCTTGAGGCCGAACTCGATGTTCTCGCGCACGCTCATGGTCGGGTACAGCGCGTAGGACTGGAACACCATGGCGATGTCACGGTCCTTGGGGCTCATGCCGCTCACGTCCTGGTCGCCGATCATGATCGCGCCACCGGTGATGGTCTCAAGACCGGCGATGCAGTTCATCAGCGTGGATTTGCCGCACCCCGAAGGGCCGACCAGGATCAGGAATTCGCCTTCCTTGATCGACAGTTCGATGTTCTTCAAGGTGTCGGGCAGGCCGGCGCCATAGGTCTTGTTTACATTGCGAAGTTCAAGCGTAGCCATGATTACCCCTTGACCGCGCCGGCCGTGAGGCCGCGCACGAAATACTTGCCTGCGATCACATAGACCAGCAGGGTCGGCAGCCCGGCGATCATCGCCGCCGCCATATCCACGTTATATTCCTTGGCCCCGGTGCTGGTGTTGACCAGGTTGTTCAGCGCCACCGTGATGGGCTGGGAGTCACCACTGGAGAACACCACGCCGAACAGGAAGTCGTTCCAGATCTGGGTGAACTGCCAGATCAGGCAGACCATGATGATCGGGGTCGACATCGGCAGAATGATCTGACGGAAGATGGTGAAGAAACCTGCACCGTCCAAACGCGCGGCCTTGATCAGCGCATCCGGAATGCTCACGTAGTAGTTACGGAAGAACAGCGTGGTGAACGCCAGGCCGTAGACCACGTGCACAAACACCAGGCCGGTGGTGGTGCTGGCCAGGCCCATCTTGCCGAGGGTGAACGACGCCGGCAGCAGCACGGTCTGGAACGGCAGGAAGCAGCCGAACAACAGCAGGCCGAAGAACAGCTGCGAGCCTTTGAAGCGCCAGAACGACAGCACATAACCGTTCAATGCACCGATGGCGGTGGAGATCAGTACGGCCGGAACGGTGATCTTGATCGAGTTCCAGAAGTAACCGTCTACCGTGGCCCAGGCCTTGACCCAGCCGATGCCGGTGACCACGGTCGGCCAGCTCAGCAGGTTGCCGGAGCTGATGTCTTCCGGGGTCTTGAAGCTGGTGAGCAGCATCACCACCAGCGGCACCAGGTACAGCAGCACGGCGAGGATCAGCACCGCGTAGATCGCGATGCGACTCAGGCTGATGGGTGATTTGGAGGCGAGACTAGTCATTACGTTTGGTCCTCAGCTCGGAGTAGAGGTAAGGCACGATGATCGCGAGGATCGCACCGAGCATCAGGATGGCACTGGCCGAACCCATGCCCATCTGGCCACGGCTGAAGGTGAACGAGTACATGAACATCGCCGGCAGGTCGGACGAGTAGCCCGGGCCGCCAGCCGTCATCGCTGCTACCAGGTCGAAGCTCTTGATCGCAATGTGCGCCAGGATCATCACCGCACTGAAGAACACCGGACGCAGGCTGGGCAACACCACGCTCCAGTAGATGCGCGGCAGGCTCGCGCCATCGATCTGTGCAGCACGCACGATGGATTGATCGACACCGCGCAGGCCAGCCAGGAACATCGCCATGATAAAGCCCGAGGCTTGCCAGACGGCAGCGATCACCAGGCAGTAGACCACGCGATCCGGGTCGATCAGCCAGTCGAGACGGAAACCTTCCCAGCCCCAGTCACGCAGGAGTTTGTCCAGGCCCATGCCTGGGTTGAGCAGCCATTTCCAGGCCGTACCGGTGACGATCATCGAGAGCGCCATCGGGTACAGGTAAATGGTGCGGATAAAGCCTTCGCGACGGATTTTCTGGTCGAGGAAGATCGCCAGGGTTACGCCGATAACCAGCGTGATACCGATGAACATCCCGCCAAACACGGCCAGGTTCTTGCTCGCTACCCACCAGCGGTCGTTGTCGAACAACCGCGCGTATTGCGCAAGGCCCGCCCATTTGTAGGTGGGCAGGAATGTGGAATTGGTGAACGACAGCACAAACGTCCACAGGATGTAGCCGTAGAAGCCCACCAGCACGATGAACATGCTGGGCGCCAGCACCAGTTTGGGTAGCCAGCGCTGCAGTGCATCGAACGGCGAGGCTTTGCTGAACACAGCAACAGAACTCATGGGAAAATCCAGTACAGGGAAAAAGGACTAGCAGATGAACCGCCCCCTGTAGGAGCGAGCTTGCTCGCGAAGGACTTCAACGATAACGCGTGCATACAGGATGAACGCGGTGATCTTGAGTTTTTCGCGAGCAAGCTCGCTCCTACAGATGGGTTGTGTTACTTGGCAGACTTGATCGCAGCGCCCAACTTCTTGGCGGTGTCGGCCGGGTCGGCTTTCGGGTCGTTGATGTAGTTGGTCACGACATCAAAGAACGCACCTTGCACCGCCAGGGTAGTGGCCATGTTGTGCGCCATGCTTGGCTGCAGGCCGCCGGTCTTGGCGTCTGCCAGGAAGTCCTTGGCTGCGGTCTGGGCGCAGGAGTCGAAGCCATAGGAATCCATTTTGTTCAGCATGTCGTTGCGAACAGGGATCGACCCCTTGTTGATGCTGAACACTTTCTGGAAGTTTTCACCCAGTACGACTTTGGCAATGTCCTGCTGGCCAGCAGCGGTGCCTTTGTCTTTCTGCTTGAACACCGCCAGGGAGTCGATGTTGTAGGTGAAGGCTTTGTCGGTGCCAGGGAAAGCTACGCACTCGTAGTCCTTGCCGGCGACTTTCTTGGCCGCGGTCCATTCGGACTTGGCCCAGTCACCCATGATCTGCATGCCGGCCTTGCCGTTGATGACCTTGCCCGCTTCGAGGTTCCAGTCCTGGCCTTTACCGTCGACGTCCATGTAGGTCGCGACTTTCTTCAGTTCGGTCAGCGACTTGACCATTTCCGGACCGGTCAGCGCAGCGTTATCCAGGTCAACCAGGGCTTTCTTGTAGCCATCGGCACCCATCACCGACAACACGACCGCTTCGAACACGGTGCTGTCCTGCCAAGGCTGGCCACCGTGAGCGAGCGGAATGAAGCCCGCGGCTTTCAGCTTGTCGCCGGCTGCGTAGAATTCTTCGAGGGTGGTCGGGTTCTTGGTGATACCGGCTTTCTTGAAGACTTCCGGGTTGATCCACAGCCAGTTCACGCGGTGGATGTTGACCGGTACGGCGACGTAGTCACCTTCGTACTTCACGGTGTCGGAGACTTTCTTGTCGAGCAGGGAGTCCCACTTCTCTTCTTTGGCGACGTCTTTGAGCACGTCGGTGTCGAGCAGGCCGGTGGACGCCCATTCCTGAATGTCAGGGCCTTTGATCTGGGCAACACCGGGCGGGTTGCCGGCGACCGCGCGGCTTTTCAGCACGGTCATGGCGGTGGCGCCACCGCCACCTGCGACGGCGCCGTCTTTCCAGACGAAGCCATCTTTCTCAACTTGGGCCTTCAGGACATCTACGGCCGCCTTCTCACCGCCCGAGGTCCACCAATGCACAACTTCAACCGTCCCTTTCGAGTCGGCGGCAAATGCACTGAGGGGAAACAACGAGGCAATGGAAATAGCAACGGCGAGGCGATTAATCGCGTTCATCTGAGTACCTTTTCTTGTTGTTATGCATGCAAGTCTTAGGCTTGCGCTGCACGGAGTTTAAACATGGATTTTTCAGGCGCAGGTAACAAAGGGATGCACAAATGTCACCAACTGGTGACATAGCGCCCAGCCCCGATGGCACTGGCCATGCTTGGCGCCAGCGGCAGCGCAGGCAGCAATACCGCTTGCCAGGCATGGTACAGGTCCGGCTTGCCACCCCAGATATTGCTGCTGGGTTGGTTGTGTGGACTGAGTTCGTGGTGCCAACTGCCGTGGAGACGGTCGATGAAGTGGGTTTCGCAGAACTCCCAGAAACGCCGGTACCAGGTTTCGTAGTGCAACTCGCCGGTGCGTTTGAGCAAGGCCTGGGCTGCGGCGCTGGCTTCGGCGTGGGTCCAGTGCAGGCGTTCGCGCACCACCGGGCGCTGGTTCCAGTCGAGGGTGTAGACAATGCCAGGGGCACCATCCACGGACCAGGCGTATTCGCAGGCGCTGGCGAACAGGCCTTTGGCGTCGGTCACCAGCCACTCGGGGGTGGCGAGCCCGGCTTGCAAGCGCGCGGCTTCCAGGTGCAACACCAGTCGCGCCCACTCAAAACCGTGGCCGGGGGTGATGCCGTAGGGGCGGAAGCCGTCGGCGGGGTTGTCTTCGTTGTAACCGAGCAAAGGTTGCCAGTGCGTGTCGAAATGTTCGATCACCATGAACTGGTTGCCCGCCGCGTGGATGTGGATAACCCGCTCGACGATGCGCAACGCCCGGTCCAGCCAGCGAGTATCGCCGGTCACATCGGCCAGCGCGAGGAAGGCTTCGGTGGCGTGCATGTTGCTGTTGGCGCCGCGATAGGCTTCAACGCCGCTCCAGTCCTGGGCGAACGATTCGAGCATTACGCCCTCCTCCTCGCTCCAGAAAAACTGGTCGATGATATGGACGGCGTCGGTCAGAAGAGTGTGCGCGCCGGGCGCGCCAGCCACCACCGCCGAGCTGGCGGCCAGGGCAACAAACGCATGCAGGTAGGCGGCCTTGCCACGGTTGCCATCGAGGGCGTGGGGCGTGGCAAACCAGCCACCGTGTTCACTGTCACGCAGCGGGCCACTGAGGGCAGCAACGCCATGTGCAACCAGATCGGCATATCCCGGCAAACCCAGGGCGTGAGCCATGGCGAAGCTGTGGGTCATGCGGGCGGTGTTCATGGTTTCGGCGTGAGCATCGGCTGGCAATTGGCCTTTGTCGTCCAGGTTGCCAAAGCCGTCGGGCAGTCGGGACGCCTTGGCAAATGCCAGCAGGCGCTGGCCTTCTGCGGCGAGCCAGGCGTGATGGGCAGGCGCGTTCAGCCAACTGCTGGCAGGCAGTGGTTGCGTGGTCATGGGTAGCCCTTATTGTTTTTTGTGGGATGACCGGAGTCTAAACAAGGGCGCGGTGACGGCAAGTAACGAAGGGGATGGGAAATGTCACCAAGCGGTGACATTTCCGTTACACCCTTATTGGCCGAGAGGGGTGATCTTCGCCGGCGCGTTAAGTTGCTGGTTCAGATTCTGCACCTGGCTTTGCAACGTGGTGATGTTGCGCGTGGTCTGGATGCGGAACACGTCGAACTCTTTATTGGTCGGTGCATCGCTATTGGCCGGCTGGTTCTCCTGGGCGCTCTTGAGCACCACAAGGTCCTGCTCTATACGGGCGATGGCGGCACTCGGGTTGCCCTGTTTCTTCAAGGCGGCCACGTCAGCGGAAAGCTCCTTGATTTCAGTATCACGCTTGCCGACATCACCTTGCGACGCTTTAAGTGTCGCCACGGCGTCGGTCAACGCCTGGACCTGGCCCTGCAGCTTGCTGTTGGCATTGGACAGGTCGGTGGTGCTGGCGGTCATTTGCGCCAGACGCTTATCCAACTCGGTGGCTTGTCCGGCCACGCCGACTTGCTGCTTGCCCTGCTCCAGCAACTGGCTTTCAAGTTGCTTGATCTGCAGTTTCAGCGCTTCGCTGCCGTTGTTGACGCTGGCCTCGCTGGCCACCACCTTGCCGGAAATGTCCTGCAGGCGCCCCGCCGCTTCCTCGCTGATGCGCGCGAAGCTTTCCTGGGTAGCCACCAACTGCTGGCCCATCAGGGAGATCTGCTGGAAGCTCCACCAGGCCAGGCCCGCAAAGGCGATCAGCAGCGCGCCGATCAAGGCCCACAATGGCCCGGTGCTGGCGCTCTTGACCTTGACCACCTGGGGGTTGCGCGAGCGCACCGAGGTGGCTGGGGTGGATTCGAAATCATCGTCATCCCCGACATCGGCCCGCAGGCTGGGAACGTTGTCGAAGTCGTCTTTAGCATCGTTGCGCATGTATCAACCCTGAATCGGTGAAGTGGCT
This sequence comes from Pseudomonas sp. NS1(2017), assembly GCF_002269425.1. Taxonomy (NCBI): domain Bacteria; kingdom Pseudomonadati; phylum Pseudomonadota; class Gammaproteobacteria; order Pseudomonadales; family Pseudomonadaceae; genus Pseudomonas; species Pseudomonas sp. NS1(2017). The sequence goes on from NZ_CP022960.1 coordinate 6,555,614, forward strand.
AGCGACGGGAGTATAAACCGCGTTCCCGGCGCACTGATCGACCCGGAACGCCAGATTCGGTTCCCGAAGTGTTGCCGCTTGTGTGCTTACTTGAACCCCGGGTCCTGGGCTTTCCACCAACTGCAAAACTCGTCGAGGGCGGTCCACAGGCTGACTTTGGGCTCATAGTCCAGATAATGCCTGGCGCGGCTGATGTCGAGGGTGAAATCTTTGTTCATCACTTGCATGCCCAGGCGCGACAGTGACGGTTCCGGACGCCCGGGCCACATCGCACAAAACGCTTCGTTGAGCGCCGCCACGCTGTAGGACAAACCGTAGGACCGGTAGCGCGTCACCTGGGGCAGTTGCATTTGACGCATCACATAATTCACCACATCCCACACGGGCACCGGCGCACCGTTGCTGATGTTGTAGGCCCGGCCCAGCGCGGAGCCCGGCGCGAGCAAACTGCTGAGCAGCGCTTCGTTGAGGTTGTGCACGCTGGTGAAATCGACCTTGTTCAGGCCGTCGCCGACGATGGCCAGGCGGTTCTTGCGCTGCATGTTCAGCAGGCGCGGGAAAATGCTCATGTCGCCGGCGCCCGTGACGAATCGCGGGCGCAAGGCAATCACTTCGAGGCCAAACTCCTGGGCACCGAACACCTTCTGCTCGGCCAGGTATTTGGTGGCGGCATAAGGGTGCTTGAAGCGCTTTGGCACTTGCTCTTCGGTCAGGCCCAGGTGGTCGCGACCGTCGAAGTAAATGGAGGGCGACGACAGGTGCACCAAACGCCCGACGTGCTGCTTGAGGCAGGCCTCGACGACGTTTTCGGTGACCAGCACGTTGCCTTGGTAAAAGTCCTGATACTTGCCCCACAAGCCGACGGCACCGGCGCAATGCACCACGGCTTCGACGTCGCGGCACAGGTGGCGCACCAGGTCGGCGTCATTCAGATCACCCTGGATAAACTCGGCGCCGCGCCTGACCAGGTGCTCCACACCTTCGGCACGTCGCCCGTTGACCCGCACGTCCAGGCCCTGCTCCAGGGCGAAACGCGCAAAGCGTCCGCCAATGAAGCCGCTTGCGCCGGTGACCAGAATCTTCATGTATTACCCCATGTTCTTTCGTTTTTCATCGCTGTTGCCTTGACGCGCGCCATCACTCCAACGGCACCAACCATTGACCACAGGCCTGGGCCAGATGGTCGGTCAGCAAGCCCAACAGTTGCCCGCCACTGCGCCAATGATGCCAGTACAACGGCACATCGATGGGCTTATCTGGCAATAACTCGACCAATATGCCCTTTTCCAGCTGGTCGCGAACCTGCAATTCCGGCACCAGCCCCCAGCCCAGGCCCGCCTCTGTCAGGCGGATAAAGCCTTCGGACGATGGGCATAAATGATGCTCGAAACCGCCGTCCACACCGAGGGAGGCCAGGTAGCGGTGCTGCAGGAAATCATCCGGCCCGAACACCAATGCCGGGGTGCGCGCCAGTTGATCCGCACGTACGCCCTGGGGAAAATGCCGGGCGATAAACGCCGGGCTGGCCAGCGCCCGATAGCGCATGGCGCCCAGCAACAAGCTGCGCGCGCCCGCCACCGGACGCTCGCTGGCGCAGATACAAGCCGCTACCTCACCCGCGCGCATGCGTTTGAGGCCGACGGTCTGGTCTTCCACCACCAGGTCCAGCAGCAGGTGCTGTTCGGCGCAAAAGCCACTGACGGCCTCGGCCCACCAGGTGGCAAGGCTGTCGGCGTTCAACGCGATGCGCAGGCGCTCAGGCATACCTTCCTCATCCAGCGCCGGCACCTGGCTTTGCAGGTCACGCTCCAGCAAGCGCACCTGTTGCACATGGTTGAGCAGGCGCCGGCCGATATCGGTGGGCGTCGGCGGTGTGGCCCGTACCAGTACCGGCTGGCCAATACGTGCCTCCAGCAACTTGATGCGTTGGGAGATTGCCGATTGCGACAGTCCCAGCACTTGGGCGGCGCGTTCAAAGCCTGCCTGTTCCACCACGGCCGCCAGGGCAGAGAGCAATTTATAGTCGAACATCAGTTTCTCTAATGAGCGATCAGCAATATTGGTTTTTCTTATACAGCCTGCCCCCTGAGAATAGCCAGCATCGCGTCTCTCTTTATAAGGAACCCCACATGGCTGGCGAAACCGCCCTGGCAACCCTGCTGCGCAGCATGAGCCCCCAGCTCAATGACGGCGACTATGTGTTCTGCACCGTGCCCGACAACCGCATCCCTGCCGGCTGCGAAGTGATCGGCAGCTTTCGCGAGCAGGAAGGCCTGACCCTGATCGTTGAACGCCAACACGCGGAACAGGCCGGCCTGGCATTTGACTACGTCGCCGCGTGGATCACCTTGAACGTGCATTCGGCCCTGGAAGCCGTGGGCCTCACCGCCGCCTTCGCCAGTGCGCTGGGCCAGGCCGGCATCAGTTGCAATGTGATTGCCGGCTATTACCACGACCACCTGTTCGTCGGGCGTACCGATGCCGAGCGCGCTCTGCAGGTGTTGCGGCAACTGGCAGCAGACGCGGAGTAAACGCTATGTGGCAGAGTTATCTGAATGGTTTGCTGGTGGCGCTGGGCCTGATCATGGCCATTGGCACTCAGAATGCCTTTGTACTGGCGCAGAGCCTGCGTCGTGAACATCACCTGCCAGTAGCCGCGCTGTGCGTGGTGTGTGATGCCCTGTTGGTGGCCGCCGGGGTGTTCGGCCTGGCGACGGTGCTGGCGCAAAGCCCGGTGCTGCTGGCGGTGGCCCGCTGGGGCGGCGCGGCGTTCCTGATCTGGTACGGCGCGTGTGCACTGCGCCGGGCGTTTTCGAAACAAAGCCTGGACCAAGGTGACAATCTCAAGGTGCGCTCACTGCGCGCGGTGATGCTGAGCGCACTGGCCGTGACCCTGCTCAACCCGCACGTGTACCTGGACACCGTGTTGCTGATCGGCTCACTCGGCGCCCAACAGACCGAGCCCGGCGCCTACGTGGCCGGTGCCGCCAGCGCGTCGTTCCTGTGGTTCGCCACCCTGGCACTCGGCGCGGCGTGGCTGGCACCCTGGCTGGCACGCCCGGCTACCTGGCGTTTGCTGGACCTGTTGGTGGCCGTAATGATGTTCAGCGTGGCCTATCAACTGATCAGCGCCTGAGGAATATTCCAAAACGCTCTGGAACCTCTATCCCACACAGTTGTTGCGTGGTTTTGCCGCACCCCCGGTGCTATGATCCGGACCCTGCGCCGCAAAGAGTACAAACTCCCCGGCGCTTGTTTGGCCGCCCGTGATCGGCCTTGCGCTCACCGCAACTGACCTGATTAGGAGAATCATCATGGCTTTCGAATTGCCGCCGCTGCCCTACGCACACGATGCCCTGCAGCCGCACATCTCCAAGGAAACCTTGGAATATCACCACGACAAGCACCACAACACCTACGTCGTGAACCTGAACAACCTGGTGCCAGGCACCGAGTTCGAAGGCAAGACCCTGGAAGAGATCGTCAAATCCTCTTCGGGCGGCATCTTCAACAACGCCGCTCAGGTCTGGAACCACACCTTCTACTGGAACTGCCTGGCGCCAAACGCCGGTGGTCAACCAACCGGCGCGCTGGCTGAAGCCATCAACGCTGCGTTCGGTTCGTTCGACAAGTTCAAGGAAGAGTTCACCAAGACGTCCGTCGGCACCTTCGGTTCCGGTTGGGGCTGGCTGGTGAAAAAGGCTGACGGTTCCCTGGCCCTGGCCAGCACCATCGGCGCCGGCAACCCGCTGACCAACGGCGACACCCCGCTGCTGACCTGCGACGTCTGGGAACACGCCTACTACATCGACTACCGCAACGTGCGTCCAAAGTACGTGGAAGCGTTCTGGAACCTGGTCAACTGGAAGTTCGTGGCTGAGCAGTTCGAAGGCAAGACCTTCACTGCCTAAGCAACGCTTGCAGTAGTAGAAAGAGCCCGGCGAATGCCGGGTTTTTTTATGCGCGTCATTTCACACGGCGAGCGAAGAATCATGGAACCCATCCTGGAAACATCTCCACTCAAGTCGCGGGAGGAATAAACCTCTTAATCAAATGTGGAGAATCACTATGGATCCTATTTCGTTGGCGGCAGGCGCAGTCCCCATGGTTTCGGGCCTTCTTGATAAAGGCATGGATCTGATAAAGGGTGGCATGGACCTGGCAGGCAAACTGCTGAACAAGTTTCCTGACGCAGCACAAAAACCAGGAGATACCGGGGTGCAGTCACAAGCTCAGATTACTTACGACTGACTCCGGGCACCTCACCCTGGAAGGCCGGCCCGCCCGGCCTTCTAAACAACCTGGCCTTAGCGCCTTGGCGCCCTCTGACACGCACCGCCCCTTCTTGATCCCTCCCAAACCCCTCGCGCCAAAAACTCAATTGAGCCTATCCCCCAATGTCCCTTTGACTGCCCTCACCAGATTGCCAATACTCATGGCATATTGAGGCTACCCGCATGGAACAAGGAATGACCCTTTGAAGCTGGAACTCAAGAACAGCTTGTCGGTGAAGTTGCTACGGGTTGTGCTGCTGTCGGCATTGATCGTGGGCGTGGCGCTGAGCGTGGCGCAGATCGTTTTCGATGCCTACAAGACGCGCCAGGCCGTGGCCGGCGATGCCCAGCGCATCCTCGACATGTTTCGCGACCCCTCGACCCAGGCCGTCTACAGCCTGGACCGCGAGATGGGCATGCAAGTGATTGAGGGCCTGTTCCAGGATGACGCGGTGCGCATGGCGTCCATCGGCCATCCCAACGAAACCATGCTCGCCGAAAAAAGCCGCGCCCTGCAGCAATCGCCGAGCCGTTGGCTGACCGACCTGATTCTCGGCCAGGAACGCACGTTCACCACCGCATTGGTCGGCAAAGGCCCCTACAGCGAGTATTACGGTGATCTGAGCATCACCCTCGACACGGCCACCTACGGCAAGGGGTTTATTGTCAGCTCGGTGATCATCTTTATTTCCGGGGTGTTGCGCGCCCTGGCGATGGGCCTGGTGCTGTACCTCGTCTATCACTGGCTACTGACCAAGCCGCTGTCGCGGATCATCGAGCACCTGACCTCAATCAACCCGGACCGCCCCAGCGAACACAAGATCCCGCAGCTCAAGGGTCACGAGCGCAACGAGCTGGGGCTGTGGATCAATACCGCCAACCAGTTGCTCGAATCTATCGAACGCAATACCCACCTGCGCCATGAAGCCGAAAGCAGCCTGCTGCGCATGGCCCAGTACGATTTCCTGACAGGTCTGCCGAACCGCCAGAAGCTGCAGGAGCAACTGGATAAGATCCTCATCGACGCCGGCCGCCGCCAACGCCGGGTGGCCGTGTTGTGCGTAGGGCTGGATGACTTCAAAAGCGTCAACGAGCAGTTCACCTACCAGGCCGGCGACAAACTGCTGCTGGCCCTGGCCGATCGTTTGCGCGCTCACAGCGGACGCCTCGGCGCCCTGGCCCGGCTGGGCGGCGACCAGTTCGCCCTGGTGCAGGCCGATATCGACCAGCCCTACGAGGCCGCCGAACTGGCGCAAAGCATCCTGGATGACCTGGAAGCGGAGTTTGCCCTGGAACATGAAGGAATCCGCCTGCGAGCCACCATCGGCATCACCCTGTTCCCGGAAGACGGCGACAGCACTGAAAAGCTGCTGCAGAAAGCCGAACAGACCATGACCCTGGCCAAAACCCGTTCGCGCAACCGCTATCAGTTCTACATCGCCAGCGTCGACAGCGAAATGCGCCGTCGCCGTGAGCTGGAAAAAGACCTGCGCGACGCCCTCAGCCGCGACCAGTTCCACCTGGTGTACCAACCGCAGATCAGCTACCGCGATCACCATGTGGTCGGCGTGGAAGCGCTGATCCGCTGGCAGCACCCGGAACACGGCCTGGTGCCGCCGGATCTGTTTATCCCCTTGGCCGAGCAGAACGGCACCATCATCCCGATTGGCGAATGGGTGCTGGATCAGGCCTGCCGGCAGTTGCGCGAATGGCATGACCTGGGCTTCACCGAGCTGCGCATGGCGGTCAACCTGTCCACCGTGCAGTTGCACCACACCGAGTTGCCGCGGGTGGTCAACAACCTGATGCAAATCTACCGCCTGCCGCCGCGCAGCCTGGAACTGGAAGTCACCGAGACCGGCCTGATGGAAGACATCAGCACCGCCGCCCAGCACCTGCTGAGCCTGCGCCGTTCCGGGGCATTGATTGCGATTGATGACTTCGGCACCGGCTACTCATCCCTCAGCTATCTAAAAAGCCTGCCACTGGACAAGATCAAGATCGACAAGAGCTTCGTGCAGGACCTGCTGGATGATGATGATGACGCCACCATTGTGCGGGCGATCATCCAACTGGGCAAAAGCCTGGGCATGCAAGTGATCGCCGAAGGCGTGGAAACCGCTGAGCAGGAGGCCTACATCATCTCCGAAGGCTGCCATGAAGGTCAGGGTTACCACTACAGCAAACCCTTGCCGGCCCGGGAGCTGGCGGCTTTTTTGAAGCAGTCGCAGCGCAATAACGCGATGATTCTCTGACATGGCAAAACGATACTGAATATTTCCCGCGTATAACCCTTTACACAAAATGCAAATCTTTCGCATTATGTCGCAGTTTTTGCGCTCCCCCGCGCGCCCCATCAACAACCGAAGCAGGATGTTCGCCATGATTCGTATGCCCCTGGCCACCGCCAGTCTGCTGGCCATTGCCATTTCTCTCGCCGGTTGCGGCGAAGGTAAAGACAAGGCCGCCGCGCCCCAGGCGCCGACCCCGGCTGCCAGCACTACCGCTCCAGCGGCTGCCACGCCTGCCGGCCAGGTCGACGAAGCCGCCGCCAAGGCCGTGGTCGCGCATTACGCTGACATGGTGTTCGCGGTCTACAGCGATGCCGAGTCCACCGCGAAAACCCTGCAAACCGCGATCGACGCATTCCTCGCCAAACCGAACGACGAAACCCTGAAAGTCGCGCGCACCGCCTGGATCGCCGCCCGCGTTCCTTACCTGCAAAGTGAAGTGTTCCGCTTCGGCAACACCATCATCGACGACTGGGAAGGCCAGGTGAACGCATGGCCGCTGGACGAAGGCCTGATCGACTACGTCGACAAGTCCTACGAACACGCCTTGGGTAACCCAGGCGCCACCGCAAACATCATCGCCAACAACGAAATCCAGGTCGGCGAAGACAAGGTCGACGTGAAAGACATCACCCCGGAAAAACTCGCCAGCCTCAACGAGCTGGGCGGTTCCGAGGCCAACGTCGCCACCGGCTACCACGCTATCGAATTCCTGCTCTGGGGCCAGGACCTGAACGGCACCGGCCCAGGCGCCGGCAACCGTCCTGCGTCGGACTACCTGACCGGCGACGGCGCCACCGGCGGCCACAACGAACGTCGCCGCGCCTACCTGAGCGCTGTGACCCAACTGCTGGTCAGCGACCTGGAAGAAATGGTCGGCAACTGGAAACCCAACGTCGAAGACAACTACCGCGCCACCCTGGAGGCAGAACCTGCCACCGACGGCCTGCGCAAAATGCTGTTCGGCATGGGCAGCCTGTCCCTGGGCGAACTGGCCGGTGAGCGCATGAAGGTTTCCCTGGAAGCCAACTCGCCGGAAGACGAGCAGGACTGCTTCAGCGACAACACCCACAACTCGCACTTCTACGACGCCAAGGGCATCCGCAACGTCTACCTGGGCGAGTACACCCGCGTCGACGGCACCAAAATGACCGGCGCCAGCCTGTCGTCCCTGGTGGCCAAGGCCGACCCGGCAGCCGACACCGCACTGAAAGCGGACCTGGCGGCCACCGAAGCGAAGATTCAGGTCATGGTTGACCACGCGGGCAAAGGTGAGCACTACGACCAATTGATCGCTGCCGGTAACGATGCCGGTAACCAGATCGTGCGTGACGCCATCGCGGCACTGGTCAAGCAGACCGGTTCGATCGAAGCGGCGGCGGGCAAGCTGGGCATCAGCGACCTGAACCCGGACAGCGCTGATCACGAATTCTGATCAGTACAGTGTTGAAAAGGCGGCCTTCGGGTCGCCTTTTTTATGCCTGCCATCCCCTCCCCTGTAGGAGCTGGCTTGCCAGCGATGGTCGTGAACGATGACGCGGGAAATCGGGGAGACGCGGCGCCTGTAGGTTTTTCGCCGGCAAGCCGGCTCCTACAGGGTCTGCGGATACCACGCCCTCGGTTTACAAGACCTGCACCGCAGGTAGAATGGCGCCACCTCAAACATCCGAGCGAATTTCATGGCGTTGCCGACCCTGCGCATCATCGGTTTCATCATCGGCATCTTCCTGATCACCCTCGCGATCGCGATGGTCGTGCCCATGGCCACCCTGGTGATCTTCGAACGCACCAGCGACCTGCCGTCGTTCCTGTGGGCCAGCATGATCACTTTTATCGCCGGCCTGGCCCTGGTGATTCCCGGCCGTCCCGAGCATGTGCACCTGCGCCCGCGGGACATGTACCTGCTGACCGTGACAAGCTGGGTGGTGGTGTGCATCTTCGCCGCGCTGCCATTCCTGCTGACCCAGCACATCAGCTACACCGATTCGTTTTTTGAAAGCATGTCAGGCATCACCGCCACCGGCTCCACGGTGCTGAGCGGCCTGGACGCGATGTCGCCGGGTATCCTAATGTGGCGTTCGCTGCTGCACTGGCTGGGCGGTATCGGCTTTATCGGCATGGCAGTAGCGATCCTGCCGCTGCTGCGCATCGGTGGCATGCGCCTGTTCCAGACCGAGTCCTCGGACCGCTCGGAAAAGGTCATGCCCCGCTCGCACATGGTGGCGCGGCTGATCGTGGCGGCCTACGTGGGCATCACCATCCTCGGCAGCCTGGCGTTCTGGTGGGCCGGCATGGGCTTGTTCGATGCGATCAACCACGCGATGTCGGCGATCTCCACGGGCGGGTTCTCCACCTCCGATGAGTCCCTGGCGCACTGGAAACAACCGGCGGTGCACTGGGTGGCGGTGGTGGTGATGATCCTCGGCAGCTTGCCGTTCACCCTGTATGTGGCCACGTTGCGCGGCAACCGTCGGGCGCTGATCAAGGACCAACAGGTTCAAGGCCTGCTCGGTTTGTTGATCGTGACCTGGCTGGTGCTCGGCACCTGGTACTGGTGGACCACCAACCTGCACTGGCTGGACGCACTGCGTCATGTGGCGCTGAACGTCACGTCAGTGGTGACGACCACGGGGTTTGCACTGGGGGACTACAGCCTCTGGGGCAATTTCTCCCTGATGCTGTTCTTCTACCTCGGTTTTATCGGCGGCTGCTCGGGCTCCACGGCGGGCGGGATCAAGATCTTCCGGTTCCAGGTCGCCTATATCCTGCTCAAGGCCAACTTGAACCAGCTGATTCACCCACGTGCGGTGATCAAGCAGAAGTACAACGGCCACCGTCTCGACGAAGAGATCGTACGCTCGATCCTGACCTTTTCGTTCTTCTTCGCCATCACCATCTGCGCCATTGCCCTGGCCTTGTCGCTGCTCGGCCTGGACTGGATGACTGCCTTGACCGGTGCCGCGAGTACCGTCTCGGGCGTGGGCCCGGGCCTGGGCGAAACCATTGGCCCGGCGGGTAATTTCGCCAGCCTGCCGGATGCGGCCAAGTGGATCCTGTCGCTGGGCATGCTGCTCGGCCGACTGGAGATCATTACGGTCTTTGTTCTGTGCATTCCGGCGTTTTGGCGCCACTGACGCCCGACACTTCCAGCAACCGCGCCCGGTATTCGCCGGGCGTGGCATCAAACCAGCGTCGAAACGCGCGGAAGAAGTTGCTCGGGTCGGCAAAGCCCAGGAGGTAGGCAATTTCCAGCAGGGTCATGCTGGGTTGCGCCAGATATTGCTCGGCCAGTTCGCGACGGGTGTCATCAAGCAGGGTCTGGAAGCTGGTGCCCTCCTCCTGCAAGCGACGCTGCAAAGTGCGCTGGGACAAGTGCAGCGTCTGGGCTACCACTTCACGCTTGGGCTCGCCCTGGGGCAACAGGCGGCACAACACCTGCCGCGCCTTGTGGGTCACGCGGCTTTCCGAGAAACGCGCCAGGTATTCACCGGCAAAGCGGTCATGCAGCAGGGCCATGGCTTCATTGGCCGTGGGCAGCGGAGCGTCCATGTCGGCCCGTTCGAAAATCAGCGCGTCATAGGGCGCATTGAACTCCAGCGGCGCATGGAAAGCTTGTTTGTACGGGGCCAGGTCCACCGGTTGCTCACCTTGCAGCACCACTTTGCGCGGCTGCAGCGTGCGGCCGGTCAGCCAGCCGCACAGGGCCAAGGCACTGGCCAGCGAGGCTTCGGCACTTTGCCGGGTGGGCGGCAGGTGGTCACCGTGTACCGTCAGAATCAGTGCATAACCTTCGGGGATCAGCCGGAAACTCAGGTCGGCACTCTCGGCGATAATCCGCTGGTAGCGCACCAGGCGCATGAAGCCTTCGGCGAGGGTATTGCTGGACATCAGCGCATAACCGGCCACATGAAACGACGCCGGGCGCACCACTTTGCCCATGTTCAGGCCGATCGCCGGGTTGCCCGACAGCTCCACCGCCCGCTGCCACAGGCGGGTCATGGAATCCTGCGGGAACCGCGCATCGGGATCGTTCAGGGCGGCGTAGTCGAGGCCGAGCTGCTTGAACAAGGCGCGGCAATCCAGGCCGTCCATTTCCAATGCCTTGACTATCCCCATCGCCCAGCTTGCAGAAGTTGTTCGTTCGCTCATGGCGTCTTCTTAATAAAGCAGGCTCAAACGGCAGCCAGGAAGCCAAGGATACTAAAGTGGCATCTATTGTCACTGGCTGTTACCACTGATCACTCTAGACTCAAATAAGCTCCCCGCCGAACATCTGTTGGGCGGCACAACAATCAAAGGGCCGGTCACCGTGGAAAACGTCAAGCGATTCAACAGCTTTGCTGAGTTCTACCCCTATTACCTGGCCGAGCACGCCAACAGCACGTGCCGACGCCTGCATTTTATCGGCACCACGCTGGTGATCGGCATTCTGGCGTATGCCATTGGCAGAGGTTCGCTTCTCCTGTTGATCGCCTTGCCGATTGCCGGTTACAGCTTTGCCTGGATCGGCCACTTCTTCTTCGAAAAGAACCGCCCAGCGACCTTTCAACACCCGTTCTACAGCCTTTTGGGGGATTTCGTGATGTACCGCGACATGATCCTGGGCAAGGTGCCGTTCTAACCGAACGACCGTTTAAACGATGAAAGTTCATCCATCTGCCGACATTAAAATCTTTTTGTCATTTGCAGTGCTGTATCCTGCCAAGGCTTTTTGAGAGCGCGGAATCACCTGCGATTGAAAAAACAGACCTTGCGAGGAGCGACGACGATGCACGAGATACCTAATCTCCCCTTCCCAAGCCTGCACCCAACAGAGCAGCCAACACCGCAGCAGGCCAGTGACAAACAGCCTGAGGCCAAAGAAGCAAAACCAGTCGACAGCGAAAGCCAGGACTGACGCCGTACCAGACCGTGTGGAAAGCGCAGCTTTGAGCGCTTTCCACACTGCCTGAATCAATCGAGACGCCCGCCATGACCGATACCCTCCCCGACAACCCGGACACCGCTGTACTCGACGCGGCCTTGCAGATGGTCGAGATCTGGAACCGCCTCAGCGCCGATAAACAAGCGCTGCTGCTCAAGCGTTTCGGCACCCAGGAAAACGCCCTGGCCGCTCTGGTCACCACCCAATTGCTCGCCCCTACCCAAGCCTGACGTCTTTCTGAGTTGAGGTTTTTGCGTTTTACCGCCCTGCGCGAGCCAAACCACCGGTATCATTAGCAGCCTATCTTTACCTGCCGCGACAGTGGACCTCTCCCATGCCCGATACCCAGCGCCCCATGGCGGTCACGCTGCAAGTTGTTTCCATCGTGTTGTTCACCTTCATTGGCTACCTGAACATCGGCATTCCCCTCGCCGTATTGCCGGGCTATGTCCATAGTGAACTGGGTTACGGCGCGGTGATTGCCGGCCTGGTGATCAGCGTGCAATACCTGGCCACCCTGCTGAGCCGCCCGTATGCGGGCAAAATCATCGATAACCTTGGCAGTAAGCGCGCGGTGTTGATCGGTTTGGCGGGCTGCGGCTTGAGCGGTGTGTTCATGCTGCTGGCTGCGTGGTTCGCCAGCCTGCCGGCCTTGAGCCTGGGCAGCCTGTTGATCGGCCGCCTGGTCCTTGGCAGCGCCGAAAGCCTGGTGGGTTCGGGCTCGATTGGCTGGGGGATTGGCCGTGTCGGCGCAGAGAATACCGCCAAGGTCATCTCATGGAACGGCATCGCCAGTTATGGCGCACTGGCCGTCGGCGCGCCGCTCGGGGTACTGCTGGTAAAAAACTTCGGACTGTGGAGCATGGGCGTCAGCATCATCCTGCTGGCCATCGTCGGCCTGCTGCTGGCCTGGAACAAAGTCGCCGCACCGATTGTTGCCGGCGTGCGCCTGCCCTTCATGAACGTGCTGGGCCGCGTATTGCCCCACGGCTGCGCCTTGGCGCTGGGCTCCATCGGCTTTGGCACCATCGCCACCTTCATCACCTTGTATTACACCACCCAGCATTGGGATAACGCGGTGTGGGCCCTGAGCCTGTTCGGCGCCAGCTTTATCGGCGCGCGGTTGTTGTTCGGCAACCTGATCAACCGGATCGGCGGTTTTCGCGTGGCGATTGCCTGCTTGTCAGTGGAGATCCTCGGCCTGCTGCTGCTGTGGCTGGCACCGGACGCAAACCTGGCCCTGGCGGGTGCGGCGTTGAGTGGGTTCGGCTTTTCCCTGGTGTTTCCGGCCTTGGGCGTCGAAGCCGTCAACCTGGTGCCGGCGTCCAGCCGCGGCTCGGCGGTGGGCGCCTACTCGCTGTTCATCGATCTGTCACTGGGCATCACCGGACCACTCGCCGGGGCTGTGGCAGCCGGCTTCGGCTTTGCGTCGATCTTCCTGTTCGCCGCCCTTGCCGCCCTCGGTGGTCTGTTGCTGAGCGTGTATCTGTACCGTCAGGCACCCAAGGCGCGCGAGGCGCGTAGCGACTAGAAGTCGACCTTGCCACGCCCGGCCTTGATACTGCCGCGCTTGGTCTTGGATTCGAGGCGGCGCTTCTTCGACCCCAGGGTCGGCTTGGTCGGTCGGCGTTTCTTCTCTACCTTGGTGGCGCTGAGGATCAACTCCACCAGACGCTCCAACGCATCCGCGCGATTCTGCTCCTGGGTCCGGTATTGCTGGGCCTTGAGCACCAGCACGCCTTCACTGGTGATGCGGCTATCGCGCAGCGCCAGCAAGCGCTCCTTGTAGAACTCGGGCAGCGACGACGCAGGGATATCAAAGCGCAGGTGCACCGCACTCGACACCTTGTTGACGTTCTGCCCACCGGCGCCCTGGGCGCGAATGGCGGTCAGCTCGATCTCGGCGTCGGGTAGGTGGACATTGTTGGAAATCACCAGCATGGGCAGCGGAAACCTCTGTGGGGGCAATCAAGGATACGCGAATGCGCGCGCCCATTCCTGAAACAACAAACCCGGCACAAGGCCGGGTTTGGTTTATCTCACGCACGCCTCACTTCACTGCTGGAGCAGCCACCTCCAAGGCTCGCTGCGCAACGCGCTTGTTCTTGATGCCGTAACACACCCACATGAACGCCACCCACACCGGGATCGCGTACACCGACACCTGGATCCCCGGAATCATCAGCATGATCACCAGGATAAACACCACGAACGCCAGGCACACATAGTTGCCGTACGGGTACCACAGCGCCTTGAACAATGGCACCTGCCCGGTACGGTTCATGTGTTGGCGGAACTTGAAGTGCGAGAAGCTGATCATCGCCCAGTTGATCACCAACGTGGCCACCACCAGGGACATCAGCAGTTCCAGCGCGTGTTGCGGGATCAGGTAGTTCATCAACACGGCGACCAGGGTAATCGCCGCCGACGCGAGGATGGAACGCACTGGCACACCGCGCTTGTCGATCTTCGCCAGGGCCTTGGGCGCGTCGCCCTGCTCGGCCATGCCCAGCAGCATACGGCTGTTGCAGTAGGTGCCACTGTTGTACACCGACAGCGCCGCCGTCAGGACCACGAAGTTGAGGATATGCGCAGCGGTGTTGCTGCCCAGCATCGAGAACACCTGCACGAACGGGCTGCCGCTGTACGCATCTCCGGAGGCGTTGAGGGTGGTCAGCAGGCTGTCCCATGGAGTCAGCGACAACAGTACGACCAGCGCACCGATGTAGAAGATCAGGATGCGGTAGATCACCTGATTGATCGCTTTCGGGATCACGGTGCGTGGCTGGTCCGCTTCAGCGGCGGTGAAGCCGAGCATTTCCAGGCCGCCGAAGGAGAACATGATGATTGCCATGGCCATCACCAACCCACCGACACCATGGGGGAAGAAACCGCCGTGCTCCCACAGGTTGGTCACCGAGGCCTGTGGCCCGCCGCTGCCGCTGACCAGCAGATAACTGCCCAGGGCGATCATGCCGACGATGGCCACCACCTTGATGATGGCAAACCAGAACTCGGCCTCACCAAACACTTTGACGTTGGCCAGGTTGATCAGGTTGATCAGCACGAAGAACGCCGCGGCCGAGACCCAGGTCGGGATCTCCGGCCACCAGTAATGCACGTATTTGCCGACGGCCGTCAGCTCCGACATGCCCACCAGAATGTACAGGATCCAGCAGTTCCAGCCCGACAGGAAGCCGGCGAAACCGCCCCAGTACTTGTGGGCAAAGTGGCTGAAGGAACCGGCAACCGGCTCTTCGACGATCATTTCGCCGAGCTGGCGCATGATCATGAAGGCAATGAAGCCGCAGATGGCATAGCCCAGGATCATCGACGGGCCGGCGGATTTGAGCACCCCGGCCGAACCGAGGAACAGGCCGGTACCGATGGCGCCACCCAGGGCGATCAGCTGGATATGCCGGTTTTTCAGGCCGCGTTTCAGCTCGCCTGAAGAGGAAGGGGGAACACTCATGAAAAGGCTCTCACGCAAGGTTTGATGATGTTGAATGCAGGTTGCTGCCTTGAATTACCGACTCAAGCAGCGCCGCTCAAACCCCAGCGCAGGCACCAGGAGTACAGCGTCTTTCTAACGGTCATGCGTCACCTGTTTGTTTTTATCTGTGACGAAATCGAACCCGTCCGGCTCGTGGCCAGGCGGAGTGATCAGGGTGGGTAAACCCTGAGGTCTTGGCCTTTTGCGTGATTACGCAAGGGGGTCACAGTAAAACGCGGCGGATTGTACACCGCTCGACAGCTTGCGGCCGACCCCAAGGGGCGTGTGCGACGATCTGTCAGCAAATCCTTACGGGGTAGCGCCGAGCAATTATGCCGCCATTTTCTCGTAAATTAATCGTTACAGCATGGAAAATTAACGTTACAGCCGTGATCTGAAGAAAAATTGTCGCTCGAAAATTTCCTACAACTCAGCTTCCGCAGCTGCCTGAATTTCCTCAAGAAAAAATCAAACCCGAAAAACAGAACAAAAAATCCAAATGAAACCGTGTCAATAAAAATTTTGCATTTTGAAACACTCTCTCCTAGGTTCTTCCCACTTGCCAGCGAAGCCCGTTGGCAAGCCGTTCTCAAACAACGTCCTCTAGGAGATACACCATGCAAGCACTGGAAAACGACCTGGAAACCGAACTGCAACTCGACGATTGGTTTGAAGCGCCGACCCATGAGGCCGCCGTTGAAATGATGCAAGCCGACGCCGTTGTGCCGTTCGGCACCGCGATGTGGCCATTCTAAATACCGACAGGCATCCGGCAGGTGCTGTGCACGGCATCTGCCTCCTTACCCAAGGCACAGAAGGAAACACGTCATGGACAAGGCCCGCGCCGTCGAACATTTTCTCTACTACCTCGCGCACCATCCGGCCCTCAATGGCCTGAGCCGCCCCACCGTGCTGCTGGGCCATACCGAGCGCTACGACGCCATCGCCCAGGCGATCACCCACAGCAGCGCCGCCCGCTTCAACTTCCAGGTGCAGCGCCTGGACCTGGCCGCCAGCGACACCTTGGCCGAGTCCATCGAAGCCTGCGACCTCTACCTGTTTCTCTACGACTCTTCCACCTTGCCCAACCCTCGCGCCGAAGGCCCGGACTTTATCCGCGCCCTGCAGGGTGTGATGGCCGAACACTGGAAAAAATCCCTGCTGTTCAAGGATTACGGCGACTACTTCTACGACACCTTCAGCGTCGAACCCCAGCGTATTGCCGACCTCAACGCCACGTTGATCCGGCGCATGTCCCAAGCCACCGTGCTGAGCTTTACCGACAAGCACGGTTCACGCCTGGAAGCGCCGATGAGCAGCATCAAGAAGTGGACCAATATCAACGGCATCGGCAACCACGACCTGGCCCCCGGCGAGATCGCCACCCACAGCGAAGCTATCAATGGCCAAGTGAGGTTTGTCGGCACCTTTCTCAGCACCATCCCGTTCGCACGTAAATATGGCGTGCTGGCGTCACCGCTGGAGTTGTGGATCGAGAACTCGACCATTTGCAGCGTGGCCAGTGACGTGCCGGGGCTGGCAGATGATTTCAACAAGTACCTGAATGCCAACCCGTCAAATCGACGCGTCGAGGAATTGGGGATTGGCACCAATGAAGGCGTGAAAGATCTGTATGCGCGCAATGCCGGGTTTGAGGAGCGCCATTGTGGGTTGCACCTGGGCTTGGGCGGCGGGCAGAAAGGCAGTCATCACCTGGACCTGATCTTTGCCAGTGGGGTGTTGGCGTTGGATGACAAGCCAGTATTCGATGGGACTTTTGCGTTCTGACAAATGCTGTGCATAAAAAAACGCCAACCCGAGGGTTGGCGTTTTTGTGCAGCCCTTACATCACTGCGGCTTCTTGCGACCAAAACCAGGACGCTGACCCGAACCGGCCGGGGCGCCACGGCGCTTGCCCGACGGCTCGTCGGCGACCAGCTTCGGGCCAGGGCGCTTGTTCGCCGCCGGCTTGGCTGGACGCTTGGTGCTGGCGTTATCAGCCGGGCGATCCGCTTCACCCCGGTTGCTGCGACCACCGGCCGGAGCCGGGCGCGGTGCACGTGGCGCACGTTCGCCTTCCTGGCGCGATGGCGCGGTTGGACGACGCTCACCTTCGATCTGCGGCTCCCGGGAGATACGACCGCCGGTTGCCGGTGCATTCAGCGCAGGGCGCAGGGTGCGGGCCACACGCTCGGTGCGCGCCACAGGACGCGACGATTTGCGCTGCATACGCTCAAGCTTGTCTTTGCTCTTGGCGTTCATCTGCGGCATCGCGACCGGCGTCAGGCCGACTTCGGCACTGAGGATGTCGACTTCGTACTGGCTCATTTCGCGCCAGCGGCCCATCGGCAGGTCGGAGTTCAGGAACACCGGGCCGAAACGCACGCGCTTCAGACGGCTGACCACCAGGCCCTGGGATTCCCACAGGCGACGTACTTCACGGTTACGGCCTTCCATCACCACGCAGTGGTACCAGTGGTTGAAACCTTCGCCACCTGGCGCCTGCTTGATGTCGGTGAACTTGGCCGGGCCGTCTTCGAGGACAACCCCTGCTTTCAAACGCTCGATCATCTCGTCATCGACTTCGCCACGCACACGTACGGCGTATTCGCGGTCCATCTCGTAGGACGGGTGCATCAGGCGGTTGGCCAGTTCGCCGTCAGTGGTGAACATCAGCAAGCCGGTGGTGTTGATGTCCAGGCGTCCGATGTTGATCCAGCGGCCTTCTTTGGGCTTGGGCATCTTGTCGAACACAGTCGGACGGCCTTCCGGGTCGTCACGGGTGCAAATTTCACCGTCCGGCTTGTTGTACATGATCACGCGGCGCACCGATTCGGCGGCCTCTTCACGCTTGATGACCTTGCCATCAATGGTGATTGCATCGTGCAGGTCGACGCGCTGGCCGAGGGTGGCCTCGACGCCGTTGACCTTGATGCGCTTCTGGGTGATCCAGGCTTCGACGTCGCGGCGCGAGCCCACGCCGATACGCGCCAGCACCTTTTGCAGTTTTTCGCCTGCTGGGCCGATTTCCTGGCTGTCGTTCTGGTCTTTGTCGTTCATCTTAAGCACCTCCCGGTGGGTCGATTCAGGCGTGGCCTGAAGAGTGTTGAAAGCGGGGCTTTGGCCGAACAGATCGGCAAAGGGTCGCGAATCATACGCGCATGGTGCGCGTTGCGCATCAGAGACTAGTCGATAAGGCCGTAATCATTTGCTTTTCCGCCGACCGGTGGCGCCCAGGGCCAGCAATCGGAGTTCGGCTTCGGCCAGGACCGTGCGTTTGTCGGCCTTGTCGAGTTTCTTCCAGGCGCGGATCTCGCGCTTGCTGCGGCCACAGCCGACGCAGATATCGGCGTTGAATTTGCAGAGGCTGATGCAAGGGTCTTTGGTGGAACTCATGGGCAATCCTTTTTAAGGACAGTCAGATTGCGTCAGTCTTCGAACTGGCGGCGTTCGGCTTCGATGGCTTCTGCCAGGGCGCGGGCTTCGTCTTCCTCGTCGCTCAGGGGCGGTTGTTCGAGAGCGGCGACGGCGGCGAGGAGCTTTGCACGGGCTTCAGCCACGCCAAGGATGTCTTCCTCTGGCTCCGGCTCCGGTTCTGCTTCGACTTCAGGCTCAACTTCCACGTTCGGTTGAGTTTCAGGTTCGGCTGCACCGTCACGCAGCAGGTCATCAAAGTCAGTCTTGATGCCCTGCTCCATGTCGTCCAATTCCAGCAACAACGTATGAAAACTGGTCTCGTCCTTCGGCTCTTCCGGCTCGGCACTGGCGTCGGCCAATTCCTGCAGGCTGGCGGGGACGGGTGCGTCGTCGAAATCGAGCACTGGTTCGGCTTCCATCTCGCGCAGTTCGGCCAGCGGCGGCAGGTCGTCGAGGTTTTTCAGGTTGAAATGGTCGAGAAACACCTTGGTGGTGGCGAACATCGCCGGTTTGCCGGGCACGTCACGGTAGCCGACGATGCGGATCCACTCGCGTTCCAGCAAGGTCTTGACGATATGGCTGTTGACCGCCACGCCCCGCACATCTTCGATCTCGCCACGCGTAATCGGCTGGCGATAGGCGATCAGCGCCATGGTTTCCAGCATCGCCCGCGAATAACGTTGCGGACGCTCTTCCCACAAACGGCCGACCCACGGGGAAAACTTCTCACGGATCTGCAGGCGGTAACCCGACGCCACTTCGCGCAGTTCAAAGGCGCGGCCATCGCAGGACTTGCGCAGGATCTCCAGCGCCTTCTTGAACACCGGCGGCTCAGGGCGCTCGGCTTCTTCAAAGAGTTCGAACAGGCGTTCCAGGGATTGCGGCTTACCTGAGGCCAGTAGGAAGGCTTCCAGCAACGGCGCCAGTTCGCGGGGTTCAGTCAGATTCATCGATTCAGCTCTTTATTCGGCTCGCGCCCGCACGTGGATAGCCGCAAAAGGCTCATTCTGGACCAGCTCGACCAAGGATTCCTTGACCAATTCAAGGATCGCCATAAAGGTCACCACCACGCCCAGGCGACCTTCTTCGGCGGTGAACAGCTCGACAAAAGGTACGAAACCGCCGCCCTTGAGGCGCTCCAGCACGTCGCTCATGCGCTCGCGGGTCGACAGCGCTTCACGGCTGACCTGGTGGCTTTCAAACATATCGCCTCGGCGCAGCACCTCGGCCATGGACATCAGCAATTCTTCCAGGCTCACGTCCGGCAGCAGTTTGCGTGCGCGGGCTTCGGGGGCGTCGAGCTTGGGCACTACGACGTCGCGGCCCACGCGGCTCAAGCCGTCGATGCCTTCGGCGGCGGCCTTGAAGCGTTCGTACTCTTGCAGGCGGCGGATCAGTTCGGCGCGAGGGTCGTCTTCTTCGGCTTCCACCGTTTCCGAACGCGGCAGCAGCATGCGCGACTTGATCTCGGCGAGCATGGCGGCCATCACCAGATACTCGGCGGCCAGCTCCAGGCGCACCGACTGCATCAGCTCGACATAGCCCATGTACTGACGGGTGATTTCCGCCACCGGGATGTCGAGGATGTTGATGTTCTGTTTACGAATCAGGTACAGCAGCAAGTCCAGCGGCCCCTCGAACGCTTCAAGGAAGACTTCCAGCGCGTCCGGCGGAATGTACAGATCCAGGGGCATTTCCATGACCGCCTGGCCATACACCATGGCAAACGGCAGTTCCTGCTGGGCGTCGGCCTGGGGATCAACGGTTTCCACGGCTGACATTCAGGCCTCGACCATGAACGGGGCCGGGTCGCCGCAACCCACGCGGATCACTTCGGGTTCGCCGTCGGCCAGGTTGATCACGGTCGAGGCTTTGTTGCCGCCGTAGCCGCCGTCGATGATCAGGTCGACATGCTTTTCCAGCAGGCGGCGCATTTCGTAAGGGTCGTACAACGGCTCATCTTCGCCCGGCATGATCAGCGACACGCTCATCAACGGCTCACCCAGCTCTTCGAGCAGCGCCAGTGCGATGGGATGTTCCGGCACCCGCAGGCCGATGGTGCGCTTCTTGGGGTGCAGCAACAGGCGCGGCACTTCGCGGGTGGCGTTGAGAATAAAGGTGTAGGGCCCCGGCGTATGGGCCTTGAGCAGGCGGAAGGTGCCGGTATCGACCTTGGCGAACAGGCCGAGCTGGGACAGGTCGCTACAGATCAGCGCGAAGTTGTGCTTGTCGTCCAGCTGGCGCAGGCGTCTTACACGCTCCACCGCGCCCTTGTCGCCGATCTGGCAACCGATGGCGTAGGACGAATCAGTCGGGTAGATCACCACGCCGCCGGCGCGAATGATCTCGACGGCCTGTTTGATCAGGCGCGCCTGGGGGTTTTCCGGATGAATCTGGAAAAATTGACTCACGTGTTCTACCTGTTCAGACGGTGGCAGTAATGGGGTCATGCTTGAATCGCCCCGACAAGAGCGGCAGGTCTTCGGGTACCTGGCGATACTCGCCGATTTCGGACCACCCACCTGGGCCATGAAAATCACTGCCGGCGCTGACCAGCAGACCAAATTCGCGGGCAAGGATCGCCAGGCTGCCGACCTGCTCGGCAGGTTGGTGCCCATTAACCACTTCGATCGCGTGGCCGCCCGCTCCAATATAGTCGCTGATCAGCTTGCGGCGCTTGCTGCGGGTGAAATCGTAATGCCAGGGATGCGCCAGGCTCACCCAGGCCCCGGAGGCACGCAGGGTCGCCACGGTATCCTCCAGGGTCGGCCAGTGTTGCTTCACATCCCCCAACTTGCCGGCGCCCAGCCATTTGCGGAAGGCTTCGGCGCGATCCTTGACGAACCCTTCACGCACCATCCAGTCGGCAAAGTGCGGCCGGGCCGGTGCATTGCCGCTGTCGCCCAGTTCCTGCTGGATGGCGCGGGCGCCGTCGAGAGCGTTCGGCATGCCTTTAAGGCTGAGCTTGCGACTTATTTCTTCGGACCGCAGCCAGCGGCCATCGTGCAAATCGGCGATGGCCTGCACCAGCGGCGGGGCCTGCTGATCGAAACCGTAGCCGAGCACATGAATGGTGGCGCCGCCCCAGGTGCAGGACAATTCCACGCCGTTGACCAGTTGCATGCCCAATGAATGCGCGGTTTCGCGGGCTTCGTCGAGGCCTTCGAGGGTGTCGTGGTCGGTCAAGGCCAGGACTCGCACGCCTTTTTCAAACGCACGCGCAACCAGTACCGCGGGCGCCAGGGCGCCGTCGGAGGCCGTGCTGTGGCAGTGCAAATCAACATTCACGGGGATGTGTAACCTCAAGTCAGCTGGCGCTTTCGCTACCAAGGATGTTTGTTATTATGCCGCCACATCCAGCTTCTGGCTCTTACTGTGAAACAATTCATCGACTTCATCCCGCTGTTGCTGTTTTTCATCGTTACCAAACTCGACCCCAGGGTCATCGATATCGCCGGTCACCCAGTGTCGTTCGGGGGCATCTACAGCGCCACCGCCGTCCTGATCATCAGCTCTATCGTCGTCTACGGCGCTATCTTCATCTCCCAGCGCAAGCTGGAAAAAAGCCAATGGCTCACCCTCATTGCCTGCCTGGTATTCGGCGGACTGACCCTGGCCTTTCACAGCGAAACCTTCCTCAAATGGAAAGCGCCGGTGGTGAACTGGCTGTTCGCGCTGGTGTTTACCGGCAGCCACTTCATCGGTGATCGCCTGCTGATCAAGCGAATCATGGGCCATGCGCTAACCCTGCCAGAGCCGGTGTGGACACGCCTGAACGTGGCCTGGATCGTGTTCTTCCTGTTCTGCGGCGCCGCCAACCTGTTCGTGGCCTTTACCTTCCAGGATTACTGGGTCGACTTCAAAGTGTTCGGCAGCCTGGCCATGACCGTGTTGTTCCTGGTGGGCCAGGGTATCTACCTGTCGCGCCACCTGCATGACGTTGCCCCTACCACGCCTAAAACCGAGGACTGACATGCTCTACGCCATCATTGCCACCGACGTGGCCAACTCGCTGGAAAAGCGCCTGAGCGTACGCCCGGCGCATGTCGAGCGCCTCAAGCAGCTGCAGGCCGAAGGCCGTATCGTGCTGGCCGGCCCGCACCCTGCGGTAGACAGCAACGACCCAGGCGATGCCGGTTTCACCGGGAGCCTGATCGTCGCCGAATTCGCCTCCCTGGCCGATGCCCAAGCTTGGGCCAAGGCTGATCCTTATGTGGCCGCCGGCGTTTACGCGGACGTCGTGATCAAGCCGTTCAAGCAAGTCCTGCCTTGACTCAGGTCACGCCGAACCATTTCGGTTCGGCGCGCTCCTAATTGCTCATTATTCTCGGTACCCTGCCGACAACGTTCTGAATATTCGTGTGGAATCAGGAGTTCCGATGCGCTTACGTCAGTTGTGTCTGTTGGCAGTGGTAATGATCGGGGCTACGGCCCACGCTGAAGAAACCTCGAACACCGGCAGTTCCACGCCCCTGTCCTTGAGTGCCGGCGCCCAGATCACCGAGTTGCAGCAACGTTTGAAAGAAAGCGAACGCCAGCGTGAAGAACTGAGCAAGCAACTGCAAAGCGCAGATGCTGCCCGCGAAAGCGCCCAATTGAGTCGCCTTCGCCAAGAGAACCAACGCCTGGCCCAGCAACTCAAAGATACACAGGGCGGCGCCTTGACCCGCTGGCTGACCGAGCAACAACAGTGGTTCGTCACCGGTGGGGCCGTCGCGCTGATCGCCCTGCTGTGCGGGATCTTCGCCAGCGGGGGGCACCGTCGCCGTCGACAATGGCTAAATTGAGTGAGTCATGAGCGAGCTGTTACTGATAGATGATGACCAGGAGCTCTGTGAGCTGCTGACCAGTTGGTTGAGCCAGGAAGGCTTTCAGGTGCGTGCCTGCCATGACGGCCTGAGTGCGCGCAAAGCCTTGGCCGACAGCGCCCCGGCTGCGGTGGTGCTCGACGTGATGCTGCCCGACGGCAGTGGCCTTGAGTTGCTCAAGCAATTGCGCAACGACCACCCGGAACTGCCGGTGCTGATGCTCTCGGCCCGTGGCGAACCGCTGGACCGCATCCTCGGCCTCGAACTGGGCGCCGACGACTACCTGGCCAAGCCCTGCGACCCACGCGAGCTGACCGCCCGCCTGCGTGCCGTTTTGCGGCGCAGCCATCCGGCTGCCGTGTCGACCCAGTTGGAATTGGGCGACCTGTGCTTCAGCCCGGTGCGCGGCGTGGTCAGCATCGACGAACAGGAGTTCGCCCTCACCGTTTCCGAAAGCCGCCTGCTGGAAGCCTTGCTACGTCAGCCTGGCGAGCCGCTGGACAAGCAGGAACTGGCGCAGATCGCCCTGGGCCGCAAGCTGACCCTTTACGATCGCAGCCTGGACATGCACGTCAGCAACCTGCGCAAAAAGATCGGCCCACACCCGGATGGCCGGCCGCGGATCGTGGCGTTGCGTAGCCGGGGCTACTATTACAGCCTTTGAAATCGGGAGCCCTGGGCTCCTGGTTTTGTCAGCCCTCACTCAAATCGTCTTTACCCAAGCTTTACCCACACCTGACCGCCGCTGACCTTGATCTCCGTAATCTACTCACATCCGGACTCACCGGAATAGAGACAGGAGAATCACCATGCGCAAGACCCTTATCGCTTTGATGTTCGCCGCTGCCCTGCCCACCGTTGCCATGGCGGCAATGCCTGAAGGCCCAGGCCCGATGGGCGGCCCGGAAGGCCACATGATGGGTGGCCCGGGCCACGGTGGTGAACACGGTCCGCGTGGCAAAGGCGGCCCCTTCAGCCAACTGGACCTGAGCAAGGAACAGCGCCAGCAGATCGGCAAATTGATGGGCGACCAATGGCACGCCCGCAAAGACTTGACCAAGAAGTACTTGGACAAACTGCCAGCCGCTGACCAGAAAGCCATGCAGGACGAAATCGCCGCCGGTAAGCAGAAAACCCAGGCGGACATCCGCGCTGTGCTCAAGCCTGACCAGCAGAAGAAATTCGACGAAATCGTCAAACAGCAAGAGCAGCGCCGCGCTGAATGGAAGGAATTCCAGGCCTGGAAAGCGCAACAGCCGCAAAAAGCGCAATAATGCATCTGCGTTAACGCTCCCAGCCCAGTGGCCCTCGCCACTGGGCTTTTCCTGTTTGAGGGTTTCCTGTGCGTTCATTGTTCTGGCGCATCCTGGCCAGTTTCTGGCTGGCCATCGCCTTGGTTGCCGGGCTGTCGATCCTGCTTGGGCACATGCTCAATCAAGATGCGTGGATTCTCAGCCGTCACCCCGGCCTCAATAACCTGGCCGAAGAGTGGACCCAACTCTACGAAACCCAGGGTGAGGACGCGGCCCAGGATCTGCTGCAACAGCGCAAGCGCCAGTACCACATCGACGTGCAGGTGCTGAATGAAAGTGGCGAGCCGGTGGTGCGCGGCACCTTTCCGCGCCGCGCAGCCGCCTTCGAAGCGCGCCAGAATGACAGCCAGGACGGTCACCTGCCCTGGCGTCGCCTGACCGCCGAGTACACCAGCGAAAAGACCGGCGACACCTACCTGCTGATCTACCGCATCCCCCACCCGGAACTCGACGCCTGGCACCGCAGCAGCCTTTTGTGGCCGCTGAGCGCGCTGGCGATTGCGCTGGTGGTGCTGACCCTGTTCAGCCTGTTGGTGACGCTGTCCATCACCCGGCCACTCAGCCGGTTGCGCGGCGCGGTACACGACCTTGGCCAGGCCACCTATCAGCAAAACAGCCTGGCGCGCCTGGCCAACCGTCGCGACGAATTCGGCGTGCTGGCCACCGATTTCAACCGCATGGGCGCCCGCCTGCAAAGCCTGATCGGCAGCCAGCGCCAGTTGCTGCGCGACGTGTCCCACGAACTGCGCTCGCCCCTGGCGCGTCTGCGTATCGCCCTGGCGTTGGCCGAACGCGCCAGTCCCGAAGAGCGGGAAAAACTCTGGCCGCGCCTGACCCGTGAGTGCGACCGACTGGAAGCCTTGATCAGCGAAATCCTGGTACTGGCCCGTGTCGATGCCGATAACGCCAGCGCCGAAGAGGTCGACCTCACTTCTCTGCTCAAGACCCTGCAAAAGGACGCCCAACTCGGCGCGCCGGACCAGCTAGTGCAACTGAACGCCGAAACGGACCTGCACCTGAAGGGCTGGCCGACCATGATCGAACGCGCAGTGGATAACCTGCTGCGCAATGCCCAACGCTTCAACCCACAGGGCCAGCCGATTGAACTGCACGCCCAGCGCCAGGGTGATCGGATCCTGATCAGCGTGCGCGACCACGGCCCCGGCGTTGAGGCCGAACACTTGAGCCAGCTCGGCGAACCCTTCTACCGCGCCCCCGGCCAGACCGCACAAGGCCATGGCCTGGGCCTGGCGATTGCGCGTCGCGCCGCCGAACGCCATGGCGGCAGCCTGATCCTGGCCAACCATCCCGAGGGCGGTTTTGTTGCCAGCATCGACCTGCCATTGGAACCTGGGGTTGTCACACTGGCCTGATGATCTTCTATAGTGGCCCTTCTCTTATGGAGGGCCTTTGATGACTGACCTGCTGACTCCCATCCAAGCCGCACTCGCTCTACCACAAACGCCACTGGCCTTTACCTCAGCCGGCGCCCTGCCCTCGACCTTCGCCGTGACTGAGCTGGCCAGCGCCAGCATCGGCGCTGCCGGCCAAGCGGTGGCGCAACTGATCCAGCAACAGACCGGGCGCCTGCCCAGCGTCAGCGTGGACCGGCGCCTCGCGTCCTTTTGGTTTTCTTCTTCGATCCGCCCGGTAGGCTGGGAAACACCACCGCTGTGGGACCCGGTGGCCGGCGACTACGCCAGCGCCGATGGCTGGATTCGCCTGCACACCAACGCGCCTCATCACCGCGCAGCGGCCGAGCGTGTACTCGGCAAAGTGACCGACCGAGCTGAAATGGCCGCCAAGGTTGCCAAATGGAACGCCGCCGAACTGGAGCAAGCGATTGTCGATGAGGGTGGTTGCGCCGCGCAGATGCGTGACTGGCAAGCCTGGCAGGCACACCCCCAAGGACTGGCGGTGAATGCCGAAGAATTGGTGCAGCGCCAGACCTTTGCAACCACCACCGACAAGCCCTGGCTCGGATCGGCTGCGCGGCCATTGGCGGGCCTCAAGGTACTGGACCTGACCCGTGTATTGGCCGGCCCCGTCGCCAGTCGCTTTCTCGCAGGCCTGGGTGCTGACGTGCTGCGCATCGATTCGCCCACCTGGAATGAGCCCGGCGTAGTACCGGAAATGACCCTGGGCAAACGTTGCGCCCGCCTGGATTTGAAAAGCCCGGAAGGCCGACAGGTTTTCGAAGGCCTGCTCAAGGATGCCGACATCCTGTTCCATGGTTACCGCGCCGATGCCCTGGAACAGCTGGGCTACACCGCCGACGCCCTGCAAACCCTCTCCCCAGGCTTGATCGATGTAAGCCTCAACGCCTACGGCTGGAGCGGCCCGTGGCGCAATCGCCGGGGTTTCGACAGCCTGGTGCAGATGAGCAGCGGGATCGCCGCCGCCGGCATGGCCTGGAAACGGGCGGACAAACCAGTGCCGCTGCCGTTGCAGGCGTTGGATCACGCCACCGGGTATTTGATGGCAGCCAGTGCGATTCAAGCATTGAGCGAACGGTTGAAGTCCGGGCGTGGTGGCGCGGCGCGGTTGTCATTGGCACGAACGGCGAGCTTGTTGGTGGAGGCTGGACAAGTGCCGGAGCAACCAGCGTTACGCGCCGAAGCGCCAACGGATCAAGGCGTATTGGTGGAGCAGACAGCCTGGGGCCAGGCACATCGATTATTGCCACCGGTGACCATCAGCGGCACGCCGTTGCAGTGGGATTTGCCGGCTGGGGAGTTGGGCTCACATCGGCCTCAGTGGTGACCTTGAGTCCGCATTCGCGAGCAAGCCCGCTCCCACATTTTGACCGAGTACCTCCATGGAATGCGGTCGAATGTGGGAGCGGGCTTGCTCGCGAAGAGGCCGGTACAGGCACTCTTAATCCGCCCGCTGCAACGACGTCCACAAGTGCTGCGCCGCATACGCCCTGAGCGGTCGCCAAGCCTCAGCCCGCGCCAGCAACTGGCGTGGGCTCACCGGCCCACCTTCCAACGCCGCCAGCGCATTGATCAACCCGATATCCCCCGAGGCAAATGCATCCGCCTCGCGCATCTGGCGCATGGCGACGTACTGCGCGGTCCAATCACCAATGCCTGGCAACGCCACCAACCGCGCCACACCGGCCTTGAGGCTGGCCTGGGGTTCGAACAATCGAGGATCATCCAGCAACGCCTGGGCCACACCCGACAAGGTCCGCCCACGTGCCTTGGGCATGCCCAGCGTCGCCAGGTCAGCCGCCGCCAACACCTCGGCGGTGGGAAATACATGGGTGATACCGGCGTGCGGGGTTTCCAATGGCTGGCCGTATTGAGTCACCAACTTGCCCGCCAGACGAATCGCGGCCACCACGGTGATTTGCTGGCCCAGCACCGCGCGAATCGCCAGTTCCAGGCCATCCCAGGTGCCCGGTACACGCAAGCCCGGACGCGCCGCAACCAACTGCGCCATCAATGGGTCCGTCGCCAGTTGCGGGTTGATCAACTGGGGTTGGGCATCCAGATCAAACATAGCGCGCAGGCGACGCTCGATCTCAGGCAAAGCCGCCGCTTCTGGAAAATCCACCTCCACGTCGAGCCAATCGCCATCCCCCATTGCCACGCTGATCCAGCCATGCTGTGCGCCGAGGCGGATACTGCGCCGGTACACGCCCGCCTCGACCGTCTCCATCCCGCCGATCGCCCGCGCCGACAGAAACCCCACCATTGCCGCCCAATCGTAGGGCGGCTGATACGCCAGTCTCACAACGACAACACCCCGCTGTACAAGCCATACGCCGCCAACCCTGCGCCGGCGATCACGCAGCTGAAAATGCCTTTTTCCATGTGGGTAAACAAGGGCTGGCCCTGCTCACGTTTGGCGAGGGCAAACAGGATCACGCCCGGCGCATACAACAGCGCCGACAGCAGCAGGTATTTCAAGCCCCCGGCGTAGAGCAGCCACACGGCGTAGCCGAGGGCAATCAGGCCTACCAGCAGGTCCTTCATGCGCTGGCCGTGGGCGCCTTCATAGGTTTCGCCGCGCCCGCTCAACAGCACCGCATAGGCGGCCGACCACAGGTAGGGCACCAGGATCATCGAGGAAGCCAGGTAGATCAGGGTGGTGTAGGTGCTGTGGGAAAACAGCGTGATCACCAGAAAGAGCTGGATCATCACATTGGTCAGCCACAGCGCATTGACCGGCACCTGGTTGACGTTTTCCTTTTTCAGGAAGGCCGGCATGGTCTTGTCATGGGCGGTGGCGTAGAGGATTTCCGCGCAGAGCAGCGCCCACGACAACAAGGCGCCGAGCAGCGACACCGCGAGGCCGATGCTAATCGCCATCGCCCCCCAGGGGCCGACGATATGTTCCAACACACCCGCCAGGGACGGGTTTTGCAATTGCGCCAATTCCGGCTGGCTCATGATCCCCAGGGACAGCACGTTAACCAGCACCAGCAACGCCAGCACCCCCAGGAAGCCAATCACCGTGGCGCGGCCCACATCCGAGCGTTTCTCAGCCCGCGCCGAGTAGACACTGGCGCCTTCGATGCCGATAAACACAAACACGGTGACCAGCATCATGTTGCGCACCTGGTCCACCACGCTGCCGATCTTAGGGTTGCCCAGGCCCCAGATATCGCGGGTGAAGATATCCGCCTTGAACGCCACGGCGGCGATCACGATGAACATCAGCAACGGCACGATCTTGGCCACGGTGGTGATCTGGTTGATGAACGCCGCCTCCTTGATCCCGCGCATCACCAGGAAATGCACGGCCCACAGCAGCAGCGACGCACAGCCGATGGCCACCGGTGTGTTGCCCTGGCCGAACACCGGAAAAAAGTAGCCGAGGGTACTAAACAGCAACACGAAGTAACCAACGTTGCCCATCCAGGCGCTGATCCAGTAGCCCCAAGCCGATGAAAACCCCATGTAGTCGCCGAAACCCGCCTTGGCGTAGGCGTACACCCCTGAATCCAACTCGGGCTTGCGGTTGGCCAAGGTCTGGAACACGAATGCCAGGGTCAACATGCCGACGGCGGTGATTGCCCAACCGATCAGCACGGCCCCCACCTCGGCGCGGGCAGCCATGTTCTGCGGCAAGGAAAAAATCCCGCCACCGATCATCGAGCCCACCACCAGGGCGATCAAGGCGCTGAGTCGAAGTTTCTGGGCCGGTTGGGACATACACACTCCTGGTCAATAACTGTTTGAGCCGACAACCGTGCACTCAACTAATTAACTCAGCGAGTGTAGCGTTTATTAGAGAAGGCGATAAAACTGACACGGTCATAACGTAATGGCATGTCAGTTACACACAATTAGGCTTATTTAGAATTTAAATACTGCACACGCATTACGCTTATAGCGCTTTGGTGAAACTTCGTTCAAAAAGTTTGCACATCTGGAAATACGGTCTAGCTTCAAACGTCCACGGACCTGACTAATAGATTAACCATAAAGCGAGAGAAGCGCTCTGCAAAGCACCTCTCCGAGGATTTATATCGCCCACGAGTTTCCAGCCTAAGTCATTAATTCACAATGGAATGTGCCAATGAAGTGATCTGAGTCAGCTGTTTGAATAGCGCACGGAATTATTCTGTGGTCTCTCTTCTCCTGCATTGGAGTTATGCAATGTCTGAATCTCCCGGAAAACTTCGACTCGGCGCACTGGTTGCACTTGTCGTGGGCTCGATGATCGGCGGCGGGATCTTCTCACTGCCGCAGAACATGGCCGCCAGCGCCGATGTCGGCGCGGTGTTGATTGGTTGGGTGATTACCGCCATCGGCATGTTGACCCTCGCGTTTGTGTTCCAGACCCTCGCCAACCGCAAGCCCGACCTCGACGGCGGGGTCTACGCCTACGCCAAGGCCGGTTTCGGCGACTACATGGGTTTCTCGTCCGCCTGGGGTTACTGGATCAGTGCCTGGCTGGGCAACGTGGGGTACTTCGTACTCTTGTTCAGCACCCTCGGTTATTTCTTCCCGCTATTTGGAGAGGGAAATACCCCTGCTGCAGTAATCGGTGCCTCAGTGCTGCTGTGGGCCGTACATTTCCTGGTGCTGCGCGGCATCAAGGAAGCGGCGTTCATCAACCTGGTGACCACAGTCGCCAAGGTCGTGCCGCTGGTGCTGTTCGTGTTGATCGCGCTGTTTGCGTTCAAGCTGGAGATCTTCACGGCTGACATCTGGGGTGTGAAAAACCCCGACCTGGGCAGTGTGATGAACCAAGTGCGCAACATGATGCTGGTCACCGTCTGGGTGTTCATCGGCATCGAAGGCGCGAGCATCTTCTCGTCCCGTGCGGAAAAACGCTCCGACGTGGGCAAGGCCACGGTGATCGGTTTTATCACCGTGCTGTTGTTCCTGATGCTGGTGAACGTGCTGTCCCTGGGCATCATGACCCAACCCGAACTGGCCAAGCTGCAAAACCCATCGATGGCCGCCGTGTTGGAACATGTGGTGGGCCACTGGGGCGCGGTGCTGATCAGCGTCGGCCTGATCATCTCGCTGTTGGGAGCGCTGCTGTCGTGGGTGCTGCTGTGTGCGGAGATCATGTTCGCCGCCGCCAAGGACCACACCATGCCGGAGTTCCTGCGCAAGGAGAACGCCAACCACGTGCCGGTCAACGCCCTGTGGCTGACCAACGCCATGGTGCAACTGTTCCTGGTGATCACGCTGTTTTCCGCCAGCACTTACCTGTCACTGATCTACCTCGCCACCTCGATGATCCTGGTGCCTTACCTGTGGTCGGCGGCCTACGCCCTGTTGCTGGCGGTGCGTGGCGAGACCTACGAAAACGCGCTGAAAGAGCGCAAGAAAGACCTGTTCATCGGCGCCATCGCCCTGATCTACGCGATCTGGCTGCTGTATGCCGGCGGCACCAAATACCTGCTGCTCTCCGCCCTGCTCTATGCGCCCGGCGCGATTCTGTTCGCCAAGGCCAAGCGTGAACTGGGCAAACCGATTTTCACCAACGTCGAGAAGCTGATTTTCGCCGCAGTGGTCATTGGCGCCCTGGTGGCGGCCTATGGGCTCTACGACGGCTTCCTGACCCTGTAACACCTGAATCTTTTGTTCACTGGAGGATCTGTAATGACCACGGAAAAAGTGAAGTACGGCGTACATTCCGAAGCCGGCAAACTGCGCAAAGTCATGGTGTGCTCCCCAGGCTTGGCCCACCAGCGGCTAACCCCCAACAACTGCGATGAACTGCTGTTCGATGACGTGCTGTGGGTGGCCCAGGCCAAGCGCGACCATTTCGACTTTGTGACCAAGATGCGCGAGCGGGATATTGATGTGCTGGAAATGCACAACCTGCTCACCGATATCGTCGCCATCCCCGACGCGCTGGACTGGATCCTGGAGCGAAAAATCACCGCCAACACCGTCGGCCTGGGCCTGGTGGATGAAGTCAGCTCCTGGCTGCGCAGCCTGGAGCCGCGCAAAATCAGTGAATTCCTGATTGGTGGCGTGTCGGCCGATGACCTGCCGAGCAGCTTCGGTGGCAAGACCATCGAGATGTTCCGCGACTTCCTCGGGCATTCCAGCTTCATCCTGCCGCCGCTGCCCAACACTCAGTTCACCCGTGACACCACCTGCTGGATCTACGGCGGCGTGACGTTGAACCCGATGTACTGGCCGGCGCGACGCCAAGAGACCCTGCTGACCACCGCCATCTACAAATTCCACCCCGAGTTCACCAACGCGGACTTCCAGATCTGGTACGGCGACCCCGACCAGGAACACGGCGCCTCCACCCTGGAAGGCGGCGACGTAATGCCCATCGGCAACGGCGTAGTCCTGATCGGCATGGGCGAGCGTTCGTCCCACCAGGCGATCGGCCAACTGGCGCGCAACCTGTTCAAGAACAAGGCAGTGGAAAAGGTCATCGTGGCCGGCCTGCCGAAATCCCGCGCCGCGATGCACCTGGACACCGTGTTCAGCTTCTGCGACCGCGACCTGGTCACCATCTTCCCCGAAGTGGTCAACCAGATCGTCGCCTTCACCCTGCGCCCTGACGAGAGCAAGCCTCACGGCATCGATATCCAACGCGAGAAAACCAACTTCCTCGACACCGTCGCCGCGGCCCTCGGCCTCAAGGCGCTGCGCGTCGTCGAGACCGGCGGCAACAGCTTCGCCGCTGAACGCGAGCAGTGGGACGACGGCAACAACGTGGTGGCCGTGGAGCCCGGCGTGGTGATCGGTTATGACCGCAACACCTACACCAACACCCTGCTGCGCAAGGCTGGTGTGGAAGTCATCACCATCAGTGCCGGTGAACTGGGCCGTGGCCGTGGCGGCGGCCACTGCATGACCTGCCCGATCATCCGCGACCCTATCGACTACTAAGCGACCATCCCTGGCCGGCGTCCATAAGACACCGGCCAGGCAGATCACCGAATCCTAGGAGAATCATCATGGCGTTCAACATTCACAACCGCAGCCTGCTCAGCCTGGAACACCACACCCCGCGCGAGCTGCGCTACCTGCTGGACCTGTCCCGCGACCTCAAGCGCGCCAAGTACACCGGCACCGAACAGCAACACCTCAAAGGCAACAACATCGCGCTGATCTTCGAAAAAACCTCCACCCGCACCCGCTGCGCCTTCGAAGTGGCCGCCTATGACCAAGGCGCCAACGTCACCTACATCGACCCGGGCTCCTCGCAGATCGGCCACAAGGAAAGCATGAAGGACACCGCCCGCGTACTCGGGCGCATGTATGACGCCATCGAATACCGTGGCTTCAAGCAGGAGATCGTTGAAGAGCTGGCCAAGTTCGCCGGCGTGCCGGTGTTCAACGGCCTGACCGATGAATATCACCCGACCCAGATGATCGCCGACGTGCTGACCATGCGTGAACACGCCGACAAGCCGATCCATGAGATCAGCTACGCCTACCTGGGCGATGCCCGCAACAACATGGGCAACTCGCTGCTGCTGGTGGGCGCGAAGCTCGGCATGGACGTGCGCATCTGCGCGCCGAAAGCCCTGTGGCCTCACGATGACCTGGTCGGCCGCTGCAAAAAATATGCGGAAGAAAGCGGCGCGCGCATCACCCTCACCGACGACCCGAAAGCCGCGGTCAAAGGCGTGGACTTCATCCATACCGACGTGTGGGTATCCATGGGTGAGCCCGTGGAAGCCTGGGCCGAGCGTATTGAGCAACTGCTGCCGTACCAAGTGAACGCCGAGCTGATGAAAGCCACCGGCAACCCACGCACCAAGTTCATGCACTGCCTGCCGGCGTTCCACAACAGCGATACCAAGGTCGGCAAGCAGATTGCCGAGCAGTATCCGCACCTGGCCAATGGCATTGAAGTGACAGACGACGTGTTCGAGTCGCCGGCCTGCATCGCCTTCGAGCAAGCGGAAAACCGCATGCACACCATCAAGGCGATCCTGGTGTCGACCTTGGCCGACCTGTAACCCTTTCTTCGGGGGAGCCCGCTCCCCCGCTGCTTTGAAAAAGGACAGACGCTATGCGTATCGTCGTTGCACTGGGCGGTAACGCCCTGCTCCGCCGTGGTGAACCCATGACGGCGGACAACCAACGCGCCAATATCCGGATCGCCACCGAACAGATCGCCAAGATCCACCCCGGCAACGAACTGGTGATCGCCCACGGCAATGGCCCGCAGGTCGGCCTGCTCTCATTGCAGGCTGCGGCCTACACCCAGGTCTCGCCGTACCCGCTGGACGTGCTCGGCGCCGAGACCGAAGGCATGATCGGCTACATCATCGAACAGGAACTGGGCAACCTGCTGGACTTTGAAGTGCCCTTCGCCACCCTGCTCACCCAGGTCGAAGTGGACGCCAAGGACCCGGCTTTCAAGAACCCGACCAAGCCTATCGGCCCGGTGTATTCCAAGGCCGAAGCGGAGAAGCTCGCCGCCGAAAAAGGCTGGGCCATTGCACCGGACGGCGACAAGTACCGTCGCGTGGTCGCCAGCCCGCGTCCGAAACGCATCTTTGAAATCCGCCCGATCAAGTGGCTGCTGGAAAAAAGCAGCATCGTGATCTGCGCGGGTGGCGGCGGCATTCCTACGATGTACGGTGAGGACGGCAAGCTCAAGGGCATCGAAGCGGTGATCGACAAAGACCTGTGCTCGTCGCTGCTGGCCTCGCAGTTGGACGCCGATCTGCTGGTGATCGCCACCGACGTCAACGCGGCTTTTATCGACTTCGACAAACCGACCCAGAAGGCCATCGGCCAGGCCCACCCCGACGAAATGGAAAAACTCGGCTTCGCCGCCGGTTCCATGGGCCCCAAGGTACAAGCCGCCTGCGAGTTCGCCCGCCAGACTGGCAAAACCGCCGTCATCGGTTCACTCTCGGACATCGAAGCCATCGTCCAGGGCAGCGCCGGTACGCGCATCAGCACGGCAACACCTGGCATCACCTATCTGTGAAGTAGAGGAGAGACGCCTATGGCCACCTTTGAACCGGGTCACTTGCACGTTGAACGCCACGCGCTGAATGCGCAGGACTACAGCTACAACCTGTGCATCGACTACGAAGTCAGCCAGGACCCCAAGGAAGGCAAGGGGATGCTGTTCAAGCTGCATGGCTCGGTGCAGGGCAAGGACCTGAAGGAGGAGTTTTTCCTGCCCAAGGACCAGGCGTTCGACTTTGCCCGGCATGCGATGAACATCGCGCAGAAATACGGCATGCCGAAGATTGCCGTGTTGAACGGCTCGATGCACAAGCAGTACGACCTGATGTTCGAGGATGTTCGGCATCAACTGGATGTGAAACCTGGGGACCCGGTAAAACCCGAGCACCTGGAATAACCGCCCCCCTGTAGGAGCGAGCTTGCTCGCGAAGAACGCAAGATCAACGCGTGCATTCAAGCAACCCGCGTTATCGTTGACGTTTTTCGCGAGCAAGCTCGCTCCTACAGTTTTCACCTCTGGCATACTTGCCGCCTCTCGCTCCCCAGAATTGTTAGCGCCCCATGCGTATCCACGTCAGCTTCATCGACCGCGTCGGCATTACCCAGGAAGTCCTGGCCCTGCTCGGTGGGCGCAATCTCAACCTGGATGCGGTAGAAATGGTGCCGCCCAATGTCTACATCGACGCACCGACCCTCAGCGCCGAGGTGCTTGAAGAACTGCGCGACGCCCTCTTCAGCGTGCACGGCGTACAGGCCGTCACCGTGGTGGACATCCTCCCAGGCCAACGCCGCCACCTGCAACTCGACGCCCTGTTGGCCGCCATGACCGACCCGGTGCTGGCGCTGGACAGCGCGGGCAAGATCCTGCTGGCCAACCCGGCGCTCATCGCCCTGTATGGGCGTGAACCAGCCGGCGAAAGCATCAGCGAGCTGTTCAATGACCCGGCGCTGCTCGACACCTTGCTGGAACATGGCTTTCGCCTGCCCCTGCGGGAGATCAGCGTCAACGGCCAGACCCTGCTGCTGGACGCCACGCCGATCACTGACGCCGGCGCCCTGCTCACCCTCTACCAACCCAATCGCATCGGCGAACAACTGTCGGCGCTGCACCATGACCACGCCGAAGGCTTTGATGCACTGCTCGGTGAATCCCCGGTCATCCGCACGCTCAAGGCCCGCGCGCAGCGGGTGGCGGCGCTGGACGCACCGTTGTTGATCCAGGGCGAAACCGGCACCGGCAAAGAGCTGGTGGCGCGTGCCTGCCATGCGATCAGCGCGCGCCACAGTGCGCCCTTTCTGGCGTTGAACTGCGCGGCACTGCCGGAAAACCTCGCGGAAAGCGAGTTGTTCGGTTATGCGCCGGGCGCCTTTACCGGCGCACAACGCGGTGGCAAGCCGGGGCTGATGGAGCTGGCCAACCAGGGCACGGTGTTTCTGGATGAGATCGGTGAGATGTCACCGTACTTGCAGGCCAAGCTGCTGCGGTTTCTCAACGACGGCAGCTTCCGGCGCGTCGGCGGCGACCGTGAAGTGAAGGTCAATGTGCGCATCCTCAGCGCCACCCACCGCGACCTGGAAAAAATGGTCAGCGAAGGCACCTTTCGCGAAGACTTGTTCTACCGCCTCAACGTGCTCAACGTCGAAGTACCGCCGTTGCGCGCACGCGGCCAGGACATCCTGTTGCTGGCCCGCTACTTCATGCAGCAGGCCTGCGCGCAGATCCAGCGCCCGGTGTGCCGCCTGGCACCCGGTACTTACCCGGCACTGCTGGGCAACCGCTGGCCGGGTAACGTGCGCCAATTGCAGAACGTGATCTTCCGCGCCGCTGCCATCTGCGAAAGCAGCCTGGTGGACATTGGCGACCTGGACATCGCCGGCACGTCAGTGGCGCGCCAGAGCGACGGTGAAATCGACAGCCTGGAACAGGCGGTGGAAGACTTCGAGCGTAATCTGCTGGAAACGCTATACACCAGCTACCCCTCGACCCGCCAACTGGCCAGCCGGTTGCAGACCTCGCACACGGCGATTGCCCATCGTCTGCGCAAGTACGGCATTCCCAATAAGCCCTGAACTGGGGTTAGAAAAGGCTCCTACAGAAGGTTGCATTCCAGATTTTGGTCTGAGAACGACATCGGCTGTACTGAAAGCGCTACAGCGGAACGATATCGATACAGCCCTATTTTTTACGTGCCATGCAAGGCTTTGATCCGCATAGGCTTTTTTTCGCCTGCCCAACTGTAGCGAAATCGCTACAGACAATTGGCATCGTGCAATAACCAATTTTATTAACTTATTGATTTATAACGAATTAATGAGATTGGCCGCGATATTGCTAAGCAACTCCCCATTATTCCAATCCCGTCCACCAGACGAATCTGGCCCTGAGGAGTTTCCATGAGCGAGTTGCGTTTCACTGAAGATCACGAATGGCTGCGCACCGAAGCCGACGGCAGCGTCACCGTGGGTATCACCGCTTTCGCGCAGAACGCGCTGGGTGATGTGGTTTTCGTGCAACTGCCGGAGTTGCAGGCCTATGACAAGGGCGCCGAGGCGTCCACCGTTGAGTCGGTCAAAGCGGCCAGCGGCGTGTACATGCCTTTGGACGGTGAAGTCCTTGAAGTGAACGACAAATTGGATGGCAGCCCGGAGCTGGTCAACGAAGACCCGATGGGCGAAGGTTGGTTCTTCCGCTTTAAACCGGCCGATGCCGGTGCGGTCGCTAAACTGTTGGATCAGGACGCGTACGACCGCCTGATCAAAGCCAACGCTGAAGCCTGAGGAGCGCGCCATGACTGTTCAACTGACCACCGCCAATGAGTTCATCGCCCGCCACATCGGCCCGCGCGCGGAAGACGAG
The DNA here is from genome assembly GCF_002269425.1 of Pseudomonas sp. NS1(2017). Taxonomy (NCBI): domain Bacteria; kingdom Pseudomonadati; phylum Pseudomonadota; class Gammaproteobacteria; order Pseudomonadales; family Pseudomonadaceae; genus Pseudomonas; species Pseudomonas sp. NS1(2017). Next base: position 6,593,367 of record NZ_CP022960.1, read on the forward strand.
CAGCAGATGCTCGCCAGCCTGGGCTTTGACTCCCTGGAAGCCCTGAGCGCCAGCGTGATCCCGGAAAGCATCAAGGGCACCAGCGTGCTCGGCCTGGAAGACGGCCTGAGCGAAGCCGAGGCCCTGGCCAAGATCAAGGCCATCGCCGGCAAGAACCAACTGTTCAAGACTTACATCGGCCAGGGCTACTACAACTGCCACACGCCGTCGCCGATCCTGCGCAACCTGCTGGAAAACCCGGCCTGGTACACCGCCTACACCCCGTATCAACCCGAGATTTCCCAGGGCCGCCTGGAAGCGCTGCTGAACTTCCAGACCCTGATCAGCGACCTCACCGGCCTGCCGATCGCCAACGCCTCCCTGCTCGACGAAGCCACCGCCGCCGCCGAAGCCATGACCTTCTGCAAGCGCCTGAGCAAGAACAAGGGCAGCAACGCCTTCTTCGCCTCGATCCACAGCCACCCGCAAACCCTCGACGTGCTGCGTACCCGCGCCGAGCCCTTGGGCATCGACGTGGTGGTGGGCGATGAACGTGAACTGACCGACGTCAGCCCGTTCTTCGGCGCCCTGCTGCAGTACCCGGCGAGCAACGGTGACGTGTTCGACTACCGCGCACTGACCGAGCGCTTCCATGCCGCCAATGCCTTGGTGGCCGTGGCCGCCGACCTGCTGGCCCTGACCCTGCTGACCCCTCCGGGTGAGTTCGGCGCCGACGTGGCCATCGGCAGCGCGCAACGCTTCGGCGTGCCGCTGGGCTTCGGTGGCCCGCACGCGGCGTATTTCTCCACCAAGGATGCGTTTAAACGCGACATGCCGGGCCGTCTGGTCGGCGTGTCGGTCGACCGTTTCGGCAAGCCGGCCCTGCGCCTGGCCATGCAGACCCGCGAGCAACATATCCGCCGCGAGAAAGCCACGTCGAATATCTGCACCGCCCAGGTGCTGCTGGCCAACATCGCCAGCATGTACGCCGTGTACCACGGTCCCAAAGGCCTGACCCAGATTGCCCAGCGTGTGCACCAGCTGACCGCGATCCTGGCCAAGGGCCTGACCGCCCTGGGCCTGAAGGTCGAGCAGGAAAACTTCTTCGACACCATCACCCTCAACACCGGCACCAACACTGCCGCGCTGCACGACAAGGCCCGTGCCCAGCGCATCAACCTGCGTGTGGTGGATGGCGAGCGTGTGGGTGTGTCGGTGGACGAAACCACCACCCAGGCCGATATCGAAACCCTGTGGGCGATCTTTGCCGACGGCAAGGCCCTGCCCGCTTTCGCCCAAACTGAAAGCACGCTGCCAGCCGCCCTGCTGCGCCAGTCGCCAGTTCTCAGCCATCCGGTGTTCAACCGTTATCACTCCGAAACCGAGCTGATGCGCTACCTGCGCAAACTGGCCGACAAGGACCTGGCGCTGGACCGCACCATGATCCCGCTGGGCTCGTGCACCATGAAGCTCAACGCCGCCAGTGAAATGATCCCGGTGACCTGGGCCGAGTTCGGCGCCTTGCACCCGTTCGCCCCGGCCGAGCAAAGTGCCGGCTACCTGGAGCTGACCAGCGACCTGGAAGCCATGCTCTGCGCGGCGACGGGTTACGACGCGATCTCCCTGCAGCCGAACGCCGGTTCCCAAGGCGAATACGCAGGCTTGCTGGCTATTCGTGCCTATCACCAGAGCCGTGGCGATGAGCGCCGCGACATTTGCCTGATCCCCTCGTCGGCCCACGGCACCAACCCGGCCACCGCCAACATGGCAGGCATGCGCGTGGTCGTGACTGCGTGCGATGCACGCGGCAACGTCGACATCGAAGACCTGCGCGCCAAGGCCATCGAGCACCGCGAGCACCTCGCCGCGCTGATGATCACCTACCCGTCCACCCACGGCGTGTTCGAAGAAGGTATCCGTGAAATCTGCGGCATCATTCACGAAAACGGCGGCCAGGTGTACATCGACGGCGCCAACATGAACGCCATGGTCGGCCTGTGCGCACCGGGCAAGTTCGGCGGCGACGTGTCCCACCTGAACCTGCACAAGACCTTCTGCATCCCCCACGGCGGTGGCGGCCCGGGCGTCGGCCCGATTGGCGTCAAGTCGCACCTCACGCCGTTCCTGCCCGGCCACGCGGCCATGGAACGCAAGGAAGGCGCGGTGTGTGCGGCGCCGTTTGGCAGCGCGAGTATTTTGCCGATCACCTGGATGTACATCGGCATGATGGGCGGCGCAGGCCTCAAGCGCGCTTCGCAACTGGCGATCCTGAATGCCAACTACATTTCCCGTCGCCTCGAAGAGCACTACCCCGTGCTCTACACCGGCAGCAATGGCCTGGTTGCACATGAGTGCATCCTCGACCTGCGCCCACTGAAGGACAGCAGCGGCATCAGCGTGGACGACGTGGCCAAGCGCCTGATTGACTTCGGCTTCCATGCGCCGACGATGTCGTTCCCGGTGGCCGGCACCTTGATGATCGAGCCGACCGAAAGCGAATCCAAGGAAGAACTGGACCGCTTCTGCAACGCGATGATTGCCATCCGCGAAGAAATCCGCGCGGTGGAAAACGGCACCTTGGACAAGGACGACAACCCACTGAAGAACGCGCCGCACACCGCCGCTGAATTGGTGAGTGAGTGGACCCACCCGTACACCCGCGAGCAGGCGGTGTACCCGGTGCCGTCGTTGATCGAAGGCAAGTACTGGCCGCCGGTTGGGCGTGTGGATAACGTGTTTGGTGATCGCAACCTGGTGTGCGCGTGCCCGTCGATCGAGAGCTACGCATAACCTTGTAGGAGCGAGCTCGCTCGCGAAAAACCTGAGGCCCCCCGCGACCATCCTGAAGGAACGCGGTGCCTGTGGGTTCTTCGCGAGCAAGCTCGCTCCTACAGAGGTCCAGGTATCCAATAATAAGAAACCGGAGAACAACTCATGTCTTTAAGCGTGTTCGACCTGTTCAAGATTGGCATCGGCCCCTCCAGTTCCCACACCGTCGGCCCGATGCGCGCTGCCGCCCGATTCGTCGAGGGCCTCAAGCGTGACAACCTGCTGAGCGCCACCACCGGCATCAAGGTGGAACTCTACGGCTCGCTGGGCGCCACCGGCAAAGGCCACGGCAGCGACAAGGCCGTGCTACTGGGTCTGGAAGGCGAACACCCGGACACCGTGAATACCGAAACCGTGGCCACCCGCCTGGCGCAGATGCGCAAGGACGGGCGCCTGAATTTGCTCGGGGAACACAGCATTGCGTTCAACGAGAAAGAACACCTGGCGATGATTCGCAAACCCCTCGCCTACCATCCCAACGGCATGATTTTCCGCGCCTTCGATGCGGCCAATATCCAGATCCGCAGCCGCGAGTATTATTCGGTCGGTGGTGGGTTTGTGGTGGATGAAGACGCCGCCGGCGCCGACCGGATTGTCGAAGACGCCACACCGCTGACCTTTCCTTTCAAGCATGCCAAAGACCTTCTCGGCCATTGCACCACCTACGGGTTGTCCATCAGCCAGGTCATGATGACCAACGAAAGCGCTTGGCGCCCTGAAGCGGAAACCCGCGCCGGGCTGCTGAAAATCTGGCAGGTGATGCAGGACTGTGTGGACGCAGGTTGTCGTAACGAAGGGATTCTGCCCGGTGGTTTGAAGGTCAAGCGTCGCGCCGCAGCCCTGCATCGCCAACTGTGCAAACACCCGGAGTCGGCGCTGCGTGATCCGCTGTCAGTGCTGGATTGGGTCAACTTGTACGCCCTGGCCGTCAACGAAGAAAACGCCAACGGCGGCCGCGTGGTCACGGCGCCCACCAACGGCGCGGCCGGGATCGTGCCGGCGGTGCTGCATTACTACATGCGCTTTATCCCCGGCGCGAACGAAGATGGCGTGGTGCGCTTTCTGCTCACTGCCGCCGCTATCGGCATTCTGTACAAGGAAAATGCGTCGATCTCCGGCGCCGAAGTCGGCTGCCAGGGTGAGGTCGGCGTGGCTTGCTCCATGGCGGCCGGCGCGTTGTGCGAAGTCTTGGGCGGCAGCGTTTCCCAGGTGGAAAACGCCGCCGAAATCGGCATGGAGCACAACCTCGGCCTGACCTGCGACCCGATTGGCGGGCTGGTGCAGGTGCCCTGTATCGAACGCAATGCGATGGGCTCGGTCAAGGCGATCAATGCGGTGCGCATGGCCTTGCGCGGCGATGGGCAGCACTTCGTGTCCCTCGACAAGGTCATCCGCACCATGCGCCAGACCGGCGCTGACATGAAAAGCAAATACAAGGAAACCGCCCGTGGCGGTTTGGCGGTCAACATTATCGAGTGCTGACGCCCAAGGCGCGCCAGCACGTTTTTCAGGAGCTGAATATGTCCACCGAAACCCTGTTGAAAACCCCTCTGCACGCCCTGCACATCGAGCTGGGCGCACGCATGGTGCCCTTCGCCGGCTATGACATGCCGGTGCAATACCCGCTGGGCGTGATGAAGGAACACCTGCACACCCGTGATCAGGCCGGGCTGTTCGACGTGTCCCACATGGGCCAGATCCGCCTCACCGGAGCCAATGCTGCTAAAGCCTTGGAAACCCTGGTGCCGGTCGACATCATCGACCTGCCGGTGGGCATGCAGCGCTACGCGATGTTCACCAATGACCAGGGCGGTATTCTCGATGACCTGATGGTGGCGAACCTGGGTAACGACGAACTGTTCCTGGTGGTCAACGCCGCCTGCAAGGACCAGGACCTGGCCCACCTGCGCCAACATATCGGTGACCAATGCACCATCGAGCCACTGTTTGAAGAGCGCGCCCTGCTAGCCCTGCAGGGCCCGGCAGCGGTGAAGGTGCTGGCGCGCCTGGCGCCGGAAGTCACCAAGATGACCTTCATGCAGTTCGCCACGCTGCGCCTGCTGGGCGTGGACTGTTATGTCAGCCGTTCGGGCTACACCGGCGAAGACGGCTTCGAGATCTCCGTGCCTGCCGCCAACGCCGAAAGCCTGGCCCGCAGCCTGCTGGCCGAGACCGAAGTGCAGGCCATCGGCCTGGGCGCCCGCGATTCGCTGCGCCTGGAAGCCGGCCTGTGCCTGTACGGCCACGACATGAACACCGACACCACACCGATCGAAGCCAGCCTGCTGTGGGCAATTTCCAAGGCCCGCCGTGCCGAGGGTGCGCGCGCTGGCGGCTTCCCAGGTGCAGACAAGATCTTCACCCAGCAGCAAGCCGGTGTGAGCCGCAAACGTGTAGGCCTGTTGCCACAAGAACGCACGCCGGTGCGTGAAGGTGCAGAAATCGTCGACGCAGACGGCACCGTGATCGGCAGCGTGTGCAGCGGCGGCTTCGGTCCGACCCTGGGCGGCCCGCTGGCCATGGGTTACCTGGACAGTGCCTTCATCGCACTGGATACCGAAGTCTCTGCGTTGGTACGTGGGAAAAAGGTGCCACTTCGTGTAAGTAAATTGCCATTTGTGCCGCAACGTTACTACCGTGGCTGATTGACTGTTTCTATAAGTAACGCGATTGCGTTAACGCGCACTAATTTGTAACGCAATCGCCATAAAACAGTGCACTCCCGATAGTCTTTCTTATAGGGACCAAGCTATAACAAGTGATCAACTCTATCGAATAAGTGGGATCCACTACATCCACCCAAGTGCCATAAGCCCAAGCAAAACCTGGGCTTTTGGCAGGGCTTGTTTTTTCTCCATTAGTTGGCGTAGAGTTTGTCCACTGTGTTTGCATGGGTCGCTTTGAACCTGGACCTGGGCAGTAGCTGAAGTAGTTGCGCTACAACCCGTTCGACGTCTTACTTTCCTGCAATCCAGCCCAGTACTCTTTCATGCGAAAGGGGCTGTCATTAATTTTTAGCGTCAAAGGAAAGAAGAAAATGTCTGATCGTCAGAGCGGTACCGTCAAGTGGTTTAACGACGAAAAAGGGTTTGGTTTTATCACTCCAGAGAGCGGTCCGGATCTGTTCGTGCATTTCCGCGCTATTCAGGGCAACGGCTTCAAGAGCCTGAAAGAAGGCCAGAAAGTGACGTTCGTTGCTGTGCAAGGCCAAAAAGGCATGCAGGCTGACCTAGTACAAGCAGAAGGCTGATCCCTCCTGCGACAAAAAGCCCCTGATGGTGACATCAGGGGCTTTTTTATGTGCGTTTGCTCGTAAAATGGCTTTTTAACAAGAGAGCCCTGCCATGTCAAAACCCCAGCTGAGTCCCCAAGGCGAGTTCCCCGCCGTTGGCCTGGGCCGTCGCCTGGCAGCGATGTTCTATGACTTCCTGTTGTGCACTGCCCTGCTGATCGTCACGGCGTTTATCTACAAGCTGATCTGGATCGCGTTTGTCGGCGAGGCGAAGATGCGTACCCTCACCGAATCCGGCGCGCTGGACGGCGACCCATTGCTGTCAACGATTCTGCTATTCGTGCTGTTCGGCTTCTTCGCCAAGTTCTGGACCCATTCCGGGCAGACCCTGGGCATGCAGGTGTGGGGCGTGCGCGTGCAGAACGCCGATGGCTCGCGGATCAGCCTGTGGCAGGCGCTGTTGCGCTTTGTGGTGTCGATTGCGTCGTGGTTGTGCGTTGGGCTGGGGTTCATCTGGTCGCTGTTTGATAAGCGCAAACGCAGCTGGCATGACATCTATTCCGACAGCCAGCTGGTTCGCATCCCCAAACAGAAAAAGTAGCGACTCAGGCGTTGCCGGCCAGCTTCAGGCGGGCAGCCTGAGTGAAATCAAGCATGCGCTTGAGCGGGCGCACTGCCTGCGGGATCACCGACGGCTCAACGAAGATCTCGTTGCTGCCCTCACGCAGGCACTGCAGCGTGCGCTCCAGCGTGTTCATCGCCATCCACGGGCAGTGCGCGCAACTGCGGCACGCAGCGCCGTTGCCGGCGGTAGGCGCTTCCACAAAGACCTTGTCCGGGCACAGCTGCTGCATCTTGTAGAAAATGCCGCGGTCGGTGGCAACGATGAAGGTCTTGTTCGGCAGGCGCTGAGCGGCAGCAATCAATTGGCTGGTCGAACCTACGGCATCCGCCAGTTCGATCACCGAGGTCGGCGACTCAGGGTGCACGAGGATGGCGGCCTCCGGGTACAGCGCCTTCATGTCTTCCAACTGCTTGGACTTGAACTCTTCGTGGACGATGCAGGCACCGTCCCACAGCAGCATGTCGGCACCGGTCTGGCGCTGGATGTAGGTGCCCAGGTGTTTGTCCGGCCCCCAGATAATCGTCTCGCCGTTGTCCATCAGGCTTTCGACGATTTCCAGCGCGCAACTCGATGTCACCACCCAATCCGCCCGGGCTTTGACCGCCGCTGAGGTGTTGGCGTACACCACCACGGTGCGCTCGGGATGCTGGTCGCAGAACGCCGAGAATTCCTCCACCGGGCAACCCAGGTCCAGAGAACACGTGGCTTCCAAGGTCGGCATGAGGATGCGTTTTTCGGGGGTGAGGATCTTGGCGGTCTCACCCATGAAACGCACACCGGCGACCAGCACAGTCTTGGCCGGGTGGGCGGCGCCGAAGCGGGCCATTTCCAGGGAGTCGGAAACGCAGCCGCCGGTTTCTTCGGCCAGAGCCTGAATCACCGGGTCACAGTAGAAGTGGGCAACCAGCACCGCGTCCTGAGCCTTGAGCTCGGCGGCGATGGCGGTACGCAGGCTCGCCTCTTCATCGGCGCTGAGAGCCTTGGGCTGTTTGGCGTCGAGGTGGGCCTGAACCAGAAGGCGTTCGGAAATTTGCGTCATGTTCGCAAGACCTGCAGGCGCAGCTGCGCGAAAGTCGAGTGTACCACCGGCTCTGGAGCCCTTCGGGCGCCGCCGGACGAAGTGATTGTGTTCATCAAGCACGGGTTAAAGTGAAGCTGCGCAAGGCTACAGAATATCCAAGGCTTTCAAAAGCCTAATCTGGTAATCGCAGGTGTGTCTGTCGGGCAAAAAAAAGGCGCCTCCATCACTGGAGGCGCCTTTTTTACAGCCGTGTCAGCGTGCCAGTGCGGACGGATCTTCCTGCAACAGCACCGAAGCATGCAGGTTGGCCAGGGCTTCCTTCACCGTGGACTCCTCCAGCGCATCCTTGGACCTTTTGCTTTCCTTGGCCGCGTATTCGAGCAGCACCAGGTAGTCGCGCTTGACCGACGCCTCTTTCGGCACCGTGGTGTCTTCCACCAACTTGCCCATCGCATATTGCTGCGTGCGGGTGTTCTGGCTGGCACTTTGATCGAGGGTTGCACTGGCCAGCAGGCCATCTTTGTAGGAGAGCCTGGCCGAACTGCTGGCGTTGTCCTGCACTTGCACGTAGCGATAGTTCTGCGACTCTGCGTTGCCGTCCAGGGCTGGCGCTTTGCCGCCCTTGAGCCCTTTATGGAAACTCGCGGAGAGGCTCGACTGCTGGTCCTGGCTGACACTGCGATCCAAGGTGCTGTTGCCGCCGATGCGGGTCTTTTGCGAAACCTCATAGGCGAAACTGTCCACCTCAGACGGGCGCATCGGGTTAGGCGATTCGCTAGCCTGTTTGATAGATGCCTTGAAGTCCGCCAAACCGGTCAGAAAGCCTTGGTCAGTCGAATTGCGTGTCAACGCTTCGGGCAGGGTAACGCCCTGTGGATAATGGCTGTTCATGGCGCTGAAGGCGTCTTTGAACATCGCCATCAGCTCTGGCTTGGCAGTGCCGCGCTCCTGCGCCCGGTCGAATTGGGCGAGATAGCTTTGCAGGGCCTTGGCTTGTTGCTTGGCGTTGCCGAGGATCGCGGCGTTTTTCAGGTCGACGGCCAGGTTCAACTCGCCGAGCGGGCCACTCATGCGGGTGGTGCGGCTCTGGCTATCGGCATGGAAGGCCAGGCTCAGGTCCTGACCGTCCAGGGATTTGAGCGTGGCATTGAGGTCCACCGACGCCAGCAGCTTGGTATCAAACTGCGTCAGTTGGCTCAGGTCGAGCTTCGGCGGCATTGCGGTCAACCCATCCACGGCAGACTGGAAGGCACTGCCCAGTTTGCCGACGGCCTTGAGCTCCTCATCGCTCAAGGTGCCACCGTCTACCGTGGCCTGCACACCCAGGCCATCTTTCTGGCTCGAGAGGCTGAAGGTAACGGTCTTGCCGCTGGCGGTCTTGATGCTGAGGCTGATCAGGTTGTCGGCCTTGGTGTGCAGCAGAGCCTGATCAAGTTTGATTTCACCCGCGTTCGCCGCGCGGTCGGCACTCGCGAACATCACCGACTGGGAAACCCCTGCCCCGTCCTTGGCGAACTGCGCAATCAGGCCGGCGCCCAAGCCGTTGAAGCGGTTGGCCGTCGACTGCGAGTTGAAGTTGGCGTTGAGCGATTTGCTGAGCGCGTCCTGGCTGTCACTTTCCCAGGCGCGCACGGTCTCTTGACCCGGCAATTGCCCGCGACGGGAATAGGTGTTGGCAAGCGTATCGGAGACGACGTTACCCAGATTGACGACTGAAGAGGGCCTCTTCGCACTGACTTCGAAGTTTTGAGCCAGGGTCGTCGCGGGCGTTTCCGTCGGCCGGACGATAAGCGTATTGGCTGCGCTGATGGGTGAAAGCGTGGTCATGACGATCCCTGTCTTGAGCTGAACAATGCTCAATTTAACCAAGTCTTTGGCCGATTGACAGCACATAGGTAGCAAAGAGCCATGCCAAAAACCTGGCTCCTTGCGGTATTGAGAACATTAGAACCGGTAAGTCACCGACCCACCGAACCCATTGGCGCTGTTTTCATACTTGGCATCGTAGGTCAGGCCCACCTGGGAAAGGTTCTGATGGACCTTGATCGGCTCTTCCTTGAGGTAGGAATACGCCACATCGAAGGTCAGGTTGTCGACTGGCGTCCATCCGGCGCCCAGGCTGAAAACAGTGCGGTCACCCGTAGGAATCCGCACGGAACGGTCGGTGTTGTTGGTGGGCGTCTGGTCCACCGAGAACCCGGTCCGCAGCACCAGTTGTTTGTTGACCCGATACGCCGCGCCGATGGCGTGGGACCAGGTGTCATGCCAGTGCTGTTGCTCGGTGATCGAGTCCAGGCCGCCGAACTGCGCGGTGAGGTCGGATACACCATCGTTGTTAATCGTGATCTTCTTCAGTTGGCTCCAACGGGTGTAGGTGCTGCCGAGGTAGAGGGTCCAGTCGTCATTGAGTTGATGGGTGACAGAGAAGTCGACCGAAGACGGTGTGGTGACGTTCAAGCTGGCGTCATAGCGCTGTGGCCCACCGTCAAAGGCATCGGAAATCAAACCGGAGGCGTGGGTCTTGCCGGTGAGGTGGTACACCACCTGCGAGTGGTAGGTCACGCCGATACGCGTACTTTCGAGGGGTTGCACCAGGATACCGGCGTTGAACCCGGTGGCGTTGTCGTCGCCTTTGACCTTCACGCTTTCGCCCGCGCCGCCACCCAGCGGCACATTGGAATCCAGCTCGCCACTGATGCGGTTGAAGGTCGGGCCGAAGCCCACCGACACTTTATCGTTGAAGGCATAGCTGACCGTCGGCTGCACGGTGATGACCGAAACCTTGCTCTTGCTGCCGAAGCCATTGCCCTGGAAGCTGTGCTCATAGTCGGTCACCAGGCCGAACGGTGCATAGATACCCAAACCGAACGCCCAGTGCTCATCGATGGGCGTGACCAGATAGCCCATCGGCACGGCAATACCGGGCACCATGTCGCCTTTGTTGGTGCCTGGGTTGTCGGCACCGAACTGCGAGGAACTGGCGTTTTTGATATCGGTTTTGGCATCGAGGTAAGTCGCACCGAGGCTGACTTCATTCTGCTTCAGGCGAGACATACCGGCGGGGTTGCCGAACACGGTACTGGCGTCTTCGGCCGATGAGGAACGACCGGCATAGCCCGTGCCCATTGAACTGATACTTTGTTCATTGAGCGCGAAACCACCGGCGAACAGCTGGGTTGAGGCAAGGGAAACGGCGAGCGCCAAGGCGCCTTTAAGAGTTTTGTTATTCATTATTAGGACTCGAATTGTGGGGCAGCGACGAGGAAGCTACCAACGTTCGAGCGAGGGGTTTATGAAGAGTTTTTCATGCGAAGGATTGTCGGACAATTCTATGTATATCAAAGACTTTTGTTATTTTACTGTCTCTTTTTTTGACCTTTAAACCCTGTTATGACCGGTCAGTTTCGGTAAGCCAGCAGAGACCGCTGGCTGCCGGGTCGCGCTACACGTTCCAGTATTTATTGGCCGCCGCAATCGTCGCAAATTCCGTCGCGACCACGTGCCCAATGCTGATCAGCATCGCCGCGTCATTGGCATACACATCGCGCAAACGACCGCGTACCGCTTCATCGGGTTGCGTAGCCTTGATCACCAGCCGCGCCATTTTGATAGCCAACTCGCGCCCCTCTTCGGGGGTTGCGGTGACCAGTGAATTGTTGGGTATCAGACTCATCAGGCATTTCCTTTTTATAGATCGCACAGTGCGATGGCACGGAGGATTCTAATCACTGCGAGACCATATTGACAATATTTGTTGTCATTATTGTTTTTTGCTCCGTAAACCGGATTTGATAACGCTATACTCGCTACCCCATCGCCAGCGAACCTGACCGCCCGTGAGTACCAAGAGCGACATCCTGCACCTTCTCCAGCGCGAGCCACTGACCGTGGTGCAGCTCTGCGAACATCTGGCCGTGACCCGCAATGCGGTGATCGTGCAGCTCAAGCAGTTGGAGTCGGAGGGGTTGGTGCGCCGCAGCAAGATCCGTCCGCCCAACACTGTGGGCAAGCCTCCCGTGATCTTCGAAGCAGCACCGGGCAGCGAGGATGTCACCTCAACGGCTTATCAAATTCTGCTCACGCAATTGCTGGCCACCCTGAAGGACCGCTACAACGTCGACGAGCTGGGTGATGTGCTGGAGCAGACTGGCCGCCAATTGGCTCAACGTGCAGGCCTGGCCAAGCCTGAGGGTTTTGACAGCGGCCTGCGCGCGGCCATGGCCGCCGCCGACGCATTGGGCGCGAGTACCGAGGCGGTGCCCCAAGAAGGCGGTGTGATGGTGCGCAACTTCACTTGCCCGGTGGGTAGCGTGGTACGTGAGGAGCAATGCGTGTGCAGGGCGATGGCGGCGTTCTTTTCCGAAGCCACCGGGAGGCCGGCGAGCGAACAGTGCTTGCGGGAAGATCGTCTGATTTGTCAGTACTTTATTGAGCACAGCGCCTGACAGGATTTCCTGAGAAGCAAAAAAGGCCCCGGACTCTTCACGAGCCGGGGCCTTTAATAACGTTTCGAACAAGCAAAAAAAAACCCGGAAATCCTCACTTGCGTGGGCCTTCCGGATTTTCTAAACCGCCAAAAATGGTGGGTCGTGTGGGATTCGAACCTACGACCAATTGGTTAAAAGCCAACTGCTCTACCAACTGAGCTAACGACCCGCTGTGTGGTGGCGCGTATAATACTGATTTCTAAGGATTATTCAACACCTTATTTGAAATAAATCAGAAATAACGCGTTGGGTCAGTAATTCCGGCCGCTTGGAAGCCTTCTGCACGCAGTCGGCAGCTGTCGCATTTCCCACAAGCACGGCCGTCATCGTCTGCCTGATAGCAGGAAACAGTCAGCGAATAATCCACGCCAAGTCCTACACCAGCCTTCACGATATCGGCCTTGCTCAGGTTTTGCAGCGGCGCCAGGATACGGAAGCCCTGCCCTTCTACACCGGCCTTGGTCGCCAGGTTGGCCATGCGCTCGAACGACTCGACGAACTCTGGGCGGCAGTCCGGGTAACCGGAGTAATCCACTGCGTTGACGCCGATGAAGATGTCCCGGGCGTTAAGTACCTCTGCCCAACCAAGGGCCAGGGACAGGAACACAGTATTGCGTGCTGGCACGTAGGTCACCGGGATGCCTTCGCTGGGCGCTTCCGGTACGTCGATGCTGCTGTCGGTCAGCGCGGAGCCACCGATGCCGTTGAGGTTCAGGCCGATCACCTTGTGCTCGACCACACCCATCTCACGGGCGACACGCGCCGCGGCGTTCAGCTCGGCGCGGTGACGCTGGCCGTAGTCGAAGCTCATGGTGTAGCAGCTGTAGCCTTGCGCCTGGGCCATGGCCACCACGGTGGCGGAGTCGAGGCCGCCGGACAGCAGGATTACCGCGCGTTTTTGATCCATTGTGTGTTCAGTCATATCAGCGTCCTGGCTCGTCGTTCCAAAGGTATTTATGCAACTGCAATTGCAGGCGCACCGGTAGGTTGTCTGCAACCACCCAATCAGCGAGGTCGCGTGCGTTCAGGTCATGGTGGCTAGGCGAGAACAGCACTTCGCCTGCGCGGCGGTCCAGCCCGTATTGAATCAGCTTGGAGTTCGCCCAGTCGTAGTCGTCGCGGGAACAGATGACGAACTTGACCTGGTCATTGGCCGTCAGCAGCTCGATGTTCTCGTAGCGGTTGCGGTGCGCTTCCTTGGAGTCGGGGGTCTTGAGGTCGACCACGCGGCTGACACGGGGGTCGACCGCTGAGATGTCCAGGGCGCCACTGGTCTCCAGGGAAACCTCGTAGCCGGCATCACACAGCTGCTTGAGCAATGGGATGGCATTGGGCTGGGCCAACGGTTCACCGCCGGTCACACAGACGTAGCGCGGCTTGTAGCCGGCGACCTGCTCCAGGATGTCATCGAGGGTGCGCACCGTGCCGCCACTGAAGGCATAGGCGCTGTCGCAGTATTGGCAACGCAAGGGGCAACCGGTCAGGCGCACAAACACTGTGGGCAGGCCAGCCGTTCGCGTTTCACCCTGCAACGAGTAAAAGACTTCGGTAATACGTAATGTGTCTTGCATAGTCGCCACGGGCGTAACAGCTAAACAGGCTGTCCGCCTCCGTCAGGCACTTAAAGGAACCCCGCCAACGCGCAGGCCCCAAAAAGCGTGTTTCATAAAAGGGCGTGGATTCTAACGAAAAAACCCGCGCCAGGCGCGGGTTTCTTCTAAACGGACTGTATCGCTTACAAGCGCTGCAGATCCCGTTGAGCCAACTGGGCAGCGGAAGTCCCCGGATATTGGGCCACAACCTGCTGCAGAATGCCTTTTACCTTGTCGGTGTGACCCAGGCGGCGCTCTACGTCAGCGAGTTTGTACAGCGAGTCCGGCACCTTGGCGTGCTTGGGGTACAGCTGGCTGACCTTGGCAAATGCCTGGCCCGCGCCCTGTAGATCACCCTTGGCCAGGTTGACTTCACCCAACCAGTATTGGGCGTTGCCCGCGTACTGGCTGTTCGGGTATTTGCGCAGGAAAGCAGTAAATGCCTGGCTGGCCTTATCGAAATCCTTGGCTTTGATCAGGTCGAAGGCTGCATCGTAGTACAGCTTTTCCTTCGCCGGATCACCCGGTTCGCTGCTCGCAGCAGGGGCTTGGCTGGCAGCCGCCCCTGCTGCTGCACCACCGGCAGCAGCGCTTGGCGCGCCACCGGCAGAAGAATTATCAGGAGTTGCGGCAGGTTGCACGCCGGCTCCAATGCGTCGATCAAGATCCTGGTAACGCTCCAGGCCTTCTTGCTTCAGCTGGTTCACTTGGTTCTGCAGTACTTCAATGGTGCCTTGTTGCTGCGCCAGTTGATCCTGCATACGTTGCAGCTGGTTGAACAGTTCGCCCTGTGCCGAGGGAGCGGACGTAGCCGCTCCCCCCGCATAGGCGCCGTTCGTGCCATAACCCGCTGGCGGATAACTGCTCCCGCTATTGTTATAGCCAGAGTTGCTATCTTCCACAGGAACCGCAGCCCACACCGCAAGCGGTGCGAGGCTGAGAGCCAATACAGTTAGAGCACGACGGCACGTTCGCATGACGAATTACTTACGCAGTTCGACGCGACGGTTTTGAGCCCAGGACTGCTCGTCGTGGCCAGTAGCAACTGGACGCTCTTTACCGTAGGAAACCAGTTCCAGTTGGCCTGGAGCAACACCTTGCAGTACCAGGTAGCGCTGAACGGCTTTCGCACGACGCTCGCCCAGTGCCATGTTGTACTCACGAGTACCACGTTCGTCAGTGTTACCTTCCAGAACAACGCGAGCGCCGTTAGCTTTCAGGTCCTTCGCGTGAACGTCCAGAGCGCGCATGGCTTCTGGCTTCAGGTCCGAACTGTCGTATTCGAAGTAGAAAGTGGTGATAGCGCGCAGAGCAGCTTCTTCGCTCAGGGAGCCGTCAACCGCACCAGTGTTAGCGCCGTAACCAGCGTTTGGATCAACAGCTGCGCCTTCACCGGCATTGTCGCCGCCTTTAGACGAGCAACCAACGGCTACGGACAGAGCCAGAGCCAGAGCAGCAAACTTACCAAACTTCAGCATTTCCATCGTGAAACTCCTAATGAACCCCAGTGTGTTAAGCAAATCTTTTTGTAGCGCCGCGTCAGTTCAGGTAAGGGGACCAGGATGGTTCTCTGACTTCGCCTTGTGCGGTAGGAAGTGGGAGCCTTACGCGTCCATTAATGGACACGAGCATCAAGACTCCCCGGCCCTGCTGGCGGGTGGCGTAGATTACCATGGTGCCGTTGGGCGCAACAGTGGCTGACTCATCAAGGTTGGTATCTGTAAGGATTTTTACGGTTCCGCGCTGCAAATCCTGGGCCGCAACCCGGAAATTAGTGAAACCATCCTGACGGTGAATCATCACCAACGTCTTTTCATCGGCCGAAAGCTTAGGGTTGGCGTTGTAGTTACCGATAAAAGTAACGCGCTCTGCACCACCACCATTCACGTTCGCCTTGTAGACCTGTGGCTTGCCGCCGCGGTCAGAGGTGAAGTAGATGGTCGAACCATCCTTGCCCCAGAACGGTTCGGTATTGATACCCGGGCCGCTGGTTACACGGGAGATCTGGCGCGAAGCCATGTTCATCACGTAGATGTCCGGGTTGCCATCCTTGGACAGCACGAACGCCAGGCGCGAACCATCCGGCGACCAGGCCGGTGCACCGTTGAGGCCTTCGAAGTTGGTGATCTGCTCACGACGGCCAGTATCAATGTGCTGGACGAAGATACGCGGACGCTTCTGCTCAAAAGACACGTAGGCAATACGCTTGCCGTCCGGCGCAAAGCGCGGCGACAGGATGGGCTCACGTGATTGCAGCAATGTCACAGCCCGTGCACCGTCGTAGTCCGAGCGCTGCAAAGTGTAACGAGTGTTGTCTACGGAGAAACGTTCAGCCGTTACGTACAGCAGACGCGTCGAGAAAGCACCCTTGATACCGGTGAGCTTTTCAAAGGACTGGTCCGAGATGTAGTGGGCCATGTCACGGATCTGCTCGGCCGTGCCCGACACGCTACCGGTCAGAACCTGCTGCTCGGTCGCCACGTTGAACAAGGTGTAGGTGATTTGCAGACGACCACCGGCTGGCGTGATATTGCCGACCATCAGGTACTGCGCACCAACCGCTTTCCAGTCGCGGAACACGACTTCGCTGGCCTGGTTTGGCTGGCTGATCATGTTGCCTTTTGGAATCGGTGCGTAGTAGCCGGAGTTGCGCAGGTCGTCACTGACGATCTGGGCCATGTCGTCCGGCAGCACGCTGCCGCCCTGCCAGCCGAACGGTACTACCGCGATCGGGGTGGCCCGATCGCTACCGCTGGTGACCAGGATGTTCTTTTCATCCGCCGCCGCTATCCCTGCCATACAGCAAATAACGACAAGCATTCCTCGAAGAAGGTTTCTCACAAGGCTAGATCCTCAGGTGTGAATGTCATCTTGAATGAACGATAGGGAGCGAAGTCGCTTGGTTTCATTCCCTGCATCTCGGTCAACCGGCCAATATTCTTGACCGCGGCAACCGCCGAACTGTCGAACGAACCGTCACCACTGGACTTGGACACGCTGACCGAAGTCACCGTACCGTCCGGCAACATGCCGATCTGCAGCACTACTGTCATGCCTTTACGTGCCGAAGGTGGACGTGTCCAGCCCTCTGCTGCCCGCGCCCGAATCAGGTCGTCGAAACTGCCCGCGACTTCATCACCACGTTCATCGGCCAAGGCTTGCTGACGCTGCGGCGTGTCGGAGAGCAAGTCTGCCAAGGCCTGGGCCTTTTTCTCTTCGGCGGATTTGCGCGCTGCTTCCTGGGCCTTTTTCTTCTGGGCGTCGGCGGCAGCTTTCTTCTTCGCGTCGTCGGCGACTTTTTTCTTCGCCTCGTCTGCTTCAGCTTTTTTCTTGGCGTCTTCGGCGGCTTTCTTCTTCGCGTCTTCGACTATTTTCTTCTTGGCGTCTTCAGCGGCCTTTTTCTTGGCCTCTTCTTCAGCAGCCTTCTTGGCTTCTTCTTCAGACTTCTTCTTGGCTATATCAGCCAATTGTTTCTCTTCGGCCTTTTTGGCTTCGGCAGCTTTCTCGGCTTTCTTGGCTTCATCAGCCTTTTTCGCCTCGTCCGCTTTCTTGGCTTCGTCAGCCTTTTTCGATTCCTCGGCCTTTTGAGCCGCCTCTTCTTTCTTTTGTTCCGCAGCAGCCTTCACCGCTTCCTGCTCGACCTTCTTCTGTTCCATCTGTTCGACTTCAGTCTGGCGCGCAGCCGACTTCTGGGCCTCACCCGCAATCTTCTGATTGGTCTGGGTGGTGGCCTGACTTTTCGATTTCAGCTGATACAGGGTCGCCTGCACGATCGGCTTGGCTGGCGGCAGGTCCGGGGTCATGGCAAAGCTGACAAACAGCATGCCAAACACCAGGACGTGCAGGGCAATTGCCCAGACGCTAGGCCAGAAGTAGCTTTCCGAGGCGGACGGCTCTCGCTGTTGCTGCATCAGGGCGCCTCGGTAATCAAGCCAACGTTACCCACGCCGGCCTTCTGCAGCCCGCCCATGGCGCCCATGACGGAGCCGTAGTCGACCGATTTATCACCGCGAATGAAGACCTGGGTGTGCTTGCCGCCTTCGTTACCGGAGCGAATGATCTTGGTCACCGCGTCGGTCATCGCCGGCAAGGTCAGGGCCTTGTCCTGCTGCTTCTGAGTGTCGACTTCGCTGCCAAGGTTCCAGTAATAGGTCTTGTCGGACTTGATCGAAATGGTCAGCACCTGGGTGTTGTTGTCCTGGGGCAAGGCTTCGCTGGAAACCTTGGGCAGGTCGACCTTCACGCCCTGGTTGAGCATCGGCGCGGTCACCATGAAGATAACCAGCAGCACCAGCATCACGTCGATGTAAGGCACTACGTTCATCTCGGCGACCGGCTTGCGCTTGGTTCGAGCTCGAGTGATTAAAGCCATCGTGAGATACCTGCTTATTCTTCGCTGGTGTGCACTTTACGGTGCAGGATCGCCTGGAATTCATCGGCGAAGGTGTAGTAACGGCCAATCAGGTTCTCGCCGCGGGCGGCAAAACGGTTGTAGGCGATTACTGCCGGGATAGCAGCGAACAAGCCGATCGCGGTGGCGATCAGGGCTTCGGCAATACCCGGGGCCACGGTGGCCAGGGTCGCTTGCTGGGCCTGGGCCAAACCACGGAAGGAGTTCATGATGCCCCACACAGTACCGAAGAGGCCGATGTACGGGCTTACAGAACCGACGGTGGCGAGGAACGGCAGGCTTTGCTCAAGCTTCTCTTCTTCGCGGGAAATGGCGACGCGCATGGCACGGGCCACGCCTTCCATCACAGCTTCCGGGTCAACACCGGGCTGCTGGCGCAGGCGGGAGAACTCCTTGAAGCCGGCGCGGAAGATCTGCTCGACGCCCGAATCCGGGTCCGGGTTGCTGCCCGCCTGACGGTAGAGCTTGGACAGGTCGATACCCGACCAGAAGCGCTCTTCAAAGCTCTCCAGGGCACGTCGACCGGCACGCAGCAGATTGCTGCGCTGAAAAATCATGACCCAAGAGGTAACCGATGCGGCTACCAGGGTCAGCATGACCAGTTGAACCACAACACTGGCATTGCTGACCAGGCTCCACATGGAGGAATGGTCGACGACGGTAGGTTCCACGCTAAATCTCCTGCTTTGATTGTTTACCCGCGCCGCTTACGTCGGCAAAGGCCGCACGTAGAGCTTCGGGAATGGCCCGGGGTTTCAAACTATTGGTGCGCACACAGGCCACCAGGAACTGCCCCTCACAGAGCAGCGTTGCATCCGTTGCCCGCCTGACCTGCTGCTTGAAACGCAGGCTGACACGGTTCAATTCGATTACTTCAGCGCTGACCAACAACTCGTCGTCCAGCCGCGCCGGCGCGTGATACCGCGCCTCGCTGGAATGCACGACGAATAACAGGTCCTCCCCTGCCAGCTGGGATTGGGCAAAGCCCAGCTCCCGTAGCCGCTCGGTTCGAGCCCGCTCCATGAACTTGAGATAGTTGACGTAATACACGATGCCGCCGGCATCGGTGTCCTCGTAATAAACGCGACAGCGATGTGCGAACGACTGATCCCCGTTTTGCGCGCGCATACTCTAGTGCTTACTCCTCAGGTTGCCAATCCGGCTGGGCAACTGTTTTTTCGTTGTCTGAAACATTTCTTGCTGACTGAATGACGACACCAGCCACTAGGACAGCACAAACCTCGGATAAATCGTCTGGCGTGAAGCTTTTAATCGTCCACTGCATCGAGGAATTCGTCTACTACAGGCATCTCGCCCAATCGTGACGGAATGTTTAACCCGAAGTGCAGATAGGCGTGGCGCGTGACTACTCGCCCCCTCGGCGTACGCATGATGTAACCCTGTTGGATGAGATACGGCTCCAGCACATCCTCAATGGTATGGCGCTCTTCACTGATGGCCGCGGCCAGGCTGTCGACCCCCACCGGGCCACCGTCGAACTTCTCGATCATGGTCAAGAGTAGACGTCGATCCTGGTGATCGAAGCCATGCTCATCCACATCCAGCAGGTTCAACGCCAAGTCGGCCACCGCCTTGGTGATGTGCCCCTTGGCCCGCACCTCGGCAAAGTCTCGCACGCGACGCAGCAAGCGGTTGGCAATCCGTGGCGTACCGCGGGCTCGACGGGCGATTTCAAACGCGCCTTCCGGGTCCAGCGGCAAACCGAGAATGCTCGCCGAACGGCTGACGATGGTCGCCAGGTCTGCCGTGCTATAGAACTCTAGACGTTGAACAATGCCGAAACGGTCTCGCAACGGGTTGGTGAGCATGCCCGCACGTGTTGTGGCACCGACCAACGTGAACGGTGGCAGGTCGAGCTTGATCGAGCGAGCGGCCGGGCCTTCACCGATCATGATGTCGAGCTGGAAGTCCTCCATCGCCGGGTACAGCACCTCCTCGACGATCGGCGAGAGCCGATGGATCTCGTCGATAAACAGCACGTCATGGGGCTCAAGGTTGGTCAGTAACGCCGCCAGATCCCCCGGACGCTCCAGCACCGGGCCGGAGGTGGACTTGATCGACACCCCCATTTCCTGGGCGATGATGTTGGCCAGGGTGGTCTTGCCCAGGCCGGGCGGACCGAAGATCAGCGTGTGGTCCAGGGACTCACTGCGCCCGCGCGCAGCCTGGATGAACAACTCCATCTGCTCGCGCACGGTAGGCTGGCCGATGTATTCGGCCAGGCTCAAGGGGCGGATGGCGCGGTCCTGGACCTCTTCACGGTCGCGCGGGCCAGTGGCTGCAATCAGACGATCAGCTTCAATCACTTAAATCATTCCCTTCAGGGCGCGGCGGATCATGTCTTCACTGCTCAGGTTCTTGTCCTTGATGGCCGACACGGCCTTGCTGGCTTCCTGCGGCTTGTAGCCCAGGGAAATCAGGGCGCTGACGGCATCGCTTTCGGCGCTGGCAACCTGGCCAGCCGGCATATCCGGCTGATTCGGCACCAGGGCGAACATGCTCGGCACCACTTCCCAGGCCTTGAAGCGGTCCTTGAGTTCCACCAGCAGCCGCTCGGCGGTCTTCTTGCCGACGCCCGGCACCTTGGTCAGCGCCGACGTGTCCTGGGCCGACACGGCACGCACCAGCTCATCCACTTCCAGGCTCGACATCAACGCCAGGGCCAGCTTGGGGCCTACGCCGTTAAGGCGGATCAGCTCACGGAAGAAGTCGCGGTCACGCTTGCCAATGAAACCATAGAGTAACTGTGCGTCCTCGCGCACCACCAAGTGGGTGTGCAGCGTAATCGGCTCACCGACCGACGGTAGGCGATACAGGGTGGTCATGGGCACTTCCAGCTCATACCCCAGCCCATTCACATCCAGAATCAGGTGCGGCGGCTGTTTCTCAGCCAGGGTGCCGCGCAAGCGTCCAATCACGGTTCAGATCCTTAAAGCTTGGGGTCAGATCAAGGCCTGACCGGAAATTACGATTGCGCTGATGCTATCAGAGACGCAGCCGCCCGCCACGACTGCGTGCCGTACCCAGCCCATGAGGCAGCAGGCTGGAACGGGTGTGCGCATGGCAGATGGCAATGGCCAGGGCGTCGGAGGCGTCGATCTGCGGTTTTGAGGTGAGCTTGAGCATGTGCATGACCATCATCTGCACCTGCTCTTTATTGGCCGCACCGGTGCCGACCACGGCCTGTTTGACTTGGGTCGCGGTGTATTCGGCGATTTCCATGCCCTCCTCCGCTCCAGCCACGATGGCGGCGCCACGGGCCTGGCCCAGCTTCAACGCCGAATCGGCATTTTTTGCCATGAACACCTTTTCGATGCCCATGGTGACCGGCCCGTAGGTCTGGATCACTTCACGCACGCCGCGATAGACGATCTGCAGGCGCTCGGCCAACTCGCCCGCGCCGGTGCGGATGCAGCCCGAGGCGACGTAGACACAGCCGCGCGGGGTCTGTTGCACCACGCCAAAGCCGGTGATGCGCGAACCGGGGTCGATACCTAGGATTAAAGTCATAACGCCTGCGGTTTTATTGAATTGAGGCATCAGAGACGACGCCTACTCGCTGTAGGAGCGAGCTTGCTCGCGAAAAACTCGAAAGCGCCGCTGGGTGTCAGATGTCCAGCGTTATCGTTGACGATTTTCGCGAGCAAACTCGCTCCTACAGGGGGCAGTTAGCCAAGTTGTGCAGCCACATCTTCCGGGATGTCGGCATTGGAATACACGTTTTGCACATCATCCAGGTCTTCCAGCATATCCAGCATTTTCAGCACCTTCTGCGCACCGTCCAGGTCCAGCTCGGCGCTGGTGGTCGGCAGCATCACGATCTCCGCGTCGGTGCCTTTGAAGCCGGCGGCTTCCAGCGCATTGCGCACGGCGTAGAAGCTGGCAAACGAGGTGAATACATCGATGGAGCCGTCTTCGTTGGTCACCACGTCGTCTGCGTCTGCTTCCATCGCAGCTTCCATCAACGCGTCTTCATCCGTACCCGGAGCGAAGGTGATCTGCCCCTTGCGCTCGAACAGGTAAGCCACCGAACCGTCGGTGCCAAGGTTGCCA
The DNA here is from genome assembly GCF_002269425.1 of Pseudomonas sp. NS1(2017). Classification (NCBI taxonomy): domain Bacteria; kingdom Pseudomonadati; phylum Pseudomonadota; class Gammaproteobacteria; order Pseudomonadales; family Pseudomonadaceae; genus Pseudomonas; species Pseudomonas sp. NS1(2017). Next base: position 6,615,617 of record NZ_CP022960.1, read on the forward strand.
CCGCACTTGCTGAAAGCATGACGTACGGCTGCTGCGGTGCGGTTGCGATTGTCAGTCATGCACTCGACCATTACCGCCACGCCGCCCGGGCCGTAGCCTTCGTAGCTCAATTCGACCATGTCGTCGGTGTCGGCAGCACCGGCACCACGGGCCACGGCGCGGTCGATGATGTCGCGGCTCATGTTGGCACCCAGGGCCTTGTCCAGCGCCAGGCGCAGACGCGGGTTGGAACCCGGGTCACCACCGCCCTGGCGGGCGGCGACGGTCAGCTCGCGGATCCACTTGGTGAAGATCTTGCCTTTCTTGGCATCCTGACGCTCTTTGCGGTGCTTGATGTTCGCCCACTTGGAATGGCCAGCCATAACACAACTCCGAAATTCTGTAGAAACCTTGATCAACCCCGCCCCAGGCGGGAGGTAGTCCTTTAACGCAAAGGCGCATCCGAAGATGCGCCTTTTTAGACTGCGTAAACCTCAGTGCGCTTTCACGCAGCAGCCTTACTCAGCCTTCGGCGTCTCACGCAGGCGGATGTGCAACTCGCGCAGTGCCTTGGCATCCACCACACCCGGAGCCTGGGTCATGACGTCCGCAGCGCTCTGGGTTTTCGGGAAGGCAATCACTTCACGGATCGACTGGGCGCCGGTCATCAGCATCACCAGACGATCCAGGCCAAACGCCAGGCCACCGTGCGGCGGTGCGCCGTACTTCAGGGCGTCGAGCAGGAAGCCGAATTTCTCTTCCTGTTCCGCTTCGTTGATGCCCAACAGGCGGAATACCGCTTGCTGCATCTCTTTGCGGTGGATACGGATCGAACCGCCACCCAACTCAGTGCCGTTGAGCACCATGTCGTAGGCGCGGGAGAGCGCGCCCGCCGGGTTGGCTTCCAGCTCGGCCGGCGAGCACTTCGGCGCGGTGAACGGGTGGTGCAAGGCGCTGAAGCTGCCGTCGTCGTTCTCTTCGAACATCGGGAAGTCAACGACCCACATCGGGGCCCATTCGCAGGTCAGCAGGTTCAGGTCGTGACCCAGCTTGATGCGCAGCGCGCCCAGGGCCTCGCTGACGATCTTGGCTTTGTCGGCACCGAAGAACACGATGTCGCCGTCAACCGCGCCAACGCGATCGAGGATCGCGTTGAGGTTGTCCAACGGAATGTTTTTCACGATCGGCGATTGCAGACCGTCAACACCGTTGGCGCGCTCGTTGACCTTGATGTACGCCAGGCCCTTGGCACCGTAGATGCCGACGAACTTGGTGTAGTCGTCGATCTGCTTGCGCGGCATGCTCGCGCCGCCAGGCACGCGCAGGGCAGCGATGCGGCATTTAGGGTCGTTGGCCGGGCCGCTGAACACCTTGAAGTCGACTTCTTTCAGTTGGTCGGCCACGTCCACCAGTTCCAGCGGGTTACGCAGGTCTGGCTTGTCGGAACCGTAGCGGCGCATGGCTTCTTCGAAGGTCATGTGCGGGAAGTCGCCGAACTCCAGGTCCAGCACTTCCTTGAACAGGTTGCGGATCATCTGCTCGGTCAGGCCCATGATCTCTTTTTCATCGAGGAAGCTGGTCTCGATATCGATCTGGGTGAATTCCGGCTGACGGTCGGCGCGCAGGTCTTCGTCACGGAAGCACTTGGCGATCTGGTAGTAACGGTCGAAGCCGGCCACCATCAGCAATTGCTTGAACAACTGCGGCGATTGCGGCAGGGCAAAGAACGAACCCGCGTGGGTACGGCTCGGCACCAGGTAGTCACGCGCACCTTCCGGGGTGGCCCGGGTCAGGATCGGGGTTTCAACGTCCAGGAAGCCGTTTTCGTCGAGGAAGCGGCGGATGCTGGTGGTCATGCGCGAACGCAGGCGCAGCTTCTCGGCCATTTCCGGACGACGCAGGTCCAGGAAGCGGTAGCGCAGGCGGGTTTCTTCGCCGACGTCGGAGTATTCGTTGAGTGGGAACGGCGGGGTTTCCGACTCGTTCAGCACTTCCAGCTCATAGCCCAGCACTTCGATGCCGCCGGAGGCCATGTTCTTGTTCACGGCACCGGCCGGACGCAGGCGTACCTTGCCGGTGATCTTCACGACGTATTCGCTGCGCACGCGGTCGGCGGCGGCGAAGCTCTCGGCGCGATCCGGGTCGAACACCACCTGGGCCAGACCATCACGATCACGGATATCGAGGAAGATCACCCCGCCGTGGTCGCGGCGACGGTGAACCCATCCGCAAAGGGTGATTTCCTGACCTTCCAGGGTCTCGTTCAGTTGGCCGCAATAGTGGCTGCGCATCATGGTAGTGGTTTCACTTCTCGTAATTCGAAATTCGGTGGAGGCTTGCCTCGTCACCGTACATTAAAGCAGGGGACGGATAATGCAGGAGCCTGCGCGTAGAGTTCAACTCAGTCTGCTTTGTCGCCGCCCGCCAGATTCTTCTTCGAGCCGGTCTTGAAGTCGGTCTCGTACCAGCCGCTGCCGCTCAGGCGGAAGCCTGGCATGGACAACATTTTCTTGAGCTGCGGCGCTTGGCAGGCCGGGCAATCGACCAGCGGCGCGGCGCTGATCTTCTGAATGGCTTCCAACTGATGACCACAGGAAGCACATTGATAGTCGTACATGGGCATGGCGATGTCTCGGCGATCAGAACGTTACTGCGCCACGCCTGCTCCGGGATTACCCGGCACGCGCAGCAAAGCGCGGGATTATATCTGGTAAATCGAGGCAGCGCAGCCGGCTTTCTGCCCAGGGGCCTTGCCCACCTTAAAGGAGGACATGACCCCGAAGCCCGGTAGCTAAGAAGGTTGAACACGCTCTTTCAAGGCGTGAACCACACACACCACCCTGACCAACCCACTGAAGTTCTTCACGCCGCCATGACGCAAGTGCACTTCCCGGTCCACATAAGACAGCAACGCACTGACCGAACAGGCATTGATCCTGGCGATTTCCGTGAGGATATTCCAATAGATCTGCTCCAGCCGCAGGCACGTGGAAAACCCGTTGAGCCTCACTGACCGGGACAATGGCTTGGCCAGTCCCATGTCGAACCCTTTGACAAAGGGGTCGACCTTTATTTTATGAAAACCAGCGGTTTCCATGATTCCATTACCCACTCCGCGTGACATACACCTGACACTCCATTGCCAAACAGCCGCCCAGGGGGTGTCCCATTGGGCAATGGCCTTATAAAACAGCAGGCAGAGTGCAGCAGCCAGAAGACGCGACGTTGATAGGCGTAGGACAACGCCAGGAAATGCGTGGAAACAAGCAAGCGACGCCGGGAAGGCGCCGCCAAGGGTAGTTATTTACTGATTTTCAAGCAGGGAACGCAGCATCCACGCGGTTTTCTCGTGAACCTGCATGCGCTGGGTCAACAGGTCGGCCGTCGGCTCATCGCTGACCTTGTCGAGCAGCGGGAAGATACCGCGTGCGGTGCGAGTGACCGCCTCCTGGCCGGCGACCAACTGCTTGATCATCTCTTCTGCGCTGGGCACGCCTTCCTCTTCCTTGATGGACGAAAGTCGGGCGTAGATCGAGTAGGCACCCGGTGCCGGGAAACCCAGGGCACGGATACGCTCGGCAATGGAGTCCACCGCCAGCGCCAACTCGTTGTATTGCTCTTCGAACATCAGGTGCAACGTGCGAAACATGGGGCCCGTGACGTTCCAATGGAAATTGTGTGTCTTCAGGTACAGTACATAGGTATCCGAAAGCAGTCGCGAAAGCCCGTCGACGATGGATTTACGATCTTCTTCACTGATACCGATATCGATTGCCATGTTTATCCCCTTCAATTGACAAGCATTCATTGATCAGGTGCAGGACCACTCTAGCAAGTGTGCCGATGATGCGCAGCCCGGCGCGGCAATTCGCCCCGGCCTTGGCCCGCGAAAACAACGAAACCCAAGCCTTAGGTCTACGTAGGAAATAACCCAGCAGGCTGTTTGAAAAGCCCACAGGTGTCTAGGACAAGCGTTTGACGCAGAAATGCCGTCGCCTTTGCAACACCCCGAAATGCTTGATTTGAGTAGGCACAGCCTTTGCTGTTAAATAGGCGGCGTGTCGTCGCCGTTACTTTCTGCGCCAGCGACATAGGCTGATACCCCGCGCACGTGCCCAACGCCTCCCATTGTTCAGAAGCGAACCGTGCCAGTCAGCTCTTCCTTGTGATCCGTCTTAACGTGAGTTAATCAAAATGTTGAAAATCGTCCACCTGCTAACGGGCGTTGCAGCTTTGCTGCTGTCCTTTATCCCGAGCCTGCAGCCTGAAAGCCTGCCGTATCTGGAACAACACGACGCTCTGTACCTGGCCTTGTTCGGCCTTCTTAACCTGACGCTGGCACCGGTAATCCCTTACTGGAACAAAGGCACGCGTCATCAACTGCAAAACCTGGTCAGCGCGCTGTTGGTACTGACTGTTGTTGTACAAACCCTCACCCTCCTGGCACCCATGCCTGAAGTCGGCGGCCACCCGGCCATCCTGCTCAGCCTGGTGATTGCTGTGGTCGCCATTGTTCTTCACCTGGCCATCAGCTTCTACCGTTCGTCCCCTGCGGCCTCGTCGCAAACCTACGACATGACCAATCGGGATACCGGTACCGTCAAGTGGTTCAACACCTCCAAAGGCTTCGGCTTTATTTCCCGTGATTCGGGCGACGATATCTTCGTCCACTTCCGGGCCATTCGCGGCGAAGGCCATCGCGTTCTGGTGGAAGGCCAGCGTGTGGAATTCTCCGTCATGAATCGCGACAAAGGCCTGCAGGCCGAAGACGTGATCGCGGCACTGCCGCGTCGCTGATACCCGCCTTCGCAGCAAAAAAAACCGCGATCCAGCCTGGCTGGGTCGCGGTTTTTTTATGCACGCCTATTAATAGTGAGGCGGCGGCGCTTCTTCTTCGGACGTCTCGAATTGACCGCCCATTTCTTCCTGGCGCTTGAGCAGCGCAGTCATCTGCATTTGCAGGCGCTCGACGGCGCGCTGCTGGGTGACGAGGATGTCATTGAGGGTCTCGATGGTGTCGTCCTGGAAGGCCAGGCGGCTTTCCAGATCGTTGACGCGGTCTTGCAGATCCATGATTCAGCCCTGGGTAAAGACGAAGTCGGCGGACAACAGCGCGCGCAGACGAGCGCGGATGGCGGCCACTTGCTCGTCAGTGTAAGGCTGTGCCGGATGTTTGCCCCACACGGGCGCAGGCCAGGCGGCATCGTCGCGTTTGCGCACGATCACATGCACGTGCAACTGGCTGACCACATTGCCCAAGGCGCCGATGTTCATTTTGTCGGCGGACCAGCCTTCATTCAGCAACTGGGCCAAGGCAGTGGTTTCTTGCCACACACGTTGCTGGTCAACGACATCCAGTTGAAACACTTCGCTGATACCGTTGATGCGCGGCACCAGGATGAACCAAGGGTAGTTCGAGTCATTGGACAGCAGCAGGCGGCACAGGGGGAAATCCCCGATGACCAGTGTGTCTTGTTGAAGGCGTTGGTCTAAAGCGAACACCGCAGGCACTCCGTTCGGCAGGTCAGGTTCAAGGCGCCCAGCATACCTGCGAATCGCTATTGCTTCACGTCGGCCAATACGCGCCCAGGCAAGGCGTGACGAAAAAAAGTGCACCATTTCGAGCCAAACGGATTTTTCGACTACGCTCAATGACCAATCCTTCAGTGATTAGCTAAGCGCTGATCAAAACATTGCGACGAGAACCGCGATGCAGAGGCCTCACAAAACAAGGCATTGAGCCATCATCCAAACACTGAGGCCTCAGAGGCCATGCACCAAAATGACCCAATTGCGCCTCAAAGAGATCCGCCGATTACCCACTGACTGGGGTGAACGGGTAACGTTTTTCCCAGATACAGGATTTATGCACCACAACACAGTTACAGAGCCCGGGCGTCAAGGCCAAACCAATCGGCGTAAAAACCCCGTGCTTATGCGGTTTTCACGAGGCAGTAACGTTTTTCACGAAAAAATGACATTCGATTTACGGTTTGGGCACGCTTGCTGCATTCATCCCTTTATCGTCGGCAACGGCACCGGAAGGGAAGCAGGTGTTTCGCGATGAAAAACAGCAGCGGTTCAATGCACACCAAGGAAGATTTCAAACTTGGAAAGTAACGTTTTTTTGCGTTCTTTTAACGGTCTGGAAACAGTATTGAAGTTGTCAGCCTCGTTACAGTGAGGCTGTGAATTTGCGACATGGATATAGCAATCTACGACAAGCTCGTAAAGAAGCTGAAAGGAAAGTTGGGCAAGTATCGCCAATATTGTCAGCGTGATATAACTTTGCGCCGACACAAAAAGAAAGAGCCGCCCAGACAAAAATATAGGTGGGACGGCAGTACTCTTCCTAAAACCAAAGGAGCAAATCACGATGCGCGTGATGAAGTGGAGCATGATCGCCCTGGCTGTTTCAGCAGGCACTACGCAGTTCGCAATGGCGTCCGCCCAAAGCGATTCCAAAGGCTTTGTTGAAGACAGCACTTTCAGCATTAATACTCGCGCTCTGTACTTCAGCCGCGATTTCCGCAACAACCCGTCGGGCCCAGGCTCCCAGAGCCGTGCCGAAGAATCCGGCCTGGGCTTCAATGCCCTGTACCAATCGGGCTTCACCCAAGGCACCATTGGTGTCGGTGTTGACGTGATTGGCCTGTTGGGCGTCAAGCTCGACAGCGGCAAAGGCCGTGCTGGCACTGGTCTGTTCCCAACCGGTTCCGATGGTCGCTCGCAAGACGACTACTCCAAAGGCGGCGGCGCGGTTAAATTCCGTATCTCCGATACTGTCCTGAAAATCGGTGACCAGTACACCACAGCCCCTGTATTCGCGTCTGACGACAGCCGCTTGCTGCCAGAGCTGCCACAAGGTATCTCGATCACCAGCAATGAAATCAAGGGCCTGAAGCTGGAGGGCGGTCACTTCACTTCCAGCGTCGCGCAAAACCAGACCTACCATGACAGCCTGGGCTTGACCAAAACCGACTTCGTCGGCGGTGTCTACTCCTTCACACCTGAGTTCACCGGTAGCCTGTACTACGCTAAAACTGAAGATTATTTCCGTAAGTACTACAGCAACCTGAACTGGACCCACGCGATCAGCGACGACCAGTCGTTTGCCTTGGACTTCAACATTTACGACACCAAGAGCGAAGGCGAAGGCCTGCAGCGTGCTTCCAAAGACAGCGCACTGCCGTTCGCGCAGCGTACCAAGCTCGATAACCGTGCGTTCAGCTTGCAGGGTGCCTACACCATCGGTGCTCACACCTTCACGCTGGCTGCCCAAAAAGTTACCGGCGACGGTGACTACGGCTACGGCGTAGACGGCGGCGGCACAGTGTTCCTGGCCAACTCCATCGCCCGTTCCGACTTCAACGCCGAAGGCGAAAAGTCCTACCAGGCACGTTATGACATCAACATGGCCACCTTCGGCATTCCAGGCCTGAGCTTCATGACTCGTTACGTGACCGGTAGCGGCGCCAACACCGCCACCACCTCGAACGGTAAAGAGTGGGAACGCGATATCGAAGCCAAGTACGTGATCCAGAGCGGTCCGGCCAAAGACCTGAGCCTGCGTGTGCGTCAAGCGACCTATCGTTCGTCTGATGGCGTGTACTACGGTTCTTCGTCCATCGACGAACTGCGTCTGATCGCGCAATACCCGCTGAACATCTTGTAATTGACGCTTTAATTACAACGATGACTTAAGGCCTCGGCCTTAAACAAAAAGCCGCTCCCTTGTTTAACAAGGGAGCGGCTTTTTTATGGCTTTAATGTTTCAGCAACAAAATAACTAGCAAGCTAACTAACGACATTATCACCGATGGCTTGAACCTGACCTAACGGCCAAGTTCAAGGCAGTTAATTGCCATTACTTGGCAGCTGTTTCCTGCATCACGCGAATAACCCGCTGTGGAAACGGAATATCAATCCCCGCCGCTTTCAAACGATCCCGTGCAAGTTCGTTCAACATGAACACTACGTCCCAATAATCCGCAGTCTTGGTCCAGCAACGTAGGGAAACAGTGATCGAACTGTCACCCAAGGTCGATACCACTGCAACAGCCGCCGGGTCTGCCAGTACACGCGGGTCTTTGGCCAGTTCCAGCAACACTTCACGGGCTTTCTGCAGGTCAGCTTCATAGTCGACACCCACGTCAAACACCACCTTGCGGGTCGGCTGACGGTTGGTGTTGGTGATGAGGCCGTTGGACAAGCTGCCGTTGGGGATGATCACGGTCTTGTTGTCACCGGTACGCAGCACGGTGTGGAAGATCTGGATGCTGTCGACGGTGCCGGAAGTGCCCTGGGCTTCGATCCAGTCACCAATGCGGAACGGACGGAACAACAGAATCAGCACGCCGCCAGCGAAGTTCGCCAGGCTGCCTTGCAATGCCAGGCCAATGGCCAGGGTAGCGGCACCGATCGCGGCCACGAACGAAGTGGTGGCGACGCCGATCATCGAGGCCACGTTGACCACCAGCATGACCTTGAGCGCAATGTTCGCCAGGCTGGTGATGAAGTGTTGCAGCGCCAGGTCAGCATTACGCAATGCCAGCAAACGCCCCACGCGGTGCGTCAACACGTTGATCAGCCACCAACCGATGGCCAGGGTGAGCACCGCCAGCAAAAACCGGCTGCCGTATTCCATGATCATCGGGATCCACGACTCTGAGGTCTTGATCAAGTGATCCACTTCAGCATTCAAATCCATCTACATTCTCCTGTTTACCGGATGTTCGGCGTAGTGAGTGGCCATAAATGCAATTGAGCCCCGTAGGGCTCAATAGTCGGCGCAGGTTCTGGGGCGTGGGACGTCAAAAACGCCCACAGGTTCCCCAAAGTGCCATCAGTCGCGAAAGTTATTGAACTGCAGCGGCATGTCGAAGGTCTTGGCGCGCAGGGCCGCGATGGCCTCTTGCAGGTCGTCGCGCTTCTTGCCGGTGACGCGAACCTGCTCACCCTGGATCGCGGCCTGGACTTTCAGCTTGGCATCCTTGATGTGAGCAACGATCTTCTTCGCCAGCTCCTTGTCGATGCCTTCCTTGAGGACGGCTTCTTGCTTCATCAGCTTGCCGGAGGCGTAGGCGTCCTTGATTTCAAGGCATTGCGCGTCGATCTTGCGCTTGACCAGCGACAGCTTGAGGATCTCGATCATCGCTTCCAGCTGGAAATCGGCTTCAGCGGTCAGGTTGACGGTCAGCTCTTTTTCCTTGAATTCGAAGCTGCCCTTGCCTTTCAAGTCATAGCGACGGTCCAGTTCCTTGACGGCGTTCTCGACGGCGTTGGTGACTTCGTGTTTGTCCAGTTCGGATACCACGTCGAACGAAGGCATGTCATTTCTCCAATATAAGGGGCGGGCTCAGTAGAGATGGTGCGCGCCCAAGCTAAAATGCCGGGGCATTATAGCGGTTCTTTTGTCCCGTTCGCTGCGGGCGACTCTTTGGAGCACAAACTGATGTCGACCATCTGGCATATTCTCGGCGCCGGCAGCCTGGGCACACTCTGGGCCACGCGGCTGGCGCGTGCTGGCGTGCCCGTGCGGTTGATCCTGCGCGATGCAGCGCGCCTGGCCAGCTATCAGGCAGCCAAAGGGCTGACGCTGGTAGAACAGGGCATGGAACACACATACCCGGTAATTGGCGAAATGCCCGACAGTCCCGAACCGATTCATCGCCTACTCGTGGCGTGCAAAGCCTACGACGCACAGAGTGCCGTCGCACAGTTGCAACACCGGCTAGCACCGGACGCCGAACTGATCCTGTTACAGAACGGCCTCGGCAGCCAGGACGCTGTGGCCGCGCAACTGCCCCAGGCACGCTGCATCTTTGCCTCCAGCACCGAAGGCGCGTTTCGCGACGGCGAATGGCGTGTGGTATTCGCCGGCCATGGCTACACCTGGCTGGGAGACGCAAGCCACCCCACCCCGCCGCTTTGGCTGGATGACTTGCAAGCGGCCGGCATCCCCCACGATTGGAGCACCGACATCCTCACACGGCTGTGGCGCAAGCTGGCGCTCAATTGCGCCATCAACCCGCTGACCGTGCTGTACCAGTGCCGTAACGGAGAACTGCAAGCCCATCACTGTGAAGTCGCAACCCTCTGCGCCGAACTCGGCGAACTGCTGGAGTGCTGCGGCCAACCGGCTGCCGCGCAGGACCTGCAACACGAAGTGGAACGGGTGATCCAGGCCACTGCCGCCAACTACTCATCCATGTATCAAGACGTAACCGCCGGCCGTCGCACCGAAATCAGCTATCTATTGGGCTATGCTTGCCAGGCGGCCTCTCGTCACCAACTGAACCTGCCGCACCTGCAACAACTGCAAGTGCGCTTGGTGGAGCACTTGCTTGCACGTGGATTGCCCCGCGACTGAGCCACGCGCTACCCTGCCCGCCTGTCTATCACCTGGGAAAACCCTGATGCCGCTGCGCCAGCGTCTTGAAAACCTACCGGTCGGGCAGAAACTGCTGGCCGCCCTGCTGGTGCTGTTGACCACTGTATTGCTGGTGGCCAACCTGACCTTTATCAGCGCCGCCTACTGGATCTCCCAGGAAAGCATGGCGCCCCAGGCCTTGCAGGCCATCGGCCGCCTGGTGTCCAACCCCGCGCTCGCCGCCGAAGCCCTCGAATCGCCTGCCAAGGCTGACGCGCTGCTCAACGAACTGACCAGCTATTCGCCATTGCGCGCCGCCGCCCTGTACGACGGCGAAGGCAACCGCCTGGCGCAGATGCAACACGGCGACCGCCTGCACCTGCCAGACAACTATCGGCATATCGAAGCCTGGCGCGTCACCGAATTTCGCAGTAACCAGGTCATTACACTCCCCCGCGCCGGCCAGCCGTCCGGGCATTTGTTGTTGGTGGCCAGCAGCGAGTTGCCGGTAGCGTTCTATACCGGCACCTTGACGGCGAGCCTGGGCATCCTGATTTTCAGCGTGTTGTTGTGGCTGATCATCGCCCGCCAGATCAAACGCCTGATCACCCGACCCATCCACGAACTGGAAGAGCTCTCGCGCCAAGTCACCCGCGAGGAGAACTACGCCCTGCGCGCCGGCCGCGGCAACCACGACGAGATCGGCAGCCTGGCCGAAGCCTTCAACACCATGCTGTCGCGCATCGAAGCCCGTGAGCAACAACTCAAGCGCGCGCGGGACGACTCCCAGGCGGCGTATGACCAGGCTCAGGGTCTGGCGGAGGAAACTCGCCACACCAACCGCAAACTGGAACTGGAAGTGCAGGTTCGCAGCAAGATCGAGAAGAAACTCACCGGCTTCCAGAATTACCTGAACAGCATCATCGACTCGATGCCCTCGGCGCTGATCGCCCTGGATGAACAGCTCTACGTCACCCAATGGAACCAGGAGGCCAGCGCCCTCTCCGGCACACGCCTGGACGAAGCCCTCAACCAGCCGATCTACCTGGCGTTCCAGCCGCTCAAACCTTACCTGCCGCAGATCCGGGCGGCGGTTGAGCAACACACCGTGGAGCGCATCGAGCGTGTCACTTGGTTCAAGGACGACGAAGCCAAGCATTACGCCCTGACCTTCTACCCGCTGATGGGCGGGGCCGGGCGTGGCGTGGTGATCCGGATCGATGACATCACCCAGCGCCTGTCTCTGGAAGAAATGATGGTGCAGTCGGAGAAAATGCTTTCCGTGGGTGGCCTGGCTGCTGGTATGGCCCATGAGATCAACAACCCGCTGGGGGCGATCCTGCATAACGTGCAGAACATCCGCCGCCGCCTGTCCCCCGATTTGCCCAAGAACCTGGAGCATGCGGAGCAGGCAGGCATCGAGCTGGAAACGGTCAACCGCTACCTGCAAAGCCGCGAAGTGCCGCAGTTGCTGGATGGCATCCAGCAGGCTGGGGCGCGGGCGGCGAAAATCGTCACCCATATGCTCAGTTTCAGCCGTCGCAGCAACCGGCAGATGGCTCCATGCGACCTGCCTGCGCTGATCGACCAGGCCGTGGAAATCGCCGGCAATGATTTCGATCTGACCATCGGCTTTGATTTCAAGGGCCAGGCGATCATCCGCCAGTTCGATCCACAACTGGGCCCAGTGCCCGGCACCGCCAACGAGCTGGAACAGGTCCTGCTCAACTTGTTGAAAAATGCTGCCCAGGCCATTCACTTGCGTGAAGACGACAGTGAGCCAGGCCGCATCATCCTGCGCACGCGCCTCAACCCGCCGTGGGCGGAGATCCAAGTGGAAGACAATGGCATCGGCATGAGCGAAAACGTGCGCAAGCGCACCTTCGAGCCATTCTTCACCACCAAGGAAATCGGCCAGGGCACCGGGCTTGGGCTGTCGGTGTCGTATTTCATCATCACCAACAATCACAAAGGCCAGATGGAAGTGCACTCGACCCTCGGCCAAGGCACCTGCTTCACCCTGCGCCTGCCCCTGGCCGGTAGCCAACTGCCCCCTTACGAACTGAACCAACTGGAGCACTGACCATGGGCTTTCGCCTGTCGAAGATCTACACCCGTACCGGCGACAAGGGTGAAACCGGCCTGGGCGATGGCCGCCGCGTGCCCAAGGACCACCCACGGGTGGAAGCGATTGGTGAGGTGGATACGCTGAACAGCCAGTTGGGCTTATTGCTGGCCAGCCTGGAAGAACAGAGTGGCAAGCATCCGGAGTTGAGGGATGTGATCGAGGTGCTTACGCCTTGCCAGCATCGTTTGTTCGACCTGGGCGGTGAACTGGCAATGCCGGTGTACAAAGCCTTGAACGCTGCCGAAGTGGATCGGCTGGAAGCCGCGATTGACCGCTGGAATGAGGAAGTGGGGCCGCTGGAGAACTTCATCCTGCCCGGTGGTTCGGCGTTGATCGCCCAAGCCCACGTGTGCCGCAGCCTGGCGCGCAGTGCGGAGCGGCGGTGTCAGCAGTTGAATGCGGTGGAACCGTTGGAAGGCGTGGGGTTGGCGTACATCAATCGGCTGTCGGATTTGCTGTTCGTGGCGGCACGGGTGATTGCCAAGCGCCAGGGTGTGGCTGAGGTTTTGTGGCAAGCCGCCGCAAAACCTCATTGAGCTGCTGCTTCAGACTTCAGGCCAGAATGCCCTAATACCTGCAACACCCTGAGCCCCAGCGTCCCAAGCCTGCTCTCGCTCGGCGGGCCCAACCCCGCCCAGCAGAAATACGGGCTTGCTGAACCCACGGATCAACTCTGCCGCCTGCTCCCATCCCAGTGGCTGCGCATCGGGGTGAGTCTGGGTCGGCTGCACCGGCGACAGTGTGACGAAATCCACGTCCATCATTTCTGCCAGTGCCAACTCTTCTGCGTTGTGGCAAGACGCCGCCAACCAACGATCTTTAGGAAGCGGTCGACCTTTGCTCGCGTATTTACGCAGTTGCGCCGAGGTCATGTGCCAACCGGCCGAAGGAAAATCCCCCAGCCACTCGAACGGCCCCTTGAGCATCAACTGGGCCTTACCCGCGCACAGGCCCACTGCATCCACGGCCAGGTCACGGTACTTGGGGTCGTAGCCGTTGGGCGCACGCAGTTGCACCAGCTTGATGCCGCCGGCTATAGCTTTCTGGATACCCCGCAGTAACGTCGGGGTTTCCAGTTCGCCAGGGGTGATCAAATACTCAGCCGGCAAACGCGCCGCCGCAATGATTGGCGCATTAGCCGCCGGGAACTCATAGTTGAGCAGGTCCCGAGGTGCCACCCATTCCAACGGTTGTCCCTCGACTCCGTGCGGCTCGCCGGTAAACGCCGAGACTTCCCAGACATCCAGCAACACCTGTTTGTCCGGGTAATCATGCTGCACCTTGATCAGCGGCCGCGCAGTGGTGACCTGGATGCCCAGCTCTTCCTGCAATTCGCGGGACAGTGCGGTTTCAACCGACTCATCGGCCTCCACCTTGCCGCCGGGAAACTCCCAGAGGCCGCCCTGATGTTGGGTATCGGCGCGGCGCGCCAGCAGGATCCTGCCGTCGACACCGCGGATCACCGCTGCTGCTACATGCACTCGTTTCACCGCGCTTATCCTCTTAGGTACGGTATTCCGCGTTGATCTTCACGTACTCGTGGGACAGGTCGGTGGTCCAGATGGTTTCGCTGCACGCGCCGCGACCCAGCTCGATGCGAATGGTGATTTCTTCCTGCTGCATCACCGCCGAGCCCTGGGCTTCGGTGTAGGACTCAGCGCGGGCGCCACGGCTGGCGATGCACACGTCGCCGAGGAACACGTCGATCTTGCTCACGTCCAGGTCCGGCACGCCGGCACGGCCCACAGCGGCGAGGATACGGCCCCAGTTCGGGTCAGAGGCGAACAGCGCCGTCTTGATCAGCGGCGAATGCGCCACGGTGTAACCCACATCCAGGCATTCCTGATGATTGCCGCCGCCATTCACTTCAACAGTAACAAACTTGGTGGCGCCCTCGCCGTCACGCACGATGGCCTGGGCCACGTCCATGCACACGTCGAACACCGCCTGCTTCAACGCCGCGAACAACGGGCCGCTGGCCTCGGTGATTTCCGGCAGGTTGGCCTGGCCGGTGGCGATCAGCATGCAGCAGTCGTTGGTCGAGGTGTCGCCATCGATGGTGATGCGGTTGAAGGACTTGTTGGCGCCGTCCAGGATCAGGCTGTGCAGCACGTCGCGGGAGACTTTGGCGTCGGTGGCGATGTAGCCGAGCATGGTGGCCATGTTCGGACGGATCATGCCCGCGCCCTTGCTGATACCGGTCACGGTGACGGTCACGCCATCGTGCACGAACTGGCGGCTGGCGCCCTTGGGCAGGGTGTCAGTGGTCATGATGCCGGTTGCTGCTGCGGCCCAGTTATCCACAGACAGATCGTCCAGCGCGGCTTGCAATGCACCTTCGATTTTCTCGACAGGCAGCGGCTCACCGATCACGCCGGTGGAATACGGCAGCACTTGGCTGGCGTCCACGCCGGTCAGCTGGGCCAGCTTGGCGCAGGTGCGTGCAGCCGCCACCAGGCCTGGCTCGCCGGTACCGGCGTTGGCATTGCCGGTGTTGGTCAGCAGGTAACGGATCGTGCCGGCAACGCGTTGCTTGGCCAGGATCACCGGCGCGGCGCAGAACGCATTGAGGGTGAACACACCGGCGACGGTCGAGCCTTCGGCACAGCGCATCACCACCACATCCTTGCGCCCCGGGCGCTTGATGCCGGCCGAAGCGATACCGAGCTCAAAACCGGCAACCGGGTGCAATGTGGGCAAAGGACCAAGACCAACAGCCATGAATGCGCTCCTTATAAATCAGATAATGTCTGTACCGTCGTGAGCGACGGCGAAATTAATGGCAAAACGCCGCGACGGCAGAGGCCGGTCGCGGCGCAGGGTGTAGCAGCGTCAGGCAAAAATCTTATTCGATCTGGCCGTGGCAGTGTTTGAACTTCTTGCCCGAGCCGCAGTAGCACAGCTCGTTGCGGCCCAGCTTCTGGTCATTGCGAACCGGGGTTTGAGCCAGGGCCACGTCGACCTCTTCGCCCAATACCTCAGGCGCTTCCAGGCCCGGTGCTTCGTCATGCTGGAACTGCATGCGCGCAGCCAGAGCCTCGGCTTCTTGACGCAGGCGGGCTTCTTCCTCGATCGGGTCTTCGCGACGCACCTGAACGTGGGAGAGCACGCGAATCGAATCGCGCTTGATCGAATCCAGCAGTTCGGAGAACAGCGTGAACGACTCGCGCTTGTACTCCTGTTTCGGGTTCTTCTGGGCGTAGCCACGCAGGTGGATGCCGTGACGCAGGTGATCCATGGTCGACAGGTGGTCTTTCCACAGATCGTCCAGCACGCGCAGTACGATTTGCTTCTCGAAGGTGCGCAGTGCTTCGGCACTCGCCTGCTCTTCTTTCTCGTTGTACGCGGCCAGCAGCTCGTTCATCAGCTTCTCGCGCAGCGTTTCTTCGTACAGGTGGTCGTCTTCGTCCAGCCACTGCTGTACCGGCAAGTCCACACCGAAGTCGCTCTTCAAAGCGGCTTCCAGACCGGCAACATCCCACTGCTCTGGCAGAGACTGTGGCGGAATGTGTGCGCTGACGGTGGCGTTGAGTACATCCTGACGGAAATCAGCGATGGTCTCGCCAATGTTGTCGGCAGCCAGCAACGTGTTACGCATGTGATAGATCACTTTACGCTGTTCGTTGTTGACGTCATCGAACTCGAGCAGTTGCTTACGAATGTCGAAGTTGCGGCCTTCAACCTTACGCTGGGCCTTCTCGATGGCGTTGGTCACCATGCGGTGCTCGATCGCTTCGCCGGACTGCATCCCTAAGGCCTTCATGAAGTTCTTCACGCGGTCCGAGGCGAAGATGCGCATCAGGCTGTCTTCCAGGGACAGGTAGAAGCGGCTGGAGCCGGCGTCACCCTGGCGACCGGCACGACCACGCAACTGGTTGTCGATACGGCGCGATTCGTGACGCTCGGACGCGATCACCTGCAGGCCACCGGATTCCAGCACGGCCTGGTGGCGCTTCTGCCAGTCCGCCTTGATCTGGGCAATCTGCTCAGGACTCGGGTTTTCCAGCGCCGCGACTTCCACTTCCCAGTTACCGCCCAACAGGATGTCGGTACCACGACCGGCCATGTTGGTCGCGATGGTCAGTGCGCCTGGGCGGCCGGCCTGGGCAATGATCTCGGCTTCTTTTTCGTGGAACTTGGCGTTGAGGACCTTGTGCTCGATGCCTTCCTTGTTGAGCAGGTTCGATACGTGCTCGGAAGTCTCGATGGTGGCGGTACCCACTAGGATCGGGCGACCCTGGGCCATGCCGTCCTTGATGTCGTTGATGATTGCCGCGTATTTCTCTTCGGCCGTCAGGAACACCAGGTCGTTGAAGTCTTTACGCGCCAAAGGCTTGTTCGGCGGAATGACCATCACGGCCAGGTTGTAGATCTGGTGGAATTCGAACGCTTCGGTGTCGGCCGTACCGGTCATGCCGGACAGTTTGTTGTACAGACGGAAGTAGTTCTGGAAGGTGGTGGACGCCAACGTCTGGCTTTCAGCCTGAATGTTGAGGTGTTCCTTGGCTTCGATGGCCTGGTGCAGGCCTTCGGACAGACGGCGACCCGGCATGGTACGGCCGGTGTGTTCGTCAACCAGCACGACCTGGCCGTCCTGCACGATGTATTCGACGTTGCGATGGAACAGCTTGTGGGCGCGCAGGCCGGCATACACATGGGTCAACAGGCCCAGGTTGTGTGCCGAGTACAGGCTTTCACCCTCGGCCAGCTCGCCGATCTGGGTCAGCATTTCTTCGACGAACTGGTGACCGGCTTCGTTGAGTTCGACCTGGCGGGTCTTCTCGTCGATGCTGAAGTGACCTTCTTTGGTCACCACGCCTTCCACTTCCTCGATGTGCTGCTCCAGACGCGGAATCAACTTGTTGATTTCGGTGTACAGGCGCGAGCTGTCTTCGGCCTGGCCGGAGATGATCAGTGGGGTACGGGCTTCGTCGATGAGGATGGAGTCGACTTCGTCGATCACGGCAAAGTTGAGTTCGCGCTGGAATTTTTCATCCATGCTGAACGCCATGTTGTCGCGCAGGTAGTCGAAACCGAATTCGTTGTTGGTGCCGTAGGTAATGTCGCAAGCATAGGCTGCGCGCTTCTCTTCCGGCGGCTGGAACGGCGTTACCACGCCGACGGTCAGGCCGAGGAACTCATACAGCGGGCGCATCCAGTTGGCGTCCCGGCGGGCCAGGTAGTCGTTCACTGTCACAACATGCACGCCCTTGCCGGACAATGCGTTGAGGTAAACGCCCAGGGTTGCCACCAGGGTCTTGCCTTCACCGGTACGCATTTCGGCAATCATGCCTTCATGCAAGGTCATGCCGCCGATCAACTGGACGTCGAAGTGGCGCATGCCCATGACACGCTTACCGGCTTCACGGGCGACCGCAAAGGCTTCGGGCAGCAGTTTGTCGAGGGTTTCACCTTTGGCTATGCGGGCCTTGAACTCTTGGGTCTTGGCGCGCAATTGCTCGTCCGAAAGGGCAACCATCTGCTCTTCGAAGGCATTGACCAGCTGCACCGTCTTGAGCATGCGTTTGACTTCGCGCTCATTCTTGCTTCCAAAAAGTTTCTTTAACAAAGGCGCAAACATATCGGCAGGTTCTTCCACACATAGGGATGGAGGGCGCACCGTGAGTGGCCCGAGCAGCCCTCACGGCCGCATGCGAACGCGCATTCTACCCGGATTCGTGGGTGAGGAAAGTGGCGTTGTTCCCCGATGCTGGCATGGTGCTGTGAGAGGGCTTGTTTAAAATAAGGGCTTTTGCTGGAACTTCAACCCATGGAGCGCAGAAGTTACCAATTGATTTCATGAGCAAAACCCCACGGATGCATTGCCTGGGGCCGTACAGGCGCGTTCTGCTAAGATGGCGGCTCTGTTACTTAAGGTGTCCAATAATGGCATTTCGCCCCTTATCAGCCCGCGCTCCCGGCGTGTTGCTTCGCGATGCCAAGCCGCTGAAAGCCATCTTCGGCCATGCGCAACGGTTGGGCCGCCTGCAACGGCTGCTCGAGACGCAGCTGCAACCGGCAGCGCGCGAACACTGCCGCGTGGCGTCCTGGCGTGAAGGCAACCTGCTGCTTATTGTCACAGATGGCCACTGGGCGACACGTTTGCGCTATCAGCAAAAACGCCTGCAGCGCCAATTGATGGCCTTTGATGAATTCGCCGGCTTGACGCGCATCCAGTTCAAGGTGCAACCGCCCACCACCCGACCTGGCGTGGCAGAGCATGTTCACGATCTGTCGCCCAATGCCGCCGAAACCATTCAGGCAACGGCCGACGGCATCAGCAACCCAGGTTTGCGCGCGGCGCTTGAACGTCTGGCGGCCCACGCCAAGCCCAAGCCCTGAATCGCTATTTGCGCTTGCTGCCGCCCAATAACGACCCCAACAAGCCACGCACCAGTTGCCGCCCCATCTGATTGGCGGCTTGCTGCATCGCGGACTTCAGCGCCTTGCCTGCGGTCGTGCCGAGAAACGCCCCGGCCTTGTCGGTGAAACTGGGTTCCTCGGCGGCCGGCTTGGCCTCTTCGGTTGGCCCAAGCTCTTTACGCGCCATCAGCACCTCATACGCGGATTCCCGATCAATCGGTTTGTCATACCGACCCAGCAACGGCGAACTGGCCACCAAGGCTGCCCGTTCGGCTGCGCTGAGCGGCCCTATCCGCGATTGCGGCGGTGCGACCAGGACGCGCTGGACGACTTCCGGCGTCCCCTTTTCCTGCAGCGCCCCCACCAAAGCCTCACCCGTGCCCAACTCGGTCAAGACCGAAAGGGCATCAAAAGCCGGGTTTGGCCGAAAACCATCGGCTACGGCGCGCAAGGACTTCTGCTCCTTGGTCGTAAACGCCCGCAGACCATGCTGGATACGCAGGCCGAGCTGGGCCAGCACGCTGTCCGGCAAATCGCCTGGGGATTGGGTGACGAAATACACGCCAACCCCTTTGGAGCGGATCAACCGCACCACCTGCTCCAGACGTTCCTGCAACGCCTTCGGCGTATCGGCGAACAGTAAATGCGCCTCATCGAAAAACAGTGCGAGCAGCGGTTTGTCGGCGTCACCACGTTCAGGCAGTTGCTCGAACAACTCCGCCAACAACCACAGCAGGAAAGTTGCGTACACCTTCGGCGCCTCATGCACCAAGCGGCTGGCGTCCAGCAGATGGATGCGACCACGCCCGTCAGCGGTGGGCTGCAGGATATCTTCCAACTGCAGGGCCGGTTCACCAAACAAGGCCTCAGCGCCCTGCTGCTCCAGCACTGCCAGGCGCCGCAACAGTGCCTGGCTGGAACCAGTGGTCATCAGCGCCGCGTCTTCGCCCAGCAACTCCGGGTGATAGCGCAGATGATTGAGCAGTGCCTTGAGGTCCTTGAGATCGAGCAACAATAAGCCTTCGCGATCGGCCACCTTGAACGCCGCGTAAAGCGCCGACTGCTGGCTGTCGGTGAGTTCCAGCAAACTACCGAGCAACAATGGGCCCATTTCGCTGATGGTGGTGCGCAATGGGTGACCGGACTGCCCGTGGATATCCCACAGCGTGACCGGATAAGCCTTGGCCGTGTAATTGAGGAAAGACATGCCGGCGATGCGCTCGACGACCTTGCCCTGCGGGTTCGCCGCAGCGCCCAGGCCGCACAGGTCGCCCTTGATGTCCGCGGCAAACACCGCCACACCGGCATCACTGAAGGCTTCGGCCAGGCGTTGCAGCGTGACAGTCTTGCCGGTACCGGTGGCGCCAGCGATCAACCCGTGACGGTTGGCCAGGCGCATGGCCTGGGCGATGGGCTGGCCGTCGAGGCCGGCGCCGATTAGCAGTTGCGAGGAGTCAGGCATTTCGTCACCCATGGTTAATCTTTAGTGCGGCCAGGTCGATACAGAGCAGTGTGAGACCCACAAAGTCTAAAAATAGGTCAGATAGTTCCCACAGGGACCACCGGAACCATCACAAGAAGTATCACACCTTTTTTGACGCTGCCATTTTGCGCCTCCCATAAGGACGCGCTTCGGATATTAAGACCTTAGCGGACCCTACAAGCCATGAATAAAAATCTGCGCTTCAGCCACAAAATCCTGCTTGCAGCCTCCCTTATCGTCATTGCCGCATTCGCGCTGTTTACTCTCTACAACGACTACCTGCAACGCAACGCGATACGCGACGATCTCAACAACTACCTGCACGAAATGGGCGATGTCACCGCCAGCAACATTCAAACCTGGCTTAACGGGCGTATAGCCCTGGTGGAAAACGCCGCACAAAACATCGCCATCAACCCCGAGCCGTCCGCGGTTGCTGGCCTGCTGGAACAGAAAACCCTGACGTCTTCCTTCATGGCGACCTACGTCGGCGACAGCAAAGGCGCCTTTACCATCCGCCCAGACACCAAGATGCCAGACGGTTTCGACCCGCGTGTCCGCCCTTGGTACAAGGGCGCCCAGAGCAGCAACGGTTCAACCCTGACCGAGCCGTATATTGATGCGGCCACCGGCAAGTTGATCATTTCCGTTGCCACTCCCAGCACCCAAGGCACCCAGAGCATTGGTGTGGTCGGTGGGGACCTGAGCCTGCAAACCCTGGTGGATAACATCGGCGCGCTGAACTTCGGCGGCATGGGTTACGCGTTCCTGGTCAGCGCCGACGGCAAAGTATTGGTACATCCGGACAAAAATCTGGTGATGAAGACCCTGGCCGACGTGTATCCGAAAAATACGCCGAAGATCAGCGCCGACTTCAGCGAAGTCGAGGCCAACGGCAAAGACAACATCGTGACTTTTACACCGATCAAGGGCCTGCCCTCGGTGAACTGGTACCTCGGTATTTCAGTCGATAAAGACAAATCCTTCGCCATGCTCAGCGAGTTCCGCACCTCAGCGGTCATCGCCACGCTCATTGCGGTGGTGATCATCATTGCCCTGCTCGGCATGCTGATCCGTATCTTGTTGCAACCGCTGCATGTAATGACCCGTGCCATGCAGGACATCGCCGATGGCGAGGGCGACCTGACCCGCCGCCTGACGATCCAGAATAATGATGAATTCGGCATGCTGGGTAACGCCTTCAACCGCTTCGTGGAGCGTATTCATACGTCGATCCGCGAAGTGTCTTCGGCCACCGAACAGGTCAACGAGGTGGCACTGCGGGTGGTCAGTGCCTCCAACTCGTCGATGGTCAATTCCGATGAGCAGGCCAACCGCACCAACAGCGTCGCCGCCGCCATCAATGAACTGGGCGCTGCGGCCCAGGAAATCGCGCGCAATGCAGCGCAGGCCTCCCATCAGGCCAGCGATGCACGGCATCTGGCTGAGGATGGCCAGCAGGTGGTGGAACGCAACATCAAGGCGATGAACCAGTTGTCGTCGATGATCAGCGCCTCCAGCAGCAACATCGAAGCGCTCAATAGCAAGACGGTGAACATCGGCCAGATTCTTGAAGTGATCACCAGTATTTCCCAGCAAACCAACCTGCTGGCATTGAACGCCGCCATCGAAGCGGCGCGTGCTGGGGAAGCCGGGCGTGGGTTTGCGGTGGTCGCGGATGAAGTCCGCAACCTGGCGCATCGCACTCAGGAATCGGCGCAACAGGTGCAGAAGATGATCGAAGAACTGCAAGTCGGCGCGCGGGACTCGGTCAGCACCATGGGTGAAAGCCAGCGACATAGCCTTGAAAGTGTCGACATCGCTAACCTGGCCGGCGAACGCCTGAACAGCGTGACCCAACGCATCGGCGAAATTGATGGCATGAACCAGTCCGTCGCCACTGCCACAGAAGAACAGACCTCAGTGGTGGAGTCGATCAACATGGACATTACCGAGATCAACACCCTCAATCAGGAAGGTGTGGAAAACCTGCAATCTACACTGCGTGCTTGTGCCGACCTGGAACAACAGGCGGCACGTTTGAAACAATTGGTTGGCAGTTTCCGGATCTGATCAGGCGTCCTTGGTCTCGGACTTGGCCCGCTCCTGCTCCCACAGTTCGGCGGCACCGGGAAATTCGGTACCGTCCTCGCTGCTCAGGTCATCCGGGTCGTATCGACTCAAACAGCCCTCCCCTAATGTGGCGGGGGCTTTTGAAGTGGCTTTGTCCAGCGGATCACTCATGACTCAATCCTCGGCAGCATAAAGAAAAAGGGCCTGGGACGATTTAACGCCCAGGCCCTTCATTCTTCAATCACAACAAGTTCGATCAAAACACGACGGTCTTGTTGCCGTGCACCAGCACGCGGTCTTCCAAGTGGTAACGCAGGCCACGGGCCAGCACCATCTTCTCGACATCACGACCGAAACGCACCATGTCTTCAATGCTGTCGCTGTGGCTGACACGCACCACGTCCTGCTCGATGATCGGGCCGGCGTCCAGTTCTTCGGTGACGTAGTGGCAAGTAGCACCAATCAACTTCACGCCACGCAGGGACGCCTGGTGGTAAGGCTTGGCGCCGACGAACGACGGCAAGAAGCTGTGGTGAATGTTGATCACCTTGCCGGCATATTCGCGGCACAGTTCCGGCGGCAGGATCTGCATGTAGCGCGCCAGCACCACCACGTCGGCTTCGTGCTGCTTGACCAGGCGCGAGACCTCGGCGAACGCCGGCTCCTTGTCCTGCGGGTTGACCGGCACGTGGTAATACGGGATGCCATGCCACTCGACCATACTGCGCAGGTCATCATGGTTGGAGATCACACACGCGATCTCGCAGTCCAACTCATCGCTGTGCCAGCGATGCAGCAAGTCGGCCAGGCAATGGGATTCACGGCTGGCCATCAACACCACGCGCTTTTTCTGCTCGGTGTCGGTGATATGCCAGGTCATCGAAAACTCTTCGGCGATCGGCGCAAATGCGTCGCGGAAGGCATCAAGACCAAAAGGCAGCGAATCGGCACGAATCTCGTGACGCATGAAGAACCAACCGCTGAGATTGTCCGAGTGATGACTCGCCTCGGTGATCCAACCGTTGTGGGAGGCCAGAAAGTTACTGACCTTGGCAACGATGCCAACCCGGTCCGGGCAAGCAATCACCAGCCGAAAAGTGCGCATTAGGGGGAAACTCCAGAACTTCGCAAAGGCCGCCATTCTAGCGATTGCGCAGGAAAACTGCAGTATTCGTTGACGCTTATTCTGATCGCCGGCCGACGGCTTGTCCCTTAATAGCCTATGGTTTTACCACCTTTATATGAATTTAGTACGTCACCCTATGGCTGTTTCACGTATTTCAGGGGAATTATCTTAAGGCCTACGCCCTAGTAATTAACTCGAATGCATAGCAATGCTACAAACATTCAAAGTAATTCACATAAATGCGCGCTTAAATGTTTACTTGGGCAAACTGCCTGACTATTATTGGGCCACTGTCCCTGTCAATCAGCGCTCTACATAAGGTAGTCCACATGTCTCTGATCAACGAATACCGTGCCACCGAAGAAGCTATCAAAGAGCTGCAAGCCCGTTTGAAGAACCTGTCCCAAGACGACAAACTGCAAACCGAGCTGGAATTCGAAGGCAAACTGCGCGCCCTGATGGGTGAGTACTCCAAATCCCTGCGTGACATCATCGCGCTGCTGGATCCAGACTCGAAAGTTAAAGCACCGCGTGGCGCCGTGAAAACTACCGGCACCAAACGTGCTCGCAAAGTCAAACAGTACAAAAACCCGC
Source organism: Pseudomonas sp. NS1(2017) (assembly GCF_002269425.1). NCBI lineage: Bacteria > Pseudomonadati > Pseudomonadota > Gammaproteobacteria > Pseudomonadales > Pseudomonadaceae > Pseudomonas > Pseudomonas sp. NS1(2017). The sequence continues at coordinate 6,639,735 of NZ_CP022960.1, forward strand.
ACAACGGCGAAGTGATTGAAACCAAGGGTGGCAACCACAAAACCTTGAAAGAGTGGAAAGCCAAGTGGGGCGGTGACGTGGTTGAAGGCTGGGCAACCCTGCTGGGCTAAGCCTCGCCAGGCTTACGCCTGATACGCGACACATTAAAAACGCCAGCTTGCTGGCGTTTTTTATTGCCTGTGTAGTGTGTGAAGACCGATTACAGGTTCACCTTGCCGGCCAATGAGTCGGCATATTCCTGCCATTGCTCAAGCACCTCGGCCTGAAAGGGCGTCGCACTATCGGCAAATTCTTGTTTAGCCTGTTTAAATGCCGCAAGGGTATTCGGCGCGCCCCACTCCGGGTCCGTCAAACGTTGCTGACAGAAAAGCTGCCAGCGTTGTTGCTCCTCACTGTTCAAGGTATCGGGGAAGTTACGCGCTCGGTAGCGAAACAATAATTCAGGCAGCCGATGATCATCAAAAGGCCATTGCTGGCGAGCTAATTGTGCGGGCTCGGCCATCCGGACTTGTTCACATAAACGTCGATCACGATCTCCGATAAAACCATCGTATAGCTGTTGCTCCGGGTCTGAACTCGGCGCGAAATCTTCCTCGGCATAAATAGCCGCCAACTTATCGCGCCAACACTCCTGTGCGTCGGTTAGCCGCAGGGCACGCACCTGATAAAGATTCATGTCCAAGTGCAGACGCTCACGATCTTCTGCCCGAAGCACATTCAAGGGCGCAACCACAGGGCAGCGGTTGATGTGCACCAACTTGAGCGGCACCGGCAACTCGCCCTCGGCAAGATCGTCATGCCGGGTGTAGAGGCGCTGGCGCAAGGTATCGGCATCCAGGTCCAGCAAACCTTGAGGGTCGAGACCGAGATCGCAAACGATCAGTGCGTTGCGATTGCGCGGGTGCCATGCCAGCGGTAGCACAACCCCCAGGTAGTGACGCTCGGCGGAAAAACGCCCGGAGATATGCACCATGGGTTGCAGCAAACGCACCTGGTCCATCACGCGCTGCTTGCTACGTAGCTGAAACAGCCATTCGTACAGCTTGGGCTGTTTCTCACGCACCCTTCGCGCTAGCGCAATCGTGGCACGTACGTCGGACAATGCATCGTGAGCCTGGCCATGGTCGATACCGTTGGCTTCGGTCAGGCGCTCCAGCTTGAGCGTGACACGCCCATCCTGTTGCGGCCATTCAAGGCCTTCCGGGCGCAGCGCGTAAGCGGTGCGAATTACGTCGATCAGATCCCAGCGACTGTTGCCGCCCTGCCACTCACGCGCGTAAGGATCGAAGAAATTGCGGTACAGGCTGTAGCGCGTCATCTCATCGTCAAACCGCAAGGTGTTGTACCCAGCGCCACACGTACCCGGCGCGGCCAGCTCAGCATGCACCCGAGTCATGAAGTCGGCCTCGGCCAGGCCTTTTTCCGCGAGGATTGCGGGAGTGATGCCGGTAATTGCGCAGGCGATGGGATGGGGCAGGATATCGTCGCTGGGCTGGCAATAAAGATTGACCGGTTCGCCGATCTCATTGAGTTCGTGGTCCGTCCGAATGCCGGCTACTTGAAGCGGGCGATCACTGCGCGGATTGATGCCGGTGGTTTCATAGTCGTACCAGAAAATGGAGGTCACGGGCTATTCCTGTACTGAAGATCGACAAAGTCTAGGCGCTTGACCGCATCTACGGCCAGCATCAATTAAACTGTACAAACATCCAGCAAAACCTTGAGTGGTTGCTTCCATCGCCGACACTGCTAGCATCCGTATCTCCCAGCCACTCTCTGCACTGCCAAGGATCGCGATGCCGTCAGCCCCATTGGACACCCGCTACCAGATCGAGACACCGGAAGGCATCGACCTGCCGTTGCGCCCCGCCGGTCTCGTGCCGCGCGTGCTGGCCTTTGCCTTCGACCTGGGGTTGCGCGCAGTGGTCATGGGCGTTCTGCTGGTGCCATTGGCCATGCTTGGCAACGTCGGAATCGGCCTGGGCTCGCTGCTGCTGTTCCTGATCAGTTGGTGGTACATGGTGCTGTTCGAAGTACTCAACCAGGGATGCTCACCTGGCAAACAGGTCATGGGGTTACGGGTGGTACACGATGACGGCACACCGATCGGCTGGGCCGCGTCACTGATCCGCAATTTGCTGCGGTTTGTCGACATGCTGCCATTCGGTTACTTTCTTGGCGCGATCAGTTGCCTGCAGCATCCTCACTTCAAACGCCTGGGCGACCTGGCCGCCGGCACACTGGTGATCTACCGGGAACAACCGCTTCTGCGTCCCCAGATTCCTCAAGCTGCCGCCCTACGCTTGCCCTTCGCTCTGGATTTGAGCGAACAACGGGCCATCCTTGGCTTTGCGGAACGCCAGGGTGAACTTTCCACGGAGCGCGTTCACGAGTTGGCTTCGATTCTCGCCACGCCCTTGCAGGTATCCCCGGCCCGCGCCGTGGAACAACTCAACGGCGTGGCCCGTGGCCTGTTGGGGCCGACATGAAGCAGAGTCTTTTCGAAAGCCGTCACCAGCCTCAATGGCAGGCCTTTGCCCAATACCTGCAACAATTGGAGCAAGGCAAGGTTAAAGCCAGTGACATGGCCGATTTCCCCCATCAGTACCGACGCCTTTGCCAGCACCTGGCATTGGCCCAGGAACGCGGCTACAGCAGCTACCTGGTAGATCCATTGCAACAACTGGCCTTGCGAGGTCATCAACAGCTCTACCGTCACCGCAGTCAATTGACGGCAAAAGTGCTGGGGTTCGTGCTCGCCGATTTCCCACGGTTAGTGCGGGAACAGTGGCGTTTTGTAATGATCGCCAGCCTGTTGTTCTTTGGCAGCCTCGTGGGTATCGCGCTGCTGGTCTACCTGTTTCCCGACCTGATCTACAGCATCGTCAGTCCCCAGCAGGTTGCCGAGATGCAAGGCATGTATGACCCCGATGCCAGCCGCCTGGGCCGCACCGCTGAGCGTGCATCGAGCGAAGACTGGATGATGTTCGGCTACTACGTGATGCACAACATCGGTATCGCGTTCCAGACGTTTGCCGCCGGTTTGCTGTTCGGCCTGGGCAGCGTGTTCTTTCTGATATTCAACGGCCTGATCATCGGTGCGGTCTCCGGCCATCTGACCGAGATCGGCTACGGCCAGACCTTCTGGTCATTCGTCATCGGGCATGGTGCGTTCGAACTGACGGCCATCGCCCTTGCCGGTGCCTCCGGCTTGCAGCTGGGCTGGGCACTTATCGCTCCCGGGCAACTGGCCCGTGGCGAATCATTGCGGCGGGCGGCACGCAAGAGTGTGCAAATGTTATGCGGAGTCATGCTCTTCCTGTTGATCGCAGCCTTCATCGAAGCGTACTGGTCATCCACCACCCTGATAGCCCCCTGGGTCAAGTACCTGGTTGGCGCGGCACTATGGCTTCTGGTAGCCGCTTACCTGAGCCTTGCCGGAAGGATTCGCCATGCGCCTGAGTGATGCCAGCGTGGTCATCCGCCCGCGTACTGCCTGGGAGGCGATGGATCTTGGCGTGTTGATGGCCCGTGAGCACCGCCTGCTCTTGATGAGCAGTTGGGCGTTGGTGACTCTGCCAGTGTTCGCCGTGCTCACGGCACTGCTGTGGAAGTACCCGTCCACCGCGATTTTCCTGTTCTGGTGGCTCAAGCCAGCCTTTGATCGCTTGCCGCTGTATATCCTGTCCAAGGCGTTGTTTGGCGAAACGCCCAGCATCAAGCAGGCCGTTCGCCAGTGGCCGCGACTGCTCAAAGGCCAGCTGTTGGCCAGCCTGACCTGGCGGCGACTCAGCATGAGCCGCAGCTTTGTGATGCCGGTGAGCCAACTTGAAGGCCTGGATGGCCCCGCTCGCCAAAAACGCCTGGGTGTGCTGCAGCAACGTAATGCCGGGGCCGCGCGCTGGCTAACCACTGTGGGTGTACACCTGGAGATTGGTTTGTGGTTTGGCTGTATGGCACTGTTCTATCTGTTCGTTCCGCAAAACGTCGAAATGGACTGGGACTGGCAACGCCTGGCAACGGCGACGAGCTCGGAAGGGCTTTGGCTGGAACACTTGAGCAACGCTTTCTACGCCTTGATCCTCGTGTTTTGGGAACCTATCTATGTGGCCTGCGGTTTCAGCCTCTACCTGAATCGCCGCACCGTATTGGAGGCCTGGGACCTGGAGTTGGTCTTCCGCCGTCTTCGTCAGCGTCTGAGCAACGTGGCGCCGTTGCTATTGCTGATGATCGGGCTGACGCTGCTGCCATTCAGTGCACCGGTCATGGCAGAAGCATCCGGTCCGTCAAAACCACTGGACACCCAGAGCGCGCGCCAATCAGTCCAATCGCTACTGGACAAGCTCCCCTTCAAGAATCCTGAAACCGTCACGCGGTATCGCTTTGGCGAAGACAAGCCGCCTGTTAAAAACAAGACTCAGCGCGACGGCAAACTTCCGGACTGGCTCAAGGCATTGCTGGACAACCTCAACAGCAAGACCTTCAAGCACATCGCACAAGGCTTGGAGGTGCTGTTGTGGGGACTCCTGATCGGCGTCCTGTTCATGCTGGTGTGGCGTTATCGTGAGTGGTTGCGCACCTTTGTCAGCCGACGCGGGCCACGCAGGCCCCGAGATGTCGAACCTGCACCCACGCAATTGTTCGGCCTTGAATTGGGCACCGAAACGTTGCCTGACGACGTTGCCAGCGCCGCCGAACACCTGTGGGCCACCCAACCAAGGGAAGCCCTTGGCTTACTCTATCGAGGCCTGCTCAACCGACTGTTGCATGACTTCAATGTGCCGCTGAAAAGCGCCGATACCGAAGGTCAGGTCCTGGAGCGGGTTCACCTGTTACAACAACCGCAGCTCCTGGCTTTCAGCGATGAATTGACCCGGCACTGGCAGAACCTTGCTTACGGTCATCACCTGCCTCCCGCCTCAGCGCAACAACAGCTGTGCACTGAATGGCGCACCCTGTTCAACTCAGGTAGCCCCCCATGAACCGGCCATTAGTGTGGGTGGGACTACTGCTGGCGTGCCTGCTTGGAGCGGGTGGTTACTATGCATGGAGCAAGGCAATTCCCTACGACGAGGTGGTGGATCGTGGTCCATCTCCAGAAGCCCTGGCCAACCCCTACTTGGCGGCCGAACATTTTTTACGCCAACAAGGCCTCACGGTAGATCAGGCAAATCGCCTGGAGCGGATGATGACCCTGCCGGGCAAGGGCAACAGCCTGTTGCTGCTCGGCGAGCGCAGCAACATGTCACCGCGCCAGGTAGAGCAACTGCTGGCTTGGGCCAAATCCGGCGGCCATCTGCTGCTGGTGGCCGAGGCTTTGTGGGATGAAGAGACCGGCAGGAGTGGCGATCTGCTGCTCGATCGCTTGCATATCCGCCAGGTATTGAGCGACGAGCCTGAGGAGCCTGCGCCTCCCGGCAAAAAGCTTCTTGGAAAGAAGGCTCCCGACCTCACCAAACTCTACGTCGACAATGAAAACCCACCGGCGTACTTCAGTTTCGATACAGACTTCAACCTCACCGACCCCAAGCACCTGGCCCAGTTTTCTGCCAACAGCGCAAGATCGAGCCACCTGATGCAACTCGACCTCGGGAAAGGCCGCGTCACGGTGATCACCGACAGCGACCTGTGGAAAACCACGAACATAGGCAAGCACGACAATGCCTGGCTGCTGTGGTATCTAAACCAGGGCACAGCGGTGACCTTGTTGTTTAACAGTGACGTCGACGACCTGCTCACCTTGCTGATGCGGTACTTCCCCCAGGCCCTGGTTGCACTCACTTCGCTGATCGCCCTGGCATTGTGGCGGGCCGGCATGCGTCAAGGCCCAACCCGAGCGCCAGCCTCCACTGCTCGCCGCCAACTGCAGGAGCACCTGAAGGCCAGCGCCGATTTCCTGCTGCGCCGCAGTGGCCAGGGCACCCTGCTACGCGCCTTGCAGCGAGATATCCTGCGCGCGGCCCGGCACCGCCACCCCGGTTTTGAGCACCTCGACAATGCAGAACAGTGGCGGGTGCTTGAACACCTGACGCGCCAACCCCCTCACGTCATCAGCCAGGCCCTTGGCCCACGCTCGGCAAAACGGCTTTCCAGCGCCGACTTCAGCCGGCAGGTGGCACGCCTGCAAACCCTCAGGAATGCGCTATGAGTGATTTTCCAAGCACCACTGCCTTGCCCCGTGAAACCTTGCAACGTGCCAGCGGGCAAGCCCAAGCCCTGCGCACTGAATTGCGCAAAGCGGTGATTGGCCAGGACACGGTGATCGACGATGTCCTGACCGCGCTGATCGCCGGTGGGCATGTGCTACTCGAAGGTGTGCCAGGGCTGGGCAAAACCTTGCTGGTACGGGCACTGGCACGTTGTTTTGAAGGCGACTTCGCGCGCATCCAGTTCACCCCGGACCTGATGCCCAGCGATGTCACCGGCCACGCCGTATACGACCGGCACACCGAACAATTCAAGCTGCGCAAGGGGCCGGTATTTACCCATTTGTTGCTGGCCGACGAAATCAACCGAGCCCCGGCCAAGACCCAGGCCGCGTTGCTCGAAGCCATGCAGGAGCGGCAAGTCACCCTCGAAGGCGAGGCGCTGCCCATCGGCCAACCCTTCATGGTGCTGGCGACCCAGAACCCTATCGAACAGGAAGGCACTTATCCCCTGCCAGAAGCGGAGCTGGACCGCTTCATGCTCAAGGTGCGCATGGATTACCCCGATGCGCAGCAGGAAGTGGACATGGTGCGTGAAGTCACGCGTTCGTCTCGGGCCGACATGCTGGATGTACATCCCTTGCGCACGGTGCTGCAGGCCGAAGAGGTGCTGCAGCTTCAACAGATAGCCAGTGAACTGGCACTCGACGAACACGTACTCGACTATGCCGTACGGCTGGCGCGCGCCACCCGTAGCTGGCCCGGGCTGGCCATCGGCGCTGGCCCGCGGGCGTCCATCGACTTGGTACGCGGCGCGCGTGCCCGTGCCTTGTTGCGCGGTGGTGAGTTCGTCACCCCGGACGATATCAAGGGTTGCGCCCTGGCAGTACTGCGCCATCGGGTACGTATCGCGCCAGAGCTGGATATCGATGGGCTGGAAGTCGATCAGGTGCTCAAGCAACTGCTCGATCAGATCCCGGCGCCCCGGCAATGACGCGCCCATGAAACCGACCCGTCTACTGTTGAACTGGCTTGGCGTATTACTGGGCTTGAGCATCCTGCTGGGTACTGCGACGGCGTTGCAGTTCAACGTGCCCAAGACCTTGCACTCAATCGCGTGGGGGTTGCTGCTCGCACTGTTACTGCTCGCCCTGCTGGATGCGATGCGTCTGCGTAGCCGACCATCCCCCCGCGTTCAACGGCAAATGCCCGGAAGCCTGGCACTGGGCCGCTGGGGGGAAATACGCCTGGTTCTTGAACATGACTTCCCACAGCCGCTGAGCGTGCAGGTGTTCGATCATGTCCCTGACGGGCTGTCCGTAGAGCACATGCCCCAATCCATAGACCTGCGCCCCGGTGAACGCAGTGAGTTGGGTTATCGCCTTCGTCCGCTGCGGCGTGGTCATTTCAGTTTCAGCCGCTGTGAAACTCACCTGCCCAGCCCCATGGGCCTGTGGTCTGCACGACGGCTGATCGACGTGAGCGATACCACCCGCGTCTACCCGGACTTCGCCCGTCTGTACGGCGCCCAACTGCAGGGCGTGGACAACTGGCTGAGCCAACTGGGTGTACGCCAACGCCAGCGGCGCGGCTTGGGACTTGAATTTCACCAGTTGCGCGAGTTTCGCGAAGGGGACAGCCTGCGGCAGATCGACTGGAAGGCCACCGCCCGGCAACGTACACCCATCGCTCGGGAATATCAGGATGAGCGTGACCAACAGATCGTGTTCATGCTCGATTGTGGCCGCCGCATGCGCAGCCAGGATGACGAACTGTCCCATTTTGACCACGCCTTGAACGCCTGCCTGCTGCTCAGCTACGTCGCGTTGCGCCAGGGTGATGCGGTAGGGCTTTGCACCTTTGCCGGTGACCAGCCACGCTACCTGGCGCCGGTCAAAGGCAGTAGCCAGTTGAACCTGCTGCTCAACGCGGTATACGACCTTGATACCACGCGACGGAATGCCGACTATCAGGCTGCGGCAAGCCAACTGCTGGCTCGGCAGAAACGGCGCGCATTGGTGATCGTGATAACCAACCTGCGGGATGAGGATGATGAAACACTGCTGGCTGCCGTCAAGCGTATCAGCCGTCAACACAGGGTGCTGGTGGTCAGCCTGCGCGAGGAGGCCCTCGATCAACTGCGCCAAGCCCCCGTACAAACCTTGCCCGAAGCCTTGGCCTACAGCGGCACCATCGACTACCTGAACACCCGCAACGAACTGCATGACCGACTCAGCGCCCAAGGCCTGTCCCTATTGGACAGCTTGCCGTCTGAACTGGGACCGGCGTTGGTCACGCGCTACCTGGGGTGGAAGAAAGCCGGGGTGCTCTGAAAAAGGCCCGCTAACGCGCATTACCTAAGCCGAAGCCTGCAAAGGATCAAAGCTGAAGTAATGCAACAAGACGTTGATCAACTGCCCATATTCCTCAGGTGCCTGGAGCACCCTGAATCCGGAATCATAATGTTGCGGATTGATATCCTCATGACTCCATAGGCAGCTCGCCGTGAGATCAATGGGATGGAAGGTGCCGTCAGCCGCCGGAATCTTCAAACGCAGCTCAAAGTCCACGTCGATCATCATGGGCAGTTGACTGATCAACATCAGTCCGTCTTCCGAGACATTGCCCAAGAAGCCGATAGGCTTGTCGGTAAGACGATTAAATACTTGCAGGAAATAAGGTAGTTGATGCCGCTCGATCCGTCGGTCGGTAAACATGGTGATATCGCCATCCAGTGGCCATGAATGCGGCCGCGCCAGTGATTCGGAACGGGCAATATCGCCCGCTCTCCCTGGATCTCGGTGCGACAACAAGCAATTGCCTGCCGCTAGACAGCCACCCAGTCCGGGCCCCACATCCATGTGCATAGAAACTTATACAAATGAACATTCAAAGAATAGCCCAAGACTGGCAACGGGCCAGTTATTGAATGACGAATATCATCACAAAGAAGCGGGTCGCGGTTGCGCGACGCTTGCACCAGGGTAATGCCCCAGTTGTTGCAGGGTGTCGAGCCGCGCGCGGGCGCGGTAGGCGTACTCGCTCGAGGGGTATTGATTGATAATGAATTGGTAGGTTTGCACCGCGTCGACGAACAGCTTCTGCCGTTCCAGGCACTGGCCGCGCAACATCGAGACTTCCGGTTGCACATAACGTCGGCTGCGACTTTCACGGTCGACCTGGGACAATTCCAGGGTAACGCGCTCGCAGTCACCGACCTTGTAGGCGCGGTAGGCGTTGTTCAGATGGTGATCCATCGACCAGCGGGTGCAGCCGACAACACTGACGGCCAGGGCAGCAATGAGCAAAATTCGCATGAGGGTTCTCCTGTCTTGTGCAGTGTATCGACCCCTCGTCGAAAATCTTCAAGGATGTTCGTATTCAGCCGCAGCGAAAACAAGTCAATCATCGATAAGTAGTGCAAACGAACAATGACTACAACGAAAGAGCATAGTAGCCTTCCTCAGCGCTTGAACTCAGGAGTCTGTGCATGTCCGTCCGTCGTACCAAAATCGTCGCCACCCTTGGCCCGGCCAGCAACTCGCCGGAAGTCCTCGAACAGCTGATTCTGGCTGGTTTGGACGTTGCCCGTCTGAACTTCTCCCACGGCACCCCGGACGAGCACAAGGCTCGCGCCAAGCTGGTGCGTGACCTGGCCGCCAAGCACGGTCGCTTCGTCGCACTGCTGGGTGACCTGCAAGGCCCGAAAATCCGTATCGCCAAATTCACCAACAAGCGGATCGAGTTGAAGATCGGTGACACCTTCACCTTCTCTACCAGCCATCCGCTGACCGAAGGCAACCAGCAAGTCGTGGGTATCGACTACCCGGACCTGGTCAAGGACTGCGGCGTCGGCGACGAGCTTCTGCTGGATGATGGCCGCGTAGTAATGCGCGTCGAAACCGCGACCCCGACCGAACTGCACTGCGTCGTGCTGATCGGTGGTCCGCTGTCCGACCACAAAGGCATCAACCGTCGTGGGGGTGGCTTGACCGCACCGGCCCTGACGGAAAAAGACAAGGCCGACATCAAGCTCGCCGCCGAAATGGAAGTGGACTACCTCGCCGTGTCCTTCCCGCGCGACGCCGCCGACATGGAATACGCCCGTAAACTGCGCGACGAGGCCGGCGGCACCGCCTGGCTGGTGGCGAAGATCGAACGCGCCGAAGCCGTGGCCGATGACGAAACCCTCGACGGCCTGATCAAGGCTTCCGACGCGGTGATGGTTGCCCGTGGCGACCTGGGTGTGGAAATCGGTGACGCCGAACTGATCGGTATCCAGAAGAAGATCATCCTGCACGCTCGCCGCCACAACAAGGCAGTGATCGTGGCGACCCAGATGATGGAGTCGATGATCCAGAACCCGATGCCGACCCGCGCCGAAGTGTCCGACGTGGCCAACGCCGTGCTCGACTACACCGACGCTGTAATGCTCTCGGCTGAAAGTGCCGCCGGCCCGTACCCGCTGGAAGCCGTGCAAGCCATGGCACGTATCTGCCTCGGCGCTGAAAAGCACCCGACCAGCAAGACCTCCAGCCACCGTATCGGCAAAGAGTTCGAAAGCTGCGACCAGAGCATCGCCCTGGCGGCCATGTACACCGCGAACCACTTCCCCGGTGTGAAGGCGATCATCGCGCTGACCGAAAGTGGCTACACGCCATTGATCATGTCGCGCATCCGTTCCTCGGTGCCGATCTACGCGTTCACTCCGCACCGTGAAGCCCAGGCGCGCACCGCGCTGTTCCGTGGTGTGTACACCGTTCCGTTCGATCCGGCTTCGCTGGCACCGAACGAAGTCAGCCAGAAGGCGATCGACGAGCTGGTCAAGCGTGGCGTCGTAGAGAAAGGCGACTGGGTCATCCTGACCAAGGGCGACAGCTACCACACAACCGGTGGCACCAATGGCATGAAGATCCTGCACGTGGGCGACCCGCAGGTCTGAGTGACACGCTGAAAAACAAAAGCCCCGCCCTGTGAATGGCGGGGCTTTTTGCTTTCTCAGGACCGGTTGATAAACCCCGACAACGCCGCAATCGCTTCCGGCGACTTCAACCGCTGGACAAACAGCGCACCCTCTTCCTCAATTACCTGACGCAATTGCTCACGATCCACACTCTTCATGAGTTGCTTGGTCACCTGCACCGCCCCCGGTGCCAGGGTTTCGAAGCGCTCGGCCATTTCCCGCGCCTTGGCCAACGCCGCCTCGCCGCTACCCAGCGCCTCGGTGGCAATCCCCCAGGCTGCCGCCTGCTCGCCGGTAAAGCCCTCGCCCAGCAACAATAATTCCGCAGCCTTCGCGTGCCCCAACAACCTCGGCAGGATCAGGCTCGACCCAAACTCCGGGCACAGCCCCAGGTTGACGAATGGCATGCGCAACCGCGCATCCCGGCTGATGTATACGAGATCGCAATGCAGCAACAGGGTTGTCCCGATCCCGACCGCAACGCCCGCCACGGCGGCAATCACCGGTTTGCGGCAGTTGAGCAGGCTTTTCATGAAATAAAAGGGTGGGCTGTCGAGATCGCTGGGCGGTTGTTCGAGAAAATCGCCAATGTCGTTACCAGCAGTAAAACAGTCACTGCTGCCCTGGATCAGTACGCAGCGGATGTTCTCATCCGCATCAGCCTGCTCCAGTGCCTCGGCCAGTTGCGTGTACATGGCGCGGGTCAGGGCGTTTTTCTTGTCGGGGCGATTGAGCTGCAAGGTCAGCAACCCGCGTTCGCGGTGTTGCAGGATGGCATCGGTCATGGCGAATCTCGCGGCTGTAGAGTTCAGCGCTCAACCACGGGGCAGGAACACATCGGCCAGCAGTTGATTACGCGGCAGTCCTGCCAGGAACAGACGCTTGGAAAACGCCTCGACACTGGCCGGGTGCCCGCAGAGTAAAGCCAGAGTTTGCCGCGAAACAAGCCGCAGTTGCGCCAATGCCTGGGTCGCCTGCGCCGCCGTCCACAGCTCCACCGTCACGTTGGGATGCTGGGTAGCCAGCTGCGCCAGGGGTTCAGCCAGGTAATGCCCCTCAGCATCATGAGCCAGGTGAATCACGCGGATGTCGCCCTGATGATCCTGGCGCAAGGCCTCACGCAACACGCCCCAAAGAGGGCCAAGGCCGGTGCCGGACGCCAGCAGCCACAGCGGTCGGCTTTGCCAGTCAGGATCGTATTGCAGCGCGCCGCCGCGCAGTTCGCCCAGGCGCAAACGGTCGCCCGGCTGCAACTGGCGGGCAAGATCACTGAATTCGCCAGGCAGACGGCAATCGAGGTGAAACTCCAGGAACGGGTCATCCTGGGGCAAGCTCGCCAGGGAATAGGGCCGCGCCACTTGTCCCGCCCACAACACCAGATGCTGCCCAGCCCGGTAGCGCAGGCCACGCTCGGGTTGCAGGCGCAGGCGTAGCACACTCGGGCTCAACCAATCGATGCCCACCACCTGGGCTGACAACCCATCACGCGTAGGATCAAAGGTTTCGACGCGCAGGTCCCCGCTCACCTGGCACTGGCACGCCAAGCGCCAGCCCTCCTGGCGTTGCGCCGGGCTCAAGGCCTCGGGTTGCTTGTCCTCGACCTCCCCTTGGCATCGCACCAGGCACGCATGGCAACTGCCGGCGCGGCAACTGTAAGGCACGGGCACACCTGCCTGGTTCAAGGCATCCAGCAGGTTGCTGCCGGTCGTTACCGACCAATGGCGTTCGCCGACATACAGTTCAGGCATATAACTTTCACCTGTAGGAGCGAGCTTGCTCGCGAAGATCGCTAACGATAACGCGGGGTGCCTGACGAAACCCATCAAATTCAAGTTTTTCGCGAGCAAGCTCGCTCCTACAACCCAATCGAGCCAGGCATTCATGACCATAGTCGGGTGTATCGGCCACCGAGCCGGGTTATACTGCCGCGCCTTTTTAGCGTCGCGCCAACAATACTTGCTCTTCTTGGCGACGCGCCTTGGAAAGGTGGGCTCAGCCGACCGATGCACTTCACTGAGCCCACCTTTATTGAATGTTCCCTTATAGAGGAGCGCGACTCATGACCGTGATCAAGCAAGACGACCTGATTCAGAGCGTTGCCGACGCCCTGCAATTCATTTCCTACTACCACCCCGTGGATTTCATCCAGGCCATGCACGAAGCCTACCTGCGCGAAGAATCGCCAGCGGCCCGTGACTCCATCGCCCAGATCCTGATCAACTCGCGCATGTGCGCCACCGGCCATCGCCCGATCTGCCAGGACACCGGTATCGTTACCGTGTTCGTGCGCGTGGGCATGGACGTGCGTTGGGATGGCGCCACCATGGGCCTGGACGACATGATCAACGAAGGCGTGCGTCGCGCCTACAACCTGCCGGAAAACGTCCTGCGTGCATCCATCCTCGCCGACCCGGCGGGCGCACGTAAAAACACCAAGGACAACACCCCTGCAGTCATCCACTACTCCATCGTCCCGGGCAACACCGTGGAAGTGGACGTGGCGGCCAAGGGCGGCGGTTCCGAGAACAAGTCGAAAATGGCCATGCTCAACCCGTCCGACTCGATCGTTGACTGGGTATTGAAGACCGTTCCGACCATGGGCGCTGGCTGGTGCCCACCGGGCATGCTCGGCATCGGCATCGGCGGCACCGCCGAGAAAGCCGCGGTGATGGCCAAGGAAGTGTTGATGGAGTCCATCGACATCCACGAGCTGAAAAAGCGCGGCCCGCAGAACCGTATCGAAGAGATGCGCCTGGAGCTGTTCGAGAAGGTCAACCAACTGGGCATCGGCGCCCAGGGCCTGGGTGGCCTGACCACCGTGCTCGACGTGAAGATCATGGACTACCCGACCCACGCAGCGTCCCTGCCGGTGTGCATGATCCCCAACTGCGCCGCCACCCGTCACGCGCACTTCGTGCTCGACGGTTCGGGCCCGGCGTCGCTGGAAGCGCCACCGCTGGACGCCTACCCGGAAATCGTCTGGGAAGCTGGCCCATCGGCCCGTCGCGTCAACCTCGACACCCTGACCCCGGAAGAAGTGCAGAGCTGGCAGCCGGGCGAAACCGTGTTGCTCAACGGCAAGATGCTCACCGGTCGCGACGCCGCGCACAAGCGCATGGTCGAGATGCTGAACAAGGGCGAAACCCTGCCGGTGGACCTCAAGGGTCGCTTCATCTACTACGTCGGTCCGGTTGATCCAGTGCGCGAAGAAGTGGTTGGCCCGGCTGGCCCGACCACCGCGACGCGGATGGACAAGTTCACCCGTCAGATCCTCGAGCAAACCGGCCTGCTGGGCATGATCGGCAAATCCGAGCGCGGCCCGACTGCGATCGAAGCGATCAAGGACCACAAGGCTGTGTACCTGATGGCCGTGGGCGGCGCTGCTTACCTGGTGGCGCAAGCCATCAAGAAGTCCCGCGTTGTCGCGTTCGCCGAGCTGGGTATGGAAGCGATCTACGAGTTCGACGTGAAAGACATGCCGGTCACCGTTGCTGTCGACAGCAAAGGCGAATCCGTGCATATCACCGGTCCTGCCATCTGGCAGAAAAAGATCAGTGAAAGCCTGGCGGTAGAAGTGCAGTAAGCGCTTCTCTGCTGGGGTAAAGGCGACTGCGGCTCCACGGCCCGGTCGCCTTTTTTATGGCTGGTGATGGGCTGTGACGAGCGGGCTTTTTGTGGCGAGCGGGCTTGCCCCGCGTTGGGCCGCGTAGCGGCCCCATTCAGGATTACCGCGATACCGAATTGTAAGGTTTTAGGGCCGCTACGCAGCCCAACGCGGGGCAAGCCCGCTCGCCACAACAGCCCCGCCCGCCACAAAAGTCCCGCTCACCACAAAACCCGATGGCGCATGGTATGGTGCACTCCCTTACCGTGCCTGCCCATCACCGTATGATCGTGATCCCTCGCCCCCTGCGCCTGACCTTCTATTCCCTGCTGATCATCGCCGGCGCGCTGCTGGCCGCCGCCTTGGCCACGCGCCATGCCGAACGCCAGGCCTTGGTGGACGACGCCGCCCGCGCCAATCAGCAGCTTGCGCTGTACGCCAACTCCCTGCACACCCTGATCGAACGCTACCGCGCCCTGCCCGCCGTGCTGGCGTTGGACTCGGAAATGATCAATGCCTTGAAGGGCCCGCTGGATACCGCGACCCAGGATCTGCTCAACCGCAAACTGGAGCGCATCAATGGCGCGGCGCAGTCCTCCACCCTGGAATTGATGGACCGCACCGGCCTGGCCGTGGCCGCCAGCAACTGGAACCTGCCCAGCAGTTATGTAGGTCACAACTACGCGTTTCGCCCCTATTTCAGCCAGACCTTGAGCCAGGGCACCGGGCGCTTCTACGCGGTGGGCGTGACCACCGGCATACCCGGTTACTTCCTTTCCAGCGCGGTGGTCGATGAACACGAGCAGTTCCTCGGCGCGATGGTGGTCAAGCTGGAGTTCCCCGAACTTGAACGTGAGTGGGCCCAAGGCAATGACCTGCTGCTGGTCAGTGATGCACGCGGCATCGTGTTCATCGCCAACCAACCCGGCTGGCGTTATCGCAACCTGCGGCCGTTGACGGCCAGCGACCTTGCCGAACTCAAGGCCACCCGCCAATACGACAAAAAACACCTGCAAGCGCTGGAAACCAGCACCCTGCAACGCTTCGACGAAAACAGCCACCTGATGCGCGTCAACGGCCCGGATGGCAGTGCCAACTACATCTGGGAATCCCTGCCGCTGAAGGCCGAAGGTTGGACCTTGCACCTGCTGCGCAAACCGCAGTTCGCGTTTGAAGATCAACGTAACGCTGGCCTGGCTGCCGCCGGCTCCTGGCTGGCGCTGGTGTTCCTGGTGCTGTTCCTGACCCAGCGCTGGCGCTTGGCCCGCTTGCGTCAGCGCAGTCGCGAAGAGCTTGAACAACTGGTGGAAGAACGCACCCAGGCGCTGCGCACCGCACAGGATGGCTTGGTGCAATCGGCCAAGCTCGCGGCGCTGGGACAGATGTCCGCCGCCCTCGCCCACGAAATCAATCAGCCACTCACCGCCCAACGCATGCAATTGGCCACATTGCGCCTGCTGCTGGATCACGGTCGTGTCAACGACGCCTACCAGGCCCTCACTCCACTGGACGACATGCTCACGCGCATGGCCGCCCTCACCGGCCACCTCAAGACCTTCGCGCGCAAAAGCCCCAGTGGTTTGCGTGAACGCCTGGACCTGGCCACCGTGGTCGACCAGTCGCTGCACTTGCTCGATGCGCGCCTGCGCGATGAATCCATCGGCGTGGTGCTCGACCTGACCCGCCCCGCCTGGGTGCGCGGCGATGCGATCCGCCTGGAACAGGTGCTGATCAACTTGCTGCGCAACGCCCTCGATGCCATGGCCGACAAGCCGCGCAAACGCCTGGAAATCCGCCTGCATGCCGACCAACAGCTGTGGCAACTGACCGTCAGCGACAGCGGCGGCGGGATTGCCGACGAGCACCTGAACAGTGTGTTCGACCCGTTCTTCACCACCAAGCCTGTGGGCGATGGCCTCGGCTTGGGGCTGGCGGTGTCCTACGCTATCGTGCACGAATTGGGTGGGCGCCTGATCGCGAGCAATCGCGGCGACGGCGCGGTATTTACCCTGACCCTGCCTATCGCGCTGGAGACGCCCGACCTATGTTGAACGCGGTGATTGTGGTCGATGACGAAGCCAGCATCCGCACGGCTGTCGAGCAGTGGCTGAGCCTCTCGGGGTTTGAGGTGCAATTGTTCAGCCGCGCCGAGGAATGCCTGGCGCAATTGCCCAAGGATTTCCCCGGCGTGATCCTCAGCGATGTGCGCATGCCCGGACTCAGCGGTCTCGAACTGCTGGCCGAAATACAGCGCCGCGATGCCGATTTACCGGTCATCCTGCTCACCGGCCACGGCGATGTGCCGATGGCGGTTGAGGCCATGCGCGACGGTGCCTACGACTTCCTCGAAAAACCCTTCAGCCCCGATGCCCTGCTCAACGGCCTGCGCCGTGCCCTGGACAAACGCGGGCTGATCCTGGAAAACCGTCGCCTGCATCAACAGGCCGATCATCGCGCACAGTTGGAATCCACCCTGCTCGGCGTGTCCCGGGGTTTGCAGACCTTGCGCCGCCAGGTGCTGGACCTGGCGAGCCTGCCGGTCAACGTGCTGATCCGTGGCGAGACCGGCAGCGGCAAGGAAATGGTCGCCCGTTGCCTGCATGATTTTGGCCCACGGTCGAAGAAACCCTTTGTCGCGCTCAATTGCGCCGCCATCCCCGAGCAGTTGTTTGAAGCCGAATTGTTCGGCCACGAAAGCGGCGCGTTTACCGGCGCTCAGGGCAAGCGCATCGGCAAACTGGAATATGCCCACGGTGGCACGCTGTTCCTCGATGAAATCGAAAGCATGCCGCTGGCCCAGCAGGTGAAACTGCTGCGCGTGTTGCAGGAACAGAAGCTTGAACGATTGGGCTCCAACCAAAGTATCCATGTGGACCTGCGCATCATCGCCGCGACCAAGCCGGACCTGCTGGAAGAGGCCCGCGCCGGACGCTTTCGCGAGGACCTGGCCTACCGCCTCAACGTCGCGCAACTGCGCCTGCCGCCTTTGCGTGAGCGCCGCGAAGATATCCCGCTGCTGTTCGACCACTTTGCGCAGAGTGCCGCCGAACGCCTGGGCCGCAGCGTTGAGCCCCTGAGCGGTGCGCAACTGGGGCGCTTGCTCAGCCACGACTGGCCGGGCAATGTGCGCGAACTGGCCAACGTCGCCGAACGCCAGGTACTCGGCCTTGGCGAGCCTGAACCGGAAGGCATCGAGGCTGGGCAATCCCTGGCCGCGCAGCAGGAGGCCTTCGAAGCCCACTGCCTGAAAGCCGCGTTGACCCGGCACAAGGGCGACATCAAGGCGGTGCTGGCCGAACTGCAACTACCACGGCGTACCTTCAACGAAAAGATGCAGCGCCACGGGTTGGTGCGGGACATGTTCCTGAAGGACGAATGAGCGGATTTCCGCTCACCACCTGAAAATCATCAGCGGCTTTCCGCTCAAAAAAAACCTGCAACGCCTCTATTCCGGGCCTTCATCCACCTGGCACAGCTCCTGCTATAGCTCGAGCCAG
This sequence comes from Pseudomonas sp. NS1(2017), assembly GCF_002269425.1. NCBI lineage: Bacteria > Pseudomonadati > Pseudomonadota > Gammaproteobacteria > Pseudomonadales > Pseudomonadaceae > Pseudomonas > Pseudomonas sp. NS1(2017). Next base: position 6,657,945 of record NZ_CP022960.1, read on the forward strand.
GCTGCGCACGCGCCGCTCCATAAAAACAACTAGATGAAGGATCCTTCAATGGATAACTCCAACGCCCTGCCTCTGGGGTCGGCGGCCGCGCCGACGAAAGAGCGCACTACCTCCAGCCGCATCAAATCGATTTTCAGTGGTTCCGTCGGCAATATGGTCGAGTGGTACGACTGGTACGTCTACGCCGCCTTCTCGTTGTACTTCGCCAAGACCTTCTTCCCGAAAGGCGACACCACCGCCCAACTGCTCAACACCGCCGCGATCTTCGCCGTGGGCTTCCTGATGCGTCCGATCGGTGGCTGGCTGATGGGCCTTTATGCCGACAAAGTCGGGCGTAAAAAAGCCCTGATGGCCTCGGTCTACCTGATGTGCTTCGGCTCGCTGCTGATTGCCCTGAGCCCGGGTTATGAAATCATCGGTATCGGTGCGCCGATCCTGTTGGTGTTTGCCCGTTTGCTGCAGGGGTTGTCAGTCGGCGGCGAATACGGCACCTCCGCCACTTACCTCAGCGAGATGGCCACCAAGGAACGCCGCGGTTTCTACTCCAGCTTCCAGTACGTGACCCTGATTTCCGGCCAGCTCATCGCGCTGGGCGTGCTGATCGTGCTGCAACAACTGCTGACCACCGAGCAACTGTATGCGTGGGGCTGGCGTATCCCGTTCGCCATCGGCGCGCTGTGTGCAGTCGTCGCGCTGTACCTGCGTCGTGGCATGGAAGAAACCGAGTCATTCACCAAGAAGGAAAAAGCCAAGGAAAGCGCGATGCGCACCTTGATGCGCCATCCCAAGGAACTGCTGACCGTGGTCGGCCTGACCATGGGCGGCACCCTGGCCTTCTACACCTACACCACCTATATGCAGAAATACCTGGTGAACACGGTCGGCATGAGCATTTCCGACTCCACCACCATCTCGGCGGCGACGCTGTTCCTGTTCATGTGCCTGCAACCCATCGTCGGCGGGCTGTCGGATAAAGTCGGGCGTCGCCCGATCCTGATCGCCTTCGGCATCCTTGGCACGCTGTTCACCGTGCCGATCCTTACCACCCTGCACACCATCCAGAGCTGGTGGGGCGCGTTCTTCCTGATCATGGCGGCGCTGATCATCGTCAGCGGCTACACCTCGATCAACGCCGTGGTGAAGGCTGAGCTGTTCCCTACTGAAATCCGCGCCCTGGGCGTAGGCCTGCCGTACGCCCTGACCGTATCGATCTTCGGCGGCACCGCTGAATACATCGCGCTGTGGTTCAAGAGCATCGGCATGGAAACCGGTTACTACTGGTATGTGACCGCGTGTATCGCGGTGTCTCTGGTGGTCTATGTGACCATGAAGGACACGCGCAAGCACTCGCGCATTACCACGGACTAACGTTTCACCTGCAATGCAAAAGGGGCTGTGTCGACAGATGACACAGCCCCTTTTTTTGTTTTGAAAACCACCAACTGTGCAGTGCACTATGACCGCCTCCCAGAACTGCGCACCAGGAACCCCGGCCATGTCCGACGATATCCATTTCTACGAACCCGCCAACGGCCACGGCCTGCCCCATGACCCGTTCAATGCCATCGTCGGTCCACGGCCGATCGGCTGGATTTCGTCCCACGACAGCGAAGGCCGCCTGAACCTGGCGCCCTACAGCTTCTTCAACGCGTTCAACTACATTCCGCCGATCATCGGGTTTTCCAGTGTCGGGCGCAAAGACAGCCTGAACAACATCGAACAGACTGGCGAGTTTGTGTGGAACCTGGCGACCCGCTCGCTGGCCGAGCAGATGAACCAGAGTTGCGCCCCAGTTTCACCCGAGGTGAATGAGTTCGAATTGTCCGGCCTGACGCCGGTGGCTTCGAAAATCGTGGGCGTGCCACGGGTGGGCGAGAGCCCGGTGTCGTTCGAGTGCAAGGTGACGCAAATCATCCAGCTTCAGCGCGCCGACAAGGCATTGGTACCTAGCTGGCTGGTGCTGGGCGAGGTGGTCGCGGTGCACATTGCCAAGTGGTTGCTCAAGGACGGCATCTACGACACCGCCGCCGCCGAGCCGATACTGCGCGGTGGCGGCCCGGCGGATTACTTCCAGTTGGGCCCCGAGGCCCTGTTCAAGATGCATCGACCGAAATAAACCCTGTAGGAGCGAGCTTGCTCGCGAAGGGCGTCAACAATAACGCGGGCTATCAGGCAATACGCGGTTCGCTTGGATTTTTCGCGAGCAAGCTCGCTCCTACAGGACGGCGGGTGCCCAGTTCAGCACGCCTTCTTCGTCGACATCGACCAATCGCTCAAGCTGCAGGGTGGCCGCATCGTCGGCGTCGGAGGCGGTGATGAACGTTTGTCCATCAAGGATCTTATGAAACCGGGGTGCGCTCATGCCATCCAGTGCCTTGACGGCGACGGCGGCGCTGTAGCCACCCTCCCCCGGTACTACGGCGGAAACGGCTTCGTGGTGGGCAAATTGTTTACGTGCCATGTTGCAGGTCCTGGCCAATGGAAAGTCGGCCATTCTAGACCTTCAGCCGGCGAGTTGCAGGTACTCACCGTAGGCGTGTGCAGCGGATGCGTCAGTAAAGGTCTGGAAGTCCATGCTGCGGACCACCATGTCGTTCAACAGCTCGGTAAAGATCATCAGGGCCGGGGAGTTGAAGTAGGCGCTCATCGCCTGCTCGCTGCTCCAGAAGCCCGAGACCAGCCATACATCGGGATCGACCTGGGAGTGCTGCAACGAGAATTGCAGGCAACCCTGAGCCTGACGGCCCGGTTCGATCAAACTGCTCAAGCGTGCACCGAGTTCGGTGCTGCACCCGGTGCGGGCGCGGATAAAGGCCATATGGCTCGCGGGAATGGGGGTGGACATGTTCGACTCTCCCGTTGAGAAGTGATGCTCGGCAAGCACTGTGAGGGCGTGTTGCCACAGGATCAAAGATAACGGCGCGAATGCGAACGCGGTTAGTCAATTCCTGTCGGCTTATTGCACAATCCTGCGAGAAGCGTAGAGAGGACGTCTGGCGCCGCCGTTTTATTCCAGGGGGCAACGCCTTGTTTCAGGGAGATGACAGGCCCCGCGATTGCCTGATTCACGATGCGTCGCAGGATCAGGCAAGGATTGTGCAGAATCGACGTAACACTTTTTGAAAAGCCGCCGCTAAGCTGAGCCCATCGAAGTAGCCAGTAGAGGACGCTCCATGTCGTCGCCCGAACATAAAGCCATCCCCCTCGATGCCGAGATGGAAAAACAGCGCGCCGAACTGGCCAGCATCGTGCACCGGCATACCTGGGAGGACGGCTCCTACGGCACCGCCATCACGACCCTGTACCTGAACCGCCACAACACGCCGCGTGACTTCATGCCGGTACTGGTGGAGCCCGCCCTGTGCATCCTGGCCAGCGGCAGCAAGGAAGTGCGCCTGGCTGACGAGATCTTTGCCTACGACCCACTCAATTACCTAGTGTTCTCGGTGGCGATGCCGGTGGCCGGGCGGATCATCGAGGCCACCCCGGAAGACCCGAACCTGTCGGTGCGCATCAATATCGATCCGGCACAACTGACGGCCTTGATCGCAGAAGCAGGCCCGATGGGCGTGCCGTCGCGTCCGACCTCCCGTGGCATGTACGTCGACCGCATCGACGGCCAACTGCTCGACGCCGTGCTGCGCCTGGCGCGCCTGCTGGACTCGCCCAAAGACATCGCCATGCTGGCGCCGCTGATCAACCGCGAAATTCTTTATCGCCTGCTGCGGGGTCCACAGGGTTATCGCCTGTATGAAATCGCCGTGGCCAACAGTCAGAGCCATCGGGTCAGCCAGGCGATCAAATGGTTGAACGGCAACTACGAGCAACCGCTGCGCATCGACGACCTGGCCAAGGAAGTGAACCTAAGCGTCTCGACCTTGCACCACCGCTTCAAGGCGATCACCGCCATGAGCCCGTTGCAGTACCAGAAGCAACTGCGCTTGCAGGAAGCGCGGCGGTTGATGATCGCCGAAGGGTTGGAAGCGTCGGCGGCCGGGTATCGCGTGGGGTATGAAAGCCCGTCGCAGTTCAGCCGCGAATACAGCCGGTTGTTTGGGGCGCCACCCCTCAGAGATTTGGCCCGGCTGCGCCAGAGTATTTAGTCGAGAGTGCGCGGCAGTTGCAGGGTCACCCGCAACCCACCCTCACGCAAATTTTGCAAACTCACTTCCCCGCCATGGCTATGGGCAATGTTGCGCGCAATCCCCAGCCCCAGCCCGTAGCCCTGTTGCTGCCCGGCCAAGCGGAAGTGCGGTTCGAAGACTTGCTCCAGGCGTTGCTCGGGCACACCGGGGCCTTCGTCATCCACATGCAGGATAAATTCCACGCCATCGTCTTCGATGTGCAGATGGGCGTTCTGCCCGTACTTCAATGCGTTGTCGATCAGGTTGCCGATGCAACGCTTGAGCGCCAGCGGCTTGCCCGGATACGTCGTCAACGCCCGCCCATGCTGGGTCACGCGCCCATTACCGTTCGGCGCCAGGTAAGGCTCCACCAGGCAGTCGAGCACATGGTTCAGGTCGACCGGTTCGATGTTTTCGTGGATGTCCGTATCTTTCACGCATTGCAGCGCGCCCTTCACCAACAATTCCAGCTCATCCAGGTCGCGGCCGAACTTGGTTTGCAGGTTCTCGTCTTCCAGCAATTCCACGCGCAGGCGCAGGCGGGTGATCGGTGTGCGCAAGTCGTGGGAAATCGCGCTGAACAACTGGCTGCGCTCGGTCAGGTAACGGCTGATGCGCTCGCGCATGGCATTGAACGCACGGCCCACTTCCACCACTTCGCTGCCGCCACCTTCGGCCACCGGCTCTACGTCGGCGCCCAGGGACATGTCCCTTGCCGCCCGCGCCAGGCGCTTGAGCGGCCGGCTCTGCCAGTGCACCAGCAAACCGATGAACAGCAGCAGGAAGCCGCTGGTCAGCACGATAAACCACACCTGCTGGGAAGGCAGGCCTTGCTCTTCAAGACTGGTGTAGGGCTCGGGCAATAGCGAGGCGATGTACAGCCATTCGCCGGGCGCGAGCTGGATTTGAGTGACCAGCACCGGCGGGTTTACCGGTTCCAGGGTCAACGCGTAGTGGGCCCATGAACGCGGCAATTCATCGAGTTTCAGGCCGGCATTGAAGATGCGCAGGTCTTCGGCGCTGACGAACTCCACCGAGATATGCACATCGGCGCCGAGGGTTTGTTTCAGCACTTCATCGACCGCTTCGAGCACCGCTTGTTTGCGCGGGGTCTGCGGCAGGATAGCCATGTCCAGCGGACGATCATTGAGGGTCACGACGAAACGCGTGCCGCCCATGCTGCGCAATTGATCGAGGACCAATGGGCGATAGGCCACTGGCAACGAACGGAAATAACTCACGCTGGCGGTCATCGAATGCGCCAGGCTGCGGGCGCTGGTGACCAGGCCTTCGAGCTGTGTGGCACGCAACTGCGAGACCCAGATCACGCTGGACAGCGCCTGGGCAAACAACACCGCCAGCAACGTCAGCAGCAGCATGCGCCCCAACAACGAACGTGGCACCGGGAAGCGGCGACGGCGCTCAGTCAGATGTTCAGTGGACATTGCCGGCAACCACGCTGGCTGCCAGTTGATAACCGCTGCCGCGCACAGTGCGGATCAGCCTCGGGGGTTTTTCGGTATCGCGCAAGCGTTGGCGCAAGCGGCTGACGGCCATGTCGACGATACGGTCCAGCGGCATCAGGTCACGGCCACGGGTAGCGTTGCCGATGGTGTCACGGTCGAGGATCTGTTGCGGATGATCGAGGAACAATTTGAGCAGGGCGAAATCGGCCCCGGAGAGGATCACTTCTTCGCCGTCTACATGAAATAGGCGGTGGCTGATCATATCCAGGCGCCATTCATCGAACACCAACACGTCGCCACCACTGCTGCGTTCCTGGCCAAACTGGCAGCGACGCAACAGGGCTTTGATGCGCGCCTGCAATTCGCGGGGGCTGAACGGCTTGCCGATGTAGTCGTCGGCGCCCAGCTCCAGGCCGATCACGCGGTCGGCCTCGTCGGAGCTGGCAGTGAGCATGATGATCGGCACCTGCGCCTGGCGCGGGTGCTGGCGGATCCAGCGGCAAAGGCTGAAGCCGTCTTCGTCCGGCAACATCACATCGAGGATGACCAGGTCGCACGGCGCCTCGTTCATCGCCTGGCGGAACCCCGCGCCATCCGGCACGCCACGCACCTGGAAACCGGCGCGACTGAGATAGGTCTGCAGCAATTCGCGGATTTCCTGGTCGTCGTCGACGAGGAGAATCGATTTACTGATTACGCTCACGGGGTCCTCCTTGTTGTTATGGCCAATCTGTAGGAGCGAGCGTGCTCGCGAAAATCCTGAAGCTGCTGCGTATCACCTGATGCGCTGCGTTATCGTTAACGTTCTTCGCGAGCAAGCTCGCTCCTACATGGCAAAGGCCTGTTCGAGCGCGACGCCAGCCCCGGTCAACCCGGAATACGGCGCGGTCACCAACCACACCGGAATACCCTTGAAGTAGTCGCTCATGCAGCCTTTGTCGGCGAAACTCTTGGCAAAGCCGCTGTTGATAAAGAAGTCGGCAAACCTCGGTATCACCCCGCCCACGATGTACACGCCACCGCGTCCCCCGGTGGTCAGCACATTGTTGCCGGCAACGCGGCCCAGCCAGATGCTGAACTGGTCCAATACTTCCATCGCCACCGGGTCGCCGGCCAGGCCTGCGGCCGTGATGGCCTCGGGGGTTTCCAGTACCGGCGTGTGGCCGTCGACCGCGCAAATAGCACGGTACAGACGCGGCAAGCCGCCACCGCTCAAGGCGGTTTCAGCGCTGACGTGGCCGATCTCAGTGTAGATGTGCTGCCACAGCTGGGTTTCACGCGGGCTGCTGAGGGGCAGGTCGACATGCCCGCCCTCCCCCGGCAACGCCGCAAAACGGCCAGCGCCGAGGTCCAGCAGTGTCCCGACACCCAAGCCAGTGCCAGGGCCAATCACCACCGCCGGGCGCAATGGCTCCGGCGTACCCTCGCAGACCACGCGGAATTCGTCGGGTTTGAGGCGGGTCATCCCCAAGGCCATGGCCGAGAAGTCATTGACCAGCAGCAATTCATCGACCTGCAACGTCTTGCAAAACGCAGTCTTGCTCAGGCGCCAGTGATTGTTGGTGAATTTAAATTCATCACCGCTCACCGGCCCGGCCACCGACAGGCACACCGCGCCGATGTCGCCGATTTGCAGGCCTTCCTCTTTGAGGTAAACCTTGATCGCGTCTTCAGGGCTGGAGTGATCCGCCGTGGCATGCACGCGGATCGAATGCAGTTCCTGATCGCGCCACAACGCAAAACGGGCGTTGGTGCCCCCGATATCACCGACCAGCGCAAGCTTCACTTAAGCGTCTCCAAGGCAGAGGTAAAGGCGCTGGCGCCCTGCTCTGCGGAGCTTGCGGCCAAGCGCATAAATGCAAACAGCTCGCGACCGGCCCCCACGTTATTGCCCAACAGGCCCGTGGCAGGCGCGCGCGCTGCAAATTCGTCGGCGTCCACCTTAAGCTCCAAGGTGCCCTTCACGCCATCCACGCGAATGATATCGCCATCGCGCACCCGCGCCAGTGGCCCGCCGCTCTGGGCTTCGGGGTTGACGTGAATCGCGGCGGGGATCTTACCCGACGCGCCGGACATACGCCCGTCTGTTACCAGTGCGACCTTGAAGCCACGGTCCTGCAACACGCCGAGGAACGGCGTCATCTTGTGCAATTCGGGCATGCCATTGGAGCGCGGGCCCTGGAAGCGCATGACGGCCACGAAGTCTTTTTCCAACTGACCGGCCTTGAACGCGTCGGCCAGGTCTTGCTGGTCCTGGAACACCACCGCTGGCGCTTCAACAATTTGATGTTCCGGCGCTACAGCAGACACCTTCATCACGCCACGACCGAGGTTGCCTTCCATCACACGCAAGCCACCTTCCGGCGAGAACGCACGGGCCACAGGACGCAGGATGCTTTCGTCGAGGCTTTCGATCGGGCCGTCGCGCCAGATCAGCTCGCCGTCGACCAGGAACGGTTCCTGGGTGTAGCGGCTCAGGCCTTTGCCAGCCACGGTGTTGACGTCCTCGTGAAGCAGGCCGGCTTCGAGCAGCTCGCGGATCAGGAACGACATGCCGCCCGCCGCCTGGAAGTGGTTGATGTCGGCCTTGCCGTTTGGATACACGTGGGACAGGGTCGGCACCACCTCGGAGAGGTCGGCCATGTCGTCCCAGGTGAGAATAATGCCCGCCGACATGGCGATTGCCGGCATGTGCAGGGTGTGGTTGGTCGAACCACCGGTGGCGTTGAGGGCGATGATGGAGTTGACGATGGATTTCTCGTCGACGATCTCGCCGATCGGCATGAAGCTGCCGTTGGCCTTGGTCAGGCGCGTGACCTGGTGCGCGGCTTCACGGGTCAGCGCATCGCGCAGCGGCGTGTACGGGTTGACGAACGAGGCACCCGGCAAGTGCAGGCCCATCACTTCCATCAGCAACTGGTTGGTGTTAGCGGTGCCGTAGAAGGTGCAGGTGCCGGGGCTGTGGTAGGACTTCATCTCCGATTCCAGCAGCTCTTCACGGGTGGCCTTGCCTTCGGCGTAGCGCTGGCGCACGTCGGCTTTCTGCTTGTTGGAGATACCCGATGGCATTGGCCCGCCAGGAACGAAGATCATCGGCAGGTGGCCGTAGCGCAGCGCGCCCATCATCAGGCCGGGGACGATCTTGTCGCAAATGCCCAGCATCAGCGCGGCATCGAACATGTTGTGGGACAGCGCTACCGCCGTGGACATGGCAATGACTTCACGGCTGAGCAGGCTCAGCTCCATGCCAGGCTCGCCCTGGGTCACGCCGTCGCACATCGCAGGGGTGCCGCCAGCGAACTGGCCGACCGAGCCGACTTCGCGCAGGGCCTTCTTGATCTGTTCAGGGAAATGTTCGTACGGCTGGTGCGCCGAGAGCATGTCGTTATATGACGAAACAATTGCCACGTTGGCGGCATTCATCATGCGCAGACTATTTTTATCTTCAGTGCCGCAACCGGCCACGCCGTGGGCGAAGTTGGCGCATTGCAGCTTGCCGCGCATCGGACCGTCGGTGGCTGCACCGCGAATGAGCGCAAGGTAAGCCTCGCGGGTGGCGCGGCTGCGGGCGATAAGCCGTTCGGTGACCTCAAGAACGCGGGGATGCATGTGTAGAACTCCAGGCTAACGGATGTGGCGACCTGAGTGTCTATGCTGATCAAACGCCCGCAACGCATGGGATGGCAGGGAGTCGTTTGGATCATCGGACCAGTTGATTCAGGTCACTCGTTGTAGATTGAACAAAATATTGCCACTAAAAAGGCTTGTTTTCTATTTTTATGCGAATAATCTTGTAATTCTTACAACAAATCGACGACAGGCACTTTCCAATGACTCTTCGTATCGCAATCAATGGTTTTGGCCGTATCGGCCGTAATGTCCTGCGCGCACTGTATACCCAAGGCTACCGCCAGGATTTGCAGATCGTCGCCATCAACGATCTGGGCGACAGTTCGATCAATGCCCACCTGCTCAAATACGACACCGTGCATGGCACTTTCGAAGCAGAGGTCGCCCACGATCAGGAAAGCCTGACCGTCAACGGTGACCGGATTGCCGTCAGTGCCATTCGCAACCCAGCCGACCTGCCGTGGGCTGCGCACAAGATCGACGTGGTGTTTGAATGCACCGGCCTGTTCACTGACCGGGACAAGGCGGCTGCCCATATTACCGCTGGCGCGCGCAAGGTGATCATTTCCGCACCGGCCAAGGGCGCGGACGCGACCGTGGTCTACGGCGTGAACCATGACATTCTGCGCCAATCCCACCAGATCATCTCCAACGCCTCGTGCACCACCAACTGCCTGGCGCCTGTGGCTCAGGTGCTGCACCGCGAGTTGGGCATCGAAAGTGGCCTGATGACCACGATCCACGCCTACACCAACGACCAGAACCTGACCGACGTCTACCACACCGACCCGTACCGCGCGCGTTCGGCCACCCAGAACATGATCCCGAGCAAGACCGGCGCCGCTGAAGCCGTCGGCCTGGTGCTGCCGGAACTGGCGGGCAAGCTGACCGGCATGGCGGTGCGTGTACCGGTGATCAACGTGTCGCTGGTGGACCTCACCGTGCAGTTGAAGAAAGAAGCCACTGCCGAACAGGTCAACGCGCTGCTCAAGGATGCCAGCCAGCATTCGAAGATTCTGGGTTACAACACCTTGCCGTTGGTTTCCAGCGACTTCAACCACAACCCGTTGTCGTCGATCTTCGATGCCAATCACACCAAAGTCAGCGGCAAGTTGCTGAAAGTGCTGGCTTGGTATGACAACGAGTGGGGCTTCTCCAACCGTATGCTGGATAACTGCCTGGCGCTCTGCAACGCCGAATAATCCCCGACCTCCTGTAGGAGCGAGCTTGCTCGCGAAAAAACGCAAAGACACCGCGTTAACCCAGGACGTCAGCGTTATCGTTGACGACCTTCGCGAGAAAGCTCGCTCCTACAGTTAAAAGTGCCACTTGCCATTTGCGTTGATGATAAGCATTATCATTAACTGCAAACCGGTCTGGTATCACTGTGAGCCAATCTCGCTTCAACCACGTCTTTCTCACCCAACGGGTGATTCTGCTTCGCACCTTGCAGCGGATGGTGAATAACCACAGCACCGCCGAGGACCTGTTGCAGGAAACCTACCTGCGCGTCACTCGGGCCCTGAGCGAGCGGCCGATCGATCACCTTGAACCTTTCGTGTATCAGACGGCGCGCAACCTGGCGCTGGATCACCTGCGTGCGCGCAGGATCCAGGCCCGCACGCTGCAGGAAGATGTTCCGCTGGATGTCCTGCAAAGCGTCGCTGCCCCCATCAGCACACCCGAAGATGCCACCCAGGCCGAGCAAATGCTTGAAGCCTTGAGCGTCAGCCTGGGCCAGTTGAGCGCCCGCCAACAGCAGATCTTCATCCTCAGTCGCCTGCATGGTTGCAGTTACCAGGAGATCGCCGATCAGTTGGAAGTGTCCTTGAGCACCGTGCAAAAGGAACTCAAATTGATTATGGCCATCTGCGTAGGTGTGGCCGAACGGCTGGATCGGCCTTAAGCTTCACCCGAAAGAAGCGTCGACCCAGGCTGTAGGAAAGTTGAATAGAACGTGGCGAAGACCCGAGGAACACCGTGACGGACCCGAATAAACTGCGCCCCCATGAGCTGGCTCATGAGGTGTTGCAAGACACGGCTATGGACCAAGCCCTCGACTGGCTGATCGCCTTGCAGTGCCCGCAACCCGGGCAGCAAGCCGAATTCGAAGCCTGGCTGGCCAGCGATCCCGCCCACATTCATGCCTTTGCCAAGGCCCAGGCCGCCTGGGGGGGCGCGCCGGTGCACAGTGCCGCCGTCGCACTGGCCGTACCGCGCAAGCCCAGCGCCTGGCGTCGGATCAAACCGCATTGGAAACCGCTGGCTACCGCCGCCGTGCTGCTGATCGGCCTGTTCAGCTTCAGCAACCTGCCGGTACGCCTGCAGGCCGACCACCTCACCGTGGTGGGCGAACGCCAGCGCCTGCAACTGGATGACGGCTCCAAGGTATTGCTGAACACCAACTCAGCGTTTTCCAGCAGCATCAAGGACCACCAGCGCATCGCCCGCCTGTACCAGGGCGAGGCGTTTTTCGAAATCGTGCCCAGCCACGGCCTACCCCTGGAAATCGACGCCGGCCCCGTACGCGCCAGCGTGCACGACACCGCCTTCGCCGTGCGTTACCTGAATGGCGAAGCCCAGGTGCAGGTGCAGCGCGGTGATGTGGACCTGAGCAACACCTTCGATGATGCCCGCGTGCGCCTGCGCGCCGGGGAAAGTATCCGCATCGGGCCCAAGGGTTTTGGCCAGCCGGCCAAGTTGGACGCCAACAAGGACTTGGCCTGGGTGCAAGGCCGGCTGATCTTCGAAAACTGCCCGATGAGCGAAGTGCTCGCCGAGCTGCGTCGCTATTACCCTGGTTGGATCGTCAACACCAATGACCAACTGGCCAGTGTCGCCGTTACCGGCAATTACCGCCTCGACCAGCCCCTGGACGTGGTGCGCTCCCTGGCCCACATCACCTCGGCCAAGCTGTCGGAATATCCAGCGCTGGTGATCTTGAACTAAATGAGAATTATTTTTACTCGATAGCTGCAGGTGGTACGTCTCGTCTTAGCCAATGCAACTGATTCCTATTTGTTTCAGTTCGCAACTATAAGATTCGTACCCCGGAGCGCTCTCGATGTCCTCTCGTTTCAACCGCCGGTCCTCTTCGCCCGTCCTGTCCTTGCTGACGGCCGCCATTCTGCTGGCCGGTGCGCCAGTAATGACCGCCACCGCCGCCGAACCTGCTGCACGCAACCACGGCAACTACAACTTCAGCATCGAGCAGCAGTCGCTGGTCTCGGCCCTCAACGCCTTTACCGCGGTGACCGGCTGGCAAGTCGGCCTGCCCGCAGAATTGGCCCAGGGTGTGTCGTCCCCTGGCGTGCGCGGCCCGTTGCCGCCGGAAAAAGCCCTGGACCGGCTGTTGGTGGGGACCAACCTGAGCTATCGAAAACTGGGCAATAACAACATCGTCCTGGAAAAACGCGCGGCAAGTGGCACCCTCAACCTGCAGCAGGTGACCATCAGCGCGACCCGCAATGAGCAGGACGTGAGCAGCGTGCCGAGCACCGTCAGCGTGCATGAACGCGAAGCGCTGGACCGCCAGAACGTGAATACCATCCGTGAACTGGTGCGTTATGAGCCCAACGTCTCGGTAGGCGGTGCCGGTGGCCGCTCGAGCAATTCGGGCTACAACATTCGTGGCATCGACGGCGACCGCATCCTCACCCAGGTGGATGGCGTGGAAGTGCCGGACAACTTCTTCAACGGTCCTTACGCCAAGACCCGTCGCAACTACGTCGACCCGGAAATCGTCAAGCGCGTCGAGATTCTGCGCGGCCCAGCCTCGGCCCTGTACGGCAGCAGCGCCATCGGCGGTGCGGTGAGTTACTTCACCCTCGACCCGGACGACATCATCAAACCCGGCCAAGACGTCGGCGCCCGCCTCAAGACCGGCTACAGCTCCGCCGATGAAAGCTGGCTGACCTCCGGCACCTTCGCCGGACGCGTGCAAGACTTCGACGGCTTGCTGCACCTGAGCCAGCGCAACGGCCATGAGATGGAATCCTATGATGGCAACAACGCCACGGGCCTGGCGCGTACCGGTGCCAACCCCGAGGATGCGCGCACAACCAATGTGCTGGCCAAACTGGGTTGGAATTATGGCGATGACAACCGACTTGGCCTGACTTACGAGAAGTTCAAGGACGATCGCGACGTCAACCTCAAAAATGCCGTGGGCGGCCCATTCACCGGCGGGCGTGGCTTCAACTTCTACCGGGCGCGGTCGGGCAACGACACCATCACCCGCGAGCGTTTCGGTATCGAAAACCGCTTTGCCCTGGACTCGCCGATTGCCGATCAGATCAAGACCAGCCTCAACTACCAGATCGCCAAGACCGACCAGACCACCGCCGAGATCTACCAGCCGTCGCGCCGTGTCTTGCGCACCCGCGAAACCCTTTACGAAGAAAAACAGTGGGTGTTCGACGCCCAGTTGGACAAGGCCTTCAGCCTGGGTGAAACCGATCACCAACTGACCTATGGCACCACCCTCAAGCAACAGAAAGTCACCGGCTCCCGTGAAGGCGCAGCCAGTTGCCTGGCTGTTGGTGGCGGTTGCACGGCCATCGGCGCGCCCAGTCCGATTGCCAGCGACAGTGTAAAGAAGGCCAGTGACTTCCCGGACCCGACCATCAACACCTACTCGTTGTTTGCACAGGACCAGATCACTTGGGACAAATGGACCTTCCTGCCCGCCGTGCGTTACGACTACACCCAACTCAAACCCAAGTTGACTGAAGAGTTCCTCAACACTGTCGACCCGACGCGGATCTACGCCCACAGTGACAAGGAAAAAACCTGGCACCGTGTGACGCCCAAATTCGGCCTGACCTACGCGCTGACCGATCACTACACCTGGTTTGGTCAATACGCTGAAGGCTTCCGCACACCGTCTGCCAAAGCCTTGTACGGCCGCTTTGAAAACCTGCAGCAGGGCTACACCGTCGAGCCCAACCCCGACCTCAAGCCGGAAAGCAGCAAGGGCTTGGAAACCGGGATTCGCGGCAATTTCGATTCCGGTTCGTTTGATATCGCCGTGTTCTACAACAAATACCGCGACTTCATCGACGAGGACGCCTCCGTCGCCGGCAGTACCTCACAGCAATTCGAAGCCAACAACATCAAGCACGCCACCATCAAGGGGATCGAAGCCAAAGGGCGCCTGAACCTCGATGCATTCGGCGCACCGCAAGGCCTGTACACCCAGGGTTCGGTTGGCTACACCTATGGCCGCAACGATGATAATGGCGAGGCGCTCAACAGCGTCAACCCGCTCAAGGGCGTATTCGGCTTGGGCTACGACCAGGACAACTACGGCGGCCTTTTGAGCTGGACCCTGGTGAAAAAGCAGAACCGCGTCGACAGCACCACTTTTCACGCGCCTGACGGCAGCACCACTGGCCCCTTCAAGACCCCAGGCTTTGGCATCGTCGACCTGACCGGTTTCTACAAAGTCACCAACGACGTAACCATCAATGGCGGCCTCTACAACCTCACCGACAAGAAGTACTGGAACTGGGACGACGTACGCAGCTACGACGGCGTCGGCGAAGCCGGCGTGACCTCCCCGGCCAACCTCGACCGACTGACCCAGCCGGGTCGCAACTTTGCGATCAACGTGATCTGGGACATTTGATCGCGACGTTTAATTGAAGCCCCCCACTCACTTCGTCGAAATTTCATCGACGAGGTGAGGATTTTTTACTGTGCCGCGTCTTCTTGTTCGTCTAGTTGATAACAGCTCTCTTTAGGGCCCCCAGGCGCTCCTCTTCTCAAGGACTTTTTCATGACCGCTTCTCCAACCGCAGAACGCCCAAGCCTACGCTCCCAGCGCCTGAACCAGATCACCAACGAGCCACATACCAAACTCGACGCCCTGGTCAAAGCCCACGCCCCGTTTGAAACCCAGGCCAACTTCGCGCGTTTCGTAGTGGCGCAGTACCTGTTCCAGTCGGAGCTGGTAGCGCTGTACAACGATGCCGAACTGATCAAGATCGTGCCGGACCTGGCCGCACGTTGCCGCGCCGAAGCCGCCAAGCTGGACCTGGGCGACCTCGACACCGAGGTGCCTGCACCGGTCGCTGGCGCCGTGAAGAACCCGAGCAAGGCCGAAGCCTTGGGCTGGCTGTTCGTATCCGAAGGCTCCAAACTGGGCGCTGCGTTCCTGATCAAGCGCGCCGTGGGCCTGGGCCTGAGCGAGACCTTCGGTGCCCGTCACCTGGGTGAGCCGGCCGGTGGTCGGGCTGAAGGCTGGAAAAGCTTCACGCGTACGCTCGATGCCCTGGAATTCAACGCTGAAGAAGAGGCTGCGGTGGAAAAAGGCGCAATCGACGCGTTTGTACGTTTCACCGTCTTGCTGGAACAAGCGTACGCTAGCGCCCCTGAACTGGCCTAACCCTCACCTCCCCCCGTAGGAGCCCGGCTTGCCGGCGATGGCGTTCGTGAAATCGCCATCGCCGGCAAGCCGGGCTCCTACAGGGGGTGAACCCCTTTCTCGTGCAAATCGCTCCCATGACCGGCAAACCCCAATCCACCTCGAAAATCGCCCGAATCCTCTTCGGCCTGCTGGCCTACGTCAGCCTGGGCATCGGGCTGGTGGCGATTGTCGTGCCGGGGTTGCCCACCACCGAATTCATCCTGCTGGCCGCGTGGGCCGCCACCAAAAGCTCACCGCGCCTGAGCGCCTGGCTGGAAAACCACCGGCTGTTCGGGCCGATCCTGTTCAATTGGCGCAACGGCAAGATCATCGCCCGCCGGGCCAAAATCAGCGCCACCGTGAGCATGCTGCTGTGCGCCTTCCTGATGCTGGTGATGCTCGACCACGGCTGGCCGATCTACCTGGCCATTGCTGGGATGAGCCTGGGCAATCTGTGGATCTGGTCACGTCCGGAGCGGCTTGTAGCGCCCGTATAACGTAGCATGTAGGGTTTTTCCTACCGCTCATCGCCTCTCTCTCATGAATTGAATCATGACGCCGATGTTTCAGACATAGCGCTGAATGGACTTGGCCTGCACTGCGTGCTTTCCAACAAGTCCATTCGTGAGTGAACCTATGTTCGACACCCTCTCCATTCGCTTGAAAATCGTGCTGCTGTCAGGCCTTTGCCTGTTGGGTGTGATCGCGCTGATCATCAGCATCAACCTCTACGAAACCGACCAGAACGACCATCTGATCAGCGATTCAAGCTCGCGAATGCTCACCAACAGCGTGCAGAACCTGCTGCAATCCAAAGCCGCCGAACAGGCCGTGCAGTTGCAGAAAACCTTTGGCGAGAACCTGTTGGTGGTGACGGCCCTCGCCGACCAGGTCAAGGACTTGCGCGCCCTGGCGGCCAAGCGCTCCCTGGAACCTGGCGCACTGCGGGAAGAACTCAACCAGAGCCTCAAGACCACCTTTGAGCGCAACAGCAAAGTGCTGGGTATCTGGCTGTCATTCGAGCCCAATGGACTGGATGGCAAGGACAGCGAATTCGTCGACGACAAGGCCCGCGTGTCCAACGAAAAAGGCCGTTTCTCCAGCTACTGGAGCCGCGCCGGCGGCGAAGGGCTGAACACCATCATGGTGGAAGAAGACCTGACCAAGACCACTCCCAACCTCAGCGGCACGCCCTACAACATCTGGTACACCTGCCCACGGGACACGCGCAAGGTTTGCCTGCTGGATCCCTACGCCGATGAAGTGGCCGGCAAGCAGATGCTGATGACCACCATTGCCTTGCCGCTGATCGTGGACGGCAAAGTCATCGGCGTGGTCGGTATCGACATCGCCCTCAACACCCTGCAAGCAGTGACGGACGCGGCGCAAAAAGAACTCTTCGACGGCGCGGCGCATCTGGAGATCCTGTCCAGTACCGGCCTGATCGCGGCGTATAGCGGCCAGCCGGACAAGGTCGGCAAAAACCTGATCGACATTATCGGCGCCGAAGGCAAGGAAATCGTGCAACTACTGGCCAGCGAGTCACCCATGATCCGCGAGCAGGACGACACCATCCGCGCCGTCTTCCCGGTCAAGCCGATTGCCGACGCAAAATCCTGGGGCGTGGTGATCAAGCTGCCCAAGAACGTGATGCTGGCCGACACCTTGAAACTGCAGGACGTGCTCGACAAAGCCCAGGCCGCCGGTACGCTCAAGGCCTTGCTGGTCGGCGCCGCCGCCGCGCTGCTAGGTTTGCTGCTGATCTGGCTGACCGCCACCGGCGTAACCCGTCCAATCAACAGCGTGGCCGCCATGCTCAAAGACATCGCCAGCGGCGATGGTGACCTCACCCAGCGCCTGGCCTACACCAAGAAGGATGAGCTCGGAGAATTGGTCAACTGGTTCAACCGCTTCCTCGACAAGCTGCAACCGACCATTGCCCAGATCAAGCAAAGCATCACCGAAGCCCGTGGCACCGCCGATCAGTCATCGGCCATCGCGCGCCAGACCAGCGAAGGCATGCAGGTGCAGTTCCGCGAAATCGACCAGGTGGCTACCGCGTCCAACGAGATGAGTGCCACTGCCCACGACGTCGCCAACAGCGCCTCCAATGCCGCCAGCGCGGCGCGGGGGGCGGATCAGTCGGCGCGCGAAGGCATGTCGATCATCGAACAGAGTACCCGCGACATCACCACCCTGGCCGAAGAAGTCAGCAAGGCCGTGGGCGAAGTCGAAGCCTTGGCGGTCAACAGCGAGCAGATCGGTTCGGTGCTGGAAGTGATCCGCAGCATTGCCGAGCAGACCAACCTGCTGGCGCTGAACGCCGCCATCGAAGCCGCGCGCGCCGGGGAAAGCGGCCGTGGCTTTGCGGTGGTGGCCGACGAAGTGCGCAACCTGGCCAAGCGCACCCAGGACTCCGTGGAGGAAATCCGCTTGGTGATCGAACGCATCCAGAGCGGCACCCGTGGCGTGGTGGCCACCATGCATTCAAGCCAGAGCCAGGCCCAGAGCAATGCCGAGCAGATCCATCAAGCGGTGCAGGCCTTGGGCAAGATCAGCGATGCGGTGACCGTGATCAGCGACATGAACCTGCAAATCGCCAGCGCCGCCGAACAACAGAGCGCCGTGGCCGAAGAGGTCAACCGCAACGTCTCGGCGATCCGTACCGTGACCGAAACCCTCACCGGCCAGGCCACCGAGTCGGCGGCCATCAGCAGCCAACTCAATGCGCTGGCTACTCAGCAGATGAAGTTGATGGATCAGTTCAGGGTTTAAACGCCGGTCCAGGTGCTGACAAACGCCGCCACGTCTTCTTTCGGCGCGGTACGCGGCGGGTTCTGCGGCGTGCCCAGGTAAAGGAAGCCAATCACTTCCTCGTCCGCCGTCAGCCCCAGGCCTTTGGCGACGTGGGCCGAGTAGGACAGTTCACCGGTGCGCCACACGGCGCCAATCCCCTGGGCATACGCCGCCAGCAGGATGCCGTGGGCCGCACAGGCGGCGGCCAGCAATTGCTCGGATTTCGGCACCTTGAAGTGTTCCTGCAAACGGGCAATCACCACCACCACCAACGGCGCGCGCAATGGGCCGTTCTGGGCCTTGTCGATGGCGGCTTGCGGCGCATCGGCGTCTTGCAGGCGCGCAGCCTCGGCCAACAGCGTGCCCATTTGCTCACGGGCAGCACCTTCAACGGTGAGGAAGCGCCAAGGGCGCAATTGCCCGTGGTCGGGCGCGCGCATGGCGGCGGCGAACAGCACGTCGCGCTGCTCCTGGGTCGGCGCCGGTTCCAGCAGACGCGGCACGGAAACACGGTTGAGCAAAGCGTCGAGAGCCTGCATTGGCCACCTCCAGAGAAAAATGTGCGGCCATTCTAGCGGGAATGCATCGCCCTCCACCAAACGATAATTGCTCTTATTCATTCGGCCCTGCCCTGTTAGACTTTGCGACCTTATTTTCAGCCTTCGCGTCAGGAAACTCGATGTTCCGTCCGCTTCTTTGCCTGTCCGCCGCATTGATGGCCCTGAGCCTGACGGCCTGCGATGACGCGCCACGTTTCACCAAGGCCGAGCCGGGTGAATCACGGGCGGGCGGTGCTGCGACGGTGAACAAGCGTGACCAGAACGCGTTTTCCCTGCCCTCGGCCAACCTGTCGCCCACCCGTCGGCTGGATTTCAGCGTCGGCAACAGCTTCTTTCGCAGCCCTTGGGTGATCGCGCCGTCCACCACTACCGCGCGTGACGGCCTGGGCCCGCTGTTCAACACCAATGCCTGCCAGAATTGCCATATAAAAGATGGCCGTGGGCACCCGCCGTTACCCGACGCACCGAATGCGGTGTCGATGCTGGTGCGCCTGTCGATTCCGGATGCAGCGCCCTATGCCAAGCTCATCGAACAGGTCGGTGTGGTGCCCGAGCCGGTCTACGGCGGGCAACTGCAGGACATGGCCGTGCCGGGCGTGGCTCCGGAAGGCAAGGTGCGGGTCGACTACACACCGGTCAACGTGACGTTCAAGGACGGCACGGTGGTCGAGTTGCGCAAGCCGGACCTGCAGATCACCCAGCTAGGCTACGGCCCGATGCATCCGGATACGCGTTTTTCCGCACGCATCGCCCCGCCCATGATCGGCCTGGGCCTGCTCGAAGCCATCAGCGACGCCGATATCCTGCGCAACACCGACCCGAAGACCGCCGACAAAGAAGCCATCGTCGGCCGCGCCAATTGGGTCTGGGACGACGCCCAGCAAAAAACCGTGCTCGGGCGTTTTGGCTGGAAGGCCGGGCAACCCAACCTCAATCAACAAAATGTTCACGCGTTTTCTGGTGATATGGGCCTCACCACCTCGTTGAGACCCTTCGATGACTGCACCGATGCCCAAGTCGCCTGCAAACAGGCCCCCAACGGCAATGGCCCCGATGGCGAGCCGGAAGTCAGCGACAACATCCTGCGCCTGGTGTTGTTCTATACCCGTAACCTCGCCGTGCCGGCGCGCCGTGGCGTCAACACGCCGCAGGTGCTGGCCGGCAAAAACCTGTTCTACCAGGCCGGATGCCAGGGTTGCCACAAACCCACGTTCACCACGGCGGCCAATGCCGCTGAACCTGAGCTGGCCAACCAAGTGATTCGTCCGTACAGCGATCTGCTGTTGCACGACATGGGCGAAGGCCTGGCCGACAACCGTAGCGAATTCAAAGCCAGTGGCCGCGATTGGCGCACGCCGCCCTTGTGGGGCATTGGCCTGACACAAACCGTGAGTGGTCACACCCAGTTCTTGCATGACGGCCGCGCCCGCAACCTGCTGGAAGCCGTGCTGTGGCACGGCGGTGAAGCACACGCGGCGCAGCAGCATGTGTTGTCCTTTAATGCCGAGCAGCGCGCTGCGTTGCTGGCGTTCCTGAATTCTTTATAAGCTTCGCCCCACTTACAGAAGGGAGCTCGACATGTTTCGTCCCAAGTTGTTGTTCACCAGCCTGGCCGCCCTCGCCCTCGGCGCCTGCTCGCCGCAAGACCCACAAGCGGTAACCTCGGCGGCCATTGCCAAGCAAGTGATCCTGCCGACCTACAGCCGTTGGGTCGAAGCCGACCGCCAACTGGCCGTCAGCGCCCTGGCCTATTGCCAAGGCAAAGAGAGCCTGGACACTGCCCGTGCCGACTTCCTGCATGCGCAAAAGGCCTGGGCCGAGCTGCAACCGCTGTTGATCGGCCCGCTGGCCGAAGGCAACCGTTCGTGGCAGGTGCAGTTCTGGCCAGACAAGAAGAACCTGGTCGGCCGCCAGGTCGAACAGTTGGTCGCCAGCCAGCCGCAGATCGATGGCGCCGCCCTGGCCAAGTCCAGCGTGGTGGTGCAAGGCCTGTCGGCCTACGAATACATCCTCTACGACGCCAAGACCGACATTGCCGACGACGCGCAAAAGGCCCGTTACTGCCCGCTGCTGGTGGCCATCGGCGACCGTCAGAAGGCCCTGGCCGAAGAAATCCTGGCCAGTTGGAACAGCACCGATGGCATGCTGGCGCAGATGACCAAGTTTCCGAACCAGCGCTACGCCGATTCCCACGAAGCCATTGCCGATCTGCTGCGCGTCCAAGTGACCGCACTGGACACCCTGAAGAAAAAACTCGGCACGCCGATGGGCCGCCAGACCAAGGGCATCCCGCAGCCCTTCCAGGCCGATGCATGGCGCAGCCAGTCGTCCCTGCAAAGCCTCGAAGCCAGCCTCGCCGCCGCCCAGACCGTATGGGTCGGCGTCGACAACAAAGGCCTGCGTGGCCTGCTGCCGTCCGAACAGAAGCCGTTGGCCGACAAGATCGACGCCGCCTATGCCGCGTCCCTCAAACTGTTCGCCAGCAACCAGCGCACCCTCAATGAACTGCTGGCCGACGACGCCGGGCGCCAGCAGCTCAACGATATCTACGACAGCCTCAACGTCGTCCACCGCCTCCACGAAGGCGAGTTGGCCAAGGCGCTGGGCATTCAACTGGGCTTTAACGCCAACGACGGTGACTGATGATGCTCAGGCGACAGGCTTTGGCGGTTGGCAGCGTGCTGCTCAGTGCACTCACTTTGGGCGGCTGGACGCTGTTCAAAGGGAAGGATAAAGGCCCGCTGCTGCTGTCGGCGCGGGATGATGCAGACGGCAAGCACTACGCCGTGGGCTATCGCCTGGACGGCAAGCCAGTGTTTGCCACCCAGGTCGGCCAACGCTGCCACGACATCATCAACCACCCTACGCTGCCGATCGCGCTGTTTGTCGCCCGTCGCCCGGGCACCGAGAGCTACCTGATCGACCTGCGTGATGGTGCGCTGCTGCAAACCATCACCTCCAAGGCCAATCGCCACTTCTATGGCCACGCGGTCATCCACAAAAGCGGCGATTGGCTGTACGGCACCGAGAACGACACGACCGACCCCGGCCGTGGCTTGCTCGGCGTTTACAAGTTCGAAGGTGAGCGGCTGGTGCATACCGGCGAGCTCTCTACCCACGGCATCGGCCCGCATCAGGTGTCGTGGATGCCCGACGGCGAAACCCTGGTGGTGGCCAATGGTGGCATCCGCACTGAAGCCGAAAGCCGCGTGGAGATGAACCTCAATGCCATGGAGCCGAGCCTGGTGCTGATGCACCGTGACGGCAGCCTGATCAGCAAGGAAACCCTCGGCCAGCAGATGAACAGCGTGCGGCATATGGGGATTGCCAGCGATGGCACCATCCTCACCGGGCAGCAGTTCATGGGGGCGTCACAGGAGCATTCCGAGTTGCTGGCGATCAAGCGACCGGGCCAGCCGTTCGTGGCGTTCCCGGTGGCGGATGAGCAGTTGCAGGCGATGGGGCACTACACCGCCAGCGTCGCGGTGCACAGCGAGTTGCGCCTGGTGGCGTTGACCGCCCCACGGGGCAACCGCTTTTTTATCTGGGACATGGACAGTGGCGAGCTGCGCCTGGATGGGCCGCTGCCCGACTGTGCTGGCGTTGGGGCCGTCGAGGATGGGTTTGTCGTGACCTCGGGCCAAGGCCGTTGCCGGTTCTACGATTGCCGCCAGAAACCGTTGGTAGCAAAACCCTTGGAGTTGCCCGCAGGGCTCTGGGATAACCATCTGCATCTGATCTGACGCGCCCCTCTGAACAGGGCCAGTCCTGGCCCTGTTCCCGGTGATAAACACCGCCTGGAATACCCACTACACTCCTACAAAAAATCGTCTGCCAACGTTGTCCAGGGAACCGGAATATGCTGCGCCGTCGCATGCTGTTCATGTTGGGTGTCGTCCTGTTAATCGTCCTGCTGCTGGGGGGCTATAAAGCCTTTTCCATCTATCAGCAGATCCAGGTCTTTTCCCAGCCAAAACCGGCGGTCAGCGTGGCGGTCGCGACGGTGGTCGAACAACCCTGGCAACAGCGCCTTCCAGCCGTCGGCTCACTCAAAGCCCTGCAAGGTGTGAACCTGAGCCTGGAGGTGGCCGGTACGGTCAAGGACGTGCAGTTCGAGTCCGGGCAGAACGTCAAGGCTGGCCAACCCCTGGTGCAACTCGACAGCGCAGTGGAAAGCGCGCTGCTGGAAACCGCCCAGGCGGACCTCGGCCTGGCGCAGTTGGACTACGGTCGCGGCAGCCAACTGGTGGGCAGCCAGGCGATCTCCAAAGGCGAGTTCGACCGCCTGTCCGCGCAACTGCAAAAGAACAAGGCCACGGTCAATCAGCTCAAGGCTTCACTGGCGAAGAAGCACATTGTCGCGCCGTTCAGCGGCACCATCGGCATTCGCCAAGTCGACGTGGGCGACTACCTGGCCAGCGGCACGGTGATCGCCACCTTGCAGGACCTCAGCAGCCTCTATGTCGACTTCTATATCCCCGAACACTCCGTGCCCAGAGTCGCCCTCGGGCAGGCAGTGCAGGTGGAAGTCTCGGCTTATCCCGGCGAGCAATTTCCGGGCAGCATCAGCGCGATCAACCCGAAAGTCGAAAACAGCACGCGCAATGTGTTGGTGCGCGCCACCTTGGCCAATCCGGATGGCAAGCTGCTGCCGGGCATGTTCACCAGCCTGAACGTGCTGCTGCCCAACCCGGCCCCGCAGATTGTGGTGCCGGAAAGCGCAATCACCTACACCCTCTACGGTAACTCGGTGTACGCCGTGGCCGAGAAAAAAACCGACGCCGGCGAGGTGGAAAAGGATGCTGATGGCAAGTCGCTGCTGATCGCCGAGCGACGTTTCGTCGAGACCGGCGAGCGACGCGGTGGCCTGGTGCTGGTGAGCAAGGGCCTCAAAGCCGGTGAGCAAGTGGTGAGCGCCGGCCAGCTCAAGCTGGACAACGGCACGCCCATCGCCATCAGCCCGGACAAAAACCTGCCGGCAGGGCACTAGGCCATGAGGTTCACAGATGCGTTTATCCGCCGTCCGGTGCTGGCCATGGTGGTCAGCCTGCTGATCGTGCTGCTGGGTTTCCAGGCCTACAGCAAGTTGCCGCTGCGCCAATACCCGAGCATGGAAAACGCCCTGATCACGGTGACCACCGCCTACCCCGGCGCGAATGCCGAGACCATTCAGGGCTACATCACCCAGCCGTTGCAGCAAAGTCTGGCCAGCGCAGAAGGCATCGACTACATGACCTCGGTGAGCCGCCAGAACTTCTCGGTGATCTCGATCTACGCGCGCATCGGCGCCAACAGCGACCGCCTGTTTACCGAATTGCTGGCCAAGGCCAACGAGGTCAAGAACAAGCTGCCGCAAGACGCCGAAGACCCGGTGCTGAGCAAAGAGGCCGCCGATGCTTCGGCGCTGATGTACATCAGCTTCTCCAGCGGGCAACTGAGCAACCCACAGATCACCGATTACCTGTCACGGGTGATCCAACCCAAGCTCGCCACCCTGCCCGGCATGGCCGAAGCGGAGATCCTCGGCAACCAGGTGTTCGCCATGCGCCTCTGGCTCGACCCGGTGAAACTGGCCGGTTTCGGCCTCAGTGCCAGCGACATCACCGACGCCGTGCGCCGCTACAACTTCCTCTCCGCTGCCGGTGAGCTGAAAGGCGAATTCATCGTCACCAGCATCAACGCCAACACCGACCTCAAGTCCGCTGAAGCCTTTGGCGCCATCACTGTGAAAACCGACGGCGACAGCCGAGTGCTGCTGCGGGACGTGGCCCGGGTGGAAATGGGCGCGGAAAACTACAACGCCATCAGCTCGTTTGGCGGCACGCCGTCGGTGTATATCGGCATCAAGGCCACGCCCAGCGCCAACCCGCTGGACGTGATCAAGGAAGTGCGCAAGATCATGCCGGAGCTGGAGTCCCAGCTGCCGCCCAACCTCAAGGCGGAAATTGCCTACGACGCCACGCTGTTTATCCAGGCGTCCATCAACGAGGTGGTCAAAACCCTGTTTGAAGCCGTGCTGATCGTGATCGTGGTGGTGTTCCTGTTCCTCGGTGCCCTGCGTTCGGTGGTGATCCCGGTGATCACCATCCCGCTGTCGATGATCGGCGTGCTGTTTTTCATGCAGTTGATGGGTTACTCGATCAACCTGCTGACCTTGCTGGCGATGGTGTTGGCCATCGGCCTGGTGGTGGATGACGCCATCGTGGTGGTGGAAAACATCCACCGGCACATCGAGGAAGGCAAGACGCCGCTGGATGCAGCGCTGGAAGGCGCACGGGAGATTGCCCTGCCGGTGGTGTCGATGACCATCACCCTGGCCGCGGTGTATGCGCCGATCGGTTTTCTCGAAGGACTCACCGGCGCGTTGTTCAAGGAATTCGCCCTGACCCTGGCCGGGGCGGTGATCATTTCCGGCATTGTCGCCCTGACCCTGTCACCCATGATGTGCGCGCTGCTGTTGCGCCATGATGAAAACCCTTCTGGACTGGCTCACCGCCTCGACCGGATTTTCGACGGACTCAAGCGTCGCTACCAACGCATGCTGCACGGCACCCTGAATACGCGGCCGGTGGTGATCGTATTTGCATTGATGGTGCTGTGCCTGATCCCGGTGTTCCTCAAGTTCACCCAGTCGCAACTGGCCCCCGACGAAGACCAGGGCATCATCTTCATGATGGCCAGCGCGCCGCAGCCGACCAACCTGGACTACCTCAACACCTACACCGACGAGTTCATCAACATATTCAAGGAGTTCCCGGAGTACTACTCGTCGTTCCAGATCAACGGCTTCAACGGCGTGCAATCGGGCATCGGCGGTTTCCTGCTCAAGCCGTGGAACGAGCGCCAGCGTACCCAGATGCAAATCTTGCCCGAGGTGCAAAAGCGCCTGGAGCAGATTCCCGGCCTGCAGGTGTTCGGCTTCAACCTGCCCTCCTTGCCCGGCACGGGCGAAGGGTTGCCGTTCGGTTTTGTGATCAACACCGCCAACGATTATGAGTCGTTGCTGGAAGTGGCCAATCGCGTGAAGAAACGTGCGATGGAGTCAGGCAAATTCGCCTTTGTCGACATCGACCTGGCGTTCGACAAACCCGAAGTGGTGGTGGACATCGACCGCGCCAAGGCGGCGCAGATGGGCGTGTCGATGCAGGACCTCGGCGGCACCCTGGCAACCTTGCTGGCGGAGGCGGAAATCAACCGTTTCACCCTGGATGGGCGCAGCTACAAGGTGATCGCCCAAGTCGAGCGCACCTACCGCGACAATCCAGAGTGGCTGAACAACTACTACGTGAAGAACGCCCAGGGCGAATTGTTGCCACTCTCGACCTTGATCAGCGTGACGGACCGCGCTCGGCCCCGGCAGTTGAACCAGTTCCAGCAACTCAATTCGGCGCTGATCTCGGGCTTTCCCATCGTCAGCATGGGCGAGGCCATCGACACCGTGCGCCAGATTGCCATTGAGGAAACCCCGCCCGGCTATGCGTTCGACTACAGCGGTGCCTCCCGGCAATTCATCCAGGAGGGCACGGCGCTGTGGGTCACCTTTGGCCTGGCCCTGGCGATCATCTTCCTGGTGCTGGCGGCGCAGTTCGAGAGCTTCCGCGACCCACTGGTGATCCTGGTGACGGTGCCGCTGTCGATCTGCGGAGCGCTGATTCCGCTGTTCCTCGGTTGGTCGAGCATGAACATCTACACCCAGGTCGGCCTGGTGACGCTGATCGGCCTGATCAGCAAACACGGGATCCTGATCGTCGAGTTCGCCAACCAACTGCGCAAGGACAAGGGCCTGACGCCACGGCAGGCGGTGGAGGAAGCTGCAGCGATACGACTACGGCCGGTACTGATGACCACTGCCGCGATGGTGTTCGGCATGGTGCCGCTGATTTTCGCGACGGGTGCCGGTGCAGTGAGCCGGTTTGATATCGGCATGGTGATTGCGACGGGAATGTCGATCGGCACGCTGTTTACGTTGTTTGTGCTGCCGTGCGTGTACACCTTGCTCGCCAAGCCGGACAAGGCCTGACACCCAGGCAAAAAAAAGGGCCTCGCATCGCAAGGCCCTTTCCTGGGGGGTTGAATCGTTTCAACTCTGTGGCCTCATCCCTTGAGACATGCCAAACATGAACAGCAACAACTCATGATCAGGCTTGGCCGCGGTGCTCGCCTTGGCGACGCGCGGCAACAGGCATTGCGCGCCACCCTGCGTTGCACTGAGCACCTGTGTGCGAGGCTGTTCCCACGCCGCCAGCGCCAAGGCTGCAACGCCCAACGCCCCGACCAGGAACAAACCTCGTGCTATTTCTAGCTTCATCTGGTTAAACCCTTGATAGCGCTGCCAAACGCCGTCTCGTAAAAGTAGCTGAGTTTCTTCCAGTCCGTATCGTTCCACGACGAATGGCGGCGCAGTTGCAGCATGTCGTGGGAAGCGGCCCGATAGGCGGTCAAACGTTGGCGGCATTTCTCGAAATCCAGCAGTGCCACCTCGACGTTGGCCGAGTCGCCCTGGCCGGTCACCCTTACAAAAATGTGCTTGATGTACAGGCAGCCATGCTGCCAACGCCCACGGTGCATGCGCGCCAAGGTGCCGGCAAGCTCCTTGAGCACGCGCTCATGCACTAACTCGCCGTACTGCTCGCGACCACCGGCGGCGTACCAGTTTTCGATTTCGTCGAAGCCGTCGAGGGCTGCGGTCACCAGCAGAGCCTGCCAGTGGTGCTCGGGGTCCCTGCGTGCCTCGCAAAAGACCATTTCCGGCACACGTACGTCCAACAGGCGCAGGCCCTTGATCGCATCTCGCTCACGCAATACCGTGGGGCGGCCAAAAGGATGCAGCCAACTGCGGTAGATGTGCCCGGTCTGGCGCTTGCTGTAGAGCAGGCGTCCATTGGCGGTCATCACGCGTTGCACACCACTCTCACCCCCGCGCCGGCGATTGGGCTCTTCGACCCACTCGCCTTGCTGGCGCCAGAAATAATCGAATCGTTCTTCGGGCTTTACATGACTGCCTGCTACGCACTCAACTGCCATCCTGTTACCTCTTGCGCAATACATACACTCGCCACATGGCGTAGAGCGGTATGAAGTCCAGGGATTCCTGAACACGAAAACCGGCTTCTTCGAATTCTGCTTCAACAGTAGCAGCCGGTAACACAAACCTGTTTTGGTAACCTTCCTGCTCACCTTTCTTGCGACGCTGGCTTTCGAGACGCTTGCGTTTCCAGGCTTTGAAATTGCCATCGACCCACAGCGAAACAATGACGCTGTCACGGGTAACGCGCTGAAACTCCCGCAATATCGCCAGTCGGTGCGCCGGATCACCAATGTGGTGCAACAGGCGCATACAGAAAATACTGTCGACCGAGTTGTCCGGCAGATCGATATCAAAGGCAGATGTCTGCAAGGGTCGTACCCGTTTCACCACATCGGCGGGCTGGGCGACCGTTGCCACCTTCAACATCGACGCCGAATTGTCGGCACCGATAATGACGCGGTTGGGCTTTTCCGCCAGCAGCGGCCAGAAACGCCCTGCGCCGCACGGCAGGTCCAATACCAGGCCAGGCTCACCGGCCATCGCCAGCGCGCCACGGGCCAATTGCTCGTCGCGTTTGTGGGACAACCGGCGCGCCAGATTGTCCTGATGCTTGAGCAAATATTCGTGGGCGTGTTCGTCGTCGTACTTTTCGGAAAATTCGAGCTTGATCGGGGTAGACATCGACGGATCTCCAGTTGCTGATGCCTACAACCTTAAGCAGCGCACTGTGATCAACAGGTCAACCCGTTGTGAAAATCTTGTCCTGTCCAACCCCATACATTTCAAGACTTTACAGACACAAGCAATGGCATGGGGCCATCTTCGCCGAATGACGGGGATCTCTGGCAGGATAGCGGCAGAGGGTGGAGTCAGGCGTTGACCTGACTCAATTGCACGTGAAAGCGGCAGCCGTTGGGCTCCATGGTGCTGAGGCTCACGGTCCAGCCCTGGTTTTCGCAGATGCGCTGGACCAGTGACAACCCCAGGCCCAGGCCGTCACCACGTTTCTCGCTGCCGCGCACGAACGGCTCGAACATCGCTTCGCGCTTGTCTTCGGGAATACCCACACCACTGTCCTCCACCACAAAGCCTGCGGGCTCCAGGGTCAGGCGGATAAACCCGTGTTCGGTGTAGTGCAGGGCGTTACGCAGCAGGTTGCCCATGACGGCGTGCAGGAAGGTGGTGTTGTACCGCGTGTCCAGGGGGTTGCCAGGCTGGTAGATCAGCTCCAGGCCTTTACGCTCGATGGGGTCACGCCAGATACCGAGCAAGTCATCCGCCACCTGCGCCAGGGTCACCTGGGGAGACATCGCCGCGTCATTGTGCTCGGCACGGGCCAGCATCAGGAAGGTTTGCACCAGCTCGCGCATTTCTTCACAAGCGCGGGCAATGCGTTGCACTTGATTGCGCCCACGTTGATCAATGGCCGGGTTTTCCAGCAGCAGTTCACAGGAACTGGCCAGCACCATCAACGGCGTGCGTAATTCGTGGCTGACGTCACTGGTAAACAATTGCTCACGGGACAACGCCTGACGCAGGCGCCCCAGGGTGGCATCGAACGCCACCGCCAGCTCACCCACTTCGTCGGCCGCATAGTCCGGTGCCAGCGGCGGCGCCAAACCCAGCAATTGGTCGCGGTGACGCACCTGGCGGGCGAGGCGCACGACCGGCGCCATCACTTTGCGTGCCAGCACCCAACCGAGGAATACCGCCAGCGCCAGGCTGAGTACGAAACCCACCAGCACCACGGCAAACAGCACGCGCTCGCGCTCTTCGAAATCACTCTGATCCTGCAGCAACACGTAGCGCCGGCCGTCGACCACTTCGACCATGGCGTGGTACGACAACGCTTCGCGGAAGACTTCATGGAAGCCGGGTTCGAGGTGACGCAGATCCTTGGGCAACTCAAAATCGCCAGGGCCACCGCTGAAGTAAAACAACTGGTCCGGCTCGGGGCGGTGCCGCCAGTCTTCGACTGTGTCCATCAGCAACAGGCGCTGCAGGTCGCCGCCCAAGCCTGCCGAGATCAGCTTCTCTTCCACCAGGTGCACCGTCGCGACGATACCCATGGCGAAGGCCCCCGCCACCAACGCACTCATCAACGCAAAGGCGATGATGATCCGCTGGGCAAGGCTTTGCTTAAACTCCATCTCTACCCTCAGCCAGGCGATAACCGACGCCGTGCACCGTTTGCAGCAACGGCTTGGCGAACGGTTTATCGATCACTTGGCGCAATTGGTGAACGTGGCTGCGCAGGCTGTCGCTGTCCGGGCAGTCGTCGCCCCACAGGGCTTCTTCAAGAATTTCGCGGCGCAGCACGTGCGGGCTCTTCTGCATCAACACCGCCAGCAGCTTCAGGCCGACCGGGTTGAGCTTGAGCAGGCGGCCTTCGCGGGTCACTTCCAGGGTGTCGAGGTCGTAATGCAGGTCGGCGACTTGCAGGGCGCGCCGACCGCCACCCTGGGCACGGCGCAGCACGGCTTCGATACGCGCGGCCAGTTCCGACAGGGCAAACGGTTTAAGCAGGTAGTCATCGGCGCCGGACTTGAAGCCCTGCAGCCGGTCATCCAATTGGTCGCGGGCGGTGAGCATGATCACCGGCGTGTCACGGCGCGCATCTTCGCGCAGGCGTTTGCACAGGGTGTAGCCATCGATGCCGGGCAGCATGATGTCGAGCACGATCAGGTCGTAATGCTCGGTGGCGGCCAGGTGCAGGCCCGACAAACCGTCCTGCGCACAGTCCACGGTATAGCCTTTTAGCCCCAGGTAATCCGCCAGGTTGGCCAGAATATCGCGGTTGTCTTCAACCAATAAAATTCGCATGGGCAGTGTCTCCGTACGCGGTAACGGCCGTGTTGGCTCGCGCAGCTTAAGGCCAAGTGTGGCTCAGGGATAGACCTGGAGGGCGCGGCGATTACGCTTTTCAACTGATTGGATCAACCAACGAGTTTTTCACTATAGCTTCACACACCGACGACAGGCCCCAGGCAAAAATGGCCGCCAAACGAACGCCCCTTGCCTGCCCTCCTGAAGGGCGTAACACTTGCGCCCATCCTCTGGCGACGACGCCCTTTCATGCCCGACACCCTGCTGCTGATCGAAGATGACCTCCCTCTGGCCGCGCTGACTGCCGAGTTCCTGCGCGCTGAAGGGTTTACCGTGGCGGTGGAACACCGCGGCGATCGCGCAGCCCAGCGTATCCGTGACGAACAGCCGGCGCTGCTGATCCTGGATGTGATGTTGCCGGGCATTGACGGCTTCACGCTGTGCCGACAGATTCGCGACCAGTACCCCGGCTTGATCCTGATGATGACGGCGCTGGACGAGAACGCCGAGCAATTGACCGGGTTCGACGTCGGCGCGGACGACTATGTGGTCAAGCCCGTCGACCCGCTGCTGTTGCTGGCCCGGATCCGCTCGTTGCTGCGCCGCCATCCACAAGCCCCCCGCGCCTATTACCAGTGGGGCACCTTTCGATTGGACCTCAACAACCACTTCGCCTGGCTCGATGAGGTGCCCTTGCAGTTTTCGGTGGCCGAGTTCGAGTTGCTCACGATCTTCGCCCGCCATTGCGGGGTGTTGCTGACCCGGGAAAAACTCCTGCAAAGCCTGCGTGGCCTGGAATACGACGGGATCAATCGCTCCGTGGACATGCGCGTCTCACGCCTGCGCAAGAAGCTGATGAGCCTGGACTGCCCGGTGACCATCCAGACCATCACGGCCCAGGGCTATCTGTTTGTCGAAATCCCGCGAGGCGCTCGGCATGCTCTCTAAAGTGCGGCCCTGGATGGCGATCGTGGCGGGCACCAGTTGGGGCGCATTGACGCTTTATTTGTTGTGGCTGTGCGCCAACGCCTCGGTGTTCGTCGGCGAGTACAGTTTTTTGCGCTTGATGGCCGGGCCGGGCTACTTGGTGGCGGAGCAGCTCAAGCCCTTGCCGGCCGAGCAGCGTGAAGCGCGCATGGAAGCGCTGCGTGCACGCTTCCAGTACCCGATCAGCCTGGTCACCCTGGATGAGATCGAGTTACCGCCCGAGGCGCTGATCATGCTCAAACACCAGCAACCGGCGCAAAACAGCGATGAAGACATTAGCTATTTCCCGCTCGACGACAAGACGTTGATTCAGTTCGGGCCCATGTGGGGAACAGCCGAGGTCAAGGACCTGCTGAAATTCCCGGTCTATGGGATCACCGCTTGCGTGGCCGGCCTGCCTCTGGGGCTGTGGATGTGGCTGGGTCTGCGCGCACGCCGTCAGCGTACCGCCGAGGTGGAAGCACTCAATGCCTGCCTGGGCACCCTCGCTCGCACGCCCAATGCAATGTTGCCCGCCATGGGCAAGGAATGGACGCCGCTGCTGCAAACCGTGCAACAACATGCGCAGGACATTACGGCGATGAGCGAACGTCACCGGGAAGTTTCCCAAGCCGTCTCCCACGAACTGCGCACGCCTCTGGCACGGATGCGTTTCGCCTTGACCCTGCTGGGCAAAAGTGACGATTTACCCACCCGTACCCGCTTGCAGGAACGCCTGCAAACCGATGTGGAAGAACTCGAAGCCCTGGTCCGCGCCAGCCTCGCCTTTGCCCGGATGGCCGGTGCGCCCACCGACCTGCAACATGAACCCATCCCTATCCGCGACTGGCTGCATCAGGAGTTCGCCTTGCTCGACGGACACCATCGCCGCCTGAGCCTGGACACTGAGCCTGCGGATCTGCAACTGATCGGCGACCGCGCCTTACTGCATTTGATCGTGCGCAACCTGTTGAGCAACGCCATCACCTATGCCAGCGACCAGGTGTGCGTCAGCGCCGCTCGCCAGGATGACCAGCATCTTGTGCTGCATGTGGACGACGACGGCCCCGGCATCCTCGCTGAAAACCGCGAAAAGGTATTCGAACCTTTCGTACGGCTGGCCATGGGCGGCGATGAGTCCGGCGGCTTCGGCCTCGGCCTGGCGCTGGCCAAGCGCGCGACCCAATGGCACCGAGGTGAGTTGTCCGTTACGCGCAGCCCTTTGGGCGGTGCGCGCCTGACCCTGATCCTGCCCCTGCGCCCCCAATAACCAGCGTGTTACAGCCTGTGACAATGAACCACCGGCATTCTGCGTAACCTCGCCACCTGATCCAGGAGAGCCCCTGCACCCTGGGTCCCATCCTTTGGATCCGGTTGGAGAGCCCGTTCATGCGTCCCCCCAAGAAGCATTTGCCCACGTTGATGCTGTCGCTGTGTATTGCCGCCAGTTCACTGCTGGCCTGCCACTGGGGGCGGCCCATACCCAGCACAACCGCACATGTGCCTACCGAAGAGCCTCTCGACAGTACGACTGCACCGTGGTCCGCTGCACGTGTGCTCTTTATCGGCCAACCCACACTGGCCCGCGGGATGACATTCAAGAAGCTGTTGCGTCGACGCGCGATTGGTTGAGTAACAGTCGCCCACAAAAAAGCCCCGCCTGCATCACTGCAGGCGGGGCTTTTCAGTTAGCCGGGTAGGGCTGGCTTACATCATGCCGCCCATGCCACCCATGCCGCCCATGTCTGGCATACCGCCGCCAGCCGAGCCTTCAGCCTTCGGCTTGTCAGCGATGGCCACTTCGGTGGTCAGCAGCAGACCAGCGATCGAAGCAGCTGCCTGCAACGCGGAACGGGTCACTTTGGTTGGGTCCAGGATACCCATCTCAACCATGTCGCCGTATTCGCTGGTGGCAGCGTTGTAACCGTAGTTACCTTTGCCGTTCTTCACTTCGTTGACCACAACACTTGGCTCATCGCCGCTGTTGGAAGCGATCTGGCGCAGTGGGGATTCAACGGCGCGACGCAGAACTGCGATACCGACGTTCTGGTCAGCATTGTCGCCTTTGAGGTCAACCAGAGCTTCCAGAGCACGGATCAGCGCAACGCCACCGCCAGGTACCACGCCTTCTTCAACGGCTGCACGGGTAGCGTGCAGGGCGTCTTCAACGCGGGCTTTCTTCTCTTTCATTTCAACTTCGGAACCCGCGCCAACCTTGATCACTGCTACGCCGCCGGACAGTTTGGCCAGGCGCTCTTGCAGTTTTTCACGGTCGTAGTCGGACGAAGTCTCGGCAACCTGGGCGCGGATCTGGGTGATGCGAGCCTGGATGTCCTGCTCTACGCCAGCACCGTCAACGATGATGGTGTTTTCTTTGGAGATGGTCACGCGCTTGGCACTGCCCAGGTTTTCCAGGGTGGCGCTTTCCAGGCTCAGGCCGATCTCTTCGGAGATAACGGTACCGCCAGTCAGAACAGCGATGTCCTGCAGCATGGCCTTGCGACGGTCGCCGAAGCCTGGAGCCTTGACGGCTGCAACCTTCACGATGCCACGCATGTTGTTCACTACCAGCGTCGCCAGGGCTTCGCCTTCAACGTCTTCGGAAACGATCAGCAGTGGGCGGCCGGCTTTGGCAACGGCTTCCAGCACTGGCAGCATTTCGCGGATGTTGGAGATCTTTTTGTCGACCAGCAGGATCAGCGGGCTTTCCAGCTCGGCAACCATGGTTTCTGGCTTGTTGACGAAGTACGGGGACAGGTAGCCGCGGTCGAACTGCATGCCTTCTACAACCGACAGCTCGTTTTCCAGGCCAGTGCCTTCCTCAACGGTGATCACGCCTTCTTTGCCGACTTTTTCCATGGCTTCGGCAATGATGTCGCCGATGGAGCTGTCGGAGTTGGCGGAGATGGTGCCTACCTGAGCGATAGCCTTGGTGTCAGCGCATGGCTTGGACAGGTTTTTCAGCTCGGCAACAACAGCGATGGTCGCCTTGTCGATGCCGCGCTTCAGGTCCATCGGGTTCATGCCGGCAGCGACGGCTTTCAGGCCTTCGTTGACGATCGACTGAGCCAGAACGGTAGCGGTGGTGGTGCCGTCGCCTGCGTCATCGTTGGCACGGGAGGCAACGTCTTTGACCAGCTGCGCGCCCATGTTTTCGAAACGGTCTTCCAGTTCGATTTCTTTGGCTACGGAAACGCCGTCCTTGGTGATGGTCGGAGCGCCGAAGCTCTTCTCGATGATCACGTTACGGCCTTTCGGGCCCAGGGTCGCTTTTACTGCGTCAGCCAGGATGTTGACACCGGTGAGCATTTTCTTGCGGGCGGAATCGCCGAATTTAACTTCTTTAGCAGCCATGATCGATAATCCTTAAATACTTTGGAGTAACGGGAAAATGAGCGGGGGAATTACGCTTCCAGTACGGCGAGAATCTCGTTCTCAGCCATGACCAGCAGGTCTTCGCCGTCAACTTTCACAGTGTTGCTGCCGGAGTAAGGGCCGAATACAACCTTGTCACCGACTTTAACGGCCAGAGCACGCACTTCACCGTTGTCCAGGGTTTTGCCTGGACCCGCAGCGACGATCACACCGTGGTTGGCTTTTTCAGCAGCCGAACCTGGCAGAACGATACCGCCAGCGGTTTTCTTTTCTTCTTCGCTACGACGGATTACGACGCGGTCGTGCAGAGGACGAAGCTTGCTCATTGTCGATCTCTCCTAATTGTGTTTTTCATCGGCCGGTGTCAATACCGGCGGGTTGTATTCCGGCTGAGCCGGTCGCGCCTCGCCAAGCAAGACGCGGAAGTCTGTCTGGTGTCGCCACCAGAAACCTTGCGGTGACCGTTACATAAGGGCGCATAAGCTTATTACAAGGGGCCGCGGCGTAAATTTTTTGCGTGTGCCGACGGCTGAAAGCAACACGGCACCCTGAGGTGCCGTGCCAATGAAGCGGTTATTTGCTGTCGCGATGTTCGAACTCGCCTTCGATCACATCACCTTCACGCCCCAACGGCTGGCGCGGGGCCGGACCGCCACGGGGTTGCAGGTCGTCGGCGAACGCACGCTGACGAATCGCGGCCTCTTCGGCACGCTGGCGCATCTTGCCGGCCAGCAGTTTGCGGGTGAACGGCAGCAGCATGACCAGGCCGACCACGTCGCTGATAAAACCCGGCAGGATCAACAGGCCGCCGGCCAAGGCCATCATCAGGCCTTCGAGCATGGTCTGGGCGGGCAGTTCGCCACGGTTCAGGCTTTCACGGGCACGCAACGCCGTGGCCAGGCCGGCGACGCGCAGCACCAGGACGCCGAGCATCGAGCCGAGAATGATCAGCAACAGGGCCGGGAAAAAGCCGATCGCACTGCTGACTTGAACGAATACGAACAGCTCCAACACCGGGAACAGCAGAAAGAGCAACAAAAAAGGGCGCATCAAATGGTTCCTCAACGCAAGAATGCCTTGCCAGTCCACCTTAGATGACGTCGCCGTTTCGTGAATTCAAGCGTCAGCGGCTTCTTTTTTCGGCCAGATCTCGGCATGAGCCAATGAAACCAAGGCTTCGCGTACTTGTGTCGGCGTGTTGCAAGACTCCGCAAACGGCAACCAATATAAGGATTGGCCTATACGCAAGTGCATGCCTTCGCTGTCGATGCCGGCCAACTGGGCAGGCTCGGAGGTCGGCAAACCGGTGAGGTCGACGTAATGGGCAATGGCCTTGGTGTGATCGCTGTTCATGTGTTCGATCATGCTGCGCTCGGCCTTGCCCGCAAACGGGTTGGCCAAGGTCAACTGATCGACCCAGTGAATCGCGCCAAAACCGCCGATGTAACGGTGACGCACTGGCTTGAGCACCCAGAAGTCAAAATCGTGGGCCTTGTGGTAGTTGGCTGAATCGGGGAAGTAGCGGTAATAACGCTCAGCGGCCGCCTCGATGGCAGCGCCCTCCTCCAGTTTTTCGGCTTCAGCCAGGTAGGTCAGGCGACCGACGGCCTGCACGTCATCCGCCTCGCGCTCACCCACCAGCAGCGAGCACTTGGGGTCTTTCTGCAGGTTGTGGGTGTGCTGGGCAATGCGGCTGATCAGGATCAGCGGGCGACCCTGCTCGTCGAGGCAATAGGGCACGACCGAACCAAAAGGGAAGCCGGGCATGGCTTTGGACAGTGTGGAGAGAGCCCCACGGTATTCCTTGAGCAACAGCTCTCGGGCGTTCTTGGCAACCTGTGCGCTCAACGTATGACTCCTCGGATAATCAGCCGCCCATGGCCTATGGGAATGAATCTCAACGCAAGGTAATCATTATCGGCAAAGGTTGCCAAGCAGGTTTTGTTCGGCCGTGTTACCAGGCCACGCCGAAGCCTGCGGTGTAGCGGGTCTTGCTCAGGCTGCTGTCGGAGTCGCCGCTGATGATGTCGCGCTCGGCCTTGAGGTTGAGGGACGCCCATTCGGTGACTTTGTAGCGCAGGCCCATTTCTGCATCCAACGAATACTCCGCCGGCCCGCCGATAGGCTTGCCCACTTCGCCGTTGGTGAAGAATTCGACGGTCTTGCCCACCAGGTAGCGGTTGTAGTTCCACTTCATGGCCAGGGAATAGAAGTTGTCCTTGCCGCCGTCGGCGTATTCGTAGTCGGTGCGGTTGACCAGCGAGCCCAGGGAGAACGCGCCCAGCTCATCGTCCCAGAACTGATAGCCCGGGCCGGTACCGACGGTGCGCTGACGGGACAAGTCTTCAACCTTGTCGCGCTTGTAGGTCAAGCGGCCCTGCCAGAACCAATGTTCGGTCAGGAAGCGGTCGAGGTCGTATTCCAGGGCCCAGTTGTCGGTGGTGGTGACATCGTCCTGGAACTCGCGGTTGTACTCGCCCTGCCCGGTGTGACGCCATTGACCATGGCGGGCGGTGGTCTTGAAATCGATGTCGTAGTCGTTGGTGTCTTTGTCGGCGCGTTTATAGTCCAGCGCCATGTCCACGTTGCCTTTCCACACCAGGTCTTCGACCACCGGCTTGGGCTTGATGATCTGCTGGATGCTGGCCAATTCGACGGTCTTGGGCGCCTCGCCGTTGGCCAGCACCACCTTGCCGTCATCCGCCGCTTTCAGGGACTTGGCCTTCTCGCCGGTGTAGGCGTCCTGCTTGACCAGCAGCTCCTGGTCGCTCTCCAGGGTTTTCACCTGTTTCCAGTCCACCGGGATGGCGCCTGCGTAATCGGTCTGGATCAGCAGCTTGCCACCGTCGAAGACCTTGATCTTGCCCGTCAGGCGGTCACCGTTCTTCAACCAGACGGTATCGGCGAGCAAGGGCGTGGAGGCGCTGAAAACAGCGAGGCACAGCAGGGTTCTGGACAACATAAGCGGATCGGGAGCTCAAGGTTGGCGAAAAAGGGCGATTATCGTGTTAGATAGCTAGGACTGACTCAAGGATTTATGTTGAGTTCAATTCTCACCAACACACTTACAGACCTTTCCTACAATTGTGCCGTCGGTATCAATGGATATGCCCACCGTGAATCAGCCCGCCGAAACCCCACAAAGCCCCGCCGAAATGCGCCGCACCGCGCTCTACCTGACCCTGGCCCAAGTGCCCGCAGGCTGCGTGGTGAGCTACGGCGAGCTGGCTCACTTGGCGGGCCTCGGCCGTGCGGCGCGCTGGGTGGGACGTACCCTGAGCCAGCTTCCCGGAGACACCAAGCTGCCCTGGCACCGCGTGCTGGGTGCCGGTGGTCGGATAAGTCTGCCGGTGGGCAGTGCCTCGGGTGACGAACAACGCGCGCGTTTGCGCGATGAAGGCGTCACTGTCCGCAACAATCGCGTGGATATTCAGCGCCATGGCTGGCGCCCGGTAGAGCACAGCGGTTAGAGTGCGCGCTTTGTTTCCGCAAATCTGAGGCAGACTCCAGCCCATGCCCCGTAAAACCTGGCGCGCCGCGCTCGCCGCCTATGCCAGCCCCTCGACGTTAGTCCTGTTGTTGCTCGGCTTTGCCGCCGGCCTGCCTTACATGTTGGTGTTCTCGACGCTTTCAGTGTGGTTGCGTGAAGCCGGTGTGGCGCGCGAGACCATTGGCTATGCGAGCCTGATCGGTTTGGCATATGCCTTTAAATGGGTGT
The DNA here is from genome assembly GCF_002269425.1 of Pseudomonas sp. NS1(2017). Taxonomy (NCBI): domain Bacteria; kingdom Pseudomonadati; phylum Pseudomonadota; class Gammaproteobacteria; order Pseudomonadales; family Pseudomonadaceae; genus Pseudomonas; species Pseudomonas sp. NS1(2017). The sequence continues at coordinate 6,696,843 of NZ_CP022960.1, forward strand.
GGTCGCCGCTGCTCGACCAATGGCGCCTGCCGCTGCTCGGCAAACTCGGACGCCGTCGTTCCTGGCTGGTGCTGGCCCAGTCGCTGGTGATCCTCGGATTGATCGGCATGGGTTTTTGCGACCCGCAGAAACACTTGTCCTGGCTGATCGCTATCGCCGTGATCGTCGCCTTCGCGTCCGCAACCCAAGACATCGCGGTCGACGCCTATCGCTTGGAAATCGCCGACGACAGCCGCCAGGCTGCTCTGGCCGCCAGCTACATGTCCGGCTATCGCATTGCAGCCCTGCTCGCCACGGCGGGCGCACTGTTTTTTGCCGAAGGTTTCGGCTCCACCGGTTTCAACTATAAACACTCGGCCTGGACCGGCACCTATGTGCTGTTCGGCGTCCTGATGGTCCCGGCGCTGCTGACCACCTTCTTCATGCGCGAACCGAATGTGCCACTGCGCACTCAATTGCAAGCCGGGCGCTACAGCTTCGTGCACCAACTTGTCTCTGTATTTGTGCTGATCGTGTTGCTGGTATCGGTGCCGGCGATGTTCACCCAACTGTTCAACACCGATTTCGAAAGTGTGCTGTTCCATGGCATGAGCTTGTGGGACCTGCTGATGGAAGACCGCGCGTTCCTGCGCGCCATCCTCTATATCACCCTGACCTCCCTGTGCCTCTCGGCCATGGGCCGCCGTGGCCTGGCGCCGGTGCTGACACCGGTCAACGACTTTATCCTGCGCTACCGCTGGCAGGCGTTGCTGCTGCTGGGGCTGATCGCCACCTATCGCATGTCCGACACCGTGATGGGCGTGATGGCAAACGTGTTCTACATCGACCAGGGCTTTACCAAGGACCAGATCGCCGGGGTCAGCAAGATCTTCGGCCTGATCATGACCCTGGTCGGCGCCGGCATGGGCGGCTTGCTGATCGTGCGTTTCGGCATCCTGCCGATCCTGTTCATCGGCGGCGTGGCCTCGGCCGGCACCAACCTGCTGTTCGTGATGCTCGCCGACATGGGCCCGGACCTGCAGATGCTGATCTTCACCATTTCCCTGGATAACTTCAGCTCAGGGCTGGCGACCTCGGCGTTCGTGGCCTACCTTTCGAGCCTGACCAACCTGAAGTTCTCCGCCACCCAATATGCGTTGCTCAGCTCGATCATGCTGCTGTTGCCGCGCCTGATCGGTGGGTATTCGGGGGTGATGGTAGAGAAGTTCGGCTATCACAATTTCTTCCTGATCACCTGCATGCTGGGTGTGCCGACGCTGGTGCTCATTGCGTTGCATTGGTATCAGGAGAATCGGCGGGCTCGGTTGAATCCCTCCGAAGACACGGATCCCTTGTAGGAGCGAGCTTGCTCGCGAAGAACTCATAGACGCCGCGTTCTCCCCGGTTTCCCACGTCATCGTTGACGATCTTCGCGAGCAAGCTCGCTCCTACAGCGCTCATGCCTGTACGCGAGCGACAACCGCCCGTACAATCCAGAGTCATTTCAAGTCCAAGCAACCGACAACGGCCTACCATGCGTACCAGTCAATATTTGCTCGCCACACAGAAAGAAACGCCTTCCGACGCGGTCGTGATCAGCCATCAGCTGATGCTGCGCGCCGGTATGATCCGCAAGCTGGCCTCCGGCCTGTACACCTGGCTGCCCATGGGCTTGAAGGTGATGCGCAAGGTCGAAGCCATCGTTCGTGAAGAAATGAACGCTGCCGGCTCTCTGGAAGTGTTGATGCCGAGCACCCAACCGGCTGAACTGTGGCAGGAATCCGGGCGCTGGGAAGAGTACGGCCCTGAGTTGCTACGCTTCAAGGATCGTCATGGCCGCGATTTCTGCGCAGGCCCGACCCACGAAGAAGTGATCACCGACCTGATGCGCAACGAGCTGAGCAGCTACAAGCAGCTGCCGCTGAACCTGTATCAGATCCAGACCAAATTCCGTGACGAAATCCGCCCACGCTTCGGCTTGATGCGCGGCCGTGAATTCATCATGAAGGATGCGTACTCGTTCCACGCCGACCAGGCGTCGCTGCAGGTCACCTACGACCGCATGCACCAGGCCTACTGCAACGTGTTCACGCGCCTGGGCCTGAAGTTCCGCCCGGTTGAAGCGGACAACGGCTCCATCGGCGGTGCCGGCTCCCACGAATTCCACGTGCTGGCCGAGTCCGGCGAAGACGATATCGTGTTCAGCAACGGCTCCGACTACGCGGCGAACATCGAGAAAGCCGAAGCCGTGCCACGGGAAACCTCCCGTCCAGCACCGGCTGAAGAGCTGCGCCTGGTGGATACGCCAGAGACCAAGACCATCGCGGCCCTGGTGGAAAAATTCAATCTGCCGATTGAAAAGACCATCAAGACCCTGATCGTGCGCGCCGAAGAAGAAGGCAAGCTGATCGCCCTGGTCATCCGTGGCGACCACGAGCTCAACGAAATCAAAGCCGCCCAGCAACCTGGCGTGGCCAGCCCGCTGGTCATGGCTACCGACGCCGAACTGCGTGACGCCATTGGCGCCGGCGCCGGTTCGCTCGGCCCGCTGAACCTGCCGCTGCCGATCATCATCGACCGTTCGGTCGAGCTGATGAGCGACTTCGGCATCGGCGCAAACATCGACGACAAGCACTACTTCGGTGTGAACTGGGAGCGTGACCTGCCGGTTCCGACCGTGGCCGACCTGCGTAACGTGGTGGCCGGTGACCCGAGCCCGGATGGCAAGGGGACCCTGGAAATCAAGCGCGGCATCGAAGTCGGGCACATCTTCCAGCTGGGCAACAAGTACAGCCAGGCGATGAACTGCAAAGTGCTGGGCGAGAACGGCAAGCCGGTGATCCTGGAAATGGGTTGCTACGGCATTGGCGTTTCCCGCGTGGTGGCCGCTGCCATCGAGCAGAACAACGACGCGAACGGCATCATCTGGAGCGACACCCTGGCGCCGTTCCAGATCGCCCTGGTACCGCTGCGTTATGAAACCGAGCAAGTACGCGAAGCCACCGACAAACTGTATGCCGATCTGACGGCCGCCGGTTTTGAAGTGTTGCTGGATGACCGGGACAAGAAAACCAGCCCGGGCATCAAGTTCGCCGACATGGAATTGATTGGCATCCCGCACCGGATCGTGGTCAGTGACCGCGGCCTGGCCGATGGCAATCTGGAATACAAGAGCCGGACCGAAGCCGAAGCCCAACCGTTGCCGGTGGCTGACGTGCTGTCTTTCCTTCAGGCGCGTATTCGTCGCTGAAAACCAGATCAAGAGAAGTCATGTTCAAGCGAAACACCAGAGCCCTGGGGGGCGCCGCCTTGTGCGGCGCCCTGCTGGTCAGCGGCTGCGCCAACCAGATGTCGCAACGCAGTGAGCACGAGGAGCGGGTCGAACGTAAGTTGCTCGACCACAGCCTGCAGATCGATGTAGGCGAACCCAAAGTGCTGGAACTGCCGCAACGCCGGGTACGGATTCACGAGCAGAAGACCTTCGAGGTCACCGAGTTCGAAGTCACCCGTCGTTACGATCGCTACACGCCCTATCAGCCCTGGCGCAAACTCTATGAGATGCCGTTGGGTGCCGTAGCCCTGGTGGCCGGCGCGGGCGCCAATGTGGTGAACGTATTCGCCCTTGGCAACCTGCCGACCAGCGTGACGCGTGACTGGCTGACCTACGGCGTGGACGGCCTCAATCCGTTCATGAACGTGCAGTCCCACGGCCGTGCGCAACAGAACCTGGCAGGGATCGATGAAGTCCAGCGCGACAAGCGTGTGGAGTATTCGAGCCTGCCCTGGAGCGAACGCCCGGTGCAAGTCACCGCCGGCAAGCACGTCCACGAGTTGACCACCGACCGTAACGGCGTATTACGCCTGAACCTGTTGGACAGCCCGTTTGCCGAACAGGACCTGAACCGCGTCACGACCTTGAAGATCAGCGTGGAAGATGGCCAGGACGACGTGCATTCGGACTCCACGCTGGCGGTCAGCAGCACCTTGCGCAACAAGTTGCTGGAAGCCCACGGCCTGATCTACGACGACCTGGAAGACGACGAAGTCAGCCAGTGGGTGCACCGGGTCAAGCGCTTGTCTGAACTGGGCCTGGAAGAAGAAGCCAGTGAGCTGGAGCAAAGCCTGATCGAACTGACCCGCAATGATCCAGAGTTGCAGCAGGAATTCCTGCAAGCGCTGACCAAGGATGCGGGGCGGTTGGTGGCGGATCCTGGAGCGCGCTGAACCTTGTAGGAGCGAGCTTGCTCGCGAAAAACGTCAACGATAACGCGAGCGTCCTGAATGAACGCGTTGCCGATGCGCTCTTCGCGAGCAAGCTCGCTCCTACAAAGGGGTAAATAACTCCAGCTGTTCATTGCCACCACTCAGGTCCAGCAACCGCACCCCAATCCCCAGCAACCGCACCGGCTTCCCACCCCGATTGAACGCCTGCGTCAGCAGTTGTTGATAACTCTCCAGATCCCGCCCTGCCCCCGCCTGCTCCAAGGTGGTCTGGGTAAAGTCATGAAATTTCACCTTAACGAATGGCTTGCCCGCCCGGTAACTGCTGTCGATGCGCGCCATGCGCCCGGCCAGGGTTTCCATCAGTTCGGGGAGTTTGGCCAGGCAACTTGAGAGGTCCGGCAGGTCCACGTCGTAGGTATTTTCCACACTGATCGACTGCCGACGACTGTCGTTCTGCACCACGCGGTCATCGATCCCACGGGCCAGGCTCCACAGTCGCTCGCCAAAACTGCCGAATTCGCGCACCAACGCCAGCTTGTTCCACTCGCGCAACTGCAGGCAGTCTTCGATTCCCAGGCGCGCCAGTTTGTCCGCCGTGACCTTGCCCACACCGTGCAACTTGCTCACGCGCAATTGCGAGACGAAGTCTTCAACCTGGTCCGGGGTGATCACAAACAATCCGTTGGGTTTTTTCCAATCGCTGGCGATCTTGGCCAGGAACTTGTTCGGCGCCACGCCGGCGGACACGGTGATGTGCAACTGGTTGGAGACACGCCGGCGAATATCCTGGGCAATGCGCGTGGCACTGCCGCCGAAATGCGGGCTGTCGGACACATCCAGATAGGCTTCATCCAGTGACAACGGCTCAATCAGGTCGGTGTAGTCGCGAAAGATGGTCTGGATTGCCTTCGACGCTTCCTTATAGGCATCCATGCGCGGCTTGACGATGGTCAGGTCCGGGCACAGCTTCAAGGCATGGCGTGACGACATGGCCGAGCGCACGCCATAGGCCCGCGCCTCGTAGTTGCAGGTGGCGATCACCCCGCGCCGGTCGGCCGAGCCACCCACCGCCAGCGGTTTTTGCGCCAGGCTCGGGTCATCGCGCATCTCGATGGCGGCGTAGAAGCAATCACAGTCGACGTGGATGATTTTGCGCTGCGTCATATAAACGGGGGTGTGTACCTACGGGTGGCCAGTATCGCACTCACACCTGTATATAGCACCAGTAGTTTGATTCTTCCGCTTGAGCGGTAGGAAAAATCCCGGATGAATTTATTTTCTCAATCGAATTTGGCCTGCTGATAGAGCTGAAACCCTCGGCCAGACTGGGCTGGCGGGGTATCGAGAGGCCACCTTGGAGAGCTAACCGATTGAACCACAAGCGCTTTTCTTCGATTCATGGGTTGACACACCCGCGTTCCTCTGTAGAATGCCGACACACAGACGCGGGATGGAGCAGTCTGGTAGCTCG